>CAVPRG010000001.1:0-104858 GCA_963707745.1 uncultured Actinomycetota bacterium
ATGCGCTTGAGCGACGTCGTGCCCTTCACGGCGCACACTCGCTTACCGGACAGGTCGGCGGCCTCGATGATCGTCGAGTCACGCGGTGCGAGGATCCGCTGATTGGCCGACAGGTACTCGGTGGAGAAGTTCACCAGTTCCCTGCGATCGCAGGTGATGCTCATGGTCTTGACGACGATGTCGACCTGGTTGTTCTGCAGTGCCGCGATGCGGTCGGCCGACGACAGGATGCGGTACTCGACCTGCGAAGGGGTGCCGAAGATGTCGCGCGCCACCTCGCCTGCGATGTCGACGTCGAACCCGGTGATCTCGCCCGTGATGGGGTCGCGGAAACTGAACAGGTTGTTGCCGATGTCCAGTCCGACGATGAGCCGTCCGCGGTTGCGGATGTTGGCGACGGCGGCGTCGGCCTCGGCCTTGGTGGGGAACGGCCGCAGGCTGTCGGTGCAGTTGCCCTCGGGCGGCGAGGGTGGTCCGGTCGGCTCGGTATCCAGCTGTTCCATGCCCGCGGGCGTCGGAGGAGACAGCGTCACTCCCAGGTCGGAGACGACGGGTGCTACCTGCTCGCATCCCGTCAACACCGCCATCGCGGCGAACCCGACAATCAGTTTTCGCATCACCATCATCTGTACTCGCTCAACCGTGGCCACAGCCCCAACGCCACCGCGATCGCCGCGATCACGCTCAGCGCCGCCGCCCCAACGGTGGCGCCAGAGAGCACCCGTCGCGCGCTGACGATGTCGTTGCGCAACTGCTGCCTGCTCTCCTCGATGCCCTTGGCGAGTGCGGCGTCGAGCTTCTCGAACGCCGGCGTGGAATCGTCCTCGCTCATACCGAGCGCGACCTGTGTCGCCTTCTGGTAGTCGCCAACGGCGATGTAGGCGTTGATGCGATCGTCGGAGGCCCGCCAGCGGCGCAGCAGTTGTTCGGCGTTGGCCAGGTCGGCCTTGTCGATCGCGTCTTCGCGGGCAAGGTAGTCGGCCAGCTGCTGCTGCATCGTGTCGATGCGTTGGTAGTAGGACTGCTTGCGGGCGCTTTCGTCGCCGCGGCGGATCAGGGACAACGTCTCGTCGGCCCGTGCCTGCTGCGCTGTGATGGCCATGGTGGTCACCGTCTTCAGTGATTCCGCGGCCGTGCTCTTGGCGCTGCGGCTGGCAGCCGTCGAGATGACGAGCGCGGTGCCCACCCACACGATGATGATGGTCACCGCAAGGCCGCCCGCGACGAACCCGATGTTCACCCGGCGCCGGGTGCGGCGCGCCAGCCACCTGTTCGCGAACGCGCCGAAAAGCAGCGTCGCCAACACCACCAAAATGACCGGCGCGGGAATCTTCGTCGACGCCGTGGTCTCGACGTCGACCTGACGCGACGTCACCTCATACAGCCGTTGAGCGTCGGGCAGGATCTGCGTCTGCATCAGCGCCGACGCCTCGGACAGATACGAGGACCCGACCGGGTTCCCGGACCGGTTGTTGGTGCGGGCCGTCTCCACCAACCCCGTGTACACGGTGAGCTGCGCGTTGATCTGACCGAGCAGCCGGATCATCTCCTCGTCGGTGAGCCCGCTGGACGCCTTGGTGACGGCGACCGAGGCATCGGTGATGGCCTGTTCGTACCGCTGCCGGACGGGGCGGGGTTCGGCGCCCGCGATGAACGCGGTGGCGGCCGCGGCGTCGGCAACCGACAGCGTCGTGTACAGCTCGCCGGCGGCGAAGGCCAGCGGCTCGGTGTGGTCGAGCACCGTCGTCAGGGCCTGCTGGCGATCGTCGATGGTCGTGGAGGTGGCGAAGGCACACGCGATCACCAATGCCGAGAGCACGACCCCGATCGTGAGTATGCGACCCGGCGTCGTCCACAGGAACCACCAGCGTGGATGCGCTGGCGTGGATGGCGACCGCGACGCCAACGGCTCGGTCGAAGGGTGCGCCAACTCCACAGTCACCTGTGCGCGGACCTCAACTTCCCGGCTGTTTCTCGACTGTCCCGACTTCTATGAAGAAATTCTAAGAGCAGATTGCTGGAAGCGAGGGGATTCGGGGACGTCGATGTCGCACGGACCGCCCCGGGTGTGCGCCGAACGTGGATTACCCCGACGCCGGGACGCGATTCGGCGTGCATCAGGTCCACGTTCGGCGTCCGCCGGACAAGCTCGCGAGGCGCTCGCACGACTAGGCGCCGATCTCGGCGGCGGGTTCCCTATCCTGAACGCGTGGGGCATGGCGACGGAGACGGGTGGGTGTTGTCGGATGGCGGCGCGCACTATTGGGGCAAGTACGGCGCCGCCGGCCTCTTGCTAGTTGCTCCGCGGGGGGACGGCACCGCTGCGGTGCTGCTCCAACACCGGGCCCCGTGGAGCCATCAGGGCGGCACGTGGGGACTGCCCGGCGGTGCCCGTGACAGTGACGAGACGCCTAAGCAGGCCGCGGAGCGTGAGGCGCACGAGGAGGCCGGGCTGTCCGCCGGTCAATTCAAGGTGTGGGACACAAAGGTGACGGCTGAGGTTTCTGGGCGCTCGGGGTCCTACTGGACCTACACCACGGTGATCGCCGTTGCTTCCGCGCTGCTCGACACGGTGCCCAACCGCGAGAGCGCCGAACTGCGCTGGGTGGCGGTGCGCGAGGTCGTCGACCTTCCGTTGCATCCCGGATTCGCTGCGAGCTGGGTGGATCTGCGCCCCGTCATCGAGGCGATCCCCCTGCCGATCGCTCCCGAGCGGTAAGGACCGCCTTCAGAGCACTGGCGGCCGCGGCCGGATCCTCGGCCCCGGTGATCGCGCGTACCACAACGACACGCTGGGCGCCCGCGTCGAGCACGTCTGGCAGGCGTTCGGCGTCGATGCCTCCGATCGCGAACCATGGCTTGGCCCCAGCGGATCCACACGTTTCAGCGGCGGCCCGGACCAGGTCCAAGCCGGGTGCGGACCGGCCCGGCTTGGTCGGGGTAGGCCAGCACGGGCCGACGCAGAAGTAGTCGGGGCCATTGGGGGCGGACTCGCCGACCGCGGCGTTCACCTGTGCGCGGTCATGGGTCGAGCGGCCGATCAGCGGGCGCGGCCCGATGACGTCGCGGGCCACCGCGAGCGGGAGGTCGTCCTGCCCGAGGTGCAGCACGTCGGCCCCCGCGGCGCGAGCGATGTCGGCCCGGTCGTTGACGGCCAGCAGGGCCCCGTGGCGGCGGGCCGCGTCGGCCAGTACTTCCAGCGCGGCCAGCTCGGCGCGGGCCTCCAACGGGCCGAAGCGCTGCTCACCGATGGAGCCCTTGTCCCGCAGCTGGACGATGTCGACCCCGCCGGCCAGCGCGGCGTCGACGAACGCGGCGAGGTCACCGCGCTCGCGACGCGCATCGGTGCACAGGTACAGGCGGGCCTCGGCGAGGCGGGTCCGTGGGGACTCGGAGGAATATGGCACGTCCGCGACGTTAGCGAGTGGCTGGCGCCGAGGGGTAACGTGGACGCCTGAACACGGGAGTCCCGGGACTGGGGACTGAGAGTGGGACCGCTTCTCGGCGGGCTGGAGCGCAGCGACCCGGGAATATGACCTGTCCCTTACCGTCACACCTGATCCGGGTCATGCCGGCGAAGGGAGCAGCAATGTCTCCGAACTCGATAGCCGGCTCGCCGGCGCGATCACTGGCCGTCGTCGGTGGTGGCGTCATCGGCCTGTCCGTGGCGCGCCGCGCCGCACTCGACGGTTGGTCGGTGCGCGTACACCGGACCGCGGACCGCGGAGCCTCTTGGGTGGCGGGCGGCATGCTGGCCCCCCACAGCGAAGGCTGGCCGGGCGAGGACCGGCTGCTCCAGATCGGGCTCGCATCGCTGCGCATGTGGCACGACGGGTTCACCGACGGGTTGCCGCCCGAGATCGTGACGGCCCGGGAGTCGTTGGTGGTGGCCGTCGACCGGGCCGACGCCGAAGACCTCCGGACGGTGGCGGAATGGCTTGCCGCCCAAGGCCAGCCGGTGACGCTGACGACCGCTGCGCGGGACGTGGAGCCACTACTGGCGCAGGGCATCCGGCACGGCTTCCGCGCTGAAACCGAACTGGCGGTGGATAATCGGGCCCTGATGGCGGCGCTGGTGCAGCACTGCGAAGAGCTCGGCGTGGCGTGGGCGGGGCCGGTGGAGACGTTGGAGGACACCCGCGATCTGGACGTCGCGGTGATCGCCAACGGGATCGACGCACCCACGTTGTGGCCCAGCCTGCCCGTCCGCCCGGTCAAGGGCGAGGTGCTGCGGTTGCGCTGGCGGCGCGGTTGTATGCCAGTGCCGCAACGTGTGATTCGTGCCAGGGTGCACGGCAGGCAGGTGTATCTAGTGCCCCGCGCCGACGGCGTGGTGGTCGGTGCCACACAGTACGAGCACGGCCGCGATACGGCGCCCGTCGTGTCGGGCGTCCGCGACCTGCTCGACGACGCCTGCGCGGTGGTGCCCGCACTCGGCGAATACGAACTCGCCGAATGCGCCGCCGGCCTGCGCCCGATGACGCTGGACAATCTGCCCGTCGTCGGTAGGCTCGACGAGCGCACGCTGGTGGCTGCAGGCCACGGGCGGTCCGGCTTTCTGCTGGCGCCGTGGACCGCCGAGCGGATCGCGGCCGAACTGAAGGTAGGGGTGCTCGCGTGAACGTAACGGTCAATGGTGAGGTCGTGGAGATCGACGAACACATGACGGTGGCAAGACTTCTGGAGACGCGGGGGTTTCCCGAGAAGGGCATTGCGGTGGCGGTGGACTGGGCGGTATTGCCGCGCTCGCAGTGGGAACTCCCGCTGACCGACGGGGCCAAGGTGGAGGTTGTGACGGCGGTGCAGGGTGGTTGATTCGATCGGGAGTTCAAAGGTTCCGGAGGGCAAGAGCGGAGCGATCGGGGATTCGAAGGTTCCGGAGGGCAAGAGCGGAGCGATCGGGGATTCGAAGGTTCCGGAGGGCAAGAGCGGAGCGATCGGGGATTCGAAGTTAGTCATCGCGGGGCGCAGTTTCGGCTCACGGCTGATCATGGGAACCGGCGGCGCGTCGAACCTGGCCGTGCTCGAGGAGGCACTCGTCGCATCCGGTACCGAATTGACCACGGTGGCGATGCGCCGGGTCGACGCGGAGGGTGGCACCGGCGTCCTGGACCTCTTGAACCGGCTGGGCATCACGCCGCTGCCCAACACGGCCGGGTGCCGGGGCGCGGCAGAGGCCGTGCTGACCGCGCAGTTGGCTCGGGAGGCGCTGAACACCGAATGGGTCAAGTTGGAGGTCATCGCCGACGAGCGGACCTTGTTGCCGGATGCCGTCGAATTGGTCAAGGCCGCAGAACAATTGGTGGACGACGGATTCGTCGTGTTGCCCTATACCAACGATGACCCGGTGCTGGCTCGCAGGCTCGAGGACATCGGCTGCGCCGCAGTGATGCCGCTCGGGTCCCCGATCGGCACTGGGTTGGGCATCGCCAATCCGCACAACATCGAGATGATCGTCGAGGCGGCCGGCGTCCCCGTCGTGCTCGATGCGGGCATCGGAACGGCCAGCGACGCTGCGCTCGCCATGGAGTTGGGTTGCGCCGCCGTGCTATTGGCCACGGCGGTGACCAGGGCAGCGGATCCGCCGACGATGGCCGCGGCGATGGCCGCCGCCGTCACCGCCGGTTACCTGGCCAGACGAGCCGGACGCATCCCGAAGCGGTTCTGGGCGCAGGCGTCGAGTCCAGGAGGTCCGGTGCGGAACGGGGAGCCGTCATGAGTGGTCGTTACGTCGCCGTCGGCTCGTCGATGGCAGCGGGCCCGGGAATCAAGCCACGCGTGCCCGGTTCACCACGCAGCGCCGGCCGGTCCACCCTCAACTATCCACACCTCGTCGCCGAGCGCCTCGGCTACGAGCTCGTCGACGTGACGTACTCGGGAGCAACCACCGCGAACCTGCTCACCGATGAACAACGCGGCGCGGCTCCGCAATTCGACGCGCTCGACGGATCGGAGACGCTCGTCACCGTGACCATCGGGGGCAACGACTCGGCGTACATGCCGATGCTGCTCACGGCCGGGCTGCCCCGTTTCGTGCAGTCGCTTCCCGTTGTCGGGCACGTGTTCCGCGACATACTCGATCCCGAAGCCAGAGACGGCGCGCTGAACCAGGCGGCCGAGTCGCTGAAGGCCGTCGGGTACGAGGCCCGGCGACGTGCGCCGCGGGCCAGAGTGCTCTTCGTGGACTACATCACGCTGCTACCGCCGCCCGGCACACCGGCGCCACCGATGTCCGACGCACACGTCGAGTTGGGCAGGCACATCGCGGACACCCTGGAGCGGATCACCGCCGAGGCAGCGGCCGCGACGGGGTGCGAGCTGGTGCGACCGAGTGTGGCCAGTCGGGACCACCACGCGTGGTCGGACGATCCGTGGGCGTCGCGCTTCGGCCTGCCGTGGCCTTGGCGCAAGGCACCGCTGCATCCGAATGCGGCGGGGATGCGCGCCGTCGCGGATCTCGTCATCGAGACGCTGAGCTGAACCGCGTGGGAAAGGTCATTGGGTCGCTCGCGGCCGCCATGGTCGTGAGCCGGCGCGCCGCGTGACTAATCTGGGGCCAATGCGGCGAAGCTCACAGGCGGCGATGGCTGTCCTGACGATGATCATCCTCACGATGGCGATGGCAGGCTGCGGGCGAACCCACCCGCCGCAGGCCGGTAGGTCGGCCCAGCCACCCGCTCCGTCGACACCGGCAATGGAGTTCGCCACCGCGTTGCAGACGAAGGTGACGACCGACGCCATGATGGCGCACCTGAAGAAACTGCAGGAGATCGCCGACGCCAACGGCGGCAACCGCGCGCTCGGTTCACCGGGCTACGCGGCCAGCGTCGACTACGTCGCCAAAACCCTGAAGGACAAGGGCTTCGACGTGAAGACCGACGAGTTCGAGGTGCGGCTGCCGTTTGCCGACGAACCGGCGGTGACAGTAGGTGGTCAGGGCGTCAAGGCCGGGCCGTTGATGTTCACGGTCGGCACCCCACCCGAAGGGGTGAGTGGGCAGCTCGTTCCGGCGCGCGAAGACGACACTCCCGGCTGCACCGCCAGCGACTACGACGGACTCGCCGTGTCGGGTGCCGTCGTGCTGGTAGACCGCGGCAAGTGCCCCTTCTCCGAGAAGGAGGCCGCCGCGGCGCAGCGGGGTGCCGTTGCGCTGATCGTCGCCAACAACGACGACAGCGACACGGCAGGAGGCACGTTGGGCGAGCAGACCGACGTGAAGATTCCGGTCGTCGGCATCAGCAAGGCCGACGGCGCCCGCCTGCGGGCGAACCCGGCCAACGCCACGATCAAGCTCAACGCCGGGGTCCGAGAGGAGCGCACCCGCAACGTCATCGCGCAGACCAAGACGGGGTCGACGCAGAACGTCGTGATGGCCGGTGCGCATCTCGACAGCGTTCCCGAGGGGCCCGGTATCAACGACAACGGCTCGGGAGCGGCCGCGGTGCTGGAAACCGCGGTGCAGCTGGGCAGTTCACCACGAGTGCAGAACGCGGCGCGGTTCGCGTTCTGGGGTGGGGAAGAGGAAGGGTTGAAGGGCTCGACCGAGTACGTCGAGTCCCTCGACGTCGAAGCGCTCAAGGACATCGCGCTGTACCTCAACTTCGACATGCTCGCCTCACCGAATCCGGGGTACTTCACCTACGACGGCGATCAGTCCGCACCGCCCACCGGAAGTGTTCCGCGGGTGCCGGAGGGCTCGGCAGGTATCGAGCGGATGCTGGCCGACTATCTCAAGGGCGCGGGAAAGACCCCGCAGGACACCGACTTCGACGGCCGTTCCGACTACGACGGATTCACCCAGGCAGGCATTCCGTCGGGCGGCCTGTTCGCCGGGGCCGAGGAGAAGAAGTCGCCGGAGCAGGCCCAGCTGTGGGGCGGCGACGCAGACCAGCCGTTCGATCCCAACTATCACAAGAGCACCGACACCTTCGAGCACATCGATCGGACGGCGCTCGAGATCCAAGGTCGCGGTGTCGCTTACGCCGTCGGGCTCTACGCACAGGATGAAAGCGGGCGCAACGGAGTTCCCGTCCGCGACGATCGCACCCGCCACGCGGTGTCGGACTCATGAGGGCGGCGGCACTGCTCTTCAGTGTCGTCGTGGCGCTGGCCGCGTGTTCGTCGGCTCAGCCGCCGTCCGGCCCAGCGCCCGACCCGGCGCGTGAGCTCACGGCCAAGGTCACGATCGACGGCATCTACACACACCTACAGAAGCTCGCCGACATCGCCATGACTGGCAAGGGCGGCCGAGCCGAGGGAACGCCCGGCTACGACGCCAGCGTGGACTATGTGGCAGGAACGTTGCACGACAAGGGATTCGACGTCCAGACGCCGGAGGTTGAGCGTCTCGAGGTGACCCAGCCGGGCAAGCCGACGCTGACGGTGGCAGGGCGCAGCTTCGCCGTCGACCAGGCTTCGTTACTCGTCAACACGCCGACCGGCGGACTCACCGCTGTCGCCCTTCGCCCGCGGAGACCGGCCGGGTGCGCGGCCGCCGACTACGGCGATGTCGAAGTGCGGGGCGCACTCGCCGTGGTCGACGACACCACGTGTTCGGTGGTGGACAAGCAGAACGTCGCCCTCGGCAAGGGCGCCGTCGGGGTGCTCGTGGTAAGCGACCCAGGTGCCGCGGGAGGTCGGGCCGGGTTGTTCCCGCCTGGCTACTACCAGCAGCTCAAGACCCCGGTCGGAGTGATCGGCAAGGACGCGGACGCGCAACTGCGTCGTACGTCGGCCCCGGTGCGGCTGACGTTGGACGCCAAGGCCGCCGTGGTCAAGTTCCGAAACGTCCTGGCGCAGACCAAGACCGGTGACCCCCACAACGTCATCGTGGTCGGAGCTCACTTGGACGCGGCGCCTAGAAGCCCAGGAATCAACGACAACGGCACGGGGGTGGCTGCGGTGCTGGAGACCGCAGTGCAACTGGGCGGATCGCCGGCCGTCACCAACGCGGTCCGGTTCGCGTTCTGGGGGGCTGAGGAAGCCGGCATGCAGGGTTCGACGAAGTACGTTGGGGGACTGGACCGTGCGGGTGTCAACGACATCGCCCTGTATCTGAACTTCGACATGCTGGGTTCGCTGAACGCCGGGTTCTTCACCTATGACGGCGACCAATCCGGCCAGCCCAACCCGGACATCCCAGTGGCCAGCGTGCCTGCGGGCTCCGCTGGTGTCGAAAGGACGTTGGCCGGCTACCTGAATCTCGCCGGGGTGCGACCCGCCGACATGCCGCTGAGCCGGGCGACTGACTACGCCGCGTTCCTGGCCGCCCGGATCCCGATCGGCGGCCTCACTACCGGGGCCAATCAACGCAAAACCGAAGTGCAGGCGAGGCTTTGGGGAGGCCGGGCCGGTCAGCCGTTCGACCCGAACTACCTTTCGCGGCGCGACACCATCGACAACGTCGATCGTCGTGCGTTGTCCATCACGGGTCCTGCGGTGGCGTTCGTCGTTGGCACCTACGCACAGTCGACCGAGGGCGTCAACGGGGTGCCGGCGCGGGGTTGACGCGCGGCGAGGCGTCCGCACCCGAACCCTGGTACGCCCGGGCCACCCGGGTGACGAACTGGTACACGCCGTCCTCGTCGGGCGCCAGCGGTCCCGGTCGCGCATGCGGTGAGCTCAGCCCACGTTGGACCGATTCGCAGGCCGCCCAATCCTGCCGGTTGGTCAGGTCCCAGAAGTCGACGGCGTAGGACGGATCGAAGTCAGGCTGGGTCGCAACGTCTTTCGGGAACGCCCAGACGCATTCCACGTGGGTGCGATCCGCCGCGAGCGGTGTCATCCGGTGGGTCATGACGTAGTCGGGGTGCAGGCTGACGAGCAGGTTGGGGTAGCCGACGAGGTACATGACGGTTCGCAGTTCGTGTTCGGACAGCCCCTTGATCGCCACGCCGCCACTCTTGCCGGACAGCGACATGGTCTCGGCCTCGTCGATGATCGACATCCAGCCGCCCATCCAGGACCCCTCGAGCGAGAGGTTCTCGCCGCTAGTCGGCGGACTGATCCGCGACAGTTCGGGGTGAATGGTCGAGCAGTGGTAGCACTCCTGGTAGTTCTCGGCGATCACCTTCCAGTTGGTGGCCAGTTCGTACGAATGCCGGGCGACGATGGTGAGGTCCTCGGGACGGTACGGGCCGATCACGTCCTCCAGGCCCGCGACGTGCCGGCTGAAGTCGACGTCGGTTCCGCTGGGGTCGACGAACAACCAGCCGTGCCAGTTCGTCAGCCGAAGCTCGGCGAGCCCGAACTCTCGAGGGTCGAAGCCATCGACGCCGGAGAACCCGGGTGCGTTGCGCACCTGACCGTCGAGTCGGTACGACCAGGAGTGGTACGGGCAGACGATGTTGCGGCGCTTGGCGGTTGCGCCGCAGGCCAACAGTTCGTGACCGCGGTGCCTGCAGGTGTTGGCGAACGCACGGACGACGTCATCGCCACCCCGCACCAGCAGTACGGCGTTGGCTCCCGAGCCGACCGCACGCTGCGCTCCGACCCCGGCGAGATCGCTCGCGTGGCCGACACAGATCCACCCCGAGAAGATGTTGGCCTGCTCCCACGCGAACACCGCGGGATCGACATACGCCGCTCGCGGCAGCATACGAGACCGTCCGAACGGCGCGAGCGTCGCGGCGAGCTCATCGGCGGGAACCGGCGCCGGATCATGCTGTTTGAACATACAGTCAGACTAGTCGCAGGGGCCGCTCCGGTCTACCGATCTCGAGCTCAGTTGCCCCGGCTCGCCGAAACCGCATTCCCTGTCGTTGAGCTGGCCGCTCCACGACCGTGGTTACGGTCTCGGCGCGGATGGCAGTCGGCGTCGGGGCACTACATCTCCCCTGCGAAGGCGCCGATACTGCGATCGGCGGTCGCGTCGTTTCGAGTCGTCCGGCGAAACACGAGATAGCCGATCACCACTGCAGCGAGCGCGGTCAGGAGCAACAACGTGGCCAGTGCGTTCAGCGCGGGGGTGGGTGCCGCCCGTGCCGTGTTGTAGATCTTCACCGACACGGGTTCGGTCGCGGAGCCATTGGACAGGTATCGCACCAGGACGAAGTCATCGATGACGTCGGCGAAGACCAGAACTGTGCTGGCGAAGATCGCGGGAGTCAGCATTGGAAGCGTGACCCGACGCAACGCCTGCAGCTGCGACGCGCCGAGATCCATTGCAGCTTCCTCGTATTCTCGCCCGATGGTGGCCAGCCTGGCCCGCACCAACACCGCCGGGTATGCCACCTGATACGTCACCAGGCCGACCACTTGCGCCGAGGTACCCAGCCCGAAGGGTAGAGGCAGCGACGTCACCACGAACAGCAATGCGACGGCGAGTAGCACCTCGGGGATGACGAACGAGATCAGCATGAGCACGTTCGCACCCGATGGCAGGCGCCCGCGCCACCGGTCGATGCCGATGGCGAACATCACGCCCAGCGGGACGGTGATCAGAGTGGCGATCAGGCCGAGCTTCAGCGTCTGGAACAGCGCGGTGTGCAGTGAGGCGTCATGCCAGACCGACCGCGTCTGGTCGCCCCAGTACCAACGAAAGGAGAAGCCCTGCCAGTTGGTTCGGGACCGACCGTCGTTGAACGAGAACATCACCGCGATGAGCACCGGCAGCAGCGACCACGCCAGATAGGTGACGGTGATTCCGGCCAGCACGCGAGGTCGGCGCCACGGATCGCGGTACCAGCCGATCGGCCCGCGCAGCGTGCGTGCCGAAGTCACGACGCTCATGTTCGTACCTCGTCGCCCCGCAGCGTGACCCGCACGTAGTAGACCATCGGCAGCACCGTGGCGACCAACACCAACATGACGAACGCACCGGCCTGACCCGTCTGGCCCGGCGCCTGCACGCTGTCGTTGATCAGGTTTCCGACCATCGCCGTCTTGGGAGAGGCGGACAGCAGGTCGTTGGTGAAGTAGTCGCCGAGCATCGGCAGGCAGGTGAGCAGGACCGCGGCCAGCATCGTCGGCCGGCACATCGGCAGCGTCACCCGAAGGAACGACGACACCCGGGTGGCGCCGAGGTCTCTCGAGGCCTCCAGCATCGACTGCGAAAGCCGGTCCAGCCCCGCGTAGAGCGGCAGGATCATGTAGGGGACGTAGCCGTACGCCAGACCGAGCACCACGACGACCGGCTGACCGGTCAGCCAATCCACGTTCACGTCGAACAGACCGCCGAAGCGCAGGACCCGGTTGACCAGCCCGTCGTTCTGAAGAAGGTTGACCCAGGCCAACATTCGCATCATGTAGCTGATCCAGAAAGGCGCGATCAGAAGTGCGATGAGCAGGCCCTTGTACCTACCGGCCAGTCGGGACACGTAGTAGGCCACCGGGAACGCGATGCACAGGCACAGGATGCTCGCCGCCCCGACGTAGACCACGGTGCGAACCAGGGCCGGGAAGTAGATGCCGTCGGGGCCGATGCGCGCCAGCACGTAGGTGAACTGAGTGGGGTCCCACTGCAACGGATTCCACACGGGCACCGCAGTGCGGAACACCGGGTCCCGCTGACCGAACACGATCGCCAGCACCACGTAGAGCGGCGCGAGGAAGAACAGCAGCAGCCATCCGATTCCCGGTGCGGCCAGTACGGTCCACAGTCGGTTGCTGGGCTCGCGCGAGCGCGACACCGGCGTCAGGACCCGCCGGCGTTGAACGCGTTCCAGACGTTGTGCCAGGCGGCCTCGTTGTCCGCGTCGAGTTCCAGCGTCCGGTAACCGGTGTCGAAGTACTCCGGCTTGACGATCGCGGGCCGCAGGTTCTCGGGGATGAACTCCTCGGCCACCAGGGAATCCGGGGTGATGGTGTTCTGCGGAGGCTGGTAGCCGATCGCCGAGAAGTTCTCCTTGGCGACCTCGGGGTCGAGCATGTGGTTGAGAAACAGGTGGGCGAGCACCGGGTTCTTCCCGCCCTTGAGCGTGACCAGCATGTCGTTGTCCACCAAGCCCTTGCCGTCCTCGGGGAACCAGTACCGCAGGATCTCCGTCCCGACGCCCTCGGGGAGGTAGGCCTGCGCGTTGATGATGTCGCCCGACCACATCTGGGACAGCCCGATCTGCCCGGCGGGCATGTCGCTGTACATGGTGATGGTCACCTTGGGCGACGTCGCCTTCACCAGTGCGGTGAGCTGCTCGCCGACCATCTTCAGGTCGTCGGCCGAGGACGTGTTGACGTCGGTGATGCCCTGCTTGAGCAGCACCAGCGCCATCGCGGTGTGCCAGTCGTCGATGATCGCGGTCTTGTCCTTGTAGACCGGATCCCACAGCGACGCATATGGGTTGGGCAGCGTGCCGATGTCGGCGGGCACTTGGTCGGTGCGCCAACCGATTCCGGTGGTGTAGATGGTGTACGGCACGGTGTACTGCCAGCCCTGGTCGTACCAGGGGTTGGTGAAGCTCGGCCACACGTTGGAGATGTTGGGGATGTAGCTGTGGTTGAGCGGGCGCACCAGGCTGCCGGTTACGAGGCGGCTGATCTCGGTGTAGTTGGCGTTGTAGATGTCGAAGTCGACGCCGCTGCGGAGCTTGGTGATCGCCTCGTCCCCGTCGTTGAACGTCGACACCTCGACCTTGATGCCGTACTTGTCCTCGAAGGCCTTGATGGCCTGAGGGCTGAGGTAGTCGGCGTAGTTGTAGATCTTCAGCGTCGCGCCCTTCTCGGGGGCGAGTCCGTCGGCGATCGGCTTGTTGTCGTCGGCGATGTTCCACTTGACCGGGTTGTCGGGCGCCGCCAAGGTCAGGCTGGGGCCTGACGACGCGGGACCGGACTTCGAGCACGCTGCAAGGAATGCGCCGAGCGTGGGTGCGGTGGCGGCAAGAATCGCCGCGCGTGCAAGGAACTGTCGACGGTTCGGACCGGGTCTGTTGGGCATGGACATCTAGGCCTCCCCGAAGGGTCGTCGGCGCGGGCGCCGAATCGGGACGCGGCGTCTTGTCGCTGTTAGGACTCTCGCATAGACTGAATGCTCAGTCAACCGTATGCGAGTGGAGGCTTCCCCGTGTCATCCTCGGTGCTCGAGAGCCCGGTGTCCGATGCAGTCGACCAGCTGATCGCGGAGGAGCGCCTGACGTTTCTGCGGCGTCAACCGCGGAGTACGGAATTCATCGAGCGGGCGCGCGAACACCTCGCGGGCGGGGCCACGTCCAATTGGCAGATCGCCGATCCGCAGGCAGTCTGGATGAGCCACGGCGCCGGGTCCAAGGTGTACGACGTCGACGGCAATGAATACGTCGACATGCACGGCGGGTATGGCGCTTCCATTGCGGGACACGCACATCCGGCTATCGTGGCCGCGGTCAGCGACCGGGTCCGGCGGGGTACGCACTTCGCCCAACCGACCGAGGACGCCATCTGGATCGCCGGCGAACTCGCGCGCCGCTTCGACCTGCCCTTGTGGCGGTTCGCCAACTCAGGCACCGAGGCCACGATGGACGCCATTCACCTCGCACGCGCCCTGACGGGCCGCGACCTCATCATCAAGGTCGAGGGCTGCTATCACGGGCACCACGACTCGGTGCAGGTCTCGGTGCTGCCGGAGGCCGACGAGGTGGGTCCTCGCCATCAACCCGTCGGAGTCCCGGGTAACTCCGGAATCCCCGCCGCGATTCGCGAACTGGTCATCGTGGTGCCCTTCAACGACCCGGAGGCCGTCGCCCGGGCGCTCTCTGAGCATCCCGGTGAAGTGGCCGCGATGATCCTCGAACCCGTGATGATGAACGCGGGCATCATCAAACCCGACGAGGGCTACCTGGCCGCCATCCGCGACCTGGTACACCAGTACGGCGCCTTCCTCATCTTCGACGAGGTGAAGACGGGCTTCACCACGGGACCGGGTGGCGTAACCGCCCTGACCGGAGTGATACCCGACATGGTCTGCCTGGCAAAGGCTTTGGGCGGTGGTATCTCGGTCGCCGCGATCGGCGGCACCACCGAGGTGATGTCCGCCATCGCGGACGGCCGCTACGAACAGGTCGGGACCTTCAACGGCAACCCGCTGGCGATGGCGGCCACCAGGGCGACGCTGTCCGAGGTGTTGACCCCCGACGGGTACCGGCACCTCGACGCCATCGGCGCCCGGTTGCGGTCCGCCCTCGACGACGTGATCGCCAGACACGGCTTCGAGTGGCACGTGGTGACGATAGGGGCCAAGGGGTGCGTCACCTTCCGGGGCGACCCGGTGCGCGAGTTCCGCGACTTCTTGCAGATCGATGCCAGATACGGTCAATTGCACTGGCTGATGCAGCACAATGGCGGCGTGTTCCTCCCCCCGTGGGGCAAGGTGGAGCAATGGCTCCTTTCCGTCCAGCACGACCGCGACGACGTCGACCGGTTCGCCGCGAACTTCGCCCGGCTGGCTGCGGCGGTGGCGGGTTGAGCGGACGATGACCGGGGGTGCCATCCGGCTGGTGGAGCTCGCGAAGTCCTTCGCGGGGCTGCCCGCCGTCTCGGGCATCAACCTCGACATCCCCGCGGGCCAGTTCTACTCACTGCTCGGCGCGTCCGGTTGTGGCAAGACCACGACGCTGCGCATGATCGCCGGATTCGAGAAGCCGGACTCCGGTCGCATCGAACTCGACGGCCGCGACGTGGCAGGCGATCCGCCGCACCGGCGGCCGGTCAACACCGTGTTCCAGTCCTACGCGCTGTTTCCCTTCATGACGGTGTGGGACAACGTCGCGTTCGGCCTCAGGTACCTCAAGACGTCCCGGGAGGAGACCAAGCAGCGGGTGGGCGAGGCACTCGAATTGGTCCAGATGGTTGCCTTCGCCAAACGCAAGCCCGGCCAGCTGTCAGGCGGCCAGCAACAGCGCGTGGCGCTGGCCCGGGCACTGATCCTACGGCCGCGGGTGTTGTTGCTCGACGAACCGCTCGGCGCGCTGGATGCGAAGTTGCGCAAGCGTTTACAACTGGAACTGCGGGCGGTCCAACGGGAGGTGGGCATTACGTTCGTGTACGTGACCCACGACCAGGAGGAAGCTCTCACGATGAGTGATCAGATCGCGGTGCTGGCCGAGGGGCGGGTCGAGCAGGTTGGGCCACCGCAGGAGATCTATTCAGCGCCTGCGACCACGTTCGTGGCCGGATTCCTGGGATCCGCCAACATCTTCGACGCCGAGGTGCTCGACGTGTCGGCGTCGGCGGCGGTTTGCTCTGCATTGGACGCCAGGCTCGGAGCCGCGGTCGACGAATCGGTGCGGCCTGGTCCCGCGGCCATCGTCATCCGCCCGGAGCGGATCAAGCTGCAGGCGCGGGGCGCTCCAGTAGAGCAGGGGCACAACGCCATTCGAGGCACGGTCACCCAGGTGGTCTACCTGGGTGCGTGTACCCACGTGCACGTCGATGTCGGGGCTCCGGCGCCGCTGGTCGTAGAGGTCCCCAATGCGTCCGGACCAGGGTCCGTGTCTCATGCGCCGGGGGCTACGGTGGACTGCATCTGCACGCATGACGCGGTACGGGTACTTCACCGCAGCACCGCGTCACCGATCACCGATCCGGTGATCGACGAGGCCAACGCGCTCAGCGCTACTTGACCCTGGCGGGCTTGGCCGCCTTGGCGCGCTTCTTCGCCGCGGGCTTCTCGGGAGGGAGGTTCAGCTCCCGTTCGGCGAACCGCATCGCGATGTCGTAGGCGACGCTCGAGTCGACCTCGGGATCCTCGAGCGCGACCTGGATCGACAGCCCGTCCAGCAGCGCGCCGAACTCGAGCGCGAACATGCGCGCGTCGATGGCGACGACGAGCTCGGCCGATGCCTCTGCCGACTTGATGGCGTCAACGATCATGCGGCGCCACCGCGCGTCGAGTTCGACGCGGCCTGCCTTGACCTCGTCGTGCCGAAATGCCTGCGCCCACAAGTCGAACCACAGTCCCCAGGCACCAGGTATCTCGTTGTCGGCCGACGGTACGCACGTCCACTTGATCAACAGGGACAGCCGCTCGCGCAGCGACGTCACCTCGGCGAGCATCTTCTCGGCAGCCTCGTAGAACGACTCCTCGGAGTGGCGCAGAGCATCGACCAGCAGTCGGTCCCTGGTGCCGAAGTAGTAGATGACCAACGCGGAGCTCACGCCCGCCCGCTTGGCGACGTCGGCGATGCGGGTATCCCCGAAACCCCGCTCGCAGATCAGCTCTGCCGCGGCGTGCAGCATCTCGATGCGACGCGCTTCATTGTTCTCCGTCGCGGGCGCAGGCTCGGCCATGTCGTGTCGTTTCCCCCTCGTGAAGGCAGTGCCACTACTTGTCTGAAGCCTAGCACTCGCTTAGATTGAACAGTCAGTCAGGATGCGCGACGCGCCCCCACGAGAAGAGGTTCCGATGTCGAATTCCTACGACGCAATCGTGATCGGCGGCGGCCACAACGGGCTGGTGTCCGCGGCGTATCTCGCCCGCTCGGGGGCGAAGACCCTCGTGCTGGAGTCCCGCGGCAGCCTCGGCGGTGCGGCCACCACCGAGGCACCATGGGAGGACGCGCCGCACCTACGCGTCACCCGGCTGTCCTACGTCGTGAGTCTGATGCCGCCCACCATCGTGCGTGACCTAGGACTGGAGCGGCACGGCTACAAGGTCCACCCGATGGGTCCGTCGTACCAGGCGTTTCCCGAGGGCGGATCGCTGATCGTCTACGAGGATGACCCCGCGCGCACCCACGAACAGTTCGCGAAGTTCTCGAAGAAGGACGCGGACGCGTTGCCGAGGTACAACGCCTGGCTCGAGGGCATCGCCGAGGTCATGGGACCACTGCTGACCCAGGTCCCACCGAACATCGGGTCGCGCAAGCCGGCGGATCTCGCCAACCTGGCCAAGCTGGTGTGGAGTCAGCGCGGCATCACCAGTCGCCTGACCGCCGACATCACCCGGTTGCTCACCATGAGCATCGCCGACCTGCTGGACGACTGGTTCGAATCACCGCAAGTAAAGGGCCTGATGGCCGTCAACGGAATCATCGGCACCTGGGCCGGCCCCTACGAGCCGGGCACCGCCTACGTGATGGCCCATCACTCCATCGGCGACGTCGGCGACGGACAACTCGGCAGCTGGGGCTACCCCGAGGGCGGCATGGGTGGCGTCTCGGAGGCCATCGCGCGGTCGGCCCGCAGCTTTGGCGCCGAGATCCGCACCAACGCAAGGGTTTCCCGGGTGATGGTCCGCGACGGTCGAGTCCACGGCGTCGTACTCGACAACGGTGACGAGCTCACCGCGCCCCTGGTCGTCACCACGCTGCACCCCAAGACCGCCTTCCTGGAACAGATTCCACGGACCGAACTGCCCGACGAGTTCGTCAACGACATCGAGCACTGGAAGACGCGCAGCGGCGTCGTGAAGATCAACCTCGCCCTGGCCGAGTTGCCCAGCTTCACCGCAAACCCGAGCTCCGGTGTGGCCGAGCATCTCACCGGTTCGATCGAGATGGCGCCGACGATGGAATACATCGAGGCGGCGTTCCAGGACGCCCGTGTCGGCAAGCCGGCGCTCATGCCGTTCAGCGACGGCGTCATCCCCACCACGTTGGACAAGACGCTGAATCCAGATGGCACGCACATCATGTCGCTGTTCACCCAGTGGGTGCCCTCGGAATGGAGCCAGCAGCCGCACACCGAGGAACTCGACGCCTACGCCGACCGGGTGATCGAGGCCTACGACCAGGTCGCCCCTGGGTTCAAGTCCTCGATCACGCACCGCGACGTCGTCGGACCATACGAGATGGAACAGGAGTACGGCCTGATCGGCGGCAACATCTTCCACGGCGAACTGTCGTTGGAACAGCTGTTTCACATGCGGCCCGCGCCCGGCTTCGCCGACTATCGAACGCCCATCTCGGGGCTCTACAACGGGAGTTCGGCCACCCACGCAGGTGGTGGCGTCTGCGGCATCCCGGGCTGGCAGGCTGCCAGGGCGGCGCTGGCCGACAAGAAGAAGGCAGGCCGACGGGTGCTGTCGGCGCTGGGACGGCGGGCCTAGGAGCGGAGCCCGATGGACGACGTGCGCAGGGCGGCGGTCGCAGCAATGCTCGGCGCCCGGTCGGTCGCAGTGGTGGGTGCCAGCGCGACACCGGGCAGCTTCGGCGCGCGCATGATCATTGAGGCGCAACGAGGTTCGGCGCGGATGCACCTGGTGAATCCACGGTACGACCGGATTGGCGACCTGCCCTGCGCGCCGACTCTGGCCGACCTGGACGAGTCGGTCGACCTCGTCCTCCTGGGCGTGTCCGACGGCGCACTGATCGGCCAGTTGGAGGCCGCCGCCGAGGCGGGGGCGCGCTCCGCCGTCGTGTTCGGTGCTGCCAACGGGGTGCGGGAGAAGGTCGCGGCGGTCGCGTCGGCAGGCGGCATGGCGTTGTGCGGAGCGGGTTGCATGGGCTTCGTCAACAACGCGCTCGGGGTGCGTGCGCTGGGCTATCTCGAGCCGGATCCGCTGCCCGCGGGCGGCGTCTGCCTCGTCACCCACTCCGGTTCCGTGTTCTCGACGCTGCTGCGTTCCCGGAGGGGGTTCGGCTACCGGATTGCGGTGTCGTCGGGGCAGGAACTCGTCACCGACACAGCGGATTACGTCGACTACGCGCTCGACGATCCAGGCACCGACCTGGTGGCTCTGCTCATGGAGACTCCCCGTGCGGCACCCCGATTGCGTCGGGTCTTGCTGCGGGCCGCGGAGCGTGAGGTTCCGGTGGTAGTGCTGCCCGTCGGCGGCTCCCCGACCGGGCGTGCCATGGTGGCCGCGCACTCGGGCGCACTGGCCGGTGAGGACGCGGGCTGGCACGCGTTCTGCGACGCCGTCGGCGCGGTTCGTGTCGGCGACCTCGCCGAGTTCACCGACACCATCGAACTGTTCTGCGCCGGACGCCGGGCGAGCCCCGCCGCGACCGGCATCGCCACCGTGCACGACTCGGGCGCCGAGCGCGCGCTGACCGCCGACGTGGCGCACGACCTCGGCGTGGACTTCGCGGTCCTGTCGGACGCGACGGTGAACGCCGTCGAGGCATTGCTCGACGAGGGGCTCATCGCCACCAATCCGCTCGACGTCTGGGGCACCGGCGCCGACACCCGCGGGCTGTTCCGGGCCTGTCTGCGGGTGATCGCCGAGGACCGGGCGGTCGCGGTCACCGCGCTGGCGGTGGACCTGGTCACGGAGTTCGACGACGACACCGCGTATGCGGACGCAATACTCGACGTCGCAACGGGCATCGACGCGCCGCTGGCGGTGCTCGCCTCGGTGCCGTCAGCCGTCGACAGGGCTACGGCGGAACGGTTGCGCGACAACGGTATCCCCGTGCTCGAGGGCACGCGCAGCGGCCTGGCGGCTCTCGGCCACCTGGCCACGTGGCCACGTCCGGTCGACGCGGCGGGGGCCGACGTGGACCCGAATCGGCGACGCCGTTGGCTGGACCGACTGGCCGCATGGACTCCAGAGCTCGCTTTGGAAATGCTCGCCGAGTACGGCGTTCCGGTGACGCAGACGCGGTTCGCCCGGACGAAGAAGGAGGCGTTGGCGGCGGCGCATGACGTCGGCTATCCCGTTGTGCTGAAGACCGTTGGGACCGCCCACAAGAGCGATGTGGGTGGTGTGGCCCTCGGGATCTCCAGCCCTGAGCAGCTGGACGTGGAGTACACGGCGATGGCGCGCAGGCTGGGTGCCGAGGTGACCGTACAACCGATGGTCGACGCGGGTGTCGAACTGTCGATCGGTGTCGTCCGCGATCCGGCCTTCGGTTCCGTGCTGGTGATGGCCGCGGGCGGCACGCTGGTGGAACTGTTGGACGACCGGGTGGTGGCGCTTCCGCCGTTGTCACGTGCGGGAGCGCTGCGCTTGCTCGACGGGCTGCGAGTTCGGACGCTGCTTGCCGGCTGGCGTGGTGCGGCCCCATCCGACCTGACCGCAGCTAGCCGACGTCGTCGTCGCGTTCTCCACGCTGGCCACCGAACTCGGCGACGCGTTGGACGCCGTCGAGGCGAATCCGGTAATCGCGTCAGCCCGCGGCGCCGTGGCGGTCGATGCGCTGGTGGTAATGCGCGGCGGGGTCGGCGAGTAGCGGCGCGAACGCCAACTCGGCGGCGCCGATCATCAGCGTGTCCGAGCCCAGGCTGGCCGGCACGATTCGCACCAGCTCGCGGGGCGCGCGCAGACTGTGTCGGGCGACGGCGTCGTTGAGCGCGAGGGCCGCCAGTGAAGGAAAGACCCGAAGGAATCCGCCGAGCACGATCAGCCCGGGATTGAGCAGGTTGACCGCGTTGCCGAGCGCGATCCCAAGGTACTGTGCTTGGCGCTCAACGGTTCTCGCTATGGCACTGGAATCGGTGTCGTAGGTCTGGGACCGGCTGACCTCAGTCTCGAGGCAGCCGATCATTCCGCAGTGACAGGTGCCAAGGCCGCCCACGTAGGTATGGCCGAGTTCACCGGCGTAGCCGGCCGCACCGTCGAGCAGCTTGCCGGCGACCACCACACCGGCACCGATGCCGCCCGCGCCGCCGTTGACGTAGATCATGTGCTCAGCATTCACATGGCGTCCGAAGAGGTGTTCGGCGATCGCGCCGAGGTTGGCATCGTTGGCCGCGAAGACCGGTAGTTGGGTCGCTGCGCCGAGCAATCGACCGATCTGTGCGTCATGCCAGTCCAAGTGGGGGGCCAGCCGGACCATCGAACCGGCCGCGTGCACGAGCCCGGGAACGGCGACGCCAATCGCGGTGACATCACGGTCGGGCGCGAGTTGGCGCCGCATCTGCTGAATCGTCTCGGCGGCGAGGATCACGGTCTGCTCCACGGTGGGAACGCCGGTGGTGGTGCGTCTGGTCACCTCGAGCACCGACCCGCCGAGGCTCACCAAACCGATTGTCACGGAATCAATTTCGGGGTTCACCGCGATGGCCAGCCGACGGCCCTGCGGCCGTACTACCGGGCTGGGACGGCCCACCTGGGTGGAGGCCGCGGGTTGCGCCTCTTCGACCAGGCCGTGTTTGACCAACTCTTCGACGAGGTCCTTGACCGTCGATCGGGACAGCCCGGTTCGGCGGGTCAGCTCAGCGCGGCTCAAGCAGCGGTGATGATGGACGAGCGTGAGCACACCGGACAGGTTGCGCCGACGGACGTCGTCGGTGCTGGTGCCGATCCGCGCGGTGCGATCCACAGCGCTCCTCCTCAACCTTCAGTGCATCGGACCATTGACAGTGGCCTGCGACACATCATATGTTCTGATCCAGAACAAATCTACATTCGAGGAGGCGGAGATGTCCGTTCTTGAGTCCAGCGTTCCGACGACCGACGACTTGGTACCGCAACCGTCGGACCAATTCTCCTTTGGTCTGTGGACCGTGGGGTGGACCGCCGCCGATCCGTTCGGGGTGGCGACCCGCCCCGCGGTCGACGTGGTCGAGGCCGTCGATCGGCTGGCCGAACTGGGCGCGCACGGCCTGACGTTTCACGATGACGACCTGTTCCCGTTCGGCTCAACCGATGGGGAACGACGCCGTGCGATCGACCGGCTCTCGGCAGCACTGGAATCGACGGGAATGGTCGTGCCGATGGTCACGACGAATCTGTTCAGCCAACCGGTATTCAAGGACGGCGGATTCACCAGCAACGACCGCGCCGTGCGCCGCTTCGCGCTGCGAAAAGTGCTGCGCAACATCGATCTCGCCGCCGAGCTCGGCGCGCAGACCTTCGTCTTGTGGGGCGGGCGTGAGGGCAGCGAGTACGACAGTGCCAAGGACGTTCAGGCTGCCTTCGAGCGCTACCGTGAGGCGCTCGATCTGCTCTGCGAGTACGTCACCGACAACGGCTACCCGCTACGCTTCGCGATCGAGCCGAAACCCAACGAACCGCGCGGCGACATCCTGCTACCCACCGTCGGCCATGCGCTGGCGTTCATCGAGACGCTTGCCCACCCCGAGCTGGTGGGTGTCAATCCCGAGACAGGGCACGAGCAGATGGCCGGCCTGAACTTCATGCACGGCATCAGCCAAGCGCTGTACTCCGGGAAGCTGTTCCACATCGACCTCAACGGTCAGCGTGGCATCAAGTTCGACCAGGATCTGGTGTTCGGTCACGGCGATCTCGCCAACGCGTTCGCACTCGTCGATCTGCTGGAGCACGGCGGCGTCAACGGCGGGCCCAGCTATTCCGGACCGCGCCATTTCGACTACAAGCCCAGCCGTACGGAGGACGGTGTGGGCGTATGGGACTCGGCCGCCGCGAACATGCGGATGTACCTGCTGCTCAAGCAGCGTGCCGCGGCATTCCGCGCCGACCCCGAGGTCGCGGAAGCCATGGCGGCCGCACGCGTCGACGAGCTGCGGCGTCCAACGCTCGACCCGGGTGAGACCTACCGCGATCTGCTGGCCGACCCGGCCGCGTATGAAGATTTCGACACCGAATCCTATTTCGGTGCAAAGGGATTCGGCTTCGTACGGCTGAACCAGCTGGCTGTGGAGCACCTGATGGGCGCTCGTTGATCTCGACTCGTAAGGCTAGACGTGATGTGCATCACGTTATATGTTGTTCGGAACAACAAATAGGAAGGTGGGGAGCGATTTCCATGAAGCGAATGGGAGCTCTGATATCTGCAGTGCTCGTCGGAACCGGGCTGTTCGTGTCCGCGTGTAGCAGTGACAGCGGCAGCGGTAACAGTGGTGGCAACGGCGGCGACCAGGCGCAGGGCAAGATCGGCGTGATCCTGCCCGATACCAAGTCGTCGGTTCGATGGGAATCCAAGGACCGGCCCGCGCTCGAGGCGGCCTTCAAAGCGGCGGGCGTGCCCTACACGATTCAGAACGCCGAGGGTTCGGCGGACACGATGGCCACCATCGCCGACGGCATGATCGCCGATGGCGTGACCGTGCTGGCCATCGTGAACCTCGACTCCGACAGCGGCGCCTCCATTCAGCAGAAGGCGGCCAGTCAGGGCGTCAAGACCATCGACTACGACCGGCTCACCCTCGGTGGGTCCGCCGATGCCTACGTCTCGTTCGACAACACCAAGGTCGGCGAGCTTCAGGGCCAGGGTCTGGTCGACTGCCTCGGCGGCAAGCCCGCGAATGTGGTGTTCCTCAACGGTTCTCCTACCGACAACAACGCCACCCTGTTCACCACCGGGGCACACTCGGCGGTCGACAAGACCCCGAGCATCACCGTCGTCGGTGAGCAGTCGGTGCCGGATTGGGACAACGACAAGGCGGTCACCATCTTCGAGCAGATGTACACCGCGGCCGACGGCAAGATCGACGGCGTCTACGCCGCGAACGACGGTCTGGCCGGATCGGTCATCTCGATCCTTGAGAAGAACCAGCGCGCCGGGCAGGTGCCGGTCACCGGTCAGGATGCCACCGTCGAGGGATTGCAGAACGTGCTCGCCGGAACGCAGTGCATGACCGTCTACAAGTCCGCCAAGGAGGAAGCCGGGGCGCTCGCCGCCGCCGCGATCGCACTTGCCAAGGGCGAGCCCGTCAAAACGGACAGCACTTCGCGCGACGACAAGGGCAACCGGGACGTGCCGTCGGTGCTGCTCACCCCGAAGTCGATCACCAAGGACAACGTCGACGTCGTCCTCACCGACGGCGGCCAGACCAAGGCCGACGTGTGCGCCGGCCAGTTCGCGGCGATGTGCGCCGCCGCGGGGCTCTGATCGACCGATGACCGCAGAGGCGATCCCGAAGACCGCACCGATCCTCGAACTCCAAGGCGTCAACAAGAGTTTCGGTGTGGTGCACGTGCTGCACGACGTGGACTTCCGGGTCTATCCCGGCGAGGTCACGGCGTTGGTGGGTGACAACGGCGCCGGCAAGTCGACGCTGGTGAAGGCGATCGCCGGGATCCATCCAATCGACAGCGGCACCTATCTGTTCGAGGGCAAGCCGGTCTCGGTACACGGGCCCAACGACGTTGCGGCCCTTGGCGTCGAGGTCGTCTACCAGGACCTGGCGCTGTGCGACAACCTCGACATCGTCTCCAACATGTTCCTCGGCCGCGAGCTGCGGCGCCGGGGCGTGCTCGACGAAGCCAGGATGGAGACGATGGCGAGACAGGCGCTTGCCTCGCTGTCGGTGCGGACGGTGAAGTCCGTGCGCCAAGCTGTCTCCAGCCTGTCGGGCGGCCAGCGGCAAACCGTCGCCATCGCCAAGTGCGTGCTGTGGAATTCCAGGGTAGTGCTGCTCGACGAACCGACGGCGGCCCTTGGCGTTGCGCAGACCCGGCAGGTCATCGACCTGGTGCGCCGGTTGGCCGAACAGGGGCTCGGCGTCGTGCTGATCTCGCACAACATGGTCGACGTCTTCGAGGTGGCCGACCGGATCTGCGCGCTGTACCTCGGCCGGGTGGCAGCCGAGGTGAAGGCGTCCGAGGTCACCCACAGCCAGGTGGTCGAGCTGATCACAGCCGGTCGCTCCGGCGACCTCGGCCTTGCGCCCGCCGAAGCTGCCCAGTCGATGTGAAGGATCGCGAAATGACAAGCGTCCAAACCGAGCTCGCCGATTCGGACTTTGCCGCCGACACCCGCTCCGACGAGACGTTCCGGGACGCCGCACGCAGCTACCTGCAACGGGTGCGCGGCGGTGACATGGGTTCGCTGCCCGCGGTGCTCGGGCTCGTCGTGCTCTTCATCGTGTTCGGGCTGGCCAACGAGCGGTTCACCTCCGCGCTAAATCTGGCGAACCTGGTGACGCAGGCCGGCTCCATCTGCGTGCTCGCGATGGGGCTGGTCTTCGTGCTGTTGCTCGGTGACATCGACCTGTCCGCCGGGGTGGCGGGCGGCGTGTCGGCCTGCGCGATGGCGCTCGCCATCACCAATCACGGCTGGCCGTGGTGGGCCGCGATGTTGGGGGGTGTCTTCTGCGGCGCGCTGATCGGGCTGGCGATCGGGCTGCTGCGAGCCAAGCTCGGCATCCCGTCGTTCGTGGTGACACTCGCGTTCTTCCTTGGGCTGCAAGGCGTTACGCTCAAGCTCATCGGCGAGGGCGGGTCGGTCCGGGTGGATGATCCGGTGATCAGGGGCATCACCATCGACAACCTGCCCGTGTCCGTGGGGTGGGCCTGCGCGCTGCTGGTCGTCGTCGGCTACGCCGGTCTCGAGCTGCACCGGTACCGCAGCAAGGTCGCGTCCGGGCTACACCATGCCCCGTTCGGGGTGGTGGCCGCGCGCATCGCGGGCGTCGCCGCCGTGACCCTCGGAGTCACCTATCTGCTCAGCCTCAACCGCAGCGTCAACCCCAACATCGAGATCCGCGGCATTCCCTATGTTCTGCCGATGGTCGGGGTGCTGCTCATCGTGTTGACGTTCGTGCTGACCCGCACCTCGTACGGTCGGCACATTTACGCCGTCGGTGGCAACGCGGAGGCGGCGCGGCGTGCGGGCATCAACGTCGATCGGATCCGGATGTCGGTATTCGTGGTGTGTTCGGCGCTGGCGGCGGTGAGCGGGATCATCGCAGCGTCGTACGGCGGCAAGGTGTCCGCGTCTTCGGGCGCGGGCAATGTGCTGCTGTACGCGGTCGGCGCCGCGGTGATCGGCGGCACCAGCCTGTTCGGCGGAAAGGGTCGCGCTCTTGACGCGGTGATCGGCGGCGTGGTGGTCGCCACCATCGCCAATGGACTCGGCCTGTTGAATCAGTCGTCCTACATCAACTTCCTGGTCACCGGCGGCGTGCTGCTGCTGGCGGCCAGCGTGGACGCGATCTCTCGCCGACGACGGTCTGTCACCGGCCTGAGCTGAAGTCCCGGTCAGAAGATCGAGTAGACCTTTCGCACGGTGTCGTGTAGCTCCCAGGTGCCCGTCCAGCCCTTGGGGAACACGGCCATGTCGCCGACGCCGACTTCCGTCGGCACGCCACCATCGGGGGTCACCGTCATTCGCCCGGCCACGAGGTAGATGACCTCGTTGGTCTCCAGCGTCCATCGTGACGGCCCGCGTGTGCACTGCCAGATGCCCGCCGACATGTCGCCATCGGCCCACAGTTCGAGCCCGTGGGTGGCCATCTCGTCGCCGGTGGCCTCGGGCAACGGGCCCCAGTCCTCGAGGTCGGCGTCGGCCGCGAGGGGCAGGATGCTGGTGATTGCGGCCTGGGTCACGAGGTGATCCTCTCGTCGGTGACGTGCTCCGGGAACGGGAGCGAAATGGGTTCGGGGGGAACGCGACTGTTGCCTTCGGCGTCGAATCGATCGAGCCCGAGATCGGTCAGGTCCAGCCAGGTACAGGCACCCGTCGTGGTCAGGTCGGCGGCGACCTGGGCGATAGCCGGACCCCACATCATGCCGTGGCCCGCGGCGCTGGCGACCACCGTTCCGTCGACTGGTCCGTCGTCGGTGAGCAGTGGGCCCAGAATCGGGAGGTGGTCCGGCGTGTAGTCGATGGTCGCCGCCCACGACCGGCGCAGTCCGAGACCCCTCACGGCGGGGAAGAGTTCTTCGATCCGATCGCGGGCCTTGCGGTAGTACGTGACGTCGAAGTCGACCGCAACACCCGGTGGTTCGTCGGGGTTGCTCATGCCCCACAGCAGACCGCCGGATTCGCCTGGCCGCCAGTAGATCCCGGATGCCACGTCGAAGACCATCGGCAGCTCGTACACGTTCACGCCCGGTAGCGCGGCGGTGACGACCACCTGATGTCGCGTGCCCCCGACCGGGACGCGTCCGCCGGCGCGGGTACCCACGTCGGCGAGTTGCGGTCCGCCGGTGAGCACTACGCGGTCGGTGTCGATGGGCCCGGCCGAGGTGTCGACGCCGACCACTCGGCCACCCGCGGTGCGTAGCCCGGTGAACGCGCAGTGCTCGCGAACGTCGACCCCGGCGGCGGGAAGTGCCGCGCTGTAGGCGAGCACGTTCCGGGGTGCGTCGATGTACCCGTCGCCTGGGGCGAACGAGCCTCCCAGTGTGACGCCGGGGGCCAGTCCGGTGTGTCGGGCGTCGAGATCGTCGCTGCTGAGCCATTCGACGTCGAGTCCCAAACTGCGTTGCAACACGATCCGTTCGTGGGCCTGGGTTACCTCGGCGGGGGTGAAGCAAGGCATGAGATAGCCCTGGGCGGTGAACCCGCAGTCGAGCGGGAACCGGTCTCCGCTGGCGGCATAGAACTGCTGGGTGCGCAACCCGAGTCGGATCGCGGTCTCGGTGCCGCCCTGCGCGCGAACCATGCCCGCAGCGCGGCTACTGGCCCCGTCGCCGAGCGTCGTCGCCTCGAGCAGAACGACCTTGCCCGCACCGCCTTCCGCCATCAGGACGGCGGTCCAGGCACCGACGGTGCCGCCGCCGACCACCACCACGTCGGCTCCGACGGAACTGGTCATAGTACGAAACCGTGGCATAGACTGAATGCTCAGTCAATAGGTCGGCGAGGATCGGGGTGCCTGGATGTACGGTCTGACGGCGGAGGATCGGCGGATCCGGGATACGGCCCGTACATTCGTCGATTCGGTGATCCCGCTCGAGGTGGAAGCCGAGCTCGCGGGCGGCATGTTACCCAAGGAGGTGACGGCCGAACATCAAGCGAGGGCAATTGAATTGGGGCTGTACGCCACGAACATGCCGACCTCGGTGGGCGGACCGGGATGCACCGCGTTGCAGCAGGTGCTGGTCCAGGAACAGACGGGTCGGGCCACCAACGGGCTGGGTTGGGTGATGCACACCCCGCCGCAGTGGTGGGTCGACGTCGCCACGGACTATCAGCGCGATCGGTGGCTGCTGCCCGCCGTGCGGGGCGAGAAGCACGAGGCCTACGCCATCACCGAGGAGTTCGCCGGCTCTGACGTCTCCGCATTACGGGCGACCGCACGCCGGGAGGGCGACGAGTACGTCGTCGACGGCGTGAAGTGGCATGTGACGTCCTACAATCTGGCCGAGTACCTGTTCGTCCAGGCCCGTCTGGTAGGCGGGGCGTACGACGGCGAGCACGTGTTGCTGGTGGTCGACCTGCCTTGGCCGGGGGTGGAAGTGGTACGCACACCGCACTATTCGCACCACATCGCCGACGAGCATCCGATCGTCGCGTTCCATGGGGTGCGGGTGCCTGCGGCCAATCTGGTCGGTGCGGAGGGTGAGGGGATGACCTTTACGCAGGACTGGTTCCGGTTCGAGCGGCTGATGGTGGCCGCCCGCTGCGTCGGTGCCGCGCAGCGGCTGCTCGACGAGGTGACTGCCTTCGCGAAGGATCGGGTGGTGGACGGAAAGCCGTTGGGCGAGCACCAACTGGTGGCGGGCATGCTCGCCGACACCGCCACGGAGTTGTTCGCTGCCCGCACGATGCTCTACGAGGTGGCCCGCTCGATCGACGCGGGCACCGATCGCAAGACCCTGCATGCGCAGGCGTCGATGGCCAAGCTGTACTGCTCGGAGATGGCGGGCCGGGCCGCGGACCGGGCCGTGCAGATCTTCGGCGGCCGCGGCTACATGCGGGAGAACGTCGCCGAACGGATGTACCGCGAACTGCGCGTCGAGCGAATCTGGGAGGGCGCCAGCGAGATTCAGCGGCTGATCGTGGGTCGTCAGCTGCTGAATCGCGGCCCGTCGGCGGTGCTCGAGGGGTCGTGACGCCGATTCCCTAGGCCGTCAGCAAGGGTCGCCGGGAGGCGTGTAGTACGGCACTCCCTCGACGGTGTAGCAGGGCACCTCGCCGTAGATGTACGGGTGGTCGGCCGATTCAATGGCTGCGCCGGTCACCACGTCACCGGCGATGTTGGTGCAACCACCGACCCCGAAATGCCGTCCGTGGGCGCCCGCGCAGATGTCGGCCTGCGCCGCCGGTGCAACGGCGAACGGCAGAGCCGCCATCGCGGTGGTTGTCAAGAGCGCTGCTGCCAGCTTCTTCATTGCATACATCCTTTGCTAGCCCCGGCCCTCCGCCATTATCACGCCCGTCACTGCGGGAGGCGCGACATTGACCAACTCCGTGCGACTCATGGCGATTTGTGCACGTGAATCCGCGCTCACCGCGGGTTCCAACACGCGAGTCGCGAGTGTCAGTCGGTTTCGCGCTCGCCACCGTCCTCGCTCTTCCCGTCGTCTGCCTTCGTCGACCGCAAGCCGAGCAGTTTCATGCCGTGGTAGATCAGCAGGGCGGCGATCGACCCCAGTGCGATGCCGGTGAACACCAACTCCCCTGCCTGCCAGGTGAAGTCGGCGATGCCGATGATCAGAGGGATCGCGGCGGTCATCTGGTTGATCGGTTGGCTGAAGTCGACGTGATTGGTCAGCCATATGCGTACACCGAGAACGCCGACGAGACCGTACAAGACGATGGTGGCCCCGCCCAGCACGCCGGGCGGAATCGCGGAGATCGCCGCGCCGACTTTCGGACACAGCGCCAGCACGATGGCGACGAATGCGGCGATCCAGTACGCGGCAGTCGAATACACGCGAGTGGCGGCCATGACACCGATGTTCTCGGCGTAGGTGGTGGTGGCCGAACCACCGCCCATTCCGGCCAGTGTGGTCGCGACACCGTCGGCGGCCAGCGCGCGGCCGATCATCGGATCGGTGTCGGTGCCCGTCATCTGGCCGACGGACTTCACGTGGCCGATGTTCTCGGCGACCAGTGCGATGACGGCGGGTAGGAACAGCGGTAACACCGACCACGAGAACGACGGTGCCTGGAAGTCGGGCAGTCCGATCCACGACGCTGCCGCGATCGCAGAGGTGTCCACCTCGCCGAGTACGAGGGCCAGCAGATACCCGGAGACGACGGCGATGAAGATCGCGAGCCGACCGATGATGCCGCGAAAGAACGCCAGGACCGCGATGAGCAGCACCAGGGTGACGAGCCCGACCAGCGGGCCCTTCTCGAAGTTCTGCTTCGCTGCCGGCGCGAGGTTGAAGCCGATCAGCGCGACGATCGCGCCGGTTACCACCGGCGGCAGGGTTGCGTCGAGCCAGCGGGTTCCCACGAAGTGCACGACCGCGCCGATGACGATCAGGATGAGCCCGACGGCCACCAACCCGCCCAGCGCGCTGCCCGTTCCGTTGGATGCCACGGCAGCGGTGACCGGGGCGATCACCGAGAAGCTCGACCCGAGGTAACTCGGTAACCGGTTACCGGTGATGATCAGGAACAGCACGGTGCCGACGCCGGAGAACAGCAGCGTGGTGGCCGGCGGGAAGCCGGTCAGCACCGGTACGAGGAACGTGGCGCCGAACATCGCGACGACGTGTTGGGCGCCGATGCCGATGGTGCGTGGCCAGCTCAGCCGTTCGTCGGCGGCGACGACCACCGCGTCGTGCGGGACGGGCTTCCAGGTCAGCGGGATCACAAGGTCGAACTACACACCATGTCGTGCCGCCGCGCACGCCGATCGCGGGGTTCGTCCTAGCTCGTTACGGGGAACCCGTGGCCCGGCGCACCCAGAACACCGTCGCGCCGGCGAGTAACACCGCCAGTCCGGCCAGCACCGACACGAGTGGCAGCGAGCACGCCAACACCACGCATCCGACGAAGCCCAACACTGGAATCATCTTGCCGCGCAAGGTAAACGCGGCGGCATTCGCGATCGCGTAGTACAGCAGTACGGCGAACGACGAGAAGCCAATGGCGCCGCGCAGGTCGACCACCGCCGCGAGCACCGCCACGACGATCCCGACGGCCACCTCGGCGCGATGGGGACTGCCGAACCGTGGGTGCACTGCCGCCAGCGCGCGGGGGAGGTGCCGGTCGCGCGCCATGGCGAGAGTGGTACGCGACACGCCGAGGATGAGCGCCAGCAGCGAGCCGACGGCAGCGACCACTGCCCCCACGCGGACGAGGGGCACCAGCCCGGGATGCCCCGCGGCGGCCACCGCATCGGCCAGTGGCGCGGTCGCGGAAGCCAGTGTGGCGCTGCCCAGTACGGCCAACGCCGACGTCGCGACCGCCGCGTACACCACCAGCGTCAGGCCCAGCGCGATGAGGATGGCACGTGGGATCGTCTTGGCCGGATCGCGCACCTCCTCGCCCAGCGTGGCTATGCGGGCGTACCCGGCGAATGCGAAGAACAGCAGCCCGGCGGCTTGCAGTACACCACCGAGGCCGACGGGGTCGTCGAACTTCAGCCGGGTGGCGTCGAGCCCATCGGACCCGACGATCGCGACGACGACCACCGCCAGGACGGCCAGCACGACGGTGACGATCATCCGGGTCAGCCATGCAGACTTCTGAATACCCACGACGTTGACCGTCGTCAGCGCGACGACAACGCCCACCGCCACCGCGTGCGCGCAGTCGGGCCACGTGTAATAGCCGACAGTCAGCGCCATCGCCGCGCAGGACGCCGTCTTGCCCACCACGAAGCTCCAGCCCGCGGTGTGGCCCCAGAACTCGCCAAGACGCTCGCGCCCGTACACGTACGTTCCGCCGGACTGCGGGTAACGGGCGGCGAGGCGGGCGGACGAGGTGGCGTTGCAGTAGGCGACCACCGCGGCAACCGCCAGGCCCGCGAGCAGCCACGAGCCGGCCGCCGCGGCGGCAGGCGCCAGCGCGATGAAGATGCCCGCACCGAGCATCGAACCGAGCCCGATGGTGACCGCGTCAACGGTGCCGAGGCTGCGCTTCAATGACGGATCCTCCGGCGTGGCCACGCGCCGAATGGTACGGACGGCTCGTTACGTCGGGTACTCGGAAGTCAGCCTGTGCTGTTGAGTCGCCAGTCCGTCGCATAGCGTGAGCGACATGGCACCTCGCCCCAGGGACCGCAAGGCGCAGATTGCGCGCGCCTCTGCCGAAGCCTTCAGTGCACTGGGCTACCACGGTGTAACGATGGAGGACATCGCATCGCGCGTAGGGGTCTCGGCGACGGCCTTGTACCGCCACTATTCGGGCAAGTACGAGCTGTTTCGAGGCGCAGTGCTCAGCCTGGGGCAGCAACTCGTCGACGCTACCGCCTTGCCCGACCCCTCCGACGCCGACGACCCGCGCAGCGAATTGGGCCGGCTCGTGGCGGCGCTGGCCGACACCGCACTGGCGAACCGTGAGTCCGGTGGTCTCTACCGGTGGGAAGGCCGGTTCCTCAGCGACGACGATCAGGCCAAGTTGAATCGCCAGCTCCGCACCGTGCATCAGCGCATCCAACGCCCGCTCGCCCAACTGCGACCCGGCCAGACGTCGCGAGAGCGCTGGACCTGCTCGACCGCAATCCTGAGCGTGATCGGCAGCATCGTCGACCACCGCTCCAGGCTGCCCAACGTACGTGTTCGCACATTGCTGACCGAGCTCACCATGGTCATCGCGACGTCCGACCTCGTCGTCCCCGCCGACGACGCGATGCAGCGCGCGGCGCCGGTGCGGCGGGCGCCGGAGTCGAAGTACGAAGCGCTGCTTGACGAATCGATGAGGCTGTTCAACGAGAAGGGCTACCGCGACACCAGTGTCGAGGAGATCGCAGCGGCAGTCGGCCTGCCCGCCTCGGGCGTCTACCGATACTTCACCCGCAAGAGCGAACTGCTGGCCGCGTCGTTTCGCCGTGCAGCCGACTGGTTGACTGCTGAAGTCGCGACCGTCACGGCAGTCGCGCACGACCCCGAGGACGCCCTGACCAAGATGATCGACGCCTACGTGGGGAGGTCGTTCGAGCACCCGGAGTTGGCGTACGTCTACTACACCGAGCGGCTGAACATGACGGTCGCGGACCGCAACGTGTTGCGCAGTCTGCAACGGTCGACCGTCGAATCATGGGTCGAGATGGTGGTGGCGGTGCGACCGGCGTGGACCGCAGCGGACGCACGCTTCGCCGTCCACGCCGCGATGGCGTTGGTGGTCGACATCGGCCGGCTGACGGACTACCACGACACGTCACAGGCCCGTGCGATGGTCAGCGACCTGCTCGACCTGACCCTGCTGGGGCACTACCGGTTGCGAATGGCGTTGCCCGCAACGTAGGCGATGTAGCCGAGCGAGCCGAGCACCGCCAAGCGTCGCATCTTCGGGATCAGCAGACCGATGCCGATGGCGGTCTCGATGCCGCCGTTGGTGTAGATGTGGCGGTCCGTGTCACGCGGGAAGGCGGACTTGGTGATGCCCTCGAAGAGCTGTGGGGCGATGAAGTGCGCCACCCCGACGCCGGCAAGCGACAACCCGGCGAGTACGGGCGAAACGCGAATTCTTCTCGGGCACTTGCTGATCCCCTCCGATCACGCGATCTGATAGTCACTCAGGGGAAACTCCGATGCTTCCCTGATCGCGGTTTCCGTCGACGACGGCCGCAACAGTGTCGGTTCGCCCGCGGGGTTGAAGTAGTACGACCGAGCGCTGCTGCAGTTGCCTAGGGTGAACAACGAATCCCCGAGCAGTTCGGTCATCCGGTCGAGGAATGCGGTGTTCGCTTCCTCGGTGACCTCGAACGTCGTAGCGCCCCGGCGCTTCACCTCGGTGAAGAGCCGTTCCATGAGCCGCATCTGGTACTCCATGGTGTTGAAGAAGTTCAACCCGAGGAACGCGTACGGGCTGGCCAGGCTCAGGTAGTTCGGGAAGTAGGGCATCGACACGCCCTGATACGCCTGAAACCTGGTGTCGCGCCACCACTTTCCGAGATCGCGGCCCTCGCGGCCGATGACCTCGATGGCCGGGAAGTTCGCATCCCACAGATCGAATCCGGTGGCCAGCACCAGCGTGTCGATGCGGTTCTTGGTGCCGTCCTTGCCGACGATGCCGTCGGCTTCGACGTGGTCGATGCCGACGTCGTGCAGGTGCACGTGCGGCTTGGTGAAGGCGCGGTAGTAGCCGTTGCTGAACGTCGGTCGCTTGCAACCGAAGTCGTAGTCCGGGGTGAGCCGGCGCCGCAGCTCCTTGTCGCGGATCGACGCGAACCGGTGCATCTTCGAGAGGTCCGCCGCAGCGATGTTGAGCCTGTGGAAGTGGCGGTGATGGATCACCCCGGTATTGATCATCACCTCGTAGATGGAATCGGTGAGCCAGCGGATCGCGCGCTGCGTCAAGGGAACTCGCGCGAACAGTCGCTTGGCCCGCTCGCCGAACCTCAGATCGATCTTGGGCACCACCCAGATCGGGGTGCGCTGATACACGGTGAGGTCAGCGGCCGTCTTGGCCAGTTCGGGAATGAGCTGCACGGCTGTGGCGCCCGTGCCGATGACGGCGATGCTATGCCCGGTGGGATCGAAGCCGTCCTCCCAATCGGTGGTGTGGATGACCTTGCCCTCGAAGCTGCTGATGCCCGGGATGTCGGGCACCTTGGGCTGCGACAGGAACCCCGTCGCGGTGAGCAGGTACCGGGCGGTCAGCGTCTCCCCGCTGGCCAGCGCGACCCGCCAGACGCTGGCTTCTTCGTCCCAGCGGGCGCCCTCGACGCTGGTGTTGAATCGGATGTGCCGCCGGACGTCGTACTTGTCGGCGACGTCGTCGGCGTACTGCTTGATTTCGGGCCCCGGGGTGAAGAGCCGTGACCAGTTCGGGTTCGGTTCGAAGAAGTACGAATACGTCGTGGTGGGAACGTCGACCGCGAGCCCGGGGTAGTGGTTTACATACCACGTGCCACCGAGGTCGTCCTCGCGCTCCAGGATGACGAAGTCGTCGTAACCCAGCCGTTTCAGCTGGATGGCGGCGCCGATTCCGGCGAAACCGGCCCCCACGATGACTGCGTCGTGTTGCTCCGAAGTCATGATTAGACGGTACCTCAGGTAACGGATAGGTCCGGGATGTCTAGCCCTTGAGCGACCCCGACCGCTTGGGATCCAGCGTCGCGATGCACGTGATCATGCGATCACCCTGTCGCCACGTCTCGGGCGTCGGATAGAGCACGTAGATGCCCACGGAGTCGTCCGCCATCGCGTCGGGGGAGTAGGTCGACAACTCATCGGGACACTTGTTCTGGTACTGGTCGATCTTCGCCTGACCCGGGTAGTCCCCGTCGGGCATGTCGATCACCGCGTACACCTCACCACCGTGCGGCTCGGCGCAATCGACCGTCGGCAGCGTGGTCACGACTGAATCGGTGGGTAGCTCGGTGATGCAGTCACCGAGCTTCATGTCCGTGGCGATGGTGGTGTCCTTGAGCGCCACGAAGATGAAGGCGGCCGCGACGATGGCGCCGATCATGAACACCCCGATCACGGACAGCGTGATGATCAAGCCCTTCTTGGACTTCTTCGGTGCGGCAGACGGGTAGCCCGTCGGCGGTGGCGGGGCCTGCCCGTACGGGGCCTGCCCGTACGGTCCCGGCTCGTACGGCATCGGCGGCGGAGGCGGCCACGGCGTCCCCGCTGGCGGCGGAGGAGGCGGCCATGGCGGCCCCGGCGGCGGCGGCCCACCTTGGGGCTGGTTCGGGTCTCCGTAAGGCCAGGTCACCTCCGGAAGATAGCAGGATGGGAGCCGGTTCGAACGGGCACTCGGCTGATCGGCGGCAGCGGCTGGGGACGGATTACTGGAGCAACCCGAGCGCCGCGTCGACCGCCAGGGCCGGCACGTCGAGCGTCTTCGATCCGAGGTCGTGACGGCCACCCTCGATGACGACGAATGCGGTGGGCGCGCCGACGAGTGCGATGGCCTCCCGCATTTCGTCGGGCGTGCCGAACGGATCGGCCGTGCCGTGGGTGAAGACCGTCGGGACGGCGATGCGTGGCAGGTGTTCGGTGCGGGCCCGCTCGGGCTTGCCCGGGGGATGCAGGGGGTAGGAGAACAGCGTCAGCGCGTCAATCGGGGCGGTGCCTTCCGCGGCGACCATCGACGTCATGCGTCCGCCGTACGAATGTCCACCTGCGACCACCGGGCCGTCGGTGAGGCCGCGAGCCAATTGGATCGCCTCGGCGACGCCCGCCTGATCGGCCGCGGCCGATCCCGACGGGGGGCCCTTCGGGCGGCGCCGTCGGTACGGCAGGTTGTAGCGGACCGCCAGCCAACCACGGCCCGCCCACTGGTCACAGATCCTGATCAGCAGCGGTGATTCGCGGCTGCCGCCGGCGCCATGGGTGAGCACGACTACGCCCTTGGGGGTTCCTTTGGGCTCGTGCGCGACGCCCGCGATGTCGTCGAGATTCATTGCTCTGCGGTCAGCCGGAACAGCGCGGAGACCGGTCCGTGGCCGTGACCCAACGGGTAGGCGGCACGCAGGCACTCGGTCACCCACTCTTTGGCGAAGGCCACCGCGTCGGGTACGGAGAAGCCGTGTGCCAGCGCGCAGGCCGTCGCGGCCGCCAGCGTGTCGCCCGCGCCGTGATCGTGGCCGGTGTCGATCCGCTCGGCGTCGAACTCGTAGAAGTCGTCGCCGTCGAATAACAGGTCGGGAGCCCTCGGTGAGGACCGCAGGTGACCACCCTTGACCAACGCCCACTTGGGTCCGAGCGCGTGCAGGGCCCGCGCGGCGTCGCGTTGCGTCCGCGCGTCGATGACGTCGATTCCGGTGATCAGTCGCACCTCGTCGAGGTTTGGCGTGACGAGGGTGGCAAGCGGAAACAGGTCGGTGCGCAGTGTCTTGAGGGCGGACGGGTGCAACAGCGGGTCGCCGTGCATGGAGGCGCACACCGGGTCGACCACCAACGGCGCGGAAGTGTCGAGGGTGCGCCACGTCTCGGCGACTGCGGCGATGATCTCCGACGAGGCGAGCATCCCCGTCTTCGCGGCCTGGATGCCGATGTCGTCGACGACGGCTTCGATCTGCCCCGTGATGACATCGAGCGGGATCTCGTGAAAGCCCTTGACCCCGACCGAGTTCTGCACCGTTACCGCCGCAACGGCGACGCAGCCGTGCACGCCGAGCATCGCGAACGTGCGAAGGTCCGCCTGGATCCCCGCACCGCCGCCAGAATCGGTGCCCGCGATCGTCATCACCCGCAGGGGGGTCTGACCGGGAGGGGTCAGCGGCAGGAAGTTCACTTGAGTCTCAGCTCCTCGCGCGGGCGCTCGTCGGGGCCCACGAGGTCAAGGGTAGATAGGCACGGTTGCCCTGGCGGCAGGGCTGCGGGGCCTCGCGTGAGATCGATCACGGCGCCCGGATCGGTGGATGGCTCCGAGGTGTCGGATGGGTCGACGTGCTCACCGCCTGTCAGGTTCGCCAGGGGGAAGGGCGCCTGGGCGCCGTCGCGCCCGGGCGCCTCGCGATTCTCCTTGGTGCTGCCCGTGGTTGGGCCAGTGGTCACGGCAATATCGGTCAACGTCATCGACTCCCTACGCCGGCATTACCCGGTCAGGTTCGTACGGTCGACGGCCCCAGCCGTCCTCTCAGCGCACTAGGCGTGCACTCCCGCGGTGGACGTGTCCAAACCTACCGGAGGGGAATGCGGATTGCCCTGAGATGTTTTGTATAGCTAACATATGTGTTTTGGATGCTTTGGGCCGCGCGCGGCCCTTTTGTGGAATACGCCAGTGATACGTAGAGCGAATGAAGACCGATGACGACTGAGATCGAGATGACCAACACACCGACGGCCGACGCAGCACTCGCTGAGACCGCCCGTCGGCGTAGCCGCATGGACCATGATCACCCGCACTACAAGTGGGTCGTCCTCTCCAACACCACGCTGGGCATCCTGCTGGCGTCGATCAACGCCTCGATCGTGCTGATCTCGCTGCCGGCCATCTTCCGCGGCATCGGGCTCAACCCGCTGGCCCCCGGCAACGTCAGCTATCTGCTCTGGATGCTGATGGGGTATCTGGTGGTGACGGCCGTGCTGGTCGTGCCTTTCGGGCGTCTCGGGGACATGTTCGGCCGGGTCCGCATCTACAACCTCGGGTTCGTCGTCTTCACCCTTGCAGCGGTCGCGCTGTCGTTCGATCCGTTCCACCTTGGCGGCGGTGCCTTGTGGCTGATCGGGTGGCGCGTCATTCAGGGGATCGGCGGCGCCATGCTCATGGCCTCGTCGTCGGCGATACTGACCGACGCGTTCCCCGCCAACCAGCGGGGCATGGCGCTCGGCGTCAATATGGTCGCGGCCGTCGCCGGGTCGTTCCTCGGTCTGCTCATCGGCGGCTTCCTGTCCGAGTGGCACTGGAAGGCCATCTTCTGGGTAGGCGTGCCGATCGGCATCGCCGGCACCATCTGGAGCTTCCGGTCGCTGCGCGAACTCGGCGTGCGGGCAGCCGGCCGGCTCGACTGGGCGGGCACGTTGACATTCGGCCTCGGGCTGACGGTACTGCTCGTCGGCATCACCTACGGCATCCAGCCGTACGGTGACTCCACCACCGGATGGACCAGCCCGTGGGTGCTCGGGTCGATCGCCGTCGGACTGTTGTTGCTGGTGGCGTTCTGCTTGGTCGAACTGCGCGTCGAGTCACCGATGGTCGACATACGGCTCTTTCGGTCCGCCTCGTTCGGCATGGGCAATCTGGCCGGGCTGATGTCCTCGATGGGTCGCGGCGGGCTGCAGTTCATGCTCATCATCTGGCTGCAGGGCATCTGGCTTCCGTTGCACGGTTACAGCTTCGAGTCCACGCCGCTATGGGCGGGCATCTATCTGCTTCCCGTCACGGTCGGCTTCCTGGTGGCCGCCCCCATCGCAGGCTCGCTGTCCGACCGCTTCGGCGCGCGGCCGTTGACGGTCGGCGGCATGCTGCTGATGGCGGTGTCCTTCGTTGCGCTGCTTCTGATTCCGGTGAACTTCGACTACTGGCTGTTCGCCATCCTGGTGTTCCTCAACGGGCTTGGCGGCGGCATCTTCACCGCGCCCAATACGGCGGCGATCATGTCGAGCGTGCCCGCCGCGCAGCGCGGCGCCGCGTCCGGCGTCCGTGCGACGTTCTTCAACGCGGGCAACTCGCTGTCGATCGGCATCTTCTTCTCGCTGATGATCATCGGGCTGGCCAACACGTTGCCGACGGCGATGAGCAGCGGCCTGCAAGCGCAGGGGGTCTCGGCACCGGTCGCGCAGGATGTCGCGAACCTGCCGCCGGTCGGAAGCCTGTTCGCCGCGTTTCTCGGCTACAACCCGATCGCCGAGCTGTTGGCACCGTCGGGCGCACTCAATGCTCCGGGCGTCAACGCCGATGTGCTGACTGGCAAGACGTTCTTCCCGCAGTTGATCACCGAGCCCTTCCACTCCGGGCTGAGCGTGGTGTTCCTCGCCGCCGCAGTGATGATGGTGATCGGTGCGATCGCATCACTCTTCAACCCCGGCAAGTACGCGGACGCGCCAGGCGCCGACAACGAGGCGTGATCCGCGCGTCAGAACGGTCGTTCGTCAGGCTCCAAAGGATCATTGACCCGCGTCGCCTCGATTTGTGCGCTCGAGTGCTGAGAGCACCCGCCGATCACTAATCCACCTGCGCCTGCGTTGCTGCTATTGGGGTAACTGGTAGTGGCTCGTCAATTGCGAAAACCAGTGCGTATCACTTTTCTGTGATAGAAGAAGCAGTTAGCTGTGGGGGAGTTCACAGCCGACTGGGGGAAATCACCAATGATCACGGGGATGGTGAACCGCGAGGCGGAGTCTCGGGAGGTCGACGAGTTCCTCGCATCAGTGCCGCGTGGACCCTCCGCGCTGGTGGTGGAAGGCGAGGCAGGCATCGGCAAGACGACGGTGTGGTTGGCCGGCGTGCAACGGGCTCAAGAGCTCGGGTTTCGGGTGCTGTCGGCGCGGGCGACGTCGGTGGAGTCGGTGCTGCCGTACTCGGGGTTAGCCGCGCTGTTGGGGGGCTTGGACGAGGCGGTGTTGGCGGACTTGGCGCCACTACAGCGACTTGCGATCGATCGGGTGCTGCTGAGGGTGGCCGCCGAGGACGGTCCGGCAACGGATCAACAGGTGGTGGCCGCCGGCTTCGTCGCGATCGTCGAGAGGCTCGCGGAGAGAGCTGCTGTATTGGTGGCGATCGATGATCTGCAGTGGCTAGACCCACCTAGCACTCTCATCGTCTCGTCCGCTGCGCGCCGCCTTGCCGGACCGGTAGGGATGTTCGCGACGGTGCGCGACGGGCCGAACATGGGAACGGTGGCGTCGTGGCTGGAGCTGCGTCGGCCAGACAGGTTTTACCGGCTTCGGGTGCGGCCTCTGACGATGGGGGCAGTACATACGGTTCTCAGCGACCGCCTCGGGCGGTCCTTCTCACGACCGAAGATGCGGCGGATCCACGATATTTCTGGCGGCAATCCGTTCTATGCCTTGGAATTGGCGCGCGCGATGGATGACGACACGGGAGGTATCGGGGCATCGCTGCCGGGAACGCTCGCCGAACTGGTGCGGGCCAGGATCGGTCGGCTGGCCGACGACGCTCGACAAGCGCTGCTCGCCGCGTCCTGTCTGGTTCGCCCCACAGTGGAGTCCGTCGCGCGAGCCACTGACTCGGACTCCGAGCAACTTCTGTCGATCCTCGCCGAGGCCGAGGACGAGGGCATCATCGAGATTGCCGGTAACCGACTTCGATTCGCCCACCCGTTGTTGGCGCACGGGGTCTACTCGGACGCCTCCGCCGGTAGGCGCCGGGCGATGCATCGGCGACTGGCGGCCATTGTTGATCAACCCGAACTCAAGGCGCGACATCTGGCATTGGCCGCGGCGAGTGGTGACGCACTCACATTGCGTTCGCTTGACGAGGCAGCCGAAATGGCGCGCATTCGTGGAGCGCCGTCGGCCGCGGCCGAACTCGTTGACTTGGCGATCGAACTGGGCGGAGACACCCCCGAGAGGAACATCAAGTCGGCCTCGTACCACTTCAACGCCGGTGACGCTGCGCACGCCCGCACGATGCTTGAGCGCGCTGTGGAGCGGCCCACACCTGCGGTGGTGCGCGCGGAGGCGCTGCGGTTGCTCGGCTTGTGGAGCCTGCTCGACGGGAGCTCCCGTGAGGCCGCAGACCTACTCGAGCGTGCCCTCGCCGATGCCGGAGACAAACTCGCGCTGCGCGTGCAGGTCTTGATCCCGCTGTCTTTCGCCCTGGTCAATGGCCGCCAGTTCGATCGAGCGCGCGCCCACATCGAGGATGCGGTCGGATGCGCCACGCAGCTCGACCAACCGCACCTGCTCAGTCTGGCCCTCGGTATGCGGGTCCTCGTGCAGTTTCTGCTCGGTGACGGTCTGGACGAGCACGGCATGCGGCACGCGCTCGAGTTAGAGGACCGCGACCTTCCGATGTCTGCTCTGCTCGGGCCGTCGGTGCAGCACGCTCAGCTGTTGGTCGGCACCGGAAAGCTCGAGTCGGCTCGACGTGAATTGCTGAATATCCGGCGTAGGTACGTCGAACGCGGCGAGGAGAGCGAGCTGATCATCGTCGCCTTCCACAGCGGTCTAAACGAGATCTGGCAGGGAAACTTCGCCGAGGCCGCCTTGATCGCCGAGGATGCGATGGAGCGGGCATCGCAGCTGGGCCGCGACCTTCCGCTATCGATTGCCTTGATGATCCGTTCGGCACTTGCTGCTTACAGCGGGCACGGGATCGAAGCGCGGCGCGACGCCAGCGAAGCACTTGCAATCTGCCGGCGTTGTGACTCTCCGACCCTGGTATCGGTATGGCCCGTAACGACTTTGGGCTTTTTGGATGTTTCGTTGGGCAACCATGTTGCCGCACTGTCCACCCTCGAGCCGCTAGTCCGCGAGCTCGACGCAACTCCGCATGGCACTGAGATCTTCGTGGCTCCGTTCCTGCCAGATGCGATCGAGGCCATGATCCAGCTGGGACGACTTGACGAGGCAGAGCCCCTGATCGAGTTGTTCGAAGGTAACGGTCGTCGGCTCGACCGCGCGTGGATGTCGGCGGCGGGCGGACGCTGCCGGGGCATGCTGCTCGCCGCTCGCGGCGACGTCAAAGCCGCGACATGCGCCGTTGAGCAAGCGTTGGCCGAGCATGATCGAGTGCCGATGCCGTTCGAACGGGCTCGCACTCAACTCCTATTCGGTCAGTTGCAGCGTCGAATGCGGCACAAGGACGCCGCTGCGGCGATCCTCCGGGATGCCATCAGCACCTTTGAGCAACTCAACACGACGCTCTGGGCCGCACGTGCCCGAAGCGAACTGGACCGGACCGAGGCCGTCGGGTCGGGCCAGGCCGGCGTGCTCACAGCGTCCGAACGACGCGTGGCCGAACTCGCGGCATCGGGCATGACCAACCGCGAAGTTGCGGCAGCAACGTTCCTCAGCCCGAAGACCGTCGAATTTCACCTGCTGCACATCTACCGCAAGCTCGGCATCCACTCTCGGGCAGAACTCGGCCGTCGAATGGGCCCGGGCCCGGAATAGTGCCTCCGCCAGCACCGTTGTCGGCCTGTTACTAGGGAAACACCTGGTTCGCTGAGGTCCCTTACGAAATAGCCTTACGCCGTAACAGCAAAGGTTTCCCCTCGGAGGGATCGGTTCATGTCGAACTCGCACAGGCCTGCCCGAGCACCCAAGCCTGCGCCCAGCACCGCACGACGACTCGTCGGCAATACCTGTTCTCCGGCGGCCCGAGCACCAGCCGGGTGATCGACATGATCGACCAGCTGATCGTGGCCGGGATGACGACCGCACCTGGCAAGAGCAGAGAGACCTCATCAACCGATGAGCACTACAACAGGAAATAGGAGAAATTGCATGAAGGCACAACTCGTAGCAGTCGCCCTGGTGGCATCCACGCTGACGCTGGCCCCGACCGCGAACGCGGCCTGTGCCCAGTTCGGCTTCCCCGGCTTCACCCAGGTCAACCAGTCGAACGGCTACCGGATCGAATTCAACGCCACCGAGGCCAGCTTCAGCGACGTCGGTGTGACCGCGTTCAACAACCAGCAGGCCGTCGTCAACCAGGGCACCGTCGCCGGGAACGTCGACGGGCACGGGGTCATCTTCAACGTCCGCTGGGACAACGGAACGGGTGGCGAGTACACCGGCAGCATCAACGACAGCGGCAAGGCGCGCGGACAGACCTCCGGTGGCGGCGGCTCGGCCAACTGGAACGCGCGGCAGAAGTTCATCTGCCTGGACGCCCCCCAATGATGAAGGCCGTGCTCGGGGCGCTCGTCGCCGTGCCACTGCTGTTCGCCGCTCCGGCCCATGCCGACGGTCGGGGGATGAGCGTCAACTTCCAGCCGGTCTTCGGTGGGATCAAGGTGTCGTTCACCGAGGCGGGTGGTGCCCGAGAGTTACAGAAGTGCACCTACACCTCGGTGAGCGTGGGAGGGCTTGGCGGGTTGGTGCCGCCCAACATCAACAAGCCCTTCGACCTGATCCCCGGCGGCAACACGTCCACCATGACGCTGCCGGGGATTCGGACGGGCACGAAGTGGCAGGTCATCATCTCGTGCAACTACGAGAGGCCGCAGCCGCCCCAAGCTCCTAGTCCGGCATTCTTCAACGACATCGTCACCTATTGATGAAACGGAAGCCGTCCCGAGCACCTCCGCCAACGGCCTCTCGGCATACCTCAAGCGCAACGGCATCGAGCCGGTGTCGGTGCGGGAGGACGCCCTTGAGGGACGAGGCATCGTGGTGGTGAACTGCCTCCACATGCCGCAGGCGAACTTCGGATGGCACACCCTCAAGCCCGGCCCGTACACCCCGATGGGCCACCATCACCCATACGACACCCGCTGAAGTCATCCACAGGCTGTTCCGGGGTCTCCTACCCGTCCGACAGGTCCACGAGCACCGGCGCGTGATCGCTCGGTGCGGGGGTGCCCTTCTTGCCCGGCTTGCGTTCGTCGCGGACGATCTCGGCGTCTGTGACGCGGGCAGCCAGGGCGGGCGACCCCAGTACGAAGTCGATGCGCATGCCCTGACGCTTGGGAAAGCGCAGTTGTGTGTAATCCCAGTACGTGAAGACACCGGGTCCTGGCGTGAAAGGCCTTACCACATCGGCGAATTGGGCTTCGATGGTGCGGAACGCGGCGCGCTCGGGTTCCGTGACGTGGGTCGCGCCCTTGAAGAAATCCACGTCCCAGACGTCCTCGTCGGTGGGTGCGATGTTCCAGTCGCCGACGAGGGCGATGGACGCCGCGGGGTCGTCGGCAAGCCAACCGGTGGCCGTATCGTTCAGCGCGGCAAGCCATTCCAGTTTGTACGCGTAGTGGGGGTCCTCGACCGTGCGGCCATTGGGGATGTACAGGCTCCACACCCGCACGCCACCACACGTCGCACCGACGGCTCTGGCTTCTGCGAGGTCACTCCACTCGGGCTGCCCATCGAACCCGATCTTCACGTCCTCGAGTCCGACGCGCGACGCGATGGCGACGCCGTTCCACTGGTTGAAGCCGACGTGCGCGACGTCGTAGCCGAGTGCGGCGAACGGCATGGTGGGGAACTGCGTGTCGGTGCACTTGGTCTCCTGCATGGCCAGCACGTCGACGTCGGCGCGCTCCAACCAGTTCGTGACGCGATCGACGCGGGAGCGGATCGAGTTGACGTTCCAGGTGGCCAGCCGCACGGGCTAGAGCGTACGGCCGTCGATGTACCGGACCCGATGCTGGGTGGTGAAGCCCATCGACTCGTAGAGCCTTGTCGCCGCGACGTTGTCCGACAGCACCTGGACGTAGGCGCGGGTCGCGCCCCGGTGCGCGGCCCACGACAGCAGAGTCGAACACAGCGCGCGGGCCTCACCCTTCCGACGCTCGTGCTCGGCCACCCGGACGGCGGCCAGTCCCGCCCACCGCGTCCCATCGGGTGCCGCGGTGACGGCGACGCGACCCACGGCGACGTCGGCCCCGATGCCGAAGCCCACCTCGCCGTCGAGCACCGCCGTGAGCACGTCGACGTCGACGTCGCGTTCGTAGATGCGCATCCACCGCTCGTCGGGGCGCTGCAACACCGGAGCGGTACAGTCGACCGTCGGGCCCAACTCGGTTGTCATCACCAGGGATTCGAGGGCGGCCGCGGCGGCGTCGGGTAGGCGCACCAGTCGGTCGGGCACAGCGAGCCACGGCCTCGCGTCCCGCACGCCGTACCAGTCCACGATCGCCGGCAGCGCGGTCAAGTTTGCGTGAACTGCAAGCGGCACTGCGGAATTCGCGCGGTGACTGTGCCCGCCGCTGAATCGTAGCAACCAGCCGTCCAACCACCGTTGCTCGAGCCCAGGCCACGCCAGCGCCGCCGCGTGCTCGACGTTGCGGATCTGCGACGTCCGCACGGGCGCGTCGCTGAGCGCGCGCACCGCGACCACATCCGCCGGTGAGACATCCACCACCGCACCGGACTTCGTACGCACCCTGATCTTTGGCGCCACGTCGAGCAGGTGGCCGACGACGTCGGTCAGCGGCGGCACGGATCCTGCGGGCAGGCGGTAGCGCAGGCTGACCCGGGTGCCTACCGGCGGAAGTTGCGGCACCAGTGGATCCCCAAGTCGCTGCGCTCCTGCCCGCTAGTGCCCGAAGGGATCGGGGTCCTCGCCCGGCATCCACGCGAGCCCCGGCACCCCCCAGCCGTGCGACTTCACCGACCGCTTGGCGGCACGCGCATGCCGACCGATCAACCGATCGAGGTAGAGAAACCCGTCCAGGTGACCCGTCTCGTGTTGCAGCATCCGCGCGAACAGTCCTTTGCCCTCCAGCACCACCGGGTTCCCGTCGGCGTCCAGACCAGTGACCCGGGCCCAGGTAGCCCGGCCGGTCGGGAAAGACTCGCCGGGCACCGACAAGCAGCCTTCGTCGTCGTCGTCGGGGTCCGGCATCGTCTCCGGCACCTCGGAGGTCTCGAGGACGGGATTGACGACGACGCCGCGCCTGCGAGTGGTGCGCCCGCGCTCGTCGGCGCAGTGGTAGACGAACACGCGCTGTGAAACGCCGATCTGGTTGGCGGCCAAGCCGACCCCGTTGGCGGCATCCATCGTGTCGTAGAGGTTCGTGATCAAGTCCACGAGTTCGGCAGGCAGCGAACCGTCCGATCCGACGGGTACGGGACTGGTCGCGGTGTGCAGGACGGGATCCCCCACGATGCGGATCGGTACGACGGCCACGATGAGCAAGCTTAAGTCAGCCGACTCGCGGGTAACGATCACGGCCCAACTCCCGCCGCCGTGGTTGAATGTTCGCCGACAGCACCGGAATGTCTCGCATCTCTGAGAGGGTCCTAGGAGCAATGGACGGCGCCATGGCGCGGACTGAGCAATCCGGGGACGACTCTGGGCTCGGCGACGGACTCACCCGCCGCGAACACGACATCCTCGCCTTCGAACGACAGTGGTGGAAGTACGCGGGTTCCAAAGAGGACGCCATCAAGGAACTCTTCTCGATGTCGGCCACCCGCTACTACCAGGTGCTCAATGCGCTGGTCGACCGGCCAGAGGCCCTCGCTGCCGACCCGATGCTGGTCAAGCGGCTGCGCCGGTTGCGGGCCAGCCGGCAGAAAGCACGTGCGGCTCGACGACTGGGCTTCGACGTCACCTGAGCTTTTCCGTCTGCGGGACGCCGTGAAATAAGGTGGGTCCGATGAATCAGCGAGAGTCCTCCGGGCTGCCCTTGCGCGCCATGGTCATGGTGCTGCTCTTCCTCGGGGTGGTCTTTCTGCTGGTCGCGTTCCAGTCAATGGGGTCGGACGACCAGGCCGATAGCAGTGAAAGCACTGCCATCACCACCATCACCGCGATGCCCACCAGTACATCCACGTCGGAAGCGCCCGCGAAACCCGAGGTGCGGGTCTACAACGTCTCCGAGGTGGCGGGTGCCGCCGAGAACACGGCCAACCGACTGCGCGACCAACAGTGGGACGCCAAGGCCGAGAATTTGACCCTCACCGAGCTTCCCCCGGTTACCACCGTCTACTTCGGCTCCGAACCCGGGGAGCAGGAAGCCGCCGACGAGGTCGGCCGGATCCTCGAGGCACCCGTCGCACCTCGGCTCGCCGAACTAGTGGACCAACCGCCGGGCGTCATCGTGGTGGTCACCGGCTAGGCTCTCGGGCATGCCGATTCCCGCCCCGATTCGCCTCATTGCCGCCGCGGCGCTCATCGTGCCGATCGCGAGCGCATGCAGTCCTTACGAACCCGTCGCCACCCAGCCCGGCACGACACCATCGGTCTGGACCGGTTCGGCTTCCCCATCGGCCGGTGCCGGCGCAGAGCACGGGGGCCAAGAGTCCGCTCCTGCTGGGGAGACGCTCACAGCAGACCTCAAGAGCCCCGACGGCACCACCGTCGCGACGGCCGAGATCGCGTTCACCGGTGACTATGCGACGGTGACGGTCAAGACGGTCGCGGCGGGCCTGCTGGCCCCGGGTTTCCACGGCCTCCACATCCACTCCGTCGGCAAGTGCGAGGCGAACTCGGTCGCCCCGACCGGCGGCGCTCCGGCCGACTTCAACAGCGCCGGTGGGCATTTCCAGGTGGCCGGCCACAGCGGCCATCCCGCCAGCGGTGACCTGGCCTCACTGCAGGTGCGTGAGGACGGCTCGGCGATGCTGGTCACCACCACCGACGCGTTCACCGCGGAAGACCTGCTCGGGGGCGCGAAGACGGCGCTCATCATCCACGAGAAGGCCGACAACTTCACCAACATCCCGCCCGAGCGCTACCAGCAGGTCAACGGCACCCCGGGTCCGGACGAAACCACCATGAACACCGGCGACGCCGGCAAGCGGGTCGCCTGCGGTGTCATATCCGGCCCGTAGGGCACCGGCCGGGCTGCGGCCGGACCACATCGCCTTCAATCGATCGCAGCGGCCGACCGTCGGCGTCGAGTGGGAGTTCGCGCTCGTAGACCCCGAGACGCGCGACCTCGCCAACGAGGCCGCCGGGGTGATCGCCGAGATCGGCGAAACCCCGCACGTGCATAAGGAATTGCTGCGCAACACCGTCGAAGTGGTGACCGGCATCTGTGACAACGCAGGGGCCGCGATGGACGACCTGCGCGGCACGCTCGGCATCGTCCGGCCCATCGTGCGCGAACGCGGGATGGAGTTGTTCTGCGCGGGCACTCACCCGTTCGCGGAGTGGGAGGCAGCGGAGCTGACGGATGCCCCGCGCTACGCCGAGCTGATCAAGCGCACGCAGTGGTGGGGCCGCCAGATGCTGATCTGGGGTGTGCACGTCCACGTCGGGATCTCGTCCGCGAACAAGGTGATGCCCATCATCACGTCGCTGCTCAACCAGTATCCGCACTTGCTGGCGCTGTCGGCGTCGTCGCCGTACTGGGACGGCGCGGACACCGGATACGCGAGCAACCGCGCCATGATGTTCCAGCAGCTGCCCACCGCGGGACTGCCGTTCCACTTCCAACGCTGGTCGCATTTCGAGCGCTTCGTCCACGACCAGAAGAAGACCGGCATCATCGACCACATGAACGAGATACGTTGGGACATAAGACCTTCCCCGCATCTTGGCACGATCGAGGTAAGAATATTCGACGGGGTGTCCAACCTCGCCGAACTGGGGGCGCTCGTCGCGCTGACCCACTGCCTGATCGTCGATTTGGACCGCAGGCTCGATGCGGGCGATCAGCTGCCCACCATGCCGCCGTGGCACGTTCAGGAGAACAAGTGGCGCGCAGCGCGTTACGGCCTGGACGCGGAGATCATCCTCGACGCCGATAGCAACGAGCGCCTCGTCACCGACGACCTCGACGAACTGCTGAACCGGCTGGAGCCCGTCGCGGCCTCGCTAGGCTGTTCCGACGAACTCGCCGAGGTGTCGTCCATCTACCACGCCGGAGCCTCCTACCAACGTCAGCGGCGGGTGGCCGAAGAGCACGACGGGGATCTGCGGGCTGTCGTCGACGCGCTGGTCGCCGAGCTGGTTCTGTGACATGACGATCACACCGATGTTCCCGCTCGAGTCGGTCCGACTGCCAGGCGAGGATCTGCCGCTGCGCATCTTCGAACCGCGCTACGGGGCACTGGTCAGGGACTGCCTCGCGGGCGAGCGTCAGTTCGGAGTCGTGCTGATCGCCGCGGGCCGGGAGGTGGGGGGCGGGGACACCCGCTGCGATGTCGGAGCGCTCGCGCACATCGTCGACGCGCAAGACGATGGGCCGGGGCGATACCGGATCGCCTGCCAGATGCGCGAACGCATCCGCGTCGAGACGTGGCTCGACGACGACCCCTATCCGCGGGCCACCGTAAAACCGTGGCCCGACGAACCCGGGGACACCGTGACCGGCGCCGACATCGCCGACGTCGAGGACCGAGTGATGGCGCTGTTCGAGCGGATCGCGTCAGCGCGACAGGCCACGCTCCCGCCGAAGCACGAACTGCTCGGCGAACCCGAGCCCGGCGACGACGCGGGCACCCGGCTGTACACGTTGGCCTCCCGCATCCCCATCGGCCAGGCCGATCGGTACGCGATACTTGCCGCTCCGACGGCGGTTGCGCGGCTCGCGGCCCTTAGCGACGCGGTGGAGACGGTCGCGGCGATGGTCGAATTCCAACTGGCCGGGGATACGCCGGAATAGCTTGCTCAGGACCGCAGCTCGGCCGTGATGAAGTCGGCGCTCAGCGCCCACGTGTCGACGTCCTCCGGTGGGGGATGCCCGTATCGCGTCATCGTGTCGACGGCGCTGAGACGGGATGTCGTCCAACCATGTTCGGCCAGCCAGTCACACACGTCGGCTCGCTCCCCGGAGAAGAGCAGCTGGTCGCGGTCGAGCATCTCGGCCGCGCCGGAAGCGCCGTCGACGGTCCGCATCCGCGAGGTGTTCGCGCGCCCAAGAGCGGCCGCCTCCCGGCTGTAGAACGCGTCGGTGAAGGCATCCACGACGAGCCGACTGCCCGGTGCGCTCAGCGCATGGATGCGTTCGAACAACAGGTCCTGTGCGTCGGGCGGCAGGTACGGTAGCAGCCCCTCGACCGACCAGGCCGAGGCGGACAGTGGTTCGAAACCACTCTCCAGCAATGCCTTTGGCCAGTCGTTGCGTAAGTCGAAGGGAACCGCAATGAGCCGCGCAGCAGGTTCGGCGCCCCGGGCGCGCAGGGTGTCGAGCTTGAAGCCGAGAACCTTGGGCATGTCGATCTCGTAGATCACGGTGCCGTCCGCCCATGGCAGTCGCCACGAACGGGCATCGAGCCCTGCGGCCAGGATCACCACCTGGCGTACGTCGCCGAGGTGCTCCCGGAAGAACTCGTCGAGGAACTTGGTCCGGCAGCGGCCGTAGTCCGTGACGGCCTGCATGAATCGCGCGACCGCCGGATCGGCCGCGGCGATCTGGACCATCGACGCTTCGGTGTACTTCGGAGTCCAGCCCTGTGCGATGGCGGCGTCGATGAAGTGTTGAGCGTATGGATCGTCGAAGAGCGGAGCCTCCTTCGACGCCTCGGCCGCCCTGGTGACCGCCATGCCCATCGCCGTGGCCCCTACGCCCTCGGTGATGTCCCAGCTGTCGTCGTCCGCTCGCCCCATGAAGCCCCTTCCAGATGTTGAATCGTCCCCTTGGTGCCGACATCGGTCAATGAACGGAGGTGTCCGGAGGATCGGCGTGACTCTCGTCGGCGCGGACGATCGTGGTGGCGATTGCCGTAGCGCCCACGCTGTCCCACGTGTCGTCGTCAAATCCGGCCATCTCACGATTCTTGAATATTCACCGACGGCCGGGAAGCCGATTCCTATCAACCCGCCGCCGGCTCAGTCATCAGCCACGTCGCGTATCTCGTCGCGGGTCAAGAGGTCGTCCCGGAAGCTCTGTTCGCGGTATGCAAGCTGCCCGACCCGATTGGCCACCACGGGCGCGGTGATGACGGTGAACAGTCCGGTGAGGAGCACCATGCCGACGTCGGCGTTGCCGCGCAGGCGGATCGCCGCGCCGGCCAATACCAGCAGTAGTCCGAGCACCTGAGGCTTTGTGGCGGCGTGCATCCGCGACAACGTATCGGGGAACCTGACGACGCCGATCGCGGCGGTCAGCGCCAGCGTCGAACCGCCCAACACGAGCACTCCCGCGACGATGTCGAGCGCGCTCACCGTCGGCCTCCTACGTCACGGTCGGTGTCCCGCACGCGGCTCCGGTCGTCGTCCCGCACGCGGAAGCGGGCCACGCTGACGGAACCGACGAAGCTGATGAGCGCGAGAGCGGTAAGGCTATACGTGACTGTGGTGTCGAGGCTGTAGGCGGCCCACGTGCCGATCGCGCACATCGTGACGGCGACGAACGTGTCGAGCGCGACCAGCCGGTCCAGCGTGCCCGGGCCTGCGAGCAACCGAAACATCGTGATGACGGCGGCGGCGGTGAGCAGCACGGCCGCCACCACCCAAATGGTGGTCACGAGGAGGCCTCCCTGTCCGCCGATGGCCGCCAGTCGGCGGTGCGCTCGAACGCGGCGATCATCAGCCGCTCCACCTCTGCGATCTGGTGGTAGAACCTCTTCACCGCGCGTTCCGAGCCGACGTCGATGACGTGCACGTAGATGATCCGACGGGTCTGGTCGATCTCCAGCACGATCGATCCGGGGATGAGATTGATGACGTTGACCGCCAACGCCAACACCAGATCCGACTTGAGGGCCAAGTGCGCCCGCAGCACCGCGGTTTGCGGCGGTGGCCCCGGTTTGATCGCGAGCCACGCCACCTGCACCGAGGACAGCACCAGGTAGTACGCCACCTGGACGACCAGCCGTAGCAGCGACAGCGGGTGCAGTCGACCCTCGATGGGCACCAGCGGCAGTGGCAGCAACAGGGTGATCAACAGCGCGATGGCGAGCCCACTGAGCACGTTGGCCGCAGACACCGTGCCCCACAACAACATCCACACCAGGATCAGCCAGCACAGCAACCAGGCCCGCAGGGCATACTTCCTCATCGCTGCCCTCTGCTCTTCGCGCGAGCGCTCATCGCTGCCCGCTCATCGCTGCCCTCTGCTCTTCGCGCGAGCGCTCATCGCCCAAGCACCGCCGTCACGTACTGGTCGCGGTCGAGCACCTCGGCCGCCGCCCGCTCGCTGAAGGCGAAGATCGGTCCGGCCAGTACCGTCAGCGCCAATCCCACCGCGATGAGTGCACCGGTAGGTAGCAGCATCCCGACCGGCATGCGTCCGACGTCGTCGCGGTCGGTGTAGGCGATGTCCTCGGAATCGTCCAGCAGGGCCGACGGACTGGCCGCCGCCAGCGCCCCCTCCGGCGCGTCCGCGCGGGCGCGCCAGAACGCCTTGGTCCACACCCTGGACATTACGTACAACGTCAACAGGCTGGTGACCACGCTGCCGCCCATCAGGAGCCAGGCGAGCACCGATCCGTCCTGACTGCCGGCCTCCAACAGTGCGACCTTTCCGATGAACCCCGAAAAGGGCGGTATTCCACCGAGATTGAGTGCCGGCACCATGAACACCATCGCGAGCAGGGGGCTCGCCGCCGCGAGTCCACCGAGCCGTTGCAGCGTCGATGCGCCTGCCTGGCGTTCGATGAGGCCGACCACCAGGAACAGCGTGGTCTGCACGATGATGTGGTGAGTGACGTAGAAGATCGCGCCGGACATGCCCAACTCGCTGGACAGCGCGATGCCGAACACCATGTAGCCGATGTGGCTGACCAACGTGAACGACAACAACCTCTTGATGTCACTCTGCGCCATCGCGCCCAGGATCCCGACGAGCATCGTCAGCAGCGCGGCCACCAACAACACCTGGTCCAATGCGCCGCCGGGAAACATCAGTGAGTGCGCGCGAATGATCGCGTAGACGCCGACCTTGGTCAGCAGGCCGGCGAACACGGCGGTCACGGGCGCCGGGGCGGTGGGGTAGGAGTCGGGCAACCACGCCGACAGGGGGAACACGGCGGCCTTGATGCCGAATGCGATCATCAGCACCGCGAACAAGGCGCTGCGGGTCCCCTCGGGAACGTCGTCGAGGCGCACCGCGAGTTCGGCCATGTTCAGCGTGCCCGTCGCGGCATAGATCAACGCGATCCCGATCAGGAAGATCAGCGACGAGACCATCGACACCATTACGTAGGCGATCCCGGCGCGCACCCGTTCGGCGCTGGCGCCGATGGTGAGGAGGACGAAGCTCGCGGACAGCAGCACCTCGAACCCGACGAAGAGGTTGAACAGGTCACCGGCGAGGAACGCCGTGCAGACGCCCGCCGACAGCACCAGGTAGGTAGGCAGGAAGATCGAGACGGGCTGCCGCTCGTCGCCGTCGCGGATGCCCTGCCCGATGGCGTAGATCACCACGACCAGCAGCACGACCGTCGACACCACCAGCATGAGTCCCGAAAGTCGATCCACCACGAGCGTGATGCCCAGCGGCCCCATGCCGGGTACCGTCTGCCCCCATCCGCCGACGTGCACGGCCAAGGTGCCGTCGCGGTCGGCGAGGTACACCAGCGCGCAGCACACCCCCAGCACCGCCGCCAGCGCCAGCACGGCGATCGCGCGCTGCAGCCGCGGTCGCCGACCCGCGAAGAGCGTGGCGGCTGCCCCCAGCGTGGGGATCAGCACGGGCAGCGGCGTCAGCACGGCCGCGGCGCTCAACGGGACCCCTCGTAGCCCGGCAACGCGTCGAGTTCGTCGGGTTCGTCGGTATCGCGGCGAACATCGACCGGGGGCAGATCCTCGTCGTCCGTGGCGTGGTCGGACTTCTCGGAGACGCGGGTGTCCTCGACGTCGTCTGGCACGTCCTCGGCGTGGTACAACCGGTACGAGCGGTAGGTCAAGGCCAGTACGAACGCGGCAATGCCCATCGTGATGACGATCGCGGTAAGGATCATGCCCTGCGCCAACGGATCCGCAGTGGCGGTCTTGCCGTCACTCATGCGACCGCGCACAGGCGGATTGCCGGAAGGGCCGCCGACGGTGAGGATCAGCAGGTTGACTGCGTTGCCGATGAGCAACAACCCCAACAACATTCGTGTCAGCGTTCGTTCGAGCAGTAGGTAGACCCCGGTGCTGGTGAGTCCGCCGACGAGGATCAGAGGAATCAGGTAGGTGTTCATCGGGCACCCACCAGTTCTTCGTCGACCCGCGCCCCGAGGCTGCGCAGGACGTCGAGCACCAGGCCGACGACGATCAGGTACACGCCGAGATCGAAGAACAACGCTGTCACCAGCTTCACCGAACCGACTACCGGAAGGTCGAAGGCCACCACCGCCGACGACAGCACCGGTGCGCCGAGCAGCAGCGACGCCACCGCCGTACCGGCCGAGAGGGTCAGGCCCGCACCGAGCACCTTGCCGGCGTCGACAGGCAGCGTCTCGCCGAGTTCGTAGCGGCCGCCGGCCAGGTAGCGCAGTACCAGCGCCAGGCCGGCGGTCAGTCCGCCCGCGAAGCCGCCGCCCGGCGTGTTGTGCCCGGCGAAGAAGAAGTACGCAGACAGCACCATGATCAACGGGAAGACGATCCGCGTCGCGACCTCGAGTACCAGCGATCGATTGCGCGGGTCTCGTAACTCGCTGCCCCGCAGCCAGGTGACGTCGCCGCTGGCGGGGCTCGTGGACAGCGCGGGAATGCGGCCGATGTCGGGCTGGCCGGCATCGGCGACGCGTGGTGCAGAGCCAAAGCGCCTGTGCCGGAACACCATTGATGCGACGCCCGTCGCGGCGACCAAGAGTACCGAGATCTCGCCCATGGTGTCCCAGGCCCGGATGTCGACGAGCAGCACGTTGACGGTGTTGTAGCCGTGGCCGCGGGTGTAGGCCGCCTCGGGCAGTAGTTCGGCGATGGGCGTGGTGGTGCGGGCGGCCATAGCATAGACCGCGAGCCCGGTGACGCTCGCGCCCACCGCGAGCGCCAACATCGCCCGCGGCACCCGGTTGCGGGTGATGTTGGCTCGGTCGGCCTCGGCGGGCAGTGCTCGCAACACCAGCACGAAGATCACCAAAGTCAGTGTCTCCACCAGAAATTGGGTGAGCGCCAGGTCGGGTGCGCCGTGGAAAACGAAGATGGTGCCGCAGCCGTACCCGGTGACGCCGACCAGAAGCACCGCGGCGAGCCGATTGCGCAACGTCGTCACGCTGAGCGCCGCCGCCAGGATGATCAGGCCGACCACGACCTGCAAAGGGGAGTCCCACAGTTGCAACTGAGGATGGTCGCGGGCACCGAGCAGAAGCATCGCCACCGGAAGGAGCACCAACGTCGAGAGGATCGTCGACTGCGTCGCCGGGATGGACCCGCGCTGGGTGAACGCGGTGAGCCGCCAGGCGAACACGTCGGCGCCGCGGATGACGGCGTCGTAGATGCGGTCGGCGTTGCCCAACGGCACGTATCCCAACCGACGGCGGCGCAGCCTGGCGCGACCCAGGAACGCAGCGGTGCCAACGGCCAGCACCAGGATCGACAGCAGCAGTGGAAGATTCACGCCATGCCACAACGCCAGGTGGTAACCGGCTCCGCCCGGCATCGTGTCGGCGTAGTCGTCCAGCACGTGGTCCAGTCCCGTCGGCCACACGCCGAACATCAGTCCGGCCAGCGCGAGGATCGCCGGGGCGATCAGGAATGGCATTGCCGGGGCGTGCATTTCGGCGACGCGTTGACTGGGGGTAGACCGGCCCTTGTCGGCGAACGCTCCGTAGATGAAGCGCAGGCTGTAGATGGTGGTGAACACCGAACCGCACACCACACCTGCCAACACGTAGGGCGCCGCGGCTCCGAGGGATGCGCTGTGGGCGAGTGTGGTGAAGTCGGCCTCCTTGGCGACGAACCCGAGGAACGGCGGCAACGCGGCCATGCTCGCCGCCCCGCCAAGCCCGATGAGCAGCAGGGGTTTGTTTCGTCGCCCGAGTCCCGCGAGGCGGCGGACGTCGCGAGTTCCGGTGGCGTGGTCGATGATCCCCACGACCATGAAGAGCGCGGCCTTGAACATCGCATGTGCGCACAGCATCGCCAACCCAGCGAGCATGAGATCGCCGCCACCCGCACCCACCATGACCGTGATGAGGCCGAGTTGGCTGACCGTGCCGAAGGCGAGGATGAGCTTGAGGTCGTACTCGCGCACGGCGCGCCACCCGGCGAGCAGCATCGTGAGCAGGCCCAGCGTGACGACGATGGGCCGCCATGGTGGCGCGTCGGCGAAGCCGGGCGCCATGCGGGCCACCAGGTACACGCCGGCCTTGACCATCGCGGCTGCGTGCAGGTAGGCGCTCACCGGTGTCGGCGCTGCCATCGCCCCGGGCAGCCAGAAGTGCATTGGGACGATCGCCGACTTCGACAGCGCGCCGACGAGCACGAGCACGACACCCACCGACGCGGCCAGCCCGGTCGGTGGGGCGGCGACGAGCTCCGACAGAAGAAACGTGCCGGACGTCTTGCCGAGGATGACGATCCCGACGAGCATCGCCAGCCCGCCAGCAGTAGTAACGAGGAGTGCCTGAGTGGCGGCCCGCCTGCTGGTGGCCCGCTCCGCGTAGTGGCCCACCAGCAGGAACGACAACACCGTCGTGAGCTCCCAGAACATGTAGAGCAGCAGCATGTTGTCGCTGATGACCAGCCCGAACATCGCGCCGGAGAATGCGGTGAGCTCGGCGGCGAAGCTCGGCAGCCGCTTCTCGGTGTGGCCGTCGTGATGGTGGAAGTACTCGCCGCAGTAGAAGAGCACCAATGCGCCGACGCCGAGCACCAGCACGCTCATGATCGCGGCCAGCGTGTCGAACCGTAGGTCGATGTTCATCGACAACTCGGGCACCCAGTCGATGGAGACGGTGCGCTGCTGCGCCATTCGGCGAAGGCCAGTTCAGCGCCACCCAGCACAGTGAGCCGAGCGGGACGAGTGCGAGCGGGTAGAAGGCCTGCCGTCCCCAACGGTGCACCAGCCCCGGCGCCAACGCGGCAGCGACCGCGTGCGCGAACAGGATGGCGAGCATGGCACTCCGATGTTCGGGGATGAGCGCTTGCGCGAAGAGCATCGGGCGGGGTGTCAGCCGTCGGGGAGATTGGCTGGCTTTGTCTCAGGCGAGTTTACGGTCCGGCGCCAACGCGTCGTCATGCAGTGACAGGCGGACGAGCTCGTGACGTGACGTCAGGCCCAGCTTCGAGAAGACCTTGCGCAGGTGGTAGTCGACCGTGCGTGGGCTGAGGAACAGTTGCGCCGCGATGGTGCGGTTGGTCGCCCCACCTGCGACGAGCCGGGCGATCTGCAGTTCCTGCGGGGTCAGCTGGCGCAGCGTGCTGACGTCGCGCTTGCGGGCGGTCTCGCCGGTCGCGAGCAGCTCGGCCCTCGCGTGCTCGGCCCACGGCGTCGCGCCGAGGCGCTCGAACGTCTCCAGCGCACCGCGCAGGTGCTTGCGGGCCTCCGCCCGCTTGCGCCGCCTGCGCAACCGCGCGCCGAACAGCAGCGAGGTGCGGGCCATGTCGAAGGGCCGCCCGCCACCGGCGTGGAGTGCCAGCGAGTCGGTGAAGAGCCGGTCGCTCTCGTCATCGTCGGCGGTGAGTTGGGCGCGACACCGCGCCACCAGCGCTTGCGTCCACGGAGCATCGGTGTTGGCGGACCAGACCTGGAGCCGGGCCAGCGCGGGCTCGGCGGACGTTTCACGACCGATGCGCGTCGCCGCGTCCACCAGATCGGGCGTCGTCCACAGGCTCACCATCTGGTTGCCCTCACCCGGCGCGGCCGCGGCCAACGCCTGCAAGCGGTCGTAGGCCTGCTCGGGCCGCCCCGACACGAGGTCGAGGTGTGCCAGCGCCCACGTTGCGATCGCCGCGTGCGGTCCGAGTCGGAGCCCGATCGCGTGGGCGAGCGCCGCCTTGGCCAGTTCGACGCACTCCGCGTCGCGGCCCTGCACCGCGGCCAGCCACGCCAGCACGCTGCGGGCGTGCGCCGCGGGGTTGTCCTGTCCGGTGTCGGTGGCCAGCCGGAGCGCTTCCGTGGCGTTCGTGGTCGCGGTGACGTAGCGACCGGTGAACATCTCGATCGTCGACATCGGCGCGAGCAGGGCCGGCAGCGTGGCAGCCGCCCCGGCTGACCGGGTGCGCGCGACGGCGCGCGTGAACAGGTCGATGGCGCGTCCGTCTGCGCCGAGGAACATCGCGCCTGCAGCGGCAAGCATCACCATGTGTGGCTGATCGGAGTCCTGCGCGAGGTCCGCGGCGGCGCCGAGTTCACGCGAGGCGCCTGCGGGGTCACCCTGCATGAACTTGGCCAGTCCGACGATCGCGCGAGCGCCCGGGTTGGCGGTGGCAGGGAGTGTGGCGAGGCGCTGCCCGGCCTGCGCGATCCTCGGCAGATCGCCTGTACCCCAAGCGAGTTGCCCGGCCTCTGCGATCATCAGGCTGGCCTCGTCGGGGTCGCTGTCGGCGATCAGTTCGGCGCCGTCGACGAGCGTCGCGTACGCCGCGACGGGCGCTCCGCACGCGGCCTCGATCGACCCGCGCAGTCGTGCGATGCGTGCACGTAGTCGCGTGCGCGTCTTGGCCGGCGCAGCCCGGTCGAGGAGGTCGCGCGCGGCATTCCGGTCGGCCCGCGAGCCAGGCTGCCTCCGCCGCTTTCACGAGCCGCCCGGCCCGTTCGTCGGCATCGACCGTCAACTCGGCCGAGCGCTCATACGCGGCGCTCGCGGCGGCGTGCGCTCCACGGTCACGGGCCCGCTCGGCGACGGTGGCCAACGTGGCGGCGACGTCGTCGTCCTGCCCGATCGCGGCGTTGGCGCGGTGCCAGGCCCGCCGGTCACCGTCCCGCTCGGCATCCAGCGCCTCGGCCAGCGCGTGCTCCACGGCACGACGTGCGTGTGACGATGCCCCGCGGTAGACCGCTGAGCGCACCAGCGGATGGCGGAACGTCAGCGTTCCAGCGGAGACGGTCACCAGTCCGTCCCGCTCGGCCGGGTCGAGCGCGTCCGGTGCGACGCCCATCTCGCGTGCGGCACGCAGCACGGTTTCGAGATCGTCGGAGTCGTTGGCCGCGGCGACGAGCAACAAGGTCTGCGTGTCGGCGGGATGGCGACGGACCCGGTCGCCGAAGAGCTGCTCGACGTCGGCGCCGACGGGCAGCAGGTCGGGGAGGGGCGCCGTCCCGTCCAGTTGGGTCGGCGTCAGTGTCTCGGCGAGCTCGGCCAGGGCCAGCGGGTTGCCGAGGGTTCCGGCGAGCACCCGGTCGCGTACGGCTGCGGCGACGGGCATGTGGGCGCGTTCGCTGAGCAACGCGTCCGCGGCAGCCTCGTCGAGGCCAGTCACCCGCAGATCGGGTAGCCCGGGGGCCTCGAAGGGGCGGAGCGGATCGTCGCGGGCGGCGAACAACAGCGCGATGCCCTCGGCGTGAACACGCCGGGCGACGAACGTCAGCGCGTCGGCGCTGGCGGTGTCCAGCCACTGCGCGTCGTCGACGATGCACAGTAGGGGAGCAACCATCGCCGCCTCTGCGAGCAGGTTCAGCACGGCCAACGACAACAGCCATCGATCGGTCGTGACCGCGGGTCCGTCGCCGAATGCGCTCGTCAACGCGGCATGCTGCGGTGGCGGAAGCCGATCGGCGAGGTCGCGCACGGGCCGCAGCAGGCGGTGCACCCCGGCGAACGGGAGCTCCGATTCGGTCTCGATGCCAGTGCCGCGCAGGACGCGCATGCCGTCGGCTAGGCCCGCCGCGTGCGCGAGCAACGCGGACTTCCCGATGCCCGCCTCGCCCCGCAGGACCAGTGAACCGCTCTGCCCGTCCCGGGCCGTCGCGATGAGGTCCTCGACGCGCGCACACTCTTGTCCGCGGCCGTACAGCACGCACCGATCGTAGGACTGGTGACTTCACCGATTCGACGGATCGCGGCAGGCTTGACACTGAACTCACCGAACCAACGAGTGAGGAGTTGATCGCCATGACCGACAGCGACGTGATCGTGGTGGGCGCTGGTCCGACCGGATTGATGCTGGCCTGCGAACTCGCGATGCGGGGAATCCAGGTGCGGCTGGTCGAGCGCCGGGTTGAGACGCCCAACATCACCAGGGCGTTCGCGGTACATGCCCGCACGCTGGAACTACTGGACTGCCGCGGGTTGGCCGACGAACTGCTGCCGCGGGGGCTGCGCGTCTACGAGGTGGCCCCCGCCCCGGGCGCGGTGCTGGATCTGCGCAAGCTGGACAGCAGCTACCCGATGTTGCTGATCGCTCCGCAGAGCGCGACCGAGCGGGTGCTCGAGGCGCGTGCGGCGCAGCTCGGCGTGCAGTTCTGTTGGGGCGCCGAGGTAGTGGGGCTGACCCAGGACCCGGCCGGTGTCACCGTCGAGCTGAACGACGGCACCGCGCTGCGGTCGAAGTACGTCGTCGGCTGCGACGGTGCGCACAGCGTCGTCCGACGGCTCGTCGGGGTCGACTTCGTCGGCACCCAGTACGAGACGCACATCCTGCTCGCCGACGTCCGGTTGAAGAACCCGCGCAAGGACGCGCTGTTCGCCAAGACCAGTGCCGCGGGCATCGTGCTGATGGTGCCTTTCGGCGACGGCTGGTTCCGGGCCATCGCGTGGGACCGGCTGCGTGAACAGGCTCCGATGGATGAGCCCGTCACCGAGGACGAGATCCGCGGTGCGTTCCAGCGGGTCGCGGGCGATGACTTGGGCATGGCCGAAATGCGTTGGAGTTCAAGGTTTCTCAGCGAGCGCAAACAGGCCCGCCGCTACCGGGTGGACAGGGTGTTCCTCGCGGGCGACGCCGCGCACGTGCACTCGCCGCTCGGCGGCCAGGGCATGAACACCGGCATCGGGGATGCGGTGAACCTCGGCTGGAAGCTGGCCGGGGCCGTCCGGTGGGAGTGCGCCGGGCCCGGCGGGCAGGAGCGCAGCGACCAGGGGAAGCTCCGCGGCTGCTCGACAGCTATCAGGCCGAGCGTCACCCGGTCGGCACTCGGGTGTTGCGGTTGACCGACGCGTTCAACAAGCTGGTGCTCGGAACCAGCGCGATCCGGCGGGCCTTTCGTAGGGTCGCCATCACCGCGATCCTCGCGCTCCCGCCGGGGCGCAGGATCCTGGGTGGGCTGCTGAGCGGCATCGGCATTCGGTACGACCGCCCGCGCGGAGCGCATCGGCTGGTCGGCGCACGAATGGCCGACGTCGAGCTGCCGACCGCACCGGCTCTTCGAGTTGCTGCGTAGCGGCGGGTTCGTGTTGCTGACCAAGGCGGCGATCGACGTCCCAATGCCCGGGGTGGTCGCGGGCGTGCACGACGACCCGAAGCTGCCCGCCGCGGTGTTGGTGCGGCCAGACGGGTACGTCGCGTGGGCATCGGACGCGACGCCGGATGCGGCGGCGCTGCAAGCGGCCATCGACCAGTGGACGCTGGGGACCGACGCGTCGCGCGTCTGACCGCGTGGATGTCGCTCGCTGACGTCAGCGGGGATGCATTTGGCCGTCGACCTGGCCGTGCTGCTGTTGATCCGTGTTGTCGTACACCGCGGCCGATGAATCGAGCCTCGATGCGAGGACGGTGGACGCGGCCTGCATCGTGCTGGCAGCGTTGCCGCGTGACGCCACCGCGCTGGTGACGGCCGCGTTGGTGCGCGCACACACCAGGCCGTGACTGAACCAGACGTTCTGGGTGGTTTCGTGGGTAGTCAGGCCTGCTGACGCGATGTTCGTCGCCACCTCACCCTGCAGGGAGGACAGCTGCACCAGGTCGGCCGAGATGACGGCCACCTCGGCGCTCCCGGCGGCCGTCACCGGATCGGGCTCCGAGCCGATCCGGTCGTATCCGGCGTCTGCCCGCCGGACCACCGTCGCGTTCTGGGCCGACTCGACCGTCATTCGGAGGAACCGGGCCTGCGCCAACGGCAGGGTCGACGAGACGGCGATCAGTTGATACTCGAGCGAGGTCGCGGGGCCGACGTACGGGATGGTGTTCAGGTACACGGCCATCGGAATGGCGAACGTCAGCGCCGTGGCGCAATGGTCGATCGTCTGACGAGTGTCCGCGACCTGCTCGGCCTCCTGCGCGAGCACCTCGCTGACCGACTCTGTCGAGCTCCTGCATGGCCTGCGCACGGTCCTGCTGGATCCCGTTCCGTCCGGTATAGGCGGCCGATCCGTCGCCCGTCCAGCTGGCGGGCGCGTCGGTGGTGGCCAAGGTCTCGCCGATTCGTGCGAAGGCGTCTGCGCCGCTGCCGAAGTCCTGGCCCCGATCGGGGGTCCCCAAGCCCGACAGATTGCCCATGCCCAACAGGACGATCAGGCCGGCATTGATGATGGGGGTAGCCGCGGCCTCGGCGAACGTCGTGGCCTCGAATAGCGGGGCCGCTGCGGACCCGAAGGCCTGGCCGAATCCGATGAAGTCCGCCCCGAGGCCCAAGGCAGACCCCAGTGGGTCGTCCTTGAGGCCGGTCAGGTGCTCCCAGGTCCCGGTGACGCCGTTGACGTTCGAGTAGATGTCGCCGCCGGTCTGCCAGCCGCCCATGTTGATCGAATCCCCCTCGTTGACCGCCTCATCGACCGTAACAAGCCGCGAACCCCCACTCGTGCACCAATTTTCACGACTGATACGGTCGCGGATTTCACCTCGCCGGGCGCGTCGTCAACATGATCGGGAGCGCGTGGCCGAGCACGCCGATGCCTGCGCCCAGGATCGGCCAGATGGGCCAGAAGTACCAGGCGCCTGCCGACAGTGCCACGGCCAACCAGACCGTCAGCACGATGACGACCATCAGGAGGTAGGCGGCCACGTGGAGGCGGACCGACATCCGGGCGGCGGCGCGTCGGGCCGCGCGGCGGCGCGGATCGGTGCGTCGCAACTGAGCGACTGGCAGATCGGCCAGCAGCAGGCGGAGGTCGGTCGTCGTCTGGGCGGCGAACGCCGAGGAGACCCTGCGTTCGTACTCCGACATGTCGAGGTAGCCCTCGGCGAGCGCCTGACCGAGTTGGCGGGCGGTCGTCTCGCGCTCGCGGTCACCGGCGCGGATTGGGGACGGGCTGAACGTGGCGGTCATGTCGCACCTTTCGATCTTGACGGTGACTAGTTATGTATGTCTACTCTGACATGTCAGATATGGAATGTCAATGAATCGGGTTCAATGTATTCATGACCGACGAGCATCGGGTGGTCAACGCCAGCCGCGACGTCGCGGGACCGGCCGCGACGATCTTCGAGCTCATCGCCGACCCCGCGCAGCAGCCGCGCTGGGACGGTAACGACAACCTCGCCGAGGCGTCGACGGGTCAGCGTGTGCGGAAGGTCGGCGACGTCTTCACGATGACGCTGACCATGGGCGTCGACCGGGAGAACCATGTGGTCGAGTTCGAGGACGGCCGGCTGATCGCGTGGCGACCGTCGGAGCCGGGGGCGACCCCGCCGGGCCATCTGTGGCGCTGGCAGCTGGAGCCGATCGACGACACCCATACCCGCGTCACCCACACCTACGACTGGTCGCAACTGAGCGACGAGAAGCGGCTGGTCCGGGCCCGCGCCACTACGCCGGATCGACTGCAGGCCTCGCTGGACAGGCTCGCCGCGCTCGTCGAACAGACCTGAATCGTGTTCGTTTGGTCAATCTCCGACGACGCCCCGACGTCATGATCACCATGGGTGCTACGAGGCCCAACTAGTGAGACGAGCGGCGCCATGGCTGTCGACGAAATCAAGCTGAACGAGTTCCTGGGCAAGGCGGTCGGTGATCTCGGCGCCGCAATGAGCGCGGCACTGATGCTGGTCGGTGATCGCCTCGGGCTGTACCGCGAACTGGCCAAAGGCCCGGTCACCTCGGCCGACCTGGCGAAGCGCACCGGAACCAACGAGCGCTACGTCCGGGAGTGGCTGGGGAACCAGGGCGCCGGTGGATACGTGCAGTTTCACCCGGAGTCCGACGAGTGGTCGCTGAGCGACGAGCAGGCGCTGTGCCTCACCGATCCGAGCGGTCCGGTCGACCTGCCCGGCGCCTACAACATCGTCGAAGCGACGTTCCACGCGCTGGCACACACCCTGGACAACTTCACGTCCGGGGCAGGCATGGAATGGGGCGAACACCATCCCTGCCTTTTCGAGGGGACCGAGCGGTTCTTCCGGGCCGGCTACCACGCCAACCTGATCGGGTCTTGGCTACCTGCACTCGACGGTGTGGTCGACAAACTGACGAGCGGCGCGAAGGTCGCCGACGTCGGCTGTGGGCACGGCGCGAGCACCATCTTGATGGCGAAGACCTACCCAGACTCTGATTTCATCGGATACGACTACCACGCCGAATCGATAAGAGTGGCCCGCGAGAGGGCCGCGGAGGCAGGTGCGGCGAACGCGCGGTTCGAGGTGGCGGACGCGGTCGGCTACGAGGGCAACGGCTTCGACCTGATCGCCTTCTTCGACTGTCTGCACGACATGGGCGATCCGGCGAGCGTGGCCCGGCATGCGCGCGAGGCAGTGAGCGACGACGGCACGGCGATGATCGTGGAACCGTTCGCCAACGACCGGGTGCAGGACAACCTGAATCCGGTGGGACGCGTGATGTACGGCGCCTCGACGCAGATCTGCGTACCCGTCTCGCTGGCGCGCAATGGACCCGCACTCGGCGCTCAAGCGGGAGAAGCCAGGATCCGCGAAATCGTGGTCGACGAAGGTGGTTTCACCCGTTTCCGGCGGGCCACCGAAACGCCGTTCAACCTCGTGCTCGAGGCGCGCCCGTAGCGCCTGGCTAGTGACCGTCTGCGAACGCCCGCAGCGCCTCCACCTGCACCGGGTCCAGCGACGGCCGCACGGTTGTGCGGGCCTTCTCGACGTCGGCGGCCGTGACGTCGGCGGCGTCCATCGAGCGCCGCATCGCCGTGAGCGCCGCCTCGCGCAGCAGTGCCACGCAGTCGGCCGCGCTGTAGCCGTCGAGTTCATCCGCTAGCGCGTCGAGATCCACGTCGGCGCTCAACGGGATCGACTTGCCCGACGTGCGCAGGATGTCGCGCCGCGCATCGGCATCGGGTGGTTCGACGAACACCAGCTTCTCGAGCCGGCCCGGTCGAAGCAGCGCAGGGTCGATGAGGTCGGGCCGGTTGGTGGCGCCTAGCACCACGACGTCGCGGAGCGGATTGATGCCGTCGAGCTCGGTGAGCAACGCGGCGACCACGCGATCGGTGACCCCGGAGTCGAAGCTCTGTCCGCGCCTGGGCGCCAGTGCGTCGATCTCGTCGAGGAACACCAGGGAGGGGGCGGAATCGCGTGCGCGCCGGAACAATTCGCGCACCGCCTTCTCCGAAGAGCCCACCCACTTGTCCATCAGCTCGGCACCCTTGACGGTGTGGATCGACAGCCGGCCGGTGCTTGCCAGGGCACGCACGATGAACGTCTTTCCGCAGCCGGGTGGGCCGTAGAGGAGCACGCCGCGCGGCGGCTCGATGCCGAGCCGGGCGAACGTTTCGGGGTGTTGCAGCGGCCACAGCACCGCCTCGGTGAGGGCCTGCTTGGTGTCGACCATGTCGCCGACGTCGTCCAGCGTCACCGACCCGACGGCGACTTCCTCGGTGGCCGAGCGGGATAGCGGACGAATCACCGACAGTGCACCGACGAAGTCCTCCTGGGTCAGCGCGGGGGGCTTGCCGTCTGCGCTGGCCCTGGCCGCCGCCCTCAGCGCAGCCTCGCGCACCAGCGCGGACAGATCGGCGACGACGAATCCCGGTGTCCGACCACCGATTTCGTCAAGGTCGAGCGTCTCTGCCGGGACGCCGCGCAACAGCACCTCCAGCAGTGCCTTGCGGGTGGCGCCGTCGGGCAGGCTCAGGCCGAGCTCGCGGTCGCAGAGGTCGGGGGCGCGCAGCCGGCTGTCGATGGCGTCGGGCACGGCCGACGTGGCGACGAATGCCACGCCCTTGGTGGCCACCGCGCGACGCAACTCGGTGAGGATCAGCGTGGCGACCGGTTCGGCCGTCGCGGGCAGCAGCGCATCGATGTCGGTGATCAGCAGCACCCCACCGCCGTCGCGCACCGTCGCCACGGCGGATGAGACGCTGGACAGCCGGTCCTCGGCGCGCAGGGCTCCGACTTCGGGGCCGTCCAACTCGATGAGCCGGCGCTGCGAGCACACCGAGCGCACCAGGGTGGCCTTGCCGACCCCTGCGGGTCCCGACACCAGCACGCCGAGATTGGCTGTGGCACCCAGGGTTTCGAGTAGCTTCGGCTCGTCGAGCGCCAGCTTGAGCCACTCCGTGAGGCGCGCGGCCTGCGTGTGTGAGCCCTTGAGGTCGTCGAATGGGACGGACGGCGTGGACGGTTTCTCGCTGGGCGTCGTGACCGTGTGCTGGCCGCCGCCCGCCGTACCGATGGATCCCTCCGCGCCGTCGCCCCAGGTGACCGACGAGTTCGGTTGGATGCTGACGGGGCCGGTCGGATCGACGCTCGTCACCGTCAGCAGCTCCGAGGTCCACGTGATGCCGACGGACGACGCCAGCGCGGTGGTGGCTGCCGACGTCGACGTGCCGGGACCGAGGTCGCGCGGCAACAACGACACCGTGTCGCCGACTGTCATGACCTTGCCCAGCAGTGCCTGGCGCAGCGTCGCGGACGATATCGACTGGGTAGCGATCTTGGATCCGCTCAGCGTGACCGACCGCGCCCCGTACACAGTCACGGGCGCGACGATCACGGTGCTGTTCTCCCGCAGCCCGGCGTTGGACAGCGTGACGTCGTCGAGCAACGCCATACCGGCTGGGGTGCCCGACGGTGCCACCCCGACGACCGTGGCGGTGGTACGTGCACCTGTCAACGACACCGCGTCCCACTCCCGAATACCCAGGGCGGCAATCACTTCGGGGTGTAGCCGGACCACCCCGCGGCGCGCGTCCATGGCGGAGGTGTTCAGCCGGGCCGTCAAACGCAGATGCGACAACGGTGGCTCCTCGGCAGCGTGGAGGGCATCTCCGGACTCAGTCACTGCGCGAGCCCGGCCTGCGAAGCCCGAGCCGCGCGGCGGACCGGCGGTGGGGCTGGGCCCGCCGAATCGCCCGCCGAGTCTGTCGTTGCACCTTGGGTTTGTCGTCCCACACCTCGGGGTGCTTGGCCAGCCAGCCCTTGGTTCGGATGGCGAACGGGATGTGGATGACGTAGGCCACGATGATCACCATGATCACGAGGTAGCCGTACTGGATCGACGCAGCGACGAGGATCGCCAACAGCGCCAGCAGCGGTGCGACCATGTTCGGGGACACCGCGAACGTGTGCACCTTGCGCATCGGGATCGCACTCACCGCCAGCAGCGAGACGCCGATCATCCAGATGATGACCGCCCATTCCGCGTAGTGCGTATCCCACCACGGGCCGGGGAACTGGAGCTTGGCCGCAATCGGACCGATTGCGCCGATGGCACCCGCAGGCGCGGGCATGCCGACGAAGTACTCCTTCTCGTAGGCAGGCTGGTCGCTGTCCAACATCGAGTTGTACCGCGCCAGGCGCAACACGATGCAGACGGCGTACACCAGCACGACGATCCATCCGACTTGCGACTTCTCCAACAGAGTCGCGTAGACGATGAATGCCGGTGCGACACCGAAGTTCACCGCGTCGGCGAGCGAGTCGATCTCCTCGCCCATCTTCGACGTGGCCTTGAGCATGCGGGCGGCGCGACCGTCGAGCGCGTCGAGGATGGCTGCACCCGCGAGTAGCGCCATCGCCTCCGTCGGCTTGTGCTCGAGCGCGAACTTCACCGCGGACAACCCGAGGCAGATGGCCGCCACGGTCATCGCGCTGGGCAGGATCCGGATGCTGATCTGTGGTGGCTTGATGTGGGGCCTCATCGCGACAGCTCCGCCAGCACGGTCTCGCCGGCGATCGCCCGCTGACCAAGCTCGACGAGCACGTCGGCTCCCTCCGGGAAGTAGGTGTCCAGCCGGGAGCCGAAGCGGATGAGGCCGTACGTCTCCCCGAGGGCGAGCTTCTCGCCGGCCTTCGCGGAGCAGACGATTCGCCGGGCGATCAGCCCGGCGATCTGCACGGCAACGACGTCGGCGCCTTCCGGCGTACGGATCCACATGCTGTTTCGCTCGTTGTTCGTGCTGGCCTCGTCGCGTTCTGCGGAGCCGAACTGACCGGGCCGGTACTTGACGCTGACGACCTCGCCGGCGACCGGAGCGCGCTGGACGTGGGCGTCGAACACCGACAGGAAGATGCTGATGCGCGTCATCGGCTCGCATGCCAGGTTGAGCTCGGCGGGGGGAACGGCGCGGTCGATCAAGGTGATCCGGCCGTCGGCGGGGGCGACGATGACCCCGGGCCGGGTCGGGGGCACGCGTGGCGGGTGGCGGAAGAACAGCGCGCACGCGCTCGCGGCCGATAGCCCCGCCGTGCGGATCCAGCGGTGACGGCGGCCTGCCGCGGCCAGTCCGAGTCCGCCCGCGATGAAGGGCAGGCCTGCAGGGTGAACGGGAGGGACGGTGGAGCGCACGAGCTCAACCAGTCGGGAGAGCTCGGATTGGTCGGCTGCCTCGGATGGGCGCGCGGGTCTGGCCATGGGGTCTCGATTCTACGGATGGGCTGGATCGATCTGGGACGGCAACGTCCGATTTAGCTCAAGTCCCACACGCGTACCGCGGATCCCGCGTCGAGTTCGGTGACGTCCTCGCCGAGCTCCAGCAGGCAGTTCGCCGATGCCAGCCAGCGCAGGTGATGCGAGGCGGGAGGCCCGTAACTGGTGACGGTCTCGCCCTTGGGGTCGAGTACACCCCGCCGAAACTGGCGCTTTCCGCGCGGGGACGTGAGCCGCTCGGTGAGCGTGGCGTCGATGCGCGGGCGGTCCGGGTCGGGAAGGGCCATGGCGGCCCGCAGCGGCGCGCGGATGAACACCTCGAAGGACACCAGTGCGCTGACGGGATTGCCGGGCAGCGTGATGATCGGCGTCTTACCCACGCGTCCGGCGCCCTGCGGCATGCCAGGCTGCATCGCCACCTTGATGAACTCGACCTCGTCGCCGAGCGAGTCCTTCACCACTTCGTAGGCGCCCGCGCTGACCCCGCCGGTGGTGATGACCAGGTCGGCGGCCGCGGCGTGCTCGAGCAGGGTGGCGCGGAAGGTTGCTACGTCGTCGGAGGTCATCGCGACGGTCGCCACCTCCGCGCCTGCGTCGCGGACGGCCGCGGCCAGCATCACTGCGTTGGACTCGTAGATCTGACCGGGCTGCAGCGGCGTACCGGGCGCCACCAACTCCGAGCCCGTCGACATGACCAGAACCCGTTGCCGCGGCACGACATTCACCTCGCCGAGCCCGAGCGCGGCAGCCAGTCCGAGGGCGGCGGGGGTCAATACCTGGCCTGCGCGCAGCACGGTGGTGCCCGCGGTGACGTCTTCGCCGGCGCGGCGGAGGTGCAAGCCGGGCTTGGCGCCGGCCCGGATCGTCACCGTCTCGGTGCCGCCGTCGGTGGCCTCCACGGGCACCACGGCGGTGGCCCCGGCGGGCAATGGTGCGCCCGTCATGATCCGGTGCGCGGTGCCGGGTTCGAGGGTGAGCAGATCGGTGCGTCCAGCCGGAATATCTTCGGCGACAGGCAGTTTCACAGGATGCTCATCGGATGCACCCGCGACGTCGTCGGCGAACACCGCGTATCCGTCCATCGCCGAGTTGTCGAACCCGGGCAGTGACAGCGGGGCCACCACATCTGCCGCCAACACCAGTCCGAGCGCATCGGCCAACGCGAGTGCGCCGGGATCGCGCGGTGTGATGAGCCCGGCGACGACGCGCTGATGTTCCTCGACGGATCGCATGGCAAGACCATACTCAGGGGGATGTTCACACTCGCCGAACCCGCGAATCCGCCGAGCCGAAGGGCTCCGCTTGCGTGGGCGGTGGCGGCCGCCATCCCGTGGACGGTGTTCGGGACGGCGCAGGTGGTGTGGTTCGTGCTCGATGGGCGCCCGGCCTGGCTGCATGCCGCTGCGGGCGCGGCGACGGCATTCGGGGCCGTGCTGTTCGTGTTCGTGGTGCCCTTGTGGCGGTACCGAGTTCACCGCTGGGAGATCGGGGCGCAGGCGGTATACACCCGGACGGGTTGGCTGGTGCAGGAGCGCCGGATCGCGCCGATCTCGCGGGTGCAGACGGTAGACACCCAGCGGGGACCATTGGACCGGCTGTTCGGCCTCGCCACCGTCACGGTGACGACGGCGTCGTCTGCGGGGGCGGTGCGGATCATCGCGCTGGACTCCGACGTCGCCGACCGGATTGCCGCGCAGCTGACCGACATCGCCTCGATCGGCGAGCAGGACGCCACGTGACGACACCCGACGAGCCCACCGTCCTTTCGGGCCAGTGGCGAAGGCTGAGCCCGCGGATGCTGCTCGTCCACCCGATCCACGAGGTCCTGCGCCAGCTCCCGCTGCTCATCGGCTCGGTGGTGCTCGGCTACTCGACGGGTAACCCGATGTGGTCGGTGGGCGCGCTAGTGCTGATGATCTGCTACGGCGTCGCACGGTGGTTCACCACCGCATACCGCATCGACGGCGAGCAGCTTCAGCGCCGCGAAGGCGTGCTCGAACGCAAGGTTTTGTCGTTGCCGCGCAACAGGATTCGGTCGATCTCGACGGACGCGCGGTTGTTGCACAGACTGCTCGGGCTGACGGTCGTGAGGGTCGGTACTGGCCAGGATGCGAAGGGCCACGCGGAGTTCGAGCTCGACGCCGTGCGGTCCGACGAGCTCGCGGGTCTGCGTGCGGTGCTGCTCGCCGACGCGCCGTCGGCCGCTGTGGACGAGGCCCCGGTAACAGGCGTGGTGCTGGCCCGGTGGCAGCCGACGTGGCTGCGCTACAGTCCGCTGAGCTTCACCGGGTTGGCGATGATTGCCGCTGCGGTCGGCATCGTCTACCAGACCGGAGCCGTTGCGGCGCTGGAGGATTCGGAACTGGCGCGGGCGGGGCTGGATGCCGCCGAACGACTCGGGGTCGTGGTCACCTTGGCGATGGCTGCGCTCGTGGTGGTGGTTCTGTCGGTGGTGCTGTCGGTGGTGCGCTCGCTGTTGACATTCGGCAACCTGGTGCTGTCTCGGCGCGACGACGGAGCGGGCACCGGGGTGCTGCACCTCGAGCACGGCCTGCTGCGGTTGCGCGAGCACACGTTCGACACGCGTCGATTGCGCGGAGGCACGCTGCGCGAACCACTGCTGGTGCGCATCTTCGGCGGTGCGGGACTGGATGCGGTGATGACCGGGGTCGACGGGTCGGGCGAGGCGTCGCTGCTGCTGCCCCCGTGCCCACGTGCGACGGCCGAGGCGGTGTTGACCTCGCTGACCGGGCCGGAAGTCGTCCGTCGCGAGTTACTGCGGCACGGGCCCGCCGCAATGCGCAGGCGGTGGACCCGGGCACTGACGTTTCCGGTGGTGCTCGCGGTCGTATTGGCGGGCGTCGGGTTCGTCGTCGCGGTCCCGTCGTGGGCGTGGGTGGTGTGTGGCGTGCTCGCGGCGTGTGGTGTGTTCCTGGCCGCCGACCGCTCCCGCGCGCTCGGTCACCGGGTGGGCGACGGCTGGTTGGTCGCGCGGTCCGGCAGCCTGGACCGGCGGCGGGACTGCATCGCCACCGTGGGCATCATCGGTTGGACCGTGCGCCAGACGTTTCTCCAGCGGCGGGCCGGGGTCGCGACGCTGGTCGCAGCGACTGCCGCGGGGGTCAAGGGATACCGCGTACTCGACGTACCTGCGGAGATGGCGTGGTCGGTCGCCGCGGCGGCGTCTCCATGGGTGGCCGCGAACGAGTGGGCGCATGATCATGCAGGCGCTTCGTAGTCCACGTCCCGATTCGAGTCGGTGACGCCGGACACATGTCCCGTCCGTGGGACACGGCCCGAGTTGCGCCGCGGCGTCGGCGGTTTACTGTCGGCAGCATGGCTATCGGTGGTGTGCTGTTCGACATCGATGGCGTCCTGGTGACTTCGTGGAAGCCGATCAGCGGCGCCGCGAAGATGCTTGGCATCCTCGCTGACAACCAGATCGCCAGGACGTACCTCACCAACACCACCACCCGCACGCGCAGGCAGATCGCCGAACTGCTCACCGAGGCGGGCATGGACGTCGTCGCGGACGAGGTCATCACGGCCGCGTTGCTGACCGCCGACTACGTCAGGGACCGTTATCCGGGCGCCAGGTGCTTCTTGGTCAACAGCGGCAACATCGGCGAGGACATGCCGGGCATCGACATCGTCGCGTCGGTCGACGCCCGCGGCGGACCGATGCCCGACCGGCCGGACGTGGTGCTGCTCGGCGGCGCTGGGCCCGAGTACGACCACGTGACGTTGAGCTGGGTCTACGACTGGATGGCGCAGGGCGTTCCGGTCGTCGCGATGCACCGGAGCACGTCATGGACCACCACCGACGGGCTGCGCATCGACACCGGCCTGTATCTGTTGGGCATGGAGGAGGTATCGGGCCGCAAGGCCACCGCGGTCGGCAAGCCCGCACCCGAGGGCTTTCTGGCGTCGGCGGTCCGACTGGGAGTGGAACCCGACGAGATGTACATGGTCGGCGACGACCTCAACAACGACGTGCTGGCCGCCCAGGTGGTCGGGATGACCGGCGTGTTGGTCCGCACCGGGAAGTTCCGTCAGGACACGCTGGATCGTTGGGCCGCAGATGAATTCGCGATGCAGCCCAACCACGTCATCGACTCGGTCGCGGACCTGCCAACGCTGCTGGGCCTGTGAGAGACCTTCGTCAGGGCCGAAGCGCGCGGACGGCCTCGATGCGCGCGGCGAGCTGATCGGAGTTCGCGGCCGCGACGGGTGGTCCGCCGCACAGCCGGCGCAGTTCGTTGTGGATCCAGCCGTGCGGCTTTCCCGTCCGGTGATGGGCCAACGTCACCAGCGCGTTGAGCTCGCGGCGCAGCTCGCGCAACTGCCCGTGAGTGGTCACCGGGACCGCCTCGCCGACTGCGCTCCGGCGCGTCAGCTGCTCTTCCTGCCTGCGTCGCAACAGGTCTCGCATCTGCGCGGAGTCCAATAGGCCCGGGATGCCAAGGAAGTCGGCTTCCTCGTCGCTGCCTGCGGGGGTCGCCGTGCCGAACGACGAGCCGTCGAAGATCACCTGATCCAACTCGGCGTCGGCGCCCAACATTTCGAACTTGTTGTCCAGCTCGCTGGGTTCGGTCTGCCGCTTCTCTGGGTCTTCTTCGAACTCGTCGACGAAGTCGCCCTGCGAATCACGATGCGGCTTGCCCAACACGTGGTTGCGTTGTTCCTCCAGCTCGCTCGCCAGCTGCAGCAGGGTCGGCACCGATGGCAGGAATACACTCGCGGTCTCGCCGGGTCTTCGCGACCGGACGAACCGGCCGATCACCTGCGCGAAGAACAGAGGTGTCGACGCGCTGGTGGCGTACACGCCCACGGTGAGCCGGGGCACGTCGACACCCTCGGAGACCATGCGCACCGCGACCAGCCACCGGCTGCTGCCCCGCGAGAACGCCGTGATGCGGTCCGACGAACCCTTGTCGTCGGACAACACGACGGTCGGCGCCTCGCCGCTGATCTCGGTCAGCAGCTTGGCGTACGCACGGGCCGCCGTCTGGTCGGAGGCGATGATCATGCCGCCGGCGTCCGGTACGTGCTGACGCTTCTGCGCCAGTCGGGTGTCGGCGGCGGCGATCACCGCGGGCATCCACTCGCCTGCGGGATCCAGGGCTGTGCGCCAGGCCCGCGCGGTGTGTTCTGCGGTCAGCGGCTCACCCAGCCGGGCGGCATGTTCCTCGCCCGCGCTGTCCCGCCACCTGGCCTCGCCGGAGTACGCCAGGAACACCACCGGTCGCACAACGCCGTCGGCCAACGCGTCGGCGTAGCCGTACGTGTGGTCGGCCTGCGAGCGTGCCAGGCCGTCGGGACCGCGTTCGTAGGTGATGAACGGGATCGGGCTGTCATCGCTGCGAAACGGTGTGCCGGTCAGCGCGAGCCTGCGGGTCGCGTCGCCGAACGCCTCCCGGATGGCCTCGCCCCAGCTCTTGGCGTCGCCGCCGTGGTGGATCTCGTCGAACACCACCAGCGTGCGACGGTTCTCGGTGCGTACCCGGTGCCTGCCGGGGTGCTTTGCCACCTGGGCGTAGGTGACGACCACACCGTGGTACTCGTCGGAGTTCTGTGCTGAGGAGTTGCTGAACTTCGGGTCGAGCGCGATGCCTGCGCCCGCTGCGGCCTGCGCCCACTGCATCTTCAGGTGCTCGGTCGGAACGACGACCGTGATCCTGTCGACGACGCCCTCGGCGAGCAGTTCTCCGGCGATGCGAAGAGCGAAAGCGGTCTTGCCTGCTCCTGGCGTCGCCACCGCGAGAAAATCACGAGGAGCGGCCGTCAGATAGCGCACCAAAGCCCGACGTTGCCAGCCCCGCAAAGCCTGGGTGCTGGGCGCTGCGTCTGCCCGCACCCGAAGACTCCTATCTGGTCGAAGGGCAGTCTAGGGCACCCGCTGACCCCGGTCCAATGATCCAAAGGGACATAGGATTTCGTGTCGCGCCGTCCAGCGGATTGCCACCTTGTTGCCACGGTGCGCCCAGCCTCGGGTTTTACCGTGCACAGATACCCACCCGGCGGACATTCCTGTCGGCCGTCGCAGCTGCGACGGCCGTGCTTGGATGCGGTGTGTCGCTCCCGAAGGCGTTCGGCGCGTCGGGTATCGACCCCGCTGGCATCGCCACACTCAACCGCGGTCGGACGCCCACGCAGTGGGGTATGGCACTGCCCGGGATCGGCACGAGTTTTGCGCCCATGGGTCGCCAGCTCGCCCTGACCTTCGACGCGTGCGACAAGGCATGCGACGACGCTTTGCTGACGACACTCGAGCAGAACAACATCCCCGCGCTGTTGTTCATCTGTGCCAGATGGATCGACGCCAACCCGGGCCGACTCGAGCAGTTGGCCGCGAACCCGTTGTTCGACATCGGAAATCACGGGACCCGCCACGTACCGCTGTCAGTGACGGGACGGTCGGCCTACGGTATCCGTGGCACCCGGTCCGCCGACGAGGCCGTCGCCGAGGTGTGGACGGAGCAGAGCCGCATCGCGTCGCTCACCGGAACTGCGCCCGCCTACTTCCGGCCGGGCACCGCACACTATGACGACGTCGCGGTTCAGATCGTCCGCCAACTCGGGCTGACCCCGGTCGGCTTCTCTCTCAACGCCGACAACGGCGCGACCTCACCCGCTCGTCGGGTCAGTGCAGCGCTCACCGCGGCCACTCCCGGTTCCATCGTGCTGGCCCACATGAATCACCCCGGCTCGGGTACCGCGGCCGGATACGGCGCTGCGATTCCGGCACTGCGGGCGGCCGGCTGGGACTTCGTCCCGGTCGCCGGCCAAACCCTGCAGTGACAGGTCCTCAATCAGGCGTGTGCGAGCACCGGGTATTTCACCCCAGTCAGTTCTTCGGAGACGGCCCACAGCCGCAGCTGTGCGTCCACGTCGTGGGACGCGTCGGTGGAGGCAACGACCTTCGGGTAACCGCGCTGCTCGCCGAATCCGTCAGGGCCGTAGTACTGCCCGCCGAGGACGGTCGGGTCGGTGGCCGCCCGCAGCGTCGGCAGGGCGCCCATGTCGGCGGGCTGGAACAGAGGCTCCACCAGTCGTGTCACGGCGCCGACCAGCGGAGGCAGATTGCGCGTCAATTCGGTGCGCGACCCGCCGGGGTGCGCGGCGACCGCAATGGTGTTGGTGCCCTGCAGGCGCCGTTGCAGTTCGTAGGTGAACAGTAGGTTGGCGAGTTTGGCCTGACCGTAGGCGCCCACCCGGCTGTAACTGCGCTGCCATTGGAGGTCGTCAAAGCGAATTCCATTGCGGGCGAAGCGATGTCCCACACTGCTGACCGTGACAATGCGGGAACCCGGTATCGGCAACAGGCGGTCGAGAAGCAGTCCGGTGAACGCGAAGTGGCCCAAATGGTTTGTGCCGAACTGGAGTTCGAAGCCGTCCTTGGTCTCCGAGCGCGGCGTGAACATCACGCCGGCATTGTTGATCAGCAGGTCGATGGTGTCGTATGACGACCGCAGGTCGTCGGCGGCGGCGCGGATGGAAGCCAACGACGTCAGGTCGAGTTCCTGCACTGCCACGTCGGAGCCGGGGGTGCTCGTGGTGATCAGGTCCGCCGCCGCCTTGCCCTTCTCGAGGTTGCGGACGGCGAGCACGACGCGGGCGCCCTTGGCAGCGAGGGCGACGGCGGTCTCATACCCAAGGCCGGTGTTGGCGCCGGTAATGACCGCGGTGCGGCCGGTCTGGTCGGGAATGTCGGATGTGGTCCAGTTGCTCACGAGAATCTCCTACAATCGGTTAAACGGGGCGGATACTCCGTTTGGTGACGACTATACGGAACGCACGCCCCGCTTAACTATTCCCGAGGTGTGACATGGCTCAACCCGACCGCCCGCTGCGTGCCGATGCGGCGCGCAACCGTGCCCGCGTGCTGGAGGTCGCCTACGAGACCTTCGCGGCCGACGGATTGGCCGTGCCGATCGACGAGATCGCCCGCCGGGCCGGAGTCGGCGCCGGAACCGTGTACCGGCATTTCCCAACGAAAGAGGATCTCTACAAGGCCGTCGTCGAGGATCGGATCGGGAACATCGTCGACGAAGGACGCAAGCTGGCGGCCGCCGATGCCCCCGACGGATTGTTCACCTTCTTGCGGACGGTCGTATTGCAGTGGGGTGCGACCGATCGAGGACTGGCCGACTCGCTCGCAGGCATCGGGATCGACATCGAATCCGCGATGCCAGACCTAGAGGAGGACTTCCTCGGCCTGCTCGCTGACCTGCTGGGGGCAGGGCAGAAAGCGGGCACGGTCAGGCCGGATGTCGACGTGCGAGACGTGAAAGCGATCCTCAGCGGGTGCCTGGCGATGCTGGCCACCAAGCCGGATGCGGCCGAGCGGCTGACCGAAGTCGTGTTGGACGGCCTTCGCGCAGGGTGAATCGCCTTGCACTCGCCCAGGTCGAGTGCTAAAAATGACGTTGGCACTCGCGATCGGTGAGTGCTAGGTCGGGACGGTGAGGCTGGGGCCGCACCTGCGGGAGCACACTCACAGCCGTCCGTCGCGGGCACTGCACCCGACCAACAAACGTGCGATCCCCTAATTCGGAGGAATCACTCGCAATGGCCAAGACAATTGCGTATGACGAAGAGGCCCGTCGCGGTCTCGAGCGGGGCCTGAACAGCCTCGCCGATGCGGTAAAGGTGACGTTGGGACCCAAGGGTCGCAACGTCGTCCTCGAGAAGAAGTGGGGCGCCCCCACGATCACCAACGATGGCGTGTCCATCGCCAAGGAGATCGAGCTGGAGGATCCCTACGAGAAGATCGGCGCCGAGCTGGTCAAGGAAGTTGCCAAGAAGACCGACGACGTCGCGGGCGACGGCACCACCACCGCCACCGTGCTCGCTCAGGCGCTGGTGCGCGAGGGCCTGCGCAACGTCGCGGCGGGCGCCAACCCGCTCGGCCTGAAGCGCGGCATCGAGAAGGCCGTCGAGAAGGTCACCGAGACGCTGCTTGCTTCGGCCAAGGAGGTCGAGACCAAGGAGCAGATCGCTGCCACTGCCGGCATCTCCGCCGGTGACCAGTCCATCGGCGACCTGATCGCCGAGGCCATGGACAAGGTCGGCAACGAGGGTGTCATCACCGTCGAGGAGTCCAACACCTTCGGCCTGCAGCTCGAGCTCACCGAGGGCATGCGCTTCGACAAGGGCTACATCTCGGGCTACTTCGTCACCGACGCCGAGCGTCAGGAAGCCGTCCTGGAGGATCCCTACATCCTCCTGGTCAGCTCCAAGGTGTCGACCGTGAAGGATCTGCTCCCGTTGCTGGAGAAGGTCATTCAGTCCGGCAAGCCGCTGCTGATCATCGCCGAGGACGTCGAGGGCGAGGCCCTCTCCACGCTCGTCGTGAACAAGATCCGCGGCACCTTCAAGTCCGTCGCCGTCAAGGCCCCGGGCTTCGGCGACCGTCGCAAGGCCATGCTGCAGGACATCGCGATCCTCACCGGTGGCCAGGTCATCAGCGAAGAGGTCGGGCTGTCGCTCGAGACCGCTGACGCCTCGCTGCTGGGCAAGGCGCGCAAGGTCGTCGTCACCAAGGACGAGACCACGGTCATCGAGGGTGCCGGCGACGCCGACGCCATCCAGGGCCGGGTGGCTCAGATCCGTGCCGAGATCGAGAACAGCGACTCCGACTACGACCGCGAGAAGCTGCAGGAGCGCCTGGCCAAGCTGGCCGGCGGTGTTGCGGTGATCAAGGCCGGAGCGGCCACCGAGGTGGAGCTCAAGGAGCGCAAGCACCGCATCGAGGACGCCGTCCGCAACGCGAAGGCCGCCGTCGAAGAGGGCATCGTCGCCGGTGGCGGCGTGGCTCTGCTGCAGTCGGCTCCGTCGCTGGACGAGCTGAAGCTCGAGGGCGATGAGGCCACTGGCGCGAACATCGTGCGGGTGGCGCTCGAGGCGCCGCTGAAGCAGATCGCCTTCAACTCCGGCCTGGAGCCGGGCGTTGTCGCCGAGAAGGTGCGCAATGCCAAGTCCGGTGTCGGCCTGAACGCCGCGACCGGCGAGTACGAGGATCTGCTCAAGGCAGGCGTCGCCGACCCGGTCAAGGTGACGCGTTCGGCGCTGCAGAACGCTGCGTCCATCGCGGCGCTGTTCCTCACCACCGAGGCCGTCGTCGCCGACAAGCCGGAGAAGGCCGCCGCACCTGCGGGCGACCCGACCGGTGGCATGGGCGGCATGGACTTCTAAGTCCTGCTACTACGAGGGGCCCGGTTCGCTTGCGAGCCGGGCCCTTTCGTATCTCCGTCGGCTCTCAACCCCGTTCGAGTGGCACGCAGTCGTGCACGCAACCGGTGGCCGCCGCGGGCGAGTCCGGCGCCGCCTTGCGGTGCAGCACGGCGCGGTTGGGCACGACGCGCGCGGAATCGTCGCCCACTTGCCCGTGGCCGTCGACGATCAGCGTGTAGCCGTCGGGTTCCCTCGGCGGCCAGACGAGGGTGACGTCGCCGTGCTCGGCCAGGTTCCTGCGGGTGTGTCCGCCCGCGGGCCCGACGTCGAGTACGCCCTCGGTGTAGACGGGCTCGACGGCGACGGTGTGCGCGCGGTAGTCGTCGCCGACGGTGATCAGATAGGCAAACGTGAAGTCGGCCAGCGCTTCGGCCAGTTGGTCGAGGTCCACCTTGACGCTCATGTCGCGAGGATAGTGCTCATCGCGCGATGATGGTTCGCTCCTTCCGCCGTCCGCGTCCGACTCCACCTCGCGACCGTGCCGTTTCATTCGCAACACGCCGCGGAGACCGTATTGATTCGCACAGTCACGGGACTGCTGCGCTGTGGATGACTTCACCGCGATGCATCCGAATCGTCAGATGCGGCTGCGATCGTGCGGCCATGGAGACGATCGACTGGCCCTTTCGCGCGAGCGAGGCCCTGCGGGCTGAAGCGCTCACCTTCCGCGAATTGCGGCGGTTTCACTTCGCGATGTACCCGGGTGTGTGGGCTCCGCGCGGCGTCGAGCCGTCCCTCGTGGAGCGCGCCCGAGCTGCGTGGTTGTGGTCGAGTCGTCGTGGTGTGGTCGCAGGATTGCCCGCATCGGCGATGTTGGGTGCGAAGTGGGTCGAATCGGAGACACCCGTCGAACTCGTCCACGCCAACCGGCGGCCGCCGCCGGGGATCATCATCCGCACGGATGCGTTGGGTGCCGGAGAAACGCAACTAGTCGATGCGCTGCCGATCACGACCGCGGCGAGAACTGCTTTCGACCTGGGTCGACGGCTGCCGCTGAAAGACGGTGTCCAGCGCATCGACGCTTTGATGAACGCCACCCACGCCAAGGTCGACGAAGTCGAGGCCGTCATGGCGGCGCATCCGGGCGTCCGTGGGTTGCGTCAGCTACGAGCGACCCTTGCGCTCGTCGACGGCGGTGCGGAGTCGCCTTATGAATCGCTGACGCGACTTCTCTTGGCAGAAAACGGCTTTCCCCCACTCCAGACTCAGATCGTGGTGCGCGACGAATACGGCTTCGTCTTCGCTCGCATCGACATGGGATGGCCGGAATATCTCGTCGGAGTGGACTTCGAGGGCGCCCACCATTGGACCGAGCCCAAGCAGCGGTCATGGGACATCGACCGTTTCGCGAAGTTGCCCGAACTCGGTTGGATCGACGTGAGGTTGACCAGTGGAATTCTGTTCAATCGTCCGCAGACCTTTCTGGACCGCGTCGGTGCGGCGCTCGTCTCCCGCGGATGCCCGAAGACGTGGTGAGTGTGCGGTTCGATACGCCTCAAGCGGCGAGTCGCGTACGAAACCGCACAATGCGGGCGTCGCGAGCGTGGACGACGGCGAGGAGGTCGCCAGGAGGGCGGTAGGTTCGGAGCCATGCCCTTGCCGACTCCGTCGCCCGCGTCCACCGCCGTCGTCACCGGGGCGTCGTCCGGCATCGGCACCGACCTCGCCCGTGAGTTGGTGGCCCGCGGTCACGGCGTCACGCTGGTGGCCCGCCGCGAGGACAAGTTGCGCGAGCTTGCGGCCGAGCTGGGCGACGCAGTCCGCGTCGAGGTGATCGCTTGCGACGTCGCCGATCCCGACGCCCGGGCGGGGCTGTTCGACGAGGTCGAACGCCGCGGCCTCACGGTCGAGGTGCTGGTCAACAATGCCGGTATCGGCACCATCGGGTCGGTGGTGAATGCCACGGTGGCCGACGAGATCGCCCAGGTACGAGTCAATGTCGAGGCGGTCATCGACTTCACCACGCGCGCCGTGCAGCAGATGGTGCCGCGCGGTCGGGGAGCCATCCTCAACGTCGGGTCGACCCTGGCCTTCTACCCGTTCCCCGGGCAGGCCGGATATGCGGGCACCAAGGCGTTCGTGCGGAGTTACACCGCAGCGCTGCGCGCGGAACTCGCGGGCACGGGCGTCACCGTCGCCACGCTGAACCCAGGACCGGTGCGGACCGAGTTCATTCGGTCGGCGGGCATGGACGAGAGGGCGTTCGCCGCGGCCTTCCCGAAATTCCTGTGGAAGCCGTCGCGGGAGGTCGCGAAAGTGGGCATCGACGCGCTCGAGCACGATCGCGGCGACGTCATCGCAGGGTTCCCGAGCCAGCTCAGCACGCGGCTGTTTCAGCTCATCCCGAACCGATTGCTGATGCCGCTCTTGGTCAAGCAGCATCCGGCGTTGCGACGCGACCGCTCAGGGCGCTGAGGGCCAGCGCCGCATCCAACCCTCGACGGGCAGGGCGAGTCCGTTGCACAAGGTGCAGATGGTCCGGTACCACCCGACGGCGATGAGCAGTTCCATCCGCTGCTCGTCGTCGAGGTCGCGTCCCAGAGCCGTCCACGTCGCGTCCGACCAGGACCCGGACCGCTCGACTTCGTCGACCGCGCAGATCAGCATCCGCTCGGCGTCGGTCCACCGTGGATCGTCGGCGTCGCCGGTGACCAGCGCGTCGCACTCGTCGTCCGACACTCCGGCGATCGGCCCCCAGAACGCGGCCTGGCCGCCCCACTCGTATGCGCAGCCGACGAGCGCGCAGATGCGCAGGATCGCGATGGTGCGCACCCGTGGCGGAAGTCGAGTGTCGACGTACAAGGCCTCGCCAAGCTTGCGCAGCTTGGCCGCCAGCGCGGGATGGCGTTGTAGACAGCGCACCAACAACAGCGGCTCATATGTCCGATCGGGATGACCCCAGCTGGTGATGCCCGCGGCGTCCTCCTCGCTCCATGGCAGGGCAAGCGGCGCGACCCGGGTCACGCGGGGGCCGGTTGCCGGCCGCGGATCAGCTTGCCGGGCCGCGCCTCGGTGGGCACGCCGTGCTCGGCGATCACCTCGCCCGACACGATGGTCGCAACGTAGCCGTCGGCGGTCTGGTCGAGCCTGCGCCCGCCGCCCGGAAGGTCGTGCGTGAGGACGGGTTTGTGCAGCCGCACGGCGTCGTGGTCGATGACGTTGACGTCGGCCTTGTAGCCGACGGCGATGCGGCCCCGGTCGGCCAGTCCGGCGACGCGCGCCGGCACCGACGTCAATTCACGCACGGCCTCGGCGACCGACAGTCGACCCGACGCGCGGTCGCGGGTCCAGTGCGCCAGCATGTACGTGGGAAAGCTTGCGTCGCAGATCATTCCGTAGTGCGCGCCGCCGTCGCCCAGGCCGAGAACCACGTCGTCGCGACGGATGAGCTCCGCGACGGTGTCCAGGGAGCCGTCGCGGAAGTTGGCCAGCGTGACGAGCAGTATGGCGTGGCCCTCGTCGTCGAGCACCCGGTCGTAGGCCTCCTCGAGCGGGCTGACCCCGCGCGCCCGCGCCCTGCTGCCGATGCTCTCCGAACGCGGCGGCTCGTAGTTTGGCGGGTCGCCCAGGGGGAACATCCATTCCCACGCCTGGGCCGCGAACATCAGCGGGTGGCCTTCGGCCGACGGCCTGTCGGCCAGAATGCGTTCGCGCACCTCGGGTTTGCGCATTTCGGCGACGCGTTCGGCCAGCGGAAGGTGGGCGATTTCCCGGTAGCTCGGATACAGCACGAACGGGTTGCCGGACAGTTCGAGGCCGATTACCAGACCGATCGGCCGTGGGAAGATCTGCGCGGTTACCCGAGGCTCCGCGGTTCCGGCGTTTCGATTGGCCTTCTCGACCATGGCCATGCCGTCGACGAAGAACGGGTCACCTACGTTGCCGATCGCGAGCGTGAACGTCACCGGCAGATCGACATCCTCGGTGACGTCGAACACCGTCTGCAACGCGGGCCCGTAGTCGCCGGCGACCAGATCGGGCACGAACTGGATCAGGCCGCCACCCGCGTCCTTGACGCCCTGTGCGATGGCCTCGATCTCGGCGTGCCCGGCCTCGAAACTTGGTATGGGATGGCCGCTTTCGCTCTTGTGCAGGGTCAACCGCGACGACGCGAAGCCCAGCGCGCCGACCTGCACGGCCTCCGCGGCGAGCTTGCGCATGAGGGCGAGGTCCTCCGCGGTCGCGGGCTCGCGGTCGACGCCGCGTCGACCCATCACGTACACGCGCAGCGGGGAGTGCGGCAGGAACGCGGCGACGTCGATGTCCCGGCGACGGGCGTCGAGCGCGTCGAGGAACTCCGGAAACGTCTCCCACGTCCACGGCAACCCGTCGACCATGACGACGCCGGGAATGTCCTCGACACCGGCCATCACGTCCACGAGCGTCTCGTGATCCTCTGCGCGGCAGGGCGCGAAGCCGACGCCGCAGTTGCCCATCACCGCGGTCGTGACGCCGTGCGCCGACGACGGCGTCAGGCGTTCCGACCAGATGGCCTGACCGTCGTAGTGCGTGTGCAGATCGACGAAGCCCGGAGTGACGAGCAAGCCCGTCGCGTCGAGTTCGCGTTCCGCGGTCCCCTCCACCCTCCCGACCGCCGCGATGACCCCATCGGCAATCGCGACGTCGCCGACGAACGGTTCGCCGCCGAGCCCGTCGACGATCGTGCCGTTGCGAATGATTACGTCATAAGCCATGAGCTGAATGTACGGCCGTGTCACCACGACATGCCAGGATTGGCCTCGTGATCGATCACTTCGGAATCAATTGCAGTGACTGGTCGGCGTCCAAGGACTTCTACGATGCCGTGCTCGGGGCGCTCGGCTTCACCCGACAGATGGACTACGGCGTGGCCATCGGCTACGGCACGGAAGGCCACCCCGCGTTCTGGATCGCCGACGCGTCAGCGGGCGACGCCTCCGGGCCGAACCGGGAGATCCACGTGGCGTTCCAGGCCGCCGACGTCGATGCCGTGAAGGCGTTCTACGACACCGCGGTTAAGCTCGGCGCGGAGTCGCTGCACGAGCCGCGGATCTGGCCGGAGTACCACCCTGGCTACTTCGGGGCGTTCGTCCGCGACCCCGACGGCAACAACGTCGAAGCCGTCTTCCACGGAGCCGCGCCGCAGGGCTGATCCCTCCAAGACCCCCCGACGCCTGGCGTAACTTGGCGACCATGGCCACCACCGACTCCGACGCAGTCCGTGAGCTGCTTCGTGATTCCTTCATCCGGTTGATCGAACACGTCGATGACGTCACCGACGGGCTGACGGACGAGGTGTCGTCGTACCGGCCCACGCCCGAGGCGAACACCATCGCGTGGCTCGTCTGGCACAGCGCGCGGGTGCAGGATGCCCAACTGTGCGACATTGCCGGCATCGAGCAGGTGTGGTTCCGCGACGGGTGGGCCGACCGCTTCAACCTCGACCTGCCGCGTGACTCACACGGCTACGGCCACAGCGCCGAAGAGGTCGCCAAGGTGCGGGCGCCCGCCGAACTGCTGGCGGGCTACTACCACGCCGTACACCATGTCACGCTCGAGTACGTCGCGTCGGTGACGCCCGACGAGTTGGCGCGCATCGTCGATCGCCGCTGGACGCCCGCGGTCACCGCAAGCGCGCGTCTCGTCAGCATCATCGACGACTGCGCGCAGCACCTTGGTCAGGCGGCCTATCTTCGCGGCATCGCACCGACTGGATGACGGCGACGACGGCCGTCCGGTGGTGGCCGGTGGTCGGGCTGGTGGGGCTGGCCGCGCTCGGGTTCGCGGTGGGCAAGGCCTCGACGCCGCTCGACGATTGGTTCAAGCGCGCCGGTGCGGCGAACACGTATCTCGGCAGGCTGCTCGTCTTCACCGACGGCCGCGTGCTGTTCGTCGGGTGGGCGATCGTGTTGGTGGCGGCGTTGTATCGGCGATGCTGGAGGCTCGCCGTCGTGATCGTGGCGACCCCGCTCGTCGCGATCGTTGCGGCTCGAACGTTCAAGCGCCTCTTCGGCAGGCTGAGTGACGGGGCACTCGCGTACCCGAGCGGGCATACGACCCTGGCCGTCGTCGTCCTCGGCCTGGCAGTGCTGCTGGCCGGAGTAACGGCGTGGTCAGTGGTGACGGCGGCGGTTGCGACGGTCCTCGGCATGCTGGGGCAGGCGTTCACGTACCACTACTTCACCGACACCGTCGGCGCGCTGTTCCTCGGCACCGCCCTGATGTGCCTCGCCGCGAGGGCCGCCCAACTTGACAGGTGTCAACCCCACTGCGATCTGCGTCACAGCAGTGGTTAACATGGGTCCATGACAGCTACGCCCGAAGTGGCCGCCTCCGACACGGCGTCCAACAAAAGCGCCACCATCACCAATCCAGCCACCGGCGCCGTGGCAGGAACAGTGCGCTGGACAGATCCGGCCGACGTGCCCCGCATCGCCGCCGGCCTGCGACAGGCGCAGCGGGAGTGGGAGGCGCGCGGTGCCAGGGGTCGCGCCAAGGTGCTGGCTCGCTTCGCCGTCTGGATGGGTGAGCACCGCGACGAGATCGAGTCGCTGCTGATCAAGGAGACCGGCAAGTCGGCCACGGATGCCGCCCAAGAGGTGCCGCTGCTGATCATGATCGCGTCGTACTACATCAAGACGATGGAGAAGGCGCTGGAGCCGGAGTCCCGGCCTGCGTCGCTGCCGATCCTGTCCATCAAGAAAATCACCGTCCACTACCGTCCGCGTCCGGTCGTCGCCATCGTCGCGCCGTGGAACTACCCCGTGGCCAACCTCCTCATGGACGGCATCGCCGCCCTGGCGGCGGGCTGCGCGGTGCTGCTCAAACCGTCCGAGCGCACCCCGCTGACCGCCGAACTGTTGCTGCGCGGCTGGATCGACTCGGGCGCCCCTGAGGTCATGGCGATCGTGCAGGGAGCCCGCGAGGCCGTCGAGGCGGTCGTCGACAACGCCGACTACGTCCAGTTCACCGGCTCGTCGGCCACCGGCGCGAAGGTCGCAGAGCGCGCGGCGCGCAGGCTGACCCCGATCAGCCTCGAACTCGGTGGCAAGGACCCGATGATCGTGCTTGACGACGCCGACGTCGACCTGGCCGCGCACGCCGCGGTGTGGGGTGCGTTCTTCAACGCCGGCCAGACGTGCGTATCGGTCGAGCGGGTGTACGTGCTCGCGCCCGTGTACGACGAATTCGTCGCCGCCGTCGTGCGTGACGTCGAGAAACTGAAGATGGGTGCGGGCGACGGCCACGACTTCGGATCGCTCATCGACGACACCCAGGTGGCCGTGACGGAGCGCCACGTCGCCGACGCTGTCGCCAAGGGCGCCAAGGTGCTCACGGGCGGCAAGCGTCCGGCCGGGCCGGGCAGCTTCTACGAGCCCACCGTGCTTGTCGACGTCGACCACTCGATGGCCGCCATGACGGAGGAGACGTTCGGCCCGACGCTGCCGATCATGAAGGTGTCGACGGTGGCCGAGGCCGTGCGACTGTCCAACGACAGCCCGTACGGCCTAAGCGCGTCGGTCTTCTCGCGGGACATCGAACGTGCGAAAGACGTTGCCGTCGAACTCGATTGCGGCACCGTCAACATCAACGACGTCATCTCCAACCTGATGTGCACCACCGCGCCGATGGGTGGGTGGAAGACATCGGGCATCGGTGCCCGCTTCGGAGGCGCCGACGGCTTGCGCAAGTTCTGCCGCCAGGAGGCGGTCATCGCGCCGCGCACGAACGTCGGCGCGGGCGGCAACTACTACAACAACTCGCTGCGGGCGCTCAAGCGGATGAACACCATGATGACCAAGCTCGCGCTGATCCGTCCGAAGCGCGCCGCGAAGTAGCGGGTCTGGTCGCTACCCTCCGTTCACCTTGACGTCACCCTCGTGTACGCGTTGGTCGATACCTTCTGTCGGTGACCACGCTCAAGGGAACCGAGTACTACAGCGTCCGCGATGACGACGACGACGACCCCGTGCTTGTGCACCACCCCAGCGGATCTGACGTCGACACCTGGCGCGAGGGCTACCCGAACGACGAGCGCCTGTCGCGCCCCGAATACGAGGTGCAGAAACGTCTGCTGCAGATCGAATTGCTGAAGCTGCAAAGGTGGATCCAGGCCAACGGGTTACGTCACGTCATCGTGTTCGAGGGTCGCGACGCGGCAGGCAAGGGCGGCACCATCAAACGGTTCATGGAGCACCTCAACCCGCGTGGGGCACGCGTCGTGGCACTGGAGAAGCCCACCGAGCGCGAACGCACACAGTGGTACTTCCAGCGCTACGTCACTCATCTGCCAGCGGCGGGCGAACTGGTTCTGTTCGACCGGTCCTGGTACAACCGCGCCGGGGTGGAGCGGGTGATGGGCTTCTGCTCGCCGGACCAACAAGCGGAGTTCATCCGCCAGGCACCGCTCTTCGAACAGATGCTGGTGAACGACGGCATCAGCCTCACCAAGCTGTGGTTCTCGGTCACGCAGTCCGAGCAGCGCACCCGCTTCACCATTCGCCAGGTCGACCCGGTGCGGCAATGGAAGCTCTCGCCGACCGACCTCGCGTCACTGGACAAGTGGGCCGCGTACACCGCGGCCAAGGAGGACATGTTCGCGCTCACCGACACGGACATTGCGCCGTGGACGGTCGTGAAGAGCAACGACAAGAAGCGCGCCCGCATCAACGCAATGCGGCACGTGCTCGGTAAGTTCGACTACGACAACAAGGACCGCGAGGTGGTCGCCGAAGCCGATCCCCTCATCGTGGGACGCGCGCTGACCGACTGACGTGGTGGCGTAGGCGCCGTCCCGGACAGGAGGACGCGCCCGTGCGGTTCGTGGCGACGCTACTGATGTGGCTGATCACGACCGCGGCGCTGGCGGTGGCGGTGCCCACGATGTGGGCGCAGCACCGCGTCGTGGACGAGGCCGGCTACGTGGCGTTGGCCCAGCAGGCCGCCACCGACCGACCGCTGCAGGATGCGATGGCCTCCGAACTGGCCGATCAGCTGGTCACCCTCGCCGCGAACAGCGGTTACGACGTCAGTGGTGACCTGCTGCGTGGGGCGGCCACGGCGTACACGCGCGGAGCGGCCTTCCCTGGACAGTTCGCGACCGCCAACCGGATCGTGCACCGCTGGATGTTCACCGACTCCGCGCAGCAGTCCGATGCGTCCGGCCGCTGGGAGATCGACCTGTCGCCGATGCTGGCGGACAGCTCGTTCCAACAGACCCTGCAGGACTTCGGCATCAGCGCGCCGTCGACCCTGGAGGTTCCGCTGACCGAGAACGTGTCCGGTTCGGTGCGCCCGGGTCAGCTGCGTCAGCTGTCCACGTGGGGGCCGTGGGTCAGCATCGGCGCCTCCGTCCTCACCGCTCTCTTCGCGCTGCTCACCGTGGCGATCGCTCGGCATCGTGGAAAAGCGCTTGCCGCCCTTGGGGTTTCGGCCTTGCTGGTGGGAGCGTCGGGGTGGGCAGCCATCGAGGTGCTGCGCCGACGGATCGACGACGCGCTGGACGCGACCTCCGGCAGCATTCGACAGGTTGCCGACGCCATGGTCGCCCACGCCATCGGCAGCCTGCACCAGTGGCTGAACGTGACGCTGGCCGCTGGCGTCGTGCTGGTGCTCCTCGGCGTGCTCGCCGCGATGCTGGGCGGGATGGGAAAACGGAGGGTCGTCGAACCGCTGCCGAAGTGAGCTGACCTTGCCATTGCCGGCCGTGGGTGTAAAGCTGACCGTCTGTATGACGGCTCGCGGTACGTGCCGGCCGACTCGTCCACGTAGCTCGAAAGGCCATGCCATGCCGTTCGTTTCGGACATCGCCGGACCGCAACATCCGGTGCCGAGTTGGCCGCCGCTCGCGCCGGGCACGATGCGCCGGACCAGCACGATCGACACCCATCCGGATGGCCCGGGCGCGGCCTTCGCCGAACTGCGCGCCAGGGACGTGCGCACTGATGCGTCCGGTGCGGTGGACGTGATCGAGGACGTCGTCGTGCGGGCTCACCTCACCGACCGGGTGATCGACGACATCACCGGCGACGACCACCGCCTGAGTCGGCTGTGGGGAACTCGGGTCGGACCGGGCTTCCGCGCCACCGTCAACGCGCTGCTCGGTCCTGACGTCGAACGGGCGACGCCGCTGCACCTGCTGCTCGACGACTGGGTCGGCGCAAACCTGGTGTCGGGGTACGGCATCCAGCATGCAGCCATCATCAACGGCGTCGAGGAGAGGATGGCCGGCGTCGTCGCCGACCACCTCGCGGGAATCTGCTCGGGATTCGCGCCCGACGCCGCCGTCGTCGACTTCACCCGGCGCAACCTACTGATGCCGTGCGTTCACGGACCGGTCGCCCCGCCGCCACCCGGCGGCGGCGCCATGCACCCGGTGGAACCGCTTCGCGCACATGGCATGCGACGCATGCGCAGGCTGGACGTGCGGCCCGACGATGGCTCATCCGCAACCTTCGACGCCCATTTCCGGGACACCCACGTCGACGGGCCCGGCACCGAGACCATCGTCCACGAGTACACCGTCGTCGGGACGGTCGACGTCGCGACGCGCACCATCACGAGTCTTGAGGCGGCGGCCCGCGTACTGCCGTGGCAGGAGTGCCCCGGTGCGCTGGCCAGCGCTGCGCGCGTACAGGGCATGGCGATCGCAGAACTGCGCGATCACGTCCGCACCGAGTTCGTCGGAACCTCCACGTGCACGCACCTCAACGACACGTTGCGCTGTCTTGGCGACGTCGGCGCGCTGCTCGACCACCGCGCGCAGGCGGCGTCGCACTAGGGCTCGATGATGTGCGACGGGTCCGGCCGTCGCTCCGGTGGGGCGTGGCTGTAGTCGCCCCACGGACCGTCCCGGCGCTCGACGGCCGCCCGCACGCCCTCCTTGGCGGCGACGTCGATGAAGTCCAAGGCCTCCGGGGTGTTGCGCATCAGCCCGTCGAGGATGCCGCCGAGCGTCTGCGTCGACGCCAGACCCATGTTCTCGTACGCCTGATTGACCACCATCTTCTGAGCTTGTAACTGCGACAAGGGGATTCGTGCCAAACTCGCGGCGACCTCGGCCACGCGGGCCTCCAGTCGCTCGAACGGGACCGACTCGTTGATGAGCTCCACTGCGGCCGCCTCCTTGCCGGTGAACGGCTCGCCGGTCAGCGCGTGCCACTTGGCCTTGGCCAGGCTCAGCCGGTACAGCCACATCCCGGACAGGTACGCACCCCACATCCTGCTGTACGGGGTGCCGATGACGGCGTCGTCGCTGGCGATGACGATGTCGGCGCACAGGGCGTAGTCGCTTGCGCCGCCCACGCACCAACCGTGCACCTGCGCGATGACGGGCTTGGTCGCGCGCCAGATCGCCATGAACTTCGGCGTCGGGCCCGTCGCCCGCCCGGACACCAGCGCGAAGTCCTTGCCCGGATCCCATCGGCCGTCCGTGTTCATCGCCTCGCCCCAGTGCTCGAACCCGCCGCCGAAGTCGAAGCCGCCGGAGAACGCGCGGCCCGCGCCGCGCAGCACGATGACCTTCACGTGCGGGTCGCGTTCGGCCAGACCGATGGCGGCCTCGAGCTCGTCGGGCATCGGCGGAACGATGGTGTTGAGGTGTTCGGGCCGATTCAGCGTGATCGTCGCAACGGGCGGTTCCGTCTTGTAGAGCACGGTTTCGAAGGCATGCGTCATGCCTCGCAGTCTGCCTGTGTTCATCCACAGTCTGACTTTCGTCCACAACTTGGCCGTGAACGGTGGTGAGTGGCGCCAAGCTGTACTGCCGTCACCACCACCTACTATGGAGACATGGCTGCAGATAAGAACGATCCTCGTGGACCCAACAAGGCCGAACCGCAAACCAAGGCCAAGCCCGCGCCGAACGCGGTGCCCGGCGGAAATAAGAAGAAGAAGTAGTTCTACCCCTAACGGGCTAGGGACGATCACGGCACCCGACGACCACGGCAACCTGTTCACCGGGTAATCGTCAGCGTCTTGTCCTTGAATGTGCTTCACGCATTCGGTGCCAGCGTCGGTTCCAAACCGTCACCCATTGATTGACGTCGACGAAGGTATTTCACGTAGGGGCGTTGAAACCTGCGGCCTTCATCTGGTCCTTGAGCCGCGTTAGATCGTAGGAGTAGCGCCACCGCGTGATCAGGCCGTCAAGGTTGATGTCGAAGGCCCCTATGGTCTCCAGGTGGAAGGGTTTGCCGCCGATGATGTAGTTCTCGACCCCTTCCATCATTACGAGTCCGCCGTTGGCTACTAGCGACTTCACGTCGATCTTGATGCTCTCGAATCCCATAGCAAACTCGGCTTCGAACTCGGACCGGATGGCCTCTGTGCCTCGATGAACCCCTCGCGGCCCGCAATCAAACACCGCATCGTTTGTAAAGAAGCCGACCAGCTTTTCTACGCTTCGGTCTGTAAAAGCGGCGAGGAAATCGCGAACGACCGACTCCGGCGAACTGCCCATCTGATCACCTATGGCTAAGGGCTGATCTCCGCGCAGACCAGCGGCCTGCGTATCGTAGCTCACGCAGATTGCGCACGTGCTGTGCTGCGGGGCGCTGAACAGTATTTGGCGCAGTCGATGCCATGAGCACTTCAAAACATCTGCGTGTTCCAACGACGATGCAAGGTGTCCTGACGTCATATCTGCGCCCTAGCCTCAGAGGTATGGACGGACTCTCCGAAGATGTAATCGCTTTCCTCTCCGACGGCACTCGAACGGGCAAGCTGGGCTACGTCGCCGCAGACGGCAGACCGCTCGTCGCACCAGTGTGGTTCATAGTTGACAGGAATCAGCTGGTCTTCAACACGGCAAAACAGACCGCCAAAGCCCGAGCGCTGAGCCGTGACTCACGGGTCGTAATGTGTGTCGACGATCAGCACCCTCCGTACTCTTTCGTGCAAATCCAGGGCACCGCGTCGACCAGTGAAGACCCAGATGAGCTCTTAGACACCGCAACCCGCATCGGAGGCCGCTACATGGGTGCAGACCGCGCCGAAGAGTATGGTCGGCGCAACGGCGTGCCAGGCGAGCTTATCGTTCGGATAACACCGACAAAGGTCGTCAAAGGGTTCGACATCGCCGAGTGAAACTAGAATGTACTTCGGCCAGTCGTTGTCACCGCCTGCACATGCGCTTAAGGCAGGCCGAATGAATTTCGCCTAGACTGACCGCTACGGAGACGCGACGGCGAGGAGATGCCACTCGCCAGGTACACCCTTGAGCTCGTGAGCGCCGCGGTCCTCGAACTCGAGTCCTGACCCGATCACGAGGTCGCGCAGCGTGCTGGACACGAGCACTTCGTTCGGCCCGGCCAGTGCGCTCACGCGCGCACCGATGTGCACGGCGATCCCACCGATGTCATCGCCGCGAACCTCGCACTCGCCGGTGTGCAGCCCGGCCCGCACCTCGATGCCCAACGCCTGCACCGCGTCACGAATTACCATGGCGCAGCGGATCGCTCGCTGCGGCCCGTCGAACATCGCGAGGAACCCGTCGCCCGATGTGTTCACCTCGCGGCCCCGAAACCGCGCCAGCTGCGACCGGACGACGGCGTCGTGCGCGTCGAGGAGCGCACGCCAGTCACGGTCACCGATCTCCGCTGCCCGGCGCGTCGAGTCCACGATGTCGGTGAACAACACCGTGGCAAGAACCCGATCATCGGCGACGTCAGCTTGCTCGCCGGTGAGGAACTCGGCGATCTCCTGGAAGGACTCTCGCCACGGTTCGACGAAGTGATACAGGTTGCGACCCGGGAGCTCGACATACTTCGCGCCCGATATGTGATCGGCGACGTACTTGCCCATCGCGGGCGGGATCAGCGGGTCGTCGGTGTGCTGGACGACCAGGATGGGCACGCGGATTGTGGGAAGCACCGCCCGCACATCCAATTCGGACAGGAGCAGGAGCATGCCCGCGACGGTCGCCGGGCTCGCCGTGAGCCGTTCCATCCGGGCCCACGTTGCCCGGATCTCCTCGTTCCACGGCATGTCCGGATTGAGCTCACGTTCGAACTCCCCCGTCCCCCACAGCCCGAGCATGGCATCGAAGAATTCCTCCGGAGTGGGCCCATCGGGGTTGATCGGATCTGCGTAGACCTCGAGGGCGACCAGCGCGGTGGTGCGGGACGGATGTGTCGCTGCGAACAGCGCCGCTGTCGCGAACGCGCCGTCGATCGCGACGAGGACCGCTTCGCGACTCCCGAGATCGTCGAGCACGGCGGTGATGCTGTCGCCCCATTGCTCCAAGGTCGGCAGCGCACCCGGGGTAACGGGATCGGACACTCCCGTGCCTGGCTGGTCGAAGAAGATCACGCGCCCGAGCGACGTCATCGCCTCCAGCCAACCTTGAATGGACGGCAGCTCCGGAATGACCTCACAGCAGGTGAACCAGTTCGGGACGAACACGATGTCGCGGGGACCTTCGCCCGACGCCCGGTAGGCGACGCGCAAGTCCCCGTTCAGCGCGTAGCGCGTCTCCGAGAACACGCCGGAAGTGTAAGCCGAGGAGCGGGTCAGGCGGTGCGTGTCGGCAATGTTTGTGCTGCTCACGGGCGATTCTTGAAGTGTACTTCAGCCAGTCGATGCCACCGGGTGCACAAGCCGCTTAAGGCAGCCGAATGAATTTCGCCGAGACCCACCGCTATGCAGAAGCGACCGCGAAGAGATTCCACTCGCCGGGCACACCCTTCAGCTCATGAGTGCCGCGCTCCTCGAACTCCAGTCCTGACCCGATGACGAGGTCGCGCAGTGTGCTTGACACCAGCACGTCGTTGGGCCCCGCCAGTGCGCTCACCCGCGCACCGATATGGACGGCGATCCCGCCGATGTCATCGCCGCGCACCTCGACCTCGCCGGTGTGCAACCCGGCGCGCACCTCGATGCCGAGCGTCTGCACCGCATCACGTATTGCCATGGCACAGCGGATCGCTCGCTGCGGGCCGTCGAACATCGCGAGGAACCCATCACCAGATGTGTTCACCTCACGGCCCCGAAAACGGTTCAGCTGTACGCGCACAATGGCGTCATGGGCATCAAGCAACGCACGCCAGTCACGATCGCCCATCTCGGCGGCCCGTCGCGTCGAGTCGACGATGTCGGTGAACAGCACGGTAGCGAGAACCCGATCATCGGCGACATCGGCCTGATGGCCGGTGAGGAACTCGGCGATCTCCTGGAAGGATTCGCGCCACGGTTCAACGAAGTGGTAGAAGTTGCGGCCCGGGAGCTCAACATACTTTGAGCCTGAGATGTGATCAGCGACATCCTTGCCCCACTCCGACGGGACCAGCTGGTCGTCGGTGTGATGAAGCACGAGGGTGGGCACGTGGATTGTCGGAAGCACTGCCCGCACGTCCATATCGGCCATGAGAGGCATCGTCAGGGCGACGGTTGCTGGGCTCGCTGCTAGGCGTTCGTGCCGTGCCCAGATTGCTCGGATCTCCTCGTTCCACGGCATGTCCGGATTCGATAGATGCTCGAACTCACCGGTGCCCCACATAGCGACATAGCCAGCGATGATCTCCTCGAGGGCTGCTCCTGCTGTGCGTTCAGGATCAGCGAAGCTCTCTAGCACAACCAGTGCGGATGTCCGCGAGGGATGTGTTGCCGCGAACAGCGCTGCTGCGGCGAAAGCGCCATTGGTTGCGACGACAATCGCTTCGCGGCTCGCGAGATCGTCGAGCACTGCGGTGATGCTGTCGGCCCACTGCTCCAACGTCGGCAGCGTGCCCGATGTAAAGGGATCGGACACTCCCGTGCCGGGCTGGTCGAAGAAGATGAGCCTGCCGAGCGATGTCATCGCCTCGACCCACCCTTGCAGCGGCGGCAGCTCCGGAAAAACCTCGCAGTTTGTGGAGGGAAAGACGAACACGATGTCGCGAGCCCCGGCCAGCGAGGTGCGATAGGCGACGCGCAAGTCCCCGTTCATCGCATAGCGCGTCTCCGAGAACACCGCGGAAGTCTAAGCCGGATAGCGGGTCGAGCGGTGCGTGTTGACAGCGTTATTGCTGCTCACGAGCTTTCCCCTGAAGTGTTCTTCAGCCAGTCGGTAACACCACCTGCTGAAAACGTGCAAGAGCGGTCGCTACACCGCCAGTAGAGCTTCCACCGCCGAAGGGTTCTTGTAGAACACGTCGAGTTCCACGATCAACCCGTCGTGGACCGTGAACACCTCAGCCATGCTCATCTCGACACTCTCGCCGGACGCGCGCGCCGTGAACGTCAGACGATAGTGGAGCACAACCTTGTCGCCGTCGGCGAGAAACTGCATCTCTGGGCTCGGCGTGAGCTCAAGCACCTCGGAGATCTTGGTGACGAGCTCGAGAAAGCCTTCGGGGCCTCGATAATCGCCGCTATACGGCACGTCTCCGGCTGCATGAACAACAAACTCGTCGTGCAGCAGTCTCAGTGCAACTTCGAGCCTTTGATCGCCGAACGCGTCGACGAACTTCACGACGATTGCCCGGCAATCCTCCGTCTGAGCCGTCATCGGACCTCCCACCCTCGGCGGCTATCGCGAGGCGAAGTCTACGTACCGCCGAACAGGTGATCGGACGATCGGTCCAACTGGTACAAGGCCGAACGTTCGCGACGCTTGGGTCGTCAACCGCGCACGCCGCGGCTGGTCACCCTTACCGTAAGGTCATCGGCATGTTGCGCATCGTTCAATGGGCCACCGGAACCGTCGGGCGGCACGCGGTTGCCGCCGTCCATGAACACCCGGACCTCGAACTCGTCGGAGCACTCGTCTACAGCGACGCGAAGGCCGGCCGAGACGTCGGCGAAGTCTGCGGCATCGGCGAAATCGGAATCGCCGCGACGAAGGATCCCGACGACATCGTCGCCCTCGATGCCGACTGCGTGCTCTACATGCCGCAGGGGGAGATGAATCCGATGGGTGCGCTCGACGACATCTGTCGGCTGCTGGCATCCGGCAAGAACGTGGTCTCGACGGCGGTGACCGCGCTGATCTATCCCGCCAGCATGGGGCAACAGGTCGTGGACAGGCTCGAGGCCGCGTGCGCCGAGGGATCTAGCTCGTTTCACGCGACGGGCATCGAACCCGGTTGGGCGGCAGAGGTTTTGCCGCTGACGATGTCAGGACTGTTCGGACGCATTGACTCGCTGTTGGTGCAGGAGCTGCTGGACTACACCACGTATGACAGTGCCGACATGTTGTTCGACATCATGGGATTCGGCATGGCGCCCGATGCGCCGGTGCCGCTGGCCGACCCAGTGCTTGCCGGGTCGACTTTCAAGGCCTCGCTCATGCTGGTGGCCGACGGGCTCGGCGCCACCATCGACGACTTCGCCTACGACCGCCGGGTTGCGGTCGCGGCGGAGCCGTTCGACGTGAAGGCGGGACGCATCGAGGCGGGAACCGTTTCGGCGCAACGGTTCAGCTGCACCGCGATCATCGGGGGCAGGCCTGCGCTGACCATCGAACACATCACCCGGCTCGGCGACCAACAGACGCCCGACTGGCCGACCGGCCGCGGTTGGAAGGTGACGGTGGAGGGCCGCCCGTCGATGGTGCTCGAGTCCCGCATCGCCACGCACGGCGAGGACGAGACGGACCAGGGCTGCCTCGGTACGGCGATGCACGCCGTACATGCGATCGCGCCGCTGTGCGCCGCGGCGCCGGGCATCCGCACCTTCCTCGACCTGCCGACGATCGTCGGACGTGGGGTACTCACCGCCTGAGCCACGGAGTTTGAGGTCGAGCGCGGCGCCGGGGGCGCCGATCATCGGGCTAGCACGTCGCGTCGACGAAGACCGTCATGGAGATGACCTGGTTCTCCGGATCCATCTGCGCGCCGGGGTAGCCGGAGTCGTAGCGCGAGTACGTCTGGCCTTCACGCACGCCGGCCACGATGCACTCCGAAAGCGGTTGAGTGCCTGTCCGATTGACGATCACGGTGTTGCCGCGAGCCTGCAAATCCATCACGACGTCTGAGGCGTTCGCTGGGCCGAACGGTGCTGCGTTGGCGGTCCCGGCGAGCGCCACCCCTGCGGCGAAGACGGCGGCGCTGGCAACGGCAGCTAGGATGGATTTCATGATTCCTACTCTCGGGTCGGTCGCGACACCATTTGGTGCGCTTGCAATTTGGTAGTGCGCCGACCCGCGCCTCGCGTTACACCGCGATCAACGCCAATCCATGAAGGCGTTCATCAATCGTGTGCGGAACGTCGGCTCGAACTCGTCGTCCCGAATCCGGCCGAGGGTGCGCACGGTGGCCCGGAACTGTTGCAGATAGTTGGCACAGCCGTCGCATTCGAGCAGGTGCACGTCGAACCGGGCTCGCTGCTCCAGGTCGAGGGAGCCGTCGAGGTATGCCGACACGAGCTCGACGAGCTCGTTGCAGTCCATCGGTCCGGTCGTCATGGCGTTTCCCTCAGGTAGTCCTCGAGTACCTGCCGTACTGCGGCGCGGCCTCGATGTAGTAACACCCGTTGGTTGGCGACGCTGATGTCGAGCAGTTCGCAAACCTCCGCGGAGTCGAATCCCAGCATGTCACGCATGGTGACTACAGCGCGTTGTCGTTCGGGGAGTTTGTCGAGTTCGCGTCGTGCCAGGGCGATCATCTCGTCGCCGAGCACGGACCCCTCCGGTGTGTCCGGGAACGCGGACGGGACCTCGGTAGGGCGCCAGTGGCCGGGGTACGGATCGTCCGCATCGCGGAAGCGGGAGGGATCGACCGTGCCGCCGGTGAACGCCAATACGGCGACGTCCGAGTCTCGCCGCTCTCGCATACCCCTGCGCTTGGCGATGTTGATGAGCACCGTGAACAGCCAAGTGCGCAAGGAGGATCGGCCCTCGAACGAGTCGATCCCCTTGAGCAGTGCTATCCACGTCTCCTGTACGACCTCCTCGGCGATCTCGCGACTGGGCACGTAGCCACGCGCCACCCGCAGCATCGCCGGCGTGTGGAGGTCGACCAGCGCAGCGAAGGCGGCCTCGTCGCGCGCGCGGAGCGCAGCAACGAGAGCAACTTCATCTCCAGAGATGGTGATCATGACGTCGTGATCGTAAGCCTGCGCCGATGGTCGACGTTCGCAAACTTGCATCGGCCGCAGCTGTCCGACGATGGCTCAGCCACCGCTCGCGGTCCGCAAGCCGCGCAACGCGTCGCCCAGCGTCCACACCGCAATGCCCAGCAGCGCAACGTCCTTGATCAGGAACTGGCCGGTCATCGACAGCAGTGGAAACCCTCCTGCGGCGTCCTCGCCGATGCCTGGCGTGGTGAACAGGAAGCTGATCGTGGCGACGAAGAGTCCGACGGCGATCACGCTGCCGACGGCCGACACCTTCGGCCACCAAGGCTTGACCGCGAGCAGTACGGCCGTCGCGACCTCGAGGACGCCGAGCAGCGTGGAGAAGGTCGTCACCGAGAATAGGTCGTACAGCCAACTCATGAAGGGGCTGTTCGCGACGAGCGGCTGGATGCCCTGTGCCTCGTAGGACGTGAACTTGAGCAAGCCAATCCAGCCGATCACGACGACGAGCCCGTAGCGGGCGAGGACACCGCCGAGTCGCGTCGCTGCTGCCTCCATCCGCAGTCCGGTGGTCTGGTCGTCAACCGTGGTCATGTTGTTTCCTTCGATCTTTCGCCTAAGCATTTGATTTGGTCCCAAGGGCAGTGGTGTCGTGGGGCTCGGCCGTTACACACCGAGATGAGGTGGCGTTGATTCGTCTAAAACCCATGCACCACTTCTGTTTCAGTAGTCACAAAGCACGGCGTTTAGTCAGTGGCGCGAACTGATGTTCGAGTCATGGATGCTGATGAGGTGCTCGCCGGGATCGCGATGATGCGCGCCGGCTACGCCAAGCCCGCCTCCGCCGGCATCGACGCCCTGTCGCGCGCTCAGCTGCTGGCCGCCCAGGACGATCTGGAGACCTTGGCGCGTCAACTGCCCACCCAGTCGCACCGGATGATCGCCCGACTGACGGCCGAAAGCCTCGCCGGTGGCCTTCGACGCCAAGTCGTGGCGGGAGCTGCCGAGGTTGCGGTTGCGGATCTCACCCTCGGAGGCGGGGCGCCGGTTGGACGAGGCCAAGCAGTTGGGTCCGCGTAACGCGCTGTCGCGGGAACCGTTGGCGCCGCTGCTGGCCGCTACGGCGGCGGCGCAGGCCGAGGGCGACATCAACGGTGAAGCACGTCGCGGTGACCCGTAGGTTCTTCGCCAATCTCCCCGGCTGGGTGGACGTAACCACCGCGAGCAGTGCGAGGCCACGTGTGCCGCTTGATGAACTCACGGACAGGGTTATCGAACCGTATTGGCCTCAAACCCGACCGCTGGCATGGAATGAGGATCGCTCGCTACGACAAGCCGCCGAGCGCTCGAAGATTCTCGATGCAATCGGTGAACTGCGGGAGGCGGCGCGTGCGGCCGAACATGTCCCGAAGCTGATCCCGCACGGGCTGTGCACCTACGGTGTTGCGGGCCGAGCGCTTGTCGCTGGTCTCGGCGGGGGCGACGCGACGAAAGTCACCTCCGGTCAATTTGTCGGAAGGGCGGGTAAGCGTCGTCGCGCATTGACAGGATCCACCACACGAAGTCCGTACAGCGGTGTGCGAGTTAGGTGGTTGGAAATGAAGCTGGTCGTTGGTTATCTCGCAACGTCGGGAGGCGCCGACGCAATCGCGCTCGGGGTGCGACTCAGCCGCACACTCGATGCCGAGCTCGACGTCAGCATCATCCTGCCGTCAGATCGGGCCGTGCCCTCGCCGGTGACGATCGGTAGCTACGACGAGCACCTCGCCGAGCAGGCCGAGCGCTGGCTCGGCGAAGCACGTGCCTCGGTGCCCGCCGACGTCGCGTCGGGCACCCATGTCAGCTTCGACGACTCGTACGCCGACGGGCTCATCAAAGAGGCAGCAAGAGTGCAGGCCGATCTCATCGTCGTCGGCGGATCGGGTGGTGGATTGGCAGGCAGCTACTCGCTGGGATCGGTCGTCAACGAGCTCCTGCATTCGGCGCCGGTGCCCGTCGTCGTGGCGCCCCGGGGGACGCGAGATTCGTCGATCGACCGCGTTCGCGAGGTGACGTGCGCGATCGGGGAGCGTGCAGGTGCGGACCTGCTGCTCGACTACGCGGTGCGGTTCAGCAGGGCGGCCGGGACTCCGTTGAGGCTGGTGTCTCTGATCGCGCTGGACCCGATGTTCGGAACACTTCGCGGCGACGACGAGGCTGTGCGTCAGCGAGCGTTGGCACACGCTCAACAGACGCTTGAGACCGCGAAAAGCAAACTTCCCGACGGCTTTCCGGCGACCTCGACGATCGTCGACGGCCCCACTGTCGAAGAGGCGGTGAGCAAACTGGAGTGGCAAGACGGCGACTTGATCATGGTCGGCTCGAGTCGGCTCAGTGCACCCAAGCGCCTGTTCCTCGGGTCGACAGCTGCGAAAATGCTTCGGGTGCTGGAGGTTCCGATGATGGTGGTCCCGAGAGATCCACTCAGCGCAGAGGATCTGACGTGATTGAGGCTGTGGCGTCATAGCACGTGGTACCGACAATCGGCTGCCCGACGCAGCGGGCGACGCGACTTTAGATACCGCCGATACTCCCACACGCGCTCAGCGGCCCGCACCGTCGGCAGCAATGGCCCGTCCAGCGCACGCCCGGCTTCGGCCTGAGGCAAGGGCCCCAAGCTGATGGCTGAGCACGGCTGGACCGTCATCATCGAGCGCGGCATCGTGAAGTGGATCCCTCCTCCAGAGTTTGGACACCGGCCAAGCACGGGTCAACGACTACCACCACCCCGACCGCATGCTCGCCGACCCCGAACCGGACCCCGAGGGCATGAGTGACGATCCAGGCGATGGCAATGGCAGCGACCCAAGTAACGAGACCGTCGAACCTGACGCCGGGCCGGACTCCGATGCGGCCTGAAATCGGCTACTCGGCCAGCATCCGCCACAAGAACTCGTAGGTGAGTGCCGCCTTGAACGCTGCCTGCGAGTTGTCGGCGGCGCCGCCGTGTCCGCCTTCGATGTTCTCGTAGTAGTAGACCCGGTGGCCGAGCTCTTCCAGAGCCGCGGCCATCTTCCTCGCATGGCCGGGATGCACGCGGTCGTCGCGGGTGGACGTGGTGAACAGCACCGGCGGGTATCGCCGGTCCGCCGAGACGTTCTGGTAGGGCGAGTATTCCGAGATGAACGCCCAGTCCGCCGGATCGTCGGGATCCCCGTACTCGGCGACCCACGACGCACCGGCCAGGAGCAGGTGAAAGCGGCGCATGTCGAGCAGCGGAACGCTGCACACCAACGCGCCGAACAGATCCGGGTACTTGGTCAGCATGATGCCCATGAGCAGGCCGCCGTTGCTGCCGCCCATGGCGCCGAGCGTGTCCACCGATGCGATGCCACGCTCGACGAGATCGCTCGCCACGGCGGCGAAGTCCTCGTGCACGAGGTGGCGGCCCTCGCGCAACGTCTGGGTGTGCCACGTGGGCCCGTACTCCCCGCCGCCGCGGATGTTGGCCAGCACGTAGGTGCCGCCCCTGGCCAGCCACAGCGGGCCGACGACGCCTCCGTAACCGGGGGTCATCGAGTTCTGGAAGCCGCCGTAGCCGTAGAGCAACGTCGGTCCAGGTGCGGTGCCAGGTGAGCGCGCGGGTCCGACGACGAAGTACGGGACGGCCGTTCCGTCGGGCGAGGTCGCGAAATGCTGTGCGACGTCGATGCCCTCGGATTCGAAGAACGCGGGCGCGGACTTGAGTTGGGTGAGTTCGCCGCCCGCCGTGCCGTACAGCAGGCGCGACGGGTTGGTGAATCCGCTCGAGTCGTAGAAGACGTCGTCGCCCTCGTCGTCGATGTCGACGACGACGGTGGTGGTGGCGGGCGGGATGTCGCGCGCCGGTTCGGACTCCCACGTGCCCGGGGTGACGATCCGCACCTCGCTGGACACGTCACGCAAGGTCACGACCACCAACTTGTCTAGCGTCCAGCCGTAGTGGTTCAGGCAGGTGTGCGCGTCGGGTTCGAACACGACGTGAAGCTCGCGGGTGCCCGACAGGTAGTCCTCGAAGTTGGTCGCCAACAGGGCGCCGGCCGCATACGTGGTGGCGCCGACGGTCCATTCGGTCCGCAGCTCGATCAACATCCACTCGCGGTGCAGCGAGAGGGACGCGTCCGACGGCACCTCGATGGGGATCAGTTCGCCGTCGCGCACCTCGTACCGAGTCCGGTTGTAGAAGTCGGTCCACCGGCCCAGCCGGAAGTGCTCGTATCCAGGTGTGCGATCGACCCCGGCGATGACGCGGACGTCGGTGGGCTCGGCCGTGAACACCGTCTCCGCGGCGTCCAGCGGTTGCCCCCGCCGCCACCGCTTGGCGATGCGCGGGTACCCCGACTCGGTCATCGACCCGTCGCCGAAGTCGGTGCACACCAACAGGGTGTCCTCGTCCTCCCACGCGGTGCTCGACTTCGCCTCCGGCAGCTGGAAGCCGCCATCGACGAATCGCCTTGTGGTCATGTCGAATTCGCGCATCACCGCGGCGTCCGAACCACCCCTTGACAGCGACACCATCGCCCGCGTGCGCTCGGGGTAGATGACGTCGGCGCCACCCCACACCCAGTTCTCGTCCTCGGCCGACGCCAACGCGTCGAGGTCGATCATCACGTCCCAGTCCGTAACGTCGGAGCGGTAGCTGTCCAGGGTCGTGCGCCGCCAGAGCCCCCTTGGGTTCGCGGCATCGCGCCAGTAGTTGTACAGATAGTCGCCGCGGCGGCGGGTGTACGGGATGCGGGTGTCGGTGTCGAGCACCTCCAGCGCCTCGGCCCGCATCCGGTCGAACCGCTCGCCTGCGAACGTGGCGACCGTTGGGTCGTTGTGCCGTCGCACCCAATCGAGGGCGTCCTCGCCGGTGACGTCTTCCAACCACACGCGCTCGTCGCCAACCATGGCCGTCATGGTCTCATTCGGTGGAGCGCGGCGGGGACGGGGTCATTCCGTGGCCGGGACGTGGCGCGTGCGGTCCTCGCGGACCGGGACGCCGTTACGGCCCGACTGGTCCTGCGCGTACAGCGCTGTCACGTAGCCGACGACGCGTCCGGTCTTCGCCAAGGCGTCGCGGTTGACGTTGGCGATGGTGTCATCGGGCGAGTGATAGTTGGGGTCGCACGGCTTTCCCTCCTGGCCGCCCCATTTCCCCACTTGCTGCGCTGACTTCGGCTCGTCGGCGCCCGTGTCCATGTTGCCCGACGGGATGCCGGCACGGGTGAACGAGTCGTAGTCGCTGCGTCCGTCGAACGCCATGTCCTCCGGCGTCTCACCATTCGACTCCAGTGCGGCGACCAACGTGCGCTCGATGCCGGGGGAGCCCTCGGGGATCAACTGCAACCCGGCGTCGAAGTCGGGCTCCGACGACTGATTCGCGTCAGAGGTGAAGTAGCACGCATTGGGGGAGCCGAGCATGTCGAAGTTCAAGTAGAGCGCTACGTCCTTGAGTCCTTCCTCGCCGAGGGACCGCACGTAGTCCAGCGAGCCGAAGAGCCCCTCCTCTTCGCCGGACCAGAAGGCGAACCGCACCGCATGGGCGACCGGGGGCGAGCTGCCCATCTGAAGGGCGGTTTCCAGGATGGCCGCGACACCGGAACCGTTGTCGTTGATTCCGGGGCCCGCCCGAACGCTGTCCAGATGTCCGCCGACCACGACGACGTCGTCGGTGTCACCGGTCTTGGTCTGGGCGATCACGTTGTGCGTCTTCACCTTGTCGATGCGTGAATCGATCAGCACCGTCGCGTCGCCCGGTTGGCTCTTCAACTGGGCGCCGACGGCCTTGCTGACGCTGAGCACCGGGATCTTGCTGTCATCACCCGCCGACATGCCTCCGCTGAAGGCCTTCTCGTCGACGTTGTTGGCGATGACCAGCGCGGCGGCTCCTGCCTCGGCGGCGGCCTGGGCCTTGTCGATGAGAAAGCAGGCGCCCCGGTCGACGAGCACCACGGCGCCCCTGACCGGAAGCCCCGTGTAGTCCGCGGCCGCACAACCGGGAGCTTCGCCCGACGGCGCCACGACCAGCGGTCCGGTCACGCCCTCCTTCGGGCTGGGCTGGGTGTAGCCGACCGCGTGCGCCTCCACCGGTGCGCCCCGGACCGTCAGCGACTCCCGGTCGAGGTTGAACACGTCCATCTCGAACTCCGGTGTTGTGACGTCGAATCCGTTGTCCCTCAACGTGTCCGCGACGAACTTCACGCTCTCGTCGAAGCCGGGCGAGCCGGTGACGCGCGTCCCACCGTTCGCATCGGCGATGTCCTGCAGCTTCTGCAGATGCGCCATCATGGCGTCGATCGACACCCGCGAGCTCACTTGCTCGGCGTACGCGGCGGGATCCGGTTGCCGTTCTGATTTCCGATCGCACGCACTGAGGCCGACTGCCGCGACGGCGACGTTGACGGCTAACGCGACCGTCAGCCAGGTACGCATGAAGCCCCCATCTCCGTCCCCGACGGGACATCCTGCGAGCGTAATGTGAGCTGCGTAACACCGACAACGAAGTCAGGGAGCTGAGGCAATGACCGTCTACGCACGTCCGGGTTCGACAGACGCAGCGATGACCTTCGAATCGCGCTACGGAAACTTCATCGGCGGTGAATGGGTACCGCCGGCGGGCGGGGACTACTTCGAGA
>CAVPRG010000002.1:0-235730 GCA_963707745.1 uncultured Actinomycetota bacterium
AACCCGACCCCGGTTACGGGACAGCCGTTCTGCGAAGTGGCCCGCTCCACGGAGGCCGACATCGACAAGGCGCTGGACGCTGCTCACGGGGCCGCGACCGCGTGGGGCAAGACCGCAGCCGCCGAACGCGCGGTGATCCTGAACAAGATCGCCGACCGCATCGAGACCAACCTCGAGTCGTTGGCACTGGCGGAGGCCTGGGACAACGGCAAGCCCATCCGCGAGACGCTCAACGCGGACCTGCCGCTGGCGGTCGACCACTTCCGCTACTTCGCGGGCGCCATCCGCGCGCAGGAGGGCTCGCTGAGCCAGGTCGACGACGACACCGTGGCCTACCACTTCCACGAACCTCTCGGCGTGGTCGGGCAGATCATCCCGTGGAACTTCCCCATCCTCATGGCCACCTGGAAGCTCGCCCCCGCCCTGGCCGCAGGCAACGCCGTCGTCCTGAAGCCCGCCGAGCAGACGCCGGCGTCGATCCTCTACTTGATGAGCCTCATCGGCGACCTGCTGCCCGCCGGCGTCGTCAACGTGGTCAACGGATTCGGCTTCGAAGCGGGCAAGCCGCTGGCGTCGAGCAACCGGATCGCCAAGATCGCGTTCACCGGCGAGACCACGACCGGCCGGCTGATCATGCAGTACGCATCGCAGAATCTGATCCCGGTCACGTTGGAGCTCGGCGGCAAGAGTCCCAACATCTTCTTCTCCGACGTGATGGCCGCGGGGGACGACTTCCAGGACAAGGCGCTCGAGGGGTTCACCATGTTCGCCCTCAACCAGGGTGAGGTGTGCACCTGCCCGTCGCGCAGCCTGATCCAGGCCGACATCTACGACGAGTTCCTCGAGCTGGCCGCGATCCGCACCAAGGCCGTCCGCCAGGGCGACCCGCTGGACACCGAGACCATGATCGGCTCGCAGGCCTCCAACGACCAACTGGAAAAGGTGTTGTCCTACATCGAGATCGGCAAGGACGAAGGCGCCCGCGTGGTGACGGGCGGCGAGCGGGCCGAACTCGGTGGTGACCTCAACGGCGGGTTCTACGTGCAGCCCACCATCTTCGAGGGCCACAACAAGATGCGGATCTTCCAGGAGGAGATCTTCGGGCCGGTTGTCGCCGTCACGTCGTTCAAGGACTACGACGACGCGATCTCCATCGCCAACGACACGCTCTACGGGTTGGGCGCGGGCGTGTGGAGCCGCGACGGCAACACCGCATACCGGGCAGGACGCGACATCAAGGCCGGCCGGGTGTGGACCAACTGCTACCACGCCTATCCGGCGCATGCGGCCTTCGGCGGGTACAAGCAGTCCGGCATCGGCCGCGAGAACCACAAGATGATGCTCGACCACTACCAGCAGACCAAGAACCTGCTGGTGTCCTACTCAAACAAGGCCCAAGGGTTCTTCTAGTGGTTGCGACCTCGACGCCGAACGTGCGCTCAGGGCGGAGAATCGGCTGGCACACCGCCCTGTGCGCACATTGGGTGAATCCGTGAACGACCCGGCGCCGCCCCGGGCACTCATCACGCAGGCTGCCGCGGACCTGCTGCAGAAACTACAGAACCGCCACGGCGCGTTGATGTTTCACCAGTCCGGCGGCTGCTGCGACGGGTCGTCGCCGATGTGCTACCCCGATGGGGAATTCCTGGTCGGCGACCGTGACATCCTGCTGGCGATCCTCGACGTCGGAGACGGCGTGCCGGTGTGGATCTCGGGGCCGCAGTTCGACGCATGGAAGCACACGCAGTTGGTCATCGACGTCGTGCCGGGCCGCGGCGGCGGGTTCAGCATGGAAGCCCCCGAGGGCATGCGGTTCCTGTCGCGGGGACGGGCGTTCACCGAGGCCGAGAACCGCGTGCTCGGCGAGCACCCCGCGGTGACTGGCGCCGGGTACGAACGGGGGGAGCGCCCAGACGACAGCGACACCCATATCGTCGCCGAAGCGGTGGACGCGTGCCCGATTCCCGCGGCCCGCACGGCGCGGTAGCCGGGGCCATTAGGGTGGGAGCGTGACTCACTATGACGTCGTCGTACTTGGAGCAGGCCCCGGCGGTTACGTCGCGGCCATTCGCGCGGCCCAACTGGGGCTGAACACCGCCATCGTCGAACCGAAGTACTGGGGCGGCGTCTGTCTCAACGTCGGCTGCATCCCGAGCAAGGCGCTGCTGCGCAACGCGGAGTTGGCCCATATCTTCACCAAGGAAGCCAAGCAGTTCGGCATCAGCGGGGAGGCGACGTTCGACTACGGCGTTGCGTTCGACCGCAGCCGCAAGGTCGCCGACGGCCGCGTGGCCGGCGTGCACTTCCTGATGAAGAAGAACAAGATCACCGAGATTCACGGCTACGGGAAGTTCACCGACGATCACACGCTGGAGGTCGACCTCAACGAGGGTGGCAGCGAGACCGTCACGTTCGACAACGCCATCATCGCCACCGGCAGCAGTACCCGACTGGTTCCCGGCACATCGCTGTCGGAGAACGTCGTCACCTATGAGGAGCAGATCCTGTCGCGCGACCTGCCGGGGTCGATCGTCGTCGCCGGTGCGGGCGCCATCGGCATGGAGTTCGCCTACGTGCTGACGAACTACGGCGTCGACGTCACCATCGTCGAGTTCCTGCCGCGCGCGCTGCCCAACGAGGACGCCGAGGTGTCCAAGGAGATCGAGAAGCAGTACAAGAAGCTCGGGGTCAAGATCCTCACCGGCACCAAGGTCGAGTCGATCAACGACGACGGGTCGCAGGTGACCGTGACCGTCAGCAAGGACGGCAAGTCCGAGGAACTCAAGACCGACAAGGTGCTGCAGGCCATCGGGTTCGCCCCCAACGTCGATGGCTTCGGGCTCGACAGGGCGGGCGTGACACTGACCGACCGCAAGGCGATCGGCGTCGACGACTACCTGCGCACCAACGTGCCGCACATCTACGCCATCGGCGACGTTACCGGGTTACTCCAGCTGGCTCACGTGGCCGAGGCGCAGGGCGTCGTCGCGGCCGAAACCATCGCTGGTGCTGAGACTTTGGCCCTTGGTGACTACCGGATGATGCCGCGTGCGACGTTCTGCCAACCGCAGGTGGCCAGCTTCGGGCTCACCGAGGAGCAGGCCCGCGACGAGGGCTACGACGTCAAGGTCGCCAAGTTCCCGTTCACCGCCAACGGCAAGGCGCACGGGCTCGGCGACCCCACCGGCTTCGTCAAGCTGATCGCCGACGCCAAGTACGGCGAGCTGCTCGGCGGACACCTCATCGGTCCGGACGTCGCCGAACTCCTGCCCGAGCTCACCCTCGCGCAGAAGTGGGACCTCACCGTCAACGAGCTGGCCCGCAACGTGCACACGCATCCCACGCTGTCGGAAGCCCTGCAGGAGTGCTTCCACGGCCTGGCCGGCCACATGATCAACTTCTGACCGCCTTGAGAGGCACCGTCGTCGCCGGGCTCGGGGGTCTGGTGATCGGGCACATGCTGTGGCTGACCGGCATCAAGCTCGCGACCAACTCCCACAGCGTCAACGCGTGGGTGTTGGTCGTCGCGGGCATCAGCTTCGCGCTCGCGCTCGTCGCCGGCCTGCTGGGCTTGAAGTTCCACCGCCAGAAGGCCTATGCCAAGGCGATGTTCCTGTGGGGGCTCCCGATCTCGCCGTTGCTGTTCTCGTTGAGCGTGCTCGGGGTCACCTACCTGTAGCGGTTGGTTGGTTTGGTCAAGCTACCGAATGGTGTAGCCGCCGTCGACCAGCAAATCGGCGCCATTGATCATTGCCGCCGCGTCAGACGCCAAAAAGACTGCGGCGGCGGCGATTTCGTCGGGATAAGCAAACCGTCCGGTCGGGATCTGAGCCTTGAGTCGGTCGCCCTTCTCCCCGGCCCAGGCCTTGCGGCCCAGATCGGTGAGCACGACGGTGGGGCTGATGGTGTTGGCGGTGATTCCCCGCCCCGCCCACTCCGAGGCGATGACCTTGGTCAGACCGACCACGCCGAACTTAGACGCGCAGTAGGCCGCATGATCGGTCAGCGCGACGGTGGCCGCCTGCGAGGCGAGGTTGACCACCCGCCCGTACCCCTGCTCGAGCATCACCGAGCCGACCTTCTGGCACATCAGGAACGTGCCGGTCAGGTTGATCGCGATGGTCTTCTCCCAGGCCTTCACGTCGAGTTCCTCGACGGGCGCCAGAATCGCGACACCGGCCGAATTGACCAGGATGTCGATGCGGCCGAAGTGTTCGCGGACCTGCTCCACGGCGCCGGTGACCGAGGCCGGCGAGCTGACGTCGCAGGCGAACGCCGCATGGCCCGCGGACGTCTCGGAGCCAAGTTCCCGCGCCCGCTCGGTGGCGGCATCCAGGGACAGGTCCAGGATCGCGACCCTGGCGCCCTTTACGGCGTACGCGGACGCGATCGCCGCACCGATGCCGGACGCGCCGCCGGTCACCACGGCGACCTTGTCGTGTAGCGAGAAGTCGAGATCTACAACCGGTTCGGTGCTCATGGCGATGCTCCTCGAGGAATCAGCGGCCGGTGGCCGGTTCGTAGTCAGTGATTGCGTCGACCTTGGCCGCCGAGGCCGATGCTGGGTCGAACTGGTAGTCGAGCCATTCCCTGGCGAGCCGGCGGGCCAACTCGATGCCGACGACGCGCTGACCGAAGCACAGCACCTGCGCGTCGTTCGACAGGACCGAGCGTTCGACGGAGAAGCTGTCATGGGCGGTGACGGCCCGGATGCCGGGCACCTTGTTGGCACTGATGGCGACACCGAGTCCGGTTCCACACACCAGCAGTGCACGGTCGGCTTCGCCGGCGGCGACCATCCGGGCCGCGCGCACCGCAATGTGCGGATAGGCCTCGCTGTTCTGATGGCCGGCCGGATCCTCGTCGGTGGGATTGACGCCGACGTCGATCACCTCGGCCACCCGGTCGTCGGCCGCCAGATCGTCCCGCAGGATGTTCTTGTAGTCCACGCCGGCGTCATCGGCACCGACCACGATCCGCAGTCCGCTCATCATTTGCTCCTTGCTGTGTCGTCGGTATCGGCCAGGACCGCGGCTGCGGTACTGACGCACAGCGCGAAGGAGACCGCACCGGCGTCAGGGGTGCCGAGGCTCCGCTCGGCCAGTGGACGTGCCCGTCCCACTTTGGGTTTCAAGTCCGCGGTGGCCCGGGCGGCGGATTCGGCGGTGGCTGCCGCATGTCCCCATGCGACCGCCAACGGGGTGCCCGCCGCGATCTCGCTGTCCAGTAGGTCGGCGAACGGCGCCAGCGCGTCGACCATGGTCTTGTCGCCGAGCTTGGCGTGGCCCAACGCGGTGATCGCGTCGAGGCCGTCTCGCACCGCGGCGGCCACGTCGGCGCCGGTGATCTCGTCCGGGTCGTCGCCGAGTCGCATACCGAGAGCTGCCAGTGCCGCGCCCCACAGCACACCCGATGTCCCGCCCGCCTGACTGGCCCACGCGTCGCCGGCCTTGGTCAGCACCGTGGCGGCACCCGCTCCGGTCTCGTCAGCCGCGATCGCTGCGGCGAGCGCCGCCGATGTGCCCTTGACCATGCCGCGCCCGTGGTCGCCGTCGCCGGCGATCGCGTCGATCCGGCCCAGTTCGTCGGCGGCATCGTCGATCGCCGCGGTGACGGCGGCCAGGATCGCGGTCGCGGTTTGCCCGCAGCGGCGTCCCGCCGGGGACACCACGGTCGACGACGCCGCGACGGTGGTAGCGGCCGCGACGGTGCGACGCGGTGCCGAGGCGGCCGGAGTCCCGCTCGTCGCGATGCCCTTGCGGTAGGCCGGAGTGTCCGTCGGCGCGCGCCACAGGGCTTCGAGCTCGTCATCGAGGAATATCAGAGTCAGCGAACAGCCCGCCATGTCGAGGCTGGTGACCAGCTCACCGACCTCCGGGTCCACCAGTGTGTAGCCGGCCTCGCGCAGCAGCGGTGCGACCGAGCGCCACACCACGAACAGCTCCTCGTACTTGGTGGAGCCGAGCCCGTTGAGAATCACTCCGACCCGGTTGGCATCGCCGGGCGCCTCGGCCAGCACGCCGTCGACCAGGCGGCGCGCGAGGTCGGCGGCGCGGGGCAGGTCCGCCTCGGCGATCCCAGGCTCACCATGGATGCCCAGGCCGACGCCCATCTGACCGTCTGGGACGGTGAACAGCGGGCCATCCGCACCGGGCAGGGTGCAACCTGCGAACGCCACGCCCAGAGTCCGGGTGCGGTCGTTGGTCAGTCGGGCGACCCGTTCCACGCCGTCGAGGTCGTAGCCGGCTTCCGCGGCGGCGCCCGCGACCTTGAACACCACGAAGTCGCCTGCGATACCACGGCGCTTGTTAACTTCCTCAACCGGTGCGCTGGCGATATCGTCGGTGACGAAGACGACGCGGGTGTCGATTCCCTCGTCGCACAACCGCTGTTGGGCCAGCGTGAAGTTCATGACGTCGCCGGCGTAGTTGCCTGTGCTGAACACCAGTCCGGCACCGTTGGAGGCGGCCCGTCCGACCGATAGCGCGTCCTGCGTGGACGGCGACGTGAAGACGTTGCCGACCACGGCGCCGTCGGCGAAACCCGTTCCCACGACGCCACAGAACGCCGGATAGTGCCCGGAGCCGCCGCCGACTACCACGGCGACCTTCCCGGGCGTCGCCGCCGCCCGCACGACTCCGCCCGCCACTTCGAGCACACGGTCTGCATACAGGTCGCAGAACCCGGCCAACAGGTCCTCACTGAAGGTCCTCGGGTCGTCGAACAGTTTGGTCATCGGCTGCAATCCTTCGCTCGTGCGGCGGGGTCGTGGTCTAGCTCACTGGGTTTATAACATTGCGTATGGGGTTTTTAATGTCAATGGGTTGATTTTTATCACACCCGACGTTATCTTTCTCGAACCAGACCCCGTGAGAGCCAGCAGAGGAGCAGGTATGGCGACAGCGCTACACGTCAGCCATGTGGCGAAGGCCTTCGGCGGTGTTCCCGTTCTGCGCGATATCTCGTTCGACCTGCATCCGGGCGAACTGACGGTGTTGGCGGGTGAGAACGGCGCCGGCAAGTCGACGCTGATGAAGATCATCACCGGGCAGTTGCGGGCCGACAGCGGCGCGGTAAGTATCGGCGGCGCGGAACTGCAGCACGCCGACCCCAAGTTCGCACGTGGCCTCGGGGTGGGCATCGTGCCGCAGGAACTGGCGCCCTACCCGGAGATGACCATCTACGAGAACCTGTTCGTGGGACGGGAGATTCGCACCAGATTCGGCACCCTCGACCGCCGAGCGATGGCCAAGCAGGCGCGCGGGATGCTCGAGACCTTCGGTGTCGAGGTCGACGCGAAGACGCGGATGGGCAACCTGCCGATCGCCCTGGTTCAACTCGTCGAGATCGCCAAGGCCACCACCTGGGGCGCGAAGGTGCTGCTGCTCGACGAGCCGACCTCGGCGATTCCCGACCGCGAGGTCGAGCGCCTCTACGAGGTGGTACGCACCCTCAAGCAACAGAGCGTGGCGATGCTCTACACCACTCACCGGATGGCCGAGATCTCCGAACTCGCCGACCACGTCGTCGTGCTGCGCGACGGCCAATTGGTACTGGACGCACCCCTGGCCGACACCACGCCGGACGGCATCGTGCAGGCGATGATCGGCCGCGAACTCGACAACCTCTTCCCCGAGATCACTGCGGCCGGGGACGAGATCGGTCTGTCCATACGGGGTCTGCAGCTTCATGCGGATGGTCCCGTCGTAGACATCGACGTCCGCAAGGGCGAGATCCTCGGGCTGGGTGGCCTGGTCGGCGCGGGTCGCAGCGAGGTCGTGGAAGCCGTCTTCGGGGTCCGGCGCTCGATTGCCGGAACCATCGACGTCGGCGGCACTTCCGTGCGTCGCGGGCACGTGGGTGAGTCGATCAAGGCTGGCATCTCGCTGGTTCCCGAGGATCGCAAGGGTGCGGGGCTGGTGCTCACGCAGTCGGTCCTGGACAACGGCAGCATGCCGCACCTGAAGGCGTTCTCCACTGCGGGCTGGATCAACAACCGCAAACGATCGGCCGCGGTCTCAGACGCCACCCGTTCGGTCCGGCTGAAGTCAGCCGGCCTGGGCCAACTGGTCGGCAACCTATCCGGCGGGAACCAGCAGAAGATCGTGCTGGCCCGCTGGCTGACCCAGAACTGCTCGGTGCTCCTGCTCGACGAACCGACCCGTGGCGTCGACGTCGGCGCCCGCGGCGAGATCTACACCATCGTCCGCGACCTGGCTGCCAAGGGCCTGGCCGTGATCCTGGTCAGCTCAGACATGCCCGAACTCATCGGACTGAGCCACCGCGTCCTGGTCATGCGCAGCAACGGCGTGGCCGGTGAACTGTCTCGCGCGGACCTCGACGCGCCCGACGCCCAGGAACGCATCTTCCGATATGCCAGCGGCCAGGAGACCGGCCAGGAGACCGACGTCGCATGAGCGCAACCAACCGAGAGGACGCCATGTCAACCACTACCGACCCGGTGACCGCACTCCCGCCGCCGGACTCCCCGCCCGAGACCAGGAAGCGGTTCGACCGGCAATGGCTGACCAACTTCGCCATTCGCAACTCGATGGTCATCGTGCTGCTTTTGGTGATGGCGTACTTCAGCTATCGCAGTGCCCGGTTCGCCACACCGGAGAATGCACTGACCATCCTGGTCGCGGCGGCGCCCTTCGCGCTGGTGGCCCTTGGTCAGACCTTCGTGATCCTCACCGGCGGCATCGACCTGTCGGTGGGCAGCGTCATCGCGGTCAGCGCGATGACGGCCTCGGCCGTCGTGGTCGGTCACCCCGAGCTGGTCTTTGTCGGTCTTGCCGCCGGGGTCGGCGTCGGACTGCTGATCGGCCTGATCAACGGCCTGGTGGTCAGCAAGCTCGGTGTAGCGCCCTTCGTCGCCACGCTGGGCACACTCACTGCGGGCTCGGGTATCGCCTATGTGATCGGCGGCGGCGCACCCATCAACGGCCTGCCGGTCGAGTGGGGCAAGATCGCCAACACCGAGGTGCTCGGCGTGCGGGTTCCCGTGCTGATCATGATCGCCGGCTTCGTCATCTCCTACCTCGTGCTCCGCAAGACCTCGTTCGGCCTGCGCGTCTACGCCGTCGGCGGCAACCGCACCGCGGCCGATGTCGCCGGCGTGAAGTCCGGGCAGATCCTGATCGCCGTCTACGTGCTCAGCGGCGCCCTGGCCGGGCTGTCGGGCGTCATCCTCTCCTCGCGTGTCATCTCCGGACCGCCGAACCTGGGTTCCGGTTACGAACTGGCCGCCATCGCCGCCGTCGTCATCGGTGGCGCAAGCTTGCTCGGCGGCCGCGGATCGGTGTGGGGGACCCTGTTGGGCCTGTTGCTGATCCAGACCCTCAACAACGGCCTCGACATCCTGGTGGTCCCCGCCTACTGGCAGAAGGTGATCAGCGGCGTGCTCATCGTCGCCGCCGTCGCGGTCGACGTGTGGGCCGTTCGCCGCCGAAGCAGCTGAACATTGATCGAAACATCAACCGCACCAACGAAAGAAAGGCACCACCTCATGATTCCCAGATTCGTCCGCCGGCTGTGGCTAGCGGTGATCCCATTGCTGATGGTGGTCCTGGCCGCCTGCGGTGCCGGTGACCCCAACGCAAACAAGGACACCGGCGAGAAGCAGCTTCGCGTCGGCGTCACGGTCTACGACATGTCCTCGTTCATCACACAGGGCCAGGAGGGTATGCAGGCGTTCGCCAAGGACAACAACGTCGAACTGCTGTGGAACTCGGCCAACGGTGACGTCGCCACCCAGGCGAGTCAGGTCGACCAGCTGATCAACCAGCAGGTCGACGCCATTATCATCGTGCCGGTGCAGGCGGATTCCCTTGCGCCGCAGATGGCTTCGGCCAAGGCTGCCAATATTCCGGTGATCGCCGTGAACACCGCGCTATCCGATTCGGGGGCACTGGCGTCCTCGGTGCTGCCCGACGACGTCGCGGCAGGCGCGCAGGAGATGCAGATGATGGCCGACAAGCTCGGCGGTAAGGGCAACATCGTCGTGCTGCAGGGCCCGCTGGGTTCGTCACCGGAACTGGACCGCACCAAGGGCATCAACGACACGCTGGCCAAGTACCCGGACATCAAGATCCTGGCCATGGACACGGCCAACTGGAAGCGTGACGAAGCCGTCAACAAGGTGAAGAACTGGCTGTCGAGCTTCGGCGACCAGATCAACGGCATCGTGTCGGAGAACGACGACATGGGACTCGGTGCGGTGCAAGCACTTTCCGAGGCCGGCAAGTCGATTCCGGTGGTCGGCATCGACGGCATCCAGGACGGTCTGGCGGCCGTGAAGGACGGCAAGTTCATCGGCACCTCGCTGCAGCACGGCCGGGTGGAGATGGCCGAGGGTCTCGCCGTTGCGCAGAAGGCTGCCAACGGTGAGCCCATCGAGAAGAGCTACACCTACAAGATGCCTCCGATCACGCCGGAGAACGTCGACGTGTTCTACAAGAACGTCGTCACCGACAAGGACGCGTTCCTCAAGCAACTGCCGGCGCTGATCGCGCAGAACCTGGCATCGGGCGACCTGTCGAACGAGCAACTCAAGCAGTCCTGACAGCGAGCACAGCCTAAGGTGCGGAAGGGGCGTGATGCGCGTCCCTTCCGCACCTACCGCACCGAGGAGAGGAAGTCCGTATGCCCAACTCAGCGGGCGTCGGTCGGCTGCGGCGGGACGGGCATCCCGAGCCGCCCGCGGGTCCGAACGAGCGGCGCGCCGCGATCCTCGAAATGGTCATGGCCGCCGGCTCGGTGAAGATCGAGGACCTCCCCGACGCCTTCGGGGTGAGCCTGATGACGGTGCACCGCGACCTCGACACCCTGGCCGCCCAGGGGCTGATCCGCAAGACCCGCGGCGTGGCGACCGCGATGCCGAGCACACTGTCGGAAGCCAGCACCGAGTACCGGTCGCGGCAAAACGTCGCGGACAAGTACGCGGTGGCCAACGCGGCCCTGCAGATGATCGAACCGGGCCAATCGGTCATCCTGGACGACTCCACCACCGGGCTGCACCTGGTCAGCCAGCTCGCGAACCGGCAGCCGCTGACGGTCATCACGAACTTCCAGTCCGCGCTGGACCAACTGCTCAACCAGCCCGGCCTGAACGTCATCGCGCTAGGCGGGCAGTACTACCCGTGGTGCCGGGCCTACATGGGGTCATTGACGCTCGACGCACTGCGCAGCATCCGTGCCGACGTGTTCATCATGTCCACGTCGGCCGTTACCGACGGCATCTGCTTCCACCAGCACCACGACACCGTCCTGGTCAAGCGTGCCATGTTCGAGTCGGCCCGCACGCGGATCGCTTACCTCGACCATTCGAAGTTCGAACGCCGCGCGCTGCATGCACTCGGCCCGCTCAGCGACTTCGACACGGTGATCGTCGACAGCCGCACCTCCGAGGACCACATCCGCAGCCTGCGGCTGGACGGCGTCAATGTCGTGGTGGCACAAGACATCGGACCGTCTGCGCTTTAGGCGAGTGGACGGCGGCGCTAGTCCGGGAAGTCCAGCGGGATCCTCAGCGTCTCGATCGTCGCCGCGAGACCGTCGTATTGTGCTGCGAGCATGCAGAATTCGATGAGCTGGCGACGGTCGTAGTGGTTGCTCATCGCCGCCCAGGTCTCCGATGACATCGAGCGGGTGATGACGAACTCGTCGGTTGCGGTGATCAAGGTCCGCTGCCGATCGGTGAGGCCTTCAGCATCGGGACCTTCGAAGATCCTGGCTTGCATTTCGGCGTCGATGCCGCGCGTCCTGGCCAACCTGCGGTGCTGCTGAAGTTCGTATTCGCAGTTGCGGAGGTGCCCGACGCGCAGGATCACCACCTCCGCGTCCTTGCGGGACAGCTTTCCGAATCTGAGCAGGACGAGCGAGAACGGGCCCCACAACAGAAACAGCAGCCTGTGCCGGCCCAGCACGCCGAACAAGCTGAACCTCGGCGCGCGGATCACGCGGGCGCCGACTTTGGCGATCACCCAGTTGAGCGGGCCCAACTCGCGGAAGTCGCCGGGCGGAATGCGGGCGGGTGTCGTTTCGGGAGCGCTCATCCCCGCGAGTCTAGGTCTGCTTGACCAGGTAGGGAGACACCGTGCTGCGGTGTTCGTCGAGATCAAGCGCGCGGCCTAGGGCGGGGAAGGCGCGCTGCGGGCAGTTGTCGCGTTCGCACACGCGGCATCCGGCGCCGATGGGCGTGGCGACCTCACCCGACAAGTCGAGGCCTTCGGAATAGACGAGCCGGTGTGCGTGCCGCAGCTCGCACCCGAGCCCGATCGCGAACGTCTTGCTGGGCTGGCCGTACCGCGACGCGCGCCGTTCGACGCTGCGGGCCACCCACATGTAGTGCCTGCCGTCGGGCATCTGCGCGATCTGCACGAGGATCTTGCCGGGGTTGGCGAATGTCTCGTAGACGTTCCACAGCGGACAGGTACCGCCGCTGGACGAGAAGTGAAAACCCGTGGCGGACTGTCGCTTCGACATGTTTCCTGCACGGTCGACCCGCACGAACGAGAGCGGTACCCCTCGCGCGGAGGGGCGCTGCAACGTCGAGAGCCGGTGCGCGATCGTCTCGTAGCTCACCGAGTAGAACGCCGACAGCCGCTCCACGTCGTAGCGGAAGCTCTCGGCGACGTCGTGGAACTGGCGGTACGGCAGTACGGTCGCCGCAGCGAAGTAGTTGGCCAGCCCCAGCCGGGCCAGGGTGCGCGACTCGTCGCTGGTGAACGTACCGACTTCGACGAGGCTGTCGATCAGGTCGCCGTACTCCAGGTACGCCAGTTCGGTGGCGAGCCTGAACACGTACTGGCCGGAGGACAGGTGCCCGCCGATCTCCAACGTCTTCGTCTCGGGGTCGAACCGGTGCAGCAGGGTATCGCCTAGGTCGGTGCGTTTGACGATGCGGACGCCGTGTACCGCAGTGAGCCGGTCGGACAGGTCTCGCGCCAAATCGGCGCGGTGCATCCGCATGCGGACGGTGAGTTCCTCGGCGGCGGTGTCGAGTTCGTGCAGATAGTTTTGCCGTTCGTAGAAGTAGTCGCGGACCTCCTCGTGCGGCATCGTGATCGAGCCGCTGCCGCTGGCGTCGGAGTAGCGTCCCTCGGTCGCCGCCGCCAGCTGGGTGGTGGTCAGGCGGTAGCGCCGGTGCAGGTTGACCATGGCTCTGGCGAGCGTGGGATGGGTGCTGACGATGTCCGCGAGCTCGGTCTGGTCCACGTCGATGCCGAGGTCGCGATCCATCGTGACCTCTCGGAGTTCGGCGACCAGTCGGGTGTCGTCGTGGGGCGCGAAGAACGTGGCGTCGACGCCGAACACCTCGGTGATGCGAAGCAGCACCGCGACGGTCAACGGGCGCACGTCGTGCTCGATCTGGTTGAGGTAGCTCGGGGAGATGTCGAGCATCTGCGCCAGCGCGGCCTGGCTGAAGCCCCGTTCGCTTCGAAGCTGGCGTACCCGCGATCCGACGAAGGTCTTGGCCACGTCAGAAGCATAACGAGACTGCGAAGACGTACTTCGCAGCGTTGGCAGTTCCCGGGCTGTGGCAGTATCACGAACCGTGAGCAGCAGTGTTCAGGTCAGGGGCTCGGCGACGGGCCTGGCCAAGTCGATGATGCCCGTTCCCGATCCGCACCCCGACGTGTTCGACGTCCAGTGGCCGCTGCGGGTTGCCGACGTCGACCGAGAGGGCCGGCTGAAGTTCGACGCCGCGACTCGGCACATTCAGGACATCGGCTCGGACCAGTTGCGTGAGATGGGGTTCGAGGAGACCCATCCGCTGTGGATCGTGCGCCGGACGATGATCGACATGATCAGGCCCATCGAGTTCAAGGACATGCTGCGGCTGCGGCGCTGGTGTTCGGGGACCTCAAACCGGTGGTGCGAGATGCGGGTACGCATAGATGGGGTGCGCAGGGTCGGGCTCATCGAATCCGAAGCGTTCTGGATCAACATCAACCGCGAGACGCAGGGACCGGCGCGGATCTCCGATGACTTCATCTCCGGGCTGCAGCGCACCACCGACGTCGATCGGTTGAGGTGGAAGGCCTACTTGAAGGCGGGCAGCCGCGATGACGCCGACGACATCCGCGCCTACCCCGTCCGCGTCAGCGACATCGACATCTTCGACCACATGAACAATTCGGTCTACTGGAGCGTGGTCGAGGAGTACCTCAACACCCAGCCCGAACTGAGGGCCGGACCCTTGCGCGTGACCATCGAGCACGATCTTCCGGTCGCCTTGGGGGACCAGTTGGAGATCATCAAACACGTGTATCCGGCGGGATCCACCGACAAGTTCGGGGCCGAACTCACCGATCGCGTTGTTACAACGCTCACATATGTGGTCGGCGACGAGACGAAAGCAGTCGCCAGCATCTTCTCGCTCTGAACCGAGCGGTTTAACAGTACGACCGTACTGACCTGCGAATATCGTTACTGAGCGGTAACTTCTGAACCGTTTCAGCCACAGATCACCTTTGCAATCTTTGCAGGTTAACGATTGGTGTTGGCAAAAAATGGCATGAGAAACGAGTGGACCTGCAGATATGCGGTGGTGCATCCTCGTAGTTAGCAGAGAAGCGAAGCTGCGTCGGCGTTAACAAGTCAAGTTCATGCATGACGCCCGCAGCGACTCGAACCGAAGGAGCCCACATTGTCCACCGTTGGCACGCCGAAGAGCCCCGAGCAGATCCAGCACGACTGGGACCACAACCCGCGATGGAAGGGCATCACCCGCACTTACACCCCCAAGGACGTCGTCGCCCTGCAGGGACACGTGGTCGAGGAGAGCACGCTCGCCCGCCGCGGCGCGGAGGTGCTCTGGGAGCAGCTCCACGACATGGACTACGTCAACTCCCTGGGCGCGCTGACCGGCAACCAGGCCGTTCAGCAGGTCCGCGCCGGCCTCAAGGCCATCTACCTGTCGGGTTGGCAGGTCGCCGGTGACGCGAACCTGTCCGGCCACACCTACCCGGACCAGAGCCTGTACCCGGCCAACTCGGTGCCGCAGGTGATCCGCCGCATCAACAACGCCCTGCTGCGCGCCGACCAGATCGCCAAGGTCGAGGGTGACCGCTCGGTCGAGAACTGGCTCGCTCCGATCGTCGCCGACGGTGAAGCCGGCTTCGGTGGCGCACTGAACGTCTACGAGCTGCAGAAGGCGATGATCGCCGCCGGTGTCGCCGGTTCGCACTGGGAGGACCAGCTGGCCTCGGAGAAGAAGTGCGGCCACCTCGGCGGCAAGGTGCTGATCCCCACCCAGCAGCACATCCGCACCCTGACCTCGGCCCGGCTGGCGGCCGATGTCGCCGACGTCCCGACGGTCGTCATCGCCCGCACCGATGCCGAGGCAGCCACGCTGATCACCTCGGACGTCGACGAGCGCGATCAGCCGTTCATCACCGGTGAGCGGACCAAGGAAGGCTTCTACCGGGTCCGCAACGGCCTCGAGCCCTGCATCGCCCGCGCCAAGTCCTACGCGCCGTACTCCGACCTGATCTGGATGGAGACCGGCACCCCGGACCTGGAGCTGGCCAAGAAGTTCGCCGAGGGCGTCAAGAGCGAGTTCCCGGACCAGATGCTGGCCTACAACTGCTCGCCGTCGTTCAACTGGAAGCAGCACCTGGACGACGCGACCATCGCGAAGTTCCAGAACGAGCTCGGCGCGATGGGCTTCAAGTTCCAGTTCATCACGCTGGCCGGCTTCCACGCCCTGAACTACTCGATGTTCGATCTGGCCTATGGCTACGCCCGCAACCAGATGACCGCCTACGTCGACCTGCAGGAGCGCGAGTTCGCCGCCGAGGAGCGCGGTTATACCGCCACGAAGCACCAGCGCGAGGTCGGCGCCGGCTACTTCGACCGGATCGCCACCACGGTTGATCCGACCTCGTCGACCACCGCGCTCGCGGGCTCGACCGAAGAGGGTCAGTTCCACTGAGCGCACACAATTTGAGCCGGCGAGCCTGAGACAGTAGCTTGGCGGCTTGACAGCACAGGCCCCGCCCAGAAGCCCTGGGCGGGGCTGGCGCTATCTGGAGAGGAAGATCTGCAGTGAGCAATTCCATTGAGCGGGTGGGCGTCATCGGCGCCGGACAGATGGGCGCGGGCATCGCCGAGGTTTCGGTGCGGGCAGGCGTCGACGTGCTGGTCTTCGAACCCACCGAGGCGCTGGCCACCGCGGGCGAGGCACGGATCACCGCGTCGCTGGCGCGCGGGGTCAGCAAGGGCAAGATCACCGAGGGTGAACGCGACGTCGCCCTTGCGAAGCTGAAGTTCACCACCAGCCTGGCCGACCTGTCGGATCGTCAGCTGGTGATCGAGGCGATCGTCGAGGACGAGGCCGCGAAGGCGAAGGTGTTCGCCGAACTCGATGAGATCATCACCGACCCCGACGCCGTGCTGGCGTCCAACACGTCGAGCATCCCGATCATGAAGATCGCCGCGGCCACCAAGAATCCGGGCCGGGTGCTGGGCCTGCACTTCTTCAACCCGGTGCCGGTGCTACCGCTGGTCGAACTGGTCAGCACGCTCGTCACCACCGATGAGGCCGTGGCACGCACCGAGCAGTTCGCGAGCGCCGTGCTGGGCAAGCAGGTGGTGCGCTGCTCGGACCGCTCCGGGTTCGTCGTCAATGCCCTGCTGGTGCCCTACCTGTTGTCGGCCATCCGGATGGCGGAGGCCGGCGTCGCCACGGTGGAGGACATCGACACCGCCGTGGTCGCCGGTTTGTCGCACCCGATGGGGCCGCTGCGGTTGTCCGACCTCATCGGTTTGGACACCTTGAAGCTGATCGCGGACAAGATGTTCGATGAGTTCAAGGAGCCGCTGTACGGGCCGCCGCCGCTGCTGCAACGCATGGTCGAGGCGGGCCTGCTCGGAAAGAAGTCGGGCAAGGGCTTTTACGAGTACTGACGACGGTGTGTTGGCCAGTGCTGACGACGGCGTGTTGGCTAGAATCTTGTTCTTTAGCTAGCCTATGCGGCGGTGGACCTGCGGGTCCGGATCGGCAGTCCGTGGGATCGCGCGCCGTGTTGGCACGACGGAAAGCGCGTCTCGGGCCCTGATCATGCACACAGCAAGGGGTAACAATCGGATGTCTGACATCGACGACGGACTGGCGCCGTACTACGAGGAGTCCCAGTCGATCTACGACGTGTCGGATGAGTTCTTCGCTTTGTTCCTAGACCCGACCATGGGTTACACCTGCGCGTACTTCGAACGCGATGACATGACCCTCGAGGAAGCGCAGAACGCGAAGTTCGACCTCGCGCTCGGCAAGCTGAACCTCGAGCCGGGTATGACGTTGCTCGACGTCGGTTGTGGCTGGGGCGGCGCCCTGCGTCGCGCGGTCGAGAAGTTCGACGTCAACGTCATCGGCATCACCCTGAGCAAGAACCAGAGTGAATACAGCAGGAAGCTACTGGCCGGCATCCCCACCTCGCGGACCGTGGAGGTCCGCATGCAGGGTTGGGAGGAGTTCACCGACAAGGTCGACCGGATCGTCAGCATCGGCGCGTTCGAGGCGTTCAAGGTCGAGCGCTATCCGCTCTTCTTCGAAAAGGCCTACGGCATCCTGCCCGACGACGGCCGCATGCTGCTGCACACCATCCTGGCGCACACGCAGAAGTTCTTCCGCGACAACGGGATCAAGGTCACCATCAGCGACCTGAAGTTCATGCGCTTCATCCAGGCAGAGATCTTCCCGGGCGGACGCCTGCCGGCGGTCGAGGACATCAAGGTGCTGGCCGCGGATGCAGGTTTCACGCTGGAGCGCACGCACCTGCTTCGGCCGCATTACGCGCGCACGCTCGACATGTGGGCCGAGAACCTGGAGAAGAACCGCGACCAGGCGATCGCCGTTACCTCCGAAGAGGTCTACGACCGGTACATGAAGTACCTCGTCGGTTGCGCCGACTTCTTCCACCGCGGCATCACCAACGTGGGACAGTTCACCCTCGTCAAATAGGCGTCACGCCTTCGCAAGCCGTTTCTTCTCCGTTTTGACATCGAAATCGGCTGGGGGCCAGGACAAGTCGAGTTGCTTGAGCGCCTCGATCAGCAGTTCGGTAATGGCCAACCGGCTGTACCACTTGCGGTCGCAGGGAACGACGTGCCACGGCGCGTACTCGGTCGAGGTCTTGTCGAGCACGGCCTGGTAGGCCTCCTGGTACTTCGGCCACAGCAGCCGCTCGTCGATGTCGGCCGGGTTGTACTTCCAGTACTTGTCGGGCCGCTCGAGCCGTTCGGCCAGCCGCGCCTTCTGTTCGTCGAGCGATACGAACATCGCGACCTTGACGATAGACGTGCCGCCGTCGACCAGTTCCTTCTCGAACGCGTTGATCTCGTCGTACCTCGCTCCCCACACCTCGGGTGGCACCAGGTCGTGCACACGCACGATCAGCACGTCCTCGTAGTGCGAGCGGTCGAATACGCCGACGTGACCGGCCGCCGGCAGCGCGTTGCGGATCCGCCACAGGTAGTGATGGGCCAGTTCCTCCTCCGTGGGCTTGCCGAAGCTGGTGTATCGGATGCCCTGTGGATTAGCGGCTCCCACAACGTGTTTGACGATACCGCCCTTGCCCGCGGTATCCATGCCCTGCAGCACCAGCAGGACGGATCGCGTCTCCCCCGAGCGGCTGTTCGCATATAACATCTCCTGCAACTCGGCGAAGCGCTCGTTGCGTTCGGCCTGCAGCTCGGGAGCGTCGCTCTTGGAGCCCTTGAATCCGGGGGTGGCAGTTCGTCTTGATGTCCGACACCTTGTCGCCCGCCTTGAACTCGAGGTGAACGTGGGGCTCGTGGGTCCACAGCGACGGCAGCTCAGATGGTTCGGTCATCCGTTCAGTCAAGCAGTTGGGGTGGCAGCACCGGCGACGGATGCGGCATCGAGTTGAACTTGTCCAGCGACCCGCCCACCTCGACGATGCCGCGCAACGCGTTCCACGACAGCATCGTCAGGTAGTCGATCAGCTCGTCGGCACTCATCCGCGGGTTCGACATCCACGCGTGCGTCGCCAGCTGCACCCCGCCGACGATCATGAACGCCCACGGGCCGGCGCCGTGGGTGTCCATGCCCTCGTGCGCCATCCGGCGGCGCAGCATCACGCCGAGCATGCGCGCGATGATTTGCTCGGACTCCGCGACGGCCTTGCTCTTGCTCGCCGAGCTGTTCGCCATCACGAACGGGTAGATCTCCGGCTCGGCGGCGACGGTCTCGACGTACACACGGATGATCTCGCGGGTCAGGTCGTAGCCGTCCAGGTTCGACGACAGCGCGGCGGCCATGTTGGGGATGAGCGTGGTCTGCGCGAAGCGCATCATCACCGCGGTCGTCAGATCGTTCTTGTCGACGAAGTAGCGGTACAGCACGGTCTTCGAGACGCCGATCTCGGCGGCGATCTCGTCCATGCTCACGTTGCTGCCACGTTGACGGATGGCCTCTAGGGTGCCGTCGACCAACTCGTTGCGTCGGTCGACTTTGTGCTGGTGCCAGCGCCGCTTGCGCCCATCGGTCTTCACTGCGCCGGCAGGGGTCTGTTGTGCCACTTTCGCCGTGTCCCGTTCCCTAGTTCCCTTGATAGTACGGTGAAACTCGGCCGCCGCCGCGGTGGGACGGACCGCTGCTGCGCCGATGACGGATGATGGAGGCGTGTCTCACCGAGCTACCGCCGAAGCGCGGCCGAGCCTCGCCGAGTCGTTCGTCGGCGCCGACACCGTTGCGGACGCCGAACGGCGGCGTGGGCTGCGCCGAATGAAGGTCGTCGCCCTGAGCTTCCTCGTCGGGGCGACGGTGATCTTCCTGCTGTGCACGTGGGCGCAGTCGCGAGGTGCGGCAGAGTGGGTGGGCTACGTTCGCGCGGCCGCCGAGGCGGGCATGGTGGGCGCGCTGGCCGACTGGTTCGCGGTCACCGCGCTGTTCAAGCATCCGCTCGGCATTCCGATCCCGCACACCGCGATCATCAAGCGCAAGAAGGACCAGTTGGGTGAGGGGCTGGGCACGTTCGTCCGCGAGAACTTCATGTCGCCCGAGGTGGTGGAGACCAAGCTGCGCGACGCGCAGATCGCCGGCCGAATGGGCAAGTGGCTCTCGGAGAAGTCGCACGCGGAACGGGTAGCCGCCGAGGCGTCGAATGTGCTGCGCGTGCTGGTGGAGATGCTGCGGGACGAGGACGTCCAGCACGTGCTGGACCGGATGATCGTCAAGCGCATCGCCGAACCACAGTGGGGACCACCGATCGGGCGGGTGCTGAACTCGCTGCTCGTAGAGGGCCGACAGGAGGCGCTGATCCAGCTCCTTGCCGACCGCGCGTTCCAATGGTCGCTGAACGCCGACGAGATCATCGAACGAGTGGTCGAGCGCGACTCGCCGACATGGTCACCTCGGTGGGTGGACCACCTGATCGGTGAGCGAATCCACCGCGAGCTCATGGACTTCACCGACAAGGTACGGCGCAACCCCGATCACGAACTGCGCCGCTCGGCCACCAAGTTCTTGTTCGAGTTCGCCGACGATCTGCAGCACGACCAGGCGACGGTCGACCGGGCCGAGAAGGTCAAGGAACAGATCATGGCGCGCGAGGAGGTCGCGCGAGCGGCCGAGACGGCCTGGACCGCGGCCAAGCGCATCATCCTCGAGTCCGTCGACGACCCGTCGTCCGCCTTGCGCAGCCGGATCGCCGACTCGGTCATGCACATCGGGGAGTCGTTGCGCGATGATGCCGAGCTCCGCGACAAGGTCGACAACTGGATCATCCGTGCGGCTCAACACGTCGTCACGCAGTACGGGACGGAGATCACAGCGATCATCACCGAGACCATCGAACGCTGGGACGCCGACGAGGCAAGTCGCCGGATCGAATTGCATGTCGGGCGTGACCTGCAATTCATCCGTATCAACGGCACCGTGGTGGGTTCGCTGGCCGGGCTGATCATCTATTCGATAGCCCAACTACTCTTCTGACCTGCGCTAACAACTGCTTGCAAAAGCTAGCACCCCGTCGTACGGTTGGTTTTGAAGCCAACTGGTTACCTGACGCAGAAGGGGTCGAATATGTCGCAGGACGAGAATCTTGCCGCTGTCGTGTCCAACGCTGCGCAGGACATCGGTGGCTTCATCAGGGCCCAGCGCGAAGCCGCGCAGGTCTCGGTGCGCCAACTCGCGCAGAAGGCTGGAGTCAGCAATCCCTACCTCAGCCAGGTCGAGCGGGGGCTACGCAAGCCCTCGGCTGACGTGCTGAACCAGATCGCCAAGGCGCTGCGGTTGTCCGCCGAGGTGCTCTACGTCCGGGCCGGGATGCTCGAGCCCAGCGAGCCCAGCGAGGTTCGCGACGCCGTCGTCGCCGACACCGCGATCACCGAGCGGCAGAAGCAGGTGCTGCTCGACATATATGCGTCGTTCTGTCAGCAGAACGAAGCGGAGGCCGCGGACGCGAGAAGCGATGTGGCTTCCGCGGACACGAGGGGCATCCAGGCACCAGTCGATTCGATCGAGGAGCCAGCCACTGACTAAGAACCGATTGACCGTCCGTTAGAAGTCCATCAACGAGAACCAACGAACAAACCCTGAGAGAGGAATCAACATGGCCGAGAAGAACCAACCGACCATCGAGGACCTGAAGGCCCCGCTGCTCGCCGCCGTCGGCGCCGCCGACCTCGCGCTGGCCACCGTCAACGAGATCGTCGCGACTCTGCGTGAGCGTGCCGAGGAGGCCCGCACCGACGCCAACACCCGCGTTGGCGAGGGCCGGGCCCGCCTGAACAAGCTGCAAGAAGAACTGCCCACCCAGGTCACCGAGATCCGTGAGCGACTGAACAGCGACGAGCTGCGCAAGGCTGCCGAGGGCTACGCCGAGGCCGCGACCGCGACCTACAACAAGCTCGTCGAGCGTGGCGAGGCCGCGCTGGAACGCCTGCGCAGCCAGCCCGGGATCGAAGAGGCCGCGAACCGTGTCGAGAGCGTGACCGACCAGGCCGTCGAACTGACGCAGGACGCGCTGGGCACCGTGGCCAGCCAGACCCGCGCCGTTGGTGAGCGCGCCGCCAAGCTGGTCGGCGTCGAGCTTCCGAAGAAGGCCCAGAAGGCCGCCACACCGGTGAAGAAGGCCGCTGCCAAGGCACCGGCCAAGAAGGCCCCCGCCAAGAAGGCTCCGGCCAAGAAGGCTCCGGCCAAGAAGGTCACCCAGAAGTAAATCCCCTGCCCAGGCAGTCGGAGTCGACGGTCAGGGCGGTCGCCACATAGGCTCCTCACGTGGAGTTGGTGGAAACCGTCCTGGCCGTCGTTTGGGTTGGGGTATTGATCATGTCGGGGTACGCGCTGGTGCATGCCGGCTTGCAGCGTGCCGATGCCTACACCGCGGCCGAGAAGATGACGAAGAACACGTGGATGGCAATCCTCGGTGGCGCTACGTTTCTCGCCTTGGTAACGAACTTCATCGGCCTCAGCATCACCGGTAGCGCGATCGCGGCGGTGGCCGCAGGCGTCTATCTCGTCGACGTCCGGCCGAAGGTACTCGAAGTCCAGGGAAAGTCGCGATAAGTCGTGCGTCGCTTGCTCATTGCCACGGCCTTCGCCCTCGGCATGACGTTCACCGCTGCGGGTGTCGCGGGCGCGAACCCAGTACCCGACCCGCCGTTCGTCGCGCAAGCCGAATGGGTGCACTGGGGTGACCTGTCCAGCCTGCGGGTCTACCCGACGCAGGCGGGCCGCGACGCTGCAGGCGAACTCGGGACCGTCGCGCAAGCCGATGAGGCTTGGACGGAGATATTGACGCTGTCACCCGACGCCGCGATCCCCGGCATGCGCGAGCAGTTCATGTGCCACTGGAAGTTCGCAGAGATCGCCCAGCCCGGCAAGACCAGCTGGAACCTCGAGCCGTGGCGACCCGAGGTCGATGACGCGCAGATGCTTGCCGCGGGCTGCAATCCCGGTGGCACCGAAGAACCGTTCTAGTGCCGACCTGGACGCGCGATCACGTCGCTCAGCTCGTCGATCACACACTGCTCAAGCCCGAGGCCAACGAGACCGACGTGGCGTTCCTCGTGCACGAGGCGTCCGAGCTGGGGGTGTACGCGGTCTGCGTGTCGCCGTCGTTGGTGTCCGCGGCTCGAGGGGCCGGTGCACTGGACTTGGCCATCGCCTCCGTCGTGGGATTCCCTTCAGGCAAACATGTTTCGACGATCAAGGCGCAGGAGGCCCGGCTCGCGGTCGAGTCGGGCGCGGAGGAGGTCGACATGGTCATCGACGTCGGCGCCGCCGTCGCCGGTGACTTCGCGGCCGTCCGCGCTGACATTGCCGCCGTCCGCGAAGCGGTTCCCGATGTGGTGCTCAAGGTGATCGTCGAATCCGCCGCGCTGCTGGATCTCGTCGGGGAACAGACGCTCGTCGACGTGTGCCGCGCCGCCGTGGAGGCGCAAGCGGACTTCGTCAAGACCTCGACGGGGTTTCATCCCGCGGGCGGTGCGTCCGTGCGGGCCGTGGAGGTCATGGCCGCGACCGTCGGACCGAGCATCGGGGTCAAGGCCAGCGGCGGCATCCGCACTGCTGCCGACGCGCTCGCAATGCTCGACGCCGGTGCGACGAGACTCGGGCTGTCGGGGACCCGCGCCGTGCTCGACGGATTGTCCTAGCCCCTCGGCTGAATTGCCGGCCCCATGGCGGGCTACAGTCCGGCGAAGCAGGGATCCTCGTTGGCGGCGGGAATGGTGGCGTTTCGGGTGGAGAACTTGGCGATGACACCCGTGTCGGTGACCTCGACACTGTCGGCATGAATGCCCAGCGGATACCCCTTGGTGAGCTGCGTGCTGAACAAGTCGAGCGCAGGCTGCACCGCCTCGCGTGGCAGCGCGAAGCCGAGCCCGGTGAGTTTCTGAACTTCGAGCCCGATGCCTTGGTCGGCGACCGTCGGCTTGGCGACGATGCTGCCCAGCGCGCCTTGAAGTTCGATGGTGCCGTCGGACGGGTTCGTATTCACCCCGTTGACGAAGCTCCCGACGAGCGGGATGGACTTCTGAATCGTCTCCTTGATGCCGTCGGAGGACCAGGTGATGGTGGCATCCAACGCTCCGATGGTGCCCTTCGAGTTGCCGGTGTCAGACAGTCGGACGTCGTCGATCTCGATGTCGGCCTTCATCCCCTTGGCATCGCGAATCTGGTTGCCCGCGGTGGAGATCGAGATGTTGCCGTAGTGCCCGGTCATGTGCTGAATCAAGAACGGGCTCGCGCCGAACGAGGCCGATGCACTGTCCTGCACGACGCATGCCGTCGCTTTGGCCACCACCTCGTTGGCGCGGTGGCGGGCGTAGAGCTCGACGCCGACGACCCCGGCGACCACCAGCGCCAGCACGATGACCAGGACCAGCACGATCGACAGCGGATCGCGGAATATGCGTTTGAGGAACGGGCCCTTGCCGGGTGGCGGACCGTCAGGGTCGCCCGGCTTGGCCGGCGGGTGGTGCTCCGGTGGCGGGTACGAATGCGGGCGGGATTGTGTGGGCGGTGACTCGGCCGCGGAGGTGCCGTGTGGGATCTGCTGGGTCGGGGTCGAGGGGTCACCGGCCGGAGGTTGCGGGGTGGGCGGCTGGTGAGGCGGGCGAGCCCAGGGATCGGTCACCCCCGCGATTCTGCCTTACCGGACTGAGCAAACACGGTGCGGTTGCGCAGCACGGCGATGCTGTCGCGGGCTACGTCGACGGCGTCGAGATCGATGTCGGCGACGAGCAACTGCGGGTCGGAACCCGCCGCGGACCACACTTCGCCCGTGGGGGAGACCACCAGGCTGCCACCGACGCCTGTAGGCCCGACGGCGGCCATCTCGTCGCCTGGATACGCCTGATCGACGGCCGCGACGACGCTGGTGGCGTCCAGTGCGCGGGCCCTGGCCAGCAGCGTCCACTGTTCGAGCTTTCCCGGTCCGGCACCCCACGACGCGTGCACCGTGATCAGCCGGGCTCCGCGTCGCGCCAGCTCGACGTAGAGCTCGGGGAAGCGAACGTCATAACAGGTGGTCAACCCGACGCCGATGCCGTCGACCGTAATGACTACCGGATCGGAACCCGGTGCGACAGTGCGTGATTCGGTGAACCCGAAGGCGTCGTAGAGATGGATCTTGTGATAGTGGGCGTCGACTCCAGGTCCCGTGGCGATCAGTGTGTTGGTGACGCGGCCGTCGGCGCTCGGGCAGAACATGCCCGCCACCACGACGATGCCGAAGCGCGCCGCGATGGCCCGCACGCCCGATGCCCAGGGTCCATCGAGCGGTTCCGCGATGGGCTCGAGGCGGACCCCGAAGCGGCACATCGTCGCCTCGGGAAACGACACCAGGCGCGCGCCCGCTTCGGCGGCCCGGCGCGTGAAGTCCTCGACTAGCCCGAGATTGGCGGCCGGTTTGGCGCTGGAGCACAGCTGTGCGAGGGCAATCCGCATGCACCTGAGCCTACGGCGAATGTTCAGTGGGGCGCGACGAACTCCCATGGGACGGACAGCACGCCGTCGCGCAATCGCCGTCGAGGCGGCTCGACCGGGACGCCATCGGCGGCGAGGACTTCCAGCATTGCGCGCCACCGCACCCGGGGACCGAACACCCCGTGCCCTGCGGTGCTGGCCCATGCACGATCGGCTGCGTTGAGCAACGAGTGAATGCGCTGATCCGGCACGTTGTGGTGGATCAGCACCTTGGGCAGCCGCTCGGCGAGCTCCGAGGGTCTTTCGATGGCGAACGGGTCGCACGCCAGCGTGAGGCTGATCGGGCCGTGCTGGTCCAGCAGCACCCAGCAGCAGTGCCTGCCGAGTTCGTCGCAGGTGCCGTCGACGATGAGCCCGCCGGGCGCCAACCGGGCCTGCATAAGCGCCCAGGCGCCGGCCACGTCGTCGACGTGATATTGGCGCAGGACGTTGAACGCGCGCACCAATACCGGTTGCAGGCCCGCCAATTCGAAGCCGCCGAGTCCGAATTCGACGTCGGGGGCACCCCCGGCAGCGGCGCGGGCCGTGCGAACCCGTTCGGGATGGATCTCGAGACCAACCACCTTGAGGTCGGGGCGTACTGAGCGCAGCCGCGCCGCCAGTTCCAGTGTCGTGACCGGTAGCGCGCCGTAGCCGAGGTCGACCACCACCGGGTCGGTGGCAGTGAGGAGCGCTGTACGCACGCGTGCTGAGTGCACCAACCAACGGTCGCTGCGGCGCAACCGGTTGTACCCCGTGGTGCCACGCGTCAGCTGGCCGACGGGGATCAATCCTCCCGTCGATTCGCTCCTACCCGCCGGAGCGCCCATGGCCAGGCATTTTAGCGGCGGACCGGGCCGATGCTCGCGATCCACGCCGCAGCGCAGACCGCCAGCGCGCAAGGCCATTGTGTGCATTTCTCGGTAGAACGCCATTCTCGTGTGGCAATAGCGATACTCTGACCCGGCTGCATCGACCGCAGAAACGCTGGGGGACACGCACGAGACAGTCGCTCACACCGAACCCGCCGCCCGCCTGTCTCGACGGACGTTCGGCGGCGACGTGCACCGATTGAGGAGGCGCTGACCCAGTGACGACGCCCGTACCCAACAGTCTCGACGAAGCACTGTCACCGACGTGGCTGACTTCCGCACTGCAACAGCGCTTTCCCGGGATCGAGGTCGGGCGCGTTACACCCGGTCCGGTGGTGGACCGTATCTCCACGAACGCCCGCTTCGCCGTCGAGTACTCAGGCGTCGCCGCGGGCAGTCCGTCGCCGTCGCTATGCATCAAGGGTTATTTCAACGAGATCGGCTGGATGGCCCGCCATGTCGGCGAACCCGAGGCCTACTTCTATCGCGATCTTGCGGCGTCCGCCGGAGTCCGTACCCTTCGCAGCGTATACGCCGATGTCGATCCAGAAAGTCGCCACGGTGTCGTCATCACCGAAGACGTCGTCGCCAGTGGGGGCGTATTTCTCGACGGCAGAAGCGTTTACACGCCTAAGCAGACCGCGTCGAGTTTGAGCGAACTGGCCCAACTGCACGCGGCGACCTGGGCGCAGCAGCGTTGGGCCACGACACCGTGGTTGAAGTCGCGCCTGAACGGCGCACTGCGGGTCTGGGGTGAGGCGGCGACGCTGGCGAAGATCGACGCGAACCTGAACGGGAGCAACGGTCGCGCAGTACCGGTTGAACTACGCGATCCGCAACGCCTCGTCGACACGTACCGGGCCATGGTCGTGGCACTGGCCGCCGCCGAACCGACGTCCCCGTGGTGTGTGATTCACGGCGACCCCCACCTTGGCAATCTGTTTCTCGACGCGGCGGGATTGCCGTGTCTGCTCGACTGGCAGCTGGTCCAACGCGGCATGTGGTACGTCGACGTGGGGTACCACATCGCCTCGACGCTGACTGTCAAGGACCGCCGCACGTCCGAACGCGAGTTGCTGCGGCACTATCTCGAGCGGCTGGCCGAACAAGGCGTCGAACCGCCGCCGTGGGACCAGGCCTGGCGCGCCCTCAGCTGCGGCATCGTGCACGGTTTCTATTTGTGGAGTATCACCACCCAAGTTGAGCCGGGCCTCATCGAAATCCTTCTGCACCGCATGGGTGCCGCGGCGGCCGATCACGACGCACTGATTCACGCCTGCAGTGATTTCTGAGCGGGCGTCGCGGTCCGAACGTTCGAATCCGCCCGCGCAGCGCACGATGCATGCCATTCTCTATTCGGATGTATACATCGCACTTGTTTAGACAAGAAGCACGTTCTACTGTGAACTCTGTGTTTCGAGTCGAAATGACCGATCTGGACCCGAAGTGGTGCAAATGATCGCTAGTCGCACGTTCGCGCCAGAACTGAGGGGCCGCTACGAAGCCGAGGGTTGGTGGACGTCCGACACGCTCGGCTCACTGCTGGGCCGGGCTCTGGAAGAAGCACCGGCCACGACCTTTCGGGTGCATTCCACCGTCCGCCCGTACTCGGGCACCTTCAGCGACGTCGAAGACGTCGCGAGGCGGTTGGCGGCGGGTCTGCATGCCCGAGGGGTTGGACCCGGTGACGTCGTCGCGTTCCAGCTGCCCAACTGGATGGAGGCCGCCGCCACGTTCTGGGCCTCGGCCATCCTCGGAGCCGTCGTGGTGCCGATCGTGCACTTCTATGGCCGAAAGGAAGTCGGTTACATCCTGACGGCCGCCGAACCGAAGGTATTCATCACCACTGAAGAGTTCGGGCGGATGCAGTACCACGCAGATCTGTGCGTCGGCATTCCGATCGTCGGACTCGTTGGACGTGATTTCGATGAGCTGTTGGCCGAGGAACCCATGTCGGGCACGGTGGATACCGACCCGTCGAACCCGGCACTCATCGCGTTCACCTCGGGCACCACCCGCGACCCCAAGGGCGTGGTGCACAGCCACCAGACGCTGGGGTGCGAGATCCGCCAGCTCAACGCCGGCCATCCTAAGCACGCCGCCGGTCAGGTGACGGCGTTGCCCGTCGGACATTTCATCGGAATGCTCGGGGGTCTACTTTGCCCCGTGCTCGAGGGTGTACCGATTCACCTGTGCGATGCATGGGACCCCGGCCTGGTGCTCACGTTGATGACGCAAGAAGGAGTCGGATTCGGCGGCGGGCCAGCGTATTTCATCACGAGCTCTGTTGGATCATCCGGATTTCACCGAGGACCACCTTCAGCACATGCGCTACCTCGGCCTCGGTGGGTCGGCGATACCGACCACCATCACCCGCCGGTTGACGAACCTCGGGCTCGTCGTGACTCGGTCCTACGGCAGCACCGAGCATCCGTCCATCACCGGTTCGAGTCCGACGGCGGCGGGAGACAAGCGACTGCTCACCGACGGAGCCGCGCGCGAAGGCGTGGAGGTCCGACTCGCAAGCGATGGCGAAATCCTCAGCAGGGGACCGGATCTGTGCCTCGGGTATCTCGACCCCAAGTTGTCGGCGAAGGCCTTTGACGACGACGGGTGGTACCACACCGGCGACATCGGCGTGCTTGACGATGACGGCTACCTGACCATCACCGACCGAAAGTCGGACGTGATCATCCGCGGGGGTGAGAACATCAGCGCCATCGAGGTGGAAGAGGCGCTACTGGCCATGCCGGAGGTGGCGGAAGCCGTCGTGGTCGCCGCCCCCGACGAGCGCTTCGGCGAACGTGTCGTGGCGGTGTTGCGGATCCGGCCGGGTAGCCAGTTGCCCAGCCGAGATCGCGTGCGCGAGCACTTCCAGGCCGCCGGACTGGCCAGGCAGAAGTGGCCTGAGGACCTGCGCGAGATCGAGGATTACCCCCGTACTCCGAGCGGCAAGGTACAGAAATATCTAGTGCGACAACAAGTTCGATCGTCTCAACGATGAGGAGAAGCTGATGGCTGGACGGGTAGAAGGCAAGGTTGCATTCATCACCGGAGCGGCGCGCGGACAGGGCCGCAGTCACGCGGTCAGGTTGGCGCAGGAGGGCGCCGACATCATCGCGATCGACGTCTGTCGGCCAATCGAGAACACGACGGCAGTAGCGGCGACCCCCGAGGATCTCGCCGAAACGGCGGACCTGATCAAGGCACTGGACCGCCGGGTCGTCACCGCGGAGGTCGACGTGCGGGACTATGACGCGCTCAAGTCCGCGGTCGACGGGGGCGTCGAGCAACTCGGGTCGACTCGACATCGTGGTCGCCAATGCGGGAATCGGCACCCCCGGCGCCATGCTCGAGGAGATGGACGAGCCGCGCTGGGAACAGATGATGGACATCAACCTGACCGGCGTCTGGAAGTCGGTCAAGGCGGCCGTGCCGCACGTCAAGGCCGGCGGGCGTGGTGGTTCGGTGATCATGACGAGTTCAGTCGGCGGGCTCAAGGCATATCCGCACATCGGGCACTACGTCACCGCCAAGCATGGTGTCGTCGGATTGATGCGGACGTTCGCAGTCGAGTTGGGGCAGTACTCGATTCGGGTCAACTCGTTGCACCCAACACACGTGGCGACTTCGCTGCTGCACAACGAATCGACATTCCGGACGTTTCGCCCGGATCTGGAGAACCCGGGCAAGGACGACATGGCTCCCATATGCCGGAATTTCCACATGCTGCCGATTCCGTGGGTGGAACCCGAGGACATCAGCAATGCGGTGCTGTTCCTGGCATCCGACGAATCGCGATACATCACAGGGGTTCCCCTTCCCATCGACGCCGGCTGCTGCCTGAAGTAGGCAGGGGTGCACCGACTATCCGGAGGTACTCACACCGTGACAGCAGCAGGAGCATTCGACGGAGTTCGGGTCATCGAGCTTGCGCAGTGGGTCTTCGTGCCCGTCGCGGGCGCCCTGCTCGCGGATTGGGGCGCCGACGTGATCCGCATCGAGCGTCTCGACGGTGACCCCTACCGAGGCCTGGCCACTCAAGGCATCGGCACCGACAGCGGTGGTGTGAATCTGTCCATGGCGCTTGCCAATCGGGGCAAGCGGTCCGTCGCACTCGACCTGCGCAAGCCGCACGGCCTCGACGCGCTCCACGACCTGCTCGCCACGGCTGACGTGCTGCTGACGAGTCTGCGGCCCGGAGCGCTCGAACGTTTGGGACTCGGTGCCGAGGCGGTTCGCAAGCGCTACCCGAAGCTGATCTACGCCCGCGGCAACGGCTTCGGCGTCAACGGACCCGACGCCGACCAGCCGGGCTACGACAGTTCCGCGTTCTGGGCCCGCGGAGGCGTCGGCCACATGCTGACCCCTGCCGAGCGGGACTATCCGATCAGCCAACGCGGCGCGATGGGCGACCGCAACGGTGCCATGGCACTGGCGTTCGGCATCGCCGGGGCATTGTTGAAACGGACCCGCACCGGCGAGGGCTCGGTGGTCGACGTCTCGCTGCTCGCCACGGCGATGTGGATGTTGTCCTCGGATCTTCTTGCAGCGCTCAACGGCGGTGAGGTCAAGCCTGCGTCAGGACGCACCGCACTGTTCAGCCCGCTCACGGCCACGTACCGCACGAAGGACGACCGCCACGTCCAGTTGATGTTCCTTCAGGGCGACAGGTACTGGCCGGAATTCTGCCGGACCGTTGGCCGTCCTGATCTCGCCGACGATCCGCGATTCGTCGACATGGCGGGGCGGCGCACGAACGCCGCCGCGTGCGTGGCCGAGCTCGACGCGATCTTCGCCGAGCACACGCTGGAGGAGTGGAAGGCGATCCTCGCGAAGCTGGACGCGCCTTGGTCGCCCATCCAGTCCATCCAGGAGCTGGTCGACGACCCCCAGGTGATCGCCAATTCGTATGTCGGCGACGTCGAGACCGGGGATGGAGTTTCCTACCGATTGCCCACCGTCCCAGTGCAATTCGATGGCCAGCCGCCCGAACTTCGACGGGCGCCGGAGCATGGCGAGCACACGGAGGCGATCCTGAACGAACTTGGCTACGACTGGGACCGCATCGGCGAGTTGGCCGACGAGGGCGTCATACCGTGACCGCGGACCGTCCCCTGCCGGTGCCCGATGACACCTCGGCACCGTACTGGGCCGCAACGGCCCAACACGTCCTCACGGTGGCTCGCTGCGGGCAGTGCGGCGCCCTGACCCTTCCGCCCGACGTGATGTGTACGGCGTGCGGTTCGACCGATCCCGCGTACGAGTTCACCCCGGTGAGCGGACGTGCGGTCGTGCGGTCCTGGACGGTGGTGCGCCAGTCCTTCCTGCCCGGCTTCGATGTGCCGTTCGTCCTGGTCGACGTCGAACTCCCAGAGCAAGCCGACCTCCGGCTCATCGGTCGGCTGCTCGACGGCGTCGAGGCCGACTTGCGAATCGGTGCGGAGGTACGGGTGGCCTTCGAGGACCTCACGGCCGAAATCGCCGTTCCTGCCTTCGAGTTGGTTCGATGACCGTCGACGGCGCAGTACGTAGCCGGGTCGCCGTCGTCGGCTACGCCCACAGCATGATCGAGCGCCGCGGCGACCGCGCCATCGGCGCCGTGGCGGTCGACACGGCGAGGGCCGCAATCGCCGATGCGGGGCTCTCGGTGGATCAGGTCGACGGGTTCGTGAGCTCGAGCCTGTTGCCGAGCGCAGGTGGTCGTCAGGTGGTCGACGGCGTCAGTATCGTGTCGTCGGCGTGGCTGGCCCGCAGCCTCGGAGCCAACCCGCGGTACGTTGCGGGGTTCGACGGCATCGGCCAGCTCAGTGGCTCAGTCGGCATGGGCGTCAACGCGGTCATCAGCGGCGCCGCCGACTACGTTCTGGTGCACCGGGCACTGCACAACCCGAAGGGCAGCTACCACGGCAACCCGATGCGCGAGATCCGCGGCGCCCAGCAGTGGACCGCGCCCAGGGTTTCTTCGGGCCGCTGGCCATGATCGCGCTGCCCTACACCGAGTACCTCCAACGTTACGGTGCGCGAAGGGAATCGATGGCCGCCGTCGTGACAGAGGCCAGAAAGAACGGCGCGCGCATCCCATGGTCCTACTGGCGCGACAAGCCCCTGACCGTCGAGCAGTACCTTGCCGAGCCGACGTTGGTGGATCCGATCTGCCGGTTGGACTGCGACATTCCGGTCGACGGGGTCGCCACGTTCGTGCTCACGTCGGCCGAGCGGGCGCGGGACCTACCGAACCGGCCGGTGTACGTCGCGGGGTACGCGGGCAGCGCAGGTGGCCCGCGGCGGTTGCCGTTGCACTGGCCGCTCGACGACGTCGCCAACGGTGGCGCAGACACCGTCCAAAGACTCTGGCGCCAAACCGGACTCACGATCAATGACGTCGACCTGCCTCAGGTCTACGATGGCTTTTCGCCGTTCGTGTGGTTCTGGCTCGAGGCGCTTGGCGTCTGTCCGGCCGGCGAGGCGCATCGTTTCGTCGACTCCGGCGGCATCGACAGCGACGTTCCTGGCGGCATTCCGGCGCTGTCGGGCGGGGGCGCGCTGGGCAACGGCCGCATGCACGGCGTGCCCCAGATGTTGGAGTGCTACCTGCAGCTGTCGGGCCGCGCAGGGGACCGCCAGCGTGACGTGTCGGTCGGCCTCGCTTGTCAATCGGCGCCGCATTTCGGCGGCGTTGTGGCCTACTCGTCGGAACCGTGGTGAACGGCTAGCGCGGAAGTAGGTCGTGCCACGTCTTCCCAGCCGCGGGCGTGGCCAGGTCGGTCTGCTGATAGACGTTGCCGTCGGGGCCGACGTACCGACCGGTCTGCGGATCATAATGGGCGGACGCGAAAGATCCCTGAGCAGAAGTGCTGTTGGAGAACGAATTCGGAGTAGCAGCAGGCGCGTCGTCGGGGCCGGGAGGCGCTAAGTCCGGCGCGGGTGGGCCCGGCGGAGGGCCAAGTGGCGCCGGTGCGCCGTCGGTGGGCGCGCCGACCTCGGCCGCCGGCGGTGGTGTGCCCTCGACGGGAGCGTAGGTGTTCTCGTTGAGGACCGCTCGCGAGTCCGGCGGAACCCCCTGGGCGATGAGGTTGGGGTCGAACGGAGTTGGGCCGAACGCGTGCTGATGCATCGCGAGCGGTTCGTAGGGCCTGTCGCTGTTGCAGATCTCCACCGTCGGCGCCCGCTTGCCAGGGTGGCCCATGCAGGGGTTGTTGCGGACGCCGCGCACCGCGATCGGGGAGTCCTGCGGCAGTTTGCAATACAGCCCGTCCGGGGTGTCGACTACCGTTTCGTCTCCGGGCGAGCGCCACTCGGACGGGGGCAGAAAGCCGACCGTACATGGTGGTGGGTCGCCGTTCATGAGCGAAAAGGCGCCGAAGGACAGGCCCACCGAATTGTTCAACTGCGACAGCGACCCGAAACCCGCGACGTAGGGCGGTAACAACACCAACAACTGCCGCAGTGATGGGTTGTAGGTGACCCCGACTTCACCGACCGTAGTCAGATTGGCCAGCAGCGTGGGCAGGGTCGGCTTCAATTGTTCGAGCAGCCGGGCTGCTTCCTGAAAGGCGTCTGGCCCGGTCTTCAAGATGGTGCGCACGTCGGGGTCGTGGCGGACGATTTGTCCGGTGACGGCGTTGAGCTTGCTCGTCCACGTCCGCAACGCATCGACGCTTTGGGTCTGAGAGTCGAGCAGCGGCGCGCTGTCCTCGATGAGCGTTCGCGTCCGGTCGGCCGTCGCGTTGGCGTCGGAGGCGATCCGCGACCCGGAATCGAGCAACGATCCGACGTCGTATCCGGCGCCGTTGAAGGCCTGGAACGACTCGTCGAGCAGATCGGTGAGCCTGTCCTTCGGCACGCTGCCGACGAGTGCACTGAGTTGATCGAGGACGGGTCCCACCTTCTGTGGGACGGTCGTGTCCTCGCGTCTGATGAGCGAGCCGTCCGTCAGGAACGGCGGCCCGTCGCCCAGGGGAACCAGGTCGACGTACTGTTCTCCCACCGCGGAAACGCTGCGTACGTTGGCCTGCACGTGCGCGGGAATCCGTGGAGAGGCTTGCAGGGCCAGCTCTGCCGTCGCCCCCCGTGGAGTCGGTGTCACGCTCGACACCTTGCCGATCTGAACCCCCCGGTAGGTGACGTTGCCGAACCGGTAAAGACCTCCAGTAGCGGGCAACTCGACCGTTACGGTGATGTGCCCGATGCCGAACCACGTCGGCACCTGTAGGTAGCTGAAGGCCATCACAAAGACACCGATCACCGAGACGACGGTGAACAGGATCAGCTGGAACCGGACGAGGCGCGTCAACATCAGCTACCCGCCGCTGCCGCTGAGTACGGTCCGGCGAAGATCGGCGACGTTGCACCGATCTGCGGCGTGGTCAGCGGCGGAGGAGCGACTGGCAGCGGCGCCTGGGGAACGACTGGCGCTTCGGGTGGCATCGTCGCGGTCGCTGGATCGCCCTGGGGCGGCGGTGGCGCGATGCCGGCGTTCAGCGGGTCGTAGGTGTAGTTGAAGTGGACCGGATCACCTGGTGCGGGCGTCAACTCGGCGTTCGGGTCGCCCCAGCGAGTGCCGAGGAACAGTGAGCGCTTGAGCCGGGGGACGGTCAGGTCGAGGCTGGCGAAGATGTTGATGTAGTCACCCCGGATGGCGCGGTCGATGAAGTTCTGTCCGAGGGGAAAGGTCGGCAGGTAGGCCAGCACCGTGCCGAGGTCCGGGCCGACGTCGACGAGGGCCTTCAGCGTCGGCTTCGAGGTTGGTGAGGTTGTGGACGAGGTCGTCCTTGGTGGCGTTGACCACCTTGGTGGCGGTGTCACTGAACTCACCCAGCTTCTGCATGGCAGTGACGATTCGGGCGCGTTCGGCCAGCAGCACGTCGAGCGCCGGGGGGATGGTGTGGAGTGCATCGGTGATCTGGTCCTTGTCGGCAGCCAGGGTGTTGGTGAGCCGATCGAGTGCCGTGATGGCCGCACTGAAGTTGTCGCACTGCTCGTCGACCGTCCCAATGAACGTGTTCAAGCGCGTGATCAGTTCTCGGACGTCGCCCTCGCGTCCGGTCAGCGCAGTCGCAGTGCTGTGTATCAAGTCGCCGATTTGTCCCAGCCCACCCGCGTTGACGACGACGGACAGCGAGGACAGCGTCTGCTCGGTCGATGGGTACACCGACGATCGATTCAATGCGATCGTCGATCCTGGCGCGAGTCTGCCGCGCGGCTGCTCACCCACCGGCGGATCGAGCGCGAGGTGCATGGAGCCGAGCAGGCTGGTCTGTCCGATTCGGGCCATCGCATTCTCGGGCACGGTCACGTCGGGCTTGACGCGTACGTCGACGACGGCGTGCCAGTTCCGCACGCCGATCTTGCCGACGCTACCCACGACGACGTCGTCGATCATGACCGGCGAGTTCGATTCCAGCGTGACCACATTGGCGATCTCGACGTGGTAGACCGCGTTGCCCGAACCGCTCGCGACCGCACCGGGCAGCGGCAATGAGTTGACACCGCCGAATCCGCAGGAGGTGAGGGTCAGTACGGCGCAGCTCGCGGCGGCGAGTCGGCCGATGCGGGTCATCACGATGGCGGTGTCCCTTCGACCGGTGGCACAGGTGAGATCGGCGCGGGCGTGGCTTCGGCGGGCAGCAGCATGTCTCCCACGGTGGGCGCCACGGCGTCTGCGGGAGGCGTCGGCGGTCCGAAACCAGGCGGCGGTGGAACGTCGCCGTTGAGTCCGGTATAGGCGGACACTGCGGGCGGTTGCTCAGGAGGTCCGGGTGGGGCACCGGGTCCACCTGGCGCGAGAGCGGGGTCGGTGTAGACGATCTTGTCTGGAATCACCGTCGGTGCCAGCATGGGATTGATCGGTGGCCCTGGCAGAAAGTTGAAGTTCAACAACCGCAGTGCCGGGCCGAGGTAGTCCGCGCACAGCTTGCCCGTCTCTGCGGCCGTCACGTCCGCGACGCCGCCGATGGCGGCACAGATGAACGTCACTGGGTTGGCGAGATTGGGGAGGACGAACGTGCCCACGGCACCGGGCAGATTCGGGTTCAAGATGTTGTAGGAGTTGGCGAACGCGGTTGGTGCGACGTGCAGGATGTTCTCGACGTCCAGGCGGTGGTCGGCCAGCACCTGGGTGACGTTGGCCAGCCGCTGGATCTGTTCGGCGGTCTTGTCCCGGGTACCCGCGACGAAGCGCTTGACCTCGCCTACGGCGATGGCGAGCTGCGACAAGGTGGTGCCTAGATCGTTTCTGCTGTCGTCGAGCATCGTGCTGAAGGTGGCCAGCCGGTCGCCGAACAGCACCAATTGGTCGCTGCTGTTGTGCAATGCCGTGACGAAGGTCTGAAGGTTCGAGATGGTGGCGACGACGTCCGGGCTGCCGTCGGACAGGATTCGCGCGAACTGGGACAGTTGGGCGAATGTCTGACGCAGTTTTTGGCCGTTGCCGTCCATCGCGTTGGCGGTGCTGTCGATGAACCTGCCCACGGAGCTTGTTGACATCGCGCTGTCTGGTCCGAGTTCGGTAGCCAGACGGGACAATTGCGTCTTGACTTCATCCCATTCGATGGGCACGGCGGTGCGCTCCACGGGGATGGTCGAACCGCTGGCCATTCGCGGCGAGCCCGGCGTGTATAGCGGAGCCAACTGGACGTAGCGGGCGGCCACCAGGTTCTGCGCGATCATCACCGCCTTGGCATCGGCGGGGACGCGTACCTGGTGGTCGACCTCGAGCGTGACCGCAGCGCGGTCGGGTTGCGGCGTGATGGAGCGGATCGTGCCGACCCGCACACCCGCGATGCGCACCTCGTCGCCGGGGTATAGCCCAGTGGCCGAGGAGAAGTACGCCGTGATGGTCTGTGGGGCGAAGACGCTTTGGCGCACTGCGAAGCCGGCGCCGAACGCCAGGAGTACGGCCAGTACGACGAGCAGGACCTGCCTTGACCGGCGTCGCGCGGTCACCGGGACCCTCCCGGAATCCCGTTGTGAGGCCACGGGAAGATTGCCCGTGGCATGTTCGGATCGCCTGCGCGGAAGCCGAACGCGTAGTCGAGGAATGGCTGGAGCAGTTCCGGGATCGCCAGGTTCGGCACGTAGGCGTTGTAATACGGCCCGCTGGAGACGGATTCACTGGTGGTGATCTCGAACTTCTTCAGACCGGGCAGCACCTTGGACAGGTTGTCGCGATTCTTCTCGAGCATCGCCGTGACGGCGTTGAGCCGATCCAGGGTCGGAGCCAGTTCGGCTTCGTTGTCCTTGACCAAACCGGTCAGGTTTTCGGCCACTGCCACCGTGTTGGCCAGTAAAGCGCTGATGGCTTGGCGGCGCTCCACCAGCACGGCGAACAGGTCGTTGGCATCGAGGATGAGCGTATTGACCTGTTGACTGCGCTGGGCCAGCACTTGGCTGACGGTGGCGGCGTGTTTCAACAACTCGCCGAGGGTTTCGCTGCGGCTGTTCAGCGAACGTGACAGCCTGTTCAACCCGTCGAGAGTTGGGCCCAGTTGCGGCGCAACCTGATCGAGGGTGGCCGACAGCGTGTCCAGCGACTGATTGAGCGACTCGGTGTCGGTGGCGGCGACGTTGGTCGTCGTGTCGTTGACGGCTTCGTTGAGAGAGTACGGCGAGCCCGTCCGTGACAACGGGATGACGTCGCCGGCGTGCATGACGTCTCGTCCCGACGGTTCCAGGGTCACTATTCGCGCCCCGAGAAGCGAACCGGTCCTGATGTGGGCCGTGGTCTGGCTTCCCAGCCGCGTCCTGCTATCGACCACGAACGTCACCACGGCGCCGCGCTCGCCAAGAGTCACATCGGTGACGCTGCCAACCTTGACTCCTGACACCTTGACTTCGTTGCCCGCGCTGAGTCCGCCGGCCTCGGTGAACTCCGCCTGGTAGCGAAGGGAGTTGGCCCAACTGGTGATTCGGTCGGGTTGCAGACCCACGGCGATGACGAGCATGACGAGGACGACGCCTAGGAATCCGACGCGGGCGATATTGGCGTTGCGATACTTGAGCATTAGGGCTCCGCGCACCTTCCCGCTCGCTGCTTGAGCCACGGGAAGACTGCCGTGCGTCCCTGAAGATCGGTGACCCGCAAGGTGATACCGCACAGGTAGTAGTTGACGAAGCTTCCGTAGGACCCGACCCTGGTGAGTTTGCGGTAATTTTCAGGTGCCCGTTGCAGCGCCACTTCGAGTAGGTCCTTGTCCTTGTCCACCAGTGGTGCAAGCCGGTTGAGCTGGTCGATCGTGGCCGCCAGCGGGGGTCGGGCGCTCGTCAGTAGATCGGCAATGGATGCGGTGCCGTTGCTCAACGACTCGACCGCAGTGCCGATCGTGTCGCGGTCGTTGGCCAACTCGGTGGTGAGCTGCTGGAACTTGTCCAGTGCTCCCGAGAACCGGTCACCCTCCTTGCCCAGTGTGGCGAGCACCGTGTCGAGGTTGTCGACCAGTGACTCCAACGCAGTGTTGTTGTCCGCCAACGTGTTCGAGAACGATGACGTCTTGCTCAGCAATGACTGCAACGTGTCGCCCTGCCCCTGGAAGATCTGGAGCAACGCGTTCGTCAACGCGTTGACGTCGCGCGGGTCCAGGCCCCGAATGACTGGTTTCAGCCCGCCGAGCAGCAGGTCGAGGTCCAGCGCCGGTTCGGTCTGGCCGATCGGGAGATGGGCGCCGCGAGGCAGCACCCGCGTGGAGCCTGGCCCGTCGAGCAGTTCCAGGTAGCGATCGCCAACCAGGTTGAGATAGCGCACGGCAGCGCGCGTGCCGGTGGTGAGCACGACGTCCTGGTCGGCGTCGAAGGACACCGCCACAGTGTTGTCGTCCCGAAGCCTCACCGAGGTGACTGTCCCCACCCGCACGCCCGCCACCCGGACCGAGTCACCGGACTTCAGGCTCGACGCGTCCCGGAAGACAGCCGAGTAATCACTGGTCGAACCGCCTCGGAGTTGCGCGAACACCGCGAAGAGGCATCCCGTCAGCAACGCCATCACGACGGTGAAGACGCCGAGTTTGGCGGCGGTTCTGCCCATGCTCATCCAGGTTGTCCATACTGTGCCGAGTTGCGCGGAGGTCCGTCGATCGGGCCGAACAGCGCCTGCTTGAGCCCGTCGGAGTTCCACTGCCACCGCTGGTTGCCGTAGCGGTAGGGATTGGTGCCGACGTCGGCGACGACCTTGGGCGGGGTGTTGTCGAACTGAAGTGGCAACTGGCCCTTGCACTGTGAACCGCCCGTGGCTGCGACCCTCGGCAAGTCCTGCGGGTAGCGGTAGCGTTCGATTCCAAGAGTGAGGGCCCCGAGGTCGTTGACTCCGGGAACCGGGGCGGGGGGTTTGAGCGCGAACAAGAGCACGCCTTTGAGCGCACAGGTAAGAGCCTCGTGATACTCGTTCGTCAGGTCCGTCGTCGGGACCAGCAGATGCATGACGTTTGCGAGAGCGTCGCCGTTACCGCCGATGACGTCGTTGCCGGTGTCGGCCAAGCCGATGCTGGAGACCAGGAATCGGTCCAGATCGGACTGCTGGTCGACGAGCGTGCGACTGACGCTGACTGCTGTTCCTGACGATGCCGATGAGGTCGGGCGCCGCATCGGCGTAGGCGTTGGCCACCTCGGGCAGCGCGCGCAGGTCGCCGCTCAGTTGGGGCAAGCTCGGCTCGATCTTGGCCAGGAAGGCGTTGAAGTCGCTTAGCGAACGTCCGAACGCGTCGCCGCGGCCGCTGAATGCCGTCGACACCGCTCCGAGGGTTTCGTTGAGCTTTGCGGGCTCGATGTGCGACAGGACCGAATTGAGTTGTTCGAATATCGTGTTCACCTCGACGGTGACGTGCCGGGAGTCCAGCACCTGGCCGGCGCGTAGCGGTGTCCCCGATGGGTCGGGGGGTGGCGTGAACTCGACCGACTTCGCGCCGAACACCGTCTGCGAGCCGATCTCGACGTGCACGTTGTCGGGCACAATGCGCAATCGGGCCGGGTCGATGGCCAGCATGAGCCGGGCGCGCCCGTCCGAGGTCTCGTCGACGGCTGCGACCGTACCGATCTCGGCCCCGTTCAGCTTCACCTTGGAACCGGGAATGAGGAGCAGCCCGGCCCTGTCGGCCATGACCGTCACCGCGTCGGTCTTGACGAAACTGCCGTTGAACGCCGCGATGGCGGCCGCGACCACGCCTGCGATCACGAGGACGGAGATCAAACCGACCACGGGTCGCTTGTAGCTTCGCGCGCCGAAGTCGCGTCCGGGTGCTGCGGCGACCGGACCTGCTTTGGTCGCGGCACTCCACGGCGGCTTCGTCAGACCTGGCCGCACGCGGCCGCCCGCTCCAGGTCGCCGGGCGCCCGGAGGGCGTGCATGATCGCCGGGTCGTAGGCGCTGACCAGCGTTGCGCCGTCGACCAGCGAGATGCTGGCGGCGATCAAGTCCGTCCCCCTAAGATGTTGTGATCTGAGTCTCATGCTTGCAGTGACGAGAAGAGTACACACGACACAATAGAAGCTCAAGATGTTTTGAGAACTAGTTGTGCTCTTGCTAATCTAGAGAATAAGGTTCTACTTCTAGCAGGTAGTTAGGAGATCGAAAGTGCCGATTCTCGCGGAACGGCGGACCTATGTCGCAGGTCAGTGGGTGACCGGCGACCAAGTGGTCAGCGTCGAGAACCCCGCCGACGAGACTCACGTCGGCGACGTCACCGTCACGCCGCTTGCAGGGTTCGAACGGGCCATCGCCGAGGCTCGGCGGAGCTTTGATTCGGGCGTGTGGGCCGACCTGCCCGTGACGGAGCGCGCCAAGACATTGCATGCCTTCGTCGATTACATCGAAGGTTGCCGCGAGACGCTGGTCCCTACCCTTGTTGCCGAGGCCGGGCAGCCGACGGCGTTCGCCGACATGACACAGGTCGGCAGCGGGCTGTCGCTGGCTCGTAACACCATCGACCTGTATCTGTCGATGACGCACGAAGAGGCGAGCCCCGTGCCGGTGGACGAGCTCGTCCGAGGGCGGGTCGCCCTCAGCATGCGCAGGCACGAGCCGATCGGCGTGGTGGCGGCCATCACGCCCTACAACGCCGCATTGCTGATGGGTTTCCAGAAGCTCATTCCCGCCCTGATGGCTGGCAACTCGATCATCTTGCGGCCCAGCCCGCTGACGCCGATTTCATCACTGATCTTCGGTGCCGCCGCCGATGCGGCCGGCCTGCCCGCAGGAGTACTGAGTGTCGTGGTGGAGGAAGGCATCGAGGGCGCGGGGTTGCTGACCAGCCACCCCGCCGTCGACATGGTTTCCTTCACCGGTTCCACAGTGGCCGGCCGCAAGATAATCGCCCAGTCCGCTCCGACCGTGAAGCGACTGTCCATGGAGCTCGGCGGCAAATCGGCACAGATCTACTTGGCGGACGCGGTGCACCGGGCCGCCATCGGTGCGCTCGGGGTCGTCTACTACACCTGCGGCCAGGCCTGTGTGGCGGCCACCCGGATGCTGGTTCCTGAAGACCGCAAGGGCGAAGTGTTGGAGGCCGTCAGCGCCGCCTACGGTTCGCTCAAGGTCGGCGCGCCCACCGATCCCGCGGTCGCGATAGGCCCCCTGATCAGTGCCGCGCAGCGCGAAAAGTGCGAGCAGTACGTGCAATTGGCGGAGGATCACGGCGGCAAGGTATTCAGTGGCGGGAGCCGTCCGGCGGGCCTCGACAAGGGTTATTACTTCGAGCCGACGGTGCTGGACCTGCCGAACAACGCCAACCCCGCTGCGCAAGAAGAGATCTTCGGCCCGGTGATCGGCGTACTCGGATACCGCGATCTCGACGATGCGGTCGCGATCGCCAACGACAGCCCCTACGGGTTGTCGGCTCAGGTATACGGCGCGGACGTCGCGGCGGCGGTGGCGGTAGGCCGCAAGCTGCGGGCCGGCGCGGTCAACGTCAACGCCACCGTCTTCAGCGCTTATGCGCCCAGTGGCGGCTACAAGCAGAGTGGCTTGGGCCGTGAACGGGGTCCCGACGGGATCCGCGAATTTCAAGAAGTCAAACACATGGCGATAGGAGAGTTGGCCCGATGAGCAACGAAACCGACGGCAGCACATACAACTTGGACTGGTTGATCTCGGTTGACGATCACATTCTCGAGCCGCCGAACCTGTGGGTCGACCGGGTCGCCGCGAAGGATAAGGACCGCGCGCCCAACATGCAGACCGACGACAATGGCATGGACGTCTGGGTGTACGACGGCAAGAGGATGCCCAGTTCGGGCCTGAGCGCGGTTGTCGGCAAGTCCAAGGAGGAGTTCAGCCCAGAGCCACTGAACTACGCAGAGATGCGGCCCGGGTGCTACGACGCAAAGGCGCGAGTCGAGGACATGGACCAGTCGGGCGTGCTTGCGTCGCTGTGCTTTCCGACCCTACCCCGGTTCTGCGGGCAGCTGTTCATGGAAGCCAGCGACCGCGAGTTCGGTTTCCAGTGCCTGCAGATCTACAACGACTGGCTGGTGGAGGAATGGTGCGGTGCCGCGCCGGGACGCTACATCCCGCTGATGCTGATCCCCATGTGGGATCCGCAGCTGGCCGTCAAGGAGATGGAGCGCATGGCTGCCAGAGGCGTGACTTCGTTCGCCTTCTCCGAGAACCCGGAGCCGTTGGGACTGCCCACGATTCACGACGCCAACCATTATTGGGATCCCGTCATGGCTGCGGCCAACGACCTCGGCATGGTGGCGAGCATGCACGTCGGCTCGTCGTCCACGCTGCCCAGGATCTGCAACGACGCACCCTTCATGGCCAACCTGACATGGGGCGCCTCGCGCACCTCGGGCACCATGCTGTCCTGGATCTTCAGCGGGCTCTTCCAGCGCTACCCCAACCTGAAGATCGCCCTGTCGGAAGGTGAGATCGGGTGGGCGCCTTACTTCCTGGAGCGCGCCGAGCAGGTTCTGGACAAACAACGGTATTGGGTGAAGCGGGGCACGAAGTTCATGGGCCACGCCGGCAACGAGGCCGATCTCGACACGCTCGACATCCGCGAATCGTTCCGCAACCACATCTTCGGCTGCATCATCGAAGACCGCCACGCGATGAAGAGCCTCGACGAAATCGGCGAGGACAACGTGATGTGCGAAACCGATTATCCGCACTCGGACTCGACATGGCCGAACTGCATCGACGTCGCCCGCGACACGATGAAGGATCTGCCGGAGAGCGTCCAGTACAAACTGCTCCGCGGCAACGCCGAGCGGCTGTACCGGTTCACTCCGGCAGAGCCGCCCGTGCTGGCGACGGTCTAGGCCAGTGGCAGGTCTATTGGATGGCAAGAGCGCCATCGTCACCGGCGCCGGCTCCGGCGTCGGACGGGTGTCCGCCCAGCGCTTCGCGCAGGAGGGCGCCAAGGTGGTTGCTGCCGACATCAACGTCGACAACGCCAAAGAGACTGTGCGCGACATCGAATCGGCGGGCGGGACCGCCATCGCAATCGGAGTCGACGTCTCGAACGAGCAGCAGGTGCAGGCGATGATCGCCGCCGCGGTCGACCAGTACGGCCGGCTCGACATCTTGTTCAATAATGTCGGCATCCCGACGCCGCGACTCGGGTTGACCTTCGAGGAGCACACGTTCGAGGACTTCAACCGTCTGATTGCGGTAAATCTCGGCGGGGTCTTCCTCGGGTGCAAGTACGCGGTGCTGCAGTTCAAGGAACAAGGTGACGGCGGCGTCATCCTCAACACCGCTTCGGTTGCGGGACTTGTGGGTTGGGGCGGCACGGTTTACGGAGCCACGAAGGGCGGCGTCATCCAGCTCACCCGGGGTGTGGCCGTCGAAGCCGCTCCATTCGGAATCCGGGTCAACGCTATCTGCCCAGCTGCCATGCCGGCGACCGGCTTCATGGCGGCGGGCGGACTCGACGTCGACGGAGCTCAGCAGGCTCAGATCGCCCAAGTGGTCGGCCAGCAGCACCCGCTCGGTCGTGCCATCACAGCCGAGGACTGCGCAGAAGCCGCGGTGTACCTGGTGTCGGACGCGTCACGCAACGTCACCGGAGTTGCACTGCCCATCGACGGTGGATTCGTGGCCAAATGACGACACCCACTCTCGACCGCGAGCGCCTGCGGGAGTTGTTCGATCTCCGAAGCTCATACAACGAATACACCGGCGGGAACTATCACGACGATCCGTACCCGATCTGGCACCGGCTTCGCGAACAAGGCCCGGTGCTACCGGGCACCCTGCACGAACTGACCGGATGCACCGCGCCGTACTTCTTTCACGGGCTGCCGTATCCCGACCGGCCGCACTTCACGGTGTTCGACTACGAAACCTGCATGGTTGCTTATCGCAATCCCGAGGTGTTCAGCTCCTCGGCAGAGCCAGTGGACATGGAAAACGGACAGCTCGGTGTCGCCAACAGCATGCTGTCGATGGGCGGCGACCAGCACAAGCGCTATCGCGCTTTGGTGCAACCATCGTTCCTGCCGGCGAACGGCAAGTGGTGGGCCCACAATTGGATCATCGAGACGGTGGACATCCTCGTTGACGGGTTGGCCCGGGACGGCCGCGCCGAACTCAACGTCGACTTCTTCGCTGCCATCCCGCTACTCACCATCACTGGCAGTTTCGGCGTGCCCATCGAGCAGGCGCTGGAGATTCGGCAAGCGCTCGGGCACAATCCGCAGAAGGTCGTCGACATGGTCAGGCCCATCGTCGCCGCGCGCCGCGAACAACCGCAGGACGACCTGATCAGCATTTTGGTGCAGGCCGAGCTCACCGACGACGACGGAGTCACCACCCGTCTCACGGATTTGGAGATCGACTCCTTCGTGCTGCTGTTGCTCGCAGCCGGTTCGGGCACCACCTGGAAGCAGATGGGTACCACTTTCACCGCGCTGCTGCAGCGGCCTGCGCTGCTTGAGGCGGTACGCGCCGACCGAGCGCTGCTGCGGCCGGCGATCGAGGAGGCGCTGCGGTGGATGCCGACCGATCCCATGTTCTCCCGATGGGTGACGGCCGATACCGAGCTGGCCGGCGTCGAGGTGCCGGCCGGATCGGTCGTGCACCTCGCGATCGGGGCCGCCAATCGAGACCCTGCGCGCTGGGACCGCCCCGACGAATTCGATCCCACCCGAAAACTGAGGCCGTCCTTGTGTTTCGGGCAAGGCTCCCACATCTGTCTCGGTATGCACGTGGCTCGTGCGGAGATGACAGTAGCCATCTCGGCACTCCTGGACCGGCTGCCGAACCTGCGGCTCGACCCGGACGCCGAACAGCCTCGGTTCGTCGGCATGTATGAGCGTGGCGCAACCGCGATACCCGTCCTGTTCGACGCCCCGTGAGGGACCCTGGTCAACCACCGCACGCAAGGAGGACAAACAGAAGATGACCCAGCCGAAGTACAGCTCACCCGATCTAACGCTCATCGGAGCCGACCACATCCGCCGGTATCGGGAGACCGACGGTGAGGTGGGCTACCTGTGGAATGGGGTACCGACTCTTCTGCTCAACGCGACCGGGCGAAAGAGTGGCACCGTCCACACTTCGGCGCTGATCTTCGCCCGCGACGGCGACGACTATCTGATCGTGGCCTCGTATGGCGGCGCGCCGAGACACCCGGCCTGGTATCTCAATTTGCAGGCTCAGCCGAACGCCGAGATCCAGGTGAAGGGCGACCGAATCGCGGTGACCGCGCGCACCGCCTCGGCGGCGGAGAAGCCGCGGCTCTGGCAGCTAGTGACCGAGGCGTGGCCGAACTACGACGTCTATCAGACGCGGACGGATCGGGAGATTCCCATCGTCGTGCTCTCACCGTCGTGACGAACCCCGGCCCACCACCGGTGGAGTGGGTGGAACGGGCCGTCGAGCGGTCGGCGGCCGTGCAACGCTCGCGGTTGCGGATCGCCCATCAGGTGCGGGAAATGCTTGAGGCCGCGGGCCGGCTCATCCACACCAAGGGCGACGAGTTCACCACCCAGGAACTGTGCGCCGAAGCCGGTGTCGCGCTGCAGACGTTCTACCGCTACTTCGCCAGCAAGGACGAACTGCTCCTCGCGGTGATCGGCGACGCGATGACCGACGCGTGCGAAAGGTGGGCGGAGGCCGCGGCCGAATTGCCCGACCCGTTGGCCCGACTGAAGTACTACCTCACGTCGACGCTGCAGCGGCTAAACGCGCCGGGCGCTGATGCAGCAAAGGCGCGATTCATCGTCTCGACGCGCTGGCAGCTTCATCGCAATTACGCGAAGGATCTCGCCGAAGCCGAGAAGCCGTTCGTCGAACTACTGCGTGGTGAAGTCAACGCGGCGATCGAGGCTGGGTTGCTGAATTCGCCTGACCCGGAATGGGATCCATGGTTCCTTGCCGAACTCGCGCGTTCCGTGTTCCACTTCTACGCGTTCGCCGCACCGGCCGAGGGCGAGTTGGAACTCGTCGCCGAGCGGATGTGGCGGTTCTGCCTGACCGCGTTGGGTGGCACCACGGCGGCCCAGCCCCAACCTCCTGGAAAACCTTGAAAGGCATTGTGCAGTGACCGAATCAGAACCCGAAGCAGTCGACTTCGACGGCATGGACTTCTTCACGAATCCAGCGTTCGTGCCCGATCCAAATCCCTACTTCGAGCATCTTCGCCGGCAAGGTCGCGTCGTGAAGGAGCCGCACCACGGCGTGATGGCGGTGACGGGCTACCTCGACACGCTCGAGGTGTTCAAGGACGCCGACGCCTTCTCCAATTGCGTCTCCGTTGGGGGTCCGTTCGTCCCGCTGCCGTTCACGCCCGAAGGTGACGACATCAGCCACCTGATCGAGCAGCACCGCACCGAGCTGCCGCTCCACGAGCACATGGTGGCCATGGACCCGCCCCGCCACACCAATGCCCGGTCACTGTTGAGTCGGCTGCTCACCCCCAGCCGGCTGAAGGCCAACCAGGACTTCCTCTGGGGCCTCGCGGACCGCCAGCTCGACGAATTCGTCGAAGCCGGCGAGTGTGAGTTCCTGACCGCGTACTCGAAACCTTTCTCGCTGTTGGCCATTGCCGACTTGTTGGGCGTTCCGAGGAACGACCACGACGTGTTCCTCGAGGTGTTGGCCAACCCGCATCTGATGGGCAACATCGAGGGGGAGGCGGCATCGATCAACCCGCTCGAGTTCCTCGACGAGAAGTTCAGCGCGTACATCGAGGACCGCCGCGCGGAACCCCGCGACGACGTACTCAGCGAGCTTGCGTCGGCCACCTATCCGGACGGCTCGCTACCCGAGGTCAGCGATGTCGTCCGCACCGCGACATTCCTCTTCGGGGCGGGCCAGGAGACCACGGCCAAACTCCTCGGTGCTGCGCTGCGCATCCTGTGCGACCGTCCGGATCTCCAACAGACCCTGCGCGCAGACCCGAGTCAGGTGCCCGTCTTCATCGAGGAGACCCTGCGACTGGAGAGTCCGGTGAAGACCGACTTCCGACTGGCGCGGAAGTCGACGACGATCGCCGGCGTCGACATTCCGGCGGGCACGGTCGTGATGGTCTCGCCCGGGGCCGCGAACCGCGACCCCGATCGCTTCGAGTGCCCGCACGAGTTCCGGCTGGACCGCAAGAACGTCCGCGAGCAAGTCGCCTTCGCCCGCGGCGTGCATTCATGTCCCGGTGCGCCCCTGGCCCGGGTGGAAGGACGCATATCGCTGGAGCGAATCTTGGCTCGTATGGCGGACATCACCGTCGACGAGGACTTCCATGGTCCGGTCGATGACCGCCGCTACACCTACGAGCCGACGTTCATCTTGCGCGGGCTGACGGACTTGCACCTGCGCTTCGCGCCGGTCGGCTGAGGCCGTGGCGACCGGTCCGGCGATGGGGATGCGGATTGCCGCGGTGTGCGGTGCCGCCTTGGTCGCCGCTGTCACCGCCGCACCCGCGGCGCACGCCGACGATGCCGCGCTCAACGGGAGGTTCCTAGCGACGTCGAACGGCGACTGGGCCACGACCAACGACGTGTATCGGAACGAGGCGAGCACTCGGAGTACGTGGACCATCGAGATGACGTGTACCAACGTCGTCACGTGTTCGGGTCACGTCACCAGTGACGCCGGCTGGAGCGCCGACATCGTCACGACCAATGGCGAGTACATCGTGCAGCGAGAGCTTCCGAACTGGGAGCCATGCGCCGACGGTCGGACCGTCACGGGTCATCAGCGCTACCGGTTCTTCCCCGTCGACGACAACGGATATGTGCGGCCGGGCTCGCGAGTATTCGCCGGGTTCGACAAGACGTCGGGGGAGAGCGGCGGATGCAGTCTGAACGAGCAGCTGGAGATCGACATGCCCTTGCGGCTGGAGAAGCTGGACTGACGGCTGTCGTTCACCTCCTTACGTAGAGCAGACCGAAGATGACGATCCAAAGCAGATCGACCATGTGCCAGTAGGTGGCACCCTGCTCCACCACCGATGCCCTGCGAAGTCCAGGTTACGTATCTCGCGAACGGTGACGCCCAGGATCAACAGTCCCAGAGCGACGTGAAACAGGTGTGTTCCAGTGAGCACGTAGTAGAACGAGAAGAATTGGTTCGAAAGGGTGTATCCCGCAGTGCCATCGCTTGGCTCCCGGTTCTTCGCCGAAGTCTCCTGCGCTGCGGGATGTGTTGACGACAACTGCGTCCAGGCCCTGGAAGAGCGGCTCGGCCCGGTTGTTCAAGGATCTCCTCGCGCTCCACTTCTCCACGGCGCGGCCGCCGGAGGAAGTGTGGGTCAACCATCCCGTCATCGTGATCGTCGTGGACGAGCTATGGCGTGCGCACGCTCGGGGAGTGATACCCGGGGACGTCGACACCTTCTACAGCGGCGTCTTCTTCCTGGCCGGGCTGTAGGCCTTGTTGATCACCCTGCCCGGCACCGGTTCGACGCGCGAGCAGGTGCTGAGACAGTTCGTGGACACGTCGCTGCACGGCATGAGAGTTCACGCAGACGGTGCAGCCAAATACTGAATCGGTCGAAAGGCGCTAGCATTCTTCGGTGTCGTGGGTCGAACGCGCTGTTGAACGATCGGCAGCTGTGCAGCGCTCTCGCCTGCGCATTGCCGAGCAGGTGCGGCTCATGCTCGACGCGGCCCGGCGCCTGATTCAGGCCAAGGGTGACGAATTCACCACGCAGGAGCTGGTCGCGGAAGCAGGTGTCGCGCTTCAGACTTTCTACCGCTACTTCGCCAGCAAGGACGAGTTGATCCTGGCCGTCATCGGCGACGCGATGAACGATGCGTGCGAACAGTGGGCGGCGACCGCCAGCGAGATGCCCGACCCGCTGGACCGGCTCCGGTTCTACCTCACGTCGACGCTCGAGCGGCTCGGTGGTGGTCAGGACGCCGGGACGGCCCGGTTCGTCGTGTCGGCCCACTGGCGTCTGCATCGTCAGTTCCCCAAGGAGCTGGCCGAAGCCGAGAAGCCATTCGTCGACCTACTGCGCGGCGAGGTGCAGGCCGCCGTCGACGCGGGATTGCTGAATCCTGCTGACCCGGAATGGGATTCGTGGTTGCTCGCCGAACTCGTGCGTGCGGTCTACCACTACTACGCGTTCGCGCCCCACGACGACGCCGAGATGGAAGTGGTCAAGGAGAAGCTGTGGCGGTTTTGCCTGACTGCCCTCGGCGGCGCCGTCAAACCCTGAGCTCAGGAGTTTTCCTGAATCCACGTGGTGGTGAAGCGCTGCTCGGCGATCAACAGGTCGACCAGCTGGTTGCCGATGAAATTCTCCACCTTGCCGCCGACCAGCGGGATGCGCACCTCGACGGTGGTCTTGAACTCCAGCCGTGAGCCGCTGGTCGCCGGCGTCAACACGGCGGTGCCGTCCAACGTGGCGGGCGCGCCGCGGATGGAACCCTTGATCACCGCCGTCGCCTGGCCATCGACGATCGGCCCCCACGTCTCCTCGCGGACGAAACTCAGGTCGCCGTTGTGGAATTGGGTCACCACACCTGGCAGCCGGTCGGCCCGCAGCGTCTGCGTCGTGACGATGTCCACGCCACCGTCGGCAGTGAGCTCCATGGCATCCAGCGTCGTCTTGTCCGCCCCCGAACCCGTCAGCCGCGCCAGCCAGTACCGCTCATCGCTGAAAGCCCGGTAGACCTGTTCGACGGTGCCCTCGTACTCGGCTGCCATGTCGAAAGAACGCGGCATAGTCACCCACGCTACCGTTACGGCCCGTGGTCAGTTCGGATATTGGGGGCGCAGCGGTCCGGGAGTCGGTCCCGCTCGCACCGTTGACCACGCTGCGCATCGGGCCCGTCGCACGCACGCTGATCACCTGCGACAGCACCGAACGGGTCGTCGCCGCGCTCGGTGCGCTCCCCGTGGACGCGCCCGCCGAACGGGTGCTGGTCCTCGCGGGCGGTTCCAACGTCGTGATCGCCGACGACCTGACCGACCTGACCATCGTCCTGCTTGCCAACACCGAGGTGACAGTCGACGGCCACCTCGTGCGCGCCGAAGCCGGGGCACCGTGGGACCACGTCGTCGTCACCGCTCTGGCGCACGGACTCGGTGGATTGGAATGCCTGTCGGGGATTCCCGGCTCCGCTGGAGCGACGCCCGTGCAGAACGTCGGCGCTTACGGCGCCGAGGTGTCCGACACCATCAGCCGGGTCAGGCTGCTCGACCGGCGCACCGGTGAAGACCGCTGGGTCGCTCCCGGCGAGTTGGGCTTCTCTTACCGACACAGCGTGCTGAAGAACGCCGGGCACGCGGTGGTGCTCGAGGTCGAGTTCGCCCTGGATGCGGCGGGGCGAAGTGCGCCGCTGCGCTACGGCGAACTGGCTCATGCGTTGGGCGTCGACCCAGGTGACCGGGCCGATCCGAACCGGGTGCGCGAAGCGGTGCTCGCGCTGCGGGCAGGCAAAGGCATGGTCCTCGACGAGGGCGACCACGACACGTGGAGCGTCGGGTCGTTCTTCACCAATCCGGTCGTCGCGCCCGCGGTGCTGGAACGGCTACGGACCGGGCACGGCGACGTGCCCAACTACCCGGCCTCGGACGGCGTGAAGCTGGCCGCGGGCTGGCTGGTGGAACGTGCCGGCTTCGGCAAGGGCTTCCCCGGCGACGGCGCACCGGTCCGGCTGTCGACCAAGCACGCGCTGGCGCTGACCAACCGCGGGACCGCCACCACCGCCGACGTGATTGGGCTGGCCAGGACGGTGCGTGACGGCGTACTTGCCGAATTCGGGATCAAACTCACACCCGAGCCTGTCCTGATCGGGTGCGCGATCTAGGTAACCTGGGTACACGTGAGCATGAACCGGCGGCAGGCACTTACCGCGCTCGCGGTGGGCGCATCTGGCGTACTCGCCGCCTGCGCCGGTAGATCCAGCACTCAGTCTGGGTCGGCAACCGCGCAGGCGCCGGAAACCCCGATGATCACGTTCAAACCCGCCAACGCCTCCACCGACGTGGCGCCGACCGCGCCCATCGGGCTCGAGATCGACAACGGGTGGCTGCAGCGCGTCGCGCTGACCAACCCCGAAGGCAAGGTCGTGGCGGGCGCCGTCAACCGCGACCGCACGTCCTTCTCCACCACCGAACCGCTGGGCTATGGCGTCGAGTACACGTGGGTTGGTTCGGCGGTGGGCCGCGACGGCAAGGCGATCCCGCTGGCAGGCAGCTTCACTACCGTGATCCCGGACAACGAGGTCAACGCGCAGTTCCAGCTGGCCGATGGGCAGGTCGTCGGCGTCGCCGTGCCCGTCATCATGCAGTTCGACGCTGCGATCACCGACAAGGCGTCCGTCGAGCGCGCCCTGATGGTGACCACGACGCCGCCCGTCGAGGGCAGCTGGGCCTGGCTGCCCGACGAGGCCGGCGGATCGCGGGTGCACTGGCGCACGCGCGACTACTACCCGGCCGGGACCAAGGTCCATGTCGCGGCCAACGTATACGGCGTCCCGTTCGGCGACGGCGCGTTCGGCGCGCAGGATCTGACGCTGGACTTCGAGATCGGCCGCAGGCAGGTGGTCAAGGCGGAGGCGTCGAGTCACCGCATCCAGGTCATCACCGACGAGGGCGTCATCATGGACTTCCCGTGCAGCTACGGCGAGGCCGACCTGCCGCGCAACATCACCCGCAGCGGCGTCCACGTGGTCAGCGAGAAGTACGAGGACTTCTACATGTCCAACCCTGCGGCCGGCTACAGCAACGTCCACGAACGCTTCGCGGTGCGCATCTCCAACAATGGCGAGTTCATCCACTGCAATCCCAATAGCATTGGGGCACAGGGCAACACCAACGTCACCAACGGCTGCATCAACCTGAACCTGGAAAACGCCGAGCAGTACTTCCACAGCGCGATCTACGGCGACCCCGTCGAGGTCACGGGCACGTCGATCGAACTGTCCTACTCCGACGGCGACATCTGGGACTGGGCCGTCGACTGGGACGAGTGGAAGGCGATGTCGGCGCTCGCCTCACAGGCCGCGCCCGTCAACATCCCCAGCACCGCGCCCGTGACGCCCACCGACGCGCCGACACTGTCCGGCACGCCGACGACGACGCCGCCGCGTCCGGCTACGTTGCCTGTGGAGGCTCCGGGCGGGTGAACTTCCGCGTGGCAGTCGCCTGATCCCGCGGCCGGATCACGATCTGGTCCAGGTTGACGTGCGCCGGTCGGGTGGCCACGAAGCCGATGACCTCCGCGATGTCCTCGGCCACCAGCGGCGTCATCCCCGAATAGACCGCGTCCGCACGCGCTTCGTCACCGGCGAAGCGGACCAACGAGAACTCCGTCTCCACCATTCCGGGCGCAATCTCGGTGAGCCGCACCGGTTTTCCCAAGAGCTCGCCGCGGAGCGTCCGGTGCATCGCACCCTGCGCATGCTTGGCGGCGGTGTACCCGCCGCCGCCGTCGTAGATCTCGAATGCCGCGATGGACGTGACCGTGACGATGAGCCCGTTGCCGGACTCCACGAGCTTGGGCAACAGCGCCCTGGTCACCCGCAGCGTGCCCATCACGTTGGTCTCCCACATCCAGCGCCAGTTCTCGAGGTCGGCGTCGGCGACCGGCTCCAGACCCTTGGCCCCGCCGGCGTTGTTGACCAGCACGTCGACCCGGTCCAGTTGCGCGGCCAGCGCGTCGATGGCGGCGGCATCAGTGACGTCCGCCACAATCGCGGTTCCGCCGACCTCGTCGGCGACGGCCTTCACCCGATCTTCGCGGCGGGCCACGCAGACCACGTGGAAGTCAAGTCCGGCAAGGGTTTTCGCGGTGGCCTCGCCGATGCCCGAACTGGCGCCGGTCACGACCGCGACGCGCTTGTGTGCTTCGAGTGCCGTCATCCCTACGACTTTAGTTGGCGTGCTAAATTCTCTCTGTGATTCATCCGGGTCGTACCAGTCAGGCCGCCCGCATCGCCGTCCGGCGTGCGTGTTGTTGTCGCGCAACTCGTCGCGCCTGACTGATCGCGGACAACCCTCCGTCCTTCTGAGTCGTTAGGCGTGGCCTAGCCCCGCCGACCACTCACCAAAGGACACCCGTGAGCACTCCCACCCTTCGCCCGACTTCCACCGACATCGCTCGCAAGCGGACCGGCGCTCCCGCTGCGCGGTCAGAGTCCCCCCAGGCCAAGAGGCTGCTTCTCGCGCGCCATCACGTCGTGGCGCCGTCGCTGCGGGTCGCCGACGCGGCTGCCGGGTCGGTCTTCGGGGCCGCCCGCCTGCGTGGACCGATCGCCAGGGACAGCATCGCGGGAGTCACCGGGCTCAGTATTGCCACGGTGAACCGCCAGGTCACCGCACTGCTCGACGCCGGTGTGCTGCGGGAGCGGGCCGATCTCGCGGTATCCGGTGCCATCGGCAGGCCTCGGATCCCCGTCGAGGTCAACCACGAGCCGTTCCTGACGCTCGGCATCCACATCGGTGCCCGCACCACCAGCATCGTGGCCACCGACCTGCTCGGCCGCACGCTCGACGTGGTGGAGACGTCGACGCCGCAGGGCCCCCAGAACGCCGCACTGGCCTCGCTGGCCGACAGCGCGCGCCGCTACCTGAGCCGCTGGCACCGGCGCAAGCCCTTGTGGGTCGGAGTCGCCGCGGGCGGCGTGATCGACACCGCCACCGGTTACTTCGACCACGCGCGGCTCGGCTGGGCGGACGCGCCCGTCGGACCCGTGCTCGCCGAGGCGCTGGGGCTGCCCGTCTCGGTCGCCTCTCACGTCGACGCGATGGCAGGTGCCGAACTGTTGCTCGGGGTGCGCCGTTCCCACACGCCGACGGCCACCAGCCTGTACGTGTACGCCCGCGAAACCGTTGGCTACGCACTGTCGATCGGCGGGCGGGTGCACTCGCCGGCGAGTGGGCCCGGCACCATCGCGACGCTGCCCGCGAAGTCCGAACTGCTGGGAAACACGGGCCAACTGGAGTCGACGGTCAGCGACGAGGCCGTGCTGATCGCCGCCCGGAGGTTGCGGATCGTCCCGGCCGACGGTCCGTCGTCGACCATCGGAGGCGTGTTGCGCGCGGCCCGGCAGGGGAACGAGGGCGCGGCGGCGCTGCTGGCCGAGCGGGCCCGCGTGCTCGGGCAGGCCGTCGCGATGCTGCGCGACATGCTCAACCCCGACGACCTCGTCGTGGGCGGGCAGGCGTTCACCGAGTACCCCGAGGGCATGGCGCTCGTCGAGGCCGCGTTCGCGGACCGTTCGGTGCTGGCGCCACGTGACATCCGGGTGACGGCGTTCGGCAATCGGGTGCAGGAGGCCGGTGCCGGGGTGGTGTCCCTCGGCGGTCTCTACGCCGACCCCGTCGGCGCGATGCGACGGGCTCAGCGCTCCCAGTCGACCGCCTGACGGTCCGCGCGTCGCCTTCAAGTCGCCTTTGTGTCGTTTGTTGCGGCGTCATCCTGCGATTCGACGCAACAAACGACACAAACGTGGGTGATCCGAACAGGTGACCGGAACCGGCGCAAGCAGGGCACTACCGGGGCAGTGCAAGGATGGGATTCGTGCGCGTCGCCGTCTTGTCCGTCCATACCTCGCCGTTGGCACAGCCGGGTACCGGCGACGCGGGCGGGATGAACGTCTACGTGCTGCAGAGCGCGCTCGAGCTGGCGAGCCGGGGCGTCGACGTCGAGATCTTCACCAGGGCGACGTCGTCGACCGATCCGCCGGTCGTGCGAGTCGCTCCCCGAGTGCTGGTTCGCAACGTCGTCGCTGGGCCCTTCGAAGGACTGGACAAGAACGACCTGCCCACACAGCTGTGCGCGTTCACCGCCGGAGTGCTGCGCGCCGAGGCCACCCACGAGCCGGGGTACTACGACATCGTCCATTCGCACTACTGGCTGTCCGGTCAGGTGGGCTGGCTGGCGCGGGATCGCTGGGCCGTGCCGCTCGTCCACACGGCCCACACGCTCGCCGCGGTGAAGAACGCCACGCTGGCCGAGGGTGACTCGCCCGAGCCGCCGCTGCGGGCCGTGGGCGAGCAACAGGTGGTCGACGAGGCGGACCGGCTCATCGTGAACACCGAAGATGAAGCGCGACAACTAGTTTCGCTACATCACGCCGATTCCGACCGCATCGACGTCGTCCATCCCGGCGTCGACCTGACGACCTTCACGCCCGGCGACAAGCGCGCCGCCCGTGCTGTGCTCGGCATCGCTTCCGACGAAGACGTGGTTGCGTTCGTCGGCCGCATTCAGCCGCTCAAGGCGCCTGACGTCCTGCTGCGCGCCGCGGCGAAGCTGCCTGGCGTCCGCGTGCTGGTCGTCGGCGGTCCTTCGGGCAGCGGTCTGGCCGCGCCCGACGTGCTGGTTCGGCTCGCCGACGAATTGGGTATCTCCGACCGGGTGACGTTCCTTCCCCCGCAGCCGCGCGAGCAGCTGGCCAACGTGTACCGCGCCGCAGACCTCGTCGCGGTGCCGAGCTACTCGGAATCGTTCGGCCTCGTCGCCGTCGAGGCGCAGGCCTGTGGGACGCCGGTGGTGGCCGCCGCGGTGGGCGGGCTGCCGGTGGCGGTGCGCGACGGCGTCAGCGGGGTGTTGGTGCCCGGACACGACACCGACGAGTGGGCGGCCGCAATCGCCGGCGTGTTCGAGCGTGGGCCGGAGACCATGAGTGCCGCCGCGGTCGAGCACGCCGCGACGTTCTCCTGGTCGGCGACCGTCGATGCGCTGCTCGCCAGCTACGGTCGGGCGATAGCCGACTATCGAGCCCGCCATCAGCAGCGGGACGTCGCGTCGCGGCGCAACGGGCGCAGGTTCTCGCTGCGGCGAGGCATCCGCGCATGAGCGATGAGCCGCTTGCGCGAAGAGCAGACGGCCGCGATGAGGACGCAGCAGGCAGCGTCCATCGAGTCATCGAGGACACCATCAAGGAGCAGGAGCTCGACTACGCGCTCCATCCGAACGAATCCGGCGGGCTGCCGGGCATCGTCGTCGCGCTGCCGGGCGAGCGGCGTCTGGTCACCAACACGATCCTGTCCGTCAGCGCACATGGGGTGCGCGTCGAGGCGTTCATCTGCCGCAAGCCCGAGGAGAACTGCGAGGGCGTCTACCGCTACCTGCTGCGGCGCAACCGCAAGATGTACGGCCTCGCCTACACCCTCGACAACCTCGGCGACATCTACCTCGTGGGCCGGATGTCACTGCACTCGGTCACGCCCGAGGAGCTCGACCGCATCTTCGGTCAGGTGCTCGATGCCGTCGATCGGGACTTCAACGCGTTGCTGGAGTTGGGTTTTCGCACGTCCATCCAGAAGGAATGGAAATGGCGGGTGTCGCGCGGTGAGTCGCTGAAGAATCTGCGTGCCTTCGAGCACCTGATCGACGACGAGGAATGAATCGGCTCCGGCATCGAGTCGGCACTGGCGGTCACCGCCACTGGCACATTCGCGCCGCCAGTTCCGGATCGATGGGTTGGGGCGTCATGGCGAGCGCACGGGCGGCCGTGCCGTCGCCGTGAGAGGATCTGAGTCATGGCGACCCTTGTCTTGCTCCGTCACGGCGAGAGCGAATGGAACGCGCTGAACCTGTTCACCGGCTGGGTCGACGTCGACCTCACCGACAAGGGCAGGACCGAAGCCGCGCGCAGCGGCGAACTGCTCGTCGAACAGGGCGTCCTACCCGACGTGCTCTACACGTCGCTGCTGCGTCGCGCCATCACCACCGCGCACCTGGCGCTGGACAAGGCCGACCGGCTGTGGATCCCCGTGCACCGCGACTGGCGGCTCAACGAGCGGCACTACGGTGCCCTGCAGGGCCTGGACAAGGCCGAGACCAAGGCGAAGTACGGCGACGAACAGTTCATGGCGTGGCGCCGCAGCTACGACACACCACCTCCCCCGATCGACAAGGGGAGCAAGTACAGCCAGGACGCCGACCCGCGTTACGCCGACATCGGTGGCGGCCCGCTGACCGAGTGCCTGGCCGACGTGGTCACCCGGTTCGTGCCGTACTACGAACAGACCATCGTCCCGGACCTCGAAGCGGACAAGACGGTACTGATCGCCGCCCACGGCAACTCGCTGCGCGCGCTGGTGAAGTACCTGGACGGCATGTCCGACGAGGACGTCGTCGCGCTGAACATCCCGACGGGCATCCCGCTGCGATACGACCTCGATGCCGACCTGAAGCCCAAGGTTGCCGGCGGGGTGTACCTGGATCCGGAAGCCGCGGCGGCGGGCGCCGCAGCGGTTGCTTCGCAGGGCGCGAAGTAGCCGCGCGGGGCCCGCGCAGGCGAATTGTTGGTGAACTCGGATGAACACGGGCCAAACTCCTGGATTTGGGTATGTGACATGTCCCGAATTGGCCGCACGCTGCTGGGATGACGTTCACCGGAAACGTACGATTTGCCCGTGAGTGTGCTAACCGCACTGCTGCTGACGGCAGTCGTGGCGCTGCTCGCGCTCGCGGTCGGCGGGATACTCGGAATCGTCATCACTCCGCGCCTCGCCGAACACCGGCGGCGTCGGTCCGTGGACCAGGACGGCATCACCGTTTCGGAGATGCTGCAGCGCATCGTGTCGTTGGCTCCGGTGGGGATCGTGGTCGTCGACACCTACCGTGACGTCGTCTACACCAATGACCGGGCCCACGAGCTGGGGTTGGTCCGCGACCGCCTGCTCGACGACCGTGCCTGGACCGCGGCCGAGCGCACGCTGGCCACGGGTGAGGACGTGGAGGTCGACCTGGCCCCCGTCAAACGCCAGAATCCGGGTCGGTCCGGGCTGTCGGTGCGGGGTCACGTTCGACTGCTCACCGAGGACGATCGCCGCTTTGCCGTCGTCTACGTCGACGACCAGTCCGAACACGCCCGCATGGAGGCCACGCGCCGCGACTTCGTGGCCAACGTCAGCCACGAGCTGAAGACGCCGGTGGGCGCCATGGGGGTGCTCGCCGAGGCATTGCTCGCCTCGACCGACGACGCCGTGACAGTCGGCCGGTTCGCCGAGATGATGGTCACCGAATCCAATCGGCTGGCCAACATGGTCGGCGAGCTCATCGAGCTGTCGCGGCTGCAGGGCGCCGAGCCGCTGCCCGACCTGGGGGCCGTCGACGTCGACACCGTGGTAGCGGAAGCCCTGTCCCGCTACAAGGTGGCCGCCGACAACGCCGACATCGCGGTCACCACCGACGCTCCGACGGGGTATCGCGTGCTCGGCGATCAGCCGCTGTTGGTCAGCGCGCTGGCAAACCTCGTCTCGAACGCAATTGCATACTCGCCCAACGGGTCTCCGGTATCGATCAGCCGGAGGAGGCGGGGAGACAACGTCGAGATCGCCGTCACCGACCGTGGTATCGGTATCGCGCGGGCCGACCAGGAGCGGGTTTTCGAACGGTTCTTCCGCGTCGACAAGGCGCGCTCCCGGGCCACCGGCGGGACCGGGCTCGGGCTGGCCATCGTGAAGCACGTGGCGGCCAATCACAACGGATCCATCCGGCTGTGGAGTCAGCCGGGTACCGGGTCGACGTTCACTTTGTCGATACCGGCGTACCCCGACACCGACGACGAATTCGACGAACGGTCGGATAACCAATAAGGAGGCGTCAGACCGATGACCAGTGTGCTGATCGTGGAGGACGAGGAGTCCCTGGCCGATCCCCTGGCATTTCTGCTGCGCAAGGAGGGCTTCGAGGCGACGGTTGTCGCGGACGGTCCGTCGGCCTTGGCCGAATTCGAGCGCTCCGGTGCTGACATCGTGCTGCTGGATCTGATGCTGCCGGGAATGAGCGGGACCGATGTCTGTAAGCAGCTTCGTTCGCGGTCGAGTGTGCCCGTGATCATGGTCACCGCCCGCGACAGCGAGATCGACAAGGTTGTCGGGCTCGAGCTCGGTGCCGACGACTACGTCACCAAGCCGTACTCGGCGCGCGAGCTGATCGCCCGAATTCGCGCGGTGCTACGTCGCGGTGCGGACACCGACGACTCCGGCATCGGGGATGGGGTGTTGGAGGCCGGACCGGTGCGGATGGACGTCGAACGGCACATCGTTTCAGTCAATGGCGAAGCGATCACATTGCCGCTCAAGGAGTTCGACCTACTCGAGTACCTGATGCGCAATAGTGGCCGAGTGCTGACGCGGGGCCAGCTCATCGACCGGGTGTGGGGCGCCGACTACGTGGGTGACACCAAGACGCTGGACGTCCACGTCAAGCGGCTGCGCAGCAAGATCGAATCCGATCCGGCCAACCCCGTTCACCTCGTAACGGTTCGCGGGCTGGGCTACAAGCTGGAGGGCTGACTCGACGACTGAGTTGTCACTCAGCAGCGCGCGTCGCCGGGTGGATCGCGATGAGCCCCAATGACTTTCGCCGCTCACACATGGCCGCGAGTTCGGCGTACGCCTTCTCGCCGAGCAGCTCGGTGAGCTCGGGAGCGTAGGACTGCCACACCTGGCGCGCTCCGACATGGGCCGCGGGATCGCCCGTGCAGTACCAGTGCAGATCTGCGCCGCCCTCACCCCAACCGCGACGGTCGTATTCGGTGATGGTGGTGCGCAGGATCTCCGACCCGTCGGGCCGGGTGATCCACTCCTGGCTGCGGCGGATGGGGAGCTGCCAGCAGACGTCGGGTTTCATGGTCAGGGGTTCGACGCCCAGCTTGAGCGCCTTGCTGTGCAGGGCGCACCCGATACCGCCCTCGAACCCCGGCCGGTTGAGGAAGATGCAGGCGCCCTTGTACTTTCGGGTCCGGTAGTTGGGTTTGCCGTCGTACTCGTCAAGCTCCAGGTAGCCCTTGCGGCCCAGTCCCTTCTCCCGGAACTGCCAGTCGTCGTCGGTCAGCTTCGTGACGGCGTCGTCGAGACGCGCTCGGTCGTCGTCGTCGGACAGGAACGCACCGTGGCTGCAGCAGCCGTCGTCGGGTCGCCCCGCGACGGTGCCCTGGCAGGCGGGCGTGCCGAAAACGCATGTCCAGCGCGACAACAGCCACGTCAAGTCCGCGGCGATCAAGTGCTCGGGGTTGTCGGGGTCGTAGAACTCCACCCACTCCCGGGCGAAGTCCAGTTCCACCTCTCCGCGTTGGGAGTTCTTGCTCTTCCCGCTAGCGCTCATCGCCGATCCCGTTCACAAAACCATTCTTGCTCTTCGCGCAAGCGCTCACGCCGCCCTTCGCTCTTCGCGCAAGCGCTCATCGCCGCCCTTCGCTCTTCGCGCAAGCGCTCATCGCGCCGATCCCGTTCACAAAAACCAACGGTAGACCCGATAACGTGGGCTGCGTGCGATTGGGCGTGCTCGACGTGGGCAGCAACACAGTTCATCTGCTCGTGGTCGACGCGCGCCGCGGGGGTCACCCCACGCCAATGAGTTCCACGAAGGCTTCGCTGCGACTGGCGGAGGCCATCGACGGCTCCGGCAAGCTGACGCGCAAAGGCGCCGACAAGCTGATCAACACGATCGACGAATTCGCCAAGATCGCCGCGAGTTCCGGCTGTGCCGAGCTGATGGCGTTCGCCACCTCGGCCGTGCGGGACGCCACCAACTCCGAGGATGTGCTCGCCCGCGTCCGCGCCGACACCGGGGTGGCGTTGCGCGTGCTGTCGGGGGTCGACGAGTCCAGGCTGACGTTCCTTGCGGTCCGTCGCTGGTACGGGTGGAGCGCGGGTCGGATCATCAACATCGACATCGGCGGCGGGTCGCTCGAGTTGTCCAGCGGCGTCGACGAGGAGCCAGAGATCGCGTTGTCGCTGCCGCTGGGTGCGGGCCGGCTCACCAGGGAGTGGCTGCCCGACGATCCACCGGGACGCCGCCGCGTGGCGATGCTGCGGGAATGGCTGTCCACCGAACTGGCCGACGCGGGCGCGAAGGTCTTGGAGACCGGGGTGCCCGATCTGACCGTGGCGACCTCGAAGACTTTCCGCTCGCTGGCGCGACTCACCGGCGCCGCGCCCTCCGGGGCAGGACCCCGTGTGAAGAGGACACTGACAGCTGCGGGGTTGAGGCAACTCATTGCCTTCATCTCCAGGATGACCGCGGCGGACCGAGCTGAGTTGGAAGGGGTCAGCGCTGAAAGGGCGCCACAGATCGTGGCCGGCGCCCTGGTGGCGGAAGCGAGCATGCGAGCGCTTTCGATCGACACAGTGGACATTTGCCCGTGGGCGTTGCGGGAGGGGCTGATTTTGCGGAAACTCGACAGCGAGGCTGACGGAACTGCCTTCGTCGAGGCGTTCGCGGGCTTAGCCAGGGCCAGAGGCAACAGACCATGACAGAACCAGAAGACACCCACAGCAGCACCAGACCGATCTCGGTCGCCGAGCTGCTGGCCAGAAATGGCAGTATCGGCTCCCCACCGGTCGGAGGGCGCCGGCGCCATCGCCGGGGCAACGCCGATTCGGTGACGGTCGCCGAACTGACCGGCGAGATCCCGATCATCAGAGACTCGACGCCCGTCGTGAAGGTCGACGAGCCGGTGCAAACAAGCGGCTCCGCCGCTGAGGCCGTCGAGCCGGTGTCGACCAACGGTGTCGCCGAGCACGTCGAATCCCTCGAGCTCGTGGAACCGGTGGAAGTCGACGAACACGTCGAAGTCGACGAACCGGTGGAAGTCGACGAACACGGTGGAAGTCGACGAACCGGTGGAGACCGATGAACCAGTCGCACCGGTCGAGGACGCGGTCGAGCAGGCCGACGTCGAGGCCGAGGTGGTCGAGGACGCGGTCGAGCAGGCCGACGTCGAGGCCGAGGAAGTCGAGGACGCGGTCGAGCAGGCCGACGTCGAGGCCGAGGTGGTCGAGGAGGCTTCCGTCACGGCGCCCGAGCCGGAGTTGACCGAAGCCGAGGTCGACTACGAAGCTCATCTCGAGCAGCGGGACGCCGAGGTCGATCCGATCGAGTTCGCCGCCCCGCCGCGTCGCCCCCGGGTGACCCCGCCCGCGTTCTCCGCCCTCGCGGGCGGCGCCGAGCAGATGAGCCCGGATCCCGTCGTCGACGACGGTGAGATGGGGTCCGACGTCGACCTCATCGAGTCGCTCGAGGGCGAGGCGCCGCTCGCCGCCGCCGACGACGAGGAAGGCACGCAAGAGGCCTTCGTGGTTCCGTCCTACCTGCGCTCCAACTCCGACACGTTGTTCGGTGGTCAGTCCGTGGCCGACGACCTCGCCCGCCGCGGCCCGAGGCCCGGACCGGAGGACATCGACCTCGGCGAGGACGCCAGGCCGGACGTGGACGAGCCGGAGACCGTAAAAGCCCCGCGGCTCCGCCTTCATGTTGCGGCGTGTGGGTGGTCGTGCAGTGCATCCTCGCCGTCGTCTTCGGTGCGGGCTTGTTCATCGCCTTCGATCTGCTGTGGAAGTGGAACCACATCGTTGCGCTGGTGTTGTCGGTGCTCGTCATCCTCGGGCTCGTCATCGGCGTGCGCGTGGTTCGCAAGACCGAGGACATCGGCAGCACGCTCATCGCGGTGGCGGTTGGCGCCTTGGTCACATTGGGACCCCTGGTCCTGCTGAAGACGCACTGACGCGCAAAAATAAACCCCCAGTGCGCCCTGCCATCAAGGTCGGTTTGTCGACAGCCTCGGTATATCCCTTGAGGACCGAGGCTGCCTTCGAGTACGCGGCGCGTCTTGGCTACGACGGCGTCGAACTCATGGTGTGGGCCGAAACGGTCAGTCAGGACGTTGCGGCGATCACCAAACTGTCGGACGACTATGGGGTTCCGGTGCTCAGCGTGCATGCGCCGTGCCTGTTGATCTCGCAACGGGTCTGGGGTGCCAACCCCATTCCCAAACTCGAGCGCAGCGTGCGTGCCGCAGAGGAACTCGGCGCCCAGACGGTGGTGGTGCATCCGCCGTTCCGGTGGCAACGCCGGTATGCGGAGGGGTTCGCCGACCAGGTCGCCAAACTGGAGGCGTCCAGCGACGTCTTGGTCGCAGTCGAGAACATGTTTCCGTTCCGCGCGGACCGCATCTTCGGAACGGGTCAGCCGTCTATCCAGCGGATGCGCAAGCGCGGTGGGACACCCGGTGTGGCGATCTCGGCGTTCGCCCCGTCCTTCGACCCACTCGACGGGGGTCATGCCCATTTCACACTGGACCTGTCGCATTCGGCCACCGCAGGCACCGATGCCATCGACATGGCCCGTCGGATGGGCGACGGTCTCGTCCATCTGCACCTGTGCGATGGCAGCGGAGCCTCCACCGACGAACACCTCGTCCCCGGACGCGGGACCCAGCCGACCGTCGAGATCTGTCAGATGCTCGCGGCGAATGACTTCTCCGGCCACGTCATTCTCGAGGTGACGACGTCGCGCGCGCGGACCGCGGCCGAGCGCGAGGAGCTGCTGGTCGAATCGCTCGAGTTCGCGCGTGCCCACCTGCTGCGCTAGAGGACGACGATGATCGCTTGCGCGAAGAGCAGAGGATGACGATGAGCGCTTGCGCGAAGAGCAGAGGATGACGATGACCGACTCCACCCGGTTCGCCGACGCGATGGCGCTGACGAGGGTTTCGTCCAACGAAGCCGTCAGCGTCTTCGAGGGCGTGCTCAACAAGCACTGGACCATCGGCGAGAAGGTGCACGGCGGCGCGATGCTGGCGTTGAGCGCCAAGGCGGCACGGACCGCGCTGTCCAGTGACGACGGCGAGGACGACCCGACTGGCGATGAGCGCTTGCGCGAAGAGCAGCTGATCGGAATACAGCCGATCGCGGTGTCGGGCAGCTTCCTGTGGGCTCCTGACCCCGGGGCGATGAGGGTGGTATGCACGGTGCGCAAGCGGGGGCGGCGGGTGAGCCTGGTCGACGTCGAACTCGGTCAGGGCGGGAAGACCGCCGTGCGGTCGGTGATGACCTTGGCCGACCCGGAACACGACGTCGCGCCCCTGCTGTCGGTGAATCCGGTGGTGGCGCTGATGACACCCGATCCGCCGCCTGGGCTGGAGCCGATCGGCCCCGGACATCCGATGGCCGACATCGTGCACCTCGCGCACGGGTGCGACATCCGGCCGTCACTGACGACGATGGCCCCGCGTGCTGACGGCGGTCCGCCCGTAATCGAATATTGGGTGCGCCCGCGGGAGGGCTCACCGGACGTCTTGTTCGCGTTGTTGTGCGGCGACGTCTCGGCTCCGGTGACGTTCGGCGTCAACCGGTTTGGCTGGGCGCCGACGGTTCAGCTGACGGCCTACCTTCGCGGCATACCTGCCGACGGTTGGTTGCGAGTGATGTGCACCACGATGCAGATCGGCCAAGACTGGTTCGACGAGGACCACCTCGTCGTGGATTGCGAGGGCCGCATCATCGTGCAGTCCCGCCAACTCGCATTGGTGCCGCCCGCGCCGTAGCGAATCCGGACGTGCAATGCTTGCCCCGTGGCCAGAATTGCGATCATCGGAGGCGGAAGCATAGGCGAGGCATTGCTTTCCGGACTGCTGCGCGCAGGGCGTCAGACCAAGGACTTGGTGGTCGCCGAGAAGGACCCCAACCGGTCGAGGTACCTGGCCGAGACCTACTCGGTACTGATGACTTCGGTCGCCGACGCCGCCGAGAATGCCACCTACATCGTCGTCGCAGTCAAGCCTGCAGACGTCGAGTCGGCGCTCATCGACATCGCCGAAGCCGCCGCGCGCGCCGAGAACTCCAGCGCAGAACAGGTTTTCATCACCGTGGCGGCGGGGGTCAGCACGGCCTACTACGAATCGAAGCTTCCTGCGGGGGCGCCGGTCGTCCGCGTCATGCCCAACGCTCCCGTCGTCGTCGGTGGAGGAGTCAGCGCGCTTGCGCGCGGGCGCTTCGCGACGGAGCAGCAGCTCAAGGAGGTGGCGGCGATCTTCGACGCGGTCGGTGGGGTCCTGACGGTGCCCGAGTCCCAACTCGACGCCGTCACCGCCGTGTCCGGCTCGGGTCCCGCCTACTTCTTCCTGATGGTCGAGGCGCTCGTCGACGCCGGGGTCGCGGCGGGGCTGCCTCGCGGGGTGGCCACGGATCTGGTGACTCAGACGATGGCCGGTTCGGCGGCGATGTTGCTGGAACGCCTCGACGAGCAGCACGTGGCAGGAGACGCAGCAATTGGTTCGGCCACGGATACCAGCGCGGCGCAGTTGCGCGCCATCGTCACGTCGCCCGGTGGCACCACCGCCGCTGGGCTGCGGGAACTCGAGCGGGGTGGCCTGCGCGCGGCGGTGGCCGATGCGGTGGCCGCCGCAAAAACACGCTCTGAGCAGCTAGGAATTACATAAGAGTAGTTCATGAAATTTCAAACGGATTACCCCACACCCGTCGCAATAACCACATCTGCCACGCTATTCTCCTCGTTGTAAGCATGCGTTGGTGCCAATGGTGGGGAAGCCGCTGGGACTGGCCGTGCCTGATGGATTGGGTTGCGATGACGTCTATGAACGGGCCATCGGCGCGCGATTCCGGCAGCGGGAAATCGGCGCGTGACGCCGCGGCTGGCGACAGTCAACCGCCACGGGCTCAATTTCTCACCGTCGCGGAAGTGGCGAGCCTCATGCGGGTGAGCAAGATGACTGTCTATCGATTGGTCCACAACGGAGAGCTGCCCGCGGTCCGGGTCGGTCGGTCATTCCGGGTGCACGCCAAGGCGGTTCACGACCTGCTCGAGACGTCGTACTTCGACGCCGGTTAGGCCTCCTCTCCGCGGGCGCAGACGCGCACGATCCCGCGTGTGGTGAGCCGTCCGTCGGGCCGCGTGCTCCCGACGCGCTTTTCGTTTTGCTGGGCCAGGCCGGTAAGGTAGCCGGGTTGGTTCAGAAGGATTCAGAGTCCTTCAATGCGTCTCGTCAAAGTCTTAGGTAGCGGAGTTCATGGGTTCAGTCATCAAGAAGCGTCGCAAGCGCATGTCGAAGAAGAAGCACCGCAAGCTGCTTCGTCGCACGCGGGTGCAGCGCAGAAAACTTGGCAAGTAGCGTCCAGCTTCAGCCCAGCCACTGACGCTAGGCTGACGGGATGGATGCTGACGGCCGCTCCGGAGATCGGCCCCAGCCGGGTTCGGGAGGTTCTGATTCCAAGGACACCGTCCACTACCCCAAGGTCGTGCTCGTCACCGGCGCCTGCCGGTTCCTCGGTGGGTATCTGACCGCCAGACTGGCGCAAGACCCGCTGATCAACCACGTCATCGCGGTCGACGCGATCGCGCCGAGCAAGGATCTGCTCCGGCGGATGGGCCGAGCCGAGTTCGTCCGTGCCGACATCCGGAACCCGTTCATCTCCAAAGTGATCCGAAACGGCGAAGTCGACACCGTCGTGCACGCGGCGGCAGCCTCCTACGCACCGCGCTCAGGCGGCCGGGCGGCGCTGAAGGAACTCAACGTGATGGGCGCGATGCAGTTGTTTGCTGCCTGCCAGAAGGCTCCGTCGGTGCGTCGGGTCGTGTTGAAATCCACTTCCGAGGTGTACGGCTCGAGCCCGAAGGACCCTGTGCTGTTCACCGAGGACGGCCACTCCCGCCGGCCCCCGGGCGAGGGATTTGCGCGCGACAGCATCGACATCGAGGGTTACGCGCGGGGCCTGGCCCGGCGTCGGCCCGACATCGCGGTCACGATACTGCGGCTGGCCAACATGATCGGACCTGCGATGGACACCGCGCTGTCGCGCTACCTCGCCGGGCCGGTTGTGCCGTCGGTACTCGGACACGACCCGCGCCTGCAGCTGCTGCACGAACAGGACGCGCTCGGTGTCCTCGAACGGGCGACCGTCGCGGGTCGGGCGGGCACCTTCAACGTCGGTGCCCCCGGCATCATCATGATGTCCCAGGCGATCCGTCGGTCCGGGCGCCTCGAGCTTCCGGTGCCGCGTTCAGCGCTGTCCCTGGTGGATTCGCTGAGACGTGCAACGCGCTACACCGAGCTGGATCGCGAGCAGCTGAACTACTTGAGTTACGGTCGGGTCATGGACACCGCGCGCATGCGCAAGGACCTGGGTTATATCCCGAAGTGGACGACGACGGAGGCGTTCGACGATTACGTGCGAGGTCGTGGATTGACGCCGATCATCGACCCGAGCTGGGTAATCTCGATGGAGAAGCGCGCGGTGTCTGCAGCGCAGCGTTGGGGGCGCTAGACTCACAGTTCACCCGGGGGTAAGAGAAGGTAGTAACGTGGCCGGCGAGTCAAAAGCGAAAGTCATTCCGCTGCACTCGAATTCGGGCCGTTCCTCGGCTCAGCGACGCGCAGCCGCGCGAGCGGAGAGTTCGCGCCGACATCCGTCGCTGCTGTCCGACCCCGGATCCCGGGCATCGGCCGAGCAGCTGGCCGACGTAGTCCGCGAGATCGACAAGCGCCGCAGTTCCGCTGGCGGATCCGCTCAGTCCGACGAGGGCCCCAACGAACTGGCGCAACGGATCGCCGCCATGGCCGAGTTCGTCCGCAAGCGGATGGCCGGCGACTACACGGTCGACGAGTTCGGCTTCGATCGGCACCTCAATGAAGCAATCTTCCTTCCTTTGCTGAGAGGACTTTTCAAGCACTGGTTCCGAGTGGAGGTCAGCGGGATCGAGCACCTGCCCGCGGAGGGGGCCGCGCTGGTCGTCGCCAACCATGCGGGCGTGCTTCCGTTCGACGGGCTGATGGCCTCGGTCGCGGTGCACGACGAGCATCCCGCCAAGCGCGACCTCAGGTTGCTGGCCGCCGACATGCTCTTCGACATGCCCATGCTCGGCCAGGCGGCACGCAAGGCCGGCCACACCATGGCGTGCACGGCCGATGCGCATCGGCTCTTGGCTGCCGGCGAGCTGACGGCCGTGTTCCCCGAGGGGTACAAGGGGTTGGGCAAGCGCTTCCGGGACCGCTACAAGCTGCAGCGGTTCGGCCGTGGCGGGTTCGTGTCAGCAGCACTACAAGCAAAGGCACCCATCATCCCGTGCTCGATCGTCGGGTCGGAGGAGATCTACCCGATGCTCACCGACGTGAAGTTGCTGGCCCGGTTGCTGGGGTTGCCGTACTTCCCGGTGACACCGTTGTTCCCGCTGGCCGGGCCGGTCGGGCTCGTCCCGCTGCCGTCGAAGTGGCACATCCAGTTCGGTGAGCCGATCTCCACCGAGAGCTACGACGAATACGCCGCCGAGGATCCGATGATCACCTTCGAATTGACCGACCAGATCCGCGAGACCATCCAGCAGACGCTCTACCAACTGCTGACCAACCGCAGGAACATGTTCATGGGCTGAGCCCAGCCGCAGCTTCCCGCGACCAGACGCAAACCCCCCAAATGCCGGGCGACGTTTGCGTGTGCTCGCGGGGTTCACCACGCGCGAACGGAGACACGCCGAAATCGCCTGGCGTAACTCAACTTACGAGTTTTGCCCAGCAACCATTCTCGCGATGGCTGCATCGCGGGCCGCCGCGATCTGTGCGGTGACCTCGTCGGCCTGGTCGGGGTGTTCGGCTTCGCCGAGGATGGTCACGATGCTCGTCAGTACCGGATTGCCGTCGTCATCGGTGACCTCGCCGCGCACCTCGGTGAGAATCGCGCCGTGCGACTCGATGACCGAATCCAGGTAGGAGTCGAACCACAACTTGTCGCCGGCGACGATGGGCCGGTGAAAGATCAACTTCTGGTCGCGATGTAGCACCCGCTCCATGTTCACCGGGACGTCGAACTGGTTGAAGATCTCCAGCTGCACCCGGCGCCCCGCGACCGCGACGAACGTCAGCGACGCGATCAGGGAGTCGTAGCCGCACTCCTTGGCGGCGTCCTCGCTGTAGTGGGCGGGGTGGTCGTCCTTGACCGCTCTCGCAAACTCACGCACCTTCTCGCGGTCCACCTCGAAGTAGTCCGGATAGCGGTAGTGGGTTCCGATGATGTCTTGGGCGATGCTCATGGTCGGACTTGCTCCCCGTCGAACTCTTCCTGGGTGTGGCTGAGGCATTCATGCGCGTCACCCAGCGGCGCCGAGCCTATCAGTGCAGCGGTCGTGCTCCGCTCGTCCGCGCCGCCTCAACGACCGCCCTGACGGCGCGAAACGACGGCGGCCAGGGCGCCACCTGCGGCGCCGAGAGCCAATGCCGACGGCACTCCAATGCGCGCCGCCTTGCGGGCGGTGCGGAAGTCGCGGATCTCCCATCCCCGTTGGCGGGCGACGTCGCGCAGCGCGGCGTCCGGGTTGATCGCGACGGCGGTCCCTACGAGCGACAGCATCGGCACGTCGTTGAAGCTGTCGGAATAGGCGGTGCACCGCTTCAGGTTGAGGCCCTCGCGGATGGCCAGAGAGCGCACGGCGTGGGCCTTGCCCACGCCGTGCAGGACGTCGCCGACCAGCCGACCCGTGAAGACGCCGTCGACGGATTCGGCCACGGTGCCCAGCGCGCCGGTCAGCCCGAGCTTGCGGGCGATGGTGGCGGCGAGCTCGTAGGGCGTCGCCGTGACGAGCCACACCTGTTGGCCGGCATCGAGGTGCATCTGCGCGAGCGCACGAGTGCCCGGCCAGATCTTGTCGGCGATGATCTCGTCGTAGATCTCTTCGCCGACGGCGACGAGCTCGGAGGTCTCGCGGCCCTCGATGAAGGCCAGCGCCTTGCGCCGACCCGCGGCGACGTCGTCGCTGTTCTCCTTGCCGGTTAGCTGAAACTTGGCTTGTGCGTATCCAAATCGCGCGAGGTCGCCATATGTGAAGAACTTCCGGGCCGCCAGCCCCCGCGCGAAGTGCACCAGCGACGAGCCCTGCACCAGGGTGTTGTCGACGTCGAAGAACGCCGCTGCGGTGAGATCGGGCGGCGGAGCGGGCGGGGGACCCGACGCCTCGGCGACGATGCCATGCTCGTCGACCAGGACCTCGGCGTCGGCGTCCATATTGGGATCGGCGACAGCCCCGGACTCGGACACGTATCAACAGTAGGTCACGGAATACTGGTCGCAGATGGGCACTCGGCGGGCAGGAGCGTAGCGACATGGGGAACCAGCATCGGCGGGCAGGAGCGTAGCGACATGGGGAACCAGCATCGGCGGGCAGGAGCGTAGCGACATGGGGAACCAGCATCGGCGGGCAGGAGCGTAGCGACATGGGGAACCAGCTTCGGCGGGCAGGAGCGTAGCGACATGGGGAACCAGCTTCGGCGGGCAGGAGCGTAGCGACATGGGGAACCAGCACAGCGTGATCTTGCTGACACGCGCCGGGTGCGGCCTGTGTGACCGGGCGAAGGACCAGTTGACCCACCTGTCGAAGGAGCTCGGCTTCGACCTCGGTACCACGGACGTGGACGCCGCGGCGGCCGCCGGAGACCCTGCGATGCGGACCGAGTACGGCGACCGGCTGCCCGTCGTGCTGCTCGACGGGCGGGAGCACAGCTACTGGGAGGTCGACGAGGCCCGGCTGCGCACCGATCTGGGTGCTAAGTAGGTGCACAGCAAATTTGGTAGGCGGGCTGGTGAACGGCTACCTTTGACGACGTGGTGAAGAGGCCATGAGCGTTCTGCTTTTCGGGGTTTCGCACCGCAGCGCGCCGGTATCCGTCCTGGAACAGTTGAGCACCGACGAGTCCGATCAAGCGAAGATCGTCGACCAGGTGCTCCAATCGTCGCTGGTCACTGAGGCGATGGTGCTGTCGACCTGCAACCGCGTCGAGGTGTACGCGGTGGTCGAGGCCTTCCACGGCGGCCTGTCGGTCATCGGTTCGGTGCTCTCCGAGCACTCCGGCATGTCGTTGGGTGATCTCACCAAATACGCCTACGTGCGCTACGCCGAGGCCGCCGTCGAGCACCTTTTCGCCGTGGCCAGCGGGCTGGATTCCGCGGTGATCGGTGAGCAGCAGGTACTCGGCCAGGTCCGCCGCGCGTACGCCGCCGCCGAGGCCAACCACACCGTCGGGCGCACCCTGCACGAGCTCGCGCAGCGGGCGCTGTCGGTGGGCAAGCGGGTGCACTCCGAGACCGGGATCGACGCCGCGGGCGCCTCCGTGGTGTCAGTGGCGCTGGACATGGCCAATGCCAAGCTCCCCGGCGGGCTGGCGGCACGCACGGCCACCGTCGTCGGCGCCGGGTCCATGGGCGCGCTGGCATCCGCGCACCTGGTGCGGGCGGGCATCGGCCACGTGCACGTCGTGAACCGCTCGTTGCCGCGCGCCGAACGTCTTGCGCAGAACCTGCGCGACGAGGGCGTCGAGGCCGACGCCCACGTGCTCGACGACATCGCCGGAACCCTCGCCGACGCCGACGTCGTGGTGAGTTGCACGGGCGCCGTGCGGCCAGTGGTGTCACTTGCCGACGCGCACCGTGGACTGACCGGGCGCTCCGAATACCGCCAGCTGGTGATCTGTGACCTGGGCATGCCCCGCGACGTCGACCCCGCCGTGGCAGGCCTGCCCGGCGTGTACGTCGTCGACATGGACCGCATCCAGCGCGAACCCACCGCTAGCGCCGCCGCCTCCGACGCCGAAGCCGCCCGGGCGATCGTCGCCACCGAAGTCGCCAACTATCTGGCGGGCCAGCGGATGGCCGAGGTGACGCCCACGGTGACGGCGTTGCGCCAGCGCGCCGCCGACGTCGTCGAGGCCGAACTGCTGCGCCTGGACAATCGCCTGCCGGGCCTTGAGGCCACCCAGCGCGACGAGGTCGCCCGCACCGTGCGCCGCGTCGTCGACAAGCTCCTGCACGCGCCGACGGTGCGCGTCAAGCAACTGGCCAGCGCACCGGGCGGGGACAGCTACGCCGAGGCGTTGCGTGAACTGTTCGAGCTCGACCCGCAGGCGGTCGACGCCGTAGCTGGCGGTGAATTGCCGTTGGTGACAAGCGATTCCCGGCTGGATCTCGACGGGACCGAGTAAGCGCTTGCCCACCACCTCATCGTCTTCGCGCGACAGGGTCATCCGGATCGGCACCAGGGGAAGCCTGCTGGCGACCACCCAGGCCGGCACCATCAAGGCGGCCATCGAGGCCAACGGGCACGCGGCCGAACTCGTCCTCATCGTCACTGACGGCGACCGGTCCAGTGATCCCATCGCCGAGATCGGCGTCGGTGTGTTCACCGCCGCATTGCGTGAAGCCATCGCCGAAGGCACGGTCGACATGGCGGTGCACTCGTACAAGGATTTGCCCACGGCGACCGACGACCGGTTCGTGATCGCCGCCGTTCCCCGGCGTGAAGACCCGCGTGACGCGCTGGTGGCCCGCGACGGAATGGTGCTCGGAGAGTTGCCCGCGGGGTCGGTGATCGGCACGTCGAGCCCGCGGCGGGCCGCGCAGCTTAGAGCACTGGGTCTCGGTTTGGAAATTCGCCCCCTACGAGGCAACCTAGACACCAGGTTGAACAGGGTAAGTAGTGGTGATCTCGACGGCGTCGTCGTCGCCCGGGCGGGTCTGGCTCGCATCGGACGGCTCGGCGATGTCACCGAGACTCTCGAGCCGGTGCAGATGTTGCCAGCGCCGGCTCAAGGAGCCCTCGCGGTCGAATGCCGCGCGGGTGACGGGGAGCTCGCCGCGCTGCTGGCGGAGTTGGACGACGCCGACACGCGTGCCGCGGTCACTGCGGAGCGGATCCTGCTCGCCGAGCTCGAGGCGGGGTGTTCGGCGCCGGTGGGGGCGATCGCGGAAGTGGTCGAATCCATCGACGAGGAAGGCCACATATTCGAGGAGTTGTCGCTACGCGGCTGCGTGGCGGCGCTGGACGGATCCGACGTGATCCGTGCGTCCGGTATCGGGACTCCCGAGCGGGCACGAGAGCTAGGGCTCTCGGTGGCCGCGGAGTTGTTCGAGCTTGGCGCGCGGGATCTGTTGGTGGAGCGGACTGAAAGCGGGAGTGAAGGATGACCACCCGAGGGCGCAAGCTCAAGCCCGGCCGCATCACGTTCGTCGGTGCTGGACCGGGTGACCCCGGCCTGCTGACGACGCGGGCACGATCGGTGCTCGCACACGCGGCGCTCGTGTTCACGGACCCCGACGTGCCGGAGGCGGTGCTGGCGCTGGTCGGCTCCGAACTGCCGCCTACGTCGGGCCCGGCAGAAGCGGCCAAGCCAAGCGACGATGCGACTGATGCCGATGCGGCGACGCCGACGCAGCCGCTGCCGAGTGGCGTCGAGGTCCGCCCGGCCCTCGGCGATCCCACTGAGGTGGCCAAACTCCTGGCCAACGAGGCCCGTACCGGCGCCGACGTCGTGCGTCTGGTGGCTGGCGATCCGTTGTCGGATGACGCCGTGATCACCGAGGTGACCGCACTGGCACGCGCCCATGGGCAGTTCGAGATCGTGCCGGGGCTGCCCGCGACGACGGCGGTGCCGTCCTACGCGGGGCTTCCGCTCGGCTCGTCGCACACCGTGGCCGACGTGCGCGGTGACGTCGACTGGGCGGCGCTGGCCGCCGCACCGGGACCGCTGATCCTGCACGCCACCGCGTCGCACCTGCCGGATGCGGCCCGCACGCTCATCGAATACGGGCTGACCGACAGCACGCCGTGCGTGGTGACCGCCAGCGGAACCACCTGCCAGCAGCGCTCGGTGGAGGTCACGCTGGCCGGTCTGCTCGACAAGGCCACGCTGGCCGGCCCCGATCCCGCAGGCCCACTCGCCGGACCGCTGGTCGTGACGATCGGCAAGACCGTCGCCAACCGCGCGAAGCTGAACTGGTGGGAGAGCCGGGCGCTCTACGGGTGGACCGTCCTGGTGCCCCGCACCAAGGATCAGGCCGGGGAGATGAGTGACCGACTCGTTTCGCACGGTGCCCTGCCCGTCGAGGTGCCGACCATCGCCGTCGAGCCTCCGCGCAGCCCCGCGCAGATGGAACGCGCCGTCAAGGGATTGGTCGACGGCCGGTTCCAGTGGGTGGTGTTCACCTCTACCAACGCGGTGCGCGCGGTGTGGGACAAGTTCAACGAGTTCGGACTGGACGCGCGAGCGTTCTCCGGTGTCAAGATCGCGTGTGTCGGACAGGCCACCGCCGATCGGGTGCGCGCCTTCGGCATCAACCCCGAACTGGTGCCCACCGGCGAACAGTCCTCATTGGGCCTGCTCGACGAATTCCCGCCGTACGACGACATTTTCGACCCGGTGAACCGCGTGCTGCTGCCGCGGGCCGACATCGCCACCGAGACGCTGGCCGAGGGGCTTCGCGAACGCGGCTGGGAGATCGAGGACGTCACGGCGTACCGCACGGTGCGAGCCGCTCCGCCTGCGGCGCACACCCGCGAGATGATCAAGACCGGCGGATTCGACGCGGTCTGCTTCACCTCCAGCTCGACGGTGCGCAACCTCGTCGGCATCGCTGGCAAGCCGCACGCGCGGACCATCGTGGCGTGCATCGGTCCCAAGACTGCCGAGACCGCAGCGGAATTCGGGCTGCGCGTGGACGTTCAGCCGGAGGTGGCCGCGGTGGGTCCGCTGGTCGAAGCGCTCGCTGAGCACGCCGCCCGCTTGCGCGCCGAGGGCGCGTTGCCACCGCCGCGCAAGAAGAGCCGTCGCCGCTAGGAAGTCGGTTGCCTCGTGGTTTGTCTGCGTACTGATCGGGTGAAGCAATTTCACGGTTCGCCGAAAGTACGGTTGTTCGCGACTCCACTTGGGCGATGTGTACAACAACCGTACGTTGGATGTCTCGCGCGCCAGCGGACGGACCACTAGCCATGGCGTTTCCGAGGCACCGACCTCGCCGTCTGCGCTCCAGTCCGGCGATGCGTCGGCTGGTTTCGCAAACTTCCTTGGAGCCAAGGAATTTGGTCTTGCCGATGTTCGTCGCTGACGGCATCGCCGAGCCGAAGCCGATCACATCGATGCCCGGCGTCGTCCAGCACACACGCGAGTCGTTGCGGCGCGCGGCCGTCGCCGCCGTCGACGCGGGCGTGGGCGGGCTGATGATCTTCGGCGTGCCCGCCGACGACGACAAGGACGCCAGCGGATCGGTGGGTATCGCCGAGGATGGCGTGCTCAACGTCGCCCTGCGTGACCTGGTCGAGGAGGTCGGCGACGCGACCGTGCTGATGGCCGACACCTGCCTCGATGAGTTCACCGACCACGGTCATTGCGGCGTGCTGGACGCCGAGGGCCGGGTGGACAACGACGCCACCAATGAACGCTACGTGGAACTTGCTGTCGCCCAGGCGAATTCGGGTGCCCACGTGGTCGGACCCAGCGGCATGATGGACGGTCAGGTCGCGGCGATCCGCGACGGCTTGGACGCGGCCGGTCACGTCGACGTCGCGATCCTGGCGTATGCGGCGAAGTTCGCCTCCGGTTTCTACGGCCCGTTCCGCGAGGCCGTCGGCTCGAGCCTGCAGGGCGATCGGCGCACCTACCAACAGGATCCGGCCAACGCCCGCGAGGCACTGAACGAGATCGAGCTCGACATCGCCGAGGGCGCCGACATGGTGATGGTCAAGCCCGCAATGGCCTATCTGGACATCGTCCGCGCCGCAGCCGACGTCTCACCGGTGCCGGTGGCCGCCTATCAGGTGTCGGGCGAGTACGCGATGATCAGCGCGGCCGCCGCCAACGGCTGGGTGGACATGAGGGTCGTCGCCCTGGAGACGTTGACCAGCATTCGGCGCGCGGGGGCCGACATCGTGCTCACCTATTGGGCGGCCGACGTCGCCGGCTGGCTGGCGTGAGCGGCCCGAGTTCCGACTCGCCGAAGGACGTGCCGGAAGACGTAGTCACCGGCTTCTGGCTGTGGGTCATCGCGTTGCCGTTCATGCTGACCGGCTACGCCGTCGCGGTGGTGAGTGCGCCTGACCCGACCCCGGCGTGGCTGGTCAACGCGTCGATCGCGGTGTTCGCGGTGAACACTGCGGCGATCGTGTCGACGTTCCTCATCCTGATGCGCCAGGGCTACCGCTGGGCACGCACCGCACTAACCGGGGGCGGCGCCGCATCGGTGGTGTTCGTCTGCTCGAACCTGCTGCGATCCGATGCGCCACCCGCCGTGGCGGTCGTCTTCGCGGTCGCGGCAATCGTCGGGTCCGTACTGATCGTCGGCGGCATCTTCGTGCTCCATCGCAAGGACGCCCACGATTACTTCGTTCGCTGAAAGGCTAGGCTGACCCGCATATGTCCGCACCGTCGCCGTCGCCGCTGAGCCGGCCCCGGATCGTCAACGTCGCCTTTTGGTGTTGGTTGGCCGCCGCAATCCTGCTGATCGCCGGTGGCCTGCTCACAGCCACGGTCGACTTGCCCGGGTTGCCCGGCGTCTTTCGCGCGATCGGTGTACTCAGCGCGGTGGTGGGCGTCGCCATCGCGCTGTTGGCGGGCAAGACTCGAACGCGAGATCCACGCTTCCGGCGGGCGGCGCTCTCGCTGTCACTGGCCACCGTCGTCGTCATCGCGCTCATCCCCGTCGTCGGCGGCGTGATGCACGTGCTGAGCCTGCTGGGGCTTCTCCCGCTCATCGCCGCGGTGGTGTGCATCACCAGGCCCGAAGCTCAGAAGTGGTTCGCCGAGGATGCCGTCGAGTGACTGAGACCACCGCCGACGAGATCCTTTTCTCGGAACCGGGCGCGACGTGGCTGTGGGCGCTGGTCGGTCCCGGGGCGGCCGTCGCGATGGCGCTCATCCAGATGTCCACGGGTTACGGCCTTCAGCCAGTGGTGCCCGGCGTGTTCCTGGTGCTGGTGACGGGGTTCCTCTCGATCCAGATCAAGGCGGCCCGCATCCACACCTCCGTCGAATTGACGCCCGAGTATCTGCGACAGGGGACCGAGACCATCCGCCTCTCCGAGATCGTGAAGATCTTCCCGGAGGCGTCGGGCTCTGAGACGCCGAAGTGGCAGTCGGCGCGTGCGCTGGGCGAGCTCGCAGGCGTCCCACGGGGACGTACCGGTATCGGGGTCAAGCTGTCCAACGACAGGACCGCTCAGGCGTGGGCGCGCAAGCACAAACAACTGCGTGCGGCGCTGACCGCAGCGGTGGACGAGCCCGCATCGTGACCAACCGGGTGATCGCGACCGTCCAGCTGGTGCTGGCGACCGCGGCAGCAGTCGGATGCGTGCTGAGCTGGGTCGCGGCGCGGTCTTCGGAGGTGGTCGCGCCCATCATCCCCGGTGAGCCCACGAAGTCGTCGCTGGTATACGACCCGTCCATGATCGCGTTGGCGCTGCTGCTTGCGACAGTGGCCGGGTTGCTCATCGTCGACGGGGTCGCCCGGCTGCGTGGGCGTTGACCGCCGCACGATGACATCGCCCCACGGGATGTGAGGCCCCTCACACCGACTGGTACAAAGTGCAGAATCTGTAACACTGTTCCGCATGACCGAACTGGCCGAGAATCCGAAGCAGGCGGACGCGCTCCCACTTGGTCCGGAGTCGCTGGTGTGGCGCTACTTTGGCGACAACCGCATGTACCTGATCGGTCCGCGGCCGGCGGTGCTGCAGAACATGCTCGCCGAACTGGGCCAGGGCGTACTCGACCACTCGGTGTTCTTCTCAGACACCGCGGCGCGCATCAAGCGTTCGATGCCGCCGATCTTCATGACCGTCTACGGCTCCGACCACGACAACCGCGGCACCCAGGTGCGCGACTTCCACAAGGACATCAAGGGCGACATGCCCAGTGAGTTCGGGAAGACGGACCGATACCACGCGCTTGACCCGGAGACGTACTTCTGGGCGCACGCCACCTTCGTGGAGCAGGTGCTCTACTTCGCCGACACCTTCGTCAAGCGCTTGAGCGAAGCCGAGAAGGAGCAGCTCTACCTCGAGTCCAAGACGTGGTACCGCCGCTACGGGGTGAGCGACCGGCCGATGCCCGCCGATTACCAAGGCTTCCAACGATATTGGGAGCGGATGATCGACGAGATCGTCGTCGCCCATCCCACCGCGAAGTACGGCGTCGGCTACGTCACCAAGGGCTTCCCGCGCCCCAAGGGAGTGTCGCCGCTGGCGTGGCGGCTGATCGCACTCTTGTTCAACCCGGTTGCGGCCTTCCTGACTACCGGCGGCTTGCCTCCGCGGGCGCGTGATCTGCTCGGCCTACCGTGGAGTGACCGCAAGGAGAAGGCTTATCAGATGTTCGCCGCAGTATGGCGGTCCACACCAGTGAACTGGATCTGGGATCGCCTGCCAATGCGGTTGCGGTACAACGAGTTCGCGCAGGCCGGCTATGGGCGGCCCTGACCCGTCCGGTGCTGGGGGTCCCCTGCTCGTGGGGGAGAGCGAAGCGACCGGGGGATGAGCACCGTCGAGGCCATCCTCGACGCGGCACTGGTCGAGTTCGAGCGGCACGGCTTCCGTCGGGTCGCGATCGACGACGTCGCCCGTCGCGCCGGGGTCAGCCGTACCACCATCTACCGGCGTTTCGCCAACAAGGACGAACTGGTGGCGACCGTCATCGAGCGCGAGAACGCCGCCTTGTTCGCCGACATTGCCGTGGAATTGAAGAACGCGGGCCCGCAATCGAACTACTACGTGGAGGCGTTCACGCTGTCGATCCTGCGGTTCCGGCGCCATCGCGTGCTGAACCAGATGATCACCGAGGAGCCGGCGCTAGTGCTGGAGCTCGCCCACCACCACTACGGTGTGGCGATCGAGCGGATGGCCGAGGCGCTGCGCGCGATCTTCCCCGCAGGGTTCGCCGACCGGATCGGTGACCGGGCCGTCACCGACCTCGCCGACACCATCCTGCGGTACGCCGCGATGGTGCTGATGCTCCCGAGCGCCGCGCCGCTGGACACCGCCGAGGACATTCGGGCGTTCGCTACCACCCACTTCCTGCCGAGCCTTCCCGCAGCGCTGCGGACGGTACGCATCTAGCAGGCACTGTTTCGTAGATCACGTTTCCGGGCAGCCAGTGGTATGGGAAACGACGAACAGCGCACCATTCCGAAGCCGGAAGTCACAGAAGAGCATCGCGAACGCGCGAAAGAAATGGCCAAGGCCTACGACGACGACCGCCCGACCTCGGTATTACCGGGCTCGGGGCACACCGTCACCGGCCAGGCCATCTCCGACTGGGTGGACGACGACGGGAAGCCCAAGTTCGGCGAAGTCAAGGACGGTGAGGGGATCAAGCGCGAGGACCTCATGGGGGAGCGGCAGCCGACCGTCGCAGACGAGGACTAGCCGCCTAGGCTCGGCGATGTGACGTCTCTCGATCGGATCGCCCCAGCGTTCGTCGACACCGCGCACTCCATCGTGTGGGCGTCGGTCGCCACCGTCGACCGCGACGGCAAGCCGCGTAGCCGCATCCTGCATCCGATCTGGGAGTGGGATGGAATCGACCTCTTGGGCTGGGTCGCCACGGTGCCGACCCCACTGAAGCGCGCCCATCTCGATGCTCACCCCGAGGTGGCGGTGAGCTACTGGACCACCAATCACGACACCTGCAGCGCTGAATGCACCGCGCAGTGGTATGTCGACGACGACACGCGAAAAGCCGTGTGGGACAAGTTCGCCAAGGCCCCCGAACCTGTCGGCTACGACCCGTACATCATCCCGATGTGGAGCGACGGCCCGACCTCCGAACACTTCGCGGCGTTGCGCCTAACTCCCTACCGGTTGCGCGTGATGCCCGGCACGGTGATGACCAAGGGGGAGGGCGTGCCACTCACCTGGCATCACGTCTGATGCCGCAGCAGCAGCGCGGAGGGCGTACTCATCAGTCCGAATGCCTGACGCCACGGCGAACGCAGCATCGCAGCCGCCTGCGCCGTCGGCACGATCCGCGGATCGGTCACGTCGAAGGTCTTGCCGCCCATCGTCGCCCGGCCTCCACCGGCGGCCTGCAGGTTGCGCACCCAGTCGCGGTCTTCGCCGTACGCGAGCAGGATCGCGACGCCATCCGGGGTGGGGAACATCGACACCGGCGTCCGGTACACGGCACCGCTGCGCCGCCCGTGGTGCTCGATGATCGACCACATCGGGACCCGGCCCGACAGTGGGAGCATCACGTGGTTGAAGAACCGGCGGTTGAACCGGGCGCGCTGATCGGCGAATCGCATCACGTCCTCCTGAGCAGGACGGCTTCTTCGAAGGGCAGCCGCGCGAAGATCGGTTTCCAGAACCCCGTCACGTGCGCTGCCGCCTCGCCCTTGGACATCGTCCGGGGTTCGGTCACGGAGAAGGTCTTGCCGTAGCGGCGCATCCGCCCTCCGCCCGCGGCGACGACGTTCTTCAGCCAGTCCCGGTCGGGCCCGTACGTGAGCAGGATCGCGATGCCGTCGTCGGTGGGGAACACGTTCAGCGGAGTGCGGTACGGCTTGCCCGACTTGCGGCCGACGTGCTCGAGGATCCCCATGCCGGGTACATAGCCCGCCCAGATTCGCTGGATGGGGTTGGTCACGTGCCGGTTGAACCGTGCCAACCATTGCGGCAACTGCATGACAACCATCAAACTCGCACTTGATCGCCTACTCAACCTCGTCGACCTTCAGCGGGCGATGCTCGATGAGGTCGCGTACCCCACCGGCGCCGAGCCGCTCACGGAACTCCTTCACCGTGTAGCCGATGACACTCGCATCGGTGCGGGCGCGCACCGTCGCGGAGCGCGGCAGCTGGAACAGCGGGCCGATCTCGCCGAAGTAGTCACCCGACGTGACCACCTTCAGCAATTCCTCTCCACCGACTGCCAATTCGCGCACGATCTCCAACTCACCCTCTGCCACGACGTAGATCAGATCGCCCATCGTGCACTGCTCGAAGAGGACGGCGCCGGCCTCCAGCCACACGGTTTCGGGCGGCCGGTCGGTCGACGCCAACTCCGGAACCAGTTCGACGATGCGGTCGGCCAGCGGCAGAATTCTGCTGTCATGGGTGGCGACCACCACCATCCGGTCGCCCGAGGCGAGCCCGCGAATGATCCGCAGCACCTCTTCGACCTGGATGAAGTCAAGGTGCGCCGTTGGCTCATCGGCCAGCACCAGGGGTGGATCCAGCGCGATCGCCCGCGCGACGGCGACGCGCTGCTGCTGGCCTCCGCTCAGGTCGCGGGGATGGTGGGTCATTCTGTCCTGCAAGCCGACTCGCGACAGCAGCTCCTCGGCCCGCTTGCGCGCCTCCTTGCGAGGAATGCCTGCCGCATGCATCGGCACCATGACGTTCTCGAGCGCGCTCAGGCTGGGCACCAAGTTGAACGCCTGGAACACGATGCCCACTGTCTCGCGCCGGTACGTCGAGAGCCCACGGGCATCGAGGGCGGTCACCTCGACGTCGCCGAACTTGATTGCCCCGCCCTGGGGGCGCAGGATTCCGCCGAGGCACGACAACAGCGTCGTCTTCCCACAACCGCTGGGGCCCAAGAGGATTACCAGGGAACCGGCGGCCACGTCGAGGTTGAGTCCGTCGATCGGTCGGACCGCATATCCGCCGCTCGAGTACTCGACGACCAAGTTCTGGATGGACAGATCGCCCACGGCTCAAGGACCTCCGAACGCCAGCGCGGGATCGACGGACACTGCGCGATGAAGTCCGGTGGCGCTGGCCACCAGGCCGATCACCACTGCGATCACCGGCAGCGCCACGAACGCTTCCCCCGGCACGATCACCTGCATCGGGAACAATGGCCCCAGGAGCATCGAGAGCACGGCGCCCACCAGTGCTGCGAGCAGTGCCACGATGATCGACTGCATGGCCAACCCGGCGGCGATGCTACGAGTCGTGACGCCGATTGCCTTGAATACTGCGAAGTCTCGAAGGCGTTCGAGCGCGGAGAGGTAGATCACCGAGCCCACGATCAATGCCGCGACGATCCACAGCAGCACCGCGACGATGGTGATGGCATCGACGGCCACCTTGAGTGGCCGCAGAAGATCAGCGACGGCGCCGGCGCGGTCGACGGCCTGATAGCCGGCGGGGACACGATCGAGTGCGCCCTTGATCCCGATCGACGCGACCAGGTTCTGGCCGCCGTACACCAACTGCTGGGCGCCGGCCGTGGTGAAGAAGATGTTGGGCAGGTTGGCCAGCGCGGTCGAGTTGTCCACGATGCCGACGATCTGCAGTTTGCGCGAGGCGATCTCGATCTCGTCGCCAAGGTGGCGTCCGAGCGTGCTCGAGACCGCGACCTCGTCGGGCGTCGACGGGGCCCTGCCCTCCGAGGTAACGGGCATGCCGGGGCCGTTTTCGGGTGCGCCGAACAGGTCGGCATTGCGCGTCGAATCGCCGTCGGTGACCGTCCCGCCTGCGTACGCGAGCGGTGCCGCTGCGATGACGCCGGGGGTGGCCGCGATGCGCGGGAGTTCGGTCGGGGCGAATGGAGTCGCCCCGACGAACGGGCCGGACGCGCCTTCTTTCACCAGGAACACGTCGACGCCCAGCGCATCGACGGTCTTCTTCGCCTCCACTCGGAAGCCGTTCGCGAGTCCGGTGAGCACCAGTGTCATCGCGAAGATGATGGCGGTGCTCAGGACCGCGATGACGAAGCGTCGTTTCCGCCACTGCATGTCGCGCAGCGCGGCGATCAGCATGACTTCGACGTTACCGACGCCTGCTGATCGGCGTGTCCAGTTTCGGTCAGGTTTCGCGCCGGCAACCCTTTGCGATAGCACGCATTGGGGGCCAGACTCGTAGGTCATGGCCTACCTCAAGCCCCCGTGGTTTACGGTCCGGATCTTCAACCGCATCGCGATGGCGTTCGGCATCGGTGGCAGCCAGACGCTGACCGTGACCAAGCGCGGCAGCAAGCAGCCTCAGCAGATTCCCGTCGTCGTGCCGGTGGTCGACGGCGTCAAGTACCTGGTGTCGACGCGGGGAGAGTCGGAGTGGGTGCGCAACGTGCGGGCCGACCCCAACGTCGCGCTCGGCGGCAAGAAGTTCGTCGCGGCCGAGGTTCCCGTCGAGCAGCGGGCCCCGATCATCGCCGCGTACCGCCCGTTGGCGGGCAAGGTGGTGGAGGGCTATTGGCGCGAGCTTCCCGACGACGCCGACCACCCGACCTTCGCGCTGACCCCAGCGCCGTAGCCCCCACCTCCCCGGCACACCCCGCGCCGAAACCGTCGTCCCTGTCGTTCCGCGGACGACTTCACAACCGTGGTGTCGATCTCGGCGAACACGAGCGGTTGCTAGTCGACTGCTCAGCTGAGCTCAACGACCGTCGGCCACTACACCCTGTAGTTGACGCTTTTGACCCGGCTGGGACACTGGTGGCCATGCGTGCTGACCAGACGGCGTCCGGTACCGCGGGCACCGAGGCCTCGGCGCGGCTGTTCGCCGAGGCGGCCGCCGTCATCCCGGGTGGCGTGAACTCGCCGGTTCGAGCGTTTGCCGCGGTGGGCGGGACACCGCGATTCATCACCAAGGCGGGCGGCTGCTGGCTCACCGACGCCGACGGCAATCGCTACGTGGACCTGGTGTGCTCGTGGGGCCCGATGATCCTGGGTCACGCGCACCCGGCCGTCGTCGAGGCGGTACAGCGGGTGGCCGCCGACGGCCTGTCTTTCGGTGCGCCGACGCCCGCGGAGACCGAGCTGGCCAGGGAGATCATCGGTCGCGTCGGCGCCGTCGAGAAGGTCCGGATGGTCAACTCCGGCACCGAGGCCACCATGAGCGCGGTCCGGCTCGCCCGCGGGTTCACCGGTCGCGCCAAGATGATCAAGTTCTCGGGCTGCTACCACGGCCACGTTGACGCGCTGCTGGCCGACGCCGGCTCCGGCGTCGCGACCCTTGGCCTTCCGTCCACTCCCGGCGTCACGGGCGCCACCGCCGCCGACACCATCGTGCTGCCCTACAACGACGTGGCCGCCGTCGAGGGCGCCTTCGACGAGTTCGGCGACCAGATCGCCTGCATCATCACCGAAGCCAGCCCGGGCAACATGGGCGCCGTGCCGCCGCTGCCAGGCTTCAACGCCGCGCTGCGCCGCATCACCGCCGAGCACGGCGCGCTGCTGATCCTCGACGAGGTGATGACGGGCTTCCGGGTCAGCCGCGCCGGCTGGTACGGCGTCGACCCCGTCGACGCCGACCTGTTCACGTTCGGCAAGGTGATGAGCGGCGGCCTGCCCGCCGCGGCGTTCGGTGGCCGGGCGGAGGTCATGGACCGGCTCGCCCCACTCGGTCCCGTGTACCAGGCGGGCACCCTGTCCGGCAATCCCGTCGCGATGGCTGCAGGCCTGGCGACGCTGCGGGCCGCCGACGACGCCGTGTACGCCACGCTGGACGCCAACGCCGATCGGCTGTCGAGCATGCTCACCGGGGCACTCACCGAAGCCGGTGTGGCGCACCGTGTTTCCCGCGCGGCCAACATGTTCAGCGTGTTCTTCTCCGAGGACCAGGTGACCGACTTCGCCTCCGCGCGGGCCACCGACACGTGGCGCTTCCCCCCGTTCTTCCACGCCCTGCTCGCCGCGGGCGTCTATCCGCCGTGCAGCGCATTCGAGGCGTGGTTCGTCTCGGCCGCGCTCACCGACGATGCGTTCGACCGAATCGCGGCCGCCCTGCCCGCCGCAGCCCGCGCCGCCGCGCAGGCCGAACGGCCGCAGGCGTGACCGAGCGGACGACCGTGCACGTCATGCGCCACGGTGAAGTGCACAACCCGGAGAAGGTGCTCTACGGGCGGCTACCCGACTACCACCTGTCCGAGCGGGGTCGGGCGCAGGCGCAGGCGACCGCGGACTGGTTGGCGCACAACGACATCGTCTACGTCGTGGCCTCGCCGTTGGAGCGGGCTCAGGAGACCGCCGAGCCCATCGCGGCGGCGCACGACCTGGCGATCGCCACCGACACCGACCTCATCGAGTCGTGGAACGACTTCGAAGGCAACAAGGTAGCGCCCGGCGACGGGGCGCTCCGCGATCCGCGGAACTGGCTGCGCCTGCGGAACCCGATGAAGCCATCGTGGGGGGAGCCGTACTCGGAGATCGCCCCTCGCATGATGGCCGCGCTGCACCGGGCGCGGGTGACGGCCGCCGGCCACGAGGCGGTGTGCGTCAGCCACCAGCTTCCGGTCGAGACGTTGCGCCGCGCGATGACCAGGCGCAAGTTGGCGCACCTGCCGCTACCGCACAGCAGGTTGTGCAATCTGGCGTCGGTGACGTCGTTCACCTTCGAGGGCGACCGCATGATCCGCTGGGGTTATTCGGAGCCCTGGGGACTGTAGTGAGATGGCTGGTGGCTCCGCTGGTGGCGGCAGCAGTGCTTCTGAGCGGCTGCTCCACCGGTGATGACGCGGTGGCCCAGGGCGGCACGTTCGAGTTCGTCGCACCCGGCGGCCAGACCGACATCACCTACGACCCGCCTGAGCGCCGCAACCGTCCGGGCCCGATCTCCGGACCCGAACTCACCGACCCCGCCACGACGATCTCGCTCGGCGACCTGGAAGGCAAGGTCGTGGTGATCAACGTCTGGGGGCAGTGGTGCGGCCCGTGCCGGTCGGAGATCACCGAGCTGCAAAAGGTCTACGACGCGACGAAGGACAAGGGCGTGGCGTTCCTCGGCATCGACGTCCGGGACAACAATCGTGATGCCGCAGTCGATTTCATCGTCGACCGCAAGGTCACCTTCCCTTCCATCTACGACCCCGCGATGCGCACCATGATCGCATTCGGCGGCAGGTATCCGACCACCGTCATCCCGTCCACCGTCGTCCTGGATCGACAGCACCGCGTGGCGGCCGTGTTCCTTCGTGAACTGCTCGCCGAGGACCTGCAGCCCGTCGTCGAACGGCTGGCCGCCGAAAGGACCAGCACGACGTGACGTCCTTCCCCGCAGTGACCCTCGACGAGGTCGACCAGTTGATGTCGACCGGACCGTTGGTGCTCGCCGTTTGCGTCAGCATCCTGGCGGGTTTCGTCTCGTTCGCGTCGCCGTGCGTGGTGCCGTTGGTGCCGGGCTACCTGTCCTATCTGGCGGCCGTCGTCGGCGTCGAGGCACACGACGCGGAGGACGGCGGAGCAGACGGTGCCCGGGTCGCAGTGCGCGCCGCCCGGTTGCGCGTTGCCGGGGCCGCGACGCTGTTCGTGGCGGGGTTCACCGTCGTATTCGTACTCGGGACCGTGGCGGTGCTGGGTCTCACTACCACGCTAATCGCGAATCAGCTTCTGCTGCAACGCATCGGCGGCGTCGTCACGATCGTGATGGGGTTGGTGTTCATCGGGTTCGTTCCGGTGTTGCAGCGCGAGGTGCGGTTCGCGCCGCGCCTGCTGTCCACGCTTGCGGGTGCGCCGTTGCTCGGCGCGGTGTTCGCACTGGGCTGGACGCCATGTCTCGGGCCGACGTTGACGGCCGTGATCGCGGTGGCGTCGGCCAGTGACGGCGGCACAGTGACCCGCGGTGTGGTCCTGGTGATCGCCTACTGCCTGGGGTTGGGAATTCCGTTCGTGCTGTTGGCCTTTGGCTCGGCGCGGGCCGTGCGGGGACTGGGTTGGCTGCGCCGTCACACGCGGACGATCCAACTGCTCGGGGGCGTGCTGCTCATCCTCGTCGGGCTGGCGTTGGTGACCGGCCTGTGGAATGAGTTCATCTCATGGGTGCGCGACGCGTTCGTCAGCGACTTCCGGTTGCCGCTGTGAGCACCACCTCCTCCTCGCGAGCAGACGCAAATGCACCCGAGAATCGGCGTGTCGCGGCACCTTTGCGTCTGCTCGCGCTGGCCCGCAACACGTGGCGCACCCTGACGTCGATGGGCACCGCGCTGGTGCTGCTGTTTCTGCTGGCGCTGGCCGCGATTCCCGGGGCGCTGCTGCCGCAGCGCAGCCTGAACCAGGCGAAGGTCGACCAGTATCTCGCCGAGCATTCGATCATCGGCCCCTGGCTCGACCGGCTGCAGGCGTTCGACGTGTTCTCCAGTTTCTGGTTCACGGCCATCTACGTCCTGCTGTTCGTGTCGCTGGTGGGGTGTCTGACGCCGCGGCTGGTCGAGCACGTCCGGAACCTGCGCGCGACGCCGGTCGTCGCGCCGCGAAACCTGTCCAGGCTGCCCAAGCACCACACCGTCGCCCTAGCGGGCGACGTCGACGAAGTCGCTGCCGATGTGTCGCAGCGGCTGTCGGGCTGGCGGCGCGTCACCCGGCGCGACGGCGACACCGTCGAAATCTCCGCCGAGAAGGGCTACCTGCGCGAGTTCGGCAACATCGTGTTCCACTTCTCGCTGATCGGCCTGCTGGTCGCCGTCGCGGTGGGCAAGCTGTTCGGCTACGAGGGCAACGTCATCGTCATCGCCGACGGCGGGCCCGGTTTCTGCTCGGCGTCGCCCGCTGCCTTCGACTCGTTCCGGGCGGGCAACACCGTCGACGGCACCTCGCTGCATCCGATCTGCTTGAAGGTCAACGACTTCGACGCACGCTACCTCTCCTCGGGGCAGGCGCTGTCGTTCGCCGCGAGCATCGAATACCAGAGCGGTGCGGATCTGAACACCGGCACCTGGCGTCCCTACCGGCTCGAGGTCAACCATCCGTTGCGGCTCGGCGGTGACCGGATCTACCTGCAGGGCCACGGTTACGCGCCGACCTTCACGGTCACCTTCCCCGACGGGCAGAGCCGCACCCAGACGGTGCAGTGGCGACCCGAGGATCCGCTGACGCTGCTGTCGTCGGGCGTGATCCGCGTCGACCCGCCGGGCGGCACCTACCCCGACGCCGAGCAGCGGCGCAAGCACCAGATCGCCGTGCAGGGACTGTTCGCCCCGACCGAGCAGCTCGACGGGAAGCTGCTGTCGTCGAGCTTCCCCGCGCTCAACGATCCCGCCGTCGCCATCGACGTGTACCGCGGTGACACCGGGCTGGACACCGGGCGGCCGCAGTCGCTGTTCTCGTTGGATCCGGGGCTCATCGAGCAGGGCAGGCTGACCAAGCAGGCCCGGGTCAACCTGACCGCGGGTGAGTCCACCCGGCTCGACGACGGGACGACGATCCGGTTCGACGGCGCGGTGCCGTTCATCAACGTGCAGGTGTCCCACGACCCCGCTCAGGTGTGGGTGCTGGTGTCCGCACTGACGATGATGGCCGGGCTGTTGGTGTCGTTGGTGGTGCGACGGCGGCGTGTTTGGGTTCGTGTAACGCCTGCGGACGCGAGGAGCAAGAGCGACCCATCGGCGGCGGGTACGGTAAGCGTCGAACTGGGCGGCCTCGCACGTACCGACAATTCGGGGTGGGGTGACGAGTTCGAGCGGTTGACCGCGCGGCTGTTGGATGGCCGCGAGGGACGGGAGCCGGGAGAGAAGGGCGCATGAACACCAACGACATCGACATCGGGCTGTCCCGCTATTCGGACTGGGCCTTCACGTCGTCGGTGGTAGTGCTCGTGGTCGCCCTGTTGCTGCTGGCGGTCGAACTGGCGTACTCGCGTGCTCGACGCGTGGAGCAACGCGAAACCGTGAGCGCAGGCGTCGCCGCGGGCGACGGTCGACCGGGCGTCGTGTTGGACGCGCCCAAGCGTTCGTTCGACGAGCGGGTCGGCGGCGCCGGGCTGGCCCTCGTGTACCTCGGCATCGTGATGTTGTTGGCCTGCATCGTGCTGCGCGGGATGGCGACCATGCGCGTGCCATGGGGCAACATGTACGAGTTCATCAACCTGACCTGCCTGTCGGGTCTGGTGGCCGCGGCGATCGTCCTTCGCAAGCCGCAGTACCGCGCCCTGTGGGTCTTCGTACTACTTCCGGTGCTGATCCTCCTGGCGGTGTCCGGTCGGTGGCTGTACGCCACGGCCGCGCCGGTGATGCCCGCGTTGCAGTCGTACTGGCTTCCGATCCACGTGTCGGTGGTCAGCCTCGGTTCCGGGGTGTTCCTGGTCGCGGGTGTCGCGAGCATCCTGTTCCTGGTCAAGATGTCGGCGCTCGGAGACCCCGACCGTGACGGTGTCGTCGCCCGGATCGTGCAGCGGCTGCCCGACGCCCAGACGCTCGACCGCATCGCGTACCGCACCACGATCTTCGGGTTCCCGGTCTTCGGGTTCGGCGTCATCTTCGGCGCCATCTGGGCCGAGGAGGCGTGGGGACGCTATTGGGGCTGGGACCCCAAGGAGACGGTGGCGTTCATCGCCTGGGTCGTCTACGCCGCGTACCTGCACGCCCGGTCGACGGCTGGCTGGCGGGACAAGAAAGCCGCGTGGATCAACGTCGCCGGGTTCGTCGCGATGGTGTTCAACCTCTTCTTCATCAACCTCGTCGTCACCGGACTGCACTCGTACGCGGGGGTGGGCTGAGCTTGAGTCACCCCCCGGCATCCGACCGGCCATCTGGGTTCCGATCGCAAGAGCGGTTCAGCGACCCGGCACAGTCGATACCGCCGGAGTGGACCGCACCGACGCCACCCAACGGTTTGCCGTTGGTGCGTCCGCCCGCCTCATCCCCGCCCCCTGAACCCCCGCCCGCCGCGGAAGCGTCGTCCGCCGCGGAACCGCCTCCCGCCGCGGAACCGCCTCCGGAAGCGAGCACGCCGCCGTACCTCGACCTCTCGACGGTCGCGTTGTTGGGCCAACCGAGGCGCAAGCCGTCGGAGGGGTGGCGGCGCTGGCTGTACCTGTCCACGTTCACGCTGATCAACCTCGGTGAAGGCGCCAAGGCGAGGCGGCGCGAGGCGCTCACCTCGCAGGTGAACAGGCCGCTGCGTGGCTGCTACCGGATCGCGTTGCTGTCGCTCAAGGGCGGCGTCGGAAAGACCACCATCACGGCGACGCTGGGCGCCACGTTCGCGTCGATCCGCGGTGACCGGGTCATCGCCGTCGACGCGAACCCGGACCTCGGCACGCTGAGCCAGAAGGTGCCCTTGGAAACCCCTTCGACGGTCCGTCACCTGCTGCGCGACGCCGAGGGGATCAGCAGCTACAGTGACGTCCGCGAATACACGTCCCAAGGCCCCAGCAAGCTGGAAGTGCTTGCCTCCGAGTCTGATCCAGCAGTGTCGGAGGCATTTAGCTCCGAAGACTACGCCCGGACGCTGGAGGTGTTGGAGCCCTTCTACAGTCTGGTGCTGACCGACTGCGGAACGGGGCTGCTGCATTCGGCGATGTCGGCGGTGCTCAACAAGGCGGACCTCTTGGTCGTCGTCAGCTCGGGGTCGGTCGACGGGGCGCGCAGCGCGTCGGCGACGTTGGACTGGCTGGACGCCCACGGCCACCAGCAGTTGGTGCGCGACTCGGTCGCCGTCATCAACGCGGTGCGGCCCCGTTCGGGCAAGGTCGACCTGCGTAAGGTCGACGATCACTTCGCGCGTCGGTGCCGGGCCGTGCTCCACGTGCCGTTCGATCCGCACCTCGAAGAGGGTGCCGAGATCAACCTGGACCGGCTCAAGCCACCGACCCGCGACGCGTTGCTCGAACTCGCCGCGGTGGTCGCCAACGGATTCCCCGCTACGCGCTAGCGCGGGTCGTTGTCGGTGCGGCCGAGCTTCCGCAGAAAGTCAGGGTCGTCGTCTGGCCCGATCATCCTGGTCTTGGGCCGGCTGGCGACACCTCGCGACAACCGCCAGACCGTATAGGCCAAACCCGCCAAGATGATGACGAGGAGTAGGTACTGCACGAAAACCTCCTTGCTGTGAATATACGCGCCGTCGGTAGGCTCGGCTCGTGGCTGATGCGGACAGCGGGAGCGATGCGACTCGGGAAGTGACCGGTCGGCCCGGTGCGCGCATGGTGTTCGACGTCGGCGCCTACCTAGTGGCGCGGCTGGGGCTGGCGGCATTGTTGGCGGTGGTGATCCTCGGGGTGGGGCGGCTCCTCACCGCGGACTTCCCGGTGACCGTGGCGGTGCTGTTCGCAATCGTGCTGGCCCTTCCTCTGGGCATCTGGGTGTTCGCGCCCTTGCGGCGCCGCGCAACGGCGAGCATCGCCGACTTCGATGAGCGCAGACGGCGTGACCGTGAACATCTCCGGGCACGGTTGCGCGGCGACGAGCCGCTCGACAAGTGACGCGCGCACGTTGGGCGTTCGGTGCTGAATTCCTCGGTGCGGAGGGCTTTCTCAACTCGCCCACCTACGGGCTGCCGCCGACGTTCCTCGTCGACGAGTTGCGTGCCTGCATCGACGCCTGGCAAGCGGGCACACTGGACGCCCGGTCTTTCGACGAGCCGGTACGGCGGGGTCGCGCCGGGTACGCCGCCCTGACCGGGGTGCCCGTCGAATCGGTCGCGATGGGCGGCAGCGTCTCGGCGTTGGTCGGCCTGGTCGCCGCCGCGGTTCCCGACGGCTGTCGGATGGCGACGCTGGCCGGCGAGTTCACCAGCACCACGTTCCCGTTCGCCGCACAGGTGGGCCGCGCCGTGACGCTCACCGAGTTGGGCGCTGACGAGTTGGTGGCGTCGGCCGCCGACTACGACGCGGTGGTCGCGAGCGTGGTGCAGTCGGCCAACGGCGACGTGCTCGACGTCGAGGCGTTGCGCGCCGCGGTGGTCGGCACCGACACGCTGACCATGCTCGACGTCACCCAGGCGGTCGGGTGGAAGCGGCTGGATCTCGGCTGGGCCGACGTCACCGTCGCAGCGGTGTACAAGTGGATGCTGGCTCCGCGCGGTACGGCGTGGATGTCCTTGAGCGACCGGATGTCTCGACTCGTCACCCCCCATGCCGCGAACTGGTACGCGGGATCAGAACCGTGGTCGACCATCTACGGGTTGCCGCTCCGACTGGCCGGGGATGCGCGCCGGTTCGACACGTCGCCGGCCTGGTTCGGCGTGCTGGGTTCGGGACTGACCTTGCCGTGGCTCGCTGTGCTGGACGGGACGGCGGTGGAGGCGCACTGCGTCGGACTGGCCAACCGGGTGTGTGCTGAAATCGGTCTACCACAACGTGATTCGGCCATCGTGTCGTTGCCGATCGCCGATGCCGAGGAAAAGTTGCGGGCGGCCGGCATCCGGGCGGCCGTGCGGGCCGGCGCCGTGCGCGTGGGGTTTCACCTCTACAACACCGAGGACGACGTACGGCGGCTGCTCGATGCGTTGGCCGGCTAGCGATTTCGGAGCGGAACCGTCGCGTAGCGAACGAAAATCGCGCACTAATCGCCCTTGGGGGTCATTCATCACCCGAACCCGATCCCCAGGCCGAAGTCGAACTCGAACTCGACATTGACGCCAGGCACGTCAGTGACGACGTTCGCGTTGGGGTTGCCCACGCAGTAATCCACCTCGACGCCGTCGACGACGTCGCTCGTGCACGTCGCCAAGGGTTCGGCCGAGACGCTGGGCGCAACGATGATTGCGAACACGCCGACTGCGTTCGCCGCGACCAAAGATCGAGCGGTTCGCGACCGCGTTACCCACGCTGTCATTCGCATCGTGCGATTCTCGTGGTCCGTTGGTTCGATGGAACTAAACCGGGCAGAGCCGCTTCCGGGAATCTATTTCGCGAGCAGCCAGTGATAGAGCTCGAACGAGGCCTGCTCGACCCAGCCGCGCTGTAGCTTTCCGTCGTCGCCCACGGTCCAGACGGCGGTGCCGGTCATCGCAATGGGCTTGCCGTTGGGTTCCGTGCCGAGCATGCCGTTGTTGGTCCCGGTCAGCACCCATCGCGAAGTGACGCGGGTGCCGTCCTCGTTCTGGAATGTCTCGATGGTCTCGACGTGCAGGTCGTTGACGTGGTCGAGGAACTCCTGGACCCAGGTCTTGACATTGTCTTCGCCGGCGATTTCCCGGCCGCCTGCCTCGATGACGACGTCGTCGGCCACGAACCGGTCGACGGCATCGGGTTCATGAGCATTCCAGACGTCGTCCCAGAACGCTTTGACAGTCTCCGTTGATCGCATGTGTGCACGATCCCACCCGCCCGCATCGCCCGCAGGTCTTTCGACGCCGTGCGGGGCAGCAGTTTCCCCGGACGACGGCGCAGTACTGGGCGGGCATCCCGTCGTGGCCCAAGGCACTCGAGTTGGTGAATGCAACTGGACTGTAAGGTGTTTAGCCGGGACGGGACCTGGTGAACATCGCCCAGCATCAATGGTCATTCCGCCGTCCGTGTCGGTGCGAGAGCAACTGCCAGTGGACCTGCATGACTGCGAAGAGGAATGCCGTGCTGATGCCGAACAGCAGCGCGCCGTTCACCGCTTCCAGCGCGCTGATCATCTGGAACCGCGACGGCAGCGTCAATCCCGGTATTTCGAACGTGGTCATGGTGGCCAGGGAGTAGACCGAGGCGTCCGTGTACGAGTCGAGGGCGCCGAGCCACCAATATGCTGACGCCCACAGCACGCCCTCCAGCCCGTGCAGAGCGGCCAATATCAGCGCGACGGCTCCGATGTGGCCGATGACGGTCGGAATCGCCCGCAGCAAGTCAAGCTCGTGGCTGTCGACCCGGACCCGAATCCTCGTTTCCAGGCTGAGCGCCATCAACACCACCGCGGTCGTATGGATCGCGATGGTCAGCGCGATGAGCAAAAGGCCCAAGGTCCAACTCGAAAGATCCACCCATCTTCCCTACCACCGGCCACATCGGCAGACGGCCACAACTACCGAAGTCGATGGGGGGCTGCGCTGGGCTGATGGGCCTGCTGGGGGGCGCAGGGTCCGACGAGGTTTGGCTCACGGTCGATTCAGACTGCCTCTGAGTGACTAAGTGTGCGTACTTATGGGCATCTAGGGTGAATTAGTTGGAGGCCGCCCGGCACGGGTTGGTCGGCGACCTACACGTGGAGGTAGACCATGGGTGTCTTCGGGATAACGGGTCTTTGGGTGCTACTGGGCTTGGCCCTCCTCGCGTCGGTATTGGTCGCGGCCGCCGGTATGTGGCTGGCGGATCGCACCCTCGAACAACCGGTGGCCGAAGGGCACAACGGGGCGTTGTCGCCGTTCCTCACCTGTGTCGGACTCGTCTATGGCGCACTGCTCGGATTCACCATCGTGGTCGCGTGGGAACAGTTCTCCTCGGCGGAGACCAACGTGTCCAACGAGGCGTCCACTCTGATCACGATGTACCGGCAGACCGTCGGCATGCCCGTGCCCGAGCAGACCCAGATGCGGGTACTGCTCCGCAAATACACGCAGGCGGTCGAGGGGCCCGAATGGGAGAACGCCATCCTCGACGGCAGTGGAACCGAAAGCGCGCGAGATGCGGTCAACGAGATGTACAGGGTGCTCGGAAGTGAGCAGTCCAGCGTCGCATCGAGCCCGATAAGTCAGAAGTTTCTCGACCAGCTGACCACTTTGGCGTCGCAGCGCAATCAGCGAATACTGGACGCCAAACCGCGAATACCCGGCTTGCTGTGGACCGGACTGCTTTTCGGCGGTGTCGTACTGCTGGGGCTCGGCAGTTTCATGCGCCTGGGGAGCGTACGTGCGCATTTCGGCCTGCTGAGCGCGGTCGCCATCCTGCTCGGCTTGCTGCTGTTCATCGTCTTCTGGCTCGACCATCCGTTCGGGAACCAGCTGGGAGTCACCTCCGAACCGTTCCAGCAGTCGCTGAGCGTTTTCGACTCGATCGACCGTGGGACATGACCCCGGGGTGAATCCAAAGTGAAACAAGGGATTTGGGCGTGTGCAAACAACGCACGCCCGTGGCGGCTAACCCAAGCGTCAGTGCCAGCGCGACGGCCACCGACCACGCCAGCATCGTCAACCCGGTGTCGCGCAGTACCGGGATGAGTTCCTTGCCGCCCAAGCCCTTTCGCACCGGCGCGGCCGCCCGTACGGCTAGTGGCAATGCCACCAAACCCACCGCGGCCCACGGCGTCGCCAACGTCAACACCAGGGTCAGCGCGAAGGCCAGGACCACCAGAAGCTGGTACAGCACGCGAGTGCGGGCGTCGCCCAGCCGCACCGCGAGCGTGATCTTGCCGGACTCCTTGTCGGTCGGAATGTCGCGAAGGTTGTTGGCCACCAACACCGCCGACGACAGCGCACCGACCGCCACCGCGCACGCGGCGCCGACCCAGTCCACGCGCAGCGCCTGGGTGTACTGCGTGCCGAGCACCGCGACGAGCCCGAAGAACACGAACACCGCAACCTCACCGAGGCCGAGGTATCCGTACGGTTTCGACCCGCCGGTGTACAGCCACGCCCCGGCGATGCACGCCGCGCCGATCGCGATGAGCCATGGCTGACTGACGAGTGCCAATGCCAGCCCGGCGGCGGCGCCGACGGCCAGGCTCACCACCGCGGCGGTCAACACCGCCTTCGGGGAGGCCAGTCGCGAGCCGACGAGGCGCAACGGTCCCGCGCGCACGTCGTCGGTGCCGCGGATCCCGTCGGAGTAGTCGTTGGCGTAGTTGACGCCGACGATCAGGGCCAGCGCCACCAGGAGCGCCAACAGCGCCTTCCACCACACGGCGTGGCCCAGCCAGGCCGCCGCGCCGGTACCTGCGATCACCGGGGCGACGGCGTTGGGCAACGTGCGCGGGCGAGCGCCCTCGACCCATTGCGCGAAACTTGCCACGGGCGTCATCGTCGCACGCTGTTCAGTGACCGGCGCCGACGAGGCTGGCTCCGAGGTTGATGACGATCGCCAGCACGATGGCGCCGAGCAGGAACGACAGCAGTGCGTGGCGCAGCGCGGCCATCCGAACACGTCGGTCGGTCAGGTCGGTGTCCGAGACCTGATAGGTCATGCCGAGTGTGAACGCCAAGTAGGCGAAGTCGCCGTAGTCCGGCCGATAGTCGTCGGACTCGTGGAAGTCGATGCCGCCTTCGTCATCGCCGCCGTAGTACAACCGCGCGTACCTCAGCATGTAGACGGTGTGCACCGTCAGCCAGGCGGCGGCCACGCTCAGTGCGCCGACTACCGCGGCGACGATGTCGCCGCCTGCGGACTCCGCGACGAGCAGGTAGCCCACGCCGCCCAGGCTCGCCACGCTGGCGATCAGCACGCCGAGGTCGAGGATCCACGGCGTGGAGTCGTCCTCCCGATACCGGGTGGCGTGCCTGGCCGTGTCGTGGGCATTCAGCCCACCGACCTCCAGCCAGATCCACGTCAGATACACCGCCGCGGCGACGATCCATCCGGTAGCGGGCGCGTAGGGCCAACCGGCGAGCAGTCCGACCAGCACCGCCGCTGCGACGCCCAGCAGCGCAGCAACGCCGATCCGCAGCCCGATCGACGCGTCCCGTGGTTCTCGCGTCACATCGCGAGTGAAGCACGCAGATCTGTGAACTTGGCCATGCACCACAATGGGCGCATGTTGGGAGTCATCGGAGGCAGCGGTTTCTACTCGTTCTTCGGTCCCGATGCGCGCAGTGTCAGCCTCGACACGCCGTACGGCGCCCCGAGCGCGCCGCTGACCGTCGGGATGGTCGGCGATCACGAGGTCGCGTTCCTTCCGCGCCACGGCGTCAGCCACGAGTTCTCCCCGCACACCGTGCCGTACCGCGCAAACATGTGGGCGTTGCGCGCGCTGGGGGTGCGCCGGGTCTTCGCGCCGTGCGCGGTGGGCAGCCTCACCACCGAGCTCGGGCCGGGGGCGATGGTGGTGCCCGATCAACTCGTCGACCGGACGCGGGCGCGCGCCGACACGTACTTCGAATCGGGCGCCTTCCACGTCGGGTTCGCCGACCCCTACTGTCCGACGCTGCGGACTGCCGTGACGGCGCTGCCCGGTGTGGTCGACGGCGGCACCATGGTGGTGATCCAGGGTCCGCGGTTCTCCACTCGCGCGGAGAGTCGCTGGTTTGCGAACCAGGGCTTCACGCTGGTGAACATGACCGGCTATCCGGAGGCGGTCCTCGCCAGGGAGCTCGAGATGTGCTATGCCGCAATCGCATTGGTGACCGACCTGGACGCGGGCATCGAGTCCGGTGCGGGGGTGACCGCCGCTGAGGTGTTCGCTCAGTTCGAGAAGAACCTGGTGCCGTTCAAGCAGTTGGTGCACGAGGCCATCGACCAGGTTGCGGTCGAACACTCTTGCACCCATTGCTCCGGGCCCGACGGCGTCGAGTTCCCCTTCGGCCAATGAGGGTCCTCGTCACGGGTGCCGCGGGGTTCATCGGCGCCCGGGTGTGTGCGGCGCTGACGGCCGCCGGGCACGACGTCGTCGGCGTCGACGCCATGCTGTCCGGCGCGCACGGGGCGACGACCCAACCGCCCGACGGCGTTTACGAGGTCGACGTCAGGGACGCCGCTGGGCTGGCGGGGCTGCTACCCGGGGTGGACGTGGTGTGCCATCAGGCCGCCATGGTCGGGGCGGGTGTCGACGCCGCCGATGCCCCGCTGTACGGCAGCCACAACGACTACGGCACGACGGTGTTGCTGGCCGAGATGTTCGCTGCGGGTTGCCGCTCGTTGGTGCTGGCCTCGTCGATGGTGGTCTACGGCCAGGGTCGCTACGAGTGCCCCGAACACGGTGAGGTCGATCCGCTCCCGCGCACGCGCGCCGACCTGGACGCAGGCGTGTTCGAACATCGGTGTCCGTCGGGTGGCGAGCAACTGGAGTGGCGGCTGGTCGGCGAGCAGGCCCCGCTTCGTCCGCGCAGCCTCTACGCGGCCAGCAAGACCGCCCAAGAGCACTACGCGCTGGCCTGGGCCGAGGCGACTGGCGGGCGCGTCGTGGCGCTGCGCTACCACAACGTCTACGGCCCGCACATGCCGCGCGACACCCCGTATTCGGGAGTCGCGGCCATCTTCCGGTCCGCCATCGAGCGGGGAGAACCGCCGAGCGTGTTCGAGGACGGCGGCCAGATGCGTGACTTCGTTCACGTCGACGACGTCGCCGCCGCGAATCGCGCGGCACTCGACGCCGAGTTCGCCGGTTTCGATGCGTTCAATGTCTGTTCCGGACAGCCGATTTCGATCGGCGAGGTGGCAGCCGCACTGACCGCGGCGCGCGCCGGTGCTCACGCGGTGATCACCGGCGAGTACCGCAGTGGCGACGTCCGCCACATCGTCGCGGACCCCGCCCGCGCCGCCGAGGTGCTCGGATTCAAGGCCGCGATCCGCCCCGCCGACGGACTCCGGGAGTTCGCGTTCGCGCCAATGCGCGGCTGAAAATACTGATCGGGCGGATGAACAACGTGAGGCCCGTGTGCAACCCCCTCGTGAATGCATAGAGGACCATCTGGCCGCATCACCGCCGAATGATTCCTTGCCGGATGGCATCCGTCATGCATCGCCGCGTCATACCGACCCCCCGTCATCTTGACCTTTGCGCTGCCGAGGCTCGTCGGTGGCCTTCGACGGGCGTTCGCCAAGTTGACGAGATAGTCACAATTCGAGGAGAGACGGAAAGCCTTCCTAACTAAATGACCTGTTCAGCGCTCTTTCATTCACTGAAATTATTTGAGCTTTCAACTATCGTCTGAGCCATGTCAAGGTGGCCTCCGGCCGCGGCGATTGCGGCCACCAAGGTTGCCGACCAACTAGATCGCGCTGGCGTCGCATGCCTCACCGATGTCATCGCGCCGCCGGCCATCGCCGCCGCGCACCGCGAACTCACCCCGCTCGTCGAGCAGTACGGGCGGGGCCAATTCACGGTGCTCGATGTCGAGCGGCACTCCGACCTGGCGGTGAGTCGTCTGGCCACGGATCCGCACCTGAACTCACTCGTCACGGACCTGATGGACATCGCGTGTCCGCGGGGCGAGTGGCCGGACCGGCGCGACGCCGTGCAGACGTCGTTCAACGTGACGGTGACGTCGGATCAACCCAGTCCGCGAGGGAACCTGCATTACGACGCCAGCATTGTCACGATGGTGATCCCACTGCTGATCCCGCGCCGCGAGTCCGGTCTCTCGGGCGAGCTCGTGATGTTTCCCAACCGCCGCCCCTTTCGGCCCTCCGTGCTTCGCGACGTCGTCGAAAAGGTACGTGATCAGAACGGCCCCGGCGCAACCCGCATGTGGGACCGAGCGTGCCGCCAAGTCGAAGGTGACACCTTGGCGCTGCGGGCGGGTAACGCGTACGTCTTCTGGGGCTACCGGACGCTGCATGGCAGCCTGCCGTGCGGCCCAGGGTGTGTGCGTGCCACGCTGACGATTTTCGGCGGGAATCCGCACGGTCGTCATCCGGCGCTTCGGCTCTTGAAGCGCGCGAACGACTTCCGAGCGGCACGTGGTGGGCTCCGGCGCATTTGAAAGGTTGGTCGTCGAAGGCGATCCGCACCGAGATCGGATCGATCTCCATCACGCGCATGGTCAGCGCCGTGATCGATTGGCCGATCCGCCCCGCCGACGGACTCCTGGAGTTCGCGTTCGCGCCGTTGTGCGGCTGAGCATACTGGCGGTGTGACACTCGACATCTGTCAACAATTCGGCATCGACTTCCCGCTCTTCGCGTTCAGCCACTGCCGTGACGTGGTGGCCGCGGTGACGAATGCCGGCGGCTTCGGGGTGCTGGGCGCTACCGCGTACACGCCCGAACAGCTGGACCGGGAGTTGTCGTGGATCGACGACCACGTGCACGGCAAGCCGTACGGGGCCGACATCATCGTGCCCGCCAAGTTCGAGGGTAAGGGCGAGAACCTGTCGAGCAGGCAACTCGCGGAGAGAATCCCGGACGACTACAAGGACTTCGTCGCCGAGTTGCTGTCGGCTCACGGCATCGAGCCGGAGTCATCGCCTCGGATCGGCGGTTCGTCTCTGACCGGGGACACCGGCCGGGAACTGCTGGAGGTGGCCATGAGCCACCCGATCAAGTTGATCGCCAATGCATTGGGCGTGCCGCCCGACTACATGATCGACGCGGGCCGTGAGCACGGCGTACCCGTGGCGGCACTCGTCGGAGCCAAGGAACACGCCGTCAAGCAGGTCGCGGCGGGCGTCGACCTGATCGTGGCTCAGGGCACCGAGGCGGGCGGGCACTGCGGCGAAGTCACCACACTGGTGCTCATCCCCGAGGTGATTGAAGCCATCGAGGCATCCGGATCCCAGGTACCCGTGCTCGCGGCCGGAGGCATCGTGACCGGGACGGCAGATGGCCGCCGCCGTCGCCATGGGAGCGGCGGGGGCGTGGACGGGGTCGGTGTGGCTGACCACCGAAGAGGCGGAGACGGCGCCGGCCACGGTGCAGAAGATGCTCGCGGCGACGTCGCGGGACACCGTACGTTCGGCCGGTCGCACCGGAAAGCCTTCCCGCCAGCTGGTTTCGGAGTGGACCGATGCGTGGATGCCTCACGAGGACGGGCGTAAACCGCTGCCGCTACCGCTGCAGTCGATGCTGTGCGAGCCGGTGTTGCGCCGCGTCGACGCACTGGCGGAGCAGGGGCACCCGGGCGCGCAGGCGCTGGCCACCTACTTCGTCGGCCAGGGGGTCGGGCTGATGAACAAGGTGAAGCCCGCGCGCGACGTCGTGCTCGAGTTCATCGAGGACTACCTGGCCGCCGCTGCGCGGTTGAGCAACTCGCTGCCTGATTGACTCAAGTCGCACTTCTGCGCCGTGAGCCCTATCTCAACGGCAGTCAGTCGGTCGCGAGAGCCGAGCGTTAGCTGCGGAGATGTCGCGAACCGGTACGTGTGGGCGCGGCTTGGCTGGAATAGCCTCGGTATGTGCACGACGGTCCGGTCACGGTGGTACTGCCTTGTTTCAACGAGGCTGACTGCCTGCCCGGGGTGCTGGCCGCCATGCCGCCGCACTATCGGGCGCTGGTGGTCGACAACAACAGCACCGACGGCACGGCCGACGTGGCACGCCGGTGCGGGGCCGAAGTGGTCTTCGAGGCGCGACCGGGTTACGGGTCGGCTGTGCACAGTGGAGTCGTTGCCGCGCCGACGGACATCGTGGCCGTGATCGACGGTGACGGGTCGATGGACCCCGGAGAGCTGCCGCCGCTCGTTGCCGACGTCGTGGCAGGCGCCGACATGGCAATCGGGCGGCGCAGGCCGGTGCGTGGGCTGCGCTGGCCGTGGCACGCGCGCATGGGTACCGCGGCGGTGTGCTGGCGGCTGCGCACCAGACACGGCCTCGCCGTGCACGACATCGCGCCCATGCGGGTGGCCCGACGCGACGCGATCCTGGCACTCGGCGTGACCGACCGCAGATCGGGGTATCCCCTGGAACTGTTGGTGCGGGCGGCCGCGGCGAAGTGGCGCGTGGTCGAGCGGGACGTGACGTACGGCCCCCGCACGGGCGGAAAGTCGAAGGTCAGCGGTTCGGTGCGAGGCAGTCTCATTGCGATGCTTGACTTTTGGCGGGTGATCTCGTGATTCCGGTGGCCGTGCTGGTGGTGGCCAAGGCGCCGGTACCCGGACTCGCCAAGACGCGCCTGGCCGCGAGCATCGGAGCCGATGCGGCCGCCGACGTGGCCGCTGCGGCGCTGCTCGACACGTTGGACGCGGTGGCGGCCGCGTCGGTTCAGGCCCGTGTCGTCGCACTCGTTGGTGACCTAGAGGCGGCCGCCCGGGGCTCTGAAATTGGTTGTCGGCTAGCCAGTTTCACCGTCATCGGCCAACGCGGCGCGGATTTCGCCGAGCGACTCGCATACGCCCACGCCGACGCGGCGCAGGCCGCCGGGGGGCTTCCCGTGCTTCAGATCGGCATGGACACTCCCCAGGTGACGGCCCACCTCATCGAGACGTGTTCGCGCGCGTTGTTGGACGCCGACGCCGTGCTGGGCATGGCGCGCGACGGTGGCTGGTGGGTACTGGGCGTCACCGAATCAGCGACGGCGGAATGCCTGCTCGGCCTGCCGATGTCCCAGCCCGACACGGGCGCTGTAACGCTTGCCGCGCTTCGTGACACTGGGGTCGAGGTGACGTTGGTCGACGAGTTGGCCGACGTGGACACCATCGACGACTTCGAGGCCGTACGCGACGCGTGCGCGCCGAACAGTCGATTCCGGCAGCTCACCGTGATCTAGGAGGACGGCGTGTTCGGCACTCTCTACGACGAGGCACTCACGGGCGAGCGATGTTGGCTCCGGCACGACGACGGTTCGGTCCACGGACTGCAGGTCCGGCGCTGGCTGGGCGGTCGGCGCTCGGATCGAGGATTCGACCATGCGATGCTGAACCTGTGTGACGGGCCGACCATCGAACTGGGTTGTGGCCCTGGGCGGTTGGTCGCCAAACTGATGGAGCGCGGAGTGCCCGCCCTCGGCGTGGACCGCTCCGCGACGGCGGTCCAACTCGCCCGGCGCAACGGTGCCGTGGCGCTGCGTCGCGACGTCTTCGCGTCGCTGCCGGGTACCGGGCGCTGGTCGACGGTCCTGCTCGCCGACGGCAACGTCGGTCTGGGGGGTGACCCCGTGCGGGTGCTTCACCGCGCAGGCGAGTTGCTGCGCAGCGGGGGGCGCTGCGTCGCCGAGTTCGATGAGGCGATCTCGGGCGTCGAGACCCGTTGGGTGCGGTTGGAATCCGCGCGCACCATCGGGCCGTGGTTTCGGTGGGCATCGGTGGGCATCGACTGCGCACACCGGCTCGCCGACGAAGTCGGTCTCACCCTCACCGCGATGCAGCCGATCGGCCATCGCGTCCCCGTCACGCTGGCCGTCAGGTGAAGACCTCGCCGCTGCGGAGCACCGCGGTCACCGCGCGGGTGGGCCTGGCGCTGGGCGTAGCCGTCACGATCTGTTTCGTGACGGGCCTCATCAGTCACCTCATCCAGCACCCCCAACCGTGGTTCTGGTGGCCGACGCGGCCGGTCTGGCTGTATCGGCTCACCCAGGGTTTGCACGTCGCCACGGGCATCGCCGCGATTCCGTTGCTCGTCGTCAAGCTGTGGTCGGTATGGCCGAAACTCTTCGAACGGCCGATCCTCGGTGGCCCCGTCCGGCAGCTCGAACGCCTGTCGATCCTCGTGCTGGTCGCCTCCATGTTGTTCCAGTTGAGCACCGGACTGCTGAACACCGCACAGTGGTACGCCTTCAAGTTCTTCTTCACGACGAGTCACTACGCGATGGCGTGGGTGGCCGCAGGCGCGGTGGTGGTGCACGTCGGCGTCAAGTTGCCGGCGATCCGGAGGGCGTTGGGCGATCCGCTCGAGGGCGTGGGCGACGTGGCCGAAGGCGGGTCCGTCGGCCCGACTCGGCGCACGGTGCTGGTCGGTGCAGGCGTCGCCGCCGCGCTGGCGACCGTGGTGACCGCCGGTCAGACGGTCCCGTGGCTGCGAAGGATCTCGGTGCTCGCGCCACGTTCCGGGCAAGGGCCACAAGGAGTTCCGGTAAACCGATCCGCGTTCGCGGCAGGAGTCCTCCGGAGTGCGCGCACCCCGGAGTACCGCTTGACGGTCACCAACGGGCCGACGACGCGCGCGTTCACCGTCGCCGATCTTGCCGCCATGCCGCAGACCACTCGGGAACTGCCGATCGCGTGCGTCGAGGGGTGGAGCGCCAATGCCGAGTGGACGGGCATTTTGCTCGCCGACTTGGTCGCTACCGTGGGCGCCTCGCCCGATTCAGACGTCCGCATGATCTCGCTCGAGCCGCCGGGACCGTACTCGCGCACCATCCTGCCCGCCAGGCATGCCCGCGATTCGGCGACGCTGATCGCGTTGAAGCTCAACGGAGAGGTGCTCGACCTCGACCACGGATACCCCTGCAGGTTGATCGCGCCGACGAGACCCGGTGTGCTGCAGACGAAGTGGCTGAGCCGGATAGAGGTCGTGCAATGAGGGCGATTCTGGTCGTGCTGGGTCTGGCGATGGGTGGCTACGGCGCCGTGCTGCTGTGGGACAACTCCCTCGAAGTCATCGTGCGGATCGCGGTGTGGGCGGCGGTCGGCGTGGTCGTGCACGACTTCGTGTTCGCCCCGTTGTGTGCGGCAGTGGGCTTCGCGGGCCGCAAGCTCGTCCGTGGACGGTGGTGGACACCGGTTACGGTGGCGGCGCTGTGCACGGTGGTGCTCGGATTGCTGGCGTTCCCGGTGTACTCCAAGCCCGGGGAGCACCTGGACAACATGACGGTCCTGGACCGCAATTACCCACTGGGGCTGTGGGTTTCGATCGCCGCCGTGTGGGCCTGCGTTCCGCTCTACTACCTTGCGATCCGGCTGCTACCAGTTCGTCAGGATCAGGTGGTTGAGCGCCAAGGCGCCGCCGACGTTCGCGGCCAACCACCAACGGTACGAGCGGTGCGGCAGGAGCGCGGCGGCAGCGACGAGCCAAATCGTGAACGGCAACCAGATGCGTTCGGTTTCCGCCTTGCTGAGCATGCTCAGGTCGGCGCAGAGGATCGCGAGCAACGCACCGAGCACGACCAGGTGGATTCCGGAGCGACGCTTGATCGCGGCGAGGTCGAACGCCCTCGCGACGCCGGCCACGCCTCCCAACCCGATGGCGCACACGACCGACGCGAGGTTGGCCCACGACCAGTACTGGAAGGGTCGGTTCAGGGCGATGCCCTGCCAATACCGCTGCTGGACCAGGGTGTAGCCGTCGAACCACCAGAATCCGGCCACCGCGAACACCGCCACGACGAGGAGCGCGGCGAGCACAGCGGGTATCAGGGCGCGCAGGGCGGACCGGAAGTCCTTGGCGGCGAACAGAATCGCGACGGCGGGGATGGCGATGAGGCCCAGGCCGTAGTTGAGGAAGACGCCCCAGCCGAGCAACAGACCGGCGCCACCTCCCGCGAGTACCGGCAGCCGGACGCCATTGCGCGTCGCCAAGGCGAGCAGCGCGAGACCCCAGGCGGCGACGCCGGCGAAGTACCCGTCGGCAGAGACCGCGATCCAGATCGCGGTCGGGGCGACGGCCACGAATGGGGCAGCGCTTCGGGCCGTACTTTCGTCGGCGAGGACTCGCAGCGCGACGACGATGGCCGCAGCGGCACTGCTGCCGACGAGCAGGCACAGCACGCCCGCCCAGGCGCCACCGCCGAGCCCGATCCGGTCGAGCCAGACGAACGTCAGTAGGGCGCCCGGCGGATGGCCGGATACATGGGTGATCCACGAGTTCGGCTGGAAGTCGAGGATCCTGCTGGCGAAGGTCCGCATGGCTTCGGGGATGTCGGTGATCGTCGGCACTTGGCGCAGGTACTCGTGCCGCGCGGTCAGTCGACCCGCGAAGCCGCGTTGCCAACCGTCGACCATCGCTAGCGAGAACGCCCAACCGCACGTCGTCGCCCAGGTCACCCACGGCACCGCGCGCCACGGCAGCCACCGGGCGACGGCCCCGCCCCACAGCACAGTCGCAACGCCGATGACTATCGCCGGCAGGGTGCCCCAGCCGACGTGGGCCTTCCACCAGCCGAAGATCGGTGCCGTTTGCGCGAAGTCGCGTATCTGTTTGGGTGTGCTGTTGATCAACGGCGTGACGATGCCGAGGTCCAGGTGCGGCACCACGAAGGCTGCCGCCACCAGCACGATCGCGAGCGATACGGCGATCACCTCGCGCCGGACGGACCTCACGTCCACCAAGACTAGGGGTGCGACCTAGTCAGGCCGGCCGCGTCGCGCAGCAGTGTCACGACGGCTGCGTCGAGGTCCTCGGCGACGGCGGAGGCCTGCCGGCCCGCGTAGGGCGCAATGGCGCTGGCGACGCGGTCGTAGGACAACGTCACACCGTCGGGTCGCTCGATGACTAGTACCGTCACGGGAGCGTAAGAACCAACGTCGGGCACCGTCGCGGCCATCTTGCTCATCGTCACCGGATTGCCCGCGATGACCCGCAGCATGCGGCGTCCGTGATCGGGATCGCGGATCGTCAGTGCGGCACCCAGGTCAAGGGTCAGGAACTCGATCAGGCCACTGCTGCCGGCAACGGGACCGACGACGGCGTCGAACTCGTCCCGGTCGGCTGCCGCGTTCCACTGCCGTTCCAAGGCGCCGATGTCGGGCACCCGGCCCAGCCCCGCATACAGCGCCGCCACGACGTCGTCGAACGGCCGGTCACTGGTAACGGTGACGCGCCGGACCGGCACCGTCATCTCAGAAACCTCGCCGCAAGCGCTCACTGGCCGTCCCGCCAGTCGACCATCTGCTCAAGCGTCGCAAAGTCGTATCCCGATTCGTCCGGATGGATTTCGGTAGTGAACAACGTGACGCCGGCATCCCGGTACGCATCGGCGTCGCGCGCGTTCTCCCACACCGACGACCGTTCGATGTCAGAGCCGCTGCGGCCGTTGGCCTCGGCCAGTTCCTCGACGAGCTTGCTCGCCCTGGTGAACTGGTCAATGGGCAAGAAGGTGTGCCAGATGTCGGCGTGCCGCGCGACCGCGGGCAGCGTGCGCTTCTCACCCGAACCACCGATGAGGATCGGGATGTGGCGGAGCGGCGGAGGCACCAGCAGGCCGAGCCGTTCTTCGATCCGTGCAAGTCCCTCGTCGAACAGATCCATCCGCGACTTGACGGTGCCGAAGTCGTAACCATATGTGGTGTAGTCCTTTTCATACCAGCCTGCGCCGAGCCCCAGGATCAGGCGGCCACCGCTGATGTGATCGACGGTTCGGGCCATGTCGGCGAGCAGATGCGGATTGCGGTAGCCGATGCCCGTGACGAGCAACCCGAGCTCGGCCTGGGTGGTGATTTCGCCCCAAGATGCCAGCGCGGTCCAGCCCTCGAAGTTGGTTGCATCGGGTTGGACGTCGGCGAGCACCGGTTTGGCGTCCACGATGCCCTCGATTGCGGGCCGGTGGAAGTGGTCGTAGCCGAAGATGACGTCGGCGCCGATTTCCTCGGCCTGAATGACCGCGTCGCGCCAGCTGTGGTAGTCGGGCGCTCCACCGGGCCAAAGTTGAACGCCGAGGCGTACGGGTCGAGTCATTGGGGGTCCCTTCGAAAGGTGTTCAGCGCTAACAGAACCCACAAGTCCATTTATGGACCAATTATTCCATAATGGCGTACACTGCATTCATGGCACGACCACGCACCTTCGACGAAGCCGACGTGGTGGAGGCCGCCCGCGACCAGTTCTGGAACCGCGGCTATGGCGCCACCTCCGTCGACGACCTCACGGCGGCGACGGGGCTGGGCAAGGGCAGCCTCTACGGAGCCTTTGGCGACAAGTACTCGCTCTTCCTGCGGGCCCTTGACCGCTACTGCGTTGCGGCGATGGATCGGGTGTCGGCGCAGTTGCGCGCGCCGGGCGTCCCGGCGTTCGGGCGGCTCACAAACCACGTCCGCGCGATGGTCGCCGAGATCATCGCGGACACCGAACGGCGCGGCTGTCTGATGTCGAAGAGCTCAGCGGAACTCGGTGGTGACGATCAGGTCGATCGGATCGTCGGCGACTCGCTGCGCCGTTGGCACACGGAGCTCGTGGACTGTCTGGTCGAGGCCCAGGCCGACGGCACGGTCGCCGCGGAGGCCGATCCGCAAGCGCTGGCGACGATGGTGCTCGCGCAAGTCCGCGGCCTCGACGTGCTCCGCAAGGGCGGGATCAAGCCCGCACAGATCGCGGCCGCCGCCGAGCAGGTGCTGGCGCTGATCGCCCGCTGACTCAGTCGGGCGGTTCTTTCGCGTGCTCGGACGAGGACTCGTCCGGGGCCTCGTCGTCGTCCTGGTCCTCGGAGACCGTCCCGCCCTTGAGTTGATCGCGAGGTTCGTCCTCGTAGATTCCCTTGCCGCGTGGCATGGCTATCGGCTACCCACGTCGGTCGACGCGAAACCCACGAGGTGCTGGCGCCCGACCCGGCCTTGGGGGAGCATGGCCGAGATGGCCGAGTCAGCCGATGCGTTCGAAGAACTGGTGGCCCTGCTGGACTATCCGATGTTCGTGGTAACGGCGCGATCGGGCGCCGAGATCGCGGGATGCCTGGTGGGGTTCGCGAGCCAGGTGAGTATCAATCCACCCACGTTCCTGGTCGGACTGTCCACGAAGAACAGAACCTTTCGGGTCGCCCGGACGGCGACTCATCTGGCGGTGCACCTGCTGTCCCGTGACCACGTCGCCGTGGCCGAACTGTTCGGAGGCCAAACCGGCGATGAGATCGACAAGTTCGCCCGGTGTCAGTGGCACCGCGGGCCGTACGACGTTCCGATTCTCGATGACGCCGCCGGGTGGTTCGTCGGGTCGGTGCTCGACCGTTTCCTCCTCGGCGACCACGTCGGACACCTGCTGGAGCCGGTCGCCGGCGGCCCGCCTGGCGAACTGTCCGAATGGGTCACGTTCGGCGACGTCCGCGACCTCGAACCCGGACACGACCCGTGAGGGTGAGCGCGGGCTAATCCGATTGGCGAATCGCGTCGTCCGCTTGGCGAACGGCGTGCTGCGAACGGTTTGGCACAGCCCACATTAGGGCTCTCCTGTTGACAGCGGAGGAATGGCCTCGTGCGTTGAGGAGGTCGGATTGCGGGTCGGATTCGTCGGTGCGCATCCCCTGGCAAGTTCGGACAACCAGCCGGGCGGGCCCGACCCGCTTGCGGCCTTGGCTGAGGGGCTGTCGCAGCGCGGGCTCGACGTCACCGTCTACACGCATCAGCACAGTTGCGAAGAACCCGATGGTGTCAGCGTCGACGCGGCGTACCGGGTGGTGCGGATGCCGGTGGACTTGGGGAGGGCGCCCACGCCGGAGCCGATGACCGATGCGAAGGTGGCGGCAAGACTGGGCGACTTCACCAAGTTCCTGATCGCGGAGTGGACCGCCGACCCACCCGACGTGGTACACGCCGACGGTTGGATCTACGGAGTCGCCGCCCAATTGGCCGCAACGCGCCTTCACGCGCCATGCGTGCAAGCTCTCCCGCAACTCAGCACGGTTGTGCGTCGCCGACAAGGCCGGGTGATCGGCCCGCCGGCCAGGGGGCGCTTCGAGCGGCTGCTCGCTCGGGGTGCGACTAGAGCCGTCGTGTCCTGCACCGAGGACGTGCTCGAATTGGCCAAGCTCGGCTGTCCCCGTCCGCGCATCTCCGTGCTTCCGCGAGGGGTGGACCTCACCGCGTTCTTGTCCACTGGGCCAGTGGTCGAGCGCGGAGCCGAGCATCGCATCGTCGCCTTGGCCGCAGACCTGTTGCCCTACCGGGGTTTCGAGGATCTCATCGAAGCGCTGTCACACACGAGGACGGCCGAGCTCGTCATCGCCGGGGGGCCGCAGAACGATCAGCTGGATCGTGATCCCGACGCCGCCCGATTGCGGCAGGCGGCGATCGATCGAGGGGTCGCAAGCCGGCTGCACCTCACCGGCGCGCTAAACCCTCGCTACGTTCCGCCGCTCTTGAGGTCCGCCGATGTCCTCGTATGTCCTTCTTGGTACGAGCCATTCGGGATGGCGGTGGTAGAGGCCATGGCGTGCGGCATACCGGTGATCGCCTCGGAGGCGGGTGGAATGGTCGACACCGTGGTCCACGAAGTAACGGGACTGCTGGTGCCTCCTCGGAGCCCGAGGCGGCTTTCCGCTGCGCTAAACGACATGCTGCACGCGGGCGCCCTGCGCAGCGGAATGGGTCTTGCCGGACGGACGAGGGCATGGGCGTGCTACAGCTGGGAGCGCGTCGCCAGCGAGGCGCACACCGTGTACGAACGTGCCATCGAGATGTCGCACGCAAGTGCTCGCGCGCGGTCCGCGTACCGGTCATGATCGCGCTTCGTCGGTACCGGCATTGAGTAATTCTCCCCAGGCGTCGTTCACCGCCACCGTGGCGAGGTCGCCCTGATCCGTGGGGCAGCGGCCCGCGATGGTGACCAACGCGTCCGCGAGGCGGAACGGCGACACTTGGGCGGCTCTGGCGACCGCGACGAGTTCACTCAATGCGACTTCTGGTTTTTGTCGGCGTAGCGCGACTAGCACGCCCTCGGCCAGGTGGAGGTTGCGCGCCTGTGCGATTTCGCCGGAATGCGCGCCAAACATCCTCGGCGCGTGCGGTGCAACGTCCATGATCGTTCTCCTGGCTTCGTGTTGACCACCGTCCGCTGTGCGCGGTGGTCATCTCGCGCGGAAGTACCCGCTCCGCGCAGGGAGAAACCGACTCGGGCCACTGCAGCCCGAGACCGCGAAGCAGACCGGGGCGGTGCTCGCTCAGCCGGTTTCACACCACAATCCATGGGTAGTCGCTGGGCCGTCGGGTTGGAAAGCTGACGAAGCGCCGCATGCCTACGAGATCTTCAGAAGAAATAGGATGGCGCCGTGAAGATGATGCTCAAGCCCTGACCTCGACACAGTTCTACCTACTGACTCTTCGCGCCCCTCTGCGGATGCCCGCGCGTGGAACGCTGAAAGTTCTTGTACTGCCGCGCCATTTTCTGTCCAAGTTGAGTTGAAGGAAATTTTGAAGTACCTCTAAATCACGTTTAGATGATTTGGCCACGGGTACCTCCGGCGCCATGTCCCGACCAGTCACGACGTACCGCGTGCTCATGTGGCACGTGCACGATCGTGGACGGAGGCGTTCGTCGCGGGTCGGCACAGGTATTTGATCCGTTCACGGGGGACGACGCAGGATGGGGTCTTCGCGGGCGGGACTGGCCACCGCGAGGCAGGTCACGCCGAGCAGCTTGCATCCGAGCACGTCGACGTGGTGATCCTGCAGCGGCCGAGGAACTCGAGTTCACCGAGCAGTGGTTGGGGCGTACGCGGGACTCGACGTCCCGGCGGTCTACGTCGAGCACAACGCACCGCGACCGAGCCCGTCGACAGCAGGCACCCATGGCTGATCGCGCCGACATTCCACTGGTTCACGTGACCGAGTTCAACCAACTCATGTGGGACAACGGAATTGCGCGACACGAGTCATCGTTCACGGGCTCGTCGATCCGGGCGCGCTGTACACGGGTGAGGTCGCTTCCGCTGCGACGATGATCAACGAACCGGTGCGCCGGTGGCGCACAGTGGGTGCCGATCTGCTCGCGCCGCTGAGCCGCACGTGCCGTCGACGTCTGGGGCATCGGCACGGACGAGCTCGAAAGGCCGAACTTCCGCAATCCGCGCGTGACCGCACGCGGAGACCTGCCGACCGCGCGTCTGCTTCCGGAGGTGGCGCGCCGACGGGTGTATCTGCACACCGCGCGTTGGACGTCACTGGGTCTTTCCCTGGTGGAGGCCATGTTCGTCGGCATGCCGATCGTCGCGGTGGCTTCGACGATGGCCCGCTGTGGTACCGCCGAGGCGGGTGTCGTCAGTGCGGACCTCTCGAAACTTTGTAGCGCGGCAGAGGGTTTCGTCGCCGATCACGTCGCCGCAGTGGCTGCCGGCAAGGCCGCCAGGGAGTACGCGATGACGCATTTCGGCGTCGACCGGTTCCTCGACCAATGGGACCGGCTGATCGAGGAGGTGTGCAGTTGAACCGATCGAGGGCACGAGACAGGCAGCCGTTGAAGATCGCGATGGTGTCGGAGCACGCCAGCCCTTGGCGCACCTGGGTGGTGTCGACGCGGGCGGACAGAACGTGGCGGTAGCCGAGCTGTCGGCGGCGTTGGCCCGTCGCGGCCACGACGTCGTGGTGTACACCCGCCGCGACGACCCGGACCTACCGGAACGGGTGGACACCGAGCAGGGCTACGCCGTCGTTCATCTGCCTGCGGGCCGGCCACTGCCGTTCTCAAGGATGACCTGCTGCAGTACATGGCAGATTTCGGTCGGCTGCTCGCTGAGCGGTGGGAAGGGTGGCGGCCCGACGTCGCCCATGCCCACTTTTGGATGTCTGGACTAGCGACCTTGCAGGCGTCGGCACGTCAGGGCATACCGGTGGTGCAGACCTTCCATGCCCTCGGCGTGGTGAAGCGGTTACACCAGGGCTCTGACGACACGAGCCCCGACGATCGGATCCGGCTCGAGACTGTGCTGGCCCGAAACGTCGACTGGGTCACCGCAACCTGTTCTGACGAGGTGAACGAACTAGCGAGGATGGGCAGATCCCGATCGGCCATCTCTGTGGTCCATGCGGTGTGGACACCGACGAATTCACTCCATCGGGTCCAACTGCCCCGCGCGGAAAGAAACACCGCATTGTCGCCGTCGGAAGGCTGGTGCCGCGCAAGGGTTTCGAAACGATGATCGACGCGATGCGGTTCCTCGCCAACACGGAATTGGTGATCGTCGGGGGACCCGACAAGTCAGAGCTCGACGGGGACGCCGAGGCGGCGAGGTTGCAGCGACTGGCCACCCAGTTGGGCGTTGCAGATCGCGTCCACCTATACGGCGCGGTCATCCGCGAGGAGATGCCGATGCTTCTGCGTTCGGCCGACGTCGTCGCCGCCACACCATGGTACGAGCCTTTCGGCATCGTACCGCTCGAGGCGATGGCTTGCGGTGTGCCGGTGGTCGCTTCGGCGGTCGGAGGGATGCTGGACACCGTCGTGAACGACGTGACGGGAAAACTAGTGCCGCGAAGGATTCCCGCGCGCTCGCCGAGGCGATCGGGCCGATCCTCTGGAATGAACGGCTCCGCGGGACGTTGGGCGAGGCTGGCCGCCGCCGCGTCTGCCGTCGATATACCTGGGCAAAGGTCGCCGACGACACGCTCCGCGTGTACCAACGGGTGGCCGACGGTGGTCGCGTCCACCCTCTCGAATGGAGCGTCTCGTGACCGGATGTACTCATCTCGCGTCGAGCAGCGTCACCGCTCGCTCGACGTCGGAGGGAAGTCTCCGGCGTGCCCTCACGACCGCAGGTACCAAGCGCAGGGCTTCCGCGAAGGCCTTGGCGTGGGCTTGGTCCGCTGCTGCCGCGCGGGCGAGGCTTGCCGCCGCCTGGAGCAGTGGGAGAGCGGCCTCCGTAACCATGTCGTCAGCACGTCGTTTCGCAAGCTGCGGGCGTCTTGCTCGGGGCTCGATGGCCGCACCCGCGAAGGCTGGTGGTGCGCGACCAACTCGGCGCAGAAGCAGAGGTCCCAGCCGCTCGCGGCTAGATCCCACGCCAACAGCCGCTCCTCACCCCGGAAGTGCAGCAGAGCACTGAATCCGCCCACTCCCTCGAACGCGTCCTTGCGCACCATCGACGAACACGCGAGGAATCCCAGGATGGACGGGCCGGGCAGCGCGGGATCGCGACCCAGCGGACTCGCTGCGAGCATCGCCACCAAGGGGTCGTCCCGCCGCTCCGGCCATACCACTGTGCGGCCGGCCAGCAGGGCGACGGTGGGATGTCCGTCGAAGATGTCCTCGGCGATCGACGGGGCTTCGGGCTCCCACCACGAGTCGTCGTCACAGAAGGCGACGTACGGGGTACGGCAGTGCGCGACACCGACGTTGCGGCCAACCGCGCCAAGGTTGTCCGACAGCGCGACGACCTCGAGCCGGCTCGCCGACCGCGCAACGAGGCGCCCGGCAGCCTGCACCGAGTCATCGCGGGACGCGTTGTCCACGAAGATGATTGGACAGTCAGTGGTGTCCAGCAGTCGCTCGATGACGGTGACCAGTTCGCCGGAGCGATCACGGCTTGCTATCACGAATGAGGTGGAAGGTCCCTTGAACTTCGCAGTCATGGCCGATGGCTCTACCCAGAGCGGCTCAGATCAAACGCGCCTCCAACGAGCCTGGTGACCGGCGGAGCCGGGTTTGTCGGTGGCCGACTCTGTGAAGCTCTGCTCGATCGCGGTGTCGAAGTCACGTGCGTCGACGACTTGTCCACCAGCGCACCAACGGCGCACACCAGCTGGCAGGACACTCCGGGTATCGGTTCTTGTGCCACGACGTCAGTGAACCGCTGCCTGCACAATGGCAAGACGCCACCTTCGACGTCGTCTTCCATTTGGCCTCTCCGGCGTCGCCGGTGGACTACCTGCGGATGCCCACGGCAACGCTGCGCGTCGGTGCCAACGGTACTGCCGTCGCCTCGCTGTCGCCGAGCGTTGCGGAGCGCGGTTCGTGCTGGCCTCGACCAGCGAGGTCTACGGTGATCCACTCGAACATCCGCAATGCGAGGGCTACTGGGGCAACGTCAATCCCGTCGGTCGCGGAGCGTCTACGACGAGGCCAAACGCTACGCCGAGGCGCTGACCTTCGCCACCTTCGTGAACGCGGCACTTCCGTAGCGGTGGCCCGCATCTTCAACACCTACGGTGTGCATGCGCGGACGAGGGCAGTGACTTTTTGTGTGGCGGACGAAGCGTGAATCAGGCTTCGAAAGCCGAATGGCGGACGAACGGCGTGAATCAGGCGGCCCCTCAGGCATCTCTGATGTGGGCGATTCCTGCGCCTGCTAGGTGCGCGCAGATACTCGGCCTGCCCCGCAGCCTTTCGGTTTCGCGATCCACGCCGATCACGCGATACCCGAGGTGCTAGGCGACGCCGGACAGCGGCATTCGGGGTGTCAATTCCATCATATACTTCGACGAGCTTGACTTGTCGGTTGGCGACGCCGTTCGCGCCATGACCGACGGACGGGGGACGGACTTCGGTGATCGACGCCGTGGGCATGGAGGCACATGGATCAGCCTATCGCCAAGGCCATGCAACAGGTGGCCGGTGTGCTTTCCCGATGCCCTCGCCGAAACCCATCATGGAGAAGGCGGGGATCGACAGGATGGCGGCGCTCTACTCGGCCATCGACGTCGTACGTCGCGGCGGCACGATCTCTGATCGGCGTGTACGGCGGCATGGCCGACCCGATGCCGATGCTGACACTCTTCGACAAGAGATCCAGGTGCGCATGGGTCAAGCCAATCTCTCGTCAAGAGGTGGGCAACGGCGAGCTCAGAGCACCGGTCGCCCCCCGGTGACGGCCACGCGGGCGCCGGACATGTAGCTGCCCTGCTCGGACGCCAGCAGGACGTAAGCGCCCGCCAGTTCGGCCGGTTGGCCGGCCCGACCGAGCGGGGTGTCCTCACCGAACGAAGTCACCTTCTTCGACGGCATCGTCGACGGGATCAGCGGAGTCCAGATCGGCCCTGGCGCAACGCTGTTCACCCGTATCCCCCTGGGCCCCAACAACTGCGCCAGGCTGGCTGAGAAGTTCGCGATCGCAGCCTTGGTCGCGGCATACGGCGCCAGGGTCGGCGACGGCATGTCGGAGTTGACCGAGGAACTCCCGATGATCGACGAACCCGCACCCATGTGCGGCAGGGCGGCCTTCACAAGGTGAAAGTAGGCGCCGATGTTGAGGCGAAACGTGTAGTCCCACTCCTCGTCGCTGATCTCGTCGAGGTCCTCGTGCGTCATTTGATACGCCGCGTTGGAAACCAGTATGTCGATCTGGCCGAACTCCTCTACCGCCTTGCCGACCACCGCACGGCACTGCCGGGGATCGGACAGATCCCCAGGCACCGTCACCGCCTTGCGGCCCGCGTCCTGCACGAGCGCGGCCACCTCCGCAGCATCCTGATGCTCGTCGAGGTACGCGATCAGCACGTCGGCACCCTCGCGGGCGTATGCGATGGCTACGGCGCGCCCGATGCCACTGTCGCCGCCCGTGATGACTGCCTTCTTGCCGGTCAGGCGCCCCGAGCCCCGATAGGTCGTTTCACCGCAGTCGGGTGTCGGCGTCATCGCCGATTGCGTGCCGGGCGGGGACTGATGCTGGTCGGGAAATGCCATGAGTCAAGCCTTTCGTTCGATGGGACCGTGTCGTCACGTACCCGTCTGGCGCGGTGTGAACCGCGCCGTAGTTCACTTGGCGATCGCCGGGTACGTCTGGGCGGACGACGAGGAGTCACGATGACGGATGGCGACCCGCTTGCGGTTCACCGCGACGTCGCGGTGCCCAGACGCCAGGTGTGGGACGTGATGGCCGACGGCTGGACGTACTCGCAATGGGTGGTGGGCAACAACAGCCGAATACGTGCGGTGGGTCCACATTGGCCTGAGCCGGGCGCTGCCATCCACCACTCGATTTAGGGGTGTGGCCGGTCGTCATCAACGACGGCACGCTGTCGCAGGAGTGTGTCGTGGAGCGGCGACTGGTGCTGCTCACAAAATTCGGCCTCCTCGGCGCTGCTCGAATCACCCTGACACTCGTGGACTTGGCCGGTGTCGGCTGTCGAATTGGCATGTCGGAGAAGCCCGTTCGAGGGCAAATGAAACGGATACCCTACCTCCTTGCCCTGGCCGCCTACATCCCCGCAATCGGAAGGGCCTGTGGCGACTCGCTCGCTCGCCGAACGCAGAAAGCCCGAGCGGTCGGGTAGTTCGTCGACTCAGCCAGCCGCCAGGTTGGAGTCGACGACCCGCCAAGGCCCGTAGCTGATCGTGCGCTCGACCAACCGACCCTGCCCGATCATGTCGAGCATGCGTTCGGCGTCGGCCAGGTTGTCCGTGACCATCAGAATCGTCTTGCTGTTGGGAACTTGGATGCCGTACTCGACGAGTCGTTTCGCTTTCCCATCGGTGGCCATGATGCCTGCCTTGCCTCGCTGCCCGAAGGCCATTCCTGTGGCGCGTTTACCCACTTCAGCGCCTTTTCAACCTCGCGTGGGGCGGCGGACTTGGCGGCTCCGCTCAGTGCCGACGTCATCAGGCGATGGACAGTTTCGGTGACTGCGGCCGGCGTATCAGATACCCGTGAGGTCTGCCACCACGCACGTGGAGCCAGCGTTGCCTGCGCCGGTGGACCCAGTCTCGGCCGCGAGCTGGACCTTGGGCCGCCGGCCACCGCGCGCTACGGCGCACCCGTCGCGGCACGCTGGTGTCGCACAGCGGATAGGTCCCTGTCGGCGATCACACATGGGCCCGCGGCGTACCTCCGTCTTCGGAGTCGTTTGCGGCGGAATCTGATTGGCGCAACACGGGCGAGTAGCGGACGTAACCCCTTCGAAGCCGGACCGCGTCCGTGTCGACTCGGGCGATGTCCTCCCAGGACGCGAGAAACGTGCCGCGGTGGCGCCACCGCAACAACGCGGACAGCAGGCGCGGTTGGTCGGTCTCCGAGCGTTCGTAACCGAGGTACGACGCGCGCGAGCGCGGGCTGACCAGCAGTCCGACCAGCCGCGGCTTGTCGGACTCTCGCCCGCCGAGCGCCAGCCTCGCGTCGATCACCGTGCCGAGGAAGTGGGCGCCGTCGTCCCGCACGGGCAGGCCGAGAAGCTCACTGAGCTGCATGGCGACCTCCGGGTATGCGCGCGATGACGTGGTCTCGTAGCCAGTGCTCGCGCCACTGCGAGTCGGATGCGAAGCCGGCGTCTCGCAGTTCGACCACGATTCCCACTCGTTCGACGAGCCGCCATGGAATGTCCTGCAACCTTGCCCGTGGCGGCTGGCCGCCGAGGATGCGGGTGGCCAGCACGTGACCGGACATGATGCTGACGACGTGTGGTGCCGGGGTGTCCGGAGCGATGGGTTCGTCCACGGGTATGCCGTCGAACTCGATGTCGTCGACGGTGCCTACGGGGTCTCCGGACGGGTCGACGAGTTGTCGATCCAGGAGGTGGAGTCGGGCGTCGATCAGCCGGCCGGGGGCCGGCTTGTCGGGGAGAGCCCGAGATGTCTTCGTGGTCGGCTTCATTGGCCCGCTCCGGTGATGATCATCAGGGGAATGGCCGCCAGCGAGGCGGCGAGGATGACGACGAGGTACACCGACGCCAGCACGTTGGTCACCCGGCCGTTGACGTACTGACCCATGTACTCGGGATCGTTGGACACGATCAGGATGGGCAGGTACGTCAGCGGAAGCGCGATCGCGGAGAACACCACCGAGTACTCGGTGACCATGATCGGGTCCACGCCCGTGCACAAGACCCCGACGCCGACGACGAGGACCGCGATCATCACGACGTGGAAGCGGGCCGCCTCGGCGGGACGCCGGAACTTGCCCCACGTCCATCCGAGGAACTGCGCCAGGATGTATCCCGACGACAGGGTCGTCTCCAGTGCGGCGCCGAACGTCGCGGCCACCACGCCGACGATGAGGAAGGCCAATGCCAACTTGCCGCCGGCCTCGACGACGGGCATCGCCACCTGCGAGAGGGAAGTCACCTCGATCTGGTTGGGCAGCAACGTGATCGCCGCACATGACGCAATGGCGATCGACAACACCCCGCCCAAGGGGAAGCCGACCATGACGTTGAGCCGCGAGGTGCCCAGATCCTTGACGGTCCAGCCCTCTTCGACGGCGCCGGACGAGAAGAAGAACACCTCGTACGGCGTCATCGCCGCGCCGAACAGGGCAATGGCGAAGTACCAGTAGGTGGCCGCGGATTCGGTGGGCGGGGGAATCGGCGTCGTGGCCTGCTCGGCGAGCACCGACCAGTCGGGGGACAACAGGAAGACGCTGACGGCGAAGACGATCAGCGACAACCCGATCAGCCCGGTGACATTCTCCATCACGGAGAACTTCACTCGCCAGATGACCATCCACACTGCGAAGGCGGCCACCGGCATCCACAGCAGCGGACCGACGTCCGTGGCGAGCTGAAGAGCAAGGGCGACGCCGCCGATCTCCGCGGTCACCGTCATCAGGTTGATCAGGAAGGAGGCGGCCAGGTTGGCTCCGGCGGTGCGTGGGCCGAGCCGCTCGCGGATGAGCTCGAACGTCGCCCGGCCGCTGACGGCCGCCACGCGTCCGGACATCTGGGCGAAGAGGCAGATTCCGAGCACGCCGACCGGCACCACCCACGCCAGCGCGAGCCCGAACCGCGACCCCACGACGGCGTTGGTGACCAGGTCGCCGATGTCGAGAAAGCCGCCGATCGCGGTGAGGATGCCGAGCGCTACCGAGAACAGCCGCTTCACGACGGGGGCCGACCCGTCAATGCCTCTGCCGCCGCGAGCAATTCGCGATGAAGCTCATCCGACGTCTGCGTCGGCGGCTGCTGGTCCACTACCACGCCCGCCGTGTTCAGCAGATCGACCACGTGGTTCATCGCGCCTGCCAGCGAGCGCTGCCAGTCGGCGTTGGCCCCGGCGCTGACCGAGAGTTCTGCAGCGCCCTGGTAGGCCTCGACGACGTCGTCGCGGGCGTTGCTGAGCTGGACCGACACCAGGCTGGCCGTGGAGCGGCCGCGCTGCCACGACTCGAGAGCAAGGGCACCGGAGCGGGCGGCTGACTGCGCTTCGTCACGGGCCTGGGCGAGTTGACCTTCGATCCCGTTGCGGTTGCTCGGGCAACCGGCCGCGGCGAAGGCGACCCCGACCAACATCACGACCAGGACGACGACCACGTGCCGCTTGCCACCGCGGGTCGGTGTGGTCATGGTTTTGGTTTCGATTGCGCAGGCAGCGGGTAGGTGGGGTCGGTGATTTCGGCTTCCCAGGAGTAGACGTGCGCACGAACTTTCATCGCCAGTTGGAGGATTTGCGCGCCGACCTGGGCCGAATGTGCGGGTTGACTGGCGTGGCCGCCCGTCACGCGACGCGCGGGTTGCTGGAGGTGGACGCCGAGGCGGCAGGTCTCGCCCTCGCCGACGCTGAGCGGCTCAACGTCCTTCATGGGGCCGTCGAAAGAAACGCGCTCAGTGTTCTGGCGCGCCAGGCGCCCGTGGCCGGTGATCTGCGGGCGGTCGTGGCGTCGATTCGCATCGCCGCCGACGCCAATCGGATGGGTGGCCTCGTCGCGCACGTCGCGCAGACGTGCCTGCGTCGCCATCCGTGCGCCGTGCTGCCGGGTGAATTGCTCGAGACCTTCGCAGCGATGGGCGAACTCGCGGTCGAGGTCGCCGAGCAGTGCCAAGCCGCCGTCCTCACGGGCGACCGTGTCCAGGCGCGCCGGGTCCGCGATGGCGATGCCGCGATGGAGGAGCTGCATCGCACCGTGTTCCAGACCGTCTCGAGCCCGCAGTGGCCACACGATCAGGGCCTCGCAATCGACGCCGTGCTCTTGGGCAGGTTCTATGGCCGCTTCGCGGATCACGCAGGGGAGATTGCACGACGAGTCAGTTTTCAAACCACGGGCCACTACTCCGTCGTCTGACGTCGTGCGCGGCGAGGCGACGAAAGCCGTTTCGCCCCAAGCCGGTCGGGTAAACCGGCTCGGCATGGTTGCTACGTCGAACGGGAGGCCCGCAGGTGAGTAAGACGTCCGAGGTGCTGTACACGCCACTGTCGCTGATTGTCAGCGTCGGCGGCGGCCTGCTCGCAGGCGCGGTGTTCAGCCAGCTATGGAAACGATTGGACGACAGCGATCAACCGCCGCCGGACCCCAAGGACCTGAACCGCTCCGGCAAGGTGGCTTTGGCGGGCGCAGCGCTACAGGGCTTGGTCTTCGGACTGGTCCGAGCGGCCGTCGACCGGGCCGCCGCACGCGGTTACCGGGCGGTGACCAACGACTCGCCACCCTGACGGGTCTGGTAGTCGCCAAGGACGCAGGTGGCAAACGAGGTTCTTCGCGAACCGGCTTGGCTCCGTCGCATATTGGCCTAGATCTTGATGACTTCGCGATTCACCATCGACAAACGGAGGTGGTCGCCGGGTGGTTGTGATATCTGTTCCCATCGTGACCGATCGGACAACGCGTTCAACACTGGACGGGTTCGAGCGCGTCGGTAGCTTCCGCTACTTGAAGGTGCCGGACCGCTGGGAATGGTCGGACGCGGTCGCGCGCATGCATGGCTATCGCCCAGGCGAGGTCGTCCCGACCACTGAGCTGATCCTGTCGCACAAGCATCCCGACGACAAACCCGCCGTGTCCGAGATCATCGAACAGGTACTTCGCCACGGCGCGGCCTTCAGCAGCAGACACCGCATCATCGACACGGCAGGCAACGTCCACGTGGTCGTGGTGGTGGGGTATCAACTGGTGGACGCCTCCGATCAGGTAATCGGGACCAGCGGGTTCTACATCGACGTCACAGACGCCTTCCAGGAGGACATGCAGAAATCGGTGACCGAGGCGGTTGCCGAGGTCGAGGAACGGCGCGCGGTGATTCACGAAGCGATCGGCATCATCCGCATGGCGTACGGGGTGTCCGCGGAGCGCGCATTCGAGGTGTTGACCTGGCGCTCGCAGCAGACGAACGTCAAGTTGCGGCGTATCGCCGAACAGTTCGTACGCGAATTGGCCGAAGAGCCCCTGGATGCGGGAGTACGCGCACACATCGACCACGTGCTGCTCACCGCGCACGAGCGAATTCCCGAGTGAGCCGCAGCGCCGCCGCGATGTGACAGGGCGTTTTGCGCACTTCGTTTTTCGGGTACGCTGCGGCGACGAGAGCGAGTGCAGCAGTTAGCTCGGATCCTGGTCTCTGGAGCCGATCATGCGCAACTTCAAACCTCAGCAGATTCAGCGGCGGGAAATGGTCAGCGACGATCCCGCCGTCATACGCCCGTACCTGAGCGATGTCTACGGTTCGAAGCTCCATGTCAGAGTCCTCGAGCCAGCCGGAACAACTGGCCGAAACTGGCCCATCGGCGCACTCAATGTGAAGGCTTCGCCGTGGAAGACGTCCAACACGATGGCAATGTCGAGACGACTGGCGGGCCCAGCGACGGTGTCGTCGTGCTGTGGACGGTCCGCGGTCGCGCCGAAAGCCACCTCGGCGAGCGCGCGGCGGTGGCGCATCCGGGCGAGCTCGTCCTCGGCTCGACCGGTACGACGCCGGTCCGAGTGAGGACTTTCGGCACCAGCTTGAAGACGGCCGTCCTAGAGCGCGGGTTGCTGAATCGAGTGGCCGCCGACCAGGGGTCGGAGTTGCGGGGGTCCGTTCGCTTCGATGGTGTTGCACCCATCAGTCCGGCGGCCGCGCGAGCCTGGATGAAGGTCCGCGCCTTCGTCGCCGAGACCGCGCTCGCCGACGAGGAGATCGCCACGCCGCTCGTCATCGCCGCCGCTGGGCGGTTGTTGGCAGCGACGACCCTGGCCGCGTTCCCCGCCATGAGCGGCCCCGACGTCGATCTCCGTCGCGATGGTGAGCACCATCCCGCCGTTGTGCGACGGGCAATCGAATACATCGAGGCCCACGCCGTCCTAGACATCGGTGTATCGGACATCGCCGGTGCGGTGTACGTGACACCGCGGGCGCTCCAGTACATGTTCCGGCGCCACCTGGACACGACGCCGATGAGCTACCTACGTCGGGTCCGGCTCGATCAAGTGCATCAGGAACTACTCAGAAGCAGCCGCACGAATACCACGGTGACGGCCACCGCCGCGCGGTGGGGGTTCGCCCACACCGGCAGGTTCGCCGTGTTGTACCGGGAAGCGTATGGACAGAGTCCGCACGTCACTTTGAGGGAGTGACTGGCGCGCCGAACTGTCACCGCGCGTGATCAACCCGTTACCGCAACCCCTCGGAGTCCGCCCGCTCGCCGTGTCTCACTGCGGCCTGACTGAACGTGAATCCCTTGTTGTGTGCTGAAATCGTCTGTGCCACACGGCATTTATGCTCGACCGGCGGGCGGGCGGGCGGGCGGGCTCGGCAGTTCCGTCGAGTTTCGCCGGCGCCATCGTGGCGCAGAGCGCGTATCGTTCAGTGAGAACTCGCAGGTCCACGCCAGACTCCCGACGAGAGGAGGTGGCTATGACTGTCGATCGACACACGTCGAAGATCGCGGAACTTGCAGCGCTGGTCGCCGACCTCCACCGACGCATCCCCCGCGACATCGAACCACTGTTGGCGGAACTCACTAACAGCGCCACCCGGGCAGTACCCGGTGCCCAGTACGCCGGAATCACCGTCGTCAGTCGCGTCGACGGCATTCGCAATGCGGTGGCCACGCACCCCTACGTGGCGGCATTGGACGAGATTCAGCAGCGTGACCGGGACGGTCCCTGTGTGTCGGCGGCGTGGGAGAACGACTTCGTCCGGGTCGACAATCTCGCCACGGAGGATCGATGGGCACGGTATCGCGCGAGCGCGTTGGCATTGACGCCCATCCGCTCGATCGTTGCGTTCCGGGTGTTCCACCATCTGCGCGAAAGCGCAGCGTTGAACTTCTTCGCCGACCGGCCCAACTCGTTCACCCAGGAGTCGATCGAGATGGGGTTCATCTTCGCCACCCACACCGCACTCGCCTGGAACGTGTTGCGGCGCGACGAGCAGTTTCGCAGCGCGTTGGCATCACGCGACGTCATCGGTCAAGCCAAGGGCATGCTTATGGAGCGATTCGGCTTCGACGCAGTGCACGCGTTCGACCTGCTCAAGCGGCTGTCCCAGGACACCAACACGCCGCTACACGAGGTCGCCGAGCGGCTGACCTCCTCCGGGAGGCACTCGGCCGACCAGCAGTCGTGGTCGTAGCGACTGCTGCGGGCGGACCGTCGCGGGACTGGCGAATGGGCCGGGACCCGCCGGGCGGACCGACGACCCGCGGCAATGAGCTGCAATTCGTGGTACGACCAACGAATTGTGGGTAGGCGGATTCCATGACGGGTGCTGAAATCGAGGGGGCGCCGCTTCTAAATGGCGTCGTCGCGGTCGGCGGTTCGGCCGGCGGTGTCGAAGCGCTGAAGCGCTTCGCGTCAGGACTGCCCGAGGCGTTGCCCTACGCGATACTCGTCGTCCTGCACATGGCGCCGGGAACGCCGAGTGTGCTTGCCAGCATCATCGACCGCAGCGGACCGTTGCCGGCCGACAAGCTCGCGATGGCGAGCAATTGCGGCCGGCTCGAATCTACGTAGCGGTCCCCGATCATCATCTGCTCGTCGATGACCACCGGATCGTGGTGTCACGGGGACTGACGGAAGACACGCACCGGCCGTCGATCAACGCACTATTGCGTTCGGCCGCGGTGGCCTACGGACCGCGGGCGGTCGGCATGTTGCTTTCGGGCGTGTTGGACGACGGTGTGGTCGGTTTGGGGGCCATCCACGCCCGCGGCGGCGTCGCCGTGGTCCAGCATCCAGACGATGCCCTGTTCCCCGCCATGCCCAACAACGCGCTAGCGTCGGTGCCAGTCGATCATCAGGTCGCCGCGGCGGCGGCCGGTCAAATCTTGGCGAAGCTGGCCGAGGCTCAACGGGTGGAGATCCCGATGCAGGCAGATCCGAACATGGAACTGGAGAACCGGATCGCCATGGGAGCCCGCTACGGCGGCGACTTCGACGCCGAGGTGCTCGGCCCGCCGTCGGGCTACACCTGTCCCGATTGCAACGGTTCGCTGATGTCCGTCGGTACTAAGAACTATCGCTGCCGGATCGGGCACGCGTGGACGGCGGACAATCTGCTGATGGCGCGCGACGGGGAAACCGAGACTGCGCTGTCCATCGCGATGCGGAGTCTTCAAGAAAAGGTCCACCTTTCCCGCACCCATGCCGATAGCGTGGGCCGTGGCGCATTGCAGCGCCGCTACGCCGAGATCGCAGACGAAGCCGAACATGCCATCGCGGTGCTTAGAGAGCGCCTCGCCGAATTGGCGCCGAGAACCGAGAAGCCGCCCGATGAACCCACCTGACGATCGAAGTCTCTTGCAGATCCAGCAGACCCGCGATCCCGATGGGCTGGCGTTGCGCCTGTGCGGGGTGCTGGACGGTAGCAGTTACCGCACCGTTCGCGACGCGATCGTGAAGGCCGCCCTCGACGAGCCTCGGATAGTCGTCATCGATGTCAGTGCGTTGCAGGTTCCGGCTCCATCGGCGTGGTCGGTGTTCACCAGTGCGCGGTGGCTCCTACGCGATTGGCCCGAAGTGCCGATTGGACTGGTGTGCACGCACCCTCGCGGTCGTCGAGCCATCCGCCGCAACGGCATCGAGCGATACGTGCCGGTGTATGGCGCTACCGACTTGGCGATCGCCGCGCTTCACACGCATGCGACTCCGCCGCGCCGCCGCGTTCGCCAGACCTGGCCGGCCGAGTGGTGGGCCGTCTCAGCGGCGCAACGGTTCGTCGCGCAGTGGCTATCCGACTGGGCGCTGGACGAACTGATCGTCACGGCGAGTGTGGTCGCAACGGTGTTGGTCGACAATGTGCTTCGTCACACCACCAGCGGCCCCGACGTGCGGTTGGAGACTGACGGCGTGACGGTGACGGTTGCCGTGACGGACAGCAGTTCGCTATTCGCAGGCGTCCACGAGGACTCCGAGGCGTGCGGTTGCCTCAACGAAGCTGCAGATCGTCTCCGCGCTCTCGCGGAGCTGGGGAAACACTCCCACTGCCGACGGAAAGGTCGTCTGGTCGGTGACGGGACCGGAGAACTGCCTTTAGCTGTAGCGGCAAGAGATTCCGTGTCGATGCGGCGTTTGGCAGGAAGAATGGCGGGTACCGATTCTTCCGAGCCGGTGGTTTGCGTACCGTCTTCGACTAGGCACGGTTGGGCGGCGGCACCGCCCAGCCCCGACGAGGTGGTGACTGATGCCGGGTGGACGTCCAGACGTCGTCGTCACCGGCGTCGCGGTGACGAGCGGACTCGCACCCGACGCCGAGGACACCTGGACGGCGCTGTGTGAAGGCCGCAGTGGCATCCGTCACCGGGCGAGGGGTTGCCTGCAGACGTGGACCTCCCGACGAGGATCGGTGCGGGGCTTCGCGAGAATGTCGATGGCGAACTCACCCGGGTCGAACTGCGCCGGCTTTCTTATCTGCAGCGGCTGGCGCTGGTGTTGAGTCGCCGTGCCTGGCAGCACTGTGGCTCACCCGAGGTCGACCCCACCAGACTGGCCGTGTCCATTGGCACGGGCTTCGGCACGACTGAAGAGGTCGTGCAGGCCTACTTCCGCATGCGCGCGAAGGGCCTCAAGACGGTGTCGCCGCTGTACGTTCAGATGTTCATGCCCAACGGCCCGGCGGCCACCGTCGGGCTCGAACTACGCGCGAAAGCCGGTGTGACGGCGCCCATGCTGGGTGATGCGGCCGGTGCAGGCGCGGTGGCGCAAGCCTGGCAACAGATCACCTTCGGCGATGCCGACATGGTGATCTGCGGGGGAGTGGAGAGCCGCATCGAGGCCGTGCCCATCGCAGCGTATGCACAACTGGACGGCGTGCTGTCGACGAATGACGGCGACCCCTCATCGGCGTGCCGTCCCTTCGACAAGGACAGAACCGGCATGGTGTTCGGCGAAGGCGGCGCGCTCTTGGTGTTGGAGACGGAGGCGCACGCGAAGGCGCGCGGCGCCCCGATCTTGGGACGGGTGCTGGGCGCCGCTATGAACTCCGATGCCTACGACACACTGCTCGGGGATCCCGAGGGGGAGCAGGCTGCCCTGGCGATTTCGCGCGCGCTTCAAGTCGCTGGGCTGAAGCCGCGGGACGTCGATCACGTCAACGCCCATGCATCCGGCACGGTCCATGGTGATCTCGCCGAGGCGGTCGCGTTGAAGAAGGCGTTCGGAACCTCGCAACCCGCGGTGTACGCACCGAAGGGCGCACTGGGAGCACAGTTCTGGCGCTGCGGGTGCCATCGAGGCGGTGCTGACGGTGTTCGCGTTGCGCGACGGGATCGTGCCGCCGACGCTCAACCTCGAGCATCTCGATCCCCTCATCGACCTCGACGTGGTGGCAGGCCAGCCGCGCAAGGACGACTATCGCTACGCCGTCAGCACCTCCTTCGGTTTCGGTGGTCACAACGTCGCCGTCGTCTTCGGCAAGTACTGAACACGGCACGCCGTGGTTTAGCGCGTGACGTCGGGGGTACCTGACGGGCGTGTTACCGCCGAAGGGTACAAGGAGGAACTCGTGAACGGAGAGCCCGAGACCAAGGCCGACGCTTCGTTCGGCGAGTTGTTCAGCCAGGTCACCGACCAGTCGTCGCGACTAGTCCGCGACGAGATGCGGTTGATGCAACGGGAATTGGAACAGTCCGTAAGGCACGCGGCCATCGGTGCCGGGCTGGGCGGCGCGGCGGGACTGCTGGCGTTGTTGGGCACGGTTGCGGCCTTGGCCGCCGTCATCGCCGCGCTGGCACTGGTTCTCCCGGTGTGGGCATCGGCCTTGATCGTGGCCGTCGTGCTGTTCGGCGCGGCAGGTGTTGCGGCGCTGATCGGCAAGAAGCACCTCGACGACGTCACCCCGGCCGCCCCGCTGACTGTCGAGACCCTCAAGGAAGACGCGCACGAGCTGAAGGACGCCCGACATGCCGGATGACCAGACCCCCCGACCCGAACCGGGCCCCGACGCCGACGTAGGCGAACTGCGGACCGACATCGAGCAGACGCGCGCCGAACTCGGCGAAACCATCAACGCACTCTCGGACAAGATGGACGTCAAGGCTCACGTGCAGCGTCGGGTCGAGCACGCGAAGGATGCTGTCGAACAGCAGGCACACCACGTCAATCAGAAAGCGAACGAGCACCGTCGGCTACTCCTCGCCGTGGTGGCCACCGGTATCGCGGTGATCGGCATCGCGTTGTATGTGCGGCGGCGCTGACCGCTTCCGAGTCCGAAGGCAAGTCACTGCAACGGTATCGGGGCCCGCTTGCCCGCGACGATGAGCTGCGCGCCGAGGTCGTAGTCGTCATCCGCATTGTGGGTTAGCACACCGACGACCGCCCCGCCGCGCTCGTACCACACCGTGAAGCCGTCATCGCGCGCGACGAGGCGGCTGCGCTCGAAGCCGTCGCCCCACGCGTGGTACTTGACCGTGGCGTCGCCGATCGTCGTCCAGAATCCCGGCACGCTACCCCACATGGCATGTCGCCCAGCCGCGTTGGTGCCCGCCACGACACCCTGATCGATCGCGTCCTGCCAGTGTTCGACGGCTAGCTGGCGTCGTGCGGTCGCGTTGCGCGCGAGCGCGACGTCGCCGGCCGCGTAGACCTGCTCCGCGGACGTGCGCATTTCCGGTCCGACGACTATCCGCGATTTCTCGATGCGCAGTCCGGCGGCGCGGCCGAGGTCGCTGTTCGGCTTGACGCCGGTTGCGGCGAGGACGAGGTCGCATCGAATGACACGCCCGCTGTGGAGTCGCACACCCCGAGGATCGATCGCAGCGACCGACTCACCGCCGACGTAGCGCGCGCCGGTCCGTTCGACGAGTTGCCGTAGTCGCCGTCCGGCCTCGCGGCCCAGTCGCTTCTCCTGCGGTAGTTCGTCAGGCGCGACCAACGTCGCGTCGACGCCGCGCATCGCCAGCGAGGCCGCCGCTTCGCAGCCGATGAATCCGGCTCCCACGACGACCGCGGCGTGGGCGTCGGTCGCCTTCGCGCGGAGCCGCCTGGCGTCCGCGAGGGAGCGCAGCGACAGCGCTCGGTCCCCGCCGGGGACACGCAGCGGTGCCGGGCTGGCCCCACACGCCAATACCAGGGCGCCATAGGGCATCGGCTCGCCGTCGAGGAGTACTGCCTGGTCGACGAGGTCGATCGCCGTCACTCGACCGCGATGGATTTCGATGGAGCGTTGGTTGAACCAGTCGCGTGAGTGCAGGCTCACGTCGTCGGTGTCGCCGCGAAGATAGTCCTTGCTCAGCGGTGGTCGTGCGTACGGCCGATCCGGGTCGGTGGTCATGATCCGGACGGGGGCGTCGGCGTCGCGCTCACGGAATGCCTCGGCGGCGCTGACGCCCGCTGGCCCGCTGCCGATGACCACCAAACCGAATGCGTTCACGTGTAATGCGTACCCCAAACGGCGATCGGGACACCCCCGATTCAGCGCATTCGCCGCGTGGGTTCGCGGCCCTTGGGCGGCTTTGGAGCAGGGAGCGCCGGTTGGCGACGCCGCAGCTTCACCGTCGAGGGGGCAACAGTGCTCAGCCGGAGCTGCTCGCCGGCGTGCCGGATGGTCAGTTCGCCGTCGGGCCCGTCACGCAGCGTGTAGGTGACCTCGGTGTGATCGACGTCGACGGTGACACGAAAGCCTCTCCAGCGCAAACGGAATCGCAAGCGGGCGAGTCCCTCGGGAAGCTGGGGATCGAGGACCAGAAACCCCTCGTCGTCGCGCAGTCCGCCGAAGCCGGCCACCAGTGCAGTCCACGCACCCGCCAAAGACGCCATGTGCAGGCCGTTGCGGGTGTCGTGGTTTAGATCGTGCAGATCGATCAGGGCCGCCTCGTAGGCGTAGTCGTGTGCCAACTCCAGGTGTCCCACCTCGGCGCAGAGCACCGCCTGGATGCACGCCGACAGCGAGGAGTCGCGCACCATCCGAGGTTCGTAGTAGTTCACGTTGCGCGCCTTCTGCTCCGCGGTGAAGGCGTGGCCCTGCCAGTACATGGCCAGCACCAGGTCGGCCTGCTTGATCACTTGCGCCGGATAGAGCCGGACATAGGGCTGGTTCAGCAACAGCGGATAGACGGTGTCGTCGTCGAAGTCCCACTCTCTCAGCGTGGTGAATCCGTCGCACTGTTGATGCACGCCGAGACCCTCGTCGAAGGGGATGTGCGCAGCGTCGGCCGCGTCGTGCCAGGCGGCCATCTCCTCGGTCGTGACGTCGAGGGCGCGTGCGGCTTCGGGATGGCGGAGGCACGCGGCCGCAGCGACGCGCAGGTTGCTGGCGGCCATCAGGTTCGTGAACGTGTTGTCGCGCACCACCGCGGTGTACTCGTCGGGCCCTGTGACGCCGTCGAGGTGCCACACGCCGTGGCGATCGTGGTGGCCCAGCGATCGCCACAGCCGCGCCGTGTCGACGAGCACCGCCAGCCCGCATTCGGCTTCGAGCGACTGATCTCCGGTGACGATGCGATAGCGCTCGAACGCACCGGCGATGTCGGCGTTCACGTGCCATGCGGCGGTGCCTGCCGGCCAGTAGGCCGAACACTCTTGGCCGCGGATCGTGCGCCACGGGAAGCTCGCTCCGTCCAGGTCGAGTTCTTGGGCGCGTTGACGGGCCATGTCGAGCGTCGATGCGCGCCAACGGAGTGCGTCCGCGGCGGCATTGGGGAGGGTGTAGGTGAGCACCGGAAGGACGTATCCCTCGGTATCCCAGAAGGCGTGGCCGTCGTAGCCGGTCCCGGTGAGTCCCTTGCCGGGGATGGCGCGCCGTTCGGCGCGGGCGCTGGCTTGCAGCACGTGGAACATACCGAAGCGCACCGCCTGCTGGCAGTCGGGGTCACCGTCCACCTCGACGTCGGCGCTGTCCCAGAAGTCGTCCAGGTAGGCGCGTTGCGCGTCCAGCAGGCCCTGCCAGCCGGTGTAGCGCGCTCCGGTGAGTGCACCGGTGACCTGGTCGTGCAGCGCCGGGCGGGATCGCAGGCTCGACCATCCGTAGGCCAGGTACTTGACGATGCGCAGTTTCTGCCCCGGCCGTAGTCCGCAGATCACGGTCGTCCGGGCCACGTCGTAGTGGGCGTCGGTGTGGACCTCGACGCGACCCGGCACCTCGACGTCGTGGTCCATGGCGGCGGCCATCATCAACTCGCTGAGGTGGGTGCGGTGAATGAGTACGGCGCTCTGCTGACCGCATTCGTGGATGACTGGCTGCAGTGGCCTGCTGAGCAGTGCCGATGCACGTGGATCCTTCGACGTCGCCGGTTGATCCTCGTTGGCGACCAGTTCGGATTGCACTGTGACGCGGGTGAATTCATCGATGGCTTCGACGGTGTACTCGATGGCGGCGACGCTGCGTTGCGCCAGTGAGACGATCCGGGTCGAGGTGACCTCGACCTGTCGGCCGGCGGGCGAGCGCCAGCGCACGTCGCGGGTAAGTGTGCCTGCCCGCAGGTCGAGCACCCGTTCGTGGTGGTTCAGTTTGCCGTAGCGGACGTCGAACGGTTCGTCGTCGACCAGAAGTCGGATGATCTTGCCGTTGGTGACGTCGACGAGCGTCTGGCCTTCCTCCGGATATCCGTAGCCCGCCTCGGCGTAGGGCAGCGGGCGGACCTCGAAGAACGAGTTGAGGTACGTGCCGGGCAGTCCATGGGGCTCGCCTTCGTCGAGGTTGCCGCGCAGTCCGATGTGTCCGTTGGACAGCGCGAACACCGATTCGGTCTGTGCCATGAGCTCCAGGTTCAGCGTGGTTTCGCGGACGTGCCAGGGCTCGACTGGAAACGCTGATTCGCGAATCATCGGGGTGCGAGCAGGTCGGCGAGATCGCGGACGACGACGTCGGCGCCGTGGGCCCGAAGCGCTTCGGCCTGGCCGACCCGGTCGACGCCCACCACGACACCGAAGTGCCCGGCTCGCCCGGCCGCTACGCCTGCGAGGGCATCTTCGAACACGGCGGCTTCGGATGCTTCGACGCCGAGGAGCCGGGCGCCCTCCAGGAAGGAGTCCGGTGCGGGTTTGCCTGCGATGTGTCTCTCGCGCAGCGTGACTCCGTCGACGCGCTCTTGGACGTATTGATCGAGTCCGGTGACTTCGAGCACCTCGCGGGTGTTGGCCGACGACGACACCACCGCCACCGCCAGACCCCCGCCGTTGACGGCCTGCAGGTAGCGGCGCGATCCGTCGAAGACCTCGACGCCGCCTTCGTGTACGGCTTGTAGGAACAGGGCATTCTTCTCGTTGCCGAGTCCGCGGACGGTCTCGGTGGCGGCGTCGTCGCCGTCGTCACCCTCGGGCAGTTCGATGCCGCGGCTCGCCAAGAACGACCGGACGCCGTCCTCGCGGGTCCTGCCGTCCACGTAGCGCAGGTAGTCGGCGTCCACGTCGAAGGGCGCGAACTCTTCACCGGTGCGTTGCGAGCGCCGCCGCAGGAATCCGTCGAACATCGCCTTCCACGCCTTGCGATGCAGGCTGGCCGTATCCGTCAGCACACCGTCGAGATCGAACAGACACGCGCGCACCCCGTCGGGTAGACCCAGTTTCACGGAAGCGGTGTACCCCCTTTTCGGCCTCGAGTGCGCCGACCCCAATCCACCACCGTTCTTGCCTGAACAATTCAAGGTAGCCGTCGCGACGCCGAACGCTACTGCCTTGCCGGGCCGCACCGGCGGGAGCACACTGACACTAGAAGCCGCACGTCATTGCGGTAAACGGGAGACCCCATGCCAGCCAATCATCCCGAGCTAGCGGCCGAGAGTGAGCTTCGAGCGGTGTGGCCGGCTCCGCACTTGCGCGGAGCGGCAGCGCGCCAACGGGCCGCCGAGCTTCGTCGCCGCCGCGCGGAACTCGCCGGTGGCAACGCCGTCGACGTGGCGACGGCTGAGCTCGCCCAGGAACGCGCGGAGCAGGCGGTCACGCGAGCAGCACAATCGTGGCGCGCGGCGCTGTACCGACACGGCGCGGCTGCACGTGCCCACCGGCAGGCGGCCGCCGCCCACGAACAGGCGGCGTTGCTCGGCGACGACGCGGCCTGTGACGTGCACCAGAGCGGCTCCGAGCGTCACCGGGCGGCGGCTGAACTGCACGAAACCACCCTCGCCCGGTTGACTGAGCTCGACTGGTCGGAAGTGCTGTTAGGCAAGCCCTTCCATCATTAGCAGCGCGCCGCTGACCGTTTCATCGGGCGACGACCGGAACGCGCTGCACGTCACGCGCACGCTCACGTGCTTTCCTCGCCTATTGACCGCGTCGACCTTCGTCTCCCCGTACGCGTCCGGATCGACGAACGTGTTGCCGATCAGGGGCTTGAGCGCGTCGATGGGTAGGCCGATGTCCAGCGTCGTGAGCACGTTGCCGATGGTTTCGTCGGAGCGCAAGCCCCACAATTGCTCACTGCCGCGGTTCCAAACCACCACCCGCATTTCGCGATCGACGACGATCATCCCGAGCGGGATGGAGTCGACGATCGAATGGCGGAACCGCGTCGCCTCGTCGAGCTCTTCGCTGCGCTCGCCCAACGTGTCGTTGATGGTGTGGAGCTCGTCGTTGGTGGACTGCAGCTCCTCGTTCATCGTCTCGAGCTCTTCGTTGGTGGATTGCAATTCCTCGTTGGTGGTCTCGAGTTCCTCCACGGTGGATTGCAATTCCTCGTTGGTCGTCTCCAACTCCTCGTTGGTCGACTGGAGCTCCTCGTAGGCCGCTTCGAGCTGGCTGTTGGTCTGAACCACCTGATCCAGCAAAATCCGGTTCGCCGTCACGTCGAAGAACACGATCGATACGCCGAGCAGGCCGTTCCCGATGTCGACCAGGGGGTTGACGTGGATCTCGAACCAGACGGTGTCCGTTCCTGGACGCTGCCAGCTGATGTCCTGAATCCGTACCGGCCTGCGCTCGACCTTGGCCTGTTCGAGGTACGCCCGAAGCTCCACCGGACGGTACGACACCTCGAGGTCGCGCAGCAGTCGACCGATGTCGCGTCCCGACAGCCCGAACGCCACCTCGGCCTGGCGGTTGATCATCGCGACGGTGTCGTCGCCGTTCGACCACGACCTGGGCCACCGGATTCGACCGGAAGGCCAGGTCCCGCAAGGGCCCGAGTCCGGTGAGGTCACCCTGTCGTTCGTTGCGGGCCTCGTGGATCGGCGTTCGATTCAGGTCGCTCGCCGAGCCCGACGCGCGCACGAAGATGCGATGTTTGAGATCCACGGCGGTGAACTTGTCGGTGTGGCTGAGCAGCATCTCGGCGTGTCCGAGAAACAGCACGCCATGAGGAGAAAGTGCGAAGTGCAAGCGGCCCAGACACGTTTCGCTGTGTTTCGGCATTCAGGTACATCAGGGTGTTGCGGCACACCAGCAGGTCGACACGCGAGATCGGCGCATCGCGAACCAGGTCGTTGCGGCCGAAGATGACCGCCCGCCGCAAGTCCTTGTTGACGACGTAGCGGCTGCCGACGTGATCGAAGTACCTTTCGAGCAGCGGCTCCGGGTACCGACTCCACCGCCTTCACGTCGTAGGTGGCCGCCCGGGCCTGCGCAAGCGCATCCTCGTCGACGTCCGTGGCGTAGATCTTGATCCGGCGCCTGAACGCCTCGGGTTCGAGGGCCTCGGCGAAGAGCATCGCGAGGGTGTATGCCTCCTGCCCCGAGGCGCAGCCCGCACCCCAGATCCGGATCGGTTTGCCGGGTTCGATTCGCTGCAGGAGATCGCGGGATCACCCGTCGTACGGACGAACTGCCACGCCTCTGGGTCGCGAAAGAAACTGGTGACGTTGATCAGGATCGTGTTGAACAACGCGGCGAACTCGTCGGAGCCGGCCTGCAGCATGTCGAGGTATTGCTCGAACGTCTGCGCGCCCGCCTGTTCCATCCGGTGTCGGACGCGCCTCATCAACGACGTGCGCTTGTAGCCGGTGAAGTCGAACCCGCGGGTATCCCGTGCGTATTGCAAGAGGGCCTCGAACGATTCGTCGGTCTGCCCGTTCATCTCGATTCGTCCACTCCAAGGTTTCTGGGCCTTCGACTCTACTGCGGTCCCTCCACGCCTCGCGTGCGGTCAGCGCAGTCGGTCTCCAGGTTTGAAACGCCACGGACCGGGAAGCCGCCCAACACCGGTGGGCCTATAGACCGATGGCGAGGTGCGGGCCGTGACGAATGACGTGGAGAAGCGCTGGCATGACCCCCGGGCGCTGCGCGCCGCGGTCGCATACGTCGCCGTCGTGGTGTTAGTGGCAGGTGCCGTCTTCGCGTGGTTCGCGCTTGCGGGGGGAACCGGACTCGTATGGGCCGCAGCGGTTCCCGGCGTGCTCTTCCTCGGTGCGCTGGGCGCATTCGTCAGGACGTACCTCGATTGGCGTGCCCGTCGCACGTGGCCGATCTGGCACGGGGCGGGGTGGTTCCTGCTCACGTTGACCCTGATGTGTTTCGCCGTTCCTGCGCTGGCCGTTCAGGCGGTTCGGTGACTCGCTACGGGTGCGCCGATGACGGACCGCTAAAGGTCGTCGTCGGACTGGGCGTCGATGAGTGGTCCGGATTCCGAGTCGAGTGCCTCTCCGCGTTCGTCGGGATCCTCGGCGATGAGAACGCGCACGAAGCTGTTGAAGAACGCGATGGCCGGCACGGCCAGCAACGCGCCGACGATCCCGGCGAGCACACCTCCGGTCGCGATTCCGAGCACGACCGCCAGAGGGTGGATCGAGACGGCGCGGCCCATCACGAAGGGCTGTAGGACGTGCGCCTCGAGTTGCATGACGGCGATGATCAGACCGAAGGTGATCAGCGCGTAGATGATGCCCTTTGCGAGCAGGGCGACGATCACCGCCAGGAAGCCGGTGACCACCGCACCTACGACGGGTACGAAGGCGCCGAGGAAGATGAGCGAGGCCAGCGGTAGCGCCAGCGGGATGCCCATGATGGCCAGCCCGCTGCCGATGGTAACCGCGTCGACGAGTGCCACCAGGGACGTGGCGCGCGCGTAGCCGGCCAGGGAGTGAAATCCCGAGGCGCCGGCTTCGCGGACGCGCGACCGCTGCGGCTGCGGGACGACCCCAGTGACGAAATTCCAGATGCTGCGGCCACCGAGGAGGAAGAAGATCAGCGTGAACAGGACGAGCAGCGCGGCGGTCACGAGCTCGGCGATGGTGCCCGCGGTCGACAGCGCACCGGTGGTGAGTTGAGTCTGGTTGTTGTGCAGTGCCTCGATCACCGAGTCGCCGGCCTGTTTGAGCTGATCGCTACGGAGTCTGAGGGGTCCGTTGACGAGCCAGCCTCGGACTCCCTCGATGCTGCGAGTCACCTGCTCGACGAGTTGCGGTGCGCCGTCGACGAATTGGTTGACGACAAAGGCCAGGATGGCGACTACGGCCGACAAGCCGAGCACGAGCACGAAGGCCACCGCGCCGCCGCGGGCCGCCCCGTACTTGTCGAGTGCGTCGACCGCGGGCAGCAAAAGTGCTGCCAGCACCAAGGCGAGCGCGACGGGAACGACGACGAGGCCGAGCCTGCGCATCGCCTCGAAGACGACGATCGCCGCGGCGAGGATGACGAGTAGTCGCCATGACCACGCCGCGGCGCGTCGTACCCGAGGAGTCACCGACTCCCGGTCGGTGTCGGGCACCTAGAACCAGACTTTTCGACCTCCGACGGGCCGCCCGACGGCACCGAGAATCCACAGCACCACGCCGACTATCACGAGAATGCCGCCGATGGTGTAGAGGATCGACAAGCCCGTGAAGTAGCCGATCAGCAGCAGGATCACACCGAGCACGATCATTTGTTCTTCCGATCTATCAAGGGATGGTTCCCTGATGATCAGAATTTCCGATTCCGGCAAATCCAAACGCGTGCGACCGACTACTTGCGGCACCGCACGGTGCGGACTCGCCTGACTTCGCATGAATGACCCCGAATGGCCGTCGACGGTGGCGCCGGAGGCGCTGCGCGCCCGTTAGTAGAGGATCCCTCTGAGATTGTCCTCGGAGTAGTACTTCTCGAGCTCCTCGTCGCTCGTGTCGGGCTTGATGGCCTTGGCCAGTTGCGCGACTCTCGGCACGGCAGTGGGGTCCCAGGTCTCCGGCTTCCACGCATCCGACCTTAGAAATGCCTTGGCGCAGTGGAAGAACACCTCCTCGACGGCGATCTCCAGGGCAAGGATGGGACGTTTGCCTTCGACGATCATCGCGTCGAAGTAGTCGGCGTCGCACATGATCGTCGCGGATCCGTTGATGCGCAACGTGTCCCCGCGTCCCGGGATGAGGAACACCGTGCCGACGTTTGGACGCTGCAGGACGTTGAGGTAGCCGTCCACCCGCTTGTTGCCCGGCCGCTAGGGGATGGCGATCGTGGCGTCGTCGATGACGTAGACGAAGCCGGGCGGATCGCCCTTCGGGGAGACGTCGACGCGTCCGTCGGCGTCCGTGGTGGCCACGAAGCCGAGCGGCGAGTGCGACAACCAGTCTTGCTGGGCGGCCGACAGCCGGCTCTTGACCTTGTTCGCGACGGCGGCGATGGGCTCGCCGACGATGACCCGCAATTGCTCCGCGGTGGTCACGTGTTGGCGCCTGCCCTCAATCATGCGCCCGCGGCGAACCGTGCTGTGAGCTCCCTTCGGTTCACCTTGCCGATGCCGCGCCGGGGCAGCGCGTCGACGACGTGGACTTCCCGGGGTGCCGCGGTGGCGTCCAAGGTCTGCGCGACGTGGGGGCGCAGGTCGCTCACCGTCGGAGACGGGTGGTCATCGGCGACGACGACGGCGGCGACGACGCGTTGGCCCAGCCGTTCGTCGGGGACTCCGAACACTGCGCAGTCCGCGACGGCCGGGTGGGTGGCCAGCGCGGCCTCGACTAGCTGCGGGAAAACCGTCAGGCCGCCCGTGCTGATCGCGTCGTCGACCCGACCGATGATTCGCAGTACCCCTGAATCATCCACGGCGCCAACGTCGTCGGTGCGGAACCATCCCCGTTCCGCGAAGGGATCCGGAGTCAGCGAATTGCGGTAGCCCGTGGCCAGTGTGGGGCCCCCTAGGACGACGCGGCCGTCCTCGACGCGGATCCGGACCCCGCCCAGCGGCCGCCCGTCGTACACGCAGCCGCCCGCGGTTTCGCTCATCCCGTAGGTTCGAACGACCGAAATGCCTGCGGCCGCAGCCCGTTCACCGATGGCGGCGGGCATCGGGCCGCCGCCGATCAACACGGCGTCGAGCTCGGCGAGTGCCGCGGTGGCGGCGGGATGACCCAGCGCCCTGTCGAGTTGCACCGCGACCAGCGAGGCGTACCGACGGCCAGTGCCCAGACGTTCGATGGCAGAAGGCAGTTCGGTGACGTCGAAGCTGGGTGACAGCGCCACCGGTGTGGTCCCTGCCAGCGCGCTGCGCACCAGCACCTGAAGACCGGCGACGTGGTGGGCGGGCAGGACGAGCAGCCAACGGCCCGCGCCGCCGAGCCGGTCGTGGGTGGCGGACGCGCTGGCGGTCAGCGCCGAGGCCGAAAGCATCGCGCCCTTCGGGACGCCCGTGGTGCCCGAGGTCGACACCACAACGGCGATGTCCTCACCGATCGGCTCGGCGGCCCGAAGCGACGTCGTCAACAGCTGCGTCTCGCGCTCGTCGTCCGCAGGCACCGGCAGAACTGCGTCCGCCGCGCCCGCCAGTGCGGCGTCGAGGACGGGCAACAAGGCAAGAGCGGCCTCGCCGACACCGACAGGCTGTGCGCGCAGGACCGCTATACCGAATCTCCCGCGTCGTCGGTGGCGTCCCGCGGGTCGTCCAGCGGCCAGCCCTTCGCAGCGAGTCGCTCTCGGACGCGGTCGACGTCGTCTTCCGAGGGAAGTTCGTCGGTGATCTGGAGGATCAGGACGCCGATGTCGGTGTGGTCGAACTCGCCGCGGTCCATCAGGTCCTGGGCCACGGCCTTCACTTCGTCGTTGGTCAACCTGCGCGTGAGCAGCGCCAACAACGGCACGCGGTCAGGACCCGGAACCCCGTCGGGGTAACCGGCGTTGAGCCAGGCCACGATCTTGGCGAGAAATCCGCTCACAGCGTCAACTCCCATCGGGGCGGCGGGGCCGCCTCGGCGCTCGGATAGGTCGATGGTAGTGCTGTCGAGTACCCACGGCTGTGTTGACATGGAAACTGGGAAGTCGCTGACATGCCGGACCAATATGTCGGGACGGACAGGTGAACAGTAGATGAACACCTCGCTGGGACCGGCAAAGTGCCAGTTCATACGGCTCCTTTAGCCCGGCTAGTGGCTGGTCAAATTCGAGCGCAAACCACCACAATTAGCGCCATGAGCACAGAGCTGATCATCCTGGTGCTGTTGATTGCCACCGCACTTGCATTCGACTTCACGAACGGCTTTCACGACACCGGCAATGCCATGGCGACGTCGATCGCCACGGGCGCGCTCAAGCCCAAGACTGCGGTCATCCTGGCCGGCCTACTCAACCTGGTGGGCGCGTTCCTGTCGGTCGAGGTGGCAATCACGGTGACCACCTCGGTGCTAAAGATCCAGGACGGCAAGACGGGTTCGCTCGTAACGGGCATCGACGCTTCGAAGGGTCTCACGATCATCTTCGCCGGCCTGATCGGCGGCATCCTGTGGAATCTGTTGACCTGGCTCTTCGGCATCCCGTCGAGCTCGTCGCACGCACTGTTCGGCGGCCTCATCGGCGCAGGCCTGGCGGCGATCGGCACGTCCGGCGTCAACTGGAGCGGGGTGCTGCAGAAGGTGGTCATCCCGGCGCTTGCGGCGCCGTTCATCGCCGGCCTGGTCGCCGCCTGCGGCACCTGGCTCGTGTACCGCATCACGCGCAACGTCATCAAGAAGCGCCGCGAGGAGGGCTTCCGCTGGGGCCAGATCGCCACCGCATCGCTCGTCGCCCTCTCGCACGGCACCAACGACGCGCAGAAGACGATGGGCGTCATCGCTCTGGCGCTCATCACCACCGGCCACCTGACCGGCAACGTGAAGGAGGACGGGCTGCCGTTCTGGGTCATCGCGTCCTGCGCGCTCGCCATCGGCCTTGGCACCTACATCGGTGGCTGGCGCGTCATTCGGACGCTGGGCAAGGGCCTCGTCGAGATCGAGTCGCCGCAGGGTCTGGCCGCCGAGGCATCGTCGGCCGCCATCATCCTGAGCTCGAGTGCCGCAGGTATGGCGCTGTCGACCACGCACGTCGCGACCGGGTCCATCCTCGGTAGCGGTGTCGGCAAGCCGGGCGCCGAGGTGCGCTGGGCGGTCGCGGGCCGCATGGCGGCGGCCTGGCTGATCACCCTTCCTGCCGCGGGTATCGTCGGCGCGCTGTCCTTCTGGCTGTCGAACGGTGTCAAGTCGCTGACTGGATCGGACCTGGCCGGCGACGGCCTGATCTTCATCATCCTGGTCGCACTGTCCTTCTACATCTGGTGGCGTGCTCAGAAGCAGAAGGTCGACAGCAACAACGTCAACGCCGACTGGGACGACTCCACCAACTCCGTGGTTCCCGCCGAAATCCGCGAGGCCACCAAACCCAAGGATGCTGCGGCCGTCTGATCCGGCTGCCAACCACTAATTAAGGACACTCGATGATCTATCTGGAAAGCATCCTCAAGGTCCTGGTCATAGGCCTGGTCCTCGGTGCCGGCCTGCCCGCGGTCTTCGCGTTGGGGCTGGTGTCCTACTCGAACGGCGTAGGTGGCACCCACGCCGACGGCACCGTCCAGGCGCCCAACCCCGCGCTGAAGGCCGTCGGACTACTGCTGTTCGCGCTCGTCAGTGCGGTGATCGTCATCGCGATTCTGTGGATAACCAAGACCACGATCATTCATCATTTCGGTTTCAACCCCGTCCCCTTCATCCCGGGGAAGTGAGCAGGCGACCATGACCGACACCCAACACACCCCTGGCTTCCTCGACAACGTCCTGCACTGGCTACACGAGGGTTATCCGGAAGGCGTGCCGCCGAAGGACTACTTCGCAGTGCTGGCGCTGCTGAAGCGCTCGCTCACCGAGGAAGAGGTCGTGAAAGCCGCCCAGGCGATACTCAAGTCGATCGACGGCGACACGGTGACCGAGGACGAGATCCGTACGGCCGTGCACGCCCTGATCGACAAGGAACCCAACCCGGAGGAGATCCGTCAGGTCGCCTCGCGGCTGGCGTCGGTCGGCTGGCCATTGGGGGCACCCTCACGCTGAACCTTCTAACATCTGACAGCCGTCGGTCCGTCGGACCGGGGGCTGTCACCGTCTCGTGTCGCGGCGCAGCGGGTGGGTCTCGGGGACCTGGACGAAGATCAGCGTGACGCCGTCGGGATCGGTCACGTGCATTTCGTGCAGTCCCCAGGGTTCCTGCCTTGCCTCCCGGGCGATGTCGACGCCACGGCCTTCGAGTTCGAGCTGGGTGGCGTAGACGTCGCGGACCTGCAGCCAGAGCGCGCCGGGGAATGGCGGGGCGTCCGCGGCAGGCGCGCCGTGCCCGGCGAGTTCGATGAGTGATTGCCCCGCGTACAGCACCGTGCCCGCGCCGTATTCGCGCGCGACGGCCAAGCCGATGGAATCGCGGTAGAACTCCAGCGAGCGTTGGTAGTCCGCCGGCCGGAACAGGACTCGGCTGGCGAGAATCTCCATGTCGTCGTGTCTAACATGCCCACTCCGCCGAAACTGTCGGTACCTCTCGTTTCGGGGACATGCCCTCCAAAGTGTCGGTCCGACCGCGATGGCCGAAATGCCACTCAGGGTCGTGATTACGCATGCCAGCCGCGCGGTACTTAGCCGCTGGGTTGGACCCGCTGGCGCTTCATGATGGCGTCGACCGCTGCGGGTGCGAAGCTGTTGACGGCGTGCGCGGTGACGGCCATGCGTGGCGCGATCCGTATCGGCCGTGGTGCGCGCGGCCGTGACCATCCAGTCCGCGGCCTCGTCCGCGCTCAGCCCGGGCAGCCCGTCGTAGGCCCGGGTCGGGGCGATCATCGGCGTCTTGACCAACGGGTAGAACAAGGTCGTCGAGTGCACGCCGTCCTTGCCCCATTCGGTCTCGATCACCCGGCTCACCGACGTCAGGGCGGCCTTCGACGCGTTGTAGACCGCGAACAGTGGGGCCGATTCGCTCAGCACGCCCCAGCTCGCGACGTTGATGACATGGCCGTCGCCGCGCTCGCGCATGCCGGGGGCGAACCCGCGGATCAGCCGGAGTGGCGAGTAGTAGTTCAGCGTCATCGTGCGCTCGACGTCGTGCCAGCGGTCCAGCGATTCGGCCAACGGGCGTCGGATCGAGCGGCCCGCGTTGTTGATGAGCACGTCGATGCCGCCGAGATCGCGTTCGACGGCGGCGACCAGTCCGTCCACCGCGTCGAGGTCGGACAGGTCGCACGCGTGGGCCCGTGCGTCACCGCCGGCGTCGGCGATGCGCTCGACGACGGCATCGAGGAGTTCTTGACGGCGGGCGGCCACGACCACGATGGCGCCCTCGCGGGCCAGCTTGACGGCACCGGCCTCACCGATGCCCGACGACGCACCGGTGAGCAGGATGCGTTTGCCCCGCAAGTCGACGGGGGCTCGGTGAGGCCGCACGCTGGGCAGATGCTCGATGAAGGGCGGCCGCATGCTGGCCAGCAGCAGGCCTTCGGTCAGTCGACGCAACGGGCTCTTGCTCACCGATCGAGCTTAGTTCGCTGAGGATTCGGCTCTCGGCGCGGCGCGCAGCACCCAGCGGGCATAGCCGAGCCAGCAGACGGTCATGACCACGAGACCGATCACGACCACCAGTAGCGGCGCCGCCGCGAGCTCGACGGTCACTGAGTCGCTGCCCGGTAGCCGTCGATCCACTACCGCCATCAGCATGGACGGGAGGATGCCCGCAGCGACGATGCCGATGGCGCCGATGAGCGCCGCGCCGAACCGGTTCCTCAACGCGCCGTAGATCATGAAACACGCTGCGAGATAGACGAGTACGGCAAGGGGAAGGGGGCGCAGGCTGGCGTTGAGGTCGCCGATCGTACGCCATGCGCCCCACCCGGCCAGCGTCGTGGAGCCGCCGACGGTGTGCGCGGTGTACCAGGGCGCCGCCGTCGCAACCACGATGACCAACACGCCCAGGGCGACGATCGTCCACCTGGTTACTGCGGCTTCGATGGCGTCCCCCGATCACTGTCCTCGGAATGTTAACGCCCGCCGATCAACCACTCGCTCAGGTCCGCTCCGCGATGAGTTGTCGCGGCCGGGCGAGTCGGTACCGGTATGACGTTCGACGCAACGCTCGACAGCCGGTTCAGCCAAGCCGAGGAACCGACCGACTGGTCCGAAGCCGACGCCGCTCTAAAGGGCGCGGAACTGTACTGGCTCACCACGATTCGCACGGATGGCCGCCCGCACACGGTGCCGTTGGTCGGCGTCTGGACCGACGAGACGTTCGTGTTCTGCACAGGGCCCGCCGAGCAGAAGTACCGCAACCTCGAGCACAGCCCGGAGGTGACTGTGGTGACGGGCACGAACACATGGGCATCGGGTCTCGACGTCGTCGTCGAAGGCGCCGTCGCGCGAGTAACCGGGGAGGCGACGTTAAAGGCGCTGGCCGACGTCTACCGCGCCAAATACGGCGAAGACTGGGACTTCGCGGTCGACGACGAGGTCTTCGACCCCGTCGGCGAGAGCGCTCACGTGTTCCGCGTGACCCCTACCAAGATCCTCGCGTTCGCGAAGTCACCCCACGGCCAGACCCGCTTCACCCCGTCCGCCCAGTGAGTTGTGGAGTCTCACCGGCGGGCGGGACGCGCCGGTGAGACTTCCACAAATCGCTCAAACCGATAGCAGGCGCTGGAAGAACTCGCGGTACCGCTTGAGGGCGACGCGCAGATCTTCGGTCGAAGCGTTTTCGCCACGGGCCCACTGTTCTTCGAGCCGCGATCGGGCCTGGGCGAAGCCCGCGGTGAGCTTCTCGACGACGTCGGAGACCAGGCTGTCGGCCTTGTGGACGCATTCGCGAGGATCGTCGACGAAGCCCGCCTGGACGTTGTCCCATCGCGCGCGCAAGCCGGCGAGCTCGTCGTCGGCGAAGAGTTCTCGATCGGCCGTCGTCTCGGTCTGCTCATTGGTGGCAGTCGTTCCGGTCGGCTGATTGGTGGCCGTCGTTCCGGTCGGCTGATTGGTGGCCGTCGTTCCGGTCGGCTGATTGGTGGCCGTCGTCCCGGTCGGCGCCGGCGGTGGCATCGTCTCCAGGGGCGGTGGCTCGTTCTCCAGAGTGGAGGTACCGCTCGATGGCTGCCGAGATGTGGTCACCGAATCATCATGCGTCGATGCATATTCCGTCGTGGTCGACGAATCATCGAGCGGTTCACGTTCCTCGGTCGGAACGCTGGTTTCGGTGTGCTGGTCGTGGGTTGTCATGCGCTTGCCTCCTCTGACTTGTCCTTCTCGGTTTCGAGTAACTTCCCGAACAGCGCGCGGTAGTAGACGAACGCTTGCCGCTGCTGCTCGGTGTCGATGTCGCCTCGCTGTTGCGACAGATTGATGTCGTGTGCGGCGCGGTAGTTCTCGACGATCGTCGGATGGTCGACCGAGATGTCGGCAGCTTGCCGCTCGAAGTCGTCGACCGGGTAGCCACGTTCGCGCATGACCTCGGTGACCAGTAGGTCCGCCTCTCCCACCGCACTCGACGGGTGGTCGACGAATGCGGTCTGCACCGCACGCCAGCGGTTGACATAGCCGTCCAGAGCCGCGGGTGACAACGGACGGATGTCGAGCTTCTTCCGATTGCGCTCACGCGCGACGAGCTCCTTCTCGGCGGCCTTCTCGTCACCTGCCTCGGCTACGGTCCGCTCGTACTCGGGGCCGAACCGGTCTTTGAGCCGCTCTGACTTGTTGCGACGACTCGCCGAGCCGGCGACGATGACCACTACGACGATGACCGCGGCGACCGCGATCAGAATCCAGATCCAATCAGGCATTTCGCCTTACCTCCTCGTTGTTCACTGGGGATACCCGCCCATTTGCTACGGAAACGTCAATTACGGTCGGCCCGTCAGAAGTAGTGGCGGCGGCCGCCCACCGCGCGTCCGGCGGATCCCATCACCGCGAGCACCACGCCGACGACGAGCACGATGATCCCGATGGTCCACAAGATCGAGATCTTGAGCAGGAATCCTGCGACGAGCAGGATGAGTCCGAGAATGATCATGGCTGTGAGCCTTTCCCTTGAGGCCGGGCGGTCGCTCGACGATGAGCACAGTCGAACACCCCTAAGGGGGGTGGCAATACACCCCTAGGGAGGTAATCTCGCCGGATGGCCGAACGCCCGATCGACCGATCCCGAGGAGATCGCCGTCCTCGTGGCCGCCAATCCACATGCGTCGAGTCGTGGTGTACACATGGAACTTTCATCCGGACTTGGTCGCGAGCGCGCGAGCAGGGAGCGCACGACGTTCCGCCCAGAACGCGCACCGCCGAGCTCACCTATTCAGCCCCAACACGGCTTCATGCCAGACCACAACCGCATCGAACACTGGCGCGGCAGCCCGCAAGTCGCTCGGTCAGTAGACGATCACCGCGCGGCCCAGTATGTCGCCGCGTCCGATCGCGTCGATCGTCTCGTTGACGTCGTCGAACCTGACCCTGGTGATGGTGTGCTTGACCTGACCGGCCTCGGCTAGCGCGAGCACCTCGGTGAGGTCGTTGTAGTTTCCCCAGAACGAGCCGAAGTACGTGTACTCCCGCGCGACGAGGGGGAACAGAGCAATGTCCACGCGGTTGCCGATCAGTCCCACCGACGTGATCGCACCTTCGATTGCCAGCAACGAGAACGCCAGCCGGATTGACTCCTCGGCCCCGGCGCAATCGATCACTGCGTCGAGATCGGTTCGGCCGGTGAGACTTTCGAGCTCGACACGGACGGCGTCGACGTCCTTACCGCGGACGTTGATCGTGTGGTCGGCGCCGTTGTCCCTGGCGACCTTGAGCTTCTCGTCGCTGCGCGCGAATGCGACGACGGTCGCGCCGCCGCCGAGCAGTTTCGCGTACTGGGTGGCGTAGCTGCCGAGTCCGCCGACCCCGGAGACCGCGACGGTACGGCCCGCGCCGAGGTGCCCGGAGGCACGCAGTTTCTTCAGCCCGCGGTACGGAGTGAGCCCCGCATCGGTGAGCGGGCCGAGGTTTTCGGGGAAGAGGTCGCCCCGGGAGGGCATCTTGATGAGGTGGCGGTAGTGCACGGGCAGGTACTCCTGGTAGCCGCCGTGTAGGCCGAAGCCGGCCCAGGTGCCGTGGGCGCACAACTGTTCGTTGCCTTCGTGGCACTGCCGGCAGGCGCCCTCGCCCCAACTGCCGAACACCACGATCTGGTCGCCCTCGGACAGTCCGGCCGACGCGGGCACGTCGGCCCCAACGCCGTCCACCCACCCTGCGATCTCGTGTCCCGGCGTGATCGGGTAGTCCATCGACAGGCCGGTGTCGAAGTAGCCGTCGATCAGCTGGAAGTCGGTGCGGCACATGCCCGCACCGCCGACCTTCACGAGCACTTCCTCCAGCCCGGGCGTCGGGACCGGGATCGCCTCGAGCCGCAGCGGGTGCTTGTAGCCGTACATCCGGGCGGCGCGCATCTTCACGAGAGTGCCCTTCGGGTCACGGCGTGGGCGAAACCCGACGCCACGGGTCGTTGAACGCGATGCTGTCGAAGAACGACGTTGCCGTCAGCCCCTGCGATTTCGACGCGCTTTCGTTCGCTCACCGAACGTTTCCGCGCACAAGACGCTCAGAAGTAGCGGGGGAATTGCGACCAGTCGGGGTCGCGCTTCTCCAGGAACGAGTCGCGGCCTTCGACGGCCTCGTCGGTCATGTACGCCAACCGCGTCGCCTCGCCGGCGAACACCTGCTGACCGATCAATCCGTCGTCGATCAGGTTGAAGGAGAACTTCAGCATCCGGACGGCCTGGGGCGACTTGCCGTTGATCTCCGAGGACCATTGCAGCGCAACGGTTTCCAGGTCGGCGTGATCGACGACCTCGTTGACGGCGCCCATCGCGAACATCTGCTCCGCCGTGTAGGTGCGGCCCAGGAAGAAGATCTCCCGGGCGAACTTCTGCCCGGTCTGGCGGGCCAGGTACGCACTGCCGAAGCCGCCGTCGAAGCTGCCCACGTCGGCGTCGGTCTGCTTGAAGCGTGCGTGCTCGCGGCTGGCGAGAGTGAGATCGCACACCGCATGCAGGCTGTGCCCACCACCGGCGGCCCAGCCGTTGACCAGGCAGATGACGGGTTTCGGCATGAAGCGGATCAGCCGTTGCACCTCGAGGATGTGCAGCCGACCCGCCTGCGCCGGGTCGACGGTGTCGGCCGTCTCGCCGGAGGCGTACTGGTAGCCGGTGCGGCCGCGGATGCGTTGGTCGCCGCCCGAGCAGAACGCCCAGCCGCCGTCCTTCGGCGACGGCCCGTTGCCTGTGAGCAGGACGACGCCGACGTCGGAGGACATCCGCGCGTGATCGAGCACCCGGTAGAGCTCGTCGACGGTGTGCGGGCGAAATGCGTTGCGCACTTCGGGTCGATCGAACGCGACGCGAACGGTCGGCTGGTGCTTGCCATCGACCACGTGGCGGTGGTAGGTGATGTCGGTCAGGTCGAAGCCCTCGACGGACTGCCAGCACGACGGGTCGAACGGATTGTCAGCGCTCACGGGTTGACTGTAGAGCGCGACCCGGGTTTCACAGGTACTGCCCAGGGGTACAAGCGGCGCAACTGCACCACGAACGGAGAGGCCACGATGAAACGGTCATGGAGTGTGTTGGTCACGGGATTGGTCGCGGGCGCCGCGCTCGTCGGGTGCTCGCCGTCGGTCACCGGTGGTGACACGACGTGCAAGGACTTTCTCGCCGCGGACCAGAGCACGCAGACCGAAGCGGTCTCCAAGATGTTGAAGGACGAAAAGGGCGCGGACGCCCCCAGTCTCGAGATCACCGGCACGCGACTCAGCGTCCAGACCTACTGTCAGACGGCGGCAACGCCGGACAGCAAGATCAAGGAGGCGCCGCACCTGTAGATCGCAGTCGCGTGAGACTGGATCGATGCTAGATCGCAATGCCCGCGGAGCTCAGGGCCGCGACGAGTCCGTTTGGGCGCTGGTCGGTTGGTAGTGGGTCGACCAGCTCGAACCGGCAACCGAGGGCGCGGGCGGCGCCGTCGGCCTCTTCGCTGTCCCCGATCATCAGCGCGTCGGTGGCGCGCACCCCGAGCCGGCTCAGAGCAATACGGAAGATCTCCGGACTCGGCTTGACGGCGCCCACCTCGAAGGACAGCACGAACTCGTCGATGTCGTCGATGGCGCCGATCGATGCGAATGCCGGGCGCAGGTCGAATGCGATGTTGGACACCACTGCTGTCCTGATGCCCTGCCGGTGCAGGGTGGCGAGTACGTCGGCGGTGTCGGGATAGGCCGTCCAGCTGGCTGGGTCGATGACGCGGGTGTAGAGCGATTCGGCGTGGTGGTGGGCCAGGCCCGATTCGCGAAGCACGTGCAGGTAAGCCTCGCGGTGCAGGTGCGGCGCCAAGTCGCGGTTCACCCACGCTTGGTAGGTCTGCTCGTCCATGTCGACCGATCGCCCGACGGGTGCGGTCAACCGGCGCATCAGCTCGGCCTGAACATGACCGTCGACGGCTCGCTCGTCGACCTCGATTCCCGCGAACCAGCTGTCGTCCTCCTCGAGCCGGAACAGCGTTCCAGAGAAGTCGAAAAGCACCGCGCGCGTCGTCGTCATGTGCGCGCCCGAGATGCTTTGTCCAGCAACATGTCCCGCTCCTGATCGTTGGTCACCATGGTCGCTGCCCGGTTGAACTCGTCAGCGGCCTCGGTGTGCCTGCCCAGCCGGGCCAGCAGTTCACCGCGCACGCTGGGCAGCAGATACGACTCGTCGAGTCCGTCGATCTCGTCGACGACGTCGAGGGCGCGTTCCGGTCCAGAGAGCATCGCCACTGCGACCGCCCGATTCAGCTCGACGACCGGCGACGGCGCGATCTGCAACAGCCCGTCGTAGAGCGACACTATGCGCGCCCAATCAGTGTCGGCGGCGGCCGGTGCGACTGCATGGCACTCGGCGAGCGCGGCCTGCAGGGCGTAGGGACCCCAGCCAATGCCATTGCGCCGCAAAGTCTCTGCGGCACGTTCCAACGCGGCGGTCCCGCGGACGATCTGGGCCCTGTCCCACTTGCCGCGATCCTGATGCTCGAGCAGGACCGGCCGGCCGTCGGCGTCGGTACGGGCCGCGAACCGCGACGACTGGAACTCCATCAGCGCGAGCAACCCGTGTACCTCGGCCTCGCCTGGCACCAGCGCAGCCAGTATCCGACCGAGACGCAGTGCCTCAGAGCATAATTCGTCGCGGATCCACCGCTGACCCGACGACGCCGAATAGCCCTCGTTGTAGATCAGGTAGATCACGCTCAACACGGCCGAAAGCCGCTGCGGATACTCCGAAGGGTCGGGCACCTCGAACGGCACTCCGGCGTCGCCGAGCGCTTTCTTCGCCCTGGTGATGCGCGCCGCAATGGTGGCCTTCGGCGCGAGGAACGCCTGCGCGATCTCCTCCGTGGTGAGGCCGCCAACGACGCGCAGCGTCAACGCGATCCGGCCCTCGCGCGCCAGGACCGGGTGAGCGGAGATGAAGATGAGCCTCAGCACGTCGTCGTCGATGCGGTCGGGATCCCAAGCCTCGGCGGTCGGATCGGCCAGCCGGGTCTCCAACTCGCGGGCCAACGCGGCGTACTTCGCGTCGAGGCGATCCTGGCGTCGCCACTGGTCGATCGCCTTGCGCTTCGCCACCGTCGTCAGCCACGCGCCCGCGTTGCGCGGCACCCCGGTGGCGGGCCACTGCTCCAGCGCGTCGACGAGCGCTTCCTGGGCCAGGTCCTCGGCGAGGCCGACGTCGCCGACTGCACGCGTCAGCGTCGCGACGATCTTGGCGGCCTCCATGCGCCAGACCGCGTCGACCGTCTGCTGGATGTCGGAGGCGGCGGTGGACACGTAGACCACCGTAATGGTGCGACGAGCCCCATCCGTCCCACCCGTCTCTGGCCCGCCCGATGTTCGACTTGCCCGCCTTCGAGCGAAACGTGACTCGGCGACGGTCGACTTGGCGACGGTGCAGCCAACAACGATTCGGGCCGACGCCCCAAATTCGCTACGAGGCGGGCATCTTGAAGTGTTTACCGGCTCCCGTGACCACAGTGACGAATGTGGCGACGTCCGCCAAACTAGCCCACGGAGCGCTCGGCGCCCGCCCAGAACTGCGCCCGCACGGCCTTCTTGTCCGGCTTGCCGAGCGCGGTCACCGGCACCGAGTCGACGACGATCACCTGCTTGGGCGACTGCACCGAACCCTTGCGGTCCTTGACGGCGGCCTGGATCTCGGCGGTCATCGTGGCGACGGACGCCTCGTCCGTCGCAGCGTCGGGCCGCAGCACCACGACGGCGGTGACGGCTTCGCCCCACTTTTCGTCGGGCGTGCCGATCACGCAGACCTGCGCGATCGAAGGATGTTCGGCGACTACGTCTTCCACCTCTCGTGGGAACACGTTGAAGCCGCCAGTCACGATCATGTCCTTGGTGCGGTCGACGATGTACCAGAAGCCGTCTTCGTCCTCGCGAGCCAGGTCGCCGGTGTGCATCCAGCCGTCGCGGAACGTCTCGGCCGTCGCGTCGGGGAGCTTCCAGTAGCCGCCGCACAGCAGCGGCCCCGACACACAGATCTCGCCGACCTCGCCCTGCGGCACCGGCTGGCCGTCGTCGCCGAGCAGTGCCGTGCGCGCGAACAGCGTCGGCCGTCCGCACGAGGTGAGCCGCTTCTCGTCGTGGTCGCCCTTCGCCAGGTAGGTGATGACCATCGGCGCCTCGGACTGGCCGTAGTACTGGGCGAAGATCGGGCCGAACCGCTTGATGGCCTCTTTGAGCCGCACCGGGTTCATCGCCGAGGCGCCGTAGTAGACGGTCTCCAACGAGGACAGGTCGCGGGTGTGCGAGTCGGGGTGGTCCATGAGTGCGTAGATCATCGACGGCACCAGCATGGTCGCCGAGATCTTCTGCTCTTCAATGGTTTTCAGAACCTCGGCGGGGTCGAACTTCGTCAGCACGATGAGCTCGCCACCCTTGACGATCACCGGGGTGAAGAACGCGGCGCCGGCGTGCGACAGCGGCGTGCACATCAGGAACCGCGGATTCTCCGGCCACTCCCACTCTGCGAGCTGAACGGTCGTCATGGTGGTGATCGACTGCGTGGTCCCCATGACACCCTTGGGTCGACCGGTGGTGCCGCCGGTGTACGTCATGCCGCCGATGTGGTCCGGCGGTAGGTCCGCGGCCACCAGCGGCTTGGGCTCGTACTTCGCGGCCTCGGCGGTGAGGTCGACGGCGGGGTGCCCCGCAAGCGCCTCGGGCACGGGGCCGATGGTCAGGATCTGCTTGAGCGACGGCACCTTCTCGAGCAGGCCGAGGGCCCGTTCGACGAACATCGGGTTCGGATCGATGATCAACGACGTCACCTCGGCGTCGGACAGGACGAAGGCGTGGTCGTCCAGCGAGCCGAGAGGGTGTAGTGCCGTGCGCCGGTAGCCCTGCGTCTGGCTGGCGCCGATGATCATCAGCACCTCGGGCCGGTTCAGCGACAGCAGTCCCGAGATGCTTCCGGTGCCTGCACCGAGCGCCTCGAACGCCTGAATGTACTGGCTGATGCGGTCGGCCAGCTGTCCGCCGGTCAGCGTCGTTTCGCCGAGGAAGAGCACCGGCTTGTCCTTGTGGCGCTTCAGCGCGCCGACGGTGATGTGCCCGGAGTGGATCGGATGGCGAAGCAGGTCGCCCGATGAGCGCTCGCGCGAAGAGGCAACGGCGGAAGTCATGAGGACAGACTAGAACGTGTTCCAGAAATGCATCACGACGGCTCGGGTATTGCGCCGAAACCGCATTCCCTGTCGTCAACCGCTCGAGTTAGCGACAGGGAATGCGGTTTCGGCAAAAGGCGCTCAGAACGAACGGCCTCAGCGGCCCGCGGTCTTGCGCGCTTCGGCCGCGACCTTCTCGGCGAGGTCGGCCTTCCACTGGATCTCCTTCTGGATCCAGGGGTTGTCCTGCGGGAACTCCGCGGTCTCGGACACCCGACGCACCTCGAGCTTCACGCCCTTGCCCAACGGCACCTTGCGGGCCCACTGCTTGGCCTCTTCCTTCGACGACACGTCGAGGATCCAGAAGCCGTTGAACAACTCCTTGGCCTCCGTGTACGGGCCGTCCGTCACGACCGGCGGGTCGGCGTTGAAGTCGACGACGAAGCCTTCGTCGGGTCCGGTCAGGCCCTCGCCGGCCAGCAGCACACCGGCCTTGACGAGCTCCTCGTTGAAGCGGCCCATCGATTCGATGATCTCGTCGAAGTCGATGTTGCACTCCTCCATGGCTGCCTCGGCCTCGGGGGTGGACCGCATGATCAGCATGTAACGCGCCATCGTTCTATCTCCTTCTGTGTGTGGGGAAGGGGCACCTCCATCGTGCCCTCGTTGACTCGTCGAACGGCAACCCTCCGAAATCGACACGGTCCGGAAGAGAATTCCGAAGAATTTCGTGCGCGACGTACCTCGCCCGTCGCGTTTGCGCCAAACCCGACCGACGGTCGCGTTCGTCGTGGCACGCTCGGATCATGTCTGACCTGCCGGATCCTCGATTCCTCGACGAGCGCGTGGCGCACTGGGCGGAAGTCAAACCCGACGAGGAAGCCATCACCTACCTCGACCGATCGTGGACCTGGTCGCAGTGGAACGACCGCGTCCGCCGGCTGGCGGGCACGCTGGCGAAGTTGGGGGTAAAGCGAGGTGACGTCGTCGCATCCGTCGACAAGAACCACCCGGCGTGCGTCGAGGCGACGTTGGCCGCGGCGTCATTGGGCGCGGCGAACGCCATCATCAACTTCCGGTTGGCGGCCGACGAGTTGGACTACGTGCTCAACGATTCGGGCGCCAAGGTCGTCATCGTCGGGTCGGAGCTGAAGCCGAGCATCGAAAAGCTCCGCGACAAGCTACCGAACGTCGAGAAGATCGTCGAGGTCACGCCGGAGGGCAGGAGCGAAGCGACCGGGGAATCAGACGAAGACGGCGGCGACCTCGACGAGTACGAGGCCCTACTGGCGGGGGCGACGCCGGTGGGCCGGTCGCCCGACGTGGAACCCGATGACGTGGCCATCATCATGTACTCGTCGGGCACCACCGGCAGGCCCAAGGGCGTCGCGCTGACCCAGGCCAACGTGATCGCGCACACCATCAACGGGTTCGACGGCTGGGAGGTCGACGAAGGCGACAAGAACCTCGTCGCGATGCCGCTGTTCCACGTCGCAGGTACGTCCTACATTCAGTACGGCCTGCAGTTCGGTATGCCCAGCATCATGACGCGTGACGCCGACGGGGCGTCGCTTGCGGGGGGAATCCTGAAGGGCGCCAACCGAACCTTCCTCGTGCCCGCGGTGCTCGCGAAGGTGCTGGAGTCCGGCCCCGATGCCGTCAAGCTCTTCAGCGCGCTCAAGACCTACGCGTACGGGGCGTCGCCGATGCCGCTGCCGCTGCTGCGCCAGGCACTGGAGGCATGGCCGGACACCGACTTCATCCAGGCCTATGGGCTGACCGAGGTGGCCGGTGTGATCACCCGCCTGATGCCCGAAGACCACCGGTCCGACAACGAGGAGCGGTTCGTCAGTGCCGGCACGCTGGTGCCTGGCGCCGAGGTACGTGTCGTCGATCCCGACACGCTCGAAGACGTTCCCCAGGGCGAACAGGGCGAGTTATGGTTCCGCTCAGCACAATTGATGAAGGGGTACCACAACAAGCCGGAAGCGACCGCCGAGGCCATCACCGACGACGGCTGGTTCCGCACCGGCGACATCGGGCGCGTCGACGCCGACGGTTACATCTTCGTCGAGGACCGGCTCAAGGACATGATCATCACCGGCGGGGAGAACGTCTACTCGATCGAGGTCGAGCGGGTGCTGGCCGAGCATCCCGCCGTCGCCGAGGTCGCCGTCATCGGCGTGCCCGACGACAAGTGGGGTGAGGCCGTGAAAGCCGTTGTCGCACTTGAAGGGTCTGCATCCGAGGCCGACATCATCGCGTGGGCCAAGGAGCGGCTGGCCGCCTACAAGTGTCCGAAGACGGTCGACGTCGTCGAGGCGCTGCCGCGCAATCCCACGGGCAAGATCATGAAGAAGGACCTGCGCAAGCCGCACTGGGAGGGGCGCGAGCGCGCCACGGTGTAGCCGTCCCACCCACTCTCGACGAAACGCGCTAGGGAATGGCAATATCGAGTGTGGAGTATTTGTGGCTCTACATCCGGTTGATACGGGGGGACATGGTGGGGGCCGATTACGTAGCGCTCGTCGACACCGATCGAGCCGAGTTGCGACAGCGCATTGGGCAGGCGAAGGAGCGGTTCGATCGGCTGATCCGCAGCGCCGATCCATTCGCGCGAATACCTGGCGGCGACTGGACCGTTCAGCAGCTCGCCGCCCACGTGCTGTCCGTCACGCACCGCTACCGACTGGTGATGCGCGGGAGTGAATTCCGTCGGGCGGCCTCGATGAGCGACATGGACGTGGTCAACCAGGTCGAGATGGAAGCGCTCGTAGCGCCGATACCCGAACTCGCCGACCAGATCCAGGAGGTCTCCGTGGAGATGGACGACTGGTTCGAGGCGCACGGCGATGATCCGCGGGTCTTTCCGTTTCACGGCGGCGGGATGATCTCCGGCATCACGGCGCAGACGAATTGGCTGGGCGAGTTGGTCATGCACGGATCCGACGTGGCTCGAGCAGTCAAGGCGCCATTCACGGTCGACGAGCGGGACCTGCTGCTGGTGGCGCGCGGCATGATGGAGTACGCCCACGGTTTCCTGCGCGCCGACGTCTCGCCCGACACCGATTTGTGCGTGGCGTTGACGATTCCCGACGCGCGGCCTTGGATCATTCACATCCACGACGGCATCGCCGAAGTTCGGGCGCGGACACCCGCCGACCGACCGGATGCGGTGATGCGCACTCCCGCGTCGGCCATCACCGAACTGCTCTACAAGCGCATCGGCCAATTCGCTGCTGTCCGACGGGGACTCTTCATCGTGGGCGGGCGGCGGCCGTGGCGGGCGCTAAAGCTGGCGTCCTACTTCGACGCCTGAGCGCGCCGGGGCGCCGACTCACTGAGCGAGTGCAAGCGACTTCTCGACGGCGTTCAACTCGATCCCGGACACCTCGAAGCTCTTGGGAAGGTGCTCGTTGAGTTCTTCGACCATGCGCTCCAGGTGCGACTTCCCCCCTGAATCGACGGTGAGTAACAGGAGCACGTACTGAGCGAGCTCAGCCGAGTGGTCCCATTCCGCGGCGAAGAGTTCGAACCCCGTCACGTTTGCGGCGCGTCGGGGTGGCCTGTCCAACAGGGACCGGGCGAATTGGTGTACCGCGCCCTGCGCGTCCAGTCGTGAGACTGGTGCCCTGACGGTGATTGCCCACATGATGCCTCCCTAGGTGCGTCCGATGAGTGGTGATCGCAGTTTCGCTCCGATGCGTGCGGCCGGCATGAGTAGTTCGGTACTCGACCAGTGGATGGCAAGGATGTTCCGCCCACCAATGTGCGTAACCGGGCGTGATCGGTCGGGCAGGATGGAATCGTGACGCCGCCGCTGGACGACCTGCTCGACGGGCTGCGCGTCGTTGCGCTACCCATGCGAGTTCGCTTCCGCGGCATCGAGGTTCGCGAGATGGCACTCATCGAGGGCCCGCGGGGCTGGGGTGAGTTCGGCGCGTTCCTCGAATACGAGCCACCCGAGGCCGCGCACTGGCTGGCCTCGGCGGTGGAGGCCGCCTACGCCGAGGCGCCACTTCCGGTGCGAGACCGCATCCCCATCAACGCAACCGTCCCCGCCGTCGAAGCGGCGCGCGTCCCGGACGTGCTCGCGCGATTCCCCGGCGCGCGAACCGCGAAGGTCAAGGTCGCCGAGCACGGACAAACGCTGGCCGACGACGTCGCACGGGTCAACGCCGTGCGCGCACTGGTGCCGACCGTGCGCGTCGACGCCAACGGCGGCTGGACCGTGCAGGAGGCCGTCGCCGCGACGGCTGCGCTGACCGCCGACGGGCCGCTGGAGTACCTGGAGCAGCCGTGCGCGACGGTGCCCGAACTGGCCGAGGTGCGCGCTCTCGTCGACGTTCCCGTGGCCGCCGACGAGAGCATCCGCAAGGCCGACGATCCCCTGTACGTCGTGCGGTCGCGCGCCGCGGACGTCGCGGTGGTCAAGGTGGCGCCACTGGGCGGGGTGAAGCCCCTGCTCGACATCGCGGCCATGATCGACGTGCCGATCGTGGTGTCGAGTGCGCTGGACTCGGCGGTGGGCATCTCGCGGGGTCTGCTTGCCGCTGCGTGCCTGCCCGAGTTGCGACACGCGTGCGGGCTGGGCACCGGAGGGCTGTTCGTCGAGGACGTCGCGGAGCCCCTGCTGCCGGTCGACGGATACCTGTCCGTCGGGCCCGTCGTTCCCGACGCCGCGCGACTGGACGCGCTGGCCGTCACCCCGCAGCGCAGGCAGTGGTGGATCGAGCGGGTCGCTGCCAGCTACGCGTTGCTGCCTACTTGACGGACACGTCGTCGAGCCAGTGGGAATCGTTGATGTCCACGTCGACCTCGTGCACGGTGTCGTAGACGGTCGGGGTCGCGTGGGCGACGCCGATCTCGTCCATCACCGCAAGGTTCCCGTCGCTCACCTCGTCCCCGTCCACGGCGGGCTCACCCGCGGCGATCCGGTTGACCGTATCGGCGGACACGCCAACATCATTCGCAATCTGAGCGAGTCCGTCGTCGTCGGCCAGCGACGCCGTCGTCATGAGCTTGTCGTACAGCGCCTGAACGAACCCCCACACGATGGCGGGCGTCGGGCTTTCGTCCGGCGCCGCGACCAGGAAGATGGCGTTGGTGGCCCGCGCCGAATAGTCGTTGGAGCCGGAGTCCAGGAACGTCAACGGGCGGATCGTGACCGTGAGGCGGCCATCGGCGATGTAGTCGGCGATCGCGTCGCCGTACTCCTGGACGAAATGGCCGCAGTGGGGGCATTGCGGTTCGATGAACAGGTCGATGGCGGCGTCCGGCGAGGACCCCAGCACGACGCCGTAGCCGTCGTCGCTGAGCGTGACCGCCGACCTGGCCGCAGCGGCGTCCTTGCCCGCGACCGGGGTACCGGTGGTGGTCGACACGCAGCCCGTCGCGAGCAGCACCGCCAGCACCGCGACCGCACTCGCCAGCCTGCGCATTCTCATGCTGGCGAACTCTAGCCTGCGGCGACGCCCGAGGCCGTCCAGGCGATGTCCTAATGTGTGGGGCCCATGGCATAGACGACATGGCCTCCGGTGGCCAACACTGAAGCGGTGATCCGTTCGGTGGTCGTCGTGGGCTTCCAGGGCGTGCAGGCGCTCGATCTCGTCGGCCCGTTCGACGTGTTCACCGGGGCGACGGTGTGCCTGGCCAGCCAGGGCCGCGGCGACGACGGCTACGAGGTGTCGATGGCGTCGGTCGACGCGCGGCCCGTCAGCACGGGCGCCGGACTCGAACTCGTCGCGAAGCCGTTGCCCGATCCCAGAGAGCCGATCGACACCGTCGTGCTGCCCGGCGGTTTCGGCACAGGGACGGCGCGACAGGATGCCCGACTCATCGAATGGATCAAGGCCGTCGCACCCAACGCCCGCCGGGTGATCAGCGTGCGCACCGAGGCGGCCCGCAGGCAGCTCGAGGAGACCGACGACACCGTCACCGTGATCGCATCGCGGTGCGGGTTCGGCACTGCAGAAACCATGCGGCGCAACTTCGTTCGACGGATGGGCATCTCGCCTGACCACTACCGCAAGACCTTCGCCTGAGGAGCTGACCACCATGCAGATCGCCATCGTGTTGTACCCGGGTTTCACCGCGCTGGACTTCATCGGCCCCTACGAGGTGTTGCGCAGCCTGCCCGACGCCGAGGTGCGCTTCGTGTGGCACGAGCCGGGACCCATCGCGGCCGACTCCGGCGTGCTGCTCGTCGGGGCGACGCACTCGTTCGACGAAACCCCTTCGCCCGATATCGTTCTGGTGCCCGGCGGCATGTCGACGTTCGAACACGCCCGCGACGAGAAGGTGCTCGAATGGGTGCGCCGCGCACACGAGACGAGCACGTGGACGACGTCGGTGTGCTCCGGATCGGCGATCCTCGCCGCGGCCGGGCTGTTGAAGGGCAAGCGGGCCACGTCGCACTGGATGGTGGTGCCGATGCTCAAGCCGTTCGGCGTCTCGCCCGTCGGCGACGAGCGGATCGTGGTCGCGGAAGGCACTTCCCGAAACAAGATCGTGACGTGTGCCGGGGTGTCCGCCGGGTTGGACATGGCGCTATGGCTGGCCGGCCAGATCGTCGGCGAGTCGAAGGCGAAGGCGATCCAACTCGTCATCGAGTACGACCCGCAGCCGCCGTTCGACTCCGGCCACCTGTCCAAGGCGTCCACGGCGACCAAGGCGTTGGCCACCGCGGCGCTGTCGAAGGACATGGCCCGTACCGGACAACTCACCGCACCGATGCGACTGCTGTGGGACCGGGCCATCAACGCCGTCCGCACCCGCCGCAAGACGCGTGCGAGCGTCCCCGTGCCGTGATTGTGCACGCGCACCCGCGCGATGACCGCGGAAAAGTGTGCCAAGTCGCGAGTGCGGGAGGACTCCAGTAGGGTCGGGCGCGTGAATTTAGCGTATGACGACCGAGGCTCCGGGGACCCCGTTCTGTTCATCGCGGGTAGCGGGGGAGCGGGCCGAACCTGGCACCTCCACCAGGTGCCCGCGTTCCAGCGCGCCGGCTACCGCGTCATCACGTTCGACAACCGCGGGATCGGCGCCACCGAGAATGCGACGGGCTTCGCCACCGAGCAGATGGTCGGCGACATCGCGGCGCTCATCGAGAAGCTCGACGCCGCACCGGTGCGGATCGTCGCGGTGTCGATGGGCTCGTTCCTCACCCAGGAACTCATGGTGGCGCGTCCGGAGCTGGTGTCGGCCGCCGTGCTGATGGCCACCCGCGGCCGCGAGGACCGAATGCGGGACTTCTCCCGCAGTGCCGAACGCGAGATGCTCAAGTCGGGCATCGAGCTGCCTGCGGTTTACCAGGCGAAGATCCGGCTGCTGGAGAACTTCTCGCCGGCCACGCTGAACGACGACAAGCTGGTGCGCGACTGGATGGACCTGTTCACCATGTGGCCCACCAAGGTGACCCCAGGGCTGCGCGCCCAGATCGACGTGGCCCCCGCGGGCAATCGGCTTCCGGCCTACCGAAGCATCACCGCCCCGGTGCTGGTGATCGGGTTCGCCGACGACATCATGCTGCCTCCGCACCTGGGTCGCGAGGTGGCCGACGCCATCCCGAACGGCCGCTACCTGCAGATTCCCAATACCGGGCACCTGGGCTTCATCGAGCAGCCGGACGTCGTCAACGCGGCGGCGCTGGAATTCTTCCGCTCGGGCGGCGTGTGACACGCTGTAATGGTGGCGATCAACCCCTCGACGGTGCAGGCCCGCATCGTCGTCGACGAACTGATCCGCGGCGGCGTCCGCGACGTCGTGCTATGCCCGGGTTCGCGTAACGCGCCGTTGGCGTTCGCGCTGTCCGACGCCGACCGCGCCGGGCGTCTGCGGCTGCACGTCCGCATCGACGAGCGCACGGCCGGTTACCTGGCGATCGGGCTGGCGGTCGCGGCTGGTGCACCCGTATGCGTGGCGATGACGTCTGGTACGGCGGTGGCCAACCTGGGGCCGGCGGTCGTGGAGGCGAACTACGCGCGGGTGCCGCTGATCGTGTTGAGCGCCAACCGCCCGTACGAACTGCTAGGCACCGGTGCGAACCAGACGATGGAACAGCTCGGCTACTTCGGCACGCAAGTGCGCGCGACCATCAGCCTCGGGCTGGCCGAGGGCGCCGTCGAGCGGATCGACGCGCTGAACGCGCAGTGGCGGTCGGCGACGTGTCGAGTCTTGGTGGCGGCCAAGGGTTCCCGCAGCGCCAACGCGGGGCCGGTGCAGTTCGACATCCCACTGCGCGAGCCGCTGGTGCCCGACGCCGACGACACCGGGGAGACACCCGCCGGCAGGCCCGACGGCCGTTCGTGGACCTACACCCCGCCGGTGACGTTCGACCAGCCTCTCGACATCGACCTCACCCCCGACACGCTCGTCATCGCCGGCCACGGCGCCGGGGCTCAACCGAACCTCGCGCACCTGCCGACGGTGGCCGAACCGACCGCGCCCCGCGCCGCGAACCCACTGCACCCGATGGTGCTGCCTGCGCTACACCCCCGGCAGGTCATCATGCTGGGCCGGCCGACGCTGCACCGGCCGGTGTCGGCGCTGTTGGCCGATTCCTCGGTGCCGGTATTCGCGCTGACCACCGGCCCACGCTGGCCCGACGTGTCCGGTAACTCGCAGGCCACGGGCACTCGCGCGGTGACGACCGGGACGCCCGATCCGGCCTGGCTGGCCCGGTGCGCCGAGGCCAACGCCCACGCCGTCGCGACGGTGCGCTCGCAACTGCGGGCGCATCCGCTGACGACTGGCCTGCACGTGGCGGCCGCGGTCGTCGAGGCCCTGCGGCCGGGGGACCAGCTGGTGCTCGGGGCGTCCAACCCGGTGCGCGACGCGGCACTGGCCGGGCTCATCCCCACCGACGTCAAGGTGCGGTCGAACCGCGGCGTCGCGGGCATCGATGGCACGGTGTCGACGGCCATCGGCGCGGCGTTGGCCCACGACCCGTCCGGTGGGCGGACCGTCGCGCTCATCGGCGACCTCACGTTCGTGCACGACAGCTCGGGGCTGTTGATCGGCCCCACCGAGCCGACGCCAAGGGGCCTGACCATCGTGGTGTCCAACGACAACGGCGGGGGCATCTTCGAACTGCTCGAGCAGGGCGACCCGAGGTTCTCCGACGTGTCGTCCCGGATCTTCGGTACGCCTCACGACGTCGACGTGGGTGGGTTGTGCCGCGCCTATCACGTGGACTGCCGTCAGGTGGAGGTCGACGGTCTGGTGGATGCGTTGAGTGAGCCGGGTGACGGCATGCGCGTGCTGGAGGTGAAGGCCGACCGTTCGTCGCTGCGGGCGTTGCACGCGTCGATCAGGGCCGCCCTGTGATCGAGTCGGCGGTCGCGGGTCTGAAAGCGTTGCGGCGCATCCTGATTCCCCACCTGTTCGGTGAACCGATGCAGACCAAGGCGGAGCGGATCATCCGGCGGATGCGCGTCGGCCTGGTCATCGCCGCGTGCCTGGTGACGTTTCAGTCGCTGCTGCTGATGGTCGGCGCCTGGCGCAACGACCAGCAGATCGAACGGCACATGGGAGTCGCGGCGGCAGAGGTGCTGGACGCCGGCCCGCGCCGGTCGACCATCGAGTTCGTCACGCCGGACCGCGTCACGTATCGGCCCGAGCTCGGCGTGCTGTATCCGTCCGAATTGGACACGGGCATGCGAATTTACGTCGAGTACGACAAGACCAACCCCGATCTCGTGCGCGTCCAGGGTCGCGATGCGTCCTTGGCGATCATCCCCGCAGGATCGATCGCGGTGGTGGGCTGGCTGGTCGCTGGGGCGGCACTGCTGGGCCTGGAGTTGTTGCAGCGCAGGCTGGCGCGTCAGGACTCCATGACCTTGGACAGCCAGTTGTCGTCGTAGACGTCGAGCTTCTCGCCCTTGTTCAGGTCGTACGCCGTCGGCGTGCCTGTGTCGACGGGATCGATCTGGTAGAGGAACTCGAAGTTGTTGTCCTGCAGGTCCTTCGTGTCGACGGCGGGAGCGCCCGCCTCGATGCGGGACGCGATTTCATCGGGAACGCCTGCGGTGCGGGCCATTTCGGCGAGCTCTTCGGTGGTGGGGTGATCGGGACCGGCGTCGTAGTGCGCCCAGGCTTCCTCGACGAAGCGCTGGAACGCCACGGCGTCGGTGGCGATGACGTCCTCCGGCCCACCGCCGGGGATGGCGGCCTCGAACAGGGCGTTCGCCACCCGGTCGGAGTGGTGGTTGGCCCCTTCGTCGAGGAACGTCACGGGCCGGTAGGTGACCGCGAGCTGTCCGATGACGATGTAGTGGCGCAGCTGGTCGCCGAAGTCGGCTTGCAGATCGGCACAGTGATTGCATTGGGGTTCGGTGTAGAGCTCCAGTTGGACTGGGGCGTCGACGAGTCCGATCTTTATGCCGTAGCCGTCTTCGACGATCTCGACGGGCGGCTTGTTGGGGTCGGGCTGCGCGGTTCCGGTGAGCTGGCGGGTGCAGGCGGGGGTTGCGAAGAGGAGGCTCACAATCAGCGCGAGTGTGACGGCCGTGCGGCCCATGTGGCCCCCTTCGCATCGAGTGCGCGCGGAACAGTCCCAGTATGCCGTGGCCTCCAGGCTTCTCGTGTCGTATCCCTGTTGGCAACCTTTCGGACAGGCGGTCGTGGCATGCTCGTGGCGTGCGGGTTGCGATCGTCGCAGAAAGCTTCCTCCCGAATGTCAACGGCGTCACGAACTCGGTACTTCGGGTGATCGAGCATCTCCGGCGCACGGGCCATGAAGTACTCGTCATCGCCCCGGATACGCCGCGTGGTGAGGCCCCCGCTGATCGGGTGTACGACGGGGTGCGGGTCCACCGCGTGCCGTCGCGAATGTTCCCGAAGGTGACGTCACTGCCGTTGGGCATTCCGCGGCCCCGGATGGTCGGTGTACTGCGGGGCTTCGATCCCGACGTCGTGCACCTGGCATCGCCGGCGCTCCTCGGATACGGCGGGCTGCATGCCGCACGGCACTTGGGCATCCCCACGGTAGCGGTATTCCAAACGGACGTAGCGGGTTTCGCGGCGAGCTACGGCGTTGGGGTGATGTCCCGGGTCGCGTGGGCGTGGACGCGGCACCTGCACAGCAAGGCCGACCGCACGCTGGCGCCGTCCACCTCGGCGATGGAAAACCTTGTCGCGCATCGCATCCCGCGGGTGCACCACTGGGGTCGCGGCGTCGACGTCAGGGGTTTCGTCCCGTCGGCCCGCGACGCGGCGTTACGGGCCCGTTGGTCACCGCAGGGCAAGTCGATCGTGGGGTTCGTCGGCCGGTTGGCGCCGGAGAAGCACGTCGAGCGGCTCGCCGGCTTGGGGGCGCGCGACGACGTTCAGCTGGTGATCGTCGGCGACGGGGTCGACAGGGCCAAGCTCGAGACGCTGATGCCGTCGGCGGTGTTCACCGGCGCGCTGTACGGCCCGGAACTCGCCGCCGCGTACGCGAGCATGGACGTGTTCGTCCATCCCGGTGAGCACGAGACCTTCTGTCAGGCGGTCCAGGAGGCGATGGCGTCGGGATTGCCGGTGATCGCGCCCGATGCCGGCGGCCCCCGTGACCTGGTGGCCCCCATGCACACCGGATTGCTGCTTCCCGTCGCCGATTTCGAGGCGAAGCTGACCGCCGCCACTGATCACCTGCTCGCCGAGCGGCAGCGCTACTCGGTGGCGGCGCGGCGCAGCGTGCTGTCCCGCACGTGGCCGGCAATCTGCGAGCAGCTGATCGGCCACTACCAAGAGGTGCTCGGCACCCGCGGCGTCAAGGCCGCCTGACCTCTCAGCGCGAGCAGGGTCACCCGTAGTCCCGGAACGTCATGACGAAGCCGACCGCGGCCACGATGGCCGCCAGCACGTAGATGAGCGCGCTTGCCCACGTCGAGTGAATCGACGAGGCCAGCGAGCAGGACAGAAATGCGATCGCAAGCAGGCACGCCCCCATAAAACGGTGTGCGCTGTGGGTGATCGCCGCGGGCCACGTTGGTTCGCCGTCACTAACGATGCGGAACGAATTCCTGCGCCTTGGTCTTGGCGCCCTGAACCATCAGGTGCCACGCGTCGGGGTCGCCCTTGACGATCGAGGAGACGAGTTGCTTGGCTTGCTCGTAGGTCGCGTGAGGCGGAATCGGTGGCACCTCGGGGTCGCAACGAATGTCGAGCACCGTCGGACCGTCGGCGGCCAATGCCTGGTCCCACGCGGCGCCGATGGCGTCATCGGCATCGACGGCGACGCCGGTCAAGCCCATGGTGCGCGCAACCTCGGCGTACGACACGTCGGGGAGGTTCTGTGACTCTTCGAATTTCGGCGAACCGCCCATGGCACGCAGTTCCCACGTGACCTGGTTGAGGTCGTTGTTGTGGAACACGCACACGATGAGGCGCCGATCAGTCCACAGCTCTTGATAGCGGCGGATCGTGAGCAGTTCGGCCATGCCGTTCATCTGCATCGCCCCGTCACCCACCATCGCGATCACGGGCCGGTCGGGATGGGCGAACTTCGCACCGATGGCGTAGGGCACCGCCGGACCCATGGTGGCCAGCGTTCCGGACAGCGATCCGCGCACGCCGTCACGGAAGCGGAGGCAGCGCGCGTACCAGTTGGTCGACGAACCCGAATCCGCGGTCACGATCGCATCGGACGGTAACCGCTCGGACAGTTCCCACGCGATGCGCATCGGATTCGCAGGGTTGGCCGACAGCATGCATTGTCGCTCAATGGTTTCCCACCAACGTGCGACGTTCTTCTCGATCGTCGTCCGCCAGAGCCGGTCCTCCTTACGCCGCAGCAACGGAATCAGCGCGTCGAGCGTAGCCGCCGAGTCAGCCACGATGTTGAGCTCTGTCGGGTATCGCATTCCGATGGACGTCCCGTCGGTGTCGATCTGAATCGCCCTCGCCTGCCCGAACTTTGGCAGGAATTGGCTGTATGGGAAGTTCGATCCGACGATCAGCAGGGTGTCGCAGTCGCGCATCAACTCATAGCTCGGCCTGGTGCCCAGTAGCCCGATGGAACCGGTGACATACGGCAGGTCGTCGGGCAGTACATCCTTGCCCAACAATGCCTTTGCGACACCGCCGCCGGTAAGTTCGGCGACCTGACGAACCTGATCCGCTGCGCAGCGCGCTCCCTGCCCGATCAGGATGGCGACCTTGTCGCCCGAGTTCAGGATGTCAGCTGCTTGCCGCACTTGATCGTCGCGCGGTGTGAAGGTGGGGCCGGCATCACTCGGCCCGCTCGACGGCACCTGCTTGAACGCATGCGCCGGCGGTTCGTACGGCTCTTCCTGCAAGTCCGACGGGATGATCAACGCCGTGGGGGCGCGGCGGGTCAGCGCTGTGCGAATGGCGCGATCCAAGGCGTTGGGCAGCTGGCTGGCCACATTCACCTCGACCAGGTAGTCGCTGGCGACGTCCTTGAACAGCGACTGCAGGTCGACCTCCTGCTGGTAGCTGCCGCCCATGGCGCTGCGTGCGGTTTGACCGACGATGGCAACGACTGGCACGTGGTCGAGTTTGGCGTCGTAGAGGCCGTTGAGCAGGTGAATGGCGCCGGGGCCGGAGGTCGCCATGCACACACCTACGCGGTCAGAGAACTTCGCGTAGCCGACGGCTTCGAACGCGGCCATCTCCTCATGTCTTGCTTGAACAAAGCGGGGCTCGTTGTCGGCACGTCCGAAGGCGGCGACGAGCCCGTTGATGCCGTCGCCCGGGTAGGCGAAGACATGCTCAACTCCCCATTCACGGAGGCGCTTCAGTACGAAATCGGAGACTTCCTGAGCCATGGTGCGCGGGATACCCGGGTCAGGGGTCACGAAACTCGTGTGTCTCCGGTTTCAGCCTGGTTGTAGCGCCGCACCCAAGGCCGCCGCGACGTGCCCGCCTCCAAGCGAAACTCGCGTTGTGCGAACGCTTTGTCGCCGCGAGGCGGGGCTTCTTCAGAAGGGGGCAGCTGCTCAGCCCTGGGCCAGTTCGGCCACCGGCTGCCATTCCTCCCACGTCTTGATCCGGCTCGCGTAGTCCGCCTTGGCCAATTCGAGCGGCTTCGCACCGAAGAAGACCCGCAGCGGTGGCGGCGTGGCGTCGACGACCTTGAGGATGGCCTTCGCCGACGCGGTGGGATCGCCGGGGGTCGGTATCCGCTCGGTGCGGCGACGGTCGGCCTCGGCGTGCCCCTCTTCGTAGGCATCCAGCGCTGTCGCGCGCTTGGACGACGGACCGGCCCAGTCGGTGTCGAAGCCGCCCGGCTCGATCAGCGTGACGTGGATCCCGAACGATTCGACCTCCTGCGCGAGAGCTTGCGAGAAGCCCTCGAGCGCCCACTTCGAGGCGTTGTAGATCCCGACGTTCTGGAACGCGGTGACGCCGCCGATCGACGACACCTGCACGATGTGCCCACTGCGCTGCGCCCGCAGGAACGGCAGCGCCGCCTGCGTGACCCACAGCGCGCCGAAGACGTTCGTCTCGATCTGATCGCGGGCTTCGACCTCGGTCAGTTCCTCGATGAAGCCGAACTGTCCGTAGCCCGCGTTGTTGACCACGACGTCGAGCCGCCCGAAGTGGTCGTGGGCAGTCTTCACCGCGGCGAAGTCGGCGTCGCGGTCGGTGACGTCGAGCTTGATGGATAGCAGCGCCTCGCCGTACTTGGCGACCAGATCGTCGAGTGTCGAGAGGTCGCGCGCCGTAGCCGCCACCTTGTCGCCGCGGTCGAGGGCCGCGATCGTCCACTCGCGGCCGAATCCGCGCGATGCCCCAGTGATGAACCAGACCTTGTCAGCCATGTTTGTCCCTTTCGACGTCCTGCGGGAGTTAAACGCAGTTGGGGACTACCCATTCCCGAACGCTAGAAGTTCACAGGTAGCTTTGATCCGGTGAGTCGGGCGACGTTGGACAAGAACCCGCGCGAGGTGGCGTCGATGTTCGACGGCGTCGCACGGCGCTACGACATCACCAACACCGTGCTGTCGCTGGGCCAGGACCGGCTGTGGCGGCGTGCCACCCGTGCGGCGTTGGAGCTTCGGCCCGGTGACGCCGTGCTCGACCTGGCGGCGGGTACCGCGGTGTCGACGGTCGAACTCGCCAAGTCGGGTGCGTGGTGTGTGGCGTGCGACTTCTCGGTCGGGATGCTCGCCGCGGGCGCCGCGCGGGAGGTATCGAAGGTGGCTGGCGACGCGACGCGGCTGCCGTTCCCCGATGCGACGTTCGACGCGGTGACGATCAGCTTCGGGCTGCGCAACGTCGTCGATCACACCGCGGGGTTGCGGGAAATGGCGCGGGTGACTCGCCCCGGTGGGCGGCTGGTGGTGTGCGAGTTCTCGACGCCGACGAACCGGCTGTTCGCCACCGCGTACAAGGAGTACCTCATGCAGGCGTTGCCGCGGATGGCGACCGCGGTGTCGTCCAATCCGGACGCCTACGTGTACCTGGCCGAGTCCATCCGGGCGTGGCCCGACCAAGCCGAACTGGCTCAACGGATTTCGTCGGCCGGCTGGTCGGCGGTGCGGTGGCGCAACCTGTCCGGCGGCATCGTCGCGCTGCACGCGGCCGTCAAGCCGTAATAGTTGACGCCTTTTTAGGGTAGGCCGAACCCCTAGGGGAGGGCCTTTGTCCTGGATCGGAACTTGGCGCAACCAGTACGGCTCGATCGTCGGAATCACCGGGGCAAGCTGCCACGACACCTTCACCCGCCTCGACTGAGGCGCTCGCCACAGGCCAGCAAGTACCTATCCAGCAAGTCAATTCGTACGCACCTGAGAATCTTCGAAGGCTGTCATCGGCACGGTTTGATTCACCTTTTGTGGGTACTCTCCGGTGTCCTTGAGGCAAACGCCCAGTGAATCGACGATGTGGAAGAAGCCAACGATGGATGTGATTCGAAGTGCTACCGCGGTGGTGATCAGAACGGCGGACGTGACGCTGGCCGTTGCGGGCGCCGTGGGTGGCGCGGCCGTCACCGGTGCCATCGGTGGGATGCGCGGTGCGGTGAACGGCATCAAGAACGGCATGGACAGCGGTAGCCACTCGACCCCGGCCGCAGTGCTGACCCTGGCGGCCGTCGGCTCGGCGGGCCTGGTCGAATGGCCGGTGCTGCTCGGCGTCGGAGGCACCGCGCTGGTCCTGCGCCGACTCAACGATCGACAACCGGCGAGCTCCGCGCCCCGCTTGGCCGCGGTGCCCGATGACGGAACGGCGCGGTCGTCGGCGGGAAGTACACGTCCGCGAAAGGTGGCCCGCCCCGCCAAGAAGACGACCAAGGCGACCAAGCCTGCGAAGGCAACCAAGTCGGCGGCCGCGGGCACACGCCGTCGCACCTCCTCGGCCAGCCGTCGAAACCCGGCCAAGCGATAGGACTCATGGAGCTGACCCGACTGGTGTGGAACACCGCATCGCTCCCGTTCCGCATCCTCGACACGGGCGTCCGCACCGCCGCGATTGCGGCCACTGCGGGCGTCGGCCTCGTCACCAACCCCGTTCGAGCAGCGTCGGCCCTCCCGACCGGCATCGTCGCTGCACTCTCCGACGTCGCGACTGAGATCCTCGGCGGCCCCCCGTCGCGCCGGTACTGGCTCGGCGAACACCGCTGCTGGGTCGAGGTGCGCGGCCTCTCCGACACCACTTCTCAAGACGCGCTGGGCAAGCACGTGTTGACGAACGTCCTTGCATTGCCCGGCATTCAATCGGCACGGCTCAACTTCCCGCTGTCGCGCGTGGTGATCGACGCGGACGGTACCGCGTCCATGGACGAGATCTGCGACGCCGTGGCCGCGGCCGAGCGCGACGCCGACGTCGACGCTGCTCAACTTGCGACCGACCTGCCTCCCGATCCGATCGTGCTCGCCAGTGGCGTGACGGCGGCGGCCGCCAGTGCCATCGGATTGGCGATCACGCTGGCCGGTCGGGCGGTGCCGTTTCCCAGGATGCTGCCCGACTTGGCGGCCGTCGTCAGCGTCGTTGACTACCAGCCCCGCCTGCGTCGCCTTCTCGAGCAACGGCTCGGTGCAAGCGCGGCGGACACGGCGATCGCATTGGCAGCGAGCATCGGCTACACGCTCGGGCAGCTGCCCGCCTCGTTGGCCGTCGACCTGTGCATGCACCTACTTCGCGTCGCCGAGACGCAATCTTCAGCGGCGGTGTGGCGACGTCGCGAAGCCGTGCTCGCCGTGTACGCCGAAGCGTGCGACGACGTGCGTCCGTCCGACCGTCCGCGGCCGCCTCCGGCGGGCCCGATAGAGCGGCACGGTGACCGCAGCGGTGCGGTGCAGGGACTCGGCGCCGTCGCCGTTGGCGTGGCGTCGGGCGGCGTCGACGCGGGGGCCACCGCGGCTCTCGTCGCCGTCCCCAAGGCCGCGCGCAACAGCCGTGAAGCCTTCGCGAGCGCGCTTGCCCGGGGGCTGGCCGACCACCATGAGGTAGTACCCGTGCGGCCCGAGGTCCTGCGTCGGCTCGACCGGGTCGACGCAGTGGTCATCGATCCGCGCGTGTTGTGGACCGAAGAGCTACGCGTGGGCCGCATCCGTGGCGTGGCCGACGACGATCGGGCGGCAGCGTGGCAGTGGGCACAGGGTGGAGTCGAGCGGGGCACGCTCAAGCCCGGCTGGCACCCCATTCCGTCGCGCAACGGTCACTCCGCCGCCGGTGTTGTGCTGGTGCGTTTCGCCAGCGATCCGCTGGCATTGGTGCTGCTGCGCGAAATCCGCCGGAGCACAGCCGAAGTGGTGTCGATCGACGTCGACGGCCTCGACGACCTGCGCTCGTTCTTCGACGAGCTAGATCCGCACGACGGAGCGCTCGACAGTGCCCTCTCCGATGCGGTGCGCCGACTGCAGCACGACGGTCGCACGGTGGCCGCGGTGTCGGCCACTGCGGCCCAAGCACTCGCCGATGCCGACGTCGCAGTCGGTGTGTTCGCCGACGGACCGTGTTGGCATGCCGACCTGCTGGCCGACGACCTCGCCGGGGTGTGGCGGATCATGCACGCGCTGAGTGCGGCCAGGCGAGCCAGCGAACGCGGCGTGCAGCTCGCGGCGGGCGCATCGGTGCTTGGTGCGTTGCTGATGGTGCCCGGAGTCCGCGGCCGCGGTCCCGGGCCGGTCACGATTGGCGCAGGCGCGGGCGCGTGGATCGGGTTCCGCACGGCGCGCGACGTGTTGCGCGACGAGACACCGGAGCCTGCGCCCATGCGCGAATGGCATGCGCTGTCCGTCGATCAGGTGAAGGAGCTTCTTCCACCACCGGAGCGCACGACGGTCCTCGCGGCTGCCGCGCGAACCGACGGCGACTGCGGTCACGGACGTGCTGCGTCGTGTGACCGATCCGGTGCGCACCAATGTCGCCGAGTTCGCGGCGGCGATGCGCGAGGAGTTGTCCGACCCGTTGACTCCGGTGCTGGCGATCGGGTCCGCGGCGAGCGCCGTGCTCGGTTCTCCGGTCGACGCCGTGTTGGTGGGCTCGGTGCTGACTGGAAACGCGGCGCTGGCCGCCGTTCAACGCCTGCGCGCCGAACGCCTCCTGCACCGGATGCTTGCGGTACAGGATCCATCCGCGCGCCTGCTGAGCGGGGAAGCGTTGGCAGCCAAGGACTTACGACTTGGTGACGTGATCGAGGTGCGCCCAGGCGAGGTCGTGCCCGCCGACGCGCGGCTGATCGAGGCGACCGACCTCGAGCTCGACGAGTCGTCGCTCACCGGTGAATCGCTGCCGGTGCCCAAACGCGTCTATCCCACTCCAGCTGCCCCCATCGCCGAACGCGGGTGCATGATCCACGCGACGACGACCGTGGTTGCGGGCACTGCCGTCGCGATCGTCACGGCCGTCGGCGCGCAGACGCAGGCCCGCCGCGCCGAACAGGCCCAAGGCGGTCAGACGTCGTCGGTGGGTCTGCAGAGCCAGCTGCGCGAGCTCACCGACCGCGCCTGGCCGCTCAGCATCGCGGGCGGCGGCATGGTGACTGCGTTGGGACTGCTGCATCGAGCGCCGCTGCGGCAGGCGATCAGCAGCGGCGTCGCAGTGAGCGTGGCCGCGGTGCCCGAGGGGCTACCGCTGGTCGCGACCCTCGCACAACAGGCATCTGCTCGGAGGCTCACGGGGCTGGGCGCCCTGGTGCGCAGTCCCCGTTCGGTCGAGGCGCTCGGCCGCGTCGACGTGGTGTGCTTCGACAAGACCGGAACGCTCAGTGAGAACCGGCTGCGCGTCACGGGCATCGATGCCGTGATGGGCTCCGACGACGACGTGCTCGCAGGAGCGGTGCGCGCCACCCCGCAGGCCAACGGCGATGGTCACGAACACGCCACCGACGCCGCGATCGCCGAGGCGGGAGAGTCGGTAGCCGGCGCGGTCGGGCGTCCGGATGCTCACCTGCCGTTCCGGTCGGGACGGCCCTTCTCCGCCTCGATCCAGGACGACGAATTGTTCATCAAGGGCGCGCCAGAGGTGCTGCTCAATGCGTGCGACGACTCCAGGGCCGCCCACCGCGTGCAACGTATGGCCGCTGACGGGCTCCGGGTGCTGGCGGTCGGGACGCGGAAGCTCTCGGCAGATCAGGTGCGCGAAGCGCAACGGGATCCCGACGCGTTCGAGGCGTTGTGCCGCGAGCGACTGCAACTCGTCGGTCTGCTCGGACTGTCCGACACTCCCCGGCCGGAAGCGCGGGCCGTCCTCGCCGGGTTGGTCGCCGACGGCATCGGAGTCCGGCTCATCACCGGCGACCACCCCATCACGGCGACGGCGATCGCCGGCGAGCTCGGCCTCGACGTCGCGCGCGAACAAGTCGTCAGCGGGGCGGACTGGGAGGCGATGTCGCGCGCTGGACAGGAGGAATCGGTTCGCGATCGCATCGTGTTCGCGCGGATGTCACCCGAGCACAAGGTGCAGATCGTCGAGACGCTCGAGCGGTTGGGCCGGGTATGCGCGATGGTCGGGGACGGCGCCAATGACGCCGCGGCCATCCGCACCGCAACCGTCGGCATCGGAGTCGCCGCCAAAGGCAGCGATCCCGCGCGCACTGCGGCGGACGTCATGCTGCTCGACGGCAAGATCGGCGCGCTGTTGGACGCCCTCGACGAGGGGCGTCAGCTGTGGCAGCGCGTTCAGGCCGCGGTGGCCGTCCTCCTCGGCGGCAACGCGGGTGAAGTGGGCTTCTGCATTCTGGGAACGGCGCTGGCTGGCCATTCGCCGTTGAACACCCGGCAGTTGCTGCTGGTCAACATGCTGACCGACGCCCTGCCCGCCGCCGCGCTGGCGGTCAGCCCGCTGAACTCCCCTGCGGCGAGAGCGGGCAATGGCCCCGACGAGGCGGCACTGTGGCGCACCGTCGCCGTCCGCGGGACGACGACAGCGGGCGCGGCGACGGCGGCGTGGGCGCTGGCGAGCGTCACGGGTCGGCGGCAACGGGCGTCCACCGTGGCGCTCGTTGCATTGGTGAGCACGCAGCTCGGCCAGACGCTGATCGACTCGCGCAGTCCGCTGGTCGTCGGAACCGCCGTCGGCTCGCTATTGGCGCTCGGCGCACTGGTGAGCACTCCCGGCGTGAGCCAGCTGCTGGGCAGTACGCCGCTGGGGCCGGTGGGTTGGGCGCAGGCGCTGACCACGGCCGCAGGAGCGACGGCCTTGGCGGCCGTCTTACCCCGGTTCATCGGTGCCGGTTCGGACGGACCGGAGCCAGATGAACCGGACGATCAGTTGTCGACTTCAAGCACGCCGGCTCGCCAGAGCACGGCGTACAACTCCCGCAATGGGAACTCGAGTGTCTTGGAGACGAGTTCTGTCACTGGATCGGGCGCGAGCGATACCGAAAGTGCCACGCCCGCCACACTCGGGAATCCAGACGGCCACACAGCCAATTAGCCATGACCAGGAGTTGAACTAATGGCCAAGAACGCGCCACCGAAACGTCACCGCGACGCTGTCGAGCGCATTCGCGAAGCGCGTGGCTTCGCGGTGAACCTGCCGGTCGTCGGCCGGGTGCGCGTGCCACGCCCTGAGCACCTCGCCTACTACGGCGCGCTGGGAGCGCTGGTCGCGCTGGAGCTCATCGAGTGGCCCATCGCCTTGGCGATCGCCGCTGGCCACGTGCTTATCGAAAACCAGCACAGCCAAGTCGCCCGCGACGTCGGAGAAGCGCTTGAAGAGGCTTGAGCCGGGCGAAGTTTCGACGCCCGGCCCGATCGGCACAGGCGGGCCCTGCGTGCGCAGGCAATCGCCCGTCCTCGGTTTCGACGGCGGGTCCCACTAGTCCCAGCGGGACGTGCCGTTGGGCCGGAAGTTGAAGGCGCGGTTGCTTTCCCGCGCCGTCAGTCGCATTCGCCGCAGACGCCGCTCGGTAGCAGCTGCAGGTTGCAGTTCGGGCAGATCTTCGGTGGGGCGGATTCCGACTTCGGCTTGGCCGCCCTGGTTCGAACGGTGCGTCGTGTGGTGCCGGTGAGTCCGGTCAGTTTGGTCCGGTCCCAGCCGACGGGCTCGCGGCGGCCGAAGTAGTCGTAGCACTCGCCTCGCGTCTCGGCGGCGGCACGTTGAATATTCTTCGGAAGGGGTTGTCCGGCAATGGTATACGTGTTGGCGTAGCCATCGCCTACTGCGAGCGTGCCCGTGCTGACGACCAACGCCGTCAGCTGGGGCTCGCAGTTGCGCACACACATCTCGGCCACCAACGCCAGTGGCTTGCCGATCCAGTTGCGCATCGGCACGTGCGTCAGGATGCCGCTGGTGGTCTGGATGGTGTCTGCGATGGCCTGGTAGGTGATGTGGCCGTCCGGTTTTCGCGCGACGTCGACGAGGACGTCATATCCGGCGCGCGCCCATTCGTACGTGGCGTCGGCGAACGCCACCGGGGTTCCGTCGACGCTTCGGTAGGGGCCGGGAGCGACTGGCGCATCCGCATCCATCGCTTGAACATAACGCCGTGGGTCTGCGATCGACTGCGTCGACGCGGCCAGCGGGCGAATCTTCACCTCAGCGTCGCCCCATGCTTACGTCGAACCGGCGATCTGGACGATCGCGTCGGCGTTACTGCTGCTGTCTGGCGTGATCGCGGACTCGCCCCGGGACTGCTCGACCGCGGGCGCCTGCTGCCCGCCGACCGGCACGCACACCCCGACGTATGTCACTTCCTCGCACGGCCCGACCGGGGTGGCGGAGGCCGGCGCACAGAGCGCGAGCACGCCCGTCGCGCTGGCAACTGCGACCAGTGCGCGTCGCATCGTCGACCTCGTCCCGGGCATCTCGTGGACCTTCCGTCGCGACGAACAACCCGTGTGAGCACCAGGGTAGTCCCGCTGGTGTGCAGGCAGCGCGTTTCTACAAACGGCTCGTCAGCGCACCCGTCAGCTGAAGGGCGGACGGCGGTCGAGCCGACGCGAGCCCGCGCCTGCCCGACGCCAGATGCGGGCGATCCAGTCGGAATCCTCGTCGGTGACGAGGTTGCCCATCACCCGCACCGCGATGCCCATCAGGACGTGCGAGCGCATCGCGATGGGTCCCATCGCGGGCAGGACGCTCGGGATGGTCAACAACAGGCCCAGGCGCCGGGCCACGGAGAATCCGCGGGCGTAGTGACGATGAAGTTCGGCTGGCCACGCCAGCGAGTAGTCGGTCAGGTCGACGGTTCCGAGGAGTTCTGCGGCCAGCCGTCCGGTCTCCAGCCCGTAGTCGATGCCCTCGCCGTTGAGCGGGTTGACGCAGGCCGCGGCATCGCCGATCAGCATCCAGTTCGGCCCGGCGACGCCAGACACCGCGCCGCCCATCGGCAGCAAAGCCGACAACCCGGCGCGCGGTTCGTCGGTGAAGCCCCACTCCTCACGGCGCAAGTTCGCGTAGTACGACATCAGTGGGCGCAGGGCGACGTCGGCGGGTCGTTTCGCGGTGGCCAGCGCGCCGACGCCGATGTTCACCTCGCCGTTGCCGAGCGGGAAGATCCAGCCGTAACCGGGCAGCACCTCGCCGGTGGGGGACCGCAGTTCCAGGTGCGACGTGATCCACGGTTCGTTGCTGCGTGGGGTCGAAATGTAGCCGCGGATCGCGGTGCCGTAGACCGTCTCCCGATGCCAGGTACGGCCGAGTACGCGACCGAGCGTGGAGCGCGCGCCGTCGGCGACGATGAGGTCGCGGCAACTGAGCTCGTCGCCGTCGTCGAGCACTACCGTCGACACCCGTCCGGATGAATCATGTTTGACGTCAACAGCTTTGACGCCGAGGAGCATCTTGGCGCCGTCGTCGGCAGCCACCGAGCGGATGCGGTCGTCGAGTTCGGTGCGTGGCACGGCACTGCTGGTCGACGGGAAGGACGGGCCGGGCCAGCGCACCTCGACGTCCGAGCCGAAGCCCGCCATGCGCAGCCCATGGTGGCGGATGCGGCCGTCGAGCCAGTCGCCGAGGCCGAGGAGTTCCAGTTCGGCGACGGCTCGCGGAGTGAGCCCGTCGCCGCACGCCTTGTCCCGGGGAAACTCGGCCGAGTCGACCACCAAAACGTCGCGGCCGTCGCGGGCTGCCCACGCGGCGGCGGCCGAACCGGCAGGACCGGCGCCGATCACCACCACGTCGGCCCGTTTGCCTCCCCGGGTCGCCGCGCTCCTGCCCGCCGCCTCCAGCTCCACGTTCCCAGTATGTTGGAGCAATGAAGACACCAGCGACAGTGGTCGCAGGCGTGGACTTCGGCGACGCCGACTTTGCCGCACAAGTGCGTGACGGAGTCGCGCGGGTCGAGGACCTCATGTCCACCGAGCTGGGCAAGGCCGACGAGCTGATGGCCGAGGCGGTTTCACACCTCTTTCAGGCTGGTGGCAAGCGATTCCGGCCGTTGTTCACGGTGTTGTCCGCGCAACTCGGCCCCGAGCCCGACGCCTGGCAGGTGACCGTGGCGGGTGCGGTGATCGAGTTGGTGCACCTCGCGACGCTGTACCACGACGACGTGATGGACGAGGCGCAGGTGCGCCGCGGCGCCGACAGCGCCAACGCGCGCTGGGGCAACAACATCGCGATTCTCGCGGGCGACTACCTCTTCGCGACGGCGTCGCGCCTGGTGTCACGGCTGGGTCCGGACGCGGTGCGCGTCATCGCCGACACATTCGCGCAGCTGGTCACCGGGCAGATGCGGGAGACCCGCGGGGCCGCCGAGCACGTCGACTCCGTCGAGCACTACCTCAAGGTGGTGTACGAGAAGACGGCCTGCCTGATCGCGGCGTCCGGTCGGTTCGGTGCCACGTTCTCGGGCGCCGACGAGGAACAGATCGAACGATTGAGTCGGCTGGGCGGCATCGTGGGCACCGCGTTCCAGATCTCCGACGACATCATCGACATCGAGAGCGACCCCGACGAGTCGGGCAAGGTGCCCGGCACAGATCTGCGCGAGGGCGTGCACACGCTGCCCGTGTTGTACGCCCTGCGCGAAGACGGACCCGACGCGGATCGGCTGGGCGAGCTGCTCACCGGACCCGTCGAGGAGGACCAGGACGTGGCCGAGGCGCTTCGTCTGTTGCGAAAGTCACGAGGCATCGTCGAGGCCAAGGAGACGGTCGCGCGTTACGCCGCTCAGGCCCGTGACGAGCTCTCATACCTGCCCGACCTGCCGGGTCGGCGGGCAATGGCCAACCTGCTCGACTACACGGTCAACAGGCACGGGTGACATCCGGAAACTTCCGGAGGCCTCCCGTGCGTTCACTGCAGCGAAAGACTTCCCGAGTGTCATAGGAAGAAGCAAACGATGACCTGGCATCCGCACGCGAACCGACTCAAGACGTTCCTGTTGCTGGTGGGATTCTCCACGCTGATCGTGTTCATCGGCGCGCTGTTTCAGAGCCGGGCGATTCTTGGTCTGGCGGTGCTGTTCGCCGTCGGCATGAACCTGTACGTGTACTTCAACAGCGACAAGCTCGCGTTGAGGGCGATGCATGCAGAACCCGTCAACGAGCTGCAGGCGCCGGCGATGTACCGGATCGTGCGCGAGTTGGCGACGACGGCGCACCAGCCGATGCCGCGGCTGTACATCAGCGCCACCGATGCTCCCAACGCCTTCGCGACCGGCCGTAACCCCCGCAACGCGGCGGTGTGCTGCACGACGGGCATCCTGCGGTTGCTCGACGATCGGGAACTGCGCGCCGTGCTCGGTCACGAGTTGTCGCACGTCTACAACCGCGACATCCTCATCTCGTGCGTGGCCGGCGCGATGGCCTCGGTGATCACGGCGCTGGCCAACATCGCCTTCTTCGCGAGCATGTTCGGCGGCAACCGCGAGGGGGGCACGAATCCCTTTGCGATTCTTCTGGTTTCGTTGCTCGGCCCCATCGCGGCGACCGTGATCAGGATGGCGGTGTCGCGATCGCGGGAGTATCAGGCCGACCAGTCCGGCGCCGAGCTGACCGGTGATCCACTGGCGTTGGCCAGCGCGCTGCGCAAGATCAGCCGCGGTGTCGAGGCGGCCCCCCTGCCGCCGGAGCCGCGGTTGGCGGATCAGGCGCACCTGATGATCGCCAACCCGTTCCGTGCGGGCGAGAAGATCGGAAAGCTGTTCTCGACTCACCCGCCGATGGAGGACCGCATCGCGCGCCTCGAGCAGATGGCCGGCCGGGGCCCGGGGCACTACTGAGTCGTGGCGCCCTTCGCTGGCTGCCGCCCCGATTGCTGCCCGTACTGCTGCACCCGACGTCGGCAACGTTTAGGGTGAGCGGGTGCTGAGCAGAATTCTGATCGGCCTGGTCGCTGCGGGGGCAGCTGTGATGGGCGCGCCCGGTGTGGCGTCCGCCGATCCGGAACCAGCGCCGCCACCCCCACCCAATGCCAACGCGTTCGCGCCGGTCAAGCCTTCGGACTTCACCATGCAGAACGGCGAGATCTACGCCTTCACCGTGCTCGACGGCGTCAACTGCCTGATGAGCCGCGGGACCGGTAGCTATGGCTGCACTGGCCCCATCCCCGCCGCGCCGGGCGGTGCCACCGTCGTCACCGGCGGTCAGCAGGGAACACCCGGGTTCGCCACCGCGGACCGTCCGATCTACGTGTTCGACACGCCGCCGAAGGCGTTGCCTGCCGGATCGCGCATCAGCTTCCGCAACGTCACCTGCGGAACCGACGGTGTGACGGCGGTCTGCAACAACTCCTTCGACGGGGCCGGCTTCGTCCTCAGCCCGGCGGGCAGTTTCATCATCGGACCGACCAATCCGCTGCTGCTCAACGAAGGCGAAGGCCACAACCCGTACTTCAACTGACGTCGGACCCGAAGTCAGAACCCAGCACCGTACACCTCGTGCCCGGGCTTCTCTGCGGCCAACCCGCGGTAGGCGTCCTCGACGGTCGAGCCGTGGTTGATGACGCCGTCGACTTCTCGTGCAATGGGCATGTTGAGGTCGTACTTCTCGGCGAACTCCATGATGACGCTGGCGGCCTTGACGCCCTCGGCGACCTGGTTCATCGAGGCGATGATCTCGTCGACGGACTTGCCCGTGCCCAGCTGTTCGCCGACGTGGCGGTTGCGGCTGCGCTGGCTGGTACACGTGACGATGAGGTCGCCCATGCCTGCCAGACCCGCGAACGTGTCGCGCTTGCCGCCGACGGCTTCGCCGAGTTTGGACATCTCCCGCACAGCGCGAGCCATCACCAAGGCCCGGGTGTTCTCGCCGATGCCCAGGGCGTAGCCCATGCCGACGGCGATGGCGTACACGTTCTTGAGCGCCCCGGCCATCTCGACGCCGATGACATCGTCGGTGGTGTACGTGCGAAAACGCTTGGTGCGGAACAGCTTTGCGAGGTTGGCCGCGAGGTGCTGGTCGGGCATCGCCAACACCGCGGCGGCGGCGTAGCCCTCGGCCACCTCGCGGGCGATGTTCGGCCCGGCGAGGATTCCCGCCGGGTGGCCCGGCAGCACCTCGTCGACGACCTCGCTCATGCGCATGTTGGTGCCCTGCTCGAGCCCCTTCACCAGCGAAACCACCGGCACCCATGGCCGTAGCTCCTTGGCCAGATGCTCGAGCACGCCGCGGAAGCCGTGCGATGGCACGCCCATCACGATGACGTCGGCGCAGTCAGCGGCTTCGGAGAAGTCGGTGGTGGCTTGCAGAGTGGGGGACAGCGCGACCTCGTCGCCGAGATACTTCGTGTTGCGGTGTCGCTCGTTGATGTCGTTTGCAGTCTCCTCGGAGCGCACCCACTGCAGCGTCGGCCCCCGCCGCGCACAGATGGACGCCACGGTGGTGCCCCAGGAGCCTCCACCGAGGACGACGACCTTGGGTTCACGTTGCGCAGCTGCCATGCCGATCAGCGTATTGCCGACGGCGTTGGGCGGTGGCGGGTTTGCGCTGACGGTCGCAACGGCCTGGGGTCGGACCTAGCGGTCTGTCACCACGGCCAGCCGCGCTTGGGACCGTCGCCCGGGGCGGAGGAATCGGCGCGCGGCTGTTGCCGCACCGTTGGGGCCACGCTGATCGGTGTCCGGGTCACGTCGACCCGTGGCTTCTGCTTGGACGGCTCGGTGTAACGCGGGTAGTAGTGCGGCGGTGACGCGGGCGGTGGGGGTTCCGCCGGGGGCGGTGGCGGCGGGGGCAGTCCGGCCGGTGGGAGGCCGACCGGTGACGGGACGCTGGGAGCGGACTGCGACCGAGTCGGCGAAGCGCTCGGCGACGGCGCCGGAGCCGTGGTGGTGCCCGCGTCCTGCGGTGTGGGGGTGTAACTCGGCCAGAGCAGCGCGACGACCGACGCCATGGCCGCCACGAGGCCGAGGCCGACGAGCGTGAGCTTCGCCGCATTGGTGCGATACCAGGGCTCGGGTATCGATCGGAACGTCAGTGTCGTGAAGGTCGGGGTGGTGACGGGATGCGGGGCGTAGCCGTGGGCGTGATGGAGTGCGCCGGGGAATCCGGGTGGGAGGTCGTCGCGAGCGGGGTCGTCCTCGATGAGCAGCACCGGCAACTGCATCCGCGGATCGGTCAGCGCCTCGTCGAACGCCTCTTCGCCGGCGCGGCGAATTTGCTGCCGCTCCACCGCTTCCTCCACTGGCCCGACCACCAAGCGAGCTTAGCCCGGCGGTACGGGTCCGTCGTTCACGCGGATCAGCGGTAGTTGACGAACTGCAGCGCCACCTCGAGGTCGGCCTGCTTGAGCAGGGCGATGACCGTCTGGAGATCGTCGCGCTTCTTGGAGCTCACGCGGATCTCGTCGCCCTGGATCTGTGCCTTGACGCCCTTGGGGCCCTCGTCGCGGACGATCTTGGTGATCTTCTTGGCCTGCTCGCTGTCGATGCCCTGCTTGAGGGTGCCGCTGACCTTGTAGGTCTTGCCGCTGGCCTGGGGTTCGCCGGCGTCGAAGGCCTTCATGCTGATGTCGCGGCGGACCAACTTCTCCTTGAAGACGTCGACGGCCGCCTTGACGCGCTCCTCGGTGGAGCTGACGATTTCGATGGCCTCGTCGCCCTTCCAGGCGATGGTGGTGTCGGTGCCGCGGAAGTCGAACCGGGTGGCCAGTTCCTTGGCGGCCTGGTTCAGGGCGTTGTCGACCTCCTGGCGGTCGACCTTGCTCACGACGTCGAACGATGAATCCGCCATTGGATCCGCTCCTCCCGGGGTCTGGTGCGTTTTCGTCTTGGGACCATCCTCGTTGTAGTCTGCATCTCGCACCAAACCCGGGTGGGGCTTGGTGCAGCCAGGCAGGTTGCCCGAGTGGCCAATGGGAGCGGACTGTAAATCCGTCGGCTTACGCCTACGCAGGTTCGAATCCTGCACCTGCCACCCTGGTCAGAGCGTATTTGTTGCTCTGCAACGCGCTGTATGCAGCGGTTAGATGTATGCAGGTTGTAACTCTGGGCTATGTGACGCCAGCGGTTCCAACGGATAAGCCCAGCAAGACGATCAAACGCACACCCGGTACGGGCGGGGTATCGGACCTTTGGAAGAACAATGACGGCACACCGTCCAAGCGGGCAACTGGCCCATGGGCAGAGGGCAGGGGCAAGCCGCAGGGTATCGGTAAACGGTGGCGCGGGTGATACGTCGGGGACGACGGAAAGCCATATACCCACGACTGTCGCACTGAGGCCGAGGCGGAGGCGTGGTCCAACGCTGAGCGCGGCAAGGTCGTAACTCACCAGTGGAGCAGCCCCAACGTTGGCGTGGAGACCATGGGGGCCGGGGCTGAACAATGGCTCACGACCAAGCAGGGAGCGCAGCCTAAGCCCAAGACCATCGCGGGCTACCGGTCCATCCTGGACGCGCTCGTCCTGCCTCGGTGGGGCGATACACCGCTAAGGGAAACCACGTATGGCGAACTGTCCGCGTGGTTCGCTGGCCTGTCGGTTTCGCCCTCACTTGTGTCACACAGGGGGCCAGCAACGGCGACCGGTCACACGCACGGACACGGTTGGACAAAGCACCGATCCCCACCCCGATGGGGGGTGGGGATCGGAATCGGCGGACTCCGACCTCGTTTCGGCCGGATTCGGGTCAAACCTGCCGGTTCCCTCGTCGCGCCTTGTCGCGAACTTGGTCGTGGCCTCCTTCGACGTCCACGTCGGCCCGCTCCTTCCGCACCTTGGCGCTGACTTGCTCGGTGTCGGTCACCCGCTCCTTGCCGACCCGCACGTCCTCGACGGGCACTGTCTCCTTCTCCACGACAGGGCGTTCCTCACGCAGCGTGATCTCCTCGACCTTTTCACCGGAGTCCCTGATCGGTGCTTTCGTCGCGTTGCCGGAGGCTGGCGTGCGCTCGACGACGAGCTTTTCTTTGGTGACCGGCACGTCGACTTTCTCGGTGTGGGTGGTGGTGTACTTGCGCAGCCGCGCTCGGCCCACCTCCACGCGCTCCTTGCCCGCCTTCAGCCGTTCCTCGGACAGCGTCATTGCGTGCTCTTTGTCGCCCGCATCAGCGGTGCCGGGGCGGCTGCGTTCCTTGCCGGTCCATTCGTGGGTGGATCCCGGTTTGCCTGCGTCACCCATCTCACCGCGGCTACCGAAGCCGTAGTGGCGGTAGAGATCTCGTTGGTCGTCCATGTCGAGGTGTTGATCTTTGTCGATCCGCGGAGCGTCCTTGACCGTCTCCTTGTCGTACTTCAGCCGGATGTCGTCACCGTCGAACTCCGCACCCTGCAAAGGCGCGAAAGATTCCGATAAGCCGAATAGGCCGGTGGACACGGTGACCCAAGTGGCCTCGCCTGTTTCGTCATCGACATAGAGCTGGCCGATCCTGCCAATCTTTTCACCCGAGTTGTCGTAGGCGGTCGCTCCCTCGATGCGGTCTAAGTCCTGCCTGGCAATCATTGTCGAACCTCTCGTTAGTTTGTTTACCCCTCTGTTCGAGGGATGTAGCGCAGCTACCCCCAGGACGGCGTCGAAAACCACCCCCTCGGGTGGTTTACTTTCCTTACTTCGGATCAGCTAACCGATATACTTAGCTGTCGGCCTCCACAAGCGTTTCACCGGCGGCCTTAAGACCCTCGATTTCGGGGGTCCGAAGCCGAACGAAATATTTGACGCGGACGTTAACTACGCAAGCTTGCAAGCCCAATCCGGGTGGTAGCAACCGCCAGAAGCGCATCTCCAAACCCGCAAGATCGTGGCCAGCAAGGGTCCAAGTGCCCTATTCCTAGGCCGGTTCTGAACGCAACGTAGAGCGATGACCAAGGGGCGGCGGCTTTTGACCGCACGGCGGACATCCGACATGCAGATCGAACCGCTCAGGTTCACCTGGACCCCGCTGAACGAGTCCGCCGACCCGCCGACCGGGCGGGACCCGGCCACCGACCGCGCACCTCCGCACCGCGCTGGCACACCGCGACACCATCGGGATGGGCAAGGGCATGCCGATGAAGCGCCACGACGTGGACGCCGACGCGGCGTTCGCAATCCTGCACCGAATCAGTCAGCACTCGAACACCAAGCTGGTGGCGGTGGCCGCCAACCTGGTGGACCGGCACTCAGCCACGACGAACCATCAGAGCCGAGGCGGGGCGGGCCGTGGGGCGGCGGTGCGATCCGAACCATCGCCGCTTCGGGGAACTTGACCCTGAACGTAGTGCTAGATCGGAGATCGCTGCGACCGATGGATGTTTATTCACGTCTTCACTGCGCGTTTTAACCCGGGGTGTGAGGGCACCCCCGGATTGGTCATCCTTGAGAAGCAAGTCACGTAATGCAGTCTCACGCCTAGCGACCAAGGGATCTGTAACCACGAGTTGGACCACGGAGCGATTTATGAGTGTTATGTCCCTGAGCCGAGATCTGTATGGGTTCGCCATCGAGCTGCGCAAGTTGGCCTACACCATGCCTGGCGGGGTAGAGGACCCGCTGATCCGGCTGAGTGAGCGGATGATCCGCCACGCCCAGCAGCAGATCGATGAGAACCAGTCCCGCTCGAATGAACTTCACGCGCTGACCTTGCCCCCGCAATCTGCGGGTGGGGATGAAGCATCGGTGGTGCGCGGTAAGACTCGGCCGGGGCCGAGACAAAACTCCCACCGGGACGATGCCGACATCGGTCCATTGGCGGGTGAAAGCAGATGATGGCGGGTCTGTTGCGGTTGCGCTTCGCTGCATGCGCTTGCCTGCTCGCGGCGGGCCTGCTGATGGGTGCCGGGGGCGCGGTCGCCGTTGCCGATCCCGCTTCCAGCTGGTTCCGCTGCGAACGGCGATGACGGGACCGACGCTTCAGGCCAGCAGCATTCCACCACCGCGAAAAAGCCGAAGGAGCTAAAGGACGAGCCTGGCGGCACGGACAAGGATCGCTCGCTTGGCTCGGGTGGGCAATCAGGCCCGCAGGATTCCCGCGGCGCGAAAAAGCCGAAGGACGAGCCTGGCGTCACGGACAAAAAGGCTCGGACGAAAGCCGACTCGGACCTCGGTGCCGCGGTTGCTGATCCGGTCGCCACGGTTCCGAACGAGGTCGCGCCGGTTTCTGATGCGGTGGCGACGGTTTCTGTGGCGGTGCCGGCGATTCCGGATGTGGTCGGGCCGGTTTCTGATGTCAGCGCGTTGGTTCAGGACATGCTGACCTCGGTTGCCGGTTCGGTCGTCCCGCTCACGCAACTGCAGTCCGACATCTATTCCTTCTTGTTGGGCATCGCCACGGGGGCGTCAGTTTCTGATCTCAGCGCGTTGGTTCAGGACCTGTTCAGCTCGGTTGCCGAGGCGGTCGTATTGCTCGCGCAACTGCCCTCCGACCTTTCTTCGTTCTTGTTGGGCATCGCCGGGGTACAGCCCGTCGTGGGCGGAGTGGGAGACATCCACGGCCCTGGGCTGTCGGCACCCGCCGGTGCGCCGGTGGCGTCGCGATTGCCGCTGGGCCGGCCACTTCCGAGTGTCTCGGACGTGCCGGTCACCGGCGAGGCAACCGGCGTTGCAACCCTCGATGTGACGGCGCTCGGTCGAGCGTCAGCGATGTCCGGGATGGCACCGCCAGCGCCCGATACCGCGTCTCCGATCGGTGCGGGGTCGTCTTTCCTGCAAGTCATCGGCGAAATCCTGCTACCCGTTTCACTGTGGGCGCTGGCCGCTGGCGCTTTGCCCGGCGTCGGCGGGCTAGTGGTGCTTTTCGCTACCGGGGCGCGACTCGGATACCGCCAGGCTAAAGCCGGTTTCGCGTTGCGGGCAGCGGGCATAACGTCCTTCGCCCGTCCGGGGGCCGTTGCGTTAGGTGTCGTTCGTTCGAGGTCATTGGTTGTCATCCGTTTGAGGGCATTGCGCGTAGTGCGGCCGGCGGCGTCAAGTGCGGGCGGTCTTCTCGATGAAGTCGCGTAGCAAGCGCAAACCCGAGTCGAGGTCGTCAACCCGCGCGTACATCGGTTAGCGGGCCAGACGTGGGCAGGGCAGCGGCGATCTCCAACCTCACCTGGGGGATCCCAGGGCGGGGTCCGTTCGCCGCACACCGCGCCACAAGAACGCCGGACGCCCAGCGATGTGGTCGGTGTGCTGCGTCGTGTTGGAACTGCTGCACCTAGACCTATGCCCGTGGGGGTGGGGGGACGCCCCCTGCCGCCTCACCCGCCCGCCTTGCTCCGGCAGCGTCTCCGCTCTCCCAGCAGAAACGCGCTCAGAACCACTCGCGTCCGCAGTCCGTCCGCAGTAGTTCACGCTGCCGCCTACGCTCGCCAGCTGTTCCAACGCTTTGACGGCCAAGTTTGCGCCGCAGCCAACGTCGTCTCACAGCCCAAACGTCCAAGTTCGTCTCGTTCGCATCGAGTAGGTCAGCGTCCGAATTGGTCACCCGAAGGCACTTGATCAGTCGAAGGTGGCTGGCACGGCGGATGCACGCGAGCGGTGAGTCGGCGAGCACCATCGCGACTACGCTCGGGGTCAGCCGTGCCACCGTCTATCGCGCGATCTCAGAACAGCCCGAACCGACCGAGTGAATTCGGCGACGGAAGCTGGTTATCGACCATCCGTGTACTCTCCCAGGTTGTTTCGGCTAGCACCGCTCGCTCAACGGCGGCCTTGATGCGTTCGAGCATCGTGGTCGTGTCGCGGACGTTGGCTCGGCGCGGTCGGTTGCTGGGAGAACCCTGTGAACGGTAGCGTCAGGCGCACACGCGGAGCACCTGTTCGGTCCCGTGCACCGTGGGTGGTCGGCTCGGTTACCGGTCAGTTGTTACATTCGTTCGACGAATGGTTTTGCGGGGCTTCCTCAGTGAGCCCAACCCCGGTTTCCCGGTTACGGTTGGACCACCGGAAGGACCAGTGGCCATGTCGTTCTCGCTCGAACTCTCGGACGACGTCATCCAGTTCCGCGACTGGGTGCACGACTTCGCTGAGCACGTCATTCGTCCGGCGGCGGCGGAGTGGGACGAACGGGAGGAAACGCCCTGGCCGATCATCCAGGAGGCCGCGAAGGTCGGGCTGTACTCGATGGAATTGATGGTCACCGTGCATGCCGAACCCAGCGGGCTGGGCCCCCTGACGCTATTCGAGGAGATGTTCTGGGGCGATGCAGGCATCGGGCTGTCCATCTGGGGCACGGGGCTGGCGACGACGTCGCTGGCTGCCACCGGCACACCCGAGCAGTTGGGGGAGTGGCTGCCCCAGATGCTCGGCACCATCGACGATCCGCAAGTCGCCGCGTTCTGTTCGTCGGAACCCGGGGCGGGCTCCGATGTCGCGGCGATCCTCACCCGCGCCCGTTATGAATCGGCGACCGACGAGTGGGTCATCAACGGGACCAAGACCTGGGTGACCAATGGCGGCATCGCGAACGTGCACATCGTCGTCGCCTCGGTGGACCCCGACCTCGGATCCCGCGGGCAGGCCACGTTCATCATCCCGCCCGGCACGAAGGGTTTCAGTCAGGGCCAGAAGTTCAAGAAGCACGGCATCCGCGCGTCTCACACCGCCGAGGTCGTGCTCGACGACGTCCGGATTCCGGGTCGGCTGATCATCGGCGGCAAGGACCGGTACGACGAGCGGATCGCACGGGTCCGGGAAGGCAAGCGTTCTGCCGGACAGGCCGCCATGAAGACCTTCGAACGCACGCGACCCATCGTCGGTGCGATGGCGCTCGGGGTGGCCCGCGCGGCGTACGAGTACGCGTTGGAGTACGCCCAGCAGCGCGAGCAGTTCGGCCGCAAGATCGGCGACTTTCAGGCCATCGCGTTCAAGCTCGCCGACATGAAGACCCGGATCGACACGGCCCGGTTGCTGGTGTGGCGAGCGGGCTGGATGGGGCGCAACAACAAGCCGTTCACCAACGCCGAGGGGTCCATGGCCAAGCTCGCGGCCAGCGAGACCGCCGTGTACGTCACGGACGAGGCCATCCAGATCCTTGGCGGCAACGGTTACACGCGCGATTACCCGGTCGAGCGGATGCACCGCGACGCCAAGATCTTCACGATCTTCGAGGGCACCAGCGAGATCCAGCGCCTCGTCATGGCGCGGACGATCACCGGTCTGCCGTTGAAGTGACGCCGGGCGCACCGGCTGCCCGGCGCGCCTTGACCCAACACGAGGGGAGGCCGGAAGTGTTTGGGCGTTTGAACAAAATGGCCACCTACACCGTGTCTGGCAGAGGTGCATCGTCGCGCCCCGGAAACGGAGGGGTACATGAGGCACAGGACGTTTTATGTGAGTGGCGTGCAATGGGCGTAACAACTTCGGGCGCAACAACATTACGAATAGTTCGATATGTGGCGGCAGTGGGTGCGATCTCCGTCGTTTCCGCGATGGACACTCGCCGGGTCAGTCGGCGTCGCCGTCGGCGATGGGCGAGCGAGCAGAGCGGTCGAACAATCATCGACGGTGACTGCGCCGCCCCCACGAGCTTGGACACCACCTCTGATGTCCTCCCTCGGGCCTCACAGCCGGGCGACCGGCCCTCACCGCACTCGGCGTCGCCTGAACGCTGACCCGCTGCGACGGGCGGGTTCTAACGCTAAGCCTGGGTGATGCGTTCATGGGCCGTCAGCAGGCAGGTTGTCGTACGCCGACCGGGGTGGCAAAGTGTCGTCGCCGCCGAGAGCCATAAGTCTGCGATTAGCTGCTCGGCAAGGAACCGCAGCTTCGCGTTGGTCTGTTGAGAGCGCCACCTCAGCAGGTCGAAGGCTGCCTGTGCATCAATCCCATAAGCCAGCATCAGCATGCCCTTGGCCTGGTCGATTGCTGCGCGATTCTCGGCGATCTGGGCGACCGCCGCGGTCACTTCCTGTTGGCGCTCCTGTTCGGACGGTGTCACGTCTATATAGAACCCGTGTGGGTTCAGGGCTTCTTTCGTTGGTGGCCGCCGGGTCACCGCTGCACGGCCGTTTCCTGGACGCCATAATCCTTGCGCAGCGTCGTCTTGAGCACCTTGCCCGATGCGGTGCGCGGCAATTCCTCCACGTACTCCACGCGGGTAGGGCACTTGTAGTGAGCCAGACGCTCACGGGCGTAGCCGATCAGATCCTCTCCGGTCACCTGCGCGCCGTCCTTGAGGGCGACGACGGCGATGGGCGTCTCCCCCCACCTGGCGTGCGGCACGCCCACCACCGCGACCTCACGGACGGCCGGGTGGCGGTAGAGCACCTGCTCGACCTCGATCGGGTAGACGTTCTCCCCGCCGCTGATGATCATGTCCTTCTTGCGGTCGACCAGAGTGATGAAGCCCTCGGCGTCCATGCGGCCCATGTCTCCCGTGTGGAACCAGCCGCCGCGAAACGCCTCGGCGGTCGCCTCGGGCAACCCCCAGTAGCCTGACGAACACGTTCGGGCCACGGACGACGAGCTCGCCCACCTCGCCAGCGGGCACGTCGAGATCCTTCTCGTCGACGATCCGTGCCTCGCACATGGAACAACGGTCGCCCGATCGAACCCGCCTTCTCCTTGACGTGATCGGCGTCGAGGATCGAAACCGTCGGAGCGATCTCGGTCAGGCCGAAGCTCTCCTGGAACGGCATGCTCTTACCGTGGAAATATTCGAGCACAGGCAGTGGACAAGGCGCACCACCGGTCACGGCCAGCGCGAGCGCCGACAGATCGTAGGTTGTCGAAGCCGGGAACCGCCAGCAGCGCGGCCCACATCACCGGCACCAGGAACTGCACGGTGACACGCTCCCGCGCCATCGTGGCGAGCACGTTCTCGGGGTCGAACGACCGGCAAGATCGTGTTCGTACCGCCGACGTACAGCAGGGGCAGGGTGTGCACCCCTAGGCCCCCGATGTGGAACATCGACGCGACCGTGACTGTGCGATCCGTCTCGCGGAGCCCGCGCCCCGTGCTGAGGACGTTGATCACATGCCACAGGAGGTTGTCGTGGGTCAGCATCGCGCCCTTGGGACGCCCGGTGGTGCCCGACGTATACATGAGGCAGGCACACGTCGCTTCCGGCCACGTTGATGCCGAGCGCCCGCGGCTCACCGCTCGCGACCACCTGTTCGAAGTCGGCCTCGCCGTCGGAAGTCTCGCCGCCGACCACCACTCGGGCGCCTACCCGCACGCCCTCGGGGGCAAGGGCGGCGCGGGCAAGCGGCGACAGCTGACCCGACCACACGAAGACATTGGCGCCGGAATCGGCCAGCACGTAGGACACTTCGGGCGGGCCCAGTCGGAAGTTGATGGGCACGAAGGCAGCCCCCAGCTTCGCGGCGGCGAACATCGTCTCCAGGAAGGCTGCGCTGTTGACCATCAAAACGGCCACCCGATCGCCCTGCCGCACACCCAATTCGCGCAGTGCACGGGCGAATTGGTCTGTGCGCCGGTCGAACTCGGCATAGGTGATGCGTCGGTCCCCGTCGATCAACGCGATGCGGTCTGCAGAGAGAAAGGCCCGTCGGGAGGCCCAGCTGCCGATCCCCCGGGCGCCGTACTCCACTAGCATCCCGGACCTCCGTTCTACTTGTCGGTACGTTCTCACGTCTTACGGAAACCGAACTCGGGAAGACGTCCAACAGTTAACGCCGCGTTGCGGTCCACATTGCCGAATTGGGTCGATTGGGCTCTTGGATTGGCTCTCGCCATCCGGCGCAGAGCATCCTCTCTCTAGGTAGGCACGCGCCGCTGACGCGTGTCACCGCCGAGTTCTGTCCGGGATACACCACGCCGATTCCCACATGGTGCCCCAACACACGGAGGCCCTCCCCCAATTCTGGGGGAGGGCCTCAGTGGTCGACCGGTTAGCGGGTGAAGCCCGGCTGCAGGACATCGACTTGGTAGATCCCGCGGTGCCAGAGGGCGCCCGGCAGGACTTCGGGGGCCGGATGTGCCTTGACGTTGGGCGTCGCGACGATGTCCGGCCCGCGCACGTCGGCGTTGTCGGCCGCGTTGGCCGCGCCGGCCAGTCCGAGGGCGGCACCGCCGATGATTCCGGCCGAGACGATCGGCAGGGCGAAGTAGCGGGCGAAGCGAGTGGTGTTCATTTGAATTCTCCTGGGTCCGTTGATATTTGGTGTTCTTTCGCCGGTGTTCCGGTGATGACTTAAGACTGCCGCCCCGCGAAAGGTTTGTATGTCCGGCGATCAGACGGCGGCAGGGATGAATCACGTGTCCCCCAATCGGGGGAAGAACTGGCCCGTGCTGTGCGACGCTGACTTCATGACCAGCGAAAAGGTGCGTGTGGTGGTGGGCGACGACCACCCACTGTTTCGCGACGGGGTGGTCCGGGCGCTCACGTCGAGTGGGTCCATCGAGGTGGTGGCCGAAGCCGACGACGGGGTATCGGCGCTTGAAGCGATCAGGAAGCATGCGCCCCAGGTGGCTCTGTTGGACTACCGGATGCCGGGTATCGACGGCGCCGAGGTGGCGGCCGCCGTGCAGCGCGACGAGCTGCCGACCCGGGTGCTACTGCTGTCTGCGCACGACGAGTCGGCGATCGTGTTCCGTGCACTGCAGGAGGGCGCGGCGGGCTTCCTGCCGAAGGAGTCGACCAGAAGCGAACTGATCAAGGCAGTGCTGGACTGCGCGAAGGGCCGCGACGTCGTGGCGCCAAGCCTCGCCGCCGGCCTGGTCGGGGAGATCCGCAAACGGGCCGAACCCCAAGGCCCAGTGCTCAGCCCGCGCGAGCGGGAGGTGCTGAAGCTGATCGCCGAGGGCAGGAGCATTCCCGCGATGGCCAAGGAGCTTTACCTGGCGCCGTCGACCGTCAAGACCCACGTGCAGCGGCTCTACGAAAAACTCGGCGTCGGGGACCGGGCCGCGGCCGTCGCCGAGGCGATGCGCCGCAAGCTCCTGGAGTAGCGCGACGCGTCTCTGGGCGGCGTCGCAGGAAACCGCGACCGGATTGCGCTGGACCGTCACCGAGCTGCACCCGCAGGTGCTGGTCCAACTCGGCCTGACCCCGGCGATGCGAGAACTGTTGCGGCAGTTCGAGTCCCGCAGCGATATCGCCCGTGGAAGCGGAGCTCGAGGACATGGGTAAGCCCGAGTCTCAGGCGTTGCTGTACCGGGGCCAGGATGCGGCGTACTAGGCCGTTATCCCCTGATCGGCGGACACGCATTTCATCATCCTTACCGGCCGTTCGGCGGACAGACGCCAAGGGACCGCCGCGCAATTCTTGTGGTGCGCCGCAAAACACGGCAGGCAAACCGAACACCCACTCGCAAAGGAAACTCGAAATGAACGCAACCATGTCACGTAGCCTCATCCGCTTCGTTGCGGCCCCCGTCGCTGCCGCCGGCATCATCGGCGGTGCCGCTTTGGGCTTCTCTGCACTTGCCAACGCAAGCACCGTCGCGGCCGCGCAACCGGCCTGCACGTATACGGGCAATGCGACGCAATGCCAGACGCCTGGCAACGTGCAGATCAATACCGAGCCGGATTACGCGGCGGAGTACGCCGCTCAGCAGCAGTATCCATTCTTCGGGTATGGCGGTGAGGGCGCTCTGCTGTTTCATCACGGCGGACACCGCTGACGGTTGACTCGGAGCACGCACTCAGGGCGGGAACGATCCTTCGATCCCGCCCTGAGTACTCACCGGCTTGGACCGGGAAAGAGATCCGCCCGCAAGTGCAGAGACGGCCTCGCACTCCACCACTGGAAATATCCACCGCCACAAAGGATTAACGACATGAAGAAATTCACCATCACCACCTCCATCTTCGGTGCCCTGGCAGCAACAGCTCTGGGGTTGGCCGGTGCGGCTGCAGCAGTGCCGACCGGCTCATCGGCCGCAGACACCGTCAGCAGCTTGCAAGCCCAGGGCTACAACGTGCAGCTCAACGGGTCGGCAACCGCCCCGCTGTCGCAGTGCGCGGTTACCGGTACCCACGGCGACTCGCCAGGCCGGATTGACTCGACACAATTCACCACCGTCTATGTCGACATTTCCTGTCCAAATAACTGATGCGAGCGGCCGGCACATGGACGTGCGAACGCGGCGACCGTCTGTGCGGATTCTCCGTCAATATTCGGGGCGAAGAATGCCGGCCGCGCGACGCTCGCGGACGTAACACCCAGCGCGCCCGCACGACGGTCGGAGGCGCGGGTGATCTTCACACGGCCTGGTTGAGCTGCTCGACACGCTTCCCGCTGACGATCGAGCCACCCACGGCTTGGCGATCCGCCGGCCGCAGCGGTATGGATACGGTGACTTCCGTTCCGGGAGATGTCGAGCGCACGTCGAACTGTCCCCCGGACGCGAGTACCTTGGCGCGAATCGATGCCATTCCGATATGACCTTCTTCGGCCTTCCGCGCGATCGTCGCCTCTGAGATGCCCACCCCGTCGTCGGAAATACGCAAGGAAGCCAGCTCTTCGCGGTGCTCCAACTCAATCCAAATATGTTGGGCGCGTGCATGCTTGACGATGTTCGTCAACGCCTCACGCGCCGCGCTGTACAGCACGTAATCCGCCTCGGTATGCAGGCCATCAGGCCATGAGGGCGCTGCGAGATCGACCGAAAGCTCGGTACGCGAACAGAGACTCTCGGTGAGGCCGGAGATCGCCGATTTCAATCCCAGCCGTGCGAGCACGTCCGGATGCAGTTCGCGGACCACATCGCGCAGCAGACCCGAGCACTCGACGAGCGCCGATTCCACCCGGTCCGCGGCAGCCTTCAAGCCGTCCCGCACGTCCTCCATGTCTTGGCGGGCGACCAAGACATACTGAAGGGCACCGTCGTGCAGACGTTCAGAAATCGCCTGCCGCTCACGCTTTTCCAGTCCCAGCAACTCCTCCAACAACTGGGTTCGTTGCCGCGCCAAGTCTGCGATGACTTCCACTTTGGACCGCTGGATGAGCGATAAGGCGACCGAGCCGCCGGCCAGTGCTGCCAATACGGTCGAGCTCAGCAGAATCGACGCCCACGGCTCCTGATTGGACGATCTGGTGATCCAGCACGTGGCAATGAATGCGGACAAGGTCGGCACTGCCACGGCCCCGCTGATGATGGGATTCAACTGCGCCGCCGCGATCAAAGGGATCAGAAAGAAACCATTCCTCATCACGTTGGACGTCCAGTCATCCGGCGAGGCGATGCCGGTCAGAACCGACAGGACGGAGATCAGCGCGACGTCTGCGGCGAGCACTAGCAGTGTCAGCGGCGTTCTGGTGGGCAACTCCGCGCGCGCCGCAGTCCCCAGCGCCCACGCGCTCCAGCATCCGATCACGACCACGTAGACCGCCAAGACAGCCACGCAGATCCATGGGTAGCGGTTCGGCGGCTCACACAACAGAGTCACGACGACGAAAACGGTCAGTACCGAGCGCAACGCAAACTGCAGCAGAGTGCCCAACAACGAAGTCCGCTGGGAGTCCGGCGCAACTTGTTCCACTCGGAGGTCGACCGCATGCTTCTGATGTCCAGGCATGGGCGGCTCCTTTGCCTTTGCGATGGCGAAAGCATAACGCTGGGCGTTTCGCTTGCAGACGAATCGCTGTTCGAGGGCGTCTTCGGGGCATCCCGTTCCGATCACCGTGAAAGTCCGCTCGGTGGAGCAGCTTCCGTCACCGTTGGGTGCGATGATTGGAGTCAGGCCGGGCGATTGCGGGTAATACTGCTATATGGCCACCGCAATAACACTCGTCATGCGAGCCGCGATGGCAATTGCCTCGGCTGTGATGTTGGTCGTCGCGTGTGCAAGTGGCGTCGAATCCCATGGTCAGCCGAACTCCGCCGGACCCGAGGACATCGCCACCAACCTCGATGTGCCGTGGGGCATCGCGTTTCTCCCCGACGGCAGCGCGTTGATCGCCGAACGCAACAGCGGCGCCATCAAGCACATGTCGGCTGGCGCGGTGAACCAGGTCGGTGGCGTCGCCGGCGTCGCGCCACGCGGGGAGGGCGGTCTGCTCGGTCTCGCCACGGCGGGCCAATCGGTCTTCGCCTATATCACGACCGCGCAGGACAACCGGGTGGTCGCGATGCGCTTCGACGGGGACGCGCTGACCGAGCAGTCACCGATCCTTACCGGCATCCCTGCGGGTTCCCGCCACGACGGCGGGCGCATCGCGTTCGGTCCGGATGGCAAGCTCTATGTGGCGACGGGGGAGGCCGGCGATCCTCCACTGGCGCAGGATCGCTCGTCGCTGGGTGGCAAGATTCTTCGCATCAATCCCGACGGTTCGATCCCGTCGGACAACCCCGATCCGGCATCGCCGGTCTGGTCCTTCGGTCATCGCAACATCCAGGGGTTGGCGTGGGACTCGGCCGGCCGACTGTGGGCCACCGAGTACGGCGCGGATCGGTTGGACGAGCTCAACTTGATCCAGCCGGGCGGCAACTATGGGTGGCCGATGGCCGAGGGTCGCGCGGACACCCCAGGACTGATCGACCCGTCGATCCAATGGGGGACCGGTGAAGCATCACCGTCGGGGCTGGCCTACTTCGGTGGCTCGTTGTGGGTTGCGTGCCTTCGCGGTCAGCGGCTCTATCAGGTACCGGTCGGCGGCGACGGTTCACTCGGCGGTCTAGTGCCGCTGTTCGTCGGGAAATATGGACGTCTGCGGACAGTGGTCGCGGCGCCGGACGGCACGCTATGGTTCACCACCAGCAACCGCGACGGACGAGGTAGCCCCCGCGACGGCGACGACCGGATTCTCCAGTTCCGGCCCTGAGTCGCGCCGTTACCTTGCCCCTGCCCGCACCCCCCGTCGCCGACGCCGTCGAGCACGTGATCACTGCCATCAACGCTCAGCTACCGAGCGCACCCGCCGTTCGGGCCAACCCACGCTCCACAGCCGCGATGATGCGCGGGCGCAATTCGGCCGCCGGAATGATCGAGTGCACCGAGCCCACCTGGCGCGCCCGCTCCACGTTGTGCACGGCTTCGAACTCCGCTGCCACCTCGCCGAGCTTGTCCGAACGTACGGCCGTCCTGGTCTCGGCGAGCTTCACCCGTAGGCGGGCGCGCGCGGCGTCGTCGGTGCTGTCGGCGAGCTGGGCTTCGAGGTCGCGCACGGTCGCGTCCGCCGCTGTCCGTTTGTTCACCTTTCGCGTGAACACCACCGCCGCTGCGGGGGCACCGCCGATCACCGAAGAGAACGACCCCTCGACCGTCGGCACCTCCATGTTCTCGTTCAGCGCGTTGGAGAAGACCACGAAGGCTCCGCCGTGATAGCGCGAGACCACCGCGAAAACAATGGGTCCGTCGAAATTGACGATCGCCCGGCCGATTTCGGCGCCCAGCTCGAGCTGAGTCCTCCGGAGTGACTCCGGCGAGCCGTGCGAATCCCGAAAGGTTCGCCAGCACCACGAGGGCCGGTTTCCGCTTGCTGCGTTGATCGCCCGGGCGGTCTTCTTCGAGGACTGCGGGAAGAGGGTTCCCGATGTCCACTGGTCCGGGCCGTCGGCAGGGCACCAGCCCTTGCGGGGTATGACCCGCGATTCGATGCCTATGACGCACACCGGAATTCCGCCGACGTGTGCGGGAAGTCGCGAACGTCGCGGTCCACCGGGTCGGAAGTCTCGGCACGGCGCGGGAAGCGTTCTCCCGGAGCGACATACGCGTGGTCGTAGTGCGAGAAGAGGATCTCGCACGCGGCCTGAAGGTTCGGCGCCCAGTACTGAGCCTGACCGTTCGGTCCCATCACGCGGTCATAGCCGCCGATGCCGAAGTTGTCCTCGGCCGAAACCCCACCGGAGTAATCGAGGGATTGCTTGCCGGAGAACACCTTACGGATACCACGGCCGCCGCCCCCACTACGGGATGACGGCGTCGAGTTGCTCGATGCTTTCGAAGGTGGAGAAGTCGAGATCGGGAAAGCAATTGGCCGGAAAGACGATCTTGCCATGCTTGTTCAGTTCAAAAGACTGCACTGCCAATCACCCTTCGATGAGACGTTGTGAGTTGGAGGTAACGCTAGGCGGTGGGCGAGCGGACCGCACCCGAATCACATGTCCAGCCCGCCGTTCACCCCCCAAACCTGTCCAGTGATGTAGCTCGAGGCGTCCGCGGCCAGGAAGTGCACCACCCGCGCGACCTCCCACGGCTGGGCCAGCCGGCCCATCGGGATGTCGCCCTTGATGCGTTCGAGGACCTTCTCGGGGACGGACTCGACCATCTCGGTCGCCACGAACCCGGGCGTGATCGCGTTGACCGTGACGCCGATACCGTCGTCCGTCAGCTTGCCCGCGCGCCCCATCTGGAAACACGCCTCGCGCGCGAGTGTCTTGGTCAGGCCGAACAGCCCGGCCTTGGAAGCCGCATAGTTTGCCTGACCGATGGCGCCCGTCTCACCGATCACCGAGGACACCATCACGATTCGGCCGCTGCCACGCTCGAGCATGTGCGCCAACGCGGCCTGGGCCAAGAAGAAGGCCCCGGACAAGTTGACTCCGATGACCTTGTTCCATTCCTCTTCGGTCATCTTGGCCACGGTCTTGTCGATCGTGATGCCGGCGTTGTTGATCAGGATGTCCAGTCGGCCGTGCATGTCGATGACTTCCTGGATGGTTCGTCGACAGTCATCGGCGCTCGCGACGTCGCCATGATGAACGCTGACCTGGGCGCCGTTACTGGCCGCCGTCAACTCGGCGAGGAACTTCTGCGCGTGTTCGCTGTTCCTGCCGTACCCCGCGGCCACCGTTGCGCCCTGGCTGACCAGGCTCTTACTGATCGCCGCACCGATTCCGCGGGTGCCACCGGTCACGAAGGCAACTCGCCCACGCAGCTTGGTCCCTCGAATCTCCGCGGCTCGGGACTCGCCGATTTCATCATCCGTAGTGGTCACCGTCATGATGATCTCCTCGCCGTCGCTCTACTGGCGATCATTCTTGTCCTCACAAATCTGTGCCGACGCTGATTGACGAAAGTGGTCCTGAGTTGACATCTGCGTCACTGGACCGACCGGCCCAGGAACTCAGCTCGGATTCGACGATCGCGCCCCGACGCAGCCAAGCACGCGACGCATCACCGACATTCGCGCCGCGCGTTATATGACCACGCGGGCAGACAACCGTTTCCTTGTGATCGATCCAGAGCCAGTGTGCGCGGGCATGACCGATCAGCGTCGTGGCGAAACGGGTGAGGATCAGCGCCTCACTGGCGTGACGCCGATAGGGCGATGCTCAACTCCTCGTGTTTCGACAACACCGCCGCAGAGGCGTTCTTCTCGGGAAACTTCGGCACCATGCGAACGAGGAAATGTCAACGGGCACAGTATCAGTCGCGTACTCGTACTCGCGTCGCCGGGAAGCGCGTTTGCCACACTCGCCGTCGTCGTCCGGGTCAATCGCCCCAATCTTCGGCCGCTTGCTCCCGCCCTACAGGAGACAGCGGATGCAGCAGAGGGATTGGTAGGGGCTGGTGGTTGTGCCCGTCTCTGAGCGATGCGGCATCCGTATGTCGGCTGCCTGGTACACAGACCCCAAGGCGTCGCGAGTCGCAAAAAGTGGGCAATCGGTTGAATCGTCAACCCGTGTGAATCCAACCCAAGTAATGCAGCCGAATTAACAATCGGAACACTACTCAGCTTCTGCGCGTCCGCCGCCGGCTATGGCGCTATTCGCCGGTTTCCCAATGACGCCTTGGACTTTCGTGGTCACGTCCACCGACCCGGGTCGGGTTCGGGCTTCAGGCGATGGGCCGGTCCGGGGAGCCATTTGCTGCGCGGCGTGAAGCTTATCCAGAAGCTGGTCTTCCGCATCTTGTCCGGCATCCTGTGGTTGGCACCGTTCGGCGCATTCGGCGCGATGGCGAAGGTGTTGGGCGACACCGGTTTCGACGCGGTCGTCCAGCTGGGCGTGCTGATGCTGGCCTTCGATCTGGCCTGCATCATCTTCGTGTTCGACGTGTTGGGCGCGCTGCTGCGGGTGGCCGCCGGGGTGTCGATCTTCAAGCTGGTGCGCTACCTGGCCCGCGAGTACCTGCTGATCGTCGCGACGTCGTCGTCGGAATCGGCGCTGCCCCGGCTGATCGCCAAACTCGAACACGCCGGGGTGCAGCAGACGACCGTGGGCATCGTGGTGCCGACCGGTTATTCGTTCAACCTGGACGGCACCGCGATCTATCTGACCATGGCGTCGTTGTTCATCGCCGATGCGATGGGTGACCCGTGGCCACCGTTGTCATCGGAGGCGTGGACCAACACCATGCACCAGGCCCGCATGTCGGACACCCTGGACGGCAAGAATCCGTTCGGCGAACAAGACATGGTCGACGACCCGCGACACACCGCGACGACCACGGGGAGCCTGCCCACGCCTAGGCGAGTTCAGTCCGGGGTTTGTGCCCGGTCACCCGTTGGTCGGGGCCGATTCGAATGCTGCGGCGAGCTCTGCGATCTTCTGCGCCCGGCCGAGCCGAGGCAGGTCGCTCCCGTCGCGCACGACACGACCGCGAGCTTCGAAGTCGGCTAGGAAGTTCCGCGCCCATGCCGCGTCCGATGGGGTGGGGCTGAGGGCTTCGTTGATCACCGGTGGTTGCTCGGGGTCGAGGCACAGTTTGCCGGTCAGGCCGAGCGACACGGTCACCGCGGATTGCTCGCGCAGGACGCGGTGACTGTTGCTGACTGTGGGTCCGTCGATCGGGCCGGGGAGATCACCGATGCGGCTGGCGACCACGAGCCGGGACCGCGGATAGGCCATCGCCAGATCGTCGGAGCTGGCGCCGGTGTCGCGTCGGTAGTCTCCACTACCGAAGGCCAGCCGTAACACTCCGCGGGCACGTGCGATCGTGGGTGCCTCTTCGATGCCGAGTGCAGACTCGATGAGCGCGAGGACCGGCGTCGTGCCGCCCAACCGGTCGAACGTCTCTGTCACGTGATCGGCGGACTCGGTCTTGGCGAGCACTACCCCGACCAATCCAGGCAGCCCCTTGAGGAGGTCGACGTCGTCGGACCAGAACGCGGTGGATCGGTCGTTGATCCTGACCCACGCCGACTTGTTCTGCAGCCACGTCGCGACGTCGTCGCGGGCACTCGGCTTCAGTTTGGGGTCGACGGCGTCCTCGATGTCGAGGATTATCTGGTCGGCATCGGATTGATCGGCCTGGTCGAAAAGATCGGTTTTGGTTGCGTTGACCAGCAACCAGGATCGGGCGATCGTCGCGTCGATCGAGCGCGGCGTCGCCCGCGTGTTGTCCATCGAATCCTCTCCGGCGATTCGTTGAGGCCGCCACATCCATCCTGTGATCTGTGCCACATTTCGGTTGTAGAGTATCTCACGACGTGAGGAGTCGACGATGACGGACCAGACACCTCCGGTGGCCACGCCGCCCGCCGATAGCGAACCGAAGAAGCAACGACGCGACCGCACGCACTGGCTCTACATGGCGGTGATCGTGGCGGTCGTCGCCGGTGTGGTCGTCGGCTTGGTGGCGCCCCATCTCGGGTCCTCGCTCGGGGTCCTCGGCACGCTGTTCGTGAGCCTGATCAAGATGATGATCAGTCCGATCATCTTCTGCACGATCGTGCTGGGCATCGGATCGGTCCGCAACGCCGCGTCGGTGGGCAAGGTCGGCGGGTTGGCGATGGCCTACTTCCTGATCATGTCGACCGTGGCCCTGGCGATTGGACTCCTGGTCGGCAACTTGATCAGCCCCGGAACGGGACTCAACATTTCCGGCAATTCCGGCGCGGGCGCCAAGCTGGCCGAGCAGGCACACGGCGCGGGCGGGGCGATGGAATTCTTCGAGCACATCATCCCCACCACGCTGCTGTCCTCGCTCACCGAGGGCAACGTGCTGCAGACCCTGTTCGTGGCGCTGTTGGTCGGGTTCGGGCTTCAGGCCATGGGCCCCTCCGGGGAGCCGATCCTGCGCGGCATCGGGCTAATCCAGAAGCTGGTCTTCCGCATCTTGACCGGCATCCTGTGGCTGGCACCGATCGGCGCATTCGGCGCGATGGCGAAGGTGGTCGGCGACACCGGTTTCGACGCGGTCGTGCAGTTGGGCGTGCTGATGCTGGCCTTCTATCTGACCTGCATCATCTTCGTGTTCGGCGTGCTGGGGGCGCTGCTGCGGGTGGTTGCCAAGGTGTCGATCTTCAAGCTGGTGCGCTACCTGGCCCGCGAGTACCTGCTGATCGTCGCGACGTCGTCGTCGGAATCGGCGCTGCCCCGGCTGATCGCCAAACTCGAACACGCCGGGGTGCAGCAGACCACCGTGGGCATCGTGGTGCCGACCGGCTATTCGTTCAACCTGGACGGCACCGCGATCTATCTGACCATGGCGTCGCTGTTCATCGCCGATGCGATGGGTGACCCACTGTCGATAGGGGAACAGTTGTCGCTGCTGGCGTTCATGATCGTCGCCTCCAAGGGCGCGGCGGGCGTCAGTGGCGCCGGACTGGCGGTCCTGGCCGGGGGTCTGCAGAGCCACCGGCCGGAATTGCTCGACGGCATCGGGCTCATCGTCGGCATCGACCGGTTCATGTCCGAAGCTCGCGCGGTGACCAACTTCTCCGGCAACGCCGTGGCCACCATCGTGATCGGGGCGTGGACCAACACGATGGACTCGGCGGTCATGTCGGAAACTCTGGACGGAAGGAATCCGTTCGACGAACTAACCATGGTCGACGACCACCCCGTGGCGACGCAAGGAGGGGATAACCGGCCGTCGACCCACGTGTAGTCGACTGCCCCGCCGAGTTCAGTTCGCCTTCAGGGCGGTCCAGCTCGTCGGGAAACGCTTGCCTTCGCGAATATCATGCGGGCCGCCGCCATCGTCGAGAAACTCGTCACTGGCGCGCTTGAACCCGTGCCGGCGGTATCTGGATCGTCAATCAGCGCTCAGCTCCCAAACGCGATTATTCAGGGCATTCCTAGCCCGTGAGCGCATCCGCCAGGATCGTCGTCGCTGCGTCAAGCGAACCCGGCTCGTGATAGTTCGCCTGGTCTTCAATACCGGCGAGTTGGTCGCGGACCGCTTCGGCGCTGACGTCGTCGAGTACCACCCCTGCGGTCTCTGCGAGAAAGATCTTGGCCACCCGCCCACCGGCAACCGAATAGATCTGACCGTTGACAGCGCACTCCGCATGAGCCAGGTAGGCGACCACCGGGCTGACGCTTTCCGGTGCAACACGATCGGCGAGCGTGCCGAGTATGCCTTGCGTCATACGCGTGGCGGCGATCGGCGCGATCGCATTCGCCCGCACACCGTAGGCGGCCCCCTCAAGCGCCAATACCTTCGTCAGCCCGGCGATTCCCGCCTTTGCGGCGCCATAGTTGGCCTGACCGAAGTTTCCGAACAAGCCCGATGCAGACGATGTACTGACAATCCGACCGTAGCCGGCCGCGCGCATGATGCGAAACGCCGGCTGGCTCACGAACAGCGTCCCCTTGAGGTGGACATCGATCACCGCGTCGATCATGTCCGACTCCATCTTGTGGAATGCCTTGTCGCGCAATATTCCCGCGTTGTTGACAAGAATGTCTATGCGGCCGTACGTCCGCATCGCAGCCTCAACGATCGACTCTCCCCCCTCGGCTGTAGCCACCGAATCATGATTTGTGACCGCTGTCCCGCCGAGTGCCGCGATCTCCCTGACCACAGCTTCCGCGGCGTCAACGGAACCGCCCTCACCGTTGACAGACCCGCCGACGTCATTGACGACAATCCGTGCTCCGCGCCGGGCCAGCTCGAGTGCGTGCGCACGCCCGAGTCCACCCCCAGCACCAGTGACGATGGCTACCCGCTCGTCGAATCTCAACAGCGACAAGGTAGTACTCCCTATTCTCTTCGATCGTGATGTGGTAATCCTGGTTGCGGCTGTGACCGACCCAAGTGGTGACCTGACTGCCTCATGAACGCGAACGTCCCGACTCCTTAACATGCGACCGGGATCGGGTTATCGGAGTTGGCGGGCGAGGCTGAGCAAATTGTATCGACAACCGGGTGGCCAGTAATACCCGGGTGCGGCCAGGGCGCAATCACGAGGCCGGCCGCGAGGACGAGGATCGGGAGCGGGGCCCACTGCCAGCCGAACAATTCCCGGGGCCGCGCTGGCCGGAGGCGCCGACCGGTCGCTCAGGGCGTGTCGCTCGGTATGAGAAGAAGCGGACCATCTCGGCGCACGCGTCGGGACCCACGGGTCGGTGTAGGACCCGACCGGGCTCACTCCGTACCATGCGTGCCCGCGGCCGCGCCGTCCAGGACTCTGCGAGACGACGCCGCTGAATCGCAGCTATTCACGGTCAAGCAGCCTGGTTGAGCCAATACCGGGTAGGAATCAAACAAGAACCGCACGGCGCGGCGTGCAGCGATTGCGGAATCATCGGAGCCGGTGGCCGTGAATGTCCCATCGAATCGACGTCTTCACGACGTTGATTAACCGTTGTTATTGTTTGAGTGGCTTTCTCCTGCGATGCCCGCCGCGAAATCTATGTGTCGTTGGACCGGCCTACATAAGAAGTGCTAAAGCCTCCCTGGTCAGCTCAGTCCTCTGTACCATTTTCTTGGTCATGCGTGCAGTCATGCTGACCGGTGGGAGCAAGTCGGACCCGCGGGAGCGAGTACTGAGGGGGCGAGATGTCCACAACTCCGACTTCTCAGGCCCCGCCCACCAAACGCAGTAAGCCGTTCCTCCTGACAGGGGAGGGCTGGCCGTACCTGCTGGTGCCGTTGATCCCGGTCGCGATCGTCCTGGAGTTTATGCATGCCGACGCGGTGGCGGTGTTCGCCGCGTCGGCGCTGGGAGTGATCCCGACGGCGGCGCTGATGGGCCGGGCGACCGAGGAGCTGGCGGCCCGGTCGGGTCCCGGCATTGGTGGTTTGCTCAACGTCACGTTCGGTAACGCACCGGAGCTGATCATCGCGCTGTTCGCGCTGGGCGCCGGGCTGCACGAGGTGGTCAAGGCCTCGCTCATCGGGTCCATCCTGGGCAACATTCTGCTGGTCCTCGGGGTGTCGATGCTGGTGGGCGGAAGGAAACGGGACCGGCAGCGCTTCGAGCTGCGGGCGGCTACCGCCCAGTCGCTCATGCTGCTGCTGGCGACGGTGGCGCTGGTGATGCCGGCGATATTTCAGCTGGTGGCCGGCGGCGGGCTGCCCGACCCGACGGCCAAGGCGGTGGCATTCTCCAGCGACCTGCAGGCGCTGTCGGTCGGGGTCGCCGTGGTGCTGCTGGCTTCGTACGGGGCCGGGTTGGTGTTCTCCCTGAAGACCCACGCGCACCTGTTCAACCCCTCCCACGACGAAGAGGAGCACGGCGGCGAACCGTGGTCGGTGCGCAAGAGCGTGCTGATGCTGGCCGGGGCGGGTGCTGCGGTGGGCTGGATGTCCGAGATCCTGGTCCACTCCATCACCGAGGCGTCGGCGACCATTGGGCTGTCCCCGTTCTTTGTCGGCGTGATCGTCGTGGCGGTGGTGGGCAACGCCGCCGAGCACTGGGTCTCGGTGTATTTCGCCTCCCGCGACAAGATGGACATCTCCGTCAACATCGCCGTGGGATCGGGGGCCCAGATCGCCCTGTTTGTCGCTCCGGTTCTGGTGCTGGCGTCGTTCGTCATCGGCCCGTTCCCGATGGCCCTGGTGTTCAACGGGTTCGAGCTCGGCGCGGTGTTCCTGGCGGTCATCATCGCCAACGAGGTCACCCAACGCGGCGAGTCCACCTGGTACGAAGGCCTGCAACTACTCGCCATCTACATCGTCCTCGGACTCACCTTCTTTTTCGTTTGACGGGCATGGATCCCTCCCCAAATTCCGGCGTGCTCCTAGGTATTGAGGACATTGGCACGGCGGGCCATCAATGTGGGGAGAGTTTGTAAACCGATTTTGCCTACGCAATGCGCTCGTCCCGAGCCGCAATCGGTTCAGCATTCCTAGGCTCATCCAATTAACGTGAGAAGAGTGTCAGGGGCTGCTCGGCGCACTCCTAATCAAGAATGCTGCATCGCTCAACCCGTCTCAAGTTCGATCCGCGGGTAAACGGGCCGCCACATGGCGTCGTGGACCTGCTGGATCGGGTCGTGCAACGCGGCTTGCGCCAGGCCTTCCTTGGCCGCGGCCGCGGCAACGGCGATTGCAACCGCCGCAGAGATTTCCCGCAGGTCAGTCATCGGGGGAAGCAGTGGCGCCCCGGGTGCGGACGCGTCTGAGATGCGGGCCACAGCGGCGGCGGCGGCGGCGATCATTTGATCACTGATCCGGTTGGCCTTGGCGACGGTGACGCCCAACCCGAGACCAGGAAATATCAGGGCGTTGTTTGCCTGTGCGATCTGGTAGGTCCGACCTTCGTGAACGACCGGCGGGAAGGGGCTGCCGGTAGCTGTCAGGACACGGCCGTTGGTCCACGTGACGAGGTCCTCTGGTAACGCCTCACATTTCGAGGTCGGGTTTGACAGCGGCATGATGATCGGCCGATCGGTGTGGGCGGCCATGTCCTTGACGATGGCCTCGGTGAACGCACCGGAGTGCGTGGAGGTGCCGATCAACATCGTGGGATGGGCATGGGCTACTACTTCGGCGAGGCCGATCTTTCCTGCCGCGTCACCACGGGTCCAACTATTGACCTCATCCCGCGACCGCGTATAGGGCTCCTGAAAATCAAGCAAACCCGGGGTGTCGCCGAGTAACAACCCGTCGCTGGTCAATGGGTAGAACCTGCTCGTCGCCTCTGGGGGTGAGAGGCCTTCACGGATCATCTGCTCACGCATCATGTCCGCAATGCCCAGCCCGGCGGTGCCGGCGCCGTAAATCACGACACGTTGATCACGGATCTGGGATCCCGCGGCTCGCACCGCCGACATCGCGGCGGCCAGGACGGTCGCCGCAGTGCCTTGCATGTCGTCGTTGAAGGTACAGACCTGATCGGAATACTTGATCAGGATGCGTCGGGCATTGGTCGCACCGAAGTCCTCCCAGTGCAGCATCGCGTTCGGGAAAAACGTGGTGACTGCGCTGACATATGCATCGATGAGGTCGTCGTAGCGTTGGTCGCGAACCCGGGAATGCCGCGCACCCAGATACATCTCGTCGTTGAGCAATTTGAGATTGTCGGTGCCCATATCCAGCACGACTGGCAGCACCCGTCGTGGATGGATCCCGGCGGCCGCGGTGTACACGGCCAGTTTGCCGATGGCGATTTCGATTCCGCCGACGCCTTGATCCCCAATCCCCAGAATGCCTTCGGAGTCAGTGGCAACAACCAGGTCCACGTCATCGGGTCCCAGACCGGTGTTGCGGAAGGCGGACTCGACGCCCTCGGGTCGATCAACGGACAGGTAGACACCGCGGGGTCGGCGGAACTCGTGACTGAACCGTTCGATCGCCAATCCCACCGTGGGCGTGTACACCACCGGCAACATTTCGGAGATGTGCTCGGTCAGCAGCCGGTAAAACAACACCTCGTTGCGGTCTCGAAGGTTGGCCAGGTACACCCACTTCCGGAGCGGGTTGGCCTGCTCGAGGTATTGGGCGTAGACCCGGCGCACCTGGACTTCCAAAGTGGTCACCCCGCTGGGCAGCAGACCGTCCAGACCAAGAGCCTCACGTTCGTCAAGGGAGAACGCCGTCCCGCGGTTAATGGAAGGTGACGCGAGAACAGCGCTACCCCGGACATTGATCCGCGCCAGGACGCCACCTGGTTCGGGTACAAGCTCATACGGTGCGGTCGTCATTTCAAGGCCTTTCCACACCTCGGTCGTCCTACGCCAGATCGTGGCGGCTTGAAGGTGTTTCCTTTTCTGATGCGGGGCGTGATCTCGGCGACGCCGCGTGGCTGCAACCGCGAGCTGGTGGGATTCCGCGACGCCACCGGACGCGGCGTCGCTGCGAATCGATACTGCATCACGGTGTTGGCCCGTTCATCGAGGTTGATCTGGTCCTGCTGTTGTGACGGGCGCCGGGCCGCTGACGTCTGTCATCCGACGACCCGCGATCTCAAGTAGGCGGCGTGCTCGGTCCGCCACGGGCAGATCAACGAACTCGCCGCTGGGAAGGGCGAAGCCGCCGCCGCCGGCGGCCTCGAATCCAGCAAGTACCGATTGGGCCCACTCGATCTCGGCCGCGGTAGGAGTGAAAATCTCATGGAGGATGTCCAGCTGACGCGGATGGATCGCCGACTTACCGAAAAAGCCCAAAGACCGGGCGAACTGGGCTTGGTCGCGAAGTCCGGCGGTGTCGTCGAGCAAGGGAAAGACACTGTCGATGGGCGGTTCGATTCCGGCCGCGCGAGACGCCAGAACCAGATATGACCGCGCATAGAGGGTTTGCAGGTTCCCGCCGGACGTGTTGAGGTCGCGCTGCAAGTCGACACCACCCATTGCCAGAAACCGAACACCGGGCACTGCGGCGATCTCGTGCGCAGCCAGGACACCGCGCGCGCTTTCGATAGCACAGATGATGGGCTTACCTGGCGCCCTTGCGGTCACCCACTCGACATCGCCTGCCGATTCGACCTTGGGGATCCGGATACCAAGAGCTCGATCCGCCACAGCATCGAGATCCGCTTCACACCAAGCCGTTTGGGCTGCATTTACCCTGACCCAGGCAGGATGGTCGAGGAGCGCCTCGGCGACCATCGCACGAGCCGTCACCTTCGCATCCGGGGGCACCGCATCCTCCAGGTCGAGCATCACTGCATCGGCACCGGCTTGGAACACCCGGTTCAGAAGTTTTGCGTTGTGCCCCGGCGCGAACAGGTAACTACGGTCCATCAGATAACCCCGGTCTCGCGGAGCGCAGCCAACTTATCCCCGGAGATCCCCAACAGCTCCTCCAGCACGTCGCCGGTGTCCTGCCCGAGGCGGCGTCCACCATGACGGATCGAGCCAGGTGTGTTTCCCATCCGGAAGATCAAGTTCTGCATTTTCAGCGGCCCGAGGTCTTCATCCTCGATGGTGGTGATCATGTCGCGGTCCTGAACATGCGGGTCATTCAAGAGCTGCTCGACGTCATAGACCGGGGCCAGCGCTGCGCCGGCGGCCTGGAACGCCGCCGACACCTCCTCCATCGGCCGGGCACCGATCCATTCGGCGACCGGAGCATCGATCATGTCCGCGTGCTTGACCCGCTCACCGGCGCGGGGAAACCAGGACTGCTCGGCGATGTCGGGCCGTCCGACCAGGTTCATGACTCGTTCGGCAACCGAGGTGGCACTCGCCGAGATCGCCACCCACCGGCCGTCGCTGGTGAGGTAGGCGTTGCGGGGGGCGTTGTTGCTCGATCGGTTGCCATGGCGTCCCGAGATCAGCCCGAGTTGGTCGTAGACGCTGGGGCCGGGACCCAGGATGCCAACCAGCGGTTCCAACAGCGACAAGTCAATGACCTGGCCGCCGCCCTTGGCCACGTCCCGGTGATACAACGCCAGCATCACCGCATAGGCACCGGCCAACGCGGCGACCCCGTCTGCCAAGCCAAACGGCGGCAACGTCGGGGGCCCGGTCTCCTCGCCGGTCTGATGCGCCAGGCCGCTCATTGCCTCGGCGAGCGTGCCAAACGCTCGTCTGCTTGAGTACGGCCCTTCCTGCCCGAACCCCGTGACCCGCAGCACCACCAGTGCCGGATTGATCCTCTGCAATTCCTCGGGTCCGAGGTTCCATTTCTCCATTACCCCGGGACGGAAGTTCTCGATCACCACATCCGATTGCGCGACGAGTCCCCGCAGAATGTCTTGACCTTCTGGCTTACTGAAGTTCAGCGTGATGGTTCGCTTATTCCGCGCGATTACCTTCCACCACAAGCCGTGCCCGTCCTTCGACAATCCGTGCGTTCGTGCCGGATCACCTCGGGGATGCTCAACCTTGATGACCTCCGCGCCCCAGTCCCCCAGCAGCATGGCGGTGATCGGTGCCGCATATACCGTTCCCAGGTCCAGTACCCGCAGGCCTGCCAACGGCCCTGGGCTGACCAGCTCCGCTTCATCGTCGGAACCCGAGACATGCTCGGAAGTAGTCGATTCGGCGCCGTTCAAAGTCATGAGCTACTCACCTTCGGGAGAGAACGGTGAATCCTTGATCATCGCACCAGGCTCTGCTCCGCATCCGACTTCACAGGAAAATCCTGACGATACCGGCGCGTGGTCACGTCGCGGAACCAAAGGCACAGTGGTCGCGATGGTCCTGCCATTCGATGGATTCGCCTTTACTCCTATCCTTGGCACTGGCCGGCAGAAGGTTTGCGTGCCAACCTCGATGAAGATGACAACTGCCTCGGTTGCTCGGTCGTCAGTTTGGGCGAACGGCTCGGAAGAAGCCCGCGGCTGGCTTGAACTAGCCGGCTTTGAGCATGTTGCGTAGCACGTACTGGAGGATGCCGCCGTTGCGGTAGTAGTCGGCCTCGCCGGGCGTGTCGATGCGCACGACCGCGTCGAACTCGGTCGTGGAACCATCCGTCTTGGTGGCGGTGACCTTCACCGTCTCGGGCGTCTTGCCCTCGTTGAGCGCCTCGATGCCCGTGATGTCGAACATCTCGGTGCCGTCCAGCTTCAGCGACGCCGCCGATTCGCCCGCCGGGAACTGCAGCGGAATGACACCCATGCCGATCAGGTTGCTGCGGTGGATGCGCTCGAACGACTCGGTGATCACCGCGCGCACGCCCAGCAGGCTGGTGCCCTTGGCCGCCCAGTCCCGCGACGATCCCGAGCCGTACTCCTTGCCGCCCAGCACGACCAGCGGAATGCCTTGCGCCGCATAGTTCTGCGCGGCGTCGTAGATGAACGACTGCGGGCCATCATCCTGGGTGAAGTCGCGGGTGTAGCCGCCGGACACGTCGTCGAGCAGTTGGTTCTTGAGCCGGATGTTGGCGAACGTGCCACGGATCATCACCTCGTGATTGCCGCGACGCGAACCGTAGGAGTTGTAGTCCTTCTTGTCCACGCCGTGCTCGTCGAGGTACTGCGCGGCCGGGGTGCCCGCCTTGATGTTGCCTGCGGGCGAGATGTGGTCGGTGGTCACCGAATCACCCAGCAGGGCAAGGACTCTGGCGCCGTTGATGTCGGTGACCGGCTGCCGGCTCGGCGGGCATGCCCTCGAAGTACGGCGGCTTGCGCACGTACGTCGACTTCGGATCCCAGTCGAACGTCTTGCCCTCCGGCGTGGGCAGGTTCCGCCAGCGCTCGTCGCCCTTGAACACGTCGGCGTAGCTGTCGGTGAACATCTTCTGGTTGATCGACGACGCGATGACGTCGGAGATCTCCTTGGCCGACGGCCAGATGTCCTTGAGGAACACGTCGTTGCCGTCGTCGTCCTGGCCGAGCGCCTCGGTCTCGAAGTCGAAGTCCATGGTTCCGGCAAGTGCGTAGGCGATCACCAGTGGCGGGGAGGCCAGGTAGTTCATCTTCACGTCGGGGGAGATGCGGCCCTCGAAGTTGCGGTTGCCCGACAGCACCGCGGTCACCGACAGGTCGTTGTCGTTGACCGCCTTCGAGATCTCCTCGGGCAGCGGACCGGTGTTGCCGATGCAGGTGGTGCAGCCGTAGCCGACCAGGAAGAAGCCGAGCTTCTCCAGATATGGCCACACCCCGGCCTTGTCGTAGTAGTCGCTGACCACCTGCGAGCCAGGTGCCATCGACGTCTTCACCCACGGCTTTGACGTCAGACCCTTCTCGACGGCCTTCTTCGCCAGCAGCGCCGCGCCGAGCATCACCGACGGATTGGACGTGTTGGTGCACGACGTGATCGCCGCGACCACGACCGCGCCGTGGTCGAGCACGAACTCGCCGTGCTCGTCGGATTTGACCGTGACGGGCTTGCTCGGCCGGCCCTCGGCACCGTTGGCCGCGGACTGCACGTCGACGGCGTCGTCGTCGGCGAACGACAGCGACACCGAATCGCTGGCCGGGAAGGACTCGTCGACGGCCTCGTCCAGCTTGGTGCACTCCGACGGGCATGTGCTCTTCCACGTAGTTGTGAATGTCCTTGCGGAACGCCGACTTGGCATCGGAGAGCTGGATCCGGTCCTGCGGACGCTTGGGCCCGGCGATCGACGGCACCACGTCGGACAGGTCGAGTTCCAGGTACTCGGAGAACGTCGGCTCCTTCTCCGGGTCGTGCCACATGCCCTGCGCCTTGGCGTAGGCCTCGACCAGCGCCAGCTGATCCTCGGCGCGGCCGGTCAGCCGCAGGTAGTCGATCGTGACGTCGTCGATCGGGAAAATCGCTGCGGTGGAACCGAATTCGGGGCTCATGTTGCCCAGCGTGGCGCGGTTGGCCAGCGGCACCTCGGCCACGCCCGGCGCCGTAGAACTCGACGAACTTGCCGACCACGCCGTGCTTGCGCAGCATCTCGGTGACGGTGAGCACCACGTCGGTGGCGGTCACGCCCGGCCTGATCTCACCGGTGAGCTTGAACCCGACGACGCGGGGGATGAGCATCGACACCGGCTGACCCAGCATCGCGGCCTCGGCCTCGATGCCGCCGACGCCCCAGCCCAGCACGCCAAGCCCGTTGACCATCGTGGTGTGGCTGTCGGTACCCACACAGGTGTCCGGATAGGCCACCGGATCCTCCCCCCAGCTTCGCCCGCCCGCCGACCATCACGGTCCGGGCCAGGTACTCGATGTTGACCTGGTGCACGATGCCGGTGCCCGGCGGCACCACCTTGAAGTCGTCGAACGCGCCCTGACCCCAGCGCAGGAACTGGTAGCGCTCGCCGTTGCGGGCGTATTCGATCTCGACGTTGCGCTCGAACGCGCCCGCGTTGCCGAACACGTCGACGATCACCGAGTGATCGATGACGAGCTCGGCGGGCGCCAGCGGATTCACCTTCTCGGCGTCGCCGCCGAGGTCGCCGACGGCCTCACGCATCGTGGCCAGATCGACGATGCACGGCACGCCGGTGAAGTCCTGCATGATCACCCGGGCCGGGGTGAACTGGATCTCGATGCTCGGGTCGGCCTCGGGATCCCAGTTCGCGATGGCCTCGATGTGGTCCTTGGTGATGTTGGCGCCGTCCTCGGTGCGCAGCAGGTTCTCGGCCAGCACCTTGAGGCTGTACGGCAGTTTCTCGGTACCGGGCACCGCGTCGAGGCGGTAGATCTCGTAGCTGTTGTCTCCGACCTTCAGCGTGTCGCGGGCTCCGAACGAATTCACCGAGTCTTTGCTGCTCACATCAACCTCCGGCTAGTTGTCGTCGCACGACGGACCCCAAGCAAAAATACGGTTGCCCGTAAACCAGGGCTGCCCGGTCGCTCGCCACCCAGTCTCGCGCTCCAGGGCGCGTGCTGTCACCGGTTTCGGGTGCATCGCGTACCGTGCCCGTGGGACCGCTCAGGCGGGATGCGGCAATGGTGGACAGCGCAACGAATCACCTTTCGTCACACCTGGGTTCAGGTTCCCGGGCCAGAAGTCAACCAGTGGGGGTTCTGGAATCTCGTACCCTCCGCCGACCTTGGGCCTCGGCAGCGGCCATCGCGGTAAATCGCAGCACGGTGCGCGATCGGTCTCCACCACATCCGCGAACACACCGTCTGCCAAGGGTCCCACGGGTTAGCCTTTAGGCGGCGGAATGTGGGTTACCGCCGGGGGCGACAGCGCACAACGAAAGACGCGCCAGACAGGGCGCCAGAGGAAGTCGCAGGCGGTTCCCAACGCGCTTGCAGGGTAGACGGAATCGAGGCGAGTAGCCGCCGTGAGCAGTACACCTAAACCATTCGGGCAGAACGAATGGTTGGTCGAGGAGATGTATCGCAAGTTCCGCGAAGATCCCTCTTCGGTCGATCCCAGCTGGCATGAATTCTTGGTCGACTACTCTCCGGAACCGGCCGTCGACACCAGTGCGTCGACCAGCGACGGGCAACCGGCCGAGCCGGCCGCACCGCCGGAGCCGAAGCCCACTCCGGCCAAGGAGCCGACGACGGCGCCGCCCGCCAAGACCGCGCCGACAAGCAAGGGTGCCTCCACGGAGCAGAGATCACCCGCCACGCCCGCCAAGCCGAAGGTAGCCGCCCCGGCCCCCTCGGCGGACGGCGAAGAGAGGCGGGTGCTGCGCGGTGCCGCCGCGGCGGTCGTGAAGAACATGTCGGCGTCGTTGGATGTGCCTACGGCCACCAGCGTGCGCGCCTTCCCGGCCAAGCTGATGATCGACAACCGGATCGTCATCAACAACCACCTCAAACGCACCCGAGGCGGCAAGATCTCGTTCACCCACCTGCTGGGTTACGCCATCGTGCGGGCGGTCAACAAGTTCCCGAACATGAACCGGCACTTCGCCGAGATCGACGGCAAGCCGAACGCAGTCACACCGGCACATACCAACCTCGGTTTGGCCATCGACCTGCAGGGCAAGGACGGCAACCGGCAGCTGGTCGTGGCGGCCATCAAGAAAACCGAGACGATGCGGTTCGGTCAGTTCATCGCCGCTTACGAGGACATCGTGAGACGTGCCCGCGACGGGAAGCTGACCGCCGAGGACTTCTCGGGCGTGACGATCTCGCTGACCAACCCCGGCACCATCGGCACCGTGCATTCGGTGCCGCGCCTGATGCGCGGCCAGGGCGCGATCGTCGGTGCCGGAGCACTGGAGTACCCCGCCGAGTTCCAGGGCGCCAGCGAGGAACGTATTTCCGACCTGGGCGTCGGCAAGTTGATGACGCTGACGTCTACCTATGACCATCGCATCATCCAAGGCGCCGAGTCGGGCGACTTCCTGCGCACCGTCCATGAATTGCTACTGTCGGACGAGTTTTTCGACGAGATCTTCCGCGAGCTTGGGATCCCGTACGAGCCGGTGCGCTGGCGCACCGACCATCCGGACTCGATCGTCGACAAGAGCGCCCGCGTCATCGAGCTGATCGCGGCGTACCGCAACCGCGGTCACCTGATGGCCGACATCGATCCGCTGCGGCTGGACAAGAACCGGTTCCGTAGCCACCCCGATCTCGACGTGCACAGTCACGGCCTGACGCTGTGGGACCTGGACCGCGAGTTCAAGGTGGGTGGCTTCGCCGGCGCGGAGTACAAGAAGCTGCGCGACGTGCTGGGGCTGCTGCGCGACGCCTACTGCCGCCATGTCGGCGTCGAGTACACCCACATCCTCGAGCCCGAGCAGCAGCGGTGGATGCAGGAACGCGTCGAGGTCAAGCAGGACAAGCCGACGGTCGCCCAGCAGAAGTACATCCTGTCCAAGCTCAATGCCGCTGAGGCGTTCGAGACCTTCCTGGCGACCAAATACGTTGGCCAGAAGCGGTTTTCGCTGGAGGGTGCGGAGACCGTCATCCCGATGATGGACGCTGTGATCGACCAGTGCTGCCGAGCACGGGCTCGACGAGGTCGTCGTCGGCATGCCGCACCGCGGCCGGCTCAACGTGCTGGCCAACATCGTCGGCAAGCCGTACTCGCGGATCTTCTCCGAGTTCGAGGGCAATCTGGACCCGTCGCAGGCACAGGGCTCCGGGGACGTGAAGTATCACCTGGGCGCCACCGGTACTTACCTGCAGATGTTCGGCGACAACGACATTCAGGTGTCGCTGGTGGCCAACCCGTCACACCTGGAGGCGGTCGACCCGGTACTGGAGGGCCTGGTCCGCGCCAAGCAGGATCTGCTGGACAAGGGCGACGGAGACGATGGGTTCTCGGTGGTGCCGCTGATGCTGCACGGTGACGCCTCTTTCGCCGGGCAGGGCGTGGTGGCCGAGACGCTGAACCTGGCGCTGCTGCGCGGCTATCGAGTCGGCGGCACGATCCACATCGTCGTCAACAATCAGATCGGGTTCACCACCGCCCCGGAAGACTCCCGGTCATCGGAGTATTGCACCGACGTCGCGAAGATGATCGGCGCGCCGATCTTGCACGTCAACGGTGAGGACCCGGAGGCGTGCGTGTGGGTGGCGCGGCTGGCGGTGGACTTCCGGCAGAAGTTCAAGAAGGACGTCGTCATCGACATGTTGTGCTACCGCCGCCGCGGGCACAACGAGGGCGACGACCCGTCGGTGACGCAGCCGGCGATGTACGAGGTGATCGATGCCAAGCGCGGTGTCCGCAAGGCCTACACCGAGGCGCTGATCGGCCGCGGCGACATCTCGATGGAGGAGGCCGAGGACGCGCTGCGCGACTACCAGCGCCAACTCGAGCGGGTGTTCAACGAGGTCCGCGAGCTGGAGAAGCATGCGGCCGAGGCCAGCGAATCGGTGGAGTCCCACCAGATGATCCCCAAGGGCCTGTCCACCGCGGTGGACAAGGCGCTGCTGGCCCGCATCGGTGACGCGCACCTGGCCGTCCCGGAGGGGTTCACCGTGCACCCCCGGGTGAGGCCGGTGCTGGAGAGGCGCCGCGAGATGGCCTACGAGGGCAAGGTCGACTGGGCGTTCGGCGAGCTGTTGGCACTGGGTTCACTGATCGCCGAGGGCAAGCTGGTGCGGTTGTCCGGCCAGGACACCGGCCGTGGCACGTTCACCCAGCGGCATTCGGTGATCGTCGACCGCAAGACCGGCGCGCAGTTCACTCCGCTGCAGCTGCTGGCCACCAACCCCGACGGCACGCCGACCGGTGGCAAGTTCATGGTGTACGACTCCCCACTGTCCGAATACGCCGCGGTGGGCTTCGAGTATGGCTATTCGGTGGGCAACCCGGAGGCAATTGTGATGTGGGAGGCCCAGTTCGGCGACTTCGTCGACGGGGCGCAGTCGATCATCGACGAGTTCATCAGCTCGGGCGAGGCCAAGTGGGGCCAGCTCTCCGACGTGGTGCTGCTACTGCCGCACGGCCACGAGGGTCAGGGCCCCGACCACACGTCGGGCCGCATCGAGCGGTTCCTGCAGGTGTGGGCCGAGGGGTCGATGACGGTGGCGATGCCCTCGACACCGGCGAACTATTTCCACCTGTTGCGGCGGCACTCGCTGGACGGTATCCAGCGGCCGCTGATCGTGTTCACGCCGAAGTCGATGCTGCGCAGCAAGGCGGCGGTCAGCGACATCAAGGAATTCACCGAGGTCAAGTTCCGTTCGGTGCTCGAGGAGCCCACTTACGAGGAGGGCGACGGCGACCGCGGCAAGGTGCAGCGGATCCTGTTGACCAGCGGCAAGGTGTACTACGATCTGGCCGCCCGCAAGGCCAAGGACAACCGCGACGACGTCGCGATCGTGCGCATCGAGCAGCTTGCCCCCCTACCGAAGCGGCGGCTGGCCAACACCCTGGACCAGTATCCGAATGCGGAGCAGTACTTCTGGGTGCAGGAAGAGCCGGCGAACCAGGGTGCCTGGCCGACGTTCGGGCTGACGCTGCCCGAGCTGTGTGCAGAAAGGTTGAGCAACATCAAGCGGATCTCGCGGCGGGCCATGTCGGCGCCGTCGTCGGGGTCGTCGAAGGTGCACGCCGTCGAACAACAGGAGATCATCGATGAAGCCTTCAGCTGACGAGCGACAGCTGAGCGAGGCGTTCGGCTGAGTCGTCTGGTCTGCCGCGAGCGTGACGCCTGCACGCCGACAAGCTCGGGATCCCCGGCATGGCAGGCACAGTCGCACTGAATGTTTTACGCCAGTCAGTCGACGCGAAGAGCGGCGGGATCCAAGAGCCTGCGCGGCACCGGACTTGCTGGGCGGTGCGAACCACTCGATGAACCCGGCCAGCTACGCGCTGGCGCGGCTGCAGGTCAACGCGGTGACCCAGAACAGTTCAGCAATGCCAGGGCTGTGAGTTCATGGCCGCCTATGCTCCTCCGGTTTGACGGCGAGCACCGGCTTCGGACATTCCAGCAGCAAGTGCTGCGCCGTGCTGCCAAGGAGCATTTTGCCGACCGGGTTGCGATGCCTCAGGCCGAGCACTAGCAGTTCCGCGTCGTCCCGCTCCATCGCGTTCAGCAGGGTCGATGCCGCGTCCACGCCGAACTCGTGGCTGAGTTCGTACTCGACGCCGCTGTCGGCGAGTCGTTCTTCGAGGGCGCGTAGCTCATCGCCCTGGGCGAACCGGGGGTCGGTGAGCGAATCGCCCTTCGAGGTGTTGATCACCAGCAGACTCGTGTCGCGGAGTTTCGCTTCGGCGACCGCGTGTTCCAGGGCCGCCGTGCCGAACTGATCAGGAATGTATCCGACAACGATCACGCTGATGCCTTCTCTTCTTTCTCGAAGTCGTCGATGCTGACGTGGATGGGGTCCGGCGGGGTGCGGTGCAGGAGCCGCATCACCAGCGGGGTGAGAAGAATTGCCAGGATCAGGATGTAGGTGACGATGGCGACGGGCTCCTTGAATAGGCTGAGCCAGTCGCCGCCGCCGAGCTGCAGGCTCTGCCGAAGTTGGCGTTCGATGCGGGGCCCGAGGATCACGCCGATGATCAACGGCAGTATCGGTAGCCCGAACCGGCGCATCATCAGTCCCATCAGCCCGAACACCAAAAGCAGGGCCAGGTCCAGCGGCTGCAAGTTCACCGCGAACGCGCCCAGGGTGGCGAAGAACAGGATGCCCGCGTACAGGTACGGCCGCGGGGTGCGGAGCAGCTTCGCCCACAGGGGCGCCAGCGGAAGGTTGAGCACCAGCAACAGGGTGTTTCCGATGAACAGGCTGGCGATGAGCGTCCAGATCAGCAGCGGCTCCTTGTCGAAGAGCGTCGGGCCGGGCTGGATGCCGTAGGACACGAAGGCCGCGAGCATCACCGCGGCCGTGGCGTTGGTCGGTAGGCCCAGCGACAGCATCGGCACCAGAGTGCCCGCCGCCGACGCGTTGTTGGCCGCCTCGGGACCTGCCACGCCCTCGATCGCACCCTTGCCGAACTCCTCCTTGTGCTTGCTCAGCTTCTTCTCGGTGACGTAGGACAGGAACGTCGGCAACTCGGCGCCACCGGCGGGCAGCGCGCCGAACGGGAAACCGTAGGCGGTGCCGCGCAGCCACGGTTTCCACGAGCGCTTCCAGTCCTCCTTGCCCATCCACGGCCGCCCCACGGGAATGACTTCGGCGGGGCGTCTGCGCAGATGCGCCGCCACCCACAGCGCCTCGCCGAGCGCGAACACCGCAACCGCGATCACCACGATGTCGATGCCGTCGGACAACAGCGGCAGGCCGAAGGTCGCCCGCGGCTGCCCGGTCAGCGAATCGATACCGACCAGGCCGATCGCCAGCCCCAACAGAAGCGAGGTGATGCCGCGCAGCTTCGAAGCCCCCAGCACCATGGTGACCGCGACCAGCGCCAACAGCATGATCGCGAGATAGGACGGCGCGCCGAGCGTCACGGCGAACCGCGACACCGCCGGCGCGAACAGCACCAACAGCAGGGTGCCGATCGTTCCCGCGACGAACGATCCGATTGCGGCCGTCGCCAACGCTTGCGCGGCGCGGCCGGCCTTGGCCATCTTGTTGCCTTCGATGGCGGTGATCACCGACGAGGACTCACCGGGCGTGTTCAGCAGAATGGAGGTCGTCGAGCCGCCGTACATGCCGCCGTAGTAGATGCCGGCGAACATGATGAAGGCGGCACTCGGCTCGACGTTGTAGGTGATGGGCAGCAGAAGCGCGACCGTCATCGCGGGCCCGATGCCGGGCAGCACCCCGACCGCCGTCCCGAGCAGCACGCCGATGCATGGCGTACAGCAGATTCATCGGTGTCGCGGCCTCCGCGAAGCCCTGAAGCAGCCAATTGAAATTGTCCATCTCAGAGAATCCCGTCCAGAATGCCTGCGGGCAGCGGGATCCCGAGCCCGGAGTAGAACGCATAGAAGCTGCCCACCGACAGCACCACGCCGATCACGATGTTGAGTACGTAGCGCTTGCTGCCCAATATCGTCGCGGAGCCGGCGAACAGCAGGGCGCCCGTGATCGCCCAGCCGAGCGGTTCCACCAGCACGATGGTGGCCACGAACATCGCAACCAGCAGGCCGACCGTGCGCCAGTCGCTGGGCGCGTCGGGGTCGATGTCCTCCCCGGCGTCGGCTTCACCCACGGACCCGCGCGCAATCGCGACACCGAGGATGACGGCCGTCACCAGCAAACCGGAACCGATTACCAACGGGAAGAACTTCGGCCCAACGGGATCCACCTTGGCGAACCCGCCCGCCAGCGACAGCGCGTCGTAGATCAGGAATGCCCCGACCAGCACCAGCACCGCGCACACGATGTACTGCGCGCGATCGACCGAAACCTCCTGCTGCGGCTCAACGTCTTTGGCGTCGCCGCCGGTCGCGGCGGTCGGCGACTCTGGCGCGCTCACATCAGCCCCAGCTGGGTCAGGGTCGAGGAGACCCGCTGGTCCTGGTCCTTCAGGAACTGCTCGAACTCGGCACCGGTCTGAAAGGCGTCGGTCCACCCATTCTTCACCAGGGCCTCCTTCCATCCATCGGTACCGTGGAGTTCCTCCAACACTTTGACCATCGCCGTCTTGGCATCCTCGGAAATGCCTGGCGGGGCCAGGATTCCGCGCCAGTTGGTGAAGGTGAGATCGATTCCGGCCTCGGTCAGCGTCGGCGCATCGACCCCCTCGACCCGCTCGGCGCCGGACACTGCGAGTACCCGAACCTGGCCGGCCTCGATCTGATCGACAAACTCGCCCAGACCCGTGGTGCCCGCCGCGATCTTTTTGCCCAGCATCGCGGTCAGCAGATCACCGCCGCCGTCATAGGAGACGTAGTTGACCTTGGTCGGGTCGACGCCGGCTGCGCGCGCCGTTTCCATCGGGAACAGGTGGTCCGGTCCGCCCGGTGAGGAACCGCCGCCGATCGTCACCTTCGCGGGATCGGCCTTCCACGCGGCGACGAGATCCTGCACGGTCTTAAACGGTGAATCCGCAGGAACCAGAATGCCTTCCTGCTCTTCGACCATCTTCGCCAGTGCGGTCGCATCGGAAGCCCGAGCCGAGGATCCGTTGGTGTAGGTCGCCCCGACCACCCCGAGCCCCATCATCATCATGAGGTCGCCATTGCCCTTCTCGTTCATCAGCCGGGCCATCGCGACCGTGCCGCCCGCGCCGATGACGTTGAACACCTCGACGCGGCCGGTGAGGTCGTCGTCTTCCATGATTTTCACCGCGGTGCGCGCCGTGAGGTCATAGCCCCCGCCCGGACTGTTCGGCACCATCATCCGCAGCCGATGCAATCCCTGTGTCATCTCCCCCGCGTGTCACGCCGCAGGCGCTGACTAGCAACGCAGCTAGAGTGGCGAGCACCAGGGCGACGTAGGCCCAGCCCACTGTCCCGTGCCGTGGTCTGAACATCGTCGTCCCCATTCGCCTCGAAGTGATCCCGTTAATACTGTGCGCAGGAAGTGATGTTCGTCACCCATTCGGACGAAAAGGAAGTATTGGTCACTTAGAACAATGGGGTCACCGTGGGCATCATTTGTTCCAGTTCAAGCGGGGCAACGTGGACGCGGCCGTGGCCAAGGCAGGTCCTTTCCAGGGGAGCCGGTCGACTTCCGCGGTGGGCGAGCAGGAAGGCACCGAGGTGGTCTGCATCGCCGGGCTCCACACGATCCTGGTGCTCACCGGGCCACATTCTTGCATCCATCGCTGAGCGATCGACCTCATCTAAGAATCGAGCGACAACCGCAGCCCCGCGACGTCAACGTCGCCCTACACTGGTTGCACCGCAACGACTTACGGTACCGATTTGTTCTCGACATCATGCAGGTCTGAACCGGGCAACGACTCCCGTCGTCAAACCAACTGAACATATCGACGTCAAACCGGCCGTCTGAGCGGCCGGGGCGCCGAACACGTCAATACCAGCCAAGGTTTACTTTCCCGACCTTCAGGAGCCTCAATGAGCCAAGACTGTGGTTCATCACCGGAACTTCTAGCGGGACGGCACGATGACGGGCCATGCTCGACGCCATCCGGGCGAGACCGGCGGCCTCGCGGGGCCGCGCGCCGAAAAGACCGTGTCGCTGGCCCTGCAGGGCGGCGGGGCCCACGGCGCTTTCACGTGGGGCGTGCTCGACGCCCTCCTCGAAGACGGGCGCCTCGCCGTTGAAGCGATCACCGGGGCGAGCGCCGGCGCCATGAACGCCGTGGTGATGGTGGAGGGCTGGCTGGAGGGCGGGATCGACGGGGCGCGCAGCCAGCTTGAAACGTTTTGGCGCCGGGCCAGCCTCGACGGGTCCCTTTCCCCCGCCCAGCGCCGGCTTCTCGGCCTGGTGCTGGGCTTCTGGAGCAAGGCCTGGACGGACGTCGATCGCCCCAAGCTTCAGTCCCTACCAGACGAATCCGCTCAACATCAATCCGTTGCGGGACGCGATCGACGCGCTCATCGACTTCGATCGCGTGCGCGCCTGCACGGATGTCGAGATCTTCATCAGCGCGACCAATGTCTGGACCGGCAAGGTGGCGATCTTCAAGACACCGGAGCTCACGGCCGATCACCTGATGGCCTCCGGCTGCATGCCCACGGTCTTTCAGGCGGTGGAAATCGACGGCGTGCCCCATTGGGACGGCGGTTATATGGGCAATCCGGCGCTGTTCCCGCTCTTCGACGAGACGATGACCGACGACATCCTGCTCGTGCAGATCAACCCGCTGGAGCGCCGGCAGACGCCGCGCACGGCGCGCGAAATCCACGACCGGCTCAACGAGATCAGCTTCAACGGCACTCTGCTACGCGAATTGCGGGCGGTGGCGTTCGTCACGCAGCTGATCGAAGAGGGAAAACTCTCGCCCGACGAATACAAGAACGTCCACTTGCACCGGATCGACGCGAGTGGCGTGCTCGACGATCACGAGGCCTCTTCGAAGGGCAACGCGGAATGGGATTACTTCGTGCAGCTTCGCGATGCCGGGCGGCGGACCACTCAATCCTGGCTCGCGGCTCATTACGAAGCGATCGGGGTGCGCGGCACGCTCGATCTGCAGAGCGTTCGGCTGTGACTGGACACCAAGCTGTCCTGTCTATTGGTCAACGACTCGCTCTAAGCGGCGTAGTTTCCGCTAGGTTGCGGGCCCAGTTTTTGACGCTTATGCGCACTTCAGCACTGGCGATCAATTAGCCTCAGGGTCAGGTGGCCGCCTTCAGGCGGGTTGCCACGTGCCGCGACAACAGGAGCCGCCGGTGTCCATCCAAATGTCCGCCGACCCTGCCGGCATGCAGCAAGGCCTTTCACGGTGGCGCTCGGCGGTTGCCGCGGTGCTGGCAAAGAGCACACGGCGGGATCCCGCCGACCTACCGGCCGAGCCGGAGCGCCTGTTGGATTCGCCGACCTATGAAGCCTTTCCGGTGCGCCCGCTGTACACCAGCCTTGACGAGCTGCCGGAGCCGCCCCTGCCCGGTCAGTGGCCCTATGTCCGGGGCGGAGATGCGCTGCGCGACGTCAAGTCGGGCTGGAAGGTCGCCGAAGCGTTCCCCGAAGGCGCCGCGGCAGTGGCCGCCGCGAACGGCGCGCTGCTGGTCGCGTTGACCGAGGGAGTCAGCGCGCTGGCGCTTCGGGTCGGCGAAGGTGGCGTCGCCCCAGCCGATTTGGACCGCTTACTCGAGGGCGTGTTCCTCGATCTGGTGCCGGTGATCCTGGACGCCGGCTTGGATTATCTGAACGCCACCGACGCGATGCTGGCCCTGCTGACCGGCCTTGACGACGACCAGCGCACCCGGCTGTCGGTGGACCTGGGCGCCGATCCGTTCACCGCGCCTTTGAGCCAGCGGTCGGGGCCGAGCCTGGACGATGTCGTCACGACCGCGGCAAGGGTCGCCGGATTCGACGGCGGCGTGCGCGCGATCACCGTTGACGGTCCGGCCTTCCACAATCACGGTGCGAGCGCGTCGTGGGAGCTGGCCGGCAGCGTGGCCGCCGGGGTTGCCTATCTGCGGCTGCTCCGCGACGGCGGCCTTGGCGTTCGGGACGCTTTGCGGCAGATAAGTTTCCGCTTCGCCGCCGACGACGACCAGTTCATGACGATCGCCAAGCTGCGCGCGGCACGCCAACTCTGGGCGCGGGTTGCCGAGGTGCTGGGCGAACCCGACGCCGGCGTCGCCACGGTGCACGCGGTGACGTCGTTGCCGATGATGGCCGAGCGCGACCCGTGGGTGAACATGCTGCGGACCACGTTGGCTGCTTTCGGGGCGGGCGTCGGTGCTGCCGACACCGTGCTGGTGCAACCGTTCGACGTGGCGATCCCGGGCGGATTCCCGGGAATCGCCACCAGCTTCTCTCGGCGCATCGCCCGTAACACCCAGCTGCTGCTGCTGGAGGAGTCCCATGTCGGGCGGGTGCTCGATCCGGCGGCCGGGTCGTGGTTCGTTGAGGACCTCACCGAGCAGCTCGCCGAGCAGGCGTGGACGCATTTCCGGGAGATCGAGCAGCGGGGCGGCTTCGTCGAGGCCCGCGACTTTGTCGCCGAGCAGATCGCCAAGGTGCGCGACCGCAGGATCGACGACATCGCGCACCGGCGCACCGCGCTCACCGGTGTGAACGAATACCCTGAACCTCGCCGAACCGCCGCTGCCGCCGAACGACCTTAAAGCGACTGTCGAAAGTTACGCGGCCGGGTTTGAGTCGCTGCGGGATCGCTCCGACGCCTACCTGCAGCAGCACGGGTCGCGGCCGCGGGTGCTGTTGCTGCCGGTGGGCCCGCTGGCCGAGCACAACATCCGCTCGACCTTCGCCGCGAACCTGCTGGCCTCCGGTGGCATCGAAGCCGTCAACCCCGGCCCTATCGAGGCCGACGGTGTCGCGGAGGCGGTGTCGGGCGCCGGCTCCCCGAGCGTCGCGGTGATCTGCGGCACCGACGTCCGCTACGGAACCGAGGCGTCCGGTGTGGTCGAGGCGGCCCGCGCGGCGGGGGTCACCCGGATCTACCTGGCCGGACCGGAGAAGGCCGTGGCCGACGCCGAAGCGAAGCCCGACGATTATCTGACCGCCAAGATCGATGCGGTCGACGCTCTGTCGACTCTTCTCACCAGATTGGGGGCTTGACCCATGACTGCCAGCACCTCGACAGTGGGTAGCTTCGCCGACGTGCCGCTGCACGGTGAACGCGCCGGGGAGCCGGCCACCGAAGCCGCCGTCGCCGAGCACGTCGCCGAGGCGGCCGCCGCGCACGGGTACACCGCCGATCAGCTGGACTGGGCCACGCCGGAGGGCATCGACGTCAAGCCGGTCTACATCGCCGCTGACCGGGATGCCGCCGCCGCGACGGGCTATCCGCTGGACAGTTTTCCCGGCGAACCGCCCTATGTGCGGGGGCCGTATCCAACGATGTATGTCAACCAGCCGTGGACGATTCGGCAGTACGCCGGGTTCTCCACGGCCGCTGACTCGAACGCGTTTTACCGTCGCAACCTGGCGGCCGGCCAGAAGGGCCTGTCGGTGGCGTTCGACCTGGCCACTCATCGCGGCTACGACTCCGACCACCCGCGGGTGACCGGCGACGTCGGGATGGCCGGGGTCGCGATCGATTCGATCCTGGACATGCGGCAGCTCTTCGACGGTATCGACCTGTCCACGGTGTCGGTGTCGATGACGATGAACGGTGCGGTGCTGCCCGTCCTGGCGCTGTATGTGGTGGCCGCCGAGGAGCAGGGGGTGGCGCCGGAGAAGCTGGCCGGGACCATCCAGAACGACATCCTCAAGGAGTTCATGGTCCGCAACACCTACATCTATCCGCCGAAGCCCTCGATGCGGATCATCTCCGACATCTTCGGCTACACCAGCACCAAGATGCCGAAGTTCAATTCGATCTCGATCTCCGGCTATCACATTCAGGAGGCGGGTGCCACCGCGGATCTGGAGTTGGCCTACACGCTGGCCGATGGTGCGGAGTACCTCAAGGCGGGCCTGGACGCCGGGTTGGACATCGACAAGTTCGCGCCGCGGCTGTCGTTTTTCTGGGGTATCGGGATGAACTTCTTCATGGAGGTCGCCAAGCTGCGGGCCGGCCGGCTGGTGTGGAGCGAGCTGGTGGCGCAGTTCGGCGCGAAGAACGCGAAATCGTTGTCGCTGCGCACCCATTCGCAGACCTCGGGGTGGTCGCTGACCGCGCAGGACGCGTTCAACAATGTCGCCCGCACCTGCATCGAGGCGATGGCCGCCACCCAGGGGCACACCCAGTCGCTGCACACCAACGCCCTGGATGAGGCGCTGGCGCTGCCCACCGACTTCTCGGCGCGCATCGCCCGCAACACCCAGCTGCTGCTGCAGCAGGAATCCGGCACCACCCGCCCGATCGACCCGTGGGGCGGTTCCTATTACGTGGAGTGGCTGACCCATCAGCTCGCGCAGCGGGCCCGCGCGCATATCGCCGAGGTCGCTGAACACGGCGGGATGGCCCAGGCCATCGATGACGGCATCCCGAAGCTGCGCATCGAGGAGGCCGCCGCGCGCACCCAGGCCCGCATCGATTCGGGTCAGCAGGCGGTGATCGGCATCAACAAGTACCAGGTCGACGAGGACCACGAGATCGAGGTGCACAAGGTTGAGAACAGCCGGGTGCGGGCCGAGCAGATCGCCAAATTGCAGCAGCTGCGCGCCGACCGGGATGAGGCCGCGGTCGCCGCGGCGCTGGCCGAACTGACCCGGGCCGCGGGCGCTGACGGTGCGGCGGGTGAGGACGGGCTGGGCAACAACCTGCTGGCGCTGGCGATCGATGCGGCCCGGGCCAAGGCCACCGTCGGCGAGATCTCCGATGCGCTGGAGAAGGTGTACGGCAGGCACCAGGCCGAGATCCGTACCATCGCCGGGGTCTACCGCGATGAAGTCGGGAAGGCGAGCAATATTTCGTCCGCCACCGAACTGGTCGAGAAGTTCGCCGAGGCCGATGGCCGCCGGCCACGCATCCTGGTGGCCAAGATGGGTCAGGACGGGCACGACCGTGGGCAGAAGGTGATCGCCACGGCGTTCGCCGACATCGGGTTCGACGTCGACGTGGGCTCGCTGTTCTCCACACCGGAAGAGGTCGCCAGGCAGGCCGCCGACAACGATGTGCACGTGGTGGGTGTGTCGTCGCTGGCCGCCGGACACCTGACCCTGGTGCCTGCGCTGCGCGACGCGCTGGCCGAGGTCGGCCGCCCCGACATCATGATTGTCGTCGGCGGCGTCATTCCGCCCGGCGACTTCGACGAGCTCTACGCCGCGGGCGCCACCGCGATCTTCCCGCCCGGCACGGTGATCGCCGACGCGGCCATCGGCCTGCTGAACAAGCTGGCCGAGCGGCTGGGCTACGACTTGAACCTAGATGGCAGCTGACGGCAACAACACAGTCGACGAGCTGGCGGCGGCCGTTCGCAGCGGTGATCGCTCCGCGTTGGCGCGGGCCATCACGCTGGTGGAGTCGACCCGGCCCGATCGCCGTGAGCAGGCCCAGCAGCTGCTGCTGGCCCTGATGCCCGATGCCGGCAGCGCAATGCACGTCGGCATCACCGGTGTCCCGGGCGTGGGGAAGTCCACCGCGATCGAGGCTCTGGGTATGTACCTAGTTGAGCAGGGCCATCGGGTGGCGGTGCTGGCCGTTGACCCGTCGTCCACGAGGACCGGCGGCTCGATTCTGGGCGACAAGACCCGGATGGCCCGGTTAGCCGTGCACCCCGACGCTTACATCCGTCCGTCCCCCACGTCGGGGACCCTCGGTGGCGTCGCGAAGGCCACCCGCGAGACCATCGTGTTGCTGGAAGCGGCGGGCTTCCACGTGATCCTGGTCGAGACCGTAGGGGTCGGCCAGTCCGAGGTTGCGGTTGCCAACATGGTCGACACCTTTGTCTTCCTCACGCTGGCGCGCACCGGTGACCAGCTCCAGGGCATCAAGAAGGGCGTACTCGAGCTGGCCGACATCGTCGTGGTCAACAAGGCCGACGGCGAGCACGCCGTGGAGGCGAAGGCCGCGGCGCGGGAGTTGTCGGGCGCGATTCGATTGATCCATCCGCGTGACAGCCTGTGGCGTCCACCGGTACGGACCATGAGCGCGCTGGAGGGGACTGGCCTGACGGAGTTGTGGGAGACGGTGCTCAAACATCGCGGGGTGCTGACCGACGCGGGGGAGTTCGAGGCCCGTCGCCGCGCTCAGCAGGTCGACTGGACCTGGGGGATGGTCCGCGACACGGTGCTGGACCGGATGCTGTCGAATCCCCAGGTTAAGAAGATTCGCGTCGAGGTGGAACGCCAGGTCCGCGACGGCGAGCTGACCCCGGCGCTGGCAGCCCAGCAAATCCTCGACGCAGGAGACGCGAGGTGATCGGATCGGCAACATAGCACTTCAACAAGGCCGACGGCGAGCACGCCGTGGAGGCCAAGGCCGCGGCGCGGGAGTTGTCGGGCGCGATTCGATTGATCCATCCGCGTGACAGTCTGTGGCGTCCACCGGTACGGACCATGAGCGCGCTGGAGGGGACCGGCCTGACGGAGTTGTGGGAGATGGTGCTCAAACATCGCGAGGTGCTGACCGACGCGGGGGAGTTCGAGGCCCGTCGTCGCGCTCAGCAGGTCGACTGGACTTGGGGGATGGTCCGCGACACGGTGCTGGACCGGATGCTGTCGAATCCCCAGGTTAAGAAGATTCGCGTCGAGGTGGAACGCCAGGTCCGCGACGGCGAGCTGACCCCGGCGCTGGCAGCCCAGCAAATCCTCGACGCAGGGGACGCGAGGTGACTGGATGGGCAACATAGCACTCGGCGACCTGACGTGATGGCGGCCCGGGCCGGACACAATCAACATCAAATACGCACCCCGTCCGGGCGCACACTGGCAAATTTTCGTCCACCACGGAGGAGCGCAGCACTCCTGCACACCTAGCCCCAATTTCCGCACGGCAGGGGCGGGTCGGGGTCAAGTTGACGCTGGCTGGGTTTGCGGCCTGATTGTTCAATGGCGGATCGGTCGGTGCGCCTCCTCAAAAGAGGACGGCGTGCTCGAACGACGCGAGATCATCGAATGCCGTGGAACATTCCACCTAGTGCCTCATCCGGTGCACGACGCTGTGGTAAGCCAGAGATCGACCCAAGACGACTGACCGTTCGAGGGAGTCGAAGACATGGCCTTCTTCGTCCAAATGCCCGCACTAGGTGAGAGCGTCACCGAGGGGACAGTGACCCGATGGCTGAAGCAAGAGGGCGACACTTTGGAGGTAGACGAACCGTTGCTCGAGGTGTCCACGGACAAGGTCGACACAGAGATCCCGTCGCCCGTAGCCGGTGTGCTCACCAAGATCGTCGCCCAGGAGGACGACACCGTTGACGTGGGTGGCGAGCTCGCAGTCATCGGCGAGGAGGACGAGGGCGACGGTGGCGGCGGGGCGCCGGCCGACAAGAACGAGCCGGCCAGTCAAGAACCGGCAACAGAGCCGGCCGCCGAGGCTGAACCCAAATCCGCCTCGCAAGCGAAGCCGGAGTCCTCGGCGGCACAAGCCTCGGGTGGGTCGTCCACTCCGGTGCTGATGCCCGAACTCGGCGAGTCGGTCGTGGAGGGCACGGTGACGCGGTGGCTGACGAAGGTCGGTGACTCGGTCGAGGTCGATGAGCCGCTGCTGGAGGTGTCCACCGACAAGGTCGACACCGAGATCCCATCGCCGGTGGCCGGGACGCTCCTGAGCATCACCGCCGAGGAAGACGACACCGTCGCGGTGGGCGGCGAGCTGGGGAAGATCGGCGAACAGGGGGCCGCGCCGGCCGAGGAGCCGTCCCCGGAGCCAAAGCCCGAACCGGCGCCGGAGCCCAAGCTCGAAGCGAAGGCCGAGCCGGTCCCCGAACCAAAGCCAGAACCGAAGCGGGAGCCCAAACCCCAACCGGCAGCCGCCCCCGCCGCATCGGCGCCGTCGGCCGACAGCGGTCCGTATGTGACCCCGCTGGTGCGAAAACTGGCCAACGAGAACAGCCTGGACCTGGCCACTGTTAAGGGAACCGGCGTCGGCGGCCGCATCCGCAAGCAGGATGTGCTTGCCGCCGCCGAGGCGGCCAAGGCACCGCCGCCTCCCAAGCCGTCCAAGGAGGCTCCGTCCCCCACCCCGGCGGTATCTGCCGCGCCCACTCCGGCCCCGGCGCTGGCGCACCTGCGCGGCACCACCCAGAAGGCCAACCGGATCCGGCAGCTCACCGCTAAGAAGACCCGCGAATCCCTCCAGGCGACTGCGCAACTTACGCAGACCTTCGAAGTCGACGTGACGAAGATCGTCGCGCAACGCGCGACGGCGAAGGCGAAGTTCGCCGAACGGGAAGGCATCAACCTGACGTTCCTGCCGTTCTTCGCCCGGGCCGCCATCGACGCGCTTAAGACGCACCCGAACATCAACGCAAGCTACAACGAGGACACCAAGGAGATCACCTACTACGACGCCGAGCACCTCGGTTTCGCGGTCGACACCGAGCACGGCCTGCTCTCCCCGGTGATCCACAACGCCGGCGACCTGTCGCTGGCCGGGCTTGCCCGCGCAATCGCGGATATCGCCGCGCGCGCCCGGTCTGGCAACCTCAAGCCCGACGAGTTGTCCGGCGGCACCTTCACCATCACCAACATCGGCAGCCAGGGGGCGCTGTTCGACACCCCGATCCTCGTCCCTCCGCAGGCCGCCATGCTGGGCACCGGCGCCATCGTCAAGCGTCCGAGGGTGATCGTCGACAGCAATGGCAACGAGTCGATCGGTGTGCGGTCGGTGTGCTACCTGCCGATGACCTATGACCACCGGCTGATCGACGGCGCCGACGCGGGACGGTTCCTGACCACGGTCAAACGGCGCCTTGAAGAGGGGGCGTTCGAAGCGGACCTGGGGCTTTGAACCCACTTGAGCAGTCGCAGGGTGGTCCTGTGTCGTCATATGAACGGCTTTTCGTAACACCGGCGCGACCCATCTCGTCAACAGGGACCGCGGCATGCCGGCATGAACCACCGCCGCCGGACCGGCAACGACCGCACCACTCCAGAACCTTGTCACGGTCCGGCGTCAACCGACGCCCCAAAGCCGGCCCCGGTCTATGCGTGCACATCCAACTCGACACTGAACGCTGAACCTTCACTGGGCCCTCCCGCATCTTGTGGCTCTACGGGCCTCCACACGTTCTAGAAGTTGATCATATGGCCGGCCAGGCCGTGGAAGCATTCCTGCAGTGCTTCGGACAGCGTCGGGTGGGTGTGTACGTTGCGGGCGAGCTCGTTGACGGTCAGGTCCCACTTCTGCGCCAGGGTCAGCTCGGGCAGCAGTTCGGAGACGTCGTGCCCAATCAGGTGCCCGCCGATCAGTTCACCGTGCTTGCCGTCGGCGATGAGCTTGACGAACCCGCTCGGATCACCGAGCCCGTGCGCCTTGGCGTTGGCGGTGAGCGGGAACTTGGCGACCTTGACGTCGTAGCCCTCGTCGCGGGCCTCTTCTTCGGTCAGCCCGAAGCTGGCAACCTGCGGCTGGCAGAACGTGGCACGCGGCATCATCCGGTAGTCACCGAGCGCCAAAGTCTCTGCGCCCGCGATGGTTTCGGACGCCACCACGCCCTGCGCCTCCGCCACGTGAGCGAGCTGCAGCAGGCCCGTCACGTCACCGATGGCGTAGATGTGCGGCACGTTGGTGCGCATGTAGTCGTCGATGCCGATCGCCTTGCGCTCGGTGAGCTTCACGCCCGCCGCCTCCAGCCCAAACCCCTCGACGTTGGGTGCGAACCCGATCGCCTGCAACACCTTGTCGGCCTTGATCTCCTCGGACTTGCCGTCCTTGCTGACGGTGACCGAAACCGTCGACCCATCATCTTCGATGGACTCCACCTTGGTGCCCGTGAGGATCTTCACGCCGAGCTTCTTGAACTGCTTCGCGATCTCCTTGGACACCTCGGCGTCCTCGTTGGGCAGCGCCCGCGGCAGGAACTCGACGACGGTGACATCCACGCCGAAATTGTTCAGCACATAGCCGAACTCCATACCGATCGCCCCGGCGCCCGCGATGACGATCGAGCCGGGCAGCTCCCGCGACAGGATCTGCTCCTCGTAGGTGACGACGTTCTCCGACAGCGACGTGCCGGGCACCAGGCGGGTGCTGCTGCCGGTCGCGATGATGGCGTTGTCGAAGGTGACCGTCTCGTTGCCTCCCTCGTTGAGGTCGACCGACAGCGTGTGGTCGTCCTTGAACTTCCCGTAGCCGTGGATCTCGGTGATCTTGTTCTTCTTCATCAGGAAGTGCACACCGGCGACCCGACCGTCGGCGACCTTGCGGCTGCGGTCGAACGCCACGCCGTAGTCCATGGTGGCCTCGCCGGTGATGCCGAATGTCTTGGCTTCCTTGGTGATGATGTGGGACAGCTCGGCGTTGCGCAGCAGCGACTTGGAGGGAATACAGCCGACGTTCAGGCACACACCGCCCCAATATTTGGGTTCGACGACTGCGGTGCTCAGCCCCAGCTGGGCAGCACGAATGGCCGCGACGTAACCGCCGGGGCCGGCTCCGAGAACGACGACGTCATAGTGAGTCACGCCCCTACCCTAGTGCCGCGCCTAGAGCGCGTGACGCTCATTAAAAGACACAGGCGCCGACAAGACGGAGATGGCGGTCGCTGAGACCAGCGGCTTGTTTGCACCATCGCGATGAGCAGCCTCCACGCACGACGATGCCGATCTGCACGACAAAACGGCCACATCTTGTCGATCGAGTGATACCACCAGTGGTAGCTGCACAGCTCCACGGGCTGAAGTCACACCCCGGCCAACACCAGCACGAAGGTCCACCGCTTCAAATACCGCTAGGCGCCGGAACGACCACCGGGGAGCGGCGTCGTCGATCCCGCGAGACTTGGGCGATCGAGGGGATCCTCTAGACGTCCACCTAATCGTGTCGCAGATGCACTCCACGCGGTGGAAAGTGGAGCAACAGACATACGGATGATCACCAGTCGTCCATCTCGCCGATTCGGAACTACGACAGTCTGAGCTGACCGGTGTGCTCCGAGGTTTGGCATCGTGAGGCGCCAGCCACGCTTGGCAATACGATGCTCGACGCGAGAATCGTTCACCGGCTTGCCGAAGTGCACGATCGCACGAGGGCTGGGGCCTTCAACGCCCAATTGGGGCAAGACCGAGCGCATCCGCTGTTCGGGCCATCCCCCGTTCCACAGCCGCGGCGATGCGCGGGCGCAGTTCAGCCGCCGGAATGATCGAGTGGACCGAACCCATCTGGCGGGCCCGCTCCACGTTGTGCACAGCTTCAAACTCCGCCGCGACCTCGCCGAGTTTGTCCGAACGTACTGCCGTGCGGGTGGCGGCGAGCTTGACCCGCAGGCTGGCACTCTCTGCGGCGTCGGTGCAGGCTGCAAGCTCATCCTCGAGCTCGCGTACGGCCGGGTCTGCTGCGGTGCGTTTGTTCACGTCTCGGGTGAACACCACCGCTGCCGCGGGTGCGCCGCCGATGACCGAGGAGAACGATCCCTCGACGGCGAGCACTTCCATGTTCTCGTTGAGCGCCTGGGAGAACACCACGAAGGCGCCGCCGTGATAGCGCGAGACCACGCAGAACACGATCGGTCCGTCGAAGTTGACGATGGCTCGGCCGATTTCGGCGCCGTTCTCGAGCTGGATATTGCGGAGCGACTCGGGTGAACCGTCGAAGCCCGACAGGTTCGCCAGCACCACGAGGGGTCGGTTCCCGCTCGCGGCGTTGATCGTGCGCGCAGTCTTCTTCGAGGACTGCGGAAACAACGTCCCCGACGTCCACTGGTCCGGCCCGTCGGCCGGGACCCAGCCCTTGCGCGGGATGACCCGCGATTCGATGCCGATGACGCACACCGGAATTCCGGCCACGTGCGCATCGAACACCACCGAGGTGTCGGCGTCGGCCATGTCGGCCCACCGCTCGAGCACCGGATGGTCCTGATCGACCACCGCCCGCATGACCGTCCGAATGTCGAACGGCTTTTTGCGGTCCTTGTTGGTGCTCGCAGCGAAGACGTCGCCGACGGTGGTGAAGTCGCTGGACGGATGTACGTGCGGGAAGCTTTGAACGTCTCGGTCCACCGGGTCGGAAGTGGCGGCGCGACGCGGGAAGCGTTCTCCCGGAGCGATATACGCGTGGTCGTAGTGGGCGAACAGCACGTCGCACGCCGCCTGGAGGTTCGGCGCCCAGTACTGGGCTTGACCGTTGGGTCCCATCACGCGGTCATAGCCGCCGATGCCGAAATTGTCCTCGGCTGAAACTCCACCGGAGTAATCGAGGGACTGCTTGCCGGTGAGGACCATCGCGCTGTCGGGCGTCATGACCAGAATGCCCTTGGTGTGCATCAGCATCGTCGCTTCGGCGTTCCAATACGGTTGCGCGCCGACGTTGATGCCCGCGACGACGACGTTGACCTCACCACCGTTTTGGGTGAACGTGATGATCCGGCGAAGCGCGCGCGACACCCAGTCCATGTTCTCGGTGCCACTCTGCATCGAAATGGTGGCCCCGGAGGACAACGCGAACCACTCGACCGGTACCGACAGCTTCTCCGCTAAATCGAGCGCCGCGACCACGCGAGCGCATTCGGCTTCGGCCACCGTGCCCAGCGCTTTCGTCGGGTCACCGAACAAGGCGATACGCGTCATTCCCTCGGGATAACGGTCCGTGGGCCGCGTCACCACGCCGGCGATGAGGCCGGCGGTGTTTTGCCCATACGGGCGATCCACCGGTACCAGCGCGCCGGACTCGTCGAGGTCGTGTTCGACGAAGCTGCCCTCGGGGCCCGTGAGTGTTGGGATCAGCTCATAGGGGTACACCAAGCCGCGAGCTTGTGAACGCTGCACCTTCTGCGCGTACCCGTCGAGTGGGCGCAACGGCTCGGTCGGGGGCGCCGTCACATTCGCGACGATGCCGGCGCCCGGAGCGTACGAGAAGCGAATCGCCACCCGGCTGGGCTGCGACGTCTGGTTGTCCTTGATGCTCGCCAGAATGGTGATTTCTTCCAGCCCCGCATTGAGCGCCAGCGGTGCTATCCGCCGCCCGATCGCGGGGAGACGTTCTGCGGGGATGTCGAGCACCGGCCACACGTAAAGCGCGACGCGGTTGGCGTCGAGGCGCTTCTTGCCCCGCTGGGCTTGCGCGCGGCGAATGCCGTCGAGAGCCGCGGCGAGGGTGCGCTCGATCGCCGGTATCCCGATCACCTCGCCGGATTCGTCCAGCTGGGTGGTCACGTCGCGAACCTCGGCCAGCGCGATGAGGCGCTCGTCGGCCGGATTCTCTTTGGCCACCACGTGGAACAGGTACGTGCCTGCCGCGGCCGGTAGCCGAGTGCCGTCGAAGTTCTTGAGCCGCCACAAATCGAGGCGTTGCCCGGTGAGCGGATGCATGTCGCGGATGGTCGGGTCCTCCGCCAGGCCACCGTCCGGTGTCGAACGGAACGTCACCTGATGCAGTTCGGGGCCGATCACCGTCACCGTCACCCGGCGCCAACCGGCCGCGCTGGGGTGCGCGGCGAGCACCTCGCGCAACGCGACGGACAATTCGTCGCCGCCGGTGGGCGCGTCCGGCCAGGACAGATAGATGTCGACAACCAGGTTGTCGCCTTGGGTCCGGGGATTTCGTCGACGGCGTCCAGCGTTTCCGACAACCGCGCGTGCTCTGTCACGGTCGATACCAGGTGCAGCTGCTCTCCGGCCAACTCGTAGCTGCCGGTGACGTACCGGCCGCCCGCCTGTCTCGAAGGTGTTGACGTCTTCGAGCGCGCGGATCTCGTAGTACTGACGCGTCACTACCTCGAGAAGCGCGCCGGGATTCGAAATGCGTTGTGCCAGCAGGTCGATCAACAGCTCCGGGGTGGCGACGAGCGCGTCGATGCGTGCCGCGTAGTCCGGCGCGTCGGGGTGGTCGGCCAGATATTGCAGGGCTTCGCGCACGCCGTCGTAGATGTGCTCGCGGGCCTTGAGGATCTGCGGCTCGTCGAACAAACGGAACCGCAGGTTACGAGCGATGTCGCCGACAACCGGGTAACGCACCTGCGTCGCGACGTATCAGCCGCTCCAGTACCTCGCCCACCGCACTGGTCGGCGCGGATGGCATATCATCGGCGGTGAGCCATCGCCCAAGCAGCGCGGTGATCACCGGTACCACATTCTCCATCCGCTGCAACGCGAGGAACAGCCGGTAGACCGCTTCTTCCAACTCGGGACCGGGCTCGAGACTATCGACGTCGTAGTTGCGCAGCGCCTGGGCGATCTTGGTGCGAAACGCCTTCGGCAGCCCCTCCACATCGGCGTCGAGGGAATGCAGGAACGAATGGAAGTACTCGCGTGGGCTGTGGACGCGTTCGTCGGTATCCTCTTCGTCCAGCGTTGGACGGTTGCGGGAAAGCTCGCAGATGTCGGCGAAGGTGTCCAGCAGTCTGAGTTCGGCCTCGACCAGTTCCGCGTCGTCGCGGGGCAGGCTGCCACGAAGGTCGTTGTACTCCGCGAGCAGGACGCGTGCGCGGTCGGCACTCACGTCGTAACCGGTGATCAGCGCGCGCAGTTCGTCGAGCCGCGCAAGGGCCCCGGCACGCCCGTCGGCGTCCTCGCTGCGCAGCTGGGTACGAAACTGAACTCGCGGCGCGGCTTGGGTCGTCGTAATCTCGCCGACCTGCTCCAAGCGCAGCAGTGCCGCACCCGCATCGACCTGACTGTTGACGGTGGCGAACACCTCACGAACGCGTCCCGCCGATGGTGCGCGCACCGCGGTTTCCATCTTCATGCTTTCCAGGACCACGAGGGTGGCGCCCGGCCTCGACCTCGTCGCCCACGGCCACCGGCATGGCGACGACCACGGCCGGAGACGAGGCGCGGACCAAGCCGGCTTCGTCCTGGCTGATGCGGTGACTGATGCCGTCCACCTCGACGAGGAACCCCGTGGGGTCCGCGACCGTGACGATGTGGAAGCGCTGATCGCCAAGGATGAGTCGACTCTCGAATTCGCCGAGCCGTTCGACGTCGACGACGAGGTCGTCGCTGTCTCCGTCGACTCGGTAGCGTGTGCGGACCGATCTGGCCGACGGTGAGGTTGTAGGACTGGCCCTGGTAGCTGAGTTCTACCTTCCGTCCGATGGCGTGGGTGGCGCGCGGTCGACCACCGCGTGCCGAGGCCAGGAACGCGGCACGTTCGAGGATTTCTTCGGCTTCGTACGCGTCGACCGCGGCCGCGATGAGCGCGATGTCGGCCGCCGGTGTGGGTCCGGTCGCCGTTGCGGCGTCGGTGCGGTCGAGCCAGCCGGTGTCGGCCGAGGCGGAGATGACCTCGTCACGGTCGAGGAGGTCGAGAAGGAAGGACTTGTTGGTGGTGCCTCCGTCGATGACGACGGTGGTCTCACGCAGTGCGGTGCGCAGCCGCGCCAGTCGCTTCGTTACGGTCGCGGCCCCACGCGATGACCTTGGCGACCATCGAGTCGTAGTCGGGCGGGATGACGTCGCCTTGCGCGATGCCGGTGTCGACGCGGATGCCGGAGCCGAGCGGGAACTTCAGCAGCCGCACGGTGCCGGGCGCGGGCGCGAACCCGTTGTCGGCGTCCTCGGCGTTGAGCCGGGCCTCGACGGCGTGGCCGAACTCGGGGGGGCATTCGCCCGCGAGAGCACCGCCGCCGGCCACGAAGATCTGTAGCTTGACCAGGTCGATGCCGGTGGTGACCTCGGTGATCGGGTGCTCGACCTGCAGCCGGGTGTTGACCTCGAGGAACGTGAACACCTTTTGGTCCGGTTGGTATAGGTATTCGACGGTGCCGGCACCGCGGTATCCGGCGGCGCGGACCAGTTCGGCCGACACCCTGCGAAGGTGGTCGGCCTGCTCATTGGTCAGCAGCGGGGAGCTGGATTCCTCGATCACCTTCTGGTTCCGGCGCTGGATGGAGCAGTCGCGCACGCCGGGCGCCCAGACGTTGCCGTAGTTGTCGGCGATGACCTGGACCTCGACGTGGCGGGCGTCGGTGACCAGGCGCTCGAGGAACACGACCGGGTCGCCGAACGAACGCTCGGCTTCGCCCTGGGTGCGCTCGAGCGCGACGTTCGAGCTCGTCGGGGGAGAACACCTTGCGGATGCCGCGGCCACCGCCGCCACTGCGGGCCTTGATGATCAGCGGGTAGCCGATGGCCTCGGCGTGACGGCGGGCGTCCTCGCGGGTCGTCGACGGGGCCGCCGCTCCACGGTGCCAGCGGAACGCCCACCTTCTCGGCCAGTAGCTTGGCTTCGACCTTGTCGCCCAGTGTGCGCATCGCGGCGGGGGGCGGCCCGATGAACGTGAGCCCCAAGCGCTCGCAAAGCTCGGCGAAGGCGACGTCTTCGGCGACGAAGCCCCAGCCCACCCACACCGCGTCGGCCCTGGCTTCCAGCAGGGCGCGTTCGAGCTCGGCGTGGTCGAGGTACGCGATGCCGCGCCGCGGTACTGCGGAGCGTCACCGCCTCGTCGGCCTGGCGCACGAACATGGCCCGGCGCTCGGCGTCGGTGTGCAGCGCGATGGTCTTTATGCCGTAGTCGTACTCGGCGTTCAGTTCTCGAACCGCCCGAATCAGGCGTACCGCGGCCTCGCCCCGGTTGACCACTGCAATTCGTTTCGGAAACGTCACTGCCAACAGGTCGGCTTCGAACATGCTGTTAGTGTATGTGCCCCGCCCGAGGCCGAGGACGGAATCGGCGCACAGGCGAGATGCATAGCAGGATCTAGCGTGTGCCTGTTATTGATTGTGAGCAGCGAAGGTATGGTCACAACCAAGCAGATGGATCATGACTGCCAGGTCCTCGACCACCCCGACCGGTGTTCCCGACGCCGCCCAGAAGCATCAGAGCCAGAGAAAAGTAGACAACTTCTGGGTTCGTTCATCCGCGCGTAGCGACAGAGGCGAATCTGTCGCTACGCGAGCTGTCCGCGATGACTGAGGCGTCCAACCCCAATCTCAGCCAGATTGAGCGGGGGCTGTCCGAGCCCTCGGCTCGAGTGCTGAAGTCGATCGCTCAGTCACTCAACGTCTCGGCCGAAGCACTGTTTGCGCAGGCTGGCTTAATACCCGAGTCGACCGAGCCCAACGACGATGCAACTGAACCGCGCTGCGCGTGGAACCCCGACTCACTGAGCCGCAGAAGCGGGCGCTGCTCGCGGTGTACCGCAGCTATATCGGAGCGGAACCATCGAGAATAACGGACGATGTGGCGGATACCTGACTTCCTCAAGGAGGCAGTGAAGGGGCGGTCAACCTAGGTCGTGCTGCCTCGCACTGCAACATGGATTACCCCCACGCCGACCCCATCGGATACCACATTCACCTGTGGGCGAGGCCTTCGCCACCGCATACTGTTTAGCAGCTGAGCTGCGGCAATCCGCTTCTACCCCGCCAAACCTAAGGAGGCCTATGACGTCGTCTGACGTTCCTGCACGCTCTTCGCGTTCAATCCTCGACCTGGTCGGTATCGCCGAGAATGTCACATTCTCGGCCGATCCAGCCGCGCTATCGCGCGA
>CAVPRG010000003.1:0-126138 GCA_963707745.1 uncultured Actinomycetota bacterium
GTCGACGCGTTTCTGATCATGGTCCTGAGCGTGTACGTCGCACGTGAGTCGGGCTGGTGGGTGCTCGCGATGGGTCTGGCCCGGTATGCGTTCGTGGCCGCCGGCTGGGTGCTGCCGTGGCTGCGCGATTCGCTGCCGCCTCGGCAGTGGACCAGGGTGGTCGCCGCGATCGTGGGCGTCGTACTGACCGTTTCGGCGGCCGACATCCTGCCCGAGGTCGTGACCACCGCGATGCTCCTTGTCGCGCTGGGCCTGCTCGTCGAGTCGTTCGGCCGTAGCGTCTGGGGGCTCTGGGTCGCAGGGCGTGTCTCTCAAATCAGCCGAGCACCGGCGCGGCACCGCATCGCTACCGGACGGCGTTGTCGGCGCTCATCTCACCACGCTGCACTCTGGCACCTCCGCCGTGCCGGATCCGGCGCGGACGCCACGGCTGCTTCCCGGCATCTTTTCGAGGCGTCGTCGCGGGCGGTCGCTGCGGTAGCTTCGCCGCAGAGTTGCGCAATACGGGAGATCCCCAGGGTAGGAGAAGTCACTGGTGAACGATCTGTTTGCGTTCTCGATCGGCTGGGGGCGCGCGCTGTTCGATTCGGCGATCTGGATCGCCAGGGCGTGGGCGATCGCCGCGGTGTGCACCCTGGTGGTGCTGGCGCTGATTGCGCGCTATACGACATGGGGCCGGCAGTTCTGGCGCATCACCGGCGCCTACTTCACCGGCCCGCACAGCGTGAAGGTGTGGCTGTGGCTGGCGGCACTGCTGCTGTCGGTGATCGTCGGGGTGCGCCTCAACGTGTTGTTCAGCTATCAGAACAACGACATGATGTCGGCGGCGCAGGCCGCGTTCACCGGCATCGGCGCAGGCGACGAAGCGGTCAAAGAGTCTGGCAAGCACGGCTTTTATACCTCGCTGGGCATCTTCTCGATCCTGGCCACCGTGCACGTCGCCCGCGTCATGCTCGACCTGTTCATGATGCAGCGATTCATGCTGGCCTGGCGGGTCTGGCTCACCGACCGGCTGACCGGTGACTGGTTGACCGGCCAGGCGTATTACCGCGGGCGCTTCACCGACGAGCGGCTCGACAACCCTGACCAGCGCATCCAGTCCGATATCGACATCTTCACCGCCGGAGTCGGGCCGCTGCCCAACACCCCGAACAACACCACCGGAAACACCCTGCTGTTCGGCGCGATCGACGCCGTCGTCTCGGTGATCTCATTCACCGCGATCCTGTGGCACCTGTCCGGGAACTTGACGCTGTTCGGCGTCACCATCCCCAGGGCGATGTTCTGGATCGGTTTCGCGTACGTCCTCCTCGCGTCCATCGTCGCATTCTGGATCGGCCGCCCGATCATCTGGCTGAGCTTCAACAACGAGAAGTACAACGCCGCGTTCCGTTACGCCCTGGTGCGGTTGCGGGATGCCGCGGAATCGGTGGCCTTCTACCGCGGCGAAGCCGCGGAGCGGTTGCAGCTGCATCGGCGATTCCAACCGGTGGTGTCGAACTACAAGCGCTACATCAACCGCATCATCCGCTTCTTCGGCTGGAACTTTTCAATCAGCCAGATCATCATCCTGCCGCCGTGGCTGATCCAGGCGCCCCGGCTGTTCGCCGGGCAGATCAAGTTCGGCGACGTCACGCAGACCGCGACGGCGTTCGGCAACATCCAGAACGGACTGTCGTTCTTCCGTAACGCCTATGACAGCTTCGCCGGCTGGCGCGGGTCGATCATCCGCTTGCACGGGCTGGTGACGGCCAACGAGGAGGGTCGCGCGCTGCCGTCGCTGACCGTCACGCCCAGCAGGGACCGCCTGGTCGAACTCGACGACGTCGAGGTGCGCACCCCGGCCGGCGAGCAGTTGATCCGGCCGCTGGATCTGCGCCTGAACCTTGGCGACACGTTGATCATCACCGGCAAGTCGGGCGTCGGTAAGACCACGCTGCTGCGCAGCCTGGCGCAGCTGTGGCCGTACACCACAGGCACTTTGCGCTGCCCCGGCGGCGCCAACGAGACGATGTTCCTGTCGCAGATGCCGTACGTCCCGCTCGGTGACCTGCGCGCGGTGGTGTCCTACCCCAAGGAACCCGGCGAGATCCCCGACGAGGAACTGCACCGTGTGCTGACTAAGGTGGCGCTGCCCCAGTGCGCCAAGCGTCTCTCCGAAGTGGCCGACTGGGCCAAGGTGCTCTCGCCCGGCGAGCAGCAGCGCATCGCGTTCGCGCGCATCCTGTTGACCAAACCCAAGGTGGCATTCCTCGACGAAGCGACGTCCGCGCTCGACGAGGGCCTGGAGTTCATGCTGTACGACATGGTGCGCGCCGAGCTCCCGGACACCGTCCTGGTCAGTGTCACCCACCGCAGCACTGTCGGCCAGCATCACGAGGAGCATCTGGAACTGCTCGGCGATGGCGAGTGGCGGCTGAGCAGGGTGGAAGGCGGCGAACTCGCCCGCGTCTAATCTCGTATAACCGCTGATCAGTCTGCGCGGCAAGCACTTTCAGCGCCTCGAAGGTCGGCGTTCAGGCGGGTCCGCGGTAACCGCCGCAGTCCCTCCTGGATATCAGTAGCTTCACCGCATGTCCTGATCGCAACCCCGCGGTGGGTGCGGCTGAACGGGGCCGCGGTGGATCACCGTCGGTTCTGTGACGCGATGGACCGCCTCGGCGAGGGGCAGCTGCGCGAGATCGAAACCCGGCTTTCCCGCCACATGGTCACCGAGTTCGGGCTCGACCCGACCGGGCTAGCGGCTGGACATGACCAAACTTCGCCACCTTCATCGACACCCAAGCGAAGCTAGTGCCCACCCGCAGTCAGCTCGCGGATACGCTCGGGGGCGGTGGCCTTTCGATAAAGCTCTAATCGCTCTTTATTCCGGGCAGTAGCAGCCTTGTCTTCTGCGGTTAGATGCGACCCACCCAAACCTGGTTTATGCCAAAGGTGCCAGGCCGGGCCATCGACCCACCGGGTGGGGCCTGCGCACACCTCGAAGGCGATCTTCATCGCCACGTCGTCGTACCAGGCCCCCTCGAAGACCTCATCCCACTGGCCGATCGCGTCCAGCGTCTCGCGACTGACGACGTTAATGGCGCCGATGCTCTCACCGTTGTCCATGGTGGATTCCGCGATGCAGTCGCCGGGCTCGATGTCGTGCGCGCGGACCAGGCCGGAGTCTTCGGACGTGAGGTAGCGGTACTGGATGAACGGCACGACCAGACCCGGGGCCGCTGCCGCCATCGCGACGGCCTGCCGTATCTGGCTGTAGGGCACCAGCATGTCGGCCTCTGCGAACACGACCACATCCGCATCTACGAACCAGGCGCCGCGGTTGTAGGCCAGCGACCTGTTGAACTGTGCGTCTCCCACCCGCCCGTCGTCGCTGAGCCAGACAGGCACATCGCAGCCGTCCCAATGCTCGATGACGCACCTCAGATTGGCCGGGCGCAGTGGGTCATTACCGCGGTCTCTGAAAGGGATGACGATGGCGACATTCATGCGTCGAGATACTGCTGTCCGATTGCGGCGTAACGCTTCCGCCACAATGACAACTGGGCATCGGTCAGATGGGCGTGCTGTGGGCCAAATGAAAGATGAGCGGTCAGAAACCCTTGAAAAATCAAGCGCGGCAGCATGTTCACCATGCCCTCATCGCCGATCTTGGTGCTGGGCGTGAAGCTGCGGCCCGCGATATCCCCCGGCGATGGCGTCCCGACGCGGCGCGCGATTTTGCGGACCATACGCCAGTCATAGCCAATCGTGTTGATTGACAACCAGTCGCGGGTCTTGATGAGTTTAACTGGTTGGCCGACCATTTCGCGCCAGTGCTTGAACATGTAGGTGTGGCTCATCACGGCGTACTCACCACTAAGGTGAACATCCAACAACGGCAAGGAAAGGGCCTCGAAGCCGGTCCACAACCCCGGCTCGGTGGGCGTGCATGCCCCGTTGTTGACGACTTTCGCGGTCACCACTGACGCGCGATTGCCGTTCACGGCGTCAACGAACTCCCCGAACCGGCCCGTTTCAATGAATACGACATCATCATCCACCTTCACGAATAGGTGATCCCGGTACTTGGGGTTGTGAGCGTAGTGACGATATATGGCATTGATCCCCAACCACGGGGCGATGCCAAAATAGTCATTCAAGACGGTGATGCGTTCACCCTCGATGGCTCGGAGGTAATGATTGTCGTCGTCATTACGCGACAGATTCCACACGTGATATTGGACATTGGGATGCTCAGTAATAATGCGCCTGACTAGCGGGAGCTGGAGTTCCATGTTCTGCTTGCGGCCGGCGAACACGAACAGAATGACGTTCATCTACGTAATCCGAACTGCCCATTGCTGGAAACCGCGACCGGTGACAGTCCAGCCGATGCCGGTGCGGTCAGCGAACACACGCCAGGCGCGCTGCTCATGCACATCGGGTCCGGCGCCGTGGAATCCGTGCCACCATCTTGGCGATATCGATGCTGTAGTCCCTGGACCCGATCACGGCCTGGAGCCGACTCGCCGCGACGATGCCGGTGTTCACATCGACCCTGGTGTCCGAGTCGACAAGGGTCTCATAACTTTTCACCATGAACGTCTCGAAGAACGCAATGGGCGTGAGCGCGGTGGCCAGACCCTCGACGAAGTCGACGGCGTTCTCCCGAGCCCGCCGTTCCAGGATGTCGCGGTAGGTGTCCTTGGCGACCTGGCATCGGCCTCCCACCGACGGGTCGAACCCTCAATGTCGGTGAACAAAAACGTCACTACCCCCGAAGGAGCAGCCGCCCGGTCAGCGGACACCCCCGCAGAATCTCACAACAGACCCGCTCCTACCTGCCACTGCGCCGGAATCCGATCCAGGCGTGTCACCAAAACATACTCAACGGCAACGCGCAACGTCCCACGCCAGCAGCATGTCGTCGTCGAGCACGTATACCGACCGGTCGACGAGCCGGATCCCGTCGGCCACGGTGGTGATCCCGAGTGCGCCCACTGCCTCGGTGCCGGCTCCGATTATCGTCGGTGCGATCCCGACCACGAGGCGATCGACGAGGCCGGCACCGAGCATCGACGTGATCACCCGGGCGCCGCCCTCGACGAGGAGCGTCAGCGTGCCAGCTGCCCGCAGTCGGGCCAGGGCGGCAGGAAGGTCGACGCCGCGGGGGCTGGACGGGACGACGTGGACGCGCACCCCGCGCTCGTGCAGGGCGGTCCGGCGGGCGGCCGACGCGCGCCGCGTCGTGATCACTGTAGTGGCCGCGTCCGGGCCGAGGATCTGCGCCGTGGGCGGCAGCCGAAGCGTCGAGTCGAGCACGACCCGCTGGGGCGACGCCCCAGCGACGAGGCGGACGGTCAGGAGCGGGTCGTCCGTCATCACGGTGCCCACGCCGACGAGTACGGCATCGCACGCGGCCCGCAGCGCGTGCGAGATGCGGCGCTCGGCCTCGCCGCTGATCCATTTGGCATCGCCCGTGGATGTGGCGATGCGTCCATCGAGCGTTTGAGCGAACTTGAGTACGACGTAGGGCCGGTCCTCAGCGGCCCGTACCTCACCGAGCAGAGCACTCGCGTCGACGGCCGGTAGGGGACCGGATTCCAAGGGCGTCACCGCCGACCCGGTCGGCCCCACATGGTCCATCCTGCGCTCTTTGGTGCGGAGGTAGCCGAGGTTGCGGGCGTGCGGCGCGGTCGGCAGCGGCTCAACCGCCACCACGTCGATTCCCGCCCGCCGCATGCCATCGACCTTCCTCGGGTTGTTCGTTAGCAGCCGCACGCACCGCAGGTCGAGCGCCGACAACACGGCGGCCGCGTTGTTGTAGGTGCGCCCGTCGACCGGCAGGCCGAGGCGGAGGTTCGCGTCGAGCGTGTCATGGCCCTTGTCCTGCTCGACGTACGCCCGCAGCTTGTTGATCAAGCCGATGCCCCGGCCCTCGTGGCCGGTGGCGTACACGAGCACGCCGCAGTCCTCGGCCGCGATCCGGCGCATGGCTAGCCGCAGCTGCACGCCGCAGTCGCACCGCAGCGAGCCGAGCGCGTCACCGGTGAGGCACTCGGAGTGGAGGCGGACGAGGACACCGTCCTTGTGCTCCACGTTGCCGCGCACCATGGCCAGGTAGACGTGGTCGGTCGGGCTCTCGAAGGCCCGCACGTCGAATACACCCCACGGCGTGGGCATGGGGACACGCGCCGCCTCAGTGAGCATGCAGCGCTCGCGCGACGTACCGTTTCGCCTGCTCACCAGCGGCCATAGTCAGGAGATAATGCCTTCGTCCGCCGCCGCTGTCGAGTTCGCAGGCCCGCGTCAGGTCCGAGTCGCCGCCGTCGCGCTGCCCGAGCCGGGGCCGGATGAGGTGTTTGACCACGTACTTCTCGGGAATCAGCGGCGGGACGGAACTGCTCGCGTACCGCGGCGAGATCGATCCGGGGTGCCGCTCGACGATCGCATCGAGTCGCTCCACGGGACGTTCACCTACCCGTTCCGATACGGTGTTCGCGTTCCACCACACGACGGTCGTGGTAGACCCGTGCGAATTGAGCCCGCTCCGGCGGGGCGGTGGCGTGCCACTCGATGAGCAGCAGCATCTGTTGCCTAGCCAGCAGTGCCGACATCAGCTTTAAACGGTTGTAATTGTGAGTTGCGATCGGTACGGCAGCGCGCGAAGACGATCAATTGGGATACAGAATGACCACCGTCAACATCCCCCGGCGCGAGGGCACGGCAGCGGTGGGCTGGGCCGTGCGCTCCGATAATCGGCAGAGCGGTGTCCGCGTAGTAATGACCGATGTCTGCCCGCGCCGACGTGCCTCCATCGTGGGGCCGGCGGGTGATGTCGATGGCGTTTCCGTCGTCCTGCGCGGCTCGCTGTTATCCGTGAGCGCGGCAGAAGGGCTGGGCGCGTCGTAGTCGGCGACCGCATCAGGGTGCGGGTCTCGAAGTAGCGAGTGAATCATTTCACCGATTGTTAAGACGCCAATACCGCGACGACGGCGTCGACGAGCACTTAACCGTGGTGGTTGATGGATTCGTGGCCCAGGTGATCGCTGATCACCGGCAGCGGGATTCCGGCGTGGATCAGCCAGCTCGCGTTCGTATGGCGGAGGTCGTGAATGCGCGGGACGCATACGATGTTGACGCAGACCCAAAAGGCAGCCTGAATTTGTGCCCTGACCTGCGATAACGTGGTGGAGCTAAGGGGAATCGAACCCCTGACCTACTCGATGCGAACGAGTCGCGCTACCAACTGCGCCATAGCCCCTTGCGGTAGCACAGGCTACCAGTCGAGCCGCCTCTGCTGAAAACGAGACGAACTACTCCCCCGCCGCATGCGGAAGCCGGTACTCCGCGTACGTCGCGTACTCGAGGTGTTCGAAGATCGGGTCCTCGTCGTCGATCTCGAGCACGGCCGATCCGGGCCTGCGCAGCCGCGCCGGGACGACGTCGAACTCGCTGTCTTGGGTGTTCTCGACGCCGAGCCGCGAGCGCGCCATGCGTTGGGCGCGACGGCGCCGCAGCTGTTCCTCGATGCGCGTCTGGCGGCGCAGGTACGCCAGGTACAGCAGGGTCACCGCACCGACAGAACCGCATGCCCACCACATCGCGGGCGTTACGACGTACGCGACGACGGCGGTGGCGACGAGCGCGACCCCCATCACCAGCAGCATGTGCTTGCGGAATCGGTACTTGCGGGCGCTGACGGCCTCGGCGGTCTTGGACTCGTAGCGATTGCGGCGGGCCTCCGACAGCGAGTCGGCCAGGCGCACGTCGGTATCCGAGGCCGCCTCCAGTCCGGAGGAGTCGTCTACGTATTCGTAGTCGTGTTCGGTGCCGTCGGGTTCGGCCTCGTCGTACTCGTCCGCGAGCTCGTCGCCCTCGAAGTCCACGTCGGAGGGGGTGCGGATCGCCGCGGTCGAGTCGTCGAACTCCCGGACATCTTCCTCGACGACGTCGTCCTCGACCGCTTGGTCGTCCCCTTCGAGGTCGAGCGGGAGTTCGGACTGCACGGCGGATACCCCGATCGGCAGCGCGCCCGAGTCCTCCTCGACCACGTCGACGTCGAGATAGTCGGGTTCCGCAGTCACTGCGGCTGCGGCGAGGACGACCGTCTTGCGCGGCGCCGTGACGTCGTCGTCGCCGCCGAATTCGTTCAGGTTCTCACTCGGTCGCCAGTGCGGGTCGCTGTCGTGCCCGGCCGCCGGGCGGCGTTTACGCAGCAACCGCGCGCCGCGATGGCTGTTGAGCACGCGCGTCGCCAGGGCCACGTCACTAGTACGACGGACGTTCTCGCGCTTGCTGATCAACATCGGCACGAGCACGAACAGCCAGAGCACAACGAGAGAAATCCACAGGAGGGATTGGGGGATGCTTGGCATGTCGCCGGCTCCTTTCCCCGTTTAGCTTAGGTCTGTGACCAGCGCCTCCGGGGGCGACGCGCCGAGGTCAATTACACACCTGTAATTCGCCTGGAGCAAGCACATCAGTCCCACATGTCACATCTGTAACAGAGTCAGGTCCAGCTGGCCCGGCCCGCGCGCACCAGCGCCGACGTTGCCGAGCCTGACAACTCCTCCACGGTGATCGCGACCAGAAGGTGATCGCGCCAAGCGCCGTCGACTTCCAGATACCGCTGAAGTAACCCCTCCTCGCGGAATCCCGCCTTTGCCAGCACTGCCCGGCTCGCGGCGTTCTCCGGCCGCACCGTCGCTTCGATGCGGTGCAGCATCACCGCACCAAAACCATGGTCGAGCCCCAACACCAACGCCGCCGTGGCCACACCTCCCCCGGTCACCGCCTTCGCCACCCAATAGCCGATCCACGCCGAGCGCAGCGCACCGTGCGTGACGTTCCCGATGGTGAGTTGTCCGCAGAACTCGCCGTCCAGTTCGATTGCGTACGGCAGCATCCGACCGCGCCTGGCCTCCGCGCGCAGCCCCGAGCACAACGACGGCCACGACGAAACAGCATGGCGCTGTTCCCAATTCATCTCTGCAACCGGTTCCCACGGTTCCAAATGATTCCGGTCGGCCAGCCGGATCCGACTCCAAGCCGCGGCGTCGCGCAGTCGGATCGGGCGCAGCCGCACCAGTCCCGCGGGCACCCGGATCGGACCGACCGGCGTCGGCCACCCCGGGTGGGCGGAGGTCGAACGCCAGAGGTTCACGGGTGACCTTTCTACGCCTCACGTACGCGGGTTCGGCTTGGATCGTCAGCCACGTTGCGCGAGGAACGCCACATCGACGAGCTCGCCGGTGCGGACCTGTTCGGCGTCACCGGGAACCATCACCAGACAGTTTGCCTCGGCCAACGTCGCGAGCAAGTGCGACGACGCGCCAGGCGCCCCACCGAGCGCCTGCACGAGGTACTCGCCGGTGTCCTGGTCGCGCATGAGCTGGCCCCGCAGATAGCCCTTGCGCCCCGCGACCGACGTAATCGGCGACAACGTGCGCGCCTGCACGACTCGCCGCATCGGCTGGCGTTTACCCAGCGACATTCGGATCAGCGGCCGCACCATCACCTCGAACACCACCAACGCGCTGACCGGATTGGCGGGCAGCAGGAATACCGGCACCCCGTCGCGGCCGAGTTGCCCGAAGCCTTGGACGGATCCTGGGTGCATCGCGATGCGCGCGACCTCCACGTCGCCGAGCTCCGACAGCACCGTCCGGACGTCCTCGGCCGCAGCGCCACCGACGGCACCCGCGATCACGATCACCTCCGCGCGGCTGACCTGCCCTTCGACGACGTCGCGCAACACCGCGGGGTCGGTGTCGACGATTCCGACGCGATTCACCTCTGCACCGGCGTCCCGGCCCGCAGCGGCCAACGCATAGGAATTGACGTCGTACACCTGCCCGTTGCCGGGTGACCGCGAGATGTCGACGAGTTCGCCGCCGACGCACATCACCGACAACCGCGGCCGGGGATGCACCAGCACGCGCTCCCGCCCGACCGCCGCGAGGAGCCCCACCTGGGCGGCGCCGATGATCGTGCCCGCCCGCACTGCGACGTCACCTGGTTGAACGTCGTCGCCGGTACGTCGCACGTATGCACCGGAGCGCACGCTGCGCAGCACCCGTACCCGTGATTCCCCGCCGTCGGTCCAGCGCAACGGGAGCACCGCGTCGGCCAGTGTCGGCATCGGAGCCCCGGTCTGAACCCGGGCGGCCTGACGTGGTTGCAGCCGACTGGGCGTCCGCGCGCCCGCTTGGACGACACCCATCACCGGCAGGCTGACCTCGCGACCGTCCTCCGAGTCCTCGTCGTCGGCGGAGTCGACGCCGAGCACGTCGACGCTGCGCACGGCGTATCCGTCGATGGCGGCCTGATCGAATCCGGGTAGCGGCCGCTCAGTGACGACCTCCTCGGCGCACATCAGCCCCTGCGCCTCGGCAATGGCCACTCGCACGGGCCTTGGCGCTACCGCGGCGGCGGCTACCCGGGCCTGCTGCTCCTCCACCGAACGCACTGTGCGCCTTTCTGCAGTCCTACGACCCGGCGCAATCGTCAGTGTTCGGCCAGGGCCAATCGCTCGACCAACCAGCGCCTCAGCTCCGGTCCGTAGTCGTCGCGTTCCAACGCAAAGTCAACCGCAGCCTTGAGGTAGCCGCCGGGATTTCCCAGGTCGTGTCGAGAACCGCGATGGACGACGACGTGGACCGGATGGCCCTCCTCGATCAGCAGCGCGATCGCGTCAGTCAGCTGAATCTCGCCACCGACACCTTTTTTGACGCGCCGCAGAGCGTCGAAGATCGCCCGGTCGAGGATGTAGCGGCCGGCGGCGGCGAAATGCGACGGCGCATCCTCGGGCTTGGGCTTCTCGACCATGCCCTTGACCTTCAACACGTTCGGATTCACCGCGTCGGGCACGACCTCGACGTCGAACACGCCGTAGGCACTGATGTCGTCGCCAGGCACCTCGATGGCGCACAGCACTGTGCCGCCGCGTTTCGCGCGCACCTTGGACATCGTCTCGAGCACACCGGTCGGCAGCACCAGGTCGTCGGGCAGCAGCACCGCGATGGCGTCCTCGTCGGGAAGCAGCTGCTCCTCGACGCACCCGATCGCGTGACCGAGGCCCAGCGGCTCGTACTGCACCACCGACTCCACCTTGATCAAGGCCGGTGCCCGCCGGACCTTTGCTAGCATCACGTGTTTGCCACGTGCCTCCAGCGTGCCCTCGAGGATGAGGTCCTCGACGAAGTGCGCGACGACGCCGTCCTTGCCCTCGGACGTCACGATGATGAGGCGCTCTGCGCCCGCCTGCGCCGCCTCGGCGGCCACCAGCTCGATGCCGGGGGTGTCGACGACCGGCAGCAACTCCTTGGGCACCGTCTTGGTGGCGGGTAGGAACCGCGTTCCCAGACCGGCCGCTGGTACGACTGCGGTACGCGGAATCCGCACCTGAGCCTGTGTCGTCATCGTTGACACAATAACGTCATTGGCCAAATCCAACTGCGTTGGGCCTAGGTTCCATGCGGGTGACATGGTTAACACCGTGGATGGCGATCCGATGACGAAGGCCGCGTGGCGGGCTACCATCGTCGCCGCACGCCGAGCGGTACCGCCGGAGCAACGTCGGACCGAGGCCGAAGCACTCCTCGCCCATCTCCTCGCGGTGGCCCGAGCAGGCACGACGGCGTGTTTCTACGTCCCGGTCGGTTCTGAGCCGGGCTCGGCTGACGCGCTGGATGCGCTGTTCGCGGCGGACGTGCGCGTGCTGCTTCCGGTCGCCCGGGAGGTGGCCGGTATCCCACAGCCACTCGCGTGGGGCGAGTACCGGGCGGACAGCCTCGTCGCGGCTCCGTTCGGCGGCCTCCGCGAGCCCGCCGCGCCGTGGTTACCTCCCGAGGCAATCGGAGCGGCGTCCATCGTGGTGGTCCCTGCGCTCGCCGTGGATCGCACCGGCGCGCGGCTGGGTCGCGGCGCGGGGTTCTACGACCGGTCGCTCCCGCTGGCCGACCCGGCGGCCTGGCTGGTCGCGGTCGTCCGCGACGACGAGCTCGTCGACGACCTGCCCCACGAGGGCCATGACGTTCAGATGACGCATGCGCTCACCCCGGGCGGCGGACTCGTCGCGCTCGGCCCCCGCGCCTAGCAGCCAGCCAGCACGTCGGTGATGGCGCGCTTCTCGTTCGCCGAGACCCACAAGCCGTAGACGGTCTTCACCTCTACCTGCCTGGCGACGAACTCGCACCGGAACGCCACATTGGGCGGCAGCCAACCGGCCGCATCGTGAAAGGCCTTGTCGAAGTTGGCCTTTGCGCCGACCGCGAGCAGGTTGCGCGGGTCGTTCGCGAAGTCGCGCCGACGCTGATCGGTCCACTCTCGCGCACCCTTGTACCAAGCGTCCGACAGCGACACCAGGTGGTCGATCTGCACCGTGTCGGAGGTGCTCGGTCCGCGGACGAAGACGATCGCGCCGCCGCCGTAGGGGTCGTGCAGCGTCCCGCGCTGGGCGTAGCAGGTGCCGGACCGCACGGCGAGGTCGGCGAGATCGCGCCGCAGCACGTCGTCGCGGGTGTTGCACGCGTTGTGACCGAACTCGACGTCGACGTCGTCGCTCCAGGCCTCGCCGAAGGCACTTCGCCGGAAGTCCGCGTTTCGGTCCCAACCCTTGACCGGCAGTCGCACCGCGTCGGCCCTGGCCTGATCGTAGGCGGGCGTATGCCCAAGCGATGGCGCCTCGGCAGCCCGGTCCGGCGGTGCCCGGAAGTGCAGCCAGCAACTGACGGCGACGCCCAACACGATCACCGCCGCCAGGACGGGAATGACCCGGGTCACGTAGCGGTTCTAGCACTTGAGCCGGTAGAGTGCTAACAAGATTGACCAACTCGGAGGTTTTCGTGCCGACCTATTCCTACGCGTGTACCGCCTGCGACAACCGGTTCGACGCGGTACAGGCGTTCACCGATGATGCGCTGACCACGTGCGCGAAGTGCTCGGGCAAGCTCCGCAAGCTCTTCGGCTCGGTGGGGGTGGTGTTCAAGGGCAGCGGTTTCTACCGCACCGATAGCCGCGAGTCCGCGAAGAGCAAGAGCAACGGTTCGAGCTCGAACGGCGAATCGTCGAGCTCGAGTTCGTCTGACACCTCGGCGAGCCCGACCAAGTCCTCATCAGACTCGTCGTCGGCCAGCTCCTCGTCCTCGACGGACTCATCCTCGTCATCGTCCTCATCGTCGTCGGCCAAGTCGACCCCGGCCGCAGCCTCCAGCTAGCCCTTCGGGTTATCCACAGCTCCGCCAGACGGACCTGTCGGCGAGACGGCGCGGTGCCTAGCGTGAACGCATGGGGGAATCGCTCAACCCGTCGCCGCTGACGCGGCTCTGGTACGGCCTACGACCCGACTGGACGCGTACCGTCGCCGCGCGCCGGGTCGCGGCAGCTGGTCTCGTCGTGCTGGCGGCAGTCGTGGCGCTGCGGCCCGACCCCTCGGCCGGGACCACCGACGTCGTCGTCGCCGCACGCGACCTGACCCCGGGCATCGAGCTCACCACGGAAGATCTCCGACTCGAGTCACGTTCTGCCACAAGCATTCCCGATGGATCCCAACCCGATCTCGATGCGCTGACCGGGTCCATGCTGGCGGGCCCGGTGCGCCGCGGCGAAGTGCTGACCGACGTGCGATTGCTCAGCCCCAGACTCGCCGAGGCCACCGCGGGCCCGGACGCCCGCGTGGTACCGCTACACCTGGCCGACACCGCGCTACTCGAGTTGATTCGACCGGGCGACGTGGTCGACGTGCTGGCCGTCGATGCGCAGGGCCGCGACGAGCCCACCGCACCGCGCGTCGTTGCCCGCGGTGCCATCGTCGTGTTGGCGTCCACGAGGACGAAGGCGCCGGGCGGAGGCGAAGGTGTCGTGCTGGTGGCGTTGCCGGCTCAACAGGCCATCGACGCGGCGGGCGCGTCGCTGTCACAGGCCGTCACCCTGACCTTCCACTGACCCGCTCTGCGGGCGGAGCCACCGTCGTGCTCGGCCGTGGCCGTGTCGAGAGTGAGCGCGAAAGCGCAACTAGGACAGCCACAACCGACAACCTCGCCCGCTTCGTCGCCGAATCGCTCCCAGATGGTCCACACGTCAACGCGACACTCGCAGCGGAAGGCCGGGCTAACGTTGGTTTCCTGACACGTGTAACCCCAAGGAAGGAACCGCTCGTGTTGAAAGGCTTCAAGGAGTTTCTCTCTCGCGGCAACGTGATCGATCTGGCGGTCGCGGTCGTCATCGGCGCCGCGTTCACCGGTCTGGTCACCTCATTCACGGAGAAGGTGGTGCAGCCTCTGGTCGATCGCATCGGCGCCGGAGGCGATAAGGAATACGGCATTCTCAAGATCTCGCTCGGTGGTAACCCCGAGCAGTTCGTCGACTTCAACGCCGTGTTGGCGGCAGTGATCAACTTCGTGATCGTCGCCGCAGTCCTGTACTTCGTCATCATGCTGCCCTACAAGAAGCTTCGGGAACGCGGCGAGGTGGAACAGGCTCAGGACACCGAACTCAGCCTGCTCACCGAGATCCGCGATCTGCTGTCCGACGGCGGCGACGGCAAGCACGTGACGGGTCCGGGCACCGGGCCCAGCCCGGACACGGCCGAATTCACCAGCGCCGACAGGGGCGACAAGCACTAGTCCCCCATCTTTGTGTCGCTTGTTGCGCCGAACCTCGGGGTGCGGACCCAACAAGCGCGACAAACGTGAAGCTCCACACGAAAACAGCCCCCGGCACAGGCCGGGGGCTGTTTCGCGAACTAGGGAGTGTCAGTTCATGTTCCAGGGTTCACCGTAGGTGGTGACGGAGTCACCGGTGGAGGCGATCAGGCGGGCGAACGGACGCAACAACACGCCGCCGGCCGCACCGGTCACGGTGCCGTGCGCGTTGGACACCGCCACGCCACCGGCAGGACCGGCCACGTCGACGGAGAACGTCGCGACTTCCTGGATGCCCGGACCATTGCCCAGGTCGGCACTGATCGACACACCCGGGAACAGGTTCGGGGTGATGACCGAGTTCAGGCCGAACGGCGGGCCGGTGATGTCAGCATCGTCGAGCAGGATGTTCGGCGTGGTGTAGCTGAAGTTGATGCCCACACCCAACGACCAGGGGAAGCCGATCTGGTAACCCAGCTCCAGCGTGCCCTCGAACTCATCGGCACCGGGGCCGGCCACGATGTACTTCGCGCGACCGGTGTGGAACCACTCACGGGTCAGCCGGTTGCGGTCCAAGGGGAACACACCCTCGAGGAAGGTGTCCCACTGCTGCACCGTCAAGGTGCGGTCCTGGCCGTCGACCAGGCTCAACTCGTTGTCCAAAACTGCGTGTGAGATGCCCGTGCTCGCGAACAGAGCCGCGATGGCCGCGACCAGCGCGACCAGCACCCGGGTGATTGCCTTCATGTCGATGTCCTAACTCTCTTCGTAGCGTGAAGCATCTCTCACGGAAAGCGGTGCCGACGATCGAATCGTCGACACCGCCAGTCCGGACTGGAGAGCTAGTTCATGTTCCAGGGTTCGCCGTAGGTGGTGACGGAGTCACCGGTGGAGGCGATCAGGCGGGCGAACGGACGCAACAACACGCCGCCGGCCGCACCGGTCACGGTGCCGTGCGCGTTGGACACCGCCACGCCACCGGCAGGACCGGCCACGTCGACGGAGAACGTCGCGACTTCCTGGATGCCCGGACCATTGCCCAGGTCGGCACTGATCGACACACCCGGGAACAGGTTCGGGGTGATGACCGAGTTCAGGCCGAACGGCGGGCCGGTGATGTCGGCATCGTCGAGCAGGATGTTCGGCGTGGTGTAGCTGAAGTTGATGCCCACACCCAACGACCAGGGGAAGCCGATCTGGTAACCCAGCTCCAGCGTGCCCTCGAACTCATCGGCACCGGGGCCGGCCACGATGTACTTCGCGCGACCGGTGTGGAACCACTCACGGGTCAGCCGGTTGCGGTCCAAGGGGAACACACCCTCGAGGAAGGTGTCCCACTGCTGCACCGTCAAGGTGCGGTCCTGGCCGTCGACCAGGCTCAACTCGTTGTCCAAAACTGCGTGTGAGATGCCCGTGCTCGCGAACAGAGCCGCGATGGCCGCGACCAGCGCGACCAGCACCCGACTGATTGCCTTCATCTTCTCCCTAGCTGTGTCGACGACGGACTTTCGCCCGCCGTGCCCTGTGCCCGGCTCTACCGCTAAACCTGACACCTCGCAAGACCGCGATGTGAGGCGAATTAGAAACTTCACATGTTGTTCTTACGTTTTGCTCATCGTTGACAGCAGAAACATAACGGGGAGGCATCGCCCCGGCAACGCGGGGGGGCCTCCAATCTCGAAATCGCCACACAACTGAAGGGTTTGCTGTACGGGGATTGACGGCACCGCGGGCCAGTCCGGCGTGACGCCCCGCATGCAGCCAGCGGTGAGCCTGCCCTAAGCAGGGACGTCGAACGCGTGGCGTCTACGGCCGATTGTGATCCGGCAGACTACGAGAAATCAGAGGTCAGCCATGGTGCGGCGGCACGTTGTCGCGCAGCCACTGCTCCCGTTCGGCGTCCCCCTGGGACGCACCCTCGTCGCGCTCGTCTCGGGAGGACATGGGCTGCGGATCGTCGAAAACCGGGTTAACTGGGGGGCGCGAGGGCTTTGAGGGATCAGTCACAACACGCCTCCGATGTGGTGAAGATCACATTTCGTCCCGGGATTGCCGTTCACCGCGTGTTAACGCGGCTGCGTCCGACACCGGCCACGCTGAACGACCCGACCATGCGCGCCCGATGTGGCGCGCGGACGTCGTCCCGGTTGGCCGGACGCAATGGGGTCAGATCTCCAAGCTGGACAGCTGGCCGATGATCTGCACCGCCAAGGGGCTGAGCGTGGCCATTCCGTCGCGCACCGCGCCACGGGACCCCGCGATGTTGACCACCAAGGTGCTTCCCGAGATACCGGCCAGGCCACGCGACACTCCCGCGTCGACGATCCCCGCGGACAGCCCCGAAGCGCGGAGCGCCTCGGAGATGCCCAGGAGTTCGCGATCCAGGATGGTTCTGGTGGCCTCAGGGGTCACGTCCCGGGGAGTGACGCCGGTGCCACCGACTGAGATGACCAGGTCGACACCGCCGATGACGGCCGTGTTCAGGGCATTGCGGATCTCGATCTCGTCGGCCGACACCACGACGACACCGTCGACGACGAAGCCCGCCTCACCGAGCAGTTCGGCGACCAACGGCCCGTTGTGATCCTCCTCGCCGTGCGCCGTCCGATCGTCGACGACGACCACCAACGCGCGACCCACCAACTCAGCTGGCTGTTCCATGAGTGTCACCGTATATCTCGCCCTCGACGTGGGCGCGGCCGGTGACGAGGCGAGGGTCAGCGTCGGGCGCCCGGGTGCGATCGTCACTGCGCCGCCTTACCGAGGGTGACGTGAACGGTCTGTGGCTTGCCCGACGGATCGAGGTAGGTCAACGTCACCTGGTCGCCAGGAGCCCTCGACCTGACCGCAGCCACTAGAGCGCTGGCGCTGCCGATGACCCGGTCATCGACCTTGGTCACGACGACCCCGCTCGGCAGCCCGGCCGCGGCGGCCGGACCCCCGCCGGTGACGTCGACGATCTTTGCGCCGTCCACCGTGGCGTCGTTGCCGACCTGCACACCCAGCGAGGCGTGCGACGCGGTGCCGTTCTGGATCAGTTCGTCGGCGATGCGCTTGGCCTGGTCGACAGGAATCGCAAAGCCGAGCCCGATCGATCCGCTCTGGGACTGAGCGGAATCACCGCCCATCGTCGCGATGGCCGAGTTGATGCCGACGAGCTCGCCGTTCATGTCGACGAGCGCGCCGCCGGAGTTGCCGGGGTTGATCGCGGCGTCGGTCTGGATCGCGTCGAGCACGGTGTCCTGGTTCTGTGCGTCGCCGCCTGCGGCCACCGGCCGGTTGAGGGCACTGACGATGCCAGTGGTGACGGTGCCCTCCAGGCCGAGTGGTGAACCGATCGCGACGACGTCCTGGCCGACCCGCAGATTGCCCGACGAGCCAAGGGTGATGGGCGTCAACCCGGTGGCGCCTTCTGCCTTCACGACCGCGATGTCACTACCGGGGTCGGTGCCCACGACGGTGAACTTCGTGGTGTTGCCGTCGGCGAAGGTGACCTTGGTCTGCACGCCTCCACCCGAGTCCTTGGCGGCGGACACCACGTGATTGTTGGTGAGTATCAGCCCATCGGTCGAGAGGATGATGCCGGAGCCCTCTTCGGACTGCTTGCCCATGTCCACCTCGAGCTTGACCACGCTCGGCACCACCTTGGCCGCCACCTGCTCGACGGAACCGGCAGGCAGGCTCGCCGCGGGTTGGCTGGGGGCCGCGCCGGTCACCGTCGTACCGAACGCGCCGCGGTCCGGCTGCACCAGCATGGCCACACCACCACCGATGCCCGCCGACACCAGCGCGATGGTAAGCGCTCCAACAGTCAAAAACCCTGCCCGCGAACGCTTCTGGGGCGGAGCCGGACGCGGTGGCGCCTGCATCGCTCGAGTGGGGTCAGAGGTCTGATAGGGATCGAGCGGCGGACGGTATTGCGGGTGCTGCTGCGTCGCGTAGCGCCAGTCGTACGGTTGGTGTGGCGCACCTGGTGGCAGGTGAGCGGAGTAACCCGTCGGGCCCGCGTCATAGGCACCGGGCCCCACGGACGGCTGTGGCGGCAACGGCGGCGAATACCTCGGATCGCTGGTCATGGGTGCTCAGTGCTCTTCTTTCCATAGGCGGCCTCGTCATCCATCCAACGAAGCGTGCATCCCGACAGTGCCCGTCACGGCTGAGAATCCACTTAGAGAATCTTCGCGACATCCCCAGACTTCGGGCAGAGACTCACTCAATTGTCGGGGTTGTCGCCGTCGACGTCCACAGCACCACTCGGGCGTGTCGCGTGCGGGGCATCCACACCGTCGGCGGCCGGACGACCCGGCAGCACCACGTAGATCGAGGTGCCGGGTGGGTCGCCACCGGGCACGGTGTCGGCAATGCGAAGCGTCCCACCGTGTTTCACGACGACCTGCTTGACGATGGCGAGCCCGAGCCCCGAACCCGGCATCGCGCGCGCCGACGTCGACCGGTAGAACCGTTCGAACACCAACTGCCGTTCGTCCACCGGAATGCCCGGACCTCGATCCGAGACCACCAGCTCGGCATGCACGGGATCCAGCCAGGTCAGGCGTACACCGACGTGCCCACCCGGTGGGCTCCACTTCGCGGCGTTGTCGAGCAGGTTGAGCACCGCCCGGGAAAGACCGGCACCGTCGCCGTACACCTGCCAACCGGATACCTCGACGTCGAACTCGATGTCGTTGCGGCGCCGACGAACTCGCTCGAGACTGCGATCGATGACCTCGGTCATGTCGACGGGCTCGTGAATCGTCACACCCGCGTCGCCGCGGGTGAGGTCCATCAAATCGCCCACCAAAGTGGACAACTCCTCGATCTGTGCGATCACGTCGGATCGCAGCCCGGCCATCTCCTCGTCGGGCAGCCGCGGCGCCCCTGGAACCATCGCCGCCATCAATAGTTCGACGTTGGTGCGCAACGACGTCAGGGGCGTGCGCAACTCGTGGCCGGCGTCGGACACCAGCCGGGCCTGGCGGTCCCGCGACTCGGCGAGCGCGCGCAGCATCATGTTGAACGCCTCGGTGAGTCGCGCCAGCTCGTCACTGCCGTGAACCGGGATCGGACGCAGGTCGTCGGTCCTGGCGACCCGTTCGGCCGCTTCGGTCAACCGGGCCACCGGGCGAAGACCCGTGCGGGCGACCGTGCCGCCCGCGATCGCCGCAACCGCCATCCCCAGGCCCCCGACGATGAGCAGGATGGTGCCCAGCCGGTTGAGTACCTTGCCGGTGGGCACCATGGTCTTCGAGATCAGAAGCGAGCTGCCGTTGGAGAGGTGGATGGCCAGGACGCGCTGGTAGTCGGCGGTGCGCAGCGACCAGATCAGCTTGCCCTGGATGACGTCCTTCTCGGGCTCGCCCAGCGGAAGGGTCTGGCCTTCCTGGTTCGCCGTGTAGATCGAGCGCCCGGGGTTCACCAGCATCGCGTTGACGTCGGAGTACGCGGTGCCCTCGATCGCCTTGCCCGGATCGGCGGCCAACGATCCGCTCTCGATCAGTAGGCGCGCCCGCGTCTGCAGTTGGTTGTCGATGTCTTGGTAGAGCGCTCGCGACACCACCACGTATACGGCGAGGGCCATCAGCACGACCACCATCGCCACCATCGACATCGCCAGCAGCATCACCCGCCAGCGCAGCGAGACCGAGCTGGCGTCGTGCAGCGTGTCCTGGACGCGCGTGGGTTGCTTGGCCGCGGGCAACTTCAGCGCAGGCATCAGGGCGGTGTCTCGCGCAGCACGTAACCCACCCCGCGCACGGTGTGGATCAGGCGCAGCTCGCCCTCGGCTTCCGTCTTGCGTCGCAGGTATCCGACATACACCTCGAGCGCGTTGCCGGACGTGGGGAAGTCGAATCCCCAGACCTCTTCGAGGATCCGGCTGCGCGTCAGCACCCGGCGCGGGTTCGCGATGAGCATCTCCAGCAGGGAGAACTCGGTGCGGGTGAGGCTGATCTGCCGCTCGCCCCGCGTCACCTCCCGGGTCATCGGGTCGAGGCTCAGATCGGCGAACGTCATCGCCACCGACTCGGTGCGGTCGTCGGGGTTGGTGCGACGCAACAGCGCACGCATCCTGGCCAGCAGTTCTTCGAGCGCAAACGGCTTGGGCAGGTAGTCGTCGGCGCCGGCGTCGAGGCCGGCGACCCGTTCGGACACCGAGTCACGCGCCGTCAGCACCAGGATCGGCAGGTCGTCGCCGGAGCTCCGGAGGCGCCGACAGACCTCGAGCCCGTCCAGCCGGGGCATCATCACGTCGAGCACCACGGCGTCCGGGCGGTCGCTCGTGATCAGGTCGAGCGCTTCCTGTCCGTCTTGAGCCAGCTCGACCGAGTATCCATTGAACGAGAGTGAGCGGCGCAGGGATTCGCGCACCGCACGGTCGTCGTCAACGACAAGAATGCGCACTGCCACAGTGTCAACCCACTAACTGAGAGTGGCCTGAGAGGCGCGCCGTTCGATCGGACGACGAAATGCCGTTAGCGACGGTCGAGATCGAGCAGGCCAAGGCGGGCGGCCTTGAGGAGGCGGCGCGGCACCTTGTGCTGCTGGCCGGCGACCGTCACACCGACGAGTTCGGCCTTGGTGGCCTTCCACTGCGCGCGCCGACTACGGGTGTTCGCGCGCGACATCCTGCGCTTGGGCACAGCCATGATCGACGTCTCCTCTTGAGGGGTGCTGCCGCGCGAGTATCCGACGGCGGCAATTGCCACTCAGGATAGCCGGTGAGGTGGTCAGGCTCCAAAAACGGCCGGACCCGGGCTAGCTGACGCCCATCCCCGCGGGGTCCTGCACCGTACACAGGGTGACGACGTCCCTGGTGATGAAGACGCGGTTGGTTTCCGGGCCGCATTGGCCCTCTTGGGGCACCTGCGCAACCACCCGGTAGTCGCGAGCGGGATCCGTGCACGGCACCGAAGCCAGGAAGCTCAAGTTGAAGGCACCGTCCAGCATCAAGTTTCCGACGTCGTCGAACACCTGGTCCGGGACGTCGATGCACCTTCCGACCGGGAACTCGGCGGCCATGGCCGACGAACCGGGCGCTGCCAGGCCGGGTGGGGCGCTGGCAATAGCCAGCACCGTCAGCGCGACAACGAAGGATGCAGCGAACAGGCGGGCCATGCAGGGACTATAAAACCTCGGAGCCGACGGCGGTCAATATCCGCGCTCAGCCGTCGCCGGGGCCAGCGCCCGCGCTCACCAATCCGAGCGTTTTCGCCCGCTTGCGCGATCTGACCGCACACTCGAAGTAGTCGAGCCGTCGAACCCCTTGACGTGGGACCAGAGGCAACGACTAACCTACCGGTTGGTTGGCGCGGTCGGCGATGGGAGTGCAGTGGCCTCGGCAGAGGGCAGGAGCGAAGCGACCGTGGACAGCAGACCAGTGCGGATCGGCAACTGCTCGGGCTTCTACGGCGACCGGCACGCGGCGATGCGCGAGATGATCGCCGGCGGCGACCTGGACTACGTCACCGGGGACTACCTCGCCGAGCTCACCATGCTGATCCTGGCGCGCGATCGCGCCAAGTCCCCCGACCGCGGCTACGCCAAGACCTTCCTGACGCAGCTCGAGGAATCGCTCGGACTGGCGCTCGAACGCGGCGTGAGGATCGTCGCCAACGCGGGCGGCTTGAACCCCGCCGGGCTCGCTGCGGCTATCCGCGCGCTGGCAGAGCGGCTCGGGCTGACTGTCAACGTGGCCCACGTGGAGGGCGACGATCTTGTCGGCCGGGCCGACGAGCTCGGCTTCGGGACGCCGCTAGCGGCCAACGCCTACCTCGGCGCGTGGGGCATCGTCGACTGCCTCAATGCGGCGCGGACGTCGTCGTCACCGGGCGAGTCACCGACGCGTCGGTCATCGTCGGGCCCGCCGCCGCCCACTTCGGCTGGAGCCGCACCGACTACGACGCTCTGGCGGGCGCCGTCGCCGCCGGCCACGTCATCGAATGCGGCGTGCAGGCCACCGGTGGAAACTTCGCGTTCTTCACCGAGGTGCCCGACCTCTCCTACGCGGGCTTCCCGTTGGCCGAGATCCACGCCGACGGGTCCTCGGTGATCACCAAGCACCCCGGCACCGGCGGGCTCGTCAGCGTCGACACCGTCACCGCGCAGCTGCTCTACGAGATCGGCGGCGCGCGTTACGCCAACCCCGACGTCACGCTGCGGATGGACAGCCTCTCGCTCGAGCAGGAGGGCCCCGACCGCGTGCGCATCAGCGGGGTCCGCGGCGAGCCACCTCCCCCGACGCTGAAGGTGTCGCTGAACGGCATCGGCGGATTCCGCAACGCGATGACGTTCGTACTCACCGGTCTGGACATCGAGGCCAAGGCAGAACTGGTGCGCCGGCAACTCGAAGCCGCCCTGACCACCAAGCCCGCCGAACTCGAGTGGACGCTGGCGCGCACCGACCACCCCGACGCCGACACCGAGGAGACCGCCAGCGCGCTACTCCGGTGCGTGGTTCGCGACCCCGACCCCGCTCAGGTGGGCCGCCAATTCTCCTCCGCCGCAGTCGAACTCGCGCTCGCAAGCTATCCCGGTTTCACCACCACCGCACCGCCGGGCGACGGACAGGTGTACGGCGTGTTCACCGCGGGCTACGTCGACACCGCGCTGGTATCCCACGTCGCCGTGCGCGCCGACGGCACGCGCACCGACATCGCCGCGGCCTCCCAGACCAAGGCGCTAGAACCCGTCGCACCGTTCGCCCTGCCCGAACCGCTGCCATTCGGTGAGACCCGGCGTGCACCGCTGGGCTCGATCGCGGGAGCGCGCAGCGGCGACAAGGGCGGCGACGCCAACGTCGGGGTGTGGGTACGGACCGGACCGCACTGGCAGTGGCTCGCCCACACGCTGACGGTCGAGAAGCTGCGCGAACTCCTCCCCGAGACGGCCGAACTCACCGTTACCCGTCATCTGCTGCCCAACCTGCGGGCGGTCAACTTCGTCATCGAGGGGATCCTCGGGCTTGGCGTCGCACACCAGGCCCGCTTCGACCCGCAAGCCAAGGGGCTCGGCGAATGGCTAAGAGCCCGGTACGTCGACATTCCCGTCGAGTTTCTTCCAGCCATCCCGGAGGAGTCCCTTTCGTGAACGTCTGGACCACTCCCGAACGGGAGGCACTGCGAAAGACGGTGCGCGACTTCGCCGAACGCGAGGTCCTGCCGAACGTCGACGAGTGGGAGCGCTCGGGCCACCTCCCCCGCGAGCTGCACCGCAAGGCGGGCGAGGCGGGACTGCTGGGGGCGGGCTTCCCGGACGCGGTCGGCGGCGGGGGCGGCGACGGTGCCGACGCGGTGATCATCTGCGAGGAGATGCATCAGGCCGGCACACCGGGCGGCGTGTTCGCCTCGCTGTTCACCTGCGGCATCGCGGTGCCCCACATGATCGCCTCGGGAGACGAACGACTCATCGAAACGTACGTGCGACCCACGCTGCACGGCGAGAAGATCGGCGCACTGGCCATCACCGAACCCGGCGGCGGCTCGGATGTCGGCCATCTGACGACGCGGGCGACGAGGGACGGTGACGACTACGTCATCAACGGCGCCAAGACCTACATCACGTCCGGCGTCCGCGCCGACTTCGTCGTCACCGCCGCCCGCACGGGCGGACCTGGCGCGGCGGGGGTCTCGCTGATCGTCGTCGACAAGGGCACCCCCGGTTTCGAGGTCACCCGCAAGCTGGAGAAGATGGGCTGGCGTTCGAGTGACACCGCCGAACTGTCCTACACCGACGTCCGGGTGCCCGCGGCGAATCTGATCGGCGCCGAGCACAGCGGATTCATGCAGATCGCCGCCGCGTTCGTGTCCGAACGGGTAGGGCTCGCCGCCCAGGCCTACGCCAGCGCGCAGCGGTGCCTCGACCTCACCGTCGAGTGGTGCCGTAGTCGGGAAACCTTTGGCAGACCGCTGATCTCCCGGCAGTCCGTCCAGAACACGCTGTCGGAGATGGCCCGTCGAGTCGACGTGGCGCGGGTCTACACGCGTCACGTGGTGGAGCGGCAGCTGGCGGGTGAGACGAACCTGATCGCCGAGGTGTGCTTCGCCAAGAACACCGCCGTCGAAGCCGGCGAGTGGGTGGCCAATGCGGCCGTTCAACTGTTCGGCGGCATGGGCTACATGGCCGAATCCGAAGTCGAGCGTCAGTACCGCGACATGCGCATCCTCGGAATCGGCGGCGGCACTACGGAGATCCTCACCAGCCTGGCCGCCAAGGCGCTTGGATACCAGTCATGACACCTCTGAATTCTCTTCGCGCAAGCGGCTCATCGCGTCCGGATACTCTTCGCGCAAGCGGCTCATCGGCCCTCAAGTCGACCCTCGACCCACGCTCTGCCGCGTACGCCGACGCCGCCGAGGTGATGTCGAGCAAGCTCGCCGAGCTCGGCGCCGAGCACGCCAAAGCTCTGGCGGGCGGCGGCGAGAAGTACGTCAAGCGCCACCACGACCGCGGCAAGATGACCGCCCGCGAGCGCGTCGAGTTGCTCATCGACCCCGACTCCCCGTTCCTCGAGCTCAGCACGCTCGCCGGATACGGCAGCCAGTACACGGTCGGGGCCAGCGTGGTGACGGGCATCGGCGTGGTCGAGGGTGTCGAGTGCATGCTCGTGGCCCACGACCCGACCGTCAAGGGCGGTACCACCAACCCGTGGACGTTGAAGAAGATATTGCGGGCCAACTACATTGCGCTGCAGAACCGGTTGCCGGTGATCTCGCTGGTCGAGTCGGGCGGCGCCGACCTGCCGACGCAGAAGGAGATCTTCATCCCCGGCGGTCAGGGCTTCCGCGACCTGACCCGGCTGTCGGCGGCGGGCATTCCGACCATCGCGCTGGTATTCGGCAACTCGACGGCCGGCGGGGCCTACATCCCCGGTATGTCCGACCACGTCGTGATGATCAAGGAACGCTCGAAGGTGTTCCTTGCCGGCCCGCCGTTGGTGAAGATGGCCACCGGCGAGGAGTCCGACGACGAATCCCTCGGCGGAGCCGAGATGCACTCCCGCACTTCGGGACTCGGCGACTACTTCGCCGTCGACGAACTCGACGCCATCCGCATCGGCAGGCGCATCGTGGCGCGGCTCAACTGGCGCAAGCGGGGCCCCGCGCCCGGCCCCGTCACCGAGCCGTTGTTCGACGCCGAGGAACTGATCGGCATCGTGCCCGCGGACCTGCGCATCCCGTTCGACCCGCGAGACGTCATCGCCCGGATCGTCGACGGCTCGGAGTTCGACGAGTTCAAGGGCCTCTACGGTTCGTCACTGGTGACCGGATGGGCCACGCTGCACGGCTACCCCATCGGCATCCTCGCCAACGCCCGCGGGGTGCTGTTCAGCGAGGAGAGCCAGAAGGCCACCCAGTTCATCCAGCTGGCCAACCGGTCCGATACGCCACTTCTGTTCCTGCACAACACCACCGGCTACATGGTTGGCAAGAAGTACGAGGAGGGCGGAATGATCAAGCACGGCTCGATGATGATCAACGCCGTCTCCAACTCGACAGTGCCCCACCTCTCGTTGCTGATCGGCGCCTCCTACGGCGCAGGCCACTACGGCATGTGCGGACGCGCGTACGACCCACGATTCCTGTTCGCCTGGCCCAGCGCCAAGTCCGCGGTGATGGGCGGCGCCCAACTCGCGGGGGTGCTGTCGATCGTCAGCCGGGCCGCCGCCGAGGCCCGAGGCCAGACCGTCGACGAAGACGCCGACGCCGCGATGCGGGCGGCGGTCGAGGGTCAGATCGAAGCGGAATCACTGCCGATGGTGCTGTCCGGAATGCTGTACGACGACGGCGTGATCGACCCGCGGGACACTCGCACCGTCCTGGGAATGTGCCTGTCCGCCATCGCGAATGGCCCGATCGAGGGGACGTCGAACTTCGGCGTCTTCCGGATGTGAGCGCCGCAATGTATGCGATTTCGGCGCGCTTTTCGGCGTTGAGCGCGGAATTGCGCGCCGAAATCGCGGAGGAGACTGCGAGATGATCACTCGAGTTCTGGTCGCCAACCGCGGGGAGATCGCCCGCCGCGTGTTCGCGACGTGCCGTCGGCTCGGCATCGGTACCGTCGCCGTCTACACCGACCCCGACGCCGACGCCCCACACGTCGGCGAGGCCGACGTCCGGGTGCGGTTGGACGGCCGCAACGGGTATCTCGACATCGGCCAACTTGTCGCAGCAGCACGCGCGTCCGGTGCCGATGCAGTCCATCCCGGTTACGGATTCCTCTCGGAGAACCCCGATTTCGCGGCCGCCGTGCAGCAGGCCGGGTTGACCTGGATCGGTCCACCGGTAGTCGCCGTCCAGGCGATGGGCTCCAAGATCGAGGCCAAGAAGATGATGGCAGCCGCGGGGGTACCCGTGCTGGACGAGCTCGACCCCGACTCCGTCACCGCCGCGCAGCTGCCGGTGGTGATCAAGGCGTCGGCGGGCGGAGGCGGCCGCGGCATGCGCGTGGTCCGCGAACTGGCCGAACTGCCAAGACAAGTCGAGGCTGCGCGCCGCGAGGCCCAATCCGCGTTCGGCGACTCCACGGTGTTCTGCGAGCGCTACCTGGCCACCGGCCACCACGTCGAGGTCCAGGTGATGGCCGACACGCATGGCACGGTGTGGGCTGTCGGGGAACGCGAGTGCTCGATCCAGCGCCGCCACCAGAAGATCGTCGAGGAAGCCCCGTCGCCCCTCGTTGAACGCACGGTCGGCATGCGCGCCAAGCTCTTCGACGCGGCGCGGCTGGCCGCGGAGGCGATCGGCTACACCGGGGCGGGCACCGTCGAGTTCATGGCCTCGGGCGAAGACTCAGGGGCCGGCGACTTCTACTTCCTGGAGATGAACACCCGCCTGCAGGTCGAGCATCCCGTCACCGAGGAGACCACCGGGCTCGATCTGGTCGAACTCCAGTTGCACGTCGCCGACGGCGGCGCTCTGGAGCCCCAACCACCCGCTGCCCGAGGTCATTCGATCGAAGTACGGCTCTACGCGGAGGATCCGGCGAAGAACTGGCAACCGCAGGCCGGACCGATCCACTGCTTCGACGTGCCGACCACGCTCACCGAATTCACCACGCTCGGCCAGGCAGGAGTGCGCACCGACTCCGGCGTCGTCAGCGGTTCCGTCGTATCGATCTACTACGACCCGATGCTGGCGAAGGTCATCTCGTTCGCCCCCACCCGAACCCGGGCCGCCGCGATCCTGGCTGACGCGTTGGCCCGCGCCCGGCTACACGGCATCAGGACGAACCGCGACCTCCTGGTCAACGTGCTGCGGCATCCCGCGTTCCTGGCCGGTGGCACCGACACCGCGTTCGTCGACACGCACGGCCTGGCCGAGCTGGCCGCACCGATCGCGGGCTCGACCGCGCCCGGGTTGTCGGCGCTGGCCGCAGCGGTGGCCGACGCCGCGCACAACACCAGCGGCGCAACGGTTTTCCGCGGTTTCCCCAGCGGCTGGCGAAACGTACCGTCGGGTTATCAGACCAAGACGTATGTCGACGCGGCAGACAAGGTGCACGAAGTGGCGTACCGCTTCACCCGGGGCCGGCTGGAACTCGCCGACGGTGCGGGCGTCAGGCTGGTGTCCGCGACACCCGATCGGGTGGTGCTGTCCGTCGACGGCGTGGAACGCGCCTTCGACGTCGCCCGCTACACCGACGCCGTGTTCGTCGACTCGCCGCTCGGACCCGTCCGGCTGACCGCCCAACCGCGCTTCCCGGACCCGGATGCCGCGGTCGCACACGGCTCGCTGCTTGCGCCCATGCCGGGTTCGGTGATCCGCGTCGGCGCGGCGGCGGGCGACAAGGTCAAGGCGGGTCAGCCGTTGATCTGGCTGGAGGCCATGAAGATGGAGCACACGATCGCCGCGCCCAGCGCCGGTGTGCTCGCCGAACTGAACGTCAGCGCGGGCCAGCAAGTCGACGTCGGCACCGTACTCGCACGCATCGAAGGCGCTTGAGCTGCAACCAGGAGGAGAAGGACATGAGCTTCGTCGAAACGGACGAACAGAAGGAACTGCGGAAGGCCGTCTCGCAATTCGCCGCGAACTACGGCGAGAAGTACTACCTCGAGAAGGCCCGCGCGGATGAGCACACCGACGAATTATGGAGCGAGGCAGGTAAACTCGGTTTCATTGGGGTGAACCTGCCCGAGGCGTACGGCGGCGGCGGCGCGGGCATGTACGAGCTGTCACTCGTCATGGAGGAGATGTCGGCCAACGGCTGCGCCCTGCTGATGATGGTGGTCTCCCCCGCCATCAACGGCACGATCATCAGCAGGTTCGGCACCGAGGACCAGAAGAAGCGCTGGATCCCCAGCATCGCCGACGGCACGATCACCATGGCGTTCGCCATCACCGAACCCGACGCCGGATCGAACTCGCATCGGATCACCACCACGGCGCGCAGGGACGGCAGCGACTGGATCCTCTCCGGCCAGAAGGTCTTCATCTCGGGCCTAGACCAAGCACAGGCGGTGCTGGTCGTCGGGCGCACGGAGGAAGCCAAGACCGGTAACCTCAGGCCCGCACTGTTCGTGGTGCCCACCGATACGCCCGGCATGTCGTGGACGAAGATCGACATGGAGATCGTCAGTCCGGAGAACCAATTTCAGCTCTTCCTCGACGAGGTTCGGCTGCCCGCCGACGCACTCGTCGGATCCGAGGATGCCGCCATCGCGCAATTGTTCGCGGGCTTGAACCCCGAACGCATCATGGGCGCGGCCAGCGCGGTGGGCATGGGCCGCTTCGCCATCAGCAAGGCGACCGACTACGTCGCGAAGCGGCAGGTGTGGAAGACCCCCATCGGTGCTCATCAAGGCATCTCACATCCGTTGGCGCAGAACTACATCGAGGTCGAACTAGCCAAGTTGATGATGCAGAAGGCGGCGACGCTGTACGACGGCGGCGACGACGTCGGCGCCGCCGAAGCAGCGAACATGGCGAAGTACGCCGCGGGCGAGGCGTCCGTGCGCGCCGTCGACCAGGCCGTGCAGTCGTTGGGCGGCAACGGGTTGACCAAGGAGTACGGCATCGCCTCGGTGCTCACCGCATCGCGGCTGGCCCGCATCGCGCCCGTCAGCCGGGAGATGATCCTGAACTTCATCGCTCAGACGTCGCTGGGCCTCCCCCGGTCGTACTGATGAACACCGTGGTCCGCTACGCCGTCGACGGCGCCGTCGCCCGGCTGACGCTGGACTCACCTCACAACCACAACGCGCTGTCCACCGCGCTTGTCACCCAACTCCGGAAGGGGCTCGCCGAGGCTACCGAGGACTCGGGAGTGCGGGCAGTTGTGCTCGGACACACCGGCAGGACCTTCTGCGCGGGCGCTGACCTTGCTGAGTCTTCCGCAGCAGGGCCGGACGCCGACCCCAGCGACGTCGCGGTGGACCGGGCGCGCGAGATGACGCACGTGTTGCGATCGATTCTCGAACTGCCGATACCGGTGATCGCCGCGGTGGACGGCCACGTGCGTGCTGGCGGGCTCGGGCTGATCGGCGCATGCGACATCGTCGTCGCCGGGCCGGCGAGCACGTTCGCGCTCACCGAGGCACGCATCGGCGTCGCGCCGTCGATCATCTCGCTCGTGTTGTTGCCGAAACTGGATCCCCGCGCGGCGGGGCGCTACTTCATCACCGGCGAGAAGTTCGGTGCCGACGAGGCTGCCCGCATCGGGCTGGTCACCGTCGCCGCCACGTCCGCCGAGAACGTCGAAGCGACCGTAGCCGCGCTCGCCGCCGACGCCGCGAAGGGCTCGCCGCAGGGCCTGGACGCCTCGAAGGGGCTGACCACCGCTGCCATCCTCGAGGGTTTCGACCGCCGCGCCGAGGAGCTCACGCAGCAGTCGGCACGGCTGTTCGGTTCCGAGGAGGCGCGCGAGGGCATGCTGGCCTTCCTGGAGAAGCGGCCGCCACGGTGGGCCCGTTAGATGGTTGCCGGTCGGCGAATACCATAAGTTCAGTTACCGCGGGCAAGGTTGCGGCGACGGTTTTAACGTGGATTCGGAGACGTTTTCGACCAGCCTCTTGCATGTACCGAGGTTCGTCGTAGGCTCGTCGGTGATGACTCCGCCGCGCGACTCCTCGATGCGTGCTGCCGACACCGATCGCATCCAGGTGGCGCAGTTGCTCACGGATGCCGCCGCCCAGGGTCGCCTCGAGATGAGCGAGTACGAGGATCGGCTCGCCAAGGCGTACGCCGCCAAGACTTACGACGAGCTCGACCGACTCAGCGACGACCTTGCGGCTACGACCTCGCCCCGCGGGCACGGCCCCTGCCGTCCTGCCCCGTCGACACTGCTATTGGCGATCATGAGCGGATTCGAGCGACGCGGTCGGTGGAACGTACCGAAGCGGTTGACGTCCTTCACCCTTTTCGGCGGCGGCATCATCGATCTGCGCTACGCCGACTTCACATGCCCCGACGTCGAGATCCACTCGTATTCCATCTTCGGTGGCCAGACCATCGTGTTACCGCCCGAGGTCAACGTCGACGTTCGCGGGGTGGGTGTGATGGGCGCCTTCGATCACCTTGGCGACCAGGGCTCCCCCGGCGCTCCACACGTCACCATCCGCGGCTTCTCGCTGTGGGGCAGCGTCGGCGTCAAGCGCAAGAAGCGCAAGGCCGACTGAGCTCGCCCGCCGTCACTTGTCCGGGATGAGCCGCGGCGCTCGCCGGGCCTGTTGCAGCAACTCGGCGACCGTGAACCTCGGGCGCGGCGGCCACTCCACTGAACTCCGAACGGCGAGGACGGCGCGTCGGTGGGGTTCACGAGCGGGCGGAAGCTCAGCTTGTCCCGGATGTCGCCCGGATCGGCTGGGTTGACGCGGGAGTAGTGAAAGATTGCACAGTTCTTCACGTCCTGCGACTCGTCGCGCTCAACATCTTCGCACTGTTCGGGCAACATCCGTTCGATGTTGTAGCGCGCGATTCCCATGAAATCGCCGTGCGTCACGACGAGCACCCGCAAGTCGGCCGCCTCGCGGTGCAACGTGCCTTGGAAGTCACGGAACCGATCGCTCACTTCGTAGCGACTCTCCCCGCCGGGAAGCTTTGTGACCAAGGTGATTGGCCGTACATCTTTGCGGCGAGCGCGAACCTGTGCTCGCGTTCGGCTCGCGACAGCGCGCCGTAGGTCCCCCAGCTTCGCTCAACGATGCGGTCGTCCATGATCCAGTTGCCGCAGTCCTCGCCGCCCAGGTACGCGGCGGTCTCCCTGGTGCGCAGAAGGGGCGAGAAGTAACGCAGGTCGAACGCCTTCGCGCCGCCGAGATGCTCGTCGAACCAGGCCTTGGCCTGTTTGGCCTGCTCGATGCCCAGGCTGGACAAGCGTTGTTCCCAGTCGGGCCGATCGTAGATCTCGACGTGCTTGGCGTGAAGCCGGCCCGCCTTGTCGGCGTGCTGGGGATGTTCGCCTCGGACTGGCCATGACGAACGAACACAAGGTCGTTCGGCATCGCCATGACGACGCTGTCCTGTCCTACGGCACCATGGCCGGATCAGTGGCGGTGCGGTCAGCCCTCGGCGCCGCCGCCGCCTTCGCTCGCACCCTCGGCACCACCGGGGGTAGCACCGCCGGCCGGTCCCGCCTTGCCACCGGCCAGGCCGTTGCCGATCGCCTTGGCGACTTTGCCGAAGACGCCCCAGCTGTGCGGGCGATCCTTCGGGCGGGTGCCACCTGGGAGGAGAATAAGCTCGTCGTCGGCGTTCTTGCTGAAATCGCCGCCGTTCTTCATGACATCGGTGGCGTCGACTGTGTCGACGGGCTTCGGGTCCTCCGCAGGAACAGGGGTCTCCGCCACAGGCGCCGGAACGGCTGCGGGAGCCGGCGCGATAACGGCCACCGGTGCCGCGGGCAAGGTATCGACGGGCTTGGTGTCGACCACGGCCGCGGAGAGCGCCTCGACCTTCGGGGCCTCCGGCTTGGCCGCCTCGGGCTCGGACGCTAGTGCCTCCGGCTCCTCAGACGCTCGCTCCTCGGGCACGGCGGAGCTCTTCGCCAACATCAGCGTCTCCTCCGGCGCGACGGGCGCCGGTCCGGCAAGCATGAAGCGGGCCATGCCCGAGATGCCGTTGTCGAAGTACTCGTCGAGGAGGCCTTGCGCCGTCGGCTCCGTGATCAACGAGCGAAGCTGCTCATGCGCCAATCCGAAGGCCCCGCCATCGAAGTAGGCATCGACCGCGTCCTTCAGCGCGGAATCCGGAAGCGCGGCATCCAATTGGGTCTTCGCTACGGCCATCATCCCGCCACTGAAGTAATCGTCGAGGAACTGGTCCGACACCGGATCAGTGGAGGCTTGCTTCAGCAGCCGGTGGGTGACCGCGGTGATCCCTTTGTTGACGTCGGGGACGCCATCCGAATCCAAGTCCGTGCCATTGAAGATGGCTCCGAGGACGGCCGTCGATTCGTGTGTCGGGTCTACCAAAAGGGTCAGTGCGCTCAGGCCCAGGAACCCCAACCGCGTGGCGCCGCCCGCCCAGTACTGGTCGACGAGCGGTGCCAGAAGCGGAGGGCCGTTGTCGATGAGCAACTGCCTGACGAGGTTGCTGAGGGCGCCCTCGCCGCTGAGGCCGCCGCCGAACCACGCGAAGATCGCCCGCTGCAGGGCGGGATCCTCGGTGTGGTAGTAGAGGTAGTCTCCGATGACCTTCGCCATACCCAGCGTGAACAGCCCGTCGACGGCAGTCGCCGCATCGGTGCCGTCGTCCGTCTGCGCGCGGAGCAGCTGGTAGATCACGCCCGTGGGGCCGGAGGTGCCGGGCGTCCAAACCGCCGGAAGTCCCCCTTCTGGACTCACGCCGAAGTAGACGTTGATGAGGTCCGTCACCGACGGCGTCACGGCTGCCGCCAACCTCACCTGAGCCTCGGTGGCGTTGACCACCTGCACGTCCTGTGGCTGCAGCGGCGGGGCGATCGCAGGAATGGCAGCGACCATACCGACCGTGGCGAAGGCCACGCCTGTGGTGAGGAACTGACGGATCGGCATGGTGGCCCCCTGATCGCTTGCGACGCACCTGAAGAACAGCTGCAGAGTACGGGTATCTGAATCTTAGTAGTAATACTCATAATTTGCCAAGCGGGCGTATGCATTGGTCCGAATCGTGTCGGTATCGGATCAGTGGCGGGTAGAGATGCCGTGCTCAGCTAAGCCGACCGCCAGTGGCGGGGCTGCTCGATGGAAGCCAGTTTCAGGCCGCATATATTTAGTCGCGCTAGTTTGTTTAGAGATGGCGGCAACGTTTTCATCTGGACGGTCGCCTCGGTCAGCGAAACGACACCAAAAGGTCTGCGAAATCCGTCCACGGGCGAAGGCGGATGAATCAGTGTCGCGATCGATGCCCGACGGATCCGTAGTTCCTCGATCTCGGTCGCGGAGCCTTCTTCAACTTTGGGCCTCCACAGCCACTTTACGGCTGCAGCCGCAGGCACCGCGGCGGGCGGGCGCCGGACGTTCGCGTCGGCCAAAGGGAGCGTGTCGACACCCAGGTTCCTCCGGCGCGCCGTACCGAGCGAACTGGGGCGCGAGTCGCTCAGGCGCCTCGTTCGACGGCGGGCATTGGCCTGAGGAGCAAGTAGCGCACGCCCTCGAAGATGCCGGTGTCGAAGAATCCGTTGTGCCGGCTGTCCTGAGCGAGGACGCCGTTGCTGCCAGCTAACGCTACCAGACGTTCTCCGAGATACCGCCCTCGTAACCCAGGTAGGCAGTAGGGACGAGAGCTACGTTTGCTGTCACGGGTCGTCGCGGCTGATAGCGCCGTCCGCACGTTCAGGGTCCCCCCACTGGGAAAAGAAGTCGTTGACGAACTTCGTCTGCAGGTTATCCAGGTTGGTCGGTTCCGGCAAGCGGGACACGTGTATCCGTGCTCGTACGTGTTGCGCTGCTCACACCGGAAACGCCGAACGTGCCGGAAGCGTAGCTGACGAAAAGCGATACCAATCAACGCCTGCGTCGAGAACCGAGGTAATCGCCCACCACGGCGGCCCCGAGCCCGTCGAGATCGGGCACCACGACCCGTCCCTGGACGCGCCTGGCAACCTGATCGATGAACCGCGCCAAGCCGGGATCGCTGCCGAGCCGGAAGATGGTCACCTGGGCGCCCAACCGCGCGATCTCGTCGAATCCGCGCACGGTGTGGGCGATCGTGCGGGGATGCGGCGGATAGTCGAAGAACACCGAGGTGCCATCTCCGTCGCCGAAGTCCTCGAGGTGTGCGGTGGGCTCGCCGTCGGTGACGACGAGCACCACCGGCTGGGCATTCGGGTGTCGCCTCAGGTGGCGGGCGGCCAGCGCCAGCGCGTGGTGCAGGTTGGTGCCCTGCTCGTAGACGCCCTCCAGCCCGGTCAACTCGGCGGCCGTCACGGTCCGCGCGTACCGGCCGAACGCGATGATCTGCAGCGCATCGGAGCGGAAGCGCGTACTGACCAGATGGTTGAGCGCCAACGCGGTTTGCTTCATCGGCAGCCACCGGTTCTCCATGACCATCGAGAACGACGTGTCGACCAGCAGCGCGACCACAGCCTGGGTACGCGTCTCCGTCTCGGAGATCTCGACGTCTTCGACGGTGATCCGCAGCGGCGGTTCGACCACCCCAGTCCCTCTGCCAAGCCCCGTGTCGCTTCGCTCCTGCCCGCCGGAGCTACGCAGTACCGCGTTGGTCAGCGTGCGGGTGACGTTCCACGGCTCGGTATCACCGAACTGCCACGGCCGGGTGGCGCCGGTGAGCTCGCCGGCGGCACCCGCACGCCGGGTGTCCCGTTCGCCATGCCGTCCGGACAGTTGTTGGGCCACGTCGCGTAACGCGGCATGACCGAGCTGTCGCATCGCCTTCGGCGACAGCCGCCACTGTCCGTCCGATCCGCGATCGAGGAAGCCCTGATTCATCAGTGCTCGTTCCAGCTCGGTTAGCGTCCGGGCATCAACCGCGGCATCCTCTCCGAGCTGGCGGGCCAGCATGTCCAGGTCGACGTCGTCCATCTGAGCGCCGGCATAGCTCTGCGACAGCTGCTCGGCGAGCTGCTCGAGCTCGGCGATATCGGCCAAGGCCTGGGCGCCCTCGCCCATACCGAGTGGGTCGTCCCCCGAGAACCGTTGCGCGCCATCCCAATCCTCGCCGGGGCGGGCTGACTGCAGGTGTGCGTCAAGGCGGTTGAGCGCGTTCATCAGCGACGGCGAACCGAACGCCTGTTGCGCCAGCGCATCCAGCTCGGCGCGCTGCTCCGCCGACAAGCTGTTGCGGAACCGCTGGGCGGCCGCCGCCCGCTTGGCCAACGAGTCGAGTAGCTCGTCGATGTTCTGTGGGTTCTCTGGGAAGAACTCGCCGTGCTTGTTCATGAAGTCTTTGAAATCTTGCTCGGAATCCTCACCGCGAGAGTGCTTGTCCAGCAAGTCATTCAGATCATCAAGCATGTCGTTGACGCGCTGACGGTCCTCGTCGGTGGCGTTCTCCAGCGCCTCCTTCATCCCGGCGAAGCGCTGATCGAGCATCTCCCGGCCCATGAGGTCCTTGATCTGCTCGTACTTTTGCCGAGCCTCGGGCGAACGCCAGTCGTACTCCGCAAGCTCCTGGACGGCCTTGGCCGGCGAGGGCGACAACGACTCGAGTTGCAGCTCGCCGAATCGGGCATCGTCGTCGAGCGCGCGAGCCAGCTCCTTGCGCTCGGCCAGTACGGCCTCGTCGAGCAGCTTCTTGATCTCCTGCAACGTGCCATCGAGATTGTTGCGCTGCAACAGTTCCCGCCGCCGACGGTTGGCCTCCGCAGCCAGTCGATCGGCACCACGCATGTTCTTGGTGCCGCGCCGCATCAGCTCGGACAGTGCCCGCCGGGGCGCTGAGCCCTCCATGACGTCGCGGCCGATCTGCTCCAGCGCCTCCCGCAAGTCGACGGGGGGTGCCAGCGGGTCGGGCCCGCCGCTGTATCGCGAATACCGCGACGTGTGTTTAGCCATAGACTGTTTCGCCCTCGCCGGATACCTTGTCGATGCGCTTGGCCAGATACAGCGCCTCCAAGGCCAATTCAACGGCGGCGGCGCGTTGACCATCGGAGTGCGCACCAAGGCGCTCCTGCACCTTGGCTATCGCGGGCACTTCGGGCACCGCCGCCAGCACCTCCCTCGCCGACACCCGATCGCCGGTGGTGACGGCCGAGCCGCCCTCGATCGCGACCACCAACGGCCCGACGTCGATGCCGCCGAGCAACCGCTGCGCGGTATCCGCCGTGGCCCGCCGCAGCAGGTGCTCGAGCACCGCCTGCTCGCGCCCCTCCTCTCCGGACTCGAACTCCAGTTTGCCGCGTAGCACGTCGATCACCGTGCCGAGGTCGACCACCCGGGCCACCGGATCCTGCTCGCCGAGCACGGCGGAGCGGTGCCGGGCCGCTGCGGCGACCGTCTCGGCGGCCGCGATCGCGAACCGCGCCGAGACGCCGGAGCGCTGGTCGATCGAGTTCGACTCGCGCAGGTTGCGGGCGAACCGAGCCAGGATCTGCAGCAGGTACTCAGGCACCTCCGCCTCGAGGTGCGCCTCCTGATTGATGACGCCGACCTCGGCCTCCATCGCCAGCGGGTAGTGGGTGCGGATCTCGGCGCCGAACCGGTCCTTCAGTGGGGTGATGATGCGACCGCGGTTCGTGTAGTCCTCGGGGTTGGCGCTGGCCACGACGAGCACGTCGAGCGGGAGCCGCAGCGTGTAGCCGCGGACCTGGATGTCCCGCTCCTCCATCACGTTCAGCATCGAGACCTGGATGCGCTCGGCGAGATCGGGCAACTCGTTGACGGCGACGATGCCGCGGTGCGCACGCGGGATCAGCCCGAACGCGATGGTCTCCGGGTCGCCGAGGCTGCGTCCCTCGGCCACCTTGATGGGATCGATGTCACCGACGAGGTCGGCCACGCTGGTGTCGGGGGTGGCCAGCTTCTCGGTGTAGCGCTCGCTGCGGTGACGCCATGCGATGGGCAGATCGTCGCCGGACGTGGTCGCCCGCCGGATCGACTCCGGAGTAATGGGTGTGTACGGATGCTCGCCCAACTCGGAACCCTCGATGACGGGCGTCCACTCATCGAGCAAGCCACTGAGTGCACGCAGAAGCCGGGTCTTGCCCTGGCCGCGTTCACCGAGCAGCACGATGTCGTGTCCAGCGATCAGCGCACGCTCGAGCTGTGGCAGCACGGTGTCGTCGAAGCCCAGGATTCCGGGCCACATGTCGCGGCCCTCCGCGAGCGCAGCCAGCAGATTCTCCCGGATTTCGGCCTTGACGCCGCGCTCGCGGTGCCCGGAGGCCCGCAGCTCGCCGACGGTGCGAGGGAGGTCATTAGGTGAAGTCACGACTCCACGCTACGACTGCTACCCCACCTAAGCATCACGTTGGGTCCTGGACGGGCCCGCTCCCTACGCCGAACGTGGATTACCGTCACGCACTCGTGCAGGTGGGCGTGACGGTAATCCACGTTCGGCGGTGGTAGGTCTAGCGCGCTATCGAGCCCCCAAGTTCGGCGCCAACACCTGGAATCCGGTCAGAATGTCCTCGGCGTCCTTCTTGTAGACGGGGTCGTCGGGTACGGGCGACTGGATCGTCAAGGCAGTCCCGTAGGTCTTGCCGCCGCTGTGCACCACGGTGATCACCACGGTCGCCGGAACCGGCGACCCCGAACCCATCTGCGGGATGATGTAACGCACGGTCTGCGCGGGCAGACCGCACAAAGTGCCATCGACGAAAGTCATGTCGGTGGCGCCGAACACCGAAACCAACGACTGTCTTCCCTCTTCGAAGTATGTGTTGGGGTCAAGTTCTCCGGGCTGGCTTTCGATGGTCACCACCGCAGACGCCGCGCGGTCGGCCACCTTGAGGTGCGGGTTGCCCATGGCGAACCTGATCACTGCCGAGTCCAAGTCGGTGAAGCGATCCCAGCCGTCGGGTTGCGGAACGCGCAGCGTCGGCTCGAATTCATCGGACGAACCCGCAGCGGGTGGGATCGTCGTCAGCGGCGCATCTACCTTCGTGCACTTCGAGTCGTCGAGTACCCCCTCCGACGAACCCGCGACGGGGCGACCCTCGACGGCCTTCGAGCAACCCGTCGCCAACACGGACGCGACGGCGAGCATCACGACCAGAGCTCTAAACGCCGAGTCGCGCACGAGTGGACCCTAATCTAGTGCGCGAAGTGACGGGCGCCCGTGAGGTACAACGCGATGCCCGCTTTGGCGGCCGCGTCGGTGACGACGTCGTCGCGCACCGAACCACCTGGGTGCACGATCGCCGTCACACCCGCCGCCGCAAGCGTCTCGAGTCCGTCGGGAAACGGGAAGAACGCGTCCGACGCCGCGACCGCACCGACGACCCGGTCGCCCGCCCGCTCTACCGCCAGCCGCGCCGCATCCACCCGGTTGACCTGACCCATGCCGACGCCGACGGTCGCACCGTCCTTCGCCACCACGATTGCGTTGGACTTCACCGCGCGGCACGTGCGCCACGCGAACTTCAAGTCCGCCAACGTCGCCGGGTCCGCGGGCGAACCTGTGGCCAGCGTCCAGTTGTTGGGATCGTCCCCCTTGGCGTCAAGCGCATCGCGCTGCTGCACGAGCAGACCCCCGCTGACCTGACGAAACTCCGTGCCGCCGGACTGCGGCTCCGACGCCACCAGAACCCGGATGTTCTTCTTGCGCGCCAACACCTCAACCGCGCCCGGTTCGTAGGCCGGCGCGACGATCACCTCGGTGAAGATGTCGGCCACCGTTTCGGCCATCTCGACGCTGACCGTGGTGTTGGCCGCGATCACCCCGCCGAACGCGCTCAGCGGATCGCACTCGTGGGCCTTGCGGTGCGCATCGGCCACCGACACCGACGAGATGGCAATGCCACACGGGTTGGCGTGCTTGATGATCGCGACGCACATCTCTTCGTGGTCGAACGCCGCACGCCACGCAGCATCGGCGTCGGTGAAGTTGTTGTAGGACATCTCCTTTCCATGCAACTGCTCGGCCTGCGCAAGCCCCGGCCACCCGATGTCGTTGCGATACAACGCGGCCTGCTGGTGCGGGTTCTCGCCGTAGCGCAGCACCGCGGCGCGCTTCCACGTGAATCCGGCCCATGCGGGCAGCTTCTGGGCAGGCTCTTCGGGCGCCAGCGTGGCCCCCATCCACGTCGCGACGGCCACGTCGTACTCGGCGGTGTGCCGGAAGGCGAGTGACGCGAGGATCTTTCGTTCCGCGAGCGTGAACCCGCCGTCCCGTACCGCGGCAAGCACGCCGTCGTATCCGAGCGGGTCGACGACCACAGCGACGCTCGGATGGTTCTTTGCCGCCGCCCGCACCATCGACGGCCCACCGATGTCGATCTGCTCGACGCACTCGTCCTCGCTCGCGCCGGATTCGACCGTCGCGCTGAACGGGTAGAGGTTCACGACGACCAGTTCGAAGGCCGCCACGCCGAGTTCCTCGAGCGCCGCGAGGTGTTCGGCCTTGCGGGTGTCGGCGAGCAGTCCCGCGTGCACGCGTGGGTGAAGGGTCTTGACCCGCCCGTCGAGCACCTCGGGAAAGCCGGTCACTTCCTCGACCGGGGTCACCGGAACACCGCTCGCTGCAATGGTTTTCGCCGTCGAACCCGTCGACACGATGGCGACGCCCGCATCGTGCAGCCCACGGGCCAACTCGGCGAGTCCAGTCTTGTCGTACACGCTGATCAGCGCGCGCCGGATCGGGCGCCTGCTCTCGTCGCTCATCCCATGGCCGCCTTTCGTCCAGTCCAGATCACGCCGCGCGTGGCCATCGCAGCGAGCACATCCACCAACAGGCGGCGTTCGACCACCTTGATCCGCTCGTGCAACGACGCCTCGTCGTCGCCGTCGAGCACCGGGATCGCCTCCTGGGCGAGGATCGGCCCGGTGTCCACCCCGGCGTCGACCAGGTGCACCGTGCACCCCGTCACGCGGACGCCGTAGGCGAGCGCCTCGGGCACCGCGTGCGCGCCCGGAAAAGCGGGCAGTAACGCGGGGTGGGTATTGACGACACGCCCCAGGAAGCGCGAAAGAAATTGTGCACCAAGGATCTTCATGAAGCCCGCGGAGACCACGAGATCTGGCTCGTGGGCGGCGGTGGCGTCGGTGATGGCGGCATCCCAGGCCGATCGGTCGGAGTGGTCGCCCAGCCGAACCGTGTATCCGGCGATCCCGGCTGAGGTCGCCACCTCCAAGGCTCGGCAGTCGCGGTCCGTCCCGACGGCGACCACCCGCGCCGGGTAGTCGCCGACTGCGGCCGCCAGTAGGGATTCCAGGAGCGAACCGGTGCCCGAGGCCAACACCACCAGCCGGGCCGGTGCGCTCGGGGGCACACGGAGCGGTTGCTGCACGCGATGCAGCCTAATCGGCCGCTCCGCGCTGCTCGTCGCTGGTCACGTCGTCGTCGGTGAAGAAGTGTGCCTCGGGATCGTCGTCGAGATCCAGCGGCGCGTCCACGTGTTCCGGTGCTGGTTCGAATTCCTCGATCGGAGGTGTCGGTTCGGGTTCGGCCGGCTCGGGCCCGGGATCCGGCTCAGGGGTTGGTCCGGGGTCCGGCTCGGGGGTTGGCCCGGGGTCCGGCTCGGGAGCCGGTTCGGGGTCCACGACGGCGGGCACCGCGCGGGGCTTGGGAGCCCGGGCGATCCCGCCTGCCATCGCCACCGTGAGCCCACCGATCCCGAAGAACCACAGGAACACCGCAGGTCCGAATGTGGTCTGGTCGACACCGACGTCGCCGAAATTCCCCAGCCGACCACCGCTGGCGTACCCGAGTAGGGCCATCACCACGGCTGCCATGGCCGACGCGACGACCACCTTCGCCGCGGCCATGGGTAGCGGCAAGGGTCGCCTTGCGCACTGCTGTCCGACCGCGACTGCGGACGCCGCGGCGATGATCATGAGCGCGACCCAGACGGGCCCCAGCGGCGGGGTGGGTACCGCCGCGAGTATCGGCAGCGCGGGCACGTCACCGCCCAGCACCGTGAACGAACTGAACGTCGCGAGCCCGATGTGCGCGCTGGACCCCACGGCGACGGCCGCCGTCCCGACGATCACGTTCGGCGCGTACAACACCGCCAGCAGCGTCAGACTGAACTGGCCGAACACCGAATCCGTGATCGCGTACAGGCCACCCATGGTCGACCAGTGCACGACCAGGGACATCGCCGTGATCACTCCGGACAAGCCCAGCAGCGCCAGCACACCGGCCGACGCGGCCCGCACCGCATCGGGCAGCCAGCCAGGCAGGGTCCTCGCTTCGCCCCCCCCAGAGGAAGGTGAGCTACCAACCAGGCGGCGCCCCACGCGTGAACCCACGCCGAGCATCGCGCCGATGAAGTGGACGGCCAGCACACCACCGAAGGCGCGCAACGCATTTGGTGTCTGCAACTGCGTGATCACCGACGATGCATCGTGCACGACGGCCAACGCCATCGCGGCGATCAACACCGGTCCGCCCAGTGCCGACAAGACGACCCACCGCACCACGAACCACGATGCGCGTGGACTGATGGCGGCGGCCGTCGTGCGCGCCGTACCCCACACCATCGCCAGCACGGGGAGCAGCGGCATCACGCCCAGCTCGCTGCCGTCGATGGACACAGGGACCTGATGCACCCCCAGCCACAGGCTGGCAATCGCACCGGAGGCGCCCGTCATGTCGCTGTTGGCGATCAGCAACTGCAATAGCACGACCGCCGCGATGACGCCCAGCGCCACGATCGAGGGACCGAACGCAACCCTGAGCAGGTCGCGGGCCTGACGTGTGCCGACTGGCCGGTTGTTCACTAGACGGGTAGCTCCTCGCGCAAGCTGGTGCGCGCGAAGACCGCGCACGCCCCGCTAGTGATTATGACGGCGGAGGGGCCGATTGCTGGGGAGCCTGCGGCGGTGATTGTTCTGGTTGCGGCTTGTCGAACTGCTGATGCGACTGGCTCGGCCCCGACGCCGCAGGCTGTGACTGCGGCTGCGGCTGACCGAACGCTGGGAATCCGGTCGGTGGGGTCGGCGGACCGCTGTGCAGTCCGTTCTGAGGGCCTTCCGGCCTGCCGATGGCCGGAAAACCAGGAGTGTTCGGGCCGCTCTGGTATCCACGGCCGTACTGCGGTGGGTAACCCGGCTGCTGGGGGGCGGGCCCGCCGTACGAAGGCTGACCGTAGTACGGCGACGGCGCGCCGTACTGACCGTAGGGCTGACGCTCTTGCTTGGGCCTGGGCGTCGGCGCGGTGATGACGCCCGCGTCCAACAGCAGCTTCCCCACTGCGGCGATGACTTGCAGCACCGAGAACACGATGTACGGGTAGAACGCCCACTCGATCGACGACCCTTCGTCGAGTACGACCAGGAGCAGCAAGAGGAAGCCCAGAACCGCCAGCACGGCGGCGATGGCAGATCTGTCGTCCTGGTTCGGCAGCAGGCTCACGCCGGCAAGCAGGCCCGCGAGTACGGGCGTGATGATCAGGAAGATCATGGGCATCGCGGTGAGGCTGCCGAACACCGGACCGAAGCTCGTCAGATAGATCGCGAGCCCGAGAACGGCGACAGTGGCGCCGAGGTACACCGGAAGCTTGCTCGGTCCCGCGGGGGCGGTGTCGGGCACTCTGTCGAACTGCTGGATCGGCGCCGAGTAAGGAGCTTGCGGTGGCGTGGACGAATGGCCGGGGCCACCGGGCGGGTAGGTCATGACCTCTCCTGTCGATTGCGGTTCAGCCACCCACGCTAGCGCACCGACTCCGCGGCGCCGTTCAGGCGGCGACGAGCGCTGGCGCGAGGAGCAATCGGGCGGCGACGAGGACGGGCGCGTTGCGCGAATTCTCTTCGGAGTCTTCGATTTCGCGCACCAACGGCAGCACGTTGGCACCGAAGTACTCGATCTCCTCCTCGAAGTGAAGGACGCCTCCGAGGTCGACACCGCGTTTGCCGTACGCAGCGATGCGTTCGGCAATCCGTTCCGACGTGCCGATCAACTGCGTGCGAAAACCGTCGGTGTACTGCACGAGGTCCTCGAGCGTCGAGTCCGCCCACATTCCACGCTTGTCTGACGTCGAGTTGCCGGCCGTGCGAACTTGACGTGGTCGGTGATGCGTTCGGTCGTCATGGTTCCCATGGCACCAAGCGCCCTGGCACCGCTCACGGATAACGATCCGCGTGACTCAAACGAGGTCACGTGGCGCTGGTCGTCGACTGCGGGTTGCGGACGACCCGGTAACTGGCCTTCCTGAGGATGCTCGGGATCTTGCGGACGAACACGCGGTCCCATTCCGCGATGTGGGGTGGCAGGGCGGCGAACGGCACCAGGTAGGGGGACGTCTTTGCCTCGTTGTCCTTCGGTCCGTCCGTCCAACCTGCGTTGCGGCGCTCCGACATCCATCGATCGTGTTCCTGGACCGCCAGTAATTCGACTTCCTCGTCGGTCAACTCGAAGTCCGCGTCTTCGCCGTCCGTCGCGGACACGATCGGACAATTGATGGACCGAAGTTTGGCGGGGATGTCGTGGGCCTGCTCCATGCTCGAGATTCGATCCGACTCCTTGGCGTACTCCCACTTCGGCGGATCCTCGTAGTTCTTCCGCTCCCGTCGGAGCTCCGCGACCACGTGCTCGATCGTGACGGGCCGCGCGTCGCCAGCCCACGCGCTCTCGAGCTTGTCGAGCGCCGTCTTGATGGTGGCGAGCACCTCGCCGTCGTCACTTCGCGCGTCCTCGAGCTCGCCGAAGGCTTCGCCGATCACCGTGGCCGCCACGTCGCCGCCGTCACCCAGCGCTCGGAGCCTGGCGACGGCCCCGTCGATCCTGTCGAGGACCGCGAGCTGTTCCTCCCGCCAGATCTCGTGAATCTCCTTGGCCAACCGCTTGATCGACACCTTGAAGAGAAGATCACTGGTGCATGTCATCTCGAACGTCGGGAACACCTCGACCTTGACCGACCGCAAGGAGTCGAGCAATTTGCCCGTCCCGTACTCGCGGGACTGGGCGACGGCGATGTCGATCGGCAAGTTCAGGTGATGTAACAGCAGAAGTGTCGTTGCGACACCTCGATCATCGTCACTCGCGGTGACGAAGGCCCGCAACGGTTTCGGAGCGGCACTGACCGTGTACTCGGCCCTCAGGTCCGCGATGTCTGCCGCGGACACCGAACTCGTGATGAACGTGCAGGTATCCCGCAACACCGCGTATTCCCGTTTGAGCGCCCGGATTCTGGTATCGGCATCGTCGTCGACGACGGTGATCACTAGTCGCATCGCACGCGTCCTCGCGGTCCGTTCGCGCTGTGTCACCCATCGCTGTGCCGCGAGCACGACGAGCCTCTGACCGAGCGGGTCGAGGTGCGCGATGAGTATGTGCGGCGGCTTGTCGGCTACGGCGTCGAGGCCGTACCTTTCCACCATGAGGGCGGCCGACGTGTCGTCGGTGTTGAAGAAGTTGGCCGTCCAGGTCGGTTCGTCCCGGTCGATCTGGTTGGTCTGGTTGATCTGGGAGATGCGAAGCAGGCTGCACAGCTGCGGATTGCTGATCTGGGCCAGGCAGTGCAACGTGCTGCCGTTGCGCTCTTCGGCAATCGCGCTTGCGCTCAAGAGGATCTCGGTGTTGATGGCATCGTCAGGACACATCGACAGCAGCCACTCGGCTCGCTGCACACCCGCCCGCCGCAAGATCTGGTCGTGTTGCGCGTCGCCGACGATGACGGGGATGCCGAGCTCGCGACAGTCGTCGATCGTTGCGTTGGCCGGATCGGATTCGATCCCGACCACACTGCGGCCGGCGCGGTGCAGGCGCTGAACGAACGTGAAGCCCTTGTAGCCGAGTCCGCACACGACCACGTGGTCCTTCCAGCGACGCAAGCGGATAGCCCAGATCTGCTCGTTGAAGAGCGTGTAAACGGCCGTGATCCCCGCGATGCCAGTTGCCACCGGTGCGAGGAACCGGGCGACGTCGAGCCGCCAATCCACCTCGGTCCACGGCGGCTCGTTGAACACGAACAATCCCAAGGCGCCGTAGACGACGTCCCTCTTGTTGATGACGTCCTCGTCCTTGTTGATGACGTTCTCGTCGGCGATTTTGACTGGCGCCGCGTTCGGCGGGCGTTCCGGTGCCTGCGAGATCTTCTGCTCCGACCGTTGCACGGCCTTCATCGACAGTTCCGCGTTGTGCCGGTCTGCCATGGCGGAGTAGCCGAAGAAGCCGAGCACGAAGGCCGCCAGGCCAATCGCAGCTACCCAGACCCACAGCTCCTTCTTGGTCCCGGGCGACTTCACCTCAGCCATCGTGTCTCCCCCGTTCGAGCGCGGCAGAGTCACTCTAAGCAGGGGACGCCCAATCGGTCCCGAATTGCCGACCTAAGCAGCCGCTGCCGCAACGACGGATCCATCCTGTCCCTCCTCGACGAGGTGAGACTTCACGGCCACGGTGCGGACGGCGAGCAGGCTCTTGAAGCGCTCATAGCTGGCGATGGCCATGACGTAGAACGCGACGTCGGCTGCCACGCTGCCGAGCACGAAGCCCACTGCCACGTTGCCGACGAGGAAGGGCCCCACGTAGAGCGTCACCGGCCTGATGAGGATGCTGTCGATCGCTTCGGCGGGGCCGAATTCGACGGCGATGCTGCGGGCGGCGCGACCGTTGGCGACGAGCACCCGCATCGGCCGGCTGCGGCCCATCTGTGCGCGATACGACCAGCGCACCCCGTTGAAGTACGCGGTCGCGTAGTAACCCACGGATGCGCCGATCGTGCCCGCGACCACCGCCGCGGCGTACGAGCCGGTGAGGTGATAGATCGCCGCCGCGCCACCGAGCTCGACCGCCCAACCTGCAAGTTCGTTGGGTGCGTATCGCCGGAACCATTCGATGATCTTGCTGCGAAGCGTTCTTCCGCCGTCCACGAGATCAGATCGTGCTGGGCCTGCGGTGTGGTGGCGTGAGTAGTCGGCTACCTGAATCGAGAGCGCGGCTACTCACCTTCCGAGGGGGTGCCTTGCATGCGCAGACTGGAACACGTTCTAATTCTGGTCATGAACTACGGGCTCGTACTCTTCACCAGCGATCGCGGTATCGCTCCCGCGGCGGCCGCCAAGCTCGCCGACGACCACGGCTTCGAGACGTTCTACGTGCCCGAACACACCCACATTCCGATCAAGCGGGAAGCGGCGCACCCGACCACGGGCGACGAGTCGCTCCCCGACGACCGCTACATGCGGACACTGGATCCGTGGGTCAGCCTGGGCACCGCGGCGGCGGTGACGACGCGGGTGCGGTTGTCCACCGCGGTGGCCCTGCCGGTCGAGCACGACTGCATCACGCTGGCTAAGTCGATCGCCACCCTCGATCACTTGTCCGGGGGCCGGGTCAGCCTCGGCGTCGGTTTCGGCTGGAATACCGACGAACTCACCGACCACAACGTGCCGCCCGGCAGGCGGCGCACCATGTTGCGCGAGTACCTCGAGGCCATGCGGGCGCTGTGGACCCAGGAAGAAGCCGAGTACGACGGGGAGTTCGTCAAGTTCGGCCCGAGCTGGGCGTGGCCGAAGCCCGTACAGGCGCACATCCCGGTGCTGGTCGGCGCCGCGGGCACCGAGAAGAACTTCAAGTGGATCGCGAAGTCGGCCGACGGCTGGATCACCACGCCACGCGACTTCGACATCGACACCCCGGTGAAGCTGCTGCAGGACACCTGGGCGGCCGCTGATCGCGATGGCGCGCCGCAGATCGTCGCGCTCGACTTCAAGCCCGACCCGGACAAACTGGCCCGCTGGGCCGAGCTCGGCGTCACCGAGGTGCTCTTCGGACTTCCGGACAAGTCCGAGGCCGACGTCGCCGCCTACGTGGAAAGGCTCGCGGGCAAGCTCGCCGCGATGGTCTGACGTCCGGCGCAGCGCCTCTGAGCGGGACGCACGGCAATCGCCGAGGCGACGTGACTACGCCAGCGAAGCGGTGTTCGTCGTGCCGTCGGACGTCACCGATATCGCCACACCCAACGGGTCACCGTCGGACATCAACGCCACCAGGTCGTCGTCTTCGGTGATCGCCATGAACCGGCTGTCGTCGGCGTCGAGCCGACCGATGATGATGCCGGTCCGAACGGGCCAGTCGTAGCGCACCGAGTACGTCTCGATCTTGCCCCGACCGTCGGCGTTGCGGGTGACCGCCACCTTCGGCAATTCGGCGATGTCGCCCTGCAGCGCCTTGCTTCGGTCGGCCACCCAATCGGCGGGTTCAGTCGAGTAAACCCCCACCGAATACTTGCTCATGATGCCGCCGTTGGCACCGACGAGGCCGAATGTTCCTGGCCTTTCGCGCATTTCAGCAACGGTCTCAGCGATTCCGTGCAGGGAATAGCTGTTGCCGGGACCACCGAAGTACGGCAGGCCGCCGGTGAGCGTGAACCCACGCGGATCATCGGCCGCCAACCCGAACTCGTCGCACACGGCGAAAACCGGAAATGGGAAACAGCTGTAGAGGTCGAAGGTCGCCACCTCGTCGATACCGATGCCAGCGACCCGGAGCGCTTCTGCCACAGACTGTTTCGCTGAGACGCTGATACTGACGTCGACGCGGTCCAACAAGTCCTGCTCGGTCTGATCGGCGTGCCCGCGCAGGTACACCCACTTCTCCTCGGCCACGCCGAGGCGGCGCGCGGCGGCCACCGACATCACCAGCGCGGCCGCACCCTGATTCACCTGATCGCGGGCGACCATCAACCTGGGATACGGGTCGCAGATCATCCGGTTCTCGTCGGTGGCCGTCATCAGCTCGTCCACCGAACGCTCTACCGGCGAGGACGAATACGGGTTCTTGGCAGCGACTTTGGAGAACGGTGCGAAGAGCTCGGCCATGTTACGGCGGTAGTCGTCGACAGCGAGACCCAATCGCGCACGTCGGGCGTTGTCCAGTAGTCCGTACTGCACGGGTGCGCCTGTCAGCCCATGCGTCGCGGTGTACTCGCTCATGTACTGCTCGAAGCCGTAACCGCGATCATCGAGCTGGCCGCCGACGTGTTCGGTGAAGTCCGGCTTGTCGTCCCGGCCTGCGAAGTACTTCGCGGTGGAGCCGGGCTCGGAGCCTAGGATCAACGCCACCTCGATGTCGCCTGCGGCGATCGCCCCGGCGAACTCCGTCACCAGCTTCTGGGGGCCGTTGCCACCGATGGGCTCGAGCACCGCGCGCGCCGGATCGGCACCGACGCGCTGTGCCACCGATCGCAAATAGTTGTCCGAGCAGCCGAGCGGTGGCTTGCCGAAGGGTGTGCAGATCTCGAATTGCCGCAGTCCGACGAAGACCTCGATCGCCTGCGCGACGGTGGCCGCGTCCACCCCGGTGTCGGCCAGCGCGGCACGCACGGCCTCGGTGGCCAGATCTACCGCAGACATGCCGCGGTAGCCGGGGTCGTCGATGCGTTCGGTGAACTGCCCGACGCCGACCAGAACCGGCGTGCGCGGATTGACCGCCATGGCTAACCTCCTGCTTTCCGGGACCGGCCTAATTACTTCGCTAGGCTAATCGACGGCTGTCGAGAACTGAAATCGCGATCAGCCGTCGACCCGAGTCGCTTCGTACGAATCGGTGTGCACCCGATATCTGTCCAGCACATAGATGAGCCGACGGTTCTCGCCGTCGATGTGCACCGCCCAGTCGGCGAACGCCCCCGCCTCGGCCTGCCGGACATCCCCCAAGTCGCGGAGTTGCTTCTCGATCCACGGCATCGGCGCGCGGAGGGTCAGATACTGCGGGGCCGTGCCATCGAGGATGAGGTAGAGGTGCTCGGTGTCCACCAGGATCCTGGAGTCGGCGTGAGCGATCGTCACGCCGCCGGAACGAGTCGCCGCGGTGGACACCCAGCCGCCGGAGTACTCATCGGTATCCGGCGCCAACCCATCGGACCAATTGGCTTTGTCGAAGAACCAGCGCTTGCCCATTCTCGCGGCACCCCCGGCCGTGGGAATCCTTACAGGCTCGCGAGGATCTCGCGGGCCTTCGCGGCGGTCTCCGACGGCGTCTTGCCCACCTTCACGCCCGCCGCCTCCAGCGCCTCCTGCTTGGCGGCGGCGGTGCCCGACGAGCCCGACACGATGGCACCCGCGTGGCCCATCGTCTTGCCCTCCGGCGCGGTGAAGCCGGCGACGTAGCCGACGACCGGCTTGGTGACGTTGGCCTTGATGAAGTCGGCGGCCCGCTCCTCGGCGTCGCCGCCGATCTCGCCGATCATCACGATGAGCTTGGTCTCGGGGTCCTTCTCGAAGGCCTCGATGGCGTCGATGTGGGTGGTGCCGATGACCGGGTCACCGCCGATGCCGATGGCGGTGGAGAAGCCGAGATCGCGCAGCTCGAACATCATCTGGTAGGTCAGCGTGCCCGACTTCGAGACCAGCCCGATCGGACCCTTGCCGGTGATGTTGTTCGGCGTGATGCCGACCAGCGACTCGCCGGGGGTGATGATGCCAGGGCAGTTGGGCCCGATGATGCGGGTCTTCTCGCCCTTCTCGACGTTATAGGCCCATGCATATGCACTGTCCTGCACCGGGATTCCCTCGGTGATGACGACCAGCAGCGGGATCTCGGCATCGATGGCCTCGATGATGGCGTCCTTGGAGAAGGCCGGCGGCACGAAGGCGATCGACACGTCGGCGCCGGTTTCCTTGATCGCCTCCGCGACGCTGCCGAACACCGGCAGCTCGATGTCATTGTCGTTGATGTCCTTGTGCGACACCGTAGTTCCCGCCTTGCGGGCGTTGACGCCGCCGACGATCTGGGTGCCGGCCTTGAGCATCCGCGCGGTGTGCGTGGTGGCCTCGCCGCCGGTGATGCCCTGGACGATGACCTTGTTGTCCTTCGTCAGAAAGATTGCCATGTCAGTCCTTTCAGGCCTTTGCGGCTTCGGCTTTGGCGGCGGCGACGTCGGCGGCTTCGTCCATCGTGCCGATCTCGGTTACCAGTGGATGATTGGCTTCGGCAAGAATGCGCCTGCCCTCTTCGACGTTGTTGCCGTCGAGCCGGACGACGAGCGGCTTGGTGGCCGTGTCGCCGAGGATCTTCAATGCCGCCACGATGCCGTTGGCCACCGCGTCGCACGCAGTAATGCCGCCGAAGACGTTGACGAATACGCTCTTCACTTGGCTGTCGCCGAGGATGACGTCCAGACCGGCGGCCATCACCTCGGCCGAGGCGCCGCCACCGATGTCGAGGAAGTTGGCCGGCTTGACGCCGCCATGCTTCTCACCGGCGTAGGCGACCACGTCCAATGTCGACATGACCAGACCCGCGCCGTTGCCGATGATGCCGACCTCGCCGTCGAGCTTGACGTAGTTGAGGTCGTGCTCCTTGGCCTTGAGCTCGAGCGGATCGGTGGCGTCCTTGTCCTCGAACTCGGCGTGGCCGGGCTGACGGAAGTCCGCATTGGCATCGAGGGTGACCTTGCCATCCAGCGCGAGGATCCGATCGTCGGGCGTGCGCACCAGCGGATTGACCTCGACCAGCGTGGCGTCCTCCTTGACGAAGACCTCCCACAGCTTGGCGATGGTCACCGCAGCGGCGTCGAGCACCTCGGCGGGCAGGTGACCCTGCTCGGCGATCGAGCGTGCGAACGCCTCGTCGACACCCTTGACGGCATCGACGGGCACCTTGGCGAGCCGCTCCGGCTTCGTGGCGGCGACCTCTTCGATCTCCATGCCGCCCTCGACCGAGCACATCGCCAGATAGGTGCGGTTGGAGCGGTCGAGCAGGAAGGAGATGTAGTACTCCTCCTTGATGTCGCTGGCCTCGGCGACGAGCAACTTCTTGACGATGTGGCCCTTGATGTCCAGGCCCAGGATGTTGGTGGCGTGCGTGAAGGCGTCATCCGGTGTCGCGGCGTACTTCACACCACCGGCCTTGCCGCGTCCGCCTGCCTTGACCTGTGCCTTGACCATCACCGGCTTGCCGATCTCCTCGGCGATGGCCTTGGCGTCAGCGGCGTTGTCCGTCACCCGGCCGGGCGTCGTCGGAACGTTGTGCTTGGCGAAGAGTTCCTTCGCTTGGTATTCGAAGAGATCCATTGGCTCACTGCCTGTCTGCGTTGACTCTCGGACTGACTTCCACGATTTTGGGCCTCACCGGCTCGTGGGCACTTTATCCACACGCGCGCAAGCAACTCCCACCGCCTACCACTCGTGTGGTAGAAGTCACCGCCGGATCGTCGTGATGCCGATCACAATCCCCGAGGGAACCACCGCTCAAGTTGCCACCAACATTGGATTTTGGTTAACGTGCCTGTGGTCTAGATAACGTTAAGGTCACGGAAAAAAGGACATTTCGGTTGGGTGCGCACAGTTCGTCGAGGTTTCCACGTGGAGCCGCTGCGAACGGATTGGCCGCCAAGCAAGACACCACCGTTACCGACATCATCCCGTTCAACGAGTTCGGCGACCTCGATGACCTGGACTTTTCCAACATCTCCGCCTTCGACCGTGAGGCGCGCGTCATCCGCGCACCCGAGCTCGACGACCTCCACGACACCGACGATTTGATCCCGTCGCGGCTTGCCGTGCCGTCGGAGTTCAAGTCCGGTCACCGTGACGAACGCCGGCCTCGGGCCTACCGCTCCAGCCACACCGATGTCAGCGACGGCAGCGCCGTCACTGACATCATCGACATGACCGGCCGCAGCGGAGGTACGCATCGCCAGCTAGACGGCGGTCACGTCAAGGGCAGACTGGTCGCCGCAGCGATGGCCGTCGGCGCAACCGCGGCCGCGGGTTACTCCATGGCCACCGCCGCCCAGGCGCCGGCAACTGAGACCATGATCGCCGCCGGACCCAACGCCTTCGTCGACGGCGGTGCCATCACCGGCACCGCCGACGGCATGCAGATCGTGACCATCGCCCCGGCCGCCAGCTCGCCCATCCATAGCGAGGAGTTCGCCAACGGCGCCGCCTTCGCCGCGGAACGCGCCGAGCGCGAGGCCCGCCTGCAGCGGCCGATGTTCGTGATGCCCACGCGCGGCGTCTGGACATCCGGGTTCGGTTACCGGTGGGGCGTACTGCACGGTGGCATCGACATCGCCAACTCCATCGGCACGCCGATCATGGCCGCGGCCGACGGCGTCGTGATCGACGTCGGTCCGACGGCGGGCTACGGCGCCTGGGTAAAGCTCCGTCACGCCGACGGCACCGTGACGCTCTATGGTCACATCAACACGTGGTTGGTCAGCAAGGGGCAGCGCGTAATGGCAGGCGATCAGATCGCCACCATAGGCAACCGCGGCAACTCCACCGGACCGCACCTGCACTTCGAGGTATTGCTCAACGGCACCGACCGCGTCAACCCCACGCCGTGGCTGGCCCAGCGGGGGCTGAGCCCCGGCAAGTACACCGGCTGACCGGTGACCTCCGGCGGAACCCCCGACCGACCTCACCTCATCCGACGCGCCCCTGAGGCCGCCGTGCCCGAAGCGGGCGACGACGCCGAACCGCAGACCAGCATCATCCGTCGCCACCCCACCGGCGGCTTCCCGGCGATCGCCGAACCCGCCCAGAGCGACGACGCTCCCACCAGTTACCTTCCGCGTGCCAGGCCAGTGACCGTCGGCGCTGCGCGCCGACCCAGCCCGCGGGCGGCGTCGGCGACTGCCGCAGTCAGCATCATCAGCGGATGGGCCACCGCCGTCATCGCGACGTCGCTCATCGCCGGGTGGTGGCGTACCGACGGATTGTTTTGCGTGGCAATCGGTTTCCTCGCCGCGGTGTCGGCGGCGGCGACGATCGGCGGCCTGATCGCACTGCTGCTCAGGCGCAGACTGGGGCGGCTGCTGATCGTGGTCGGCGCGATCGTTGCGCTGATGATCTTTGCCGGGCTCTTCGTCGCGGGGGCCAGCCTGCCTCCGACCGTCTATGCCATCCCGGTCCTACCCGTCGCGAGCGCGCTGCTCGCCCTGTTGCCCGCCACCGGCCGCTGGTGCCGCTGAGACCAGGCCGCACTGCTGGCGTGGCTCCAATCGCGAGAGCACGGTCGGCCCGCGCAGCCCTGGGTGCGCTAGAGCTTCTGAATCGGCGCGTGGTTGTGCATGAGCTTGACGCGGCCTGCGCTGCCGAAGTCAATGAGCGACATCGCTGACTCCCCGACGCCGGACACCTCCTCGACGCGGCCCAGTCCGTACTTGTCGTGATTGACGCGGTCGCCCGGCTCCAACGTGACCAATGGCCGGTTCCGGGACGCGACCGTGCGGGCTGGTGACGGCCGAGGGGAACCGAAGCGACCGGCGCCGCTGACAGGTGCACTCAACCCCGACGGGGGCGCATCCGTGCGCCGCCAGTCGATGAGCTCCTGCGGGATCTCGCGCAGGAATCGCGACTCCGGATTGAGCATGGGCTGGCCCCACGACGACCGGACCTTGGCCCGGCTCAGGTACAGCCGCTGTTGGGCCCGGGTGATGCCGACGTAGGCGAGCCGGCGTTCCTCGGACAGTTCGGTCGGATCGCCGAGCGCCCGCATGTGCGGGAACATCCCGTCCTCCCAGCCGGTCACGAAGACGACCGGGAACTCGAGGCCCTTGGCGGTGTGCAACGTCATCATCGTGACGACGCCGGCACCGTGCTCGGGCAGTTCGTCGGCGTCGGCGACCAACGACACCCGCTCCAAGAACGCGGCGAGCGCCCCGGTATCGGGGACGTCCTCGTCGAGCACCTCGTCCGATTCCTCGCGCAGCGCCGCCGCGTTGGCCAGATCGATGCTGAATTCGTGTGCGACGCTGACCAATTCGTTGAGGTTGTCGAGTCGTGCCAAGTCCTGTGGATCGCTTGATGATTCGAGCTCGCGGCGGTATCCGGTGCGGTCGAGTACGGCCTCGACGAGGTCCCCCAGTTCGTCACCGAGCTTTCCCCGCAGCTCGTCGAGCAGACCCACGAAAGCAGCAATCGCCTTTTCGGAGCGGGTGTTCAGCATGGGCACCCTGCCATCCGCCGCGGCCTGCAACGCGTCGTTGAAGCTGGCGCCGGTGTTCTCGGCGTACACCGCGACGCACGCCTCGGCCCGGTCGCCGATGCCACGTCGCGGCGTGTTGAGGATGCGCCGCATGCTCACCGCGTCGCCGGGGTTGTCGAGAACGCGAAGGTAGGCGACGATGTCGCGAATCTCCCTGCGCTCGTAGAACCGAACCCCTCCGACGACCTTGTACGGGATGCCCGCCCTGATGAACACCTCTTCGACCGCGCGCGACGAGTTGTTGGTGCGGTAGAAGACGGCGGCGTCTCCGAAATTGAACTCGGAGGTGATCCCGCTCCCTCCGCCGGTCAGCGCGTCGATCTCCTGGGCGACGAACCGAGCTTCGTCGTGCTCGTTGTCCGCGACGTATCCGACGATGAGCTCGCCGCTGCCCGCGTCGGTCCACAGCCGCTTCTCGCGCCGACCCGCGTTGCGCGAGATGACGGAGTTGGCCGCCGACAGGATGTTTTGCGTGGAGCGGTAATTCTGTTCCAGCAGAATGGTGGTGGCGTTGGGATAATCGCGTTCGAAGTCCTCGATGTTGCGGATGGTGGCGCCGCGGAACGCGTAGATGGACTGGTCGGCGTCGCCGACGACGCACAGTTCAGCCGGGGGGACATCGCCGTCCTCGAGGTCGTGGCCGACCAGCTCGCGAACCAGCACGTACTGCGCGTGATTGGTGTCCTGGTATTCGTCGACGAGGATGTGCCTGAACCGTCGCCGGTAGTACTGAGCGATCTGCGGGAAGGCCTGCAGCACCGCGACCGTCTCACCGATGAGGTCGTCGAAGTCCAGCGCGTTGGCGGCCCGTAGCCTGCGCTGGTACTCGCCGAACACGTCGGCGATGATGCGCGGCATCTCCTCGCCGGCTTCCGACGCCTCGGCGGCGGCCTGCTGCGGGTCGATCAACTCGTTCTTGAGGTTGGAGATGCCGTTGGCCAACAGCCGCGGCGAGTAGCGCTTGGTGTCGATCCCCATGTCCTTGCCGATCATCATCAGCAGGCGTCGGGAGTCGTCGGCGTCGTAGATCGAGAAGTTGGAGTTCAGCCCGGGCAGCAGCGAGGCCTGGTTGCGCAGGATGCGCACGCACGTCGAGTGGAACGTCGACACCCACATGGCACGTGCGCGCGGGCCGACCAAGTGCACCACGCGCTCGCGCATCTCGGCGGCGGCCTTGTTGGTGAAGGTAATGGCCAACACCTGACCAACGCCGACGTCGCGAGCGGCCAGCAGGTACGCGATGCGACGGGTCAGCACGGCCGTCTTGCCGGAACCCGCGCCCGCGACGATCAGCAGCGGCGAGCCCTGGTGGAGCACGGCCCGCCGCTGTTGTTCGTTGAGCCCGTCGAGGAGTTCGTCCGTTTCCGTCACGATCGTCATATCGTCCTCGAACTTACCGCTGAACAGCGACACCGCGGCGCTGCCGCGCAACCCGAACTTTGCGCCGACGCGGCCAGTGGTGGCACACTCAGTTCGTGCTCAATCAGCAGGGACGATTTTTTTACGGGTACCGGCCTGCGGTGCCCGTGGTCTAGCTGCTTTCCCTTCAGCCCCGCGGTCCGCATCCGGATCCGGGGCTCGTTTCTTGTGTGAGGCCCGAAACCGGATGAGACCGCATCACCCCACACAATTAGGAGCCATTCATGAGCATCGACGCCAACACGGAAATCGACGCAATGCCTGACATCGACGACCTCCGTCAAGAGATCGACCACCTCGACGCCACGATCCTCGCCGCGGTCAGGCGGCGCGCCGAGGTGTCGCAGACCATCGGCAAGGTCCGGATGGCGTCCGGCGGTACCCGCCTGGTGCACAACCGCGAGATGAAGGTCATCGAGCGGTACAGCGAGCTCGGTCCGGACGGCAAGGACCTCGCGATGCTGCTGCTGCGCATGGGTCGCGGTCGGCTCGGGCACTAGCGACGCTCGCGGCGCCCACGCGCGGAGGTCCGGTCTGCCACACTTCGAGACCATGGACTTCAAACTCGAGGTCGTCGTGATACCGGTGACCGACGTCGACCGCGCCAAGAACTTCTACGAGCAGCTCGGCTGGCGGCTGGACGCCGACTTCTCGACCGACGAAACGTTCCGCGTCGTGCAGTTCACCCCACCCGGGTCCGGATGCTCGATCATCTTCGGCTCAGGCGTCACGTCGGCCACGGCTCCGGCCGCAGGCCTGTACCTGGTCGTCACCGACATCGTCGCCGCGCGTGACGACATCGCCGGCCGCGGCGTCGACATCAGCGAGGTGTTCCATGACGCCGGCGGGGTGTTCCACCATGCGGGGGTCAAGGATCGCGTGCCTGGCCCCGACCCAGCCCGCGGCGACTACGCCTCGTTCGCGACCTTCAGCGATCCAGACGGCAACACCTGGTTCCTCCAGGAGATCAACGTCCGGCTACCCGGGCGTTAGGGCTTGCCAAAGCCGGCCTGATCGAGCACCTTCTGGCCGGCCTCGCCGGTGACGTACGCGATGAACTTCTGTGCCAGTCCTGCATTCGCAGAGCCCTTGAGCGCCGCGATCGGATAGGTGTTGACGGCGTCCTTCGACTCCGGGAAGTCGACGCCGGTGACCTTGTCGCCCGCCCCCGCCACGTCGGTCACGTAGACCACGCCGGCATCGGCCTCGCCGGTCGACACCTTGTTGAGCACGTCGGTGACCGACGACTCCTCGCTGACCGGCTTCAGTTCGACCCCCGTCGCCTTCTCGACCCTTTCCGTGGCCGACCCACACGGCACCTGCGGTGCGCACACCACGACGTTGAGCCCGTCCTTGGTCAGGTCCTGGAAGGAAGCGATGCCCTTCGGGTTTCCGGGTGCCACCGCGATGGTCAGCGTGTTCGACGCGAAGTTCACCGGGTCGCCCGCAAGAAGCCCGGCCTGTGCGGCCTTGTCCATGTTCTTGGTGTCCGCCGATGCGAAGACGTCGGCATCTGCGCCCTGGGTCAGCTGGGTGACCAGATCCGACGAGCCTGCGAAGGAGAACTCCACCGACGTGCCCGGGTTGTCGGTCTTGAACTGCTCATCGATCTGGGTGAACGACTGCTTCAGGGACGCCGCGGCAAACACCACGAGGTTCGTCGTCTCGGTGGGGGTGCCCGAAACCGAGGAACTCGACGACGAGCCGTCCGTGGACGAGCCGCATCCGCTGACCAGAAACAGCGATATCGCGGCCGTGAAGGCCAGTCCGACGACGCGTTTCATGAAGTTCCTCCAGGGGTCTCGACGATCACGGTGGTGGCCTTGACGACGGCAACTGCGACGCTGCCGGGTTCGAGGTTCAGTTCGCGCACGGCGTCGGTGCTCATCAGCGATACGACTGTGAACGGTCCGCACTGCATTTCGACCTGGGCCATCACCTTGTCGGTGGTCACCTTGGTGACGAGGCCGGCGAACCGGTTGCGTGCCGAGCTTCCGACGCCGACGGGGTCCTGCGGAACCCGGCCGGAGTTCGCGCTGACATAGGCCGCCAGGTCCTTACCGGCGATGACCTTGCGGCCGGACTCGTCGTTGGCCGTCGAGAGGTTGCCGTCGTCGATCCACCGGCGGACCGTGTCGTCGCTGACCCCGAGTAGTTCCGCGGCTTCCCGGATCCGGATCGTCGGCACCGACGGATCGTATCCGCAAAAACGGAGTCAGGCAGCGAATACTTCCGCAGATTCGGACCGACCGGGTTAAACCGTCGTCGAAAGTACGGTTGTTGCCGGGTCCACCTGGAGTTTCGCGTCAACAACCGTACGTTCAGCGAGCCTGCTCAGTTCGTCAGCGCGATGTACTTCGTGTCGAGGTACTCCTCGATACCCTCCGACCCACCTTCGCGGCCGAAGCCCGACTGCTTGACACCTCCGAACGGCGCGGCTGGGTCGGAGATCACCCCGCGGTTGACGCCGACCATGCCCGACTCGAGCGCCTCCGCAACGCGCAGCGCCCGGTCCAGCGAGCGGGTATAGACGTATGCCGCCAGCCCGAATTCGGTGTCGTTGGCCGCCGCGATCCCCTCTTCCTCGGTCTCGAAGCCGGTGATCGGCGCGACGGGTCCGAAGACCTCCTCCTTGAGGATGCGGGCGTCGGCCGGCACGTCGGCCAGCACCGTGGCCGGATAGAAGTGCCCCGGTCCGCCCGGTGCGACTCCGCCGACCGCGATGGTCGCGCCGCGGGACACCGCGTCCGACACCAGATCCTGAACGGTCGCCACCTGCTTGGCGTTGATCAGGGGGCCGAGCGTCGCGGAGTCGTCCAGCCCGTTGCCGAGGGTGAACTCGCTCATCCGCTTGACCAGCTTCTCGGTGAACTCCTCACGCACCGCGTTCGCGATGTGGAAACGGTTGGCCGCGGTACACGCCTCGCCACCGTTGCGCATCTTGGCCAGGATCGCGCCGTCGACCGCTGCATCGACGTCGGCGTCGTCGAACACGATGAACGGCGCATTGCCGCCGAGTTCCAGCGACTGTCGCAGCAGCTGATCGGACGCCTGCTTGGCCAGCGCCTTGCCAACCCCGGTCGACCCGGTGAACGTGATCTTGCGCACCCGACCGTCGTCGATGAGCGCCGCGGTGACGTCGCGGGGCTTGGTAGTCGGCAGCACCGACAGCACGCCCTTTGGCAGGCCCGCCTCGCCCATGAGCTTCGCCAGCAGCAGCATGGTCAGCGGGGTCTCCTGGGCCGGCTTGACCAGCATCGTGCAGCCGGCCGCCATGGCAGGCCCGATCTTGCGCGTGCCCATGGCCAGCGGGAAGTTCCATGGCGTGATCGCGTAGCACGGGCCGACGGGCGCCTTGGTCACGATGATGCGTCCGGTGCCCGCGGGACTCGGCGTGTACCGGCCCCCGATGCGCACCGCCTCCTCGGCGAACCATCGGAAGAACTCTGCGCCGTACTTCACTTCGCCCTTGCTCTCTGCAAGCACCTTGCCCATCTCGAGCGTCATCAGCGCGGCGATGTCGTCGGCGTGGTCCGTGATCGCCTCGAACACCGATCGCAGGATCTCGCCGCGCTCTCTAGGGGGCGTGGCCGCCCACTTCGCCTGTACGGCGCACGCGGCGTCGAGCGCGGCGACGGCGTCCTCGGCTGTGGCGTCGGCGATGCTGATCAACACCTCGTCCGTGGCGGGATTCAGCACGTCGAATGTCGACGAGCCCGCGCGCTCCTCACCCCCGATCCAGATTCCGGTCGGAACGGATGACAACAGCTTGGCGGTGTCCATACATCCATCATTTACACCCTCGAAAGCGCTCCCGCACTAGGGTCGCAATATGGCCCCCAATGAAGTTCAGATACCCGACATCTCCGCTACGCCGGCGTGGAACGCGTTGGTAAGGCACCACGATCAAGTCGGCGAACGCCACCTGCGGGAGTTCTTCGACGAGGACCCCGACCGTGGCCGCGAGTTGACGCTGACGGTCGGCGACCTTTACGTCGACTACAGCAAGCATCGCGTCACCCGGGAGACGCTGAAACTGCTGATCGACCTCGCGAAGGCCGCCGACCTGGAGAGCCGCCGCGACGCCATGTTCGCCGGAGCACACATCAACACGTCGGAGGACCGTGCGGTGCTGCACACCGCGCTGCGGTTGCCGCGCGACGCTGAGTTGGTGGTCGACGGTCAGGACGTCGTCGCCGACGTGCACGCTGTACTCGACGCGATGGGCGCCTTCACCGACCGGCTGCGCAACGGCGAGTGGACGGGCGCGACCGGCGAGCGCATCAAGACGGTGGTCAACATCGGCATCGGCGGCTCGGACCTCGGACCGGTGATGGTGTACCAGGCGCTGCGGCACTACGCCGACGCGGGCATCTCGGCGCGGTTCGTGTCCAACGTCGACCCGGCGGATCTCGTCGCCAAATTAGCCGACCTCGACCCGGCCACAACGCTTTTCATCGTCGCCTCGAAGACTTTCTCGACCCTTGAGACGCTGACGAACGCGACGGCCGCGCGGCGGTGGCTCACCGACGTGCTCGGCGACGCCGCGGTGTCCAAGCACTTCGTCGCGGTCTCCACGAACAAGAAGCTCGTCGACGACTTCGGCATCAACACCGACAACATGTTCGGCTTCTGGGACTGGGTCGGCGGCCGGTACTCGGTGGACTCGGCGATCGGCCTCTCGGTGATGGCGGTGATCGGCAAGGAGCGTTTCGCCGAGTTCCTGGCCGGCTTCCACGTCGTCGACGAACACTTCCGTACCGCGCCGCTCGAGGCGAATGCGCCTGCGCTGCTTGGCCTCATCGGACTCTGGTACAACGACTTCTTCGACGCGCAGGCGCGGGCCGTGCTGCCGTATTCCAACGACCTAGCGAGGTTCGCCGCCTATCTGCAGCAGCTGACGATGGAGTCCAACGGCAAGTCCGTGCGCGCCGACGGGAGCCCGGTCACCACCGAAACCGGCGAAATCTATTGGGGCGAACCGGGAACCAACGGTCAGCACGCCTTCTATCAGCTGCTGCATCAGGGCACCCGGCTGATCCCGGCGGACTTCATCGGGTTCTCTCAGCCGACCGACGACCTGCCCACCGCCGACGGCACCGGCAGCATGCACGACCTGTTGATGAGCAACTTCTTCGCGCAGACGCAGGTGCTGGCCTTCGGCAAGACGGCGGCCGAGATCGCCGCGGAGGGCACCCCCGCCGACGTCGTGCCGCACAAGGTGATGCCCGGAAACCGGCCCACCACTTCGATTCTTGGCACCAAGCTGACTCCATCGGTGGTGGGTCAACTGATCGCGCTCTATGAGCATCAGGTGTTCACCGAGGGTGTCGTCTGGGGCATCGACCCGTTCGACCAGTGGGGCGTCGAACTCGGCAAGACCCAGGCCAAGGCGCTGCTGCCGGTGCTCACCAGCGACGCCGCTCCCGCCGAGCAGTCCGACAGCTCGACCGACGCCCTGGTGCGCCACTACCGCGTCGAGCGCGGCCGCGCGGGCTAGGGATTTCGGCGCGCTAGTCGGCGCTCAGCGCGGATTACCGCGCCGAAATCGCTCTATCGACCTAGCCGATGACGGCGGTTTCCTTGTGGACGGTGATGGGCGCGGCGAGCTGTTGTTCGTCGCAGATGCGCTGCAGCTTGTCCAGGGTTGCATCCAGTCCCGGACCGAGTCGGGGACCCGGCGTGAACGTGGCCGGCAGGTGTTGCATGCCCTGGATGACGCCGATCGTCTGGTAGTGCACGGCTCCGGCCGGGTCGCAGTGAAAGTCGGGCATCCGGTCGAGGACGGCGGTGAGCATCGACTTGAAGACCGTTCGGGCGACGTTGGAGCCGATGCACCGGTGGATGCCGAGCCCGAAACTGAAGTGGCGGTTGGCCGTCCGGTCCAGGACGAGCTCGTCGGGATTGTCGAAGAGCTCGGGGTCGCGGTTTGCCATCGCCCAGGACAACCAGAGTCGCTCACCCTCTTTCAGCACGACGCCGTCGACCTCCAAGTCCTCCGCGACGGTGCGGCCGTCACCGGGCGCCGGCGTGAAGTACCGAAGGAACTCCTCGGTGGCGGGGTTGAGTAACGTGTCGCGATCCTGGCTGAGCCGCTCGCGTTGATCGGGATGTTGCGAGAGCCACTCCAACGAGTGCGCGGTCAACGCGGTGGTGGTGTCGAAGCCGCCGCCGATGAGCAACATCAGCATGCCGATGAGTTCTTGATCAGGAGCCGGCTGCCCATCGATGCGGTACCGGGCCATGGCGTCGATCAGTCCAGGCCGGGGCGTTTCACGGATGTCTGCAACGTGCTGCATCAGGGCCATGGCAGATGCCATTTGCAGTTCGGCAACGCGGTGCGCGTCAGGCGAGTCCTGCGGGGTGTAAACCGATGCGTGGGCGGGTTCGCAGTGGATCTCCCACTCCCGCAGCGGTACGCCTAGCAGACCGAGCGTCAGCACCGCGGGGACGATGTTCGCCAGGTCGTCGACGAAGTCGATGCGACCGCCTTCGATCTTCTCGTCGAGGCACGCCTTGACGAGCTCGTCGACGACTGGCACCCAGCGTTGCACCGCGGCAGGCGACAAATACGGGTTGAGCGGTGTGCGATACGCGCGGTGCTCGGGTTCGTCCATTTCCAGCATGCCGCCGCGGACCACACTGCTGGTTTCCCCGCGGGGGATGTTGATGCCCAGATAGCCCTTGCGCGCGCCGCTGATGTCGTTGTCGTTGGAGATGTGCGGACATCGCGCGAGTTCGAAGACTTCCTTGTTGCCCGCGGCGACCCAGTGCCCGCCGTAGGTGTCCGTCCACGCGAGCGGGCAGCGCTCGTGCATTTCCGACGCGATCGACGCGAATCGGTCCCGATACTCCGGAGTGTGGCGGTCGAAGTGGAAGCTGTGCTCCTCGCGCCGGGCGTCCACCTTCGCCTCTTCGGTCATCGCGCGTCCCCCCGGATGTCACTCTGCTGGTGGCCTGCTGCAGTTCGAGAATAGAAAATCTGCGCGACCGAATTGACGGATCTCGCAGATCGACCACACTTACGCTTGACGAATCTCTTGGGTACGTTTCGCGGCTCGCCGCGGTGGGGGAAGGACATCTCATGGCAGTTCGGGGCTTCGGCATCATCGTTGCCATTGGGGCCGTCGTGCTCGGCGCGAGCAGTGCACAGGCGATGGCGACGCCGGGCGAAGGCGAGGTGGTGCGCACCGATCTTGCCAAGGGGACGACGGACGCACCGATCGCGATCGTCAGCGACGAGGGTCAGCCGACGACACTGCTCGTGCAGAGCCTGCTGCTCAAACCAGGCGCGCACAGCGGCTGGCACACCCACCCCGGACCGGAGTACTCGGTGATCACCGGCGGGGCCGTCGCGCTCCAGACGGGACCTGACTGCGCGGTCACCAGCTACGCAATGGGGCAGGCGGTGTTCATCCCGGCCGGTGTTCCACATCGTGTCGCCAACGACGGCGCGGTCGACGCCAGTGTGGTCGTCAACTACACGATTCCCGCAGACGCACCCGCGCGCGAAGATTCGCCCGACGTCTGCCTGAAGTGATGCGGCCGGTCAGGCGAAGCGCTTGGTGAACCGTGGCGGCAGCACCTTCATCAACTCGACCAGCGGCCACCACGGCCACCCGGGTACGACGGCGCGACCCTTCTCCTTCTCGATCGCTTCGACCATCGCCTTGACACCGGTCTCGTTGTCGACCATGAGCATCGTGGTGGCCGACTTCGCGGTCATCTCGGACTCGATGTAGCCGGGTTCGAGCACCGTGATCCGGATGGGGCCGGACGGGTATTCTGCGCGCAGCGACTCGCCCAGTGATGTCACGCCCGCCTTGCTGGCGGCGTAGGCGGCCTTCACGCCGGGCACGCCCTTGTTGCCGAGCACGGACGACACCAGCACCAGGTGACCCTCGCCCGACTTCTTGAACATCTCGAGCGCCGTCTCGGTCTGCACAAGGGCCGCAACGAGATTCGTCTCTATGGTGGCCTTGTTGGCCCACAGCTTCCCGGAGCCGAGCGGCGCACCCTTGCCGATGCCTGCGTTGACGATGACGCAGTCGATCCCGCCGAGTTCGTCGGCGAGTTCCCCGAAGACCTTCGGGATCTGCTCGTGATCGTTGACGTCTAGCGCGGCGACGGCCACGTGGATGTTGGGGTGACGGGCTGTGAGCTCGGCCTTCAACTCGTCGAGGTTGTCGATGCGGCGCGCACACAATGCGAGGTCACGGCCCTTGGCGGCGAACTGGCGGGCCATGCCCGCGCCGAGGCCGGAGCTCGCACCGGTGATGAGGATCTTCTGGCGAGTCATCGTGGCAGGATAACCGGACTCGACAGCTGTCAAGAAACCGGCGGTGGTCGCGCGTCGACGCCGTACTTTGTTCGGCGTACGGGTACGGGCCGGCAGGGGCTGTCAGCGGCCACCCGCTCGAGCGCTCGCCAACCGCCCGTTACGCCAAATCGACGCTGCTGCGAAGAAGTGCGAGAAGCATCCTCCGTAACGTCGATCTCGCGGACATCGCTGTCGAGAACTACTTGAGCAGCTTGGACATCCGCCGGTCGGCGAGCACCTTGCCGCCGGTCTGACACGTCGGGCAGTACTGGAATGACTTGTCGGCGAACGACACCTCGCGCACGGTGTCCCCGCAGACCGGGCACGGCAGCCCGGTGCGGGCATGCACCCGCAGCCCGGAACGCTTCTCGCCCTTGAGCATTGCGGCCTGTTGGCCGACGGAGCGCGACACGGCATCGTCGAGCACCGAGATCATCGCGTCGTGCAGGTCGGCGAGTTGAGCGTCGGTGAGTTTGCCCGCCGTCGCGAACGGGGACAGCTTGGCCACATGCAGGATCTCGTCGCTGTAGGCGTTCCCGATACCCGCGATGACCTTCTGGTCGGTGATGACGGTCTTGATGCGGCCGGTGTTGCCCTTGAGTGCAGCGGCCAGGCCGTCGGGGTCCAGGCTCAGCGCGTCGGGGCCAAGCGATGCGATCTGCGGCACCGCCATCGGGTCGGTCACCAACCACACCGCGAGTCGCTTCTGCGTGCCGGCCTCGGTCAGGTCGAAACCCGGTGCCTCACCGGGTGTTCCGAGATGCACCCGCAACGCGATCGGCCCCTTGCCGGGTTTCAACGGCGCGGCCGCCAGTTTGTCCGACCAGCGCAGCCACCCCGCCCGCGAAAGGTGGGTGACGAGGTGCAGTTCGCCGACCTGCAGCCCGAGGTACTTGCCCCAGCGGTTGGTTCCCGTGACCTCGACTCCGTACAAAGCGGTGGCCGGCGGGTCGAACGTCTTGAGCACCGAGAACGCCGCGACGTCGATCCTTCCCACGGTGAGTCCGACCGCGTGGCGACGGAGGTGATCGGCCAGCGCCTCTACCTCGGGCAATTCAGGCATGTCATCCAGGTTAGAGCAGATTCTCCAGGCGGATCGGCAGGTCGGTGATGCGCTTGCCCGTCGCGTTGAACACGGCGTTGGCGATCGCAGCGGGCACCCCGACGATGACGATCTCGCCGAGCCCCTTGACGCCGATCGGGTCGGCGACGATGTCCTCGGCGGGCAGGAAGGCAGCGTCCAGCGCGGGCACGTCGGCGTTGACGGGCACCAGGTAGTCCGACATGTTGGCGTTGACGATCCGCCCGTCGCGGTGGTCGAGTTCGGTGCCCTCCAGCAGCGCCATCCCGATGCCGCCGACCATGCCGCCGATCGCCTGACTGTGCGCCAACTTCGGGTTGATCACCCGTCCCGCGTCGTAGACCGCATAGATACGCCTCACCCGGACGAAGCCCAGCATCTCGTCGACCGCGACTTCCGCGAACACCGCGCCGTAGGCGTACATCGAGAACCGCTTGTCGGCATCGTCGGGTGACCAGCTCTCACGGGTGTCCATGCTGGGCCAGCCACGGCGACGCAGCAGGTCCTGATAGGTCTCACCCCTGCCCGGATCGGCGACGGCCGACATCCGGCCGTCGACCACCGTGACGTCTTGCGGCGCGGTCCCGCTCAGCGGCGACTTCGGGTCGATGACCGATGTGCGAATCAGCCTGTCCCGCAGCATGTTTCCCGCCACGAACACCGCGGATCCGACGCTGGCCATGGTGCGCGAGCCGGAGTGCGACGGAGCGTTGGGGTACTGGCTGTCGCCGAGCGCGAACCGGACCCGCTCCACGGGCACCCCGACGGCGTCGGCGGCAACCTGGGTCATGGACGTGTACGTGCCCGGCCCCATGTCACTGGTCGCGGTCTGCACGTCGACGGTGCCATCGGCGTTCAACCGCGCCAAGACGTCCGCGGGACTCCGCGACGTGTGATACCCGGCGGCGGCCATCCCGAGCCCGATCAGCCGGTCGCCGTCGCGCACGGTCCGAGGCGTCGGGTTGCGCCGCGACCACCCGAACGTCGAAGCGCCCTGTCTCAGGCACTCGTCGAGCCGCCGCGTGGAGAACGGCAACCCGTCGGTCTGGTCGCGGTCGGGCTCGTTGCGCAGCCGCAGCTCGATCGGGTCCATGCCCAGCCGGTGGGCCAGATCGTCCATCGCCGACTCCAGTGCGAACGTGCCCGTGGTCGCGCCAGGGCCGCGCATGTAGGTCGGGAGGTTCACGTCGAGCGGCACCACGCGGTAGGTGGAACGCATGTTCGGGCTGGTGTACATGAACTTCGGCGACGTGGTGATGCCGTCCTCGTAAGTGGCGTACCGCGCGGTCTCGGTGTGCCCGTCGTGCACGATGGCCGAGATGCGGCCCGACCGGTCGGCGCCGATGGCCAGTCGCTGTCTGCTGGTCGGCCGGTAGCCGATACCGCCGTAGGTCTGCTTGCGGGTGAGAACCAGCTTGACGGGGCGGCGCAGCTGCCGGGCGGCGAACGACGCCAGAAGTTGGTGCGGCCAGGTCTGGCCCGCGCTTCCGAAGGCCCCACCGACGAACGGGGAGATGACCCTGACGTTGTCGGGCGGAACACCGTGCGCCTTGGCATGAGCGGCCTGCGCCGAGACGATCGACTGCACCTTGTCCCACACCGTCAACCGGTCGCCGTCCCAGCTGGCCACGGTGGACGGTAGTTCCATCGGGTTGTGGTTGTTGCGCGCAATGGAGTACTTGGCGTCGGAGACGACGGCCGCGCCGCGCAGCGCACCGTCGGCATCGCCGCGCGAGTAGTCGGGGTTCCGGCCGGGCTTCGGAATCGCCTGCGGCGCATCGATGTCCGTCAGCTGACCGGCAGCCGTGTATCGCACGTCCACCAGCGCCGCGCCGTGCGTGGCAGCCTCCAACGTCTCGGCCACCACGACTGCGACGGGCTGACCGAAGAACGACACCCGGCGGATGTCGTAGGGCAGCGTGACATGGCTGAAGTCGGTGAGCACGCGTAACACGCCGGGAGCTCGTCCGGCCGCGGTCGTGTCGATGCTGTCCACGGAACCCGTTGCGACGGTGCTGCACACCAGCACGGCGTGCACGAAGTCGGGCACCGGGTTGTCGGCGGCGTACCGAGCCGCGCCCGTCACCTTCAGCCGCCCGTCGACCCGCGCCAACGGTGCCCCGACGGCCGGGGCGGCGACGCGTTGCGGGTACGTCACGGCAGCCCCGCTACCGTGGAGAGCTGACGCTCGACCACGCGTTGCACTAGTTGCACCTTGAAGCCATTGTCGGACAACGGTTTCGCGCCGTCGGCGGCGCGCGCCGCGGCGGACTTCCACAGCTCTGGCCCCGCCGGACGTCCGACCAGCGCTCGTTCGACCGCGGGCAGCCGCCACGGCACGGTCGCCACTCCGCCGACGGCCACCCGCGCCGCCTGGACGGTTCCGCCGACGACGTCGAGCGCCACCGCTGCCGACGTCAGTGCGAACTCGTAGGACTGCCGATCGCGAACCTTGAGGTACCCAGACCGGCGCTGCTCCGGCCCCGTCGGCACCTCGATGCCGACGATGAGCTCGCCCGGTCGTAGGTCGTGTTCCTGGTCGGGTGTGGTCCCCGGCACCCGAAAGAACTGCGCAATGGGGATGCGGCGGTCGCCGGAGGCATCGCGGGCCACGACGACCGCATCCAGCGCGACGAGCGCCACCGCCAGATCCGATGGGTGCGTGGCTACGCACTGGTCGCTGCCGCCGAGGATGGCATGGGTTCGATTGAGGCCGCCGAGCGCCGAGCATCCGCTGCCGGGGCTGCGCCGATTGCAGTCGGCCGACACGTCGCGGAAGTACAGGCACCGCGGACGTTGCATCAGGTTGCCCCCGATGGAGGCCATGTTGCGCAGCTGAGCCGACGCGCTGAGCTCCAATGCCTGTGCGATGACCGGGAATTCGCGGCGCACCCGCGCGTCCACGGCCAGGTCCGACATCCGCACCAGCGACCCGACCCGCAGCACACCGCCGTCGACGGCGATGTCGCGGTAGGGCAAGGCGTTGATGTCCACCACCGCATCTGGGCGTTCCACGGTCTCGCGCATCAGGTCGACCAGGGTGGTACCACCTGCGATGTAGCGTGCGCCCCTGCGGCCGGCATCGAGCGCCGACCGCTCGTCGGCCGCCTTCGCGAAGGTGAACGGGAACACCAGGCTAGGTCTCCGCAGTGCCGGCGATGGCGGCGACGATGTTCGTATACGCGCCGCACCGACATATGTTGCCGCTCATCCACTCCCGGATCTCCTCGTCCGATCCGGTGTGGCCCTCCTGGATGCAGCCGAGGCCGGACATGATCTGTCCGGAGGTGCAGTACCCGCACTGGAAGGCATCGGTGTCGATGAACGCCTGCTGCAGCGGATGCAAGCGGCCGTTCTCGGCGACCCCTTCGATGGTGCGCACCTCGGCGCCGTCGTGCATCACCGCCAATGTCAGACAGGAGTTCACCCGCTTACCGTCCAACAGGACCGTGCAGGCGCCGCAGGCGCCCTGATCGCAGCCCTTCTTCGTGCCGGTGAGCCCCACGCGTTCGCGAAGCATGTCGAGCAGTGAGGTGCGGTTGTCGACCTCGATCTCCTTGTCGGCGCCGTTGATCCGCATCTTCACGACGGCGGTCTGGCCCTGCGTCGCTGGCGATTCGGCGTCGCATCCCGCGAGCAGCGTTCCAGCCACGACCGTGCCGCCGACCGTCACCGACGCGCCGACGACGAACGTCCGGCGGTTCAGTTCCGCGTGCACCGTCGCGAGGGTACCCCGCGTGGCTGGGAGGCTCCGGCGAGTGCGGCCTAGGTGGGATTCGTGGCGTAGTACTCGCCGTCGACGTAGAAGTCGACGTAGCCGTTGCCCTCGTTGTCCTTATACCTGCAGGACGAGAACCGGGTGCCTTCCTTGGTCGTCGTCCCGTACTTGCCGCCAGCGGATTTGCATTCGCTCTTGATCGTCGATTCCTTGATCGGGGCGGCGGCGGCCTGGGCCGCGTTGCCCAGCAGGGCGGCGAGCGCGACGCCGGCCCCAACGGCGACGGAGATGATGCGGATGCGGCGAGTGTCGTTGGTGTTCATGGTTGCTCCTCTGGATCGACGCGGCGCCCGATGCACCGCGTTCACCGGTTCAGAGCGACCAGCCGACGTCAGCCGGACACTTTTTCGTGAATCCTCGGGTTACGAATGGGTGGGCGCGCTCCGCTCGGTCTCTGGCAGCACCAGCGACAGCAGCCAGCCGACGATCGATAGCACGATCGCGGCCCAGATCGCCGTCCACCAGAAGTGGTCGATGAACAGCCCCCAATGCGTGGTGTGCTCGGCGATCCACGACGTGATCCACAACATCAATGCGTTGATGACGATGTGGACCAACCCGAGCGTGAGTAGGTAGAGCGGTATGGAAATGAACTGCACGATCGGCTTGATGAACGCGTTCACCACGCCGAAGGTCACCGCCACGACGAAGATGACGCCTATCCGTTTGAACGGGTTGCCTTCACCGCCCACGATGTACACGCCGGGAACGAGAATGGTGACCAACCACAGCGCGATGCCGGTCAGACCGGCGCGAGCGAGAAACTGCCCCATGAGTCAGATCCTCCCACAGCAGCCCTGCCACAAAGGGCGGCTCAACGCTGCCTGAATCTGGTGCTCGATGGGCTGCGGGCGACCAGCCCGACTAGCCCGCGGGCCGAAGCAGATAGGTGTCCATGATCCAGCCGTGACGTTTTCGCGCCGCAGCCCGCACGGTCGCGATGCGCTCACCGACCTCGCCGACGGTGCCGGCCATCAGGACCTCGTTCGGCGTGCCGAGGTAGGCGCCCCACCAGATCCATGTGTCCGGCGCGCATTGCAGGAACGCGCACTCGCCGTCGAGCATGATGACCGCCGCACTCGTCAGGCCCTCTTCGCGCAAGCGGCGGCCCGTGGTGATGAGCACGGGCTCGCCGATGTCGTTGAGCGGGACGCGATGTCGCGCCGTGAGGGCCTGAATCGCGGTGATGCCGGGAATGACGTCGTAGCTGACGTCGATACGTGCGGCGACGAGGTCGAGGATCCGCAGCGTGCTGTCGTACAACGACGGATCACCCCACGCCAGGAACGCACCGACACCGTCGTCGGGCAGTTCGTCGAGCAGCGCGCGTGCCCACACCTCGGCGCGCGCGGCATGCCAGTCGGCGACCGCCTGCCGGTAGTCGCCGGTCTTCGCGCGGGGCGGGTCGGCGAGTTCGACGAAGCGGTAGCCGGGTTCGCGGATGAACCGCGTGCAGACCTCCCGCCGGAATGCGACGAGATCGTCTTCCCCTCCGCCCTTGTTCGGTCCCTTGTCCATCGCGAAGAACACGTCGGTGTCGTTGAGCGCGGCGATGGCCTGGGCCGTCACGTAGTCGGGATCACCCGCTCCGATGCCGATGACGTGGATCCGCCGGGTCACGGAACCTCCAGTATCCGGTACCGGGGGTATTGACATCTTGAGTCGGGCGTCATTAGGTTTCCAAGCATATGGCGCACGTTCGTCAGCTGAAGGGACGTCGACGATGACTACTGCTTCGACGAAGGCACTCAATCCCCCCACGCGTGAAGAGTTCGCCGAACGCCTGCTCAAGGGCTCGGTCAAGAAGTCATACGAGCCGATCGTCGACATCGACTGGGACGCGCCGCTCGACCCCGACAAGTTCTTCCTGCCACCCAAGATCGTGTCGCTGTACGGGACGCCGATGTGGGACGCCATGACTCGCGCACAGCAGATCGAGTTGTCGCGTCAGGAGCTGGTCAACACGCTCTCGGCGGGCATCTGGTTCGAGAACATCCTCAACCAGGCGCTGCTGCGCGACCTGATGCACAGGGACCCCACCTCCAACGCGACGCACTACGCGCTCACCGAAATGGGCGACGAGACCCGGCACATGGTGATGTTCGGCAAGGCCATCGACCGGCTCGACGCCAAGCCCGTGCGGCCACGGCTCTACCAGCGGATGATGATCAACGCGCTTCCGCTCGGTTTCAAGGGCGCGGGGCTGTGGATGGCCGCACTGATCGGCGAGGAGATCTTCGATTCGCTGCAGCGGCAGATCATGGACGATCCCGAACTGCAGCCAATGGTGCAGCGGCTCATGCGCATTCACGTGACCGAGGAGGCCCGGCACATTCAGTTCGCTCGCGACGGCATGCGTAGGCGTGTCGGCGACATGCCACGGCTGAATCGGATGTGGGTGGCCAATCTCAACGGCGCAGGCGGGTACTTCTTCCGCTTCCTGTTCTCCAACAAGGTGCCGTACCGTCGCGCCGGGCTGCCTGCCCGCGAGGCGCGCCGGGTCGCCCGGCGCAGTCCGCACCGCCACGAGGTCCAGATCATGGGGTTCGCCCCACTGGCCGCGTTTCTCGACGAGGTCGGGTTGATGGGCCCGATCGCCCGCCGGATGTGGAGGCGTACCCGCTTCCTGCCGCAGGCCGTTCCGGCCGGGCCCGATGTCCTCGTCGAAGCCGACCCCGACGAGGTCTACGACGGGCCCGCCTGCCTGCGCGTCGGCGAGGCCGACCGCGACGTGCGCGTCCGGCTGACCGGGCACCTCGATCCGATCGACGGCCGCTACCACTGGCGGGGCACGGTTTTCGGAGGACTCCCAGACGACGTGCTGAAGCAGAATCCGGCCAGCCTGACCGTCAACGGCCGCACGGTCGACGCCCGCGTATGCGAACGCACGCCTCAGGGCGGCTACTCGATCGCCGGCGTCGGTGCACCACCCTTCGCCTGACGCAGCGCCACTCCCAGCAGCACGACGGCGAACACCGCACCGACCGCACCCGAGATCAACAACGGCAGCCGACCGTCGGCGCCCCACAGCAGGCCTGCCCACAGGCCGGCGATCAACATCGCAAAGCCGGATGCACCCTGGAACACGCCCTGCGCGCTTGCTTGGACGTCCTGGCCCACCAGCGACGAAATCCAGGCCTTCCCAACGCCGTCGGTGCACCCGGCGAAGAGCCCGTAGACGCCGATCAGCAACCACGAGGTCAGGTGGTCGTCGGTTAGCCCGAGTCCGCCGTAGCCAATGGTGAAGAACACCAAGCCGATTCCGAACACGGCGGGTCGGGGAATGCGGTCTGCGAGCAGGCCCGCCGGGTAGCTCGACAGCGCGTACACCGCGTTGTAGCCGACGTAGGCCAAGATCACCTCGACGACGGAGAAGCCGATCTCGTTGAGTCGCAGCAGGAGTAGCGCATCGGGAAAGTTGATGACGCCGAATGCGACGAGCAGCGTCGCCACCCGCCAGTATCCGCCAGGGAGGTCACGCACCCGGGAGAAGATGCCCGCCCTGACGGCAGTCACGACGACGCGTCGCGGCTCGCGGACCAGGAACACCAGCGCGACGCTGAGCACGGCCGGCACGACGGCCACCCACAGCAGCGGTGCGATCTGATGGTCGAGCAGTTCGTAGCCGGCCAATCCCAACAGCGGCCCGACGACGGCGCCTGCCGTGTCCATCGCCCGGTGAAACCCGAACACCCGACCGCGGGCGGCCTCGTCGACGTCGGCCACCAACAACGCGTCCCGCGGGGCGCCACGCAAACCCTTGCCGAGCCGGTCCACCACCCGGCCCGCCAGCACACCCGGCCACGAGGCGAACGCGGCGACCATCACCTTTCCCAGGGCGGCCATGCCATACCCGGTGGCGATGAGCGGGCGGCGCGGGAAGCTGTCCCCGAGCGGTCCGGAGGCCAGCTTGGTCAGCGATGCCGCCCCCTCCGCCGCGCCCTCGATGGCGCCGACGACGGCCGCGGGCGCGCCGAGCACCGTGGTCAGGTAGATCGGCAGCAGCGGGTAGAGCAACTCGCTCGCGGCGTCCTGCAGAAATGACACGGCCGACAGCACGCACACGTTCCGGGTGAGCCAGGGCCTACGCACGCGGCCCATCATGCCCGTCCGCCCGACCGTTCGTGCTTCCGGAATTAGAACGTGTTCTAGTATCGGGCTCATGCGGTTCACCTATGCGGAGTCAATGACCGATCCCACGTACTACATCCCGCTGGCCAAGGCGGCGGACGCCGCGGGCTATCACGCGATGACGATCGCCGACAGCATCGCGTACCCGTTCGAGTCGGACGCGAAGTACCCGTACACCGACGACGGCAACCGCGAGTTCCTGGACGGCAAGGCGTTCATCGAATCGTTCGCGCTGATCGGCGCACTGTCCGCGGTGACGACGCGGCTGCACTTCAACGTATTCGTGCTCAAGCTGCCGATCCGGCCGCCCGCGCTGGTGGCCAAGCAGGCCGGCTCGCTGGCCGCCCTGTTCGACAATCGGCTCGGGCTCGGCGTCGGCACCAGCCCCTGGCCCGAGGACTACGAGATCATGGGCGTGCCGTTCGCCAAGCGCGGCAAGCGGATGGACGAGTGCATCGACATCATCCGCGGCCTGACGTCGGGTGACTACTTCGAGTACCACGGCGAGTTCTACGACATCCCCAAGATCAAGATGACACCAGCGCCGACCAAACCGGTGCCGATCCTGATCGGCGGGCACGCCGACGTCGCGCTGCGGCGTGCCGCCCGCAACGACGGCTGGATGCACGGCGGCGGAGATCTCGGCGATCCCGAGTCGCTCGACCGACTCATCGACCGACTCAAGAAGTTTCGGGAAGAGGAGGGCCGGACGGGCCCATTCGAGATCCACGTGATGTCGCTGGACGCGTACACGCCGGACGGCATCAAGCGCCTCGAGGACAAGGGCGTCACCGACGTCATGGTCGGTTTCCGGATCCCCTACGTCGTCGGGCCGGACACCCAGCCGCTGGACAGCAAGATCCGCAAGCTCGAGCGGTTCGCGGAGAACGTCATCGCGAAGGTTTAGCCACCAGCGCATCGACGGCCTGCGGGCTCAGCACCTCGTCGAGCACCATGGCGGCACCGCCGACGATGGCCGACCGGTCTCCGTGCGCGGCCGGTACCACCTGCAGGGCGCGGGTCGCCTGGGCAGTGGCGTTGCCGTACAACGTCTCTCGCAGTCCGGCGACGAAGATCTCATACGCCGCGGCCACGTCACCCGCCACCACGAGGACTGCGGGGTTGAGCAGGTTCACCGCGGATGCGACCACCTCGCCGACGTACCGGCCGCTGTCCCGGATCATCCGGCGGGCCTCCGCGTCTCCGCCGTGGGCGAGTTCGACGACGTCGCGCAGATGCCGGACCGAACGTCCCTGCTTCTGAAGCGCCTGCACCACCGCCCAGCCACCCGCAATGGCCTCGAGGCAACCGGTGTCACCGCAGCGACACGGAAGTCCTTGCGCCGCAGCCGTCTTGTTGTGCCCGAACTCCCCGGCGGATTGCGTAGCGCCACGCTGGAGCACGCCGCCCGCGATGATGCCCGCTCCCAGACCGGTCGAGGCCTTCAGCACCAGGAGGTCGTCGAGGCCGCGGAGGTCACCGCCCCGCTCGCCCAGTGCGATCGCGTTGGCGTCGTTGTCGAGCACCACGGGTACTCCTGAAAGCCGTTGCAGATCAGCGAAGTACGGCCGCAGCTCCACGCTGTCCCATCCGAGAAGGATGGGCGAGTCCCGGCTGCAACCGCGGTCGCGGTCCACAGCTCCCGGAAGGCTCAGCCCGACCCCAAGAACGGGCACGTCGGGAAACTCGGCCAACATGACGTCGAGCCGCTTGGTCACGTCGGGCATGAGATCGTCCGGGCCGAGCGCGACCTCCTGATCGATGTCGCCGATGGACAGCACGTCACCGGCCAGGTTGCAGACCGCGAGTCGAGTGCGGCTGATGCCGACGGCCACGGACAGCACCACGCCGGCATCGGCGTTGAAGGTGATCAACGTCGCAGGCCGTCCACCGGTGGACGGCGCAAGCTCGCGTTCGCCGACGAGACCGATCTCGATGAGAGCGGCCACCCGGGTCGCGACGGCGGTCCGGGAAAGGCCGGTCAGCTGGGCGAGTTGGGTGCGCGTGGTGTCGCGACGGGCCCGGATCAGGCCGTAGACCTCGCCCGTGGTGGTCATGCCTCGATTGAACACGCCAATCGTAAGTTGCGCCACTTTTGCCTGTGAAACGACGTAAGTCGGTTTGCTCAACGGTATAACTAGCTCTACCGTTGACGCCGTGACTAGATCCATCGAACGGCCCACTCGTCCCCAGTCCGTCGTGGCGCCCGACACCACCGTGCGGTGGCTGGCGGTGCTCGCGCTGGCGCTCGGCGGGTTCGGCATCGGCACCACGGAGTTCGTCGCGATGGGCCTGCTACCCGACATCGCCGCGAGCCTGCACATCACCGAACCGACGGCTGGGCACGTCATCTCCGCCTACGCCCTCGGCGTCGTCGTCGGCGCCCCGCTGATCGCGGCGCTGACCGTCCGGTTACCGCGCAAGGACCTGCTGCTCGGACTCATCGCGGTGTTCGCACTCGGGAACCTCGCCAGCGTGTTCGCGCCCACCTACGGCACGCTGATGGCGGCGCGCTTCGTCGCCGGCCTGCCGCACGGTGCGTTCTTCGGCATCGCCGCCCTGGTGGCCGCGCATCTGATGGGTCCGCGGAACCGCGCCAAGGCCGTCGCGCACGTGATGTCGGGTCTGACGGTGGCGACCGTGATCGGTGTGCCGGTCGCCTCGTGGCTCGGCCAGTACCTCGGCTGGCGCAGTGCCTTCGGCCTCGTCGTCGCCGTCGGCGCCGTCACGTTGATCGCCATCTGGTTCTGGCTGCCGGACATGCACTCGATGCACATGACCAGTCCGCTGGCCGAACTCGGCGCGCTCAAGCGCGTGCAGGTGTGGTTGGCACTGCTTGTCGGCATGGTCGGGTTCGGCGGCATGTTCGCCGTGTACACCTACGTCAGCACGACGCTGACCGACGTCGCCGGGCTGTCCCGCGGACTGGTTCCATTGGCGCTCATGGTCTTCGGCATCGGCATGGTCGTCGGCAACCTGGTCGGCGGCAGGATGGCCGACGTCTCGGTGGTCGGCTGGTTGTACGCCTCGATCACCGCCCTGGGCATCGCGCTGGCCGCATTCGTGACGGCGGCGCACAACCCCTGGACGGCGTTGGCCGGGTTGTTCCTCATCAGCGCGGCGGGTTCGTCCATCGGCCCCGCGCTGCAGATCCGGTTGATGGACGTCGCCCGCGACGCCCAGACCCTCGCGGCGGCCCTGAACCACTCCGCGCTCAACATCGCCAACGCCGCGGGTGCATGGATCGGCGGCGTCGTCATCGCCTCGGGGTACGGCTACACCGCGCCTGCCGCCGCTGGGGCGATCCTCGCAGTCGCGGGCCTGGTCGTGCTGACGGTGTCGGTCGTGCTGCAACGCTGGTCACGGGCCTAGTGCGCGGGCTGTGCCAGCATGGACGGGTGATCGCACGCCACCTTCTCCGATTGGCTGGTGCAGCGATGGTGACCACGTGGACGCTTCTGGTCGCACCTGCGGGCCTTCCGTCGGCCTCAGCCGCACCCTGCCCCGACGTCGAAGCCGTGTTCGCGCGCGGCACGTTCGCGCCGCAGGGGCTCGGTGGAATCGGCGATGACTTCGTGAACGCGTTGCGCTCCAAGATCGGCGGCAAGTCGCTCGCCGTGTATGCCGTCGTCTATCCGGCGAGCACCGACTTCCCCACCGCGGTCGACGGCATCAGGGACGCCAGCAACCACATCGAGGGCATGGCGGCTATCTGCCCGAACACCAAGCTGGTGCTCGGCGGTTACTCGCAGGGCGCGGCGGTGATGGGCTTCGTGACGGCGAACGCCGTGCCGGGTGGGGTGAATCCTTCCGAGGTGCCCCAGCCGATGCCCGCCGACGTGGCCGACCACGTGGCCGCCGTCGCACTGTTCGGCAAGCCGGACCCGCAGTTCATGCAGGCGATCGACTCACCGCCGGTCACCGTCGGCCCCCTCTACGCGGGCAAGACCATCGAACTGTGTGCGCCGGGTGACCCCATCTGCTCCGACGGCGACGATGGCGCCGCCCACACGAGCTACACGAAGATCGGCATGGTCGACCAGGCCGCTACCTACGTCGCAGGCCGCGTCTGAGCCGCTACAGGTTGCGCAGCAGTCCGGCCGCCCGGACGTCGCCGTCCACGACGAACCAGAAGCGGACATCGTCGCCCCGGACCGAAGAGTGGAGGTCGACCGACTCCCCCAACGCAATGGGCTTGCGGTACTCCACGACGGCGCGGTAGCGGGATCCTACGACGTCCGAGTACAGCGCCAGCATCTCGTGCACGGCGTGCCAGTACACCGTATTGTTGACGTGCCGGAAATGGTCGATGTCGGTGTGGCGCAAGGCAAACGGCGTGACCGCGTCGTCAGCTGCCGGCCCGGGCAGCCAAGGGCGCCACTTGAGCCGCGTGTTCTCGGTGGTGGTCGCGAAGCGCTCGAACAGCGCGTCGGTGACGAGCGACGGCGTCAACGTGTCCTTGTTCATGTTGATCCAGAAGCCCTCCGTCTCGATCCGCCCCCCATCCGAGCCGTCGAGCCGCACGCGCATCGCGCACCATCGGGTCGAGATGCCCGCCGCCCACCGGTGGAAGGTGATGTCGCTCGGCCACTCGATCGGCTCGACGACGTCGATGACGGTGCGCTGCACGATCCAGTGCGGGTGGATCTCGGCAAAACCGGCGTCGTACAGGTGCTCCGCACCCACTTCCTGGATGTAGCGCGCCACTCCGTCGAGCCTGGCGCAGAGGTTCGAGTCGATGTCGCCCGTGAGGAGCTTCCACGCGGTGCGGTAGACGTACCCGCGATCCGGCAACGGGCTGAGCGGTTCGTGAACTGCGTCGACCTGCCCTGATGGCACGAGTGCTCCTTCGTCGCGCTACACCCCGTACGGGTGGATGCGATACCGACGGTAACGCACGGGTTGCCGGGCCGGCCGACCCCCGACCTACGGCCGAGCCGTCGGTGTGCCGCTCACCCGGGCAGGGTCCGTAAGCTCTTGTGTCGCAGCCCAACTCGCGAGCAGCTTCAGGCCGTCCTCCGACGGCGTGCCGGGCTCGGCCGTGTACGCGAACAACATAAGCCCGGGATCGGATGGCAGCTCCACGCTGCGTCTCCTTCGTTCGTCGGCAGGAGCCAGCCTAGGACGCGCAGCTGACATCGCGAGTTCCTCTCGGCGTTGACGTTTCGTGGCTGGGTTGGCTACGCGTGACGGCTACGGTGGACGCGACTGCTTCCAGGCAACTGGCGGAGGTGCAATGTTCGATGACCCTCACCGTCGACGAGTTGGAGATCGCTGATCCAGCGGACGCATGGACGCAAGCCGGGTTCAGCGTCGACTCCGATGCCGTCTGCCGCATCGGCGACGTTGGCATCCGGCTGGTCGGCCGTGGCCGCGGCACCGGCATCGTCGGATGGTCGTTGCGTGGCCTGCCGTCTGACGCCTCGGTCGACGACCTCGACGGCATCCCGACGAAGAGGTCCGACAAGACCCCTGCAGCGCCGGCCACACACCCGAACGGCGTCATCGCGATCGACCACGTCGTGCTGCTGTCGTCTGATCTACACCGGACGGTCATGTCGCTGGCCGCCGTCGGTGTGGACCCGCGCAGGGAACGGGACGGCGAACTCGGCGGACGACCGATCCGTCAGATCTTCTTCCGGTTCGGCCAGGTCATCGTCGAGGTCGTGGGTTCGCCGGACACGCTGAGCGAGGGGCCGTCCACGCTCTGGGGAATCACGTACGTCGTCGCGGACATCGACGCGACTGCCTCGTTCTTCGGTGCACGCACGGCACCGATCAAGGAGGCGGTGCAGCCCGGACGCCGGATCACCACGCTCCGGCATCACGAACTCGGGATGTCGGTCCGGTCGGCGATGATCTCGGCGCCCGTTCGCGATCGCTGAGAACCCCACGGCAACAACACTGGCCTCGCGTGTCGCTGAGCCGACGGCTCACAGCAATGCCTATCCTCGGCGTCATGGACGAGTCCATCAAGGACACGGTGGTCATCCACACCGACGGTGGGTGCAGACCGAATCCCGGCCCCGGCGGCTGGGGGGCAGTGCTGCGCCTACGTGAGCACGTCCGCGAGATGTGCGGTGGCGAGTCCGGTGAGACGAGCAACAACCGGATGGAGTTGACCGCGCCGATCATGGCGCTGGAGGCGCTCACCCGACCGGTGGTGGTGCACCTCTACACCGACAGCACCTATGTCCGAAGCGGCATCACCAAGTGGGTCGTCGGTTGGGAACGCAACGGCTGGAAGACCGCCGCGAAGCAGCCGGTGAAGAACGTCGACCTCTGGAAGCGGCTCCAAATGGCCTGCGCGCGACACCAGGTCGAGTGGTTCTGGGTGAAGGGGCACTCGGGTGTCGCGGACAACGAGTTGGCCGACGAGCTGGCGAGCCGGGGCATGCAGGAAGCTATCGACGCTGCTCTCGACGCTAGGCATGTGTCGGATCCACTCGCATCCGATGCGCCTGCGAATTCAGGGTAGGGCTGCCCTACCGTCTCCGCTCCGCTGCCCAACGGGCCAGCGCGGCTTCGGTGGTGACCTGGTCGAGCGCCCACGCCGTCGCCCCGTACAGCGGACCGTCGTCACCGTGGGCACCGGCGCGCACCGGCGGCGCCGACGACTTGCGGAAGGCCATGAGCCCGTCACGGTACGCGTCATCGAAGGCCTGCGGCGCAGCCGCCCGGAGGCGGACGGCCAGTCCCCCGATGGTGACCACATCCGGGTCGTGCAGGTTCACCAGGCCGCCGATGCCTGCGCCGAGCGCCGAGGCCACCGATTCGAGCGCCCGTTTCGTCCGGTCGTCGGCAGGACGGTCGAGGACGTCGTGCGCGTACCCGACGGCGTCGTCTGGAGGCGGCTCGGCGAGGTGTCGCGCCAACGCCCTGCCGTCGACGCAGAGGTCCCAGCATCCGCGCGCTCCGCACGGGCACACCAGCCGCCGGTCCCCGAATGGCACGTGGCCGTATTCGCCCGCGGCCCCGTGACCGCCGGTGACCGGCTCACCGTTGACCACCAGCGTGCCGCCGAGGCCGACGGCGACGAGGAGGTGCAGGGCGGTACCCGCGCCTCTCGCGGCGCCGCTTCGGGCTTCGGCCAGGCCGGCGAGCGTCGCGTCGTTGCCGAGCAGCAGTGGCACGTCGGCGGCATCGGGCAGATCCGCCATCAACACCGACAGATCGACGTCCGACCAGCCGCGGGTGGTGAACTGCACCAAGCGTGCGTCGCTGACCGTGCCCGCCACGGAGACTGCTACCGCCCGAATACGGCCAGCGTCGCGCAACCGCGCCGTCGATATCGCATCCCTCATCTCCGAAAGCAGCTGGTTTTGATCCTTGCCTTCGTTGCGACCCGCTGCCACCAGGCGGGGTGGGCCGTCGATGTCCGCGAGCGCCAATCGCCAATCGCCAGAGCGTAATTCGGCCGCAAGTATCAGCGGGCCGCCCGGATGCGCGCCGAGCACTGCCGTCGGTCTGCCGCGGCCCGCGGCGGGCGCAGGCGTCTCGTCGAGCAGCCGTGCCCGACGTAGCCGGGCGACCAGATCGGCCGCGCCGCCGCTGCCGATGCCGAGCCGTTGAGCGGCGGCGGCTCGGGTGATCCCAGGCTCGGATCGCACCAACCCGATGAGCTGGGCAGCGCCGAACCAGCGCTGCTGCGCCGCTGGCTGTTGCTCCTGGGACATCGTCAGGACATCGTATTCACTTGATTAAACTCGATGTCTGAGTATATTCACATCGGTGACAACCTCCGCCGCCGTCGAACTGCCCCAACGCGGCCTGCGGGGGCACCTGGCCGGCCTGCTGTCGTTGGCCCTGGCTTCGTGTCTCGCCGTCACCACCGAGATGCTGCCCGTCGGTCTGCTCCCGGGAATGGGCGAATCGTTTCGAGTCGCGGACTCGGTCACTGGACTGTTGGTCAGTCTGTACGCGGTCATGGTCGCCGTGCTGTCCGTTCCGCTGGCGCTCGTCACCGCCAGGTTCGCCCGCAAACCGCTGCTGCTGACCACCCTCCTCGGCTACGCGCTCAGCAATGCGCTCGTCGCGATCGCACCGACGTTCCTCTTGCTTGCCGTCGGCCGGGCGGTCGGCGGGATTACGCACGCACTGTTCTTTTCCCTGTGCATCGGATACGTGCCGCGACTGGTGAGCGGCGCCCAGGTGGGCCGGGCACTCGCGATCGCCACCGGCGGGGCTACCGCAGGCTTCATCGTCGGCGTGCCGTTGTCCACGTCGCTCGGCACGGCACTCGGTTGGCGGACGGCATTCGGTGTGCTAGCCGGACTGTCAGTTATGACCCTGCTACTCGTCGCCAAACTGCTGCCCAGCGTGAGCAACGATGCCCCGACCCGATCCGCCCGAAGTCATGGTGCGCGAGGCGCACTGGGTACGGTGGTCGCCTCCAACTCGCTGACGTACCTTGGCCAGTTCACGCTGTACACCTTCGTGAGCGTGTTGTTTCTCGCCGCGGGTGTGCGACCGTCCTTCATCGGCCCTCTGCTCCTGCTGTGCGGGATGTGCGGACTGGCCGGACTCGCCTACGCCGCAAGCACTTTGGATCGGCAACCGCGCCGCACGACGATCACCATTCTTTCGGTCGTCATCGTCGCGATCGTCGGCATCGGCGCTGGCTTCCCGATGCTGGTGCCGGTCATCATTGCGGCGGCCGTGTGGAACGGCGCCTTCGGTGGTGTGCCGTCGATCTACCAGGCCTGCGCGGTGCGCACCCAGGCGGTGAGTTCGGAACTTGCAGGCGCATGGGTCAACGCCAGCGCGAACTTCGGGATCGCGGGCGGGGCGGCGATCGGGGCGGCATTACTGCCCCTCGCCGGCCTTGGCGCACTGCCGTGGGTCAGCGCACTGTTGATCGGTCTTGGGCTCGCCACCAGTGTGGTTGCCCGACGGGCATTTCCGACGCGCCCATAGCTCCGGTTGCACCATCCACCACCCTTTTCGCGGCGCTTCCCGACCGCGCCAGCGTTGCACGTGGCGGACACACGCTCCTACTACGTCGCAGGCACGCCGATGCGCTGCAACCACTCACGCACCGCAGTTTGACCGTCTTGCGCTTCTTCACCTCTGATGGCGAGACCGTCGCCGATCGAAGCGTCGGGGCAGGCACGGGTGTAGTCCTCGATGGTGTTACCCATGCCGCTCACTTCCGCACCAGAGGCGCACGTCAGGAAGAGCAGATCGACCTACTCCGCCGACTCTTCACCGAACCGATCGTCGACTACGCCGGCCGTTTCGACCGAATCGACCGGGCCACACTGGTACCGAAGCCCGCGCTTACGAAGACTTCGGCGCAGAGTACGTAGCGCTGAGCCACGGCGTCGCCGGCATTACGGCGGAAATCGACTCCTGGCAGGCTGAGGGCGGCACCCACGTCGCCATCGCGACGATGGGCTTCGGGCTGGATTCCGCGGATGCCCACATCGACTACATTGCTTCGATGTCAACGGCGCTCGCCCTGGGCGGAAGGTAGCCATCCCAACGGAAACCCGCGCACCTCGAATGCGACGCCGGTGGGAGAATGTTGCATCAGATGCATCATTCTTGCTCGTATCCGCCTGCGCATTAATGGGAAATCATCGCATCGAATCACCAATTCAGCAGGTGCACAAGCCATCTACCGACAGCACTACTCCCAGACAACTGGCGGAGGTGCAGTATTCGAAGTCTGCCGTATTCGTCTCCCGCCTGGCCGGGGCAGCGGTGGCGACGCTCGAGGCCGCCTCCATCCGTTGCCTTGACTACCAATTCGTCTACTTGAGCATGCTTCCAGCGTCGACCGTCATGGCCAGCCCTGTGATGAAGCGGGCCTCGTCAGAGGCGAGGAACAGCAACGCGTTGCTGATGTCCACGGGCTCCACCCAGCCGACAGGGAGCACGTGCATGAATTGCGCTGCGACGGCAAGATCGTCCCGGCCCGGGTTCTCGAGGTCCGGCCGGAAAAGCCGCATCGTCCCCTCGTTCATGAACAACGGAGTGTTGACGTTCGTCGGGTGAACCGAGTTGACGCGGATTGAATGCTGTCCGAGCTCGACTGCGAACGTACGCATCAATCCGACTACTCCGTGCTTGGCGGCGATGTAGTGCCCGGTGTGCGGGTAGGCCTTCAAGCCGCCGACGGAACTCGTGAGAATGATCGAACCGCCCTGACCCTGAGAGATCAGATGCGGGACAGCCGCTTTGACGGTCTTCCACACGCCAGAGAGGTTGACGTCGATCATGTCGGTCCAGTCCGCTTCGCTGGTGCGGTCCAGCGTCTGCCCACCGTTGCCGATGCCCGCATTCGCGCAGATGACGTCGAGCCGCCCCAGCTGCTCGACGCCGCCGTCCACCGCGGCCTTGACCGCGGCGTAGTCGCGCACGTCGACTTCTGCGGTAACGATGCGCCGGTTCAGCTGCTTGACGAGATCGGCCGTCTCGACGAGGTCGTCGGGGGTCGCCGGTTCGATCTGCGTGTTGCTGCTCACCGGACCACAGATGTCGATCGCGATGATGTCGGCGCCTTCTTCGGCGAGCCGGACCGCGTGGCTGCGGCCCTGGCCGCGAGCCGCCCCTGTGATGAACGCAACCTTGCCCTCTAGCCGACCGGACATGGATCCCTCGCAATCATTCGTCAGAAATTGGTCGATCGATCAGGAACACTTGCACGGGCGGCGAGGGTTGTCAATATCCGAGTCGCCGCGCGCGCCACCCAGCAAGAGCCGTGGCCGGCTTGCCCCCTCGCAGAGTCGAGGACGGCGCGAAGCGAACGAAATCTAGCCGCGAACCGCCGGGGAGGGTTTCGTCAGTACGTCCAGGTGGCGCTCGACGAGTGCACGTAGCTCGTCATGCCCCGCGGTCACGCCGACCGCCAGCTCGTTGCCGAGACTGCGGGCGGTCTGCGCAATGAGCATCGCGATGGCGACCGGCGGGTAGGTGTCCAGATCGACGCCATTGGCACGCATCACCATCGTGACGGCTGCCGTTTCGATATCGCGGACCCGTTCGGCGTACGCCTTCAGCTCGGCTCCGATCACCTTGCGGTGGTTGGCCAATGCCATGAACTCGGTGTTGAGCACGGTCCGGCGGGCATCGCCGTTGATCCGCCAGAGCGCGCGGATCGGGTCGTCGTCCGTCAACGCCGTGCGCATCTGAGCCAGAGCCACGTCGGCGCCAACTTTCAGCACCTCGAGGAACAGATCGTCCATGGTCGGAAAGTAGTAGTAGACCAGCGCCTGCTTGACACCGGCCCGCGCGGCCACCCGTCGTGATGTCGCAGCGGCATAGCCCTCGTCGTGCATGATCTGCGCGGTCGCCTCGATCAGACGCAGCCGTGCCCCGCCGTCATCCGCCTTCGCTTTCCGGGGCGTCGCCACTCAACGGCCCAGCCATCGCTGGCTTGACTGATTTCCGCGGCCCGTGATAAGCATGCACCACCTTAACACTTTGATCGATCGATCAGTTTGAACACTACAGCCCCGCGAGAGCGAGGAGAATGATGCCTGCCGGAAGAAGTGTCCGCGTGGATCCGCGACTCTGTGAAGCGCACGCGCTCTGCATCGACATCGCACCGGAAGTCTTCGAGCTCGGTGACGACATCGCCGTCAGCGACGAGTCCCCGGACGCCACGCGGCACGACGACGTCGACGCTGCCATCGCCGCCTGCCCCCGCCAAGCCATAAGTTGGGTTGAAGCCCCGCTGATCAACAACTTCGGAAGGCCCATCCAATGACTGAGCTGGCTGACGTCGATTACTTCAGCAACGCTGAGATCACTCAGGATCCCTACGCGTACTACGAATACCTGCGCAGCCAAGGTCCGGTGTTCCAGGAACCGCACCACGGCGTCGTCGCGGTCACGGGCTACGCCGAGGTGATGGCTGCGTTCAAGGACGTTGACTCATTCTCCGCGGTCAACGCGATCGGCGGGCCGTTCCCGCCGCTGCCCTTCGAGCCGGAAGGTGACGACATCACGGCCCACATCGAAGCGCACCGTCATGAGTTCCCGATCTTCGAGCACATGGTGGTCATGGATCCGCCTGCCCACGAAAGGGCACGATCACTGCTGAGCAGGCTCCTGACGCCGCGCCGGCTGAAGGAGAACGAGGACTTCATGTGGCGGCTCGTCGATACCCAGCTCGACGAGTTCGTCGACAACGGTCATTGCGAGTTCCTTTCCGAGTACGCAAGGCCTTTCGCGACTCTGGCCATCACCGACCTCCTCGGAGTGCCCGAGGAGGACCGGGCCGAGTTCCGCCGCGCCCTCGGCGCCGAGAAGCCGCAGGGCAACCGCGTCGGAGCGCTCGACGGTGAGGCGGTTGGACTCAACCCCCTTGAGTACCTCGATGACAGATTCAGCGGGTACATCGCCGACCGGCGGCGGGAGCCGCGCGACGACGTGCTGGGCGGCATGGCCGCCGCGACCTACCCCGATGGTTCGATTCCGGAGCTTCTCGAAGTGGCCCGGCCGGCGACGTTCCTCTTCGCCGCGGGGCAGGAGACCGTCACGAAGCTGCTTAGCGCGGCCGTTCAAACGCTCGGTGATCGACCTGAGCTTCAGGATCAACTACGCGCGAATCGCGACTTGATTCCCTCCTTCATGGAGGAGGCTCTGCGGATCCAGAGCCCCACCAAGGTCGACTTCCGGTTGGCGCGCAAGACAACCACTCTCGGCGGAGTGCACATCAAGGCCGGGACCGTGTTGATGCTGTGTCTAGGGGCGGCCAACCGCGACCCGGTCAAGTTCGAGGATCCGCACGTCTTCCGTTTGGATCGCAAGAACGTACGGGAACACATCGCGTTCGGTAGGGGTATTCACACCTGCGCAGGCGCACCGCTGGCACGCGCCGAAGGAGTCGTCACCGTCCACCGCCTGCTGGACCGCCTGCGGGACATCACCATCAGCGAGCCCAGGCACGGCAAGCCCGGTCAGCGGCGATACGCCTACGAGCCAACGTTCCTCTTGCGCGGACTGACCGAGCTGCACATCGAGTTCACCACGGTGTCCTGACACATGACGGGATGGCCAAGAGTCTGCGCGATCTAGGCGGTCGCTGGTGACATTCCACAGCCGCCGGTAGCGTCTGTCCGGATCTGGTTGCGCTCCGGCGCGGTCATCCAGCATCGGATGTACCAAAATCCTTGCCACTAGCTTGATTTCGCCGCGATCACGGAACAACTGTGCGCGCACCGCGACCAGCCCGCCGCCAGCGCTGGCCCCCGTGCGCGGCGTTGCGGGAATCCGCGAAAGATACCCACCGTCAACGGTGAAACGACCGTTCGCGGCAGCATCCTGGCGACACGCCGCAACTTGGGGTGGAACGGACTACCGTCACCGCACCGGCTCACGGCAATGCCAACCTCAGCCCATACCGATGCGAATGTTCTTGGTCTGCAGGAACTCGTGCATCCCATCGACGCCGCCTGTGCGCCCGAATCCACTGTGCTTGTAACCGCCGTAGGGACCTTGCGGCGAGATGAGACTCATCTGGTTGACCCAGACCGACCCGGACTCCAGCTGGCGCGCGAAGCGGTGGGCTCGCGTTAGGTCGCGGGTCTGTACGAAGGCGTTGAGTCCATACGGGGTGTCGTTGGCGATGCGCAGCGCATCGGCTTCGTCGCGGAATCTGATGACGGACACGACGGGACCGAAGGTTTCGTTCTGTGCGAGCGCGGATGCGTTGTCGACGTCGCCGAAGACGGTCGGCTCGATGTAGTAGCCGTTGGCAAGTTCTCCGCCGATCCGCTTTCCGCCCAGAAGCAGTTCGCCTGAGTGCTGCGCGACGGCTTCGTCGATCACGCCGAGGATCCGGTGTGCCGAGGTCTCGGTGATGACGGGTCCGAAGAAGACGGTGGGGTCCAGTGGGTCACCGACCTTCGCGGCACCGACCGTGCCGAGGAACTTCTCGACAAAGGAGTCGTACACCGACTCTTGCACTAGTACACGACTTGCGCAGGCACAACTCTGCCCGGACTGCATCAGTGGGCCTTGATGCGCCGACATCGCCGCCGCCGCGTCGAGATCCGCGTCTTCGAAGATGACGTTTGCGGACTTGCCGCCCAATTCAGCCACCACCGGGGTCAGGTTGGCGGCGGCCGCCACGAGCACACGACGTGCGGTCACATCACCACCGGTGAAGTGGATCTTGCGGATTCCGGGATGGCGAACCAGCGCCTCGCTGCCGTCGGCATCGGCAGGCACGACGTTGACCAGTCCTGGCGGCAGGCCGGCTTCGATGCAGAGTTCGCCGAACCGCACCGCGGCGAGGGGCGCCAACTCCGACGGCTTCAGCACCACGGCGTTTCCCGCTGCCAACGCAGGCGCCACACACGACGCCGCCACCGCCAGGGCGCCGTTCCACGGGGTGATGACCCCTACCACGCCGTACGGTTCCCGCTCGATGAGGTTTACGTCGAACGATCCGTTGACCGGTGAACTGATGCCGTGTGGCTTGTCGACGTATCCGGCGAAGTGGCGGAGGAACCACTCCAGCATGTGGGCGGTGCCTGCGAAGGAGACCGGCACCGCGTAGTCGTGGACATTGAGCAATGCCAGTTCGTCGAGATGCACGTGCACGACATCGGCGAGGTCGATCAGCATGTCCCTACGGCGATCAACCGTCAACGACATCCACGCCCGCTGGGCTTCCTGGGCCGATGCGACGGCGCGATCGATCTCGGCCGCCCCGGCGAGGGGAACCGTGACATTGGTTCGACCGGTGGCCGCGTATATGTGCTCGTAGCTCCCACCGGAGGACTGCCCGATCAGTTCGCCCCCGATCAGCAAGCCTGCCGTGAGCGACAACGCAGTGCTCACTGCGGCACGCTTGCTTCGGTCCGCCATTCCTCGAGCACGCGTTCCTTCTGTCGCTCGATCTCGTCGTTGAGGTGCGAGCCCTTCGCCCATCCGTAGTAAGCCGCGAAATGCAAGGCGAGTTCGTCCATTTCGTCGAACGAGATGTCACGACTCTTCAATGCCGCATACACATGGCTCAAGATCGGGTACGGCGCATCCTGGAATGCCACGCACGCCACCGTCACGAGCCGCCGTTCCTTCATCCCGAGTCCCGGACGAAGCCACATCTCGCCGAAGACGAAGTTGAGGATGCCCGCACCGGAGTACGGGTTGTCGCGGGTGGGTACGTACGGCACGCAGTTGACGTCGCGAAACGCCTTCTCCCCGACAGCAAGTCGCGCCTCCGGATCGCTTGGTGTTGTCAGCGGCAGCAGCGCATCGGCTGGCGGTACCGTTTGCCCGCGATCGCGGCGGATGCGCTCCCACTGCTCGTCGACGATCATGTTGAATCGGGACGCCTTCGGCCATCCGCTGTACACCGCGAAATGCAGCACTAATTCTCGTATTTCGGTGATCGTCACGTCACCGCTGTTGAGAGCCGCGTAGACGTGATCGCGCAACGGCGCCTCGGCATCGGCAGCCGCGACGCAGGGTAGCGTCACGAAGCGCCGATCCCGGCGGCTGAGTCCCGGCCGATCCCAGACCTCCGCGAAGACGAAGTCGATCAGGTTCGCCGTTGCGGGCGTGGAGGCATCGGGCGCCGGGAACGTCATCACATCGGCGAACGCACGCCTACCCCGCTCGGCCCGGCCGGTGTTCAATGTTGTCATCGTCGCCTTCTCTCTGAAATGCGGCTCACCGCAGGGTGACACCGGCATCGACCTTGAACTCCAGCCCGGTGACGTATCGGGATTCGTCGGAGATGAGGAAAAGTACCGCGTTGCTGATGTCGATGACCTCGGCCATGACGATCGGCATGGCGTTGAGGAAGATCGGCACCAGGTCCGGCCGCTGCTCGGCCAGCAGCCCGTGCAATGAGGCGGGCTGCATCCCGGTCTCGACGCCCGTGGGGTGAACCGTATTGACCCTGATGTTCTGAGCCGCAAGCTCATTGGCAAGAGCCCTGCTCATCCCGACGACGCCGTGTTTGGATGCCGTGTACGGGGTGTGCAGCGGCGTTCCCTTCAACCCGGCCGCCGAGCTGATGTTCACCAGGCTGCCGCCCCGCTCCACCAGATGAGGCAACGCAGCGGCGCAGGTGTTCCACGTCCCGATCAGGTTCACGTCGACCACGGTCCGCCACTGCTCGGGGGTCGTCTTATCCCACGTTCCGACGGTCAGTACGCCGGCGTTGGCCACCGACGCATCGAGTCCGCCCATCTCGGCCACGCCGGCGTCGACGGCGGTCGTCATCGCCGCGGCATCGCGCACATCGACGACGTGGACGCTCGCACGCCTGCCGTGCTTCTGCACTAGGTGAGCTGTCTCGTCGAGGTCTTCCCTCGTTGCCAGCGGATACTCGACGTCGGGCAGCGACTCGCAGATGTCGACCAGGATGAGGTCCGCACCCTCCTCGGCCAATCGAACGGCGTGGCTGCGCCCCATCCCGCGCGCCGCACCGGTGATCAGGACCCTCTTACCGGCAGCGCGGCCGATCGGCGCGCTCACAGCTTGTTGCAGAATCCGGCGTCGACCGGAAACGTCACGCCCGTGACGTACTTGGCGGCATCGGAGACGAGGTAGGCGATCGCGGCGCTGATGTCCTCCGGTTCGAGGAGTCCGACCGGCATGGGGTTCTGCAGGTGCGGCCCGCCGTCGGGATAGTTCTCCAGAAACGACGTCATCGCCGGATTGGTCGCCATCATGGTGTTGACCGCGGTGGGATGCACGGTGTTCACCCGGATACTCTCGGGGGCAAGTGCATTGGACAGTGTCCGCATGAGACCGACGATGCCGTGCTTGGATGCGGCATACGCGAGCCCGCCGCCCTGCAGGCCGCCGAACCCTCGTAGGCCAGCGGTCGAACTGGTGAAGACGATCGATCCTCCTCGCTTACCAGCGAGCAGGTGCGGGATGGCGGCCTTGGCGGTGTGGAAGGCGCCGACGAGGTTGACGTCGAGGACGTCGGTCCACTGCTCGAGTTCTTCCTCGATGGTCAGTTCGCGAAACGCCATCGTCGCGATGCCGGCATTGGCGCACACGATGTCGAGACGCCCGAAATGCCCGACGCCTGCGCTGAGCGCAGCGTTCACCGCGGCGAAATCGCGGACGTCGGCAACGGAACCGAGCATCTTGCCGCCTGCCTGCTCGACCAACGCGACCGTCTCGTCGAGTTCGTCGCGGTTGGCCATGGGATAGCCGTTGGAGGGGATGTCGGCGCAGATATCGACACCGATGATGTCGGCGCCGTCAGAAGCCAGGCGCACTGCGTGGCTGCGACCCTGACCACGCGCTACTCCCGTAATGAAGGCGACCTTGCCGTCCAGTGATCCCATGATCCTCACTCCGTTGCATTCGTCACGCACATAGCTTGATGACGTGAGTAACCGTGTTACACCGGGTACGGTAACCTGGTTACTCAAATGCGGCAAGGGGGTGTTCCGAGATGGTCGACGTCGAAACCGACCGCAAGGAACCGACGGCGCAGCGTGACCGGATTCTCGACATCGTCGCCCAACTACTCGAAACCGAGGGGTACGACGCGGTCCAATTGCGCGAGGTCGCGCGCCGTGCGCGGACCTCGCTGGCCACCATCTACAAGCGATACACGACCCGCGACGAGCTGATTCTCGCCGCACTGCAGAGCTGGATGAACGAGCATCGGTATTCCGGCTTAGTTCACCAATCCACTTCACCCGGCGAGTCGGTCTACGACGGCATGATGCGCCTGTTGCGGACCATCTTCGAGCCGTGGGAACAGCACCCCGCAATGCTCACGGCGTTCTTCCGCGCCAGGGCCGCACCGGGTGGGCAGGAGCTCTTTCGCCGAGGACTCGACATCACCGTTCCGTCCTTCATGGAGGTGCTCGCCGACGTCGAAGCCGAGTTCGTCCGTGACCTCGAGACCATCCTGTCCACGGTGATCTACGGCCTGCTCGGTCGCTTCGCGGCGGGCGAGCTGCAGATCACCGACATCGTTCCCAGCCTCGACCGCACGGTTTACTGGCTCACCACCGGATACAACGCGTCCCGTCAAGCACCACGACCAGATGTACCGACGGAAAGCAGTTAAATCGCAGTGGATCCAGGACCACCGAGCGGCCGGCACCAGTCTAAGGGCGATGAACCCGTCGATCACGGTAGGCTGAATCCCAGAGACATCAGCTTGATCAACATCTCCATCGCAGCAGCGCAAAATCGAACAGACGAGTTTCGCGCCCAAATGTTGGCAGGCGTATCCAATGACCTGACACCCCAGGAGATCACCAACGTCCTCGACGAAGTCGTGCTACACATGGAAGTCGGATCGAGGACTACCTGCGCATCCTCGCTGAGGTGCTCCGCGACATTGACGGCCATTGAACGGCTTTCGCCCGGAACCTGGAACGGAGTCGCCGATTCAGGTCAACGCCCCAGGCGGGCGGGCACGCCTGAAGCTGCACAGCATTTCTGGCAATCGCTATTGCTCCCATTGGACCTCGTCGGGGGTCTTGTCCTGGCGTAGTCCGCGCCAGCTGGGCTGCCGGAGCCGCCCGTCGGAGGTGCGTTCGCTGTAGCGCACCTCGCCCACCAACTCCGGGCGCACGAACGTCACGCCCTTGGCGTCCGGTCCGGAAAGCCTTTTGGTGAAGGGCGATTCATCGGTATGCAGGGGTGTCAGCGTCTTCTTGAGGTTGGCCAGATCCTTCTCGGTGAAGCCGGTCCCGACGCGGCCGGCGAAGTGCAGGCCGCCGTTCTCGGGAATGCCCACCAACAGTGCGCCGATGCCGCTCGTCCGGCCGCCCTCGCCTGCGCGCCAGCCGCCGATCACCACCTCCTGGGTGAGCCACAGCTTGTCCTTGATCCACGACTGCGAGCGCCGCCCCGGTTGGTAGGTCGAGTCCTTCCGCTTGGCGACAACGCCTTCCCACCGATGCTTTCGGGCGTACTCCAGTGCTTCCGGCCCATCGCCGGGGAGTAGTTCCGGGACGATCAGGCCGCCGCCGTCGGCCAAGGCCTCGAGAACGCGGCGGCGGTCGGAGTACTTGGCGCGCAACAGAGATCGACCGTCGAGGGACAGGACGTCGAACGCCCAGAACTCGAGGTTGCCGCCGGAACCGCGGTTCTGCATGGCACCAAAGCTCGGCACTCCGCTGCCGTCCAGTGCAACGATCTCGCCGTCCAGGATTACGTGATGCTCCGCCAGATCCGCGGCCAGCGCCTCGAGTTGGGGAAACTCGGCGGTGACCTCGCGCCCACTGCGCGATCGCAACTCGAGTGCGCCGTGGTCGGCGTCGACCAGCAAACGGTAGCCGTCCCACTTGCCCTCGAATCCCCAGACCGTCGACGTCAGCCGTTCCACCGACCCGTGCGTAGCGAGCATCGGCGCCATGTCCGCAGGCGAGAACGTGTGCTGCTCCTTCATGCGGTGCGCCAGCCAGTTCTTGCCGTCCGTCTGGATGAGCGCGTACCGGCCGGAGATCTTGCTGCCGTGCAGCGTGACGATGACCTCGCCGCCCTTCGCCGGTCCGTCCGGAGCGTTGTCGCGGAACTTCTCCGTCTCGTAAGTGCCCGAGTCCCAAATCATCACGTCGCCGCCGCCGTACTCGCCGCGCGGAATCTTGCCCTCGAACGTCGCGTACTCCAGCGGGTGATCCTCGGTGTGCACGGCGAGGTGGTTCACCGAAGTGGTTTCCGGCAGGTTCTTGGGCACCGCCCACGACACCAGCACGCCGTTGCGTTCGAGCCGGAAGTCGTAGTGCAGCCGACGGGCATGGTGTTCCTGAATGACGAACGTGTCGTCGCCGGAGCCGCCCCGGCGGCGACCTCCTGCGCCGCCCGTTGCCGGTGCGGCCTGCGGGACAGGCTCCGGCGTCTTACCCGAGTCGCGCATTCGGCGGTACGTCGTGAGTTTGTCTGGTAGCGGCGCATTCTCGTCGATCGGCGCGATCAAGTCGCCATCGCGATCGACGCGTTCCAGTACCTCGTCGAAGCGCAGCTGGCGCAGGTCCGAGTCTTCGAGCTCATCCCACGTGCGCGGCGCGGCGACCGTCGGATGCTCACGGCCGCGCATCGAGTACGGGGCGATCGTCGTCTTGGCCGAACTGTTCTGACTCCAGTCCAGGAACACCTTGCCCCCACGCAGACTGCGGGTCATGGTGGCGGTGACCAGTTTCGGCATGGACTTCTCGAGCTGCTGGGCGATCCGCTTCGCCAGCACCGACGCGCCACGTGAGCTGATCGGATCGGCCAGCGGCGCATAGAGGTGAATGCCCTTGCTGCCACTGGTGACCGGGTAGGTTTCCAGTCCGATGTCGGTCATCAGCTCGCGGACGGCCCCGGCGACCTCACACAGTTGCGGCATCGTGACACCCTCGCCGGGGTCGAGGTCGAAGACGATGCGCGTCGCGGGGCCAGGCTCGGAGTCATCGGCCGCCCCGCTTCGCCCGCCCGCGTCGACGAATCGCCATTGCGGGACATGTACTTCCAGCGCGGCCTGCTGGGCGATCCACGCCAACCCCTCGCGGGTGTCGATGATCGGATACGTGGTGGTGCCCGACTTGTGGTGGATGGTCCCGCGGTGCAACCAGTCGGGGGCCGATGACGCCAGCTGCTTTTCGAAGAAGTCCGGCTCGTCGACGCCGTTGGGCCAGCGCTTGCGCGTGACGGGACGGCCGGCGATGTGCGGCACCATGACGTCTGCGATCGCGACGTAGTACTCGAAGATCTCGGCTTTCGTCGTCCCGGTCGCCGGGTAGAGCACCTTGTCGGGATTCGTCAGCCGGACCCGTTCGTAACGCTCCACCAGGCCAGTATCCGAGTATCGTCAATGGTGTGAGATCGCTGCTGGTCGCGCTCGTTTTGGCCGCCGGGATCGCGGTGGCACCCCAGGCCAGCGCCGACCCCGAGGATCACGTGCCGTACTGCTCGGGTGACCAGACCCCGATGGACTCGAACTGCCGGGCGACGTCGTCCCAGATCATCGTCCACGACGGCGAGGGGTTGTCGCCGGACCTTCCCAGCGGCCTGACCCCCGGCGAGGAACCCGCCGTTTAGTCTTCGTCGAGATCGAGGACGGCGAACGGCGCGGTCGGCACTTCGGCGACGGCCATCTTCGCGGCGGCGTCCGTGGGTATCACGTCACCACGCAGTGCGGCCAGCGCGGCGTTGGTGCCGACGTCGCGGCCGGCTTGCTCGCTGAGCAGCCACCGTACTTCGAGTAGATCGCAGTACGCCTGAATTGCGGTGCCGGAGTGATTCAGCGCGGCGTGCGCCAGGTGTTCGGTGGGCGTCACCACTTCGATCGCCCACAACCTGGCGGCGGTCGACTCGTCGACGTCGTGGCCCGCTTCCAGGCACAGTTGCACCTGATATGCATGGAGATCGCCGAGCAGGATACGGGCCTGCCCCTCGCCGACGTCCAGGCCGGTGAGTTCCCGGAGACGTTGCGCGTGGTAGCGCCGATCGCCAACGGCGACATGGAGTTTGAGCTGGCTCGGATCAGCGCTGACCGGTTGCAGCGAGACTTCGTCGACCGCGAATCCTAGGTCGTTGAGCCGGCGGATGGTGCTCTCGACGCGGTAGCGGTTGGTGAATCCGAAGACCGGCTCCGCGTGGAGCAGTTCCCAGAGCGAGTCGTATCGGAGGCGAACCTGTTCGGCTTCGGCGATCAGTTTGTCTTGCAACGATTCTGGCCTGCCGAGCCGCTCAGCGAGATCGACCATGCCCATGGCGACGTTCTCCACCATGATGTCGATGTCATGTTGGCGTTGCCCCCGGCTCAGCGATGGGTGCACCTCGGAGGTCTCGGCGTCGACGAGCCAGGCCTGCAGGGTCTGGCCGTCGCGGGAGAACAGCGTGTTCGCCAGCGAGCAGTCGCCCCAGAAGACGCCGTGACGGTGCAGTTCGACCAGCAGGCCGGCCATCGCGTCCAAGAGTCGCGCACGGTGCTTCGGCTGGTCTGCCGGCAGCCGCAGGAATAGCCGGCGGTACTGCCAGGATCCTTCCAGGTAATGGGTGACCAGTATCGCGGTGTCGAACTCGGGTTGCAGCACGACGCCGGCCGGACGCACCGCGGGCAGATCCATCTCCTCGAGCTTGCGCAGGACGTCGTACTCCTTGGCGGCGATCCGCGCGGGCATGTCCTTGACCGCCCACAGCAGGGAGTCGGCCTCCACGAACTTCACGAGGTGACGGCTGGGCCCAACGGCGATGTCGCGCAATGGAACGTCGGGAAAGTTCCACTGCGACAGCGGCCGGTCCCACGGCAGTGCGAGCAGGCCCGCAGAGGGTGTCCGGAGCCGAAACTCGGTCAATTCCCTAGTCGCTTCGCTCTCCCCCGCAAGCGGGGGGACCCCAGCGCCGAACGGCGCGCGGCACGGTCAGTTGAGGCGTTCGCCGGTTTGGGGGTGGAACAGGTGGACGACGCCGTCGGGGTGGCGTTGCAACCGGACGGTGTCGGCGAGTTTGGGTGCGGTGCGCGGGTTGCAGCGGGCGACCAGTTCGACGCCCGATCCCGCATGCGTGTAGACGTAGGCCTCGCTGCCGAGGTCCTCGACCAGGTCGACGACGACCTCCACGCCGCCGGTGTCGGTGAGGTCGAGCTGTTCGGGCCGGATGCCGAAGGTGACTTCGGAGAGGCCTGCGTCGTGCAGTTTGGCCAGTTGGTCGCGGTCCAGTTCCAGTGTGGAGTCGCCGATCTTGACGCCGTCGGCGGTGACCGGCAGGGTGACCAGGTTCATGGCGGGGGATCCGATGAAGCCGGCGACGAACGCGTTGGCGGGGCGGTCGTAGAGCTCGTTGGGCGCGGCGAACTGCTGCAGCTTGCCGAAGCGCAGCACGGCGACCCGGTCGCCCATCGTCATGGCCTCGACCTGGTCGTGGGTGACGTAGACGGTGGTGGTGCCCAGCCGGCGTTGCAGCGCGGCGATCTGGGTGCGGGTCTGCACGCGCAGCTTCGCGTCGAGGTTCGACAACGGTTCGTCCATGCAGAAGACCTGCGGCTCACGCACGATGGCGCGGCCCATCGCGACGCGTTGACGCTGTCCGCCCGAAAGCTTGGCGGGCTTGCGGTCCAGGTGCTCGGTGAGGTCGAGGACCTTGGCGGCCTCCTCGACCTTCTTGCGCCGCTCCGCGGCCGAGACGCCGCGCAACTTCAGCGCGAAGCCCATGTTCTCCGCGACGGTCTTGTTGGGGTACAGCGCGTAGTTCTGGAACACCATCGCGATGTCGCGGTCCTTGGACGGCACGCCGGTCATGTTCTTGCCGCCGATCTCGATGCTCCCCTCGTCGATGTCCTCGAGGCCGGCGAGCATGCGCAGTGCGGTGCTCTTGCCCGAGCCGGAGGGACCGACCAGGACGATGAACTCGCCGTCGGCGATGTCGAGGTTGAGCGAGTCGACCGCGAGCTTGTCCGAACCCTCGTAGATGCAGGAGGCGTTCTTGTAGGTGATTGCAGCCATTGGGGTTCTCTCTGTTCTCTCTCGGGGGGTCTTCTGGGGGTCGTTTACTTGATCGCGCCGAAGGACAGTCCGCGCACCAGCTTGTTCTGGGCGAACCACCCGCACAGGATCACGGGAAGTGCCGCCATGGTTGCGGCCGCCGACAGCACGGCCCAGTACTGACCCTCACCGGCGATGAACCCGACCAGGTACACCGGCATGGTCTGAGCGTTCACCGCGGTCAGGTTCACCGCGAAGAAGAACTCGTTCCAGGCGAAGATCACACAGATCAGCGCGGTGGCCGCGATGCCCGGCGACACCAACGGCAAGATCACCTCGCGCACCGATCGCCACAGGCTGGCGCCGTCGAGGCTGGCCGCCTCGAGCAGTTCACCCGGCACTTCGAGGAAGAACGAGCGCATCATCCATACCGCGATCGGCAGGTTCATCGACGTGTAGAGGATGACCAGGGCCCAGATGTTGTCCAGCAGACCGATGTTGGACACGATCACGTACAGCGGCAGGATCGCCGCCACGACGGGCAGCATCTTGGTGCTCATGAAGAAGAACAATGCATCCGAGGTCTTGCGGACCGGCCGCAGCGACAACGCGAACGCCGCGGGCACCCCCAGGAGCAGCACCAGGATCGTCGACATACCGGTAGCGAAGATGGAGTTCAGCATCGCGGGCCCGATGCCCTGATCGAAGACCGCCTTGAACTGATCCAGCGTCGGGGTGAAGAACAGCGTCGGCGGACTGGTCGCCGCAGCGCTCTCCTGCTTGAACGCGGTCAGGACCATCCAGAACACCGGGAAGAAGAACCCGAGCCCGACGAGCCACGCCACCACCCCCCACGGACTGAACTTGCGGCTCTTCTTCTTGGATACGACAGCCGTATCCCGTGTCTGCGTGGACTTCTCAACAGTGGTGGTCATTTCTAGGCCGCCTCTTCCTTGCCGCTGAATGATTTGAAGATCAACCGAAGCGCGAAGCTGGCGATGATCATCGTGAAGATGACCACCACGACGCCCATGGCCGCGGCCTGGCCCATGTCGAAGCCGAGGAACGCGCGCTGGAAGATGTAGAACGGCAGGTTCGCACTGGCGATGCCCGGGCCGCCCTGGGTCATCATGAAGATGGCGTCGAACGTGTTGACCAGGTACACCGCGCCGAGCACGACGCCCAACTCGATGAAGCGCCGAAGATGCGGCAGCGTCAACTCACGGAAGAGTTGAAACGCGCCAGCCCCGTCGACTCGGCCGGCCTCCAACTGGTCACGAGGCATCGACGTAAGGCCGGCGAGGATCAGCAACATCATGAACGGCGTCCACTGCCAGATCAATTCGACCATCACCATCGTCAGCGGGAACTGCCCGATCCAGTCCACCGGGCCGATCCCGACGAGAGACAGCACCCAGTTCAAGATGCCGTTGGTGGGATCGAGGATGGTGGTCTTCCAGATCAACGCTCCCGCAACGGGTGTGATCAAAAACGGCGTGATGAGCAACGTGCGCACCACCCCGCGCCCCAGGAACGCCCGATCCAACAGCAAGGCCAGCAACAAGCCCAACAACGCCGAGACGAGCACGACGACGACGATCAGCACCACGGTGTTGAGCGCCACCCGCCAGAACTGGCTGTCCTGAACCACCGCGATGTAGTTGTTCAACCCGACGAATTGCCGTGACCCGGGACGAACCAGGTTCCAGGACAGTGTCGAGTAGTACAGCGTGAACAGGAACGGAATCTGGGTGACAGCGATCATGAAGATCAGCGCCGGCAGCAGTGGTGCACGCCGGTGCCATCCTTCGGCGCGACTCACGCCGGTGTCCTGTGCTTCCCGGATCTTGCGGACCCGTTCCGCCACTGCCTGCTGACTGGCGTCTGACTCGGTTTCAGCAGTAACGGTCATCACTTCTCCTGGTATGTCTTGCCGACGACCTCGGCGTATTTCTGTGCTTGCTCCAGTGCGGCGTCCACCGACTTCTGCCCGGCGATCGCCGCACTGATCTGCTGACTCACCCGTGTCCCCAGATCCTGGAACTCGGGAATCCCGACGAACTGCACACCCGTATAAGGAACCGGTTGAACCGTGGGCTTGTCCGGTGTCGCGTTCGTAATCGACTGCAGAGTCAGCGGGCCGTATGACTTCGAGATCGCCTCGTACTCAGGCAGTTCGGTATAGGTGGAGGTTCGGCTGCCCGGTGGGACGCGGGCCCAGCCCAGCTCGTTTCCGACCAGCTTCATGTAGTCCTTGCTCGTCATCCACGAGATGAACTTCCACGCGCCCTCGGGATTCTTGGCAGCCTTCGGAATTCCCAACGACCAGGTATACAGCCAACCCGCGTTGGGCTTCTCGACGATCGGGGCGGGCAGGTAGCCGATCTTGCCGACCAGATCCGGATACGTCTTGGGATCCTCGAGGACCGAGACCGCCGACGTCGCGTCGTACCACATCGCGGTCTGGCCCTGGCCGAACAGGTTGGCGCACTCCTGGAAACCTGTTGACGACGCGCCTAATTCACCGGCCTGGTCGATCAAGTCGACATAGAAGTTGACGGCCTTCTTCACCTCAGGGCTGTTGAGTTGCGCGTTCCACTGGTCGTCGAACCAACGCCCGCCGAAGGTGTTGATCACCGTGTCCAGTGGAGCCAGCACCTCGCCCCACCCTGGCTTGCCGCGCAGGCAGATGCCGGCGTCGGAGACGTTCTTCGCTTTGATCGTCTTCGCCCAGTCCGCGACCTCTTGCCACTGTGGCTGATAGTTCGGATTCTGGTCCACCTTGATGCCGGCCTGCTCGAACATGTCCTTGCGGTACATCAGGAAAGACGACTCGCCGTAGAACGGGACGGAGTACATGTTGCCCTCGTATGACAACGACTCCCGCAGCGACGGAATGAAGTCGTTCTCGTCGTAGCCCGGTGTGTTCTTCATGTAGTCCGAAAGGTTCGTCAACCAACCGTCCTTGGCCCACTGCGGGGTCTCGAAGTTGCTGATCATCACGACGTCGAACTCGCTGCCCCCCATCGCGCTCGACATGGTGATCTTGGCCCGCGCCTGGTTCTCCGACAGCGAGATGAACTTCAGCTTGGTGCCGGGATTCTTCTTCTCGAAGTCCGTCCTCAGCTTCTGGGCGTCGGTCATCTGCGAGTTGGAGACCAGAGCGACGGTCACCTCGTTCTCCGACGCCCCAAGGCTGCCCGCGCCGCTACAACCGGCGGTTAGCAGCAGCCCGGCCGAGGCAGCCAACGCTGACAGCTTGTGCAGCACCCTTCGCGTGCTCTTCACATCAACCCTCCACTAACTAGATTTCAAAAGCCAACGGGCACAATCGATGTCACAGACCAACAACTTGGCCAGTTTGCCGCGCAGCGCAGCCAGCGTGGCGCGGTGTTTGGCCGCACCGCTGGAGATCAAGATGGTCTTGGCGCAGTCGCGGATGTCCTCGAGCGGGACCGACACCGCACGATGCGCCAACTCGCTGACGATCGGCGAGCCTTCGGCGTCGAAGAACCGCCCGCCGATTTCGCCGACCGCCCCGAGCGAGATGAGTTCGTCGAGCATCCGCGCATCGAGGAAGCTGCCTTCGAACAACGTGGTGGACGTGGACACCGCACCGACGCCGAACAGCATCGTGTCGGCACGACGGCCGGCCTCCAACGTCCGGGAGATGACGGAGTCGCTCCGCATCGAGGCCACCGTCGTCGGGTCGGCGTAGAGCGGCGCGGGCAACCGGATCGCGTCGGCTCGCAACACGTCCGCACTACGGGTCAGGATGATTTCCATGCCGGTCTGGTAGGTGGCGGTGGACATCGCACCGTCCATCTGGACCACGGTGCGGCAACTCGCCACCCCGGGCGCCAGGGCCGTAGCGACCGCGACCTGTTCGGGGCCCCAGGTGAATCCGAGCACGTCGTTGGCGGAGAGCCTGCGCAGGAGCAGGGCCGCCGCGGCGCGGCCGACGCTGGCGAAGGCGGCGGGGCGGCTGGGCGCGCCCGCGTCGATGCCGTGTCCGGTGACGACGGCTTCGGTGAGCCCGAAGCGAACCTCGAGTTCGCGTTCCTCTTCGGCGTGCAGACTGTCCTGCAGCGTGGGCGGCACGACCACCTCGATGCGCACCAAGCCCTTGGCCTTGGCCCGCGCGATGAGCCGGCCCGCGGTCGGCCGCGACACCCCGAGGCGGACGGCGATCTCGGCCTGAGTCAGTCCGTCGAGGTAGTAGAGCGTCGCGGCGCGCAGGGCGAGGCGGAGGTCTTCGTGGTTCGCGACGCTGGTCGCGGCTGCGGCGGCCTGAGCCACCTGGCCGTTCGACGTCGGTGTCGCCACGATTTCCGCTCCGTCTTCCCTCGTTCGCGTGTGAGCATTTGCTCATGGATGCGAGTAGATGCTCATCACGCTAACATTCAAGTGTGACGTACACAACACCTTCAATACCTAAACAAATGCGCGCCGCCGTTTTGGTCGGAACGGGTCGAATCGAGATGGAGGAGCGTCCCGTCCCGACTCCCGCGCCCGGAGACGTGCTGATACGCGTCTCGAAGGTCGGCATTTGTGGTTCAGACACCCACTACTACCGCGAGGGTCGCGTCGGCAGCTTCGTCGTCGAGGACCCGCTGGTGCTCGGCCACGAGGCGGCGGGGACGATCGTCGACGTCGGCGATGCGGTCGACGCCGCGCGCATCGGTCAGCGCGTGTCGATCGAACCGCAGCGGCCCGATCCGGACAGCGCGGAGACGCGGCGCGGCGACTATCACCTCTGCCCGCACATGCGCTTCTACGGCACCCCGCCCGTCGACGGCGCGTTCAGCGACTACGTCACCATCGGCGCGGGGTTCGCGCACCCGGTTCCCGACGGGGTCACCGACGAAGCCGCGGCGTTGTGTGAACCGCTGTCGGTCGGCATCGCCGCCGTCCGCAAGGCCCGACTGGACGCCGGGGCCCGAGTGCTGATCGCCGGCGCCGGACCCATCGGCATCGTCGTCGCGCAGGTGGCCCGGGCCTACGGGGCGACCGAACTCGTCGTCAGCGATCCCGATGCAACGCGGCGAGCCCGCGCCGAGGACTTCGGTGCGACCACCGTCCTCGATCCAACCTCCGACTCCTTGGACGACCTCGGCGTCGACGCCTTCATCGACGCATCCGGGGCGCCTCCCGCCGTCGCGGCCGGAATCCGCGCGGTGCGGCCCGGCGGCACCGTCGTGCTGGTCGGTTCGGGGGCGGAGTCGATGACGCTGCCGACGCAGGTGATCCAGAACCGCGAGCTTCTGCTCACCGGTGTATTCCGCTACGCCAACACGTGGCCGACCGCACTTGCGCTCGTGGAGTCCGGTCGCGTCGACCTCGACGCGATGGTGACGGCCAGGTTCCCTTTGGAGGAGGTCGCCGAAGCGCTGGACTCCGACCGCGTGCCGGGTACCGTCAAGACGGTGGTGACCGTGTCATGAAGCTCAACAACGAAACGTTGTCACGAATCCCGATCGCCAAGCCGGGCTACGACCGAAGCGAGATCGGTATCGGCGTCGTGCATTTCGGCGTCGGCGGGTTCCACCGGGCGCATCAGGCGATGTACGTCGACCGCCTGCTCGACAGCGGGACCGCCAACGACTGGGCCATCTGCGGGGTCGGCGTGCTGCCCGGCGACCGCAAGATGGCCGACGTGATGGCCGCGCAGGACGGGCTCTACACCTTGGTCATCGAACACGCCGACGGCCATCGCGAGCCTCGGGTGATCGGATCGATCGTCGACTACCGCTACGCCCCCGACGACCGCGAGGCGGTGGTCGAACTGCTCGCCGCGCCGAGCACGCGGATCGTCTCGCTGACCATCACCGAAGGCGGATACCAGATCGACAACGCAGGCCCCGACAGCGTCTTCGGCTTGGTTGCCGACGCGCTGGCCTTGCGCCGCGCTCGCGGGGTGCCGTCGCCGACCATCGTGTCGTGCGACAACATCGAGGGCAATGGCGACGTCGCCCGCGAGGCGTTCACCTCTCACGCCGAGCGCACGCACCCGGGCCTGGCCGAGTGGATGTCCGAACACACCCGCTTCCCCAACTCGATGGTCGACCGGATCACGCCCGCCACCTCGCCGGACGTCATCGCTGCGCTGGCAACGGAATTCGGCGTCGACGACCAGTGGCCGGTCGCGGCCGAGCCGTTCACGTCCTGGGTGCTCGAGGACTCGTTCTCCGACGCCAGACCCGCGTTCGAAGACGTCGACGTGCTGCTCGTCGACGACGTGACGCCGTACGAACTGATGAAGTTGCGGCTGCTCAACGCCAGTCATCAGAGCCTCTGCTACTTCGCCTACCTCGCCGGGTACCGGTTGGTGCACGATGCAGCCGGCGACCCGCTGTTCGCCCGATTCCTGCTCGAGTACATGGATTCCGAGGCCACGCCGACACTGCTGCCGGTGCCGGGCATCGATCTGCCCGACTACAAGCGCACGCTGATCGAACGCTTCGCCAATCCCGGCGTGCGTGACACCGTCGCGCGGCTCTGCTTCGGCTCGTCCGACCGGATCCCCAAATGGCTGCTGCCGGTGATCCGCGAGAACCTCGAGAGCGGCGCCCCGATCCGACTGTCCGCGGCGACGGTGGCCAGCTGGGCCCGCTACGCCGAAGGCATCGACGAGCAGGGCGAACCGATCGACGTCCAGGATCAGCTAGCGGAAACACTTGTGCCCCTGGCAAAGTCGCAGCTCGAGAATCCACTCGCGTTCATTCAGAACACGGCGGTGTTCGGCGACCTCGCCAAACACGACCGCTTCGTCGAGGCCTACCTCTGGGCACTGGACTCACTGCACCGCGATGGCGCACGCAAAACCCTCGAGCAGCTGGTCGGCAAGTGAGCGCCCGAAGACGATCGCGAGTGAGGATCGCAGCGAGGCACGAGCGAGGACCGGAGCGAGCGGGAGTCGAGAAATGAACAATCGCGCCCTGATCATCGGTGAGGCGCTCATCGACATCGTCGAGCGCGACGGCCAGGTGACGGGTGAACACGTCGGTGGCAGCCCACTCAACGTCGCGGTCGGATTGGGCAGGCTGGGCCGCGGCGTGGACTTCCTCACCCACATCGGGCGTGACGATCGTGGAAGGCGGATCGCCGACTACATCGAAGCGTCTGGCGTGCAACTGGTTTCGGGCAGTTTCGGCGCCGCGCGCACACCGACGGTGCTGGCCCGGCTCGATGCCAGCGGCGCGGCGGACTACGTGTTCGACATCGAATGGGCGTTGACGGGTACCCCCGAGGTCACGCCTCCCCTGGTCGCTCACACCGGGTCGATCGCGGCGTTCCTGGACCCCGGCTGCCTGGCCACCGCCGCGCTGCTCGACACCTACCGCACGTCGGCCACCGTCACGTACGACCCGAACGTGCGGCCCGCCCTGATCCACGACCATCAACAGGCGGTCGACCGGATCAACCGGATCGTCGAGAAGGCGGACGTCGTCAAGGCCAGCGATGAGGACCTGCGGTGGATCGACCCGAAACGCGAACCGGAACAGACCGCCGAGACGTGGCTCGGGCTCGGCCCGTCGATCGTCGCCGTGACCATGGGGGGCCGCGGCGCGTTGGCCATGTGTGCGGCAGGCACCGTGCAGGTGCCTGCCCCGACGGTTCAGGTCGTCGACACCGTCGGCGCGGGCGATTCGTTCATGACCGGCCTGATCGACGCGTTGTGGGAGCTTGACCTGCTAGGCGCCACACGACGTGCGACGCTGGCGCGGGTGAGCGCCGCCGACCTGGAACGCGTGGCGACCGCGGCCGCACGCATGGCCGCGGTGACCGTGACGCGCGCAGGCGCGGACCTACCCGACCGCGCCGCTCTGCAGAGCTGAGGGGGCCGTGGGCCATACTGGGTTATGCGCTCGATCTGGAAGGGTTCCGTCGCTTTCGGGCTGGTGAACGTGCCGGTCAAGGTATATAGCGCGACCGAAGACCATGACATCAAGTTCCACCAGGTCCACGAGAAGGACAACGGACGCATTCGCTACAAGCGGGTGTGCGAGGTCTGCGGGGAGGTCGTCGAGTACCGAGACATAGCGCGCGCGTACGAATCGGACGATGGTCAAATGGTCGTCATCACCGACGAGGACATCGCCACACTGCCGGAGGAGCGCAGCCGCGAGATCGAGGTGGTGGAGTTCGTTCCCGCCGATCAACTCGACCCGATGATGTACGACAAGAGCTACTTCCTTGAACCAGATTCCAAGTCGTCCAAGTCATACGTACTACTGGCGAAGACGCTCGCCGAGACCGACCGGGTGGCCATCGTCCACTTCGCGCTGCGGAACAAGACGCGGCTAGCCGCGTTGCGGGTCAAGGACTTCAGCAAGCGCGACATAATGGTGATCCACACGCTGCTTTGGCCCGACGAGATACGAGATCCCGACTTCCCGGTGCTCGACAAGAAAGTCGAGATCAAGCCCGCCGAACTGAAGATGGCCAGTCAGGTGGTCGAGTCAATGACCGACGACTTCCACCCGGACCAGTTCCGCGACGACTATCAGGAACAGCTGCACGAACTCGTACAGGCCAAACTCGAAGGCGGAGAAGCATTCACCGCCGAGGAACAGGAGCCCGAGGACCTCGACGCGACAGACGACGTGTCCGATCTGCTCGCCAAGCTCGAGGCCAGTGTCAAGGCACGCAAGGGAACACCGACGTCGAAGTCGTCCGACTCAGACGGCGACAAGCCCGTCAAGAAGGCTCCGGCCAAGAAAGCCGCGGCCAAGAAGGCACCGGCGAAGAAGGCGCCGGCAAAGAAGGCCGCTGCGAAGAAGTGAGCCATGGATCGCGTGACACGTGACTGACTTGGCGGGAATCGCCAAGCATCCAGTGACGGCCGTGACCGTGGGCGCGGCGGCGACCGCACTCGGCCTGGCCGCCGAGACCTACCGGGCGTGTGAGCGACTGCCGATCGTGGGCACCCGCCTGCGCGATGTCCGATCGTCGTTGGAACGCCGCGGCGAGGACGTCCTGTCGAGCGGTCTCGAGCCCGTCATGGCAACCATCACGGCTGTCGCGGTGCAGATCGTCGACCGTGTGCTCGACGAGCTCGATCTGAACGAGCTGGTACACGAACGCATCGATCTGATCGGGTTGGCCGACGAGGTCGTCGCCGGTATCGACCTGCCTGCGATCATCCGGGAGTCCACCGGCAGTGTGACCGCCGAGGTGATGTCCGATGTCCGCAGCCAAGGGGAACGCGCGGACGACGCCGTATCGGGTTTGGTCGACCGAATTCTAGGCCGCGACAAGGGCTCCCGTTGAGAGAACACGAGGACCCGCGCACCGCGGGCGTCGTCAGCCGCTGCGTTGCGGCGGTGGTCGACCTCGGGGTGGTACTCGTCATCATCGGCATGCTCTACGTCGGACTGGTGCTGACCGTGCTCGCCTGGAATCCGTCGTCGTTCCGCTTTCCCGCGATCGGAGTGGTCTTCTCCAGCACCGTGACGTTCGCGATCTCCGTGTTGTATCTCGCTGGCTGCTGGGCGGTTTCGGGTTGTACCGTTGGCGCGGCCATCATGGGGCTGCGGGTGACGGGCCGAAGATCCGAGCGCTTGCCGGCGGTGCGAGCCCTGCTTCGCGCGGTCGCGTGCGTCGTCTTTCCCGTCGGACTGGCGTGGGTTGCCGTCGATCGCCAACGACGATCGGTGCAGGACTTGATGTTCGGCAGTCGCGTCGTCTACGTCAGTCGACCTGCTTCCTGACGAACAACTTCGGGAGGAGCACCGTGCTCCCGCCGACTTCTGCACCGCGGCTGCGAAATCCGCGAATTCACGACCGTGGCGCAGAACTCGGCGGGGGTGTCCAGCCACGGCGGGCAAACGACTCACGCACTCGGTGAAGGATGAATCGTCGACTGTGCTCGGCCACCACCCGTAAGTCGATCCAACCCTGAGAGTCGATGAGCTCGGAACGTCCAATGTCGTGGACGTATTGAACACGGTCGCAAGCATGGTGCGCACCCTCATAGTCGAGCCCGACCATCGGTTCGTCATACCCCATGTCGATGAACGCCTCCCGGACGCCATCGGTGACCCCAATCTGTGTTCGCGGCGCAGGCAGTCCGGCGTCGATGAGCATCAGTCGTAGCGACGTCTCCTTAGGCGATTGCGCGCCGCCATCCATCAACACCAAGGCTTCCCTGGCTCGCCGAACACCTCGCGCGCCCCGATACCTGTCGGCAAGAGCAAGGGCGTCATCAACTGATACCCCCGTCGCGGCTGCGAGCGCGTCGAGGTGAACGACCGCCGCATCACGGGCGAGGTGGCGGCCAAGGTCGAGCGCCGTCCGCGCGAGGCTGGTTACGGGCAAGTCGCCGATCATGGTCACTTCATCGGCGGCGATTCTCTCCTCGCGCACGATGATGCCGGCGCGCGGCCGCGTATGTTCGGCGATCACCTCAATCGGAGTCGACGCGTCGACCCACTTCGCGCCATGTACCGCCGCGGCCGCCCGGCCGGCGATGACACCTCGCCGGCTTGTCCATAGCCAGGCCGCCTGGGAGTTCACCAGCACCGTGCGCTCGGCATCTTTCGCGAGGTAGACGCCGGGATGCACCGCGGAATAGTTCCAGCGCAGTACACCGCGCGTGAGGGTGCCGTTGCTGATCGCCTCGCTGCCGAGGATTGGCTGCTTCATGCTCCGGATGCTCACGGCCGCCACCGACGGAATGACCTCGCCACGTCGGCTCCTGCGATCGGGCTGTGGATCGAGAGGCGCACGACCCTCTTGCAGAACTCGCGGCGTTGAGTGTCGAGTTCTGCACCGTGGTCGTTGGTTGCGCCGAATCGAAGCGATACTGCAGAACTCGCGGCGTGGAGCCTCGACCAAACTAGAACGTGTTTCAGAAAGCGCCCACGGAGCGCGGTGCACCTTGCTAGCGTTTCGCCCGGCTACAGAAGAGAGGTACATGTGATTCTCGACAGATTTCGGCTGGACGATCAGGTCGCCGTAGTTACCGGCGCCGGGCGCGGGCTCGGCGCAGCGATGGCCATTGCATTCGCAGAAGCCGGTGCGGACGTGGTGATCGCGGCCCGCACGCAGGCCCAGCTCGACGAGGTCGCCGACCAGATCCAGGCCACCGGACGCAAGGCCCACGTCGTGGTCGCCGACCTGGCGCACCCGGAGGACACCGCCAAACTCGCGGCGGCCGCCGTGGAGGCATTCGGCAAACTAGACATCGTCGTCAACAACGTCGGCGGCACCATGCCTAACGCGCTGCTCAACACCTCGACGAAGGATCTCCGCGACGCCTTCACGTTCAACGTGTCGACGGCCCACGCGCTGACGAGCGCTGCCGTCCCGCTGATGCTCGAGCACTCGGGCGGCGGCAGCATCATCAACATCACCTCGACCATGGGCCGCGTCGCCGGCCGCGGATTCGCCGCCTACGGCACGGCCAAGGCCGCTCTCGCCCACTACACCCGACTGTCCGCACTGGACCTCGCGCCGCGCATCAGGGTGAACGCCATCGCGCCGGGGTCGATACTCACCTCCGCGCTGGAGATCGTCGCGAGCAACGACGCGCTCCGCGACCCGATGGAGAAGGCCACCCCGATGCGGCGGCTCGGCGACCCGCTCGACATCGCCGCTGCCGCGGTCTACCTCGCGTCACCCGCGGGCAGCTACCTGACCGGCAAGACGCTCGAGGTCGACGGCGGCATCACGTTCCCGAACCTCGAACTCCCCATCCCCGACCTGTAAGGAGACCTGCATGGCCATCCGCGTCGCCGCAATCGGCACCGGGAACGTCGGTCGGCACGCGCTGACCCAGTTGATCACCGACCCCCGGTTCGAACTGACGGGTGTGTGGGTGTCGTCGGATTCGAAGGCGGGCAAGGACGCCGCCGAGCTTGCGGGACTTGACGTTTCGACGGGCATCACGGCCACCAACGACCTCGATGCCGTCCTGGCCACCAAGCCCGACTGCGCGGTCTACACCGCAATGGCCGACAACCGCCTGATCGAGGCCCTGGAGGACTACCGGCGCATCCTGGCCGCAGGCGTCAACGTCGTCGGCAGCAGCGCGGTGTTCCTGCAGTACCCGTGGCAGACGTTGCCCGCCGAGATGGTCGCGCCCATCGAAGAGGCTGCCGAGGCCGGCCAAGCGAGCCTGTTCGTCAACGGCATCGACCCCGGCTTCGCAAACGATCTCTTGCCGTTGGCCCTGGCCGGCACGTGCCAGAGCATCGAGCAGATCCGGTGTATGGAGATCATCAACTACGACACCTACGACAGCGCCACGGTGATGTTCGACGTGATGGGCTTCGGCAAGCCGCTCGACGAACTCCCGATGCTGCTGCAGCCCGGAGTGCTGAGCCTCGCGTGGGGTTCGGTGGTGCGACAGCTGGCCGCAGGCATCGCCGTCGAACTCGACGAGGTCACCGAGACCTACGTCCGCGAGCCCGCGCCCGAGGACTTCGACATCGCCTCGGGTCACATCGCCAAGGGCACCGCCGCCGCGCTGCGGTTCGAGGTGCGCGGCATGAAGGACGGCAAGGTGGCCGTCGTGCTCGAGCACGTCACCCGGCTGCGCGACGATCTGCGACCGGACTGGCCGCAGCCTGCGCAAGAGGGCGGCTCATACCGCATCGAAATCACCGGAGAACCGTCGTATGCGCTCGACCTCTGTCTGAGTAGTCCAAACGGCGACCACAACCACGCGGGGCTGGTGGCAACGGCCGCGCGCGTCGTCAACGCCATCCCCGAGGTGATCGCCGCGCCCCCGGGTATCCGCACGACGCTCGACTTGCCGCTCATCACCGGAAAAGGGTTGTACGCTGGCAATTGACTGTCAATTGCCTTAGGCGAAGGGCGCTGCCATGCGGACTCGGTATTTCATCGGATCGCTCGCATCGGCGGGAACCGCAGCAGCGCTGATCCTCGCTCCGGCCGCCGCGGCCGAACCCGAACCCGAATCCGACCTGCCCACCTGCACGACGACGGGCGAGGGCGGCCTGTACACGGGCACCCAGACCACCGAATGCGCGACCCCTGGCAACGTCCAGATCAACGCCGCCGCACCCGAGCCCGTCTATCCCTATCCGTGGGACGACGAGTTCTACGGATCCGCGCTGATCATCGGCGGCGGTCACCGGTAGTTCCCTCTGGCCCACGAGGAGGCCACAGATGCTTAGCCATAAGCGTTGTTTCGCAACCGCTTTCGCGGCGGCAGGCGCGGCGGGCGCGATCATGCTGGCCCCGGCGGCTGCGGCGTTGCCGAACTGCACCAACACCGGTCCGAACACCACCTTGTGCACCACGAACGGCAGCGCCCAGCTCACCACGTCGCCGCCCGCGAACAATGGTCCGTACTACGGCTGGCCGTACTTCGGCGGCTTCGGCTTCAGCCTCGGCGGCATCGGCATCGGCTGGTAAACCCGACGTTAGCCCAGCCTTCGTTGCTCGTTCGCTGAGGTTTCGACTACCCTAACTTTTCTGTTCGAGCCATCGGATTGAAGGTGGGGTTGTTGGTCACGGACACCAAGGCGGCGCTCGCGTCCGGGTCTGTTGCTACTCGGACCCGCGTTCGTCGCCGCGATCGCCTACGTCGACCCCGGCAACGTCGCAGCCAACGTCAGCGCGGGCGCGCAGTACGGCTTCCTGCTGGTGTGGGTGATCCTGGTCGCCAATGCCATGGCCGGCCTGGTGCAGTACCTGTCGGCCAAGCTGGGACTGGTGACCGGCCGCACGCTGCCCGAGTCGGTGGCCGACCACACTCGCACTCCAACGCGGATCGCGTATTGGCTGCAAGCCGAATTTGTGGCCATGGCAACGGATCTCGCTGAGGTGGTCGGCGGTGCCATCGCACTGCACCTGCTCTTCGACCTGCCGCTGCTGGTCGGCGGCGTGATCACCGGCGCCGTCTCGCTGCTGCTGCTGGCCCTACAGAACCGCCGCGGCCAGCAGGTGTTCGAGCGGGTCATCACCGGCCTTCTGCTCGTCATCGCAGTCGGATTCCTCACCAGCCTGTTCGTCGAGCCGCCCGCACCCGCCGACGTCGCATCCGGCCTCCTCCCGCGCTTCGACGGTGCCGAGAGCATCCTGCTGGCCACCGCCATGCTCGGCGCCACGGTGATGCCGCACGCGGTCTATCTGCACTCCGGCCTCGCGCGCGATCGGCACGGCCAACCCGACGCAGGCGCCCCACGCCGCAGGTTGTTGCGGATAACCCGGTACGACGTCGGCATCGCGATGTTGGTGGCAGGCGCGGTGAACCTCGCCATGTTGTTGGTGGCAGCCACCAACCTGCAGGGCATCGAGAACACCGACTCGATCGAGGGCGCACACGCAGCGGTGCAGAACGCGCTCGGTCCGACGGTGGCGTTGTTCTTCGCGATCGGCCTGCTCGCCTCCGGGCTCGCGTCGACGTCGGTCGGCGCCTACGCGGGAGCCATGATCATGGACGGTCTTTTGCGCCGGTCGTATCCGCTGCTGTTGCGCCGATTGGTCACCCTGATCCCCGCACTGGTCATCCTGGCGATCGGCATCAGCCCGAGCCGGGTCCTGGTGCTGTCGCAAGTCGTGTTGTCCTTCGGCATCCCGTTCGCGCTGGTGCCGCTCGTTCGGCTGACCGCCAACCGGACCCTGATGGGCGACGACGTCAACCACCCGGTTACCACGGCGCTCGGGTGGGCCGTCGCCGCGATCATTACAGTGCTCAACGTGGTGTTGATCTATTTGACCGTCGTCGGCTGAATGCCGGGCTACTTCGCCTACGGCTCCAACCTCTGCGTGACGCAGATGGCGGGACGCTGCCCCGACGCCATCGACCCGCGCCCCGCTACGCTCGCGGACCACGACTGGCTCATCAACCAGCGCGGGGTCGCCACAGTCGAACCGTTCAACGGCGCCCTGGTCCACGGCGTGCTGTGGCAGATCAGCGAGCAGGACCTCGCGACGCTGGATCGCGTCGAGGGCGTGCCCGTGCGCTACCGTCGCGACCGGATCGTCGTGCACACCGACCACGGGCCCACCGAGGCCTGGGTGTACGTCGATCACCGCGTCGAACCCGGCGCACCGCGGGCCGGCTATCTGGAGCGGATCATCGCCGCCGCGGGACACCATGGGCTGCCAAGCCGTTGGGTCGAGTTCCTCAACCGTTGGGATCCGGTCAACTGGCCGCGTGAGCTGGGAGAGCCGGATCCATCAGCGCCCCAATCACTTTCGGAACTGCTCGCCGATCCCGACGTGACGGAATCCAGCGTATTGCGGTCGACCTTCGGATTCCTGGCCATCCACGGTGGCGGGCTGGAGAAGATGACCGACGTGATCGCCGAGCGGGCGGCCGTCGAGGCCGATGCCTCGGTGTACGTCGTGCGCCACCCTCGCGATTACCCGAACCATTTGGCGTCCAACGCCTTTCGCGCCGAGGAAGCTCCCTTGCTCAAGGGCTTCCTCGACCACGTCGACGTCGTGGTATCGCTGCACGGATACGGACGCATGAATCGGAGCACCCAGTTGCTCGTCGGAGGGCGCAACCGCAGCTTGGCATCGCACCTCGCGCACCATGTCGTCGTCCCCGGGTATCAACTCGTCACCGACCTCGAACAGATCCCCCGTGAACTGCGCGGGCTCCATCCCGACAACCCCGTGAACCAGCCGCGTGGCGGTGGCGCACAGGTGGAACTCTCCCCACGAGTGCGGGGCATCAGCCCGCGCAGCGGCATGGTCGGCGACGACGGTCTGACCCGTGCCACGTCCGCGCTGGTCGCCGGACTGGTGGCCGCAGCCCGCTCCTGGAGCTGACCACTACCCATCCGCCACAGTGGTGGCTCCGAATAACGGTCGTGGAACGCGAAGAATTGCTTGGACGCTCAATCGCCGTCATCGGGAGCGGCATCGCCGGACTGACGGCCGCCTACGTGTTGTCGGCGCGCAACAGGGTGACTCTCTTCGAGGCCGACACCCGACTCGGCGGTCATGCCCACACCCATTTCATCGACCGGGGCGACGGCAACGTCGTCGGCGTCGACTCGGCCTTCCTGGTTCACAACGACCGCACCTACCCCACACTGTGCCGGTTGTTCTCCGAACTCGGCATCGCGACGCGGGACACCGACATGTCGATGTCGGTCCGCGACGACGCGATCGGGCTCGAGTATGCCGGCGCCCGGGGCCTGGGTGGACTGTTCCCCTCGGCGTCCAACCTCGCCCGACCGCGATATCTGCGAATGCTGCTCGAGGTCCAACGGTTTCACCGCGTCGCGGACCAGTTGCTCGACGGCGAGAGCCATGACACCGACGTCGATCTCGAACCGCTCGGGGCATTCGTCGAGCGCCACGGCTTCTCCGACTACTTCGTCGAGCGGTTCATGACGCCGCTGGTGGCCGCCGTCTGGTCGTGTGCGCCAGGGGAGGCGATGCGCTACCCCGCGCGTTACCTGTTCGCCTTCCTGCGGCACCACGGCATGTTGTCGGTGTTCGGATCGCCGACGTGGCGCACCGTCGTCGGGGGGTCGGCCACCTACGTCGAGGCCATCGCCACCCGACTGCACGAAATCGCGGCCGCCGTGCCCGTGCGAGCGGTAGAGCGGGTGCCCGATGGCGTACTGATCACCGCGGGCGAGGCGAGGCCGCGCCACTTCGACATGGCCGTCATCGCCACTCACCCCGACCAGGCCCTGCTCATGCTGGCCGCGCCAACCGCCGCCGAACGCACTGTGTTGGGCGCGATTCCGTACTCGACGAACCACGCTCAACTGCACACCGACACCTCGGTCCTGCCCCGGCTGCCGCGGGCCCAGGCGTCGTGGAACTACCTGGTGACGCCAAGTTCCGACGGCGTGCTGGTGACGTACGACATCACCCGGTTGATGCGGCTGTCCGGCCCGCGCAGATTCCTCGTCACGCTCGGCGGACGCGAGCGGATCGATCCCGCGTCCGTGATCGCCGAGATGACGTACCGTCACCCGCTGTACACACCCGAATCAGTTGCCGCTCAACGACTCTTGCCAACACTCGACGACGATCGATTGGTGTTCGCCGGCGCGTACCACGGCTGGGGCTTTCACGAGGACGGCGCGGCATCCGGGCTACGGGCCGCTCAGCGGCTCGGCGCGCACTGGCCTGCGGCGTCCGAGATGGAGGCGGTGTCATGCTGAAGCCCGCCATCTACCGGACGAGGATCACCCACCTACGTCGCGCCCCGGTGCACCACTACTTCGAACAGCGCGGCTACTCCTGGTACGTCGACCTCGACAACCTGCCGCAGCTCCCGCGATGGTTGCGCCCATTCGCCAACTTCGATGCTCGCGACCACTTCACGACGCCCATCGAGACTGACGACACGCTACGTCATCGCGTCGACGCCTTCCTGGCCGACGGTGGCATCAGTCTGCCAGGCGGCACCGTCACCGCACTTCTGCAGGCCCGGGTGCTCGGATTCGTCTTCAACCCCTTGAGCATCTTCTGGTGCCACGACGCCGACGGAGTGTTGCGTCACGTCGTCGCCGAGGTTCACAACACGTACGGCGGCCGTCATGCATACCTGTTGCCGCCCACCGGCGATCAGCCCGCCGCGGTCGAGAAGAAGCTCTACGTCTCTCCGTTCAACGAAGTCGACGGCTACTACCTGGTGAGTGCGCCGCGTCCGGCCGAAGAACTCGACGTGACGATCTCGCTGCAGCGAGAGGACCAACCCGCGTTCGTCGCGACGTTGCGTGGCACGCGTCGGCACGCGTCGATTGGTCAGCTCCTGCGACTGCAGATGGTGGCACCGTTGGCACCGTTGATGGGAGCGTTCTGGATTCGCGTCCAAGGCATCACGTTGTGGGCACGTCGGGTCCCGGTGGTTCCGCGGAAACCCGTCATCGAGCACGAGAGAGTCGACCAACTGTGACCATCCAAGCTGCCGGAAACACCTCTGCGGCAACCGATCCACTTCGCTGGCCCGCCGTCGCACGGGTTCCGCGCGGTCCGCTCAGCATGGCGGCGGGGTGCGTCGCCGATGAACTGCTCCGCCGCGCCGTCGCGCGTCTGCCGATCCGGCTGGAGTACCCCGACGGTTCGGTGATCGGGGCAGCCGATCCAACCTTGCCGACCATGGTGGTACACCAGCCCAAGGCGATGGCACGCCGCGTCGGACGGTACGGGCTGATCGGGTTCGGCGAGTCGTACATGGCGGGCGAGTGGGAGTCCACCGACCTCGCCGGCGTCATGACGGCTTTCGCCAACTCCGTTGCCGATCTCATCACGCCCGCGCTGCAACGCCTTCGGCCGCTCGCCGTCGTGCCCCATCCCCGATCGATGTACAACACCCTCACGCAGGCGCGGGACAACATCGCCGAGCACTACGACTTGTCGAACGAGCTGTTCGCCGAGTTCCTCGACGACACCATGACCTATTCGAGCGCACTGTTCGAGACATCGCGACCCGGCTGGGACGACCTGGTCGACGGGCAGCACCGCAAGATCGATCGCCTGCTCGACTCCGCCCACGTGGGCCCAGGAAGTCGCGTTCTCGAAATCGGAACGGGCTGGGGCGAGTTGTGCATTCGGGCCGCGGCACGTGGCGCGCACGTCCACTCGATCACGCTGTCCGCGGAGCAGCGCCGCATGGCGCAGCAGCGCGTCGCCGAGGCCGGTCTGTCCGATCGGGTGGTGATCGAGCTCAAGGACTACCGCGAGGTCGACGGTCTCTACGACGCAGTGGTGTCGGTCGAGATGATCGAGGCCGTCGGATATCGGTTCTGGCCCACGTACTTTCACACGCTCGATCGGCTCGTGTCGCCAGGCGGGCGTGTCGCCATCCAGGCGATTACCATGCCACACGCCCGAATGCTCCGTTCCCGCAACACCTACACGTGGATTCAGAAGTACATCTTCCCGGGCGGCCTGATTCCGTCGGTCGAGGCCGTCGTCGGCATCACCGAGCGGGAGACCCGCCTGCGTACCGTCGGCATGCTTTCGTTGCGACCTCACTACGCCGAGACGCTGCGGTTGTGGCGAGAACGCTTTCTGCAGCGCCGAAATGCAGTGTCGGCATTGGGCTTCGACGAGGTGTTCCACCGGATGTGGGAGCTCTACCTCACATACTCCGAGGCCGGATTCCGGTCCGGTTACCTCAACGTCTATCAATGGACGTTCGCGCCGACGGGTAGCGGGCCATGACCGCCCCCATGAATCTCGTCGCCGTCTCCGCTGCGGCGCTGGCGATCCTGGTGGTGACGTTCGGCGTCACCTTCCTGATCGGCCGCCGCATCGGCCGCTACAACGTCGTCGATGCTGCGTGGGGAGTCGGCTTCGTCGCCGTCGCGGCGGTCGCGGCACTCATCGGGACCGGAGACGTGTTCCGTCGACTCCTGTTGTTGGCCCTGGTCGCGGTGTGGGGACTCCGGCTCGCCTGGCACATGATCGGCAAGTCAGCGGGCAAGGGCGAGGACCCTCGGTACGACTCGCTGTTGAAGGGCGACTTCTCGGCGGTCAACGTGCTGCGGAAGATCTTCCTCCTTCAGGCCGCTGCGGCGTGGTTCATCTCGCTGCCGATTCAGCTGTCGGCAACGCTCGGGCCGACCCCGACCGTGTTGCTTCCGGTGCTCGTCGCGGGCATCGCGGTGTGGATGGTCGGCGTCCTCTTCGAAACCGTCGGGGATTACCAACTGCGCCAGTTCAAGGCCGATCCCGCTCACCAGGGCGTCATCATGGACCGCGGCCTGTGGGCGTGGACGCGCCATCCCAACTACTTCGGCGACGCCGCCGTGTGGTGGGGGCTCTGGCTGGTCACCATCGCCGGTTGGTTGTCGGTGTCGACGGTGTTGTCTCCGATCCTGATGTCGTACTTCCTGGTGTACGCCACCGGGGCTCGACTCACCGAGAAGATCATGGGCGACCGTCCAGGATTTTCTGAATACTGCTCTCGCACTTCGTTCTTCGTGCCGCTGCCACCTAGATCACGAATAACGTGACGCTGCTCGAAATCGCCGCTAGGCTACCGGGCGTGACGGCCGATCTCGACGCACTGCTGCGCCGGGTGGCTCAACGCGACGCCGAAGCCTTCGCTGCGTTCTACGACGAGACCCGCGCCAGGGTGTTCGGACTCGTCACCCGCGTGCTGCGGGATCCCGGATACAGCGAGGAGACCACACAAGAGGTCTATCTCCAGGTATGGCGCAATGCGGGCAACTACGACCCCGCCGCGGGGTCGCCCATATCGTGGTTGATGACGCTGGCGCACCGCAGAGCGGTCGACCGGGTGCGTTCGGAGCAGGCCGCCAGCCAGCGGGAATCGCGCTACGGCGCTGCCAATGTCGACCCGCCCGCCGATCGGGTCGCCGAGGCCGTGATCCATCTCGACGAGCGACGCCAGGTCACCGAATGCCTGGGTTCGCTCACCGATGTGCAGCGCGAATGCGTCCAGTTGGCCTACTACGAAGGTCTGACCTACTCGCAGGTGTCGGACCGATTGTCGGCGAACCTTGCGACGATCAAGTCACGGATGCGCGATGCCATCCGCGGACTGCGCAGATGCCTGGGGGTCTCGTGACCGAGCCCGGCGACCCCGATCTCATGACTCTTGCGACGCCCTACGCGCTGCATGCGGTATCGCAGGCGGAATACGACGAGATCGAACGCCAACTGGCCGAGGCACCGGAGCTCGTCGCGCGGGCCTTCACCGACGAAGTGCGCGCCGTGCGCGAGACCATGGCTGTGGTATCCACCGCGACGGCCGTCGAGCCGCCCGACCGGCTGCGTGACCGCGTGCTCGCCGCGATCGAAGACGACGCTCCCCTGCCCCGCCTAACGCCCCAACGCCGGAACTGGCGCAGCACCGTCATCGCCGCCGCGGCCGCGCTCGTCGTCGGGTTGGTCGTTGTCGGCATCGGATGGGCCATCCGTCCCGAGCCGAATCCGACGACGGCAGAACAGATCTTCGCCGCACCCGACGTACGCACCGTGTCGGGCGAGATCCCGACTGGCGGCACCGCGACGGTCGTCTTCTCCCGTGAACGCAACGCGGGCGTGCTGGTGATGAACAACGTCGCGCCGCCTCAGCCGGGCACCGTGTATCAGATGTGGCTCGTCGGCGCGGACGGTGCACATTCGGCAGGCACGATGGACGCCGCGGCCGTCGCCCCATCGACCACGGCGGTGCTGCCCGATCTCGGGACGTCGCAGTCGCTCGCGTTCACCGTCGAACCGGGCACGGGTTCCAACCACCCAACCAGCCCGATCTTCGCGCAGCTGCCGTTGACCTAGGCTCGGGACGTGGTCAAGGAGTTCCGCTTCGGGTTGGGCCTGCAAGCCGCGCGTCGTCGACAGTCGGTGCAGGACTGGGCGCGCCGGGCCGAGGGCATGGGTTACGACGTGGTGCACCTGCCCGACCACCTCTATACGACCGCGCCGTTCCCGATGCTGACCGCCGTCGCGATGGCTACCGAGACGCTCCGGATCGGCACGTTCGTGCTCAACGCCGGCTTCTACAAGGCCGCGCTGCTTGCCCGCGACGTCACCTCGCTGCGCGACCTCAGTGGGGGCCGCTTCGAGCTCGGGCTCGGCGCGGGGTACGTGAAGGAGGAGTTCGAGCAGGCCGAACTGCCGTTCCCCACCGCACGCCAGCGCGTCGAATACCTGCGCCACGTGACTGAGTACATGGGCGAGCACGTGTCCGACGTGCCGATCCTCATCGCAGGAAACGGCGACCGGCTGCTCACGCTCGCCGCACAACGGGCCCAGATCATCGGGCTGACGGGTGGCGCCCCGGCCAACGCCGACGCCGATCCACTGGCCGACCGCATCGAGTTCATCCGCGCCGCCGCTCCCGACAGGTTCGACGAGCTCGAACTGAACATCTCCGTGATCGGCATGCCGTCGGACGATTCCGGCATCCCCGACCTGTCCATCGCCCGCCGCTTCCTGCCCGAGTTGTCCGACGACGAGATTCTGCGGACACCCGCGGTGTTGTCGGGCTCCACGGCCGACATCGCCGACACCATCCGCGGCTACCGGGACACCTACGGCGTGACGTACGTCACCGTCCAGCAGACCCACGCCGAGGCATTCGCCAAGGTCATCGCCGAACTCCGTTGACCTGCTTGGGTAGACTTCTGCCGTCCCCGCCCCCGTAGCTCAGGGGATAGAGCACGGCTCTCCTAAAGCCGGTGTCGCATGTTCGAATCATGCCGGGGGCACGTCAGACCGTGTTTTTGCCGACTACTGTCGCGAATCCATCGTTTATTCATCGTTTATGGTGCGGTCCAGCATGTCCGCGACAGCGGTATGGACGCGACCACGAGCCATGTACTTGTCCTGCGTCATCGAGATCCTGGAATGCCCCAGGTGGTCGGCACCGATCCGCGCGGATAGCCCCTCGTCGTCGATGAGCGTGGCCACTGTCTTGCGGAAGCTGTGCGTTGTCACGCTCGGCACCCCGAGATCGTTCCGGACCTCGATCCAGCGCGCCCGGAAGTTGTCGGGGTCGCGATACGTCCCCGCGGTAGATGGGAAGACCATCGCCTGCTGCCCGAGGTAGGGCAGATTGCGGCGTGCCGTCAGAACGATGGCGGCGAAGCTGGGAAGCGGCAACGTGCGTCGGCCGGCGGCAGTCTTCGTCTCGTCGATCCGCATCAAACCCTTGCCTGCAGCGCGGATCACCTTGCCCGTAATAGTCAACGTCGAGGCCGACTCGTCGAAGTCCGTCCAATGCAGCCCCAGAAGCTCGGAGATGCGTAGTCCAGTTGCTATGAACAGAGTGATGGGGTCGACGAGGTCGTGTTGCTGACACTTTTCGGACGCCCGCAAGTTTGCGAGCAGATCGCGGAGCTCGTCGGCCGTCAACGCCTGGGCGCCCTTGGGCCGTGTCTTCGACCGCATGGGTGAGACGTCACGCACCGGATTCGAGGCGAGAACATTGGCCATCACCGCCAGGTGCAGACCGCCCTTGAGGATGGTCTTCGACTGCACCGCCATCACGTCGCCATGTGCATTGCGCATAGAGCGAATCGCCGCGTCCAAGCGCGCGGGGGTTGACTCTCCTACGCGAACCCCGGCAATGACCTTGGCCAGCAGCTTTGCGCAGTACCGATAGGTATCGATCGTCCGCACAGCGCGACCGTCCTCCTCCAGCCGGTCGATGTGACGCTCGACGAGCAGAATAATTTTGGTGTCGAGTGTGACTTCGCTGCCGCCGGCCGAAATGCGCTGAGTCAGCGCCTCAACCAGAGCATCCTCGGCCTGCTTCCCGTGGTGATCGTGCTCGTCCGCGGGCCCGCGTCGCTCGACAATTCTTGTAACGCCATCGGAATCACGGAACCGGGTGCGCGCCAGCCACACGCCACTGCCGAGATACTTGCGGGTGATCTTTCCGTGCTGACCGATCCGCAGCGGAGGTCTACCGGCCACGGCCTACCTCTCATCCCGCCTGGCAGCGGCGGATTTGCTTCCCAAGACGTCTGAACGAGCCACCATCAAGCCATGATAATCAGGCGGGGTGACGCTTGTCCTCCGCGAATTGCTCGCGTTCCCAGTCGATTACATCGCTCAACAGATAGCGCACGTGCCGGCCGATCTTCGCGTACCGCGGGCCCGTGCCCTTGGAGGCCCACTGGGCGGGCGTCTTGACGGGCACCCCGTATCGGTCGGCGAGGTCCTGGCGGGTGATCCACCTGTCGTCTGTGTTCTCGTTCATGGCGGTCGCTTTCGTGTCGGTCCGCCCCCAATTCGGATAACACCACTGTAAGTGCGCAACGGGCACTGACAGCCACAAAATTGACGACGCCCGGTAACGCAATCGCTCAATGCACCGGGCGCTTCGTGGCCAACCCCATAAGCCATTGACACCCAACTGTTCTCACCACCTCGTTCCCATATGCCAACACGTCCGCTCCTCACCTCAACTACTCTCGTCACAACACCAAACACACTGCCACCCTTACGTTAACGGATATCCGCCCACCCAAAAACTGTTCGGCACATTTGCACAGGGTGCGAGAATGGTGGTGGTCGCGTTGGGGAAGTGACCTCACCGTCGGTGGGTTGATCGTCTGGGATTCAACGAGTTCGGGACGTGGCCTGGTGTTGACGATCTCCAAATTGAAGCGGTGGTCGATCAAGTACTACGTCGACACCGCCGCCAGCGCCGAACGCGCCACGAGGGATCGGTACTCCGGCGGCGGGTTGGACGAGTACTACTCCGAGCACGAGACCCGCATTCCGGTCTGGTTGTGCGCCGGCGATGCGCACACCGCCGCCCGACTGGTCGGGCTCTCCGATGGGCAACGGGCGGGCGGCGAGGCCGACGCGGCGGTGGCGGCGCGCTGGCTCGACGACGGCGTGGCGCCGAACGGGTTGCGCGGACGGGGTTTCGGGCCGCGCAGCGTTCATGGCTTCGATCTGACGTTCTGCGCACCCAAGAGCGTGTCGCTGGTCCGGGCGCTGCGCACCGATGAGGTGGTGGCCAAGGCGATCGCCGACGCCCACACCACCGCGATGGCCGAGGCGATGGAGTACCTGGCCGCCCATGCCGGCTACACCCGGGTGCACAACCCGGTCACCGGGGAGAAGGACCTGGTGCGGTTGCCCGGGTTGGTGGCGATCGCCTATCAGCACGAAACCTCGCGGTGCGGGGATCCGCACCTGCACACCCACGTCATCGTCCCGAACCGGCAGGCCCGCGCCGACGGAGCGGTGGTGTCGCTGGACGGCACGTCGCTGTATCACGAAGCCCGCGCCGCCGGGATGATCTACCAAGCCACCCTGCGCCGCGACCTTCATCAGTCGATGGGCTTCGAGTGGGCGCCGGTCGACGAATCCACCGGGATGGCGGAGCTGGCCGGGGTGGACCGCGACACGATCACCGCCTGGTCGCGGCGTTCCAGCCAGCTCCGCGAGTGGGCGGCGCACCACCTCACCCTCGTCGAGGGCGACAGTCTCTCGGCGGCCCGGTTGGCGGCCGCGCAGAAGGCCACCCGCCCGGCCAAACCCGAAGAACTCAGTTGGGGTCAACTGGTTGAGCAGTGGCGCGCGGACGGGCGCGGGCTGCGGTTGGACCGCGCAGGCTTCGAGGCGGCGCGCGCGGCGCGGCGCGCGGCCGCGCGCACCGGGTTCGACCGCGGGCGCCTCGCGGATGCGGCGGCGCGCATCGAGAAGGCGGCGTTCACCCGCGCCGACCTCGTCGAGGTCATCGCCGCCCAGGTCCCGGTCGATTCCGACCGGCCGCCGCGGGAGGTGGTGGAGTGCGCGGTCGACGAGATGGGGGTGCGGTTGACCGCACCGCGGGCCGCGCATCAGCGTGAGGGTCATGAGCGGTTCACCCTGGACCGGATTCTGGCCGAGGAGATGACGGTGCTCGATCTGGCCGGAGCGCGCGATGACCGCGCCCAGTCCTGGGTCGAAGAGGCAGACACCGCACGGTTGAGTGCGCAGCAGGCGCGCGCGGTGCGCAGCATTGCGCGCTCACCCTGGCTCGTACAGGTGCTGTCCGCGCCGGCGGGTGCGGGCAAGACCACCGCGCTGCGCGCGCTCGCCACGGTCGTCAACCGCTACGGGAACCATCTGATGGTGTTGGCGCCGACCGGCAAGGCCGTCGACGTCGCCCTACGCGAGGTCGGCGGCCGACGCGGCGACACCATCGCCAAAGCCCTCCAATCCCTCAAAGACGGCAGCTGGGAGGTGAAGCGCCCGACCGTGGTCGTGGTCGACGAAGCCGCCATGGTCGGCACCGACGACCTACGCCAACTCCTGGAGGCCACCACCGATGCCGGGGTCAAGACCGTGCTGGTCGGCGACGCCCACCAACTGGCGCCGGTGAAGGCGCGTGGCGGCATGTTCGCCCACCTGGCCGCCGACCTGCCCTGGGCGCAGCAGCTCTCGGAGGTGTGGCGGATGCGCGACCCGGCCGAGCGGACCGCCAGCCTCGCGCTGCGCGACGGCGACCCCACACAGGTCCGCGGCGCCGTCGGCTGGTACCGCGAGCACGCGCGGTTGCAGTGTGGGGACGCGGTGACCATGGCCGCCGACGCCCTCGCGTCTTACCGCGCCGACACCGCCGCCGGCCGCGACACGTTACTGGTGTGCGACACCCGTGAAGTCGCCGACGCCCTCAACCAACGCCTCCACACCGAAAGGACGACGGCCGGGACCGAGTTCGTGACCGGTGCACGCGGGCAGCGCATCGCCGTCGGCGATCTCATCCTGACCCGCCGCAACGACCCAACCATCGCCTTGCATCCGTCCACACCCGATGTGGACCACAAGGACTCGGTGCGCAACGGGCAACGCTGGCGCGTCGCCTTCCTCAACCCCGACACCGACCGAGTGGCCGCCGAACGGCTCGACGACGGAGCCCACGTCGTCTTCGACGGCGACTACGTTCGCGAGCACGTCGACTTCGGTTACGCGGTCACCGTGCACGCCGCCCAGGGCGTCACCGCCGACACCACCCACGCCGTGCTCGGCGAGACCGCCACACGATCCTTGCTCTACGTCGCGATGACCCGCGGCCGCCTGACCAACACCGCATACCTCTACCAACGCACACCCGAAGCCGACATCCCGCAAGGGGCATCCGACGGTGTTCACCTATCGGCACGGGGCAGCGGCCGCGACGCCGCTGCGCTGGCACACGCGATCGTGGCACGTGACGACCAACCGGCCACCGCGCATCAGATCGCGGCGAGCACGTCGCGCCAGCTGTTGCCCGGTATGGTCGGACGACTGGTAGCTAGACACCATCAGGCCGCGGCCAAATGGCGCGCCGCCCACGATGAGTGGCGTTCCGCCGTGGCGGAATTCACCGCAGGCATGGCCCGGTCCCGTGAACGGTCGTTCGCGCGCAGTCGCGCGCGTGACCGCAGCCGCGACGAAGGACTCGAGCTTTAGTGCGCTTCGCCTGTAGATCCGTCGAAGAGGCGGTGTCCGACACCAACGTCTCGACGTCGGCGGACGGCCGGATGAACAGAGCTGAGGCGCGGGCTTTGGCGGCGCTGACCGTCGTGGCGGCGGTACGCACGCCGTCGTTGCGGTGCTGCGGGATGACGTAGCCGCCCGCGTCGACGACGGTGATGGCGATCGGTTTGCCGATCTCGGCCGCCTGGGCTGTGGCGCCCTGCGCGGCGGTGAGCGCGGCGGCCATGTCGATGCGCGTGCTCATCATGGCACCAGCCCTCCGTCGAGGGTGATGGCCATGTCGGCGACCTTGTCGAGTTCGTTGAAAGTCCCATCCAGGGTCAACCGTCTCGCTGGACGCCTCGACGTTCATCAAGGGACAGGTACGTCTGCCGTGAACGAGGACAAGTCTTCGCCGAAGCGCGGGTGGAAAGTGCAGCCACGAGAAACCAATCGCTTTGTGCGCCAGTCCATGCACGACGGTGGGGCGTCCTTCGGAAACGGCGCGGAATGCCTGTCGCGCGACGGTTTCGGGCGCCATGGTGATGGCTCGAACTAGTGGCTTTGCCGCAAAGCCTTCGCCCCAGCCGCTGGCTTCGAAGATTTCGGTGTCGGTGAATCCCGGCATGCTTGCCGTGCAATGGATTCCGTACTGGCGCGTTTCGGTGGCGAGGCCCTCGGTGAACTTGTGGATGAGTGACTTTGAGGCGCAGTACAGCACGGATTGAGGGCTACCACTTTGCAGGGCGGAGATCGAGGTGATGTTCAAGATTCGACCCCATCGACGCGCGATCATGCCAGGCAACAGGTGGTGGGTGAGTTCCAAGGTCGAGAGCGCCATCACTCGGATGAAGCGTTCCTGGTCCTGCCAGGTTGTGTCGGCGTAGGCGCCAGGGAAAGCGTAGCCGGCGTTGTTGACGAGGAAATCGACGTGGGTTCCGCGGCGGTCGAGTTCGTCAACAATCGCCCGTGGCGACGTAGCGACGCTGAGGTCACCGATCACGGGATCAACCTCCACTTGCCATTCGGCGCTGAGGTTCTCGGCGATAGTCTGTAGACGTTCGGCCCTGCGGGCGCGACGGGAACGACGTTGAATCCCTTGGCCGCCAACAGGGTGGTCAACGCCAGCCCGATACCGCTCGACGCACCGGTCACAAGTGCCGTGCGTCCCCGCCCCTCGGCGCCGCGGTCGCCAGCACCGATGGCTACGAGCTTCGTCAACGGGCTGCTGCGGGGGCGGTCGGTGCGAGTCGTCGAAAGTCACTCATGAAGTGCGGTTGTGCGTTCTGCATCAAGATCCGCGGATCCGCATGAGTTACCGGAATGACCGCCTGCAGCAGCGTCACCACTGAGCAGTACGTAATGATCGGCGTCTCGTCGGACATGGTGGATTCGAGGTCCATCTGCACTGCTATTCGAGCAGGTTTGCCGTCGAGTTGGATGATGTAGTGGGAACTTCCGGAGAAACTGTCGCCGAGGGGGACGTCGCCGTCGCCGAGGTGGCGATGGTCCTTGCCGAGGTACCAGTGTTCTTCGTTCGTGAAGAAGTGGTGGTCGCCGATGTACCCGCGGTGTACGTGGGAGATCGCCGACGCGGTACCCGGCGGCAAAGCGAGACCCGGGATGCTTCGATCCTCGTCCACCGCGGTACCGGTGAAGTCGTGCTCGATGCGGATCTCGTCGGGTTCGGCGTTGAACTGCGCCCGCCACCAACACCTGTCCCACGCCGCATTCCTGGAACTGGTCCTCGCCGACGAGGCCACCCGCCGCGACACCAGCTCGACAGCCCCACGTGCCCGAGCGGCCGGGTTGGATCCCGCCATGCGCCTGGACACCTGGGACGAGGCCGCCACCGTGCGCTACGACCGGACCCTGTGGACCGACCTGACCAGTCTGCGGTTCCTCGACGCCGCCCACGGCGCCGTGGTCCTCGGTGCGGTCGGCGTCGGCAAAACGCACCTCGCGACCGCGTTGGGTCACATCGCGGTGCGCCGTCGAATCCCGACCCTGATGCTGCGTGCTGATGCAATGGTTCAAGCGGCTGCGGGCATCTCGCCTCGACAACAGCACCGAAGCCGAGATGCGGCGACTGGCGCAAGTCCGTCTGCTCATTATCGATGACTTCGCGCTGCAACCGCTCGACGCACGCCACCGCCGACTTCTACGAACTCGTCGTCGCCCGCCACCAACGCACCGCCACCATCGTCACCTCCAACCGCGGACCCGCTGGGGCGACGTCTTCGGCGACCAGGTCGTCGCCGCGGCGATGATCGACCGCATGGTGCTCCACGACGAAGTATTAACCCGCAGGGGGTCGAGCTGCCGGATTTAAAGGACACCGGAATCGACCCCCTGCCCTCCGCACGAGCAGACAACACGGCACTATAACCACACAATCGTGTGGCCTACGAACACCCCCTACGCAGGGGCCCAGCCAGAACGCCGACTACGGCCACGACGTGCTCCTGAATGGGTTCGGGTGCGGAATTTTGCCAGACCTGGCTGCAGGTGGCAGCGTGGAGCGACGAGAGGCGTCGATCTCAGGGTGGGGTCAACGCATCCGAGATCGACGCCTCTCTGGTGTCTGGCACGCCGGGCACCTCTCCTACCGGCCACGCACTCGCGCCAGGCACCGTGCCGAGCGGTCTGAAAGCCTGCCGGCCAGGCTGGATTGTCTGGTCGGCAGGG
>CAVPRG010000004.1:0-584454 GCA_963707745.1 uncultured Actinomycetota bacterium
ATCACGAGGATTTCTCGCCAGGCCAACCCAGGTTGGGCTTGGATCGCGTACGACATGACTTTTCTTGGCGGAGCCGCGGATTCGGGCGCCCGCTCGGTCGCAAGCGGTTTGTCGAAGCGGTGGAAGAAGATCTGGATGACAAGCATTCCGACGACCAGACCGGTGATGAAGCTGAGTTCCTGCATATCGGTGAGGAACAAAAGGATGACGAGTGCCACGATGACCACGAGGGTCACGCTGTCGTAGTTGCTGATGATGTGGCCGTCTCGGCGATAGTACGCCGCGATCCGATTGATCCGTGTCGAGTAGGGCACGAGGAATCCGACGGCGAACTTCACCAATCCCTGCACACAGAACGCGATCAGCACGATGGTTAGCACGATCGACATGGGGGACTCCCTTCCTAACCCAACACGAAGTAGCGCGGCCATAGATAGACTGCGGCGAGCGCGATCGACATCACGGTGACCACCGCACCCTTGCGGGTGAACTCCCAAAACGAGATCGGATTGCCGCGCGGCGGGGCGATTCCGAGCATGACGACGTTGGCGCTGGCCCCGACGGCGGTCAGGTTGCCACCGAAATCGGCGCCAAGGGCGAGGGCCCACCACAGCACTTGCGGGTAGGCCGTGATCTTGCGTGTCGGCAACCAGCTCGCTGACGATGGGTGTCATCGTCGCGACGTAGGGGATGTTGTCGATGATGCCCGACACCGGGCCGAGACGCCCAGGATCAGCATCACGGTCAGCAGCGCGTTCCCGCCGGTGACGTCGGTCGCTGACCGGGCCAGCTGGTCGATGACCCCGGTCTTCACCAGGGCGCCGACCATGATGAACAGTCCGGCGAAGAACAGCAGCGTCTCCCACTCGACGCTGGACAGGTAGTCGGATCGCTCAGAGCCGGGAGACCAGGACCAGGATGCCGGCGCCGAGCAACGCCACCATCGAAGGCGCGATGTGCAGCACCGAGTGGGCGATGAAGGCGGTGAACACCAAGACCAGGACGACGCCGCACTTGACGAGCAGCCGCGGATCGCGGATCGCCTCGCGCTCCTCCAGCGACATCACGTCGGCGACCCGTTCGGGATCGACGTCGAACGACCCGCGGAACAGGCGCGGCAACATGGCGACGAAGACGACCATGACGACGATCACGATCGGCGCCATGTGCACCAGAAAGTCGTTGAACGACAAGCCCGCTCGGCTGGCGATGATGATGTTCGGCGGATCGCCGACGAGGGTCGCCGGCGCCGCCGATGTTGGAGGCGAATACCTCGGCCATCAGGAACGGGACGGGGTTGATTGCAAGCCGGTCGCAGACCAGCAAGGTAACCGGCGCGATCAACAGGACGGTGGTGACGTTGTCCAGCAGAGCCGAGGCGACGGCAGTGACCAGCACCAGCAGAATCATGATCCGCAGCGGGGAACCCTTGGCGCGTTTAGGCGGACCATATCGCGATGTACTCGAAGACGCCGGTCTGCCGCAGCACGCTGACGATAATCATCATACCGAACAGCAAAAAGATGACGTTCCAATCGATTCCGGTCTCATGGGAGAGGAACACGTCGTCGGCACCGACCACCCCGACGGCGACCACGATCGCCGCCCCGCTGAGCGCTACGACCGTCTTGTTGATGCGGTCGCTGGCGATTAGCGCGTAGGCGACCACGAACACGGTGACCGCAACAACAGCCATCGGATCAGTGCCCCAGCGCCGCGGACAACAGCCGCGATGCGGTGGATCACCCCGTGCAACTTTCCGTTTTTCATCACCGCTATCAGTGGGCTTCTTAGCCGCACCATGAGGGCCGCCACTTCGATGATGGTGTCATCCGCGTTGGCCGCGGGCACATCCATGAGGTGCTCGGGCAACACATCACGAACCGTCTTGCCGCTAAGCTTGGCGGCTGCACGGTCGGCCGCCGAGTCGTTGAGCACCCCGGCCAGCGCGGGATCGTCCTGCACGTAGAGCGGCACGATGAACCGCACCACCTGCGAGGCGGGCAGTACCGCACACGGCTTGCCCGCGGAGTCGGTGACCACGATGCCCGGCAGCCGATGCTCGGCAAGCAAGCGCGCAGCGTCAAGAGCGCCGGAGTCGATGCTGACCACCGGGAAGTCCTCCGCGATGTCCTCGGCATGCATGTCAGCACCATCCGAGCGGGACGAAAGGATCAAACCGTTCGGTCACGCGATCGATACGGAAAGCGAAATCAGACGTCGTGCGCGACGCCAACGCTGATGAAGCGGACACCGGAACCCTTTCACGAGTCGGGCAATTGACTGCCGACCCGACTTCCCGGCGCACCAACACGGAATGTACTCCACCACTGCTGTTACACCTAGACCCTGCCAGCGAGGACCAGCGAGATATCGTCGAGACCCGTCGGATCGAAGCCAGCGATGGACTCACATGCCGAAGTGCGTGCGACGCACCGCCGCAACGGCCTCCGGTGGTCCGCGCACCTCGACCTGCGCTGCATCCTGGCGCCCAAAGACATATAGCAGGAGTTCGCCCGGCGCACCGCTGAGTCCAGCCGTCGGCTCGCCTGGCCGAACCGTCACCCGCTCGTCGGTTCCAGCCCACTCAATCTCGAGCCCGCAAGCCTTGAGCCGCCGACTCAGGTAGTGGCTGCCGCGGCGAACGTTTCGCCACAACGCAGCATCCATTGCAGGCGTGAGGCTACGGGGCCCACGCCTATTCGCTCTGCGCACGTCCTCGTGGTGAACAAAGAACTCGTTGAGATTCGCCAACGAGCGGACCCACCCAATGCGGAAGAACCCGATGGGCGGGCCGGACCGGATCCGCGCGACGAGCCACGCGAAGTCCTTGCGCTCGGCCAATCTGGCCCTGCGCCGCTCGGCGAACCGTCCGAAGGGACCAGGTAGAACGAGGCAAGGGCCGGCAACAAGATCGTGTTCGCGCAATACGAGGTGGGCGGCGAGATCGTGAGCAGTCCAGCCCTCCCAGCAGTGTGGGAACGGAAGGACCGAGCTCGTCGAGGAGATCACACAGCTCATGGCGCTCTTGCGTGTCGAGCGGAACATCCGCCATGCCGCCGGAGTCTACGGGGGCCTGAAGCGGCTGGTTGATTGAACGTCGGCGAGCCTCGCATGGACCGCAGTCGTCGCCGCCGATCGATTATCCATGACACCGCAAGGCCTTTATCCGACGTGGGGAAGGGCGAAAAGGCCTGCGCAGACGGCATTCCCACGTTCTGTAGAGGTCTAGCACGAGGCGCAAGGCCGGATGGACGCGGCGCAACTCCTCAAAACGTCAGATGGCCCGGGCTTTGCCGAGGCGGCGTGGGTCGACCGCGGCAGACAACCCAGGTGGCAGAACGAGTGCGGCGATTCGTCGATCGGAGGTGTGGCCGAGGAGGTGATCCGGTGAGCTCAGGCCTGCCGCGAGGTTGTGAACGGATTTGTGAACGAAACGCGGCGCAACCGCGGAGACGTGGTGGAACGGGCCGTTCAGCCACCACCTGACGCAACTCCGCCGGGCCGGCCTGGTTGATTCTGAACGTCGTGGCATGAACGTCTATCACCGACCACACCGCGATGCGATCGGAGCACTGTGTACGGACTTGGACCCCAACTGCTGCACCTAACACTGGCTGAAATCTCGAGGTCGGGATTCGAGACACTCGTATGTCTATTTCGAGACAGCATTCTGGCAGTGTGGAGGTCAGCGGTTCGATTCCCCTTAGCTCCCCAACGATTCACCCAGCTAGACTCGATCTGCGGGGTAGCTGATCACCTGATCTGAGACCGGCCAGTCCGCAGTTGGTCCGCAGTAAATCGGATTGCTGAGGCTGAGTCCAGCCGGTCCGAATCCTCGTCAAACAGGTCCGCGTAGATGTCCAGCGTCATCGAGGCCTTAGCGTGCCAAGCATCCGCTGGACCGCCCTTAGTGTTGGCGTGAGCACTGACGGCGACGCTGGCCAGTCCTACCGGCAACGCCAGAAACCCCGACGGCGGAAACCAGCCCCTCCGACTCCGTCGGATTGACCGGCAGCCACACCATCAGCGACCATCAACACGCTGCCAACAACCGGAACGACCCGGTCCCATACTCATGGCAAACCAGTGGTCCCATCACCCCGGCAGGCGACACTCGCGGTGGTCGGTTCCTTCTTAGATTGAGCGAGTGGCGCAGGGTCGATGATCTGAGTTATGCGCCGTGCCCCTCCTCAGCCGAGGGCCTAGTCCTACCGCTAGGCGGGGGCTGCACGTGCCGGATGCCCCGCGGTCGCCCGGATCGCACCCACAGCGCGTACAGCCCTGCGGCGATCAGTAGGGCCGCGGCGATGGAGATGATGGGCTCCCCTCGCGCGACGTTGATCGCGAGTGTGAAACTGACTGCGGCAGCGCCCGTCAGATTGATTGCGAGAGAGCCGAACCGCCTCTGCTGCCAAGAAAACCGGCACATCGCAGACCAGGCCGGCGTGGAAGGCGACGAACACCGCCGCGGCGTAGAAAAGCACGAGTTCCTGGTCGCGTCCGCCCGCGGCCAGGGTAACCGCGCCGGCGGCGAGCATGAACACTGCGACCCCCCAATACGGCGTATATCGGCTGTTAGTGCGGCCCAGCCACGCCGGCAGGATCCCGGTGCTGGTTCCGTCGATGTCTCGTTGCCGCGCAAGCGCTTTCAAGAGGCCGGGGCCGGCTTGGAAGGAGGAGCTGGCCGCCGATAGCAGTAGTAGCGCGGTGGCGAGCTGAAAGGCGGCGAACAGCGGCGGCGCGGTGGCGACGCGGGCGAGTTCCGCGATCTGGGTTGAGGCGTTGGGCGGGACACCGATGCGTAGATGTACCAGCTCTGCGGTCAAGCCCAGGGTGAGGGCGCCGACCACGAGCAGTGGTGAGCCACAGCGTAATCCGCCCGAATCTGCGGCGGTCGGGATCGTCGAGTTGCCCAAGCTGCGCGATTGCCGACGACGGGGCCTCGATGCCCGTGGCAAGCGCCATGGCTACAGGAAACGCGAGTGCGACCGCCACGGGTGCCGAGTGGCCCGGGTCGGTGTTCGCGGGCGAGCCTGAACCGGGCGTGAGAAAGAGTCCGCAGACGAGTACGACCACGGCTAGGACTACGAACGCAACAGTCATCACGGCAAACACGGTGCGGCCCCGATGGCCGAACCAGGTGCCCGCGGCAACCCCGGCGATCAGGAGCAGCGCAATCGTGGCCCGTAGGTCGGCGAGGGCGGGAAAGAACGCGATGATCGCGGAGGCGGCGGCCGCGGTGCTGATGGCGATGGTGAGGCCGAAGTCGACGATCAGCGCTGCGATGGGGATGAATGCGCTGGCTTCTCCGAATGCGTCCGCGGCCGCGGCGGGGGCGCCCCCACCTTGGGGATAGCGGCCGACCAGCTGGTGATAGTTGACGATCACGACGACGATGATGACGACGACGAGAGTCATCGTGGGGAGCAGCAGCGCGAGGTCGCCGCGCAACGCGCGAAGAGCCGCTTCGATCGCGTAGGCGACCGAGGACACCGGGTCGGCCATCACAGCGAAGGCGAATGCGAATAGCAGCGCTGCCCGGCTGGTCATGCGCGGGGGCCGGTTGGCAGCCAGATCACCGCGCGGACCCACAGTCAGTGCCCTTCGTCGCGATTCGTGGAATCATCTCGACCAGTCTTGACGGAGTATCCCCATTCTGGGGGCCGTTGAGGTCAACAGGGGTGTGCCACGATCGCTCGCCGAGCGCGTTGCGAAGCGCAACTTGATCCAGGCGGGGCGATTTCTCGTCCACGTCCGGAAGCATGCGATGCAACACGTCGGTGCCACACGTCGATCTCGTCGGTCAGCACGGAGTCGTGCGACCAGACGGCAGCAGCGCTCCATCGGACCCTAGGCCATTCATGCCCGACAGAGGCAGCAGCCTCGCGTTCGACGACCTCGATTTCACGCCGGACCTAGGCACAAACCCGGTCGCCTCGATGGCGCGGTACCCGGTGATGACGGCAGCCGAGAACCTGGTGGGTGCTGCGCAGGTCCATTCGGCGTCACTGCAGGAAGGAAGAACCAACCTTGTGTCGCTGGGCTCACTATGTCGCTGCGCCATTGAAGCAGCTGCCAAGACCGTGTGGCTGCTCGCGCCCACCGTCCGGAGAGTGTTGGTCGGCCAAGTGGATCGACGCGAACCCCCCGGCGCACGCCGCAGACGAACTGCCGCTCGGGATGGAACTCGGCGCTGATCGCTTCTACTCCCGCCGCCCCTCACCCGCTCGAATGCCTGTTCGCCAGGTTGCCCCCAAGTTGCCAAGACACGACGAAACGGGGTGGACACAGCGTTACGGGACATCACAGCGGATAGGCTCTGACGTGCACGTATCAGACACCATCGAACAGATGTGCACGATTCCCTGTCGCTTTACACACCAGCGGTCGTGGGTTCGATCCCCTCCGCGCCCACCAAGGCGTTCAGACGATGGGCGATCCGACGTCCGTCCGCGCGATGCGCGAAAGATTCCCGTCAAGTGTCAGCGCGTAGATGCTGCCATCCGGCCCCTGCTGCAGACTGACTATTGGGCCGGCCTGGGCGTAGAACATCGTCTCGTTGCCGCACGACGTGAGGCTCGAATCACACGTCAGCCGCTTGATCCAGCCCTGCTGGAAATCGGCGATGAAGACGTTGTTCTGGTACTCCGGTCCAAATTCCGAGTCCGTGTAGACGAGCACACCCGTGATCGAAGAGAAGCCGACATGCTGGTAGGCATAGATCGGGTTGGTATCCACCGAAGGTGTTGCACAGTCGGATACGCCGATCCCATCGCAAGGGCCTTCGGCGTTCGGCCAGCCGTAGTTGGCACCGGCCGTCACGAGGTTGACCTCTTCCCAGGTGTCCTGGCCCACGTCAGCCACCAAGAGCTTGTCCCCCGCGAACGTCAACCGGAACGGGTTGCGGAAGCCGGTGGCATAGATGGCGTCGTAGTTGGGGCCGGCGCCGTCGTTGAACGGGTTGTCGGTCGGTGCGGTGCCGTCCGGGTTGAGGCGCAGAACCTTGCCGTACATCGTCTCGAGACTTTGGGCATTGTGGTCGTCGATAGCGGTGCAGCAGGTGTTGTCGCCCACTGACCAGTAGAGCTTGTCGTCGGGGCCGAACCTGAGCCCGCCGCCGTGATGGTCGTCGCCGGCCGGCTCGGTTCCCTCGACCAGAACCACGAAGGAATCGGGGACTACGGTGAGGACCTCAGCCGACGGCTCGGCCACCGTGATGCGCGACAACCGTTCGATGTTGTCGTCCGCGATGTACGAGACATAGACGTATCCGTTGTCCGCGAAGTTCGGATCCACCTCGATGCCGTTCACCCCGCGCGCCCACAACGTGCTGGTCGGGAACGTGAACAGCGGATCGCTCTGCAGCTGGCTGCCGTCGTATACCTTGATGGCGCCGCCCTTTTCGGCGACGAGGATCCGGTCGTCCGGCAGGAAACGGAAGTCCGTTGGGCCGTCCAGACCGGACACGACAGTGCTCCGCTCGAATCGAGCACCTACGTTGACCGTGTACGTGGTGGCGTGTCCGCTCTGGCCGAGGAGCCCGAAGGTGACGAGGTTGAGCAAACCGGATAGGCCGTGAATGTGGAATCCACCGTCGGCTTCAGTCGCGATGACCTTGAACGTGTCGCCACCGTCGAAGTCCGGACCCGGCGTGTAGACGAACGTGCCGTCGGGATTCACCACCACCTCGCCTTTGGCAGGTTTGGTGGCGGTCAAGGTGTAGCCGGTGCCGTCGGGATCCTTGACCGTGAGCTTGCCGACGATGTTGCCGTCGGCCAAGCTGTTTTGGGCCGGGTTGTAGGCGATGGTCGGGGCCTGATTGAAGAAGGTCTTCAGGATGTCGCGGCGTATCCATTCCAGGGCGCCAAACAACGTCGGCGGGGGCGCGACCGGGGCAGCCGGGCTGTCGGTCGCCAGCGGGCTGAGGCCGACGGCCGCCAGCAGGCTGGTGACGACCTGCGGCGCAGCCGTCGATGACGCGCGTGCCTCAGGGGCGCTCTCGGCGATCACCGGCTGATCCTCATCCGCCTTGACCGTTGCCGGCGACATGTCCAGTTGGGTTGACTGGACCGCCTTGGCCGATACCGCCGACACCGCGGTGGTGTCGGTTTCGACCGTCGTTTGTCCGACGTCGGCCGTCCCGGCGCTGCTGGTCGACGGGGACTGCGTTTCTGGATCCGAGGTGGGTTTGACGTCGGCCTGCGGGTGCGCCTGGGATCTGGCCGTAGAGCGGTGTCGGGAGGGCAGGTGCGGCCTCGGTGAGTCGGCAATGTCAGTGTCGGGCTTACTCGCGGGCGGTGTGTCCGCGGCTGGCGTTTCAGTGTCGGGATCCGATGCGGGTGAGCCGTTGTCGACCGGCCCGACGTTGCTGTCGTCGCTGTCAGTGGTCGACCCGGACGGCGATGGGCCATCGGAGGTGGTGTTAGCGGTCGTGGACGAGTCGGGGCTGCGGTGACCCGATGGCCCCGACGAACCCGACGACGATTCTGAGTGCGTTGACGAACTCGTCGACGCACCCGATGCATCGGACGGCAAGTCTGGACTGTCCGCCCACGCAACTTGCTGGCTACTGGCGACGGCGGCCCCGATACCAAGGGCCACAGCCAGTCCACCGACCCGCGCCACGTACGCTGCCGAGTTCGTCATCGTTCCCCTCCTGCGATTTCCGCAACAATATCCGTTGTTGCCCTACGACTGGCAGGCATTTGCCCAAATCAATGAGTCAGTCGGAGGGCGATGCGGCAAATGTACGACGGCGTGGGCCAAAGGACTAGCCATACGGCGAAACCGCGGCGTCTTCGTGTCGAGCAAGTTGTTAGCTGTTGGCAGGATGTCGATTGGCCGAAGGCGAACTCAGCCACGTGGCAGGCAAGCGCTCGCAGCCGGTGGTGGGCTACCAGAGTCGGTCAAGCGGCCACTCCTCGTGGTGGCTGCTCTGGGCGGCGACGTCGATACGAAAGTCGTTGCACACCAGATGTATTCATGCTGGGCAATCCAAGGACATGTGCCTCGTCGGCGGTTGAGGCCCTGGGACCGCAGTCAACTCCCCATACCGCCAAGGCTCGGCGGGTGCCGCCTGGCACTCCCATGACGCGTGTTCGCTGACAGGGCGATATCGCCCGGCCGCCAGGCTGGATTCCGATCTACATGGTGCGTTGCTGGGTTCGCCCGTCGAGGTGCTCGACGGTCATTGCGGCGGCGCGAAGAACTCCAGCGCGATGCCGTCAGGGTCTCGGAAACTCAACCCGGAGCCGTAGTGCGCATCGACGATCCCGCCGTTGGCGATGCCGAGCTCGTCCAGTCGGGTCTGCCAGGTCCCTAGTTCGGCCCGATCTGCGCAACCGAAACTGACGTGGTCGAGCCCGACACGGAACTCTGTGAACGCTTGGTCGTCGGCGGCGCGGTCGTGCTGGTGGATGCCGAACAACGTGCCGTTGGGCAGCAGCCACACCAGGTGCCTGAACCCCGCGTCGGTGTGTTCATCGAGTACGGGTTCCGTGCCGATCAGGGCTTTGTACCAAGGGCCGCTGAGCGCGATGTCGCGCACCGTGACGGCGACGTGGTTGAGGGCTGGAAATGTCGTCATGTGTCCTCGCCGGTCGATTGATGGAGACCCCTTTACTACGGGGGCGACGGACTCTTGGTTCACCTCGAGGTGCCGGCAGCCGGGTCATACGACCCGCTTGCCGCGCCGCGCGCGAGACCGCATGTCCCACAGGTACAGCTGGTAGCCGAGCAGCCAGACGTCGCGCGGGATCACGCGATCGGCCAGGCGTAGCCCCGACAGCAGCACGTCGAACAGGCGCTGCTGTCGACTCGTCCAGTCCAGCTGCATGTGCTCGCGAAACTCCGGCGGGAGGAATCCCGTCGTCGCGAACAGATTGAACCGCCCCGCCAGCACTCGCAACGGAAGTGGGAGGAAGGCCATCGCCGCGACTCCGTGGAGGTGCTTGCGCACGGGCGGGTCGATTCGCAGCTGATCGAGCGAGCGCTTCCAATACTCGTCGAAGGCTGCCCGGTCGGGCGGCCACATCTCGTCGCGGACCTGCAGCGTGGTGCCGAGTTTCCTGGCGTCCTGGTAGACCGCTTCGGCGACCACCTCGTCGAGCGGGCCGTAGAGGAACTCGTGCATGTCGACGAAGTACCGGTACAGACATGCGGCCACCCACAGCTGAAGTGCGGGGTCGAATGCGTTGTAGGACATCGGACTCGATGCGTTCGACCGGACGAGCGCGTGCACCCGGTCCACCTCGGCGCGGATCAGCGCCCGGTCGGCGTCCGTGCCCAGGGTGGCGGCGGCGAGGTAGGTGCCGGTGGTACGGGCCCGCTTGAAGGGATGCTCGTAGACGTTGCCGCTGTCCACCGGGCTCTCCAGCACCCCGTATCCGACGCCGGGCGAGGCCAGCTGCATGATGACGTTGGCGGCAGGCAACAGCGTCGCCGCCGGATTGAGCAGATCGACGACCCGGGTCGGCCGCCGCGGTGGCCCCAGCCTCATACGGTCGAGTACACCACCTCGTGAGACGCTGCCGGAGTGTTTGGGCCCACATGTCGAGGCCGGGCAGCCGGACTCGCGTTGGGCTGGCTGGCAGACCGCGCGTTGGGCGACCCGCGCCGCGGGCACCCCGTCGCGCTGTTCGGACGGGGCGCGACGGCCCTCGAGCGGTTGACGTACTCCGACACCAGAGGCGCGGGTGTCGTCCACACCGCGGTGCTGCTCGCAGGCCTGGCGGCGTTGGGCATCGGCGCGGACCGGATCGCCGCCCGGCGCGGCGTCGCATCGACAGCTGCAGTCACTGCCGCCGCGACGTTCGTCGCATTGGGTGGCACCTCGTTGACGCGCACCGGCGAGCGCATGGCCCGGCACCTGGACGCCGACGACATCGTCGGGGCGCGCGAGTTGTTGCCCTCGCTGTGCGGGCGCGACCCCGCCGCCCTGGATGCGGCGGGCCTGACCCGGGCGGCGCTGGAGTCGGTCGCCGAGAACACCTCCGACGCCCAGGTGGCCCCGCTGTGGTGGGGTGCGCTCGGCGGCGTACCCGGCCTGTTGGTCTACCGGGGCGCCAACACGCTGGACGCCATGGTCGGCCACCGGTCCCCGCGTTACGAGCGATTCGGCTGGGCCGCAGCAAGATTCGACGACCTCGCAAACTACCTGCCTGCCCGGCTCACCGGGTTGCTGGTGGCCGTGTGCGCCCCCTTGGTGGGCGGCGCTCCGGGTGCGGTGCTGACGGCCTGGCGACGCGATGCCGCCAAGCACCCGAGTCCCAACGCCGGCGTGGCCGAGGCGGCGTTCGCCGGTGCGTTGGCCGTTCGGCTGGGCGGATCCACGCAGTACGCGCACCGCACCGAACTGCGTCCGACACTCGGCGACGGGCGGACCCCGGAGGTCGGCGATCTGACCCGATCGGTGCGGCTGTCGCGGGCGGTTCAGGCGCTGGCGGCGGTCCTCGCCGTGGTGGTCAGCGGCGCCTGCCGTACCTGTCGGCGATCCGCTGCTCGGTGGTGAGTGGGGTCGACGACGCGAGTGCGTCGGACCGGGCGCGCTCGCGCCGCCGAGCGAGCACCTCGGCCACCACGAAGTAGCCGACGCCGATCGGGGCGATGATCCCGAACGCGATCCACTGGATCCCGTACGACAGGAACGGGCCCGCGTCGAGATGGGGCAGGGGAATCACCCCGAGCCCGCCGGGCTGATCGGCGACGAGCTGCAGATACGATCCGGCCAGCGGGACGCCGGTCACGTCGGCGATCTGCGCGGTGTTGATCGCGTAGACCTGCTGCACCCCGTCCTCGCGCAATGGGTCCTTGCCCGTGGGCACGGGTTCGGGGTCGCGCAACCGCGCGGTGATCGTCACGGTCCCCGTCGGAGGCGGCGAGAACTCCGGCACCGCGGTCCCTTGCGTGGGATTCACGTACCCACGGTCGACGAGCACGGTCGGGCCGCCGTCGACGGCGAACGGCACCAGCACCTCGTAGGCCGGTGCGCCGTCGATCACCCGCAGGCGGGCGAGCACCTGGGCTTCGGTCCGGTACCGGCCGGTGGCCGTCACCGGCCGCCATTGAGCGTCTGGCGCCGACGAATCCTGTTCTGGCAGAAACGTCGTGACCGGCACGGGGTCGGCGGACAGGGAATTGGAGATCTGGGCGTTCTCCCGACTCGTCTTGGTGTTCTTACCGAGCTGCCACGGTGCCAACACGGTGAAGCACAGGTAGGCGAACGCGATCACGACGACGTACAGCGCAAGCCATTGAGGCCTCAGCAGGAATGAGAAGCGGCGGAGGGCAGGAGCGAAGCCAGTACGCATCAGCTGGCGATTCCCCGCTCGGCGAGCCGATCGTCGACCCAGTCGTGCAGTCCGGGCAACGACGCCGCGATCACGGTGAACACGTCTTCGAAGTCGTCCGTCGTCCCGTAGTAGGGGTCCTCGACATCGAGCGCGTGCGCGCCGGAGCGGGGGTCGAACGAGCGCAACATCCGAATCCGTTCGGGCGGTGCACCCAGCTCGCGCAACATCCGGACGTGGTTGCGGCCCATCGCGATGATGAGGTCGGCGGCGAGGTGATCGTCCTCGACCTGTGCCGCGCGATGAACGGTTGGGTAGCCGTGGCCGCCCAACACGTGGCTGGCGCGGTGGTCGGCGGCGTCGCCTGCGTGCCATCCACCGGTGCCCGCGCTGGAGACGCGCACCACGCCGGCCAGGCCGCGCTCGTCCAACTGGTGGGCGAACATCTTCTCGGCCATCGGCGACCGGCAGATGTTCCCCGAACAGATGAACGTCACGTGCAATGAGGGTTCAGACACCGAGCACCTCCCGCAGGTCTCCGATGGTCGCTACGTGCTTCAGTGGGGCACATGCTTCGGGATCGTCGAAATCGTCTGCCCCATAACCCCATTGGACGATGACGGTGTCGATTCCGTGTGCGGAGGCGCCCTCGACGTCGTGGGAGCGGTCGCCCACCATCAGGACCCGTTCGGGCAGTGGTCCCAGTTGGGTCAGCGCGTGGGCGACGACGTCGGCCTTCGAAGCGCGGACACCGTCGAGGCTGGCCCCGGCAACCACCTCGAAATGGTGATCGAGCCCGAAGTGTTCGATGATCCTGCGGGCAGTGGGTTCGGCCTTGGAGGTGGCCACCGCCAGTCGCACGCCCGCAGCGCGCAGGTCGTCCAGCAGGTCTGCGATTCCCTCGAACAGGCTGTTCATCGCCCAGCCGCGGGTGGTGTAGTCGGCGCGGTAGGCGACGATCGCCTCGTCGGCCCGCTCGCCGAGCCCCATCGCCCTCAGCGTGTCATGCATCGGCGGTCCGACCACCAGACGCGCGAGGTCGCCGACGGGCACCTCGGCCCCGATCTCGCCCAGCGCATGACGGAAGCTGGAGACGATTCCGTTGGCGGAATCGGTCAGTGTGCCGTCCAGGTCGAAGATCACTAGCTCCGGGCTCACGGGTCCATTGTCTACTGTCATGTCGTGGCAAGTCTCAAGCGGCGGGCAGGTGCGCGCTATCACGGCGACGAGGCCGCGGTGCCTGGCGCGCTGGACTTCGCCGTGAACGTGCGCTCGGAACGCCCACCGTCCTGGCTGACCGCTCGGCTCGCCTCACGGCTGGGCGACCTCGGCCACTACCCGAGCGTTGTCGACGTCGAGCGCGCCACCAGGGCCGTCGCGCGTCGGCATGGCCGGGAACCCGATGAGGTCGTCCTGCTCGCGGGCGGGGCCGAGGGGTTCGCCATGCTGCCGCAGCTGCGGCCCCGGCTTGCTGCGCTGATCGCCCCGTCGTTCACCGAGCCCGAGGTGGCGCTGGCCGACGCAGGCGTGCCGATTCATCACGTCGTGCTCGATCCGCCCTTCCGCTTGGCCGACGCCGTGGTGCCCGAGGAGGCCGACCTGGTCGTGGTCGGCAACCCGACGAACCCGACGGCGGTACTGCACGCCCGGGAAGAGCTCCTTGCAATGCGCCGGCCGGGCCGGACCATCGTCGTCGACGAGGCATTCGCGGACGCCGTCCCCGACGAGGCCGAGACGCTGACCGGTCACTCGCTACCCGACGTGGTGGTCCTGCGCAGCCTCACCAAGACGTGGTCGCTTGCCGGGTTGAGGGCCGGTTACGCGCTGGGCTCGCCGGAGACCCTGGCCCGCCTCACCGCCGCACGGGCGCACTGGCCGGTGGGCACCCTGCAACTCGAGGCGATCGCGTCGTGCTGCACACCGGAGGCCGTAGAAGAGGCCGCCGCAGGTGCGCGCAAACTGGCGCTGCTCCGCGCGGAACTGGTGGCAGGATTGATCGCAGTGGGCGCCGACGTCGTCGACGGCTGCGCGCCCTATGTGCTGTTCACCGTGCCCGACGCCGCGCTCGTACGAAAGCGTCTGGATGCCAAGGGCATTGCGGTCCGACGGTGCGACACCTTCGTCGGACTGGACGGGCAGTACCTGCGTGTGGCAGTGCGGCCGGAGTGGCCGCAGCTGGTAGAGGCGATCGCGGAGGTGGTTCGGTGAGCGCCCGGTTGGCCGACGTCATCGACGTGCTCGAAGCGGCCTATCCGCCGCACCTCGCGGCGGATTGGGACTCGGTCGGGTTGGTGTGCGGCGACCCGGCGGACCACGTCACGTCGGTCACCATCGCCGTGGACGCCACGGCCGCCGTCGTCGCCGAAGTTCCCGACGGGGGACTGCTGCTGGCGCACCACCCGCTATTGCTGCGGGGCGTCGACACCGTCTCGGCGGGCACCGCCAAGGGTGCGCTGCTGCATCGGCTGATCCGTGGCGGCAGCGCGCTTTTCACCGCGCACACCAACGCCGACTCGGCGTCCCCCGGAGTGTCCGACGCGCTCGCCGATGCACTCGGGCTGACCGTCGAGAGCGTGCTTTCCCCAGTGCCCAGCGGACCCGACCTGGACAAGTGGGTCGTCTTCGTGCCCACCGGGCAGGAGGACGCCTTGCGTGACGCGCTGTTTGCGGCTGGCGCAGGGCACATCGGCGACTACTCGCACTGCAGCTGGTCGGTCGGGGGCACCGGCCAGTTCCTCCCGCACGACGGGGCGGCTCCGGCCATCGGCAGCATCGGCGCCATCGAACGGGTGCCCGAGCAGCGCATCGAGGTCATCGCACCGGCCAAGCGCAGGGGAGAGGTGCTCGCGGCGATGCGTGGGGCGCACCCATACGAGGAGCCCGCGTTCGACGTCTTCGCGTTGGCGCCGATACCGGCTGGCGTCGGCATCGGGCGGGTGTGCTCACTGCCGACTCCGGAACCGTTGTCGGCCTTCGTCTCCCGCGTGACTCGGGGACTGCCGACGACGTCGTGGGGCGTGCGTGCGGCTGGTGACCCCCACGCCACGGTGTCGCGGGTCGCGGTGTGTGGGGGTGCGGGTGATTCGCTGCTCGACGTCGTGTCCGGGGCGGACGTGCAGGCATACGTCACCGCCGATCTACGTCATCACCCGGCCGACGAGTTCCGTCGCAACGCGGACGTCGCGCTGATCGACGTCGCGCACTGGGCGAGCGAGCAACCCTGGTGCGGGCAAGCCGCACACTTGATGGCGGACGCACTTCGGAGACTCGCTGTCGATACGTGTCAGTGCAGTGCGCACCGACCCATGGAATGTGGAGCAGAAACCATGAAGGCAGAAGTCGTTCAACAACTTTCACTGCTCGAGCTCGCTTCGGTGGACGCCGAACTGGTCAGGTTGGAGCACCGCGCCCGGCACCTCGCCGAGCAGCAGCGCTTCGATGCGGTGCAGGCCCAACACCGCGAGGCCAACGACAGATTGGCGGTTCTGAACATCGCACTCGAGGACCTCGACGGCCAGGTGGCCAAGTTCGAAGGCGAGGTGGACGCGGTGCGTCAGCGGGAGGACCGCGACCGCAAGCTGCTCGATGGCGGCACCACCGACGCTAAGCAACTCGTCGAACTGCAGCACGAGTTGGAGACGTTGGAGCGCCGTCAGGCCAGCCTGGAGGATTCCTTGCTCGAGATCATGGAGCGCCGCGAGCAGGTGCAGAGTGAGCAGGCCACACAGCTGAGCCGCATCGACGAACTCCAGAGCGAGATGTCCAACGCCCAGGCCAGCCGTGACGGGGCTCTCGTCGAGCTTGACCAGGCGAAACACCGGGGTGTGTCGCGACGCGACCAGCTGGTGTCGTCGCTCGACCCCGACCTTCTGGCGATGTACGAACGCCAACGGGCACGGGGCGGCCCCGGGGCGGGGCTGTTGCAGGCGCGCCGCTGCGGTGCGTGCCGCATCGAGATCGACAAGGGCGAAATGGCGCGGATCGCCGCGGCCCCGGAGGACGAGGTGCTGCGTTGTCCCGAGTGTGGGGCAATCCTGCTGCGGACGAAGGAATCCGGGCTGTGAAGGTCGTCGTCGAGGCCGACGGAGGCTCGCGCGGTAACCCCGGGCCGGCGGGCTACGGCGCGGTGGTGTGGTCCGCCGACCGCGAGCAGGTGCTGTCCGAGCGCAAGCAGGCCATCGGCATCGCGACGAACAACGTCGCCGAATACCGCGGCCTCGTCGCCGGCCTCGAGGCGGCCGCCGACATCGGTGCCTCCGAGGTGGCGGTGTCGATGGACTCCAAGTTGGTGGTCGAGCAGATGGTGGGACGATGGCGCGTCAAGCATCCCGACCTGATCCCGTTGAACCAGCGCGCCAAGGAGTTGGCGGGCGCCTTCGACCGAATCACCTACGCATGGATCCCACGCGGTGACAACTCCCACGCGGACCGCTTGGCCAACGAGGCGATGGATGCCGCGGCCAAGGAGGCAGCGGAACCCGCGGATGCAGCAGAACCTACGGAATCGTCGAAACCCGTTGCAACACAAACCTCCCCGGTGGGATGGACGGGCGCGCGCGGCGCGCCGACCCGATTTCTCCTGCTGCGCCACGGTCAGACCGAACTGTCGGTGCAGCGTCGATACTCGGGCCGGGGAAACCCACCGCTGACCGAACTGGGCCGTCGACAGGCCGACGCCGCGGCGAAGTATCTGGCGGACCACGGCGGCATCGCGGCGGTGATCAGCTCACCACTGCAGCGCGCCCATGACACGGCGAACGCCGCCGCCAAGGGGCTGGGCCTCGACGTCGTCGTCGACGAGGACTTGATCGAGACCGACTTCGGCGCGTGGGAAGGCCTGACGTTCGCCGAAGCGGCACAACGCGATCCAGAGCTGCACACCCGATGGCTGCGAGACACCAGCCTGGCTGCGCCGGACGGCGAGAGCTTCGACACGGTGGCCCACCGAGTTCGTCGCGCCCGCAACCGGATCATCGCCGAGTACGGCGAAGCGACCGTGCTGGTGGTTTCCCATGTGACGCCGATCAAGACGATCCTGCGGATCGCATTGGACGCTGGTGGGAGCATCCTGTACCGCCTGCACCTCGACCTCGCGTCGCTGTCCGTCGCCGAGTTCTATCCCGACGGTGCGGCGTCGGTGCGGCTGGTGAATCAGACGGCCTACCTGTAGATCTGGTGGCTGACCGCGCTGGGGCTCCAGGATGATTCATCCATCAGTCGGTCGTGTTCTTGAGCAACTGTCGTTGTGCATGATGGCGACATTTGGAAGACCTGCCGTTTCGAAACGGGGTAGCGTGAGCCGCGAGCCTAGCCGTTTGGGAGGGTTCGATGTCTCTTAAGTCCAGACACTTCGCACTGGCGTTGATCGCCGTTGCGGCCATTGCGGTCGCGCCTGTAGCCGCCGCCTACCCCGCATCGGCCGGCGCTACGGTCAACGATCTGGAGGGCGAGGGCTACATCGTCCACATCAACTGGGTGAATGGCAAAACCACTGACGACTGTTGGGTGACCGGGGTCAACATTCCTGGGGATTCCCCCGAAAGCCGGACGACTGCTTACGTCGACGTCAAGTGTCCAAATGATCTGTACTGAGCCATATCTCAACTGTTGGTGAGCGCTTGGTGCACCGATGCCACCACGACCGAGCCCTCGCCCACGCCTGAGGCGACCCGTTTGACCGATCCGGATCGTACGTCGCCGACGGCGAAAATGCCCGGGCAGCTGGTGGCCAGCGGATGCGCCAACGCGTGGCTCCATTGCGGCTGGTCGGGACCGATCGACGCGCCGGTTAGCACAAATCCCTTGTCGTCCAAGGCGACAGCGTGGCTGAGCCACTCGGTGTTCGGGGCCGCACCGAGCATGAGAAATATGTTCGGAATGCGGCGGGTTTGCGACTCCTCGGTGACCCTATTGCGCCACGTCACGGTGTCGACGTGGCGGCCGCCGCTCAGCGCGGTGAGCTCAGTGTGCGGATGGACAGTGATCCGTTCGGGTGCGGCCTCAATGCGTCGGACGAGGTAATCGGACATGGTGGACGCCAATCCGGCACCCCGCACTGCAATGTGCACATGGGTAGCGTGACGTGACAAGTAAACCGCGGCCTGCCCAGCGGAATTGCCCCCGCCCACGACGATTACATCGTCACCTTCGCACGGCGCCGCCTCCACCGCAGTGGCGGCGTAGTGAACGCCGGCGCCTTCGAATCGGTCGATATCGTCCAGGGGAAGCCGACGATAGCGCGCACCGGTGGCCAGGACGATAGTGCGCCCGCGTACGAGGGTGCCATCGTCGAGTTCCAGTGCGTAAGGCCGCGAATCGGTGATCAGTCGCATCACTCGGCGGGGTACGACGATACGTGCGCCGAACTTTTGGGCCTGCACTTGGGCGAGGTGGGCCAGATCCCCGCCAGAGATGCCAAGCGGGAAACCTAGGTAGTTCTCGATGCGTGAGCTTGTCGAGGCCTGACCGCCTGGTGCGTCTGCCTCCAAAACGACCGTGTCGAGACCTTCTGAAGCCGAGTAGACCGCTGCAGCGAGACCGGCGGGCCCGGCGCCAACCACCACCACATCGGCGACGTGCTGGGGGTGCGGGGGCTCGGCGATACCCAGACAGTCACCGAGGTCGCGCGCCGACGGGCGCAGCAACGGGCGATCGTCACCGCACATCACCACGGGGGTGTCGTCGATCGTCAAGCCCAGATCGGCCAACTGTGCTGCGGCCTCAGATTCGACTTCGGGATGGGCCAGAAGGTAGGGGTGGCGGTTGCGGGATAGGAACCGTTGCAGATGCAGTGACTGTGCCGATCGTCGAGGGGCGATGATCGTTACCGCCGTATCACCCTGCCGGATAATGCGTTCGCGGCGAAGGATGAACGCGCGCATCACCACGTTGGCGACGTCGGGTTCGGCGGCCATTAGCCGGCGGAACTGCGGGAAGTTCAGACGTGCGACGCGGCCATCGACACCCATGCGGCCGCCGACGAGTACTGCGCGCTCGTTGAAGATGTTGAGTTCGCCGGTGAACTGGTGCCGCCCGTGCACATACATCACGTGTGGGGCGTTGCCGCGCGACAGATAGACTTCGACGAAGCCGTCGAGGACGAGAAAGAAGTCGACCCGTCGATCGCCGCACTCGAAAAGCACGGTGCCGCGCGGCAGCGGCTGCACGACGCCGAAGGCAATGACCCGCTCGACTTGATCCGGACTCAGCCGTGGGAACGCATCTGTTTCCCACGCGTCAGCGGCGGAGGGATCTAACGCCTCGCCGGTCGGCAATCTGCTTGCCTCCGACTCATGGCTCACGCAGGTCAGCATATTCACGTCACCTGCCGATTTACCAGATCACGTCGATAACGGCGGGGTGGTCAGCCGCGTGACGGTGAGGTCGGCGGAAGTCGTTGCCGTTGACGAACGAACGTCGTCGCGGATCAACTGCCATCACTCTTCCGAGCCGCTTCCGCCTATTTGATCCCGACCACCATCGAGTCCGGGCCTACCAGGTGCTCGACGTAGCTCTCGCGGAAGCCCGCGTCGGCCATCCAGGCGCGGCAGTCTGCACCCGTGTAGTCGAACCCGACTGGCCCCTCAATCAGCATGTTGAGACTCATCAGGAGTCCAAAGGCGTTCGCGCGCCGGTCATCGTCGATGATCGCGTCGTAAACGATCAGCGCTCCGCCATCGGGTAGTGCAGCGTAGGCCTTCTGGAGCAGCATGCGCTTCTGGTCGAGGTCCCAGTCGTGCAGGATGTGACCCATGACGAGCACGTCGGCGCTCGGGAGCGGGTCCGCGAAGAAGTCGCCGGGAGTGAAGTGCAGGCGGTCGGCCAGCCCGGCTCGGGCGACGTGAGCGTCGAAGAGCGGCTCAATTGGAGGCAGGTCGAAGCCGCCGCCGGTCAGATGCGCGTGCGCGTGCGCGATCGCGACCGGGACAGCACCCTCGGCGCAACCGATGTCGATCACGCTGGCGTGGTCGCGCCACGGGAACTTGGCCGCGATCGCCCGGCCCGTGTGGGCGCTGAGCCCGCTCATCGCGCCAGCGAATTGCGCCAGCCGCCCTGGGTCGGCGTACACCGCCGCGAAGAAGTCCCCGCCAGTCTTCGCTTCGCTCTGCGGCTTCCCGGTCCGCAGGCCCTCGGTCAGTGATCCCCAGAACGGGTAGAGGCGGGCGTTGGCCATCTCCAAGAGGCCGCCCATGTACGACGGCTTCGCCGGGTCGAGGAAGAGTTCGGTCGCCGGTGTGTTCGAGTAGCGTCCTTCGGTTGCGCTCGAGCATCCCGAGCGCGACGAGGGCGTCGAAGAAATCCCTCGCGCCCCGTGGATGCAGGCGCGAGTCGCTCGCGAAGCTGCTCGGCGTCGAGCGGCCCGGCATCGCTGAGCACCGCGAACAGCCTCATCTCGACCGCGCTCAGCAGCGCCTTTGAGCCCCAGAACGCGAGTCCCAGCTGCATGATCGCGTCGGGGGTCACCGGCTCGGCCTGCTCAACGGCCGACGCGGTCCTCCAGTTCACTCATCGGATACCTCGATCCCGGGAGGGTCGCCTCGGACGCAGCCCATCCACCCCGCGATCGGCGTGTGCGGTCATGCCTTGCCGGCCTCGCTCGGTGCGTACCGCGTTGCGTACCGCCGGGACCACCTCGTCGGCGAATCGCCTTATGATGTCGCCGGATTCGACCCGGTAGAGGATGAACCCGCTGACGCCGTGTACCAGCGTGAGCTCGGTGAGCTGCTCGACCCACAGCGCAGGCGGGCCCTGCAGAAAACCGCTGCCGGTTCGGCTGAACTGGCCGCCGATGTTGTAGATGCGACGCACCGCTTCGGGAGATCGGCCGGCGCCGACCGCGGCCGCGTCGATGATCTGGTTGGCGACAGGAAGCTGTTCGGGCGGCAGGAAGGGCGAACTGGGGACCCAGCCGTCGGCGACGCGTCCAACCAACCGCAGCATCCTCGGCTGGTAGGCACCCAGCCAGACGTTGATGTCATGCGCCGGTGCGGGTCCCGGCGTCGCGCCGGCGATTCGATAGTGCCTGCCAGTGAACGACACGTCGGGCCCCGGCGTCCACAGCGCCCGGATCACTTGCACGGCCTCGTTGAGGGCGTCGATCGATTCCCCTGCGCAACGCAGGGGTCCGCCCTCGGCAACGATGGCATCCCACATCTGCTGTGCGCCCGACCCGATCCCCAACTCGAACCGCCCCTCGCTCAAGATATCCAGCGTGGCCGCGGTTCGGGCGAGTGTCGCCGGCGGGCGCAGCGGCAGGTTGGCCAGGTTGGAGAAGACCCGCACGCGATCAGTGCGGGCCGCGATGGCCGCCAACAAGGAGAAGGTGTCCAGGCGCTCGGGCCAGTAGGGGTGGTCGGCGAGGCTGACCGCATCCAGCCCCACCTGTTCGGCGAGGACCGCCAACGCGACGGCGTCCGCCGCCCGTTCGGGCTCCAGCATCGCGCCGAACATCAGATCGTGTCCGTAATCAGGCATGTCGGCGCCCCAGCAGCTCGGTGCTCCGTGGCGGTGTGGGGGTGCCGTGGACGGCTCGGGAATGCTCGGCGAACGTCTGCGGGGCCAGCGTCGCGATCACCGGCCGGACGTCGGAGGGCATCGCGGCCAGGGCGCGCTCGATGATCTCGGGGTCGCCCTCGTACATCAACATGCCGAACAGCAGTGGTAGTTGCGCCGGGTCGGCGTCGGCCGCCCCCTTCTGAACCAGGGCGTCCCATTCCGCGGCGCTGATGTGCTGTTCAAGCAGCGGCACGACGTGGCGCTCCTCGTCGTCGAGGTGCTGCCGCAACGATGTGAGCGTCCGGTCGAGGGCGTCGAAGAGGCTGTTGCCATCCTGGGCGGTGGCATCGACCCGCCAGACCTCGAGTGCGGCATGCACATCGCCCAAGTCAGCGGCGAGTTGTTCGTGCTGATCGTGCATCGATCCCGTGTGGGCGGCGGCGTCGGCACATCGATCCACCAACAGCGGCCAGACGTTCGCGTCTTCCCCGTGGTGGTGTTGGTGCAACAGCGACGTCAGCCGGTCGATGTGATCTGCGACGAGTTCCGCCCGGTGGCGATCGCCGACCGAGACGGTGGCGATGAGTCCGGGCATCAGCGCGAACTCGCGTCGGAACACGTCGTGCACGATGGACATCTCGCGGCGGTCGAAGCTGGCGGTCGATTCTCTTCGAGTCATGGCCTCGAACGTATGGACAGGTCGGGCCTGAATCGCCATCCTCGGCGGAGGGGGTTAGCGGCGACGTCGAATGGGTTTAGCGACTAGTCGTTGATGATGAGTGACACCAGCTGTTCGCGGGACTCGAGTTCAAGCTTCCGATAGATGTTGCGCAAGTGCCATGCCACCGTGTTTCGCGATACGAATGTCTGCTCCGCGATCCCACTGTTTGAGATGCCCTGCGCCGCGAGGTGAGCGACCCTCATCTCGGTTGGCGTCAACGACTCCACGCCGGTGAGTGCCGACCGACGTGGCCGCCCGCCTGCGGCCGTCATCTCCTCGCGAATGTCGGCTTCCATCCCAGTGGCCCCGCACCGATGTGCCAGATCCAGACCGATTCCCAGCTGAGCGCGGGCCTCGACGCGCTTTCCTGAACGACGAAGCCCGCGGCCAAGATCGGCATGAGTGCGCGCCAGTTCGAGCGAGGCCTCCGTGTCCTGCAGCACGGTAAGGGCTTCACGGAGCGTTTCGAGCGCCTGCCCTCCGGTTTCGGTGAGGGCCCGACGGCGTAGCGAAACGCCCAAAGGGATTGGCACCTCGAATAGTTGGGCAAGACGGATCTCCTCCGCGATCAGGCTTCGGCTTCGGTCCGGATCCCCTGCAAGGTGCGCAATGACCCCGGCCAGCGATCGCCACGGCAACATGGTCGGGTTGGTGTCACCGAAGTCCCGCACCATGTTCTCCACTGCGTCGAGATCCTGTCGCGCTGCGTCAATATCGTTGCGCCGCAAGTTCAGTCGCCCGCGAGTCAGTAGTACGTACGCATCGATGGCCGGAGTTGATGCGGCGTCACTTTGCGCGTCAGGGAAGAGACCCTCGACCTCGCGCAACTCGCCACGATCGATCATGCAGTTCACCAGAGTCGCCAACGCCGTCTGCGAATGCGAATTATGCCGCTTTCCCATGACATCCAGCGCTGCCTGAGCATCGGCCGCGGATTCGTTCACCCGACCGCGCGCGTAGTACACGAGCGCCCGAATCAGCGACGCTTCAGCGTAGGCAAGCTGCGCGCCGCGCTCCCGGGCGTCGCAGACGACGGCATCCGCTGCCTCCTGCGCGTCGATCACCCGGCCGCACTGCAACAGCGCCAGCACCGCGAGGTTGACACCGGGGTCTTGTGAGCCCTGTTCGGCCAGCAAGGCGCCATCCCCCAAAGCGCGGATCGCAAGAGTCGCGGCATCAGCGGCAGGCGGCTTCGTGAGCGACTGCTGCAAGGCCTGAACGGCGAGGATCGCACGAGTGCCCGGTCCGTCGACATCGAAGGCGCCTTCGGGAAGTCCCTGTGCTGGCGCACGATGCGATTCGGCAGCCCACGCGGCGCCGAGAAAACGCAGCCGGATCTGGTCTGCGGCGTCGAACAATTCGGCGCCCCGATGGAACGCCGCGGCGGCCTCGTCCTGCCGCCCGGAGCGGTACAGCGCCCGTCCGAGCGAGTAGAGGGCCTCCGCGCGCTCGTTGGCATCGCTGAGGCGATCCAATGCGCGCTCGAAGCGGTGCAGAGACACCGACTCGCCGGCAACCGCCTCAGCGAGTCCGAGATCGACACACAGCCCCGCGGGTAGCTTCTCGGGATCGGCAAGCTCTACGGCGCAACGCAGATACCGCAATGCCTTGCCGGGCACGCCTTTTCGCGCCGCCGACCGACCTGCCTCATGAAGAGCACCGATTGCCCAGTCCTCACGTGGCGGCCCGGACAGCAGCAGATGTTCAGCGACGACCTCCGGCTCGGCACCGTTTGCCGCCAGAAAGGTCGCGGACTCCGCGTGCAATCTCACCCGATCCGCCGGCGTGAGCAGACTGTAGACGGCGGTCCGAACAACTCGATGCGCGAAGGCCATTGGGTCCGCCGAAGCGAGAAGCTCTTCGTGGACTAGCTCCGCGGCCGCAACCAAGCCATCTTCGGCCTCCAGCCCGGCCAAGTGGACGACATCACGCAGGGCGACATCGTCACAGAGGGGTGACGCCGCGTACGCGAGAGCGCGCGCGTCAGAACTGACACGGGCCAACCGACGTGTGATGCGTCGGCGGATGGACTCCGGTGTCGTCACACAGGGGTCGTCGCCGGCGCGGATGGCGTTCGCGACGGCCACGACGAGAAACGGGTTGCCGCCCGTCTGTCCCAACACGGTCTCGCCGAGCGACGGCGCTGACGGCGTGCCCGGGAAGGGTGTCGCGCAGCAGCGCCTCGACGCCGTCCTGGGTGAGCGCAGCCGGGCGAACGGCCGGCGTCGTGCCCAACTCCCAGAGATGACTGATCAGCGGTGACTCGGTGCCAGGATCCCCGGACCGGACAGTGATTATCAGCGCGACCGGTACGTCGTCGAGTCGTTCGGCGAGGTAGACGAGAAATCGCAGAGAACACTCATCCGCCCACGACAGATCGTCTATCAGGATCGCCGTCGGACGCTGTTCGGCGAGGTTGACGGTGAGCCAATAGAGGCCGTGCATGACGCTGAATTCGTCGGCGGCCTCACCGTCGCCGAACAACGGGTTCGGCGAGGGCGGCCGGTCCCTGCAGCAGCGACCGCCCGTCACCGGGTTCGGCACGAACGACGTTGGCCTCGAACAGATGACGAACCACACCGAAGGAGTGACTCGGTCGCCAGTTCGCTGCAACGCGCCCGGATGACCGCCATGCCCGACGACCTGGCCAGGCCGGCGCACTCGTCGAGCAACCGCGACTTCCCGATGCCGCTCGCGCCTTGGATCACGCACACTTGCCCGCGGCCGTTTCGCAGCCGCGGCGAGCAACGCGGAGAGCTGCTCCAGCTCGGCTGCGCGTTCCATCGGTTCGGCGCCGCCCATCGTCGGCAATGTTAATCCCCTTACCCCGGTGCGGTAATCCCCTCCAGCCAGGGTGGCGACTGTCGCGGTCGCGCTGCCTAACGTCGAAAGCTGGATAACCGAAGGGCAGTCCGCCACCGATGACCATCGACTTCTCCGAAGAGTCCGCCACCAGGCGGTCATTCACAGCTTCGCAAGATGGCGCGATGACAGCGGGTGCACCCACATGGCGATCCATAACCGAGCTCACACCAACCCCAGCAGAAAGAACACTATGAACAAGCTTCACCACCGTCGCCGCTGGTGCCCTGTCTGCGGCCGCGCTGACATTGGCGGCCGCAGCCGCCGCCGCACCGTCCGGCCAGTCGAGCGTCGACCAGACGGTGAACCAACTCAAGGCCGACGGCTACACCGTCATCGTCAACAAAGCTGGCGCGGCCCGGGTGGACCAGTGCACCGTCGCCGCGGTCCGTCCCGGCCAGACCTACAGCCGGTCGGATTCCGGAACGCCCGGAGCCCAGGACGACATCCACACCATCGTGACGGGCAAGACGGTCTTCGTCGACCTAGCGTGCTGAACAGCCACGCACACTGGCGCCTTGGATGCACACCTGCCCACGACCGTTCGCAGCCGCGGCGAGCAACACAGAGAGTTGCTCCAACTCGGCTGCGCGTTCCAATGGTTCGGCGCCGCCCATTGTCGGCAACGTTAAACCCCTTACCCCGGTGCGCTAATCCCCTTCAGCCAGGGTGGCGACTGTCGCGGTCCCGCTGACCTACCTTCGAAACCACGGATCGACCGAAAGGCATGTCATCAGCGATGACCATCGACTTCTCCGAAGAGACCGCCACCACCGCGGTCATCGACAGCTTCGCGAACTGCGGCGACGAGCGACTGACCGCGGTGCTGGCTGGCATCGTCAGACACCTGCACGGCTTCATCCGCGAAATCGAGCCAACCCAGCACGAATGGGACCGCGGTATCGAATTCCTCACCGAGGCGGGCCGGCTGAGCGATGGTCGACGTCAGGAGCTCATCCTGCTCTCCGACGTGCTGGGCGCATCGATGCTCGTCGACGCGGTCAACAACCGGAAGACCCCGGCGCCACTGAATCCACCGTGCTCGGCCCCTTCCACGTCGGTGACTCACCCACGCGTGAACTGGGCGCCGATATCGCGCTGACCGGGGATGCCCCGCGGTGCGTGGTACGCGGCACTGTGCGAGCCGTCGACGGGCGCCCACTGCCCGGCGCGGTGCTGGACGTCTGGCAGGCCGACGACGCTGGCTTCTACGACACCCAGCAACCCGACCGTGTTCCGGAAGGCAATCTTCGTGGCCTGTTCACCGCGAACACGGCTGGCGAGTTCTGGTTCCGCACCATCGTGCCCAGCTGCTACCCGATCCCCGACGACGGCCCGGTGGGCCGACTGCTGCGCGCGACCCACCGCCATCCCAACCGGCCTGCGCACATCCATTTCATCGCCGGCGCAGAAGGTTTCACCCCGGTGATCACCCACCTGTTCGTCGAGGGGAGCCCCTATCTGGATGACGACGCGGTGTTCGGCGTGAAGAAAAGCCTGATCCGCGAGGTCCAGCGGGTGGACGACCCGGCGCTGGCCCGCAGCTACGGAGTGGCCAACCCATTCGGCCTGATCGAGTTCGACGTGGTGCTCGATCCGATCCCTTACCAGCGTGACCTGCGGTGACTGGATCGTGATGGGTTTCGCCAGGGACGCGGACAACGAGTACGTGACCTGCCACATTCTTTGCTCCAGCCTCGCCGAGATTCCCCTGCATGCGAGGCGACTGCCGGCGGAGTGTTCGTTGACGCGGGCACCTATCCACAATCCAGAGACGGCGAGACAACATGAATGACAACCACATTCGCGTCGGCGATATGTCGACTACCTACACGCCGGACTCGGCTCGTCGCGGTCACGCCCGGCGATCCGTCCGCGCACGCATGACGGCCCGGCTGCGGGCCCCACGATTCGACCGGGCGCTTGCGGTGGGGGTGCCCGCTCCCGCCGGTAGCGCACTGGCCGCGCATGCCGCGCGGCTGAGCTCCGTTGCGGAACGCCACGCCGTCGCCCGAGCGCTGCGCCGCGCCGTTCGCGACGCGAACGACGACCCCGCCGCGACACGGTCCGGGCGGGTGCCGATGCACCGGGCCAACATCGCCGCGGCCGAGGCTCTGATCGATGAGGTGACACTGCGACTGCATGCGCCCCACCCGGTGCAGCGCGCGCGGGATGGCGCGGCTGCGGCAATTGCTGTCCGACGGTAGCCGGCCCGCTGTACCGGTACGGCCGCGGCGACCTCGCGGGTCGTCTGGGCGCAGCGCTCGCGGCGCTCTGACCGCAGCCGTGCCCTCCGAGAGTTGTTGGCCGCCAACGGACTACCCGACATCCCACAAAATGGGCGATCAGTCGCCAATCCCTCAACAACGACGACTTCTGCACCGCGATGCTGCGCCGGACGCGGTGACGAGAGAGGACCAAATTGTGATTGACCAATTGACCGACCACCGGTGGGTTTTCGTCAACGGCGGTCTGACCGGTGGCACCTCGTGACGTGTCCATGGGCGGGGCGAACCGCCAAGCCGAAAGCGACGAACCCCGGTGGCCGGCCACGCACCGCTGATCGAGGGATGGGTGAAATCCCGGAGACCGACATCGACCTGTTCAGCGACGCGGCGCTGCGGGACCCGTACCCGCGCTACCGGCGGCTGCGCGACCTCGGGCCGGTGGTACGGCTTACCGCCAACGACATGTACGCGTTGCCCCGCTACCAGCAGGTCCGCGAGGCCTCGGGCAACTGGCGGGTGTTCTCCTCGGCCAAGGGCGTCATGATGAACGATGAGATCAACTCCATGCTGGAGGGGATCACGCTGTGCAGCGACCCGCCCGAGCACACCGGAATGCGCAGGGTGCTGGCCCGCCCGATGCGCCCCGAGAAGCTGCGGGAGCTCACGTCCCGGGTCGGGGAGGAGGCCGAGCGGATCGTCGCACAGCTGGTGGCCAAGGGGACCTTCGACGCCGCCACCGAGCTCGCCGAGCATCTGCCGCTGACGATCGTGTCGGACCTGGTGGGGCTCGGCGACGCCGGCCGCGATCGGATGCTGGACTGGGCCGCCGCCACGTTTGACGCCCAGGGACCGATGAACCGGCGGACCACCGAGGCGTTCCCGAAGCTCGACGAGATGATCCACTTCGCCATGACCGAGGCGGTGCCAGGCAAGCTCGACCCGGGCGGGTGGGCCGACCAGCTCTACACGGCCGCGGCCAACGGCGAACTGGCCGTCGAGAAGTGCCCGGCCATGATGATCGACTACATCGCGCCGAGCCTGGACACGACGATCTACGCGATCTCGAGCACCATCTGGTTGTTCGCCCAGCACCCCGAACAGTGGGATCTCGTGCGCAAGCACCCCTCGTTGATCCCGCACGCCATCAACGAGGCCCTGCGCCTCGAGTCGCCGGTGCAGCGCTTCACCCGCCTGCTCACCGAGGACCACCAAATCGACGGGCACGTGCTGCCCGCCGGGTCGCGCGTCGTGCTGCTTTACGGATCGGCGAACCGCGACGAGCGCAAGTACCCCGAACCCGGACCGCTTCGACGTTCGGCGCAACCCCTCCGATCACCTCGCTTTCGGCCGAGGCGAGCACGTCTGCGTCGGGATGAACCTCGCGCGCATCGAGATGCGGGCACTGCTGGAGGCGCTCGTGCCACGGGTCGAGCGATTCGAGCTGCTCGACTCTGAGCTCGCGCTGAACAACACCCTGCGCGGACTCGGCACGTTGAAGGTCCGGGTCGGCTGAACCCCACCGCAATCGACCACGCGGCCGGGCGCGGCGGCGGAACAACAACCAGGTCGCGAGCTGTTGGCCGCGCCCCGGCTGTTCGCAACGCGGTGAACACAGAACGGCAAAGACAGGGAAGGGCGGGTTTCGACAGATGGCAGAAATGATGGGCTGGGACAGCGCATATCGGGAGGTTGGTGACTTCGAAGGCCCTCCGCCGTGGAATATCGGCGAGCCCCAGCCCGAGCTTGCGGCGCTGGTTCGAGCAGGCACAGTGCGCAGCGACGTGCTCGACGCCGGGTGCGGATACGCCGAACTTTCACTGGCGCTGGCTGCGGACGGCTACACGGTGCATGGCGTCGATCTGGCTCCGACCGCGATCACAGCGGCAACCAAGGCTGCCGCCGACCGCGGGCTGTGGAATGCCAGCTTCCACGAGGCCGACATCACCACGCTCAGCGGCTTTGACGGGCGTTTCAACACCGTCATGGACAGCACGCTTTTCCATTCACTGCCGGTCGGGCGGCGCGACAGCTATCTGCGTTCGGTATCCGCGGCCGCCGCGCCCGGCGCTGGCTACTACGTTTTGGTGTTCGCCAGGGGGGCCTTCCCGCCTGATATGGACACTGCGACCAAGCCCAACGAAGTCGACGAGGAAGAGCTGCACTCGGCCGTCGCGAAATACTGGGAGATCGACGCGATTCGGTCGGCATTCATCCATGTGAATGTCCCACGGATCCCCGGTGTGGCGGCGCCGTCATTCGAGCGGGATGAGAAGAACAGGGTGAAATTTCCTGCCTACCTGCTGACGGCGCACAAAGCGACCCGGACAACGCGTACGTGACGTGCCACATTCTTTGCTCCACCTCGCCAAGGTTCCGCTGCATGCGGAGCGACCTACGTTCACACGACCAACTAGCCAGAATCGAGAAGGAACGAGACGAAATGAATGACAGCCACATTCGCGTCGGCGCGTATTCGACTGCCCGCACGCCGGACACCGGTCGTCGTGGTCACACCCGGCGATCTGTCCGCGCATACGTGACGGCCCGGCTGCGGGCCGCACGATTCGACCGGGCACTTGCGGTGGGGGTGCCCGCTCCCGCCGGTAGCGCACTCGCCGCGCATGCCGCGCGGCTGACCTCCGTTGCGGAACGCCACGCCGTCGCCCGAGCACTGCGCCGCGCAGTTCGCGACGCGAACGACGACACCCGCGCAACACGGTCCGGGCGCGTGCCGATGCACCGGGCCAACATCGCCGCGGCCGAGACTCTGATCGACGAGGTGACACTGCGACTGCATGCGCCCCACCCCGTCAACCCGCGCGGGATGGCGCGGCTGCGCCAATTGCTGTCCGACGGAACCGGCCCGCTTTACCGGCACGGCCGCGGCGACCTCGCGGGTCGTCTGGGCGCAGCCCTCGCGGCGCTCTGACCGTCCAGACCCATCGAACACACCCTGGAAGGAAGAGCAAATGAATCGCGATCAGATGATCGAGTTGTGGGAACGACACACGGAATACGAATTCGCGCTTAGGGACGCCGACCTTGCGGTCTCCACCATGGTTGACGACGCGATCGTCATGCACCTACCGACCATGAGCGGCGGCATCGGGAAGGAGAACCTGCGGCACTACTACGCCGACGTGTTCATCCCCGGCATCCCAGCCGACACCACCACCGAGCCGATCGCGCGGTCAGTCGGTGAAGGCCTGCTCGTCGACGAGTTCATCATGCGGATGACCCATGACCAAGACATCCCGTTCCTGTTGCCAGGAGTGGCGCCGACCCAGCAAGACGGTGGAAGTACCAACCGTCGTCATCGTGAAGTTCCGTGGTGACCTGATGGAAAGCGAACGGATCTACTGGGACCAGGCCACGGTGCTAAGCCAGCTGGGCCTGATCGACCGGAGTCTGCCTCTCGCCGACATCAACGAGATAGGCGGATTTCTGCGGGACCTGCTCGGCGGCATGCCAACGGTGCCGTGAAGGGAGGGACAGCAGCCATCACAAGCAGACGATTGTGATGGTTCAATCACGTTGTGGCACTTGACTACTGTAGTCAGGTCCGGACGTGCAGCCGCTCACCATGCGGCCCGAAGATCGCGATGGCTTCGACGGGTCCGCCGGCGGCCCCGAACCAGTGTGGCGTCCACGTCGAGAACTCCACCGCCTCACCGGGTTTGATGACGAAGTCGCGTTCGCCCAACATCAGGCGTAGCCGTCCCGACAGCACGTAGAGCCATTCCTGTCCGTCGTGCACAGCAAGCTCGTCGGGCGGCGTGCGGCGGCGGGCGCTGACGCGAATCTTGAACGCGTGCATGCCTCCCGCGGGCCCACCGCGAGTCAGCGGCCAATACGTGATGCCGTTGGCGGTGAGTGAACTGCCGCGCACACGCGGGTCGTCCGCCTCGGGAGCGCGGAGCAGTTCGTCGGTGCTGACCGAAAGGGCCGAGGCGAGCCGTGGGAGGTGGTCGAGGGCCAATCGCCGCTTGCCTGATTCGAGCCGGCTCAGGGTCGACACGTCGATGTCGGCGCGTGTGGCGACCTCTTCCAGAGTCAGCCCACGCTGAGTGCGCAACTCCCGCAGCCTGCGTCGTACGCGGAGGTCGACGTCGTCGGTCTTGTCGGTGTTTGCCTGCATGGCAAAATAGGTTGGCAGATGGCGGAGGTCGCGGCAAGCTCGGAACCGTGGACACCGAAGACGAAGTCAAGGACTACTGGGAACAGCACTACGGCGAGCGCTCGCGAATCTGGAGCGGGCGCGTCAACGTCCAGCTCGCCGCGGTGGTCGGGGACCTACCCGCCGGCCGTGCGCTGGACCTCGGCTGCGGCGAGGGCGGCGACGCCGTGTGGCTCGCCGAACGGGGCTGGCACGTGGTCGCTGTGGACGTGTCCGAGACGGCGTTGAGCCGCGCTGCCGACGAGGCGCGAGCGCGGGGGGTGTTGGACCGCATCGACTTTCAGCAGCACGATCTGTCAGACAGTTTTCCCGACGGAACGTTCGACCTTGCCTCGGCGCAATTCCTGCACTCCACAGTGAGGTTGGAGCGGCCGTCCATCCTGCGCAAGGCCGCGCGTGCCGTCGCACCGGGTGGGCGGTTCGTCATCGTCGACCACGCGGCGCCCCCGCCGTTCTCGAAGAAGGTGCCGCACGACCACCCGTTCCCCAGCGCGGAGGAAGTGCTCGCAGAGCTGGATCTACCTGCCGCGGAATGGGACCGAGTGCGTGTCGAGGTCGTGGAAAGGGACGGCACCGACCCGGATGGTGAACCGTTTACCTGGCGCGACAATCTCATGATTCTGCAGCGAAGGACCTGAGCAGCGCTGGCGCGATACTTCTGGTTGACGCGCTCGCCGGAACCGTGTGCAGCAGCGCAGCGGTTGGCGCTCGGACAGTTGGTGGCACTGCGGCCGGGGGCAACGCGGCGAGCCCGGTGGTCATCCACGTCATCGCCGAGGCGGCGACCGTCGAGGGCAGTGGTAAGACCCCCGTGCCCTGCCTGGCTACGAGGGGCTCATCCCGGTCGAGCTGATCGCCGAACTCGCGCAGTCCGCGCGGCTACGTCGGCTGATCCATCCCGCCGACGCACCCTCAGAGCCTGGGTACGTCCCGTCGCGGGCATGGCCGAGTACGGCGCTGCCGCGACCTGACCTGCCGTGCACCAGGTTGCGACCGGTCCGCGACCGTGTGTGATATCGACCATACGATTCCGCACGGTCAGGGTGGCCCGTTCCAGGCGTCAAACCTGAAGTGTCTGTGTCGATTTCACCAGCTACGGAACACACTGCGTTGGTTTCGGCCGCAACCCACCGCTACGCAGAGGCGACGGCGAAGAGATGCCATTCGCCGGGCACGCCCTTGAGTTGGTGAGCGCCGCGGTCTTCGAATTCGAGGCCCGATCCGATCACGAGGTCGCGCAGCGTGCTGGACACCAGCACGTCGTTCGGCCCTGCCAGTGCGCTCACGCGCGCGCCGATGTGCACGGCGATGCCACCGATGTCGTCGCCGCGCACCTCGCACTCGCCGGTGTGCAACCCGGCGCGCACCTCGATGTCGAGCGCTTGCACCGCGTCGCGGATCGCCATCGCGCAGCGGATCGCCCGCTGCGGGCCGTCGAACGTCGCAAGGAAGCCGTCGCCCGACGTGCTCACCTCACGGCCTCGAAAGCGGTCGAGCTGCGACGGACGACGGCGTCGTGCGCGTCAAGCAGGCGTGCCAGTCACGGTCGCCCATCTCCGCTGCCCGGCGTGTCGAGTCCACAATGTCGGTGAACAACACCGTGGCCAGAACCCGATCATCGGCCACGTCGGCCTGCTGGCCGGTGAGGAACTCGGCGATCTCCTGGAAGGACGTGCGCCACGGTTCGACGAAGTGGTACATGTTGCGCCCTGGAAGCTCGACGTACTTCGCGCCCGAGACGTGATCAGCGACGTACTTGCCCCTCGCGGGCAGGATGAACGGGTCGTCGGCGTGCTGGAGGACCAGGGTTGGCACGCGAATCGTCGGCAGGAGTGCCCGCACGTTCAACTCGGCCGCGAGCGGCTGCATGAGGGCGATGGTCCGTGGGCTGCCCGCCAGGCGGTCATGCCGTGCCCAGGTTGCCCGAATTTCCTCGTTCCACGGCATGTCCGGATTGATCACATGATGGGACTCGCCCGTCCCCCACATGGCGATGAAGGCAGCGGTGCCTTCCTCGAGTCCCATCCCTCCGGTGCGTTCGGCAAGCGGATCCGCGTAGCCCTCGAGCGCGACCAGTGCTGTCGTGCGTGACGGATGTGTCGCTGCGAAGAGCGCCGCTGGCGCGAACGCGCCGTCGATCGCGAGTATGACCGCTTCGCGACTGCCGAGATCGTCAAGCACGGCGGTGATGCTGTCGGCCCATTGCTCCATGGTCGGTAGCGCGTCAGGCGTGACGGGGTCGGACGCTCCGGTGCCCGGCTGGTCGAAGAAGATCAGTCGACCGAGCGAGGTCATCGCCTCGACCCAGCCCTGAACGGACGGCAGCTCGGGAAAGACCTCACAGTTCGTGATCCAGGGAGATACAAACACAAGGTCGCGAGGACCTTCGCGCGATGTGCGGTAGGCGACGTGCAGGTCGCCGTTTCGCGCGTAGCGCGTCTCGGAGAACACGGCGGAAGTCTAAGCCGGGGAACGGGTCGAGCGGTGCGCATCGCCAGCGTTTATGCTGCTACACGCGCGTTCTTTGAAGTTACTTTGCGCAATCGCCGACACTAGCTCTCCAGCGCCTTTGCGCAGCCGGCGAGGATCTTGCGGAAGACAAGGGAGCGCATCAGCGGCGCGGTAAGTACTTCAAGCACCTTGCCGCCCCCGCGAGCTGGAATCGTGTAGCCGCTCACCCAATCGACATGCGTACTGTCACCGGACGGAGTACATGTGAGCGTCCCGTCTTGATGCGCGGGCGGGAACCCCCCGACGACGCGATACTTGCAACTGCAAGGCTCGTCGAAGGCCGTGATCTGCTCGTGCACCCACCAGCCAAACCCTTTCACTTCCCGCGTCGCTCCCACGCCGGGACCGGACGTGTCCACCCAAGTGGCTTTGCGGATCCATGGAGAGACGGTCAGGTTGGCCGGGTCTAGTAGCCAAGCAAAAACCCGTTCCGCCGATGCTGCTATCGTCCGCTGCTCATGAATCTGCGTCATGAGATTCCCCCTGTAGTGCTGCCGCTTCTGCGCGGAACATGCAAGACGCGGCCCCCAGCTTCGCAATGGAGAATTCCATAGGCACATATAGTCGTCATCGGCTCGCATGGCTGGCTGCCTTCGCTTCCCAAAGCGTTCTTTCCGCAATCGGTCCCACCGGGTGCGCAAGAGCTATACGACGGCTGAAAGTCGCCACTCACCAGGAACACCCTTGAGCTCGTGCGCGCCACGGTCCTCGAATTCCAGCCCTGACCCGATCACCAGGTCGCGCAAAGTGCTGGACACCAGTACCTCACTCGCACCCGCGAGTGCGCTCACCCGCGCGCCGATGTGCACGCCGATTCCTCCGATGTCGTCGCCGCGGACCTCGCACTCTCCGGTGTGCAACCCCGCGCGGACTTCGATGCCGAGCGCCTGCACCGCGTCGCGGATCGCCATCGCACAGCGGATCGCCCGCTGCGGACCGTCGAACATCGCCAGGAAACCGTCCCCCGAGGTGTTCACCTCGCGACCCCGAAACCGAGCCAGCTGCGAGCGAACCACGGCGTCGTGCGCGTCAAGCAGGGCATGCCAGTCACGGTCGCCCATCTCCGCCGCCCGGCGCGTCGAGTCCACAATGTCGGTGAACAACACCGTCGCCAGCACCCGATCATCGGCCACATCAGCCTGCTCACCGGTCAGAAACTCGGCGATCTCACGGAAGGAGTCGCGCCACGGCTCAACGAAGTGGAAAGTGTTGCGCCCAGGCAGCTCAATGTACTTCGCGCCCGGTATGGGATCGGCGAAATCCTTGCCCATCGTGCGCGTGATCAATGGGTCGTCGGTGTGCTGGAGGACCAGCGTGGGAACGCGAACGGTGGGAAGGATCGCGCGCACGTTTAATTCGGCCACGAGAGGCCACATGAGAGCAACGATTCCCGGGCTTGCCGCCAGGCGATTATGTCGTGCCCACGCTGCCCGGATCTCCTCGTTCCACGGCATGTCCGGATTGAACAAATGCTGGAACTCTCCCGTACGCCACAGGGCGTCAAACGCAGCGAGACTATCCTCTCCAACCAACTCGGTGCTGTCGGCGTTGTCCGTGGCTGCGTAGCCTTCGAGCACGACCAGCGCGGTGGTGCGGGACGGATGTGTTGCTGCGAACAGCGCCGCCGTCGCGACCGCCCCGTCGATCGCGACGAGGACTGCTTCACGACTCCCGAGATCGTCCAGCACAGCGGTGATGCTGTCGGACCATTGCTCCAAGGTTGGCAGCGCACCCGACGTGACGGGATCGGACGCTCCGGTGCCGGGCTGGTCGAAAAAGATGAGCCGACCCAGCGATGTAGTCGCCTCGACCCACCCTTGAAGCGACGGCAGCTCCGGAAAGACCTCACAGTTCGTGAACCAGTTAGAAACGAACATGATGTCGCGCGGACCCTCGGGCGAGGCGCGGTAGGCGACGCGCAAGTCCCCATTCAGCGCATACCGCGTCTCCGAGAACACGGCAGAAGTCTAAGCCGAGCGCGGGTCGAGTCCGTGTCGTGCGATGTGTTTGTAAAAGGTTCTTTAGCCAGTCGGTGCCAACGCCGATTCAAATCGCTCTACCTTGCCGTCGTATGCCCCTAACGTGTTCATGACAACAACTGACCAGGTTCAACCGGCATCGATGCCCACCTCCCGCAAAGTGCTTTGCGCCGTGTACGCGCTGATCGCGGTGGCCGCACTGATCGCCACGTGGAGCCAGACGGTCGCATACTTACACAGCGGCCCCGCAGACTTCTTCGTCAACTTCTGGCGTGACGCCAAGGTCACCGCCTCGGCACGAAATATCACCGCAGACATACTGATGTTCGGCCTATCCGCAGCCGTCCTCATGGCGATCGAAGCCAGGAAGCACGGTGTGCGATCCATTGGCTCTACATTCTCGGCGGGTTCTTCATCGCCATAAGCGTGACGTTTCCACTCTTCCTCATCGCTCGCGAGATCGGATCGGCGCATCGGATCCCCCACGCCTCTACGCAATCGATGCAGTCCTGCTGGCCGTGCTCGCCACCGGTCTCGCAGGCTTGACTATCTGGGCCGACATGGGCTGACGTGCGCCCGGGAGTCCTTCAGCAATTCGGTATCATCGTCTGCTCAAAACATTCTGGGGATGGCGAGACGAACAACTGCGCGACGGCACCGACAACCGCTCCCCGCTCCGCGTGGACAGTGGCTGGTCCGCCGCCACTGGGGCGGCGACGGGTGAAGGGGCCGCACTATCGGACCTATTTACTCCGTCCACGCCGGTCCGTATGGTCCGCTGCATGCCCGTGCCTTATGTCGATCCGCACAAGAAGCGTGGTCGCCTGTATAGGGCCAGCGTCCGGGTTGGGCGCAGCCATCTCGGGCGAGCTTTCGGACTCCGTATTTCCCCTCGCATCGACCCGTGGTTGTACCGTGCGACCGGCGGGCGCTATCCCTCAATCTTCGGCGGGGTCGCGTCGGCCCCCCTCATGACGACGGGTGCCAAGTCGGGTCAGCCGCGCGAGGTCCAGTTGACCTACTTTCACGATGGACCCCATCCGATCCTGCTCGCCTCATATGGCGGGGGACCGAAACACCCGCAGTGGTTTTACAACTTGAAGGCACACCCCGAATGCCAATTCGGCGACGAGAAATTTAGCGCGACAGAGGTTACCGATCCCGGCGAGTACACGCGCCTGTATGGACTCGCCGAGCAGGTCTTCGCCGGATACCGCGACTACCGCGCTAAGACAGCGTCAGCCGGGCGTCAGATCCCGATTTTCCGGCTCACGCCGCGCTAGCGGCGTGCTGGCTCGATGTGTGCAACTGACAGGGGTATCTCAGGAAATTGCCCGACGGCGCCATCAGCTGGAGTCGGCCAGGGCGCCGGTCAAAACCGTGAGATATGTCAAGACCGCAAATAAATTAGTCAGCGGATGTTTTAGCCTGAATCCACCGACAAACCGATGCGCATTCGGGTGTCGAAATGAGGAAAGTGCCCTCTGAACTGCGATGATTGATGTTCTCACGCATTAATCGGACCCAGTTCGGAAAGGCACTTCCGGTGCAAGTTTCGCACAGATTCTCTGTGGATTCTGCGGTGTTCGACGATGACAACCTCGTGTCGTGTGCCGGTCTGGTGCCGGTGATGGCGCTGGCCGAACGGACCGGGCTGTCGGATCTGTTGGCGCAGATGGTGCATATCGCTGCGCCGCGGATCAAGTCGGGCTCGGCCAACCCCGCCCCCAAACTGGCCACCCTGATCGCTGGGATGTGCGCAGGAGCGGACTGCATCGACGACGTCGACGTGCTGCGCAGCGGCGGGATGAAGACCCTGTTCGACGGCGTGTATGCACCCTCGACGATCGGAACCCTGTTGCGGGAGTTCACCTTCGGCCATGCCCGCCAACTGGAGTCGGTACTGGCCGGGCACCTGGCGCGGCTGTGCGAACGGGTCGATCTGCTCCCGGGCGCCGACGTGCGCGCGTTCGTCGACATCGACTCATTGCTGCGCCCGGTCTACGGGCACGCCAAACAAGGCGCCTCCTACGGGCACACCAAGATCGCCGGCAAGCAGGTCCTGCGCAAGGGCCTGTCCCCGTTGGCGACCACGATCAGCACCGAGCTGGCCGCGCCGGTGATCGCCGGGATGCGGCTGCGCGCGGGCAAGTCGAACTCCGGCAAGGGTGCTGGGCGGATGGTCGCCCAGGCGATCGCCACCGCCCGCGCCGCCGGGATCACCGGGCAGATCCTGGTGCGCGGCGACAGCGCCTACGGCACCCGCGCGGTCATCGGCGCCGCCCGCCGCGCCGGTGCCCAATTCTCGCTGGTCCTGACCAAGAACACCGCCGTGCAGAAGGCGATCGACGCGATCCCCGAGGACGGATGGACCCCGGTGCGCTACCCCGGCGCGGTCCACGATCCCGACACCGGGTGTGGATCTCTGATGCCGAGGTCGCCGAAATCTCTTACACCGCCTTCGCCTCCACCAAAGACGCCATCACCGCGCGGCTGATCGTGCGCCGGGTCAAAGACGCCCGCCACCACGACGCGTTGTTCCCGGTGTGGCGCTATCACCCGTTCTTCACCAACTCAGACGAGCCGCTCGCCGACGCCGACATCACCCACCGCCGCCACGCCATCATCGAAACCACCTTCGCCGACCTGATCGACGGCCCGCTGGCACACATGCCCTCAGGGCACTTCGGCGCCAACTCGGCATGGGTGCTGTGCGCCGCCATCGCCCACAATCTGCTGCGCGCCGCGGCAACACTGGCCGGCCCCGCCACGCCGTCGCGCGCGGAGCCACTCTGCGCCGCAAGATCGTCAACATCGCTGCCCGCCTGACCCGCCCTCAACGACGACCCGTCCTGCACCTACCCACCCACTGGCCCTGGGCAGATGCATGGCTTGCATTGTGGCGCAACACCATCGGACGCACATCCACTGCCCACCGCAGTCTGACCACCGCCGAAAGGCCCGAACCGGACAACAGGAAAAGCTGGGTAGACCAGCAGATAGCCCCTGCCCAGAACCCGAAATCAAGATCAACCGCTCGCCAGCCTCGTCAACTCCAGCTCATCAGTGGATCGAGGTTTAGCCTCAGAGGTTTGCAGGCACAAAAGCCCAGGTTGCAACGCTTCCGAAGGACATGGCGCGGCTTTATATTGGTAGGGAGATGAGCGTTTATCAGACCCTGGTGGTCGGCACCGATGGCTCGGACACATCGTTCCGTGCGGTGGATCACGCGGCCGCGGTCGCCGCGGAAAATAATGCGAAGTTGATCATCGCGATGGCGCACTTGCCTGAGGTGGACAAGGGAGGCTGGGGACGACCAGCCCGGCCGGATCGTGTTATTGATCCGGCGCGCCGAGGTCGCCCTCGGGAGCGATGGGGACTACAAGGTGCACGGGGAGGCCCCCATGTTTGCGATCCTGCGGGAGGCCCGCGAACGGGCCAGGGCGGCGGGGGCGAAGAATATCGAGACGCGACTGATTCTGGGTGATCCGGTACACGCGCTGTCCCGCCTCGCCAAGGAGGCTGAGGCGGATCTGTTGGTGGTTGGCAACGTGGGACTGGCGACACGCAGCGGCAAGTGGCTTGGCTCGGTGCCCGGCAACGTCTTGGCCAGGGCCAACAAGACTGCCGACGTGCTGATCGTCCACACCACCGACTGAGCCATCGTCAAGAATCGTTCGGCGTCCGGCCACACCTGTATCTCAGAATAATTACCGACGGCACCGTCATCTGGACCTCACGGCACGGCGACAAATACGTCACTCACCCCGGCCGCGCCCTGACTTTGGTGGCCTATGCGTGCCCACCGGGTCCATCGCGCCCGCCGCCTTCGACACCGACCGCTGCGCTGACAAAACCGTCATGATGCCGCGACGGACCACACCCGAGCCCAGAACCGAGTCGCCGCGATCGTCGCGGAACGCCGCTCGAACCACCAACGACGCACCAACCCCACGTTGCCCGCGACACCCGACGAAGACATTGAATACCTCGACACCGTCGTGACAGAGCTCAGCCCACCGCCTTTCTAAGTGCGGGTTCCGGATCGCCCGGCGAAGAGGCCTGCAAGCCGAAAAGATAGTCTTTCCTCGGGTTTCAAGCCAGATCGAGCGCCACGAAGGAACACCCAGGGCGGTCAGCAGCGACGGGTGCCGGGTGCAGCGCCCATACGAGCAGAAACGATCAGCAGGCAACAGCTCACCGAAAAGCGTTGCGCTGCCTCAAAGCACTCGGGTGCGGTTATTTTTTCGCTGCCACCGGTGCTGGCCGCAGCCGACTTCGGCGCCCCGTCGCTGCCGGCGGGGCCTCGGCTACGGGTCGCTTGAACTTCTTGACGGACGTCGCAATCCGGTCGTCTGACGGCACCTTGAGCACCGGTCCATCCGGAGAGCTGGCGTCGGGCTTGGGCTGGTCACCGTCCGTGTTGAGGCTGGGCCGGACGACGCTGATCCTCCGCGCGGCCCACAGCGCGACGGCAACACCTACGGGTTGAGCTGCGTCAATCGGACGCTGTTGCCCGACGGGTCGCGGAAGCCGGAGTCGATGCCGTACGGCATCTGATTGGGTGGCTCGTTGAATTCGACGCCGCGAGCGGTCAACTCCTCGTAGCGCTTCTGGACGTCGTCGGTGATGAGGAACACCGTGCCCGCGAAGCCCTTCGCGGTGAGTTCCAGTACCTGCTTGCGGGTGTCCTCGTCCATCACGGGTTCGCCGGGAACCGCCATCAACACGATGCTCACGTCGTCCTGCCCGGGCGGCCCGACGGTGAGCCACCGGAAATTACCCATCTCCTCGGGAAACGACACGTCCTCGCGCACTTCCATGCCGACCTTCTCGGTCCAGTACTTCAGCGCGACTTCTTGATCATGAACCCACAGGTGGGCGCTTCCAATTTTCATCATGGGCCCGACGTTACGGTCGGCCACCGCCGCGCGTCTTCTCCCCGTGTGCTGTCTTGACACGACTGTCGGCGTGCGGTCGGGTGTCGCGTTGAAGGATGCAACTGGGCACCCTGGCGCGGGATGCAGCGGGCGGCATGCTTGCCCGGTACGCGGCGGGTGGCTTGCCGTAGACCCGGGCGAAACTCGTGGTGAACGACCCGATGCTCTGCAGACCGACCATCATGCAGATGTCCGCGACCGACCGATCGGTGTAGCGCAGCAGCGCCGCGGCCCGCTCCAGGCGCCGGGTCTGGCAGATACGCCCGCGGTGATTCCCCGAAGGTGCGGGTGAACATGCGGGAGAAGTGGGCGCGGGACAAACCGGCGGCCGCGGCCAGGTCGTCCACGGTGATCGGCTCGGCATATCGGGCGTCGACCAGGTCCTTCGCCCGGAGCAGATAACGGGCCGGTGGCACCTGAGCCATGGTGATCAGAGTACGGTGATCTGCGCGGACGAGTTGGCCGGGCGGCCGCGGCAACCGGGACCTCCCGGTGGTCGAGGAAAGTCCGGACTTCACAGAGCAGGGTGATTGCTAACGGCAATCCGAGGTGACTCGCGGGACAGTGCCACAGAGAACAGACCGCCACCGCTGAGCCTTCGGGCTTGGGGATGGTAAGGGTGAAACGGTGCGGTAAGAGCGCACCAGCACTCCGGGTGACCGGAGTGGCTAGGCAAACCCCACCCGAAGCAAGGCCAAGAAGGCCGCAACCTGGTTGCGGCCGCGCAGGCGTCCGAGGGTTGCTCGCCCGAGCCTGCGGGTAGGCCGCTCGAGGCACCCGGCGACGGTGTGTCCAGATGGATGGTCGCCGCCTCGCCGCCAGTCATGGTGGCGAGGAACAGAATCCGGCTTAGAGGCCAACTCGTCCGCCCCCTGCTTCGAGCTAGCCGGCGTCGCGAACGGCCTTCTTCAGCTGCTTGAGGGCATCGTCGAGTTGCTCCTCCGAGCGGCGGGCCAGCTCGGCCTCCTGCTCGAACAGCACGCCGTAGGTGAACGTGTCCTCACCCGCACCGTGAGCGGTCGTAGCCTCCTGCGTCAAGTGCGTACGGCTGACGACGCTGTCCTGGTGGTCGCCGAGAAGTGACTGGATGGTCTTGGCCCTGTCGGCGACCTTGTCCACACCCAAGGCCGCGGCGGTGTAGCGAAGTTGCTTGGCCCGCTTGCGGATCTTGTGCAGGGCTTCGTCGCTGTGCTCAGCGGACACGTCGGCGTCCGCCGCGGCGGCCCTGGCCTTCTTGACTGACTTGCGGACCTTCTGGAACGCGGAGTCGACGGTGAGCGGCGCGGCTTCCTCGCCCGCAGGCGGCGTCACGGGCTCGCCAGCGACCAACGCATCGAGCGCGTCGAGCAACCGGAAGTAGCGCTCGGAGCGCATCGCTGTCAACGATCGCCGCAACCCGGCCTGGTAGCGGTGCTTCGCGCCGTCGACCAGCCGCTCGCGAACCGGTCCCCGGACGAGGTCGTCGGGCAGTTCGTCGAGCGCGCGTTCGTAACGCTCCGCGAGTACCTCGGCGTCGCGCGCCACCCCGAGGATCCCGGCCAGCAGCCGCAGTTCTTCGAGCACCCAGGCATCGTCGGCGATGCCGAACGACTCCTCGGACGCACGCAGCAGACTGCGGATCTTGCGCGTCACCACCCGCATCTGGTGGACCGAGTCCCACACGTCGGCCCGCACGGCGCGATCCCACACCAGCAGTTCGTCGACCTGTTCGGCGACGGCGCGGTGGACCGGGTCGGACGACGCGAAGGGCTCGGCGTCCGAGGAGTCGCCGCGGCCGGCGGCCAGCACGCGCGCCAACTTCGAACCGTGTCCCGCCGGCTCGGCACCCGCGTCCAACAGCCGGTTCGCCAACCGGTCAAGTAGTTCCGCACCAGCGTCGGACTCCGTGCCCTCGACGAGTTCGAGTTCCCACTCCCGCCAGACCTGTCGCTCGCCGTCGGCGCCCGTCGACGCGGTGACCTGGTCATCGCAGAACTCCGCCACCGCGGTCCCGGACGGTCCGTACAGCAGGTCGACCGTGCGGGCCGTCTCGATCCGGGCCACCGGCTCCAGCGGCCGGTCGCGGACGATGGCCAGCACCACGTCCTTGAGTTCGGCGGGCACCGTGTCGGCATCCCCGTCGCCGAGAGGCAGGCGCACTTCGGTCCTCGCGTCGGGTCCTGACGGCAGCTTCAGGTGCCAGCCGGCGTCGTGTCCGCCGGTGCGGCGGCGCAACGTGACGCGATGGGCGGCCAAGGCGTGCTCAGGGGTGTCGAAGTAGACGGCGTCGAGCTGTTGCAGGGGCGAACGCTCGATGCGGGCGATTACCGAAAGGCCCTCGAAGGAGGGCGACACGGTGGTCTCGACCACTGCGAACTTGCGTTCGACCTCCGTGTGACGTGACGGTTTGCGCTTGTCAGATGCCATCTTCGCCTTCAGTCGGGTGTTCACAGTGGCCGAAATTCGTGAACAGGGTGCCACATCGAGGTGAACAACCGACTGGCGGTGCCGACTCAGCTCGCGCGTCGGAACTCGCCGGCCAGATCCCAGGCCTGCCGTTCGGCGGCGAACGCGGCGGTCTGGCGCTCCCGGAACTCGCCGATGCTCTGTTCGTGTGAGGAGAGGAAGTCGCGGTACCCGGCGAGGCCGAACTCGCCCGTCGCGATGTCGACGTCGCCGCGGCCCGCCGCCATCTCTGCGCGCAGGTGCAGCAGTTCCTCGGCACTCACGGGGTAGAAGCTGATCCGGTCGAAATACCGAAGCAGCCAAGGGGTTCCGGACTCGAATGAATCGGCGTCGTGGGGGTGGCAGTGGTTCCACACCTGCGTCGTGCGGCCGACGAACTGGTAACCGCCGGGGCCCTCCATGCCGTAGATGCACATGTATGCGCCGCCGATGCCCACGGCGTTCTCGGGAGTCCAGGTTCGCGCCGGGTTGTACTTGGTGGTCACCAGCCGGTGCCGCGGATCCAGGGGAGTGGCAACGGGAGCGCCGAGATACACGTCGCCGAGGCCCAAGACCAGGTACTGCGCGTCGAAGACGATGTCGTGGACCTGCCCGACGTCGTCCAGTCCGTTGACGCGACGAATGAACTCGATGTTGTCCGGGCACCACGGTGCGTCGGACCGGACGCCGTGCATGTACCGCTCGACGGCCTCGTGGGTGGCGGGGTCGTCCCAGGACAGCGGCAGGCGGACGGTGCGGCTCGGAACGACGAGATCCCCGGAGGCGGGCAGTTCGTCGTCGAGTCGGGCGATCAACTCGACGACCTCGGACATGGGCAGTACGGCGGGGTCGAACTGGACCTGCAGCGAGCGCACGCCGGGTGTGAGCTCGCTGAGGCCAGGTACGTCGCGCGCCGCCAGATGCTCGTGCAGCACGTGTACGCGCGCCCTCATCGCGAGATCGAGCACCATCGGGCCGTATTCGACGAGGACGCCACCATCGCCGGCCCGACGCAGCGTCACGGCGGTGCCGTCGGCGGCGGTGAACGCCGTGAGCACGCCGTCGTCGCCGTCGCCCGACGTCGAGATGACCGAGGGAAACGACGCCCGCCTGTCGACGTCGAGGGTGCGCAGCGACGGTGCCCGGTCGGCGCGCACGGGCACGAACCGGACGGCGTCCCCCGGTGCCATCTGGCCGAGCTTCCAGCGGTCGCCGCCGACGACGGTGACCGGGCAGACGAAGCCGCCGAGACTGGGCCCGTCGGGCCCCAGCAGAATCGGGGTGTCGCCGGTGAAGTCAAGCGCGCCAACGCAGTACGCGTTGTCGTGGATGTTGGAGGGGTGAAGCCCGGCCTCGCCACCGTCGGTGCGGGCCCACTGCGGCTTCGGCCCTGCCAACCGCACCCCGGTGCGGTCGGAGTTGAAGTGGACGACGTAGTCGGTGCCGACGATGGTGTCGATGTCGGCGCGGGTGAAGAACTCGGGAGCGCCGTGCGGGCCCTCGGTGACCGCGATCTCCCAGCGGTGCCCGATGCTCGGCTGCTCGTCGATCGCAGCGCGGGCGGCCCGGTCGGGCCACAACTCGTGTGGCCCGGGATCCTCGCCCACCGTCAGCGTGTCGCCCTCGCGAAGCGGGCGACCGGCGTGTCCGCCGAAGGCGCCGAGCGTGAACGTCGCAGTGCTGCCGAGATATTCGGGCTCGATGAGGCCGCCGGCCACCAGGACGTAGCACCGCATCCCCGGGCCGGAGAGCATGCCGACGTCGACTACGCCTCCCGCGGGGACGTCGACGGACTGCCACTGAGGAGCCGCGACGCCGTCGACGGTCACCTCGACGGGCGCGCCAGTCACGCACACCCGCCCCCCGGCGGGGAAGCGCAGGCTCGGTCCGCCCCTCGTGCATTCGAGTCCGGCGACCCCCTCGGGATTGCCGAGTACGCGGTTGCCGCTGCGGAAGCTCAGGTCGTCCATGGGTCCGGACGGCGGAACGCCGATGTGCCAGAAGCCGACTCGGCCAGGCCAGTCCTGCACGGTGCTCAGCATGCCCGGCCTTACCACCTCGATGGTGCTCATGCTTCGGTGATCACCATCCGCACAGGCGTGGGGTCGAATCCATTGCAGGGGTTGTTGATCTGCGGGCAATTCGACACCAGGACCAATGTGTCGGCCTCGGCGCGCAACGTCAGCGACTTGCCGGGCGCCGACAGACCGTCGACGATGCCGAGCGTGCCGTCGGCCTCGACCGGCACGTTCATGAAGAAGTTGACGTTGGAGACGATGTCGCGCTTCCCCATGCCCCACCGGGCGGCTTCGGCCAGGAAGTTCTCCGCGCACGCGTGCTGGTGGACGGTGTGGTGTCCGTACCGCAGCGTGTTGGATTCCTTGGAGCAGGCGCCCGCGATGGTGTCGTGGTTGCCGACCTCGTCGGCGACGATGGTCATCAGGGCAGTGCCATCGGCGGCGCGCAGCACCGAGTCCGTGGTGAGGAATATGTTGCGCTGTGCGGCGACCGTGGCCTGTGCGCTGTAGCGCAATGCGGGGTCGGGGCGCCCGTCGACGAAGCCGTAGAAGAGCGTGTCGACCGCCTGATTGCCGTGCAGGTCGATGATCTGCAACTTCTGGCCCGCCCGCACGACCGCCGACCACGGGGCGCAGGCGGCCACCACCTCGTCGATGACGGCGGTGCTTGCCCGCTTCTCGGATAGCTCCGTCATTTCACTACCTCACTGTTTTGTGCTGCGGCCCATGTGCTTTCGGTGTTGAACAGGGCGCGCAGATACTCGGGATCGGTGCTGATCGGGCTGGTCAGTTCGCCGGCTGCCGGCCACGCCACCACGTCGAGGTCGGTGACGGCGGGCTCGGGGTCGAGAGGATGCGCCGCGTTGACCACGACGACCACCAGGGGGAGGTGGAGCAACAGGTCGACGGTGGCTCCCGCGCCCGCCCCACCGGTATAGGTGAGTCCGCCGCCGTCCTCGACCCGGACCCCCTTGAACAGCGACACCGAAGGCGCGAGGTCGCGAATGTCCATGCCGTGCTTGTGAACTCCGAGAAGCATCTGGGCACGGGCTGCTTCGGTCATGCCGCACAGCGCGTCGTGGTGGCCAGAGGTGTCGGCGACGACGGTGGCGAGCACCCGGCCCTGGTCGGAGAGCAGCGGATGGCCCACACCGAGGTAGGCCTGCCACGGCACCTTCATGGTGTCGGCCACGTTGAGCCGTTCCCAGGACGCGTCGGCGCGGAACAGCAGCAGGTGAGCGCACGCCCCGCCGTCGGGGTCCGCTAGACGTAGTCGGGTGCCGCGGCCGAGCACCTTGGTGGCGTACGACCCCGCGGGGACGACCTCTGCCCAGCTGGGCCCGGCGGCGTCGGCCGGCGTCGAGGGCACGCGCATCTGCACGGTGGTGGCCTGAGCGCGGGCATGCGACCGAGCGCCGTCGGTCGAGTTGGTGCTGACATGTCTGGTCTCCTCATAACTGTCATCCGAAAGTTTTCGGGCCGGGCGTTCCGGCGGGGTGTCGCCGCTGTTACCGGTACGTTGACCTATTTCTATCAAATGATAGTTATTCGCGCACGGCGAGCGGTCGGTGTCACAATGTGGCCATGCACAGCGATGGCCGCGGGCGCCCGAGACTCGAGCGATCCCGGCGGCCGGGCAAGACCGCCCGCGAGGAGATCCTCGACGCCGCCGCCGAGCTGTTCACCACGCACGGCTACGCCAACACGTCGACCCGCCGCATCGCCGATGCCGTCGGGGTACGCCAGGCCTCGCTGTACCACCACTTCGCCACCAAGGACGACATCCTCGACGCACTGCTGGCAGGCACCGTCGACGAGCCGCTCCGGCTGGCCGCGGAGCTCCTCGAGGAGGACGGGGCGGCGGCTGCGCGGCTGCATGCGCTCATCGTCGCCGACGTCGCCCAACTCTGCCGCAGCACGTGGAACCTCGGCGCGCTGTACCTGCTACCCGAACTGCGCGTCGACCGCTTCGAGCAGTTCCGGCTGGACCGCGCCGAGCTACGCGATCGGTACCGCCGGCTTGCCACCGCGGTCATCGACGAGTGCCACGGCCCGCAGGACTCGACGGACCTGCCTTTCCGGCTCGCCGAATCGGTGATCAACCGCCGCTCCGACGACGGGGTCTGCCCGCCCGAGCAGCCGTGGGTCACCGCCGATGGTGCGCTGCGCACTCTGGGATTCCGCGGGGACTTCGCCGTACTGCGCGAAGCGACGGTCAGCCGGCTGGCATTGCAGATCGGTGCCATGACCTAGCGACGACGTGATCCGGTCCTGCGATACGGTTTTGCGCCATGACCGATTTCGAGACGCTGACGTTCACCCAGTCCGGACCCATCACCAGCATCGTGCTCAACCGGCCCGACGCAGCGAACGGGATGAACGACACGCTGACCCGCGAGCTCGCCGAGGCGGCGGCGCTGTGCGACAACGCCGCGACGAAGGTGGTCACGATCACCGGCGCAGGCCGGTTCTTCTGCGCGGGCGGCGACCTCAAGGCCATGGCCGCCGCACCCGAGGCGGGCGCGTTCGTCAAGGGGATCGCCGACGATCTGCACCGCGCGCTGTCGACGTTCGCCCGGATGGACGCCGTGGTGATCACCGCCGTCAACGGGACCGCCGCGGGCGCCGGCTTCAGCCTGGCCGTCACCGGTGATCTGGTGCTGTCCGCCGAGTCGGCGAAGTTCACGATGGCCTACACCAAGGCCGGGCTCAGCCCGGACGGGAGCTCGTCGTACTACTTGCCCCGGCTCATCGGCATCCGCCGCACCCAACAGTTGATGCTCACCAACCGGACGCTTTCGGCCGCCGAGGCGCTGGATTGGGGCCTGGTCACCGACGTCGTGCCCGACGCCGACCTCGCTGCACGGACCGAAGCCCTCGCCAAGGAGATGGCGGGCACCTCGCGGACGTCGAACTCCACGGTCAAGCGACTGCTGCTCGGCACCTACCGCACCGGCCTCGAAGAACAGATGGAGCTCGAGGCCCGGTACATCGCCGACTCCGCACGGTCCGCCGACGGGCAGGAGGGCATCGCCGCCTTCCTGGGCAAGCGGGCACCGGAGTTCGGCTGAGCCACGATCGACGTCGGGCGGCGATTTCTGCGCCAGGGTTGTGCGCCGCGCGATTTCGCAACCACGGTGCAGAACTCGCGGCGTTCGGCGGCGATTTCTGCGTCAGGGTGGTTGTGCTCAGGCGCCGAACCCGTGACCCGACCTAGAAGGAGTGCTCCTCGGCGGGGAAGGCTCCGGTGGCTACCTCACTGGCGTACTGCGTTGCCGCGCGGCCCAATTCGTCGGCCACCGCCCCGAAGCGCTTGACGAACTTCGCCGTCTTGCCGTAGGTCATCCCGGCCATGTCCTGCCAGACCAACACCTGCGCGTCGCAGTTGGGGCCCGCGCCGATGCCAACGGTCGGGATGGTCAGCTTGCCGGTGATCTGGGTGGCCAGTTCGGCAGGCACCATCTCGAGGACGACGGCGATCGCGCCCGCCTCGGCCACTGCGATGGCGTCGTGAACGGTCTGCTCGGCGGCGTCGCCGCGGCCCTGCACCCGGAACCCGCCGAGCCCGTTGACGCTCTGCGGGGTGAAGCCGATGTGCGCGATCACCGGTATGCCTGCCTGCGTCAGCGTCGCGATCTGGTCGGCCACGCGTTCGCCGCCTTCGAGCTTCACGGCGGCGGCGCCGGTCTCCTTCATGAACCGCGTCGCGGTGGCCAACGCCTGCTGCGGACCTGCCTCGTAGCTGCCGAACGGGAGGTCGGCGATCACCAGGGCATGCGGCGCGCCGCGCACCACGCCGCGTACCAGCGGAATGAGCTCGTCGATGGTCACGGGCACCGTGGTGTCGTAGCCGTAGACGACGTTGGCCGCCGAGTCGCCCACCAACAGCACGGGGATCTCGGCGTCGTCGAAGACGCGGGCGGTGGAGTAGTCGTAGGCCGTCAGCATGGCCCACTTGTGGCCCTCGGCCTTCCACTTCTGCAAGTGGTGGGTTCTAACCTTGGTCCGCGGCTTGACCTGCTCGGACGTTGCGGCACCATAGAGCGTCTGCTCAGACATCATTGTCCCTCGTGTGGTCGGGTCGATCCTCGTGGCCCATCGGGGTCCCCGGGTTCGTGTGACTGCTATCAGTGTGCCACCCCAGGCGGCGAAGTTGAACTGACGGCGAAGTGGATTCGCTCACACTGAGTGGAATCGCGCCTAACATCGGGCCCATGCAACGGCTCAGCGGACTCGACGCCAGCTTCCTCTACCTCGAGACCGCTACTCAGCCGCTGCACGTGTGCTCGATCCTCGAGATCGACACCTCGACCATGCCCGGCGGTTACACGTTCGCCCTCCTGCGTGACGCGCTCGCATTGCGCATCAAGGCCATGCCGGAGTTCCGCGAGAAACTCGCCGACAACCGGCTGAACCTCGACCACCCCGTGTGGGTGGACGACCAGAACTTCGACGTCGACCGGCACCTGCACCGCATCGGCCTACCCGGCCCCGGCGGCCGCACCGAACTCGCCGAGATATGCGGCCACATCGCGTCGTTGCCCCTCGACCGCAGTCGCCCGCTGTGGGAGATGTGGGTGATCGAGAACGTCGCGGGCACCGACGCGCACGACGGCGGCCGGTTGGCCGTGATGACGAAGGTTCACCACGCGGGCGTCGACGGCGTCACGGGAGCCAACTTGTTTTCGAAGTTGTGCACCACCGAACCCGATGCACCGCCACCCGACCCGGTCGACGGGGTGGGCCAGGCGTCCGACTTGGAGATCGCCGTGAGCGGCGCCATCAAGTTCGCCATCCGCCCGCTGAAGTTGATCAACGTCATGTCATCGACCGTCTCGACCGTGGTGGACACCGTGAAGCGAGCCCGCAGCGGGCTGACCATGGCGGCACCGTTCGTCGCGCCCAAGACCGCGTTCAACGCCAACGTCACGGGGCACCGCAACGTCGCGCTCGCCCAGCTCGATCTCGAAGACGTCAAGACCGTCAAGAATCACTTTGGCGTCAAGGTCAACGACGTGGTGATGGCTTTGGTGGCCGGCGTCTTGCGGCGCTTCCTGCTCGACCGTGGCGAACTTCCCGACAACTCGCTCGTCGCGATGGTTCCGGTGTCGGTCCACGACACGTCAAATCGGCCTGGCCGCAACCAGGTTTCGGGCATGTTCTCCAAGCTGGAGACCAACATCGAGGATCCCGCTGAGCGACTGAAGGCCATTGCCGACGCGAATTCGGTTGCCAAGCAACACAGTTCGGCCATCGGGGGAACGTTGCTTCAGGACTGGACGCAGTTCGCTGCGCCCGCGACGTTCGGCATCGCCATGCGGGTGTACGCCGCAAGCCGGTTGACTCAGGCCAAACCGGTTTACAATCTGGTCATCTCGAACGTTCCCGGGCCACAGACGCCGCTGTACTTCCTTGGCGCCGAGGTCAAGGCGTTGTATCCGCTCGGACCGATCTTCCATGGCTCGGGACTGAACATCACGGTGATGTCGCTGCGGGGAACGCTCGACGTCGGACTGATCTCCTGCCCTGAACTGCTACCCGATCTGTGGGACATGGCCGACGACTTCAGCCTCGCCCTCGACGAGTTGGTGGACGCCACCCGCTAGCGCCCTTCAACTGCGCATATGCCCGGTCATGGCAGCATGGTCAGCCATGAACCTCAGACGCGGGGTCCTCGCGGCCGCCATGGTGGTGCTGTTGGTGGCGGGCTGCAGCAAATTGATCGACGGGCGCGCGGTGGTCGGCGCTCCTCGGCCGGGGAGTCCCGTGCAGTGGTCGAAGTGCGTCACCGACGTCCCAGAGCCGAAGATTCCGGCGGGCGCCGAATGCGGTTCGCTGTCCGTCCCAGTCGACTACGCCAAGCCCGACGGCGAGGTCGCGCAGATCGCGTTGGTCCGGTTCAAGGCGACCGGGCAGAAGATCGGGTCGCTGATCATCAACCCGGGTGGTCCCGGTGAGTCGGGTGTCGAGGCCGCCGGCTCGATGGTCCAAAGCATTCCGCAATCCGTGCGTGAGCGTTTCGATTTCGTCGGCTTCGACCCGCGCGGGGTGGGCCTGTCGAAGCCCGCGGTGTGGTGCAACTCCGACGCGGACAACGATCGGTTGCGGGCCGACAACACGGTCGAGTACACCCCGGCCGGGGTCGAACACATCGAGAACGAGACGAAGGCCTTCGTCCAGCGTTGCGTCGACAAGATGGGCAAGGAGTTCCTCGCCAACGTCGGGACGGCAAACGTGGCAAGGGATCTCGACGCCATCCGAAGGGAGGTCGGCGACGAGAAGCTGACGTTCCTCGGTTACTCCTACGGCACCCGGATCGGTGCCACGTACGCCGAGCAGTTCCCCGACAAGGTCCGGGCGATGATCCTCGACGGCGCCATCGACCCGAACGACGACCCCACCGAGGCCGAAATCCGGCAGGCCACCGCGTTCCAAACGGCGTTCAACGACTACGCCGCCGACTGCGCGAAGAGCCCCACCTGCCCCCTGGGCACCGACCCCGCGAAGGCGGTCGACGTCTACCTGGGCCTGGTCGAACCCTTGGTCGAGAAGCCTGCGAAGACCAAGGATCCGCGCGGGCTGAGCTACGGCGACGCGGTGATCGCGACCATCCTGCCGCTGTACTCGCCGAACCTCTGGCGCCATCTCACGCAGGGACTGTCCGAGCTCCGCGCGGGCAGTGGCGACACCATGCTGGTGCTCGCCGACCTCTACATGGGTCGCGACCCAGATGGCCACTACAACAACTCCACCGACGTTCGGGCCGCCGTCAACTGCGTCGACAAGCCACCCGTCACCGACAGGGCCAAGGTCGTTGAAAAGGACCGCCGCGCCCGCGAGGCGGCACCCTTCATGAGCTATGGCCAGTTCACCGGGTACGCGCCGCTCGGCACCTGTGCGTTCTGGCCGTTGCCCCCGACCTCGACGCCGCACGAACTCTCGGTGCAGGGACTACCGCCCACCCTCGTCGTGTCGACGACGAACGACCCCGCCACGCCGTACGAGGCGGGCGTCGAACTTGCCAAGCAGCTCGGAGGTGCGCTGCTGACGTACGAGGGCACCCAGCACACCGTGGTCTTCCAAGGGCATTCGTGCGTCGATGACATCGCGGCCCGCTATCTCATCGACGTGGCCGTACCGCCGCCCGGCACCAAGTGCTGATCGACCGCCGGATCGATGGTCACCGTCTAGTCACCGTCTGATTGCGCCTTGTCTCCGCTCGCCCGCGGGTGCGGAACCGAAGGCCGTTGCGTGCGAACATGTTCGCCATGTGGCGTGCGGCGGCGAAGTGGACGCTGGCGCCGATCGCACTCCTCGTGGTGTCCACCAGCTCCGGCCCGGTCGCGTCGGCCTCCCCGGCTTGGGGTAGCTGCTCGAGCTTCTTCGGTGACGTCAACTCCATCCCCACGGCCCGGTGCGGCACGGTGTCCGTGCCCGTCGACTACGCCAACCCCCAAGGGCCGCAAGCACAATTGGCCGTGATCCGCGTGCCCGCAACCGGCGACCGCCTCGGTGTGTTGATGGTCAATCCGGGTGGTCCCGGCGCATCTGCGGTCGACTTCGTCGCACAGATGGGCGCCGCCCTGGCCCATACCGAGATCACCCGCCGCTTCGACCTGGTGGGCTTCGATCCGCGCGGCGTCGGGCATTCGACGCCGCAGGTGCATTGTCGCACCGACGCCGAGTTCGACGCCTATCGACGCGATCCGATGGTCGACTACAGCCCGGCGGGCGTCGCGCACATCGAGGGTGTCTACCGGCAGATCGCGCAGGGCTGCGTCGACAAGACGGGCCGAGAGTTCCTCGCGAACGTCGGGACGGCATCGGCCGTCCAGGACATGGACGTGGTGCGGGCGGCGCTGGGGGAGAACCAGCTGAACTTCCTCGGCTTCTCCTACGGCACCGAGCTCGGGGCTACCTACGCCGAGCGCTATCCCGACCGGGTGCGCGCCATGGTGCTCGACGGCGCCGTCGACCCACGCTCCGATCCCATCGATGAGAACATCCGCCAGTTGGCTGGATTCCAAACGGCATTCGACGACTACGCCGCCGACTGCGCGCAGTCCACCGACTGCCCGCTCGGCCAGGACCCGACGCAGTTCGTCGCCCGTTACCATGAGCTCGTCGACCCGCTGGCGCAACGGCCCGCCCGCACTTCCGATCCCCGTGAACTGAGCTATTCCGACGCCATCACCGGAACCGTCAACGCGCTGTACACGCAGCAGTACTGGAAGTACCTGACCAGCGGGCTGCTGGGGCTCCGACGCGGTACCGACGCAGTCGACCTGCTGTTGCTGGCCGACGAATACCAGCACCGCAACTCGGTAGGCCACTACGACAATCAGCAGGACGCGTTCAGCGCCATCCGCTGCGTGGACGCGCCGTACCCGAGCGATCCGGCGGTGTGGGCCGACGCGGACCGGCGGGCACGGGAAGCGGCGCCCTTCATGGCGTACGGGGAGTTCACCGGGTTCGCCCCGCGCGACATGTGCACGATGTGGCCGGTGCCGCCGACGTCGGCTCCACACGACGTGACATCGCCGGGCCCGGGCAAGGTCGTGGTCGTGTCGACCACCCACGACCCGGCCACCCCGTACGCGGCGGGCGTCGACCTGGCCCGCGAGTTGGACGCTGCGCTCATCACCTTCGACGGCACCCAGCACACCGTGGTGTTCAATGGCGACGCGTGCGTCGACCCCGCCGTGGTGAACTTCTTGGTCGACTCGACGATGCCGCCGCCCGGCTTACGCTGCTAGTTCGAGGCTGCCGGAATGCTCCCGCGTAACACAGATTTAACAGCGTTTGCCTAGGCTGCGCACATGGATCGGCAGAAGGAATTCGTGCTGCGCACGCTGGAGGAACGCGACATCCGGTTCGTGCGGCTGTGGTTCACGGACGTGCTCGGATACCTCAAGTCCGTAGCCATCGCGCCCGCCGAACTCGAGGGCGCGTTCGAAGAGGGCATCGGCTTCGACGGCTCCTCGATCGAGGGCTTTGCCCGGGTCTCGGAATCCGACACCGTCGCGCGCCCCGATCCCTCGACGTTCCAGGTGCTGCCGTGGACGACCCGCGCGGGCAAGCACCACTCGGCCCGCATGTTCTGCGACATCACCATGCCCGACGGCTCGCCGTCATGGGCCGACTCGCGCCACGTGCTACGCCGCCAGCTGGCCAAGGCCAGCGATCTCGGATTCTCGTGCTACGTGCATCCCGAGATCGAGTTCTTCCTGCTCAAGCCTGGCGAGGACGACGGCTCGGTGCCGGTGCCTGCCGATAACGGCGGCTACTTCGACCAGGCCGTGCACGATGCCGCACCCAACTTTCGTCGCCACGCCATCGACGCCCTCGAACAGATGGGCATCTCGGTGGAGTTCAGTCACCACGAGGGCGCGCCGGGCCAGCAGGAGATCGACCTGCGCTATGCCGACGCGCTGTCGATGGCCGACAACGTGATGACGTTCCGCTACGTCGTCAAGGAAGTCGCGCTGGAGGACGGGGTCCGCGCGTCGTTCATGCCCAAGCCGTTCGCCGAATATCCGGGTTCGGCGATGCATACGCACATGAGCCTCTTCGAGGGCGAGAACAACGCCTTCCACGATCCAAACGACGCGTTGCAACTGTCCGACGTCGGCAAGTCGTTCATCGCGGGCATCCTCGAGCACGCCACGGAGATCAGCGCGGTGACCAATCAGTGGGTGAACTCCTACAAGCGACTCGTGACCGGCGGGGAGGCCCCGACCGCGGCGTCGTGGGGTGCGGCCAACCGGTCGGCGCTGGTGCGCGTGCCCATGTACACCCCCCGCAAGGCGTCGTCGCGGCGCATCGAGGTCCGCAGCCCCGACTCCGCGTGCAACCCGTACCTGACGTTCGCGGTCCTGCTGGCAGCCGGGCTGCGCGGCGTCGAGAAGAACTACTCACTTGGCCCGCAGGCAGAGGACAACGTGTGGACGTTGACCCCCGAGGAGCGCCGCGCCATGGGCTACAAGGAACTGCCTGCCAGTCTCGGTGTCGCGCTCGGCGAGATGGAGAATTCCGAACTCGTTGCAGAAGCGTTGGGGGAGCACGTGTTCGACTTCTTCCTGCGCAACAAGCGCGCGGAGTGGGAGAACTACCGCAGCCACGTCACCCCGTTCGAGCTGAAGGCCTACCTGTCCCTGTAGCCGAACCGGTGCACTACCGGCTGTAACCTTGCCGATGTGCCGAATCCCGCGACACAGCGACCGACGCTGCCCAGCGTCGGCAGGCTCGGACTGGTCGAAGCCCACGCACGTGAGGACCTCGACCGGCTGGGCTGGAACACCGACGAGCACGTCGAGTTGTTGTGGTCGTTGTCGCGCGCTGCAAATGCGGACGGGGCCCTGCGCACCATGGTCCGGCTCGCCGAGGCGCTCGGGAGTGGCTGGGACGAACTTCACCGCGCACTGCTCAAGGACCGGGCGCTTCGCGGTCGGCTCTTCGGCGTGCTCGGTGCGTCCTACGCGTTGGGGGACCACCTCGTCGCGCAACCGCAGGCCTGGCATCTGCTTGCGGGCGACGTCACCCTGCCCTCGGCTGCCGACGTGCACCGTGACTTCGCGGCCGTCGCCGAAACACCCACCGACGCAAGCTCTTTGAAGGCGTCGCTGCGCAAGCTCTACCGGGATCGCGTACTGGTGCTGGCGGGGCTCGACCTTGCACCGATCGTGGAGAACGAGCCGGTGCCGGCATTCCCCGACGTCGGTGCTCACCTGTCGGACCTCGCCGACGCCGCGCTGGGTGCCGCATTGATCGTCGCGACCAGGACGGTCTGCGGCGACGACACGGCCGCCCCGCGGCTGGCCGTCATCGCGATGGGCAAGTGTGGTGCCCGCGAGCTCAACTACGTCAGCGACGTCGACGTCATCTTCGTGGGCGAGCACGCCGATGCGGTGAGCATGCGCGTCGCCGGCGAGCTGATCAGGTTCGCCACGGATGCGTTCTTCGAGGTCGACGCGGCGCTCCGGCCGGAGGGCAAGCAGGGCGCGCTGGTCCGCACCCTCGAATCGCACGTCGCGTACTACGAACGGTGGGCCAAGACGTGGGAGTTCCAGGCCCTGCTCAAGGCCCGGGCCGCCGTCGGTGACCGTGAACTCGGCGCGCAGTACATCGCGGCGATCATGCCCATGGTGTGGACTGCCTGCGAGCGCGAGGACTTCGTCCCCGAGGTGCAGGCCATGCGACGGCGCGTCGAGGAACTCGTCCCCGCAGGGGAACGCACCCGCGAGCTCAAACTCGGTACCGGCGGACTGCGCGACGTCGAGTTCGCGGTCCAGCTGCTGCAACTGGTGCACGGCCGCAACGACGAGTCACTGCACGTCGCATCGACGGTCGACGCGCTGGCCGCACTGGGCGCCGGGGGATACGTCGGCCGCGACGACGCCGCCAACCTCACTGCGTCCTACGAATTCCTGCGGCTGCTCGAACACCGCCTGCAACTGCAGCGCATGAAGCGCACCCACATGCTGCCGGAGGCCGACGACGACGAGAAGCTGCGCTGGTTGGCTCGGGCGGCGCACGTCCGACCGGACGGCCGACACGACGCGCTCGGGGTGCTCCGCGAGGAGCTCAAGCGCCAGAGTCTGCGCGTGTCCCGGCTGCACGCCAAGCTGTTCTACCAACCACTGCTCGAGTCGGTCGGTGGCCCGGCCTCGGACTTCTCTCCGGCGATGACGCCCAAGGCGTCCGAACGCCTGCTCGCCGCACTGGGTTACGAGGGCCCGCAGAGCGCGTTGACGCATCTGGCTGCGCTCACCGGCCACACTGGCAGGCGCGGTCGGGTGCAGCAGGTGCTGTTGCCGACGTTGTTGGACTGGTTGTCCGAGACGCCCGACCCGGACGCGGGCCTGCTGGCCTATCGCCGCATCTGCGACGAGTTGGCGGATCAACGCTGGTTCCTCGCGACGCTGCGCGACGAGGGTGCGGTGGCCAAGCGCCTGATGCACGTGCTCGGGACGTCCGCGTACGTCCCCGACCTGTTGATGCGCGCGCCCGAGGTGATCCAGCAGTACGCCGACGGCCCGCAGGGACCCAAGCTGCTCGAGGCCGAACCGGAGGCCGTGGGCCGGGCACTCGTCGCATCCGCGGGCCGCCATCCGGACCCGGCCCGGGCGATCGCCGCCGCACGCACGCTGCGCCGCCGCGAGCTGGCCCGCATCGCGTCGGCCGATCTGCTCGGCATGCTCGACGTGACCGACGTGTGCAACGCATTGACCACGGTGTGGGTGGCGGTCCTCGAGGCGGCCCTCGATTCCGTGATCCGCGCCAACACCCCCGACGACGGCCCACCCGCGCGGATCGCCGTGATCGGGATGGGCCGACTCGGCGGCGGCGAACTCGGGTACGGGTCGGACGCGGACGTGATGTTCGTGTGCGAACCGGTCGGCGACGTCGAGGACTCCGTCGCCGCGAAGTGGGCGGCGACGATCGCGGATCAGGTGATCAAGCTCCTCGGCACGCCTAGCGCCGATCCACCGCTCGAGGTCGACGCCAGCCTGCGTCCCGAGGGTCGCAACGGGTCACTGGTGCGGACGCTGGACTCGTATGCCTCGTACTACGCGAAGTGGGCGCAGCCCTGGGAGATTCAGGCGTTGTTACGTGCCCACCGGGTGGCGGGCGACGAGGACCTCGGTCTCCGCTTCCTGTTGATGGCCGACGAGATCCGGTATCCGTCCGGTGGAGTCTCCGCCGACGCGGTGAACGAGATCCGCCGCATCAAGGCCCGCGTCGACGCCGAGCGGCTGCCCCGCGGCGCGGACCCGAACACACACACCAAGCTCGGGCGCGGCGGGCTCGCCGACATCGAGTGGACCGTGCAGCTGCTGCAGCTGCGCCATGCGCACCGGGTGCCGGAGCTGCACAACACGTCGACGCTGGAGTCGCTCAACGTCATTGGGGCCGAAGGGCTTCTGCCCGAGGGCGACGTCGCCCTGCTGCGTGACGCATGGCTGACGGCGACGCGGGCCCGCAACGCACTGGTGCTCGTGAAGGGGAAGCCCACCGACCAGCTACCAGGGCCCGGGCGGCAACTCAACGCGGTGGCGCTCGCCTCGGGCTGGGGCAACGACGACGGCGGCGAATTCCTGGATCATTATCTGCGGGTGACGCGCCGGGCAAAGACGGTGGTACGAAAGGTCTTCGAGACGTGAGTGCAGCGTGAGCATGGACTTCTCCTTCACCACGGTGACGGCAGAGGAGTACGACCGGCTGTGCGCGTTGTACGAGCCGCTGACGCAGTCGTTGCGCAGGCTCATCGACGCAGGCATCCGCACCGGTGTGGACGAAGCCACGCTCCGCGATGCGCAGGCCACCATCGACGCACTCGCCGAGACGCTCGAGCGCACGCAGCGCGAGACCACGACGCTGCGACACGCGGGCACCGGCCGTCCGCTCGCATGGGCCAATCCCGCTGTCGGACTGCGCAATGCGATCGCTCCACCAATGGACGTCCAGCACGATGCCGAGGGTGGGTGCTGGGCGGAGTTCAACCTGGGACTCGCCTACGAGGGGCCGCCCGGCCTGGTGCACGGCGGGATCTGCGCGCTCGTACTCGACCACATCCTGGGCGAGGCCGCCAGCGACGGCCTCACCAAGCCGAAGTTCACCGGCACCATCACACTGCGGTATCTGCGCGGCACGCCGTTGGGTCCGTTGCGCGCCGAGGCGTTCGTCGAGCGCATCGATGGCATCAAGACGTACGCCCGCGGCTACCTGAGCGACGCCGACGGTCACACCGTGGAGGCCGACGGCGTGTTCATCCAGCCGGCCTGGGCACGCGACGCTGGATGAAGTTCTACGTAAGCACCGCCTTCCTCGACACCAAGGAAGTCGTCGACATCGCCAGGGCCGCAGACGAACTCGGGTACGACGGGATGGCCATCCCTGATCACGTGGTCAACCTGGAGACGCTCGAGACCCCCTACCCCTACACCAAGGACGGCTCACGGCGTTGGGAGCCCTTCACTCACTGGCCCGATCCGTGGGTGATGATCGGGGCAATCGCGCTGGCCACCACCAGGCTGCGCTTCGTCACCACCGTCTACCTGCCTGCGATGCGCGATCCGTATTCGGCAGCGAAAGCGATTGGCACGGCTGCATGTCTGGCTGACGGCCGGCTCGAGCTCGGCATCGGGGTCGGGTGGTGCGAGGAAGAGTTCACGTTGATGGGTCAGCGCTTCGACCGCCGCGGCAAGCGCACCGACGAGATGCTGGAGTTGATGCGCGCGCTCTGGCAGCCAGGGTGGACCGAATTCGACGGAGAGTTCTATCGGGCGCCACGGCTAGAGATGGAACCCACCCCGCCGCACATCCCGATCTACGTCGGTGGGCTGTCAGACATCGCGCTGCGGCGAGCGGCCCGCAACGACGGCTGGATCGGGGACCTGATCACCACCGACCGGGCGATCGCCTCCGTCGGCAAGCTGCGCGAGCTGCGAGCCGAAAAGGGTCTGTCGATGGATGATTTCACCATTCTGACGCCGCTGACGGACGCCTTCACGCCTGAGCACTACGCGCGCGCCGAAGCAGGCGGCATCGACGGGATCATCACGATGCCGTGGATGTTCTACTCCGGCCCTCAGGCATCGCTCACCGACAAGATCGACGGTATGAAGCGCTTCCGCAAGGACCTCGCACTCGACTAGCGCTTGGCGCGCATGGCGTCGAGTGCCCAGGCCCCGCCACCGAGGAACACCAGCAGGAAGAAGCCGAAGCAGAACAGCACGGCGAGCTCGCCACCGTTCTCGATGGGCCACAACGCCTTCGGCTGGTGCTGCGTGAAGTACGCAAACGCCATCTCGCCCGAGCCGACGAACGCGGCGAGCCGGGTGACCAGTCCGACGAGGAGCAACACACCGACGACCAGTTCGATCAGACCAGCCCACCAGAACGGCCAGGTGCCCATGGGCACGGCGACGTCGGTGAATCCGCCCTTCCCATTGGGCAAACCGATAGGCCACGCGAACAGCTTCTGGGTGGCATGGACCGTGAGCAAGAGCCCGAAAACGACGCGGAAAAGGCTCAGCACGATGGGCGAGAATGACGTGAGCTTGGCTTCCAGTTTCGTCATGGCCCAACAGTACTATTCGGACTCTGGTCCGAATGGCTCGGCTTGCTAGCGTCGGAAGCGGCTGAACCCCCTGCGCGGTGCGGTCGTTCGTCCTGCAGTAGCAGTTCCTCCGCGGTGACGCGCATCGACGGACAGACTGCCCGCGCCGATGGTCGCCAGCAGCAGGAACCCGAAGCAGTACAGGATGGCCACCTCACCACCGTTGCCGCCCATGGGATCCGGGTACGGCCAAAACCCCTTCGGAAAGTGCATCCAGAAGTACGCAACCGCCATCTCACCGGCGGTGATGAACGCTGCGATTCGAGTGAACAGTCCGATCGTGATGAGCGCGCCGAGGACGACTTCGATCAGACCGGCCCACCAGAGCGGCCACGTTCCCACGGGAATTGCCGTTCCGAACGGAAACCCCGAACAGTTTCATCGTCCCGCGGAAGAAGAACAGAAGTCCGAACACGACGCGGAACAGAGTCAGTGCGGGTGTATAGAAGCTGGCGAGACGGGTGTCCAGGTTCGTCGTCATGGACTGACGATATGTCGTTGAAGCGTCTCGCACGCTTATTCGTTCGCGGAACGAAGGCAACGAAATCGCCCGATTCGTATATCCGACTTGGACGTCACATCGGCGAGCCGATTAGACGTCGTAGTAGAGCGCGGACTGTGATCCGACGTTTGCGAGGCTTTGCCGCGTTGGAGTTGTTGGGAGGCAGCAGATCAGAGCGTTGGAGTCCTTGGCTGGGCGATGCTATTGCCGAAGCTACTGCGGACTCACTGCGGACGTACGCTCCCGTTCCACACAGTCACTGGTGGGTCCCGCTGTTGGCCGGGTAGGCGTGTACGAGTGCGGACGACAGCTTCGGGACAGCGTGGGTCAGTGTGTGCTCGGCTTCATGGGCGATGCGGTGGGCATCGTTGAGGGTGGTGGCCGGGTCAATGTCGAGTTCGGCGTCGGCGTGCAGCCGGTGTCCGATCCAGCGCATCTTCACGCTGCGGACCTCGGTGACGCCGGGTTCGGCGGCCAGCGCGGCTTCGGCGGCGTCGACCAGGGCGGGGTCCACGCCGTCCATGAGGCGGCGGAAGATGTCCCGCACGGCGCTGCGTAGGACGGCGAGGATTGCCACGGTGATGAGCAGTCCGATGATGGGGTCGGCCAGGGGGAAGCCCAAGGCGACTCCACCTGCGCCGAAGAGAACGGCCAGCGAGGTGAATCCATCAGTGCGGGCGTGCAATCCGTCGGCAACTAGAGCGGCTGAGCCGATACGACGCCCGACGCGGATTCGGTAGACGGCAACGAGTTCGTTGCCGATGAAGCCGACCAGACCGGCGGCGGCGACCCAGCCGACATGCTCGATGGGGACCGGGTTGATTAGCCGGCGGATTGATTCGATCCCGGCGATGATGGCCGACAGGGTGATCATCGCGACGACGAAGAGTCCGGCGATGTCTTCGGCCCGACCGAAGCCGTAGGTGTAGCGCCGGGTGGCGGCCTTGGTGCCAAGTGCGAACGCGACCCATAACGGAATCGCGGTCAGGGCGTCGGAGAAGTTGTGGATGGTGTCGGCCAGCAGTGCCACCGATCCCGAGATCATCACGATCACCAGTTGGGCAATCGAGGTGGCACCGAGTGCGAGCAGGCTGATCTTGACCGCGCGGATGCCAGCGGCGCTGGATTCCAGGACACCGTCGATGCTGTCGGAGGCGTCGTGGCTGTGCGGCGAGAACACTTCCCGCAGCGCGGCACCGATCTTGCCGCCGCGTCCGCTGTGTCCGTGACCATGCTCGTGACTGTGGCCTGCGCCGTGGTGGTGTCCGTGGTCTGCGCTGTCTGGGTGGGCTTCGTGGGTCATTCGCGGCGTCCCTTCGCTCGGGCCGGGGTCGGCGCGGCGATGGAGGTGTCGGGGTGCAGGGTTGTGAGTTCGGCGGCGTCGCGGTGATGGCCGGGTACGCCCGGTCCCGCGTGTTCGGCGTTGAACACTGCGTCGGTGACCAGTCGTCCGACGTGGTCGTTGTCCAGGCTGTAGAAGATGGTGGTGCCTTCGCGGCGGGTGCGGACCAGCCGCGCCATCCGCAGCTTCGCCAGGTGCTGAGACACTGACGGAGCGGGTTTTCCGATATGGGTGGCCAGGTCGTTGACTGACATCTCCCGGCTCACCAGTGCCCACAACACCTGGATGCGGGTGGCATCGGCGAGCATCCGGAACACTTCGACCACCAGGTCCACCTGGTCATCGGGCAGCCGACGACTGCAAGCTCCCATATCTGCATTCATACGCAGATAGTAAGCCGGTTCGGACCATCACGCCAACACGGCTGGTGTCGAATCCACCGGAGAGAGCGGGCGCTGGCTGTGCGAGGCGCAGTCCGCGCAGGTCGGGCACGTCGGCGTAGCTTGAAACTGCGGGCATGGCCAGCGAAAGGTGTGTGCTGTGCGATGGCAATTGCGGCTGCTGACCGGCGTGGCGGTGAGCGTCGTTCTCGCAGGTTGCTCGACATCAATGCACTCGGGCCAATTACCGCTGCGGCAGGTGTCTGAGACGCCACTCAGTGGTGGTCCGGTCCGGTTCGACTACACCGCACTGGATGACCAACGGGGTCGGCTATTCATCGCCCACATGGGTGCAGGTGAACTCATCGAGGTTGATGTGCGGGCGCACTCGGTGGTTCGGACGCTGCCGAATCTGCCCGACGTACATGGAGTGATCGTGGTTCCCGATAAGAATCGCGTGTACGTCACCGCGACCGGCATGAACCAGATGGTCGCCATCGACGAAGACTCCGGCCAGGTTGTGTTTCGCGCTCCGACCGACACCTACCCCGACGGATTGGCCTACGACCCCATTAGGCACACAGTGTGGACGACCAACGAGTCTGCGGGCACCGAAACAGTCGTCGACGCCGAAAACGGCGCTGTCCGTGCAACCGTTCCGTTGGGTGGTGAGGTGGGAAACGTTGTCTACGACAGATTTCTAGACCAGATGGTGGTCGCGGAACAAGGTCGTAACGATCTGGCCTTCATCGATCCCGTCAGCTTCGTTGTGACGGAACGGATTCCGACGCCGGGCTGCGACCACCCGCACGGTCAGGCTCTCGACGCCACCAACCAGATCATGTTCGTCGGTTGTGAAGCCAACGCCACCATGGTCACCGTTGACCTGGTCAACCGAAACGTCATCGACCATCTGGGAGTCGGCGAAACACCCGATGTGTTGGCCTACGACGCTGGCGCCAACCGCGTCTACGTCGCTGCCGAAAGCGGCTGGGTAAGCATTTTCGATCAAGACCACGGCCACCTGACGGAGCGGGGTTCGGCATATCTGGCCGATGGGGCGCACTCATTGGCTCTCGACCCCACAACGCACCACACCTTCATTCCGATCCCCAAGGATCACAACGGCTCGCCAGTACTGCGGGAGTACGAACCCACCTAAGGTGCCCGCTGGACGCCCGGCAATGAACGAGTCGTGGCCGATTCGCCGCTGGCATGCGTTGGCCAGAGCCATCTTCAACTGACCAGCGGCTTGGGTCGACCGATTCGGGGCGGACCAACTGCGGACCAGCGCACTCAATTAACAGAGAATGCGCTGGTCAGCGCGTTAGCTGGCCTACACGTCGTAGTACAGCGCGAACTCATAGGGGTGAGGCCGGATCTGGACCGGCATGATCTCGTTCTCTCGCTTGAAGGCGATCCACGTCTCGATCAGGTCGCTGGTGAACACGCCACCCTCGGTGAGGTATTCGTGGTCCTTCTCGAGGTTGTCGATCACCGTCGACAGCGAGGTCGGCGCCTGCGGGATGTTGCTCGCCTCGTCCGGCGGCAACTCGTACAGGTCCTTGTCGATGGGCAGCCCCGGATCCATTTTGTTCTTGATCCCGTCGAGGCCTGCCATCATCATCGCGGCGAACGCCAGGTACGGATTGCCCGAGCTGTCCGGGCAGCGGAACTCGAGGCGCTTGGCCTTCGCGTTCTCGCCGGTGATCGGAATGCGGACGCATGCCGAGCGATTGCGCTGGCTGTACACCAGGTTGATCGGGGCCTCGTAGCCCGGCACCAGGCGCTTGTACGAGTTCACCGTCGGATTGGTGAAGGCCAGCAGCGACGGCGCGTGGTGCAGGATGCCGCCGATGTAGTGCAGCGCCATCTCCGACAATCCGGCGTAGCCCTTGTCGTCGTAGAACAGCGGCTTGCCGTCCTTCCACAAGGACTGGTGGGCGTGCATGCCGGAACCGTTGTCACCGAACAGCGGCTTGGGCATGAAGGTCACCGTCTTGCCCGCGGCCCATGCGGTGTTCTTGACGATGTACTTGAACAGCAGCACGTCGTCGGCCGCATGAAGCAGCGTGTTGAACTTGTAGTTGATCTCTGCCTGGCCCGCGGTGCCGACCTCGTGGTGGCCGCGCTCGAGGGTGAAGCCGGCGTTCTGCAAGTTGGTCGCCATCTCGTCGCGCAGGTCGACGTAGTGGTCGTACGGCGCGACGGGGAAGTACCCGCCCTTGGGGCGCACCTTGTAGCCGCGGTTGGGGCTGCCATCGGCCTCGAATGGCTCGCCGCTGTTCCACCACGCCGACTCCGAATCCACTTCGTAGAACGTGCCGTTCATCTTGGAGTCGAAGGACACCGAGTCGAAGATGTAGAACTCGGCTTCGGCGCCGAAGAAACAGGTGTCGGCGATGCCGGTGCTCGTCAGGTAGTCCTCGGCCTTGCGTGCGACGTTGCGGGGGTCGCGCGAGTAGGCGGACTTGTCGTTTGGGTCGTGCACGAAGAAGTTCAGGTTCAGCGTCTTGGCCGCCCGGAACGGGTCGATGCGCGCGGTCGCGGGGTCCGGCAGCAGCATCATGTCGGATTCGTGGATGGACTGGAAGCCGCGCACCGACGATCCGTCGAACGCCAGACCGTCGTCGAAGACGCTTTGGTCGAAGGCGGAGGCGGGAATCGAGAAGTGCTGCACCACCCCCGGCAGATCGCAGAAGCGGATGTCGACGTATTCGACCTTCTCGTCCTCGATCAGCTTGAAAATGTCGTCGGCCGTCTTTTCAGACACTGAGTAATCTCCTTTGACTGGTTGCCCGCCGGTGACGCTAGGTACACGATGTTGCACTGCAGTCAACCGCATGTTGCGGCGACGTTACGCAATGCCCTGCAACCCTATGCTGGTCGCATGTCCCGCGCGTTCGGTTCCTGGCTGTCCGGTCCACCGCCGTCCGAGGCGGGCAGCCCCGCCCAGGGCCCCAACGACTACCCAGGCCAGCGGTTGGGGCTGCCCAAGAATGGCTCGGGGGCACTGGCAGGCGCCGGCCGACGATTCGTCGCGCTTCTGCTCGACTGGCTCATTGGCTACGGGCTGGCCGGCCTCGCCCTGTCGTTCGGCTGGTTCGGCATCGAAGCGTTGTCCACCTCGGTGCTCGTGTGCTGGCTCTTGCTGGGCGTGGTGTCGGTGCGCCTCTTCGGCTTCACCCCCGGCCAGCTTGCGCTGGGCTTGCAGGTGGCATCCGTCGATCACCGCATCCACGTCGGCGTAGGGCGCGCACTCGCGCGCGGCGTGTTGGTCGCGCTCGTCATCCCGCCGCTGTTCACCGACACGGACGGTCGTGGCATCCAGGACAGGGCGACCGGGACGGCCGTCGTCAGGCGCTAGTTACTTTCGCCGAACCGTCCGCTGTACGCCGCGCATCTTCGCCCCCGACGGCAGCGGCCCTTTCGGCATCGCCGCGGGTCCCATGCGTGAACCCAACGCGGCCAGCCGTGACTCCAGCGAGTCCATCTGCTTGACGGTGATGTTGGCAGGCAGCTTGCTCAGGTGGCGCTCCAGCTTGGCCAGCGGCACCTCACCTTCGCCGTTGCCGACCACGATGTCGTAGATGGGGATTTCGCCGACCAACCGTGCCGCGCGCTTCTTCTCCTGCGCCAGTAGTGGTTTGACGCGCGTCGCCGACCCTTCGCCGACGAAGATGAGCCCGGGCTTGCCGATCACGCGATGCACGGCGTCGAAGTGGCCGGTCGCGGCCACGCCTGGCGTCACGCGCCACTTGCCGCGCAGATTCTCCAACGCCCACGCCGCCGCGCCGGTCTGACCCTCCGCCTTGCTGTACACGGACTTCTGCGCACGCCGCCCGAAGATGATGAACGCCACCAAGCCGCCCAGCACAACGCCGAGCACGATCAACGACACCATCATGAACGTGCTGCCGCTGAATATGCCCGCCGTGACGGCGGCAGCCACGATCAGTACGAACGCGCCGACCATGTACGGCAGCAGCCGCTTGTCTTCCTTGCGCTGAATCTGGAACGCCTGCCACAGCTGGGTCCGGCGCTGCTTGGACGCCGCTTTGCGCGTCGCCTTCGCTTCTGCCTTCGCGGCCTTGGTCGCCGCGGGATCGCGAGTCTTCGCCATCCGATCAGGATACGTGTGGGCCGCTACCCGTTCGAATGCGCGCGGCTTCTGCGTACAACCGGCCCGCCCGATAGGACGACCGCACCAACGGACCAGCCAAAACTCCGGCGAAGCCAAGCTCCTCGGCGAACCGCTGATGTTCGACGAACTCCTCGGGCTTGACCCACCGTTCCACCGGGTGATGGCGCACCGTCGGGCGCAGGTACTGCGTGATGGTGACGATGTCGCAGCCAGCCTCGTGGAGGTCGGTGAGCGCGGTGCGGACCTCGTCGGGGGTCTCGCCCATGCCGAGGATGAGGTTGCTCTTGGTCACCAGGCCGTAGTTCCGCGCGGCCGTCAGCACGTCGAGGCTGCGCTGATAGCGGAACGCCGGACGGATGCGCTTGAAGATCCGCGGCACCGTTTCGACGTTGTGCGCCAACACTTCCGGACGCGACTCGAACACCGTCTCGAGTTGTTCGGCGATGCCGTTGAAGTCCGGTATCAGCAGCTCCACGCCCGTGTTCGGATTCAGCGCCCTGATCTGCCGCACGGTCTCGGCGTACAGCCAGGCCCCGCCATCGGGGAGGTCATCACGGGCGACACCGGTGACGGTGGAGTATCGCAGCCCCATGGTGGCGACGCTCTCGGCAACCCGACGCGGCTCGTCCCGGTCGAGCTCAGCCGGCTTGCCGGTGTCGATCTGGCAGAAGTCGCACCGCCGCGTGCACTGCTCCCCACCGATGAGGAAGGTTGCCTCGCGGTCCTCCCAGCATTCGTAGATGTTGGGACAGCCGGCTTCTTCGCAGACGGTGTGCAGGCCCTCGCGGCGGACCAGAGCCTTCAACTCGTTGTACTCCGGGCCCATCTTCAACCGCGTCTTGATCCACGGCGGCTTGCGTTCGATGGGCGTCTCGGCGTTGCGCACCTCGAGCCGCAACGGCTTGCGAATTCCAGGCTCGAGGCTCACGACAACGATGCTAGCGCCGTTTGGCCGTCGAGAGCGTCGCGGACGGCGGCGGCGACCCGGTCTGCCACGTCATCGGTGGTGATGCGCCTGCCGAGTTCGGCGGTCAGCGACGTGACGCCCGCATCGGAGATTCCACATGGCACGATCTCGGAGAAGGCGGCCAGGTCGCAGTCGCAGTTCAGCGCGAACCCGTGCAGCGTGGTGGCCCTGGCGACGCGGATGCCGATCGCCGCGATCTTGCGGTCGCCTCGCCCCGGATCGCCCGGCACCCACACCCCGGAGCGGCCCTGGACCCGTCCCGTTTGCAGGCCGAAGCTCGCACACACCGCAATCAGCGAATCCTCCAGGCGCCGAACGAAGTTCACCACGTCCAGCGGCTGCGCGAGGCCGATGATCGGGTAGCCGACCAGCTGACCGGGGCCGTGCCAGGTGATCTTGCCGCCACGATCGGTATCAACCACCGGCTGGCCGTCCGTGGGCCGTTCGTGCGGCTCGGTGCGTTTGCCCGCCGTGTACACCGACGGGTGCTCGAGCAGCAGGAGGGTGTCGGGTCCGCCGGCGATGCGAGCCTCGGCAAGCTCGCGCTGCAGCTCCCAGGCCCGTCGGTAATCGATGGTGCCGAGGCGCCGCACTTCGAGCGGCGTCGCGGCGGACCTGATCGATGCCGTCGCCATGGTTCGACGCTACATCTACGAGGAATTCGGCGCGGTGGCGAACGCAAGCGCTTCGCCGATGGTGTTGTGGTGGAACTCGAAGCCGGCCCGCTCCAGCGCCGCGGGGATGGCCCGTTGTCCGCCGAGCACGCCTTCGTCGGCGAATCCGCCGAGCAGCGTGCGAAGCGCGAAACCGGGCACGAACAGGGGTGTCGGCCGGTTCACCGCACGGCCCAGCGCCGCGGTGAACTCGGCATTGGTGACGGGCGCGGGCCCCGTCGCGTTCACGGGGCCCGCGACGTCGTCGTGGCCGATCGCGAACAAGAGCGCGCGGACCTCGTCCTCGAGGCTGATCCACGGCATGTACTGGCGGCCGTTGCCAAGGCGCGCGCCGAGGCCCAGGTTGAACAACGGTTTGATGCGGTTGAGCAACCCGCCCGTCGACGCCAACACCAATCCGGTACGCACCAGCACCACGCGTACGCCCGCCTGCGCGGCCGAATCCGTCGCGGCCTCCCAGTCGTCGCAGAGCCCAGCGAGGAAGCCGCGACCGGCGGGCGCCATCTCGTCGACGACGCGGTCCCGGGTGTTTCCGTAGTAGCCGACCGCGCTTGCGTTGACCAGCACGGGCACCCCGGCCTCGACCACGGCGCTCGACAACACCTCCGTCGGCCCGATACGGCTGTCCCGCAGACTCTGTTGGAACGCGCCCGACCACCGCTTGGCGCCGATGCTCACGCCGCACAGGTTGATCACTGCATCCGTACCGCGCAACGCGCTTGCGTCGAACTCTCCGATGTCCGGGTTCCAGAACAGCTCGTCCGGATTCGACGGAGCACGACGTACGATCCGCAACACCCGGTGGTCGGCTGCGCGCAGAGCCGACGTCAGCGCAGAGCCGATGAGCCCCGACGACCCCGCGATCGCCACGACGCTATTGACCACCGGGCTCAGAGCCCCAGGTCGGCCTCGAAGGCTCCCTCTTCGAGCCGACGCTTGATCGTCGTCAAGAATCGGCCGGCATCGGCCCCGTCGATCAACCGGTGGTCGTAGGTCAGCGGCAGATAACACACCGAGCGGACGCCGATCGACTCGTTGCCGCTGTCGTCGACCACGACGCGCGGCCGCTTGACGATGGCGCCGGTGCCCAGCATCGCCGCCTGCGGCGGAACCAGGATGGGGGTGTCGAAGAGCGCTCCCTGGCTGCCGATGTTGGTGATGGTGAACGTGCCACCCGAGAGTTCGTCGGGCTTGAGGTTGCCCGACCGTGCACGGGCCGCGATGTCGGCGATCGCGCGCGCCAGCCCGGCCAGCGACAGGTCACCCGCGTTGTGGACGACGGGGGAGAGCAGCCCCTGTTCGGTGTCGACCGCGAAGCCGAGGTGCTCGGCGTCGTAGTAGGTGATCTCCTTGGTGTCCTCGTTGTAGCTCGCGTTGACGTTCGGATGCGCCTTGAGTGCATCGATGGCCGCCACCGCGAAGAACGGCAGGAACGTCAGGTTCACACCCTCGCGTTCGGCGAAGCTGCCCTTCGCTCGCGTGCGCAGGTTCACGATCTTGGTGAGGTCGACCTCATGGGTCTGCGTCAATTGCGCTGTGGCTTGCAGGGATTCGCGCGTCTTCTTGGCCGTGAGCTGCCGGATCCGGTTGGCCTTCTGCGTCGTTCCGCGCAGGTGTGCCAGCGCGGGGGCGGCCGCGGCGGCCTTGGCCGCGGGGCGACGCCGCCGGAGCCTTTGCAGCGGGTGCCTTCTTGGCCTCTTCCTTCTCGCTGGCCGCCGCGAGCACGTCCTGCTTGCGAATGCGGCCTCCGACGCCGGTCCCCTTCACCGCCGCGAGGTCGACACCGTGCTCGGAGGCCAGCTTGCGCACCAACGGCGTGACATAGGGGCTTCCATCGTCGGAGCCTGACGGCTCGTCCGACGCGGCAGGCTCGGCGGGGGTTTCGGGCTTGGGTGCCGGCTTCGGTTCCGGCGCGGGCTCCTGCTTCGGCTCGGGCTTGGGCTCGGCCTTCGGTTCGGGTTCTGGTTTGGGTTCGGCCTTGGCCTCCGACTTGGGTTCGGGCTTGGGCTCGGCCTTGGCCTCAGACTTGGGTTCGGGCGTGGCGCCCGCGGCGCCGACCTTGCCCAGTTCCCCGCCGACCGGGACGACGTCGTCCTCCTCGGCCGTGATCGACAACAACGTTCCCGCCACCGGGGAGGGAATCTCGGTGTCGACCTTGTCGGTGGAGACCTCGACCAGCGCTTCGTCGACCTCGACGCTGTCTCCGACCTTCTTGAGCCAGCGGGTCACAGTGCCCTCGGTGACCGACTCGCCGAGTTCGGGCATCTTCACCGACGTCGACTCGCCACCGGACGCGGCGGGCGCGGCCGGCTTCTCCTCCGGTTCGGGCGCCTCTTCGGTTTCGGTTTCGGCTTCGGGTTCTGGTTCTGGTTCCGGTTCTGGTTCTGGCTCTGGTTCCGGTTCGGGCTCCTTGGCGGCGGGCGCCTCTTCGCCTGCGCTCTCGCCTGCCTCGCCGATGGTTGCGAGGTCGCCGCCGACCTCGACGGTGTCGTCCTCGTGGGCGATGATCTTGGTCAGCACGCCCGCGGCGGGCGACGGGATCTCGGTATCGACCTTGTCGGTCGAGACCTCGAGCAGTGGCTCGTCGACCTCGACCGTGTCACCTTCCTGTTTCAGCCATCGCGTGACGGTCCCTTCGGTGACGCTCTCACCGAGTGCGGGCATCTGGACGGAGATGGCCATGTTTGTTGACTCCCTCGAACGGTCGCTCGGAACGGGTCGAAACTCGATCCCCATCCTGTCATGTTCGTCGGCGTCGGTCGTGGCAGACCGTGGTCTATTTGCTCTGGCACTATCGAAAGTGAGTCCCGACGTTCGCGGGAACAACCGCGCGAAGCCACAGTGAAAGGAGTCCGGTCCAGGTGGGGCTGTTCGACAGGTTTCGCGGGCGCAGTTCTCGGCGTCACGCAGATGGCCGCGATCCGGCCGCCGACCTGAGGTACTTGGGGCAGTGGGTCGCCGAGCACGAAGGCGTGGAGGCCTATGTGGAACCGAAGACGACCGTCACCGATGTCACCGTCGTCCTGGTGGCAGCCGACGGAGAATGGACCCGACGCCGGGCCGGCGGTCATGCCGGGGCCCGTCGGCTGAGCGACCAGCTCCAGATACCCGTCTACGACGTGCAGAAGGTCGGATACCCGCAGCGGATGCGTGACTACGACGCACGCCGTCGCATCGAACGCGACCGCGCGCTCCGTCGCGAGCTCGAAGAGGGCTGACCGTCGCGCAACGCCTAGGGCCGAACGCGTATTACCCGCACGCGATTTCGCGAAAAGGCGTGTCGGTAATCCACTTTCGGCGCAACCGGGGGGTCAGCCGTTGGCGGCGATGTCCTCGAGCACCGCGAACATGGTGCGCGTGGGCACCCCTGTGCCCCCCTTGCCCGTGTAGCCCCACGGTCCGCTCGTGTTGTACGCCGGGGCCGCGATGTCCACGTGTGCCCACTGCACGCCGTCTGCCACGAACTCGCCGAGGTAGACGCCTGCGACGAGCATCCCCGCGTAGCGCGAGCTGCTGACATTCGCCAGATCGGCGACCGTCGACTTCAAATCGTCCTTGAGCTCCTCGGGCAGCGGCATCGGCCAGGCGTTCTCGCCGACCTCCTGCGACAGGGCCGCCACGCGGTCACGGAAGTCGTCGCTGCCCATCACGCCGGGGGTGCGTGCGCCGAGCGCGACCGTCTGCGCGCCCGTCAGCGTCGACGTCTCGATCAGGTAGTCGGGCTCGTCCTCGCAGGCGCGCACGATCGCGTCGGCCAGGATCAGCCTGCCCTCGGCATCGGTGTTGAGCACCTCGACGGTGATGCCGCCGTATTGCGTCAGCACGTCGCCGGGCCGCTGCGCCGTGGACGACGGCATGTTCTCAGCCATCGGCACCGTCGCGAACACGTCGATGGGCAGCTGCTGCTTGGCGGCCAGCACCACGGTGGCGATCACGGCCGCCGCGCCGCCCATGTCCGACGTCATGTGATGCATGTTGGCTGCCGGCTTGATGGAGATGCCGCCCGTGTCGAAGGTGATGCCCTTGCCGACCAGGGCCACCTTCTTGGCCTTCTTCGACGTGCCGCCCCGGTGGACGAGCCGCACCAGACGCGGTGGCCGAGCCGATCCCTTTCCGACGCCGATCACACCGCCGTAGCCCGCCTTGTCGAGCGCCTTCTCGTCGAGCACCTCGACTTCCAGTCCAGCCGCCTCGCCCAAAGCCTTTGCCCGCTTGGCGAATTCGGCGGGGAACAGGTGGCTCGGTGGAGTGTTGACGAAGTCGCGGGCAGTGGCCACTGCGCCGGCGACATCCGCAGCGCGACTGGCCGCGGCCTTGGCGCCCTTCGCGGTCGACAGCACGATCACCTTCGCCAGCCTGGGCTCCTTGGGTGCCGTCTTGGCGCTGCGGAAGTCGGTGAAGCGGTACGCGCCGAGGATCAGTCCCTCGACCGTCGCCTCCAGGTCGAGGTCGCTCAGCGTGGTCACCACCGTCTCGGTGCCCGACAGCGCCCGCGCGGCCACCCCGGCGGCGCGCCGGATGACGTCGGCAGGCCATTCGTCGCGAGCCTTGCCCAGCCCGATCGCCAGCACACTGGCGACCGGCAGCGAGGGCGCCACCACCCGGGTGGTCTGTTCGGCCCCGCCCTTGGCATCGAGCGCCTTCAACGCGACCTCGAGTTCGCCGATCGCCTCCGCGTCGAGGAAGGGGTTCGCGACGACCGACGCCTGGTCGTCGTCGCCCGTGACGACGGGCACGATCAGCACCGCCGAGCCGAGGCCCTTCTTGGGCAGGGTGGCCGATACGACGACGGCGGGGGACTGGTAACCGGGTGCGGTGCTCACGGGTCCCAACCCTAGCCAGTGGGGGATTGGGGTTTCGGTGGGCAGGAGCGGAGCGACCGGGGGATTGGGTTCGGTGGGCAGGAGCGAAGCGACCGGGGATTGGGTTCGGTGGGCAGGAGCGGAGCGACCGGGGATTGGGTTCGGTGGGCAGGAGCGGAGCGACCGGGGGATTAATCTGTCCGACGTGAGTGACAACCTGTTGCAGGGACCGTTGGAGGACCGCCACCGCGAACTGGGGGCCAGCTTCGCTGAATTCTCGGGCTGGTCGATGCCGGTGTCCTACGCGGGCACGGTCAGCGAGCACAACGCGACCCGCAACGCCGTCGGCCTGTTCGACGTCAGCCATCTCGGCAAGGCTCTAGTACGCGGGCCGGGTGCGGCGGACTACGTCAACTCCGCTCTGACCAACGACTTGCGTCGCATCGGGCCCGGCAAGGCGCAATACACGTTGTGTTGCAACGACTCCGGCGGTGTCATCGATGACCTGATCGCCTACTACGTCTCCGACGACGAGATCTTCCTGGTGCCCAACGCCGCCAACACTGCGGCCGTCGTCGCCGCGCTCGTCGAGCGAGCGCCTGCGGGGCTGACCATCACCGACGAACATCGCTCCTACGCGGTGCTGGCCGTACAGGGTCCGAAGTCCACCGACGTGGTCGGCGGGCTGGGGCTGCCCACCGACATGGATTACATGGGGTACGCCGACGCCGAATTCGGCGGCGTGCCCGTGAGGGTTTGCCGCACGGGCTACACGGGCGAGCACGGCTACGAACTGCTGCCGTCGTGGGACCGGGCCGGCGTGGTGTTCGACGCGCTGGTCGAGGCTGTCGATTCGGCAGGTGGTGAGCCCGCCGGACTCGGCGCACGGGACACGCTGCGCACCGAGATGGGTTACCCGTTGCACGGTCACGAACTATCGCTGGACATCTCGCCGCTTCAGGCGCGGTGCGGCTGGGCGATCGGCTGGAAGAAGGACGCGTTCTGGGGCCGCGACGCGCTGCTGGCCGAGAAACAGGCTGGGCCGCGGCGGTTGCTGCGCGGGCTGAAGGCGGTCGGCCGCGGCGTGCTCCGCGGCGATATGACGGTGCTCGCCGGCGACACGCCAGTCGGCGTCACCACATCGGGAACCTTTTCTCCGACAATGAAACTCGGTATCGCACTCGCGCTTATCGACGCCGACGCCGGCATCGCGGACGGTCAGTCGGTCGCGGTCGACGTGCGCGGCCGGGCACTGGAGTGCGAGGTCGTCGCACCGCCGTTCGTGGAGGCTAAAACTCGCTAGTCACGAGTTATACAATCGCCACATGACCGACCGTCCCCTCGAATTCACGCTTGCCCGCAACACGAATCCGGCGAGCGACGAGGTACGTGCTGAGATTCTGCGTGACCCCGGGTTCGGTCGCTTCCACACCGACCACATGGTGTCGATCGACTACACCGAGGGTCGGGGCTGGCACGACGCCGCGGTGCTCCCGTACGGCCCCATCACGTTGGACCCCTCGGCGATCGTGTTGCACTACGCGCAGGAGATCTTCGAAGGGCTCAAGGCGTACCGCTGGGCCGACGGTTCGATCGTGTCGTTCCGACCGGAAGCCAATGCGGCCCGGCTGCGCAGGTCGGCCCACCGCCTGGCTATCCCGGAACTGCCCGACGAGGTGTTCATCGAATCGCTGCGACAGCTGATCGCGGTCGACGGCGACTGGGTGCCCGCTGCAGGCGGGGAGGAGTCGCTGTACCTGCGGCCGTTCGTCTTCGCCACCGAACCCGGGCTCGGCGTGCGGCCCGCGACGCAGTATCGCTACATGGTTATCGGCTCGCCGGCCGGGGCCTATTTCAAGGGCGGCATCAAGCCGGTGTCGGTGTGGCTGTGCACCGAGTACGTGCGGGCCAGCCCGGGCGGTACCGGCGCGGCCAAGTTCGGCGGCAACTACGCGGCGTCGCTGCTCGCGCAGGCCGAGGCCGCCGAACACGGCTGCGACCAGGTCGTCTGGCTCGACGCCATCGAACGCCGCTACGTCGAGGAAATGGGCGGCATGAACCTGTTCTTCGTGTTCGGCAGCGGTGGCTCGGCGCGGCTCGTCACGCCGGAGCTCAGCGGCTCACTGCTGCCCGGCATCACGCGAGACTCGTTGCTGCACTTGGCCACCGATGCGGGCTTCTCGGTGGAGGAGCGCAAGATCGACGTCGACGAGTGGCAGAAGAAGGTCGCCGCCGGAGAGATCACCGAAGTGTTCGCCTGCGGGACCGCCGCCGTCATCACGCCGGTGTCATTCGTGAAGTTCGGCACTGGTGAATCGGCAGGTGAGTTCACCATCGCCGACGGTGAACCCGGTGAGGTGACGATGGCGCTGCGCGACACGCTGACGGGCATCCAGCGCGGCAAGTTCGCCGACACGCACGATTGGATGACCCGGCTCGGCTAACGCACGGCGAGCCCGAGCGCGGCCACGGTCGTCGTCAGCTCGAGCGCGGCGCCGAGCACGTCGCCGGTGACCCCGCCGAAGCGGCGCACGCAGTGCCTCACCAGAACGCCCGCGATGCCCAAGGCGACCAGCACGGCCACCGGGCCTTGCCAGAGCCGCGGCGTCGCCAGCGCGGCGGCCCCGGCGACGACGCCGACCCAAGCGAGCGCGACCCACCCCGGCTGAGTGCCCGCGACGCGGGCGGCCAACGTGCTCCCGGCGGCGGCAGGCACCGACCGCAGGCATGCCAGCACCGCCGCCACCCGACCCGCGGCCACCGCGACCACTACGCCGACCAGGCTGGTCGCCGAGAACGCCAGCCCCTGAACGACCAGCGTCAGTACCACCGCCGCGACACCGAACGGTCCCGCCGAGCCGTCACGCATCACCGCCAATGCCCGCTCGGGCGGCCCGTAGCAGCCGAGCCCGTCAGCGGTGTCGGCGAGGCCGTCGACGTGCAGCCCGCGGGTGAGCAGCACCAGCACGGCGACGGCGAGCAGCCCGGTCAGCGGACTCTCCTCGCCGAACGCGCGCGCCGCCACCCAAACGGTTCCGGCCGCAACGCCACCCAGCGCCGCACCGACGAGCGGCAGCGCAGTGAGCGCACCCCGCCCGAACGGCTGCCGCGTCGGTATCGGCAGCACCGTCGCGAATGCGAGGGACCCGGCGAGCGCCCTGATCACGACGTGTCGCTGCCGTCGTTCACTCGGTTGGACACCTGGGCACGTTCGAACGTCGCCATCGAGGCCAGTGTGGCCACCGCGGCCTGCAGGATCGGGAGCGCGACGACCGCGCCGGTGCCTTCGCCCAGCCGCATTCCGAGGTCGACAATCGGATCAAGTGCCAGGTGCTGCAGCGCCAACGAATGCGCGGGCTCGGTGGAACGGTGCCCGGCCTGCCACCACCGCCTGGCTCCCGGCGCCATCTGGTCGGCCACCAGCGCGGCCGCCGTGACCACGACGCCGTCCAGCAGCACCGGGGTGCGTCGTACCGCGGCCTGAGCGCAGAACCCCGCCATTGCGGCCAGATCCGCGCCACCGCAGACCCGAAGCAGCCCAACGGGATCCGCGGCGTGCCCCCGCGCGCGGTAGAGCGCATCGCGGATCGCCGCCGTCTTGCGGGCCCAACCGGCGTCGTCGACCCCGGTACCCCGTCCGACGACGGCGACGGGCTCGGAGTCGGTCAGTGCGGCGATCAACGTCGTCGCCGCAGTGGTGTTTCCGATGCCCATGTCGCCTGCGATCAGCAGATCGGCCCCGCCGTCGACCTCCTCGTCGGCGATACGACGGCCGGCCTCGACCGCGGCGAGGGCCTCGTCGGCGAGCAACGCGTCTTCGAGGGCGATGTTTCCACTGCTCCGGCGCACCTTGTGGGCGCCGATCGCAGGCGTCAGCGGCGCATCGCAGTCGACCGCGACGTCGACCACTCGGACCCCGGCTCCGGCGAGTTCGGCCAGCACGTTGATCGCCGCGCCGCCGTTCTCGAAGTTGGCGACCATCTGCGCAGTCACCTCGGCAGGAAACGCCGAAACGCCCGATGCGGTGACGCCGTGATCGCCCGCGAAGACGACGACGCGCGGTCGCTGGAACTGGCGCGGCGGACAGACGCCCTGGCAGGCCGCGGCCCAAACCGACAGCTGCTCCAGCCGGCCGAGGGCTCCGGGCGGCTTCGTCAGCGTGTCCTGGCGAGCGAGCGCAGCGGCCGCGGCCCGCTCGTCGGGCGGCTCGATGGCCGGAAACTCCGGGGAAGCTCCAGTCACTGCGACTCCTTCACGCTCAACACCTGCCCGGCGATCACCAACACGACGCGATCGCACACGGCTGCCAGCCGCTGGTTCAGCTCGCCGAGCGCGTCGGCGAACAGCCGACCCGACTCGGTCGCGGGCACCACCGACAATCCGACCTCGGGGCTGACGAGCACGAGTGGTCCATCGAAGGCCTCCACCGCGTCGACCAATCCATCGACGTCGCGGCGCACCGATCCGCCTGTCCAGGCGCCGTTGCGGTCCATCGCCGCGACCAGCCAGCCACCCATGTCGTCGACGAGGGTCGCCTGCTTTGCGGCTGTGTTCAATTGCGCTGCGACATCAGCACTTTCGACTGTCACCCACTGCGGTGGCCTGCGGCCCCGGTGGGCGGCCACCCGGGCCGTCCACTCCACATCGGCGCTAGCCGCGGCAGTCGCCACGTACCGCACGGGATCGTCGGGGCCGACCCATGACGCGATCGTCGCCTCCGCCCACGCAGACTTGCCCGACCGAATGCCGCCGAGCGCGAGAACCCGTGACGCAGGCGGCCGCTCAATCAACCTTGTCGCCGCGCTTGACCTGCGGGCGCGGGGCCCGCATCCGGCGCAGCTGAGACGCCCGGCTCGCGGCGTAGAAGCCCAGTTTCCAACCGCTTTCGACGTTGTCGGGGAACTTCGCGTCGACCAGCTTGTTGACCCGCCTGCCGATAAGGAGTCCGTCGACGGCCATGACGAGGATCAGCACCAGCATCGCGGGCGTCACCGCCTTCTGCACCGCCAGCGACGGCACCGACAGCATGACGAAGACCAGGCCGAGCGCGGCGGGCATGAACAGCCCGAGCAGATTGCGGCGAGCGTCCACCACGTCACGGACGTAGCGGCGCACCGGACCCTGATCGCGCGGCAGCAGATACTTGTCCTCGCCGGCCATCATCCGTTCGCGGCGGTCGGCCATGTCGGCGCGCCGCTCGACCTTCTCGGCCTTGCGCTCCTCCCGGGTCAACTTCCTACTGCCGAGCTCCTTGCGCCGCTTTCTGGCCTCGGCCGCGGTCAGCGGCGCGGGCGCCACCGGGCCGCGTTTGCGGGTGGCCTCGCTGCGCTTCGGCGTCGGCCTGCCCTTGCGCGCGGTGCCCGCGTCCTTGGCGGCCTGCTGGGCATCGGCACCCTGGATCGACGCGGAGTCCTCGGCTTGCGCGTTGCCCTTCTTGCGGCCCAGCAGTTTCACGCGTCCCAGGTTACTTCCGCACGCCTGCCGTCCGGCATGCACCTCCGGTTGCGCCGACATACCCTACTGGGATGACGGGCGAGGCGCTGCGTGTGCTGATCGCCCCCGACTGTTACGGCGACAGCCTCACCGCGGTCCAGGCCGCCCAGGCGATCGCCGACGGCTGGCGGCGCGGGCGCGGCGATGACGCGCTGACCCTTGCGCCGCAATCCGACGGCGGCCCCGGCTTCGTCGACGTGCTGGCGAGTCGGCTGGGGGAGCGCCGGTCGGTTCTGGTCTCGGGTCCACTGACCTTCGACGTCACCGCCGAGTGGGTGTTCGACCCGGCATCCGACACCGCATACGTCGAATGTGCACAGGCATGCGGCCTGGCGCTGCTGCCTGCTGGTCCCACGGCGCAGACCGCGATGGACGCTCACAGCGCCGGCGTGGGCCAACTACTCGAAGCGGCCCTGGGCGCGGGTGCGCGTCACATCGTCGTGGGACTGGGCGGAAGTGCGTGCACCGACGGTGGCCGCGGGATGGTCGACGCGCTCGGCGGGGTGACGCAAGCGCTGGCCCGGCTGGCCGGGGTGGACCTCATCGCAGCCACCGACGTCGAGCACCCCCTACTGGGCGACATGGGTGCCGCGCGCGTCTTCGGACCGCAGAAGGGTGCGGATCCCGACACCGTCGTCGCGCTCGAGCGGCGCTTGAGCGACTGGGCCGCCGAGCTCACCGCGGCGTCGGGACGAGACGTCCGCGACGAGCCCGGCGGAGGGGCCGCGGGTGGCCTCGGTGCGGCGCTGCTCGCCCTTGGGGGGCGCCGCGAGTCGGGCGCCGCCGTCATCGCCGAACACACCGGACTGGCGGCCGACGTCGCCGCCGCGGAACTGATCATCACAGGTGAGGGCCGGTTCGACGACCAGTCACTGCACGGCAAGGTGGTGAGCGCGCTGGCCGCGGGCGCCCGAGACACCCCGGTGGTCGTGCTGGCCGGGCAGGTCACCCTGGACGAATCCACCCTGCACGGTGCGGGCATCGCGGAGGCTCACTCCATCGCCGACTACGCGGGATCGATCCAGCTCGCGATCGACGACGCGGCAAACCAGCTGACGGGCCTCGCGTCGCGCACGGCGGCCAATTGGCGGCACCTCCGTGGTTGAATCGGCCCACCCTCGTGGTGAATCGGCTCAGAGTCGGGAATAGCGGCCAGACAAGGTACCGTTGAGGTAGTTCGAGCCTAGATATCAGGGAGAAAATCGATGACAGTTCAGGACGAGTCGGCGACCAGCACGGCTGCCCACGGCGTCATCCTGACCGACGCCGCTGCGGCGAAGGCGAAGACGTTGATGGAGCAAGAGGGGCGCGACGACGTGTTCCTCCGCATCACCGTCGAGCCCGGTGGCTGCGCAGGCCTGCGCTACAAGCTCGAGTTCGACGACCGCAATCAGGACGGCGACCTCGACGTCGACTTCAACGGCGTCACCTTGACGGTCGACCGGATGAGCGCGCCATACCTGCAGGAGGCCCAGATCGACTTCGTCGACGCGCTGACGGGCGGCGGATTCACGATCAACAACCCGAACGCAACCGGATCGTGCGCCTGCGGCGACTCGTTCAACTGACCTAGAACGGTCCCACATTGCGCGGCAGGTAGGAGCACACCAGGATCTCGCGGTCTTGGATGAGCAACTGAGCTACCGCTTGACGTTCCACCTCGGACTTGCTTCGGCCTGCCAGTTTCACCTTCATGGTGAACAGCACCTGCGCCTGGTTCGGGGACCACATCACGATCTTGTCGATCGACGCCACCTGGGCACCGCTGTACTGCCTGCGGAACGCGTCGCTCGCGAGATTTGCCAGCGACATGTCCGCTTGGTGGTCCTTGATGGCGTCGAACAGCCCACACGAGGCGTGCTCGGCGATCCGCTCGTCCTTTCCTTGCGCGAGCGCGTCCAGATAATCCTGGATGGCCGCCTTGGCCGAGTCCTGGTTCAGGGCCGCGGAGGCCGCGTCGTCGGTGCCCCGCTGGACGAGGATCGTCGTCGCCGCCACGGCTGCAACCACCAGCGCCACCAGCAGCCCGAGCACCGCCGCCAAGACCCGCCGCCGTCGCGTGTTCCTGGGATAATCCACCGGTGGCGGCAGTGCTCCCGGGTACGGCGACGGCACGTGGGGTCCGCCGGGTGGCGGAAAGGACTGCTGGGGCAGTGACTCCGGGTGAGGGGATTCGGGGTACGGATAGGGGCCGGCCATGACGTTGTTAGGCTAGCGCACCAACCTGCGGTCCATTTGCCGCTAGCCGAGCGATTCAATTGAAACGAAGGGTGACGCTGCGTGACCATTGCGGTGACGGGATCCATTGCGACCGACCATCTGATGCAGTTCCCTGGCAAATTCTCCGAACAGCTGCTGGCGGACCATCTACAGAAGGTGTCGTTGAGCTTCCTCGTCGACGACCTGGTCATCCACCGCGGCGGCGTCGCGGGCAACATGGCGTTTGCGATCGGCGTGCTCGGCGGCGACGTCGCGCTCGTGGGGGCGGCCGGCAAGGACTTCACCGACTACCGGCAGTGGCTGGGCGCGCACGGCGTCGACTGCGAGAGCGTGCTGATCTCCGAATCGGCGTACACCGCCAGGTTCGTCTGCACCACCGACGAGGACATGGCCCAGATCGCATCGTTCTACCCGGGCGCCATGTCCGAGGCCCGCAACATCAAGCTTGCTGACGTCGTATCACGAACGGGCACACCGGAACTCGTCATCATCGGCGCCAACGACCCCGAAGCGATGTTCCTGCACACCGAGGAGTGCCGTGCCCTCGGGTTGGCCTTCGCCGCCGATCCGTCTCAGCAGCTGGCGCGGTTGTCTGGGGAGGAGATCCGCAAGCTCATCGGGGGGGCGGCCTACCTGTTCACCAACGACTACGAATGGGACCTGCTGCTGCAGAAGTCCGGGTTGAGCGAGGCCGAGGTGATGAACCAGATCGGGCTACGCATCACGACGCTCGGGCCCAAGGGCGTCGACCTGGTGTCCTCGGACGGCACGTTCATTCACGTCGGCGTGGTACCGGAGACGCACCAGGCCGATCCGACCGGCATCGGAGACGCGTTCCGGGCGGGGTTCCTGACGGGGCGCAGCGCCGGCTTGAGCCTCGAGCGGGCCGCGCAGCTGGCCTCGATGGTCGCGGTGCTGGTGTTCGAGGCACCCGGTCCGCAGGAGTGGACGTGGGACAAGACAGCGGCGATCACCCGTATCTCGGATGCCTACGGTGCGGACGCCGGGGCCGAGATCGCTTCGGCGCTCGCCTGATTCACGTGACCTACAGCTGTACGGGATAGTGCGGCTCGCTGATCTTCGGCGTCACGCTTCGTTCGACGAAGATGGCGTGCCACAGCATGAAGATCAGCACCGTCCACAGTCGGCGGCTGTGATCGCTTGCGCCAGTGCGGTGTTCGTCGAGCATCCGACGTACGGCCCCTAGGTCGACCAAGTGACCGGCCGCCGACGCCGTGAGGGTCGCGTCCGCCCAGTCGAGCAGCTCGCCGGCACGCAGCCAATGGCGGATCGGTACGGGGAAGCCCAATTTCGGCCGGTTGAGCACGTGAGCGGGCACGATCGGCTCCAGCGCGCGGCGCAGCGCGAACTTCGTCGTCGTGCGGGTGATCTTCTGATCGAACGGCAGCCGGGAGGCCACCGCGAAGACCTCGGGGTCCAGGAACGGCACCCGGAGTTCGAGCGAGTTGGCCATGGTCATCTTGTCGGCCTTCACCAGAATGTCGCCGCGCAGCCACGTGAACAGGTCGATGTGCTGCATGCGGGCCACCGGGTCCCACCCCTGAGAGTCCTCGTACCACGGCGCGGTGACGTCGGTGTGCGTCCACTCCGGACGGAACCCTGGCAGTGTGGCGCGCAACTGGTCGTCGGAGAAACTGCGCGCGTTGCCGTAGTAGCGCTCTTCGAGGGTCAGTGAGCCGCGGTGCAGCAGACTCTTGCCCCGCATCCCCTCGGGCAGTGGCCTCGACGCCTTGCCCAAGGTTCGGCGGACGGGTCGGGGAAGATAGTCGAATGCCTTCAGCGACAACGGCTCTCGGTAGATCGTGTAGCCGCCGAACAGCTCGTCGGCGCCCTCGCCGGACAGCACCACCTTCACGTGCTTGCGGGCTTCCCGCGCGATGAAGAACAGCGGGACGAGCGCTGGGTCAGCGACGGGTTCGTCGAGATACCAGACGATCTCGGGCAGTGCCGAGACGAACTCGCCCGCGCTCACCACCTTCGTGATGTGGCGGGCGCCGATGGCCTCTGCGGACGCCACGGCGACGTCGACCTCCGAGAAGCCCTCCCGCTCGAACCCCGTGGTGAAGGTGATCAACCTTGGGTTGTGCCGCATGGCCAGCGCTGCGATCGCCGTCGAGTCGATGCCGCCGGACAGGAATGCGCCGACGGTGACGTCGGCGCGCATGTGCTTGGCGACCGAGTCCTCAAGTACCGCGGTGATCTCGGCGTAGCGGCTCTTTTCGCCTCCGGCGACGAACGGTGCGGCAGTGAACGTCGGTGCGAAGTACCGGGTGACCTGTGGGGGATGGCCGGGCCGCACAATGGCGTAACTGCCGGACTCCAGGCGCCGCACCCCGCGGTGCAGCGTTTCGGGTTCCGGTACGTACTGCAGCACCGTGTAGTGCTGTACGGCGCGAACGTCGATGCCGAGGTCGATGCCTGCGTCCCCGGCCAGGTCGAGCAAGCACTTCTTCTCGCTGCCGACGATCGTGCCGCCCGGTCCGGTCGCCATGAACAGCGGCTTGATTCCGAACGGGTCCCGCGCGCAGAACAACTCCCGCTCGACGGTGTCCCACAGCGCGAACGCGAACATCCCGCGCAACCGGTGCAGCGCGGCGGTGCCCCAGTGGTGGTAGGCCGCGATGATCGCTTCGCCGTCGCCGTCGGTGGCGAATTCCGCACCGTGGGTGGCGTGTGAGCTCGGCGCGCAGCTCCAGGTAGTTGTAGATCTCGCCGTTGAACACCAGTACGTAGCGGTTGGGCGCCTCGGGCGGGCCCCAGCGCAGCGGCTGATGGCTGTGCGCGATGTCGATGATCGACAGTCGGTTGAAACCCAACACCACGTCGGCGTCCGACCACGTCCCCGGCTCGTCGGGACCACGGTGCCGCATCAGGTGGGCGGCGCCCGAAACCGCGTCGACGAGCTCTGGTGAAACCTCGGACGGCGGGTCTGTCAGGTAGGCCAGGAGTCCGCACACCGCGTCAGTATGCCGGTTCGGGGAGGTGTGTCGAGAATGGTGTCAAGTGACATTCCCCAGTCGCTGGGCTCCTGCCCTCCACGGTGGTCTACGCTGCGTAGTATTCACTAGTTCCACCGACTTCCAGGAGGCGCCAACGTGACCGCTCGCGGGTTCAAGTTGGTCGCATTGTCCGTCCTCCTCGGCGGCACTGCGCTGCTGCTCAGCGGGTGTAGCTGGTCCGAGGTGCTCGGTCTGGGCTGGCCGACCGGCATCACTCCGGAAGGCAAGCTCAACCGCGAGCTGTGGATCGGCGCGGTGATCGCATCGTTCGTGGTCGGCATCATCGTGTGGGGCCTGATCTTCTGGACCAGTGCGTTCCACCGGAAGAAGGAGACCGACACCGATTTGCCGCGTCAGTTCGGCTACAACATGCCGCTGGAACTGGTGCTGACCGTGGTGCCGTTCCTGATCATCTCGGTGCTCTTCTACTTCACCGTCGTGGTGCAGGAGAAGATGCTGCACAAGGACCCCAATCCCGAGGTCGTGGTCGACGTCACGGCGTTCCAGTGGAACTGGAAGTTCGGATATCAGAAGGTCGACTTCAAGGACGGCACGCTGCGCTACGACGGCGCAGACCCCGCGCGCAAGGCGGCCATGGAGTCCAAGCCGGAGGGCACGGACGAGCATGGCGAGGAGCTTGTCGGCCCGATCAAGGGGCTCAACCCCGAAGACCGCACCTACCTGAACTTCGACAAGGTCGAGACCGTAGGCACCAGCACCGAGATACCCGTCCTCGTGCTGCCGAAGGGCAAGCGCATCGAGTTCCAGATTGCGTCGGCCGACGTGATCCACGGGTTCTGGGTGCCGGAGTTCCTGTTCAAGCGCGACGTCATGCCTGATCCCAAGGCCAACAACTCGGACAATGTCTTCCAGGTCAGCGAGATCCAGGAGACCGGCGCCTTCGTCGGTCGGTGCACCGAAATGTGCGGGACGTATCACTCGATGATGAACTTCGAGGTTCGCGTCGTGGAGCCCAACGACTTCAAGGCGTACCTCGAGTACCGCGCCGATCATCCGAACGGCACCAACGCCGACGCCCTGCGGGCCATCGGCCTGCCCCCCGACGCGCAAACCACGCATCCGTTCGACACCCGGCGTGGTGAGCAGGCCCCCCAGGCGAGCAAGTAGGGACATCCATGCACATCGAAGCGAGGCTGTTCGAGTTCCTGACGGCGTTCTTCGCGCTGTCGGCCGTCGTGTACGGCACACTGACGGCGCTGTACGCCTACGGCGGCATCGAGTGGGCAGGCGTCACTGCGCTGGTGCTCACCACCGGGCTGACGCTGCTCACCGGCACGTTCTTCCGGTTCGTCGCCCGACGGCTGGACACCCGGCCCGAGGACTACGAGGACGCTGAAATCGCCGACGGCGCGGGAGAGCTCGGCTTCTTCAGCCCGCACAGCTGGTGGCCGCTGCTCATCGCGTTGTCGGCGTCGGTCACCGCCGTCGCCGTCGCGTTGTGGTTGCCATGGTTGCTCGCCGCGGGCGTGGTCCTGGTGCTGGCTTCAGTCGGCGGCCTCGTTTTCGAGTACTACACCGGCCCCGAGAAGCACTGACACGCAGCGCCCAAGATCACAATACGGGCGTCAGTTGGCCGACGAGTCGCGCCGCGAGAGCCGCTCGCCGATCGCGTTCGGTAGGGTTGCCGGGGCACGGTCAGTCACGACCCCCTTGGTGACGTCGCGCCGAATGGTCGAAGGATAGGCTGAAAAGGACGGGCGATGAGCGGGCCGAATCCCCCAGGGCCGGATTCTCCGACACCGGACGAGCCGGAACGTGCGACACCCCCCACCGGGGAGACGGAGATCTACTCGCGGGCGTACTCCGCGCCCGAATCCGAGCACTTCACCAGTGGCCCCTACGTAGCGCCCGAGGCCTCCTCATACGACTACGACGACTTTCAGCCGCCCGCCGACGTGGTCGATCCGGAGCCTCCACGCTGGCCGTGGGTGGTCGGGGTGGTCGCGATCGTCGCAGCCGTCGCGCTCGTCGCGTCGGTGGCGGTGCTCGTCACACGCACCGAGAACACCAACGTCGCCACACCGTCGACCAGCACCACCACCCCCGGGCCGCCGGTCCAGGACGAGATCACGACCACCACACCTCCTCCTCCTCCGCCTCCGCCGCCTCCGCCCACGGAGGAGCCGCCGCCACCTCCTCCGGAGACGGTGACGGTGACCCAGGAGCCGCCACCACCGCCTCCGGAACCCTCCGAGGCGCCCCCACCGCCACCACCACCGCCGCCGCCGCCACCCGCCACGACCGCGCCGGCGGGGCCCCGTTTCATCACGTACACGGTCACCGGCACGAAGGCGCCGCTGGACAGGATCTCGGTCACCTACACCGACGCATCGGGTAGGCAGCGCACGCAACAGAACGTGTACATTCCATGGTCTCTGACGGTGACCCCCATCTCGATGTCGGAGTACGGTTCGGTCCAGGCGTCGAGCCTGTTGCGGCTGAGCAAGCTGAACTGCTCGATCACCACCAGCGACGGTCAGACGATCGCCTCGCAACAGAACAACGATTGGCAGACCAGCTGCTGATGACACACGATGTCGATACCGCGGAACGCCCGCCGGTCAACCCCGATGAGCAGGACCAGACCGACCGCATCCTGCTCGCGGTGTGCGCCGCGCTCTGGCTGGCGGCGCTGGGGACGTCAGTGGCCGCCATCGTGGCGCTGGTCGACCTGGCGAGTGGCCATTCGACTGGAGCGGATGACGCGGAAACCCCCTGGTTGCTCTACACCGTCATCGGCGTTTCGGCGGTCGTCATCGCCGGGGCCATCCCACTGCTGATCCGCGCCAGGCGCACCGCGCTCCAAGGGGGTCTCCGACCCGCCGCCGGACAGCCCGCGTCGACGCAGAACGTGTTCGGCCCGCCACTGGGAACGGAGGCCAGTCAGCGGTCCTTCGGAGGCCCGGTGATCCGCAGGCAACCTGCGCCACCAGCCAATAGCCCCGTCGGATTCCCAACCGCCGCCGTGGAACAGGTGTGGTTGCGCTGCTCCGTCCTGCTCGCGTGCGCGGTCGGCGCTGCCACGGCGGCCGTCGGCATCGGCACCTACCTCATGGCCTCTGACCAGGACGGCCTGGCTTGGGCGGCATACGGCGTGGCTGCGCTCGTCACGGTCGCAATGCCCGTGGTGCCGTGGTTCTTCCTACGGCAGCTGCATCAGTTGATCGCCTGACGCTTACCCGCCTCCTGAGTGCGCCGAGCAAACGGCGAACGTGGATTACCGAAACGCTATTTTCATGGAAGCGTCGGGGTAATCCACGTTCGGCAGTGCAGCTTGCGCTGGAATCAGTGCTGACCGTTGGGCGAGCCATTGTGCTCGCCGTCCTGGTACTCCTTCAGTGCGGTGAGTGCGCGATGCTCGGAAGCGTGCTCTGCCTCTGCGAGCGCATCGCTCTCCAAGACCGAGTCGGCGGTCAGGAAGCTGCCGCTGCCCGTCGCGCCGCCCGAGCCAAGCTTGTTCATCCGCTTGGGTAGCGCGGCACCCTGGTACTCCAACGGAATCGGATGGCCGTGATCGTCGACGGGGCCGAGCGGCTGGTGCAGCTCGATGTAGGCGCCGTGCGGCAGCCGCTTGAGGATGCCCGTCTCGATACCGTGCTCCAGAACCGCGCGGTCGCTGCGTTGCAGTCCGACACACCACCGATAGGTGATGTAGTAGACGATCGCGGGCAGGAAAACCATGCCGATGCGGCCGATCCACGTCGTCGCGTTCAGTGAGATGTGGAACTTGAGCGCGATGATGTCGTTCATGCACGCGAAGGTCAGCACGATGTAGAACGCGATGGCCATGGCGCCGATCGCGGTGCGCACCGGAACGTCACGTGGCCGCTGCAACAGGTTGTGATGGGCGGTGTCCCCAGAGAACTTCTTCTCGAGGAACGGGTAGATGGTCAGCAGCACGAAGACCAGCCCCATGATCACGGCGACCCAGACAGACTGACCGATGGTGTGGCCGAAGGGGTAGAACTCCCAGGCCGGCCACAGCCGGGCCAGGCCGTCCGTCCACATCATGTAGAAGTCGGGCTGGCTACCCGCCGAGATCTGCGAGGGCTTGTACGGGCCGAGCTGCCAGATCGGGTTGATCTGGAGCAAGCCGCCCATCAGGCCGGTCACGCCGGTCGTCATCGCGAAGAACGCACCCGACTTGACGGCGAAGACCGGCATGACGCGCACGCCGACGACGTTCTTCTCGGTGCGGCCCGGTCCCGGGAACTGGGTGTGCTTCTGGAACCACACCATCGCCAGGTGAACGCCGATGAGCGCCAACATGATTCCGGGCAGGAGCAGGATGTGAATGGCGTACAGCCGGGGAATGATGATCACGCCTGGGAAGTCGCCGCCGAACAACGCCCAGTGCAGCCAGGTGCCGATCACGGGCATGCCCAGCGTGATCGAGGAGAACGCCGCCCGCAGGCCGGTGCCCGACAGGAGGTCGTCTGGCAGTGAGTATCCGAAGTAGCCCTCGAACATCGCCAAGATCAGCAACAGCGAGCCGATGACCCAGTTCGCCTCGCGGGGCCTGCGGAACGCGCCGGTGAAGAAGATTCGGGCGAGGTGCACCATGATCGATGCGGCGAACAGCAGCGCTGCCCAGTGGTGGATCTGGCGGACGAACAGGCCGCCGCGCACCTCGAAGCTGATGTTGAGCGTCGTTTCGTAGGCGCGCGACATCTGCACGCCGTTGAGCGGCTGGTACACGCCGTGGTAGGTGACCTCGGCCATCGACGGGTCGAAGAACAGCGTCAGGTACGTGCCGGTGAGCAGCAGCACGATGAAGCTGTACAGCGCGATCTCACCGAGCAGGAACGACCAGTGGGTGGGGAAGACCTTGTTCAGCTGGCGGCGTACCGCCGCGGATGGGTGGTAGCGCGAATCGATTGCATCGCCTTGGTCGGCTGCGATACGAGCCATCTTCGTTGAACCACTCTGTGCACTCATGACTTTCGCTCCCAGAATGCCGGACCCACGGGCTCGATGAAGTCACCGTTGGCGACCAGATACCCGTCCTTATCGATTGTTACCGGAAGTTGAGCCAGGGCGCGAGCAGCCGGGCCGAAGATCGGTCGGGCGAAGTGCAGCGCGTCGAACTGCGATTGGTGGCACGGGCAGAGTATGCGGTAGGTCTGCTGCTCGTAGAGCGAGGACGGGCAGCCCAGGTGAGAGCACACCTTGGTGAACGCGAACAGTTCGCCGAAGTTGAAGCTCTCCTGACCCTGCCGCTTGACCACCCTGGACATGTCCCCGGCTCGGATACGGATCAGCATCACCGGGTTACGCACCCCCATCGCGATCTCGGCGAGCTTGTGGGCGGACTCGACGGCGGTGCCGTCGCCGTCCGACTCGCGCCACGGAAACACCGTCTCCATGCCGCCGGCATCGATGTCCTCGGGCCGCATCTTGACGAAGGGTGACTCGCCGGGCGCGCCCGGTTGCGCGGGCGATGTAGATGGTCTCGCCGTGGAAGCGCGGGGTCCACCCGGACGTCCACAGCACCGCGTTCTTGCCGTTGGCGGTCGGGACGACCTTGGCCCACGGGTTCTTGATGAGCCCGCCGATGAAGGCGACGAGCGTGCCCAGCCCGAAGGCGCCGAGCCCGATCCCCAGCGACAGGCCGATCAACTTGCGACGCTTGATGGTGGACACTCTCGAGTGCGTCGGTCAGGTTGGCCGCGACGGTCTTGCGGTGTATCTCGGGGGAGGCACCGTCGTGGCGTTCCTGGATCGAGATTTCCTCGGGGATGAACTTCTTCTGGTACAGCACCGCGCCGATGCCGATGGCCAGAATCGACAGTCCGAACGTGAGCCCGTACAACGGTGTGGCCAGCGCGAAGAGCCACTCGCCCTCGGAGCCGAACGGCTTGTATTCCCACGGCCAGAACAGGAAGATCACCAGCAGGGCCAGGCCCGAAACACCGCCCAGCAGAAGCCAATACGCGACTGCGCGTTCGGCGCGCTTCTCGGCCTTGGTGCCCTCGACGGCCCAGCGCTTCGACTTGAAGACGGTCTCGACGCCGTCGATCCGGCCGCCGAGTTCAACCAGTTCTTCGCGGGACATCTCCGCCAGCTGGGCGTCGGTCGGCTGACCGGTGACGCCTTCTTGGCCTGGGCTGTCGCTTCCTTTGACGTCGTCGCTCATGCGCGTGATCCGATCCACATCGAAATGCCGATCACCGCGACCATCCCGATGATCCACGCGGCCATGCCCTCCGGAGCAGGGCCGAAGCCGCCGAGGCCGTAGCCGCCGGGGTTGGGCGTTTCGGTGGCCTCACGGACGTACGCCACGATGTCGCGCTTCTCCTCCGGGCTCAGTTGGCGATCGGAGAACTTCGGCATGTTCTGTGGGCCGGTCAGCATCGCAGTGTAGATCTGCGCGGGGTCGGCTTCGGATAGGTCGGGCGCATACTTGCCCGACGACAGCGCGCCGCCCTTGCCGGTGAAGTTGTGGCACGACGCGCAGTTGAGCCGGAACAGATCGCCGCCACGGGCGACGTCGCGGCCTATCAGCGAGTCCTGCGCCACTTCGCCGTTGTCGTCGCGCGGGACCGTCGGGCCGCCGCCGTTGGCCTGGATGTAGGCGCCCAGAGCATCGATCTGGTGCGGGTCGAAGATGGGGTCCTTGCGCGGAGCCTGAGCCTCACCGCGCATGGCGGGCATGCGGCCAGTGGACACCTGGAAGTAGACCGCCGCTTCACCGGTGCCGATGAGGCTCGGCCCGCGATCGGGCACGCCTTGCAGGTTCGCACCGTGGCACGTCACGCACGAGGTCTCGAACAGCTGCTGGCCGGTGCGCAGCAGTGCGAGCGACTGCTCGTCGGCGACGGCCACCTGTGGCGTCGGCGTCAGGGTGGCTGCGAGTCCACCGGCGACGAGAAGTCCGATCAGCAGCAGCATGGCTGCCGAGAGGCGTCGGCGCAGTCGACGGCGGGACTTGCTGGTCATCGAACCCCTTCTCATCGGCTGCTTGCGGCCCGAGCTCATCGGACGAAGTAGATGGTGGCGAACAAGGCGATCCACACGATGTCGACGAAGTGCCAGTAGTACGACACGACGATCGCGGCGGTGGCTTGCGCTGGGGTGAACTTGCTCATCGTCGTGCGCGCCAGCAGGAAGATGAAGGCCACCAGACCGCCGATGACGTGCAGGCCGTGGAAGCCGGTCGCGAGGTAGAAGACCGAGCCGTACGCGCTGCTCGGGATGGTCGTGCCGTGGGTGACCAGGTGGAAGTACTCATAGCCCTGGCCGGCTACGAAGAACGCACCCATGAGGAAGGTGAGGACGTACCACCGGCGCAGCCCGTAGACGTCGCCGCGTTCGGCGGCGAAAACGCCCATCTGGCAGGTGAATGACGAGGCGATCAGCACCAGCGTCACAGGCACCGCCTGATACAGGTTCAGCTCGGTGGGGTGCGGCGGCCAATCACCGCCGGCCTGAGCGCGCGCGGTGAAGTACATTGCGAACAACCCAGCAAAGAACATCAATTCGCTGGAAAGCCACACTATGGTGCCCACACTGACCATGTTGGGACGGTTCAGCGAATGTACCCGCGCCGTGATCGCGGTACCCGAGGTCCCTACAGCACTCGTCACACCAAGAAGTATGACGCTTTGTAGTTGTTGAACTCCACCCGGGTCGCGACATTCGTCGATATTTCGGGGCATCGACCCGGGGATTAGGGTGCGAGCGTGTCTTCTGACGAATCCCCGACGTGGCCCCAGCTGCTCGGGCGACTGACCACCGGACAAGCACTGCTTCCCGGGCAAGCGGCCTGGGCGATGGACCAGATCATGACCGGCGCGGCGACGCCGGCGCAGATCTCCGGTTTCGCCGTGGCGATGAAGATGAAGCGCCCGACGTCCGCCGAGGTGACGGAGCTGGCCGACACCATGTTGAGGCACGCGCGGCGCGTGCCCGCCGAGGCACTCGGCAGCGCCGCCGGGCAAGCCGTGGACGTGGTCGGCACGGGCGGCGACGGCGCCAATACCGTCAATCTGTCCACGATGGCGTCGATCGTGGTGGCCGCCAGCGGAATTCCCGTGGTCAAGCACGGAAACCGGGCGGCGTCGTCGTTGTCCGGTGGCGCGGACACGCTCGAGGCTCTCGGCGTGCGCATCGACCTCGGCCCCGACGAGGTGGCGCGCAGCGTTACCGAGGTGGGCATCGGGTTCTGCTTCGCACCGCAGTTCCATCCCTCCTACCGCCACGCGTCGGTGGTGCGGCGAGAGATCGGCGTCCCGACGGTCTTCAATCTGCTTGGGCCGCTGACGAATCCAGCGGCCCCGCGGGCGGGGTTGATCGGTTGCGCGTGGGGCGAGCTGGCCGAGGTGATGGCAGGGGTGTTCGCCGCCCGCGGCTCGAGCGTCCTGGTGGTGCACGGCGACGACGGACTCGACGAACTGACCACGACCACGACCAGCACGATCTGGCGTGTGCAGGCCGGAACGGTCGAGCGGCTGACGTTCGATCCAGCCGCGTTCGGTTTCGAGCGGGCGCACCTGTCCGCGTTGACGGGCGGGGACGCCGAGGCCAACGCCGCATCGGTGCGCGAGGTGCTCGGGGGCGCGAAGGGGCCGGTGCGCGACGCCGTCGTGCTCAACGCCGCAGGCGCGATGGTCGCCCACGCCGGACTGTCCAGCGACGCCAAGTGGGTGCCCGCCTGGGAAGACGGGCTGGCGCGGGCCAAGGAGGCGATCGATTCCAGAGCGGCCGAGCAGCTGCTTGCGCGCTGGGTGCGGTTCACGCAGAAACTCTGAGAGCCGCCTCAGCTGACTTTCGCCGCCCGGTTTCTCGTTAGCCGAGGATGCAACATCCGGGCCATTTCTACGTCGTCCTCGGCTTCCTGCTTGGCGGCGATGTGGGCGGACCGGGCGGTGGCCGACCACGACGCCAGCCGGCCCGCCGACCCGACTGGGGTGGCATAGCCCGACTCCGCACGCACGATGCGCACCCCGGGTTGACTGAGCCAACGGGTGAGCAGACCCGTCTCCTCGACGAGAGCCCCGCCCAGCGGGGCAGCGGACGGCAGAATCGCTTGTGCGGCAGCGCAAATCGCATCGATGACGGGTATGGGCGGAACGCCGCGGGTGGCGTTGCCCGCCGCGGCCAGTTGACCGTGCCGGATGACGGCGAGCTGCCAGCCGCCCGCGGCGTCGGGCCGGGCCGCGACGAGCTCTTCGACGGCTGCCAGCGCCCGCAATCGCTGCCCCCTCCAGAGCGCGTCGATGGCGGTGGCCGTGCGATCGCGCAGCCGCGCAGCGGTCTCGTACCGGCCCCGGCTCGCCAGCTCGTCGATGTGCGCCAACGCGGCGCGCAGCGCGACGTCGTCGGTGCCCGCGATCAACCTGCTGGCGCCGTCGACGGTGGAGGCGTAGTAATCGGCGGTGACGCCGCGCGGTGCCGGACAGGGTGATAGCTCGCGTTCGACGCAGGACGGCCCGTGCGTGGCCGCGCGCCCCAACCGTGCGGTACACGTCCGGATACCGATGTGCCGGGCCAGCAGGTCCGCCGTTTCGACCGCATCGGCGTGCACGCGAAACGGGCCGATCGCATGGTCGTGTTTGGGCGCCCGTACCACCGAGAACCGCGGGAAGGCCTCGTCGGTGAGCACCACCCACCACCATCGGTGCGGGAACTTCGAGCGTCGGTTGTACGGGGGGGCGTGGGCGGTGAGCAGGCGCAGTTCGCGTACCCCGGCCTCGAGGTCGTGCGCGCACTCGACGTGGTCGACGCGCGTGGCCAGGGACGCCATCTCCTTGATGCGGGTCCGCGGGTCCGATCCGTTGAAGTACTGCGCCACGCGTCGGCGCAGATCGACCGCGGTACCGACGTAGAGCACTTCGTCGGCTGGGCCGCGGAACAGGTAGACCCCGGGGCGTCGTGGGAGTCCGGAGGCCAGGTGCCGGTTGCGCCGCTGGGCGGGGCTCACGTCGGGCAGGTATGCCCGCAGGTCCGGGAAAGTGTGCACGCCCTGATTGCCGACCCGTTCCACCAGCGCGTGCAGGACGTCCACGGTGGCGCGCGCATCGTCGAGCGCGCGGTGCGTCGGCGTGGTGGCCGCGCCGAACAACCGAGCCAATGCGGACAACCGCACGCTGGGTGCCTCGTCGCGGGTCAGCACCCGGCGGGCCAGTTTCACCGTGCACAGCACGGGCGGTCGCGGCCACGGCAGCTGACAGCGTTCGGCGGCCGCCCGCAGGAACCCGATGTCGAACCCGGCGTTGTGGGCGACCAGGACCGCACCGCGGGAGAACTCGAGGAATGCGGGCAGCACCGACTCGATGGTCGGCGCGTTGCGCACCATGGCGGTGGTGATTCCGGTCAGCGTGACGATCTGGGGTGGGATGGCGCGTCCCGGGTCGACGAGGGTGGCCAGTTCGCCGAGCACCTCGCCGCCGCGCACCTTGACCGCGCCGAGTTCGGTGATCGCGTCGTGGTCGTTTCGCCCCGGCGCGGATTCGGTGGCCCGTCCGCCCGTGGTTTCGAGGTCGACGACGACGAACGTGATGTCGCGCAAGGACAGGACGTCGAGGTCGTCTGCCGGCGGGCAGGAGCGTAGCGACTCGGGGAAGTCTGCCGGCGGGCAGGAGCGCAGCGACTCGGGGAAGTCTGCCGGCGGGCAGGAGCGCAGCGACTCGGGGAAGTCTGCCGGCGGGCAGGAGCGCAGCGACTCGGGGAAGTCGTCTGATCCGAGGTCGGCGAAGCTCAGCTGCTCCATGGCGGTGACGGTAGGCCCCGCGACTGACACTCGTGTGATTTGTCGGAGGGCGCGGTTAGCGTGTCTTCGACCGGACCGAGCGTGAACCGAGCCGAGAACCGGAAACGAGAGGAGCGTGGGATGGCACAGTCGCCCGACGCCCAGGAGTCAACGCCCGACCGCCAGATGCCGGACACGGGCGCCGTCGTCATCGACTGTGACGACTGCGCGGTGCGTGGAGTCGGCTGTCAAGACTGCGTCGTGAGCGTCTTGCTCGGCGTTCCTGAGACGTTGCTGGATGACGAACGCAAGGCCTTGGAGGTGCTGGCCGACGCGGGAATGGCGCCGCGATTGAGGCTGGTCCCCATCCATCGGCACCCCGAATCAACGGGCAGTTCGGGCGCCGCGTAGCGACACACGCTGTCAGGGGGCGAGCGAAGCGAATCTCCTGAGTTCTGTTAAATTTGCGCCCTCTGTTGGACAACCCCGATGCCGTTTCGTAACCTATCTGAGACCTAAGAGCAGTTCGACGCGGCTCGCAAACGGCAGTTGAAGGACGCGAAATCTTGAGGTTCGACCGCACGCACCGACGCAAACGTGGAATTCGACGACCCGTGGTAAGTGCGATCATTGGCTTGACGGTGTTCGGCGGCATTCTCGCCGGAAGTGTGCAGGCGGACCCTGCCAGCGATGCACTGGCAAAACTGAACGAGCTTTCCAGGCAAGCCGAGCAGACGACCGAGGCCATGCACTCGGCTCAGCTCGAGCTCAGTGAAAAGATTGCGGCGCAACAGAATGCGGACGCACAACACGCCGCCGACATGGTCGCCGTCGATGCGGCCCAAGCGGAGATGGCAACGTTTCAGTCCGCCGTCGACAAGGTTGCTGTCGCTCAGTACATGGGGGGACGGACCGACGGCTTCAATGCGATGCTGACCGCCGACTCCCCGCAGAACCTCATCGACAACCTCGCTGTGCAGCGGGTGATGGCCACCGAGATGTCGGTGCAGATGCAGAACTTCCGCAAGGCGAGGGAAGAGGCCGTCCGCGTCGAGGCGGCATCCGCGCGATCCGCCGCGGACGCGAAGACGGCCGCCGAGCAGGCGGCCGCCGTGCGCGCCGACCTGCAATCCAAGCAAAGCAAGCTTCAGCTGCAGATCGGCGTCGTCAAATCTCAGTACACGGCCCTGACCCCCGCGCAACGCCAGACGTTGGCGGCTTTGCCAGCTCCACCGCCGCCGCCCGAAGCAGTGCCGCCGGACGAAGGCCCAGAGGTGCTTGCCGCCGCTCCGGGTGGGGGCATCACCCCGGGTGACATCTCTCCGCCCGAGGCCGCCGTACCGGCTCCCGGCGGCGAGGGCATTCTGGCGGTGCAGGCCGCATTGACCCGGATCGGGTCGCCGTATTCGTGGGGTGCCTCGGGTCCCAACGCTTTCGACTGCTCCGGTTTGGTGATGTGGGCGTTCCAGCAGGCCGGGATCAACCTTCCGCACTCAAGCCAGGCCTTGGCCCGTGGGGGCCAGGCGGTCTCCATGGATCAGATGCAACCGGGTGACCTCGTCACGTACTACGGGGACGCCTCGCACGTGGGGATCTACATCGGCGACGGCATGATGGTGCATGCCTCCACCTACGGCATCCCGGTCACGGTTGCCCCGGTGAACAATGCGCCGATCCACAACGTCCGGCGCTACTGAGCGTCTCGCGCGCCCCGTTCTCGGCTTGCTGCTCGTCGTCGAACTCCTCGTCGGCGTCGCTCTGCTCGGACCAACCGTCGATGCGCCTGCCCCGCCACCAGGGGCGAGTCCGGCAACGTCGGCCACCCCTGCAGCGACGTCCGCGTCGCTCGTCCTGCGCGACGGGCGCACCGCGGAATTCCTGGTGTTGGGCGGGGACCGCCGCGACGAACTGGCTGGACGCATCACGACCGAACTGGACGCCGCCACCGCTGCCGTCACGGCGTTCTGGGGCGATGAGTGGCCTCGCCACGTCGTAATCGTCTTGACGGGCACCGACGAGGAGTTCCGCGCCATCGGTGGCGGCGGATCCGACATCGCCGCCACGACGACCGCAGAACGGATCGCCTTCGCGCCCGGCGCGGCCGCGATGAGCGCCGACTCATTGCGGATCGTGCTACGTCACGAGCTCTTTCACTACGCCGCCAGAGCCGAGACGGCGACCGATGCGCCGCGCTGGCTCACCGAGGGCGTGGCCGACTTCGTGGGCCGCCCATCCGCCCCGGTGCCCGGCGCACAGCGGGCGGCCGAGCTCGCCGTACTCCCGACCGACGCCGACCTCGGCGCCCCCGGACAGTTCCGGTCGCTGGCCTACGACCGGGCGTGGTGGTTCAGCCGATTCGTCGCAGACAGATACGGGACGGAGGCCCTTCGGCAGCTGTACCTCGCGGCGTGCGGCCTGGGTCACGTCGACACCGACACCGCCGTCCGCACCGTGCTGCACGCCGATACCGCCGAGGTACTGGCCGCGTGGCGCGCCTGGTTGACCGGATAGCCTGACCGCGATGGCTCGCGTGCTGCTGGTGACCAATGACTTTCCACCGCGGCGCGGTGGCATCCAGTCGTATCTGGAGAACCTGGTGAACGAGTTGGTCGCCGGGGGAGAGCACACGCTCACCGTGTATGCGCCCAAATGGAAGGGCGCAAGCGAATTCGACGCTGCCGCCAGGGCGACCGGCTACGACGTCGTGCGCCACCCGACGACGCTGATGGTGCCGGAGCCGTCGGTCGCGCACCGGATGCGCAGACTCATCGCCCGCGATGACATCGACACCGTCTGGTTCGGGGCCGCGGCGCCGCTGGCGTTGCTCTCCGCGCTCGCCCGCGACGCGGGGGCACGTCGGGTGATCGCCAGCACGCACGGTCACGAGGTGGGCTGGTCGATGCTGCCGTTGGCTCGAACGGCGTTGCGCCGCATCGGCAACGACGCCGATGTCGTCACGTTCATCAGCAACTACACGCGCAGCCGGTTCGCATCGGCCTTCGGGCCCGACGCGGCGCTCGAACACCTGGCCCCCGGAGTCGACACGGACCGGTTCGAACCCGACTCCGTCGCGCGCGCCGAACTGCGGGCCAGGTACGGACTCGGCGGGCGCCCCGTCGTCGTGTGCGTGTCGCGTCTGGTGCCTCGAAAGGGTCAGGACATGCTGATTCGCGCGCTGCCCGCGATTCGCCAACGCGTCGACGGGGCCGCCTTGGTGATCGTCGGCGGCGGCCCGCACCGCGACGCGCTGTATCGGCTGGCGTGCGGTTTCGAGGTCGCCGAGCACGTCGTGTTCACCGGAGGCGTACCCGGTGACGAGTTGCCCGCGCACCACGCGATGGCCGACGTGTTCGCAATGCCGTGCCGTACCCGAGGCTCCGGGCTCGACGTGGAGGGGTTGGGCATCGTCTACCTGGAGGCCTCGGCGACGGGGGTGCCCGTCGTGGCGGGGCGCTCCGGGGGCGCGCCGGAGTCGGTCCGCGACGGTGAGACCGGACTCGTCGTCGACGGCTGGGACGTCGGTGCGATCGCCGCTGCAGTCGGCGACCTGCTGGCCGATCCGGACCGCGCGGCCGCGATGGGAGCGACGGGCCGGCGATGGGTCGTCGAGAACTGGCAGTGGAAGACCAAGGCGCAGCGCCTCAGTGCGTTGTTGACCGGGTAGCTCGCCGGCGCGCTACTCGGCCCCGTCCTTCGCATACAGCGCGTCGATGTCGTCCGCGAACTTCTCCGCCACCACCTTGCGCTTGACCTTCAGCGTCGGGGTCAGTTCCCCGGTGTCCTCGGTGAAGTCCACGGGCAGAATCCGGAACTTGCGGATGGCCTCCGCCTTCGACACCGCCTGGTTGGCCTCCTTGACGGCCAGCTCGATCTCGGCGAGGAGGTCCGGGTCGTCGGTGAGATCGCCCACCGATGCACCCACGTCCTTGGCGTTGCGTTCCTTCCAGCCGTCGAACGCCTCGGGATCGATCGTGATCAGCGCGGCGATGAACGGTTGCTGATCGCCCACACACATCGCCTGGCTGATCAGTGGGTGCGCGCGCAGCCGGTCCTCCAGCAGGGCCGGGGCGACGTTCTTGCCACCGGCCGTCACGATGATCTCCTTCTTGCGGCCCACGATCGTCAGGAAGCAGTTGTCGTCGATGGCCCCGAGATCGCCCGTGTGGAACCAGCCGTCGGAGAAGACGGCCTTGGTCTCCTCGTCGTTGTGCCAGTAGCCGCTGAACACCACACCGCCCTTGACGAGCAGTTCGCCGTCGTCGTTGATGCGCATGCTGTTGCCGGGCAACAGCTTTCCGACCGAGCCGACCTTGAGTTCGTCGACCCGGTTGACGGTGATCGCCGCGCTGGTCTCGGTGAGCCCGTAGCCCTCGTAGATGGACAGCCCGACGCCACGGTAGAAGTGACCGAGCCGCGCCCCTAGTGGCGCGCCGCCCGAGATCGCCGAGTGGCAGCTGCCGCCGAGCGCGGCGCGCAGCTTGCCGTAGACGAGCTTGTCGAACACCGCATGCTTCAGCTTGAGGAACAGTCCGGCGCCCCCGGTGTCCTGCGCCTGGCTCCACTCGATCGCGGTGTTGGCCGCCTGCGCGAAGATGGGGCCCTTGCCGTCGCTGCGGGCATTCTGTTCGGCGGTGTTGTAGACCTTCTCGAATACCCGGGGCACCGACACCACCAGCGTCGGCTTGAACACCGCGAGCGTCGGCACCAGGTTCTTGATGTCGCTGGTGAAGCCTAGGGTCACCCCGTTGGAGATGGCGGCGATGGTGATCGCACGGGCGAGTACGTGGGCCAAGGGCAGGAACACCAGGAGCCTCTCGCCCTTGTCCAGCTGCTCGGGGAAGCAGGCCTTGGCGCCGCGGATCTCGTAGAGCAGGTTGGAGTGCGTCAGCTGGCAGCCCTTCGGGCGACCCGTCGTGCCCGACGTGTAGATCAGCGTTGCGGGATCGGCGGAGGAGATGCCTGCGACTCGCGCGTCGAGCGCGGCGGGGTCGATGGCCTTGGCCGCCTCGGCGAGCTCGTCGAACGCCGATGTACCAGACCCATCGATGCGCAGGACCGTCCGCAGGGCGGGCAACTCACCCCTGAGTTGCTCGATGCGCTCGGCGTGGTCGTCGGTTTCGGCGAAGGCCACCACGGCACCGGAATCGGCCAGCACGAAGCGCACCTGCTCGGCCGAGCTGGTCTCGTAGATCGGTACGGTGAGGGCGCCGACGGACAAGATGGCGAAGTCGATGATCGGCCACTCGTAGCGGGTTGCCGACAACACCGCCACGCGGTCGCCGGCCTGGACCCCGTTGGCGATCAAACCCAAAGCGGTCGAGCGGATCTGGGCCGCGACCTCCTTCGACGTGACGTCGGTCCATGACCCGCCGACGAGTCGCTGGATGATGACGTGGTCGGGGTCTTCGCGCTCCTGGTCGAACACGGCACTGACGACGTTGTCGCGCTCGCCGACTGAGAACGACGCGGGAACGCTGAACTCACGCATGATCATTGCCTCTCAGTCGGCATCGCCTGGAGACTCCAGCCTAGTCGGCCGCTGATCAGCGGCGGGTGGGCACGTGTGAAGCTCCACGGCGGGGCGATGTGTGATGCTTGAGCGCGATGAACAGCATCCAGATCGCCGACGAAACCTTCGTATGTGCCGACCCGGCGGACGTCGGCAGCGCAGTCGCGAATCCGGCGAGTTGGCGGGGATGGTGGCCGGACCTGAGGTTGACGGTCGTCGAGGACCGTGGCCCCGCGGGGCACCGCTGGACCGTGACGGGCGCGCTGACGGGGACCATGGAGATATGGCTGGAACCGTCGTTCGACGGTGTGATCTTGCACTACTTTCTGCACGCCGAGCCGTCCGGCGTGGCGGCTTGGCAGCTCGCCAAGATGAACCTGGCGAAGATGAACCATAAGCGCAGGGTGGCGGGCAAGAACATGGCCTTCGAGGTGAAGCGGACGCTGGAGGCGGCGCGGCCAGTCGGCGCCTCTCGGCTGGCGCGATAGCGGGCCGGGCGACAAGCTAGGCGGGTACATTCCTGTGCGGAAGGGCGCGGGTCTGCTCTTCCGCCCACGAGCGACTCGGGGAAGAGAAACGTGGCGGACAAGACTGCGCAGACGATCTACATCGACGCCGACCCGTCGACGGTGATGGACGTCATCGCCGACATCGGCTCGTACCCGGACTGGGTCGCCGAGTACAAGGAGGCCGAGGTCCTCGAGGTCGACGCGGAGGGCTATCCAAAGACGGCGCGGCTGGTGCTGGACGCCGCCGTGCTCAAGGACACCATGGTGTTGTCCTATGTCTGGCCGCCGAATCACGCATCGGTGACGTGGTCGCTGGTATCCAGTTCGCTCCTGAAGGCGCTGGACGGCGCATATCACTTGTCCCCCAAGGGTTCCGGCACCGACGTTACCTATGAACTGGCCGTCGACCTGGTCATCCCGATGATCGGGTTGCTGAAGCGCAAGGCCGAGCGCAGGCTCACCGACACCGCGTTGAAGGACCTCAAGAAGCGTGTCGAGGTGCAGTGACCGAAAGCGAGCCCGTTGCGGCCGCCGCCCGGATCAGCCTCTTCGTCGGCAAGGGTGGGGTAGGCAAGTCCACGTTGGCGACCGCCACGGCCGTGCGCGACGCCCGCGATGGCCTGCGGGTGTTGATCGTGTCGACCGACCAGGCTCACTCCACAGGCGAGGTGCTGGGTGTGACGGTGACGCCGACCGGAGAGCGACGACCCACGCGGGTGTTCGCCGACCTCGGTGGCGGCCGGAACGCCGGAAGAGCCGGCCTCCTCGACGCACTCGCCCTGGACACGGTGGCGCTGCTGGAAACGCGCTGGCGTGAGGTGGCCGGCGTGCTCGCCGACCGCTTCCCGGAGTCCGACGTGGGAGACGTTGCCCCCGAAGAACTTTCGGCGCTGCCGGGGGTTCAGGAGGTACTCGGGCTGCACGAGGTCGCAGAGTTGGCCGCCTCGGGGGACTGGGATCACGTCGTCGTGGACTGCGCGTCCACCGCGGATGCGATGCGGATGCTGACGCTGCCCGCGACCTTCGGGCTCTACCTCGAGCGGGCGTGGCCGCGCCACCGTCGGCTCTCGCTGACAACGGGCGACGCTCGGTCGGCCGCCGTGGTCGAGCTCGTGGAGCGCATCACCGCGAGCACCGAACGGCTCGGCGCCCTACTGACCGACGCATCACGGGTGGCCGCGCATCTGGTGCTGACCCCCGAACGTGTGGTGGCCGCGGAGGCGAGCAGAACTCTGGGCGCACTGGCGCTCATGGGTGTCTGGGTCGAAGAGCTGCTCGTCAATCAGATTCTGGTGGAAGATGATTCGTTCGAATACCGGAACCTGCCGGAGCATCCGGCGTTCGATTGGTACACCGAGCGGATCGCCGAACAGCGGGCTGTGCTCGACGAGCTCGACGCCACCATCGGTGACGTGAAGCTGGTGCTCGTTCCGCATCTGCCAGGCGAGCCCATCGGGCCCAAGGCGCTGGCCGAACTGCTCGACAGCGCCCGGCGGAAGGACGGCGCGCCACCGCCACGGCCGCTGAGACCGTGCGTCGACAGGGAATCCGGCTCCGGACTCGAATCGGTGTATCGGTTGCGGCTAGAGTTGCCGCAGGTCGATCCGGCGGCGTTGACGCTGGGCCGGGTCGACGACGATCTGATCATCGGGGCCGCGGGCCTGCGGCGCCGGGTTCGATTGGCGTCCGTGCTCCGTCGATGCATCGTCATGGACGCACAGCTGCGTGGCGGCGAACTGACCGTGCGATTTCGACCTGATCCGGAGGTGTGGCCAGCGTGAGTGAGTTCCACACCGAGGCCGGAGCCGCCGGGCGGCGACATTCGGATGTGGGTCCCGAACTGCGGCAGTTGGCGCAAGCGATCCTGAACCGACTCGATCCCGCAGTGCGGTTCGCTGCGGCGCGGGCGGCGGCCGCCGGCGAGGGCAAGTGCCAGCAGGTGTGGTGCCCGGTGTGCGCGCTCGCCGCATTGATCAACGGTGAGCAACACCCTTTGCTGACCGTGATTGCCGAGCACAGCGGCGCGCTGCTCGCCGTCGTGCGGGCGATGACCGAGCCGACCGACGACGCGGACCGGCCCGAGCCGCCCGATCCGTCCGCCCCCGCGGGCCCGCCTCCGCCGGACGACGAACCGCCGTCTGGGCCCGGGCACTATCAGCCCATCCCGGTCACCGTCGAGGAGTAGTCACAGCACTTTCTACCGCGCTTCCCAACGACTGCCGTGTGGTCGACGCAGGAGGCCGTGGGTAAAGTTGTCGCTGGGCACCGACCAAGGCGTCCGCTGCAGGAGGGTCGATGTGGTACTGGCTGTTCAAGTTCATCTTCATGGGACCCCTGCTCACACTCTTGGGCCGTCCGAAAGTTGAAGGCCTGGAATATGTTCCGGATTCCGGGCCGGTGATCTTGGCGAGCAACCACCTCGCGGTCGCCGACAGCTTCTACCTGCCGCTCGTCGTGCGGCGCCGAATCACCTTCCTGGCGAAGTCCGAGTACTTCACCGGGACCGGCATCAAGGGTTGGCTCACCCGCTGGTTCTACACGGTCGTCGGCCAGGTCCCCATCGACCGCACCGATGCCGACTCGGCGCGGGCCGCGTTGACCACCGCCCAGCGGATCCTCTCCGATGGCAAGCTGCTCGGCATGTACCCCGAGGGCACCCGTTCACCCGACGGTCGGCTCTACAAGGGCAAGACCGGACTGGCGCGCGTCGCACTGCAGACCGGCGTGCCGGTGATCCCCGTGGCGATGGTCGGAACGGACGTGGTGAACCCGCCGGGCAGCAGGATGTGGCGGTTCGGTCGCGTCCATGTGAAGTTCGGACAACCCATGGACTTCGCGCGCTTCGAGGGGCTGGCGGGCAACAGGTTCATCGAACGCGCCGTGATCGACGAGGTCATGTACGAGCTCATGCGGCTGTCGGGGCAGGAGTACGTCGACCTGTACGCGGCCGATGTCAAGGAGAGCGCGGAGAAAGCCGGCCTCAATTCGGCGGCGCGCATTCCCGAAGCCGCCGCGGGGTAACGCGGCTAATTCGCCGCGGGCACCGGCGCGGCTGCGTCCGCCGCTGGACGGTCGGCGTCCTCGCGCCGCGGGGTGAGACGGCCCGCAACCGATCCGGCCACCGCAATCACTGCGAGCGCCCACCACAGGTACGGGCCGCCGACGAGCTGACGCCATACCGACGCGGCCGATTCGTGGTGCTCGGGGAGCAGCACCAGCGGCAGGCACACCATCAACGCGATGCCTACGACGGTGACCGCCGCCAGCGCAATGTTGCGCTGGCGGTAGGCGATCACGGCGGTGACGAGCACCGACGGCAACGCCCAGACCCAGTGGTGAGACCACGACACTGGCGACACCACCAGCCCGAACAGTGCGACGCACACCAACGCCAGGACCGGTTGGTGCGCGTCGAGAACCCGGCGCACGGCCCACACCGTCAGCGCCAGCACCGTCAAGCAGGCCACCGTCCACAAGACGAAACGCGGACCCTCGTCCAGACCCAGCCGCGCCAACCCACCCGCGATGTTCTGGTTGGTGTTGAACGTGACCATCCCTATCCGGTCCGTGTCGTGGACCGTCTCGGACCAGTACTGAAGAGAGTCACGCCAGGCGAGGACCAGCCCGATCACCGTCGCCCCCACCATCGAGGCCGCCGCAGTCAGCAGGGTGCGGGTGTCGCGGCGCAGCAGGAAGTACAGCAGGAAGACCGCGGGCGTGAGCTTCAACGCGATCGCCACCCCGAGCAGTAGCCCGCGCGGCCACGGCGTCTTGCGCGGTACACAGTCGGCGATGACCAGGGTCATCAGCACGACGTTGATCTGACCGAACTCGAAGTTCGACCGGATGGGCTCGAGGTAGAGCACCGCGGGCGCCACGATCGCGGCCGCCAGCCAGCAGCGCCGCCGCCACGCTGGACCCATGCTGGCGGGCCACCGCTCGGCGACCCGCAGCCGGGTCAGCACGATCCACGTCGACGCGACCAGCAGCAGCAGCGTGGTGACCGTGATGGCCACGCTGGCGACCGGAAGGGACAGCAGAGCGAAGGGCGCGAACGCGACGGCCGCCAACGGCGGATAGGTGAACGGCAGGTCCAGGCCGGTCTGGGTGTGGAACAACACGCCGTCGGCGTACAGCGGGCGGCCGTCGAGCCACGCCCGCCCGCCCATCCGGTAGACGTCGATGTCGATGCGATACGGCGTGTGCCCCAGCAGCTGCCAGGCGGCCCACAGCAGCGCTGCAGCGGTGAGTAGCTGGAACAGCCGCCACGCCACGGTCGGCCACACACCCGCTGCGCCGGGCAACCGCTGAGTAGTCATGTCGGGCTCCAGCCTATCGGGGCGCCTCGGCGCGTCGGAGTGTTGCCGATCGCGACGCGTGCAGGTCGGCGTAAGTTTTCGTCCGTGCATCTGAACATCCAGCTGGACTTCATCACGCGCGAGCGGCTGCCGCTGCTGTGTTGTCTGGTCGCGTTCATCCTGACGTTCTTCGTGACGCGCACCATCGTGCGCTACATCCGTGCTCACGCCGACAGCGACGCGCCGCCGAAGTGGTGGCAGCCGCGGAACATCGGGCACGGCGGCGTGCACATCCACCACGTCCTGATCGGCGTCGTCCTCGTCATGCTTTCCGGCATAACGATGGTGACCTTGGCAGTCAGTGGGGGAGTACCCGAATTCACGGTGGCGGCAACGTTCTTCGGTATCGGTGCCGCGCTGGTGCTCGACGAGTTCGCGTTGATCCTGCATCTGCAGGACGTGTACTGGGCCGAGGACGGGCGGACCTCGGTGGATGCGGTGTTCGCCGCCGTCGCCGTCGCAGGTCTGCTGGTGCTGGGCTTCAACCCGCTGTCGTTCTTCGACGTCGGGGTCTGGCAGGACGACCACTCGGTATTCGCCCGAACCACGGTGATCCTCGGGGCGTTGTTCACGCTGATGCTCGCGGTGGTCGTGTTGCTCAAGGGCAAGGTGTGGACGGGATTGGTGGGGATGTTCATGACGCCCCTGCTCGTCGTCGGTGCGATCCGGTTGTCCCGTCCGCATGCACCCTGGGCGCGGTGGCGCTACGCAACGCATCCACGCAGGATGCACAGGGCACTCGTCCGGGAGCGCAGACTGCGCAGGCCCGTCGTGCAGGCGAAGTTGTGGCTGCAGCACGTCATCGCCGGGGAGCCGCACTTTCCCGACGACAGCGAAGTCGATCAGCAGCTCGACCTCGAGATCCACGCCGCCGCGGCGCCACCGGAACAGCTCGCGCAGACGGCAAGCGTGTAAGCACGCATGCGCTACTTCTACGACACCGAGTTCATCGACAACGGCCGCACCATCGAGCTCATCTCGATCGGCGTCGTGGCCGAAGACGGCCGCGAATATTACGCCATCTCAACGGAATTCGATCCCGAGCGGGCAGGCAGCTGGGTACGCAAGAACGTGCTGCCCAAGCTGCCTTCACCGTCGTCGAAGCTCTGGCGGTCCCGTCGGCACATCCGCGACGACCTCGAGACCTTCTTCGACATCGACGGTGACGAGTCAATCGAGCTGTGGGCATGGGTCAGCGCGTACGACCACGTCGTGCTGTGTCAGCTCTGGGGACCGATGACCGACCTGCCACCATCGATCCCGCGCTTCACCCGCGAACTGCGGCAGTTCTGGGAGGAGCGGGGGTGCCCGCGCATGCCACCGCGACCCCGGGAAGCCCACGACGCCCTGGTCGACGCCAGGCACAATATGCGCAGATTTCGCCTGATGACCGACGACGGCGACTGGGCGCAACGCGCCTGATCTGCGGGTAGTGGGATACCCACCTTGGAAAAAGCGCTGTTTCGCGCGGTTACCATGTACGGGTGAATTGGACCGTCGACGTACCCATCGACCAGCTGCCGGACCTGCCGCCGCTGCCAGCCGACCTGCGGCACCGGCTCGACGCCGCGCTGGCCAAGCCCGCGGCGCAACAGCCCAGCTGGCCCGCTGATCAGGCCAAGGCGATGCGGACGGTGCTCGAGAGCGTCCCACCGGTAACGGTGCCGTCGGAGATCGAGCGGCTCAAGGAGCAGCTGGCCGACGTCGCGCGGGGCGAGGCGTTCCTGCTGCAGGGCGGCGACTGCGCCGAGACCTTCGTCGACAACACCGAGCCGCACATCCGTGCCAACATCCGCACGTTGCTCCAGATGGCCGTCGTTCTGACCTACGGCGCGAGCATGCCGGTGGTGAAGGTGGCCCGCATCGCCGGCCAGTACGCCAAGCCGCGCTCCGCGGACATCGACGCGCTGGGGCTGAGGTCCTACCGCGGGGACATGATCAACGGGTTCGCGCCCGATGCCGCCGTTCGTGAACACGACCCGTCCCGGTTGGTCCGCGCATACGCCAACGCCAGCGCGGCGATGAACCTGGTGCGGGCCCTCACGTCGTCGGGGTTGGCCTCGCTGCACTCGGTGCACGATTGGAACCGCGAGTTCGTCCGCACTTCGCCCGCCGGGGCGCGGTACGAGGCCCTGGCCAGTGAGATCGACCGCGGCCTGAAGTTCATGAGCGCGTGCGGGGTGGCCGACCGCAACCTGCAGACCGCGGAGATCTACGCCAGCCACGAGGCGTTGGTGCTCGACTACGAGCGGGCGATGCTGCGGCTTTCCGACGAGGACGGCGGCCCCAAGCTCTACGACTTGTCCGCACACTACGTCTGGATCGGCGAGCGCACCCGCCAGATCGACGGTGCGCACATCGCGTTCGCCGAAGTGATCGCCAATCCGATCGGCGTGAAGATCGGGCCGACGATGACGCCCGAGGTCGCCGTCGAGTACGTCGAACGCCTCGACCCGCACAACCAGCCAGGGCGGCTGACGCTGGTGAGCAGGCTCGGCAACGGCAAGGTCCGGGATCTGCTACCGCCGATCATCGAGAAGGTGCAAGCCACCGGGCATCAGGTGATCTGGCAGTGCGACCCGATGCACGGCAACACCCACGAGAGCTCGACCGGATACAAGACCCGCCACTTCGACCGCATCGTCGACGAGGTGCAAGGCTTCTTCGAGGTTCACCGTGCGCTCGGCACCCATCCGGGCGGCATCCACGTCGAGATCACCGGTGAGAACGTGACCGAGTGTCTGGGTGGGGCTCAAGACATCTCGGACAGCGACCTTTCGGGACGCTACGAGACGGCCTGCGATCCCCGGCTGAACACCCAGCAGAGCCTGGAGTTGGCGTTCCTGGTCGCGGAGATGCTGAGGGACTAGGGTTCGGCGGGCTGGAGCGAAGCGACTCGGGGATTTAGGGTTCGGCGGGCTGGAGCGAAGCGACTCGGGGATTTAGGGTTCGGCGGGCTGGAGCGAAGCGACTCGGGGATTTACATCAGTCCCGGCAGGTTGCTGCCGAGCATCCATGCTCCTGCGGCCACCAGCCCGGTCAACGTCAGGATCACCAGGACCCACAGCAGTAGGGTGCGCCTGCCGCGCTGCCTGGCCAACTCGAACTCCCTGAGCTCGATACCCGCGAAGTGACCGGGCCCGGGCCGGCTTTGGGGTGGTTGCTGCCACTCGGCGCGGGAAGGCGGCGACCAGTCGTCGGGGCCACGGGTGAACTCCCGGGTGTGTTGGCGCGGCGGTGGTGGTGATGGCGCGGCCCCGTCGGTGGTGACCGCGGTGGTGCGTTCCTCGAGCACTGCATCTACTCCCCGGGTTGCCGCGCTCTCCGCCGCAAGCTGGGGTGCCCCCAGCACCGTGGATTGGTAGACGGCAGCAGCCTGGTGCTGGGCCGAATTGCGCGGTGCGGGAACGCGAAACGTCGGGAGCCCCAGTTCGTCAGAAATGGCCTCGAGTTCGGCGCCCATCTCCTGCGCGTCGGCGTAGCGGTCCGCCGCGTCGCGTGCCGTCGCACAAAGTACGAACTCGTCGAACTGTGTCGGAATGCCCGAGATCGCACCACTCGGGGCGGGGACGTCGTTGTCCATCCGTCGATAGGCGATGGCGAGTGCGCTGTCACCGGTGAACGGCGTGGTGCCGGTGAGCAATTCGTACGCGAGGATGCCGACGGCGTACACGTCGCTGCGCGGGCTCGCGTCGCCGGTGCCGACCTGTTCGGGGGACAGGTAGGCCGCGGTGCCGAGGATGACGCTGGTCGACGTGATCTTCGCCTCGGCCATCGCGCGCACCAGGCCGAAATCCGCGATCTTCACGTCCCCGTCGTCGGAGATCAACACGTTCTCCGGCTTTATGTCGCGGTGGATCAACCCGGCGCGGTGGGCGACGGCGAGCCCGCTGAGCACCGGCGCCAGCACCGCGGCGGCGGCGTGCGGCGGCATCGGCCCCCGCTCGCGCAACAACTCACGCAGCGTGCCGCCCTCGATGAGTTCCATGACCAGAAAGGGGTGCCGCCCGTCGAAGCCCTGGTCGTAGACGGCGACCAGCCCGGGGTCCTTGAGCCGCGCGACGGCGCGGGCCTCGCGCTGGAACCGGATCAGGAACTGTTGGTCGCCTGAATACCGCGAATCCATGACCTTGAGCGCTACGGGGCGGTCCAGCCGGACGTCGAGTCCGCGGTACACCGTAGACATGCCTCCGGTCGCGATCATCCCGTCGACGCGGTAGCGCCCGTCCAGTAGAACGCCGACGAGCGTGTCCGATTGCTGGCTGGCGTCCACGCCTGCATCTTAGACTCGGTCCGGTGAGCAACATTCCGGCCGCCGAAGACGTACTCGATCCCGATGAGGCCGTCTATGACCTGCCCTCCGTGGCCTCCATGCTTGGCATTCCGGTGACGAAGGTGCAGCAGCAATTGCGGGAAGGCCACCTCATCGGGGTGCGTCGGGACGGCGTGGTCGTCGTCCCGAAGGTCTTCTTCGACGACACGGGTCAGGTGGTGAAGACACTGACCGGGCTGCTCATCGTGTTGCAGGACGGCGGCTATCGCGAAACCGAGATCGTGCGCTGGCTGTTCACCCCGGATCCTTCGCTCATCATCAGCCGCGACGGGGCCGTCGAGCGCCAGTCCAACGCGCGTCCGGTCGACGCGCTGCACAGCCATCAGGCGCGCGAGGTGGTCCGCCGCGCGCAGGCGATGGCTTACTGAGCGGCTACCGAGCCCCCATCCGCGGGGTTGTCGACGGGCGCCTTGGCGAGCCAATACCACGCCGCCACAGCACATCCCGTCGCCAAGAGCACATGCAGCCAGGAATACATGCCGTGTGAACCGTCAGGTTTGAAGATCACCATGATCCAGGTCGAGAAGGCCGCTATCAACGCGATGCTGGAGCGGCTCTGGGCGAGCACCGACACCACCGCGAGCGGCCAGGTGTAGTACCACGGAAGCGCGGCGGGCACGAACACTACGACGACGAGCATGGCCAGCGCGATTCCGATCAGCGCCTCCCGGTCGTCGTGGCGAAACCGCCACCACAGCAAGGGAAGCGAAATCACGATGATCGCGACGCCGACGATCCGCGTGACTTCCAGCACCGCGTAGAAGCTCACCGGCAGAAAGAGCCCGCCGAGCGCGTTGACGAGGTTGGCTGCCGCGGTGGGCAGCGTTAGCCAGTTGATGATCTTGACCGAACCCGCCAGCGCCATCAGCCAGCCCAGGCCCACCCCGGCCAGCCACGACACCACCGCGAAGACCAGTCCGAAGATCGCCACCGACGCCGCCGTCGCGACGGCGAAGGCGCGCACTGGGCCGAATCCCTGGCGGTCGCGCAGCCGGTGCATCCACATCCACACCATGAATGGAAGGGCGATTCCGGCCGTCGCCTTCACGGCCACGGCCATGGCGATCAGCACCACTCCCCACGCCGGCCGGTCGGCGACCGTCAAGGCGATGGCAGCCATCATCAAACCCACCATCAGCATCTCGTTGTGCACCCCACCCATCAAATGGATGATGACCAACGGATTGAGCACGCAGATCCACAGTGCTGCAGCGCCGTTGGCTCCCACGTGGCGGGCCACCCGCGGGGCTGCCCAGATCAACATCACCAACCCGGGCAGCATGCACAGCCGCAGCAGCATGGTGCCTGCGATGACGTCGTCCCCGACCACGTTCGTCACGAACTTGGCCACCAGGATGAATACCGGGCCGTACGGCGCCGTGGTGGTCGTCCAGATCGGACTTACGTTGTCCAGCAACGAGTTCGGGTTGTCGATCGGCCCGACGACGTACGGGTCCAGGCCGTCGCGCAGAAGTGCGCCCTGGGCGAGGTACGAATACGTGTCGCGACTGAACACCGGCACGCTCAACAACAGCGGCGCAAGCCAGAAGCCGGTGGTCGCCACCATCGTGTACTCGGTGACCGTTCGACCGACTACCCGTCGACCAAGCCACAGCCACGCGATCAGCATCAGGGCCACTCCGACCCACAGCAGCACCGTCGAGACCACGAGGCCGTGGCCAAACCGCATCCACGATAGGTGGAGCGACTCGAGCAGTGGGTCGTGCAGCCGCGTGCTGCCTGCGCCCAGTCCGCCGACGGTGATCAACGAGGCGCCGAGGAAGCCCAATAGCGCGGGCCTGCCTTCCTCGGCAGACGCAAAGGTGCGTAGGGCGCGGACGTGTCGACCCAGCCCGGGTTTCGGGTCGTGAGTCGATGTGTGGGTAGTCATGCTCCTCAGGCGGACCGGTTGGAGGCCAATCTGCCGAGTTCGGCGAGGCCAACCTTGGCGTGTGTGTCGATGGGAGCGGCGTGCAGCAGCTCCAGCGCGCGCCCGGTGAGTGTCGCGATGCGGTCCTCGACGGCGGCCAGCGCACCGACCGACTCGATGACCTGACAGAGCTCTCGAACCTGGGGCTCGGAGAGTTCGGTGCCCACGGAGGAGCGCAGCAGCTTGGCCGCTACGGGATCGGTGGCCTCGGCGCGCTCGACCGCCTCGGCGAGCAGGACGGTGCGCTTGCCCGATCGGAGATCGTCACCCGAGGGTTTGCCGGTGACCGTCGGGTCGCCGAACACGCCGAGTACGTCGTCGCGCAGTTGGAAGGCGACGCCGAGGTCATTGCCGAGTTCGTGGAAGATCTTCTGGACGTCGGGGCGGTCGGCGGCGGCCGCCGCGCCCAGCTGCAGCGGACGCGACACCGTGTACGACGCGGTCTTGTACGTGTTGACCGTCATCGCGGACGCGACGGATTCGGCTCCGCTGGATTCGGCGGCGATGTCGAGATATTGCCCGCCGAGCACCTCGGTGCGGATGTCGGCCCAGACGCGCTGGACGCGCCTGTGCGCGTCGATGGGCAGGTCGGCGGAGGCGACGATGTCGTCGGCCCAGACCAGGGAAAGGTCGCCCAGCAGGATCGCCGCAGACATGCCGAACTGCTCGGAGGAGCCGTGCCAGTGCCGTTCCCGGTGCCGGTCGGCGAACAACCGGTGCACGGTCGGCAGGCCGCGCCGGGTGGCCGATGCGTCGATGACGTCGTCGTGCACCAGGGCGCACGCGTGCAAGAGCTCGAGCGCGGAGAACAGCCGCAGTACGTCGGCCTGCGGGTATTGGGAGCCGACGGTGCTCGGCGGGGCGACTGCTCGCCAGCCCCAGTAGGCGAATGCGGGGCGCAGCCGCTTGCCACCGCGAAGCACGAATTCCTCGAGTGCGGCGGTCAACTCCGAGTAGTCGGCACCTATGTAGGAAGCGTCGCGTCGACGACCACGGAGATACTCCCGCAGTTGGTCGGTGACGACACCCGTCAACTCGACTGCCGACGGTGCCGCTGTGTCCACGCTCAGCAGGCGCCCCTTTCACTACCCCGGAGTGCACTACCCGGAGTGCTTTCAGAGTAGAGCCTGCGAATGCGTTTGTATCGAGTCAGGGCTGTTGGTGGGGGTTCGTCAACACCGGACTGCGATCGCGGCTCACCCACGCCAGCCCGGCGAGCACGCCGGCGACGATGAACGCTCCGATGCCCAACCAGATCGCGGCGCCGGTGAATGACCGCGCGCTGGGGTCGGTGTACCGGGCCTGCGCGGTCATCGTGCTCACCACGCCGGGTTTCAGCTTCCACTCGACGACGTCCGAAGACACCTGCTCGCCGTTCGTCGACGTGACCTCGCCCGGGAACGACACCGCAAGCGACACGTCGGCATCTGGATCGCTGAGTGAGGTGAGGTCCGCGCGGCCTTCCAGGATCACCAGGTTGCCTGCGCGGCGTAGGGAGATGTCGACGCCCGCGGCGTCCCGGTTCATGTTCGCCAGTTGCGGCAGCTCGGCGAATGTCAGGTCGGAGAACACCGCTTGTGATCCGACGTAGTCGTCGCGTTCGTAACTCGATACCGACACCTTGTTGCTGAACGGGAGCGTGTTGAGCAGTTGTGGGCCCTTGTCGTCGGTGTTACGCGGCTTGGCTGCGGCGACGATCTGGCCAGACACCCGGTCGTCCGGCGACACCGTGATCGATGTTCGCACCCGGACGCAACCGGCGGCCATCGGCACGATGAGCATCAGCAGCAGCAGGGCCAGCAGGCGGGTGGCACGTGGGCGGGCGAGCACCCGGTTATCGTGCCAGATCCGCCGCTCGGCGCGCAGGCGCGGAGCGACCGGGAAGTGACGGCGGTCAGAGGGGCAGTGAGCGGCCAAGGACCGCGAACGGTCTGGGGTCACCTGCAAAGTGGTAGCCGCGGATGATGTCGGCGAAGCCCAGTCGGCGATACAGGCGCCAGGCCCGGTTGGACTCGCCGTTGATCTCCGGGGTCGAGAGCAGGACGTGCGATTCGTCGCGTCCTTTGAGGAGTCGGCGGGTCAGGGTCTCGCCCAAGCCGCGACCCTGTGCCCGTGGATCGATGTGCAGTTCGGTGAGCTCGAAGTAGCTCGTCATCAGCTCGGTGATGCGCGTGTCATCGGTGCCGCCCCGTTGCAGCCCCGCAACGACCTGCTGCTGCCACCACTGGTCGGGAGCTCCGCAGTACCCGTAAGCCACCCCGAGCATCGGCGCGGCAGCCAGCACCGCCGGGTCGCGGCATCCGTCGGCCGCGTCGACGGCCGCGACTGCCTTCCAACCCTGTCTGCGGCTGTGTTCCAGCCACATCGACGCCCGCTGTTCCTCGGTACCGCGGGGATAGCGCATCGCCTCGACGTAGATGGCAAGCGCATCGCCGAGCCTGGAATGCATGTCGCTTGGCGACAGGTCGATGAGAAACGTCGACAACCTTGGGTGCCCTTCGCGCGCGGGTGAGGGTGCGACCCTGCCGGCGACGAGGTGGGCGCCGCAGGAGTCCATGCCATTATCCGGTTTGTGCCGGGGCGCTGGTAGGCCGCCTCACCCCGGACAGTCAAGGTCATACAATCGAGCGGGCGAACTAGGTGGTACGGCTCAGATTGACCTCGTATCATTACTGTTAGTTGCTCGTACACGCGGGCAGTCGCGTCGTTAACAGTTCAGAGGGCCCCGGCGATAGACGGAGTCAGGCAAGGGAGGCACGCATGCCACTCTCCGATCATGAGCAGCGCATGCTCGACCAGATCGAGAGCGCGCTCTATGCCGAGGACCCCAAGTTCGCGTCGAGTGTTCGTGGCGGCACTCTGCGTGCACCGTCGGCACGCCGGCGGTTGCAGGGCGGCCTGCTGTTCGCGATCGGGCTCGCGCTCCTGGTGTCGGGAGTGCCGTTGTACACCAACGTGAGTCACGTCTTCCTCGTACTCAGCATCATCGGGTTCGTCGTGATGTTCGGTGGCGTCGTGTTCGCGATCACCGGCCCCCGGGTCGCCGCCGGGCGGGACCGTCCGACTGGCGAGGCCGGCGGGTCGCGGACGAAGCGGGGCAAGGGTTCCGGCGGCTCGTTCACCAGCCGCATGGAAGACCGATTCCGTCGCCGTTTCGAAGAGTGAGCATCGCTTCTTGACCTTTGGGGTAGCTCCGGCTGGGGCTGCCCCAATTTCTTTGCGCTAAGACACGCCGCACGCGGCTGCGTGCGGTGCCACCAGGATTCCCGCCCCACCTCACCCCACTGGCCGCCCCGGGGCTGTCAGCTGGGGGTTTTCTCTTGAACCGAGCATGTTTCGCCGTGGGAGATTGCGCCTGAGTTCTTGATCCGTGGCTGGAGGTGGGGGAGTTGACCAAACCGTTGTCCGTGAATGGGACTAAGTGGGGGAATGTGGGGTAAAGTGGCGTGCAGCGGAGCGGCCGGGGCTCCGTTCGGAGGGCACAGAAGGGCTGGGAGGTGGCGGGATGTTTCTCGGCACCTACACGCCCAAGCTCGACGACAAGGGGCGGCTGACGCTGCCCGCAAAGTTCCGCGACGCACTGGCAGGAGGGTTGATGGTCACCAAGAGCCAAGATCACAGCCTTGCCGTGTACCCGCGGGCCGAGTTCGAAGCCATGATCATCGAGAAGAACGAGCGCGCCTCGCGCGGCAACCCGGAGGCCCGCGCCTACCTGCGAAATCTGGCCGCAGCCACCGACGAACAACATCCCGACGCCCAAGGCCGGATCACGCTATCGGCCGACCACCGCCGCTACGCGAACCTCACCAAGGAGTGCGCGGTGATCGGTTCCATCGGATTCCTGGAGATCTGGGACGCCCAGGCCTGGCAGGACTACCAGAACGCCCACGAAGAGAACTTCTCAGCGGCCTCCGATGAAGCTCTTCACGACATCATCTGAATCGGAGGCTGGCCCTGCCCTAGCCGACTCATATCCCGCCCGAACCGCCCATGCAACGTGGCCTCTGCCCGAACCGGCCCTGGCGTACTTCCCCAACGCCAGGTTCGCAACCTCGGACAGGGACCTCGGTGCAGGGGCACCACTTCTTCTCGAGGCTGCCGCGATGCCCGAAGCCCGTGATCCTGATCTTCCCGAGGACTTCCCTCACGTCCCCGTGCTGCTCGGCCGCTGTGTCGAACTGCTGACACCGGCCTTGACCCGCCAGGACTCCACGGGCGCAGGCGCGGTGCTCGTCGACGCCACTCTGGGTGCGGGCGGCCACGCCGAGCGCTTTCTGACCGAACTTCCGGGCCTGCGACTCGTCGGCCTGGATCGCGACCCCACGGCGCTGTCCATCGCCGGCGCACGGCTGAGCCGGTTCGGCGATCGGGTCACCTTCGTGCGCACTCGCTACGACGGGTACTGGGACGAACGTACCGAAACCACCGTCGACGGCGTGCTGTTCGATCTTGGGGTCTCGTCGATGCAACTGGACCGGCGGGAGCGCGGCTTCTCCTACGCGCACGACGCGCCGCTCGACATGCGCATGGATCCCGACGCACCGCTCACGGCCGCCGACGTACTCAACACCTATGACGCGAAGGCGCTCGCCCGGGTGCTACGCGAGTTCGGCGAAGAGCGGTTCGCGTCACGTATCGCCGCAGAGGTCGTGCGGCGCAGGCAGCACACACCCTTCGCCACCACCGGCGAGCTCGTCGAACTGCTGTACGCGGCAATCCCCGCGCCCGCCAGGCGGACCGGAGGGCACCCCGCCAAGCGCACCTTCCAGGCGCTCCGCACCGCCGTGAACGGCGAACTCGACTCATTGCGCGGTGCGCTGCCCGCCGCGATGGACGCGTTGTCGGCAGGCGGACGGATCGTCGTCATGTCCTATCAGTCTCTCGAGGACAAGATCGTCAAGAGCGAGTTCGCCGCGGCGACGGCGTCGCGCAGCCCCGTAGGCCTGCCGGTCGAATTGCCCGGTCACGAAGCCGATTTCGTCGCACTGACCCGCGGGGCAGAGAAGGCGAACGCCGACGAGGTAGAGCTCAATCCCCGCAGCGCGTCGGTTCGCCTTCGTGCCCTGGAAAAGGTTGCGAGAAGGGAAGATTCGTGATGGCCAAGCGGATTGAGCCGCCACGCGGCAACACCGAGCGACGCCGCCACCCGGACGGCGCTACGGCCCGTCGCTCGGGCGAAGCGCCACCTCGGCGGCGCAAGGCGGTCAAGGAGCAGCGTCCGACGCGCTCCGCGCCACGCACCAGCCCGATGCCCAAGCCCACTTCAAGGCCCGCCGACGCGCCTGCCCGGCCGAAGAACACGGCTCAAGCCAAGGCGCGGGCCAAGGCGCGTAAGGCCAAGGCGCCCAAGATCGTTCGGCCGCCGCTGCGGGAACGACTGCTGATCAAGCTCTCCTCGATCGACCTCAACCCGCGCAACTATGTGACCAGGGTGCCCTTCGTCGTCCTGGTCATCGGGGCGCTCGGCGTCGGGCTCGGGGTCACGCTGTGGTTGTCGACCGACGCCGCCGAGCGGTCCTACCAGCTCAGCCACGCGCGGGAAGTCAATCAGGCCCTGCTGCAGCAGAAGGAGGCGCTTGAGCGTCAGGTACTAGAGGCGCAGGCCGCGCCCGCCCTGGCCGAGTCGGCGCGCGAACTCGGCATGATTCCGTCCCGAGACACCGCGCATCTGGTCCAGGATCCGGCGGGCAACTGGGTCGTCGTCGGGACGCCGAAACCCGCCGAAGGAGTCCCGCCGCCGCCGCTGAACTCCCCGCTGCCCGAGCCGACGCCACCCGGACCGCCACCACCGCCCGCGCCACGTGTCGTCGAACCGCGCGAATTGACCGTGCACCTCCCTGCGCCGGCCCAAGCGCCGAACCCCGAGATTCCCGCACCCACCGCGACGATTCCGGCGCCCGCGGAAGTGCCCGCTACCCCCCTCGCCGATGGGGCACCGCACGTCGCATCGCCCCAGGTGCAGACGCTGCCGGGGCCGCCGCCGGGTGCCGAACCACTCGCTCCGGCGCCGGTGCCCGGGGCGCCCGCATGAGTCGTGCCGATCGACGCCAGGCCAAGAAGCCGCCCCCGGCCGCCAAGGCTGCAACCGCTCAGCCCCGTTCCGCCCGTGTCCGGCGCACCCGAACTGCGTCGATCAACGACGGTTCGCGCACCTCGTCATTCGCGTTCCGCCACCGAGTGGGCAACGGGGTCATCCTCCTCGTATTGGCGATGGCCGCCGCGCAACTGTTCAACCTGCAGGTGTCGAAGGCCGCCGGGCTGCGCGCCGAAGCCGCCGGCCAACTCAAGGTCACCGATGTCGAGGAAGCCGTGCGCGGCAGCATCATCGATCGCAACGACGACAAGTTGGCCTTCACCATCGAGGCCCGCGCGCTCACCTTCCAGCCGACGCGAATTCAGAAGCAGCTGGCCGAAGCGAAGCAGAAGAAGCCCGACGCGCCGGATCCCGCCAAGCGGTTGCGCGACATCGCCGGGGGAGTGGCGAGGTTGCTCAACAACAAGCCCGACACCCAGACCGTGCTCAAGAAGCTGACGAGCAAGGACTCATTCGTCTATCTGGCCCGTGCGGTCGATCCGGCGATCTCCGACGCCATCACGTCGAAATACCCGGAGGTCGGCGCGGAACGCCAGGACATCCGTCAGTATCCGGGCGGAGCACTGGCCGCGAACATCGTCGGCGGGATCGACTGGGACGGCCACGGACTCCTGGGCCTCGAGGACTCGCTCGACGCGAAGCTGGCGGGCACCGACGGATCCGTCACCTACGACCGCGGCTCCGACGGCGTGGTGATCCCGGGCAGCTACCGCAACCGCCACGACGCGGTCGATGGGTCCACCGTCCAGCTCACCATCGACGACGACATCCAGTTCTACGTCCAGCAACAGGTCCAGCAGGCCAAGAACGTCTCGGGCGCCAAGAACGTGTCAGCCGTCGTCCTGGATGCGAAGACCGGTGAGGTGCTGGCGATGTCGAACGACAACACGTTCGACCCGAGCCAGGACATCGGCCGGCAGGAGGACCGCGAACTGGGCAACCTCTCGGTGTCCTCGCCGTTCGAGCCCGGTTCGGTGAACAAGATCGTCACCGCGGCGTCGGCCATCGAGTTCGGCCTGACCAACCCCGACGAGGTACTGCAGGTGCCGGGATCGATCGACATGGGCGGCGTCACCGTCCACGATGCGTGGTCGCACGGCACCATGCCTTACACCGCCACCGGGGTGTTCGGGAAGTCGTCCAACGTTGGGACCCTGATGCTCGCGCAGCGGGTGGGACCGGAGCGGTGGAACGACATGGCGGAGAAGTTCGGCCTGGGTCAGCGAACCGGCGTCGGCCTGCCCGGTGAGAGCGCAGGCCTGGTCCCGCCGATCGACCAGTGGTCAGGCAGTTCATTCGCCAACCTGCCCATCGGCCAGGGTCTTTCGATGACCTTGCTGCAGATGACGGGCATGTACCAGGCGATCGCCAACGACGGCGTGCGCATTCCGCCACGAATCATCAAGTCCACCTTCGCCGCCGACGGCACCCGCACCGACGAACCCCGGCCCGAGGGTGTGCGCGTGGTGTCCCCGCAGACCGCGCAGAGCGTCCGGCAGATGTTGCGGGCCGTGGTGCAGCGCGACCCGACGGGAGTCCAGCAGGGCACCGGACCCCTGGCTGCCGTGGAGGGCTACCAGATCGCGGGCAAGACCGGCACCGCCCAGCAGATCAACCCCGGCTGCGGCTGCTACTACGACGACGTCTACTGGATCACCTTCGCCGGAATGGCACCCGCCGACGATCCCCGCTACGTAGTCGGCATCATGGCCGACAACCCCCACCGGACGGCCGAGGGCCAGCCCGGCACGACGATGGCGCCGTTGTTCCACAACGTCGCGGCCTGGTTGCTGCAGCGCCAGAACGTGCCGTTGTCACCCGACCCCGGCCCGCCTCTGGTGCTGCAAGGCTGAGCGTCCGGTGGGCTGTTGCCAGGCCGGTACTGTGTCAGCGACATGAAATTGCGTCCCTCGCGCCCGGTGGGTGAAGCCGTCGTGTCGCTGGCCGAGCGGGCGGGGGCCGTCGCTGCGCCTGGCCGGTCGATCCTGGACGTGCGTGTGACGGGTGTGACGCTACGCAGCCAGGACGTGATCGCCGGTGATCTGTTCGCGGCCCTGCCCGGGGGCTCCACGCATGGGGCGCGCTACGCGGCCGACGCGGTGCAGCGCGGAGCGGTGGCGGTGCTCACCGACGCCGCTGGTGTGGACGTGATGGCCGCTGGTGTGGACGTGCCGGTGCTGGTTCACCCGACCCCGCGGGCGGTGCTCGGGGCGGTCGCCGCCGCCGTCTACGGGAATCCCTCGGAGCACCTGCGCGTCATCGGTGTCACCGGCACATCGGGCAAGACCACGACCACCTACCTCGTCGAGGCCGGGCTGCGCGCAGCCGAGCGGGTGGCGGGGCTCGTCGGGACCGTCGGCATCACCATCGATGGACGCGACGAGCCCAGCGCGCTGACCACGCCGGAGGCCCCGGACCTGCAGGCGCTGCTGGCGGTGATGGTCGAGCGGGGAGTGGACACCGTCGTGATGGAGGTATCCAGCCATGCGTTGACGCTGGGCCGCGTCGACGGCGTGCACTTCGCGGTGGGCGGGTTCACCAACCTGTCTCGTGATCACCTCGACTTCCACCCGACGATGCAGGACTATCTCGACGCCAAGGCCAGGCTGTTCGATCCCGAATCCGCTACGCACGCAGACACTTCGGTGATCTGTGTCGATGACGACGCAGGGCGGAGCATCGCGCGGTTGGCCGATCACCCTGCGACGGTGAGTGCCACCGGGTGTGACGCGGACTGGCGCATCGAGACCGCACGTGCCGCCGCAGACGGCGGCCAGGAGTTCGTGGCGATCGACCCCGCGGGCGTGCACCACGGAGTGCGAATCGCCTTGCCCGGCCGATACAACGTCGCCAACGGTTTGCTCGCACTCGCCTTGCTGGACGCGGTCGGCGTGTCACCCGAGCAAGCCGCGCCGGGACTGCGAACCGCCACCGTGCCGGGCCGGATGCAGCCGATCGATCGCGGCCAGCACTTCCTCGCCCTGGTCGATTACGCGCACAAGCCCGGTGCCCTGCGCGCCGTCCTCGAGACGCTACGCGGGCAGACTCAAGGTCGGCTGGCCGTGGTGTTCGGCGCCGGCGGCAACCGCGACCAAGGCAAGCGTGAACCGATGGGGGCGGTGGCGGCCGAATTGGCCGACCTGGTCGTGGTGACCGACGACAACCCGCGCGACGAGGAGCCGGACGCCATCCGCGCCGCGATCGTGGCCGGGGCATCAGCGGCCCGAAGCGCCGCCCAGGTCGTCGAAATCGGCGACCGGCGCGCGGCCATCGACTTCGCCGTCCGCTGGGCCGAGCCGGGGGACGTGGTGCTGATCGCAGGCAAGGGCCACGAAGTCGGCCAGACGAGTCGGGGACATACGAGGCCGTTCGACGACCGCACCGAATTGGCCAGTGCGCTCGGGGCTTTGGGGCATCGCGAGTGATCGACCTGACCCTGGCCCAGATCGCCGACATCGTCGGTGGCGAACTCGTCGACGTGTCGCCCGCCGACGCCGGTCGCATCCGGGTGACCGGCACCGTCGAGTTCGACTCCCGTGCCGTGACGCCCGGCGGATTGTTCGTCGCCTTGCCAGGCGCCCGGTCCGACGGGCACGATCACGCGGCCGCCGCCGTGGCCGCCGGCGCGGTGGCGGTGCTGGCCGCCCGACCGGTCGGCGTCCCAGCCGTCGTGGTCGATCCCCGCAAAGACGTTCGTGCCGTGGCTGATTCGACGGCAAGCGTGCTCGAGCACGATACGGACGGTTCGGGTGCGGCGGTGCTGCGTGCGCTCGCCCAGCTGGCCTCCGCCGTCGCGGCCGAGCTGGTCTCGGGCGGGCTCGTGATCGTCGGTGTCACGGGATCGTCGGGCAAGACGTCCACAAAGGATCTGCTGGCCGCCGTACTGGCCCCGCTGGGCGAGGTGGTCGCGCCGCCCGGCTCCTTCAACAACGAACTGGGTCATCCCTGGACGGTGCTGCGCGCCACGACCGACACCGACTACCTCGTCCTCGAGTTGTCGGCCCGCCGTCCGGGCAACATCGCCGCGCTCGCAGCCATCGCACCGCCGTCGATCGCCGTGGTGCTCAACGTGGGGACCGCCCATCTCGGTGAATTCGGTTCGCGCGAGGCCATCGCCGCCACGAAGGCCGAACTGCCGCAAGCGGTTCCGTCGACAGGAGTCGTCATCCTCAACGCCGACGACCCGGTGGTCGCGGCGATGGCGGACGCGACCGCCGCGCGGGTAGTCCGGGTCGCGCGCTCGCCCGCCGCCGACGTCTGGGCGGGCGACGTCGTGCTCGACGAACTGGCCCGGCCCCGGTTCACGCTGCATGCCGCCGGTCTCCAGCACGACGTAGCACTCGCCGTACACGGCGACCACCAGGTGTCCAACGCGCTGTGCGCGGCCGCCGTGGCTCTGGAGTGCGGGGCCAGCCTCGAGCAGGTGGCGACCGCGCTGGGGACCGCGGGCCCCGCGTCGCGCCATCGCATGGCCGTTCACACCCGGGCGGACGGCGTGACCGTTGTCAACGACGCGTACAACGCCAACCCCGATTCGATGCGGGCTGGGCTGAAGGCGCTGGCCTGGATGGCCTCGCACGGAGGGCAGGAGCGAAGCGACTCGGGAAGTGGAAACGGAGGGCAGGAGCGAAGCGACTCGGGAAGTGGAAACGGAGGGCAGGAGCGAAGCGACTCGGGAAGTGGAAACGGAGGGCAGGAGCGCAGCGACTCGGGAAGTGATTCAGCGGGGGCGCGGCGCCGCAGCTGGGCGGTGCTGGGCGAGATGGCCGAACTCGGTGAAGATGCGATCGCCGAACATGACAGCATCGGTCGACTGGTCGTGCGCTTAGATGTCTCACGACTGGTCGTCGTCGGAACCGGGAGGTCAATGAGCGCCATGCACCACGGGGCGGTGATGGAGGGGTCGTGGGGCAGCGAGGCCGTCATGGTCCCGGACGCCGACGCCGCCCTGGCGCTGTTGCGGGCCGAGGTTCGCGGCGGTGACGTGGTGCTGGTGAAGGCGTCGAACTCGGCGGGGCTGGGTGCGCTGGCCGATGCGCTGGCGCAGGACGTGACCGGATGAGACAGATCCTGATCGCCGTCGGCATCGCGTTGACGGTCTCGATCCTGCTCACGCCTGCCCTGATCCGCCTGTTCACCAGGCAGGGCTTCGGCCACGAGATCCGCGAGGACGGGCCACCCAGCCACCATAAGAAGCGTGGGACGCCGTCGATGGGCGGCGTGGCGATCGTCGCGGGCATCTGGGCGGGTTATCTGGGTACGCACCTGGTCGGGCTCGCGCTCGACGGCCGCGGTCCGTCGGCGTCGGGTCTGCTGGTCCTCGGCCTGGCCACCGCGCTGGGAGCGGTCGGTTTCGTCGACGACCTGATCAAGATCCGCCGGTCGCGCAACTTGGGCCTCAACAAGACTGCCAAGACCGTCGGCCAGTTGTCCGCCGCCGTGCTGTTCGGCGTGCTCGCACTGCAGTTTCGCAACGCGGACGGGCTGACCCCGGGTAGCGCGGAACTGTCCTACGTCCGCGAGATCGCCACGGTCACGTTGGCGCCTGCGGTGTTCGTGCTGTTCTGCGTCGTTCTCGTCAGCGCCTGGTCGAACGCGGTGAATTTCACCGATGGGCTCGACGGGTTGGCGGCCGGCGCCATGGCGATGGTGACGGCGGCCTACGTGCTGATCACCTTCTGGCAGTTCCGCAACGCATGCGCGACGAGCCCGGGCCTGGGTTGCTACAACGTGCGCGACCCGTTGGACCTGGCCCTGGTCGCTGCGGCCACCGCGGGCGCGTGCATCGGGTTTCTCTGGTGGAACGCGGCACCGGCCAGGATCTTCATGGGCGACACCGGCTCGCTGGCCCTTGGCGGCATCATCGCCGGGCTCTCCGTGACGAGCCGGACCGAGACCCTCGCGGTCGTGCTCGGTGCGCTGTTCGTCGCCGAGGTCACGTCGGTCGTGGTTCAGATCATGGCGTTCAGAACGACGGGGCGACGGGTGTTCCGCATGGCGCCCTTCCACCATCACTTCGAACTCGTCGGCTGGGCGGAGACCACGGTGATCATCCGGTTCTGGCTCTTGACGGCGATCGCCTGCGGCCTGGGTGTGGCGCTGTTCTACAGCGAGTGGTTGGCCGCCGTCGGCACCTGACCGCGGCACCCATTTCACGACACGCCCCAGATGTCCCGGGCGTTGCGGAAGCGGCGCGAGAGTATCTTGTGGTGCAAGGGACAATTGAGTCTGCTGTTTACTATGTGACTCATGTGAACAATGGGTTTGGAGCAAGCCGATGAGCTCGATCCTGGCCCGTTTGCGCCTGCGGCGAAGCGACCCGACCACCGACACCGCGGTAGCCACCACGGGTGCTTCGGAGGCGGTGAAGGTCCCCCGGACGCGCTTCGGGGCGTGGCTGGGGCGCCCGATGACGTCGTTTCACCTCATCATCGCGGTGACGGCCCTGCTCACCAGCCTCGGCCTCATCATGGTCTTGTCGGCGTCGGGGGTGCACTCCTACGACGAGGACGGATCGCCGTGGGTGATCTTCGCCAAGCAGGTGCTGTGGACGTTCGTCGGGTTGGCGGCGTTCTACGTAGCGCTGCGCATGCCGGTGAACCTCATGCGGCGCTTGGCCTTTCCCGCCTTCGCGCTCACCATCGTGATGCTGATTCTGGTGTTGATTCCCGGAATCGGCAAGGAGGCCAACGGATCTCGCGGCTGGTTCGTGGTCGCCGGATGGTCCATGCAGCCATCGGAGCTGGCGAAGATCGCCTTCGTGATCTGGGGTGCGCACCTGCTCGCCACGCGCCGCTTGGAACGCGCCTCTCTGCGCGAGATGCTCTTTCCGCTGGTGCCCGCCGCGGTGTTGGCGCTGTTCCTGATCGTGCTTCAACCCGACCTCGGGCAGACGGTGTCGCTTGGCATCATCCTGCTCGGCCTGCTCTGGTACGCGGGCCTGCCGCTGCGGGTGTTCGTCACCTCGTTGGCCGCGGTCATCGCCTCGGCCGCCGTGCTGGCCGTCTCCGAGGGCTACCGCTCCGATCGAGTTCAGTCGTGGCTGGACCCCGGCGCCGATGCCCAGGGCTCCGGCTACCAGGCCAGACAGGCGCGCTACGCCCTGGCCAACGGCGGCGTGTTCGGTGACGGGCTCGGCCAGGGCACGGCCAAGTGGAACTATCTGCCCAACGCGCACAACGACTTCATCTTCGCCATCATCGGCGAAGAGCTCGGGTACGTCGGGGCGGCCGGCCTGCTGTGCCTGTTCGGACTATTCGCGTACACCGGCATGCGGATCGCGCGTCGGTCCGCCGACCCGTTCCTGCGCTTGCTCACGGCGACCGCGACGCTGTGGATCTTGGGGCAGGTGTTCATCAACGTCGGTTACGTCGTCGGGTTGCTCCCCGTCACCGGCCTGCAGCTGCCGCTGATCTCGGCGGGCGGAACGTCAACGGCGACGACACTTTTCATCCTCGGCGTCATCACCAACGCCGCGCGGCACGAGCCCGAAGCCGTGGCCGTGTTGCGCGCCGGCCGCGCAGACACCGTCAACCGGCTGCTTCGACTACCGCTTCCCGAGCCCTATGTCCCGACCCGGCTCGAAACGGTGCGCGATCGGCTACGGAACCGGCGGGACAAGGCCAAGCCGAAGGCCCAGGACAAGCCCAAGGCCAAGGCAAAGACCAAGCCGAAGCCGAAGGCCAAGGCGGAGCCGACGCGCAAACCGGGGAACGACGACCGGCGCAGGACCGCCCATGCGGTAGGCCGGTCGGTTCAGCGCTCAGGGCATCATGGAGGCGGTCAGCGCCAACCGAGCCAGCGGGCTCGTCCATTGGAAGGTCAACGTTACGGGTGAACAGCTCCACCGAAGGGCAGGAGCGGAGCGACCGGGGAAATGACGCCGTCGGCGGGCAGGAGCCCGGCGACCGGGGGAGCAGCATCTCCGTGGTTCTCGCAGGCGGGGGCACCGCGGGGCACGTCGAGCCGGCCATGGCGGTGGCCGACGCACTGAGGGCTCTCGATCCCCGAATCCGGATCACCGCCTTGGGCACTGCGCGTGGCCTGGAGACGAAGCTGGTTCCCGAACGGGGCTACGACCTCGAGTTGATCACGCCGGTGCCGTTGCCGCGGAAGCCGTCGGGTGACTTGGTCCGACTCCCGGTGCGGGTGCGCCGTGCGGTCCGGGAGACGCGCGCGGTGCTCGACGGCGTCGACGCCGACGTCGTCATCGGATTCGGAGGGTACGTCGCGCTGCCCGCATACCTCGCCGCCCGCAGCGCCGCGTGGTCGCGCAGGCGGCGCGTGCCGGTGGTGATTCACGAGGCCAACGCCAGCGCCGGTTGGGCGAATCGCGTCGGGGCACGCTCCGCGCAGCGTGTGCTGGCTGCGGTGCCCGATCCGGGGTTGCGCAACGTCGAGGTCGTGGGGGTACCGGTCCGCGCCTCAATCACCTCGTTGGACCGGCTCGCGCTGAGGGCCGAGGCGCGTGCCCACTTCGGCTTCGCCGACGACGCCCGCGTGCTGCTGGTGTTCGGAGGGTCCCAGGGCGCCGCGTCGATCAACCGGGTCGTCGCTGCGGCCGCCAAAGACCTTGCCGCCGCAGGGATCTCGGTGCTGCATGCCCACGGACCGAAGAACGTGCTCGACCTCCGCGAGCCCGCGGCGGGTGATCCGCCCTACGTCGCCGTGCCCTATCTGAGCCGGATGGACCTCGCGTATGCCGCCGCCGACCTCGCGATCTGCAGGTCGGGTGCCATGACGGTGGCCGAGGTGACCGCCGTCGGGTTGCCCGCCGTCTACGTCCCGCTGCCCATCGGAAACGGCGAGCAACGACTGAACGCGCTGCCCGTGGTCGGCGCCGGTGGCGGCCTTCTGGTCGCGGATCCCGACCTGTCGCCGACGTTCATCGCGAACACCGTCTGCGACCTGCTCGGTGACGAACACGCGCTCGCGAGAATGACGGCGGCCGCGGTGCTCGCGGGCCACCGTGACGCCGCACGGCGGGTCGCCCAGGTGGCGCTCGAAGTGGCGGCCGAATTCCGGAGGGCGCGGCGATGACTTGCGCGAAGAGCAGGACACACCGATGAGCGCTTGCGCGAAGAGCAGGACACACCGATGAGCGCTTGCGCGAAGAGCAGAAAGCAATGAGCGGTCGACCGTTGCCCGACGACCTGCGGCGCGTGCACATGGTGGGGATCGGGGGAGCGGGAATGTCGGGTATCGCCCGCATCCTGCTCGACCGCGGTGGCCTGGTGTCGGGATCGGACGCCAAGGAGTCGCGGGGCGTGGCCGCGCTGCGTGCCAGGGGTGCGTCGATCCGGATCGGGCACGACGCCTCGGCACTCGACATCATTCCCGGGGGTCCGACGATCGTCGTGAGCACGCACGCCGCGATCCCGAAGGACAATCCCGAACTGGTCGAGGCCCGGCGGCGCGGCATCCCCGTCGTCATGCGTCCGGTGGTGCTGGCCAAGTTGATGGACGGCTACACCAGGGTGATGGTGACGGGCACGCACGGCAAGACCACGACGACGTCGATGATCATCGTGGCATTGCAGTGCAGTGGATTCGATCCCTCGTTCGCCGTCGGCGGTGACCTGGGCGAGGCGGGAACCAACGCGCATCACGGCAGTGGCACCACGTTCGTCGCGGAGGCCGACGAGAGCGACGGGTCGTTGCTCGAGTACACGCCCGATGTCGCGGTGGTGACCAATGTCGAGGTCGACCACCTCGACTTCTTCGGCAGCGCAGAGGCGTATGCGGCGATGTTCGACGACTTCGTAGCCCGACTGCGTCCCGGCGGAGCATTGGTCGTCTGCGTGGACGACGAGGGTGCCGCGGCACTCGCCGCACGCTCGGCCGAACTCGGCGTGCGGGTGCTGTGCTACGGAAGCGGCGACGATCCGAATCTTGCTGGTGCACTGCTGAATTGGGAACAGCAGGATACCGGTGGGGTGGCGGAGGTTCGGCTGTCCGGCGAGTCGCATCCCCGTGGGATGCGGCTTGCGGTGCCTGGCAGGCACATGGCGCTCAACGCATTGGGCGCGACATTGGCGGCCATCGAGGCAGGCGCGGACGTGGACTCGGTGCTCGACGGGCTTGCGGGCTTCGAAGGGGTGCGGCGCCGGTTCGAGGCGGTCGGCACCGTGGCAAGCGTGCGTGTCTTCGATGACTACGCCCACCATCCGACGGAGGTGACTGCGACCCTGGAGGCGCTGCGGGCGGTGGCGGGGACGGCCAGGTCGATCGTGGTGTTCCAGCCGCACCTGTACTCGCGCACCCAGACCTTCGCCAAGGAGTTCGGGCTGGCACTCGGCGGCGCGGACGAAGTCTTCGTGCTCGACGTGTACGCGGCGCGGGAGCAACCGATCGCCGGGGTGAGCGGCGCGACCATCGCCCGGCACGTCGAGGTGCCGGTGCACTACGTGCCCGACTTCTCGGCGGTCGCCGAACGGGTGGCGGCCGCGGCTCGTCCCGGCGACGTCGTCGTGACGATGGGCGCAGGCGACGTCACGCTGCTGGGTCGAGAGATCCTGTCGGCGCTGCAGGTCAGGGCCGGCGGCGGCTCCCCGCGTGCGACGGGATCGGCATGACCGAGCCGACGGACACCGACGAAGCGCCCGAACCCGTGCCCGGCGATGTCGGGTCGGAGGTCGTCCCCGATACCCGAGCCGAGTCAGAAGCCGAGTCCACCGACTTCGAAGGACCGCGCCGCCGGGCGCGTCGTGAACGTGAGGAGCGGCGCGCCGCACAGGCCAGGGCCACCGCGATCGAGGAAGCGCGCCGAGCGGCCAAGCGCCGCGTCGAGGGCCGCGCGGGCGAGGAGCCGAAAAAGCCTGCGCGCGGCCTGATTCGGGGGCTCAAGGTGCTCCTGTGGACCGCGGGGCTGAGCATCGTGGTGGTCGGACTCGGGCTGCTGCTCTACTTCACGCCGATCATGGCCGCGAGGTCGACGGTGATCATCGGCCTGGGTGCTGTCACCCAGGAAGAGGTGGAGCAGGCGGCCGGAGTGAAGTCGGGCACGCCCCTCTTGCAGATCGACACCGACGCGGTAGCCGAGCGCGTCGCGAGCATTCGCCGCGTCGCGAGTGCCAGGGTGCAGCGCGAATATCCGTCCACGTTGCGCGTCACGGTCGTCGAACGCGTTCCCGTCGTCGTCAAGGACTATCCCGACGGCCCGCATCTGTTCGACCGCGATGGTGTCGACTTCGCGACCGCGCCGCCACCGCCCGGGCTGCCCTACCTCGACGCCGAGACCCCCGGCCCGAGCGATCCGCCGACGAAGGCCGCACTGCAGGTGCTGACCGCGTTGCGCCCGGAGGTCGCGGGGCAGGTGAGCCGGATCGCGGCACCGTCCGTCGCGGCCATCACGCTGACGCTGAACGACGGCCGCGAGGTGATCTGGGGGACCACCGACCGCACCGAAGAGAAGGCGCTCAAGCTGGGGGCACTGCTCACCCAGCCGGGGCGCACGTACGACGTCTCGAGCCCGGACCTGCCGACGGTCAAATGAGCGCGTGCTACTCCGAGGGCGGCGTGCAGTCCAGCCATTTACCGTCCTCGCGGATCAGGGTGACACCCCTGTCCTCGGAGGGGGCCTCCCGACCGGCCACCGTGAGGGAGAGGGTCAAGTCGGCGGTCGCAGTGTCACCGTCGACCTTGATGTTGTCGACCTTCTCCAACTTGATCGTCGTACTCTGCTGCATGACCTCGGTCATCGCCGTCTGGTAGGCGACTTGGTCGTTGCTTAGCACGGCTTCGGCGGCAGCGAGCGCAGATTCGTCGGTCGCACCGGGGAACCCCACGACGATTTGCTCCGCGAGCGCCTCCGGGGTGACCGTCTCAATCCCGGGGATCTGGAACGAGCTCATCGGCGGCGCCATGTCTTCGAAGGAACCGGCTTGGTCGCGGTACTCCGCACAGGTCAGCGCGGCGAGCTTGGCGCCATCCCAGGTACTGATCGCGTCGCCTTCTTGCTCGAGTACGTCGCGGATCTGGTCTTCGTCGGAGGCTGCAGGCGCAGGCGGCGGTGCGGGCGCGGTGGCCGTACTGCAGCCCGCGAAAAGCGGTGCGATTCCGACGAGTACGACCCCGATGATGCGGATGACCATGGCTCTCCTTGGCTCGGCTGCACGACGACGATGAGGAAGCTGCAGGGATTCGTGGGGATTCTGACAGGAATCTCATAGGTGTGCAGCGGAACCGAGGGCGGTGCGGGCCCGACGGCGGGCAGCGGCGCGCGGCGTCGAGTGCAGAGGTTGCACAAATTCCTCGTGGCGTTTCGGCGCGCCTGCGTCGATACGCCGTGCCCTGCCCCTACCGTTCTGGTTGCGCGGAACTACTTGACATAACTCTAAGCCTATGGTTGAGGTTGAGGGTTTGGGCAAGGGTTCCGCACCACGGTACTCAAACGAGGGAGAAGGGCGACCGCCGATGAGCGCTTGCGTGAAGAGGGGACGATGATGACGCCCCCGCACAACTATCTCGCCGTCATCAAAGTGGTCGGCATCGGCGGTGGCGGCGTCAATGCCGTCAACCGCATGATCGAGCAAGGCCTCAAGGGCGTGGAGTTCATCGCCATCAACACCGACGCTCAGGCGCTGTTGATGAGCGATGCCGACATAAAGCTGGACGTCGGCCGTGATTCCACGCGAGGCCTCGGCGCCGGCGCCGATCCGGAGGTGGGCCGCAAGGCCGCCGAGGACGCCAAGGATGACATCGAGGAGCTCCTGCGTGGAGCCGACATGGTGTTCGTCACCGCAGGCGAAGGTGGCGGCACTGGCACCGGCGGCGCGCCGGTCGTCGCGACCATCGCACGGAAGCTCGGCGCGCTGACCGTCGGCGTCGTGACTCGTCCGTTCTCGTTCGAGGGCAAGCGCCGGTCGAACCAGGCCGAAACGGGCATCATGGCGCTTCGGGAGAGCTGCGACACGCTCATCGTGATCCCGAACGACCGGCTGCTTCAGATGGGTGACGCCGCAGTCTCCCTCATGGACGCCTTCCGCAGTGCCGACGAGGTGCTCCTGAACGGCGTGCAGGGCATCACCGACCTCATCACCACCCCGGGCCTCATCAACGTCGACTTCGCCGACGTGAAGGGCATCATGTCCGGTGCCGGAACCGCGCTCATGGGCATCGGAGCGGCACGCGGTGACGGTCGGGCGCTCAAGGCGGCGGAGATCGCGATCAACTCTCCACTGCTCGAAGCTTCGATGGAAGGCGCCCAGGGCGTGCTGATGTCGGTCGCCGGCGGCAGCGATCTGGGCCTCTTCGAGATCAACGAGGCGGCGTCACTGGTACAGGACGCGGCTCATCTCGAGGCCAACATCATCTTCGGCACCGTGATCGACGACTCGTTGGGTGACGAGGTCAGGGTCACGGTCATCGCCGCCGGATTCGATGCGGCCGGACCGAGTCGCAAGCCGGTCACCGGGGCCGGTGCCGCGATCATCCCCGGTGTCTCCGGCAAGGTCACCACGCCGGTGTTCGAAGCGGTCGACGCGGCGAGCGTGCCGTTGCACACGAACGGGGCGACGGTCAGCATCGGCGGCGGCGGCGGCGATGACGATGACGACGTCGACGTGCCGCCCTTCATGCGGCACTGAACCGGTCGGCGTCTGAGGCCTGCGGCCGAAATACTGGGTACGTGAGCGTTCGCATCCGACGGGTGACCACCACCCGCGCGGGCGGGGTCTCGGCACCGCCGTTCGACACGTTCAACCTCGGTGACCACGTGGGCGACGATCCCGCCGCCGTCGTGGCCAACCGCAAGCGACTCGCGACGGCGATCGGGCTGGGTGACGACGGTGTCGTCTGGATGAACCAGGTGCACGGCGACCACGTGGTCGTGGTGGATGGACCGGATTCGACAGTCGACGAAACCGACGGATTGGTGACCACGAAACCGCGATTGGCGTTGGCGGTCGTAACGGCCGATTGCGTCCCGGTATTAATGGCCGACGCCGGGGCCGGCGTGATCGCCGCAGTTCATGCGGGTCGGGTCGGCGCACAGAAGGGGATCGTCGCGAGAGCGCTCGAAACCATGGTGCGCCACGGCGCGCACGTCGGGAACGTCTCGGTGCTGCTCGGTCCGGCGGTGAGCGGCCGCAACTACGAGGTGCCCGAAGCGATGGCGGCGGAGGTGGACGCCGCGTTGCCCGGCAGCCGGACCACCACCGCGCGCGGCACCGCCGGGCTCGATCTGAGGTCCGGAATCGCGAGGCAGCTAAGGGATTTGGGTGTCAGCGCGATCGAGATCGACCCGCGCTGCACGGTGGACGACCGCAACCTCTTCAGCCATCGGCGTGGGGCCCCTACGGGACGGCTGGCGTCCCTGGTGTGGATGGAATGAACGCCTCGCGGGCCGCCGAGTTGGCCGATGCGCTGGCCATACTGCGGGCTCGTCTGGATGCCGCGGCGCGCTCGGCCGGACGCGATTCCAAGGAAATCGAATTGCTACCGGTAACCAAGTTCTTTCCGGCCTCCGATGTCATTGAATTGCACCGTCTCGGGTGCACTGCATTCGGTGAAGCACGCGAACAGGAAGCGTCGAATAAGGCCGCGGAAGTGGCCACCCATTTTTCTCGGGAAGTCCCTGTGCCTCTAATTCGCTGGCACATGATCGGGCGTGTGCAGCGCAACAAAGCCCGTGCGCTCGCGGGCTGGGCGCACGCCGTGCACGCCGTCGACGGCACGGCCCTGGCGGCAGCGCTTGACCGCGCCGCGTGCCAGGCGTTGGAGGACGGCAGGCGCACGAATCGGATCGAGGCCTACGTCCAGGTGAGCCTCGATGGTGACCCGGCCAGAGGCGGAGCGGACATCGGCCGGCCGGGACTGGTGGACGAACTTTGCACCGCGGTGGCCGACGCCGACGGGCTCGAATTCGTCGGTTTGATGGCGATCGCTCCACTGGCCTGGAGTCCTGACGAGGCGTTCGCATGTTTGGCGGCTGAGCGAGACCGGGTACAGGGCAACTACCAGCAGCGTCTCGGTCTTTCGGCTGGCATGTCCAGTGACCTCGAGGCGGCGGTCAAACACGGTTCCACGTGTGTGCGTGTCGGAACCGCGCTATTGGGGCGACGACCGTTAACGTCACCATGAGTAGTCACTCCAGTCACAGCTTCATCACGGACAACAGATCACCATCGTCATCAGAAGGGTCATCCGATGAGCACACTGCATAAGGTCAAGGCCTACTTCGGTATGGCGCCGATGGACGACTACGACGACGAGTACTTCGAGGAAGAGGATCGTCCGTCGCGCTCGTACGCACGGCGCGGCCGCGATGAGCGCTTCGAGGACGACGGGTACGCCCGCGGCTACGACGACCGCCCCGGCAGCAGGGAGTTCGAGCGCGAGTTCGACGCCGCCCCTGCGGGTTACCGTGGCGGCTACGAGGACCCCGGCTTCCGCCCCCGGCGCGACTTCGAGCGGCCCCGATTCAACACGCTGCGCGGCGCCACTCGGGGTGCGGTCGCCATGGAGCCCCGCCGGATGGCTGAACTGTTCGAGGCGGGTAGCCCGCTGGCGAAGATCACCACGCTGCGCCCGAAGGACTACAGCGAGGCCCGGACCATCGGCGAGCGATTCCGCGATGGCACACCGGTGATCATTGACCTGGTGACGATGGACAACGCCGACGCCAAGCGTCTTGTGGACTTCGCGGCCGGTCTGGCGTTCGCGCTACGCGGGTCCTTCGACAAGGTCGCGACGAAGGTGTTCCTGCTGTCGCCGGCCGACATCGACGTCAGCGCCGAAGAACGCAAGCGCATCGCCGAAGCGGGCTTCTACGCCTATCAGTAGCCCGAGCGCGCTCTCCGGGGACGGGTAGGCTGACAGGGCTTCGGGCGGCGATCTTCGGGTCGGGCCCGTACTTTCCTTCACACAACTGCCTGAGTGAGGTTGTCCCAGTTGGCGCTGTTCTTCAACATCCTTGGTACGGCGCTGTTCCTGTTCTGGCTTCTGCTCATTGCACGGGTCGTCGTTGAATTCATCCGCTCGTTCTCGCGCGACTGGCAGCCCAAGGGCTTCACGGTGCTGGTCCTGGAGATCATGCTGACCCTTACGGATCCGCCAGTGAAGCTGCTACGCAGGATCATTCCGCCGCTCACTATCGGTGCGGTGCGTTTCGACCTGTCGATCATGGTGCTGCTGCTGGCGGCCTTCATCGGATGGCAGCTGGCGATCCAAGCGGCGGCTTGACGGCGCGCTTCGCGGTTTGCCTTGGGGCGGTATTCGGGCTACAAAAGGCTGCCTAAAGATTGAAATTCGCCCTTAATTCTCGACCTCTCCTGCAACCGCCGGGTCTACTGTGACAGGATGGGCGCCAGTTACTACCACCATGGCTCTACACTTTGAGACCGGTTAACGGTCCAGACTTCAAGGGGGCAGACAATGCCGCTCACACCTGCCGACGTCCACAACGTCGCGTTCAGCAAGCCACCCATCGGTAAGCGTGGCTACAACGAAGACGAAGTAGACGCGTTCCTCGATCTCGTCGAGAACGAGCTGCAAAGGCTGATCGACGAGAACGCCGATCTTCGCCAGCGGGTGTCCGAACTGGATCAGGAACTCGCCAGCGCCCGTTCGGGAGGTGGCGCGCAGCCGACGCAGACGATTCCGGCGTATCAGCCGGAGCCGGAACCGGAGCCGGAACCCGTCCCCGTGCCGCAGCCGGCGCCGGCTTACGCGGCGCCGCAGCAGCCTGCAGCGCCGGTGAGCGAAGAGGCGCACGTCAGGGCCGCCAAGGTGCTCGGCCTCGCGCAGGAGACCGCGGACCGGTTGACCGACGAAGCCAAGGCCGAGTCCGACAAGCTGCTCGCCGACGCACGCGCCGAGGCCGACGCCATGGTGAGCGAGGCCAGGCAGACCGCGGAGACCACTGTCGCCGAGGCGAAGCAACGGGCCGATGCTCTGTTGTCCGATGCGGAGACCCGTTCGTCGACGCAACTTCGGCAGGCGCAGGAAAAGGCAGATGCCTTGCAGGCCGACGCCGAGCGCAAGCACTCCGAGATCATGGGCACCATCAACCAGCAGCGCACGGTTCTCGAAGGACGGCTGGAACAGTTGCGCACCTTCGAGCGTGAGTACCGCACCCGGCTCAAGACCTATCTGGAATCCCAGCTGGAAGAACTTGGGCAGCGAGGCTCCGCGGCTCCCGTCGACTCGGCCGCCAACAACGACGGCGGCGGATTCAACCAGTTCAACCGGGGAAACAACTGATCGGCTGATTGATGCTGATCGTTGCGCTCGTCCTTGCCGTAATCGGGTTGGCGGCACTGGTGGCGGCGGTCGTCACCAGCAACGAGTTGATCGCCTGGGTGTGCGTCGCGGCCAGCGTGATCGGCGTCCTACTGCTCATCGTCGACGCGGTGCGGGAACGCTCCCAGGGCGACTCGAGTGACGATTCCGGCGAGGAAGCCGAGAGCGACGCCGAAACCACCGTCACCGAGCCCGTCGAGGACTATCCCGACGAGCCGGCCGCCGAGGTCGCAGAACCCGTCGAGGACGATACCGTCGCAGTGGCCAGCGACAAGATCGACGACGGCGACCCCGACTCCAAGCACGACTAGGTCGTTGTCGGAGTGTGCAGTAGTTCGCACACCTCGTCATCGGTGACCTGGCTGAAGTCGCCGAACGCCTGGCCGACGGCTTCGAAGCGGGTAGGGCAGGCCGCACACACCACGTCGTCCGCGTCCAGCCGCAGTGCTCGACATACGTCTCCCGGCCCGACCGGCACCGCGACGACGACAAGGCTTGGCGCCGCCGTTCGCACCGCCTTGAGCGCCGAACGCATGCTCGCACCGGTGGCGATGCCGTCGTCGACGATGATGACCGCCTTGGCGTGCAGGTCCAACCCGTCGCGCCCGCCGCGGTAGGCGGCCTCCCGTCGCACGAGTTCCGCGGTCTCGCGTTCCTTCACATCTTGCAGCTGGGCATCGGTGATGTGCAGACTGCGCAAGACCGACTCGTTGATCACGACGGCGCCGCCCGAGGCGATCGCACCCATCGCCAGCTCGGGCCACTGCGGAACTCCGAGCTTGCGGACGAGGAAAACGTCCAGGGGCACGCCGAGCGCCGCGGCCACCTCCCAGCCGACCGGCACGCCGCCACGGGCAAGCCCGAGCACCACGACGTCAGCGCGACCGCGATAGGCCGACAACTCACCCGCCAGGACACGGCCCGCCTCGCGGCGGTCCCGGAAGGTCCGGTGCAGAGATGCGCTTCCTATGCCGCCAGCCTAGGGCGCAAACCGCTCGGAGAGGTACGTCATCGCAGAAATCGGCGAAGGCCCGTTGCCAACCGGGGTCGTGGCGGAGCGTGACGTGACCTGCTCCCGCGTCCTGCTACTCGGTCTGGGCTTGGGGCGCAACGGGATCCGTCCACGCGTTGGGTCACGACTGACGGGCTACCCGATCCAGGAAGCCGCGCACCATGGTGCGCAAGCGACGAGCCGCGTCGGACTGCAAGGCTCTTGTCGCCGAACGCAATTCGTCGGGTTGGACACCCAGTGCGATCGCCTCGGCCGCGTCGTCGGCGACCCACGCCTCCAGCAGTGGGCCGTCCAGCTCGGGGTGGAACTGTAGGCCCACGCAGTGTCCGATCACGAAAGCCTGTGCAGCGCGGCTGTTGCGGGCCAGTTCGATCGCACCCGGCGGCACATCGAAGCGGTCGAAGTGCCACTGGAACCACGGACCGCCGGGAATCAGGTCGGGTGCATCCGTGGTGATCTGGTGCCAGCCGATCTCGGGGTCGGCTGACCCTTGGACTGCCCCACCGAACGCCTGGGCCACCAACTGCCCGCCGAAACACACGCCGAGCACCCCGACTCCGGCGGCGTCTGCGGTGCGCACCAGCGCCATCTCGTCAGCCACCCAGTTCTGCTTCAGTTGCTCGTCGTAGACGGCCCATCGGGCGCCGAGCGGCACGACGACGTCGTAGTCGAGTGGGTCGGGAAATTGCACGGGGAAGGCCGGGTCGTCGACTTGGTGCTCTGCGACGACGGCGAACGTGTCGATGTCGTATCCGAATTCGGCGAACACGTCGCCGAGCATGGCAGGTGGTGCGACGGGGTCGTTGACGACGAAGAGAACTCGCTGCGGCACGAGTGCACCATATGTGCCTCGCCACCAACCAACCTTGGGCGCCCCGCCTCACTCGGGTGGGGTCGGCGGGGCGTCCTCGGGGGCGAGCTTCGCGCCGATCTTGCGGAACAGCGGGTCGGCGTCGTTGACGTAGCCGCCCTGGTCGTTGAACGCCTCGGGTGCGTAGGTGACGGCGATGGCGATGGCGATCTTCTTCGAAGGCAGGTACGCCATGACCCCGGCTTCACCCGCGAACAGCGGGTTCTGCAACAGCCATTTGCCGGAGATCGCAATGCCCATGCCGTAGGTGTATACGTCGTTCATCGCAGCGCAGGTCGTGCAGTCTGGTTGTTCGTGAGTCTTGCCGCGCAGGTCGGTGGACACCATCCGCTCGTAGGACTCCTTCGACAGCAGCTTGCCGGTGCCGATCCCCACCGCGCTGGCCTCCATGTCGTAGATGTTCGTCGTCTGGATGGCCCCGTGCGTGATGGTCCACGATGGATTCCAGTACGTGGACTCCTCGTAGAACGGTGTGCCGGTGGGGATCTGGAGCGCTGCGCGGCGTTCGCTGGTGAAGGCATGGAGCACTGGCGCGGGAATGTCGGGGGTGAAGGAGTTGGCCGTATTGGTGAGCCCGAGTGGCTTCAGCACTTCGTTGGACAACACGGTGGGCATGTCCTGTCCCATCGCCTGCTCCAGCGCCTTGCCCAGCAGCACGTAGTTGGTGTGGGCGTAATTCCAGTTGGTGCCGGGGTCATACAGAAGTGGGCGCGACGTCGCGTAGCCGAGCAACTGGTCGGGTTCCCACTGGCGGAATGGATCTTCGTACAGTGCCTCGTTGAATTCGGTGTTGCCGATGACGTAATCGACGTAGCCGGAGGTCATCTGGGCGAGCTGGCCCAACGTCACGCGGTCGGAGTTCGGCGTGTCGGGCAGCCACTTCGAGAGCTTGTCGTCGAGACTCACCTTGCCCTGATCGACGAGGCGCAGGAGCAGGGTCGACACGTAGGAGATGGCGACGGCGCCGTTGCGGAAGTGCATCGCCGTGGTGGCGGGCACGCCGGTCATGGACTCGCCGAAGGCGCGTGTGAGCAGTTCTTGGCCCTGTACGCTCACGCGGAGGATGACAGCCTTCAGGTGCTGCTCGGCCATGGTGGCCTCGACGATCCGCACCACTGCGTCCGCCTCGGCGGCGTCCGTCGTAGGCGGCGGGGACGGGGGTGGCGCCGCCGGTAGTGCGCAGCCGGTCAGTACGACGAACGCGCTTACGACGGTGAGCAGGCGCCGGGCGGAGGGCATGCCCGATCTTGGCAGAGCGGTCGTCGCTCGGGCGCGCCTTTGGGGCTGGCATGCTGGACCGAGCAAGTCCGAACTCGTGTGCACGGTTGGTCGGCGTGGAAGTGAGGAGGTGGCGCAGTGGAACTCACCGACTGGTTCCTGACGGAGTCTGAGCGCGATAACCCCCACACGGACCTTCCGGTGTGGTGTACGGGCAGTCTGGCCGAACCCCTCGTCCACGGGCGGAGCTACTTCGAGGCCCTTGCCGACGAAATCGAGGCGTGCGAGGCCGGGGACTACGTGTTCTTCACCGACTGGCGCGGCGACCCAGACGAGAAGGTGCGCGACGAGGGGCCGACCTTGGCCGAGTTGTTCTGCACCGCGGCGGAGCGTGGCGTCGTCGTCAAGGGCCTGGTCTGGCGGTCGCACCTGGACAAACTGGCCTACAGCGAGGAGGAGAACCGGCATCTGGGCGAGGCGATCGAGCGCGCCGGAGGCGAGGTGCTGCTGGATCAACGGGTCAGGATCGGCGGATCGCATCATCAGAAGCTGGTGGTCATCCGGCATCCGTCGAACCCCGATCGCGATGTCGCCTTCGCGGGCGGAATCGATCTGTGCCACTCGCGCCGCGACGACGAACGCCACCTCGGCGATGTGCAAGCGGTTCAGATGTCGCCCCGATACGGTGACCGTCCGCCGTGGCACGACGTCCAGCTGCGGCTGCGGGGACCGATCGTGGACGCGCTCGACACCACGTTCCGCGAGCGCTGGTGCGATCCGGCACCGCTGGACATGCTGTCGCCGATCGCGTGGCTGCGCGACAAGCTCAGCGGTGCCGACATGACACCCGATGCGCTGCCGGATCAGCCCCCGGCCCCGCCGGCCTGCGGCCCGCACGCGGTGCAGCCGTTGCGTACCTATCCCGACGCACACTTCGAATACGCGTTCGCGCCACGGGGCGAGCGCAGCATCGCCCGCGGCTACACCAAGGCAGTCAAGCGGGCCAAGCGACTGATCTACCTGGAGGACCAGTACCTGTGGTCCAAGCAAGTCGCCGACCTCTTCGCCGCAGCGCTGCGGGACAACCCCGACCTGCATTTGATCGCGGTCGTGCCGCGCCATCCCGACGTCGACGGACGGTTGTCGCTGCCACCCAACCAGGTCGGGCGTTGGCAGGCCATCCAGGCCTGCCGCAGCGCGAGTCCCGAGCGAGTTTTCGTCTACGACGTCGAGAACCACGACGGCACACCGGTTTACGTGCACGCCAAGGTGTGCGTCATCGACGACGTGTGGGCCTGCGTCGGAAGCGACAACTTGAACCGTCGGTCCTGGACGCACGACAGCGAGTTGTCGTGTGCGGTGCTCGACGACACGCGCGACGAGCGAGCGCCACGCGACCCGGCCGGCCGCGGCGATGGGGCCCGCGTGTTCGCCCGCGACCTACGCCTGCGGTTGCTGCGCGAGCACCTCGACCGCGCCGCAGACGGCAGTCAGGACGACGGCCTGATCGACGTCGGAACGGCGGTCGAGGCCATTCGCGCGACGGCCTCGGCGCTCGACGACTGGTACCGCCGGGGACGCAGCGGGCCCCGACCGCCAGGCCGCCTGCGGCCACACGAACCGGAGCAGCTGAGCAGATTGACCCGATTCTGGGCCGAACCCGCGTACCGGATGTTCTACGACCCCGACGGGCGTTCCTACCGCGATCGGATCCGCGGAGTGTGGTGACACACGTTCACGCGACGCGGTAGCCGGCGGACCGCACTGCGTCGAGCACCAGCCGGCCCGTCTCCACGCCGAGCCCCTTCGGCAACGACTCGGCGGCCGCGGGAGCCGCCGCATTGCCGCCGAACGGCGCGTCGATGAGCGACTGATCGGCCCTGGCCGCCGACTTCAGGGCATCCGCGCGGGCGGCGAAGGCGTCGAGTTTGGCTTGGAACTGGTCGAACTCGAACGGTTTGATCAGAAGACGTCCCTCCCGTCGCTGTCGCGACGACCGACCGCCCGGGTGGGCTCGGCGCGCCGGTTGAAATAGCGGCAAGTAAGCAGCACGCCCGTCGGAATGGCCAACATCGACAGCACCTGCAACAGTTCGTTCATCGCCGAGGTCCCCTTAGGGGTTCAACCATCTCCATGAGCCCATTGAAGGTCCGCGCGCCCGCCCTGGCCAGCGTCTGAACGGAATCCTTACACCCGCAATCAGATTCTTTGCGGTCATCGAACGAGTTTGCACCGACGTAGATTCGTGGTTTGCGCATGTGACAGTCGAGGGTATCCCCTTGGGCATGGCCGATACCCGCAGCGCGGTCAAGAACGCCACCGCCAATCCGTGGTTTGAGAATGCCGCTCGCGCTGGGTTCGCGATCAGCGGTGTGTTGCACCTGCTGATCGCCTACATCGTGCTGCAGCTCGCGCTCGGCGGACCGACGCCTTCGGGCAACGCCGACCAGTCCGGCGCGCTGGCCACACTGGCCGGTCAAACCGGTGGGGCGGTGATGCTGTGGGTCGCCGCCGTCGGGCTGGTGGCGCTGGGCCTGTGGCGGCTGGCGGAAACGGTGCTGGGTTCGCATCCCGGTGAGGCCTCGCGTCGGCGATCCGACGACGACGGTGCGGTCAAACGGGTGAAGGCCTTCGCCTTGGCCGTCGTCTACTTTGCGATGGCGGTCGCCGCCGCCCGGTTTGCAATGGGCAGTGGCAAGTCGACCAGTCGCGAGAACGCGGGCAAGAGCGCGCAGCTGATGCAATCCGGTTGGGGGAGAGCGGCTTTGATCGTGATCGGGCTGGTGGTCATCGGCATAGGCGGCTATCACGTCTACAAGGGCGTGTCGAAGAAGTTCGAAAAGGATCTGAAGGTGTCACCGGGCCGCTGGATCACCGCGATCGGTGTCGGCGGCTACACCGCAAAGGGTCTGGTCTTCATCGGTGCGGGCATCCTGGTGCTCGTCGCGACGCTGCGTTTCGACCCGTCGAAGGCCACCGGGATCGACGGCGCGGTCAAGACGCTCGGTGAAGCACCGTTCGGCAAGTTCCTGCTCATTCTCGCCGCACTCGGTATCGCCGCATTCGGCGCCTACAGCTTCGTGCGCGGTCGCTACGCCCGAATGTGACGCGGGCTCAGCGGGTCGAAGCCTATGGGTGAGTGATCCGGATGACGCCGTCCACCGCGGACACGGGGTAGCTGCGTACCGACAAGCCGCTGCCACCCGCCTCCGTACCCGTGCACATGTCGAAGGTGTGACCGTGCAAGGGGCACACCACCACTGACTCGTCGGCCAGTCCGTCGGCCAGCGGCCCTCCGCGGTGCGGGCAGACGGCGTCGATGGCGCGCAGCGAGCCGTCCCGCAACCGGAAGACGGCGATCTGCTCGCCGTCGACCGCATACGTGCGGCCCTCCCCGGGTGGAATCTCGTCGATCGAGCCGAGTGCGAGCTCGGTCATCGCACCGGCACCTGGGGGAGCACCAGCAGCGGCAACGACGTCCGGAACTGACCCGCCGTGGCGGGCTCTCGACCGTCCTGCCATGGATCACGGTATGCATCAACGGACTTCGCCATGTTGGCATCGAGTTGGTCGGCGATGCCGTCGGTGTCGTCGAGGATCACGGCGCGGATCTTCTCGATTCCGACGCGTGGCACGAAGGCGTACGTGCGTTCCAGCCAGTTGGCGTTCTCGCGGTAGTACTGCAGGAACCGGCCCGTCAGCGTCATGACCTCGCCGGGACTGTCGACGGTGGCGAGCAGATCGCCCTTGCGAATGTGTGCTCCCGCCGCGCCGCCGACGTAGATCTCCCGACGGCCGCCGTCGACCGCCACCACACCCAGGTCCTTGCACAGTGCCTCGGCGCAGTTGCGCGGGCAGCCCGTGACGGCGAGCTTCATCTTCGCCGGGCTCGCCAACCCCTGGTACCTTTCCTCGAGCGCGATGCCCAGTGCGGTCGAATCACCCACTCCGTAGCGGCAGAAATCGCTTCCGACACAGGTCTTCACGGTCCGGAAGCTCTTGCCGTAGGCGTATCCCGACGGCATGTCGAGATCCGCCCACACCGACGGCAGGTCCTCCTTGCGAATGCCGAGCAGATCGATGCGCTGGCCGCCGGTGAGCTTGATCATCGGGACTTCGTACTTCTCGGCGACGTCGGCGATACGGCGCAGCTGAGCCACGTTGGTCACGCCGCCCTTCATCTGGGGCACCACCGAGAACGTTCCGTCGCGCTGGATGTTGGCGTGCACGCGGTCGTTGATGAATCGTGCGTCCCGCTCGTCGACGAACTCGTCGGCCCACATCATCTCGAGCAGGGATGCGAGCGCCATCTTGGATCCGGCGTCCTCCCGCCCCTCCGGTGCCAGCACGGCGAAAACCGAAGACACCGAGTGCAGTTGAAGCTCGCGGATCAACCCCATCAACGTCGGCTTGTCGTAGGGGATGCCCGGCACGTACCACGACGCGGACGGGTCCTCGGTGACGGCGCCTTCGGCCGCCCATTCGACGACCTGTCCGACCAGTTCCTTGCATGACCCACAGCCCTTGCCCGCCTTGGTCTTCGCCATCACCCCGGTGACCGACGTCGTCCCGTCGCGTACGCATGCGACCAGCGCGCCCTTGCTGACCCCGTTGCAGTTGCACACCTGTGCGTCGTCAGCGAGCTCGGCCACGCCAACCGCGACGTCGGGTGTCCCGAGATCGAACATGAGTGACACCCGCTCGTCTGGTAGCCGGGGGGTCTTGGACGGGGCGCGCTACGCGGTGCTCGGCATCGGCGACCGGTCTTACGACGAGTTCTGCGGATACGCGAAGTCACTCGACCGCAGACTCGCGGACCTGGGCGCCTCCAACTGATCGATCGAGCCGAGTACGAGGCGTACGACGACGAACCCATCACCCAGTGGGCCGACCAGGTCGTCGACCTGATCGGCTCCAGCCGCGGCCGCACCGCGCCGGACACGTCGACGCCAACCGCCACGCAGTCGTTCACCCGGATGAAACCGCTGCGAGTGCCGTTGTCCCGCAACGTCTTACTGACACCGCGCACCGCGGCCAAGGAGGTCCGGCAGTTCGGGTTCGACATCTCCGAGCACGACGTCTCCTACGCCGTGGGGGATGCGCTCGGGGTGTACGTACACAACGACCCCACCGCCGTCGACGCCTGGCTGGCCGCCGTCGGCCTGACGGGAACCGAGCCAGTCCTCGTCGACGGTGCCGAGGTCAGCACGAGGGATGCGCTCACTTCGTCCTACGACATGTGCAGGGTGACGCCGAACCTGATCGGCTTCCTCACCGACCGCAGTGCCGACGCCGCCAAGCTGCTGAAGAACAAGTCCGGCCGCGAGCGCTGGCTGGTCGGGCGCAACGGCCTGGACCTCGTCGAGGAGTTCCGGGTGAGGGCCGACCCGGTGGAATGGCTGGACGCTTTGGTCCGCCTCGTTCCGAGGTCGTACTCGATCTCGTCCAGCCCACTGGTCAGTCCCCACGAGGTCCAACTGACGGTGTCGGTGGTGCGCTACCGCAGTCCGCGCGGCGGCGAACGGGGCGGGGTGTCCTCGACGTTCCTGGCCGACAGGGCCTCTCACGCGGAGGTCTTCCTGCAGCCGTCGCCACACTTCCGGCCGCCCGAGGAAGGCGCGACGCCGATGATCATGGTCGGTCCCGGTACCGGCATCGCCCCGTTCCGCGGCTTCCTTCAGGAGCGCCGCGCTCTGGGCCACCCGGGCCCGAACTAGTTGTTCTTCGATGACCAGCACCGGGCCGAGAACTTCTACTACCGCGGCGATCTGGAGGACATGGTCCGCGACGGCCTGCTGAACCGGCTGGATCTGGCGTTCTCCCGCGATCAGGCGGACCGGGTGTACGTGCAGCACAAGATGCTCGACTACGGCGCCGACGTCTGGCGCTGGCTCGAGGACGGCGCGCACTTCTACGTGTGCGGCGATGCGACCCGGATGGCCAAGGACGTCGACGCCGCGCTGACGACGATCGTCCGTACCCATGGCGGACTGTCGAGTGAAGCGGCCCACGAGTACAAGCGTGAGTTGGTCGCGACGAAACGGTATGTGCGCGACGTGTACTAGCTCGCCGTAAGCCAATTCACTGAGACCCGTTCGCCACGTCTGTCTTAGCGGTCACAGCAGAGCGGCGGGCGCGAGGAATACTCCCGCGAGGCCTGACGAGGACTACCTCAAGCCGACACGACGTGAGTGAACACTTTTAGCAAAATCGTTGGAAACACCTAGCCAGCCTCCGCTTTGTCCAGTATCGTCTTTGGCTCCTCGTTCGTTTGGGCTAAAGATGCTGTACTGCTTCGCGACTCGCCGAGGCATTCACGCGAAAATGAACACAAATCGCATTCTGTTGTTTACAGTCCTGCGAAAGCTTGTAATTGACGGTTTCGTCACAGCAAGCACACGCATACGGGTTCGGGGGATCAGATGGGCTACGCGAAGCATGTTGGTCGGGTTGGCGCGCTTGCGGTGGCGCTGGGCATCGGCACGGCGGTTGCAAATTCGCCAGGGATCGCCTTCGCCGAACCCGCCGACAGCACGGTGAACTCACCGTCCGACACCTCACAGGGCAGTGACAGCGGCCCGCAGACCCCGTCGTCGGCCGACGCTTCTCCCGTCACGGAGCAGGAAACCGCGGCCGGTCCGTCGTCAGGTAGCACGACGACGAATTCGACCAAGAAGACCGCGAAGGACGACGAAGAATCGCCCTCGAGCACGACACGCGACCTCGGAGACGGCGTCGTCATCTCCAGTTCCGGCGGGTTGCACACCGGCACCTCAGGCACAGCGGACCCCGAAACCGTCGACGCGACGGCACCCGACACCGTGGCCGTCCAAGATCCGGCACCGGCTGCCGCGCTCGAAAATCATTCCGCGCGCCCGTCACGGGCCACCGTGAAGGTCCCGAAGCGCAGCGCCGCGCCAGACGTCGCCCCGGAGCCGTCGGACCCCACGACGTCCGTCGGCCCGACATCCGCCGAAACCACAGCGCCGTCATGGTCGCCGTCTGCCGAAACGCCTGCAGTGGAAACCGAGTCGATGGTGCCCGACGGCGCATCCGCATCGCCGGACGTCGCCACGTCACAACCCGCACCGACCACGCTGCAAAGTGTCGTGTCGACGGTGCTGGCTCCGCTGCTCGACCCGGGAGCACCCGTCGAAACACCCGCGATGTGGGTGCTGCTGGCCGCGGCGCGTCGCCAAGTCGGGGTGGATTCACCATCCCTGGCCACCGACAATCTGCTGCGCACCACCGCGGAAACCGTTGAGCCTGACCTCGGCGTCGCGGCGTTGGCCGCCGACACCGAGCTAACCGAGGATCCTGCCGTCGCGTTTGCGGCATTGGCCGCTGACGCGCCCCACGCCGACTTGGTGGGTGCCGGTTCTGTCGCTACGCAGGGTTCGCCGTCGGGGGTAGCCATCTCGGGTGAGCGGGCCTATGTCACCAATCAGGGTGCCGGCACGGTGTCGGTGATCGACGTGGCCTCCAAGACCGTGATCGCGACGATCACCGTGGGCGCCTCGCCGAGTGCGGTGGCACTAAATCCCGGCGGCAATACCGCCTACGTCACCAACGCCGGGGCCGGCACCGTCTCGGTGATCGACATCGCCACCAACACCGTCACCGCCACCATCAAGGTCGGCACCAACCCCAGCGACATCGCCATCACCCCCGACGGCACCCTGGCCTTCGTCACCAACACCGGCTCCAACACCTTCACCAGGATCGACACCGCGACCAACAAGGCCGTCTGGACCGTCGGCGGCCTCAGCGCTCCCTCGGCCATCGCGATCAGCCCCGACGGCAAGTACGCCTACATCACCAACAAGACCGCCGGCACCCTCAGCGTCGTCACGCTGTCCTGGAACGGCATCCAAACCGTCACCGGCGTGGGCACGTCACCCACCGACGTCATCGTCAGCCCCGACGGCACCCGCGCGTACGTCACGAACCTCGACGGCACCGTCGCGGTCATCAACACCGCCACCAGGACCATCGCCGGCCGCATCACCACCCCCGCGCCGGCCAACAAGGCCGCGCTGACCCCCGATGGCACCGTGCTGCTGGTGGCCGGCACCAACGGCACCCTGAGCGCCATCGACGTCGCCACCGGCGCCATCACCCAAACCCTGCAAGCCAACCCCGCACCCGGCACCCCCACCCTGGCCGTCAGCCCCGACGGCACCCACGTCTACCTCACCGACAACACCGCCAACGCCCTGCGCATCATCACCTTCGGCGGCACACCCAACCAGACACCCGTGGCCGGGACGCCCGTCGTGGGCACACCCGACCCCACGACCAGCGCCGTCGGCGTCACCGTGGTGGCCACCGACCCAGACGGTGACCCGCTGACCTACACGGTGAGCACACCCACCGGAGGCACGGTGACCCCGGGACCGGTGCCCGGGACCTTCACCTACACCCCGTCGACACGAGCCCGCCTGCTCGCGGGCAACACCACCGACGAATTCACCGTCACCGTCAGCGACGGTCAGGACAGTGTCGACGTCCAGGTCGAGGTGCCGGTGACACCCGTCGACCTGCTTGGTGACGGGTTGGCGTACACGGGAGGTTCGACGTCTGGGGTGGCGATCTCGGGTGACCGGGCCTATGTCACCGACCAGGGTGCCGGCACGGTGTCGGTGGTCGACGTGCCCTCCAAGACCGTGATCGCGACGATCACCGTGGGCGCCTCGCCGAGTGCGGTGGCCGTCAACCCCGACGGCACTCGCGCCTATGTCACCAACCGCGGTGCCGGCACCGTCTCGGTGATCGACACCGCCACCAACACCGTGACCGCCACCATCAAGGTCGGCACCAACCCCAGCGACATCGCCATCACCCCCGACGGCACCCTGGCCTTCGTCACGAACACCGGCTCGAACACCGTCTCCAGGATCGACACCGCCACCAACAAAGTCCTCTGGACCGTGACCGTCAATGGCGCCTCGGCCATCGCGATCAGCCCCGACAGCAAGTACGCCTACGTCACCGACGAGACGGGCGACAGCCTCAAGGTGATCACCCTGTCCTGGAACGGCGTCAAAACCATTAGCGGCATAGGCGATTCACCCACCGACGTCACCTTCAGCTCTGACGGCGCCCGCGCCTACGTCACGAACCTCGACGGCACCGTCGCGGTCGTCGACACCGCTACCCAGACCATCACCAGCCGCATCACGACACCCACCCCCGCCAAGAACGCCGCCGTGACACCCGATGGCACCGTCCTGCTGGTGGCGGGGACCAACGGCGCCCTGACCGCCATCGACACCAGCACCAACACCATCCTGAAGAACCTGCAAGCCGACCCTCACACCGTCATCTACCTCGCCGTCGCCAACAACCAGCTGTTGGTCGCCCTGACCGCACCGCGGGCCAACAGCGCGCCGACACCGGCACCCGGCGTGGAGGTCGGCGCGCCGGAACCGGTTGCGGGCATTGTCACCGGGACCGTGCGCTATGACGACGCCGACGGCGACACCCTCACCTACACACTCCAGGCAGCGCCGAGTTACGGTACTGCAACGGTGAATTCCGCGACCGGCGTGTTCAAATACACGCCGAAGCCCCTCGCAGCGGCAACCACGGACACCTTCACAGTGACCGTCAGCGACGGCTACGGGGGCACCGTCCTGGCCACCGTAACGGTGCCCGTCGTTTCCGGCACCGCTCCGGTGACCATCGCCACCGTCAGGGTTGGCACGCTTCCTGACGGCGTCACCGTCAGCCCCGACGGCAGCCACGCCTACGTCGCGAACGGCAACGGGAACTCGGTATCGGTGATCGACACCGCCACCAACACCGTCGCGGCCACCATCCCCGTCGGTGCCGCTCCATGGGGTGTCGCCTTCAGCCCCGACGGCAGCCACGCCTACGTAACCAACACCGCTGGTGACTCCCTATCGGTGATCGACACCGCCACCAACACCGTCACGGCCACCATCCCCGTCGGCGACGGCCCAAGGGGTGTCCTCTTCAGCCGAGACGGCAGCCACGCCTACGTCACCAACGGGCTTAGTGACTCCGTATCGGTGATCGACACCGCCACCAACACCGTCACGGCCACCATCCCCGTCGGTGACAACCCGTATGCCGTCGCCATCGGTCCTGACGGCAGCAACGTTGCCTACGTGACCAACTTTGCCAGCGGGACGGTGTCGGTGATCGACACCGCCACCAACACCGTCACCAATACCGTCGCCACCGGCCAACAGCCGTGGGGAATCGCGCTCAGCCCCGACGGCAGCCGCGCCTACGTGACCAATGCGGGCAGCGGGACGGTGTCCGTGATCGACACCGCTACCAACGCCGTCACCGCCACCATCACGGTCGGTATTCGTCCGAACAGTATCGTCATCAGCCCCGACGGCACCCGCGCCTATGTCAGCAACATGATAAGTGGATCGGTGTCGGTGATCGACACCACCACCAACACCTACATGACGTCCATCGTGACAGCACCGCTGCCGTCAAGCTTGGCGTTGAGCCCCGACGGCAGTCGCGCCTATATAACCCACTATCTCGCTGCCTCGGTGTCGGTGATATCACTTGCGGACTTTGCGCCACCGATCAATCAGGTGTGATTGACCCGGTGGCGCAGCGTAGTGCGGCAGTAGTGCGGCAGTAGTGCGGCAGTAGTGCGGCAATGGGGTGGTGCGGCTAAGCCGCGAGCCGAGTGCTTGCGACTCGATTCGTCAAAGAGTGTCCGAGGGGGTGTGTGAATTCACGACATAGGTGACACATGAGTCGGGTCATGGGTTACACCTGCGATGACCTCCGATGAGTCGGGTCATGGGTGACAGTCGTGGTTCATGTCGAAAGCCGGCGTCGTGGTGTTGGAAGTTGTCTCCGGGAACGTCACCGTCAGCGCCGCCGCGCGGGCTTACGGCCTGTCCCGGCAACACGTCCACCGACTTCTCAAGCGCTACCGCGAGGGCGGCTTGGAGGCCGTCGACCCGCGGTCACGACGGCCGGCCAGCAACCCGCGCGCGGTGTCCGATGAGGTGATCATCGCCATCGTGACGCTGCGCGAACAACTCAGCGTCGACGGACTCGACGCTGGACCCCTGACCCTGCAATGGCACCTAGACCAACGCGGCCTGCCGGTGCCGTCGACGTCGACGATCCGGCGCATCCTGCACCACCACGGCCTGATCACCCCACAACCACGCAAGCGACCCAAGAGCTCCTACCGGCGCTTCGCGGCATCGCAGCCCAACGAATGCTGGCAATCCGACTTCACCCACTGGCCACTGGCCGACGGCACCGACATCGAGATCCTGTCCTGGCTCGACGACCACTCCCGTTACCTGCTGGCCTGCACCGCCTACCGCCGAGTCACCGTCGGTGACGTCGTCGCCAGCTTCACCGCCACCGCCACCGTCTACGGCCTGCCCGCCTCCACGCTGACCGACAACGGATCGGTCTAAACGTCACGATTCACCCACGGCCACAACGACTTCGAACGACTGATAGCCAGCCTGGGCATCACCCAGAAGAACGGTCACCCCGGCCATCCCCAAACCCAGGGCAAAATCGAACGCTTCCACCGAACCCTCAAACTCTGGCTCCGCCAACGTCGGCGCCCCTCCACCATCGCCGAACTACAAACCCTGCTCGACACCTTCGCCCAGATCTACAACACCCAACGCCCCCACCGGGCCCACCACCCCCGCGCCACACCACAAACCGCCTACCAAGCCCTACCCAAGACCGCCCCCGCCGCAGCCACCGAACACTTCCGCATCCGCCACGACACCGTCGACCAATTCGGCAAGCTCACCCTGCGCCACGGCAGCCGGCTACACCACCTCGGCATCGGCCGCCACCACGCCGGCACACCCGTGCTGATCCTCATAGCGACCCAAACCGTCACCGTCATCAGCAAAACCGGCCACCAGGTCCTGTCCAGCCACGACAACGACCCCGACAAGAACTACTGGCGCAACAAACAGAAAACCCCGGCCAAAGGCCGGGGCCATCTGTAACCCATGACTCGACTCACATGTAACCGATGACCCGACTCATCACAAGAGTGTCCGAGGGGGGACTTGAACCCCCACGCCCGTTAATAGGGCACTAGCACCTCAAGCTAGCGCGTCTGCCATTCCGCCACTCGGACCAGTTCGAAGGCAGCTTAGGTTATCGGATCGCCCTACCCAGACCCAAACCCGCCGCCCGGTCGGGCTCGGCTAGCAGGGTGGTATTAAGTGTGACTGTGACGAGACCAGTCGACGAGGTGGTGGATCTCGTCAGCGAGCTCATCCGGTTCGACACCACCAACACGGGCGACCTCGAGACCACCAAGGGTGAGGCCGAATGCGCTCGCTGGGTCGCCGCACAGCTCGAGGAGGTCGGATTCGAGACCGAGTACGTCGAGGCCGGTGCCCCCGGTCGCGGCAACGTGTTCGCTCGCCTGCCTGGTCAGGACCCCGAACGCGGTGCGCTGCTCGTCCACGGTCACCTCGACGTCGTGCCCGCCGAGCCTGCGGACTGGAGCGTGCACCCGTTCTCCGGGGCCGTCGAGGATGGCTACGTGTGGGGTCGCGGCGCCGTCGACATGAAGGACATGGTCGGCATGACCATCGCCGTCGCGCGCCATTTCAAGCGCGCCGGGATCACTCCGCCCCGCGACCTGGTGTTCGCCTTCCTCTCCGATGAGGAGCACGGGGGGAAGTACGGCGGACAGTGGCTGGTGGACAACCGGCCGGACCTCTTCGAGGGCGTCACCGAGGCAGTCGGCGAGGTCGGCGGATTTTCGCTGACCGTGCCCACCCGCGACGGCGGCGAGCGCAGGCTCTACCTCATCGAGACCGCCGAGAAGGGCATCGCGTGGATGCGCTTGTTCGCCCGCGGTCGCGCCGGACACGGCTCGATGGTGCACGACGACAACGCCGTCACCGCGGTGGCCGAGGCGGTGGCCCGGCTGGGACGGCATCAGTTCCCGCTGGTGCTCACGGAACCCGTCGAACAGTTCCTCGTCGCCGTGGGCGAGGAGACCGGCTACGAGTTCGACGTGAAATCACCCGACCTCGATGGCGCGATCGCCAAACTCGGTGGCATCGCCCGAATCGTCAGCGCGACCCTGCGCGACACGGCCAACCCGACCATGCTCAAGGCCGGATACAAGGCCAACGTCATCCCGGCCACCGCGGAGGCGATCGTCGACTGCCGCGTGCTGCCTGGCCGCAGGGAGGCCTTCGAACGCGAGGTCGACGAGCTCATCGGCCCGAACGTCACCCGCACCTGGGAACGTGACCTGCCCTCGGTCGAGACGACGTTCGACGGCGATCTCGTCGACGCCATGAACGCCGCCCTGTTGGCCGTGGATCCCGACGCGCGCACCGTGCCCTACATGCTGTCCGGCGGCACGGATGCAAAGGCGTTCGTACGCTTGGGTATTCGCTGCTTCGGATTCGCCCCACTGCGCCTGCCCCCGGACCTGGACTTCGCGTCGTTGTTCCACGGCGTCGACGAACGGGTACCCGTCGACGCCCTCGAATTCGGCACCCAGGTGCTCGAGCACTTCCTCCTGCATTGCTGATCCACCGAATCGCCCACCCTCGAAAGGATGAACATGAGCACCCCGTACGACAACCTGCCGCAATTGCCGACGTTCACGCTGACGTCGAAGGCCGTCACCGACGGCCAACCGCTGGGCAACGATCAGGTCAGCGGCATCATGGGCGCCGGCGGGTCGGACGTCTCACCCGATCTGACCTGGTCGGGCTTCCCCGAGGAGACGCGCAGCTTCGCGGTCACGATGTACGACCCGGATGCGCCGACGGGGTCGGGGTTCTGGCACTGGGCCGTCGCGAACCTGCCCGCCACCGTCACCCACCTGCCTGCCGGTGTCGGCGACGGCAGCAACAAGGGTTTTCCCGGTGACGCCATCACGTTGGCCAACGACGCCTCGATCAAGCGCTTCATCGGGGCCGCGCCGCCTGCGGGCCACGGCCCGCACCGCTACTTCGTCGCCGTGCACGCAGTCGACGTCGAGAAGCTCGACCTCCCGGAGGGAGCCACCCCGGCATACCTGGGGTTCAACCTGTTCGGCCACGCCATCGCCCGTGCGGTGATCCACGGCACCTACGAACAGAACTGACCTCCGCGAACAGTCGTAAATGCCCCCGACACGCCGCCGATCGGGGGCATTTACGTCTGCTCGCGGTTGATGGCCGAGCCGACCGCGTCGGCCAGCGTCGCGAAGCCGCCCTCGTGCAGCCGCCGGGCCACGCCGTCGTGAATGTGCTTGGCCCACAACCCGCCGCCGTACACGAACCCCGTGTAACCCTGGAGCAGGGAGGCCCCCGAGGTGATGCGCTCCCATGCATCGTCGACGGTTTCGATGCCGCCGACGCTGACGAGCACGAGCCGGTCGCCAACGCGGCTGTAGAGCCGACGCAGCACCTCCAGGGACCGGGCTGCGACCGGGTGTCCGGAGATTCCGCCGGCGCCCAGCTGGTCCACGTCGGGGGTATCGAGTCCCGAGCGCGACACCGTCGTGTTGGTGGCGACGATGCCGGTGAGGCCGAGTTCGACTGCCAGATCGGCGATCTCGTCAACGTCGGAATCGGAGAGGTCCGGGGCGATCTTGACGAGCACCGGGGTGGTGGTCTCGGCACGCACCGCAGCGAGGATGGGCCGCAGCGACTCGACGGCCTGCAGATCGCGCAGTCCCGGCGTGTTGGGTGAACTGACGTTGACCACCAGGAAGGCCGCCAACGGGCCCACCAGCCGGGCGCTTTCGGCATAGTCGGCCGCTGCGTGCTCGGGCGGGGTGGTCTTGGTCTTGCCGATGTTGACGCCGATCGGGACGTCGGAGGAGTTGCGGGTCAAGCGGAGCGCGAGCTCACCTGCGCCGTGGTTGTTGAACCCCATTCGGTTCAGCAACGCCCTATCATCGGCCAGCCGGAACATGCGCGGCTGCGGATTGCCAGGTTGCGCCTGCGCGGTGACGGTGCCGACCTCGGCAAACCCGAAACCCAAGGCGCCCCAGGTGTTCAGCCCCGTTCCGTTCTTGTCGAAGCCTGCGGCCAATCCGAGCGGGCCGGGGAAACGTACCCCGAACACCGTCGTCTGCAGCACCGGGTCGTGCGGCGCCAACCACTTCGCCAAGGTTCGCCGGAGCGGACCGGGTGTGGTCACGGCGCGCAGCAACGCGAAGACCCAGGTATGGATGCGCTCTGGCGGAATGAGGAACAGCAGCCTACGCAGTGCGCGGTAGCTCATACCGCCGTCACATCGTCGGCTGATCGATGGCGCAAGGGTCGCCGGTCTTCTTGCGCCGCAGCAACACTCGCCGACTTCCGTCGGTGTACAGCCGGACGCGCGTCAACTCCCAGCCGCGGTACTCCGCCTCGATCGACAGTCGGATCGAGGCCGACAGTCGCGTCACGTCGGGTGGCAGGCGCAGAGGCACCCACTCGTAGTCGTCGGAGAGGTCGCCCTTCCACCCCTCGGGCATCCGGCCGCGCTGGATCGCCGTCATCGGTGCCTTCTGCTCTTCGCGCAAGCGCTCATCGGTGCCTTCTGCTCTTCGCGCAAGCGCTCATCGCTGCGCCGCCCCGGCGATCACTTGCACACCCGCCCCCGAGCCCGAGACCACGTAAAGCGTGTCGGTCTCGTCGTCGTAGGCCAGGGAGTTCGGTTGTTGCACGGTTCGATAACGCACCTTCTCGACGGGAATGCCGGTGGCGAGATCGTAACCAACCACGCTGTTGGTTGCGGTCTCCGACACCCACACGAGGCCCGGTGAGCCGACGAGGCCGTACGGGGCGCCCCGCACCGGGTAGCGCTGGCGCAACATCAGCGGATCGGAGCCGAACACCAGCAGCTGTCCGCCACGGGTGTCGGCCACCAGCACCCGTCCGACCGGATCGACGGCGATCGTGGTGGCACCCTCGCCCGCGCGCAACGCGTGCTGCGCCTTGGTTCCGCTGGCGTCGACGGTGGTAACCGACGTCTGCGAACGGTCGAGCACGACGACCGTATCGCCTTGTGAGACAAGGCCATCGACCCGGGCGAAGACGGCGAGTCGGGCGCTTACCCCGTTGTCGGCCGCGAGCGTGTAGACCCCACCGTCGGCGCCACCGAGCACGATCCGGCCGTCTCCACGTCGGGTGATCGCGGTGAACTCGGTAGTCTCTTGTCCCGCGACGTCGATGCGTTCGGCCGAGCCACCCGCGACGTCGAAGCGCAGGTAGCCGCCACGCGTCGCCAGATACACGGTGCCCTTGCCGTCGCCGGTCATCGCGACGGCGGGCGAGGGCAGTGCGACGCTACGCACGGGCCCGTTCGCCGGGAACATGGTGATGGTCGAGGGCGCTCCTGGCGGCCCGGACAACACCACCAGGGTGCGGTTGGCCCCATCGAACGTGCTGGTCAGGGCGGGTGTGGTGAGTGGGCGCAGCAGGCCGTCGGGAGCAGCGTCGACCGGGGGAGAAATCGCCGCGGTGGCGGGTGCGATGGTCGGGGGCGGAGCGTCCGCGGGATTCGACGAGCATGCCGTCACAGCAATGACCGTCACGGCCACCAGGTAGCTGTGAGCTAGGCAACTGGCGAGTTTCGCGGGCAGTGGCAAAGGGTAGCTTTCGGCCATGGGTCAGAAGGTCGGTCGAAGTGCCAGTTTATGCACGCTGTCCCAACACGCCGACGGTATGGTTCGCGAGTGACCCCGATGGCGGATGGGCACGTGGCTGGCGAAGAGTTCGAAGTCGAAGACATTTCGACCGGAATGCACGCCAGCGGGTTCGGCCGCGTGGGCGACGGTCGGACGTTCTCCTTCCGCGTCGAGCGGCAGATGCTCATCGTCGAGGTGTATCGCCCGCGGCTCGCCGGGCCGGTACCGCAGACCGAGGACCTAATGGCCACCGCGACGCGCAGTTTGGTCCACGTGGACGTCACCGACGAGCGCAGTCTCGTCGCGGCCGTGCGCGACGCCGTGGCGGATGCGCAGCCGGTCCCTCGCTCAGCGCGCTGACAGGTTAGCCACGGTACGGTCTTCGGCGTGACGGACATGTCGTGGTTGCAGGTGGTCGTGTTGTCTGTGGTGCAGGGGCTCACCGAATTCCTACCGGTGTCGTCGTCTGGACACCTGGCGATCGTGTCCGAGGCCTTCTTCGGGCGGGACGCGGGTGCATCGTTCACCGCGGTCATCCAGATCGGCACCGAGATCGCGGTGTTGATCTACTTCGCCCGGGACATCGTGCGAATCGCCAAGGCGTGGTTCATCGGACTTTTGGACAAGGCGAAGCGCAGCCCCGATTACTGGCTGGGCTGGTGGGTGATCCTCGGCTCCATCCCGATCGGCGCGGCAGGCCTCATCTTCAAGCACTACATCCGTGGCGACATACGCAACCTGTGGATCATCGCGACAGCTCTGATCGTCTTCTCCGCCGTCATCGCGGCCGCCGAGTACTACGGCAGGCAGACCCGCGCCATCGAGCAGTTCACCTGGCGCGACAGCCTGATCATCGGTGCGGCTCAGTGCCTCGCGCTGATCCCGGGCGTGTCCCGGTCCGGCGCGACCATCAGCGCGGGCCTGTTCTTGGGCCAGCAGCGAGAAGCGGCGGCGCGGTTCGGCTTCCTGCTTGCCATCCCAGCGGTGCTCGCGTCCGGCCTGTTCTCGTTGCCGGATGCGTTTCACCCCGAAGGTGCGGGCATGAGCGCGACGGGGCCGCAGCTGCTGGTCGGCACCGTCATCGCGTTCGTGATCGGGTACGCGGCCGTGGCCTGGTTCCTGAAGTTCCTGGTCAGTCACAGCATGTACTGGTTCGTCGGCTATCGCGTGATCCTCGGCGTCGTCGTGCTGATCCTGCTCGGCGCGGGCGTGATGGAGGCGCAGTGACGGTCATCCTGTTGCGGCACGGGCGGTCGACCTCGAACACCGCGCACACGCTGGCAGGCCGGTCAGAGGGGGTCGAACTCGACGACAAGGGGCAGGAACAGGCCGCTGCACTGGTGGACCGCATCGGTGAACTGCCCGTCAAGGCGATCGTGAGCTCACCTCTGCTGCGCTGCGAGCGCACCGTGGCACCGCTGGCGGCTGCGCTCGGTCTGGAGCCCGTCTTCGACGAACGCCTCTCGGAGGTCGACTACGGGGCGTGGACCGGTCGCAAGATCGGCGATCTGGTCAAGGAGCCGTTGTGGGCAGTGGTGCAGCAACAACCCAGTGCGGCGGTGTTCCCCGACGGCGAGGGGCTGGCCCACGTGCAGGCGCGAGCCGTGGCCGCGGTCCGGGAACACGACCGCAGGCTCGCCGAAGACAACGGCGGCGACACGTTGTGGATCGCCTGCACCCACGGCGACGTGATCAAGGCGATCGTCGCCGACGCCCTCGGCACGCACCTGGACAGCTTTCAGCGGATCACCGCCGATCCGGCGTCGATGAGCGTGATCCGGTATACGGCCGTGCGCCCGTTCGTCATGCACGTCAACCACACCGGCGCAGCGCTTACCGCCGGATTGACGGCCAAGCCGGAACCGAGCGGCGATGCCGTCGTGGGCGGGACGACCGACTGACCACACCGCCGTCGGAATTACGACTGCGGTGTCCGTACCGGTATTTTGGAAGGCGCCATGACCCGTTCGATTCACGTCTTCCGCTCGCCCGACCGCTTCGTGGCCGGGACCGTCGGGCAACCGGGAAACCGAACGTTCTATCTGCAGGCCGTGCACGACAAGCGGGTCGTCTCGGTGGTGTTGGAGAAGCAACAGGTCGCCGTGCTCGCCGAACGCATCGCGGCGCTGCTTCTCGAGATCAATCGCCGATTCGGCACGCCCATTCCCCCCGACACCGAAGACATCGAGGACCTGAGCCCGTTGATCACCCCCGTCGACGCCGAGTTTCGCGTCGGCACCATGGGACTTGGCTGGGATTCGGAGGCTCAGACGGTGGTGGTCGAGCTGCTGGCCGTGTCTGACACCGAGTTCGACGCTTCCGTCGTGCTCGACGACGCCGAGGACGGGCCCGACGCGGTCAGGGTCTTCTTGACCCCGGAATCGGCGAGACAGTTCGCGGCGCGCTCCAACCGAGTGATCTCCGCGGGCCGGCCGCCGTGCCCGTTGTGTGACGAACCTCTCGATCCGGACGGCCACATCTGCGTGCGCACCAACGGCTATCGTCGCGGTGCCCTGGCCGGGTCCGACGACGATGACGCCGACGACTGACCGCGTGGCGGATGAGGATGGGGCCGGCGATGACGGCGAGGTGTTGCGTGACGGCGCCCTGACCGTCATCGGACGCATCCGCTCCGCGAGCAATGCCACCTTCCTGTGTGAGGCACACCTCGACGACCACATGGTGCACTGCGTGTACAAACCGATCGCGGGGGAGGCGCCGCTGTGGGACTTCCCTGACGGCACCTTGGCCGGTCGCGAACTCGCGGCCTATCTGGTGTCGGCTGCCCTGGGCTGGAACATCGTGCCCTACACCATCATTCGCGGCGGACCGGGCGGGTCGGGCATGCTGCAACGCTGGGTCGACCAGCCCGGCGACCAGATGGGCGATGAGCCCGAGGGCGGCCCAGAACTCGTCGATCTGTTGCCCGCAGGCGCGCTGCCTGCCGGATACCTGCCGGTCCTTCAGGCCTACGACTACGCGGGCGACGAGGTCACGCTGGTCCACGCCGACGACCCCCGGTTGCGTCGGATGGCCGTGTTCGACGTGTTGATCAACAACGCCGACCGCAAGGGCGGGCACATCTTGGCAGGCGTCGACGGCCGCGTGTACGGCGTCGACCATGGCGTCAGCCTGCACACCGACGACAAACTACGCACCGTGTTGTGGGGTTGGGCGGGCAAGCCCGTAGACGACGAGACGTTGCGCGACGTCGCGGGGCTGCGAGACGCACTGTGTGGTGAATTGGGCGAGCGGCTCCACGCTCACCTCACCGTGCGGGAAGTCAGCGCGCTGTTGGCCAGAACAGTTGGGCTGCTTGATAATCCGGTGATGCCGGGCCCGGATCGCCGACGGCCGATCCCGTGGCCGGCATTCTGACTGCTTCCGAGCCGAGAAGTTGTTCTACGCTCGTCGTCATGATTGATCACGATCGTGCCGCGACGCGCCGCGAGATCACCGATGCGCTGCAGAAGGCGCTGGACCGCCGCCACGAGGTGCTCGACGTGATCGTCGAGTCCGATGACAGGCGCTCGGCGGTCGATGCGATCGCCGCGCTGCTCGATACGTCCCGCCTCGGCGGCGAGGCCGTGATGACGATGGCGTTTCACCAGCTGACCAAGGACTCGCGCCGCAAGATCGCCAGTGAACTCGACGACCTGAACAAGCAGCTGAGCTTCACGTTCGGGGAGCGCCCGGCGAGCTCGGGCGAGAGCCTGGTGCTTCGGATGTTCTCGGGGGAGCGCGACCGCGACATCTTCGCGGCGCGCACCGAGGACGTCGGCGCCAGCGGCGACGGGTCGGGCCGGCCTGCGGGCCGCCTCGAGGACGAGATCCTGGCGGCGATCGCCCGGGTGTCGGCGGAGGAAGCGGTGTGGCTGGTCGCCGAGGAACACGACGACAAGGTCGGCATGGTGTTCGGCGAGCTCGTCGGCGGTGAGGTCAACGTCCGGATCTGGATCCATCCCGACTACCGCCACCGCGGCTACGGCACTGCCGCGTTGAGGCGATGCCGTACGGAGATGGCGGCCTACTTCCCCGCGGTACCCATGGTGGTACGGGCCCCGGGCGCCTCGCCAGCGTGACGGACGCGGCGCTGGCCGCTCAGGTGGCGCAGGAGGCCGGTGAGCTCCTGCTGAGGGTGCGGGAGGAGGTCGGCTACTACGACCCCTACGAACTCGGAGACGCCGGCGACGCAATCGCCAACAAGCTGATCCTCGCCCGATTGCACGAGGAGCGGCCCCATGACGCGGTGCTGTCGGAGGAGGCCGCAGACGATCTGTCGCGGGTGCGGGCCGACCGGGTGTGGATCGTCGACCCGGTCGACGGAACCTGGGAGTTCTCCAAGCGCGGACACGTCGACTGGGCGGTGCACATCGCGCTCTGGCAGCGTAATGGTGGCCCCGACGGCGGCATCACCGATGCGGCGGTCGGCTTGCCCGCCGTCGGCGAGGTCTATCGCACCGACACAGTCCCACCTCCGCCGCCCCGGCAACAGGGCCCCATCCGCATCGCGACGAGCGCCAACAGACCACCACCCATCCTGTGGCGGCTGCGAGACAGGCTGGACGTGCAGCTGATCGGCATCGGGTCGGCTGGAGCCAAGGCGATGGCCGTCGTGCGCGGTGACGTCGATGCCTATGTGCACGCGGGCGGACAGTGGGAGTGGGACTCGGCTGCGCCCGCGGGCGTGGTTCAAGCGGCCGGCCTGCACGCGTCGCGCATCGACGGCTCGCCGTTGCTCTACAACCGCCGCGACCCGTACCTGCCGGATCTGCTGATGTGCCGTCCCGAGCTCGCCGAGGTGTTGCTCGACGCCATCGGGTCGGCGTACTGAGCCGGGAATGTAAACGCGGTGCGCGTTGTCGCTATGCGTCGAGCAACGCACATCGGGAGGTCGTTCTGAGCCAACACCCCGCACGCGAGGAGGATCCCATAAACCCTAGAGTCGACCTCATGCGATCGTGGCCCGCGCCGGGCGTCCCGGAGTTGCCGGGCAAGGGCCCGCAGTTGCGGCTCTACGACAGCGCCGACCGCCAAGTCCGCCCGGTGACCGCCGGCGAACTCGCCACCATGTACGTGTGTGGCATCACGCCGTACGACGCGACGCACCTCGGCCACGCCGCGACGTATTTGACGTTCGACCTGATCCACCGGGTGTGGCTGGATTCGGGCCACCGTGTGCAATACGTGCAGAACATCACCGACATCGACGACCCGCTGTTCGAGCGAGCGGCGCGCGACGGCCTGGACTGGCGTGAGCTCGGAGATCGCGAAACCCAGCTGTTCCGCGAGGACATGGCGGCATTACGGGTGCTTCCGCCCCACGACTACGTCGCAGCCACCGAGGCCATTGCCGAGGTCGTAGAGGTCGTGGAGAAGCTCCTGGCCGCCGGTGCGGCGTACGTCGTCGAGGATGCCGAGTATCCCGACGTGTACTTCCACGCCGACGCCACGGTGCAGTTCGGCTACGAGTCCGGCTACGACCGCGACACGATGACGCGACTGTTCGCCGAACGCGGCGGCGACCCGGACCGTCCGGGTAAGAGCGACGAACTCGACGCGCTGCTGTGGCGGGCCGAACGCCCCGGCGAGCCCAGTTGGCCGTCCCCGTTCGGCCCTGGCCGGCCAGGCTGGCACGTCGAATGCGCGGCCATCGCACTGAGCCGCATCGGTACCGGACTGGACGTGCAGGGCGGTGGCAGCGATCTCATCTTCCCGCACCACGAGTTCTCGGCCGCCCATGCCGAGGCGGTCACGGGGGAGCGGCGATTCGCGCGGCACTACGTGCACGCGGGCATGATCGGCTGGGCTGGGCACAAGATGAGCAAGAGTCGGGGCAATCTGGTGCTGGTGTCCCGGCTGCGCGCCGACGGCGTCGAGCCCGCCGCGATACGGCTGGGGTTGTTCGCCGGACACTACCGCGAGGACAGGGCGTGGAGCGACGAGGTCTTGGCCACGGCACAGGCCCGGCTGGGGCGGTGGCGAGCGGCCGGCGCGCTGCCGGCCGGACCGGACTCCGCCGACGTGCTCGCCCGGATTCGCCGCTATCTCGCCGACGACCTCGATACCCCCAAGGCCATTGCCGCGCTTGATGGTTGGTGTACCGATGCGCTGGATTACGGCGGTCGTGACGCCGAGGCGCCGCGGACGGTGGCCGCCGCGGTCGACGCACTTCTCGGTATCGCGTTGTAGACCCCACCGACCGCGCCCGTGACACGTCGCGGGTGGAGTACGTTTCGGCCATGGGCACCGTGAATCGCAAGCTCGTCTTCATCACGGGGGGAGCACGCGGCATCGGGGCGGAGGTCGCCAGACGGCTGCATGCCAAGGGCGCGAAGCTCGTCCTGACCGACCTCGACGAGGCACCGCTGAAAGAGTTGTCCGCCGAGCTGGGCACCGACCGGGTGGCCACCGTCGTGGCCGACGTTCGTGACCTCGCGGCGATGCAGGCGGCGGCGGACGTCGCCGTCGAACGGTTCGGCGGCATCGACGTCGTGATCGCCAATGCGGGCATTTGCAGCTTCGGAACGGTGCTCAACGTCGATCCCGAGGCTTTCAAACGCGTGATCGAGGTCAACGTGCTCGGCGTCTTCCACACCGTGCGCGCGACTCTGCCGTCGGTGCTCGAACGCCGCGGCTACGTGTTGGTGGTGTCGTCGCTCGCGGCGTTCGCCGCCGCGCCCGGCATGGCCTCCTACGACGCGTCGAAGGCCGGGATCGAGCACTTCGCCAACGCGCTTCGACTCGAGGTCGCTCACCGGGGCGTGGACGTCGGATGTGCTCACATGAGCTGGATCGACACCCCGCTCGTTCAGGAGGCCAAGGATGACCTGTCTTCCTTCCGCGAGCTGCTCGCCCGGCTGCCGGGCCCGCTGAAGAGGACCGCTACGGTGCAAGAGTGCGCATCGGTGTTCGTCAAGGGCATCGAGGGCCGCAAGCGCGGCGTGTTTTGTCCGGCGTGGGTGAGACCCGCGCGGTGGTTCAAGCCCCTCATCGCTTCACCGATCGGCGAGCGCGACACCCTGAAGCTGACCCGCGAACTGCTGCCGAAGATGGACGCGGAGGCCGCCGCACTGGGGCGCAACTTCAGCGCCCGCACCCAAGAGTTGGAGGACCGTTGAACGCTCGCACGACGTTTCGCTGTTTCGCCGTGTTGCTCGCGCTCATCCTGCTCGCAGGATGCACTAAGGACGAGAAGCCCGAGGCGATCAGTTCGACGTCGAAGGCCCCGCCGCAGGCCGTCACCGTGGAACAAGCGCGGGCAATCGCCAAGGAGGCCTACGTCTACGGGTTCCCGATGGTCGACAACTACCGGGTCATGTACTCCTACTTCGTCGACAAGGACGACGCCGAGTACAAGGGCGGGTGGAACGAAATCCACAACACGGCAAGGGTTTACACGCCCGAGGACACGGCGATTCAGACGCCCAACTCGGACACGCCGTACTCCGCGGTCGGTGCCGACCTTCGCACCGAGCCGTTGGTGCTCACCGTGCCGCCGGTCGAACAGGAGCGCTATTACTCCCTGCAGTTCGTCGATCTGTATACCTACAACTTCGCCTACGCGGGCAGCCGCACCACGGGGAATGGCGGCGGCAAGTTCCTGCTGGCCGGGCCGAACTGGAAGGGGGCCAAGCCCGACGGCATCGACGAGGTGATCCAATCCGACACCGACCTCGCACTGGTGCTCTACCGCACTCAACTGTTCGGCCCGGCCGACCTGGACAGCGTCAAGAAGATCCAAGCCGGTTACCAGGTGGCCCCGCTGTCCGTGTACCTGAATCAAGCTCCGCCGCCGGCCGCGCCGCCGATCGACTTCGTGCCACCGCTGACCAAGGACCAGGAGCGGACGTCGCTGCAGTTCTTCGACCTGCTCGGGTTCTTGATGCGGGCCGCCCCCACGTCGCCTGGCGAGTCCGAACTCCGTACGCGATTCGAGTCGCTCGGGATCGGACCCGACCGTGCCTTCGACCCCGAGAAGCTGAATCCCGCCATGCGTTCGGCGATCGAGGCGGGCATGGCCGACGCATGGGCGGAGTTCGACGCGCTGAAGACGAACGAGATCGACACCGGCAAGGTCGGTTCGGCCCAGTTCTTCGGGACGGCGGCCGACCTGCGGGGCAACTATCTCTACCGAATGGCGGGTGCCGTGCTCGGCATCTACGGCAATACCGCCGCCGAGGCCGTCTATCCGAATTTTTCGAACGACTCGTCGGGCGCCCCGTTGACGGGTGCCGCCAACTACACCGTGACCTTCCCGCCCGACCAGTTGCCGCCCGTCAACGCGTTCTGGTCACTCACGATGTACGAGCTGCCGCAGAGCCTGCTGGTGGCGAACCCGATCAACCGGTACCTCATCAACTCCCCGATGGTGCCGGACCTCATCAAGAACGCCGACGGTGGCTACACCATCTACGTCCAACACGACCCTCCCGAGGCCGCCAAGAGAGCCAACTGGCTGCCCGCGCCGGAGGGACCGTTCGCATTGGTCATGCGGGTGTATTGGCCGAAACCCGATGCGCTGAACGGAACTTGGAAGGCTCCGCCACCAGTCAAGGCCTAGTACTCACCTCCCGGGTTTCGATGCCCCGCTGGGGTAGCCTGTGCGCTCACACGAACGAGGGGCGGAGTCGGTCATGCCGAAACCAATCACCGACCTGCAGCTGATACGAGAGCTCGAACCCGTCGCCGAGGCCGGCCTCAATCAACACCTCGCATCGACCAGGACCTGGAACCCACACGACTACGTGCCGTGGTCCGACGGGTCTGACTACGGCGCGCTGGGTGGTCGCGACTGGTCACCCGACCGGTCCGGGCTCTCCGAGGTGGCCAGGATCGCCATGGTCACGAACCTGCTCACCGAGGACAACCTGCCCTCGTACCACCGCGCGATCGCCGAGCACTTCAGCCTCGACGACGCCTGGGGCGCATGGGTGAATCGGTGGACGGTGGAGGAGAGCCGGCACGGAATCGCGCTGCGCGACTACCTCGTCGTCACCCGGGCCGTTGATCCGAAAGCCTTGGAACAGGCCAGAATCCAACAGGTGACTGACGGGTTCAGCCCGGGTCAGCAGGGGCAGGGCTCTGTGCAGCCCGAGTCGATGCTGGACGCGCTCGTCTACGTGACGTTTCAGGAACTGGCCACCCGGGTGTCGCACCGCAACACCGGCCGGGCGTGCGACGAGCCGATCGCCGACCAGCTGCTCAAACGAGTGTCGGCCGACGAGAACCTGCACATGATCTTCTACCGGGGAGTGGGCGCCGCCGCCTTGGACGTCGCGCCGGATGCGGCCATGTACTCGGTCTGCCGGATCCTGAAGAACTTCCAGATGCCGGGCTTCTCGATCCCGAACTTCCGCCGCAACGCCGTGAAGATCGCCGTCGGCGGCATCTACGACCTGCGCCAGCATCTCGACGACGTGGTACTGCCGGTGCTCCGGTACTGGCGCATCTTCGAGCGTGACGACTTCACCGGTGAGGGGTTGCGGAACCGCGACGAGCTGGCCGCCTTCATCGACCAGATGGAGACCGACGCAGCGAAGTTCGAGCAGTCCAAGGCGCGCTATCTGGAACGCGGCGCCGCGAAGTCGAATCGCACGGCGGACAGGGTCCGGGCGAGCTGACGGCTCGAGGTCTCGCCACCGGCGCTGCCGAATTCTCGGGCTACCGCCCGAAGTTGGGCCCGCGGCGGCGCAAGTAGCGCTCGAACTCGGCGGCCAGCGCGTCACCGTCGATCTTGCCGAGCGCTTCGGACATGTCGACCTCGGCGTCGCCGCGTTCCTCGAGGGACTGCACGTACTCGGCGATCTCGTCGTCCTCGGTGGTCATCTCGGTGACCGCCTGTTCCCACTCTTCGGCCTGGATGGGCAGATCGGCAAGGGGAACCTCGATGTCGAGCACGTCCTCGACCCGCCGCAGCAATGCGACCGTCGCCTTCGGGTTGGGCGGCTGCGACACGTAATGCGGGACGGCTGCCCAGAAGGTCACCGCGGGGATGCCAGCCGCCACGCACGCGTCCTGGAACACCCCGGCAATGCCGGTGGGCCCCTCGTAGCGCGTCTCCTCCAAGCCGAAGAACTTGGCGGATTCGGGGGAGTACGCGGCGCCCGACACCGGAACCGGGCGGGTGTGCGGCGTGTCGGCGAGCAGTGCACCGAGGATGACGACGGTATCGACGTTGAGCTTGTCGGCGATGGCCAGCAACTCCGCACAGAACGTGCGCCACCGCATGTTGGGTTCCACGCCATGCATCAGCACGATGTCGCGGTCGCTGCCAGGCGGACGGCAGTGCGAGATCCGCATCGACGGCCATACGAGTTCGCGGGTGACGCCGTCGATCTGACGGATCACGGGGCGGTTGACTTGGTAGTCGTAGTAGGCCTCGTCGTCGATCTCGACGAGGGTCTCGGCCTCCCAGATCGCATCGAGGTGCTCGAGCGCGTCGCTGGCCGCATCACCGGCGTCGTTCCAGCCTTCGAAGGCAGCCACGATGATCGTGTCGTGCAGTTCCGGCAGGTCTGTCACCAGGCCAGCGTAAGCCCTGCGTGGCACCTACGAGCGGCATCGCCGCACGGGTGCTCCTCCGGACTCATTTGGTGAGACCGACCGCCCTAGATGCGTGACTGCCGCAACCAACACCCGTACGACACCGACCTGCTCGACACGTTGTCGCGGCGTGTCATGGTCGGCGACGGCGCGATGGGCACCCAGCTGCAAGCGGCCGACCTCAGTCTCGACGACTTCAACGACCTCGAGGGCTGCAACGAGATCCTCAACGAGACCCGGCCCGACGTCATCGAGCAAATTCACCGCAACTACTTCGAAGCCGGCGCCGACGCGGTCGAGACGAAATACGTTCGGCTGCAATCTGGTTAACCTTGGTGACTATGACAGTCCCGACAAGATCCGCGAACTGTCGCTCAAGGGCACCGCGATCGCCAAGCGGGTTGAGGTCGCGGCGACGAGATGGGTGTCCTGACGTCGATCAAGTGACGACGTAGACTTTGCTGGTCGAGAGGCGTTGCAACGGTTCCGGGTCGCTGCCGGTATCCGCCACGCTCGGCAGAGTTAAGGACGCCTTCCGCGATGGAAGGAGTGCACGTGAAGGCCCCAGAGCCGAACATCCCTGCGCCGAACATCCGCCCCGACTGCACCGACGACCTGACGGCTGCACTGCGCCAGCGGATCATGGTGATCGACGGCGCGATGGGCACGGCGATCCAGCGGGACCGGCCGGACGAGGCCGGCTACCGCGGCGAGCGGTTCACGGAGTGGCCGACCGCTCTTCAGGGCAACAACGACCTGCTCACCCTGACGCAGCCCCAGATCATCGAGGGGATCCACCGCGAGTACCTCGAGGCGGGCGCCGACATCCTGGAGACCAACACGTTCAACGCGAACGCGGTCTCGCTCTCCGACTACGACATGCACGAGCTGGCCTACGAGCTGAACTACGCCGGCGCGGCCCTGGCCCGCAAGGCCTGCGACGAGTTCAGCACCCCCGAGAAGCCCCGCTACGTCGCCGGGGCCATCGGGCCGACGACGCGGACCGCGTCGATCTCGCCGGACGTCAACGACCCCGGAGCCCGCAACGTCTCCTATGACCAGCTGGTCAGCGCCTACCTGGAAGCTGCCAACGGCCTGGTCGACGGTGGCGCCGACCTCCTCATCATCGAGACGATCTTCGACTCGCTGAACGCCAAGGCGGCGGTGTTCGCCATCGAGACGCTGTTCGAGGAGCGTGGACGCCGCTGGCCGGTGATCATCTCGGGCACCATCACCGATGCCTCCGGGCGGACGCTGTCCGGCCAGGTCACCGAGGCGTTCTGGAACGCGATCAGGCACGCGAAGCCGATCGCGGTCGGCCTCAACTGCGCCCTCGGCGCGCCGGAGATGAGGCCCTACATCGCCGAGGTGGCGCGGATCGCCGACACCTTCGTCTCCTGCTACCCGAACGCCGGCCTGCCCAATGCCTTCGGTGAGTACGACGAGTCCCCGGAGGCTCAGGCCGGCTACATCGCCGAGTTCGCCGAGGCCGGCCTGGTCAACCTGGTCGGTGGTTGCTGCGGAACGGCGCCGCCGCACATCGCCGAGATCGCCAAGGTCGTCGACGGCTTGAGACCGAGGGAAGTGCCGCACATTTCCGTGGCCACCCGGCTCTCGGGCCTGGAGCCGCTCAACATCACCGACGACTCCCTGTTCGTGAATATCGGTGAGCGCACCAACATCACCGGCTCGGCCCGGTTCCGCAATCTGATCAAGGCCGAGGACTACGACACCGCCCTGTCGGTCGCCCTACAGCAGGTCGAGGTCGGTGCGCAGGTCATCGACATCAACATGGACGAGGGCATGATCGACGGCGTCGCCGCGATGGACCGGTTCACCAAGCTGGTCGCGGCCGAGCCGGACATCAGCCGCGTCCCGGTGATGATCGACTCCTCCAAGTGGGAGGTCATCGAGGCCGGCCTGAAGAACGTGCAGGGCAAGCCGATCGTCAACTCGATCTCGATGAAGGAGGGCGAGGAGAAGTTCATCCGCGAGGCAAGGCTGTGCCGCAAGTACGGCGCCGCCGTCGTCGTGATGGCCTTCGACGAGCAGGGTCAGGCCGACAACCTGGAGCGCCGCAAGGAGATCTGCGGGCGCGCCTACAAGATCCTGACCGAAGAGGTCGGCTTCCCGGCCGAGGACATCATCTTCGACCCGAACTGCTTCGCGCTGGCGACCGGCATCGAGGAGCACGCGACGTACGGGATCGACTTCATCGAGGCCTGCGCCTGGATCAAGGAGAACCTTCCCGGGGTCCACATCTCCGGCGGTATCTCGAACGTGTCGTTCTCGTTCCGGGGCAACAACCCCGTCCGCGAGGCGATCCACGCGGTGTTCCTGTTCCACGCCATCAAGGCCGGCCTGGACATGGGCATCGTCAACGCGGGTGCGCTGGTGCCCTACGACTCGATCGACCCCGAGCTACGGGACCGGATCGAGGACGTCGTCCTGAACCGTCGCGAGGATGCGGCCGAGCGGCTACTGGAGATCGCCGAACGGTTCAACAGTTCCGAGAAGGGCGACGACCCGGTGGCCGCCGAGTGGCGCAGCCTCCCGATCCGCGAGCGGATAACGCACGCCCTCGTCAAGGGCATCGACGCCAACGTCGATGCCGACACCGAGGAATTGCGGGCCGAGATCGAGGCCGCAGGCGGTCGCCCGATCGAGGTGATCGAGGGCCCGCTGATGGACGGCATGAACGTTGTCGGTGACCTCTTCGGCGCAGGCAAGATGTTCCTTCCTCAGGTCGTGAAGTCGGCCCGGGTGATGAAGAAGGCCGTGGCGTACCTTCTGCCGTTCATCGAGGCAGAGAAGGAAACCTCCGGTGTCGCCGCAAGTAAGGACACCAACGGCACGATCATCATGGCGACGGTGAAGGGCGACGTCCACGACATCGGCAAGAACATCGTCGGGGTCGTGCTGCAGTGCAACAACTATGAAGTGATCGACCTCGGTGTGATGGTGCCTGCGCAGAAGATCCTCGACGCCGCGAAGGAGCACAACGCCGACATCATCGGGCTGTCCGGCCTGATCACGCCGTCCCTGGACGAGATGGTCAACTTCGCCGTCGAGATGGAGCGTCAGGGGCTGGAGATCCCCCTGCTGATCGGCGGCGCGACCACCTCGCGCGCTCACACGGCAGTGAAGGTGTCGCCGCGTCGTACCGGTCCGGTGGTCTGGGTCAAGGACGCTTCCCGCTCGGTGCCGGTCGCTGCCGCGCTTCTCGACGACAAGCAGCGTCCCGCCCTGCTGGAGGCCACCGAGAAGGATTACGCAGCTCTTCGCGAACGGCACGCCCAGAAGAGCGAACGACCGATGCTGACGCTGGAGAAAGCCCGCGCGAACCGGACGCCGATCGAGTGGGACGGCTACACACCGCCGGTGCCCGCCCAGGGCCTCGGCGTACGGGAGTTCCTCGACTACGACGTCGCGGAGCTTCGCGAGTACATCGACTGGCAGCCGTTCTTCAACGCCTGGGAGATGAAGGGAAGGTTCCCCGACATCCTCAACAACCCTGTCTCGGGCGAGACCGCCCGCAAGCTGTACGACGATGCCCAGGAGATGCTCGACACCCTGATCAAGGAGAAGTGGCTGACTGCCAATGGGGTGATCGGGTTCTTCCCGGCGAACGCGGTCGGCGACGACATCGAGGTCTACACCGACGAGACCCGTACCGAGGTGATGGCCAAGTTGCACAACCTGCGCCAGCAGGGCGAGCACCGGGCCGGCATCCCGAACCGGTCGCTGGGCGATTACATCGCGCCCAAGGACACCGGGCTGGCTGACTACGTCGGCGCCTTCGCCGTCACCACCGGGCTCGGCAGCCAGGACAAGATCGTCGAGTTCAAGGCAGCCAACGACGACTACAGCGCGATCCTGCTGGAGTCGCTTGCCGACCGGCTGGCCGAGGCATTCGCCGAACGGATGCACCAACGAGTCCGCAAGGAGTTCTGGGGATTCCAGCCCGACGAGCAACTCGACAACGAGGCGCTGATCGATGAGAAGTACGTGGGAATCCGCCCTGCCCCGGGCTACCCGGCCTGCCCGGAGCACACCGAGAAGGCGACGCTCTGGGAGTTGATGGACGTCCAGGAGCGGACCGGCATCGAGTTGACCGAGTCGATGGCGATGTGGCCCGGTGCTGCCGTCAGCGGCTGGTACTTCTCGCACCCGCAGTCGCAGTACTTCGTGGTCGGCCGGGTGGCCCAGGACCAGGTCGCCGACTACGCGAAGCGCAAGGGCTGGACCCTGCAGGAGGCCGAGCGCTGGCTCGGCCCCAACCTCGGCTACAACCCCGAGGACTGAGCCCTACGTTGGTTGAGGAGCGAGGCACTAGCGTCACGAAACCCCGTGTCCTGCCGGCCGTGCTGTGGGACATGTGCGGCACCTTGGTCGACAGCGAGCCCCACTTTATCGAGGTCGAGTTCGCGCTGGTCGCCGAGTTCGCCGGCGCCCGGCCGATGGAGCACAGTATCCGAACGTCCAGACCACGCTGGGTCTGTCGAACATCGCGTTCGGCTTGAATCCCGCTGCGCGCCAGGTGCTCAACTCGGTGTTCCTGCACGAGTGCCAGGAAGCCGGGCTGACGTCGGCCACCGTGCACGCGGGCAAGATCCTGCCGATGAACAGGATTGCCGACGACAGGCGCAAGGTCGCGCTTGACCTGGTCGACGACCCGCTGCAGGAACTGATGCAGTTGTTCGAGGGCCACTCGGCCGCGTCGTCGAAGGAATCCCGCGCAGGGGAACTCGCGAAACCGCGAAACATCCTCTGTTGGAACGTCTTTCGCGGTGCATCGTCGACCTTGAGCGCCACGGGCTCGAGGACGACCTCGATAGGGCGATGACCCAGAACCTCCCGAGGCGACGTACTTCAACGTCCAATCCCACCCAGCTTCGCCCGCCCAGTTCAGCGAAACAGATCCGCATTCGCCGCGGCCCACTGCGCCACCGACTGCGCCGGCGTGCCTGTCAGCTCGGCCACCAGTTGATTGGCCTCTTGAGGCACTTGGACGGCGTCGGCCATGAGGTCGAGATACCAGGTGGCCCTCGCGCCCATGGCCGGACGCAGCGCCGCTTCGGCCTCGGCACGGCTGCACTGCTCGAACGTGACCGCGGCGCCGATCCCAACGCCGATCTGCTCGGCGATCTGTGCGCGGGTGAGCGCTTCGGGACCGGTGAGTTCGTACATCTGGCCGTAGTGCGATTGCCCGTTCTCGACCAGGAGCGCGGCCGCCAACCTGGCGATGTCGTCCATCGAGATCGGCGCCTCGACCACGTCCGGATAGGGCTCCCGCACCGTGCGCGTGGCCTTGATCGGCTCCGACCACATGGCGAAGTTCTCGAGAAACTCGCCCGGCCCCAGCTGGGTGTTGACCAGGCCTGACGCGGCAACGATGTCGCTGTACTCCTGCCAGTGAGCTCCGCCCGACAAGGCGACCATGTACCCCAGTCCGGCCTTCCTCGCGAGATCAAGGGTTGCAGCCAGCGTCGACGGCAACGGCGCCAGGTACATCCTTTCAACGCCGTCCAGCGCGGCGGCCAGTGTGTCCGGGTCGCCGAGGTAGCCGGTGATCGCCGTCACTGGTTCGGGCAGGTTGGCCTTGACGGCGTCCTTGGTCAGCGCGCGGATGTCGTTGGCGCCCAAGTCGATCAGATGATTCACGACTCGGCGGCCGATGTTTCCGGTAGCTCCGGTCACGAGAATGGTCATGATTTCACGGTACGTCGCACCCATGACAGAATCGGGGCATGCGGGCGGTGCTGTGGGACATGGACGGCACCTTGGTCGACTCCGAAAAGCTCTGGGACATCTCACTGGCCGCGCTCTACACCGAGCTCGGCGGGCAGATGACAGCGGAGGTTCGCGCATCGATGGTGGGCAGCTCGGCCGAGAACACCATCCGGATCATCTACACCGACCTGGGTTTGGAGCATGACCCGGTGGCGATGTCCGAGTCCGGCCGCTGGCTGCACGACTACACAGCGGAGCTGTTCGACGGTGGGCTGCCGTGGTGCGACGGCGCCCGAGAGTTGTTGGAAGCGCTTGCCGCCGAAGGAACTCCGATGGCATTGGTTACCAACACCCAGCGTGCGCTGACCGAACGCGCACTGAACAGCATTGGCAAACACTATTTCTCGGCAACCGTGTGCGGTGACGAGGTGCTCCATGGCAAACCCGCGCCGGATGCCTACCAGCGGGCCGGCGCGTTGCTGGGGCTGCCACCGCCGGCGTGTCTGGCCGTCGAGGACTCGGCCACGGGGACCGCAGCGGCCGAACGCGCCGGATGCCCGGTGTTGGTGGTACCCAACGATGCTGCCGTGCCCGATGGGCCGCGGCGGCGGCACATCTCCTCGTTGGCCGACGTCGACGTTGCTGATCTACGGCGGGTTCACGCCGAACTCACGCACTTGGGAGAATGCACCGCCTGACGCCGAGCGTAGGTGATTGAATGTGATTCTCGTCACGCAATGCTGCGGAAGGGCGTCACATGACTCACGGACCCGTCGGTGATTCTGCATCAGGCCTGGACTACGAGGAATCCGAACACAGCGGCCGCGTCGTCCGAATCGCTTCGGTAGCAGCCCTGGGTGGGTTGCTGTTCGGCTACGACAGCGCGGTGATCAACGGCGCGGTCTCGGCTGTTGAAGAACAGTTCGAGATCAGCAAGCTCGTCACCGGTATCGCTGTCGCGGCGGCACTGATCGGCGCCGCGGCTGGCGCGCTCGTCGCAGGACGGCTGGCAGACAAGATCGGCAGGCTCTCGGTGATGAAGATCGCCGCGGTGCTGTTCCTCATCAGTGCCTTCGGCACGGGCCTCGCTGCCAACGTGTGGATGTTCGGCCTGTTCCGCGTCGTCGGCGGCATCGGCGTCGGCGTGGCGTCGGTCATCGCTCCGGCATACATCGCCGAGACGTCGCCGCCGCGAATCCGCGGGCGGCTGGGCTCTTTGCAGCAGTTGGCGATCGTCACCGGCATCTTCGTATCGCTGGCCATCGACGCGCTGCTGGCTCATCTCGCCGGCGGTTCGGACAAGGAACTGTGGCTGGGCATGGAGGCCTGGCGGTGGATGTTCATCATGATGGCTTTGCCTGCCATCCTCTACGGCGTGCTTGCCTACACGATCCCCGAGTCGCCTCGTTATCTCGTTGCGACGTACCGGATCCCAGAAGCCCGCAAAGTGCTCAGCATGCTGCTGGGGGAGAAGAACCTCGAGCTGACGATCACGCGGATCCAGGAGTCGCTGAAGTCCGAGAAACCACCGTCATGGGCTGATCTGCGCAAGCCGACCGGTGGCCTCTACGGCATCGTCTGGGTGGGCGTGGGCTTGTCGGTCTTCCAGCAGTTCGTGGGCATCAACGTGATCTTCTACTACTCGAACATTCTGTGGCAGGCGGCAGGATTGGATGAGAGCCAGGCGTTCAAGATCACGGTGATCACGTCGATCACCAACATCGCGACCACGCTCATCGCGATCGCATTGATCGACAAGGTCGGACGCAAGCCGCTGTTGTTGATCGGATCGGCCGGTATGGCGATCACCCTGGCCACGATGGCGGTGATCTTCGGCACTGCTCCAGCGGTCGATGGTGCGCCTCACCCGACCGGAGCTCCACTGTGGATCGCACTCGTGGCGGCGAACCTGTTCGTGGTGGCTTTCGGCATGTCGTGGGGGCCAGTGGTCTGGGTGCTGCTCGGCGAGATGTTCCCGAACCGCATCCGCGGCGCAGCACTCGGCCTGGCCGCTGCCGCGCAGTGGATAGCCAACTGCTTGATCACGGCGTCGTTCCCCGCGCTCGGCGACTTCTCGCTGGGCGTCGCCTACGGCTTCTACGGGATCTGCGCGGCGTTGTCATTCGTGTTCGTCTGGCGGTGGGTCGACGAAACCAAGGGCATGCATTTGGAGGACATGCAGCGCGAAGCCCACCACCACCAGCCGTCGGCGCACTGATCAACTGCCCACACTGCCGTCAGGACTGCACCTGATGGGCTGACGGCGACTACGGCGACTACCGCGAGGCCGGACCAATGGAGTCTGGACGACATCGTTCCAGGTGAGCGTGCGCGGTGGACGTCAGCCCAGACCACGAGGTCGACGACCACCCCGGCGCCTGTGAACGCCAACAAGCCGACGCATATCCAGGTTGCGTTTGCTCATCCGATTCGCTCCCGTGAGCGTTCACGCGGATACGCTCGTAAACCCGCGTGACCCGCGTGGCCTGCGCGTGGAACAATCGCCTGCCGTGAAGACCTTCGACGCGCTATTCGCCGAGCTGAGCGACAAGGCGCGCACCCGGCCGGACGGTAGCGGCACTGTCGCCGCGCTGGATGGCGGCGTGCACGGGCTTGGCAAGAAGATTCTCGAGGAGGCCGGCGAGGTGTGGCTGGCCGCTGAGCACGAGGGCGACGACGCGCTGGCCGGGGAGATCAGCCAGCTGCTGTACTGGACGCAGGTGCTGATGATCTCCCGCGGCCTGTCCCTCGACGACGTCTACCAGAAGCTGTGAACGGCATGCTGCGGGTTGCGGTACCCAACAAGGGCACGTTGAGCGAGCCTGCCGCCGAGATTCTGTCGGAGGCGGGCTACCGGCGCCGTACCGACCCGAAGGACCTCACCGTCATCGATCGGGCGAACGGCGTCGAGTTCTTCTTCCTGCGGCCCAAGGACATCGCCATCTACGTCGGCTCCGGCCAGCTCGACTTCGGCATCACCGGAAGGGATCTGGCCGCCGAGTCGGACGCGTCGGTGCGCGAGCGGTTGGCACTGGGGTTCGGTGGCTCCGCGTTCCGTTACGCGGCACCGATCGGGAGGGAGTGGTCGGTCGAGGACCTCGCGGGCAAGCGGATTGCCACCGCGTTTCCGAACCTGGTGCGAAAAGACCTGGCGGCGCACGGGATCGAGGCGACGGTGATCAGGCTCGACGGTGCCGTCGAGATCTCGGTGCAGCTCGGCGTTGCCGATGCCATCGCGGACGTCGTTGGTTCCGGCCGCACGCTAGGCCTGCACGACCTGGTGGCCTTCGGTGAGCCGCTGTGCGATTCGGAAGCCGTGCTGATCGAGCGCACCGACGCCGATGCCGCAACGGCTGCCGCGCGTGAACAGCTCGCGGGCCGGGTCCAGGGCGTCGTATTCGGCCAGCAGTACCTGATGCTCGACTACGACTGCCCACGAACGGTCCTCGAACGGGCCACCGAGGTCACGCCCGGACTCGAGTCGCCGACGATCGCGCCCTTGGCCGACCCCTCGTGGGTCGCCGTCCGCGCGTTGGTGCCGCGACGAGACGTCAACGCCATCATGGACGAGTTGGCGGCCATTGGAGCCAAGGCAATCCTGGCCTCGGACATCAGGTTCTGCCGCTTCTGACCCAATCCGGTGTTAGGTTGCCTATCGACACTGGACCGGTCGGAAGGTCGCCATGACGCAAGTGCTCGTTCTGCTTCTCGCCCTACTCATCGGTGTGGTCGCAGGACTGCGCGCATTGACCCCACCGGCCGTCGTCGCCTGGGGCGCCGCGCTGGGCTGGCTTCCATTGGACGGGACGTGGGCGCAATGGGTCGGACATCCCATCACCGTGACCGTGCTGACCATCTTGTTGGTAGTCGAACTCATCACCGATCAGTTGCCCTCGACGCCGCCTCGGACGGTAACCCCGCAGTTCGCCGCACGGCTCGTCACCGGCGCCTTCGCCGGTGCCGTGATCGGCGCCGCGTCGCACCACACCATCAGCGCGCTCGGCGCGGGCGTCATCGGTGCGGTGTTGGGCACCTTGGGCGGGTACCGGGCCCGCAAGCGACTGGTGGCGGCCAACGGCGGACATGACCTGCCGATCGCGTTGAGCGAGGATGCGATCGCCGTGCTTGGCGGTTTCGCGGTCGTGGCGCTGGCGTCGGTCGTGTAGATGGCTTCTGCGCACGCGAGGAGCGAATCCGCAAAAGCACCAACCAAATTCGACGCGATCATCATTGGCGCGGGCCAAGCGGGGCCACCGCTGGCCGGTCGGCTGACGGCGGCCGGTCACACCGTCGCGGTGATCGAACGCAAACTCGTCGGCGGCACCTGCGTCAACTACGGCTGTATCCCAACCAAGACCCTGGTGGCAAGTGCCCATACTGCGCACGTGGCCCGGCGGGCGGCCGAGTACGGGGTTGGCACCGGCTCCGTCACGGTCGACATGACGAAGGTCAAGTCCCGCAAGGACAAGATCATGCTCGACGATCGTCACGGGGTGGAGCGCTGGCTCGAGGGGATGGCGGGGTGCACCCTGATCCGCGGACACGCCCGTTTCGAGGGTCCACACACCATCCGCGTCGACGATCAACTGCTCGAGGCCGACAAGATCTTCCTCAATGTGGGCGGCCGCGCCGTCGTGCCCGACATCCCGGGGCTCTCGGACGTCGAATTCCTCACCAACGTGGGCATTTTGGACCTCGACACACTGCCCGAGCACCTGGTGATCGTCGGGGGGAGCTACATCGCACTGGAGTTCGCCCAGATGTACCGGCGGTTCGGGGCAAGGGTCAGTGTCGTGGAGAAGGGTCCTCGGCTGACCGCGAGAGAGGACGAGGACGTCTCCGCAGCCGTGAAGGAGATCCTCGAGGCAGAGGGCATCGAGGTCCACGTCGGCGCTACCGCCATGCGAGTAGTCAAGCAGGACAACGGGTTCGACTTGTATCCTCGAGACGGCGCAGATCCCATCTCGGGAACCCACCTGCTGATCGCGACGGGCAGGCGCCCCAACACGGACGAGCTGGGACTGGAGGCCGCTGGGGTCCAGACCGACGCCCGCGGCTTCGTCACGGTGGACGACCAGTTGCGCACCACCGTCGAACACGTCTGGGCCATGGGCGACTGCAACGGCAGGGGCGCCTTCACCCATACGTCGTACAACGACTTCGAGATCGTCGCCGCCAACCTGCTCGACGACGACCCGCGCCGAGTCAGCGACCGGGTCGCCACGTACGCGCTCTACATCGACCCGCCGCTGGGGCGGGCCGGGATGACGGTCGACGAAGTGCGGGAATCTGGGCGCAGCGGCACTGGTGGGACTGTGGCCCATGACGCGCGTCGGTCGGGCCGTCGAGAAGGGCGAGACACGAGGCTTCATGAAGGTGGTGGTCGACGCCGAGACCGAGCAGATCCTCGGTGCGTCGATCCTGGGTGTCGGCGGTGACGAGGTGATCCAGGACATCCTCGACATCATGACCGCGAAACTGCCGTACACGGCCATCTCGCGGACCATGCACATCCACCCCACGGTCAGTGAGTTGGTGCCGACCATGTTGCAAGAGCTGAAACCGCTGGATTAGACCGCGCGGCAGCGTGTTCCGCGATGCACAGGGCTCAGCGCCGCAGCACCAGCAAGGTCTGCGCGGACGTTCCCACGAAGCCCTGTCGATCGAACAGGTCCGCTGTGGTGACACCGATCCCGTCGGGTCCGATCGACGCCCTGGCCCGCAACGCGAAGTCGCTGCCGGACGGCACGCGATGCAGGTGCACGGTGGTGTCGGTGTTCATGAACAGGAACTCGTCGGGATCCAGCGCCGCGCCGACGCCGTTGGCCGAATCGACCACCATGGCGAGGCGCTGGACGTGCGTGACGGGTTCGCCGTCCACCACGGGGACCAGCGGGCTGAGCCAGACCTCGGCCGACTCCTCGGGGGCGGTGGCCTGCTTGCGCCAGCTCACGGTCTCCAGATATCCGGGAGCGCCCATCCACGCGTGCGGGTTCGGCACCGATTCGCCTTCATGCAGCGGGGGATGGCGGTCCGACGCGACGTCGCCGGTGTCGCCAGTGGCCAGCAGCCACGCGGTGACGCGGGCGACCGGACGCTCGCTTCCGACCGGAATCATCTCAGCGCACATCAACGCGATGCGGGCACCCGGACGTACGGTCCAGGCTCGAACCTTCACGGGCACAACCGGTATGGCGCCGAGAATGTCGAGTGTCAAACGGCCGATCCGCAGCGGCGGGGCGGCGAGTTCCTCGATGGCCTTGGTCATGAGCGCCAGCGGAGGTGAGCCGTGCTGAATCTCGGCGTCCCAATTACTACGTGTGCCGTCGGTGGACTCGAACACCTGAAACTCGCCGTCGGCGGGTAGCCGACGGTAGAGGCAGTCGATCACGCGGCCGGCTCCGCCGACTTCGCGAAGTCAGTCGACTCCGCCGACCCCGTTGAGTCGGGGTACGGCGGTGGCGTACCGCCGAAAGTGGGGCAGTGTTGGTGGTGCGCGCACCAGTCGCACAACCGCGACGGACTCGGACGGAAATCGCCTGTGGCCCTGGCATTTTGGATGGCCCGCCAGATGGCCATCAACGTCTTCTCGAAGCGCAGCAGTTCATCGAGCTCGGGGGTGTAGTCCAATACCTGGCCGTCGGCGAGGTACAGCAGACGCAGCCTCGACGGCAGCACGTCGCGCGACCGCAGCAGCGCCACCGCGTAGAACTTCATCTGGAACATGGCCTTGGCCTCGGCGAGGGCGCGGGCCGCCGGCGGTGCCTTTCCGGTCTTGTAGTCGACGACCCGGAGTTCACCGGTGGGGGCGACGTCGATCCGGTCGACGAATCCGCGCAGTAGTGTGCCGTCGGACAATTCGACCTCGACCCGTTGTTCGCATGACTCCGGGTCGAACCGGGTGGGGTCCTCGAGTCGGTAGTACCCGGCGAGCAGGGCGCGGGCCTCGTCGAGCAGCTGGGCCCGCATCTCGGGCTGGAACTCGGCGGCGAGTTCGGGCCGGTCCGCAACGACGCGTTCCCAGGCCGAGTCGACGAGGGTCACCGCAGTATCGGCGTCGCGGCTGGCCGCAGGCAGCCCGTAGAGCCGTTCCAGGGCGCCGTGTACGACCGATCCGCGCACCTGTGCAGCCGACGAAGGTTCCGGCAAGCGGTCGATGGCGCGAAACCGGTACAGCAGCGGACACTGTTTGAAGTCGCTGGCGCGCGATGGCGACAATGCGGGCCGCCGCACGGGCGTCGCCGATTCCTCACTGATGCGCGATCCGCCTTCGGCTTCTCGCTGGTCCCTCACGAGGGCAGCCTATGGCTGGGCGCCGACAATATTGCGCAACCCCGCGCACCTGTTCCCGCGCGTCTGCTGGCAGGCTGACGTCCGTGCCTGTAACCGGTCCGTTCGTCGTCGGCGATCGCGTCCAACTGACCGATCCCAAGGGGCGGCATTACACGATGGTGCTCGCGCCAGGCGAGGAATTCCACACCCACCGCGGTGCGATCGCCCACGACCGCGTGATCGGGTTGCCCGAGGGCAGCGTGGTCAAGTCCACCAACGGCGACCCGTTCCTGGTGCTGCGCCCACTGCTGATGGACTACGTGCTGTCCATGCCGCGCGGCGCGCAGGTGATCTATCCGAAGGACGCCGCGCAGATCGTGCACGAGGGCGACATGTTTCCCGGCGCCAAGGTGCTCGAGGCCGGAGCCGGGTCCGGTGCCCTGACCTGTTCGCTACTTCGCGCGGTCGGGCCCACCGGGTCGGTGACGTCCTACGACGTGCGCGACGACCACGCCGAACACGCGGCCCGCAACGTCGTCACCTTCTTCGGCGAGCATCCGCCCAACTGGAACCTGCGCATCGCGGACGTCGCAGACTACGACGGGGAACAGGTCGACCGCGCCGTGCTCGACATGCTGGCACCGTGGGAGGTGCTCGACGCGGTGTCGAACGCGCTCGTGTCGGGCGGCGTGCTCATCGTCTACGTCGCGACGGTCACGCAACTGTCCCGCACGGTGGAGGCGATGCGCGAACAGCAGTGCTGGACCGAACCGCGGTCATGGGAGTCCCTGCAACGCGGGTGGGACGTCGTCGGGCTGGCTGTGCGACCCCAACACTCCATGCGCGGCCACACCGCTTTCCTCATCAGCGCGCGCAAGCTTGCACCCGGGACGGTGACTCCCGCGCCGGTGCGTCGCAAACGGCCCTGAGCGGCCGGCGGCCTAGCCCGGAGGGGTGGTCCGGACCTGGGCCCCCAGCTTCAGCAGCAGATCGGCCGTTTCCCGGGTGAGCTGCCAGTCTGTCCCGGATCGGGCTGAACTCCATCGGGTACGTGAACGTCCTCGCCGTGTCGCTTCGGGCGCCAACGGTGACGTTGGCGATCACGTTGTTCGATGCGCCAGACCAGTGCAGGTCGGTGGCCTGAACGGTCAACTCGCTGAAGCCGCCATCCCGCAGCGCCTGTCCGAAGTTCTCGAGCCCGGCCTGATCGTCTGGGGTCGCGTACTGCACCAAGCCGAGTTTCTGATCAGCGGGAATCGAAGTGTCGGCAAGCCGGTAGATCACGTTGGCGAGCATGTCCGGCGCGGGAAGCGGTGCCACCGTCGTGGTGTCCGTCACCTCGGTGGTGTCTTGCGGTTGCGCGCGGCCTGGGGACCGGCGCGGGCTTGACGTCCGAACTACAAGCGGATAGCCCGAGCGCCGTCACCACGATGGCGGCGCCCAGGGTGGCGGCGGGGGTGCGGCGCACCGGTCGGTCAGCCTGCCATCGACAGCAGCGACAGCGCGGACGCCTTCGTGACCTGCCAGCCGCTGGGGCTGGGGCCTTGGACGAACGTCATGGACTGCGAGGCGGTGGTGCCGGTGGCGGCCGTCGCGGTGACGTTGGCCGTGGCGACGGGTCCGTTCACGTCGATGTCGGAGATAGCGAATGTCAGCGGAAAGTAGCCCTCGGCTGCCTTCTTGCTGAACGCCCGGTCGGCGGTGATCGTCTCGATCCGGCCGAGCCCACCTTCCACGTAGCTTTTCTTGGGTCCGCCGAACGAGCCGGGACCGGCCAGCCCGGCCAGGGTCTGTGTCAGCGGGGAAACCAGATCCGGTGCTGGAGCCTGTGGAAGCGGGATGTCCCAGACGACCGGCTGGATGGCCGGCGCGCTGATCGGGCCACTCGCTGCAATGGACGTCACACCAGCCGCTGCGGCGGCTACCATCGCAGCGGCTGCGGCTCCCGTCACGAAGCCTGTAACGAGGGTCTTCAGGGTCACGGTTGTCCTCTCGATCGGCCCAACTCAGCTCAAAGGTTAACAAGTGTCGCTGGTGTGTCGAATTGCTACACCGCACACGGAGACTGAATCGCCGGTAGCTTTGAAGTTGTTACTGCACCAACTTTCGGTGCAGGGAGGGAGCGCAACATGAGTGAGTCAGAGCGTTCGGGAGCCTACCCAGAAGATCGTGACACTCCCATGTCCAGCGACGAAGCTGCCGAATTGGAAGAACTCCGCCGTGAAGCCGCCTTACTCCGTGAACAGTTGGAGCAGGCGGTGGGCCCCGACAGTGGGCTGCGCAGTGCGCGCGACGTGCACCAACTCGAAGCGCGTATCGACTCTCTGGCCGCGCGCAACGCCAAGCTGATGGACACCCTGAAGGAGGCTCGTCAGCAGTTGCTGGCACTGCGTGAGGAGGTCGACCGGCTGGGTCAGCCGCCCAGTGGCTACGGCGTGCTGCTGTTGGCGCACGAGGACGACACCGTCGACGTGTTCACTTCCGGCCGCAAGATGCGGCTTACCTGCTCGCCCAACATCGAGGTCAACGAGCTCAAGCAGGGGCAGACCGTGCGCCTGAACGAGGCGTTGACGGTGGTCGAGGCGGGCAACTACGAGTCGGTCGGCGAGATCAGCACGTTGCGCGAGATACTCGCCGACGGCCACCGGGCGCTGGTGGTTGGACACGCCGACGAGGAACGCATCGTGTGGCTGGCCGAGCCGTTGGTGGCGCACGAATACCTTTCCGATGAAGTCCTCGAGGCGATGGAAGAGGATCTGCGTCCCCGCAAGCTGCGGCCCGGTGACTCGCTACTGGTCGACACCAAGGCCGGATACGCGTTCGAGCGCATCCCCAAGGCCGAGGTGGAGGACCTCGTGCTGGAGGAGGTGCCCGACGTCGCCTACAGCGACATCGGTGGCCTCACCCGACAGATCGAGCAGATTCGCGATGCGGTGGAACTGCCGTTCCTGCACAAGGAGCTCTATCGCGAGTACTCCCTGCGGCCGCCGAAGGGCGTCTTGCTGTACGGCCCGCCCGGCTGCGGCAAGACGCTGATCGCCAAGGCGGTGGCGAACTCGTTGGCCAAGAAGATGGCCGAAGTGCGTGGCGACGATGCGCGTGAGGCCAAGTCCTACTTCCTCAACATCAAGGGCCCCGAGCTGCTCAACAAGTTCGTCGGCGAGACGGAGCGGCACATCCGCCTGATCTTCCAGCGGGCCAGGGATAAGGCGTCCGAGGGGACCCCGGTCATCGTGTTCTTCGACGAGATGGACTCGATCTTCCGCACCCGCGGCACCGGTGTCAGCTCGGACGTCGAGACGACCGTTGTGCCGCAGCTACTCTCGGAGATCGACGGTGTCGAGGGGCTCGAGAACGTGATCGTGATCGGTGCATCCAACCGAGAGGACATGATCGACCCGGCGATCCTGCGGCCGGGCCGACTGGATGTCAAGATCAAGATCGAGCGTCCGGATGCCGAAGCGGCGCAAGACATCTTCAGCAAGTACCTCACCGAGCAACTGCCGGTCCACTCCGACGATCTCGGCGAGTTCGGGGGAGACCGGGCGCTGTGCATCAAGACGATGATCGAGAAGGTCGTCGACCGCATGTACGCCGAAATCGACGACAACCGGTTCCTGGAGGTCACCTATGCGAACGGTGACAAGGAAGTCATGTACTTCAAGGACTTCAACTCCGGGGCAATGATCCAGAACGTGGTCGACCGCGCGAAGAAGTACGCGATCAAGTCGGTCCTGGAATCCGGCCAGCACGGGCTGCGGATCCAGCACCTGCTCGACTCGATCGTCGATGAGTTCGCCGAAAACGAGGACCTGCCGAACACCACCAATCCCGATGACTGGGCACGGATCTCGGGCAAGAAGGGTGAGCGGATCGTGTACATCCGCACGCTCGTCACCGGCAAGTCGTCCAGTGCATCGCGGGCCATCGACACCGAATCCAACCTGGGCCAGTACCTGTAGGCAGCACGCGAACGGGCCTGGTGCGGTGCCCGGCGCCGTGAGAACAACGGCGTGTGGACGATCGTTTTGGGGGATGTGGTTGCCGAACCACGTTCCGGCACAGGGGTGTTTGGCCGATCGCGCAGGTTTCTTCCGATGACCAAGGCACCGCGAGGTCGTGAGATGGCAAGGATGCCGCGCCGCCGAGCACGACCGTAATCCGGCGCGTCACCGGTGACCTCGGCGAGCAGCATTGTCACCGCCGTGAGCGCCCCGAGCTCGCTGTGAGCACCAGGGGCAGACCCCGGTGCGGGAACCACTCGTGCACCTGCCGTATGTCGGGCACGGCAACTTCGTGATGGACTGGTACCCGCCATGGCGAGCAGACTCACGTCGAATTGGGGCGTATCGGCGCGGTCGGCGTTCGTCGCGGCGACCGTGGTGTTGGTCGCGCTCGTTGGCGCGGCGGCAGGGCTTGCGGCCGTGGTGTACCAGACGATGTGTCCGGCATCGACACCGCAGCAGCGACGAGGGTCGCCGAGGTCGCAGCCGAGGTGGTGTCCAAGGGCCCCGAGGGCGTCGATCCCGCCTTGTTCGACACCGATGAACGAATAGTGGCGGTGCAGGTGATCACCCCCGACGGGACCGTCGTCCGACGTTCCGCATCGGCACCGGCGACGCCACTGATCGCCATCACCGAGTTCGGTGACGGGTTGCACATCGGAATGCCCGAACACACGTCCCCATTCGGCCGAATCCGATTCACCGCGCAGACCGTCGACGGCCGCGACGGCCGGCACACCGTGCGTTGCTCGGAGTCCGCATGCCAGGGTTGTCAACGATGAGCACGACGGAGGAGGAGCAGGTCACGACGCGCCGACGACATGGTGCGGCGAGTCCCGAACTGTCAGTTCATGTTCCAGGGTTCGCCGTAGGTGGTGACGGAGTCACCGGTGGAGGCGATCAGGCGGGCGAACGGACGCAACAACACGCCGCCGGCCGCACCGGTCACGGTGCCGTGCGCGTTGGACACCGCCACGCCACCGGCAGGACCGGCCACGTCGACGGAGAACGTCGCGACTTCCTGGATGCCCGGACCATTGCCCAGATCGGCACTGATCGACACACCCGGGAACAGGTTCGGGGTGATGACCGAGTTCAGGCCGAACGGCGGGCCGGTGAGGTCACCGTCGTCGAGCAGGATGTTCGGCGTGGTGTAGGAGAAGTTGATGCCCACACCCAACGACCAGGGGAAGCCGATCTGGTAACCCAGCTCCAGCGTGCCCTCGAACTCATCGGCACCGGGGCCGGCCACGATGTACTTCGCGCGACCGGTGTGGAACCACTCACGGGTCAGCCGGTTGCGGTCCAAGGGGAACACACCCTCGAGGAAGGTGTCCCACTGCTGCACCGTCAAGGTGCGGTCCTGGCCGTCGACCAGGCTCAACTCGTTGTCCAAAACTGCGTGTGAGATGCCCGTGCTCGCGAACAGCGCCGCGATGGCCGCGACCAGCGCGACCAGCACCCGACTGATTGCCTTCATCTTCTCCCTAGTCGTCCTTTGGCCCCGTGTCGACCGGGTTGCCGTCCGCCACCAAGCGGTCTCCATCTCGTCGGCGCGAAACCGCACTGCTGGCTCGTCGTTGATCAGCAGGTGCTCGACGATGTCAAAGATTCGCTGTGAATACGCTGAGGAACCGTTCAGGGTCCGTTAACGAATTCACTGGAAATCGACATGCGCCCCGGCGGCGGCCTTGGGCGACGGCGTCAGCCGCGGGTCGTCGTGATCACCGCCCCGATCCTGTTCAGAGCCCACGGCTACGCCGCCCACGTCCGGGACCGCCCCGCAACCAAGGTCGTCGACCGCAGCTAGGCTTGCCCCCATGCAGCGCATCATCGGAACCGAGGTCGAGTACGGCATCTCCTCGCCGTCCGATCCGACCGCGAATCCGATCTTGACGTCGACCCAGGCGGTGCTGGCCTACGCCGCCGCCGCAGGCATCCAGCGTGCGAAGCGCACGCGGTGGGACTATGAGGTGGAGTCACCGCTGCGCGACGCTCGGGGCTTCGACCTCAGCCGCTCCGCGGGACCGCCGCCCGTAGTCGACGCGGACGAGGTCGGCGCAGCGAACATGATCCTGACCAACGGCGCCCGGCTCTACGTCGACCACGCGCACCCGGAGTATGCCGCCCCCGAAGTGACCGACCCAATGGATGCCGTGATCTGGGACAAGGCCGGCGAACGGGTGATGGAGGCGGCAGCCCGCCACGTCGCCAGCGTGCCGGGAGCGGCGAAGCTGCAGCTCTACAAGAACAACGTCGACGGCAAGGGTGCGTCGTACGGTTCACACGAGAACTATCTGATGTCCCGGCAGACCCCGTTCTCCGCCGTCATCGCCGGTTTGACGCCCTTCCTGGTGTCGCGCCAGGTCATCACCGGCTCCGGGCGGGTGGGAATCGGACCGTCGGGCGACGAACCAGGCTTCCAGCTGACCCAGCGCGCGGATTACATCGAGGTGGAGGTCGGCCTCGAGACCACGCTCAAGCGCGGCATCATCAACACGCGTGACGAACCCCACGCCGACGCCGACAAGTACCGGCGCCTCCACGTCATCATCGGAGACGCCAACCTCGCGGAGACCTCGACGTATCTGAAGGTGGGAACGGCGGCACTGGTACTCGACCTCATCGAGGAGGGCTTCGAGCTCGCGGACCTGGCGCTGGCCCGGCCGGTACACGCGGTGCACGTCATCAGTCGAGACCCGTCCCTGCGCGCGACGGTTGCCCTGGCCGACGGACGCGAGCTGACGGCCCTTGCGCTGCAACGCATCTACCTCGATCGCGTGGCGAAGCTGGTCGACAGCCGCGACCCCGACCCACGTGCCGCCCACGTCGTCGAAACGTGGGCAGGAGTGCTGGACCTGCTCGAGCGCGATCCGATGGAGTGTGCGGAGATCCTCGACTGGCCGGCCAAACTGCGCCTGCTCGAGGGCTTCCGTCAGCGCGAGAACCTGGGGTGGTCGGCGCCACGTCTGCACCTCGTCGATCTGCAGTATTCCGATGTGCGGCTGGACAAGGGCCTGTACAACCGGCTGGTCGCCAGAGGATCGATGAAGCGGCTCGTCACCGAGCAGCAGGTGCTCGACGCAGTCGACAGCCCGCCAACAGATACCAGGGCGTACTTCCGCGGGGAGTGTCTGCGTCGATTCGGCGCCGACATCGCCGCCGCCAGCTGGGATTCGGTCATCTTCGACTTGGGCGGCGACTCGCTGGTGCGCATTCCGACTTTGGAACCGCTGCGCGGAAGCAAGGCGCACGTGGGGGCGTTGCTCGATTCGGTGGACAGCGCGGTGGAGCTCGTCGAGCAACTGACCAGCTGATGACCCCATCCCGAGAATTTCGGTCACTGACCGGTACTGTGGAGTAACGGCGGAGCCTGTGAGTCCGCTGATGAGATGCAGGAGGCAGCGATGGCCCAGGAGCAGACCAAGCGTGGCGGTGGCGGCGGCGATGACGACGACCTCACCGGCAGCACGGCCGCTGGCCAGGAACGTCGCGAGAAGCTGACCGAGGACACCGACGACCTGCTCGACGAGATCGACGACGTGCTCGAAGAGAATGCCGAAGACTTCGTGCGGGCATACGTCCAAAAGGGCGGCCAGTGACCTGGCCGAATCGCGAACAACTGGCCTTTCCTCAATCTCTTTCCGCAGCGTCCGGCGTGCGACCGTCCGGCCCGGTGGATTCGTCCTCGTTCTCTGACTTCCTGCGCAGGCAGGCACCGCATCTGCTGCCGGCGGGCGGCTCCGAATCAGTGGGGTCCAACGCTGGGTCGTCCTTGCCGCACGGCACCACGATCGTCGCGCTGAAGTTTCCCGGCGGTGTCTTGATCGCGGGTGATCGGCGTTCGACGCAGGGCAACATGATCGCCGGTCGCGACGTGCAGAAGGTCTATGTCGCCGACGACTACACGGCGACCGGCATCGCGGGAACGGCGGCGATCGCCGTCGAATTCGCGCGGCTGTACGCCGTCGAACTCGAACACTACGAGAAGCTCGAGGGCGTGGCGCTGACGTTCGCGGGCAAGGTGAACCGGCTGTCCATCATGGTGCGCGGCAATCTGGGCGCCGCGCTGCAGGGCTTCGTCGCGTTGCCGTTACTGGTGGGGTACGACCTCGACGACGCCGACCCTCAGGCGGCGGGCCGGATCGTGTCATTCGACGCGGCAGGCGGCTTCAACCTGGAGGAAGAGGGCTATCAGTCGGTGGGATCGGGCTCCATCTTCGCGAAGTCGTCGATCAAGAAGTTGTACTCACGCGTCTCGGACGCCGACTCCGCGTTGCGGGTCGCGGTTGAGGCGCTGTACGACGCGGCCGACGACGACTCGGCCACCGGCGGACCCGACCTCGTTCGCGGTATCTATCCCACCGCGGTGGTCATCGACGCCGAGGGTGCCGTCGAGGTGGGCGACGCCCGGATCGCCGAGATCGCGCGCGATGTCATCGAAAGTCGCTCCCGCGCTGACACGTTCGGGCCCGATGATGGGAAGGCCAAGCTGTGAGCTTTCCCTACTTCATTTCGCCGGAACAGGCGATGCGCGAGCGGTCGGAGCTTGCGCGCAAGGGCATCGCCAGGGGACGCAGCGTGGTGGCCCTCGCCTATTCCGGTGGCGTGCTGTTCGTCGCGGAGAACCCGTCGCGCTCCTTGCAGAAGCTCAGCGAGCTCTACGACCGGGTCGGCTTCGCCGCCGTCGGACGGTTCAACGAGTTCGACAACTTGCGGCGCGGTGGAATTCAGTTCGCCGACACCCGCGGATACGCGTACGACCGGCGCGACGTAACCGGCCGCCAGCTTGCCAACGTGTACGCCCAGACGCTCGGAACGATCTTCACCGAGCAGGCCAAGCCGTACGAGGTCGAGCTTTGCGTCGCCGAGGTGGCGCACTTCGGGGAGACCAAGTCGCCCGAGCTGTACCGGATCACGTATGACGGGTCCATCGCCGACGAGCCGCACTTCGTGGTGATGGGTGGCACGACGGAACCGATTTCGACGGCGCTCAACAATTCCTACACGGAGAACGCCAGCCTGAGCGAGGCGGCCAAGATCGCCGTGGACGCGTTGAAGGCCGGCGCCGGAAACGGCTCCGACGCAAGGACACTGGGACCCTCGACGCTCGAGATGGCGGTCCTCGACGCGAGCCGGCCGCGGCGCGCGTTTCGCAGGATCACCGGCTCGGCGCTGGAGGCGTTGATTCCGACGGATTCGGAGCCCGAAGAGTAAGTCCGTTCGCCTGGCCGCTACTCGCCGGGCGTACTGACTGCAGCCAGTTCCTGTTCCTCTGCGGCGCGGCTTCATTCCCCGCGGCTTTCGCTTCCCGACCGGCTGGGCTGGCCAGCGAAGCACCAGGATTCGTGACCGCCGCGTATCCGCGTCGCAATTCGAATTGAGCCGGACTTCGCCGCTGACTGTCTCGTAGTAGACGTCGTCGCTCATGGGACGCACGCACGACGCTGCCGAGCTGCTGGTGACGATGCATTCCTCCTGCGGGAGTTTGCCGCCGAACCGCGAACCCACGATTGCGGTACCGCCGGAATCTTGGATGGCCGTGACGGCGTCGGCGCAGGCGTGCACCTCCGAGTGTCTGTCTTGCGGAGTACCAGCCAGGTCCTGATCGCCTCAGGTCAGTTCCGTCGTGCGGTTGGCGGTCTTGTCCAGCCGCCCGATCCGGTCCAGAATGACTTGAGTAGGTGCATTACCCATTAAACGCAGGTCATCGGCCTGCCACGCGGGTCGCGTGAACCCTTCCAGCGGTTCGACCGGACGGCTGCGGAGTCGCCTTCACGTCGACGCGCACCGCCGAACCGTAGCCGCGGGTTTGCGTTTCCTCCGCGGGTGCGGCTCGCTGAATAACCCATGCGAACAAGGGGAGTCAGGGTGAACATCAAGAAGCTAGCCGGAGCCGTCGCCGCCACTGCGATCACGTTCAGCGTCGGTGCCGCCACCGCCGCGCCGGCCTCGGCGACCGACAACATCAAGCCATTCGGTCAACAGGAACGACTGAACGACTGGGGCACGGGCGCTCCAATGATTGGTTACACGGTGAGGGACTTCGCCCCGAGCTCCGACCCCGTGCCGCACAACGGCCAGTTGTATGAAGCCACTTTGACCGTTGACGCGTTCGGGAGTTGGGCCAACCCCAACATCCACATGTTCAACGCCCGCGCTGAGAGCTCGGCTCTCTACCCGCTCATCGCAAATGCAGGTGTCGGGGGTGCGGTCCCGCCGGGCGGCAGCGCGACAGGCAAGCTCTATTTCGATGTCGTGGGCGACGTGCCCAACAGCGTCGTGTACAACGACGGCGTTCGGGACATTCTCGCTTGGATCCCCGGTCCCGCCGTAGGGGGTACGAACCCATAGCGGTAGCGGCACCGAGTCTCCAGGAGCCTGCTCTAACCGCAATGACGCGCACTCGGTTCAATCGTCGTCGCGCGACGGCTGGTTGCACGACACCGAAATTCGACCGGCTCCTCGGCTTAGACTGCCGCAGTGTTCTCGGAGACGCGCTATGCGCTGAACGGCGATTTGCGCGTCGCGTATCGCACGTCACGCGAAGGCCCTCGCGACATCGTGTTCATCCCTAACTGGTTCACCAGTTGCGAGGTTCTTCCAGAGCTGCCCGTCCATTCAGGGGTGGATTGAGGCGATGACATCGCTCGGTCGGCTGATCTTCTTCGACCAGCCGGGCACGGGAGCGTCCGATCCCATCACGTCGGGCGCGTTGCCGACGTTGGAGCAATGGTCCGACAGCATCACCGCCGTGTTGGACGATCTCGGCAGCCGCGAAGCGGTTCTCGTCGCCATCGACGGCGCTTTCGCGACAGGGGCGTTGTTCGCGGCGACACATCCGTCGCGGACAACCGCTCTCGTCGTTCTTGAGGGCAACGCCGCCGCAGACAACCGCACCGAGGGACGCGATGAGGAAGCCCGTAATGCGTGGGACGCCATGTGGGGGACGGGCGAATTCGAGCCTCTGGTCAATCCGGACATGCCGTGGAACGAAGAGGTCCGCTCTGCGTGGGCTCGAGTGGAACGGCTTTCGGCCAGTCCCCAGACCGTTCTGCGCATGTGGCCGCTTGTTGGCGAGGTGGACGTGCGGGCCGTTCTGCCCACGATCCGTGTGCCTACTCTCGTCGTCCATCACGCAGACGACTCGGTCGTCGTGCCCGCAAAGGGTAGGTATGTGGCCGAGAACATCCCCGGCGCGAAATACGTTGAGCTGCCGGGCCGCAACATGTATCTGTTCGTGGAACCGTGGCGCGAGTCCTTTCAGGAGGTCGCCGAGTTCCTCACCGGCCACCAGGCAGACGTAGCCGATGACCGGGTACTCGCCACGGTGCTCTTCACCGACATCGTGGACTCGACGCGTCGGGCCGCGGAGATCGGCGACCGTGACTGGCATGCGTTGCTCGATGCGCACGACGCCGTCGTCCGCTCACAGCTCGCTCGCTTTCGGGGCCGCGAGGTGAACACATCGGGCGATGGATTCCTCGCGATGTTCGACGGCCCTCAGCGAGCGATCCGCTGCGCAATGTCGATCCGCGATGCGGTGCGGTCGCTGGGCATTGAGGTGCGGGCGGGGTTGCACACCGGCGAGTGCGAGGTCCGCGGCGATGACATCGGCGGGATCGCCGTGCACATAGGCGCGCGCGTGAGCGCCCTGGCCGGGCCGAACGACGTGCTGGTGTCCAGCACGCTGCGCGATCTCGTGATCGGGTCAGGACTCGAGTTCGAAGACCGCGGCGCGCACGAACTCAAGGGCGTACCTGGCGAATGGCATCTGTTCGGCGTCGCGTCTCCGTAGCGAGGAAACGGTCCACGCAACGCTGCACTGATCGCCATCAGATGGCCGGCACCGCCGAACTGGCCCGCGTACAACGCGTCAGCCGGCCCGCCGTATCCGATTCTGATCGCCGGTGATGACCGCCAGGACGTTGCGCCACGAATCCGATTTCACGCAGTTGATGACGTCGCCGTGCGCAGCGGGCCCGGCCATCAGCCGCCCGTCGTCGTAGTGCCCGGTGGCCAGCCGAATGACGCCGGGCATGTCGTCGGGGTCGGCCCCATGTCGACCGCCCGGGATGCCCTGCACCAGTTGGATGGGGTCACCGGGCGCCGTCATCGCGAATCGCAGCACGTCGGGATTGCGGTTGTGCCATTCGCTGGGGTCGTCGACGCCGAATCCCGCACCCGCCGCCGCCACGTACACGGTCCGGTCGGCCGTCAACCCCAGCGCCTCGGCCGTGCCGAGGATCGACCCGCCATATGAATGGCCGACGTACGTCACCGCGATGTCCCGACCCGTGGAATCGACGACGCGGTCCACGTCCTGGCTGAACGCGACGAGCCGAGGCGCCATGTCGAGGGCGAACTGGGGGTCGGAGGCCTCCGCGAGCGCGACAGCCATGTGCTCGTCGTGTGGAAACGGCCCACCGAGGAAGGTGATCGCGGCGACCTCGCCCCGAGTCGCGGTCACGAACTGGCGGGCCGTCGTCGTGTTGGCCGCTGATCCCTCGATGGTGGTGTTCATGCCCGGGACGAGCACGGCGACGCTCTTCGCGACGCGCAGGTCGCCGTTGAGCTCGACGAGTATCTCCCGACCCGGATCGAATGCCAGGATCTGGCGGTCGACTCGCCGACCGGTGCCCGTAGGATCGTCCACCTCGCCGAGTAGCGACTGGTAGAAAGCTATGCGTTGCTTGGCATTTCGCTCGTCAGGCGATTCATCGAGGATGGCTTGTGCAATGGCGCTTCGGTTGTCCGCGATCCGCACGTCCCACGGAACGTTCGTGAGGCTGTGGTGCACGCCGGCGGGCACGGTCGCGACGGGCCGCTGCGCCGACGTCCCCTCGAAGGCCTCGTCGACGTCGTGCGCCGCATCGGCATCCGCGTCGCCGAGTCGATCGAGCGCCGCGGTCACCTGTCGGGACAGTTCGGCAGCGCGCAGGTCGAGCAATTCGCCTGCCACGTCGACGTCGCTGCCGGACAACAGGATCAGCAACTGCGACGGGTCGCCGTCAACCACGACGGACCCGTCGTCGGCGACGCGAAAGCCCTCCCGCCGGGCGGCGCTGGCCAGGGCCGTCACCTCGCGCTGCGCGGCCGTGAGCTGGCCGGCCCCGTCGCGTGCCGCAACCGCTGCCATGATCAGCGCTCGTGCGACGGCGTCGCCCCGGGCGCAGAACGCACGTGCCCGCGACCTGGCCTCATCGGCGGCGGACCCGGCCCACGCGTCGGGGACGGCCGCGGCCGCCGTCCGGACGTGGGCGTGCAACACCCGTGCCGTCTGGTCCCACCCATCGGCCAGCCGGCGCAGTTCGTCAGGGCGCCACGCCTCGGCCTGCGACAGCGAGGGACGCGTCACGACACGGGCAGGCCGTGGGCGTTGCGCAGTTCGGCCCGCTCGAACTCGGCGGCGATGGACCTCGCGGCCACTGCCCACCCGCGCATCTCGGCGATGACGTCGCCCGTGTACGCCGCAGCCCGTGCCGAGGTGGCGACCACGCTCACCGCGGCACCGGCGAGCGCAGCGGGTTCGATTGTGGGCCAGGATATCTCGGACAATCGATCGGCGGTCCCATCAAGGTGGTCAGCGGCCGCGCGCAAGGCGCCGAGCGCTACCGATACTTCACTCATGCCTCATGCTGGCAAGTGACGGCTGCGCGTCGCCCAATCGATCCACAGCCACGGCGCCCCTCATCCGCGGGTGTGGCTCTAGTGCACGAAGGTCGCCAGCGAGAACCAGGCACGCTGACGTAGTGGCACCCGGATCGGCCCGAAGACGTACAGCTCGGCGACCGCCTGGGTGAGCTCGATCAGGGGCCAGAAGTGCCCGACACAACACCGTCAGCACCACGAAGACGATGACCGATCGCCACCGTGAATCGGTAGCGGGGGACGGTTTGGGGTGGCGACGTTGGCCGTGCTGGGCCAACCCGTTACGGATGGGGTAGCGGGTGTCAATACGCAGTCGCCTGCCACCCCGTAAGCTCGTCCACGTGCAGCGGCGAATCATGGGCATCGAAACCGAATTCGGTGTGACGTGCACGTTCCACGGCCACCGTCGGCTCAGCCCGGACGAGGTTGCCCGTTATCTGTTCCGGCGCGTCGTTTCGTGGGGCCGCAGTTCCAACGTCTTTCTGCGCAACGGCGCCCGGCTCTACCTCGACGTCGGCTCGCACCCGGAGTATGCGACCGCCGAGTGCGACAGCCTGGTGCAGCTGATCACGCATGACCGGGCCGGCGAGCGAGTCCTCGAAGACCTCCTGATCGACGCCGAGCAACGGCTCGCGGACGAGGGCATCGGCGGCGACATCTACCTGTTCAAGAACAACACCGACTCGGCTGGCAATTCGTACGGCTGCCACGAGAACTACCTCATCGTGCGGGCGGGCGAGTTCTCGCGGATCTCCGACGTGCTGCTGCCGTTCCTGGTCACCCGACAGTTGATCTGCGGGGCGGGCAAGGTACTTCAGACCCCGAAGGCGGCCGCCTTCTGCCTCTCCCAGCGTGCCGAGCACATCTGGGAAGGCGTCTCGAGCGCGACCACCCGCAGCAGGCCGATCATCAACACCCGTGACGAGCCGCACGCCGACGCCGAGAAGTATCGCCGTCTGCACGTCATCGTCGGGGACTCGAACATGTGCGAGTCCACCACCATGCTGAAGGTGGGGACGGCGGCCCTGGTGTTGGAAATGATCGAGGCGGGCGTTCCGTTCCGGGACTTTTCGCTGGACAACCCGATTCGCGCCATCCGGGAGGTCAGCCACGATCTCACCGGCCGACGTCCGGTTCGTCTGGCGGGCGGCAGGCAGGCCAGCGCGTTGGACATCCAGCGGGAGTACTACGGCCGTGCCGTCGAGCACCTTCAGACCCGCGAGCCCAACGCGCAGATCGAGCAGGTCGTCGACCTGTGGGGGCGGCAGCTCGACGCGGTCGAGAGCCAGGACTTCGCCAAGGTCGACACCGAGATCGACTGGGTGATCAAGCGGAAGCTGTTCCAGCGTTATCAGGATCGGTACGACATGGAGTTGTCGGACCCGAAGATCGCGCAGCTCGACCTCGCGTACCACGACATCAAGCGTGGCCGGGGTGTATTCGATCTGTTGCAGCGCAAGGGCTTGGCCGCGCGCATCACCACCGACGAGGAGATCGAGGCCGCCGTCAACGAGCCACCCCAGACCACGCGGGCCAAGCTGCGCGGCGAGTTCATCAGCGCCGCACAGGCCGCGGGCCGCGACTTCACCGTCGACTGGGTTCACCTCAAGCTCAATGACCAGGCGCAGCGCACGGTGTTGTGCAAGGACCCGTTCCGTTCGGTCGACGAACGCGTCAAGCGACTGATCGCGAGCATGTGACCGCGCCCTAGCTTCGGTCGAATAGGGTTAGCCGGTGGGGATCTCCAAAGTCGAGCGGTTGCTGAACCTCGTCATCGCGCTGCTGTCCACCCGTGGCTATCTCACCGCGGAACGCATCCGCGAGACGGTTTCCGGGTACGCCGACAGCCCAAGCGACGAGGCGTTCTCGCGGATGTTCGAGCGCGACAAGAACGAGTTGCGCGACCTCGGCATCCCCTTGGAGACCGGCAAGATCTCGTTGCTCGACACCACCGAGGGCTACCGAATCAACCGCGACGCGTACGCGCTGCCGCCGGTGGAGTTGACCGCCGAGGAGGCCGCCGCGGTCGCCGTGGCCACCCAGCTGTGGGAATCGCCCGAGATGGTCACCGCCACCCAGGGCGCCCTGCTGAAACTGCGGGCCGCGGGTGTCGACGTCGACGCGCCGGAATCCGGCGTCACGATCTCGACCGCGACGCTGCCGGGCCTTCGCGGCTCCGAAGAGGTCCTTGGCGTCCTGCTGGCCGCCATCGACGCCGGACAGGCGGTGACCTTCCCTCACCGGCCGTCGCGCAGCGAGCCGTACACCAACCGCACCGTCGAGCCGTGGGGTGTCGTCACGTACCGGGGACGCTGGTATTTGGTCGGCCACGATCGCGACCGCGACGCCACGCGCACCTTCCGGTTGTCGCGCATCGGCGCCGACGTCAAGGCGGTCGGCCCACGCGGCGCCGTGGGCAGGCCGGCCAACGTGAACCTGCGCGACATCGCACACAGGGCAGTGGCCGAGTGGCCGCCGGGACCGGAGGCGCGCGTGTGGGTCGCCGACGGGCGGGCCACCGCCTTGCGCAGGCAGGCGACCGCCACGGCGCCGCGAACCCTGGGCGGGCGCACGGGCGACGAGCTCACCCTCGACATCGGAATGGCTGCCAGGCTGGCCCGCGAGGTGGCGAGTCACGGTGCCGATGCGGTCGCATTGGAGCCGCAGTCGTTGCGCGACGACGTGCTGGCCCGGTTGCGGGCTCAGGCGGGTGTCTCGTAGATGAGTATCGGGCGAGAAGCGGAGCGGGACCGCGCATGAGTAACGTGTCGACCCGGCTGGTGCGGCTGCTCAACATGGTGCCGTACTTCCAGGCCAACCCAAGGATCACGCGCGCCGAAGCCGCAGCCGCTCTTGGCGTGACCGAGAAGCAACTTCACTCCGACCTCGATCAACTGTGGTTGTGCGGCCTGCCCGGCTACAGCCCGGGTGATCTCATCGACTTCGAATTCTCCGGCGATACCATCGAAGTCACGTTCTCGGCGGGCATGGATCGTCCACTGCGGCTGACCTCCCCGGAGGCGACGGGGATCCTGGTCGCGCTGAGGACACTGCTCGACGTGCCGGGCATGGTCGACCCCGAGGCCGCGCGGAGTGCAATCGCGAAGATCGAGTCGGCGGCGGGCGAGGTGGCGGGTGCCCAGACGACCGTCGACCCGACGCCGCTGCAGAGCCAGGCCGCCGCGGTCCGCGCAGCCGTGCGAGACGGTTGTGCGCTGGCGATCGAGTACTACTCGGCGTCCCACGACACGCTGTCCCATCGGGTCGTCGACCCGATCCGCGTGGTTCTGGTTGCCGACAACACCTACCTCGAGGCGTGGTGCCGTTCCGCGGAGGACGTCCGGCTTTTCCGGTTCGACCGCATCGTCGATGCGAAGGTGCTCGACGAGCCCGCTCGCCCACCCGAGCCTGCCGTCCAGTCGGGGCCCGACACGTCGCTGTTCGATGCCGACCCCGCGCTGCCTGCGGCGACCCTGCTCGTCGACCGCTCGGCCGCCTGGATGTTCGACTACTACCCGCTACGGGTGCTGCGGGAGCTCCCGGACGGCGCGTGCGAAGCGGCGATGACGTACGCGTCCGACGAGTGGATGGCCCGGTTCGTGCTGGGCTTCGGCGCGGGTGTCCGGGTATTGGCACCACAGGGGCTGGCCGATCGGGTTCGTGAATCGGCCGCCAAGGCGCTGGCCGCGTACGACGTTGGCGACGAGTAGACTCGGCCACGACTTGTAGGAGGTGACCAAATTGGGCGGTCTACAACCCTGGCATTGGTTGATCGTCATCGCGGCGTTCATCTTGCTCTTCGGCGCCAAGAAGCTACCCGACGCGGCGCGTTCACTGGGCAAGTCGATGCGCATCTTCAAATCGGAGATCAAGGAGATGCAGTCCGACGGCAAGCCGGAGGAGGCTGAGCGGCCCGCCACCCCCATCACGGCGGAGCGCGTCGAGCCGGCCACGCCGGTGCCCGCCCCCGACCAGGCCACCGACCCCCGTCCGTCCTGACGCACGCCGACTCTGCGACCGTGACCTGACGTCGCGTCGCTAGGTTCTGTCGTCACACGCCCCCGTGCAGACCTCCCACATCCTCCGCAAGCTCGACCCTCGGCGTCGTCGCTCCAGAGCCAATCCGGACGGCACGATGTCGTTGGTCGACCACCTCCACGAACTGCGCAATCGGCTGCTGATCGCCGTTGCGGCCATCGTCGTGACGACGATCGTCGGGTTCGTCTGGTACACCCACGGCATATTCGGTCTTCGTAGCCTTGGCGACTGGCTGCGTGAGCCGTACTGCGCGTTGCCGGCGTCCGCGCGGGCCGACATCGCTCCGGGCGGCGCGTGTCGGTTGCTCGCGACGGGACCGTTCGATCAGTTCATGCTGCGCCTGAAGGTCGCCCTTGCGGCGGGCATCGTGCTGGCCTGCCCGGTGTGGCTGCATCAGCTCTGGGCATTCATCACGCCGGGGCTTTACAAGAAGGAGCGCCGATTCGCGTCGGTGTTCGTCGGGTTCGGCGCGACGTTGTTCATCACGGGCGCAGTGCTGGCCTACGTCGTGTTGTCCAAGGCGTTGGGCTTCCTGTTGACCGTCGGCAGCGACGTGCAGGTGACGGCGCTGTCCGGCGACCAGTACTTCGGATTCCTCATCAACCTTCTGCTGGTGTTCGGCATCAGCTTCGAGTTCCCGCTGCTGATCATCATGCTGAACATGGTCGGTGTCTTGCCGTACGAGCGGCTCAAGAGTTGGCGGCGGGGCCTGATCTTCGGGCTGTTCGTGTTCGCCGCCTTCGCGACGCCGGGCTCCGACCCATTCTCGATGCTGGCACTGGCACTCGCGCTGGCGCTGCTGCTCGAGTTCGCCATCCAGGCCGCTCGCGTCCACGACAAACGCAAGGCCCGCCGCGACGCGCTGAACGCGGTCTCCGACGACGAGGCCGCACCCATCGGCCCGGCGGATCCCATCGAGGCACCCACCGCAGTGCCAGCCCCATCGCAGCTGACCGTCGATGACCAAGCCACCTGAGGTGGCCCCCGAGCTGCGCGAATTCACCGCCCAGCTGCCGTTCACCCTCGACGAGTTCCAGTTGAGCGCTTGCAGAGCGCTCGAACAGGGCCATGGCGTGTTGGTGTGCGCACCGACCGGCGCGGGCAAGACGGTGGTGGGTGAGTTCGCGGTCCATCTGGCGTTGGCGGCGGGCCGAAAGTGCTTCTACACCACGCCGATCAAGGCGCTGAGCAATCAGAAGCACAACGATCTGGTGGACAGGTACGGTGCCGAGCGCATCGGGCTGCTGACGGGCGACCAGTCGATCAACGGCGATGCGCCCATCGTCGTGATGACCACCGAGGTGCTCCGCAACATGCTGTACGCGGATTCGACTGCACTGCAAGGGCTTTCCCACGTCGTCATGGACGAGGTGCACTTCCTCGCCGACCGCATGCGCGGTGCGGTGTGGGAGGAGGTGATCCTGCACCTGCCCGAAGAGGTGCGGCTGGTCAGCTTGTCGGCGACGGTCAGCAACGCCGAGGAGTTCGGCGGCTGGATTCAGACCGTGCGCGGCGACACCACCGTCGTCGTGGACGAGCACCGCCCCGTCCCGCTGTGGCAACACATGATGGTCGGGAAGCGGATCTTCGACTTGTTCGAGGGGGACGGGTCGGCGTCCGGCTCGGCGCGGGTCGACCCCGCCCTGATTCGCCACATCGCCCACCGGCGCGAAGCCGACCGGATGGCGGACTGGCAGCCACGGGGGCGGGGCCGCCCGGGGAACCGCGGCCGCCCGTCGATCTACCGGCCACCGTCGCGTCCCGACGTGATCGGCGTGTTGGATGTCGAAGGACTGCTGCCGGCAATCACCTTCGTGTTCTCGCGGGCAGGCTGCGATGCCGCCGTCAAGCAGTGTCTGAGGTCCCCGTTGCGGCTCACCACCGACGCGGAGCGCACCCGCATCGCCGAGGTGATCGACCGGCGTTGTGCGGATCTCGCGGCCGCCGACCTGGTGGTGCTGGGCTATCACGAATGGCGCGACGGATTGCTGCGCGGGTTGGCCGCCCACCACGCCGGGCTGCTGCCGGTATTCCGCCACACCGTCGAAGAGCTCTTCACCGCAGGTCTTGTGAAGGCCGTATTCGCCACGGAGACACTGGCTTTGGGTATCAACATGCCGGCCCGCACGGTGGTGTTGGAACGCCTCGTCAAGTTCAATGGGGAGCAGCACGCGCCGCTGACGCCAGGGGAGTACACCCAGCTCACGGGCCGGGCAGGCCGCCGCGGAATCGACGTCGAGGGCCACGCCGTCGTGCTCTGGCATCCCGACGTGGAACCCGCCGACGTTGGGGGCCTGGCCTCCACGCGAACCTTTCCATTGCGCAGTTCGTTCGCGCCGTCCTACAACATGACGATCAACCTGGTTCAGCAGATGGGTCCCGAGCAGGCCCACGAGCTGCTCGAACGGTCGTTCGCGCAGTACCAGGCGGACAGGTCCGTCGTCGGACTCGTTCGCGGCGTGGAACGGGGAAAGCGGATGCTCGGCGAGATCGCCGCCGAATTCGGTGGGCATGACTCGGAGATCCTCGAGTACGCCCGGCTGCGCGCGGCGATATCCGCCAGGGAACGCGCCCAGTCGCGCGCCTCTCGGCTGGAGCGGCGCAAGGCGACCAACGATGCGCTGGCCGCCCTTCGTCGTGGCGACATCATCTCGATCGGGCACGGTCGGCGGGTGGGCCTCGCCGTAGTTCTCGAACCGGACGCAGATCGCGACGACCCTCGGCCGTTGGTGCTCACCGAGCATCGTTGGGCGGGCCGGATCTCGTCGGCCGACTATTCGGGTGCGTCCGCCCAGTTGGGTTCGATGTCGCTGCCAAAGCGCGTCGAGCACCGTCAACCGCGCGTGCGCCGTGACATGGCCTCCGCGCTGCGCTCGGCAGCGGCGGGGCTCGACGTGCCGAGCAAGGGCCGGCGTGCTGCCGGGGGAGAACCCGACATCGACCCCGAACTGTCCGCTCTGCGCGAACAGATGCGCAATCATCCGTCGCATCACGCCGGCGACAGGGAGGCCCGCGTCCGGACCGCAGAACGCTACCTGCGCATCGAACGCGACAACGCCGAGCTTGAACGGAAGATCGCAGCCGCGACCAACTCGCTTGCGCGCACATTCGACCGCATCGTGACCCTCTTGACCGGTCGCGGCTTCATCGAGCTGCGCGACGGGGAACCGAAGGTCACCAAGCACGGCACCTTGCTCGCTCGGATATACAGCGAGAGCGATCTGTTGGTCGCCGAGTGCCTGCGCGACGAAGCCTGGGCCGGTTTGGATTCCGCAGAGCTGGCGGCGGTGCTGTCGTCGGTGGTGTTCGAATCGCGGGGCGACACGCCGGGGGCCCTTGCGAGTAGCGAGTTCACTACCCCAGGTTTGCGGGCCGCGCTCGTCCGCACGCAGCGCCTGTCGGCCGACATTCACGCCGACGAACGGCGCCACCACCTTTCGGCCAGCCGCGAGCCGGACCTCGGCTTCGTCGCGGCGATCCACTGCTGGGCGACCACCGGCGACTTGTCGTCGGCGTTGGCCGCGTCCGACACCGCGGGAAACGGATCTCCGCTGTCCGCCGGGGATTTCGTGCGGTGGTGCCGCCAGGTCCTCGACCTGCTCGACCAAGTCCGAAACGCCGCTCCGACGCCCGCCTTGCGGACGACCGCGAAACGTGCAATCGCCGACATTCGGCGCGGCGTCGTGGCTGTTGACGCAGGGTAGTCTGTGCCCAACGCTTCGGATATCACCAAGGAGACACGATGAGCGGACCGCAGGGACCTGATCCGACGCAGCCGCGGCCAGGGTCGCAGCCGCCGAGTGATCCGGCCGCGTGGCAGCAGCCGCCCGCTCCCGATCAGCCCACCACCGAGACACCCGCCTGGGGGCAGAATCCCGCGTACACGCCGCAGCAGTATCCCGGATACCAGCAACCCGGCTATCCACCCGCCCAACAGTTCCCCGGGGCCGACCAATACGGTCAGCAGCCCACCGCGTACGGACCGACGTCCTATCCCCAGAGCACCCCGCCGGGCCAGTACGGACAACAGCCCCAATACGGCCAGCCCAATCAATATGGGCAGTATTCGCCATATCCACCGGGTGCCGAGGGGCAGCAGTACCCGCAGTACGGGGCCACGGGTTCCGAGGAGACCTCGAAGAAGTCGATGGCCGTCATCCTCGGTGTGGTCGGCGTCCTGGTCGCCGTCGCGTTGATCGTGGTGGGGGTCCTTGGATTCTGGAAGCCCGGCTGGTTCGTCACGACGCAGTTGGACGTCAACGCCGCGCAGAGCGGCGTGGCCCAGATCCTCAGCGACGAGACCAACGGTTACGGCGCCAAGAACGTCGAGGACGTCAAGTGCAACGACGGCAAGAATCCCACCGTGGCGAAAGGTGCGAACTTCACCTGCGAGGTCAGCATCGACGGCACCAAGCGCCAGGTGACGGTGACGTTCCAGGACGACAACGGCACCTACGAGGTCGGTCGACCCAAGTAACGCTCAGTCGGGCAACCCGTCGAGCGCCTTCTGCAGGCGCCCGATCGACGACGTGACACCGAACTCGCCTGCGAGGTCGGCCACCTTGCGCGGATGCTTCGCCGACAGCGGAAGCGCATCCGACGACGTCGAGAAGTCGACCTTCGCATCGGTGGCCACCCGCACCACCGGGCCAGCCCTTTCGATGTAGTCGGTCGCGGCCCGCAGCTTCTTGCGCTGCGCGGCAGGCATCTTCGACTTCGGGTCGACCGCCGCGGCCAGGATGGCCTCCAGCGACCCGTGCTGGGCCAACAACGTCGCCGCCGTCTTCTCGCCGACCCCCGGCACACCGGGCAGGCCGTCGGACGGGTCGCCGCGCAGCAGCGCCAGTTCCACGTAGGCCGGGCCCGCACGGTCGATCGGGACGCCGTACTTCTCGGCGACCTCGGCGGGTCCCCACTTGATGGCCTTCGCAAGCCCCTGGCCGAGGTAGAGCACCCGCACGGGCACCGGATCATCGCCCACCAGCTGCAGTAGGTCGCGGTCGCCACTGACCACCACCACCGGGTCGCTGGCTTCCCGGGTGGCCAACGTGCCCAGCACGTCGTCGGCCTCGCATTCCGGTGCGCCCGCCGTGGCGATGCCGAACGCGTCGAGCAGGGCCATGATCATGTCGACCTGCGGTGTGAGCTCATCGGGCACCTCCTCGACGTCGACTTGACCCGCGGGCGCCTCCTCCTCGACGCGGTGCGCCTTGTACGTCGGGATCAGGTCGACCCGCCACTGCGGACGCCAGTCGTCGTCGCGGCACACCACCAGCCGGGACGGGCCTTCGCGGGCGATCACGGTGGCGACCGCGTCGATGAAGCCGCGGACGGCGTTGACCTGTCGCCCATCGGGCGCCTTGATTGACGACGGCACGCCGAAGAACGAGCGGAACCACATGCTGGCGCCGTCCAGCAGCACCAAAGGACCGGACGACGACATGCCCGCCATCCTGCCAGTAGCCTTGTTCATGGCCTTTGCCGTCGACCACATCGACCACGTCGTGCTCAACTGTTCCGATGTCGACGTCACCGTGGCCTGGTACGTCCGGGTGCTCGGGATGACGCGCACCGAATTCGGGGACGGCCGGATCGCCCTGACATTCGGCAACCAGAAGCTCAACGTCCGCCCGACCGGCGCGCCAAACTGGGCGACGGCGGCAGTGGATGCGCCAGGCACGCTGGACCTTTGCTTCATCGCGGACTCCTGGCCGGCCGACATCGGCGCCCACTTGCGTGCGTGCGGCATCGAGATCACCGAAGGACCGGTCTCGAAGACCGGTGCGCTGGGTCCGATGACGTCGCACTACTGCCGCGATCCCGACGGCAACCTGGTCGAGGTCGCCAGCTATCGACGCCCCGATTAGCCTCTAGTTTCATGACTTCCGGCCGGTTCGCCCACGACGTGTACGCGCAACGCCTGAAGGCGGCAGACGAGGCAACACTGCACGCTGGGCTGGCGGGACTGATCATCACGCCCGGCTACGACCTGCGCTATCTGATCGGGTCTCGGGCGCAGACGTTCGAGCGGCTCACAGCGCTGGTGCTGCCCGCGGGAGGCGAGCCGACCATCGTCGTGCCGCGCCTCGAACTCGCTTCGCTACGCGAGTCGGCGGTTCCCGAACTCGGCCTGGCCGTGCGGGACTGGGTCGACGGCGAGGACCCGTACCAGCTGGTCGCCGACGCGCTCGGGGGGGCGCCTGAATCAACCCCCGGGTCGCTTCGCTCTCCCCGCAAGCGGGGGGACCCCCAGCGCCGATAGCCGTGGCGGTCACCGACTCGATGCCCGCGCTGCACCTGCTGCCGCTGGCCGACGTCCTGGGCGTGGTACCGGTGCTCGCCACCGACGTGCTGCGCCGGCTGCGAATGATCAAGGATGCCGCGGAGATCGACGCGTTGCAAAAGGCCGGGGCGGCCATCGATCGCGTGCACGCTCGGGTGCCCGATTTCTTGGTGCCCGGCCGCACCGAAGCCGACGTGGCCGCCGACATCGCGCAAGCGATTGTCGCCGAAGGGCATTCGGAGGTGGCCTTCATCATCGTCGGGTCCGGGCCCAACGGCGCGGACCCGCACCACGAGTGCTCCACTCGCGAGCTCAAGGCGGGCGACGTGGTCGTCGTCGACATCGGCGGCCCGTATGAACCCGGATACAACTCGGACTCCACCCGCACCTACAGCATCGGTGAGCCCGAACCTGAAGTGGCGCGGCGCTATTCGGTTCTGCAGCGGGCGCAACGGGCGGCTGTCGACGCCGTCCGGCCCGGAGTGACCGCGGCGCAGGTCGACGCCGCGGCGCGCGACGTGCTCGCGGCGGAGGGCCTCGCGGAGCAGTTCGTGCACCGCACCGGACACGGCATCGGGTTGTCGGTGCACGAGGAGCCGTACATCGTCGCGGGCAACGAACTGCCGCTCGCCGAGGGGATGGCGTTCAGCGTCGAACCGGGCATCTACTTTCCCGGCGAATGGGGCGCGCGGATCGAGGACATCGTCGTCGTCACGTCCGACGGTGCGATGCCCGTGAACAACCGGCCGCACGATTTGGTCGTGGTGACGGCCGTCTAACCGGGTTCCCGATCCCTCTCGGAATGATCGAGCAGGTCCGACGAGCCGAGGACGCGTTCGACGCGCACCTCGATCACCACCCGGCGTGGGTTGACCCGCGGGGTCCGGTAACGCTGGGCGTAGCGGAGCTCGGCGTCTCGGACCGCGTCAGGGTCGTTGCTTACGGTGGATCTGCCTTCCAACGACAACCAACGCGCCCCGTCGACCTGACTAAGCACGGCCAACCCACGCTCGGCAGCGTTCACCGCCTTCTGCGACCCGCCCGTCGTGATCACTCTGGCCAGGTGCGTTATGGGATCGAAGGTGAATCCGACCGCGACGACGTGCGGTGAATTGTCCGAGCGGAGGGTGGTCAACATGGCGAGATGCCGTTCGGTCAGGAACGTCAGCGCCTCATTGGTGAGCCGAGTGGTTGCCTTCGCCATCGGTACTAAACCTAGCGCAGTTCATAATCACTGCCATGAACGACACGGCCACTGACGAGCGCTTGCGCGAGAAGGCATCGGCTCGAGCCGGATCGATAGTGATATTCGGCGGCCGCAGCGAAATCGGCGTCGAGCTGGCGACGCGGCTGGCGCGCGGAACCACCGTGGTGCTGGCGGCGCGGCGGGCCGCGGCGCTGGCCGATGAAGTGGCCGCGGTGACGGCGGCAGGCGCGCTGGCGGTGCACGTCGTGGAGTTCGACGCCGACGACCTCGCCTCGCACGCGCCGCTGGTCGCGTCGATCGTCGCCGAGCACGGACCCATCGGCACCGCGGTGCTGGCGTTCGGGATACTCGGCGACCAGGCGCTGGCCGAGATCGACGCCGCACACGCCGCCGCCGTCGTGCACACCGACTTCACGGCTCAGGTCAGCCTGCTGACCGTGCTGGCGGCCACCATGCGCGCCGCAGGCCAGGGTTCCATCGTCGCCTTCTCGTCGGTGGCGGGAGCCAGGGTGCGCCGCGCCAACTACGTCTACGGATCGGCCAAGGCGGGTCTGGACGGGTTCACCGCGGGCCTCACCGACGCATTGCACGGCTCCGGTGTCCACCTGCTGGTCGTGCGCCCCGGCTTCGTCGTCGGTCGCATGACCGAGGGCATGACACCGGCCCCGCTGTCCAGTACACCCGGACAGGTGGCCGATGCCGCCGCGCTGGCGCTGCGCAAGCGTCGCCGACACGTGTGGGTCCCACGGTCGCTCGGGCCGCTCGTGTTCGGGTTCCGGATGATGCCGCGTTCCGTCTGGCGCAGGATGCCTCGGTGATGAGCGCTTGCGCGAAGAGCAGAGGGCACTGATGCGTCGCATCGTGGTCGTGGGCATAGGCGCCGACGGCATGGCCGGGCTGGCCCCGTCGGCCCGCACCGAATTGGCCCGCGCCTCCGTCGTTTACGGATCGCCGCGACAACTCGACCTGTTGGACCCATCGGTCGGTGCGGACCGGCGGCGATGGCCGTCTCCGATGCTTCCTGCGCTGCCGACACTGTTCGACGACGTGGCCGGGGACGTCCATGTGGTGGCCAGCGGTGATCCGATGCTGCACGGCGTGGGTGCCACCCTGATCCGATTGTTCGGCGCCGATCGCGTCACGGTCTTGCCGCACCTGTCATCGGTGACGCTGGCCTGCGCGCGACTGGGCTGGCCCGTGCAGGACACCGAGGTGATCAGCCTCGTCACCGCGGAACCGGGCACCGCGGTGCGCCGCGGCGGACGGGCGGTGGTGTTGTCCCGGGACGGCAAGAGCCCCGCGCTGTTGGCGCGGATGCTCACCGAAACCGGGCGAGGCGATTCGGAACTCACCGTGCTGGAACAGGTCGGCGGGCCGGCCGAGAGGCGCCGTGCGGCCACCGCGCACGCCTGGGCGGCCAATCCGCCAGGCGACGTCGACGACCTCAACGTGGTGGCGGTGCGCTACCTACCGGACGACCGGGTGCTGACGGTGCTTCGTGACGACGCGCTCTCCCACGATGGGCAACTCACCAAGCAGTCGATTCGGGCGGTCACGTTGGCGGCCTTGGCGCCGCGCCCGGGTGAATCGCTATGGGACGTGGGCGCCGGCTCCGGCAGCGTCGCCATCGAGTGGTGCCGCAGCGGAACGGGTTGTACGGCAGTGGCATTCGAACGCGACGAGCGCCGGCGCGCGCACGTGGCCGCCAATGCGATCTCCTACGGTGTGCCCATCGAAGTGCGGGGTGACGCGCCCGCCGCATTCGACGGAGTCGACGCGCCGTCGGTGGTGTTCATCGGCGGCGGGCTCACCCAGCCGGGCGTTCTCGACGCGTGTCTGCAGCGGCTGCCTGCGGGCGGCCGGCTGGTCGCCAACGCCGTCACCGCGGAGTCGGAAGCTCTACTGCTACAGCGATATTCGGAGTTGGGTGGCCATTTGCAAAGGTTTCAGCACTATCGCGGCGAGCCGGTCGGCTCGTTCACCGGGTGGCGGCCCGCGATGCCGGTCACACAGTGGTCGGTGAGCAAGTCGTGACGGTCTACTTCATTGGCGCGGGACCCGGCGCCGCCGACCTGATCACGGTGCGAGGGCAACGACTCTTGAGCCGGTGCCCCGTCTGCCTCTACGCCGGCTCGATCATGCCGGACGACCTGTTGGCGCTGTGTCCGCCGGACGCCAAGGTGATCGACACCGGCCCGCTCACGCTGGAGCAGATCGTGACCGAACTCGCGGACGCGCACGCCGCTGGACTAGACGTCGCGCGGCTGCATTCGGGCGATCCGTCGATCTACAGCGCGCTTGCCGAGCAGTGCCGCAGACTCGACGCACTTGGCGTCGACTACGAGGTCGTGCCCGGAGTTCCCGCCTTCGCTGCGGCCGCGGCGGTGCTGGGCCGCGAGTTGACGGTGCCCGGGGTTGCGCAGACCGTCACGCTGACCCGGGTGGCGACGCTGTCGACTGCGATGCCTCCCGGGGAGGACCTGCGGGCATTGTCGGCGCCCGGTGCCACCTTGGTGCTGCACCTGGCGGCCGCGCAGGTGGATGCGATGGTTCCCGAGCTGCTGGCCGGGGGATACCGTCCCGAAACACCCTGTGCGGTGGTGGCTTTCGCCAGCTGGCCGCAGGAGACGGTGGTCAGGTGCACGCTCGCCGAACTCGCGGCCAGAACGCAAGAGGCGGGGATCACCAAGACCGCGGTGATCGTCGTCGGTGACGTGCTGGCCGCCGAGGGCTTCACCGACAGCTACCTCTACTCGGCGGACAGGCGTCGGGGGAGTCGGCACTGATGCGCCTGCTCCTGCTGGGCGGCACGGCCGAGGCGCGGGCGCTCGCGCTGGCGCTGCATCCGCACGTCGAGCTCATCAGCTCACTGGCCGGCCGGGTGCCCGACCCGGCGCTTCCGGTCGGGCAGGTGCGCGTCGGGGGGTTCGGCGGGGTCGAGGGCATGGTGCGCTGGCTGCAGGACGAACGCATCGATGCCGTCGTCGACGCCACCCACCCCTTCGCGGCGACCATCACCGCGCACGCCGCGCTGGCGTGTCGCCGGATCGACGTCCCGAGCGTGGTGCTGGCTCGTCCGCCCTGGCCGCACGGCGGCGCCATCGTCGTCTCCTCCGACGCGCAGGCGGCCGAAGTCGTTGGGCAGAACTGCCATTCGCGTGTGTTCCTGACCACCGGCCGGTCGGGCACGGCGGCCTTCGCGACCGTCGACGCGTGGTTCTTGATCAGGGCGGTGACTGCGCCCGAACCGGGCTCGCTGCCGCCGCGGCACGAACTCGTGCTCTCGCGAGGCCCCTACCGGTACGACGACGAACTGCGCCTGCTGCGCGACCATCGCATCGACGCGTTGGTCACGAAGAACAGCGGCGGTGACATGACGCGCGCCAAGCTCGATGCCGCCGACACGCTCGGGGTGGCGGTCGTGATGGTGGATCGTCCAGCGCTGCCCGACGGTGTGTGCACGGTCTCGACCGTCGAGGCGGCGGTCGACTGGGTCAGCTCGCGGCGATGAGGTCCAGACTGCGCAGTTCACGGATGGCCTGGCAGCCTCGTTCGAGCATGATGCGCATCATCTCGTCGCCACGTTCGGTGTTGCTAGCGAACGCGCAGCCCAACGTGGTGATCAGGGGCGCCTGCAACATCCCGAGCCGGTAGTCGCGCCAACAGGTTTCGCGGTCGTAGTCCGTGACGCCGTACTTCAGCAGCTCGTCGTGGTAGGCGGTGACCAACCGCTCGTCGAGTTCGGCCCGCTGGTCCGGGAGCAGGCTCGTCGCGGTGAAGTAGGCGAGGTCGCGCGCGGGCAGGCCCGCCCCCAGCGTCTGCCAGTCGACGACGGTGATTGCGGTCCGATCGGGGGTGAAGAGCAGGTTGTCGAGCCGGTAGTCCCCGTGCATCAGCGAGAACCGGTCGGGTTCGGCGAGCAACCACGGCGTCACCAGAGCCATTGACTGCGTGGCCGTTTCGCGGTTCTGTTCGGTCATCTCCGCGCCGAGCCGGTCGAGGGTGAGCTGGGTGGCCATGACTGCCACGTCGCCGAGGCCCTTGGCGGCGTCGGCGTTGGGCATCGACATCGCCAGCCCCGGGAAGTTGGCCCACTTCGGGTCGCACCACGTCGGCCCGTGAAGTCCCGCGATGGCCCGGGCGGCGAGTTCGGCCTCGACCGCGTCGCAGCCGCCGATCTGATCGCCTTGGACGGCCGGGGCCATGTCGGCGAGCAACAGCACGATGTCGCCGCCGTCTTCGGAGATGTCGCAGTAGAAGCTAGTGGGGATCGGCACCTTCACCACGTCGGCGATGTGCGTGTAGAAGGCGTGCTCGGACCGGTAGCCGAGTGCCACCCGCTCCCGCACCGTCTCGTCCTGCGAAGGCAGCTTGACCGCGAAGCTCCGGGGCAACGATGCGTCGTCGCCGGTGTAGGCCACCGTCAGCCGGTACGTCGCACCGGTCTGGCCGGTCCCGATCGGTGCGCTCTCGACTGCTCGGACGTCGGCACTCAGGGCCGCACTCAACCACTCCGGGGTGATGTCCGTCGGGCTCCGCGGGATGGACACGGCCGATGTCATGTCGCGCGACACTAATCGGCGCGCTGACAGCTGTCAAAGATCCTCGACAGGAGTCAGCCCAAGTGATCAGCCGGGATAGCGACGTGGCGTGAACACGCGGTCGCCGTGGCCCATGCGCTGCCATTGTGTTTGCGACGAGCCCACGATGAGCAGGCAGCGCATGTCGACGTCGGCGGGGTCCAGCTCGGCCAGGCGCACCACCTTGACGGACTCCTTGGGGCCGGACACGTCGCGGCCGATGACCACGGGAGTGCCCGGATCGCGGCGCTCCAGCAGCAGGTCCCGCATCGCGGCCACCTGCCACGTGCGCGTCTTGGAGGCCGGGTTGTAGATCGCCAGCACCAGGTCAGCGTCGGCCGCAGCCGTGAGCCTGGCCGTGATGACGTCCCACGGCTTGAGCCGGTCGGACAGCGAGATCACCGCATAGTCGTGCCCGAGCGGAGCGCCGACCCGGCTCGCGACGGCCTGGGCTGCGGTCATCGCGGGGATCACGCGCACGTCGACGTCGGGCCAGTCGGCGGCCTCCTCGAGCACGGCGGTGGCCATGGCGAAGACGCCCGGGTCGCCAGAGGACACCACCGCGACCGCGCGACCCTGCCGGGCCAGCGTGCACGCGAGCTCGGCTCGCTGCGGTTCGTCGGTGTTGTCGCTGGGATGGCACGTCTGCCCGTCGCGGGTGTGCACCCGGTCCAAGTAGGGGCCGTACCCGATCAGATCGGTCGCCGTGCTCAGCTCCCGGCGGGCCTGCGGGGTCAGCCAGTCCACGTCGCCGGGCCCGAGCCCGACCACCGCCACGCTCCCGACGGGGTTCGACGGGCAGGAGTGGCCTGTCATGCCGGGCACCATCGTCAGCGAGAAGTAGGGGACCGTCGCGTCGTCGACGTCGGCGGCGGACAGCACCCGCTGCTGCGCGGTGCTGGCCCGCTCCACGTAGTAGGCCGCATCCAGTCGTCCCACGGCCGAAAGCGCCTCTCGCACTGCGGGATACGATCGGCCCAGCTTCATGATCACCGCGGCGTCGGTATCGGCAAGTCTGCGGCGCAGCTCGTCGGGGGGCAGCGTGCCCGGCAGGATCGTCAACACCTCGTCGCCTTGGACCAAGGGCGTCCCGGTCGCCGCCGAAGCGGCGCTCACCGAGGTCACGCCCGGCACGATCACGGCGTCGAACCGTTGCGTGAGTCGGGTGTGCATGTGCATGTAGGAGCTGTAGAACAGTGGATCGCCCTCGGCGAGCAGGGCGACGTTGCGGCCCGCGTCGAGGTGCGCGGCGATGCGGTCAGCCGCTTCGGCGTAGAAGTCCTCCATCGCGCCGGCATAGCCGCCCGGGTGTTCGGTGGTCTCGGTGGTCACCGGATAGACGAGGTGTTCCTCGAGATGCCCTTCTCGCAAATACGGTTCTGCGATGGCGCGCGCGATGCTGTGGCCGTGCCTGGCGCTGTGATAGGCCACCACGTCGGCCTCACCGATGACGCGCACGGCCTTGACCGTCAACAGTTCCGGGTCGCCCGGCCCGAGCCCGACACCCCACAGTGTCCCCTTCGCGGCTCCCTGCGACGTCCGCTGGGCGCTCATTCGCGGTCGCTCGCAATGGCGTTGACCGCGGCGGCGGCCATGGCGCTGCCACCGCGTCTGCCGGTGACGACGAGATACGCCATGCCGCGCGGGCGATCGATCAACTCCTGCTTGGACTGCGCGGAGCCGACGAATCCGACCGGCCCACCGAGCACCGCCGCGGGTGCCGGGACGCCCTCGTCGACGAGCTCCAGCAGCCGGAACAGAGCGGTCGGCGCATTGCCGATCGCCACGACCGCGCCAGCCAGCCGGTCCGCCCACAGCTCGACGGCGGCCGCCGACCGGGTGGTTGCGCGCTGCGCCGCGCGATCGGCCGCCCTGGCATCGGCGACCAGGGAAACCACGTCGTTGTCGGCGGGCAGCCTGGAGCGGGTGATTCCGGCGGCCACCATCGACGAGTCGCAGAACACCGGTGCGCCCGCCTCGAGGGCGGCACGCGTCGCGGTGACGACGTCCTCGGTGTAGGCGACGTGCTCTGTGACGTCGACCTGCCCGCACGTATGGATCAGCCGCACCACGACGGGCGCCACGTCGGCGGGGAAGCGCGACAGGTCGGCCTCGGCGCGGATCGTCGCGAACGACTGCCGGTATATCTCGGCGGCGTCGCGGGTGTAGTCGAGCACGCGCTCACCCTACGGTTGGCGCAGCCGGTAGCCGTCGGCGGTGGCTATCAGGACCTCGCCGACCGGAGGGCTGCCGCAGGCCCGGTCGCAGCCTACGAAGTGCCGGTGGACGCCGACGGATTCGCGGGCAGCCTCGGTCGCGTCGTGGCGGACGTCGGCGAGCGAGTGGGCACAGCCGGGACTGCCCGTGCAGGCGCTGACGTCCATCCACGGTGAGTGTTCGTCGAACACCAGCCCGAGAGGTGGGAGCACCCGCAGCGCCGAGTCGGCGAGGCCCTCGTCGAGGTCGCACACGAGCACCGAGCGCCACGGCGTCACCACCAGGGGGGCATCGATGGCCGCCAGGTACTGGGCGACGCGCGCCTGGAGCACGCCGAGCGGCACGGCCGCACCGAGCGTCACCCGGCCGTCGTCCTGCTTGATCCAGCCGACCGGAGGCCGGGTGATCGGTTGCCACGTCGCACCGGGCTCGGCCGCGGGGGTCAGACCGGCGAGTAGTGGGCCGACATCGGGGAGTTCGACTGCGCGCCAGGCCTTTCCGTGTGCGACGAGGAAGTTGGTCGCCACCCTGACAAGCGTCGCCACGACGTCTTCGACGGCCATGCGCACGCCGGTGTCGACACCGGCAACCAGTAGTGCCGCGTGCTTCGCATCGAGCAGGTGTGCGCCGGCGTCGGCCTCGAGTCCCGATACGTCGGCGCTGCCGTCGTCGAGGCTGAACCAGAACCGGCCGGGCAACTCGGCGAGCTCCGGGCGGGCTTGAATCGCGGCGTCGAGGTCACCGACCAACGCCCGGACGTCGCCGAGGCCGCCTCGTCGGCCGGACAACGGCGACGCGACTATGTTGCGCACTCGCTCGTGGGTCGCCGATGGCAGCAGCCCCGCAGCCGCGACAGCGTCCGCCGCGCCTGCCGGGTCGGTGATCGCGCGGAGCTGGATGTTGCCGCGCGACGTGAGCTCCATTGCGGGGGAGCCAAACTCTAGGGCGGCCAGCGCGAGGGCCTGCAACTGTGCCGCCGTGATCAGGCCGCCTGGCAGTCGCACGCGCGCCAGTGCGCCGTCGGCCGCCTGATGCACGTGCAGCGCACCGGGACAGGCGTCGTCGTCGCGGGCTCTCGTCATGTCGACTTCGAGCATATGAGTAGCGCCCTGCCAGGGAATCGAGTAGTCGACTACGCGCGTTATTTCAGCAGCGGCGAAATACGTTCGCCTTGAGCCGGTCGTTCGAACGATCTGGCACCGAGAATGAGGAGAGTCCAATGTCTGGACTGGCTATCAACATCGCGAACGGCCCGGCGCTCCCGTCATCGCGCGCCATCGGCAACCGCTGGTGGACTGCGATCGAGAAGTTCTTCACCGTCAACACCGCCCGTGCCGAGTCCGCCGCGCCGCGCCAGCGGGGCCCCCGGCCGCGACGTCGCTACGACTACCTGGAGTATGCCGCCATGAGCCGTGCGATGGAGCGACTGTGACGCTCGGACGGTGCGCCCTGACGCCGTTGCTGATCGATTCCGTCACGGCACCGCAGCAGTCAGCCTCCGAGGTACGACGACATCAGAGTAGTGCGACGCGTCGCCTGCGACTACCCGACTGGGCGTGCCGTGCACGTCGACGGGCACGTCGCCGGCCAGCGTGACGCGACTGAGCCTGCGGTACTGGTCGTCGTAGTCCGACACCGCGTAGTGCTGGGTGGCGCGGTTGTCCCAGATGGCCAGGTCGCCCTGCTGCCAACTCCACCGAACGGTGTTCTCCAGCCGCGTCACCCGCGCCTGCAAGAGGTTGAACAGCGTCGCCGACTCGGCGGTCCCCAACCCGACGAACCGACGCACGAAGTGACCGAGCAGCAACACCCGGCGGCCCGTCTCGGGATGGACGCGTACGACCGGATGCTCGGTTTCGTAGAGGTCGGAGACGAACTCGTCGCGGTACTGGCGCGCGGCGTCGGAAACCTGATCGTGGTCGTCGTCGTAGTCGCGCACGTAGTCGAACTCGTTGGTGTGCAGCGCCCACAGGTTCTCGACCAATGCCCGCAACGGCCCGGGCAACTGGTCGTAGGCGGCCTCGGTCGATGCCCACGCGGTCGTACCGCCGTACTCCGGCAGCGAAATCGCCCGCAGCAACGATGCCTTCGGGATGCGGTCGACGAACGTGACGTCGCTGTGCCAGGAGTTCGCCTTGTCATAGCGGGAGTCGATGGGCAGCACGTCCCGGCCCCGCGAGAGCACCGTCGGATGTGCCAGCGTCGGGGTGCCCAGGGCCGCGGCGAACGCGAGCTGGCCCTCGTCGTCGAGGTGGTGCTGGTCGCGGAAGAAGAGCACCTTGTGGGTCAACAGTGCGTCGTTGATCGCCGCGACGGTCGAGGACGGGAGGTCGCCGCCGAGTCGGACGCCGTCGACGCGGGCGCCGATGTTCGCGCCGAGTTTCACCACGTCAAGGAATTCGGTCATGGCTTCATTTCCTCAGGCATCTGGTCTCGGGTAAACGGTTTGGCTGATCGCGATCCGAAACCCGTGGCGAGAGCCCGAGATCGTCAAACCAGTCGACGCGCAAGCGCGTCGGCGTACTGTTCGGCCATTCGCGGACCGAGCGTTGGGGGGCCAAGGTGTCACAGAAGCGTCCACTGAACGTCGCGATCATCGGGGCAGGCATGTCGGGGCTCTGCATGGCGATCAAGCTTCAGGATGCGGGCATCGATGCGTTCACCATCTTCGAGAAGGCCGACGAAGTCGGTGGTACCTGGCGTGACAACACCTATCCGGGGCTCACGTGCGATGTGCCGTCGCGGTTCTATACCTACTCGTTCCAACCGAACTCCCACTGGACGCACGTCTTCCCGCCGGGCCCAGAGATCCACGACTACTTCCGTCGGGTCGCCACCGACCGTGGCATCCGTCCGCACATCCGGTTCGGCACCGACGTCACATCCGCCCATTATCGAGATGACCAGTGGTGGGTGTGCACCGGCGACGGGGAAGAAGCATTCGACGTGCTCGTCACGGCCACGGGTTTTCTGCGGGTTCCGAGCTACCCCGACATCCCCGGGCTCGACGCGTTTGCCGGACCAGCGTTTCATTCTGCGCGGTGGGATCACTCGGTCTCCTTGCGCGACAAGAGGATCGGATTGATCGGGACGGGCTCGACCGGCGTTCAGATCACGTCCGATCTGGGCGGCGACGTGCGCGAGCTGAAGGTCTTCCAACGCACCCCGCAGTGGATCTATCCGGCGGCCAACCCGCGGTACTCGAGACTCACCAAGGCCGTGCTGTCGCGGTGGCCAGCCCTCAACATGGTCGGCTACCGGTTCTGGCAGGCGTGCTACGAGTACCTGTTGGCCCCCGCAGTGGTCAAACCGTGTTGGCAGCGCCGCCTCGCCACGACGGTATGCAAGTGGAACCTGCGACTGTCGGTGCGCGACCCCGAACTTCGTCGCAGGCTCACGCCCGATTACCAGGTGCTGTGCAAGCGTCAAGTCTTTGCGGGGCGGTACTACAGGGCGATGCAGACGCCTGGGGTTCACCTTGTCACGGAGCCGATCGACCACGTCGAGGCCAACGGCGTCGTCACCGCCGATGGCACCCTGCACGAGCTGGATCTCCTGGTGCTGGCCACTGGTTTCGACGCCCGCTCGTACGTGCGCCCGATGGAGATAATCGGCGAGAACGGCCGCACGCTCGATGAGGCCTGGGTCGACGGGCCACACGCGTACCGCTCGGTCGCAGTGCCCGGCTTTCCAAACCTCTTCATGATGGTCGGTCCGCACTCGCCGATCGGCAATCAGTCGCTGGTGATCATCGCCGAAACTCAGGCCGATTATGCGATGTGGTGGATCAACCAGATCCGCGACGGTCGCATCGTCGCGGCGGCGCCGAGCGAAGCGGCAACCAGGGATTACAACGCGCAGATGAAAGCCGCACTGCCGCAAACGGTTTGGGCGTCCGGATGCAACAGTTGGTACCTGGGCAAGGATGGGCTGCCGGAGCTGTTCCCGTGGGTACCCAAGCGGCACCGCGAACTTCTGCGCACACCTGAGGTCGACGACTTCGACGTCCGCACCGCGGGAAGGTGACCAACGTCACGTCTTCGCCCATGTTCCGTGCCACCCGAAAAATCCCCATCCGGCACCGGCCGTCCGCACCCGCCGTCCTGGCGTGGACGCTTTGGCAACCACGAAGACTGATCGGCCCGCCGCACCGGCTTTATCACCGGGCGACGCCAGTGCGGTACGAATGGTAGGTGACAGCGACATTTCCCCCGTCCCGGCCCGGGTCACCCGCGTCGCCCGCCGTCCTCCTGCTGTCGACGTCCGACACGGACCTGATCACCGCTCGTGCCAGCGGGGCGAGCTACCGCTGGGCGAACCCGTCGCGGCTCGTCGAGGGCGAACTGGACGCACTGCTCGACGGCGCCGACATCGCGGTCGTGCGGATGCTCGGCGGGTACCGCACCTGGCAGGACGGCATCGACCGCATCGCCGCGAGCGGTGTCCCGACCGTCGTGCTCAGCGGCGAACAGTCGCCCGATGCCGACCTGATGAGCCATTCCACGGTGCCCGCGGGCGTCGCACTGCAGGCCCACGTCTACCTCGCGCAGGGCGGGGTGGACAACCTCCGTCACCTCCACGCGTTCCTCAGCGACACCTTGTTGATGACGGGCTTCGGCTTCGCTCCGCCGAGCGCCACGCCGAGTTGGGGCACCTTGGACCGGCCCGCTCCCGACGGCGGCGAGCGTCCCATCATCGCGGTGCTCTACTACCGCGCGCAGCATCTCGCGGGCAACACCGACTACGTCGAGGCGCTGTGCACCGCCATCGAACGAGCAGGCGGCGCTCCCATGGCGGTGTACTGCGCGTCGTTGCGTACCGCAGAGCCGGAACTGCTCGAACTGCTCGGCACGGCGGACGTGTTGGTGACGACGGTGCTTGCCGCCGGCGGGGCCGTACCTGCGGAGGCGGTAGCTGGAGGCTCTGATGACCAGTGGAACGTCGCACATCTGGCGGCGCTCGACGTCCCCATCCTGCAGGGTCTGTGCCTGACCAGCTCGCGCAGCCAGTGGGCGGGCAACGACGACGGCATGTCTCCGCTCGACGTGGCCACCCAGGTCGCCGTCCCCGAGTTCGACGGGCGCATCGTGACGGTTCCGTTCTCGTTCAAGGAGATTGACGACGAGGGGCTGATCGCCTACGTGCCCGATCAGGAACGCTGCGCGCGGGTCGCCGGACTCGCGGTGCGTCACGCCCGACTTCGTCACGTCGCATCCGCCGACAAACGGGTGGCGCTGGTGTTCTCCGCTTATCCGACGAAGCACGCTCGAATCGGCAACGCCGTCGGACTGGACACGCCCGCGAGCGCGGTCGCACTGCTGCGTGCAATGCGCGACGCGGGCTATGTCATCGGTGACGTCCCAGGAGTCGACGCCGAGGATGGCGATGCGTTGGTACACGCGCTGATCGAACGTGGAGGGCAGGACCCCGATTGGCTCACCGAAGACCAGCTGGCTGGCAACCCCATCCGGGTGTCCGCCAAGGACTATCGGAACTGGTTCGCGACGCTGCCCGCCGAGCTCGCCGAGTCCGTCGTCGAACACTGGGGCCCGCCGCCTGGTGAACTGTTCGTCGACCGCAGCCGCGACCCGGACGGGGAAATCGTCGTCGCGGCAATGCAGTCGGGCAACGTCGTGCTGATCGTCCAGCCGCCGCGGGGCTTCGGCGAGAACCCCGTCGCGATCTACCACGATCCGGACCTACCGCCCAGTCACCACTACCTCGCTGCGTACCGGTGGCTGGATGTGGGGTTCGGGGCGGACGCCGTCGTGCATCTCGGCAAGCACGGCAACCTCGAGTGGTTGCCCGGCAAGACCTTGGGCATGTCGGCGGCGTGTGGGTCCGATGCCGCGCTCGGCGACCTCCCGTTGATCTACCCATTCCTGGTCAACGATCCCGGCGAGGGGACTCAGGCCAAGCGGAGGGCCCACGCCGTGCTCGTCGATCACCTCATCCCGCCCATGGCGCGGGCCGAGACATACGGGGACATCGCGAAACTCGAGCAGTTGCTCGACGAGCACTCGACCATCGCCGCGCTCGACCCCGGCAAGCTGCCGGCGATCCGTCAGCAGATCTGGACCCTGATGCGGGCGGCGAAGATGGACCACGACCTCGGGCTGGAGGACAGGCCCGAGGAGGACGCATTCGACGACATGCTGCTGCATGTCGACGGCTGGTTGTGCGAGATCAAGGACGTCCAGATCCGCGACGGTCTCCATATCCTCGGACAGGCGCCCGAGGGAGCGGCCGAACTCGACCTTGTCTTGGCCATTCTGCGTGCCCGTCAGCTGTTCGGCGGCGAACACACGGTGCCGGGGCTGCGCCAGGTGCTCGGCCTGGCCGAGGACGGCACCGACGATCGTGCCTCCGTGGACGTCGCCGAGGCCGCCGCCCGTGAGTTGGTGGCCGCGCTGCAGCAGGCCGGCTGGGACGCAAAGGCCGTCGACGCGATCACGGACGACGCCGATATCGCCGCAGTGTTGCGGTTCGCCGCCGTGGAGGTGGTGCCACGACTGCGTCAGACGGACCGTGAGATCGCGCAGATTCTCCGGGCCCTCGACGGTGGTTTCATCCCCGCCGGACCGTCGGGATCACCGCTGCGCGGCCTGGTCAACGTGCTACCCACCGGGCGGAACTTCTACTCGGTCGACCCCAAGGCTGTGCCATCCCGGCTGGCGTGGGAAACCGGTGTCGCGCTGGCGGATTCGCTGCTCGAACGCTACCGCGCCGACCACGGTGACTGGCCACGGTCGGTCGGGCTGTCGGTGTGGGGCACCTCGGCCATGCGCACCGCAGGTGACGACATCGCCGAAGTCCTTGCGCTGCTGGGGGTTCGGCCGGTGTGGGATGACGCGTCGCGCCGCGTCGTCGACCTCGAACCGATCTCGCTCGCGGAGCTCGGCAGGCCACGCATCGACGTCACCGTGCGCATCTCCGGCTTCTTCCGCGACGCGTTCCCGCACGTCGTGACGATGCTCGACGACGCGGTCCGGCTGGTCGCGGATCTCGACGAGCCCGCCGAGCAGAACTTCGTCCGCGCGCACAGCCAGGCCGACCTCGCCGACCACGGCGACCAGAGGCGGGCCACCACCCGGATCTTCGGCTCCAAACCCGGCACCTACGGCGCAGGCCTGCTGCAGCTGATCGACAGCCGAAACTGGCGCGACGACGCCGATCTCGCGCAGGTGTACACGGCGTGGGGCGGGTTCGCGTACGGACGTGGGCTGGACGGCGCTCTGGCCACCGACGACATGAACACGGCGTACCGCCGGATCGCGGTGGCCGCCAAGAACACCGACACCCGCGAACACGACATCGCCGACTCCGACGACTACTTCCAGTACCACGGTGGCATGGTCGCGACCGTCCGCGCCCTCACCGGGCGTGATCCGGCGGCCTACATCGGCGACAACACCCGACCCGACGCGGTACGCACGCGCACGCTGTCGGAGGAGACCACCCGTGTCTTCCGCGCCCGCGTGGTCAACCCGCGGTGGATCAATGCCATGCGCAGGCACGGCTACAAGGGTGCCTTCGAGATGGCCGCCACCGTCGACTACCTCTTCGGCTACGACGCCACCGCCGGGGTGATGGCCGACTGGATGTACGAGCGCTTGGCCGGTGAGTACGTGCTCGACGGGGAGAACCGCAAGTTCATGTCCGAGTCCAATCCGTGGGCGCTGCACGGCATGGCCGAGCGGCTGCTGGAAGCCGCCGGCCGAGGCATGTGGGCCCAGCCCGAACCCGCCACGCTCGACGGCCTGCGCCAGGTCTTGCTGGAGACCGAGGGCGAGCTCGAGGGCTGAGCTCGGTCGGATCCGGTGGGGCAAGAGCGAGGCGACTCGGGGCAGTAGGTTTGGTGCCATGCCCGTGACGTTCGCCGAGATAGCCAAGTCCGAGTACATCCTGCTGACGACGTTCACCAAGGACGGCAGGCCCAAGCCGACAGCCATCTGGGCGGCGCCCTCCGGGGACGGCCTCGTCGTGATCACCCAGGAGCAGTCCTGGAAGGTCAAGCGAATCCGCAACACCCCGCGGGTGACCATCGCCGAGTGCGACCGCAGCGGCAACCCGAAGGGCGAACCGGTGGAGGCCACCGCCACCATCCTCGACAAGTCGGCGAACGCCGCCACCTATGACGCACTCGGCAAGCGGTACGGCTTGCTCGGCAAGACATTCAACTTCTTCTCCAAACTGCGCGGCGGCATGGAGAAGAACGTGACCATCGAACTGAAAGCGGGCTACTGACGCATGGCCCCGACGTTCAAGGACGTCTACGGCGAGAAGTACCTGCTGCTGACCACGTTCACCGAGGACGGAAAGCCCAAGCCCACGGCGGTGTGGGGCGTGCCCGACGGGGACAAGCTGTTGATCATCACCGATGACGGGTCCTGGAAGACCAAGCGCATCAACAACACTGCGCGGGTCACCATCCAGAAGTGCGGCGTGCTGGGCAAGGCGAAGGGCGAGCCGGTCGAGGCAGTGGCGCGGATGCTGCCGAATGCCGAGACGCGACGTGTGTTCGACGCGATCGTCAAGCGGTACTGGTGGCATGCGTGGTATTTCGTACCGCAGGCGCTCCTGCGCGGTGGCATCGACAAGGTGCACGCCGCCATCGAGGTCGAGGCGCCCCCAGCGGACGTGGGCGACGCGGCCCGGGAATCGGGGTAGGGGCGAGGAACCACCACGTCCCGTCGCGCGTTGGAGACACATGGCTAAGCGGTTGTTCCTGGGCTACGTCCTCGTCGAATTGGCGGTGGTGATCGCGCTCGCGTACACGATCGGCCTCGGCTGGACGGTTCTGCTGCTGCTGGCGACGTTCGCCCTGGGCCTGGCACTGGCCGGCTCGCAACTGACGCGTCAGGTTCAGCGGCTGAGGCGGGGGCTGGCCTCGCCACAGAGCGCGGCGACCGACGGCGTGCTGATCGCGCTCGGCATGGTCCTGACGGTCGTTCCCGGGCTCGTCACGTCCGTTCTGGGGCTTTTCCTGCTGCTGCCGCCGACCCGGGTGCTCGCGCGCCCAGCCGTCACGGCGCTCGCCGCGCGCGGGCTCGGCCGCATTCCCCTCGTGGTGACCTCGAACGGCGCATTCCGGCCTGGCCGCGGCGACTACGTCGAGGGCGAGGTTCTCGACGTGACGGAGGACGTCATCGACGTCGAGCCGCCGCGCCTGCCCCGGCCTCCGGCCTAGCTTGACCACACTGCTCGTCAACGGCCTGGTGCACAGCCCGGCCATGCCGGAGGCCACCGCGATGGCGGTGACCGACGGCCCCGACGCAACAGTGGCCTGGCTGGGCGCCGACGACGTCGGGCGCGCGCAGTTCCCGGACGCCCGGGTGATCGATCTGGACGGAGGCTTCGTCGCGCCGGCGTTCGTCGACAGCCACGTCCACCTGACCGCGACCGGGTTGGCCAGCGTCGGGCTCGACCTGCGTGCGGCGACCTCCCTAACCCATCTGTTGGGGCTTGTCGCGGACTACGCACGGGAACACCCCGACGGCCCGATATGGGCGCACGGGTGGGACGAATCCGGCTGGCCGGAGCGCGTCCCACCCACCACCTCCGATCTTGATGGCGTGCTCGGGCGCCGGCCCGCCTACCTCGCCCGCGTGGACGTCCACTCGGCCGCTGCGACCAGCGCCCTGCGCGAGCTGGTGCCCGAATTGCCGGGGTCCGTGGGGTACGCCGAGCGGCTGCCCCTCACCTCGCAAGCCCACCATCGGGTGCGAGCAGTCGCCCGCGAACTCCTGACCGCCGGGCAGCTACACGCGGCTCGGATCGCTGCGCTGGATCTTGCTGCGCGGTCAGGCATCGTCGCGGTACACGAATGCGCCGGGCCCGACATCGGTGGCCTCGACGATTGGCACGCGGTGCGCGCGACGCGCCACGGCGTCGAGGTCGTCGGCTACTGGGGTGAGGCCGTGAGCTCCCCGGCCGAGGCACACGACCTGATGGACCTCACCGGCGCACACGGGCTGGCCGGCGATCTGTTCGTCGACGGAGCCCTGGGCTCGCGCACCGCGTGGCTGCACGCGCCGTACGCCGATGACGCCGACGGGTGCGGCAACGCATACCTCGACGCCGACGCGATCGAGGCGCACCTCAGTGCGTGCACCCAAGCGGGCGTCACCGCGGGATTCCACGTCATCGGCGATGCCGCGGCGTCCGCGGTCGTCGACGCGGTGGACCGCGTCGTCGCGCAATTCGGTGCTGCGGCGGTGGCGCGCTGCGGTCATCGAATCGAGCATCTGGAGATGATCACCGCCGACGAGGCGGGCCGGCTCGCTGCCGCTGGCGTGCTCGCCAGCGTGCAACCCAACTTCGACGCCCTGTGGGGCGGCGAAGCAGGCATGTACGCGCGCAGGCTCGGCGCCGACCGAGCTCGCAAGCTCAATCCCTTCGCGCTGTTAGCATCCCAAGGCGTGCCACTCGCATTGGGTTCGGACACGCCCGTCACCAGCATCAATCCGTGGGCGACGGTGCGCGCCGCCATGCGCCACCAGACCCCGGGCAGCGCGCTCTCGGCCCGGGCGGCGTTCGCAGCCGCGACCCGTGGGGCCTGGCGGGCGGGCGGGGTGCGCGACGGGATCACGGGCACGCTGGTGCCCGGTGCGCCCGCGTCCTATGCGGTGTGGGACGTGCCTGGCGGCGCTGACGCACTGGAGGTCGCCGCGCCCGCCGACGGGGTGCAGCGGTGGTCGACCGATCCACGTGCACGGGTGCCCGCGTTGCCGCGGCTCGGAGTCGACGATGCACTGCCCACGTGCAGGCAGACGGTGCATCGGGGCGTCGTACTTCATGGCTGACGCGCCGCCGACGGAGCAGTCCGAGCGCTCGAAATCCCTCCTGGTCGCCCGGATGAAGCAGTTTCTCGTCCCGCGGCTGATGCGGATCGCGGCGGCCATCGGTGCAGGCCTGTTCGTGTGCACCAGCTTCCCGCCGTTCGGCTGGTGGTATCTGGCGTTCGTCGCCTTCGCTCTGCTCGCGTGGGTGTTCACGCACGAATCCACCACCCCGGTCGGCGGCCTCGGCTACGGCCTGCTCTTCGGATTGGCGTTCTACGTCCCGTTGCTTCCGTGGATCAGCGGGCTGGTCGGCGCCTTCCCATGGTTGGCACTGTCGGCTATGGAGGCGATCTTCCCGGCGATCTTCGGGCTGCTCGCCGTGATCGTGCGGAGGTTGCCGGGCTGGCCGGTGTGGTTCGCCGCGGTGTGGATGCTGACCGAATGGCTCAAGTCGGTCGTTCCATTCGGCGGGTTCCCTTGGGGGGTAATCGGTTTCAGTCAGTCCGACGGTCCGCTGCTCGCACTCGCTCAGTGGGGCGGGGTGCCGCTGGTGTCATTCGCGGTGGTGTTGGTGGGCTTCTGCCTGGCCGCCATCGCGCTCGAGGCGAGGCGACGGTGGTCGCCGCACGGCCGTTCGGCAGATCGCACCCCGCACGCCGTGCTGGTGCCCGGGCTCTGCATCGTCACGGTCCTGCTGAGCGTCGCACTGGCCAGCCCGTACCTCCGCAAGTCGGGGTTGGGCGCGGGTGACGATCCGCCCGTCGTCGTGGCGGCGATTCAGGGCAACGTGCCGCGACTGGGGCTCGAGTTCAACGCGCAGCGGCGCGAAGTGCTCGACAACCACGTCCGCGAGACCATGCGGCTCGCCGAGGACGTCCGCGAGGGGCGCGCACCGCAGCCAGCCGTCGTGATCTGGCCGGAGAACTCCTCGGACATCGACCCGCTCGCCAACCCCGACGCGGCGAGCCAGATCTCGGCGGCCGCCGAGGCCATTCACGCACCCATTCTGGTGGGCGCGGTGGTCGCGGCCCCCGGCTACTCCCGGGACAACCCGGCGGCCACGAACTCGGTAATCGTGTGGGGCGACCAGGGGCAGGGAAAGACCGGTCCTGGCGAACGGCATGACAAGCAGATCGTCCAGCCCTTCGGTGAATATCTGCCATGGCGCGGCTTCTTCAAGCACCTGTCGTCGTACGCCGACCGCGCCGGATACTTCGTGCCCGGCAGCGGCGATGGCGTGGTGCACGCCGCGGGAATCACGATCGGGGTGACCACGTGCTGGGAGGTGATCTTCGACCGTGCAGCGCGTGAATCAGTGCTCAACGGCGCGCAGGTGCTCGCAGTGCCCACCAACAACGCCACCTTCGACGAGGCGATGAGCGCCCAGCAGCTTGCGTTCGCGCGGTTGCGAGCGGTCGAGCACGACCGTTACGTCGTCGTCGCGGGCACCACCGGGATCAGTGCGGTGGTCGCCCCGGACGGCCGCGAGCTCGCGCGCACGGCATTCTTCGAGCCCGCCTACCTGGACATTCCGATCCGGCTGAAGTCGGGTCTGACACCGGCAACCCGGTGGGGACCGATTGTCCAGGGATTGCTGGTCTTGGTCGGTGTTGCGTCGGTGGTCGGAGCGATGTTGCACAATTGGAAGTTCGTGCGTCGTCGGAGACCGGCGGCCGATACGGCAACCGACGAAGGAGCGACATGACGCAGGGTGGCGACCTCCCAAGTCAGCGCACGCTGGTCATCATTCCGACGTACAACGAGCGCGAGAACTTGCCGCTGATCGTCGGGCGGGTGCACGGCGCGTGCCCGGACGTCCACGTGCTCATCGTCGACGACGGCAGCCCGGACGGCACGGGTGAACTCGCCGATGAACTGGCTCTGGCCGATCCCGACCGCGTCCACGTGATGCACCGGATCAACAAGGCCGGGCTGGGAGCGGCCTACCTGGCCGGATTCGCCTGGGGGCTGGGCCGGGAGTACTCGGTTCTCGTCGAGATGGACGCCGACGGCAGCCACGCCCCCGAGGAGTTGTATCGACTGCTGGATGCCGTCGACGCAGGCGCCGACCTGGCGATAGGTTCCCGCTACGTCCCGGGTGGGGCGGTGAAGAACTGGCCACGTCGGCGGATGCTGTTGTCGCGAACGGCGAACGGGTACTCGCGCGTGTCACTCGGGGTCGACGTCAACGACATCACCGCCGGCTATCGCGCCTATCGGCGCGAGGTGCTGGAGAAGATCGACCTGAGCGCGGTCGACTCGAAGGGCTATTGCTTCCAGGTCGACCTGACGTGGCGCACGATCGCCGCGGGGTTCACCGTCGTCGAGGTGCCGATCACCTTCACCGAGCGCGAACTCGGGCTTTCCAAGATGAGCGGATCGAACATCCGCGAAGCGATCTTCAAGGTCGCCGAGTGGGGCATCCGTGGGCGGCTCGACCGCGCCCGTGGCGTGGCGCGGTAGTTAGCTTCCCCGCCTGCGGGTCTTGATGATGTCCATGCGCTCCTTGAGCAACTCGTCGAGTTCCTCGATGGAACGACGCTCGAGCAGCATGTCCCAGTGCGTACGCGGCGGCTTGACCTTCTTGGGCTCGGGCAGGTCGCCGTCGATCAGGGTGCCTTCCATCCCGTTGCGGCAGGGCCACGTGCCTGGGATCTCGGCATCGTCGGCGAACGGAACCTCGAACTCCTCGCCGTTGTCGGTCCGGTACCGGGCGACCTGACGCGGCGCCAGATCGTGGTTGCGGTCGGTCTCGTAGCTCACGGCTCCGAGGCGACTGCCTCTCAAAACGCGATCAGCCATGGTCCACACTCCTGTTCAAGCAACTCATCCGCGGGAATCAACGCAATGGGCCGGTGCGAAGTTCCCGACTCGACGGTCCATGTTACCGGGGTGGCGCCTCGCGGCGGTTTACAGTCGAATCTCGTGACGACAAGTGTCCGCCGACTCGGCCATTCCAAGCGACGAGCACAACCCTGTCGTTGGTGTGGCCGTGAGGTCGCCGACGTCGGTGTGGGACGGCGTAGGCAATATTGCAGACAGTCTTGTCGCCAGCGTGCATATGAGCAGCGTGCGCAGGTCAGGGGCACCACGCTCGCCCCAGATTCGGTGGTCCTGACCGCGACGGAAGCTGCCGAGCTAGCCGATCGCGTCTTCGAGGTGCGCTGCGCCGCCGAGGACGTCGCCACGGCGGTCGAGGAAGGCGCCGAGGCGGCCGAACTCCGCGAGCTGTGCGACGCCTTGATGCGAGCGGCCAAAGCGGCCGACGGTTGGCGCTGACCTCGATATCCAGCTGATCAGCTCTCGCCTCGCTCCTGCCTTCGGTGCGAATTTCCCGGGTCGCTTCGCTCCTGCCCTCCAAGCCGTCTCACAGCTACGATGACCACCAACGCACCCGACGAGATCGGAATTACGTGCCCTTGTCGTCCCCCGAGCAAAACCCAGCGGCCAAGTCCGGCCAGGTGTGGCGGTTCGACGACTTCGCCCTGGACACCGCTCGCTACGAGTTGCGTCGCGGCGACGAGGTAATCCGGGTTGAACCCCAGGTGTTCGACGTGATGACGCATCTCGTAAGCAACCACGACCGATTCGTCACCAAGGAAGAACTGTTCGACACGGTGTGGGGCGGTCGGTTCGTCGGTGAGGCGGCCCTGACCAGCCGCATCAAGGCGGCGCGGCGAGCACTCGGCGACGACGGGGAGTCTCAGCGCTACATTCGCACGGTCCGCGGTCGCGGATACCAATTCGTCGGCACCATCGACGTCGACCTGGTCGTACCGCCCGCCCCACCTGAGCCGGCACCACCGCCTCGTCAGCACATCGCGTTCTGTCGCGCCGCCGACGGGGTGCGGCTGGCGTATGCGGTGGCGGGGGAGGGGCCGCCGCTGGTCCGTGCGGCCAACTGGATGACCCACCTTGGCTACGACATCGAGAGTCCTGTGTGGCGGCACTGGGTTCGCGACCTCGCCGCCCAGCACACCTTCATCCGCTACGACGAGCGCGGATGCGGTCTATCGGATTGGGAAGCAACGGAATTCACCTTTGACGACTGGGTCACCGATCTTGAAACAGTAGTGGAAGCCCTTGGCCTGGAACGCTTTCCGCTGCTAGGCGTATCACAGGGCGGTGCAGTGGCGGTGGCGTACGCGGCGCGCCATCCCGAACAGGTGACGAAGCTGATCCTGTGCAGCGCGTATGCCAGGGGTCGCGCCGTGCGGGCGACGAATGACGAGGAGCGGCGCGCGGCCACGCTGGATCTCGACCTGGCGCGGGTCGGCTGGGGCAGGGACGATCCCGCATTCCGCCAGGTGTTCGCCGCGCAGTTCCTGCCGGACGGCACGCGCGCCGATTGGGAGGCATTCGATCACCTGCAGCGCCGCACCACGTCGCCGGCCAACGCGGTGCGCTTCCTCGAGGAGTTCGCGCGGATCGACGTACGCGACCTGGCACAGCAGGTGTCGTGCCCGACGCTGATCATGCACTCCCGCGACGATCACCGGGTACCCATGAAATACGGGGAAGAGTTGGCCGCGTTGATCGGTGACTCGCGACTGGTCGCCTTGGCAAGCAACAACCATCTGCTGACCGAGACCGAGCCGGCCTGGCCGGTGTTCTGCCGCGAGGTGAATGCCTTCATCCAGGAGTGACCAACGGTGGGCCTGAGGGGCCGGTGGATCTCCACGCAATCTCCACGGAATCTTCATGCAGGGCCGGTGCCCGCGATCCATGCTGGTCACATGACAAATCTCCTTCGCACCCTGTTCCTGGGCCTCATCGCGATGTTGGCGTTGGGAGCCCTGCCCGCTTGCTCGAGCGGCACTTCGACGGAGGCGACGTCGTCTGCGGCGCCGTCGTCGTCCGCCGCCGCCCCAACCTCCGCGACCTTCCCACCGTCGGCCAGGTACATGGCCGACATGGAGAAGGACGGAAAGCCGATGACCATCGGCATCTCCGTCGACGGTGGCGACATCACTGCCTACGCGTGCAACGGCGTCGACGACGAGGCCTGGTTCTTCGGCAATCAGGCCGAAGGCAAGATCGACATCAAGAACAAGTTCCGCGACACGCTCAATGCGTCGATCGACGGCTCCGACGTCAAGGGCAACCTGACGATGAACGGCATCACCTACGACTTCACCGCCGCGCCCGTGTCCGCACCCGCGGGCATGTACACCGCCGATCTCGACGGCGTGCGTGCCTCCTGGATCGTGCGCCCGGACGGTTCGGTCATCGGTGTGCAGTTCAACGGTGGGATCACCGGCCGCGACTTCGAACAGGCTGAGCTGCAGCAGCTCAACACGGCGCAGTTCCAGGCTCAGGTTCGCAACAAGCGGATCCTGCAGCAGGCGGACCAGTTGGTGAAGTTGCAGAACGGAACACTGACCTCGAAGATCAACGGCCGCGATGTCACCGGCACCATCGTCAGGGGCAACACGCGCTTCGGCTAAGCAGACCCCTTCGCACGCGGCCCTGCCGGGCGAGACCGACACATCGGTCCGCCCGGCGGGGCCGTTCCCTTTCCCTCAGGCAGAGTCGAATACTTCCTCGTGCCGCCGTCACTGCGTAGCGTCGCTGCATCGTGACCACTCCCGTCGAGCCAGCCGCCGTGACGACGGTTGGTCCCGTGGTGACGAAAGCACCCTTGCGACAGCGCAAATGGGCACTAATCCGGTCGGCTTCACCAATCGTTCTGCTCGCGCTGTGGCAGTTGGGCAGTGCGCTCGGCCTGATACCCCAGGACGTGTTGCCCGCCCCGTCGCTGATCGCCGAGGCCGGCGCGGAGCTCATCGAGAACGGGCAACTGGCCGATGCACTGCAGGTGTCGGGTGTCCGGGTCCTCGAGGGTCTGCTCCTCGGAGGCGTGCTCGGCGTGACCCTTGGAACGGCAGTCGGCCTGTCCCGCTGGTTCGAGGCGACCGTCGACCCGCCGATGCAGATGGTCCGCGCCCTCCCGCACCTCGGCCTGATCCCGCTCTTCATCCTGTGGTTCGGCATCGGCGAACTTCCCAAGGTGCTGCTGGTGGCGCTTGGGGTGACCTTCCCGCTCTATCTCAACACCTTCTCGGCGATCCGTCAGGTCGACCCCAAGCTGTTCGAAACCGCTCAGGTACTTGGGTTTTCATTCTGGGAGCGCCTGCGCACCATCATCGTGCCGAGCGCAGCCCCCCAGGTGCTGGTCGGTTTGCGCCAGTCGCTTGCCATCGCCTGGCTCACGCTGATCGTCGCCGAGCAGATCAACGCGGACAAGGGAATCGGTTTCCTGATCAACAATGCGCGGGACTTCCTGCGCATCGACATCATCATCTTCGGCCTGATCGTCTACGCGCTATTGGGCATTGGCACCGACGCAGTAGTCCGTGTCCTGGAACGCCGAGCCCTGAGGTACCGCTCGTGACTGTCATCTCCGAACGGCAGGCCGCCACCGCAGGCGAGCTGCGCCACGTCGACAAGTGGTACGGCGGCCACCACGTCCTCGACGACGTGTCCGTGCGCATCGGCAAGGGTGAGCTCGTTGCGCTCATCGGCCGCAGCGGCTCGGGAAAGTCGACGGTCTTGCGTGTGTTGGCGGGGCTCTCGACCGACCACACCGGTGAAAGCGTGGTCGCCGGGGCGCCCGCCCTGGCATTCCAGGAACCGCGGTTGTTTCCGTGGCGTGACGTCCGAACCAACGTCGGATACGGCTTGACCCGAAGCCGACTGTCCAAGTCGGAGGTGTTCGCGCGCGCCGATCGCGCGTTGGCCGACGTCGGGCTCGCCGACCGCGCGGACGCATGGCCGCTCACGCTGTCCGGCGGACAGGCACAGCGTGTCTCGTTGGCCCGCGCCCTCGTTGGCGAGCCGGAACTGCTGCTTCTCGACGAACCCTTCGGGGCGCTGGATGCGCTTACCCGGCTGAGCATGCGGGCGCTGCTACTCGACCTGTGGCGAGCGCATGGGTTCGGTGTGCTGCTGGTGACGCATGACGTCGACGAGGCGGTCGCCCTCGCCGACCGGGTGCTGGTTCTCGACGACGGCCGGGTCGTGCACGAGTTGACGATCGACGACGCGCGGCGGCCGCCGTCGGATCCGTCGGCCAACACCGCGCGTTACCGCGCCGAGCTGCTCGAGCGGCTCGGTGTCCGGAGCTGAACCTCCACGAATGCGAAAGATGAAGGGAAACACCATGTCTGGTTCCAGACGAGCGATCGCGGTACGTATCGTGGCACTGTTGACGCTGGTGGGTCTGCTGGCAGGATGCGTATCGCGGGAGGAGACCTCCGGTGCTCAGGAGGCACCGCCGACCGTACCGCTGACGGAACTCGCCGACGTGACCCTGCAGATCGGCGATCAAAAGGGCGGCACCGAATCGCTGTTGCGGGCCGCCAACGCGTTGGACGATCTGCCCTACAAGGTGGTCTTCTCCACGTTCACCTCCGGGCCGCCACAGGTCGAGGCCGCCACCGCAGGCAAGATCGACTTCGCCATCACGGGAAACACCCCGCCGATCTTCGGCGCGGCATCCAACGCCAAGATCAAGGTGGTGTCGGCCTATGACGGGGGCGGAATCGGCGATCAGGTTCTGGTGCATGCCGACTCGCCCATCACGACCATCGCCGACCTGAAGGGCAAGCGCATCGCGGTGGGGAAGGGCAGCTCGGCTCACGGCCACATCCTGGCCCAACTGAAGAAGGCCGGACTCACACCGGCCGACGTGGAACTCGTCTTCCTGCAACCCGCCGATGCGCTGTCGGCGTTCCAACAACGCGAGGCGGACGCCTGGGCCATCTGGGACCCCTACACCGCGCAGGCGGCCGAACAGCTGCAGGTGCGCAGCATCGGACAGGCCAAGGACGTCACCAACGGCTACTGGTTCGGGGTGGCGTCAAACCAGGCGTTGGGCGACCCGAAGCGCAACACCGCCCTGCAGGACTTGCTGATCCGCTTCGAGAAGGCCGCCCGATGGGCGCAGGAGCATCCCGACGAGTGGGCGAGGAGCTATGCGGCGGCCGTGGGTCTGGATCCCAAGGTCGCCGAGGTGTCCCAGTCGCGCAGTCTGCGGCTGCCGACCGAGCTCGACGACGAGGTGGTCGCCTCAGAACAGAAGATCGCTGACCTGTTCGCCGAATCAGGTCAGATCGCTTCGGCGCCCAAGTTCTCCGACTGGGTCGACCGCCGCTACAACGAAGCCCTCCGACCGCTGCTGATCAGCACCAACTAGGAGCGAAATGCCAACTCAAGCCGAATTGCCCGCTCCGCGAGCGAAATTCTTCTGGTTCCTCCCCACCAATGGCGACAGCCGCTCGATCGTCGGTGCGTCCCACGCGTCGTCGCACCACACCGTGCCCGACAACTACCGGGCACCGACCCGTCGCTACCTCGCCGAGGTGGCTCGCGCGGCCGACCGGCTCGGCTACGAAGGGGTCCTCACCCCCACCGGAACATGGTGCGAGGACGCTTGGTTGACCGCGTCGGCGCTCCTTGCCGAGACGGAGCGACTCAAGTTCCTCGTCGCTTTCCGGCCCGGACTGGTACCACCGACGCTGGCTGCTCAGCAGACCGCGACGTTGCAGCGATTCTCCGAAGGCCGCGTGCTGCTCAACATCGTGAGCGGCGGCGACGACGTCGAACAACGTCGATTCGGCGACTGGCTCGGACACGACGAGCGCTACGCCCGCACCGGCGAGTTCCTGCACATCGTGAATTCGGTGTGGCGCGAGGAGTCGGTGAACTTCCGCGGCGATCACTACACCGTCGAGGACGCGCGGGTGTCCGCGCCACCGGATCCGTTGCCGCAGATCTACTTCGGCGGATCCTCGCCCGCCGCACTGCCGATCGCGGCGGAGTACGTCGACGTGTACCTGACGTGGGGGGAACCTCCTCAGGCGGCGGCCGAGAAGATCGCCAAGGTCCGCGAACTGGCCGAGGCTCGGGGTCGCAACGTCCGCTTCGGCATCCGCCTGCACACCATCAGCCGCGACACGTCGGCCGCGGCGTGGGCCGTCGCGGACGAACTGTTGTCCGAGCTCACCGAAGATCAGATCGCGAAGGCGACTGCGCTGCATGCCCGTTCGGAGTCAGAGGGACAACGACGGATGACGGCCCTGCACGGAGGACGACTCGACAGGCTGGAGATATATCCAAATCTGTGGGCAGGCGTCGGGCTGGTGCGCGGGGGTGCGGGTACCGCACTCGTCGGCAGCCACGAGGAGGTGGCGAACCTGATCTATGAGTATCACTCGCTCGGGTTCGACGAGTTCATCCTCTCCGGCTATCCGCACCTCGAGGAGGCCTACTGGTTCGCCGAGGGCGTGCTGCCCTTGTTGAAGCACAAGGGCGTGGCCTAACGCATGCATTTGCCACCCGCTCAACAGCTGAAACGTTGGCCGATCCCCGGCGGCGGGGTGGTCTTCTGCAGGCAGCCGAACGGTTCGACGCCTGCGCTCGACAATCGCACCGCCGCCTGGTGCGCGTAGTTCACGCAGAACAACCCCGCCGCATCCGCGCGACACCGGTAATCGCCGAAATGCAGTGCGTGTCCGGTCGCCAACTCCGCTCCGGTGCCCGCTCCGAAGGGGCCCGGATCGGCGTGGGGTGACCCGACTTCGACGCTCGTGCCGTCGAAGTCGACCCAGTTGTCCTTCCACCCGGTCTCCACGTCGGGCGGGCGGGGTGGCGGGTCGGTCAGTTTCACCAGGCACGCGAACGCGCCGCCGTCGGTCATGCAGTTGGCCTCGGAGCCCGCGGTGATGAACGCGACCTCGCTGCCGAGCGGTGTCGCCACGCCGTCTCGGGTGGCCGAGTGATACGCCGCTGGGTCGGCCGGCGTGCCCGCCTCGATCCAGCGGATCACGTCGGAGATCGCCGCGCCCGCGGCCGGTGCCCCGGCCGGTGCCCCGGCGGGCACCGTCGTGGGCTTCGTCGTGGTCACCGCCGTGCTGGTGTGTGTCGTCGACGGTGCCGGAACGGTCGGTTGGGAGGTCTTGGAGTCATCGTGGGCCGCGCTCGCGCAGCCCGCGAGCATCACGGACACGACGAAGAGCAGCGACATCCGCATACCGGCCAGGCTAGCGGGCGCAACCGTCGGGCCCGGTGAGGCGCGTCCGGCGGCGGCTTCGTCGCTACCGGTGTCATCTCGTCAACATGCTGCGCAGCGGCAGCTGATGTGATTGCGTTCTCACGTGGCTCATCCCCTGGATCCGTTGTCTGCAACCGAATTCGCCACCGCCGCTGCGATGTTGCGCCGTGAGCACGGAGTGGTAGCGGCAGGCGCCACCGCGGTGGGACTGGGTTGGCGCATCGCCTCGATCGAGCTCGCCGAGCCGAGCAAGGCCGAGATGCGTGCGTTCGATGAGGGTGGGTCCCCGCCCGCCCGCCGGGCGACGGTGATCTGCCTGAATCGGACGACCAACGCCACCTACAAGGGCGTGGTGTCGCTGAGCGCGGATCGCGTGGAGTCGTTCGAGCAAGTGCCGGGTGTTCAGGCCAACTTCATGGTAGACGAGTACGTCGAGTGCGACAGGGTGCTGCGCGCGCATCCCGACGTCATCGAAGCCCTCGCCAGACGGGGCATCACCGACCTCGACCTCGTCTTCATCGACACCTGGACCTACGGTGATGCGGTCGTTCCGCCGGAGTACCGCGACCGCAGGATCGGGTGGTCGGACACCTGGCACAAGGACGCGCCCGGTGCCAATCCATATGCGCACCTGGTCAGCGGTTTGCACTGCGTCATCGACCTGAACAGCATGGAAGTGCTGCGGGTCGAGGACGGTGGCCCGTTCGCCAGCGGCGTCGAAACCCCGGAGGTCATGGGCGAATACGTGCCGCGGCACATTCCCGACCGGATCCGGTCCGGCCACCGACGGGACCCGCTCAAGCCGCTGTACGTCACGCAGTCCGACGGGCCATCCTTCTCGGTCGACGGCAACCTGCTGGAGTGGCAGAACTGGTCGCTGCGCGTCGGATTCAACTACCGCGAGGGCATGACCCTGCACACCGTGGCCTACCGCGACGGCGATCGGGTCCGCTCGATCGCACACCGGCTGTCGCTCGCCGAGATGATCGTGCCCTACCGCGATCCGTCACCCGATCACTACCGGCGCACCGCCTTCGACATCGGCGAGTGGGGGCTGGGCTTCATGACCACGTCGCTGGATCTGGGCTGCGATTGCCTTGGGGAGATCCGCTACCTCGACGCCGTGCTGCACGACAGCGCGGGTGAGCCCTACACCATCACCAATGCGATTTGCATTCACGAGGAAGACAACGGCGTGCTCTGGAAGCACGTCGACCACGACGCGGGCGCCGAGGTGCGCCGGATGCGCCGCTTGACGCTGTCGTTCCACGTGACGGTCGCCAACTACGAGTACCTGGTGTACTGGCGGCTGTACCAGGACGGCAACATCGAGTGCGAGGTGAGGGCCACGGGCATCATGGTGACCACGCCGTTGGCACCCGGACGATCCAATCCCAACGGCACGCTCGTCGACGAACGCACGTATGCGCCCTTCCACCAACACTTTCTGGTGGCTCGGCTGGACCTCGACGTCGACGGCACCGACAACACCGTGTTCATGACGGAGTCCTATGCGGAGCCGCTCGGACCCGACAATCCGCATGGACTGTCGGTGGTGACGCGCAACGTCCCCTTGCGCTCGGAAGGTGAGGGCAAGCAGGACGTCCACTTCGCGACACAGCGTGCGTGGAAGGTGGTGAACACCAACGTCATCAATGGAATCGGCACCCATCCGTCCTACAAGCTGGTACCCACCGGAGCGCTCCCGCCGATGTTCGACCCGGCCTCACCCGTGGTGCGACGCGCCAACGTCATCGGGCACACGCTGTGGGTGACCCCAAACCGGCCCGATGAGCGTTGGCCTGCTGGAGAATTCGTGAATCAATCGATCGCGGACTCAGGTCTGGGGGAGTGGACGAAGGCCGACCGGCCCATCGAGAACACCGACGTCGTGCTCTGGTACGTGTTCGGTCTGCATCACATCACCCGACCCGAGGACTGGCCGGTGATGCCCGTCGACATCGTCTCGTTCTGGCTCAAACCCTTCGGTTTCTTCGACCGAAATCCCGCGCTCGACGTCGCGCCGACCCCACCCGATCAATGCCACGCCCGCGCGTCGGGCGCACACTGAGCCGGTGCCTCAGATGACCAATGAGATGATCGAACGTCCCGCGGACCTGACAGCCGAATGGCTCACCGCCGTCATCGGTGCGGGGACCGTCACCGCCTTTACCGTCGACCGCATCGGCACCGGCCAGATGAGCGAGTGCTACCGCGTGGCCCTCACGTACGACGATGGGGACCCGGGGCCGGCCTCCGTCGTGCTGAAGGTCGCCGCCGCCGACCCCAGCAGCCGCCAGACCGGTCTCGCGATGGGGCTGTACGAGCGCGAGGTCCGGTTCTACTCGGACGTCGCGCCCGGGCTGAGAGGTCCTTCCGGCGGGGGAACTGGACCAATCGCGCCGTGCTATCACCACGCGTACGACCCTGCGACCGGCGTGTTCGACCTCGTGTTGGGGGATGCTGCACCGGCTGTCGTCGGCGACGAGATCAGTGGCGCCACAGTCGAACAGGCCGTGCTTGCGCTCACTGAGCTTGGCCGTGTTCATGGTCCCCTCCTGGCCGACGCGTCGCTCGCGGGCGCGGACTGGCTCAACCGGGAGTCAGTGGTGAATCAGGGCCTGTTCACCGCGCTTTACGCGGGGTTCTGCGACCGATACCGGGACCAGGTCGCGACCGCCCACCGCGAGGTGTGCGAACGCCTCGTCGCGACGTTCGACGCCTACATGGCCGAGGAGGCGGCCTCCGCGCATCCGCAGGGACTGGTCCACGGTGACTACCGCCTCGACAACATGCTGTTCGGAGAGGCAGCCGCGGACCGGCCGCTGACCGTCGTCGACTGGCAGACCGTCACGTGGGGTCCGGCCATGACGGATGCGTCGTACTTCCTCGGCGGCGCGCTGCCCGTTCAGCGCCGCCGCGACCACTACGACGAGCTGCTGGGGGTCTACTACGAGGCCCTGGGACCCGACGCCCCGTTGAGCCTCGCCGACGTCCGCGAAGGCGTGCGCCGCCAGAGCTTCTTCGGGGTGCTCATGGCGATCGCCGCCCCGATGCTGGTGGAGCGCACAGAGCGTGGTGACCAGATGTTCATGGCGATGCTCGAAAGGCACTGCGAACACGTTCTGGACACGGATGCGCTGGCGATCTTGCCGCTGCCGGTTGCCTCAGAACCCTTGCAGCCCAACGCAGAAGACGAGGACGCGCATACGCCGACCGACGAACCGCTGTGGAGCGAGAGCTGGTACTTCGACTTCGCCGACCCGGCCCAGGACGTCGGCGGGTGGGTGCGTCTGGGGCTCATCCCCAACGAGGGCCACGCCTGGATCAACGCGTTGTTGTGTGGTCCTGGAATGCCGACGATCGCAGTGCTCGACTGGGATGTCGCCCTGCCGGACGTTCATACCCACGTCAGTACCGACGACGTCGACCTCGTCCTGGAGGCAACGGAACCGCTACGGCGCTACCGCGTTTCGCTGCGCGGTTCGGGGCGGGCCTACGACGACCCGGCCGATCTGCTGCGCGAGGCACCCGGCCGGCCGGTAGACGTGGCGATGGACCTGGTGTGGACCACGGTCGGAAGGCCGTACCAGTACCGGATCACCACACGTTACGAGATTCCCTGCACGGTGTCGGGCACCGTCACGGCCGACGGCCGCGCGTACGAGTTCACCGAGGTGGCCGGCCAGCGCGACCACTCGTGGGCGGCGCGGGACTGGTGGGGCATGGAATGGGTGTGGAGTGCGCTGCACCTCGACGACGGCACGCACCTCCACGGCGTCGACATGCGCATTCCCGGCGCACCCCGCATCGGGATCGGATACAGCCAACGCGCGGGCGACCCGCTCGTCGAACTGCAAACGGTCACAGCGCACGAGGAGTTCGGCGACGACGACCTGCCGCGCGGGACACGCCTCGAGATGTCACCCGGTGACGTCACCGCCACGATCGACGTCCGCGGCCACGCGCCCGTCCTGCTGACCTCGTCAAACGGACGGGTGAGCCGATTTCCGAGGGCCTGGGCGACGGTGACCACCATCGACGGCCGGACCGGTGTCGGCTGGGTGGAGTGGAACCGCAACCAGTCGTGACCGCATTCAAGTCGATACTGCTGTTCGTCGTCGCGGCGCTGTTCGAGATCGGCGGTGCCTGGATGGTGTGGCAGGGCGTTCGCGAACACCGCGGTTGGCTTTGGGCGGGTGCCGGGGTATTGGCTTTGGGCGCTTACGGATTCGTCGCGGCATTTCAACCGGACGCGCACTTCGGACGTGTGCTGGCCGCGTACGGGGGCGTGTTCATCGCTGGTTCGCTCGGGTGGGGCATGGTCGCCGACGGCTTATCCATCCGGATCGCTGGGACGTCGTGGGTGCAACGGTGTGCCTGATTGGTGTCGGGCTGATCATGTACGCCCCGCGCTGAGCCTGCAGACTCGCCGAAAGTACGGTTGTTCAACGCGTTTCGCGAGTAGTACCGCAAACAACCGTACGTTCGGCGAGCTGGTGCGACCCTGACTTCAGCGCAGGTTGGCGCCGTCGTCGTCCAGCTCGTCGCGGTTCAGCCCCATCGGGGTGGCCGCGGGAATGTCTCCGCCAGCCACCACTTTTCGGGTCAGCGGAGTCAGCGTGCGGAAGAGTAGCTCGAGCTCGTCGTCGTCGAGTGCGTCGAACGCGGTGAGTGCGAGGCGATCGGTGCCGTCCTCGAGGTCGGCCTTCAGCTCGATGCCCGCTGGAGTCAGGGCGCCCCGTTCGTCGAGCACCCCGCGTGCCGCGAGCCGGTCCGTGCAGGCGCGCCATTCGTCGTCGTCGTACTGGCGGCTGAGCATGATGAATTCGCGCGGCACGCGGTCGGCCGCGCAGTGCAGCACGTTGCTGTCGCGCCCGCTCACGCCCGCGCCGACCAGAAGCGCCACGTGCCCGTCGCCGCGATGTTCGCGCAGCAGCGTGGCCGCATGCCACAGCTTGGCCACCGGCTCGTCCGGCCACGGCAGGGCCCGGTTCGCCGCGAACAGGGGGTGGCCATCGAGCGGCGCGCTGCGGACCGCCTTCTCCAGCAGGTCGGCCGCGGCCGTGGCGTTGGCAGCGGTCACGCCGTATCGGTGTAGCGCCGCCGCTGCCGAGGCCTCGCGGACCCGCAACGCGTCGGCCGGGGAGCCGAACTCCCAGGCGGCTGGCAACGCGCGCGTTACCTGCGCCGGCGCGAAGTTGTAGAAGATCGCCATGACGACCTGCACCGGAAGGACGCCCAGGGGAGCCGACCGGGCGGCGAAGTAGCTCATCCAGAACCCACGGAAGCCGGCGTCGACGAATGCACCGCGGGCCTCCGGCGTGAAGTAGGTGACGGCGTGGACGGGTTCGAAGCGGTCGAACAGTCGTCGAGCCGTCATCGGTGTTCTGCTCATGCCCGCAGTAAATCAGAACACTTTTCCCGGACGTGACCGACGTCTTGCGCTGCCGACGACCTTCAATTCGTTGTCGAACTGACGCTGGTCATCGCTTCGTCGATGATTGCTCGCATCGCGCGCTCGGCGGCGGTTTCATCGCGCATCCGAATCGCCCGCGCGACTTGGTCGTGCAACTCGATGGCCATCGGATTGGGGGTGGCGGGCATCATCCCGTGATGGGTCCGGCCGGTCAGCACCTCGGCGACCACGCCGTTGAGTGCGCGAAACATCTCGTTGCCGCTCGCCTCGAGCAATGTCTGATGAAAGACTTTGTCCGCCAACAGGTATGCCTCAAGGTCGCCGGACCGGCCGTGCATGACCATGTCCGAAACCGCGGCCGCCATGATGCGACACTGGTGAGGGTCGGCCCTGCGCGCGGCCAACGCGGCGGCCGCCGGCTCGAATCCCCGGCGTAACTCGGACAACGAAACCAATTGCGTGGCTCGGTCGCTCGACTCCAGCCTCCACCGAATGACCCTGGGGTCGAAGACGTTCCAACGCTCCTGCGGCTGGATGGTGATGCCGACGCGGCGGCGCGATGCGACCATCCCCATCGACTCCAGCACGCGGATGGCCTCCCGGGCGACGCTGCGCGAGACGCCGTGCGTGGTGCTGACATCGTCGAGGGTGATCACCTGCCCGGGCAATAGCCCGCCCGACACGATCCCGGTCCCGAGCGCGGTCAGCACGTTGTCGTGCAGTGCGCCGACGTTTGGTGGCGAGATCACGGATACATCTTGTCATACCGTGGCGGATGCCAATAAAAACTGATTTATCAGAGATGTACTTGTAATCGTCATACTATTACGCAACACTGTGTGACGTCAGCCACAACGGGCTAGGTTACCTGGAGAAGGGGAGCAGATGCCGTCACCAATCGTCGTCATGGGCGTGTCCGGGTCGGGCAAGTCCACGGTGGGCGCGGCGCTCGCGCAGCGGTTGGGAGTGCCGTTCGCCGACGCGGACGACTTCCACCCCCCGGCCAACATCGCCAAGATGACGGCGGGGCAGCCGCTGAACGACGACGATCGCCGGCCCTGGCTCGATTCGATCGGGGTGTGGCTGGCCGAGCACGTCGACGGCGGCGTGATGAGCTGCTCGGCCCTCAAGCGCGCGTACCGCGATCAGCTGCGCGAACACTGTCCCAGCGTCGAGTTCCTGCACCTTTCCGGTACCCCGGAGGTGATCGGTCGGCGGCAAGCCAGCCGGCCGGGACACTTCATGCCCGCCTCGCTGCTGGCATCGCAGTTCGAGACCCTCGAGCCGCTCGCGGCCGATGAGCACGGCGTCGCCATCGACGTCGACCAGGACATCGATTCCATTGTGCAAGACTATGTTTCGCTCACCCGACGGGAGAACAAATGACATCCGGAATCATATTTCTGGCGGACGACGCCCCGAAGCTCGCCGAACCAGTGGCGTCCGGTTGGCAACTGATCCTGGCGTTCCTCGCCGGCATCGCGGTGATCGTCATCCTGATCACGGTCGTCAAGCTCCACCCGTTCCTCGCGCTGATCTTCGGTGGGCTGACAGTGGGCATCGTCGCAGGCGAGAACCTCCAGACGGTATTGACATCCTTCACAAAGGGTTTCGGCGACACGGCGGCCGGCGTCGGCATCCTGATCGCGTTGGGTGCGATGTTCGCCAAACTCCTGGCCGACTCCGGTGGCGCCGACGAGATCGTCGACACCATCGTCGGACACTCCTCTCCACGAATGTTGCCATGGGCAATGGCGTTGGTAGGGGCCATCATTGGCCTGCCGATGTTCTTCGAAATCGGTCTGGTGCTTCTCATGCCGGTGATCTACCTGGTGTCGCGGCGTTCACAACTGTCGTTGATCACCATCGGAATCCCTGCGTTGGCCGGCCTTTCGGCGATGCATGGCTTCGTGCCGCCACACCCAGGGCCGCTGACTGCCATCGGGCTGCTTCACGCCGATCTGGGCATCACGCTGGCGCTGGGTGTCGCGGTGGCGATCCCGACGATCATCGTGGCGGGCCCGCTGTTCGGAAAACTGGCCGGTAAATGGGTGGTGGTCGACGCACCCCACACCTTCGACTCGGATCGCTTCGCCGATGACACCGGTTCGGGTTCGGGCGTCTCGGGCGGTTCCGGCGTGCAAACCGAGCTTCGCCGACCCACGTTCGCCGTCACCCTGTTCAGCGTGCTGCTGCCCGTGGCGCTGATGCTCGGCAAGGCGCTGGTCGACATCTTCATCGACGACAAGACGCAGTGGTTCCGGCAGATCTTCGACACCCTGGGCACGCCGGTGATCGCTCTTCTGCTCGCAGTGGTCGTCGGCATATTCACGCTGGGTCGAGGCGCCGCCATGACGCGCGATCAGATCACCAAGACCATCGAGTCGGGTCTGCCTCCGATCGCCGGCATCATCCTGATCGTCGCGGCAGGTGGTGGCTTCAAACAGGTTCTGGTCGACAGTGGGATCGGTACCCTCCTTGCGCGCTGGGCTGAAGGGGCGCACTTCTCGGTCATTCTGTTGGCCTGGATCCTCGCGGTGCTCATCCGCCTGGCCACCGGCTCGGCGACTGTCGCCACCATCACCGCCTCGTCGCTGATCATCGGTCTCGTCGAACACATGAGCACGGGGCAGGTGTCGCTCGTCGTACTGGCCGTCGGCGCCGGCTCGTTGTTCTTCTCCCATGTCAACGACGCGGGCTTCTGGCTGGTCAACCAGTACTTCCGGCTCACCGTCGTCCAGACGATCAAGACCTGGTCGATCATGGAGACAATCTTGTCCGTCAGCGGGCTGGTGGTCGTGCTGCTCCTCGACCTGGTGATCTGATCGCGTCAGAGGTCGACCACCGCGCTCAGCCGAAGCGCCGCTGCTTCTTGGCCTGCTTCTTGGCCTGCTTGCGCGCGGCGGTGGCGACCTCCGAACTGCGATCCTGCGCGAGTTCGGCGAGTTCGGCACCGCGTTCGCGGGCGAGGTCGGCCAGTTCGGGTCCGCGGTCACGTGCGAAGTCGGCCAGCTCCGCGCCGCGTTCGCGCGCGAGGTCGGCCAGTTCGGGTCCGCGGTCACGTGCGACGTCGGCCAGCTCGCCGCCGCGCCTATGTGCGACGTCGGCCAGCTCTGCGCCGCGCTTGCGTGCGAGTTCGGCCAGTTCGGGTCCGCGTTCGCGTGCGACGTCGGCCAGCTCTGCGCCGCGCTTGCGTGCGAACTTGGCGAGTTCCGGACCGCGTTCGCGTGCCACGTCGGCGACTTCGGCGGCCAGTTCGCTGCCTCGCTCTGCGGCGACTTCGGCCAGTCCGCGCCCGCGTTCGGCACCAACGGCGAGGCCGTGACCGACCTTCTCGACCAACGGGCTGTCCGCGAGCGCGGTTGACGACGACGAGCCGACCGGTAGGGCAGAGGCCACGGCCTCGGAGACCTTTCGCGCCGCGCGCCGTCCGCGCCAGCCGAGCGAAGGCTTGCCTTCGGTGTCCACCGAGGCGATGATCAGGCCGCCGATGAGGCCGACGTCGTTCAGCAGGGCACGTCGTTCGGCGGCCTTGCGCTCAGGGTCTGATTGGTTCCAGAATGCGTGTCCGCCAAGGCTTCCCGGAACGACGCTGAGTGCCAGCGCGGCGGAGGAGATCCTTGGCAGCCGCCCGGTGGCCAGCAGTAGCCCGGCGCCGATCTGCACCCCTGCCGTCACCTTCGCGACGGTCTCGGCGTTGGTGGGGACGTTCGGTCCGACGGGATCGGGCAGTTTACTCAAACTCTCGAGCGTGGGTCTTGCCGCGTCTGCGGCGGGTTTCGGGTTGCGCAGCGCGTCGACGCCACGGGTGATGAAGGTGGTGGCCAACATGGGGCGGGCGATTCGTCGGATCAGCATGCGGGGGGAATTCCCCGGTGAGCCCGGCTGCAAACCCGTCAGCGCGGTGCATAGCGCAGGAGTGCGATGCCCGATCCGAACGACTTCGCGGGTGCGATCATCCGCAGTTTCGGTATCGCCACGCCATCGGGGAACAGACGTCGCCCGCGACCCTGGACCGCGGGGTAGACGAACAGCCGGTATTCGTCGACGAGACCCGCCTCGATGACCCCGTGTGCCAAGCGAATGCTGCCGGTCAGCACGATGTCCATGCCGGGCTCGCGTTTCAACGCGTCGATGCGTCCGATCGGGTTGGCCGAGATGACCGTAGAGTTCTGCCATCCCGGGTCCTGCAGGGTCGCCGACACCACGTACTTGGCGACCCCGTTGAGGTAGTCGGTGATGCCGGTGGTGTCTGCCGACTGCTGCGGCCAGTAGCTGCGGAAGTCCTCGAACGTCTGGCGGCCGAGCAGCAGCGCGTCGGCCTCCGCATCCTGCCGGTGCGATTCCGCGAGTAGGTCGTCGTCCTGCAATTGGGGGTCGAACCAATCGTCGAGCATCTCTATCGATCCGTCGAGTGTGGCGTTCTGGGTGATGACGAGCTTTCGCACGGTGTGCCTCCGTTTCGGTCTCGTCGTATTGACCGCGCGGAGCACGCGTACTCATCGCTGTAGGCGCGGGCGGCTGTCGTTGGAACTCAAATCGGGTAACTGATGTCGTGCCAACCGCCGTGGCCAAGCCAGAACGTCATCAGCAGATGGTGCTACCGACTGCGAAGAACCGTTTGAGCGTCCGTCGGACTGCGCGGCGACTGTGCCGCCTTGGCCCAAAACAGGGCTAGGCTCGTGGATATAAAGGATTGGAGGCACAGCAATGACCTGGTCAGGAATCCTCGGAAAGACGGCGGCGGGACTGGCCGCGGTGGCGGTACCTGTGGTGTTCGCGGTGGCCGAAGCGGGGCAGGCGTCAGCAGATCCCGGTGTCTGCGTCAGCGGCCCGTTGGGATACGCGTCCGCATGCGTCGACGGGCCTGGATGGGTCGGCTGGGATCCGGGAGTCAATTGGGGCCCGCCCGGACAAGTCAAGAATGCATGGTGCCCCTGGAACCCGCCCGGTCACTGGAAGGGTGGTCCACACGGCATCCCCTGTACCTAGAGTCACTTGAGTTTCCGCAAGTAACATGATGGCCGCCTTGCGTTTTCGGCAAAGCGGCCGTCCTCCTATCTAGGGCTTGGGTGTGGGTGCGGCCGCTGTCGGTGGCGTGACTTCACCGATGGTGCATAGGTCTGACGTGCTGTCCATACCCCCGTGCCATCGGGAATCGTTCTGAGACACAGGTTGAGCCAGTCGAATCGATGGCGCAGGTGTAACAGAGTGTGCCCTTGCGCGCGTTCATTTGAACGGACCATGATTAGGTGCGACGTTGGAACACTTCCAACGCGTACTGGTACGACCGAGGCGCTCTGACACCTTGGCCTCGAAAAGATCGTTTCGAGCCAGGCGCAACTACAGAAGGCGCGACGATGGCGACCTTTCAAACCCCAACACGACGGCTGTTCCTCGCCGGTGGATTCGTGGCAGCGATCGCGGCCGCCCCGGCGGTCGCGTTCTTCGCCGTACCGACGACCAGCACGCCTGCGCCGGTAGCCCAGTGCCCCATGGGTGAGGTGCAAGACCCCGCCACCAGGATGTGTATGCCAGCCCCGGCGCAGGGCGGCGTGCCGGAGATCCAGGGTGTCCCCTGCACCGGTCAAAACACCGGTGAATGCATTGGCCTAGGCGAGGAGCAACAGCCGCCACCCATCCCGCCCCCGCCCGCCGGACCCTAGTTGATCCGGGCGCGCCTGACGGTCAGTCTCGGCACATTCATTGCTCACGCCACTGTTCAAAAGACAGGTTCAGCTGCTAAATTGCCGCTCCCCAATGGTGGAAGAGAGGCGTGCTGTGCGCCCAACAAGATCACGAACCATCACTTCACTCTTGGCTGCAGTCGCCGCAGGGTTTGCGGTATCCGCAACGATCGGCGCACCCGCCGCCGTCGCCCAGCCAGACGACCCGACGTGCTCGAACGGCGAAATAGCATTGGATGGCACCTGCGTTCCGCCCAACGACAACACCTCCACCGCCCTCGGCCTTCCGCAAGGCCACGTCAGTGACGTGGTTTCGTCCCTCAACAACCCTAGCCTCTTCGACCCTCCCGGCCAGCTCACCGAAGCAGAGGTGGCTTCGCCCGGGTTCAATGCCGGCGGGCACGGGGGCGGCGGCCACGGGCGCTAACCGGCTAAATAGGCACGTCCAACGCCCCGGACCGTCGGGCAAGTTTCTGAGAAGCAGGTTCAGCGTGTGTGCCCCGGGGGCGAAGGAGGTTCCGCCGTTGCTCGACGTGTTCAACCGCGCCGACGCCAGCCGATGTCGACTTACCTCTTACACCTAGGGTAACTGTGGTACCACGCGCGTGTCGCGTCGTTCAAACCCGAAGGCACCGCGCCTGCTCTGGCTACCGTCGCCACGTTGGCCACCCTCACACTTGTGCTGCCCACGTTCACCACCAGTACTCCGGGTCCGGAATACTCCGCCGAGCAACTGGGTTTCGCCTCGGTCGCATCGCTGGCGCTGTATTTGCTGTTCGTTTTCGTCCAGACCGTGCGTGACCGCGGGGACTTCCTGCCCGCCGAGACCGACATTTCTGATGGTGAGAAGCAGGCGGGGTCGCCCTCGGGTCGCGAGGCGCTGGCAAGCCTGGGCATGCTGGTCGTGGGACTGGTCGCGGTGGTGGGGCTGGCCAAGGTCGAATCACCGGCGATCGAGGGCGCCGTCGCCGCGATCGACGCGCCGTCGTCGGCCGTCGGCGTGATGATCGCCTTGCTGGTACTGCTGCCCGAGACGCTGGCTTCGGTACGCAACGCTCAGCGCGGCCGTCTGCAGATCAGCCTCAACCTGGCCTTCGGCTCGGCTATGGCCAGCATCGGGCTCACCATCCCCACGATCGCCGTCGTATCAATCTGGCTGCCCGGCCGGCTTGTACTGGGGCTCAACGCGACCCAGATCGTGCTGTTGGTGCTCACCGTCGCGGTCGGGGCCCTCGCGGCCCCACTGGGCCGCGCCGCCCTGCTGCAAAGCGGGGTGCGACTGGTGATCTTCGCCGCGTTCCTGTTCCTGGCGGTGCGACCCTGAGCGGCCCGACGCAAGCATCCCGACGTCTATGGGCGCCCACGCAGCGCGGCGCTAGGTGAAGAAGTGCCGTGCTGACCGAATCGCCGGTTGGGGGTCCTCGGCCAAGGCGGGCCGTGCGTGGTCGGGTTCACCGGGTTGGTAGCGGTGTCGGCGCTGTTACCGCATCGCTGGAAAAGGGGCTGACAGATAGCTCATCGCCGCCTTGGGCGTGGACACGGAGCCGCGAAAGCGTCGGCGCTCTCCTCGACCCGGCCGGCCTCGCAGCCGCTGTCGACGCCGCCGGGCCCTGCACGCCAGCCATGTCAATCGAGGCTCTCACACCGGTGTCTTCAGCCGTATCGTTCGCGGTAGCGCGCGTCGGCGTCGGCGCGGACTGTCCGTGCGAAGTCAAGGGATTCACCGCGCAGATACCCGGCCACACCGAGCGCTGTGGCGGTGACGCCGGGTATCCAGGCGGCCCACGCGGCATGGTCACCGGCGAAACCGGCCAGCCACGGCGCCAGGAACAACGTAAACCCGACCACGGCCAGGGTCAGGTAATCCCGGGTGGGGTCGGCTGCGAGCAGCGACCACATCGCGATCACCGCCGTGAAGGCGCCCAACCCGATCGTGACAGCGACCGCGGCAGGCGATGACTGCACGACCGTGGCTCCCAGCACCACGGTGACAAGGCCGACGACAAGTGCTGCTCTACTGATCCAACGGGCCACCGCACTGGGCCTCGTCTGGCTGCTGGTGTTCTCGTTGATGCCGGACACGGTCGGCGGCCTGTCGTTTAGCCATCCGATAGCGCCGAGGGCCATCGCGACAAACCCCACCACCCAGGCGGTCCATGAGGCTCCTGGATCAGGGGCGAAGCCTGCACCGAGCCACGGCAGCAGGAACAGTACGAAACCGGACACAAACAGGCCCCAGTGATCGGGGGTCGGATTGCGCACCAGCAGTGACAACAGGCCGAAGAAGGCAATGAACGCAGCGAACCCGAAGGTCAGACCTTCCCCCGCTCGCGTCGATGTGACTGCAAGTGATGCCACGACCCCGCCGATGCCCAGCACCAACGCGGCCCAGCCGATAAGCGGTCTAGCCCAACTCTTCACGACAAACTCCTCATCCTCACGATGTGTACCTACGTAATGCTGTGCCTTGGCGTCGAAGATGCAGAACGGCCGGCGGCAAGGTCGCTATCGGTAACCGGGCCGGCGCAGCGTTCACCAGGAACGCCTGTGCTGGCTACCCGTCGTCTCATTGCCAAACACCACCGCCGCGGTGGGCCCGCTGTGGGCGCTTCACTGCATCTCGCGGGTCGGTGGCTGTGACGGCTTGGTAGTTGGTCTGCATCGCCGACCCTCATGCGCCGGCTACCACAACGATGAGCAGAACCACGAGTAGGACCACATTGACGAGGTCAAATATGGTGGCCCACTTAGATCGTCGCCAACGATGCCGCCGCCGGGCTGAATCGACCAACCGAGGCCGTTGGTAGGCCTGCGGTGATATCCAGACACGTTGGGCGCTGGTCATTGTCGTCCTTTCGTCAAGCACGGAACTGGGCGAACGTCACCGCGCCGAGGTGGCAGCAACCGCGCGCCACGGTCTTTCGGGGGCGCGTCTCGATGGCAAGTGCCGGCCGGTGAGGGTGGCTGCTGGGCGGCGGTATCCGCTCCTTCGCGGTGAAACCGGCTGTGGTCGAAGGCGTTTGTGCCCGTACAGCCCGTGAGGCACTGCGTCGAGCAGCGTCACAGCCACGTTGTCCTTGCTCGGAATCGAGTAGGTGCGCTGTTCGCCCGGGCGTGCCCCGACGATGGCGCTGCCCAACGGCGATTGCGCGGAGTACACCTCGATGTCGGCGTCTTCGGCGCCACGCACACCCAACAGGAACGTTTCAGTGTCGCCGGTGTCGTCGTAGCGCACGGTCAGCACCATGCCCGGTTCGGCGACGCCATCATCTGGTGGATCCTCACCGACGATCGCGTTGGCCAGCACGTCATGGATCTGACCAATGCGTGCTTGGCGGGCCTGGTAGGCGGCGACGACGTTGTTGTCGTAATCCATGAAGTCGTCGGGGACTTCGATGGCCGGTTGGGAACGCAGGCCGGCCAGTTCGGCCTGCAGGCGGATGTAGGCCCGCCGTGTCATCCAAACGCCTTGGGTGGTGGTCATTGTGGTGGTGTCCTCTCATGAGCAATGGTTGTCGTCAGGGGGGTCGGAGCAACCCGCCGCCCCTGACGACTCGGGCGCCTGTGACGGGCTGGTTCACGGGCGGTGTGGAGCGCGAGACAGCGAAGGTCTGGCGGCCGGTTCGGTGCAGGGGTGGAATTCGCGCAGGGCTTCGGGTTGCTTGCCGGTGGTGCTCTGTTCGGCCAGCAGCAGTCCGGTCACCGGGCCGTGCGCCAGTCCCCACATCCGTGCCCGCCGGCCGCGTAGACGCCTCGAAGCCGGGTGCTCAGGCGTCCTGCATCTGAGCCTGGGATCGTGGTGCTGGCACTGCGCCTCCGTCGGATTCCCATCGCTGCAGCGCGACGGGGGAGAGCAGGCGATCGCCAGCGCGGCGTGTGCCGATTCCGAGTAGTTGGTCGGGTGTGGATGCATCGTTGACGCTGGCCGCAGTTGTCAGCGCGTTGTAGGCGTGCGTGTGTTCGGTGTGTGGGGGTACCACCAACAGGTCCAGCCTTCCGAACCGCGGACCGAATAGAGATACGACGTTCGGCCACTCTTGGTGGGCACCAAGGATTACCTGGTCGCCCTGGTGTTTGATGCTCAGGGGTGCTGAGGACCAGTCACTTTCGTGATAAAGCACGCTGTCGATTGAGCCGACCCGTAACGAGAGTGCTGCCAGAAGTGAGGGCAGTTCGCTGGTCAGTTCTGTTGATCGGGGCCACCAGGCGCCTTGGACAAACCCGCACGACCGGTGTGCGGGTTTCAACTGCAGTCGCAGGGTTCCGATGGCCGGCCGGCGCGCTGATGCGTCGGCGATGTTCTCGGTGATTGCTAACATGTGTTTGCCTTGTCTTGTTGTGGGATCGTGTGTTCACGACGAGTTGTGTTTGGGCGCCGGGGTTGTCGAGCGCATGCGTTCGCCGTCATATTCCATGGTGGTATAAATTTGAGTGACTGGCTTGCAGCAGTCCGACAACAGCGGAGCTGGTGTTTGTCGCGGTAGAACAGCGCAGGATCGACGGGCTGGTCATCGCCGTGCTCGATAGCCCGCGAACCTCTAGTTTCCCGAGATTCGTGCCGAAGGCGCCGTCCTGGCACGCATGTCAGCGGTCATCACGCCCGTATGCCACGGCGGCGATGAGCCACAACACGGCGATGATAAGGAACATCGCCCCGATCGGGTCGAGGTCAAACATACGGCGACCGGCTCGTTTTGACGTGGCCCCTGCCCGTGCCGGATGCCGGCGCCGGCGCGGGGGTCTTCGACGATGTCGGTGATTGCGCCGCAGGACCCAGGCGCTGGCTTGCGTGCTCGCCGATGCCGAACCTGCCATCACTGCCATCATGAGGCGGCGAGGTGGGCAGCGGACTCGAGCAGAGTTCGGCGGCGGTGCGCGTGTCTTTGTCAGTGAGTGCGGTGATGACGGCGTGCAGGGTTCTGTTTTGGGCGAGGAGCTCACTTTCGCGGGCTTGGAGTTCGCGGATTCGGCGGTGGGCCTTGTTGAGTCGGTCGTTGAGTGTGACGAAAGTGGGAGCTGTCGGAGACACGGAATTTCCTCTTAACCATCTGTGGGCGTTGTCTTTTGACCGTTTGCGATCTCAATGGATGGCGGGCTGTTCAGGGTTGCGTCCAGCAGAGTGGTGTACGAGTCGGACCTGATCAGCGGTACCGGCGTGTCGTAGCCGAATGATTGAAGGTCATCGCGTGATTCTTCGAGAGACCCGTCAAAGTCACTCGAGCAAAGGAATCGACGCGATGACCACTGCCCACGATATCGACCTGCCTGCGGTGCTGGCCGAACGACTCACCACCTGCCACCCCGACGTGCTGCGCGAGCTGCTGGCCACGTTCATCCACACCCTGATGGGCGCGGAAGCCGACGCGCTGTGCGGCGCGGGATACGGGCAACGCAGCACCGAGCGGACCAATCAACGCAACGGCTACCGGCACCGCGAATTCGACACCAGGACAGGCACATTGGATCTGGCGATCCCCAAGCTGCGGCATGGCTCGTACTTCCCGGACTGGCTGCTGGAGCGCCGCAAACGCGCTGAGCGGGCACTGACGACGGTGGTGGCCACCTGCTACCTGCTGGGGGTGTCGACCCGGCGGATGGACAAGCTGGTGGAGACGTTGGGCATCACATCGCTGTCGAAGTCGCAGGTGTCGGTGATGGCCAAAGAACTCGACGCCACGGTCGAGGCGTTTCGGACCCGGCCGCTGGACGCCGGCCCATACACGTTCATGGCTGCCGACGCCCTGGTGCTCAAGGTTCGCGAGGGTGGCCGGGTAGTCAACGTGCACGCCCTGATCGCGGTCGGCGTCAACGCCGAGGGCTACCGCGAAATCCTGGGCATCGACGTCACCACCGCCGAGGACGGCGCGGGCTGGTTGACGTTCTTGCGGTCGCTGACCGCCCGAGGTCTGTCCGGTGTCCGACTGGTCACCAGCGACGCGCATGCCGGGCTGGTGGCCGCGATCGGGGCCACTTTGCCGGGGGCGGCCTGGCAGCGCTGCAGAACCCATTACACGACCAATCTGATGGCCGTGACGCCGAAGGCGTCCTGGCCGTGGGTGCGCACCCTGTTGCATTCGGTGTTCGATCAACCTGACGCTGAATCGGTTGCCGCTCAATATGATCGGATCATCGACGCGCTGACCGACAAGCTCCCGACGGCTGCTGATCACCTGGAAGCGGCCCGCGCGGATCTGCTGGCGTTCACCGACGTTCCCCAAACAGATCTGGCGCCAGATCTGGTCCAACAACCCCCAGGAACGACTCAACAAGGAGATCCGCCGCCGCACCGACGTCGTCGGCATCTTCCCCGACCGCACCGCACTCATCCGCCTCGTCGGCGCCGTGCTGGCCGAACAACACGACGAATGGGCCGAATCACGGCGCTACCTCGGCCTGGACGTCCTCAGCAAATCCCGAGCAGATCAGAACTCACCGACAGAACAGGAGGACACTCCCGCGGCACTGACCGCCTGAACCATTACCTCGAAGAATCACACAACGACGTCGTACACCACGTCCCTGGACTTGACCTGGTTCAGATCAGCGATGTGAAGGCCGTAGGGCACTGCTTTGAGCAGCGTGACGGCCATGGCGGCACCCGTGGGCAGGTGGTAGGTGCGGCGTTCACCGGGGCGTGCCCCTGCGATGGCGGCGCCCAACGGGGATTGGATGGAATAGACCGCCATGTCCGCGAATTCGGCGCCGTGCACGCCCAGTAGGAATGTGTCGGTGTCTCCGGTGGCGTCATGGCGAATGGTGACCACCATGCCGGGTTCGGCTATCCCGTCGTTGGGTGGATCCTCGCCGACGACGGCGTTGATCAGCAGATCATGAATCTGTTGAATCCGTACCTCCCACGCGCGCCTCACTGCGGCGGCGTTTTCGTCGGTATCCCCGTCGGCGATTCCGGCGGAGAACAGGAAACGCAGAGTGTCCAGTTCCCGGTGGAGCCGCTCGTGGGCCTGCGGTGAGATCCACACACGTGGCGTAGTGGGCATATCAGGTCCCTTCATTGGCTTTTGCACCTCGGTGCAGGGCTTAGTCTTTCGGCGCAGCTGTCCCGCGCCCGATGGCGCATCGGGCATGCGCCGGTGGGCCGTTTGTGACCCCGCGTCGTTGTTCATCGCGCCCGCCGGTCTAGGTAGAAGAGCGGGCGCGACGCGAGGCCGTCGCTGTGCGCTTGGGTGTCTGCTCGCTGCCTGTTGGCGTCGCCACAGGTCGCTCAGGGTCGCTGGTGCGTCTCGGTGGCAGAGACTGTCGCCGAGCGGGTTTCGGGGCGTGCATTCCGTAGGGCACCGCCTTGAGGAGCGTCACGGGCAGGTTGGCCCCACTGGGGATGGAGTAGGTGCGCTGCTCGCCCGGACGAGCCCCGACGATCGCGCTGCCCAACGGTGATTGCATCGAGTACACGTCGATGTCGGCGTCTTCGACGCCACGCACGCCCAACAGGAATGTTTCGATCTCACCGGTGTCGTCGTAGCGCACCGTCAGAACCATGCCTGGTTCGGCGATGCCGTCGTCGGGCGGATCCTCGCCGACCACGGCATTGGTGAGCAGGTCTTGAATCTGGCGGATGCGTGCCTGTCGCGCGGTGTAGTTCGCGACGAGGTTGTCGTCGTAGTCCATGAAGTCCTCGGGGACTTCGATGTTGGGACGTGAACGCAGCGCGGCCAGTTCGGCCTTTAGCCGCGTGTAAGCCTGTCGTGTCATCCAAACGGGTTCGGTGCTAGTCATTTTGGGATGTCTTTCCGTTGAGTTAGGGGTTGTCGTCAGGGGCGGGCCGGAGCGGAAGCGCCGCCCCTGACGACTCGGGCGCCCGTACCGGGCGTGGTTCACGGGCCGTGTGGACCGCCGGATTGCGAGGTCTAGCGGCCGGTTCGGCGCAGCGGGTCGAATTCGCGCAGGGCTTCGGGTTGCTTGCCGGTGGTAATCTGTTCGGCCAGCAGCCGACCGGTCACCGGGCCGTGCGCCAGTCCCCACATACCGTGCCCGCCGGCCACGTAGACGCCGCGTGACATCTCGCCGATCAGGGCCCGGCCGTCGGGGGTGACCGGGCGCGGGCCAACCCAGATGTCGCTGCGCTCGGCCCAGCGCACCCCCTCCAGCAGCGGGCTGGCCGAGGCGACGATCGCGCCCACCCGGGCCGGCACCGCCGGTTCATACGGGTCGCGAAACTCCATGGTGCCCGACACGCGCAATGCGCCTTGGTAGGGCGTGCACGCCACCCGCACATCGGGTAGGTAGATGGGGCCGGGGATGGGGCGGTCCACGGGCACGGTGAACGAGTAGCCGCGACCGGCCTGCACCGGGACGCGCACTCGACTGCCCGCCAGCCGGGACAACCATGCGCCGGTGGCGATCACCGCGACATCGGCCGTCAGCGGCCTGCCGCTGCGCAGGTCCACCTCGACTCCGCTGCCGGAACTCCACACGCCGCGAACTTCGGCCGTGCGCATCGTTGCCCCCCGGTCGGCGACCGCTTGTCCCAGAGCGTGCACGAATCGGCCCGGGTCGACGAAGCGCTGACCGTTGATGTTCAGCGCGGCGGTGATCGCCGGCGATGCCAACGGCACTTGTTCGCGCAACGCCTCACCGGCCAGTGCGGTGACAGACATTGTCTGCCCCGCGTTTTCGAGCGCGCGAAGCTCACGCAGCATGAGTTCGGCTCCTTCAGCGGTGCGGAACACCGCGGTGATCGGGGCGTCGGTCACCGGCGCGTCGACCCCGTTGGCGACGAGCACGTCGTAGGCCTCGATGGCTTCCTCGTTGAGCGGCACGTTGGCACGCACCGCCCGCTTCCACGACGATCGCCGACAGTTGGCGGCGAACTGGACCAGGAAGCTGGCCAACGCGGAGTCGGCGGTCAACGGAATATGTAGGGGTGCGGCCGGGTCGCGCAGCGAGCGCAGCCCGTAGCGCAGCACGCCCGGCGAGTTCAGCGGAATGGTCAGTGCCGGTGAGATCCATCCGGCGTTGCCCCAGGAGGCGCCGGCGGCCACGCCGGTGCGATCCACCACGGTGACATCGACTCCGCGCTCCTGCAGGAACCACGCCGTCGACAACCCGACGATGCCCGCACCGACCACGATCGCCGATCTCGGACCGCCGTCAATGCGCTCGACGCCACCCATCACATACCTCCACTGTTGAACTTTCGTTGTTATCTCCATGGTGGCGTGCACGGACCCCGCAACGTTTGCTGAAATCGGACAAACCGCCGACGCCGGATTGTTCGTATCCGACAACGCCGCTTGATATCACCGGTAACGCGTGACGAACGGTGAATTCAGGCTTGGGTGAAGAGCACGTGAATAGGCGGGCTGGCTTTTTATTTTTTCTGACGTATGGTCGGGGCAGGTGGTTGCCACTTCGTATTAAGGAGCGACAATGGCTGACAAATCTCCGGGCAAAACTCTTCGAAAGCCCGCCCTGTCCATCAAGGAGCGCCGGGCTGCCAAGCGTGCCAAGGTCATAGAGTCGACACCGATTGCGCGCAAGCGCAAGCTTTGACCCTATAGCGGGTTTGTCAGCCGTTTTATCAATAAGACGATACAAATCCCGCTAATCGGTTGTTACCTGTGTGGATACGCCGTTTTCTTGGCGCGTCGGCTACCGGATGCGAAGCAGTTCGATCGTCACGCTGGGCGCGAATGTGCACATCGAGTCGAATCTATGCTGGCTGGGGCGACAGTGTGGGCGAGTTGTTCCTCGGTCGGGTCGGTAGACCACGCTGCACTTTGCCGGGCGCGCTGCGGGACCCGGCCGGGTCGATGCGCTGTGGGTATGCGGGGGTGATGCACTGTATGCCTACACGCCGTGCGGCGTTAGCCCTACTGGTGGTTGCCGAACGGAATGCTGCACGTTGGCCGCGTTGATGCCCCAACGGCGTCATGTTTCACCGTCGGTCCCACGGCGGTGGTCCGTCACGCGGGACGGCCGTCGTGCGCCGCGCGCATGCCGAACGCCAGCAGGTCCTCAGCGCTCGACACGTCGTCGGGGTCGGCTGCCGCCATCACCGCGGCGTGCGCAGCGGTCGGGTTGGTGTTGGGGGGAACCACCAGCAGCACGAGCGTTCCGAACTTCTTGCCGCTGAGGGTCAGTGTGTTCGGTGAGGTGTTGCTGGGCTCGAGGATCACGCTGTGGCCGCGAAACTCTATCCGCAATGATGCTGAGGACCAGCTGTTCTCATCGTAGATGACCCGCTCGATGGTCCCCGACCGCGACGACAGGGCCTCCAGGAGGTGCCGAAGTTCGATGTACAGTTGGTCGGTCAGCGGCCACCAGCCGCCCTGCACGAAGCCTGCAGAACGGTGTGCGGGCTTCAGCCGCAATCGCGGATGTGCGATCGTCCATCGGCGAGCTTGGGTGGTTTCGAAGGACAACGGTGGTGCGGACATGGGGGTTCTCCCGTACTCGTGAATGATTGGGCTACTTAAGGATTGGCGGCGGTTTAGGGCTGGCTGGGTTTGTGCCCGTCGCGGCCGACCAGCGTGTCGATGGCGTGTTGCCATCTGCTGGCGCGGATGCGGTCACCCACTGCCCGGGTAGCGGCCAACAAGATCGCCGCAGCAGCGGTGACGCCTGCCCACATGAAAAGCGCGGCCGTCACCGCATCCACCCCGGCGTGGGTGGTCGGGGTCGGTTCGTCGGTCAGCGCGCCGCTGTCATCGACCCAGATCGCGATCTGGTCGCCGGGTTCGGTCGCCGATTGCGCCGTCACCGCCCCGGTGTGTTCGGCTCCGGCAGCTGACCACCGGGCCGCCATAGTGGCGGTGTTGGTTCGCGAGATGTTCTGGGCGGCAGTGTCGTCGGTGATCGTCGAGGTGACGAGGTGACGAGTGTGGTGCTGCTGGGCGTAGACGTCGCGGCGTGAATCGTGAACGGCGGTGCCGACCGCGGCGGCGACCGGGACGGCCAGCAGCGACACCATGACAGCCAGCGCCATTACCAGTGCCTCGAACCGATCGCTGGCACGTATCAGAGGGTTACGGCGAAACAGCCCGAAGATGGGCCACCGTGGTAGGCGCACCGTGAAGGTGTCCAGGCCTTCGTCAGCGAGCGCGTGGATGCTGATCGGGCGATCATGCGGACGTGGGACAGGTGCGGACGAGTGGATCGCGACCGAGCAGCCGCAGCAGAATTGGCCACCTGGGTAGGCGGACGGTGAAGGTGTCCATCGCAGCTTCGTCAGCACGCCAGTGGGTCGCCCCGCGTTGATCGTGGGGACGGTGGGGGTTCATCGAAACCCCCTGCCGGCGAGTCGGCTTCGCCCGGCGGTGCGCCGACTGCTACCGGTGTGGTCGGCAGCGGTGGCGTCGTTTCGCTTGCTGGGGACCATCACCCACCTCCACAGCTCGACCATCGGTTATCTCCATGGTGGTGTGGATGGCCGCCGCAGGGTTTGCCCCAGTTAGACAATGTCACGGCGGTGCTTTGTCGTGTTTCGACAGCGCGCATGGTCAGTCGGTGTCGGTGGCCGCGAGTTCGATCATCATGGCCAGCCGCTTTTTGGCGTCGTCGAGTTGCAGGTTGGCGATTTCGGCCATCTTGCGCAGACGGTAACGCACGGTGTTCTCGTGGACGCCCAACCGCTCGCCGGCCTCAGCGGGATCGCCCTGGGCCTGCAGCCAGGCTTGCAGCGTCGCCACGTATTCGGTGTCATTGGCGTGGTCGTGGCGACGCAGCTCGGCCACCGGCCCCCGCTCCGGGGAGCGTCCTGAGCGGGCGGCCGTGCGCAGCCGCTGCAGCAGGATGTCGTCCCACGACTCGTCGTAGGCCACCGGGGCGCCGCCAGGCCGTAAGCCGTCGTGCAGAGCCAGACACTCGTCGGCTTCATTGCGTGCCGTGGGCAGGTCTGCCACCAGGGCGGCGCCGCTGATGCCGGCCACCATGGTCACCCCGTCGGGTAGGGCCGCGCTCAGACCGCTGACCCAGCGTCGCGCCGTGTTGGCCTCCTCGCCGGGCAGCAGCGTGTAGACGGTGTTGCCGGCCAGGGCGCTGCGGCCCGGCCGGGACCAGCCGAATCCGGTGGTGGCGCGCTCGAACGCCACCAGCAGGGCGGCGTCGCGATCGGCGCCGATGAACGCCTGCACCGCGATAACCCTCAACAGGCTGTGCGGTAGACCCAGGCGGCTGGCCGCGGTGGCGGCATCGGCGGTGCCCTCCAGCAACCGGATCACCAGCTCGGATTCGACCTGGCGTTCCAGATCGGCGCTGGCACGGGAGCGCAACAGGTGCAGGGCCACCGTGCGGGCACCGTCGGCCAACGCGGTGAGTGCGGCCCCATCCAACGGCGCCCTACACTCCACCCACACCGACCCCATCAGCTCTCGCCCGGAGCGCACCGCGACCACCATGCGTCCGGTCATCCCATGATCGGGGTCCCGGGTGACGAACAGCGGTTCATCGGAGGCCGCCAGATGCGTGTACACGCCACGGCCATCGAAGAATGCGCGCAGCTGCTTCGGTGCCTGTCGTTCGACGATGGTCGCCACCCGTGCCGGGTCGGCGTTTTGCTGTCGCCTGGAATACGCCAGCACCCGCGAGAGCCGGTCCTCGATGATGACCGCGCCGCCGGTCGCTTCAGCCAGGCTGTCGGCCAATGCGAATAGATCCGTTGGGCCACGGCCGGATTCGGTTTCGCGGCCTTCCAAAACCAATCCGTAGATGACGGCTGCCAACTCACTCCACGACACCGCCGGATCAAGCACCATCACCGCGACGCCCTCGTCCGCGCCGCCGAATGCGGTGTCGTCGTCGCCGCCGCGGATCAGCACGACAACCGCCCGCGCGGAGGCTGCCCAGCGCACCGCTTCTTTGACTGAGCGGGCGCCGATACCGAGCAGCACGTCACCGACGACGGTGCGATCGTCGGTGACCTCGTGCAGGATGACGCTGCGCAGCTCGGTTGATCGCGGTATTGGGCAGAAACGCAAGCGGACGCCGTAGCTGCCCAACACGTTCACCAGGCGGTCTAACGTGACCACGAGACGCTCCCGACGCCGAACCGATCAACCAGCCTAACCACGAGCCCACCGAACGGTCGGCGAATCACAGGTCCGTCGAAGAGCGGCCGGGATCGACGTAGTCGGTCATCGGGTCCTTCCCCGGTCGCAGCCTGAAGCACACAGCTCCTGTGACTGTTGGCCGCACTATCAAGGCAGATCGTGGTCATGCGGGATGTGCCTTACCGCTGAACAGATTTGGCGACGGTGAGCAGCACGACGCAGTCGTCGACGGCGTGCAGGCCGTGGCGGGTGGAGGGGATGATGAGGTGATCGCCGGGGCGGCCGTCCCAGCTGGTGTCGGGACTGGTCAGCCGAACGCGCCCGTGCAATACCTGGATCGTGGCCTCGCCGGGACTGTCGTGATCGTCGAGGCTGGTGCCGGCGGTCAGGGCGATCAGGGTTTGTCGCAACGTGTGTTGGTGACCGCCGTACACGGTGTGCGCGCTGCGGCCGCTGTGGGCGTCGTGGGCGGCTGCCAGATGCTGTCGGCCGAGCGCGGTCAGTGAGATCTTGTCCATGTGGGTTGTCCCGGTTCTCAGTGACTCGCTGGCGGTGTCAGCTGGTGGTGAAGGTCCTCGACATAGCCGTCGTAGGCGGCGGCGACCGTATCGAGGTCGACCTGCTCGGGCAGGTCTTCGGCGCTTTGGCGCGCGACCAGGTAGGCCGCGGTCGCCTCGACGACGCGCTGCTCGTCGTCGGCGATTTGCGCTACCACGGCGGGGTCGGCGTGTACCCGCACGACCACGGTGTCCTCGTCCTGCTGAAACCGGACGAGATAGTCGTGATCGCCCAGCGCCTCGAGGGCCGGCTGATGAACGGTCATATGACTTCTCCTTCGTGGGTGGTTGCGGGGATCGTCATCCCGCTAGCAGGGTGGCGCCTAGGGCGACCAGGGCCGCGAGCTTGAGCGCCTCCAACCCGATGTAGGCGTGGTGTGCACGTGAGCGCGGTGCCTCTTGGCCGGCCAGCACACGGGCCGAGCGCCGGTTGAGCCTCGGCCGCACCACCAGCAGCTGGACGGCCAGCAGCACCGCGGTCACCGCGGCGAGTACGAGCACCGGGCCCGATGGTCCGATGACGCTCAGGCATACCGCGATGACCACCGCCCAGACGACCTCGGCGATGTTGAGGGCCCGGAACACGATGCGCCCGATCGCCAGGCCCACGGGCAACTCGAGGCCTTTGGCGCGAAACTTCAGCGGTGCTTCCAGGAAGGAGATCGCCAACACCATGCCCAGCCATATCAGCGTGGCCGCGGCAGCCACCCGGATGGCGAGGTCGGTCATGACGATGCCCGATCACGGGTCGGTGCGGGTGCCAGGTGCGCGACGCACAAGTCGGGCTCGACGAACGGGTCCAGGCGATCCACGGTGACCGGTGCCCGCATCGCGGTCAGCGCGCCCTGCATGAGGCCCAGGTGCACAGAGCAGATCACCTCGCCGTGTTGTTCGGCCAGGTTTTGGAAGGGGCAGTGCCGCAACCGGATCTCGCGCGTGCGCGGACCGTCGGCGGGTTCGGGCTCAAAGCCCAACTCCGCCAGCAGCTGCACCAGTTCGGTGACCGCGCGGGTTTTCGAGGGGGCGCGGTGCGGCGCGGAGGATGGCATCAGCGCCGGGCTTGTCGAACGGCCCAGCTGTGCGGCGATGCCGGCGGCATCGGGGCGGCCGGCGACATAGCCGGTCAGAATGCTGGCGAGGAGCCGATAGTTCGTCGGTCCGGTGGGGTCCATCCGGCGGCTGGCGCGAAACAGGATCGGGGGACGGCCGCGACCGGCGGAGTCACCGAGGACTTGTTCGAGGCGGCCGGCGCGCAGCAGCGCGTCGATGTGAAACCGGACCGTGTTCGGGTGCACGCCGAGTTCATCGGCAACGCTGGCGATGCTGCGCGGCTCGGCCGAGGCCCGCAGCAGCGCCAGGATGACGTCTCGGCGCCCCGGGGGGCCCATCCCCGGTTGATGCGTGGTCGCGTCGGTGGGCATCAGTGGCCCTGCGGCGGCAGGGCCGCCACCATCGGGGTGTCGGCATCGACGGCACCGAGTTTGGCCGCTCCTCCCGGTGATCCCAGGGGATCGGTCTGCCCCGGCAGGGTGTCGGTGAAGAACTTGACGTTCTCATCGATATAGGGCCGCAGCGGCTCGGGCACGTCGTCTTCGTAGTAGATCGCCTCCACCGGGCATACCGGTTCGCACGCGCCGCAGTCGACACACTCGTCGGGGTGGATGTAGAGCATCCGTGCGCCCTCATAGATGCAGTCCACCGGGCACTCATCCACGCAGGCCCGGTCCTTGATGTCCACGCACGGTTGGCCGATCACGTATGTCATGCCCACGACATTACTCCAATTACCACTTGTAAGAATAGTATGTGTTTATGACCCTCTACGACGATCCGCATGCCACCGCTGACACCGACGAATTGGACGTGCGCCAAATACCCAAATCCCTACGGCACCCGATGATTTTCGCGCGCTTCGATGCACTGGCTGCCGGCGAGTCGTTCGTGCTCGTCAACAGCCACGACCCGATACATCTGCGCGAGGAGTTCGTCCGCGACCGGCCCGGCGCCTATGACTGGCGCTATCTGGAGGGCAGCCAGGCCGACAGGCTGTGGCGGATCCGGATCGTCCGAATCACCGAGCCCTACCTGGCCGGCCTGCTCTGAGGCCACCACGTCATCGACGTGTGCGGAGGACACACTGTGACGACGTTGTCGACGGAATGGTGGCGCGCGATGGGACTTGCCGCGCCGATTGTCAACGCGCCGATGGGGGGAGTAGCCGGGGGTGCGCTGGCCGCAGCGGTCTCGCGTGCCGGCGGGCTGGGCATGGTCGGGATCGGTAGCGCCGGTTGCGCATTGGTGCTCGATGAGCAACTGGGGCACCTGCGCGAGCTTGATCGCCCGTTCGGCATCGGCCTGGTGGATTGGGTGATCGTGAGCGAGCCCCAACTGTTCACCGCGGCGGTCGCCGCCAACCCGGCGCTGCTGTCCGTCAGTTTCGGTGAGGACTTTTCGTGGGTTCGGCGCGCGCACGACGCGGGTATCGCCGCGGCCACCCAGGTCGGTGACCTGCGGGCCGCTGCGCGCGCAGTCGAGGCCGGATGCGACGTCGTGATCGCCCGCGGCGCCGAGGGTGGTGGGCACGGAGAGCCCACCGTCGGCACCCTGCCACTGTTGGCGGCCATACTCGATCACCTATCCGTCCCGGTCCTGGCCGCCGGCGGAGTTTCCTCCGGCCGCGCCCTGGCCGCCGTTCTGGCCGCCGGTGCCTCCGGGGCGTGGCTGGGCACCGCGTTCAGTGCGTGCACCGAAACACTGTTGTCCGACAAGGCTCGCCGCGCACTGCTCGCCGCGCAGGACACCGACACCGTGAGCACCCGCGTCTTCGACATCGCGCAGCGCTATCCATGGCCGGCGACGTTCCCAGAACGGGTGTTGCGCAACAGATTCACCGACCGCTGGAACGGCCACGAACAGGAGCTGTCCGCCGAGCCCCACGCTCAGCAGGCACTGGCAGCGGCCATCGCCGCAGACGATCACCGCCTGGCACCGATCAACGCCGGACAGGGCGTCGCAATGCTGCGAACCGTCCGTCCCGCAGCCGAGGTGATCGATCAACTGTGCGCCGAAGCGGCCCACCTTGTCCTCGGTGCGGTGATAACGGTCGCGGCGCGGGCCGCTCGACGCGACCTTCAGATTAGGGCCATGGCGATGTTGGAAGCCCACGACGGGGGCCTCGGCGGATCTGCCCGGGAGCGTCGCTCGGCGGAGCGGATGTGGCCGGCGGTGGTGGCGACCGAGCAGCTTGCCTATCGGACACTTGCGGCCTGTTGGGCGATGGAACGCGGCGGCGGCGGTGTGTCGGCCCCTGAGGTGGGAGTGTCGTTGTTCGGGCCCAGCGGCGTCGCCCGTTTCACCGCGTTGCTTGACGAACTGTCCATCGCGATCCAAACCGGATCGGCACCACCCCGTCTCGATCAGCTGCCGTCGTTCGGCGCCGCAGAAATCACGGCCTTGCGGGACTCATTGGTGCGCGAAATTTATTGACTTCAAGGGGGAGTCGAGGCGGCCGGATCGCGTTCCCACCTGACGGTCAGTTCGTCGCGCTCCCCGAACCTGACGGGGTGTATTCCGACGACGTCTTCCAGTCGGAACAGATCGTCGACGGCGCCGACGATTCGCAGCCGAAGTTCGCCGTCTTTCGCTGTGAGCGTCGCCTCTCGGCTGCCTAGTTTTATCGACTCCGATTGTGTTTCTGGCGACCTTTGTCCACCGTTGCGACGGCCCAGGTTGGATACGAGCTGTTTGCCATAGCATTCGGAGCGGTCAGTGACAGCGGTCGCGCGAGTCGAGGCGCCTGGTGCGTCGTCGGACATGGTGGTGGCGCCTGATTTGCGTCACCGCCTACTTCCCGGTGCCATGCGGCACAATGCGGTTCAAGTTTCAATCGACGGAGTTCGGCTGGGTATCGCCCTCAGCCAGATAGCTGGAGTACACCGCGAGAAGTGCCTCCTTCTGCGGCTGGGTGAGCCGCGGCTCGGCCCGGATCGCAGCGGTGACTGCGTCGACCTTACGTCGGGGCTTGGCGGGCTCGGCGTGTGGACGCGCTTGCGCCGTGAGGTCTTCCAAGGGCGGCGACAGCGCCTCGGCAACCGCTGCGAGCACACGCAGCGACGGCTCATGCATTGGGGTCAGGGTTCATCCTACGAGCTAGGCGTGTTCGGGAGGCGCGAGTTATGAACCGCGCGGGGGGAGTAGCCAGGGAGGAAGCGGCGCTGTCAGAGCATGATGCGACGATCGTCCGACGAGTCGAAACAAAGCCGGAAGGTCACTTCATGGATGTGCAGTTCATCGCGAGTATCGCAGTGATCGCCCCTGACCCGAGCGTCAGCAGAAGGTTCTACGTGGATGCGCTTGGGCTCCCACTGATGGGGTCGGAAGATGACTATCTGCACAGTGAAGACATCGACGGTAGTAAGAGCTTCGGCGTCTGGCCACTGACGCAAGCTGCGCAGGCCTGCTTCGGCACTCCCGATTGGCCAGCTGATCGACCGGTGCCGCAGGCGAGCATCGAGTTCGAGGTCGCCGACGCTGACGCCGTCCAAGTCGGTGCGGACGAGTTGAAGGAGAAGGGCTTCACGCTGCTGCACGAGGCACATACCGAGCCCTGGGGACAGACGGTCGCTCGGCTTCAGTCAAGCGAGGGTGCGATCATCGGCCTCTCGTATGTGCCTTCAATGCACTCCTAGCAAGACGGAATGGCCGCCCGAAGCCTGACCAACCGTCGGCCCAAGCCCGCCGGCCGATAGCGGGCCCACTCACCGCAGCGCGTTTAATAGCCCCGCGCCCCAAGACATTCGTCACAGTGACATATTGATGGCGATATCGACAGAGGGCGGAAGGGTGGTCGATTGCCGATTACACGGCCGGCCGTGGAGGGCACGCTCAATGTTTCACCTAACACCCGAATCATTCATCAAGTGATTGAACTCTTATGACAGCCTGTACGTACGTTGAACAGATACGTCCAGCCCATTCGACCGCAAAGACGACCGCCGAGGCGGCGACCTGCTTAAATCGTCCAATCATCGACGGGTGCAGGCACTTTCATCTGATGCAACTCGCAGCATTTAAATGCCGATAGTATATATTTACGTCAGGTAACGCGATAATATGCTGAAACGCAATAGTTTTGGAGAGCGATGATAATGCCGGACTCTCAGAATCTCGCCAGACTTCCCTGTCCAATACATGACAACGATTCAAGCCGGCGCCGAGCCGAGAACAGCGCTACCCAGTGGTCGCGGTGTTCGGCGCAGCGAGTTGACCATAATCTAGCTTATCCGGCGCTCACTGATGGGGGCTCAGGCTACCGGCGAAGTGCACCGCAGTCACGGCGGCCACTACGACGTCTACCAAGGGGTCCAGAGCTTCGACGACGTGATCCAAATCGAGCTCGAATTCCTCCACCGGCACGCCAAGAAGGCCGACTGAATGTTCGTTCGACCCCACTGATCAGCCGTCCTACGTTCCGAAGAGGGCGATCGCTGCGCACAGATCTCCAAATACGTTGAAACACAACATGATAACGAAAACAGCGTACTTTTTCATGGATAACGAATGTTATCCATGAGTTAGTACGCCGTTTTCATGTTGTCGCACAATATATCTCGCCCACCCCGGAGAGTTGGTCATGCCGGGCAAGCAGTGAACGCCGCCAACTGGTCCTCGCGGTTGCCTTGGGTGCCCGTTCGGCATGGTCAATGGCGATGGCGGTGGTTGCGTCGCAGGTCGAGCACGTGTCGATCACGGTTGTGTGAGGGCGCGTGTCGTCGGGAAACGGAAGCCCTCACTTGCCGCAGCCTGGCGCTATGGCCGATGCCTCGAACGTGCGGCACGACACCATCGTGGTGCCCGAGACGATGAGCGCGGCCCAAGTAAGGGCGCTGGCGGAGCGGAAGGCTCAGGCTCAAGTCGGCGACGATGACATGATCGCTTTTTTGCATCTCCACGGATCACGGCCGGTCGGCGGTGAACATAACACCGAGGTCGAGTGGCGGTACAGCTACCAGGTGACACCGCCTGGCCGCCCCGCTGCTGATACGGCCGGCTGACCGCAGCGGCGGTGCGTCGTGGAGGGTGTTATCGCCTTTGCCGCTATAGCGCTTCACTGCCGAATACGGCGAGATCGAATATGGCTGGTTACGCGGTAAATCGGTCCGTGCCGGATGAGCGGACCTATGGAGTGACGGGCGGGCGGACGAAAGTCAGTTGGGCGCTAACCATGCCATCGCGGCGACGACTAGAGCCTGGGTTCCAGTGTCGAGGGTGGGTTGGATGATGGGGGCGAAGGCGGGGGAGTGATTGACCGGGATGTCTTGGTCGATTTGTCCGTGGTCAGCGGCATTCTGGTAGGCGATAGGGTCGATGCCGCCGATGCCCCAGTAGGTGTAGGGCGCGCCGAGGGCGGTCGGGATGTCGCTGAAGTCTTCGCTTGCAGTCTGCATTGGCAGCGTTTGGCAACGGCCCGCGAAAAACGTTGTGAATGCATCACTTACGCGAGAGGTTGTCGGGAGGTCGTTGTCCGTCAACGGGTATTGGCCGAAACCCTCAAATTCGGGTTCTCTGGGCGATCCGGAGGCCTGGCATTCGGCAGTGACGATTCGCCGGATGGCGTCGAGCATTGTGGTCCGCGTCTGTCTGCTATAGGTGCGGATGTTCAGCTGTAGCTCGGCACGGTCAGGTATCACGTTGCTTTTGCTTCCGGCGTGGATGCTGCCGACGGTCAATACGGCGGACTCCCCGGGCGCCACTTCGCGCGCGACGATGGTCTGCAGCCGAATGACGATCATCGCGGCGAGGACCACCGGGTCGACGGCGGCTTGCGGCATCGAACCGTGCGCGCCGCGGCCGTAGACCGTGATGCGCATGCTGTCGGCAGCTGACAGCACAGCTCCGGCACGGGTGCCAACTCGGCCGGCGGGCGCGGGCAGGACGTGCTGGGCGAATGCAACATCGACTGTGGGCAGCAGGTTCGCAAGACCGTCATCGACCATTGCGCGGGCGCCGTCGGCTGTCTCCTCAGCAGGCTGAAAGAGTGTGATCAGGGTGCCGCTCCAGTGATCGGAGCCATCAGCGAGGAGTTGGGCCGCCCCGAGCAGCGCGGCGACGTGTACGTCGTGTCCGCAGGCATGCATGACCGGTACCTCGTTGCCATTGGTGTCGGTGGTTTGCACGGTGCTGGCGTAATCGAGTCCGGTGGCCTCTTTCACCGGTAAGGCGTCCATGTCGGCTCGCAGCAGCACCGTGGGGCCCGGTCCGTTGCGTAGCACTCCGATGACGCCCGTGCCGCCGATTCGGTCGTGGACGTCATAGCTCCAATCGCGCAGCCGGGCGGCGACTTTGCGGGCGGTCTCGTACTCCTGATGCGACAGCTCTGGGTGGGCGTGCAGATCGCGGTAGAAGTCCTCCTGCCAGTCTCGTATCGTCGACAACCCGCTGAGCAATGCCTCTACGGCAGTCGATGAATCGGTCATGGTGTTCTCCGATCGCGAGCCGATACCGACACGGGGGCCGGTACGGGCGGGGTATACCTCGGGCCATGTCCACCGAAACTCCGCTGCTGTTGGCGCTGGACTTCACCGGCACCCTGGTGTTCGCTCTCAACGGCGCGCTGACCGCGGTGCGGGCCGAACGGCTCGACATCTTCGGAGTGATCACCCTTGGCATGTTCACCGGGCTCGGTGGCGGCGTGATCCGCGACGTCCTGCTGGATGCACTGCCACCGGCCACGTTTCTCGATTGGCGCTATCTGGCGCTGGCAGCCGGTGGCGGGTTGATTGCGTTCATCCTTAGCCGCCGGCTGGAACGGCTGGCGATGGCGATTACGGTGCTTGACGCCGTCGGGTTGAGTGTGTTCGCGGTGCTCGGTGCCGACAAGGCGCTGAGCTTGGGGTTTGGCGTGGTCCAAGCGCTGATCGTCGGCACGATCACCGCCGTCGGCGGTGGGACGATCCGCGATGTAATGATCCGACGGATTCCGACGGTGCTCAGTAGCGAGCTCTATGCCATCCCGGCGCTGATCGGCGCCGGCGGCGCCGCGGCAGCCCACGGTTTGGGTTACGACGGCACCCTGCCCGCTTTAGGCGCTGCGGCGGTGTGCTTCGTGATCCGCATGATCGGGGTCCGTTTTGATCTCAATGCGCCCCGCCCGCCCGGCACCGCTGAGGACAGCACGACTGCCGGCTGAAGTCGCGTAGAACCACGACGCCGTCCGAACCGTACTTACGAGGTCAATCCCTTGCGGGTGAACGGCTCAGCTTCACCACGATCAACTGCCTCGTCGTGCTTGGCGGCTGCGCGCTCGAGCAGCTCCATGAGGGCCGGCTCGTCGCGGACCATCTGCCGATACTTCGGGCCAAGCGACAGAATCTGATCACGCTCCTGCAGGAGCAGGCCGAAGATGCGTTCCCGTTCTGCCGCGCTTCGCGTGTACTCCGAGTCGAGGTAGGCCGCGGCGTGGCGGCGGGCGTTGGCGATGGCGGTCTGGGCCTTGCCCTTGCGGCTGAACAGCGACGCGACCACGGTGACGGCGAGTACACCGAGGATCACTGACAGGGACAGGCCGGTGCTGATCTCGACGACATTGACGGGCTGGCCGTCGTTGATGAACGCGACGTTGTTTTCGTGCAGGGCATGCAGGATCAGCTTCACGCCGATGAACCCCAGGATGGCCGCCAGACCGTAGGACAGGTAGATCAGCCGGTCGAGCAGGCCGTCGATGAGGAAGTAGAGCTGCCGCAGACCCAGCAGCGAGAACGCCGTCGCGGTGAAGACGATGAAAACGTTTTTGCGTGAGGCCGAAGATCGCCGGGATCGAGTCCAGAGCGAACAGGACGTCGGTGCCACCGATGGCGACCATCACCAGCAGCATCGGGGTCATCGCCCGCTTGCCGTCCCGGATCGTGAACAGCTTGTCGCCGTCGTAGTAGTCGGTGGTGTGGAAGACCTTCCTGGCCAGTCGGACGATGATGTTGTCGGCCGTGTGGGACTCCTCGCTGCTCTCGGGTTTGAACATGTTGCCGGCGGTCAGTAGCAGCACTAGCCCGAACAGGTAGAAAACCCACGCGAAGGTGTTGATCAGCGCGGCGCCCAGAAAGATGAAGCCGGTACGGGCGATCAGGGAGAAGACGATTCCGAACAGCAAGACCTTTTGCTGGTCCTCGCGCGGTACCCGGAAGCTGGCGATGAGAATGAGGAAGACGAACAGGTTGTCGACCGACAATGCCTTCTCGGTGACGTAGCCGGCGAAATACTGCGACCCGGCGTCGACGCCGCCGAACACGACCACGCCGACGCCGAACAGCACCGCGACGCCGATGTAGCCCGCCGACCAGACCGCAGCCTCCTTCAGGGCCGGGACGTGGGCCTTGCGGACGTGAAAGACAAAGTCGAACGCCAGCAAGCCGACAATCGCAACAATTGTCACAGCCCACACCCAGCCGGGGACGTTCATCCGCTACCTCCCGCTACCGTTGGCGCGCCAACCTCCGCGTACCCGAAGTGGGTGACAGTAGTCATGGCGTCTCGGCGCCTTGTCAGCCCTCGACACCCGAATTGCCGTGCGGGTCGCGGCGGTGTGCTGACTGATCGCCGCATGCGCTGATCTACTGCGCGGGATCCATCCAACATCGATAGCGATGATGTGCCCACCGTCGATCTCGCCGCATCAGCCAACACGGCGCCCACGACGGCGTCCGCACAATGTTTGGACGCGCACCGTGCGGTATGAACGGCGCGGCGGTGGTTCAGCTGGTCGGCGGCGGGCATGCTTTGTGGGTGATTGTCCAACGACTATTGCCGTTGACGCGCTGGACGGTCGCGGTGCCTGTGCTGGGCGCCATCATCTTCGCGGTGACGTGGGGACACCAGCCACCGACCGCGGTGCTGGTGATGGTCGGCCTGCTGCTGGCGGGCTGTGTGTTCGCCGCTGTGCATCACGCCGAGGTGGTCGCCCATCGTGTCGGTGAACCGTTCGGTGCACTGATCCTTGCCGTTGCGGTGACGGTCATCGAGGTCGGACTCATTGTGATGCTGATGGTTTCGGGCGGCCCCGACACCTCGACGTTGGCCCGCGACACGGTTTTCGCCGCGGCGATGATCACCTGCAACGGGATCGTCGGTCTGGCGCTGCTCGTCGGCTCACTACAACCAGTTCTATGGCGCGCACTCCGTCCTATGAAGTGAAGCTGCAAATACGCGTCTGCGTGTGTTCAGTTCCGTTAAGAATGGGACCATGCCAGGCCGGTCCTTCGAGGATGCCAACGCGTTCCAGCGGACGATGCGCACCCTCGCGGCCACCAAGGTGGGGGTGGCGCTTCTTCGCCCGACGGCAAACCACCTCGACCAACTCGTCAGCAGGTTCACCGGCGGCAGGCGCAGCTTCGCTGGGATCGTAACTGGCGTTCCTGCGGTCATCCTCACCACCACGGGCGCGAAGTCGGGGGAACACCGCACCGTCACGGTGTACGGAATTCCGCACCCCGACGGCCTGGCACTCATCGCGTCCAATTGGGGCGGCACGAAGCACCCGGCCTGGTACCACAATCTCAAGGCCAACCCGGAGGCCACGGTATGTGTGGAGGGCGATACGTGGCATGCCACCGCGCGACCCGCCACACCCAGCGAGCGCGACGCGATCTGGGCGAAAGGCCTCGAGTTCTACCCAGCTTGGAAGAAGTACGAAGCACGGGCGGGCGAACGCCAGATAGAGGCGTTCGTCCTCAGCCGGAATTGAGTCCAGATCCGGACTGCGTCAGGTTACGGAGGCCATCGAGCACAGACACGCCTTCTCCCGGCCCAGTCGCTCGGCTTCGCTTCCGCTCGGTTCATTCTCGAATGTGTAGCGAATATTGAACGGTTTGTTCGTGATGAAGAGCATGAGGCAGTCGCTGTCCTCGGTCGCACCGTGGTACATCGTCATCCCCTCGGGGAACCAGACAAAGCTCCCCGGGCCGAAATCCCCTTTGTTGGTCCGCATGGTGCCGCTCAGCACAAACATGCCGTGCGCGCAGTCATGGGTATGCCACGGGTTGATGAACCCGGCGTCGTAACGCAAGAGCATGCAGGACATCCCGGTGTCGGGGTCGAACGTGAATGGCTTGAGTGACAGACTCCTGCCAAGCTGTTCCAGCGGCAGCTCTAGCCAGTCCATGGAATTGGAATCGAAAACATCGACGTCGTACTGTTCGGGCTGGCTCGTCATGCTGACTCTCCCTCTGTCATGGGTGTCAAGACAGTATGAATTTCCAAGTTGAGCGATGGTTCAGTTCGCGGCTGACCAACGTCTGAGGACCCGGCCTGGGCTTTACCCGGCGAATCGGTCGTCGCCGTCGTTGGGGTGTGAGACGACAGCCCCCGCTCGGGCGACCGGCGACAGGCCGTGCCCGTCGGGCAATTTCCTGAGATACCGATTAGGTGTCCAGAACCCCGGACACTTTCGGTGGGTGTCCACACCGCGCCCGCCTGCCAGCAACTTCCGACAGTACTGCCCCGCCCGCCGAGACGACTCCGATGTCAGCTGCCCTTGGGCATCGGGCACGCGCCGTTGACGACCAACGGCAGGTTGATCGTCACCGCCTGCAACGTGCCGCGGGTGTCGTTGGTCCCGCCCGCGAAGATGCACTTGCCCTCGACAATGGCGTCGCCATTGACTCGGTGGCGGTCGGCGAACAGGGTCGTGTCGTTGACCTCGACCGTGGTTTTCGTGGTACTGCCGTCGGCGCCGAGTGTCGTTAGGACGATCGTTTTCTCACTTACGGAATCGACGGTGCCGCGAAAGCCCCCCATTTGACTGCGCGGAAGCCCTGCGTTGTCACTGCCGCCGGTCTTCTGGCACTGACCGCCACTCGACGCGCCGATCACTACCGCATCGGCTGTGACGGTGCCGCCTTCTGCTCCGCTTGCGGGCCGGATGGTGACACACTGGCCAGGGGTGATGTCGGTCGGCTTGGCGGGTGTCAGTTCCATGATCTTCGTCGACGACGAGAATGCCACCGACGCCGATCCCTGGGGTCCGCTCACCTTGATCGTCGTGCCCGACACCGAATCGATCGACCCGACCACCTCGTCGTCACCATTGATCTTCGACGGAGTTGTCGACGGAGTTGGGGGCGACGCCACCGCGGACGTGGTCTTCGGTGCGGTCGAAGATTCGCTTGGCGAACTGTTGTTGGACGAACCGCAACCGACCGCCGCCAGTGCGGTCATCCCGACGATTGCGAGCACCGAGTAGCAGGTTATCGATGCCTTTTGCATGGTGGCCCCCGATCGACGGTGGTGAGTCGAGATTAGTCGCGGCATTCGATACCAGTTATGCGATCGACTGAACACCGTGTGAACTCCCGGCGCACTGGACGCCGTAAGACCGCTGCTGAACGCGGCCCCGCTACAGCGACCGAGAATTGCACAGACCGTCAGGCCCTATGCAATCCGGCTGCGGGTTGTGCCCAGCTTGGGGACTCCCCCACCGGGGTGGGTTGCCGGTCACGGTCCCGAGGTCGCCTCGGGCGCGTCGGCCGGGTGCACGCCGCAGCCCGCTTGCGTGATGGCTGCGCGCGGGCCGCAGCAGTTGGCGATTTCGCTCGATGACAACGCGCGCAAACACTCTGCGCATTCTCCTCGGTGTCCAAGCCGCCGCGGACACTGGCACGCGGTGGTCGACCTCGTCGGCGACGCCGAGGCACCCGGTGCTCCGATTTGGCAGCGTACGCCGTCGCGGTCGAGGACTCGACGCCGCAGCCGTCGCCATTGGGAATGGCCTGTGCGGGTGCTTGATTCGGTCCGGGTGACCCAGTAGCTGCGTGCCATCTGTGCGCCTCGTTGGTTCGCCGGTGGTTGGCCCGGCCCCGCCGCGGAAAGGAGGCCGCGACAGGGCCGGGCAAGGAAGGTGCGGGCGTCGCCGCCTTTGCCGGAACCTGACCCAGCGCCACCGCCCGCACCGGCTGGCTATGAGCCGCCGATACCGATCTTTGACGACGGCCTGCTGATGCGGGAAGGCGAAGCCCCAGCGAGTTATTGCTCTGACTCCCAAGCGATCTGAACTGAAGAAGGCACTGCGGTCTGTTACGACGGAGACCGGCAAGCGCAACACACAAAAGACTTTCGCGCGGGACACCCCAGATGGTGCCCTCGGGGACCGCCGGACTCCACTGAATGGGCACGCCCTGCGCGGAGCGCCTCGTCGGGCTCGATGGGTCGATGCCCAAAAGCGGCTGTTGCCAGTCGTTTGCGACCTTCGCCGTGGCAAGGGTAAGCAGATCCGCGGGATTCATCACGAAGTTGGTCAGTTCCGCACCGACCTGTTCGGCCACGCTGTTCGCCTCGGCGAACACGTCCAAGTTCTCAAGCGTTGAGCCACCATCGACGTGTTGCACATCGGCCCAAACTCTCCAAGCCGCTGGGCCCGTTGGTCGTCGTGTTGCCGAAGAAAGCCGCGTCCAGACGGGTCTGCAGATCACGGACCAGTCCCGCACCGACGACCTCGAGCGCCGCCGGATTGCTGCCGTCAGCGAGTTCGGCGGAGATTATTGTCAAGCCAGCGAGTTTACTTGGCACGCAATTTATTTCGTCGACCGAGGCATCGCTGACGTCGATTTCGTGGGATTCCAGAGTCCAGGCCGTGGTCGGATCCTGTTTGACGACAGGGAATCTCGTCGAATGGCTCTCGGTTTGGATGACCGTCGACACGGTCGCGGCGACGGAATCGAGGGCCAGCGGCTGGACGATCAGGGCCGCGACGACTTCGGGCCGCAGGATGCGCGCGCCGCTGTCGCCAGCAGTGGTAAGGGTCATGAGGGATACCTCCAGGTGGGCAATGTCGTTCAGGGACACCCGCGCCGGGACCAGCCCAGTCGTGCGGCGCGCCCACCTGGATCGACGTCCAGAAGAGGAGGGTTTCGCCGACGCCGAGCAGGGCGACGATCACACCGGGGGCCGTCGGGCAATTGCCGGTCAGCCAGCCCAAAAGTCCTTCAGTAGACGGTGGTAGCAACCTGTCGACGAACGTTCCGTGGATCCGCTCTCGGCGCGCGGATGACAAGACTGAACCGATCAGCGGAACCGCCCCTGCCTCGGTCGGCACTTCCAGACCGGGCGGTGCCAGATTCCCGGCCCAACCCCTCAACAGGCCGCGGGCATGGCCTTTCTGTTACCGACGGCCGCCACCACGGCCACCGCCACCAACCTTGGGGACGTTGACCTTGGGGACGTTGACCTTCGGCACGTTGACCTTCGGGACGTTGACGTTGGGGAGGTTGACGTTTGGCACGTTGACGTTCGGGACGATGTCGGCGATGTCGTCCGCGACGTTGAAGTCCGGGACGATATCCCCGACGATGTCGTCTGCGAGGTTGACGTTGGGGACGTTGACGTTCGGGAGGTTGACATTGCCCGGGATGGCTTGGACGTTGACGTTCGGGACGTTCACGTCGGGAACGACGTCGATGTCGGGGACGTCGATGTCGGGACGGGGGATGTCGATGTCGGGGCCGGGCTCAAGGGGAGCGTTCTGAAGGGGACCGTTAGTACTGAATTGCTCACTCCCGGGACTGGCCGCTGCCGGGACGGCAAGAACCGCCCCGACCGCAGCGGGAACTGTAGCGATGCACGCTGCGATGACAAGTGCACGAACCATGTGCGGACTCCTAAGAATTGACGACCCGCACATTATTCACGCACCCAACGGGATCTGTGGGCCTAAACCGCAGTCTTGGCCCGCGCCTTCGTGTTCTAGCCCTTCCCGTTCCCATCGGCGGCGTCTTGCCGTGATACGTGCCGCCTTTCGTTTGGAGGGCGTTCTTCAGACCGGGCGGCCTCAGGCCGGGACCGCCGCAGCAAACAACCTAAGCAGTGCCGTTACGCGGCTAACTCGAAAACTGATCGGGCCCACGAAGGTTTCGCACAATGGGTTTGCCTCAAGGCGAGAAAGTCGCGACCGATTCTGCCTAAGCTTCGCATGGTCAGTAATCGCTACTGGCAATGGCTTTTCGTACAAGTTCAAGGAGTCCGTCCATGTTGCTCAATGCTCGTCTGGCCCGTCGCGCGGTTGCCGGCGCGATCGGTACCGGCGCAGTCGCTGGCGCTATGTTTGCCGTGGCCCCGTCGGCGCTGGCCGATCTCCCTCCCAACTGCACCGCTGGTGACGTGGCGCAGGTGCGGTCGGGTGTCTCAGCCGGTACGTCGGTCTACCTGTTCACTCACCCGTGGGTGAACGATTTCTTCACCAGCCTTCAAGGCCAGCCGCGTGACCAGATTCGGACGCAGGTTGAGGACTACCTGGCGGCCAATCCGCGGGAGCAGGCCGAACTCCAGGCCATCCGCCAGCCGCTGACCGACCTGCGGAACCGCTGCGGCACCGGTAGCAACGTCCCCACGCCCTAAGCCGCGGTGTGGGTCGGGCGTCGCAGGAGCAGGCACAGATCGGTGACGGTGGCTTGTCGCTTGGCATCGAAACGCCAGACCACATCCACGATCACTTCGAATGCCGCTACGTCCCGCTAACTGCCCGCCACGGCGAGGAACCATCTCACGACGGCAGTTTCGCACTAAGCTGGGCGTTCTGACACACCCGAGGAGGTCGGCGTGGCGGTCGTCGCAGGCATCGATTCGTCCACTCAGTCCTGCAAGGTCGTCCTGTGCGACTCGGAATCGGGCGAGACCGTCCGCTCGGGCTCGGCGCCACATCCGGGTGGTACCGAGGTGGATCCGATGGACTGGTGGGGCGCACTCGAGTCGGCCATCGATGCGGCCGGTGGCCTCGACGATGTCGAGGCCATCTCGGTCGGTGCACAACAACACGGCATGGTCTGCCTTGACGCAGCGGGTGCGGTGGTGCGAAAAGCCTTGTTGTGGAATGACACTCGATCCAGCGCGGCCGCCGAGGCGTTGACCGATGAACTCGGTGGTCCCGGCGAGTGGGCCGCACGGGTCGGCGTGGTGCCCGTCGCGGCGATCACCGCGACCAAGCTGCGCTGGCTGGTTGACGAGGAGTCGGCGAACGCCGACGCGACCTCGGCCGTATGCCTTCCGCACGACTGGCTGACCTGGCGCCTGTCGGGGTCGTCCGACGTCGCCGATCTGTGCACCGACCGCAGCGACGCCAGCGGCACGGGCTACTTCGCAGCGGCCGGTGGCGGCTATCAGCGGGACCTGCTTGAACTTGCGATGCGCGGCAGACACCCCGAACTGCCACGGGTGCTCGGCCCAGCCGAGTCGGCGGGTCGGACCGCGCGCGGTGCGATGCTCGGCCCGGGCGCTGGTGACAACGCCGCCGCGGCGCTGGGCCTCGGAGCCGGCCCAGGGGACTGCGTCGTCTCACTCGGGACGTCGGGTGTCGTTAGTGCCGTCACCCAGGTGGCACCGCGGGACGAATCGGGCCTGGTCGCCGGCTTCGCCGATGCGACGGGACGCCAGCTGCCGCTGGTCTGCACCCTGAACGGCGCGCCGGTGCTCGCCGCCGTCGCGTCGATGCTGGGCGTCGACTTCGACGAGTTCGACCGGCTGGCGTTGTCGGCCGATGTGGGTGCACAGGGTTTGACGGTGGTGCCGTACTTCGAGGGGGAGCGGTCGCCCAACCTGCCCGATGCCGCAGGCGCACTGCACGGAGTGACGACGCGAAACCTCCAGCCGGCCAACGTCGCTCGCGCTGCGGTCGAGGGTCTGCTGTGTTCGATGGCCTACTGCATGGAGCGGATCACCGGGGAGGGCGTCGACGTCGATCGCGTCATCCTGGTCGGCGGTGGCGCGAGGTCGGAGGCGGTGCGGCGCATCGCTCCCGCGATCCTCGGGACACCCGTGCATGTGCCCACCCCCGCCGAATACGTCGCACTCGGCGCGGCCCGGCAGGCGGCGTGGACGCTGTCGGGCGCCGCGACGCCTCCGTCGTGGACGTTCGGGTTGACCACCGCGTACCGCGCCGAGCCCACCCCCGAGGTGGTCGAGCGGTATCGAGTGCTTCAGGCGCTGACGTCGGGCCAGTGAACGCTCGTCGCCGCAACGTGACGTAGGTCATTCGCGGAACGTGACGCAGGTCATTGTCCGGCACGCAGTGTTAGGTAATCCTTACTTCTCCTGTAAGCGAATCTTGGACCTTGGGGGGTGCCATGTCGACCGACCTCGACATGACGTTCGACCTCACGCTCGATGAGGCGCGTCGCCGCGCCGCGGTGCTGCAGGCGATCGGCGACGACTGGGATCCCGTAGCCGTGCTCGCCGAGGAGGAACTCGCGTACGACATGTTGTACGCCGACCTCGACGCCGATCAACAGCGCATCTTCGACGAACTGGTGAAGGCGGGCGTGTTGCCTGATCGGACGGTCCGCCGTGTTGCCGATTGACCCGACGGCCGACCGCGCCCGCCGCGCCTGGCTGCCGTGCCCCGGCTGCCATCACGGCCGGAACTGCGGGGATTGTTCGGGCACACGCAATTGCGATGCGCACTGGCAGTACCTGCTGAGCAATCGTGGCACCGTAGTGCACTTGCAGTGCCCCGACTGCGGACACCTGTGGACGACGGAGACTCGCAGACGCCCGGAGCGGGAGCACAAGGTCGCCTGACCGCTATCGGTACGGCCACCAGACCGGCCCAGGCGATCACCGCAGCGACGACCTGCGTCGCCGTTCCTGTAACCCGACCACGTATCCCTCAGTGAAGCGTTGCAGCGCATGGCAATCCGTCCATGCGGGTTCAGCGCGCCACTTGAAGGGACAATTCATGAAGATCAACAGGTCAGCCCTGGCGTGTCTGGCCGGCGCGGTGTGTGCGCCGCTCGTATTGGCTGCCGCCCCCATCGCCGCAGCGGACACGACCGACACGGCGCCACCGGTCAGAGTTCCGACGCATCCATTCCCGGCTTTCGGCGCCGTGCCAGGCAGTGACCTCGCGCCATATCCCAGCGGCACCAACCCGTACGTCACCTTCGGCACCAACCCATACGTTCCGTTCGGTGTGGAGACTGCGTTCTGACCCGCATCAGCGTCGCGGGTCGGGCGGTGGCTGACGTCAGTCGCCGCCGACCCCGGCGCGCGGGGCGGCGGCAGGGCGCGGCCAGCTTGGTCGCGGTAGCGTTCCCGACGGCGGACGTAAGCGGTCCAGTACCACCCTCAAGGGCGGCCACGTCGAGCGACCGATCCGCGTGACCGCATATGCCGTCAGAACGACCTCGGGTTCGGTCAGGGGAATCACCTTGACGCCAACGCCGGTGGGTCGATCGATCGGCAGGAGCCCAACTCCGTACTCCGCGACGATGAGGTCCTCGACCAGTTCCAGGCTGTCGATCTGGTGGGCGATGCGCGGTGTGAAGCCCGCCAGCGCGGCCAGCGTGCGCACCGCGTCTTCGTCTGCGGTGTTGCGCGAGTTGACGATCCACGTGTGTCGTGAGTATGCGGCGACGTCGGCCGGACCGTCGGGTGCGTCGGCGCGCACGCCGAGACCCCATGGAGTGCACCACAGCGGGACCGTGTCGAGCACCGGTCCAGGCGACGCCGGCGCCAGGTTGTAGTCGTACGTCAGCGCGAGGTCGAGGTCGTCGTCGGCGAGCTGCGCGAACGCCTCGATCGGTTCGTACTCACTGATCACGACCTCGACCGCGGGATGCCGGGCGGACAGTTCCGTCAGAATCGGCAGCAGCGATACTCGGATGCCCGTGGCGAATCCGCCGACGCGTAGCGTCCCCGCGGGCTCGGCGTCCGGATCGAGGTCGAGGCGTGCGGCGTCGAGCGCAGCCAGGATCGTGACCGCGTGATCGGCAAGGCGCAACCCTGCGGGGGTCAGTCGTACGCGCCGTCCCTCGGGCTCGATCAGGCGTGTGCCCGTGTCCTTGGAAAGGGCGGCGAGCTGTTGGGACACCGTCGACGTGGTGAGCTGGAACGACTCGGCGACGGCACGCATCGAGCCCAGCCGGGACAGTGCGAGCAGCAGTTGCAGTCGGCGGGGGTCCACGGCGCCATTGTCCGTGATGGGCGAACGCAACGCGGGTGATCGATCGACCCTGTGCGACGATGCCGGGATGACCCCACCTCCGGCCCACTTCACCCGCACCGAATCGGACTCGTTCCTTCCGGGCCCGTCGGCGCAGAGCCATTGGGGCGAGGACCATTTGAACGGACCGGCGCTCGTCGGACTGCTCGCGACCGTCCTGGAGGAACGCCATGGCCATGCCGACTTCATGCCCACGCGCTTGACTGTCGACCTCTTCAAGGCGGCCCGCGGGATGCCGACCACGGTTACCTCACGCCTGGTGCGCGACGGCAGGCGTGTCCGCAACAGCGTGGGTGAACTCGTTCAGGACGGTGTGCCGGTGGCCCGTGCCACTCTGGTGCACTATCGGCGTTCGGAAGCGCCACGGGGTGAAGAGTGGCAGGCGCCAATGGATTTCACGGGCCCGCTTGAGGTCGACGAAGAGCGGTACTCCTACATGGGCAGTGACGGCACTGGGTGGTCGGAAGTGATCGTCGACCACCAGAACACCGCGCGGAAGCGGTTTCTGAGTCGCGCCGTCGACGTGGTCGTCGGCCAGCGCAACAGTCCGTTCGCCAACGCCGCGATGGCCGCCGAGGGAACCAGCCTGGTCACCAACCTCGGCACGGCGGGGGTCGGCTACATCAACGGTGATCTGTCCGTGGCGCTGGCGCGGTTGCCGATCGGCCCATGGGTCGGCGTGCAGGCCGATTCGCATCTGGCCGTGCAGGGAGTCAGCGTCGGCACTGCGACGCTCTTCGACAGTGCGGGCGCGTTCGGTTCCGGCATGGTCACCGCCATCAGCAACCCGGCGGCGCAGATCGACTTCGCGAACGATCCGTTCCCGGAACGGGGCGCAGGTCTGAAGAAGCGTTCGTGAGCTATCGAACGGTATGTTCATGAATAACACGTGGACGTGAACGATTCCAATCGCATTGAATGCAATGGTGATCACGACCCAGGCTCGGCTCGGCGTGCTGATGGCAATCGCCGCGATGCTGAGCGTGCAGCTGGGGCTCGCGCTCTCGCTCGGGCTGGTCGATCAGGTCGGCGTCGAAGGCGCCGCCTGGCTGCGGCTCGTCTGGGCCGGTGCCATCCTGCTCGTCCTCGTACGGCCACGCCCGTCGGCCTTCACCCGCTCGACCTTCTTGACCTGCGTGCTGCTGGGCGTCGTCACCGCGGGCATCACGCTGCTATTCATGGCCGCCATCGCACGGATCCCGCTGGGAACGGCGAGCGCCCTCGAGTTCCTCGGACCACTGGGCGTCGCCGTCATCCTCGGCGAGGGTGGACAACGCGTGCTCTGGCCGGGCCTCGCCGCCACGGGAGTGATGCTGCTGACGCAGCCGTGGGCGGGTGTCACCGACCCGGTCGGCATCGCGTATGCGCTTGCCGCCGGAGTGTGCTGGGGCTGTTACATCCTGCTGACCCAACGCGTCGGCGACGCCGTCGCCGGTATCAACGGGTTGGCCGTGTCGATGGCCACGGCGGCGGTGTTCTCGACCGCCATCGTCGGCCCAGCGGTGCTGCCCAGAGTGACGCTCGACGTCCTGCTGTTCGGCATCGGACTCGCGGTGCTGCTCCCGGTGTTTCCGTTCACCCTCGAGTTGTTGGCGCTACGCAAGCTGACTACGGCGGCCTTCGGCACGTTGATGGCTCTGGAGCCTGGGTGCGCGATGTTGGTGGGGTTCGTCGTACTACATCAGGTACCGGGACCGGCAAGCCTGCTCGGCATCGTCCTGGTGGTGGCCGCGGGTATCGGCGCTGCGCGCAACGGCGCCAGGCCTGCGGTACCCGTCGACGTCACCTGAGTCGCTACGCTGGGGCGAATGGAAGGGGTGACGGCGCGGCTCGACACTCCATGACCGCGGTCAGGTCTCGATTCGCTTGCGCCGGTAGAGCGTTCCTGCGGCAAGCAGAACGAGGCTGATGACGAGGATCGCGGTCGCCAGGACATTGATCTGAGGTGGGACGGCGGCTTTGACGGCGGCGTTCACGTACAGCGGGTAGGTCACGGTCGACCCGCTGACGAAGTACGTGATGATGAAGTCGTCGAGTGACAGCGCAAAGGACAGCATCGCCGCGGCCACGATGCCCGGAACGATCAGTGGCAGCGTCACTTTGAAGAACGTGCGCGTCGCGTTCGCCCCGAGATCCATCGACGCGTCCTCGAGCGTCCAGTCGAACCCGCGCATTCGTGCCCGCACCGTCATCGCGATGAAGCTGATCTCGAAGGCGACGTGTGCAATCAGGATCGTGACATAGCCTGCGGCCCAGCCGAAGTTGAGGAACAGAGTCAGCAGCGCCGCGCCGAACACGACTTCCGGGGCCGTCAGCGGAATCACGAGGAACGTGTCCACGGCGCTCTGCCCGCGGAACCGTTGCCGCACTAGGGCTATGGCCACCAATGAGCCCAACACAATGGCGATGGCGGTGGATACGGCGGCGACGTTGAGGCTGAGCTTCAGCGCATCGGTCAGCGCCGGGTACTTGAACGGGTGCGCCCAGTTGTTGAGGGTGAAGCCCTGCCACGTGTAGTTGAACTTGCCCTGGGGGTTGTTGAACGAGAACAGGATGATCACGAAGATCGGCACGAAGAGATAGAGCAGTACCAACCCCGCAATGACGCGCAGTAACAGATCGCCCCATCTCGGGCTGCCCTTGATCGTTTTGGGTTCCGTGGCCGGCCGCTCGATTGCCTCGACCACGACGGGCATTCCTTGCGAGGTCATACCAGATCCTCCGTGCCGAGCGCGCGGGTGTAGAGCAGAACCCCGACGAGGATGATCGCCATCAGGACCATGCTGAGCGCGGCGGCGGCGGGGTAGTCCTTGACCACCAGGAACTGTTTCTGAATGACGTTGCCAATCATCGTCGTTTGAGTGCTACCCAGGTAGTCGGCGTTGATGAAGTCGCCCGACGCGGGGATGAACACCAACAGGCTGCCCGCCAGAACGCCCGGCATCGACAACGGCAGGATCACCTTGGTGAAACTGCGCCTGTTCGACGAGTAGAGGTCTTTCGAGGCCTCGATCAGCCGAGGATCGATCTTCTCCAAGCTGACATACAGCGGCAGGACCATGAAGATGATCCAGTTGTACGTCAGGCCGCCGACGACCGCCCAGCTGGTCGAGAGCAATCTGCCTTCGCTGGGTAGCAAGCCCACCGCGTTCAACGCGCTGACGACCAAACCGTCGTCGGCCAGAATGGTCTTCCACGCAATCGTGCGGATCAGGAAGGTCACGAAGAACGGCAGGATCACCAATCCGAGGATCAGATTCTTGTACCGCCCGGCCTTGAAGGCGATCACGTAGGCCAGCGGAAATGCCAAAACCAGGCACAGTATGGTCGCGGCGAACGCGTAGGTGAAGGTCCGGATGATCTGATCCTGGTATGCGCTGAGCGCGTGAGCGTAGTTGCCGAACTTCCAGGAGAAGGTCAGCGTCGGCAGGTAGATCGAGCCACCGGAACTCGACAGCGATGTTCGGAGCAGCGTGAAGAGCGGCACCACGAAGAAGACTCCGAGGTAGGCGAGCGCCGGCAGGATCATCAGGTACGGAGCTATCTTGCTCCGCTGCCGGCTGCTGCTGGCTACACCTGCCATCCGGTCACCCGCCGGTGACCGAGGCGTACAGGTTGTTGAATTCCTGGGTCTGCTCGTCGCTCAGCGGTGCCTTCCAGGACTTGAGCTTGTCCAGCGTCGCCTGCGGTGGGTTGATCAACGGGTTGGACCCCACCTTCGGATCGACTTTGTTCAGTTCGTCGGTCATGTCGGACAAGACCGGCACGTACTGCACCCCCACGACGAGCTTTGCGTAGTTCGCGCGGTCGTAGAGATAGTCGATCCACGCCTCGGCCGCCGCCTGATTCTGCGTGGTGTACGGGATCACCTGGGTGTCGATGAACCACGTGCCGCCAGACTCGGGAACGACGAACTCGAGGTCGGGGTTGTCGGCCTGCAACTGCACCACGTCTCCGGAGTAGGCCTGGGCGATCGCGACGTTGCCACTGCTGAGGTCGTCCCCGTAGTCGTTGCCGGTGAAGCGGCGGATCTGGCCCTTGTCCTTCTGTTCCTTGATCAGGTCGACCGCCTTCTGCACGCCCTCGGTGGTCGGGTTCTCGATCGAGCTGCCCTGGGAGAGCATCACCAGTCCGAGCCCATCCTGGGTGTCGGCCAGCAGGCTGACCTTGCCGGCGAACTTCGGGTCCCAAACGTCGTCGACCGTCTTGATTTCACGACCGGTCGCGGCCTTGTTGTAGGCCAGTCCGACCATGCCGGTCATGTAGGGCGCCGTGTACTTGCGGCCGGGGTCGACCGCCGCGTTCAGCAGATCGGGACGCAGGTTCTTCTTGTTCGGCACACCGGAATCGCTGATCTCGTTGAGCCAACCCAGCTGCATCAGGCGGGCGGCCATGAACTGGGTGGGCACCACCAGGTCCGCGCCGATGTCCTGCTTGCGTGACAGGGGCTCCTTGTTCTTGGCGAACCACTGTTCGTTGTCGTTGAAGTCTTCCTTGTAGTCCACGGTCAGCCCCGACGCCTTCTGGAACGCGGCGACCCAACCGTCTGCCATGTACAACGGCCAGTTCGAGACCCTCAGCGTGCCGGTGGCCGGGCCCGCCTGAGCACTCGTCGTGCTGGATCCGGATGTGCCGCTCTTGGAACCACATGCGGCCAGGAACGACGGGCCGAGGGTCAACGCCGCCGCAGCTGCGGCACCGCCGCCGATGAATCGCCGGCGCGACGTCCGGTTGTTCGCGAGTCGGGAGATGAGCCGAGGATCGAACGGTTCCGTGTTCTTGGAGGGCATGACGACTGTGCCTTTCGGATTGGAAGACGATGGTTGACGATCAACGATCAGCTGTCGAGCATCTCCTCGAGGTCCTCGGTTGTCGGGATGTCGGCGGCGGGAAGTACCAGCGAGGCGTCGGGCGCCCAGCAGACGTGGACCTCGTCGCCCGGGCGCAACATTGGCAGATCCTGCTCGGGGCCGATGTGGGCGAGGATCGTGGAGTCGTCGGGAGCGGCCAGTGACAACCGCACCACCGGGCCCTGGAATGTCAGATCGCGCACGGTCGCTCGCACAGTCGCCACGTCACCTGTGGGCGCGTCCATCGAGACGCGCACGCGTTCGGGACGCACCATCAAGGTGGCGTGACCACCCGGCTCGATCGTGGTGTCGCCGGGTCGAGCCTTCAACGTCGTGCCGAGAACCTCGACTTCGACGAAGCCGCGATTGGACCTGCCGGTCTGCCGACCCGCCCATAGGTTGGCCTGCCCGATGAAGCTCGCAACGAACACCGTCGACGGGCGGTCGTAGATCTCCGTCGGTGTGCCGATCTGGTCGACGTTGCCGACGTTCATGACTGCGATCCGGTCGCTCATCGTCAGCGCTTCCTCCTGGTCGTGGGTCACGTACACGAACGTGATCCCGACCTCGCGCTGGATGCGCTTCAGCTCGAACTGCATGGCGTGGCGCAACTTGAGATCCAGTGCGCCGAGCGGTTCGTCGAGCAGCAGCGCACTTGGATAGTTGACGAGGGCACGGGCCAGCGCGACGCGTTGCTGTTGACCCCCGGACAGCTGCGCGGGCTTGCGCTGGGCGAAATCGGTGAGGCGCACGGTATCGAGGATTTCGTCGACTCGACGGGTCACCTCCCCCTTGTCCTTCTTCATGCTGCGCGGACCGTAGGCGACGTTGTCCCACACAGTCATGTGGGGGAACAGCGCATAGTGCTGGAACACGGTGTTGACGTTGCGTTTGTGAGGCGGCACCCGCGATACGTCGGTGCCCTCCAACCGAATGGCGCCCGACGTCGGGGTTTCGAAGCCCGCGATCATGCGTAGCGTCGTCGTCTTACCGCAGCCGGACGGACCCAGCATGGAAAAGAACTCGCCGGCACCGATCGTGAAGTCCGCATCGGTGACGGCCACGTAATCATCGAACCGCTTGGTGACGTGGTCGATCTCGACGACGGGAGGACCCGGGCTGCGGGCTGCTCCGCCCTCCGCCTTGGCATCAACAGCGGTCGTGTCTGACTCGGTCAGGGCGAAACCTCCTTCGCGATCGCACGAAGACTGCCCGAGGGGACAAGCCCCGTCGCAGCCCCTGCCATGGATAAACCATCGCCGATCGGACAGTCCTTCGCAAGCGATTCCGCAACGAATTTACTTCCCGGCATTCGAATACCTAAGTCTTGAGGTTGCGGAGGCACAGATTCCGCGCCTGGATTCCCCTGCGCGCCAGGCGCCGTGATCGAATGGGCGTATGACACTGGGGACGGGGCCGCCTCCGACGCCCAACGGTGCGCTCACTGCGCCGCCCTTCGTCGGCCGAAGCCCGAATGGTGCGGGCGACTTGTCGGTCGAGACCCACGGCATCGCACCGGTCCCCGGCGACCGGCGATACGGAATTCCTCGCAGGTTGTTCACGGTGTGGTTTGCGCCGCAGGTCAACATGACCGGCGTCTTCACCGGAGCCATTGCGATCGTGCTGGGACTCGGGTTCTGGCTCGGCCTGCTCGCGATGGTGATCGGCACCGTGCTCGGGTCACTCGTCGTCGGATATCTGTCGACGTGGGGTCCGCGCACCGGCGCCGCGCAGCTGCCGGCCTCCCGCATGGCCTTCGGGGGCGGCGTCGTGCTGCCCGCGGCGTTGCAGTGGTTGTCGTCGATCGCGTGGGACGCACTGGTGGGCCTGTTCGGTGGCGAGGCCCTCGCGCTACTGCTCGACATCCCGTTCTGGGCCGCCGTGCTGATCGTCCTCGGCGTTCAGGGGGTCGTCGGCTTCTTCGGCTACGAGCTCATTCATCGTCTCCAGGCCGTGCTCACGGTCGTGCTGTTCGTGACGTTCGTCGTGTTCGCGGTGAAGCTCGTCGGCGGCCACGACGTCGTGACGCCACCGACGCTGCAGGGCGCAGACCTCGTCGGCAGCTTCGTGCTCATGGTCACGATCTCGTTCAGTCTGGCGGTTTCGTGGGCGAGCTACGCGTCCGACTTCAGCCGATACCTGCCGGTGCAGTCGTCGAGGGCGAGCGTGTTCGGGTATACGTTCGCCGGCATTCTCACCGCTTACGTCTTCGTGCAGGGCATCGGCGTCGCGGCAGGCGAGCTGGTGTCCCAACAGACCGCCGAGGGCGTGCGATCGGTCATGGGCGGAGGATTCCTCGGCGGGTTGGCGTTGCTGATCATCGCCTTGGCGTCGATCGGTTCGGGAGTAATGAACGACTACAGCGGGTCGTTGGCGCTCCAGACCCTTGGAGTGCGGGTGCGTCGCCCGCTGTCGTCGGTTGTGGTGACGTCGCTGGCGTTCGGACTCATTCTGTGGCTGCACGCCGCGGACACAGCGACGCGGTTTCAGAACGTCCTGCTGTTGGTCAGCTACTGGGTGCCGGCCTTCGTCGCCATCGTCGCCGTCGACTGGTGGATCCGTCGTCGCGGTCGCGGCGTCGTCGACCCGGCACTGGAGCCCACGTCGCGTTCCGATGCCGTCGCGGCGCTGGTCACGTTCGTGCTGGCGTTCGCGGTCGCCGTTCCGTTCATGCACACCACCGTGTTCATGGGGTCCGTCGCAGCGCGGTGGCACGGCGCCGACGTCGCCTACTTCGTCAACTTCCTTGTCGCGCTGGTCCTTTACGGCGGCTACCGACTCGCGCGACGGCGACGGTGAAGCGTCAGTCCCGGGTCTTCAGTTAGCCCCGTCCGTTTCGATAGATGCCTCGCGCGGGTACAGGCACCCATGCGACCCGCCACCCTCGCGAAGACAGCGTCCGGCGTCCTGGCGACCGCCGTGATCGGCGGCTTGGCCAGTCGGCCCGCCCAGTCGACGTGGTACGAAGGCCTTCGCAAGCCCACCTTCCAGCCGCCGCGCCAGGTGTTTCCCATCGTGTGGCCGCTGTTATACGCCGACATCGCGGTGGTGTCGGCCTCCACCGTGGATCAGCTGGAGGAGCGCGGTGCCACCGACAATGCGCGCACGTACTCCGCGCTGCTCGCGCTCAACCTGGTGCTCAACGCCTGCTGGTCGTGGTTCTTCTTCAACCGCCGCCTGCTGGGGACGTCGGCCGTCGCCGCAGCGGCGCTGACCGCGAGCAGCGCCGACTTGACCCGGCGGTCCGTCGCCGTGCGAGGTGCGTCCGCAGCACCCCTCGCGCTGTACCCGCTGTGGTGCGCCTTCGCGACGGTGCTGTCGTCCCGGATCTGGTGGCTGAACCGCCGGGGTGAGCTGATGGCCGACACCGAGACGAAGGACGAGACCGAGAACGAAGAGGAACGGCAGCGGCTGGCCGACCGCGTCCTGGGTGCCGTCGAGGATGCGGTGTACTGGGCGATCGCGGTAGTCCTCATCGCCGGCTCCGTCGCCCTCCTGATATCGCAGTTCAACACGATGCTGCGCCTTCGCAACACCCCTGCGTCGACCACGATGCTGGAAATCCTCGATGGACTCCTGCTCATCTTCATCTTCGTCGAGTTGCTCTACGCGGTGCGAGCCTGCCTGCGGTCGCACGAGATCGTCGCCGAGCCGTTCCTGATCGTCGGAATCCTGGCGGGTATCAAGGAGATCGTGGTGCTGTCCGTCGAGGCGGCCACGCTGTTGGCCAAGGGTCCTGAGTTCTCGCGCGCGATCGTGGAGATCGGAGTGTTGGGCGGGGTCGTGTTGGTGCTGGCGTTGTCGGCCTTCGTGCTGCGGGTCAGGCGTCGCGAGGGTCCCGACAGCGAGCAGCTCGAGAAGACCTGACTGCCTCAGCGCACCGTCGCGAAGAAGGTCCGGACGTCCTCGACGAACAGCTCCGGTTGTTCGAAGGCGGCGAAGTGCCCGCCGCGCGGCATCGTCGTCCAGTGCGTGATGTTGTAGTGCGGCTCGCACCAGGAGCGTGGGGTGGGGCCGATCTCCTTGGGGAACGACGCGACGCCCGTTGGCAGTTCGACGCGGCTGCTGCTTGCGCCGAAGGCTGCCATGCTCTCCCAGTACAACCGCGCCGACGACGCTCCGGTGCCGGTCACCCAATACAGAGTGACGTTGTCGAGCAGTTCATCGCGGCTTACGGCGTTCTCCGGGTGACCGCCGCAGTCGGTCCACGACCAGAACTTCTCGACGATCCATGCGAGCTGGGCCGTCGGTGAGTCGACGAGGCCGTAGCCCATGGTCTGCGGGCGGGTGGACTGCTGCTTGAAATAGCCGTTGTCCCAATGCCGGTAGTGGTTCAGCCCCGCGAAGGCGATGCGGTCTTCTTCGGTCGGATTCTTCTTGGCCGCGTCGGTGGGAGACGCGATCGGGAAGTTGGTGTGGATGGCCACGCAGTGCCCGACGTTGCGTCCGATCTCGGAGGTGACGGCGCCGCCCCAATCGCCGCCTTGCGCGCCGTAGCGGTCGTAGCCCAGCCGCACCATGAGCGTCTCCCAGGCGCGTGCGATGCGGCCGACGTTCCACCCGCTCGTGGCGGGCTTGCCCGAGAACCCGTAGCCGGGTAGCGATGGGCACACCACGTGGAAGGCGTCCTCGGCCCTGCCTCCGAATGCGGTCGGGTTGGTCAACGGCTCGATGACCTTCTGGAACTCGACGATCGACCCGGGCCAGCCGTGCGTGATCACAAGGGGGAACGCGTCGGCGTGCGGGGAGCGCTGATGGATGAAATGGATTGGCAGGCCGTCGATTTCGGTGGTGTACTGGTCGAAGCGGTTCAGCGCGGCCTCCCGCGTGCGCCAGTCGTAGTCCGCGGCCCAGTAGGCCGCGAGTTCTTGCGTGTAGGCCAACGGCATGCCTTGGCTCCAATCGTCCACACACTCGGCTTCCGGCCAGCGCGTCGCGGACAGCCGGGCCCGTAGGTCGGTGAGCACCTCGTCGGGCACGGCGATGCGGAACGGTTCGACACCGGGAGCGCGGAGAGTTTCAGTCATGGTCGCCATCCTCGCTGCGCGGGATCGAGATGTGGGTGGCTTCGGAGCGACCGCGCAGTACCACCGAGCCGTGGGTAGTCCACTGACACCGCTCACTTTCGTCTGCGCGGTCGATGGCCGCACCGGAGGCGGCGGTTCGGCCCGGCAGGGTCTTGGCCGCGTCGGAGAGCCGGGCGGCCTCGTTGACGGGGTCGCCGATGACGGTGTACTCGTAGCGGTTCTCGCCGCCGATGTTGCCTGCGAACACCGCGCCCGCGGACACCCCGATGCCGAAGTCGACCGACGGCAGCGCCCTCAGGTCGATGCTCAGCGCGCGGGCGGTCTCGAGCGCCGCGGTCGCGGCCCCGTCTGTCTGGATGGGTGCGCCGAAGACGGCCAGCGCAGCGTCGCCCTGAAACTTGTTGATGAAGCCATGGCGTTCGTCCACGGCAGCCACGACGATGCGGAAGAACGCGTTGAGCACGTCGGCCACTTCCTGCGGCGTACGGTCCGCTGCCAGTTGCGTCGAATCGGTGAGGTCGATGAACAGGATGGCGACGTCGCGTACCTCACTGGCCTGCGATTCGTCGGCTTCGACGGCCAGCCGAGCGACGTCGGGCCCGACGTGCCGGCCGAACAGGTCGCGGAGCCGGTCGCGCTCGATGAGTCCGGCCACCATCCGGTTGAAACCGTTCTGGAGGCGCCCGATCTCGGACTGCTCGTACACGTCGACCGTTCGTCCCAGTTCGCCGCGCTCGACCTCTGCCATCGCGTCGACGACGTCGCCGACGGGGTCGGAGATCGACCGCGCCACCAGGATGAGCGAGCGCAACCCGAGCGCCACCGAGACCAAGGTCAGCACGACGACGGGGACGACTACCGACGCCGACGCGGGGACGAACCAGCCGTAGGTATTGGACACGACCAGCAGAGCGATCGCCAGGCTGGGCAGGGCGCTGTTGACCAACCACATCATGACCAGCCGGGAGACCACACCCGGTGCCGTCTCACGGCTGATGAAGTCGCTGTTGGCTGCTGCGACGATGGGCCGCACGATGCGCTGCGTGAACAACAGACTGGTGCTCACGCTCGACGTGCCTCCGAACAACACGGCGACGACGAGCAGGGCGACCGTACTGGCGCCGCTGTCGGCGTTGGCGGCGATCAGCACCACGCCGCTGAGCGCCCAGGTGATGAGCAGGATGGCTGATTGTCGTCGCACCAGGTTGATGGCTCCGCGGCGTTGTGTCGCGTCGGGGTACGCGCCCGCGGCGAACCACCGCAATGACGGCGCGATGCTCCGGTAGCCACTGAATGCGGTGACGACCGTGCCGACGATGAAGACGGTCACCAGGACGACGAGGTTCGTCTGCGTCAACATCTGCCGGGCGGTACTCGGGGATTGGCTGCTGAGCGAAATCACCACCGCCGCAACCTCGGTTGCGGTGAGCAGTTGCGCGGAGGTCAGCCCTAGCGAGTACCGGAGGGCGAGGGAGGCTGTCGACGAGCGGTGACGTTCAGTCGGCTCGTCCGGCATGTCGTCGTCCCTGTCTGGTGGCCGTCCTGGCCCCACTGGAGGCGACCGTTTCGGTCCGCGTGCGCAATCGCTCCACGCTATCGCCAAGAAAGTCCAGGATGACGGCCGTTCGCTGTCGGTGTAACGCTCCCACATTCGGGCGGCGGAGGGCTGTCACGACGCGAAGAACTCATTGCGCGAGAGCTCCGATCGGATGGATCGGGCACCGGAGCGCCGCAGCACTTTGCCAGTCGCGTGGCAGCCGTTGAGCAGGCCGGATTCCTACTGTCGGGACCGAGTCGGAGCATGCACTTCGGGTTCGGACGGGGGTTGCCCTTGGGTACTCGATTCCGGTACCGGATACCGCACCTCCGCTCATGGCTTGCCTGACAGACGAACCGCCTCACCGCGCGCACCGCTGAGGCGGTTCGTCGCAATCGGAGGCTAGTAATGGAGTTTCGTGAGAGGCTCGCACTCAGGATCTACGGCGACTCCACGTACGAGCAGATCGCGGATCATCATCCGCGTAGGCGTCGATACGGAGAAGAGCAGGATCGCGGGGGCGTGCACGTTAACGAGGTAGCACCTGGTGCTGGTGCCGTGATGGACGCCGACCGTTGCAAGACGCCGGATGGTCAGATGTACATTCGTTCACCGGATGGTTGCCCCGGGCTGTCCGCATGAGCCCGACCCTGTTTGCCCCGGCCATGAATGGATCACCGAAAGGACCAGTCGCCATGTCGTTCTCGCTCGAGCTCTCGGACGACGTCATCCAGGTTCGCGACTGGGTGCACGACTTCGCTGCAAAGGTCATCCGCCCAGCGGCGGCGGAGTGGGACGAACGTGAGGAAACGCCGTGGCCGATCATCCAGGAGGCGGCGAAGGTCGGGGTGTACTCGATGGAATTGATGGTCACCCAGCATGCCGAACCCAGCGGTCTGGGCATGCTGGCGGTATTCGAGGAGATGTTCTGGGGTGATGCAGGCATCGGGCTGTCCATCTTGGGGACCGGGCTGGCGGCGGCGTCGCTGGCTGCCAACGGGACACCCGAACAGTTGGGGGAGTGGCTGCCCCAGATGTTCGGCACGATCGACGATCCGCAGCTCGCCTCGTTCTGTTCGTCGGAACCCGGGGCGGGCTCCGACGTCGCCGCCATCCTCACCCGCGCCCGTTACGAAGAGGCGACCGACGAATGGGTCATCAACGGCACCAAGACCTGGGCGACCAACGGCGGCATCGCGAACGTGCACATCGTCGTCGCCTCGGTGGACCCCGACCTCGGATCCCGCGGGCAGGCCACGTTCATCATCCCGCCCGGCACCAAGGGTTTCAGTCAGGGCCAGAAGTTCAAGAAGCACGGCATCCGCGCGTCTCACACCGCCGAGGTCGTGCTCGACGACGTCCGGATTCCGGGTCGGCTGATCATCGGCGGCAAGGACGAGTACGACGAGCGGATCGCACGGGCCCGGGAAGGCAAGAGCTCGGCAGGACAAGCCGCCATGAAGACCTTCGAACGCACGCGGCCCACCGTCGGCGCGATGGCGCTCGGGGTGGCCCGCGCGGCGTACGAGTACGCGTTGGAGTACGCCCAGCAGCGCGAGCAGTTCGGCCGCAAGATCGGCGACTTTCAGGCCATCGCGTTCAAGCTCGCCGACATGAAGACCCGGATCGACACGGCCCGGCTGCTGGTGTGGCGAGCGGGCTGGATGGGGCGCAACAACAAGCCGTTCACCAACGCCGAGGGGTCCATGGCCAAGCTCGCGGCCAGCGAGACCGCCGTGTACGTCACGGACGAGGCCATCCAGATCCTTGGCGGCAACGGTTACACGCGCGATTACCCGGTCGAGCGGATGCACCGCGACGCCAAGATCTTCACGATCTTCGAGGGCACCAGCGAGATCCAGCGACTCGTCATGGCGCGGGCGATCACCGGTTTGCCGTTGAAGTGACACCGGCCCGTCCGGCGCGAACGGCTAACGGCGCTTGATGGCATCCATGATCACCTTGCCGATGATCAGCAGGCCCAGCGCGACCGCCAGGGGCATGATGAACGCCGCCACCGCGACCGATCCGGTAATTACCGTGCCTGGAAGACTTCACACGGTGAGGGAGGATCCGAGGCGTGGCATGGCTCGATGACGTGTGGGCGGTCCACTCCACCAGCGACCGAATGGCGATGCTGGACGAGTCGGGTTCGGTGACTGGTCGCCGGCTGATCGGCAAGGCGATGTGCGCAGCCGAATGGTTGACCAGCCTCGAACCCCGGCCGGGCGGGTCGGTGCCCGCGCTGCTGACCACCAACTCCGACTCGCTGGCACTGTTGCTCGGAGGTGCTGCCGCGAACCGGCCCATCGCACCGATGGGTGCGCGGTCGACCGCAGCAGAGCTTGCGCGGATGGTGCGCAGCGCGGCAGCGCGGGTGATCGTCACCGAATCCCGTTCGTACGACTTGGCGGTCGGGGCGGCGGCGTTGTCGGGGGCACGGGTCCACGTCATCCCAGACTTGCGCCACTCGTCGGCGCAGCTCCCGCAGGCGCGTGGTGACGTGGCCTTCGTGCTGCACACGTCGGGCACCACGGGTGAGCCCAAGCGTGTCCCGTTCCCCGAGGACGTCCTGGCCGCGCGGGTTGCCGTGTCGGCCAACGTGATCGGGCTCCGCGCCGATCACCGCTACGCGACCGGGTCGCCGCTGCACCACATCGCGGGCCTCGGCAACGTGCTCACCGCGCTGTCGGTCGGCGCCCCGGTGCTACCGACCACGCAGTTCTCGGTCGACTGGTGGCGTGGGTTACGCGAAGCCGGGGCGACGCACTGCCTGCTGGTGCCGACGATGATCGAGATGCTGCTCGCCCAACGGGTTCTCGACGTCGTGCCGCTGCGGACCTTGATCTACGGGGCGGCACCGATGAGTCCGGAGACGCTGCGGCGCGTGCTTCACACCCTGCCCGCCGTCGGCCTCGTCAGCATCTTCGGCCAGACCGAGGGCAGCCCGATCACCACACTCGACGCCGACGACCACGCCCGCGCCGCGGCGGGACGGCCCGACCTGCTGGACACCGTCGGCCGGGCGGCGCAAGGGCTTTCCCTGCGGATCGACGACCCCGACGACACGGGCACGGGCGAAGTGCTCGCGGCTGCAGCCCACCTGTCGGTGCACGGCGAGGACGGCTGGCTGCACACCGGCGACCTGGGTGCAGTGGATCACGAGGGTTACCTACGGTTGTCGGGGCGGCGCAACGACATGGTCGTGCGCGGCGGTGAGAACGTCTACCCGTTGGAGGTCGAGCACGTGCTCGTCGAGCACCCGGGAGTCGGTGCCGCAGGTGTCGTCGGCGTGCCCGACCCGCGGCTGGGGGAGACCCTCGCCGCGTTCATCGTGGCCGCCGAGCCGTCACGTCGTACCGACCACGACGAACTCGCCCGGTTCGTCCGCGCCCGGTTGGCCGGCTTCAAGGTGCCCGCGTACTGGTACGACGTGACCGAGCTTCCCTTGAACGGGGCGGGAAAGCTGTTGCGGCCCAACCTGTTGGAGCAACACCTGGAGCAGACCGCTCGGACCTGACGGTTGCGTTACTTGGTGCCGAAGATGCGGTCACCCGCATCGCCGAGTCCGGGCAGGATGTAGCCGTGCTCGTCGAGTTCCCGGTCGATGGCGGCGGTGTAGATCGGCACGTCGGGATGCGCGTCGTCCATGGCCGCGAGTCCTTCGGGGCACGTCAACAGGCAGACGTACTTGATGGACTTGGGACGGGATTCCTTGAGCCGCTCCACGGCGGCCACCGCGGAGTTGCCGGTGGCCAGCATCGGGTCGACAACGACGACGTCGCGTTCGTGCAACTCGCCGGGCATCTTGTAGTAGTACTCGACCGCCCCGAGCGTCTTGGGGTCGCGGTACAGGCCGATGTGCCCGACGCGCGCACCGGGCACGACGGTGAGCATGCCGTCGAGAATGCCCGCGCCCGCACGAAGGATCGAGGCGAAGACCAGCTTCTTACCGTCGATGACCATGCCGACGGTGCGCTCGAGGGGTGTCTCGACGTCGATCTCGTGCATGGGCATGTCGCGCAGCACCTCGTAGGCCATCAACGCCGAGACCTCGTGGAGCAGCTGGCGAAAACTGTTGGTGGAAGCGTCCTTTCGGCGCATCAGTGTCAGCTTGTGCTGCACCAGCGGATGGTCGATGAGATGGACCGCGCCCATCGGTCAGAACACCGTCCCGTCGCTGTCGATGGACAAGGGGGAAGCCCGCCGCGCAGTCGCTGTGCGAGCGCGCGGCCCGCGGCCCACGTCCCGCCTTCGAGCACGCACGCCAACGGCATTCGCTCCTCGTCGACCCCCAGCCGTTCCCGCACCAGGGGAGCCAACTCGTCCAGCAGGGTGACCGTGAGGGCGCGCCACTCGACCACCAATTCGTCGCCCACTGCCCACGTCCTGGTGGCCGACGCGGGGTCGCGCAGCACGAGCGCCCCGGTATCGAGCAGCAGTCCGCCGTTGCGGTATTCGGGCAGGCCGGTCAGCGCATCGAGGTCGTCGACGTGAACTCCGGCCCGGCCGAAGGGCTCCAGCAGCGAGTACGTCAGCCACTGCGACAGCTTGTGAAACGGCACCCACCCCGCCGTCAGGCCCGGACCGGGTACGGCCGTGTGCCGCCAGCAGTCGCCGACTGGTTCGTCGCCGATCACGTTGTACGAGGGCCAGATCGACGCGAAGGAGCGCAGCACGTGGGACAGGATGTCGGGCGCGGTCACCGGCCCGGGCGTCGCGACGAGCAGATCGAACAAGCCGCTCGGTCGGCCATGCGCCCCGAAGACGTCGGGTTGGTCCGCGAGCGCGTCGCCGAGCCGGTGCAGCACCGCCACGCGACCGGCCAAGCCCACCAACGGATTCGACGCACCAACCTGGAACGCCTCGGCCAGCCGGTGGACGTCCATGCCTTGTAGACCTGCCGAGTCCGCTTGTCGCGGATTCGTCGGGTCGCTGGAGAACAAGCCGCCGCCGAACGCGTGCCAGCTCGCGACGCCGAGTCCCTCGGAGCGGGTGAAGCGATGGCCACTGTCTGCTTCGTCGTAGTGCCAATCCGGACCGGCCCCCGCGTCGAGCAGCACGCTGACGACCGCCAAGTCGATCATGGCGTGCACGTCGAGGTCTGCGGTGCGGTCGATCCCGCCGACTTCGAAATGCCGCCAACGGCTGTGAAACGGGATGTCGAGGTCGGGGAACCGCGTCGCGGGTGGTCGCGGCGACCTCGTCCGCGGCGCGTTCCAGGGCTGCGTCGTCCACGGTGAACCAGCCTGACTCGCCGCGACGGGCGCGGTCGGTGAGGTAACGCGCTCGCTCGCGCACCGCCGTCGTGGTCCGCAAGGCCGCGGCCGCACCATCGGCCTGGTCGGTGGCAGTGGTGATGCCGGCCTTCATCAGTCCAGCCCTCGGCCCTTGGCCTTCTTCAACTCGAGCGCGTCGGGCACCGGCCCCGGGGTGAAGTAGCCCGCGGCCATCTTGGCGTCGATCTCGACGCGCGCGTCGGGCGGGATGAGTTCGTCGGGAATGTTGACGCGCTCGCCGACCTCGATGCCCGACCCGGTGATGGCGTCGTACTTCATGTTGCTCATCGAGACCAGCCGGTGGATCTTGCGGATGCCGAGCCAGTGCAGCACGTCGGGCATCAACTCCTGGAAGCGCATGTCCTGCACTCCCGCAACACATTCCGTGCGCGCGAAGTACTCGGCGGCGGTGTCACCGCCCTCCTGTCGCTTGCGGGCGTTGTAGACCAGGAACTTCGTCACCTCGCCTAGTGCGCGGCCCTCCTTGCGGGAGTAGGCCACCAGGCCGACCCCGCCGCGTTGCGCGCCGAGGATGCACTCCTCGATGGCGTGCGTGAGATAGGGACGGCAGGTACAGATGTCCGAACCGAATACGTCGGAGCCGTTGCACTCGTCGTGTACGCGTGCGGTCAACTCCACCGCGGGGTCGGCGAGGTCGTGCATGTCGCCGAAGACGTAGACGGTCTGACCGCCGATGGGCGGGAGGAACACCTCGAGGTCCGAGCGCGTGACGAGCTCGGGGTACATGCCGCCGGTCTCCTCGAACAGTGCGCGGCGGAGGTCGGTTTCGCTGCAGCCGAAGCGCTGCGCGACGCCGGGCAGGTACCAGACGGGTTCGATCGCCGCCTTCGTCACCAAGGCGGCGCCGCCGTCCAGCAGCAGTCGGCCGTCCGGACGCAGCCTGCCCTTTTCGATGGCCTCGGCCACCTCGGGCAGGGTGACGTGCGCCTTCGTCACGGCGATGGTCGGTCGGATGTCGATGCCCGCGGCCAACTCGGCGGCGAAGGCCTCGGCCACCATCGCGCCCCACGGGTCCAGGCTGGTGATCTTGCCTGGTTCGCACCACTGCGGATATGGACCGACCACGTCGGTCGGCGCGGTGTTGGTCAGGTCCGCCCGGTGCTCGCGGGACAGCGTGCCCGCAGCGACCGCAAGCGCGCGGTAGACGCCGTAGGAGCCGCTGTGCGTACCGATGACGTTGCGGTGAGCACGTGTCGTGGTGGTGCCGACGATGGGTCCGCGCTCCGCGGCGGTGGGGGCGTCCCACCGGATCGCGGGAGCACCGTGGCCACCACTGTGCGAGGTCAGCCGGATGTGACCCGAGGATCTGGGCGCCGCAGGCGGCGGCGCGGCGGCACCAGCGTCAGCGGTCATGTCGTTCCTCCTGTGGAAAGGCGCAAGCATAGCGATTCCGCTGGATTGATGCCGCTCATCCGCCTGACGGTCGACGTCCCAATATTAGGCAACCCTAAGCTAAGCTTCCGAGCGATGTGGCCGAATGAAGGGGAGTAGCGCGTGAGACTGAAATACCGGAGGTGGCGACGTGCCGCCGTGGCGGTCGCGAGCATCGTTCTAGCGGTAAGCCCGCTTTCTGCATGTGGTTCCGCTCACGACAGAGCGACGCAAGCGGGGCACGACGACACGGTGACGATCAGCCACAAGTTTGGTGAGACGAAGGTGCCGGCCAACCCGAGCCGCGTCGTCACCGTCGGATGGACCGATCAGGACTTCGTGCTGCCGTTCGGGGTCGTTCCCGTGAGTACCAGGAGCTTCTTCGAGGAGTACGACAACTACCCGTGGGTCAAGGCCGCCACCGATGGCAAGGGCGTAACCACCTGGGGCGGTGAGGATTCGATCGACTTCGAGGCCATCGCGGCACAGAAGCCCGACCTGATCCTGGCGATCTATCCGTCGATCGACCAGGAGACCTACGATCGGTTGTCCCCTACAGCGCCATGCAGGATCGCGCCCAGGATCTCCCCGCTACGCACCGCGATGTTCGAGAGCATGACGGAGAGTCGCGATGAGGCGGTGAGTCATCGCCGAAAGAGTCGGCGTAAATCACAGAATCGGACAGACGTTGGCGCTTGGGACGGTGTCACGGTGGCTAGAGGCCGGCTCGTTCGAGCGCTTCGTCGAACTCCTCGTCGGCGACCCGCTCGCTCTTGCCCTCTTTCAGTGCCCGTACCCAGACCGCCTCGACGTCGGCGGCCACGAGGGCGTACTTGGCGTCCCACGTCTCCGAGTCGAACCGCCAATAGCCTGTGACGTCGAGTTGGTCGATCGTCCAGCCGTGGCCGCGGAGGTACTTGCGCACGGCCCGGGACTCGGCGGCCTCCCCGGCGAACCAGCAGTAGCCGCGACCGTCGGGCAGCGTGAACTCCCGGAGCAACTCGGCGAGCCTGCTTGGGGCACAGCCGTTTCCGGTGCCGACGCTGGGGATCACGGTGAGGTCGGGGTGCGATGGCAGATATTCGAGGTCTTCGCGGTCTGCCACTTCCACGATCGCGAGGACGGGGAAGCCGCCGGGCAGCTCTTCGATGATGCGGGCGGTGGCGGGTAGCCCTGACAGATCGGTGACCAGCAGCTGCCAGTCACTGGTCGACTCTGGCCGGTACCACGACCGTGCGTGGTCGAGGCCGACGCGATCGCCGGGACAGGTGGTCGCGGCCCACGTCGTACCTGGCCCGCGGGCGTGCAGGACGACGTCGAGGTCGATTCGGTCGCCGTCGTGGCGTCGCACGGAGTAGTTGCGACCTTCCGCCCGAAGCTGGATCGACGTAGCGATGTACCGTCGGAACCGGTCACGATCGGCGGCGGGACTCGTTCGCCATCGGGTGTGACGACGGGGAAGTAGACGCCGACCGCGGAGTCGCCGGCCCGCTGCACGTCCAGAGCCATTGGGTCGTCGATCTGCAAGGCTGACCCGGCGAATCCGCGGACCCAGCTGCATCGTCTCGACGACCGAGGCATACGAGAAGCTCATTCAGGTTAGGTTAGCCTAAGCGATCCGAACGGGTCACGGACGGCTCCACCGCGTCAGCCCCATTCGTGGTTCATGGCGCGGGACTCGATCGTCGCCTCGACCGAACGTCGGCTCGCCCTGGCGGGTGCGTGACAACGCGATCAGGACCATCGCCATGCCGGCGGTTACGGCTCCCGCCAGGAAGATTGCGACGAACGCATGCTCGGACGGTAGCCCGGTGCCGCTGACGGAATCGACCCAGCAGGACCGTAACCAACGCCGCCGCAACGGAACTGCCGACGGTGCGGGCGATCGCGTTGACTCCGGTGGCGACCCCGGTCTCGCCGCCGTCGACCTCGGCGACCACCAGGGCCGGCAGTGCTCCGTAGCCGAGACTGATGTACGCGTTGACCCAGATGCCGGCGACGATCACCTGCCAGGGCTGCGAATGGGCCACGGCCAGCCACAGGAAGCCGACGATCCCCGTCAGCGCACCGCACACCAGCACTGGTCGCGCGCCGAAGCGGTCGATGAATCTGCCGCTCAGCGTCGCCGTGACGAACCCGGTGAGTGCGCCGGGCAGCAGGAACACCACGCTGGCGTGCAGAACCGACGCGCTGAAGCCGTATCCGGCTGCGGCGCGGTCGATCTGGACGAACTGCGTCAGACCCAGGAAGCCGAAGTACAAGCCCATGCCGACCAACACTGTCGCGAGATTGGTCAGCAGAACAGCGCGTCGGGTCAACATTTCGATGGAGACCAACGGATCGCGCTGCCGCCGCTCCCAGGCCCACCATGCGAACAGCACCGCCACTCCGAAGACGGCGACTCCGAGGGTCGCCGGCGTCGTCCAGCCCCACGAATTGCCCTGCGTGATGGTCAGCAGGACGGCCGACAGCCCAGTGGCCAGGCCGACGGCGCCCAGCCAATCGATGGTTCCGTCGCCGCTTCTCGGGCGTGACGGGACGACAGCCAACGTCAAGACGATCACGGCGAGCGTGAAACCCGTCGTCAGCCAGAACACCCGGTGGTAGCCGGCGTCACCGTTCATCAGCAGACCGGTCACGACCAGGCCCGTGCCGCCTCCGAAGCCCAGCGTGCCGGACAACACGGCCAGCGCGCGCACCACCGCACCCTCGGGAAGCTCGTCGCGCAGAATGGCGACGCAGATCGGGTACAGGGAGAACGAGACGCCTTGCAGCACGCGGGCCACGATGAGCAGCGCGAGCGACGACGTCGTCGCCGCCAACACCGAACCGACGAGAACGACCACCAGCACGCCGAGCAGGACGTGCTTCTTGTTGTGCAGGTCGGCGAGCCGTCCGATGAGCGGAGTCGCTGCCGCCGCCGCGAGCAGGTTCGCCGTGACGGCCCAGCTGACGGCGATCGGCGAGGCGTTCAGTTGATGGCCGATGATGCCAAGCACCGGGACCACCGCGGTCTGCAGCACCGCCACGGTCAAGGCCACCAGACCCAGCGCGACGATGAGCAGTTGCGGCCGCGGCTGGGACGGGGAACGGTCGCGCTCTGCCGTCGAGCCTTTTTCGCATGATTAATTATGTCGGCTACCGAAATGGTGATGGCCGCGGGTGTCGGAGCTGGGTCGTCAGGGCGGCGTCGGCAGGGGAGTGGGACCTTCGAGCAGACTTCGTGTCACGGCTCGACGGTCGTTGCGTGCCTGACCAGTTCCGGCAATGGGTTTCCACCGCCCGCGGCGTTGGGACCTGGTGTCTTGTCCCAATTCTCGGCACTCTGACTTGCGATCACGTGAGGGCCCACCTCGCCGTCCCACCAACCGAAGAACGGGCCGCCCGACTGGCCGGGGTGACGTCGTTGCGGTGCATGATCCGGAAAGAGTCCCGGCCTCCGGTCGACTCGGTCACGGTGCTGTCCATGACTCCTGGCCCGTGGTAGACGGGTCGGTCGCCGCCCGAGTCGCTGGGGTAGCCCACGTGGGCCCAGTACTCGCCGCCGTCCCAGTCTGTGGAGTAGCCGCGAGACCCCATCCATCCGGTGAGGTCCCCGAGCGGACGATCGAGGACACAGACCACGTAGTCGAAGGCTGCCTCCAGGGACTGAATGAGATCGGACGGATCGACCCGCAGCCACCAGTAGATTCGCGTTGCGTACGCGAATCCGAACGGCTCGCTGGTGTCGAAGACCAGCGGTGTGAACCTGAGCCAGCCCGCGGTGTTGTTGGGGCCCCAGTCGATGACGTGGCTGGCCGTCAACATGTGCCGACGTCCGATCATGACCCCCGAACCGGCGCCTCCCGGCGTATCGACGCGCCCACAGCAGCTCCAGGGATACGCCGTATCGGAGAACTCGAAGCGAGTGTCCGGCTTGTAGACGGTCGTCGGATCCCCACCCTTGCGCCTTCCGCGGGGCGGGCGCCGGGCATACCGCCGACGGATCAACTCCTCCGGCAATGGGTCCGGCTGCGGATGCAGCGCGAGGTGCCGCGGTCGAAAGGCAGGCAGCTCAACCTCGTTCGCCGGGCGGGTGATCACCTCACTCACATCGACGACTTCGACGCGGGGCGGGAAGACGTGCCTACCGAGTTGATCCACGTCGGCGATCACGTCCACTCCGCGGTCACGATCCTCCAGCCGGTATTCGACTCCGTCAGCCCGATCGCGACGGTTGGATTCGCGACGACACCTCCACCGTTGCCTCGAAGTCCGATTCGTGCGCATAGCCATCCGCCACATCCGCACGCGTGCCAGGTTGGGTCTGGTACCAGACGGCGCCGTGGGAGACCAGAGCAGCGTCCAGTGGCGTTTCGATAGCGTGAACTGGTTGTTGGTATGGCACGTCCGATCCGGGGGTACTTGTTGGTCGGGTCGCGCCAGAGTAGACGCGGTCACGGGATCTCGTAGCCATCCGCGACATCCGTACGAGTGCCAGTTGGGTCGGTACCAGACGGCGCCTAGAGAGGGGAGAAGCGTCACAGTGACGTATCAATAGCGCGAAACTGGTTGTTGGTATGGCACTTTCGATCCGCAGAGCGTGGCCGATCCGTCAGTAGACGTGGTCAGGGGAGATGACGCTGGTGATCGCCTTCGCGAGCGTCGTGCCGGCCTCGTGAGGGACATCGGTGTTCATGAACAACACCAACGTGTTCTGCATCCGCGGAAGGTAGAGCACGAGTGTTTGATATCCGAAGATGACGCCACTATGGCCGATTCACCCGCCCGCATTGAACAGGCCCAGACCATAGAAGGCGGTGCCCTCAGGATTCATCGGCACTGTGGTGCCTAAGCGCTCCTGCTGGGTTTCCGGTGTCAGCAGCACGCCGGTGGCGAGTGCACGTGCCCAGATCCGCATGTCGTCCAGGGTGGAGATCATGTTTCCCGCGCCCCACCCCCAGGATGGGTTCCAATCGGTGGCTACCAGATCGCGGCCATCGATGGTCGTGTAGCCCTGCGCGTGTGGATCGGGGAACGTTGACGGTGGTGGGAAAGCGGCACATGCGACGAGCGCTCCTCGGGCGATGCGGCCGGTCGCGCCCAGCAGTCGTTCGTTGGCGACTCCGTTCTGAAAGCAAATGACGTCTTCCACCCTCGACGGCAGCTGCGCTAGAACCTCCGGTGTTGCGCTAGTGGGGACGGCGAGGCAAACGACGTCTGGATTCGTGTCGGATGGCCATGGGTCATCTCGATCGCGAACATCGATCCGCGCGGCCGAATTCCAGGCTCCCGCCGTCGTAACGCCAGCGCGCCGCAGGAATTCGACTCGGTGGCCGGCGGTCCACCATCGTGACCGCGTTGCCCGCCGCACTCAGGGCAGCACCGACCACGGAACCGATGGCGCCGGCTCCAATCACGGTGTATCGCTTGGTCATGCGGGCATACCCACAGTTGGAGTCAGGTCCGTTAGAAACACTGTCTTGACCAAACGTCCGTCACGCCGCGTGGGATGGATGACGAGCGGCGAAGCCGATCGGCCGTGCAGGACGGTGCGGTTGTTGATCAACAAGAGATCCCCGGTCGCCAGGGCGAAGTCCCTGCGGTTCATTGCGACGAGTGCACGGAAGTCCGCCAGCGCCTGGAGTTCGTGCTCGGTCGGAAGTCGACCAAGCGCGGAGAACCCGTCTCTGAGGCGGTCGGCGTGGTATCGGACGGTGGCCGTGCAGCGTGGTGCGTCAACTTCGACCAACGGGGAGAGGAGTGCTCGCCGATCGGCGCCTGGATCGGCAAAGGGGAAGGGGATTTCGCTGAGGCACCCGCGTAGGGCAGCCCCTGCGGACACTATGTCACGGGCCAGGCATACGCCGGTCCGAGCGTAGCCGGGGCCCAGTGGGTGGGCACGCACGACATGCAGAATCGTCACTGCCGGCGGCCGTGGCATCGTGGAGAAATCCGTATGAAGCTCGAGCGCATCCGAGGTGTGCGCCTGCCGACTGCTGTCGAGTCGGGGTGTGAGAGTGGCAACTTGGCCTTCGGCCGACGATCGAAACGCGCTGAGGGGTTCCCAGCGTGAGCCCGAGCAGGACTGCCACGGCGCCGTCGATGCCGTGCAGACCTTGCACGTGGACGAAGCCGGTCTCGTCGAGCGCCTCGCGGCATGCGCAGGCCAGCGCATGCAAGCCGGCCCGCTCGAGTGATGGCGAATCGGCAAGGGTCGCGCGAAGGGCGTCCGGGTCGATTTCATCGCCCTCTGCCGGTAGTCGACCCAGCAGCGCCGCCAGGGTCGCCGCGGTCTGCTCGCTCGCGGCTATGACCGGCATCGTTCTCTCCACGAAGAAGGCACAGAGCCAACGAGTTCGGCGACCCGCTCCACGTCCCCGGCGAATTCCTCTTGCAGGCGCCGTGCCGTTGCGTCGAGGAGCGGTCCAGCGGTGCTAGGCAGGCCGGCTGACCGGTTGTAGCGGCGCGTCAAGTCGGGCACGAAGGTGTCGTCCAAGCCGACGCAGCGATAGACCTGCTGAACGGCAGCCAGGGGCGACGCCTGGAGATCGTCGTAGAACCATACGTGCACGTTGCCCTCGGGGAACTCGCGAAGGTACCGCTCGAGATGTCCGGCGTATCTGCTGGACTCGGCATACCACCAGATGGGTTCCCACCCCGCGGTTCGCCGATCGCATTCAGCTGCAAGGGCTTCCTCGAATGTCGGCAGCACCTCGCGGCCCACCAGACACAGCCGACGGTAGGTGGTATATGCGCGGTCCACCGGTTCGCGGAGCAGCACCAGAATGGTCGCGTCGGGAGACATGTCGGCGATCCGACGCAATGCGCGGTCGCTGGCGAACGCCGACGTCGATGCGTCACCGATCACGGGCTCGTCGCCGTAACCGTCGAATAGCAACGCATACGACGACTCGCGCGTGAAGGTCAGGCGCATGGTCTCGTCGTCGCCAGGGCCGCTGAACGTCGGTGGTGTGCCGCCCAGGCGTGGTAGTTGGGCTCCTTCACGGGGTCATGAACGGCTGCGGGTGTTGTCGGAGCGCGTCGTACACCGTCGTGGTCCCGGCCTTCATGACACCGACGAGAAACAGGTTTGGCCGCACTCCGCGTGACCAGGGGCTCACGGGCGAACCGCTTCCTCGATACGCTGTCGCTGGCTGATGTACCTGAGGTCCTCCGACGCATTGAGCCGACTCAGGAGCAATGCCTGGTTGAGCGTCAGTCCCGTCACCACCCGATCCAGCTCGATCGCCGCCTGTGCCCGAATCTCTTCGTGCTCAGCTGATTCCACGGGAGCGAGCGCTTCGACCGGGTCGAGGAGGACATCGGCGAACCTGTCGTCCACGGCGTCGAAGCGTGCGATTAGGTCGCTTGCTCCGCTGATCGTTGAGGTACCGGTCGCCTCCACTCGTAGGTGATCGCAGAGGTCAGCCAGGCGATGAGATTCACGAAGGGTTGGAATCCCTCGCCGCACCACGCAGCCACTCCCGGCGACCGACACCTTCGGGTCGGATAGCTGACCGTCGGTAGTGTCGGGCCGTGCGTCAGCGCACCATCCCGGTCCATGCGGTCAAGCATCGGCGTGCCGGCGTGTGGATCGAGCGCGGTGTTGAAGGTGGCCGGCTTGCACTCGCCGATGTCCTGCAGGAACGCAGACTGCGAGGACGTCCTGGATGGTCGACTGCGGGTGGAACGTCATGAAGCCGGCCTGAAACGACAAGCCGAGTCGTTTGATCAGCGCTACCGCGCGCTCGTTCTGAGCCACGCTGATGCCCTTGCCGTATCGCCGGAGATCGGCTTCGACTCCCGACTCGAGGCCGATGAACACGTGAGCCAGGCCCGCGCCGGCCAGTGCCTCGAACAATGCGTCTGCAACGCTTTCCGCTCGACACGAGATCGCGAACTCGACCGGAGTCCCTGCGGCGACGAGTCCACTGGCGATGTCCAAGGCGCGCTGATGGCCGTCGTCCGAACCGCCGAAGAACTCGTCATCCACGACCAACAACTCGCGGATGCCGAACGCTTGATGCAGGTCGACGATTTCGGAGACCACTGAAGCGGCGGAACGGCTGATCCAGTCGCCAACCGAGAGATGTCCCCCGCGATGCAGGCCGAAGAACCGCGGCACGCTGCAGAAGGTGCATCGCGCATAGCAGCCGCGACTAGTCGAGATCGCGACGAGACCTTCGCGGTCGATGACGGTGGAAGTGAGATCCCGAGCTGCGGGTGCCAGTGCGTCGAGGTCTGCGACCCGACGCGGCGGGCTGCCCGTTGGGCCGCCGGACCGCGAGTGAATACGCCTGGCACGCACCGCCAATCATCGTCGTACGCCACGGCAGTGAGCACCGCGGGGAAGGACTGTTCACCCTCGCCGATGACGACACCGTCGACATCCGGCATTCGACGCAGCGTGTCATCCGCGAGGAAGCTGGTCGAGTGCCCACCCGCGAGATATGCGCCCGTGAAGCCGCCTTCGCGCAAGCGGCGTCCGATCGCGCCGATCTCGCCAGGCACGTAGTTGAGCACGTTGGTGATACCGACCACGTCGGGGCGTGCGGCCAGGATGCGATCCACCGTTTCGTCGACCGAGAGGCCGAGCAGCATCGCGTCAACCAGGGTGACTTCGTGGCCTCGGGCCCTTGACGCGGATGCGAGGTAGGCCAGGGCGAGCGATTCGACGGGCTTTGCGTAGATGCCGAGCACGTCGACTGGCGGTCTGACGAGTACGCATCGAGGAATGCGGCACCGGAAACTCCGCCTAATAGACGAACTGGGTCGTGGCGTCGAGCAACCGAGTCGGTACCCCTGTCCACCGGCCCAACTCGGACCAGTGCGTGCCGGTGAGGTCGCGGCCGTGCTCGTTGAACCCGGACGAAGCGACGAGTAGAGCGCGGGTCGCGGAGACGTCTCCAAACGAGGCTGTACGGCCATGACGATGTCGCCCACGGTGGCCATGTCGAGGACTTGTATGTTGCCCCCGAGGTATCGATTTCGAACTTGAACGAGGCGTACCGCATCGGCGTGCGGGCTGGCGGTTTCGGCGAGAGCACGCGCGGCGGCCGGCGCCATCAGCCGGGACGTAGCGACCCAGACCTCACGTCCGTTGAGCTCCTCGGCGATCGCCACCACGTTCGACACGTCCCGCACCGACAGGCATGGCGCAATGGCGATTCCAGCCGGGAACATGTACTTGCCGATGAACTGTCCCGGCCATGGATACGTGGGCGTCGCCGCCGTGTCGAGTACGACCTCGACGGTGGCGCCACCTCGCTCCAACAGCACCGGCACCGTGCCCCGGGTGAGGAGCAGCACCGTCATGAGGTGCGCACGGTCGCGTATGAGGTGGTGGCCGACTTGACGGACGACGTCGCCGGGTTTGATGCCCGCCGTGCGTCCCGGCGACCCTGCCACCGTGCCGAGTACGCGCGCCAGCAGTGGTTCATCGTGGACGATGTTCTGCTCGAACGCGCTAGGGATGGTCAGCAGAGGTGTATCGACGAGGTGCCGAAGCCGGGAAATGAGTTCGACCGATGCCACCCAGTGTGATTCGAGATCGCCTTCCGGCCGCCCGGGTGCGTCCCGCGTGTAACCGGGCATGTTGATCCTGATGAACGCTGGACCGATGCGGTCCACGCCGAGTATGGACTCGGCGAGCAGGTCGAGCGGAACGGTTTGCGTTGCAACGAAGCTCACACCGAACGGTATGCGATGCTCAGCCAACGCCGCCAACGACGCCAGCGCGGTGCGGGTGTTTCGTTGGCTTTCGCGCATGACCTCGTGACGGATGGAAGCATCCAGACTGTTCACCGAAACCACGAGATGCACGGGGGCGACTTCATCGAGGAGGGTGAGCACTCGTTCGTTGAGCGGGCTTCCGTTCGTCATGAATTCGAATGGGCGATCGGTACGTGCTCGAAGCGCCGGCAGTACCGTGAAGATCTTCGGATCGATCAGTTCCTCGTTGATCTCCCACTCGGCCCGGAACAGCGCGGTCCCGGCGTCCGGCGCGAAGTATTTGAGCCGAGTCGCCAACTCGTCGCTCGATATCACCCTTCGACCTCGACCCACGCCGAGTGAGGTTGGATTGCCGAAGAGGTAGCAGAATTGGCAGGACACGTTGCAAACTCGCGAAAGATGTTGGTATACCTCGGCTGGATGCCCATCTGAGGGAACTAGCCAATCACTCGGGCGACGCAATGCCATCCGGTCGATGGTCGACTCCGGTTCGGCCTGTACGAATGGCGCGATGAGCGACCAGTGACGTGCGAGTGCGACGATCGGCGGTGCTGAGCGGACGACGCTATGGAGTGGTTGGCTACCCGACTGATCTTCCTCGCGTAGTCCGAGTTCAGGCAGCTCCCACGGTGGTCGGCGCGGTATTGGTGTGATGGCGCCGGCATCGCCGATGTGGGTGGGGTCGACCGGTCGACCCGATCCATCGAGGAGCTCGAAAAGTTCTGTGTAGACGGCTAACACGGATGCGGCGTAGCTGCCGCGGCCGCCCGTGGCCAGCGGTGGTGGTAGCGAGAAGATGAAGTCGTAGTCATCGGGCGTGCTCTCGGGAAGTTGCCACGCGTGCTCCCGGGTATTCGCCTGCGGCCGTAGCACACGGTGCAGTTCACCTTCGGAGGACCGGGGCACGGTGAGTTCGAGAAGTGCGACGATGTGTGCGTCGATCAGGTCGGCCGAAGCGACAGGCACGCATTCTCGAACCTCACCATCGTGCATTCGCACGCTGGTGACGGCGACTGGCCGGTCATCCGCTAGCAGGGTGGTGGTGCCGAGGAGAGTTGAAATCACCTGCACAGCAAAGTATTCGAATGCGGTCATAGACCGCGCATCGGGTGACCGTTCGTCGCAGGCACCGACGGAAGCCACCGTCGCAGCATCGGCGCCGGCCACGTGGCACCTAGACCCGGTTGACGACTACCAGTCCTTCGATCAGCTTTTTGGTGAGCTCTTCGGCGTAGACGAGGAGTGCCGGCTTCGAAACCTTCAGGCGGGTGACCAGCTCGTCCGCTTTGGTTGGATTGTTGAAGGCCTCCACGAGATCCTCGACTGGCAACCCCTCGAGACGGCGCAGTCTCTGCCTTGGTTACGCGTGTTTGCTTGGTGGCTTTTTCCATGTCAAGACCCCTCGGCTGAACGGTCCGCAGCAGCGGTGGATGAGGTGAGCCTAAGGGCTGCTGATCAGGGGGTCAAGGACATGAACGAATGCATTGACCTGCGTCTCACCAGCGTCTGGCTCAGTTTGAAACGCGCAAAAGCGTTGCGTCTCAATGGCAACTCGGCGTCGAGACGATGTGCGACGGAGGACGTGAGCGTCTTCAGTTTGCGCGGCGGTGCCGTCGCTTCGCGACTGGCAAACCAGGCGATGGCCAACCGCCAGGCGGCGGTATCGCGGTGCGAGCGTCAGTCTGGATCGTCTTCGCGACTAGGGGTGGCGTCCGGTAATGGATGCTGTCCGTGAGCAACTGACGACGGAGCCGTTGGACCACCGCCGTCCGGTCGTGATGCACGCCGGCCGGACTCAGGTCATCGTTCGCTCCACGTGGTCGAACGGCCCGCTAGCTCGGCTGGGCGCAAGGTGCCGTTGCTGAATCTGCAGGCGGCTGCGCACGACACGGCGACGACAAGTGGCCGGTGGACGTACAGCGAATTTCTCTTCGTCGGCTTTGGAGGCATCGAGGCCGGATGGGGCCGGGGATGTGAGGCACACGCTGGTACCAGATCGCCGTTGGGGCCCGCAACGGTTGGATTCGCGACGACACCTTCACCGTTGCCTCGAAGTCCGATTCGTGCGCATAGCCATCCGCCACATCCGCACGCGTGCCAGGTTGGATCTTGTGCCAGACAGCGCCGTGGGAGACCAGGGGAGAAGTGCCACTGTGACGTATCAATAGCACGAAACATGTTAGCGGCGTGGCAGTTTCGATCCGCAGAGCGTGGCCGGTCTGTCAGTAGAAGTGGTCAGGGGAGATGACGCTGGTGATCGCCTTCGCGAGCGTCGTGCCGCGGTCAGCCCGGGTCAGGAGGAGAGGCTGGGCCGTGGTTCGGCAGGAGCGTTGCAAGCTCCTCGCGGCTGGCGGTGCCGGTCTTGTTCATCGCCTTGTAGATGTGGCCTTCGACCGTCCGAACCGAAACAGTCAGGCGCGCGGCGATGTCTCGGTTGGACAGACCCTGGCGGAGCAGCAGCACGACCTCGCGTTCCCGATCGGTCAACGGCAAGGGCTCGCTCGCCTGACGTAGCGCCGGGGTACTTACGCCACCGCATTGCTCGGCAAGCGCTTCTGCTCGGGTCGCACAACTCAACGCCGAACCACGCAGATCCTGACGGCGAAATGCGATCGCCGATTGTGCGGATGCATCGACCGCCGCCACGGGATCGCCCATGGCCTCGAAATCCTCCGAGACCGCGGACAATTCAGCCGCATCCCCGTCGTGTAAGGCGGCGGCGAACCGGGCCGCGACGCCGACCCTTGGCCCCTCGACGATCGCTTCGAGCTCTCGCAGCCTGGGTGCGCTCGTGCGATCTCCGAACTGAGTGGCGGTCTGCAGGCAGATCACTTCGGCTGCGAATTGCCCATGAGCTGAAGCCTTTTTGGCGGCCGACAACAGGATGGTGATCGCTTCACTGATGGCGCCCTGGCTAGCGACGACCCATGCCCGGGCCACGCTCCGCTCATAGTCCAGCGATCGAAAAGGACGTCGCAGCGTGTCGAGCGCGGCGAGCACGGCGCCAGCCTGGTCGGTACAACCGCGCATGGCGAGCGCGATCGCGCGTGGGATGTCATAGCGATACCCCCAGCCGATGGCATGGCCCGAGGCGGCCAACGCCGCTGCCGCCTGTTCCAACAGCAGGCAAGCGGTATCGAGGCGGCCGGCACCCAGTGCGGCCCGGCCCGCCACGGCGGCACCGAGTGACTGAGCTGCCCCCGGAAGATCGGCCGCCTGCTGGCGAACACGCTCGGACACCTCGAGCGCTTCGGTGACCCGGCCGGACAGGAGCAATGCGCTGACATGCGCGTCGGCGATGTTGAACCTCATGTGTGGAGCGTCGAAACAGCGGGTCGCGACGGTGTATCCCGCGTCGGCGATGGCCACGGCTTCAGTGGCGTGGCCCGCGTCGGCGGAGATGGCAGCCATCGCCCAGGCTGTCTCAGTGCCCACGATGGCGGGCAAGTCATCCAACGCGAGATTGTTCGACGGTAGCGTCGCCGCATCGGGGCGGTCCATCGCGAACCAGTACACCGCGCGGAGCGCGTCGATGCAGTGGCGAGCCTGCCCGGCAGTGATACGCGACGCGTCGTCGATTATCTCTTTCGCCCGCGCGGGGTCGCCGAGCGCCCAGAGCATGTTGCTGGCCCGCAGATAGGTGAACCTGGCGTGCTCCTGATCGGTCAATTGCGCGATCGGAACGTCGGCGAGAACCTCTTCGGCTTCTTGGCCTCGGCTGAGCCACGACAACGCATGCGCGCGTATGAACTGAGCTTCCGGTCCGGCGCCGGCGCGCACCGCGGCTTCGGCGAGCCGGTCGGCAAGCGGCAGGTCTGCCAGCCAGATGGCGCCTTGAGCGGCTCTGATGAGCAGGTCGGCATCGGGGGTGAGGTCGGAGTCCATGCTCAAGGTGGCACGGCGGACCACGACTCGGATGTCGTCGTGGCCGCTGCCGGCGGCTAGCTCGTTGGCGACCAGTCCGCGCAGCCGCATCAGCCTGGTGGGGGCCGCGCGCTTTCTGCGCACCTCGCTGTAGAGCGGATGCGCCGCACGGACTTCGATGCTGCCGTCGATGTGGTCGAGGATGATCAGGCCACGGTTGTCGGCTTCCTCGACGGCGCCGGGATCGGTGATTCGTCGCAGCGCCGCCAGCTCGATCGGCTCTCCGATGGCAAGCGCGTCGATGACGGCGCCGACTGCGGTGGGTAGGGCTCCGATTCGGGATTCGATCAACTCCACCAGGCTGCACGGCATGATCGGATCGCCGATCCACTGCCAGTACCCATGCTCCTTTTCGAGTCGATGGCCCCCGACCTCCTGCTCGACGATGTGGCGCAGATAGAGCACATTGCCACGGGTCAATTCCCAGAGGCGGCTGGCGGCTCGCGAATCCACCGATCCGTCCAGACTGGCGGTCAACAGAGTGGTGGTGTCGTCCGCCGACAGAGGCTGCAGATCGAGCCGGTCGAACTGGCCGACCTTCCATAGCTCCTGTGTTCCAGCGGGTACCGGTTCACCGTCCCGCACCGTGAGCACCACTTTCGCGGTGCCTCGCTGCACGATCTGATGCAGAACGAATGTCGACAAGTCATCAAGCAAGTGCACGTCATCGACACCCACCACCACCGTTGTGCCCGGGGCGGCGGCAGTCAGCGACTCGATCACCCCGCCCACCAACTGAACGGTGTCGGTGACACCCGACTGCGCCGCCCACGCGGTGAAGGCGCCGAGCGGAAGTTCCCGCGCCGTGGATGTGCCGACGGCCCAGTGAGTAACGCAGCCATGCGACGCGGCAGCCGACAACACCTCGCGGGCGATCCGACTCTTCCCGACCCCCGCCGCACCGCAAATCACAATCCCAGACACGCCCGGTTCGGATATTGCGGCTTCAATGAGTCGCATTTCCTCCGAGCGCCCAGTCAACGGCCACGTCAAACGCACACATACAGAGTAGGAGCGCGGGTACGGCGCCGCGGACAATCGCCCGACGACAATTCCGCGCGACACCGGATTCTTGGCTGGTGTACACCCATAAACGGTCGTGAACAGTGCCTGGGCACCACGGGGCCCGCCGGCCAGGGAAGCGGGCCCCCGACCGATCGTCGGAAGTAGTCGAGGTCGTCGGGTGTGGTCGAAATCGAGTGGTGCACTACTTACCTTCTCGATGTGGCACGGCGCAATGATCAGTCCAATAAGCGTCCGGCTTTGCGGATGAATCGCCGCAGGGAGAGGAGCTTTCAAGGGACCGCCGAGCAGTCGGCGCGAACGAAGGGATTGTTGCGATGAAGAAAACGGCTCTCTATGTGTCGGTTCTCGCCATTAGCGCGGTGCTGACCGGCTCGGCTGCGGCCCATGCCAATCCGGCGACACCCATGTCCGCGATCGAGTCCTCCGCTGCGCAGCTGTGCGGGGTCATCAACGGCGATCCCACCAAAAACGGAGTGATTGCCGGGTTGAACAGTCTCGACAACCGCGGCCTTGACGATATGGACGGGGCACTGGTGCTGATCACTGCGATCCACCACGTCTGCCCTCAGCATCAAGCGCTGATGATGGGCGTCATGGATCCGATCGCCGCTGAGGAAATCTGCGGCAAGCCGACATAACGGCCTCAGAGTTTGGCAATGCCTTGCCAGATATCGGGCCGTAGACCAAGATGCCGGGAGGCACATTAGCTGGAGCCGAGCGGAGGCGCCGACAGTGGCATTGGACGTCGATGCACTGCGGACGAAATATGCCTTTGAACGCGACCGGCGTTTACGCTCCGACGGCATCGCACAGTACGTCGAAATGGCCGGCCCGTTTGCTGGATTTGCCAAAGACCCGTGGAGTGATCCGCATTTCATCCGCGACCGGCTGTCCGACGAGGTTGATGTCGCGGTCATCGGCGCCGGATTCGGCGGACTGCTAATCGGTGCGCGGTTGCGGGAACTGGGCGTGCAGAGCATCCGGTTGATCGACAAGGGTGCCGATGTGGGTGGCACCTGGTACTGGAACCGGTACCCAGGCATTGCCTGCGACGTCGAGTCCTACGTGTACATGCCGCTGTTGGAGGAGTTGGGCTACGTCCCAACTGAGAAATATGCCAAGGGCGACGAGATCTTCGCGCACTGTCGACGCATCGCCGAACACTACGACCTTTATCGCGATATCTGCCTTCAGACCGAGGTTCACGAGGTTCGTTGGGATTCAGCGGTTTCGCGCTGGATCATCTCGACCAACCACGGTGATGCGATTCGGGCGCGCTTCGTGGCGATGGCCAATGGGTACCTACAGAAGCCGAAACTACCTGGCATCCAAGGCATTACGGACTTCGAGGGGCATGCGTTTCACACGAGTCGATGGGATTTCGACTACACCGGCCCCGACCTTGCCAAGCTGTCGGACAAAGCGGTGGGAATCATCGGAACGGGCGCCACCGCAATTCAATGCGTTCCGCATCTGGCGCGATCGGTCAAACACCTGCTGGTCTTTCAGCGCACTCCGTCGACCGTCGACGTTCGTGCCAATCGGCCGACCGACGCCGCATGGTCGGCAGCCCTGGATCGCGGCTGGCAGCGTCGCCGCATCGAGAACTTCCAGTTGCTCACGGCCGGCGGTGAAGCCGATGAGGACTTGGTCGATGACGCGTGGACGAGCATCGTCAAGAAACTGTTCGTGATGCGACAGAACAGCATCGAAGGGATGTCGGACGAAGAACGTTTGCGCACAGTGGATATGGCCGACTTCGCCAAGATGGAGGAGATCCGGGCCCGCGTCGATTCGATCGTGGCCGACCCTGCCACCGCCGAAGCCCTGAAACCCTGGTACGGCTACTTCTGTAAGCGCCCGTGCTTCCACGACGAATACCTGCAGGCGTTCAATCGCGACAACGTCACCCTCGTCGACACCCAGGGCAAGGGTGTCGAGCGGATCACGACCGGCGGTGTCGTGGTGGATGGAACAGAACACAGCCTCGATTGCCTGATCTTTGCGACTGGTTTCGAGGTCGGCACCGAATATTCACGGCGCACGGGCTTCGAGGTCGTCGGCCGGGACGGATTGACGCTGACCGACAAATGGCGCGACGGAGTTCGCACCTTCCACGGCCTTACGGTCAACGGCTTCCCCAACTGCTTCGTCCTCAGCATCGCCCAGTCGGGCTTCACCGTGAACTTTCCCTATCTCCTCGACGTCCAAGCGCGTCACACTGCCGAGGTGATCTCTTGGGGACTGAACAGCGAGGCGACCGAGCTCGAAGCATCAGCCGAGGCCGAATCGGCATGGGTTGACACGGTCGTCGCACGGTCCGGGGCGAGCACCGACCGCGCGAAATCGTGTACACCGGGTTACTACAACCGCGAAGGTCAGGCGAACGCGAAGACGCGCCAGGGCAGTTTCTTCTTCGGCAGCCCGACCGAATACGCCCATATTCTCGAGGCATCAAGACTCCGCGGCTTACCGGAGGGGTTTGAGATTCGAAGCCAGCAGTTCACCCAAGGTACTCCCAACCAGTGACCCGCGCCCGATACCTGACCGGTCGGATGTTGGCGTTGGGCCGACGCCGTTCGCCACGAGTGGTGATCATCGGTGCTGGATTCGGCGGACTTGCCGCCGCGGTGGCACTGCGGCGCAAAGGAATCGACGACCTGTTGATCATCGAGCGTGCCGATGGGGTCGGTGGTACCTGGCGGCAGAACGTCTATCCGGGTGCCGCGTGCGACATCCAAAGTCACTTGTATTCGTTCTCGTTCGCGCCCAATCGGCGGTGGAGCCGCACGTACGCGTGTCAGCCGGAGATCCTCGCCTACCTGGAGACGGTCGCCGACGACTTCGACCTCCGCCGCCACCTGATGCTCGGCACCTCCGTGCGGCGGCTGGTTTGGAACGACGACGCGCTGCACTGGGAGGTGGAGCTGGTAAGTGGTGACACGGACCGCGTGGTCGTCGCGGACGTCGTCGTCAGCGCAGTCGGACTGTTCGGCGCCGCACGATATCCCGACATCGCGGGCCTTGCGGAGTTCTCCGGCGACCTGATGCACACGGCTCGGTTTAACGCCACCGTCGACTTGACGGGCAGGCGGGTGGCGGTGGTCGGCACGGGGGCCAGTGGCGTGCAGGTGGTGCCCGAAATTGCCTGTACGGCAGCGCAGTTGACGGTTTTTCAGCGGACGCCGCCCTGGATGGTCCCCAAGGAGGACCGGCCTTACAGCGCCGAAGAGCTAACGCGATTCCGTCGGCAGCCATGGGCCTCGCTCCGTGAACGGTGGCGGTTGTGGAAACTTCAACACGACAACACCGCGTTGACCCCGGAACACCCGCGACTGGCCGTGGTTCAAGAGCTGTCTGAAGAATTTCTACGACGACACGTCGCGGACGAGGAACTGCGCTACGCGTTGACGCCTCGCTATCCTTTTCGATGCAAGCGAGTCCTGCTCGGCGAGAAGTACTATGAGGCACTGCAATACGACCATGTCGATCTCGTCACCGACCCGATCGAACGCGTGACCGCGACGTCGATCGTCACGGTGGGCGGCGGCGCCATCGAAGTCGACGCGATTGTGCTGGCAACTGGGTTCGAGACCACCAACTACCTTTCCGGCCTTGAAGTCATCGGAGTTGGCAGCGAAAGCCTGCATGACCGTTGGGGTGTCGACCCGCGCGCCTATCTCGGCGTGGCAGTCAGTGGCTTTCCGAATTTCTTCATGCTGTATGGCCCGAACACCAATCAGGGTGCCAACTCGATCATCTACATTCTGGAGGCCGGTGCCCGTTTGGTCGCCAGCGCCGTGAACCGCCTAGCGCGCAGAGGTGGATGTCTCGACGTGCGTCCCGACGTCGAAAATCGGTTCAATGAACAGATTTCGGCCGAACTCGAGCGGAGTATATGGACGCGTTGCGACAGCTACTACCGGTCGCCCAGTGGGCGCATCGTCACGCAGTGGCCCCACTCGGAACTCGACTATGCCCGGGCGACCTGGCGACTACGGTCGAGGGATTGGCTTCACGAGAAACCACGGATGAGTTCACATTGAAGACAACTGCCGTGATCGATGGGTGTGAGGGCTGCGCGTAGGCACCGCGAACGTCCATGGCGGAGCGCGGAATCGGCGGACGCGCCGTTCGGCCGCTACAAGCAATGGGCCTGGGCGCGCTGGGACTCGGCGATTTGGAGGAGTATCTGGAGACGAAATTGGTCGACGAAGTCGGCCCGCTCCATATCGTCACAGTGACGGATTATGATGGGGGACAAGCCGATTGTGGGGGAGTGATTAGGATTTCTCGCGTGCGGTGCGACTCTTCGTTGGTTTCTGTGTCGGGGGGCCTACACTGCGAGTAGCCAGTCGACCAAGGGTGGAGACGCCTGGGACGGACGACACGGCGTTGAATACGTCATTGCCGGTCGCAACAAGCGCTTCGAGTTGGGGCAGTACCGCATCCATGGTCCGGATCATCGGATCGGCCAACGCGAGGTAGCGTTCCGCGCGATCGATCGCCTCGTTAAGGCGCTCGGTGGCCGTCGCCAGATTCTCCAGGAGATCCGGCAATTGACTCGCAAGTTGTATCGATGCGGACGGGATGCGCATCGCTTCGCTGGCGACCGATTGCGCAGCCTCCGCGGCCGCCTGCGCGGCGGCCCTGATATCTTTCGGGCTCGGAACCTTCTGGCTCATAGCGACACCATGCCTCACAGCGACGGAGATGTTTGCACTTTACCATGAACCATTGTGCCTGCGAGATCGATGACTAAGACGACATGGGGGAGCTCCTGGCTCATCGACTGCTTCGGACACGTCCGGCGCATAGGTTCATTTCGGGAGGTACCGAGAAGCCCATGAGCGGCGCCTAAAGGACAACCAGATCCTTTCTGATTGATGCTCTTGAGTAGCCAAGACACACGTTGATGAAACGCGTTGGGAGATAGCGGCATTGATGTTTCTCGCCGGTTGGTTGACAATGAGCGACATTGGCCAAGTGCGTCATGAACGAGACGGCTCCGACCCAACATCACTCAAGCTGTATTTGCGTAGGAACGTTCATGCACAACGGCGATCGAAAACTGGTGCGACACAGCCTTTGTCACGGACGTGTCGTCGCGCGAACATGTCGTGTCATCCATCCTGGAACATGCCGTGCCTCGGCGGCGATCGGGGTTGATGAACACACTGGGAGCACCTGAACCATCCAGACAAGGCAATCGCCGCCCAGGTGGCACATCAGTTGATCAAGCAGGCGATGTCCGAGCACTAATGCTCACGACTACATTCGGGTCCGTCTACGGGGTTTGCTCGCTAAGCCTGAGATCAGCGGCGCCGACGTTGCCTTTCCCTCGGCAGGCGACAAACGTCACGGTGACGGATTGGCGGCGTCGTGCATGAGCGACCGCAGCGCCATTTTCCTTCTGCGGCGCGGCGTTGAGCGCTTCTGATACTGATGCTAGGAGAATTAGATCCGTGAATGCGGCCTGGATTGGCGTCGCTGGTACGGCAGTTGGTGCGATGGCCGGACTCCTCGGGTCGGCGCTGACGGCGTGGTATCAGCTCCGCGCAGAGCGTCAACGAACGGCCATCGCACGTCATGAGGAGATGGTGAAGACGGGCCGGCAAGCGCTTATGGAACTGACTCAGCTCTTGACGTCCGGCACGCAAGCCATTGCGTGGTTGGGGTGGAGCGTGGAAGTGCAAACGCATGCCGACGTCCAGCGCGAGGTTGAGCGGTACGACACACGGATCCGCGAGCTCTTGCCGCAGTTGCTGGCCGCAGAAGCAGCTGCGGCCAGCTCGAGCGATGAGGCGTTCGAACAACTTGACCCGCTGGTGAACGACCTGATCGTCCTCGACACGAAGGTTGGAACGGCGGCAGCCGGCTTGGAGTCAGATTGGACGTCTGCAGCGAAGCAGCTTTCCAACGCTAGGAGTGCGGCAGTCGACATACAGCAACGCACGATCCAGATCGTGCGGTCACTATTGCGACCCGAGTTTGATTAGTGCCTGGGCCGCCTTGCACCGTGCATTGGCCCGCCTGCCCAACTGTCGACGCTAGGACCGCTTGACGGTGGTCGATTATCGACTGCAGGGCCGGCCGCATCAGCCAATCGCCAAGGGGGTGCGGCCACTTTCACTTATTGCAACTTCCATCACCTAGCTGGTAACGGTGCTTGTTCGAGAGGTGCATGTTCGTGCGTTGGGGGAGCGGTTGCGGTTTGGGCTACCGAAGATCCCATGGCTGGCGGGCAGATGTCGCGCTGCGGCCGCTAACAAAGCCCCCAAGAAGAAGCCGTCTCTATCGCAGCACCGATTCTGGCACCATTGCGGAGTGGATGCGCGTTCGGGGCCGGGTCTCAATGATCCGTTCGAAGAGGCGATTGACGACGCGCTGAGCTCCCTGCCGCCCGATCTCCGTGCTGCGATGAGCAACGTCGAGATCGTCGTCGAGGACGAGCCTCCTGACGGGCAGCCGCTGCTCGGCCTGTACCGCGGCGTACCGCTGCCGCGAAGGAGCAGCACGTACAGCGGAGTGCTTCCCGACAAGATCAGCATCTTCGGCGGGCCGATCACGCGACTCGCTGCCGGCGACGCGGATCGTCTACGCCGCGAGGTCAGGCACGTCGTGCTCCACGAGATCGCACATCACTTCGGGATCAGCGACGAGCGGTTAATCGAGCTCGATCGCTACTGACGTGGTGCTGATGCTCCGCCGAATCTTGCCGTGGCCGACAGATCGATGAATGACTCTCCAACGGCGGAAATCGTTGCTTGGCAAGGTAATCCACCGTCTTAGGCCCGCGCGGGCCCAATCCAGCCAGCTGTGGTCAATACGTCACTGTGACGCAATGGTGCGCCACACCCAACGAAGACAACGAATCGACATTCGGCGGGTACCCGCGCGGCAGACGGTTGCGCCGGGAAGGAGCTCAGCCCGGGGATACGGGACTGGGGCTTACTTCTTTGGGGATTCAAAAGCCGCGCGGCGGTGAGTACTCGGCACCGGCGCTCCTCGACGCGAGAAGGGCGTCGGCGCCTCACGGCGAGTCACACCTACCAGGACCACAGCGACCGCACTACGGCGTTGATGACGCCGTCATCGGTGTTCAACACACAGCCAGAGGTTTGCGACCTACCCTTAGCCATGAGGCAAATCCTGCTGCGGGCAGCTGTGCTTCTAATGTCGTGGGCGATCGGACTACTCATCGCGGCGTGGATCATTCCCGGAGTTTCGTTGTCGGTACCGGGGTTTATCGTCGCCGTAGTGGTGTTCTCGGTTGCGCAGGCGATTCTGTCCCTGCCGATGTTGAAGTTGCCCCGTCAGTATGCGTCGTTACTCCTCGGGGGGACCGGGCTGGTGTTGACCATCGTCGCGTTGATCCTCGCGTCGGTATTGACGCACGGCATCACCATTGACGGCATGGCACCCTGGGTGGCCACGACGGTCGTGGTGTGGCTCGTAACAACGATTGGGGCCATTACGCTGCCCGAGCTGCTGATCCGCGACGAGTCCGGCTCGACTTGAACAACTACCCGCCGGCGATAACGGGTGTGCGCCGGTCGTCTGCGTCGAAATTTTGTACCTCGCCCGGTTGCGCCCAGTGAGTAGAGTTTTACTATCGCGTCCGACGACGGAGAGAGCGGTGATGAGAGACAAGTATCGCGATCCGACGGATCACTCGCGGACGACGCAACCGCACGCTGGTATGGCGATGAAGGACAACTTCTTCTGGCCAGGGTTGATCTTGTTGGCCGTAGCGGCGTTCGGGCTGATCAGCACGGCGGCAGCCGCCGCCTATGGACACGACGAATGGATATCCACCACGGTGCTCATCGCCGTGCTCGGCGCGGTCGCCGGTACGCTGTGGCTCGTCATGGAGCATCGCCGCGTGGCCCGCATCGAGGCGCAGTGGCACGCCGCACACCCAGATGGTCGCACGCGCCCGCGCACTCCCTAACCGCAACGGCGGAGCGCCCCATCTGCAATGACGTTCAGAAACATCGGTCCCGACGCAGTCGCCGCGGCCACCTTAGCGCCGGCGGCCTTCGAACCCGGCCTCGCGCCGTTCAACTGTTGGCCGCCGCAACAGCCGTGGGCAGCGGTCGTGCTGGTAGTGGCCAATACATCCTCGACGCGTCCGGTGACGACTGATCTCGTCGCGGGCGATCGGAGAAGTGGACCTATGTGTGATCGCTTGCCGTCGAAGAACCGCCATGACCTGGCGGCTGACGTGTCAGCTCGTCGCCAACGGCTTAGTGTCGACGACTTGGCGTCGACTGGCTCAAGCCTGTCGGGATCTCGATGACTGGTGGTGGTGATGGCGAAAGCCTGGGACGATCCGCATGATTGTCGTGGAGGCCTGCGCGCGACCGACTCGATGCACGAGGCCGCGCCGACGACAAAGCATCCACGAAGGTTCGGCCAACTTCCGAATCTCGCCGTGCCCGACACCATCGACGATCCCACTTCCTGACACGGAAATCGATGCGTGGGAGGGCAATGAACCCTCTAGCCTCTCCGTACCACCAAGCCCGCACAATGGCCAAACGTCACCGTGACGAAGCGGTACCTTTCGGCTTTGACACGCCACAAGCCTATCCGTCACAGTGACGTAATGCTGACCCGTGGGGGGCCGCCCTCCGGAGGGCGGCGGTAGTCGTCGTTTGCCGGCTCCCTGGCCGTCAAGCCATCGGCGCGCCATCGCGAACAGGTCGCGGCGCGGCGACGAGAGAAGCACTTTGGCGCAGAATCAGCGAGACAAACGGTCGGCCGGCGCAGAAAGAATGAGAAAAGCGAAGATACGTTGAGAAGGGACATCTAGGCCATTCGGTCGGTGGTGCGAATTCTTGCACCTAATGCAACTCGCATGAGGTAATTGCCGATAAGCCACATTATGTCAAGTCGTCGAGAGGTGCAGGGCTGGTCGCACCGCTCGGCATGGCGGCTTGCATTAAACAAGTGCGCCGTGACGTTTGGCTTCGTTAGTGTGGCGCAGCGCGGTTTAGAACATCGTTGCGAGTGATCGGAGGGCGAATGAACCTCGAGAAGGTCGTTTTCGGATTCTTCGTGTTGTTCGCCGCGACCTTGAACTTCGGATTCTTCATCGGTGACATCGACGACCCCACCCTGCACAACAGCTACGAACTCTATGCGGCAGTGGTCGTCAACCTCATCGCCACCGTGCTCAAGTTCGGTGACCGCACGCAGATCGGGGCCGTGCACCTGGCCACGAGCCTGGTCGCCGACCTCCAGCTGATTTCCGCAACGCTCGTCTGGGGATACGCCTCGTACGTCTCCGTCGAGGGACTGACCCGCGAGGCAACCGCCAGCGTGGTCTCCCTGTCCGGCGGCGCGCTGATGGCGAACATCGTTTCGGTCGTCCTGCTCGTAGTCGAGACCGTGTCGTTTCAACGCCGATAGGGGAATTGGGCGTGAGCAACCCGTTGCTGCTGTTCTGGTTCCGCCTGTTTGGCACGGAGCCGGTCCGGCGGCCGCCGCGCTGGCGGGTGCCGATGTCGACCTCGAGGAAGGCCTCGGCCACAATCTTTTTGGTCATGCGTCGGATGCGGGTGCCGCTGATCGTTCTGATCGTGATCTTCGCAATCAGCACCGTGGGGCTCACATTGATCCCCGGCCAGGATCCGGAGGGCCGCCCATGGCGCATGGGCTTCTTCGACGCGTTCTATGTCATGAGCTTTACCGCCTCCACGATCGGCTTCGGCGAAATCCCATACCCGTTCACCTACGACCAGCGGATGTGGTTGACCATCTCGATCTACCTCACGGTGGTGGGCTGGGCGTACGCGATCGGCTCGCTTCTAGCCCTTCTGCAGGAAAGCGGCTTCCGGCATGCGCTGGCCCTGCAACACTTCTCGCGCAAAGTCGAGCGGATGCGCGAACCGTTCCTGCTAATCGTCGGCTACGGGCGCACCGGCGAGCTCCTCGCCCGCTCACTGGATGCGCTGGGCCGGCGCTTCGTGGTGATCGACCGGGATGACGGGCGCATCGACGACCTCGACCTCGACTCCTATCACGCCGACGTGCCGGGCCTCGTCGCAGACGCCGGCGATCCCGGGCACCTCGCCGTCGCGGGCCTGGACCTGCCGTCCTGCGAGGGTGTGCTCGCGCTGACCGACGACGACGAGGCGAACCTCGCCGTCGTACAGGCTGCCGCGCTGCTGCGGCCGGATCTCCCCGTGATCACCCGGGCGGTCTCGCCGACAACGGCCGAGCGTATGCGCGCCTTCGGTACTCCCACGGTCGTCAACCCGTTCGACAGGTTCGGCGACCACCTCCGCATCGCGCTGCGCGCCCCCGCGTCCTACCAGCTCATGACCTGGCTGGAGAGCGGCCCGGGCGCTCCATTGCCGCCCCGGGGCTCTCCCCCGTCGCACGGGCACTGGGTGATCTGTGGGTACGGTCGGTTCGGGCGAGAGGTTACTCAGGACCTGCGGGCGGAGGGTCTCGACGTTGCTGTGGTGGAACCCTCGGACGTGGCCGAGCACCACCCGGACACAATCGTCGGCTACGGCTACGAACCGGGGGTGCTGACGCGAGCCGGGATCGAACGTGCGGCGGGGTTCGTCGCCGGCACGGACAACGACACCACCAACCTCTCGCTGATCGTTGCGGCGCGGCGGGCCAATCCGACGGTGTTCGTCGCGGCCCGACAGAACAAGGCGGCCAGTGCGCCGTTGTTCGCCGCTGTCGAGGTCGATTCGATGCTCGTTCCCGCGGACGTCGTCGCACATGAGGTGTATGCGCAGCTGGCGACGCCGCTGCTGTGGCGGTTCCTGCAGGAGGTACCGCGGCGCGAAGACGCCTGGGCCGCCGCCGTCGTCGGCCGCCTGACGCAGCTATGCGGCGAGCACCTGCAGACGGTGTGGAAGGTGCGGCTGACGGCGACGGAGGCGCCGGCGTTGCGGTCGTGGCTCGCCGAGGGCGGGGCCCGCCTAGGGGACCTGCTGCGCAACCCGGACGACCGGAACGAGCCTCTGCACGCGGTCCCACTGCTGCTCGCCCATGCCACCGGTGGTGACAACGGTGCAGACATCGAAGTCGCCCCAGACGACGACGTCGAGCTGGCCCCAGACGACGAGCTACTGCTCGTCGGCTGGCCGTCTGCGCGTCGCCTGCTCGACGCCACGCTCCTCGTCGACGCCACCCGAGAGTACGTCGTGCACGGACGGCACGTGCCCTCGAGTTGGGTGTGGCGCAAGCTCACCCGCCGTCCCGCCTGAGTTCCGCTGATCGGGAGCAACGTGCATCATCGCGAAGGCCGAATCAATGGACCGCCTGCGCCTCGCGCGGTGACGATCCACCTCCGAGCTATCAGCGCGCTGAAAGATGTTGTAACACTGAATGATCTGCTCATCACTATTGCTCTTGGTGTCTTCGAACTCGTTCCTCGACCGGCATCTGACCCACGATATCCAATGAACTGCCGCACATCGTTAATGTGTTGTACTCCAATATGTTTAGCGGCATCCGGGTATGCCGATACTTCGCGCCACGTGCGGCAATGCCTTGTACGCGCGGTCGAAGTCTCGTTGTGTCCGCGATGATTCGTCTGATGCATCAAGCTCGCCTCAGCCAAACAAGCGGCGTCCGGACGGCCTCAGCTGGGCAATGCGCCGATCGCTCGGAGGTCGCATACCTCACCCGTTGCGCACGATTGCGCCACGAATCCCGCACCCACTCGCTACCGTCGCCGCATGGTGCAAGAGTGATGGACGAGCCGATACCTGCTCGCGACACTCAGCCTCGCAGTCAAAGTCCGCTGACCCGTCTGGACCACGATCGGCACGCCACTGGCCGGCACGAGCCCGCTACTGGGCGTCATCCTCGAGCACTTCCGCACCAAACAGGTCAACGAAGAATTCGATTTGTAGCGGCAGTCGCGCCCGCGCGAACGCTTCGCGTCGCATTGCCACTCGCGGTAGTGGTCGTGGTCGGCGTAGCGCTCCGCACATTGGTGTGGTGGCCGTCGCACAACCTTTTCGGCGTACTCGAGTACGACGACGGCGTCTACTACGCGGCGTCGCGACTGTTGTTCGATGGCTACCTGCCCTACTCCGACTTCTCGATCGTCCACCCGCCCGGGGTGTCGCTTGTCCTTTTGCCCGCGGCCGTCTTCGGGTACCTCCTCGGCGACCCGATCGGAATGGTCGCCGGCCGGGTCGAGATGCAGCTGGTCGTGGCGCTCAACATCGTGCTCGTGTATCGGCTCGCCGCACTCCTCCCCGGTGACCGGGCGACTCGCAGCCGACGTGCGCTGGTCGCGGCCGTCCTGTACGCCGTCATGCCGAACGCGATCGTGGCCGGGCAGACGATCCTGCTCGAGCCGCTCGCTACCTGTGCATGCCTGATAGCGGTCTGGTTTCTCCTACGCCACGACCAACCCACACGCTTCGACCTCGTTACCTGCGGCACGTTCCTCGTCGCCGGTGTCTCGCTGAAGCTATTCGCACTCGCCTATGCAGTCGCGGTCGTCGGGTACCTCCTGTGGACACGACGGCCCGGATGGCTGCCATCGCTGGCTGGCGGCGGGCTCCTTGCCATGGCTGTGATCATCGCGCCGTTCGTCGTCTCAGCTCCAGCCCGTGCCTGGCACGACGTCGTTGTTACTCAGCTCAACCGCGCGCACAACCCCTTCGTGCCCGACGGCCTCGACCGTGTCGTCGACATGGTGGGACTCGCAGACATCACGATCCCACTCGCCCTGGTGCTGATCGCGCTGCTCGCGGTCATCAGTTTCCGGCGTTTCGATCCGCAAGTCGGGCTGTGGGTGTCAGTGCTCGTGATCACCGGAGTGGCGTTCGCGACGTCACCGACTTACTTCACGCACTACGGCGAATTCCTCGGTCCCGCAGTCGCTCTCTTGGTCAGCCGCGCCCTCGACATGCGAAGGGGCGCTCTGATCGCCGTGGCATTCGCCGTCGCGTTCGTGATCGGCACCGGCGTTCAACTCAGCGATCTTCGGGGTCAAGAGGACCTGCGCGCCGCCACCGCCGTCATTCCCAACGACAGTTGTGTGTACTCCGACGCCATCAGCCTGCCCCTGATGGCCGGCGTCTACACCGCGCCAAGCCCCCGCTGCCCGTCATACGTCGACGGACGCGGCGTCGCCTTGACCCAAAACACCACTTGGGACAACGGCGTGAGTTTCTACCCGGACGGGTTCGTCGCCGACAAGTGTTGGCAGGAAGCCAATGTCGAACAAATGAGGCACGCCGATTATCTGCTTCTCCGGTATTCCCCACCGACGTTTCCGGAGTGGGACGGGTCCACGCGTGCCTACGTTTTGACCCACTTCACGTTGGCCGTCAGGCATCCAAATGGCCGGCAGCCGTTCGAGTTGTGGAGGCGCACGACACCTCGGGCACATGGTGGCGCTGCGCTGCAACCGAAAGCAAAGGCTCAGTGTCGATTACGGCAAGCCGCCGATGCTCTCGTGCAACGCCCTTGACGATTGGCCGATGTGGGCACGTGACGGTGCTGATTTCGGGTCCTCGCGCCCTAACGGGCTCCTTGCGTCTGTTCCCGCAGAGCCGCGATCGGCTAGAGCAAGTGGCGATTCCGCCCTCACTTGATATCACCGATATCCAATGAAATACCGCCATTTCAGCGTGATGGAACCCTTGCTCGCCACCGACTCACGATCCCTCGCCGCAATCGTCAGGGCGGGCACGCCGACGGCACGGTTGCGGATGGTTCGACGAGCAGGATATAGCCCGTCGACAGGCGCATGAACCTGGCTCTAGACAGCGTCCTCTCCCCAATCGCCGGGTCGGCTATGGTCACGGAGTCGACGCTCCAGTCCCGGAGGACGACGAAGTGTCGACCGCCGAACAGACAGCGAAACTGCACGATCGCAGGCAATGGGCAGTCAGCGATAGCGCGGTATCCGACCTTCACGGCCCGGGTGCTAAAGCCTCGCCGTTCCGCCATCCGCGCCACGGTGAGCAGATCCGTCCCCTGGCGGTCGAGCGCTGCGGCGTCAACGAGGTCGCGGTAGTTGAGCTCGCTGCCGTGAGCGGCTGCGACCGTCGCGAGTGCAGCCGGACCACAATCGTTCCCTCGCCGCTGTCGGACGATCGCGAGCTCGCGGCAATTCTCTGAGCTCATTGCGGTGACGCTAGAACTTCCCTTTGATCCCGATGCTCTTTAGGCCAATTACCACGTGATCCTTTACCCACTTCGCCCCCGCCTTTACCTTTTGCCAGAACGACCTCCCGCCACGCACCAAACGAAGCTCCTCGTCGCGGACCGGTCGTAGACCCCATCCGTCGTCCATCATGTGTCTTGCACTCTTTTCCATGTCATTTGTCTCCGTTTCGATCTCGGCGAACTACCGGTCAGCCGAGTATCGGACGAGATGAGAGGTAGAGCATAAGTAGTCGACTACGCGATCGAGTTGAGGTGAACCGCGCAGGGTGAGACATCGCCGACAAGCTCACTACTAGAAAAGCTCGGGCGTCGTCGGTAGTACGTCATCGAGAAATGCACTCACCATCGGCACCAGCAGCTCAGACTGCCCCGAGATGCCAATGTGCGACATCGCCGGCACGACCACCAAGCGCGCAGTCGGAACCTTCTGCAACACTCCCGACGCCGCAGCCTCCTCATCGCCACCATCGCGCAGCTTGAACATCGCCAGCGCGTGTTCGAGCTTCACGCCGTCCGCATCACCGACGATGACCATCGTCTTCGCGGAGATCGAACGCATCTCCTCGTCGCTGATGTCCTGGTCGTCGATGTTCAACTTCTTCATCTTCTTGAGATAGGAGTCGAACGCCGCGGCGTCCGGCGTGTGCTCCTTGAAGGCCTTTTCGACGGACGTACCGACGAACGCTTCGGCGCTAAGTCCCCCGATGGATTCGAACACCGACGGGTACCAGCCGTCCTTGCGGAAGGTGGCCGACATTGAGACCAACTTGCTCACTAGCGACTCATGACGGAGCGCGAGCTGCAGGGCAACCCCGCCGCCCTGCGAGTAGCCCATGACATCCGCGCACTTCACCGCCAGTGCGCGCAGCAACGCCGCGGCGTCGTCAGCGAACTGCTCGTACGACATTTCCCGAGACGTATCTGGGGTACGGCCGTGCCCTTGTTGGTCGAACACGATCACGGCGCGCTCTCGTGCGAAGGCGACTGTCCACGCTCTCATCGAGTCGGTGGCCATGAACGCGCCGGGGATCAACAACAACGGGGGCTCCGGCGTGCCGACTTCGCCGTGCACCTCGTAGTAGAGGTTCAGGCCGTTGATCGGTAGGTAACCACTGCGCGAGGGATTCGTTTCCATCTCTCCTCACCCCCAGTCCGGCGACCGGTTCCGCTCAGATAGACCTTCAGGGCGGGAGAAACTCATCGTCGGATCACCGGCCCAGCCGGTGAACACCGATATGTCCCGCGGCAATGAGCCCGTCGCCGTCACAGAACCCTTCGCCGCCATGCTCGGGCACACACCGATCGCAGGACCAGTCCGAGCTGTGCTCGAGACATCAATCGTTATCAAGAACGCCGATGATCGTTATCAGGAAACACCGTTCAACCTCACATAGGCGTCGGCTGCATTGCTGGACCATGTCTTCACTGCCGAGCTATGGGAGGAACACATGCGCCAACCCACGGCCGCAGTTGCCATTGCAGTGATCTGTGTTCTGACTACCGGGTGCGCCGTCACTAGAGGCAACGCCGAGTCGACGACGCCCACCCGATCGATGATTCCGCGCCCTCTGGTTGAGCGTGAGCTGGCCGAGCTGCTGCTCAGCCCCGAAGAGGTGAACGCCGTTGTGGGGGCGACCGGAATGTCGGTCACGAATACCCAGACCTCGATGTCTGACAACAGCGCCACCATGGCGCCTCAGGAGTGCCTCGCCATCGACGGCGCAGCGGAAGCCTTGGTCTATGGCAACAGCGGTTACTGGGCCGAGCGCGATCAGAGCCTCAACGACGGCGATGACTTCACGCACTACCTCAAACAGGCGGTGGTGTTGTTTCCTACCGTGGAAATAGCCCGTGCCTTTTTGGATGCCTCCGCCCAGCAGTGGCCGGCCTGCCGCCAGTACACCCACACGCAGAGCGAGACGCAGTGGTCGGTCGGGCAGATCTCCATCGCGAACGACACCCTGAGCACCACCGCGACTCAACAGAACGCCAGCGCCCCCGGCTGGGGCTGTGGACGCGCGCTGGCGCTCAGAAACAATGTCATTGTCGACATCAATACATGCAGCGCCAAGCCCGCTGACTCGGCTTTGAAGATTGCTGACCATATCGCCGCCAACGTAACTGCGCGGTGGTAACACTGCCCACCCTCTCGCCTTCGTCTTGATGTCGCGGGCCACGGAGCCATCGCCGACATCGCAGGGCCTACGGGCAGGTACTGCGTGATCCGGCTGTAGCGTGGCGACCGTGAACTCCTCTCGGGTGTCTTCCTCCGTCGCGCTCATGGCCTGTGCCGCATCGCTTGTCATGACGCTCGCCGGGTGCGGCTCCGATACGGATACTTCATCGGCAAGCACACCGTCCGCCGTCGAAATGGTCACTTCCTCCGCCACCGAAACGCCAGCCGCAGCCGGCGGGTGCCCGACGGCAGCGCCGGAGAGCGGTGGCACACCCGAGTGGACGTTGCATGGGACCACAGGCAGCGTCGCGGTCACCGGATCCACGGATAAGACGGCCCCTTCCGTCAAAGTGAACGCACCGTTCAGCGTCATTGAGACCCAGGTGCACACGCTGAAGGCCGGTGACGGGCCGGTCGTCGCAGACACGGCAACGGTTTCGGTCTGCTACATGGGCGTCAATGGACGTGACGGGACTGTGTTCGACAGCAGCTACGAGCAGGGCGCCCCAGTTGAATTCTCGCTAGACACAGTCGTGCCGGGCTTCCAGAAGGCCATCGCAGGACAGAAGGTTGGGTCCACGGTCGCTGTGGCAATGACCTCTGCCGACGGCTACCCCGACGGTCAGTCCGCCGCTGGAATCCAGAAGGGTGACACGCTCATCTTCGCGATCAAGGTACTCGACGCCTCGAGTTGAGAGGTGACGTTGCCTGACCCCGAACGGCTGTTGGCTGAGGCCAGCGACACCACCGACGAACGACTCTCGTTCGCCGTGGACCAGTTCACGGGTTCGGTCACGATGAGTTTTTCAGGCCACCTCAGTCTTCGTAGATGCAACCGACGTAATCACAGCCGAATGGAGGCTATGTGTCCAGAACCAATCTTTCGATGTCGATCTCGGCCGACGGCTATGTTGCCGGGCCCGGCCAGTGCGAGGAGCAGCCGCTCGGCGTCGGAGGCGGGGCGCTTCATGGCTGGCACATGGGCCCCGCCGAGAACCATCCTGTCAACCGGCAGGTGGTCTCCGACATGATGGACGGCATGGGAGCGACCATCATGGGCCGCAACATGTTCGGCCCAATTCGTGGCGAATGGGACGACTCGGACTGGAAGGGCTGGTGGGGCGACACCCCGCCCTACCACTGCCCAGTGTTTGTCCTGACTCACTACCCACACCACCCGATCGAGATGGAAGGCGGGACCACGTTTCACTTCGTCACCGACGGGATCGAGTCCGCCTACGCCCAGGCTGAGGCGGCTTCTGGTGGGCGCTCCATCTCGATCGCAGGAGGAGCCTCGTGCGCACGGCAGGCGATCGCAGCAGGACTCGTAGATGAGATCGATCTCCAGATCAACCCGGTGATACTCGGTTCGGGTGAGCGCCTGTTCGACGGGTTCGAGGCGGGGAAGCCCGCACTCGAGCTAGTCCGGGTGCTCGAAGCCCCTGGCGTCGCCCACCTGCGCTACCGTGTCGTCCGATGACCCGGGTGCCTTAAGTCCTGCCGCTCCCCCGGAATTCACACCCGGTACGCTGCCAGCCGCACTCAACGATGAACGACTCTCATTCACCGTTGATCTGGCCCCACGGTTTCGAGCCGTGGTTATGCGAGCTGAGGGACTGAATAGCTGGACGTCCAGAGCGTTTCGAACTCCGTGGGGCTGATGTTACCGAGGTAGCTGTGACGGCGTTCGACGTTGTAGAAGTTGTCGATGTAATCAGCCATTGACGCGGCCAACTCGAGGGTGGTCGCCCATTTGCGTGTATTGAGTAGCTCGACCTGGAGCCGGGCCCAAAACGACTCCATGGCGGCGTTGATGCTCCTATATCCGTCAAGCGGCGAATTTCATGGTCCGCGGATTCATCCGCAAAGGGCGCATCAGGGACCAGATTTCGCGGGCGAGTAGTCGTTTGAGGCAGCGGATGATCTCGGCTTTGGTCTTGCCTTCGGCGGTGCGACGAGCCACGTAGGCCTTGGTGGGTTCGTGATGCTGCATCCGCACGATGACGGTGCGGTAGAGGGCAGCGTTGGCTTCGCGGTGGCCTCCGCGGTTGAGCCGGTGGCGGGCGGTCATCCCGGAGGACGCGGGGATGGGTGCCACGCCGCAGAGCCGGGCCCAGGCTGGTTCTGAGCGGACCCGCTCGGGGTTGTCGCCGGCGGCGCTCTCGACTGCGACGTGGCTGCGCATCAAGCTCCTGACAACCCCCAAAAGTCGAGTAGTCGACTACGCGTGACCCTCGTCTTGCAGGGCGCGACGCTGTGGATATGGCACCAGACCGAAGGGAGTCTGGGGGCACCCGAAGGAAACGGCCCCCACGGTTTCCGCTGGCCTGCATTGGTCGAGCCGCAGCAGTCGCGGTGGCTTCGGCGAGCATCGTCGTGGTGGCGGCCCTGTCCTTGGGCGGGGTCGCTGCCCTCGCAGATCCCACGACTTCAAGTTCCGCGCCGACGCCGACTACGTCGACGCCTAGTCCCGAGAATCCCGACCTGTCGACGCCTAGTCCCGAGAATCCCGACCTCAACACAGGTCTCGACTTCGAGACATCTTTGAGGCTCTCACCCCAGCAGGGCACCGCGGGAACGCAGGTCACAATTACCGCAGTGGGTTACGGGGCGTGTGTTCAGCCGACAGGGTCGCTGACGGGGGGAGGTTCGGCGGCGAACCCGGTGTTTTTGTTGGAGTGGGCCGGTAAGTCGGTGGACCTCTCGCATGCCAGCATCGAGGGCCGTGATGTCGTAGTCCCCTACACCGTGCCGGACGACCCAGCCACGCAGTACGAAGTGACCGCGTCATGCGGGTACGTGTCCAACACGGCCGAATTCACCGTCGTCCCGCCACCGAAGGAGCCCACCTTCACACTCGACGCCCCGTCGGGACACCGTGGTTCCCAAATCACGGCCACGGGTAGCGATTTCGCCTGTGGGTCGTCCGAAACCGTACAACTGTTCTGGGACGATGACGGCTCCCCGTTGGCGGAGGCCCAGCCCCCCACATTCACGGTCCCGATCGCCGTGCCCGACGAGGCCCCGAACGGCGAGCACACCGTGGTGGCCCGGTGCCAGTACCACTCCGCGATCACCGCCAGCCAGCCCTTCGAAGTGACGAAGACTGAACCTCCCGTGGTAACCCCGGCTCCCACGCTGTCCGTTCAGCCGACCATCGGTCACCCCGGCGACCAAGTGCGCATCACAGGCGAGCGCTTCGCTTGTACCGACCGCGCCGCGACGGTGCAGTTGTCCTGGGACGACGGCACACAGCTGGCCACCCCTACGGTGGACGAGTCAGGCCATTTCGAGACGTCGGTCCTCGTGTCATCGAACGCCGATGCCGGCGGCCACATCGTCCGAGCGGCCTGTGCGGACGACTCGGTTGCGATGGTCACGACGTTCACCGTCGTCGCAAACGGCTCGCGGCCGCCGCCGGAGCCTACGCCCGCCGCCATGGCCGTCCAACCGGCCAGTGGGCAGCGTGGCGACGAGATGCGCGTTGCCGGTGAGCGATTCGTCTGTGCAAACGGGACCGTGGAGCTGTCGTGGGACGACGGCACGCAGCTGGGCAACCCCTCGGTGGACGCCTCAGGTGGCTTCGCCACCTCGGTCCCGGTGCCGGCCAACGCCGATGTCCGCAGCCACACCGTTCGCGCCGCGTGCTCGGACGGATCGATCGCATTGACCACCGCCTTCACCGTCATCGCCGAACCGTCGCCTTCACCGCCACCACCGCCCCCTCCGGGGATTTGGGGCTGGGTGATCGCACTGGTCCTCGTGGTCGCAACGGTCCTCGGCGTGCGGCACATCCGTCACCGTCGCCACCCGCACCCGGACACCCGCGTGCACGTCGTCGGGCGTCCCGGCGGACCTCCGGTCGCCACCGTCCAGGAGACACCCGCTCGAGGAGAGGCGACACACGCCATCCGGCTGGAGGCCCGATTCGACTCCGGCATCCAGACCATCAGAGAGGTGAACGATGACTACACCCGCGCTCAGTGAGGCAGCTACCCTGCGTGACCTCTTCTTCGGCGGAGGCCCGCGGGACCCGACTGACGAACTCGCCAAGTCGCTGCAGGAATTCGGCACCGTGCGAAACCTCGTCCCTGGCCTGCCTGCACTCACCGGTGTCGCCGAGCGCGAGGTCGCGAAGGCAGCCGACGGCTTCCTCTCGATGAACCTGGCGGATTTGGCAGCCGCCGGATGGAAGCGGTACGAGGCGCTTCGGCAAGCCGCACGCCGTACCCTCACCGCGCCGACGACCGAGGAGGTCGTCGCGCTGGCGACCCACCGGATCGAGTCCAGCCACCATCCGACCATCGACATGTACATCGACGGCAAGTCGGTCGCCAATATCGAGGTGGCGATTAACGTTGCCTTCAACATGGCCGGCGTGCTCGCCGTAGTGCGTCAGGGCCGCTTGGTCGCGATCAAATCCGGGAATTGCACGGTCTCTGGAAAGCTGGCCGTTCAGGGAGTCACAGCGGCCGAGAAGCAGCGCCGTTTCGACCTGCCGGGCGCTGTTGGCCTGCGCCACGGCATTGCACTCCTCGCAGCCGACGAAAGTCCCACGGCCGCAGAGCAGAAGGTTGTCAGTGACGCCCAATCGGAATCGCCCACCGCGGACTGGTATCCCGATCCGTTGCGGCGCTACCAGTTCCGTTGGTGGGACGGATCACGGTGGAGTCACCGAGTCGCTACCGACCGTCGCGAGATGTCCGATCCCATTGTCTCCGAACCTGTTCCGTGTCCCTGAGTATGTGTACGAACAGGACTTCGTGGGCTTACGGGTGGGTTGGGGGTGTCAGCCGAACGCACAGAACACTCTCGCCTGTGCTCTCGCGCGCACGCGGTGCGCCTACCGAGCGCCGGATCTCCGCGGGGCTCGCTGCGCCGTCGCAAACTCACTCATCGGGCTTAGCCGCCGCCGGTGACTGGGTTTGACGTCAGCGGGATGAAGCCGCCGTTGATCCACACACCCCAGCGTCCGCCCCACCCCGTGCTCCACACCACGGGCTGCCCGTTCCAGAACTCGGCGGGCTTCGGGGGCGCCCAGGCCGGCGGCGCTTCGCCCTGGACGGGCGGTGGCGGCGGAGCCGGTTCGGCGCTCGCCAGAGGGGCGCCCAGGCCCAGGATGGCTGCAGTGAGCCCGCCCGCGATTGCAACGGCGAGCCGAGTGGTCTTGATCAAGGTCATGAGCGTGACTCCAGCGAGACTGAATCCGGATATTTAGCAGACATAACCACCTTAAGCGCTAGCCAAACCCCGGACACCAGAACACCCTTGATCTTCAATCAACCAATGTGCCCGTCGGCCACTGATCCAAGGTTGGGTTGTATCGAGCAAATTCGACGTCGTACGACTCCGTTCGAACTTCTTCGCATTCCGGCACTCCGGTTGAGCTGAGGCGATATACATACCGCATGCCCAGCAACGCCTACACAGGTCGGGTGTGTAGCTTGGCCGTCGCAGTGGGAGTCGGCGCCGCCGTCGTGAGCGGGTGGGGCAGCGGGCTCGCGTGGGCCGACGACTCCCCTGGCTCTGCCGGATCGAACGTCTCCCGAAACGAGGCCGGCCCGTCTGGAGCGACCAAGCGAGGCTCCGCCGACGACGCCGACTCTCACGATGCGACGACCGCTACGAGTGCGGCGGTCAGCGGCACAGATGTCCCGAACCCGGAGGATGGAGCGCTGCGCTCGGCGCTACCGAGAGTCGTCATCGGAACGGGTGGATTCAGGCGGCATGCTTGGGGGCCGACCATCACGTCACCGGATGCCGGCGAGACGGCCGCGACGTCGCGATCGAACGACGACGACGGCTCGCCCAGCACTCCCGCAAGACCGAAAGGATCAGACCGAAGGGCTGCCAAGGCCACCTCGACGAGGGGTCCGGCACCGGTATCCGCCGTCGCGGACACCAAACACCTTGCGACGCTGCCCGTCGCACCGGCGGCCGAGCAGACGACCGATGCCGTCCATCGGCTCGCCGACGTAGTCACCGATCCAATCGAGCGGACGGGTGGCGCTGCGTTGCTGCGTACTGCCTCGACGCAGTCAAAGGAAGTTGCCACGAAGCCGGCCGTGCCGAGTCCACACGTGGGTGGTGTCGTGCGCCGGCTGGTGTCGGGGGTCGTCAACGCGGTCCTGAGTCCGTTCGCCGCGAGTGGCACGCCGCGAGCACCCGCCGACGCACCGTCGATGTGGGCGCTGCTGGCCTTCGCGCGACGCGAGTTCGAGTCCGCAGTGCGATCCGTGGCCAGCGCACCGGCCACCGTGCAGACGACGGGCCAGACGCTGCTCGCCAACGCCGGCGGCCAACCCGAACAGCGCACCCTCATTTTGTCCGCTTTTCCAGCCGAAGCCGACGCCGTTCTCGCCCGCACCACGCTCGATCCAAACGCCTCCGTGGTGGTCGACGGTCATCACTTCTACCTTGGCACGTTGGGCGGCGAGAAGGTCGTCGTGGCGATGACCGGCATCGGCATGGTGAACGCCACCCAGACCACCGAAGTAGCACTCGACCACTTCACACCCGAGTCCGGAATCTCCATCGGCGCAGTGGTTTTCTCGGGTGTCGCGGGTGGCTCCGGGCGTACCGAGATCGGCGATGTGGCGGTACCGGCCCGATGGACTTCCGACGACGGCGAGACATGGCACGCGGTCGATCCCGGCATGCTCGCCGCGGCCAATGCACTCACGGTTGACCTGGACAGCACCGACAGCATCGGAGACCCCGCCTGTCATTTCTGCGGACCCCTCGCGCACCTTCCGCTGATCGACCTCAATCGCGAGCCGCAACTATTCGTCGGCGGCGACGGCTCCAGCGACGACAACAACAACGGTACGGCTTTCCCCGCCATCCCCTTCGGCGGCGCCATTTTCGGCCCCGCGCCGTTCGCCGCACCGGATTACTCACCTCTGTTCACGGGCAACTTCTTCCAGGCAGTGGTGCCGTTCCTGGCCTTCGGAATCCTCAGCAACTTAACGGGCCTCTTCGCGGCTGTGAATCCGCCCGTGGATGCGGTCGACCAGGAAACCGCGGCGGCGCAACAGGTTGCCGATGCGCACGGCATCCCGTTCCTCGGCATCCGCGGCATGTCCGACGGGCCCGGTGACCCGCTCAACCTGCCGGGCTACCCATTCACGTTCTTCGTCTACAAACAGATTGCCGCGGACAACGCCGCCATCGTCACCGAGGCCTTCCTGGCTAGCTGGCCCGACGCCTGACGACCCGCCTCGAGCGTGCAAGCGGCGAATGAGGCCCGAGGGTCCTGCCAAGAATCCAAGCGTGATCGTTGCCGGTATTCAGTATGTGATCTATCCTGTGATTGGAGGTGGTTTTCATGCTGACATCGGCAAAGCCCGACCTGGACGCCTACAACGCCGCCCTGTCGATGACGACTGCCCAGCTCGTGACGGCATTGCGGGATCTGTTGGGCGCCAAGCTCGTGGCGCACTTGGGCAAAGTGAAAGAGACCCGAGCGGTGCGCCAGTGGGCGGAGGGGTCTCGGGAGATTGGCAATCCCGCCGACCTCGACCGGCTCCGGGTCGCCTACCGCGCGGCCGCGGTAATCAGCCAGCGAGACGGCCACCAGGTCGCGCAAGCCTGGTTCCAGGGCCTCAATCCGCTGCTGGATGACCGCAGCCCTGCCCGGCTGCTTCGCGACGGCGACCTCGAGGAGGTCGGACCTCAGGTGCTCACCGCAGCCCGACAGTTCGCCGCTGTGGGGTGAATGGCTCCCAGCTGATCGTCACCTCCGACGGGGCACTCGAGGCGGTACGTCGCGACTACCTTCCGGTCTGCCGGGTGGGCTACCGCCCAGAACCGTGGGCATGGACGCCGTGGGAGTACGCCGGTGCCGACGGCCGATTCCACGGACGTTGGGATGACCCGCACGGGACATGGCGTGCCCTCTACGTCGGATCCTCGGCCCTGGCCTGCTATCTGGAGGTGCTGGCCGTCTTCCGCCCCGACCCGCAGCTCGAAACCGACATGGCCGACATCGCCGACAACGACGGCGCCGGGCAGACCGACCCGAGCGCGCCACCAGGGGCACTTCCCCGGTCATGGTGCGAAACGAGACTTCTGGCGACTGGACGGCTCACGGGCGTGTTCGTGCAGCCGAGTCAGCCGGAGTCGCTTTCGACGCTGCGTCGCCGGCTGGTCCCGCTCGCGAAAGCACTCGGACTGGCCGACCTGGATGCGTCGGCCATCCGGGACAGCCGGCCGCGATCGCTCACTCAGGCGGTGTCGTCGTGGATATACACGCTGTCTGCCACCGACGACACTCCGGTGACCGGCATCGAATTCCGCTCCCGCCATGGCGACAGCCTGCTGTTGTGGGCGGTCTACGAACGCGACCCGGCGGCCAGCGCGCCACCGGAGATCATGGCTGTCACGGCTGATTCGGTCGATCCAGGCGATCCTGCGTTGACTGAGGCGATGCGACTGCACGGGCTGCAGTGGTCGGACTGAGGGCACGACCCTGATCGCGCGACCTCGGATCGACTATCGGCCGAGCCGCGTTCCGGCGAAGTCCTGCACGGGACTGCTTGAGGTGCTGGGCGAGACGAGGCTATTCGCGGCGAAGGCGGCGGCCTGGGCCGTCATCCCGTTGACCGCATACGCGGCGTGGGCGCCGCCGTCGCTGCCGGTGGTCGAGCAGATGGGGTCCTCGGGGATGCATTGGTCAATGGTCTTGCCCGCATAGAGGGCTCCTACCGTGATGGGCGGCGCGCTGCGGTCGATGTTGTTCAGGAAGCCGTTCGATGGCTTTCCGAACAGGGTTACTGCGGCGACGTGACTGGCCGTTTCGGGCGGCATGAGTCCGGTGATCCCCGGTGGCGGTGTGTAACCGACAGGCATTGCGTCTGCCGTGACGTAGCCGATCACGGCCGCCCCTTGGGAGTATCCGCCGAGCACCATCTTCGTGGCCGGACAGTTCGCGGTGATCTCGCGGATCTTGTTGCCGGCGTCGATGACACCGTCGGCTGCCGTCGAGAAGTTCAGAGAGGCAGGATAATTCACTGGGTACACTTCGATTGATTTCCCGCCAAGCTGCGGTTGAGCGCGCAGCTCATCGACGAACGCCTGTCCGATTCCTCCCACTCCTGGTGGCTCGAACGTGCCGCGGGCGAACACCACCTCCACGTCGGGACAAGGAGCAGCCGATGCGGAAGGAATGCCGGTCGGTGCGCCCCACAACACGCACGATGCCAGCAATGCTGAACCGAGCATTCGAGCAATCGTGCGTGTGATCATTGTCTGCGGCAGCCGCAGCGCGCGTCGAGCTTGATCCGATCCGCTTACGCTCATTTTCACCCCAAGTGGTGTGATGGTGCGAGGTTCTTTCCCCGAAGTGCGCCCGCTCAAACAAGGCGATTCAGGATGCGCCAGACCACTCCCCGGCCCCGTCGTCCGCATGACACCGGAAGTTCAGTCCGATCGTCATCAATGGTATGGGCGGAACCGTTTGAATCGCTAGACCAAATCCGTGCGCCATGGATGGCCTGCTGCGCAGATCATGTGTCGACGGTCGATTTCAGACCGGTGGCGCAACCGCGCCGTCATTTGCTGCGCAGAAAAGCTGCGAGCTGATCACAGACGCCCACCCAGCCGTTCTGGAAATCATCGAATCTGTCTGGGGGGATGAGGGAATGCTCGATCGACAGGAGGGTCTCGTCGTCGCCGGCAGGCGCGAACGCCACGTTGACGACGCTGACCACGGTGGGGTCCGGCCAGTCCGAGTTGGTCCACGTGAAGCGCAGCAGGTGCGGGCGTTCGATGGCGAGGAACTGGCCGGTGATCAGGACGCTGGTGCCCAGATTGTCGACGTCGAAGCGCAGCCTCCCGCCGAGTCGGGGCTCGACGGTGACGGCGACGCATCGAGACGGGCGCGGACACATCCACTCCGCCAACGACTCCGGATCGAGCCATTCGTCGAACACCACGTCTGGTGCGGCGGGCATGACGCGTTGCACGCGGGCAACCGGCGCTTCGGTCATCGTGTCCGCCGCTTGCGGCGAAGCCGCGCCGCCAACGCGTCCGCGCGCGTCGACCAGAAGTCCGTCTGCTCGTCGATCCACTGCTGGGCCGTGGCCAATCCGTCCGGCTGCAGGGAAAGCCAGTGCTCGCGGCCGCGCACCTCGCGCCGTACGAGGCCCGCCGATTCCAGCACCCCGATGTGGCGGGATACACCGGCGAAGGTCATGGGCAGCGGAGCGGCCAAGTCGGTGATGCGGGCGTCGCCCGTGCGCAGCGCCTCCAACAGTCGGCGGCGCGTGGGATCGGCGAGCGCGGCGTACGCCCGGTCCAGCACCTGATCTTCAACCACGTTGTTGACTATAGCCGGTCGCTCGTGGTGTGCTGGGTCAACAGATATTCAACTGAAGTGTTGAGCGTTTTAGTGATTGATGATCACGATGCCCAACTGAAACCGTTTGCGACGTAAGCGGAAGGATGATGATGCAGACACCACCCATCGTGTCGGCGCAGGAGTGGGAGGCTGCGCACCAGGAGATGCTCGCCAAGGAGAAGGAACTGACCAGAGCGCGAGACGCGCTCGCTGCGATGCGCCGGCGGATGCCGTGGACGCCGGTGGACAAGCCATATGAGTTCGAGGGACCCGAGGGCAAGGCGAGCCTGCTGGACCTGTTCGGTGGCCGTCGCCAGTTGATCGTCTACCGGGCGTTCGTCGAGCCCGGCGTTCATGGGTGGCCCGAGCATGGCTGTGTCGGCTGCTCGTTGATGGCCGACCACGTCGGCAACCTCGCACATCTGAACGCCCGTGACACGACGTTTCTGTACGCCTCCCGCGCGTCGCAGACGGAACTCGCGCAGGTGAAGGAGCGAATGGGCTGGGACATCCCGTGGTACACCATCCTCGCCAAGCCGGGCTGTGCGTTCGACGCCGACTTCGGCGTCGACGAATGGCACGGCACCAATGCCTTCATCCGCGACGGTGACCAGGTGTTCCGCACCTATTTCATCAACAACCGTGGCGACGAGGTGTTCGTGAACACGTGGAGCCTCCTCGACATGACCGCGCTCGGCCGTCAGGAGACGTGGGAGGACTCGCCGGAGGGTTACCCGCAGAGCAAACCCTACGAATGGTGGGACTGGCACGACGAATACGGCAAACACGAGCCATCGCGGTGGTTCGGTGATCCCGACCCGAGCGACCCCGACGACCAGCGGCCCGAAGCGTGATCCGCGTGGCGGTCGCCGATCCTCCCCTCGTTGCCAGGCTCTATCAGGAAACCAGGGAACGGATCACGGCACTGGTGACGGGACTCGACGACGCGGGCTGGAGCACCGCCGTTTCGGCCTGTCCAGGCTGGTCGGTCCGCGACGTGGTGGTGCATGTGACAGCAGTCGCCGACGACTGGGTCAGCGGACGTCTGTCCGGCGCACCCACCGACGAGGAGACCGCCGCTCAGATCGTCCGGTTCCGCGACCACGACGTGGGCGAACTCCTGTCCACCTGGACCGAAGCCGCCGCGCAGATGGTTCGCCAAGCCGAGACCGCGGGGGTGAAACCCCCGCTCGGCGACGTCACCGTTCACGAGCACGACATCCGCAGTGCCATCGGTCACCCCGGCGACCGGGACTCCGCAGCGGTGCAGTTGTCGTCCGACCAGCTGCTGACGAACCTTCGGACGCCGGTACCGCTTCGCGTGACGGTCGAAGACGCCGAGTATCGGAGCGGACCCGACGATGGGTGCGAAATAGGGCTTCGCACTACGCGATTCGAAGCCCTACGCTGGCGGACGGGTCGCCGCAGTCGCGCCCAGCTCGTCGCGATGGACTGGTCGGGCGACCCGACTCCGGTTCTCGATCACCTCTACCTGTTCGGCCCCGCCCACGCCGACATCGTCGAGTAACAGCGAGTATCCAAGGAGGCGAACATGACGGACGAACGGAGGAATCTGCCCACGGCCGTCGACCGGGCCACGTTCCAGGCCGAACTGAACGGGCTGCGGGTTCGGGAGAAGACGCACACGCGGGAAGGCGACGCGATCGCTGCGGCCCGACGACGCCTACCGATGGTCGAGGTAGACGCCAACCTCGCGCTGATCGGACCCCACGGTCCGCTCACCCTGCTCGAAGCGTTCGAAGGGCGCCGTCAGCTCGTCGCTTACTACTTCATGTGGCACCCCGGCCGGCCCGCGCCCGAGCAGTGCGAAGGCTGCACGTGGTGCACCACCCAGGTCGCGGAACTGTCTTACCTGCATTCTCGCGACATCACCTACGCGGTGTTCTGCCAAGGTTCCCTCGACGAGAGCATCCGCTACCGCGACTTCATGGGCTGGGAGATGCCGTGGTACTCGGCACTCCCCTCGCTCGAGACGCTCCTCGTAGGCCGCCACGTCGGCTTGATGCATCTCGTGTGTTACCTACGGGACGGCGCCAGCGTCTTCGAAACGTATTGGACGACCCGCCGCGGTGTCGAGGCCATGGACTACAGCCTCGCGCTGATGGACCTCACCGTGTATGGACGCCAAGAGCCGTGGGAGGACTCGCCGCCGGGCTGGCCACAGGAGTGGCGGGTCGACGGCTCCAACACGCGGATCGACGGACGCCCGATCGCCCATTGGTCGCGACTCGAAGCGGGACGCTCGGACGACCTCGGCACGGACAGCCGCTGAGTCCGCGCCCAGGCCATGTCAACCATCAGTCGTAGCAGATAGACCCAGCTGGGCGTGGCTCCCCTGCAGCCGCGGTCGATGTCGTTCTGCCGTCGTGGGCGGGCCTCCGTCGTATCGTCAGACGTGGCGGTCCACTCCCCGTGGATCGCGAGCGGGAACTGCCGTGAACGGAGCACGAATCCCATGACCATGATTGACGCGGACACACAGGTCCGCACCCCATTCGAGCAGGACGTCGCAGCCACGCAGGCATACTTCGACAGTCCGCGCTTCGACGGAATCATTCGCCTTTACTCGGCCCGCCAAGTCGCAGAGCAGCGCGGCACCGTCCCCGCCGACTACATCGTCGCGCGCGAGGCCGCGGCCGCCTTCTACGCGCGCCTGCGCGACCTCTTCGCACAGCACAAGAGCATCACGACGTTCGGACCCTACTCGCCGGGGCAGGCAGTGACCATGAAACGGATGGGCATCGAGGGGATATACCTCGGTGGTTGGGCGACGTCGGCGAAGGGCTCCATCAGCGAGGACCCCGGCCCCGACCTCGCCAGCTACCCCCTGAGCCAGGTGCCCGACGAGGCAGCGGGTTTGGTGCGGGCACTTCTCACTGCAGATCGCAATCAGCAGTATCTCCGCCTGCGCATGACCGACGCGCAACGCGCCGCGACCCCTGCGGTCGACTTCCGGCCGTTCATCATCGCCGACGCCGACACGGGTCACGGCGGCGATCCACACGTACGGAACCTGGTCCGCCGCTTCGTCGAAGCCGGCGTCCCGGGCTATCACATCGAGGACCAACGTCCGGGCACCAAGAAGTGCGGCCACCAAGGCGGCAAGGTGCTCGTGCCGTCAGATGAGCAGATCAAGCGGCTGAACACCGCGCGGTTCCAACTCGACATCATGCGGGTGCCCGGAATCATCGTGGCGCGCACCGATGCCGAGGCGGCCAACCTCATCGACAGCCGCGCCGACGAGCGCGACCAGCCGTTCCTGCTCGGCGCCACCAACCTGAAGATTCCGTCCTACAAGTCCTGTTTCCTGGCCATGGTTCGGCGCTTCTACGAGTCCGACTTCACGGAGCTCAACGGCCACCTCCTCTACGCGCTTCCGGAGGGTGAGTACGCCACCGCCACCAGTTGGCTTGAGCGCCAAGGCATCATGACGCTGATCGCCGATGCGGCCGCGAAGCAGGACCGCGACCAGTCGGTCGACGCCCTGTTCGACGAGGTCGAGTCGCGGTTCGTCGAAGCCTGGCAGAACGATGCCGGGCTGCAGACCTACGGCGAGGCCGTGGCGGACCTGCTCGAATTCCGTGAGCGCGAAGGCGAACCACTCGAGATCAGCGCAGCCGAGTGGCGGCGGTTCGCCGAGCGCGCGTCGCTCTACGAGGCCCGCGAGAAGGCGAAGGCATTGGGGGCCGACGCGGGATGGGACTGTGAGCGGGTGAAGACTCCGGAAGGCTACTACCAGATTCGTGGTGGCATTCCGTACGCGATTGCCAAATCACTTGCGGCAGCGCCGTTTGCCGACATTCTGTGGATGGAGACGAAGACCGCGGACCTCGACGATGCCCGGCAGTTCGCCCATGCGATTCATGCCGTGTACCCGGACAAGATGCTCGCGTACAACCTGTCCCCCTCCTTCAACTGGGACACCACCGGCATGACTGACGACCAGATGCGGGCGTTCCCCGAGGAACTCGCCAAGATGGGATTCGTCTTCAACTTCATGACGTACGGCGGGCACCAGATCGACGGCGTCGCCGCAGAGGAGTTCGCCACCGCCCTCAAGCAGGACGGCATGCTGTCGCTGGCTCGCCTGCAGCGCAAGATGCGACTCGTCGAGTCGCCCTATCGCACACCACAAACGCTGGTCGGCGGTCCGCGGAGCGACGCCGCTCTGGCCGCCTCGTCTGGACGCACGGCGACTACCAAGTCGATGGGCAAGGGCTCCACGCAGCAGCAGCATCTCGTGCAGACCGAGGTGCCGAAGAAGCTGCTCGAGGAATGGCTCGCGATGTGGAGTGACCACTATCAACTCGGCGAGAAACTCCGCGTGCAGCTCCGACCGCGACGCGCCGGCGGCGAGGTACTGGAGCTCGGCATCTTCGGCGAACGGGACGGAGAGGACGAGAAGCTCGCCAACGTCCTGGTCGACCCGATCAAGGACCGGCACGGGCGCAGCATCCTGACGGTGCGCGATCAGAACACCTTCGCCGAGAAGCTACGCCAGAAGCGCTTGATGACGTTGGTTCACCTCTGGCTGGTGCACCGCTTCAAGGCCGATGCGGTCTACTACGTCACGCCCACCGAGGACAACATCTATCAGACCGAGAAGATGAAGTCCCACGGCATCTTCACCGACGTCCACAAGGACGTCGGGGAGATCATCGTGGCCGACGTCAACCAGGCCCGCATCGCCGAACTGCTCGAGCCCGACCGCGAGGCGTTGTCGCGGTTGATTCGCAAGGAGGACTAGGGGGTCCAGCGCCCTCACGGCCCGTGGCCACGAACACTCGCTATCTCGCGTGAGCGTTGAAGAACTGCCACGACTCCTCGGAGGCGTCGAAGGCGTGGGTTGTGAGGCCGACGGCCTCTTCCGGGAGGAACGCCGGGGCATTGGGCCAGGTATGACCGCCGCCGTCGACGCGAATCGACACCACGGAGGTGCCGGGTGAACACGCCGAGGACGTGAAGCGGGTGGTTACGGTGCCATCGCCGGTGTTGGGCAGCACGGCCTGCGCCGGAACGTCCTGACAGCCGTCGACCTGGCGCCAGCGGTCCACCATCGCCTGGGCGGGGAGGACGCTGCTATCGCCGCCACGTCCGGTCATGGTGCCGCCGCCGTAGGGCACGACGGGATCGGCGGTTCCGTGCGTTTCCAACACGGATACCGGCCGCGACGGGTTGCACCCCACGTTCACACCGAGTGTGCCGGCTACCGGGGCGATGGCGGCGAAGACGTCGGCGCGTTCACATGCCAGCCGATTGGCCATGAACGCCCCGGCGGACAGTCCGGTCGCGAACACGCGGCCGGGATCGATGCCGAAGTCAGTCACCAGCATGCCGACCAGAGCCGTGATGAAACCCACGTCGTCGATCCCCTGCCGGTCGGGTAACGACGCACCACGCCCGTCGGCCCAACTCAGGTCGACCCCGTCGGGGTACACGACGACGAACCCGTGCGCATCGGCGACGGCGTCATAGTGCGTCAACGCTGCCTGGTCCTGGCCGGTGGCGCCGGCGGCATGCAGGTTTACCACCAGACCTGTCGGTCGCTGAACACCAGCGGGCACGTGCAGGGCGTAGGTCCGCGGCACGCCCCCGAAGTCGAATTGGGCAGCGTGCGCGGGCGCCGCGGCCCAAGGGGCGAAGGACACGAGCACACAGACCACGGCCGCCAATACGAGCTGGCTGCAACGTCCGAAGGCAAGGGGCATCGGCGGATGGTAGGGACTGCGGGCAAACTGCAGACGAATTAGAGGCGTCCGGCAAACGCGAAACGATTGCATTCGAGGTCCGTCCATGTCGTTGGTCAGAGATGCGGGTCGATCAGATCGCGGAAGCTCGCCGCCGGATGGGTTAAGGCTCCGGCAGCTCGCACTCGATCGGCCAAGGTGGCGTCCGACGTCACGACGGTAATCTGCTCAGGTCGATCGTCGGCCCGGATCAGTCGGACGATCTCGTCATCGGCCGAATTCGTTGATGCCTTGGGTGCGTGTGATACCCCGATCACCGCCGAGCGAATCGCCGGCGACGACGGGCCCTCGAACACCGCCGTCACGTCGTAGCCTCCCGCGGATGCCCAGCGCTCGAGGTCGTCGACGAGCCTGACCATCGCGAGCCGGCGGTCCTTCCACCAGCCGTCTGGGCGTGTCCCGATCACGTTCATCGCGTCGACGATCCACCGCACCAAGCCGACGGTACGTGCCCCGCTCTTCGCGGGTTGTCTCGCGGTTGGTGGCATGACGGGGTCGCGGGGTTAGGGTGGTCGCGGGTCGAATGAGTCCTCTGGGAGCGTGATGGTTGCCGTGAAGCGCGGAATTCTTGTCTTTGGATGCGCAGTGGCGTTCGCCGCGGGGACGTTGGCCATCGCCTCACCGGCTACTGCAGACAGCTGCCCGTGGGGCACGTCGGAGCGGTTCCCGGGCGTGTGCGTCAACGGCTCGTCGGGCCGAAGCGCGCAGAGCGTGGTCGCGCCGCCGCAATCATCGGCGGGCGAGCCCGTCATCTCCTCCGACCCAGGTGGTACCGGGTCGGTGAACGGCATCCCGTGCACTCCCGAGCATTACGGCACGTGCTACGGCATGCAGCAGAACGGCTGAGTCAGCCGCCCCGTAGTCCGCGAGGGTCGGCGACGACCTGTAGCTCGCCGGGTCCACTACCGCCCGTGCGCTGCTCGACGGCTGATGGAGTGAATCCGCCGTAATCCTTGCCCGCTGTTCGTCCCGGCATCGGCGTTGGAGAGGATCGGCGTGTGATCGAGACCCGACCCACGATTCCCGCACTCCTCGAGCGCGCCGCACGCGAGTTCGGTGAGCACACGTACGTGGTCACGCCGACCGACCGGCTCACCTACCAGGATGCGGAGCACCGTTCGGCGGACGTCGCGCGATGGCTGCTCCAGCAGGGCGTAGGCAAGGGCACCCGGGTCGGTCTGTTCTTCCCCAATGGCGTCGACTGGATCGTCTGGTGGCTCGCGGTGTCCCGGATCGGCGCCCTGGCCGTGCCGCTGAGCACGATGTACAAGTCGGCGGAGCTCGCCAAGGTGCTGAGGCTCGCCGACGTCGGGCTGCTCGTCGCTCCCAGCAAGGTGCTGGACATCGACGTCGCCGAGCGGTTGGAGGCGGCGCTGCCCGAAGTGTCCGGGCAGCGGGCCGGACGGCTCGCGCTGCGGGCAACGCCGTACTTGCGCGACATCGTGCTGGTCGGCGGCTCGGACCGAAGCTGGGCGACGCACGTCGACGATCAGGCCACCCACGTGCCGCGGGATGTGCTGGCCGCGGTCGAGGCCGAGGTCTCCCCCGCGGACCTGGCCATCATGGTGCATACCTCGGGATCGACCGCGGACCCGAAGGGTGTACTGCACACGCACGGCACACTCTTCCGGCAGACGTCCACATGGCCGGCGGCGATCCGATCGATCACCGGCTCAGCGGAATCGGCCCGGATCCTGTGTGCGATGCCATTCTTCTGGATCGGCGGAGTGCTCGCCGCGACGGGCGCGCTCCACGAACCCGTCACCGTGCTGGCCATGCCCCGTCTCGACGCAGCCACGGCGCTCGATCTCGTCGAGCAGGAGCGCGCGACCGGCATCGTCGGGTGGCCCGCCTTCACCCAGCGGTTGCGGGACCACCCCAGCTTCGCCAGCCGAGACCTGACCAGTGCGCCGATGTTGCGCGAGGGTCCGCTGGACATCGCGATGACGGACGTCCCCGACGGATTCCCCGTGCACCGCACCATGTCTGAAACCGCGGGCGGATTCGCCTTCACCGAGATCGACATCGTGGACGAGGACGGCGTCCCGGTCCCCGACGGAACCACCGGCGAACTCCTCATCCGTGGAATCGGGGTGATGACCGGATACAACAAGCGTGAGCGCTCGGAGGTCTTCGATCAAGCGGGCTGGTACCACACCGGCGATCGGGTCTATCGCAGAACGAACGACCCGCGCTTGTTCTACGTCGGTCGGTCCAGCGAAATGATCAAGACCGCCGGCGCCAACGTGTCGCCGCTCGAGGTCGAGGCCGTCATCGAATGCCTCCCCGGAGTGGCGCAGTGCGTTGTCGTCGGGATCGACGACGCCCAACGGGGCGAAGCGGTCTGCGCCGTTGTCGTACCTGGGCCAGCGGAACTCGACATGAGCTCCGTGGCGACCCGCACCCGTGATCAACTGTCCGCCTACAAGGTGCCGACCCAGTGGGTGGTGGCGACGAGCGACCAGATACCGACCTTGACGAGTGGCAAGCTGAACCGGAAGGCGTTGCGACAGATGGTAATCGACGGCGCGCTGACCTCAGTCCACCCTGAGTAGCTCGGGTAGAGCTCGGTAACGAACGGACGGATTCGCGAGTCCCTCCTCCGCGACTCCCCCTACAGTCATGACGTGGTGAGTACCAGTCCGGCCGGCGACAAGGTCCAGCTAGTCGCGGATCACGTCGGTGCCACCGTGGCGCACCTCGAACGTCGCATCGACGCGCGCTTCGGCGAGCGGGGACTGACCAAGGTGGCGCGCGACCTCGGTCAGCTGGTCGTTCTGGTCGAGAGCGACGCGGCCCGCTCCCGCGACCGCCTTCGCCGGACGACGCTGGCGGCCCGCGTCACGGGCATCGTGATCGTCGTGGCGACATTGGTAGCACTGGCCTTCAGCTTGCGCTCGGCGGTCGTCGACGGACTGGCCCGCACCTTCGACTGGGTGCCCTTGGTGGAGAGCGTCATCAACGACCTGGTCTTCGCCGCCATCGCGTTGGTCTTTCTGTGGGCCTTCCCCGAGCGCTTGGAGCGACGCGTGTTGCTGCGCCTGCTCCACCGGCTGCGCTCCCTCGCACACGTCATCGACATGCACCAGTTGTCGAAGGATCCGGAGCAGGTCAGCCCCAATTACACGCCGACGGCGCAGAGCGTCGCGCACGGCCTGGACGCGGATCAGCTCCACCATTACCTCAGCTACTGCTCCGAACTGCTGAGCCTCACGGCCAAGACTTCGGCACTGTGCGCCGAGCACAGCGCGGATGGACTCGTGCTGGAGACCGTCTCGACCATCGAGACCCTGACGACCGAGCTGTCAAACAAGATCTGGCAGAAGATCTCGCTGCTCCCCCGCACGTAACGCGGTCAGTCCCGCAAGTCGCCACTGAGGTATTGCCTACGACAGGCCCGGCGCGCGAGCTTGCCGCTGGTGGTGCGCGGGATCGCGCCCGCCGGGAGGAAGCGCACGTCCGCGACGGACAGTCCGTGCCGACGTGACACCGCTGCGCGGATCGCGTCGATCGCGGGCTGGGGATCGACCCGTGCCGTGCCAGCCGCACGTTCGGTGATGATCACCAGTTGCTCGCTGCCGCCGCCGGTTCCGGGCGTGGTCGGCGATGCGGTGAAGGCCGCGACGTAGCCCCTCCGGACGACGGGTGAGGCGTCCGCGGTGGTGGCCTCGATGTCCTGCGGGTAGTGACTGCGCCCGCCGATGGCGATGAGATCGACGAGCCGGCCGGTGACGTAGAACTCGCCGTCGAGGTACACGCCGAGATCCCCCGTCCGGAACCACGCCCCGTCGGCGGGTACGTCGTCCGCGCGACCGCCGGCGAGTCGCGAGTGCAGTGTGGCGCCGAACGTCGCCTCGGTTTCGGCTGGCCGCCCCCAGTATCCCCGGCCGATGTTGTCGCCGTGCAGCCAGATTTCGCCCACCTGGCCATCGGGTAGTTCCTCGGCCGTGATCGGGTCGACGATCACGCACGACAGACTGCGGGCAATCCGACCGCACGACACCTGCGCCACCGAGTTCGGCGCATCGGCCGGAACGAGCACTGCCCGACCGGCATTCAGTTGCTCCCGATCGAAGTGCACGACCGCCGCCTCGACGTTCGGCTCGGTGGTCGAGACGAGCAGGGTGGCCTCCGCGATACCGTACGAAGGCTTGATCGCCGTGCGAGACAACCCATGAGGCGCAAAGGCCTCGTGGAACGTCCGGATGGCATTGATGCTGACGGGTTCGGAACCGACGATCAGCACGACATCGCTCAGGTCGACGTGTTCGCCCGTTGCAGGCAGGCCGCGCTGAGCCGCCCACTCGTACGCGAAGTTTGGGGCGGCGCTGACCACCCGGCCATTCCGCGACTCGGCGTCCAGCGCCCTGATCCACCGCTGTGGTCGGCGGATGAACGCCGTCGGCGACATCAGCGTGGAATGGCCGCCGTAGACCGCGGGAAAGCCGATCATCGACAAACCCATGTCGTGGTAGAGCGGCAGCCAACTGACACCGCGAGTGTTGCGGTCCAGCAGGTCGATGGACAGGATCATCTGCAGCAGGTTGGTTCCGACGGCCCGATGGGTGAGTTCGACGCCGACAGGGGGCCGTGTCGCCCCCGAGGTGTACTGCAGATGAGAGACGTCGTCGACGTCATGCTCGACGGAGACGAATGTCTCGGCGGCCGAGTCGGGCACGTCGTCCATCGTCACGATCAGCGGCGGCCGGATGGGCACCTGCCCGTCCACGAACGCCCGGACGAGTTCGGCCGCAGACGAAGTGGTGAGTATGACGGTGGGTTCGGCATCGCGAAGCGCCGTGTCGAGGCGTTCGGCGTGGCCGGGTAACTCAGGCGCGAACAGCGGCACCGCGATGTTGCCCACCTTGATCGCCGCGAAGAATCCGGTGACGTAGTCGAGACCCTGCGGTGCGAGCACGGCTACCCGATCGCCGCGCGCCGAGATCTGCTGCAGGCGGGCGCCGATGGCTCGCAACCGAGTCCCGAGCTGCGTCCAGGTGAGTTCGACGGCCTGCCCCTCCTCCGAGCGGCTGTAGTCCAGGTACCGATATGCGACAGAGCCCCCGACGTTGGCGATGTTGCGGTCGATCAGGGACAGCAACGTGACCCCCGGCGGCAACACGATGTCGCCGTCGGCGTTCACGCACTCCTCAATGCGGAGCAGGCCCTCGCCATCTGAGAACCCCTGCGCCGAAACGAGATCCATGACCGCAGTCTAGGCGCAGCCTGCAGTCGACTCTCGGGTAACGGTCGCGGGCCGACGCGACTACAGTAACGTCGGGCCATGGACGCCGAGCCAGGCCGCGTGAGCGGCGCGCCCGAGCCGTCGAGTGCGGCATGCACCAGCGCCATCGATCGCCCTCACCGCTGGGGGCTGGGCGCATTCTTGTTGGTCGAACTGGTCTACCTGCTGGCGGCGAAGTCGTTCGGCGCGCTGTTCGCCGGTGAGTGGCCCTTGCCCGCCTCGACGCTAGCCGCGGCGGTGGCCGTGCCGACGGTGGCCGCGGCCGGCGTGGCAGTCTTCATCACGAAGTTCCGTGGCAACGGACCCGGCGTCGATCTGCGGCTGCAGTGGTCGGCTCGTGGAGTCGGCCTCGGACTCGCGTTCGGCGTCGGAGGGCTGTTCGTCACGATTCCGGCTGCGATCATCTACGTCCAGATCGTCGGCGAGGACGCAACCTCCGCGGTCGGTGCGATATTCAGCGGCGTGCGGGCGTCGTGGACGTGGGCAGTGGTCGTCTTCCTCATAGTGGCGTTCGTCGGACCGATCTGCGAGGAGATCGTCTACCGCGGGTTGCTTTGGGGCGTGGTGGACTGGCGTTGGGGACGGTGGGCCGCACTGGTGATTACCACCATCGTGTTCGCACTGGCCCATCTGGAGCCGACGCGGATCCCGCTCCTGCTGGTGGCGGCCATCCCGCTCGGCCTGGCTCGGTTGTACTCCGACGGGCTGATGGCCAGTATCGTCGCGCACCAGGTGACGAACCTGATGCCGGCGATCCTCATCATGCTCGCGATGGTGGGAGCGATGCCTGCGGTCTGAGGTCGGTGCCCTTGTCGCGGCTCGTCGGACCGAGCCCATCCGTTAAGGCCGAGAGTGCCTGCGGAATGGATCCCCTATGGGGGCGGGGTGCGCCGTTGCATCGGGGCCGCCTTTGCGACCATGAAGCTTCGGCTGGTGCTACGAATCCTGCTGCGCGACTACGTCATCAGTCCGTCGAGTGCCCGCGATGAACGCGCCCGCTCGCGCGGGGTGACCATCGCACCGGCGCGTGGAGCGCAACTGCGCGTTCAACTCAGTCGGTGATCACCCGCAGTCAGTGGTCCTTTCTGACGTGGGGACCGCCGGCGGCGCTACGAGATGATGCGGCTCAAGTACGGAGCCATGCCGTTTGTGCGAACCGGTGACACCCTGACGCCGGCATCGCTGGTCTCCAGCATCTGCCCGTTGCCAAGGAACATCGCGACGCTTTGGGTGCCGTCGGGCCCGTAGAAGATCAGGTCGCCGGGAAGGGCCTGGTCGGGTGTGATCTTCCAGCCGACCTTGTACTGCTCGCCCGACGAGCGCGGCAACTTGAGTCCTACGCCTGCGAAGGCGTACACGATGAGCCCCGACGCGTCGAATCCGACGACGTTGGCAGTCGGGTCCGGCTCGGCGACACTGGGCATCGGGGTGAGGCTGAGGCCAGTCGCGTTCGGGTCGGCAGCCACGACGGCAGGCGCAGGGGCGGTCACGCTGGCGGGCCGCCGGGTCGGGCCGGTTGCGTCGCCCCCGCCGTAGGTATACGGGACTCCACGTTGCGAAAGCGCGCGAGCGATCACGCTATCGATGGCCTGCTGGTGGCCAGCCGGCCGCGGATAGGGGTCGGCGGTCGCGACACCAGGGGCGGCCGCCACCATGGCAAGACCGATGACGAGGGCGTATATGCGTTTCATGCGTACTTCAACTTCTTTCCGACCGCGGCGGGTACTAGGTGGTTCTACTGACTTCCGGGTTGACGACAGCAACCACGACCACTCTGACATCGCGATGGGGTGTTGATCCAATTGTGGCCTGGTACAAGGTCAATCAGTTGCCGTACCGTGGCCGAACGGTTATCCCGGCGACTACGGACCGTTACGAGAACGACTGGGCCCTGTGCAGCCGATCGCGCCACCACGCGACCTTGGCCGGGTCGGTTTGCGCAAACCGGGCCAGGTGTCCGGGATCAGGTGCCGGTGGCATGGGCGCGACGGGCAGATGTCCGTCGACGGCGACGAGCGAGCGGGTCTCGGCGACGAGGTCGCCTGCGAGCAGCGACACGGTGCCCAGCCCACACGCGAACGGCAGCTCGGGCAGCGCACCCGCCAGTGCGAGCCCACCTGCCAGCCCCACGCTCGACTCCCACGAGGACGACACCACGCACGGCAGATAACAGGACTCGGCCACCCGTAATGCGCGGCGAACTCCTCCCAGTGGTCCGGACTTGAGCACCACCACGTCGGCGGCATCGCTGAGCCGAACGCCAAGGGGATCGTGGGCGTGGCCGATCGACACGTCCACGGCGATCCGGACGTCCACCTTGCGTCGTACGGCGGCCAACTCGTCGGTCGCGAGGCACGGTTGTTCGACGTATTCCAGTCCGTCCGCCGCCTTCTCGAGCGCGACGATGGCGGCGACGGCGGTATCGACGTCCCACCCCCCGCGAACCGTGCACCGGACGGTGCCGGCCGGCCCGATCGCGTCGCGCACCGCTTCGACCCTGGCGACGTCATCGCCGAGCGACCCCGGGCGTGCGGAAATCGCCACCTCGACGGTGCGACCCGTGGCCCTGGCGGCGAGCGCGTGCGCACGGTCCGGCGCCACCGCGGGCACGTTGACGGCGACCGGGATCCGGCCGCGCACGGGGTCGGGCCAGCCGACCGTGCCCGGCTCGGTCGCCGCCGTCAGCCAGCGGGCAGCCTGGCGGTCGTCGTCGCCGAGTGGGCTGAATTCACCCCAACCCTGCGGTCCCTCGATCAGCATGCCCTCGCGCAAGCGGCCGTCGCCAACGCCGCCGACCATCGGAATGGCGAAGGTCAACGCGTGTTCGAAGTCGGGCAGTGTGCTCACCGCTGGTCAACGTTAGCGGCCGCTCCGTCGGGGTCGCTGCGCGAGGTGCGGGGGTTAGACCGATGTGCTCAGCGCGGATAGTGCGGCGTCGTAGTCGGGCTCCTGCGCGATCTCGGGCACCAGTTCGGAGTAGGCGACCTTGCCGTCCGGTCCGATGACGACGACCGCCCGCGCGAGCAGGCCGGCGAACGGACCGTCGGTGATGGTGACGCCGTAATCCGTCCCGAAGCCGTCGCGGAACGCCGATGCCGTCGCGACGTTCTCGATGTTTTCCGCGCCGCAGAAGCGCTTCAGCGCGAACGGCAGGTCGTTCGATACGCACAGCACCGATACACCCGTTTCGGCCACGCGCTGGTTGAAGGTCCGGACGCTAGTCGCACACACCGGGGTGTCGACAGACGGAAAGACGTTCAGCAGTACGGCCTTGCCGCGGAACTGCTCGTTGGTGACCTCGCCCATGTCAGTGCCCGTCAACGAGAAGCTGGGAGCCGGTGATCCGAGGGCAGGTAGGTCGCCGACGGTGTTGATGGGATTTCCGCGCATGGTTATCTGTGCCATGAGCAGAGTCTGCCAAGGACGGTGTGTTGCCGCTGGGCCAGGGGTGGGATCCCGGCAATCCGCCGGGCGCACTCTTGACGCCCTGACGAGCCGCGGCGCGCCGCGCGGTCAGGCCTTCCTGGGCAGCTGCGCCCGAATGAGCGGTGCGATCTTGTCCGCCATGTAGGCGTGTCCGGCGTCGGTGGGGTGCACGCCGTCCTTGCCGATGAGCTCAGGCCTTCCGACGAACCACCGCTCGGCGATGGGGTCGACGAACGTCGCTCCGACGGTACGGGCGTCGGCGGCGAGGACGTCGCGAATCAGCGTGACCGAGGCAGGCACGTCGGCCGTCGGCCATGGCGGGCCGATGACGAGGAGCGGTGCGGTGGGGGCCGCGCGACGGGCCACGTTGAGGGCGCCAAGGGCCGCGCCGAAGAACGTGGCGGGGTCGACACCCTGATCATTGCGAGAGCCGTAGAACACGACCAGGGCATCCTCGGGCCGGACCGCACGGGCGGCGAGCCCTTCGAAGACGCTTCCGCGATTGCCGCGCACCCCGTAGCCCGCGCCACCCTCGGCGGCGACGTCGGCCGCTATCTGGACTCCTTGGTGCGCGAGTAGCTCCCACGCCTGAGCCGTCCACCCCTTCGCGCCCCGGCCGCCCTCATCGCCGCCGGTGGTGTACGAGTCTCCGATGACGGCGACCCGGTACATCGACGTTTCCCGACCCGTGACCTGGTAGTCGATTGTCCGTGAGTGCGGTGCGCAGACGGTGGCGACCAGCAGGCCCAGCGTGACGACGAATGCGGACACCCGGCTCAATGAAACCTCCATGATGGACGAGCACCGCTGTGCGACGATTCGCGTTAGCACACAGCATAATTGGCCCGCCAGCGGCCACGGTCATCCGGCGCGCGCCGCCATCGACTCGGTGGCGCCGGCGCGGTCGAAGGGCGCCAGCCTGGTGTCGATCGGCTCGGCCGCGTGCTCCACGCCCGAGGTCGGCGGGGCTTCCCGGATGTCGACCATCCTGCGCATCCAGCGTCGGGCCGGTTCCTCCACGAAGTGGTAGAGCGCCATGGCCGCCGCCATGGCCGCCGCCAACAAGCCGGCGACGATCCATTTGGCCGCGGTGCCCGCCGGCACGATCTCGAACTGCTGAGCGACCCAGTTCCATGACGTGTGCACCAACTCGTGAACCATGTACAGGCTGAACGACACCTGCCCGGCGTACACCAGGAGCCGCGTCGAAAGCAGCCGCGGCAATGTGCCCGCGCCCACGGCCAACGCGATGACGAGGGGCACGAACAGCACGTCGACCACTCCGCCGCTGTCGATGACCTCGGGTAGCGGATGCGCGTCGAACCAGTAGAGGGTGCCGACGATGGCGCCTACCAGGACGAGTGCGAGCACTCCGGCTCCCCGCCGGGCACGGTCGCTCGGTCGAAGCCTGCGCACGGCGGCACAGGCCAGCGCTCCCGCCGTGAACTGCATGATGATGCGCGGCAGCCAACTCCACGGGGTGTAGAAGTGTCCGGTGGCCAGCAACAACATCACCGGAGGCAGCGAGACCGCGACCGCCAACAACACGAGGCTGCGTGCCCGCGTCGCTCGCGCCACCCGGAAGACCACCAGCGCCAGCAGGCCGAACATCAGGTAGGCCAGCCATTCCGCGCTTATCGACCAGGCTGGTCCGTCCCAGCTGGATCCGTCGAAGTACGGCTGGAACCACAGTTGCGCCAAGAAGATCTGGCGGACGTAGCCGGTCGCCGTCAGTTGGTCGACGTTCTGGGCCGGGACGTGTCCCACGTTGAGGGTGAAGATGATCCACAGTGCGGCGAGATGCAGCGTGACCAGGTAGACGGGCCACACGCGCGCCAGCCGAAGCCACAGGAAGTGCAACGTGGCTCGCGTCGACCACGACCGACCCATTCTGTCGATGTACGTCCACGTCAGCACGAAGCCGCTCAGGATGAAGAACAAGTCGACGCCCTGGGCGCCACGGTCGAGCAACGGTGCGATCGACGCCGTGAAATCCGGTGTTGCCGCGTAAAGCAGGGGCCGGAAGTGAAATAGCACCACCCATACCGCGGCGAAGATGCGCAGTCCCGTGAGGGGTCTGATCTCTCCGCTGCGCACAACACTCTTTCCGCGATCGGTACAGTTTCGTTCGCGCCACTGCGTCCATTCACCGGGCGGTCCGCATCCTCGAGACCTGGCAACCGGCGGCCCTCGCACATTAACAGCGTTCCCGGTCCAATGGTGGGAGGCGAACGCTGTGGGCTTCCTGCGGAATGGCAATCGCTCGGCTCGGCGCCGAGACCCCAGCGATGCTCCACGACGATTCTTAGCAAAGTATTAACCGCCACTGCCAACAGGCTTATTTTTGGCAAATAGCGTGCTGAAGAGTTCGGAGTCGGCGACGCCGTCGTCCTTCAGCAACACCATCGAAAGTGAGTCCGCCCATGGCGCTCGCCGTTCACGAGGCACAACTCGGCGTCACTCCCTGCTATGGAAATCGCGAGCTCGACTGTGATGGTGCCCAACTCAGTGTGCAGAGCCGCCACCTCGCGACATTGCTGACCATCACCGGGGTCATCGATGCCGAGAACGTCGATCGGCTGTACGAGCACAGCGGGTGCTTCGTGCTTCCCGACACCGGCTTCGTGCTCGATCTGAGCGGGGTGACGTCGTTCGCCGCCGAAGGCGCCTACCTGGTAAGTCAGATCGACGACGCCTGTCGCGCCGCGCGCATCGAGTGGGCGCTCGTCGCCAGCCGCGTGGTTGGCGACCGGCTGGGCGCGGGTGATTCGCTCTACCCGTTCGCGAGCTCGGTTCCGGAGGCGCTCCACCGCTTCGCCGACGGCATATTCGCCCGCCGCAGGATGCTCCTGCCCCTCCTCACGAAGAGTGCATAGCCGACACCGATTTGGGCTAGTCCCCACTTGCGTGCCCACGCGCGTGCCGCTACGCGCGCAGGCCACCAGATCTCCACGCAACCTCCATGTCTTCTTCATGTAACGCGCCGGGCCGCGGCTCATCCTGATCACATGCAAAAGAACAAGATTGGCCCGTTGCTCACGCTGGCGGCCGTCGCCGCGGTCGGCGGCGGAATCTGGTTGGCGAACGTCTCGCAGGAAACCGAACCGACGGCGCCCGCCACGTCCGTCGCGCAGTCGACCACCACGGCTGCGGTATCGCCGGCGCCGCTGCCGCCAAGCACCCCTCCGCCCGCGGCGTTCCCCGCCAGGGCCAACTACGTCGGCAACATTCCGACGGCTGCCGGAGTCATCGCGTTGGAGATCACCGTCGACGGGCAGAAGGCGATTGCATACGCATGCGACGGCAACACCGTCGAGGTGTGGCTGCGCGGCCCCGCCACGAACGGCGCGCTCGCGCTGGCGAATGAGGACGGGACCAGCCGGCTCATCGGCCGGCTCGAGGGCAACGCCATCGCAGGCATTCTGACGATCGGCGCGAAGTCGTGGTCCTTCACTGCGCCGGTCGAGCCCGCGGCACGGCTGGACGGCTACGAGACGGACCGCAACCCGGGCCGAAGGTGATGACGATGCCGAGTGAAACCCGTTCGGCCGGAGTCGGTGCCGCGGTTGCGGTGGTGGTAGGAGCCTGCGTCGCAGTGGGACTCGGGGTATTCGGCAAAGTGCATGACCCACAGTTCTTTTCGATCAACGTCGCGGGCTTCTCCAGCGGCGTTGCCGTGAAGACGTGGTTGGCGACACTGGCGGTGATACTCGCGCTTTTCCAATTCGGCTCCGCGTTCGCGATGTACGGACTGCTCGGTGGTCGGGCCCCGAGGTGGATCAGCACCGCGCACGTGTGGTCGGGCCGGCTCGCAGTGCTGGCCAGCGTGCCGGTGGCGGTGCACTGCCTGTACGCACTCGGGTTCCAGGCCACCGACACCCGAGTCCTGTTCCACTCCTTGTTCGGGTGCTTGTTCTACGGCGCATTCGTCACGAAGATGCTGCTGCTCACTCGAAAGGGCCTACCTGCCTGGGTGATCCCGATCGCTGGTGCGCTGGTGTTCTTCGGGCTGGTGTTCATCTGGCTCACGTCCGCGCTGTGGTTCTTCCAAACCAGCGGGATCACTTTCTAGATTTCGCGCCGCCCCCCTACCCCACAGCCCACAATCGCACTACAGCCCCCGATTCTCCAGCTCACCGACGAAAGGGTCGTCCATGCACCTCGAAGCCTTCCGCTCACGACGCCGGACGGTCATCGTCGGCGCGGGTCTCGGCGCCGTCACCGCCGTATTCGCGGCCTGTTCCACGTATGGCAGAAGCCGGCCGCGGAGAGCACCAGTTCGGTGCCCCCGCAAAGTTCCGGATCCCCTGCGGCACCAAGCGGCCCAAAGGTGTTGGCCAAGGTTGCCGACGTACCCGTCGGATCGGGGGTGATCGTGGACGACATCGTCATCACCCAACCTTTGGCTGGTGAATTCACGGGCCTGTCGGCCGTCTGCACACACAAGGGGTGCAACGTCGACCGAGTCGCCGACGGTGTCATCGTGTGCCCGTGCCACGGAAGCAAGTTCAACCTCGATGGAACGGTGGCCAACGGCCCAGCGACGAAGCCGCTGGAAGCCAAGGCGATTGTCGTACAAGGTGATTCGATCGTCGAAGGCTAACGGTGGGTACGCGCTGGCAGAATGCCGACGCACCGCGCGGTGACGACTACGACGCACGATGGACGGTCTTGGCCGCCCAGGGACGCAACGTCCACGGCGAGGCTGACCTGGTCGAGTCCCTGCTCCGCGAGTCCGGTGGCACGCGCGTGCTCGACGCCGGGTGTGGAACCGGCCGGGTGGCAATCGAGTTGGCGCGGCGCGGTTTCTCGGTGACCGGCGTGGACGCCGATGCCGCGATGTTGGCCGGAGCGCGGGCGAAGGCACCGGAACAGCGCTGGCTGGAGGCGGACCTCGCCGACCTGCCCGACGGCCTGGACGACGGGTTCGACCTGGTAGTGCTGGCGGGGAACGTGATGATCTTCGTCGCGCCGGGCACCGAGGGACGGGTGTTGGACAACCTCAGCCGGCTCCTGGCCCCCGGCGGCATGCTGGTAGCGGGCTTCCAGCTGCGCCCGGACCGACTGTCGCTGGCGGAGTACGACCGGCTCTGCGCCGACGGCGGGCTCGAGCTCGCGCAGCGGTGGGCTACCTGGGACCGCGAGGACTTCGTAGGCGGTGACTACGCGGTTACAGTGCACCGGCGTTGATCTCCCGGTTCGCTACGCCCCCGTCCGCCGCTGCCAGCCGATCAGCCGTAGAGCTCCACGAACTTCGCGATCGACCGCTCGATGTCGCCCTTGACGGCGCGCGCGGCGGCAACTCCGATCGGCCCGAACAGCGGCCTTCCGCCGAGGTCGATCTTCACCGTGAACGCGCAGCCCGCCTTCTTCGGCGTCACGGTCATCTTCAACGCGTACTTCGTGCCGCCGACGCCGTCACCGGTGATCTCCAGCAGCTTCGGCGGGTCGATGTTCCGCACGGTCCACGTCACGCGGTTGCGCATCCCCTTGGCGCCCGCCACGCCAACGACCGTGGTGCCCTCGGCGAGCTCGTTCGGGAGGTCGCTGCGCCAGCCCTGATGCATCGAGAGCCAGTCGCCCAACTCCTCGAGGTTCGATGCGTGTTCCCAGGCTTGCTCGGGACTGATGGTCAATTCCCGGGACAGCTCGATCTTGGCCATCGGCCGATGCTATCCGCGCGGTGCACCTGGCAGGATTGGAGCATGGATCTGCCCAGGCTCGATCCGGACCTGGCGCACCTGGCCGACGTGGTGCCCTCGGTGTTCGCGGCGCTGGGCGTGCGGGGCTTCGACGCGCGAATTCCGTTACGGGGTGAGCTCACCGGCGCGTGCGTGCTGTTGATCGACGGCTTGGGCGCGGAGCTGCTCGACACCTATGCGCGGGAGGCGCCGGTACTGGCCGGGATGCGTGGCCAGACCCTTCAGGCGGGATTCCCGTCTACGACCGTCGCCGGACTCGCGTCCCTCGGCACGGGGTGTCCGTCCGGCGAGCACGGCATGGTCGGCTACAGCTTCCGCATGCCTGGCGCCGGGGTCGTCAACGCACTTCGCTGGCGCCCTCATCCATGGGGTGACGACCTGCGCAGCGTCGTCGAGCCCGAACGCGTGCAGCCCAATCCGACCGCATTCGAGCGGGCGGCCGTGACGGGGATGGCCGTCACCGTCGTCAACGGAGCCGAGTTCGTCGACTCCGGGATGACCCGGGCGGTGCTGCGCGGCGGCCGTTACGTCGGCGTCCAAGGGCCCGGTGATCTGGCAGCCGGCGTCCGCACCGCCGTCGCGGCAGGCGGATTCTGTTACGGCTACCACGGCGACCTCGACCTGCTCGGCCACCTGTATGGGCCGGGGTCCGAGGCCTGGCGCATGCAACTGAGGCAGGTCGACCGACTGGTGGAGTCGGTGATGGACGGACTGCCGCCGGGTGGGCTGCTCGCCGTGGTGGCCGATCACGGCATGGTCGCCGTCGACCCCTCCGAAATCGTCGACGTCGACGGCTGCCCCTCACTCACCGAAGGCGTGGACGACATCGGCGGCGAGGCCCGCGCGCGGCACGTCTACGTGGCCGACGGGGCCACCGACGACGTCGTCGCGGCGTGGCGCGCGCACCTCGCCGACCGGGCGTGGGTGGTGACCCGCGACGAGGCCATCGACGCGGGCTGGTTCGGCCCGCGCGTCGCCGACGACGTCCGGCCCCGCATCGGCGACGTCGTGGCCGCCGCTCGGGGTTCGGCCGCGATCGTGCGCCGGACCGTGGAACCGATCGAATCGGCGTTGCTTGGACAACACGGGTCGCTGACCACCGCCGAGCAGCGGATCCCGCTGCTGATCGGTTACGGCTGAGCTGGACCGCCCGGCCGTCGGTTACCGTCTCCGCGTGATCGTGTTGCTGCCTCCCTCGGAGACCAAGCGCATCGGCGGCGACGGACCGCCGCTGCGCGTCGACGAACTGGGCTCTCCAGCGCTTCACCCGCTGCGGTCCGAGCTGCTGGGCGAATTGGTCGCACTGGCCGCCGACCGTGCGGCCAGTCGTCGGGCCCTGGGCCTGTCTGCGGCACAGGATGCCGAGATCGAGCGCAACGCCGCGCTCCACGGCGCCCCCACGCTGCCTGCGATCGTCCGGTACACCGGCGTGCTGTACGACGCGCTCGACATCGAAACCCTCAGTGGCGCAGCCACTTCGCGGGCCATGGCGCGGCTGGCCATCGGCTCCGCACTCTTCGGCCTGCTGCGCGCCGACGACAACGTGCCCGGTTACCGGCTGTCCGCGGGGTCGAAGCTTCCCGACCGCCCCACGCTGGCCGCCCGATGGAAGCCGCTGCTGGAGCCCGAGCTCGCGCGGATCGCCGAAACCGAGCTGGTCGTGGATCTCCGCTCGGGCGGCTACGCCGCGCTCGGCCGGGTGCCGGGAGCGGTCGAGGTGGACGTGCTCGCCGAGCAATCAGACGGGCGGCGCACCGTGGTCAGTCACTTCAACAAGGCCCACAAGGGCCGACTGGCGCGGGTGCTCGCCGACCACCCGGGCCGAACCCGACGACGCGGCGTCGGTCGCGGCCGTCGCCCGGCGGGCCGGAATGCGGGTGGAGCGTCGCGGCAACGAACTGACCGTCGTCATCCCCGCCTAGGGATTCGACGACGCCGAGTCGTTCCCGAACCGGCTGGCTAAGAGCGGTGCCGAACAACTCGATGGAATTGCCGTCGGGGTCAGCGATGAACATCCAGCCCATCCCCGGGACCGGGACGAACTCGGTAGGCGGTTCGACGAGTTCGTAGCCAGCTGCCTCGACCCTCGCGCGACGTCGCGCAGGTTCGTGACACCGATCGTGAAGTACCGCAGCCCGGCCTGGGCGCGTCCCCCGCCCGGTGTCGGCGGCAGAGGCGGAGCGGACGTGTACGTGACGAGTTTGAGCACGCCGGACCCGAGCGCATACCGTCGCTGTGAACCGTCCTCGAAGTCGATGACGCCCTGTAGTTCGAGCCCGAGAAATCCCTCGTAGAAGTCGACCATCGCGTCGAGGTTCGTGGTCACCAGACCGAGTTCGATACTCGGCGTGAGCAGGTCCAGGTTCACGGTCACCTCGCGTCGTCGGGGCTCTTGCCGCTCGCAGCCTAGCGATGCGCGCGAGACGAATGCGAGGTTGCTCACAATATGCTTGTCGCGTCCTCCACCGGCGCCGATCGGAGAGCCACCCGTGTCGACCTTCTTGCGCTATCTGCGCGTGCAGGCCTTCGTCCTGCTGTGCGGCTTCGTCGGTCCCATCTTTCTCGTCGTTTACTTTGCCGCACAACCGGATCCGACGCTCAAATGGATGTACTGGGCCGGCCTGCTCGTCACTGGTGCCGACGTCCTCATCGCCCTGTCCCTCACCAACGTCGCCGACCGGGCACATAAGCCACCTCGAGGTCGCGATTAGTGTCCGAGTGAGCACCGGCTTCCGTCAGCGCCTGGTCATCTGACAGACTGGTCGTCGAGGGGAGTATTCCTTCGCCGCGGTGTCGTCATCACGTTGTCCAGCGTTGGGCAGCCGGTGCCGCGGGCCGCACCGTGCGGCGGCAGAGACCTCGGCCGTTTTTCGACGTCCGGAGGCAGTTCGCATGCAGGTTTCTTCACTCGAATGGACCATCACCCTAGGGGTGACGGTGGCCATCCTCTTGTTCGACGTGGTGGTGATCGGCCGTCGGCCCCACGAACCGACGAAGCGCGAGACGGCGATCTACCTGACGATCTACATCGGGCTCGCAGTGGCGTTCGGCGTGTGGGTGTGGTTCTTCCACGGCAGCCAGTTCGGTGTGGAGTTCTTCGCCGGATGGCTCACGGAATACAGCTTGTCCGTCGACAACCTGTTCATCTTCCTGATCATCATGGCGAGCTTCAACGTTCCGAAGAAGTATCAGCAGCAGGCGCTGTTGGTCGGCATCATCCTGGCGTTGATCTTCCGCGGCATCTTCATCGCGCTTGGCGCGGTGGCGATTCAGCAGTTCTCCTGGATCTTCTACGTCTTCGGAGCGTTCCTGGTCTACACCGCGTTCAAGCTCGTCCGCGATACGGATCACGACGACGACGCCGACAACTTCGTCGTCAAGTTCGCCCGGAACCACTTGAGCCTCACCGACAAATGGGACGGCGGCCTCAAGCTCTGGGTGAAGGACAACGGCAAGCGGCTGATGACGCCGATGTTCCTCGTCATCGTGGCGTTGGGCACCACCGACCTGCTGTTCGCGCTGGATTCGATTCCCGCGATCTACGGGCTCACCCGGGAGCCCTACCTGGTGTTCACGGCGAACGTGTTCGCGCTGATGGGTCTGCGCCAGCTGTACTTCCTGCTGGGCGATCTCCTCAAGAGGCTGGTCTACCTGTCCCAGGGGCTGGCGTTAATCCTGGCCTTCATCGGCGTCAAGCTGGTCTTGCACGCACTGCACGAGAACGAGCTTCCGTTCATCAACGGCGGCCAGCACGTCCCGGTGCCGGAGATCCCGACTCTGCTGAGTCTCGGGGTCATCATCGTGACACTCGTCATCACGACCGTCGCCAGCCTGTACAAGACGCGGGTCGTCGACAAGCGGGCCGAGTCGAATGCCGTTGTCCCCGAGATGGACTAATCGGGGTCGACGAACACGGCACCGAGTTTCGTTGAATCCCTTGTGTCACTTTGGTTTCAGGTGTCACACATGGGCAAGAATTGTCGGTGTCTCGAACTAGTGTTCGAAGCATGGAAGCCCGTCCCGCACTCGCCGCGATCGCCACCATGCGCGCCGCCTACGACGAGCTGGCCGGGCTCGGGCTGGACACGCTGACCCACCCCGAACTGCTGGCCGTCCTCGGGGAACTCGAAACGCTGTGCCGCCAACTGCCCACCCAGTCGCACCGGATTCTGGCCCGGCTGACCGCCGAAGCCTCGCCAATGGGGTTGGGGGCCACGACCTGGCGCGACGTGCTGACCGGGCGACTGAGGATCTCGCGTGCCGAGGCGGGCCGTCGACTGGCCGAGGCCAGCGAGTTGGGCCCACGCACCGCCGTGTCCGGCCAACCCCTCGATCCGAAACTGGGTGCCACCGCCGCCGCCCAAGCCGTCGGCGCCATCGGCGCCGAACACGTCCGCATCATCCGCGCGTTCTTCGAGCGGCTGCCCAGCTGGGTGGACCTCACCACCCGCGCACAAGCCGAGGCCACCCTGGTCCGCGCCGCGAGCGGGTCGGGTCCCGACGCGTTGCGCAAGGCCGCCGAACGGTTGGCGTGCTTGATCGACCAGGACGGGCCGGCACCCGATGACGCCGAACGGGCCCGCCGCCGCCACCTATCGATCGGCCGCCAGGGCGCCGACGGCATGACACCGTTTCAGGGACTCTTGGATCCACAGGCCCGTGCCACCGTCGATGCCATCCTGGCCAAGTGGGCGGCCCCGGGCATGTGCAACCCCGACGATGAAAACCCTTGCATCACGGGCACCCCAAGCCAGGAACAGATCACCGGTGACACCCGCACCCTCGGGCAGCGCCAGCACGACGCACTGACCGCGATCGGACGCTCGGTGATCAGCTCCCGGGGAGCTCGGGCAGCACAACGGGCTGCCCGTGTCGATCATCGTCTCGACCACCCTGCAGGAGTTGGAATCCGCGTCGGGGTGGGCGGTCACCGGCGGCGGCGCCCTGCTGCCGATGTCCGAGGTGATCCGGGTGGCCACCCACGCCCATCACTACCTGGTCGTCTACGACGAGAAGCACGCCGAGGTGCCGCTGTATTTCGGTCGGGCCAGACGCTGCGCCTCACCGGGACAACGGATCGTGCTGCACGCGCGTGACCGCGGGTGCACCCACCCCGGCTGCACCGTGCCAGGCTACGGCTGCCAGGTCCACCACATCAACGGCTGGAAGGCCGACGGACAAACCGACATCGACGTCGAAGTGCTGGCCTGCGGCCCGCACAACCGACTCGCCGAACAAGAGGGCTGGCAGGTACGCATCCGCAACGACGGCACGGTCGAATGGATCCCACCACCCCCACTGGACACCGGCCAAACCCGCACCAACACCTACCACCACCCCGACCGCATCCTCAAAGACCCCCGACCCCGAAATCGAGTAGGCCGCCGACGTCGACTAGTCGCTATGGAACCGGCACGGATGCTGGCGGGCGTCCACGCGATCGGCCAGGCCGTGCTCGTCGGGTCGGCTAACCGGAATGACCCCGACGGCGTAGGCGTTCTTGGGTCTATACAGCGGGTGCGAAGGGAAATCGACGTGAAACTCACGATGACGAGGCTTGCGTTTCTTGCGGTGGGTGCTACGGCGCCTCTGATCATGTTCGCGCCCAGTGGCTCTGCAACGGGCGTGCCGTGCCCTTATGTGACGTCTGCGCCCGTGGCCCAATGCCAGACGGATGACGGGCTGCCGGGGTTGGGCAACGGGCCGTCGCCCTTCGAGTATCCGGTGGGGTTCCCCGGTTCCCTCTGAGACGCATTGGTGGCGGCCCGGGCGGCGAGTCGATCGAAGCCCTCGTCGTCGAGTGCGTGTACCTCTACGGTCCCATGGCGCTCACCAATCCTTGAATCGTGCAGGCGGGTCGTACAGGCCGCCCGACCAGGCGACGAGGTCGGAGATGCTGCGGGCCGCAAGCAACGATCGATCGGCCTGCCGGGTGCTGATCCCGAGGTCCTCTGGGAAGGCGACCAATCCATCACGCCGCAATCGTTCGGTGGTCCCTCCGTCGGCGGTACGGCCGACGGGTGTCACGCCGGCGATGGCGGCCAGCGCGGCACGGCGGTCCTCCAGCGTCGGCGCCTTGAAGAGGTAGGCGACGCCCTCCTCGGTGACGACGTGGCTGACATCGTCGCCGTAGATCATCACGGGTGGCACGGCCATTCCCGCGTCCTTGCCCACGGCGACCGCGTCGAGGCTTTCGACGAACGTGGGAATGCCGCCCTTGGTGAAGGTTTGCGCGATCTGCACCACTATCTTGCGTCCGCGCATCGCCGCACCCTCACCCTGCAGCATGCTCAACCAGGCTGGTGACGCGTGCCTTCGGCCATGTGGATCGTGGCCCATGTTCGGGGCGCCGCCGAATCCCGGCAGGCGGCCGTCGGTGACAGTGGACGAGTTCGCGTCGCGGTCGATCTGCAACGACGAACCGATGAACATGTCGATTGCGTACTGTCCGGCCAGTTGGCACAGCACCCGGTTGGACCGCAGCGAGCCGTCCCGCCCAGTGAAGAACACGTCGGGCCGGGCCGCGGTGTAGCGCTCCATGCCCGCTTCGCCACCGAAGCTGTGGATCGACTCGACCCATCCGGATTCGATCGCGGGAATCAGTGTGGGATGCGGGTTCAGCGTCCAGTGCTTGGCGATGCGACCCTTCAAGCCCAGCTGCTCGCCATAGGTGGGCAGGATCAATTCGATTGCCGCGGTGTCGAATCCGATGCCGTGGTTGAGTGACGTCACTTCGTGCCGCTGGTATACGCCGCGGATGGCGATCATGGCCTTGAGGATCTCGACCGGCCCGATGAGCCGGGGATCGCGGGTGAACAGCGGCTCGAGCGCGAACGGTCGGTCGGCCTGAACCACGAGGTCGACCCAATCGCCGGGGATGTCCACCCTGGGCAGCTCACCGTGCTCCACGATCCGGTCGACCTGCACGAGCACCACCCCATCTCGGAACGCGGCGGCCTCGGCGATGGTCGGGGTGTCCTCGGTGTTGGGCCCGGTGTAGAGGTTGCCGTCGCGGTCGGCGGCCGATGCGCAGAGCAGTACAACGTCGGGCACGAGGTCGATGAACATCCGCGCGTACAACTCGACGTAGGTGTGAATGGCCCCGATCTTGACCGTCCCGTCCTCGACGAGCTGGGCTATGCGGACGCTCTGCGGCCCCGCGTATGCGAGGTCGAGCTTGTTGGCAATGCCCCGTTCGAACAGGTCGAGGTGCTCGGGCCGGGACACCGACGAGATCAGCATGTGCAGTCCATGGATGCGCATCGGGTCGCATCCGGCCAGCGTTCGGGAGAGGAAGTCGGCCTGCTTCTGGTTGTCGCCTTCCAGCGCGACGCGGTCACCGGGCTTGATGATGGCGTGCAGCAGGTCCGTTAGCTTGCCCGGGTCGACGACCTTGCCGTCGCGGTACGGTGCACCGTCGGTCATCCGGCAGGCCTTGGCTCGACGCCGGGTGTCCCACTGCGTGGGCACTGTTGGGCTGCTCATCGGACCGTGTCGGCGGCGGACTCGATGACTGCGGTCACTGCGTCGGGATGGCTGATGAGGGTGAGGTGCGAACCGCCCGGGAACACGGTCACGTGGGAGTGTGCGCGCTCGGCCATGGCCTTCTCCGAAGTGGGCGTGATGATCTCGTCGCCGCTGCTGATGAAGTACCACGACGGGATGGTCCTCCACGCTGCGGCGGTGGCCGGAGTATCGAACGCGGCGGTCGAGGCCGCGCGCTGGGTCGCCCACAGTCGGGTCGCGGTGTCTGCGGGCAGGTCGTTGCCGAAGTGCTGCAGGAACACGTCCTTCTTCAGGTAGAGGTCGACCGCCCCCTCCGGTGCAGCCGGGTTGGCCACCTTGTCGAACAACTGATCCTCGGGCAGGTGCTTGAGCACCGAGTCGGCGCCGCTGAGCGATCCGTTCGTCTCGCCGACGTCCGGAGCGGCGGCGTCGACATACACGAGGGCCTTGACGTTGGGACTGCTCGCGGCGGCCTCGGTGATGACGGATCCGCCGTACGAGTGACCCACGAGCACCACGGGCCCGTCGATCGTGTGGAGGAAGGACGCGACGGTGGCCGCGTCAGACGTCAGGTCCTCCAGTGGGTTGGCGATGGCCCTGACTCGATAGCCCCGCTGCTGAAGCGCGGCGACCTCGCCGTCCCAGCTTGACGCGTCCGCCCACGCGCCGTGCACCAGGACGACGGTGACGTCCCCGGGTGGCGTCGCTGGGGTGGCTTCGGCCGCCACACAGCCGACGAACATGCTGACGGTGATCGAGGTCAGAATCGTCAGTCCGCGGCGCAGGGTCTTGGTCATGGCAATGACCTTGCTCCGGCAGGGCGGCCTTTGTCATTGCGGCTTACGACACCTCGGGATACCGGGTACCCGGTAAAGCGATCGCTCCTCCGCGAGCTAGGTCGAGTCGGCCACCGGGATGCGGGCGGACACCCTGGTTCCGCCGCTGCTCGGGCTGCCGACCTCGAGGCGACCCGCCACCGCTTCGACCCTGTCCTTGAGCCCCAGCAGCCCGCTGCCGGCGCCCGAGACGGCGCCGCCGACGCCGTCGTCGCAGACCTCCAGCACGAGGTCGTCGCCGTCGAGTCGGGCACGTACCGTGACCTCGGATGCCTCTGCATGCTTGGCGACGTTCGTCAGCGCTTCGGCGATCACGTAATAGGCTGCCACTTCGATGGATTCGGCCAGCCTGCGGTCGACCGCGAGTTCGAGCCTGACGGGAACCGGTGAGCGGCGCGCCAATGTCTTGATGGCGGGGCTCAGTCCGCCCTTCGACAGGATGGCGGGATGAATGCCCCGGGACAACTCCTGTAATTCGGTGTACAGATCGGCCATACCGTTGATGAGGTTGCCGACCTGTTTGCGCACGGCGACGTCTGTCCTCTGGGATCGACGCCTCCAACGCGCGCAGCCCGAGCCCAAGAGACACGATGCGCTGTTGCGCACCATCGTGCAGATCGCGTTCGATGCCGCGGCGGGCTTGGTCGGCGGCTGCGACGATGCGCGCCCGTGAAGCCTGAAGCTCTGCACGGGTCTCCGCGTTGCCGATCGCGGTGGCCACCAGATCCGCGAAATCGCATATCCGCGCTTCTGTTTCGGCGGGCATCGGATCCGAGCGCGCCGAACCGATGATCAACGCGCCCCGCGTCTTCCCGTCGACCGTCACGGGGCTGCCCATCCCGGAGTGCAGTCCGAGGCCGCGCAGTCGGGCGGCAATGGACCCGTCGGCATCGGTGAAGTCGTCGATCCGGGCCGGCTCGCCGGTACGCCGGACCCGGGCGGTGACGCTGTCGCCGTCCAGTGAAAGCCGCTCTCCCACGGTCAGTCTCGCTTTGCCAGGAGCATCGTGTGCGGCCAGCACGACGCAACGGTCGTTGTCCTCGAACTTGGTCAGGGTGACGTGCTCGACGTCCAAACCACGGGCGAGTTCGGTCACCGCCAGCGGATACACGTCGGAGGGGTCCGCGCCCCGAGCGACCAACGTGGCTACGCGTCGCAGCGCGGCCTGCTGGCGGGCCAGCTCATCGGCTTCCCGGTGGCGTTCCTCGGCCTCGGCGGCGCGCAGCCGGGCCTGACTGGCGAGCACGTTGGCCAGCAGCGCCAACGGGAGGAACACGAACAGCGCAGGCATCAGACTGTCGCCGCCCTCGAGGTGGAAATACGCGTAGACCGCCGCGCTCACCACTGACGTCGCGAGCGCCAGGCCGAAGTTCCATCCGGCCGACACCACCAGCACGCCGAGCAGGAACACCGCGCCGAACGCGTTCTCCGGGAAGGTCCGCTTCAACTGTAGGACCAGGATGACCTCACCCACGATGAAGCCGACCGCAACCACGATTCCCCAGCCGAGTGGCCGCGCGGTTGGGCGCAAGACGAACGCCAGCAGCCGACTGCGCAGCAAGCGCCGATCGTCCGTGGGTTCCGATCGCTCTGTCATTGCACGGGATGCTAATGCGTGCGAGACGAGAGAGATTCCCGGTAGCCGCAATGCCGCGCCATCGCCGCTCTGCCAGACTCGGTCGGTGTGGTACTCCGGACGCCTGTCATGCGCTGTCTGATCGTCGACGACAGCGCCAACTTCCGCGACGCCGCGCGCAGCATGCTCGAGCGCGCGGGTATCGACGTGGTCGGAATGGCCTCCACCGGTGCGGAAGCGCTCGACCGCTACCGCGAACTGCGACCCGACGTCACCCTGGTGGACGTCGACCTCGGCGCGGAGAGCGGTTTCGACCTGGCTCACCAGTTGAACGAAGCCGATTCACCGCCGCCGTCGGTGATCCTGATCTCGACGCACTCGGAACAAGACTTCGCGGACATGATCGCCGAGAGCCCTGCTCTCGGGTTCCTGCCGAAGTTCGCACTCTCCCCCAACGCCATTCGGGACCTGCTGGGCGACTGCGAATAGGCCGCGTCAGAGCGAGTCGAGGTACATGATGACGGCGCGGACGCGCCGGTGGTCGTCACCGGTCTCCGGCAGGTCGAGTTTCGTGAGGATGCTGCGCACGTGCTTCTCGACGGTGCCTTCGGTGACCCAGATCCGTCGGCCGATGCCGGCGTTGGAGAGTCCCTCGGCCATCAACGTGAGAACTTCACGTTCGCGCGCACTGAGTGCGCCCAACGGATCGTCACGACGCCGCGCCGAGACGAGCTCCTGAACGAGCGCAGGATCGACCACGGACGCGCCGTTGGCGATGCGGCCCACGGTGTCCACGAAGTCGGCAACGTCGGTGACGCGGCTCTTCAGCAGGTACCCGATCGAATGCCCACCCGCCAGTAGCTCCATCGCATGGTCGACGTCGACGTGCGCCGACAGAACCAATATCGCCACGTCAGGCCACTCGCTGCGGATCGTCTTCGCCGCGTCCAGGCCCTCGGTCTCGTGCGACGGTGGCATTCGGATGTCGACGACCGCCAACTGGGGCCGCTCGTCGCGGACCAATCCGAGCAGCGCTTCGGCGTCGCCGGCCTGTCCCACGACATCGAAGCCCGAACGCTCCAGAAGACTCGCCAAGCCCTCTCGAAGGAGGACGTCGTCATCGGCGACGACCACGCGCACGGCATTCATTCCGACGATTCTCGCATCCGCAAGTCCGGAACTACCGGTTAGCAGGAATCTCCGATGCGGGAAAGCCGCGACTGAATTGGCGGGCAGCGTCGACGACATCGGGGCGGAGCGCGACAAGGGTCTCAAACATCAGCTTGCCGAACGCTTTCGACCCCGGAACGAAGGAGCCACCACCATGACCATGACACCCACACGCAGCAGCCACTCGGTCTCCCTGCTCGAAGGAGAGATCGTCGAGGAGTCCGCGCTCGGATCGATGCGGCGCGTGACCGCCGACAACTTCCCGATCCTGAAGGGCTTGTCCATCAAGCGGGTGCTGCTCAACCCGGGCGCGATGCGTACCCCGCACTGGCACGCCAACGCCAACGAACTCACCTACTGCGTCTCTGGAACCGCCCTGGTGTCCGTGCTCGACAACGGAAGCAGCTTCTCCACCTTCATCGTCACGGCGGGACAGATGTTCCACATCGACTCCGGATCCCTGCATCACATCGAGAACATCGGCGCGGAGGTCGCCGAGTTCATCATCGCCTTCCGTAGCGAACGCCCCGAAGACTTCGGCCTGGGCGCCACGTTCGGCGCCTTCACCGATTCCGTCCTGGGCAACACCTACGACCTGCCTTCGTCCGACTTCACCAAGATCCGCCGCGACACCGCCGATCACAAGTTGGCGGCCCGCGTCGGTGATCCGGTGATCCCCGCTGCCGCCTACTTCAACGATCCGCACAAGTTCGACATCGAGGCTCAGACGCCGCCGCTGAACTACGCCACCGGCAACGCACGCTTCGCCCGGGACCAGTACTGGCCCGCTCTCAAGGACATGTCCATGTACTCGCTGCGGGTCACCGACGACGGTATGCGCGAACCACACTGGCACCCCGTCACCGCCGAAATGGGCTACGTCCAACACGGCGATGCGCGCATGACGATGATGAATCCCGATGGCACCCTTGATAGCTGGAACCTGACCACCGGCGACGCCTACTTCATCCCGCGTGCCTACCCGCACCACATCGAGAACATCGGGTCCGACGACTGGCACTTCCTGATCTTCTTCGACCAGCCGTTCCCGGCCGACATCGGCTACCGTGCTTCGGCGAGCGCCTACTCCCGCGAGGTGCTGGCCGCGGCGTTCAACACCCACGTCGACGACCTCCCGAAGTTCCCGTTCACCCCGGCGGACCCGCTGATAGTCGGCCGTCGCAACCCGGTCGACCCCAGCGGCATCACGTTCTGAAAATCATTATCAGAGAAGGGAATACGATCATGGGATACGTCACCGTCGGACAAGAGAACACCACTCCCATCGAGCTCTACTACGAGAACCACGGCTCGGGCCCTGCCGCAGAGCGTCTTCGACGGGATCACCGCTGCGGCTACCCATGACCGCTACGCCTACTTCACGAAGTTCTACTCCGACTTCTACAACCTCGACGAGAACTTCCGCACGAGGATCAGCGAGGAGGCGGTCCGGCACAGCTGGAACGTCGCGGCGGATGCCTCCTGGTACGCGTCGTCGGCGGCCGTCGCCACATGGCACGAGGACTTCCGCGGCGACAACATCGCGAAGATCGACGTCCCCACTTTGATCCTGCAGGGCACCGCCGATCGAATCCTGCCGATCGACAGCAGCGGGCGCCCCTTCGCCAAGGCCGTGCCACGAGCGGACTTCGTCGAAATCGACGGGGCGCCGCACGGGTTGATCTGGACCCACGCGGACGAGGTGAACAAAGTGCTGCTCGACTTCGTGTCCCGGTAGTGCCCATGTCCACGGTCTGCATTCGCAGAGACATCAACGTGCCGTCAGGTGACCTCCGCGCCATCGTCGAGAAGCTCTCGGAACTGTCCGTCCGCGAGTGCGGGGCCGGCAGCGTGCTCCCCGCCGACGGCCCGGCACTCGACTACTCCGCCACCATCGATGTGTTCGACACCGCCGCCGGACGGGTGCTCGTCAGGTGGACGGCGACGTTCTCTGTGGCCAACCACCGGCCCGACGTCGTGACGAGCTTGCGGAACGCGGTGTTCCGGGACTTCGTCGACGAGCTTCAGCGCCAGGTTCGCGGAGACTCGTGGATCGGTCGGGCCTCGTGATCGCGCCGCGTCCATCCGGCCACGCGATTGGCGAGACGACGGTAGGTCGATGGATCGGCGCTTGGGTTGTCGTCTCTACAGGTACTTCATAGGGAGTTCCCAGGCTTGGTCGTCATTGACGAATCGCGCCCGAGAGTTCATCGAATGATGATGATTGACCCGGTGTCGGGGAGGGACCTCACGATAACCGTCGAACAGGCCAAAGTGCTCGTCGACCTCGCCATAAGCACGTATTGCCCATAGGGGACGTATAGCGGTCTTGGTTAAGCGGGTGTAACGCGCGTGCGACACTCTTTTGCATGGTCATGTCAATCGAACGCCCCAAGCTTGAAGGCAACGTCGCCGTCGGGGACGACCGTCAGCTCGGGTTCGCCGAGTTCGGCGACCCCCAGGGGCGTGCCATGTTCTGGCTGCACGGCACCCCGGGCGCCCGCCGTCAGATTCCGGTCGAAGCACGCGCCTACGCCGAACGCAAGCACATCCGCCTGATCGGCGTCGACCGGCCGGGCATCGGTTCATCGACGCCGCACCAATACTCGAACGTGCTGGCCTTCGCCGACGACCTGCGCACCATCGCCGACGTGCTCGGGATCGACCAGATGGCGGTCGTCGGGCTGTCCGGTGGGGGTCCGTACACCCTGGCCTGCGCGGCGGCGATGCCCGAGCGGGTCGTGGTCGCGGGCGTACTCGGCGGAGTGGCCCCGACGGTCGGCGCCGACGGCATCGGCGGCGGGCTCATGGGGTTCGGCTCCAAGGTCGCACCCGCTCTTCCGGTCGTGGGACTGCCGCTGCGGCTGGCCGCGGTCGGCCTCGTCCAGATGATCCGCCCCATCGCGCCCGTCGCGTTGCACGCGTACGCCAGGATCTCGCCGGAGGGTGACCGGCGACTGCTCGAGCGGCCCGAGTTCGGTGCGATGTTCCTCGACGACCTGCTCAACGGAAGCCGCAAGCAGCTGTCGGCCCCGTTCGCCGACGTCGCCGTCTTCGCCAAGGACTGGGGCTTCCGGCTCGACGAGGTCAAGGTTCCGGTGCGCTGGTGGCACGGCGACAAGGACCACATCGTCCCGTTCGCGCACGGCGAGCACGTCGTGGCCCGGCTGCCCGACGCCGAGCTGTACACCCTGCCGGGCGAGAGCCACCTCGGCGGACTAGGCGTGGCCGAGGAGATCCTCGGTTCCCTGATCGAACTCTGGGACAGCGTCGACAAGCATTGACGTCGTGGTGATTTCGCCACCGCCGGCGAGGCCGCCCGTCTCCGTGCCCGATCTCGGCTACCTCAGCGCCGTCGGTGCCTAGTCTGCTCTACCCATCACTCTGTCGAGCCAGTCGAACGCGTACCCCTCGAAGATCGTCGCGCCCAAACCCTCGCAGTGTCCTCCCGCACCTTCGGCCTCCGTGAACTTCTTGAGTCGCTTGGGGCAAGTGAGCCGGTCGTAGAGCAGCTGGCTCTGTGACGCGAAGTCGCCCTCGCCTTCCGTCACGAGTGTCGGACACCGGATATCGCCCACCACGCCGGCGAGGCTGAACTCGAGCTGCCGCCGGATGAAGTCGCCCACTGTGGAGCCGCCGATCGCAGCCATGCGCGACCCGAACCACTCTCGATTGCGTGGTCCGGTCAGTAACGATTCGAGCTGGGCGTCGAGTTCGGGGTCGGCTGCCGTGAGCCGGGCCATGAAGTCGTCCGAGCCGTCTGACATGCCCTTGACGAGCACTCCGATGCGCGAGGCGAAGTCGTACTGGCCCGGGTCGGCAATCAGCGCAGCCACCCGCGGTTCGGCGGCCGCCGCGCGTGGGCCCAGGTAGCCGGCGAACGACCGGCCGATGACCGCCACGGCGCCCGGGTGCACACCGGGCTGATCCAGCAGCCACTCGAACGCGGCGCCGAAGGGCACCTCGAAGTCCGGTCGAAAGGTCTTGTGATGCTCGAACAACATGCCACCCTGGCCCGGGCCTTCGAACACGAAGAAGTTGTAGCCGCGCGGCAGGGCCATGTAGCCGGTGGCGCAGTAGCCGGCTTCCGCCGTTGAGTCGAAACCGCAGGGCGCCAACACTGTTGGGCGCGGCAAGCCGTCATCGGCCGGACGGAGGAGGTACCCGGTCATCGAAACGCCGTCGAACGGTATCTCGGCGGCCACGCTGTGCCAGCCGAGCAGCGGGAGCGCAGCGCGAAACGCAGCTTGATGCTCGCGCCAGGCGTGCTGCAGCCGCTCGCCGTCGACATTGTGACGAATGAAGAAGAACGACTGCCGCCAGTACTCCGACGCCCGTAAGTACGCCTTGCGTGACGTCACGACATCGCCGCGCCGCATCGCATCGTCGCCGAGCGATTTCGCGACCGTCGCCGTCGCCGCCCACTCCCTGAACCACGAGTCGTAGTCCCCCGCGACGGTCCGCCTCGCCGTGGCCAGCGCCTCGCCGATATCCGCTGCCTCGGCCGCAATCGCCACCAATGTGCGGCCGAGTTGGGCGTCCATGTCTGCGTCGTCGAGCAGTAACTTCATGCGGTGTGCGCTCCTATCGCGCCCGCCGTGGCAACGAGGAGATCCTTCCACGCCTCGAGCGCTTCGAAGACGGTGATCGCGATCAGCCTCCCAATTCTGAGCCGCTTGGGTCACTTGACTACTGGCGCAGATCGTAGGGCCTTCGGTTGCGCCGCGTGTCGCTTTCATCCCTCGCGGGTGTCGGGCAGAGAGACCGAGGATCGGCGGTCACCGGATCCGAATATTGTCGGGGTCGTAGATCGCCTTGAGCGAGGTGGTGATCGGGTACAGCGTCCCGCCCACGTTCACCTGGTAGTCGCCGTCGCCGATCCAGTCGGCGGTGACGGGTGCACCGTCGGACGACCTGAGGTACGCCAACCCGACGCACGATCCGGTCGTCTCGCCCCATGCCGCGGACGTCACCTGCCCGGCCACCACCCCGTCGCGCAGCACCAGCTCACCGCCCCACAACATGGGGTCAGCCGAGCCGACGGCAAAGCCGACGAGCCTTCGTCGCGCGCCCGCGGCCTTCGCCTTCTCCACGGCTGCGCGACCCAGGAAGTCGACGTCGGTCTTGAGCTTGCAGGCGAACAGTAGACCGGCCTCGACGGGATTGTCGCTGGGGGTCAGTTCCCGCCCGAAGGCGCGGTAGCCCTTCTCCAGCCGCAGCGACTCGATGGCGTAGTAGCCGCCGCGGCCCACCGTGAACCGGTCCCCCGCGGCCATCAGGTCCTCGTACACGCCGACCGCGAACTCGGCCGGCACGTAGAGTTCCCAACCGAGCTCGCCGACATAGGTTATCCGCGTGGCGCGAACGGTCGAGTAGCCCAAGGAAATTCGCTGGCTGGTGCCGAAGGGGAAGGCAATGTCGCCGAGGTCGGCGTCGGTAAGGCTGCTCAGCAACTCCCGTGAGCGCGGCCCCATCACGCCGAAGACGGCCAACGACGACGTCACGTCGACGAGTTCGGCGCGGCTTCCTGCAGGCAGGTTCCTGCGGATGTGGTCCTTGTCGCGTTCGGTGGTGGCGGCGCTGCTGACGATGAGGAATTCGTGGTCGGCCGTGCGGGTCACGGTGACGTCCGACTCGTAGGTGCCGCGTTCGTTGAGCATCCCGGTGTACACCGTCCTACCGATGTCGACGGCCATGTCGGCGGTGCACAACCACTGCAACGCGGATTCGGCGTCGGGTCCGACCAGCAGATACTTCGAGAACGACGTCTGATCGAACACCGTGACCGCCGTTCGGGTGCTGGCCTGCTCCGCTGCCGACCACTCCAACCAATTCTGCTTGCCCCACGAGTACTCGATCGCCGAATCGGTGCCCGGCGGGGCGAAGAAGTTCGCGCGCTCCCACCCCATCCGGCTGCCGAAGTTGGCATTGGCGGCCGCCAGCAGGTGATGCACCGGAGAGCGGCGAAACGGTCGCGCCGTCGTGAGTTCGCGGTTGGGCCAAGGCACTTCGTAGTGCAGGCCGAGGATCTCGGACACGCGGTCATGCAACCATCGATTGTTGCCGTTGAACGGCGCGAACCTCCGGATGTCCACGCTCGTCAGATCCGTCGTCGGCGAACCGTTCGCGATCCACTCCGCCAGCGCCCGGCCCGCCCCACCCGCCGACGCGATGCCGACGGAGTTGAAGCCAGCGGCGACGAAGAAGTTGGCACACTCGGGCGCCTCGCCGAGGATGAACTGGTTGTCCGGCGTGAAGCTCTCCGGTCCGTTGTAGAGCTTCTTGAGTCCGGTCTCGTCCAGCACGGGAATCCGCAAGAGAGCGTTGTCCATGAGGATCTGGAAGTGATCCCAATCCTCTTCCAGCAGTTGGAATTCGAAGGGATACGGGATGTCGTCGGGGCCGACCCACGGCTTGGCCTCCGGTTCGAATCCGCCGATGACCAGTCCGCCGACCTCTTCCTTGAAGTAGGTGTATCCGTCCGGGTCGCGCAGGATCGGCATGTCGGTGTGGACCCCATCGATCGCTTCCGTCACGACGTAGAAGTGCTCGGCCGAGTGCAGGGGAACGTTGACACCCGCCATCGATCCGACCTGCTTGGCCCACTGTCCAGCGCAGTTCACGACGAGTTCGGCCTCGACGTCACCGGCGTCGGTGCGGACCCCGCTCACCCGGCCGTTGTCCGTCGTCACCCCAACGACCCTGGTGCGCTCGATGATCCGGGCGCCACGCAGGCGGGCGCCCTTGGCGAGGGCGAGCGTCAGATCGGTAGGATTGGCCCGTCCGTCGGCCGGCAGCCAGATGGCGCCGACGAGGTCGTCCACCCGCATCACCGGATAGTGCTCCAACGCCTGTTCGGGGGTGAGCAGTTCGCATTCGAGCTCGAACGCGGCCGCATTGGCCGCAGTGCGGCGCAGCTGGATCATCCTGTCCTCGGTCCGTGCGACCGTGACTCCCCCGCATTGCTTGTAGCCCGCGGTCAGCCCGGTCTCGGCTTCGAGTTCGGTGTACAGCTTCGTCGAGTACTGCACCAGCCGGGTACCGCTCTCCGAGGCACGAAGCTGCCCCACCAACCCGGCGGCGTGCCACGTCGTGCCGGATGACAACTGGCCCTGCTCGAGCAGGATTACGTCTGTGTAGCCGAGCTTGGTCAGGTGGTAGGCGACGCTGGTCCCGATGACCCCACCGCCGATGACGACGACCTGGGCACGGTCCGGAACTGAGGTGGTTGACAACGGCACTCTCTGCTCTTCGCGCAAGCGACTCATCGCCGCACTCTGCTCTTCGCGCAAGCGACTCATCGCCGCTACCTCTCAGTCCGCTGCCCGCACGTCGGCGAGCAGGCGATCGAAGTCGGGTCCCCTGAATTCCGCGACGGCCGCGTCGAAGCGTTCCATGGCCCAGTCCCAGAAGTCGAAGTCCAAGGCGCTGGCTCCGTTCTGAATGCAGCCCCACAGCGTCCATCCATACTGTGAGACCGTGCCTTGCAGCCGGGCGCGGGCGATCTTGTGGCGTACCGCCCGGCCGTAGTACGCGCTCACCAATTCGTCCAGTTGATCCAGGCTCAGCCGGCATTCGCGCCAGATGTTGCCGAGTTCGAAGCACGGGTCGTTGTTGCCCGAGTACTCGTAGTCGATCAACCAGACCCGGTCTCCGTCCTCGACGAAGTTGGCCGCCAGGAGGTCGTTGTTGCACGGGACGGTAGTGTCGTCAGCCGCCAGTGCCTCGCGGATGGCGGCGAACTGCGCGGCGTAGGTCGGGTAGGCGGCGGGTATCCGGAAGCCGTTGTCCCGTATCACCTTCAGGTAGCCCGGCTGCAATTCGAACATGTCGAAGTCGTCGCGGAATCTGGGGCCCGAGTGCAGGGCGCGGCATCCGGCGGCGACCTTGGCGATGACACCCGGGCGTGCAAAGTCCTCGTTGCTCAACGTCTTTCCGGGAACGAAGCCGAGCAGCAGGATGCCCAGATCCGGACGGTAGTCGATCACCGGCGCTCCTACGCCGGCCCGTTCTGCCGCCTTGCTGTTGGCGTACTCGTTCTCGCGGTCGATGCCCAGCAGGCTTGTCGACGTGTCACAGCAGCGGGCGACGTAAACCCCTGTGGGCGTGGTGATCTTCACGTTGCGATTGGTCAACCCGCCCGAAAGGTCCTCGAGTTTGCGGGGTTGTCCCGCAAGCGCGGGGAGCTGATCGAGCACCGCGTCGAGCTCGGAGTCGGTGAGCTTGAACGACTGGGTTGCCACTGGCGCTCAGTCGGTGTCGGAGCCGGTCAGTGTCCGGCGCAGCAGATGCATGGCGACCGTCGTCGACCGTTCGCGGATATCGGAGCGGTTGCCGGGCAGCAACAGCGTGCGGGTCGCCGTGCGTCCGCCATCGAGCTTCACACTGAAACACACGGTGCCGACCGGCTTCTCCGCTGTTCCGCCGTCAGGGCCGGCGATGCCGGTGATCGCGATCGCGGTATCCGCGCCGAAGCGTTTCAGCGCTCCTGCGGCCATCGCCTCGGCGACCGGTTCCGACACCGCGCCGTGGGCTTCGAGCAATTTCGGATCGACGCCGAGTAGCTCGACCTTTGCCTCGTTGGAATACGACACCACGCCGCCCGCGACGTACGCCGACGAACCGGGCCGGTCCGTCAAGCGCGCCGCGACCATCCCCGCGGTACACGACTCCGCCGTGGCGATGGTGCGGCCGGACAACAGCTGGGCAACCTGGTCGTCGACGAGCGCCCCGTCCTCGGAGAAGAGAGCGCGGCCATGCCGGCCGCGGAGCAGCTCGACCAGGTCCTGGTAACTCGATGACGCGTCGGGCTCGTAGCGGGTGACGATCTCGAGTTCGCCGCGGCGCAGGCACGTGGTGATCTCCAGTCGGTCGAAACCGGTCACGCTCTGCTCCGCGTCGCGCAGCGTCTCCGCCAACCCCGACTCGGGCAGACCGAACATGCGGATCGTGTCCTGCCGGTAGACCGTCCGGCCGGCGATCGCCTCCTGCACCGCCGGGGACTCCACGGCCTTCGGCCACATCGGCTGGAGCTCGCGCGGTGGGCCCGGCAGCACTACGACGGTCGGCTTGCCGGGTACGACGACGCCCGGTGCGGTGCCGACGGGGGTCAGTACGTGGGCACCCTCGGGAACCATGGCCTGTTTGCGGTTGGCAGCCATCACCGCGTCGAAGTCCGCGCCATCGACAGCCAGCGAGCGTTGCATCATCCTCTTGAGGATGTTGGCGATCGTCTGTTCCAGTTCAACGTCGAGCAGCAGGTCACGGCCGCAGAACTGCGCGACGATCGCGACGGTCACGTCGTCGGCGGTGGGGCCCAGTCCCCCGCTGGTGACGATGAGGTCCACCCCTTCGGACGCCAGGAAGCGCAACTGGGCCTCGATGTCCTGGGGGCGGTCGCCGCAGATCGTGATGTGCGCCAGCTCGATCCCGAGCTCGAGCAGCTGATCGGCCAGCCACGGGCCGTTGCGGTCCTGGACCCGGCCGGTCAAGACTTCGGTTCCCGTGACGACGATGCCCGCGCGCACACTCACGGGGTATGACACTACGACGCACCGTCCCGGGCGCGCTGAACATCGGTGCGGCGTCACCACGCGAGCGTCCCTCGAGACCGAATTCGATTGATTCGCCTGACGATCCACCTGTCGTTTGCCAGTTGGAAACGTGCGCGGGCTAGTTTGCGGCCGTGACCACCGGCGTCCTGGCTCTGCCCCACGTGATGGACCCGATGTACTGGCTCGGCGACGGTGGGTTGTTCGGGTCGGCGGTGCTGCCCGGAGTCATGATCATCGTCTTCATCGAAACCGGCTTGCTGTTCCCCCTTCTGCCCGGCGACACCCTGCTGTTCACGGCAGGTTTGATCGCGGTGCAAGCGGACGCACCCGTCGACATCTGGACGCTCGCACCGTGTGCCGCGGTCGCGGCCGTCGCCGGCGGACAATTGGGGTACCTCATCGGTTGGCGGCTGGGCCCTGCGCTTTTCAAGAAGGAGGACGCGCGGTTCTTCAAGAAGCACTACCTCGCGTCGTCACACGAATTCTTCGAGAAGCACGGCCGCAAGACCATCGTCATCGGACACTTCATCGGGGTGGTCCGCACCTTCACCCCGGTCATCGCGGGTGCGTCGGAAATGGGATACCCGGTCTTCCTGGCCTACGACATCGTCGGTGCCGCGGCCTGGGGCGTCGGATTGACGGTGGTGGGTTACCACCTCGGCGGCGTGTCGTTCGTCAGCGCGCACCTGGAGTGGATGGTGTTGGCGGTCGCAGTCCTATCGACGGTCCCCGTCATCGGGTCGGTGCTGCGCGCCATGGCGGTCCGCCGCCGTGCCGTTGCCGTCGATGCCGTCGATTGATGCACGAGGCGGGCCGACGTCCCTAACGGCGGTCGTCCGGATCGGTCGGGATCGATTGCTGTTGCTCGAGGAAGTCGGCGGGGTCGCATTCCAAGCCCACTTCGGTGGTGTCGAAGTCGGCCTCGTCGATCGAGTCATCGGCCAAGCGCGATTGTTCGGCGACGTCGCCGGAGTCCGCTTCCCGCAATGGTTCCGTGTCGCTCATTGCTCGATCCCCTTTCGCTCACCACGCCGTGTCCTCCCACGGGCGTACCCGCGGCGACGGCGGGGAAACCGGCCATGCTCAGCGGGCGAGCCAGCCCTTCACCGTCGCGAGGTCCCGCGAGTACGACTCCATGATGTCGTCTTGGAATCGGGACCCGCCGCTGATCGAGTCGTCGCCCCGCCAGATGACCCGAACGCGGGTCGCTCCCCGCAGGTAGACGTCGACCCGGTCATCGACCCGCCGCCGCCAGCCCACCGCTTCGGTGGTCTGCGCGAGCGCCGCCCGTTCATTCGACTCGGTCATCGCTGTGCTCCTTCTTCGACGTCTCCGTCGTATCTTGTCCGATCACGTCACCGGCACCACCACTGGCGGCGTGTTGTATCCGCTGACACGTACCCAGTTTGCGCTGGCGAACGGGCTGGGAACGACCGCCCGAAGTTCGGCCGTCTCACCCGGAAAGACAGTCACGTAGTTGTCGCTGTACTGGATGGGAAGGATCTCGTCGCCGTCCCTGGTAGAGGTGAGCTCCGCACGTTCGAAGAACGCGATCTGCCGGGTGGTGTTGTGCAGTCTCATGGTGACCACCTGCTCGCCCGCGCCGTTCGTCGTTCGCTGCGCGGTGACACCCAAGGGTACGCGGGTCAGATAGTTGAGCGGAGTCATGTCCGCCCAGGTGGCTTGGTCCGCATCGAAGGCGAAGTCGCCGTTGGGATCTCCGACGTCATCGTTGCGCTGCGATTGCCAATACACGTTCTCGCCGACGACGGCGCCTGCCTCGCTCATCAGTTGGCATCGCACGAAGAACACCCGGGAGTCCCGCGCTTCTCGCGGCAGCGTCAGCGCCGGAGTGACACCTCCCGAGGCGACGGTCAGCGGGCCGGTGATCAGGTCGTCGCGAAGCCGGCCCTGCAGATCGTAGACGCGCACGCGCGCCCGCACCCCTCGTACGTCACTGGGGGTCTGGTTGACCACGGTGACATTGGCCTGGCTGTGGTCGCCCTTCGCGTAGGAGTCGAACACCACCGACAACGGGCGGAGGCCCTTCTTGGCGCCGTAGTACGCGCCGCCGGGTCGCAAGTAGTAGTCGAAGATGTTGCCGAAGAACGACGGCCAGTGATTGTTGAGCATCCAGTACAGCGTCATCTTGTGGCCTGCCCAGCCCAACGCGGCGAATGCCTCGAACTGTGCGCGCGTCGACTCATAGTGCGCCAGTTGCGCCTTTCGCGCGAATTGCTCTGCGCCGCTTGATGGTCCGTAGCGTCGGTTGATGACGCGCTGGACGCTGGTCAGGGCGGCGTTCCCCGGATTCGAGCCGGCATGGAAGTACCAGGTGTCGTTGATCGGCCAGAGTTCGTCCGGCGGTATGAACTTCCTCAGGCTGGCGAACGGTGGAATGTGTTCGTTGTCGCCCTGTTCGGCGGACGCGCCTCGGGCCGCGCGGTATCGACCCGAGAACCAGTAGGTCGGCGGACGCCAGGTATAGGGACCTGCCATCTGGATGCCGTCCCACAGGCGTTCCCCATCGGCCGTCGTCGCATATGACGACACGGAGTCGACGACCGCGTTCTGCCAGTGCAGGTCGTCGAGCACGGACCGGTAATCCTTCAGCACCGGAGGAGGTGGCCGACCATCGCTGGCGTTGGCCCACACGAAGGCCGATGCATGTGAACGCAACATCGCGACCTGGGACCACAGGCTCGCCAGGGCGACCTGCATGTCCTCGTTGTCCCACTGCGGCCACTTCTCCCATTGGTTGCAGCACATCCAACCGACCATGAGCGGGATGCCGAGTTCGTCGGCGGCCTCGACGAATCCCTCCGAGGGGATCTTGGACTCCAGCCGCACCATGTTCAGACCGAGATCTCTGACGTAGCCGAGGATGGCGCGCTCGCGGTCGGGGTCGTACCTGAACAGCAGATCCGGCGTGTACGTCGCACCGCGGGCCAGGAAGTCGCGACCGTTGACCTGCAGGTAGAAGCTCCCGCCCCGACCGAGCTCAGGGAATCGTTCGTCGTCGTCGCGGCCCTGCGTGATGGTCCGTATGCCGAAACGCAGCCGTGTCTCGTCGATCGTTTGGTCGAACTGGCGGAACTCCAGTCGCAGGTCGTACAGGTTCGGAGCGCCCATCGTGTATGGCCACCAGAGGTCGGGCCGTTGGAGGGTCAGGGCGTTGAAATCGTCTGGGCTGAAGCTGATCTCGCGCCGCTCGCCGGGTCCCAGCGTGACGGGCTGCTCGACCTCGACATCGGGCTTTCCCTGACGGGCGATGGTCGCCCGCAGCATCCCGCGGACCTGGCGGTCGGAGAAGTTGCGAAGATCGCTGCGGATCGTCAGACGTGCACTGTCCGTGTTGGGTAGGGGCAATTCGGAGTTCACCGCCGAGTCCGCGATGGCCACCACGCCGGACATCCGTAGGTAGACGGGTTTCCAGATCCCGGCGTTGCGGTCGGGCACGAAGGAGTTCCCGTTGACGGGATTCTTGTCGGGTCCCCGGTACCCCAGGTAGTTCCAGTTGATCCAGTCGAACCAGCTGTCGGCGAGTTCGACCCCGTCTGCGTCTTGCATCGCCCGCTCGGGCGTGACCTTGACCGCGAGTACGTTGGGGCGGCCCGGCTTGATCCATCGGGTCACGTCGAGGTCGTGGTCGACGTACATGCCGACGATCTGGTCGGATCCGGCGACGAGGTGCCCGTTCAGCCAGACCTCGGCGCGGTAGTTGATGCCGGGGAAGTTCAGTTGGTACGTGGAGTGGCCCGCGGGTGCGTCGAATGTCGTGCGGTACCACCAGTCCTGCAGGTACAGATCCTGTGGAACCCGCTCAACCAGGTTCATGCCGTAATACGGGTCCGGATACGTGCCGTCGGCCCGCAACGCCTCCAACACCGTCGCAGGCATGGTGCGGATCCGGTGCCAGCCCGAATCCTGAAACTGCGGAGATGAGATCACGGCGCCGTCGGCGGTGATGTCCCGTGTCGATGCGAGCGTCCAGCTGCCCGCGAGTTGCACCTGGGCGGCCGGCGCCTCGGGTTGGGCGTAGCGCGGAAGGTCGCCGGCACAGAGTAGGAGCAGGAGCAGGAGGGATACGACGGTGATCAGACCGAGGGTTCGGCGCGGCGCGGTCGCTATTGCCCTACCCCCTCCTGTTGTGGTGGCGCTCCGCCGCGCCTCGTGCGTAGTCAAGCACCGCGCCCCGCGCGTAATCAGCCATTCTGCCTGCCGTCCCGGGCAGCGCGCTCAACCGGCGGCGATCCCGGTGATAACCCGGTCGCAGACGGCGACCATCTGTTCAAGGGCTGAGTGTGTGTCCGGTGCCCGGGAAACATAGAGGGCGGCCTCGTCGAGCGCACCGAGCAGCACGTGGGCGGCGGGCCTGGTCGGCTGGTCGGGTATCACGCCGTCCGCGATCGCCCGCACCAGCATGGCCTCGATGACGCCCAGTCCGTACTTCATGCCGACCTCGCGCCAGCGGTCCCAGCCGAGCACCGCCGGGGCGTCGATGAGCACGATCTGCTGGACCTTCGGTGACGAACACTCGGCCAGGAAGAGCCGGGCGCCGAGGCGCATCGCCTCCAACTGCGTGGCGGGCACGGCCGCGGAGATGCAGGTCATGATCGCGGTGACGAGATCGCGTTCGACCTCCTCGTAGACCGCCGCGAACAGCCCTGACTTGTCGCCGAATTGGTGATAGAGCGCACCGCGCGTGACACCCGCCGCGTCGACGATCGCCTGAGTCGACACGGCAGCGAAGCCGTCGGCGGCGAATAGTCTGCGCCCAGCATCGAGCAGGCGCGCTTGGGTGGCCGCGGTGCGCTCGGCCTGCGTTCGGCGGACTTCGGACTTGCCGTTGACTTTCATACAGTCTGTACGTAACTTTCATACTGAGTGTTCGTAAGTTAATCAGGAAGGGTAGTCGACATGCCACAGGTCACGTTGGACCACGCGGCGATCGAGTACCGCGTGTTGGGTCCGGAAGACTCGTCGCATCCGCCAGTTCTGTTCGTCCACGGGATCCTCGTCGACCATCGACTCTGGCTGAAGGTTGCAGAAGAATTGGCCTGCAACGGCTTTCGTTGCATCCTGCCGGACTGGCCGCTGGGTTCGCATACGCTGCCCGTCGACGAGTCGGCGCCGCTGACCCCTGGATCCGTCGCGGACATGGTCGGTGAGTTCATCACCACGCTGGGCTTGCGCGATGTCACGGTGGTTGGAAATGACACCGGCGGTGGCATCTGCCAACTCCTGGTGGACACGCATCCGGACAGCGTCGGGAGGCTGGTGCTCACCAACTGCGATGCCTTCGAGAAGTTTCCGCCGTTCCCGTTCAACGTCGTCTTCGCGACGATGCGGGGACCGAAGTCGATTCGGATGCTGTCCGGCCTGATGAAGGTGCCCGTGCTGCGTCGGTCGCCGCTGGGCTACGGACTCCTGTTACGACGTGACGACGCGTTGACGGCGTCGTGGATCAAGCCCTGCAACACCGATCCGCGAATCGCACAGAACCTCGCGACGCTGTTGCGTGCCGTCAGGGCAATGGATCTCACCGACGTCGCGACCCGGCTCCCCCGCTTCGCCAAGCCGGTCACCCTGGTGTGGGGCATGGCCGATCGGTGCTTCACGCCCGAGCTGGGCCGCCGACTCGCCGCGTTGTTCCCGAACTCGGCGATGGTGGAGGTGCCCGGCGCGAGGACGTTCGTGGCGCTCGACGCGCCCCGAGCGGTCGTCGACGCGATCGCGACCGTGGGAGCGGCCAGCTAGAACAGGTCCTTGTGCGGGACGTCGGTGACCAGGCCGCCGTCCACCACGAACTCACTGCCCGTCGCGAACGACGACTCGTCGCTGGCGAGGAAGACCACGAACGTCGCGACCTCCTCGGACTGTCCGGGCCGACCGAGCGGGGCCGTTACCATGTCGTCGGTGAAGTGCTTGGTCATCGGGGTGCGGATGAAACCAGGATGCAGCGAGTTCACCCGGATCTTGTGACGGCCCAACTCGATTGCCGCCGACTTGGCCAGCCCACGGACCGCCCACTTGGTCGCGACGTAAGGGTGCACCAACGGCGCACCGCGCAGCCCCTCGATCGATGACACGTTGATGATCGACCCGCCGCCGGCGGCCTTCATCGCCTCGACGCTGGCCTGCATGCCGAGGAAGGTTCCGGTGAGGTTGACGTCGATCACCTGTTGCCACTTGGTCATGTCGAACTTGCCGATCTGGCCGAGTGCCACGATGCCCGCGTTGTTCACGAGCACGTTCAGCAGCCCGAACGCTTCGACCGCCGTCGCGACCGCGGCGTCCCACTGGTCGGCTTGAGTGACGTCGAGGTGCACGTACCGCGCCGCGTCTCCGAGCTCGTCGGCCACGGCCTTGCCTTCGTCGTCGAGGATGTCGCCGATAACCACTTTTCCGCCTTCGGCGACCAGCATCCTTGCGTGAGCAGCACCCATCCCTCGCGCCCCGCCGCTGATCAGTGCAACTTTTCCGTCCACGCGTCCCATGACGGGTCAGGCTACCGTACGCAGAAATCGAATTAGAACCTGTTCCAATTTTGGGGCCGAACACGCATACTGCTAGGCGTCTCGGCGGAGCCGGACTCGAAAGGGGCAAGCATGGCGATACGCGTCGCGCTCATCGGCACCGGAAACTGCGGCAGTCTCGCACTGCGCCAACTGGTCAACGATCCGCGGTTCGAACTGACCGGGGTCTGGGTGTCGTCCGACGCGAAGGTCGGCAAGGACGCAGGCGAACTCGCCGGCTTGGACGCGACGACGGGGATCGCCGCCGTCAACGACCTCGACGCCATCGTCGCCGCAAAGCCGGACAGCGTCGTGTACTGCGCCATGGGCGACACCCGGCTGCCCGAGGCGATGGCCGACATCCGGCGAATTCTCGCCGCGGGCATCGACGTGGTCGGGTCGGCGCCCGGAGTGCTGCAGTTTCCATGGCAGGTGATCCCCGACAAGTACATACAACGCATTGAAGATGCTGCGCGAGAAGGTAATTCAACCGTCTTCATGACAGGAGTCGATCCCGGCTTCGCCACCGACCTGTTGCCCTTCGCGCTTGCGGGCACGTGCCAGAGCATCCAGCAGATCCGGACCATGGAGATCGCCGACTACGCGACCTACGACGGTGCGACGGTGATGTTCGACGTGATGGGCTTCGGAAACCCGTTGGGCGACTTTCCGATCCTCTTTCAACCCGGTGTGCTGAGCATCGCGTGGGGCACCGCGATCCGGCAGCTGGCGGCGGGGCTCGGCGTCGAGGTCGACGAGATCAGGGACTCGGTCGAGCAGGAGCCCGCTCCGGAGGATTTCGACGTCGCCGTCGGCACCATCAAGAAGGGCACCGTCGCGGCGCTGCGTTTCCAGATCGAAGGGCTGGTCAAGGGCGAGCCCGTGATCGTGGTCGAACACATCACGCGGCTGCGCGGAGACCTGCGCCCCGACTGGGCGCAACCGGCGCAGGAGGGCGGGTCGTACCGCGTCGAGATCACCGGCGAGCCGTCCTACGTCATGGACGTGTCCCCGACGAGCCGCAACGGCGACCACAACTACGCGGCGATCCTTGCCGCGGCGGGTCGGATCGTGAACGCGATCCCCGACGTGCTCGCAGCCCAACCTGGAATCCGCACTACGTTGGACATGCCGCTGGTGACCGGCAAGGGACTGTACGGGCTGCCGTCGTAGCTCAGGGGCTAGCGGAGCGCCACGTTCGTCCACTCCAGCTTGACCTGGGTCCCGTCGATCGAGGTTTCGATGGCAGCGCGATCCGACAGCGCCCGCATCAACGCGATGCCGCGCCCACGGCTGCGGGTATCGGCCTCGTTGTCCGACACCCGCCACACGCCGCGGTCGGCGACGACGACCGTGATGGTGGAGTCGGCGACATCGTGGCGCGCTTGGAGGTCCATCGTGCCCGCCACGCCGGCCGCCACGTATGCGAACTCGGCACTATTGGCCAGCGCCTCGTTGATCGCCAGCACCAGATCGTTCGATCGGGCCGGATCGAGATCGAAGAACTGCTTGAGCCACCCGGCGAATTCCTCCCGGGTGCGCGCGGCGGTCTGCGGCGTGGCTGCGATTCCGATGCGCTCGAAGCGCTCGGCGTTGGCGACGTCAGCTTGGGGCATTGCATCGATCATGGCAAAAATTGCGTACCCGGTCGAACGCTTCCCTAAGCGTGCCTAGGCACGCACGGCGGCGAAGGCGTCCTGGAGCGTTGCGTACAGCGGAACGATGTCGGCGATTCCCACCAACTTCAGCGGCCGGCTCGTCGCCGGGCCATCGGCAACCACGTAGAAGCGGGTCCCGTCATCCTTGGCGTCGTGCGCCGCGACCAACACACCCATCCCGGCCGAGGCCAGGAACTCGACGGCGGTGAGATCGACGATCAGTGCCTCGGGCTTGTTGCCCACTGCCGTACGCAACGCGTCCTCGAGTTTGGGTGCTGTCAGCATGTCGACGACCCCTGCGGCGGTCACGACGGCGACCTCGCCAACCCACGTCTCGGTCACCTCGCACGTCGATGCCGACGATGCGGTTGCGCCATCGCCGGATGATTCGCGGTGTTCGTTCAAGGCCCAACTTCCCTCTTTGGCCGTCTGCGCTGGGTGCGAGCCGGCGTCGCTCACGTGCTCGCCTGGGCTGAGGCTAAACCCATGCAAACACGAAACTACTGAGGTCGAACCTATCCGATGACCGAGTCGCCGCGCCGATCGGCCGGTGCGTTGCTAAGTTCGATGACTGTCGGGCCGTCGTGCGGGCACAAATGCGCGTGTCGACGACGCAAGGCAAACTGGAGCCGCGCAGTACCGAGGTTGCCCACCGAACCAGGAACGAGCCCAGATGAACGCCGAGGCCCACGTTGCAAGCCTTCTTGCGGAGGTTGCCGCCGGACCGGCCGGCCCCCTGGTCGGCGCGTACTTCGACCTGGACGGCACACTCGTCTCGGGCTTCACCGCGACGGTGCACGCCGGCCACCGCATTCGCAACCGTCAGGCCAGGGTCGGCGAAGTGCTTGGGGTCATCGAGGCGTCGATCCGATACCGCCTCGGCCGCATGGAGTTCGAGCGGCTCGTGGAGAGAGCGGGCGGATACCTTCGCGGAGAGTCGTTGGCCGAACTCGACGAACTCGGGGAATGGCTCTTTCAGCGGCACGTCGAAGCCCGGGTCTTCGCGGCCATGCGCGACGTCGTGCGCGCGCATCAGGACCGCGGTCACACGGTGGTGCTCAGCTCGTCGGCGATGACCATCCACGCCGAACCGGTGGCACGCCACCTCGGTGTCACGAACGTCATCTGCAACCACTTCGAGGTCGACGAGCACGGCCGCCTCACCGGCGGCATCGAGTCTCCGGTCGTGTGGGGACGCGCGAAGGCCGCGGCCGTCGAGCGGTTCAGTGCCGCCAAAGGCATCGACCTGCAACAGAGCTACTTCTACGCCGACGGCAACGAGGACATTTCCCTGATGCGCCTGGTCGGCCATCCCCGCCCGGTGAACCCGCGTTCCGGGTTGGCCGCCGAGGCCGCCCGACGGGGCTGGCCGGTCCTGTCGCTCAGCGGTCCGGACCGTCGTGGCCCCGCGTATGCGCTACGTCGGCGCGTCGGGCGTCGATGATCGCCCGCACCGTGCGACGGCAGCGTCCGCAATCCGAACCGGCGCCGCACGCTTCCGCGACCTCCTTCGACGTCGAAGCGCCCGCGGTTATCGCATCGCCGACCGTGTGACTCGTGACCCCGAGGCACAGGCACACGAACATCAGCGGTCGTCCGTTCGATCCGTCCCTACGATTCGGAGTGCTTGGCGGAGTCTGCCGACGAAGACCGGCGGATACGCGCCGATTCCCGCCTTGCCCAGCCATTCCGTGGCCAACTCGGAATCGCGTAGCCAATGTCGCGCGTGGGCTTCGTCGTCGATGTGGAACAGCATCATCACTTCGCGCTCGTCATCGAATGCGGTGAAGATCAGCATCCTGCGGACTCCCCCGTTGCGGAGGTCGTCGACCGTCTCCCGAACGTGGGTGACGAGGTTGGTGACGTTGTCCACGGACGTCACGACCGACACCATCACCTCGGGTGCCGACGGCTCGGAATGTCCGGTGGGGTCCAGCCGCTCGACGAGCTCGCCCGCGAACACGGCGGGGATGTCGTCGACTCCGACGGCATCGAACCAGTCGAAGAAGACGCGTGACCGCATGAGTTCGAGCACCGGCTCACGCTGGTGGATCGCGAGCAGTACGAGTACCCGGCCCGGATCGCCGGTCGACGCGTAAACCAGTACGTGGTGGACGCCCATCTCGGCGAGGGCGTCCTGACGCCGCTCGAGCAACGGCGACACGCGTTCGGGGTCGGGGACGCGGTAGTCGGATGCGAGAACGAGTGAGTGATTGAGCCAGTGCGTCACGTGCTGCAGTCCTTTGGCGCCACAATCGCGAGTATTGACGGAATCCGCAGAAAACGTATGGCGATTCTTCGACGCTGTCGAGTCCGAAGTGATCTCGGTGAATGTCGACCATTGACCTACGCCCGGAGTGCCGGGTACTAAACTAGAACACGTTTCAATTTCACCTCATCTCGCTGACGCCCCATCCAAGGAGCAGGCATGCACACCGCCCTATGTGACCAACTCGGCATCGAGTTCCCGATCTTCAGGCTTGGTGAAAGACGGCTCTCACGCCTAGCCGGATAGATCCCTGGACCTTTCCGTCAGGCGATGCTGCCTTAGTGCGAGGGTCGAATATTTGACTGGCCGAGTTTACGCCTCAGTCGATGTTTCCAGGTCCCGTTAGGTTAGTCGTATGGTGCCTCTCAGGAGCGTCCACCTGTACGAACTGGTGGACGGTAGACCCGCGGTCCTCGCATCCCCTAAGGCGAATCGTGAACGGGCTCCGCTTTTCCGTGGTGCACATGGCCGTGAGCTTCGATCATGAAAACCGGGGCCGCTAGAGCCCGCTACCTGACTTCGCCGCCGTCACCTGCGGACGATGACGTAGTCGACGTGAGCCGTTCGACGGGAACCGTTGTAGATCTTGGCTTCTCCGTCGATTGAGTATCGACGGCCTTGCCAGTGGACCTGAGCCTGGATCGCCGACGAAACCGCTGCCGCGCACCGCTTTCGGGATCGACACGCTTATCGTTGACCCGCGCGGGCTGTGCGTGTGCCGGTGGGTCGCCGTTGGATGAGATCGTGCGCCAGGGCGCATTCCAGATCAAAAACCAGGCTAAACGCTGCACGATCCATCAAACGAGCCAACCGGAGGGCGAGTCACCCGCGTAGTCATGATTCGTAGCGGGTTGCCAGAAGCTATTCAGCGATGGTCCAGTTCCGCGAGGGACTCTCGGGACATCGGCACATAATCCGGAGGCGCGCCACAGAGACCAGGAGGGACATTCATGCAGCGGTCGACAAAGATGCGAGCAATACTGGTTGCCGGAGCGGCGCTTGTAGCCGCGGGCGCCTTCGCAACGGCGCTGGGCGAGGAGACGGCCAACGGCGGCACCGCGCCGATCGTGTCCAGCGGGCAAATGACACTCGGTAGCACCGCTACCACGACCACCCCTCCCACAGCGGTTCCCATCCCGATCGCTTCTCCCGCCCAGAAGGCGACTGTGCCTTGCGGATTCACCAAGGGCTGCTGATCACTAGCGTCTATCGCGTCGGTCGGGGAACTGCCAGTGGAAATCCATGGGCACCGAGCACTCCGGGGTAACCGACAAGCCGCAGACGGTATTTGCTGGTCGTCTCGAAGCCTTCGGCCTGGCCTCGGTGATGCCCGCGACTGGCTAGACAACGGCACGGCACAGGACGCCGACCGCTGAGGGTCGGGTCCTGGTGTTGCCGTCCGCGTTCGTGGTGACTTCCTCGGGATAGACGGTGACGGTGTCGGTTCCACGGTTGAGCAAGCTCATTTAAACTCCTTTCCGTGAGAGCACTTCCGGCATACGTTGAGGCCTGGTCGGGCCGGTGTGACTGGAACGTCGAACTCACTGCCGGGCTTGATGGCGTGGCAGCTGGCGCACTCCCGTTGTGCGCTCGTGTAAAACGGTCGCTGGCTCGGCTTCCAACCGAACTTGGCCTTGAAGTGACCGGCCATCGTTGGACGAGCCGGCATTGCTGCTACGCGGCTCCGATGCCGCTTGGGCGCACGCACTAGCCGTGCCACCGTGCGGTAGCGCCGATCTTGCCGACCTGGCTGCGGGTCAATCTGCCCTCGCCGGGTTCGTCGGGCATCCTGATGGACTTCAACATCGACAGCAGCAGGCTCTGGTTGTTGCGGAGGTCTGCAACTTCGGGCATCGACACCGGCTGACCCTGCGAACCTCGGACACGTGTGTCCTCACCGGCTACATGGACCAGCCGTCGGAGACGCTCCATCTCGTCGGCGAGGTAGCACGCCTCCTCGGCCACCATCTGCGTCTCGGGGCAACTGGAGAAGTCCCCAGAGCCGTGCAGTTCGCGCCAGAGCCGCTTGCCGCGTGCTTTCAGACCGCGTGGGTACTTCGGTATGACGACGGGTGAATCTTCGTCAGTTTCGGCCATGAAATGGCCCCTTTCTGCACGCGCCGACACTGTGGTGACCCAACTAGAACGTGTTACAGTTTCGTATGAAAACTGCTCTTTCACGAAGTCTCGGCATCGAGTTCCCGATCTTCGCCTTCACCCACTGCCGTGACGTCGTAGTCGCCGTCAGCAAGGCCGGTGGCTTCGGCGTGCTCGGCGCCGTCGGCTTCACCCCCGAGCAGCTCGAGATCGAGCTGAACTGGATCGACGAGCACATCGGCGATCACACCTATGGCGTCGACATCGTGATCCCCAACAAGTACGAGGGCATGGATTCGAACCTCTCCGCTGACGAGTTGGCGAAGATGTTGGTGGACATGGTGCCCCAGGAGCATCTCGACTTCGCCCGCAAGATCCTCACCGACCACGGCGTCCCGCTCACCGCAGAGGACAACGAGAGCACGTTGCAATTGCTCGGTTGGACCGAGGCGACCGCGACCCCACAGGTCGAGGTCGCGCTCAAGCATCCGAAGATGACGCTGATCGCCAACGCGCTGGGAACCCCGCCCAAGGACATGATCGAACACATCCACGCCGAGGGCCGCAAGGTCGCCGCGCTCTGCGGATCGCCGAGCCAGGCGCGCAAGCACGCGGAGGCCGGCGTCGACATCATCATCGCCCAGGGCGGCGAGGCCGGGGGGCACAGCGGCGAGGTGGGCTCGATCGTGCTGTGGCCGCAGGTGGTCAAGGAGGTTGCACCCGTTCCGGTGCTAGCTGCGGGTGGCATCGGCAGCGGGCAGCAGATCGCTGCGGCACTTGCACTCGGAGCGCAGGGCGCCTGGACGGGCTCCCAGTGGCTGATGGTCGAGGAGGCCGAGAACACCCCGGTTCAGCAGGCGGCGTACGTGAAGGCCGGCAGCCGCGACACCGTACGCAGCCGCTCGTTCACCGGCAAACCGGCCCGCATGCTGCGCAACGACTGGACCGACGCGTGGGAGCAGCCGGACAATCCGAAGCCGCTCGGCATGCCGCTGCAGTTCATGGTCTCCGGACTTGCGGTGGCCGCCACGCACAAGTACCCCGACGAGACGGTCGACGTCGCGTTCAACCCCGTCGGGCAGGTCGTCGGACAGTTCACGAAGGTCGAGAAGACCTCGGCCGTCATCGAGCGGTGGGTCCAGGAGTACCTCGAGGCGACGAACACGCTCAACGAACTCAACGACGCAGCCTCCGCCTAACGTTCAACCCGAAGTCCCGTCGGCGCGCGCCGGCGGGGCTGCGGCGTTCATGGCCTTCATCTTCGTGTGTGCGCAACTTGCCGGGAGCCACTTGCTTCCACGGCCGCTATGTATGATGCTCTACATAACGATCGTGGCCGAAGGGATGTTCGGGTGATCAGTCCTCGCGAACGAATGGTCATCTCGACCGCGCTGCTCATCAGGGAACGCGGTGCGCACTCGACCGCCATCTCCGACGTGCTCGAACACAGCGGCGCGCCACGCGGTTCCGCGTATCACTACTTCCCCGGCGGTCGGACACAACTTCTATGCGAAGCGGTCGACTACGCCGCCGAGTACACCGCAGCACGGCTGGCCAAGGCCGACGACAGCCTGGCCGCCATCGACCTCATCGTCGACGCATTCCGCACGCTGCTGATCGAGTCCGACTATCGCGCAGGCTGTCCTGTGGTGGCCGTCGCCGTCGAGGCGGACAACCAGCCGGTGATCGACCGGGCCGCGGCGGCGTTCGACCGCTGGACTCAGCTCATCCGGCGGCGACTCGAGACAGATGGCGTCGCCGGCGAGCATGCGGAGGCGCTGGCCATGTTGGTGATGACGTCGATCGAGGGCGCCATCGTCGTGGCCCGCACAGCTCGGGACGTGAAACCGCTGGACCTCGTCCACCGACGACTGCGCGCCATCGTGACGGCGGAAACCGAGCAAGGGAGCACCCGCGATGACCGATGACTGGGCCTCGACCGCCTGCATCCTGTGCGAATGCAACTGCGGCATCGTCGTGCAGATGGAAGATCGCAAGATCGCCAAGATTCGGGGCGACAAGGCGCATCCGGCGTCGCAAGGCTACACCTGCAACAAGGCGCTGCGGCTCGACCACTACCAGAACGACCGCAACCGGCTGACCTCCCCGCTGCGTCGGCGCGACGATGGTGCCTACGAGGAAATCGACTGGGACACCGCGATTTCCGAGATCGCCGACGGGTTCGCACGCATTCGTGATACTCACGGCGGAGACAAGGTCTTCTACTACGGTGGCGGCGGTCAGGGCAACCACCTCGGCGGCGCCTACAGTGGCGCGTTTCTGAAGGCGATCGGCTCGCGTTATCGATCCAATGCGCTCGCCCAGGAGAAGACCGGCGAGCATTGGGTCGATGCGCAGTTGTACGGCGGCCATACCCGCGGTGAGTTCGAACACGCCGAGGTCTCGGTGTTCATCGGCAAGAACCCGTGGATGTCGCAAAGCTTCCCACGCGCACGCGTCGTCCTCAACGACATCGCCAAGGATCCGGCCCGGTCGATGATCGTCATCGATCCGGTGATCACCGACACCGCCAAGCTCGCCGACTTCCACCTGCGGGTCCGACCCGGCACCGATGCCTGGTGCCTGGCGGCGCTGGCCGCGGTGCTCGTTCAGGAGGAGGCGTGCGACGAGGCGTTCCTGACCGGGCACGTCACCGGGGTGGACGGCGTGCTGGCCGTGCTGCGGGACGTCCCTATCGCGGACTACGCGCTGCGGTGCGGTGTCGACGAGGAATTGATTCGCGCCGCGGCGCGCCGGATCGCTTGCGCGGAAAGCGTTTCCGTGTTCGAGGACCTCGGTATTCAGCAGGCTCCGCACAGCACATTGTGCTCCTATCTGAACAAGTTGCTCTGGATCCTCACCGGTAACTTTGCGAAACGTGGTGCACAGCATCTGCACTCGTCGTTCGCGCCGCTGTTCGCTGCCGGTGGGGTCGGCCGCACGCCCGTGACGGGTGCGCCCATCATCGCCGGCCTGGTGCCGTCCAACGTCGTGCCCGACGAGATCCTGACCGACCATCCCGATCGTTTCCGGGCGATGATCGTGGAGAGCAGCAACCCGGCGCACTCGGTGGCCAACTCCGCGAGAGTGCGTGAGGCGTTGCGCTCGCTGGAACTCCTGGTGGTCATCGACGTGGCCATGACCGAGACGGCGCGCTTGGCGCACTACGTGCTGCCCGCCGCGAGTCAGTTCGAGAAGCCAGAAGCCACGTTCTTCAATCTCGAGTTCCCGCACAACACATTCCACCTTCGTCACCCGCTCCTCGAACCGCTCCCCGGCACTCTGGCGGAACCGGAGATCTGGGCGCGGCTGGTGCGCGCCCTGGGCGTTGTCGACGACGAGGACCTGCGACCGTTGCGGCGCGCGGCGCGGGACGGGCTCGATGCGTATGCGAAGGAGTTCCTCGTCGCCGTGAGCGCGAATCCCGCGCTTGGCAGAGTCCTCCCGTTCGTGCTCTACGAGACGCTCGGCCCGACGATGCCCGACGGACTGGCCGGGGCGGCGGCACTTTGGGGGCTTGCGCAGAAGACGGCGATGACATACCCGGACGCCGTCCGCCGCGCAGGCCACGCCGACGGCAACGCCCTCTTCGAGGCGATCCTGACCAGTCGTTCGGGAGTGACGTTCACCGTCCACGAGTATGCCGACGACTTCGTGCTCATCACGCACGCGGACAAGAAGATCGCGCTGGAGATACCCGAAATGTTGCAGGAGGCAAGGGCTTTGGCTGACGGTCGCACGGAGCTCACCAGCGCGGAGTTCCCGCTGGTCCTCTCGGCGGGCGAGCGACGGGCCTATACGGCAAACGACATCCTCCGCGATCCGTCGTGGCGCAAGCGCGACGCCGACGGAGCGCTGCGCATCAGCGTCGAGGACGCGACCGCCATCGGCGTCGGTGACGGTGACCGGGTGCGCGTAACCACTGCGGCGGGCAGCGCCGAGGCCAGCGTCGAGGTCAGCGACGCGATGCAGGCGGGGCACGTGTCGCTCCCGAACGGTTTCGGGGTCGACCACGTCGACGCCGATGGGCGGTCAGTCGTCCCAGGCGTCGCCCCCAACGAGCTGACCTCGACACAGTGGCGTGACGCATATGCGGGCACGCCGTGGCACAAGCACGTGCCCGCTCGGGTCGAGCGGGTCCTCGCCGCGGCCGCAGCGATCTGACTGCCCGCCCGCCGGAATCACGCGTCTGGGGGTCCGTCGCCTCGGTCAGCCCAGCAGGCGTTCGCCCGCGCGTTGCATCACCTGTCGTCGGCTGCGGCCCGGATGGTCGGCGGCGATGAAGTGATTGCCGATGAGCAGCGAAAATGCCAGTAGGGCAATCGCTTCCACGTCATCGGCGTCGGCGTGCAGTTCGGCGATGAGCGCCCGCAGGTAGTCCATTCTCCGGTTGTCGACGCGGCGGAGGCGGGCCGCTACGGCGTCGTCGCGACGCGCCCAGTCCCGGACGGCGAGGTCGACGGGCAGCAACTCGTCGGAGAACGTCAGCAGCCCGGCCTTGGTCACCTTGGTGCGGGCGTCGCCACCTTCTCGCTCGACGCGGTCGAGCACCTCGTCGGTGCTCCTCGTCTCCCACGCGTCGAGCAGTGCGTCGAGCAGTGCCTGCCGACCGTCGAACTGGTGATAGAAGCCGCCCCTCGTCACCGCCAACTTCTGTGCCAGGACGTCCACGCGCACCGCGTCCGGTCCCCCTTCGGCGAGTGCCGCCAACCCGGCATCGATCCATGCCGTTCGCGTGGTCCGGGTGGGTGCAGGCATCGATTCTCCCGACGGGTGTGGACGGCCCATTGACACTACGACCGAAGCATACATACAGTAATGTATGCTTCGAGCGGCGAAACTCCCCACGTCCGAACACACTCGGATGCCTTGGCGAATTCACGCCATCGCCAACGACTTCCGCGTCGAGGACGTTTGGGCGCTGCCGACGCCCGGCGGTCCCGACGACTTCGGCAGGCTGGTGGCGTTGATGGAGTCCTTCGACCCGGCACAGTCCTCCCCCGTCGTCGGCGCACTGTTCGCAATTCGGTGGCGGCTCGGCGGCTGGCTGGGTCTGGACGCCGCCGAAGCGGGGTTGGGCAACCGCGTCGCGTCCCTGCGCGACCGGCTACCCGCCGACCTGCGGACCGACGTCGGCGTCGCAGCGCCCGCGAACACACCGTTCCGTCCCCTCTACGTGACCGATCGCGAAGCGGCCCTCGAGATCGCCAACGAGACGATGCATGGGGTGCTGCACCTTGGCTGGGTCCCCGACGTCGGCGGCGGATACCGCGGCCAGATGGCCGTGCTCGTCAAACCGAACGGACGACTCGGGCGCGCGTACATGGCCGCGATCGCCCCGTTCCGCCACGGCCTCGTCTACCCGCAGATGCTCCGCACGATCGAACGGCGCTGGCGGTGTGCCGCCCGGCAGGTGGCGGTGCCGGAGGACGTCGCGGAACTGAGCACGTTGCCCCGTGTCGACTATGCGGATTCCTTCGTCGTCGAGACCCGCGCGCATCCGGATTGGACCGCCGAACGCTGGGCCGCCGCCGTCCTCGAAGACGCGCCCGCGACGATGCGTGCCCGGCTGCTGGCGGGCTGGTCGGCACTCGGCTTGAAGGGCGCGGCCTCCGACCAGTCCGTGCTGGGGTGGGACGTACGGCGCAGCAGCGACGACACCGTGCTGCTCGGCAGGGACTCGCGGATCGGGATGCCCGGCGAGTTGCTGTTCGCGCTACGCCCGGAAGGTCTTCTGTTCGCCACCTTCGTGCATCACGGCACGGCGGCCACGCGCGCGATGTGGGCGACGGTGGTACGCACGCACGTGCGCACGGTGCTCGCGCTTCTCGACCGGGCTGCCCGTGACCCGGCCGGCGAAGTCACTCCGTCGGAGTCGGCGGCAGTGGGCTAGCCGGAGGGGGCGGCGGCAACGGGAGCTCGGGACCGGGCGGCGGAGGCGCCATCGCGGGATCGGCAGCGGGATCGGCAGGTGAGGCCGGAACGTTCTGGCCGGGAATGTGATCCGGGACAGGCGTGTTCATGCCGCGCTGCGCGATTCCCAACAGCAGCGCTTCCTTACCGCTGATTTCCTGGTTCTGCACTGCGTGCCACAGATCCTTCAGGTAGCTCACGTTGGGGCCTTCGTTGCCCATGACGCTGGGATCCATCGTCGAACCTGGCGGCAGTGCATCGGGGCTGGCGAGATGTGGAACGCCGTCGGGAGGCGTGGACGGTTCCTCGGCCGCCGCCTGGTTGACTGCGTCGGACGTGGGCACCGGGATGTCCACGGCGTTGAGGAGTGCCAACGGATCCGGTGCAGGAGCGGGGTCGGTCTGAACGGCCGCGAGATCGGGTGGTGGAGGCGGGGGCCCGGGCAGCACCGGATCGGCGGACGCCGACGACGCGGCGATCAGCGCGACGACGGGAGCCGACGCGCTACAGATTGTTGCGGTCAGAAACCTTCGGATGTCGACACTCATCGCGGTGGCCTCTCGGTGTTACTCCAGGGGCTGATGGTACTACGCAGTCATTCTGCCCAGCCGAGATTTTCGTTACTTCTGTGCAATGGGAACAATTCTGGACGATGGGAACACGTTCTACTTGGGAGTTGCCGGTACTTTTCGAAAGCGCCTTCGCCCAGCGCCATCTGTGGTGTAGCAATGCCTAAAGCCACTAGACCACTTCGTCGTTAGGAGCGTCCAACCTCATGTCTGATAGCGCGCGGACTCCGAACCTCCCGCCGGGTTTCGACTTCACAGATCCCGACGTCTACGCCGAACGACTTCCCGTCGCCGAGCTGGCCGAGATGCGAAAGGTCGCGCCGATCTGGTGGAACGAACAACCCCGGGAAGTGGGTGGCTTCGACGACAGCGGGTACTGGGTGGTGACCAAGCACAAGGACGTCAAGGAGGTGTCGCGGCGCAGCGACGTCTTTTCGAGCCTCGAGAAGACCGCCCTGCCTCGATACTCGGACGGGACCGCGGCGGAACAACTCGAGTCGAGCAAGTTCGTGCTGCTCAACATGGATGCGCCGCATCACACCCACCTGCGCAAAATCGTGTCGCGGGCGTTCACTCCGCGGGCGGTGGAAATGCTGCGCGACGACCTGAGGCAGCGGGCGAAGCGCATCGTCGAGGTCGCCGCGGCCGGGGGTTACGGCGACTTCGTCGAACAGGTCTCCTGCGAACTGCCGCTGCAGGCCATCGCCGGCCTCATGGGCGTGCCGCAAGAGGACCGGATGAAGCTCTTCCACTGGTCGAACCAGATGGTCGGCGACATGGACCCCGAGTTCGCAGGCAATGACGGGCTCACCGCGTCGGTCGAGCTCATCACCTACGGCATGCAGTTGGCGGCCGAGCGGGCCGACAAGCCCGGCGAGGACCTGGTCACCAAGCTCGTGCAGGCCGACGTCGAGGGGCACAAGCTCTCCGACGACGAGCTTGGCTTCTTCGTGGTCCTGCTCGCCGTCGCGGGCAACGAGACCACGCGCAACTCGATCACCCAAGGCATGATGGCCTTCACCGAATTCCCAGACCAGTGGGAGCTCTTCAAGCGGGAACGGCCCGGCACGGCCGCCGACGAGATCGTCCGCTGGGCGACGCCGGTCACTTCGTTCCAACGGACCGCACTCGAGGACACCGAGTTGGCCGGCGTGGAGATAAAGAAGGGCCAGAGGGTGGTGATGTTCTACCGCTCGGCCAACTTCGACGAGGAAGTGTTCGACGATCCGTACTCGTTCAACATTCTGCGCGACCCCAACCCGCACGTGGGATTCGGTGGCACCGGTGCGCACTACTGCATCGGCGCGAACCTGGCCAGGATGACGATCGACCTGATGTTCAACGCCATCGCCGACGAGATGCCCGACCTCGCTCCGCTGGCCAAGCCAGAACGGTTGCGCTCGGGCTGGCTCAACGGGATCAAGCACTGGCAGGTCGACTACACGGGTGCGACGGCTAGGCAGCCGGCTTCGCAGACGTCCTAGCGGCGGGCCGGTAGTCGAAGACCGACCGCCAATACTCCTCGGGCAGCTCCGCGCCGGTCCGCAAGACCATCGCGAGCCCGGTCGCCATCGCGAGGCCGAGCAGTCCCAACCACAGCCCGGCCAGGGCGATGAGCACCCACAGCGCGGTCGTCAATGCAGGCCATGGTGACGCGATGGCGAGCACTGGCGCGAAGAAGAGCCCCGTCCCGATGTACCAGGACGAGCCTGCTCGGTCGGCCTTCAGCACGAATCGCAACCACTTCGGGGCTGGGCTGGACCGGCCCTGCTGGCGGGGTGTCATCGGCACCTCCTCGGTCGGCCGGAACCTCCGGACAGTCCAAGCCTGCGCCGTTGGGGTAAGCGGGGCAATTACCTCGTGAGTAGTGGATCAGTGCGGTTCGCTGCGTCACACTGGGCCGGTGGCCGGCGTGCACACCCAATACCCGCCCTTCGGCTCGCTGATGAAGCAGTGGCGACGGCGGCGCCGCCTCTCCCAACTCGACCTCGCCATCGAGGCCGACGTGTCCTCGCGACACGTCAGCTTCATCGAGACCGGGCGGTCCGCGCCGAGTCGAGCCATGGTCTTGCGGCTGGCCGCGGCGCTCGAGGTGCCGCTGCGCGAGCGGAACCAGTTGCTCATGGCCGCGGGCCTCGCACCGATCTACGCCGAACGGTCGCTGGACGACCCGGACATGGCGCCGGTGAGGGACGGGCTCCAACAGGTTCTGAAGGCCTACGAGCCATTTCCGTGCCTGGCCGTCGATCGGGGGTGGAACATCGTCGCGGCGAACTCCGGGGCGGCCGTGATGATGCAGGGTGTCGCAGCACACCTGCTCGACCCGCCGAACGGGCTGCGCATCTCGCTGCATCCGGAGGGTTTGGCGCCGCGCATCCGCAACCTCGCACAGTGGCGCCACCACGTGATCGGTCGGCTGCGCCGGGAGGTCGCGGTGAGCGGGTCCGACGACCTAGCGGCGCTGTTGGCCGAAATCGATTCCTACCCAGGCGGATTCGACGACAGCATCGACCTGGGTGGCGTGGTGGTGCCGCTCGAGTTGTACGGTCCGGACGGATCGGTTCTGACGTTCTTGTCCACGGTGACGACGTTCGGCACCGCGCTCGACCTGACAGCCGCAGAACTGAGCATCGAAGCCTTCCTGCCCGCCGATGGCGCGACCGCTGCGGCCTTGCGCTGAGGCCCGCTACTGCAGGCTCAAGCCAGAACCACTGGTAAGACCACTTGACCTCTGACCGTCACGCTGCCATGGTTGGCTCATGGCGCTGCGACCAATCAACCGTCGCTCCGTGCCCGAGGACGTCTTCGACCAGATCGTCGCCGACGTGCTGAGCGGCGACATGCAACCGGGCAAGGCACTGCCCAGCGAGCGGCGGCTCGCCGAGGTCCTCGGCGTGTCACGGCCGGCGGTACGCGAGGCGCTCAAACGGCTCAGCGAAGCTGGGCTGGTCGAGGTCCGGCAGGGTGACGCCACGACCGTGCGCGACTTCCGTAGGCACGCCGGACTCGACCTACTCCCCCGGCTGCTCATCAGGGACGGCGAGGTCGACGTCTCGGTGGTGCGCAGCATCTTGGAGACCCGGCTGCACAACGGTCCCAAGGTGGCCGAGCTGGCGGCAAGACGGCGCGGTGCCGGCGCTGCCGACGCACTGGATGCCACCGTCGACACGCTTGAAGGCGAGGATGACGCCATCGAGCGTCAGCGGCATGCCCTCACCTTCTGGGACCAGGTGGTCGATGGCGCCGATTCGATCGCCTTCCGGTTGATGTACAACACCCTCCGCGCGACATACGAGCCTGCGCTGCCCGCGCTCGCCGTCATGATGGCCGGCGAGGTGGGGCGTCCCGACGCCTACCGCCGGCTCGCCGACGCGATCCGCGCGGGCGACGCCGAGCTCGCAGAACGGGCGGCACGTGACCTTCTGGAACCAGCCACCACCGCACTGCTCGCGGCGCTCGACGCGGTGGAGGACCGACGATGAGGACTACGTCGACGCGCACGGACCGGCGCGGCTTCATGCTGTCCGACGCGGTGCGTGAGTTCCTTCGGCATCCTTCGCCGTGGATGTTGGGGGCCGTTCTGGTGGTTTCGCTCGCGGTGCGGATTCTCGTCGGAGGCTGGCAGCCGACCGACGCGTGGATTCCGCTCGCGATGCTGGCCGTCTTCCCCTTCTTCGAATGGATCGTTCACGTCTTCGTGTTGCATTGGCGCCCAAGGCGACTCGGTCGGCTGACCATCGATCCTCTCTTGGCGCGCAAGCACCGCGAGCACCACGTGAACCCACGCGACGTTCCGCTGATCTTCATTCCGTGGCGAACGCTGCTCTGGGCGCTGCCGGTCGCAGTCGCGATCGCGCTCTTCGCCTTCCCCCGGCTCGGGCTCGGGCTGACCTTCCTGGTGTTCGTCGCGGCGCTCGGCCTGGTCTACGAGTGGTGCCACTACCTGATTCACAGCGGCTACAAGCCGAAGTCACAACTGTTTCGGTCGGTGTGGATGAATCACCGCCAACATCACTACCGCAACGAGCACTACTGGTTCACCGTGACGACGTCGGGAACCGCGGACCGGGTGCTCGGCACGTGCCCGGACCCGGCCTCGGTGGCCGCCTCACGTACGGCGAAGAACCTTCACGCGCTCACGCCTGCACGATGATGGGATCGCCGATGCTCACGGTGCTGTAGTACCAGGCTGCGTTGTCGGGGCTCAGGTTGATGCACCCATGGCTGACGTTCGCATTGCCTTGCGACGCCACCGACCACGGCGCGCTGTGCACGTAGACCCCGCCCCAGGTGACGCGAACGGCGTTGTACACGGTGAGCTTGTACCCCTCGGGATCACTGAGCGGGATGCCGATCGTGCGCGAATCCATGATCACCGGGGACTGCTTCTCCAGAGCGGTGAACGAGCCGATGGGGGTCGGGTGCTTGGGCTTGCCCATCGACGCGGGCATCTCGCGCACCACCTGCCCATCGATGCTCACGGTGAACGTGTGTGCATCGAGATCGGCGACTCCCACCACGGCAGCGCCGGTCTCGAAACTGGTCTTGGCGTCCCCGGCCATCACCGTGATCGTCGAATGGGCCGGCCAGAAGCCGCTCGGCGTCCACTGGACGACGTCGGGGTCGAGCCACGTGAAGCTGCCCGAGGGGGTGTCCGACGAGGAGAACGCGATGGAGCGCTCGGCCCTGCCGCGGTCTCCGATGGGCCTCGCGAACGTCACTGTGACCGGTGCCCCGACTCCGACCACGTCGCCGAAGCCCGGCGCGATGCTTGCGACGAGACTTGGTCGTGGCGCCGCGGCGACGCCGGTGCCGACTGATCCACTCAGGAGCAGCGTCGCGATCCCCGCTACGGCCAGCACAAATCCCACACTTCTTGGCAAGTGTCCATCCTTCACGTCAGGCCCCGAACTACATGCTAATTCGATCTGAAGCCGCTACGTGTTAGCCGAGCGCACGCGCGTCAGCGCCACCAGCACGAAGCCGAGCCCGAGGATGCCGAGTGCGAGCAAACTCACGTTCGCTGCGACCGCGACGACTCCGACGCTGCCGGGGTCGAGAAAGAAGTACGGCGCCCGCCGACCCACCCGGTTGAGCCAGACGAGCGCCAAGATGCCGTAGGTGGCCGGATACGCGAGCCACACGAAGGGCTGCCACCAGCGGACCGGCACGGTGCCTCGTGCGACGAACAGCCAGTCCGCGATTGCCAACACTGGCACCACCACGTGCAACAAGAGGTTTGCAACGGTATAGCCCATGCTGTGCGCGGTGAGGAACCCGTTCCAGATCGCGCCCGCGACGACCACGTACAGGACGACGGCGCCGCGCAGCCCGACGCGTGCGTCCGCCTTCGGCGACACCAAGGTCCACGCGTAGTACCCCGCGGCAAGCAGATTCGCCTGGTAGGTGAACGTCACCAGCCGCCACGACACCCCCGAGCGCGACGTCAGTTCGACGGTGACCACAGCGACCACCACCGAGGTCACCAGCACGGCTCGCAGCACCATCCGAAGGACGTTGCGACCCATGGGTATCGACGGGTCCGTCCGCTACTGGCCAGCTGGCACCGGAGGTAGTACCTCCCCAGGCGCAGGCACGATCGGTGGGGCGGGCTGGAACGGATCCGGGTCGTTGATGCCCCGCAGTCGATCCATGATGCGCGAGCGAAGGGTCGGCGTCTCCGTCGGTGGGGGCGGGGCTATCACCGCGGGTGGCGCGACGGCGGGCGGCGCGGGCACGGCCAGCTGTTCCGGGGGCAGCGCCGCGGCCGGGTCCTCGGGCGCAGGAGCCTCTTGCAGGTAGGGCGTCTCCGCCGGAACCTCGTATGGCGGCAGCTCGACGTCGGGCGGCGGTGCATCGGGTAGCGAGGGCGGAGGAACGGGTGCGGCTGGCGGCTCTGCTTGGCGCACCGTGGGGGTGGCGGGCACGTGGGGTGCCTCGACGGCACGGACTGGATCGCTCGAACGCGGCTGCTCGCGCGGAGCCAGTTCGAGGCCTATCGCGATGGATCCCGAGACGACGAACGTCAGCACGCCGGCAACCAGCATCGTGAGTGCGCCGGCGGGCGCCAGCGGGCGGCGCGGCGCGTCGGACCGGTGCTCGACGGATCCGTCACCCGACGAATCCGCGAAGGCAGCGAAGGTTGGGTCGACCGTCGAGGTGGACGCCAGCGCAGCACCACGGGCCAGCGCGAGCTCGGCCTCGGCCGGAGCGAACACCGGCACCGACAACGCATCCTCGAGTTGCGGCAGGAACTCCTCGAAGCCCCCGGCCGACCCGACCACCACCAGCGCTTCGGGCTCCCAGTCGGCCTTGGTGAAGACCGTGCTCAGCCAGCTGATGAGGCTTTCCTCGGTGTCGAGTGCGTGGTTGAACGCCGTCTGCACCGCCCCGTCGCCGGTATGGACGATCAGCGTGATCACCGTCTCCGGCTCGATCACGCACACCGCGGTCGTCTCGTAGCCGATGACGTCCGCCATGCCGCGAGCGAGTGCTTCGGTGGCCTCCGGTAGCCGGATGGGAACCACGTTGTCGAACCCGGACTCCGACAGTGACCGCATGAGCAGCGAGGCCTGATCGCCGGCTTCGTCGCTCCAGGTCACGCCGATCGAATGAAATCGGACACCCCGGGCGGCCGCGATGGCCTCGGTGCGAAGCACGGCGGCCGTGGCCTGCTCGGACGTGCGAACGGCTCCGTGCTCGACGTCGAACGCGTCGCGATCCATCGTGGCGCCGTCGGCGTCGTGACCTTCGACGAGAACCAGTCCGAAGGACGTGGGTGTCATAGACAAGCCGAGTACCGCGTCCACATGCACCCTTTCGGACCGACGAGGTGGTCACGCGCTCGAGCGGCACACGAACACACCGGACGGTGCCGCGGCAGCGTGGCATCCACCTTTTTCGGTGACACTACCCGGCAATCATGCGGTGGGCTCGCCGGGGGCGGCCAACCGCCGGTTACGGCGGCGGCTATGTCCCAAGACGACTGCGACGGGATCGTGGGCGCCTACGGCGGGTTGGTATACCTGTCCACGGTCCTCGGCGGCTGGAGCCCACCACGCCGCGTAAGTTCGCTTGCGGCGTGATCGGCATGGGCGCCGCCTTCCTGTTGTTCCTCCCGACGGCGGGCACGACGGGCAAGGCCGTGCCCGCGTTGCTGGGTCTGGCGATCATGGCGGTCTTCGCGGTGTCCGAGCTGATGATCTCGCCGATCGGCCTCGCGGTCACCACTCAGCTTGCGCCGCAGGCGTTTCGCGCCCAAATAATGGCGCTGTACTTCTTCTTGGTCAGCTTGGGTACTTCGCTGTCTGGTGTGCTGGCCAAGTACTACGACCCTGCTCGCGAATTCGCCTACTTCGGAATCCTCGGCGTCGTGGCTATCGCCGCGGGGCTGGTGGTGTTCGGACTCTCCGGGTACATAAGTCGGCTCATGGAAGGCGTGCACTAGGAATGGAATACGTGCACTTGCAAATAGAATGCTATGCACTAGCCGGACGGCGAAACGGACTTGGCCAAAATGTGATTTTTCGAAAGCCTAATCCGGCCCGTTAGCCGCACGTTGTCATTTTGGCGCGGTATCATTTTGGTGCGATCAGTCGCACTCAGTAGGGGCGATCACTCGCAATTCGTTCGACGAGACAACGAGGTCTGGACGGCGAAGGAGGATCATGGTGGCACCCCCACCCCTGCTTTCTATCGCGGATTACAAATCCGCCGACGGCGATCACAAACCCGCCGTGAAGAAACCCCATGGCATCGTGACTGTGCACCATCTCGGATTCGGGAATTCGACGGCCACTTGTTCGTGTGGTTGGGAGGGCCGGCGGAGGCGCCTCAAGGCGGCTGCCGAGCAGGACGCGTGGACCCACTCCATTCTCGAACGGTGTGCCGTGGCCTGCCCGTTGGTGATTACCTGGTAGCTCAGGTGGGCCCGACGGGAATGCACCAGCTCATCGGGACGAATGGGATCGGCGCACCGATGCACCACGTCACGGGCCCGACGACGCCGACGGGTGGCGGAGGAGGTGGCGGTGGCGCTGCCACACACGAATTGGCGCCCGGATCCCAGACCTGACCCCAGTCGCACGCCCAACTGACCGCGGGATAGAAGACCGTGGCTGCTGCCAACGGCCCCAACACGATCGAGATGATCAATGCGGCTGACGTGAGTGCCCGGCGAAATATTCGATTCATCCGAAGCCTCCTACTGAGTCCCGACCTCGGCTGCTGGAGACCTTACGCCGATCGACTCAGGCGTTCAGCAGATTCTTCAGCAGGGTGGGCTCGATGTTCCCGCCGGACAGCACCATCACCGTGGGTCCCGGCGGCATCGCCGCGTGGCGGTACGCCGCGAGTGCGACCGCGCCGCTGGGTTCGGCGATCAGATGCGCCTTGAAGGCGAGCTCGCGGACGGCATCGCGGATCTGGTTCTCGGACACCGTGATCAGCTCGTCGAGCACCCGTTGCAGGTGTGCGAACGTGAGTTCGGAGGGTTGCGACCGCAGACCATCCGCGATCGTGCGGTTGCGGTCGGTGATGGACCAATCGACGCGATGGCCCACCCGCAGCGACTCCGCGGTGTCCGCCGCCAGTTCGGGTTCGACGCCGAAAACCCTTGCCCGCGGACACAATGCCTTGATCGCCGTCCCGACGCCGGAGGCCAGCCCGCCACCGCTGACCGGGATGACCACATTGGCGACGTCGGGCAGATCGTGCGCGATCTCGAGGCCGATCGTGCCCTGCCCGGCGATGACGTCGGGGTGGTCGAAGGGCGGTATGAGGACGCCGCCCGTCCGGGCGACCACCTCGTCGGCGACCTGTTCGCGCTGACCAGCGCCACACAACACGACCTCTGCCCCATGCGCGCGGGTCGCATCGATCTTGACGTTAGGGGTCTCCTCGGGCATCACGATGTGGGCGGGGATGCCGAACTCCGACGCCGCGTACGCGACGGCCTGGGCGTGATTGCCGCTCGAATATGCGACCACTCCCCTGGCCCGGACGTCCGGGTCGAGCCGACCGATCGCGTTGAACGCGCCGCGCACCTTGAACGCCCCGATCGCCTGCAGATTCTCCGGCTTGATCCACGCCGGACGATGCGGATCGGCCCACGGCGCGGGAACGAGTGGCGTACGCACGACCGACCCGCGAATGCGGTCGGCCGCGCCGCGGATGTCGTCGACCGTGACGAGTCGCACGTTGTCTCCGGAGCTCACGGGCAGGATCCTAGCTGCGTCGGCACCTGGCCGGCCGATGCCGACCGTTGCCCGGGGCGGCGCGGCGTTGCAAGGTGTGCGACATGACCCAACACGCGAGTGAACCGTTTGCGCTGCACGTCGTGCCGCGCTACGCAGAGGTCGATCAGCAGGGCGTCGTGTTCAACGGCCACTACCTCACCTGGTTCGACGAGGCGTCGACGGCCTTGTTCGACCACGTGGGCCTGCCGTATCCGGTGCTCACGTCGTGGAACCTGGACGTGCAGGTGGTGCACGCGGAACTCGACTACCTGGCCCCGGTTCGATGGCGTGATCAGGTTCGCGTCGCGGTAACGTGCGAGTCGACGGGGACGACGAGTTTCACCCTGCGGTTCGACGTGCTGCGCAGCGACGGCGATGGGACTGACCTGACAGCGGTGCGCGGGCGAAGCGTCTATGTCGTCGTGTCGACCGATGACTGGACCAAGCGGGCGCTTCCGACCGCATTCCGTGATGCACTCACTTCTGTTGCGGGTCAACGCAGTACGATCGGCGGTACTGTCGATCCATGAGCCACCAGCATGACCACGGTCGTCATCGCGATCTACCGCCAGGCATGGTTGAGCAGCTCGATCTGCCGCACGCCGGGTTGGCGACGTTCGGCCACCGGCCCTTCCTGACCGAACCCGAACAGCTCGACTCCTGGCGGCCAGACGTTGCGATCGTCGGCGCTCCCTTCGACATCGCGACCACCAACCGCCCGGGTGCGCGCTTCGGTCCGCGGGCGATCCGGGCCACCGCCTACGAACCCGGGACGTATCACCTGGATCTCGGACTGGAGATCTTCGACTGGCTCGAGGTGGTCGACTTCGGCGACGCGTTCTGCCCACACGGGCAAACCGAGGTGTCGCACCAGAACATAAGGGAACGGGTGGCAGCCGTCGCATCGCGCGGGATCGTGCCCGTCGTTCTCGGCGGGGATCATTCGATCACATGGCCATCGGCGACGGCAGTGGCCGACGTGCACGGTTACGGCAATGTCGGCATCGTCCACTTCGACGCCCATGCCGACACTGCGGACACCATCGAAGGGAACCTGGCCAGCCACGGCACGCCGATGCGACGGCTGATCGAATCCGGTGCGGTGCCGGGCACACACTTCGTGCAGGTCGGGTTGCGCGGCTACTGGCCGCCGCAGGACACGTTCGAATGGATGCTCGAACAGGGCATGGTGTGGCACACCATGCAGGAGATCTGGGAGCGAGGGTTCAAGATCGTGATGGCCGACGCCGTCGGCGAGGCCCTGGCCAAGGCCGACAAGCTCTACCTGTCTGTCGACATCGACGTGCTCGACCCGGCTCACGCGCCGGGCACGGGAACCCCCGAGCCCGGTGGGATGACCAGCGCCGACCTGTTGCGGATGGTGCGCCAACTCTGTTACGAGCACGACGTCGCGGCGGTCGACGTGGTCGAGGTCGCGCCGGCGTACGATCACGCCGAATTGACCGTCAACGCCGCGCACCGGGTGGTGCTCGAGGCACTGGCAGGTATGGCGGCGAGGCGCCGAGACGCCGCAGGCGGCGAGGTCGGACCGCCCGCGCGGCCGCGCCGCGAGGGATGATCCCGCTCTGGGGGATGATGAAGTCGTGACCGGCACCCTTTACTTCGACGGCGTATGCGGCATGTGCACGCGGTCACGCAACTTCCTGGTGCGGCTCGACCGCACGGGTGCGCTGGATACCGCGCCCAGCCAGGCACCGGGCACCGTCGAGCGACTCGGCATCCCCGCCGAACGGCTGGGTGAATCGGTGTGGTGGTTGGATTCGTCGGGGGCGGTGTACGGCGGGGCCGAGGCCGTCAACGCCGCGCTGTCGACGGCGTTGGGCACGCGGCTCCCGCTGTGGTTCTATCGATTGCCGGTGGTCCGGTCGGTCGAGGAGTTCGCGTACCGCTGGGTGGCCGCACACCGCTATCGATTCCCCGGCACCACCCCGTACTGCGAATCGCACCCCGTGGCCTGCTGACCGCTACCCGCGACGCAGCCGATCGTTCGGATTGATCTTCGAATTCGATCGAATTGCCTTGCAGCACAGTGAAGTTCATGTGGGAAGCATGCGCCGCCCTAGGGCGCTTGGTCAGCTCTTGTGCAGGGTGAACTGGCAGATGTCGGTGTAACCCTCGCGGAACAGTTCCTCGCAGCCGGTGAGATACCTCATGTACCGGTCGTAGACCTCTTCTGACTGAACGGCGATGGCTTCGTCCTTGTGGGCCTCCAGCGCCGCCGCCCAAATCTCCAGGGTGCGGGCGTAGTGCAGCCTCAGCGGCTGCACCCGGGTGAGCTCGAAGCCGGCCTTGGTTGCGTGCTCCTCCACCTGGGACGCGTGCGGCAACATGCCGCCGGGGAAGATCTCGTCCATGATGAACTTGAAGAACTTCAGCTTCGTCATCGTGAGCGGTAGCTCGCGGGCGGCGAACTCCTCGTCACTGGGCTTGATGATGGTGTGCAGCATCATCACGCCGCCGGCGGGTAGCGCTGCGTAGGCCATCTTGAAGAAGTCGTCGTAGCGGTCGCGGCCGAAGTGCTCGAAGGCCCCGATGGAAACGATGCGATCCACTGGTTCGTGGAATTGTTCCCACCCCTCGAGGAGCACTCGCTTGGTCCGTGAACTGCCCGACTTGCCGAGAAGCTGCTGAACGTGCGACTGCTGATTGCGGCTCAGCGTGAGGCCAACCACGTTGACGTCGTACTTCTCGAGGGCACGGTTCAGAGTCGCGCCCCAGCCGCAGCCGACGTCGAGCAGGGTCATGCCCGGCTCCAGGCCGAGCTTGCCCAATGACAGGTCGATCTTGGCGACTTGGGCCTCTTCCAGCGTCATGTCGTCTCGCTCGAAGTAGGCGCAGCTGTAGGTCTGGGTGGGATCCAGGAAGAGCCGGAAGAAGTCGTCGGACAGGTCATAGTGCGCCTGTACGTCTTCGAAGTGTGGCTTCAGCTTCTTTGTATCGCGTTTTGTCTCGGGCAAGTCGTAGCCTTCGGCGTTATTGAGATTGATTTGGCTCCACACGGCTAGGGAGCCTCCCCCCGTACGTCTGCGCAGTTATCCACAGTACCCGAATTCGGATGCCTTCAGCGAATCCTTCCGCGGCTTGGCGTGGGTGCCGCAAGGTCGCAATTCCCTATGGCGTCAGTGTGGACCGCCTTTCTTGAGCGACGTTGCTGCAGCCGCTGGGACGGTATTGAGTACTGATTGCTGGGAGCGCGGTGCGCGATCTTGATCGCTGAACCGGCACGGTCAACTCGTCGGTTCTTGGGCAACCACCTCCCATTGCGCGATCGACGCCGAGAGGATTACCGCCTTCTGACCTTCGCTCGGGCCGCTGCCGCGGAAGGCCTCGACGGCGGCCTGCGACGCCCACCTCTCGAACACGTTGATTCGGCTCGTGTCGAGCAGATCCTCGGAGATCGCGAAGTCCAGACACCCTTCGGCCGACCGGGCCGCTCGGACGACCTCGACGCAGCCCGCCAGGTACGCAGACCGTTGCTCCGGTGCCACGACCAGTTGACCCGCGACGATGACGATGACGTGGTTGGTCACTTGGACGTCCGCTTCGAGCGAAGCGAGTGAGCCGCCACCGCGGCCAGCGCCATGGCAGCCAACGCGACAAGCCACGGCCAGGCGCCGTGGGCATGGACCCAGCCAGCCACTGCGCCCTGGAACTGGGCCGCGATCCCGATGACCGGATCCCGAGGGTCCGCACTGGCTGACCGCAGCGACAGTTCGTACCAGCCGTAGTAGCCGATGTAGGCGCCGACTACAACGAGGAGTGCCCCGCTAATCCGGTTGACGTACGGCATGATCCGCCGCAGCCGGTCGACCAATGCCGTGCTGGCGAGCGCGGCCGCCACCGACAGCGTTCCGACGATCAACGTGAACCCTCCGGCGTATGCGAGCAGGGCGGGCACCCCGCCGGATGTTCCCGCCACGCCGATCCCGGTGACCGCGAGGAAGGGGCCGATGGTGCATGTCAGCGAGGCCAGCGCATATCCGAGCCCGTAGGAGAACATCGACCCGAGCCGAGCCGTCGGTGCCAACCGGGTGCTGCCCGCCCAGGGATTTCTCGGCGCGCCGATGTTCCGGCCAGTCAGAGACCACACGCCGAGGGCGACGAGTGCCACTCCGATGGCCAGTGTCACGTATGGCAGGTGGCGTTGCACGGCGTCGGCCGCCGACGTCGTGAGCAGGCCGAAGATGCCGAAGACCGTCACGAATCCGACGGCCATCGCCGCGGTGGCGGTCAGTGCGCGACCCAGCGCCGACATCCTGCTGGTGGCCCCTTCGCGCACGACCACGGTCAGATAGGCGGGCAACAAGGCGAACCCACACGGGTTCAATGCGGCGACGAGGCCGGCCGCGAAGGCAAGTGCAAGAACGTCCGATCGCATGCGCGCCGACCTAGCCGGTCAGGGCGGCGACCCGGTCGGTCAGCTCCTGTTGGGACATCGCAGAGGTCGGGTTGTTCACGAACGTCGACGAACCGTCCGGGCGATAGAAGACGTACGCGGGCTGCCAGGGCACGTTGTACCGCGCCCAGATCGAGCCGTCGGCGTCGTCGAGGTTGGTGAAGTCGAGGTTGTACTTGTCGACGAAGTTCTGCATCGCGCCGACGTCGGAACGCGCCGCCACGCCCACGAACGTGACGTTGGGGTGTGCGGCTGCCACGGCGCTGACGCTGGGTGCCTCGGCATTGCAGAACGGGCACCACGGCGTCCAGAACCACAGCACAGCGGGTTTGCCCGACAGGCTGGAACCGTTGAACGGGGTCCCGCTGAGAGTAGTTCCGGTGAACTGCATGCGGTCGTCGGCGATGGCCGAGGGCGGACTGCTACAGACCAGCGCGGCGAGTACGGCAACGATCGCGGCGACGAATGTCGCCCTGCCTCGAACTCCGTGATGTGCCATGAAGGGGCCTCTCTTGGGGTCGTCCGGTACCGGCTGCGGACCGGGGCCTACGTACCACTACATACCCAAGTGACACGACGAATACCCAAGTGACACGACGATGAAAGCAGACGGGTTCACGACCTCGTCGAACCGCTCGGGATCAGTTCTCCCGCGGTAGCAGTTCCGCGGCGAACCGGTCCGTGAAAGCCGCGAGGTCACCTCGTCCGGCGGGTCGCACGACGAACTTCGTCAGCCCGGCGTCGACGTACTCGTCGATTCTGCGGTGCAACGTGTCCCACCCGTCGGCCACGAGGTCGGAGGGGTCGACGTCGGGCCGTCGTCGTCGGACGGCGGCCACCAGGTCGTCGGAGAGCCCGCCTTCGCTCACTGCGAGGTTGATGCCGAAGTGGTCGGGCTCGATGGCGCGGCCCGCGTTCGCCGCGGCATGCTCGATCGACTCGCGTCCGCGACGTGCCTCGGCCGGCGTGAGGAAACTGCCCAGCCAACCGTCGGCGAAGCGGCCGATGCGCGCAAATGCGGCGGGCGCGGAGCCGCCGAGCCAGATGTCGAGCGGTTTGGCAGGGCGTGGTGCAACCGCGACGGACGTGACGGTGAAGAAGTCCCCCGCAAAAGTCGTACCGTCCGCTTCGAGGCTGGACCTCAGAAGGCGAAGCGACTCGTCGAACATCGCTGCGCGTTGGCCGTCCGGTACCGCGAAGAGTTCGCGTTCGGCGGGGATGGCCGACCGCAGTCCGAAGACGGGGAGTACGCGCCGCGGCGCCAGTGCGGCCAGCGACGCCAATTGCTTGGCAACCAGCACGGGATGGCGCCCTGGCAGCACCACCACCGACGTTCCGACCTTGAGTCGGCGCGTGCGGGCCAGGGCGTAGGCCATGCCGACGAACGGGTCGACGGCCTTCGAGTACACCAACTCGGAGAACCACAGCGAGTCGATTCCCAACCGCTCGAGCCGGTCGATGAGTTCGGGCAACTCGTCGGGACCGGTGTCCGCGCCAAGCCCGACGCCGAAACGGACCTTCACCGCCGCAGCACCGCAAGCGTCTCGGTGAAGCTGACTTCGGCGTAGTCGTGCCCGCTCACATCAGTCACTCAGACAGTTAACGCCATATCCCTTTCCGGTCGCGCGGTCCTCCCCGATACTGAAGGCCGCTCACTCCACGACGGGGTGCGCGGACTACCGAAGCGGGGTTGGGGATGCAAGCCTCTGTCATGGTCGCGATGGCGGCTCCGGCGCAACAGATCTGGGACCTCGTCGCCGATGTCAGGAATACCGGCCGGTTCTCACCGGAGACGTTCGAGGCCGAGTGGCTGGACGGCGCAACAGGTCCCGCGATGGGCGCGAAGTTCCGTGGACACGTCCGGCGCAACGAGATCGGCCCCGTCTACTGGACCACTTGTCGCGTCACCGCGTGCGAACCGGGACGCGAGTTCGGCTTCGAGGTGTTACTCGGCGACCGGGCCGTCAACAACTGGCATTACCGCCTCGACCAGGTCGACGGCGGCACCGAGGTCACCGAGTCCTTCCGCATGAACGAGGGCTTGTTCACCACGCTGTTCGGGTTGTTGGGTGGTCAGCTTCGACGACGGCGCAACGTACGTGACATGCGAAAGACGCTGGAGCGGATCAAGGCCGTCGCCGAAGCTGATTCCGACTAGCTGAACCCGATTCCGAAGATGGGAATCCACTGGCCGAACAGCCAGATGCCCCACTGGTGGAAGCCGTCGTCCCACACGGGATTGGCCGGGTATCCCCAGTAGTCGAGGGACTGCGGCGGCGGACCGCCGTTCCAGTACACGGGCGGCGGAGGACCCCACCCCCAGGGCGGGGCACCCCAGCTGGCGTCCCACGGCTGGTGCGGATCGATCTTCCACTTGTTCGCATTCCAGTCGCCGCGGTTGAAGTCGGGCCCTGCGCAGCGCGGCGGGCAGCCGTCGTGTCCGTGCCCGTTGCTTGGTTTGAGTGGCAAGGGCACAGCGGGCTGGGCAATGGCGACGCCACTACCCAATCCGGCGCCGAGTCCCAGCCCGCCGACGATCGCGACCGCGGCCGCCAGTTTCGTCAGCTTCATAGATGTCACTCCCTCCTGGTGATCCCGACGCGAACACAGCCAATCGTTTCGGCTCGTTTGGGCGTCAGAACGGTCACCGTTCATCCCCGCAAGCCCGTGACCTGACCCTCGCTGACGCTATCGCCAGCTGTCCGGAAGTCGTTACCGACACGTCTTGTGCTGCATCGCAGCATCATTCGATTCCAGAGGCCGATGTGACTGATGGTGTTCATGTTGCTGTCGAGGCGGCCAAAACGAGGTCCGCGTGGTCGCGGGTTTGGTAGAACGAGTTCTAGTTCCGTGAGCCGAAGGGGTGCGTTCCATGGCGTCTACGACGAATAGATGGTCCCGACAGGAGATCGAGCAGGCGTTCAAGCATCAGCAGCAGGTCGTGGCCGAGATCGGGCAGAGTTGGGACTGGTCGCGCTACGCCGACCTGTTCACCGAGGACGCCACCTACGTCGAGCATTCGTTCGGCCACTTCGAGGGCCGCGAGCAGATCCGGAACTGGATCGTGTCCCAGATGAATGCGTTCCCGGGTAGTGAGATGCCGTTCTACCCCGAGACGTGGTACTCCATCGACGTGGAGAAGGGCTGGGTCTTCGTCGAGTTCATGAATCGGATGCGCGACCCCGGTGACGGCACCGTGCTGCAGGCTCCCGTGATCACGATCCTCCATTACGCGGGCGACGGGTTGTGGAGCTACGAAGAGGACGCCTACAACCCGATGAACTTCCTGCCGATGGTGCAGGAGTACGTCCAGCGCAGTCACCAGTGCGGAACGCTGTCCGAGGACGCACGGACATTCGCGAAGAACATGCGCTGGGAACTGGCGTAGCCCGTCAGCCGAAGACGAAGTCGTCCGGATCGGGCTCCCGGGTCCAGGTCCAGTAGTCGACGAGGCGCCACGGGCTCAGCGTGTAGACCTCGCCGTACGCGTTCTTGTAGAACGAGTGCTTGATCGTCGGCTGTGCCCACACCATCGTGGCCATCTCGGCCTGAGTGCGTCGAACCCAGTCGTCGGTCTTGTCCTCGCGGGGCTCCATCTGGCGGTGGCCACCGGCGATCAGCAATTCCAAACACCTTGTGATGTAGCGGATCTGACATTCGGAGTGGAAGATCAGGCTCCCGCCGGAGGCCAGGTTGGTACCCGGGCCGTACATGCAGAAGAGGTTGGGATACCCCGGTACCGTGATGCCGAGATATGCGGTGGGCCGCTCGCCCCAACGCTCCGCCAGTGCTTCACCGTCGCGACCGACGATCCGCATCGGCCACAACATCTTGTTCGCCTGGAAGCCCGTCGCGTACACGATGACGTCGGCCGGGTGGTGCAGCCCGTCCTCGGTGATCACTCCGTCGGGTTCGATGCGGGCGATCGGCGTTCGGACCAGCTCCACGTCGTCGCGCACCAGGGTCTTGAGCCAGCTTCCGTTGTCTTGCAGAGTGCGCTTGCCTGTCGCGGGATAGTCGGGCACCACCTTGGCGATGAGATCGGGGTCGTCTCCCACCTGGCTGGTGATCCACTCCGTGAACACCATGCGGGTGACCTCGCTGATGTCGCTGACGGCGCGTTGCTGGTCCGGGTAGTCGGGGTCGACGCGGGCCGCGTCGAGGCCCTTGTCGCAGCCGGGCCAGAACAGTAGAAACCTGTACCAGCGCCCGTAGAACGGCAGGTGCCGTAGTGCCCATCGCACGCCCGCACCCACCTCGCTGTGGTAGTTCGGATTCGGGAACATCCACTGTGCCGTGCGCTGGAACACGGTCAGGTGTTCCACCTCGTCGGCGATCGCGGGGGCGATCTGGAACCCGCTGGCGCCCGCGCCGATCATCGCGACGCGCTTGCCCGTCAGGTCGACCGCGTGGTCCCACTCGGCGGAGTGGAACGCCGGACCTGCGAAGCTCTCGTGACCTGGGATCGTCGGCAGGTGCGGCCTGTTCAGCTGTCCCACCGCGCTGATGATGGCGCGCGCCGTCATGGTGGTGCGGTCGCCGCCGGGCCCGCGCGTTTCGACCGTCCACGTCGCGGTGTCGTCGTCCCAGGTCGCCGAGGTGACCTCGGTCTCCCACCGGACACGAGGCCCGATGTCGTGCTTGTCCATGACGCGTTGGAAGTACGCCTGTAGCTCGGGCTGCTCGGCGAAGAAGTGCGTCCACTGGTCAGCAGGCTCGAAGCTGTAGCAGTAGAAGTGGTTTCCGACGTCGACCCGCGCGCCGGGGTAGGTGTTCTGGAACCAGGTGCCGCCGACACCTGCGTTCTTCTCGAGGATGGTGAAACCGATGCCGGCCTCCTTGAGTCGGATGCCGGCCAGGAGTCCGGACTCGCCACATCCGATGACGACGACCGGGAAGTCCTGGCCTGCCGAGTCAACCGAGAACTCGGCGGCTCTGACGTCCCGCCCGTCGAGTTCCATCTCCTCGAGCACCATCGGGACGTACTCGTCGGGCACGGGTTCGCAGACCAGCCACTCCATCATTTCCTTGAGCAGATCACCGGAGACGGGTTCGGGTTCGGGACAGCCGCGGTCGCGATAGTCGGCAATCACCTCGAGGGCGATCTTGCGGACGGCCGCCTTGTCCTCTTCGGACATGTACCCCTGGACCTCGTTGAGGAAGAGCCCGGCGGGTTTCAACGTGCCGCGGATCAGCGTCGGGTCGCCGGCCATGTGCACCAGCGAGAGCATCAACGTCGGAATGCTGACGTCGAGCAATGCGTGTGCGATCTCCTCGTCCGACGTCGTAAACGGTTGCCCTGCATGTGGGTTGCGCACCAGTCGGTGCTATCACGCCGGATCGATGCCGCGCAGCCCATCGGAGGAACCGATTTCGCAATCGCGTCCGAACTCCAACCAACGGGACCTAGGCTTGCCGGGGTGGCCATTGCGACGACGCTGAACGGTGCCCCGCCCCTAGAAGTGCCGCTGGCGGAGGTGGACCTCGGCTCGATTCGGTTCTGGGGACGCGACGACCAGTACCGGGACGGCGCGTTTCAGACGTTGCGCAACCAGGCTCCGATCTCGTTCCACCGCGAGATGGTGGTCGAAGGGCGGCCGACCGGCGCCGGGCACTGGGCGCTGACGAGCTACGAGGACGTTCTGTATGCCAGCAGGCATCCCGAGTTGTTCAGTTCGGGACAAGGCATCACCATCGGTGACCAGACGCCCGAACTCGCGGAGTTCTTCGGGTCGATGATCGCGATGGACGACCCACGGCACACCCGGTTGCGCAAGATCGTGTCGCGCGCGTTCACCCCCCGCGTGGTCGCCCGCACGGAGGACTCGGTGCGAGCGCGGGCCTACCGGCTGGTGGCGGACCTGCTCGCCAACAATCCCGACGGGCGAGGTGAACTCGTCACCGAACTAGCGGGTCCCCTGCCCCTGCAGGTCATCTGCGACATGATGGGCATTCCAGAGGACGACCATCAGCGGATCTTCCACTGGACCAACGTGATTCTCGGCTTCGGCGACCCCGACATCACCACCGACTTCGACGAGTTCATGACGGTGTCCATGGAAATCGCCACCTACGCCTCCGCGCTGGCCGACGATCGCCGACGACACCCGGCCGATGACCTGACGACCAGCCTGGTGCAGGCGGAGGTCGACGGGGAGCGGTTGACCTCGGCGGAGGTGGCGTCGTTCTTCATCCTGCTGGTGGTCGCGGGCAACGAGACGACCCGCAACGCCATCAGCCACGGTGTGCTCGCGCTCAGCCGCTATCCGGACCAACGTGAACTGTGGTGGGCGGACTTCGAGGCCGTCGCTCCGACGGCGGTCGAGGAGATCGTTCGGTGGGCGTCGCCCGTGGTGTACATGCGCCGCACGCTGACCGGCGACGTCGAACTGCACGGTGTCCGCATGGAAGCGGGGCAGAAGGTCACGCTGTGGTATTCCTCTGCCAATCGCGACGAGTCGAAGTTCGACCGTCCGTGGATGTTCGACGCGCGTCGCAGCCCCAATCCCCACTTCGGCTTCGGTGGCGGCGGCGCACACTTCTGCCTCGGCGCCAACCTGGCCCGGCGCGAGATCGCCGTGGTGTTCGAGGAACTGCACCGCCAAGTGCCCGATCTCGCGGCGGCCGAGGAACCCGACCGGTTGTGGTCCCCCTTCATCCACGGGATCAAGCGACTACCGGTTACCTGGGCACCGCCGGGTTACGCAACCTGACTCACTCGAGCACTGCAGAGCTCGCCGAGTTCGTCGCGCGTCGGGCCGTCGGGTACCGGCGGGCGCCAGCCGCGCGCATACAGTTCGCGCGCAACGGGTTCCACGGCGTGCAGGCTCTCGGGAAGCGCGTCCATGCGGGCGAACGGCTCGACGAGGGTGCGCAGCCGCTCGTCTGTCGCCGCGGCGGCGACCACCAGGTCGGACGGAAGGCGCCGCGTCAGGTCGACGTCTCCCCCGCCCCATCTGCGCAACCGGTCTGCGTCGGCGTGCCGGTGATCTTCGAACCACGGCCGGATCTGCTCGGTGCACCAGGCATCGAATTGACCTGCAGCCGAATCGATGTCGCTCGGTTCTCGCTCGAGTGCTCGGATGAGGGCGCGCGCCTGCATCAGCGCCAGCGCGATGCCGCGTCCTGCGAGCGGCGTGGTGGTGCACACCGAGTCGCCGACCGAGATCATGCCTGGGGTGGCGAGCGTTCCGTCGCCGGGGCGTTGGCCGCGATAGCCGTTGTACAGCCGCCCGCCGGGCAACACGGAACTGATCGGTGTGGCGCGGTCCGGATCGGTCCAGTCCGACAGCTGCGGAATCGCCTGCACGGCGGCGTGAAATACCGCCGGATGCCGCAGGTTGCGCAGTCGCCGGTCGGTTCCGTCATGGGCGATGGTGACGGAGAACGTCCGGTTGTCGTGCAGAAACGCGATTGCGAAGTACCCCGGAAAACCCAGTGACAGCCCGATCGGTGAGTTGACCGGCCCCGGAGACACGTCGGCGTGGAATCGGTACTGCCGGTCGATGTAGACGGCCCCGCAATCGCCACCTTCGGCGGGTGCGCGCACGTCGCTGGTGAACTTGCTCGCCCGACCGGATGCGTCGATGACCAACTCGGCGGTCAGTGTGCCGCCGAGCCACGTGACACCGCGGACCCGCCCGTCGTCGCGCACCGGCGCACGACGTGTCCGGTGAGCACGGTGATCCCCGGCTCCGCGACCGCGCACCGTCGCATCACCGCGTCGAAGGTGGCGCGTCGACACAGCAGGGCCGCTGGCAGTCCGTCCGGCGCCCAGGCGATGACGGCGCCCGCGTCGGTCAGATGATGGAGCACGTCGGGCATTTCGTCGCGCAATGCGTCGACGACCGGCCCCCGAAGGGTATGGGCGTGATGGAACTGCATGACCCCCTTGCGCTGCCACCTGCCGTGCGGTGGTGGTCCCGGATCGCGGTCCACGACGGTGATGCGGTGACCACGACGGGCCAACGCGATCGCACTGAATAGGCCGGCGGGCCCCGCACCGACGACGACGATCTGCATCGCGCTCTCTCAATTTAGGCTACTATGGGTGTAATGAATACACGAAGGGTCACCCAAATGGACGGTGATGTCAAGAGGGACTACCACTCTGCGTTGCGCACCGCGCAGGCGGCCGAGACCCGCCGCGCCGTCGTCTCCGCGGCGCAGCGACTCTTCGTCGCCCACGGCTATGGAGCCACCACCATCGACGCCGTCGCCAAGGCTGCAGGCGTCAGCCGCAAGACCGTGTTCACGGCCGTGGGAGGCAAGGTCGATCTGTTGAAGACGGCGCTGGACTGGGCTGTGGCGGGTGACGATCGCCAGGAGGCCCTCGGTGACAGGCCGAGGATGCGTGACGTACTCGCCCTGAACGATCCGACGCGGTTGCTCACCGAATGGGCCCATCTCATGGCCGAGATCGACCAGCGCGTCACGGGGTTGTTCCGGGCACTCGAGGTCGCCGCCGACACCGACGACGACGCACACCGCCTACTGGAGGAATCCCAGCAGCAGCGGCTCGACGGTGCACGGGACGTCGTCAAGCGGTTGGTCAAGCTCGACGCGCTGACCGGCGCGGTATCGCGGGCGGACTCAGTCGACGTCGCGTGGCTGGCCACCGACCCGGTGTTGTTCGACCGTTTCGTCCGGGTCCGGGGTTGGTCGGTCACGCGGTTCGAGGCGTGGCTGAGCCGGATGCTGATCGGCCAGCTGCTTGCGTCCGGCACTGAGCGGGCTACTTGACGATCAACGTGCCCTTCATGTTCGGGTGATAGGTGCAGTGGAACGGGTATTCGCCGGCCTGTGCGGGGGCGGTGAACGTCTTCTTCTCCCCGCCGTCGACGTCGTTGTCGAATGCCCCTCCGTGTTGGACGTCACGGAATGCTCGACCGAGTCCTCGTTGACGATCTCGATGGTGGCACCTGGCGTCACCGTCACTGGATCGCCGAACTTCATGCCGGAGATCGTGATGGTCGCCGCTGCGGCCTCCGACGGGGCTGGGCTACCGGTGGCCGTCGCCGTACTCGCCTTGCTGCCTTCGTAGCCCGAGCTTCCGCAGCCCGTGGCCAGCGCCGCCATCAGGCAAAGCGCGCTCAGAATGGTGAAGAACTTGGTCATCCGCGTCCCCGTTCGCTCGTCGTCTCTCAAGGACACGATTGTCGAGCCGTTTCGGTTCGACCACGACGCGATTATCAGAAGTAGCCGTTCGCCGGCGGCCACACGCCGTTCAGAACGTAATTGCCCGACGCATGGGCCTTGTACGCCAACGGGTTGTGACTGGCCACTGTGCGCGCATTGCGCCAGTGCCGGTCCAGGTTCAAGTTGCGCGCCGTCGCCGACGCTCCCCCGGTGTCGAAGAGTCGCTGCGCCGCAGAGAGTGCCAAGCGTTCGGCGATGAGCTGCGCCTTGGCGACCTCGATCGCCACGTCGGCCAGCGCCGCTGCTTCGGTGTGCCGGCCTAGGTCGACCACCTCGTCGATGGCGTCCGCGGCGGTCAGCACCAACGCCTCGGCCGCCGACGCTTCGGCGGCGATCTCCCCTACGGCCTCGAGCACGAACGGATCCTCGCGCGCACTGTCGGCGAGCGAATGCGCGGCCGGGCGTGCCTTCTCGTGCACGTAGGCCACGGCGTCGTCGAGCACCCCGCGTGCGATGCCCGCCGTGACCGCTGCGAGGTACAGCTGAAGGAACGTGGTGCCATGGCCGAGGTGGTTGCCGTCGGAGACCGTCGTGACCTCGACGGGATGGACCACGACGTCGGTGAAGCGTGTGCTGCCACTGGCGGTGAGTCGCTGCCCGAAGCCGTCCCAGTCGTCGTAGAGTTCGACGCCGTCGCGGTCGGCGGGCACGACCGCCTGTAGGTCCCGACCTTCGGCGTCGATGGCGGACACGGCGATGTGATCGGCGAACAGCGTGCCCGTCGAATAGAACTTGAGCCCGTTGAGCCGGAGTACGCCAGCTGCGTCGGCGAGCACCGTCGTACCGGTGCTGGACGGCGTCTTGCCCTTCGCGTCGGTGATGGCGTTGCCGAACACCGCACCGGAATCGATGACTGGAAACCAGTGCCGGCGTTCGGCTTCGGTGGCCCGGTTGCTCAGCAGTCTTTCGGAGAACCCGAAGTGAGCGCGCAGGGCCTGGGCGACGTTGGAACTGCCGCGCGCGATGTGGACCACCGCAGTGAGTACGTCGCGGACACTTCCGCCGGGCCCGCCGTATACGACCGGAACTCGCAGGCCGAGCACACCGGTGCGGCGCAGTCGTTCGATCGCCCAGTACTGAAGTATCCGTTCGCGTTCGGCCTCGGCGTCGGCGCACCGAAGTTCGTCGACCACCTCGGCGAGTCGAGCCAGCCGATCCTCGGGTGCACCGCCCAGCGGAGCTGCGGTGAAGGCGGGCTCTTCGGTCGGCCTCAGTCCCAGGCTCACGTCGGGTGCCTCACCTTCGTCGGTAGTTGGGAATCACTTGAAGTTGGGAATAACCCGGTCCGCGAACCTGTCCAGCTCCGACTCGAGCGGCTGGAATTGAAGCATGAAGAGCTCGATCCCTGCTTCGTGGAACGCGTGGATGCGGTCGATGACGTGGTCATAGCTGCCGACCAGGCCCGCCAGGGTCCCACCGTTCGACCCGACGCGGCTCTGGTCGGCCAGCACTTGGTACATCCGCGTCTTGGGATCGGTGCCACCGCCGCTTTCCGGTCGCCGCTCCGCATCGACCAGCGCCTGCAGGTGCCCGAGTTCGGCATGGGCCTCGGCGTCGGTTTCGCGCGCGATGACGAAGGCGGACAAGCCGAATCGCAACGGGTCGCGGTCCCTTGGGCGGGCACGCAGATCTTCGATGACCTCGACTGTCGCATCGAGCGGGCGTCCGTTGATGAAGAACACGTCGCCTTGTCGTGCCGCCAACTGGCGTGCGGGCTCGGACTCGCCGCCGACGTAGATGGCAGGCACGTGCGTCGGTAGCGGCCGGATGAGCGCCGGGTGGGCTTGTCCCGCAACGACGTTCACCTGCTTCCCTGCCCACAGGTCCGCAATGACGTTGAGCCAGTCCTGGGTGTAGGCATAGCGGTCGTCGTGTTCGGGCGGCGCAAGTCCCAGCGCCTCCAATTCCGGCAGAAACCAGCCGCTGACGACGTTGACGGCCAGCCGACCGTCGGCGATCTCGGCGACGTTGGCGGCGAGCTTGGCGAACACCAACGGGTTGAACAGCAGCGGCTTGATCGCACCGATGAGCTCGATGCGGTTGGTGACCTCGGCAAGCGCGGCGAGCGTCGACCAGGTCTCCAGGACGTCGTCGGTGACATTGCTTGGATGGATGACGTGCTGTGCCAACAGGGTCGAGTCGTACCCGGCGCGCTCGGCGCGCAGCAGCAGGTCACGGGTGCGGCGGTAGCCTGCGTCCGGAGCGTCCTCCGGGTGATGGCGCGCACCGTGGTTTCCGTACACCGGGGCCCACACCCCGAATCGCGGCGCGCTCACGAACTGGCCAGATAACGCCGCCGCTCCCAGTCGCTGACCTGCCTGCCGTACTCGGCCCATTCGCTGGCCGCGATGGCGGCGAAGTCGTGAACCGAAGCCGCGCCGAGGATCTCGGCGATGGTGTCGTCCTGGTTGGCCAACGCGACGGCCACCCCCAGCGACTCGGGCAGTCGGGTGCCCGTCCCGTAGAGGTTTCCGTCGGCAGGCGGGGGCGGTGATCGACGGGCTTCCAACCCGGCGACCACGGCGGCCAGCGCGGAGGCCACCAACCAGTATGGATTGGCGTCCGAGGCGCCGGTCCGCAGTTCGATCCTGGTCGCCTCGGGCGTTGCTTCGATCAGCGATCGGATTGCGGCGCTGCGGTTGTCGCGGCTCCACGTCACGGTGGCGGGTGCGAAGGAATCCGGCTCGAACCGCCGGTACGCGTTGACGGAGTGCGCACCGAACAACGTGATCGACGGCAGATGCTCGAGCAGCCCTGCGATCGCGTGCAGCGCGCGCTGGTTCTCCCCGCCGTCGACGGGCGCAAAGGCGGGCTCACCGTTGCGCCACAGCGAGATGTGAAGGTGCGCCGAGCTTCCCGACTGGTCCGAGAACGGCTTCGCCATGAAGCTCGCGAGCTTGCCGTGCCTGCGGGCGACCTCCTTGGCGGCGTACTTGAGCCGCGCGCTGTCGTCGGCCGCCTCGAGCGCGTCGGTGTAGACGAGGTTGGTCTCCACCTGTCCCGGCCCGTACTCGGTCTGTATGCCCTCCAAACGCGTGAACGCGCTGAGTGTTTCGTACAGGTCGGTCAGCAGCGGCTCGAGGGCGTTTGCGTTCTCGAGCGAATAGGCGTGGATGTCGCTCTGGAAGGGCGAGCCATCCGGGTTGAGCAGATAGAACTCGAGTTCCACACCGACCTTGGCGGTGTAGCCCAGCGCCCCAAGCCGCTTTAGGACACGCTTCAGTACCGCCCGGGGGTCCAGCAGGGACGGTTCGCGATCGTGGCCGACGACGTCGGAGATCACGTGGCCCACACCAGCTCTCCACGGCAGTGACCGGAAGGTGTCCAAGTCGGGGACCGCGAAGACGTCGGGGTATCCACCGTCCCAGTTGGTCAGCCGCAGTGCGTCGATGACCGTCGCATCGGCGTTCCAGCCCAGCGCGGCTTCGCAGAACGCGAATCCGGTTCCCCTGGCCCGATTCAGGAACTGGCCGGCCGGGATCCGTTTCCCCGCAGCGTGTCCGAAGGGATCGCTCCAGGCGACCTCGAGCTCGCGCAGCGATCCGTCGTCGAGCCTGCGCAACAGTTCGCGCTGCCGCTCGGAGGTCGCGGCCCGACCGTTCACCTCGGAGTCGACCGAACTCGTCACGACCGCTCGGCCTTCGTCGCGTCATTCACCCGGGTGCCGACGAGCACACCGAGTGCGAAGGCAATCACCAGCAGCCCGACGATCCCCCAACCGAGGGCGCTCGAGCCGGCGAGCCCGTCGAGGTTGGTGAGGATCAGGATCAGTGTCACCGCCAGCCCAACCAACCCCAGAGCGGGCGCGATGCGTACCCGCCACTGCGAGTGGCCGCGCCGATCTCGGGCGAAGAACACCAGAACCGCCACGCTCGTGGCGATCAGCAGCACGACGAAGCCCACCGTGGTGGCCGCCGCGAACCAGGTGTAGAACTGCGCGATCGGGTCGAGTCGGAATGCGACGGCGAGCGCGATGCTGACCGCGACCACTCCCGAGATCCACAGCGAGGCCAGGTGCGGCGATCCGTGCTTCTGGTGCGGAATGCTCAGTGATTCCGGCAGCACGTCGCGCTGGGATAGTGCGAACACGTAGCGCGACGCCACGTTGTGGAACGAGAGGATGCAGGCGAACAGGCTGGTGAAGTAGAGCACCGTGATGAGGTCGGCGCCGACGGTTCGGATGTACGTCGTGGGCCGTGTCGGACAGGAAGGTGCCGCCCGAATCCGTTGCCTTGGCGATCGCCTCGTCGTCACCCCACGCGGAAATCAGTGCCCAGCTGGTCACGGTGTAGAAGGCGCCGATGAGGATCAGCGCCGCATAGGTGGCGCGCGGGATGGTGCGTTCGGGATCACGGGCCTCGTCGCGGAAGATCGCGGTGGCCTCGAAGCCGACGTAGCTGATCAAGGCGAACAGCAGCCCGATGCCCAGCGAGCCGGAGAAGATCGCGCTCGGGTTGACGATGCCCGTCGAGAGCCCGTGCTGCCCACCGCGAGCGACGATCACCAGATCCAGGACCAATACGATGGCGATCTCTGCGGTCAGCAACACCGCAAGCACCCGGCTGGACAGCTGAATGTTGCGATAGCCGAGGAACGTCGTAATGGCGAACGCCGCCGCCGCGAACGCCCACCACGGCAGGGTGGGTCCGCCGAACAATGCGACGACGTCGCTACCCGCCGGACCGAGCAGGCCGTAGACCCCCGCCTCGATCGCAACATAACTCACCAGGGCGACGAAGGCGATGCCGATGCCGGTTGGAAAGCCAAGGGATGTGCGGACATACGAGAAGAACGCACCCGCCTCCTCGACGTACGGCGTCAGCGCCGTGAAACCGATGGCGAACAACAACAGGATGATGGTCGAGACGACGAAGGTAGCCGGGAACCCGGCGCCGTTGCCCGACGCGATGCCCAGCGGTACGACTCCGCCGATGACGCCGAGCGGTGCCGCTGCGGCGACGACCATGAAGACGATGGACGGGACGCCGAGGTTGCCCCGCAGCTTGCGCTCGCGGGCGGACGGTGGGCTCCCCAATGCGTCTGGCGCAGCGATTGTTTCGGACATGCGAGACCACCCTTCGTGGGTGCCGACCATCGGCTATCCGGCACCATAGGGTCGATCCGTTGGCTGAAACCACATCTGAAGTCAGCCTGATTGAAAGGTCGCAGAGCTACGTGACGGTGACCTACAACGTGGCGGTGAGCGGGCCCGTCGTCTGGCAGATCGACCGGGACGGGTTGCCGACCGATGCGCAACCCCGCCCGGTGGCGACGTATGTGGCCCCCGGCCGATACGGCGCGAAATAGACGCTGGCGGTGCCCGGGCCGCTGGTCTGCGAGCACTGCTCGGCCGACTCGCTACCCTGCATCTGCACGCACGCGATGCTGAGCGTCACTTGGGCGGCCACCCCGCAGCCGGCCGGCTCGACAGTGGCGGTCACGACATTGGTGCCCGACAGCTGGACGACCAGCGGGGCGGAGAGACGGAAGTCGCACGGTGGCGCGGCGGGTTCGGCCGGTTCTGCGTGGACCGGAGCAGCCAGGCCGACCTGCGCGAACGCCGCGGCGGCGACGAACACCAGCACCGGACGGCGACTCATTCGCCGATCGTAGTTCACCGAATGACCCGCTCGTCGACGATGAACAAGATGAGCGTGACCGCCAGGAAACCCGCCGCGAGCCAGATGGCGTGCGCGCCCCACGCGCGACTGGCGAACGCGCCGACCAGCGCCCCGCCCGCGAATCCGACGATCAGCGTCCCGTAGATCCCACATGCGCGGCGCGACGCCGACTTCTGGTCGACGAACCCGTCGTACCCCGCTTCGATGAACCGCATCAGATTGCCAGTCGTGGCGACCGGCAGATAGGCGAGGTCTCCGATGTTGCGGAAGAGGCCCATCTGAACCGCGGCGAGGAACGCGATGGGGATCGTCACGTAGTTGTGGGAGACGGTCACGGGGACGAAGCCGATGGCGAGCAGGGCCAGCACCTGGATGGCCATGGTCCAACGCAGCGGATACGCGACGAAGCGTTCGGCGCGCCCCGACTTGATGTGTGCGGACACGGCGATGCCGACCATGAAGGCCAGGATCGGCCACACGTGCGCCATTGCCGCCATCACCTTGCGCTCGGAGAGGTCTATCGCGAAGAAGATGACGTTGCCGGTCTGGACGTTGGCGAAGACGCCACCACGCACGTAGTAGGTGTGCGCGTCCATGAATCCGTTGGTCAGCGTCAATAGCAGGGCGAACCACAGGGTGCGGCTTCGGTCGGAGTCCGTGGGGCCGATCGGCTCGGTGTCGTCGGACGGCCCGCTGCCTTCGGACGACCCGGTGCCCATCCCAACAACCTAACCGTCGGGTGTCGGGCCGGGCCTATTCCGCGCCGAGCGCGTTGAGCATGCCCGCGGCCGATCGCGGCCAAGGAAACTCTTCGGCCCGCCGACGTGCGCCATACCGACGGAACGACTCGGGCCTGCTGATGACCCCGGTGACGGCGCGCGCGATGGACTCTGGATCGTTGTCAGCCGCGGCCCCGCTGTCGGTGGTCAGCAATTCGGCTAGGGCGGAGGTGTTCGACACCACCGCGGGTGTACCCGAGGCCAGCGCCTCCAGCGCCGCCAGCCCGAAGGTCTCGTGTGGGCCGGGCGCGAGCGCGACGTCGGCGGACGCCAGGATCGATGCGACCGTGTTCCGGCACCCGATGTAGCCGGTGAACGCGACCGGCAGCTTCGCGGCCTGTCGTTCGAGGCGGGTTCGCATCGGGCCCTCACCCACCACTACTAGCTGTGCGTCGACACCGGAATCGCGAAGTGCAGCAACGGTGTCGATGCTTCGATGGGCATGCTTTTCGATCGACAGCCGGCCACAGTGCACGAGCAAGGTCTGCTCGGGGGCCGCCCATTGGCTGCGGACGTGTCCGGAACGCCGTCGGGGGTGGAACTGTTCGAGGTCGACGCCCAGCGGCACGGTCACGACGTTGGGCGCGTGGATGCGGTCGAACTCCTCGCGTGCGAACGCGGTCGTGCACACGACGGCGTCGTAGTTGGTGGCGGTGCGCCGGTTCGCGGCATCGGCGACGATGCGGGCGAGCCGTTGCGGAAGGAGTTGTCCGACAAGGCGATCGAGTCGCTCGTGGGAGATCATCACCGTCGCAACGGCACGTCGACGTCCCCAGGTCCCCAAGGATCGCAGTGTGAGCCGATCGGAGACCTCGAGGGCATCCGGATCGAGTTGCTCGAGCAGGGCTTGCACCCGCCGTGGGTGCACGGCCCGGTAGCCACCGGTGAAGGGAATTCGTCTCGCGGGCAGCGCGATTCGCACTACCCCTGACGGCAGTTCGTGCTGCTCGGCCTCGGCGCCGGGGACCACGAGGTAGACCTCGTGACCGGCGGCACGATACTCCGCACCGAGTCGGTCCACGGCGGTTCGCAGGCCCCCCGAGCGCGGGCCGTAGAAGTTCGCGACTTGGACAACCCGCATGGTTCGAATCAGAACCGTTACGCGTGTGCGGTCAACGACGCGGCGCGAACGACTGATTGAACTGATGGTGAACACCCACCGTCGAGTCGTGCGACGAGCGCCGAACCGCAGTTACACGAGGTACTTCGCGAACCAGTCCTGCACCCGCTGCCATGCGTCGGCGGCCGCCTTCGGGTCGTAGCGCTCGCCGGTGTCGTTGAAGAACGCGTGATCGGCATCCTGCTCGACGATCAGTTCGTTGACCAGTCCGGCCTTGGCCAAGGCCTGCTCCGCGGCATCCTTCGAGGAGGTGACACGGGTGTCCTTGGAGCCGTACAAGCCAAGAACCGCAGCACCTTTGGAGCCGCTGAAATCCGGATTTTCCGGCAGCGGGCCGTAGAACGGGACCGCGGCGGCCAACTGGGGCTCGCCCGATGCGAGCAGCCGCCACACCATGCCGCCACCCATACAGAACCCGACGGCCGCGACCTTCACACCTGGTGCCCGGCGCTGAAGTTCGGAGATCCCGGACTTGAGGTTGGCCACAGACTCCTCCGGCGGGATCTTGGTGAGTTCAGCGGTCGCCTCCGCCGGATCGGCGAACGTGGCGGTGCCACCCTTGCTCGAGAGCAGATCGATCGCCAGCGCCGAGTATCCGATTCCTGCGAAGCGTCCGGCGACGGAACGCACCCAATCGTTGAGGCCCTTGTTCTCGTGGATGACGAGGACGGCGCCCTTCGGCTGTTCGGCGGGCGCCCAGGCCGCTTGCAGTTCGCCTGCTGGGCCGGCCCAGGTGATCGGCTCGGTCGCGACGGTGTTCTCGGATCCGGGCGGCGGTCCGGCCTCGGTGGACGGCGTGCTGCTGGTGGACGGTTCGCTGCTAGTGGCCGACGCTTCGTTCGCGGGCTTGCGCTCTTCGCTGCATGCTGCGATCAGCGAGGTTGCCGCGGCGGTACCGACGCCCAGCAGCGCAAGCCGACGCAGCGCCTCCCTCCGGGATAGCAACCCATCGACGTGATCCGTGGCGATTTCTTCGGCGACGTATCGCTGTAGGGGTGTCATGTTGGCGAGTATGCCCCGGTCTGCCGAACATCGGTTGGCGATCGCCTGGACAGCTGATACTGGTGGAATGCCATGGGTGCCGGACCGTGCTTCGCTAGCCGGTCGCGTCGCGGTCGTCGCCGGAGCCACCCGCGGTGCCGGCCGGGGCATCGCCGCCGCGTTGGGCGAGGCGGGTGCGACGGTTGTCTGCACCGGGCGCACCAGCGAGACGGGGCGGCTGCGGTCCGACTACGACCGACCCGAGACCATCGAGGAGACCGCCCAACTGGTGGACGACGTGGGCGGGGTGGGCATCGCCATCCCGACCGATCACCTCGACGTCGAGCAGGTCCGCGCGCTTGCCGAGCGCCTCCGGCGTGACTACGGCACCATCGACATCCTGGTCAACGACGTCTGGGGCGCCGAGATTCTCAAGGGTCCGCCGCGGACGTGGAACCGGCCGATGTGGGAACACGACCTCGCCGACGGCCTGCGCATCCTGCGGCTGGGAATCGACACGCACCTGATCACGTCGCACTGCCTGCTCCCCCTGCTGACGACGCGGCCCGGCGGGCTGCTCGTGGAGGTCACGGACGGCACCGCCGAGTACAACGCGTCGCACTATCGGATATCGGTGTTCTACGACCTGGCAAAGATCTCGGTCAACCGACTCGCGTTCAGCCAGGGCGAAGACCTGGCACCGTTCGGCTGCACCGCCGTCTCGGTCACTCCGGGCTGGTTGCGTTCGGAGATGATGCTGGACAACTACTGCGTGACCGAGGGCGATTGGCGCTCGGCGATGGACCCCGAACGCGCTGACGGTGGACCCGTCGCCCCGCCGGGTTTCGCCGAGTCGGAGAGCCCACGGTTCGTCGGCCGCGGCGTCGCCGCGATCGCCGCGGACCCGAACCGGGTGCGCTGGAATCAGCGCTCGGTGAGTTCGGCCGACCTGGCCCGCTGCTACGGCTTCACCGACCTCGACGGTCGGGTTCCGGATGTCTGGACCGCTCAATAGACAATTTTTGAAATCTGTTCACTTTTTCATTGACACCACCGAGCTGCGGGCTGTTCTATGGCGAGGTGAGTTACGACACGATCATTCGCAACGGCCGTTGGTTCGACGGCACGGGCGCCCCGTCGGCAGTGCGCGACATCGGCATCAGGCACGGTCACGTCGTCGCGATATCCCCCGACCCGCTCGACGGGACTGATTGCCCACAGGTCGTCGACGCCACGGGCAAGTGGGTCATGCCGGGAATGCTCGACATCCACACGCATTACGACGTCGAGGTGCTGGGCGGTCCCGCGCTGGCTGAATCGCTGCGCCACGGGGTGACGACGGTGATGCTGGGCTCGTGCTCGCTGTCGACCATCCACGTCGACGGCACCGAGGCCGGCGATCTGTTCGGCCGGGTGGAGGCCATCCCCCGTGAGCACGTCATCGCAGCGGTGAACGGCAACAAGACCTGGTCCACTCCCGACGAGTACATCGTGGCTCTCGAAGGGCTGCCGTTGGGTCCCAATCTCGCGGCGTTCATCGGACACTCCGACATGCGGACCGCCGTGATGGGTCTCGACCGCGCCACCCGCAAGGACGAGCGGCCGACCCGACGGGAACAGGCGCGAATGGAGCAGATGCTCGCCGAGGCGCTGCACGCCGGCTTCGTCGGCATGTCGTCCATGCAACTGCTCTTCGACAAGATCGACGGAGATACGTGCCGGTCGCGGACGCTGCCGTCGACGTACGCCAAACCCCGCGAATTGCGTCGGCTGAAGGCGCTGCTGCGGCGGGCCGGACGGATCCTGCAGTCAGGGCCGGACATCAAGAACCCGCTCAACCTCGGCTCGCAGCTCGCTCAATCACTCGGCATCGTCCGCAATCCGCTCAAGACGAGCCTGCTGTCGGCGGCCGACGTGAAGTCGAACCCCTTCGCGATCCACATGATGGGCCCGCTGGCCCGGTTGGTGAACCGGTTCGGCGCTGACTTCCGGTGGCAGCACCTGCCCGTCCCGTTCGAGGTCTACGCCGACGGGATCGACCTGGTGGTGTTCGAGGAGTTCGGAGCCGGAGCCGCCGCACTGCATCTGCGTGACGAGCTCGAACGCAACGAACTCATGCGCGACGAGGCCTACCGCCGTCAATTCCGCAAGGAGTACGAGAGCAAGCTCGGAGTCCGGGTGTGGCAGCGCGACTTCCACGACGCGGACATCGTCGGTTGCCCCGACGAGTCGGTGGTCGGGAAGTCGTTCGGCGACGTCGCCGACGAGCGCGGTGTCCATCCGGTCGACGCGTTCCTGGATCTGGTGCTCGAACACGGCAACGCTTTGCGCTGGCGCACCACGATCTCCAACCACCGGCCCGACGTGCTCAAGAGGCTCGCCCGCGAGCCGGGTATCCAGATGGGGTTCTCCGACGCAGGCGCACACCTGCGCAACATGGCGTTCTACAACATGGGCCTGCGCCTGCTGCGTCACGTCAGGGACGCGCAGGAGACGGGCACCCCATTCCTTACGGTCGAAGAGGCCGTGCACCGGCTGACCGGCGAACTCGCCGACTGGTATCGCCTCGATGCGGGCCACCTGCGGGTCGGAGACCGCGCCGACGTCGTCATCGTCGATCCCGCGCATCTCGACGACACCCTGGATGGATACGCCGAGGCCACCGTCGACCAGTACGGCGGGCTGTCGCGCATGGTCAACCGCAACGATGAGACGGTCTCCGCGGTGTTCGTCGGCGGCCGTGCGGTGTTCCTCGAAGGGCAGCCGACCGATCTCGTCGGACGGCAGCGCACCGGACGCTTCCTGCGAGCGGCGCACCGCTCGCCCGCAATCCCCACACAGAAGGAGCAATTGTCCAGTGTCGGTTGAGGATACGGTGCTCGGGTTGTGGAAGTCGCTGTCGGCGCGGGACTGGGAAGAGATCAAGTCCTACCTGTCCGAGGACTGCATTTACCTCGACATGCCGGTGGGTCCGACGGCGGCTGCAAAGGGACCGGACGACATCGTCAAGCGACTCAAGATCGGCCTTGAACCACTGGCCTCGTACGAGAACTTCGACGGACTGCTCGTCGACAACGGGGTCGATGCGATGTACGAGCACCATGAGGAATGGCATTGGAAGACAGGCGAATCCGCCGTCATGAAGTTCGTCACGGTGCACCGGGTGCAGAACGGCAAGATCACGCTGTGGAAGGACTACTGGGACATGGGTGCGCTCGCCAACCACGCTCCCCCGTCGTGGCTGGAGGACTTCGCAAAAGCGGACATGTCCTGGGTCTACGACGCCTCGGGTGAGGTCTGACCGAGGGCATATGCTCGCGAGCATGAGCGCGACATCGCTACCGCCAGGGCCTCCGCTTACCCGCCGCGGTGCAGGCCGCGCTGATGTTGCGGTACTGGCCGCGGTACGTCGCGGGATGCCGACGCCGCTACGGCAAGGTGTTCACACTTCGGGTGTCCGGCATCGGCACCATGGTCTACGTCGACGATCCCGCCGACCTCAAAGACCGTCTTCGCGGGCGATCCGGCCGTCTTCCACGCGGGCGAGGCGAATTCGATGCTCGTCGGGTTGCTCGGGCGCAGCTCGGTGCTGCTGGTCGACGACGACGTCCATCGGGATCGACGTAGGCAGATGCTCGCTCCGTTCCACCGCGACGCCGTCGCGCGTCAGACCGGTGTGATGGCCGAGTTGGCGGCGGAGAACATCGCGACATGGCCCGATCGGCACCGAGTTCGCGGTGGCCCCGCGCATGTCGCAGCTGACACTCGAGGTGATCCTGCGGACCGTCATCGGTGCGACCGACGAAACGCGGCTGGCCGAGCTACGCGCGGTAATGCCCAAGTTGTTGTCGGCGAGCACACTGCAGACGTTCGCGATCGTCGATCCGAGGCTGCAGCGCTACCCGCCGTGGCGAAGGCTGCGTGCGCGCCTCGCCGAAGCTGACCGCCTGTTGTACGCCGAGATCGCCGAGCGCCGTGCGGACCCCAACCTGGCCGAGCGGACGGATGCACTGGCCGGATGATCCGGGCAGGCGGATGGCGGCCGATGTCCGACGTCGAGCTGCGCGACCAGTTGATGACGCTTTTGGTCGCCGGGCACGACACCACCGCGACCGCGCTGTCGTGGGCGCTCGAACGGCTGACGCGCCATCCCGACGTGCTGCGCAAGGCGATTCGGGCAGCGCATGCCAGCGCGACGGGAGATCCAGTGGGCGACGACTATCTGGACGCGATCGGCAAGGAGGTGCTCCGCATCCGGCCGGTGGTCTTCGACGTCGGCCGCGTCCTCACCGAGTCCGTGGACGTCGCCGGATACCGGCTGCCCGCGGGGGTCATGGTGGCACCGGGAATCGGGTTGGTCCATGCGAGCGCCGAACGGTACCCCGACCCCGAGCGGTTCGATCCCGACCGCATGCTGGGCACGTCGCTACCTCCGACGACGTGGCTGCCGTTCGGTGGCGGCAACCGACGGTGCCTCGGTGCGACGTTCGCGCTCGCCGAACTGCGGATCGTGCTGCGAGAGGTGTTGCGCCGCGCGGAACTCGAGACTACGGCTGCGGCGGGCGAGCGCCAGCGCGTCAAGGGTGTGACGCTGATTCCCCACCGCGGCGCCCACATCACGGTGAAGGCGATCCACGAGGTGGGTTCGATTCCGGCGGCCGAGACGGGATGCCCCGCCCCGCACCGGGGCGCGAATCAGTCCAGCCCGTAAACGCGGCGCGCATTCGTGGAGCCGATGAGGTCGACCACACGCATGGCGTCGCCTTCGGACCACTCGCCGGCTCTGACGAACTCCGCCAGTACGTCCCGGATTCCGTTGCGCCACAGCCGTGCTCCGAGATAGTGCAGTTCTGGTGGGCCGAATCCGTCCGACGAATACAGGATCTTGCGGAAGGGTGCCATCTCGAGCAGTCGGCCGATGAAGTCCCTTGACCTTGCGCCCAGGTAGTTGATCGACAGGCCACCGTCGAGATACACGTTGTTGAACGCCTGGGCCAGGTAGCCGGCTTCGCGCTCGAACGGGTAGCAGTGCAGCAGCATGACAGGGGTATCGCCTGCGGCGCAAAGGAAGTCGCGGAGGTGAAGCGGATTGGTGGTGGACAGATCGCAGTCCCGGTCGCCGAATCCGACATGAAACTGTAGTGGCTTGCCCAGGCGGAGGGCCTGATGGAGGCCGAAGCGCAGCAACACTCGATCGGTCAGGCGGGTGCCTCCCTCGTCGCGCCACCGGGCGGCGGCCTCGCGCACGAGTGCCGGCGACGGATCGGACAGGTCACCGACGAATCCACCTCGATAGGCCAGTATCGACTTGGTCGCGGCGACCCTGGCTGCCCGGGTGTGCAGGAGCTCCTCGAAGGCCGCCGCATAGTTTCCCGCCGAGTCGGCCGCGTCCTCGGCGAGCGTCTCGAGCCGTAACACTTCGCGTGTGGTGCCACCCGAAACCTCGGACATCAGTTCGGGTTCCGCCGTGCCCGCGGCGAACCCGGTGTCGACGAGCCAGTCCGACACCCCCGCTCCGCCCAGGAACACACGGGCCAACTCGAGGTCGTCGTTGCGAGTGCGATGGTTCCAGTAGGTGTCGGCGTCGACGTGAGGCGGCAACCCAAGCAGCGGGGCACAGTGTGCGCGGATGGCGAACCCGAGCTGGCTGTCGAACGCGGAGTCGAAGTCGGCGAGGGGCTCGGTGTTCGCCTCGTTGAGCCCATTCTCGAATCGCCTTCGGTCACCGGATCGCAACCAGAACCCGTGCACGTGGTGGTCGACCAACCGCACGGATTCGACGTGGTCGTGCAGAGCATCGACCGAGGGCCGAATCATCTACACACTCCAGGACATCCGGAACTTCTGCGCCAGTTCGTCGTCGGTCAGATCCCCGTAGGTCTCGTGCTCGTATCGCCGCACGGCGACGATCGCGTCCACCGCGGCGTCCCCGAGAATCCGCCTGACGAGCGTAGATCCGGCGAGCACGTCGATGACCTCGGACTGATCGCTCGGCAGCTGCGTCACTCCGGCTGCGGCGCGCTGGTCGTCGGTGAGCAGGGCGGGATCGACGGTGACTTCCTGAGCAAGCGGGAGGTTGCGCTCGATGCCGTCGAGGGCGAGCCCGAGGATGGCCGCCGTGGCGAAGTACGGATTCGCCGACGGGTCGACGACCTTGACCTCGACGTTCGCGCCGCGGGGATCGCCATCGCCGCCATCGACGAATCGCACGGCGGCTTCCCGGTTCTCGTTACCCCAGCAGACGTGCACGCCCGACCAGAAGCCGGGATGCATCCGCAGCCCGGACACGATCGAGCCACTCAGCACGCCCTGAGCGTCGGGCAGTCCGGCGAGCAGTCCCGCGATCGCCGACTCACCCGACGGGGTCATCCCGTGGGCGCCCGCGCCGCCCGCGAAGACCGGCGCACGGTTGCGAGTGAGCGAGAAGTGTTGATGCGCACCGGATCCGACACTGCCTGCGAACGGAACCGGAGACAGACTGGAGCGCACACCGTGTTTGCGGGCGACCCGTCCGACGATGATGCGCATCAGCACCAGCTGATCGGCCGCCGCAACGGGGGCAAGTGGCGCAAGCGAAAGCTCGAACTGGTTGGCGCCGTATTCGGGATGGAACTGTTCGATAATCACTCCGGATGAGGCCGCCGCTTCGATCACGTCGCGGACGAAGCCCTCGTGCTCCAACAGGCCGGCCAGGCCGTATTGGGCCCACAGGTCAGCGGGCAGCCGCGCACCGTCGGGCCCGACCAGAACGAACTCCATCTCGTGACCGACGAGCGCATCGAAGCCGGCCGTGGCCAGACGCTCCTCGACGCGGCGTAGGGTGCCACGACTGCAGTACGGGTCGGGCGTGCCATCCTGGGTGAAGAAAGAGCCTGGCGCCCAAGCCAATCCGTCGCCGAGCACGCGCACGGCGGTCCAATCGATGCGGATCCGCAGATCGCCGACCACCCCAATGGCCCCCCCGGTGACCACGCCAGCCCGGTCGATCGCGAACACGTGCCACACGGGGCTTGCGCCCAATCCCGGGTTGACGAACGCCTCAGCCCTCGCCAACGGCACGGTCTTGGCGTGGACGAGGCCGGCCGGGTTGACCACCGTGCCGACCAGCGCCACGAATCCATTGGCTGCGAGTTGTGCGATGGCCGCCATGGCAGCCATTCTGCATTGCCGAACTGTGCTTACAGCGTGATCTTGCAGCTCTGACCGATATCCAGCGTGCGCAGCATGCGACCCATGCCGAGCCACATCGCGCACGACAGCGCGAGGTCGGTGAGCAGTTCGTCGTCGAACTGCTCACTGCAGCGCACCCAGAAGTCCTCGTCGTCGCGCAGGCCGGTGTGATCACTGGCGAAGCGTTCGGCGAACTCTGCGGCGACGCGCTCCTGCTCGCTGTACCCCGGCCAGTCCCGCCACTCCGCGGCGTGGTCGTACAGATCTTCGTCGACACCGGCGGCGATGCCATCGGAGTCACGGGTGTTCTGGCACACCACGCATTCGTTGTCCAGCGCGATCACCATGCGGGCCAACTCCCGGACCCGCATCGGGAGTCGGTTCTTGGTGTAGACCGCGTTGGTGAACTTCGCCATCGCGACGCCGATGTCGGGCGACTTCGTCACCCATGCGGCGGCGTCGTCGTCGGCGAAGGATCCAATTCGGCTCATGGCGAGATCGTACGCCGAAGCGGACCATTCTGGAACACGTTCTAGTTTTGTGTCAGCGGGCGGTCGCGAGTTCCCTGCGGTCGTCCGTCCAGTCGCGTTGCACCAGCATGCGGTGTGCGATGCGTTCCAGGGCCGCCTCAACTTGAATGCGGTCCGGCCGACCCTCGAACGTCGGTGACTGGGCGAGTTTGTCGACCATTCGCCCAACGATCGCCGCGGACATCGCGTCGACCTCCTTGGCGCCCGCCTGGGTCAGCCACAGACGGCCGCCGGTTCCGATTGCGAGGCCGTCGGCGATAACGCGGTCGAACGCGGGTTCGATGACTTCGTAGGGCACTCGGAGCCGTTCAGCGATGTCGGTCAGCGTCGCCGAACCGAACACCTGGTTCTGGCGGTAGATCTGCAGAAGCGCCCAGAGTTGAGTGACGTCGAACTCGCATCCGGGTCGCCGGGCCAGGCTTCGCAGGCGGATCTCCGGCGAGTCGCGGAACATCCGACCGACCGCGACCTCGAGGATCTTCTCCGGCGACTCCGTGCCGGGCATCCCGAAGCCCTCGCCCAGATCCGCCGCGGAGACCGCGTCCATCTCCCGAAGCGGTATCTCCTTGAGGAAGAGCGACACGATGAACCCGACGACCGCGACCGGCATCGCGCAGAGAAAGACGGTGCCCAGTGCGTGGGCATAGGCGTCGACGATGGGGGCGGCGACCTCGGCGGGTAGGGCATGCAGTGCCTTCGGCGACTGGGCGGCACTGGGCGGCGCGCCACTCGCGACCAGTGCCTGGCCGAGGTTCGAGGTTAGGAAGTTTGCGAACAGCGAGCCGAATATGGCTGCGCCGAAGGAGCTTCCGATGGTCCGGAAGAACGTGACTCCCGACGTGGCGACACCCAGGTCGGCGAAACTCGACGTGTTCTGCACCACCAGAACGAGGACCTGCATGCACAGCCCGATGCCCGCACCGAGGGCGAACAGATACAGCGACTGTTGCCAGGTCGGCGTCGTCGCGTCCATGCCCGACAAGAGCAGGAAGGCCACTGCCATGATGGCGGTGCCGGCGACCGGAAACACCTTGTACCGGCCCGTACGACCGACGATGTTGCCGCTGCCGATGGAGGTGAGAAGCATCCCCGCCACCATCGGTAGCGTCCGCAGACCCGATTCCGTCGCGGACACGCCGTCGACGAATTGCATGAAGGTCGGTAAGAAGGTCAGCGCGCCCAGCATCGCGAATCCCACGATGAAGCCGAGGATGCAGCACACGGTGAACACCGGGGTGCGGAACAGCCGCATCGGCAGGATCGGTTCGGCCGCTTGAGTTTCCACCCACACGAAGATCGCCAGCGCCACCGCCGAGGCGGCGAACAGGCCGATGATCACCGGCGACGTCCACGCGTACTCGCCGCCACCCCAACTCGTGGCCAGCGTCAGTCCGGACGCCGCCAGTCCCACGAACAGGATCCCCGCGTAGTCGATCGCGACCCGGGCCGCCTTGCTGAGCGAGGGTATTGCCGCCGCCCCGACGACCAGGACCACGATGGCGATCGGCACGTTGATCCAGAAGGCCCACCGCCACGTGAGGTGGTCGGTGAAGAAGCCGCCGAGCAGCGGGCCGATGACCGTGGTGACGCCGAATACGGCGCCGAGCGCGCCCTGGTAGCGGCCGCGTTCGCGCAGCGGGATCACCTCGCCGATGACCGCCATCGCGGTCACCATGATCGCGCCGCCGCCGATGCCTTGCAGCGCCCGCGCCGCCACCAGCATCGTCATCGAGCCGGCCAGCCCGCACAAAACCGAGCCCGCGAGGAAGAAGAGCACCGACGCTTGGAACACGGCCTTGCGGCCGAACAGGTCGCCCAGCTTGCCGACGACCGCTGTGACGATCGTTGACGCCAGCAGATAGCTCGTCACCACCCACGACTGGTGCCCGGCACCGCCGAGATCCGCCACCACCGTCGGCAGTGCCGTCGCCACGATCGTCTGGTCCAGCGCAGCAAGCAGCATTCCGAGCAGGACGCCGACGAAGATGAAGTTGCGCCGCTGTGGGCTGATCAGTGCATTCGCGGATTCCAGGTCCGCTGCCGTGGTTTCCGCGGTCCCCATGGGACTCGTCATACCCGCCTCCCGATGTCGTCAGGCGCTGAGTGCGCCGATGACAATATCGTTAGGCAGGCTAAAAAGGTTACGCGTGCGGTCCCGGCGGACGCGACACGCACTGGGCGGAGTACAGGGCCTCGCCCAGCTTCTCCATCAGTTCGAGCTGCGTTTCGAGATAGTCGATGTGAAGCTCCTCGTCGGCGAGGATCTTCTCGAACAGGTTCGCGGAGGTCGCGTCCTCCTTGGCGCGGCACATGACGATGGCCGGCTTCAGGCGTTCCAGCACCTCGTACTCGATCGCGAGATCCGCCTCGAACTGCTCGCGCAGCGTCTGACCGACGCGCAGAGAGAACAGTCGTTGATAATTGGGGAGGCCGTCGAGTATCAGAATTCGGTCGGTGATCGCCTCGGCATGACGCATTTCGTCGAACGATTCGGCGCGCGTGTGGTTCGCCAACTCCGTGAAGCCCCAGTTCTCCTGCATCTTGGAATGCAGGAAATACTGATTAATGGCCGTGAGTTCACTAGTCAACTGCTCGTTGAGCACCTTGAGAACTTCGGGGTCGCCTTGCATGATCGCTCCTATGACACCGGGTCGGCCGGTCAAGTATCAGTGGCTGTTCGTGGCTGTCGAACACACTTCAATCTAGTGGACGCGACGTCCCTCAGCGACCCAATCTCGATGGGTGTTGGGCGAGTTTGATGTGCCATATGCTGCGTCTTTGGTGAGGCGAACCTTAGTCTGGCCTCTGGCGATGGACTGCCTCCCCTTAGTTAGGTTAGACTGCGCTAACACGTTGGCCGCGCTGCCGGGACCTCCGCCAGCGCACTCGGATCAGGGGCGCATTTGATGAGTGAGTATCGACTTCACTCGCTTATTCTCGCTGCTGATTACCGCGTCGATGACGTCGAAGAAATGTGGGCGTTGCTCAAGAAACGTCAATCCCATTTGGCGGATATCGAGGCGCACCACGTTGTCGTATATATATCAATGTGGGAGCCGCGCCGTGTCCTCGTGACCATTGGTGTGCACGCGAATTCAGTTCGTGAGCTGCTCCGTTCGCCCGCGGTGTTCGAGTTGTTCGACATTGCCGGAGTGAACGAAATTCCCGCGGTATTCGCGGGGGAAGTCGTCGAGCAGATCGACCTCTACGAGCCATCTCGCGACGACGTCGTGGCCGGCGTCATCGTCGGGGTCGTGACGTTGGTCGACGACGTAGCCGCGTTGATGGTCAAGGTGCACGATGCCGCGGACCGGTTCAGGCAAGCGGGCGTGCGCAAGATTTGGGTGTACGCGGCCTTCGACGACAGTCGCGAAGTGATGATCCTGCAGGAGATCGACGACGAGATCAGTGCCCGGCGCTGGATCAACCACCCCGACGCTGCCGCGGAGTGGATGTCGAACGCGGGTTTCGGCGTATACCCCAATGTATTCGTCGGGCGGTTCGCCCACCTGATGGCCGTCGAAGCGCAGGTGCGGTGATGTTCGTCTGCCTCTGCACCGGTGTGACCAGTCAAGTCGTCTCCGACCTCGTCGCCGCCGGGGCGACTACGTCCAAACAGATCGCCGATGCCTGCGGCGCAGGCTCCGACTGCGGGCGTTGCCGTCGCACCGTGCGCGCGATCATCGCGGCCGCCAGCGTCGAGGACTGCCCGAGGCACGCCACCCGATAGCGTCGGGCGAAACCGGTCCGAACGTCAAATCTCTTGTGTCACTTTGGTTTCAGCTGTCACAAACCGGCAAGAATTGTCGTTGGTTCGAACTAGTGTTCGAAGCATGGAAGCCAGTCCCGCGCTCGCCGCGCTCGCCGCCATGCGCACCGCCTACGACGAGCTGGCCGGGCTCGGGCTGGACACTCTGACCCACCCCGAACTGCTGGCCGTACTCGGGGAACTGGAAACGCTGTGCCGCCAACTGCCCACCCAGTCGCACCGGATTCTCGCCCGGCTGACCGCCGAGGCCTCACCGGTGGCGTTGGGGGCCACGACCTGGCGCGACGTGCTGACCGGGCGACTGAGGATCTCGCGTGCCGAGGCCGGCCGTCGACTGGCCGAGGCCAGCGAGTTGGGCCCACGCACCGCCGTGGCCGGCCAACCCCTCGATCCGAAACTGGGTGCCACCGCCGGCGCCCAAGCCGCCGGCGCCATCGGCGCCGAACACGTCCGCATCATCCGCGCGTTCTTCGAGCGGCTGCCCAGCTGGGTGGACCTGACCACCCGCGAGCAAGCCGAGGCCACCCTGGTCCGCGCCGCGGTTGGCCTGGATCCCGATGCGCTGCGAAAGGCCGCCGAACGACTTTTGGCGCTCATCGACCAGGACGGGCCGGCACCCGACGACGCCGAACGGGCCCGGCGCCGCCACCTGTCGATCGGGCGACAAGGGGCCGACGGCATGACACCGGCCCAGGGGCTGCTGGATCCACAGGCCCGGGCCACCCTCGATGCCATCATGGCCAAGTGGGCCGCCCCGGGCATGTGCAACCCCGACGACGCCACCCCGTGCATCACGGGCACCCCAAGCCAGGAACAGATCACCGGTGACACCCGCACCCTCGGGCAACGCCAGCACGACGCACTGACCGCGATCGGACGCTCGGTGATCAGCTCCGGGGACCTCGGGCAGCACAACGGACTACCCGTCACCATCATCGTCTCGACCACCCTTCAAGAGTTGGAGTCCGCCACCGGCCATGCGGTCACCGGCGGCGGCACCCTGCTGCCGATGTCCGACGTGATCCGGATGGCCAGCCACGCCCGTCACTACCTGGCGATCTTCGACAAGAAGCACGCGGAGGTGCCGCTGTATTTCGGTCGGGCCAAACGCTGCGCCTCACCAGGACAACGGATCGTGCTGCACGCGCGTGACCGCGGATGCACCCACCCCGGCTGCACCGTGCCTGGCTACGGCTGTCAGGTCCATCACATCGAGGGCTGGGTCAAAGACCATGGACAGACCGACATCGACGTCGAAGTGCTGGCCTGCGGCCCGCACAACCGCCTCGCCGAACAAGGCTGGCAGGTCCGCATCCGCAACGACGGCGCCGTCGAATGGATCCCACCACCCCCACTCGACACCGGCCAAACCCGCATCAACACCTACCACCACCCCGACCGCACGCTGGTCGACCCCGAGTCGGAACGCGAGGACGGGCCAGACGCGGCCTGAATCCTCAAGTGGGCGGGCGACATTCGATCGGATCGCGAGTTCGGGCTCGATCTCGGCCATTTCGTCGCCGCCACCGGCCGAACGGATTGGCTTCAGACAGCGGATCGGGTTGTACGCCAAGCACCGCGAGGCAGTCGAGACGCGGGTTCGCCTCGACGACACTGGCCCTATCACGGCAAGACTCCGATGGGGGTGTTCGCGGCGTAGAACACCAAGGCACGGGCCAACGCTGCGGCGCACTCGCCGTCGCAGCGTGGCCGGGGCGGCGGCCGTCGGTAACAGAAGGGCGATGCCCTAGCGCTCGTGCAACGTCAATAGCACCGCTGAATCCGCGAAGTGGAGGATCATCAAGACGGACCACACGAGATCCTCGTGTGCATGCAGGAAGGGGCGAGGCAATTGACCAACTACCCACAAGGCACGGTGCTGACCTGCACTCATGATGATTGCCCGTGCCGGGTTCGCGTCGAGGTGGAATGCCACTGCGCAGGTGCCGGCGAGCCTTATCGATGTTCGTGTGGCGCCGAGATGGCCCCGGTCGAGGACGCTGCCGACGAAAGCGGGACACCGAAGCCGGACTGGTGACGAAAGCTACGCTGCTCGCGTTGCCTTGAACGTCGACGCCCGGTGTGGATGCGGGCGGCCGCGTGAGCAGTTCACGTCCGCGTCAACCCGGTTGGCGGCCTGAATCCGCTAGCCGTCGCGGCGATCGTTGAACGCCGCGAGCGCATCGGCGTTGGCGTCGCCGCCCATGAGCTCGGCGAACTGCGCGTACTCGAATGTCAACGCCGCACTGATCTGACTCCTGGTGGGCTCGACGATCGTCTTCTTCACGGCCATCAGACTCGAAATCGGTCGGGAGGCAAGCACTTCCGCGTACCGGCTGGACTCTGCCAGCAGCTCGTCGGGTGCGCACACCCTCCAGGCAAGTCCCATGCGGAGCGCCTCGTCGGCGTCCACCCATTCCGATGACATCAGAATCCAGGCCGCATTCTGCCTGCCGATGAGTTGCGGCAGCAGATACGACGACGCCGCCTCCGGCGCAACGCCCAGGCTGGTGAACGGACACTTCAACCGCGCGGCCGACGACATGAACACCAGGTCGGCATAGCCCAGAATGGTGGCGCCGATGCCGACACCGACGCCGTTGACCGCCGCGATCAGCGGCTTGCGCAGGTTGGTCAGCGCTTCGATCATGCCCTGAAAGCCGTACTCCCCCGACTTGAAGTCTGGATCGGTGATGCGCGCCTGCATCTCGACCAGATCGTTGCCGGCACTGAAACCTCGGCCTTCGCCGGTAAGGAGCACGACGGCGACGGTTGGATCCTCGTCGGCGTCCCGCAGGGCCAACGTCGTCGCGTCATACAGCGCTTCGTTGAACGCGTTCAAGACGTCGGGGCGATTGAGGGTCAGCCTGCGTACGCCGTTGGAGTCATCGATCTGAACAAGCACGGCAGCAGCGTAAGCGTCAGCCGTTCGAGTACACGCGCGTGGGTGCGATCAACACCACCGTCCGGCGCTGCTCGGCCATGGTTGCGTCGTATTCGGCCCAGTCATCGTGGGTGCCACCAGCAGCGGTGAACACCTCGCGGAGCAGAAGTCGCAGCGCATCGGGGTCGGCCAGCCACGGCTGCGGGTCGTCGGGTCCGACGAGCTCGCCGGTGCCCTCGACCGTCGCCCATTGCCAGCCGTTGCGAAACGTCACCGCGACTTGAGGGCGGGCCCGCAGGTTCGCGAGCTTCACCTTGCCGTACGTGACGAAGGCCAGCGTTTCGTTACCCGTCCCTGGATGCGGCAGCACGCCGGCGTTGACCAGCGAGGACTGGATGCTGCCGTCGGCACGCAGTGTGGATACCACGGCCAGCCCACTCTCGTTGGCGGCCAGCGCTGCCGCATCCAAAAGGGTTGTCATCGAACGGCTTCCATGCCGAACGGGCTACGGAATACGTACCTACTGGTCGGCACTGTGTCCACGTTCTCGTTCGCGCCGAAGGCCGACGTGCTTGCCACCATCTTGTTCATCCTGTCACTCAGTTCCGCGTCGTCGTCGGCGCCGAAGAATGCGTGCAGGCTCTGTGTCGCCTCGATGGGGAACAACTCCTCCACGATGGCAGCCAGGTCGGGTGCGCCAGGCGTGAGCGCCCGCACCACCGCGTTTTGCGTATAGCCGAACGTCGACTGCGTCGCGATCGCCACGGACGTGTGATCGACGTGCCAACGAGCGAACCAGGTTTCGGCGTCCAGCCCTGCAGGCCTGCGCAACAGTGCCACGTTGGCCAACCCGGGGGTGCGTTCGCCCGCCGGGGTATCTGGCGCAGGTAAGGGCACGGATTCGGTCACCAGGTAGGCGGCCACGTCGTCGCAGACCTCCGCCAGCCGGGCGAGCACGGCGTGGACCTGAGCGCCGTAGCTCTGTTGCGTCCACAGGCTGATGAACCCGACGACCGGCGGGTCCATGGTCGTCAGCGTCATCAGCGAGTCGCGCACGAATTCGTCGCGCACGTTGACCGCAAGCCCCGGCAAGTTCAGCGCCAGCAGGTCGTCGGCGACGTCGCTACGCAATCCTGCGCACCACTCGTCGTCTGCCGTCGCGCCACGCAGCGTGATGATCACCTTCTCCACGGCACGAACCTACCGCCGGATGAGTCCGCCTCAACCGCTGATCGACATTCCGATGCAGACGACTCGTCCGCATGAATCCGCATGAGCGGTCGAGTAAGTAAGAATGGACCGGTGATCAAGGGCCTGGCCCCGCGACCGACGATGCCCGACGTGGGCGCGATCGTCCGCAGTGTGCTGGGCGTCCTGCTGGTGGCCGGCGTAGCGCTGTACTGGGTTGGTGCGAACGCGGCGATCGCCGCGGCAGGCGCAGCAGCCATCGCTGGTGCGGTCGCATTGCAGGACAGTCCACGAGGCCCGTCTCGCCTCGTCGCCTGCGTCTCGCTGGTCATGGGCGTCGCAGTCCTGCTCGCGGCGATCGCCGGTCCCCATGGCCCGGTGTTCGCGGCCCTGGTCGCGGTGTGGAGTTTCTTCGCCGGGATGGCGTGGGCGGTCAGCGCGAACGTCGGACTGGTCGCCGCGGCGGTCACGGCGCTGCTGCTCGTCACACCGCCTGCGGAACCAGCCTGGCCGACTGCCGCGTCGTCGGCCGCACTTGCCCTGATCGGCGGACTCACGCAGGCCGCACTCATCGCGGTCTGGCCCAAGCGGCGTTGGCGGGTGCAACGTTCCGCCCTGACCCGGGCCTACCTCTCGCTGGCCGCCGATGCCCGAGCCCTCGCCGACGACCCGACGGGACACGTCGACACCCAACCTCTGACCTCCCTGCGCGAGGCCTTCACGTTGACGGAGGGGCAGGCCGGACGCCGACCGGTCGCCTACCGGGCGTGGTATGGACTGCCCGAGCGGATCGCCGTGACGGTGACCGCGATCGCGGGGAAGTCGCCCACCACGGACGGGTGTCCACAGGTGCTGGTCGCGGCGTCGGACGTGCTCGCGGCGGTCGCGGTACCGAGCACGGCGGGGCGCCAGGCAGCTGGTTACGCGCTTGGAGCGTTCGACGCCACTCTGACACCGGTGACGGGGCCGGAAGCACTACTGGTGCAACGCCTTTCCGCACAATTACGGGAGGCCGTCGGTCTGCGCTACGGCGACTTGGCGCCGCCGTCGGACCTCACGAAGCTTGGCAGGGCCGGGCTGCCCGGCGAGGCTCGGACGATGTTCTCGGCTGTGCGCGCCCAACTCGTCTGGGAGTCTCCCGTTCTGCGTCATGCCCTTCGCCTATCCGCGGCCGCTACCGCGGGCGCCCTGGTGGCCGGAGTCGCCGATCTCCGTCACGGTTATTGGATTCCCCTGACCGTCGTCATGGTGCTGCGGCCCGAGACGGCCCACACCTACACGCGTTGCGCCGGCCGGATCGCGGGCAACGCGATCGGTATCGTGGTCGCCTCGCTGCTCGTGTTCCTGCTACATCCCACCGGGTTTCTGGCGGTTGCCTTCTCCGTGGTATTCCTCGCCGGCGCCTACGTGGCGTCCAGCTTCGGGTATGTGGCCGTGAGCGCGGCGTTGGCCGCGGGGATCGTGTTCCTCGTCGACATTGGTGGCACCGCCGTACCCGCTACCGTCAGCGACCGATTGCTCGCGACGCTCATCGGCGGCGTCCTTGCGGTGCTTGCTCACGTTGCGCTACCCGACCACGTGGTGGTCCGGCTACGTCAGCGCGCCGGTGAGCTACTCAAGACCGAGATGGACTATGCGGCAACGGTTATCAAGGCCTTCGTGCACGAACTCGACCGTCCCACCGAAGCGCTCTCGGCGGCCTGGGAGCGGGCGTACCGCGCGAGGGGGGCGTTCGAGGCGGCGGTCGGCGCAAGTTCGGCAGCCGACCATGACTCCCGGCTGTGGCTGCGCGCGTATCGCGCCGCGCTCAACGTCGTGACCGCGTCGTGCACCGCGCTCGAGACCACCCTGCCCGCGCACCCGCCGAGCGGCTGGGGCACGGACTTCGTCGCAGCGGTCGACGGATACGCCGAGGCGCTGTGCGGCGATCGGGCGACACCGGGTACGGCGTGGAGCGCCGACGTGGGCCAGCTGACCGTCGCGACCGAGCGGGTTCGCGCGGCGTTGCCGTCCGCCGACGCGAAGACGGCGCGCGTGCTCCTCGGCGAAATCGGCACCATCACAAATCAACTGGCGTCGATCTCCAACGGGATGGCCCGAAGCCCGACACTCTGATGACGGCTCGAACGCACTGTTCGAACGACACTGGCGCCAGGGCTGCCTGACGTAGGCTGTGCAGCGCCCCGCGATCGATGAATCGTGTTGAGCAACGGAAGGGGCGTGCGATGACGCTGACCGAGTACAAGCCAGGTTCCACGTTTCCAGGACGGATGGGACGCACGGTCAGCGAGTCGGAACCGGCCTGGCCGGCACCGTTGCGTTCGAAGGCGAATGCCCCGAACGTCGTCTACATCGTGCTCGACGACACCGGCTACGGGCAGTTCGGTTGCTATGGCGCCCCGATCAACACGCCCAACCTGGACCGGTTGGCTCAGGGCGGGCTGCGGTACACCAACATGCACACCACCGCGCTGTGCTCCCCGTCGCGCTCGTGCATGCTGACCGGGCGGAACCACCACTCCAACGGCATGGCCTGCATCACCGAGGGTTCGACGGGCTTCCCCGGGTCCAACGGGGCCATCCCGTTCCAGAACGGTTTCCTGTCCGAGATGCTGCTCCCCCATGGCTATGCCACGTTCTGCGTCGGCAAGTGGCATCTGACCCCCGCCGAACAGATCAGCGCCGCAGGCCCGTACGACCGCTGGCCGCTGGGCCGCGGATTCGATCGCTACTACGGGTTCCTCGGCGGTGACACCCACCAGTACTATCCCGACCTCGTCTTCGACAACCATCAGGTCGAACCACCGAAGACGCCCGACGAGGGCTATCACCTCTCCGTCGACCTGGCCGACAAGGCCATCGAGTTCGTCGCGGACCTCAAGCAGGTCGCTCCGGACAAGCCGTTCTTCCTGTACTTCGCCACCGGCGCCAATCACGCCCCACACCAGGTGCCCAAGGAATGGGCGGACAAGTACGCAGGCCAGTTCGACGACGGCTGGGACGCATACCGCGAAAAGGTGTTCGCCCGTCAGAAGGAACTCGGCATCATCGCCGAGGACGCCGAACTGTCCCGCCACGATCCCGACGTGCAGCAGTGGGCCGACCTGTCCGACGACGAGCGCAAGCTCTACGCCCGGATGATGGAGGTGTTCGCCGGATTCTTCGAGTACACCGACCACCAGATCGGGCGGGTGCTCGACTTCCTGGACGAACTGGGCCAGCTGGACAACACGATCGTCATGGTCATCTCCGACAACGGGGCGAGCGCCGAGGGCGGACCGCACGGGTCGGTCAACGAGAACAAGTTCTTCAACAACGTGCCCGACGACCTCGAGCAGAACCTCGCCGCGCTCGACGACCTCGGTGGACCCAAGTACTTCAACCACTACCCGTGGGGCTGGACATTCGCAGGGAACACGCCGTTCCGCCGCTGGAAGCGGGAGACCTACCGCGGCGGTGTGTCCGACGGGTTCATCGTGCATTGGCCCAAGGGGATCAAGGCGAAGGGCGAGATCCGCAGCCAGTACGCGCATGCGATCGACATGGTGCCCACCGTGCTCGAGTCGCTCGGCATCGAGGCGCCCGAGGAGCTGCGTGGTGTGGCGCAGTCCGAGCTCGAGGGCGTCAGCTTCGCGCACACCTTCGACGACGCCGCCGCCCCGACCAAACATCACACCCAGTACTTCGAGATGTTCGCGCACCGCGCGATCTATCACGACGGCTGGCGCGCGGTGTGTCCCTTCCCCGGCACGTCGTTCGCCGAAGCCGGCGTGAGCTTCGGGCAGCTCGAACTGTCCGAGGACAAGTTGCGCGAACTCGACGCCACCGGCTGGGAGCTCTACCACGTGGATGTCGACCCGGCCGAGACCAAGGACGTCGCCGAGCAGGAACGCGCGAAGCTGATCGAGATGATCGCACTCTGGTACACGGAAGCAGGCAAGTACAACGTGCTGCCGCTGGACAGCCGCGGCACCATGCGATTCGCCGATCCGCGGCCGCAGCTCGCCGCCGCACGCGACACGTACGTCTACTACCCGGGTACTCAGAGCGTGCCCGAGAACGTCGCGGTGAAGGTGCTCAACCGGGCGCATGCCATCACCGTGGACGCGGAGTACGCCGACGGTGACGAGGGGGTACTGGCCTGCCACGGCAGCAACGTCGGCGGCTACGTGCTGTTCGTTCAGGACGGCAGGCTGCACTACGTGCACAACTATGTCGGCGCCGAGGAACTCGAGGTTTCGTCCGACGGTCCGATACCGGCCGGAAGTCATGCGCTGCGTTACGAATTCGAGCCCACCGGCCCGCCGGACCTGATGGCGGGACGCGGCACCCCTGGCATCGGGAAGCTCTTCGTCGACGGCGAGCAGGTGGGGCAGGCGGAGCTTTCGGTGACGGTGCCGCTGGCGTTGGGGCTTGGCAGCGGTTTCGCCGTGGGCCGCAACCCCGGTTCGGCGACGTCGGCGCGGTACAGCTCGCCGTTCCCGTTCACCGGCACGATCTCGAAGGTGATGGTGGACGTTTCGGGCAAGCCCGACCACGACGAGGCAGAAGCCAAGAAGGCCGAGGCGCGGGTCGCCATGGCGCGGCAGTGAATTCAGAAAGGCTGACGATGGCGAAGACATCCAAAAAGGCGGCGCCGAAGAAGAAGGCTGTCGCCTCAACGAAGGCCGCACCGACGAAGGCCGCACCGACGAAGGCCGCGGCCAGGAGGCCGCGACCGAAGGAGGACGTTCCGCCGCCGCAGGTGGCGCGGCAGCAGCTGCCGATCCCCGACGCCAAGCACGTCGGCCTGACCACTTACGACGCGAAGGATCCGAACACCAAGTACCCGCCGATCAAGGAGCTGCGACCGCCGGCGGGTGCGCCGAACGTGCTCATCGTGCTCATCGACGACGTCGGGTTCGGGGCCTCGTCCGCGTTCGGCGGCCCGTGCAATACCCCGGTCGCCGAACGGCTGGCCGCAAATGGTTTGAAACTCAACCGCTTTCACACGACGGCGTTGTGCTCCCCCACCCGCCAGGCCATGCTGACCGGACGCAACCACCACTCGGTTGGCATGGGGGCCATCACCGAGATGGCCACCTCCGCGCCGGGTAACTGCAGCATCCGGCCCAAGGAGAAGGCGCCGATCGCCGAAACCCTGAAACTGAACGGGTATTCGACCGCGCAGTTCGGCAAGTGCCACGAGGTGCCGGTGTGGGAGGTCTCACCCGCCGGACCGTTCCACCAGTGGCCGACCGGGTCGGGGTTCGAATACTTCTACGGATTCGTCGGCGGGGAGGCCAACCAGTACTACCCCGGGCTGTACGAGGGCACCACGGCGATCGAGCCGCCGAAGTCACCGGAGGAGGGTTACACCCTCACCGAGGATCTCGCCGACCGCGCCATCACCTGGGTTCGTCAGCAGAAGGCCCTGGTACCCGACAAGCCGTTCTTCATGTACTTCGCGCCGGGCGCCACCCACGCCCCGCACCAGGTGTCCAAGGAATGGTCGGACAAGTACAAGGGCAAGTTCGACGATGGCTGGGATGTGTTGCGGGAGAAGATACTCGCCAAGCAGAAGAAGCTCGGCGTGGTGCCCAAGAACGCGGAACTCACCGTCAGGCACGCCGAGATCCCGGCCTGGGACGACATGCCCGACGAACTCAAGCCGGTGCTGGCCCGTCAGATGGAGATCTACGCGGGGTTCCTGGAGCAGACCGACCACGAGGTCGGGCGCGTCGTCGACGCGATCGACGACCTCGGGTTCCTCGACGACACGCTGATCTACTACATCATCGGGGACAACGGGGCGTCCGCCGAGGGGACGCTGAACGGCTGCTTCAACGAGATGACCACGCTCAACGGCATGCCAGGCATCGAGACCACCGAGTTCCTGCTGTCCAAGATCGACGACTTCGGCACCCCGGACGCCTACAACCACTACGCGGTCGGCTGGGCCCACGGTCTGTGCGCGCCATACCAGTGGACGAAGCAGGTGGCGTCACACTGGGGTGGCACGCGTAACGGCACCATCGTGCACTGGCCGAAGGGCCTCGCGACAAAGGGCCAGGTGCGCAACCAGTTTCACCACGTCATCGACGTTGCACCCACCATCCTCGAGGCGGCCGGCCTGCCAGCGCCGACGCTGGTCAACGGCATCGCGCAGGCGCCCCTGGAGGGGGTGAGCATGCTGGGCACCCTGCAGGACGGCAAGGCGCCCGAGACCCATCAGGTCCAGTACTTCGAGATGATGGGCAACCGCGGCATCTACTTCCAGGGCTGGACGGCGGTGACCAAGCACCGGACACCGTGGAAGGCCGACACGCCCCCGCCCTTCGACACCGATGTCTGGGAGCTGTACGGCCCGGACGACTGGACGCAGGCGCACGACCTGGCAGCCGAGAACCCGGAGAAACTGGCTGAGCTGCAACGGCTTTGGTTGATCGAGGCGGTCAAGTACAACGTGGTGCCGCTGGACGACCGCGGCTTCGAGCGGATCAACGCCGACATCGCGGGCCGCCCGCAACTGATCCGGGGCAATACCCAGCTGCTCTTCGAAGGGATGCGAGTTAGCGAGAACTGCGTCCTGACCCTGAAGAACAAGTCCTACTCGGTGACCGCCAACATCGATGTGCCCGAGTCCGGCGCCGGCGGCGTCATCGTCACTCAGGGTGGCAGCGTCGGAGGCTGGTCGCTGTACGCGCACGAACGCAAGCTGAAGTACTGCTTCAACTTCTTCGGTATCGAGCACTACATCACCGAGGCGAACAAGCCGATTCCCGCGGGCAAGCACCAGGTGCGGATGGAGTTCGCCTATGACGGTGGCGGTCTCGCAAAGGGGGGCGACGTCACGCTGTACTACGACGGCAAGGCCGTCGGCAAGGGCCGCGTCGAGCAGACCATTCCGATGGGCTACTCGGCCGACGAAGCCTGCGACGTGGGGTCCGACACCGGCTCGCCCGCATCACCGGACTACGGGCCGACTGGCAACCGCTTCACCGGTGAGATCGAGTGGGTGCAACTCGACATCGGCGAGGATGGCCACGACCACCTGATCACACCCGAGGAGCGCTTCAACCTGGCGATGGCGCGGCAATAGCCGTCAGTCGCGGGCCCACCGCGGTTGGATGAACACGCCTTCGGCCTCGACGGTGTGGCCGTCGGCGTCGGCGATGTGGCCGACGGCATACGTCTTGTATCCCTCGGTGCGGTCGATTCTCGCTTCGACGCGCAACGGTCCCAAGGGCGTGGTGCGCAGGTAGCGCATCGTGATGGTGCCCGTAAGCCGCGGCCGTTCCGCCGAGCTCGCCGCCTCGCCGAGGACGTGATCGAGGATCAGGGCCGAGACGCCGCCGTGCACGTGGCCTGGCGGACCTTCGTAGGCCGCGCCCAAGTAGAAGTCGGCGAAGACGCTGCCGTCGGGTGCCTTCTCGACCGTCAGCGGTGGCGCGGTGGGGTTGCGTAGGCCGATGACGGCGTTTCCCCACGGCATCTGGTCACCGTCGGTGCTGAACCGGATGCCGAACGAACCGTCGAGTTGACTACTGCGCAGCCGGGTCGTCGCGGCATCGATCGCTGCCTTCGCCTCGGCCACCGACTCGGCGTCGACCTGCGTGCGGATGGTGGCGTCGACGAGCTCTCGCACCGATTGGGTGAGGGGCTCGTAGACGGCCCGCAGCCTGGCCACCTCGTCGGCGGTGAGGTTCTCGACGGTGTACTCCAACACCTCTGCACTAGAACACGTTCTAGCGCGGGTGTCGAATCACTCGGCGGCGCTCGGTACCGGGCCGACCAGCAGGTGTTGGATCACCGGTCCCCCCACCTGCCGTGGGACGACGCCATTTCGGTTCTCCAGACGACCCTGCCCGACGACGTCGCCGAAGGGGCCGCCTGGATGTTGTTGCGGCCGGACGGCTACCTGGTGCGGCGTCAGACGAACTCGTCGAGCGCCGCCCGGGACATCGCGTCACGCCGACCCAGTTCGAGTTCCATGAGCGCGCACTCGGCGGTGGCCGCCACCCACAACCGCGCCGACTGACGTGGGTGCGTCCGGCCGATCACCTCGAAGTCGGGAGTCACGATGTCGACGTTGCGGTGGTTGCGCTGCATCACCTCGTCGGCGATCGGCCGGTGCCCACGGGCCTCGAGCAGAAGCGCCTTGACCCCACGGTCGCGCAGGCAACCGTCAAGGTAGGTCCGTGCTGCGGCGGAGAGCCGCTCCCGGCCCGGCGGCAGGTCGCCGATGACCGCCCAGATCTCGTTGGCGAGGGTGTCGTGGAAGCGTCGGTGCAGCGCCACCAGATAGGTCGTGCGATCCGGAAAGTGGTGGAAGAACGTGCCTTTCGAGACCCCGGCCTCGGCGACGATGGCGTTGACGCTCAGGCCCTCGAGCCCGAGGGCTTCGGCGAGGACGAGCCCGGTCTCGATGAGCTTGGCGCGGGTCTGCTCGGCCGCCAGGGTCCGCGACGTGCGTTTCGCTGGTGCCGTCACGTCGCCTCCTTGTCAGTGGGCCGTCCCGGCGCTAGTGTAACTGACCGACCGACCGGTCAGTTAAAGGAGGCCTCATGCCGACCGTGACGACGTCGCGCGGGACGATGTCCTACTCGGACTCGTCATCCCGGGATGGCACCGGCCCCCCGGTCCTGCTCCTTCACGCCAACCTCCACGACAGCAGCGACTACGCGTCGGTGCTCGACGCGCTGTCTGACGGCAGGCGCGTCATCGCCGTCGATTGGCCAGGGCACGGGAACTCCCCCACGCCCGACACGCCACTCGGGGCGCCCGAGCTGGGTGACCTGGCAGTCGAGCTCGTCGATGTCCTCGACCTCACGAACCTCGTCGTCATCGGGAATTCCGTCGGCGGCTACGCGGCGTGCCGCATCGCGCTGGAACGGCCCGACCGGGTCGCGGGCGTCGTCCTGGTCAACACGGGCGGGTTCACCCCGCACACGCCGTTCAGCCGCGCGTTCTGTGCGGTGATGGGAAGTCCGGCCGTCATCCGCACGTGCGCCCGCTACTTCGCGCGGGCCTACATGCGGCCGACGTCGGCGGCCGACCACGCCATCGTCTCGCGTGTCGCGGCCCGCTCCAAGACTCCGGACGGCGCACGTACGGCGGCGGCCTTGTGGCGCAGTTTCACCTCACCCGCTCACGATTTGCGCTACGCCGCCCGCGACATCAAGGCTCCGGTTCTGATCACTTGGGGCACAAGGGATCTCACCGCACCCGCACGGTGGGGCAAGGTAGTCGCGAAGGCGATTCCCGGCGCGCGCTTCGTCACGCTGCCCGCCGGACACGTGGTGTTCTCGTCGAAACCCGGGCCGTGGCTGCGGGAAGTGCTGCCGTTCGTGGAGGCAGCCCAGCGTGTCGATCGGCCCACGGCCCGCGGCTGATGCGAATCACAGGCGCAGCGCCGAGCTCGACGAGTGTCTCGGCTCGTGTGCGTACGTTTGGCAAGGCTGACGTCGACGTGAGCAACTTCGGCCAACGAAGCGCGCCGGGGGGAAAGTTCCTACGATTGTCGACAATCGGCACGATCTCGACGGGGAAGGCGATCAGCGATGGCGGTGGCCAAGCTCGACGGTGCGCGGCGTGAACTGCCCGCGACGTTGGTCGAGGTCGCCGAGCATCGCCTGCGTGACGCCATTCTCAGGGGTGCGCTGCAACCGGGCGAGAAGATCATCGAGGAGCAGCTGTGTGCAGACTTCGGCATCAGCAGGGCTCCGTTGCGGGAGGCCCTGCGCCTGCTGGGTCAGCAGGGCCTGGTCGAACACCTTCCGCGCCGAGGCGCCCGGGTCACCGACTGGTCGACGTCGGACATCCTGCAGCTGTTCGCACTGCGGCACGTGCTGGAACGGCATGCCGTGGAGTTGGCGCTGCCGCACTCGGACCTGACCGCCGCACTCGGGCCGGTGCGCGCCGCTTTGGATCGAATGCGAAGGGCCACTGATGAATTGGAGCGCGACGATGCGCATCGCGTCTTCCACTCCACGGTCGTGGAGTTGGCCGAAAACCGCCAGCTGAACATCGCTCTGGAACCTATCTTGCTCAAGTTGCAGCTGCCGATGGCCATGAATCTCCGTGAAGAGGCCCGCCACCACCGGGCCGACGACGGAATTGCCCGCCATCAGGCCATCCTGACCGCCTTGGAGAGCAATGACGCCGCCACCGTGATCGCGGCACTGGAGGATCACGGGCACCTGCACTATCTGGCGCTTCAGGCCGACGAGGACGGTCAATCGGCCGATCGCTAACACGATCGACACACAGCCGTACCGAAACCGCCATCATTCTGTCGACAATCGACAGACATGGCATATGACGCGCATGGACCGTCGATCGGTCCGTCGGTGGCCGAGATCCTCGCGTCGCACGCCAGCGGAACGGGTTCACCGACCAAGACCGCGATCCGCGTCGCCGACTCGATCGCCGCTCGCGGCGACGACGGCACGTGGCTGTCGACGGTCCCCCGCGACGAGCTCCTGGCTGCCGCTGCCGAGATCGAGAATCGGTCCGGGGCACGAACATTGCCGCTTTACGGGGTGCCGTTCGGCGTCAAGGACAGCATCGACGTGGCAGGGATACCGACCACCTTGTCCTGTCCGGACTACGCGTACGTCCCGTCGGCGACCGCGCCTGCGGTGCGGCGACTGCTCGAGGCGGGTGCCCTCTATGTCGGCAAGACCAACCTCGATCAGTTCGCCACCGGGCTGAATGGCACCCGGACGCCGTACACCGTGCCGCGCAGTGTGTACGGCGGCGAAATGATCTCCGGCGGATCGAGTTCCGGGTCGGCCCTGGCCGTGGCGCTCGGGCAGGTTCCGTTCGCCGTGGCCACCGACACCGCGGGCTCGGGCCGCGTGCCTGCAGCGCTCAACGGCGTCGTCGGGTTCAAGCCGTCACGTGGACTGATCAGCACCGTCGGTCTGGTCCCGGCGTGCAAGTCACTCGACTGCATCAGCGTGATGGCCGGCTGCATCGACGACGTCGACCGCGTCATCGACGTGATGGTCGCCCGTGACGACGACGATGCCTGGTCTCGCGACCGCGGTCCGCGGTATGACGGCGGACCCATCCGTGTGGGGCTACCGCCCGTAGCCGAACTCGAGTTCTTCGGTGACGCCGAGATGCGCAGCGCACACCTCGGGTTCCGGGATCACCTCGCCCGGCAGGCCACGATCGTCGACGTCTCACTCGAGCCGTTCCTGGCTGCGGGCGCATTGCTCTACCAGGGACCGTGGGTGGCCGAAAGGCTCGTCGAGTTCGGCGACTTCCTTGCCGAGCGCCCCGATTCGATCCATCCGGTGGTGCGGGAGATCTTCCGCAGCGGTCAGAAGTACACGGCCGTGGACGCCTTCTCGGCGTTGCAACGCCTGCAGGAGCTAAAGGCGCAGGTGAGCCGAACGTGGGACACCATGGACGTGCTCGTGGTCCCGACCATCGGCACCACCTTCACCGTCGACGAGGTACTAGCCCGGCCCATCGACTGCAACACGACGCTGGGCCATTACACGCACTTCGGCAACCTGCTCGACCTGCTGGGTGTTGCCATTCCGCTCGGCGTCGCCACCGACGGCAGGCCGTTCAGTGCGATGTTGCTGGGCGCTGCGCTGTCCGACGACACCGTGCTCGCGCTGGCCGCGCAGATTCTCGACGAACCCCGTGCGGTGGCTCGTGCCGCCGCATCCCCCGCCGCACGTCCCACTGCCAAGACATCCGAGGAGTCCATATGAGTCCGTCAGTCGCGGTGCCCGCCGAACCGTCCGCGTTCTCGCTCGAGGCGGACAAGACGGCGCTGATCGTCATCGACATGCAGCGAGACTTCCTCTTGCCCGGTGGCTTTGGCGAAAGCCTCGGCAACGACGTGGATCAGTTGCTCAAGGTAGTTCCGCCGCTCGCAGCGCTGATCGCCGCCGCCCGCGAAGCCGGGATACTGGTGATCCACACCCGCGAGGGGCACGAACCCGACCTGTCCGATTGCCCACCCGCCAAGCTGAGTCGTGGCGCACCGTCGAAACGCATTGGCGACGAAGGAAAGTACGGTCGCATCCTCATCCGCGGCGAGTACGGACACGACATCGTCGACGAACTGGCGCCAGTCGACGGCGAGGTCGTGATCGACAAGCCGGGCAAGGGCGCGTTCTACGCCACCGAGCTTCAGGACGTGCTCGGCGGGGCTGGCATCACTCAACTGTTGGTCACCGGTGTGACCACCGAGGTGTGCGTGCACACCACCACGCGCGAGGCCAACGACCGAGGCTACGAGTGCCTCGTCGTATCCGACTGCGTCGGTTCGTACTTCCCCGAGTTTCAGCGAATCGGCCTCGAGATGATCAAGGCGCAGGGCGGCATCTTCGGATGGGTCGCCGACAGTGCTGCCGTCATCCCGGCACTCCAGCAGATCACCACCACTTCCGTTTCGTCGAGCTGAGGAGACCACACCATGTCCGCAGAAGTCACCGATCCTCCCGCCGAGAAGCCCGACACCAAGCCGCCGCTGACCATTCCGTGGTGGACGCGCGGCGATACGAACGCGTTCTTCGGCCTTGGGTTCAACATCCTGGTCAACGTCCTGACGTTGACAGGCCTGATGATCGGCGTCATCGCGGTTCCCGCGGGCGACGTGCTCGGCACCATCCTGCCTGCGCTCGGCGTCGCGCTGATCCTCGGCAATCTGTACTACACGTTCCTGGCGCGGCGGCTGGCCAGACGCGAAAACCGCACCGACGTCACGGCGTTGCCGTACGGGCCGAGCGTGCCGCACATGTTCATCGTGGTGTTCGTGGTCATGCTGCCGGTGTACCTGAACACCAAGGACCCGATGCAAGCGTGGCAGTCCGGTCTCGCCTGGGCGTTCATGATCGGCGTGATCGTGATGATCGGCGCATTCGTCGGGCCCTACATCCGCAAGCTCACCCCACGCGCGGCGATGCTCGGCACTTTGGCGGGCATCTCCATCACGTTCATCTCGATGCGGCCCGCGGCGCAGATGTGGGAGGCGGCCTGGATCGGACTGCCCGTCATGGCGATCATCCTCATCGGCTTCTTCACGAACATGAAGCTGCCGTTCGGCATTCCGGTGGGCCTGGCGGCGCTGCTCGTCGGTACGGCCATCGGCTGGATAGGCGGCTTCATGTCGGCCCCCGACGTCGGGCAGGCTGTGTCCGACATCGCGATCGGCATTCCGGACCTGCGGATCGACATGCTGTTCTCCGGCCTCGCGCACCTGGCGCCACTACTTGGCACCGCAATACCGTTGGGCGTCTACAACTTCACCGAAGCGATGAGCAATGTGGAGAGCGCCGCCGCCGCTGGCGACAACTACAACCTGCGTAGCGTATTGCTCGCCGACGGTGCGGGGGCGGTTGTCGGATCGGCATTCGGTTCGCCCTTCCCGCCCGCGGTGTACATCGGCCATCCCGGGTGGAAGGACGCCGGAGGCCGGGCGGGCTACTCATTGGCAAGTGGCGTCGTCATCGGATTGTTCTGCTTCCTCGGGCTTTTCGGTGTTCTGGACGCGCTGCTGCCGGTACCTGCGATCGTGCCGATCCTGCTCTACATCGGGCTGTTGATCGGGGCCCAGGCCTTCCAGGCCGTGCCCCGGCTGCATGCGGTGGCGGTCGTCGCCGCCATCTTGCCGAACCTCGCGCAGTGGGCCAGTGGGCTGGTCGACAACGCGCTCAACGCCGCAGGCACATCAGCCGACACGGTCGGACTGGAGGCGCTGAACGGAGCGGGCGTGGTCTACGAGGGGCTTCAGACGCTCGGCGAAGGTGCGGTACTGGTCGGGCTGATCCTCGGCACGATGGTCACGTTCATCCTGGAGAAGAAGTTTCTCTACGCGGCGATCGCATCGGCCGTGGGCGCTGTGCTGTCCTTCATCGGGCTGATCCATGCGCCTCAGGTGGCGTGGGCGGCGAATCCCCAAGTGGCCCTGGGCTACGTCTTCTTCGGAATCGTCTGTGCGGCCTACTACTTCTTGCCAGGTGCCAAGGACCCGGTGGAGGTCGACGAGTCCGATATCGTCGCCGGCCACTAGACGTTTGCAACCTCCGTCGAGTCTGCGGGGAGATCGTCCAAACCACGACTTTCATGATCTCCCCGCAGTCTCGCGGGAATTGGCGCGGGCGAGCGAACCTAGTCGGCGACGAACGCGACGTCGGCGCCGGGCGCCAGTACGACGTACGTTCGTCGCCACGGATCAGTGTCGATGAGCTGCCACTGATGACCCGTGCCCTCGGTGTCCTCGGCGCGCAACACGTCACCGGGATACAGGGTGAACTCCTCGACGATCACGTGCGCCGCCGACATCGCGGCCGACACCAGATCGTCGTCGTCCTACTGTCACAAGATGCCCATCGCAACGGTAATCGTGACGTGCTGCCTGGCCGCCGTGATCGGGATAGGGCCGGCCGTCGCGACGGCCGTCATGCTGACTGGCTGACGCCGAAGAGGCGCCGGTCACACCTACGGCAACGGGTGGTGGAGCTAACCCCGTACTTCGTAGTCACTTGTCTACGAAATGTCCTACGCTGATCTCGTGGCAGCACGAACGCACAGCGCCGATCCCCGCGCCGAACGGGTCCGCACCCTTCTGCGCGACGCCGCGTTCGCGGTGGCTCACGAACGGCCCGTCGACGAGATCACCGTCGGTGACCTCGTCGCACGCGCCGGCGTCAGCAGGCAGGTCTTCTATCAACACTTCACGGACCGCGACGATGCGGTCGCGACGGCCATCGCGGTGGCGTTCTCCGCGGCAGCGGCCGACATCACCGGCGATGCCCGGTCGCGCATCATCCGGTTGTTCGACTTCGCCGCCGAACACCGCGCGATGTACCGAAACGTCGTGCCGAGTGCGGTGACCCAACGCGCGGTCGCGGCGTTCCGCGCCGAACTGTTGCCCGCGTGCGAGGAGATCGCAGCGCAGGGCATGCCGATCGTCGGCCGCGTCGCCGAGGTCGACATCGACGCCGTCAGCCGGTTCCTCGTCGGCGGATTCCAAGAGGTGCTGCGGTCGTGGATGGAAGACCCGAACGGCGGGCAGGAGCGCAGCGACCGGGGAAATGACCAAGCCACCGACCTCCGCGGCCGGGTGACCGCGGCGCTCGACACCGTCGACGCGCTGCTGGGCGTGCCGACCCAAACCCCCTGAACGACAACAAGAGAGGCTTCCCCGTGGGCAAGCACCACAGTCCCCAATCCGACGAATCAGGCCGCCGGATCTCCCGAACCGACGTCCGCAACATGGCACTGGCGATGGCCGTCCTGACCGCCTTCGTGGTCGCCATGATCGCCAGCTACTCAGGCGCGTTCGCCAGGCCGACACTGCACCACATGGCCGTCGCCGTCACCGGACCCGAGCAGGTCGTCGACGCGATCCGGGCCCAGGACAACCTGGCCGTCACCCAGGTCGGCGACGACACCGCGGCACGCAGTCAGGTCTACGAGCGGAGGGCGGACGCCGCGTTCTCCGTCGATCCCGGTGGTGACCTGACGATCTACGTAGCCGGCGGTGGCGGACGCAGCGTGGCCAACGCCGCGGAAACCGTTGGGCGCGGCATCGCCGCCAAGGCGGGCCTTGCCCCGGTCGTCGAGGACATTGCGCCGACGTCGGCCGCGGATCCGCAGGGCACCGTGGAGTTTTACGCCATCATCTTCCTGTCCATCGGTGCCACGGTTGGCGCCAGCGCATTCGGCTTCCTGATGGGCAAGGTGCGCAAGCCCTCGACGCTCGCGCTGCGCACGCTGAGCCTGGCCACGTACTCGGTGCTGCTGGCCGGTGCGGTCACCTACTACGTGGACGGTGTGCTCGGCGCCTTGACCGGCCATACATTGCAGACGTTCGGCGTGCTGTGGTTGTACGCCATGGCCGTTGGGGGCGCCGTCACCGGCGTGGCCGCGGCATTCGGCGGCGCAGCCTCGATGGTCGTGACGGTGTTCTTGGTGATCGTCGGAAACGCCGCCGCCGCCGGGCCGGTCGGCAAGCCGCTGCTATCCGGGTTCTATGCGACGTTCAACTCCATCGTCCCGCAGGGTTCAGGAGTCGCGCTGCTTCGCAGCATGGAGTACTTCGGAGGCAACGGTGCCATGACACCGATTGTGACACTGTCGATTTGGGGCGCAGCGGGCTGCGCGCTCGCAGTGATGGCGGTGCTCGCCCCCGAAGCGTGGACGAAGTATCGTGCCAGTCATGACCGCTACCGCGTCCGCCGGTCTGGACGAGACCGAACCGTACTACGACCTTGGGCGGTATCACCGGCCGATTGACACACCGTCGCCGCAGGCGCAGGTCTGGTTCGACCGCGGGATGGTCTGGGCGTACGCGTTCAACCACGAGGAGTCGATCCGCTGCTTCGAGCGAGCGTTGGCGCTCGATCCCGGCCTGGCGATCGCCCGATGGGGCATCGCCTACTCGGTGGGCCCGAACTACAACAAGGCCTGGGAGGCGTTCGACCCCGTCGACCTCGCGGCGTCGTTGGCCCGCGCCCGGATGGAACTCGGGCTGGCCGCGACCGGCCGCGCGTCGGTCGTCGAACGTGGCCTGATCGAGGCGCTGACGGCCCGCTTCCCCACCGACGATCCCAGTGACGGCGAGGCGCTGATCGCCGGACACGCCATCTACGCCGACGCCATGGCCGAACTGGTGGCGGCATACCCCGATGACGTCGACGTCCAGGCGCTCGCCGCGGACGCAATGGTCAACGTGACGGCGTGGGCGCTGTGGGACACCATGACAGGAGAAGCCGCGCCGGGGTCAAGGGTCGTCGAAGCCAAGCGGATCCTCGACGCGGCGTTGGCCACCCCGGCTGGTCGGGAGCACCCCGGCGTGCTGCATCTCTACCTGCACGCCATGGAGATGTCGGCACACCCGGAAGAAGCGCTGCCCGCGGCCGACCTGCTGCGCGGCCTGGTGCCCGACGCAGGCCATTTGCAACACATGCCCAGCCACATCGACGTGCTGTGCGGTGACTACCGCAGTTCTGTCGTGGCGAATCAGGTTGCCGTGCAAGCTGATCGACGGATCGCCGAGCGACAGGGCGCACTCAACTTCTATTCGCTCTACCGCGCCCACGACCTGCACTTCGTGGTGTACTCGGCGATGTTCGAGGGGAAGTCCGAGGTTGCCTTGCAGGCCGCGGACGAACTCGCCGGACAGTTGACCCCCGAATTGCTGGCCATCGAGTCTCCGCCGATGGCGGACTGGCTCGAGGCGTTCGTACCGTTGCGCGTGCACGTGCTGGTGCGGTTCGGCCGCTGGGATGACCTGATCGACGAGCCGTTGCCCGACGATCTCGACCTCTACTGCACCACCGCGGCCACCATCCACTACGGGCGCGGTGTCGCGCACGCCGCGAAGGGTCAACTCCCCCAGGCCCGCGGCGAGCAGGAGGCCTTCGCCGCTGCGTACGCCCGGATTCCCGATTCGCGGTATCTGTTCAACAACACCAGCCGCGACATCCTCGCGATCGCCGGTGCGATGCTGGACGGTGAAATCGCCTATCGTGAAGGACGATTCGATGACGCGTTCGTCAAGCTGCGGCGCGCGATCGAACTCGACGACGCACTGCCCTACGACGAGCCGTGGGGATGGATGCAGCCCACCCGCCACGCCTACGGCGCGCTCCTGCTCGAGCAGGGGAATGTCGAGGAGGCCGCCTCGGTGTACGCCGCCGACCTCGGACTGGACCCCACGCTGACCAGACCGTGCCAACACCCCGCCAACGTGTGGAGCCTGCACGGCTACCACGAATGTCTGCGGCGGCTGGGCCGCGACGCGGAAGCGGTGATCGTCGGACGTCAGCTCGAGCTCGTCAAGGCCCGTGCAGACGTGCCGATCACGGCGTCATGCGCCTGCCGGTTGGACGTCGAAGACGACGACTGCTGCGGCTGAGCGGCACAGCGGATCAGCCGAACGCGACGCGCTCCATCCAGAAGTCGACGAAGGCGGTGTCGCCCGAGATCGTCAACGTGCTGACCGGCCGGCGTCGATAGAGTGCCAACACCAATCCGCTGACTGGACCGGTCACGGTGGCTGCGGCTCCAACGGCGCCGCGTTGCCAGTCGATGGCGTCACCGGTGAAATCGAGCAGCCAGGAGTCACCGGTATCGCTGGCCTGCAGTCCGATGGTGCGCCCTGGACCGAGCAACTCGCGCATCCACGGGTGCACCTCGAAGTGAAAAGGCATGGCGCCCAACTGAAGCCACTCCTCGACGCCGTCCGTGGCGACTTGGCTATCTAGCTCGAAATCGATGCCGAGCCCGAGCGCCGCATCGGCGCGGTGGATGGCCGTCTCGTGAGCGAACCGCCGGGCGTAGAACCTCGCGCCACCGCCCGCCACCGGACACCACATCTGAGCGTCGGGGCCTGCATCGTGCAGGGCGGTCGCGAGTTCGCGTGCGGCCTCGCGGAGTGCGCCGGCGAGTCGATCCGGGTCGTCGGCGGTCACCGCGGACAGGTCTCGCAGCGCAGTGTCGGGTGGCGGCGAATCGGCACGGGTGGCGACGATCTCGCACGCCCAGCGCAGCCCGCCGTCGACGTGGCGGCCGAGTTGCGCCACGTTCCAGCCTGGGCACGTCGGCACGGGCCGCGCCAGATCGGCGCCCGCCAGGTGTGAACCGAAAGCGGAAGCCTGGGTAATGAGCTCGGCGCAATGACGATCGAACGACATAGGACTCACTGCGGCGCCTCCCCCAGCCAGATGTGAAAAGTGTCGAGTTCCACGATTGCCTTCTGAGATGTCACGTTGCCTCCGGAGTTCGAGTGTCTCCTGTCTCGACTCGCGCGGCGCCTGGAACTCATCGCCAGACACAGCCGCTGCGTAGACTGCGGACTGTGTCGATCAGCGCGGACGACCTCACCCACCTGCGTCGCTGCGTGGAACTCGCCCGTGAGGCACTGGAGGTCGGTGACGAGCCCTTCGGCTCGCTGCTGATCGATGCGAGCGGTGTCGTGCGCTTCGAGGACCGCAACCGTGTCAAGGACGGCGACGCCACACAGCATCCCGAGTTCGCCATTGCGCGCTGGGCGACGTCGAACCTGGCTCCCGTTCAACGCGTGCGCGCCACGGTGTACACCTCCGGAGAGCACTGCCCGATGTGCGCGGCCGCGCACGCGTGGGTCGGGCTGGGACGGATCGTGTACGCCACGTCATCCGAGCAACTGGTCGGGTGGCGCACGGAATGGGGCGCTCCGCCATCGCCCGTCGCACCGTTGCCGATCTCGGCGGTCGCCCCCAGGATCCCCGTCGACGGGCCCGCACCTGAACTCGCCGGTGAGATGAGGACCCTGTACGAGGCGAAGTTTCGACCGTGACATCGTCTTCGCGCGAGCGCTCATCCGTGCCACCGGAATGGGTCGAACACGCCATCTGGTGGCAGGTGTACCCACTGGGCTTCGTCGGCGCATTCCCCGCCGATCCGGTGCCGACGTCCGACGAGCACCGGTTGATCCGACTCACCGCGTGGCTGGACCACGCCCTGGAACTCGGAGCTTCCGGTGTCGCACTCGGACCGATCTTCGCCTCGCGAAGCCACGGCTATGACACGACCGATCACTACCGGATCGACCCCCGACTCGGCGATGACGACGACTTCGACCGGTTCGTCGCGGAGGCGAAGTCGCGCGGGCTACGCATCCTGCTCGACGGGGTGTTCAACCACGTCGGTACCGACTTCGCGCGCTACCGCGAGGCCGTGGCCGAGGGGCCGGGCGGACCATCGTCATCGTGGTTCCGGTTGCGCGGCAAGCACGCTCGGTTCGAGACCTTCGAAGGTCACGATGGGCTGATCGCGCTCAACCACGACAACCCGGACGTCGTCGCCTACACGGCGGACGTCATGGCGCACTGGCTGCGCCGCGGCGCGGATGGCTGGCGGCTGGACGCCGCATACGCGGTTCCGGACCAGTTCTGGGCGAACGTGCTCCCCCAGGTGCGGCGCGAGTTTCCCGATGCATGGTTCGTCGGTGAGGTCATTCACGGCGACTACCCGGCCATCGTGAGTGCCGCGACGTTCGACTCCGTCACCCAGTACGAATTGTGGAAGGCGATCTGGAGCAGCCTCAACGACGGCAACTTCCACGAACTCGACCACGCTCTGCGCAGACACGACGGTTTCCTCGATTCCTTCGTGCCGATGACGTTCGTCGGGAACCACGACGTGACCCGCATCGCCAGCCAACTGAACGATCCCCGCCACGTCGAACATGCCCTGGCGGTGTTGATGACCACGGCGGGCACGCCCAGCGTGTACGCGGGCGACGAGTGGGGGTACCGGGGTGTGAAGGAGGAGCGCTTCGGCGGGGACGACGCGGTGCGACCCGAGTTCCCTTCGCGCCCAGAGGAATCGGAGCACCTCGGGCACGACCTCTTCCGGCTGCATCAGCACCTGATCGGCTTGCGAAGGCGAAACCCGTGGCTGCACACCGCGCGGACCACGTCGCTGCGGCTGAGCAACGAGCATTACGTGTACCGGTCGAGCTCGGACGAGGGCTCGCTCGTCGTCGCCCTCAACCTCGACGATGCGGCGCTGCGGATGTCGCTGTCGGAGTTCGGTCTTGGCAGCGGGCGGATCGTGGCGGGCTCCGGGGCACCGGCAGAGGCCGTGGTCGAGTCACTCGACGTCGAACCACATGGCTGGGCGGTACTCGCGGTTTAGCCTGGGTCCAGGAATTGCAGCGTCGCGGCGTCGCGCTGCCCACCGTAGAACTTGTCCAGCACGGCCACGAAGTCGCGGTCGTCGTCCGCCACGGCGGCGAACAGCGTCATCGACGACCGCAGCTTGATTGCATCGACCGAGCCCATGACGAGTTCGGCCGAGTCGCCGCCGAACTGGGTCAGCAGCCGCGCGGACCGTCGAAGCCGCGGACCGAGCACGTCGTGGTCGAGATAGGCGGCGGCTTCCTCGCGCGACGCGATGCCGAAGTATTGGGCCGTCGCGCTGCGCCCGAGTCCGCGAAGTTGCGGAAAGACGAACCACATCCAGTGGGACCGCTTGCGTCCGGCGCGCAGTTCGCGCACCGCCGCGTCGAAGGTGCCGTCCCGGTCCTGCGCGTCGACGAAGCGTCGAAGGTCGTAGGGATCGTTCATCCCTTCACGGTGCCCCACCACCGATCGACCTGTCGACTCCCGTTCCGACATTCATGACGTGGCCCGACCAGCGCGTATCGCGCGTTTAGCGACCAGCGCGTATCGCGGTTAGTCTGTGCAACCGATGACGACGTCGGAAGACTCCGCTCCCCTCGAAGACCCCAGCGACCCGCCCGAGCGCACGAAACCTGCCCGCCAAGGCGTGCTGTCGCGAGTCAGCATCCAGTCCAAGCTGCTGGTAATGCTGCTGCTGACCAGCATCCTGTCAGCGGCGGTCGTCGGGGCCATCGGATATCAGTCGGGCCGCAGCTCACTGCGCGCCTCGGTATTCGACGGGTTGACCGAGATCCGACAGTCGCAGACTCGGCAGCTGCAAACTCAGGTCGCAGATCTCAAGAACTCCCTGGTGATCTATTCGCGCGGAACCACGGCAACGGACGCCATCGAGGCATTCACGGCCGGCTTCGACCAACTCGGAACCGCGACGGTCACTCCGGTGCAGCAGCAGGCGATCGTCGACTACTACACCAATCAGTTCGCCAAGTCCGAGGACGCGCAGACCGGCAAGGCCGTCGACGTGGAGGCGCTACTGCCGACGTCACCCGCACAGCGGTATCTGCAGGCCAACTACACCGCACCGTTCACCGACTGGAACGCCGCCATCAGGTTCGACGACGCCCGTGACGGCAGTGCCTGGTCGGCGGCCAATGCGCGTTTCAACGAGTTCTTCCGCGAGATCGTGACGCGGTTCGAGTTCGAGGACGCCCTGTTGCTCGACACCCGTGGCAATGTCGTCTATACCGCGTACAAGGGCGTGGACCTGGGTACCAACGTCTTCAATGGACCATACAAGGGGAGCGAACTCACGGGTGCGTACGAGGCGGCCCTCGACTCCAACGTGGTCGACTACGTCGGCGTCACGGACTTCTCCTCCTATCAGCCCGCCGATGAGCCCACCGCCTGGTTCGTCTCCCCGGTGGGGCCGGAGGGGCGCGTGGAAGGCGCGCTCGCGCTGCAGTTTCCGATCTCCAAGCTCAACCGGGCGATGACGATGAACCGGCGATGGCAGGAGTCCGGCATGGGCAAGACGGGCGAGACGTTCATCGTCGGACCGGACGACCTGATGCGGTCCGACTCCCGGCTGTTCCTCGAGGACCCCGAGGCCTACAAACGCGACGTCGTCGAGGCTGGCACCCCGCCCGACGTCGCCGACGAGGCGATCCGGCAGCACGGCACCACGCTGGTGCAGCCGGTCGCGAGCGAGGCGACCAAACTGGCCCAGCGCGGCCAGCGCGGCACCCTGGTCGCCGATGACTACCTCGGCCACGAGACGCTGCAGGCGTACGCACCGGCCGACCTGCCCGGGTTGCGGTGGACGGTGATCACCAAGATCGACACCTCTGAGGCGTTTGCTCCCGTTGCCGCCTTCACCCGGAGGCTGGTCCTGTCTACGGCGGCGATCATCTTCATCGTCTGCATCGCGGCGATGCTCTTGGCGAGGTTGTTCGTGCGTCCCATCCGCAGGCTCGAATCCGGAGCTCAGCAGATCGGCTCGGGTGACTACGGCGTCACGTTGCCCGTCACCTCCCGCGATGAATTCGGGGACCTCACCGTTGCCTTCAACGACATGAGCAGGAGACTCGGCGTCAAGGAAGACCTACTCAATGAGCAGCGGCGGGAGAACGACCGTCTGCTCCTGTCGCTCATGCCCGAGCCGGTCGTGCAGCGCTACCGCGAGGGTGAGGAGACCATCGCCCAGGACTACCAGGACGTGACCGTGATCTTCGCCGACATCGTCGGGCTCGAGGAGATGTCCGCCGACCTGACGTCCGACCAGTCGTTGGCCATCGTCAACAAGCTCGTCCGCCAGTTCGACGCCGCGGCGGACAATCTCGGCGTCGAGCGGGTGCGTACGCTTCGCAACGGCTATCTGGCGAATTGTGGGATGACCGTGCCTCGACTGGACAACGTGCGTCGCACCGTCGACTTCGCAATCGAGATGCAGCGCATCATCGACAGGTTCAACAGCTCGAGCGGCAACCAGCTGCGGCTGCGCGCGGGCATCGACACCGGCACCGTCAGCAGTGGGCTGGTCGGAAGATCGACGTTGGCGTACGACATGTGGGGCGCCGCGGTCGATCTCGCCTTTCAGGTGCAAGGCGGTTTCCCTCAACCCGGCGTATACGTGACGTCGGACGTGTACGACGCGATGCGCGACAGCAGAACGTTCACCGCTGCGGGCGAGGTCGACGTCGACGGGGTCGTCGAACCCATCTGGCGGCTCGCGGAGCGGCATTCATGACCACCGTCGTCGACGCGCCGTGGTTCTTCTGGGCCATCGGCGTGGCGATCGGATTGCCGATCTGCCTAGTCGTGCTCACCGAGTTGCGGTCGGCACTGGCCCGCCGTGGCAGCGGGCTTGCAAAGCCAATCAGTCTGGTGCGCAACTACATTCTTCCGCTCGCCGCGCTGCTGCTGTTACTGACGAAGGCCAACGAGGTGTCCGCGGAGGCCACCCCCGTCCGCATCGTCGCGACCGTGCTCGGCTTCGTGCTGCTGGTGTTGGCCCTGTCGGGGCTGAACGCCACCCTGTTTCAGGGCGCCCCATCGGGATCGTGGCGCAAGCGAATCCCGTCGATCTTCCTCGACGTCGCGCGCTTCATCGTCATCGCGGTCGGCCTGGCGCTGATCTTCTCCTACATCTGGGGTGCGAACGTCGGCGGACTGTTCACGGCGTTGGGCATCTCGTCGATCGTGCTCGGCCTGACATTGCAGAATTCCGTCGGCCAGATCATCTCGGGCCTGCTGGTCTTGTTCGAGCAGCCGTTTCAGCTAGGCGACTGGGTGGACACGCCATCGGCGCGCGGCCGCGTCGTCGAGGTCAACTGGCGGGCCACCCACATCGACACCGGCAGCGGCTTGCAGATCATCCCGAATTCGATGCTGGCGGCGGCGTCGTTCACGAACCTGAGCCGGCCCCACGGCGACCATTCGATCACGCGTGACCACCGAGTTCGCGCCCAACGATCCTCCCGACGACGTCTGCGCGATGCTGACCCGCGTCGCGGGCACGCTGTCGCACCTTCGCGCCGATGCGGCACCGTCGACCGTCACCGCCGGCTCGGGACAGTACAAGACGTCGATCCCGTTGCGCTCGCCCGGCGACGACGCCCGCGCGCGCGCGACGTTCCTGCGATGGGTCTGGTACGCCGCGCGGCGCGCCGAACTCCGGCTGGACGGCATCGAAGACGACTTCGCGACGGCCGAACGGCTCGAGAAGTCGATGCGCATCGTCGCGCCGACGCTACGGTTGAGCCACACCGATCAGCACGAGCTCATGCCGCACATGCGGCTGACGCGGTACGGCGCCGACGAGACGATCCAGTCCCCTGGCCAGGTGCCCAAACGCATGACGTTCATCGTCAACGGGCGGGTTCGGCTGATCGCCCGAGGTGAGGACGGCGCCGTGGTTCCCGTCCGGACCCTGGAGTACGGCGACTTCCTGGGCTCGACCACGCTGACCCGCGAACCCGTGCTCTCCGGTGCGTATGCACTCGACGAAGTGACCGTGCTTCATATCGAACGGGAAGCGGTCGAGGAGTTGGTAGCACGAAAGCCGTTGCTGTTACAGGAGATCGGACGAGCGATCGAAGAGCGTCAGGATGACGTTCGGCGAGCCGTGGCGGCAGCGGCGGACTAGGTGGTGAGCGGCGGCTCGACGTATTGACCACGGAGCCACTGCCATTCAGTCGCATGCTGCGACTGCTCGGGGTTGACGAGCTTGGACGAGATGAGCCCTTGACACGTCACGCAGTTTGCGGCTCGCGCCCTGCCAGTCGCAGTCCCTGCCGAAGCTCAACAGTCCCTTCATTCACACTGGTCACACCCCGTGGCGGCCGCGTTCGGAGCGGGTTAGGTCTCTGCGCCGAGTCGGAATCGTTAGCCAACCGCGACGTCACCGCTCGGCGTTGACAGCCGAGTCGAACCACGTCTGCGTGATTCACTTGCGCACGCAAGGCAACGGCGATTGCTCAGAAGCATAGGGATGCAAGGGAAAGGCGGTTGGTTGCCGTTATGAAGTTAGTCAGAAAGATTCGTGGTACGTGGTTGCGCCGACTGGCAGTTGGAGTCGTTGCAGCGCTGACCCTGCCCGGGTTGATCGGCTTCGTCGGGGGTTCGGCGACTGCTGGCGCGTTCTCCCGGCCGGGCTTGCCGGTTGAATACCTCGACGTGTTCTCGCAGTCGATGAACCGCAACATCCGGGTGCAGTTCCAGGGCGGCGGGCCCCATGCCGTGTACCTGCTCGACGGCTTGCGCGCGCGGGACGACTACAACGGCTGGGACATCGAAACCCCGGCGTTCGAGTGGTATTACGACTCGGGCCTGTCCACGGTCATGCCGGTCGGTGGACAGTCGAGCTTCTACACCGACTGGTATCAGCCGTCCCAGGGCAACGGGCAGGACTACACCTACAAGTGGGAGACCTTCCTGACCCAGGAGCTGCCGGCCTACCTCGAGGCCAACAAGGGCGTCTCGCAGAACGGCAACGCCGCCGTCGGCATCTCGATGGCCGGTGGCACGGCGCTGACGTACTCGATCTACTACCCGCAGAAGTTCATCTACGCGGCATCGTTGTCGGGCTTCCTCAACCCGTCCGAGGGCTGGTGGCCGATGCTGATCGGGCTGGCGATGAACGACGCGGGCGGCTACAACGCCGAGAGCATGTGGGGCCCGTCGGGTGACCCGGCCTGGAAGCGCAACGACCCGATGGTCAACATCGGCCAGTTGGTCGCCAACAACACCCGCGTCTGGATCTACTGCGGCACCGGTACGCCGTCGGATCTCGACTCCGGCACCGACGGTGGCAACCTGATGGCCGCGCAGTTCCTCGAAGGGTTCACCCTGCGGACGAACCTGGCGTTCCGCGACAACTACGTCGCGGCCGGTGGGACGAACGGCGTGTTCAACTTCCCGGCGCAGGGAACCCACAGCTGGGGCTACTGGGGTCAGCAGCTCCAGATGATGAAGCCCGACATCCAGCGAGTGCTGGGAGCCCAGGCCGCCGCCTGAGCCAATCTCCAGCTCTCTCGTGAGCCAGGGAGCCTGCCGTTTTCCCCCGAACGGCAGGCTCCCTTCTCGTATGTCTCACTTGAGTGCCTTGTCTGCCGAACGTGGATTACCGACACGGACTCGTGCGCGATGGCGTGTCGGTAATGCACGTTCGCCGGAGATGGTGCGTCAGCCTTGAACGGTCGGGCGAATGGTGAGGTCGCCGATCTCGACGTCGTGCGGTTGCTCGATGGCGAACGCGATGGCTCGTGCGACGGCCTCCGGTGCGAGGCCGAATTCGTCCATGTTCGAACGGATCTGGGCGCGCAGCGAAGCGTCGTCGACGGATTCCGCCAGCTCCGTGCGGACGAAACCCGGCGAGATGGACGTCGTTCGGATCACACCGTCGGTGGACTCTTGTCGCAGCGCCTCCATCACCGTGCGTACCGCGTTCTTTGTTGCGGCGTAGACGCCCATGTCGGGCACGATCTTCAACCCGGCGGTGGAGACCGTCGTGACGAAGTGGCCAGCGCCCTGTTTGCGGAACACCGGCATGGCCGCGGCGATGCCGTACAGCACCCCTCGCACGTTGACGTCGATCATCGCCGACCACCCGTCGACGTCACCGTCGGCGACGGGTCCAATCTTGCTGATGCCTGCATTGCTCACTAGAACGTCGAGCCGACCGAAGTGGTCGACGGCCTGATCGACGAGATGTTGGACCTGCTCCCGGCTGGCGACGTCGACCGCCGCGACGACCACCGCCGGATTCTGGGCACGAAGGTCGTCGGCGGTCGTTTCCAACCGGTCCGCGCGGCGAGCACCGAGAATCAGCCGTGCGCCGCGGCCGGCCAGCAGGCGGGCGGTGGCCTCACCAATTCCGCTGCTGGCGCCGGTGATCGCCACCACCTTGCCCGCGATCGGATCGACGCTCACGGCCGTAGCACCAACTTGCCCCTGGTGCGGCGCTTTTCGAGCTCACGGAACGCGGCCTGCACGTCGTCGAGGGCGAATACGCCTGCGATCGGTACCTCCAGCCCACCACGCGCGACGAGGTCGGCCAGCTCGCCGAGCACCGATGCGTTGGACGCGTCGGCATTGCCCGCGGACCGGACTCCGAACTCCTCGACTGCGGCGAAATCGGCTATGGTGTCGACCCTTTCGGGCTTCACGCCGAGTTCGTCGACCGCCATCGCCACGTATCCGCCGCCGAAGAAGTCCAGAAATGCGTCGACGTGGCCGGATGGCGACGCCGTGCGTAGACGCTCGGGTAGGTCATCGCCGTAGTTGACCGGGATGACGCCGTGGTCCCTGAGCCATTCGTCGTTGGCTGGGCCCGCGATGCCGAGTACTGCGGCACCGGTGCGCGTGGCCAGTTGGACGGCGATCGAGCCGACGCCACCGGCCGCGCCTGCGACTGCGATCGTGTCCCCCGCGTGCGGCTCCACCGCCTGAACCGCGGCATATGCGGTGGTGCCGCCCACGTACAGGGCGCCCGCGACCTCCCATGAAAGCCCGGCTGGCTTGGCGGTCAGCTGCCCGGCAGGCACGGACACGTACTCGGCCTGGCTGTTCCTACGCTCCGAGAAGCCGATGACCTCGTCCCCGACTGCGAAACCCGTGACTCCCGAGCCGAGTTCAGCCACCACTCCAGCCAGGTCACTGCCCTGACCCGACGGGAACGTCGCAGGCCACCGGTCATGCAGCACGCCCTTGCGGATCATCGCCTCGCCTGGATTGATGCCCGCCGCCTTGACCTCGACGAGCACCTCACCGTCGCCGGGGACCGGGCGCGGCACGTCCCGCACCTGGAGCACGTCGATGTCGCCATAACCGTCGAATTCCACTGCTCTACTCATAAAAGCTACGACCACGTGGCCGCGGTCACTATTCCGCCCTCGGATCGCCCACAGTGGATTGCCGGGCTGGAACGGCATTCGAGTGCCGGGGGCCACGTTCTGCTCTCGGCGATGTGGGCCATCGGACTGCTCGCCGAGGCCGCGGCCGGCTCGTCGTCGTCTCGCGGGTGTTCGTCGACGTCGCGAGCGGTGCGGCAACGCCGATCCCCTGGCGACGGTGGGCCTGCTCACGGTCGCCGCGCCAGTGGTCGCGGGACGGGCCCTCCGGCGATGGGAACAAAGCAGCCTTGTCCAGGGTTGAGCGCATCAGATTCAACTTTGGAGGATTGATGACTGAACCAATCGCGGTGCCGGTGCTGTTCGTCAGCGAACCGATCGTGCTGCCCGGCATGGTGGTCCCGATCGAACTCGACGAGGTTGCCCGCGCTGCGGTCGATGCGGCGCAAGCCAGCGACACCGGCAAACTGTTGATCGCCCCGCGCCTTGACGACCGCTACCCCACCTACGGCGTGATCGCGTCGATCGTGCAGGTCGGTCGCGTTCCCGGCGGCGGTGCCGCGGCAGTGGTTCGTGGTGAACGCCGGGCACACATCGGATCCGGTACGACCGGACCCGGCGCGGCGCTGTGGGTCGAGGTGAGTGAGGCGTCCGAGACCGAACCGACCGACGAGACGAAGGCGCTGGCCGCGGAGTACAAGAAGCTGCTGCTGGCGATGCTGCAGCGCCGGGAGGCCTGGCAGATCGTCGACGTCGTCAACAAGATCATCGATCCCTCGGCCCTGGCCGATACGGCCGGCTACGCGTCGTACCTAACCGACGTGCAGAAGCGTGAGCTCCTGGAGACCGAAGACGTGGACCGTCGGCTCCGGCAGCTGATCGACTGGACGGGCGATCACCTGGCCGAAGTCGAGGTCAACGACAAGATCGCCGAGGACGTTCGGTCCGGCATGGACAAGCAGCAAAAGGAGTTCCTGCTGCGCCAGCAGCTGGCGGCCATCCGCAAGGAACTCGGCGAGGGCGAACCCGACGGATCGGATGATTACCGGGCCCGCGTCGAAGCCGCCGATCTGCCCGAAAACGTCCGCGAGGCTGCGCTGCGCGAAGTCGGCAAGCTGGAACGCAGCAGCGACCAGAGCCCCGAGGGCGGCTGGATCCGCACTTGGCTGGACACCGTGCTCGAACTGCCGTGGAACGTCACCACCGAGGACTCGACGGACCTGAAGTCCGCCCGCGAGATACTCGACGCCGATCACCATGGCCTCGACGACGTCAAGGACCGCATCGTCGAATACCTGGCCGTGCGGTCCCGTCGCGCCCAGCGCGGCATGGCCGTCGTCGGTGGCCGGGGTTCCGGTGCCGTGATGGTGCTGGCAGGCCCTCCCGGTGTCGGCAAGACGTCGCTGGGTGAGTCCGTCGCCCGCGCTCTGGGCCGCAAGTTCGTCCGCGTCGCCCTCGGCGGCGTGCGCGACGAGGCCGAGATCCGCGGTCACCGGCGTACCTACGTCGGCGCACTTCCCGGCCGCATCGTGCGGGCCATCGGCGAGGCGGGATCGATGAACCCCGTCGTGCTGCTCGACGAGATCGACAAGGTCGGCTCGGACTACCGCGGCGACCCGAGTGCTGCATTGCTCGAGGTGCTGGACCCGGCGCAGAACCACACGTTCCGCGACCACTACCTGGACCTCGACCTGGATCTGTCCGACGTCGTCTTCCTGGCCACCGCCAACGTCATCGAGAACATCCCGTCGGCCCTGTTGGACCGCATGGAACTGGTGCAGCTCGACGGTTACACCGAGGACGACAAGGTGGCCATCGCCCGTGACTACCTGCTGCCCCGGCAGGCCGAGCGGGCGGCGCTGACGCCCGAAGAGGTTGCGGTCACCGACGCGGCATTGCGCAAGATCGCCGCCGACTACACCCGCGAACCGGGTGTGCGGCAGTTCGAACGGTTGTTGGCCAAGGCACTGCGCAAGGTCACCACGAAGCTGGCGGCCGATCCCACACCGCTGGTGATCGACGAGCCGAATCTCGTTGATTACCTTGGTCGTCCGCGTTTCACGCCCGAGTCGGCCGAACGCACCGCGGTTCCGGGCGTGGCGACGGGTCTGGCCGTGACCGGTCTCGGCGGCGACGTGCTCTACATCGAGGCGAATGCCAATGAGGGCGAGCCGGGGCTGCAGTTGACCGGTCAGTTGGGCGATGTGATGAAGGAGTCGGCGCAGATCGCGCTCTCCTACGTGCGTGCCCACGCAGAGCAGTTGGGCGTCGACCCGAAGGCGTTGGACCGGCGCATCCACGTGCACGTGCCCGCCGGCGCAGTGCCCAAGGACGGACCGTCGGCCGGCGTCACGATGGTCACGGCGCTGGTGTCGATGGCGACCGGGCGTCAGGTCCGCGGTGACGTGGGCATGACCGGTGAGGTAACGCTGAACGGGCGGGTACTGCCCATCGGCGGCGTGAAGCAGAAGCTGCTCGCGGCGCAACGGGCCGGGCTGACAACGGTGTTCATCCCGCAACGCAACGAGTCCGATCTGGACGACGTGCCTGCCGAGGTGCTCGCGGCGCTCGACGTGAAGCCGATGACCGACGTGGCCGACATCATCGCGCAGGCACTGGAACCCGCCGCCGAGGCCGCGACCGTCGCCGCGTGATCCGGAAGCTCTCGGCGAGATCCTCTCCGATCTCGCCGAGAGGTTAGGACGGCGCGTCGGCAGGGAACCTGCCCGGGATGGAGTTCACGTCGGAAGATGACCGGTGACGGTCCGGGTCGGCACGTCGGGCTGGTCCTATGACCACTGGTCGACGGTGTTGTATCCGCCCGGCATGTCGGCCGCCAAGCGCTTGGCCCGCTATGCGCAGGAATTCGACACCGTGGAGCTGAACGCCAGTTTCTACCGCTGGCCGACGGACGCCACGTTCGAAGGATGGTGCCGTCGGCTTCCCGACGGTTTCACGATGGCCGTCAAGGCTCATCGCGGATTGACCCACTTCCGGCGACTGCGGTCACCGGAGCCGTGGATCGAACGCTTCGAAAGTTGTTGGCGCGCACTCGGCGACCGCCGGGAGGCGCTGCTGGTCCAACTCCATCCCGAGCTGACCCGCGACGATACGCGGCTCGACCACTTCCTAACGATCATGCCCGACTGGATTCCGGTGGCGATCGAGTTCCGGCATCAATCCTGGGACCACCCCGACGTCTACGCATTGCTCGAACGGCATGGCGCCACGTACGTGGTGATGAGCGGTGCACGCTTGCCCTGCGTCCTGCGTGCCACCAGCCGCCTGGTCTACGTCCGCATGCACGGCCCGGACGAGCAGAACATGTACGCCGGGTCCTACTCCGACGACGACCTGCGCTGGTGGGCCGACCGCATCGGAGAATGGGAGGGGCAGGGCCACGACGTCCTGGTGTACTTCAACAACGATGGGGCGGGCAACGCAGTCCGGAACGCGTGGACGCTCAAGGGCCTATTGGCGGATCCGAACCGCACCTAGACTCGTGATCGATAGCGAAGGACTCGTGATCGACACCGAAACGGGGACCCTGCAATGGACTTCAATGCCGTCAAACGACGCATAGTGCACACGGTGCAGCGATTCGTGGTCAATCCAGTAGGCAGACAACTGCCCGTGACGATGCTGGAAACGACGGGACGAAAGAGCGGCCAGCCGCGCCGTACCGCCGTGGGCGGTCGGGTCGTGGGCGACCAGTTCTGGATGGTCTCCGAGCATGGAGAACACTCGCACTACGTGCTCAACGTCAAGGCCGACCCCGCCGTACGGCTCCGTATCGACGGCCGGTGGCGCACCGGTACGGCGCACCTGCTGCCCGACGACGATGCCGTCACCCGATTGAGCGAACTGCCCACCATGAACAGCGCCGTGGTCAAGCTCATGGGCACCGATCTGCTCACCATCAGGATCGACCTCGACTGACCATGGCCTACGACGAGGTGCTTGCCAACCGCGTCCGCGAGTTGACCAGCGGCGAGCGTGGAGTCGACGAGAAGCGCATGTTCGGTGGGCTGGCGTTTCTCGTCAACGGTCACTTGGCAGTCGCTGCAAGTGGCAAGGGCGGGCTGATGGTGCGGGTACCGCCCGGCGAGACGGACACCCTGCTCGCGCGCGAGCACGTCGAACCCATGGTCATGGCGGGACGCGAGACCCGCGGATGGCTGCGGGTGAGCGACGACGGCGTGAAGTCCAAACGCCAACTGAAGTCGTGGGTGGACCGCGGTGTCGCCTACGCGAAGAGCCTGCCCCCGAAGTAGCGGGCAAGCCCTCCCTTCCGTGCGACACAATGAATGCGGCCGCCTTCTTGGCGGAGGTGTACTCGGCGTCGCCGGCATCTTGTTGTCCGTCATTGACAACACGCACTCCCGTGGCGTGTCGTAACCGTGGGCGGCCGTATCCACGGCGCTACGTGAGAGGCGGATCGAATCGTGTTGATCACGGCAGGCCAGGTCGCGGTCGTCACCGGAGGGACCAGCGGAATAGGCTTCGCGCTCGCGGAGAAGTTGGCGCGCCGCGGGGTCGACGTCATGCTCGCCGATGTTCGCGAAGGGGCGATCCCGGTGGCTGTCGGTGCGTTGTCCGGCCATTCCGCCGACGTCGTGGGCGTCCGCGCTGACGTCGCCATCGAATCCGACGTGCAGGCGCTGGCGGACGCCACGATCGAGCGCTTCGGCCGCGTCGACCTGGTGTGCAACAACGCAGGCGTGGTGTGCGAGCTGGTGCCGTCGTGGGAACAGAGTGTGGAGACGTGGCGGTGGCTCACTGACGTGAAGCTGATGGGCGTCGTCCACGGCATCCGCGCGTTCGCACCGCTGTTCATCGCGGAGGGGCACGGGCACTTCCTGAACACGGCCTCTGCGGGCGGGCTCATGCCGTTGCCCATGTTGTCGCCGTACAACGCGGTCATGCACGCGGTCGTCGGGCTCACCGAGACGCTTCATCTCGAGTTGCGCACCCAGTCACCGGAATTGGGCGCCACCGTGTTGTGTCCGGGCCTGGTGGCGACCAACCTCGGGTCGAACTCGGCAACCCTTGCGCCAGCGGGCGTCTCGACGACGGACGGCGATCCCGGCGGCGACACCGCCATGACCCCGGCGACCGTCGCCGACGCGGCGCTCGCCGCCGTCGAGGCGGGTCGGGTGCATGCCATCGTGGGTCCTGGCACCGACGGAGTCGTGCGTCAACGGGTCGAGGCGCTGCTGGCCGACCTGGTCTGAGCGCGCTACCGCAGGCTGGCCGTGCCGTCGGCGTTGACCTGGACCTTCGCGCCCGCGATGTCCTCGCGCGTGCTCGACTCGGCCTCCGACGGATCGGTGAGCACCGCCAGCGTGCGGGCGTCGTCGGGTGTCCGCACGGCAAGGAAGGCCTTCTCGGCGGTCCCGCCCCGGTTGAACGGTGTCGTCCACGTCTCCACCGTGCCGGTCCCGGACCACTCCACCTCGACGGCGCGGGTGGGCTCGGCGTCGACCTCCGATTGGACGTCTTCCCAACGGAATTCGTGCGCAGGCGGCTCAGTGCCGTATACGCCGAAACTATGCTTGGTGAGGTACCCGCCGTTGGCGGTGATGAGGCCGAGCCGACCGGGCGCTGCCACCAGCCGCTCGGCCAGCGTGGCGATCGAGTGCGATACGTAGTTGTTCCATGGCCCGCCCGCGAAGGTCAAGCCACCGGTGACCGTCAGCGGGCGGCTCGGATCGCCGAGCGGGAGCCCGAGCTCGCGCGCCGCCACCTGGACGGCCGACGGGAAACACGAGTAGACGTCGACGAGTTCGACGTCACCGACGTCGGTGCCCGCGAGCTCGAGCGCACGGCGACCAGCGATCCTGATCGCGGGCGACCCGTCGAACTCGGCGCGCTCGCTGATCTCGTACGTGTCGTGCGCGTCGGTACCCGCGTAAGGGAAGACCCAACGGTCGGAAGGGATCTGAAGGTACCGCGCCTTCTCCACCGACGTCAGGATCAGCACCGCGGCCTGATCCACCATGTTGTTCGAGTTCATCAGTTTTGGATAGGGCCAGCTGATCATCCGATTGGACGGGCCGGGTCGCCAGATCGCCTCTGCGGAGCTCGGTTCCCGGTTCCAGGCATGGGGGTTGTCTGCCGCCACGGCACTGAACTGGGCCCACAGCTCGCCGATGCGGCGGCGGTGCACGTCCGGCGACTCCCCCGCCGAGATCCGCAGCGCCTGCTCGAACATCGGGTACACGTACGCGGGCCGGTCGAGCTTGATTCGCAGCTCCCCTGGTCCGGCCATCGGGAACACCTCGTCGGATCCCGGTGCCATCGGGACCGAGTCGTCCTGCTTGGTCCACTCCAACGTGCCGCCGCGGGCCCGCACGCGGGTTCGGGTCCGCCACGTCTCGGCGCCCGCGATGAGTACGGCATCCGCACGGCCGGCCTGGATGTCCAGGCACGCCTCGTTCACCAACGATTGCGGGACGTTCCCGCCGATGCCGGTGTATCGGGTGCCGGCGTTGGCACTGCAGATCCGTTGGGCCAGAAGCAGACCGGCATCGCGGTACCGCCACGAGAGCAGGTTGACGATGCGAACGGAGTCAATCGCCTCGAGTACCCGGGGATCGGCGGCCGCACGGGCGGCGGCGACCATGAGGTCGACCGGTTCGGTCTCGGGGTCCTCGTCGTGCTGATTGAACTGGCCGTAGCCGACCAACACCGGTGTCCGCGGGTCGATCGTCATGATGAACTCCTGGTCTCCTCGAATTGGTCGGTCCAGCTGAACAACACGCCGTCGGCGATGAGGCGGTCGATCTCCGCGCCCTCGATGCCCAGCCGGTCGCGGCAGACCTGCCGGGTGTGTTCACCGGGCATCGGAGCGGGACGGAGCTCGGCCTCGGGGATGTGAAGCGATGGCGCCGGACGCTGCTCGGTGGGCATCGGTGCGTCGAACAGCGGATGGACCATGCTCGCGAAGACCCTGCGGTACCCCAATTGAGGATCGGCCAACACGTCGACCGCGCGATTCATCGGACCCGCCGGAACTCCGGCGGCCTGCAAGCGCTCGGTGACGTCGTCCTTGTCCCTCCGCGCCGTCCACGCCGACACGGCGGCCCTGAAATCGGCTGGGTCCCTGGGTAGCTCGGCCTCGCCCAGCACCGCCGCCAGAGCGGCGCGGTCGGTGTCGGACCGCACTGACACGACGCACCACTCGTCCTCGCCGGCACACGGATGGACGCCGTGGATCGCGTCGCCGCCTACGACGGTGAGCCCCTCTGCGCGGGCGGCCTCGGCGACGAAGACAGTGCAGAGTTGATTGATGGCGACCTCCGCTTGCGAGATGTGCACGCGCGCACCGGTGCTGATGGAGTCTCTGTGGATCAGCGCGGCCAATGCCGTGATAGCGGTGATCCTGGCGGCGACGTGATCCGGGTAGATCGTCGTCGCATCGTAGAAACCGGTGTCGGCGGGATCATCGGATCTCCACAACCGGCTGACACCCGTCGTGGCGCGCACCAGTGGCCCGTAGCCCATGCGCATGCTCCACGGCCCAGCGGCGCCGAACGCGCTGCTCTCCGCGAGCACGATCCGGGGGTTCAGCGCCTTCAGCGCATCGTAGGAGAAGCCGAGCGAGTCAAGCGTTCCGGGCTTGAAATTGGCGAACACTGCGTCGGATTCGGCGACGAGCCCACGAAAGACGTTGGCGCCCTCGGGGTGCCGCAGGTCCAGACCGAGGCTGTGCTCGTTGCGGTGCGTCAACGCCCACGACCGGCTCATCGGCTGCCCCGGTTGGGTCTGGCGTAATCCGTCGGGATACGCCGCACTCTCCACTTTGATGACTTCCGCACCGAGGTCGGCGAATAGCCTGCCAAGCTCACCTCCGGCGACGATCACTCCGAGGTCGAGAATTCGCAACCCGTCAAACGGCCGTCCGCCTCGTGCGTTGCCCGCGTCGCCACCCGGTCGTTCGGACCGATGCCACGACGGCTCGTCCGCCCCAGCTGGCGGAGCAGCTTGGGCGATCCCGGTGTGCCGCCCGTCGATCACGATCGGGCCCGTGGGCACCGACAGCCGGATTCCCGGCACGAGCTCAAAGTCGGTGAGTGCACCGACGCTGCGGAAGTGTTCTGAGGCAAGTGCTTGCGCAGGCGTGAGCACGGCCGCGATGGGCACGCCACGGTGCTGTCCTTCGGCGACGAGCGCGTCCATGCTCTGGGGTCCGAACAGCTGCGCGATGGCGGCGTTCAGTTCACGAGACACCGCATAGCGGGCGGCGATCGTCTCGAATTTGGGGTCGGCGAACCGGTCGGGCTCGCCGAGCCAGGCGCGCATGCCCCGCCATTGGCGGGCCGACAGCAGACAGACTCGTACGAAGCCGTCGCGACATGCGAAGGTCGGGTAGATCTGTTGGTTTCGTGGGCGGCCACGCCACAGTTCGCTGGACCGTTTCAGTCCGACCGCGGCCTGTCCCTCCGAGCCGAACGGTGGATCCAACGCTTGCACGACCGCCTCGAATCGCGAGAAGTCGATGTAGTCTCCTGTGCCACAACGCATCCGGTGATAGTGCGCGACGAGCGCGGCCCAGGTGGCCTGTACCGCAGCGGTCGCCGATGCGATGCCGATCGGCGGAAGCACGGGGCGCCCGGCGGTCGGACCCGAGCGAGACAGGGCGGTCGACATCGCGTAGAGCACCGGGTCGGTCGCCTGCCAGTGCGCACGCGGCCCTGCAGTGCCGAAGTCACTGATGGACAAGACGACGAGGTGGCCGAACCGATCGGCGAGTTCGGCGCAGGTGGTGCCGAACGCTGCGACGCCCGTGGGCGCACCGCCGTCGATCAGGATGTGGGCCTCGGACACGAGTTCGAGAAGGCGTGCGCGGTCCTGCTCGACCGTGGCGTCGAGCACGGCAGCGCGCTTGTTGGCGTTGTGCAGTGCGAATCCGATGCTGGCACCGCCGACGCTAGGCGGTGCGGCCCGGTCGGGTGTGCCCCCCGGCGGCTCGATCTTCAGCACGTCGGCACCGAGGTCGGCCAACAACCTGCCCACCCCGTCGGTCTCGGCGTCACCCAGATCGAGCACCCGGAGCGACGCCAAAACCTGACACCTGTCAACCATGGGGAACAGTATTGATCAGCCGAACTGGGCCGAAATGCGTGGGTCGCCCGTACCGACCCCGATACGGGGCGTCGTCCACGCCCGGGCGATTCGGCCGAATCGCCGCTGAACTGGGCCTATGCCGGTTACGGGTACACTTGCCCGGTTATGTCTGACGTCAGCGCGATCGAGGCGCCGCCCCATCCGCTGATCGGTCAGTTGTCGGCATTGCACCACTTCCGCATCTACGTGGACATCGGAGTGGTCGTCGTGGTGCTGGCCCTGACTAACCTGGTCGCACACTTCACCATCCCCTGGGCCAACTTCGCCACCGTGCCCGCCGTGGCACTCGGTCTGGTGTTGCTCGTCCGGTCGCGGGGACTCTGCTGGAGCGAACTGGGACTCGGCCGCGAGCAGTGGCGCTCCGGCGCGGGCTACGCGTTCGCCGCGGTCGCCCTGGTGGGTTCGGTCATCACCGTCGGTGCGCTGCTGCCCTGGACCCGGCCGATGTTCATGAACGACCACTACGCCACGTTGTCGGGCGCGTTGATCGCGTCGATGATCATCATCCCGTTGCAGACGGTGATTCCCGAGGAGCTCGCCTTCCGCGGCGTGCTGCACGGGGCGCTCAATCGCGCGTGGGGCTTTCGCGGTGTCGCAGCGGCGGGCTCATTGCTCTTCGGACTGTGGCACATCGCGACGTCGATGGGGCTGACCAGTAGCAACGTGGGATTCACTCGACTGCTCGGCGGCGGTGTCCTGGGCATGGTGGCTGGAATCGTGCTCGCGGTGGTCGCGACCGGCGCCGCCGGCTTCGTCTTCACGTGGCTGCGCAAGCGCAGCGGCAGCCTGATCGCCCCGATCGCACTGCATTGGTCGCTCAATGGACTCGGTGCGCTCGCGGCTGCATTCGTCTGGCACGTTTCGACCTAGCGGATGGTGCGCTTTCGAGCGCGAAAGTCTCGGTTCTTCAGCTTGTTCCCGCACGTCGACATCTCGCACCAGGTTCCGCCGTGGTTGCGGGAGCGGTCGTAGAACGCCCATCGGCACTCGTCGTTCGCGCAGGCCTTGAGGTGCGCCCACGTGCCGTCGCGCTGCGCGGCTTCGACGATGAGCAGCAGCCCCACCAGGCGGGCCCGTACGGAGTCGCCGACGGGAGAGATGGTCACTCGGCCGTCGTTGTCGACGGTGGCCCGAACCGCAACCTTCTCTGCGACGTCGCGCAGCGGCGCGATGACCGTCGCATCGGGGTCGGGTCCGCCGGTATTCTGAATTACCAAGGCGCGCAGACCTTCTCGAACACCGACGAGGATGCGGAGGTCATCCTCGGTGGCGGTGTCACCAGGACCGAGCAGTCCGTTGGACGCGAGCCAGGGATGGGCGTCAGCTGGCGCCGCCAGGCGATCTTGCCCCGACTCGCGGTCGATGGTGTTGATCAGGGCCTGGACGCGACGCAGCGGTCCGGGGGCCGGCTTGGCCTCTGCGTCGCCGAGCCACGGCTCCGATGTCGACATGCCGACAGTATACGCCTGCGTGACCGGTATAGCAGCTTGACCGGTCATCGTGACCGGTATAGCGTTGACGATAGTCACGAAATGAAAACGAGGAGATCGAGATGCTGTCACAACATCCGACCTGGCCAGAGGTGCTCTGGTTCGAGTTGGCCGCTACTCGGCCGCAGGACCCCGCCGTCCGGTCGCGATGGCAGGCGCGTCTGTGCGCATGGCTATTCGCGGGGCGCTACGACCGGCAGGTCGAGGCGGGCGTCACCCCGGTCCCCGGTACCGCCTTGGCCGCTCACCACGCGCGCTTGACCGCACCGGCTGAGCGGGTGCAGCTGATTCGGGCGCTGAGCCTGGTGGTGGGCGAGGCCGAAGCCGTCCGGGACGCTTCCGACGCCGCCGAGGCCGTCGTGCAGCGGCTGGCCGAACCACTCCCAGTACGGGCCCGCGGGATGGCACGATTGCGCATCCTGCTTGCGGACGGTCGCGGTCCGCTCTATCGGGCGGGTGCGGGCAGCCTCAGCGCGGCGATGCGCGGCGTGCACGCCGCCCTTTAGCTGGCAGGCGCCGATGAGCGGTGATCAACTGCGCGTTCGCACCATTCCGACCAGCGCCAACAAGATGACCGAGCCGAGGATCGCGGTGAACAAGGTGAACCACCAACCGCCACCCGCGGTGTCGACGAAGAAGCTGAGTAGGAAGCCACCGACCAACGCGCCGATGATCCCGATGACGATGTTCATCAGAAGTCCGGAACCGCCGCCCTTGACGATCTTCCCTGCGATCCATCCCGCAAGCGCGCCGATGATGATGTAGCCGATCCATCCCACGCTGGTCAGGGTGGAGGATCGCGCCAAGAATTCGGTAGTCGCAACCAGTTCCATGACGAACTCCTGCTTTCGCCGGGCAAGTCCCAGCGGCTGCTGGGTCATCCTCCGGTATACGCGCGGAGGGTAACGATTCGGCACGCGAAACGTTCACGATCGGCGAATGCCGGGCGTGTGATCAGCCGGCGGGCGTCATCTCCGGCGGCGCATCCGTGACAGGTACGGGAACCCCGACGGCGGGCCGTGGTGGCGGCGCGTTCGGGTCGACTGGCGGTGGGGGCGCGTTCGGATCAGGCGGCGGAGCCTCGGGCGGCGGCGGTGGCGTCCACGGCCGGATCGACTGCGCCAGCGTGACCGCCGCGGTCTTGTCCACCGGTTGGTTCGCGGTTCCAAGCCAGACGACGAACCAGCGCTCGGGAGCGCGCTGGCCGCGTGGTGCCCCCGGCGCCACCGGCGCGCCGACCACACCTGCCCAGATCTGTCCGTCTGGCTTGCTGGTATCGGTGAACTTCACGGTGTAGGAGGAGAACGCCCCCGGAATGCCTGCCGCGTCGAGCGTTCCCGCGTCTTGGTTCATTCGCGTGCCCGCGAACGGCATGAAGAACTCGCCCATGTCGGACGCCAGTCGAGTGGCTGCCTTGGCGTTGTCGGCCTCGGCCCCCGCGAACAGCTTCAGGTCGAGCCGGCCGAGCAGCACGCTGGTGTCGGTCGGGACCTGCTCGGAACCGGCCGGTGGGAGCTTCGTCAGCAGCGCCTGCCCATAGGACAACTGGGTCTGTTCGGACAGCTTCCAGCCGCCGGGCACGACGTAGCTGAATCCGCCTGCGGCATTGTCGACGCGGCCCGGTTCAGGCGCTGGCGCGGGCGGTGCTTCTGCCGGTGGCGGCGCGTTGGGGTCGGCAGGCGGTGGGGGCGCGTTGGGGTCGGCAGGGGCGGTGGGGGCGCGTTGGGGTCGGCAGGCGGCAGGGGCGCGCTGGGATCGGCAGGCGGCGGGCGCGTTGGGATCGGCAGGCGGTGGGGGCGCGTTGGGATCGGCAGCCGGCAGGGGCGCGCTGGGACCCGCAGGCGGCGGCGATGGAAGCGTCGGTGACGGCGGAGGCGCCGGCACCGGTTCGGCATACGCCGTTGCGGGCAGCGCGAGCGTCGCCGCGGTGGCGCATGCGATGGCGGCGGTCGCCAACGATCGGGACAGGTTCTTGCGTCGTCGACTGCTCGCGTCCGGATGCTGCATGGGGAAGAAACTACCGTGTTACTGCCGTGACGCAAGTGTGAGTTGCTCTTAGAGTGTCAAACTTGGAAATTGCTGTCGGGGAACAACTTCGTGCCGAGGCGCCAGGCGGGTGATTGCTACACAAGCGATCGCCGGAGGTCGCGCGCTCGCGGATCTCCGTTGGGCTCGGACGTTGATCGTCGACGACGGGCGCACCGTTACGGCGTCGCATATAGCGAAACCTCCTGGGACTTCACGACGAAGTACACGTGCTCCCCCGGCGCCAGCCTCAGGTCGGCCGCCGATTCGGCCGTCACGTCGGCGGCCAGCCCGGGGCCGCCGTCGGGCTGTTCCTCGGACCGCACCCGTACCGCAGGCCCGCGGCTGTCGAGTTCGGCCACCGTGACTTCCACGGTGTTACGCGGGCTGCCGTGGGGTTCGTCGCGATACACCGCAACCGCCGAGGGCTCGAACACGGCGACCGCGGCGCTGCCGATGGCGAGTGATGCGCCCGCAGTTCCGTGCCAGGTCGTTCCCCAGTCGGTGACGAGCGTCGCATCCGCGTCGAGTCGCCCGTTGACCAGGTTCACCCCCGCGAATCGTGCACCGAACCGGCTCCGCGGCGCCGCCAGGATCGCGGCCGACGGTCCCGACTCGACGATCCGGCCGGACTCGACGACGACGACGCGGTCCGCCAGCGTGACGACGTCGAGTAGTTCGTGGGTGACGAGCAGTGCCGATCGGCCGTCGCGGGCCAGTACCCGGCGCAGCACCTGACGCATCGCGGTTGCGACCGCGACGTCCAGTCCGGCCATGGGCTCGTCGAGCAGTAGTACGTCGGGCTCGGCCGCCAGTGCGCGGGCGAGCGCCACCCGCTGCGCCTGCCCGCCGGAGAGCTGACGTGGCATCCGATCGGCGAACTCAGCCGCCTCGACCTCGGCGAGCCATCGGTGCGCTACCTCGCGGGAGTCCTTGCGGCCGAGCCGCTTTCCGCTACGTGGCCCGAACGCCACGTTGGCGGCGACGCTGAGGTGCGGGAACAGCAGCGGATCCTGCATGAGCAGGCCCACCCTGCGGTCATGCGTCGCGACGTCGACCCCAGCGGATGTGTCGGTCAACACTCGGTCACCGACCCGGACCATTCCCGTATCGGGGCTCACCAATCCGGCGATGACGTGCAGCACCGTCGACTTGCCCGCTCCGTTCGGCCCGAGCAGGGCCAGCATCTCACCCGCGTCGACGTTCAATTCGACATCAACACAACGACTTTCGATCTTCGCCCGTAGCTCGATCCCAGTCACTGCGCACATTCCCCGGGTTGCTGCGCTCCCTGCCCGCCGGTGTACTCACCAACCACCAACACCACCCGCCTTGAGCCTGCGGCTACCGAGGCCTACCACCACGATGGCGGCGACGAGCACGAGCAGAACCGACAGGGCCACCGCAGCATCGGCGTCGCTCTCGCGTTGCAGGTAGATCTCCAGCGGAAGGGTGCGCGTCACGCCTTCCCGTGACCCCGCGAACGTCAGCGTGGCGCCGAACTCCCCGAGGGATCGGGCGAAGGCCAACACGGCCCCCGAGGCGAGGCCGGGGGCCAACAGTGGCAACGAGACTCGCCGCCACACGGTCGTCGGGCGCGCGCCGAGCGTCGCCGCAACCACCTCGAATTCGGCCCCCACCGTGCGGGCGGCCCCCTCCAACGCGATGACGAGGAACGGCAGCGACACGAACGTCTGGGACAAGACCACGGCCGTCGTCGTGAACGCGATGCGGATGCCCGCGGCGTCGAGGTACTGGCCCAGCAGGCCCAACCGCCCGAACGCGTAGAGCAGGGCGATGCCGCCCACCACCGGCGGCAGCACCAGGGGCAGCAGTATCAGCGGTCGGATCCACCGCACGGCCCGGGTGTCGCTTCGGGCGAGCACCAGGGCCATCGGGACGCCGAGCACGATGCACGCGGCGGTGCTCGCCAGGGCGGTCCGCAGGCTCAGCTCCAGCGCGGTCAACGACGACGTGCTGGTGATCAGCGACCAGAACCGCGGCCAATCCACCCTGGTGGCGACGGCCACCAACGGCAAAACGACGAAGATCGCCCCGATCGCGGCGGGGACGTAGATCCAGCGGGGAAGTCCGGCCGAGCGGGTCAAGGTCTGGCAAGACCCGCCTGCGAGCGGGCGCCGTCCCCGGTACGACGGTGGCGGCTGCGCCTCACGGGTTGAACCCTAGGGCACCCGACGAGGCATGTCCGTCGTTCTCCGCGTGGCGCATTTCCCCCTATAGCTACTGTCCAGTAACATGACGCTCGACTCGCTGAGTTCAGCGTCGAACTTAAGGAGGACATGGCGATGGACATGATGGTGACCGGTGGCGACACCGAACTCGGACGGACCATCGCGGAAGGCTTCCGCGATGCTGGCCACACGGTCGTGATCGTCGGGGCCCGCCGCGACGACCTCGACGTCGCAGCCAAGGAGTTGGAAGTCGACTCGATCGTCGTCGACAACACCGACCCGGCCAGTCTCGAAGAGGCCAGGAGCCTCTTCCCGCGCCACCTCGACGCCATAGTCAACGTGCCCGCTCCGCGCTGGGCTGCATGCGATCCGCGCACGTTGACGTTTTCCGACCAGGCCGTCGCCTGGCGAAACGCGCTCGATGCCACGCTGCTTTCGGCAGTGCTGACGATCGAAATCCTCGGTGACCACCTCCGGTCCGGCGGTGCGATCGTCAACGTCGTGCCCGACAGCCCGCGCGAAGGTAGCGCCGAGGCCGCCATCAAGGCTGCCGTCTCCAACTGGACTGCCGGACAGGCCGGTCACTTCGGGATTCGCGGTATCACCGTCAACGCGGTGGCCGCCGGTCGAGGTATCGAGCCAGGCTACGACGGGGTGGGCGGCATGCCGTCGTCGGTCGCTGCGGAGCTCACCAGGCTCGCGTTGTTCCTCACGACGCCGTCCGCTCGCCACATCACGGGTCAGACGCTGCACGTGAGCCACGGCGCGCTCGCCAACTTCGGCTGAAACTCACCGCGGTTTATTCCGCACATTCGCGTCCAGTGAAACGGACGCGACCCTGCCTCGATCGGTGGCTAGGGTCAAAAGGGTGACGATTCGACTTGGACTCCAGATCCCGAATTTCTCCTACGGCACCGGCGTCAGCGAAATCTTCCCCACCGTCATCGCACAGGCGAAGGAAGCCGACGCGGCCGGGTTCGACGCGGTCTTCGTGATGGACCACTTCTATCAACTGCCCGGGCTGGGCACTCCAGATCAGCCGATGCTCGAGGCCTACACCACGCTCGGCGGGCTAGCCACCGTGACCGAGCACGTGCAGCTCGGCACCCTGGTCACCGGAAACACCTACCGAAACCCGACACTACTGGCCAAGGCCATCACCACGCTCGACGTGATCAGCCAGGGCCGGGCCGTGCTCGGCATCGGCACCGGCTGGTTCGAACTCGAACACGACCAACTCGGTTACGACTTCGGCACCTTCACCGACAGGTTCAACAGGCTCGACGAGGCGCTTCAGATCATCCTGCCGATGCTCAAGGGCGAGCGGCCGACGTTCTCCGGCAAGTACTACCGCACGCAGGAGGCGATGGCCGAGCCTCGCTTGCGCGACCACATTCCGCTGATGATCGGCGGCAGCGGCGAGAAGAAGACCATTCCCCTGGCCGCGCGCCACTTCGACCATCTCAACGTCATCGCCGGCTTCGACGAACTGCCTCGGAAGGTTCAGGTCGTCAAGGAGCGGTGCGAGGAGATCGGCCGCGATCCCGCGACTCTGGAAACCAGCATGCTGGTCATGGTGTTGGCGGACGAGAGCGTGAAGGCCGAGATGATTCCCGAAGACTTCCGGAAGAACGTGGCCTTCGGCTCTCCCGAACAGATCGCCGAACAGATCAAGACGAAGGTCTTCGACGCAGGCATCGACGGGGTCATCCTCAGCCCGCTGACTAGCGCGACGGGGTATCGGCCCGGAGTCATCCCCGCGTTGGCCGAAGCGCTCAAACCCGCGCTCGTAGGGTGAACAATCGATCTGGTGGGTTAGCTCACCGCGCTGACGGGAAGGCTGCCGACTAACCTAATGGTTGTACTGAACGGGTTTCGTCTCGCGAGGGAGCAGCAATGAGCCACCCTGGAGCCACGGCGTCGGATCGGCACAAGGTCGTCATCATCGGTTCGGGCTTCGGTGGCCTGAACACCGCTCAGGCCTTGAAACGCACCGACGTAGACGTCAAGCTCATCGCTCGCACCACTCACCACCTGTTCCAGCCGCTGCTGTATCAGGTCGCCACCGGCATCATCTCCGAAGGTGAGATCGCACCGCCCACGCGGTTGATCCTGCGCAAGCAGGAGAACGCGCAGGTGCTTCTTGGCGACGTGACGCACATCGACCTCGAGAGTCAGACGGTCGACTCGGTCCTTCTGGGCCACACCTACCGCACGCCCTACGACGAGTTGATCCTCGCCGCGGGCGCGGGCCAGTCGTACTTCGGCAACGACCACTTCGCCGAGTGGGCCCCTGGTATGAAGACGATCGACGATGCGCTCGAGCTCCGCGGACGCATCCTCGGTGCGTTCGAGCAGGCCGAGCGGTCGAGCGACCCGGAGCGCCGGAAGAAGCTGTTGACGTTCGTGGTCGTGGGTGCTGGTCCGACGGGCGTCGAAATGGCCGGGCAGATCCAGGAACTGTCCGATCAGACGCTCAAGGGCAGTTTCCGGCACATCGACCCAACCGAAGCGCACGTCATTCTGTTGGACGCCGCGCCAGCGGTGCTTCCCCCGATGGGCGAGAAGCTGGGTCTCAAGGCCAAGACGCGCCTGGAGAAGATGGGCGTCGAGATCCAGCTCAATGCCATGGTCACGGACGTCGACCGCAACGGCATCACCGTCAAGGACTCCGACGGCACCATCCGCCGCATCGAGTCGGCGTGCAAGGTGTGGTCGGCCGGCGTTTCGGCCAGCCCGCTGGGCCGCGATCTGGCCGATCAGTCCGAGACCGAGATCGACCGCGCAGGCCGCGTGAAGGTGAATCCCGATCTGTCGATTCCCGGTCATCCCAACGTGTTCGTGGTCGGCGACATGGCCTTCGTCGACGGAGTGCCCGGTATGGCGCAGGGTGCCATCCAGGGCGGCAAGTACGTGGCGAAGATCCTCCACAACGAGGCGAAGGCGCGCGAGCACGGCACCATGCCGAAGCCCCGCGAGCCGTTCCACTATTTCGACAAGGGCTCGATGGCGACGGTGTCGAAGTTCAACGCGGTCGCGCAAGTCGGCAAGCTCGAGTTCAGTGGCTTCTTGGCCTGGCTCGCGTGGCTGGGGCTGCACCTCATCTACTTGGTCGGCTTCAAGACCAAGGTCGCCACGATTCTGTCGTGGACCGTGACGTTCATGAGCCGCCAGCGCGGTCAGCTGACCATCACCGAGCAGCAGGCCTACGCGCGCACCAGGATCGAGGAACTCGAGGAGATCGCGGCCTCGGTCCAGGACACGGAGAAGGCGGCAAGCTAGAGCCGCTCGCCCTGCCATGTCGCAAGGCTGCCGCCCGCGGCAAGCTCCAGCAGTGTGCCCGCCGCGTCGAACGTCGTTTCGGGATAGCGCAGTTCGCTGACGCACGCGCGCGGCCTGTCCGAGTTCGTCGTCGCCGACGGAGCCCGTGCCGACTTCGATTCGATGCCGCAGTAGCGGCGACTCGTTGACGTCGGCATGCAACGTTCCCGACCAGAAGCCTTGGCGTTCAAAGGATCTACCGATCTGAACACGCTCGCGCAACCGCACCCGGCCGGTCTCGTTGACCCTCAGGCGAGTTGTGGTGACGTGTCGCGACTCGCCGGCGACGATCGTCGGTTGGGGGTCGAGATCGAGTTCCCCGGCGACCTCCAGGTCCCAGCGGGAAATCGACTCCGCCGTTCCCACTCCCGGGAGCACCATGGTGGCTGCCGCGGTGCGCACCCGTAGCCGGGCACCCGGTTCGACGACGATCCGCACCCAGATGACGTCGCCACCCAATGGAGTGGCCGCCGCCGAGACAAGGTGCACGGTGTCGGCTTCGGTCCGTCGGGCCGCCACGCCGCCGGTGCATTCCAGCACCGGCGCCCGGCCGGGGCGCGCGACGATCAGGACGTCGGACCGCATCGGCGGCGGTCAGCTCTCGACCGGTACGCGTAGTTGTGCGTGAACCCAGTCCAACACCGCGGCCGCCGTCGGGTCATCGGTCAGCGAAATCAGCACGAAGGGGCGATGCGCGCGCACCGTCGCGGCATCGCGGCGCATCACGTCGAGGTCGGCGCCGACCATCGGGGCCAGGTCGGTCTTGTTGATCACCAACAGATCCGAGAACGTCACGCCGGGCCCGCCCTTGCGTGGCACCTTGTCGCCGCCCGCCACGTCGATGACGAAGATCTGGACGTCCACCAAACCGGAGGAGAACGTGGCCGTCAGATTGTCTCCGCCCGATTCGACCAGGATGAGGTCGAGTCCGGGGTTGCTCGCGATCAGGTCGTCGATGGCATCGAGGTTGGCCGTGATGTCGTCACGGATCGCCGTGTGCGGGCACCCGCCGGTCTGGACGGCGGCGATCCGCTCGTCGGGCAACACGGCGTGCCTGCGAAGGAAGTCGGCGTCCTCGGTCGTGTAGATGTCGTTGGTCAGTACGGCCAACGACAGTTCGTCGCGCAGTTGTCGGCACAGCGCGGCCACCAAGGCGGTCTTACCCGAGCCGACGGGGCCGCCGATGCCGATCCTCAGCGGCTCGCCTTCGTGCCGGATGCGCCGCGGCCGTTCGGTATGGGTGTGCGGTTCACCGTCGAGCAGATGTGGTGGCATGGTGCACCTTTCGGGATACGTGCCTCATGAGGCGAAGAGCGGTCGATCGCGTTCGGCGTGGCGCTGGGCCAGCACGTCGAGCAGCGGGTCGGACAGGTCGGCAAGGTCCTTGGCCGCCTCGGCGGCGGTCTGGTCGCACAGCGGGGAGAGTTCGAAGGTGAGTGCCGCGACGTCACCGGGATCCAGCGCGAGCAGGCGCTGCGCGGCCGTCGCCGACCCGGTCATCGTGGTGTACACCACCGACAGCGCGGTGTGCTCGGGCAGCAGCCCACCCGCGATGCCGACGACACCCGCCGCCACGCCGAGATGTGGTTTGACCCCGACCGGATCCCAGTCGGCAACGGGCCACACCTTGCGGGCCAGTCGCACGAGGCCCCTCCCCTGTGCCCTCGACGCACTGCGCGCCGCGGGAGCCGGTGTGCGAGCGTCGGTTTCGCGGTCGGCGTCGGCCACGCTCAACGTGCCTGCATGGATCGCCGCCGCCACCGACGCCGTCACCAGGCCGTGGGTGCGGATGCGCCGCCGCAGGAAGGCCCGCAGCGTCGGCAGATCCATGACCAGACCACTCGTAACGGCCTCCTCGACACCGCCGGAGTGCACGTGGCCGCCCGTCGGCAGCCGGGAGTCCGACAAGACCAGCAGCGTGGAGAGTTCAGCCAGGCTCGGCATCAGAACAGGAAGTATCTCTGCGCCATCGGCAGTTCGGTGGCCGGCTGCTCCTCCCACACGTCGCCGTCGATGTGCACGGTGAACGTGTCGGGGTCGACCTCGATGCGCGGCAGTGCCTCGTTGAGCGGCATGTCCGCCTTGCCGACCTTGCGGACGTCGCTGACGGCGACCAGCCGCCGATTCACCGCGAGCCTGTCGGCCAGGCCGTCCTCGATGGCCTGCGGTGCCACGAAGTGCACCGAGGTCGCTGCGGCGGCAGCCGGCGAAGCGCCGAACATCGGCCGCGGCAGCACTGGTTGTGGGGTGGGGATCGACGCGTTGGCGTCGCCCATCGCCGCCCACGCGATCATGCCGCCCTTGACCACCGCGTGCGGGCGCACGCCGAAGAAGGCCGGCTCCCACAGCACCAGGTCGGCGAGCTTGCCGACCTCGACCGACCCGATCTCGTGATCGAGACCGTGCGCGACGGCCGGGCAGATCGTGTACTTCGCCACGTAGCGTCGGACCCGGTTGTTGTCGGCCGCGCCGTCACCCTCCAATGCACCGCGGCGTCGCTTCATCACGTGCGCGGTCTGCCAGGTGCGCAGTACCACCTCACCGATGCGGCCCATCGCCTGCGCGTCGCTGCCGATCATCGAGATCGCTCCGATGTCGTGCAGCAGGTCCTCGGCGGCGATGGTCGACGGCCGAATCCGGCTCTCGGCGAAGGCCAGATCCTCGGGCACGCTCGGGTTGAGGTGGTGGCACACCATCAGCATGTCGAGATGTTCGTCGAGGGTGTTGACGGTGTGCGGGCGGGTCGGATTGGTCGAGCTCGGCAGCACGTTCGGATGCGCCGCCACGGTGATGATGTCGGGTGCGTGCCCGCCACCGGCGCCCTCGGTGTGATACGCGTGTATCGCGCGGCCGTTGATCGCGGCCAGGGTGTCCTCGACGAAGCCGGCCTCGTTGAGGGTGTCCGAGTGCAGGTTCACCTGAACGCCCGCTGCGTCGGCGACGGTCAGGCAGGCGTCGATCGCGGCCGGCGTGGTGCCCCAGTCCTCGTGCAGTTTGAAACCCGCTGCGCCGCCGCGCAGTTGCTCCCACATGGACTCCGCCGACACGGTGTTGCCCTTGCCGAGCAGCGCGACGTTCAGCGGCCAGGTGTCGAGCGCCTCCAACATGCGGGCGAGGTGCCAGGACCCGGGCGTCACGGTGGTGGCCTTGCTGCCCTCGGCGGGGCCGGTGCCACCGGCGACGATGGTGGTGATGCCGCCGCCGAGCGCTTCCTCCATGATCTGCGGGCAGATCAGGTGGACGTGGCAGTCGATGGCGCCTGCGGTCACGATGCGACCGTTGCCCGCGATGACCTCGGTGGACGGACCGACCACCAGGTCGGGGTGGACGCCCGACATGATGTCGGGGTTGCCCGCCTTGCCGATCGCGGTGATGCGTCCGTCGCGAATACCGATGTCGGCCTTGATGATTCCCCAGTGGTCGATGATCACCGCACCGGTGATGACGGTGTCGGGTGCGCCGTCGGCGCGGGTCGCGCGGGACTGACCCATCGACTCACGCAGCACCTTGCCGCCGCCGAACACGGCTTCGTCGCCGGCCAGGCCGGGGCCGCCGCTCCGGTCCTCGGTGATCTCGATGAACAGGTCGGTGTCGGCGAGCCGGATCCGGTCGCCCGTGGTGGGTCCGAACAGTGCGGCGTAGCGCGCCCTGGACAGTTCGCTCATCGCTGCCTTCTGCTCTTCGCGCAAGCGCTCATCGCTGCCCTCTGCTCTTCGCGCAAGCGCTCATCGCGCGTCCAACTTTCCCGGCGGGTTCAGCGACAGCCCGTGCACCTCTCGCGCTCCACGCAGCGGAACCAGCGAAACACGTTGTGCCACACCTGGCTCGAACCGCACCGCCGTCCCGGCCGGGATGTCGAGGCGGTGACCGTGCGCGGCGGCCCTGTCGAACTCCAGCGCGAGGTTGGCCTGCGGGAGGTGGACGTGGCTGCCCACCTGAACCGGGCGGTCACCGTTGTTGACCACGTCGACCTCGAGTCGCTCGGCGCCTTCGTTGAGCACGATGTCGCCCTCGCCGAACTGGATCTCTCCGGGAATCAAGAGTGCCACCCTCCTCAAGAGATCGGGTCGTGGACGGTGACGAGCTTGGTGCCATCGGGGAAGGTGGCCTCGACCTGAACGTCGTGAAGCAGTTCGGGGACCCCCTCCATGACGTCGTCGCGGCCGAGCACGTCACGACCGCTGACCATCAGTTCGGCGACGGTGCGACCGTCCCGCGCGCCCTCGAGCAGATGGTCGGTGATCACGGCGACCGCCTCGGGGTGGTTGAGCCGCAGGCCGCGCGCCCGGCGCCGGCGGGCGAGCTCGGCCGCATACGAGATCAGCAGCCGGTCCTGCTCGTGCGGGGTCAAGCGCATAGTTCGCGATATTGCCACGACCAGCGGCAGTCAGCAGCGCACGCGATCAGACAGGCGGCTTGGCGTCCGGCATGTTCTGAAGCCTCACCTGCCCGCGGGCCACCAGTCGATCGTCGTCGTCGGTGATGGTGATGAGCCACAGCTGCTGGCGTCGACCGCGGTGGATGGGCGTCGATACGGCCGTGACGGTGCCCGCCGAGATGGCGCGCAGGAAGTCGGTGTTGTTGTTGACGCCTACGACGGTGCCGCCGCCTCCGTCCGCGGTCAGCCAGACGTGGGCCGAGACGCTGGCAAGGCTCTCGATGATCGAGCAGTACACCCCGCCGTGGACGATGCCCCACGGCTGCAGCAGCTCATCCTTGATGGTCAGCTGCGCGCGGCCGCCGTCGGGGGTGACCTCCAGGAAGGTCAGACCGAGTTCATTGTCGAAGCCGCCGTTGAGGGCGGGCGGCACGGAAGAGGTCACGGATCACGTTCTACACGCCGACGCACGACTCAAGAAATGCGGGCGGGCCCCGCACTGGTGTGCGGGGGCCCGCCCTCGAGAGGACCGGGAGTCTCTGCAGCCCTCAGGACTCCGGCTGGTCCGGTGGTATTTGAAGGAAGTCGCTTCCTGCGTGAACGACCTCAGCATAGGCAAGGCTGCCCTAATTTAGCAAGACTTTACTTCCGTAACCCCGACTGTGACCGCGGACCGGTGCGCCGAAGCCGACGAGTGCGTCGAGTACCGCCTGCGCCCTGCGCATGCTGGTCACCTCGCTCGACCCCGCGAGCAGCGGTACCTGGGTGGCCGCGCTGACCACGGCAGTCCCAACGATGTGCCACATCGCGTGGATGGTCACGATGCCGGCGCTGATGTCGTACAGCTTGTCGAACAGCGCTGCCAGGGCGCGGTGGCTGCGGTGCGCCACCCACGTCGTCAGCGCCGCCTCGCTGGGCAGCGCGACGATGCGATCCCTGGCGGGATGGCGGCGCCGCAGTCCCGAGTGGCCGCTGAAGTACGGGTCCTCCGGCAGCACGCGCAGCGTTGGGTCGAAGACGCCGACCCAGTCGATCGCGCCCTCGGAGTCGACATGCACCCAGAGGTTCTCCACGCCGGTGTCCCACGCGCGGCCCTCCAGCGAGAGCAGCGGCACGACCCGCCCGATGACGACGTGCGACAACGTGGCGGCCAGCTGTTGGGCGACCGCCACGCGGCTGTCTGTCTCGGCGCTCGCAGCGTCGAACATGACGCGCAGCCGATCGGTCGTGAGCACCTCTGACAGCGGCCACCAGCGACGTCTGGTGAGGTCGCCGATGACGGCGACGCCGTACACCCGGGGGCACTCCGGATAGAGCTCGCGCAATCGGCGACTCGACTCGTGCAGTGGCAGCATCCGGCTGATCACCATGCTCGAGATGAGTGGGTCGTCGACGACCGTCGTCATGAGACACCTCCAAGTTAGGTTAGCCTTACTATAGTGTGGACTCTGGCGAGAGGGAGAGCCCGTGTGACTGGACTCACAGTGAGGGAGAAACCGGGCTTGACCGGCCCGTCGTCCCGCAACCCGCGCGGCAAAACCACGTGCCCGGTTCGGATACGACACGCGGTAGTACGCCCGGAGTACCCTGAATTCATTGCTCAGGAGAGTGAACGAAACATGGCCAAGTTGATGCGACTCGGGGAGCTCGAACGCGAGGTGATGGACCACTTGTGGTCCATGCGCGAACCGCAGACCGTGCGCCAGGTGCACGAGGCGCTGGCGGCGCGGCGCGACCTCGCCTATACGACGATCATGACCGTGCTGCAGCGTCTAGCGAAGAAGAACCTCGTGATCCAGCACCGCGACGACCGTGCCCACCGCTACGCCCCCACGCACGGCCGCGACGAGCTCGTCGCCGGCCTGATGGTCGACGCGCTCGACCAGGCCTCGGACTCCGGTGGCCGCGAGGCCGCGCTGGTGCACTTCGTCGAACGGGTCGGGGCCGGCGAAGCCGCGGCACTGCGCCGCGCGTTGGCCGAATTGGAGACCAAAGATCGCGATGGCACGTCGGCTGGCGGTCAAGGCACCGGCTGAGGGAGACTGACGGTGTGTCCGCGCTGGCCTTCACCATCGTCGCGCTGATCCTCGTCGGGCCGGTACCGGCACTCCTCGCACGCTCCGCGTGGCCGCAGCGTGCTCCACGCGCCGCCATCGTGCTGTGGCAGTCGATCGCGCTGGCGGCGGTGCTCTCGGTGTTCAGCGCAGGTCTCGCGATCGCCAGCAGACTCTTCGTGCCGGGTCCCGACGGCCATCCGACGGCCACGATCACCAGCGAGCTCGGGGTGCTGGGATGGCCGCTGTGGAGCCTCTACGTCGTCGTGTTCGCGCTGACCGTCGTCGTCGGAGGACGGCTCGTGGTCGCGGTGGTCGAGGTCGCCATCGCCACGCGGCGTCGACGTGCCCACCACCGAATGGTCGTCGATCTGGTGGGGATCTCCCCCGACCCGCCCCCCGAAGTGTGTACCCGGGCGAGTGGTCTGCGCATCCTCAACGTGCCCCAGCCACTCGCCTATTGTCTGCCCGGCGTGCGTAGCCGCGTCGTGGTCAGCGAGGGCACGCTCACCACCCTGTCCAACAGCGAGATCTCCGCCATCCTCAGCCACGAGCGGGCCCACCTTCGCGCCCGTCACGACCTCGTGCTGGAGATGTTCACGGCGGTCCACGCCGCATTCCCGCGCTTCGTCCGCAGCGGCAACGCGCTCGACGCCGTGCGGCTGCTCATCGAGATGCTCGCCGACGACGCCGCCGTTCGAGCCGCCGGCCGCACTCCCCTGGCGCGCGCGCTGGTCGCGTGTGCCTCCGGCCACACGCCGTCGGGCGCCCTGGCGGCCGGTGGGCCCACCACCGTGTTGCGGGTGCGGCGCCTGGGCGGGCGGCCCAACAGCCTGGTGTTGGCGGCGGCGGCGTATCTGGCGGCGGCGGCAGTCGTCATCGTGCCGACCGTTGCGCTCGCAGTACCGTGGCTGACCGAGCTTCAACGGTTGTTCGTCCGATAGTCCGGCCAGTAATAGACGTCATTGAATTCGAAAGCCTTCAACTTGAAAGCCATTCAAATCCAAAGACACAGTGCCACAACCAAACCGAAAGGCCTCCATGAGCTCGTCTGAGAACTCCGTCGGCACCGCCCAGATCGGCGTCACCGGTCTGGCCGTGATGGGCTCCAACATCGCGAGAAACTTCGCGAGCCACGGCTACACCGTCGCACTGCACAACCGCTCGGTGGCGAAGACCGATGCCCTGCTCGCCGACCACGGGTCGGAGGGAAAGTTCGTCCGCAGCGAGACCATCGCGGAATTCCTTGCCTCGCTGGAGAAGCCACGTCGGGTGTTGATCATGGTGAAGGCGGGCGATCCGACCGATGCCGTCATCAACGAGCTCGCCGATGCGATGGAGGAAGGCGACATCATCATCGACGGCGGAAACGCCCTCTACACCGACACGATCCGCCGTGAGAAGGCGATCCGCGAGCGTGGACTGCACTTCGTCGGTGCAGGCATCTCCGGGGGCGAGGAGGGCGCGCTGAACGGACCGTCGATCATGCCCGGTGGTCCGGCCGAGTCATATGAATCGCTCGGCCCGCTGCTGGAGGAGATCTCCGCGCACGTCGACGGCGTGCCCTGCTGCACGCACATCGGGCCGGACGGCTCCGGCCACTTCGTCAAGATGGTGCACAACGGCATCGAGTATTCCGACATGCAGCTGATCGGCGAGGCCTACCAGCTGCTGCGCGACGCGCTCGGCCTGAGCGCCGCACAGATCGCCGACGTCTTCACCGAGTGGAACTCCGGCGAGCTGGACAGCTACCTCGTCGAGATCACCGCCGAGGTGCTGCGTCAGGTCGACGCCAAGACCGGCAAGCCGCTGGTCGACCTGATTCTCGACGAGGCCGAGCAGAAGGGTACCGGCCGCTGGACGGTCAAGTCGGCCCTGGACCTCGGGGTCCCGATCACGGGTATCGCCGAAGCGGTGTTCGCCCGAGCGCTCTCGGGTTCGGTGGACCAGCGCCGGGCCACCACGGGGCTGGCATCGGGTGTACTCGGGGAAAAGCCCAGCGATGCAGCGCAATTCACCGAAGACATCCGGCAGGCCTTGTACGCGTCCAAGATCGTCGCCTATGCGCAGGGGTTCAATCAGATCCAGGCAGGCAGCGCCGAGTACGACTGGGGCATCACGCCGGGCGACCTGGCCACGATCTGGCGCGGCGGATGCATCATCCGGGCGAAGTTCCTCAACCGCATCAAGGAGGCCTACGACTCCGACCCGGACCTGGCCACCCTGCTGGTCGCCCCGTACTTCCGCAGCGCCGTCGAGGCCGCCGTGGACGGCTGGCGCCGCGTCGTCGTGACCGCGACCCAGCTCGGCATCCCCATCCCGGGCTTCGCGTCTGCGCTGTCGTACTACGACGCCTTGCGCACAGAACGCCTGCCCGCGGCGCTGACGCAAGGTCTGCGCGACTTCTTCGGCGCGCACACCTACGGCCGCATCGACACCGACCACGACAAGCGGTTCCACACCCTGTGGAGTGGCGACCGCACCGAAGTCGAGGCCTGAGTTCCACCGCTCGCGGACTGCTCGCGCACGGAGTCGGCCGAACTAGACTTGATGGCCATGCGGTTCCTCGAAGGCCACAACCCGCCCTACGACCTGACCTACAACGACGTCTTCGTCGTGCCGTCTCGTTCCGACGTGACGTCCCGCTTCGACGTCGACCTGTCCACTGTCGACGGCACCGGCACCACCATCCCGGTCGTGGTCGCCAACATGACGGCGGTGGCAGGCCGCAGGATGGCGGAGACCGTCGCGCGCCGCGGCGGAATCACCGTACTGCCGCAAGACCTTCCGATCTCCGCCGTCACGGCGACCGTCGACTTCGTCAAGAGCCGTGACCTGGTCGTGGACACGCCGGTGATCCTCACGCCCGACAACTCGGTGTCCGACGCCACCGCGCTGATCCACAAGCGGGCGCACGGCGCCGCGGTGGTCGTGGCCGACGGTCGTCCGGTCGGGTTGGTCACCGAAGCCTCCTGCGCCGGCGTGGACCGCTTCGCGCGGGTACGCGACGTGGCGGTGTCCGAGTTCGTCACCGCACCGGTCGGCACCGATCCGCGCAAGGTCTTCGACCTGCTCGAGCATGATCCGATCGACGTCGCAGTCATGACGGGTCCGGACGGGATGCTGGCCGGGGTGCTCACCCGCACGGGTGCGATCAGGGCGGGCATCTACACCCCCGCGGTGGACGCGGCCGGACGACTACGCATCGCGGCGGCGCTGGGCATCAACGGCGACGTGGCCGCCAAGGCGACCGCACTGGCCGACGCGGGCGTCGACGTGCTCGTCGTCGACACTGCACACGGCCATCAGGTCAAGATGCTCGACGCGATCAAGTCGGTCGCGGCGCTCGATTTGGGGCTGCCGCTGGCCGCGGGCAACGTCGTGTCCGCCGAGGGGACCCGCGACCTCATCGGTGCGGGTGCGTCGATCGTCAAGGTCGGGGTCGGTCCCGGCGCGATGTGCACCACCAGGATTATGACGGGTGTCGGCCGCCCTCAGTTCTCTGCTGTTCACGAATGCGCTTCCGCAGCAAGGCAATTGGGTGGTCACGTTTGGGCAGACGGCGGCGTGCGGCACCCACGGGACGTCGCGCTGGCGCTTGCCGCGGGTGCGGCCAACGTGATGATCGGATCGTGGTTCGCCGGAACCTACGAGTCGCCGGGTGATCTGATGTACGACCGGGACGAGCGACTGTACAAGGAGAGCTACGGGATGGCCTCGAAGCGTGCGGTCGCGGCCAGGACCGCAGGCGACGGTTCCTTCGACCGGGCCCGTAAGGCGCTGTTCGAGGAGGGCATCTCGACGTCGCGGATGGGCCTCGACCCGGCCAGGGGAGGCGTCGAGGATCTACTCGACCACATCACCTCCGGGGTGCGCAGTACCTGCACCTACGTCGGTGCTGCGACCTTGCCGGAATTGCATGATCGAGTGGTCCTCGGCGTGCAGTCCGCGGCGGGATTCGCAGAGGGCCATCCACTGCCGACCGGTTGGTGACCCCGCCGACGTGCCACGAACGGCTAACATAGACGTTCGATGATGCAGGCGAGGGAAAGGGATCACGTGCCTTTGGTGCCCGTGACTGTCCCCACGTCCGAACCCGACGACGCCGAGCCATCCAGTAGTTCGCCGGGCCCAGTGCCCGGCGCCCACGTTGCGGAAACCCCATGAGCGTCACCGTCACCCTGTTGAGTCTGCTCGCTTTCGTGCTGCTCACCGCGGGCACGGCGCTCTTCGTCGCCGCCGAGTTCTCCTTGACCGCGCTGGAACGCAGCACCGTCGACGCGAATGCCCGCGATGGCGGGCGCCGCGACAAGATGGTGCAAAGAGCACACCGGACGCTGTCGTTTCAACTGTCGGGTGCCCAGGTGGGTATCTCGATCACCACGCTGATCACCGGCTTCCTCGCCGAGCCGCTGCTCGCGGAGCTACTGAGACCGGTGTTCGCCGCGCCGTCGCTTACCAGAGACGTCGCAGACGGTCTCGCGCTGGCGGTGGCGTTGCTGATCGCCACCTCGGCGTCGATGGTGTTCGGCGAACTCGTGGCGCAATACCTCGCTGTCGCAAAGCCACTCGCGACGGCGCGCGTCGTCGCCGGACCACAGCTGTTGTTCTCGCTCGCCACCACCCCGTTGATCAAGCTGACGAACGGAACTGCCAACTGGATCCTGCGACGATTGGGCATCGAACCGGCCGAAGAGTTGCGGTCGGCGCGCTCGCCGCAGGAATTGGTCTCGCTGGTACGGAATTCGGCTCGGAGTGGATCACTCGACCTCGCTACGGCCACGCTGGTCGACCGTTCGTTGCGGTTCGGCACCCGCACCGCCGAGGAGCTGATGACGCCTCGTTCGAAGATCGAGGTGCTGCAGTCCGACGACACCGTCGCCGACCTGGTGGAAAAGGCAACGGAAACCGGCTACTCCCGCTTCCCGATCGTCGACGGCGACCTCGACGAAACGATCGGGATCGTGCACGTCAAGCAGGTCTTCGAGGTACCGCGAGCAGACCGGTCGCTCACCAGGCTGGCGTCTCTGGTCCAACCGGCGCCCACGGTGCCGTCCACCCTCGACGGCGACACGGTGATGACGCAGCTCCGAGCGAGCGGGCTGCAGACCGCGATGGTGGTCGACGAGTACGGCGGGACGGCGGGCATGGTGACCCTCGAGGACCTGATCGAGGAGATCGTCGGCGACGTCCGCGACGAGCATGACGACGAGACGCCCGACGTCGTCGAGATACGCAACGGCTGGCAGGTGTCTGGACTGCTGCGCATCGACGAGGTCGACACTGAAACCCCCTTCCGTCCGCCGGAGGGCGAGTACGAAACCATCGGTGGCCTGGTGCTCCAGGAGCTTGGGCACATTCCGGTCGAGGGTGAGTCGGTGACGTTGACGGAGTTCGACCCCGACACAGCACCCGAGCATCCGGTGCTGTGGCAGGCGAGCGTCGAGCGGATGGACGGCCGCCGCATCGACCTCATCAAGCTCGTCAGGCTCCACGAGGAGTCCGCCGATGGGTGACGTGTGGGGTGTGTTGCTCACCGTGCTGCTACTGGCCGCCAATGCGTTCTTCGTCGCAGCGGAGTTCGCGTTGATCTCCGCGCGCCGCGACCGCCTCGAGGCCCTCGCCGAACAGGGCAAGCGCAGCGCAATCGCCGTCATCCGGGCGGGGCAGAACCTTTCGCTGATGCTGGCCGGCGCGCAGCTCGGCATCACGGTGTGCTCGATACTGCTCGGCCGTGTCGGCGAACCTGCGGTAGCCCATCTGCTGGAGACACCGTTCGACCTGTTGGGTGTGCCTGACGCGGTGCTGCACACGGTGTCGTTCCTCGTCGCGCTCGCGATCGTGGTCGTGCTGCACGTGCTGCTCGGCGAGATGGTCCCGAAGAACATCGCCATCGCCGGGCCCGAATCGGCCGCGATGCTGCTCGTGCCGCCCTACCTCGTCTGGATCCGGATCGCGCGGCCGTTCATCGCCTTCTACGACTGGTGCGCCAAGTTGACGCTGCGCGTGTTCGGTGTGGAAGCCAGGAACGAGCTCGAGAACACCGTGTCGACGATCGAGCTGTCGGAAATGATCGCCGAGTCACTGTCCGAAGGCCTGCTCGACCCCGAGGAACACAATCGCCTCTCGCGGGCGCTGCAGATTCGCAACCGAATCGTGGCGGACGTCGCCGTGCCGGTCAACGAGATTCACGCGGTTCCTACCATCGCCGAGGGCATGGGGCCGACCGTCTTGGCCATCCAGCAAGCGCTCGCCGAGACCGGTTATTCCCGGTTCCCCGTCGTCGACCCCACCGGCCGGATCACGGGCTACGTGCACATCAAGGACGTGCTTCCGCTGGTCGACGATCCGGATGCGGTGGTCGACCCGTCGCTGGTGCGGCCGCTGCCGCAGGTCCTCGAAACGTCGTCACTGCCCGATGCGCTGTCGCTGCTACGTCGTACCAACAGCCATCTGGCGCTCGTCACCGCCGCCGAGGGCCGGGTGACGGCGATGGTGACGCTCGAGGACCTCGTGGAGGATCTGGTCGGGACGGTGCGGGACGGAACTCATCGTGTCTGAGCTCGTCGTACTCCAGCCTGCGACGTGGGCCGGCCGCGAGCAGAGGCACCTCGAACGGGTGGAGAAGTTCGTAGCGCCGCACCAGCGCCGGACACGACGTGGCGAGGCGCATCCGGTGTGGGACTTCCTGTTCACCTACTACAGCCTGCGCCCGCGTCAGTTGCGGCGCTGGCATCCCGGTTTCGGAGTTGCGCTGGCCGGTGCATCGGCGCGACGCTTTCTCGATCGCCCCGGCTACGGGCTACTGGGATCGGTCGTCGGGGTGACCCGCGAGCACGTGGCGGCTCACGCCGAGACCGTCGAATACATGGCTGGACTGCTCCGCGCGACCGCACGGCGTCCCGCGCGGATGAACTGTTTCGGGTTGCACGAATGGGCGATGGTCTACCGCGCTCCGGTGGTGCGCCACGCCCAGGTCCCGCTGCGGCTGGGCGGCGCGGGCACCGATGCGGTGGTCGAGTCGATGCCGTTGCGCTGCAGTCACTTCGACGCCTACCGGTTCTTCACTCCGGCTGCGGTTCCACGCAACGCGGAAGCGCTCAGCCGGGACCGGCAGGTCAGCACCGAACAGCCGGGGTGCATTCACGCGAACATGGATCTCTACCGGGTGTGCTACAAACTCGGACCGCTGGTCGGCTCGGAGATGCTCGACGGCTGCCTGGAGTTGGCGGTCGACGCACGCGAACTCGACATGAGGGCGAGTCCCTACGACCTGACCGGCTACGGTTTCGAGCCGATCGCCGTCGAAACGCAGGCCGGGCGGGCGGCTTACGTCCGCGCGCAGCAGGACATCGCCGACCGCGCGGCTCCGCTGCGGGCCGCACTGGCAGACGCGTGCGACCTGCTGCTAGCCACGGTGAACTGCGAATCGGGGTCAATGGCGCACGGCGGTTAGCGGCTGTTACCCACGGGTAAGCTGGATCGACGCTTCAGGAGGAAACGCATGAGCAAGCCCACCCAGCCTCGCCCGCCTGGCACTGAGCCCACCCAGCCTCGCCCGCCTGTGACCGATCGCGTGACCCTGGGCAATCTGCGAGTCGCCAAGGTGCTGCACGACTTCATCAACAACGAGGCACTTCCCGGCACCGGGCTCGACCCCGACAGCTTCTGGGCGGGCGTCGACAAGGTCGTCACCGACCTGACCCCGAGGAACGAAGAACTCCTGGGCCGCCGCGACGAGCTTCAGGCGCAACTCGACAGGTGGCACCGGGCGCGCGTCATCGGCGCGTTCGAGATGGACGACTACAAGGAGTTCCTCGGCGAGATCGGCTACCTGCAGCCCGAGCCTGCCGACTTCACCATCACCACGTCGGGCGTCGACGACGAGATCACCACCACCGCCGGCCCGCAGCTGGTGGTGCCCATCCTCAATGCGCGGTTCGCGTTGAACGCCGCGAACGCGCGCTGGGGCTCGCTCTATGACGCGCTGTACGGCACCGACGTGATCTCCGAGGACGACGGGGCGGAGAAGGGCAGCAGCTATAACCGGGTGCGCGGTGACAAGGTCATCGCCTATGCGAGGAACTTCCTCGACGAAGCAGTGCCGTTGGCGTCCGGCTCCTGGGCGGACATCACCGGGCTGACCATCGTCGACGGTCGGCTGAACCTGGCCACGGGTGAAGGGTCGTCCACGGGGCTCGCCAGCCCGGAGAAGTTCGTCGGGTACACCGGAGAGCTGGGGTCGCCCGACTGGTCGGTGCTGCTCGTCAACAACGGCCTGCACATCGAGATCCTCGTCGATCCCGACTCCCCCGTCGGGTCGACCGACGAGGCCGGCGTCAAGGACGTGGTGCTGGAGTCGGCGATCACCACGATCATGGACTTCGAGGATTCCGTCGCAGCCGTCGACGCCGACGACAAGGTGCTGGGTTACCGCAACTGGCTGGGCCTGAACCGGGGCGACCTCGCCGAAGAGGTCAGCAAGGGCGGCAAGTCGTTCACGCGCGTGCTGAATGCCGACCGCACCTTCACCACCCCCGACGGCGGAGAGCTCACCCTGCCTGGGCGCAGCCTGCTGTTCGTGCGCAACGTCGGTCACCTGATGACCAACGACGCGATCACCGACGCCGACGGCAAGGAAGTTCCCGAGGGCATCCAGGACGCGCTGTTCACCGGCCTCATTGCGATGCACGGACTGAAGGCCGACGAGGCCAACGGACCGCTGCTCAACAGCCGCACCGGCTCGGTGTACATCGTGAAGCCGAAGATGCACGGTCCCGACGAGGTCGCGTTCACGTGCGAGCTGTTCAGCCGCGTCGAGGACGTGCTCGGGCTGCCGGAGGCCACGCTGAAGGTCGGCATCATGGACGAGGAACGGCGCACCACGCTCAACCTCAAGTCCTGCATCAAGGCCGCCTCCGACCGGGTCGTCTTCATCAACACCGGCTTCCTCGACCGCACGGGCGACGAGATCCACACCTCCATGGAGGCTGGCCCGATGATCCGCAAGGGGGCCATGAAGAGCCAGCCCTGGATCAAGGCGTACGAGGACGCCAACGTCGACGCCGGTCTCGCCGCGGGCTTCTCGGGCCGTGCGCAGATCGGCAAGGGCATGTGGGCCATGACCGAACTGATGGCGGACATGGTCGAGCAGAAGATCGGCCAGCCCAAGGCGGGTGCCACCACCGCATGGGTGCCGTCGCCGACCGGCGCCACGCTCCACGCGATGCACTATCACGAGGTCGACGTGTTCGCGGTGCAGAAGGAACTCGCGGGCAAGAAGCGGACCACCATCGAGGAACTCCTCACCATTCCGCTCGCCAAGGAACTCGCCTGGGCACCGGAGGAGATCCGCGAAGAGGTCGACAACAACTGTCAGTCCATCCTCGGCTACGTCGTCCGCTGGATCGACGCGGGTGTCGGGTGCTCGAAGGTGCCGGACATCCACAATGTGGCGCTGATGGAAGACCGTGCAACACTGAGGATTTCGAGTCAGCTGCTCGCCAACTGGCTGCGCCACGGGGTCATCACCGAGGACGACGTGAAGGCAAGTCTGAGGCGTATGGCCGCGGTGGTCGACGAGCAGAACGCCGCTGACCCGGCGTACCTGGCGATGGCACCCGATCCCGATGCCAGCATCGCGTTCGCGGCCGCCCAGGAGTTGATTCTGTCGGGGGCCGAACAGCCCAGCGGCTACACCGAGCCGATCCTTCACCGTCGTCGCCGGGAGTTCAAGGCTCGCCAGGTCGCCGATGGCTAGACTGCTGCGGCGAGGCCAGATGACCCCAGCGAGCACAGAGGTTAGGGATGGGTAGACACAGCATTCCCGATCCCGACGAGTCGGACGAGCAGCCGGATGCCGATGAACACGGCTACTCCGACGAGCAGCTGGATCAGGGTGACCAGCGGTTGGCGGGCGACGAATATTCCGACGACGAGGCCGACTCTTACCCGGACGAACCCGAATATGACCGCGGCCATGCCGAATACGGCGACGCCGACGACGGCGACGTCCACGACGACGGCGACCTGGCGCACTCCGAGGCCGACTACTGGGCACTCGACGCGGAAACCGACTATCCCGAGACCGAATCGGACCATGACGAGACCCAGTCGGGCCATGACGAATTCGAGGCGCCTACCCGGTCGTTCGCGACGAGCACGCCGCCGCCTCGCCCGCCGTCGTCTGGTCCGCAGCACGGCGGCGACTGGGAGGGCGGCGAATGGACCGGTAGCCATCGCGCCGTGACCCCCCGTCGCCGAGGCGTGAGCAAGGGTGTCATCGCCGCCCTGGTGGCGGTCGTCGTGGTGGTGGGAGCCGTCATCCTCTGGCGGTTCTTCGGCGATGCGTTGTCGAACAGGTCGGAAGTCGCGGCCGCACGTTGCGTGTCGGGGGACGTCGCCGTCGCGGTGATCGCCGACCCGTCGATCGCCGAACACATCCGCACCCTGGCCGAGGAGTACAACAAGACGGCCGCACCGGTCGGTGACCGCTGCGTCAAAGTCGGTGTCACCAGCGCTGATTCGAGTCAGGTGATCGATGGGACGGTCGGAGAGTGGCCTTCCCAACTGGGCGAGCGGCCCGCGTTGTGGATACCCAGTAGCTCGGTGTCATCGGCCCGCCTCGAGGCGGCCGCCGGCCCGCAAGCCGTCAGCGTCAGCAGATCGCTGGTCACCTCCCCCGTCATGCTCGCAATGCGCCCCGAACTGAAGAGTGCGCTCGGTCAACAGGACTGGGGCGCACTGCCGGGGTTGCAGAGCAATCCGACTGCCCTGGACGGGCTGAAGCTTCCCGGCTGGGGGGCGCTACGACTGGCGTTGCCGATGACCGACGCCGGTGACGCCACCTACCTGGCTGCCGAGGCGGTCGCCGCAGCCACCGCACCCGATGGTGCCCCCGCGACGGCGGGGGCAGGTGCCGTCGCCACCCTGATGGCGGGTCAGCCGAAACTCGCCGACGGAAAGGCATCGACGGCAATGGACGCCCTGCTGCAGGACGGTCCTGCCGCGGACGCCCCGGTGCACGCGGTGGTCTCCACCGAACAGCAGATCTACCAACGTGCAGCCGCGCTGTCGGATGCCAAGGCCAAGCTGGCGGCATGGCTGCCATCGGGACCCACGGCCATTGCCGATTACCCGGCCGTTCAGTTGTCGGGCGATTGGGTGTCCCGCGAGCAGGCGGCTGCAGCAAGCGAGTTCGACCGGTATCTGCGCAAGCCGGAAGCGCTCGCCGAGCTGGTCAAGGCCGGATTCCGTGCCGACGTCGACGGAACCGCGCTGCCAACCAGTGACGTCATCGAGTTCGGGGCGCTGACGGCTCCGCTGTCGGTCGGCGACAACGGCACCAGGGTGACGCTCGCAGACGCCGTGAGCGCACCCACGCAGAATCCGGCGGTGACCATCCTGCTCGATCAGTCGATGTACACCGCCGAGGGCGGAAAGTCGCGGGTGGACAACGTGACCGCGGCACTGACCACCCGCTTACAGACGCTGCCGCCGACCGCTGCGGTCGGGCTGTGGACGTTCGACGGGGTGTCCGGCCGATCCGAGGTTTCCACCGGGCCGCTCGGCGAACCCGTCGGCGGTCAGCCCCGCTCGGCGGTGCTCACGGCCAATCTCGATGGTCAAACGGCGTCCAACGGCGGAGCGGTGTCCTTCACGTCGCTTCGCTTGCTCTACAACGACGCCGTGGCGAACTTCCGTGACGGCCAGAAGAACTCGGTGCTGGTCATCACGGCGGGCCCGCACACCGACCGGAGCCTCGACGGTCCCGGTATGCAGGAGTTCATCAAGGCGACCTTCGCGCCCGCCCGACCGGTCGCGGTCAACGTCATCGACTTCGGTGACGACGCCGACCGGCCCACGTGGGAGGCGGTCGCCAAGTCGACCGGCGGTAGTTACCAGAACCTGAGCAGCTCGGCCGGGCCCGAGCTTGCAACGGCGATCACCACGACGATCGGCTAAGAGTCCCGCGCCTAGGCGAATGCCTCCACCGGCGGGCACGAACAGACCAAGTTGCGGTCGCCGTAGGCGCTGTCGATGCGACGCACCGGCGGCCACACCTTGGGGCGGAACGCCTTACCCAACGGGTACGCCGCCTGTTCGCGGCTGTACGGGTGCGTCCACTCGTCGGTCAATAGACAGCCCACGGTGTGCGGCGCACCCCGCAGGGGATTGTCCTCCGCGGGCCAGGCGCCGGAACCGACCTTGTCGATCTCGGCGTGGATCGAGATCATCGCCTCGCAGAACGCGTCCACCTCTGCGAGGCTCTCGCTTTCGGTTGGCTCGACCATGAGCGTGCCCGGCACGGGGAAGCTCATGGTCGGGGCGTGGAATCCGTAGTCCGCCAGGCGCTTCGCCACGTCGTCGACCGTGACGCCGGTGCTCTTGGTGATGGCGCGCAGGTCGAGGATGCACTCGTGCGCGACCATTCCACGCTCCCCCGTGTACAGCACCGGGTAGTACTCGTCGAGACGGCGAGCGATGTAGTTGGCCGATGCCATCGCCGTCAGCGTGGCGGCACGCAGCCCGGGTGCGCCCATCATCCTGATGTACGCCCACGTGATCGGGAGGATCGACGCGGAGCCGTACGGCGCCGACGAGACGGTGTAGTCGTCGCCGAGTTCGTCGGCCAGTGGATGGCCCGGAAGATAGGGTGCCAAGTGCTCGCGCACCGCCACCGGGCCGACGCCCGGTCCACCACCGCCGTGCGGAATGCAGAACGTCTTGTGCAGGTTCAGATGGCTGACGTCACCCCCGAACTTCCCGGGTCGTGCCAGGCCCACCAACGCATTCAGGTTGGCGCCGTCGACGTACACCTGGCCGCCGACGTCGTGCACCGCAGCGCAGATGTCCGCGATGTCGTGCTCGTATACGCCGTGGGTCGAGGGATACGTGATCATCAGGGCAGCAACATGTTTCGCGTGCTCGGCCACTTTGGCACGCAGGTCGTCCAAGTCGACGTCGCCGTTCTCGCGGCAGGCGACCACCACGACGCGCATGCCCGCCAGTGCGGCCGAAGCGGCATTGGTGCCGTGAGCGCTCGATGGGATCAGGCAGACGTTCCGTTCGGCGTCACCGCGCGCCGAGTGATAGGCCTGGATCGCGAGCAGGCCGGCGTACTCACCCTGCGAGCCCGCGTTGGGCTGCAGCGACACCGCGTCGTAGCCGGTGAGCTGCGTCAGCCAAGACTCGAGCTCCGCGATCAGCTTTCGCAGTCCGGGCGTGTCGGAAGCCGGCGCGAACGGATGCTGGCGGGCGAACTCCGGCCACGTGATGGGCTCCATCTCCGCGGCGGCGTTGAGCTTCATGGTGCACGACCCCAGCGGGATCATGCTGCGATCCAACGCGATGTCCTTGTCGGCGAGCGACCGGAGATAGCGCATCATCTCCGTCTCGGTGCGGTAGCGCGTGAACGCCGGGTGGGTAAGGAAGTCGGTTGTGCGCGTGGCAATTTCCGGGCCAGCCCAGTGATGACCACCCCGGGTGGCGCCAAACGCGGCCAGCACCTCCTCCACGTGGTGGGCGGTGGTCGCCTCGTCACACGACACCGACACGTGGTCGGAGTCGACCAGCCACACGTTGATGCCGCGGGCCTTCGCAGCGGCGCGCACCTCGTCGGCGCGGCCCGGCACCCGGGCCAGGACGGTGTCGAAGAACGAGTCGTGGACCACCTCGACACCAGCCTCCGTGAGCCCCATCGCGACACCGACGGCATGGCCGTGAACACGGTGCGCGATCGCCGACAGCCCGTCGGCGCCGTGGTAGCTCGCGTACATCGCGGCCATCACGGCAAGCAGTACCTGCGCAGTGCAGATGTTGCTCGTCGCCTTGTCGCGGCGGATGTGTTGCTCCCGCGTCTGCAGGGCCAGTCGGTACGCCGTCGAACCGTCGGCGTCGACGGAGACGCCCACCAGCCGGCCGGGCAGTTGACGGGCATGCTTGGTGTGCACGGCAAGATAGCCCGCGTGTGGTCCGCCGAATCCCATTGGAACGCCGAAGCGTTGAGTGCTGCCGAACGCCACGTCGGCGCCGTGTTCTCCGGGCGGGGCGACGAGCGTGAGTGCCAGCAGGTCGGCTCCGACGGCCACGAGCGCACCCCGATCGTGTGCTTGGGCGATCAGCGCCGACCAGTCGACCACAACGCCACTGGCGCCGGGCAATTGGACGATGACCCCGAAGAACTCCCCGTCGGGAAGGCCCTCGCGCAAATCGGTGGTGACGATTTCGATGCCGAGCGGAGCCGCGCGGGTCGCGAGTATCGCCGCCGTCTGGCGATACACGTCCCGATCGACGACGAGCCGGTTGACCGACCCCTTCACCGCGCGGTGCATCAGCGTCATGGCCTCTGCCGCGGCGGTGCCCTCATCGAGCATCGACGCGTTGGCGATCTCGAGTCCGGTGAGGTCTTCGACCATGGTCTGGAAATTGAGCAGGGCCTCCAGCCTGCCCTGGCTGATCTCCGGTTGGTACGGCGTGTAGGCCGTGTACCACGCCGGATTCTCGAGGATGTTGCGGCGTAGCACCGGCGGGGTCAGAGTGTCGAAGTAACCCTGTCCGATCATCGAGACCGCAACCGTGTTGCTGTCGGCCATGGCGCGCAGTTCTTCCAGCGCGTGTTCCTCGGTTGCCGGCGGCGGCAGCTGCTCGAGGCCTGGCGCCACGCCCTCGATGGTCGTCGTGTCGAGGATGCCGGCGGGCAGCGCCTTCTCCGCGAGCTCGTCGAGCGAGCCGACGCCGATGACCTTGAGCATGGTTGCGACGGCGTCGGCGTCGGGGCCGATGTGCCTGTCGGCGAAGCGAATTTGATGATGATCGGCCGTCGACTTCGATGCCGGAGTGTGAGATTGAGTGCCGGACACGGGGACCTCTCGGATCGGGGCGCAGAACCGCTCGCGGTTCCTCCCCCTCTGTCGTCGACCCGAGCCGGGTGCCTGAGAGATTCGGCGCCTCGGCGGAAGCCGCGAAGCCTTTCCCCATGGGCGGGCGAGTGTGCACTCACCGCTTTCCAGAGGCATCGTGGCCCCGTGCGGTCCTGGTGCCTGAGAGGTTGATGGAGAGGTATTGCTCCTTCGGCGTCCGTGGCTGGCGGCCACGAAACTCTCCCGCATGGGGGCGATGCGTTGCCAATTCTACGGGAGGTGGGACGAGCAGGCGCCTGGGGCCTGTGCGTCGCTTCGCCATCCCCGCAAACGGGAGGCGCCCCAGCGGCCGGGGGTCAGCCGATCTTGCGGTCGCGGTGCTTACGCCGGGAGGCCAGTTCGTCCTCCGGCGCCGCGATGGACTCGCCGCCGTCGGCGCGTTCACCGGGAAAGTCCGCGATGGCGCCGGTGAGCTCGCGCATGGCTCCCGACACCGCGATTCCGAACACACCCTGGCCGCCCTGCAACAGGTCGACGACCTCTTCGGCCGACGTGCACTCGTAGACGGTGGTGCCGTCCGAGAACAACGTGATGTTGGCAAGATCCTGCACCCCGCGCTGGCGGAGGTGGTCGACGGCCACTCGGATGTTATGCAACGAAATGCCGGTATCCAGCAGTCTTTTGACGATCTTGAGGACCAGGATGTCCTTGAACGAGTACAGCCGCTGGCTGCCCGAACCGGCGGCGCCGCGAATCGACGGGACGACCAGTGACGTGCGGGCCCAGTAATCCAGTTGGCGGTAGGTGATACCGGCGATCTGGCAGGCGCTCGGACCGCGGTATCCGACGAGCTCGTCAGGCACGGAGTCGTCGGGGAACAACCTGCCCTGCACGGGTTCGCTAGGCGCTGCGGTGGTGGTGGCGGCGGGCGCGGGCGTTTCAGCCGAAGCCAGATCCAACTGCTCTTGACGTGGCGTGTCGCCCACTGTCCATCCTCTCGCCGGATCGAACCCGAAGCAGAATGCAGCGCGTGTGCTCCAAGCTCGAGTGTGTCGAGCATACGCTTTCCGGGCATCCCGCACTGCCCGTCGTCATCAAAGTATGTCTGTCCGAATCACGGATTCCCGAAACCTGCTCCGCGTGTCGAGCACGTCGCACCAGTTGAGACGTATCCGTGACAAAACGTGCGCTCAGGTGGCCTTGAAGTCGTCGGGCGACACGCTGTCGAGGAACTCCTTGAACTTCTCGACTTCGTCCTCCCGGACGGCGCCCGTCGCCTCCTCGTCGTTCTCGTCGGGAATCAGCAGTCCAGCCTCGGCCAGCACCGCCTCCTCGACGTAGATCGGCACCCCGACGCGCATGGCGATGGCCACCGAGTCAGACGGGCGCGCCGACACCTTGATGTCGCGGTCGAAGATCAGGTCGGCGTAGAAGGTGCCTTCCTGCAAGTCGACGATCCGGACTTCCTTCAGCGAATGCCCAAGGGCGGCAATCAGATCTCGGATCAGGTCGTGAGTGAGCGGCCGACTCGGTTCGACGCCCTGCTGTTCCAGCGCAATCGCGTTGGCCTCGGACTGGCCGATCCAGATCGGCAGATAGCGATCACCATTGGACTCGCGCAGAAGCAAAACCGGTTGGTTCTGTGGCTGCTCGATGCGAATGCCGACCACGCGAACCTCGCCCATCTGTGCCTGCCCTCCGCACCGTCAACTCGTCTATCCGAGTCTAGTCCTCACCGATCCAGAACGTCGCGTACAGCGGACTTGATCAGCGACGTGTGCAACGCGATGGCAAGCGCCGCCACCTCGCGAGCCAGATCGTCGGCACGGTCACGCGCACCCGCCTTCCCCGCCTTGACCACGGGGCCCGCAATCTGGGCGATGAGGTCGGATTGCCGGTCCGCAGCCGACCGGAACGCCCGCAGGTGGCGCGGCTCGACCCCGTACTCCTCCAGCGCCTGCGCACACTGCGCGGCAACCACCGAATGCTCGTCGAAGAACCCGGCGGGGCCGGGTTTGATGATTCCAGCCTTGACGAGGGCGTTGAGCAACTCGGGATCGACCCCCGAGCGCGTCAGCAGATCCTCCCGGCTCAACCGGACCTGAGCGGGCGCGACCGCCGCCGTGTCGTGCGCGTCTTCGGCAGTGCCTTCGGGGCCTACCGGCACCAATCGCGGTACCCCGTAAGCGGATCGGGCTTCGGGCAACTCGCCGTCGAGTTGGGCGTCCAGCTGCGCCTTGATGACCTTCAGTGGCAGGTAGTGATCGTGCTGGGCGGTCAGGATGAAGCGCAGCCGTGCACAGTCGTATGCGGTGAACCGTCGGTAACCCGACGCCGTGCGCTCGGGCGTGACCAGCCCTTCGGCCTCCAAGAACCTGATCTTGGAGATGGTCACGTCCGGAAAGTCGGGTAGCAGCAGGTCGAGCACCGCGCCGATGGACATCCCGGCAACCGCAGCGTTGTCGGGCTGAGTCATCTGCTCTTCATCTGCTGCTCTTCGTCCGAAAGGCTGATCGCGCCGGCGGTCATCGCCGTCATCAGCTGTCGGGGCCGCCGTCGTCGGACTTTGGCCCGGTAAGGAACACCAGGCGGAACTTGCCGATCTGAACCTCGTCGCCGTTGGCCAGCAGGGCCGAGTCCACCGGTTCGCGGTTGACGTACGTGCCGTTCAGGCTGCCGACGTCGACGACCTGGAACTCGCCGGCCTCGAGCCGGAACTCGGCGTGTCGGCGGCTGACCGTGACGTCGTCGAGAAAGATGTCGCTGTCCGGATGCCGACCCGCCGACGTCCTCGGCTGGTCGAGCAGGAAACGCGAGCCTGCGTTGGGGCCCCGCTTGACGACGAGCAACGCCGAACCAGCGGGCAGCCCCTCGACTCCGGAAACCGCGCTCTCGGCACCCGTCGCTGGTGGGGCGTCCAGTTCGGTGAGGAAGTCGGAGCGGAAGACCGAGGTGGTCTCCACCGTGACGTCATCTGACGTCTGGTCCGCTCCCGAAGTGGCGTCGTTGTCCGTCACCCGCTGCTCCTCACTGGCTGCTGTGGCGATGTGTGATCGGCCTGCCGAAGCGGCGGCCGACCGGCATGCGTCTCTCCTCGACCGTACCGCGCGGGGTAGGGCGGTGTGGCCACCACCGCCGTAATTCTCATTCCTCGACGACTTCGCGGTACCCGTCGGCGTCGAGCAGAACCTCCAGGCCCTCCTGCAACGCCTGGGTTCCGATCTGAAGGTCGATCAGCCAGCCAGCGCCGTAGGGATCGGAGTTGACCAGCTCTGGTGAGTCTGTCAGATCACCGTTGACCGCAACGACTTTCGCCGTGATTGGCGCGTACAGGTCCGACTGCGACTTGGTCGACTCGACGTTTCCGAATTCGCTGCCGGCGGTCACGTCCGTGCCGACCTCGGGCAATTCGACGTACACCACGTCGCCCAGCGCGGATTGCGCGTAGTCGGTGATGCCGACCCGCACCGTGTTGGCGCCGGTGCGTCGCACCCATTCGTGCTCCTGGGTGTACTTCAGATCGGACGGAATGTCGCTCACGGGGCTCCTCGGGTCGCCAGGCACAGAATCAGTGGCAGGGTCTTGGTCATTTGACTGGCTGAGCGTATTGGCGTGGTTTCGGTTGCCGCAAGGCGGTCACGTCGACGACCTCGGCCTGCTGTACCGACATCGTGCCGCCGACTCGCTCGGTGCTGTCCATCGCACCTCCGGGGATGTTCATCGCCGCGGCCAACGTCGCTGGATCGCCAATCACCAGAACCGAATACGGCGGATTCATGGTGACGCCGTCGACGACGAGCGCGCCGGGCGTCCCCACCACCCAGGTATCGACCCCGACCCGGACCTGCTGCCCCCCGGATCCGATCTGCATCGCCTCGGCGCCCGCGGCGCGCAACTCGTTGATGACGTCGAGCATGGTCTCGGCGGACACCCCTGGGGCATTGTCGTCGATGGTCAGCTTCACGCCGGGACCGGTCGCGGCGACCGTGCCGATGAAGATCGACAGCGCGGCCAGCCGGGAGCGTGCGTTCTCGATGGCTGCCGCATCGCTGCTGCCCGAGGCCTGCAGCGCCGTAAGCGTGCGCTGCAGCTCCGCGACCTCGGAGTTCAGCGCGGCTTCGCGTTGTTGGAGCGAATCGAGCAGGACGAGCAGGTCGGCCGGGCGTGCCGTCTCCAACGAGTCACCCGATTCCGTCTGGCGGACCTGGGTCACGATGGCCACGCCGAGCACCACGCACAACAGCACCGCCAACGCACCGAACATCAGCTGAGGCCGTCCGCGGCGCGCGAGCCCCGAGATGCCACCCGGCTGGACGCCGTCGACTGGGTGGACCGGTTCGTCGGGAGGCAGTTCCTGCTTGCCCTTCGGTGCCTCGGAATCGCTCATGGTCAGGCCCCGAACAATCTGCGGCGCAGCGCCGCCGCGTTGCCGAAGATCCGGATGCCGAGCACCACGATGATCGCGGTGGAGAGCTGGGTTCCGACCCCGAGTTGGTCGCCCAGGTACACGATGAGCGCCGCGACCAACACGTTGAACACGAATGAGATGACGAACACCTTCGAGTCGAAGATGTGTTCGAGGTAGGCCCGCAGCCCCCCGAACACGGCGTCGAGCGCGGCGACCACCGCGATGGGGAGATAGGGCTGAACGAACTCCGGCACGCTGGGATGGAACACCAGGCCCAGCACGATTCCGACGACTAGTGCAGCGATTCCGATCATCTGGATCCGATCATGACGGCGTGTTCGATCATGGTGGCCCGGGCTTCCTGGCGAAGTTGGCGTCCCGGACCGAGCTGGCCGGGACGGTGAGGTCTTCACCTTCGGTTACGTCGACGCCGACTCCGTATGAGGTCTCCAGCAGCCGGAGCCGCTGCAGTGCGGGACTGCCGTCGAAGGTGTCGTGCATGCCGTGCGGTGGCCCGACGGCGAGGATGACATAGGGGCTGGCGATGGGTTGATTGTCGACGAGCATGCCGCCACCCGCCTGTCGGATCGTCACGTTCGGCCCGATTCGGACACCCCCGACCGAAATGGCCTCGGCGCCACCGACCCACAGCGAGTTCACGGCGAGTTGCAGATCACGGTCGAGGATGACCTGCCGACTGCCCGCCACCCGCTGCTTCGACGCGTCGCTGAGATCCGGGGCTGCGTCGGGCTCGGTGACGGTGACGAGCAGGCCCGGTCCGGCGACCGCGGTGGCGGCCGCTGCGAACTCGGCCGCATCCAGGTCTGCGAGCAGGCGCCGCCCGCGGGCGTCACCCTCCAGCCTGCCGCGCCGCTCGGCCTCCACCGATGCGGCCAGCGTGTCGCGTCGCGAGGTCGAGTCACGCGTCGATTGCTCGGCCGACCTGACGCTCTCGGCCAGCACGTGCTGGCTCGCCCGGGTCGCCGGGGCGAGGGTCTGCACCTGAGCGGCGGCGGTGGCGAAGATTGCGACCACCGCAACACCGGCGCACAGCTGCCATGACCACTCCGCTGCCCGCCCTCGGACCTTCCCGCCTATGCGGCGCTCGGCCGCTGCGGCGTACCCAGGGTCGAGATGCTCGGACAGCAGGGAACGCAATAGCGACGGCACGGGAATCAGCGTGGGAGCGTTCGCCGCGTGGGCAATGCGGCCGGCCTCGGGGCTGTAGCCGCCGAGCGCGCGCGCGTCGTCACTCACCGATTTCTCTTCCCGGGTCGCTGCGCTCCTGCGCCTCTCGAAACCCGCGGTAGTGCAAGCACCATGCGCACCTGGATCAGATAGAGCACCCCCGACCACAGGTACATCGCCATCCCCCAGACGACGAACGCCCAACCGCAGGCCAGGATGACGCGGCTCCACAACGCATCCCACTGGCCGAGCAGGATCAGCGGGAACCCGGACATCAGCGCGAAAGTCGCGGCCTTCCCGATATACGCCACCGGCAGCGCCGTCAGCCCGCGACTCCGCAGCACGGGCAGCGTCGCGGCCAGCACCGCGTCGCGCGTGATGAGGGTGGCCACGATCCACCACGGCACGATGCCTGCGATCGCGAGGGCCACCGGCACTACGACCATGTAGATGCGGTCGACCGCCGGATCGAGCAGCGCCCCCAACTTCGACGACTGGTTGGCGACCAGCCGCGCGATCTTTCCGTCCGCCCAGTCGGAGAACCCACTGAACATGAGTACGGCCACGGCCCAGGCGTTTTCGTGCGCCACCAACAACAAGTAGAGGAAGACCGGCACCAGGATCAGCCGCAGCGCGCTCAACGCATTCGGCACGGTCAGTACACGATCGCCCGGCACGTCCGTCGTCGGACCTCGCTTCGACCGCGTCGCTTCGCTCTCTCCCCTCCCCGCCAGCTTCCCGGGTCGCTTCGCTCCTGCCCTCCCCGCCAGCTTCCCGGGTCGCTTCGCTCCTGCCCTCCCCGCCAGCTTCCCGGGTCGCTTCGCTCCTGCCCTCCGGCGACTCCATGAGCGCCAAACCTAGCGGAACACTCCAGGCAGACTGAGCGCCGCCATCGTGTCGTCTGCCAGCGGATTGTCGTGGATCATGTACGTCCACGTCGACGTCGGACGGGCGAGCTTCGAGAGGTCCAGTCCCGGTTCGTCCTCGAGCACGTTGGCGGTCTCGAATGTCTGCTGCGCAGCCTCGATGGCGTCGGCCGCCAGCGAGGCGAACGCGTCGACCGCCATCCGGTGGAACTCGTCGAGCGGATTCTGCATGCCCAGCGCACGCAGGTGGATGCTCTCCCGGATGTCGGACAGGTAGGCCTGATGGTCGGCCCAGCCGCGGTCGAGGTGGTACAGCATGATGAGTCGGCAGATCTTCTCGAGTCGTTCCTCACCGACCTCGTCGACCAGTTGGTCGTAGCGCTCCGGGCTCCGTTCGGCAAGTTCCTGCCGAGCAGTCGCGGTGCGCAGCAGGTGTTCCCGGCGTTCGGAGATGATCGCGCGCTGCTGGGCAACGAGTTGGTTGTAGCGCCACGTGTTGGCGTGAATGTCGAGCAGCTTGCCCTCGGCCACGCGCTGCGCGTGTTCGAGGAGCTGCGCGGCCTTGTCACTGGTGATGCGCCCGTCGTCGTCGGTCTGTACGGGCAGCTTCTCGGGTTCCAGGTGGGCCACCACCACGTCGTCCTCCCAGCTGGAGAAGAACACCGACGAGCCCGGGTCGCCCTGCCGTCCGGCGCGCCCGCGCAGCTGGTTGTCGAGCCGCTCGGTGTGATGACGGCCCGTACCGACCACGTGCAGGCCGCCGAGTTCGGCCACCTCGTCGTGGTCGGCTTCGTCCGACCCGCCCAGCCGGATGTCGGTGCCGCGGCCCGCCATCTGGGTGGACACCGTGACCTTGCCCAGCACGCCCGCCTCGGCGATCACTGCGGCTTCCTCGGCGTCGTTCTTCGCGTTCAGCACCACCGCGGGGACTCCCGCCTTGACGAGGCGTTCGTGTAATTCCTCCGACTCGGCGACGTCGCGGGTGCCGACGAGCACGGGCTGCCCGGTTTCGTGGACCGACGTGATGTGCTCGACGACGGCGTCGTTCTTCGCAGCGGCGGTGATGTACACGCGGTCCGGCTCATCCTCGCGGACATTGGGCGTGTTCGGCGGGATCGGCGACACGCCCAGCTTGTAGAACTGTCGTAGCTGTTCGCCGGCCGCCAGGGCGGTGCCGGTCATTCCGCACACGGTCGGATAGCGGTTGATGAGCGCCTGCACGGTGATGGTGTCAAGCACTTCGCCGGTCTCGGTGGTCTCGATGCCCTCCTTGGCCTCGACGGCGGCCTGCAGCCCGTCCGGCCACCGCTGGAGCTGCGCGATCCGCCCGCGCGACGCATTGATGAGGTGAACCGCGCTGTCGCGGACGATGTAGTGCACGTCGCGCTGGAGCAGCACGTGTGCGTGCAATGCGACGTTGACCTCGGTCAGGGTGCTTCCCACGTGCTCTTCCGAGTACAGGTCGATGCCGCCGAGCGCAGCCTCGAGCTTGCGGGCGCCGGCATCGGTGAGATGCACGTTGCGCCGGTCTGCGTCGGTGTCGAAATACGTGCCCGCGTTCAGGCCCGACGTCAGGTCGCCAACCAGTCGGATGATCTCCAACCGGGGAGTCTCCCGGTGCGTGGTGCCTGCCAGGACGAGCGGCACGAGCGCTTCGTCGACGAGCACCGAATCGGCCTCGTCGATGAGCGCGACGTCCGGTTCCGGCGAGACCAGGTCGTCGACGTCGGTAACCAACTGGTCGCGCAACACATCGAACCCGATCTCGTTGACCGAGCCGTACGTGACGTCGCACTCGTACGCGGCGCGGCGCTCGTCGGGAGTCGAGTCGGCGGTGATCCAGCCGACGGTCAGCCCCATCGCTTCGAGGAGGGGGCCCATCCACTCCGCATCGCGGCGGGCGAGGTAGTCGTTGACCGAGATGACGTGCACGTGGCGGCCGCCCAGTGCATAGCCACCCGCGGCGATTGCTCCGGCGAGCGTCTTGCCCTCGCCCGTCGCCATCTCGACGACGTCTCCCGCGAGCATGCGCAGCGCACCGAGCAGCTGAACGTCGAACGGCCGCAAGCCAGTTGCACGTTCGGAGGCTTCGCGCGCGATGGCGAGGAACTGCGGGACGTCATCCGATTCGGCCAGGTCGTCGAGCACGAGCAGCTTGGCCGCCTTGCGCAGCTTTTCGTCGTCGGTGTCGTGGGCCTTGGCGTCGAACTCCGAAGATGCGCGCACCTGCGCCATCGAGCGGGCTTGATCCCTGTCGGTACTGGCTCCGAGAAGTTTCCAGAATCTGTTGCTCAGCCGTCCGGGCGTGCGGGTTCGTGATTTGGGTGCAGTCTTTGGCACCTGTTCAAGGTACGCGTCCGCACCCCGGCGCCGGGAGCGTGCTCACCACCACGTCGAAAACGTGCGCGAACCCGCGGTGCCACCTGACCGCAACCCGTCCCTGCCTGCGGTAGCTTCGCAGCGGAACGGGCCGTCGGATGCTGCGCGAAGGAGCTTCGTCGAAATGGACTCGGAGGCGTTGGCGTCGTCTGTCGACTGGAGCCGCGAAGCCGCCAACTCCGCCGGGTGGGTGCTCGTGGCGTTCAGCGGCTCGGCCGTCATCGTGCTGGGAATCCTGCTCGTGCTCGGCAGATTCACCGAATGGGGACGGCAGTTCTGGCGGATCACCGGCGACTACTTCGTCGGGCGCGCCAGCCTGCCCGTGTGGATCATGGCGGCCACCCTGCTGTTGTCGGCGGTGGTGTTGGTCCGCATCAACGTCTTGCTCAGCTACTACGCAAACGATCTCTTCTCGGCGTTGCAGGTCGCTTTCGAGGGCCGAGGGTCGAGCGATGACGCACTCAAGAACAGCGGTGTCGACGCCTTCTGGTTGGCGATGGGCATCTTCGCAGTGTTGGCGACGATCTCCGTCTGTCGCTACCTGGCCGACCTTTATCTGACCCAGCGCTTCGTGCTCCGCTGGCGGGTCTGGTTGACCCGGCGCATCGTCGACGACTGGCTCGACGGGCATGCCTACTTCCGGGGTCAACTCGCATCGAGTCCGATCGACAACCCCGACCAACGAATTCAGCAGGACATCGACATCGTGACCGCGTTGACCGGCGAACAGAACACCCCTGCGCATGGTTCGAGCGCCATGCTTCCGTTCGGCGCGGTCGAGTCCATGCTGAGCGTGACGTCGTTCGGCGTGATCCTGTGGCAGCTCTCGGGTCCGCTGACGCTGCTCGGCGTGACGATCCCCAAGGCCCTTTTCTGGATCGTCATCGGCTACGTGCTGGCCGCGACGGCGGTCGCGTTCTGGATCGGCCGGCCCTTGATCCGGCTGAGCTTCGTCAACGAGATGCGCAACGCCAGTTTTCGCTACGCGATGATCCGGCTCAAGGACGCGGCGAGCGCCGTCGGGCTGTACCGAGGTGAGGAGGTCGAGCGAGCGCAGTTGCGCGACCGGCTATCCGCCGTGGCGGTGAACTACCGGCAGTGGTTGAACCGGATGGTGTTGTTCCTCGGCTGGAACGGCTCCGTCAGTCAGGTGATCAATCCGCTTCCGTACCTCGTCCAGGCGCAGCGGCTCTTCGCCGGCCAGATCACGTTCGGAGACGTGATGCAGTCGGCGACCGCGTTCCAGGCGATTCATGACTCACTGTCCTTCTTCCGCAATGCCTACGACCAGTTCGCCTCATATCGGGCCGCCCTCATCCGGCTCGACGGCTTGGTGGACACGATCGAACGCTCCCGGACGCTGCCGCGGCTGACCGTGGGAGCCTCCGCGGATGGCGGGGTGCGACTGGCGAAGGTCGACGCGCGGACGCCCGATGGCCAGTCCTTGATTCGGGGTCTCGATCTACGCCTCGAGCCGGGAGCCAGCCTGGTGATCAAGGGGCCGTCGGGAAGTGGCAAGACGGTGCTGCTCGAGAGTCTCGCCGGCCTGTGGCCCTATGCGTCGGGCCACGTCGACTTGCCGATCGCCCGCCGCGAGACGATGTTCCTCTCGCAGCTGCCGTACATTCCGCTCGGCGACCTCCGGGCCGCCGCCACGTACCCGAGTCCGACGGGCAGCGTCCCCGACGACGACGTGCAACGTGCTCTGCTCAAGGTGGCACTTCCGCATCTGATCATCCGAATCAGGGAGGTCAGGGACTGGGGCAAGATCCTGTCGGTCGGCGAACAACAACGCATGGCGTTCGCGCGGATTCTGCTCAACAAGCCGAAGGCCGTGTTTCTCGACGAGTCCACCTCGGCCTTGGACGAGGGGCTCGAGGTAATGCTCTACGCGGTCGTCCGGTCGGAACTGCCCGACGTGATTCTGGTCAGCGTGAGTCATCGGGACACCGTTGAGCAGCACCACGATCAGCAGCTGGAACTCCTCGGTGACGGGGCCTGGCGACTCGACCGACTCACCAGGATGACGTAAGCCATCGGCCCCGCTTGCCTGCGCTCCTAGGGGTACCTTGCCGGAATGGAGATGTTCACCCCGACGCTGGACTGGAGCAACGAGCTCCTGGCCTCATTGAAGTGGATCGGGTTCGCTTGGGTGATTGCGCTAGCGGTCACGCTGATCGCTCTAGCGCTGATCGTCCGACTGACCTCGTGGGGCCGACAGGCGTGGAAGGTCACCGGTCAGTACTTCGTCGGACCGGGCTGCGGCAAGGTCTGGCTCTGGTTCTCGGTCCTGGTGCTGTCCGTCATCGTGGGCGTCCGACTCGACGTGCTGTTCACCTATAACAGCAGCGACATGTTCACCAGCTTCCAGGTCATATCCTCAGGCGTCGGCAGCGGCGACGATGCCGTCAAAGCGTCTGGCGGAAGGGGCTTTTGGCTATTCGTCACCGTCTTCGCGGTCCTGGCCACCATCTTCGTCGCCCGGATCATGCTCGATCTGTTCCTCATGCAGCGGTTCATCCTGCGGTGGCGCGTATGGTTGACCGATCGCCTCACCGGGGACTGGCTCGACGAGAAGGCGTATTACCGCACGCGCTTCATCGACGACACGATCGACAACCCCGATCAGCGCATCCAGGCCGACATCGACATCTTCACCACCGGCTATGGTCCGTTGCCCAACAACCCCAACCTGTACACCAAGAGCATCCTGCTGTTCGGCGCTGTCGACGCAGTAGCCTCGATTGTTTCGTTCGCCGCAATCCTCTGGAACCTCTCTGGCCCGATCACCATGCCCATCATCGGATGGGAGCTTCCGCGGGCGCTGTTCTGGATCGGGCTGGTCTACGTGTTCGTCGCGAGCATCATCGCGTTCTGGATCGGACGGCCGATCATCTGGTTCTCGTTCAACAACGAGAAGTTCAACGCCGCCTTCCGCTATGCGCTGGTGCGGTTGCGCGACGCCTCCGAGGCGGTGGCCTTCTACCGTGGCGAAGTCGCCGAGCGCACGGGGCTGCGGCGGCTCTTCGCCCCCGTCGTCGCCAACTACAAGAAGTACATAAACAAGATGGTCCGCTTCTATGGCTGGAACATGTCGATCAGCCAGATCATCGTGCTCTTGCCCTACATCGTGCAGTTTCCGCGGTTCTACGAGGGCGTTATCAAGCTCGGCGACATGACCCAGTCCGCACAGGCATTCGGCAGCATCCAGAGTGGGCTGTCCTTCTTCCGGAACACCTACGATCAGTTTGCGGGGTACCGGGCGGCCATCATCCGCCTGCACGGACTGGTCATCGCCAACGAGCAGGCCAGGGCGTTGCCGGAGATCACCACGAGACCATGCGTCGATGGCACGGTCCAACTCGACGACGTCGAGGTCCGCACGCCCGACGGTCGGCAGCTCATCAAACCGCTCGACATGCGTCTGGAAATCGGCGACACCTTGGTGGTCACAGGGCAGTCCGGCGCCGGTAAGACCACCCTGCTGCGCAGCCTTGCGGAGTTGTGGCCGTTCACGTCGGGCACACTGATCCGGCCCTGTGGACCCAACGAGACGATGTTCTTGTCACAACTGCCCTACGTGCCGCTGGGCGACCTGCGCGCAGTGGTCACCTACCCGGGCGAGGAAGGCTCGATCGACGACGAAACGCTGAAAGCCATGTTGCAAGAGGTGGCTCTCCCGCATCTCGTCGAGCGACTCGAGGAGATGCAGGACTGGGCCAAGGTGCTCTCCCCCGGCGAACAACAGCGGATCGCGTTCGCCCGCATCCTGCTGACGAAGCCCAAGGTGGTATTCCTCGACGAGTCCACGTCCGCACTCGACGAGGGCTTGGAATTCATGCTCTACCAGTTATTGCGCACGGAACTCCCCGACACGATCGTGGTCAGCGTCAGCCATCGCACCACCGTCGAGCAACACCACACGCACGAACTCGAGCTACTCGGCGACGGCGAGTGGCGGCTCGGCCGAGTTGCTGGTGAGGAGCCCGTCCCCGTGTGACGCCGCGCCGGGGTAGCTTCCCGGCATGGAAATGTTCACCCCGTCCTTCGACTGGGCCAACGTCATCGTGGACTCGGTGGTCTGGGTCGCGAAGGCATGGGCGATCAGCGCCGTCATCATGCTTGTCGTGCTCGTGCTCATCGCGCGGTTCACCACGTGGGGCAGGCAGTTCTGGCGAGTCACCGGTGCGTACTTCAAAGGACGCCAAAGCTTTCCGGTATGGGGACTGCTGGCCGTGCTGCTGCTGTCGGTGATGATCTCCGTGCGAATGGACGTGCTGTTCAGCTACTACCTGAACGACCAGACGTCGGCGATACAGGTCGCGCTCGGCGGCAGAGACGCAGGCGACGAGGCCGTGCGGGCCTCGGGAGAGAGCGGGTTCTACGCCACCCTCGTCCTCTTCGCGTTGCTCCTGATCGCCGACGTGACCCGGGTCGTACTCGACCAGTATCTGATGCAGTACTTCATCATTCGTTGGCGAGTGTGGCTCACCGATCGCCTCACCGGCGACTGGCTCGATGACAAGGCGTACTACCGCGGCCGCTTCCTGACCGGCTTCGGCGGCCAACCGATCGACAACCCCGACCAGCGCATCCAGCAGGACATCGACGTCTTCACGACGGGCACCGGACCGGAGACCAACACCCCGACCGTCTCCACGTCGCAGACGCTGTTGTTCGGGACGGTGAACTCCATGGTGTCGGTGGTGGCGTTCGCCCCGATCCTGTGGAATCTGGCTGGGCCGCTGACGTTTTTCGGTGTCACGGTGCCCAAGGCACTGTTCTGGATGGTGCTGCTGTACGTCGCCGCGACGACCGTCGTGGCGTTCTGGATTGGCAAGCCAATCATTCGCCTGACCTTCCGCAACGAGGCGACCAACGCGGCCTTCCGCTACGCGTTGGTGCGCATTCGCGACGCCGCCGAGGCGGTGGGCCTCTACCGTGGCGAGCGCACCGAACGCGCTGCGTTGTCCGAACGCTTCGGACGAGTCATCGCGAACTATCGCAGGCTCGTGCTCCGTGTCGTGGCGTTCACCGGGTGGAACCGGACGATGAACCAGATCGTCTCCCCTCTTCCGTTGATCATCCAGGCGCCGCGAATGTTCGCAGGCGTGCTGACCTACGGCGACGTCATGCAGTCGGTGGCTGCGTTCGGCAACGTGCAGGCCTCGCTGAGCTTCTTTCGCTCCGTATACGACGCGTTCGCGGGCTACCGGGCCGCCATCATTCGGCTGGACGGGCTGGTGACGGCGAATGAACAGGCAAGGGCGTTACCGCGGTTGGCGGTCGAGGCCAGCGTCGACGGCGTCGTCGAGTTGGTGGACGTGGACGTGAGCTTGCCCACCGGGGATCGGATCGTCGACGACCTCGACCTTCGGCTGACTCCAGGAGACTCGTTGGTCATCACCGGACCTTCCGGCACCGGGAAGACGACGCTGATGCGGAGTCTCGCGCAGATGTGGCCCTATTCGTCGGGAACGGTGCGGCTGCCCGCCGTCGACGGTGAGGCGGCGATGTTCCTGTCGCAGTTGCCCTATGCGCCACTTGGCGCCCTGCGCGCGGTGGTGTGTTATCCGTCGGCGTCAGATGCGTTCGCAGACGACGAGATTCGTTCGGCGTTGGACACGGTGACGCTGGGCCACCTTGCAGCCCGGCTGGACGAAGAGGCCGACTGGGCGAAGATCCTGTCTCCGGGCGAGCAGCAGCGCGTGGCGTTCGCGCGGGTGCTACTGACGAAGCCGAGGGCGGTGTTCCTCGACGAGGCGACCTCCGCGCTCGACGAAGGTCAGGAGTTCGCCTTGTACGCGGCACTGCGCCGCGAGCTACCCGAGTGCGTGGTGGTCAGCATCAGCCACCGGCCCGCGCTCGAGCGGCACCATCGGCAACGGCTCGAGTTGGCGGGTGGCGGCCAGTGGAGTTTGAGTCCGCTGGCCGACGCGCCTGCCTAGCGGACACCTGCGGCGCTCGCGCCTGCGCGACGTCCGAAGAACGAACCCTCCCCCAGTTGGGTTCCACTCGCGTAGCCCTTGCCGTCCTGCGCGATGTTCGACGCGCAGGCACCCGCGGCGTAGAGGCCGGGAACGACACTGCCGTCGGCGCGCAGGACCTCGCCGTCGATCGACACCGTCAGTCCACCCATGGTGAACCCGGAGTACATCGCGACGCCAAGAGACAGGTCGAATGCCGCCCACGGCCCATTGTCCTGCGCGGCAACGTATTCCGGCTGCTTGTGGAAGTCCGGATCCTCGCCGTTCGCGGCGTGCTCGTTGTAGCGGTCGAGCGTCGCAGCGAGCTTGCCCGCGGGGATCCCGAGCGCGGCCTCCATCTCGGCGACCGTCTCCCATCCGTCGATGAACTTGATCAGCGGCATCTCGGGCATCTGCATGTGTGCCTCATCCACGATGAGGTAGGCCTGCTGGTCGGGCTGTTCGAGGACGAAGGCCGACGTCCGCGAGTGATAGGAATCCTCGGCGACGAAGCGCTGGCCCTGGTTGTTGACGATGAGGCCGGTCAGCAGGATCTCCGGCGGATAGGCGGCCGCGGTGATGAACAGACCGTCGAGATTCCTGGCTTCGCCGCCCGCGGACACGCCCAGCCAGATGCCCAGCCCGTCGTCGTGGGGGTTGCCCAGGATGTAGGGCGCCACCATCCCGTGGCGCTTGGTCTTGCGCTGGTGCGCCAGTGCGGGAGTGTGCTCGGCGACCATCTCGGCGTTCATCGCGAAACCGCCCGCCGCGATGACGACGGACTTGGCGCGGATCATGCCCGTCTCGCCGAAGTTCTTCCAGCGCACGCCAACCGCAGCACCGTCCTCGACGACCAGATTGGTGACCCCGGTCTCGTAGCGGATCTCGACACCGACCGCCTCGGCCCGCTTCAGGAGCAGCTCGATGACCATGGCCGCGCCGCCCAGTTCACCAGGCACCGGCACGGAATGCCCACGTGGAGCTGGCTTGGCCTGCTCGCAGAAGGGCCAGACCTTCTCGTTGCCCGTATACGACAGTCCCTCGGTGCCGGGCGGAACGACGACTTTGCCCTTCCAATAACTGCGCTCGAATTGAAAGCCAAGCGCCTCAAGCCAATTGAAGTGCTCGACGCTTCCGTCGCAGTAGGCCCGGATCTTCTCGCGGTCGGGCTCCTGCGACACGGCCACCAGGTACTTGTACATCTCTTCGGGAGTGTCGTCGTGTCCCGTGGCCTGCTGGACGGCGGTGCCGCCGCCGAGGTAGAAGTGTCCGCCGGCCATTGACGTGGTGCCACCCGCGGCGGCCGCCCGCTCGAGCACCAGCACGCTTGCGCCGGCTGCCGCAGCGCTGACCGCCGCACATCCACCTGCGATACCGAACCCGACGACGACGACGTCGAATTCGTCGCTCCAGTCCGTCACCTCGGCAGCGTTGATGGTCGCTGGGATTTCAGTCATTGATTTCTCCTCGCGCAAGAGTTCGTCGGAACTCACGCTTGCTCCTGTTTGACGTGGTCGAAGAACTTCTGGATGTCGGGCGGTACATAGGCGAGTTCGAGGTAGGGCACGCCCGCCTCCGGCGCGGACACGTAGGCGAAGCGCATGCCGCCGGGCATGGTGCCGTGGGTGATGATGGATGTGCCGTCTCGTTCCGCGTCGGCGCACATCGCGGTGAACGCGTGCTCGTCGGGTGCGGCCCTGCAGACGTGATGAAGGCCGGGACCCGATTGCTCCAGGAATTCCGAGTACACGCCGACCCCGGATACCGGCTCGATGACCTCCAGTTGAGTGTCGCCCGCATACGAAAACGAGATGTCGGCGACGAAGTCGGCGGGCGCGCCGCGATGTGTGCACCACTCGGGCCCGAAGTGGATACCCGGCATTCGGATCCACTTCTTTGCGCCCAACAGCCCGGTCAGGGCGGCTTCCGTGGCGGCCAGGTTTCGCGTCACCCACGCGATCTGGACAGGTGTCTGGGCATGCATCGCATCGAGGATATCCTCGGCGTCCGCCCGTGGCTAGAACGTGTTCTAGTTTCGCGTTTCGCCGAGGTAGGCGACAGGGTGTCCTCGCCGCCGTCATCGCGGGCGTAGCCGCACCGTCCGCATCGCCGAGCTCGCCGACGACCTCAAGTAGGACATGCTCAGGCGCTAGCGCGGCGTCAGGTTCCCTCGCGCAGCATGCGTGCGATTGTCTCCGCCGTTTCACGGGTGAAATCGCCTGACAGCTGCAGCGATTCGCCGTTGAGCGGTTCACTTATCGGCGCAGCGGCGAGCACGACGCCGTCCCGCACGAACGCGACCTGCTTGCCGACCTGGGTGCCGGTGTACTGACCGAACTGGGCGCCCGAGTCGGTATCCATCATCATCTGGACGGCATAGAACTCGCTCATCGGCAGCTTGATCGACGTAGCCCCGGTCAGTTTCAGCTGCAGCGCTACCGGGCCGAGTTCATAGTGGGCCTTTCGCTCGACGTCACACGTGAGCAACGGCTCGCCCGGCGGGGGCGGCGGAGGCGGTGGACCCGGTTGGCATTGTTCTGGTGTCGCCACCAGCGCCTGCACGACCGGCCGTACGGAGAGCGGCGCGATGTAGACGGCCGGCGTGGTGGTCGTGGGCCGCGTGGCGACGGTACGCGGGGCGGCTTCTCCGCGCGGGTCGGTCAGAAAAGGCGTCAACAGCTGAGCGAGGATGGTACCGACCAGCGCGAGAATCCCGATGGACGCCAGAACGGCGAGCATGATCTTGCGATGCGACCATCGCCGACTCTTCAAACCCGGCATCTTGCTTGCGTGGCCCTACGCCGGAGGCGGCACGACGACGGTACTGAGCGCCGGAGCGGTGCCGGATGCGGCCGAGAAGACGTCTTCGCGCACCTGCTGGTCGATGGCCTGCCACGACACGGCGGCCGGGAACTGGCCCCACGTGCTGTTGAACATTCCGACGATGACGGCGCGTCCGTCGTCAGTAAGCGCGTACACGGGCCCACCCGAATCACCCTTCTGGCTGACCACTCCGTTCGCCATCGTGAACCAGCCGTTGTTGACGGCTTCCACCGTGCCACAGCTCTCACCGGTCGCCACGCCGAAATGGCAGACCCGCTGCCCGGTCATGGGAGCGACGGACGGATCGGTCACCAGTACCCGTCCGCCGGGCAGAACGTCGTTGAGCGGGACGTCTGGTAGCAACGCGATGGACTCCCAATCGGTGATCATGTAATCCGTGGCGATGGTGGCGCCATTGGGAGTGTTGTCCCGAAACAGCTCCTGGTGACCGATCAGGTTGCCTGCCTCGTCGGTCACCGGGCCGCCGCCGTGGCAGTGGCCGGCGCTGAACGCGGTTCGCGTCTGCAGATCGACGAACCCCAGCGTGCACACGTTGGTGTCCTGGTGGATCTCCATCCCCGGGAAGACCACGGCACCCGGCTCGCCGTGCACCGCCGGCGCCGCAACGCTCGCCACGAGGACGGCGGCGGTTGCCAGCACGAGCACACGCAAACACCGCAAGTGCATGGCCGCCTCCTCGGTGCTAGACCGAGGTTCAGCGTACGCACGATCAGAGGGGCCCCGCACCGTAAAGGCCGGGCCACCTCGGCACGTCCGCTACGGGATCGTCACTACCTGACCGGGATGGATCAGGTCTGGATTGGCGATGCCGCTTGCCTCGGCTATCTGGGGGTACTTGTTGCCATCTCCGTAGAAGCGTTCGGCGATCGCCCACAGCGTGTCACCGGACACGACGGTGTACGTCCGCGGAGCGGGCGGAGGTGGTGGAGGCGGCGGCGGAGGCGGAGGAGCGGGCTCCTCGGCCGCGGCTGGTGCGACCTCCTCGACCGCGGCAGTTTTCACCTCGGCCTTTACGGGTGGCGGCGGCGCCTCGTCGGTGTGCGTGTTCGACGACCAGGCCGGTCCGTCGACGCCATAGAGCACCAGATTGCGGTCGTCCTGCAGGATCAACCGAACGTCCTTGGCGCCCTTGGTCTGACTGGCCCACACCGGCTTGTCCGGCGTGTACAGGACGAAGTTGCCGTCCTTCTGCACCTCGGCGCGAACGACGTTCTGGCCGTTGGTGCCGGTCGACCACACCGCCTCGTCGCCGGCGTAGAGCACCAGGTTCCCGTCCTCTTGCAGGCTGACCTTGTACGCCCCGTTCTTGGACGTCAAGGAGTCGCCAACCTCGAGCTTCTCACCGTCTTGGAGTCTGTCTCCCATGATTTCTACCCTTTCGACATCGTTGTGAACCGGGCCTGACCCGAGCTTAGTGACGCCAGGAGGGTTCGTGGGTGATTCGCCTTGGCCGAAGCAAAACGGTTGGCGAACAATCGGGTACGCGTTGCCTGCGCCTGCGCGTGGCTGGCGAGTGATTAGGAGTCGAAGCCAAGGCCGGCTGCGTCGAGGGTACGTAGCAAACGATTGCGCCTGCCCGCGGAGTGGTCGGCACGATCAAGCGACCACCTGGTGGCCTGGATTCCGATACTGGCCAACGGCTCAGGAGGAAACGGTGGCGGCCGCTTGCGCACCATTTCGAGCTCCGTCCGCGGGGTCGGCTCACCCTCCAGTAAGTCCAGGCATACGTCGGCGGCAAAACGGGCAGCGCCAACACCGAGTCCGGTGAAGCCGTTGACGTAGGCGACCCTCCCGTCCCTGGCGAGTCCCCAGTGTGCGCAGAAGCGGGTGTTGGTGTCGATCGGTCCTGCCCACCGGTGACTGAAGCTCACGTCGTCGAGCTGGGGAAAGGTGAGGAAGAAGTGTGCGGCCAGCCGCCGATACGTCTCGGGCCGATCCTCGTACGAGGGGTCGACGCGCCCGCCGAAGCGGTAGATCGCGTCGTACCCGCCCCAAACGATCCGGTTGTCCGCGCTGAGCCGGTAGTAGTGAAACTGGTTGGCGCAGTCGCCGATTCCCTGACGGTTCCGCCAGCCGATGCGGTCCAACTGGACGTCGGTGAGCGGTTCGGTGGCCAGCACGTAGTCGTAGACGGGCACCGTGTGCCACCGGTTGCGTCGCAGCAAGGGAGTGAACACGTTGGTCGCAAGCACGGCTTCGCGGGCGGTGACGGCGGGTCCATCGGTGTCGATGGTCAGCGCCGCTCCGCCGGAGTGGAGGGACGTCGCGTTGGTGTGCTCGTAGACGTGCACTCCGGCGCGTCGGCACGCGCGGGAGAGCTCGATGGCGAGCTTGGCGGGGTGGACGATTGCACACGAGTCAGGGTCGAACAGTGCGGCGCGATAGGTCGGCGAATGGACCTCGGCGCGCACCCGGTCGCCGTCGAGGAATTCTCCCTCCCCCTCGGCGGCGGCTTCTTCGAGCCATCCGACCTGGTGGGGCTCGGTGGCTACCGAGAGCACGCCGGTGCGCTGCCATTCGACGTCGAGGTCGAGTTCCGCAAGCTCATTCTGCATGCCGTCGAGATTTTCCATGCCCATCGCCGTGAGTCGGTCAATCTCGTTGGGCCACCGCGTCTTTCCATTCTTGAGTCCGTGGGTCAGACTGGCGTCGACGAATCCGCCGTTGCGACCCGACGCGGCCCAGCCGATTCGATTGGCCTCGATCAGCACGATGCGCCGGTCAGGATGGCGCCGTGCGGCGTGCAGTGCGGTCCACAGTCCCGTGTAACCCCCACCGACGACCAACAGGTCGCAGGTGATGGACGCGGACAGGCGCGGATACTCGGGCCGCTCGATCTCCAGCCACATCGACCCGAAGGTGCTCGTCGCCAGCGAACGTTCGATCAGTGCGGGGTCCACGTCGCCGTCGAACACGGTTTCCACCGTTCGAACACTACGACGCGGGAGTGAGCGTCGGCATGGATTCGCCGCGGCGGCGCTCCCGAAGCGGGGCTAGGACGCGGCGGTGACCCGCGCCGCGACGCCGGGTTGCACGGTGTCGCGGGGTTCCCACCCGGGCGGGCCGAGAACGAAGCCGAAACGGTCGCGCCACCGCCGTGCCCGCCGGACGTCGCGGACGATGGCGACGTACTCGTGCGTCTGCAGCGTCCAGATGTTGTAGGTGTCGATCTGCTTGGTGAGGCCGTAGAGCGGCCGGGTGGTCTCGGCGACGAAGCTGCCGAACAGCCTGTCCCACAGGATCAGGATTCCACCGTAGTTCCTGTCGAGGTACTGCTGATCCATGCCGTGGTGCACCCGGTGGTGAGATGGCGTGTTGAAGACGAATTCGATTGGCCACCAGAGCTTGCCGATGCGCTCGGTGTGAATCCAGAACTGATACACGAGGTTGATGGAGAAGCTCGCGAACACCATCCACGGCGGTACGCCGACCAGTGGCAGCAGCGCGCGCAGGAATACGTCGCCGCTGATGTTCCACTTCTGACGAAGCGCGGTGGCGAAGTTGAAGTACTGGCTGGAGTGGTGGGCCTGATGCGTGGCCCACAGCAGCCGCACCCGATGGGCCATCCGGTGGTAGACGTAATAGAGCAGGTCCACACCGAGAATGGCGATCACCCACGTGTACCAAGCGGTGGCGGGGAGGTGCCAGGGCGCGACGTAGACGTACAGCGCCGCGTATCCGAACAGCGCGATGGCGTTGAGCACAGCGCTGGTGCCGATCGACACGACGCCCATCCAGATGCTCGCCCACGCGTCCGGCTTCAGGTAGGCCCCGGCGGGCGCACCTTGGGCTTCGGTGTGGGCGAGTTTGCGGGCCGCGGCCCATTCGATGATCAGCAGCAGAAGGAAGAACGGGACTGCGAATGTCACGGGGTCGTGCATCAGCGGAGGCAGCACCTCTGAATAGAGCCGGTCCACTCCATCCATGTCAGACACCTCCCAGCGGCAGCTTAGCTGCTGGCGGTCAGCGGAAACTCAACACGTCGTTACCCCACGCGTGGCGCAGCGGCCCATCGAGATCGGTGACGACGGTGTCGGCCTTGTCGATCACCAGGGCCGCACGGTCGCTACTGCGGTAGGGCCGCCAGTGCGGCTCCGCCGCAGAACCCCGCGGTTCGCCGTCCGCCGCGAAGTTGAGCCACCGGGCCCGTATGCGTTCAGACACCGCGGCTCCGACGCGCAGCCCACCCAGCTTGAACGTCGGATCCTTCGGTCCGGCAACGAGATTGCCCCATACGTACGGCAGTTCGGTGGCGTGTGCAGCACCGAGACGCAGCAGCCGCAACATCGGCGTGGCCCAGTCGAACCGATACACGTACGCAGGCGCGATGGCACCGTGACCCTCGGCGAACCACAGAGAAGGCATGCGGAAGCCGAGGTCGCGCGCCACGCCCATGCCCGGCACCTTGCCCCGGCCGCGGTACGTTGCGCCCAACTGGGCCTTCGTAGGTAGCTGAAGGCCGGGTTGCTCGGCGGCGATCGCGGCGAACATCGCCTTGATGGACTCGGGGGTGATCGGCATCAACGGCGAGCGCATGAAGCGGAACAGTGCGGCTTCATGCTCGTTGGTGCCGATGATCAAGGGCACCGGGTGGGTCCGTCCCTCGCGGGCGAGCTTGACCGGATAGTCGGGCAAGACGTCACCGTCGACGATGGGCGCGAATGCCAACGTGCCGGGGGTGCGCACCGGAACCTCGTCGAAGAGCTTCTTGGACGCTGCCAGCAGTTCCGCGGTGGGGGCCTCGACCAACCGGTCCGCGTCGTCGGCGTCGATGCCGAGGGTCCGTAGGTAGTGTTCGGCCACCGTGCGGGACCGCCCGGAGTCGTAGACGGACGTCGCCGGCGAGCTCTGCGCGATGGCGGCAGAGAACAGTCCCGCCGCCGCGGGGCTGGCCAGCAAAGAGGTGACGACGCCTGCGCCTGCCGATTCGCCGAACAGCGTCACCCTGTCGGCCGCACCACCGAAGCTCGCGACGTTGTCGCGTACCCAGCGCAGCGCGAACAGCACGTCGCGCATTCCGAGGTTGGTATCGAATGTCGTTCGCTCCGTGCTGAATCCGGACAGGTCGAGGAATCCGAAGGCGCCCAGCCGATAGTTGAGGGTGACGATCACCGCCTCGCCGCTACGGGCGAGCGCGCGCCCGTCGTACAGCGCCTGGGCCGCCGAGCCCAGGACGTAGGCCCCGCCGTGCACCCACACCATCACCGGTTTGCCGTCGCCCGGCTGGGTATCCGACGAGCACCACACGTTCAGCGTCAGACAGTCGTCCCCCTGCGGCGCGCCGAGGTCGATGGGGATTCGCGGATCGGTGGGTTGCGGGCACACCGGTCCCATCGCGGTGGCGTCTGCGGGCTCCGTCCAGCGCTGCGGGGGCTGCGGGCGCCGCCAACGCAGCGCGCCGACGGGAGCCGAGGCGTACCGAATTCCCTTCCACGCCTTGACTGTCCCATCGTCGACTCCCCGGACGGGTCCGTACGCAGTGTCGACGACGGGCTGGGCGACCAGCCTCGGGTTGCCCGTCTCGGCGCTCACTTTCGCTTACGGCCGCTCGCGGCCTCGCGGTCCGACGTGGAGAAACCCTCCACCGGGGCGCCGGCCGGAGCCGAACGCCTACGGGATACGTACGAGGTGGTCGATGCCATCGCGTGTACGGCACCGCCGTTGGCGGTGTCCCACGTCATCGACCTGTCGGCGGCGAAGCCAAGCGACGTGCCGACAGCCACGGCGTCCATGTTGGCGCCGAGGAAGATGAAGTCCCAGGCGTAGTCGTTTTCCTGGCGCTTGATCGCCGCGGTGACGGCGGCGTGCGTCCATTCCCTGCTCGAGTTCTCGTGCCCGTCGGTCAACACGACGACGATCACCGTTCCCGGACGGTCGTCTTCGGGCAGGGCCGCCAGCTCGGCACCCACGTCGGTGATCAGCCGGCCCAGTGCGTCGTACAAGGCCGTCCCGCCCCGCGGCTGAAGGGCGAGCCGGGGAACGTCGGCGATCGGACGGTTGGAGTAGACGACCTCGTACTCGGTATCGAACTGCGCCAGCGTCACGAGGGCCTCGCCCGGCTCCGCCCGCTGCGCATCGACGAAGGCGTTGAACCCGCCCTCGGTGTCCGACTTGACGGACTCCATCGAGCCGGAACGGTCGAGCAGGACGGCGATGAGCGTGCGCCGCGGGTTCGTCATGTGGTGCTCCTCGTGGTCGATCGGACGAATGACTCCAGGCTACCTGCGCGCTCCGACAAACCCTCTGATCAGTGGATATGCCGACGGCCTCTGGCAAAACCCGTCAAAAACATTCTCGGTGGTCGCAATTCTGTGCGCGGGGACCGGCCGCCCGTAGCGTCACGCGGCATGACCCTCGAGATGACCACCACCGCTCCCCTGTTGGCGTCATCGCCGGACGCGTTCGCCGCGGCCGACGCCGTCGCGACCCAGCTCGCAGACGGCAGCGCCGAACGCGAGCGCGCAGGCACCCCCCTGACTCCCCAGCTCCAGTTGGTCTCAGACGCGGGGCTGCTGGGCATCTCGGTCCCGCCCGAGCACGGCGGACCGGGGCTTCCGGCATCCACGATCGTGGAGGTGTTGCGCCGGTTGTCGCGGGGCGACGGCGCGGTCGGCCAGCTGCTCTTGTCGCATTTCGTCGTGGCACAGGCGATTTCGGGTCTCGGTCAGTTGGATCCGGCGCCGCGCATCTACGCCGACGCGTTGGCGGGCGCCCAAATCGGCAACGCCACCGCCGAACGGGGTACCAAGACGGCGCTGGATCGGCAGACCACGGTGACCCCGCGCGGGGACGGCACGTGGGTACTCAGCGGCACGAAGTACTACGCGACGGGCGTGTTGGGGGCGACGTGGATCGCGGTGGCCGCTGTCGTGGAGGACGGAGCGAGGCTTGCCGAGGGACCATCGGACGGAGCGAGGCTTGCCGAGCGACCATCGACGACGCCCGCCGAGACCGCGACCGTGTTCGTCCGGCCCGACCAGCCCGGCGTGACACTGGAATTGGACAAGTGGGCGGCGTTCGGTCAGCGCGGTACCGCCAGCGGTGAGGTGCGCCTGGACGCGGTGGTGGTCGCCGACGAACTGGTGATCGAGGAGGGCTTGCCGCCCGACCCCGTCAGCGGTCCGCCAACCGTGCTCGGCGCGTTCGATCAGGCCTTGCACGCCGCCGTCGACATCGGAATCGCCCGTGCGGCACTCGAGGACGGCGCGGAGTTCGTCCGAACCCGTGCGCGCCCATGGAAGGAAGCCGTAGACGCCGGTGTCGAGAGTGCCGATCGGGAGCCGCACGTGGTGCGTCGCTTCGGAGAACTGACCGCCAAGCTGTACGCGCTCGAGGCACTGCTCGCACGCGGAACGGCGATCATCGATGCGGCATACGCGCAACCGGAACTCACCCGCGACAGCGCCACCGAGGCGACCCTGACGGTGGCCGCCGCCAAGGCATTGGCCCAGGAGTTCGCCGTCGAAATCGCCAGCGGCATATTCGAACTCACCGGGGCATCGGGCACCGATACCGCCGTCAACCTCGACCGGCACTGGCGCAACGTGCGTACCCACTCGCTGCACGACCCGGCGCGCTGGAAGTACGTCCACCTCGGCAACCACACCCTGCACGGCACCAGGCCCCCCAGGCTCGGCCTCGTCTACTGACCGACCAGGTTGGCCGGCGGCGTCCCGGAACTCTTCGAAACTGGACGCCGGCACTGGCCCGACCGCGGCCCGAGGTGGTAGACATGTGCAGGGACATGTCACATTCCTACCGCTGGGGGCGTGATGGAAGGTTCTCTGCGTCGTAGCATCGTCGCCGAGTTCGAGAAGGCCGCGGGTCGCCATGACGACCCCAAGGTGTACGGCGGCCCGCCGGGTGACCCTGGTCTGATCGGGCCGGACAGCATGTCCTGGGAGATCAACGCCGACCTCGCGTCGGTGTCCCAGGCCGGGCTGCCCGCGATCGTCCTCGAGATCCTGCACCCCTCGGTCGTAGCAGGTGTTCAGGATCTCTCGAACTACCGGCAGGACCCGTTCCAGCGGGCCCGCGCCACCCTCGGCTACGTGCTGGCGACGACGTTCGGCAACACCGAGGCGGCCACCGCGCTCATCGAGCACGTCAAGCACGTGCATGCCTACGTCAACGGCACCCGACCCGACGGCGTCCCATACCGTGCGCTCGACCCCGCACTGATCACCTGGGTGCACACCTGTATCCCCTGGATGATCCTGCGCACCTTCGAACACACCAACCGGCGCCTGTCGAACGAGGAGCAGGACCGCTACCTGGCCGAGCAGGCCGTGATCGGCCGGATGGGCGGCGGAGAATCGGTGCCTGCGTCGGCCGCCGAACTCGACGACTACGTCGCCGACATGCGGCCCAAGCTCAGCGTCAACGTCCAGACCCGCGAGTTCATCGACTTCCTGCTCACCTCCCCGTTCTTCCCCGACCTGCCCGATGCGCTGGACCGTCGCCTGCACCGGTTCGCGGTGTTCGCGGGAATGAGCCGGGCCCCGCACTGGGCGCGTGAACTCATCGGCTTCGACCGGCCGTCGCCGGTCACCCGTCGCCTGATCGATCCGATGCTGCTGGCGGACGCGCGCCGGCTGCGGTGGGCGTTCGGGACGCCCCGCTTCCTCCAGATGGCCCGGGCGCGGGTGGCGGGTGTCGCCTTGAGCGAAACAGTGGCAGTGTGATCGGCGCGCAGGTCATCGAGGCCGTTGGTGGCGCCACCACCGCGGAGCGCATCGACGAGGAGGCCGACCGCACCAGCCAGCGCATCCTCGATGCGGCGCTTCAGGAAGCGGCGGCCGTTGGGCTGCAACGTATTACGGTCGAGGACGTGGTGCGCCGGGCCGGAGTGTCACGAATGACGGCGTATCGCCGTTACCCCCGCCGGGATGATCTTGTGGCGGCGTTGGTGCGTAGGGAGACACAGCGCTTCCTTGGCGCGGTAGCCGACGCCATCGAGGCCGTCGAGGATCCGAACGAGGGTGTTGCCGAGGCCTTCATCGGCGCGGTGCGCTTCGCGCGCGAGCATCCGATGTTGAAGCGCGCGGGCAACGCCGAACCCGCTCACGTCACCGACTGGGTCGAGCTCCTGGACATGGGTTCGGCCTTCATCGCGAACTACATTCACGGCGACGCCCCGGGGACACCGACCCAGCACGTGCGGTGGGTCGCCGACGTGTTCGCGCGGCTGTTCTTCACGTACGTCTCGGCGCCGCCGACCGATCCGGACTTCGGCGACGACGCGAACCTGCGCCGGTTCGCCCACGAGGTGTTGACGCCGATGGTGGAGCGGGCCGTGAACTGATCGGGCGTTAGGTTGGTCGGCGTGCGCAAGTGGGTGCTGCTGGCCGGCGCCATCCTCACCGAAGTGGCCGCGACGTTGGCGTTGCGCGCGTCGCAGGACCACGCGGCATGGCTGATCCTCGTGCTGGTCGGTTACGTCTGCGCGTTCGTGTTGCTCACCTTGGTGCTGCGCCTGGGCGTCGCCGTGGGCGTGGCCTACGGCATCTGGGGTGCGGCCGGTACGGCGTTGACGGCGGTGCTCGCCGCGGCGATGTTCGGTGACCGGCTGACGTGGCCCGTCGCCGCGGGCATCGGGCTCATCATCGCCGGGGTGTTGTTCGTGGAACTCGGATCGCACCCGACGCAGGCGAATCCGATCCCGTGAGCATGTGGTTGGCGCTCGCGGGCGCGATCGGGATCGAGGTCTTCGCCACGCTGGGTTTGCGGGCGTCGGACGGGTTCCGCGTCAAGGCGTGGATCGCTCCCGTCGTGGCGGGTTACCTCGCGTCGTTCTATCTGCTGTGGCTCACGCTGCACCTGGGCATGCCTGTGGGCATCGCCTACGGCGTGTGGACCGCATGCGGCGTCGCGCTCGTCGCGGTCATCGCGAGATACCTGTTCGACGACCCGCTGACGCCGCGCATGGGCATCGGCATCGGGCTCATCGTGGCCGGAGTGCTCACGATCGAGTTGGCGGGTGTCGCGCACTGAGCGCGCCCGCCGCTGCGATCACCGCGATTCCCGCGACGGGCACGACGAGCAGCCCGACCCGCAGGCTTGTCACGTCGGCGATCAGGCCGACGATCAGCGGTGAGCACACGAAGCCGACGCGCATCAACCAGGCCACGGCGGTGAGCCCCGTTCCATGCCGCAGGCCCGGCAGCTGATCGGCGGCGTGGAATGCGGCAGGCACGACGGTGGCGATGCCGATCCCAGCCGCCGCGAATCCGACGATCGTGGCAGGCACGCTCGGAACCGCTAGTGCGAACCCCATCCCCGTGGCGGTGATCAGTCCGCCGCAGCGCGCCACCGCGCGCTCGCCGAACCGGTCAACCACGCGGTCTCCGGCCAACCGCCCGATGAACTGAAAGCCAAGTAGCGCCACGTACCCCAACGCCGCGGTGGCACCCGGTGCTCCGAGGCCGTCCCGCAGATACAGGGTCGCCCATGAACTTCCCGCGTCTTCGACGACCGCGCCCGCTATCGCGATGACGACCAACGCACCCAGGACTAGGTAGACGGTCCGGCCCGCTCGGCCGTCGCTCGTGGCCGCGCCATGGGCGGGCTCGCGATCGGGTCCACGCAGCAGGAACGGCGCTGCGCCGAGGGCCACCGCGCTGAACACCGCTGCCGAAAAGGCAAGGTGGGTGGTTAGGGAGACGTGCAGCGCTATCGCCGCAGCACCCATCAGGCCACCGAGCACCGCTCCGGCCGACCACACCGCGTGCAGCGAATTGATGATCGACCGGCCGTATACGCGCTGCACACGCAGTCCATGCGTGTTCTGCGCAACGTCGACGAGGGCGTCGCATGCGCCCCCGGCGAAAAGCGCGACGGCGACGATCGCGGGCGTCGCAGCGGCGCCGGCGAGGAGGACCAGCGCGGCGATGCCCACGGTGCCCGCCACGGCCACCCGAGCCGAGGTGAAACGACGGATGAGCTGGGCCGCTGCGAGTCCGGCGACCAACGCGCCCGCAGGGAACGCCGCGACGACGATTCCGTACTCCGCGTTCGTCAGCCCGAGCTCGGTCTTGAGCTCGGGCAGTCGCGGGACCAGGTTGGCGAAGACGGCCCCATTGGTCAGGAAGAGTGCAGCCACCGCGACCCTGGCTCGACGGTTGCGCGCCCACGAGTCGAGGCTTCCACCCGGCATGCTCGGCGACGATACTTGCACCGCGCGGCCGACCGAGGGCTTACTCGCCCGCGACGACGGCCTAAGCGCACACGCCCGGCTCGATACCGGCAAGATTGCGGCATGACAGAACTGGCCGCGTCACTGGTCGAACTCGCCCATCGGCACGGCGTCGCCACGGCATACCACGATTGGACCGGCCATCATCGGCCGGTCACGGAGCCGACGCTCGTCGCGGTGCTCGGTGCCCTGGGGGTCCAGGCTGTCACCGAAACAGACAGGGCCGCAGCACTTCTCGCACACGACCGCGACCATTGGCGCAGGTGTCTGCCGCCGACCGTCGTCGCGCGGGCCGGGCACTCATCCTCGTTCTGGGTGCACGTTACCCACGGCGACCCCGTCGGCGTTTGGATCCGGTTGGAAGACGGCTCGGTGCGCGCCGGGCTCCGGCAGCTCGAGAACGACAGGCCGCCGTTCGACCTGGACGGGCGGCGGATCGGTGAGGCGACGTTCGAACTGCCCGCCGACCTGCCGCTCGGCTATCACCAGCTTCACGCCCAGGCCGGTTCGTCGGACACCAGCACGACCCTCATCGTCACCCCCGCCACGGTCTCGATGCCGGCCGCACTCGGTAGCGGCCGGACTTGGGGACTGGCCACCCAGCTCTACAGCGTTCGATCCGAAAGATCTTGGGGCATAGGTGATCTGACTGATCTCACTGATCTCGCGGTGTGGTCGGCGGCGCGGCACGGCGCCGGGTTCATCCTGGTGAATCCACTACACGCGGCCGCACCTGCGGCACCGATGGAACCGTCGCCGTACCTGCCGACCTCTCGTCGCTTCGTCAACCCGTTGTACCTGCGGGTGGAGGCGATCCCGGAGTTCGCCTACGTCCCCAACCGCGGCCGATTGCGCAAGGCGCGCAACGCTACTCAGGCCCATGCCGAGGCCGTTGACCTCATCGACCGCGATTCGGCCTGGAAGCTCAAACTTTCCGCGCTGAGGAGCGTCTACCACATCGAGCTGTCACCCGGCCGAGCCCTGGCGTACGAGGCCTATCGGGCGCGTGAGGGCCGCAGCCTGGACGACTTCGCCACGTGGTGCGCGCTCGCGGAGCGACACGGGAACGACTGGCACGAGTGGCCCGCCGAGCTACGCCATCCCGAGAGCGATGCCGTCGCCAAGTTCGCCGACGAACATGCCGACCTCGTCGACTTTCACCGCTGGCTTCAGTGGCAGACCGACGAGCAGCTGACGCGGGCGCAGGCGAGCGCGCTGCAGTCCGGCATGCCACTCGGCGTGATGCACGACCTCGCGGTCGGCGTCGATCCGAACGGCGCCGACGCGTGGGCGATGCAGGACGTGCTCGCCCTCGGGGTCGCGGCTGGGGCGCCGCCGGACGAGTTCAATCAGCTCGGACAGGATTGGTCGCAACCGCCGTGGCGGCCCGACCGGCTCGTCGAACTCGCGTACGCGCCGTTCCGTGCGTTGGTGGCGGCGGTGCTCCGGCATGCGGGCGGCGTCCGGATCGACCACATCATCGGGCTGTTCCGGCTTTGGTGGATTCCAAAGGGCGCTCCACCCACCGACGGCACCTACGTCAGGTACGACCACGAGGCGATGATCGGCATCCTCGCGCTCGAGGCGCAGCGCGCGGGCGCGGTCGTCGTCGGCGAGGACCTCGGCACCGTCGAACCTTGGGCGCGCGACTATCTACGCGAACGGGGACTGTTGGGCACCTCCATCCTGTGGTTCGAGCAGGACCAGTGGGGAGACGGCGGCCCGTTGCAGGCGAAGTGGTGGCGGGAGTACTGCCTGTCGTCGGTCACGACCCACGACCTTCCGCCGACTGCGGGCTACCTCGCAGGCGAACACGTGCGGATTCGCCAGGAACTCGGCCTGCTGACTCGTCCGGCCGCAGAAGAACTCGCTGCCGACCGCGCCGAGCAGGCGGCTTGGCTGGCCGAACTGCGTCGGGTCGGGCTGCTGGGCACAGAACCCGTCGAGCCGACGGTCGACGAGGTCGTGCGGGCGCTCTACCAGTACCTCGGTAGCACGCCGTCACGGCTACTCACGCTGGCGCTACCGGACGCGGTCGGTGACGTCCGCACCCAGAATCAACCGGGGACCACCGATGAATACCCGAACTGGCGGGTGCCCCTGGCCGACCCCGACGGCCGTCGACTACTGCTCGAAGACGTATTCACCGACCCGCGAGCCGACGCGCTCGCCGAGGTCATGCGGCGGGCAGTAACGCCTACGCGCGACTGATCGAACTTCACTGAAGGGACTCATCTGCGATATGTTCGCAACGCACCGCGACACCCGGAGGTCACGTGAAGAAGCTAGTAGTGCTCGGCGCAGGCACCCTTGCCGTCGCCGCGGCAGCCCTGCTCAGCCCTGCCTTGGCCCAATCGGACCCGGTCAACGCCAATTCGCTCAACGTGGTGGGTGAGCCCTACGGCAGGGCGGTGGCGATCCTCAAGAGCCAGGGCGTGAAGACCATGTTCGGTGGCGCCACGTCTGGCGAGCTGCCGCAGTCCCAGTGCATCGTCTACCAGCAGACCGTCGTCTCCAACGCAAAGATGCGCCTCATGCTCGACTGCTCCCAGAAAGCCGCCGAGGACGCCGCAGGCAGCATGCCCGCGGGCACGGGCCCCGGTGGGCCTCCCGGGCCTCCGACCGTCGGCTCCAACGGCGTCACCACCGTGACCCCGACGCCGGTCGGCCCGCAGCCGGGCATGAGCATCCCGGGCGCCTAATCCGACCCCATCCGACCTGCCGCGAGGACATCCGGCGAATCAGTGGCCTGCCATGACGGCCGAGATGCCCGCGTTCGCGGTATTCGCGCCGGTGGCGGCGGGCGTGACCGCTGATCCGGTGTGGATCGCGGAGTTCGCGCGGCACGTCGAGTCCTGCGGTTTCGAGTCCCTCGTGGCCGTCGAGCACACGGTGCTGATGACGCGCTATTCGAGCGTCTACCCGTACGACGTGTCCGGGCGCGTCGATATCCCGGCCGACTGTCCGGTGCCCGACCCGCTGGACCTACTGGCCTTCCTCGCCGGCCAAACCATCGGCCTCGGGCTGGCGACAGGCGTGCTGGTACTGCCCAACCATCATCCGGTGGTCCTCGCCAAGCGGGTCGCCACCGTCGACGCGCTGTCGGGCGGCCGGCTGCGTCTCGCGGTCGGGGTGGGCTGGTTGAAGGAGGAACTCGAGGCGTGCGGTGTGCCGTTCGCCGCGCGGGGCCGGCGGGCCGACGAGCAGATCGAGGTCATGAGGCTGCTGTGGGCGCACCGGCCCGACGGCGCCAGCCATCACGGCGAGTTCTTCGACTTCGACGACGCCACCTGTCACCCGAGGCCTGTGCGGTGGATCCCGGTCCATATCGGCGGGCACAGCCCGGCGGCGGCCCGGCGTGCCGGTCGGCTCGGAGACGGGTTCCAGCCGCTGGGGGTCGGCGGCGCCGAGTTGGCCGGGTTGATCACCGTGATGCGCGAGGCAGCTGACCGCGCCGGGCGCGACGCGGACTCACTCGAACTGTCGTTGGGACATCTGGTGACCAAGATCGATGCTGACCGGGCGGGCCGATTGGCGGAGCTCGGCGCCGATCGGGTCGTGCTCGCGATGCCTCCGACGACCGACCTCAATGAGGCCAAGGACCTCCTCTCGGCCTGTGCGCAGCGATTGTCCTTGAGTACGTGAAGATCGCCCTCGCCGACCGATTGGCCCTCGCCGATCTGGTTCACCTGTATGCGGCGGCCGTCGACGACCGCCGATTCGGCGACGTCGTCGAGTTGTTCACGGAGACAGCGGAATTGCGCCTCCCCGATCCGCCCCGCGACCTCGAACCGGTGCGCGTGCAGCGCGGCGCGGATGGTGTGCGCGCCGCGATGAACGCGTTGGCGGGTGTCGAGCGGACCGAGCACGCGATCGTCGGCGAGGTGTACGCGGCGGCGGCCGAACCGCACTACGCCCTGGGCCGCATCACGTGCATCGCGCACCACTGGTCGCGGCGGGACGGCCAGGTGACGGACCTGGTGTGGCACCTTCGTTACGACGACGAGTACCTCTGCACGCCGTCCGGATGGCGCATCCACGGCCGTGCCTTGACGATCAACGCCATCGAGTCCCGTCCGGTTCTTCGGCTGCGAGATGGTCCAGTAGCCGATCCAGCAACGGTTGCTGACCCTTCAGCAGCTTCGACCGAGCCGCAGCCACGGAAAACCATCCCACCCGGTCGAGTTCCGGATACTGCCTGACCTTGCCTGAGCCCTTCGGCCATTCGAGGTCGAACGTGTTGCTGACGGCGTCTGTGACGTCGAGGTCGGCGCGCACCGCGAACGCCGTAATCACCTTTCCGCCCGGCTGTTTCACCGGTGCGAAGTCCACCCGCGGGCCGTCGGGCGCCGACAGTCCGAGCTCCTCCTGGAACTCCCGGTGAGCGGCATGCCAGGGGTCCTCGTCCTCGGCGTACTCACCCTTCGGGATGGTCCACGCGCCGTCGTCCTTGCGCGCCCAGAACGGGCCGCCGGGATGGCCGATGAGCACCTCGACGGTGCCTTCGGTGAACCGGTACAGCAGCAGTCCCGCACTGCGTTTGGGCATTGTGGCGGCTCCTTTTGCATTGCTCAGCGAGATCCATCGAACCGCGGACGTCGTGATCGCGTGGGTTTCTACGGCTAGTTTGCGCGAGATTGAAGCTAGGCAGCAGAAGTGTGTTGTTACCTGGCGTCAATCTCGCGACGGCGGGCACCGGAAGCTTCCCGCTGTCAGGGAAGGCTGTCGGTGCCGACCGTTCGGCGAGTCGGCGACGTGGGGAGTTGGCTCCCGCGATGCGATGACGGATGCTGGAACGGTGACGCGTCCGGGCTCGCTCTTTGGGTGGGATCCGTTCCGGCCGTTCGTCGGATTGGCGAAAACGGGCGCCTTCGCTGCACATCTGACCGCGTTCGTCACGCTGCGTCAGCTGGTCCTCGGGAGGCGGCTGGCAGTGCGGCACGACGACGGCGAACTGGTCATGACCATCGTCGAAGCCGACTCCCGGGTTGGCAGGCGCGGGTTGGCGGTCGGCCAACTCAACGACATTCGACTGGTCGCCGATCAGGTCCGCTGGAACGAACACCGTTTCGGTCGTGCCAGCGCGGTCCTGAACAACGTCTACGTCCAACCATCGGTACCGCCACTACTGATGGCCGCCCCCGTCGAACTGTCGCTCGACGTTCCTGCGCCGGCCCTCGACGAACTCTTCCGATGGGCCGCCCCGCGGCTGGCCGGTGAGGTCGGACCGGATGGCGTGGCGCGGCTGCGGTTCGCGCACCGTCGCGAGGCGGGTCACCTGGAGGTGGCCGCGCACCTCGACGGGTCGACGCTGTGGCTCAGGCCGCGCGCGATCACGCGTCGTCGGCGCTGGGCGCTACCCGCCCGCACCCCGGCCTACCCACTTCGCCTTCCCCCGTTGCCGCACGGCTTGCAGCTCACCGGCGTGGCGTTCGACCCCGGCGTCGTGCGGCTGACCGGCGCGCTACCCGAATGGCAGATGGAGGTCCCGCGAGCCCGACTGGAGGACATGATCGCCCAACTCAGCGTCATCCGGCGGCCGCTGAAATTGATCTGGCCGAGCAGAACGGCATGACCATTAACTACATTTGCCGTCGTGGCTGACCGCACGTCCCTGCACACGTACGCGCGCTACGTCGCGCTCGGCGACAGCCAGAGCGAGGGCCTCTGGGATGGTGACGAGTCCGCCGGTATGTACGGCTTCGCCGACCGGCTCGCGGTGCTGGTGAATTCTCACCACCCTGGCCTGGCCTACGCCAACCTGGCGGTCCGGGGCAAGCGGGTCCGCGACGTCATCGACGAACAGTTGCCGCTGGCGCTGGCGATGAAGCCCGATCTGATCACCAGTTGCATCGGCATGAACGACGTCACCCGGCCGGGCAGGTCCTTCGACCGCGCACTCGCCGACCTGGAGTACCTTCACGACAGGCTGGCCGAAACCGGTGCCACCGTGGTCACCACGACGTTTCCGGATCTGGTGCAGATCCTGCCCATCGGCAGGCTGATTGCGACACGCGTCGTCCAGATCAACGATGTGATCCGCACGGAGGCGGATCGGCACGGATTCCGTCTGGTCGATCTCTACGGGGCGTCGTCGATGCTCGATCCCGACACGTGGAGCGACGACCGGGTGCACGGTTCGCCACGGGGGCATGCGCTGTTCGCCGCCGCGGCAGCCGAGGCGCTGGAATTGCCTGGCAGCAACCATGATTGGGCATACGCCAGCCCCGACGTGGTGCGCCCGGGGTTCCGCTCACGGATGTATTCGCAGGCGTTGTGGACGCAGCACCTGTTGATGCCATGGTTGTGGCGGCACTTCAGGGGGCGCTCCAGCGGCGAAGGCCGCGGGCCGAAGCGTCCGATGCTGGAGGGGCTCGACGGGCTCGAGTCTCTGCGCGATCGGTCGGTCGACTCAGAATCCGAGTGAGGCTGGCTCGACCCGACGGCCGGATCAGATGCCGGTCCAGGCCGAGTCAAGTTGATCGGCGACGTCGATGACCTTCGCCTTGGTCGATTCGGGGCTGTCGATCTCGCCCGCGACGTGTGCGGCTATGAAGCGCTTGATCTCGGCGTCGACGCCGGCGACGATCCGCAGCACCTCCGCGCGCAGCGAGGTCGACGTCACGTGAATGGAGATGTCCGACGGCCGGGGTTTGTGCACGTCGAGGATCAACAGCAGCGGCTCGGCGGCCAGCGCCGTCGCGTGCAGGGCGATCTCGCCGAACACCATGAACCGCGGTTTGTCGATGCGAAGGTCGATGACCATGTCGATTTCGAGCGGGATGCGGATGCCGAACGTGATCTGCTCGCCGACGTGGCGGGTCACGACGGGGCTCTGGACGGTCACCTTGGCGGTGACCTTGGCGATCTTGCCCGGCCCTTGAGCGATCGGACCCACTGTGAACGCTTCGCCGGCGATTGTCGCGATCGCGTCGCCGACGCGTTTCTCGGTGACTGCGATCTCGAAGAACTTCCGGCCGAAGTCCTCGTACGAGATGTGTTGCATGGTGTTCATACCGTCTCACGTCCGCGTCCTCCGCCTGCGCAACGTGGCCGACAACTCACTCTTCGCAGAACAGCCGGAGCCTTGCGATCGCCAACGGCCGCGACCGCAACTGCGCGACGAGGAGGCTGCGTCGGCCGTCACGCTCGACGGCGACGGTCACCGTGTCGCCTGCCACGATCATCTTGCGCCAGCTTGACCGGTCGAGCCGTGACACCAGCTCCGAGGTGACGAGTCGCGTGCGGTCGCCGAGCGTGATGTGCGCGGAGTGTGTGAACCGGCGTCGTACGGCCACCTCGTCGCCTGCGCATGCATCGACGAGTAGTCCGGTGAGCAGGCGCTTTCCCCGGTTCCCGACCCCACGGAACCCCGACAGGAAACCTGCCGTGCCGCTCACGCCTTGGTTGGTGAGCAGCGCACGGGTCAGGGCCAGGCCCGCGGGCACGGCCGCCCGTCCACCGCGGCCGAACTGCATCACCATGGCCGGCAACTCCCAATGTGCTTGCAGCCGAGCGATCTTCAACTGGTCACCGCCGGTGTCCACGTCATAGCGGAGGTAGGCGGGAATCCGCAGCACGAGCGTCGCGGACATCTTCACTTCGAGTTCCAGATCGCGTAGCACGGTTGCGCCGACCACGAGGTCGGTGTCGCGGTGGAACGTGATGTCGCGGGGTCCGATGAAGGTGTCGTAGAAGCGTTCGAGGGCGGCCGGTCCCCGATGCGGCCGGGAACCGACTGGGTCCTCGACCACGCCGTTGGTGCCGAAGAGTCCCACCCAGTCCCCGCGTTCATGGGATCCGGCGGCCGCTGGAGAGCGCTCGACGACGGCGAGCAGCTCGGCGCGGGTGACCGCCGTGTCATCGGGCATGACCCATCGTTACCACGCCGCGACGTCGTTCGGAGGGCAGGAGCGAAGCGACCCGGGAAATGGGTTCGGAGGGCAGGAGCGAAGCGACTCGGGAAATGGGTTCGGAGGGCGGGAGCGAAGCGACCCGGGAATCAGCTCGGAGTGCGGGTCGTGGCGAAGGTCGTCGCTGGCCTGCACACTGGTCAGTATGTAGGCGCGGGCGAGACGGCCGCAGTGAGGAGTGAGCGATGAGCCAGAACGGTCCGTTCGGAATGGATCCCGACGACTTCGATCGGGTGTTGCGCGACGCGGGCGAAAGCCTGCGCGACGCGTTGGACCGGCTCGGAAAGCGAGCCAGTTGGGCGACGTTGCTCGATGAGTTCAACAGGACGACTCGGCCCAAGTCCGAGCCGGAGACCGCCGGCTCCGCGGGTGACGGCGTGTGGGCGGTATACACCGTCGATGCGGACGGCGGGGCCCACATCGAAGAGGTCTACCCCAACGAACTAGACGCCTTGCGCGCCAACAAGAGCAACACCGATCCCGCCCGCAAGGTGCGCTTCTTGCCGTACGGGATCGCCGTCAGCGTGCTGGACGCGGACGAATAACCGCCTCACGCAAAAACGCCCAAGCCGCTCGGTGACACCCGTTACGCTTTGCCGCAACGCCGAGGAGGGCTGCCAGCATGATTCGCGGACTCACGATTGCCGCCGTCGCTGCGGGTGCCACCATCGGACTCGCGCCGTCGGCCGCAGCCGACCCAGATACGGACTATCCCGACAATCCGGGCCGCTACCCGACCGACGTGCCGGGAATGGTCTACGACGCGCATCTCGCCGGGCCGTGTGACAACTATCAGCTGTTCACGTTCGGCCGCGGCCCCGGCGGCGAGCCGCTGGCGTGCCACTGGATTCCGAACCAGTGGCCGCCCGTCTACACCGGGTTCTGGGTGGCGTCGTATCCGCTGTACGGCCAGCAACCCATTGGCGCGCCCTGTCCAAGTCCGAAGTCGGCGGCCCAAGCGCCCGACGGACGGCCCATGGTGTGCCTTGGGGCGCAGGGCTGGCAGCCAGGCACCTTGACGGGCGCCGGTTTCTTCCCGGGTTGACCACCCTGACCATACATAGCTTCGGAGACTGTATGGTCTGCATTCATGGGTGCTGACACGAGTTTCAACCTGTCGGACGTCTTCGCCACCGTGGCCCGGACGATCCCCGACCACACCTTCCTGGTCTGGCGGGATCGCAGGCTCACCTACGCCGAGGCCGACGCCCGCATCGACGGCCTCGCGCGGTACCTCACATCGGTGGGGCTGGGGTGCCACACCGAACGTGACGCGCTCGGCGGCCACGAATCCGGTCAGGATCACCTCGGGATCTACCTGCGCAACGGCAACGAGTACCTCGAGGCGATGACGGGCAGCTACCGCGCCAGGGTGGCTCCGTTCAACGTCAGCTACCGCTACGTCTCCGAAGAGCTCGTCTACCTGCTCACCGACTCGAACGCGCGGGCCCTGGTGTACCCCGCCGAGTTCGCCCCGCGCGTGGCAGAGATCCGCGACCGCCTTCCAGCCCTCCAAGTCCTGATTCAGGTGGCCGACGACTCCGGCAACGCACTGCTGCCCGGGGCCGTCGACTACGAGACCATCCTGGCCACGCCGGAGCCGTCGGGTGGACTGCCCACGCCGTCGGGCGACGATCTGTACATCCTGTACACCGGAGGCACCACCGGAATGCCGAAGGGCGTGCTCTGGCGCCAGCACGACATCTTCCTGTCTTCGATGGGCGGGCGTCCATGGGGCGCCGACACGTTCACCGCCTCCTACGCCGAGCTCGCGGAGAAGGCGCGCGCGGCTGCCGGTGCCATGTCGATCCTGGTGATCCCGCCGTTCATGCACGGCGCCGCGCAGTGGGCGGCCTACACCATGGTCACCATGGGTGGCCGGTTGGTGATTCCCGACGACGTGGAGCGGATGCGTGCTCCCGACGTGCTACGGCTGGCCGAGCGCGAGAAGGTGCTCAGCATTCCCGTCGTGGGCGATGCGATCGCGCGTCCGCTGATCGACGAGATCGAACGGGGCGACTACGACCTGTCGAGCGTCGTCACCTTCACCAATGGCGGCGCGCCGCTGTCCCCCACTGTCCGTGAGCGGATTCACGCCGCACTGCCCAACGTGATGGTGATGGACGCCGTCGGGGCGTCCGAGTCCGGCGCCCAGATGAGTACCCTGAGCACCCCGGGCGCGGAGTCGCGGGCGGCGATCTTCACCGCGCAGCCCGACACTGCGGTCGTCTCCGCCGAACTCGATCGGGTGTTGCAACCCGGCGAGGGTTCGGGCTGGCTGGCGCGTCGCGATCTGATCCCACTCGGCTACCTGGGCGATGCGGAGAAGACCGCCCGCACCTTCCCGACGATCGACGGCGTGCGGTGGTCGGTGCCTGGCGATCGGGCAAATGTGTTGGAGGACGGCAGAATCGAACTGCTCGGCCGCGATTCGGTGACCATCAACTCGGGCGGCGAGAAGATCTTCGTCGAAGAGGTGGAACGTGCGGTGGCCGCGCATCCCAGCGTCTACGACGTCGTCGTCGTGGGTCGGCCGTCCGAGCGTTGGGGCAGCGAAGTCGTGGCCGTGGTCCAGTTCGCCGACGGTGCGAGCGCCACCGACGAGGAACTGGTCGCGACCTGTAGCCAGTCGATCGCTCGCTACAAGATCCCGAAGGCCTTCGTCCGCACGACCAAGATCATGCGTTCACCCGCAGGCAAGGCCGACTATCGCTGGGCCAAGAACGCGGCGGGCGCGACGGCTTAGACGACGAGGAACGGCGTCGACCTGCGTTGGAAGGTTTCGATGGGACCGACCGGCTCGTCGACCCCCGCGGCGCGCAGTGCATGCGCCTTGAAGGCCCTGGCGGCCGCACTCAACTCGTGCTCGACCGACTCGACACCGTGCTCGAGTCCGCCGTCGCCCCACAGAGTCACCTCGGTCAAACCGCGCTTGAGCGCGCGCAGCACGTCGTCCCGCAGCGGATCACTGCCGGCCATCGCATCGGCCGACGCGGCGAGCGCGAGCGCCCGCGGCGGGGCCGTCGCATCGTCGTCCGCGTTCGAGCGCACCGTCCGCACCCCGAGGATGCGCAGCGGTGTGAGGTCACAGTCGCCGGTGACCTCGGCCGTCACGTCCCACCCGGCCGTGGCACGGTCGTACAGCCATCCCCCGGCGTTTCGCACGACGTCGGCGACGTCACGTGCTGTGACGTCGAGCTGGTATTTGCCGTGTCCGCCAGTCGCCACGCCGGCACGGCTTCCATACGTCTGGGCACTCACCACATACCACCCCTGAGCTCTCTAGTGCGGCCTTCCGGGCCGATCGCCAGCACCTCAAGAGCGTGACACTTTTGGATTGATCTGTAAAGGTCGGATCAAGAATTTGGTGCACCGTGTGCGGCCGGCCATGGGGCGGCGACGAGGTGGTCACGGTTGAGCTCGGTCACGCTGGCCACCCCCATCAGCGTCAGCGCCTTGCGTGTCTCCTCGGCCAGGATGCTCAGGACCGCTCGAAGCGCAGATCTTCCTGGAGGAATTGATCGGAGCCCTCCCCGACTGGCAGGTGGCCGAGCCCGTCGACTATGGAAGCAACTTTGCGGTGCGCGGACCCAGCGCGGTGCCGCTGGCGCTCGGCTGAGCGCTCACCCTCCCCGCGACTGTGCGGTTTCATACGCGACTCGCCGAGATCGGCGTACAGATCCGCACACTCAGTGAACGATTCAGCCGTCGAGCAGCCGCAGCGCTGCGGCGGGACACTGCGTGACGGCCTGCGTGAGCTTCCCGCGGTCCAGCGTCGCCGCGTGTTCGTGGTCGATGACGACGCTGCCGTCGTCCTGCACCTCGAACACGTCCTCGGCGATCGACTCGCAAATGCCGTGTCCGGTACACCTGTTGAGGTCGACTTCTACGACTTTGATCTCCACGGCGGCTCCGATCCTTGACTATTCGACGTACGCCGAAACGCGTTTGATGCCGTGCACGAAGTTGCTCAACAGATAGTCGGGCTCCCCGAACTCGACTCGGCGCAGCCGAGTGAGCAACTCGCGGAACAGGTTTCGCAGTTCGACCTTGGCGACCTGGCTGCCCAGGCAGAAGTGTGGCCCGCCGCCGCCGAAGCCCAGGTGTGGATTCGGCGACCGGGACAGGTCGAACCCGTGGGGCGCGTCGAACACTGCTTCGTCGCGGTTGGCCGAACAGTAGAACAGTCCGACCTTGTCGCCGGCCTTGAGTTCCTGGCCCGCGAGTTCGGTATCGGCCGTGACGAACCGGGCGAATTGCATGACGGGCGTCGCGTGGCGGACGAACTCCTCGACGGCGGTGCCGATGCGATTGTCGAAGTCGGCCATCAGCCACTCGCGTTGCTCCGGGTGCGAGACCAGGGCCATCATCGCGTGCGTCGTCGCCTGCTTGGTGGTGTCGTTGCCGGCGGACGCGAGTAGCACCATGAAGGCGCCCATCTCCTCGTCGGTCAGTCGTTGGCCGTCGACTTCCGCATTCACCATGGCCGTCATCAGGTCGTCGGCGGGGTGGGCGCGCCGGTGCTTGGCCAACTCGACCCCGCAGTTGTTGAGGAAGATCATCTCGTTGATGGTGTGCGTGGCACGTTCTTCGAGCGTCGCGTACTCGTCGTCACTCCCGCTGAAGAGCTTCTCCGCGGCGTGCGCGACGGCCTCGCGCTCGGACGGTGCGACGCCGAGCATGTCGGAGATCGTCATCATCGGCAGTCGCGTCGAGCAGGCCGCGACGAAGTCGACCTCGCCCGCGCCGACGAGGTCGTCGACGACGGCGACGGCGTTGGCATGGATCTGGTCCTCGATGCGCTTGACGTTCTTCGGGGTGAACGCCGAGCTGATCAATCGTCGGTAGACGGTGTGCTGGGGCGGATCCATCGCGAGGAAGAACGTCGCGATGCGTTGCACCTCCACTGGCATCGGATCCAGGGCGACGCCCTGGGCGCTGCTGAACAGCTCGGGGTGGGTGCTGACATGGGCGACGTCGGCGCGGCGGGTCACCGCCCAGAACCCGGGCTCGTTGGACTCGAACAGTGACGGAAGCGGCTGGTGCCAGGTCAGGCCCGGGGTCGCGCGCAACTGCGCGAACGTCTCGTCGCGTTCGACGAAGCTCTTCGCCCAGAACTTGCGGGTGGAGACGTCGAATCGGCTGTATTCGCGGGATTGCGGCGGATCGATGACGGTCATCGCATCGTCACCTGATCAACCCCGTCACCGACGCGGACGAAGGTGGACTTCAACACCGAAACAGCGTGACACTTCGGCAATAATTTGTAAAGCTACGGGGGTGGCACACACCACGATCGAACCGACCGATCCCAGCGCCGCCGACTCATCGACGCGGCAGCGCATCCTGGCGGCTACCGCCGAGGTGCTCAGCCGCAACGGCATGACCAAGCTCAGCCTGTCCGAAGTGGCACTGCAGGCGGGCGTGTCCCGGCCCACCCTGTACCGGTGGTTCGCCTCGAAGGCGGAACTGCTCGACACGTTCGGGGTGTGGGAACGCCACATGTACGACAGGGGTATGGGCACAGCCATCGCTGGACTACACGGCGATGAAAAGCTCGACGCTGCTTTGAGATTCATCGTGGAGTATCAGCAGTCGTATCCGGGGGTACGGATGGTCGACCTGGAACCGGGTCACGTCATCGGACAGATGTCGCACGTGATTCCCATCATGCGGGAGCGACTGCAGCGGTTGCTTCCAGGGCCCAAGGGGGCAATCGCAGCAGCGGCCGCGATTCGCGTTGCCGTCGCGCACTACATCGTGCCCAGCGACGATGCCGACGACTTCCTGGCGCAGTTGCACCACGCCGTGGGCATCAAGCCGCCCCCGTGACCGGCGCGAACGTCACGGTCGGTCGAAGTGCTCCCGGATGCCGACGAGCATCGCCTGGTGCGCCTTGACGGCCTCGCGGACGGTGAACGCCGCGAGTGGACGGGGAGCCGAGATGAGCAGCCGTTCGGTGAGCCGGGTGCCGTCTCCGGTCGGCTCGAACGACACGCTGCCGATCAGTCGGACGCGGGGAAACTGTCGCGCCTCGGTCTGCACGTCCCCGTGGACTGGGACCGTCACCCGCGCGGTGTACCCGACGGCCATGGTCAGGGGTCCGAGCGGGATGCGGTCGCGGACGCGGTAGCCCTGTGTGTAGCCGTCGCCGGAGTCGGTGCGTTCGGACGGAGTCACCGAGACCACGAGCGGGTGAACACGGATGATGTTGCGCAGGTCCACGTAGAACGCCCGGACGTCATCGGGAGGGGCCGGGATCTGTTCGCTCAGAGTGCGTTCGGCCCGGTCGATCCACCACCCGTTGCCGAACACCACCTGAATGTAGCCGGAGCGGGCGGCTCGCCGGGTAGCTTGTCGGGATGACGGACGGACCGGAGCCAAGCTGCGCGGGACGGGTATGAGCACCGAATACACGCACCCCCAATCGCTGGCCGGACGCGCGGTGATCGTGACCGGTGCCGCGCAGGGCGTCGGCAAGGGCATCGCCGGAGCGCTGTTGCAACGCGGCGCCGCCGTGCTGATGGTCGACCGGCAAGGCGACGTGCTCGCTGCGACGTTGGACGAGTTCGGCGCAGCAGGCCTGTCGGCGGAGTCACTCGTCGTCGACTTGCGCGATCCCGCGAGCCCGGGTCGAATCGTCGGCGCGGCGCTGGCCGCGTTCGGCAGGATCGACGCGTTGGTCAACAACGCGATTGCCACCAACGAGCCCAAGCCCCTGGTCGACATCGACGCGGCGGATTACGACCTGGTCTTCGACGTCGGGCCGCGCGCAACGTTCTTCCTCATGCAAGCCGTGCACCCGACGATGGCGACAGCGGGCGGCGGGGTGATCGTCAACCTCGGATCGGCGTCGGGCACCGGCGGCCAGGCGAACTTCGCGGCCTACGCGGGCGCTAAGGAGGCGGTTCGCGGCATGTCGAAGGCCGCGGCGTTGGAATGGGGCCGCGACAACGTCCGCGTCAACGTGGTGTGCCCGTTTGCGGACTCGCCGGGCGTGCAGTTCTGGTCTGACATCGCCCCGAAGGACTTCGAGCGCGCGCTCCGCTCGGTGCCGCTCCAGCGCGTCGGCCGCATTCGTGAGGACATCGGGGCCGTCGTGGCGTTCCTCGTCAGTGACGACGCGGCATTCCTGACGGGTCAGACCATTCACGTCGACGGGGGCATGGGCGTTTACCGTTGAGTCGTCCCGTCGACAGGATCGTCAAGTACCGCAAGTAGATTCGGTGAATCCGCATCAAACGACATGTGGGCCAACGGGTATCGCCCATCTCGCGTATGCCTGGTGGAAAATCCCGAACTAATCGACTTTGGAATGGCTTCGCCTGCAACGGGAGTAGATTGCGTATGCCTCGCCCACCCGGACCAACGACCATCTTCAGGCGTTGACACGGGATTCGAGACGTGCCCAACCACTAGCGAGTTCATCGCACGTCACTTGACGTGTGACTTGATCGATTCACTAGCTCCAGTTAGCCAGCCGCAACTCAAGTTTCGGGAGCCGAATCGCGTCCACGACGACCCGCACGACGAAATGGTCGTGGCGTGCGCCGACCCGCTGGTCCAAAACCATTCCTGAACAGCCATCTCGCAATATGAGCGAAGTGCTTAACAGCGTTTGCGACCAACGTCGACTTGGGCGTACCATCTGCGCCAACATCGCGCGAGAAAGCAACGCGCCCAACGCTATTTGTTACTTGAGCCGTCGCGATCGCGGAAAGTGATGGGTCCCACATATTTTGGTTGTGGAAAATCCCGTTGCTAGTGTGCGGCCGCATGATTGGTATTGCGACCGCAACGTTGATGACACTCGTCAATCAGGTCTCGGGCACGCCGTACGTTTCGGGTGGCGACTCGCCCCACGGCACCGATTGCTCGGGGCTGGCTTCATGGGTGGCGAACGCGGCCACTGGTAGGCCCATCTACGGCGACCGGTTCCACACCGCCAACGAGGAAGGCGCCCTGCTGGCGCGCGGCTTCAGGTACGGCACTGCGCCGGGTGCGCTGGTGATCGGCTGGAACGGCCGTCACACCGCCGTCACGCTGCCGGACGGCACACCGGTGTCCAGCGGTGAGGGTGGCGGGGTCAAGGTTGGCGGCGGAGGTGCTTATCAGCCCCAGTTCACCCACCACATGTACCTCCCGGTGGAAGCGCCGGAAGGCGAGGTCGCGCCCGAAGACGCGCTGCCGCCGCCCCCGCTGGATCCGTTCGCGCCCCCGCCCCCGCCGCCGTTCGACCCCTTCGCGCCTCCGCCGCCCCCCGCCGACGTCGTCAACGCGGACTTCGTGCCCCCGCCTGCGCCCGAGCCCGGGGTGGCGCTTCCTCCTGCCGGTCCCGGCCCGGAGATGGTGCCCGCGCCCGACCTGGCGCCGCCTCCGCCGTTCGTGTAGACACGTCGGCGCGCCTCGCCTGGCGCGTGTGAGGCGTTTCTAGCTCGCCGGGTGCTCGTCGGCTCGAGGCCGTCGACGCGTCGCACCCCACAGTCCGACACCGACGCCGACGACCGCACCGCCGAGGCCGATGATTCGCTGCGACGGCTTCATGTCCCGGTGGACGCTCATTCCGCCGAGAAGGTCGGCCGCGTCAGCCCCGCCGGATGCGAGGAACCAGCCGCGGGTGTTCCGGCCACGTAGTGCCGCCGCGGCGAGCAGCCCACCGATCAAGGCGTCGCGGTAGCCCATCGAGCGCAGCAGCAATCGCGCGGTGGTGTCAGGCTCATCGGGGTCACCCCAGAGCCGGTTCGCGCGGACGGGGTCGACGAGGAACGAGACGCCGGAGGCAAACCGAATGGTGCCCGCCGCGAGCGCGGCGCGGTCGATCGACATGGCACGCAGCCTAGGTCGTCATGCGCCCGGCCGGGGTGGGTTCACCGACCAACGTTCGCCCCACTTCGCGGCCAAGCACTACAGCCGCCAGGCCACCGTGATGAGGGCGACTATTCCCACCACCGCAATGAAACCCGCCATGATGCCGGATATCGAGTACGGCATCGGTCCGCTTTCGGCCTTCAGCGCCTTCATCGACTGACGGTGCTGAATGGAGGCCAGCGTGAGGCCGGTCAGCCCGACGAGAATCATGAGCACTCCCACCACCCACGGGGTGACGAACCCGCGGTGCGCCTCCTCCTTCGTGTCCAGATACTGAAAGAACTTGAAGATCGTGAAACCGAACGCGATCAGCGAGGTGCACGTGCGGATCCAGGCCATCAACGTTCGCTCGTTGGCCAGCCGGGTGCGTTCCAGTGCGAGTCGGGTGGATGCGTCCAACGGATCGGCTGCCATGGCCCCTCAGTTCATCCAGGTGTCGACGTCCTCGGCAAGGGTGATCATCGTAAGTCCGTCGGCCCGCATCATGGCGTGCACCGGTCTGGTGCCGGGCTTCCGACCGACCGCTCGAGGTGGGCAAGCGCGCCCGCACCCTCGTCGGCGACGAAGACGAGCCCGGACAGCGGCACCGGGAGGAATCCCTCCTCGTCCATCCGCCGCAGTTGCAGTATCAGCCCGTCGTAGAAACCCGCCGTGTTGAGTAGCACCACCGGCTTGTCGTGCAGCCCGTGCTTCCTCTGTTCCAGGACCTCGGTCGCCTCGTCGAGTGTGCCCAAACCGCCGGCCATCACGACCACCGCATCAGATCCCGTGAGCAGCAACGCCTTCCGTTCGGCGAGATCCTTGGCGATCATCATCTCGTCGGCGTCCTGCCTGGCCCACTCCCGGAGAAACTCGACCGAGACTCCGACCAGCCGCCCGCCACTCTCTCGTACCGCGTCCGCGACGACCTTCATCAGCCCGGTGTCGGACCCACCCCACACCAGGGTGTGGCCCCCTGCGCCGACGAGCCGCGCGAACTCTCGCGCCGGCCCGGTGTAGCGCTCGTCGAGATCGGCGGCGGAGAGGAAGACGCAGATCTTCATGGACGGACGCTATTCATTTCGTGCTCACTGTCGTGGGTCGTTTTCCAGGAGTACCGGCTGCCCATGCGGCGTCGCACGCGCCGCGCGGGTCCAGGCGGCACGACGCTCTAGAAGCTGGGCGGGGGCGGCGACGTCCTTCTCGGTCACGAGACGTTCGATGGCAGACAGCCAGTGTTGATAGTAGGTAGTACCGTCGTCGGGGTCACCCGTGGCCTGCGCACGCTGGATCTCATTGCCAAGCGCCGCAGCCCATTCGGGCCAGGTGAACAGTCCGCCCTCCTGCAACGCCAGCGTCATCGCAAACGCCTGCGCCTCCCACGGTGCCGCGAAGACGGGTGCGCCGTCATCGCCACGCGGGATGGGGGCGACGCGTTCCGCGGCGTGGCCAATTTCGTCAGAGGGGTTCAAGGTAGCTCTCCCACGCGTCGATTGACGCAGTCACCGTCTCGTCGGCTTCGTCGCCCCATAGCTCGGTTCCGGTGAACACGACTGTGTAAAGCCATTGGGGGGCCTCGCCGCGACCCTGCGCGTTGGAATCCGGAAAGACGTGGGCGCCGTGCACCCGCTCGATCACGCCGCGTCTGGCGCGGGCGTAGCGCGGGAGCCGGGTGTGGCCCGACGGATTGATGTTGCGCGTGATCACCCGGTCTCCAATGGTGAAGCGCGCGGGGGTGTCGACTGGGCGGGTGCTCGGCGCGCCAACGTGCAGGGAGCGCAGCACGTCGTCCGGATTGAGTACGCGCTTTACCGGCTCGCCGGGCTCGAGTGAACGGCCCGCCGCGAGCTCCTCGGCGGTGACGAGTCCTGTTTGGAGTAGTAGCTTTTCGAGGCCCTTGGTCCAGATCTCGTAGTAGCTGGACGACAGGTACTCCGCCGGTGGCAGGGACTCGCGGGCTTGGCGGCCCATGTCGAGGTTCCAGGCACCTGCGGCGCCCATCGCGATGGTGAGCCCGAACGCCGTGCGTTCCCAATCGGCATGGAAGACCGGTTCGTCGGGCTCCTCCTCGACGGGACCGAATCCCATCTGGCCGCCCATGTCGTGTGCGCCGTTCATCGTGGTGCCGCCTGGGCCGGCGGGACGGCGAGGCCGGTACCGATCATCGAGTCGCGGGTGACCAGGTCGGCCAATCGTTCCTGACTCCAGCCGTCGGTCCCGGCGGGGCGCATCGGGATGACGAGGTAGCGCACCTCTGCGGTGGAATCCCAAACCCGGATGCGGGTGGTCGGCGGAAGCGTCACGCCGAAGTCGGCGAGCACGCCGCGGGGATCCATGACGGCCCGCGAGCGGTACGGCGCGGATTTGTACCAGACCGGCGGCAGGCCGAGCACCGGCCACGGGTAGCAGGAGCACAGCGTGCAGACCACCATGTTGTGGTCAGTCGGGGTGTTCTCGACCGCGACCATGTGGTCGCCCTGGCGGCCGCCGAAGCCGAACGAGGCAATGGCCGCCGTCGCGTCTTCGCGGAGCCATTGTGCGAATCCTTCCTCGGCCCAGGCCTTCGCGACGACCCGGGCGCCGTTTCGTGGCCCGATCCGGGTTTCGTATGCGTCGACGATTGCATCGATGGCTGCGGCTTCGAGGTAACCCTTCTCGGTGAGGATCGACTCGAGCGTCCGCACCCGAACTTCGATGTCGGAGAGCTCACTGTGGCGTGGGTGGTCGGAGTCGCTCATCGCGTGCATTCCTTTGGGCTCTTTGACTTCCACACGGATTGCCTGAACTGAGTGTATTTGGCGGGCCGCCGTCGGCACGGAGCATTCGAAGGGGAACCGTCCGCTCGGTCCATCCTGGTCGGGCGGGCCTTCGGGAGCCGACGGCGAATCGTGCTAGACAAGCTGGTATGAGCGCGTTGGCCGATCAGACCCGTTGGATGGATGCGACCTCGCAGGCAGCGCTCGTCGCATCGGGCGAGGTGTCGCCGAGCGAGCTCCTGGAGGCTGCGATCGAGCGCATCGAACGCATCGACGTGGCCCTCAACGCGGTCGTGATCCGGTGGTTCGACCATGCCCGGGAGGTTGCCTCGAGCGCCGAGCTGCCCGGTGGCCCGTTCCGCGGTGTGCCGTTCCTGATCAAGGACCTGTTCGCCGAGTACGCGGGGCAGCGAATCAGCAACGGCAACGTCGCACTCAAGGAGGCGCAATTCATCGCCGATGCCGACTCGACGCTCGTCAGCCGCTACCGCGCGGCCGGGCTGGTGATCGCCGGCCGCACGAACAGCCCCGAGCTCGGCAGTGTGCCGACCACCGAGCCCGTCGCGTGGGGGCCGACCCACAATCCATGGGACACGACCCGCACGCCGGGTGGATCGAGCGGCGGTGCGGCCGCGGCCGTCGCGTCGGGAATGGTGCCGTTCGCCCACGCGAGTGACGGCGGCGGATCGATCCGCATCCCGGCGTCGTGTTGCGGCCTCGTCGGGCTCAAGCCGAGCCAGGGTCGCATCACGGCCGGCCCGATCCGCGCCGAGAGCGGGCTGTCGGTGCAGCACTGCGTCAGCCGCACCGTTCGCGACACGGCCGCGTTGCTCGACGCGACCCTTGGCCCGGGCATCGGCGACAGCGTGATCGCGCCGCCGCCGGTGCGTCCGTACGTCGAGGAGCTCGGCGCGGACCCGGGGAGGCTGCGCATCGGCATTCTCGATCACAACCCCCAGGGCGATTCGGTGGACGCCGAAGTCACCCACGCGACGCGGTCCGTCGGCACGCTACTCGAATCGTTGGGCCACCACGTCGAGCCGGCATGGCCGAAGGCATTGGAGGACAAGACGTTCGGCTCCACGTTCGGCGCGCTGTGGAGCGCCAACATGGGGCTGTCGCGGCGCCAGTTCGAGGATCAGCTCGGTCGCCCGTTGAAGGATCACGAGATGGAGCCGATGAACCGGATCCAGGCCGACTTCGCCAGTCATCTCACCGCCGTCGACTACGGGCTCGCGTTGTCAGCCGTCGCCCAGTACCGCCGGGCGGTTCAGTCGTGGTGGTACGACGGCTGGGATCTACTGCTCACACCCACGGTTGCCGAGCTGCCGATCAAGCTCGGCACGATCGTCAACGACCCCGAGAACCCGATGTCGCCGATGCAGCGCGCCGGCCAGTTCGTGCCATTCACGCCCCCGTTCAACACCAGCGGCCAGCCCGCCATCAGCCTCCCGCTGGAATGGACCGCCGGAGGCTTGCCGGTCGGCGTGCAACTCGTCGCCGCCTACGGCCGCGAAGACGTCCTGCTCCGCATCGCCAGTCAGCTCGAGCAGGCGAAACCCTGGGCACACCGCACACCCGACATTTGACCGGGATCGCTCGGCGTGTCGGGGCTTACGCGGGCGACCGGGACACCGACCCTGCGCTCAACCGTGCGGCCGCCACCCCGGCGAGGAAGCATCCGAGCGCCGCCCACCCGTCGAATCCGCTCAGTCCGTTCTTGGCCATCAGCACCAGCGCTACGCCCGCCACGCATACCAGCGCACCGGCGGCGGTCGACCGGGCGCGCGTGGCCCGGGCGGGCGCGTCCCACCACGGCAGCCGACGGCGCTCAAGCGGTGAGAGCAGTGTGAACGCCACGGCCATGACGACGGCGAACACCAACTCCCGCAGCGCGAGGAGGCCCCAGAACCCCGGCGCGGTCACGTCGTACGCGTCCAGGCCGAAGGCGTGCAACGAAAAGGTGGCCACCGCGATCGCCGGGATGTGCCACAGGTAGATCGTCATCGCTCCCCCGTTGCCCACCGAGACGACACGCCATACGCGTGGCCGCGTTGCCCACCGCCCGATCGCGCCTGCGACAGTCACGAACAGGCAGGACATCCACGTGCATTGCAGCGCGAGCAACAGCGTCGGCGGCGACACGTTCGACATCCGTTCCACTCCGGTTACGACCAGTGAGACCTCGTACGTCCCGGTCATGGCGAGCCCCACCTGGGCGGCGAACGCGCACGCGGCGACTGCGAACGCCGCCCGCGTACCGATCAGCCGGCGGGCGTAGGCCACCCCGATCACCACCGGGATCAACCAGACGATGACGAAGTTGGCGCTGCCCGCCTCGGGGGTGCCGACGGCGATCCGAACGCCGTCGATTGCTGCGACGGCGGCGAGGAGCCCGGCGACCACGACCGCGGCGGCGCGCCCCGAACGCAGCCGTGTGAGCGCGGGGACGAAGGCGAGCACCACGAGGTACACGCCGAGGAACCAGAGGAGCGCGACGCACTCGCGCCCAAGCCGCACCGCGGATTCCGGTCCGAGGATCAACCGCGCCACCAGTAGAGCGACCACCCAGACCGCGAGGTACCAGAACACGGGTCGGCACAGTCGCTGCGCCCGGGTGAACAGCCACGTGCCCCAAGGCGTGGCGGCTCGGTACCCATACGCGCCTGCCGCTCCGCCTGCGAGGAAGAACAGCGGCATGACTTGGGCGATCCACGTGAGGGGCCTGATCGCGGGCACCTCGCCCTAGAGATTGCCGATGTGCAGTCCGTCGGCGTCGATCGTGGCGAGCAGAAGCGCGCAGTGCCCGAACATCACGACCACCAGTGCCGCGAGTCGGACGACGTCGACGGCGCGGTCGCGACCGGATTCGGTGCAGCCGGTGACCTTGGGTGCATCCGTTGTCGGTTTGGCGAGCGGCATGACATTCAGCATGCCCGGCCGCGGGCGGTTGTGGATGAGTAGGACTACGCATCGTGCTCCGCTTCCACCTTTGCGCGACGAAATCACCGCGATCGAAGAATTGCGCGATGGCTTTTCGTTGATTCGGCTATGACCCGTCAGCGCGATTTCGCTGATTGCGCTTGCGACGGTCGCCCAGAGCAATACGGTCTAGCCGTCACATTTCGCCGACAGCGGGGGCACAACAGTGAGTAAGCGACGCGATGGCTCAAAGGACATGCGTGCGAGCCTCCTGGTGCGAGGTGCGGTGGTGTCGGGGTTGGCGACGGGATTGACGGCGGCGGCGGCACTGGGCGGGGCCGGAACGGCCAATGCGTCGTGCTTGTCCATCGGCGGCTTCTTCAGCATTGGTTCGGGCTGTACGAGCACTCCTCTCAGCTTCGCGTTGGTGCTAGGCAACGGCACGGCGAATGCCCAAGGGCTCTTCACCGGTGCCCTTGCGATTGGCAACGCCACGTTCGCGGACGCACGAGGATTCCTCACCGGTGCCATTGCAGCCGGCCTGACGAATACCGATCCCGGTCCGGTTCCCCCGCAGACCGTTGTGAGGTCGAACGGAGCCTTGAGCCTCGCCTATGGCGGTGGCACAGACATGATCGTTACAACGGTAGGCAGCCTCAATCTCGCCGTGGCGCAAGGCGGTCGCTATGTCGCACAAGCGGGCGGAAGGCCCACTGATATTGGCAACGTCGCCCTCGGCCTCGGTCTCGGCCGCAGCCGCCGACCCCAACGAGTTGGCCGCCGTCGCGGCCGGCACCATCAGCCCGGGCGGGCCCAGCACCTATCTTCAACCTCGCGGTGAATCTTGGCGACGACGGCAACGTCCAGACGACTGGCTTCCTCAACAGCGTGCTCAATATCTTCGGCAACCGAAACAGCCTTGCCGCGAGCGGCGTGTTCAACAATGCCACCAACTTCTTCGGTGACGACAACAGCCTGGCAGCGTCCAATGTCCCGGACCCGACCGCGAACATCCTGCGGCAAATCGGCGGCAACGTGGCGTTCAATCTCTTCGGCAGTCGCAACAACTTGACGGCCGGCTCCCAAATCGCGCCGCCCCCAGGCGGTCCGCTGTCAATCGTTGGTGCGATCGAGGCAAACGGTCAGACCGTCGACCAGCCGGGCACGGGTATCACCATCAAGACCCCGTTCAATGCCGACAGCAACCCCCCTGTCCTCGCTGCGCGCGGCACCCAGGGCGTCGTCCGACCCAGCCTCAACGCCACGGTGAATCGCCCCAAGGCCGCGCAGGAAAGCCTGTCCCGGACCAGCCTCAACGCGACGCTTGACGACCAGCCCAAGGCCACCTCCGCGAGTCGGCCGGCGCTCAAGGCGGCAGGCGACCGGATTGCGACGTCGGTCAAGAAAGTCAAAGACGCCGTCAGCAGAGGCACCGGCGGGTCCGCCGACGCGGCGTCGAAGCAAGCCGAGGCCAAAAGCGGCGACAGTGAGAAGTGACGACATCCGGCTCGCAGGGCACGCTGATCGGTCCAGTTGTCACCGAAATTGTCTGTGCTACAACATGTTCGCGCCAAGAGTCGCGCTCAATCGAGGTCCGAATACCGCAGCGGCGAGTTCGTGCCGTCCAGCGAATCGCCGGGCGAAGCTACGTGGTTGACGCCTGCGCCGCCGACCAGCTGGGCGGCCGCTTCTCGATGAAGGCCTGGACGCCCTCGAGCGCGCTTGGATCCATCATGTTGCAGGCCATCGTCGCGCCTGCGTCCTCATAGGCCGACTCGATGCCGCGTTCGATTTGGCGGTAGAACAAGGCCTTTCCCATTGCGACGGCCACACCCGGCTTCGCGACGATGCTCGCGACCAGCGCCTCCACCTCGTCGTCCAGCCCCCCTGGCGCCGCCACCCTATTGACTAACCCCAACGCGCGGGCGTCCTCAGCAGAGACGAAATCGCCGGTGACGAGCATCTCGAAGGCGGCTTTGCGTGGCAGATTGCGCGACAGCGCCACACCCGGGGTCGCGCAGAAGAGCCCGACGTTGACGCCGCTGACCGCGAGACGCGCGTCGTGGCTTGCCACCGCGAGGTCACACATCGCGACGAGCTGGCAGCCCGCAGCAGTCGCGAGGCCATGCACGCGCGCGATGACCGGCACCGGTAGGCGTTGGATCGCAAGCATCACGGCCGTGCACTGCGCGAACAGGCGCTGGTAGTACTCGAGCGAAGGCTCGGCCCGCATCTCCTTCAGGTCGTGGCCGGCGCAGAAGGCCTTGCCGGACGCCCCGAGCACGACGGCGCGCACCAAGTCATCCTTTGCGAGCGCGTCGAAGGCCTCGCCGAGCGTCGCGAGCAGCGCCTCCGACAACGCGTTGAAGGCCTTCGGGCGGTTCAGCGTCAGCGTCACGACGCCGCGATCATCGCGGTGGTGCAGCAGCAGCGGTTCTTCCATCGCGTTGACCTCACTCGATTGCCGAGGCGCCGTTGGCGTGCTCGCGCAGCCGGAACTTCTGGACCGTGCCAATGGATGTCATCGGATCGCCTCAAAGCGAACCTCATTCGGACCTTATACCCGGCGGGCAGCCCGCTGCACTGGGCGATCAACTCCTCGGCCGTCGCCCTCGCATCGGGCTTGTGGCTCTACGCCAGCCAGTGGCGGTTCGCCACCGGCGTACACAATGGACTGGAGCGCCGACGACGGGGTCGTCGGACAACTCGCCGCGAACCATCGCCTCGGTTTCTCGCACGTAGTTTCTTGCGTTGTTGACGCGGTGCCCCCGCTGGACGTGATCTGCTCGACGGTCAGGCCCTATCCATGTCGTGAAGGATCATGCCGCCCCGGACGTCGCTGCTATCGCGGAGATGCTGTGCTATCTCGTCCCGCAGTTCAGGCGTCAGGTCGCTCATCGAATCACTCGCTAATCGTCCGGTCGATCCCCTCCAGACCGCCGCCTCCGGGCCATGCCTCGGAGTGGGTGATCGGACGATGAATGCCGGAACCGCACCCCGGCGTGTCCCTGATCGCGGGCTACACTTGGTCCACCAGTCAGGAAAGATTATGCCCACAATCGAGGCACACCTCCGCCGGGAGATGCACAAATACGCTGTCGAGTTACGGAAGCTGGCCTACACCGTGCCCGACGGGGTGGCAGAGCACGATCTCCTCGAGTTGTCGGAGTCGATGAACTTCGCCGCCGACGAGACCCCTACGAAATACGAGGCCTAGTCAACACTTCCGCCCAGGGCGCGCCAGCCGATCACGACTCGTGAGAAGCGCGTTGGGTTACCTGTTGCGCTACCTACCCCCTCAGGGTACGAAAAATCGGCCACCGATCTCTCGGGAACTGCTCCTGACCTGGTGGTTTTGGGCGTGACAGAATTTGAACCCTGCGAGCGCTTGACCCTCAGCCTCGGCTTCGAGGGTTCGCCGAACAGACTTGATACCTGGTCTGCGACCGGTTCAGGGTTGACCGTGGTTTGTTTCGGTCGTGTGTGAGTCCTGTTCTACGCAAAGGGATTAGGTGAATTCTTTGCCGCCAGGACAACTGAAGGGGCCGCCCACCAGGAACGACCCCTCCAGCGGGTGGCAATTCAGCCGATTGAGTCCCTGAACTCCACGCCAGCCTGCGCCGCCTGCGCCCAGTCGTTCATGTCGACGACCGGATAGAGCTGAAATACGTTGAAGGGGGCGAACTTGCTAGTGCCTTCTAGGATCTCTGCCGGATCGTCCGTCTCCACCACTGCGAACCCGCCTTCGCCGTCCAATCGGCCGACGAATTGGTGGAAGGTACTGCCGGCGGGTGGCTGCCACTTCGAGAAAAGCTCCAAGGCGCGGCGGGCGCCCTCCTCATTTTCCTTACCGGAGCCGCCGAGCCGGCTGCTCCAAGCCATGACGTACTTCATGTCTGTCTCCTCCGAGTAGCGCCATTTTGGCGAACGGTGTGCCCGCGCGGATCACAGTGTGCTCCCAGCGGGCAATGATTTTGGCGGAATGAACACGATTATTTCCAGCATCTATTGACATGAGCGAAAGTTGTGGCAAACGTGAATTTTGAGGTTTGCGCAGACGCGAACGATCGGTAATTGGCGCTGACCCCGGGACGGCTTCCTACCGCGCTCTCTGCCGCAGCAGCGCCGTGCGGTCGACCGTTCCGGCCGAGGGGGACGGCACCTTGACATCGTTCAGTGCGATGCACCGCCGAGATGAGTGTGGCTAACCGTCGTTGACGAGGTTCGCGAGGAAAGCGGGTAACCGGCCAGCGCCAAAGTCATAGAACCGTGCCCACTGCGGCTCAATCGAGATGCGCACCATCTGCTTATACGTCGACCGCACGTTGCGTTCGAACTCGGCTAGTTGGGGTTCGTCCATCGACCGCCTCGCTGCCGCGAGATACTCATCGGTGACGCCGTCGACGGTTTCCAGTGTGGCGAGGCCACGCACCAAGAGGGCCTTCGCCTCTTCTGGCGTGGAGCCGGTGTCGATCGTCAATGCGACTTGCGGGCGGGTCGAAAGAGCGCGGGCCTTCGGGGAGGTCGGTGCCGTGGAGACGACGATGCGTTCGCCGGTCCAGTAGAACCCGACCGGGATGACCCGCGGGAAGCCATCGGGTCCGTTGTAGGCGAGCCGGGCCATGGAGCCGAAGAGCAACTTCTGGGCGTCGGGGTGGCCAAGTTCCCGAGCCAACTCTTGCTCGTTCATCACACACATCTCCTACCCGGTCGGGCCGAGCTAAACACCGGCGGACATCCACAAACGTCAGTCGGTTGGCGTGCGGGGCTGATTCGCGAACCGAAGGGGCGGCCCAGGGCCGCTCCACTACCGCCTCTGAGCTGCTGGTTCTAAGGTCGGGCTGACAGGATTTGAGCCTGCAACCACCAGTCGGACAAAGGCCGAATTATGTTGTTTGCAATGACTCTCGAACCGGCCTGACCTGTGGAAACGGTCTCAAGCCGTCCTCCGCCAACTCTCCGAATTCGTACGTAATTGTGAGAACGCTGTGACCGCGTCTGCGGGCACGGAGCTGCAGCTGCTGCGCGTCGCCCACCAGGACCGTCTAGGTGGCGGCGGCGGTTCTCGGCGTGAGGAGTCGGCGCAGGTGTCGGTGTCGACCATGGCGGCTTCATCAACGATGACCAAGGCTTGAGCGCTGACAGCGACACCACCCATCCCCGTTGAGTGCCTCTCGACGGGAGTCGTTGGATTGGCGGGGGGAAGCGTTGGGCGATCGAACTGCCCAGGCAACCGCGCCCGGCAAGCACGTCATCCAACGCACCCTGGCCAATGCCTCCCCGAACCGGCGCCAATCCAGCTAGCGTTATGCAATCGGAGAACGACAGCGAGCCAGCACTGCGCCGTCCCTAGCGTCTCTGGGCGGCGGTAGGTATTTCGCTGCGCTAGCCGCCCTCGTGCTCGTCGTCGCCGGATGCGGACTCGGTCGCCCGGCCGAGGCGGTCAGTGGCCAGTACCTGACCGTCGGAACCACCGACAAGGTCTCCTCGCTCGATCCTGCGGGCTCGTACGACAACGGGTCGCTGCAGGTGATGAACCAGGTGTACCCGTTCCTGATGAACTTCGTCCCGGGCAGCGGCGATCTGAAACCGGACATCGCGCAACGCTGCGACTTCACCGCGCCTACGACGTTCACCTGCAAGCTGAAGCCAAACCTCAAGTTCGCCAACGGGCATGCGCTGACGTCCTCGGACGTCAAGTTCTCCATCGACAGGGAGAACGCGATCAACGATCCCAATGGACCGCAGTCGCTGCTGGCCAACCTCGACAGCGTCGAAACGCCGGATCCGTCGACGGTCGACTTCAAGCTGAAGCTGCCCGACGACCAGACCTTCCCCCAGGTGCTCGCCACCAACGCCGGACCGATCATCGACGAAGAGGTGTTCCCGTCCGACAAGGTGCTGGGCGACGATGCGATCGCCGCCGCCGAGCCGTTCGCGGGTCCCTTCACGATGACCACCTACTCCAAGAACCAGCTCATCGGCCTGCGCGCCAACCCCGAATACCAGGGGCTGTTCGGCAAGCCCAAGACGGAACTGGTCGGCATCAAGTACTACGCCAACACCGACAACCTCAAGATCGACATCGAGAACCAGGCCATCGACGTCGCGTCGCGCAGCCTGTCGCCCACCGACATCGAGGGACTTCGGAAAAACCCCAACCTCGTCGTTCACGAAGGTCCCGGCGGTGAACTGCGCTACATCGTGTTCAACATGAACACCATGCCCGGCGACACCCCCGCGCAGAAGCTGGCGATCCGCAAGGCGATCGCCTCGTCACTGGACCGCGACGCGCTGGCCCGCGACGTGTACAAGGGCACCTACTCGCCGGCGTACTCGGTGATCCCAGACAGCGTCCCTGGCGCCAACGAGGCGTTCAAGGTCGCCTACGGCACCAAACCCGACCGCGCCAAAGCCGCGAAATACCTTGCCGACGCCCAAGTTCCGACGCCGGTACCGCTGAACCTGCAGTACAACCCCGACCACTACGGAGTGTCGTCGTCGGAGGAATACGCCGCGATCAAGGGCCAACTCGACGCCACTGGGCTCTTCCGGGTCAACCTGCAGTCCACCGAATGGGTGACCTACACCGCCGAACGGGTCAAGGATGCCTACCCGCTCTACCAGCTCGGCTGGTTCCCCGATTTCCCCGACGCCGACAACTACCTGACGCCGTTCTTCACCCCGGACAACTTCCTGGGCAACCACTTCGAGAATCCGGAGATCACCGCTCTCATCACCGACGAAGCGACGCAGCCCGACCCGGCAAAGCGGGCAGCGATCATCACCAAGATCCAGGACGAAATGGCCAACAACTACCTGTCGACGATCCCGCTGCTGACCGGAAAGCAAATCGCCGTGGCAGGCAAGGACATTGAGGGCGTCACCCTGGACAAGTCGTTCAAGTTCGAGTTCGCGCCCTTGCAGAACTCGGCGCAGCAGGCGGCATGACGGCCACCACTGAGGCGGCACAGGCCGCCGCCCCGGAACCGGCCAAGCGTGCCGGCGGGCAGACCCGCTACGGCGCCTTGGCCCGATATCTCGGCGTGCGGGCACTGCTGATCATCCCGACCGCGTGGATCCTGGTCACCCTGGTGTTCTTCCTGATGCGTGGTATCGGAGACCCGATCACCGCGTCCGCCGGCGGCCGACTCACCCCGGCGCAGATCGCCGAGCGCAAGGCGGCGGCGGGGTTCGACCGTCCGCTGCTGTCGCAGTATTGGGACTATCTCACCGGCCTGTTCCGCGGCGACTTCGGCACCACGCTGACCGACAGACGCCCGATCAGCGACCTCATCGTGGTCAACGGCGCCGCCACCCTGGAGCTGGCGGTGTGGGCCCTGCTGGTGGCGATGATCGTCGGAATCCCGTTGGGGCTGTTTGCCGCAACGCACCGCGACCGCGTGCCAGACGTGGTCCTGCGGCTGCTGGCGGTGCTGTTCTACGCCGCCCCGGTGTTCTTCGTCGGCATGCTGCTCAAGCTGCTGTTCTCGGTGAAGCTGGGTTGGCTGCCCGCGTCCGGCCGCTTCAGCGCGTCCACCGAGATCGCATTGGCCGGCGTGCACCCGCAGACCCACATCGCGATCGTCGACGCCATCCTCTACGGCAACAGCACCTACATCGTCGACGTTCTCAAACACGCGGTGCTGCCCGCTCTGGCCCTCGGACTGCTGACCGCCGGCGTGTTCCTCCGACTTGTCCGGGTGAACATGCTGCAGACCCTGCGCGCCGGGTATGTCGACGCGGCGCGGGCCCGCGGGCTCTCCTACGGCGTCGTGACCCGCCGCCACGCGTTCCGCAACGCGCTCGTCCCGGTGGTGACGGTGATGGGCATGCAGATCGCCCTGCTGCTCGGCGGCGCGGTTCTCACCGAGACCACGTTCGAATGGAACGGGCTGGGACTGCAACTGGCGCGCTATCTTTCGGCGCGCGACTTCGTCGCGGTGCAAGGCATCGTGACGGTGATCGCGATCGTCGTGGCGGTGATGAGCTTCGTGATCGACCTGGCGGTGGCGCTCATCGACCCGAGGGTGAGGTTCTAGGAGATGACGATCGCCGCCGCGGGTGCCGACAGGCTCGTCGTCGAACAGCCGAAGAGCCGCGCGTTCCCGGGTCTGGGGCTACTGCGTTCCACCCACGGGCTGCAACGAGCCACGCTCGTCCTCGGGTTGGTACTCGTCGCGGGCTTCATCCTCGTAGCGCTTTTCGCGCCGCTGCTGGCGAGATACGGCTTCGCCCAGACCGGCGCGGACGGCGTCGAATTCGCGCGCCAGCAGGCACCGTCGGCGCAGCACTGGTTCGGCACCTCGGTGCGGGGCGAGGACGTGTACTCGCGGGTGGTCTACGGCGCCCGCACCGCGCTGATGGTGATCGTGTTGTCGCTGATCATCTCGCTGCTGGTCGGAGTCGTGCTTGGTCTGGTATCCGGTTATCGCGGTGGCTGGCTGGACCGGGTGCTGGTGCTGGTGATGGACGCGCTCTACGCGATGCCGTCGCTGCTGCTGGCGATCGTGGTGTCGATCGTCCTCGTGGCCGGGCAGTCCGGCACGCTGGGCGGCATCCTGTCGGCGTCGGTGGCGATCATGGCGGTGTTCGTGCCGCAGTACTTCCGCGTGGTCCGCAACGCGACGCTGGCGGTCAAGGTGGAGCCGTTTGTCGACGCCGCCCGCGTCACCGGCGCCAGCACGACGCGAATCCTGTTCCGCCACATACTGTCCAACGTCACCTCGTCGCTTCCCGTGATCATCACCCTGAACGGCGCCGAGGCGATCCTGACGCTGGCCGGTCTGGGGTTCCTCGGCTTCGGCATCGAGCCGACCAAGGCCGCCGAATGGGGTTACGACCTGAACAAGGCGCTCTCGGACATCTCCAACGGCATCTGGTGGACCGCGGTGTTTCCCGGCATCGCGATCGTATTGGCGGTGCTGGGCATGACCCTGGTCGGCGAGAGCATCAACGAGGTGCTCAACCCGCTGCTGCGCACCCGGCGGGCGGCGAACTGACATGACGCAAGCACCACAGGCACCCGCCCTTTCGTATCAACAGCTTTCGGTGACCTTCAGCACCGATGCCGGTCCGGTACGCGCCGTCGACGATGTCACATTCGACGTGAAACCCGGCGAGGTGCTGGCCGTCGTCGGCGAATCCGGTTCCGGCAAGTCGGTGTCGTCGAGGGCCGCGATCGGGCTGCTGCCGGACACCGCCCGGGTCACCGGCACAGTGCTGCTTGGCGACCGCGACGTCGCCGGGCTGTCCGACAAGCAGTTCACCGCGCTGCGCGGCAAGGACATCGCGATGGTGTTCCAGGAACCGGGCGCGGCGTTGGACCCGCTGTTCACCGTCGGCTACCAAATCAGCGAGGCCATCCGCGCGCACACCGACGTCAACCGAAAGCAGGCCCGGGACAAGGCGATCGATCTGCTGCGGCTCGTGCGGCTACCCGATCCCGAACAGCGGTACGGCTTCTATCCGCATCAGCTGTCCGGCGGGCAGAAGCAGCGCGTGGTCATCGCGTGCGCTATCGCCTGCGACCCGGAGGTGATCCTCGCAGACGAGCCGACCACCGCGCTGGATGTCACGGTGCAGGCCGAAATCCTGGAACTGTTGCGCGACCTGCGGGATCGGCTGGGCAGCGCCATCGTGCTGATCACCCACAACATGGGGGTGGTCGCCGACCTGGCCGACCGGGTCGTCGTGATGAACGCCGGCAAGGTCGTCGAAATCGCTACTGTAGCAAAGCTTTTCGCCGAGCCGTCGCAGGATTACACCCGCACCCTGCTGGCGGCGGTGCCGCACCTAGGGCAGGGCAACCCCGAACACCAAGCCGGCGCAGAAACCAAGACGGAAACCGTGCTGGAGATCGATCGGCTCAGCGTGCAGTTCCCGGGTGCGATCGGCTCGGCGGCGTTCAAGGCCGTCGACGACGTCACGTTCAGCATCGACCGCGGCAAGACCCTTGGCCTGGTGGGAGAGTCGGGCTCGGGCAAGTCCACGATCGGGCGCTGCGTTGCGGCGCTGCAGAAGCCGACGACCGGTACGGTCACGATTCTCGGCCAGGACATCACCCACATGTCCGAGAAGCAGCTCCGGCCGGTGCGCGCGAAGTTCGGCTTCGTGTTCCAGGACCCGGCAACCTCGCTGAATCCGCGTCTGCGCGTGGGTGACTGCGTCGCTGAGCCGCTGAAGGTGCACAAGGTGGTGCGCGGCGCGGAGTGCACGGCCCGCGTTGCCGAGCTGCTCGACGCGGTACGGCTGCCCAAAGACACCGCCGCGCGCTACCCGCACGAGCTGTCCGGCGGACAGCGGCAGCGCGCGAACCTGGCGCGGGCGCTGGCGCTGAGCCCCGACCTGCTGGTCGCCGACGAGCCCACCAGCGCGCTCGACGTGTCGGTGCAGGCGTCGGTGCTCGACCTGTTCGAGGAGCTGCAGCGGGAGTGGGCGTTCGCTTGCCTGTTCATCAGCCACGACCTCGCCGTGGTGGACCGGCTGGCCGACGACGTCGCGGTGCTGCGCGACGGCGTGCTGCAGGAAATGGGCCCGCGCGATCAAATCCTGCGTAACCCGCAGACCGAGTACACCCAACGGCTCGTCGCCGCGGTGCCGGTACCCGATCCCGACGAGCAGCGCCGCAGACGGGAGGCCAACGCCGGGCTGTTCGACTGAATCCCGGCAGAGACGGCAACCGTAGCGTGGCTCGGCCACGCCGACGTTTCATTCACCCTCCGCAGTTACGTTCACGCCCAACTAGAGGCTCTTGACCTTGTAGATGGGCACCCAGGGTTAGTTCGGTTTGCGGCCCCAAGCCTGAATGTACTGACCACGAAGCACGACCGTGTCCGGCTTATCGAGATGCCTTTCGATGTGGACGATCGGATTGACGCGCACGTCCACCAGACCAGCTGCCGGCCTCTCTCAATTGGACTAGCTCTGCTTCCGGCATGAGCCTTTCGAAGCAATCGAGGTAGTGTGCGGCCGAGATAGAAGTCATTGCCGTTTTTCTCGGCGTCGGGCTGACAGGATTTGAACCTGCGACCACTTGTGTCGCCATCACGGTTTCCTTTCTCGGGGTGAGAATGATCGATCTGGTCTCAGCCGAAGCCGGGTAAGACCGACAGCGCGGTGACGATCGTCGCGGTGGACGCCGCCATCGCGACGACGTTGCCGATGAACGGGTGAAAGTCCGGGGGCAGCCGTCGAGCGACCGCCGCAGCGAACGGCGGCCCCATGAGCGCACCAAGGACTGCCCCGGCCACGATGGCCTGAAGGGATCCGTCGAACGCGAGAACCGTTGCCGGAGCGATGGACACGACGGGGACAAAGGTGGGATACCAGCCGTAGGTCGCCCATTGGCGGTGCCACAGTGCGACGGCCAGTGCGGCGGTTAGAACTTGTGACGTCAACAATTCGGGCAGCAGATTCCCGACATTGCCTGCCATCGCGGGGTTGAGCAGATAGCTGATCACGGTGCCAGCCAGCAGACCGGCGCTGGCCCATTCGTTACCGATGAACTGGGCGTCGGTGAAGTCGGCCAGGATCCGCCGCGAAAGCCATAGCGGCCCTTGCCGATTGGTGTCGACGAAGTGGTGCGGGGATCCCGCGCTGCAGCGCGGCACGACCACTGTGGGGACCCGCATCCAGGGCAGATGCCGGCACAGCGCGAACGCCATCAGTGCGCTGATCGCCATGCCGGTGGTGGCCCCGACCACGGGGGGAAGACCGAGCGGACGGCACCCGAAGTTCACGGCGACCAGGGCGATGGGGGTGCTCAGCGCGGCGCCGAGGACCGCACCGGTCAGCGCTACGGAGCGCCGGCCCCCGTAGACCAGGACGACCGCCGGGGAAACCGACGCAAATGGAACGAACGTGGGCTGCCACATGCCCGACACGGCGATCGTCCACCCCCACGCCGCGTTGCTCAGCACCAGTCCCAAGGCAGCACTGCCGACTGCCCAGCCGAAGAGGCCGGTGCCGGAGGTGACCGGGAAACCCATCCAGCGCTTCTTCGACCTGAAGGCCAGCTGGGCGAGGTATCCACCGAGCAGCATCATTGCACCGGCCAGGGCGGAGTGGGCGTAACCAGGTTCGGTGGTGTCACCCAGGACCCAGGCAGCCCATGACGCGACGTCCGAGTAGGCGCCGTGCCATCCGGTGTATCTGGGCATGACCACCGGTAGCGACGGCCGCAGCCTGGCAAGGACTAGTAGCACTATCGCCGCGGCGCTGGCGATCAGCGCCGCCGTCATCCATAGCGTGAACGCCGAGGCACGTTCCCTCGCTACGGGATCGGGGCGGGTAGGACGTGCCGGGACCGGTGCGCTGGCCACGTCGCCGTCCTGGGTGGGTGGAGGCGAACTACTCACCACGGTCGAGCTTGTCGCGTAGCCGGGTGTTCTCGGCGTGCAACTCTTCGAGTTGGCGCCGCAGCGGAGCGAGGTGTGTTTCGAGTTCCTCCACGGTGAACCGCACTGTGATGTGTTGAGGACAGTTCCAGTCGAAGGCCTCGACGGCGACCAAGACGGCGCGCTCGACGACGGCGTCGTAGGCGGGATTGGCGAAGCTCCCGACCAGAGTGGGGTCCTGTTCGGCGGTGACGATGCGAGCGCGGCCGTAGATCTTCAGCCGACGCTGGTGGAGGTAGTCCAGGGCGATCAGGGCGACCCGGTTGTCGCCGGCGACGTTGCCGGTGCTGATGTACTGCAGATTGCCGCGGAAATCAGCCCATCCGATGGTGTGGTCGTCGACGACACGCAGGAACCCGGTTGGGCCGCCGCGGAATTGGACGTAGGGCCAGCCCGTTTCGCTGACGGTCGCCAGGTAGAAGCTGTCCCGCTCGGCGAGGTAGTCCTTCTCGTCTTCGGTGAGCGCGTCGGCACCTGGTGCCGCTGCGCCTTGAATCCGTTTGCGGTCGTAGAAGGCGTGGCTGCCGTGGTCGCGCTGGACGTCGCGGACCGCGTCGGTGAACGCGATGGCGCCGTAATGCTTGCTCACCGGGATGCTCCTTCAGATGCTGACGGGGGTGTATGTGATCGGGCTCAGTGGGCGAGGAACGCCAGTAGTTCGTGGTTGACGTCGTCGGCGTAGGTCCACAGCAGACCGTGGGGCGCTCCGGGGATCTCGACGTATTCGGCGCGGGGAAGCAGTGCGTGCAGCGGACGTGCGGTGGCGTCGATCGGCAGGATCCGGTCGTGGGTCCCGTGGACGATCAAGACGCCGATGTCGTATCCGGCGATCTTGGCGACGTCGGTCCGAAAGTCGGTAGTCCACGTGATCACCGCGGCGACCGATGCATATGCCGACCCCGAACACGCTGCCTGCCAAGAGCTTTCGATGATGTCGCCGCTGATGCGGATACCGAGTGTCTCGTCGGTGTTGTAGACGTCGGCATAGAACTGATGAAGGAATGCGTAGCGGTCTTTGACCGCGGCGGCCAGGGCCGAGGCGAAGACCGCGCCGTCCAGACCGGCCGGGTTGGTGTCGGTTCGCAGCAGGTAAGGCTCCAGGGCGGCGATGAAGACTGCCTTGTCGATCCTGGCTGGCCCATAGGTGCCCAGGTAGCGGCCGATTTCCCCGGTGCCCATCGAGAATCCGGCCAGAACGACGTCGGTGACGTCGAGGACCTCGATCAAGGTGTTGAGGTCCGCGGCGAAGGTGTCGTAGTCATAGCCGATGGTTGCGTGCCCGGAGCGGCCGAATCCGCGTCGGTCGTAGGTGATCACGCGGTATCCGGCGGCCAGCAATGCGGGAACCTGCTTCTCCCAGGCGTGCCCGTCGAGGGGAAAGCCGTCGATCAAGACGACGGGCTGACCGTTGCCGTGGTCCTCGTAGTAGAGATCGATGTCGGTGGTGTTCTCGACGTCGACGGAGATGAAGGGCATGGCGATCGCCTTTCAGCACGATGAGGGGTAGCCCGGGGCGCCGTCCGCGCGCAGAGCGCGTGGTTCGGCCAGCACAGCACAGCGCCGTCGCTGACGAATCCTGGGAAAACCCCAGTCGGTCACTCTGGTCACGGTGACGTGATGCCGCCGGGATGCCCCTCCAGGCCATCGGAGAGGGCGGACGCGAGTTGGCGGCGCGACGTCACGCCCAGTTTTCGGAAGACCTTGCTGAGGTGGTATTCGACGGTGGACGTCGAGATGAACAGTCGACTGGCGATCTCGGCGTTGGTCGCACCGGCGCCGGCTTGGCGTGCCACTTGGGCCTCCTGCGGTGTCAGGCCGAACGGGTTGTCTGCGCGCGGCGCATCAGCCGTCGTCTGGCCGGCGGCGCGCCGCTCGGCACCCGTGCGGTCGGCGAACGCGGCGGCTCCCATCGCTGTGAACATGTCGTAGGCCGTGCGCAGCTGCATCTGCGCGTCGCGGCGACGTTTCCTACGGCGCAGCCATTCGCCGTAGAGCAGATGCGCACGGGCGAGTTCGGTGCGCACCGCGGTCCCCGCCAGCTGCTTGATGGCCTCCAGGTAGTACATCTCGGCGTCAGCGTCGGCGGCCATCAATGCCCGCGACCTCGCCAACAGACCCAGAGCCCAGGGGGTGGCCGCGGCGGTGGCGCGTTCGGTCAGCCGCGTCAGCGCCAACTCAGCGGCGGCTCGGTCTCCGCCACGTACGCCGGCCTCGACGACCTCGGGTAGCACCCGGTTCCCGAAGCCTGGCGGGTCATCGTGGAATATCTGCAATCCCCATCCGAGCGCCTCCGGGTACCGGCCCAGCCCGAGTTCCAAGACGGTCAGACCCATCAGCGCGAAGATCTCCAGAATCGAGGCGCCCTTCTGACGACCCCAGTCCGCGGTCGAGGATGCCACCGCGCGGCTCTCGCTTTCGCGGCCCTGCCAGGCGCGCACTTCCAACAGCACCCCGGTCGTCGCCGGCGGCGGCACCCCGATCAGCGCCGAGATCTCGGCGGCCTCGCCGTAGCTGTTCTCGGCATCGTTCATTTGTCCTGCCCAGGCCTGGCTTGTCGAGAGTCCGGCCAAGGTGATCCGCATCGCCCCCAGGGCCCCCTGGCGGCGCTCGATGGCTTGGGCGCGTTCGAACATCGCTCGACGACCTTGCTCGTCCCACACGTCGTCGGCGGCGAACCATCCCAGAATCGTTGACGGGATGTCGACGTGGGCGGCGGCCTCGTCGGTGAACATCATCGCCACCGCGGCTCGCAGCAGCGGGACCGCATCGGCGTAGCCGCTGGCGATTCGGGTGGCGAAACCATCCAGCAGCAGGTCGTTGCCGCTGGGCGGCCGACGCGGGTCGCGGGCGGCACCCAGCACCGCGTGCGCCACCTCTTCGAGGGTCGTGCCGGCGGTGTATTGGCGGGCGACGATCGCGGCCTGCATGGCATCGAACAGAATCTGCCGGACCAGCGACACGTCGGTCGGCTCGACCCTCGTCGCCGCCTCCAACAGGATGGCGGGGGCGTCTTTGTGCCGGGAGAAGAACACCGAGATCGCTGCGCGCAGGCGTTGCACCGCGACGTGCATGCCGGCGTTGTCGAGTCCCGGAGTTGCCAAATCCAGCAATGCCTCGGCCAGTGGGCCGTCACCGGCCGCCAGGTACGCCTGCGCGGCAGCCAGGTACCGCAGCGCACGGTCTCGGGTGTCGGGCGACAGCTCAGCGGCGCGCGTCAAGAACGCGGCCTGCATGGTGTAGCCACCCCGGCGCTGGGCGCGCACCGCGGAGGCCTGCAGGTCAGCGGCGATCGTCTCCTCGGGAGTCGTCACGGCGGCCGCCCGGTGCCAGGCAGCCTGGTCGTCCTCACCGTCACGATCGGCCACCGTGGCCAGCGCGTCGTGCACGCGCTGGCGCTCCTCGGATGTCGCGCCGTCGTACACCGCCGAGCGGATGAGGGGATGACGGAACGCGATGCGCGGCTCCAAGGACACGATCCCCTGCTGCACAGCGTGATTGGCCGCCGCCGCGGCGACGCCCAGCAACGCACTAGCTCGCCACACTGTCGATGGCTCATCGTCGGCGCAGGCCGCGGCGACGAGCAGAACGGTGCGTGCCTCCGGTGACAGCGTGGCGACCTGCGCCAGGAAGTGAACGTCGACCCGACGCCCGACCGGCAGGCGGCGCGGCAAGGGGAACCGCCCGGCCAACTGTTCGGCGGTGAGTTCCCCGACCAGCTCCAGCATCGCCAGTGGGTTGCCGCCGGTCTCGTCGATCACGCGCGCTGACACTCGCGGATCCAGTGGCCCGGACACGGCCTCGTCGAGGAGGGTGTGAGCCGACGCCGGATCCAGCGCAGCGATCCGCCGGGTCGCCAATCCTTCCAACGCGGTCAGGTCACCGGCGTGCTCTCGGGCGCTGAACACCATGCCGATGGGGTCGGCGTACAGCCGGCGCGCGATGAATCCCAGCACCGCCAGCGATTCCTGGTCCAGCCACTGGGCATCGTCGATCAGGCAGAGCACCGGACGTTCCGCGGCGACGTCGGACAGCAGCGCCAATGCGGCCAGGCTCACCAGAAGTCGGCTCGGCGGCGGCCCCCCGGCGAGACCGAACGTCACCTCCAGCGCGTTGCGGTGCGGGCCGGCCAGCCTGTCGAGACGATTGAGATAAGGCAGGACGAGCCGGTGCAGTGCCGCGAAGCCCAACCGCAACTCCGATTGCGCTCCGACAATCCACACGATCGACGCATCGGTCGCCGAGCCCGCCATGTACTGCAACAAGCGGGTCTTGCCGACGCCGGGTTCACCGGTGAACACCAGCGAGCCGCTGAAGCCGCCGCGGACGTCGGTCGCGAGCTTGTCGAGCATCGCGCACTCCGCAGCCCGCCCGAGGAGGGCATGGGTCACGCCGGCAAGGTTCGTCCCATCGTCGGTCAAGCGTCCCTCCACGCCCATCGCCGGTGCAGACAATGACACAGCCCACTCCGACGGTGCTATCCAGTGAGAACAGAGACTAGATCTGACCAGCGCATTCTGACAGCGATGCGCGAGCTTCGTGTTCTCGGAACGCCGTCACATCGTCGGGCGCCGATTTCGTACCAGACGTAACCATCAGTGACAGACCCATTCGTCCCGGACTCCACTCCGAATCACTGGGGTTCGATCCCGGATTCGCGCCAGCGTGGTTCCGTGGTCGGCTCCAGTGGGTCGGCTGCGCCGACACGCACACCACGCCCATTGCCCTGCCGGCCCCGATCACGGGACGGCAGCTTCCGAATAGGTGACGTCCATGAGTGCTTTTGCCACCCGGTACAACACGGCGACGATCGAAGGACTCGAGGTGTTCTACCGCGAGGCCGGCGATCCGAACAACCCCACGTTGCTGCTACTGCACGGCTTCCCGTCCAGCTCCCACATGTTCCGCAACCTGATCAACTCCCTGGCCGACGAATACCACCTGGTGGCGCCTGACCACATCGGATTCGGTCGCTCGGCGATGCCGACGACGACCCAGTTCACCTACAGCTTCGACCGTCTCACCGAAATCACCGAAGGCCTGATCACTCACCTCGGCCTCGACCGGTTCGCCCTCTACATTCACGACTACGGCGCCCCGATCGGCCTCCGCATCGCCAGCCGGCGCCCCGAACGGATCACCGCGCTGATCACCCAGAGCGGCAACGCCTACCTGGAAGGCTTCACCCCGTTCTGGGACATCCTGTTCGCCCACGCCAAGGACCGCGCCGCCAACGAAGACGGCGTGCGCGAAAAGTTCACCCCCGAAACCACGTACTGGCAGTACACCCACGGCGTGCCCGCCGATCGGCTGGACAGGATCGCGCCCGGAGACCTGGCAGCTCGACCAACTCGGCCTGGACCGCAAGGACAACGACGCCATCCAGCTACAGCTGTTCTGGGACTACCAGTTCAACCTCGACGGCTACCCCGCGTTCCAGGAATACTTCCGCACCCACCAGCCTCCGCTGCTGGTCACCTGGGGCAAGAACGACGAAATCTTCGGCGCCCCCGGCGCGGAAGCGTTCCGCCGCGACTTCCCCAACGGCGAATTCCACCTCCTCGACGCCGGCCACTTCGCGCTGGAGACCCACGGCGAGGAGATCAGCGGGTACATCCGCGACTTCCTGCCGCGAGCACTGGCGACCGCGACGGCGAACTGATCCGACCACGCCCACCGGCCCATGACTCCACCGAGAGGCTGACGACGTGACGACACCAGAGACCCATTCCACTCGTGTGACACCCACCAACCGAAGGACGACGTCATGACCGTGTTGCAAGGCAAGACCGCGCTAGTGACCGGCGGGACAACGGGCATCGGCTTGGCCGCCGCACAACGCATCGCCGCAGAGGGCGCCCATGTCTTTCTCACCGGCCGCAATCAACCCAGCATCGACACCGCGGTCGCCTCCATAGGATCCAACGCCACCGGAATCCGCAGTGACATCACCGATTTGAATGATCTTGACGCACTCGTCGCGGCGATCACCGACCACGGGCATGGTCTGGACGTCCTCTTCGCTAACGCGGGCGGCGGTGAGTTCGCGGCACTGGGCGACATCAGCCCGCAGCACTTCCTCGACACCTTCAACCGCAACGTCGGCGGAACACTGTTCACCGTCCAGAAGATGCTGCCCATCCTCAACCCCGGCGCCTCGATCATCCTGACCGGCTCTACGTCCGCCTCCAACGGCACACCCGCCTTTAGCGTCTACGCCGCGTCCAAGGCCGCCATCCGGTCTTTCGGTCGAACCTGGGCAGCCGAACTCGTCGGCAACGACATCCGGGTCAACACCATTGTCCCTGGGTCGGTGAAGACACCAGGGTTGGTTGGTCTTGCACCCCCCGGCAAGGAACAGGAACTGTTGGACGACCTCGCGTCGGGCATCCCGATGGGCCGCCTTGGCCGTCCTGATGAAATCGCCTCCGCCGTCGTGTTTCTCGCCTCCGATCAGAGCAGCTACATGACCGGCGCCGAACTGTTCGTCGACGGCGGAGAAGAGCAAATCTAGCTTCGGCGGCCACACCGCGCGATAACGCTGGATGAGAGGGAAACATGCCCGCGATCAAGACCACCCGCAGACAAATATCCGGAAGTCTGTAGATGACAAGTGCGCGGTGGAGTCTGTTCACCCACCTACTCGTTCTCGCGAGCGCATCCCTCGTCGTCGGCGGCACCATCGCCGGGTGCTCGTCACCACCTGTGACACCGCAGCCCGCGCCCATCGAAGGAACCACACCAATGGCATCAGATGACCAGCACTCCACCATCGCCTCACCACATCCGAGTGACGCGCTCGCGGGAAAACTGAAACGGACCGAAATCCAGCGCAGCACATCGTCGATTCCCGGACGCGACATCGTGCAGGTCCTCACCGAAATCCCGGTCGGAGTCGAGTCCGGCTGGCATACCCACCCAGGCGAAGAAGTCGGCTACATCCTGGCCGGGACCGTCAGCATGAAAATACGCGACCAAGCCACGCTGACCCTGCACACCGGCGACGGCTTTCTCATACCGCCCGGCATCCCCCACAACGCTCTCGACCTCGGACCCGACACCGGCACAATGCTCTCGACCTACATCGTCGATCCCAACCAACCTCTGGCGACATTCACCGAATAACTCTCTGCCGAACCTCCTCCCGGCCGCGAACATCGCATCACCGCCATTGCAACCCCACACCATCGACGAAGGGACAACCAATGCCCACCATCACCACTACCGACGGCGTCGACATCTTCTTCAAGGACTGGGGCTCGGGCCAACCCATCGTGTTCAGCCACGGCTGGCCGCTCTCGTCCGATGACTGGGACAACCAGATGCTGTTCTTCCTGGGCCATGGCTACCGTGTGATTGCCGCCGACCGGCGTGGTCACGGCCGCTCAAGCCAAGTCGCCGACGGCCACGACGCCGACCACTACGCCGACGACCTGCTCGCCGTCGTCGAACACCTGGACCTGCACGACGTCATACACGTCGGACACTCCACCGGTGGCGGCGAAGTAACCCGGTTCCTGGGCCGCCACGGCGAAAAACGCGCAGCCAAAGCCGCGCTGATCTCCGCGGTGCCGCCGCTGATGGTGCAGACGGAGACGAATCCAGAAGGCTTGCCCAAGAGCGTGTTCGACGATCTGCAGGCCCAGCTGGCAGCGAACCGCTCCAAGTTCTACCGCGATCTACCCTCGGGCCCCTTCTACGGTTTCAACCGCCCCGGTGTCGAGCCGATCGAAGCCGCCATCGCCAACTGGTGGCGTCAAGGCATGATGGGCGGCGCCAAAGCCCACTACGACGGCATCGTGACCTTCTCTCAAACCGACTTCACCGGAGACCTCACGAAAATCACCATCCCCACCCTGGTGATGCACAGCAGAGACGACCAGATCGTCCCCTATGTCGCCGCCGGTCCAAAGTCCGCCGACCTCCTGCAGAACGGCACCCTGATTACCTACGACGACCTCCCGCACGGCATGCCCACCACGCACGCCGACACCATCAACGCTGACCTTCTGAAGTTCCTAAAAGCCTGACCAGCCAGCCCATTTGAACCACTACTGTCGCATCCGCAGAAGGAGACTTCCGATGGAGTACACCAACAACGACACCGCAGTTGTCATCATCGATCCACAGAACGACGTCCTGAGTCCGACCGGGAAAAACTGGGACGCAGTCGGGGCCAGCGTGACCGAGAACAACACCGTCCAACACTTGGTCGACATCCTTGCCGCCGCCAAGGCCACGGGCTTCGGCGTGTTCATCTCACCGCACTACTTCTACCCCACCGACAGCACCTGGCTGTTCAACGGCCCACTCGAATCAGACGAGTTCCGCACCCACACCTTCGCCCGCAGCGGCCCGCTCACGCTGGAGGGATTCGCCGGCTCCGGCGCTGACTGGCTCGACGAATTCAAGACCTACATCGAGGACGGCGAGACGATCGTCGTCAGCCCACACAAGGTGTGGAGCCCACAATCGAATGACCTGATCCTGCAACTCCGCAAACGGGGTATCGCCAAGGTCATTCTATGCGGCATGTTGGCGAACATGTGCGTCGAGTCGCACCTGCGGGACCTGCTGGAGAACGGTTTCGAGGTAGCCGTCGTCCGCGACGCCACCGCCGGCCCCCGACACCCAACCCGAGGGGACGGCTACGAGGCGGCACTGGTCAACTACGCGTTTCTCGCCCACGCCATCCTCACCACGGGCGAGGTCGTGACCGCTATGACCACGGCGGTCGAGAAGACCGACACGTGAGTACATCTTGATACAGCCACGGGCCCATACCTTTTCGATAGCCAGGAGACGCATGACAGTCACACCCGGCCCAACTGCATTGGATCGCTTCGTCTACTCACAGCAGCCGGGCTACGACGAAACTGCGACCCGTGCCGCCTTCGCCGATGCGGTCCCGTTAACAACCATCGTTATCTACTGCTATGACCCACGCGCGGCTGCCATTCCATTCGAGCTTGCCAAGCTGTGGCCGGACGAGACCTATCCAGGTGACCTCATCCTCGACGACCAGGGCACGAAGGTCGGCAGCACGGCCACCATCTTCCCCATCGTCGTGGCCCTGCGCTCCATCACTATCGGCCACCGCCTCTTCCGACTACAGAATATAGTCGTGGTGCACCACGCGAACTGCGGGACAAGCAGCTTCACGCCGCAGGGCTTGCTTGACGCCTACCGCTCCGAACACGGTATCGACCTCTCGGACACGTATGGCCCCGACAGCCTCGCAATCAGTCACCTCGAGACTTCACTCAGCGATGACGTCGAATTGCTCCGAAAGACACCCGCGGTTCCCGCAACCGTGAAGATATTCGGCATGGTGTTCGACATCGACCGCAGCGAATTCACAACGCAGATCCCCGGCGCGAGCCGTCAACGCGAGCACCGGGCCATTCTCGACTAGGCGTGGATGAGCCGCGGCTGATCCCGGTAAACCGTTCCTATGACTGGAGACTGTATGTTCAAAACCCCAGCGTTCAACCCTTCTGAGTTCTCCGGCAAGCGCGCGATCGTCACGGGAGGTTCGCGCGGTATCGGCGCTGCCATCGTGCAGCGGCTGCTCGACGGCGGCGCGACCGTTGTCACCACGGCGCGCAACGCCACCGACGAGACGCCGAAAACCGCCACCTTCATCCAAGGCGACATCAGCACGCTCGCGGGAGCGCGGGCGTTCGCCGCGGCAGCGCTCGACGAACTCGGCGGCGTCGACATCGTGGTCAACAACGCGGCGGCGGCACGCGCCCACCTCGGTGGCATCTCATCGATCCCCGATGAGGAATGGATCGACGCATTAGACCTCAACTATCTCTCCGCCGTCAGGGTCAACAACGCGCTGCTGCCGGCGCTGCGCGAGGCAGGGGCGGGCAGCGTGATCGTCAACATCTCATCGGGAGCGGCGCTCACGCCCGCGCCGCCGTTGGCCCACTACGGCGCTGCCAAGGCCGCGCTCAACGCCTACGGCAAAGCCCTCGCTGCCGAGCTCGCGCCCGCCGGAATCCGCGTCGCCACGATCATGCCCGGAAACGTGCTCACCCCGGGCGCCGACGCGATCCGCCAGAACTTCGCCGACGCGATGGGCGTCTCGCTCACCGACACCACGGCGGGCATCCCTCTGGGTCGCCCCGGAGACCCGCGAGACATCGCCGAAGCCGTCGCCTACCTCGCCTCGGACAGGGCGCAGTGGATCACCGGAGCCAGCCTGATCGTCGACGGCGGCGAACTTCCCAGCATCTAGCTCTCGCTGAGCCGCAGCGGTCTTCGGCGCTCACCGCGCCGCTGCGCCGCATCGAGGAACTCGTCACGATGCCCATCGAAAACGAACACCTCGGCGTGCCCCTTGCCCACGGTCTCGGGCACATCTTCCGCACGCTGGAGGAACTGACCGCCGCTCGCGTCGCCCGGGCCGACCAACTCACCTACTCGGCGGCACGCGTACGCGCCCGCGCCCGCGCCGAAGCGATACACGAATCGATGACCGGCTCCTGAAAGTTCCGCAATGGACTCTCGCCCAGGCGCGCCATAGCAACCGCTTCATGCAGTCCACCGTTCCCCGTGGCCCAAGCGGTTCGCTGCTAATACCGCCCCGTCGTCTTAAGGTGTTGCGGGCACGGGCCATCCCGATGCGAGTCGTTCTCGCCATTACCCCTAAATGTGCAACGTAGGAGAGCCCCAGTACGCAATGTCCAGGTCGTTAGCTCGACCGGGACAGGTTGTCCGGGAGCCGCGGGCCATCGCCCGGCAATGTGCGCAGTGCGTCAATTAAATCATCCGAACCGTCGGACAATGCCTTGACCGCGGAGGTAAACGCGTGCAAGTGGTCTGCCCTGGTCGGGTGTGCGCCCGCAGCGCTGCTCTCTGCACAGTTGCAGCTCCACCTATAGGATGCTTTCACCTGACGATCCTGATCACGCGGTGCGAAGTTGATGCTCCTATTCCTGTTAAGACGTCAAGCGGCGGCGAGCCACCAGCGGTATGTGTTGGCCAGGATGTCGTTGCGTTGCTGGCCGCGTTCGAGCCGCGAGACGGTGATCACTGGGACGCCGAATTGAGTGGCGACGGTGGCTAGGGTGATGTTTTTAGCTTGTCGGGCAGGCCGCAGGTCGCGGTAGTCGTCGATCGGGCCGGGTCGGGTCAGCAGTCTGAATATTTCACGGACGATGGCGCGTTTGAGCAGCCGCAGAACCTCCTTCTTGGTGCGGCCGATGGCAGCTTGGCGCTGAACGTAGTCGCGAGTTTGTGGGTGGCCCGACATGCGCACCAGCGCGATGCGATACAGGGCATTGTTGGCTGCCCGGTCCCCGCCGCGGGACAGTCGGTGGCGAGTGATTTTGCCCGAGGACGCCGGCACGGGAGCCGCTCCGCACAATGCGGCCAACGAGGCCTCGTTGCGCAGCCCGTGCGGGTTGGTGCCAGCGGTGACCAGCAATTGGGCGGCGGTGTCGGGACCGACACCGTAAGCCGCTCGTAGCGCGGGATTGATCTGGAAGACAAGGGCATCCAGCTGTGCGGTGAGGTCCTGCTTTTGACGCTCGAGGAATTCGGCACGCTGGGCCAGTGCCTTGCAGGCCGTCAAGACTGCGACGGTGGTGGGGTCGCTGTGGCAGCCGGGTCGGCATCGGGCCAATGCTTTGACCACAGCGGCGGTGCCGTAGCGGCGGTAGCGTTCGCGCAGCTCAGCCGGGGCGGTGACCAGCAGGGCGTGAATTTGGTTGGTCGCCGCGGTGTGTGCCTTGACCGCGCTGCGCCGAGCGGTCAGCAGTGCCCGCAAGGCGGCGGTGCGCGCGTCTTTGGGCACGGCCAAGCCGTGGCCGGCCACCGCGGCACGAGCGGCGGTATAGGCGTCCAGTGGATCGGACTTGCCCTGGCGGCGGCGGGCGGCCCGATCCGGGCGGCTGACCTCGGCCACCTCGATGCCCGCGGCCTGCAAGACCCGGGTCAAGCCCGCACCGTAGCTCGAGGTCCCTTCTACTCCGGCGATCACGACGGTGCCGAAACTTCGGGCCCATCTGACCGCGTCGTCGTAGCCGGCTGGGCTCGTCGGGAACTCCGCGTCCGCCAAGGGTTTTCCGGCCTCGGTGATGACAGCCAGATGGTTAGTGTCGCGATGGGTGTCGGCGCCGATGACGACGCGCCGCGATGCTGCCACGATGGTGATGTCCCTTCTGTTGGTGGATCGCTAACAGATGGCGACACCCGGCGGGGCGTGCAGACAACACATTGATGAGGAACGGCCAGGCTCCTGATTAAAACATGTCCGCCCTGCCGGGCCTCTCCGGCGCCAGACGGCCACCGATGGGACAGATCAACTCAAAGACAACCCAACGGGGCGTCAGTGACAACGGGAGTCACCACCGGCAGCCGACTGGCAAGACCATCATCAAGCGAGTCGCTCTGACGGAGACCGTAATGGCGCTTGCTGGCCACAGCTGGACCCGCTCACTCGTGAACTTATATGTCTGGGGCAGCTGTGCAGCTAAT
>CAVPRG010000005.1:0-218632 GCA_963707745.1 uncultured Actinomycetota bacterium
TTCAAGCGGTGGCTGATGCACTCAATAACCGGCCCCGGAAGACACTCGGGTGGAAGACACCGACGGAAGTGCTTGCCGACCAACTACAGTCAAGTCCACGACACGGTGTTGCGACGACAGGTTGAATCCGCCCAATACACCTCGGTGGCCTTCACCCAACGACTCCTCAACGAAGGAGTCGACCCCTCGGTCGGGTCCGTCGGCGATGCCCTCGACAACGCCCTGGCCGAGACCACGGTCGGGTCGTTCAAGAACGAACTCATCCGCCGGCAAGGCCCCTGGCGCGACGTCAACCACGTCGAGCTGGGCACCGCCGAATGGGTGCAGTGGTTCAACACCGAACGCCCGCACGAGTACCTCGACGACTTCACCCCCGAGGCCGTCGAGAAGCTCCACTACGATCACAGACGCACCCCACCAAAAGCGGGGTGATTCAACACAACCAGTCTCCGGACTCACCGGGACGGCTCAGTGAGATCCTACAGCGGATTTTGATTTGAGAACCTACACATCATCATCTGTAAGTTCTCAAACCCGATGTCCACGCGCCGGTCTGCGACCTGGGGATGGTGGGTTCGTCTCACACGGTGTCCATCGGACTTCGTCTCACCGTCGTGTCCAATTTTCTTGGTGCGTCCGGCCCTGTCGCGCCGGGACGTCTGGTGGGACGAGGGCTGCCCGCAGCTCCTACGGTGCGGCGCCAATAATTGCATCCCAACCCAAAATGATTTCATTGCAATCGAATTCAGGCCTCCTGGGTCGAGCGGCGGTAGCGATACCCCAAGGGGCAGCTGAGCGAGGTAGGCGGGAAACGGCTAGGCAAGCTGCCCCATTGGAGGTCACGGTAGTAATCGCCGAAAAAACAACGGTAGGGGTTGGGTGATCTGGGCTGTGTGAGCAGCCGTAGTTGGCTACCGGCTCGCGGTTGATCAACGGGGATCCGCGGGTCGCAGCGAGGGTGCCAGTCATCAAGTTGCCACCACGGGCCCTCGTGACGGCACTGTCAAGTTGGTGAGTTGGCTGGTCGCTGCCAGGATCGGTGGTCGTGACCGCTGCATCGTCGTTGTACAAGGGCCACCGCTACCCGCCGGAGATCATCGCCCACTGCGTGTGGCTGTATCACCGGTTCCCGCTGAGCTTTCGTGAGGTCGAGGAGCTGATGCTGCAACGCGGCGTCGTGGTCAGCTACGAAACCATCCGGGCCTGGTGTGCCAAGTTCGGGCAGGCCTACGCCAACCAGCTGCGCCGGCGGCGCCCCCGCCCCGGCGATAGGTGGCACCTGGATGAGGTGTTTGTGAAGATCAACGGCGCACAGCGGTACCTGTGGCGCGCGGTCGACCAGCACGGCAATGTGCTCGAAGTCTTGTGCAGTCGCGCCGAAACGCGTTGGCCGCCAAGAAGTTCTTCCGCAAACTCCTCAAGGGCCTGCGGTACGTGCCGCGTGTGATCGTCACCGACAAGCTCGCCAGCTACCAGGTGGCGCACCGCGAGCTCGTGCCGTCGGTGGCCCACCGGCGGTCGCGGTATCTGAACAACAGGGCCGAGAACTCGCATCAGCCGACCCGGCAACGCGAGCGGGCGATGAAACGCTTCACCTCGCCCGGGCATGCGCAACGGTTCCTGTCGGCGTTCAGCGGCATCTCGCCGCACTTTCGGCCCCGTCGGCACCTGCTGTCGGCGGCCGACTACCGACAGGTCATGGCCGGCCGCTTCGCGGTCTGGAACGAGATCACCGGGGCGACGACCCCGGCCGCCGCCTGAATCGGCAACTGGGACCGCCGCCTGAATCGGCAACTGGGACAGTCTTTCCACCAGAACCTACGCACAACACGCGAACGATAGACCCGCATCACCAAGCCCACCAATTAACTTGACAGTGCCCGAGCTACAGCTACGCATACGCTGGCATTCCCGCAGTTACATTGCGCTCATGCGCAATTCGGCTGAGCACGGAGTCCACAGCCGAACGCAGTCCGGGCACGAACTCCTTCCACTGCATCGTGCAGCCCACATGCCCCGCATCGACCGTCACTGCGTGTGCGTCGGGAATCTGTTCGGCTATCCAACGCTGGTGCCGTGGCGGGATGACCCGGTCACGCAGCGGTATCAGCACCGAGGTCGGTACATCGATGTCAACGATCCAGTGCGTGGAATCAAACCGGGTGATCTCGGCCAGCGCCCGCATCATCGCCCCGTAGCTGGTCGCCTGGAATTGCCCCAGTGCCCAAATCCGATCGCTCGTCACGATGTCGTCGATGACCGGCAGTCGCGCAGGATCGAGCCGCCCCGGCTGTGGGCCCAACGCCTCCAGCAGTGCGGCGAACACACCGGCAGCGAGGCGCTCATGGGTGGCACGACTGAATGTCGCTGCCGCGGCGCAGAGCACCAATCCATCGACCCTGTCCCGGTGCCGCCGCCACACCTGCTGCGCCACCAGTGATCCCATCGAAAAACCTACTGGGATGAACGTGTCAATGCCGAGCTCGTCGGCCAGCGCGACAGCATCATCCGCACAGTCCTCCAGTAGGAACCGTGGCGAGGCGATCCCAGAGCCATGGCACCGCTGATCGAACACCACTACACGCCCGAAGCGACGCAACATCTCCAACGATGGATACCACGTCAACAGCCCCGTACACGCGAGGGAGTGGAGCAGGACAAATGTTGGACGGCGGACTCTTGGCCCGATGTCCACAACGTAGGTGCGGCCACGATTGGGGAGCTCGACCATGCGGCCCTTCGGAAGGCGGCCGACGGGAGCGATATCCGGCAACTTGAGCGACGGCAACGGCAATCTCAGTGGCCCGACAAGCGCGTCTATCACCGAGTACGGACCGGGAAAGCCCGATGCGGTCGTCGCTGGGGCACCGCAACCATGTTCATCGATATCGATGCGAGACACGCTGCGGCGCACGATGCTTGGTCGCCGCGGAATCGCGCTCAAGGCGAGCCGCCGAAGGTTAGCACTCATCTTCTGTGCCCCGCATTGTGTGAGTCGTCGGTTGCTTCCACGCAGCATGTCGGCGGTGTTTGACTCCTCAGAGCCTGAGCCATCAGCGCCGCATCAGGGGTCAAGAACACTCCGTACATGGGGCTATGTTCAGGGCGAGCGCGGCGGCGCACGAGAGTACTCGGCTACTCGATTCCTGCATGTCGACTACCCGGTACGTCGAGCCGCCGCCGTGCGATCAGCTCCTCCCTGTACGAACTGCAGGATGATCTCGTTGGTCGCGTCGGGCGGCCCCAGCATCTGGGTGAGGTGCGACGCGCCGTGGCCATAGTGCTGGGTGCCACCTCAGGGCAGACCTGCGGTGTGTCCCAGTCGCCGGCCGGGCCGTCGGTCATCCCCTTCAATCTGGTGATGGACAGCGGCGCTAGGACCGACGTCGACGACGGCGGTATAGCCGAACTCCGGAGTCCAGCGCCCGGGCACTCGGACTTGGCCGGTGTGCTGCCGGACGGCCTCTGCCGCCGCCGAACAGGCGGGCCGCTTGGCGGTGACTGCCGACCTCGCCGACCCGGTGGGCGAGGCGCTCCAGGATGTCAGGCAGACCAGCTGCGCCTCGACGGCGGCGGCACACCCGACCTGGGGTACTGGCCGGCGGCCCAGTAGCGGCGAGCGCTGGGCCAGGATGCGTCGGGCGAACCTCGACAGGTCGAGCGGCTCGGTCCAGTCCAGCGCCGTGGCTCGGCGGGCTTCGGCGCTGCTGAGCCTCCGTTGCGTCGCACGGCAGGTCGACATCCTCGCGGCCGCGTGTGGTGACGCCCGGGTGTGGCAAAGACTTCCATCGTGCTGACCTGTCAGCGCGCGGCCGGTAGAGTTCGACCGCGGGCGAGGGCAAGAATGTGATTGTTCTGGGAGTTTTCATGGGTGTCAGCGAACCGCAATTCCGGCGCGGCACCGGTAAGCCTCCAGTGCACGTAGGGGAAGGCATCGCCGGCAGCGAGGAGATCGTGGTCTCCCATCTGCTTGACCCCGCGGCGGGCGATGACGTGCGGGCATTGCGTGCGGTGCTGAAGGTGTCCCAGGCCGTGTTGGGTACGCACCGCTTCGAGGACGCACTCGAGGTAATCGCCGAGCAAACCCTGGCGGCGTTGGACGCGGCCTCGTTTTCGATAAGCCGCTGGGAACGCGAGCGCGGCGTGCTGCACACCATGATCAATGTCGGTGACCTGGGGCCAGGCGAAGAGCGCTGGCCCACCGATGAGGAGTACCCGCTCGCCGACTACCGGTATGTCACCGACCTGCTGCGGCAGGGACGCCCGTACGTCAACACCCTCGACGACGACGACATCGACCCCACAGACGAGTCGCTGCTTCGCCGGCTGAACAAGTACAGCGAGCTCGCGGTGCCGGTGATGTACGAGGGGGTGATGTGGGGCGAGCTGTGGGCCAGCGGCGCTGCCCGCCGGCGCTTCGGTCCCGATGACATACGACTGCTGGAGGCCATCGCCGCGCAGGTATCGGTGGCCATCGGCAAGGCGGAGCTCTTCAGCGAGGTCTCGCGGTACGCCTACCAAGATCCCCTCACCCGACTAGCCAATCGACGACGACTCGATGACTGCCTGCGCGGACTGCGGGAGGGCGAGGGCCATCCCACGCTGCTGGTCTGCGACCTCGATGGCTTGAAGGAGGTCAACGACCGAGACGGCCACACCGCCGGGGATGCGCTGTTGCGCGGCGTGGCGGATGTCCTCAGCGACGTCGCCTCGGGGTTCCGGGCGTCGCTGGTCGCGCGCTTGGGTGGGGACGAGTTCTGCGTCGTGCTACCCGCCGCGTCGCTCACCGAGGCGGAGCGTTTCGCCCACGCCGCCAGCGGCCAGATTGCTCGCGAGCTCGGTAACGATGTGTCGGTCTGCTGGGGCGCGGCCGCCGGCGATTCCGCGACGTGCACAGGCCACGAGCTGATCGCCGCGGCCGACGCCGCCCTGCTCGAGGCCAAGCGGCTCGGTCCCGGACGTCTGCGGCTGCGTACACCCGGTGACGGCGCGCTGCCGGCGGGCGTCGAGCGGCGGCGTCGGACGGCCCTCTCGGGCCGGCGAGTGACCGACGACGTGATTCCCCGCTTCGTCGGCCTGCTCGACCAGCTTCGGCCCTCGACCACGCTGGCCGCTCTGGAACTGCTCGCGGGCGAACTGAGCGATGCCCTCAGCGCCGCGGGCTGGACCATATCCGTGACGACCGACGACCAGACGGGTATCCGCGCCGTCTGTGGCGTCGTGGGTGTGCTCGACCCTTATTCGGGGCTGCGCGTGGTCGGACCTCCCGAGGATGTCGTCTACCCGCTTGCCGACTATCCGTGCACCGCTCGGGCGCTCGCCGAGGGCAGCGCCTTCGTTGCCGGGGTCGAGCTGTCTGGCTCGGATCCCGCTGAAATAAGAGTGCTGCAGAAGCGTGGTTACCGCGCGCTGCTTGCCGTCGGGATCGTCGGCGGGCCGCGCGGCTACCTGGTTGAGATCTACCTTGACAGCGATCACACCGACCTGGTAACCCTCGCACCGCATGCCCGCGTGCTCGCTCACTATTGCGTCCGGAACGTATCTGGAAGGCGTAACGGCACCCGCGGTGCATGACCGTACCCGGCCAGTTGCCACCGAAGTGGTCGCGATTGCGCTGTCGACTACCAGAGGTCGCGCCGCGCGGCGATCTACGACACCACGATCCGCTGGCGGCTGGTCAACCCGCGCATGCAGGAAGCGCACGGCACCCACTCGTTGCCGAGACCGCAGAGATCGTCGCCCGGCGGCACCGTCACCGCCGGCAACTCGTCCGGGATCAACGACGGCGCGGCCGCGCTGCTGGTCGCCTCGGAACGGGCCGTGCAGCAGTACGGGTTGGCACCGCTGGCCCGGGTCACCGCCGGCGCCGCGGTCGACGTCGAATCTCAGGTCGTGGGCATCGGCCCGGAACCGGCAACCGGCAAGCTGCTCGACCGGACCGGGCTGGGCGTCGCCGACCTCGGCTTGATCGAGCTGAACGAAAGCGTTCGCCTTACACCCTTCCCCACCCGGCACCGGGGTGGGGAAGGGGTGCGGTGCCGGTGATGTATGAGGGGGCGATGTGGGGCGAACTGTGAGCGACCGGCACTCGGGGTCGCCGCTTTGGTCCCGGCGACGTCCGGTTACTGGAGGCCATCGCCGCCCAGGTATCGGTGGCGATCGGCAGGGCCGAGCTGTTCAGTGAGGTCTCGCGGAATGCCTGCGAAGATCCGCTCACGCGGGTGGCCAATCGACGCGCGCTCGACGAGTGCCTACGCGGACTCGCGGACCGCAGATGCACCCCGACGCTGCTGGTCTGCGATCTGGACGGCCTGAAGGAGGTCAACGCCCGCGACGGCCATCCCGCCGGCGACGCGCTGCTGCGCGGCGTGGCGGGTGTGCTGAGCGACGTCGCCTCCGCGTTCCGGGCGTCGCTGGTCGCACGGTTGGGCGGTGACGAGTTCTGCGTCGTCCTGCCGGCCGGCTCACTTGCCGAGGCGGAGAGGTTCGCCCGCACCGCCAGCCGCCAGCTCGCGGCCGAGCTCGGCTCTGACGTCTCGCTGTGCTGGGGGGCGGCCGCCCGCGGTGCCCGGGCCACCACCGCCCATGAGCTGATCGCCGCGGCCGACGCCGCCCTGCTGGAGGCCCAGCGGCTTGGCCCCGGAAGACTGCGACTACGCATGGCCGGGGGGGCGTTTGGATGATGTGTTGTGGGTTGATTGGGCGAAGGTGATTTGGTGGCCGGGGCTGTTTTCGTGCCTGAGATTGGCTTCTAGAATGGTTGTGCTGCAACCTATTTCACGTATCATTACCATTTGTGACCGACAGCAATCCGGGCGGTGAACGCGGTCGCGGAGACCGGCTGACCGACCGGATCGGCCTGGGTGTGCTGACCAGACTGGTGCACCATGATCTGGTCGACGAGGTATTGGCCGACACCGGCCGCACCGAGCGTCGCCGCCGTCTACTGCCGGCCCGGGTGGTCGTGTACTTCGTGCTGGCGATGACGTTGTTCTTCGACGACGCCTACGAAGAAGTGATGCGCAAACTCGTCGACGGTCTGCGGTTTCTGCGGTCCTGGGACGAGGACTGGCAGGTGCCGAGCGCCTCGGCGCTGAGCCAGGCCCGCGCCCGCCTCGGCGCCGAGCCGGTACGCGAGCGCTACGCGCGGGTAGCCCGGCCGTTGGCCGGCGCGGGATCGCCCGGCGCGTGGCTGGCCGACCTGCGGGTGATGGCCATCGACGGTGTCCAACTCGACGTCGCTGACACTGCCGAGAACGAGGACGCGTTCGGGCGCGGTGTCAGCCTGGGCCTTGATGCCCCCTACCCGAAGGTCAAGGTGCTCGGCCTGGGCGAATGCGGCACCCACGCCGTCATCGATGCGCACCTGGGCGGGTTGCTCGTCGACGAGCGTGAACTGGCCCGCCCACTGCTGGCCAGCATCGATCCCGGGATGCTGATGCTTCCAGAGGGTAGTTGAGCGCCAAGACGATCGCGTTGTCCCGCCACGGTGCGACCACGTTGGCGACGAAGCCGTCGCCTCCTCGTATGCGGCAGGCGGTCCGCCCGCGGCTTGGCCTCAACGCAGAGAGCTGTTGCTACCGCCTAATGCCGCGACGTGATGGATGCCTGCAGTATCCGATCGCGCCGCCTTGGTGCGGAGTCGATCGGCAGCGCTTTCGGCGGCGATCGACCGTTGCTGAGTTCAGCTGTCGCCGCGCAACTGAACTGAGTGACGGGTTTCTAGTTAACCTTATGATTTCCATTCGATACGAATAACAGCTTCAGAATGGTACCTTTGGCACGAAACTGGGGAACGGCTGGCGTGGCTTTCTTCCATTTTCAAATGTCGACAGAAATTTGCTGTTGTGTCGTTGTCGTTGCCGTGGTCAAGTGGTAGTTTGTGAGAACTGACGCTGGGGGGCCGCACATCGATGACCAAGCAGCCAACTCGCTGACCTTTGCGAGTTATCGCCGCCGCGGACGTCGGAGTGGATCTCCTGAGGGAAGGAGAAGGTGTGTTCGGGAAACCGGCGTTTCGCAAGATCGCCGATATTGGCTCGATTAGATGGCCGGCGGGGACGACGCAGCACGCTCGTCTCCGTCGGCCGACCGTGTTCTGCTGACGATGCGCGCGTTGATCACCGGCGCCGCCGGATTCATCGGATCGGCACTCGTCGATCGCCTGCTGGCCGACGGGCACCAGGTGGTCGGCGTCGACAACTTCAGCACCGGCATCGCGGCCAACCTGGAGCAGGCGCTCGCGGGCGACAGTGCAGGGCCGCAGCGACTCACCCTGGTGAAGGTGGACATCCAAGCCCCGGAACTCGCCGACGTCGTTGTCGGCGCCAACCCGCATGTCATCTACCACCTGGCCGCACAGATGGATCCGCGCACCTCAGTGTCCGATCCGAAGTTCGATGCCCGCTGCAACATCCTGGGCACGATCAATCTGTGTGAAGCCAGTCGCCAGGCCGGCATTCGGCGGATCGTGTACGCGGCCTCAGGCCGATCCCGGTACGGAGTCGATGCCCTGCTGCCTGTCGACGAGAGCCACCACCTCAATCCGCTGTCATCCCACGCGGTCGCCAAGTTGGCCGGCGAAATGTATCTGCGCGCCTACGCGGACATGTATGAACTCGCACCGATCTGTCTGGCCATGGCGAACGTCTACGGACCACGGCAGATGCCTTACAGCCCTGCGGGTCTCATCACACGCCTGGCCAGCGCCATGATCACCGGGTGTGCGCGCCCGCTGTACCGGGATGGGGCAACCGGCCACGACTACGTGTACGTCGACGACGTGGTGGATGCGCTGGTGCGGGCGGGGTGTGCGCCGATCGAGATGGCGGGAACATTCAATATCGGTACCGGCCGGAGTGTGTCGGCCACCGAGGTGCACGACTTGGTCTCCGCCCACGTGGACGGTGAGCCGATCCCGATTGCCGTCACGGACTACGGCGACGCCGAATCCGCGATCGCACTGAACTCGGATAAGGCTGCAAGCGAACTGGGTTGGCGCGCAAAGGTCGAGCTCACCGACGGAATTCGCCGGACGGTCGACTGGCTGCGGGCGATGCTGGAACCCGAGCCGCTCACCCTGGTGGGGGCGTGAGCGCGGTTCAGGCCGGGTTCAGCTCCACACCGGTGAGCACCGCGGCGTCGTCCCGCGCAGGTGCGACCACACCGCAATGTAGCGGGCATCGTCCTTCCACACGTTGGCCTTCTCGCCTGGGAACAGGCACCGGCGAAGCGGGCGCCGTAACCGCCCTGTGCCACGTCACCGTCGAACAGTATGTCGGTCAATGCCTTACACGTCATGCCGTACGTGCACACGCCATGCAGGAACGGCCGGGGAAAACCAGCGGCAGAGGCGAATTCGGGGTCGGAGTGCAGGGGGTTACGGTCGCCGGTTTTGTGTCAATGCGGTTAACTGATACGTCGTCGCAGGTCAGCGCTGTTTGCCGTTCAAATCTGTTGTGGTGGTGCGTGTTCGATTGATGAAACTCGGTTGATCGAGCGAAGGTGATGTGGTCGCCCGAGCGTTTTGGTGGCCTTAGATTGGCTCGTAGGAGTATTGCGCTGCAACGGATTCCACGGAACACTTATCGCGTGGTCGACAGGAATGCCGGTGGTGAACACGGTCGTACAGACCGGTTAACCGACCGGATCGGCCTGGGCGTGCTGACCAGGCTGGTGCACCGCGATCTTGTCGATGAGGTGCTCGCCGACACCGGCCGCACCGAGCGCCGTCGCCGCCTGCTACCGGCCCGCGTGGTCGTGTATTTCGTGTTGGCGATGACGTTGTTCTTCGCCGACGCCTACGAAGAGGTGATGCGCAAACTTGTCGAGGGGCTGCGGTTTCTGCGGTCCTGGGACGACGATTGGCAGGTGCCCACGGCCTCGGCGCTGTGTCAGGCCCGGACCCGCCTGGGTGCCGAGCCGCTACGCGAGCTCTACGCGCGGGTGGCCCGGCCGCTGGCCGGTGCGGGCACCCCGGACGCCTGGCTCGCCGATCTGCGGGTGATGGCCATCGACGGTGTCCAACTCGACGTCCCCGACACCGCCGACAACGAAGACGAGTTCGGTCGCGGTGTCAGCCTCGGCCTCGATGCCCCCTACTCGAAGGTGAAGGTGCTCGGCCTGGGCGAATGCGGTACCCACGCCGTCATCGACGCGCACCTCGGCGTTGTTGACCAGCGCGGTGTCAGCGGTGGTGGAAAACGTGCGAGCCACGATCATCCGCGAGAAGCAGTCCAGGATGGCGCAGCAATAGACCTTGCCGTCGCGGGCCGGGTGTTCGGTGATGTCGGTGCACCACAGGTCGTTGGGGCGGGTCGCGGTGAACTGCCGGTTCACCAGGTCGGCGGGAGTGTTGATCCGGATCAGGTTGGGGATGCGCCGCCCGGGTCGCGGTAGACCGCACAGGCCGCTTTCGGTCATGATCGAGTTGACCAGCTTGAGGTTGACGTTCATGTCGTAGTCGGCCAGCAGTGCGGCGCGGACGCGGCGGCGCCCGTAGGTGCCGCGGGAACGTTGATGGATCTCGGTGATGGTGTCGGCCACGATGAGGCGGCGGATCTCGCGGTCGGGCACCGGCCGTCGCCGATGGTACTGCAGCAGGGAACGCGCTAATCCCGTTATCCGGCAGGCCGATCGGGCTGAATGCCTTCGCGCGATCAGCCCTTCAGCGATCGCGCGTCGGCGTTTTGGGGGCACCACCGCCTGCTCGTCGAACAACGCGCAGGCGTCTCGGGTTAACGCCAGCTCAGCTTCGAGCGCGGCGATGCGCTTGTGGGCGGCAGCCATCTCGTCGGCCTCCACACTGGGCACGCCCTCCACGACGCCGGCATCGATGAGTGCCTGGCGCTTCCACCGAAATAGGGTGGCCTGACAAATCCCGGTATCAACCGCGACCGCGGCGACCGGTTCGCCTGATCGCAGCCGGGCAGCGATTTGCCGGCGGACCGAAGTCGGGTACATACGGGGCATGTGAGCTCCTGATGATCACTCAGCCCTCAACTCTCACACCAGTGGACCTACAACACGGGTACAGATCTCGTGGACCAGTTCACGGGGTCCGGTCACACCGACAACGTCGAATTGACTCGCGGTGACCGCAAGACCTACGCCGGGCAAGCTAAAGCCCAGCGCGCCGAAGGCTTTGAGCGTATCGACGTCACCTTCGACGGGGTCAAGCGGAACGACGCCCAAGCGTGTCGCACGCACCGCGCCCGACCGCGGCCATCAGCACCCAAAACGATACGGATCGGCGCGCACGGGATTCCCGCCGGCGGCACAGATTGCTTAAGTCGCTCAATAGTTATTGCATCGTCGCGCGCTAACCGAGCCCGGTGCCCAGCAGAAGCCCTAACAGGTAGGTGACGGCGGCGGCGCCATATCCGATGAGCAGTTGGCGCAGCGCGCGCCGCAGGGGTGGGCCGCCCGACAGCAGCCCAACGATCACGCCGGTGCCAACCAGCGCGATGCCGACGAGGACCGCGGCAACGACGAGCGCGGCGACGCCCTGCAGGCCGACAAGGTAGGGGAGCACGGGCACCAGAGCACCCGCGGCGAAGAAGCAAAAGCTCGACACAGCGGCCCGCAAGCCGGTGCCGATCGCTTCGTGCTCGGCCAAATCGGTTGCGCCGAGGCCGAATTGCCCGGTCATCGGCGAGGGCTGTCTGCTGAAAACCTCGTCGGCGCACCTGGCGGCTTCGGTCTCGCTCATGCCCCGTGCCCGATACACCAGGACCAGCTCGTTGGCGTCGACGTCGAGCGCGGGGATGGCGGCCCCGGCCTGCGGATCGGGTGTGGAGGCCTGCAGCAGTTCGCGTTGTGAGCGCACCGACACGTATTCCCCGGCGCCCATCGACAATGCGCCGGCGAGCAGACCCGCGGCACCTGTGACCAGCACGGTGTGGTTCGACACCCCGCTGGCGCTGATCCCCAACACCAGCGCCAGGTTGCTGACCAGCCCGTCGTTGGCCCCGAACACCGCGGCGCGGAAACTCCCGGAGAGCCGGTTGCGGCCCCGCGCGGCCAGTGCCCGCACCACTTCGCCATGGATGCGCTCGTCGGCGGCCATGGTATCGGTCGCGTCGACTTCGGCGTCGTAGGTCGACCGACCCTCGGCACGCTGGGCGAGAGCGAGTACGAACACCGACCCGAAATGGCGGGCAAGAAAACCCAGGATGCGCGAACGCATATCGGCGCGGCGCGGTTTGCCGACGTCGTTGCCGAGCAGGGTCAGCCAGTGCTGCTCGTGGCGGCCCTCGGCGGCGGCCAATGCCAGCAGGATGTCGCGCTCCTCGCCGGTGCGCCGACCGGCCAGGTCCCGGTACACGGCGGCTTCGGCGCGCTCGTCGGCCAGGTGCTGGCGCCACCGCCGAAGATCAGCTGGAGACGGAGCCGACCGGTCGGAGTTACTGCGGCGCCACGGGTGCACCGTTCCATCATGGGCCCAGATCTGCTGCGCGGCGTTCATCCCTTTGCCAATCTCTGTCGCGGCGTTCTCACCTCAGCGATCTGAAACGGTCAGCGCTACATCGAGGGAAGACATCACCTAGGGACGCAACGGACCGGCGCCTTCCGAGGCATGCACGCTTGTCGACGCCGATTATCTTCATCGGCCGACTGCTGCCCAGACCATTGGCCACGGCGCCGAATCGGGTTGTTGGTGTGATCTCGTGGTGCGTGGCGAGCAGTAGGTTCATGGCGGCCGCGGCGAGCACCGTTGTGTACCTTCGCGCAAACCGAGAACGGCGGCGCCGAGCTTGAACGCCATGGCGATACCGGCCGCGCGGGCGCCCGGCCCCTTGGTGATCTTGCGTCGCAGCAGGAACCGCAGAAAGTCGGCGTCTTCCGCGTCCCCCTCGCACGTATCGGTGGTGGTGGCAGGATCGGTGTTGAGGTCCTCGTCGATGGGGATGGCGACCTTGCTGAGCTCCCAGACCAGCAGTGCCTCCAGCTTGACCGGCATCGGCTCCCGGTCCCACTTCGCCGCGAGCCGCAGCCGGCGCAGGCGACCATCGGCAGGCAGGCTGGCGGGCACTGTCAAGTTAATTGGTGGGCTTGGTGATGCGGGTCTATCGTTCGCGTGTTGTGCGTAGGTTCTGGTGGAAAGACTGTCCCAGTTGCCGATTCAGGCGGCGGTCCCAGTTGCCGATTCAGGCGGCGGCCGGGGTCGTCGCCCCGGTGATCTCGTTCCAGACCGCGAAGCGGCCGGCCATGACCTGTCGGTAGTCGGCCGCCGACAGCAGGTGCCGACGGGGCCGAAAGTGCGGCGAGATGCCGCTGAACGCCGACAGGAACCGTTGCGCATGCCCGGGCGAGGTGAAGCGTTTCATCGCCCGCTCGCGTTGCCGGGTCGGCTGATGCGAGTTCTCGGCCCTGTTGTTCAGATACCGCGACCGCCGGTGGGCCACCGACGGCACGAGCTCGCGGTGCGCCACCTGGTAGCTGGCGAGCTTGTCGGTGACGATCACACGCGGCACGTACCGCAGGCCCTTGAGGAGTTTGCGGAAGAACTTCTTGGCGGCCAACGCGTTTCGGCGCGACTGCACAAGACTTCGAGCACATTGCCGTGCTGGTCGACCGCGCGCCACAGGTACCGCTGTGCGCCGTTGATCTTCACAAACACCTCATCCAGGTGCCACCTATCGCCGGGGCGGGGGCGCCGCCGGCGCAGCTGGTTGGCGTAGGCCTGCCCGAACTTGGCACACCAGGCCCGGATGATTTCGTAGCTGACCACGACGCCGCGTTGCAGCATCAGCTCCTCGACCTCACGAAAGCTCAGCGGGAACCGGTGATACAGCCACACGCAGTGGGCGATGATCTCCGGCGGGTAGCGGTGGCCCTTGTACAACGACGATGCAGCGGTCACGACCACCGATCCTGGCAGCGACCAGCCAACTCACCAACTTGACAGTGCCGTCAGTCATGGGTGCGCCGCAGGAATGGTAGACGGCCGGTCAGACATCTTTGCGCAGCCTCGGCGGTGTGAGACCAGGCTCTCTTCAGCGCCTGCCGTGTCGGTGAGGCTGGGGCGACAACGTGATTGGTTCATGAACAGCGGCTCGCGCCGACATGTCGGACCCGTGCGCCACACGCCGGGCATGGGCAGGGATAGCGGCGGGCAGGCGCTCACCCGCCCTGTGAGCTTGCCAGCGAGCCGCCGCCGACTGCCGCGGCATGAGGTAGGCGGCACGACACGAACAACGACCGGCCATCGCTGGATCGCTCGCGGTGGCCGGTCGCTTCTGTACCGTCGTGGTCGTGCGGGAACCTTGGGAGCTTGAGCACCACAGCGGCGCTTACCTGTCGGGGTGCCCGTTGCATTCAGTCGGGGAACGGGAGCTCGAAATGCCGCGACAGCGTTAGGCTTGGCATGCCCTGCGACATTAAGGAGAACGCATGTCCGAGACTGATTCAGCGACTGCGGCTGAGGGCACAGGAACCCAGGCCGAGACGACGAGCGAGGCGACGTTGTCGATCGAGTGGATCCGGGATTTCGCAACGCGGTGGATAGACGCGTGTAACTCCCATGAGGTGGACCGACTGCTGGCGCTCATGTCCGAAGACATCGAGTACCGCGATGACGCCTGGCCCAAGCCGATGCGCGGACACGCCGACGTACGTGAATTCCTCGAAGCGAGCTGGCGGGCATTTCCGGACATCACGTTCGAGCTGCTGGGCGGGCCTTATGTGATCCCGGGTGAGCCGCGCGCCGCCCTCCATTGGCGCGGTAGGGCCACGCACACAGGCCCGCTCGACCCGCCTGGCTTCGCGCCCACCGGCCGCCGCTGGGAACAGGACGGCGTCGACTTACACGAGTATCGCGACGGTCGCGTGTGCAAGCTGCGCATCACGGTCGACGTGCTGAGCGTCTCGCGCCAGCTCGGGCTCATGCCCGCGGCGGGCAGCCGCGCTGAGCGCGCGCTGGCGATGGCGCACCGCTCGGCTTCCCGTGTGCAGCAGGAAATCCGAAAGCGGCAGGAAATCCGAAAGCGGCGTGGTGGTTGAGGGCAGGCGCTGAAACCGAACGCAGCGAGGGCGCTACCGCGTCGCGCGCCGGGGTTCATGACAGCGTGCGTGGGCGCGGTCCTGTGGGAGCGCACAGCCCCATCCGACACGGTCATCGAGTCACAGACAGACGTCACCGACCGCGGCCGCAGCGAACGTGGGTGAAGCGGATAGCGCTTTCGCGCCAAAACTCGACCTCGCGACTCTGCATCAGCGGTTTCATCGGGACCACGATGACCCGACACGTGGGCGATCGGTGCGGCGCTGGGGCCGGTCGTCGCCGTCCAAGAAATCGCGAAACGCTTCCCCCACATCAATACCGGCGAAGAGTTCACCGGCTACCAGAAAACCGGATAACACTGTCACCGCCCACGTCGATTACATGATCGTTCGTCGGCAGCGGAGCTTGGTGTAATCCAAGATAATCGAGTAGTCGGTTGTTTCAAATTACACCATCGGAGGTCAACTCAATGAACCCCGCTGAAGTTCCGCCTACGGGTGCCGTACCTACCCCCTATCCGTTGGGGCCCTCTCCTGTTGGTGGTCCAGGCGGTGGCTCCGGCAAGGACGCCGTCACCCGCGTCAGCACCGCACGAACGCGAGGCTTCGCCCACACTGCCCGCTCGTCGACTTTGCCATCAGTGCCGATGGCTCGTTGGCCGGGATATTGGTTGGCAGGAAGCGGCATCACGGAGCGTACTGCGGTGACTAGAAGTCCGAGGGCAAGCGCAGCACGGTGCCGGGGTGGATGAGGTCGGGATCGTCACCGATGATGTGCCGGTTGGCCTCGAAGATCGGCTCGAAGCCGATGCCGATGTATAGCGGCGCCTGCGACATGGCGATGCCGGACAGCGTGTCCCCGGGTTGGACGGTGTACAGGAAGTAGCTGCGGAACCCCGGCGCGATGGCGGTGCCGTAGAACACCGGTACGGACACCCTCGGGGGTGCCTCGTCGGCGCCGGTGCTCGGGCCCACCTGCACGACCCCTCGGTTGGTCGGCGGTGGCCCTGGCAACGAGACGCTTGTCTGCCAGGCAGAGGTCAGATTCGTATTGGTGACGGAAGTTTCGACTAGAACCTGGCCGTTCCCGTCGAGCACCCGCACTGCGATGTCGGCTTCGAATCCGCCGCCCGACCCAGCGATCAGCAGTGGGTTGCCGACCAGGTCGTTGGCTCGTGGCTGGTCCAGACGAAAGCTCTCCGACATGACCGGAACACCTTCCCGCAGTACTTGAAACGGACTATCGTTCTCTTCCTCGCTCCAGCCTGGCACTAATCCGACTACAAGTCACCGAGTGCATCTCCCAGTTGTGTGGTGCCGACCAAGTCGACTGTGCCGATCTGGTGAGAGGGATGTTTTCCAGCGAAAGCTAGGCGGTAATGTCCTTGAGCGAGTCGGACAGCGCGCGCTGTCGCCAGCGCGGCGCTCCGGCTGCGTTCCAACCTGCCGGGGCGTCTGCTGGCACCGGAACTACGAGTGACCCACTGCCTAGAAGGGCGGCGATGGCGTTGGCTTACGCTCGTGGAGTGGGTCTGATGGCTAGATACTGGCCACTGGGCACCGGTCGGATCGTCACCAGTCCTTTCGGTCCCCGTGATGGTGGATTCCATGCGGGCACCGATTTCGGATTTCCCGGCGGGTCGGCCAATAAGCCGGTTTATGCCTGCGCCAGCGGCACCGTCATCTACGCGGGTGCAGCACAGGGCTACGGCGGGCCGGACCCTGCTGGCTGGCTTGTGATCGACCATCCCGCCGGGGTTGGCGGTGGTTGCACCGAATACGGCCACATCATCCGGGAGGTTGCCCGTAGCGACCACGTGATGGCTGGACAACGTGTTGCGCGCATTAATCCCGATTCGGCCACCAACGGCGGGGTAGCACCGCACCTGCATCTGTCGGTGATGCCGCGCGAGTACAACCCGGATACCAAGATGGATCCGATTCCGTGGCTAGCCGGTGCACTGGAACCACCAGCCAGGACGATCTTCGGCCCGGACATCAGCAACAACAACGGCGTGGTGGACCTCGACGAGGTCAAGGCCGAGGGATTTGACTTCGTGTGGGCGAAGGTCAGTGAGGGCACGAGCTTCCGGGACACCTACTGGCCGCGTACTCGTGACTGGGCGCGCGACACCGGCCTGATCCTTGCTGGCTATCACTACGTCCGCGAGGGTGACCCGAACCGGCAGGCTGACCTGTTCGTTGACCAGCTCGGCGACAAGTCCATCCCGGCCATGCTGGACTTCGAGGAGGGTGGCGGCGGCATCGACAACTTCTGGGCGGTGCTGCACGCCATCGAGGCTCGCGGTGTGCACGTGGCGCTGTCCTACATCCCACGCTGGTACTGGGAGCGCATCGGCAGGCCCGACTTGTCGCGGGTGCCCGGCTTGATCCAGTCGAGCTACGTCGACGGCACCGGATACGCCTCGGTGCTTTACCCGGGCAACGACTCCATCAGGTGGGCAGCGTTCGGCGGACGCCAGCCCGACATTCTGCAGTTCACCGATAGCGCGCTGATCGCCGGAAAGACCTTGGATGCCAATGCGTTTCGGGGTACACCTGACCAACTCCGGACGCTACTCACAGTGGGAGGAGACGAAGACGAAATGGCTGGATGGAATCCGGAACTTGTGAACCGCGCGATGGTACTGCTGGAGAACATCGCGGGCGTCTACCGCGTATCCAAGAGTCCGTTGCGCTCTCTCGGCGAAGGCCCGGTGAATACCTGCGCCGGATTCGCCTGGAGTGGAGACGGTTTGACGCATGCTCAGTTCGTCAAGCAGATGGCCGAAGAAGGCCACACCCCGTCGATCGCACTGCTCATGGAAGTCGCCTCTGCACTCGGCAATCCCGACTATCCCGATCGCCAGGACGACGCCCAGCTGGCGCAGCTGCTGCTGGCCGGGGTGTCGAAAACCAAGCGGGCCGCAGCGACAAAGGATATCGCCGCGTGGCTGGAAGCCGAAGCGGCAGAACAGAAAGGCTTATGATGTCAACTGCTGAAGAGTTCAAAGCCGAGATGTTCGGCGACAACCCACCCGCCGGTCACCACGATGGTGGTGGGCCGCTAATCGCCAAGTTTGAGAGCCACCCGCTCCGCTGGCCCGACTTGACTACACCCGTGTCGATGATGCTGGACAGATCACCAGTCAGATCGCTGCGCCGACTCCAGGTGCACGGCCTGTTGGCCATGGCCGGGCCATCCGTTTCCCAGGTGCCCGGACGTGTCGTGCACAGGAAGCAGTCGTCGATCTCGTAGGCTTTCCCGTTCGACGTCATCGCCGGGACGACCGGCGTCTGGCTCGTTGGCGAAGCAGTGGCCCGCTTGGTGCTCGACGTCAATCTCCGGCGGCTGCTGTTCCTGTCAGATCCGCCGCGTCCATGGTTTCTCGTTCGCATCGAGTACGCGGGTATCGACATCGCAAAGCCAGACGGCCTGAGCGTCAAAGCCCGATAACCGCAACGGCCCGCACGACTGGTGGCCGACCTGCGGTCACACTCGTCGAATCAGCCACCGAGGGCGGCGCCGGGGCATACGTTCGATCTCGCGGGTGTGCCCAATGGGCCCATGTCGTCCAGGATGGTGGGCGGGGCTCGCGACTTCCGGATCCGAAGAACTGGGCCCTCGGCCTGCTGCACGGCAATAGGCCATGCCGTGCGAATTGCGGCCGGTGACACCATCCTTACCGACACCCCAGACAGTCGGAAAGCGAAACCCGGTTGACTGGGCGGCGGCCAGGATGCTGGGAGCCGTGCCCACCTGTCCTTCACCACATGTGTCCCGCTCAGTCGGCACGCCGCCTGAGTAACGTCTCACCGATCCGGACCAATGACTCCGTCTCACGCGCATGTCCAATTGGACATGCATTGGACATTTCATTTGAGAATTGGACATCGAGTTTGAGAATCTACGTGTGCCACGAACGTGGAAGGGAGTTCTGTTTGTAGGTAAGGACTTTCGGATATGGTGCTGTGCAGGAGATGAAGGTTTGGCCCTTCCCCGCCGCCCTTGCGGAGGGTGGCGGCAAACCGCCACATGCTGCGTTGGCTGAAGACCGTCGTGGTGAGCGATGTGGAAAAGGCGCACGGGATGCGTCAGGCGGGGATCGGGAAGACGGTGCGCAGTCCTCGTTTTCGGGGATCGCTGTGGATGTGTCGTTACTCAATAAGGTGACATCAAAACCGGGGTGTAGTAGGTCAGCCCGGGATGAGTCTGGCGGGTGTCCGCTGTTCTGGCCAGGCGGTGTCCGGCATGTAGGCGACGTGAGCCCGGTCTGCGGCTCTTGCATGGAACGTGGGAAGGCACGCCTCGACACTGCTGTCGAGGATGGCGAGAGGGAGTTGCCGAGCGGCGGAAACCGTGAAGGCAGTGAGTACCGTCGCGGGGCGTGCCGGCGGACCGGCTCGTAGTAGCTGTGAAGCCCTGCTGGGCGCGGTGGGGGTGGAGCCAAGGGGCCGGGTCATCTGTGGTGTGTTCGGTCGATCAACCGGGAGCGTGTTTTCCGGGAGGAGTTGGGTGGACAAGCTGAAGCCCTCAGGTAAGTCGTTTGATATTTCGAAGTGGGAGGTATGGGAGGCCTATCGGCGGGTTAAAGCCAATCGGGGTGCGCCGGGTGTGGACGGGGTGACGCTGGAGGAGTTCGAGAAGGATCTGAAGAACAACCTGTACAAGATCTGGAATCGGATGTCTTCGGGGTCGTACTTTCCACCTCCGGTGCTGGCGGTGGAGATACCCAAAACCGCATGGCGGTGGGACGAGAACCCTTGGTGTGCCAACGATCTCGGACAGAGTGGCCCAAACGGTGGTAGCGCGCAGGCTGGAGGCGAAGGTCGACCAACCCCGCATGTTGTCGCCCTGCCGCGGCGATCGGCAGCGTTAGAACCGATCTTTCATCCCGACTCCTACGGCTATCGACCGCACCCGCTGGCTCATCGGAGCCTCCTTCCGGTCATGAGATGGCGAGCCTACAGCGCGGGCTCCGACCGGACGCCGTCATCGGGTTACTGCGGATTCCTCGACGGGACAAGCGTCGGTGTGACCGGCCGACCGGTGCGCTGACGTTCTCCTGCGACATCGTCCTACTCCGACAGCCCGGCGCCCTCAACCGGCGTTCTCTCGACGCCCATCTGGCGGTAGAGGTCCATGAGGTCATAAACGATCCGCAGCCGGCACAAGCGGTCGAGCCGGAACTCGAGGAGCTCGAAGCCCTCGTACGCGACTCGGGCGCCGGTGGGCGCAAAGCCGGGCGGCTTCAGCGGCCCTGTGATTGTGCCGGTGCCTTTCCAGTAGTAAACAGCCGTCGGCGCCTCGCGAGCCAGTAACGGGCCCTCCAGCTCTTCGAACTCGAGATCGGGCAACGCACGCCAGAGAAACTCGAGGAACTCGCGCACCTGACTGTGGTCGCGCATCGTCCGCGGCCAGGCGGAATCGTCATAGACGACGTCGTCGGTCATCAGCTCCAACAGGCGGTCGGGCTCGTGCGAGTTCCAAGCCGCTCCGAAGCGCTCACCGAACGCGTCGAGAAAGCCCACGTCAGCGACATTCTCCTGCGACATCACCCGCTCAGTATCTCGCGACATAGGGAGGGTGGCGAGCATGATTGCCCGTCTGCAAGATCGCCGAGTAGCTCCGTGTAAGAAAACCGCGAAGCGACGCGCCCACTACGGCTGGATCAGCTTGATCCTTTCCCCCTCGGTGTTCGAACACTCACCCCTTGGGCACCGCATAGCCGATTAGGCCACCGAAGTCGAGCTCCACGCATGCCTCATCGCCCTCGGTCCAGGCATCGTGGCCCGGCGGTATGTGGAATACGGTGCCGGGCGTGAGTTCGATGACGGTGCCGTCCTCCATGCGCACGGACATCCGCCCCGATAGGCAGTATCCGACGTGACCTACCTGGCAATTCTCGGTTCCGGCAATGGGTTTGACGTCGTTCGACCATTTCCACCCCGGCTCGAACGTGGCCAGGCCGACGTCACCGGTGCTCAGGTGGACCAGGTCGACATGCCCGTGTCCGGTGAACGGCCGAACCTCGTCGGCCGCGTCGAACCGCTTCGCTTCCGCCTTGCTCATGATTTCACCATCCTTCTCTTACTTGCGCTCATGGTTTACGCGCTAATCCTAATTCCGCTGGCAAGGAAAGCCGATCATCCCGGAGAAGTGCTCAACGCCAGACCCAATGGGCCGGCGGTTCATTGCGGTTCGCACATCCTCCGCTCACGGCACGAGCCGATAAAAGCGCCAGAAGTCGTGCTCAATGGGCAGGATATCGACTCGACTGAATAGATCGCTAGTTTCTGCACCCATAGGGCCATCCTCGGCGTCGCCGCCGCAGTATCGAAGATCTGATTTAGTTTAGAACTCATGCCGTCTCCAACTGAGCATCAGCGAGCCTGCAGCGTGAGTTGGTGCGGAGCAGCGGCACGCTTCGCAAGATCCGATGACTTCGCGCTCATCAGCGTTGCTTCGCTTATTTGACCTGCTCCACCGCCGGGAGTGCCCAATTGCCCTCGAGGACTTGTTGTTTGGGTCCATAAAGACGCAGATACAACTTGAATGCTCCGGTCCTCGGCGTCGGCAGCCAGTTGTCATCTTTGGCTGCGCCCGGCGATTCAGCCTGAATGTAGATCGTCAGTGATTCGTCAGCGCCAAGGGTCGTTTTACTGCGGTCGCTAATCGACGGCCGATTGATCGCGTTGGGTACCAGGTAGCCGTCTTCGTCGTACATCGTGGGCGACCAGAAATTGCTTGCCGGCGGCGTGTCGCCCTTTTGAAGCGCAGCGTGTATTCGTTGGAGGCGTCGAGCGCCCCGATTTTCGGAGAATGGTCGCGACCGAAGGCGTCACGGGCGATCCACTACTTAGGATCTGATCGAGTGCGCGTCGTCTCAGTTGGTTCGGGGTGATTTGTCGGGGTGGGTGAGGGATCCGTTCAGGCCGGGGAGCAGCAGATCGAGAAAGCGCTCGAGTTCGGCGGCGCCGTCGTAGGAGGCTAGGGCGGGTGCCAGCGCACGCAATATGGGGAATTCGGTGATCGCGAGCCGGTGCAGACCGAGCTGGAGTACGTGGTCGGTTTCCTCTGGCCGCTCGATGACCTCCTGCAATTCGTCGAGGATGTGGCCGTGCAAGTAGCCGAACAGCACCCGGTAGATGTGTAAGGCATCGTCGCCGGCGAACCCGGCGAATGTGAGCAGCGCGAGGACGCCTTCTAGTGGGCGAAGCATTCCCGGTGGCCGCTGCCCGAGCGGGGTGGCCAACGGTCGAGTGACCAGCAGCGGCACGACGTTGGGGTGCGCCAGGGCCAATTGGCGAAAGTCGCGCGCGACGGTGCGCAGTTGGGCGGCCCAGTTCGGGTCTGTTTTGTCCACCGATAGTTGCGCGAGGACGATCTCGGCGACGCCGTCGAGCACTGCTGCCTTGTTGGGGACGTGGCGGTAGATCATCACCGGGTCCCGGCCCAGTGCGTCGCTAAGGCGGCGCATGGACAATCCGTCCACACCGTCGCGGTCGACGATCGCCAGCGCAGTCTGCAGGATCATCGACCGGGTGAGCTGACCGTTGTTTCGGCGGGCGGCCGCGACGGACGGGTCACCGTCGTCAGCGCCCGCGTCGGGCCCGCTCGGCGGTCTCGTCATCGCCGCCCCACTTCCCTTTTGCCTTGTTACCAAAGCGCGCCGCAATCGTAGGTCAACGCCGAACCATCATGGCATGTCAACACTGTGATTCACACTGTTGACAAGAGCGTACATGGGGCGTGTACTGGACTTCTAGTATCAGAGTCAGAGGCGTCGACATGATTGTCATCGTTGGATTAGTTGTTCTGCTCGTCGCCGTCATCGTCGGGTTTACCGGTGTGCTGACCAATGCGGGGCCCGCTCACCCGTTGACCGAGAACTTCTCCGTGTTCGGCTATAACGTCACCGGGTCGACCGGCACCTTGTTCCTCGTCGGGATCGTGGTCGGCGCGGTGGCGATGCTGGGGTTGAGCGTGGTGCTGGCCGGCGCCCGGCGCACCGCGGGCCGCGGCCGCGACGCCCGGCGCGAACTCAAGAGATCCCAACGCGAGACGGAATTTCTAAACCGAGACCGCGACCAACTGCTCGAACGCCAGCACGTCGGCACAGCCAGTGGCTCGACGGTGAATTCGCAGGGTGCCACGACCCGCCGCAACAGGGTTCCCCTGTTCGGTCGCTGGTCGCGCGGTCGACAACCGACGGGCACCGCGCCCCTCGACGAACCCCGGTAGGCACCCCACCCCGGTCGATACTGTCAGCCCGCAGTCGCGGCCTGTGATCACCAAAACGGAAGGAACCCGCCAATGAGCATCGGTAAGACAATCGCTCACAAGGCCGAAGCCGCTAAGGGCACCGCGAAGAAAATCTTTGGGCGGGCCACCGGCAACACACGCCTGCGCGTCGAGGGACGCGTCGATCAGTTCAAGGGCAACACCAAACAGGCAGGGGAAAAGGTCAAAGATGCCTTCAAGCACTGACGCGGCGGCGTTATCTCATCCCATACATCTGTCTCGAAACTAGGTAAACGCCATGATCATCCTCGGAATCATCCTTCTGGTCGCCGGATTCCTGCTGAAGATCTCGATCCTGTGGACCATCGGGCTCATCCTCATCGTCGTCGGCTTGGTCCTGATGGTCATGGGACGGATGGGGCGCGCTGTCGGCGGCCGCCGCCACTACTACTAATCCGGCCACACCCAACTAACCGCGACCGATTCGACGCACATGATTCGCCACCCCGCGAACACGACCAGACCAGGCCGGCGCCGCACGGCGACGCGTATCGAGGAGGTGGGGGTGGAAAGATATGAGGTTTCGGCTACTGTGATGTTGTATGTGTTCTACCGTTTCCGGCGGGTTCGCTCAATTCCAACCGATTGAACCTCGACCTGCTCAACCAATCCAAGGAGCCGACATGACTACCAGCAGTATCGTTTTGATCGTCGTCGTCGCGATCGCGGCAATTCTGCTCATCGCCGCAATCGCGTGGGTGGCGCGCAACAAACGCAACCAACACCGCCGCGTCGAAGCCGACAAGATCCGCGAGGACGCCAAGGAGGAAACACGCCAGGTTAAGCAGCGCGAAGCACTCGCCGACGAGACCGCCGCCAAGAGCCGCGCCGCCCAGGCCGAAGCCGACGTCAAGACGGCCCAAGCTGCCGGTCTGCAACAGCAAGCCGCCGGCCACCGCAGCGAGGCAGTGACCGCCCGCGACGAGCTGAATCAGGAGTTCGAGCGCGCGGACAAGATGGATCCGGACACGCAAACCAGCGACACTGCGCGAGAAGACTCCAAAACCCGGGACAACGGGGAGAACGGCAAGCCCCGGGATACCGGCAAGCAAAGCCCGCCAGCGATGCCCAGATCCGGCTGACGTCGCGAATCTCCTGACGCCCGGACAGCAGCACCGACTGGACATTTCATCCGGCCGGCAAGGAGCCGCCCCAATGCCTGACCACGCCTCGTCCTCGACCACGACGCAGATCGCGCAAAACGGTGTCTTCGAACGATTCGCCCGCGCCGGGTATGTCGTGAGCGGTCTGCTGCACCTCACCATCGGCTACCTTGCCATCCGGATCGCTCTCGGCGTCGACGGCGGCACTGCTGACCAATCCGGGGCGCTAGCGGCAGTGGCAGCCAAACCGGGCGGCATCGTCGCGCTCTGGGTCGCTGCGGTCGCGTTCCTGGTGATGGCGCTGTGGCGGCTCGTCGAAACAGCCCGCGGTCGTTCGACCGACCCGAAATCCCAAGGCGCACCGTCGGAAGTCCTGGATCGGGCGAAGGCCTTCGCGCTGGCGATGGTCTATTTCGCGCTCGCGTACTCCATGTTCGGATTCGCCCGGGGTGCCGGAAAGTCCACCGGTGCACAGAATTCGGGGATCAGCGCACGCCTGATGCAGACCGGCGCCGGCACGCTCGCACTCATCGCCGGTGGCGTGGCCATCGTCGCGGTGGGTGGCTATCACGTCTACAAGGGAGCCAGCCGCAACTTTCTCGACGATCTCAAAGGCAAGTCCAGCGACCTAGTGCGACGACTGGGCATGGTGGGTTACATCGCCAAGGGCCTGGCTATCGCCGGTGCCGGGGTGCTGGTCGTCGTCGCGGTGACTCGTTCGGAGCCGAACACGGCCACCGGACTCGACGGGGCCCTGAAAACACTCGGGGCCCAACCCTACGGAGTAGCGCTCCTCATCGCGGCCAGCGGCGGAATCATCACCTACGGCCTGTACAGCTTCGCCATGGCACGATACACCAAAATGTAAGAGTCTGGCGATTCAGCCTCGGCGGGCACCCCCAAGGACGCTGAAGAAAATGCTAAGACTGAGACTGCGCTGTCGACTTCGCCGACGAGTACGGCACGTTCGAGTCCCTCGCCGATGTGTTCCGTCAGAGCGGCCACCACCAGCGGGTGCACAAGAAAGAAAGCGTGGCTGAGATGAAAGGAGGTGGGTTCAAGTAGAACGACGAGCGGGTTCCCCTTAACCAGCACTCGCCGAGATGCCGTGGTGGGCTGAAGGTTTCGCCGTCGCGTCCGGTTTTTTAACGCCCAACCGCTTGGCCTCAGCAGGCTTGAGGTCGGCACGATCGCGTATTCGTACGGGCGACATATGACGTGGCGGTATGAGGCGGCGGCGTCTCTGAGCCGATCGAGACGGTCGATCCGCGCGGCGATCGTCGCCTGTCGGACCTGCGCTGGCGGACGGTTGCAGCTTGCTCAACGGCGCACGGGTACGCGGAAGGCCCCTTCACTCCCGGGTGCAGGCTAAATCGACCGATTGGACCCATTCACAACAAGAAATCACAAGAAAGGACTAGCGATGTCAGAGAAATGGGGAATATCCAGGGTTGGTAAGCTGGAGCTGAAGTAGGCGAACATTGCAGGAAGCTATTGTTCGGCTTCGAATCTTGCCGCTACCCCCTGTTGCCTGGACGGATTGCTTCCTGCAGACGGCTGAGGGCATGGAGTCACCATAATCGGAACAGAAACCCACCCAGACAAAATTGAGGCCCTCGCACGTCCTGCCGAAGTTGAGGAGGTGCTCGGTAAATTCGACTCCGCGATTGAGAACGCTAACGAATACGTTGAAAAGGTGGTGCTTCCCCGGCGGCAGGCCGACCGTGACGTTCAAAGTGCTGAAGCCGACGAGAGGCAGAGACGACAGGCCGAACTTGACCAACTCGCGGGAAAGCTCTCCAAAGCAGAATACGCCGAAGATGCGGGTCCCGAGTAAGCCGCACTTGTCCCGAAGCGGGACTACCAGGCGGCGGCCGACGCCTTCGGCAGCGCGCCGCCGGGCTCGTCCGCCCAAGGCATCGGCGACTGGTTCGCCAAGGCGATCCACGGCGCCAAGGACGTCGTGCGGGTGCTCTCGTACACGGTCATGAAGGCGCGCGCCGGCGATATCGGCCGGGCCGGGCTCGGACCGCTGCTGTCGAGCTGCACCGCCGCTCGCCGGCCGTCCGGGTCCACCTCATCGGGCACAGCTTCGGCGCCCGCCTGGTCTCCTTCGCCCTCGCCGGCATCGGCTAGCCCGGCCGAAAGCCCGGTCGCGTCGCTGCTGCTGGTGCAGGGCGCGTTCTCGCACTGGTCGTTCGCGCACGCACAGGACAGGCAGGCAGGCACGGAAAGCGTGATCCTCCAACGCGGTTGGCGCGCCGAACACCGCCATGATGCCGTCGCTGACCGTGCCGCCGTACCGCTGAACTACCACTACGCGCACGGTTGACCAGATCGGTCATGATCTCGCGCAACCGCTCCGTACCGACCGCCGCTGCGATGTCCATCGAATGCACTACATCGGCGAAGAGGACCGTGACCTGCTTGTACTCCGCCGACTGGGTGGCCTGCGTGGTCCCCGGCACCGCACGCCGCAGAACCTGGCCGTCGGGCCGGACTGCGCGCCGCAGGAACCACAGAACCGCCCCGTCGCGGTCAGCCCACCGCCACCATCCCCGCTGGGGTCCACGTCAGTATCGTTTCACCGCTGCTCGGTGTGATGTCCGCGTCAGATCGCCGTGCCATCTCCGACACGAAGTTTTCGCGACCCTCATATGCTCTATTCGAGACATCGTTAGCCCTTGCCAGAACCGGGCCACCGCTAGCGCCGACCTATCCGGCTTCGGGCCTTTATGGCGGTCCGCCATCCTCCGCCATTCAGATCGCAATCTGCCGTCCTAGTCGAGACTCTTGAGCGCACAATTCTGCGACTATCATAGCTTTCTCACGAAAATGTCCAATTGGACATGCGTTGGACATTTCATTTGAGAATTGGACATCGAGTTTGAGAACCCGATATGGGGGCGAATCTGTCAAGTGGGTAGGTGAAAGCCGCCCCATGCGAGATCGCCGGTGCGGCTTTCGGTTGGCTGCCCGATTGGCGGTGCTGACGGTCGTAGCTCACGACGATGGTGTCAGGCTGAAATACGCGGGTTGGATACCGCAGGACGATGTTTCGGATGTGAACGTTACCGCTGCCTACAACGAGCGTCACTGTCGACCTCGGTCGAATCGCATTGTGGCTCCTAGGTTCTCGGCAGATTGGTTCACTCACCGCGCCAACATCGGTATCAACCGGCCAGCCAAGTCTCATGGCTGCCGCCTCACATCGTGGCCAGCGACCAGCACCAGCCCGAAGTCCGACAGAATCAAAACCTGTCAGTGTGACGATATATCCGCAGGTCAAAGCCTTTTCTGCTATCTATCGTGTGATGCCTGCGACTCTACTATGTCAAACCCCTTGTCGCACAACGGATCTCATATAGCGTATCCGCGCCCGCACTCCGCGAGATAGTTAGCCCAGCTAGCGTCGTCTCATCTGTCGGATGCGCGCCGCTTGCCCATTCGCCTCGGTCAGTGAGAGCAGTCCGCCGTGTGGGGCGCTCGTAGACGAAATGGACTCGTCTGGGATGGATCGGACCCGATGAGTCGGTCATGATCTCCACGTCCAGCACGTCGGTGACACATGCCATCGTGGCACGGTGTGGGCGTTCAGCCGGTGCCAGCAACCCCGACGCCAGGGCGGGTGTGGTGGGATCGCAAGGGTGCCCAGATGGTGAACCTCGGATACGTAACCGGGCGCGTCGCAACCCGGAAACGTACAGCCGTGATCCTTGGCGTCCAACACGGTGCGCTGTGTCCGTGCTACTTGCGTTTACGCGCGTCGCTGATGATGCCGATGATGACCGGCAAGACGAACGTACGCCCAGTTGATGGCCCAGCCATGACCGATCGCGATAAGCACTAGGCCGAGGATGAAAACGATATGACCCAGAATTGGACGGTCCTCGCCTAGGCGCTTCCCCCAGACCGAGCCAGCAGCGCCAGCCGGACCTATCAGGAACCGCCAAAAGGCGTGTCGCCTGAGGAAGCTCAACGAGCTGGTTTCGTGTGCCATTTCTGTTCCCGCTCCTCTTACATGGCCCGTTGTTCAGTCTAGAGAAGCAAACCGCGATGACAGCCGGTCAGTCGGCAGGCATCACACGTGGATCACACGGCGGCTGGCAGTAGAGGGTGAAAAGGCCGGTTGACCTGGCTTTTCCGTTGTCGGGCTGACAGGATTTGAACCTGCGACCACTTGACCCCCAGGAAGTGGCGGTAACCCGCTTCCGCAGGTCGCCGGCGGTTTTCGCCGCCATGGCTGCCGCGCCGTGTCGTCCGACGAGTGCCCGTACATCCCCGGTATTCACCCCGCAACCTGGCCAAGTCCGTCACCGTCAAGTGATCAACGTGCCGGTGAGACAGCCTGGCACAGCGAGGAGCCCGGCGCGCCTCGTGCGACGCCGGGTTCCGCTGCGCGAGTGCCTGCTACTCGGCGTTCTCCGCGTTGTCGGCGTTCTGGGCCCACAGGTCGGGGCCGAAGACTTCGTAGTGGACCCGCTCGCCGGAGACGCCCTTGTCGAGCAGGGCCTTGCGGGTCGCCTGCATGAACGGCAGCGGACCGCACATGAACACCGTCGCGTCCGAAGGGATCTCGATGTCCGACAGGTCCATGAACCCGGGGAGGGCTGGGTGCAGCGTGGGCGCGGACTCGGCGTCCTCCTCGTACCAGTTCTGCGCCTTCGCGTCGCCCATGGAGAGCACCTGTCGGCGCAGGTTGGCGTAGAGCGCGTGGTTTGTGTGCGAGGTGTCGGCGTGGAAGATCCGCACCTGACGCTCGGGCTGGCGACGCGACAGGTCCTCGACGATGGCAGCGATCGGCGTGATCCCGATGCCCGCCGAGACGAGCACGAGCGGGCCGTCCGACTCGTCGAGCACCAGGTCACCGCACGGCTGCGAGACTTCCAGCACCGTGCCGGGTTTCGCGTTGTCTCCCAGCCAGTTCGAGACCTGGCCATCCGGGGTGCCCCCGACGCCGCGGACGCGCTTGATGGTCACCCGGAGCGAATCGCCTCGCGGCCCGGAGGAGATCGTGTACTGCCGCGGCTGCCGCTCACCGCCCGGCAGGTCGACGGCGATCGCGACGTACTGGCCGGTCCGGTGCTCGGGGGTGTTGCCCTCGACCGGGGCGAGGACGAGCGAGAAGATCTCCGGGCTCTCGTCCATCCGCTCGACGACCCGGTACTTGCGCCACGGCTGCTCAGGGTCGGTGCCCCCGAGCGCGTAGAGACGGCCCTCCTCGGCGATGAGCTGGCAGCCGAAGAGCCAGTAGACCTCGTCCCAGGCGGCCGCGACCTCGGGGGTGACGGCGTCGCCGAGGACGTCGCCGACGGCCCACATGAGGTGGTGGCCGACGATCGGGTACTCGTAGGACTTGATCCCCAGCGACACGTGCTTGTGGGCGATCCGGCGCATGACCGGACCGAAGTCGGGCGCGTCCGGGTCGATGAGGTTCACGGCGAACGCGACGACGCTGGCGGCCAGCGCTTGCGGCTGCTCACCGATCGCCTGGTTCGCCTTGTTGAACACCCGCATCAGCTCGGGGTGCGCTGCGAACATGTGCGGGTAGAACCGCTTGGTGATCTCGACGGAGTTCTCGGCGACGACGCCGGCAGTCGCCTTGACGATGGCGGTGGACTCGGGGGATAACACGGGGACTCCTTTGACGACGGACGGGTGAACGGGGAACGAAACCGCTGGACGGTCCGACGGGACCCGTCGAGAGGCGAGGCGCACCCAGGTGCGACTCGCTTTGGAGGATTAACAGGACGCAGGTATGGACGGTAGCCGCCTCGACGATTTCGTCCTATCTTCGCGCGGTCGTAAACGGCTTCCGACGCAGTTCCTACCCACAAGCATGGCATGCCGTACGCCAACTGGTACGCCGATCAGCCCCATTTTCCGGGGTGTTTATTCATTGTGCGCTGGTGTACACAAAAGGGCTTGACCTGCGAAAATTGCGATCGACCTGCCCGGGCTCGCCGCACAGGATGCCGCCGGGGAGGATGTGACCGAGGAGCTCCGGCCGCTGCACCTCGGCGTGACCCCGTTCCGCTACCTGGCGGGCGCCCGGTCGATGCTGGACCCTTTCGGCGTCGGGCTTCTCCCGCACCGTGGTGGCGCGCGGTTTGTTGGTCGGTGCTCTGCGTCATCGCGGTGTGCCGGGCACGAGGCCCGTGCGGGCTTGCGGCCCCGGGCACTTCGAAGATCACTGGCTCGGAGGGGTGGGATCACAGTCAGGAGCGGTGGCGTCTGATCGATGCGCAACTAGACGCTGTGTGGCAGAACCGGCTGCAGCTCGACGACGGCGTGCTCGACATCGGCCGGCATCGATTCCTCGTTGTCGCAATGCATGGGCACACTGTCGTTCCGGTGAAATCGACCCGGAATTATTCGGCATCTCGTTCGCCGTCGACGACCTTGTAGCGACACGCTATCGAGGGAACGACCGCTACGTCGAGGAGCGCGACGGCCGTCGCAGCTCAGCCCTGGATCATGCGGGTGCCGGGGTGCGCCTCGTGCCATGCGTCCATTGCCGCGTCCCACTCGTCGCCGCTGAGAGAGGTGAGCGAGGCCGGGAAGAGCCCGTCCTCTTCCTTGCTGATGTGCTCGTAGAGGTCGGACACCGCGGTGCGGATGGCCTGCTGACCCTCGGGTTCGAGGATGTCGACCGTGGCGAGCAGTTCGGCAAGCTCGCGGTGCTCGCGGACCAGCGGAGTGATGTGTTCGGCGAACATCTCCTCCCGCGCCATGACCCGGAACAACCCGGTTTCCTCACCCTGCCAGTGCGAGGCCAGTTCGGTCGCCATCTCGGCCAGCAGGTGGCGTGCACGGCCCAGGTCGCCGCGGTCGATCGCGCGCACGGCCTCCCCGCCGGAGTTGGTGGCACGCTCGTGCTCCGCGATGTAGTCGCGCAGCAACGGCATCTCCCGGCACCCGCAGTAGTGGCACATGTCCCTTTAGACGCTACCGGTCCTCGGCACCTCTGCGTCGAGGTTGGCACCCAGGGTCGTAGATCTCGACCGATCACGGCCGGCTCACCCGCACACCGGGTTATCACAGCCGTGCCACGGCTGCACCCACGGCTCCAACGGCACCCGTCCAGCGCCGCGGCCAACGCATACCGCTTCCCGCGCAACATGATCCGTTCCGCGCCAGCGAGGCATTCCTGGCCGGGGAGCAGTCCTGCGTAGGCATCGATCACGAACGCCGTCTAGCCGAACGCGCCGTTCGCCCTGCCGGTCATCTAGGGCCGCCGGGATCCTGCGCCGCCCGCCTCAGCGGGGCGCCCTCACACACCCGGTCGAACAACTCCCGCCGCACCGACTTCGAGTCCGGGGTATCCACTGGGCATGACAACCTCCACATCCACGGAAGTTGCACTGACCGAATCAGCGTCGCTCGACGCGTCGCCAACTGCACTCGCGCGGCGCAACCAACTCGTCGTCACCAGCCCCGGCGGTGTGGCCGCGACCCAACCAGGTCCTTCTGCGCCACGTCCCGGCTGCGGTAAACGACGTAGGGCCGGAACAGGTAGCCGATCGGTGCGCTGAACGCATGCACCAATCGGGTGAACGGCCATAGTGCGAACAGCGCCAGCCCGATCATCACGTGCACCTGGAAATACAGCGGCGCCGCCGCCATCAGGTCGCCCCGCGGCTGCAGCACCCAGATCGACCGGAACCACACCGACACGGTTTCGCGGTAGTTGTATTCCTCACCGACGACCCCGGACCCGAGCGCGGTGGCGCACAGCCCCGCCACGATCGCCAGCACCAGCACCACGTACATCAACTTGTCGTTGGCGGTGGTGGCCATGAACACCGGTCCGGTGGTGCGCCGTCGGTAGATCAGCAACGCGATACCGGCCAGCGTCGAAATGCCGGCGATCGAGCCGAGGACCACGGCCTGGATGTGGTACGCGTGCTGACTCAGGCCGACGGCATCTGTCCACGACTGCGGGATCACCAGACCGATGAAGTGACCGAAGACGACGACCAGAATGCCGAAGTGGAACATCGGGCTGGCGATCCGCAGCAGCCGCGACTCGTAGAGCTGGGACGAACGAGTGGTCCAGCCGAACTTGTCGTAGCGATACCGCCACCACGTGCCGACGACCACGATCGCCAACACCACGTACGGGACGACGTCCCAGAAGATCTCACCGGCTGCCACGTCACCCGCCTCCTTCGGTGCGCCTGGGCGGCACGGTCAGCGTGAACGGTTGCAGACCAACTGCTTCCGCGGGCGGACCAACTTCCGCCAGCCGTTGTGCCCGCCGGGCCTCGGAGTCGGTGGCCGCCGGCAGCGTCTCGCACACCGCGGCGACGGTGTGGGCGTACGGCGATCCGCGTTGGCTCAGGCTGTCGTGCAGCACGCCGATGGGCACCCGGTGCCCCACCAGCAGTCGCCGCCCCGCGACGGGGTCGACGGTCGCGGCGAACTCGAGCACCACCGGAAGGTGGTCGGGAGCCTCGTCGACGGGGGGCTGCACGCCTGCATCGCGGTAGGCCTGGGCGAAGGCATGCATCTCCCGGCCGCGGTTGCGGGTGTCGCCGGCCGTCCAGTAGGTCAGATACATCGTGCAGCGGCGTCGCAGGTCGAATGTGTCGACGTAGTCGACTGCGGCCTTCATCGGATCGGCAGGGAACGCAGCGACCGTGCGGGCCAGCAACTCCGGCGCCGGGCCGGTGGCGCGGACGCGGAGGTCTTCGACGGTCCGGAGGCGCTCGGCGAGATGCTCGTCGGGATAGGCCAGCAGCAGCGAGGCACACTGCCACACCAGTCGGTCCTGCAGCGACGGGGTGGCCGCGGACCCGCGGGCGCGGTCGAGCAGTCTCATCGCGGGAACATCCCCGTCGGCGCGCCTCGACCGTCCCAGTTGAGCAGGTTGACCCGGGACGGGTTCTCGGCGTTGGCGGCCATGCCTTCACCGGTCTGTCGCTGGCGAAGCGCATGGAAGGTTTCGACCGCGACGGGCACCGGCCCGCCACTCGCCTCGCCGAACGGACCCGACTCATACATCCCCGGGCCGCCGTCGAATGACAGCGCGCAGTCGGTGGCAGTCTCTTCGAGCCGATGGCCCTCTTCGGCGTAGGCCGAGGGAATGACATACCGCTCTTCGTATTTCGCGATGGCCAGCAGCCGGAACATGTCGTAGATCTGCTGCTCGGTCATCCCCACCGACTGCGGGATGTGCGGCTGGGTCTCGCGACCGAGATTGATGTCCCGCATGTAGGACCGCATCGCCGCCAACCGGCGCAGCACCGCCTCCACGGGTGCGGTGTCGCCGGCGGTGAACAGCCCGGCCAGATACTGCATCGGAATGCGCAGCGCCTCCATCGCGCCGAACAGGTTGCCCAGGTCTTCGCCGTCGTGCCCGTCGCGGCTGACGGCGTCGATCACCGGGGACAGCGGCGGGATGTACCAGACCATCGGCATGGTCCGGAACTCCGGATGCAGCGGCAGGGCGACCCGGAAGGTGTTGATCAGGGCGTACACCGGGGAACGCTGCGCGGCCTCGATCCACTCATCGGAAATGCCTTCGGCCCGCGCGCCGGCGATGACCTCGGGATCGGTGGGGTCGAGCAGGATCTGACGCTGCGCTTCGTAAAGATCGGTGTCGTTCTCGACCGACGCCGCCGCCAGCACCCGGTCGACGTCGTAGAGGACCAGCCCGATGTAGCGCAGCCGCCCCACGCAGGTCTCCGAACACACGGTGGGCAGACCGACTTCGATGCGCGGGTAGCAGAACGTGCACTTCTCGGCCTTGCCGGTCTTGTGGTTGAAGTACACCTTCTTGTAGGGGCAGCCGGACACGCACATCCGCCAGCCGCGGCACTTGTCCTGATCGACAAGCACGATGCCGTCCTCGCTGCGCTTGTACATCGCCCCCGACGGGCACGAGGACACACACGACGGGTTGAGGCAGTGCTCGCAGATGCGCGGCAGGTAGAACATGAACGTCTGCTCGAGCTCAAGACGGACCTGCTCGCTGACCTTCTTCAGGATCGGGTCGCCGGGCACGATCTCCGGGGACCCACCCAGGTCGTCGTCCCAGTTCGCCGACCACGACACCTTCATCGGCTTGCCGCTGATCAGGCTGCGCGGCGGCGCCACCGGCATGTGCTCACCCAGCGGTGCGGAGGTGAGGTTCTCGTAGTCGTACGTCCAGGGCTCGTAGTAGTCGTCGATGCTGGGCAGCTTCGGATTGGAGAAGATCCGCAGCAGCTTGTGCACCCGGCCACCGTCGCGCAGCCGTAGCCGGCCCCGCTTGTCGCGCATCCATCCGCCGCGCCATTTGTCCTGATCTTCGTAGGTACGCGGATATCCCTGTCCGGGACGGGTTTCCACGTTGTTGAACCACACGTACTCGGTACCGGATCTGTTGGTCCAGGCCTGTTTGCAGGTCACCGAGCAGGTGTGGCAGCCGATACATTTGTCGAGGTTCATCACCATCGCCAGCTGCGCCATGATCTTCATATGCTCACTCCGCAAGCTCCGTTCGGCAGCATCAGTACTCGACCGTCTGCGATCGACGGCGGACCACCGTCACCTCGTCGCGTTGATTCCCAGTGGGGCCCAGGTAGTTGAACGCAAACGCATGCTGCGCGTACCCGCCGGCGAGATGACTGGGCTTGACGAGCAGCCGGGTCAGCGAATTGTGGATGCCGCCACGCTTGCCCGTGGTCTCGGTGAGCGGCACGTCGATGGTGCGCTCCTGTGCGTGGTACACGTACACCACGCCGTCGGGCATGCGGTGCGAGATGACGGCGCGGCACACCACGACACCGTTGCGGTTGACCGCTTCGACCCAATCATTGTCGTGCACAGCGATCTTCGCGGCGTCGGCCGGACTCATCCACATGGTCGGCCCACCACGCGACAGCGAGAGCATGAACAGGTTGTCCTGGTACTCGGAGTGGATCGACCACTTCGAGTGCGGCGTCAGATACCGCACGGTCAGCCCGATACCCTCGGAACCCAGCTCGGGCTCGCCGAACAACCGGGACATATCCAGCGGCGGCCGGTAGATCGGCAGCTGCTCGCCCAGCTCCTCGAGCCAGTCGTGGTCGACATAGAAGTGCATGCGTCCGGTCAGCGTGTGAAAGGGCTTGAGTTCCTCGATGTTCACCGTGAACGGCGCGTAGCGGCGCCCACCGGTCTCGCTGCCGGACCATTCCGGGCTGGTGATCACCGGGACCGGTCGCGCCTGGGTGTCGGCGTAGGTGATGCGGCGTTCCTCGCTGCCCTCGGCCAGGTGCACCAGGCGGCGGCCGGTGCGCCGCTCCAGCTCACGGAACCCCTCCACCGCGAGCCGCCCGTTCGAGGTGCCCGACAGTGCCAGAATGACATCGGCCATGTGTTCGGCCGTGGTGATCGCCGGGCGCCCTTCCGCGGCACCGGAATTCCATAGGCCGAACTTGGCGCCCAGCTCGGCCACCTCCACATCGGGATGTGTCGTCACACCCTTGGTGGTCAGTCCCAGCTTGTCGACCAGCGGACCCAGTGCGGCCCACTTGTCGGCGATTGCCCCGTAGTCGCGTTCGACGACGGCGAGCGGACCCATCGTCTTCCCCGGCACCGGCGTCTCCCCAGTGGCACGCCAATCATGTTCGGTGCCGGCCGGATACGCCATGGCCCCGGGAGTGTCATGTTGCAGCGTGCCGAGGACCACGTCGGTGCGGGTACCCAGATGCCGGGCCGCCAACGTGCTGAACACCCGGGCTATCGCGCCGAACGCCTCATAGTCCGAACGGGTCTCCCACGGCGGGTCGATGGCCGGGGTGAAGGCATGGATGAAGGGATGCATGTCGGTGCTCGACAAGTCCCCCTTCTCGTACCAGGTCGCCGCGGGCAACACCACATCCGAGAGCAACGTGGTCGACGTCATCCGGAAATCGATCGACATCAGCAGATCGACCTTGCCCTCGGGAATCTCGTCCGGCCACGCGACATCGTTGGGCCGCAAGCCTTCCGGGGTGGCTGTCGCTTGTAGATTCGAATCCGCGCCGAGCAGGTGCTGCAGGAAGTACTCGTTGCCCTTGCTCGATGAGCCGAGCAGGTTGGCCCGCCAGATGCTGAGCACCCGCGGCCAGTTTCTGGGGTTGTCCGGATCGGTGACAGCCAGCTTCAGCTTTCCCGCCGCGAGCTGCTCGGCGACATAGGCGGGTATCTCCTGCCCGGCCGAATGTGCCTGGTCGGCGACGTCCAGGCTGGATCGGTCGAACTGCGGATAGAACGGCGTCCAGCCCATCGCCACTGCCGAGGTGAGCACGTCCATGGTGTGCTTGTCGCGGAATCTGCCGCGGCCCAGTGGGCTTGACAGCGTATCGGCCCGGTAGCCGTCGTAGCGCCACTGGTCGGTGTGGGCATACCAGTAGGACGTACCGGCCATCTGTCGCGGCGGTCGACACCAGTCGGTGCCCATCGCCATGGCGGCCCAACCGGTTACCGGTCGGCACTTCTCCTGCCCGACATAATGGGCCCAGCCACCACCGTTGCGGCCCATCGATCCGGTGAGCAGCAGGAGCGCGAGTATCGCGCGGTAGGTGGCGTCGCCGTGGAACCACTGGCAGATGCCGGCGCCCATGATGATCATCGAGCGGCCGCCGGACTCCTCTGCGTTGCGCGCGAATTCGCGCGCGATGCGGATGGCCTGCTGGGCGGACACACCGGTGATCGGCTCCTGCCAGGCCGGGGTGTACGGCTCGGCGGGATCGTCGTACCCGGTGGGCCAGGTGCCGGGAAGCCCCGGTCGCGCGACACCGTACTGCGCGAGCATCAAGTCGAACACCGTACACACGCGATGCTCGCCGACCCGCCGAACCGGTACGCCCCGAGTCAGCGTCTCGCCGTGTCCGTCGATCGTGTCGAAGCGCGGCAGGCGCACCAACGCGGTCTCGCCGTCGGGCGCTGCGACCGTCAAAGCCGGTGCCAGATCGTCGAGTTCGAGGTTCCATTTGCCCACACCGTCGTCGCCGTAACGGAATCCCAGCGAACCCTTCGGCACCGCGACGGTGTCGGTGGCCCCATCGAGCAAAACCGGTTTGAATGCCGCATTCTCCACTGCCGCAGCGTCTCCACCGAGGTCGGCGGCAGTGAGGTTCTTCCCGGGCACCAACGCACCGTCGCGCTCCTCGAGCTTGATCAGGAATGGAAGGTCGGTGTAGCGCTGCACATAGTCAACGAAGAACGGGATTCGTTTCTGCACGAAGCACTCCGACAGGATCACGTGACCCATCGCCATCCCGAGCGCGCCGTCGGTGCCCGCCGCGCACGGCATCCACTCGTCGGCGAACTTCGTATTGTCGGCGTAGTCGGGGCTCACGCTGACGACTTTCGTTCCGCGGTAACGAACCTCGGCCATCCAGTGCGCATCCGGCGTGCGGGTGACCGGGACGTTGGAGCCCCACATCATCAGATACGACGCGTCCCACCAGTCCCCGGATTCCGGTACATCGGTCTGGTCGCCGAACACCTGCGGCGAAGCCACCGGCAGATCGGCGTACCAGTCGTAGAACGACGTCATCACACCGCCGATCAATTCGATGAACCGGGACCCGGCGGCGAACGACACCATCGACATCGCCGGGATCGGCGAGAAGCCGCACACCCGGTCCGGGCCGTACTCCTTGATCGTGTGCACGTGGGCGGCGGCGATCATCTCGGTGGCCTCGGCCCAGGTCACCCGCACCAGCCCACCCTTGCCGCGGGCCTGCTGGTAGCGGCGCCGCCGCTGCGGATCGGCCTGGATGTCGGACCAGGCCAGGACGGGGTCCCCCAGTCGGGCGCGGGCCTCCCGGTACATCTCGACGAGAACGCCACGGGCGTAGGGATATCGCACGCGCGTCGGCGAATACGTGTACCAGGAGAAGGCCGCGCCGCGGGGGCAGCCACGGGGCTCGTACTCGGGCCGGTCGGGGCCCACCGAAGGATAGTCGGTCTCCTGGGTCTCCCAGGTGATGATGCCGTCCTTGACGTAGACCTTCCACGAACACGATCCGGTGCAGTTGACGCCGTGCGTGGAGCGGACCACCTTGTCGTGGCTCCACCGGTCCCGGTAGAACACGTCACCTTCGCGGCCGCCCCGGCGGGTGACGGTACGCATATCATCGGAGACCTCACCGGCGGTGAAGAACCGCCCGCTGCGCGCGAGCAACTCCTCGACCGGGCCACCGATGTGAGTGCTCACGCGGCGCCAGCCTCCCGAGCCTGCGGGACGGGTTCATGCGCGTGCAACCGCAGCGCGGTGTACCCGAGGGCGACCAGCGCGGTGGCCACCAGCAGCAGCAGGCCGAACGTGTAGTTGTTGGCCGCCTCGTCATAGGTCGCACCCATCACCAGTGGCGGGAAGTAACCACCCAAACCGCCCGCGGCAGCGACGATTCCGGTGACCGAACCCACGCTCTTGACCGGCGAGCGGCGGGCCACCCAGGCGAAGACGCCGCCAGTGCCGACCCCGAGGAAGACCGCCAGCAGAGTGAAGGTGGCCGCCGACCACAGATCGGCAGGCGGCTGCAGTATCGCGATCGCCGCCATCGTCGCGGTGCCTGCCAACGATGCCAGCACCACGTACTTCGGTGGGATGCGGTCCGACAACGCACCGCCGAGCGGCCGGGCGATGACGGCCGCCAACGCGAAGGCGGCCGTACGGCTGCCCGCGTCCACAGGTGAGAAGCCGTAGATGGTCTTGATGTAGGTGGGCAGGTAGTTGCTGAATGCGACGAAGCCGCCGAAGACGACGGCGTAGAGGAACGACATCTCCCATGTCACGCCCAGTTTGGCCGCTGCCAACAACTTCGGGATCACCGATTCGGTGTTGGCATGAAAGGCGGCCGAGTCACGCAGCACGGCGAACGCGACGGCGGCCGTAACCGCCAGCGCCACCGCAATGATGATGTGCGTCGCCATCAGACCGAACCACCGGACGAACCGCGGCGTGAAGAAGGCCGACAACGCAGTGCCGACCATGCCGGCACCGAACACGCCGGTCGCGAAACCCCGGCGAGCGGGCTCGTACCAGTTGTTCGAGAACGGAATCCCGACCGCGAAGATCGTTCCCGCGACGCCGAGGAAGAACCCGAACGCAATCAGCAGCGGATAGGAGCCCATGGTGCCGGCGATACCGACGGCCAGCACCGGCACGATCGACGACAGGGTGACAGCGATGAGCATGACCCGGCCACCGAAGCGATCGGTCAGCGGGCCGCTGACCAGCCGGCCCAGCGATCCCACCAGAATCGGGGTGGCGACCAGCAGGGAGGCCTCTACACTGCTGAGCGAAAGCCGATCGGCATACGTGGTCGACATGGGGCCGATCAGATTCCACGCCCAAAAGTTGATCGTCGAAACCCACGTCGCAAACGCAAGGTTGATGCCTTGGCGGGCATAGGTGGACGACGGGGCTGCCGTAGTCACCACTCCAGGAAAGCACTATGGGCGCACGCCGGTCGGGACTTTGGCCGAAAACTGTCAATCGACTGGCAACGACGGATCAGGATCCCAGCGCCGCCTGCAGATTCGGCAACCACGCGGTGGCAGCCGGCACCCACTCGACATCGTGGCGATCGCCGCAGCCGGCTGGGACGCCGTCGTCGCCCGGTTCCCCGATCCGACACAGCCCGACCAGCATCGCCGCAGTGGAATTCAGTCCGTTGCCGGTCGTCGGCGCCACCCAGCGCACACGGGCCGACGCAATCCATCGGCGCCGCACGGACCGGCTGCCTTTGCCCCCCGCGCGGCTGGGCTTCGTTGGAATCGACGCTTCGTGGCTTCGTCGACGGCGAAGTCGTGAAGTTTGATGCGGTACCCAAAGATGCCCGCCCACAGTTGGCGGACGCTTCTCGACTTACCGAAAGTCTGCGGCGTCAAGATCCCACATATCAGTCCGAATTACGTTGGTGGACATCGGGCATCTCTCTATCTAGAGATTTGGGAGTGACGAGATCTTGTCTCGCGGCGAGCCAGCGGTTTAACGCACTTTTTGGTCGTCCAGAGCAAGGGCGACGTCTGCATTGCAAGTGTCGTCGGGCGATGACATTGGGTCGCGTTCAGCGGCCAGCCGGTTCAGGCTGGGCTTGCCAACCCAGCTTGTCCGGTACGCGACCGCCGACGGGGAAGCGGCGTTCTAGGAGGGGCGGATGAATCCGATGTCGTCGTTGACGACGGTGGTGGGACCGATCGGCACCATTCCCGCCTGGGTGCTGGGCCGAGCGGCACTTTCTGGGGGTTCGCTGCGGCGATTTTGAGGAATTGGAGTCGGTCCGTGGACACCTTGCGGATCAGATCCTGGAAGGCCATGATGGTGAGCTGCTCGCCGGGACAAGCACGTCAGCACTGTCCAGCCCGATCTCTCACTCCGCCGCCGCCGCCGCAGAACACCTCGCCACCGGCTACATCGCCCTGAGTTGTGCTGCGATCACCGCCGAACAGCTCGTCGCGGCCGACCGCACCTACCAGGGCGCCGCCGGGTGGGACCTCCAGATGACGATCATGGACGCCTGCACCGCCGTCGAGAACGCCGCATGTGTGCGTGAACTCGGCACACACCACCGGTTTTGGGACAACCCGCGCACCCCGAAGCTGGCACTGGCCGTTATCGCATCCCACCACGACCCCGACCCGCAGGCCACCGCCGCGTGGTTGGTCCTCGAGCTGACTGCCGCGTTCACTGACCTGAGCACCGCCGCCGGCCACGCTGAAACCCTCATCGCGATCGACCACTGCTATGACCACCAGTACGGTTATGTCGGCGGCTTGGGCTGGGATCTCGAAACCGCCGTCGACGACGCCGTGATCGCCATCCGCGACGCCATGCGCGTAGGCACGCTCGCCAGCATCAACACCGCGTTCTGGGCCGACAAGCTCTGAGCGCTCGCTACCTCCCAGGAGCCGTTCACCGATGTTCACCCTTCCCCTCACCGCGGCGGAGTACCGAGCCCTCGTCGACGCCAAGTACAGCCCGAACGCCGATACCCGGCGCGGCTGGGCGCTGCGCGACAAACAGGGACGCACCCAGGGCTGGCACCCCCGGGTATCTGGCGATCCGCACGGGACCAATGCGGACGCGGCGTTGCACGCCTTCATCGCCACCGCCAAGGAACGACGCAACCGCGCACTGCTGGGTTGGCACGTCGTGCCCACCGAAGGTGTTGGCGACCTCGCCTACCTGCTCAGCGCGACCCGCGGCGAACTGAGCACCACCCCGGATGCCGACGATGACCGCTAACAGCGCCCACGCGATCCTGCACAGCGAGGACGGTCGCCACGCGACGCGGATGTCGGTGCACCCTGGTATAGAACGTCTCATGACCGCGCGACACCCCTCGCCCGCACCGCCGGCGCGGTCCTGGCCACACTCACCGCGATCGGCGTCTGCGTCACCACCGCGGGGCCGGCGGCCGCCAACCGCGGGGCCGTCGCGGCCGGCCACACCATCAGCTACGTCTCCCCCGCCGGCGGCTCCACCTGCACACTCGGATTCGCCTTCAGACACGGCTACCGCACCCTCGGCATCACCGCCGGACACTGTGTGGACGACGGTAGCCGCTACATCATCGACACCGACTCCGGCTACCGCGGCCGCGTCGTGTCCTACGCCTACGACCCCAGCAGGAAAGGCAGTGACTTCGCGTTGATCGACTTCGGCGACGCGCCGGTCGACACCACCCTGCTTGACACCACCATCGCCGCCGTCGAGGCACCACCGACCGACCAAACCATCTGCCACACCCGGAAAGTCCACAGGATCCACCTGCGGCCAGCTCGCGTATCAATATCGCTGGGGCGCCCAGTACCTCACCGAAGGGCATCGCGATCGTGCCGGCGATTCGGGCGGGCCGGTCTGGACCGGTTACGGGCTCGACGAGCTCGCCATCGTCGGGATCTGGCTCGGATCCCATGACGATGTCGACACCATCAATGGCAGGTTCTACCCGCTGCCCGAAGCCCTCCGGAAACTTGGCCTGGCCGCCAACCCGTTGTAGCCAGCCGCCCGAAAGATGCCGGCGCTCAGGCAGATCGGTGCAAACCACGGCTTGCCTCGCGGGCCGCGGCGCGCCGGCGGCGTCGACGACTCGCACTTGAAATTCCTTAGTGTCCGCCGGGCCCGGTCGATCCGGAGCAGAGTGTTGGACGGTTCCCCGCGGGCTTGCGGAATGGCGTAGACGGATGCTGTGCCGCGGCGTTGTGGGATGGGGCCCCGAGCGCAGTGCCAGCGCCTCCTGGGTGAGCCCACGTTCGGTGCGGAACGCGACGATGTTGGCGCCGACCCTGCGCCGCGTGCGCTCCCAGGACGCGACGCGGTCCGGGTTGTTCTGGCTGGGACGCGTCGGCACACCTCAGGAAATGCGTGCTGCATTCAAATGTCTGCCCTACTCGTAGTACATTGCGGGAGTATGTCGATCGTCGCTGCCTGATGGTGCGACCCCTCCCGATCCGGGTGTCATCCTATCCGGGTGAGGGGCTTGACTCTTACCTGGAGGCGGTGGCGGCGCGTCATCACGCCGCCTGGGGTGATGTTCTGGACGCGGTCGGCCTCGACGCCCGCTCGTCCGGCAGGCGGGAGGTGTACTCGTGGTTGACGGCGTTGCCGGCGGACCGGGCTCGAGAACTGCAGACCAGTTGCGGGGTCGACTCCGCCACAGTGCAGTCGATGACACTGACGGACCTGATCGGCTCCGTCGGCGAAACACGCTGCACCACAACACCACTGGTGCCAGTGTGTCTCTCGCCGCCGCGGTCGCGGTTCTGCCCGACATGTTTGGCTGAGACCGGGGGACGCTGGCAACTCTGGTGGCGACTGCGGTGGGCCTTCGCCTGCCCCATCCATCAGTGCCTGCTGGCCGACACCTGTCCATGCTGCGATCGTTGGCAGCGGATCGGTCCCCGCCCGCAGGGCCTCGTGCCGGCACCGAATCGGTGTTCCCGCATATCTGACAACGCCTACGGATGCGATCTGCGACGGTGCGGCGCCGACCTGTCGGGCGCGCCGGCGTCACGCTACCTTCGCGACGAGGCAGTAGTGGAAGTGCAGTCGACCATCCTGGGCGCCTGCCGTGACCGGCGTGCCGCCTTCGGCATCTACGCGTCCGACCCGGTCTCGGCTGCTCAACTCACCGCCGACCTGTCGGGGCTGGCCGCCCGGATACTGCGCTACGCCCGCACCGAGGATCTCGTCGGCCTCATCCCTGCCGACCTCCTGGACGGCTCTCGGCATTGCGTGGCGAGCCGTCCGGCCCACCAACCGCACGCGGCGAGACCCGGCGCGGCGGCCGCCGAGACGGCCGTCGCCGCGGTCGTTGCGATGCGCGTACTCACCTGTTCAGATCCGCGCGCCGCAGGAGCGCGGCTGCACTGGCTGGTGTCTGTGTCGCGGCGGCGAGGCCTGGCGGTCACCGCATCCAACATCGGGTGGAGCCGCCACATCAGCGACGCTTTGCACAGCGCCCAGTTATGTTCGCTGTCACCGTTTTTGACGCCGAGTGACCAGCTGCGGTATCGCAGCGCCGCAGCCCGCCCCACCGCCCCTGAAGCATCCACCGACCGAACCTGGCATGTGCCGGCGATGCTGTGGCCCAACGCTGCCTTCTTCTTCGCGGCCCCCGCAGTCGGTATCGAGCAACTCCGCACTGCACTCTCGGCCGCCGTGGGCCTGGTCGGTGCGCGCAGAACCCTGCCGCAGGTCATCGCATCGCTGGGATCGGCTACCACGGCGCCGGGGGTGTCCCGGGTCCTGCAGGCATTGCGTGCCGATCACCGCTGGCCGGCCATGTTGGCTGCGCTGACGGGCCTGGCCGAGACCCTCGATCGCGGTGCCTGCCCGATCGACTACGCGCGGCGGCGCGCGCTGCCCTTCGAGGAGTTCCTGTCCGAGTCGCTGTGGCGCGAGGTCTGCTGGGACACCGCGACACCGACCGGACGCGCACTGCGCGTGCGCCTCGTGCGGTGTTGGATGTTTGAGCGAGCGATCGGCTCCCCGGTACGCGACTGCTGCCACGCCCTCGGCAGCGCCGAGTTCCGCAGCAAGGTCAAGACGCTGCCGCTGACGCTGACCCCGGCGACGGTGGCCCGCCTCGATCACGCGGCCGCCGAGTTTCTTGAACAGCACAACGTGCACGACGAGCCGCTGCGTTGGCAACCAAACCCTGACCTGTTCTCCGCGTGCGGGCTGCGCTCCCCCACCGGTGACCTCACGACGATCCTCCGGCTTCTCGACCACGGTCGCACCGCCATGACCGATATCGCCGCCCAGACCGGTGTACCGCTGGAGTACCTGCATTACCTCATCGCCGAGTTCCACCCGCCGTTTGCGCGACAGCGATCAACACTCGATTCCGACGTGCGCCCCTCTGGGATGGCCGCTATCTCGCGCGCTGAGTTGATCGAGCTGTACGAGGGGCAGCAGTTGGGGCTGGAGCACATCGGCCAGATCTACGGCGTCTCACGCCACACCGTGACGCACCTGGCCCGCCGCTACGGTGTGGCGCTGCGCCAACCTGGCAGGCCCTACCGTGTGTGAAGCCGGGTGGCAGGGGCCATCCCGACTGGGGCTCTGAAATCCTTCCAGGAGCGCTCTATTCAGGTATGGCATTGACGGCGCGCTGGGCTGCCAGGACACGGTGATCGGCGGGAAACAGAACTGTCGGCGCAGATGACAACTCGGCGTTGCACCTCGGGGATGCCCGGCCGCTGACTTCGGTGAGCGGCTCAGCGCACCGTCCTGGCTGCGGCACAATCTCACCGGGCAGGAATCGCCGCCGGGGGGCCGGCCACAGCGGGGACAGCTGTCGACGAGTAGACACTGGTGCTGCAGGCAGACGAACGACCAACCGTCCCGCCACGCCAGCCGGGCCAGCGTCCCCGGTTTGGGCCAGACAGTGCGGGCAATAACGCGACCTGCCCACGTTGCCCCAGGGAAACCTGCGGGTTCTGTGGATCGGGTTTCGACCGATGTCCAAAGCCGTTCCGTCGTAACGCGACAACGTCATCGACGTGATCACCGCGGTGTCGATCCCCACCGCCGCGGCCAGCTCCTCAAGGTGGTACCCGTCGATCTCCAACAGCCAGGACCCGCGGGCCGGTGCTGGGCCCGCCGTGCCCAGACCGGCGGCCGTCAGCATGTCGGCCCACGCGGTGTGGGATCGATGCGCGAGGGCGGCCAGCCATGAGTCCAGCGCCTCACCGGGTATCGGATCCAGCTGCAATGGCAGGGTCCGGATCACGGTCACCGCCGGTGAGCCCGAGGTGTGGTGGTGATGTTCCGTGCCCTGATCGCGGCGTCGAGTTCCTGGCGGGCCTTCTCGGCCGCGGCGTCGTTCTTCACGTTGTCCAGAAGGCTCGCGGTGAGCCTTTCGGTCCCGGTGCGCACCGCGCGCTGGCAACCCCGGTTGATCAATGTCATCAGCGATCCGATGTGGCCGGTGCTGCGGGCGTAAAGGTAGTTGGATAGGTGCTCGGCGAGCATGCCCGGCGTGGTGTCGGCCAACACGAGGCGTTCTTCAATCGCCAGAAGCAGCTGGCGCCATTCCCGCCGACCTTCTTCGGTGGTGACCAGGAATGGGCGCATGTCGAGTACGGTTGTGCGCCTTCCGGTTTGGGCGAGGACGGCGTCGGAGTAGCTGCGGCCCTCCGAGAGCAGCCCGCCAGCTTCCAGGCCGACACCAATCAGCAGCAGGGTGACCGGAAACTCATTGGCGATGTATTTGAGGTGGTTGGTGATCTCCACCCCGCTGGACAGCCGCCACCGCAAAAAGTGCAGGTCGTCCACGATGAGTAGACGCACATCACAAAACAAAACGCAGTCCAGGGCGCGGCGGAATGTATTGCGCGGCGGTGCCGCGGGTGACCCCCGGGTGGGCGAAGAATTCCAGCATCGCCAGGTTGAAATCCTTCATCGTGGTGTTGCCGGTCAACCCCACCCGGCACACCGGCCACCGCTCATCACCTTCGGCGGTTCGGGGGCCGCGCTCGGCAACCTCGCGCAGATGAAAATCCTTCCCAAACGCCAGCGCCGCGGTGGTCTTGCCCAGGCCCGCAGCGAAGTCGATCGCCACGGCGCCCTTGGCCTTATCACCGTCTTGCAGATTGCTGTCCAGGATGTCCCACAGATCCTCGTGCAGCGCGGCCAACTGCGGGGTCTTCAGCGGGCCCAAATTCGCGTGCCATTCCCGGCGGCGGAGGTTGTAGTCGTTGGCTGCGGCGTCGCCGAGCGCGCGGATTGCACTGCGGGTCAATGCTTCCGGCCGTTGTCGGGGCACGGCGTTGACGAACGCCGCCCAGCCCTCTTTGCGGGCCAATGTCAGATTGTCCAGCGTCGGATGGTCGGGTCGGTGCGCTACAGCTGCCCCGGCCACACATCCTCCAACGCATCGGCGTAAAAGTTCTCGGGTTCCCCGGAATCGTCGTCGCCGGTCTCGAGGATCTGCTCCTCGGAATCCGAGCCTTCCGATTTGACCTCATCCGCGCCAGCCGCCGTCATCACGCGGGCCACCGAGGGCGACTGCGCCACCTCGGGCTCCTGCAGACCCGGGAGGTTGTTCAACGGCACGGCCTGATCGCGCGACATGCGCAGCGCGATGCGGCGTTCCTTCGCGGTGGCACCCAAGCCGAGCTTCCAGCGCTCGAACAGGTCGGCAACCGCGACGGTGTCGTCGGGATAGGTGTACTTAGCCGCGGCCAGCTCTCTGGCGAACGCCAGCGCGTCCTCGCTGAACGGCATCATCAGCGACGGTGGGTGCTCCCACACCAATGCGTGGTAGGTCCGAGTGTCGGGGTCGCGGAAATAGACGCGGGTGACGTCGTCGGGATCGACCTGAAACGGCCAGCGCCCCTTGCCTTTACCACCATACGCACTCGACGTGTTGCGATGCCGGTCCAGAATTGCGCCGTCATAGCGGCGGCCACCGATCTCCACACCGTAGTGCTGGATGGTGCGCCACTCGGTCTTGAGGAATTCGTAGGCCAGGTCGGGGTCGCGGGGCGCTTCGATGTAGCCGGCGCGCGCCACCCCGTGTTCAACGTCATCGCCGGCGACATCTTCATCGCGTGCAGATGCGGGTCGGACAGCCCACTATGGGGTCGGCGGTGATACACCACCGCCACCCACTCGCGGATGATGTCCTCCAACTCATCGAGGAAGAAGAACGCCTCCGATTCCGGGTCCACGCCGCGCGAATACACATCCGGGCCCTTGTAGCCCGGCAACACCTGCAGCAGATCCTCACGCAGAGTCTCAAAGAACCGTTCCACCGGTCCCTTATCACGGGCCGTCTTCAACCGCGCCGGCTGAACCGAAATGCCCAGCCGCTCAGACACACTCATCAGATGCTCGGACACAAAGATCCTGCCGTGATCGACCACCAGGGTGTCGGGCACGATCGCCGGATGCGCAGCGCCGACGACAGAACCCGTGATGGTGTTGACGTCCATCAGCACCGCGCTGGGAATCCCGTGATCAGGCCACACGGCTTCCTTGGGCCAATTCTGGCCCGGGGGTCGCGGCCTAAACGTTTGATACAACACCGTCGCGGCATCGATGGACTTCGTCGACACCGGAGTGACCCGCAACCCGGTCACGCAGCGGGTGTACCAGTCCAGCGCGACAGTCAGTTCGGCGCGCACCCACCGCAGCGTGACCGGATCCAACGCGAAGACATCCAACCGAGTGCTGTCCATCAGCAAGTATTCGCCCGGCCGTGTCGGCCGAAGCTTCCCATACACCTCCTTGGGGCGGTCGGCGATATCGCGGTTAATGACCATCGTTTCCGACGGGCGTGACAGGTCAGTGTGCTCCACCATCACCTCAAGCGCGGTATCGACCCAGCGCAGGTCCGCCTTGCCCGTCGGATTAGGAGATGGCCCGCGAGATCTCGGCGCTAGCCCGGCGTCACCCTGACGGTGAAAGCGCACAACCCACTTGTTTAGCGCGCGGACAGACATACCCAGCTCCTGCGCCTTCGCCTGGTACCGCGTCATCAAAGGCAACTGGGGATCGAACTGCGTACGCGGCTCACCGGGCTCCACGAGGAATGAGCTTCCCGATCGGAAGCCCGTCAGAACTTCCCTGACATGTGCGGCGCGTTCACCCATAATGAGCCGCTCACGCTCGGTTAGCTCGGCGAGCACCACGGTGGCGGTATCCCACGGATCATCACTTGCGGGGCCCGGCTCGGTGGGGACAACTCGGACACGATCCGATGTAAGCAGCTCGCGGAGCGGGACATGAACCAGGTGATCAGGGTTGACCCGCAAGACCACGTTCACCCCCGATTGAGCTGCCAGCAGTTCAACCACCTGGGCGGCGTCACCGTCATAGACCAGGCGGGTACCGGCTTGGATGCGGACTGCCGCGCTGCTCACCGCGCCGCCCCGGGTGCCAAGATGTGAGACGCGCTCAGCGGTCGCGACAGATCGACGTGGAAGTACTGCAGCCACAGCAGGTGAAACAACGTCGACCGCACCAGTGGGCGCGGCCAGCCGGCAAGCCCCTCGGTTGCTGCACCAATGCTGACGTTGTCCAGATCCGCGTTGCGAAGTTCCGAGACCAGCTCTTGTCGGAACTGTTGTGCGCGGCGGAAGCCGGAAAGGAAACGCAGATTATTCAACTCGACCGCCAGTGGCTCACCCCACACCTCATAGCTCCAGCCCCGGCTTTCAATCGCGGTACGAGTCCACGCCAGCGTATCCGCCACGGTCGCCTCGGCGAGTTTGTTCTTCGGCTTTACATCGACGACGAGCGGTCCCGTTTCAGTGATCAGAAGAAAATCGGGAACATGCCTTCGGACAACACCTTTCACAGCAGACTTGAGTAAGAACGGCTGTGCAACAATGTGGTGCACAGCGAGGTCGAAGTCGGCATACAGAAGCCGGCACAACTCTAACCGGGATTCATATATCACCGAACACTGCTCCGTAGTAGACCAATACCAGCCCGAATAATGCTTCTGGCCCATGTACCAGCGAAACGTCCGCCAAGGGTCGGCCGTGCCGATGTCACCCAAGCTGGCATCGGTCATGAGTGCGGTCACCACAGGACCACCACGCGACTGGCGGAATTCCACCGTCACCGCATCGATGTCCTGCGAAACATGTGGGACCGGTCCCAAAGGGCCCGAGTTCACCGCTTAATCATCCCACCCCACCGATGCCGCAACAAGGGTTTGCAATCCTAAGCCGGCCCGCAGGCAACCCACGTGGGCGAAGGGGCGGCGACTTGCCGGACCACACGCTCAAAAGCATTCGGCAGAAGCATGCTACGGCACCATGACACCACTGGAGCTTGTCACGGTGCCGTGACACCCATGGGGCGGAGGCAGCGCGTGGGCTGCTTGCGCAACGCCGCCGAGTGGGCGGATCGGGTGTCTCAGCATAAAGTTCAAATTTGAACTTCATTTGAACTCAGCACTGAGAATTTGAACTTAACTTTGGGACCCTACAGCTCGAAAACCCTAGTGCGCCATGTTCGTAAAGCGCGACAGATGCAGCTGGTGCGCCACCGTGACCGTCTTCGTCGGCCCGTTGCGGTGCTTGGCGATGATGAGGTCCGCCTCGCCGCCGCGCGGGTCGTCGCGCTCGAATGCGTCCGGCCGGTGCAGCAAAATCACCATGTCGGCATCCTGCTCAATCGATCCCGACTCACGTAGGTCAGCCAACATTGGCTTCTTGTCCGTGCGCTGCTCGGGTCCGCGGTTCAGCTGGCTCATCGCCACCACCGGCACCTCGAGCTCTTTCGCCAAAAGCTTGATCTGCCTGGAGAATTCGGACACTTCCTGCTGGCGCGACTCGACCTTCTTGCCCGAAGTCATCAGCTGCAGGTAGTCGATGACGATGAGGCGCAGGTCCGACTTCTGGCTGAGCCGACGGGCCTTCGCGCGGATCTCCATCATGGTCAGGTTCGGCGAGTCGTCGATGAAGAGCGGGGCCTCGCTGATCTCGCTCATCCGGCGCGCCAGGCGCGTCCAGTCGTCGTCGCTCATCCGGCCCGAACGCATGTCGGCCAGCTTGATCTTCGCCTCTGCCGAAAGCAGGCGCATGACGATCTCGGACTTGCTCATCTCCAACGAGAACAGCACGCTCGATTGCCGGTTCTTGATGGAGCACGACCGCAAGAAGTCCAATCCCAGGGTGGAGTTGTGCGTCGGCACCATCCCTCGACTTGCCAGATACATGTGGCGGTCGTTGTCGACCTCAACGCACCGTACGGGCACGCTCGCGATCGGCCGCACGTCGACGATGAATCGTGAGCAGTAGCGGGCTGATCCGCACTGCGCGCGACGCTTCTTGTGCAGCATCGTCTTTCGCTCAAGACCGAACACCACGTCGTCAGTTGTGAAGTTCAGCGTGTAGGCCGTGGAACTCGCTTCCGTGCGGCCGCGAACGCGCTTGGTCGCCGTCTGGCACCGATAGCCCAAGCTGACGACCAACTCGGCGACGTCCGCGGCGAGCCGCCGGTCAGTCACCGAGAACTGAACGGAGCCGCTCGCCGTAACGGTGCCGTCTGTGTCGAGCAGACCAGCCAAGAGCGCACGGCGCTGAGCCTCGGATGCACGGAGGTAGTTCACCGGAATGTGCTTATTCCCAAGCACACCGATCGTTCTCAGCCGGGCTTGCAAGGTACCGACTTCGGTGCGGCACTTCTGACAATGCCGAAGTCCGGACGACGGTCCGCCACAGCGCAGGCACGATGGAGCCGGAACTGGCGCCGACATGAAGCGGGCCCTCCCACCACACGACCGGCCGCACGTCCTCACCTGGCTCGTCTGCGGAACGAACATTTCACCGCACACTGCGCAACCCCGAGCCCCGACTTCCGGGGGCTCCGGCAGTCTCAATTGGTAGCGCAGAGTGGCCGACTCCGACTTGTGCGCCACGACGCCCTCGGCTTCGATGCGCATAATGATTTCGGGGTCGGCGGTCGTGATCTGTGCCGCGGCGCTCGTGCCGTCGCCGAGCCACGCACCGAGCGTGTACGGAGGCGCGAGCAGATTACGGTCCGGACCCTGCAGCGCCGCAGTGTTGACCACGGAGTGGTTGAAGCGCTGATCCGCGGTCGTACACCGAAGGGTGTCGGCGATCTCACGTGTCGTCCGTACCATCGCGAAGATGCGCTGGTTCTTATAGCCGTTGTAGCCGGCGGCCGCAGCCTGTGCAGACCTCCGAGAGGCGCGGGTCTCCGTCAGCCACTGATGTTCCGCGTCGGCGACGATGACCGTCCCGTCGGAGAACTCCACCTCAAAGCACGGCCGGCCAAACATCACCTCGGTGGCGGCCACGACGCGCGTGGGCACCCCGTCGGCACCGATGAGTTCGTCGCCGACCCGAACGTCGCCCATCGTCGTCCAGCCCATCGGCGTCGGAAGCGGAGTGTCGAGCGCCAGGGCCTTCCCCATACCCGGCCTCGCCGCGATGACGACCATCTGCCCGGGGTGCAGACCGTTGGTCAGTTCGTCGAGTTCGACGAACCCGGTGGGCACGCCGCGGGCGACGCCGCCCTGGGAGGCGATGGCGTCGATCTCGTCCATCGTGGGCTGCAGCAGCTGCTCCAGCGGAACGAAGTCCTCGGAGGTGCGGCCGTCGGTCACGTCGTAGATCTCGGCTTGCGCCCGATCGACGACGTCCGCGACGTCCGCGCCATCCGCACCCGCGTACCCGTACTGCACGACGCGAGTGCCTGCCTCGACGAGGCGCCGCAGCAGCGCCTTCTCCGCGACGATCCCGGCGTAGTACCCCGCGTTGGCGGCGGTCGGCACCGTCGAGATCAGCGTGTGCAGATAGGGCGCCCCGCCGACCCGCTTCAGCAGCCCGCGGCGGTCGAGTTCGGCGGAGACCGTGACCGCGTCCGCCGGCTCACCGCGGCTGTAGAGATCGAGGATGGCGTCGTACACGCTCTGATGCGCGGGCCGGTAGAAGTCCCCCGGGCGTAGCCGCTCGAGCACGTCGGCGATGGCGTCCTTGCTCAGCAGCATGCCCCCGAGCACGGACTGTTCGGCGGCCATGTCCTGCGGTGGCTGACGTCCGTAGTCCTCGCTGGGCGTTCCGGCCTCCATGCCGGAACGGCCGAGGTCATCGACGACAGCCACGAAGCGTCCCACCTCCCCTGCACCGCCGTCGAACATACATTCGACAGCGCTAGCCCTGACTGTAGGTCAGCCCACCGACGGCCATCTTGTCGGAGACGTCCGGACCGCCGTGCGCTTCCGCTCGACGTCGCCGTCCGGGCGGCTCCGACGGCTCACGCTAGACGTTGCTAGAGGACCCGCAAAGTGGCCCTGTTGATGAACTCGTGCATGGAATGTGGATATCGTCGGTCAGCCATGTTGAGTCGCTGGGGACAACTCGTGGAGAAACAGGTCGCAACTTTGCATCCCTGCAGATAAGGGCACCACAGAAGGCGTGTGGAACTGTGGATGTCAACTACCCCGGCGTGTCGGGCCGGGTTGCCGTCTCGGGCGTGTTGTGTTGCGGATTCGCAGCGGGCAGGTTAACACCCCGTTAGCTTCGCTAGCTCAGCACGTTGGAGCAAAGTTCGCCAGCGGCGACGGCAACGCCCGGGCGAAGATCGATCAAGCCCCTCACCCGGGCGTTGCTGACGTTGGAGTAAGTTTTCGGACTACTCCGCTTCGACGTTCAGCGACACCGCGACGTTTACCTCGGGGTGCAGCCGCACCGAGATCGTGTGTGTGCCGACCGACTTGATGTGCGCCTTGGGCAGTTGGACGGTCCGCTTGTCCAGATTGGGGCCGCCGGCCTTCTTGATGGCGGCGACGACGTCGGCCGGAGTCACCGAACCGAACAGCTTGCCGGAGTCCCCGGCGGTGCGGCCCTTCAGCGAAACGGCGCCCAGCGCCTCGAGGGCGGTCTGGAGCTCCTTGGCGTGATCGAGCCCGCGAACGGTCTTGATCTCGCGCGCCCGGCGGATGTCCTCGGCCTGGCGCTCGGCGCCACGCGATGCCACGATGGCCAGCCCACGGGGCAGCAGGTAGTTGCGGCCGTAGCCGTCCTTGACCTCGACGGTGTCACCGGCCGTACCCAGGTGGTCGACCTCTGCGGTGAGAATCAGCTTCATCTCTGCTCTCCTTACCGCGTCGCCGAGCTGAACGGCAGGAGCGCAACCTCGCGGGCATTCTTGACCGCGATCGCGACGTCGCGCTGGTGCTGCACGCAGTTGCCCGTCACCCGGCGGGCACGGATCTTGCCCCGCTCGCTGATGTAGGTCCGCAGCAACGCGGTGTCCTTGTAGTCGATGGTCTGCAGCTTGCCCTTCTTGGAGCAGAACACGCACTTGCGCGTCTTGATCGGCTTCTCGGGAGCCGGACGCCTCTTGGTGGCCTTGGCCATTTGAATCTCTGCCTATCTACTTCTTGTTTTCGCTAATGGTTTGTCAGAACGGAGGTTCTTCGTCGGCCCCGCTGAACGAGCCCGATGCGGGAGCACTGCCCCACGGGTCGTCCTTGGGCTCGGAGCTGCGCTGGTTTCCGCCGCCACCGCCGAAGCCCCCGCCGCCACCGCCACTGCGGCTCGCCTTGTTCACCTTGGCGGTCGCGTACCGCAGCGACGGGCCGATCTCGTCGACCTCGAGCTCCACGACAGTGCGCTTCTCACCCTCGCGAGTCTCGAACGAGCGCTGCTTGAGCCGGCCGCTGACGATCACCCGTGACCCGCGGGTGAGGCTCTCGGCCACGTTCTCGGCCGCTTCCCGCCAGATGTTGCAGCGCAGGAACAGCGCCTCGCCGTCCTTCCACTCATTGGTCTGACGGTCGAACATGCGGGGGGTTGACGCGACCGTGAAGTTCGCGACGGCCGCACCCGACGGCGTGAACCGCAGTTCGGGGTCGGCGGTCAGGTTTCCGATCACGGTGATGATGGTGTCACCAGCCACGAGGTCCTCCTGGGTGTGTTATCGGCTCTTCGCGCAAGCGCTCATCGCGGGCGGCATGCGTGTTGGACAGCAGTCGCAGGCGAGCCTACGGAAGTGCTCCGACGCGCACAGGTCGTCGCACGACTTAGTGCTTGTCGGTCCGCAGTACCTTGGTCCGCAGCACGGACTCATTCAGGTTGAGCTGGCGGTCCAACTCGGACACGGTGGCCGGTTCGGCCTTCACGTCGACGACGGCGTAGATGCCCTCGGCGTGCTTGGCGATCTCGTAGGCCAGTCGGCGACGGCCCCAGATGTCGACCTTGTCGACGGATCCGCCATCCTTGCGGACGACGTTCAGGAACGTCTCCAACGACGGGGCTACAGTCCGCTCGTCGAGAGTTGGGTCGAGGATGACCATGATTTCGTATGGACGCATAAGGAACCCATCACCTCCTATGGTCGTGTGCGGCCACGGACTATCCGTGGCAGGAGGGTCGCCTGCGTCGGCAACCGGCCCAGGTTACAGGAACTGGCGCTGACCAGCCAAATCCGCTACCGGCAGGATCAAGCGCTCGGTTGAGCCGCCAGGTCCGGCTCCCCACTCGGCACCGCCTCGTCAGGCTCGGTCGTCGAGCGCATGGACGCGAGGGGTCGCCGACGCAGGCTCGGCGGCACCCACCGCCCCGGATCGTCGGGCGCGTCCTCGAATACGCCGCCCGATGGGTCGTCGACGCGTGCCCACGGGCCGGGCGCTCGGACCAGGTCGAGTTCCGGCCGGTAGATCTGGCGGATCACCAACGCGCACAATGCCATCACCGCGACGTCGCGCAGCAACACGGTCGTGGTGAACCACTGTTCCGGCAGGCCCATCTTCTGCTCTCCGTACAGGAACAACATCCGTGGCACCCACACCAGCGCGTCGACCGTCATCCACGCCAACAGGATTCGACGGTGCGGCAACGCCAGCGCGGCCAACGGCACCAGCCACAGCGAGTACTGCGGACTCCATACCTTGTTGGTCAGCAGGAACGCGGCGACCACCAGGAAGGCCAGCTGTGCCAGCCGCGGTCTCCGCTTCACGGTGAGCGCGATGTAAGCGATTGCACCGCAACACAACACGAACAACGTGCCGGACACCGCGTTGAGCACCGCGGGTGGCTCCCAGAACCCCAGGTGCGGATCGAATCCGGCCCAGCCGGTGAACGACTTCACCACGTTGTACAGGGAGTCCATGTCGTCGCCGCGGCGGGTGTTCAGGATGAAGAACTCGGCCCAGCCCCGTGGGAAAAGCACCATGATGGGCAGGTTCACCGCGAGCCACGTCGCGAGCGCCGCGAGCGCCGCCTTGCCCACCTCCCGCAGCCGTCCGGTCCTCATCCCGAGGATGAGCAGCGGCACGAACAGCAGCAGCGGGTACAGCTTCAGCGCGACGCCGATCCCGATCAGTGCCCCTGCCAACGCGGGTCTTCGGCGCGCCCACGCCAGCATCGCGCATGCGGCGCACGCCGTCGCCAACGCATCGAAGTTGGTGAACGCGTGGAAGATCAGCACGGGCGAGGCCGCGACGACCGCCGCGTCCCAGATGCGCCGACCGGCCAGCCCCGCGGTCGCCCATACCGTCGCCATCCACGCCAGCGCGAGCCCCAACGCCGAGATGCTGAAGAACATCACCACCTCGGCGACCACGGGTATCGACACCAGTTTCGTCAGCGCGGTGTAGGTCTTGGCCAACGCCATCGACGTGTACTGATAGATGCCGGTGAGCACCGGGTACTCCATGTACCGGATCGCCGGGCTGCCGTCGTACTGCCTGCGGGGCGTGCCGGTGTCGTCGCGCTCGATCCAGCTCGACTTGTAGGGAAACCTCCCCAGGCTCAACAGTTCCGCCGTGTAGAGCGGCACGGTATCGGAGTAGCAGAACTCGTAGTAGGCCCGGTTGTTCTCCCAAACCGCGACCCGCTGGTCGGCGGTGCCCGTGCCGGTCGACTGCAAGCAGGCGGCCTTGGTCGTGTAGCCGAACGCCAGGAACACCAGCGCGATGAGCAGCATTGCCCGCAGCGGCGTCAGGAATCTGGTGCGCCCGATCAGCGCATGGCGCCCGACCGGTCCACCGATCACGCCCGACAGTGCCCTCCCGATCGCGTCCGTGCGACTGGGCATGTCGCGATCGTCGTCGCTCCGAAGATCCTCGGCCAACGGCTGAGGTGACACCGTTGCCCGACGTGGTTCCCCACCGGTCACGGCGGTGGCGGCGGCGCTGCGGCGGGCGGTGGCGGCGCTGCGGGGTCACCCGGTGGCGGTGGCGGCGCAAGCGGCACGGTGGTCGGGGGACCGAACGGGACCGTGATGCCCGGTGCCAGTTCGATGGTGGGTTGGATCACCGTCTCCGACGGAGGCGGCGGCTCGGCGGGCGGGGGCGGCGGCGGGGGCGCCTGGGGCACACCCGCGTAGCCACCGATCTCGGTCGGCTTCGGGAAGGTTTCCTTGTCGGTGCCCTCGAGGGCCCCGTCCATCGTCGCCTTCCAGACGTTGGACGGCAGCCCGGACCCGTACACCGGTCCGCCCGACGCATTCACGAGCGGCTTGGTGCCCTCGGTGGTGCCGACCCACACCGCCGTCGACAACGAAGGTGTGTACCCAACCATCCAAGCGTCGCGGTTGGCGCCGGTGTCACCGAGCTGGTTGGTGCCGGTCTTGGCGGCCGAGGCGCGGCCACCGGCGAGGTTGTGTCCGTTGGCGTAGGCGGCGATGGGTTGCATCGCGGAGGTGACGTTGTCGGCGACGGCCTTGTCGATTCGCTGCTCGCCGGAGTCGCCCCGCTCGGCCGCGTCGAACAGGACCTGCCCCTCCGAGTTGACCACCTTCTGCACGAAGTGGGGGCGGTGGTACACACCGGAGTTTGCGAGCGTCGCGTACGCCGAGGCCATGTCTATGACGCGGGACTGATACTGGCCCAACACGATTCCGTTGTTCGGCGGGCCGCCCTTGCCGTCCTCCGAAAGAGTGTGCTCGACCCCGGGGAAGCTCTCGGCGATGCCGGCCTGGTGCGCGGCATCCGCGACGTCCTGCGGGCCGTTCTTGAGCTTGAGCATCAGCCGGTAGTAGCTGGTGTTCAGCGACCGCTTCAATGCCTCGGCAATGTTGCAGGTACCGCACCCGCCGCCTTCGACGTTGGTGATCTTGATGCCGTTGACCTCTACCGGCGAACTGTCCACCTGGGTGCCGAGGCCCATGCCCTGCTGCAGCGCGGCGACGAGGGCGAAGACCTTGAACGCCGACCCCGTCGGCAATCCGGCCTGAGCGAAGTCGAAACCGTTGGCGTCCGAGCCACCGTAGTAGGCGCGCACGCCGCCCGACCTCGGGTCGATGGACACCACCGCCGACCGCATGTCGGCGTCCTGGCCGTCCAGCGTCTCGGTCACCGCTTCCTCGGCCACCTTCTGAGCCTTGGGGTCGATGGTCGTGGTGACCTGCAGCCCTTCGGTGTTCAGCGTCTGCTCGTTGATGTCGAAGAGGTCGAGCAGTTCCTTGGTGACCTGACGCTCGATGAGCCCGTTGGGCCCGGTGGTCTGGTTCTGCAAGCGGGCCTGATCCGGCGGCGCAGTCGCCGGGAACACTTGCGCAGCACGGTCGGCCGGCGACAGTGCACCGATGGTCACCATGCCGTCGAGCACCCAGTTCCACCGCTCGGCGGCACCTTCGGGATCGACCGCCGGATCCAGTGTCGACGGCCGCTGGATCAGCGCGGCCAGCAGCGCCCCCTCGGACACGGTGAGCTGTTCCACCGGCTTGTCGTAGTACGCCTTGGCCGCCGCGGAGATGCCGTAGGCACTACGGCCGAAGTAGATGATGTTCAGGTACGACTGCATCACCTCGTCCTTCGGCCACTGGCGCGACATCTTGGTCGAGATGACGAGCTCCTTGGACTTGCGGATGACGCCACCGATGCCCGATCGCGCGTCGCCGACCAATGCGTTCTTGACGTACTGCTGCGTGATTGTGGATCCGCCCTGCAGGTCACCGCCGAAGATGTTGTTCTTGAACGCGCGCAGGAACCCGCTGACCGAGAACCCCGGATTGGTGTAGAAGTCGCGGTCCTCGGCGGCCATCACCGCGTCGCGTACGTGCACGGGGATCTGGTCGATGTTGACGTCGACCCGGTTGCCTTCCGGTGGAATGATTTTCGCGAGTTCACTGCCGTCGCTCGCGAGGATGGTCGAGACCTGGGCCGTGCGGATGTCGCCCGGCTTGGGCACGTCGACGATGACGTAGGCCATCGCGAACGTAACGATGGGCAGCAGGACCGCGGCGGCCACCAACGCATAGATGGTGCGGCGCACCCACTTCCAGTTGATCTGCTGCGGAGGCCCCGACGGCGGCCCGGGTGGTCCGCCGGAGCGGCCGTCGCTGCCGGGGGGTGGTCCGACTGGCGGCGGCGTTCCGACCGGCGGCGGTGTTCCGTCGAGCGCCGCCTTGACGACGTCGATCTGGTCGCGCCACTGCTCGTCGGGCGGGACGGGCGGGAGTTGGGGCAGCACCATCGTCCGGTCATCGGGAGGGACCGCACCATCGGACTGGCGGGACAGGACACGGGTGGAGACGTCCTCGTCCGGCGGGGTCGGTGGTGCCGGCGGCGGCGGTGCCGAATGCTGGGGTGTGGCCACCTGTTCTGCCGTCGCGGCATCGTCAGCCGCGGGTCCATTCCGGACGTCGTTGGCTGACCTGCTGTGGCGCCCTTCGCTATTCACTGGCCGTGCGCGCTCCCGAGCGCGCCGTCTGGCCGTTTCGCGTGCGCGCGCCCTTCGGAGGGCGGGGCGCACCAAGAACGTACGACTTGACCAGGTGATTCCAGCTGCAGGTCCGGCATACCTCCACGACGTGCACCTTGAACTCGTCGAACCGCGCGGCAAGCATCACCAGCTCCTCGGTGTTGCGGGCCGAGCCCGACACGGCGCCCAGGTGCTCGCCGAACACCCACGAGACCAGCGTGAGCTGTTCCTTGCGGCAGATCGGGCATGTCACCTTGCTCGGCCGGCCGTGGAACTTGGCGGCCCGGAGCAGGTACGGATTGGCGTCGCACACCTCTGAGACGCCGGTGCGTCCCGAGTACACCTCGGCCAGCAGGGACCGCCGTTTGAGCGCGTAGTCCACCACCTGTCGCTGCAATCGCACGTTGACCAGAGTACGTCGGCCCCGTAGCCACGGAGGGTCGACGGGGCCAGTCGGGTTTCAGGTTCGCCGTCTGGTCTGCGGTGATGGTGGGCGAACTTCTACGATCGTCGTCGTGGCAACGCGGCAGAGCACCGGGACACGGGCGAAGGACGACGACCGCACGAAGACGTGCCAGGTTCTCGACAGCGCGCTTGGCGACGGACAGCTGTCGATGGACGAGCACCGCCAGCGCGTGGCAGCGGCCACCACCGCGTCCACCCTCGGCGAACTCCAGTCGCTCGTGGACGATCTTCAAACCGGGAACGCGCCGGTTCAACTGCCCAATCTGAAGAGACCCTTGCGGCTTGCCGGTACCGGCTGGGGCATGCGCGCGGCGGTCGCCGGGGTGCTGATCGTGCTGGGCGTCTTGGTGGGTTGGGGCCTTTACGGCAACTCGACCTCCCCGCTGGACTTCACCACCGATCCGGGCGCGAAGCCCGACGGCGTCGCGCCGCTGGTGCTCACGCCGCCGAGGCAGCTGCACTCCCTGGGCGGATTGACGGGGATCGTCGAGCAGATGAAGCAGCGCTTCGGCGACACCGAGGGCTTCCGGCTAGTCGTCTATCCGGAGTACGCCTCCCTGGATCGGCCGGATCCGAACGAGGACCGCCGCCAGCTGAGCTACACCTACCGCGGTGGTTGGGGCGATCCCTCCGAGTCGTCCAGGGACGAAACCGACAAGCTGGTCGACCTGAGCAAGTTCGACGCCAAGGCGGTCGTCGCCGTGCTGCGCGGCGCTCCCGAGACGCTGGGCATGAAGCCCGGCGACGTGGCGAACACCTACGTGATCATCGAGCCGACCAGCGACGAGACCGCCCCACCCGGCACGCTCGACGTCGACATCTACGTGTCGAGCGACTTCGGCAGCGGCTACATCCAGCTCGCAGGCGACGGCCGCATCAAGCAGATCAACTACCCGTCCTGACCTCCGCTGGCGTCGGTGACGCCGAGGGCAGGCCACCGGGTTTCGGCATTCGATGTAGCGGTGCATATATCGGCGCGATACAATCGTGCGAGGTGTCGAATCGTCGTAGCGCTCAGCAAAGGAGGTGGTTCGCATGCTCGAACTCGCCGTGCTGGGTCTTCTGCTCGAATCGCCGATGCACGGCTACGAACTGCGCAAACGCCTGACCGGCTTGCTGGGCGCGTTCCGCGCATTCTCGTACGGTTCGCTCTACCCGGCGCTTCGCCGCATGCAGGCCGACGGGCTCATCGTGGAGGACGCCGCCCCCGAAGGCGTCACCAAGATTCGCCGTGCGCGGCGCGTCTACCAGCTGACCGACGAGGGCAAGAAGCGCTTTACCGAGCTGGTCGCCGACACGGGTCCGCAGAACTACACCGACGACGGATTCGGTGTGCACCTCGCGTTCTTCAACCGCACGCCGGCGGAAGCCAGGATGCGCATCCTCGAGGGACGCCGCCGTCAGGTGGAGGAACGCCGCGAAAGCTTGCGCGAGGCCGTCGCTCGCGCCACCAGTTCGCTCGACCGCTATACGCGGCAGCTTCACCAACTCGGGTTGGAGTCCAGCGAGCGCGAAGTCAAATGGCTCAACGACTTGATCGCGGCCGAACGCGTGGCGCAGGGACGCGCCGAGCAGCAGCCGTAAGCAACACCCGCACCGATAGTCCAGTAGGAGAAGGAGACCGTCCCAATGTCCGAAACGACCACCGGGTCAAATGAAGTCCGGGTCGCGATTGTCGGTGTCGGCAACTGCGCATCCTCCTTGGTGCAGGGCGTGCAGTACTACCTGGACGCCGACGAGAACAGCACCGTGCCTGGCCTCATGCACGTGAAGCTCGGCCGGTACCACGTGCGCGACGTGAAGTTCGTCGCCGCGTTCGACGTGGACGCCAAGAAGGTCGGCTTCGACTTGTCGGAGGCCATCTTCGCGTCCGAGAACAACACCATCAAGATCGCCGACGTGCCGCCCACCAACGTGACGGTCCAGCGTGGCCCGACGCTCGACGGCATCGGCAAGTACTACGCCGAGACCATCGAGGTTTCCGACACCGACGCGGTCGACGTCGTCAAGGCGCTCAAGGACGCGAACGTCGACGTCATGGTGTCCTACCTCCCGGTGGGCTCCGAGGAGGCGGACAAGTTCTACGCCCAGTGCGCCATCGACGCCGGGGTGGCGTTCGTCAACGCGTTGCCGGTGTTCATTGCCTCAGACCCGGTGTGGGCCAAGAAGTTCGAAGACGCCGGCGTGCCGATCGTCGGCGACGACATCAAGAGCCAGGTCGGCGCAACGATCACACACCGCGTCATGGCCAAGCTGTTCGAGGACCGCGGCGTGCAGCTCGACCGCACCATGCAGCTCAACGTCGGCGGCAACATGGACTTCCTGAACATGCTCGAGCGTTCGCGCCTGGAGTCGAAGAAGATCTCCAAGACCCAGGCCGTCACCTCAAACCTGCAGCGCGAGTTCAACACCAAGGACGTCCACATCGGCCCGTCCGATCACGTCGGCTGGCTCGACGATCGGAAATGGGCCTACGTCCGCCTCGAAGGCCGGGCCTTCGGTGACGTGCCGCTGAATCTGGAATACAAGCTCGAGGTCTGGGACTCGCCGAACTCCGCCGGCGTCATCATCGACGCGGTGCGCGCGGCCAAGATCGCCAAGGACCGTGGCGTCGGTGGGCCCGTCGTCGCCGCGTCGGCGTACCTGATGAAGAGCCCGCCGCAGCAGATGCCCGATGACATCGCCCGCACGCAACTCGAAACCTTCATCGAGGGCTAGCCTTTCCGTCTTTGTGTCGCTTGTTTGGGGCGAATCGCGAGATTGCGCCCCAGCAAGCGACACAAACAGCGGTAGGTAGGGTCCATTTCGTGGTTAACGACGACGAACTGGTGGGCCTCGACGAGTTCGGCCTGCTTACCGAGAACGCCGAACAGATCGGCGCGACGGGCCCGCTACCCACCGTCACGCGCCTCGAGGTCGGCGACGTCAGCGCCATCAAATGGGGCGACGAGCCGCCCGAGGTCGTGTTCCTTCACGGCGGCGGCCAGAACGCCCATACCTGGGACACCGTGATTCTGGGCCTCGGCGTGCCCGCGCTGGCGATCGACCTGCCCGGGCACGGCCGCTCCGCCTGGCGTGAGGACGGCGACTACGGACCGAAGCTCAACGCCGAGACGTTGCGTCCGGTGCTGCGGGCGCACGCACCCCGCCCGCGGCTCGTCGTCGGCATGTCGCTGGGCGGGCTCACCGCGTTGCGCATCGCTGCCGCCGAACCGGCCCTGGTGCCCGAACTGGTGCTCGTCGACGTCACGCCGTCGGCTCCGGAGCGGCACGAGGAGATGACCAAGGCGCAGATGGGCGCCGTGGCACTGGTGCAGGGCGAGCGCACCTTCCCGTCGTTCGAGGCCATGCTCGACGTGACCGTGGCAGCGGCCCCGCACCGTGACCGGAAGTCGTTGCGCCGCGGCGTCTTTCACAACTCCAAGCGACTCGATGACGGCACCTGGACGTGGCGGTATGACTCGTTCCGCAAGGGCGAGGGCTTCGAGAATCTGTGGGATGACGTGCCCGCGATCACGATGCCGACGACGCTGGTGCGCGGCGCCAACTCGTTCTTCGTGAACGACGAGGACGCCGAGGCCTTCGCCAAGGGCGCCCCGGGCTTCCAGCGCACCCACGTCGTCGCGGAGTCCGGCCATTCGGTGCAAGGCGATCAGCCGGCCGCACTGGTCGGCATCCTGCGGGACGTCCTCGCCGGCCGACTTTTGGGCCATCGGTATTTCGGGTAGTCGCAGGCGATGACCGAGCCGACCCCGACCGAGACGCCAGAGCGTCTGACCCCTGCCGAGACACCCGAACGCCTGACCCCGTCGGAGACACCCGAGCGGCTCACGCCGTCGGAACCTCCGGAGCGGCTCACGCCCGACGAGTGAGCGCGTTGCCAGCTGTTAACCAGCCTGTTCACAACTGATTGCCCGGCACCAGTAGTTTCGCGCGGGACGCGGCCACAGCCCCGACCGTCGTCCTCCTGCGAAAGGAACGTGCCCGATGGCGCTCTTGCCCTTGAATCTCTTCGTCCAGCACGACGGGCGATCGTCGCGCCAGCGCGTGACCTGCCGATACCGATGTGGCGAGGCGTGCTTCCACCCCGCGCCCAACACCAGCGACAACGAGTACTTCGGCGACGTCGTCAAACAGGCGCTGTCGCGCCGCGACGTGCTGCGGGCGAGCGCGGTTACGGTGCTCGCCGTCGGCGCCGGTACGGCGCTGGCCGCGTGCGGGCGCAACGAAACCCCCGGCGCGTCCTCGACCTCGACCTCGACGACTCCCGCCGAGCCCGCGACGCCGCCCGGGATGAACTTCGCCGCCGTCGCACCCAACAGCGAGGACGTCGTCGTCATCCCCGACGGCTACCAACAAAAGGTCGTCATCAGCTGGGGCGATCCCGTGGTGCCCGGTGCGCCGGTGTTCAACGTCGGTGCACAGACCGGTGCCGCCCAGCGTCAGCAGTTCGGGTTCAACAACGACTTCGCCGGATTGCTGCCGATCGAGGGTCAGGCCGGCCGGTTCCTGCTCGTCACCAACCACGAGTACGCGACCCCGCAGTTCATGTTCCCGGGATACGACGCCGAAGCCCCCACCCGCGAGCAGTTCGACATCGAGCTGGCCGCACTCGGCATGACGGTCGTCGAGGTCGAGCGCACCCCGCAGGGGCTGCGGCCGGTGATGGGCCGCTACAACCGGCGCATCACCGCCGACACTCCGATCGCGCTCGTCGGACCAGGCGCCGGAACCGACTTCGTCAAGACGCCTGCGGATCCCGCCGGCCGCACGGTCGCAGGCACGTTCGCCAATTGCGCGGGCGGGGTGACCCCTTGGGGCACAGTGCTTTCCGGCGAGGAGAATTTCAACCAGTACTTCGGTGCGGCCAAGGATGCCCCCGCGCCCGCCGGGGCAGACGCCGACCGGCTCAAGCGCTACGGCATCAAGCTGGAACCGTCCGAGCTGCTGTGGGAGACATTCGACCCACGCTTCGACGTGGCCAAGACGCCGACCGAGATCAACCGGTTCGGATGGGTCGTCGAGGTCAACCCGTGGGATCCCAACTCCGTTCCGGTGAAGCACACCGCGATGGGTCGACTGAAGCACGAGGGCGCCACCATCTACGTCACGCCGGACGGCACGGTCGTCGCCTACGCCGGTGACGACGAACGCTTCGACTACATGTACAAGTTCGTGTCGAGCAAGAAGGTGCAACCCGGCACCGGGGCGAGCGAAGCGACGGGGGGTGGATTTAGCCCAGAAGCCATGGCGCACAACATGACCCTGCTCGACGAGGGCACGCTGTACGTCGCAAAGCTGTCCAGTGACATCCCTGCCGACCAGGTCGACGGCTCCGGTGCGCTCCCGTCGAGCGGTGCGTTCGCAGGCACCGGCACCTGGCTCCCGCTGCTGCGTTCGGGCCCGAACGGGCAGGCCGAGTCGCTGGTCGCCGGCGTCAGCCCGCAGGAGACGGCGGTGTTCACCCGGTTGGCCGCCGACAAGGCGGGCGCCACCAAGATGGACCGACCGGAGGACTTCGAGGCCAACCCGAAGACCGGCAAGGTCTACGTGGCGCTGACCAACAACGACGCGCGCGGCGCGGACGGCAAGGCCGGCCCCGACGCGGCGAACCCCCGCATCGACAACAAGAGCGGGCAGATTCTCGAGATTACCGACGACCACGGCGGCACGTCGTTCACGTGGGACCTGCTACTGGTGTGTGGCGATCCGGCAGCGGCCGACACCTACTTCGGCGGGTTCGACAAGACCAAGGTCAGCCCGATCTCTTGCCCGGACAACCTGGCGTTCGACAGTCACGGGAACCTGTGGATCTCCACCGACGGCAACGCGCTGGACTCCAACGACGGTTTGTTCGCAGTCGCGCTCGACGGCCCGAACCGAGGCGAGACCCGACAGTTCCTCACCGTGCCGCTCGGCGCCGAGACGTGTGGGCCCGTCGTCACCGACGACCTCGTGACGGTGTGCGTGCAGCACCCCGGCGAGAACGACGACAACAGCATCGACAACCCCTTGTCACGCTGGCCCGAGGGCGGCAACGGCACGGCGCGCCCGTCGGTAGTCGCAGTGTGGCGCGACGGCGGAAACATCGGCGTCTAGTCTTCCCTGCTCGTGTCGTTTGTTGGGCTCGCCGCTCGCGAAACGGCCCAACAAACGACACAAACCGCGGGTGCCTAACGTGGACTCATGAGCTTCCCTACCCGCATCGGCGTCCAACTTCAGCCCCAGCACTCCCCCAACTACGGCCACCTCCGCGACGCGGTCCGGCGCTGCGAGGACATCGGCGTCGACGTCGCCTTCAACTGGGACCACTTCTTTCCGTTGTACGGCGATCCCGACGGCGCGCACTACGAGTGCTGGACGATGCTCGGCGCGTGGGCCGAGCAGACCTCGCGCATCGAGATCGGCGCGCTGGTGACGTGCAACTCCTACCGCAATCCCGAGCTGCTCGCCGACATGGCGCGCACCGTCGACAACATCTCCGACGGTCGGCTGATCCTGGGCATCGGATCGGGCTGGAAGCAGAAGGACTACGACGAGTACGGCTACGAGTTCGGAACCGCGGGCAGCAGGCTCAACGACCTCGCGGCCGCGCTGCCGCGCATCATGACGCGGCTGGCCAAGCTCAACCCCGCTCCGGTGCGCAAGATCCCGATCCTGATCGGCGGGCAGGGCGAGCAGAAGACGTTGAAGATGGTCGCGCAGTACGCCGACATCTGGCACGGGTTCACCACCGCCAAGACCTATCCGGGCAAGGCCGAGGTGCTCGACGGGCACTGCGCCGACGTCGGCCGCGACCCATCGACCATCGAGCGCTCGGCGGGCGTCGAGAACGACGGCGGGGTCGCCCGGGGCGAGGGGCGCGATGCGTTGCTCGCCAACGCCGAAGAGCTCGTCAAGCTCGGCGTCAGCCTCCTGACGGTCGGCGTCAACGGCCCCGACTACGACCTGACCGCCGCCGAGGCGCTGTGCCGGTGGCGGGACGAACGGACCGCCGGCTAGTTCGGCGGGAACGCCAGCGGCAGCGGCTCCAACGACACCGACGCGGCGGGCCACGACAGCATCGGAACGTCGTCGTAGTAGGTCTGCGGTAGCGCCTCCGTCGTCACGCCGAAACCCTAACGAGAACGACAGTCTCGTTTGATCGGTTTTGCGGAATCTTGACGGCAGCATCCGTCCGAAGCACCCACCCGACGTGAAAGACTCCAGTTTGATGCCCAAGAAGTACGGGGTCAAGGACAAGGACAAGGTCGTCGCCCATGTCGTGAACCTTCTCCTCACCGGCAAGTTGCGCACCGGAGATCGGTTGGACCGCAACGAGATTGCCGAGGAGTTGGGGCTCAGCCGGGTGCCGGTCCAGGAGGCGGTCGTCCAACTCGAGCACGACGGCGTGCTGTCGACGCGCTACCACCGCGGCGCGTTCGTCGAACGCTTCGACGAGGACGTGGTCCTCGAGAACCACGAGCTGTACGGGGTCTTGAACGGAATCGCCGCAGCGCGTGCGGCCACCAACGCCACCCCCGAATTCATCGGTGACCTCGAACGGCAGTTGGCCATCTTGCGCACGAGCGTCGAGACCCGGGCCTTCCACGAAAACGCATGGCACTATCGCACGACGATCAATGACGCCTACGCGGGCCCGCGGCTGCATGCAGCGATCCGTGCCTCGCAGATCTTCATGCCACGCGGGTACTGGACGACGTACCTCGGCAGCCACGACGAGATCCTGCCGTACTACGAAGCCGAGACCGTCGCGATCCGCGGTCGCGATCCGGCCGCTGCCCGGGCCGCCTGCATCGACCGATCCGAGGTGCTGGGGCGGATCATGGTGAAGGAGCTCGTGCGGCGCCGGGTGCTCGGACCGGGCTCGGCCATCGAGGAGTCCTGGCTGCATTCTGAATGAGCACGCGCCTGGTCAACTACATCGACGACCGACTGCGCCGCAGCAGACCCACCGCCGACGAAGATCCGCTCGAGCCCGTCAATTCGCAGGAGATGATCAGATGTCCACGTCTGCCGAGCCAGTGTCGTTGAGCGCCACTGACATTCACCTGTCGTTCGGACCCGATGCGGTGCTGCGTGGTGTCGACGTCGACGTTCCTGCCGGCACCACCGCCGCAGTCATCAGCCCTTCGGGATCTGGCAAGTCGACGTTGTTGCGCACCCTGAACCGGCTCTACGAACCCGACCGTGGCGACATCCTGCTCGACGGCATGGTCTTTCAGAACTTCAGCCTCTTCCCTCACCGCACCGTGCTCGACAACGTTGCGATTGGTTTGCAGCACAAGGCCGAAGCCCGGCCCGCGACGCTGTCGGGCGGCCAGCGGCAGCGCGTGGCGATCGCCCGCGCTCTGGCGATGGCACCGCAGCTGATGTTCTTCGACGAGGCCACCTCCGCGCTGAATCCCGAACTGGTCAAGGGCATTCTCGCGCTCATCGCCGACCTGGCGGCCGATGGAATTACGATGGTGGTCGTCACGCACGAGATGGGCTTCGCGCGCTCGACGTCCGACACGGTGATCTTCAAGGACCGCGGGCAAGTGGTCGAGTCCGGACCTCCGCAGCAAATTGTCGAAGCCGCCACGACGCAGCGGCTCCAACGTTTCCTTTCACAGGTGCTTCAAACCCGTTGCATTCGGCTTCTGTCAGGCGCCAACAGGTTAGACTGCCAAAATTATGGTGGACACCGAACCACAGGTCACCGAGTTGGCCGGGGAGCTGCAGGCGACACTCTCCAAGCTGTTCTCGGTCCTCCGCCGCACCGACACGAATCGAAGCGGAGCCGAACCAGGTGCCGACCTGACGCTGGCACAGCTGTCGATTCTGCTGACTCTGCTCGACCAGGGCCCCATGCGGATGACCGAACTGGCCGCACACGAACGGGTTCGCACCCCGACGACGACGGTTGCCATCCGTAGGCTCGAGAAGCTCGGGCTGGTCAAGCGGTCCCGCGATCCGTCGGACCTGCGCGCCGTGCTCGTCGACGTCACGCCCCGAGGACTGGTGCAACATCGCGAAGCCCTCGCGACGCGCCGGGCCGCGCTGGGCGCCATGTTGAGCAAACTAACCGCAGACGAACGCGCAACCCTCGCCGGCGCCATCGCCCCGCTGGCCCGGCTGGCCGAAAAATCCGAGGGTTAACCCCGGCGCGGTCCTCGGTGTGATTCTCGGCCGCCGACGTGAAGCGCGGTTGGAGTTGACCGGATAGCGCAGGATCAGCAGGAGCAGCTTCACCAGTTCACACTTATTCCGTGCACAACTGAGCAATTGGACCTTTGTGATCACGTGCCCGTCAGCTGCGCGACGATCGGCGCGAAGCGTTCGGCCTGCGCCTGTTGGACGGTGACGTAGTTGACGCCGAAGGCCTCTCGGCGCTCCTGCAGCGTTTCGGCGATGGCGTCGGCTGACCCGACCAGGACGTTCGGATGGTCGCGGAGCACGTCGAGCGCCATACCCGTCTTGTCCGCCATGCGTTCGTAGGCGGAGTCCGCCGTGGTGGCGTCGTCCGTGATCGACACGAAATACGGCGAGCTCTCGATGTCGAGGTCACCGATGCGGGGTCCTGCCGCCGCGCGGACGTACTCGAACCGGCGCACGGCCTCTTCTTGCGGGGTGAGCCCATCGTCGTTGCGCTGTCTGAACGGGACGCTGTTGATGCTGACGACGTCGGCCTCCCGGCCGGCGTAGGTGAGCACCCGCCTGCCGCCGCCGCCGATCATGATGGGCGGGTGGGGACGTTGCACGGATTGCGGGGTTCCCTTGTATCCGTTGACGTTCACGTAGTCGCCGGCGTAGGCGAGCTCGTTGCCTGCACAGTGGGCCTTGACGAGGGCGACCACTTCCTTGAGCTTCGCGATCCGCAGGCCCGGCCTTTCGAAGGCGATGCCCATGGCCTCGTACTCGACCCCGCTCCAGCCCGCCCCGATTCCGACCTCGAGGCGGCCGTCGGACAGGAGGTCGAGCGTCGCCACCTCCTTCGCCAGGACGGCGGGCACGTGGTAGTCGACGCAGAACACCCGGCAGCCGACGCGCAGAACCGTGGTGTGGGCCGCGGCCGCGGCGATCGCCGCGATCGGGGCGAGATCCTGGCGTGGAGTGTGGGCAGCCCGCTGAGCGGGGCCCGGGCCGAGATAGTGGTCGGCGAGGAACAACGTCGTGTACCCGAGTTGCTCTACCTTGCAGGCGAATTCACGCCACTCGCGTGCCCCGGCGGCGTTGGTGGCCTGGACCGCGAAGCGGAAGGGCTGCCTGTCCACGCCCGTGAGAATACCTGCGATTGGCAATTAAGTATACGGTTTTGTATATTTTGATGGGCTCCCGCAATCCTGCTGGCCGCACCTAGCGAAAGGCGGTTCCCGATGGTGGAAACGAAGGCGCACAGCGTGAGGACCGCGCTGGTCACCGGCGGGACGTCGGGCATCGGCAGGGCCATCGCCGACCGACTCCGGGCCGACGGCAACCACGTGGCCACCATCGACGTGACGCCGTCGGACACCGACTTCAGTTACTGCGCCGACGTGACCGACCGAGCTCAGATCGACGCCGCACTGGACGCCGTGCACCGCGCCCTCGGCCCCGTCACCATCCTCGTCAATGCGGCGGGCATGACCTCGTTCCGCCGGTTCGCCAACATCACCTTCGACGAGTGGACACGAGTCGTCGACGTGAACCTGCACGGGGTCTTCCACGTCGCCCAGGCGGTGCTGCCCGACATGTTGGAGGCCGGTTGGGGGCGCATCGTCAACATCTCCTCGTCGAGCACCCACTCCGGTTCGCCATTCCAGACGGCCTACGTCGCTGCCAAGTCCGCGGTGAACGGCCTCACGAAAAGCCTTGCGCTGGAATATGGTCCGCAAGGCGTTACGGCCAACGTGGTGCCGCCGGGTTCCATCGACACGCCCATGCTGCGCAAGGCCGAGGAGCAGGGCCTGTTGGGCGGATCGGTCGAGGACATCGCCGCGAGGATACCGGTCCGTCGGATCGGTCTGCCGGAAGACATTGCGGCCACCTGCGCGTTCCTGGTCTCCGAGGAGGCGGGTTACATCACGGGGCAGATCGTCGGCGTCAACGGCGGACGCTGCACCTAGCGTCTCACTGCGTTCAGCGAGGTATGACGCCGCGGAGGAACAGCCGCACGGCGTATTGGAGGTGACGCTCCTGCTGCTTCTTCGATCGAAACACCCCGAAGTCGGCCATGCGTGCCGGCACCGCTTCGACCATGGCCAGGAAGTGCTCGGCCGCGAGCTCGAGATCGTCGACCTTGATATGCCCTAGCTCCTCGTGGCGCTTCAACAGGTCTGCGACCGCGCGCTGCCGCCCGGCCCACATCATCGACTCGGCCGACACGTTGAACTCCGGGAACAGAGCGGCCTCGTTCGACGCGATCCGCTTGAGCCGAACGTTCTGAGGATGTGTGGCACGAGCCAACGCCGCACGCCCGACCGCGAGCAGCGCGGCCTCGACATCCACGTCGTCGACCTCGTCGGAGGCGCTGTCGTCGGTGTAACGCGCAAGCGCCCAAGGGATCACATCGGCGAAGACCGCGCGCTTGTCGGGGTACCGGGCGTACAGCGACCGCTTGGTGATGCCCGCCGCCCGCGCGATGGCTTCCATACTGGCTCCGGCGTAACCCATTTCGACGAACGTCGCCACCGCGGCTTCGCGCACGGCGAGGTCGAGCTTCTTCGCCTCGGCCTGTGTGGGCCGTCCTCGCCGTGTCGCCACCAGCCGAATTGTACGGCTAGCCCAGCCAATCCAGAACGGCTGCCGCGGTCCACGACTGTTGCATGCTGCCCAGCGGTTCGCCGGAGAACGGCTCGTAGTATTCGGCGAACGTACCGTCGCTGGCCTGCCGCAGTCCTTCGCGTCGCAGCTTCAGCGAACGCTCCGCCCACCCCCGCCGCGCGAAGCACCAGGAGAATAGCCACGTCATCACCGGCCACACCGGCCCGCGCCAGTACTCCCGCTGCCGGAAGTCCCGTGACACCGGCGACGTCGACGGGATCAACACGTACTTCAGATCCGGGTGCCCGCAGTAGCGCGGACCCTCGAGCAGCCGCAGCAACGCCCGTTCCTTGTCGTGCGGCAGTCCGCCGCACAGCAACGGGGCGAACTGTGCGACCGTCTCGGTGGCCACCCAACGTTCCGCTCGCAGGTCGTAATCCCTTGCCGCACCGCTTCGTTCGTCCGTCGTCTCGACGACCCCCCCGCGGAACCGCTCGGCCCAGGCGTAGAGGTCGCGGACGTCGGCGTTCGGGCGCTTGTAGTCCTCGCCGATCTCAGCCAGCACGGTGCACGCGACAGACAGGATGGCGGAGACGAACACGTCCTCGACGGCGAAGCTCATCACCTTGGGCAGCAGTTCGTCGTCGTAGCGCGCCGACTTCATCTCCTCCAGCAGCCACAGGTAGCGGTCGTATTCGACGTCGGACGGCCGTTGGGTGGCGTCGGTGACGATCGCGTTGTCCTCGCGCTGATACTCCGGCACGTTGCCGGGAATCACGTTGGCGTAGGCGCTGTCCCACCGCGGAGAGTTGTCCATGCCGGATTCCCAGCCGTGGTACAGCGTCACCCGCCCCCGCGACTTCGGATCACGTGCCTCCGCCAACCAGCGGTGCCAGCGGACCAGATCGGCCCACCGACGGTCGAGGAAGGACTCTGCGACGGCGCGCGTCGAGCGGCCCCGGGTACGGGCGTGGTCGAGGATGCGCTGAACGGCGATCGCGTGCACCGGCGGCTGCGTGATGCCCGAGGTGTGTCTGGTGCGCGGTGCGTTGGCCGCCAGGGCCGACGTCGCCCAGCGCGCGGGACCCGGAAAGTACCCGTCGACGCCGTTGGCGAACACGATGTGCGGGATCATCCCGTTGCCCCACTGCGCCGACAGCAGGGTGTCGAGTTCGACGACGGCCCGCTCGACGCTTAGCGGGGCCAGGCCGATCGACACGAAAGCCGCGTCCCAACTCCACATGTGGGGGTACAGCAGCGGCGCGGCCGTCGTCATGGCGCCTAGGTCATTTCCGCGCAGCAGATAGGCGGCACGGGCGGCGAGTTGCGTCGGGGCGAAGCTGGGATCGGGTGGCATCAGTTCCATGATGCGGCGTCCGCGCGGAAATCGCAGGTCGGTAAGGTCGGTCACCGTGCCGACCGCCATGATCACGGGCGCCTCCGGAGGGCTGGGCAGAGCGATCGCCACTGCTCTGGCGCCCACCCACACGCTGTTCCTCGCGGGCAGGCCATCCGAACGGCTCGACGCCGTCGCAGCGGAGTTCGGCGCCACCACCTGGCCGATCGACCTGGCCGAACCCGATTCGATCGAGGCCGTGGTGGAGCCGATCGTCGAGCTCGACGTGCTGATCCACAACGCCGGGGTCGCCTACCCGGGCCGAGTCGCGGAATCGTCGGTCGACGAATGGCGCGCCACCATGCAGGTCAACGTCCTCGGCTCCGTTGCGCTCACGCTGGCATTGCTCCCCGCCCTGCGCAGCGTGCGCGGGCACGTCGTGTTCATCAACTCCGGCTCCGGCATCAACGCCTCACCCGGCCTGGCGTCCTACTCGGCGAGCAAGTTCGCCCTGCGCGGGTTCGCGAACGCGTTGCGCACCGACGAGCCCAGCTTGCGCGTGACGTCGATCCATCCGGGACGGATCGCGACGCCCATGCAGGAGGACCTCATCGCGTACGAGGGTCGCGAGTACCGGCCCGAAACGTTCCTGTCCCCCGAGACCGTCGCCGCGGTCGTCGCTCAGGCCGTGGCGGCGCCGCCCGACGCGCACGTGCACGAGGTCATCGTTCGCCCCCGGTGACTTGTGAGCGGTTTCGTTCGCTCAGCGACGGAAAGCGCGCACGAACTCGCTACAGGACGATGTTCACCAGCCGGCCGGCGACCACGATGATCTTCTTCGGCGTGGCTCCGGCCAGGAATGCGGCGACCTTCTCCTCAGCCAGTGCGGCGCTCTCCAACGCGTCGGCGTCGGCATCGGCGGCCACGGTGATGCGGCCCCGCACCTTTCCGTTGACCTGCACCGGGTACTCGACGGTGTCCTCCACCAGGTAGGCGGGGTCAGCCTGCGGGAACGGTCCGTGTGCCAACGACGTGTCGTGGCCCAGCCGCCGCCACAGCTCCTCCGCCAGGTGCGGCGCGAGCGGAGCCACCATCAGCACGAGCGGCTCGACGGCCGCGCGTGCCGTGATGCCCTCCTTGGTCAGGTGGTTCGTGTACTCGATGAGCTTGGCCGCCGCGGTGTTGTTGCGCAGCGCGGCGTAATCCTCGGAGACCCCCGCGATCGTCTTGTGCAGCAGTCGAAGGGTTTCGTCGTCGACGGCCTCGTGCGCGGCGACCCGCTCGACACCCGTCTGCTCGTCGATCACCACGCGCCAGACCCGCTGCAGGAAGCGGTGCGCCCCGACGACGTCCTTGGTCGCCCACGGCCGTGACGCCTCCAACGGACCCATCGACATCTCGTAGACGCGCAAGGTGTCCGCACCGTACTCGTCGCAGATCTCGTCGGGAGACACCGAGTTATTCAGGCTCTTGCCGATCTTGCCGAACTCCTGGGAGACCTCCACCTCACCTTCGGCGCCGGGGTAGTAGTACTTTCCCTCGCGCTCAACCACTTCCGCGGCGGGCACGTAGCTGCCGCGCGAGTCGGTGTATGCGAACGCCTGGATGTAGCCCTGGTTGACGAGTCGTCGGAAGGGTTCCTTCGAGCTCACGTGCCCCAGATCGAAGAGCACCTTGTGCCAGAACCGCGCATACAGCAGATGCAGCACCGCGTGCTCGACGCCGCCGACGTAGATGTCGACACCGCCCGGATCGTCGGCACCGTGTTCGGCCGGCCGCGGACCCATCCAGTACGCCTCGTTCTCCTTGGCGCAGAACGTCTCCGAGTTGAGCGGGTCGGCGTAGCGCAGCTCGTACCACGAGCTCCCCGCCCAATTCGGCATCACGTTGGTGTCGCGGGTGTACGGCTTCAGCCCGTCCCCCAGGTCGAGCTCGACGTGCACCCAGTCGGTGGCCTTCGCCAACGGCGGCGACGGTTCGGAGTCGGCGTCGTCGGGATCGAACTGCACCGGTGCGTAGTCGGCGATGTCGGGTAGTTCGACGGGCAGCAGTGACTCGGGCAGCGCGTGGGCCCGACCGTCCTCGTCGTAGACGATGGGAAACGGTTCGCCCCAGTACCTTTGGCGGGCGAACAGCCAGTCGCGCAGCTTGTACTCCACCCGCGCGTGGCCGCGGCCGTCGGCCTCCAGCCGCCCAACGACCGCCTCCTTGGCCGACTCGACGCTCAATCCGTCGAGATAGCCGCTGTTGACGAGAACGCCGTCGCCGTTGTACGCCGCCTGCGAAACATCGCCCCCCGTCACCACTTCGATGATGGGCAGCCCGAATTCGGTCGCGAACTCCCAGTCGCGCTGGTCGCCGCTGGGCACGGCCATGATGGCGCCCGTTCCGTACCCCAGCAGCACGTAGTCGGCGATGAAGACCGGAATGCGTTGACCATTCACCGGATTGGTTGCGTATGAACCGATGAACACACCGGTCTTCGACTTGTTCTCCTGCCGCTCCAGATCCGACTTCGCCGCGACGGCCGCCCGATACGACGACACTGCCTCCCCGGGCGTCGCCGCACCGTTGGTCCACCTCGGGTCCACCGCATCCGGCCAATCCGCGGCGGTGAGCTGCTCGACCAGTGGATGCTCCGGCGCGAGCACCATGTACGTCGCCCCGAACAGAGTGTCCGGCCGGGTGGTGAACACTTCGATGTCGCCTGCGTCGGTGGCGAACTGCACCTCCGCACCGGTCGACCGGCCGATCCAGTTGCGCTGCATGGTCTTGACCTTCTCTGGCCAGTCCAGCACGTCGAGGTCTTCCAACAGCCGGTCAGAGTATGCGGTGATGCGCATCATCCACTGCCGCAAGTGCTTCCGGAACACCGGGTAGTTGCCTCGGTCGCTGCGGCCGTCGGAGGTGACCTCCTCGTTGGCGAGCACCGTGCCCAACCCGGGGCACCAGTTGACCATCGAGTCCGACTGGTAGACCAGCCGATACGCGTCGACGACGTCGGCCCGCTCGCCGGTCGAAAGCTGCGCCCAGTCCCTTCCATCGTCGAGAACCCGGGCACCCGAATCGAATTCGGCGACCAGCTCGTCGATTCGGCGGGCCCGCTTGAGATCTGGGTCGAACCAGGCCTGGTATATCTGCAGGAAGATCCACTGGGTCCACTTGTAGAAGTCGACGTCGGTGGTGGCGAAGCTGCGCCGCGAGTCGTGCCCCAACCCCAGCCGGCCGAGTTGGCGTCGGAAGTTGACGATGTTGGCCTCGGTGCGGATCCGTGGGTGGGTGCCCGTCTGCACGGCGTACTGCTCGGCAGGCAACCCGAATGCGTCGAACCCCAACGCGTGCAGAACGTTGCGACCCGTCATCCGGAAGTAGCGGGCGTACACGTCGGTGGCGATGTAGCCAAGCGGGTGACCGACGTGCAGGCCTTCACCCGACGGGTACGGGAACATGTCCTGCACGAACATCTTGTCGGCGGGCACGTCGGCGCCGTCGGCGGGCGCGAGCGAACCCACGGGGTTGGGCACGTTGAACGTGCCCGACCGAGCCCAGGTTTCCTGCCAGGCCCGTTCCAACTCGTTCGCCAACTCCGCGCCGTAGCGATGCTGCGGGGTGTCGGCCTCCCGCTGCGGGGCTTGCCCATCAGTCACGTGAACAGGGTAGTCAACCGTCGTCGGGTGACCGTCGCCACGCCACCTTCGCCGTACCGCTGAGCGAGCGCCGCTATTTCAGTGGCCTCGACAAGACCCGGAACGCACCCGGCCACAGCTTGGTATCGGTTTCGCGTCAGACCGGTCAGGGCATGGTTGCAGGTCGATTCCAACCCTGGTGGCGTGCCCGTCGCGGTGGATACAGTCGGCCCCTGATCCTGGGCACAGGAGGCCCGGATCGATCCCGGAGAGTTCGAAAGGACGGCGTCAGATGTTCGAGAACGCCCGCCGTTGGGGGCTTCTAGCAGGAGGACTCGCCGCAGGGCTGGCAGTCGTCGTCGGCTTCGCCGGCGCCACCGCCTCGGCCGATCCCGTCCTCCCGCAACCCCCGCTGCCTGCGCCCGCCACGGTGACCCAGACCGTCACGGTCCAGGCCGGGGCGCCGAGCGCAGCTTTGCCAAGCCAGGTCGCCGCACCGCCGGCCGAACCCACCGCTCCGCAGGCCGTGGGATTGAACGTCGACACGCCTCCGGCGCCTCCGCCCCCGACGATCGTGCCCGCGTCGTCGGTGTCGCTCGTCGACTTCCTCAAGGGCAAGAACGTCGCGCTGGAGCCGCAGAAGGCGGCGGACTTCAGGGCGCTCAACATCGTGCTACCGCTGCCGCAGGGCTGGGACCACGTGCCCGACCCCAACGTTCCCGATGCGTTCGCGGTCATCGCCGACCGCGTCGGCGGCGACGGGTTGTACACCTCCAACGCCGCCCTCGTCGTCTACAAGCTGCTCGGCGACTTCGACCCCAAGGAGGCCATCAGTCACGGATTCATCGACAGCCAGCAGCAGCCGGCCTGGCGTGCGACGGACGGGTCGCTCGCGGACTTCGGGGGCATGCCCTCGTCGTTCATCGAGGGCACGTACCGCCAGAACAACATGACGCTCAACACCTCTCGCCGTCACGTCATCGCCACCTCCGGACCCGACCGCTACCTGGTGACGCTGACGGTGACCACCAGCGCGCAGGTGTCGGTCGCCGCGGGTGACGCCACCGACGCCATCATCCGCGGGTTCAAGGTCACCTCGCCGGACGCGGCCCCGCCCGCACCCCTTGTGGCGGGCGCGCCCGCTCCGCCCGCAGCACCTACGCCCACCGCCGCACCTGCCCCCGGCCTGCCCGGGCCACCCCCGGTCAACCACATGCTGGGCCTGCCCAAATAGGGCGGGGCCGCCCGAGCCTCGTATTGTGAGGCCATGCTGATCGCCGCGGTGCTGTGCCTGTGTGCCGCGGCCGCCACTGCCGCGCTGGGACTGTGGTCCCTGACTCAGCCACGGACCGGCGACCCCGTCGCCCAGATTCTGCGCGCGGTCGCACCCACCCAACTCGCGGCGGCCGTGATGCTGGCCGCCGGTGGCGCCGTCGCGCTGTCCATCCCAGCCGCGACCGGCCTACTTCTGCTGGTGGTGTGCGTCGTCGGGGCGGTCGGCACGGTCGGGGCGGGCTGTTACCAGAGCGCCAAGGTCGTCGCGCAACGCGAGGCCGCCGCGACCTGCGCCGGTTCGTGCGCGTCCTGCACCTTGTCCTGCCACTGATCCATGCCGAGCCGCCGACGGGCTGGAGCGGAGCTATCCGGGAAGCCATCCCGTCCGCGGATGCCGGCGGACCCGTTCGTCGCCGCGCTCATCGCCGTCGTCGCGGTGGCCGCGCTGCTGCCTGCCTCCGGTCGCTTCGGCGAGGTGCTCGGCGCCGCGACGAAGATCGCGATCGCCCTGCTCTTCGTGCTCTACGGCGTCCGACTGTCCCCGACCGAGGCGTGGCACGGCCTTCGACACTGGCGGCTGCACCTATTGGTACTCGGCGCGACGTTCGTCGTCTTCCCGCTCCTCGGGCTGGCCGCCCACGTCCTCGTGCCTGCGGTGCTGACTCCCGGCCTCTACACCGGAGTGCTGATGCTGTGCCTCGTCCCATCCACCGTGCAGTCCTCGATCGCGTTCACGTCGATCGCGCACGGGAACGTGCCGGCCGCGATCGTGAGCGCTTCGCTGTCCAACATGCTCGGCGTCGTGCTGACCCCGCTGCTGGTGGTCCTCCTGATCCACACGGGTGGCACGACCCAGGTAGACGGTTCGGCGGTGCTCGACATCGTGGCGCAGTTGTTGTTGCCCTTCGTCCTCGGGCAGCTTCTGCGGCCGTGGCTCGCGGGCCCGGTGGCGCGTCACCCCGTCGTGACGAAGGCATTCGACCGCGGCTCGATCCTGTTGGTCGTCTACACCGCCTTTTCTCTGAGCATGACGCAGCACGTCTGGAGCACGGTGAGCGGTTGGCATCTCGTCGCGGTCGTGGCAGTGTGCGCGACGCTGTTGGCGATCATGGTGGCGGTCACCGTCGCCGTCGCCCGGCTGGCTGGGCTCAGCCGTGCGGACATGACGGTGCTGCTGTTCTGCGGTTCGAAGAAGAGCCTGGCGTCGGGGCTGCCCATGACGCTGGTCCTGTTCGGCAGTGATGCCGGACTGATAATGTTGCCGCTCATCATCTTTCATCAGCTCCAGCTGGTGGTGTGCGCGGCGATTGCGAGCCGGATGTCACGTACCGCACCGGGGCCCACTGAATTTGGCGACGCGATTTAGCGACGCGCCCATGAACGGTCATCCGAGCGTCACCGGTGCAGGCGTAGGGTCCGATTCACGACGACTGCCACCCCCCAGGAAGCGACCATGACGGACCCGGAACCCTTCCTCGGCGAGATCAGGATGTTCGCCTTCGACTTCGCGCCGCGAGGCTGGGCGCCTTGCGATGGCCGGCTCTTGCCCATCAACCAGAACCAAGCTCTGTTCACCCTTCTCCGTAACATGTACGGGGGCAACGGAACCACCACCTTCGCCTTGCCCAACCTGCAGTCACGTGTGCCGATCAACCACGGCCACGGCGCAGGGCTGTCGACCTACGCCGTGGGCCAGGCTGGCGGCACCGAAACCGTGAAGCTGTCCGCGGCGCAGATGCCGGCACACACCCACCCGGTGAGGGCCAGCGGCGCTGCGGCCATCTCGAACATGCCCGGGAGCCGCGTGCCGGCTCGGTCCGTCAGCAACACTTACGCTGCGACACCGGACACCAGCACCATGAACGCGAACATGCTCGGTGCCGCCGGGGGTGGTCAGCCGCACGCCAACATGCAGCCCTACCTCGCGGTGAACTTCTGCATCGCCATGGTCGGCTTCTTTCCGGCGCGGCCCGACGTCTAGTTACGGCTGACGTCGATCGGGTGAGTCGCCAGCATGGACAACGGATGCGGCTGGCGGCGCAATACCCGTGCCCACAGATCTACCCGCGGCTCGACGAGCACGTCAGATGGCAAGGCCGACAACACGATCCAGTCGTCCCGCTCGATCTCGCCGTCGAGCTGACCGATGGTCCAGCCGGAGTACCCGGCGTAGATTCGGACGCCCTCGACCGCCGGGACGATCGAGTCGGGGTCGGCGTCCAGATCGACCATCGCGATCCGGCCCTGCACGTGCCGCAACCCCGGCACGTCGTTGGCGTCGATGCCGACCCGCACGGTGGCCAGACACAGTGCCGCGTCGCGCTTGACCGGTCCACCGATGAACATGGTCTTCGGCTTGGTGGCCAGCTTCGCCCACTGGGGCAGCACGTTGTACACCGCGGTCTCACTGGCGCGGTTCAGCACCACTCCGAGAGTGCCGCCGTCGTTGTGTTCGACGATGTAGATGACGCTCCGCCGAAACGTCGGCTCGAGCAGGTCGGTGTTGGCGAGCAGCAGCGTTCCGGCGCGCACGCGGTGTGCCGTCGGGGCGAGGTAGTCCTCCGGATCTTCTGACTGCGCCACCTGTCCATAATGGCACCAGCGCGCTTCCGTCGGAGCGAACGGGCTCGGCCTGCCGGGATATTTGTAGGGTGGTTCGGATGGCCAATTACCCCCAGGCACCGAGCAACGACCGGACATCAAGTGGCTGACACGCGTGCACACGTCGTCCTGTGGCGGTCGGTTCGTGCGCTGCCCGAGTTCCAGCGGCTGGTGGAACTGCGCGCGGTCAGTTCATTCGGCGACGGGCTGTTCCAGGGCGGCCTCGTCGGCGCCCTGCTCTTCAACCCCGAACGCGCCACCAGTCCTTGGGAGATCGCCGTATCCTTCGCCGTTCTGTTGCTGCCCTACTCGCTGCTCGCCCCGTTCGCAGGAGCGCTGCTCGACAGGTGGGACCGCCGCGGAGTGCTCCTCGGCGCGAACCTGGCGCGGCTGATGCTCATGCTCGCGGTGGCCCTGTTGGTCGAGTTCGGCGCGGACAAGGGGTGGATCCTGCTCGGCGCGTTGGCGGTCAACGGATTCACCCGTTTCGTGGCATCTGGACTCTCCGCGGCGCTGCCGCACGTCGTGCCGCGCGATCAGGTGGTCGCGATGAACTCGGTGGCGAATGCCACTGGCGCGGCGGCCCTCTTCGTCGGCGCGATCTTCATGTTGGTGCCCCGCTGGCTGTTCGGTGCGGGAGACAGCGGTTCTGCGACGGTCATCTTCCTCGCCGCGGCGCCCGTGTCGCTGGCGTGGTGGCTGTCCAAGCGTTTCGCGCCCCACGTCCTGGGACCCGACGACACGGCGAGGGCCGTGCACGGCTCGTTGGCCTACGTGGTCGCCACCGGCTGGGGCTACGGGCTGCGCACGGTGGTCGGCGTGCGCAGCGTGGCCGCGACACTATCCGGCGTCGTCGCACACCGCATGGTGTTCGGCATCAACACGTTGCTCGTGCTGGTCATCATCCGGCACACCGGGTCCGCAGGCGTCGGGGGTATAACCGTTGCGGCGCTCTTCGCCACCAGCGCAGCCATCGGCGGTTTCCTGGCGAACTTCCTGACTCCGGCCGCGGTGCGCCGCTGGGGTCGGTACGCAACGGTCAACGTCGCGCTGACACTGGCCGCCGTGATCCAGCTGGGCGCCGTGGGCCTGAATCTGTCGATCATGATGGCGTGCGCCTTTCTGCTCGGCACCGCGGGCCAAGTGGTGAAACTGTGTGCCGACTCGGCGATGCAACTCGACGTCGACGATGCGCTGCGCGGTCACGTCTTCACCGTTCAGGATTCGTTGTTCTGGATGGCGTTCGTCGCTGCGGTCACGCTCTGCGCGGCTGTCATTCCGGCCGATGGGCACTCGCCTGCGTTGGTCGTCGCCGGGGCCGCGGTGTACGTCATCGGGCTGGCGGTCCACGCCGCCGTGGGCCGCAGCCGCGCCGTTTCCAGCAACTGAGCCGGGTTAGTGTGGCGCCATGGCTGGCGCTGATTCGGTCGTAGCCGACCTTCGGGCGGAGAGCGACACCCTGGACGCGCTCGTCGCGGTCCTCTCCGAGGACGGTTGGCGGACCCCGACGCCCGCGCCGGGCTGGACCATCGCGCACCAGGTAGCGCACCTGTGGTGGACCGACCGCGTCGCAGTGGTGGCGGTGACCGACGAGCCCGGGTTCGCCGCGCTGCTCGAGACCGCCGCGAGGAACCCCGCCGGGTTCGTCGACGAGGGCGCCGAGGAGCTCGCCGTGACCCCGCCCGCCGACCTGCTGGCGCAGTGGCGCCACGAGCGCGCGCTCCTGCACGACGAGCTGCTGCGCGTCGCGGACGGCCGCAAGCTGCCGTGGTTCGGGCCACCGATGAGTGCGGCGTCGATGGCGACCGCGCGGCTGATGGAGACCTGGGCGCACGGCCTCGACGTCGCCGACGCGCTCGGCGTCAAGCGGCCGGCCACTGCCCGGCTGAAGTCGATCGCCCACATCGGTGTTCGGACAAGGGATTTCGCCTTCGCCATCAATGGCCTGCCCGCGCCCACCCAACCGTTCCTCGTCGAACTGCTCGCCCCGGACGGATCGACGTGGTCGTGGGGTCCGGCCGACGCGGCACAACGGGTGACGGGTTCGGCCGAGGACTTCTGCCTGCTGGTGACGCAGCGCAGGCCGCGCGCGGATCTCGACGTGACGGCCGTCGGCCCCGATGCTCAGAAGTGGTTGACCATAGCGCAGGCGTTCGCGGGCCCGCCTGGACCCGGCCGATGAACGAAGAGAAGAGGCCAATCACACCCGGCCGATGAACGAAGAGAAGAGGCCAATGACGAGCTCCGCCTCGAGTCACGTGTGCCCCTCCGGCGGTACGCGAGTGGCGGACGTGGCTTCGCTCAGGACGCCGCGGCATCCCACCAAGCCAGCACCCGGGTTCCGAACAGGGTGAGCCACTTCGACGGCTGTCCCTCGGGTACGTCGACCTCGAACCAGACGCGCCCCCGAAGCCGCCCCGCCTGCAGCCACCTGCCGTCGGCCCGCCGAGCGGCGCGCACCAGCTCTATCGCGTCGGCCATGCGTGGATCCGGCGCGGTGCCGTCGAGAATCGCTGCCTGACGGAAGTACTCGGCCGCGTTGAGCACGCTGTAGCACCACCTGCACGGGTACTGGAATCGGTCCACCCACGGCGCCACCGGTTGACCCGTCGACAGCCGGCGAAACAGTCCTCGGCGCAGCAGGTACTCCTCGCCACCGCGGCGAGCCTCCCGTGACGCTTCCGTGCCGCCCGTCGCGGTGTCGTACGCGAGCAGTCCCTTGAGCGAGTTGAGCGTCGAGTGGAACGACGACCGCGTAGACCCCTCCACCCACTCGCAGTTCCACCCGCCGTCGGGCAGTCGATGCTCGACGAACCAGTTCACGAGGTCGTCGACGTTGACACCGAGCCACACGCCGTTGGCGACCGTCCACGCGTTGATGCAGCAGTCGACCTCACCGTTCCAGTAGGGCAGGTTCTCGTACTCCCAGCGGCAATGTGTGGCGAGGAGTTCTGCGGTGCGACGTTCGCGCAACACCGCCGCATCCACACCCCACTCGCGCAACGAGTTCAGCGTCCACGTGGTCGCCGTCCACGGCTGCCCGTCGGTCTCCACGGTGTCGAAGTCGAAGCCCGCGGGGAAGAACGCGCCACCGGCCCACTGACCGGTGTTCTCCTGCAGCGCCAACAGACGTGCGCCGAAGCCGTCGACGGCCACCCGGGCCCGCGTCGCCTGCCACACCTCTGGGTCTGCACCCAGCAGGTCGCGCTCGACCTGCCACCGCAGTGCGGGATCAGAGTCGAGAAGCCAGGTGCGAAGCACATCGGACACCACGCGACCCTAGCTCGCGGAATCGGCGGCGCCGTCCCCGTCGGTGTCGGACAACGTGACGTCCCAGTGCCCGTCGCCGTCGGTGTCGACATAGGCCCGGTCGCCGGACAGCACCCGGTCGGCCATCCCGTCGCGGTTCGCGTCGAGCAGCCGGTCGTCGAGCGCGCCGTCGCCGTCGAAGTCGAGCACCGGACCGCCGCTGGATTCGACGCCGTCGAGCCCGAAGAACCTCAGCTGCCCACCGCGTTCGACGCTGACCGCCCACGTGCCCGAGCCGTCGTCGGTGAAGGACGCCTCACCGAAGCCGTCGTCGTCCAGATCGAGCACCACGTGATCGGCGAGCCCATCACCGTCCAAGTCGGCGATGGCGTCGTCGATGCGCCCGTCCCCGTCGAAGTCCAGCGCGTGCGCATCGAACACGCCGTCACCGTCGACGTCGAGGTCGGGCTCCGCCGACCAGATGCCCGCCGCGCCGTCACCGTTCCCCAGGCAGTAGTCCACGACTAGTTGGACGCGCGGTCAGCCCCTGGCGTTCCACCAATTCAAGAGTTCGGCCGTGGCCTCCTCGCGGCTCAGCGGCCCGCGTTCCAGCCGCAGCTCCTTGAGGAATTCCCACGCCTGGCCGACGAGCGGGCCCCCCGGAATCCCGAGCAGCTGCATGATCTCGTTGCCGTCGAGGTCGGGCCGCACCCGCTGCAGGTCCTCCTTGGCGGCCAGTTCGGCGATGCGGTGCTCGAGGTCGTCGTAGTCGGCCTGTAGCCGCTGGGCGCGCCGCCGGTTGCGGGTGGTGCAGTCGGCCCTGACCAGTTTGTGCAGCTGGTCCAGGAGCGGGCCCGCGTCGGTGACGTAGCGCCGGACCGCCGAGTCCGTCCACTTGCCGTCGCCGTACCCGTGAAAACGCAGGTGCAGGTACACCAACTGGGAGACGTCGGCGATCATCTGCTTGGAGTACTTGAGCGCCCGCATCCGTTGCCGGGTCAGCTTCGCGCCGACGACCTCGTGGTGATGGAAGCTCACCCCTCCGTCGGGCTCGTGCCTGCGGGTCGACGGCTTCCCGATGTCGTGCAACAGCGCGGCCCACCGCAACACCAAGTCGGAACCGTCCGCCGATCTCCCCCCCGAGTCGCTGCGCTCCTGCCCCCTGGGAACCTCGAGATCGATCGCCTGCCTAAGCACCGTCAACGAATGTTGATAGACGTCCTTGTGCTGATGGTGCTCGTCGATCGCCATGCGCATGGCACCCACCTCGGGCAGCACCACCTCGCCCAGCCCGGTCTGCACCATCACGTCGATACCCGCGACCGGGTCGTCGCCGAGCAACAGCTTGTCCAGTTCCGCGGACACCCGTTCCGCGGTGATGCGGCCCAACTCCGGAGCCATGCGCTGCAGCGCGTCGCGGACCCGCGGCGCGACGGTGAAGCCCAGTTGGGATACGAATCTGGCCGCCCGCAGCATGCGCAGCGGATCGTCGCCGAACGACACCTCCGGGGCAGCCGGCGTGTCCAGCACGCCCGCCCGCAGCGCCTCGAAGCCGTTGAGCGGGTCGAGGAACTCGCCTGCACCGGAAGGCGTGATGCGCACCGCCATCGCGTTGATCGTGAAGTCGCGGCGCACCAGGTCGTCTTCGAGCCGATCGCCGAACCGCACCTCCGGGTTCCGCGTCACCCCGTCGTAGGAATCGGCGCGAAAGGTGGTGATCTCGAGCCGGTCATCACCCTTGCCCACCCCGACGGTCCCGAACTCGATGCCGGTGTCCCAGAGGGCGTCGGCCCAGGCGCTCAACGTCCGCTGGATCTGCTCGGGGCGCGCGTCGGTGGTGAAGTCCAGGTCGGTGCCCAGGCGCCCGAGCAGCGCGTCGCGCACACTGCCGCCGACGAGGTAGAGCTCGTGGCCCGCATCGACGAAGAGTCGTCCTAGCTCGCCGAGAATGCCCGCGTGCCGGTTCAGCGCGACCGCGGCGGCGGCCAGCTGTGCGGCGTCTGCATGGGAGTCGTTGGGCACGTTCGGGAATTCTTTCATGGAGCCTCCGTTGCCCTCACAGCACCGTAACGACTCGGCATAGGTCGTGCGCCGCGGCGAGTGCGGGCGAGGAGAAACGCAAGTGGCAGCTACTATCGCTTGGGTGTCGGAGGGCGAACGGGCCAAACCAAGACGGCGCCGGGGTCGGCGCCGTGGCCGGCGTCCCGCAGGCCCCCCCGAATCCAACGCCCAAAGTCCGTCTCCGACCAACGGCGACCACCCCGCCGAGGCAGGACCAACCCCCGCCGACCCGAAACCCCGGCCGCGGCCCGGCCGCCAGACCCCCGCCAGGCTGCGCACCGTGCACGAAACGTCGGCGGGCGGGCTCGTCATCGACGGCCTCGACGGCCCGAAGGATGCCCAAGTCGCCGCCCTCATCGGCCGCGTCGATCGCCGCGGCCGCGTGCTGTGGTCGCTGCCCAAGGGCCACATCGAACTCGGCGAAACGGCCGAGCAGACGGCGATCCGCGAGGTCGCCGAGGAGACCGGCATCCAGGGCAGCGTGCTCGCCGCGCTCGGAAGCATCGACTACTGGTTCGTGACCGAAGGCCGACGGGTGCACAAGACGGTGCACCATTACCTGATGCGATTCCTCGGTGGCGAGCTCTGCGACGACGACGTCGAGGTCAGCGAAGTGGCGTGGGTACCGCTCAAGGAGCTGCCTGCGCGGCTGGCCTACGCCGACGAGCGCCGCCTCGCCGAGGTCGCCGACGAACTCATCGACAAACTCCGCGCGGGCGGCCCGGGTGCGCTGCCGCCGCTCCCACAGTCCTCCCCGCGGCGCCGACCCCAGACGCACTCGCACACCCGCAGCGGTCGTCCCGACGACTCCACCCAACCTCAACCCGGCCGGCGGGCGAACGGCTGCGGCCAAGGACCATGAAGCGCACGGCGGTCCATGCGGCAGTGCCGACGCTGCTGCGTTTACTGGCCGCCATCGCGTTGGTGACACTGATCGCCATGCCTGCCGTCGTGCCCCGCGCGGCGGCCGGTGAACCCGGGTCCGGCTCCTTCCTGAAACTCCGCATCGACCGCGTCACCCCGGAAGTCGTCTCCACAACGAGCGACGCCGTCGTCAGCGTGGTGGGAACGGTGACCAACGTCGGAGACCGACCGGTGCGCGACGTGATGGTTCGGCTCGAGCACGCCGCGGCCGTGACCTCGTCGGTCGAATTGCGAACCAACCTGGCCGGTCCCTTCGACCAATATCAACCCGTCGCGGACTTCGTCACCGTGGCGCCCGAATTGGACCAGGGCCAGCATGTGCCCTTCACGTTGGCGTACCCGATCCGCTCGGCCGACTTGCCGTCGCTCGACATCGAAGCGCCGGGCGTCTATCCGGCGTTGGTCAACGTGAACGGGACGCCGGACTACGGCGCACCCGCCCGGCTCGACGACGCCCGCTTCCTGCTACCGGTCCTCGGGTTGCCCCCAGATCCGAGCACCGAGTCGGGTGACACACTCTCGGCCGTCGTGCCTCCTGACACCTCGCGACCGGTCCGGATGACGGTGCTGTGGCCGCTCGCAGACGCGCCGCGGCTGGCCGCAGGCATCCCCGGGGGCACGACGCCGGTACGGCTGAGGGACGACGAACTGGCCTCGTCGTTGGCCGCGGGCGGCCGACTGGACAATCTGCTGACATCGGTGGATTTCGCCACCAGCGACCCCGTCGACCCCGGCGGGCAGGTGCGCAGCTCCGTCTGCCTGGCCATCGACCCCGATCTGCTCGTCACCGTCAACGCCATGACCGCTGGCTACGTCGTCAATGAGAACCCCTCCGACGGGATCAACTCCCCCACCACCCCCGGGGCCGGGCAGGGTGTCGCCATCGACTGGCTGAACCGGCTGAAGGCTTTGGCTCAACGGCTCTGCGTGACACCGGCCGTCTACGCCCAGGCCGACCTCCACGCGTTGCAGCGGATAGGCGACTACGGGTTGAGCGCGATTGCGACCAACGACGCCGGCGACATCGTCGACCAGATCCTTGGCGTGAAGTCGATCCGCGGCGCCACGCTGCTCGGGGACGGCCGCCTGTCCGGTCCGGTGGTCGAGTTGCTCTCCCAACTCGCCCAGCAGGGCCAGACCGTGGCGATCGCCGCGGGCGACGTCACAGACCAGGACTCCGCCCCGGGCGAGGGGCCTCGAGTCGACCTGGTCGCGCGCCGGTACACGCCCCAACTCGTGGGCGCTCCCTTCGACCCGACCCTCGGCGCTGCGCTGGCCGGGGCGGGAAGCGATCCGTCGGCACCGTCATACGTCGACGCGTCGCTCGCCGTACCGGTCAAGCACGACTCGGTGGTCGCCCGCCGCCAGGACGCGCTGTCCGCCCTGCTGTGGCGCGGTCTCCAACCCGACGCCGAACCGCGCACACAGATCGTGATGCCGCCGATGGTGTGGGACCTCGGGCCCGACGACGCGCAGGCGATCCTGACCGCGGCGGCCACGTCGATACATGCCGGCTTGGCGGTGCCGCGCCCATTGACGGCACTGATTGCGGAGAGCGTCGCGATCCCGGCTCAGGACACGCGGCCGCAGACCGGTGATTCCGTCGGCAACCCGAACGCGCGTTTCAGCGACGGCGTCACCGCCGCGATCGCCGGAGTGACCGGCCGACTGTGGGGGTTGACGGCCGCGCTCACGGTCGACACCCGGACTGGGCTGACCGGAATGCAGTACACGGCGCCGCTGCGCGAGGACATGCTCCGAGCGCTGAGCCAGTCGGTGCCACCCGATGCACGAAACGGCTTGGCGGAGCAGCGCATCGGCACCGTCGGGGCCACCGTGGACGACTTGTTCCGCTCAGTCACGGTCGTGAACCCCGGCGGCTCCTACACCCTCGCCACCGAGCGCAGTCCCCTGCCCTTGGCCCTGCGCAACGATCTGCCCGTGCCCATCCGGGTGCGGCTCGCCATCGCCGCCCCGCCCGGGATGACGGTGACGGACATGGGGGAAATCGAACTGCCTCCCGGCTTCCTTCCCCTGCGCGTGCCGATCGACGTGCAGTTCACGCAGCGGGTGGCCGTCGACGTCTCGCTGCGCACCGCCAACGGGCTGCCGCTCGGCGAACCGGTCCGCTTGTCGGTGCACTCCAACGCGTACGGCAAGGTGCTCTTCTTCATCACACTGTCAGCAGGCGCGGTGCTGGTGCTGTTGGCCGGGCGACGGTTGTGGCATCGCTTCCGCGGTCAGCCCGATCGGGCCGACCTCGACCGACCGATTCCGCGCAGCACGGCGCCCCGGTCCGATCCACTCGACACGGCCATCGCTCATGCTCCGGACGAATCATGACTTCGGCCTCTTCCCGAGCCGGGCAGCGTCATCCACAACAACTCTCCGACGCCGCGGTGGTGTCCCGGTCCTGGGGAATGGCGTTCGCGACGCTCGTCAGCCGAATCACCGGCTTCATCCGCATCGTCCTGTTGGCGGCCATCCTGGGTGCGGCGCTGTCCAGCGCGTTCACCGTCGCCAACCAGCTGCCCAACCTTGTCGCAGCGCTTGTGCTCGAGGCGACCTTCACGGCGATCTTCGTGCCGGTGCTGGCCCGGGCCGAACGTGACGACCCCGACGGCGGGACGGCCTTCGTACGTCGCTTGGTAACGCTGGCGACCGCGCTGCTGATCGTCGCCACCGTGCTTTCGGTCGTCGCCGCCCCGCTGCTAGTGCATCTGATGCTTGGCGAAGACCCGCAGGTCAACCGCCCGCTGACCACCGCCTTCGCGTACCTGCTGCTGCCGCAGGTCGTCTTCTACGGGCTGTCCTCGGTGTTCATGGCGATCCTCAACACGCGCAACGTCTTCGGCCCGCCGGCGTGGGCGCCGGTGGTCAACAACGTCGTGGCCATCGCGACGCTGCTGGTGTACCTCGCCGTACCGGGTGAGCTGTCGGTGAATCCTGTCGAGATGGGCAACGCCAAGCTGCTCGTGCTCGGCATCGGCACCACTCTCGGGGTGTTCGCGCAGACGGCGGTGCTGCTGGTCGCCATTCGCCGGGAGCGGGTCAGCCTGCGCCCGTTGTGGGGGCTCGACGACAGACTGAAGAAGTTCGGCGCCATGGCGGCGGCGATGGTGCTCTACGTTCTCATCAGCCAGGCCGGCCTGGTCGTCGGCAACCAGATCGCCAGCACCGCAGCGGCTTCCGGCCCCGCCATCTACAACTACACGTGGCTGGTTCTGATGCTGCCGTTCGGCATGATCGGGGTCACGGTCCTGACGGTGGTGATGCCGCGGCTGTCCCGAAACGCGGCCGCCGACGACATCCCCGCGGTGGTGGCCGACCTGTCGCTGGCGACGCGGCTGACGATGGTGACGCTGATTCCGATCGTGGCGTTCATGACGGTCGGCGGCCCGGCCATCGGCAGCGCCCTGTTCGCGTACGGCAACTTCGGCAACGTCGACGCCGGCTATCTCGGCATGGCGATCACCTTGTCGGCGTTCACGTTGATCCCCTACGCCCTGGTGTTGTTGCAGCTGCGCGTCTTCTACGCGCGCGAACAACCCTGGACGCCGATCGCGCTGATCGTCGTCATCACGGTCGTCAAGATCGTCGCATCGTTGGCTGCTCCGTATCTCACCGACGACCGCGAGCTCGTCGCGGGTTACCTGGGGCTCGCCAACGGCCTGGGCTTCCTGGCCGGCGCCAGCGTCGGCTACGTCGTGCTGCGCGCCAACCTCAAGCCGCCGGACGGCAGGCTGATCGGCCTCGAGGTGACCCGCACCATCCTGGTCACCATCTCGGCGTCGCTGATCGCTGGGTTGTCGGCCCACGTCGTCGATCGGCTGCTCGGGCTCGAGACGTTGACCACGCGGTTCGGTAGCTCCGGTTCGCTGCTACGCCTTCTCGTGCTCGGCGTGATCATGCTGCCGATCATTTCCGCGGTGTTGTGGGCGGCTCGAGTGCCCGATGCACGCGCGGCGGTGGCCGCGGTGCGACGCAGGCTCGGGCGCGGGCGGACCCCCGCCGCCGTGGCCGCGCAGTCGATGGCGGGTTCTGACCGGCCACCCCGTCGGGGGTCGCTAACGTACGCTGGTCAGAGCAATCCGCACCCGCGCCAAGCACCCGCGGTCGAGTGGCGTGGCCCTCCGGCAGGGTTTGCCGGGGTAAGGACTCGGAAAGGACCGGCGGTGACCGACGACTCCGCAGGGGTACCCGGGTCCGAAGGCAGCGCGACCACGCGGATTCCACGCCCCTCGGCCGACGACTTCCAGCCCGACGTCCCCGACGAAGCGCCCTACTCCGTTGCCGACCGGCCGCCCTCCGACTTCGGCGGTGATCCGTCCCGCGAACCACTCGCGTTCGACGTGCCCCACGATCCACCCCTTGACGCGTCGAGAGAAGACGACGTCCACCTCATTCCCGGGGCCACCATCGCCGGCGGTCGATACCGGCTGCTCGTCTTCCACGGTGGGCCGCCGCACCTCCAGTTCTGGCACGCGATCGACGTGGCGCACGATCGCCAGGTCGCCCTCACGTTCGTCGATCCCGACGCCGCGCTACCCGACCATGAGGTCACCGAAATCCTTTCCCGCACAACGAAGTTGGGGCGAATCGACCGGCCGGGGATCGCCCGGGTACTCGACGTGGCGCAAACCGGGTCGGGTGGACTGATCGTGTCGGAGTGGATCCGCGGTGGGTCCCTCGCGGAGGTCGCTGCCACCGCACCGTCGGCCATCGGGAGCGCGAGGGCCGTCCAATCCCTCGCCGCGGCGGCCGAAGTGGCCCATCGGTCGGGTGTCGCTCTGTCGATCGACCACCCCGGCCGGGTCCGGGTCAGCATCGACGGTGACGTGGCCCTCGCCTTCCCCGCGACACTGTCCACCGCGACGCCCGAGGAGGACATCCGAGGCATCGGCGCTGCGCTCTACGCGCTGCTGGTCAACCGCTGGCCGCTGCCCGAGTCCGGCGTCCACAGCAGCATGGCGCCCGCCGACCTCGACCCGGCGGGGGCGCCGGTGGAACCGCGCTCGGTCGACCGGGCGATCCCGTTCCAGATCTCCGCGGCGGCCGCGCGCGCGGTCCAGGAGAACGGCGGCATCCGGAGCGCACCCACGCTGCTAAACCTGCTGCAGCAGGCCACCGCCGTCGCCGACCGTACCGAACTCATCACGCCGATAGACGAACCCGACGACGACCGCTACCGCAACACGGGCGGCCGCCCCGAACACGACGACGACCGCAGGCGCAAGGGGCTGTTGATCGGCATCGCCGTCGGCGGCGCCATCCTCGTCGTAGCCCTCGTCGTGCTCGCCACAGTGCTCAGCAGCATCTTCGGCGACGTGGGTGGCCCGCTCGACAAGGACGAACTAGGCCTCAACGCGCCCACCAGTACCACCAAGAGCGCCGCCACCGGCGTCGTCAAGCCCGTCAAGGCGACGGTGTTCTCCCCCGGCGGCGAAGCCGACAACCCAGAGATGGCCGCGATGGCGATCGACGGAAACCCCTCGACGGCTTGGCAGACGGACACCTACAGCGACCCGGTGCCGTTCCCCGGCTTCAAGAATGGTGTCGGACTGATCCTGCAACTGCCCCGACCCACCACGATCGCGTCGGTGAGCGTCGTGCTCAACAGCACCGGCACGTCGGTGCAGCTGCGCTCCGCGCAATCCGCCACTCCCGCAACGCTGGACGACACCACCGTGCTGTCGCCGCCGACGGCCATGAAGACCGGCTCCAACACCATCACCGTCGACAACGCGACGCCGACGTCGTACCTGCTGGTGTGGATCACGACGCTCGGCACCGTGGACGGCAAGAGCGAGACGGCGATCTCCGACATCACCATCAACGCCTCCTAGTGCCGCCGCGCTCACCCCACGTCCCGGTGTGGTCGGCACGTCATCCCCAGGCCCGCCGGCGCCGTCGCCGCAGTTCAGCGCCCGCCTCGCCAAAGAAGTGTCCGGGCGGGTGCCGCCGGCTGCTTAGGGTTCGGCTGTGGGGAGCTTCGGGGGCATCGCTGATTCAACTCCGTCGGACGAAGAGTTGCTCGCCGCGCACGTGGCGGGCGATCGGTACGCCTTCGAGGTGCTGTTCCACCGGCACCATCGTCAGCTGTATCGGCTTGCGCAGATCACCAGCCGCAGCCCCGACGACGCCGCCGACGCGCTGCAGGACGCGATGCTGTCGGCGCATCGCAACGCACCCGCCTTCCGCCGCGACGCGTCGGTCAGCAGCTGGCTCTATCGCATCGTCGTGAACGCGTGCCTCGATCGGCTGCGCCGCAACAAGATTCACCCCACGACCGCGCTGGATGACGAAGTCTGCCCCAGCGGGGATCCGACAGCCCGCATCGACACCGCGCTCGTCGTCGAGCGCGCGCTCATGCGGCTACCCGTCGAGCAACGTGCGGCGGTGGTCGCCGTCGACATGCAGGGTTACTCGGTCGCCGAGACGGCCTGGCTCCTCGGGATCCCCGAGGGCACCGTCAAGAGCCGCTGTTCGCGGGCACGGGCCAAGCTCGCGAAGACGCTGGAGTACCTTGGCCACGACGCAGCCGCGGCCGACCGCCACGGCACAGCGGGGTGATTCCGGTCAGGAGGGAGCGACGGTGCACGGCGGTGCGAGCGATTCCCCGGCCGAACACCAGGTCGTCGCACCGCCACCCGGGCGGGCCGCCCACGCCGCCGACCGCACACGCCCGCGGCTGCGGCTCGTCGTCACCGCAGTCGGAGCGGGTGCAGCGCTCGCCGCCATCGGCGTCGGCACCGCCACGCTCCTACGTCCCGCCTCCCCGGCGCTGGACACCGCACCCACCATCCACAGCATCACCGTCGCCCGTCCGCCCAGCGACTTCCCCCTGTCCGAGCCTCGACTCGTCGGCCTGCTGAACCAACCGCCCGACTTCGGACCACTCGACGACCCGCAGCGCCGAGCTTCCTGCCTGGCCGGGCTGGGCTACCCGGCGTCGACTGCGGTGCTCGGCGCGACGCCGGCCACGGCGAACGGTCAGCCCGCCGTGATCCTGTTGGTCCCCGGTGATGCACCGAATGCGGTCATCGCATTTGCGGTGCGGTCCGACTGCAGTTCTGCGGACACCGGGCTGTTGGCCGAAAAGAAGCTGACCCGGCCGTGACGAGTCCCGTCCACAGACGGGAACAGCCCCGCCTACGCTGGTGTTATACGCGTGCCGACGGGGTACGGCAGAAAGGCGGACATGACCTCCACTCCCACGATCCACGACGTGATCATCATCGGCTCCGGACCGGCCGGTTACACGGCGGCCGTTTACGCTGCCCGCGCCCAACTGAAGCCTCTCGTATTCGAAGGCGTGCAGTTCGGCGGTGCGCTGATGACCACCACCGAGGTGGAGAACTACCCCGGTTTCAAGGACGGCATCACCGGCCCCGAGTTGATGGAGGAGATGCGCGAACAGGCGCTGCGGTTCGGCGCCGACATGCGCATGGAGGACGTCGACGAGGTGTCCCTCGAGGGCCCGGTGAAGACGGTCACCGTCGGTGACGAGACCTATAAGGCCCGCGCGGTCATCCTCGCCATGGGCGCCGCCGCTCGGTACCTGGGCGTGCCCGGCGAGGAAGAACGCATCGGCACCGGAGTCAGCACGTGTGCGACCTGTGACGGCTTCTTCTTCCGCGACCAGGACATCGCGGTGATCGGTGGCGGCGACTCCGCAATGGAGGAGGCGATCTTCCTCACCAAGTTCGCCAGGCACGTCACCCTCATCCACCGCCGCGAGGAGTTCCGCGCCTCCAAGATCATGCTGGAGCGGGCCCGGGCCAACGAGAAGATCACCATCCTGACGAATACGGCGGTCACCGAGGTCGAGGGCGAGCCGAAGGTCACCGGACTGCGGCTGCGCGACACCGTCACGGGCGAGGAATCCAAACTCGCCGTCACCGGGGTGTTCGTCGCGATCGGACACGACCCGCGCTCGGACTTGGTCCGCGGTCAGGTCGAACTCGACGACCAGGGCTACGTCGCGGTGAAGGGTGGCACCACCAGCACGTCGGTCGACGGCGTGTTCGCCGCGGGCGACCTCGTCGACCACACGTACCGCCAAGCCGTCACCGCCGCGGGCAGCGGGTGTTCGGCCGCCATCGACACCGAGCGCTGGCTCGCCGACCGTGAATAATTGTCCCCCAATGGATTTCAGCAATAGATACGACAAGGAGCACTAGATGAGTGTCACGAGCGCGACTGTCGCCGTCACGGACGATTCCTTCACGGACGACGTTTTGGCCAGCGCCACCCCGGTGTTGGTCGATTTCTGGGCCACCTGGTGCGGCCCGTGCAAGATGATCGCCCCCGTACTCGAGGAACTCGCCACCGAGAAGGCCGACGAGCTCACGGTGGCCAAGCTCGACGTGGACGAGAACCCGAGCACCGCACGTGACTTCCAGGTCGTGTCCATCCCGACGCTGATCCTGTTCAAGAACGGCGAACCGGTGAAGCGCATCGTCGGGACGAAGGGCAAGGCAGCGCTGCTGCGCGAGCTCGCCGACTACCTCTGACGGGCTCGACCGCCACGACGGGCCGACCGGCGGTTGGCCTGGAGTTTCCAGATTTTCGACGCCGTCTGCGACAATGCTCATTAGCTCGTCCTGCCACATTCGAAGCCGTGCCCCTGCCGGCGACGGTTACCGAGAGGCCTGTTTATGTCGATTCTGCGTCGCGGCGACCGCGGAGGCGCGGTCACCGAGATTCGGGCGGCATTGTCGGCGCTGGGCCTCATCGAAAATCCCGACGACGAAGACGTCGTCACGGGCAGACACGTCGCAGTCGATGCCTTCGACGAAGAGCTCGATCAGGCGGTTCGCGCGTTCCAACAGCACCGCGGCCTGCTGGTCGACGGCGTCGTCGGAGAAGCCACCTATCGCGCGCTCAAGGAGGCCTCGTATCGCCTTGGCGCGCGCACCTTGGCTCATCAGTTCGGCGCCCCGATGTACGGCGACGACGTGGCCACGCTGCAGGCGCGCCTGCAAGACCTCGGCTTCTACACCGGGCTGGTCGATGGGCACTTCGGGCTGCAGACGCACAACGGGCTGATGTCCTACCAGCGCGAGTACGGGCTGTACCCCGATGGAATCTGCGGCCCAGAAACGTTGCGCTCGTTGTACTTTCTCGGATCGCGGGTGACCGGCGGCTCCCCGCACGCGATCCGCGAGGAGGAGCTGGTGCGGCGTTCCGGGCCGCGTCTGTCGGGCAAGCGGGTGATCATTGATCCGGGCCGCGGCGGCGACGACAGCGGCCTGATCGTGCACGGCCCCGCCGGCCCCATCAGCGAAGCAGACGTGTTGTGGGACTTGGCGAGTCGCCTCGAAGGCCGCATGACGGCCATCGGGATGGACACGTTTCTTTCGCGCCCGGTCGGTCACAGCCCGTCCGACGCCGAACGCGCCACGACGGCCAACACCGTCGGCGCCGACCTCATGATCAGCTTGCGCTGCGCAAACCTCCCCGAATCCCCCGCCAACGGAGTCGCGTCGTTCTACTTCGGCAACTCGCACGGCTCGGTGTCCACCATTGGACGCAACCTGGCCGACTTCGTTCAGCGAGAAGTGGTGGCGCGCACCGGATTACGGGACTGCCGCACCCACGGGCGAACCTGGGATCTGCTGCGGCTGACCCGGATGCCCACCGTGCAGGTGGACGTCGGGTACATCACCAATCTGCGTGACCGTGACCTCCTGGTTTCCACACAGATCCGTGACTCGATCGCCGAAGGCATCCTCGCGGCGGTGAAGCGGCTCTATCTGCTCGGCAAGAACGACCGCCCGACGGGCACGTTCACGTTCGCCGAGCTTCTCGCGCACGAGCGAACGGTCGAAACCGGTCGCGCCGCTCAAGGCTGACCCGACTCACCCGCAGGGCGTCATGCCCGCACCCACCGGCTGCTGAAGCCGAGCGCTCTCCAACAGCCGCTCGAGCGCCGCCTCGACGTCGGCCTTCCACCCCAAGCCTTGTTCGAGCTCCAGGCGCAGCCGCGGAAAGTACCGGTGTGGCGCCACGACCGTGAACCCGACGTCGATGAGGAAGTCCGCGTCGATGACGCACTGCTCGACCGAACAGTCGCCGAGCACCTGGACGGCCGGCCGTAGCTCGTCGGGAACGTGCGGTTGGAACAGCTCGGATGCCTCCGCCGTCCGTCCGAACGCCTCGAGAGCCCGAACGCCACGTCGGACGAGATCCGCGACGACGGCCGTCATCAGATCGTGCGTCAACCCGTCGACGTCGGCCCCGGGTTCAACCCCGAGCGACGTGAGCAGCACGGCGTCGGCACTCACCGGTCCTGTGGGGAAGAGCCCGGCACGTGGCACCGCTCGAGGCGGGGCGTAGAAGACGTACCCGAGACACGGCGCGTCGGCGGCCAGTTCCGATGCCGGGTAACCGTCGCCATCGGTTCCGCATTCGACAGCGAGCTGTCCGCACGAGCCCCACTCCAGCATGACCATGGACAGCCACGCTTCCTTCTCGAACTCGGGGTCTGCGAGGTGATCCTCGCCTAGGAGCGTCGACGGGTCCAGTTCCCAGAACACGCAGCGTCGCGCATGCTTCGGCAGCTGCTCGAACGCCTCGAGCCGGAGCGGCGTGATTCGTGCGGACACTATTTTCCCCGGTCTTCGGTCAGTGGTGCCGATGGCGGCTCCTCCAGGATAGGAGAGCACGCCGCAACCGGTCCCATTTTGACCCGTCCGCTCATCGAACGGCACCCATCGAGCCAATTCCGTTGCTGCACAGACTGTTTCCTCCTTGAACCCCGGCCTGCGGGCCGCGCGACGAGAAGTTGTGTCACAGTGACGTAATTACGTGGCGTGGTAGGTCATGCGCTCGACGCGTTCATGAGGTCCACAATCCGCTGCAAGTCGTCGACGGAGCCGAACTCGACGACGATCTTGCCCTTCCGCTTGCCCAGGCTCACCGTCACCCTGGTGTCGAACGCTGAAGACAAGCGTTCAGCAACGTCCTGCAGGCCCGGCATCTGAATCGGCTTGCGCCGCGGCGCGGTAGGCACCGCGGAGTCGGGGTCCTCACGGTTGGCAAGCGTCACCGCCTCCTCCGTCGCCCGCACCGACAAGCCCTCGGCGATGATCCGGGTTGCGAGCTCCTCCTGTTTGTCCGGGCCGCCTTCCAGCGCAAGCAGGGCGCGCGCATGACCCGCGGAGAGCACGCCGGCGGCGACGCGACGCTGGACGGCGATCGGCAGCCGCATCAGTCGGATCATGTTGGTGATGACCGGGCGCGAGCGACCGATCCGGGCGGCCAGCTCGTCGTGCGTGACGCCGAACTCATCGAGCAGCTGTTGGTACGCGGCAGCTTCTTCCAAGGGATTGAGTTGCACTCGGTGGATGTTCTCGAGCAACGCGTCCCGCAACATGCTGTCGTCGGCGGTCTCGCGGACGATCGCGGGGATGGCCGCCAGCCCCGCCTGTTGAGCCGCGCGCCACCGCCGCTCCCCCATGACGAGCTGGTAGCGAGGCGCGCCGGGCGCACCATCCACCGCACGCACGACGATCGGCTGCATGAGTCCGAACTCGCGGATCGAGTGGACGAGTTCGGACAGCGCATCACCGTCGAACACCTGCCGGGGCTGGCGGGGATTCGGTTCGATCGCCGACGGGTCGATCTCGCGATAGACGGCGCCGACGTCAGCCACGACCGGCTCAGTATGAGTAGACGAGTTGCCGCCGCCGAGGACGACGTCAGCTGCGGCATCCCCCATCCGGGGGCTGATCTCGTTCGACTCGCCGTCGACGGGGCCGGTAGGGATGAGTGAGGCGAGGCCACGGCCCAGTCCGCTGCGCCTGCCTGCTTGCTTCGTCATCGGTTCTGTCTCCTCTGTGCAAGGTCACCTGGGCGATCCGTCGCTGCGCCCTCCGTCATCGCGAGTCCTCCGATCGACGTTCCCCGCGTTCAGCGAGCTCACGGCTGGCGTCGAGATAGCTCATCGCTCCGCGCGATCCCGGGTCGTAATCAAGGATGGTCATCCCGTAGCCCGGGGCTTCGGACACCTTCACGCTGCGTGGGATGACCGTCCGCAGCACCTTGTCACCGAAGTGCGCTCGCACGTCCGCGGCCACCTGGTCCGCAAGCTTGGTCCGACCGTCGTACATGGTGAGGATCACCGTGGTGACGTCGAGGTGGGGGTTCAGGTGTGCCTTCACCATGTCGATGTTGCGCAATAGCTGGCCCACCCCCTCGAGGGCGTAGTACTCACACTGAATCGGGATGAGCACCTCCGGCGCTGCGACGAGTGCGTTGATCGTCAACAGCCCCAGCGACGGGGGGCAGTCGATGAACACGTAGTCGAAGTCATGCTGTTGAAGGGTCGCGAGAGCGTTGCGCAGCCGACCTTCACGCGCCACCATGCTCACCAATTCGATCTCGGCCCCCGCAAGGTCGATCGTGGCAGGAACGCAGTAGAGCCGCTCGTTGTGGGGACTGCGCTGGAGGGCGGCCCCCAACGACATCTCACCGATCAGCACCTCGTATGACGAAGGCGTTCCCGGTCGATGCTCGATCCCGAGCGCAGTGCTGGCATTGCCCTGGGGGTCGAGGTCGATGACGAGAGTGTTCAGGCCCTGCAACGCCAACGCGGCGGCCACGTTGACTGCCGTCGTCGTCTTACCGACGCCGCCCTTCTGATTCGCGATCGTGAACACGCGTTGGCGCTCCGGGCGGGGCAGTTGGCGTCCTTTGGCGCCGTGCAGGAGTCGGACCGCGCGCTCGGCTTCTGCGCCGATCGGTGTGTCCGCAATGTCGTCGCTCGCCCAGCTTCCCTCGGAACCGGTCGGCCATGTTTCACGTGAAACATTCGGAGTAGCTTCGGCCGGCCCCACCCCGGGGACGTTCGCATCCCCATCCGGTGGCGGCTTCATCCCGACTTCCTCCGCGACCGCGCCGGCCGCCTCGCTGATTGTGTCCGCGCTCCGCGTCGCGCTACGACCACGGTTACGGGTGGAGTCAAATATTCCACGCCACATTTCACCACCTCCGCATCGACGGCGCCTAACGACTCCAAGACTCGCCGGTGCATCTCGACTTCCTCCTCGGCTCGCTCGCCCTTCATGGCCAACATGCGCCCGCCGTCGCGTAGTAACGGCAACGACCACTTCGCCAACTTGTCGAGCGCTGCGACCGCTCGGGACGTGACGGCATCGGACTCGCCCACCTGATGCCGGACGTCCCGGTCTTCAGCACGCCCCCGCACGACATCGATGGGCAGCGCCAAATCCGCCACCACCTCGTGGAGAAAGTCCGCCCGTCGAAGCAGCGGTTCGATGAGCGTGATGCGTAGGTCTGGGCGTGCGAGCGCCAACGGGATGCCTGGTAGCCCGGCGCCGCTGCCGATATCCGCCACCCGCTGCCCCGGCTCGAACAACTCGGAGATCGCGGCACAGTTCAAGAGGTGCCGGTCCCATAGCCGGTCGAGTTCTGCAGGCCCGATGAGCCCGCGCTCGATGCCGGCCCCGGCGAGGAGTTGGGCGTAGCGCGTTGCGCGATCCAACTCGGGGCCGAAGACGCGGGCCGCAGTCTCAGGCGGATCCGGAGCTTTGTCATGTTTCACGTGAAACATCCTCCGAACCGGGGCGGCCATCGATATGAACTACATCCGTGTAACTCGGTGCTGGACCAATCAGTCTGCGAGTACGACGACCCGACGGGAGGGCTCCGCGCCCTCGCTCTCGCTGCGGACCCCGTCGATCGCAGCAACGGCGTCGTGCACGATCTTGCGCTCGAACGGCGTCATGGGAGTGAGCTCTTCACGCTCCCCGCTCTCCAACACCCGCCGGGCCACCTGCTCCCCGAGGGCCGTCAACTCGTCACGCCGCCGCCGGCGCCAGCGTGCGATGTCCAGCATCAGCCTGCTGCGTTCGCCGGTCTTCTGGTGGACTGCAAGCCGCGTCAGCTCCTGCAGGGCATCGAGCACCTCGCCCTTGCGCCCGACCAACTTGGCGAGATCCTCGCCGCCGTCGATGCTCACGATCGCCCGGTCGCCTTCGACGTCGAGATCGATGTCGCCGTCGAAGTCCAACAAGTCCAGCAGCTCCTCGAGGTAGTCGCCGGCGATCTCGCCCTCGGCCACCAACCGGTCTTCCAGATCCTCGCGCTTCGGCGCAGCCGTGTCCGTCGTGCGCTCGGTCGTGTCGGCGTCAGTCATGGTCCTTCGTCCTTCTTCCTGGTGCATATGCATCTCGTCGGCGGTGTCGGTATCGCGCCCGTGTCCGCGTTGCGCGTCGTCGTACGAAAGCGGGGTCAGGGCCTTCGTTTCTTGGTGGGCCTGGTGTTCCGGCGCGGAGCGCTCTTGGCCGGTCCGTTGCGGTTACCGGCGTTTCTAGCGGCGTTGGTCGCCGACGTGGGTGCGTCGACCTCGGCGGTCGGTTCGACTTCGATCGCGCTGCTCTGGGCGTCAACCACCGCGGAGGTGTTCTCACCGGATGGCGGCTTCCCAGCAGTCGTGCGCTTGGGCTTGCGACTGGGCTTGGCGCCGGGCGCAGGGGCGTTGGCGGCGCGTCGCTCGATCTCCTCCTGTTTCTTGGCTTCTTCGCGCTTCTCGATCTTGCCGAATACGTAATGCTGCTGGCCGTACGTCCAGATGTTGTTGGAGACCCAGTACATGATGATGGCGATCGGCAGGAACGGGCCGCCGACGACGACGCCGACCGGGAAGACGTACAGCGCCAGCTTGTTCATCATGGCGGTTTGCGGGTTGGCCGCCGCTTCGGGACTCTGCCGTGCCACCGACGCCCGGCTGTTGAAGTGCGTGGCGATGCCGGCGAGGATCATCAGCGGCACACCCACTGCGATCACCGACGCCCGGTTGAACTCCTTGAACGCGTCCAGGCCGACGGTCTGGATCATCGACGCCCCGAGCGGTGCCCCGAACAGGTGGGACGCAAGGAAGTTCTGTACGTCTTGAGCACTGAAGAAGTAGTTTCCGAGCGACGCGTTCTGCTCGACGGTCAAGCCCAGCCGGCCGAACCCCGTCTGGGTTCGGTTGAAGGACATCAGAACGTGGTACAGCCCGAGGAACACCGGCACCTGCGCGAGCATCGGGAGGCACCCGAGGATCGGGTTGAACCCGTGGTCCTTCTGCAGCTTCTGCATCTCCAGCGCCATCCGCTGGCGATCCTTGCCGTACTTCTTCTGCAACGCCTTGATCTGAGGCTGCAGCTCCTGCATCTGACGCGTGGTCTCGATCTGCCGCACGAAGGGGCGATACAGGATGGCACGGAGAGTGAAGACGAGGAACGTGACGGACAAGCCCCACGCGAAGAAGTTGGTGGGACCGTCAACGCCGGGAATCAGCCCCAGCAGGAAAGCGAACAGCTTGTACCAGACCCACATGATGGCGGAGACCGGGTAGTAGATGTAGTCGAGACTCAACCAGTTGAAGTCAGACAAGCGAATCGCTCCTCGGCTTGGGGTCGTGGTCGCTCAAGTCGGCCCGTTCGGGGATGGGGTCCCATCCCCCACGGTGCCAGGGTCCGCACTTCGCCAGGCGGACCCCCGCCAACCAGGTCCCACGGAACAACCCGTATTCCTGCAGCGCGTCGAGCGCGTACTGGCTGCAGGTGGGGGTGAAGCGACAGGACGCGGGCCGTAGCGGAGAGATCATGTTTCGGTACACCTGGACTAGGAAGACGACGCCGCGGACGACGCCGGCGGACCCACGCCCACGCCTCATCGCGCAGCCCCGGGGTGTCCGTGAGTTCGGCGGAGCGCAGTGCGTAGTTCTTGCTCGAGTCTGGCGGAGACCGCGCGACGGCTACCGGGCAGCGCTCGGATCACGATCCTGTCTCCTGCGTCCAGTTCGTCGACGACAACACGCGCGACGTGCCGCAACTTGCGGGCCACGCGATGGCGCTGCACCGCCGTACCGACCGACTTGGCGACGACCAGTCCGATCTTCGGCACGCCCGAACCGTCGTCCGACGCGTGCAGCGCATGGACGACTAAGTCAGGTTGAACGGCTCGGACTCCCTTGTTGACCGTCAGGCCGAAGTCCGCGGACCGCGTCATCCGGTATCGAGCCGGAAGCACGTCGCTACGTCCTGCGCAATCACGCAGTGAGCGAGCGACGGCCCTTGCTGCGGCGGCTGGATACGATCGCGCGGCCGGCGCGCGTGCGCATCCGCAACCGGAATCCGTGCACGCGTGCACGTCGCCGGTTGTTCGGCTGGAAAGTGCGCTTGCCCTTGGCCACGGCAGTATCTCCTCAATTACACCTTTGCGTCCGTGTCCGTCAGGCATGAACAAGTCATGCGGTGTGGACGCGGTCGCGTTTACGTTCGTTCGTCTCGCTTGCTAGCTCCGGCGCGGTACCCCAGAAACACCCGGGTCGCTGCCGTATCGCCACGTGCGGGCGACTGTTCGAGGGTACTGACGAGATTTCCCTAGGTCAAACCTACCCGCAGCGACCTCGCTGAGACCTCATTCGTCACATCGTTCACCAGTCCGAAGCTGTCGCCAAGTACGCATGGATCAATGTTGCAGAACTGTTGGCACTCGGACAGAAAACTGTTAGCTTCTGGCAGTGCCGTTTCAGACCGGAGCGGCGATGGACAACTGAGCGAGGATGGTCACCTCACCGCGAGCCCACAGAATGCCCCACCCCTGTGACGAGCCCCAGTGCATGATCTTCCTGCCAGTACATGACGACACGACGGCGGCCGTCCGTTATCCACAGTCTGTGGATAACTATGTGGACACTTCGTCATCGTTGACTTGGCCATCCCTGTTTTGGCCTCAAGGGGGTACGTCTCGTTGACAGCCGACCCCGATCCGCCGTTCGTCGCCATTTGGAACAAGGTCGTTGCCGAACTCAACGGAGACGCCCCAGTCCAGGGAACCGTCAACGGCGATTCTGCGCTGCCGATTCTCACCCCCCAGCAAAGGGCATGGCTCAAGCTGGTCCACCCACTGGTCATCACCGAAGGCTTTGCCCTGTTGTCGGTGCCGACACCGTTCGTCCAGAACGAGATCGAACGTCACCTACGTGAACCGATCATCACCAGCCTGAGCCGACACCTCGGCCAGCGGGTCGAACTCGGCGTACGCATCGCCACCCCAAGCCCGGACTCGCACATCGACGACGCTCTCCCACCCGACCCTCCGTCGGATCCCGACGAGGTCGACGAAGACCAGGAGGCCCTCGCCAGCGCGGAGGAGACCTGGCCCAGTCACTTCACCAACCGCCCGCAGAACTCCTCGTCCAACGACGTCAGCCTGAACCGGCGCTACACGTTCGACACGTTCGTGATCGGTGCCTCGAACCGATTCGCACACGCGGCCACGCTCGCCATTGCCGAGGCGCCGGCGCGCGCCTACAACCCGCTCTTCATCTGGGGTGAGTCCGGGCTCGGTAAGACCCACCTGCTGCACGCCGCAGGCAACTACGCGCAGCGCCTCTTCCCCGGCATGCGCGTCAAGTACGTGTCCACCGAAGAGTTCACCAACGACTTCATCAATTCGTTGCGTGACGATCGCAAGGCGTCCTTCAAGCGGAGTTACCGCGACATCGATGTGCTCCTCGTTGACGACATCCAGTTCATCGAAGGCAAGGAAGGCATCCAGGAAGAGTTCTTCCACACCTTCAACACGCTGCACAACGCGAACAAGCAGATCGTCATCTCGTCGGACCGGCCGCCCAAGCAGCTGGCCACACTGGAAGATCGGCTCCGCACCCGCTTCGAGTGGGGCTTGATCACCGACGTTCAGCCCCCGGAACTCGAGACGCGTATCGCCATCCTGCGCAAGAAGGCGCAGATGGACCGTCTCGACGTCCCCGACGACGTCCTCGAGCTCATCGCGAGCAGCATCGAGCGCAACATTCGCGAGCTCGAAGGTGCCCTCATCCGGGTGACCGCCTTCGCCTCGCTGAACAAGAGCGCCATCGACAGAGCGCTCGCCGAGATCGTGTTGCGCGACCTCATCTCCGATCCGAGCACCATGCAGATCAGCATGGCGACGATCATGGCGGCCACCGCCGAATACTTCGAAACGACGGTCGAGGAACTGCGCGGACCCGGTAAGACCCGAGCACTCGCCCAGTCCCGTCAGATCGCCATGTACCTGTGTCGCGAACTCACGGATCTGTCGCTGCCCAAGATCGGCCAGGCGTTCGGACGCGACCACACCACCGTCATGTACGCCGAGCGCAAGATTCGCGGCGAAATGGCCGAGCGGCGTGAAATCTTCGATCACGTGAAGGAACTCACGACCCGGATTCGCCAGCGCTCCAAGCGTTGACACTCCCGTTCCGCACCAATCCTTGAAAAATCTTCAAAAAACTTTGGTCGCGTCAGCACCACACGTCACACGAAATCGCGGTGCATCACTCGTGCACAACCGCTCGAGGATTCGCGGCGTCAGAACCCGTCCCATGCACGAGGAGTCATCCATCCACAGTTGCCAACAGCGCGCGAGCGGGTCTTCCACAGCTAGTTCACAACCGCCGACCCCGTCCCACCTCGACAGCTGGTGGCTGATCCACAACCCTCACAGCCCCTATTACTGTTACTCATCTATCTCCTAGTAATCATTCTTTGAAACAGCGCCTTGGGGACATCGCCGACAGACCCCCGCGGAGCAGCTTCCTCGACTGGTTTGTCACTCCCATCGAATAGCTTTCAAGATTGCGCCGAACGCTCTACGGTGGGTCTTCGGCAGCCGGTACGGCATCCAAGCGCAGCGTGGTGAGACACTTGTAACTCCCGTGCTCGGAGTTCGTGGCTGGGGTTTCATCGAAGGGACGCTATGGACGTGGCGACGACGACAGTTGGCCTCACCGATTTGAAGTTTCGCCTGGTACGGGAGGATTTCGCCGATGCCGTGGCGTGGGTAGCGCGGATCCTGCCCACCAGGCCCACCGTTCCCGTGCTCTCGGGTGTGCTGTTGACCGGGACCGACGATGGTTTGACCATCTCCGGCTACGACTACGAGGTTTCTGCCGAAGTCCAGGTCGCAGCCGAGATCGCTTCTCCTGGAAGCGTTTTGGTGTCCGGTCGGTTGCTGTCCGACATCACCAGGTCGCTGCCGGCCAAACCCGTCGACTTCAGCGTCGAGGGCACCAGGGTCTCGCTCAGCTGTGGCAATGCACGGTTCTCCCTGCCGACGATGGCCGTCGAGGACTACCCGACGCTGCCCTCGTTGCCCGATGAAACGGGGGTGGTCTCCGCCGAGCTGTTCTCCGAGGCCATCAGTCAGGTGGCCATCGCCGCCGGCCGGGACGACACGCTGCCGATGCTGACGGGCATTCGGGTCGAAATCTCCGGCGAGAAGGTGGTTTTGGCGGCCACCGACCGGTTCCGGCTCGCAGTGCGGGAGTTGACCTGGGCGACGGATTCAGCGGGAATCGAGGCAGCCGTGCTTGCGCCGGCGAAGACGCTTGCCGAGGCGGCCAAGGCTGGGACGGATGGCGGCGACGTGCACCTGGCGCTGGGAGCGGGTGCCGCCGTCGGCACCGACGGTCTGTTGGGTATTCGCAGCGCGGGCAAGCGCACCACCAGCCGGCTGCTCGACGCGGAGTTCCCGAAGTTCCGCCAATTGCTTCCTGCAGAGCACACGGCGGTGGCCACCATGGACGTGGCCGAGCTGACGGACGCGATCAAACGCGTGGCGTTGGTGGCCGATCGTGGAGCGCAGATCCGGATGGAGTTCGCCGACGACATGGTGCGGCTGTCAGCCGGGGCCGACGACGTGGGGCGCGCCGAGGAAGACCTGCCCGTCGAATTCTGGGGTGAATCACTCACCATTGCGTTCAACCCCACGTACCTCACCGACGGCTTGGGATCGTTGCACTCTCAGAAAGTGACGTTCGGGTTCACGACACCCAGCCGTCCCGCGGTGTTGCGTCCGGCCGGAGAGGATGAGGGTCACGACGGTTCCAGTGGGCCGTTCCCGGCGGCTCAAACCGATTACGTGTACCTATTGATGCCGGTACGGCTTCCAGGCTGACCGGTCGATCGCCACGGGAGAGGCGCACATGCAACTCGGTTTGGTCGGGCTCGGCAAAATGGGTTTCAACATGCGTGAACGGTTGCGCAAGGGCGGGCACGAGGTCATTGGATACGACCCTCGCCCCGAGGTCACCGACGTAGTCGACCTCGCTGCTCTGGCCGCCGCGCTCCCCGGTCCCCGCGTGGTGTGGGTGATGGTGCCGTCGGGCGAGGTCACCCACGACACCATCGTCTCCCTGGCCGCTGAACTCGGGGAAGGCGATCTGGTGATCGACGGGGGCAACTCGCGCTACACCGAGGACGGCCCCCACGCAGATCTCTTGAGTGCCAAGGGAGTCGGCTTCATCGACGCAGGTGTCTCGGGTGGGATCTGGGGGCTCACCGCAGGGTACGGGCTGATGGTCGGCGGATCCGACGATGACGTCGCGCGAGCGATGCCGATCTTCGACACGCTGCGGCCTCCCGGTCCCCAGGAGGATGGGTTCGTCCACGCGGGCCCCGTCGGTGCAGGACACTTCGCGAAGATGGTGCACAACGGCATCGAGTATGCGCTGATGACGGCCTACGCCGAAGGGTACGAGATGTTGGCTGCCGAAGATCTGATCAAGGATCCGCAGGCGGTCTATCAGGCGTGGACCAATGGGACCGTCGTACGGTCGTGGTTGCAACAGCTGCTGGCCAAGGCGCTCAAGGAGGATCCGGAGCTCTCGGACATCAGCGGTTACACAGAGGATTCGGGCGAGGGTCGTTGGACGGTCGAGGAGGCGATCCGGCTGCGGGTGCCTGTTCCCGGGATTGCCGCGTCGTTGTTCGCGCGCTTCCTGTCTCGGCAGGACGACTCGCCGACCATGAAGGCGGTCGCCGCGCTGCGCAACCAGTTCGGTGGCCACGCCATCCAGAGGGTCAGCAAGTCGGGATAGCGTTCCTGCGGGCAGGAGCGAAGCGACTCGGGGAGAGGTCTTTGTACGTTCGCCATCTTGGGTTGACGGACTTCCGGTCGTGGCCACGCGTCGACGTGGAGCTCGATCCGGGCCGCACGGTGTTCATCGGGCCCAATGGTTTCGGAAAGACGAATCTCGTTGAAGCGCTTTGGTATTCGTCGACGCTGGGCAGCCACCGGGTGTCGTCCGACGCACCGTTGATCCGAGAGGGAGCCGACCGCGCCGTCGTGTCGACCATCGTCGTCAACGAGGGTCGCGAGCTGGCCGTGGACCTCGAGATCACCGCGGGCAAGGCCAATAAGGCGCGACTCAACCGCTCCCCCGTGCGCAGCGCACGGGAGATACTGGGGGTGCTCAGCGCAGTGCTGTTCGCGCCGGAGGATCTGGCGCTGGTGCGGGGCGAGCCGGGCGAACGCAGGCGCTACCTGGACGAGCTGGCGACGACGCGGCGCCCCGCGATTGCCGGGGTGCGCGCCGACTATGACAAGGTGCTCAGACAGCGCACCGCATTGTTGAAAACCGCTGCGGCAGCGCGCTACCGGGGTGACTCGGGCGCGTTGGAGACGCTCGACGTATGGGATGGGCACCTCGCCGCGCACGGCGCAGAGCTCATCGCGGCCCGGGTGAAGCTGGTCAACGACTTGGCCCCGGAGGTCGAGAAGGCCTACCAGGTGCTGGCTCCGGCGTCGGCCACCGCGGCGATTGGCTACCGAAGTGGCGTCGAGGCCGTCGAGCTCGAGGCGACCAGCGGCACGGTGGCCGCGGAACCATTCGAGCTCGCGCTGCTGGAGGAACTGGGCAGGCGGCGGTCCGCCGAACTCGAACGCGGGGTGTGTCTGGTCGGTCCGCATCGCGACGATCTCGAGCTGCGACTGGGCGATCGACCCGCGAAAGGCTTTGCCAGTCATGGGGAATCGTGGTCGATGGCGTTGTCGTTGCGCTTGGCGGCCTACGAACTGCTGCGGGCCGACGGGAGCGATCCGGTCCTGCTGCTCGACGACGTGTTCGCCGAGCTGGACACCGCGCGCCGCCGTGCCCTGGTTAGCGCCGCCGAGTCGGCGGAGCAGGTGTTGGTGACGGCCGCCGTCGCCGATGACGTCCCAACCGACTGGGATGCGCGCAGAATGGAGATCGGCATGCGCGACGGCGACACGGGACGGTACTCGGAGGTGATCGGATGACGGCCGACGGGGCATCCGGCACCGAGCGAGGTGACGAGCGAGCATCCGGCACAGAAGCTTTCGGCCCCCCCGACGAGTTGGCCCACCTTGCGGGCATGGATCTCGTCCGCCGGACCCTCGAGGAAGCGCGCGGCGCCGCGCGTACCCAGGGCAAGGAGGTCGGACGCGGGCGGACGTCGCAGCAGAGGACCACACGTGGCAAGGGTCGGCGGCGAACGTGGTCGGGGCCGGGACCGGACAGCCGCGATCCGCAGGTGCTCGGGTCGGCGACGTGGGACCTCGCGCGGGTCCGCGGCTGGTCGACCAGAGTTGCCGAGGGTTCGGTGTTCGGGCAGTGGCCGACCGTCGTGGGCGAGCAGATCGCCGCGCACGCCAGCCCGGCGTCACTGCGAGACGGGATCCTGACGATCGAGGCGGAGTCCACGGCGTGGGCGACGCAGTTGCGCATGGTGCAGGCGCAGGTGCTCGCGAAGATCGCCGCGGCGGTCGGGGACGGGGTCGTCACCTCGGTGCGGATCGTCGGGCCCACCGCGCCGACGTGGCGCAAGGGGAAGTATCACATCTCCGGACGTGGCCCCCGCGACACCTACGGATAGCCGGCCCCTACCACTGTCTGAGAGCGCCGACAAGAGAAAAAGTAATTCTCTCCGGCGTCAGGACGCGCCGATCGTCAAGAAATTCCGCGCACGGCGCAAATAGCTGTGTAGAAACGCCGCCTCAGAGTCAGTGCTGACGGTGCCTGACGGTAGACTCAACGCAGATCCGCGAGGGAACCGTCGCCCCCTAGCCGGCCATCCCCTGCAAAAGACCAAGGAGACGCGTCCAACGTGGCTGCCCAGAAGAAGAGTGCTCCAAAGGAGTACGGCGCCGATGCCATCACCATTCTCGAGGGGCTCGAGGCGGTTCGGAAACGCCCCGGCATGTACATCGGGTCCACCGGTGAGCGCGGGCTGCACCACCTCATCTGGGAGGTGGTCGACAACGCGGTCGACGAGGCGATGGCCGGTTTCGCCACGCGCGTCACGGTCAAGATCCACGGAGACGGCAGCGTCGAAGTCACTGACGACGGCCGCGGCATCCCCGTCGCGATGCACGCGACCGGTGTGCCCACCATCGACGTCGTCATGACGCAGCTGCACGCCGGCGGCAAGTTCGACGGCGAGTCCTACGCGGTTTCCGGCGGCCTGCACGGCGTCGGCGTCTCGGTGGTCAACGCGCTGTCGACGCGGCTCGAGGCGACCGTGCTGCGTGATGGCAGTGAATGGTTCCAGTACTACGACCGCTCGGTGCCGGGCACGCTCAAGCAGGGTGGCCCGTCGAAGAAGACGGGCACCACAATCCGCTTCTGGGCCGACTCCGGCATCTTCGAGACCACCGACTACAACTTCGAAACGGTCGCGCGCCGCCTGCAGGAGATGGCCTTCCTCAACAAGGGGCTGACCATCGAGCTCACCGACGAACGGGTAACGCCCGAAGAGGTGGTGGACGAGGTCGTCAGCGACACTGCCGAGGCGCCCAAGTCGGCCGACGAGAAGGCCGCGGAGGCGGCGGCGCCCCACAAGGTCAAGCATCGCACCTTCCACTACCCGGGCGGCCTGGTCGACTACGTCAAGCACATCAACCGCACGAAGACGCCCATCCAGCAGAGCATCATCGACTTCTCGGGCAAGGGCCCCGGCCACGAGGTCGAGATCGCGATGCAGTGGAACGCCGGCTATTCGGAGTCCGTGCACACCTTCGCCAACACCATCAACACTCACGAGGGCGGTACCCACGAAGAGGGTTTCCGCAGCGCGCTCACCACGGTGGTGAACAAGTACGCCAAGGACAAGAAGCTGCTCAAGGAGAAGGACGCCAACCTCACCGGCGACGACATCCGCGAGGGGCTGGCCGCAGTGCTCTCGGTGAAGGTGGCCGAACCGCAGTTCGAGGGCCAGACCAAGACCAAGCTCGGCAACACCGAGGTGAAGTCGTTCGTGCAGAAGATCTGCAACGAGCAGATGACGCATTGGTTCGAGGCGAATCCCGCCGAGGCGAAGACCGTTGTCAACAAGGCGGTTTCGTCGGCGCAGGCGCGGATCGCCGCCCGCAAGGCGCGGGAGTTGGTGCGTCGCAAGAGCGCAACCGACATCGGCGGCCTGCCAGGCAAGTTGGCCGACTGCCGCTCCACCGACCCCAGCAAGTCGGAACTGTATGTGGTCGAGGGTGATTCGGCAGGTGGCTCGGCGAAAAGCGGCCGAGACTCGATGTTCCAGGCGATTCTGCCGCTGCGCGGCAAGATCATCAACGTGGAGAAGGCGCGCATCGACCGCGTGCTGAAGAACACCGAAGTCCAGGCCATCATCACCGCACTCGGCACAGGTATTCACGACGAGTTCGACCTCACCAAGCTGCGCTATCACAAGATCGTGCTGATGGCCGACGCCGACGTCGACGGTCAACACATCTCCACCCTGTTGTTGACGCTGCTGTTCCGATTCATGAAGCCGCTCATCGAGAATGGGCACGTCTTCCTCGCCCAGCCACCGCTGTACAAGTTGAAGTGGCAGCGCAGCGAACCAGAATTCGCTTACTCCGACCGCGAGCGGGACGGACTGCTGGAGACCGGCCGGGCGGCCGGCAGGAGGATCAACGCCGAAGACGGCATCCAGCGCTACAAGGGTCTGGGCGAGATGGACGCGAAGGAGCTGTGGGAAACCACGATGGATCCCTCCGTCCGGGTGTTGCGCCAGATCACCCTCGATGACGCCGCCGCAGCGGACGAATTGTTCTCGATCCTGATGGGCGAGGACGTCGAGGCTCGCCGCAGCTTCATCACCCGTAACGCTAAAGACGTTCGCTTCCTTGACGTTTAGTCGCCATCCAAGAGACGAATAGGGCTCAGACACCATGACTGACACCACGTTGCCACCCGGTGAGGCCGAGGGCGACCGCGTCGAACCGGTCGACATCCAGCAGGAGATGCAGCGGAGCTACATCGACTACGCGATGAGCGTGATCGTCGGCCGCGCACTGCCGGAGGTCCGCGACGGCCTCAAGCCGGTGCACCGCCGCGTGCTCTACGCCATGTATGACTCGGGTTTCCGGCCCGACCGCAGCCACGCGAAATCCGCACGCTCCGTTGCCGAGACGATGGGCAACTACCATCCGCACGGCGACGCGTCGATCTACGACACGTTGGTGCGCATGGCGCAGCCGTGGTCACTGCGCTATCCGCTCGTCGACGGGCAGGGCAACTTCGGCTCACCGGGCAACGATCCTCCGGCGGCCATGAGGTATTGCGTCACGGGGGATGCCCTGGTGGGCCTGCCGTTCGGGCATTCGGTGCGGATTGCGGACATTGTCCCCGGTGCACGTCCGCAGTCGGACAACGTGATAGACGTCAAGGTGCTCGACCGGCACGGGAACCCGGTCGTCGCAGATCGACTGTTTCACTCCGGCGAGCATCAGACGTACACCGTGAAGACCGACGAGGGATACACGGTCACGGGTACGACCAACCATCCCCTGCTGTGCCTCGTCGACGTCGGCGGAGTGCCGACGCTGCTCTGGAAGCTGATCGAGGAGATTCGACCCGCCGACTTCGTGGCGATGAACGCCGAGTGTGTGGGTTCTCAGTACAAAACGCGGGAGAACTCGACAACAAGCCACACAGTCGACGTTCCCGGCCTGGCCGGCTTCCTCGAGCGTTTTGGCGATGATCCAGATGCCCAGGTGATTGCGGCGGACCTCACCGACGGGCGGTTCTACTACGCCCGCGTCGCGAGTCTGACCGATGCCGGCGTGCAGCCCGTCTACAGCCTTCGCGTCGACACCGATGACCATTCGTTCATCACCAACGGTTTCGTAAGCCACAACACCGAGGCCCGCCTCACGCCGTTGGCGATGGAAATGCTGCGTGAAATCGACGAGGAGACAGTCGATTTCATCCCGAACTACGACGGTCGCGTGCAGGAACCGACGGTTCTGCCGAGCCGGTTCCCCAACCTGTTGGCCAACGGTTCGGGCGGCATCGCAGTCGGCATGGCCACCAACATGCCGCCGCACAACCTGCGGGAACTCGCGGACGCCGTGTACTGGTGCCTGGACAATCACGAGGCCGACGAGGAAGCCACCCTGGAAGCGGTGTGCGAGCGGGTCAAGGGTCCCGACTTCCCCACGTCCGGCTTGATCGTCGGCTCGCAGGGAATTCACGACGCCTACACCACCGGCCGCGGCTCGATCCGGATGCGCGGCGTGGTGGAGATCGAGGAGGACTCCCGCGGGCGCACCTCGATCGTGATCACCGAACTGCCGTACCAGGTCAACCACGACAACTTCATCACCTCGATCGCCGAGCAGGTTCGCGACGGTCGGATGACGGGTATCGCCAACGTCGAGGACCAGGGCAGCGACCGCGTCGGCATCCGAATCGTGGTGGAGCTCAAGCGAGATGCCGTCGCGAAGGTCGTGCTGAACAACCTCTACAAGCACACCCAGCTGCAGACCAGCTTCGGCGCCAACATGCTGTCCATCGTCGACGGGGTGCCGCGCACCCTGCGGCTCGACCAGATGATCCGCTACTACGTCGAGCACCAGCTGGACGTCATCATCAGGCGGACCACCTACCGGCTGCGCAAGGCCAACGAACGGGCGCACATCCTGCGCGGTCTGGTCAAGGCGCTCGACGCGCTCGACGAGGTCATCGCGTTGATCCGCGCGTCGGAGACCGTCGACGTCGCGCGGCAGGGCTTGATCGAACTGCTCGACATCGACGACATCCAGGCGCAGGCGATCCTGGACATGCAGCTCCGTCGACTGGCCGCCCTGGAGCGTCAGCGCATCGTCGACGATCTGGCCAAGATCGAGGCCGAGATCGCCGACCTCGAGGACATTCTCGCCAAGCCGGAGCGCCAGCGCGCCATCGTCCACGACGAGCTCGCCGAGATCGTCGAGAAGTACGGCGACGACCGCCGCAGTCGGATCGTGCCCGCCGACGGCGAGGTCAGCGACGAGGACCTCATCGCCCGCGAAGACGTCGTCGTCACCATCACCGAGACCGGCTACGCCAAGCGCACCAAGACCGACCTCTACCGCAGCCAGAAGCGCGGCGGCAAGGGCGTCATGGGTGCCGGGCTCAAGCAGGACGACATCGTCAACCACTTCTTCGTCTGCTCCACTCACGACTGGATCCTGTTCTTCACCACCCAGGGACGCGTCTACCGGGCCAAGGCCTACGACCTGCCTGAGGCATCGCGCATCGCGCGCGGCCAGCACGTCGCCAACCTCCTGGCGTTCCAGCCGGAGGAGCGCATCGCCCAGGTGATCCAGATCAAGGGCTACGAGGACGCCCCGTATCTGGTGCTGGCCACCCGCAACGGGCTCGTGAAGAAGTCGAAACTGACGGACTTCGATTCGAACCGCTCCGGCGGCATCGTCGCGGTGAATCTGCGCGACGGCGACGAACTCGTCGGAGCCGTGCTGTGCTCGGCCGAGGATGACCTGCTCCTGGTTTCGGCCAAGGGCCAGTCGATCCGATTCTCGGCAACCGACGAGGCGCTGCGGCCGATGGGTCGCGCCACCTCCGGCGTGCAGGGCATGCGGTTCAACGCAGACGACCGACTGTTGTCGCTGAACGTCGTTCAAGAGGGCATGTATCTACTGGTGGCGACGTCCGGCGGTTACGCCAAGCGCACCGCCATCGAGGAGTACACGGTGCAGGGCCGCGGCGGCAAGGGCATCCTCACGATCCAGTACGACCGCCGACGTGGCACGCTGGTCGGAGCATTGATCGTCGACGATGAGACCGAGCTGTACGCCATCACCTCCGGTGGCGGTGTCATCCGGACGGCCGCACGTCAGGTGCGCAAGGCCGGGCGCCAGACCAAGGGGGTTCGCTTGATGAACCTGGGCGAGGGCGACACACTGATTGCCGTTGCGCGCAACGCCGAAGAGGACGCGGTCGACGAATCCGAGATCGACGGCACCGCCGACGAGTCGGACGCAACGTAGTGCCTGAATGTGGGCATGTCGACCGCCGAGTGCGGTCGGCCCTGAGCTAAGGAGCCGTAGGTGAGTTCACCGAACGAGCCGGGACCCCCGCGCACGGGCGATAGCCCTGGCGGTGCCAACGGTTCGAGCAGCGGACCCGTGGACGGCGGCCGCCCTCCAAGGCCCGGCCCCACGGGTCCAGATGCGCCAGCCGAGCACGGAGACGTCCCGCCGCCCTGGCAGCGCGGTACGTCACGAACCCGTCCTCCGCAACGCACCCAAGACGGCCCGCCGAAGGGTGACGGGGCGCGCGCGGGCTCCCCGGCCGTCGACGCGCGCATCAACCAATTCATCTCGGGTGGGCCCGCCGCACAGGGTCCGCCGGCATCTGCTCCGACGTCCGGGCCGGCACCTGTCCCGGCGCCCGCGCGTGAACCCGCACCGGCACCCGCGCGTGAACCCGACGCCGCACAGTTGCCCGCTACGCGCAGTGAGCCGGTCCGTCCGGAGGTGTATGCCAGCGAGCTACCCGACTTGTCTGGGCCAGGCCCGCGCCCGCCGCAGCGCAAGCCCGGCGGTGAGCGCAGCGCCCCCGAGCCCGCGACCCGCACGCCGACCTCGTCCCGTGCGACGACAGGCAAAGGTCAGCAGGGACCGGTGCGTGCCAGTATGCAGGTCCGGCGGTTCGATCCGTGGAGCGTGCTCAAGGTCTCGCTGGTGCTCTCCGTCGTGTTGTTCTTCGTGTGGATGATCGCCGTCGCGTTCCTCTACCTCGTGCTCGGCGGCATGGGGGTGTGGAGCAAGCTCAACAGCAACGTGGGCGACCTGCTCACCAGCGCGAGTGGTAGCGGTGGGGAGCTGGTGTCCAGCGGCGCCATCTTCGGCGGAGCGGCACTCATCGGGCTCGTCAACATCGTGCTCTTCACGGCGATGGCGACGTGTGGCGCCTTCATCTACAACCTCACCACCGACCTCGTCGGCGGCATCGAGGTGACCCTCGCCGACCGCGACTAGGTTCCCGTCTACCATCGACCGCGTACTCACGGTCGACCCGGTGCGCAATCCCCTCGAGCCATGAGGTTGTGAAGACCAGGTCATCGGTTTGGGGACACGGCCGCCGTTACGGTAATCTCGTCGCTCGGCTGTAATGCGATTACGGGCCTGTAGCTCAGGTGGTTAGAGCGCTTCGCTGATAACGAAGAGGTCGGAGGTTCGAGTCCTCCCAGGCCCACGGTTTGCCTTACGAGGAAGGTGTGCAGTGAGGCTGCTCGTAATGCTGGCCATACTCGTGGCGGGCGCGTTGATCATCCGATCGCGCAATCGCGTCGAGGTGTGGCACGTGGCCGCGGATCAGCCCAGCTGACGACCACCCAAGGGGCCTTAGCTCAGTTGGTAGAGCGCTGCCTTTGCAAGGCAGAAGTCAGGGGTTCGAATCCCCTAGGCTCCACAAGTAATTCCCGTACGTCGGGCGAAGTCATTCCTTTTGCGGCTCTACCTTGGTCCAGAAGTTCGGGCTGTACATGACCACTTGGGCGCCTCCCCTCTTGACCTCGAGTATCCCGGCCGCTCTTACCACCTATGAGTGGTCGCCACCGAAGGCCCTAGCGGTTGCTCCGTTGAAGCTGATCTTGAAAGCCATGGCTGGAGCCTTTCACGAGAGCGGGACCATGGCGTGGCGGTCCGTCAGGGCTTCGGCGACACCTCGACGCTCGGTGGGCGTGGAGACGGATCGGGCTGCGTCGAGCGGCGGACGATCGAGAATGCCACGGCGCCGAGTCCGAGCACCACGACGCCACCCGCGAGGAGAAGCAGCGGGCGCGGGCTGCGTCGGGACCGGCGCGCATCCTTGAGTGTCTGCGGCAGGTCCGCCACCACTTCCCGGGCGGTGGCGAGCTCGTTGACGATTGTCGCCTGGGCCGCTGCGAGGTCCTTGCCGAGCTGGTCGGCGACACGTCCGCGCCTGTACCGGTTCCCCACCCAAGTGGTCGAGGCCTGCGCCGAGTTCAAGCTCAGGCCTAGCGCTCCCCTGGTCACGTCGACCGGTCCGACCGCGGTGTACTTCAACCCGCGGGCAAGCCGCTGTTTGGGAGTCAGCCGGTCGGCCTTGGTCTTCGAGCTCATGCCGACAACACTATTCGGTGGGGGTCGGACGCGGCCGCGAACTCCGAAATGGCACACTGGTTTCCCGTGACGAGCCCCATTCAGACAGCGACCGCGACTCTCCACACCAACCGCGGCGACATCAAGATCGCGCTCTTCGGCAATCATGCACCGAAGACGGTCGACAACTTCGTCGGCTTGGCCCAGGGCACCAAGGACTACAGCACCGAGAACGCCACCGGCAGCACGTCGGGCCCGTTCTACGACGGTGCGATCTTCCACCGCGTCATCAGCGGCTTCATGCTTCAGGGCGGCGACCCGACCGGCACGGGCCGCGGCGGCCCGGGCTACCAGTTCGCGGACGAGTTCCACCCCGAGCTCGTGTTCGACAAGCCGTATCTGCTGGCGATGGCCAACGCGGGGCCGGGCACCAACGGCTCACAGTTCTTCATCACCGTCGGGAAGACCCCACACCTGAATCGCAAGCACACGATCTTCGGTGAGGTCGTCGACCCGGATTCGCAGAAGGTCGTCGACGACATCGGTGCGACGCCGACCGATCGCAGTGATCGGCCGGTCGAACCGGTCGTGATCGAGTCGATCACGATCTCCTAGCCGGTCGGTCTGCGGCCCGCATAACCCGCGTCGGTCAGTGCGTCGAGCACGTCGAGCGGGTCCGTACCTAGATCCCATCTGGTGAACACCAGCAGACGGTCGTCGTCGCTGGTGTCGATCTCCAGCAGCCGAACCTTGCGTGCGATGCGCCGAAACTCGGTGATGCGGATGCCGGCGATGTCGGCGCGCGTCAGCACCTGCGTGCGGAGCCACCCGCGAACCCGAAGCCCGTCCTCGGTAATTGCTAGCTTCGGCCGCGCACGCCACGACATGCTTGCAAACGCGAAGAGTCCGATCGCGGCAGTACCGATCAGGACCCTCCCCGGAGCATCTGTGACTATGGTCACAGCGGCTGCGGCCAATGCCAGGCTGATTGCCACACATGCGGCGATACCGGCGGTCGGCGGGCTCCACTGAGTTTGCTGCATCGGTTCAGAAGGCCCTCTACGCTGCGGTATTGGGTTATCCACAGGCGCTATCCCCAATGGGGATGAATCACAACGGTGTGATTGGATGACGAACAGGTTACGGAACGGATAACGCGCCGACACCAATTTGAATTCATCTCGACACCGGCCGCGGTCACCGCCACCGCATCGTGAGCAACAGGCCGGTGATCATGAAGGCAAACGCGATTGCGTAGTTCCACTGCGCCAGATTGGCCATCCAGGTCAGAAAGCTCGGCGCGTCCACAGGGTTGGTTGCCGCGAGTTGGAACACGAGCAGCCATAGCAGGCCGATGATCATCAAACCGATGAACAGCACGACAAACCACACACTCGAGGGCCCGGCCTTGACCTTGACCGGCGTCCGACTCACGGGACTGATGGTGAAGTCGTTCTTCTTGCGAACCTTGGACTTGGGCATGGATACCTTCGCGGAAAGTCGGCGCCACATCCGGCGACGGTGCGACGACCGGCCCCTCAGTGCGACGATGATGCAGATGCACCTCAGAGCCTAACCCAGCACACCGCCCGACTCCGAAATCGAGCCGTGCGGGAAGCACGGGAAGGAGGAGCCGATGCCGAGGACTCGGGCGCACCATTCGGTCTGGCGATTCGGCGTTCCCGCCGTCTGCCTGTGCGCCGGACTGCTGCTCGGGACCACGCATGCGGTCTCGGGGGGAGACGAGATCCGGCGCAGTGACGCACCGCGGCTCGTCGACCTGGTCCGGGAAGCACAGCAGTCCGTCGATCGGCTGTCCGGCCAGCGGGACGGCCTGGCAACGCAGCTGGAGACGCACCACGGTGGCTCACCCGCTGCGGACGCCGCCCTCGTCGCGATCACCGCGCGCGCCGACGTGCTGGCCGTCGAAGCGGGTCTCGACCCCATGCGCGGACCGGGCCTGGTGGTAACCCTCAACGATGCGCAGCGCGACGCAAATGGCCGCTTCCCCGGCGACGCCGCGCCGGACGACCTGGTCGTGCATCAGCAAGACGTGCAGGCGGTGTTGAACGCGCTCTGGAGCGCGGGTGCCGAGGGCATCCAGATGCAGGATCAGCGGATCATCGCCATCTCGGCGCCGCGGTGCGTGGGCAACACGCTGCTCCTCAACGGTCGCACCTACAGTCCGCCGTACGTCATCACCGCGATCGGCGACGTCGGCGCCATGCAGGCCGCGTTGTCGGAAGCGCCGTTGGTCTCGCTGTACAAGCAGTACGTAGTGCGCTTTGGGTTGGGCTACACCGAGGAGCCGACAGCGCAGGTCGACCTGGTCGGACACCCCGCACCCCTGCGAATGCGCTTTGCCAAGCCGGCAGGTCCACTGGGCTACTGACGAACCGGTTGCATCGATCCGGCACTGCGGGCGAAGAACTGCGAGTAGCCGCCGCCAGGGCCCGATCGATGGTACGAAGTCGATCACGCCACCAAGTAGCCTGTTCGAATGCGGGTTCTCGTCGTCGACAACTACGACAGCTTCGTGTTCAACCTGGTCCAGTACCTCGGGCAGCTGGGCGTGAACGCGGAGGTGTGGCGCAACGACGACGCACGGCTGGGGACGGAGTCCGGCGTGGCCGGTGTCGCCGGGGAGTTCGACGGAGTGCTGCTGAGCCCGGGCCCGGGTACGCCGGAGCGGGCTGGAGCGTCGATCCCCCTGGTTCGAGCCTGTGCCGCGGCCGCCACCCCGTTGCTCGGCGTGTGCCTCGGCCACCAAGCGATCGGCGTCGCGTTCGGAGGCACCGTCGACCGCGCCCCTGAACTGCTGCACGGCAAGACCAGCAGGGTGTACCACACGAATCGCGGTGTCCTGAAAGGCCTTCCGGATCCGTTCACCGCGACCCGGTACCACTCGCTGACCATCCTGCCCGAGACCTTGCCCGCCGAGCTCGAAGTCACCGCGCGCACCATCCGGGTCGAGCCGAGCGACGAAATGGATGAGGCCGGCGTGATCATGGGTGTGCAGCACACCGAACTCCCCATCCACGGCGTGCAGTTCCACCCCGAGTCGATCCTCACCGAGGGCGGTCACCGCATGCTCGCCAATTGGCTGGGGTTCTGCGGCGCCGCGCCGCCGGAGCAGTTGGTGAGTCTGCTCGAACGCGAGGTCGCCGATACGGTCTCGGCGGCTACTGCGCGAAGCTCAGCGTGATCGGGTCGCTGAATTTCAGCGTGGTTCCCGGCTGCGGGCTCTGAGTGGCCACCGCGTTGGACGGCTGGCCGCTGTTCTGCGCGTTGGGGAGTTTGATCAGCCCACCGGTCCAGCCGTAGGACCCGCGCAACAGCGGCTCCGCGTCGACCCAGAACTGCCCGATCAGCGCCGGCATCACGAACTGATTGCCACGCGACACCTGCACCTGGATCGGCGTGTCCACTGGAACGGTCTCATTCGGGGCGGGAAGCGTGCCGACCACCTGACCCGCGGTGACCGTACTGTCCACGTCGACGAGGATGACCTGCTGGAAGTCGGACGCGTTCAGTATCTGCTTGGCGACGTCGAACGTCTGGTCCTTGACCACCGGGACGGGCCTGCTGTCCGGTCCCGACCCGACGACGATGGTGACGAGGTTGGTGATCGCAGACGTGGAGTTGGCCGGCGGGTTGGTGAGCAGCACCCGGCCCTTCTGCTCGGGCAACGACGCCGAGGGCGACTGCTTGACGTTGTCGAACCCGGCTTGTTTGAGCTTGTTCTCCGCATCGGCGGGGCTCAGGTTGCTCACGTCGGGAACCTCGCGCTGCTCCGGGCCGGTCGACACGTTGATGGTGATCTCGTCTCCGGCCGCCACCGACGTGTCGGCTGACGGCGTGGTGTTGATGACGTGATCGGGCGGCACCTTCGAATCCGGCTGCAGGTTCGGCCGGACCTTGAACCCGCGGTTCTGCAGCGTCGCGATGGCGTCGTCGCGGACCTGGCCGGTGACGTCGGGTATCTGCTGGTCACGTGGGTTGGCGCCAATCATGTTGATGGCCACGGAGACGACGACGGTCAGGATGCCGAGGATCGCGGCGGCCAACAGCCAACGCCCGACGGATGCCCGCCGGTCGGGGTCTTGCTCCTGCGACCGTCGTGGCGGAATGTATTCGGTCGGTGCGGCTCGGCTGTGCGGTGTCGGTGTCAGCAGCGAGCTGCGTTCGGCTTCGGTGAGCACCTTCGGGGCGTCGGGCGCTTCGCCGCTGTGCACGCGGATGAGGTCGGTGCGCATCTCGGCGGCGGTTTGGTAGCGGTTCTCGGGGTTCTTGGCCAGTGCCTTGAGCACGACGGCGTCGAGTTGGGGCGAGACGTCGCGGTGCCGGCTGGACGGCGGGGTGGGGTCCTCGCGGACGTGCTGGTAGGCCACGGCGACCGGCGAGTCGCCGATGAAAGGTGGTTCGCCGGTGACGATTTCGTAGAGCACGCAGCCCAACGAGTACACGTCGGAGCGCGCATCGACCGTCTCGCCGCGGGCTTGCTCCGGCGATAGGTATTGCGCGGTGCCGATGACCGCCGCGGTCTGGGTGACGCTGTGGCCTGCGTCGGCGATGGCCCTGGCGATGCCGAAGTCCATGACCTTCACCGCGCCGGTGTTGCTGATCATGATGTTGGCGGGTTTGACGTCGCGGTGGATGATGCCGTGCTGGTGGCTGAAGTTCAGCGCCTGACAGGCGTCGGCGATGATCTCGATGGCCCGGCGCGGTTCGATGGGACCGTCGGTGTGCACGATGTCGCGCAGCGTCACGCCCTCGACGTACTCCATGACGATGTACGGCAGTGGCCCGGTTGCCGTCTCGGCCTCACCGGTGTCGTACACGGCGACGATCGCGGGATGGTTGAGCGCGGCCGCGTTCTGGGCCTCCCGTCGGAACCGCAGGTAGAAGCTCGGGTCGCGGGCCAGATCGGCGCGCAGCACCTTGACCGCGACGTCGCGGTGCAGCCGCAGGTCGCGGGCGAGATGGACCTCGGACATGCCGCCGAACCCGAGGATCTCGCCGAGCTCATAGCGGTCGGACAGGTGTTGGGGGGTGGTCATGGGGAGGTCTGTTCCAGGGCCGCGAATGAGGGCCGGGAGGGTCCGGCTTCGGGTCCACCATGACCGACGGGACCCTGGTCGGTCCAATCGGGGGCAGGCAGCGCGCCGGGCGACGCGGACGGCGCGGGAAGCACCGTCGTCGTGGTGATGGTCTCTCGGGGCTGCTGCTGCCGGTCCTTCTCGTCCTGGGCGTTGAGCAGGATCATGATCGTGATGATCATCGCGAGCGCGCCGAGCACGCCGGCCGCCCACAGCAGCGCGCGCTGGCCCTGAGAGAACGTGCGACGCGGGGGCGGAGTCCGGTGGGTGCCGGCGACCGGACGTGCCCGTGGCGGCTGGGCTGGAGGACGGGGACCGTAACTGGCGGGTGGGCGATGCCCGGTCGACGGAATGGTGGCGGGGGTGGCACGTCCCCCGATGGTCGGCGCCTGGTTGGGTCGGGGCGGCCTGCGCCCGGAACGCACGGCGGCGACGGCGTCGGCGAACGCTCCGCCCGTCCGGTAGCGCTGCCCGGGTTCCTTCAGCAGTGCGATCTCGATGAGCTCACGCACGTTCGGGGGCACGTTGCCGGGCAGCGGTGCCGGCTGTTCCTTGATGTGCTTCATCGCGACGGTCAAGGCGCCGTCACCGGTGAACGGTCGTCGGCCCGAAACCGATTCGTAGCCAACGACTCCCAACGAGTACACGTCGCTGGCCGCGGTGGCGTCCCGGCCGAGGGCCTGCTCCGGGGCGATGTACTGGGCGGTGCCCATCACCATCCCCGTCTGCGTGACGGGGGCGGCGTCGACGGCCTTGGCGATGCCGAAGTCGGTGAGCTTCACCTGGCCAGTCGGGGTGATCAAGATGTTGCCGGGCTTCACGTCGCGATGCACCAGCCCGGCGTTGTGGGCGACCTGCAGGGCACGGCCAGTCTGCTCGAGCATGTCCAACGCGTGCCGCAGCGAGAGGCTTCCGGTGCGCTTGAGCACGGTGTTCAACGGTTCGCCGTTGATCATCTCCATGACCAGATATGCGGTGCGACCCTCCCCGTCGAGCTCGGTCTCGCCGTAGTCGTAGACGCTGGCGATGCCGGGATGGTTGAGCATTGCGACGGTGCGTGCCTCGGCCCGGAACCGCTCGATGAACTCGGGGTCCGAGGAGAACTCCGCCTTCAGCACCTTGATCGCGACCTGACGGCCGAGCCGCGTGTCCAGACCCTCCCAGACCTGCCCCATTCCGCCCGTGGCGATGTGCCGCTGCAGTCGATAGCGGTCGGACAGCGTCACTCCGACGCGCGTGCTCATGATCCCTCCCGCAGCGCCGCGGCAATGGTGGCCCGCCCGATCGGCGCGGCAAGCGCGCCGCCGGTGGCGGACAATCGGTCGCCCCCATTCTCCACTAGGACCGCCACGGCCACCTTCGGAGCCTTGGCGGGGGCGAACGCGATGTACCACGCATGGGGCGGAGTGTTGCGTGGATCGGTGCCGTGTTCGGCCGTGCCCGTCTTCGATGCGATCTGGACGCCGGAGATGGCGCCCTTCTGCTGCGTCACCGCCTCGGCGTCGATCATCAGGTCCGTAAGTGTAGTTGCGACCTGCGAAGACACCGCGTGCCGCAGCTCGTGCGGACTGGTGGTGCTGATGTTGGCGAGGTCGGGTCCCTTGAGGTCCTCGACGAGGTAGGGCTGCATCGTCACGCCGCCGTTCGCGATGGTCGCCGCGACCAGAGCGTTCTGTAGCGGGGTGAGTGCGACGTCCTTCTGACCGATGCTCGACATCCCGAGGGCGGCGCCGTCGTCGATGGGACCGAGCGTCGACTCCGCGACCTGCAGGGGCGTCGGCGGCAGCGGGCTGTCGATGCCGAACGCCTGCGCGGTGCTGCGCAGAGCGTCCGCCCCGGTGTCGATGCCGAGCTCGACGAACGCGGTGTTGCACGACTTGGTGAACGCATCGTGCAGCGTCGTCGTCGGACCGCTGCCACACGGCGACCCGCCGTAATTCTCCAGTGTGGCCGTGCTGTCAGGCAGGGTTACGCGTGCGGACGCAGTGACCGGAGAGCTCGGGGTGGCGCCGGCCTGCAGGGCCGCGGCCGTGGTGATCACCTTGAAGGTGGATCCCGGCGGGTAGGTCTCCGAGATGGCCCGGTTGACGAGCGGCGAGTTGGGGTCGTCACGCAACTGCTGCCACGCCTTCGATTGTGTCGAACCGTCGTGGGACGAAAGCAGATTGGGGTCGAACGATGGCGACGAGACCATCGCGAGGATCTTGCCGGTGGACGGCTCCAACGCCACCACGGCCCCCTTGCACGGTCCGTTGCAACCTTGCTGGATGGCGTCCCACGCCGCCTGCTGGACGGGGGGACGGATCGTGGTGGCCACGTTGCCGCCACGTGGATCGCGCCCGGTGAAGAAGTCCGCCAACCTGCGGCCGAACAAGCGCTCGTCGGAGCCGTTGAGGATCGAGTCCTCGGCGCGCTCCAGCCCGGTGCTCGAATACTTCAGGGAGTAGAAGCCGGTCACCGGAGCGAAAACCTCGGGGTTCTGGTACACCCGCAGAAATCGGAAGTGGCCGTTGGTCGACGTCGAGTAGGCCAACAGCTGACCGCCAGCGGAGATCTGTCCGCGTTGCCGCGAGTACTCGTCGAGCAGGACGCGCTGATTGCGCGGATCCGAACGCAACCCGTCGGCGGTGAACACCTGAGTGAGCGTGGCGTTGGCGAGCAGCAGCACGATCAGGCCCATGATGACGGCGGCGACGCGGCGAAGGGATGTGTTCATGCCTTCTGGATCACCTCCGTGCTCGCACTGGCGATCGGGGTGGCGTTGACGGGCTTCGTGGTGATCGGACGGCGCGCGGCGTGCGAGATGTGCAGCAGGATCGCCAGCAACACGTAGTTGGCGAGCAGCGACGACCCGCCGTAGGACATCCATGGCGTGGTCAGTCCGGTGAGCGGGATGAGCTTGGTCACCCCGCCGACGACGATGAACAACTGGATCGCCAGGGTCGACGCGAGCCCTGCGGCCAGCAGCTTTCCGAAGCTGTCGCGGACCGCGATCGCCGTGCGCAATCCGCGGATGATGAGGATCGTGTAGAGCATGAGCACGCCGGCGAAGCCGACGAGGCCGAGCTCCTCGCCGATCGCGGCGACGATGAAGTCCGTGGAGGCCGCGGGTACGGTGCCGGGCTGACCGTTGCCAAGCCCAGTGCCGAAGATGCCGCCGGTGGCGAAGCTGAACAACGACTGCACTATCTGGTAGCCGGCACCGTCGGGGTCTGCGAACGGGTCGAGCCAGTTCTGCACGCGGATCTGCACGTGGCCGAATACTTGGTATGCGGCAACGCTTCCCACGGCGAACAGTGTCAATCCGATCAGCACCCAGCTGAGTCGCTCGGTGGCCACGTACACCAGCACGAGGAACGACGCGTACAACAAGAGCGAGGTCCCGAGGTCCTTCTCGAACACCATCACGCCGACTGACGCGATCCAGGCGACCAGTAGCGGGGCGAGGTCGCGGGGGCGCGGCAGGTCCATGCCGAGCACGTGCTTGCCGGCGCTGGTGAACAGGTCGCGCTTGGCCACCAGCACCGCCGCGAAGAAGATCAGCAGCAGAATCTTCGAGACTTCTGCAGGTTGAATCGAGAAGCCGGGCAAGCGAATCCAGATCTTCGCGCCACCCTGCTCGGAAATCGAACTGGGCAAGAGGGCTGGGATGACCAGGAGCACCAGGCCCGTCAACCCGCACACGTAGCCATACCGCGCCAGCATGCGGTGGTCCTTCAGGAACACGATGACGAGCGAGAATGCGGTGACGCCGACGAGTGTCCACAGCGTCTGTAGGTTGGCGTTCGGGCCAGGGTCGGCACCCGCGGCCACCGGGCCCATCGCGAGGTCTATCCGGTGAATCATGACCAGCCCCAGGCCATTCAACAGTGCGACGACGGGGAGTAACAGCGGGTCGGCATAGGGCGTGAAACGACGTACCGCAAGGTGTGCACAGCCGAACAGGGCGAGGTAGGCGACCGTGTACTGCGCCAGGTCCCAGCTCAGCCCCTGCTCTTGATTGGCCTCGACGATCAGCAACGCCACGGTGGTTATCACCGCGGCGAACCCCAGCAAGAACAATTCGGCGTTGCGGCGATTGGGCAGCGGCGGCGCGACGGCAACCGCAGCTTGCGGTTGCGTGGTCATGACGCTGCCCGGCAATCAGTCCCCGGCTCCTGCGGTGGTGGAGGCAGCGCCGTCACAGTGGAAGCCGGAGAGGGAGGCGGAGTGGACGGTGACGGAGCCGGTGGCGCGGGGGCGGTCACCGTGGTGGGCACCTCGGGCCTGATGGGCACCTCGGATTCGGTGGGTTGCGTTGGCGCGCCCGAGGGTTGGGGAGTCCGCGGCGGTGCGGGCGATGGCGGGGGTGGCGGTGGGGTCGTTCTGGTCGTAGTCCTTGCCGGGGGCGGCGGCAGGCAGATGGGCAAGAGCGACGAGCGTCCGAGCTCTCTGAGCTGGCCCATGGCGTCGTCAACACTGCCCGCGGGCAGACCCGCCTTCACTTGCGCCCGTTCGGATTCCCGGAGATCGCTGACCTCCAGCCGCTGGCACTCACCGCGTTGGTCGTCGACGCCGATGACCCGGAGCTCGTTGCGGGAGTCGAGGCAGGCCAGCCGGAACGGCTGTTGCAGTGGCATGCCGAGGAATCTGCCTTGGACGCCGCGCATGATGTAGACGGCGCCGTCGTACTCGGCGACGTAGTAGTTGCTCCGGATGATGAATCGACCGATTGCCAGGCCGGCGAGCACGAGCAGGACGATGAGCACCGCGCCGAAGATCATCTTGCGCCGCGAACGCGGCTTGGCCTCGGGCGGTTGAGGTTCGTTCGCCGGGCGCTTGGTGGGTTGGTTTCGGCGCGGATTGAACGCGGATGCACGTCCGGCCGCGGTGTTCGGGGGCGCCGTCTGATCGTCGTCGCCCGAGACGGCGCCCGCGATGATCGGCTGGGTCTGGCCGATTCCGTAGTCGACGACGTCGGCCACGACCACGGTGACGTTGTCCGGCCCTCCCCCGCGCAGCGCCAATTCGATTAGCCTGTCGGCACTTTCGGCGACATCGGGGATCTTCAGCGCCTCCAGGATGGTTTCGTGACTCACCGGGTCGGACAGTCCGTCCGAGCAGAGCAGGTAGCGGTCGCCCACCCGGGCCTCGCGCATGATGAGCGTCGGCTCGACCTCGTGCCCGGTGAGCGCGCGCATGATCAGCGACCGTTGCGGATGACTGTGCGCTTCCTCGGCCGTGATGCGGCCCTCGTCGACAAGGGTCTGGACGAAGGTGTCGTCCTTGGTGATCTGGGCCAGTTCGCCGTCGCGCATCAGGTAGCCGCGGGAATCGCCGATGTGGACGAGGCCAAGTCTGTTGCCCGCGAACAGGATTGCGGTGAGCGTGGTGCCCATGCCGTCGAGTTCGGGGTCCGCTTCGACGTGGGCGGCGATGGCTGTGTTGCCCTCGTGCACCGCGGAGTTGAGTTCGCTGAGCAGGTCGCCGCCGGGTTCGTCGTCGTCGAGATGGGCGAGCGCGGCGATCACCAGCTGCGAGGCCACCTCTCCCGCGGCGTGGCCACCCATGCCGTCGGCCAGGGCGAGCAGTCGCGCGCCCGCGTACACCGAGTCCTCATTGTTGGCTCGGACCAGGCCGCGGTCGCTGCGCGCCGCGTAACGGAGAACGAGGGTCACGGGCGCAGCTCGATTACCGTCTTGCCGATTCGCACCGGCGTGCCCATCGGAACCCTTACTGCCGTCGTCACCTTCGCCCTGTCAAGGTATGTGCCGTTGGTCGATCCTAGGTCCTCGACGTACCATTCGGACCCCCGCGGCGACAGCCGGGCGTGCCGTGTCGAGGCGTAGTCATCCGTGAGCACGAGGGTCGAGTCGTCGGCGCGTCCTATGAGCACCGGCTGAGCGCCCAGCGTGATGCGCGTGCCGGTCAACGCGCCTTCGGTGACGATCAGCTGACGGGCAACGCGGCGTTGCCTACTGGGCAGCAGAGTCCCGCGCAGCGCAAGGCCGCGGCGCATCATGACCGCACCGGTCGGCGCATAGAGGTCGGTGCGCAGGATCCGCAGCACCGACCAGATGAACAGCCAAAGAAGCAAGAGGAATCCGACCCGCGTCAGCTGCAGTACTAATCCCTGCATCTGACGTCCTCTCCGTCACCGTCCCATAGTCGTCGCCCGCCGATCCGATCGCCCCGATCGCCCACCTTCGGCAACGTCACGATACTTGGGCGAACAACGGTGTGAGGGCGAAGCGAACAGCTTGTTCGCGACGATGACCGGCCCGCAACCTCAGTGAACGCGGACGATGATCTCTGAGTGGCCGAGCCGGATCACGTCTCCGTCGGCCAGCTGCCATTCCCGTACGGGCGCATTGTTGACAGTGGTGCCGTTCGTCGAGTTCAGATCGGACAACAACGCCATCTGGCCGTCCCAACGGATCTCGAGGTGTCGACGCGAGACGCCGGTGTCCGGCAGCCGGAACTGCGCGTCCTGCCCACGCCCGATCACGTTTGCGCCCTCGCGCAACTGATAGGTGCGGCCGCTGCCGTCATCGAGTTGCAGCGTCACCGTCGCACCGGCAACGCCGTAACCCTGGCCGTAGCCCGCTGGCTCGGCGCCAGCCTGCTGGCCGTAGTCGTAGCCGTAGCCTGCGTCGCCGTAGCCGCCCGGGGCCTGCGGTGCGGCCGGTTCGGCGTAGCGCCCGTAATCGGGCTGGGCGTAGTCCTGCCTATAGGCCTGGCCGCCGTAGCCGCCCTGCTCCGGGTACCCGCCTTGTTCGGGGTAGCCCGGGGGTGGGTAGCCGCCCTGTTCGGGATAGCCGCCGCCGGGGGGCGGATAGCCGCCCTGCTCGGGGTACCCGCCCTGGTCTGGATAGGACGGACGCGGTTCGGGGCGCCCGTAATCGTCGTGACGCTGTGGCGCGGCGGGTTGACGGCCGTGGTCGTAGTCCGGCCCCGGTGAGCCGTATCCGCCGCCCGGGGGGGCCGGCGGCGGTGGTGCGGCGGGTGCGCCGTATCCGGCAGGAGACTGCCGGTAACCCTGGTCCGGGTAACCGCCTCGGTCCGGGTAACCGCCCTGCTCGGGATAGCCAGGCTGGCGCGGCGGGTAGCCGGGGGCGGGCGCGCCCTGCGGAGGGTATCCGCCCTGCTCGGGGCGTCCGCCTTGGTCGTAGGTGGCTGGGGGACGGGGCGGGTAGCCGGGGGCGGGCGCGCCTTGCGGAGGGTATCCGCCCTGCTCGGGCGGATGCTGGCCACCGCGCTCGTCGGCCTGACGGTCGTAGTCGTAGTAGTCGTCGCCAGGTTGTTGCCCTTGGCCCTGGCCGCGGTAGCTCGGGTTGTCCGTCATGGGTGGTACTCCTGGTTCTGCGGTGTCCGTGCGGTCTCGGTGCGCCGGGGCGGGTTCGCTCGCGGTCGAGTCTGGGTTGACCACCCCACGTGTGCGGAACTGGCCGGTGTGTAAGTTCGATGCCGCCTCGAACCTGACGACCACCTCACCATACGTTTGCCATCCTTGGTCACGTATGAATCCCTCCAGGTAACGGGCGAAAGTGGTCGGCGTGAGAGCAGGGTCGGCGCTCACCTTCTGGTAGTCAGTCGCACTGAGGGTAATGACGTAGTCGTTCGAGGCCAAAACGCGTCCACCGCCCACCTCGCGCGCCCCGGACTCCGCCTCGCGCTGCAATATCGCCTCGACCTCTTGCGGAACGATCGAACCGCCGAACACGCGCGCGAAGGCGTCACCAACCGTGGATTCGAGCTTGCGCTCGAACCGGTTGACAAGACCCATGTCGCCGCCCGCCTAGCTGTTCGTCGCCGTCGGATGCCGTTCCCGTGGCGGTTCGACGCGTGTTTCGTGCGCCGGATCGCCCCTGTACGCATGGTATCGGCCCAGTACAGCGGCGTGGGAACAACAGCCCGCCGAGCGAACACTGAGAATCGGATCGCGCCAGGTCAGCGCCGGATCTGGCGACCAGCCGACGACTGCGCGGTTTGGAAGAGGGGCGCTGGTGCGTGATAGGCTCCCCCGGTTGTTGGGGCGAGTGGCGGAATGGCAGACGCGCTGGCTTCAGGTGCCAGTGTCCTTCGGGACGTGGGGGTTCAAGTCCCCCTTCGCCCACAATTTGAGCGGTTCTACGAACTGCGACGCCCAAGGCCACGAACTCAGAAGAGTTCGTGGCCTTGGTGTTTGTGTGGGGGGTGGTGCGCCGTGCGAGCCCCAGGGTTGTGACGGGGACTTGGCGCCGATCCGGATCGCAGCCGATGCCGGCGCATCTCGGACGAATTGGATTGATCGGACCTCGTGCGACGTGGTGGGCTTCCGGCCATGGTCGAGGTGAGGGAAATCTCGGAGAGCCAAACTGCTCAAGCTGCCGACGCGCTGCTGCTGCTGCCCCGCTGGCGAACCCGCGAGGCGCTGGTCGACTTCATCGATACCCACCTTCGCCCGGCCGGCTATCGACTCGCCGGCGCGTTTGAGTCCGGCTCGGCCACCACGGCGTCCGTCGTAGGCTTTCGAGGGACCCGGTCCACGGCATGGGGGCACTACCTGTACGTCGACGACGTCAGCACTCTTGCCGCGACGCGTGGGCGCGGCTACGCCGACATCGCCGGCGGGTACAACACCCCCCGACGATCAGGCAGGTAGCGCAAAGGAGCGCTGACGCACGTCAACCACAGAACTGCATCAGGCCGTGGCCGAGAAACAGATCCGACGTTGTTCGGACGGTCTACGCGAACGCGGGGTCTGACGTGCCCGAGCTGTCAGTCGATTGGTCCCAGGTGCCCGAGTCGTCGGTGGGTTGGTCCGACGTGCCCGAGTCCCCGGTCGAGTCCCAGCTGCCCGAGTCGCTGGTGCCGGTGTCGTCGGTGGGTTGGTCCGACGTGCCGGTGTCTCCGGTGGAGGGGTCCCAGCTGCCGGTGTCGCTGGTGCCGGTGTCGTCGGTGGGTTGGTCCGACGTGCCGGTGTCTCCGGTGGAGGGGTCCCAGGCTGCCGGTGTCGCTGGTGCCGGTGTCGTCGGTGGGTTGGTCCGACGTGCCGGTGTCTCCGGTGGAGGGGTCCCAGGTGGGCCGGTGTCGCTGGTGCCGGTGTCGTCGGTGGGTTGGTCCGACGTGCCGGTGTCTCCGGTGGAGGGGTCCCAGGTGCCGGTGTCGCCGGTGTCGCTGGTGCCGGTGTCGTCGGTGGGTTGGTCCGACGTGCCGGTGTCTCCGGTGGAGGGGTCCCAGGTGCCGGTGTCGCCGGTGTCGCTGGTGCCGGTGTCGTCGGTGGGTTGGTCCGACGTGCCGGTGTCTCCGGTGGAGGGGTCCCAGGTGCCGGTGTCGCCGGTGTCGCTGGTGCCGGTGTCGTCGGTGGGTTGGTCCGACGTGCCCGAGTCCCCGGTCGAGGGGTCCCAGCTGCCCGAGTCGCTTGTCGACGGGCCGGTCGTATCGGTGTTGTCTGAGGTGCCCGAGGCATTCGATGACGCGCCGGACGCGCCCGAGGCATTCGACGACGCGCCTGAGGCGCCGGAGGGATTCGACGAGGAGCCTGACGTGCCCGAGGCGCCCGAGGTTCCCTTCGACGTGCTCGGGGCGCCTGACGAATTGGGGGTGCTAGGCGCGCTCGAGGTACCTGCCGTGTTCGACGTAGCGTTGTTGGAGCCAGCCGCTACGCCGAGAAGGTCCTTCAGTTGAGGAGTCAGGTTGGTGTCGGTCGCGCGGTGAATCGTTCCCACGGTGAACCCTTCGACCTGCTTGATGGCACCCATCATCTTCTCGAGTTCAGCATCGTTCAACGACTTGACGAGTCGCGTGGTGTCGAGTCCCGTGAGTTTGTGAATCGCGGCTGCGTAGGCAACGGGATCGTTGCGCGGATCACTGGCCGGCGCGTACTTCTTCATCGCGGCGACGATGCTGAGCCCGCCGTAGGTGGTGGAACGCAGCACGTCGTGCAAGGCGATCCATCCGGAGTTGTAATCGGGGAAGATCGCCAGGCCACGCTTGTCGACACCAATGGCGTTCTTGTACGGGAGTTTACCGGGCAGCAGATTCCCCGGATTATTGTTCCGCCACGCCAAGGTCCCCCCTTCAAGGATGCAGTCGGCATAGGCGACGAATGGATCCTGAGAGGTTCCTGCAGGTAATTTTGGCATTGAAGTTTCCTTTTCTCTGAGCTGGTGTTGAGGTGTTCTATTTCGGCGCGAGAAATCGCCACGGTCCGTGAGTCCGGTGGCCGCGCTTACGGCGCCGTGTCCATCCGGATCGGTCCGTATCAACCTGGGTGCGAACCCAAGTCGATGCGACTAGTTCTACGGCGGTTTGCGTTGGCGAGCACGCGTAGCGGGCTACTCGAAGATTCGGTGATGGTGATAGCGCGGTCGCGTACACGTGAATCGGTCTACGTAGATGAACCCGTGGGCGAAGCCATCGATTCGAGGCCCCATGCTCACAGGATATGAACAGGAGATCAATAGATAATTCATGGGCTTGGAGGGTGGGCTTAGCTACGGCAGCGAGTAGCCTGAACGAAGTGGGGGCAGAGAAATGGCCGGTGGTACGGCGCGACGCCGAATTCCTCGCAATTGAAGGCGCCATTGCCGGCACGACGGACACGCGCGGCATCATCCTGGTCGGCGACGCCGGCGTGGGAAAGACCACCCTGGCCCGTTTGGTGACCAAGTCGTTGCCCACCCGTGTGCAGTGGGTTGCTGGGACTGAATCGGCGCGAAGCATTCCGCTGGGAGTGTTTGCACACCTGGTCGGCTCAGCAGTCTCCCGGGACCCGATGGCCTTCCTGGCGGCAGCGCGGGAAGCGATTCTCGCCGAAGAACATTCAGTAATCGGTGTCGACGATGCACATATGCTCGATCAGCTCTCGGCCACGCTGCTCCATCAGCTCGCGATCGAGGGATCGGCCCGCATCGTCGCCACGGTACGGACGGGCGAGGCCGTCCCCGATGCGATCACGTCGCTATGGAAGGACGGCTATCTGCAGAGGCTTCACCTTGCACCGTTCACCAAGGACCAGTGTGTCGGGTTGATCGCCCGAGCCCTCGGGGGTCATCTCGAAGGACTCAGCGCCGACCTGATGTGGGACGCATCCGGCGGGAATGCGCTCTTCGTTCGACACCTCGTCGAAGGAGCGTTGGAGACGGGAACACTCAGACAGGTGCGCGGGGTATGGCAGCTACGTGGACGCACCGCAGTTACTTCGGAGTTGGCTTCGCTGCTCGATGATCGCATCGATCAGCTGTCCGACGACGTGCTGCACGCCTTGCGCCTGCTCATTTTCTGCGAGCCGCTCGATCTCGACGTTCTCACCGAGATGGTCGGCGGAAATGCGGTGGAGGAGGCGGAAAGTCGCGGATTGATTCGCATCGTCGAGAGCAGCCGAGGCCTCGACGTCCGATTCAACCACCCACTTTTCGGCGAGGTCCTTCGGCGCCGACTCGGTATGGCCGCCGCTCGGAGGCTCCGTGGTGAATTGGTCCGAGCCCTGAAGAATCAGCCGATCGACGTCCCCGCCCAACGGATCCGATTGGCCGAGCTCACCGTCGACAGTGACGTCGCCGCTAACGCCGACAACACCGGATTGCTCATCGCAGCTGCCCAGGATGCGATCGCGTTGACCAACATCACGCTAGGAGAGCGGCTGGCACGCGCGGCCTCCAACCGCGGCGGTGGACTCGTGGCTAGCGAGTTGTTGGCGCGAGCCCTGCTTTGGCAGGGAAAGGCCGACGAAGCCGAAGAGACCCTCAGCGCCTTCGACGCGGATTCGATGTCCGAGTTGGACCTGGTGCGTTGGGGTAGCGCACGCATCGCCAACCTTCAGTGGTCGATGGGCGACGCCGAAGCCTCCGACACCGTGCTGCAGATGCTCCGGGACCGGATTACCCACCGCGGGCTGCGGTTGGTCGTCGACGGCATTGCCTCGGCGTCGCTGCTATTCGAGAACCAACTTGACGAGGCGGAGGGATTCTCCAAGCACGTCCTCTCCGAAGCCGAGTCGTCGCCGACGGCCGTGGCGTGGGCAGTGTTCGGCGGCTGCCTCGCGCTGGCGTTGCGCGGACGTGCCGATGAGGTCGCGGTCATCGCGAGACGCGGCCACGAAGTGGAACGCGATGTCGACGGACTACTGCGCTATCTGACCGCATTCGGCGAGGTCCGTGCCCTGACGATCGCCGGTGAATTCGACAGCGCGGAAAAGCGATCCGCCGACATCGTGCGGATCTCCTCACCCGGCCAATACCTAGCCTGGGGCATGGCGAACGTGCTGGCCGGCACCGTTGAGGTAGCGCGAGGCCGATTCTCAGAGACGGCGGCGCGCATGGAACAAACCGTCGCCGCGTTGACATCAGAATCCGCGGCGTCATGGAGCTTCCCCGCCCGACTGTTGCTGACACAGGCCTATTGCGCATTGGGTCGCGACCGGCCTGGCGCCGCGATGGTGGCCGAACTGCGCACCCGCCAGGGCCGCCATGTCGCGGTGTTCGAGCCGCAGCTACGAATCACCGAGGCGTGGCTGGCCGCTGCCGAAGGCAATGTCAGTGCCGCGGTGGAATTTTCGCTGGATGCGGCGCGCTTGGCCAGCGAGTCGGGACAGGGCGCGATCGAGATGCTTGCCCTGCACGACGCGAACCGGTTCGGCGACCGCGGCTCACTTCCTCGCCTCGTCGAGGTATGCCAACACGTTGACGGCCAGCTATCCGAAGCCATCGCCGCTCACGCCGAAGCCCTCATGGCCCACGATGCCATGGCCATTTACGCTGCTGCGCAACGGTTTGAGCAGCTCGGCGCTCTCCTGTCGGCCGCCGACAGCGCTGCCCAGGCCGTAATCGCCTTCGAAGCCGCTGGCAATCGGCGTGCAGCCGTGGAAGTGGCAGCGATGGCCAACCGACTGGCAGTCGAGTGCGGTGGCATTCGAACGCCTGCGCTCACCTTGAGCGCACACCCCCTCCCGCTGAGCATTCGCGAACGTGAGGTCGCCAATCTCGTCGCCGGGGGTCTGACCAACCGTGAGATTGCCGACCGGCTGGTCGTCTCGACTCGCACGGTCGAGGGCCACATCTATCGGGCCTGTATCAAGCTCGATGTGTCCGAGCGTGACGACCTCGCGGCACTGGTGCGCGAGGATCGGCTCTAGGCATCTTCAGCCCGCCAGATTGGCAGCGGAAGCGACCGCCCAAAGGACCTCGGGATGCCGGATGTCGCTGTGGGCTCCGCTGAACTGCGACTGATTGGCGCAGATCACCGCATTGGCGTCCAGGGCGTAGAACTGCGTGGGGTGGAAGGCGTACGGCGTGCCCGGCGCCGCCAGGACGACACAGTTCGGTGCTGGGTCTTGCTGGTATCCATCGTGGCCCATAGCACCCCAGCGGTAGGCGAGGTCCGCCGCGGACTGGCTGTCCTGGCCGGAGAGCATGCTGGCTGCCGGATACCACCACCCGACGGCTCGATCCGCAGCGGTGAAGGTGGCCAGTAGTGGTCCATCGACTCGGGCGTCGCATCCGGCGAGGGCGCCAGAACGCGACGGGTCGAACATCAGTGACGAGGCAAAAGTGAAGTGGGAGAAGGCACCTTGGATCAAGGTGAGCGACTTCACCGGACTTGCCGCCCCTGTCTTGCCCTCCGGGAGGCCGCTGAGCGTGTAGGAAGCCAACCGGGCGCCGAAGCTGTGGCCCATCAGATGGATGCGCGGCGGGCCGCCCGGTCCGGCGAGACTGCTCAGCAGGGGGCCTAGTCCCTTCTGCCCCACCACCCCGGCGCGATTCTTCATCTCGTAGTAGCTCAACGTGCGCAACACTTCGCGCGCACCCGACCACAGACCGGAGAACGGGTTGCCGAGTCCCTCGGCATTGACGCCGGCCTGGGGCGCCATGGCCGCGGCGTGACCGAAAACCGTTGCGGTATCGCCCGTCAACAGCGCGCTCTCTCCGTCGTCTTCGCTCGCCTGCGGCGGTGTGGTGACCAGATCCTTTGCCAACGCGTGGAATTCGGTCAGCTTGCCCGCGTCCTGAGGCTGTTTGTCGAGAAGCCGACCGAGCGTGTCGAGGTGGCCCTGTTGAGCCGGGAACGCGGGTGCGAGTGCAGCGGCAAGCTGCTTGCCCGTAGAGGGCACCGGCGGTGCGGTGGCGGGGTCGTCGTCGGGAAACAGCAAGGACGGCCAGATGACGCCGGCAGCAGCGCTGGTGGACCGATGGTTGCCCAGTTGGTCGGCGAGCAGCCCGAACATCGCCTGGTAGAGGTTGCGGGCAGAGTCGACACCGTTGTTCCATCCGTGGCAGAACACGAAGAGGTCGTCTATTCCGCCTGCGGCGACCGCCGCCGCAAGACCGCCGTCGCCGTAGCCGCCAGTGGTGTTGAGTGTGCCGTCGGCGTTGAAATCGACTTCGTAGTAGGTCAATCCGTTGATGTCGGTCACGATGTCTCCCGGTGAACTAGGTGTTGGACAGGGCACGCATGAGGTCGACGAGGCCGGCGCCCTGAAAGAACGGGTGTCGGCCAAGATCCGTGGCGGAGTCGACGAAGAGCTGCTTGATCATTTGTGGGTGTCCGATGTACTCAGCGCGGGCCGACAGAAATGCGGCAATCACCCCGGAGACATGAGCCGCGGCCATGGACGTTCCGCTGTCCTCCCGGTACCGGGCGAGCCGTCCTTTGCGATCCGGAGCCAGGGGCGGGACGCCGGCGACCAACTGTCCGGTGGCCGCCGACGTGATCCGTTCACCGGGGGCGACCAGGTCGGGTTTGGAGCGGCCATCCAGGGTAGGGCCCTTCGACGAGTCGTAGGTGATCCCGAAAGTGTGTGGGTTGGAACGGTGTACAGATCCGACGGTGATCGCGGTTGCTGCGTTGCCGGGATCGGTAATCGTCGATAGCTGCCCGTATGCGTTACTGCTCGTGCCGGTGATCGTCCCGCCCGCGCCGGCGTTCCCGGCGCTGACGACCGCGACCACACCGGTACCGACCAGCAAGTCCAATTCACGACACAGCGGGCTTTGCCCTGCCGCGAATTCCATTGGCGGCCAACCGCAGCCCAGTGACAGATTCACCCCGTGGATCACCAGATCCCGGCCGCTGCCGTTTACCGTACGCACGTAGTCGATGGCATCGAGCACCACGCTCGAGACGGTTTTCCCGTTGCCGTCGAGTACCTTCAAACTAACCAGGTTGGCTTTCGGCGCTGCACCGGACAGGGAGTCGCCTGGGGCCAAGGTACGGGTTTCCCATTGCGGCAACCCCTGCATCGTCGGCTCATTCGTCGCGATCCACAATTTCTGATCGGCCGGCGCGTGGCCGGCGATGATTCCAGCGACGTGTGTGCCGTGGCCGTAGGGATCGGTGAGCGGACCCGCCGATGCTGGAATCGTGAAGTCACGGTGCAAGGTCGCGACTGTGTCGGCACTGAGCGTGGCGTTGGCGGCGAAGTGTGGATGGTTGGCGTCGATGCCTGAATCGAAGACACCCCACACGATGCCTGCGCCGTTACAGTTGAACGTGCGCTCCGCTGCGTCAGCCTTGACGGTCGTCAATGATCGGTCCAGGTGCGCTGAGATCACGAAGTCCGGCCATACGTGGTAGATGAGTGACAATGCATGCGCCGCAGCAGCCTTGGATGGGCTTGCGCCGCCGCCGACAAGTCGCTGAATTTCGTCCGCCGAAAGCACACAACGCATGTAGTGGCGAGCCACCCGGGTCGGCTGTGGAGGCGGGTCAGCGGTATTGAACACGTCCGCAAACAGGGTCAGGAAGTCTTGGCGAACCGCTTCTGGATTCTTGCCCGCGCTCAATCGCAGTTCGACGAGAACCAGTCGCCGGTCCCGCTCATCGATGAGCACCATCTGGGAGGCGCCCGGAGGCGCATTGTCTTTCGTGCCGACCGCTAGCGGGCTGATTATCGAGTTACGGAGCATGCTCTGCGGTGGTGGTGGGTCGGGTCACTGTCGGCAATCCAATGCAGGCGTGGTCGCGCGCCAATCAGGGCCAAGTCGCGGCGGGGGATGAGGCTGGGATGTCATCACCTAACTGTGACAGCGCCGCTGCAATCTGCACGCGTAGTCAGCTACCTGTTCTCCACTACCCAGCGGGCTCCCAGCATTGAGCCGCGAGTCGAGTAGTGCACTACGCGTGTGCGCGATCCGGCTCGCTGAAACCATCACAACAGGAAAGCGGCCAGGAACCGGTCGCGCAGCCGGAGAAACCCTCAGCGGCAGGAAGTCTGTCGCGTTCTGAATCTGATTGGAGCATCACCCATGACTGCACCTTCCGTCGACAGCGATGGCGACACCAGCACCAACACCAACGACGACACAAACAGCACTGACGCGAGTAGCTCCGACGACCCCTTCGAGTCCTCGGGTAGCGACACCGAGGGCGTGGGCACCGACGAGGGCGTGGGTACCGACGAGGGCGACAGCGGCGTTGGCACCGACGAGGGCGTGGGTACCGACGAGGGCGACAGCGGCGTGGGCACCGACGAGGGCGTGGGTACCGACGAGGGCGACAGCGGCGTGGGCACCGACGAGGGCGTGGGTACCGACGAGGGCGACAGCGGCGTGGGCACCGACGAGGGCGTGGGTACCGACGAGGGCGACAGCGGCGTGGGTACCGACGAGGGTGACACCGGCGTGGGTACCGACGAGGGCGGCACCGACGACACAGGTGTAGACACCGACACCGCTAGTGAGTCCGGGATCGATCCTCTCGACGCACCGGTACCGGAGCCGCAGGCATCCGATGTGTCGGACCCCAGCGCCGGCGCGACCACGACCAGTGCCGGTGCGTCATCGACGGACCCCGGCCCGCCGTACCTGATCGTCGACCAATACCCAGGGGACAGTGGGATGAATCCGCCGTGGAGCACACTAGTCGCGCGGCCGGAGTTCTACGGCGCCATCATCAAGGCGTGGGAAGGGAAGACCTACAACGATGGTGGATGGTTCGCGCACAACTGGCCTGCGGTCAAGGACGCCGGCGGATCACGGTACGGCAGTAGCTGGTTCCGAGGTGCCTACCTGTTCTTGAAGTTCGACGTGGCCGGCGCCGATCAGGCGGCGGCGTACCTGAAGGCGGTCGACGCGGCCGGCGGGTGGGACCGCGGCGACATCATCCCGATAGTCGACGTTGAGATGGGCTCCGCGGCGAATACCAACCACCGCGCCGGCAAGCAGCAGGTCATCGACTGCGTCAGTGCTTGCGCTCAGAAACTGAAGTCCGAACTCGGCGGCCGCGTAATGCTTTACGGCCGCGGCGCGATGCGTGACCTTGGGATCACCGAGAAGATGGGTTGCGATGTCGCCTGGAACCCGAGCTACACCCAGCAGATGGTCCGCCACGGTCTCGAGGCCTTCCAGCTCGACGAGATCGTTCTCTGGCAGTACTGCGGCGACAACACGTCCTACCTTGCCAACTACCCGCACACCGTCCCGGGCTTCAACAAGATCGACATCAGTGTGTTCATCAAGGGCGCGGCACGCCCCACACTCGACGATCTTCGAAATGCCGTTCTCAAGTAGTCCAGGCCGCCGTCCACGGCGTGGCAACGCCGGGCCGATAACAACCACGAATTCGACAGGAGCACGACCATGACACACCGAGCAGTCATCGCCGGCGTCAACGACTACAGTGGGCAGGCAAGCCTGCCCCCGGGTGGTCGGTGGGCAATCTAAACCGCTCGCTCGACGACGCCGGTGCGATGTACACACTATTGAGCGAAAGCTTCGGTGCCACCGTTACCGCGTCGCTGACCGACGGCGCCGCTACGCGTGACGCAATCCTCAGCGCGATCAACGACATGCTCGCGGTCAGTGACGCGGGCGATGTGGCGACATTCTTCTTCTCCGGGCACGGAGGCCGGCTCCCAGCCGACGCCTCAAACCCGCAGCGCTACTACGAATGCTTCATCCCCGCCAGCGGCGCGCCGATCACCGACCTCGACTTACATGGATTGAGCGATTCGCTGGAGCCGTCTTACGTCAACTTCACCGTGATCCTCGACAGCTGCAACTCCGGTGGCATCCACGAGGGCACTCCCGATGAACCGGTGAAATCGGCCAACTACACCGCTGACGTGGTGCAGGCATGTGTCGACTCGATGTCCGCGATCGTGCCGTGCGGCGCATTGATCCCCTTGGGGAGCAACGCATTCGACGGCAACGTCTCCGACGTCGTCGGCCAGGGTAATGGGATGGTGTGCAGTGTCGACGACAACAAGGCGCTCGTTGCGGCGTCGAAGTCCTGCGTGGTGGCGGCATGCCGTTACGACGAGTCGGCTTGGGAAGCCGAGACGCACAGCGCGCTCACCCAGGCAATCGTCGATGTCGTCGCATCGTCGGGCACCGAGATAAGCTATCTCGATCTGATCGACAAACTCCGAGACGACGTTCAAAACCAGCTCGGGAAGTCACAGACTCCAACGCTGCTGGGTCAGCAGAACCGGATGGACGAGAACTTCCTCGCGGGTTGGAATAGCTCCAAACCCGGTCAGTTCGATCAATTCGATCAGGGTGCAACGTCGGACGACACCGAAACGTCGGTCGACACCGAGCAGGGCGCTGAATTCGCGAACCCCTAGCAAGCAACCCGCAGCGTCGTCATCGGAGTGCGGCTCGTCGTGGTGAATTCGTTTGTCTTCCAGACGTAAACATGAGCCCTCGGGCCGCTTCGCGACGTCGAAGAGTATGGCTGTTCGGCGCACTGTTCGTGCAGCTGCGGCGGTGGCCCAGCCCGCGTGACAGAAGATTCAGGAACCACTCGCGTCGGCGGACGGGTCGCCGTCCGAGGCCGGCGTGGGTGTCGACGAACCGTCGGCAGAAGGGCTCTGGGCTACAGGGCCTGCTGCCGGTGTTAGGACATCCGGCGAGTCGGCGGGCGGCAGGACGACATCCGGCGAGTCTGCGGGCGGCAGCACCGGCAGGTGTCTGCACAACAGCGCGACGACCTGCATTCCGGGGCGCGAATACGTGTACGTCCCATCGGGAGCGGTGGTCGTCGAGGCGCCCGCGAGCGAGAACGGGCCGATGAAGTCATTGCCGTTCAACGACTCCCGGTCCTGACCACTCCATTTCACCGAGATATTCAGGTCTTTGACAACGACGATCTCGATCGGTAGGCCATAGATCAACGGGTCCTGTCCGTCCGCCACGGCTACGCTTGGTGCCGGCAACAAACCGCCTCTCGGCATGCCCGGTACGCACCAATTGGGGTCGGCCAGGAACACCCCGTTCCAGGCGGGATTTCCATCCGCGGTCGCGAAGCCGATGGTCGCCGACATGTACCGGAAGACCACCGACATGCTCGACGTCGGGGGCGGAGGCGGCGGTGGCGGCGGGGGCGGAGGCGGCGGATCAATCGGATTTCGCCAGATGATCGGATGTCGCAAGACGTACGAGACGCCCGACGCCTGCACTTTGTGAGGATCCACCCGAATGGCTTGCCTTGCCAGTGCAGGACTGGCGGCGGACAACGGGGCCGCCGTCACTGAACGCGCGGCAACCGTTTTGGCCACGGCGGGATTGAGCTCGACGCTAGGCGTCACGGTGACGGGGTGCTGGATCATGGCGGTCGCCACCGTCGGATGCAATTCGTGAAGGTAGGTCAGGCTACGGACCGGGGCCGCCTGTTCCTCGGGTGGTTTGATCGCCCACAGATAGGGGTTGACGTTCCGCTGGAGTTGCAGATGCGGACCGCTGCTCCCGGACGACGCGGGCGCGGTGGCAGTCGGCGGGGCTTGCACCTGCGTGGAATCGAACGTGGCCCAATAGCCTGAATCCGGCAAGACCCAGTCATCTGGCACGCAGGCGAGATCGGGCGTGGCCCCTGGGGCGCCGAGTGCCGCTTGCGCCGTTGCGATTTCGGAGTTGATGCGCGCCCAGGCGTCACTTCCGACTGCGGCCGTTGGTCTGGCCGCGCTGACGGCGAGCTGATAGATCTGGCTCGCCGTCCCGTAATAGAGGTCCCGCCCGTTGACGCTGTATTGCGATGGCGACATCAGGTAGGGAGCATCGAAATTCGGCCGGAGGAACGATGCCAGCCGGGTCGGATTGACCACGTCCCCCTGCACGATGTCGTCCGGGGTCGGCAATGCGAAGGGCAGGAAGACGAGCGAGATGTTCGGGTTCACGCTCGCGAAGGCGTTGACGAAGACGGCCGTCACCTTCTCGCCGAGCGTTGCGACTGTGTCCCCGCCGGCCATGATGCTCAGGTCCCCGGCGTCGGGTTGGCTCCAGCGCCCACCATTGCCTCCGGCGAGTTCTCCGAGGTCGGCTTCGGCAGCGTCGGGTCATCCATCAGCGGGGCCGCAGGCTGAATCTGACCGATCCAGCCGGCGATCTGCGAACCCAGCAGCTCCAAGGTTCCGCCCTTCTTTCCGTCGGCGTTGAATGTGAAACCGGAACTCGTCTGCTGCGATCCGAAGGCACCTGAGGATTGCTGATCCTGGTGCTGGGCCGAAGCCTTCATGAAGAGATAGCCTCCCGACACAGCGACCTGGTTCGAGCTCGACTGTCCCGAGCCTTGGCTCGCCTGCGCGGCCTGGTTGAAGGTGGTGCCGAAATCACCCCAGTCGTCGCAGGTGATCTTGACGTTGCGCACGATGAGGAACGCCTTCGGAAGCATCGGCAGAATCGCAGGGCACTTGTCTCCGATCTGGTTGGCGACGGTCCCATCGCTGATGCTGTTGGCGCGCTGGCCGACCAGATACCACCCCTTGAGGTTGAAGAGATCGCCAAGGAACCACGGCCGCTCGATCGTCGCAATGAAGTACTCGAGCGTCACTGAAGCCGAGCTCGAATTGTCCTGGTGGCTGGTCCAATTGAATTGGTTCGCATTGTTGGCGAAGGCGTTGGACGCATCGGCGTGGCTGCCGCTGACGGAGGCGCTGTAAAAGCCGACGTCGAACCCGCCGCTGCCGCTGTTCGACTCTGACTGCTGCCGTTGCCAATTGCTTGCGAACGAGCCTGTCCCGGAACTGGTCCTCGCGTCATGTGCCTGGCTGGTTCCGGTGATCTTCTGGACGCCGAAGGATTCGTCAGTGTAGTCCCACCATGACGTCGGGCTGATGTAAGACCACGGCACGCTGGCGGAAATACCGCCCGCGAGCTGGACCTGATAGGCGTCATACATCTGGTGCGCCATTGCGGCAAGCGCCGTGATCGCGCTTTCGCCTTGCGTCGCGATCGTGTCGAGGGCATCCTGCACCTGTTGGCGGCCCATGCCGTTGAAGTCGTTCAGTGCCGCGGTGACTTTGGTTGCATAGCTGTTCGCCACGATCGGCCACACCTGCCCGGCGACGGGATCGGCCATCGCCTGCGCGTAGGCGCTCGCCTGCGCGGCAATCGCGTCGGTCCAGGCTTGTTGATTTCGTCGAAATTGCGCGTAGAGGGGCGTGTATCCGATGCGATTTCCGTTGGCGTCCTTGAGGTAGAGCAGGTCCTGTGCCGCGGCCACCTTGTCGAGGACCGCCTGGGCGGGCGTCGACTTGTCCATCGGCTGCATGCCCTTGACCACCGTGAAGTACTCAACGCTGGCGTTTCGATCGGGCCAAGCCGTTGCGACGCCGTTCTTCGTCACTTCCAGCATCTGGTCGACGAGCTTCGACGTAAAGTACGCCGCCTGGATGGACGCTTCCATCTGCGGGTCGGGCTTGGCCGGCGGCGGATAGACGGACCCAGGCGGCCCAGCCGGTGGAGTCGAGGAGGCCGCTTGGGCGGGCGCGGAAAATGCGCCCTCATTGCTGAACTGGCTCGAGGAATCGCCGCCTGCGGGTGTCCACGGATTGGCGAACATCTTGGGGTCTATCGGGTAGCCGGTCGGCATGTGCATATAGATCGCGGACCCGAGCGGCTTGCCGTCGGGGCCGATCTGACTTGAGGCGACCTGGTTTTCGATCTGATCCAAAGCATCGAGCAAAGCCTTCGTGATGGAGCCGACATTGCTCAGCTGCGATCCTGTGTCCGGCATGGGACTCTCCTCATCTTGCCTACGCGTTCTACAACGCCGTGTTGTCGCCCCGATGGGCGCTGGGAACATGCAACTCCGGTGGCAGGGGCGCTGTCGCGAGTAGCGCAGTACTCGATTCGGACACCGTCACGCAGACGACGGCAAGTAGTGCGCCGGTGAAGCCAAGTGGCATAAGCGTTTTGGACGCCATGGCGGATTAAGACCGGGCGGCTTCTACCTCGACGGCGGGACGGGATGGATAGAGTTACGCCGTTCCCGTCGTTCCCGATGGGAGACTTCGACCGTGACCCACCCACCCGACGCCGCCGCCGAGGACGTGACGTTCGACGTCGACGCTATCCGTGCGCACTTCCCTGCGCTGAGCGACGGCACCGCGTACTTCGACGGACCGGGCGGCTCACAGACGCCCACTGTCGTCGCCGACGCGGTTCGCGGCGCCCTGCTCAGCCCGTTGGCGAACCGTGGAACCACGACGGCCGCGGCTCGCAATGCCGAAGAAATCGTCGGGCAGTGTCGTGCTGCACTCGGCGATCTGCTCAACGCCGACCCCGACGAGGTGATCTTCGGCCGGAGCATGACTGCGCTCACCTTCGATCTGTCCCGGATGCTGTCGTCGCAATGGCGCCCAGGTGACGAGATCGTCGTGACCCGCCTCGATCACGACGCCAACGTCCGACCGTGGGTGATCGCCGCCGCCGCTGCCGGCGCTGTCGTCCGGTGGGCGGACTTCGACCCCGCGACCTCCGAACTGTCCGTGCAGAGCATCGAGGAACAACTCGGCCCGCGCACCCGACTCGTCGCGATCACCGCCGCATCCAACCTCATCGGGACGATGCCCGACGTGCGCGCCATCGCGGCACGCACGCACGCCGCCGGCGCATTGCTGTACGTCGACGGCGTGCACTACACCGCCCACCACGCCGCCGACTTCCGCGCGCTGGGCGCCGAGTTCTTCGCGTGCTCGCCGTACAAGTTCCTTGGGCCGCATTGCGGTGTGGCCGTGGGGAAACGCGACGTGCTCGCCGAGTTGCGGCCCGACAAGTTGCTACCGGCCCCCGACCGGGTGCCCGAACGATTCGAACACGGCACGCTTCCCTACGAACTGATGGCCGGTACGACCGCGGCCGTCGACTTCCTGGCAGGGATCACGGATGCGAACGGCACCCGCCGCGACCGGCTCGTCGCCACCATGAGCGCCGTGGCGCAGCACGAGGACACGCTTCGGAGCCGAATCGAGACCGGCCTGGACCAGCTACCCACGGTCACGCTTCACTCGCGCGCAGCACTCCGGACGCCGACGTTGCTCGTCACAGTCGCGGGGCGCGACGCGGCAGCCATCAGCACGGCGCTCGCCGAGCACGACATCAACGCGCCTGCCGGTTCGTTCTATGCCTACGAGGCATCCAAGCGCCTCGGACTGGGTGAGTCCGGCGGAGTGCGAATTGGCCTGGCGCCGTACAACACCGCAGCCGACGTCGATCGGCTCCTGGGCGTGTTGACTGCGACGCTCGCCGAGTAGCGCCGAGCCACTTCCGCGATCGTCGGCGCAACTGGCGCGGGCGTAGGGTCGCTGCCATGGAGTACCGCAGCCTCGGACGTACCGGAATCCAAGTCAGCCCGCTGTGTCTCGGCGCGATGATGTTCGGCGGGTGGGGCGAACCCGACCACGACACGTCGATCACGACGATCCACGCTGCCCTCGATGCGGGCATCAACTTCATCGACACCGCCGACGTCTACTCGCAGGGCGAATCGGAGATCATCGTCGGCAAAGCGCTCTCCGGCGGCAGGCGCGACGACGTGGTGCTCGCCACGAAGGTCAACATGCAGATGGGCGTTCCGGTCGAGGCGCCGCCAGGCAGCAAGGGCGATCCCAACAAGCGCGGCAATTCTCGACGGTGGATTTCCCAGGAGGTCGAGAACAGCCTGCGCCGGCTGAACACCGACTGGATCGATCTCTATCAGATTCACCGCCCGGACCCACACACCGACATCGAAGAGACCCTGGGAGTGCTCACCGACCTGCAGCGGCAGGGCAAGATCCGCGCCTTCGGCTCATCGACGTTTCCGGCCCACCAAATGGTCCACGCACAGTGGGTCAGCGAACGACGTGGGCTCGGCCGGTTCACAACCGAGCAGCCGCCCTATTCGCTGCTGGTCCGTGGTATCGAGGCCGACGTCCTGCCGGTGGCGCAGGAGTACGGGATGGGTGTGCTCCCGTGGAGCCCGCTGGCCGGTGGCTGGCTCGCCGGGGGCTACCGCAAGGACAAGGAGCTGCCCGAGTCACGGCGGCGCACTCGGCTGCCTGCCCGTTACGACATGTCCACTCCCGACAACCAACGCAAACTCGACGCTGCCGACGCATTGGGGCAACTGGCCGACGAGTCGGGGCTGCCGCTGATTCATCTCGCGCTCGCATTCGTGATGCAACATCCGGCAATCACGGCGCCGATCATCGGACCGCGCACTCTCGACCACCTGAAGTCTCAGATCGGGGCGACCGACGTCACCCTGTCGGTGGACATCCTCGACAAGATCGACGAGATCGTGCCGCCAGGATCGACCGTCTCTCGATCGGATCAGGCCTATCAGCCGTCGTCGTTGACCGATCCGTTCTTGAGGCGCCGCCGCACCGAATGAGCGACAGCGGTCCGCGGACCTCGGGGGTCCGGACGTCCAGCTTTAACGCATTTGTATTGAGCGTCAATTAACGTGGGTAGATGTCAGGCGTGACACCGCGAACCATCGGCGTCGAGGAGGAATTCCACCTCGTCGACCTCAAGACCAGACGCCTGACCGCGCGGGCGCCAGAACTGCTTGCTGAGTTGCCCGACGCTTACGTAGCCGAGCTGCAACGGTGCGTCGTCGAGATGAACAGCGGTGTCGTCGACACACTCGAGGGTCTCCGCGCAGATCTGCAGGGGCACCGAAGAATTCTCGTTGATGCTGCGGCGAAACTCGGCATAGGCGTGGTAGCAGCGGGCGCAGTGCCGTTAGCGGTACCCGCCGAAATGCGGGTGACCCAGACTCCCCGGTACCGGCAGATGCTCGCGGACTACCAGCTGCTGGCGCGCGAACAGCTCATCTGTGGCACCCAGGTGCACGTCGGAATCGATGACCGTGACGAGTCGGTCGCCGTGGCCAACCGCGTCGCGCCGTTCGTGCCGACGCTCCTGGCGCTGAGCACGAGCTCGCCGTTCTGGTCGGATGGCTCCGACACCGGCTACTCGAGTGGACGCACCCTTGTGTGGCAGCGCTGGCCGACGACGGGCCTGGCAGCACCGGTTTCCTCGGCGGCCGAGTTCGATCAGCTCGTGGCCGACCTGGTCAGCAGTGGCGCGATCGCCGACAGGGGCATGGTGTACTTCGACGTCCGGCCTGCGGTTGAGGCGCCGACCCTCGAGTTACGGGTGTGCGACAGCTGCCCATCGGTCGACACGATCGTGTTGATCGCGGGCTTGTTTCGTGCACTGGTCGAACGTGAAGTCGAGGGCTTGCGCGCGGGGAAGCCTGCGCTCGCGATGTCCGCACCGATGGGTCGGGCGGCGCTGTGGCGCGCCGCCCGCTCGGGGCTCGAAGGCGACCTCGTCGACGTGACGGGGCCGCGTGGCCGCCCAGCCCAAGAAGTGGTCGACGAGCTGGTGCGGCACCTTCGTCCACAACTCGAGGCGACGGGGGACTGGGACGTGGTCAGCGAGCTGGCTCACGGGGCGCTGATCGCGGGGACGTCGGCCGCGCGGCAGCGCAGAGCACTGCGTAGGCGCGGGCGGCTCACCGACGTCGTCGACCAGTTGATCGACGAGACCGCGGGCCGCTGGCCCGACGCGGCGACGGCAGTTTCCGAAGATCCGACGCTGCTCTTCGGCTACCACCCCCACCGCGCGGTCGAGCTCGCCGACACGAGCCCACTGCCAAGCTATGACGAGGCGGTCGACGCCGACGGCCGGCCCCGGCCCGGATACGACGAGATCCTGCAGTCCGTTGCCGGTCTGGGGATAACCGTGCTGCGGGCTCGCGAGAGTTACGTCGAACAGGATCAGCGCGCCGAGGACATCATGTTCCGGGTCAGCGGCCAGGACCGAGCCCAGGTGTTTCCCCTCGATCTGATGCCGAGGCTCATCGCGGCCGACGAGTGGGCATCCCTGTCGGCAGGTCTTGGTCAGCGGGCGAAGGCCCTGAACGCGTTTCTGCGGGACGTCTACTCCGAACAGGCCATCGTCGCCGACGGTGTCATCGGGGTAGATGCGCTGGACCGGGCGCCCGGATACCGATCGGCCGGCCGGTTGTCGCGGGACGTCGTTCGCGCTCACATCTGCGGCACCGACCTGGTGTGCGATGGCCCAGGCAACTGGATGGTGCTCGAAGACAATCTGCGCATCCCGTCCGGGATCGCCTATGCGATCGTGAATCGGCGGCTGTTGACCAAACACCTTCCCGAGCTCGGTCGACCTCGAGACGTCGGCGACGTCGACCGGGTTCCATCGATGCTGTTGGAGACCCTGCGCGCGTCAGCGCCTCCGCGGTGCGAGGGGGACCCGTCGGTGGCGGTGCTGTCCGGCGGATGGGACGACTCGGCATGGTTCGAGCACACCTTCCTGGCCGCCGAGATGGGCGTTGCGCTGGTGCAGTCCTCCGACCTGTCCGTTCGTGAGGGAAAGTTGTTGCGGCACATTGGTTCCGATGCTCACCCCGTGGACGTCGTCTACGCACGAATGGACGAGGACATGTTGCTGTCGTCGACCGGGCATGACGGTGCCCCGCTCCGGTCCGCCCTGCTGAACGCGGTCGGTGGCGGGACGCTGACGATCGCGAACGCGCTCGGCAACGGGATCGCCGACGACAAGGCGGTGTACGCCCACGTACCCGCGATGATCGAGTACTACCTCGGTGAGAAGCCCATACTGGCGCAGGTGCCCACATGGATCTGCGCCGAACGCGCGCAACGCGACTACGTGCTCGACCATCTCGCCGACCTGGTGGTCAAACCGATCGACGGGTCGGGTGGCATCGGCGTCGTCATCGGCCCCGAGGCGACGCCCGAAGCGCTCGACGACCGTCGACGCGAACTGCAGTCTCAGCCCGAGCGCTTCATCGCTCAGGAGGCCATCGCACTGTCCACCCACCCGACGTTCGACGGGGAGGGCATGTACCCGCATCACGTCGACCTGCGTGCGTTCGTGCACCTGCGCCCCGATGGGATGAACGGCGTGACGGCCGAGGTCATGCCGGCCGGCTTGACCCGGGTCGCTGCCCACGGGTCACGGATCGTCAACTCGTCGTCGGGCGGTGGCAGCAAGGACACCTGGATACTGACCGGCGGACCGCATGACCAGGGAACGTCGTAGGGGAACGGACACAACGTGTGTGGAATCTGCGGGGAGATCCGCTTCGACGGTCGGTCTGCCGACGTCGCCGCGGTGGCCCGGATGACCGACTCGATGCAGTCCCGCGGCCCGGACTCAGACGGAGTCGTCGCCCAGGGGCCGATAGCGCTCGGGCATCGACGCCTGTCGATCATCGACTTGTCGGCGTGCGGCGCCCAACCGATGGTCGACAGCGACCTCGGACTCACACTCGTGTTCAACGGCTGCATCTACAACCACGAGGACCTGCGCGCAGAGTTGGAGACCCTCGGCTACCGGTTCTTCTCCGCTGCCGACAGCGAAGTGGTGATCAAGGCATTCCACCGGTGGGGCACGCGATGCGTCGACCGCTTCAAGGGTATGTTCGCCTTCGCGATCGCCGACCGCGCAACGGGTGTGGTGACGCTAGCCCGCGACCGACTGGGGATAAAGCCCTTGTACCTGGCCGAAAGTCAGGGACGGCTCCGTTTCGCGTCAACCGTTCGTGCCCTGCTGCAGGCCGGAGACGTCGACACCGAACTGGACCGGTCCGCGCTGCATCATTACATGAGCTTCCACTCGGTGGTTCCTGCGCCCCGCACCATGTATCGCGGCGTGCGCAAGCTGCCGCCTGCGACGGTGCGGGTGATCCAGCCGGACGGCTCGCACACCGACACGGTCTACTGGACACCGGTTTTCGAGCGCGACCCCGCCCGCGCCTCGTGGAGCGATCGCGATTGGCAGGACGCGTTGATGGACGCCCTGCGCACGGCGGTGGTGCGCCGCATGGTCGCGGACGTTCCGGTCGGGGTCCTGCTGTCGGGCGGCATCGACTCGTCGATTGTGGTGGCACTGCTGGCCGAGCAGGGCCAGCACGGACTGGAAACGTTCTCGATAGGGTTCGACTCGGTCGGCGACGAATCCGGCGACGAGTACTTCTACTCCGACCTGGTGGCCAAGACGTTCGGCACGAATCATCACCGCATCCACATCGACGGTTCCCGGTTGTTGCCCGCAGTGCCGAAGACCATCGCCGCGATGAGCGAGCCGATGGTCAGCCACGACTGCGTCGCCTTCTATCTACTCTCCGAGGAGGTCAGCAAGTCGGTCAAGGTGGTGCAGTCCGGTCAAGGTGCGGACGAGATCCTGGCCGGGTACGACTGGTACCCGCCGTTGGCGAACGTCGCGCGCGCGCAGACGACCGAGGCATACGCCAAGGCATTCTTCGACCGCGGTCACGCCGAGGTGCTGGATATCCTTGCTGCCGAATACGTAGTGGCCGAGGAAGATCCGAGTTGGGATTTCGTCGAGGCCCACCAGAGCCGTCGGGGCGCTGAGACAGCCGTCGACGCGGCCTTGAGGCTGGACACTCAGGTGATGCTGGTCGACGACCCGGTCAAGCGAGTGGACACGATGACGATGGCGTGGGGTCTGGAGGCGCGGGTGCCCTTCCTCGATCACGACTTCGTGGAACTCGCTGCGACCTGCCCCGCCGAGCTGAAACTGGCGTCGAACGGCAAGGGAGTGCTGAAGGATGCGTCGCGAGCATTGCTGCCCTCCGACATCATCGACCGCACCAAGGGGTACTTTCCCGTGCCAGGCATTCGTCATCTGCACGGCGAGACCTTGGACATGGTGCGCGACGCACTGACCAATGACGCCGCGCGATCACGCGGACTCTACCGTCGGGCAACGTTGGACCGACTCTTGGCGGCGCCCAATGACACTCGTACCGCGTTGGGAGCCAACGCATTGTGGCAATTGGCACTGCTGGAGATGTGGCTACAGAGCATGGAAGGCTCGATTCGATGAACTCCGTGGGTGGGAGCGGAGCGACCCGAGTATGAGCCCAACGCGTGTGCCAAGAGCGTTGGGAACGTGACGCAGCAGGTCCGCGCCACCTACGGCGCGTCACTGTCGCCGGACGCGACCGCGTTCGCCTGCCTCGTCGACGACGGCGGCTATCCGCGCGCCGTCCAGCGCTTCCTACGTGGCTGGCGCGCTAGCTCGTCACGCGACGTGGAACTCCCTCTCGAAGGTCCAGTCACCAAGGTGATTCACTCCGCCGACGGACATTGGCTGGCCTGCGAGGTCGCCCCCCTTGGGGGTACCCGCACCCAGATATGGTTGGTGACAACCGATCCCGATGATCGCGACGCCCGTCGGATTGACCAATGGCCGCCCGGTGCTCCGGAGGGTACGGCCCAGCTGATCGGCTGGGACGGCATTCAGGTGGCGGCAATACTCACCGGCCAGGATGGCGTGGGTAGCTCGTGCCTGATCAATCCGACCGACGGCGCCACCATCGTGCTGGACCGACGATCGGGCGGCAAACTGGTCGACGCGTGGGCGGGAGCCTCGCTCGTGCGCGTTGGACCGCGCGGTTACCGCGACCTGATCCTTCTGCATGGGCTGACTGAAATCGCCTTATTGCCATCCGATCCCGGTGCGACGACCGACGCGGGAGTAATCCTGGACGACCAGCAGCCCCGTCGGCTGCGGTCCGGCATCGACGGTGAGACACTGACGCTCTATCACCCGGCGAAGACGTATCCGCTCAACAGCACCCGCGGTTATGTGCGCGCCCTGGTCCGCAGTGACAACGGGGCCGAGCACGCCCGACTGGTCGAACTGACCGTCACGGAGGACGGAGTGGCTTATCACGTCGTCGCAGAACGCGCCGGCCACGACTTGGACGAGTTCGCCGTCAGCGACGATCTCTCGACCGTAGCGATGCTGTGGAACATCAACGGCTGCAGCGAGTTACAAATACTCGAATACGCCGACAACACGTTGAGCGAGCCGATCCCGCTGCCGGGCCTGGTGGCCAGCGAGCTCAGCATCAGCGCCGGCGGCTCGATGGTGGCGATGACCGTGCAGGGTCCGTCCACGCCGCGAACGGTCGAGCTCGTCGATCCGCGGTCGCGGGAGTGGGAACGCGTCGACCGCGAGCCCGGTGGTGGCAACGCTGCCGCCGATCCTCAGCTGGTGAGCTTGCGCGCGCGGGACGGGCTCGAGCTCACCGGATGGCTCTACGAACCGCGGGATGGGGCGCGCACGGGGGCGATGATCTTCCTGCACGGCGGCCCGGAGGGACAGGCCCGCCCGGACTACAGCGAGATATTTCCCGAACTGCTCGACGCTGGCATCACGGTGTTGACCCCGAACGTGCGCGGATCAGGCGGATTCGGACGCAGCTTCTGCCATGCCGACGACAGGCAGCTGCGATTCGGCGCCATCGACGACGTCGCGGACTGTGTGCACTTCCTCGTCGAGCACGGGCTGGCGGCCCCCGACCGAATCGCGTGCTGCGGGTGGTCCTATGGCGGTTACCTGACGCTGGCAGCACTGACCTTCCACCCCGAGCTCTTCACGGCGGGAGTCAGCATCTGCGGTATGAGCGACCTGGGCACGTTCTACCGCAACACCGATCCCTGGATTGCGGCCGAGGCGTACCCGAAGTACGGCCATCCGATCAACGACCGGGAAATGCTCGACCGACTCTCACCGCTGCTGCGGGTCGAGATGCTCAGCGCGCCACTGTTGCTGGTGCATGGCGCCAACGACACGAACGTGCCGCCGAGCGAATCCATGCAGATGTTCGATGCCGTAGGACGACTCGGGCGGCGGGTGGAGTGTCTGATCTTCGAGGATGAGGGTCACGCGATCGTCAAGCGGGAGAATCGGGCGGTGTTGGTCAAGACCATCCGCGAATGGCTCGACGAGGCATTCAAGTCTCCCAAATGAGATATTGGGTGCCCCAGTCGCATTGCAGGGTTGAGAGAAGCGCCGTAACGGAAAGTCTTGTGCAACAAGGTATCTGGCGGTTTACCAGACACGAACCCAGTCGACGAGCATGTCCGCCGGGTAGGTCCCCGGCCCGGGATCGCCACCACCGGACCCGGCGACCGCAAGACCCAATATCGGAAACAGCTGGTAGCCGGGGGTGTTGAACTGCCAGTCCGGCAGCGAATTCGCCGGAGCGTTGAAGTACGGTTGCGCGCCGTCTGTGTAGTCCTTCCAGAAGCGCATACCGGCGTCATCCCATTGGACGCGCCAGGTGTGCCACCCGCTGTCCACCGTGATCCCTTGGCTCACGTGTTCTCCGCCGTTCAACTTGGCGTGGACGGCGGTTCCCGCGGCCCAGTGGCCGTTGCCGTACCACTCCATGATGTCGACTTCGCCGCCGTTGTCCGGGCTGTTGTTGGCCAGGTACCAGGCAGGCCAACAACCCGGGGTGAGGCAGTTCAGCTTGATTCGGGCCTCCCAGGTGTGGCCGATGCCACCCCTGAACTTCCCGAACAGCTTGCCGCTGTAGTAGGTGTTGCCGTCCTTGGCGGCGCGCAGAACGAGGTTCGACTTGCCGTCGACGAACAGATTCCGGCGGTCGTCTCGGTACTGGCCGACGTTCCCGGGTAGCTCCCAGAACGTCGGGTCCTCCATCGACTCGCGCTCGTATGCCGGCTCCCACTTCGACGCGTCGGGCGCCGAGCCGGCCGGGCCGTCGAACTCGTCCTGGAAGATGTACCCACCAGGTGGTGGCGCAGCGGGCGGTGGCACCCGATCCAGCGGTAGGTCAGGTCTCGACGGGTCAGCCCCGGCCGTCCGGATGGGCACCGCGGCCGCCAGTGCGCCGATACCGGCCATCAACATCGCATCGCGCCGACTTATGTGAGGCATCCAGACATGAAAGCCGCTATACCCGCCGAGTGCAAATGGCTGGAACGGACTCGAGCCGCTACCCCCCGATCTGACGACGGGTGACAGGAGGGACAGGATGGTTGGCGGGGAGATCGCAGTCGGGCTCGAAAGTGGCTGCGAGCCGAGGTTGCACACTTCCTATAACCGCAGTCGTTCCGTCGCTGCGCGGATCGGCTCCTGCATCAACGATTCGGCGATGACGGGAACAACCCACTCGATTGTGTGGCACCAGACCGGTAGTGGGTTCGCGATGGGGAATCACTAGTCCCAAACCCCTTCGCACGCAGTAGAACCGAGGTCATTGGCTGCCCGGGCGCTGGGGGACGATTAGGACGGGGGTGGCGGTGTGTGCGACGACCGCAGCCGCGACGCTGCCCTGCAGGTGTCCGAGCAGCCCGTTGCGGCGGTGCGGCCCGAGCACGATCAGACTCGCACTGTATTCGTCAGCGGTCTGGACGATGCCCTTCCAGGTTGGCGCCGCCTCTACGGCCTTGCTGCAGGCCAGGAATCCCGCCTCGCCGGCCAGCGATGCCCCGTGAGCGGCAGTCTGTTCGGCGGCATTGCGTACCTCGGTGGCCCGGTCGGCGTTGAAGTGTCTCCCATCGGTGGGTGCGAACCCCACCTCGACGGGCTGCCAGACGCACACGACCAGTGCATCTCGCCGGGTGGGCAGCTGCGTGGCCGCCTCCGCGATCGCGAACGCGGCCAGGTCGGAGCCGTCGTAGGCGAATAGGACCGGCCCACCCGAGCTCGCAGCGACATCGTAATTCGGTGCCACGATGGCAGGGGCGTGCTCGGCGGCGGGACCCGGCGGCGGCAGGGCTCCCCGGACGCGCGCCAGCAGTGGCGGGGAGTACCAGGCCGGCGAGTCGCCGTCGAGGAACTCGTCCAAGTCGGGGGTTTGTGGTCGGGCTCCGCTGAGCACATAGATGGCCACGCCGAAGACGGCGCCGCCGATCGCCAATCCGAAGCCGATCCAGAGCGCGTCGCCGGTGCCGGCAACCAGATCGCCCGGCGCAGCGATCGCGAAGTAGGCGAAGATCGGTGCCACCATGAACGCGGCCACCGCCCGCAGGAGCTCGATGATCGCGAAGACGCGCTGAAGGCTGTTGGACCGCAGCGAGAATCCTGCGACGAACAGCGCTGGCGCGACGGTGGCGCCCAGCGCCAGTCCCGTCAGCCCCGCGCCGAGCAGGACAAGTGGCTGATTGGCAGGTATTGCGAGCCGGAACACCACAATGCCTGCCGCGAGCAACGCCATGCCCGCCAAGGGAAGGTAATGCATCGCCCGTCTGGTGATGACGAACCCGAAGACGAACGCCATCACGATGGCCCCGCCGAGTTCGGGCAGGTACAGCAGCCCGACCCGCACCGAGCTGTAGGTCTGCAGCAACACGTTGGCGGTCAGTGCGGTCGCCGACACCGACGCCGCGGCGGCGAACAGTGCGACGCCGACGCCGGCGACCGGGATCGAACTGGTCAAGACCGAACGGACGGTCAACAGTGGGCGACGCGCCCGGAATTGGTAGACGATCAGCACGACGATCACTGCCAGTCCGCCAAACATCGGCACGGCCACCGCCGCGTCGCTGAGCCCGTGGGTGGTGAGCTGCGCGGCTCCGATGAATCCGGCGCCGCAGCCGACGGCCGCCAGTGCGATTGCCCAGAGGTCTCGCGGGGCGTCGAGATCGGCAGGCGGGGCATCGTCGAACGTCAGCGCGGCCATCACCAGGGAAAGCACCGCGATCGCGGCGATGATCCAGAACAGCGGTCGCCACGCGTGTGCCTCCGCCTGCACGCCGCCGATGAACGGGCCGAGCGCGACCGCGCCGAAGACGCATATGTTCATGATCACGGCCGTTTGGCGCAGCCTTGTCTTCGGAAAGCCCATCGCCAGCGGCGGCGCGGCCGCGATCAACAACATGCTGGTGGCAAGGCCCTGCAGGACGTGCCCGCCGATGAACATTCCCGCGTTCTGCGCCGATGCTGCAAGCACTGACCCCACGACGAGCACAACCGCGTAGACGAGCAGCATCCTGCGCTGCGGCAGGTGCTGGGCGAACTGGACCGCCAGCACCGTACCGACTGCGTAGGCCGCATTGCCCAAGCCCGCGCTCAGGCTCAGCGCCTGAGCGCTCATGTGCAGCTGTTCCGAGATGATCGGGACCAAGGGGTCCAGTGCTGCGGACAACGCCAGATACGGGATCAGTGCAAGCGTGACCATGGCGGCCACCGCCGGATACCGCCCGGCGAGGGGGCCCTGGCGCATCAGTTGTGCCCATCCATGTTCGTCAAGGCTGTGCGCCGACGGAGCGCCCGGTTCGGGCAGGTGGTCGGGCGGCTCGGGACAGGCACGTGTGCCTGCAACCTCTATTAGACGGGCTTTGTTCCCGCCAGGAAGGTGGTTCGCGTCAGACGGTGACGACTACCTCAACGACATTGGTGGCCGGCCGACGGGCAGAGGTGCGGCGCTAACCGCGGTACCGAGCTACCGACGCGGCGTATTCGTCGAGCAGCCGAAGCGATTCGTCGAGCGGCTTGGTCGGCAGGAGCAGCGCCACCTGTCCGAAGCCCAGGTCCTCGGTGGCACGCCAATAGTCGGGGTCGGTGGGAGTACCGAACATCGCCAGCGGGACGTCGTGGCCGGCGGCGTTACGCATCTGGTCGATGCGTTTGGCCAATCTCTCCACTGGGAGCGGGTTGGAAATCCAGCCTGCGTCGTGCCGAACCACCCGCTTGACCGTGGCATCGGAGTCGCCCCCGATGTAGATGGGCGGATGTGGTTGCTGGACGGGCTTGGGACGGCTGTACGACGGATCGAAGTCGACGTACTTGCCGTGGTACTCGGCGGGATCGGTCGTCCAGAGCGCCTTGATGGCGTCGATGCGCTCGTCCAACAGCGCTCCACGCGTCTTCGGGTCGGTGCCGTGGTGGCGCAACTCCTCGATGTTCCAGCCGGCGCCCACGCCGAACACGAACCGGCCCCCGGAGATGAGGTCGATGCTCGCGGCTTCCTTCGCCGTGATGATCGGGTCACGCTGGATGAGCAGGGCGATGCCGGTGAACAGTTCGATCCTGGACGTCACGGCCGCTGCTGCGGCGAGGGTGACGAACGGGTCGAGCGTCCGATAGTAGATCGTCGGCAACTCGCCCCCCATTGGGTACGCCGACTCCCGACTTGCCGGAATGTGGGTGTGCTCGGCGATCACCAGCGAGTCGAAACCCCGCTCCTCGATCCCACGCGCGAGCGAAACCGCGTCGATACCGTCGTCGGTGACGAACGTGGAGATTCCGATTTTCATACGCCACTCCTGAAGCTCGACATGGTGTCCTCAACGGCTTTGAGACGAGAGTATTCCGCCGTCGGCGACTCCCAACCCTGAGACCTATCAGGTACCAGCGGTCGGAGTGTTGACCCGCTGTGCGATCCATGGCAGCGCGTTGGAAAACGCGCGGGCCGCCAATTGCCACGTGTGGTAGCCGGGGTACACCCGCAGTGAGCATCCGATGTGCACAGCCATCGCGGCTGAGCACAGGTCGGGCAGCGCGCCCTTCTCCCGAATTCGCGCGTCGTCGTGGCCGGATCAGCGTTCCGCTCAGGGCGGTCGGGCAGGTTCTTGGTCTTGTCGTCGGGTGGCTCTTGCGAATCGTCGAAGTACCCTGCGACGCCGCTGTAGGGGCCGTGTTTGGCCATGACCGTGCGGGGTCGTATGCATCCCACGATGCCGCGTCGCCACCGTAGAGCCGTTCGATCGTCTGCTGTTTGGTACCCGAATTGGGCCCGCGATCACCGCCGATGTCCTCGAAGGTGGCGAACAGGTCGGGATCATCACCGCAAGATCGATCGCGCATGTGCCGCCCATGGACCAGCCCGCGACCGCCCAGTCAGAAGGGTTCGCCGATGTGCCGAAATGCGAGATGACATAGGGCCGCACCTCATTCGTCAGGTGTATCGACGAAGACGAACACCGGCGCCTCGCCGTCGTGTTCGCTGGCATAGCCGTCGATCATCGAGATCGCGTTCCCGATCCGTATCCAGTTGGTCGGGTTGCTGAACTCACCTGCGATCATCATCACCGCGGGGAGCTTCGGCGACAGACTCCCCGCGAACCAGGCCGGCGGCAGGTAGACGTACTCCCGTCGGTGTTTGAAGCCGCTGCCGCTGTCGGGGATGTCGACTCCCACCAGCTTGCCCCTGGCGGGGCGTGTATTACGCAGTCCCGCAAGCGCCTTCGCATCGGTTTGATCGGGGAGTGGCCCTGCGGTCAGGTCCCCCCAGGCCTTCTGCAACGTCGGGTAGTAGCCCACCCACTGGTTGAGCACCAGCAGCGCGCACACGAGCGTGAGCGGGATGGCCACCTCCGACAATCCACGTCGCCACCACCGTGCCGCCCGAAAGCCCAAGGCGGCGACGGCGACCGACCCCGCACATACGGCAGACCACACCCATAGCTTGGCTGGAGCCGGATCCGCCAGTCCTTCGGAGTTCATGTATTCCCGTGCGCCAAGTGCGACCGTCACGCCGAACACCATGCTGAAGGGTAGGCACACCAGTCGCCAGCGTCTGGTTCGCCAGCCGACCACGACGAGTAACACAACGACTGTCAGGATCTGGACGGCGAGCGGAAACCACCCGCCGAGCAACGAGATTCCGTGGCCCACCTGTTGAAGTCGGAGTTCGCCCGCAACGGGGCATCGCGTCGAGATCTGGCCGGATCACCCGCTTGGAAGGATCCCGCGATCGTCTTCGAGGCCGATGGGTCTCCTTCGGCGGCAACTTCTCAGCTGTCCGGACTGACTGGACTCGTCGACGCCGCGGCGCTTCCGATACCGACGGCGGGCGAGGCGATGCGGCCGCCGTACCTGGACCCGCGCGTCCAAAACGAGGGTTTACAGTTGAGTGATGCCGCAGCCATCGAATGGCGCGTCGCGGCCGAAGCTGACTTCGCGCGGCGCCGCCACCCGTCACCGTATCGTGCTTGCCGCCGCCGAGCTGATGCACGTGCGGGGTGTCGCTGCGACGACGATCGACGAGGTGTTGGCCGCCAGCGCCACGAGCAAATCGCAGTTCTACCAACACTTCACCGACAAGACGGAATTGGTCTACGAAGTCATCACGCTGCGCGCGGACGAGATCTTGTCGTGGCAGCGGACTCGCCTTGAGAAGGTGGATTCCTTTCGCGGACTTTATCAATGGCGTAACGCCATGGTGCAGCGTTGCACGCTCCGCCGCGGGCTGTGGGGCTGCGAACTCGGGTCGCTGGCAGCGGAACTCTCGGATACGGACGACAACGCCCGCGCGTCGCTGGCCGAGCACTTCGCCGAATGGCGGGCGATGCTGGCGGCTGCGCTGGAGCGGATGCGCGATACGGGTGTACTGAGGACCGACATCGACGGGCCCGCACTGGCCACTGGCCTGCTCGCGGCGGTCGAAGGTGGCTATCTGCTGTCGCAGACGGCCCACGATCCGCGGCTCATGCAAACTGCGCTGAATTCCGCGATCGCACACATAAAGTCGTTCAGCCCGGTCGGCGTTGAAGTGCCGGACTGAGCGGTCAGAACGCGAGGGGGCGGGCCGGTCGAATGACTGGCCCGCCCCCTCGCGTGTCGATCGTTAGTTGTCGCCGGGGATGGCGGTGGGTGCCGGCGGTGCCTTCACCGGTGGGGTGAAGAGGTTGCCGCCGGTGGGGTTGATGCTCTTCTCCGTGGGCGACGGGGTGGTGGTGGTGGTGGTGGTCGTGGTGCTCGAGGGGGCTGGGGTTTCGCCACCACCGCACGCGGTCAACGCTCCCGCCAAGATGGCGGCGGCGATGCCGACGGTCGCGGCAACGCGGCGAGTTAGCCGACCTTTCTTCATGGTGTAGTCCTATCTGTGCTAGCCGAAATTCGAGAGCTAAACGGGAACTGAACCATATCGTCCAAAAGCCTATGAAGTCAAGGGGGCCGTGCTCTTGCTGCCGACCCTGGGCACGTTCGGAAAGGCGGGGCTGATTAGGCGATATGTCTGGGAAAGGGCTGGACACCGCGGCCGCGCATCACACCCCGTTCAATTGGGCTGACCGGACCGTGTAGTCCAGATCGCCTCTAGCCCATGCGGCCGGCGTCGACCACGCGGAGGACCGCCGCGCCCTCCTCGTCGGAGGCCTCCAGATCCACCTCCACGTCGAAGCCCCAGTCGTGGTCACCGGCGGGGTCGTCCAGGATCTGCCGCACCTGCCACACGTCGGGCTGCCGGTCGATGATCAGCAGCGCCGGCCCACGCGCGTCGGCGCCGGTGCCCAGGCTGTCGTGCTCGGCGAAGTACGCGTCAACGACCTCCTGCCAGCGCTCCGACGTCCACCCGGAGTCGGCGTCCAACTCGCCGAGGTCGTGCCAGCGGCGCCGAGCGAACAGCTCCACCCGCCGGAACAGCGAATTGCGAACCATCGCGGTGAACGCACGCTCGTTGCCGGTCAGCGGGCGCGGGCGAGCAGGGACGGCGACGGGCACGTCGAGTCGGCTCGGTCCGGGCTGGTGAGCTGCTCCCACTCGTCGAGCAGGCTCGAGTCGACCTGGCGCACCAGCTCACCGAGCCACTCGACGATGTCGGTCAGCTCCTCGGTCCGCGCGGTGGCAGGTACTCCGGACCGCAGCGCCTTGAACGCATCGGAGAGGTACCGCAGCACCGCACCCTCGGAACGGGTCAGCCCGTAGACACTGACGAACTCCCGAAAGGTCAACGCCCGCTCCCACATCTCCCGCACGACGGACTTCGGCGACAGCTGCCCGTCCGCGGCCCACGGGTTGCTCTGCAAGTAGACCGCGTAGGCGTACTGGAGCAGTTCCTCGAGTGGTTTGGGATAGGTGACGTCGTCGAGCAGCTCCATCCGCTGGTCGTACTCGATGCCGTCGGCCTTCATCGCGGCGACGGCCTCGCCCCTGGCCTTCTTCAGCTGCGCCGCGAGGATCTGACGAGGGTCTTCCAGCGTCGCCTCGATGACCGAAACAACGTCCAGCGCATGGGTTTCCGATGCGGGATCCAACGCCTCGACCGCGGCGAGTGCAAACGTCGACAGCGGCTGGTTGAGTGCGAAGTCGGGCGGCAGGTCGACGGTCAGCCGGTAGCGCCGTCCGTCGGCTTCGGGTTCGTCGAGCCGCTCGAGGACGCCGGCCTGCAGCAGCGAGCGTGCGATGCCGACCGCCTCGCGAATGTGCCGTAACTGCCGTTTCCGCGGTTCGTGGTTCTCGGTGAGCAGCCGCCGCATTGCGACGAACGGATCACCGGGACGGTCGACGACGTCGAGGATCATCGCCGTCGACACCCGCATGTTGCTCGTCAGATGCTCGGGGGTGGCGTCGACCAGCCGGGTCATGGTCGACTCGCTCCAGGGCACCATCCCCTCGGGCACCTTGCGGCGCACCAGCTTTCGTCGCTTCTTCGGGTCGTCGGCAACCTTGGCGAACTGTTTGAGGTTCTCCACCTCGTGGTCGGGCGCCTGGACGACGACGGTGCCGGCGGTGTCGTAGCCCGCCCGGCCGGCCCGCCCCGCGATCTGGTGGAACTCGCGGGCGCTGAGCAGTCGGGTGCGTACGCCGTCGTACTTCGACAGGGCCGAGAAGACGACGGTGCGGATCGGCACGTTGATCCCGACGCCGAGCGTGTCCGTGCCGCAGATGATCTTGAGCAGCCCGGCCTGAGCCAACTGCTCCACCAGCCGCCGGTACTTCGGCAGCATGCCGGCGTGGTGAACGCCTATCCCGTGCCGGACCAGGCGCGACAGCGTCGCACCGAAGGCCGATGAGAAGCGAAACGCGCCGATCATGTCGGCGATCGCCGCCTTCTCCTCCTTCGTGCTCACGTTGACGCTCATCAACGCCTGCGCCCGCTCCAACGCCGACGCCTGGGTGAAGTGGACGACGTAGATCGGCGCCTGCTTCGTGTCGAGCAGGTCGCCGATCGTCTCGTGCATCGGCGTGGTCGCGTAGCTGAAGTACAGCGGGACCGGGCGTTCGGCGTTGGCCACCAGCGCAGTCGGACGGCCGGTGCGCCCGGTGAGGTCCTCGCGCAGGAACGTGACGTCGCCGAGGGTGGCCGACATCAGCAGGAACTGGGCCTTCGGCAGTTCCAGCAGCGGCACCTGCCAGGCCCAACCACGATCGGGATCGCCGTAGAAGTGGAACTCGTCCATGACGATCATGTCGGCGGCGGTGTTGGCTTGACCGCCCTCGCGCAGCGCGATGTTGGCCAGCACCTCCGCGGTGCACGTGATGATCGGTGCACCGGCGTTGACCGCGGCGTCACCGGTGAGCATCCCGACGTTGGCCGCCCCGAACACCTCGCACAGGGCAAAGAACTTCTCGCTGACCAGCGCCTTGATCGGCGCGGTGTAGTAGCTTCTCCGACCCGCTGCCAGTGCCGCGTACAGCGCGCCCGTGGCCACCAGCGACTTGCCCGAGCCGGTGGGCGTCGCCAGGATGACGTTCGCGCCGCTGAGGAGCTCGATCAGGGCCTCCTCCTGCGCCGGGTACAGCACGGTGCCGCATCCCTCGGCCCATGCGGCGAAGGAGGCGAACAGCTCGTCGGCGTCGGTGCCCATCGCGCGCAGCGCGGACAGGTCGCTCGGATCGTCGAGCAGGGCAGTAGCGGTGGCTGGGAGGGGCGGCGGGAGGGACATCGTGAGGACCAGCGTGCCTGACGGCATCCCCGCCCCGGCAAGTGGAGCGTGTTCGAAGGATTCTGACACCGCGCCGACCAAAGGCCGAACGCTCGCTAGTGTCCGCCCACACGGCCCAAACCGTCGTCGGACGCACGTCCGATGGTCTGGCGCGAACCGAGCCTGCCTATGGTCGAACGGTGACGATCACCTATGACGAAGCGTTGCGTGAACGGGTCCGTGCGCACCTCGCGGGCCACAACCGCCGCACGGTGACCGACCCGACGAAGCGGCACGCGGCCGTTGCGGTGGTCCTCGTCGACTCCGAGGTCGGTGAGGACAGGGTGGATCCGGCTCCGGTGGACGACTGGATCGATGGTCGGCCCATGGAGGCCGGCCTCGACGGTCGCATGGTCGACGTGTCGGGTGGTGCTGCTTTTCTCTTGTGCCGCAGGGCATCTCGCCTCAATTCACATGCCGCACAGTGGGCGCTGCCCGGCGGTCGCGTGGACCCGGGGGAAACAGCGGTCGACGCCGCGCTGCGGGAATTGGACGAAGAGGTTGGCATCAGGTTGTCCGACTCGACCGTGCTGGGCCTCCTCGACGATTACCCGACGCGGTCGGGATATGTCATAACCCCGGTGGTGATCTGGGGTGCCGGACGGCTCGACCCCCGGCCCGCGCCCGACGAGGTGGTGGCGGTGTACCGAGTGGGTCTACACCAACTGTTACGCGATGATTCGCCCAGGTTCATCGCCATCCCGGAGAGCCGGCGTCCCGTCGTGCAAATCCCCTTGGGAAACGACCTCATCCACGCGCCGACGGGTGCTGTGCTCTTGCAACTGCGGTGGCTGGGCCTCGAAGGTCGCGACGACCCGGTCGACGAGCTCGAGCAACCGGTGTTCGCCTGGAAGTAGGCCTCGGCTCAACCGGCGCTCGGGGGCATTGGCGCGATGCGGTCGGACGCGAAGGTCGCCGCTTGAACGGTCATCCCGTTGAATCCGTACGAAATGTGTGCGAAGCCGGGTTGGCCTCCAGGCGCACCGTCGCAAATGGAGTCTCCTTGTGCGCACAGGTCGATGGTCTTGGCCGCATACAGCGGGCCGATCGTGAGGGCCGGGGCCTCGTACTGGCGCAAGAACTCGTCCGACGGCTTGCCGAACAGCGTGACGGCGGCGACGTGGTCGGCCACCTCGGGTGGCAGCGGCGCAGGCGCGACCGAAGCGGGAACACCCGCCGGTACTTGGTCCGCGGTGACGTACCCGGCCACTACCGCGCCCTGGGAGTAGCCGCCGAGCACGATCTTGGTGTTGGGGCAGTTCGCCGCGGTGGACTGCACGTGCGCCCCGGCGTCCCGGATGCCGTCGATGACCGTACCGGCGAACACTTCACGGTTCTCGAAGTCGCTGCTCGCGGGGTAGTTGACCGGGTAGACATCGACCGACCTCGTGCCGAGTTGTGAGCGCAATGAATCGACGAACCCCTGCCCCACTCCCCCAACGCCAGGCGGCTCGCTCGTCCCTCGTGCGAACACGATCTCGACGTCGGGGCACTGCTCGGCAGAAGCGGACGGGACGGAAACCCCGAATGGGATCGCCCCCGCGGTGGCGACGACTGCACCCAGAAGCCGCGCGATGTGACTGGGTCTCATGTGAACTCCTAGGGTCGATCGAGCACTGTGCGTATGTGGGGCCAGCAAGTCAATGGGCTCGGACCCCGGCCTCGGCTTTGTACCCCTGGCGTTTGCCAGCGAAACACCACGGCCCGCTGCCTGGTGGGCAGCGGGCCGTCGACTGCCGGACTCAGCCGGCCATGAACTGGTTCAACGCCGACGCCAGGTCGGGCGGCAGCAGCGTCACGTTGCACGTGCGTTGCGTGTCGTCGAGCGGCGCCAGGATCCCCCGGAGCTCGTAGTACTCCTGCGGATTGGCGGTGAAGTAGCCACGGATGTTCGCCTCCGCCTCGGGGCGGGGCTGACTGTAGGCAGCCGTCACCACCTGGTCGGCACCGGGGTGGGCGGTCAGGTAGTCCCGTGCCGAGCCGGTCACTGCGCTGGTCGTGCCGGCGATACCTGCGGCGCTGCAATCGGGCGCAGCCGATGATGCGGGTGCCACCGCGGTCGCCAGGGCCACTCCCCCGAGCAGGAAGCCCGCGGTGATGCCGGCGATGTTTCGGTGCGCGCTGAAACCAATGAATTTCATGATTCTTGTTTCCTTCGTTCGCGAATTGGTCGCTTGGACAATCCCCGTCCCGAAATCCACGGTAGCGCCGGTACACGATGCCGAATCCGGTCTTCGCGCTTGGCGAACGCGCCGTTCAGGCGTTACGGCCCGGTCGCGTGATTCTGCTCTCACAATCAGGTCGCGGCGCTAAGCGGCCGGTCAAATAGCCCGACCCATTCTGAAATTCTTCAGAATTCCTCGGCCATTCTTAATTGATCGTGATGTGGATCGTGACCAAAACGTTGCCTGACGATCAGAACGATTGAAGCGCGGAATCGCTCGGCTCCGCCGACCGCACCGCGACGCCCGCCGTCGAACCTTCATTGCCGCTCCCCCAGTTCGGCCACCGCGGCGCCGTCGAAGCTGGCCCGGAGACCACTCCCCCGCCTCCCGTCAGACTTGGGCGGCTCGACGTGGACGGTACGCGCTGGCTTGATCTGCGGTGACGTGAATCAGCGGTCGAAGCAGTAACCGAACTCGTTGCGCGGCAAGGTCTCTCGCAGCAGCTGTTCGAAGGCCCGGAATGACAGCCCCGTGGGTCGATGACCGGATGCAATCACCGCGCCGACCGACAGCGAGTACAGATACTCGAGGGAGCGCTGCGACGAGGAACCGTCCGCCGCAGCCGTGCCGGAAACTGTGGCCAGATGCCGCCGCACCGCCTCCAGCGCCACCTCGACGGCACCCGTGCGCTGGACGCTGGGCGCACGTGATCCCGCCGTGAACGTGATCACCAGGTCGTAGAAGGGGACGAGTTCGGCCCCGCTGCGCCCCTTGTACCCCTTCATCGAGCGCTGCACCTTGTCGAGCAGGCTCACGTCGGTCTGGACGAGCCCGGCGCGGTCGGTGGCGGACAGCAGCGCGGACCACACCTTGTCGTCCGCGTTGTGGAAGACCACGCTCGCGCGGCCGCCGGGGCGGAGTGTTCGCCGAATCTCGTTGAACGCCTGGGCAAGTAGTTTCTCGTAGTCGTCGAGCGTCTTGCCGCCCGCGCTGGGAGGCAGCGAGCGGTTGACGACGATCTCCGCGCTGGTGTCGGTGACGTCTCCGAGCCACGCCTCCCATACCGCGTTGCAGTCGCCGTAGAAGAGGTTCGCGCCGAACGGCGGATCGGTGAACACGTAGTCGACACTGGAACTGGGCAGCCACGACAGGTCCGTGGCCGACGACCGTCGCACGACGGCCGGGACGTCGACCCGTTCGGCGGCGGGGTGCGTCGCGTAGAACCGGGACACCTGGGCCACCTGATGCCGGAAGATCTCGAAGACGTTGCCCTCGGCGACGAGCTGCGGAATGTAGAGGGTGCCCGTCAAGGGCCGTTGCCCGCCGTGTGCGTTGTATCGGCGCATCCGGGTCGCGTGCCACGCGGTGTTGGTGAAGGCGAAGGTGAGCGCCGATCGCACCGTCGCATCGGGCAGGGCCGCGATCACGTGCCACAGCTCGCCCAGCGCGAGCTTGCTGCGGTGGTTCCAGAAGTCGGCCACGTCGGTGACGGCGCGGAGTTGCAGCGCGGAGCGGCGGTGCATCTCGCGATCCGGACCGAGCGGCACCGACGGGATCCAACGGGTCAGCTTGCGCCTGTCGATGGTCGTGAGCAGCGCGAGATCGGCGGCGTCGGCGGGCCCCCGCTGCAGCGTGCCGCACGCGTCGCAGCCGACGGCCTTCTCGGCGGGCTGGCTGACCAGGCCGCTCACACCGGCCCGGGATTGCGCGTGCCCGCACCCGGCACACGTGAGTGTGCGTGCGGTGCCGCCGGATTCGCTGCTTTGGTCCCACACGCGGATGGGTGCCTCGCACGCCGCGCACGTGTGGACGTCGGTCCACACCAGGTGCCGGAGCATGCTCGGCCGTTCGCAGGTAGGGCAGGTCGAGCGGTACAGCTTCCGTTCGAGCGTGGACGTCGCCGACCCCAGCATCCGAAGGGCCGCGGCCAGCGCCTCGGGAGGCACGGGGTGGGTGTAGTTGTGCGCGAGATGCACTGCGCCAGGGCCCAAGTCGGACAAGATGGCGCGCCGGCCCGCGTTGAGTGCGGCCAAGCCGGTCATGCCGGATCCGCAGAACGGATCGAACACCAGTCCGCCGGGTTCCGTGCTGGCCAGGATGAACGGTTCGATCGCGGCGGGCGGGACCTTGGTCGGGTAGGTGTGCACCTGGTATGCGGTGCTGCCCTTGGACGCTGACGTCGTCGCGGGCACGGCATCCAGTAGGGGCCTGGTGCGCCCGTCGAGAATGCGCGCCAGCACCGGATCGGGCGTGGCCTTCGTCAGCACAGCTCAGAGGCTATGAGCTGCGATCGACACGTAGGTCCCCGACACGCAAGGGAGGGGCACCCGTTTGGGGTGCCCCTCCCTTGTCGCGGTAGGTCAGTGGCTCTGGTGGACCGACGTGTCGACGTGCGGCACGTTGACCTGAGGCGTGATCTGGTCCAGCCACGTGTGATGGTCGATGCCCGCCGAGATGGTGGTCCCGGAGAGGTCGACGGGCGCGGCTGTGGCGGCGGGGGCGGCGAAACCCAGTACCGCGGCGGCCAGTCCGCCGGCGATGATGGTGGCAAATCCAAACTGCTTCATTGGGGTGCTGCTTTCTTCTGCTCATGTGGTTCGAGCCGTGGCGTGAACGTCGCGGTCCGGCTGTTTGGCCGGCCGGTTCGGGAGCCTTCCTTCGCCGGTCTGATGGTGTAAACGACGTGCTCAGCGGTTTAATTCCGGTGGCAGTAATTGCTCGACGGTTGGCAGGAATCGACCGGGTCGCCGATCTCGCGGCCGGTCCTCGGCGACGGTGCGGCCGATCGAAGCTGTCAGCGACGGCAAACGCCCCAGAGCCAGGTGATGCGACCGCGCGCCTACTGGAACCGTTCGTGGCACGGTGTCGCCGTTGACGTTGCTGGCCGGGCTAGACCGTGGTCCCGTCGGGATTTTGTGAGTAGGCCAGGCGACGGTGGGCGCGTCGTAGCGCGGAGCAGTCGCCCTCAAACCTGGGAGTTATGTGACCGCCGACTATAAGGTATCTATGAGCAGCGAATCGTGAACCGGTGCGGACGCGCCGGCGCGAGTGCGAAGTGGTTCACTGCGCACAACCGGCTGACAACGCTGCGCGACTAGAGCTGCATACTGTGACCGTTGAGCCCTCGGTTCCGCCACGGCGGCCGAGACCACAAGACGATGCTGCACTGCACGAAGCGGTGCGGGCGCACTGGCGTGAGGTGGTTCGCCGCTTAGGACCGGTCGACGACACCGCGCGACTCGATCTGGATGTTGACAACACTGCGCGACTAGTTCTCGGTGTTGACGACACTGCGCGACTTGACCCGGATACGGTGCCGGTTGAGCCTTCGGTTCCACCGCGGCGACCGAGACGGCAGAATGTTGCTGCACTGCACGAACCGGGGCGGGCGCGCGGGCCCGGCGGTGACGTGGTTCGCCGCGCACGACCTGTTGACGACACTGCGCGACTTGGTCCGGATACGGTGCCCGTTGAGCCTTCGGCTCCACCGCGGCGACCGAGACCGCAGAACGTTGCTGCACTGCATGAACCGGGGCGGGCGCGCGGGCGCGGAGGTGACGTGGGTCGCCGCGCACGACCAGTTGACAACACTGCACGACTTCGGAGGAGGCCCGTTAGGCCTTCGGGTCCGCCGCCGCGGCCGAGACAGCAGAACGTTGGTGCACTGCACGAAGCTGTGGCTGTTAGCGAGGCAAATCTTTGGGGGCGCCGGGTCAAGCCGACTGCCGTGGCCTTCGCCGGCGTTCTTCTCTTCGTCGCATTAGTGGTCTTCAGTGGGCGACCCTTCGGGAACGACGACCAACCCTCGCCGCAGCCGTCGGTGCCCTCAGCCAGCGCTGACGGGTCATCTGCCGCGACGCAACAAGAGCGCGAATCGGGCGCCCCGGGTTCGCATCCCGAAGGCTCATCCGGCGGCGCACTGCCACCGGCCGAAGGCGTGCAAGCGTTTTCGGGCGGCACTGAGCCACCGGCACAGTCGATGCGACGCGAGCAGAGCGAGAATCGTCCGTCGTCGTGGCCGCAGCTTCTCCTCAACGGCGTGCTGATGATCCTGTCGCTCGGGTTGTTCACGGTCTCCAGTACGACCCTGTGGTGGATGCTGCATGCGTGGCGCAGTCCGGACGCGTTGGCAGCGACTGGCTTTCGGCGTCGAGCAGCTGGGGCACCACGGTCGTTCTCATTGCTGCTACCGGCTCGCCACGAACAGGAAGTGCTCGGCGACACGATTGACACGCTGGCTCGGCTCGACCACCCCAAGTACGAGGTGATCGTGATCATCGGTCATGACGACCCGGAGACAGAACTTGTCGCGCGGGCGGCAGTGGCACGCTACCCGCGCATCGTCAGGGTGGTCATGGACTACCACGTGCCCAAGAACAAGCCGAAGGCGCTCAACACCGCACTGCGTAAATGCCGCGGTGACATCGTCGGTGTCTTCGACGCGGAGGACGAGGTGCATCCGGGGCTGCTGCGTCTGGTCGAAGCGCGGTTCGAGGAATCCGGCGCAGATGTGGTTCAGGCGGGCGTGCAGTTGATGAACGTCCAGACGAGTTGGTGGTCGCTGCGCAACTGCCTCGAGTATTACTTCTGGTTCCGCTCCCGCCTGCATTTCCACGCGGAGAAACGGTTCATTCCCCTCGGGGGCAACACCGTGTTCACCCGCACCGAGTTGCTGCGGGAAGCGGGCGGCTGGGATCCCGACTGTCTGGCCGAGGACTGCGAGATCGGTGTGCGGTTGTCCACGCGGGGTGCAGTCGTGGCCGTCGCCTATGACCCGCAAGCGGTAACCCGGGAAGAGACCCCCGGTTCGATCCGTGCCCTCGTGAAGCAGCGCACACGCTGGGATCAAGGTTTTCTGCAGGTGCTACGCAAGGGTGACTGGCGCAAGCTGCCGAGCCGCAGGCAGCGCTGGTTGGCCCGGTACACCTTGGCGATGCCGTTGCTGCAGGCGGCAACTGGCGTGTTGGTGCCCCTGTCGCTTGCGATGATGTTCCTGTTGAAGGTTCCGGTGCCGACGGCGTTGGTGACGTTCTTGCCGCTGGCGCCGACTCTCGTCACGATGGCCGTCGAGTCTGCCGCACTCGGTGAGTTCGGACGGGAATTCGGCATCCGGATTCGTGCCCGTGATCACGCGAGACTATTGCTGGGCACCGTTCCCTACCAGCTGCTACTCGCGGGCGCCGCGGTGCGGTCGGTGTGGCGTGAGATCCGCGGGCAGGGAGGCTGGGAGAAGACCACTCACAGCAACGCCCACCGCACCACCACACCCAAGCGGCCGGTTCCGGCGTGAGTCGGTCATTTCGCTTGAATCCCTCGATCCCGATCCTCGGGATCCTGTTGATACTCACCGCGACACTGCGGTTGATCAACCTCACCGGGTCACCCGCCCGCCTTGACGACGAGGGCACGTATATGGCCCAGGCCTACGCCGTGGCCGAATGGGGGGAACTCGCCCACTACACCTACTGGTACGACCATCCGCCGGCCGGCTGGCTGCAGTTGGCGCTGTGGACGGTGATTTCAGGTCCCGACTTCGGGGGCAACGCGGTCGCCGCCGGGCGATACCTGATGGTCGTCGTCGCCGTGATCACCGCCGCCCTGCTGTGGGCCCTGGCACGCCGAATCGAGATGTCGCGGTGGGCAGCCGCGGCCGCGGTCGCAGTCTTCGCGCTGTCTCCGTTGGCGATCTCGTTGAGCCGCACGGTATATCTGGACAATCTCGCGATCGCGTGGATGCTCGGCGCCCTGGTGCTTCTGTGCTCACCGCGGTACCGGCTGTCGGCAATGTTTGGCGCCGCAACATGTTTCGGCATCGCGGTGTTGACCAAGGAGACCATGCTGCTGCTCCTGCCGATGTTCGCTTGGCTGGTCTGGACCAGGACCGCGCCGGTGACCCGCCGCTACGCGCTCGCCGTGTTCGTCGCCGTTTTCGGCGTGGTGGTGAGCACGTACGTCTTGATGGCCGTCCTGCGTGGTGAGCTGATCCCCGGACCCGGACACGTCAGTCTGTGGGACGGCATCAGGTTCCAGTTGCGGGATCGCGCGGCGGGCGGCGCACTCGATGATCCCGACTCCGTCAATCGCCATACCGTTGACCAATGGCTCCGAATCGACCCGGCCCTGCCGATTCTGGCCGGCCCGATCGCCCTGGCCGCACTGTTCGTCAAGCGGCTGAGGCCGTTCGCGGCCGGGTTGGTGATACTCATCGTCACGATTCTCCGTCGCGGATACCTGCCGGCGCCGTTCATCCTGTCCGCCCTGCCGTTGATAGCCCTTCTGGCCGCTGGCACTGGCGAGGTGGCGCTGCGTTATCTGTTCCGCAGCGTTGAGCAGCCAGTAGTTGACCTGCGCCGCCTCCGCGTTCCGGCGCTGGCCGCCGGGGTGCTGATCGTGTCCATCGCCGTGTCGCTCTGGCTGCCCACCTATCGCGGCTTGCTGGAATCCGACGATGACGCGCCGATGCGCCAGGCGCAGCAGTGGATCGAGCAGAACGTGCCCAAGGCCGACCGCCTGATCGTCGACGATGCGTTGTGGGTGGACCTGATCCGGGACGGCCGCGACCGGCGCAATGTCGTGTGGGCCTACAAGGTGGACACCGACGAGCAGGTGCAGGGCTGGGCGCCCCGCGGCTGGACCGACTACGAGTGGGTCGTGTCGAGGGCGTCCTTGCGCGCCAGCATGCGGCCGAACGGTGTATTCACTGACGCGGTCGCGCACTCACAACCAGCGGTGACGTTCGGCTCGGGCATGGAGCGAGTCGAGGTACTCCGTGTCGACAATGGCTCACCGACCTCGAAATCCCCGTCGCCCGCGGCGCCGGCGTTCGGAGGGCAACTCGCGGCCCGTCTTGCCGGTGCGACCGATCCGGATGTGCTCGCGGTCCTGCAGTCTCGGACGGTGGATCAACGCGTGCTTGCGACGCTGGCAGTGATCGCTGCGACGCAACCCGTTCGGGTCGAGGATATTCCGACCATCGAAGGCGAGGACGACGCCGGAACGCCCCGACGCGATATCACGCTGAGCGGCCCGCGCCAACAGCTACAAGGGATGGCGGCATTCTTCGAACGCCAAGAGGGCCCGTTCGCAGTTCAGTCCGTGGATCTGACCGCGAAGGGACTGAGAGTTCGATTTCCGTTGCGCACCAAGGATATCGGTCTCGGCACAGCTCCGGCGCCGCCGCAGGGGGGTCCGGCCGCGCTGCGGGTGGCGGACCTGCGCCGCAGCCCATCGGCAGAGCAACTCAACTTCGTGCGCATCGACGGCACCGCCGCCGGTTCGCTTGAGACGAGCGACGACGCGAATCCGTCGAGCTATCGGTCGATGCCCGCGGGGACGTACGTGGTGGTGACGAACCTTCCCGGCGGAGGTGACCCCGTTATCCGTCAGGTAGTCACACTCCGTCCAGGGGTGACCTACACGCTCGCACTGTTCTCCGCCGAATCCGGCCAGGTCGCACTGCAACTGGCACCGGACGGCATGCCCACCGGCCCCGCGCCCGACTCCGCCGTGCGGATGCTGCATGCTGCCAGTGCAGCGGGATCCGTTTATGTGGCGCTGGTAGCACCCGGCATGGTCGAGCCGATGGTGCTGGCGGACCAAGCTGGGTACGGGCTGATCACCGGGTATGCCGCGCTGCCCGCGGGGCAGTACGAAGCGGTGGTGAGTGCAAACGGCCGGGAATGGCGCCAACCCGTTGAATTCCTCGGTGGCGAGCCGATGAGTCTCCTGCTCACCGACGGGCCCGACGGTCTCGTGCTGCGGACGCTGCGAGACGTTCCGCAGGCCCCCGCCGCGCTGAATCTCCCGACGTTGACGATGCCCGCGAGCGGAAGTGCGGTGGACACAACCAAGGCGAAAACGCCCTGTGAGTGAACGCTCGGACGGAAGGCGGATCGCGGTCGTACTGTGCGTCGCCGCCGTCATGGGCGCAGCGGTCCTGATGGCCACGGCGCGACCGACGCGGCGGCAGAGGCAACAGAACGATGCTTCGCTGCACGAGGCTGTGCGGGCGCCCTGGCGTGCGGTGGTTCGCCGCGCACGACCGGTTTACGACACTGCGCGACTACCTCGGTGGGTCGGTCAGCCTTCGGTTCCACGGCCGCGGCCGGGACAGCCGAACGATGCTGCACTGCACGAGGCAGTGCGGGCGCGCTGGCGCGGCGTCGATGTGGTTCGCCGGGCAAGTCCAGTTGACGACACTGCGCGCTTGGAACTGGGTGTTGATAACACTGCGCGGATACCTAGCGGGATCGTTACGCCTTCGGTTCTGCCGCGGCGCCCGGGACAGCACGACGATGTTGTACGGCACGAGGCGGTGCGGGCGCGCTCGCGCGGCGTTGAGGTGGTTCGCCGGGCAAGTCCAGTTGACGACACTGCGCGACTACCTAGACGGCTCGTTATGTCTTCGGTTCGGCCGCGGCCGAACCGGCTGAACGATGCCGCGCCGCACTGGGAGGTGCGCGCGCACTGGCGTGAGGCGGTTCACCGGATACGACCGGTTGACGACACTGCGCGCTTAGATCTGAATGCTGACGACACTGCGCAACTAGGTCTGGATACGGTGCCCGTTAAGCCTTCGGTTCCGCGGGAACCCAGATGAAGAGGCGACTGAGCACCGCGTCGGCGGTTGCACTCGTGATGGTGTTGATGGTCGGTGCGGGCTGGTGGATCGCGAACGCCATCGATCCGCGGCTGGATGCGGCCGACATCGCCGGCATGCGGGAGGACACGGCGCGTATCGCCGGCCAGAAGTTCCTGGATGAGTACGTAGAACCCGACGGGCGGGTCGTGCGACGTGACGAGGGCGGTGACGTCGTAAGCGAGGGACAGGCCTACGGGATGCTCATCGCTGCGGCGGTCGGTGACCAGACTCGGTTCCGGTCGATATGGAAGTGGACGAAGACCAACCTGCGCCGCCCCGACGGCCTGCTGGCCTGGCGGTGGGCCGAAAACAAGGTCACCGATGTCAACAGCGCCGCGGATGCCGATCTCGATGCGGCGCGGTCGTTGGTGTTGGCCGGCCGACGCTTCAATGCGCCGGAGCTCACCAAGGACGGCACACGGCTGGGCGTGGCGATCCTGGAGACAGAGACAGTCGCGGTCGGCACCGGGGTCGCCCCTTCGAGCGATGTGAACCCGCCAGGTACCTGGGTAGCCGGATCGGGGCGCGTGCTGGTCGGCGGAAACTGGGCGAGGGCGGCGGCGCCGTACGTCGTCAACCCGGGTTACTTCAGTCCTCGCGCCGAATGGGAACTCTTCGAGGCATCGGCCGACCGGCGGTGGACGGATATCACCCGCACTCAGCGGGTGCTGGGCTGGCAGCTCGTCGGAACCGGGATGTTGCCGCCCGACTGGGCCACCGTCAGTGAAGTCGGCCATGCCGTCCCCACCGCACCCCCCACCGGGGGGCCCATACGTTTCGGTCTGGACGCCGCGCGCCTACCAGTCCGATTCGCAGATTCCTGCGATCGAGAGGACCGAGCCGTCGCGGGTGCGATGCGCCCCGTCCTCACAGCGCCGGGTGAAGTTCCCGCGTGGCGCAACCTGGATGGGTCGGCTGACGGCAACTGGCAGCATCCCGTCGCCCTGGTCGCCGCCGCGGCCACCGAACACGGCGCCGGCAATCTCGACGGCACCCTCGAGCGCCTCGACGCGGCGGCGCAACTGGAGCAGCGGTCTCCGACCTATTACGGCGCCGCCTGGGTGGCGCTGGGCCGCATCATGCTGACCACGTCGCTGCTCGGCGAATGCCCGGTGACCCATTAGTCACCGCCGCCGTGCCCACCGTGGCCTCCACCGCCGTGGCCCCTAGGCCACTTCGGACCCGGGTTCCCCGGCGGGTTTTCCAGCTGCGGGTTGTAGTTGGGGGGCGCCAGCACAATCGGGGGAAGCCCCGGTATGGGCAACTGGATGATCGGTGCGGGTGGTATCCCCGGCGGAAACACGACGGGCGGCGGAGGAGCCGGAGCGGGTGCAGCGTTGCGCACGACTACTGGCGCCGGGGCGGGCGGAACGATTTGCCGTGCAGTTTCGGTGAGCGCGTACCGTGGCGCCGACGGGGCGGGTCCGGGGACCGTATTGGGCGCCGGCGGCGGCGCGGCGGGCGCACTCTGCACGGCCGGAGGAGGCGCGACAGCGCTCGAAGGCAACGCGGTTTCGCCTGGGGCGCGATCGACGGATGTGACCATCGCGATGACCAGTGCCGTCATTCCGGCTACGAAGATGGCGATCACCGAGCTGCCCACTAATAGGGACGGCTTGCTGCGTTCCGGCACGTCGTCGGGGTCCGACGCGATGTCTGCGGTGTCCGCGGATGCGTTGTCGTGGCCAAGGAACGTGGTGGCGTCACCGGCCAGGGCCATCGGGTAGGCCGACTGATACATCACCGTGTCGCCGGGATCTTGTGAGTAGGCCAGGCCAAAGGTGGTTGCGTCGTAGCGCGGCGCATTCGCCGACGCCAGCGCAGCGCCGCGCGCCAACGCCAACTGGGGTTCTTCAGGGGCGATGACGGGCACCGAGACAAGGTCCTGCAAATGTGCCTTGGCCGCGGTGACGTCCACGCCGGAGCCGACGACGAACATGCCCTGGGGCATCGAGTTCTCGGCCCGCAGGCTGGTGACCATTTCGGTCAGAACGGCGATTGCGTCCTCACCGTGCAGACTTTGGCTCAGTACCTTCACGACGGAGCCGTCGACGGTCTCGACGATCGCCAGCGTCGCGGCGTCGTGCTCGATGAGCATCAGTGCGGTCTTGTCGTAGCCCATTGCCCGACCGACCGCCTGGGCGAGCGCCCCGGCAGCGTCCAGCTCCGAAACCAGCAGCACATCTTCGATGCCGCGGGCGACCAATGCCTCCCGCAGCACGGCCGCGTCGGCGTGGTCAGTCCAGGTCACCCCACTCGACACCAGATGGTGCCCAGCGGCGATCGCGCCCTCCTGGGTACCCAGGAGGGCGGCGATAACGTGATCGCACGCGCTCGACGTTGCCGAGTCGATTTCGAAGACGTCGTGCTCGACGATGACACCGTCGGCCTTTTCGCCCTCAACGAGTGCGATGCCTACCGTCGTGGGTGTCATCGACACGCCAAGTGCGATCTTCATCGCACCTCCAACACATTTGGGCACATTCGGCTGTTGGGTGGAAGCGCATCCCACGCAAGCCGTTAACGTCCTTCGGCCCATTGCCGCTGACCACATCCCAGTGGGTCACGTCGACGTGGGCTCGCGCTTGCCCTGCGAGAAAAAACCCTACCACCATCGGCAGCAGCGGCGGCCCGCAGCGAGGGCGTTGCCCTCCCGGTTGTGGGCCTTCTCGCGGACGAGAAGCTCGTCACTGGCGGCCGGCCCAGCAACGCGACCGTGCGCCTACTTGAACCGTTCGTAGCAGAGGTCTTGATCGCCGGCGAGCCCGGAGCGGAAGGCGACGATACGGGTGAAGCCGGCGGGCACGGTGTCGCCGTTGACGTTGCTGGCGACGAGTCCGTTGGTCAGCAGTCCGGCCACGGCCTCGTCGAGGTCGCCAGCGGTGAGGGTCAGGTTCCCGCGGCTGGGCAGTTCGATCGGTGAGGCCATCGCGGCTTGCGAGACGCCGGTCAAGCATGCGGTGCGCAGGGCGGCGGCCGCAGTGTCCAGCGGTTCGCCCTTCTCGTGCTGGACGGCCAACGCATAGCGCGACGCCAAGACCGACAACGCCGTGTTGTCGCCTTGGACCAGCACCTTGTTGCGCTCGCTGGCCACTTCGCCTAGCTCCTGCATGGCCGAGAGGTCTACCGAGATGGTGTTGGTCGCCGGGCAGTAGGACGCGGGCGGGCTCGGTTGGGCGTCGTCGCAGTCCTCGGTGTCGAGCGACAGCGTCGGTGCCTCCTCGGGCTTGAAGATCTCCCCGAGCACATCCATCTGCAGTTTCAACGTTCCCTCGTCGAGCGTGATGTCACCGCTCTGCACCTCGCCGCTGCTCTCGTCGAGGGGTAGCTCCATCGGAAGGTCGCCGCGACGCTCGTGGATCTCGTCCAGGTCGATCTGCGTGCAGTCCCCGGGACCGCCGGAGAAGCCCATCTGGAAGGCGCTGACACGGTCGAGTGCGGTACCGTGCCCGGCCTCCAGCATCTCGCTTTCGCCCGGTTCGATGATGGGATCGCGCAGCGTAATCGCCGCAGCCAGAACGTGATTGAGTCCGTCGCCGGTACTCAACATGAACCGTGGTGACTGGCCTTCGGCGACCCAGCGGATGTAACTGCCCGCGAAGCAGTCGGCCTGTTGTTCCCCCACGATGACGGGTGTGTCGTCGCCGACGAGACCGGCCATGTGCTGGACGGCGTGCCCGTACTCGTGGCCGAGCAACGCGGCGATCGACACGTCGCCGAAGAACTCCTGACCGATCGGGACGAGCACACCGCGGTCCCAGGCCATGATGTCCTTGCTCGGGCAGAAGAAGGCGTTCGGCTCTTGGTACGTTTCGGAATCGCACACAACGGGGCTGGATGGATCCTCGGAGTCATACGACAGCAGGTTCTCGATCGGTGTGAACGAGCCGTCGAGCGAATCGGAGTAGGTCTGTTCCCAGTAGTCGGCAACGTCGTTGACCGACAGCAGTGCGAGCTTGTCGACGTCGCCGTCGTCGGTGTTCTTCACGTCACCGACCGGATCCGGCGCGCCGTCCTTGATGCCGCTGGGCCCGTCCTCGGCGGGGAGCCCCGCGACGCGGAACGGGTCGTAGAGCGGCGACACGGCGTGGCCCTGGGTGAGGCCACTGCATCCGGCAACGAGGAGGGCCGTGCAGCCGGCCGCCATCCCCGTGGCAAATACGCGTGCACGTCGTTTCATGTCCTGACAAACCTCGCGAGAAGTAGCTGGATCCGCGCTGAGGGTATACCGGATGCCGCTGGCACGAGGGCACTCCGCGGACCACGGGGGAGTTAGCTCGGCGCCGCGCGGTCGGCGTCGGCGATCCGGCGTACGCAATGGCGTACCACCCGCCGTGTGGGCTGATCGAGGCGATCAAGCACGGTTCACGTCGGTGCCAGACGCCGGGCGGCGGCGCACTCGCGGCATCCCGGTGACCGCCATGGTTCCGGCGACCTGAAAGTATCGACGCGTGGGAAAGAACGAACGCGCAAAGATCGTCATGACGGACGACGAGATCGCGGAATTCATCGAGCGCAGCCGCACCGCCACCATGGCCACCGTGCTTCCCAGCGGCCGACCGCATCTCGTGGCCATGTGGTACGCGGTGCTCGACGGCGAGATCTGGTTCGAGACCAAGGCCAAGTCGCAGAAGGCGGTCAACCTTCGCCGCGACCCGACGATCACCGTCATGATCGAGGCCGGGCAGACGTACAACTCGCTGCGTGGAGTCTCGATCGACGGACGCGCCGAGATCGTGGACAGCGACCCAGATCTGCTTCTGCGCGTCGGGATAAGCGTGTGGGAGCGGTACACCGGCCCCTACAGCGACGAGATGCGGCCGTACGTCGACCAGATGATGAACAATCGGATCGCCGTGCGCGTGGTGCCCACGCGGCTGCGCAGCTGGGATCACGGAAAGCTCGGAATGCCCGACATGCCGCTGTCCGGCACGACCGCGCAGTACATCGGCTGATGGCGGCGCAGAAGCGGCCGGATCAGCTGGACTCACCCGTCCTTCCGGTCATCTTCCGTCACGTCGGGCGTGCGCAGGTGTGGGTGTACCGCAAGACGGGTGGCCGAATCGGCGGAAAGTGGCGCGTGGGAGCGGGTTTCCGCAAGCCGGTACCGACGCTGCTGCTGGATCATCGCGGTCGTAAGTCGGGAAAGCTCTTCACCGTCCCGCTGCTGTACATCCGCGACGGCTCCGACGTCGTGATCGTCGCCTCGCAGGGTGGGCGGGCCGACAACCCGCAGTGGTACCGAAATCTGTTGGCCAACCCCGACACCCACGTACAGATCGGCCCGCAGCGCACAGCCGTGCACGCCGTTACCGCGGGCCCGGGGGAGCGGGCGAGGTTGTGGCCCAAGCTCATTGAGGCCTACGCCGACTTCGACAACTACCAGGCGTGGACCGAGCGCGAGATCCCCGTCGTCGTCTTGAAGCCGCGCTAGCCCGCCGAGCGGGGCGTGAAGCCAGGGTTGGCCAGCGCGGTCGCGGTCGCGGTGCCGATGGGCCCTTGGCGATCGAACATCGCGGCAGACCCGGTGGCGACGCCTGCGGCGCTGGTGTGCGTCAGCGCGGCGAGTCCGATGTCCGACCCGACGGGAAGCCGACTGAGTGTCACCGTGTAGTCGGCATTGATGTAGTGCAAACCGGTTGTGCCGTAATGGGTCAACGAACTAGCGACGTCGCCGGCCATGGCGGCGCGGGTCAACGGGGTCATCGATCGATCCTCGACCAACGGCTTGACGTCGCGCAGCCAGACGTACTTCGGTCCGTTGTGCCCCCACTCGGTGAGGTCGAAGCTGAGCCCGGCGCCCTTGGGGTCGCGGCCGTATGCCCACACCATCATCGACACGGCGTCGAGCGGACCATCGGGGTCGGGTGGCAGAGGTGGCATCGCGACCTCGCTGCTCCACACCTCGCCCGGCGGCTGCTCGCCACGGCGTAGCAACAGCGCGCTCGCCTGGGCAACCACGGTGTCGGACTGCAACAGTTCGGCGTGGACCAGCTTGAGGCGCCTGCCCTGCCGGACGACCGCGGTGCGGGCCCGCAGCGGGACCATGGCCGCGGGCCGGAGCAGGTCGACGGTCAGCCGCGCGGGCTGGAGGTCGGGCTCACCCGCGTCGCGTTCGACGACATACCCGAGGAGGCCGCCGACGAAGTTGCCGCTGATCGACGCGCCCCATGGCCCCTTCGCGATCGAGGTGGGGACGAAGTCGTCACCGTCGGCGACGAAGTATGCGGCGGGAAGGGGAGTGATCATCGACACCGAAGATATCGACGCGGGTCACGCCCCTCGTGCCCGGCTCTCGAACGGACGCCTGTAGAGGGCCTGCTACACAGGGTCGACGAGGTCGTCGTACTCGCCACTCCTGTCCAGGTAGTCGGCGACCATCGAGCACGGCGCGACGATGCGCAACCCGTCGGCGCGCGTTGCCGCCAGCGCGTGGGCAACCAGGATGGTGGCCAGCCCGCGACCACGAAATGCAGGGTCGACCTCGGTGTGGAAGAAGCTGCGTCGTCCGGCTTGGTCGGAGAAGTCGGCCAGCCCCACTTCGCGGCCGTCGACGGCGATGGTGAAGCGGTCCGGTTCGCGGGTCACCGTGGTCGGTGCTCCGGTCTTGTCGGTGTCGTCCAGGGTCATCGGCTTCCTCGATTTCAGGGGTTGCGGCGAGCGCGCAGCGTGGCATTCGGCAGGGGAGGGGCGGGCAGTCGCGCGCCGGGATAGCCCGCGACCGATCCGAAGCGTTGGTCGTGGGCCTCCCACAGGTCGCGGTAATGGGCGATGTCGGCGTGGCTGCGTCCGACGAAGTTCCACCACATGACGAGTGGGTCGGGGAAGGGCGGTCCGCCGAGGACGAGCACGCGGGCGGGCACTTCCCCGGAGTTGGTAAGCAGGAGCTCGTGGTGACCCTCGGACTGATACCAGAGCTCGCCGCCCTCGAGCCGAGTGCCGCCTGCACACGGGTGGCCGATGTCGACCAGCACGCCGTGCTCGAAGTCGGGGTCGACGTCGAACGTGACGGTGGTGCCTGGACTCAGATCGACCTGGGCGCCGAGCAGCGGGGTGAACGTCGGCACGGGTGAGCGGGCGCCGGCGAGTTCGCCGAGGAACACCCGCACCCGCGCGCCGTCACGCGGATGAACGGACGGCACGTAGTGCGTGAAGTCGCGCGCGGTGTCGCGGTGGGCATCGGGCAGTGCGACCCACAGTTGGACGCCGTGAAGGACGGTCGTCGCCTGCGTCGACACTTCGGAGTGGCAGATGCCGGCCCCGGCTGTCATGAGGTTCAACTCACCCGGCCGCACCAGGGCGTGAACTCCCGCGCTGTCTCGGTGCTCGATCTCGCCCCTGAACAACCAGCTGACCGTCTGCAGGCCCGTGTGGGGATGCGGCGGAACGTCCATGCCGGGACCGGGGCCGACCTGGTGGGGGCCGTAGTGATCCACGAAGCACCATGGCCCGATCAGCGAACGCTCGCGCGCGGGCAACGTCCGACGTACGCGCATGGCGCGCGGGCCGCCGAGCGGAACGTCGCGCGGCTGCAGCACACCGGCGAATGTCGAAGTACCGCAAGCAACTTCGTCCGGGCGCGCCTCGACGTTGCTCACCAGACCACAGTAACCCTCATGGCCTCAAGCCGTCATCGCGGCGCGAATGACATCGAAGTCGTGCTCGTCGATCTTGAACACTCCGAACCGGAATCGATAACCCCATCGCGCCTTGTCCTCGATGAACCCGAGGTCGTCGAGCAGCGGCCGAATCGGTGTCTCGGTGCACGGCAGGAACTCGACCTTGCGACGCCAGGGCTGGAACTCGGGGTCGAGATCCGCTTGGTACACCTCGTCGTCCGCGACTTGGCCGATGGCGGTGAACGCCTGCAGCGGTGCGCCGTCGGGATAGTCCGTCTTGGGTGAATAGAAGGCGATCCAGTCGCCGCGCGCCATGCGGCGCAACATGTGGGGCTTGCCGTGGTTGGCCTGAGTGAAACCGCCTGCAACGCCGCGTTGCACGTGGCCGCGGCTGACGGTGTTGATCCAGTACGTCATGCCGCCACGCTAGAAGCGCTGTCCGACACCGCGGAGGAGTTATCCACAGGCCCGTGGGCCGATCAATGGGTCGGGCGGTACACGCGTTCGTAGGACAGCCGGGTGTCGGCCCGAAGCGACGCCTTGAGCGGATTCTGCAGGTCCGCCGGGAGGCCGTGCTGGACCAGGCGCCGTCGCCGGTTCATGTCCATGAACGCGAACGAGTAGATCAGGCCGAGGATGACGGCCAGCAGGACACTCGCCGCGCGAAGGGGCAGCGGTCCGGGAACCAGCAGGCCTGCGACGAACAACGGAATGAACGGCACCATCGAGCGGAAGAGGTGTCGCGCCACGGCGTGCTCGCCCACCAGGTCGTTGCGCACCCACTCGAGCGTTTCGGAGGGCAGCGGACGGCCGAATGAGTAGGCGACGTACTGCCGCAGGGTGGGTCGGGTCATCGGGCTGTCCCTTCGTTCAGTGCGCCCGCGGCCAGCGCCGCGGCGTTGACTCTCGTGAGGATCGCGTGCAGATCCTCGAGTTCGGCGAGGCCGACGCCCAGCCGTTCGACGACGGCGGGTGGAATCTTGAGCGCGCGCCGACGCAGCGCGGCGCCTTCCTTGGTGAGCTCCACGTCGGTGGCCCGTTCGTCGGCCGCGCTGCGGGTACGCGTGATGAGTCCCAAGGCAGCCAGACGTTTGAGCATGGGGGACAGCGTGGCCGAATCCAGTTGCAGTGCAACGGCGATGTCCTTGACCGACAGCGGCTCAGACGACGTTGGAGACTTCTGGTGATCCCACAGTGCCAGCATGACGAGGTACTGCGGATGAGTGAGCCCGAGTGGTTCGAGCAGGGGGCGGTACACCGCGAGCACCGCCCGGTTGGTCACGGCGAGCGCGAAGCACACCTGACGCTCCAATGCGAGCGGGTCGAGGTCGAGATCGGGTGCGAGCATGTCCCAATCGTACACGATTAGATAGTGCACTAATTAATAGGGTGCTACAGATCACCGTCGCGGTGAAAATGGGTGAGCCGCCGACGCGGGTGCGTCGGCGGCTCGGGTGACGGTGCCGTCATGGCGCCTCTCGGCATGCGGTCGCTCGCGGCGACTGTTCTGGGGTGGTACCCGGGGCATGTCCGGCACCGTCGACTGTCTAACGACGGCGGTGCCCTCGGCTATTCCTGCCGGCCGCGAGACCGACGTCGCCTGGTTGGAGCGCAGATGCGCCGCCCCCGCTGCCTCCCCCTCGAATGGGCAGCGAGGGCGGCGGCGCCTAGGCAGACTCGAGCACGGGCTCCAGGAAGACCCGACGCGCCCGCACGGAGTAACCGTTGCGTTCGGCCAGCTCGCGCAGCTGACGCAACGCGTGGCCCCGGCCGCGACCGGCCTCCGGGATCACGATGCCCGCCCACAGTCCCTCGGCCTTGGGGAGTTCGCACGCCTCGCGTGCGCAGGCCCAGCGCCGCGGGCACAGTCGGCAGATGGTCTTCGCGTTCTCGTCGGCGACCGACGTCCACCGCTCGGGATTCCGAGTGCATTCCCCGATGGGCAGTCCGTCCAATGCCACTGCTGCGTTCATAGCCTTCGCTCCCTAGTCCGTGCGCCGCTGTCGTGCGCGTCCTCCGATGGAACGGAATCTATAGCATGAACCGTAGCGATGCAACGGTTATCGATCGTTAACACCGGAAGTGCCCGTGGCGGGCACAGGCCGGGAACTGCGTGAGAGTAGACCAGAGGGAAGCTCAGTCGTCGCATTTGAGCAGGTGAGCGACAGAATCTGCGCTGATTCGCCGTGGGGGAGTGGATCATCATCGACCCAAGAACCGTCGCAACGACACGGTTCAGCGGAACCATGAAACGTAGCACCAGACTGAAGTGCTTCGGGTATCTTGATCCCAAGCCATAGCGGTGCATCGGGTTTGGCTACGATTACGACACCGCGCACACGCTTTGGAGGCCCCTTCGTTGAGGTTCTTCTGACGATGACGACATCAGCGTCGACCTTCGAACCGGGTTCCTTGGTCGTGCGGACCGACAGGTCCTCCTTCGTCGTCTCGCCAGGTGCGGGCGCGGCCACGATCGGGCGTGACCCGCACGCCCAAGTGCAGATCGACGACCCGCGGATCTCGCGGTTACACGTGCGGTTGGAGTTCATCGACGGAACGTGGCGGGCTGTCGACACGAGCATGGATGGGATGTTTATCGGGAGTTCGCGCACCCATTCCGTCGCGGTCACCGACGGGCTGGCGGTGCGACTGGGGGATCCGGTGGCCGGACCTATGGTGCGCTTCGAGGTGATGCCCACGGCGGTGCCCACCCGCGTCGACGGGGATCCGGAGGTCACCAGTTCGGTGCAGCTGCCGGCCACCGACCACGAGTCGACCGTCGCGCTGGACCCGGGCATGGTGCGGGCTGGTGCCGCAGCCGCAGCGCGTCGGCGCGAGCTCGACATCAGCCAGCGCAGCCTCGCAGGAGACGGAATCATCAATGCGGGTGCACTCATTGCGTTCGAGAAGGGGCGCAGCTGGCCGCGCGAGCGGACGCGGGCCAAGCTCGAGGAGGTCCTGCAGTGGCCGCCCGGCACCATCTCCCAGATCCGGCGGGGCGGCGTTGGTGGACCCACCGAACCCGGCTTGCCGACCGTAGTCGCCGGCGAAGCGCCGCTGATCGCGCAAGCAGTCGAAGCAGCGGTGAACACGCTCGGCGCCACCATCGACTCGCTGCCACCAATCGACGATCCGGACTTCATTCCGCGGGTCACCGCGATACTCGCCGACTTGCGTCAACTCGAAGCGGTGGCGGCAAGGGCGGCGCGCATCGGCCGGATCACCCCGCCGCTGATCAAAGCACTGAGCACCGTCCGGCGCGAGCTCGACGAGCTCACCATGCTCGCCGCCACGGCGCCGGCTGCGACGTTGGGTCAGCGGGTGTACGCGGCCCGTCGCCGCGCCAACCTGACGATTGGCGAGACCGCGCAGGCTGCGGGTGTGCCGGAGGACACGATCGCTCAGGCCGAAGCCGAGCATCCGGTTCCGGCCGCGTCGGTGGCCTTGATCGAAGCCCTGCTCGACCAGCTCGACTGACGGCCAGTGCTAGTGGCGGCTGCGGTTGCGGTCGTCGTTGTCCGGGAAGTGCTCGGCGAGTGCAGCGGCGATCTCGATGAACTGGCGCCGTGTAGCGGGCGCCAGATCGCGGGTCCCGGCGATGACCCCGCCCGGTCGCAGGTGTCCGTCGAACGGGATCTCGACGACCACCTGCCCGTGTCCGGCGAATTGTTGGGCAAGGATTCCGCGGGTGCGCTTGTCGGCGTGACCGTCGGAGTCGTTGAGTACCACGACCGTTCGCCGGAGCAGGCCGTGCAACCCGCGGTTGGCCAGCCAGTCCATGGTCTGGCCGGCGGCGGCCGCACCGTCTACCCACGGTGAGGAGACGACGATCAGTGCGTCGAGGTCTCGCAACACCTCCTGCGTGACGGGCGAGTCCATCGTCGAACTGCAGTCGATGATCGAGATGGTGAAGTAGCGGTCCAGCCGCGCGGTGGCCTCCCGGTAGATCGCCGGGTCGAGCACCCGTCGGCGCGCAGGGCTCGCCTCGCCGGCCAACACGAACAGACCGGCCGCATTGTTGCCCACCCTGCTTCGGACGTCGGCGAACGTGTCGAGGTGTTGGTCGGATGCGAGCTCCCAGTAGGAGCCCATCGCCTTGGGGTCGACGCGGCTGCCGAGCTTGCCGAACGCGGTGTCGGCGTCGATCGCCACCACGCGGTCCTCCTGGCGTAGCTCGGCCAAGATCGATCCGATCGTTGCCGAGACGGTCGTCTTGCCGACGCCGCCCTTGCCCATCACACCTACCTTGTAGTGGCCCCTCAGCACCGCCTTGATGCGGGCCTCGAGTTCGGCCTGGCGGAGTTCCTCGGGGGACTGCCCGACGTTGATCAGCCCGAACGTCGCCCGGTACAGCGCCCGGCGCCAGCCGGTAGCGGGCGGGATGCGACGCGGGCGCACCAGGTCGTCGGCCCGGATGCGATCCGCGTAGGACCCGCTGGGAGGCGGCGGTACCGCGCGCGTGTCCGGCGCGTGAGGCGCCGGGGACCAAGAGCCGTACGGCGGCTGCGCGGGGTGGGGTGGCGGCGGCGGGAGTGGTCCGCGGGGTTGCTGCGGCGCGGGCCAATGGGGTTGCCGACTCCACCGCTGCGGGTTGTCGGGTCGAATCGGAGCGTTGAGCGGACCGGTGTCCCGTGGCATCGCTGGCGGGGGGCCGTAGTGCTGCGGCGCTCGTCGCGCAGGGTCGTCAGTGCGCTCTGGCTCGCGCGGCGGGAAGGACTGTGGGGTTTCGTGTAGAGACGCGTGGGGCGCCGTCGCGTCGGAGGGCGCGATGTCGACCGGCGGGCGCGAGGGCAGCGGAGTCACCGCAGGCGTGTCCGTGGGCTCCTCCGGTGCGGGTTCGTCGTAGGTCTCGGTCGGCCCGGTCCAATCCCGCTCTTCGTGCAGGGCGTCGTCGCGGTCGCTCACGGCACCACGGCTCCTTTCCGTCGGATCACGCGACGCGACGGTCGTCGTTTCTCCAAGTATCAACCACGTGCCGCCAGCGTCGGCCGATCTGCCAGCTGCCCCGTCGTCCGAGCGATCTCCGAGCAAACTCGGCATGGACGCAGGATCGGCCTTCTCGAGTCCGGTTTGCACCGTCCTCAGGTTGAGTCGTCGGGCCCGCATCGACCCCTTTGGCCCAAAGGGAGAGCGTGGGGAGCGCCGGCGCCGTGCGATCCCCGAATCGACGTCGCAAGGTGCCGCACCGAACGGTTGACCGTGGGAAAGATGCTGCTAGCGAGCGATGCCGCGACCTGGTGACCGAATCTGGCACGACGGGTGCGTGCCACCTCGGGAGGCGAAATTCCTGCGTGGAAGCTCGTGAATCCGCTGGTACGCTCTCATTCGGCGAAGGGGTAGAGGCGGATGGGGCTGTTGGACGCGGTCGAAGACATCGGCGACGCGGTGGTGGACGCTGGCAAAGGCATCGCGCAGGTCTTCAACCATGCGGGGCCGCTTGGCAACCCGATCCCGGTGATCGGCGCGCTGTCGAAGCTCGACGACGTGATCGAGGCCGGCTCGAGAGTCGTCGACTGGGTCAAGGGTGGCTCCGACAAAGTCCGTCGTACCGCGAACTCACCGATTCTGCAGGGCGGGCAACTGGTCATCGCCGGCATGCGCCGAACTACGGGCACCGGCGAGCCCGATCCCGGTGACCAGTTCGGCCAGGGCAGCAATAGGTTCCACGAAGCGTCCCAGGTGTCGGCTACCGCCGAGCCCACCGACGATTGGACCGGCAGCGGCGCGGACGCGTACGCCGGTCAGAACGGTAAGCAGCGGGGCCGTGCCATGACCATGGCGGACCTGGATCGCGAAGTCGAAACCGTGATCGCACGCGAGGCCCTTCAGATCGACTTCCACCGGGGCAAGCTCGACGACCAGTCGAACTGGCTCGCAGACGTCGGCGTCGCGACGCTCAATCTGGGCCGTGTCACCGGGGTTGGGCCGGCCATGACGGCGGCGCTCGAAACGCAGGCCGTGATCGCCGCGGTGGGTTCCAGCTCGATGGAGCTCGGCGCGCTGTCCGATGAGGTCAGCACCAACGCGGCGGCCGTCCGCGAGCTGGTCGGCCTGTACGACGAGGTGGCCCGGTCGGTGGGCAGCTCGGGGCCGACGTCCCCGCCCCCGCCAGAAGGGCCAGGAGATGACCCCGCCGATCCGTCGCCGGACGGCGAATCCACGACCGGTCATCCGTCCGACGAGGGCCCGACCGACGCCCCGCCCAGCGATACCTCCGCTCCGTCGTCGGGTGGTGGCGGCGGTACACCTGCCGGCAACGGACCCGCGAGCGCCGCGGCGCCGCCGGCACCGACGACGGTCCCGAACATGACGCTCCCGACATTGCCGCAGGCGCCGATGAGCGGTGGCGGCCCAGCGGCATCGGGTGGCATGCCGGGCGCGCTCGGCGGGCTGCCTTCGGCGCTCGGCGGTGCGCCTGCCGGGCCTGGCGCTGGAGGTGCGGCGTCAGCACTGGGCCCGCTGATCCAGGCCGCGGTCCAGCGCGCCTTCGACCAGCAGAGCGCAGAGGAGAAGGCCGGAGAAGACGAGCAGAAGCGGGCCGAACGGGACGACGAGCAGCGTCCCGGTCAGGACGACGAGCATCTCGCGGAGGACGGCGTCCCCGTCGCCGCAGAGGATGCCGGGGCAGTTGCGGCACCGGGTACCGCGGAGCGCGGGCGCGCACCCATTCACGTGGAGTTCGACGTCGATCCCGAGCGACTGCACAACCCGATGACGGTTACCTTGGATCGACATCGTCCGACCGTGGTGCCGCCCACGCCGCCCACGTTGACGGCATAGCAAGATAAGGATCCGAGGGGTTTTGACATGTCTACCGAGTTGCGCGTGTTGGTTTCGCATCTGGACGAGTTGGCGGCCAAGCAAGATCAGGCGGCCGCGATGATCCGGTCCGCGACCGAAGCGGCCATCGGAGCGGGCGCATCGGTGCGGTCCACCCACGGCGCGATCTCGTCGTCCACCGCCGCCGCGGTCGAGGCCGCGCAGAACGCGCGTCGTACGGCGGGTGAGCGGATGGAGCACGAATCGCGGGACATGCAGCAGCGGCTGAAGCAGTCGGCGAACCACTACGAGCGCACCGACCAGCTGATGGGCGCCCATCTCGACGGCCAGGTGCGGCCGAGATAGGCGCTGGGCGTGAGCGGAAACGGAGGCACCCCACACCTCGACGACGTCGTCGCCGTCGAGGTGACCATCGACGGCATGCTGGTCATTGCTGACCGGCTCCATCTGATGGAGTTTCCGCCTGCCCTGGGAATTCGGCCCAACATCCCGCAACTCGAGCTGCGGGACATCGTCTGGGAGCAGGTCGGTCGCGACTTGACCGCCCAGGGGGTGCTGGACGTATTCGGTACTCCGCACCCGGAGGTGGCGGCGATGGTCGACACGTTGAGTCGGGCTGATCGGACGCTGGAGTGCCGCTGGTGGCGCCGGGACGTCGGCGGCAAGATGGTGCGCTTCGTTGTGTGCCGCAAGGGCGAGCGGCACGTCGTGGCTGCACGCGACGGCGACATGCTGGTGCTCCAGCGCGTCGCGCCGCAAGTCGGTTTGGCGGGCATGGTGATGGTCGTGCTCGGGCCTGCGGCCCCGGCCGACGTGGAACCACTCACCGCCGTTGCGAGCGAAGTGGCGGAGGCGAGGACCGCAAACCAGTTGGCGCAGTTCGGCATTGCGCCCGCCTCGGCCCGTGTGTACGCGGACCTGATCACCGAACCCAACAGCTGGGTGGAGATCACCGCCAACGAACGCCATCCAGGCGGAACCTATACGCCCTCCGACGTCGCCGCGGGAGTCCTGGATGCCCGTCAGGGTCGGGTCGTATCGATTCCGCGCAGGGTCAACGGCGAACTGTACGGAAGCTTCCTGCCGGGAACCCCTGAGAACCTGCAGCGTGCGCTGGACGGGCTAGTGGGCTTCCTCCCCTCTGGCGCCTGGTTCGAACCGACCGACGCCGACATCTCCTACCCGGACTGAGAAAGGCACTCCCTTCGTGGACGACACTCCGCCGCGCGGTTACGACGACGATCGCGACGATCTCGCGGCCGCACTGGACTTCTCGCGCCCCACTCGGGCGGAGGTGTCGGACCTCGACGCGCTCGGCGGATACATGGTGGGGTACGGCGGCGCGGACACCCGTGATGTGGTCGACGATGGCGTGACGGGGCAAGGGCACGACGAACTTCCGGTGCCGATGTTCACTGTGGCGAATCCTCCGGGAACCGTGACCGTGACGACGTACATGGACGGACGCGTCCACCAGATCGACCTATCGCCGAAGGTGACCACGTTGACGGAGTCCACGCTCGCCGAGGAGATCGTCGTCATCGCCCGGCTCGCCACCCAGGACGCCCGGGCCGCGCAGTACTCCTTCATGCTCGAGGGCATGAGTCAGCAGGGCCATGACAACGTCGCGACGCGCGACTTCCTCGAACGCGATCTCGACCTGCCGTCGCCAGAACAGGCGACCGCGGCCCGTGTGGCCGTCTTTGCGGAGAGATATGCAGGTGACCATGAGTGAGCAGCTTGCCGGACTCTTCGGCAGTGCCGTCGGCATGTTGCAGAGTTCCCCAACACGCTCCCTGGAGATGTTCTCCGAGATCACCAGTGTCGATGAAACCGCTTGTGACGCATGGATCGGACGCATCCGCTGCGGCGACACCGATCGAGTGACGTTGTTCCGAGCGTGGTACTCGCGAGCCAATTTCGGGCGCTTGGCCAGTGCCGCCGAACTCTCGATGAACACGCTCAACGCACGTGTTCACATCGGGGGTCTGTTCGGCGACATCACGTATCCCGTGGTCTCGCCTCTGGCCATCGCCCTGGGCTTCGCCGCGCACGAAGCCACCGAGGGCAATTACGCGGACGCGATGGAAGCGTTGGAGGACGTTCCCGCCGCGGGTGCCGAGCATCTGGTGTCCTGGGTCAAGGCGGTGATCTACGCGGCTGCCGAGCGGTGGACCGACGTCATCGATCAGGTGCGCGGAGCGACGTCCTGGCCGGACAAGTTCCTGGCCGCCGCCGCGAGTGTCGCGCACGGGGTGGCGGCGGCCAACCTGGGCTTGTTCACCGAAGCCGAACGCCGGTTGACCGAGTCGAATTCGTCGCCAGCCGGTGAGGCGTGCGCGGTCGCGATCGCGTGGTACCTCGCGATGACGCGACGCAGCCAGGGAAACGAAGAGTCCGCAGCGGCGTTGCTCGAGTGGTTGCAGGCCACCCACCCGGAATCCAGAGTGTCTGCAGCGCTGAAGGATCCGAACTACCGGCTGGTCACCACCACCCCGGAGAAGATCGCGTCCCGCGCCGATCCCTGGGATCCGGCGAGCATGGTCGCCGACAACTCCGGTCGGGAGAGGCTGCTCGCTGACGCCCAGGCCGAGCTCGACCGTCAGATCGGTCTGAGCAGGGTCAAGGACGAAATCGAAAGATACCGCGCGGCAACGCAAATGGCCCGAGTGCGGGCGGCGCGCGGAATGAAGGTCGCGCAGCAGTCCAAGCACATGATCTTCGCCGGACCGCCGGGTACCGGCAAGACCACCATCGCCCGAGTGGTGGCCAACATCCTCGCGGGACTCGGCGTCATTGCGGAGCCCAAGCTCATCGAGACGTCGCGCAAGGACTTCGTCGCCGAGTACGAAGGTCAGTCGTCGGTGAAGACGGCGCGCACCATCGACCGCGCAGTGGGCGGTGTCCTGTTCATCGACGAGGCCTACACCCTGGTCCAGGAACGCGACGGCCGGGCCGACCCGTTCGGCACCGAGGCGTTGGACACCTTGCTGGCCCGGATGGAGAATGACCGCGACCGGTTGGTGGTGATCATCGCCGGCTACAGTGCCGACATCGACCGCCTGCTAGAAAGCAACGACGGTCTGAGGTCACGGTTCTCCAACCGGGTCGAATTCGATTCGTACACTCCGGACGAGATCGTCGACATTGCGAAAGTGATTGCGAAGGACAATGATTCGCTGCTGAGTGAAGAGGCGGCCAAGCGGGTGCTCGAGGCCGCGACACTGCTGAGTCAGCGTTCACTGAACGGAAAGCCGGCGCTCGACATCGCAGGCAACGGCCGCTATTCGCGGCAACTGGTGGAGGGCGGCGAGCAACGCCGCGACATGCGGTTGGCACGGTCGGTGGACTTCGACAGCCTCGGCGTCGAGCAGCTCAGCGAGATCAACGGCGAAGACATGGCCGCGGCGATCGAGGCCGTCCATGGCCGATTGAACATCGGCGAGTGACGTGGCCGGTTTCCGACTCACCACCAAGGTCCAGGTCAGTGGCTGGCGTTTCCTGCTCCGCCGCGTCGAGCACGCGATCGTGCGGCGCGACACGCGCATGTTCGACGATCCGCTGCAGTTCTACAGCCGGTCGGTGGCCATCGGCGTCGTCATCGCCGTGCTCATCTGTCTGGGTGCCGCGCTGCTGGCGTACTTCAAGCCACTGGGCAAGCGCGGCGGCGACAGCCTGCTGGTCGACCGCACCACTAATCAGCTGTACGTGGTCATGCCAGGTACGGGCCAGCTTCGTCCCGTCTACAACCTGACGTCGGCGCGGCTCGTGCTGGGAAACCCGGGCAACCCCAACGCCGTCAAGTCCGACGAGTTGAACCGCCTGCCGAAGGGTCAACCGATCGGCATTCCCGGTGCGCCATATGCCACTCCCGTAGCCAGCGTGGCCGAATCGATGTGGACGCTATGCGACACCGTCACGAAACCAGAGAGTGTCGCACCCGCGATCGAGTCGTCGGTGATCGTGTTGCCGCTCGTCTCGGACGAATCGGTGGGGCCGATGCGCCCCGATCAAGGCCTCCTGGTCTCGTACGACGACAAGGACTGGCTCGTCACCGAGAACGGTAGGCACGCCATCGACCTGACGGACCGGGCGGTGACATCGGCCGTCGGCATCCCGGTCACGGCGAAGGCCACGCCCATCTCCGAGGGGTTGTTCAACGCGATCCCGAATGCGGGGCCATGGCGGATGGCGGAGGTCCCCGGCGGGGGAGCGCCGAATACCCTTGGCCTGCCTGCGAACCTGGTGATCGGGACCGTCTTCCAAACCGTCACCGAGTCGGGTAACCAGAAGTACGTGGTGTTGCCCGACGGGATTGCGAAGGTCAACGACACCACCGCTGCGGCGTTGCGCGCCACCAATTCCTACGGGCTGATCGCCCCACCGTCCGTGGAGTCCAGCGACGCCGCCAAGGTTGCCGAGCAGGTGTACCCGTCGCCACTCCCGGACGAGCCGCTGGACATTATCCTGCGCGAGGAAGCTCCTGCACTGTGTTGGTCGTGGCAACGCGAGCCGGGCGACCAGAGTCCGAAGACCGCGGTGATCAGCGGTCGCCACCTGCCCATCGCGGCGGGTGCGCTGAACACGGGCATCAACCAGATCGGTGGCGACTCAACGGTCTTCATAAGCGGCGGGCAGTTCATTCGGCTGCAGTCGCCGGATCCACGCTACGGCGAGAGTCTGTACTACATCGATCCCCAAGGTGTGCGGTACGGCCTGCCCGACGAGGAGACGGCAAGGGTCTTGGGGCTGAACTTGCCAAAGACCGCGCCTTGGCAGGTGATCAGTCTGCTGGTCGACGGCCCGGTGCTGTCGAAACAGGCCGCGCTGCTCGAACACGACACGCTGCCCGCAGATCCCAGTCCGCGAAAGGTCCCTGACGGCAACTCACCGGTACCCGCGGGGGGAGGCTGATGACCACCAAGAAGTTCACCCCGACCGTCAAGCGGGGGCCGCGATTGACCCCTGGCGAGATCAACGTGACGCCCCCGGACGACCTCGGTGTCGAGATCCCGGCGTCGGGTATCCAGAAGATGCTGCCGTGGGTGATGGGTGGCGGCATGCTCGGCATGATCGCGATCATGATCTTCACCGGTATCCGGCAACTCTCGCCGTACATGCTGATGATGCCGCTGATGATGATCATGGCGACCGTCGGATTCATGGCCGGTGGCGGCCCCGGCGGAAAGCGCGTGCCCGAGATCAACGCGGACCGCAGGGAGTACCTGCGCTACCTCTCCGGACTGCGTACGCGCGTGACGTCTTCTGCCGCAGCGCAAGTGACGTTCTTCAACTATCACGCGCCACACCCCGACGACCTCTTGTCCATCATCGGGACCAACCGACAGTGGTCCCGGCAGGCCAACGTCGACTTCTATGCGGCGACCCGCATCGGGCTGGGCACGGAACCGGCGGTCGACCGGTTGTTGAAGCCCAATGTCGGCGGTGACCTCGCGGGTCCGCAGGCCGCACCTCAGCCACACCTCGAACCGGTCAGCCACATGTGGTTGACCAAATTCCTGCGCACGCACGGCCTGATCCACGATTGCCCGAAACTCCTTCAGCTGCGCACCTTTCCGACCATCGCCGTCGGTGGGGACGCAGACGGCGCCGCCGGGCTTCTGATCGCCATGATCTGCCATCTGGCGGTCTTCCACCCGCCGGACCTGCTGCAGATCCGGGTGCTGACCGAGAACCCCGAGGACCCGACCTGGGCGTGGCTCAAGTGGCTACCGCACGTCCAGCATCGCACCGACTCCGATGCCGCGGGCGCGACTCGCCTGATGTTCACCCGCCCCGACGGTCTGTCGGATCTGACTGCGCGCGGACCGCATTCCGCCGACGCGATTCCCACCGGACCGTACGTCGTGGTCATCGACCTGACCGGCGGCAAGGCCGGTTTCCCCGTCGACGGACGGGCCGGAGTCACGGTGATCACGTTGGGCAACCAACGCGGGTCGTCCTACCGCATCAGGGTGCACGCCGACGGCACCGCCGACGACTGGATGCCGAGCCAATCGTTCCGACTGGTCACCAGCTCCGCTGACCGCATGACGCCCGAACAGGCTGGCCGGATCGCCCGCAAGCTCGCTGGGTGGTCGATCACGGGCACCATCATCGACAAGAGCGTCCGGGTGCACAAGAAGGTCGCGACCGAGTGGCATCAGATCGTCGGTGCGCAGACGGTGGAGGAGGTGACGCCCAGCAGGTGGCGCATGTTCACGGACACCGACGGGGACCGATTGCGGGTGCCGTTCGGCCATGAGCTCAAGACCGGCGACATCATGTACCTCGACATCAAGGAAGGCGCGGAGTTCGGCGCCGGACCGCACGGCATGCTCATCGGAACGACCGGGTCGGGTAAGTCGGAATTCCTTCGTACCCTGATCCTTTCACTGGCGGCGACGCATCACCCCGACCAGGTGAACCTGTTGCTCACCGACTTCAAGGGCGGTTCGACGTTCCTCGGCATGGAGAAGCTGCCTCACACCGCGGCGGTGGTGACCAACATGGAGGAGGAAGCCGAACTGGTCAGCCGGATGGGCGAAGTGCTGTCGGGCGAGTTGGACCGGCGACAGTCGATCCTTCGCCAGGCGGGTATCCAGGTCGGTGCCGCAGGCGCGTTGTCGGGTGTCGCCGAGTACGAGAAGCATCGCGAGCGCGGAGCTGAGCTCTCGCCGCTTCCAACACTTTTCGTTGTCGTCGACGAGTTCGCGGAGTTGCTGCAGAACCACCCGGACTTCATTCAGCTGTTCGACCGGATCTGCCGCGTAGGCCGGTCGCTGCGGGTGCACCTACTGCTCGCCACGCAGTCGCTGAACACGGGCGGCGTGCGAATCGACAAGCTCGAACCAAACCTCACCTACCGCATCGCGCTGCGGACCACCAGTTCAGCGGAGTCCAAGGCGGTGATCGGAACGCCTGAGGCGCAATACATTACGAACAAGGAAAGCGGCGTCGGGTTCCTGCGGGTGGGAATGGAGGATCCGGTGAAGTTCCAGAGCGTCTACACCGGCGTGAACTACGTGCCCGCGAGACCGCTGGACGATCTCGGGGAGCCCGCACCACGGCACGCCGCACAGAGTCGGATACGAATCCACCAGTTCACCGCTGCGCCCATCGCGGAGGCGCTGACGTGATGAGCGAGGAGCCGGAGGTGGATCGCGCATGACAGTACAACCCGAACAGCGCATCCTGCGTGAGGTCGTGCTGAACCAGTTGACCACCGGCGAGATCCGCGCCTACCGAATGTGGTTGCCGCCGTTGACCGATCCCGTACCAGTCAACGAACTGGTCGCGCGTGACCGACGTCAGCCGCTCCGCTTCGGACTGGGGATCATGGACGAGCCGCGCCGGCACCGTCAAGAGGTCTGGGGCATCGACGTTTCCGCCGCGGGTGGAAACATCGCGATCGGAGGCGCTCCCCAGACGGGCAAGTCGACGTTCCTGCAGACCATGCTGCTGTCGGCCGCCGCGTCCCACACGCCGCGGCAAGTGCAGTTCTATTGCATCGACCTCGGTGGCGGTGGATTGATGTATCTCGAGGACCTGCCCCACGTCGGCGGCGTGGCGACGCGATCGGAACCGGACCGCGTCAATCGGATGGTCGCCGAGATGAAGGCCGTGCTGCGCCAACGCGAAGCGACGTTCAAGCAACACCGGGTGGGGTCGGTCGCCGCATATCGACAGATGCGCGACGACCCCAACCACCCCGCATCCGCCGACCCGTTCGGCGACGTCTTCCTGGTGATCGACGGATGGCCGGCGTTCGTCGCGGAGTTCCCCGACCTCGAGCCCGTAGTGCAGGACATCGCGGGCCAGGGCCTGGCTTTTGGCGTGCACACGGTCATCTCGACACCGCGCTGGACGGAGCTCAAGGCGCGCGTGCGGGACTATCTGGGCACCAAGGTCGAGTTCCGACTCGGTGACGTCAACGAGACACAGATCGACCGCATCACCCGCGAGATCCCGGCGAATCGCCCCGGCCGGGCGATCTCGCTGGAGAAGCATCACCTGATGATCGGCGTCCCGCGGCTCGACGGGGTGCATAGCGCGCAGAACATCGTGCCCGCGATTTCGGCGGCGGTTCAGCACATCCGCACCCTGCACACCGACCACGCACCCCAGGTACGGGTGCTGCCCGAACGTATCTATCTCCACGAACTCGACCCGCACCCGCCCGGGCCGGAGACCGACTATCGCACCCGGTGGACGGTTCCCGTCGGCATCCGCGAATCCGACCTGTCGGTGGCGTACAGCGCGATGCACACGTCGCCCCATCTGCTGATCTTCGGGGCGCCGAAATCGGGCAAGACGCGCATCGCTCATGCGGTCGCATCGGCGATCTGTGCGCGCAACAGTCCGGCGCAGGTGCGCTTCATGCTGGCCGACTATCGCTCGGGACTGCTCGACGCCGTACCCCAGAGTCACCTGCTCGACGCGGGCGGCGTCAACCGCAACAACGCATCGCTCGAGGAAGCGATCAAGGCGCTCGCGATCAACCTGCAGAAGCGGCTGCCACCGCCGGACCTGACCACCGCCCAACTTCGCTCCCGCTCGTGGTGGACGGGCCCCGACGTCGTCCTGCTCGTCGACGACTGGCACATGATCGTCGCCGCCGGCGGCGTGCTCCCACCGATGGCGCCGTTGGCGCCGCTGCTGCCCGCGGCCGCCGACATCGGCCTGCACGTCATCGTGACGTGCCAGATGAGTCAGGCGCACCGCGCCACGATGGACAAGTTCGTCGGCGCTGCGTATGGGGCCGGGTCGCCAACGATGTTCCTGTCGGGGGAGAAGACGGACTTCCCGTCGAGCGAGATAAAGGTCAAGCGTCGACCGCCCGGGCAGGCATTCTTGGTGTCTCCGGATGGCAAGGAAGTCATTCAGGCGGCCTACGTGGATCCCCCCGAAGAAGAAGTGTCCGTACCACACCCAGCGGGCCGGTAATATCTGGTGCAGTGTCCAGCAACGCTGACGGCAATCCGTTAGCAAATGGATCGGGGGAAGATGCATCGGCATTGTGCTCATGACCCGGCTGTGATGTAGCCCGTTCGAATTACACAAGGAGTATTCGGAATGCAACCCATGTCTCACAATCCGGCGGCAGCGGCCATCGGTTCCCAGGTCGTCGCCAACGGTGCGCGCGGACTCGCCGGTGGCACCGCCGCATCGGCTGAGGTCACCGCGCTAATACCCGCCGGCGCTGACGAGGTTTCGGCCCAAGCCGCGCTGGCGTTCGCCACCGAGGGGATGGAGTCGCTGGCGCTTAATGCGTTCGCGCAGGAGGAGCTCACTCGAGCTGGTGCCGCGTACGCGGAGGCGGCGGGAATTTACGCCACCGTCGACGGCGCCAACGCCAGCGTCCTGTCGTAATACATTCATCGACTGCCTGAGTCGGATCAATACCCTAGCTAATCATGACTGCATTGCCCGCAATTCCCACCATGTTCTGGCACGCGATGCCGCCAGAGCTCAACACGTCGCGGCTGATGGCCGGCGCCGGTGCTGCCCCCATGCTTCAGGCCGCGGCGGGGTGGGAAGCGTTCGCAATTCTGCTGGAGACTCAGGCCGATGAACTGGCCGCCAGTCTGGCCGCCTTGACGGCGGCGTGGTCCGGCTCGGCAAGCGAGCGGGCGGTGTCGGCCACCATGCCCATGATGCTGTGGCTTCGGACGACGGCCATGCAGGCGCAGAAGCGGGCGATGCAGGCGGTGGCACAGGCGAACTCCTACTCGATGGCCCTGGCGACCACGCCACCGCTGGTGGAAATCGAGCAGAACCACATCACGCACGCCGTCCTCGAAGGCACCAACTTCTTCGGCGTCAACGCCATCCCGATCGGGCTCAACGAGGCGGACTACCTCATCCGCATGTGGGACCAGGCGGCTGGCGTCATGGATGCCTACCAAGCGGAGACCACTGCCAACACCCTGTTCGAGCCGATCCTTCCGATGACGCCAATCGTCATCCCAGGGGTCGGGGAGGGCACGGCGGCCGGGGCCATCGGACAAGTTTCGGCGATGGCGCCGGGCTCGGCGTTCCGCGAAGCGGCGTTCGCCCACGTAGGCGCCCAGGCCACCGTCGAGTCCGCCGGGCTGATGACCGGCAACATGGTCAGTCAGGGCAACATGGCCGCGACACGGGCCGAGGGCCAGGCGCAGCAGGCCCGGAACGCCGGGCAGCAGGCGGGCCAGCAGAACCCGATGCAACAGGGCGCGCAGCAGGGTGTCCAGATGGCCACCCAGATTGGCATCGCAGCTGGGGTCGACGCTGATCCAACTGCCGCAGCAGGCCAGCCAAATGGTGACCCAGCCGATGCAGCAGTTGATGCAACCGCTGCAGCAGATGACGTCGATGTTCAGCAGCATGGGTTCCGACAGGGCTCAGGTGGGCCTCATTGGGGCCAGCCCGCTGTCCAACCACCCACTGGCGGGTGGTTCCGGGGCGACTTCCGGCGCGGGGTTGGTGCGCGCGGCGTCGGTACCGGGCGCGGGCGGACTGTCGGCGCGCACGCCGCTGATGGCCAACCTCGTCGGCAAGCTGGACACGTCCGTCACGCCGGGGACGGCTCTTGGCGCGGCTGCGGGCTCCAACGGCGCTGGGCTGGCACCCGTAGGCGCCGGGGCCGGTCCGACCGGAATGCTGGGCCAGAACGGCAAGAGCGGCGGATCCAGACCTGGACTGCTCGCGCCATCCCCGCTCGCCTACGACCTCGGCGAGGATGAAGACGACGACTGGTAGGTCGTGACAACCAAAGACTTCCCGGCCCGAGGGGGCGGAAGGACTCGCCATTTCCCGTGGTGAGGACACAGGAAAGAGAAAAGGTAAACAACGATGGCACAGATGAATACCGATGCCGCTGTCCTCGCCAAGGAGGCAGCCAACTTCGAGCGGATCTCCGGAGAACTGAAGGGCGTCATCGCGCAGGTCGAGTCGACGGCCGGCGCCCTGGCAGGTCAGTGGCACGGCCAGGCGGGCACTGCTGCCCAGGCCGCACTCGTCCGCTTCCACGAGGCGGCTGCCCGGCAGGTGCAGGAGTTGAACGACATTTCGGCAAACATCCACACCTCGGGTACGCAGTACACCTCGACCGACGAGGACCAGACGTCCGCCCTGTCCGGCGCAATGAACCTCTAACCGACCACACCGACCAAGAAACGGAGCATCAGAACATGAGTGAACAGCTGTGGAACTTCGCAGGCATCGAGGGCGGATCAAGCGAAATCCAGGGATCCGTGGCCACCACCGCGGGACTGCTCGACGAGGGCAAGGGGTCGCTGGCGGCCCTGGCCGCGATCTGGGGTGGCTCGGGCTCGGAGGCTTACCAGGCCGTCCAGACCCGTTGGGACTCCACGTCGCTGGAGCTGAACAACGCGCTGCAGAATCTTGCGCAGACCATCAGTGAGGCCGGCTCCACAATGGCGCAGACCGAAGCCGGCGTGACCGGTATGTTCGCCTAACACGGACAAACACGGAGGTGGGCGCGCCAGGCAGATGGTTCGGCTCGCCCACCTCACGTGCAGTCGCCGTGAACTTACGATAAGAGGTTCTCATGTCGGCCGACTATGACCGGCTCTTCCACTCCCCGGATCCAGCGCAGCCGGAGGAGGAGACAGTGACCGTCGACCGCGAGTCGGCCGCCGGCGGTCCGCCAACGCCCACGCCCGCCAATGCGGGACGCGCGGAAACGCCGTCCGGGCCGATGCCCGTCACGCCGCCTCCGACCCAAGCGGCCGCGGCTCCGACGACGGCGCCGCCGCCACGTCCGGCCGAGGTCACCAGCCAACTGACACCCACGCACGTGTCCGGCCACCACCGCGTGGACAACGGCATGATGCGGGCACCGCAAGCGGCGACGCCCACCGGCGCGTGGTTCGAACAGCCGCGGCACGCGCCTCCACCACCGCAGGCACGCCCGGCACCCGGGCCCGCTCCCTCCCAGCACTTCGCCGAACCACCGCCCGAGAGCCGGGCGGTGTGGGGGACGGCGGCGCAGGGGCAAACGTCCGGACCCGTGCCGACGTCGGCCGCCAGCATCGGCAATCACCGTGCCATCGACGCGCTTTCGCATGTCGGCGTGCGGTCTGCGGTCAAGATGCCGTCGCAGCGTGGATGGCGCCACGTCATCTACTTGCTGACGCGGATCAATCTGGGGTTGTCGCCCGACGAGCTCTACGAGTTGGATCTGCACGCGCGGATCAGACGCAACGCGCGCGACTCGTACCAGATCGGGGTCTTCGGACTCAAGGGCGGAGTCGGCAAGACCGCCGTGACGGTGGCGCTCGGTTCCACGCTGAGCAAGATCCGCGGCGACCGGATTCTGGCCGTCGACGCCGATCCCGACGGTGGCAATCTGGCCGATCGCGCCGGGCGGCAGTCCGCGGCGACCGTCGCGGACCTGTTGTCGGACAAAGAATTGAACCGTTACAACGATATTCGCGCATACACGAGCATGAACGGCTCCAACCTCGAGGTGCTGTCCTCCGAGGAATACAGCGGCGCCCGTCGCGAGTTCAACGACGACGACTGGAAGGGCACCGTCGACGTCGTCTCGCGGTACTACAACCTCGTGCTGGCGGACTGCGGTGCGGGGCTGTTCCAGCCCGCGTCGCGGGGTGTGCTGTCGACGGTGGCCGGTCTGGTGATCGTGGCGAGCGCATCGATCGACGGAGCGCGCCAGGCCGCGGTCACCATGGACTGGTTGCGACAGAACGGATATCAGGATCTGCTCAGTCGTTCCTGCGTGGTGATCAACCACATCGTTCCCGGCAAGCCGAACATCGACGTCGATGACCTCGTGCAGCAGTTCGAGCGCCACATCGCCCCGGGACGCGTCATCGTGCTGCCGTACGACAAGCACATCGCGGCAGGCACCGAGATCCAGCTCGATCTACTCTCCAAGACGTTGCGCAGGCGGGTCACCGAACTGGCCGCGGCGTTGTCCGACGACTTCGACAGGCTCGAACGGCGTTGACCGCCACGACTTCCACGACCAGTACGCCGGGCGTCACGCCCGGAAGACCGTCGACGACGCGGGTCACGATCCTGACGGGCCGCCGCATGACAGACCTCGTTCTGCCTGCGGCGGCGTCCATCGAGACCTACATCGACGAGACGGTCGCCGTGCTGGCCGAATTGCTGGAGGACACTCCGGCGGAAGTGTTGGCGGGCTTCGACTTCAAGGCGCAGGGGGTGTGGGCGTTCGCGCGCCCGGGCGCTCCGCCGTTGAAGGCGAGCGAATCGCTCGACGACGCGGGCGTGGTCGACGGTGCGCTGCTGACGTTGGTGTCGGTGACTCGGACCGAGCGGTACCGGCCGCTCGTCGAGGACGTCATCGACGCCATCGCGGTGCTCGACGAATCGCCGGAATTCGACCGGACCGCGCTGAATCGGTTCATCGGGCTGGCGATCCCGATCGTCGCCCTGGTGATCACGGGCCTCGCGTTGCGCGCATGGTCGGACACGGGCCACAGCTCGTGGTGGACGGTGGCGCTCGGGGTGCTGGGTCTGGCGGTGCTCGTCGGCAGCATGCTGTCCAGAAGCCGGTACGGGAACGTCGACATGTCGGAGAGCCTGCTGGTGGCGGCGGTGCCGCTTCTGGCCGGCGCGGCGGCGCTGGCCGTCCCGTTGCCACGCGGTGTCGGCGGATTGGGGGCGCCGCAGGTGGCGGGGGCCGCGGCGGTGGTGCTGCTTCTGGTGCTGGCGACCCGCGGCGGCCCGCGAAAGCGAGCTGAGGTCGCATCGTTTCTGGCCGTCGTCTCGATCGCGGTGTCCGCGGCCGGCATTGCGTACGGCTACGGATGGCAGGAGTGGGTGCCGTCCGGCGCCATCGCCTTCGGGCTCATCGTGGTGACCAATGCCGCGAAGCTGACGGTCGCGGTGGCCCGGATTGCGCTGCCCCCGATTCCGGCGCCCGGGGAGTCCGTGACCAATGACGAACTGCTGGACCCGGTTTCGAGCCGCGACGCTGCTGATGTGGAGTCGCCGACGTGGCAGGCGATCATCGCCTCCGTGCCGGAGTCCGCCGCACGGCTGACGGAGCGCAGCCACCTCGCCAAGCAGCTGCTGGTGGGCTTTCTGACGGCCGGAGCGCTGGTGCTGGCGTTGGGTGCGATCACGGTCGTGGTGCAAGGACACTTCTTCGTGCACAGCCTGATCGTGGCCGGACTCGTCACGGCAGTATGCGGGTTCCGATCGCGGCTCTACGCCGAACGCTGGTGCGCCTGGGCGCTGTTGGCCGCCGGCGTCGTCATTCCGACGGGTGTGACGGTCCGTCTGTGTCAGTGGTATCCGGAGCGTGCGTGGCTGGTGGTCTCCTGCTACGTGGCGATGGCCGTCGTCGCACTCATCTTGGTGGGCGCCACCGAGGGCGTCCGGCGGGTGTCGCCCGTCACCAAGCGGATTCTGGAGCTCGTCGACGGCGCGACCATCGCGGCGGTGATCCCGTTACTGCTGTGGATCGCGGGTGTCTACGACGCCCTTCGGAACATCCGATTCTGAGGTCGAGGACGAGGGGACGAGTCATGGCACCTGAAACACTCGGCGTCGACCCAGTGTCGTTATCCGGGTTCGGCAACGAGATGCTCGCTGCCGCAGGCGACATTCCGCTTGCGCCGCCGCCGTTTACGTCCGCCGGGATGGATCCCATCACGATGAAGATCATGGAAAGCGCTGCCGTTCATCGAGGCCCCAATCCAGACGGGTCTGCCGGAGATCAAGGCTGAGGCCACGAAGACCGCGTCGAATATCGTCGACGCGGCCGCCAGGTACTTGCAGACCGACGAGCAGCTTGCGAAGGCGTACGAGAGTCAGCAGTTCGACAACCAGGGTGGCTCGCCCGGTGGCGGCAGCCCGGCCGGGTCTCCGGGAGCGGGGGTCCCGGGAGCAGGTGCGCCGAGTGTGGGCATGGCGGCTGGCGCCGCGCAGTCGGCGGCCGGTCAGTCTGGTGGCATCGACCAATTGGGTCAGCTCATGAGCATGCCCATGCAGCTGGCGGGGCAGGTGGCCCAGGTGCCGATGCAGGCGATGGGCGTGTTGGCATCCATACCGCAGGCCGTCATGCAGGGTGTGCAGCAGGTCAGTCAGTTGGCCGGCGGTATCGGCGGCGACGACTCGTCGTTGGACGAGTTCGACAAGGCCGATGAGCACAAGCGCGACGAATCACCAACGCGCACAGAGGAACGTCCCGATTCTGACTCCGGGCGGGACGCGGCACCGAGACCACCTCACGAGCGGGCCCCAGTCGAGTCGCCTCGGGCCGAGCTAGGTCCGCGTGCGGAACCGCCTGCGCCAGCCGAGGAGAAAATGCCCGCTCAGACTCGGCCCGCCGAAGTGGCACAGCGGATGAACCTTTGAGTCCTGCGCGGGGGCTGAGTCGAGGGATTGAGGCCTCCCAAGTTCAGCCGTGGAGCATGCGGTAGGCGCTCACGGCGCCCGGATGCAGGGGCACCAGACCGGTCTGGATCATCGACGGGGGGTCGAGGTATTGCAGCCCGCGGACGTAGGGAGGCACCAGTTGCGGTGCGTCGTTGGCAAGTACGTTCACCACGGCGGCCACCATGTCCACCTCGACGCCGTAGCGGCACAGCAGCAGGTTCGGAACTCCGATGGAGCGCAAGCCCGGTGGCACGTAGTCACCCGTCGGCACTTGGCGGACGAGGTACGGATAGCCGGACAGCTGGGTCATCGGGGCCGCCAGCTGGCCGATGTCGAGCATCCGGAGTGGCACCTTGGCGGCGAGGTCCGAGATGGCCGGTGTCGGTACGCCACCCGACCACACCAGCGCGTCCACGCCGCCGTCGGCGAGCCGAGCGAGTCCCTCGTGCAGGCGGTATCGCAACATGTCTACTCGGCCGCGCAGGCCTGCCGCCTCGAACAGCACCTCGCTAGTTGCCGCGGCGCCCGAACCACCGGGGCCGATCGAGACCCGTTGTCCCTCAAGGTCTGTCAGCCCACGAGCGGACGCAGAGTCACGCACGATCACCTGCAGATAGTTCTCGTACACGCGGGCCACCGCCAAAGGTGCATTTCCGACTGGGCCCGCGGCGAGGTCGCGCTCGGTGACATCGGCCAGTGCGAGTCCCAAATCGACGTCCCCCGAACGCAAGCGGGCGAGGTTGTCGACGCTGCCCTCGGTCGATATCACGTCGACATCGATGTCCGGGTAGCGCGTCTGAAGCTGCTTCGCCACGAGCTCCGCGAATGCCAGATAGAGCCCGCCCCGCTCGCCGGAGGCCAGGCGCAGGCGTCCGTCGGGCGCGATACCTGCGCAGCCGGCGGCGAAGACGGCCGTTGCGACGAGGAATGCGCGACGACTCAGCTCGGCCGGTCGGTCGGTCAGCACGGCGCCACACTTGCCGATGGCAGCGAGTAGCGGACCAGGAGGCCACCTTCGGGCGCCCTCTCCACCGCGATCGTCCCGCCATGGCCCGCGGCGATCTCGCCGGCGATGGCCAGACCGAGGCCCGTTCCGTCCTTATCGTCTCGTCCCCGCCAGAATCGTGCTGCGGCCCTGGAGAGGTCGTCGTCGGGCAAGCCCGGGCCGTCATCGCTGACGGCCAGTTCGACCGTGGTGTCCACGGTGACGGTGGACACGGTGACCGTGGTGTCTGCCCCGGCGTACCGCAGCGCATTGTCCAGCGCGACGTCGAGCAGCTGCTCCACGTCATGGCGAGCGAGCGGCACCGCGACCCCGGGATGCTCAGGGCGGTAACGCAGTTGCTGATGTTGACGGTCGGCGACTGGCTGCCAGAACACCAGTCGTTGTTCGATCACGTCATCGAGGTCCGTCGACTCGCCCGCGGCTGTGGACAGACCCACCCTGCGGCTGCCGCTCACCTCCTCGGCACGGGCCAGGCGGAGCAGCTGTTGCAGCAGATTCTCGAGACGGTCGAGCTCCGCGGTCATCGAGCCGTACGTCGACCTGCCGCGCCTCGGCCACGTGGTCCTCGAGGGTGTCCGCGCGCAGACGGACGGCGGCGAGTGGATTGCGCAGTTGATGCGACGCGTCGGCGACGAGTCGACGTTGCCGTTCGAGCGAGGCCCGCACCGCCTGAGCCATCGTGTTGAACGCCGAGGTGAAGTGGCGCAGTTCTGGCGGCCCAGCCACGTCGGCGGGCAGCCCGGCGACCCCCTCGGTCTCGGTCATCTCGGCGACGGCGCGTTCCAGCCCGTCGACCGGGCGCAGCACCCACCGCGTGAGCGCACGAGCGACCAGCACCGCCAGCGCGAGCAGACTCAGACAACCGACCGCCACCCACAGCCAGCGGCCACCGACTTCGCGCCTCGCGATCATGGTGTCCACCGTCACGACGACGGCGCCGACCAGCTCACCGTCGTGCCGGACACCCGCGGTGGCCAGGACGTGGTGGGCGTTCCACGGGAGGATGCGGGTCCACCGCGATGCGGGCGCGTCGACGAGGGCACGGTTGACCGCCGTCGCGACGTCTGGGTCCGATTCACTGAGTCCACGTGCGGCTCGGGGCCGGCCGTCGGAGTCGACGATGAGCACGCCTTCCCCGTACACCTCGTTGTAGCGGTCCACCAGACGCTCCAGGGGGACTCCGGGCATGGCTGCCGAATCGGCCAGTGCAGCAAGCTGCCGTTCCCGCTCCGCGGCGAGTTCCGCGGTCCGCTGGTCCGCGATACTCAGTCCCAAGGGAATTGCGAGTGCCGCAATCGCCAGCAGCGACAGGAGGACGAGTACGACGCGAACGCGCAGCCCCATGTCAGGTGTCCAGCCGAAAACCGAAGCCGCGCACCGTCTGTAGCGGGAGCCCGGCGAGCTTGGCCCTCAGCTGTCCGATGAAGAAGTCCAACGATCTGGACCGGCCGACCACTGCAGTGCCCCACACCTCGAACATGAGGTCTTCGCGGCTCACCGCCTCGCCCTGGCGGGCGGCCAGGGTGGCGAGGATCTGGAACTCGGTCTTGGTGAGCGCCTGCGGGTTTCCCTCCAGAGTGACTTCCCGGCGCTCGCGGTCGATGGTGACCGATCCTGCAACTACCGGGCGGGGTGGGCCGGCGGCGTCGGCGCCGACTCGACGGACCCGCCGCATGACGGCCTGAATCCGCGCCAGCAGCACCGCTTTTCGTACCGGCTTCACCAAGTAGTCGTCCGCGCCCGCGCGCAGTCCGAGCACTACGGCGCCGTCGCTGTCACGGGCGGTCATGATGATGACCGGCACGGCCGACGCGCGCCGGAGGGTGCGCAGCACGTCCAGTCCGTCCATGTCGGGCAACCCCAGATCCAGCAGCACGAGATCACAGCCCTTGACACGATGGAGGGCGTCCGCGCCGCGGCTGGTTCGGACGACGGTCGCGCCGGTCTGGCCGAGAAGCTCGGCCAGCGCCGACGCGACGCCCTCGTCGTCTTCGACGAGCAGTACCCGCATGGTGCTGATGTTACGAAGCCTTCCCCGAAACCTGCACGGTGTCGATGAGTTCGGGGTCGGCGGCTGGGTCTTCGCAGACTTCGCGCGCCTCTCGCTCCAAGTACGAGCGACGCGACGACTCCCCCATGAACACGTATACCAACAGTGAGATCAATCCGCAGCCTGCCACGTAGAAGAAGAACCAGCTCTCGTGACCGATGTTCTTCAGCGCCAACGCGACGTACTCGGTGGTGCCGCCGAAGATCGCGACGGTGAGCGCATAGGGCAGCCCGACGCCGAGCGCCCGAATGCGGGCTGGGAAGAGCTCCGCCTTCACCACGGCGTTGATCGACGTGTAACCCGAGACGATGACCAGGCCGATCAGCATGAGGCCGAATGCTGATAGCGCGGAGTCGGCGTGGGCCACCGCGCTGAGCAGCGGCACGGTGCAGAGCGTCGCGCCGACCCCGAAGGCGATGAGTATCGGTCGCCGCCCGATCCGATCCGAGAGGGCACCGACGAGCGGCTGAAGGCCGACGAAGATGATCAGCGCGACGAAGTTGATCCACGTCACCTGCTCCTTGGGCAAGCCTGCCGTGTTGATCATGAACTTCTGCATGTAGGTGGTGAACGTGTAGAACGCGATGGTGCCGCCGAGGGTGAGTCCCACCACGGTCAGGCATTCACGCGGGTACGAGAGCAGGATCCGCAAACTGCCGCGTTCGGCGTTCTCGCGCACCGCCATCTCATAGCTCTCCGACTCGTCCATCGTGCGCCGCAACCACATGACGGTCACGGCGGCCGCCGCCCCGATGACGAATGCGATCCGCCAGCCCCAAGCATGCAGCTGCTCCGAAGAGAGCACCTGCTGCAAGACGATTTGTACGCCCAGCGCCAGCAGTTGGCCACTGGTCAACGTCACGTACTGGAACGAGGAGTAGAAGCCACGCCGGTGCGGTGTGGCGACTTCGCTGAGATACGTTGCAGAGGTGCCGTACTCGCCGCCGAGTGACAACCCCTGCAGCAGCCGGAGGGCGACCAGCAGGATCGGTGCGAGCGCCCCGATCTGCGCATAGCCCGGCAGGAGGGCGATGCCGAGCGACCCAACGCCCATCATGGTCACCGAGAGCGTCAACGCCGCGCGGCGTCCGGATCGATCGGCGTACCAGCCCAACAGCCAGCCGCCGAGCGGTCGGATCAGGAACCCGACCGCAAAGATCCCGGCAGTGTTCAATAGCTGCGCCGTCGGATTCCCCGACGGGAAGAACACGCCGGCGAAGTAGATGCTGAACGCCGCGTACGCATACCAGTCGTACCACTCGATCAGGTTGCCGAGCGATCCGCGAATCACGTTGCCCGCCACCGATCTTGCGGGAGGCGATCCGCCTGCTTGGCGCTGTTGTGTCTTCATCATCTGACCCCCATTTCGTTCGTAGGTGTCGATCATGATGTGAGGGCAGCCACAGCGAAAAAAGAGCAAGACGCTCGTAGGGGGACTTTCCTTGCACAATCCACAGATTCAGCGCTCGGCGGCCTGGCGCACGTGTCGAATCACAGGTAAGGGTCAGCCCACGCACTGATGATGCGGGCCGCCCGAGCGGCCTGATTCCTGCCCGTGAGGAGGTGGTCGGCACCCTCGAGCGAGACGAAGCTCCGTGGATGCCGGGCGGTGCGGAAGATCTCGCTCGCATTGGCGATGCCGACTGTGTTGTCGGTGGGTGAATGCATGACGAGCAGTGCGCGCCGCAGCGTGCGAATGCGCTCCTTTAGATCCGCAGCGCGGACGTCCTCGATGAAGTGCCGCTTGAGCGTGAGCGCCTTGCCGCCGATCAGGAACGGCGCCTCGCCGTCGGCCTCGATTCGTTGCACCAGAGCGTCATAGGTGTGCTCGACGTGGGCAGGTTCGTAGGGTGCCCCGATGCTGGCCAGTGCCGCCACGGTCGCACACTCGTGGGCTGCGGCGATCGTCGCGGCGCCACCGAAGGAGTGCCCGACGAGGAGGCGTACTTCGCGGCCCGCCGCGTTCATGAACTCAACGGCGCGCACGGTGTCGGCGACCTTGTTGGAGAACGAACCGTCACCCCAGTCACCCTCGGAATCTCCAAGGCCCAGATTGTCGAAGCGGAGCATGCCGATGCCCTCGCTGGCGAGCTGCTTACAGATCCGGTTCGCGGCCGGGGAGTCCTTGCCGAGCGTGAAGCCGTGGGCAAAGACGCCCCAACCGCGCACCTCGCCCGACGGGAGATCGATGACGCCGGCCAACGCGGGTCCACTGGTGCTGGAGAAACGGACGTGCTCGACCACGTGCGTCATCTTGTCACCGTTGCCAAAGCCACGGAGAGGATCGCGGTCGGCGGGCGCGTAGCCGTGTACGCGACCCGTACGTCCGTCGTAGTCTCAGTGCCGACATGGCCATCGATGTCAGCGACCCCACCGCGCGAGGTGCCGTAGCCGATTGCGGCACGCGCTCAGTCACCGACTCGTAAGGGGCACCGTGTTCGTCGTCATTCTCAGTGCGGTCCTCGGGCTGATGTCCCTCTACGTCTGGAAGAGGCTAGTCAAGGACACCACTCGGCGGGGACGCATCAGAAGAGTCCTCACGGCCGTCCACGTCGCATTGACCGTGCTGCTGGCCGCCACGCTGATTCTGCCGCGGGTCGCCGGGGTGACCGAGTCGTGGTGGTTCGCATGGCCCGGCTACTTCTGGTTCGGCATGGTTGTGTATCTGTTCCTGACCCTGCTCGTGCTGGAGCCGGTGAGGCTCGCCCTGCGGGGCTGGGTGAAGCGGAAGCCGGACGCGCCAAACCCCGTTACCGATGCGGAGCCCACGGCGTCGTCGGCGGTGAACCGGCGGGTGTTCCTCGCCCGGGCCAGCGCCGTGGCTGCCAGTGCCGCCTCGGTGGGCTTGGTCGGCGTCGGCGCGGCCAACGCGTTGGGCCCGCCGGACCTGCTGCGGGTGCCGGTCCACCTGCGACGGCTCGACCCGGCGTTCAACGGATTCCGGATCGCGGTGGTGTCGGACATCCACGTGGGCCCATTGTCGGGTCGTGCGCATACTGAGCGGATCGTCCGGATGATCAACGAGACCGAGCCGGATCTGGTGGCGATCGTGGGCGACCTCGTAGACGGAACCGTCGATGAGCTCGGCCCTGCTGTGGAACCCTTGCGCGACTTGAACTCCCAGGAGGGAACGTTCTTCGTCACCGGCAACCACGAGTACTTCGTCGAGGATCCGTTCTCCTGGCTCGCCGAGATGGAGCGGCTCGGCGTGCAGCCGCTCCGCAACGAGCACACCGCGATCCGGCGTGGCCGCGCAGCTTTTCACCTGGCCGGCGTCAACGACGTCGCCGGTGAGTCGAGGTCAGACGCACCCGACTTCGACCGCGCATTGTCGGGTCTGGAGCCGTCGCGGCCGACGGTGTTGCTTGCGCACCAACCGGTTCAGGTGACCGAGTCCGTCGCTCGTGGGGTGGACCTGCAGGTGTCCGGGCACACCCACGGTGGCCAGATGTGGCCGTTCCACTACGTCGTCCGCGCCGCGCAACCGTCGCTCGCCGGACTGTCCAAGGTGGGCGAGACACAGCTGTACGTCACGCGCGGCGCCGGGTTTTGGGGTCCGCCGGTACGGGTCGGCGCTCGACCGGACATCACCGTCCTCGCGCTGAATGCCGAGGGTTGAGTCGAGCGGGCGCGGCTTCGATTCTGACGCAACGATTTTCCGGTTCAGCGGGCGATGCACGGGCCCGTTCGCTGCTAGGGCATGGGGCTTGGTCTGGTCGTACAACCGCGTCGACGAGGTGAATCAGTGCTTGCGCACGACGCGTTCCGCGTGGCCGGGTTTCCAGATCGTGATGTCAAGATGACCCTCGATGACCTCCACCGACGAGGCGCCGACGAATTCGGTCCGGTAACAGTGGCCAAACTCTTGACCCCGGATGTCGAAGCCCGTCTCGTCGAACAAGGCTTGGGCGAATCGCTGATGCAGCGCCGGGTCCTGCACGTCTTCGACGAGTCCCCACAACTTCACATCGCCATCCGTGACCTCTGTGTCGACGGTGGCGGTGTGGAGGCAGAAGCGTGGATCACGGGCGAGGTCTCTGAACTTCGTGGTACCCGGCATTCCGGCGAGCCACAATTGATCTTCGAACAACCTCGGCTCGACTGGGCTGATGCGGGGGAATCCGTCCGAACGCAGGGTGCCGAGCATGCACAGGTTGCCCGTCGCGGCATGCCGGCGGGCGAAGATCGCCGCGATTCGCGGCGCGGCTCGCTTGAACTCCGGCCAACTGGTCATACGCCAAACCTACTGACGTTCCGCGGGTGTCCCCTCGTTGAGATGGACGCAGCGGTCGAGTCCGCACCGTCCTTCGGGTCGTCGGGTCGAAGTGCACGGGTCGCCGCGTGCCCAACGCCGCACTCATTGACGGGTACTTCAGGGCCACGTAGGGTCCGCGGCGAAGCACTACCCGTCGATGTTCCAACGTGGACCTCCGGGTCGGAGAGGATCTCGTGAGACGTCGCGCATTTCTCGCAGGTGGTGCCGGCGCCGCGGCGGCGTTGTCGACTCTCGCGGCTTGTTCCGAGCCGACGTCGGAGAACGCCCCACCCACCGCGGACCTGCAAGACGAGGCGGCGAAGCTCCGGGAGCGCTTCCGCAAGGACTTCGACGCCGACTACGTCGACAACGCCATCGTGCCCTTCTTCCTCAACAGCGTCTTCGACGGTCAGCGTCCCGTCTTGCCCATGATCGACGTCGCACTCACCAAGGAGAACGCGCTCCCATACGACTTGTGGGGTCTTCTGAGCAAGAGTTGGAAGCCCGCTCCAGAAGACGGTGTCACGGTGTTCCTCCAAGGCTTGGAGAAACGCGGCCCCGACAACCGGCGCAAGCGGATTTACATGTCGGCCGTCACCCCCGACCTCTATCGGAAGGTGTACCAGCAGAAGATCATCGGCTTCTTCGATGAGTTGTTCGGTTCCCAGAACGTCGGCAAGCCCTTGATGCGGCGATACCTGGATACGTTCTGGGACCTTTACTGGGATCTCCATCTGGGCGTCAAGGGCGCGCAACTCCCCGAGCAAGTCAGGCAGATCGGGGCTGCCTTCAATACGGTGCTGGCTTACCGAGACCCGACGCAGAAGATCGTCTACGACAACTACATGATCGTGCGCCAGCACCTCGAATTCCTGAAGTCGTGGATCGACGACAGGCTCGGGGACATCACCTCCGGCAAGACGCCCGAGCCCGAGAAGACGTTTGCCTGGTACTGGTTGAAGAACGGCGAGGAAAGCGAGTACTTCAACCACAAGGACGTCGTGTTCGAGTGCTTCCACAACTTCGTGGCGTTCAGCCAATGGGGTAACAGCCTGTACAACATCATGTCGAAGCTTGGTCGTGACGGCGGAGATGCTCAGACGAAGGACTGGTTCGCCAAGACGATGTCCGGCGACTTCGACAACCCAGCAGGGTCGGCGTTCCCGCCGCTCGAGCGCTTCGTGATGGAGCTGTTCCGCACGATCTCGCCGAATGGCGGAAGCATCTCGGCCCTCGAGGAAACCAGGATTCCGCCATTCGAACGGCACGGTTACATCGTGAGTCCGCATCCGTCGACCAGTCGCGATCCCGTTCAGTGGGCGAATCCCGACGACTTCGATCCATCGCGCTACGAACACGCTCCGACCAGTCAGGACGTGGATGAAGCGCGAATCCTGCAGATGGGCCTGGCGAAATGTCCGTTCGACAAGACTTCGTTCGAGGTGAAGGACGGGCGTAACGCGGCCATGCACAACAGCGCCTTCGGCACGGTGTTCGGGGTCGTCGACGATCGTCCGTTGCCAGTATGCGACTACGCGGGCTTCGCGCCCTTCGGCTTCGGCTACCGGCGCTGTCCCGGTGAGCAACTCACCACGATGGCGTTCGAGGACTTCCTTCGCAAGGCCTGGAGGGACAAGCTCGAATTCGTGAACGTCGCTGGGGCGGGCGCCGAAAAGCTGCCGATCGGTCCGAACACCGTCATCGGCGACGACATCGGTTTCACCCGCCCGTCCTAAGCCGTCGCAAGGAAGCGCCATGCCTTCTGCGACTGAGGAAGACGCAGGTCACCGCGCTGGCGCCGACAGCCGCTGAGTCACCGCCCTCAGAAGCGTGCTCGACGGAACCGAGAACTCGCGCTTCTGCGCCGCGGCCAGCGCAACAATGGTGGTATGCCCGAACGACGAGTCAACGTCACGCCCGGGCGGGTCGATCGCGTGAGGCTCGATCCGGCTGGTCCGTTCAAGCGGGATCCACCCGCGCCACACGCGATGCGTGATCGCTTCACATCGGTGAACGATCTGATCGTGTTGTGCCACTTCGGAGTTCCCCGGATCGAGCGCAGTGGCTGGTCGTTGACGATTGATGGCTTGGTGGAGCGACCGGTGACCCTCGGGTTCGAGGATCTGCTGCGGTATCCGAGGGTCGAGGTCGCGACCGTTCACCAGTGTTGCGGCAGTCCGTTCGAGCCGTTCGTGCCGACCCGCAGGGTCGGAAACGTCAGGTGGGCCGGAGCTCGGCTGGCCGACGTGCTGGAAGATCGCCGGCCGGCTCCGCCCGCCCGCTATCTGTGGTCATTCGGGGCCGATTCCGGCGTGTTCGGCGGCGTCGATGCCGACGCCTACGCGAAGGACCTTCCGCTCGACAGGGTGCGCGAAGATGTCTTGATCTGCTACGAGCTGAACGGCAAGGCGCTGCCCGCGGAGCACGGCTACCCGGTGCGCCTCGTCGTTCCAGGTTTCTATGGCACCAACAGCGTCAAGTGGTTGACGCGCATGGTGGTTGCAGATCGCCGCGCGCCCGGGCCGTTCACCACCAAGTGGTACCAGGACCCGCCGTTCGGCGGTGGCGGCCAATCGAGTGGTGCGCCGACGCCCGTGTGGGAGATCGCCCCGGAGTCGCTGATCGTCTCTCCCTCGGCAACTGAACCGGTGGCGACGTTCGCAGAGACCGAAATCTGGGGTTGGGCTTGGGCGGACGGTGGGGTATCCAAGGTAGACGTCCGCATCGGCGATGCGCCGTGGCGACAGGCGCAGTTGGAGCCGCGACGCGGCTGGCAGTGGCAGCGCTTCAGTCTGCGCTGGACACCGACGGAGCCGGGTACGGTCGAGTTGATGGCGAGGGCCGCATCGGTGGGTGGTGCGCTTCAGCCAATGACGCACCGACGCAACGCAGTTCATCGCGTTTCGGTTCTTAGACGCCACTCGGCATGCGCGGATTGAGCGCATCATGTCGTGCCCGAACACCGCTTTTCAGCCGGATTTCTTCAACAATGCCGCCGCCATCGCCGTCGTTCTCTTGTTCACCAAGGTGGTCACACATCGATTGCGCAAGGTCCGACGGATGCGGTGGGTGGATTGGCTGCACGGGCTTGCGGTCATGGGATCTGTCGTGGCGATTGGCGCTTCTCTGTGGGCGACGGAGAAGTGCTCGACGGTTGACCTGGCCGATCGTGTTGCCTGGATCGGTCTCGGTGTCGCCGGCTTCGCGTTGCTTTTCGACGTCGGTCTCGAAGACCTGAAATGGAATTGGCTGTCGCGGTTGGCGACTCCGCGATCACCGGACGAGTCGACAGCGACGGCTAACTCGCCCAAGTTCTAAAGCCGCGGCGGCGAGGACGAACCGCGGCGTCATCCGTCGCTTGGTTCAACTCGGCCAGCGGTCACGCAACGCCTGCGGCGTCCATTCCGGCCACGAGGCCCTCCCGACGACTACGCCGCCGCTGATTTGCGCGACGACGCGTGGACCTTGCCGCTGAGAGTTGTCGTAGGTGGTTGCGTTGTCCGCCAACGCTATCGCGGTCGCGACGAGTCCCCACAACCTGCGGTGTCGTTCGCGAATCTTGTCCTCCGGCACGTCGTGGCCGCCGGCCATGAACCGGCGCTTCACACGCTCGACCGCAAGGTCTTCGGGAACGAGCATTACGTGCAGCACGACGGTGTAGCCGTGCGCATGCGCTGTCCGGATCAGATCCAGCTTCGATGGGTGCGAGAACACCGTCTCGGCAATGAACGATCGACCGAGTCCGATGAGCCGATCGCGGGTGTCGGCGGCCACTAGGGCGGCGTCGTATGCGTGCCCCGCAGGGTCGTCCGGCCAACGCCGTTTGGCGATCTCGTCGGCGTCGACGAAGACGCTGCGCGAGAGCAGCGGACCGAGCGTCAATGCGACGAAGGTCGACTTTCCGGCGCCGTTGGGCCCGACGACGAGGTCAGCGCGCTTCACTGGTACCAATGACGGCCGAAGGAGAGGTCGCCATCGATCAGTCGTCGGCGCCCATCACCGACGAGCTGCCGTCAGGCCAGTACTCGACGATCTCGCCGTCGTCACTAAGCGCCACCAACGTGATCCCGTGGGCGGCCAACGCATCGCCGTAGTTGGTGCGGGCCAGGCTTTCCTCGATGGCCGCGGAGATCTCGGCGTTGAACACCACGCCTTCCTCCGAGGTCAAGTCGTCGAGGTCGAGTTCACCGGCCATCGCGGCCTCGACCCGGTAACGCGATGCGGTCTGCTGACTCGATACCGCTCGTCCAACCCGCGCCCAATGATCGAGTTGCTGCTTGGCAGAACGGCTCTGACGTGCGCCTTCGACGGTGGCGCTCTCCATCAGATCGGCGGCCACGCGCGTAACTCGGTCGGACATCCCGTACCTCCATGTAGCGATCTGCTACGAGCGTAGCATTCTGCTACAAGGTCTGGGTGAGCCGATCGCACGCGCCTGCGGTTTTGGTGACGGGACTTCTGATGACGACACACGAAAGCCTGAAACACCGAACGATCGAGTGCCGAACGTCCAGGGGGTGACCCCGCGTTACACCGATGCCGCGGCGCTCTGGCGGGCTGCGGCCTTCGCTTCGTAGAAGCGGGCCCGTTCATCGACGGCGTCGAGGAACTGCGCCAATTCCGTGCGGGCCTGTTCGCCATCTGGGCCGAAGTCGGTGCGGTCGAAGATGTTCCAGAAACGCAGTACCGGTTGCAGCACCTCGTCGTGGTGGATGCGCAGGTCGTAGATTCCGGCCTTGGCAATCAGGATGGAGTTCTCGTGAAAGTCCGTCATGCCTGCGCCCGGCATCGCGAAACCGACCACTTCGTCGCGGATTGCGCGCATCGCCGCGTCGGGCGCCATGTCGAGGGCCGCCGCCATCAGGTTGCGGTAGAAGACCATGTGCAGGTTCTCGTCCGCCGCGATCCTCGCCAGGAGTTGATCGGCGATGGGGCAGCCGGAGGCCCGGCCCGTGTTCCGGTGCGAGACCCGCGTCGCGAGCTCCTGGAACGACACGTAGGCGAGCGCCGCAAGGGGTGTCTTGTCGCCCGAGTCGTAGCCGGCGATGGTGTGTTCCATGCGCAGTGCCTCGAGCTTCGAGGGATCGACTCCGCGGGTGACGACCAGGTAGTCGCGCAGCGCGATGCTGTGGCGGCCCTCCTCGGCGGTCCACTGTCCGACCCAGGTGCCCCACGCTCCGTCGCGCCCGAAGCGCGTGGAGATCTCGCGGTGGTAGGAGGGCAAGTTGTCCTCGGTCAGCAGGTTCACGGTCAGCGCGGCCTTGGCGACGGGATCGAGCGGCGAGTCCTCGGGCGTCCAGTCCTCGCCACCGAGGAAGGCGAAGTCGCGGCCCCGGCTCCACGGCACGTAGTCGTGCGGGTCCCATGGCCGAACCGTTGCGAGATGGCGGTCCAGGTTCTGTTCGACGACAGGTTCCAGCTCGTGTAGGAGGTTGGTTTGCAGGTCTATCACTGTTCGACTCCGTCCATTGCGTTGTCGGGTTCGTCGATCCGACGGGCGCGGCCCGCCAGACCTCGGCCATCTAACCTACGGTACCGTAGGTTACGCTTCCGTAGGTTTCGAGTCAATGAATTCCGGGGCCTGCGCATCGATCTGCAGCCGCATCACGTCGAGAATCGTTAGCTGTATCTCCACTCGGCGAACCCGCTCCCGTGTCCATGTCATTCGAAGCCGACACTGTGGATCGGGTCCGCCTCCCGAAGTGGGGAGCATTCGCCGAAGCTGTTCATTACGCAAGCCGACATGGGCACCTGGTGTGACGCTGGACCGTGCGCGGCGTCGTGACAGATCACCCGGGAAAACTGGGCAGGGTCGTCCGCGATCAGCCGTACAACTCGCGCTTGATCGGGGCCTGAAGCGGCTCGGAGCTGTGGATGGCATCCCGGATCGAACGATCCCGGGAACTGTCGCCGACGAAAAGCAACTCGTCGCCGGCTTCGAACACGTGGTCGGGCTTGGGAAGTATGACGCTCGTGCCGCGAATCACGGTGACCAAGGCGGTGTTGTCCGGTAGCTCCAGCCCGTCCACTCGCTGCCCGACGAGCGGATTGTCTTCGGGCAGAGTCAGTTTCGTCAGGTCGGCGCGGCCCTCTCGAAGTCCCATCAGTCGCACCAGGTGGCCGACGTCGATCGCGCCTTCGATTCCCGCGACCAGGGCGCCCGGTGTCGAGACGGCCACGTCGATGCCCCAGGCCTGACTGAACAGCCATTCGTTTCGGACGTCGTTGATCCTCGCCACGACCCTCGGCACCCCGAATTCGGACTTGGCCAGCAGGCCCACGACGAGATTTGACTTGTCATCTCCGGTGGCTGCGATCAGCACGTCGCAGGTCTGCACGCCCGCCTCCTCCAGAGCAGACAGTTCGCACGCGTCGGCGTTCAGCCAATCCGCGGCGGGCACGGTGTGTGGTTCGAAGTTGTTCCGCTGCCGTTCGATCAACAGGACCTTGTGGCCGTAGTCAAGCAACTCCTGCGCGACGGAACGGCCGACATTGCCCGCGCCGGCAATCCCGATCCGCATCCTGCGCTCCGCCACCAGTTCATCTTGACCCATCCGGCCCGTCGAGCGCTCCCCTCCGGCGTGGACGCCGACCGGACACTCATCCGGGTTGTTACTGATTTACTGGCCACACCCCGAACCGCTGCGGAGGTTCTGTCCGAACGGGAACGCAAAATGAGCTTGCACCAGCTGTACCTGGCTTTGCTGATCGGTGGCTTCGTGCTACTGGCCAGCATCGTCGGCACGCGGGTGGCGACGCGGGTGGGTTTCCCCAGCCTGCTGTTCTTCCTTCTGGTCGGTGTCGTGCTGGGCGAGGACGGACTCGGTCTGGAGTTCGACGACGTCGAGCTCGCCAGGAACGTGGGCACGGCAGCGCTTGCCGTGATCCTCGTCGAAGGCGGTTTGACCACGAGGTTCGCCGACATCCGGAAGGTGCTGGCGCCCGCCGCTGCACTGGCCACGATCGGCGTGATCATCAGCATGGTCGTCACGGCGGTCGGTGCGCACCTGCTGCTCGGCGCGGATTGGCAGGTGGCCCTGCTGCTCGGGGCCATCGTCTCCTCCACCGACGCGGCAGCGGTGTTCTCGGTCCTGCGCGTGCTGCCGCTGCCCCGGAGGGTTGCCGGACTGCTCGAGGCCGAGTCCGGGTTCAACGATGCGCCGGCCGTCATTCTCGTGCTGACGTTCAGCGTGATGCCCTTCGTGTTCGAACCGGAGGGCACCGTCGCCGCTCTGGTGTACGAACTGCTCGCTGGTTCCGCGATCGGATTGGCCGTCGGATACCTGGGCGCCGTCACCTTGCGCCGCATCGCGCTGCCCGCGTCCGGCCTGTACCCGATCGCGACATTCGGACTGGGACTGGTCGCATTCGCGGCGGCGGGCAGTGTCCATGCCAGCGGGTTCATCGCCGCCTACCTGGCCGCCGTGGTCCTGGCCAACTCGGGATTACCCCACCGGTCTGCGACCCGATCGTTCGCCGAAGGGCTCGGCTGGCTGGCGCAGATCGGATTGTTCGTGCTGCTAGGCCTGCTGGTGGACCCGAGCGAACTGGCTCGCGACGTGGTTCCCGCGATCGTCGTCGGGCTCGTCTTGCTGTTGGTCGCCCGGCCGCTGTCGGTCGTGGCATCGCTCGTCGGTTTCCGCGTGCCATGGCGCGAGCAGGTGTTCCTGTCATGGGCCGGCCTGCGGGGCGCGGTCCCCATCGTGCTTGCGACCTTTCCCATCGTCGCAGGCGTTCCCGATGGCTCTCGTCTGCTCAACGTCGTGTTCATGCTCGTGGTGGTGTTCACCCTGATTCAGGGTCCGAGCCTTGGCCCGCTTGCTCGCGCGCTGGGGCTGATCTCCCGCGAATCCACCCGGGAGATCCAGGTCGAGGCCGCACCCCTGGACGTACTCGACGCGGAGCTGCTGACCATGACCGTGCAGCCCGCATCCCGCCTGCACAACGTCACGATCGTGGAACTGCGACTCCCCGACCCTGCCGTGATCACGCTGATCATCAGGGCCGGTCACACCTTCGTTCCGCTGCCCGACACGCGGATCGAGGCCGGGGACGAACTTCTCATCGTCACCACCAGCAAGACGCGCGCGGCGGCGGAATCGCGAATTCGCGCCGTCAGTCGGCGGGGCAAACTCGCGTATTGGTTCGACGAGTACGGGGAGCCTGACTGACGCCGCGTGACCTCGCACGGGCAGCCGCCCTACTCGATCTGCAGCCGTTTCCGCTCATACATGCGGTCATCGAGCATGCGAACGGTCAGGGGTGTTCCACCGATGGCCGGAGCCACGTACTTGGCCAACTTCCGGCAGGACTCGACGATTGTTTCGTCGTCCCATCCGCCTTCGGCGACGACGAAGGAAACCTCACGCCCGCCGGGTTCCCCGGCGATCAGCACGGTGGCAGGAGCGGTGTCGTCGAAGAAGCCGGCGTCCTTCAGTGCCTCGCCGAGGCGCATGGCGTCCTCGCGGGTGGCACCACGCGAGTGGTAGACCTCTTGGCCGTGGCCCATGTCGACCGATCGCTGGGCATCGAACACCGCGCTGGGATTGGTGCCCGTG
>CAVPRG010000006.1:0-308367 GCA_963707745.1 uncultured Actinomycetota bacterium
TCAGTCCGCGGCGGACTGCTGATTTCGAAGCACATGGACGCCAGATACCCACACAATGGGACGTCGAATCGATAACGGTGGGTAGGGGTAGCCGTGGTGTTGGCGGGTATTCATTGCCGATCAGCACGGGAATCGAAAAATGAGTCGCTGCAAGATCGGCTTCGTCGGGGCCGGGGGTGTCGCGTTGCGACACGCGCGGCACCTGACCGACATTCCCGATGTCGACATCGTTGCCGTGACCGACCCTGACGGTTCTGCCGCGTGTGCGTTCGCGGAAATCGACCGGCTCCCTGGCGGTGTCGGGCGTCGGCGCGCTTCTCGACACCTCCGTCGACGCGGTTTACGTCTGCGTGCCGCCCCATGCACACGGCTACATCGAGGAGCAGATCGTCGCCGGCGGTGTCGCCCTATTCGTCGAGAAACCGCTCGGCATCGATGTGCGGACGGCGCGGCGCATCGCCGACCTGGCCGGCGAGCATGGAGTCCTCACCGCCGTTGGCCACCACTGGCGGTACTCCGAAGCGGTGACGCTCGCGCGGAGATGCTCGACGACCGCCCGATTCGGCTGGCGGTCGGCTCCTGGCTGGATCGGGTACCGCCGGTGACGTGGTGGATCCAGCGGACACTTCCCGGTGGCCAGATCGTCGAGCAGGCTGTGCACGTGCTCGACCTGATCCGGTTGTTCGTCGGCGAGGTGGCCGAGGTGAGCGCATACGCCAACACCACACCTCCCAACGCACCGGGTGCCGACGTCGATGGCGCCACCGCCGCGGTTCTGCGGTTCCGCTCGGGGGCGGTCGGCACCGTCACCGCGGCCTGCTGTCTGGCGTGGAAGCACCTCGCGGGCCTCGATCTCCATGCCGACGACATCTCCATCACGATCCACGAAGACCGCCTTACTGCACGGACTCCCGACGGGCCGCTGCACCGCAGCCTTCGGCCGGACGACGCCAAGAAGGCCGCCGACCGGGCGTTTGTCGATGCGGTGTTGGGACGCGGCGCTGGGCCTGCGGGGATCCTCGTGGACTATCCCGAGGCGTTGCGGACACACGAATTAGCCTGCGCTATAACGGAATCGGCGGTGCGATCACAACCGGTCGGTGTCTGTGGCTGAGTGCGGCTTGACCGTGGTGGTGGAGCGGCCGGGCGTCGTGACCCTTCGCGAGGAGCCGCCGCAGGGACCAATCCGGGATGGCCAGTTCGACGTCGAAACGGTGTTCAGTGGGCTGTCGACGGGCACGGACCTGAGCTGGGTCAAGGGAACTAACCCCGCCCTGGACTCCCGATGGGATGCCGAGCTGGGTCTGTTCCGCGCGGGCACGCCCAACGCGGGATACCCGGTCACCACATTGGGCTACATGCAGGTGGGCCGGGTGACCCAGAGCGCTACCGACGCCGTCAGCGCAGGCGACCTACTCGCTATGACCTACGGGCACCGCAGTAGATTTCGGGCCGACGTCCTGGCAGACCGGTTTGTCCGATTGCCAATCGAGCTCGACCCGGTGCTTGGCATTTACGCCGCCCACATGGGCCCCATCTGCGCGAACGGACTGCTGCACGCCGGCGCAGATCTGCACGGCAGCGATGTGCGCAGCCTCGCCGACGGCGTTCGGGGACGTCGCGTCGCAGTGATTGGAGCCGGCGTCGTCGGCCTGATGACCGGATTACTGGCAGACCACCACGGCGCCGCCTCGGTCGTCGTCCTGGATGCCACGCCATCGCGCCGCCGGGTCGCTGAGCGGCTGGGCCTGCAGGCGCTCGGCATCGAGAATGCGGACCCGGCCGTGATACTGAAGACCAGATGGCGCCACGGCGCCGGCGACCGTGGAGCCGACGTAGTCTTCCAGTGCCGCGGGCAAGCGAGCGCACTGGCAACGGCCCTGCGAATCTTGCGCCCCCAGGGCACCGTCATCGACTTGGCGTTCTACCCGGGCGGATGCGGCGAGGTCCGGCTCGGCGAGGAGTTCCACCACAACGGGCTCAGTGTGCGGTGCGCGCAAATCGGTCGGGTGCCCCGGGGCACCGGACACGTGTGGAACCGCGACCGTCTCACCACCGAAACCCTCGACCTCCTCAGCGTCCGCGGCGACGACATCGCCGCGCATCTGATAACTGACTATGTCCCGTTCGCCGACGCGCCAAAAGCGCTCACTGGGCTAGCCCAGACGCGGCACCACGGCCTGCAACTCGTCTTTACCAACCCATGACAGTTTCTTGGCCAACCGCCGGGTTACTGATAAACGCCTCCGCGTTTGGTACACGTTGCGCAGCAATCATTTTGAATCGGCAAAGGATCGTCCGTGTATTTGGAACCAAGACGACACTCTCTTGATGTCGTTGAGCGGCTTGGTGTCCGAAGAGAGTCACTTGCAGGGACTACGGCCAGAGGATGGTCGTGATCTACCGTATGGCGGCTTCGCCAGCCCGTCCCGCGACGCGCGCCGTGGCTACTTACCGTGGCTTGTCGTCGGAAAATTGTTACGGGAGCATGTCCACACCGCCGCCGATCGCGACGCGGGGATACGAATAGGATTCGACGGTTGCTGCTCGGCGGGCAACTGTGGCTGATTGGTGACCCAACGGGTGCTGGACGATGTCGTCTGTCTTGTCGCTGCTCGTGACAAGCTCTCCCAATGATGATGTGTCTTGGCTGGTGGGGCTGCGCGCCGAAATATGACGCTCGGCGACGCCGTGACGATCAGAAGCCCCATTGCGGCGATGAGACCCGCGAAGCCAGTGGCGATTGGCTTGTGAATGCGCGATCACCGGAGCCACCAACGCATCACTGAGGCCCGTGTCGGCCAAACCGAACTCAGGCGCCAGCGCGGCCTTGCCGTCCAGTTGCCAGCGCCTCCGCCAACCACCCCAAGCGATGTTCAGCCGGCCATCCGAGTAGGGCAACGCTGCATCGCCGCGCTTCATCGTTACGGTCTAGACGTCGAATACGGCGAGAACGAATATGGAGGCTTACCGGTGGAATAGGGATTACTGCTGCAACAGAGGCAGGATGATCGATCACCGGTCGTTTCGACCGGACGAATGAGGGAAACGTGTACCGGTGTGCCTCCTGATGTGATCAAGTCAGTCCACTTCCGGCTTTACTCGATAAGCCCGGCCCACGGGAGGAGGCGTTTTGATGGGGTGGGTCGTAGCGGTGGTCGGCATCTTGCTCGTGACAGTGGTAGTGCGCGACGTGTTCCATACACTTTTCCATCCTGTCGGCCATGGCAGTATCGCGCCGCAAGTGATGAAACTGGTTTGGCGGCTGCTGCGGTTGTTGCCTTCTAGTCGCCGGATCGCATCGTTGACCGGGCCGCTAGGCATCGCAATGGTCGTGCTGACCTGGGGTTTGACTGCTGTCCTCGGCTGGGCGCTGATCTACTTTGCGCAGATGCCCGATGGATTTTCCTACGGTTCCGAACTGAATCCCGCTGACCGCAATAATCTGCTCGATTCGCTGTACCTGTCCCTGGTCACCGTCGGCACGCTCGGCTTCGGCGATATCGTGCCCACGTCGACATCGCTCCGTTTGGCCGCCCCGCTGGAAGCGCTGTTTGGATTCATGCTCCTCACCGCGGCCGTGTCGTGGGTCCTGCAGATATACCCCGCGCTTCACCGGCGACGTGTCTTGGCCCTGCAACTGTCGACTCTGCGCGAGGCGCGCCAGTCGGACCCCACTCTGGGGATCGACAGCATCCCCCGCGACGTGCTCACTGCGCTGGCCGTAGGTGTCGTCGAGGCTCGTAACGACTTCACCCAGTACGGCGCCACCTACTATTTCCGTGACCTCGAAGCCGATGCTTCTTTGGCAGCCTCACTTGTGTACGCCACCGACCTCGCAGCTGAGGCCACCGCCAGCTCACAACCGCACACACGGATGGCGGGTGCGCTCATCACCGCAGCCGTGAACAGTCTCACCGAACTTCTCGACCGAGAATTTCTGCGCTTCGGCGGGGATACCGCTTCCATCGTGCAGGCCTACGCCGAGGACCACCGGCACATCAGCTGAGCCATCGCTGCCGCCCATCGCATGTTGTTCGCGTCTGCGACACGCAGTCCTGTCACCACCCCTCGGCCCTCCAGGGCCCGCAGCGCCCGAGGTTGCCACTGTTGTACACATAGGATCTGCTCCAGGGTTGCCTGCAGCGTCGACCGGGAGGGCGCCCTGAGCGCCGACCAGGTAGTGGTGAATGTTGCTGGTATCTAACGTGATTTTCAGCGGTGTCGCCTCTTCGCCCGGCTTATCGACCGGGTCGGTCTTCTTGCCGTTGTAGCCAGGCGACCCGTCCAGAAGCCGCGAGATGGTCGTCCCGATCAACTCGACGTGGCTGGTGCGCATCTCGTCGAACTGACCACCCAGTCCTTCCTGTAAAGCATTGGTGACAGCAGGATCTGGGCTCATCGGGCGCGATCTCATTGATGAGCTGTTGGGTGTGCAGGTACATAACACGGACGGATTGACCGAGGCCAGTACCGGCGTCGGCCACCAGCACGACGACGATCGCGGCGCGCTCCTGCGGTTCAAGAAGTCGCACTCACCGACGACGGCGCTGGCGATCGTCGACGCCATCCATGCCCTACTCGACGGCCTCGGCTCCGGTGTCGGGGACGACGCGGCGGTGCTGGCGCTCCGCGTGCCGGTGGTGACGAGCCCTCCAACCCAGTGAACCCGGACGCCCCGAGATCAGGCCCACGAGCCCTCGGAGATCCCGTACCATCGCAAACCAGGCAGCAGTCGTGCGTCTAGACCGCGTCGCCGGACAATACCCAAACGGCGGTCAATGAGCCCTCTTTGCGTCATCAGCGCGATCCGGCCATGCGGCTGGTTAATCCACGGGTGTCACCTCAGCCGGGTTTCGCTGGCAGGGGTGGGTACGGCGTCGTGCGGTGATTCGGTTCCGGTGCTGGCGGCGGCGAGATGTCCGGCGTCGTTGAATGTGACGATCGTCCAGTCGCGGCGCCCGCCGGGTTCGCGATCGTACCGCCAGTGGGTGATGCCGGTGTTGAGTGCGGCGAAGGACACCCGATTGCCCGTGGAACCGAGCCCGAACGCGAGGTAGAAGGAGGCTTCCACGATGCCGGCGTGGCACACGGCGACGATGCTCTCGTTGGGGTGGCGATCGAGCAGGGTGATCAGGGCGGCGCCGGCGCGGACGAGGAACGTCGCCCAGCTTTCGCCACCGGGAGAGAAGGGGCGAAACGGGTCCCTGCGGGTGGGAGGCGGATCGGCCCCGCCATATCGGTCTCGCCACTGGTCCACCGTCATTCCGTCGGCGTCTCCGGGTCGAAGCTCGTGGAGTTCCTCTGCGGGTTGCACCGAAAGCCGCAGCGCCCGCGCCACATAGCCGGCGGTCTCCCATGCCCTGGGTAGGGTGCTGGCATAGAGCTGGTCGGCGCGCAGCTTCTCGCTGCGTAGCCGCTGCTCCAGCAGATGTGCCTGTTCTCGTCCGCGGTCGGTGAGGCCTGCGTCGCCGCGCATTCCGCCGATGATCGGTTCGACGTTCGCTACGGCTTCGCCGTGGCGGATGAGGTATAGCTGCGTCGTCATCGTTCGGTTACCCGTTCGTTGGGGGCACGCCGGGGCGTTTCAGCTCGATGGGCGGGATAGGCGTCGGCCAACGGTGCCTGCATGAATCCGACGCAGGCGTAAAGCAGATCGGAACGTTCTTCGACCGGCACGCCACGGTGGGCCGCAAGCCCTCGGACGTCCTCCACATCACGCCCGGCGTCGGGCCGGATGAGCACCCGCTCAGTGACGCGGTGCAGCAACATTCGCACTGTCTCGCTGACGCCCGCCTTGACGAGGTTGATGTCGTTGAGGCCGTGCTCGGCCGCCAGGGACTGCGCATGGGACTCGCCGATGAAGGAGGGCGCGCGTCCACCGTTGCCGCGTTCGTAGTGGTGTGCCTCAACCTGGTGGCGCACTGCGGGAAACTCTCGGCTGACCGTGTCCAAGAATTGAACGGACAGGTCGTGCTCACCCATGTCGGGGTAGTACTTCGCGCCGTGGAAGTCGTCGGGACCGACGAATTCGGGGATCACGACCGTACGGCTGACCAGGCCGGAGACGGTCGCGTTCAGACACGCGTTGGGCACCAGGAAGTCATCCGCGGTGCCGGCGATCGCGGCGCAGTCTCCCGGGTCGACCAGGACGGCCAGGCTGTTTGGGGGCGCCGTGCCATGACGCCGCTCCCGCCTGTGCAGTGTCGCGGCGAGCTCACGAGCGATGGAGCCCTTGCCGGTCCAGCCGTCGATGAACTGGAACGCTGCGCCGTCGTGGCGGTCGAGAATGTGAGAGAGCGCATTATCGTCGACGCCGTGGCCCCGCACGACGGAGATGGTGTAGTGCGGCAGGGCCATACCGTGGCGCCAGGCCGCCCATCGGCGCAACAGGACTCCGATCGGCGTGCCGGTCTGGCACAGCGACACCAGGATGGGTTCGGGGCCCCGGCATGACAGCACCTTCTCAGTGGTGATTCCGACGGCCAGCGCGAGCCGACGCGCTGATCGGTTCAGGGCGTGCTCGAAAAGGTTGAGGGCCTCGGCTGTCGGCCGGAACTCCTCCTCGGGAAGCATCTCGGCGTAGTGGCGGCCCTGATTTATGCCCTCCTCGTACTCGGCTCGTGTCACTTCGACCAGCACGCCGCTGAGATCCTTGACCAAGAAGGTGACTTCCTCGGGGGGATAGCTGCCGAATCCGTTCGCAGCAGGCGCTGGCGCGAACGCGGCCGCCTTCCGGCGGTCATTTGCGGGCTGGATCACCCCACCATCCTTACGGCATGGACCTGCTCAGGAGTACGGCGGGGCAGCGCGTACTGCCGCAGGTCGCGCCCTGCGACCGAGAAGCCTGCCGCCATGAGCGTGGAGCGCCGCATAAAGGGGACGCGCTTAAGATGATCCAGACGCTCGCCCGATAGGTTTTTGCACCCGGCCGCCAAAGCGTCATCTCGCGAAGACTCGGCGGCACACGCATTAAGGCCCAGTGCCCTTCGTTAGCCGAACTTTTCGCCGCCACATGCAAGTTCCTATGGCGGGGCAAGGCGTCGTGGGCCGCGCGCTATGAGGCTTTTTTAGGAGGAGCGAGATGACGTCGATCATCATCTGTAGACGGTATGGGGGCTAGCTGAGGCCGAAGGCCTCGGGCTGCAAAACGGATTCGTGGGTTGCCGGTGTGGGTGAACACTCACGCTGGCAGCGCCACATTTGCAGATTAGGAGGCCTCCGGTGATTGTTCAGGGTACGAGCGTCGGGTTGGACGTGCACGCGCTTTCCGTCGTTGCGCACGCGATCGATGAGGAAACCGGCAAGATCGCTCGGGCACGATTATGCCCGGACCACGGTGAGGTGCTGGGCTGGTTACATCAGCTTCGTGGCCCGGTGCGGGTGACCTACGAGGCGGGTCCGACCGGGTTCGGACTCGCGCGAGCGCTGACATCCAGCACGGTCGGCGTCTCGTGGAGGTCGTTGGCGACCTGGTGGCCGGGGAGCAGGTCGAAGCGGCCGCACAAGCCCTGTTCGACATTGAGATGCTATACGCGACTGACGTGCCCGCGGTCGCTGGGGCGCCCGAGCTGCTACGGACCATCCCTCCAGGCTCATGGGTGGTCGTGACGTCGGGTGCACGGGAGATGGCACTCGCCAGAGTGGCTTCCGGGGGTCTGCCTCGTCCTCACGCGATCGTCTCGGCCGAAGACGTGCAGGCCGGCAAGCCGGCGCCCGACCCCTACCTGGCCGGCGCTGCCGCCTTGGGACTGAACCCGGTGGCGTGCGCAGTCTTCGAGGACGCGCCATTGGGCATCGCGTCTGCGCGTGCCGCAGGCATCAAGGTCGTGGTCGGGGTGGGCCCCGCTACGATCGGGCGGGATGTTGACGCCAGTGTTTCGGCATCTGGCTCTACGCGGCCAAGCGTGGTTGTCGACCTCGTGATGGTGTCTGGGTGTGATGTTGCCAGGTGATTCCGCAGTGCAGTAGCAGGCGCAATTGCGGTACGCCTTTCGTGGACTCAGTCCAGACAGCTTGGTGTTCAGCAGCGCGCGGGCCCAGGGCCGCAATTACATTCTGTTCTGTGGGCCGGAATTGATTGCAGCACAAGGCAGTCAGCGTGATGACACTGTGCTCACGATCGATCCGGCTACGTTGACCGGGTACGCCTTGGGTTCTTCGACCTACATCGCAGCGGCCCGCGCCCGCAAGGAGGGGTCCCCTTAGTAACTCGAATGGTTTGTCAAGTGCGGTGGTGACGTCGTTGATCGCCGCGGGCCGGTTCGGCCCCGTGGGTAAGGGGCTCAGACCGGCGGGGCGGCGGGTTGGTGGGCATCCCGGCGGCGCAGTCTGACCTACGCGTGCTCGGGGAGCGTGGTGCTCGTCCGGCCTCAGGTAACGACTTTCGCGCTCGCGCAGTGGGAGGAGCCCGGCGTCTGCTACTGAAGGGTCGAGGTCGTGCCTCATAGCAACGTCGACGTCGGTCCGGGCTCCCGCCACCGTGCCGCTGCCGGCGACGGGCTGCGGTTTGTTACTTGCTGCGTGCCTCCGCGTGGGTGAGAGTGGGTTGGGCGGGCAGGTCACGTCGTGCTGGTGGACCGCCGGGTGCGGTGGTGCCGCCATGACGGGCCTGCTCGTCGGTGGGGTGGCGGTGGCCGGCGACGGCTCGCGCCCAGCGGTCGGCGTCGAATGGCCGCTGGCTGCGCAGCATGGCGAACGCGAGCCGGTGCACGCGGTGGCCGACGGCGATCATGGCGACCAGCGGCGGCTTGCCGCGGGACAGCAGCCGGCGCCGGTAGGCGATGAAATCGGGGTGGTGCAGGCCGACGCCGCGGCCCAATTCGACGATGGCTCTGCGTAATTCGACCGATCCTTCGCGGCTGATGCCGGTGCGGGGTCGGGTGCGGCCGGCCGACTGGTAGGTGACCGGGACGAGGCCAGAGGCCCGGTAGGCGGCCGCGGCGTCGCGGTAGCGGTTCGGGTCACCGATCGCCGCGCCGTAACTGCTGGCGGTGAGCACGCCGACACCGGGAATGCCGAGCAACACGCCGGCGGGGGTGTCGGGCAGGAGCGCCGCGAGCTGGGTGGTGGCGTCTTGGATCTGCTTGTCGAGGGCCTCGAACAGGGCCCAGTCGGCGGCGAGCACGACCAGCAGTGCAGGTCGTTCGGGGCCGGGTAACCGCAGGGCCAGCTGGGCTGCCTGCACGACTTGTGCGGCCTTGGGCCGGGACATGCGCACGCCGCGGCGACAAACGAAGCGCAGCACCCCCTCCACGCCCAGGCGCCGGATGCGGTCTGGGTCGGGCAGGTCGCGGATCAGCACCCGCAGCGACGCGGCGTCCAGGCCGTTGGCGAAGCAGCCGGTCAGCCCGGGAAAGATCAGATCGAGCTGGGCGTGGATCTGGTTGCTCAACATGACTTGGGCGGCGACCTTGCGGCGCCGGTGCGCGACCCAGGCGGCCTGCGCGGCCAGTGCCTCATCACGCCACTGCGGTGCACGCCCGCTGCCGCGGATCAGCAGTTCGGCCATCGCGCCGCAGTCGCGGGCGTCGCTCTTCAACGTTCGCAGGAGCTGTTGGCCGCGTGCGTCTTTCACCGCTTTCGGGTTGAGTTCGACGACCTCCAGACCGGCCGCTCGCAGCCGTGCGACCAGGGTGCGGTGATAGTGGCCCGCCGCCTCCACGCCGACCCGGACAACGAGCGCGTCGCGCTCAAGCTGCGCGCGAGTGATCGCCGCGGACAGCACCGCGAAGCCAGCTTCGGTCAGCGCGAACTCGAACGGCGCGACGATGATCTCGCCATAGTGATCGGCGACGAGCGCCACCGCGGTGACCTTGCCTACGTCCACCGGTATGGCCAGACAGCGTTGCGGATCCACCCCCCGTATCCGGGCCATGAACCGCGCCTGCACCTCGCCATTGACGAATGTCATACCGTGCTCCCTTCTGTCGGATGTCAACCGACAGTGCGGGAGTCCACGGCCACCGACGCGTAGGCGAACCGGCGTGGCGCAACCCTGTCGTTAATCAGGCGTTCGAACGGCTTCGATCCACACACCAAGGTGGTATCAGCAGCGGAGCGAATCTGGTCCCTTCAGTCCCGCGGTAGCTCAGGCGGCCGGCGAGCGGAGTGGCCGGTGTCCTTTGCGTTGGAGTTCGGTCTCGACGTCGAAGGAGTAGGTGCCGTAGAAGTTGATGTGATCGTGCTGGGCGGGTGTCAGGTGCGCGGCGGCCTCGTCGGTGACGTTGTATCCGTCGGCGCGTAGCGCGTCGAGGGCGTCGCCGAGGTAGGTCGTGGGTCCTGTTGGATGACCGAATACTTGGGTCTCGCCGTCAAGGAACGCCGGGCGTCCGGAATCACCATCGACGATCCCATCCTCGCCCCTCTCTCACCCGCGCACAGCGAACCGGTGCACTTCTTCGGATCGATCCCCATCGACGTCGACGAGCTCGCTGAACTCGACGCCACCGGATACCGGCCGCTCCGGCGACACGAGCCGTGAATCCGACCACCGCCCGCGAAGACCGGGGACGTGGTCAGCCAGCGGCGGTGTCTTGTCGCAGGTACTGGTACAACGTTTCGCGGCTGATACGGAAGTCTCTGGCCAGCAACGTCTTCGACTCTCCCGCGGACGCCCGGCCGCGGAGTTCGGCGAGCTGACCGGCAGTCAGGGATCGCTTCCTCCCGCGGTAGGCGCCGCGCAGCCGAGCCTTGGCGATGCCCTCCCGCTGCCGCTCCCGCGAGAGCGACCGCTCGAACTCGGCGAACGCGCCCATCACCACTGGCCGGCAAGCGCGACTCGGTCACTATCGCAACCAAGGCCGGTATGTACACCGGTGACACCGACGGCAACTCCCCGCTGTCACCGAAGGGTCTGCGGCTCAGCGTGGAGGCAAGCCTGTCGCGGCTGGGCACCGATTACGTCGATCTGTTCTACCTTCATCAGCCCGATCGCGCTGCGTCCCTGGACGATACGTTGACGACCGTCGCCGAGTTGGTTGCCGAAGGCAAGATCCGGGAGCTCGGTGTCTCCAACTTCGCGGCGTGGCAGATCGGTGAAGTCGTCCGTGTCGCCGATCGCGTCGGCGCTCCTCGGCCCATCGTCGCTCAGCAGCTCTACAACCTGCTCGCCCGTCGCATCGAGGACGAGTACGCGGAGTACGCGGCAGTCACCGGACTGACCACGATGGTCTACAACCCGCTCGGCGGCGGCCTGCTGACTGGCAAGCACCAATTCACCGAGGCGCCAGCCGAAGGCCGGTTCGGCGACTCGCGACTGGCCGAGATGTACCGCGAACGGTACTGGAACACCCAGATCTTCGACGCCATCGCTGCGCTGTCCCGCATCGCCGACGACGCCGGACTGCCCCTGACCGAACTTGCGCTGCGCTGGCTGCGCTCCAAGCCGGTGACCGGGCCGATCCTGCTCGGCGGCTCGAAAACCTCTCACCTGCAGGCGAATATCGACGCTCTTTCCCGTGGGCCGTTGTCCGACGACCTGGTTAGGGCGTGCGATGAAGTCGGCGCTGCCCTGCGCGGGCCCATGCCGTCATACAACCGATAGGAGCTCGTTTCCATGTCCACCGCTGACTTCGCCGCCCGCCTGCGCAACCGGCAACCGGTGCTCGGCTATTGGTCTGTCATCGACAGTCCCGTCTCCACCGAGTGGCTAGCCCACATCGGCTGGGACTACATCGCACTCGACCTGCAACACGGCCTCATCGGCTACGACGGCATGCTCCGCGGACTCACAGCTATCGACTCCGCGCACGGCCCGGCCGGGATCATCCGTGTCGAAGCCAACGACATGACGCCCATCGGACGAGCACTCGACGCCGGGGCCGCAGGCGTCATCGTCCCGCTCATCGACACCGCAGACGACGCCGCCCGCGCCGTCTCCGCCACCCGGTACCCACCCGCCGGCGTCCGGTCGTACGGCCCGATGCGTTCACAACTGCGCATCGGCCCGGCTCCCGCCGATGCCAACCGTGACACCGCCGTCATCGCGATGATCGAAACCCCCCTCGGCCTCGAAAACGTCGAAGCCATCTGCGCCGTAGCTGGACTCGACGCCGTCTACGTCGGACCCTCCGACCTCAGGCTCGCCGTCGGCGGTGCTTCACCCAGCGATGTGTCCGTCGACGACCAGTTCGAAGCGGCGCTCACCCGAATCCATGAAGCCGCCGCCGCTGCCGGCATCGCCGCGGGCATTCACACACCGGCAGGCGATGTCGCGGCACAACGCCTGAGTCAGGGGTACACCTTCGCTTCCGTTGCATCCGACCTCACCCACCTCAAAGCGGTATCTTCCGCGCACCTGAAAGCTGCTCTGGGGAAATAGGTCACGAGACTGGCACCCCGAAGCCAGGCGTCCGGCATGCTCACTGTCCCCCGGGGCGCTGCCGCCGTCGATACCGATCTCCAAGTCTTGCGGCCGAATGGTCCGCAGAGCCCGCTCACTACAGTGACGACATCAGTTCAGAGCCCGACAGCCGGACAGGACATGCGCTAACTGCTGTCCAATAACGGTCGGCGCGTCGTCACGCGATTGACGTTCGTCGTTCGCCTGCTGATCGCCGGAGAAACCTGATTTGCTCTGCCGCTCTTGACCCGGATGCGCCCGGGACGACGTATCGTCAGGATTCGGTGAAGGGGCCGACGATGGCAGACAATCCACGTGCATACAACAGCGTCTGGCAATTGCGCGGAGACTCCTGGTGCAGGCTGGAGGAGGCCGCTGAGCGCCTGATCCGGCCGTCGTGTACCGGGAAGCTCAAGGAGCATTACGTCGCAGTCTGCGGCGATCTGCTGGCTAAGTTGACTCCGCTCGAGCCGTATTGGGCGTATCCGGGTTCGCTGCAGTTCGCCAGGGTTCAGCGTCTGTTCACCGCGGGCAGCTACGACAAGTTCGCGCGCATGGTGTCCCGCATCAACCGGGCGTTGACGACAGATTCCTACCGCACTGGCGACGTTCGAGCACGCCGGCCTTGACGACGACGACGTGTACCCGACCGACCCTGGCCTGCTCGAACAGCAGCCGGCCACCAAGACGGATCAGCTCTACTTCGAGGTCTTGGTCGTTGAGTCGATGACCGAAGCCCAGGAACGCGCATTGCGACGGGAGGTGCGCAGCTGGCGGCGTCCCGACGACGAGTTCGTCTACGAATTGGTGGTGGTTTCCAGCGGCGACGAAGCCATGATCGCCGCGCGGCTGAACGTGAATCTGCAGGCGGTGGTGATCCGCCGCCGGTTCTCCCACCGGTCGACCCGCGACTTGTCGACGCTGGCCGAGTTCGTCGACACCAAGGTCTCCGACGAGGTGGCCGACCAACAGTCGCCCGACGAGCGCACCCAGATCCTCGCCTCATCGTTGGCTGAGTTGAGCCCCGAACTCGACCTCTACCTGATGACCGAGATCGAGGTGGAGGACGTCGCGGGCCGCCTCGGCCTGCACTTCCGCCGGGTGTTCCACGCCTCGGAAGGCGTTCTGGAGCTTCACCTGTCCATCCTGCAGGGCGTGGCGGCCCGCTATCGCACCCCGTTCTTCAGCGCGCTCAAGGAATACAGCCACCGGCCGACCGGTGTCTTTCATGCGCTGCCGATTTCCCAGGGCAAGTCGATCATCAACTCGCACTGGATCAAAGACATGGTCGGCTTCTACGGCCTCGACGTCTTCATGGCGGAGACGTCGTCCACCTGCGGCGGGTTGGATTCGCTGCTGGAACCGACCGGCCCACTGCGGGATGCCCAGCAATTGGCCGCCGAGGCGTACGGATCGCGGAGTACCTACTTCGTCACCAACGGGACCTCGACGGCGAACAAGATCGTCACGCAGTCGTTGGTGGCCCCCGGCGAGATCGTGCTGTTGGATCGCAACTGCCACCAGTCCCATCACTACGGCATGTTGCTGGCCGGCGCGAACGTCATCTATCTGGAGGCGTATCCGCTGACCGCGTACACGATGTACGGCGCGGTGCCGCTGCGGGAGATGAAGTCGAAGCTGCTGGCCTTGAGGCGCGCCGGCAAGTTGGACCGGGTCAAGATGATCTCGCTGACGAACTGCACCTTCGACGGGATCGTCTATGACGTCGAACGGGTGATGGAGGAATGTCTGGCCATCAAACCCGACCTGGTGTTTCTGTGGGACGAGGCGTGGTTCGCCTTTGCCCGCTTCCACCCGGTGTACCGCAACCGCACGGCGATGACCGCGGCCAGAACTCTGCGGGAACGCCTGCAGGACAAGGCCTATGGCGAGCGTTACGAGGCCTATCTGGCCGCCGACGCGAAACATCCGCCGACCGACGACGAGCTGCTGAACCGTCGCCTGATCCCGGATCCGGCGAAGGCCCGCGTCCGGGTGTATGCGACCCAGTCGACGCACAAGACGCTGACGTCGCTGCGGCAGGGGTCGATGATCCACGTCTTTGATCAGGACTTCGACCAGAAGGTGTCCGAGCCGTTCCACGAGGCGTATATGGCCCACACGTCGACTTCGCCGAACTACCAGATCCTGGCCTCGCTCGACCTGGGCCGCAGGCAGGTGGCGCTGGAAGGCGTGGAGCTTGTGCAACGGCAGATCGAAAACGCTATGCAGCTGCGGGACGCGATCGACAACCACCCGCTGCTCAGGAAATACATGGTGTGCCTGCGGACGTCTGACCTGATTCCCGAAGAGTTCCGGCCCTCGGCGATTGCTCAGCCGCTGCGGTCGGGTCTGCGCAACATGATGGCGGCGTGGGACAAGGATGAATTCGTGCTCGATCCGTCGCGAATCACCTTGTCCATAGGCAGAACCGGCTACGACGGCGATACGTTCAAACGCGATCAGTTGATGGATCGTCACGGCGTGCAGATCAACAAGACGTCGCGAAACACCGTGTTGTTCATGACCAACATCGGAACCACCCGCAGCTCGGTGGCCTTCCTGGTCGAAGTGCTGGTCAAGATCGCGCGCGAACTCGACGAGCGCATCTCGGAGATGGGGCTGGGCGAGCGCGGCCGGTTCGAGCAGAGGGTGCACCGGCTGACCACGGCCTCGGCGCCGATGCCTGACTTCAGCGGCTTCCACCCGGCCTTCCGCGACCACACCAGCGTCGAGGCCACGCCCGAGGGCGACGTCCGCCGGGCGTTCTACCTGGCCTACAACGACACCTACTGCGAATACCTCACCGATGACGAGATCGAGGAGAAGCTGAACGCCGGCGTGGACGTGGTCTCGGCGACCTTCGTCACGCCGTATCCGCCGGGCTTTCCGGTGCTGGTTCCGGGGCAGGTGTTCAGCCGCCAGATCCTGTCGTTCATCCGGGACCTCGACACTCTCGAGATCCACGGGTACAAGCCGGAATTCGGGTATCGGGTCTACACCGAGAAGGCCATCGAGATGACCAGCCAACCCAGTGCGAAGCCGACCAATGGACACCGCGCGCTGGTCGCGGCGTCGAGCGAGGCCACACCGGCGCCGAACGCCGACTTATGAGTGAAACCCGCCGGCCGGAATTCTGGTAATAACTATTTGCTCGGCCGTGAATTTCTCACCCGATCGGCCACGGAAATAGGTACATTCCCGGTTACCACGCGACAGAGCGCCGACCGCGATCATCACCTGGGCCGAGCACTGGAACACCGACCCCAAACCCAGTGCTGCCCTCGCCCCCGCAGGTGGTCGCCGCGGCGGCGCGCTCAGGCAGGTCGCCGCGGCGTGGGCGCACACACGTGCGTCTCGACGTCGGTGACCGGTACCGAGATCACCGCGGTCGCCCCGGGGGCCGGCAGTGGATGCGCCGCGGGTCAGAACACCGACAGGCCGCTGGCCGTGGTGAACTCGTCCAGGGCGGCGATCGCGGCCACCGAGTTGCCCGCGGCGTCCAGCCGCGGACCCCAGGCACACAGGGTGCCGTGCTGGGGGATCACGGCCAGCACGCCCCCGCCGACCCCGCTCTTGGCCGGCAGCCCGACCCGGTAGGCGAACTCGCCGGCGGCGTCGTAAGTACCGCAGGTCAGCATGACCGCGTTCATTCGCTTGGCGTCGGTGCGGCCGAGCAACCGCCGCCCGTCCACCCGCAGCCCGTGCCTGGACAGGAACAGCCCGGCCAGGGCGAGGTCGCGGCAGCTCGCCTCGATGGCGCAGTGCGCGTAGTAGTGGTCCAGCACCGAGTCGACCGGGTTCTGCAGGTTGCCGTAGCTGGCGATGAAATGGGCCAGGGCGGCGTTGCGGTGCCCCTGCTCGGCCTCGGACCGGGCGACCACCCGGTCGGTGTCCAGCTTCGAGTTCCCGGACTCGGTCCGCAGGAACTCGCGCACCTCCCCAGCGGCGTCGCCGGTGGCCGACAGCAGCCGGTCGGTAACCACGAGGGCACCGGCGTTGATGAACGGGTTGCGCGGAATGCCGCGTTCGGACTCCAGCTGGACCAGTGAGTTGAACGGGTTCCCGGACGGCTCCCGGCCCACGCCCTGCCAGACCCGGTCGCCGATCTCGGCCAGCAGCAGGGCCAGTGAGAACAGCTTGGACACACTTTGGATGGAGAACGGTCGCTCCACCTGGCCGACGCCGTAGATCTCACCGTCGAACGTGGCCATGGCCATGCCGAACGCGTCCGGATCGACGCTGGCGAGGGCCGGGATGTAGTCGGCCACCTGGCCGCGGCCGGCGGTGGCCGCCGCAGCGGCCATCGCCCGCTCCAACAGCCGCTGGTAATCCACCTGAAACAGTATGAGCGGGATCCGAGCATTGCTGCCCGAAAGCTCCGCCTTGCCCGCCCGGGTTCGGCGGGCAGACCTGGATCGGGCCAGGATGGGTGAGATCCACTGCCCTCCGATGAACGGAGCGGCCGTGCTCCGGCACTACCACCCGCAGCAGGTCTTCGCGTACACGATTATGCCGACCTCCGCGTGGTGCCGACCGTCGGTGAAAGGTGTTGTCGGCCGGGGTGATTGCCGTCTCGGGGTCGGCATAACGACATCGCTGTGATCATCGTCTTCGTCGCCGCATTGTGCTTCGACCTTCTCGGTGACAGCGAAGTACTCGCCAGTTCCGAAGCGGATCGACAGGCTGTCGCCGCGGTCGTGCACCTGGCTGCGTGTCATCGCCGCGAGCCGGAAGAGCTGTTGGCCGTAAAGCAGCACGAAGCTGCCGGCGACGCGATCGACGGTGGCGATATCGGGGTCGTGCAGCAGCCGGTGGGCGAGTCTCCAGTAGTCCTCCTCGCTGAGGGCAGGCCCGTCGCGGCGGGCAGCATGCGCCACGGTCAGTGGTGGGGTGAGCTTGCGGGCGGCGGTCCAGCCGACGAAGTCGATGATTTCACGGCGCAGCGTGGGCGGGCCCATCACCAGCCACTGGTCGACGTCGGCCTGTCTCAGCTCGTTGAGCCGGATGCCGTTGCCACGCACCCACTCCAGCAGCGCGATCGCGGCTCGCAGGCGCAGGGTCGCATGTCCGGTGACGGTGGTCGACGTGGGCCGGATGCGGGTATGTCGACGAGCACGGTGCAGAATCCGCCAGGTCGCGTAGGCGGTCAGCGTGCGCCGGTCCTCTCCAGCGGGGACCCGCGCGAGCAGGTCCGCGGCGGCCTGCTCGAGCCTGGCCAGCGGTTCATCGCGCGCGGGTAGGACGCCGTGGGCAACAAGCACGGCGCGTAGGCAGATGGAAACGCCAGCGATGACGGTGGGCAGCGAATTGATCAAGTACTACACCAGCGGGACCGGAATCCTGGCCGCCTATGCGCAGTACGCGCCGCGCGCCGTCGACCCGCCGGTCGGCTCCGACCTGACCGAGGAGTGACAGTTCTTCCTCGGGCTGGCCAAGCGCATGGGTTTGGAGTTGTGGTTCGTGAACTTCTTCGGTGGGGGCGGCGGTAGGTACATGGAATCCCCACCGGTCGTGCTCAACATGAACGGCGACACCGAGCTCACCACCGAGGAGTTATTCGAGCAGATGTGCTCGACGTCGCGCATCCCGCTCGACGAGGTCCGCAGCCAACCGCACGGCAAGATCTTCGACGTCGACGCAGTGGTCGAGGAACGCGACCCCGACTGCACGGCCAAGCTCGACATCGGAAACGACTACATGCTGCCGAACTGGCCGATATCCTGGCCGAGGACTTCTCCTCGGCCCGAAGCGATTCCGCGTTCCCGTTCCAACTGATCCCGCGGCGACACAGCAATTTCATGAACTCGTCGGGCACGAACCTGGCCGCTTTGAACCGCGGCAAGGCGTACAACCCGGCCTACATGCATCCCGACACCATCGCCGCGCTCGGATTGCAGTCCGGGGCGCTCGCGACGATCACCTCGCCACACGACGGCATTCCCGTCGTGCTCGAAGCCGACGACATGTTGCGTTCAGACGTCATCGCCATGCACCACGCATTCGGTGGTGGCCTACCCGCCGAAGACGCCGAATTCCGCGACCGCGGAAGCAATGTCGGCCGTCTGGTACCCACCGACGTGGACTACGACCCCATCACGGGCATGCCGCGCCAGGGCAACGTCCCGGTGAGCGTAACGCCAGGTTTTGAAACGGGGGAGTACGGCCGCTAGGCGGGTGGCTTCTCCGTGAGATCCGCGCTCGAAGGGTCGTGCTCTACATTAGGGTCCTGAGTCGTTAATTCGGGTGCAGTAGTTGGCGATGCTGGCCAGGATTTGGTCGGCGGTCTTGGTCCAGACGTAGGGTCGCGGGTTGTCGTTCCAGGTGTCGATCCAGGCGCGGATGTCGGCGTTGAGTTGACGGACCGAGGTGTGGGTGCCGCGGCGCGGTTGCTTGGTGGTCAGCTCAGAGAACCACCGCTCGACCAGGTTCAGCCACGATGAGCTGGTCGGGGTCAAGTGCAGCACGAACCTGGGATGGTTTGTCAGCCAACGCTTTACCGCTGGGGTCTTGTGCGTGGAGGCGTTGTCCAAGACCAGGTGCACATCGAGGTCGGCGGGCACTGCGGCGTCGATCTTGCGCAGGAACGCCAGGAACTCGGTGGCCCGGTGACGGGAGTGCAGCGCCCCGATGACCCTTCCCGTGGTGAGATCCAGGGCGGCATACAGGCTGGAGGTGCCGTGGCGGACGTAGTCGTGGCTGGCCCGCGCCGGGGTGCCGGGCAGCATCGGAAACACCGGCTGGGTGCGGTTGAGCGCCTGGATTTGGGTCTTCTCGTCCACGCACGACACCAGCGCCCGCTCCGGTGGATCGAGGTAGAGCCCGACGACGTCACGGACCTTGGCCACGAACAACGGATCCTTAGACAGCTTCCACGAATCCTGTTTGTGCGGAGCCAGTCCGAACGCCCGCCAGACCCGCGACACCATCGACTGGCTCAATCCGAGGTGGGCGGCCATCGAGCGCGTCGACCAGTGCGTGGCGTCCGGCGGGGTGCTCTCCAGCGTCGCGGCGATCAACGCCTCGATCCGGTCATCGCCGACGACCCGCGGCCGGCCCGGACGTGGTTCGTCGACCAATCCGTCCAGACGCGCCTCGGCGAAGCGGTTACGCCAGCGCCGCACCGTCGTGATGGACAACCCCAACCGCTGCGAGAGATCGGTGTTGGACTCGCCGTCGGCGGCCGCCAACACGATTCGTGCCCGCATCGCCAGTCCAGCCGCACTCGTTCGGCGCCGCGCCCACCCCTCCAACTCGGCCCGCTCATCAGCGGTCAACACGATCCTGGCGGCATGGGGAGTCGGCACAACCCAGTCTAACAACTAGATCATAATTAACGACTCACGACACTAGATCCCGTAGCGCAGTTTGACGCTGTGATAGCGCTCCAGTAGTTGCGCGGTGCGTTCGTCCTTGGTCACCGTCGCGGTGTCCGGGGGAAGCGCACCGACGAGCTCCGCCCGCTTGACCAGCCGCGTCCGGAACGTCGCAGGGTTGCGGCTCATCAGGTTCCGGTAGGTGAGATTTCCCCGCGAAAAGCGCTGTGTGTCAAGCCAGTTGTGCACACCGGGGTCGTCGTGGGCGATGACGAGGCGGACGACGTCGTCACCGTCCACTACGGTCCGGGCCGGCGTGTAGCTGACCGGCCGGTGCAGGAAGTCCATGCTGCCGACGAAGACGCCGCCCATCCCGAAGATCCAGAATCCGTCGTGCGCGTCCATCTCGACGATCAGTGCCTCGTCGTCCTGCAACGCCCAGATCATGTGGGCGGCCATCCGGCCGCGCTTGGCGTCGTCGGCGGTGTCGGCGGTGCGGTCGGGCGGGAACTCGTTGACGAACGCCGGATCGCACACCCCGCCCGAATAGCGCCAGGAATGCTCGGGCCAGTCGCGCATCGCGCCGGTGAGGAAGTCCCCGGCCCAGTCGATAGCCTCGACCATCCGCTCTGGACCCGGAATCGGCCGCGGAGCGTCCATGCCGATGCGTTCGATGGACAACGTCGTCGGCGTCTCGCCCCACGCGTCGAAGGCCTCGCGTACGAACAACTTTCGACTTGCCGGCGTGGTCGGCAGCCAGTTGTGAGGGCGTTCGTCGCCGCCGACGAAGAGTTCGAAGTTTCCGTCCGCGTCGGTTTGGAGCTGGTGGCCGAAGAGGTTGGCCTCCGGAACGTCACCGAACGGCTCGTGCAGACTGGGCCAGTCGGTGCCGGGAATGGTCGCCGGGCGTGGTCCCTGGACGGTGACGTTCAACCACCGTGCGGTGCCGCGCTTTCCGGTGATCCTGTACTCGTGGGTCCCGTCGATCCAGGCTTGCCGGTAGGTGAAGTCGGCGACGTCGCCGCCCAGCTTGCGCGTCGGCGTGCAGAACGGATGCAGCTGCGGATAGGCCGGGTCCTTGGTCTCGAGCGCTAGATCGAAGGCCTGCCCGAGGTTCTGGGTCAGGAACCGGAACGCGTCGGCGCGTAGGACGGGGTCCGGGGGATTGGCGTCCTTGAACGCTTGCCTGCCGGCGTCCTTGAGCCGGTCGCAGAAGCGGTTCCAGGCGTGCTCCAGATCCTCGTCGGCAGGGCCGTCGCCGAAGGCCATCGGTCACGCCCCCAACTCGTCGAGCACGGTCGACAGGTACTCCGCGGCCCGCCTGGTCGCGGCCCGCGGGCCCTCCGCGGTGATGCGGGGTCCGACCAACTCGAGGTCGAAGACTCCCTGGTAACCAGCGTCGAGCACGTCACCGAGTATGCGTCGCAGCGGAATCGCGCCGTCGCCCGGTACCGCTCGGCACGGCGCGGAGCGGTCACCCAACACGTAGTCGCTGATCTGGACCAGACCCACGAGCGGAAGTGCCCGCCTGATGAGATCAGCGAGCCCGGCTTCGGTCCAGCAGGCGTGGACGTCGACGCACACGCCGATGCCCGCGAATTCGGCCAACGTCACTGCATCGCTGAGCGTGTGCGCCATGTGAATGTCGGCGTTGAACGGCGAGGCGTTCTCGACCAGTAGCGTCACCCCGTGCCGCGCCGCGGCATCCTTGCCGGGCGCCACGAGCTCCGCGAATCGCTCAGCCGCCGCTTCCCATTGCAGGCCGCCGCGGCCACCCGTCAGCACGTAGACGTGTTCGGCGCCGAGAGTGGCTGCCAGATCGACGGCCTCGATCAAGCGTTCCGATGCCTCACCGTGATCCCGTTCGAGGTCGGGAAATGTGGCGAAGGGGTGATTCACCGTCGCCACCCGGGGCCAGCCAGTCGGTGTCTGCGCGACGTCCGCGAGCTCGTCCGGCCGCAGAAGCGACGTCACCAGCGTCACGGCGTGCACGCCGATGGTCCGGCAGTGGTCGAGGAAGACCGTGGTGGGCTCATCGGCGAACGCGACCTGATGCAGGCTGACCCGTGGGTGCACGGTCAGTCGCTCATTGCCGGTGCTCGATCTCGACCCCGAACCGTTCGCGGAACGGCCGGAACTCCTCGTGCAGCGCGTCGAGATCCTCACCGATGTCCGTCAGCACCTTGGTCGAGTACTGGAACTTCCCGTGCCGGTCGCCCTTGTTTTCGGCGAGATAGGTCCGCATGGCGGCCTCCGCCTGCGAACTCAACTCGCGGCCGGCGAACTCGTAACAGCCACGGACGGTGGCGATCTGGTCGGATACGAAGTCCCGGTAGCGGACGTGGTGGATCCGCGGGTCGTCGACGAACGGGTTCGACATCGTGTTGGCAACACCGACGCGGGTGAGCTCCAGATGCTGCTTGGCGGCCGCGTGAACGTCGATCGGCCCGACGATGCCCTCCATGATGTCGGCCATCATCATGGTCCGCGACGCCGCCACCTGCACCGGATCCCGGTGCAACCACACCAGACTGGCGTCCGGGTATGCCGCGAAGAACTGTTCGAGCCGAAAGCCGTGAAACCCCTTGAGCACCCAGTACTTCCGCGGGCGCTGGAACTGGAACTGCTGCAACATCGCCCGGTGGATGCGGTACTGCGCGGCGTCGTCCGTCGGCAGTCCACCGACGACCGTCTCCATCGGTACGCGCCACCACGCCGTCGGCGTCATCACCCGGAAGTCGAACGCCCACGTCCGCTCGTCTTCGGGCAGACCGTCGCCGAGCATGTCGTTGTAGGGATGCGAGTGGAGCCACTTCGGAAGCTTGGCATTGATCTCCCTCCAGTCGGCGTCGGCGCGGGCGCGACGTGGATCGTCGGGTCCGGCCATGCCCGGAGGCGGCGAGGGGTACATGACCTCCCAGAACCGCAGCGCGCGGGCGTCGGGATCGACCGACATCAGCGCGTGCATCAGGGTGGTGCCCGAGCGCGGCTCGCCGGTGACGAACATCGGCCGCTCGATCACCTCGTCGGCGATGGGGTAGCGGACGCGGTCGGCGAACAATTCGAGTCTGGACGTCAGCAGCCAGTGGCACACCGCGGCCGCCTGTTCGCGGCCGGCGCCGTCCATACCGATGCCGTTGAGGTGGTCGACCGCGACCCCGAAGCGCTCGGGCAGCGTCACGTCGCCCCAGTCCGAGGCCCCCGTCTCTGCCTGGGCCCGTTCCAACATCGCTGCGGCGTCGAGGCGGTGATGCGTTCCGTTCATCGGCCCTCCACCAGAGCCAGTAGTTCGTCTTCGGTCTCGCGTACTTTGGCTGCTGAGCTCGCACCGAACTGCAGCCCACCCATGGCGCCGTATTCCATCAGTTTGAAGACCCGCATTCCGGCATCGCAGTACCCCTTCATCTTCTCCGCCACTTGTTTCGGTGTGCCGCAGGGAAATATGTCGAGGATCGCCTGCGTGTCCACCTCGTCACAGAACTCGATGATCTTCTCCCGTGACAGCTTGACCGGATTGAAGTCCATGACGCCCCGCCAATCCGGACCCATCGGGTGTTGGTAGCCGAACTGCTTCAGATCGGTCGCGGTGAGCATCAGGATGATCGACTTGACCAGTGGCGCCTGCAGCATCGCGGCAACCTCGTCGTCCTCGCCGATCAGGCAGATCTGGGTGATCGCCGGGACGATCGCCATCGGATCGCGGTCCGCGCGCTCGGCCGCCTCGCGGACCACCGCGAGCTTGGCCGCGTAATCCTCGGGCGTGTAGGAGCCCATTGGCCACCAGCCGTCGGCGTGGCGGCCGGTGATGCCCAGCATGCGTGGTCCCGCGGCGCCGATCCAGATCGGCGGACACTTGCCGTCGAACGGCTCGGTGTCCAGCCGTGCGTGCTCGAGCTTGTAGAAGTCGCCGTCGAAGTCGACCGGGCCGTCGCTGTCCCACAGCAACTTGATGACGCGGATCGACTCCTCCATCCGGCCGACCGGGCGGGTGAAGTCGAATCCGTAGGGGACCGTGTTCTCGAGTTCACCCGAGCCCAGCCCCAGGATGAAGCGGCCGTGCGAGAGGTGGTCGAGGGTCAGCGCCGTCTGGGCCAGCATCGCGGGATGACGTCGCACGGTGTCCACCACGGTGGTCGCGATCGGGGTGCGGCTGGTGAGTACTGCGGCCGCCGCGGCGACGGCCATGCCGTCGAGGTGGCGGTGCGGCGACGGGGAGACCGTGGCGAGGTCGGTGAATTCCGGTGTCCAGATCGAGTCCGGCCAGAAGCTGACCATGTGGTCGGGCAGCCAGATGGAGTGGTAGCGGCCTGAGTCGTACTGCTCGAGGGCGTCGATGCCGAGCGGCAGCGTGGTCCGCAGAAACGCGGCGGGCTGCACGGCAATGTTGAGCACTCGCTCAGCATAAGCCTCCACGCCCGCAGGTTGCGCCGAAACCGCATTCCCTGTCGTTGAGGGGCGCGCTCAACGACAGGGAATACGGTTTCGGCGAGCGGCAGCTGGGCTCACCAGGTGACGGGCAACTCCGCGACGCCGTAGATCTCCTGCTCGTTCTGGAAGCGCAGGTCCTCCTCGGGCACGGCCAACCGAAGTCCGGGCAGCCTGCGTACCAGCGTCGACAAGGCAATCTGCAACTCGGCGCGGGCGAGGTTCTGGCCGATGCACTGATGAACGCCGAACCCGAAGCCGAGGTGGCCACGCGGGTTGCGGCCGATGTCGAACGTCTCGGGGTTGTCGACGAACGCCGGGTCCCAGTTGCCCGCAGGCAGGTTCATGAGCACGAAGTCCCCGGCCCGTATCTCCTGGCCGGCGATGGTCAGGTCTTCGAGCGCGACGCGCTCGACCAGGCTGTGCACGATGGTGAGGTAGCGCATCAGTTCCTCGACGATGTTCGCGACGACCTCGGGGTCGTCGGTCTCGCGCAACCGGGCGAGCTGCTCGGGATGCTCCAACAGCGCGAGCGTGCCCAACGAGATCATGCTGGCGGTCGTCTCGTGGCCGGCCTGCAACATGATCACCGCGTTCATGGTCGCGGTCTCGCGGCTCAGCGTTCCGGTCGCGACGTGGTCGATGACTAATCTGCTGATCATGTCGTCGCCCGGCTCGTGTTCCTTGCGGGCGACAAGTTCGTACACGTAGCCGAAGATCTCGCCGATCGCGACGGCCTTCTCCTCGGTGGTCGACCGCGAGTCGAGACCGAGCGTGCTTTTCCGTTGAAAGAATTCGTGGTCCTCGTACGGCACCCCGAGCAGCAGTGAGATCACCAACGACGGCACCGGAAGCGCGAAGTCGCGGACCAGGTCGGCGGGCGGCCCGCTCGCGATCATGTCGTCGAGGAACCCGTCGACCAGGTCCTGGATCTGCGGGCGCATGGCCTCGGCGCGCCGGAATGTGAAGTCCCGCGTCATCATCCGCCGCAGCCGGTTGTGTTCGGGATCGTCGATGCGCGGGAAGATCTGCGGTACCTTGCCGTCCTCGCTGACGGCCTTCATCGCTTCTGAAATGGTGTCGGCGCTCAGTCGCGGGTCGACCAGGGCCGCCTTGATGTCCTCGTACCGACTGATCACCCACGTCGGCCGGCCGCGCCATGAAGCCAGCTGGAGACCATTCGACTTCCGCCATCGGGCGAACTCGGCGGGCGGTGCCAGCGGGCAGCGCGGAGCCCGCGGAAGCGGGATGAACGGAAGGTCGCCCAGTTCCGTCGTGGACATCTCGCGAACTCCTAACGATGGGTTGCGTACAAGTGGCAAGTAACTGCCACTTCCATGGAGCGACCGTAAGCGTGAACTAAGTGACAGTCAACCGTCAGTTATGCTGACCTGGTGACCGTGACGCCCGATCGACCGTTGCGCGCGGACGCCGCGCGTAACGCCGATCGCATCCTTCGTGCGGCCCGCGAGGTCTATGCGGCAGCGGGTCCGGATGCGCCCATGGACGTCATCGCCAACAGTGCCGGGGTGGGCGAGCGCACGCTCTACCGGCGGTTCCCCAGCAAGGGCGATCTCATCAGGGCGGCGCTCGATCAGAGCATCGCCGAGAACCTTGCGCCTGCCATCGATCGGGCACGCCGTTGCGACGACCCACTGCGGGGCCTCACTGATCTGATCGATGCTGCGATTTCGCTTGGTGCGCAAGAGCACAACCTCTTGGCGGCCGCGCGAAGGGCAGGCGCGCTGGCTGACATCTCCGTCTCGCTCGACGCTGCCTTGCAGGACCTTCTGGACCGGGCGCAGCGGGCCGGACTCGTCCGTGCGGATCTGGTCGCCGATGATCTGCCCCGGATCATCGCGATGCTGAACAGCGTGTTGTGGAGCATGGATCCCGCGGACGGCGGATGGCGGCGTTACGTCGCCCTCGTGCTCGATGGGATGACCACCATGAAGGGGCGTCGACTTGATCGCGCTCCGAAGCTTCGATACTCATCGCCCGAGGCGGACTGGCCGCTGTGACGGAGCGCGACGCGCTAGCCCTCGCGGATGGCCACGCCCCGCACCACGGTGTCGCGGGCGTGGATGAGCGATGCCCGGGGACCGAGCTCGCGCAGGATGTTCTCCGGAATCCATTGCACACCAATGACACAGCGCGCGAGCATGTCGACCGTCGGGGTGTCGATCCTGATCTCGCCGGACTTGAGGCCTTCGGACAGCAGAGACTTCATCTGGCGCACCCTGGTCGAGTACGACCAACCAGGTTCGGCGATGTCGGGCGGAGTCTGGCGCATCCATGCCAATTGAATGCGAAACTCGTCCGGGAACCGATATAGCGCATTGATGTTGAGCCAACTCAGCGCGTCGAGCTTCTCGACCAGAGTGGAGTCGGACCGAAGGATGTCGGCCCAGGCGCCGCCCACCTTGCGCCCGAAGGACAGCATGATCGACATCAGAAGTTCGTCCTTGGAGCCGATGATCCGGTAGACGGTGCCGGTGCCGAGCCCGGCCGCGGACGCGATGTCACGGATCGTCGTCATCTCGTACCCGCGACGCCCGAACTCGGCACGCGCCACCGCTCGGACGTGGGCGGTCTTGACGTCGGCCTCGTCGTCGCCCCAGCCGTTGATGACGTCGTCGGCGGCGGCCAACGCGTTCGAGCGATCCAGCGCGGCGTCGGTGCGTTCCTCGCTGGCGAGACCTTGGAGGTGGATCCGGCAGAGCACCGTCGCGACCTGATCGGGAGACGACTTGTGCCGAATCACGTCGAGTCCGACGTGCAGCATGCTCTGACAGATCCGGTCGGCCAACGTGGGCAGGTCGAGGTCCGAGCGGATGTACCCGCTCCAGCGGCCGGCGCGTAGTAACTGCAGCATCGCCGTCTGGATCGCGGCGGGTCTGCGCCTGGTGAGCTCCATCAGTTCGGGATCCGCGCTGGGGCCCTCGAAGAAGGACATCTGCAGCGCGGCACGATGTTCGACGGCGCAACGCGCGATGGCGCAACCCAATTCGGTGATCTGCTCGGACACCGGTCGCGGGTCGGGCTCGTCGAGTCGCCTCAGCGCGGCCTCGCCGATGCGATCCAGGTCGGCGTGATACCGCCGGATCAGCTCGACGAGGATGGCTTCCTTTGACTCGAAGTGGTGGTAGAGGCTTCCGGCGAGAATCCCGGCGGCATCGGCGATCTGCTGCAGGGAGGTGCGCAGGCCCGACGCCGCGATGACCGCATTCGCGGTCTGCAGGATCTCGGTGCGCCGGGTCGCGTCGGTGGACGGGTCGTCGACATCCATGGCTTCACGGTCACCCTTCGAGTGGCCATTTCGACGACTCGCCTTCACCGCAGGCAGTTTCCGCTTGCCCGCGCGAACCGCGTCACCGACGTCTGCCATGGCTACGCGCCCGCGATTCCGTACGGAGCCGAGCGCGCGACCGGCGTTGCCTTCACAGTCATCGGCTCCCGTCGTTCGTCGGATCCCACTGGTATGTCATCGGCGCCTGAGAATGTGAGTCTACCGACGCTGGGCCGCGGAACAGGGTCATGGCGCCCGTGGCGGGTCAACCGCGCGTCGTCGGATGAGGTCACGGGCCCGCCGGGACCGCAACGACGAGCGGGCGAGAATACGAGGGGTCAGTCCGGTCCTTCGTGGCGGTCTGCGCGGCGGACAGCATTCCGACCACCTCGTCGGTGATTGATGACGTCGACTCCGTGATCCACTCCACGACGCACACCCTGGCGACGATTGCCCACCTACCGTCCCGTCGCTCGAGTCGGTCCACGTAGCGGCCACCCGAAATGGTCATGTGGTTGGCGCGTTCGCGGTCCGTGCCGGTGAAGAGGTAGTACGTCTCGGCGTGCGCCTCGTCGCCGCCCACCTCGGCGGTGTGGTTGAGCAGGTAGTGCTGATATCGCGTCTGGGTGGAGTGATACGCGAAGGCCCAGTCGATGAAGTCGTCGACCTCGCCGACGAATCCGACGTGGTCGTCGATCGCGCCGTCGTGGTACGCCGACCGCAGCAGGTTGCGATCCCTTCTGTCCATCCCACGTGCGTAGCGGTCGATGCAATCGCGGATCTCGGCGCGATCGTTGAGCCGCCGTACCGCGTCCAGCAGTTCGGGGTCAGTGGTCATCGTCCCTCCCATCCGTTGACGCCGACGACCTCGTCGATCGGGCGACGGGGTGCGGGCTTGAAGACATGTCCCTGGCGTAGCCGCCCCACCGGCAGCAGACAACCCTGCACGAACGACTCTGGTATGCCGAGCAACTCACCGATCTCCTTCTCGCGGTGCAGATGCAGCGTCGTGATGCACGTGCCGTAACCGCGGGTGTGGAGCGCCAGCTGGAAGTTCCATACGGCAGGAAAGATGGAGCCGTAAAGCGTTGCCAGGTAGAATGATTCGTCGCCCTCCTGCCGCGGATAGGTCAGCTCGTAGCACGGAATCACCAGTGCGGGGACGTCGGCCAGATGCTCCACCAGCCACTCTGTGGAGGACATCAGCCGCGCCTCGGGTGTGCCGCCGGAAAGGAAGCCTGCGATCAGCTGGCCGCCGACCTTCTCGAGATACACCGTGCGGTACAGCGCCGCGATCTGCTCGCGAAGGGCGGGGTCGGTGACGACGACCCAACGCCAGGACTGCTGATTGGAGCCATTGGCCGCCTGCAACCCGATGCCGAGGCACTCACGGATCTCGTCGACGTCCACGGGCGCTTTCAGGTCCAGCGTCTTGCGCGCGGACCGGGTGGCGGTGAGCAGCTGTTCTGTGTCCACGTCGGTCGCCTATCTGGTCGGTTCGGGAAAGGCGACGTCGGCGTTGTCCGGCATCGCGCTGATGCCGAGCCGGTCGCAGACTTCCAGCACTTCGTCGACGATCGAGTCGGGCACGAGGAACTTCTCGGTCGCCGAGATCTCGGCGATGTGTGCGCCTATGTCGTCGGCCGTGACCGTAGAGTCGGAGTCGGCCAACCAGCCGTGGCCGAGCCCGATGAACGCCCGCGCGTACCGGCCCGCACAGGCCGAGTAGTTCCGGTGCGTGAAGTCACATGCCCGGCTGGCGAGGTAGACGACGAGCGGCACCACCAGTTCCGCGCGAATCGCGCGCATGAAGCCGGATTCCGCGAGGAACTTCTCGTCACCGACCGTCTCCGTCACCATGCGCGAGAAACCCGTCGGCAGCACCGCATTGGCGAGGATGCCGTGAGCCGCTCCTTCGATGGCGATCACGTTGGTCAGCCCGACCAGACCGGTCTTCGCGGCCGCGTAGTGCGCCTCCATCGGCTGCCCGAACATGCCGGCCGACGACGAGATGAAGACGAACCGCCCACCGCCGTTGCGCTTCATCACCCGGTAGGCCGGCTGGCTCAGATGAAAGCCGCCGTCGAGATGGACGCGCAGCATCCGTCGCCAGTCGTCGACGGACAGTTCGTCGAACGGAATGCTGTTGAAGATGCCGGCATTGCTCACGACGGCGTCGACGCGGCCGAACTCCTCGACCGCGGTATCGACGATTGCCTGCCCGCCTTCGGGGCTGTCCACCGAGTCGTGCGACGCCACGGCGGATCCGCCCGCAGCACGGATCTCGCCGACGACCTCGTCGGCGACGCTCGGGTCGGCGCCCTCGCCATGCATGGACCCGCCGAGGTCGTTGACTACGACGGACGCACCCCGACGCGCCAACTCGAGGGCGTACAGCCGGCCGAGTCCGCGGCCCGCTCCGGTGACGATGGCAACCTGGCCCGCGAAGTCGATCATGCTCTGCTCCCTGTGTGTGCGTGATGAACAACGGATTTCGCGAATTCGGCGCCGATGTCTTCGAGGTAGGGACCGGAGCCGCCCAGTAGCGCACTCCAGTACAGCAGCCGCTTGAGATAGAGGTGGGCGTCGTGTTCCCAGGTGAACCCGATGCCGCCCAACACCTGGATCGCCGTGTCACCGACCGAAGCCAACCGTGCGGCGAACCCCTTGAGCCGGAGCGCCGCAAGGTGGCGTTCGTCGGGATCGGCGTCGTCGGCCGCCCAGGCGGCGTAGATCACCCCGCTGCGGGTCAGTTCGACGGTTTCGTACATGTCGACGCACAGGTGTGCGACCGATTGAAAGCTGCCGATCGGCTGGCCGAACTGGACCCGCGTCTTCGCGTACTCGACCACCGTGTCGACCAGTCGTTGCGCGGAACCCAGGGCGTCCGCCGCCGAGGCCACCAGCACGTCGTCGACGAGCGCGGTGAGCGCACTCCGCTCCGCGCTGCCCAGTGGCCGTGCGGGTGCACTGTCCAGGCGGACGCGAAAGGCCTTGCGGGTCTGGTCGATTCCCGGCAGAGATTCCAGTTCGACGTGTGGGGAGGCCGTCTCGACGATGTAGAGTCGGGCCCAGTCGTGGCCCTCGACGATGGTCAGGATGACGTCGGCCGCGGCGGCGTCGGTCGCCTCGAACTCGCCACGCAGCGTGGTGCCCGCGGGGCCGTCGACGACGTCGATCGCAGACTCAACCAAGGGTGCGACGGTGGCGATCACGCTGCCGTCGGCGATGGCGGTGAGCAGGTCGGCCGCCGCGGGTTCGGCTCCGAACCGCGCGATCGCCCGCGGTGCGGCGACGGCACTGGACAGCCATGGGCCGGGAAAGAGGGCGGCCCCGGCCTCCTCGGCGACGATGCATGCATCGACCATCGTCATGCCCGTTCCCCCGTATTCGGTGGGGACCAGCACGCCGGTGGCACCGAGTTCGGCGAGCCCCTGCCACGTGGGCGAGGTCGTGCCGGTGGGGTCATCCAGCATGGGCCGGACGTGCTCGGCGACACTGGCGTGCTCGGCGAGGAAGCGCCGCACCGTGTCCCGCAGGGCGCGCTGTTCGTCGGTGGGTTCGAGGTTCATCAGTACCCTCTGCTCTTCGCGCAAGCGCTCATCGGTACTCTGCTCTTCGCGCAAGCGCTCATCGGTGTCTTCTGCTCTTCGCGCAAGCGCTCATCGGTGTCTTCTGCTCTTCGCGCAAGCGCTCATCGGTGTCTTCTGCTCTTCGCGCAAGCGCTCATCGCCGCGGCAGTCCGAGTACCCGCTGCGCGGTGATGTTCTTGTTGATCTGCGTCGTCCCACCTGCGATGGTCAGCGCTCGCGCGGTCAGCCGGAAGTCGGACCAGCGGGCGCTGCCGTACGGGCCGAGCACGTCGAAGGCCAGCGCGGCGAGGTCTTGCCCAATCTCACCCCACACCGTCTTGGCCAGACTCGCAGACGAGAACGCGTCGCCCCCGTGCAGGATCGCCGAGATCGAGCGCAGACAAAGCACTTCCAGGAACTTGATCCGGACGACGAGTTCGCCGATGCGGTGCAGTGTGGTCGGATCCTCGAGCGCGGGCCGACGGCCGACCCGTGCCGTTGCGAAGTCGGTGACCAGGTCCTCCATGCGGACCTGGAGTTCGGAGTACAGCCGGGCGGCGGCCGCACGCTCGTGCGACAGGGTGGTGGTGGCGACCTTCCAGCCCTCGTTCAACGGCCCCAGTAGCGCATCGGCCGGCACTCGGACATCGGTGAAGAACACCTCGGCGAAGTCTTCGTCACCGTTGAGTGTGACGAGTGGACGGACGGTGATTCCGGGCAGCGTCATGTCGACGATGAAGCACGAAATGCCTTGATGCTTGGGCACATCGGGATCGGTGCGCACGTACAGCTGGCACCAGTCGGCGCGGTGGCCTAGTGAGGTCCAGATCTTCTGGCCGTTGACGACGTAGTGGTCGCGGTCGCGCACCGCACGGGTCCGCAGTGAGGCGAGGTCCGAGCCGGACTCGGGTTCGGACATGCCCTGGCACCAGATGTCGTCGGCGCGCAGCATCCGGGGGAGCAGGTCGAGCTTCTGCTGCTCGGTGCCGTACTGCATGATCGCCGGCGCGATGTTGTTGATGCCGATGATGTTGAGCGGGTTGGGAACCCGTGCACGCGTCGTTTCCTCCGCGTAGACGAGTTGTTCGAGTACGGACGCTCCGCGGCCACCGTATGCGGTCGGCCAGGCGACTGCCGCCCAGCCGGCATCGGCCATTCGCGCGTTCCAGGCGCGGAGTCGCTCGAAGGCGTCCGAGTCGGACCCGGGATGGCGACTGGCGTTCGCCACCTCATCGGTGAGGTTGGCGGCGAGCCATGACCGGAGTTCCTTGCGGAACTGCTCCGCTTCTGGGGGGTATGAGAAGTCCACTCTGCTCCATCGACCTGTCGCGGGCTCCGAGGCAATTGACTGCGACTGCCTCGGGACTCTACGTTGGAACAGATATTTGGTCAACAACTGCGGTGGGCTACGGGAGGCCTGGTGAGCGACGACGCGACTGACGTACAGCGGCTGGCAATGGTGGCCTCGGCCATCGCGGGCCGTCCGCTTGCCGTCGCCGCCGCGGAAGCCGGCGAACCGGCGTGGACCGATGGCAAGACGGTCTACCTCGACCAGTCTGCTACTGCGCGCGAGCAGGTCGAAGCGCTGTCCGTGCAGGCCTCTCTGTTGGCAACGGGCGGGCTGGAACCCGACGCCGTGCAGCGGCTCGTGAGGAAGCGCTCCGCCCTGGTTGGCAGGTATCTGATCGTCGAAGGCAATCGAGCTTTGCAGGCGAACGAAGCACTGTTGCCGGTGTTCGCGCGTGGACTGATCGACCGTGAACTGGCGGCCCGAACGATGTCGCCGGCCGAGTCGCTAGACCTCGCCGCAGGGGCTGCGGCGCTTGGCGAACCACCGACGTGCTTCGGGACCATCCGAGCGCGAAAGTTGTTGGCCGCTCAGCGTAGTGCCTCACCACAGTCCGCCACCGGCCGTCATGTGCCTCGCAAGACTTCGGAAAGCAAGCTATCCGAACTCGACGACGACGCCGACGAGCAACCAGGCGAAGACATCGATGACCAGTTCTCCAGTCCGGTCGGCGGAGGCGGTGGTCTCGGCAAGCTCTTCCAGAAGATGTTGAGCCAGGTCCGGAAGCTGAACGGGAATGGACCGCCCGGCGCAGATGCGCCGACACACCGGAGGCGCTCGGCCGTTCGGGGTGAGGGCGCCGTCGTCTCGATGGTTACGGAGAGCCCGGACTCAGACGCGGGCGGGGACGCTCCTGGACGCGGCATCACGTACCCGGAGTGGGACGTCCACCATCGCCGCTATCGGCGCGACTGGTGCACGGTGCACGTCACCGAGGCCAAGGAGGACGACGAGTCGTGGTCGGTACCGCCTGACGGGCATGCGCTGCGCAGAGCGCTCAGCCGCCTGGGCATGGGCCTGGACCGCTTCCACCGCCAACAGAACGGCGACGACATCGACATCGACGCGGCCGTCGAGGCGCGAGTCGAGACGATGGCAGGCTCGGCTCCCGACGACGCCGTGTACGTGGACAGTCTCCGCCGCCGCCGTGACCTGTCGGTGTTGCTTCTGCTCGACGTGTCCGGGTCGGCCGCCGAGGCGGGCACCGCGGGACGGACCGTGCACGAGCAACAGCGTTGGGTGGCCGCCGCTCTGACGGCAGCGCTGCACGAGCTCGGGGACCGGGTGGCGCTCTACGCGTTCCGGTCCCAGGGTCGGTCCGATGTGCAGCTCATGCCGGTCAAACGCTTCGACGGGCGCTACGACACCGCCGTGTTGCGTCGGTTGCATGGACTGAAACCGGGGGCGTATTCGCGTCTGGGCGCCGCGATCCGGCACGGCACCGAGGTGCTGCGGACGGAGAGCGGCACCCCCCGTCGACTGCTCGTCGTCATCTCGGACGGACTCGCGTACGACCACGGTTACGAACGGGTCTATGGAGCGGCCGATGCGCGAAAGGCTCTGGCCGAGGCCGGTAGGCAGGGGACTGGTTGCCTGTGTCTAACCGTCGGTGCCGGCACCGACGTCGAGGAGTTGCGCAAGGTGTTCGGAAGTGCCGCCCACGCCACGGTGCCGCGGCCCGAACAGCTGAGCCACGTCATCGCCCCGCTGTTCCGGTCGGCCCTCAACCGCGCCGACACGCGTCGCCGTCCCGCGTAGTGAAAGGTCCTGAAGATCAACCCATTTGCCGTGCTGATGCAGCCGCTTCCAACGCGCACGACCGCAGGCGCGGGCGTGGTGAGCACATTGCTGGTGTTGTACCAAACATTTGTTCAGCGCTACGCTGAGGCTCACTCAGTCCGCTGCCCGCGTTCGGTCTGGGGTCGCACAGCGCATGAGAAGGGAAGCGTTGCCACGTGAATCTCGAAGTCGTTCCATCACCCACGAGCACGGACCGTCCGTTCTACGTCGCCGTCGGCACCGAGGAGGCCGTGTTCAAGGCCGCATACCGGCAGGGTCTCTCGCTGGTCCTCAAGGGACCCACGGGATGTGGCAAGACGCGGTTCGTGGAGGCAATGGCCCACGATCTCGATCGCCCGCTCATCACGGTGTCCTGTCACGACGACCTGACCACCGCTGATCTGGTCGGGCGGTTCCTGCTCCGGGGCGGCGAGACGGAGTGGGTGGACGGTCCGCTGACGCGGGCGGTGCGCCTCGGCGCCATCTGCTACCTCGACGAAGTAGTGGAGGCACGCCAGGACACCACCGTCGTGTTGCACCCGCTGGCCGATCACCGCCGCCAGCTGCCCATCGACCGCCTCGGGGTCACGTTGGAAGCAGCACCGGGCTTCGGACTGGTGATGTCGTACAACCCCGGCTACCAGAGCGTGCTGAAGGACCTCAAGGACTCGACGCGGCAGCGCATGGTCGCCATCGAGTTCGACTTCCCGGAGCCGGACGTGGAAGAGCGCATCGTGGCCCACGAGGCCGGCGTCGACCGTTCTGTCGCGCACCAGCTGGTCCGCTTCGCCCAGGCCATTCGCCGGCTCGAAACCGGCGGCCTGCGCGAGGTGGCGTCCACCAGGGTGCTGATCGCCGCGGGCAGGCTGATCGCCGAGGGCCTGAGCCCCCGTGACGCAGGCCGGGCCGCCATCGCCGGGCCTCTGACCGACGACGCGGCGGTCACGCGCGGGCTCTTCGAGATGATCGACCTCTACCTCGTCGATCCGCAAGGGTGAGTCGTCATTGACGGTGAGCCGAACGCAACGCTATGGTCTGAACAAATATTAGGTTTTGACGCAAGGCTCAATGCGAAGAATCCCCGCCAACGGAGGTCGGATGTCCTACGAGAGCACCGCTGAGCCCATCAAGGTCGGTTACCTGATGGACTTCACCCTTCCCCCGGGATTCCCCGAGGACCTGTTCGCTTCCTTCACCCAGTGCTTCGACCTCATCTTCTCCGAGGCGGTCGAGCAGGGCCTGATGGATCGACCGGTGCAGATGATCTACCGCGAGGTTGAGGGGCTGCCCAAGGGGTCGGTGAAGGCGGTGATCGACGCCTACGGCGAACTCGTCGACGAGGGCTGCCTGGTGGTCTTCGGTCCGAACATCACCGACAACTGCGTACCGCTCCGAGAGGCGATCGAGGAGCGCTTCAAGGTTCCTGCGATCAGCGTCACGGGCACCGACGACTGGCTCGGTGAGTGGACGTTCGCGTTTCCGCAGGGTTCCATGACCGATGAGCCGATCTTCTTGGCAGACCTGATCGCTAAGCGTGGGCTCACCGAGATCGGCGTCCTGTACGAGCAGAGTCTGATCGGCGAGAGCTACCTGAAGAACATGCGAAGCGCGTGTCGCCGCAAGGGCATTCGGATCGTCGCGGAGGTCGAGATCGCGCAGACGGCGCAGGACATCAACTCGGCCGTACAAACGCTGCACGAGGCCAAGGCCCAGGCGATCGTGCACCTGGGCTTCGGATTCGGGATCGTCTTCATCAACCCGGCGCTCGAAGCCCTCGACTGGGACCCGCCGCGGTTCACCACAACGGCGTTCCAGAACGCGTGGGTCAACCCGATCATGTGGAACGCGTTCATGGGCTGGGTCGGCGTCGATCAGTACGACGAAGGAAACCTCATCGGGCAGAAGTTCCTGGACCAGTACGCCGCGAAGTACAACGGCAGTCGTCCCGAGTTCTGCGTGACGGTGGTGAACCGTGACGTCGCCGCCACGCTGGTCCGGGCGTTCGCCGACGCGCATCCACTGAGTCCACGCGGGGTCAAGGAGGCGCTGGAACGGGTCAAGATGCTGCCCGCTGCCTCGGGCGCACCAGGAACCCGGGTGTCCCTTGGCAAATGGACGCGCCGCGCCTGGATGGGCTCCGGATACCTGGTCGCCAGAACCCTCGATGCCGACGGCATCAACTCGCATCTTGTCGACCGTTTTGGTGAGGAGTGACCGCATGACCACTGACGAATCGGCACCGTTGTTGGAGGAGCAGAGGCCGGCGCCTGCGCGAGCAGGGGGCGGCCGCGGCAGCCTCGGTTCGTGGCTCGCGGGCATCGGCTTGCTCGCGTTCGTCGGCTTGTTCCTAGTCGTTTCGCGCACGGCGCTCGACCCCCGCGTCGCCAATCCGAACACCGAGGGCAGGCCGCGTCCGGTCGAGTACCTCCTCGGGATCGACAACTGGATGTTGTGGGTCCAGCTCGGTACCGCCCTCATGCTGGTGCAGTTGGTCGTCATGTTCATCATCGGCTGGAGGCGCAACCCGGGTAGTCCCGTGATGCTGATGATCCTGTGCACCACGTTGATCGTGTGGCAGGACCCGATCATGAACTGGGCGCCGTTCGCGGTCTACAACCCGGACCTGCTCCACTGGCCCGAGTCGTGGCCGCTGGTGATGATGTCGCCCACGGTCGAACCCTTCATCGTGTTCGGCTACGTGACGTTCTACTTCGGTCCGTACTTCGTTGCGGTATGGATCCTGCGCAAGCTACAAGCCAAGCGTGAACCCGAGTCCTTCGTATGGCGGCATCCGCTCGTCAGCCTGGGTCTGCTGATCCTGGTGATCGGGTTCGTCTTCGACGCTGCGCTCGAGATCGGCTCGATACACACCGGGATGTACATCTACTCGCAGGTGATCCCTTTCGGCTCGATCTTCGTCGGGACGCCGTTCCAGTTCCCGCTGATCTGGGAGTCGTTTGCGGTCACCTTCGTCATGATTCCCGCGGGCATCCTCGTATACCGCGACGACACCGGAAAGTCCGTGGCCGAGAAGCTCGCGGCCAAGGCGAGGCTGTTTCCGACGAAGCCCGTGCTCGGTACGTTCCTGGTGATGTTCGTGATCACCAACGTCGCATACTTCACCTATGGCGCGTGGTTCGCCGTCATCAAGGCAAGTGGCGCTGCCACGTCGGTCGCGTGCCCTTGGCCGTACCCAGAGGCGAAGGTGTATGACCCGCAAGGGTATTACGAGAAGGAAGGCGCTCAGGGCCCGTTCTCCGTTGGGAAGTGGGCGACGTGGCAGAGCGGCGTGCCGAACGGACGGCCCGACGTCGAGGCACCGCCATCCGGCGAGGGACGCTGCGCGCCTGAGAGCCACAATGGCTGAGCCCCGCAGTGTCGTCATCACGGGTGCCTCCAGAGGCCTCGGCTTCGCCTCGGCCACGCACCTTTATGCGCAGGGCTGGCGGGTCGTGGCGGCCATGCGGTCACCCGACGAGGGCCTTGCACTGCTGCGCGAGGCCACCGGAGCCACAGAGGACGACGACAGGTTGATCGGCGTGCCGCTCGACCTCGCCGACCAGGGGTCGATCACGGCCGCCGCCAAGGCCATCGAAGCGGCCGTCGGCGCTCCGTACGCCGTGGTCCACAACGCGGGCATCTCGGCCGCCGGGATGGTCGAGGAATCGCCACTCGACCTGTGGGAAAGCATGTTTCAGACCCACATAAAGGGTCCGGTGCAGCTCACTCAAGCCCTGCTGCCTGCCATGCGGGCGGCGGGCCGGGGTCGTATCGTCATGGTGTCCAGCGCGGGTGGGGTACGGGGCATGCCTTCGATCGCCCCGTATTCGGCCTCCAAGGGCGCACTCGAGCGGTGGGCTGAATCGATGGCGGGCGAGGTCTCGCCGTTCGGGCTTGGTGTCACCGTCCTGGTGACGGGCACGTTCGACACCGACATCATCACCGACGCGGGCACCACCGACCTGCGCGACTTCGAGGGCCCGTACACGCCGCTGCACGCCAGGATTGACAAGCGGGGGCGGCTGGCGATGCGGATCGCCAACTCGCCGCGCAAGTTCGCGCGTGCGTTGGCGAAGGCGCTCGACGACACTGCGCCGTACACCAAGCATCCGGTCGGGCCTGATGCCCGAATGTTGTTGCTGTCCAGCAGGTTGCTTCCGCAGGCTGGGATGTACCACATGAGTCGCCTCGCGATGGGCCTGCCCAAGCAGGGTGCGATCCGCGATGGCACCGCGTCGTTGACGCTGGGGCAGCGGGCGATGATACGCGCGGCGACCACGCTGCCCGCGCCTGTGATGCAACGAATCGCGTTGTTGATCATGAAGTTCGGGCCGAAGCCCACCCCTGGCGAACCGACCCAAAACGAGAATGGACAAGATGTCTGAAGCTCCTACCTACGAACGGCGGATGCTGATCGACGGCAAGCTCGTCGACGGCGAGGCCGGCACGTTCACGAACATCAACCCGGCCAATGAAGAGGTACTCGGCGAAGTGGCCGACGCCTCGAAGGCGGACATGCACCGCGCCATCGACGCCGCCCGCCGGTCATTCGACGACACCGACTGGTCCACCAACCACCAACTGCGCAAGCGTTGTCTCGAACAACTGCACGAGGCGATCGTGGCCGAAGTGGAGGAGCTCCGCGAGGAGCTCATTCGCGAGGTTGGTGCTCCGCGCGCGGTGACTCACGGTCCGCAATTGGACGCACCGTTGGCCGACGGACTCAGATACCCGGCGAGATTGATCGAAACCTTTCCGTGGGAAACGGATCTCGGCGACACCGTCGTCTCCGTCACCGGTGTGAACACCACGCGAAAGGTGTGGCACGAGCCGGTCGGAGTGGTCGGTGCCATCACGCCGTGGAACTTCCCGTTCGAGGTCACCATCAACAAGCTCGGGCAGGCCCTGGCGACCGGCAACACCGTGGTGCTCAAGCCCGCGCCCGACACGCCGTTCAACGCCACGCGGCTAGGTCGGCTCATCGCCGAGGAGACCGACATCCCCGCCGGTGTCGTCAACGTCGTCACTGCGTCCGACCACTTCGTCGGTGAGGAACTGACGATCTCGCCCAAGGTCGACATGATCTCGTTCACCGGCTCCACGGTCGTCGGCAAGCGAATCATGGAGAAGGGCGCCGCGACCATGAAGCGGCTGTTCCTCGAGTTGGGCGGCAAGTCGGCGACGATCGTGTTGGAGGACGCCGACTTCAACACGGCATGCCTGATCGGCATCGGCCCCCTCATGCATGCCGGTCAAGGCTGTGCCGCGCCCACCCGGATGCTGCTGCCCCGCTCACGCTACGACGAGGGCGTGGCGATTCTGCAGGGCATCTACGAGAACATTCCGGCAGGCGACCCCCAGGACCCCGGCACGCTGTGCGGTCCGGTGATCTCGGCGAAGCAGCAGTCCCGCATCCTCGGCTACATCCAGAAGGGTGTCGACGAGGGCGCCACGATGCTCGTCGGCAGTACCGAGCCGCCCAAGCAGTTCGACAAGGGGTTCTGGGTCAACCCAACGCTTTTCACCAACGTCGACAACAAGATGACGATCGCGCAGGAGGAGATCTTCGGACCCGTGCTGGTCGTCATTCCCTACGAGGACGAGGACGACGCGGTCCGGATCGCCAACGACAGCGTGTACGGCCTGGCCGGAAACGTGATGTCGAGTTCCCTGGACCGATCACTTGCCGTCGCCCGCCGGCTACGTGCGGGATTCATCGGACTCAATGGCACGGCGGGCTACGGCGCGGACACGCCGTTCGGCGGCTACAAGGACAGCGGTGTTGGCCGCCAGAACGGCATCGCGGGATTCCACCAGTACACCGAAGTGAAATCGGTCGCCTACCCAGCGACGTAGCCCAGTGATGAGCGCTTGCGCGAAGAACATTCAGCCAGGAGGAGCAATCTTGTCAGACCTATTCGACGACCTCGAGGACTTCGGGTCGTTCGACGACGCCGTGTCGGGCGACGTGCGGGACCCCTACCCGGAGCTGGCCCGGCTCCGGCGGGAGGAGCCAATCCAGCGAATCGACATGTCCGCGATGCCCGGCGAGGAGGGAAAGCCCGTCTTCATCGTGTACCGCTACGAGGACGCCCAGCAGATGCTGCGCGACAACCTGACGTTCTCGTCGTCGGGCGTCATCGCGGCCTTTGGTCCGGTGCTCGGTGAACGCGTGATGCTCGGCATGGACGAACCGGTGCATGGAAGGCTGCGCTCGCTGGTGTCGAAGGCGTTCTCGCAGAAGTCCTTGGCGCGCTTCCAGGATGAACTGGTTTCCCGAGTCGGCAATGAGTTGATCGACAAGTTCGCGGCCAACGGCAAGGCCGACCTGGTCAAGGAATTCACCTTCGACTACCCGAGCCGGATCATCGCGGGTCTGTTGGGATTGCCTGAGGAGGACTACCCGCAATTTCAACGCTGGTCCATCTCGCTGCTGAGTTGGATCATGAATCCGGAGAGGGGACTTGCGGCGGCGGCGGCGCTCTGCGACTACTTCGCGCCGATTCTCGAGGCCCGTCGCGTCGAACCGAAGGAGGACATGATCAGCCTTCTCGCCGAGGCGGAGATCGACGGGGAGAAGCTCACCGACGAGGAGATCTTCTCGTTCCTGCGGCTGCTGTTGCCCGCAGGTGTCGAGACCACGTATCGGTCGCTGGGGAATCTTCTCTTCGGGCTGCTGTCGGATACCTCGCAGTTGGACGCGGTCCGCGCCAACCGCGCGCTGTTACCCCAGGCTATCGAGGAGGCGGTGCGCTGGAATCCGCCGCTACTGACCATCACCCGGACAACCACCTGCGATACCGAGCTCGGCGGGGTGCAGATTCCCGAGGGGTGTTCGGTGCTACCGATGCTCGGTTCGACGAATCGGCAGGAAGATCGGTGGGAAGACCCGGACGAGTTCAACATCTTCCGAACCGCCAAGGGAAATCTCGGTTGGGGTCACGGGGTTCACGTGTGCCTCGGCATGCACCTCGCGCGGCTCGAAATGCGCACGGCCATCAACCTTTTGCTGGACCGATTGCCCAACCTGCGGATGGATCCCGACGGGGACGATCCGCACATCCGCGGACAGGTGTTCCGGTCGCCGACGTCGCTGCCGGTGCTGTTCGATCCGGCGGAGGTGTCATGACCCAGATCGACGACACGAACCAGGGCAACGGGTGTCCGGCTACCGACTTCGAGGCGGTGGACTACTTCTTCGACCAATCGCTGGTACCCGATCCCTATCCGTACTACGACTACCTACGCTCGCAGTGCCCGGTGCGGCCTGCGACGCCGCACGGGGTCGTGGCCGTCACGGGCCACGCCGAAGCGCTGGCAGCGTACAAGGATCCGGCGTTCTCGTCGTGTGTGGCCGTCGCGGGACCCTTTCCGCCTCTTCCGTTCACACCGGAGGGCGACGACATCAGCGCACAGATCGAGGAACACCGGTCGGTGATCCCCATGGCCGAGCACGTCGTCACGATGGACTCGTTCGACCACACCAAGACCCGAGGTCTGCTGAGCAAGCTCATCACCCCGAAGCGGTTGAGCGAGAACGAAGAGTTCATGTGGCGGCTGGCCGACCACCAACTCGACACGTTCGTCGACAAGGGTTCGTGCGAGTTCATGGCCGACTACGCGAAGCCCTTCGCGATGCTCGTCATCGCCGACCTGCTCGGCGTTCCAGTCGAAGACCACGCCGAGTTCCGCGCCGTGATGGCCAACGAGGTCGTCGGTGACATCAACGCGAGCGACACGGTGGCACACAATCCCTTGGTATGGCTGGACGACAAGTTCAGGGAGTACATAAGCGACCGTCGCCGCGAACCGCGTGAAGACGTGCTGACCGAACTCGCCGCCGCGACCTACCCGGACGGATCGACCCCCGAGGTGGAGGAAGTGGTCAAGCTCTCGACGTTCCTGTTCGCCGCGGGCATGGAGACGACGACGAAACTACTCAGCACCGGTATGCGGGTCATCGCCGAGCGTCCGGACATCCAACAAGCGTTGCGGGACAACCGCGCGCAGATTCCCGGGTTCCTCGAGGAGGCGCTGCGGATGGAGAGTCCCGTCAAGAGCCACTTCCGGTTGGCCCGCACCACGACGAGCGTTGGGGGAGTGGAGATTCCGGCGGGGACGATCATCATGTTGTTGCCAGGTGCGAGTAACCGCGACCCGCGGAAGTTCGAAGACCCGCATGAGTTCCATCACGACCGCCGCAACGTGCGCGAGCACGTCGCGTTCGGCAGGGGTGCGCATTCGTGTCCTGGCGCGCCGCTGGCGCGTTCGGAGGCGAGGATCTCGATGAATCGGATCCTGGACCGGATGGCCGACATTCGCATCGACGAGTCGGTGCACGGGCCGGTTGATGACCGTACCTACACCTACGACCCGACGTTCATCATGCGGGGACTCTCGACGCTGCACGTCGAGTTCACCCCCACCTGATACCCGCCGAAATAGCGACCCTGTCGTTATGCGGCATGGGCAACAGGTGTTCTAGTGCGAGTTGATCGGGAGATGGTTTTCGCCTTTGTCGCGGATGAGCGGCGTCGGATTGCGACGCTGCTGGACGACTTGGACGATGAGCAGTTGGCGACCCGGAGTCTGTGCTCGGGCTGGGACGTCAAGACGGTGGGCGCGCACCTGGTGAGTGTGTTCGCCGATCGCTTCTGGGTGTTCCAGTGGACGGCCCTCCGCCGTGGCAGTGTGCATCGCGCGATTGATGCGCTGGCACGTCGGCGCGCGAGGTTGCCTGCTGCGGAGATCGCCCGAGACCTGCGGACGGGCGCTGAGGTGCGGTTGAATCCACCGATTACGGGACCGCTCTCCGGGCTCGCTGATGTTTTGGCGCACGGCGGCGACATCAGGATCCCGCTCGGCCTGCCGTATGAGCCCGATCCCCAGCGCGCCGCACTGGCCTTGGACTTCTTGACGGGCCCAACCCCGTGGGGCTTCGTGCCACGGGGAAGACTCGAGGAATCAGACTGTGCGCCAACGATATCGATCGGGCATGGGGCAGAGGGGATGAAATCCACGGACCGGTATCCGCATTGATGTTGAGTGTTCTGGGGCGCGCCGCCCTCCTCCGCGCGCTCGACGGACCAGGTTTGCCGTTGCTGCGTCATCGACTGTCGATCTGATGCACGAAGAAGGGATTCGCATTCATCAACTGAACGTTGAGCTCGATCGGTTGTCGGCGGCGCTGAGCAGTTCGTCGAAGGCGGTCTGCATGCAGTCGGCATAGTGGGCAGGGTCGGGTAGCGCGCTACGGTCCGCGGTCGCGCCGATCGACACGGTTCCGTTGTAGCTCGCGACGACGTGGAACAGGTTCATGCCCCCGATCAGGGGACCCAGCCCGGTGACGAGTTCGAGTCGAGCACCGGCGAAGTAGATCGGTTCCGTCGGGCCCGGCACGTTGCTCACCGTGGTGCTGGCGATCGCCGGAGCGGAGAACGGCATGGCCGTGGCAGCTTTCACGGTCAGCCCGAGCAACGTGGTGGGCACCAAGCCCACCAGTTCCATCAACCGAGAATTGCCCGCGGAATCGGCGTTGTCTCGGAATCCGGAGGTCTCTTCGACGATCGCCGCAAGGCGTTCGAGTGGGTCGGCGATCGAAGTGCCCAACGGGTGCAACCTGCCGAAGAGTCGGTTGCCGCCCGTGCCACGCTCGTCGGTCGATCGAATGGATGCCGGGCAGGCCGCGACGAGACTCTCCTCGGGCAGTTCGTCGTGCCCCTCGAGGTAGTGGCGAAGCGCGCCGCCGACGTAGGCGAGTGTCACGTCGTTGATCGTCGCCTTGGGCACGCAGCCCTTGATGCGTTTGAAGTCAGCGAGGTCGTGGAAGCGCGCCTCGAACACCCGGTGCGGGGTCGCCGATCCGTTGAACCGGGTGGTCGGCGAGAGCAGCGAGCCGCTTCCGGGAGCCAGCGTCGCAGCCACGCCGGACGCGAGCGCGCCGGGCAGCGCGGGCAGGTGACGGATCGCATTCAAGGCGTTTGGAATCAATACCCTGCTCACCCGCAGTGGATATAGGGCGATATTCGTCGCCGTGCGAGCGATCAGATCCGACGTCGACGGGAGTGGACCGGGTTCGAACGGGCGCGGTGGCGGCGCAGGGCGTTGGGCATCGGCGGCGAGGTCGTGCATGGCGGCCATCAACTCGACGCTTTCCATTCCGTCGACGACGCAGTGGTGCAACTTGAGCGAAATGGCGAACGATCCCTTCGGCACTCCGGGTACGGCGTTCAGTCCCTCGATTACCGTCATCTCCCACGGCGGGCGGCGAAGGTCGATTTGGCGTCCGTGGATACGCGCGATCTGGATGCACAGTTGGCGCCAGTCGCCGGGCTGGGGGAGCGCGATGTGGCGGACGTGGTACTCAAGGTCGAAGTCGGGATCATCGACCCAGTACGGCATGTGCAGTCCGCCGGGTAGCTCCGTCAGCCGCCGCCGGAAGGTCGGCGCAAGGTGTAGGCGTGCGTCGATCTCTTCGAGAATGCGTTTGAAGGTGACCTTGCCTGCGGGGGCTGTCGACTGGTCGTAAATGAGCAGCATCTGAATCTGCATCGGGGTTTCGGGCCGCTCGGCACGCAGCATCATGTCGTCGGTCCAGCTCAGCTGCTCCACCTGACTCCTCGTTCACCTCAACCCGATCCCAGTCGACACGTTCGGCGCGCGGCGCGCAGCGGTTCGCCGAAAACTGTCACATCGGAATCGGGGACCGATCGGGCCCGAGGGCGCCACTAGCGGCTGGACCTGAAAAGTCTTACGGCATCGCCGATTCGCGGTCGTTGACGTGCCTGCGCCCCGTACGCTACGACGATGCTCGGATCGCAAGCCGCGCAGGCGGCCCGCACCGTGCGTTCCTACGTCCGGTGGGCGGCAAGGGCCAAGCCGGGTGACTACGTGATCGCACTCAGCGGCGCGTCGGCGTCGGTACCCCTCGTCGGGCGTCATCTGGAGGTGCTCGGTGGCTTTGCGGCTCTCGGTGTGGGCGGTCGACGCTATGTATCGAGCATCGTCGCCGGTACGACGCAGGCTTGGTTGAGCCCCGGCAGCGCCGAGCAGCGAGACGCCCAGCGAGCGCTGACTCCGAGCGTGCTGACAGCTGCGTTGGACGGGATCGTCGCGCCCGAAGACCTCGCCAGGCCCTGGCCCTCGCATCGAGAGCCGGCGCCGCTGTGGAAGGCAGCCGGTCAGCGGCGGCACGTGTATCACTCGTCGGTGCGCTACGGCGACCACCCGAGCCAGCTGCTCGACGTGTGGCGGAAGAAGGACACGCCACAACAGCCTGCGCCCGTGTTGATCTTCGTGCCCGGCGGAGCGTGGGTGTTCGGCCGACGGGAGTTACAGGGGCACGCCCTCATGGCGCATCTGGTGCGGCGAGGGTGGGTCTGCCTGTCGGTTCAGTATCGGACCAGCCCACGACACCGCTGGCCTCGCCAGATGACAGACGTCAAGGCGGCGATCGCGTGGGCGCGGGCCAATGCTGACCGATTCGGCGGGGACCGTGATTTCGTCGTCGCCGCCGGATGTTCGGCCGGCGCCCACTTGGCCACCCTGGCTGGGCTGACGGCCAACGACCCGCAGTGGCAGTCCGAGCTCGCCGCGGACGCCGACACCTCGGTGGATGCGGTGGTCAGCGTGTACGGCCTCTACGACTGGCACGATCGCTCGACCATGGAACGTGACCGCTTCATGGAGTTCATCGAGCGGGTCGTGGTGAAGCGTTCGCAAGCCCGTCATCCCGAGGTCTTTCGCGCTGCATCGCCGACGGAACGCGTTCATTCGTTCGCACCACCTTTCCTGGCGGTGCACGGGAGCGACGACCGCCTCATTCCGGTAGGGGAGGCGCGTGCCTTCGTCGACCGACTGCGTTCGGTATCCGAGGCCACCGTGGGCTATATCGAACTGCCGGGTGTTGGACACGGTTTCGACCTGGTGGACGGTGCGCGCACTGCTCCGGTAGTAGCCGCCATTGGGCGGTTCCTGCACCAGGTCCACCACGATCGACAACGCGGAAAGGTAAATTCAGCGGTCTGAGTCGCTGCTGGCGTGACGCGCTCGTCGCGACGCGGTCTGAGCGCGATTTCCTTCCGCCGAACGTGGGTTACCGACACGCGTTTTCGCGATCAGGCGTGTCGGTAATCCACGTTCGGCGAGGATCGTCAGCGGTCGGGCAGCACGTCGAAGGTCGCTGCACACGTGGTGACGGGCCGGTCGCCGTTGCCCTCGTCGTGTATGAGCACCCGCACGCCGATCTTTCCGGGGCGGCCGTGGTATGCGGTGCCGTCGACGCGGAATGGTCCGATCTTGCCGCGCGCCATGAACATCACGTGCCAACTGCTCACCTGAACCATTGGGGTACCGGCCAATTCGGCCGCAAGCTCGGTGGCGGCAGTCTCGAGCAGAACGTGCTGTGGTCCGATGTGCAAGGCAGCGTCCGGCGAGGCCAACTCCGCCGTCAGCGGAGGCAGGATCCAGTGTCCATCGGCGCGCTTGCTTGCGCCGAACGCCTTCCACAACGGAGGCAGATCGGGGGAGTCCTCGACGACGATTTCGGTACCGGACACATCCATCTTGTCCAGTCCCTCCGGCGGGATGCCGATGACCGCGCCCTGCCCCTCGATGAACGCGATCACGCGGTCCGGCTGATCGGCGTCAACGATGAGGCAGCGGCCGTAACCCATGGTGCGGCCCTGGTGAACGATGCCGGATCCCACGACCTCGATGGTCTTGACGTCGAACCCGGGATCGATGATCTGCACCGACGCGATCACCGGATTGGGCACCGCGACCATGTCGGTCTGGCAGCCCTCCGGCGACGAAATCGCCAACGGCGCCACCATGATTCCCCCCGCGGCAGTACGCATGTCGCGGCGAATCCGGACGGTGTCGTCGCTCTCGCCGAGGTTCATGCTGTCGTGGCTGCGTCCGATGTAGCGATAGCTCAGCAGCCCAGTCCAGCGTCGATACAACTCGTCGCGATAGGCGTCGGTGTCGTCCATCAACTCGCGAATGTCACGCAGCCGATCCGTCATTCCTCGTCACTCCCATTCGTTCCCTTGAACTTCGCAACGTACTCGTTGGGCTGATCGCATGGTGGGACTTGCTCGAACGCGAAATCGATTCCCGGGCAAGCCCGCACGGGTGCGGCACAAACGTTCGGGACGCGCGCCTCCGAACCCTTGACCAGGCGGCTTCGTGGCTGCTAGACATAGGCGTCTCCGAGTGTTGGGCGACTGCTCAACACCGCGGTCACGGCGGATTCGAGGGAAGCAATGGCTGGACGGGTCGAGGGCAAGGTTGCATTCGTCACGGGTGCGGCTCGCGGCCAGGGCCGCAGTCACGCGGTGCGGTTGGCCGAGGAGGGCGCCGACATCATCGCGGTTGACATATGCCGCGGGTTCGAACACTCCACCGCGCCGGCCGCCACCCCCGAGGACCTCGCCGAGACCGCCGACATGGTCAAGAACCTCGATCGACGCATCGTCACCGAGATCGTCGACGTCCGCGACTACGAGGCGCTGAAGGCCGCCGTCGACGGCGGGGTCGAGCAGCTCGGCCGACTGGACGTCGTCGTGGCCAACGCGGGCATCGGCACTACCGGGGTGAAGCTGCACAAGATGCGTGAGGACATCTGGGACGAGACCATCGACATCAACCTCGGCGGCGTGTGGAAGACGGTCAAGGCCGCCGTCCCGCACCTGCTGGCCGGTGGCCGCGGCGGGTCCGTGATCATCACCAGTTCGGTGGGCGGCACCAAGGCCTACCCGCAGGTCGGCCATTACATCGCGGCCAAGCACGGCGTCGTCGGCCTGATGCGGACCTTTGCGGTGGAGTTGGGCCAGCATTCGATCCGCGTCAACACCGTCCATCCCACCCACGTGGCCACCCCGCTGCTGATGAACGAGCCCACCTACCGGTTGTTCCGGCCCGACCTGGAGAACCCCGGTCCCGACGACCTCGCGCCCGTCTGCCAGTCGTTCCACTATCTGCCGATCCCGTGGGTGGAGCCCCGCGACATCAGCAATGCCGTGCTGTTCCTGGCGTCCGACGAAGCCCGCTACATCACCGGCGTGACACTTCCCGTGGACGCCGGCAGCCTCCTGAAATAGAGGGATCTCATGACTACCGCCAGCGACACGGACGTCTACTACGACCCCTACGACGTCGGAATCGTCCACGACCCGTACCCGGTGTACGCCCGCCTTTGCGAGGAGGCGCCGCTCTACTACAACGAGCGCTACGACTTCTGGGCACTGTCCCGGTACGCCGACGTGGACAAGGCGCTGTTGAACTGGGAGACGTTCTCCAACACCCGAAGCGACATCCTGGAGTTGGTGAAGTCGGAATTCGACATGCCACCGGGCGTGATGATGTTCCAGGACCCGCCGCTGCACACCATGCTGCGCGGGCTGATGTCGCGGGTGTTCACGCCGCGCCGGATGGCGGCCATCGAAGACCAGATCCGCGCCTACTGCACGAGGTGCCTCGACCCGTGGGTTGGGACGGACGGCTTCGACATCGTCGCCGAGTTGGCGGCGATGATGCCGATGCGCGTGATCGGCATGCTGCTGGGCATTCCGGAGTCGCAGCAGACGGAGTTCCGCGAGAAGAACGATGCGAACTTGCGGACCAAGCCGGGGGCGCCGATGAAGGTGGCCGACGCCGACCGGATCGCCGACGGTCGGATGTACGCCGACTACGTCGAATGGCGCGCCAACAATCCCTCAGACGATCTGATGACCGCGTTGCTCAACGTCGAGTTCGAAGACGAGCACGGCGTGACGCGCAAGCTGACACGCAAGGAAGTGCTGCACTACACGCAGGTCGTGGCGGGCGCCGGCAACGAGACCACCGGGCGGGCCATCGGCTGGCTGGCCAAGGTGCTCGCCGAACATCCCGACCAGCGCAGCGAGGTGCACCAGGACCGCTCGCTGCTCATCCCCGCCATCGACGAGACGCTGCGCTTCGAGCCGACCGGGCCGCATATCGCCCGGTATGTGACAAGGGATTTCGAGGCGTACGGTCAGACCGTGCCAGCGGGCAGCGCCGTGCTGCTCCTGTTCGGGGCCGCCAACCGAGACCCGCGACGCTTCCCGAACCCCGACGTGTTCGACATCCACCGCAGCAACAGCCACCTCACGTTCGGCAAGGGCTTGCACTACTGCCTCGGTGCGAACCTGGCCCGGCTCGAAGGCCGCGTCGCGCTCGACGAGCTGCTCAACCGCTGGCCCGAGTGGGGCATCGACTACGACACCGCCCGACTCGCCCCGACCTCGACGGTCCGGGGTTGGGAAGAGCTGCACATCGTGTTGCCCTGAAATGGCGGAGCTTCGCTTCGACGGCCAGGTTGCCATCGTCACCGGCGCAGGCCGAGGGCTCGGTCGTGAACATGCGATGCTGCTGGCCGAGCGGGGCGCGCGCGTCCTCGTCAACGACGTCGGCTCGTCGGTGACGGGTAACGGAATCGACCACAGCGCAGCCGAATCCACCGCGGCCGAGATCCGCGACAAGGGCGGTGAGGCCATCGCCAACGCCGACAGCGTCGCCACTGCGGAAGGCGGGGCGGACATCGTGCGGGCTGCCGTCGACGCCTGGGGTCGGGTCGACGTGCTGATCAACAACGCAGGAACGGTCGACGACGCGCCGTTCGACGACATGACTGCCGATCGCTTCGAGCCGCTGATCGACGTCCATCTCAAAGGCGCCTTCTTCGTGACGCGACCCGCATGGCAGGTGATGCGTGCGCGCGGGTACGGACGGATCGTCAACACCACCTCGTCGGCGGGCATTCTCGGTTCCCCGCGGATGAGCAACTACGGGTCGGCGAAGACGGGGCTCATCGGGTTCACCCGCGTGCTGGCCGCCGAGGGCGCTGAGCTCGGCATCAAGGTCAACGCCGTCGCCCCGATCGCCAACACGCGCATGCTCGAGCGGTCGATGGCGAGCGTCGCAGAACTCGCCGACGCCGAGGCGCTCGCCGCCGCCCAAGACGTGATGCGGCCGTTCTTCGACAAGGTCGACCCCGCACTGGTGTCGCCCGTGGTGGCGTTACTCGCGCATGCCGACTGCCCGGTGACCGGCGAGATCTATACCGCTGGCGCAGGCCAGGTTTCGCGGTTCTTCATCGGGCGCACCCGGGGTTACCACAATCCGGCGCTGTCGGTGGAGGACGTGGCGGCGAACATGGACACCATCCGCGACGAGACGGGCTACACCGTGCCCGCGGGGCCAGGCGACGAGATGGCCGAGTTGTTCGCGGCGATCATGCCTGGCTAGCGAGATACGCCTGTAGCAATCCGATGGGCAGTGCGTCGGCATCAGTGAGTTGACGGACGACGGCGACGGACGGCCGGGCCGTTCGCTCCAGCGTAGCGGGGTCGAAGGAGTACAGCCCGAACTTGTCCTCGTATCCGTTGGACCACTCCAAAACGTCGGTGAGTGACCAGTAGACGTAGCCGCGGATGTCCATTCCGTCGGCGACCGCGTCCTGGACCACCGCAAGGTGACGCACGATGTACGAGGACCGTTGGGAGTCATCGGAGTTGGCGATGCCGTTCTCGGTGATCCACAGCGGGATCTCGTACGACGCCGCGACGTCGAGCGCCTCGCGCAGCCCACCCGGATCGATGGGCTGGCCCGTGTCGGTGCTGCACTCCGGGGTGGGGCAATTCCCCGCGGTGAAGGTGCGACTCGGCAGACCCTGCGCGAAGGGCAGTCCGGGAAGGAACGGCACGCCGAAGCCGCGGATGGTCCCCGTCGCGTAGTAGTTGACTCCGAGAAAGTCTGCGCTGTCTGCCATTTCGGGGTGAAGCTCGTCGGGCGTGATGACGCCGTCGAGGTTGGCGTCCACCTCTCCGCGAATCACCGCGTCGGGGAACCAGGTGTCGTAGAAGTTGGTGAACGCCGTTGCAGCCGTTCGGTCGAGCGGGTTCAGTGGGTCGGCCGGCCGGAACGAGCTCATGCTGTTGGTCCACCCCACCTGTGCGACGGGGTCGAGACGATGGATCTCCCGGTATGCAGCGACGTAAGCGTTGGCCTCGTTGACCAGGAACGTCGACATAAGGTCGGGCCGCAGGACCCCGGGTGGGAAGGCGGGCACGGGGCCGAAGGGAATGTAAAGCAGACCGCCGAAGGGGTACGCGGTCGGCTCGTTTAGCACCAACCAGGTATCGACGTCGTCCTTGTACTCGTATGCGACGAACGCGGCGTACTTCTGGAACTCGTCGACGGTGTCCGGATCGAGCCAACCCGTCTCCGACCCCGGCAGTCCGAGTTGCAGCCCGACCCGGTCGAGGATCGTCGGATCGTTGATCCAGGTGGGCAGCGTGTAGTGGTTGATGGTCACCATCGGGTCGAGTCCCTGCGCGCGCAGCGCAGCGAAGACCTCGTGATAGTGCTCGACCGCGCCCGGATCGGCGAGTCCTTCGAGCGTCTGCATCTCCTCGTCGCTGATGCCGTCCGACGCGTCGACCGATGCGGTGGAGTTCGGGAAGATGCGGCTCCACTCAATGCCGGTGCGGAAGGTGTCGACCCCGAGGTCCTCGGCGGCCAGTTCCGCGTCGGTTTCGTACATGTCCCAGCCATCGGGGCCGTCTTCCGGGAGGCCAGGTGCGGCCCCGATGAGCTTGTTGACGGCGTCGTGCAGGAATACCCACTCGTCGGAGTTGACGTCGTTGGGGGCGTCACCGCCCATCTCGCTCTGGAACGATCCCGTGGCCACACCCCAGTGGAAGTCGGGTCCGAACGACAAGTCTTGTCCCGCAGTCGGTTCGACTGTGACATCGATGATCTTGACGACGCCGTGAGCGGCGAACGGCGCGATGACGTCCCCGATGATCGGCACCTGTCGCAGCACCGTCGCGGCCGTCGTGACAATCGGCCCGATCACCGGAAGTGCTTGCAGGACGGCGAGGATGGGCGACGCGATCGGTGCGAACTGAAACAACCCGGCCGGACCGTGCAGGTGCAGACCCGATGCCTCGTCGCTGACCACGACCGTGAACTGGTCGGTGCCGCCGACCGCCGCCATGGCTCTCGTCGGCTTGTAGACGAAAGCGCCTGTCGCTTGGTTGAGCTCGACCCGGCCGCCACCCAGCGGGCTCCCGACGAGCATGTACGTCAGCGCATCGCCGTCGGGGTCCGTCGCGCCGACATCGCCGAAGATCAGCCCGGCGGCCTGTTCGTTGTTGCCCGGCTCGTAGGTGACGGTAGGGGACTGGTTGAAGGCTTCCCGGCGAACCCATGCGAGCAGCGCCCACGGCGTCGGGGAGTCGGGGAGTGCAGGCAGGCCACCCGCGGCGGCGAAAGGGTTGAGAAACACGTGGGCAAGGCTGGACACGATCCCCGTCACGTAGCTCGTCGCCAATGCGATGGGGTTCGACGTGAGCGACGGCGCGGGCCTGGGAAGCTCGGCCTGCGCAACCGCGGCCGACGGTGCCGAGGCCGAAAGCGCCACGGCGGGTGTGCTTTCCGGAACGCGCGCAGCTTCGAGCGGCTTCGAGTTGTCGCTCTCGATCGTCGGCTCCGCGTCGTGGGTGTTGACTGTCGAAGGGTCGGAGACCGCCGACCGCTTGGACACAGCCGACGGGTTGCTCTTGACGCTCTCGTGGGCGCTGCGCTTGTCGCGGCGTAGCTCGTGGGGGACGCCGGGGCCTCGGCGGGCGGGGAAGAACTCGTCGAGGGGGTGAGCGCGGCGGAACTGGGCGCGGCTTCGTCGTCGACCGATTCGGGGGCTGGCGTTTCCGCTGCGGTGGTCGCGCCGGGCTTGGGACCCGGGCCCGGCGAAGCGCTGGCCGGGTGCTCGGGTGCGTGACCGATTCGGGGCCGGACGTCGACCCCGCCGGCGCCGTGGAGCCCGACGACGGGTGCGCATCCGACGACGCACTCGAATCGGACGACGAACCGTCGGGGGTGTCTGCGACGGCCACCCCGTGCCCCGTGGCGACGGCCCCCCACACTCCCAGCGCGACGGCGAGCGCACCTACACGGCCGACGTGCGCGGCAGCCACCATGTCTCGCCCCTGAACCTGAACCTGGCACTTTCCTATCACGGTTGGGCGAGGGCGGTCAGCAAACGACGGACACGCTCCAAGACGGCCGCTGGAAGGCTCAAGATCGGCCTATGCCAACAATGGGACCGTGGTGAACCGCATCCAGGCCCTGCTGGGGGTCGAGTATCCCGTCGTCCAAGCACCGATGACCTACATCGCCCGCGCCGCATTGGCGGCGGCGGTCTCGGAGGCCGGTGGACTGGGCATGATCGAGACGCTGACCGACGAAGGCCGCGCCGATCTGCACCGGGTGCGCGAGATGACCGACAAGCCCGTCGCCGCCAACCTGATGATCCAGGGCTGGAAGAAGGACCCGTCGATCGTCGACGTGCTGGCCGAGGCCGGCGTGCGCCACGTGTTCACCTCGGCGGGCGATCCGGCCCTGTTCACCGCGCGCCTGCACGAGGCGGGCATGACGGTGGTGCACGTCGTCGGATCACTCAAGGGCGCGCATAAGGCGGCTGACGCAGGGGTCGATGCGCTGGTGGTCGAAGGCGTGGAAGGGGGCGGATTCAAGTCGCTGCTCGGCGCTTCGACGATGGTGCTGCTGCCTCTCGTCGCTGACCGCATCGACCTGCCGATCATCGCGGCGGGCGGGGTGTGTGACGCCCGCTCTGCGGCCGCCGCCGTGGTGCTGGGCGCCGAAGGCGTGCAGATGGGGACGCGGATGCTCGCGAGTCGAGAGTCCGCCGTGCACGCCAACTTCAAGAACGCGATCGTGGCTGCGAACGATTCGGGCACGGTGCTACTCGACATTCCGGGTAACCCGACGATGCGCGTGCTGCGGACGGGCCTGGCCGAGCGGGTGGCCGCCCACGACCCGAACGCGCGACTGCTGGGCCGGATCACCGAGCTGTACTTCGATGGTGACCTCGAGGCCAGCGTCGCCAACACCGGTCAGGTGTCGTGCCGGATCGACGGGCTGTTGCCGGTCGCGGAGATCGTCCGTCGGACGTGGTCCGACATCGCGGCGGCGCTGGACGCCGCGCGGCCACGCAGCTCGGGTGCTTGAGACCGCTCCGCAGGGGTAACCACACTCTCGAGCGCGACCAGAATGGCTCGGTCCCGGCGGACTGACCCTGGTCTCGGTCCAAACCGAAAGGACGACAAATGGCCGACGTCAACGACTTCGACGCCAAGAACATCGCCGAGTTCCGGGCCAACCACGGCCGAGTGGGTGGCCAGTTCGAGGGCGCACCCCTTCTGGTGTTGCACACGCTGGGAGCGCGCAGCCGTCGGCCGCGGACCAACATCATGATGTACCTCGCCGACGGCGACCGGTATCTGGTGTTCGCCTCGAAGGCAGGAGCCGACACGAGTCCCGCGTGGTACTTCAACATGCGAGCCAATCCACGGGTGCGCGTGGAGGTCGGAGACGACGTGTTCGACGCTGACGCCACTGAACTCGAGGGTGCCGAACGCGACGAGAAGTACTCCGAGCAAGCGAGCCGGTACCCGGGCTTCGCCGACTATCAGCGCAAGACCACGCGCACGATTCCGGTGGTCGCCCTTACCCGCGCGCCCTGAGCGGCTCCCCATCGCCGCGCGTGCCGACATGCGGCGTGGAGGCCAGTGCTATGAAGGTAGAGAACATACTGACGCGGTTACGGTAAGGGGTCGTCTTGACGAAGGTCATGCAGGGTGTGCGCGTTCTCGAGGTCGCCCAGTTCACGTTCGTGCCCGCGGCGGGAGCAATCCTCGCCGACTGGGGGGCAGACGTCATCAAGGTGGAGCACCCGGTGCGCGGCGACACCCAGCGTGGCTTCATCAACATGGGCGGGTTCCAACTGGACCCGAACCGGCACCCGCTCATCGAGCACCCCAATCGGGGCAAGCGCAGCGTCGGCATCGACGTGTCGACGCCCGGCGGTCAGGAGGTGCTGTACGAGATCGCCAAGACCGCCGACGTCTTCCTCACGAATTACATGCCTGCACAACGCCAGAAGAACAAGTTCGACGTCGAGCACATCCGCGCGGCCAACCCGAACATCATCTACGCGCGCGGCAGCGCGTACGGAGACAAGGGCGCCGAGCGTGACACCGGAGGCTTCGACGGCACGGCCTTCTGGACCCGTAGCGGCGTCGGGCACGCGCTCACGCCGGAAGAACTCGGCGGCGCACTGTCGCAGGGCATTCCGGCGTTCGGGGACTCGATCGGAGGAATGAACATCGCGGGCGGCATCTCCGCTGCGCTGTTCCACCGGGAACGCACGGGCGAGGCCGTCGAACTCGACGTCTCGCTGTTGAGCACCGCTTGGTGGGCGGCGGGTGCCAGCGTGACCCAGGGCATGGAGACCGGTGAGACGATGCGCTCGCTGATGCCGGATTCGATTGGCCCGACGGTGAACCCGTTCCTCGGCAACTACCTGACCTCTGACGGCGGCACCATCAACCTGTGCATCGTCAGCCCCACCGGCTACATCCGCGACGCCTTCGAGCACCTGGGTCTGCCCGAACTGGCGGACGACCCGCGATTCTCCGAAGTGATGCCGCTCATCGAGAATGCCGCGGCGGCAGCGGAACTCATCGCGGAGTCGATTCGCAGCAAGCCGTTCGACTACTGGCGGAAACACCTGAAGACGATGAAGGGTCAATGGGCGCCGTTTCAGAGCCTCGTCGACCTGGGCAGCGACGAACAGGCTCTGGCCAACGACATGATCGTCGAGGTCGAGGCGGCCGACGGGGGCGCCCCCTTCAAGGTGGTCCGTGGTCCGGTCCAGTTCAACCACGAGCCACTCGAGACCACCCGCGCCCCACAGGCTTCCGAGCACACCGAGTTGGTGCTGATGGATATCGGGCTGGACTGGGACCGGATCGAGGAACTCAAGGAGTCGGGCGCGATCGCCTGAGCCCGAACGCGGCTGCGATACGGTGCGGTCAGAGGGCGAACGAGAACCCACCGTTGACGGGAATCGTCTGGCCCGTCATCCACGCGCCGTGGTCGCTGGCGAGTAGAACCGCAAGCGCCGCAAGGTCTTCGGGGACACCGGGGCGGCGGATGACGTAGTTGCGCAGGATCGCCTTCGCCTGAGCCGAATCGGCCTGTTCGGCCCACAGCGGTTCGCTGAGCGGCGTCCGCATCGTGCCGAGTGCGATGTTGTTGGCGGTGACCCCGTAACGCCCGGCCTCGATGGCGATCGATCGCGTCAGTCCGGCCGCACCTGCCTTGGACGCCGCATACGCCGCCCCATTTGGGTCCCCGGTCCGGCCCGCATCCGACACGATGGTGATGACCCGTCCCCATTGCCGCTCGACCATTCCGGGCAGTGCCGCGCGGGTGCAGTTCATGACTCCGTAGAGGTTCACCCGCAGGAACGGCTCCCAGTCGCCTGGATCGGTTTCCGCGAACGGCCGCCGCTCACTAAAGCCCTCGGCGCCTGCATTTCCGGCGTTGTTCACCAGCACGTCGATCCGACCGGTGGCCGCAACCGCCTCGGACACCGCGGGAAAGTCCGTGACGTCGAACGGGACCGGCACGGCAGCGCCGCCCGCCGCACGCACATCCTGCGCGACTGCCTCCGCGCGTTCCAGGCGCAAGTCGTTGACGAGGACCTCGGCGCCCGCGGCCGCGAACGCCAGAGCGAGCCCACGCCCGACGCCCTGGCCCGCGCCGGTGATCAAGGCCCGCCGGCCAGACAGGTCGAGTTCGACTGCCACAGAGTTCACTCCAGTTCCGCCGCCGTGATGGATCCGCCGAAACCCGATGCTCCCACGATCGCCTGCCCGACGGCACGGGGCCCAGACGCGTCGCCGAGCGTGCCGTCAGGGCGATATTGTCGCCCAATTCTTCGCCCTGGCGTCACGTTCGGCTCATCGAGACCTAGACCGCCTTCACGTACCGCTTGCTGACGATGCGCTGCACCAGGGCAGTCACCGGGCCGGCGAGCCGGCTCCACCAGGTGCCGTGCCGGGAGAAGGCGGTCACCTCCGCATGCACCGCGTCGTCGGTGGGGTCATAGCGGACGGCGAACAGCTCCTCACCGGTCTCCGCGTGGCCGGGCAGCGTCCCGTACGCGAAGCCGCGGTGATCGGGCTCCTCGAGGACGTACACCACGCGGCACGGCGCGCGGACCGGGCCCAGCCGGACGATGACCTCCGAGCCGACTTCGGCGACCGGCGTCGTCGCGTCCACGCGCACCCCGGCGCCGCGCAGCATGCCCCAGCGCATCACCGCGTCGGCCGCCTCCTCGAAGCGACGACGACCGTGCCCGATGACAGCCGACTCGTGTACGTGGTGGTAGCCCGCGGGCAACGGGCCCGCGGTCGCGCCCACCTCGGCATACGTCAAGGGCAAGTCGGCGAGGTCGCTGAGTCTCACTCGCCCACCTTGACATCTTCGGAGTAGGTTCGACGGGGTGACCACGGGATCGATAGCACGGGAATCGGGGACCTTCGTCATCGGTGGCGACCTGACCGTCAACCGATTGGGATTCGGGGCAATGCGCCTCACGGGCAAGGGCGTCTGGGGCCCGCCAGCCGATCACGACGAATGCATCCGCGTACTGCGCCGCGCGGTCGAAATGGGTGTCAACTTCATCGACACCGCAGACTCGTACGGGCCGTACGTGTCCGAGGAGCTGATTCGCGAAGCGTTGCACCCCTACCCAGCCGACCTGGTCATCGCCACCAAGGCGGGACTGGTTCGCATCGGGCCGGACGAATGGCCGGTGCTGGGCTTCCCCCCGTACCTTCGGCAGGAATGCGAGATGAGCCTGCGAAGGCTGGGAGTCGATCGCATCGACCTGTTCCAACTGCATCGCATCGACACCAAGTTCCCGCTCGAAGACCAGCTCGGCGAGCTCGTCGCACTGCAGCAGGAGGGGAAGATCGGGCACATCGGGTTGTCCGAGGTGACCGTCGACCAGCTGGCCGCCGCTCAGCAGGTGGCGAACATCGTGTCGGTGCAGAACATGTACAACCTGACCGTTCGTACCTCGGAGGCATTGCTGGACAAGGCCACCGAGGAGGGAATCGCGTTCATCCCGTGGTTCCCACTGGCGTCGGGACCGTTGGCTGCATCCGACGGACCTCTGCAGCGCATCGCCGCCGACCACCACGCCACGCCCTCGCAGCTGGCGCTGGCGTGGCTGCTGAAGCGCTCCCCGGTCGTGCTGCCGATCCCGGGGACGTCGAGCGTCGCCCATCTCGAGGAGAACGTCGCCGCGGCCTCGATCACGCTGTCCGACGAGGAGTTCGAGACGTTGAGCAAAGCCGGTGCGGCCGGCTGACGAGTCGCATCCCGCGGGTCGCGAGCAGTTCGCGCCGACCCTCGTCACCGTCGGTGTGGCACCGAGCGAATACGGTGGGCGTCGTGGAAGCCGATCAGGACGTGCACGTGTGGTGGTGGGTTCAATCCGCCGGAACCGACGAAGCGCGGTGGTCCCGACTACGGGCGGTTCGTCGAAGCCGTCCGCACGTTGCAGGACCTCGCGCGTGGCGCTGACGCCCCCGATGATGTCGTCACAGAGGTCGCCGAACTCGTCGAGCGTGCGAACCGTCTGCTTGCACCGTTCGAGGCCGACGAGTGGCATTCGCCGTCCGGACGGCGGTTCGACCTGCCCAACCGCGGCAGCATCCTCTCGATCCCGGTCGACCTGCGGGTCACCGAGGACCGCCGCATTCGCGGGACGACGCAGTTCCGCCGGTTCCACCTAGGCCGCAACGGCGCCGTGCACGGCGGATCGCTGGCGCACCTGTTCGACTCGCTGCTGGGTTTCACCGCGTTCAAGCTGAGCGCGAGCCAGAAGCAGCGCACCGCATTTCTGCACGTCAACTACCGCAGGATCGTGCCGATCGAGAAGGTGCTGCAAGTGGACGCGGGCATCGACCGCATCGAGGGCCGCAAGATCTTCGTCGCGGGCCGGCTGCTCGACGGTGACGCGGTGCTCTGCGAGGCCGAGGCGCTGTTCGTGATGCTCAAGCCAGGTCAGCCGTGAGCGAGCGGAAGCGTGCGTGGGCCCGCTGGCGCGACAAACTGCGCGACCGACCCACCGCCGACTTCACCTATCGCATCGTCGTCGGGGTGGTGGGGCTGGCGGTGCTCGCCGTCGGCATCCTCGCCATCCCGTACCCGGGACCCGGATGGGCGATCGTATTCGTCGGCTTGGCGATTCTCGCCACCGAGTTCGAATGGGCCCGACACGCGCTTGCGTGGACACGCAGGCAGTACGACCGGGTGATGGACTGGTTCAAGGCCCAGGGCTTCTGGGTTCAGGCACTCGGATTCCTTCTGACGGCAGCGGTCGTGGTGGGCACGCTGTGGTTGCTGGGCGCGCTGTCATGGTCGGCGAAGCTCGTCGGCGTCGAGTGGCCTTGGTTGAAGAGTCCCATCGGCGTGGGGTCGTGACGGCCCGCACCGATAGCATGGTCGCGTTCAGAACGCCCTGTATCGCCAATGAGGAGACCGACCGATGAGCGCCGTCGCCAGCCCCGCCCCCGCAGCCCTGATCCGGGTCGCTGCCGGGACCACCGCGGGCGCGGCCGTGCGCGATGCCGGATTGCCCAGCCGCGGCGCGTCCGACGCGATCGTCGTCGTCCGCGACGCCGAGGGCCGGCTGCGTGACCTGTCGTGGGTGCCCGACTCCGACGTCGAGGTCGTGCCCGTCGCCGCCGACACCGAGGACGGCCGCAGCGTCATCCGGCACTCCACCGCTCACGTGCTGGCCCAGGCGGTGCAGAATCTCTTCCCCGCGGCCAAGCTCGGCATCGGCCCGCCGATCACCGACGGTTTCTACTACGACTTCGAGGTGCCGCGCGCGTTCACCCCGGAAGACATCGCCGCACTCGAGAAGCGCATGCGTCAGATCGTCAAGGACGGTCAGCTCTTCGATCGCCGCGTGTACGAGTCCAAGGACCAGGCGCGCGAAGAGCTGGCCGACGAGCCGTTCAAGCTCGAACTCGTCGACGACAAGTCCGGCGACCCCGACGTCATGGAGGTCGGCGGGGACGAGTTGACCGCCTACGACAACCTCAATCCGCGTACTCGCGAACGGGTTTGGGGTGACCTGTGTCGCGGCCCCCACATCCCGACCACCAAGTACATTCCCGCGTTCAAGCTGACCCGCAGCTCGGCCGCCTACTGGCGGGGCAACCAGGACAACGCCAGCCTGCAGCGCATCTACGGAACCGCGTGGGAGTCGCAGGAGGCACTCGACGCACACCTGGAACTGTTGGAGGAAGCTCAGCGCCGCGACCACCGCAAGCTCGGCACCGAACTCGATCTGTTCAGCTTTCCCGACGAGATCGGTTCTGGGCTGGTGGTATTCCACCCCAAGGGCGGCGTCGTGCGCCGCGAGCTCGAGGAGTACTCCCGGCGCAAGCACATCGAGGCGGGCTACGAGTTCGTCACCACCCCGCACATCACCAAGGCGCACTTGTTCGAGGTGTCCGGCCACCTCGACTGGTATGCCGACGGCATGTTCCCGCCGATGCACGTCGACGAGGAGCTGAACGAGGACGGCACCGTCCGCAAGCCCGGCCAGGACTACTACCTCAAGCCGATGAACTGCCCGATGCACTGCCTCATCTTCCGGTCGCGCGGGCGGTCCTACCGGGAACTTCCGTTGCGGCTCTTCGAGTTCGGCACCGTGTACCGCTACGAGAAGTCCGGCGTGGTGCACGGTCTGACCCGCGCGCGCGGCTTCACCATGGACGACTCGCACATCTATACCACCCGGGAGTTGATGCGCGAGGAGCTCGCGTCGCTTCTGCGCTTCGTGCTCGATCTGCTCGGCGACTACGGCCTGGACGACTTCTACCTGGAGCTCTCCACGAAGGACCCCAACAAGTTCGTCGGCTCGGACGAGATCTGGGAGGAGGCCACCAGCACGCTGGCCGAGGTCGCGGAGGCCTCCGGGCTGGAGCTGGTGCCCGACCCGGGCGGCGCCGCGTTCTACGGCCCGAAGATCTCGGTGCAGGCCCGTGACGCGCTGGGCCGCAGCTGGCAGATGTCCACCATCCAGCTCGACTTCAACTTCCCTGAGCGGTTCGACTTGGAGTACACCGCGGCCGACGGCAGCAGACAGCGACCCGTGATGATCCACCGTGCGCTGTTCGGGTCGATCGAGCGGTTCTTCGGCATCCTGACCGAGCATTATGCGGGCGCCTTTCCTGCCTGGCTGGCACCCGTCCAGGTGGTCGGTATTCCCGTCGCGGACGGCCACGTTGACTATCTAAAAGACGTTGCCGCGCAACTGAAGTCGCGGGGCATTCGCGCCGAGGTCGACATCAGCGACGACCGGATGGCCAAGAAGATCGTCAACCAGACCAACCAGAAGGTGCCCTTCATGCTGCTCGCGGGCGACCGCGACGTCGAGGCGGGCGCCGTCAGCTTCCGATTCGGCGACCGCACTCAGGTCAACGGAGTATCGCGCGACGATGCCGTCGGGCTCATCGCGGACTGGATCGCGCGGCGTGAGAACGCCGCTCCCACGGCAGAACTGTTCGGGGTGAACACCTCGCCGTGAGCGACGACTTGAAAGGCGACGAGCGCTTGCGCGACGAGCCGACCAGCAAAGCCGACGAGCGGACGATCGTCGACCACGGGGCCGGCGACGCCGACCACCTTCAACGGTTGTGGACGCCCCACCGCATGACCTACATCGCCGAGGCTCCGATGAAGGGCGGTTCGGCCGCGTCGACGGAGCCGTTCACCGACATCCCGAACATGGCGGACGAGGACGGGCTGGTGGTGGCGCGCGGCGAACTCGTCTACGCGGTGCTGAACCTCTATCCGTACAACCCAGGTCATCTGATGGTGGTGCCCTACCGGCGGGTGTCCGAGCTCGAAGACCTCACCGAAGCGGAGTGCGCCGAGCTGATGGCCTTCACACAGAAGGCGATTCGCGTCATCAAGGGGATTTCCCGGCCTCACGGATTCAACGTCGGGTTGAACCTCGGAAGCTCGGCGGGCGGCTCGCTCGCGGACCATCTGCACCTGCACGTCGTGCCCCGCTGGGGTGGCGATGCGAACTTCATCACGGTCATAGGCGGATCCAAGGTCATCCCGCAGCTACTGCGGGACACGCGGGAATTGCTGGCCACCGAATGGGCCAGGACGTCGTGAGCGACGTCTATCTGATGACCAGGGCGGCATACGCGAAGCTGAGCCGCCCGGTCGCCAGAGCCGCGCTGCGGCTGGGGTTGACCCCCGACAGCGTCACCATTCTCGGCACCGCCGCGTCGGTGCTCGGCGCGCTGACGCTGTTTCCGATCGGCCAGCTGTGGTGGGGCGCGGTCGTCGTCTGGTTCTTCGTGCTGGCCGACATGCTCGATGGCGCCATGGCCCGCGAGCGCGGATTCGGGACGCGGTTCGGAGCAGTGCTCGATGCCACGTGCGACCGCCTCTGTGACGGTGCGGTGTTCTGCGGGCTGCTGTGGTGGGCGGCGTTCGGGTTGCACAGCGCGCCTCTGGTGGTCGCCACGCTGATCTGCCTGGTCACCTCGCAGGTCATCTCGTACATCAAGGCCAAGGCCGAAGCCAGCGGGCTGCGGGCCGACGGCGGTCTCATCGAGCGTCCCGAGCGACTCGTCATCGTGCTGGTCGGCACGGGGCTGTCCGATCTGCCGTTCTTCCCGATGCCACCGATCCTGCACGTGGCGATGTGGGTGCTCGCGGTCGCCAGCCTCATCACTCTGGGCCAGCGCCTGCACGCGGTGCGGACGTCGCCGGGTGCCATGGAGCCTCTGCAGTCCGACGCGACGCCACCGAGCGACGCCGAAGACGAACCGAGCGAATCATGAGCACGCCGTCATCGGGGTTGCCGAGCATCCGCGGATTCCGCCTACCGCTCGGCAGTCACCTCAGCGATCTGGGCTACGCAACGGGCTGGCGCGTGGTGCGCGCGATGCCGGAGTTCGCCGCGCGCAACGCCTTCGAGGCGGGAGCGCTCTACGCCTCCCGCGGTGGCGGGCCGGACCAGCTGCGCAAGAACCTCGCCCGCGTGATCGGGGTCCCGCCTGCCGAGGTGCCAGGCAGCCTGATTCGTGCTTCGCTGGCGTCATACGCCCGATACTGGCGGGAGGCGTTCCGGTTGCCGTCGATGAATCACCAGGTGCTCACATGCCGCTTGCAGGAGGCCGCCCAGGGCACCGAACACTTGGAGGCGGCACTGCGGGCGGGCAAGGGCGCGATCCTGGCGTTGCCGCACAGCGGCAATTGGGACATGGCCGGAGTGTGGTTGACCAACACGTACGGCCGGTTCGCCACCGTGGCCGAGCGGCTAAAGCCAGAATCGTTGTACAACCGCTTCCTCGAGTACCGCGAGAGTCTCGGGTTCGAGGTGATCCCGCTGAACGGTGGTGCGCGGCCGCCCTTCGAGATCCTCGCCGAACGACTCCGCGGCAACGGCCTGGTCTGCCTGATGTCCGATCGTGACCTGACCCGTTCGGGCATACAGGTCGACTTCTTCGGCGAGCCGACCCGATTGCCTTCCGGCCCAGCAAAATTGGCGCTGGCGACAGGCGCGGCGCTGCTGCCGACGCACAGTTGGTACGAACCCGACGTGTCGGTGACCGACATCCACGCGCCGCTGGACACCTCGTCGGGTGACGTCCGCGTCATCACGCAGGCGTTGGCCGATCAGTTCGCCGCCAACATCGCCGCACACCCTGCCGACTGGCACATGTTGCAGCCGCAGTGGCTGGCGGACCTGTCCGAGGAGCGCCTCGCCCGGCTTGCCGGCGGCGGAGAGCGCAGCGATCCGGGGAATGTCGGGACTGGCTGATGCGCATCGGCATGGTCTGCCCGTACTCGTTCGACGTGCCTGGGGGTGTCCAGGCGCACGTGCTGCAGCTGGCCGAGGTGATGCGAAGCTACGGCCACGACGTCAGCGTGTTGGCGCCGTCGTCGCCGCACGTCGAACTGCCCGACTACGTCGTATCCGGCGGCAAGGCCGTGCCCATCCCGTACAACGGATCCATCGCGCGGTTGAGGTTCGGGCCCGCCACGCACCGCAAGGTGAAGAAGTGGTTGCTCGACGGTGACTTCGACGTGCTGCACATCCACGAGCCCAATGCGCCGAGCCTGTCGATGCTCGCGCTGATGATCGCGGAAGGACCGATCGTCGCGACGTTCCATACGTCAACCACGAAGTCGTTGACGCTCAGCGTCTTTCAGGGCATCCTGCGGCCGTGGCACGAGAAGATCGTCGGTCGTATCGCGGTCTCGGACCTGGCTCGTCGCTGGCAGATGGAAGCGCTCGGCTCCGATGCCGTCCAGATCCCGAACGGCGTCGACGTCGATGCCTTCGCGTCCGCACCGACGCTCGAGGGGTACCCGCGGCCGGGTAAGTCGGTGTTGTTCCTCGGCCGCTTCGACGAGCCGCGCAAGGGCATGGACGTCCTGCTGCGCGCGCTGCCTGCGTTGGTCGACGCGTTCCCCGACGTCGAAGTGCTCGTGGTGGGCCGCGGTGACGAGGAGGAGCTTCGCGATGAAGCCGGCGAACTGGCCGGACACCTGAGACTTCTCGGCCCCGTCGACGACGCGGCGAAGGCTTCGGCGTTGCGCAGCGTGGACGTGTACTGCGCACCCAACACCGGAGGCGAGAGCTTCGGCATCGTCCTCGTGGAGGCGATGGCGGCGGGTACCGCGGTGGTGGCCAGTGACATCGACGCCTTCCGCCGTGTGCTCGAGGACGGGGCCGCGGGCCGGTTGGTGGCAATCGACGACGCGGCGGCGTTGACGTCGGCGTTGATCGAGGTGCTGTCTGACGACGTCGCGCGGGAGCGCTACGTGGAGGCGGCGAGCCAGGCGGTGCGCCGCTACGACTGGTCGGTGGTGGGCCGCGAGATCCTGCGGGTGTACGAAACCGTGGCGGGGGCGGGAGTCAAGGTCCAGGTGGCCGGCTCGTCCGGCTCGGGGCAACTCCCGCGTGCCGGGGAGGGCGAAGCGGCCCGAGGCGTTAGCTGATGATCACGTGGATCGCATTGATCGCACTGGGTCTGCTGCTGCTGACCGTCCTCGTCGCACTCGGCGCCTGGGCGCTGCAGACCGCCAGCCGGTTGAACAGGCTGCACGTGCGGTACGACCTGTCCTGGCAGGCCCTCGACGGTGCGCTGGGACGACGCGCGGTGGTGGCGCGGGCCGTGGCCACGGATGCCTACGGGCGTAGCCCGGCGGGCGAGCGGCTCTCGGCATTGGCCGTCGCCGCGGAACGGGCGCCCCGGTCGGCCCGCGAGGCCGCCGAGAACGAGCTGTCTGCGGCACTAACTCAGGTCGATCCGGCGTCGCTCCCATTGACGCTGGTGGCCGAGGTGGCCGACGCCGAGGCGCGCGTGTTGCTGGCGCGGCGCTTCCACAATGACGCGGTCCGCGACACCCTGGCGCTGCGCGAGCGCCCGCTAGTGCGCTGGCTGCACCTGGGTGGGACGGCGGCGATGCCCAGTTACTTCGAGATCGCGGAACGCGCCGCGCAGCGTTCCGTCTCGCACAGCGGGCGCATCTCAGCGCGCATCGTGCTCCTCGACGAGGACGGGTACGTTCTGCTGTTCCGTGGGTCGGACCCGGCCGCCGAGTCCGACGCAGCGCCGCGATGGTGGTTCACAGTCGGCGGCGCCGTTCAGCCGGGTGAAAAGCTGTCCGACGCCGCCGCCCGCGAGCTGGCCGAGGAGACCGGGCTCCGCGTCAGCCCCGCCGATCTCGTCGGCCCCGTCTGGCGCCGCGACGCCGTGTTCGACTTCAACGGCGCGGTGATCCGCAGCGAGGAACTGTTCTTCCTGTACCGGACGACCCGGTTCGAGCCGTCGACCAGTGGGCACACGGCGCTCGAACGGCGCTACATCCAGGGTCACCGATGGTGTGACCAGGCGACTATCGATGCGCTGGTCGCAGGCGGTGAAACGGTCTACCCGCTCCAACTGGGCGAGCTGCTCGCGGAGGCGGTGTCCATGGCGTCGCAGCGGGGCTTGCGGCAGGCCCGGGACCCGCAAGCGATCCGCTGAGCTGCGGATCAAATCGATTTGGCCCGGCGATTAGACTGGATTTCGTACCGATGCGGAGGAGACCACGGTGAAAAGCGCGGAGAACGGCGGGCAGACCGGCACCGCCCGCGTCAAGCGCGGCATGGCTGAGATGCTGAAGGGCGGCGTCATCATGGACGTCGTCACTCCCGAACAGGCGCGAATCGCCGAGGGCGCGGGCGCCGTCGCGGTGATGGCGCTCGAACGGGTTCCGGCCGACATCCGGGCCCAAGGTGGCGTCTCGCGGATGAGCGATCCCGACATGATCGAGGGCATCATCTCGGCGGTCACGATCCCCGTGATGGCCAAGGCACGCATCGGGCACTTCGTCGAAGCGCAGATCCTGCAGAGCCTGGGCGTCGACTACGTCGACGAGTCCGAGGTCCTTACGCCGGCCGACTACGCCAACCACATCGACAAGTGGAAGTTCACCGTGCCCTTCGTCTGCGGTGCGACCAACCTGGGCGAGGCGCTGCGCCGCCTCACCGAAGGTGCGGCCATGATCCGTTCGAAGGGTGAGGCCGGCACCGGTGACGTGTCCAACGCGACGACGCACATGCGGGCCATCGGTGGGGAGATCCGCAGGCTGGGTTCACTGTCCGACGATGAGTTGTTCGTCGCCGCAAAGGAATTGCAGGCTCCGTACGATCTCGTCGTCGAGGTCGCGCGGGCGGGCAAGCTGCCGGTGACCATGTTCACCGCGGGCGGCATCGCCACCCCGGCCGACGCCGCGATGATGATGCAACTGGGCGCCGAGGGCGTGTTCGTCGGCTCGGGCATCTTCAAGTCCGGTGACCCCGCCGCGCGCGCCGCGGCGATCGTCAAGGCCACCACCTTCTACGACGACCCCGACGTGCTGGCCAAGGTTTCGCGCGGGCTGGGGGAGGCAATGGTCGGCATCAACGTGGAGGACATCGCGGTTTCGCACCGGCTCGCGGAACGCGGCTGGTAGTACGGCGATGAGCGCTCGCGCGAAGAGCAGACAGCCATAGCGTGGCGATCGAAGAGATCCTCGACCTCGAGCAGCTCGAGGTCAACATCTATCGCGGGGGAGTGTTCAGCCCGGAGTCCGGGTTCCTGCAGCGCACATTCGGTGGTCACGTGGCCGGCCAGTCGTTGGTGTCGGCGGTGCGCACCGTCGACCCGGTGTTTCAAGTCCATTCCCTGCACGGCTACTTCCTCCGGCCCGGCGACGCCAGGGCTCCCACGGTCTATCTGGTCGAACGCCTCCGCGACGGCGGCTCGTTCGCGACGCGACGGGTGAACGCCGTCCAGCATGGCGAGACGATCTTTTCGATGTCGGCGTCGTTTCAGACCGACCAGAGCGGCATCGAGCACCAGGACGCCATGCCTGCCGCCTCGCCGCCCGACGACCTTCCTGGCTTCCGGTCGGGTGGGGCGTTCGACGATGCGGGGTTCGCCCAGTTCGCGGAGTGGGACGTGCGCATCGTGCCCCGGGACCAGGTGGCGACGTTGCCCGGCAAGGCCAGCCAGCAGCAGGTGTGGTTCCGCCATACCGACCCGCTTCCCGACGACCCGGTGCTGCACATCTGCGCGCTGGCCTACCTCAGCGATCTGACGCTGCTGGGCTCGGCGCAGGTCCATCACCCCGACGAGCGCAAACATCTGATGATCGCGTCGCTGGACCACGCGATGTGGTTCATGCGGCCGTTCCGCGCAGACGAGTGGCTGCTGTACGACCAGTCGTCGCCGTCGGCCTGCGGCGGTCGTGCGCTCACGCAGGGCAGGCTGTTCACCCGGCACGGCGAGATGGTGGCAGCGGTGATGCAGGAGGGGCTGACCCGGTACAAGCGCGACTTCACGCCGTCGCGCGGGTGAGCGTGCCCCGTGTCGGTGTCCTTGCGCTGCAAGGGGATACCCGTGAACACCTGGCCGCCCTGCGGGAGGCGGGTGCCGAGTCATGCACGGTTCGGCGGCTTCCCGAGTTGGAATCCGTCGACGCGCTGGTAATCCCCGGTGGCGAGTCCACGACGATGAGCCACCTGCTGCGCGAACTGGAACTGCTCGAACCGCTGCGCGCAAGGCTGGCCGACGGGATGCCGGCCTACGGGTCGTGCGCGGGGATGATCTTGCTGGCCAGCGAGATCCTGGATGCGGGGGTCCCGGGACGGGAGGCGTTGCCGCTCGGTGGGATCGACATGACCGTGCGGCGCAATGCCTTTGGCAGGCAAGTGGACTCGTTCGAGGCGGACGTCTCGTTCGTAGGGCTGGACGCCCCCATGCACGCCGTGTTCATCCGGGCTCCGTGGGTCGAGCGGGTCGGTCAGTCCGTCGAGGTGCTGGCCAGCGCCGCTGGGCACCCGGTGGCCGTGCGGCAGGGGCGCGTGCTGGCGACGTCCTTTCACCCCGAGATGACGGGCGACCGCCGCGTCCACGCGCATGTTCGTCGCCTCCCTCTGAGCGATTTCGGCGCGCTTTTCGAGGCTGACACCCGAATAGCGCGCCGAAATCGCAATCAGGCGAGGACTGGGAGCAGCAGACGAGACGACGAGCGGATGGTGTTCAGGCTGCTGGTGCCGACGCTGGCGTGCCGGAAGTTCATGATCGCCGGCGTCTCGGGGTTCTGGTCGTCGCTGGTCAGCGTCAACCGAATACGATTGCCCGCTGCGAAGCGACGGGCATTGGGCACCAAGGGGATTCGGTACTCGACGTCCTCGGCGATCGGCACGGCAATGGCGGTCCGGCACGGCAGCACCGGCGCACCAGGGGTGCTCGCGGCCTCGTCGACTTCGCGCAGGCTCGCTCGCAACCAGCCCGCCGTCACGTCGGTGACCTCGCCGTCCCGCGCGACGTCCTGGAGCGTGGCGATCCACGCGGTGTCGGCGGCGGTGGCGCTCGCGACAAGGCGCAATTCGATCTCGCCGACGATGTCGACGTCTGTCTCGAGCGGCGCGCTCGTCCACGTGAGCATTCCCGGCGGGTCGATCGAACTGGCTGCCGCGCGGTTGAGTCCCGCGCCGAGCACCATGTAATCGCGCGCACCCGGCTCGCCTTCGTCCTCGTCGAGCACGCCGTCGGCGCGCAAGGCAAGCTCGCGGTGTGTCGCCGTCGGCGGCCACGACTCGCTGGTGCGCCACCTCGTCTGCCCGGGCAGCGCAGTAGCGGATCGGTCGGGCCGTCGACGATGCCGGTGTCGCGGCCCTTGAGCCAGTGGTCGAACCAGGCGAGCGCCTCGGTGTGCAGGCTCTCCCACGGCCAGGTCAGCCCGAACTTGTCCGAGCATCCCCATGCGTACGTTCGGGTTGTGCGCCAACGCCTTCCACGCGACGAACGTCGACGGCAGGTGCAGCGGGACGTTCTCCCAGTCGCAGCCGAGGTACACCGGGATGTCGATCTCGGTCGAGCAGCGGCAGTGAGATCCCGCTCGTCCCACCACTCGTCGCGGATCGGGTGCTTGACCGCGACGTCGAGCCACAGGTCGTCCCAGGGATGCGGGTCGTGGGGGAGCTTGAGCAGCTGCCGCATCATCGGTGACCGCCGCCTCGCCGTTCATGGTGGCGAACTTGCGGTGCAGCGGCGGTGCGTGCAGCACCTTGCGCGCGAGCTCCAGCGGCAGGCTGCGCCAGAAGTCGTCGCTGCGTGCGGCCGTCAGGCCGATCATCGACAGAAACGGCGTGACGAACGACGAACTGACCAGCCCGTGGTGCGTGGCCGCCTCGTACAGGTCGGCGGTGACGGCCACCGGGAAGATCGCCTTGAGGTGCGGGGGTCGCTCGACGGCGGCCTCGAGCTGGGTCATGGCGAAGTAGCTGATGCCGATCATGCCGACGTTGCCGTCGCACCACGGCTGCGCGGCGGCCCACTCGACGAGGTCGTACATGTCGCGGCGCTCCTGGGCGTCGAAGAACCCGAAGGTCGCCGCCCGAGCCGCCGGTGCCGCGCACGTTGGCGATGACGTGGACGTAGCCGCGGGGCACCCAGAAGTCGGTGACGCCGGCCTCGATGAAGCCCATCGGTGCGCCGAGGTCCTGGATCTGGCGCGGGTACGGCGAGGCGGCGATCAGGGCGGGGAACCGACCGTCGGCGTCCGGGCGGTGGACGTCGGCCAGGAGCGTCGACGCCGTCACGCATCGGGACGGCGACGTTGAGGTCGTGCCGGATCCGAGTGGGTCGGCTCGCTGAGGTTGCGGTAGTCGCGCCCGGTCGTCTGAGGGCCGTTGAGCGTGGTGATCGCCGAGCACGGGTGGGCGGAACGACGATGCGGGCGATCGCCAGGACGGCCGACGTGGCCCCTGCCCTCGTCTATCACTACTTCGGCTCGAAGGAGGCTCTGCTCGACGCCGCGACGAATCCTCCGCGAAGCTGGCTGGAGAGCGTGGCGCGAACCTGGACGACGCCGGAGAGTGAACTGGGCGCCGCACTGCTGCGGTTGATGTTGGGCGCGTGGGCAGACGACGAGATCGGACCCGTGCTGCGGGCGGTGCTGCTGACCGCCGCCCACGACGAGGCGACGCGCGAGAAGCTGCGCAGGGTCGTCGAGAGCCAGCCTGATGGGAGTTTCGCAGCTGGGTGTCGACGAGCGGGACCGCCTGAAGCGGAGCGGACTCATCTCTTCGCAGATCATGGGGCTTGCACTGATGCGCTACGTGTGGAAGATCGAGCCGGTCGCGTCGATGAGCTCCGACGAGCTCGTCGCCGCAGTCGCACCGAACCTGCAGCACTACGTCGAGGCCGACCTGTCGTGACTTGCGTGAGCGGTCGTCCACGTAGACTCGTCGGGTTACGAGGGCAAGCGAGAAGAGGTAGTACCCGATGAGCGGCCATTCCAAGTGGGCCACCACCAAGCATCAGAAGGCCGTCAAGGACGCGCGTCGCGGCAAGGAATTCGCCCGGCTGATCAAGAACATCGAAGTGGCCGCACGGACCGGTGGCGGCGACCCGGCAGGCAACCCGACGCTGTACGACGCCATCCAGAAGGCCAAGAAGACGTCGGTGCCCAACGACAACATCGAGCGCGCCCGCAAGCGCGGTGCCGGTGAAGAGGCGGGTGGCGCCGACTGGCAGACCATCACCTACGAGGGATACGGGCCCAATGGCGTAGCGATCCTCGTCGAATGTCTGACGGACAATCGCAACCGCGCGGCCGGCGAGGTGCGCGTCGCCATGACCCGCAACGGCGGCAACATGGCCGACCCTGGATCGGTGTCCTACCTGTTCGCCCGCAAGGGCGTAGTCACGCTGGAGAAGAACGGCCTTTCCGAGGACGACGTGCTCACGGCGGTGCTGGAGGCCGGTGCCGAGGACGTCAACGATCTCGGCGACAGCTTCGAGGTCATCTCCGAGCCCACCGACCTCGTCGCCGTGCGAACGGCGTTGCAGGACGCGGGGATTGACTACGACTCAGCCGAGGCCAGCTTCCAGCCGTCGGTCACGGTTCCCGTCGACCTCGACGGCGCCCGCAAGGTGCTCAAGCTCATCGACGCGCTCGAGGACAGCGACGACGTGCAGGACGTCTACTCGAACGTCGAGATCCCCGACGACGTGGCCGCCCAACTCGACGAGGACTGAGCGGCGGCAGCCGTCAGCGGTGACCGCCATGGTGGTGGAAGACCAGGAGCTGCCCGCCGAACAGGAACGGGTACTGCTGCGGGTAGGGCACGTCGTGCGGTGTCGCGGTGAACTGCGCGTTCCCCGGTGACTCGCACTGGCTATTGCCCTCGCCCTGATAAGTGCAGGCGAGGTGGGGATCGGACGCTGCGGCCGAGGCTGCGGGGGCGGCAAACGATGACCAACGCGGCGGCACCGGCGAGAGCGACGGGGGCAAGGCGAGATGTGATGATCATTTGGTGGAACTCCTTCGAAACTGAACGTACAGTTTCGAAATGTGCAACACGCAGTCCGGTGCAGATCATCCCGCGACGGCGTCAGTTGATCATTGCGCCAGCCCGCGCATCACCGCATCGATTGTCGCGTCGGCGGTCGCGTCGTCGAGCGGCGCGCGCGACGCCACGAGCCGGTACATCGCCGCCCCGAAGATGAGGTCTAGGGCGATCTCGTCGTCGACGTCGGCTCGCAGCTCGCCGCGCGCAACTCCACGCGCCCAGATGCGCCTTCCCACGTCACGCCTGGACTGCATCAGGTGGTCGCGCAGTTCGACCTCCACGGTCGGGTCCGATTGGGCTTGCCCGACCAGCTCTGCGAACACCCGGCCACTGTCGCTGTCGTAGAACCTCATCACGCCGCGAAGGACGATCTCGAAGTCGCGGACTGCCGAGCCGGTATCGGGGTCCGCGGATTCGGCCAGCATCTCCGACAGAAACGCGTCCACGGCGACCGCATACTTGTTGCGCCACCACTTGTAGATGGTGGCCTTGCTTGCGCCGCTGCGATCGGCGATCTGTTCGGTGGTCATCGCGTTCAAGCCGACCTCACGCATCAAGTCGGATGTCGCCCTCAGCACGGCAACCCTGGATTGTTCGCTACGCGGGCGGCCGAGCGGACTGCCCGAGCGCGGCTTCGTGTCGTCGCCGTTGGGCATTGCTCACCTTCGTCGGGATGAAGACTCGAACGTCGTGCCCAGTATCCCGCAGCCAGGCCGGCGCCCGGCGAGGAAGGCTACGATCTCGCGGGCAGTGCGAGGCCTGCCGGTGGCGTGTCCCTACCCGTTCTCGTCGCCCGTGCCGGTTAAGGTATCGAACAGCTGTTCGGGACGTGATGGTATCGAAGGAGTCGCAGTGCGCGTGATGGGCGTCGACCCCGGCCTGACACGCTGCGGGTTGTCCGTCATCGAGAGTGGCCGCGGACGTCAGGTCATCGCGTTGGACGTCGACGTCGTCCGCACCGCCTCCGATCAACCGCTGCACAGGCGGTTGCTCACCATCAGCGACACCGTCGAGCACTGGATGGACACTCACCATCCGGACGTCATCGCCATCGAGCGGGTATTCGCCCAGCAGAACGTGTCCACGGTGATGGGCACCGCGCAGGCCGGCGGCGTGATCGCGTTGGCCGCGGCCAAACGCGACATCGACGTGCACTTCCACACCCCCAGCGAGGTCAAGGCCGCCGTCACCGGCAATGGCAACGCCGACAAGGCGCAGGTCACCGCGATGGTCACCAGAATCCTTGCGCTGCAGACCAAACCGACACCCGCGGATGCGGCCGACGCACTGGCCCTGGCCATCTGTCATTGCTGGCGCGCCCCGATGATCGCGCGGATGGCCGCCGCAGAGGCCATGGCGGCCGAGCAGCGCCGCAAGTATCAGGCCAAGCTCAAGGCGGCGAGATGATCGCATCCGTACGCGGCGAGGTGCTCGACATCGCCCTCGACCACGCCGTCATCGAGGCCGCCGGGGTCGGCTACAAGGTGATGGCCACCCCGACGACGCTGTCGACGCTGCGGCGCGGCACCGAGGCACGGCTCATCACCGCGATGATCGTGCGCGAGGACTCGATGACGTTGTACGGCTTCGCCGACGCCGACTCCCGGGATCTGTTCACCACGCTGCTGGGGGTCTCCGGCGTCGGGCCGAAGATCGCGTTGGCCACCCTCGCGGTGTACGACTCGCAGACCCTTCGCCGCGCGCTGGCCGACGGAGACGTCACGGCGCTCACCCGGGTGCCCGGCATCGGCAAGCGCGGCGCCGAGCGCATGGTCTTGGAGCTGCGGGACAAGATCGGTGCAGTGACGCTGGGCGGGGTGACTTCGGCGACGGGCCACGCGATCCGCGGTCCAGTGGTGGAAGCGCTTGTCGGACTTGGCTTTGCGGCTAAGCAGGCTGAGGAGGCCACCGACAAGGTGCTCGCCGACGACCCCAACGCAAATACGCAGACCGCGCTGCGCGCAGCGCTTTCCATGTTGGGCAAGAAGTGATGAGCGCTGCGCTGAGCACACGGTCATGAGCCGGTTCGATGGGGACGATGGTGAAGATGGCGCCGAGCCCGATGACAGGGACGTCTCGCCCGCGCTGACCGTCGGCGAGGGCGACATCGACGCAAGCTTGCGCCCGCGGTCGTTGCGGGAGTTCATCGGTCAGCCGCGGGTGCGTGAACAGCTGCAGCTGGTCATCGAAGGCGCGAAGAACCGAGGTGGCACACCCGATCACATCCTGCTGTCCGGCCCGCCGGGCCTGGGCAAGACGTCGTTGGCGATGATCATCGCGGCGGAACTCGGTACGTCGTTGCGCGTCACCTCCGGGCCTGCCCTGGAGCGTGCGGGTGACTTGGCGGCGATGCTGTCCAATCTCGTCGAGCACGACGTGCTGTTCATCGACGAGATCCACCGCATCGCCCGACCGGCAGAGGAGATGTTGTACCTGGCGATGGAGGACTTCCGCGTCGACGTCGTCGTCGGCAAGGGGCCGGGGGCCACGTCGATTCCGCTCGAGGTCGCGCCGTTCACCCTCGTCGGCGCCACTACCCGGTCCGGTGCGCTCACCGGACCGCTGCGTGACCGGTTCGGCTTCACCGCGCACATGGACTTCTACGAGCCGAGCGAGTTGGAGCGAGTCTTGAGCCGTTCGGCGGGCATCCTCGGCATCGAGCTCGGCACGGACGCCGGAACCGAGATCGCCCGCCGCTCGCGGGGTACGCCACGCATCGCCAACAGGCTGCTGCGCCGCGTCCGCGACTACGCCGAGGTGCGCGCCGACGGCGTCATCACCGTCGACATCGCCAAGGCCGCGCTCGCGGTCTACGACGTCGACGAACTAGGTCTCGACCGCCTCGACCGGGCCGTGCTGTCGGCGCTCACCCGCAGTTTCGGCGGCGGACCGGTCGGGGTGTCGACGCTTGCCGTCGCGGTGGGCGAAGAGTCCGCGACGGTGGAGGAGGTGTGCGAGCCTTTCCTGGTGCGTGCGGGCATGCTCGCACGCACCCCGCGTGGTCGGGTCGCCACCGCGCTTGCGTGGACGCATCTGGGTATGACGCCGCCCAGCGGAGTCACTGGGTTGGGGCAGTCGGGCCTGTTCGATTAGTCGACGAGTGTATTTGGAGGACGGGATGACAAGTGGGACAACGAGAATCGATGGCCCGACAGGTATCCCGAGCGACTGCGCCACCATCGCCTGGTTCGGTTTGATGGGGCTCGTGCTCCCACCGGTCGGACGGGTGGCAACAGGGGGCGCTAAATGATCACCGCCGGAATGATTTTCGCGGGATTGGCCGCGCTGGTGCACGTGTACATCTTCGTGCTGGAGTCGCTGCGATGGACCGCGCCGCGTACGCGCGCGACGTTCGGGACGACGCTGGAGGAGGCGGAGGCCACCAAGCTGTTCGCCTTCAACCAGGGTTTCTACAACCTCTTCTTGGCGATCGTCACCGGGGCGGGCGTTGCCTGGATGAGCTCGGGAGGCACTGCGGTTGGTGCCGCCCTGGTCTTCGCCGGGGTTGGGTCCATGCTGGCTGCGTCCGTCGTATTGGTGGTGTCGGCACCCGACAAGGCGCGCTCCGCGGTGGTGCAGGGTGCGCTGCCGTTGGTGGCGGTGGTACTGCTCGCCGCCGGACTGTCCTCGGGGTAGCGGATCTCGGAACGGCCGACGACGTAGACCTGGTCGCCCCCAGCACGCTTGGCCTTGTACATCGCCTGGTCCGCGGACTCGATCAGGTTCTCGACGAACGAGGGGAGCTCGAGTTCGGCCGCCCGGGCGAACGGCGCGCTCGCGACGCCGATGCTGGCCGTAACGCCGCCACGCAGTCGAGCGATCTCGCCACGCAGGTGCTCGGCGAGCCCGATCCCGTTCCCCTCGCTGCCGACCACCGCGACGACGAACTCCTCGCCTCCGATACGGGCGATGACGGAGTCGACGCCGTGGCTCTGGCGGATGATGTCACCGATGGCGACGAGTATGCGGTCGCCCGCCGCATGGCCGGCGGTGTCGTTGATGCGCTTGAAGTCGTCGAGATCGACCATGACGATCGTGAGCCGGGACGGCGCCTTGCCGAGGGACGCCGCGACCAACGCGCGCATCGACCGGTGAAACCCGCGGCGGTTCGGCAGTTCGGTCAGCGGATCGATGTGCGACTTGAGCGCATCGCTGCCAAGGATGTGGACGAGGACCTGCGCGGAGAACGGCAGCGCCAGGATGCTCACTGCGAGCACGATGAGCTTGCTCGACGCAAGCGCGAAGTCCATGTAGGGGCTGAGCCGCCACGTGCAGATCGTCGCAGTGGCCGCTGCGATCACGAGGGTGAGGGCCAGCAGTCGGCTGCTGTGGAAGAAGGCGACGTATCCGGCGAGGGCGGCGAAGGTGGCGCAGCCCTGAATAGCTGGCGCGGGGTGCGACTGTGCGAGGCACATGGCGGCGGTGCAGATGTTGGCGGCGATGGCGAAGGCCATCGACTGTCGTTGTGTCGGCCATCGAGTCAGCCACATCAGCGCCATGCCGACGCAGGTGCTCGACACCGCGATCGCGGTGATGTGAAACGCGAGCCCGGTGGGACCCGAAGCGCTCAACCACATCAACAGCGGTACTGCGGCCAGCGAAACGACGATCGCGGCCATCATGTAGCGAGTGAAGCGCTGCAGGTTGTGTCCGTCGAGGTATGACGACAGCCAGCGATAGTGATCGGGTTGCTGCCACCAAGGCCGAATCCAGTCCACTATCGAGCGCTCACCTTGCGATCCTTGGCCCTGACGCCGGGGCGGTAACGGGCGCGTCGTGCGGACGTTGGCGTTGTCCGACGTTCAGGAGATGAATAGTACAGACAATCAGATGGGTTTGCTGGAAGATTTCTGATTGGGCCCAGCGAAGGACGGGAGAGGCCGCGCTTGGCGGGTCTCGTCCAGTTAATGTCTCGATGACGGCAATCGGCTCGCGCAGGGCGATCAGGACGTCGTACGTCACGTCGAGCGGTCGTCCGTCCGGCGCACGGCTCCAAAGTAGCCCCGCCCCGCGACGGCTAAACCCGGGGCGAGGTTAGACGTCCGACGTCGGCGGGTATATCCCTGGTTGACCAAGGAGGCTGTTGTGAACGACATCGATACCCGCGAGCGCGTACGAGGTGGACGCCTTCGGATGCCGCGCAGCCGTGGCGCCGCCAGCGGTTTCCTCTTGATCCTGCTCGGCGTCTGGGGTGCTGCGGCGCCGTTCATCGGCCACAGTCTCGACTTCGCGTTCAGCCCCAGCCAGGAATGGTCGGCCGCACGCGGCTGGCTTGAGGTGCTGCCCGGAGCGGCGACCGTCGTCGGCGGGGGTTTGCTACTGCTGTCTCGCAATCGGGTGACGGCAATGCTGGGCGGCTGGCTGACCGTGGTGGCGGGCGCCTGGTTCGTCGTGGGTCGGGCCGTCGCTGGTCCACTCGCGCTCGGCGACGTGGGCGCACCCGTAGCGTCCACCGACAGTCAGCGACTCTGGCTGGAGCTGTCGTACTTTAACGGGCTCGGCGCGCTGATCGTGTTCCTTGGCGCATTCGCCTTGGGCAGGTTGTCGGTTCGGACGCTGCGTGACGTCGAGTACGCCCGACGTCCGGTGGCAACCGTGGAGCACGCGCCCGAGGACATGACGACGACCGAGCCGGTTTCAGCGGCCGATGCGCGGCCGCGCCGCCGGTGGTCGGGGATGTTCGGCCGGCGCCACACCCACGCCCACTAGCTGCGGGCCTGCTCGGGATCCAGGTCGTCTCACCACTGCTCATAGATAGCACGGGCATCGAGCGGGCCCTGCGTGAGTTCTGGAGCGCCTCCGTCAGCCCGTGAAAGCCATCACGTGCTTGATGCGGGTGTAGTCCTCGAGCCCGTACATCGACAGATCCTTGCCATGCCCCGACGACTTGTATCCGCCATGCGGCATCTCGGCGACGAGTGGGATGTGGGTGTTGATCCACACGCACCCGAAGTCGAGGCCCGCGGACATCCGCAACGCGCGTGACACGTCCTTGGTCCACACCGACGATGCCAACCCGTACTCGACGCCGTTCGCCCATGCGAGTGCCTCGTCCTCGTCACCGAACGACTGGACGGTGATGACGGGCCCGAAGATCTCGGTCTGCACCATTCGATCGTCTTGGCGCAGGCCACCGACCACCGTCGGCTCGACGTAGAAACCCTTGTTGCCCTGGCGATTTCCGCCGACCATCACTTCCGCGTGGCTTGGCACGTCGGTAAAGAAGTCCAGCACCCGCTCCATCTGATCGGCATTGTTCACCGGTGGCACCCAGGCGTCCTCGTCGTCGGCGGGCCTGCCGAACGTCGTCGTCGCACTCTTGGCCTGCTCGGCCAGCGCGGCTGTGAGGTCCGCCGCGATCGACGCCGACGCGAGCACGCGGGTCGCCGCCGTACAGTCCTGGCCCGCATTGAAGTACCCGGCGGCGGCGATTCCCTCTGCGGCCGCGGCGATGTCGGCGTCGTCGAACACGATCACCGGGGCCTTGCCGCCGAGTTCGAGGTGGGTGCGTTTGAGGTGACCGCCCGCGCTGACCGCCACGGCGCGGCCCGCCGCGACCGAACCCGTGATCGAGACCATCTCGGGCGTCGGGTGCGCGACGACGGATGCGCCGGTCACACGGTCACCGGTGACGACGTTGAGCACGCCGGGCGGAAAGTGCTTGGCGGCCAACTCGGCAAGCATCACGGTGGTGACCGGCGTGGTGTCGCTCGGCTTGATCACGACCGTGTTGCCCGCGGCCACCGCGGGGCAGAACTTCCAGATCGCCATCATCATCGGGTAGTTCCACGGCGCGACCTGTCCGACGACGCCGACCGGCTCGCGACGGATCCACGACGTGTGGTTCTCCAGGTACTCGCCTGCCGACTTGCCCTCCAGCACGCGCGCGGCGCCTGCGAAGAACCGGATCTGGTCGACCATCGGCGGGATCTCCTCGGCCATGGTCACGTGGATGGGCTTGCCCGTATTGCGCCCTTCGGCCGCCACCAGGACCTCGGCCGCGCTCTGCACATCGTCGGCGAAGTCCAGCAGCGCCTTCTGCCGCGCCGACGGCGTCGTGCGCTTCCAGTCCTTGAACGCCGCGGCGGCCGCTTCGTACGCCTTGTCGACGTCCTCTGCATTCGAGACCGGGGCGGTGCCGTACTTCTCGCCCGTCGTCGGGTCCACGAGCGACATCGTCGCCCCGCTGACGGAGTCGACGAGTTCGCCGCCGATGAAGTTCTGCACGGTCGTCACCGGAACAGCTCCTCGTCAGAGGTCCGCGAGAACCAGAGCGAGCACGTCGAGGCCCTCGTTGATGAGCTCGTCGCTGATGGTGAGCGGCGGCAGGAAGCGCAGCACGTTGCCGTAGGTACCGCACGACAACACGATGACGCCCGCCGCGTGCGCACCCGCGCACAGCGCCTTGGTGAGTTCGGCGTCGGGTTCCGTCGTTCCGGCCTTGATGAGTTCGACGGCGATCATCGCTCCGCGGCCGCGCACGTCGCCGATGCGGTCGTCGTCGGCCTGCATAGGGCCGAGCCGTTCCTTCATCAGCGTCTCGATCTCTCGTGCGCGCGCCACCAGCCCGTCGGACTCGATGGTCTCGATGGCGGCCAAAGCCGCCGCGCAGGAGACCGGATTGCCGCCGTAGGTGCCTCCGAGTCCGCTGACGTGCGGAGCGTCCATGATTTCCGCGCGCCCCGTCACCGCCGACAGCGGCAGGCCACCGGCGATGCCCTTGGCGGTCACGATCAGATCCGGGTCGATGCCCTCGTGCTCGCACGCGAACATCGCTCCGGTGCGGGCGAATCCGGTCTGCACTTCGTCGGCGATGAAGACCACGTCATTGCGACGACACCAATCGAGCAGCGTCGGCAGGAATCCCTCCGCGGGGACGATGAATCCGCCCTCGCCCTGAATCGGTTCGATGATCACCGCGGCGAGGTTGTCGGCACCGACCTGCTTGTCGATGACGCTCAACGCACGCTTGGCGGCCAGCTCCCCGTCGGTGGCCAGCTCCTTGCCGAACTCGGCGTCGCGGAACGGATACGACAAGGGAGCGCGGTAGATCTCCGGCGCGAACGGGCCGAAACCATGCTTGTAGGGCATCGACTTGGCGGTCAACGCCATCGTCAGGTTGGTGCGGCCGTGGTAGGCGTGATCGAACGCAACCACCGCCTGCTTGCGGGTGTAGGTGCGGGCGATCTTGACGGCGTTCTCGACGGCCTCCGACCCCGAGTTGAACAACGCCGAACGCTTCTCTTCGCTGCCGGGCGTGAGCCGGTTGAGCCGTTCACACACGGCGACGTACTCCTCGTACGGCGTGATCATGAAACAGGTGTGCGTGAAGTCGGCGACTTGCGCAGCCACCGCCGCGACCACGCGGGGCGACGCATTGCCGATGGTGGTCACGGCGATACCCGACCCGAGGTCGATCAGCCGGTTCCCGTCGACGTCCTCGACGATGCCGCCGCCGGCCCTGGCCGCGTACACCGGCATCGTGGTCCCCACGCCGCGTGATACGGCTGCGCCCTTCCGCTCGATGAGGGCCTGCGACTTCGGCCCAGGCAGGGCGGTGGCCAGGTAGCGGCTCTGTTCCAAGATGCTCACTGCAGACTCCTGCGAGACGGACGGCACGGCGGTGAAGGGGGAGCGCGCGGCGATGATCGGCGCTTGGTCAAGCGTAGTCGGCACCACTCCCAGCGCCACCGGAATCGTCGGTATGTGCGTGGATCGGTCGTGAAATTCGAACCGTCCACTGCGTATTGCCGCGGTTTCGGTCGGACGTCGTCGGCCAGTCCGCGGCGCATGCACATCAACGCCAGGTGCTGCAGCCCGGTCTGGTGCCGCGAGTAGGTGGACTGTTCGGCGGCATGGATAGAAGGGGCGGCTAGCAGAAGAACAACACAGTGCCCGGTTTGCCGCCCGCGGGCCGGTAGGCGAACTCGTCCTCGGCGGCGACGAACTCGGTGAATCCGAGCAGCGGCATCAGTTCGTCGTAGTAGCGCTTGGCCGCAGGCAGATCGGTCACGTTGACGCGGAGGTGCCCGAGCATTTTGTGACGCTAACAGCCGTGTCCGGCTAAGGGTGCACTCAGCTGCCAGCAGTTGTAATGGCACACTGGACCCCGACGAGGCCGCTCAGTGACCCAGCCGTCCGGGCGCGGTGGCCGCAATACCGACACGAAGGACACTGCTCGCAATGGGTGACTTGGCCCTGTTTCTACCTCTGATCGTCATCCTTGGCGCCTTCATGTTCTTCGCGTCGCGCCGCCAGAAGAAGGCCATGCAGGCCACCATCGACCTCCACGAGTCGCTCGCCGTCGGGGACCGGGTACACACCACGTCGGGTTTGGAGGGCACGATCGCGGGCATCGGCGACGACAGCGTCGACCTCGAGATCGCGCCCAACGTCATCACCACGTGGATGAAGCTCGCCATCCGCGACCGCATCACGTCCGACGACGAGTTCGACGACGAGTTCGACGACGATGACGATGACGTTCAGGACTACGAGCAGGACGTGGCCGACGACGCGTACGACGTACAGCCCAAGGCCGACCCCGGCCCGTCGCCAAAGACTGACAGCTGAGCCCCTAGCAAGACCACGTACCCTTTGCGGGGCCCTGACGTACTGACCTGAGGAGACTCAAGAAACGTGGCATCGTCTTCGACGCCGGTGCACCCCTACCGCTACCTGACGCTTTTCCTGGTTCTGCTGATCGGGGCGTACCTGCTGGTGTTCCTCACTGGCGACAAGCACGCGAAACCGAAACTCGGAATCGACCTGCAGGGCGGCACGCGGGTGACCCTGACCGCACGTACCCCCGATGGGTCGCAACCCACCCGCGAGGCCCTTCTGCAAGCGCAGGACATCATCAGCGCGCGCGTCAACGGCCTCGGGGTCTCCGGGTCGGAGGTCGTCATCGACGGCGAGAACCTGGTCATCACGGTCCCCGGCAACGACACCAGCGAGGCCCGCAACCTCGGGCAGACCGCGCGGCTCTACATTCGACCGGTCGTCGGTGCCATTCCCGCTCAGGGGCAGGGATCCCCGCCGGGTCAGGCGCCTCCGGGGCAACTGCCTCCGGGACAGCTGCCGCCGGGCCAAGCGCCTCCAGGGCAATTGCCTCCGGGACGGCTGCCTCCGATGGGTGTTCCCGGCATCTCCCCACTTGAGCCGGAAGCGCCGGTCGCCCCGCCCACCCCTGGTCAACCGCCGCAACCGGTCGGCGAGCCAGCTGCACCCGAGGCTCCTCCGCAACCGCGGCCGTTCCCCGAGGAACCGCCGCCGCCAGGCCCATCCACGCCCGCTCCGCCACCGGGTCCGTCGCCGAGTCCCGCGCCGCCGACTCCAAATCCCAAGGCCGATCTCGTTCAGCGCATCGCGGAAGAGAAGTCATTGCGCCAGAACACCGATCCGAGCATTCAGCGCCTGGTGTTGCAGTTGCAGGCCACCCGCTGCAATGAAGAGGACGTACTGGCCGGCAACGACGATCCCAACCTGCCGCTCATCACGTGCTCGCAGGATCACACCGAGGTGTACCTGCTGGACAAGTCGATCATCAGCGGCGAGCAGATCAAGAGCGCGGCGTCGGGGCTGGATCAGCAGCAGGGCCAGTACGTCGTCGACCTCGAGTTCAAGCCGGACGCCGCGAACGTGTGGGCCGACTTCACCGCCGCCAACGTCGGCACCCAGACGGCGTTCGTGCTCGACTCTCAGGTGGTCAGTGCCCCGCGGATCAACGAGCCGATCCCCGGTGGCCGCACGCAGGTCACCGGAGATTTCAACTCCACCAAGGCGCGGGAACTGGCCAACGTGCTCAAGTACGGTTCGCTCCCGTTGTCATTCGAGTCGTCCGAGGCCGAAACCGTTTCTGCGACACTGGGTTTGACGTCACTGCGGGCTGGCTTGATCGCGGGTGCCATCGGGCTGGCGCTGGTGTTGGCGTACTCGTTGCTGTACTACCGGGTGCTCGGCCTGCTCACGGCGCTGTCGCTGGTCGCATCAGGCGCCATGGTCTACGCGATCCTGGTGTTGCTGGGCAGATACATCAACTACACCCTCGACCTGGCAGGCATCGCCGGTCTGATCATCGGTATCGGAACCACGGCCGACTCGTTCGTGGTGTTCTTCGAACGCATCAAGGACGAGATCCGAGAAGGACGGTCGTTCCGGTCCGCGGTACCGCGCGGTTGGGCACGTGCCCGCAAGACGATCCTCTCCGGCAACGCCGTCAGCTTCATCGCCGCCGCCGTGCTCTACGTGCTGGCCGTCGGTCAGGTGAAGGGCTTCGCCTTCACGCTCGGCCTCACGACCATCCTCGACGTCGTCGTGGTGTTCCTGGTGACTTGGCCGCTGGTCTACCTGGCGTCGAAGACGACGTTCCTGTCCAAACCGGCCTTCAACGGTCTTGGCGCGGTGCAGCAGATCGCGCGCGAACGCCGGGCCGCCTCGGCTCTGACGGGCGGGAGGTAGCGACATGGCCAAGCACCAGAAAGACGTCGACGCCGCCGACCTCGAGGCAAGCGGTGAGGAGCTGACCGCGCCGACATCGGCCGTACCGCAGCACGGGTTCTTCGTCCGGCTCTACACAGGAACCGGAGCCGTCGACGTCATCGGCAAGCGCAAGATGTGGTTCGCGCTCAGCGGATTGATAGTCGCGGTCGCGCTGGCCAGTATCTTGCTGCGCGGATTCACGTTCGGGATCGACTTCGAGGGCGGCACCAAGGTGTCTCTGCCCGCCGTCGGCCTCAACGGACAGGCATCGACCGAGCGGGTCGAGGCGGTGTTCACCGACGCCATCGGCAAGGCGCCCGAGTCCGTCGTGGTCGTGGGCAACGGGGATGCGGCGACGGTGCAGATCCGGTCGGAGACGCTGGACAACGCCGAGACCGAGAAGTTGCGCACCGCGTTGTTCGAGGCGTTCTCGCCCAAGGGTCCCGACGGCAACGCGAGCAAGCAGGCCATCAGCGACTCCGCGGTGTCGGAGACGTGGGGCGGTCAGATCACCAAGAAGGCGCTTCTCGCGCTGGTGGTGTTCCTGGTGATCATCGCGTTCTACATCACCATCCGCTACGAGCGCTACATGGCGGTTGCGGCGCTGACCACACTGGTGTTCGACCTGGTCACGACGGCGGGTGTGTACTCGCTGGTGGGGTTCGAGGTCACTCCGGCGACGGTCATCGGCATGCTCGCCATTCTGGGTTTCTCGCTGTACGACACCGTCATCGTGTTCGACAAGGTCGAGGAGAACACCAAGGGTTTCGAACACACGACCCGGCGTACGTTCGCCGAACAGGCGAACCTGGCGATCAATCAGACGTTCATGCGGTCGATCAACACCAGCCTCATCTCGGTGTTGCCCATCTTGGCGCTGATCGTGGTCGCGGTGTGGCTACTCGGCGTCGGAACGCTCAAGGACCTGGCCCTGGTGCAGTTGGTCGGTGTGATCGTCGGCACGTACTCGTCGATCTTCTTCGCGACCCCGCTGTTGGTGACCCTGCGCGAACGCACCGACTTCGTCCGCGCCCACACCCGTCGGGTGCTCAACAGGCGCAAGGCGGCGGCGGCGAAGACCGGCGGTGAACTCGGTCAGTCGGAGGGCGAAGCCGAACTCGATGCCGAGGTGGTCACCGCGTCGGCATCGGCGTCGAAGGCGCCCGCGGTGGCGCCCGACAAGCCGGCGCCGGGCGCAAGGCCGATTCGTCCGTCCGGTCGACCGTCGGGTAAGCGAAATCCCAGGCGGTAGCCTGCTGATGACGGCCCGATCACGGCGAGCCGCGATCCTGGCGGCCATTCTGTCGATGGTGGGCGCGGTGGGCGTCGTCGGATGTTCGGGCGGGCCGGCGGACGAGGTCGACTACGCCGTCGACGGAGCCCTCGTCACGTACAACACCAATACGGTGGTGGGTGCCGCGTCGGGTGGCCCGCAGGCGTTCGCTCGCGTGCTCACCGGATTCAACTATCACGGACCCGACGGGCAGGTCGTCGGCGACCGTGACTTCGGCACCATCTCGGTGGCCGGTCGTGCCCCGCTGATCCTCGACTACCAGATCAACGACAATGCGGTGTACTCCGACGGCAAGCCGATCACGTGCGACGACATGGTGCTGGCCTGGGCCGCCCAGTCGGGTCGGTTTCCCGGCTTCGACGCCGCGAACAGGGCCGGCTACGGCGACGTCGCGGCGGTCGACTGTGCGCCTGGGCAGAAGAAGGCCCGCGTGACGTTCGCGCAGGACCGCGCATTCGTGGACCTCGGCCAGTTGTTCGCCGCAACGTCGATGATGCCCGCACACGTAATCGCCGACGAACTCGGCGTCGGCGATGGCGGGGTCACCACCGCGCTGTTGGCGGGCGACGGGCCGACGATCGATCGCATTGCCGCGGCCTGGAACACCACCTGGAACCTCAGCGGAGAGCTCGACCTGAAGCGCTTCCCGTCTTCGGGGCCGTACAAGCTCGACGCGGTCACCAAGGACGGTGCCGTCGTGCTCGTCGCCAACGACAAGTGGTGGGGCGCGAAATCCGTCACCCGCCGCGTCACCGTGTGGCCGCGCGGCGCCGACGTCCAGGACCGCGTCAACACCGGCTCATACGACGTCGTCGACGTGGCGACGGGATCGTCGGGCACCTTGAACCTGCCGGATGACTACGTGCGCATCGACACGCCGTCGGCAGGCATCGAACAGCTCATCTTCGCGCCGGCCGGGCCACTGGCCGACCCGGCCGCACGCCGCGCGGTTGCGCTGTGCACCCCCCGCGACCTCATCGCCCGCAACGCCGAGGTTCCGATCGCGAACACCAGGCTGAACCCCGCCGCCGAGGACTCGATCGCCGCCGCCGAGTCGCAGGCCGAAGGCGGGCAGTTCAGCGTCGCCAATCCGCAGGCCGCGCGGGGCGCAATCGGTGGGCGCCCGCTGACCGTGCGCATCGGGTATCAGCGTCCGAATGCGCGATTGGCCGCGGCGGTCGGGACCATCGCGAAGTCCTGCTCCGCCGCCGGCATCACGGTCGAGGACGTCGGGACGGAGTCCACCGGTCCGCAAACGTTGCGGGACAACCAGATCGATGTCCTGCTCGCCAGCACCGGCGGCGCGGCGGGCAGCGGATCGAGCGGTTCATCAGCCGTCGACGCCTACGATCTGCACACCGGCAACGGCAACAATCTGTCGGGGTATTCCAACGAGCGGATCGACGGGGTCATCGGCGCCTTGGCGGTGACGGCCGACCCGAAAGAGCTGGCGCGGCTGCTGGGGGAGAGCGCGCCGGTGCTCTGGGGCGACATGCCCACCCTTCCGCTCTATCGTCAGCAGCGAACCTTGCTGACGTCGAAGTCGATGTTCGCGGTCAGTAGCAATCCAACGCGATGGGGGGCGGGCTGGAACATGGACCGGTGGGAGTTGAGGCAGTGAGCGGACCGGCCGGCTCCAGGCGCGCCGCGGCGGTCATCGAAATGCTCATGCGTGAGGTGCCCGACTTCCCCGAACCCGGCATCCAGTTCAAGGACCTCACCCCCGTCCTGGCCGATGCACACGGCCTGGCCACCATCACCGACGCCCTCGCCGAGGTCGCCGCCGGCGCCGACCTGGTTGCCGGCATCGACGCACGTGGCTTCCTGCTTGGTGCGGCCGTCGCCACTCGGCTCGGCACCGGTGTGCTCGCCGTCCGCAAGGGCGGCAAGCTCCCGCCGCCCGTGCACAGCGAGACCTACGTGCTCGAGTACGGCACCGCGACGTTGGAGATCCCCGCGGACGGCATCGACCTCGTCGGGCGCAACATCGTCGTGATCGACGACGTGCTCGCCACCGGCGGCACGGTTGCCGCGACGGTCAAGTTGCTCGCGCTCGCTGGAGCCAACGTCACCGCCGCCGCCGTCGTATTGGAACTCGCCGCGCTCGAGGGGCGCGCGCGACTGCAATCGGTGCCGGTCACGAGCCTCTACGTGGTGTGATGAGCGCTTGCGCGAAGAACAGATGGATGGGTGATGAGCGCTTGCGCGAAGAACAGATGAAGTGGCATGAGCGCTTGCGCGAAGAACAGATGAAGTGGCATGAGCGCTTGCGCGAAGAACAGATGAAGTGGCATGAGCGCTTGCGCGAAGAACAGATGATGCGGCAGGGATATCCTCGATTGAGCGCATGCATGGGCAGGAGGTGATGGCGATGGCCGACGATCAGGCGTTGACGCAGACCCAACCGATGCCCGTCGAGGCTCCGGATGCCGCGCCCGCCGAGCAGTCGAAGTCCGCATCGAGCGCATCGCGTCGGGTCCGGGCCAGGCTCGCCCGGCGGATGACCGCGCAGCGCAGCACCATCAACCCCGTGCTCGAGCCGCTCGTCGCGGTGCACAAGGAGTTCTATCCGAAGGCCAACCTGACCCTGCTGCAGCGCGCCTACGACGTCGCCGAGCAGAAGCACGCCGACCAGCTGCGCCAGTCCGGTGACCCCTACATCACCCATCCACTCGCGGTCGCCAACATCCTCGCCGAACTCGGCATGGACACCACCACGCTGATCGCGGCGCTGCTGCACGACACGGTCGAGGACACCGGCTACACGCTCGAGGCGCTGACCGAGGAGTTCGGCACCGAGGTCGGGCATCTCGTAGATGGCGTCACGAAACTCGACAAGGTGGTGCTCGGCACCGCCGCCGAGGGCGAGACCATCCGCAAGATGATCATTGCGATGGCGCGTGACGGTCGCGTGCTGGTGATCAAGGTCGCCGACCGGTTGCACAACATGCGCACCATGCGCTTCCTACCGCCGGAGAAGCAGGCCCGCAAAGCTCGCGAGACACTGGAAGTCATTGCGCCACTGGCCCATCGGCTCGGTATGGCGAACGTCAAGTGGGAGCTCGAGGACCTGTCGTTCGCGATCCTGCACCCCAAGAAGTACGAAGAGATCGTCCGGCTGGTCGCCGACCGGGCGCCGTCCCGCGACACCTATCTCGCCAAGGTGCGCGCCGAGATCGGCGCCGCCTTGAGCGCGATGAAGATCGATGCGACCGTGGAGGGCAGGCCCAAGCACTACTGGTCGATCTACCAGAAGATGATCGTGAAGGGCCGCGACTTCGACGACATCCACGACCTGGTCGGCGTGCGGATCCTGTGTGACGAGATCCGTGACTGCTATGCCGCCGTCGGCGTGGTGCACTCGCTGTGGCAACCGATCGCCGGGCGCTTCAAGGACTACATCGCCCAGCCGCGGTTCGGGGTGTACCAGTCGTTGCACACGACCGTCGTCGGTCCCGAGGGCAAGCCGCTCGAGGTGCAGATCCGCACCATGGACATGCACAAGACGGCCGAGTACGGCATTGCCGCGCACTGGCACTACAAGGAAGCCAAGGGCCGCAACGGTATTCCGGCCGGGCACGCGGCGGCCGAGATCGACGACATGGCGTGGATGCGTCAACTGCTGGACTGGCAGCGGGAGGCGGCGGACCCCGGCGAGTTCCTGGAGTCACTGCGCTACGACCTTGCGGTGCAAGAGATCTTCGTGTTCACCCCGAAGGGCGACTTGATCACGCTACCGACCGGATCCACGCCCGTCGACTTCGCGTACGCGGTCCACACCGAGGTCGGCCACCGCTGCATCGGGGCGCGGGTCAACGGCCGGCTGGTGGCGCTCGAGCGCAAGCTCGAGAACGGCGAAGTGGTAGAGGTCTTCACGTCCAAGGCGGCCAATGCGGGTCCGTCGCGGGATTGGCAGACCTTCGTGGTGTCGCCGCGGGCGAAGGCCAAGATCCGGCAGTGGTTCGCCAAGGAACGCCGCGAAGAGGCACTGGATGCCGGTAAGGACGCCATCGGCCGCGAGGTGCGGCGCAGTGGACTTCCGTTGCAGCGCTTGGTGAATGCCGAGTCCATGGGGGCGCTGGCCCGCGAACTGCGCTACGCCGACGTGTCCGCGTTGTACACCGCGGTGGGGGAGGGGCACGTCTCGGCCCGCCACGTCGTGCAGCGGTTGGTCGCCCAGTTCGGCGGCGACGAGGAGGCTGAGGACGAGATCGCCGAGCGGTCCACCCCGGCCACCATCGCGGTACGGCAGCGCACCAGCGACGACGTCGGTATCGCGGTGCCTGGCGCGCCCGGCGTGCTCGCCAAACTGGCCAAGTGCTGCACGCCGGTACCCGGAGACAACATCATGGGCTTCGTCACTCGCGGCGGTGGGGTGAGCGTGCATCGAACCGACTGCACCAACGCGGCGTCGCTGCAGGAGCAGGCGGAGCGGATCATCGACGTCAAGTGGGCGCCCTCGCCGTCTTCGGTGTTCCTCGTGGCGATTCAGGTGGAGGCACTCGACCGGCATCGGCTGCTGTCCGACGTGACGCGGGTGCTGGCCGACGAGCGCGTCAACATCCTGTCGGCGTCGGTGACGACGTCGAACGACCGTGTGGCGATCAGCCGGTTCACGTTCGAGATGGGCGACCCCAAGCACCTGGGCCATCTACTGAACGTCGTGCGCAACGTCGAGGGCGTGTACGACGTGTACCGGGTGACGTCGGCGGCATAGTCGGCGGCCGACTGGCCCGTGGCAGGACTTCGACTTCTGAATGCCGTTGTGCTGAACGCGAATCGGTGCGGCCGTTAGGTCAGCCGCACCGATTGGATGGTCACCGGCAGCGATGGCTCGCCGTCATCGCCGCCATCCTTGACGCCAGCCCCGGCGATTTGGTCCACCATGGCCACGCCCTCGGCGTCGACGGTGCCGAAGACGGTGTAACTCGGCGGCAGCATGGAGTCCTTGTAGACGACGAAGAACTGGCTGCCGTTGGTGCCAGGACCCGAGTTGGCCATGGCCAACGTGCCGGGTGGATACACCACGGGCTGCTCGAGTGCGGGATCGGTGATCCGGTACTGGTTCGTCGGGTACTCGTTGGGAAAGCGGTATCCGGGACCGCCGGTGCCGGTGCCCGTCGGATCACCGCACTGAAGCGCACCCAATGTGGGCGACGTGGTGAGCCGGTGGCACGTCGTGCCGTCGAAGAAGCCCTGTTGCACGAGGCTGGTGAAGTTGTTCACCGTGCACGGCGCCTTTGCGTTGTCGAGTTCCACGCCGATCGGCCCCCGGTTGGTGATGATGCTCGCGGCGATCGTCGGCGGTGTGGTGGGCACCTCGCCCATCTTGGGCGGGTTGACGGGCTTGCTCGCCGGTTCGGTGGTGGCGGGATACTGGCAGTTGGACCCGAGCGTGGCCGGCGGCTTGAACGCCGGCAAGGCCTTGCCGGGCTGCGCGGACGCCGTGGTGCCGGGCTGGCCGGGTTGGCCGGGATGGGTGTTGGCATAGCGGACGACCATGGCGGTGAAGACGATGACTCCGACGATCGTGATCACCGTCAACGCGGTCACCACGTAGCCGATCACCAAACCGGCGACGGCCAGGCCTCGCCCGTCCTCTCCCGAGCGCTTGATCTGCGACAGCGACATGTGGCCGAAGACGATCCCCAGCGGTGCGAAGAGGAACGCGGAGATCAGCGACGCGATCGCCATGGAGTTCGTGGCACGCGCCGGCGGATAGCCGGGATACCCGGGGTATGCCGGGTAGCTCGAGCCCCCGTAACTGGGGTACCCGCCCTGGTATGCGTCATACGACGCGGGCGTCGGCGGGTACTCGCCGTAACTCGTTGGCGTCGACGGGTTTTCGCCGTACGGTGGGGGATTGGTCACCATGCTGGCCCTTCTCTGCGTGACGACACCAAGTACGCCACCGCACCGGCCACGGCCAACGCGAGCACGATCCCGCCGGCGCCGAGCCCGATGCGAAGCGGAGTCCACGCCGTGCTCACCCGTACGGGCGCCGGCTTCGACGATTCGACGGACAGCGTGAGCGGTAGCGAGCCGCTGCCCAACGTGGTCGCCAGGGCACGGGATTGGTCGGCGGTGAACCTACCGGTGATCATGACTCGACCCCGGGGATGGGCTCCTGGATCGCCGGCGCACTGATCACCCGAGTGTCGAGGGTGTAGGCGATCTGGGTACCGACGTTCGCCGCGGTGAAGCGCGCGAAGACCTTCGTGGCGTCCGGATCGAACTCCACCTCGACGGCGTATTCGTCGCGCTGTTCATCGCGCTTCGAGACGGCGCCGGCGATCTGATCGCCGCTGACGATGGACTTGTCCAGTACGTACACCAGTTCGCCGTCCTGCGAGCAGGTCACCAGCGGCAGGTTGGGATCGTCGTTGCCAGCCAACGCGTCCTCGTCTTTGCAGCGGGTGGCCTGTAACTGCAACACCAGACGCTGAATGCTCGGGTCGGTGCTCTGGCGCAACGCCTTCTCGTCCGCGAGGCGCTGCGCCGGAACGGCGGTCGTGCCCGAGCGCGGGCGGCACGACGGACGGCCCGGTCGGTTTCGCCGACTCGGATGGGAATCACGTGCAAGACGGGGCGCAGGTACAGTCGGCCTCCCTCGCCGAGGCTGCGTACGTCGTCGCCGTTGCCCGGCACGGTGACGGTCACGGTGCTGCCGTCGACGGCGACGTCGGCGCCAGAGATGCCGAGCGCGGCGATTCGGTGGCTGACGACCTTTCGCGTCCTGGCGAGCTCATCGGGCGTCGGTGGCGAGCCGTCCGGAGTCGTGGCCGCGAACGTGACCTCCGTCCCGTCCCGGTCGGCGGTGGCCGCCCACTGGTCCCGGGTTAGGAAAGCCGCCAGCGCGTACGCGCCGACGAGCCCAGCGAGCAACGACACGACGAGGTACCGCGTGACGCGCGACGGTCCCTTCCGCCGCGGCTTCGTTCGGTGGCGCCACCGGGGTGCGGCGCCGGATCAAACGATTCGCCGGTCACGCCGAACCTCGTCTAGGCATGGCAGGACTGTAGATGCTTCGACGCCCGGAAGGTATGGGTCTCAGTCCAGCGCAATCGACTTGACCTGGACGGGCAACTTGGGCTTGCCGTCGTCGGGGCCATTGACGGGCTCCAGCCCACCCGCGGCGATCTTGTCCAGCGTCGCAAGCCCGGTCTCGTCGATGGTGCCGAAGGCGGTGTAGTTCGGCGGCAGCTTGGAGTCCTTGAACACGAGGAAGAACTGGCTGCCGTTGGTGCCCGGACCCGCGTTGGCCATCGCCAGCGTTCCGCGCGGATAGATCATCGGCGCCTGGAGCGCGGGGTCGTCCGGCTGGTACTGGTTGGTCGGGTACTCGTTGGCGAACTCATAGCCCGGGCCGCCGCTGCCGTCGCCCTTGGGATCGCCGCACTGCAGCACCGACAGGCCCTCGGACGCAGTCAGCCGGTGGCAGGTGGTGTCGTCGAAGTAGCCCTGCTGGGCCAGGCTCGCGAAGCTGTTGACGGTGCAGGGCGCCTTGGCGTTGTCCAGCTGCAGGCCGATGTTGCCCTGATTGGTGCTCATGCTGACGCTGACCTGCGCAGGATCGGTTGGGACCTTGCCCGTGCGTGGTGGATTGGCCTTCTTGGCGGCCGGATCCGAGGAAGCCGGGTACTGGCAGTTTTCCCCAAGGCCGGCGGGCGCTGCGAAAGGCGGCAACGGCTTGCTGTCCTCGGGGGGCTGGGGTGCATCCAGGGCGGGCGACGTGCTGGTGGTGCTCGACGAGGCCGTGTCGGTGGCGCCGGAGTCCTTTTTGACGAAGATGACGGTGGCGACGATGGCCCCGATCACCAACAGCACGCCGACACTGGCGCCGATGATGGTGAACAGACGCTGCCTACGCGCTTGGGCCGCTCGGCGCTCGAGTTGCCGCTCGAGCTTGCGCTTTGCCGTCGCTCGACGTTGTGCATTGGTCGGCACCGCCGCTGTCCTCCTCGTCTCGTCGACGTCGTCGGGACGGCGACGTCGCTCAGTCGGCACCGAGTGTGCCAGTAATTGCTGAGTGTGGGTGCCGCGACCCACGTCAACCGCGGATGGGAAACTGGTCAGCGTGTTGCTCAAGGGATTCCCCGCAGGCATGTTGCAGTGCAACTGCTACGTGCTGGCCCCGAAGGCGGGGGCCGACGCAATCGTCGTCGACCCAGGTCAGCGTGCGATGGGGTCGCTTCGACAGATCCTCGACGAGCATCGGCTGACCCCTGCGGCCGTGCTGCTGACCCACGGGCACATCGACCACATCTGGTCGGCGCAGAAGGTGGCCGACACCTACGGGTGTCCGGCTTACATCCACCCCGAAGACCGGTTCATGCTCACCGACCCGATCAAGGGCTTCGGACCGCGGCTGGCCCAGCTGGCAGTCGGTGCGCTGTTCCGCGAGCCGAAGCAGCTGGTCGAACTGGACCGCGACGGCGACAAGATCGAACTCGGCGGCTTCACCGTCGCCGTCGACCACACCCCGGGGCACACCAGGGGGTCCGTCGTCTTCCGCGTGACCGAGGGGCCGTCCGAGCTCGCCTTCACTGGCGACACGCTGTTCAAGCAGTCGATCGGCCGCACGGACCTGGAGGGTGGCAGTGGCCGCGACCTGTACACCTCGATCGTCGAAAAACTGTTGGTGCTCGACGACGACACCGTGGTACTACCAGGACACGGCCCGAAGTCCACGATCGGCGCCGAACGTCGTACCAACCCATTTCTCGAAGGCTTGTCGTGAAACGTGCACCCCGTGACTGAGTTCAAAGCGCCAAAGGGCGTCCCGGATTACCTGCCGCCCGAGTCCGCGCAGTTCGTTGCGGTGCGTGACGGGCTCCTGGAGGCCGCCCGCCGCGCCGGTTACGGCTACGTCGAGCTCCCGATCTTCGAGGAAACCGCGCTGTTCGCACGCGGCGTCGGGGAGTCGACCGACGTGGTGAGCAAGGAGATGTACACGTTCGCCGACCGCGGTGAACGGTCGGTGACGTTGCGGCCCGAGGGCACCGCGGGCGTGATGCGTGCCGTCATCGAGCACGGCGTCGACCGTGGCGCGCTGCCGGCCAAACTGTGCTACTCCGGACCGTTCTTCCGCTACGAGCGGCCGCAGTCGGGCCGGTACCGCCAACTGCAGCAGGTCGGCGTGGAGGCGATCGGCGTCGACGACCCCGCGCTCGACGCCGAGGTCATCGCGATCGCCGACGCCGGGTTCCGGTCCCTCGGCCTCGATGGCTTCCGGCTCGAGCTCACCTCACTCGGCGACGACACGTGCCGTCCGCAGTATCGAGAGTTGTTGCAGGAGTTCCTGTTCGGCCTCGACCTCGACGAGGACACCCGGCGCCGCGCCGAGCTCAACCCGCTGCGCGTGCTCGACGACAAGCGTCCACACGTTCGGCAGATGACGGCCGAAGCGCCGGTGATGCTCGACCACCTGTCCGACGTCGCCAAGCAGCACTTCGACACCGTGCTGGCACACCTGGACGCGCTGGGCGTGCCGTACGTGATCAACCCGCGGATGGTGCGGGGGCTCGACTATTACACGAAGACGACGTTCGAGTTCGTCCACGACGGACTCGGCGCGCAGTCAGGCATCGGCGGCGGCGGCCGCTACGACGGGCTGATGCGGGAACTCGGCGGGCAGGACCTCTCGGGTATCGGCTTCGGCCTTGGCGTCGATCGGACACTGCTGGCGTTGAAGGCCGAGGGCAAGACGGTCGGCGAGGCCACGCTGGTCGACGTGTTCGGCGTGCCACTGGGCGACGAGGCCAAGCTGGTGTTGGCCGCGCTTGCAGGCGCTTTGCGCGCCGCGGGAGTGCGTGTCGACTTGGCCTACGGCGACCGCGGCATGAAGGGCGCGATGCGTGCGGCCGACCGGTCGGGGGCGCGCATCGCGCTCGTTGCGGGTGATCGCGACGTCGACGCCGGGACGGTCGGCGTCAAGGACCTGACGACGGGCGAACAGATCGACGTGGCCGTCGACGCGGTGGTCGCCGAGGTCGTGTCACGTCTGGCGTGACTCCACACCGCTCCGGCTCGCGGCGGTCAGCACCTGGTCGACGTTACCGATGCCGCCGTCGAATGGATTGCCGCGCTTGAGCACCCGGGTCCCGCCGGGCAGCAGCGCGACCAGTTTGGGCGAACTGGAACCGAGTTGCATCCTGCGCTGGAAGCGCACCTGGTCCAGCGGCACGATGGCGCCACCGGCGTAGCTGAACAATCCGAGCTTGCGATCGATGACCGCCACCGGTCGGCAGGAGTGCAGCGGCTGCGACCTGCGTCGCCGGATCATCCGAAATGCGAAGAATGCGCCGACGGCCAGCAGCACCCCTGCGGTCAGGAACGCCGTGCCCGGCATCCCGGTGAGCGTGAACCGCGCGACCAGGCCGAAACCGCCGACGACGACGGCGAGCAGACCCAGCACGAACACGGTCACCGCAAGACCACCGGTGCGGCGGTCGATGACGAGGACGCGCCTGCCGTCGTCGGTCACCAGGAGTCCACCCGTGTCGGCCAGGATGCGCGGCTCGGTCGATGAAGTCATCCGGGCAGCTTGTCATGCTGCGGCTGCGCCGGGAGGCACTTCGACGGGGCGCTTAGGCGGGCATGGCAACATCGGGGCGGTGCGAGTCCTGGTTCAGCGGGTCACCTCGGCGCGGGTGCTTGTCGACGGCGCCGTCGTGAGCGACCTCCGGCCTGCCCGGCAAGGGGTGCTGGCACTCGTGGGCGTCACGCACACGGATGATTCCGCGGTCGCTCGCAAAATGGCCGAAAAGCTCTGGCGGCTACGCATTCTCGATGACGAGGCCAGTGCCGCCGACGCACACGCACCGATTCTCGTCGTGAGTCAGTTCACGCTGTACGCCGACACCAGGAAGGGGCGCCGCCCATCGTGGAACGCCGCCGCGCCCGGACCGATCGCCGAACCACTCGTCGGCGAGCTCGCCGCTGCCCTTCGCGAACTGGGCGCCCACGTCGAGACGGGGATCTTCGGCGCGCACATGCAAGTCGAACTCGTCAACGACGGGCCGGTGACCGTGCTGCTCGAGCTCTGACGGCCCACGGCCAGTGTGTGCTAGATGGCCATCGCGGCGCGGACGTCGGCCTCGGACGCTGAACCCCCTGTGCCGCTGGAGGTCACGCGACCAGATTCGAGGATGTAGTATCGCTGCGCCGACTCCAGCGCGAAGCCGATGTGCTGCTCGACCAGGAGCACGCCGAGATCGCCGCGCTCGGTCAGCGCCGTGATGGCCGCCTCGATCTCGGCGACGACGGACGGCTGGATGCCCTCCGTCGGTTCGTCGAGGATCAGCGTCGTCGGGCTGGTGATCAGGGCCCGCGCGATGGCCAGTTGCTGGCGCTGACCACCGGACAGCAGCCCGGCCCGCCGCGTCAGCAATTCCTTCAGCGCAGGGAACAGGTCGAGCTGCTCGTCGATCAGCTGCTTGCCGTTCTTGCGGCCGTCGGCAACCACTTGAAGGTTCTCGGCGGTGGTCAGCTGCCCGAACGACTGCTGACCCTGCGGCACGTACGCCAGGCCGCGGGCCACCCGACCGCTCGGCCGCAGCTTCGTGACGTCCTCGCCGTCGAGCAACACCCGGCCCGAACTGCACTTGAGCAATCCGACCGCCGCGCGCAACAGCGTCGTCTTGCCTGCCCCGTTGTGACCCATCACCGCCGCGACGCCATCCGACGGCACCTCCAGGGTGACCCCGTGAATCACCTCCGACCGACCGTAACCGGCATGGACGTCGATCATTTCGAGCATCAGACCTCCTCGACCAGTTCGTCGGGAACGCCCGCGGATCCGGCGGCGGCGGTGCCCAGGTAGACCTCCTGAACCTTGGGGTTGGCCTGCACCTCGGCGACCGTGCCCTCGGCGATGACCTGACCGCGCGCGAGCACCGTCACCGACGTCGCGAAGGCGCGCATGAAGTCCATGTCGTGCTCGACGACCACGACGGTGCGTTCACCGCCGATGCGGCGCAACAGGTTTCCCGTCTCCTCGCGTTCCTCGTGGCTCATGCCTGCGACGGGTTCGTCCAGTAGCAGCACGTCCGCAGTTCTGCACCAGCAGCATGCCGATCTCCAGCCACTGCTTCTGGCCGTGCGCCAGTATCCCGGCCGGCTTGTCGGCGAGGTCGGCCAGCCCGGTGATCTCGAGCGCCTCTGTGATCGAGGGCAACACCGACGCGCCGCCGACGCAGCAGCGTCCACGCCGATCGTCCTGCGCCCGCAGCGATGTCGAGGTTCTGCAGCACGGTCAACTGCTCGAAGACGCTGGCAGTCTGGAACGTGCGGCCGACGCCGAGCCGCGCGATCTGGTGCACCTTCTTGCCGAGGAGTTCCACGCCGGACTTGCTCACCGACCCCGTGCCGGAGACGAGCCCGGTGATGGCGTCGATCACGGTCGTCTTGCCCGCGCCGTTGGGGCCGATGAGGAAGCGCAGGTCGCCCTGGAACAGCGTCAGGTCGACGCCGTTGACGGCCTTGAACCCGTCGAAATCGACTGTGAGCCCGCGTACTTCGAGGTACTGCGTGCCCATGCCGACGTTGCCGCCGGCTACCGGTCCCGTGTCCGGAACGGCTTGCGTCATGAGGTCACTCCGGCCTTCTCGACTTCGGCTTCGGGATCGGGATCCAGGTCGGCGCCCGGCGGAGGCGTCGGCTTCGCCTGCTTGCGACGGCGACGGAGGAGGACCCCGACTCCGGCCAGGCCCGCGGGGAAGAATCCGACGACGACGATGAAGAGCAGGCCCTGGGCGTAGATCCAACCCGACGGAAATCGCTCGGAGAACAGCGTTTGCGCCCACGCCACGCCGATGGCGCCGAGCACCGGACCGAGCAGCGTGGTCCGTCCGCCGATCGCGACTCCGATGAGGAAGGCGATCGACGGCAGAATGCCGACCTGGGACGGCGCGATGATACCGACGATCGGGACGAACAGCGCTCCGGCGATGCTCGCGAAGAGCGCCGCCACGGTGTAGGCGACGACTTTGATGTTGGCGGGGTCGTAGCCGAGGAAGCGCACCCGCTCCTCGCCGTCGCGCACCGCGACGAGCAGTTCGCCGTACCGGCTCTGCATCAGCTGACGCACCACCGCGACGACGAACAACAGCACGGCTGCGGCAATGAAGTACAACATCTGCTTGTTCACCGGATCCTTGAGCGCGAACCCGAAGAACGTCCGGAAGTTGGTCAGCCCGTTGCTGCCACCGAGGCCGGTCTGCCCGATCAGCAGGATGGCCAACGCCGCCGCCAGGGCCTGCGAGAGGATCGCGAAGTACGCGCCCTTGACGCGCCGCTTGAAGACGCCGAGCCCCAGGAGACCCGCGATCGTGGTCGGCAACAACACGATCGCCAACAGCGTGAACACGGGCGAGGTGAAGGGTTCCCAGTACGCGGGAAGCGCCTTCACGCCTGCGATCTGCATGAAGTCGGGAACTGCTGCTTGGCCAGAGCTCGCATCGGCGATCTTCAGATGCATGCCCATCATGTAGCCGCCGAGCCCGAAGAACACGCCCTGACCGAGGATCAGCATTCCGCCTCGGCCCCAAGCCAATCCGATGCCGACTGCCACGATCGCAAAGCACAGGAACTTGGCCAGCAGACTCAGCCTGAAGTCCGATAGCAGCGCCGGCGCCACCAGGAAGAGCGCCGCAGCGGCGACTCCGAACCCGGCCCACGTCTGCCAACGTCCGAGCAATTGCTTCACGTCTGCTCCTCGCGTCCGCACGTCATACGAGACTCCTGGTTCGAACCGTGAACAAGCCCTGCGGGCGGACCTGGAGGAAGAACACGATGATCACGAACACGATGACCTTGGCCAGCGACGCCGTGGTCGTTGTACTCGATGAACGAGTTCAGGAAGCCCAGCGCGAGCGCCGCGATGACGGTGCCCTTGATCTGTCCGAGCCCGCCGACCACCACCACGAGGAAGGCGTCGATCAGATAGCTCTGACCCGTTGTCGGACTCGTCGATCCGATCAGCGTCAACGCCACGCCCGCGACCCCGGCGAGTCCCGAGCCGATGAAGAACGTCGTGATGTCCGTCTTGCGCGAGGAGATTCCACTCGTTTCGGCAAGGTCGCGGTTCTGCACGACGGCGCGGATGCGCCGACCCATCGGGCTGGTCTTCAGCGCCGTGGCCAACACGACCACGCACACCGCGGCGAGGATCAGGATGAAGATGCGGGTCTTGGGCACGACCGCACCCAGGATTTCGACGCCTCCTGAAAGCCATTCTGGTGCAATCACGTTGACGGCGGGTGCGCCGAATCGGTCGCGGGCGATCTGTTGGAGGATCAACCCGACGCCGAACGTCACCAACAGTGTGTCCAGCGGACGGTCGTACATCCGTTGGATCAACGTGATCTCCAGAAGCGCACCCATCGCGCCGCCGACGAGAAACCCGACGAGCGAGCGAGATGAGCAGCGAGGCACCGGCGTTCGAGACGTACTTCTGCACGACGAAGGCGGTGTAGCAGCCGGCCATGATGAACTCGCCGTGTGCCATGTTGATGACGCCCATCTGACCGAAGGTCAGCGACAGGCCAAGTGCAGCCAACAACAGGATCGAGCCGAGGCTCAATCCCGTTGACCAGCTGTCCGATCAGGACATCCACGGTTGCCTCCTCAGTCGTCGGACCGAGTCTAGCCCAGGCTGCCCAAGGGTAGGACTTCAGGTACGGGTCCGGCTGGATCGGGGCCGCGGGACTCCCAGATGGTGTAGATCAGGCCATCTGCGCGGATCTCGCCGATGCGGGCGGTCTTGGTGATGTGGTGGTTCTCGCCGTCGATGGTGACCAGGCCCTCGGGTGCATCGAACGTGACGCCGTCCGCGTTGTCCTGAATGGCCTTGACGTCGAACGACTTCGCCTTCTCGACCGTGTTCTTCCACAGGTACACCGAGGCGTACGCGGCCTCCATCGGGTCGGAGGTGGGCTTGTTGGCGCCGTAGGCCTTCTTGTAGGCCTCGACGAACTTCTTGTTCACCGGGGTGTCGATGGTCTGGTAGTAGTTCCAGGCCGTCAGCTGACCCGTGATGTTCTGCACGCCGATGCCGCCGACCTCTTCCTCGGCGATGGACACCGACACGACGGGCATCGCCTGCGGGGTCAGGCCGACGTTCTTGTACTCGCGGAAGAACGCCACGTTCGAGTCGCCGTTGAGCGTGTTGAACACGGCGTCGGCGTCGGCGGTGCGCACCTTGTTGACGATCGTCGAGAAGTCGGTCGAACCCAGCGGGGTGTAGTCCTCGCCCTTGATCTCGATGCCGTTGGCGCCCGCGTACGCCTTGATGATGCGGTTGGCGGTCTGCGGGAACACGTAGTCGCTACCCACCAGGTACAGCGACTTGACGCCCTTCTCCTTCAGATAGTCCAGCGCGGGGACGATCTGCTGATTCGTGGTGGCGCCGGTGTAGAAGATGTTCTTGCTCGACTCGAGGCCCTCGTACTGCACGGGGTAGTAGAGCAGCGAGTTGTTGCTCTCGAAAACCGGAAGCATCGCCTTGCGACTCGATGACGTCCAGCCGCCGAACACCGCGGCCACGCAGTCGCTGCTGATCAGCTTCTCGGCCTTCTCCGCGAACACCGTGGGCTCCGACGCGCCGTCCTCGCCCACGATCTGGAGTTGCTTGCCCAGCACGCCACCGGCCGCGTTGATCTCGTCGACGGCCAGTTTGATGGCGTCCCGCACCGTCACCTCGGAGATGGCCATGGTGCCCGACAGCGAGTTCAGCGACCCGATCTTGACGGTCGAACCCGAGGTGTCGACGCACGACTCGGCGGTGGCGGCCTCGGTGTCGCTCGCCTTGCTGCCGCAACCGGCCAACAACAGGCTGGTGGTGGCGACCAGGCTGCCCGCCACCAGAGCCGATCTGCTCACCAATGAGCGAGTGGTCCGCCCCTTGTACAACTGCATGAACAACCTTTCGTCGTGCCAGCAGAGCCCGAGCGCCGACGGAATCGGCACGGAGCGCAGGAGTTTCAGACGCTTGGTGAGCGTCGAACCGGGACGTTAGAGAGGCTTTGTTTCTGGTGAATTTCTGTACGTCACGAATAAATTAACGCCACGTTCGCTGGATGTTGGGTCAACGTTTTGTGGGTAATCTCGGCCGCCGCCGAGTGACGGGTGGTGCGCGATGTAACGATCCGCTACCGTGCGGCGATGTGACGGTCATGCGAACAGCTAAATCCAAGGTCGGGGCGGCAATCGGGGTGTCGGTGCTGGTGGCTTCCGCAGGTGTGGCGGCCAGTCAGGCCATCGCGAGTGCCGAACCGGCTGCACATCAGGTCCACTACACGCTGACGGCCGCGGGTCCGGGCGACTTCAACGTCTACTACTCGTTTGCGGCACCTCCGAGCCTGGAGGCATACCACGCCACCCCGGACGCGTTCGTCAAGAGCGAGAAGATCAACTTGGCGCCGGGTGCGGCGTGGGAGTTCGACGCCACGCTGACGGATTCGCAATGGGCGTTCTTGTCCGCGAGCGGTGCCGCGCACGCCATGCAGTCCGACCCCAACGTGCGTTGCGTGATCACGGTCGACGGTCAGGTGGTCGCGGATCAGACCGGTCCCTTCACGACGCAGTGCCAGCTGCGTTCGTGGAAGTGACGCCGTCCCGAGCCGCCGACGAACACGTACACCCATGCTGACCTTCCGGAGCGCAACGGGACGGTGTCGCGCGTGTAGTCGTTGACCTCCGCACTCGTTCGCGGCAGCGAGGTCTGCCACGGCTGCCCCTACGATTACCGAAATGGAACAACGGCCTCCGGTGCCCGCGATCGTGGCTCCGGTCGGTCTCGGACTGTTCTCCTTGGGACTCGCGTTCGGCCTCGTGGTCGTACACGCCGGGCTCGCGTGGTGGTGGGCGACGGTGTTCACTGCGGTGGTCTACGCGGGCTCGCTGGAGTTTCTGCTCGTCGGGCTCGCGGTGGCCGCGGCTCCGCTGATTCAGGTCGCCGCGACCACGTTGATCGTCAACCTGCGCCACGTCTTCTACGCGCTGTCCTTCCCGCTGGACCGCGTCAATGGGAGGTGGGCGAAGGTCTACAGCACCTACGCGCTGACCGACGAGGCCTATGCGGTCACATCGGCAGCACCGCGCGAGTGGACGTCGCGCCGGATTCTGTTGGTGCAGATGGTCTTTCAGGTTTCCTGGGTGTCCGGCGCGACGATCGGGGCCTTGGTCGGAACGGCGCTGCCGATCGAAAGGGTGCAGGGCCTGGACTTTGCGCTGACCGCGCTGTTCGTCGTGCTTGCGATCGATGCGTACCGGGCGCAGCCCGACCGACTGCTGGTCGTGTGCGCGGCAGTCTGCGCTGTCGTGGCGTGGCTTCTGCTACCGGGTCAGATGCTGATATGGGCATTCGTGGGCTATACCGCGTTCCTGATGGGCAGGCTCGGGTTGGCCCGGCGAGGTGCACATGGCTGAGCCGGCCCACATCGCCGCGATGGTGGCGGTCAGTGCCGCCATCACGTGGGCCCTGCGTGCGTTGCCGTTCGCCGCACTCGCACCGATGCGTCGGTCGGTCGTCGTGCGGTATCTGAGCCTGCACATGCCGCTGGGCGTCATGGTGATCCTTGCCTTCTACACCGTGCGGGACGTCCCGGCGTCCGGCCCAGCGCACGGCGCGTGGATGGTGGCGGCGTTGGTGGTTACCGTCGCGCTACACCTGTGGCGGCGGAATGCGTTGGTGTCGATCGTCGGCGGCACACTGGTCAACGTCTTGCTGGTGTCATTGCTCTGAATACCTTGGTCCACAGCATATTTGGCTGCGTTACCGAATTGCGCCGACGAGAATCGCATCCGGTCTGTGGCGGGGAAGCGGACTTACCGCGCCTTCCACTCTCAATCTATAGCGCACCGGGGGGCTTGCGGCAAGACCCGGGTCGTGCCGCAGAATCCCTGGCCGAGGACACAACCTGCGGAAAGGGGGTAGCGACATGCCGATGTGGTCGTCGACGCTCGGGTCACGCGGGGACGTCGCCGCGACGGCCTGGCACGCGGTTGTGGTTGTCGGAGGAGGGCCGACGGGCCTGATGTTGGCAGGCGAGTTGGCGTTGGCGGGGATCGACGTCGCCATCGTCGAGCGACGTGCCAGCCAGGACCTCGTGGGCTCCCGCGCAGGCGGTCTGCATTCACGCACCATCGAGGTTCTCGATCAGCGCGGAATCGTCGATCGGTTCCTTTCGCAGGGGAAGGCGGTGCAGGTCGCGCAGTTCGCCGGGATTCCCTTGGATATCAGCGACTTTCCCACCCGGCACAACTACGGCCTCGCGCTGTGGCAGAACCACATCGAGCGCATCCTGGCCGGCTGGGTCGAAGAGATGGGGGTTCCGATCCATCGCGGACGTGCGGTGACGGGTGTCGCCCAAGACGACACCGGCGTCGACGTCGCGCTGTCCGACGGCCAGTCGCTGCGCACGAGATATGTCGTCGGGTGCGACGGAGGGCGCAGTGTGATCCGCAAGGCTGCCGGCATCGATTTTCCCGGGTGGGATCCGACGACGAGCTGGCTGGTCGCCGAGGTTGAGACGGGCGAGGAGCCGGAATGGGGCATCCGTCACGACGTCCTCGGCGTCCATGGCCTCACCAGGTTGGAGGGTGGGGGGACGGTCCGGGTCGTGGTGACGGAGCGGCACCTCAGAGCCGCCGACGAGCCCGCCCTGCGCGACCTCAGCGAGGCGCTCACCGACGTCTATGGGACCGACTATGGGATCCACAGTCCCGTTTGGATCTCCAGGTTCACCGATATGGCTCGGCAGGCCGCGGCCTACCGCGACGGGCGGGTCCTGTTGGCCGGTGACGCCGCCCACGTGCACAACCCGGTGGGTGGACAGGGCCTCAACACCGGTGTGCAGGACGTGGTGAATCTGGGATGGAAGCTGGCCCAAGTGGTCAACGAGACGTCGCCGGAAAGTCTGCTGGATACGTACCACGCAGAGCGGCACCCGGTCGCTGCCCGCGTGCTGCGCACGACGATGGCGCAAATTGCGCTTCGCCGCGCAGACGATCGCATCAAGGCCTTGAACGACACGATTTCCGAGCTGCTGAGCATGGACGAGCCGCGCAAACGTTTCGCCGCGATGATGTCTGGTCTGGACATTCACTACGATCTCGGTGAGGGACACCCGCTGCTGGGGCGCCGCATGCCCGATCTCGACCTGATCACCGCCAACGGCCCGTTGCGGGTATTCACCCTGCTACACGACGCCCGGCCAGCGCTACTGAACTTCGGTGAGGTCGCCGATTTCGACATCACCGGATGGGAGGACCGCGTGCAGTTGGTCTACGCTAAATACGTTGGTACGTGGGAGCTTCCGGTGCTAGGCGCCGTCACCGCTCCCACCGCCGTCTTGATACGGCCCGACGGTTATGTCGCCTGGGTGGGCGCCGCATCCGATCCGGGCCTTCGCGACGCGCTCACCACCTGGTTCGGGCCGCCTTCGGTCTAGTCGACGCCGTCCCTCGCGGAGGTATCCTTCGCACAGAGTGAGAGGAGACCGCGATGACGACATCGAATCGTTTCCGACCTCTTGTGTTGGTCCTGGAGGGCGTTTGCGCGGCGACGATCGCCGTTGCACCGACCGCTGGCGCGGAGACCGGCACGTCGTCGGATGACCATGCCTACAACGGCGCACCAACGGTTATTTCGGGTGGTCCCGTACCGACGATGAACGGTGTTCCGTGCGTCGCCGGACATCTCGGGACGTGTACCGGGTTTGCGCAGAACTCACCAGCGCGCAAGACGCCTCGTTCGACAGTCGGCCACAGCCCGACGATCGGTCCCGACTGACCGGGTCCGCCTCGATCGAATCGCGATCATCACCCAGCGACCCTGCCGAGAAGCCCGTCAGTGGATTGACAGATGATCGAACACATGTTCGAATAGATGTGTGCGGTGGGATGGTCAGGGCGTAGGCGTCGACGACGGCGCGTTGCCGGGGCTGCAACGGCTTGGGTTGGTGCGCTCGGTGCGCACGCCGCACTTCGACGGCATCACCTTCCACGAGGTCTTGTGCAAGTCCGCGCTCAACAGGGTGCCGGAGGCCTCGAACCTGCCATTTCGCTTCACCGTCAACGGCTTTCGTGGATGCAGCCACGCTTGTCGGTACTGCTTCGCCCGACCCACGCACGAGTACCTCGACTTCGACTGCGGCAATGACTTCGACACTCAGGTCGTTGTCAAGATCAACGTCGCCGACGTGCTGCGGCGCGAACTCGCCCGTCGGTCGTGGACGCGCGAGACGGTAGCGCTCGGCACCAATACCGATCCGTATCAACGCGCCGAGGGTCGCTACGCGTTGATGCCCGGAATCATCGGTGCGCTGGCTGATTCGGGTACCCCGTTCTCGATCCTGACCAAGGGCACGCTGCTGCGCCGCGACCTGCCGCTGATCGCGGCGGCCGCCGCACGGGTCGACGTCAGCGTTGCCGTCTCGCTGGCCATCGGCGACACCGAACTTCATCGCCTCGTCGAGCCAGGCACGCCGACGCCCGAGGCTCGGCTCGGACTGATCCGCTCGATCCGCGATGTGGGCTTGGACTGCCACGTGATGGTGGCACCGGTGCTGCCGCTGCTGACCGATTCCGTTGCACAGCTCGACGACCTCCTGAGTCGCATAGCCGCGGCGGGCGCGACGGGGGTGACGGTGTTCGGTCTGCACCTGCGCGGTTCGACGCGGGGGTGGTTCATGGGATGGTTGGCGCGCACGCGGCCGGATTTGGTGAGCGAGTACCGAGAGTTGTACCGGCGCAGTGCATATCTGCCGCAGAGCTACCGCGACAACTTGCGGGTGAGTGTCGCTCCGTTGCTCGCCAGATACGGCCTCGAGCCCGACCGTCGTCCGTTCGCGATGCGCAGCGCCCCGGCGGTTCAGTCCGCCGGGGCGCTGCAGCCAACCCTCTTCTAGGCCTTCAGGAAGTCGAGCTCACCGGCTGCCGCACCCGCAGGGACCTGACATGTTCGGCGGATAGCTCGGTGAACACCACGTCATCGTCGATCGGGCCTCTGCGCAACAGGCGCACGTCGCGCACGTAGTTCTGATGAAGTCGCCACGGCAGTCGGCCGCCCTGCTTTGGCATCAGATCCAGGCCGCGCCGCACGTAGCCCGACGTCAGGGCGAGGAAGCCATTCTGCGCCGTCACCCCGCTCGCGTCGGGGGTTACCGCGGCATAGCCGTGGCGATCCATGTGGGCGAGCAGCCGGCACACGTATTCCGCGACCAGGTCGGCCTTGAGCGTCCACGAAGCGTTGGTGTATCCGATGGTCCACACGAAGTTCGGGACGTCGGACAGCATCATTCCCTTGTAGGACACCGTCGTCGAGAGCTCCACCGGGCGGCCGTCGACGTCGAGTTCCATGCCGCCGATGGCTAGCAGGTTCAACCCGGTGGCGCTGACCACGATGTCCGCGGCAAGTTCGACACCGGAGGCCAGCTTGATGCCCGACTCGGTGAAGGTGTCAATGTGGTCGGTGACCACCGACGCGCGACCCTCGCGGATCGCAGTGAACAAGTCACCGTCGGGTACCAGGCACAGGCGCTGGTCCCACGGGTTGTAGGACGGGGCGAAGTGCGTGTCCACGTCGTAACCGTCGGGCAGCTGCGTGATCGCAGCCTTGCGCAGCATGGACTTCACGTATTCGGGGCGGTGGCGGCTGAGATGAAAGAACGCCATTCCCTGGAGCGCGTTCTTCCAGCGCACGATCGTGTAGGCCAGCTTCTGCGGGAGCCGCGCGCGCAGTCGGTCGGCCAGCGGATCCCGGGCGGGCTTGGCTGCGACGTACGTCGGTGAGCGCTGCAGCATCGTGACGTGGGCGGCGGACTCGGCCAGCGTGGGCACCAGCGTCACCGCCGTGGCGCCACTGCCGATCACGACGACCCGCTTGTCCCGGTAGTCGAGACCCTCAGGCCAGCGTTGCGGGTGGATGACCGGACCCGAGAAGCGTTCCACGCCAGGGAATGTCGGACTGAACCCTTCGTCGTAACGGTAATAGCCCGAGCAGACGTAGAGGAAGTCGCACTTCATCGTCACGCTCTCGCCGGTATCCGTGCGCTGCACCTCGACGGTCCAACGCGCCTCGTCGCTGCTCCAACTCGCCGCCATCACGCGGTGATTCACCCGGATCAGGCGTTGCACGTCGAACTCACGAGCTGTGTCGTGAATGTAGTTCAGAATGCTCGGACCATCGGCGATGGACTTGGCTTCGGTCCAGGGCCGGAAGCGATAGCCAAGAGTGAACATGTCCGAGTCGGAGCGAATCCCGGGGTAGCGGAACAGGTCCCAGGTGCCCCCGATCGAGGCGCGGGCCTCGAGTACGACGACCGACTTCTCCGGACGCTGCTGGCGCAACTGGCACGCCGCGCCCACACCGGAGAGCCCGGCGCCGACGATCAGGACGTCGGTGTACTCGATGGGATCGCGGGTCGACACGGCTCTCACCTCTCGTTCGAACGGTTCGGTACGCATGGGTACCAGACTCGGTACAGGACGGTACCACTATTGAACGCGTGTGGAAAGAGGTCTTGTGCAGTTCGGTACTGCGGCGTACCGTGGCCGTTGTCCCGGAGTGCCGACATCGAGGAGAGGACGACATGGGTGAGGCCACGACCGACCCGGTCCGACTGCCACCTGCGCCGCGGATGCCGAAGCTGCTGCAAGGCATCGGCTTCGTCGTCAACCGCGACAAGGCCGTGGCCGCCGCGGCCAGGCGCTACGGGTCGGAGTTCACGTTGAACGTGCCGATCTTCGGCCATGCCGTGGTCATCAGCGATCCAGCTCTAATCAAGGATCTCTTCACGACGAGCACCGACGCGATCGCCCGCGCGGGCACACTCGGCGAAGTACTCGGCCCCGGATCGACGTTCAGCCTGGAGGGCACCGCGCACCGGCAACGTCGCAAGCTACTGGTGCCCCCGTTCCACGGCAAGCGGATGGCGGGCTATGAGCACATCGTCGAAGAAGAGGTGATGCGTGAGCTCGCGACGTGGCCCGAGGGCGAGGAGTTCGCCACGCTGCCGTCGATGATGCGGATCACGCTCAACGCGATCCTGCGGACGGTGTTCGGCGCCGACGGCGCGGCGTTCGAGGAACTGCGGGAGTTGCTGCCGCCCATGGTGTTGCGCGCATCCCGGCTGACGGTGTTGCCGCCCATTGCCCGGCGGGACTACGGCCCGTGGAGTCCATGGCGGCGGGTGGATACGCTGCGCCGCCGCTACGACGCGATCATCTCGCGGCTCATCGCCGACGCGCGCAACGATCCAGCCCTCGAGGAGCGCAACGACGTGTTGGCCTTGATGCTGCAGGCGCGCTATGAGGACGGCTCGCCGATCGCCGACGACCACGTCGCCGACGAACTGTTGACGCTGCTCGCGGCCGGACACGAAACCACCGCCACGACGCTGGCGTGGGCGATTGAGCGGTTGCGTCGTCATCCACGCTTGCTCAGCCGGCTGAGCGACGAGCTCGATGCGGGCGGGTCCGACCTGTTGCAGGCCACCATCTTCGAGGTGCAGCGCACCCGACCGGTGATCAATGCCACCGCCCGCATGACCAAGAAGCGGATCAGATTGGGGGAGTGGGTTATTCCCGAACGTCACGCCATACTGGTGAGCATCTCGCTCGCCCACGCGTCCGAGCGGAGCTTCCCCGACGCGGCGGTGTTCAACCCCGACCGGTTCATCGGCAACCCGCCCGACATGCACGCGTGGGTGCCGTTCGGCGGCGGCGTCCGACGCTGCATCGGCGCCGCCTTCGCCAACATGGAGATGATGGTGACATTGCGTACCCTGTTGCGCGAGTTCGAGTTCGGCACCACCTATGCCGCAGGCGAACCGATGCACTCCCGCGGTGTCGCCACCGCGCCCGGTCGCGGAGGCCTGGCGGTCGTGCACCGCAGAGTGAGGGTTGCGGAATCCGTACCCGACGGCGCCGCGCGGGTGTGGGCGTGACGCCGCGCCAAGACCGTCTAGCCGACGTCGGACGCGGAATCACGCTGTGCCACGACGGGTTCGGCAATCCCGCGGATCAACCGATCGTGCTGATCGCGGGCCTCGGTCAGCAGCTCCACAGCTGGCCATCGGACTTCGCGGCCGCACTCGCCGCCCGCGGGTTTCGGGTCGTTCGGTTCGACAACAGGGACGTGGGCAGGTCGACGCACATGGACTACCGGGCGCCTACCGCCGTCGCGGTCCTGCGTGGCGGCAACCATCCGCGGCAGTACCACCTCGGCGACATGGCACGGGACACAGTCGGCCTGCTCGATGCGCTCGGCTACCGCGCCGCGCACCTCGTCGGCGTTTCGATGGGCGGGATGATCGCTCAGACGGTCGCCGCCCATTACCCGGGTCGGGTGCGCACGCTGACCTCGATCATGTCGAACACGGGTGCGCCGCGTATCGGTCGTCCGGCCGGCTCGACGTGGTGGAGGATGGCCACGGCGCGCCCGCCACGAAACCGTGCTGAGGCTGTCGACGGTGCGGTGCGGCTCTTCCGGCACATCGGATCGCACGGATATCCGTTCGACGAGCACTGGGTGCGCGAGCGGGCCGGAGTGGCCTGGGATCGCGACCCCACGTCCGGCGGCGTGGCCCGGCAACTCGCCGGGATCGTCGCGTCCGGTGACCGCACCGCCGAACTCCGCACCATCGACGTACCGACACTCGTGATCCACGGCGACCGCGACCGCATGGTCCATCCGAGCGGCGGCGAGGCCACGGCCCGTGCGATCCCGGGCGCACGCCTGGTGACCGTCCCCGGCATGGGCCACGACCTACCTTTCGGGGCCTGGGGACGGCTCCTCGATCTGATCGCCGACCACACCGCAGCGGCTTCCGGCGAAGCCCGGATGGATGGTCCCGCCGACCTACCATCCGCCATCGAGGAGCGAGCATGAACAGATCAGCCCGACACGTCGTCAGCGGCCGGACCGTCGTCATCACCGGTGCGGCATCCGGAATCGGACGTGCACTGGCACAACGACTCTCGGACCACGGTTGCGCAGTCGCCATCGCCGACGTCGACGAAGCCGGTCTCAAGGAGACGGGAGCCGCTTTGACCGGGGCGACCTTGACGCGGGTCCTCGACGTCCGGGATGCGGAGGGACAGCACGACTTTGCGCGCGAGGTGGCGGGCTGGGCACCGACGCCGCTTGGCGCAGTGTTCAACAACGCGGGCGTCGCGGTGGCGTCCAGCGTGCTGGACACCGTCCCTGAAGACGATCAGTGGTTGTGGGACATCAACTTCCACGGCGTCGTCAACGGAACGCGCGCGTTCCTGCCGATCCTCGTCGCCCAGGACTCCGGTGCGATCGTCAACACCTCGAGCGTGTTCGGGCTGGCCGGCATGCCGAACCAGAGCGCATACTGCTCGGCGAAGTTCGCAGTGCGCGGATTCACCGACTCACTTCGCCAGGAGTTGCGCGGCACCGGTGTCAGGGCCGTGAACGTGCATCCCGGCGGCATAGACACCAACATCGTGCGCAATGCGCGTGTCCGGCAGGATCCGGACGGCCGAGGCCGCAGTCAGGAACAGATGGCGCAGGAGTTCGCCGCGATCACGATGACGAAGCCGGACAAGGCCGCCGCGATCATCCACCGCGGCGTGGAACGGGGCAAGGCACGCATCCTGGTTGGTCCGGACGCCTATCTCTTCGACACCCTGTCGCGCGTGGCGCCCAGCCACTACTACGACATCCTGAGCCGCTTCGAGTCCCGGCTGCGGGGTCGTGCCACGGTCAGGCGGTGATGAGTCGCGGGCGGGTGAGGGTCGCTGCGGCGTGGTGTAGTGCGGCGAGGATGGTGTCGCGTTCGTCGGTGGAGCCCGTGGGGTGGACGATCGAGACGCCGATGGCGAAAGACGGTTCGCCGGAGCCACCGGGGATGGGAATGGCGAGTCCGAGGACTGTGGGGTGGACTTCCCCTTCGTCGACGGCGTACCCGCGTTGGCGGGTGCGCTGCAGCTTGTCCTGCAGTTCGGCCAGGGTGGAGGTGGACTTCTTGGTGAATCCGACGAGGTTGGTGGCGTCCCAGTAGAGTTCGGCGACCTGTGTGGGTGTCAATTCGGACAGCAATGCGGTGCCGACTGCGGTGACCGAGGCGGGGTAGCGGTCTCCGACGCTGGCCGACATGGGGAATCGTTGGCGGCCCTCGAAGACGGCAAGATATAGGACTTGAGCGCCGTCGAGCAGGGCGATCTGGACCAGCTGCTGGCGCAGCACCTCGGACTCTTCGCAGACGCGGTAGAACTCGCGAATCTGGTTGAAGCCGGCCAAGAAGGCGCTGCCCAAGTCGACGGTGCGCCGCCCGAGTAGGTAGCCGGCGCTGCTGCGCCGAACGAGCCCGCCCTCCTCGAGTGCGGCACACAGGTTCGACACCGAAGATTTGGCCAGGCCCAGCTCACGGGCGATCTCGGTCAGAGTGCGCGGCACGCCACGCGCATCGGCGAGCAGGTCAAGCACGCGGATGGCGCGCGTCACCGCCGGCGCGTTGCCGGGGCCGCGTTCGGCCTCGTCGGTCATGACTGCTCCTCGGGATCTAGATCGAATCATCGCTGCGGGGGCGTCGACACGCTGCGCTCAGTAGAACTCGACGGTATCAACGCGGTTGCGCAGTGGGCGCCCGTCCAGGAACCGTGTGGCGTTGTCGGCGAACAACTCGGCGATGAGGCGGTCCTCGGCGGAGTTCAGCGCTGCGGTGTGCGGACTGATCAGGACTTTGGGGTCGGTCCACAGTGGGTTGTCGGGGGCCAGCGGTTCGGACGCGAAGACGTCGAGGACGGCGAATCCGATCTGGTCGTCGCTCAGGGCGTCGATGAGCGCCGCCTCGTCGACGACGGTGCCCCGCCCGACGCTGACGAGGGTGAATCCGGGCTTGGCAGCGCGCAGCACCTTGGCGTCCACCAGGCCCTCGGTAGCCGCGGTGCCGGGCAGGCTCACGACGATCCCGTCGACATCGCGGGCGGCGTCGGCGAGGTCGTCGGGGTGCACGAGCTCGTCGACGCCGGGGACCGGGGTTCCCGAGCGGCTGGTGCCCACCACCGAGACACCGAGCGCCGCGAGTTTGGCGGCGATCACCCGGCCGATGCCACCCAACCCGACCAGCAGGATGCGCTGCTGGCTCAGCAGCCCCATTTCCCAGCGGTCCGTCCAGCGGATGTCGCGTTGTTGTCTGAGCAGTCGCGGTAGCGTCTTGGCCCCTGCGAGCAGGCCGAAGACCGCGTACTCGGCCAGCGGTTCGGCGTGCACGCCGGCCGAAGTGCTGAAGCTGATCCGGTCGAGTTCGTCGCGGGTGAGTTGCGCGCCCTTGACCTGGCCGCCGCCGCCTGCGGGCATGGTGTGCACCCACCGCAGGCCGGGGTTGTTCCGCACCGTTCGCCGCAAGGCCGCGGGCTGTTCGTCGGGCACTCCATAGAGCACCTCCGCCGAGTCGATCAGTTCCTCGAACGCCCGTTGCTGCTCGGGGTTGCGGTGGAACGACGGATCGCCCGTGTGGTCGCCAGCGAACCTTTGCGGGGCCAGCAACGACTGGTCCCGGACGAAGTCGATGCGCGGCTCGGTACTGACCACGCGGGAGATCAGCTCTTCGCTGATCGGCGTTGAGGCCACCACCCGCAGGCGTTGCGGCTGGGCTGGCTCGTTGGTCACTGTGGTTCCCTTCTCCGACTGTGGGATCGACTTTACGCTACGTTCAGCGCGCTGAACAGTGTCTATCAGAATGTCCTGATACATAGTTTTCGATCAGTCGAATTCAATCGTGTTCGATCTATTGAACTCAGTTCAGCCACCGCGTATGGTCGACATCACATCAAGGGTTCGCCCCACCACACATCACATCGCAGGGCCGCCTGCGAGACACCACATCGGAGCAGATCATGGCAGAGCAGCACCCCCCATCCACCGACGCGCACCGCGCGAACGAGGACCCCGACTATGCGCGCAACCTCAGGCGCGCCACCCTGGCCGCCTCGGTTGGCAGCGCCCTGGAGTACTACGACTTTGCGTTGTACTCGCTGGCATCGGCGCTGATCTTTGGCAAGATCTTCTTCCCGGCACTGGGCGCGTCGGCTGGCACCGTCGCGAGCCTTGCCACTCTGGCGATCGGCTTCCTCGCCCGGCCGCTGGGCGGCCTCTTCTTCGGCACGCTCGGCGACCGGTTGGGCCGCAAGTGGGTGCTGATGATCACCATCGCCCTGATGGGCGGATCCAGCACCCTGATCGGGGTCCTTCCCACCGCCGGCCAGGTCGGCGTTTTGGCGCCGATCCTGCTGGTGGTCCTGCGCATCGCCCAAGGCTTCGGAGCCGGCGCCGAGCAGGCCGGGGCGACGACCCTGATGGCCGAGTACGCACCGGTGCGGCGCCGCGGGTTCTACTCGGCGCTGCCCTTCGTCGGCATCATGCTCGGCACGCTGTTGGCCTCGGTGGTGTTCGTCGGCCTCGGTCAGGTTCCTGACGACGCGCTCTTGGGCTGGGTCTGGCGCATCCCGTTCCTCGCGTCGATCTTCCTGATCGCGGTGGCCGTGCTGATCCGCCTCCGGCTCAAGGAAAGTCCCACCTTCGTCAAGCTCGAGAAGCAGGAGCAGGTCAGCCAGAAGCCGTTGCGCGAGCTGTTGCAGACGTCTCGCTCGACCGTGCTCCGAGGCATCGGCCTGCGGATGGCGGAGAACGGCGGCTCGTACATCTACCAAACGCTGACGATCACCTACGTGAGCACCCTGGGTGTGCAGAAGTCCATCGGCCCGTTGGCGGTGGCGATCGGCGCCCTCATCGGGTTCTTCACCATCCCGTTCGCGGGGTCCCTTTCGGACAAGTTCGGCCGGATGAAGGTCTACCGGGTCGGGGCGGTCATCCAGCTCGCACTGGCGCTGGTGGCATGGCCGCTGCTGTCGCTCGGCAACCCGGTGATCACCGTCGTCGTCATCGCGATCTCCTACGGAGTCGGCGTCAACGTGATGCTGGGCGCGCAGTGTGCCGCGCTGCCCGAGCTCTTCGGGTCACGGCACCGCTACATCGGCGTGGCCGTCTGCCGTGAATTCAGTGCGATCATCGCCGGCGGCGTCGCCCCCTTCGTCGGTGCGCTGCTGCTCGGCTGGTTCAACAACTCGTGGATCCCGCTCGCGGTGTACGTCATCGTCCTGACGCTCATCACGCTCTACGCGACATTCCACACGCCGGAGACACGCGGCCGCGATCTCACTCTGCTCACCGACGCGATGCAGGACACCGAAACCGACATCGCGTCGCGTCCCGCGCCACTGGCCAACTCCTACCGCGCCACCGACGTCACGCGCCCGGTCTCGGTCTAGCCCACCCATCGAAGAAGGGCACGCCCTCATGCGCATCGCTCGCATCGCCACCCCAACCGGCCCACAGTTCGTCATCCAAGACACCGACCGGTGGATGGAGATCGCGGACCCGTTCGCCGCACAGCCGCGGTTCACCGGCAACGAGTATCCGGTCGGGACGGTGCGGCTCCTCGCCCCGGTCCAACCGTTGGTCGTTCTCGGCATGGCCCACAACGGGCCCGGTGACCGCGAACTCCCGCGGCAGGCATTCCTGAAGTCACCGCGGACCGTCGTCGGACCAGGCGACGACATCCTCGTCGACGAACGACTGGGTCAGGTGAACGTCGAAGGCGAGTTGGCCATCGTCATCCGGCACCACTGTCGGAACCTCACGCTCGAGGAGGTGCCCGGCGCCATCCTCGGCTACACGATCGGCAACGACGTCACCGCGGTGGACCAGGTCGCACTCGACGAGAAGATGACGCAGGCCAAGCACGGTGACGGCTTCACCCCGATCGGCCCGTGGATCGAAACGGACCTCGATCCGGCGGCGGTGCCGATCACCGTGCGCGTGAACGGCGACGACCGGGCGAGCGCAAGCACGGCTGAGCTCGCTTGGAACATCACCGAGCAGCTGGTGTATTTGACCTCCTACCTCAGCCTCGGAGCCGGCGACATCGTGCTCACCGGAGCGCCTGGCACCTTTACCCCGGTCAAGCCCGGCGACCACAGCGAGATTGCGCTCGGCGGCATCGGCGCACTCTCCAACCCGGTGCGCTCCCGGTGACGCCCCCGGGAGCGGCGCACACAGCCGACGGCGGCCTTTTCGACCTGACTGGTCGGTTGGCGTTGATCACGGGGTCGAGCAGGGGGATCGGCCTGGCGATCGCCGCGGGGCTCGCCGGCGTCGGCGCACGCGTCGTGCTCAACGGGGTGGACGGACGACGACTCGATCGCACCCGCGACACGTTGCGTGAGCAGTTTGGCCCAGACACGGTGCACGCCACCCGATTCGACGTGACCGACCCCGACCAGGTGCACACCGCCGTCGAAGACGTCGAAAACCGCATCGGGCCGATAGAGGTGTTGGTGAACAATGCCGGGTTGCAGCACCGGGAGCCGTTGCTCGACGTGAGTCTGGAGAACTGGAACAAGGTGTTGCAAGTGGATCTCACCAGTGCGTTTCTGGTCGGCCGCGAGGTTGCTCGGCACCAACTCATCCGCGGCTCGGGAAAAATCATCAACATCTGCTCGGTGCAAACCGATCTCGCCCGGCCGTCGATCGCCGCCTACACGGCCGCAAAAGGCGGGCTGCGCAACCTCACCCGAGCGATGACAGCCGAGTGGGCCGCCGGCGGGCTGCAGATCAATGGCCTGGCACCGGGATACATCCACACCGAGATGACGCAAGCGCTCGTCGACGACACCGAGTTCAACAGGTGGATCCTCGGGCGCACCCCCGCGGGCCGGTGGGGCACCGTCGCCGACCTGGTGGGTCCCGCGATCTTCCTTGCCTCAGCCGCGTCGTCGTACATGAACGGCCAGGTGTTGTTCATCGACGGCGGCATGACTGCCGTTGTCTGACAACACCACTCACCCGACAGGAAGTGACATGCCCGACCCTTCAGACCAACAGCCCGTCCTAGTGATCATGGGGGTCGCCGGCTGCGGGAAGTCGACCGTCGCGGCGATGCTCGCCGGCCAGTTGGGCTGGGACTTCCAGGAAGGCGATGACCTGCACCCGATGGAGAACGTCGCGAAGATGGCGTCCGGACAACCGCTGACCGACGACGATCGCTGGCCGTGGCTGGACGAAGTCGGCACCTGGATCCACAACCAGGAGTTCGCCGGCATTCCCGGCATCGTCACGTGCTCGGCACTCAAGCGCGCCTACCGCGACCGAATCCGCGGACCACACGTGGTGTTCGTCTACCTCGCCGGATCGCGCGACGAAATCGGAAACCGGCTGTCCGCCCGGATAGATCACTTCATGCCACCCGCGCTGCTGGAGTCCCAGCTCGCCGCCCTCGAACCGCCGGAGGCCGATGAACGGGTCCTCACGATCGACGTCGCCGCACACCCGGCCGAGATGGCCGCCGAGATCATTCGCCGGCTGTCGCTGCGTCCCGAACCGTTCTCGTCCGCTTTGGGTGCACCCGCTCCCGGGTACTCCTCGGCACCGCCGTTGGACGACTTGCGGAGGTCACCGCACAGCGGCGGCGAAGGGCCCGACCCGGTCTAGTCCCGCTTGCGCTTCACCTGATTGAACGGCACGCCACGATCGGCGGCGTATTCGCGTGGGAAGCCGAGAATGCGCTCCCCGATGATGTTTCGGGCAATCTCGGTGGTTCCTCCTCCGAGCGATGCCTGCTGTCGGGAAAGGTAGCGGTTTCCGACTCGGAACAATCCACTGCCATCGTCGACCACTCCAGCGCTGCCGGCCATCTCCAGCGTGGTGTCGATCTCGAACTGGACGTTCTCGGCGTGCGAGATGCGGATGATGGAACCGGCTGCGGGAGGCAGGGTTCCGTCGAGCACGCCGTGGTACACGTGATCGATCAGCTGCTCGTGGACAGCGCGCACTACCAACGCACGGCCGGCCATCTCACGGATGCGTTCGTTGTCGGACTGGCCGAGTTCGGTGACCAGGGCGACGTAGTCGACGGGTCGGTCGGTCTTGCCCTCGGCCCCGATCCCGCTGGCGAACTCCGAACCGCCGCCGACCGCGCGACGCTCGTGGTACAGCTGCCGCGACGCGACGTTCCACCCGTCGTTGACCTCGCCGACCACGGCGTCGTCATCGAGTTCCAGGTTGTCGAAGAACTCCTCGCAGAACTCGTTGCCGCCGTCGACCTGCTTGATCCGACGCATGTCGATACCCGGGCTGTCGAGCTTCACCAGGAACATGGTCAGGCCCTCGTGCTTCGGTACGTCCCATGCTGTGCGCGCCAGCAGCAGGCCGTAGTCGGCCGCGAAGGCACTCGTGCTCCAGGTCTTGGCGCCGTTGATGATCCACTTGTCGCCCTTGCGATCGGCTCGGGTGATGACGCTGGCCAGGTCGGACCCGCCACTGGGCTCCGAGAGGAGCTGGACGAGCACTTCGTCGCCGCGGATGGCTCCCGAAATGTGCTGCCGCTTCTGGTCTTCGGAGCCGGTGTCCAGAATGGTGGCTGCGCAGATCGTGAAAGTCGGCACGTTCAGGATGATCGGCATCTCGTAGCCACGGGACGCGTCGTCGAAGGCCCGCTGGTAGGCAATGGGCAGGCCGAGGCCGCCGTACTCGCGCGGGAAGCAAATGCCTGCGAAACCGCCTTCGTACAGTTTCTTCTGAAGTTCGCGGGCCCGCAGCCACGGCCCATCTTCACCGCGGTCGGCGTCGGGCGGATTCAGCGGGTCGATGGTCGGCACGTTCGCGGCGAGCCAGGCCGCGGCGCGCTGCTTGAATTCTTCGACGGTCTCCGTGGTGGAGTCCAACGACGTGGTTTCGGTCATGACGTCACCTCCTGGGCCTCGGCGTGCGCGTAGACACGCAAGTTGTGCTCCTCGGGAGTGCCGAACATGGAGCGGTACAACGTGACTCGGCGTAGGAACAGGTGCAGGTCGTGCTCCCACGTGACGCCGATGCCACCGTGCAGCTGCACGCAGTGCTGCAGCATGGGTGCCGCGTGCTCGCCGAGGTACGACTTCGCCACGCTGGCCAACAAGTCGGCGTCGTCCGCGCGGGCACCGACCGCGGCCACGGCGGCCCGCGTGGTGGCGCGGCAGGCCTCCAGCCAGATCTTCATGTCGGCGAAGCGATGCTTGAGTGCCTGGTACGAAGCCAGCGGCCGCCCGAAGGAGTAGCGGTCCAACGCCCACTGGATCGTGAATGCCAGCACGGTGTCGAGAATTCCGACGACTTCGGCGCACTGCAGTACCTGTGCGACCTGAGCCTGCCTGGATACCAGCGCCTCGAGCTGGCCGGGCGACCCGACCGCCGCGTCCGCACCGACCGTGACTCCGTCGAACGACACACGGGCATAGTGCTTTACCAGGTCGACCGAATCCTGAGTCTCCACCGTCACGCCGGACGCGTCGGCGGGAACCAGGAACTGCTGCAGTCCGTCGCCGCACCGCGCCACCACCAGGAAGACGTCGGCGTCTGTTCCGGCTTCGACGCGGTCCTTGACTCCGTCGATGCGGAAGCCGTCGCCGTTGGCCGTCGCCGTCACCGTCGTCTGCAACGGCGCCCAGGCGCCCTTCGGCTCGTAGACCGCCCACGACGCGACGAGTTCACCGGCCACCAGGGCTTCGATGGTCGCGGCATGCGCGTCGGCGTTGTCGGCGTCGACGAGCCCTGCCAGCACCGTGTTGACCGGGTGAAGGGGACCGGGTGCCACCGTGTGGCCGATCTGCTCGGCGATCAGTGCGAGATCGGCGACGCCATCACCCGAGACGCTGCCGCCGCCGAGTTCCTCGGGTACCAGCATGCTGGCCCAGCCGAGTTCGGCTGCGCGCTGCCACCAGTCCCGCTCGAACGACGTTCCTTCCGAATGCAGTTCGCGCACACGGCTCAGGGACGCCTCCTTCTCGAGGAAGGACTGAGCGGTCGATACGAACAACAGCCGCTCGGGGGAGGCGACTTCACTCATGAGCGATCCGCTCCGCTACTCGCTCGCCGGTCACAGGCGGCCTCGCTTTCAATAACCCGCGAACGTGCGTGCCGGCGGACCGACACGCACGTTCGCGATGATTGGCCTGGGATCAGGCGAATTCCATGACGGGCACGCCCGGCTTGTGGACGATCTTGTTGGGAACCTTGAAAAGGTCGATCATGTTGCCGCCCATGACCTTCCGCTGACCTTCGGCATCCAGCCCCTGCAGGTCGTCGATCAGTGAGATCGGATCGGACATGCCCTCGGGATGCGGCCAATCGGATCCGAAGATGATCCGGTCGACGCCGCACAACTCGGCCATCTGCGCGAAGTCGTCCTCCCAGAACGGCGCGACGTAGACGCACCGGCGGAATGCCTGGATCGGGTCCTCCAGGAACCCCTGCGGCATCTTCGCGTAGACGCTCTTGAACTGCTTGAACAGGAAGGGCACCCAGTCTGCGCCGTTCTCGATCGACAGGATGCGCAGGTCTGGATTGCGGGTCAGTGCACCGTGGCAGACCAACGCCGCCATGGTGTCCTCGATGGGCCGCTTGCCCATTGCGACCATCCGGAACGAGGTGGGAGCGAACGGCTTGAACTCGTCGCCGGGCTCCCAGTCGTTGAGGTACTCGGAGTAACCCGAATCCGAGGCGTGCATCGACACCGGGATGCCGGCCTTGACGCATGCGTCCCAGAACGGGTCGAACTCCTCCAAGCCAAGGGATCGGGTACCGCGGTAGCCGGGCACCGGTGCAGGCCGGACCAGCACGGTCTTGGCGCCGCGCTCCAGGCACCATTCCAACTCTTCGAGCGCGCGGTCGACGACGCCCAGGTTGATGACCGGAGTGGAGAAGATGCGGTCCTCGTAGTTGAACTGCCAGGTCTCGTACATCCACTCGTTCAGCGCGTGCACGATGTCGAGGATCAGATCCGGGTCGTCCTTGAGCCGCTCTTCGACGAGGCTGGCCAACGTCGGGAACATCAGGGTGTAGTCCAGGCCGAGCGAGTCAAGGACCTCGAGGCGGGCGGCCGGGTCGCGGAAGGCGGGGATGGCCTTCATTGGCTTGCCCATCACCTCGCGGTAGCTCTTGCCCCCGCTGCCGTGCCGGAAGTACTCCTCCTGTGCGCCGGGCCGGGCGACCACCTCGAACGTTGGGTTGGGGATGTAGTCGCTGACGACGTTGCGGACCATGATCTTGGTGCGGCCGCGGACGTCGATGTAGTCGATGATGCCCTTGCGGTGGTCCGGCAGGAACTGCGTCAGCGCTTCCTTGGGCTCGTAGAAGTGGTTGTCGGCGTCGAACACCGGATAGGACAGTTCGCGGCTGGGCATTTTCCGCCTCCTGAAAGTCTGGGCTACGTGGGTGGTAATGACGTTACCACGTTCGCGACGCGGTCAACACCACACGGGCGAAAACGTTCTCGAAACGGGAAACGGACCAGGTCAGAGGCCTCAGGTGCGTCAACGAAGTGCGGTGCTACTTGCGCAGCGCCCGCTGGCAGAACTCGTTGATGTGATCGCCATCGATGGGCACGCCGTTGAGCTCGGCTCCCAGCACGCGCAGGCGCATCGCCCCCAGCGCGGCCTGCATGATCAGCGCCGTGGTGGATTCCACGTTCAGTCCGGGGTCATAGCTGCCCTCGTCGATGCCGCGCTTGATGATGTCCCTGATCAGGTCGTGCACGGGTGACAGCACCCGGGCATATTCGCGCGGCAAGGTCTCGGCGAGGTGGTCGTTGTAGAACGTCAACCCGCGGTTGATGCTGTCCTGCGTGGTCGACGACGCGGGTGAGCTGATCCGATCGATCAGGCGGCTCATCGCGGTCACGGCGTCGAGGCCGTCGGTGTCCTTGCGCCAGCTTGCGGTGGACTCCGTCATGATCCGCTCGATCAGCGCCAGCAGAAGCTCGTCCTTGGTGGAGAAGTGCTGGTAAAAGGATCGCAGCGATGTCTTCGAGCGCTCGACCACCTCGAGCACGGTGAAATCCGCCTTGCCGGTCTCGCCGAGGATGGCCAACGCCGATCGCATGAAGCGGTTGGCGCGGGACTCCTCGTCGGTGGCGCCGGCATCAGCGGAGCCGGTCGACGGTCGTGCGCTCGACTTGGCCATGAGAACGACGTTACCGGTTCTATGTAGGCTCCGGTGTGGTTGCGGCTAAGGTGTCGCGCGCGACGATACGAGAGGTGGACTCACCATGACCACGGAATCCGATCAGTCCCAGTGGACCGTCGAAGGCCTACTTGACCTGTTCGACGTCCAATCCGACGGCGACGACAAGTACATCGGTCAGACCGGTATCGCGGGTGCCGACGAGCGCCAGGTGGTCGAGGGGACACAGGTGCTCGCCCAGGCGATCGTGGCTGTGGCCAAACGTTTCCCGGACAAGTCCGTGCGTTCGGCCTATGCGGTGTTCGCGCGCGCCGTCGTCGTCGGGCCGCCGGTCGAACTCGCCATCGACGTGGTCGCCGAGGGCCGGTCGACTGCGACGGCGGTGGTCAACGTCACCCAGAACGGCAAGCGCTGCATCACGGTGACTGCGTTCACCGACGTCCCGTCCGGTGACGTGATCCGCCATCACCTCCCACGCCCGGACGTTGCGGCGCCCTCGGACGCGAATGTCTCCGAGATGCCGATGAGCGGCCGCCAGTTGCGGCTCGTCGACGTCGTCGACGTCAACAGCCCCGACGAGGTGGGACCGCCGGAGTTGTTCGCCTGGCTGCACTACGACCCGATCCCGACCCGTGATGACCTGGCCAAGGCCCTCGTCGCGTACTTCACTGGGCACCTTGGTATTTCGACGACGATGCGGGCGCACGAGGGCATCGGCACCGCGCAGGCGCACCTCACGGTGTCGACGGCGCCGATGACGATCTCGGTGAGTTTCCACGAGCCGTTCGGCTGGGGCGGTTGGCTCCTGTACACCCACGAGAGCACTCAGGTAGGCGCAGGGATGTCCTACGTGCGCGGCGCCGTTCACACCGAAGAGGGTGAGCTCATCGCGTCGTTCGCGCAGGACGCGTTGATCCGTCCGTTGCGTACCACCGACACGTCGATCGGCGCGCAGTCGCGGCTCTAAACCGCCTCGCCACCTTTGTTGCGCTTGTTGGGGCGTTGTCCCGCGTTTTGCCCCAACAAACGCAACAAGCGCGGTAGCTCAGATCTTCAGGTAGCCCTTGTCGGCGGGGATCTGTGCTGCGGTCACCAACGACGATGCGTCGCTGGCCAGCCAGACGACGATGTCGGAGATGAGATCGGGTGCGGCCAGTGAGTCGGTCGGCAGGGCGCCGGGGGAGAAGCTGTGGATGTAGTTCTGATGGTCGGCGAACATCTGGTACATCGACAGATCGTTGCCCATCGGCGTGTCAGTGCCGTATGGGTGCACCGAGTTGACTCGAATTCCGAACTCGCCCAATTCAACTGCGAGTGAGTTGGTCAGGGCGACGACGCCGAACTTGCTGGCGCAGTAGTGCCCGCAGCCGGGGACGGCCTTGATCCCCGCTGCCGAGCTGATGTTGATGATCGATCCTCCGTTGCCCGCCTCGATCATCGGCGGAACCACGGCTCTGATCGTGTTCCAGACCCCGGTCAGGTTGGTGTCGAGGGTCTCCTGCCACTGCTGCTCCGAGATCTCCCAGAGCCGGCCCCAGTTCAGCACGCCTGCGTTGGCGACGACGACATCGAGTCGGCCGAACTGTTCGATCGCGTCGGCGACCACGCGCAGCTGGCCCTCGGCGTCGCGGACGTCGACCTCCTTGGCCAGGATCTTGCGGCCCTCGCCCTCGACGAGGCTCACCGTCTCGGCGAGGTCTTCCGGCGTAGCCGGGGCGTATCCGTTGCTGTGGGCGACCGGACCGCACGCGTCGATGGCGACGACGTCGGCTCCGGCCCTGGCCAGCCGCACGCAGTGCGACCGGCCCTGCCCACGGGCGGCTCCCGTGACGTAGGCGACGCGTCCGGCCAGCGGCTTGTCGGTGTCGGTCATGCGGGTTGCTCCTTCGGTAGGCGCCGCGTCGTGATCCGCGTGGACCGGCGGGTGAACTGGTAATCGGTGAGCGGACCGCGCCGCGCGAACCACCTTGACGCGGTGATGGTTTGGGGACGGTGATAGACGGTGTCGCGTTGGGAGTTGACGAAATAGGTGTTCAGCTCGGGGTTGCAGTCGGTGAAGTACAGGTGGGCGGTCTTGCCGCGGCGCGCCATCACCGCGTTCCACCGGGTGAACGCCTCCTGGCTCACCTCGGCGACCTGTGTTCCGCGCCTGCGGGTCTCGGCGATGACGCGCACGGCGTGGGCGGCCATCGTCTCGACGAAGTCGCACCAGGCGAAGCCCACGAAGCCGAGCGGGCCCACGATCTCCCAGCGGTTGGGCAGCCGCGGGTGCGCGGTGCCTGCATAGCTCTGCATGCCGTGGGCGCGGTAGTACTCGGCGAGGTCGAACCCGTTGGCGCCGAGGATCGTTCCCGGGCGATAGGTCTCGGGATCGGTCCACAACTCGTATCCCGTGGCCAGCACCAGCAGCTCGGCGGGATGTTCGACGCCATCGACGGTGCGCACACCGTCGCGGGTGATCCGCTCGATGGGCGCGGTGATCAGAGAAGTGTTCGGATCGTTGAGCGCGGGCAGGAAGGTGCTGGAGATGACGGGCCGCTTGGCCATGATTCCGTAGCGCGGCACCAGGGCCGCGCGCGTCGCCGGATCGCGCACCGTCGCGCGCAGCAGCAACCGGTAGAGCGTCCGGCAGTACGCGTCGTAGATCGGCATCAGGCGAATCAGTAACCGATCGGGTAGCCGCGAGAAGACGTGCACGATCGGCGCGATCATGGCGACGTCCATCACCAACCGGCCCGCAACGTTGACGGCGGGAAAGATGCCAGGCAGCTTGAGGATTCGGCGCATCAGCGGGGGGATGTCGAAGTCGACCTTCGGCAGCACCCAGGCCGGCGTTCGTTGGTAGACGTCGAGGCTGGCTGCCTCTCCGGACAATGCGGCGGTGATCTGTACGCCGCTGGAGCCGGTGCCGATCACTGCGATGCGCTTGCCTCGGGGGTCATAGGAGTCATCCCACGCATTGGGTCGCAACGTGGTGCCCGCGAAGTCCTCGACGCCCGGGATGTTCACGGTCAGCTTCGCGTTGACGTAGCCGCCGACCGAGCTGATGACGAACCGCGCCGTGATGGCAGGCCCGTCGCGGATGGTCAGGTGCCACAACCCACTCTTGTCGTCCCACTGCTGTTGGACGACTTCGGCGTTCGCGATCAGGTGGTCGTACAGGCCCATCCGCGAGGCGGTGTCGCGCAGGTATCGATGGAGCTCGGGGCCTGATGCGAACAGTCGCGACCAGTCTGGGTTGGGCGCGAATGACAGCTGGTACCAAAGGCTGGGGATGTCCACGGCCAGTCCGGGATAGTGGTTGTCACGCCAGGTGCCGCCGAAGTCGTCGGCGCGTTCGATGATGGCGAAGTCGTCGATGCCCCTCTTCCGCAGTAGGTGTGCCGCGGCGATGCCGCCCGGCCCAGCACCGATGATGGCGACCTCATGGTCGGGCTCAGTCATGGGTACCTCCGGTCAAGCCGTCGACGATGAAGGTGGTCACGAATCGCTTGACTGCACGCGGACTGTCGAGGTTCATGCCCATGGGCGGTAGCAGTTCGAAGCTGAACAGGATGCGCACGATCCACTCGGCGGCCCGCGTGGGGTCGGTGGTGGGACCCACCTCGCCACTGCTTTGGGCGGCCTTCACCAGCGGCCTCCAGAGGTCGATCGCCCGCTTCACCAGATCGTCGCCGATATTGCGCAAGAGCAGCACCAGGATGCTCTCGTTGATGCCACGCGCAGCGACCGAATCGGAGTGTTGCCGGTGGGCACAGATCAAGACTGCAGCGGCCGAGACCTTTTCGGCCAGCGTGTCGGCCTTGTCGACCTCGGCGGCCATGGTCTCGATGAACACCGACGCGAGGTGGTCCAGCGCGGTCTTGATCGCGTACTCCCGGCTGCCCAGCGCGTTGTGCACGGTGCCGCGTGAGACGCCCGCCGCGTCGGCGACGGCGGTGAGGGTGAACTGACGTGGCCCGAACCTGCGCAGCGTCTCACTGGTGGCGGTCAGCAGCGCAGGGGACACCGCCCTGTTCGGCTGGCTCTGGTCCGCGCGCATTTGAACACATTAGCGAAATGTGTTCAATGTGGTTAGCGATTCGACGTGACGTCCCAGGCGTGGTGGACGATGTCGTGCAGGTGGTACCGGGCGATGGACGCGATGGTGAACTCGCTGCCGTTGCTGCGCAGTCCGCGCCTTGGCCACGCGTCCGCAGGCACCGAGGCATAGGTGTCGGCGACGGCCGTGGCGGCCTCCAGCAGTTCACCTGCGACGGTGGCGGGATCCTGGGTGGCATAGCCGTCGGCAAGCGCCGTCTCGTCCTGATCCCAGTTGGGGAACCTCGGCTCGTCCTCGCGCAGCATCATCTGCACGCGTTGGTTGAAGATCCGGTGCACGTCGCGGACGTGGCAGCCGTACTCCAATCGCGACCAGACGCCGGGTGCGGGGCGTGTGGTGGCGCCGGACTCCCCGAGTCGGGTGACCCAGTCGGTCGCGTCCGTGAGCACGTGGTCGCCGACGTCGGTCGGATGTACGAGGGCAGCGTCGAAGCCGCACTGGGGACAGGGCCGATTCAGCACCCACGTCCAGTCCTTGGCGTCGGGCCTGACGTCATCACCCGCCGTCATCGCAGAGCCTCCCGTGGTCAGCCGAGATCGTTCGTCCTGAACGTGTCGCACTTCTTCGGATCACCGGTCTGGTAACCGACTGTGAACCACTTCTGACGCTGCTCGGACGAGCCGTGCGTCCACGACTCCGGATTGACCCGTCCAGTCGACTCCTTCTGGATGCGGTCGTCGCCCACCGAGGAGGCCGCGGAGAGCGCATCGTTGATGTCCTTGTCGGTCAACGGATCCAGGTAGGGTGCGCCGGTACTTTCTTGTCGGGTCTTGGACGCGTAATACGCCCACACCCCGGCGAAGCAGTCGGCCTGCAACTCGGTCCGCACGCCGGCGCCCTGCGCGCCGGTGGCGCCCTGCTGCCCCCGCCCGAGCACCCCCATCAGGTTCTGGACGTGGTGTCCGAACTCGTGCGCTACCACGTACTCCTGGGCGAACGGGCCACCGCTGGAACCGAACTGGTCCACGAGCACCTGGAAGAAGGAGGTGTCGAAGTAGGCCGTTCGGTCGACCGGGCAGTAGAAGGGGCCGACCGCCGTCGTCGCAGGCCCGCACCCGGTCTGCACGTCGTTGCTGAAGAGGCGCACGCTCGGCCGCTGGTACCCCTTGAGCAGCTCCGACCACACGCCGTCCACAGAGTTACCCGTCGCCACCACGCGGCACTCGACGATCTCGTTGGCGTCCTTGCCCGTCTTGCACTGACTCAGATCGAAACCGGGGGCTTCGACGCCCTGAGTGTCGTACTGGTTGACGCCGCCCTGGGGGAGCACCGAACCGGGGTCGACGCCCAGGAACAACGCCACCACCACGATGAGCAGGCCACCGATCCCGCCGCCGATTGCCATCCCGCGGCCACCCCCGCCGCCCCCACTCGACGACGTGGTACTGGTGTCGATCTGCATACCCTCGTTGAAGGTCATCGCACGAGTCCTTTCGCGGCGCTCCGCCGCCTCACGACACTCGACCGCCAACGCTGGGCGCCAGCCGCGTTCAGCTTCCCACACTACGATTCCGGGGGTGGCCGCCCTGAGCGATACTGCGGAACTTTCGACCATCGTCCAGACCGCTGCCGGGTTACTCCGCGGCACGACGGAGGGCGGTGTCAACGTCTGGCGTGGTGTCGCCTACGCCGAGCAGCCCGTGGGGGAGCGCCGGTTCCTGGCGCCTGCGCCGCTGGAGCCGTGGGTGGGCGTCCGCGACGCCATCGAGCACGGGCCGCTTCCGCCACAGGGCCGCTCCTTCGTGGGTGGGGGACGCGACGACCCGAAGATCCGCGACGAGGCGTGTCTCACCGTCACGGTGTGGTCGCCTGCCCGCGACCCCGCCAGCGCGCTGCCGGTCATGGTCTGGATTCCCGGCGGCGCGTTCGTCTACGGCGCCGGTCAGCTGCAGCTGTACAACGGCTCCAGGCTGGCCGCCAACGGCAATGTCGTCGTCGTCAACGTCACGTATCGGCTCGGCGTGTTCGGTGGATTCGAGCTCGGCGACCTCGGCGCGGGGTTCGACGACAACCTGTGCCTGCGCGACCAACTTGCGGCGCTGGCCTGGGTGCGCGACAACATCGCGGCGTTCGGCGGTGACCCCGACAAGGTGACGGTGTTCGGCGAATCGGCAGGTGCGACTTCCGTTCTGGCGTTGTTGGCCAGTCCGGCCGCCGACGGCCTGTTCGGACGGGCGATCGCGCAGAGTCCCGCGCTGCCGCTGATCGCCGATAGGGCGACCCGGGCGCGGCAGGCGCAGCGCTTCCTCGACCGGCTCGGCGTCGGCGTTGACGAGGTCAAGGCACTGCCGCAGCGTGCGCTGCGTCGCGCCGCGGGCGAGCTTCAGGCGCAGAGCGCGGCCGACACCCCCGTCCTGGCGTTCGGGCTCACGCACGGCGTGGAACTGCTGCCGCACCACCCGATCGACGCGGCCCGAATCGGGGCCGTGTCGCGCGTGCCGCTCATCATCGGAACCAACAGCCACGAGGCATCCATGTTCGCCTGGGTCAAGCCACCGATGCTGCCGACCACACCGCCCAGCATCGACGCCTACTTCGCGCGCACCGCACCCGACGCGAAGCCACGCGTGCTGGCGGCGTATCCGGGGTATCCGCGCCGTCGAGCCCTGGTCGCCGTCGGCTCGGATGCGATGTTCGGCGCGCCGGCTTGGGCGTTCGCCGACGCCTACAGCCCGCACGCCCCCACCTACGCCTACCGCTTCGACCACACGACCTGGACGCTGCGCGTGCTCGGCCTCGGCGCCACCCACGGCAGCGAGATCGTGCACATCCAACACAGTTACGCGTCATACCTGGGGCGCAAGCTGCACCCACTCGGCCGTCGGGTTCAGCCGTCGGTGGGCAGACGCATGCAGCGCACGTGGCTGGCGTTCGCGACGGGGAACTTGGGTAGTGAGTGGCCGCGCTACGACACCGAACACAGGCGTACGCGGGTCATCCGCTCGGCGCGCGACGACACCGTCGCCGACCCCGACGGCGTCAGGCGGTCGGCGTGGGAGGGTCTGTACTGACGGCCAGCGAGAAGCGGAGCGAATCGCGCATCGCTTCAGTCGGTCGGGGCGAACCGCGCGTCGGTGTAGCGGCGCAGGTTGTGCAGGAACCGCTGAAACAACCACGCCATGATCGGTTGACCCATCGTCATGCCGAGCTTGCCCGCCAGCCCGTTTGGCTTGATGGCCATCACCCAGGTCAAGTGGCAACCGTCGGCCGTCTCCACGACTCGGTAGTCCTCCGCGAACGCCGAGATCGCGTTCGAGGTGCTCTGGTTGAATCGGAAGGCCATGTGAGAGAACGGCTCCCACGCGATGAACTCCTCGTCACCGACGATGTGGCCGCGCATGGTCACCGTCCTGGTGGTCCCGATGCCGCGCGGCTCGGGACTGGTCCACACCACCTTGGTGATCACGGTCGCCCAGTGCGGCCACGACTCGGCGTCGCCCAGGACCTCGAACAGCTGCTCGGGTGTGATGGCGAGCTCGACCTTGCTGACGAACCGGAACGGTGCGGACTCGATGAAGTCGAGCTCGACTCGTTCGCAGTCGTAGGTCTTGGGATGGGACACAGCCATGAGTAGACACTGTAGGCGGTGGTGTCTACTCCGCGGGGTCAGCCCGGGCCTTCACCGGCGGCGGCCAGCAGCGGCACCAACACGTCACTGATGGGCGTCGGGATGCCATGCGCGGCGGCCCTGCGTGCGACGACGCCGTTGCGAACGTCCCACTCCAGCGGCCTGCCGTGCTCACGGTCGGTCAGGATCGACGTCGTCAGGTCCTCGGGCACCTCGGTGAACAGGCGCACGGTCTGCTCGACGAGTTCGTCGCCCAGGTTGGCCCCCTCGGCGCGCGCCACCGCGAGGCACTCGGCGACGTAGCGGCGCGCCAGGTTGGCAACGTCGTCGCGGCGGAACATGCCCGACTTGCGTCCCGTCAGCACCATGAGTCCCGCGACGGCGTTCACGAGCAGCTTGTGCCACGTCGCGGTGACGAAGTCGGGATCGAGGTCAACCGCCAACCGCGGGCCGCGCAGTGTCTCGGCGAGCCGACCCGCAGCGGGCCCCTCGGGAAGCACGAGCCGCACCGGTGTCCGCAGCCTGACCCAGCCACCGGGCTGCGTCTCTGCTGAGAACCACACGACGGACGGCACCACCGTCGACTCCGGGCAGTACCTGCCGACCCGTTCGACCTGCTCGACGCCGTTCTGCAGCGCACACACCACGGTTCTTTCGTCGCACAGTGGCGCCAGCCACGCGGCGGCCTGCCGATTCTGGGTGTCCTTGACGGCCAGGAGCACGACGTCCACGGGCCCATCGAGGGCTGCGGGGTCAGTGTGCACGGGTCCGGGCACCACGATGGCATCACCGTCGTCGGGCCGGACCTCGATGGACTCCCGCGGGGTGCGGCCGCACAAGGTGACGGGGTGTCCGGCCGAGTGAACCAGGGCTGCGACCGTCGAGCCGATGGCGCCGGGTCCCACGAGCGCCATCGCTGGGTGACGGTCTTCGCGCGAGCGCTCATCGGGGTCAGGGTCTTCGCGCGAGCGCTCATCGGGTTCAGGGTCTTCGCGCGAGCGCTCATCGGGGTCAGGGTCTTCGCGCGAGCGCTCATCCACGCTGGCCAAATTACCTCTGCGCCGCCCCCTCTAGACTCATCAGTCGGTCCATCCCATCTCGCGAGGAGTTTTCGTGCTGCGCAGCCATGCCGCCGGTTCGTTGCGGTCCACCGACGCCGGTCAGACGGTGACCCTGGCCGGTTGGGTGGCGCGGCGGCGCGACCACGGCGGCGTCATCTTCATCGACCTGCGTGACGCATCCGGCGTCGCGCAGGTGGTGTTCCGCGATTCCGGCGTACTCGAACAGGCGCACCGGCTGCGTGCGGAGTTCTGCGTCACCGTCACGGGCGTCGTCGAGATCAGGCCCGAGGGCAACGCCAACTCCGACATCGCCACCGGCGACATCGAGGTCAACGCGACGACGCTGACGGTGCTCAGCGAGTGCGCCCCGCTGCCGTTTCAACTCGACGAGACCGCGGGCGAGGAAACGCGGCTCAAGTACCGTTACCTCGACCTGCGCCGCGAGGGTCCAGGTCAGGCAATCCGATTGCGCTCCAAGGTGAATGCGGCTGCGCGCAGCGTGCTCGCCGACCACGACTTCATCGAGATCGAGACGCCGACGCTGACCCGCTCGACGCCCGAGGGGGCGCGCGACTTCCTGGTCCCGGCGCGGCTGCAACCCGGCTCGTTCTATGCACTCCCACAGAGCCCGCAGCTGTTCAAGCAGCTGCTGATGGTCGCGGGCATGGAGCGCTACTACCAGATTGCCCGCTGCTATCGCGACGAGGACTTCCGTGCCGATCGCCAGCCCGAGTTCACCCAGCTCGACATGGAGCTCAGCTTCGTCGACGCCGACGACGTCATCGCGGTGTCCGAACAGATCTTGAAGGCACTGTGGGCTCTGATCGGCTACGACCTCCCGTTGCCGATCCCGCGGATCGGCTACGACGAGGCGATGCGACGGTTCGGCTCGGACAAGCCGGACCTCCGGTTCGCCCTCGAACTCGTCGAGTGCACGGAGTACTTCTCCGACACCACGTTTCGGGTGTTTCAGGCGCCGTACGTCGGCGCGGTAGTCATGCCGGGTGGGGCGTCGCAGCCGCGGCGCACGCTGGACGGCTGGCAGGAGTTCGCCAAGCAGCGCGGCCACAAGGGACTGGCCTACGTGCTCGTCGCCGAGGACGGCACGCTCGGCGGTCCGGTCGCCAAGAACCTGACCGATGCCGAGCGCGACGGACTCGCCGCGCACGTCGGCGCGAAGCCGGGGGACTGCATCTTCTTCGCGGCGGGAACCGCCAAGGCGGGCCGGGGCCTGCTGGGCGCCACCCGCATCGAGATCGCCAAGCGCCTCGACATGATCGACCCGGCGGCGTGGGCGTTCACCTGGGTGGTGGACTGGCCGCTGTTCGAGGGTACCGACGAGGCCACCGCCGCGGGCGACGTCGCCTTCGGCTCTGGCGCGTGGACGGCTGTGCACCACGCATTCACCGCGCCCAAGCCGGAGTCGGAGGGCACCTTCGACACCGATCCCGGCTCGGCGCTTGCCGACGCCTACGACATCGTCTGCAACGGCAACGAGATCGGCGGCGGGTCGATCCGCATCCATCGTCGCGACGTCCAGGAACGGGTCTTCGCGATGATGGGAATCGATCACGACGAAGCGCAGGACAAGTTCGGATTCCTGTTGGACGCCTTCACTTTTGGTGCCCCTCCGCACGGCGGCATCGCGTTCGGATGGGATCGCATCACGGCGCTGCTGGCCGACACCGATTCCATCCGCGAGGTGATCGCTTTCCCCAAGTCGGGCGGCGGCGTGGACCCGCTGACCGATGCGCCGGCGCCCATCACCGCGCAGCAGCGCAAGGAATCGGGCATCGACGCGAAGCCCAAACAGCCCGAGTAACCTGCGATTTGGGCGCGCTTTTCCGCGTTGAGTGCGGGTTTGCGCGCCGAAATCGCTAATTGGGCCAGTCGCAGCCGGTCAGCTCCGCCGAGATCTCCCACAGTCGGCGGCCCACGACCGGGTCGACGGCCTTCGGGCGTAGTTTGGCGACCTTGGGCTTGCCCCACTGGTTGAACCGCGGCGCGAGGTAGGTGCCGCTGGGCAGCGTGGTGGTCACGGCCTGGATGCTCGCCCGCGCACCGTTGGCTGCGCTCTGAAGGTAGGGCCGGGGTAGCGGCAGCGAGTTCAGCCAGCCCATCAGTCCCGTGCCGTATCTGGCGATGTCGGTATCCGTCGCGCCCGGATCCGTCGCGTAGGCGCGCACGCCGCGTCGCGCCAACTCCGAGGTGAACAACAGGATCGCGAGCTTGGACTCCTCGTACGCCGACCACTTCGAATACCGGCGCGTGTGCCAATTCATGTCGTCCACGTGCATCGTGCACAGGGTGTGCATCGCGCTGGTCACCGAGATCACGCGATTGGTGATCCTGTCCCCAAGCAGGCAGGTCAACGCGAAGTGACCGAGATAGTTGATGCCCATGGTCGCCTCGAAGCCGTCGGCCGTGCGCGTCAGCGGCAGTCCCATCACCCCTGCGTTGTTGATCAGCACATCGACGTCTGTCACGGACTCGGCGAACCGTCTGACGCTGGCCAGGTTTGCCAGGTCGAGGTGGCTGACCTCGACGTCGCCCGTCATGTCCGCGGCGGCCTCACGTCCCTTCGGGAGGGTTCGGCAGGCGATCACCACGCTATGCCCGGCGGCGGCAAGAGCGGTCGCCGTCGCCTTCCCGACCCCGCTGTTGCCGCCGGTGACGATGACCTTCACGGTGTGATTGTCGCGCGTGGGGAATGCCCGTCCACCGCCGCCCGAGATGTGCCGAAACCGCATTCCCTGTCGTAAAGCGACGCGCTCAACGACAGGGAATGCGGTTTCGGCGAAAACGGAACGCGTCAGCCGAGCCGCTCGATGATGGTGGCGTTGGCCATGCCGCCGCCCTCACACATCGTTTGCAGCCCGTAACGGGCGTCGCGTTGCTCGAGCGCGTTGACCAGCGTCGTCATGATGCGTGCACCGCTGGCGCCCAACGGATGTCCGATGGCGATCGCACCGCCGTTGACGTTGGTCTTGGCCAGGTCGGCCCCGGTCTCGAGCGCCCAAGCTCAGCACGACGGGGGCGAACGCCTCGTTGACCTCGAACAGGTCGATGTCGGACAGCTTCAGGCCCGCCCGCGCCAGCACCTTCTCGGTCGCCGGGATGACGCCGGTCAGCATGTAGAGCGGATCAGAGCCCACCACCGTCATGGTGTGGATCCGCGCCAGCGGCTTCAGGCCCAGCTTGCGGGCCACCGCACCGCTGGTGATCATCACCGCGGCGCTGCCGTCGGACAGCGGCGACGAGTTGCCCGGCGTGATCTCCCACTTGATCTGCGGGAAACGCGCCGAGTACGCCTCGCTGTAGAACGCGGGCTTCAAGCCGGCCAGCGTCTGAACGGTCGTGCCGGGACGGATGATCTCGTCGGTGGACAGGCCTGCGATCGGTGCGAGTTCGTTGTCGAACAGGCCCTCCTTGGTGGCGCGGGCGGCCTTCTCGTGGCTGCCCGCCGAGAACTCGTCGAGCTGCTCGCGGGACAGGCCCCACTTGGCCGCGATGAGTTCCGCGCTGATGCCCTGCGGCACCAGGCCCTCGGCATAGCGCTCCGCGAAGGCGTGGCCGAAGGGGTCACTGCCGGGAAGCACGCTGGAGCCCATCGGCACCCGCGACATCGACTCGACGCCTGAGGCGATCACGATGTCGTAGGACCCGGCGAGCACGCCCTGGGCGGCGAAGCGAGATCGCCTGCTGACTGCTGCCGCACTGGCGGTCGACGGTGGTGCCCGGCACGGTCTCGGGGAACCCGGCGCCGAGCAGCGCGTTGCGGGCGATGTTGACGGACTGATCGCCGACCTGGGTCACCGCGCCCGCGATGACGTCGTCGACGGTGGCGGGATCCACTCCGGTCCGGTCGACCAACTCGCGCAGGCTGTGGGCCAGCAGGTCGGCGGGCAGCACGTCGTGCAGTGCTCCGCTGGCCTTGCCCTTGCCGACGGGCGTGCGGACGGCGCCCACGATCACGGCGTCGCGGTCCGAATACGTCGGCCATTGTGTCCTCCTGAATGACTCGTCGCTGAGTACTGCTCTCTATACTTAGATGTAACACCTAGGTCTAGTGACAACAACCCAGCTGTGGAGTGACGTACATGACAGTTCTGCAAGGGCCGCTCGCCGACCGCGACGCCTGGTCGGCCGTCGGACACTGCCCGATCGAGAAGACGATGGCGATCGCGGGCACCAAGTCGGCGATGCTGATCATGCGCGAGGCCTTCTACGGCACCACGCGATTCGACGACTTCGCCCGCCGCGTCGGCATCACCAAGGCGGCCACGTCGGCCCGCCTGTCCGAACTCGTCGATGCCGGCGTGCTGGAGAAGCGGCCGTACCGCGAACCCGGCCAGCGCAGCCGCGACGAGTACGTGCTCACCGAAGCGGGGACGGCGTTCATGCCCGTCGTGTGGGCGATGTTCGAGTGGGGCCGGACCTACCTCAACGACACCAAGCTGCGACTCGTGCACCTCGACTGTGGTGCCGAGTCGACCGTCGAGATCCGTTGTGCAGCAGGGCACGAAGTTCCCGCCGACGAACTCGGTGTTCGCTTGGTCAGGCGAGGATCGGCTTGACCTCTCGACTCTGGCGAGCAGCAGTGGAACGGCAGGTAGTGGCCGAGTAGCGCTGCAGAGAACGCCGGCTGCAGGCCCCAAATTCCTCGCGAGCGGGCGTGTTGGTACGGCGACACGCCGAGGTTTGTTGGCAGTTCGTGCACGCTCACTGAACAGCTTTGGCGCGACGCGGTGAGCGTGCGATGCGCTCGGGGCGGAAGCGCTCTGCGGGCCCGATCGTGCTCTTCGGGCCCGCCGTGCTCTGCGGCAATCAGCGAAACATCTTCTGCCACTTTAGTTTCAGTAGTAACAATCGCGGATTCCCTGTCGGTGGTCGAATGTATGTTCGAAGTATGTCGGTGGCGGAGGTGCTCGAAGGGATGGCGCTGGTGCGCGCCGGCTACGCGGTGCTCGCCGCTGCGGACATGGAGACCCTCACCAAGGACGAGCTGCTCGGCGTCGGTGACGAACTGCAGACCCTCACTTGTCAGCTGCCGACCCAGTCACAGCGGGTGCTGGCCCAGTTGCAGAGCGAGACCACCCCGCGGGAGTTGGGGGCGAAGTCGTGGCGCGACGTGCTGGCGATCCGGTGGCGGATCTCCACCGGCGAGGCCCGCCGCCGCCTCAGCGACGCCGCGCGGTTGGGACCGCGGCGCACGCTGACCGGCCAACCGCTACCCCCGGTGCTTCCCGCGACCGCGGCCGCCCAGGCCCACGGCGTGATCAACGGCGAGCACGTCGAGGTCATCGGCAAGGCGATGGACAAGTTGCCGGGCTTCGTCGACGCCGCGACCCGTACCCAGATCGAGGTCGACTGGGTTCGCACCGCCGTCGGGGTGGGACCTCGCGAGCTCAAGGACAGCGCCGAGCGGACGCTGTTCCTGCTCGACCAGGACGGCCCCGAACCCGATGACACCGAACGCGCCCGCCGCCGCGGCATCTCGCTGGGCAAGCAACGCCACGACGCGATGTCGGCCGTCTCCGGGGACCTCACGCCCGAAGCGCGCGCGACGTGGGAGGCGATCTTCGCCAAGTACGCCGCGCTGGGCATGTGTAACCCCGACGACCCCGAACCGTGCGTATCCGGCACCCCGACGCAAGCCCAGATCGACAACGACCACCGCAGCCTGGCCCAACGCCAACACGACGCCATGATCGCCGTCGGACGCATCGCGTTGATGAGCGGCCAGTTGGGCCAACTCAACGGACTCCCGGTAACGGTCATCATCCGCACCACGCTGCAAGATCTCGAGTCCCGCGCCGGGGTCGGCGTCACCGGCGGCGGCACCGTCATGCCGATCGCCGACGTGATCCGGCTGGGCTCGCACGCCCACCACGCGCTGGCCGTCTTCGACGGGGCCACCGGATCGGCGCTGGACCTATTCCGCACCCGCCGGGTCGCCTCCCCGGCGCAGCGCCTCATGCTGATCGCCCGCGACTCCGGGTGCACCAAACCCGGCTGCACGGTCGGGGCCTACGGCAGCCAGGTCCACCACGTCATCGTCGACTGGGTCGACGGCGGCAACACCAACATCGACGAACTCGGGCTGGCCTGCGGACCCGACAACCGCATGGTCGGTGAACACGGTGGCTGGACCACCACCATCAACGCCCGCGGCGACGTGGAATGGATCCCACCCCCACACCTGGACACCGGCCAAAACCGGGTCAACTACTACCACCGCCCCGAACGACTCCTGCACCCACCCGACGAACCAGAAACACTGCAGCACAACGACACCAGCCGCAGCGCACCACCGGGACCCGACCACGACGACGAGGGCCGTGACCCGGAGCCATTCGACCCATGGGGGGACACCGGCAGCAGCGCACCACTGGGACCCGACCAGGTGCTTGAGGGCCGCGAGCCAGAGTCATTCGAACCCTGGGGCGACGCCGACGGCAGCGCACCACCGGGACCCGACCAGGTGCTCGAGGGCCGCGAGCCGGAGTCATTCGACCCCTGGGCACTGGATCTCACGGGTGAACTCCCAGCACCGCAACCCGACCGCGACGACGACCACCCCGAGCCGTTCGACCCTTGGGGGGACGACGACGGTGGTGACCCGAACGGTCCGTATCCGTTCGCCGCTTAGCGGCTTCCGAATAGGTCATGCACCGCTAACAAGTCACGCAGCGCGGTTAAGTAACGCAGCGCGGTGGGCGGCGTGCGCGAAGGCAACGCCACGGTCACTCCAGTCCCGCGCGGAACTCGCGAGCCGCACCCATCAATTCCTCGACTCGCGACTTCTGCGCCCTGTTCTCGAAGACCCCGTCGGCCTTGAAGTACGTCCCGACGATGGCGCCGTCGGCGATCTCGAGTTGGGTGGCGACGTTCTCCGCGCGCACGCCCGTGTTCACGAAGACCGGCACCTCCCCGGCGGCCGCCTTCACCACGCGCAGCGCCTCGGAATCGGTCGGGGATCCGGCGGTCGCACCCGACACGCAGATTGCGTCGGGCAGCGTGGCGAAGACCGTGGTGCGCGTGATCGACGAGAGGTCGCGGTCGGCCAGATAGGTGGCCGACTCGGGCACGATGTTGAAGAACAGCTTCACCTCCGCGCCACCGACCCTGGCGCGGTGCCGCGCCACCTCGCCGACGTTGGTGTTCCACAAGCCGAAGTCGCTGGCGTACACGCCAGTGAAGATCTCGCGCACGAACTTTGCACCGGTGGCCACCGCTAGATCGATCGACGCGCGGCCGTCCCACAGCACGTTGACGCCGTACGGCACCGACAGGTCGGGGAGTAGCTCACCGATGATCCTGGCCATCGTGATGGCGGTGATCGGTTCGGTCTTGGTGAGGTACGGAAGGCTGAACTCGTTGCTGATCATCACGCCGTCGACGCCGCCGGCTTGCAGCGCTTCGAGCTCCTCGCGGGCCCGGTTCACGACGGCGGCGATACCGCCCCCACCGTCGTATCCGGGGTCGCCGGGGAGGGCGGCTAGGTGAAGCATGGCGATGACGGGCTTTCTTACGTTGAAGACCTTGTCGAGCCAGGTGGTGGTCACGGTGTGTCTCTTTCTCTGTGGTGGCGAAGGCGTTCTGGGGGCGAGCGGTCAGTCCATGTAGGCGCCGCCGTTGACGGCGAGCGCTTCACCGGTGATGAACCGGGCGTCGTCGGACAGCAGGAACGCCACCGCGCGTGCGACGTCCTCCGGCTGCTCGAGGCGGCCAAGCGGGGTGTCGTCGACCATCATGCGGCGCACGCCGTCGACGGTGGTTTCGCGAAGCGTGGCTTCCCATTCGAGTTCCCTTGACTGCATGGGAGTTTCGACGAACCCGGGGCAGACGCAGTTCACGGTGATGCGGTGCTCGCCGAGTTCGTAGGCCATCGCCTGGGTCAACCCGACGACACCGAACTTCGAGGCGACGTAGTCCGCGAGGAACGGCACCCGGCCCTGCTTGCCCGCCATCGACGCGGTGTTCACGATCGCCCCCGCGACGCCGCTTCGGATCATCGCGCGGGCCGCCGCCTGCCCGCAGACGAATACGCCCTTGAGGTTGACGTTCATCGTCTGGTCGTATCGCTCCACCGGAGCATCCACGAAGCGATGCATGAACGAGATGCCCGCGTTCGACACCCACGCGTCGAGCCCGAGTCGATCGGCGACGTCGAAGGCGATCGACTGGGCGTGCTCCGGGTCGGAGACGTCGAGCGCCGCGGATTCATGTCGTGCGCTCGGGTTGTCCAGCGCGGCAACGACGTCCGCTGCCGCGTCGCCGTCGATGTCGGTCACGACGACGCGCCACTCGCGCTGCGCGAGCGTCGTCGCGATCGCCCGTCCGATCCCGGATCCTGCGCCGGTAACCACGACTGTCCTGGTCATCTTTTTGATCGGTTCCCATCGTTGTCGGGGCCAGCGCGGCGCTGGCCGGTGTCGGGGTCGAAGGCGTGCACGGCGCCCGGTCGGGTGGACAAGGTGACGGGGGCGCCCTCGGTGATGCCTGCGAGTCGCGAGGTCTCGACGACGCTCGTCAGTGCGATGCCCCGCGCGTCGATCGTGACGATCGCTCGTGGGCCCAGCAGTTCGATCAGCGTGACACGTGCATCACCGGCACCGTCGGACGCGGTGGGTACCAGGTCGTCGGGACGGACGCCGAGCGTGACGGCCCCGCCGCCGTCAAACGAGCCGATCGCAAGCTGGAATCCGCTTGGCAGGGTGAAGATCCCGTCACACACCTCACCGTCGAGCAGGTTCATCTTCGGGCTGCCGACGAACGACGCCACGAACGTGTCGACGGGGTGGGCGTAGACGTCCTGCGGGCTGCCCTCCTGTGCGGTGCGACCCTCGCGCATCACGACCATGCGGTCGGACAGCGTCATCGCTTCCTCCTGGTCGTGAGTGACGTACACCGACGTGATGCCGAGCCTGCGTTGGATCTGCAGTAGCTCGGTGCGTGTCTCGACGCGCAGCTTCGCGTCGAGATTGCTCAGCGGTTCGTCGAACAGGAAAACAGACGGCTCACGGATGATCGCGCGCCCGATCGCGACTCGCTGCTGTTGTCCGCCGCTGAGCTCCTTGGGTTTTCGGGCCAACAGCTTCTCGAGCCCCAGCGACTCGGCGACCTCGTCGGCGCGGCGAAGCGCGTCGGTGCGTGGCGTCTTCGACGCTCTCAGCGGAAAGGCGATGTTCTCGCGCACCGACAGGTGCGGATACAGCGCGTAGTTCTGGAACACCATGGCGACGTCGCGGTCTCGTGGCGGGAGTTGCGTGACGTCGCGGTCGCCGATCGTGATGGTGCCCGACGTGACGGGCTCGAGCCCGGCGAGCATCCGCAGCGACGTCGACTTGCCGCAGCCCGACGGCCCCACCAGCACGGTGAAGGACCCGTCGGGCAGTTCCAGATCGAGGTCGCTGACGACGGACGTCGACCCGTACGACTTGTTGACTCCGGAGAATCGGACGGTTGCCATTGAGCGCGAATCACCAACCTTGCCCTAGAACTTCACCGCGCCGCCGCTGATGCCCTGCACCAGCCTGCGTTGGATGAAGAAGCTTGCGACGACGACGGGGACCACCGCGATGAGGATCGCCGCGCTCATCGAGCCGATCTGCACCCCGCGGAACGTGTTGAACCCGGCGATCGCCACCGGGAGGATTGCGGCCTTGCCCGGCGCGAGGATCAGCCCGTAGAACAGGTCGTTCCAGGACAGCGTGAACCCAAAGATGGCCGCGGCTCCGATCCCCGGGAACACCTGCGGCAACACCACCAGCCGGAAGGCCTGAAACCGGGTGAAGCCGTCGACCTGCGCCTGTTCCTCGAGCGAGCGTGGAACGGCCTCGAAGAACCCGATGAGGAACCACGTCACGACCGGGAGGACGAAGCTGAGGTGCGCGAAGATCACCGGAATCAGGGTGTCGTTCAACCGCAGCGCGTAGGCCATCGTGAGGAACGGAAACACCAGCACCGCAGGCGGAAGCACCTGCGCGGCAAGCATGCCGAACCGAGTGGCGGTGCCGCCGGCCCGGTACCTCGCGATGGCGTAGGCACCCATGCTGCCGACCACCACGCTGAGGCCGACGGTGACGAGCGCGACAAGCGCACTGCGACCGGCCGCCGCGAGGATTCCCGACGAGAGCACGTTGCGCCAACTGTCGAACGTCGGCGTGAACGTCAGGAGGAACGGATCGTTGAGTTGCTCGGGCGTCTTCACGCTGGCCAGGGCGACCCACACGACAGGGAACAGCACGGTGATCCCGGCCGCCCACAACAGGGCCACCCGGAAGGCCAGGAGTGTGCGCGAGTCCCTCATGACTGCTTGGCCCGCTCCATCCGGCGGAACGCGACGACGATCACCGACAACACCACCAGCAGCACCACGAAAGCCATCGAGGAGGCGGAGCCGAGCCGGAAGAACTGAATGCCGGTCTGATAGATGAAGTACTGCAGCGTCTCGGTTTCCGTGCCCGGTCCGCCGCGGGTGGTGGCGAACACGTACTCGAACACCTTCATCGCGTCGAGGCAGCGCAGCAGGATCGCCACCACGAGCACCGGTGCCAGCAACGGCAGCGTCACGCGACGCAGCACGTACCACCCGCTCGCCCCGTCGACCCGCGCCGCGTCGAGTGGTTCGCGGGGTATCGATTCGAGCCCGGCCAGCAGCAGCAGCACCATGAACGGCGTCCACTGCCACACGTCGATGAACGCCAGCGTGTACAGCGCATTGCCGGGGCCGAAGAAGTCGTAGTCGACGCCGAGCGTCTTGAGCGCCTGCGGGATGGCTCCAAGTTGGTCGTTGAGCAGAAACCGGAAGATGAGCCCGACCGCGATGGGGGTGATGAACATCGGCGCCAACAACATCGACCGGGTCAGATCTCTTGCCCAGCGCTGCTTCTGGAGCGCGAGCGCAATGGCGAGGCCGATGAGCACTTCGAGGCCGACGGCCACGCCGACGTAGAGCGCGGTGGTGCCGAACGCATGCCAGAACGCGCCGTCGCCGAACGTCGCCACGTAGTTGTCCGCTCCGACCAGGTTCGGGGTGCCGTGGCTGGTGAGCTTGTAGTCGGTGGTGCTGAGGTAGCCCGCGTAGGCCAGGGGGAAGCCGACCACCCCGACGAAAAGCGCGACGAGGGGGGTGACCATGCCGTGGTGAAATTTCACGGTGGTCATCGCTCCTTTCGTGGGGTGATCGGCCTCATGAGGGCTAGCCCCGAGGGGGATCGGGCTAGCCTTGGATCTTCTCGGCGGCGGCCTGGGCAGCGGCAAGCGCGTCGTCGACGCTCTTGGTCCCCGCCACGGCCTCGTTGAGTTCGGTTCCGACCGCCTGGATCATCTCCTCGCCGCTCGGACCCTGGCTCAGCGGTGACGCGTTGCCCAGGATCTGCTCGACGGTCTTGTAGTAGTCGGCGCCGAGCGGACCGTTGAGCACCGCCGGATCCTTGACGGTGCTCTGCCGGATCACGGCGCCACCCTTCTCGGTCCGCGCGACGTCGTGCGGCTTGCTGGTTATCCACGACGCGAACGCCCACGCCGCGTCGGACGCACCCGAATTGGCGGGGATCGCCCAACTCCACGAACCGAGCACCTGCTTGCCGCCGGGGATGGGGGCGAGCTTGTACTTGCCTGCCGACGGGCCGGAGCCTGGCGCGTTGAGTGCGGGCAGGTTCCAGTTGTAGCTGATCATCGAGGCGGCCTGCCCAGACGACACCGACCGGAACGCCTCGTCGAATGCCCAGTTGAGGCTGTTCGCCGGTGCGGCCGTCTTATAGGTGTCGATGTAGGCCTGCAGCGCACGCTTCGCCTCCGGGGTGTTCAGCGAGACCTTGCCGTCGGTGCCGTAGATGGAACCGCCCGCGGCGAACAGCCAGTTGCCCCACTCCTCGAAGATCTTGTAGCCGCGCTGAGGTTGCATCGCGATGCCCGCGCGGTCGCCGACCTTGAGGGCCTTCGACGTGCTGACCAACTCGTCGAGCGACGTGGGTACCGGCAGTTTGGCCTGCGCGAGATCGTCTGTGTTGTAGAGGTATCCGAGCGCATAGTTGTAGAACGGCACGCCGTAGTGCACGCCGTCGACGTTGGTGATGTCGGTCAGCGGGCTGAAGAAGTCCTTCGCGTCGTAGTCGGGGGTGCCGTCGATGCGCGCGTCGAGCGGTTGCAGGAACTTCGCGTTCGCGAAGTCGACCATCCACGGGTTGTCCACGATGATCAGGTCGTAGGTGGGTGAAGGGGACTGGAACGACGACACCAGCTTGTCGCGCATCTGGTCATAGGTCAGCGTCTCGATGTCGACCTTGACGTCCGGGTAGTCCTTGTTGAATTCGGGCACCATCGCCTTGACGATGTCGGTGTCCGGCACGTTCTCCATCAGGATCCGCACGGTGCCCGAGACGTCCTTGGGGACTTCGCCGGTGCCGGTGGCCTGCTGTTGCGCGGGCCCACCGCTGCCTGCGCACGCCGCGGCCAGCAGCGTCAAGGCGGAGAGCAGGGCGACCAACAGTCTGGTCCGGAACGGCCGGCTCCGCTTCGGTGTCGGTGGTAGCTCGTTTGTCATTGCGGCACTGTTCCTTTCATTCGGTGTTGACTTCTCGCGGCCGCCTCGCCAGGCGGTGCGACGTTTCAGTGACGGCGTCGCCGAGCGCGCGCCAGGTGGCGTACGCGTCGTCGTACACCGACCGCCGTGCCGCGTCGGGCACCACGGATGGGTCGAGCGCGATGAAGCGGGCCGCATCCGACCACTCGTCGAGCGCCCCGATGCCGATGGCGGCGATCACCGCGGCACCGAGGGAGGCGCCGGGATGCCCCCGCACGGGAGACAGTTCGACGCCGAGCACGTCGGCGTGAATCTGCTTCCACAGCAAGGACTTCGATCCGCCGTTGGTGACCATCACGCGGGTGGGCGGGATGCCGACGTCGGTGAACACGTCCACGTGGTGGCGGAATCCGAAGGCGATGCCCTCAAGCACCGACCGGTACAGGTCGGCGCGCGAGTGCCCGAGGTGCAGGCCCGCGAATACGCCCCGGAGGTCGGGATCGTGCAGTGGGCTCTTCTCGCCGAGGAAGTAGGGCAGACACAGCACCTCGGCCGGATTGGCGGCGGCGGCCTGGTCGTCGAGCGCGGTCAGGTCCTCACCGCCGATCAGCGCCTGGAACCACCGGATCAGGCTGCCGCTGGTGGCCATGCATCCGTTGGGCAGCCAGTGGCCAGGAACGGGATGAGCGTCGAGGTACAGCCGTTCGTCGACCACCCTGGAGTCGCTGGCCACCAGGATGTCGCCTGCGCCACCGAGTTTTACTAGCGCGTCGCCGGGCCGGTTCACTCCCGCCGCGTACGCCGACAGCACGTGGTCGGCGCCTCCCACGACGAGCGCCGTCCCTGCCTCGAGTCCCGTCGCCGCCGCTGCGGCGGCGCTCAACTCGCCGACCCGAGTCCCCGGCCTGCGCACGGGCGCCAGCGTGGCCGGGTCGAGCTTTGCGGCCCGCAGTACGGGCCCGGCGAGCTCGCCGTCGATGGTGAACAGGCCCGACTCCAGCGCCCAGTTCTGCTCGACGTGTACCTCGGCGCCCAGCGCGGCGAGCACCCAGTCGTACGAGCCCACGTAGTGCGCGGTGCGTTCGTAGACCTCGGGCTCGTGTTCGCGCAGCCACACCGTCGTGGGAGCGACCGACTGCTGGGTGAGCGCCGAGCCGGTCAGGCTCACCAGGTCGATCCCGCGCAGGTCCTCGGCCAGTGCGCGTACCTGTGCTCCGGCCCTCGCATCGTTCTGCAGGATCGCCCGGCGCAGCGGTGCGCCGCGGTCATCGACGGGAAGCACCGCGGGCACCATGCCGGAAACCGCGATCGCGCCGACGGCGCCTGCGCGGGTTCCGCTCGCGCCCAACAGTTCTCGGAGCGAGTCGACGACGTTGGCGTGCCACTGCGCGGGGTCGGCTTCGGCGGAGCCGGGCAACGGGGAGTACAGCGCCGTCTCGCGAGAGGTCTGGGCGATGACGCCGGTCTCCGGGTCGAGCAGCACCGTCTTGGTTCCGGTGGTCCCGATGTCGATGCCGACGGTGAGGGTGCCCGTCATCGCGCGGCCTCCGACACGTCGGCGTGGCCGGCCACGCAGTTCACCTCGACGCCGACGCCGCGCGCCGCCACCAGCGCGGGATGGTCGGGCGCGCCGTCGGTGACGATGACGTCGACGTCGGACAGCGCCGCGATGCTGACGAACGTGACGCGGCCCAGCTTGCTCTTGTCGGCCGCCACGATCACGCGGTCGGCGCGCTTGGCCGCGGCCCGCTTGACCCTGCTCTCGGCCTGGTGATAGTCGGAGATGCCGCGCTCGCCGTCGATGCCCGCGACGCCCATGACGAACGTGTCGCAGTTGTAGTTGGACAGCGTGTCCTCGGTGGCGGGCCCGATGAGACTGAGCTCGCCCGGCCGAAGCTCGCCGCCGGTGAGCACGATCGTGGTGTCGGGGTCGTCGACGAGTTCGAGCGCGGCGAGCACGCTGGGCGTCACGACCGTCAGCCCCAGCCCGCGGCCCCTGAGCGAACGCGCGACGGCCAGTGCGGTGCTGCCCGAGTCGAGGATCAGCGTCTCGTCGGGGCTGATCAGTCCCGCCACGACGTGGGCGATGTGGCGCTTCTCCTCCGCGGCGTCCGCCACGCGGGTGGCGAACGACGGTTCGCTGTCCTTGCCCTTCAGGGCGATCGCCCCGCCCACCACGCGGCGGAGCACGCCGAGTGCCTCGAGCGCGTCGACGTCGCGGCGGATGGTCATCTCGGACACGTCGAACTCGGCGGCGAGTTCGGCGTAGGCGACCTCGCGCTCGGTCCGCACGCGTTGCTCGATGCGGTCTCTGCGTGACTTGGCGTCCACCCGACACTGCCTCCGTGTGTTGAAAATTCACAGAATGATGTTTGCTGACTTGGGAATGCTGGGTGATTACCGATCAGTGATGTGAATCTATAACAGATAGTTGTGCACTGCCCACAGATGGACGCAACTTCTACACCCGTTGTCGGGCCAGCTCGGAAAGCGGCGCCGCGACTCGGGTCACGCCTGGCTGGGTCGTCCCGGCACCGGTGGCGGCGGGTCGTCGACGCCTGCAACGGCTAACGTCCAAGCCGTGCTGCACTTACGGGTGATCGCCCCCGAGGACCTGCGCGACGACGTGCTCGGCGTACTGCGGCGCGAGGTCGGGGTCGCGAACCTGCTGCTCTACCCGGGCGCGGCCCTCGAACCCGCGGGCGACGAGATCACCGCCGACATCGCCCGGGAATGCGCCAACGACGTCATCAAGGAACTCAAGGCACTCGACGTCCAGCATCGCGGCGCGATCACCCTCGAGGTCCTCGACACCGTGCTGTCCACCCGGGCGCACACTGCCGAACTGAAGGCCGACGGCGACCCCGCCGACGCGCTCGCTCTGGGACGAATTGATCTCGCGCACGCGCGAGGAGGCCACGCTGTCCTTCACCTTCGTGATCTTTCTCACGGTGGCCTGCCTGCTGGCGGCCATCGGGGCCGTCACCGACTCGACGGTCACGGTGGTCGGCGCCATGGTGCTGGGACCCGAATTCGGTCCATTGTCCGCCCTGAGCGTCGCGATCGTGCGACGCCGCGCTGACCTGGCCCGACGCGCGGCACTGGCCCTGTTCGTCGGATTTCCCGTGGCGATGGGCATCACGGCGCTGGCCACGCTCGCCGGTGAGGCACTGGGCTGGCTCAGCCTGGACACGCGTGCGTCACGTCACCGAGGTCGACTTCATCTTCCAGGTCGGCCCGATCTCGTTCGTCGTGGCGCTGCTCGCAGGCGCGGCGGGGATGCTGTCCCTGATGTCGTCGAAGTCCGCGGCCCTCGTCGGCGTGTTCATCTCCGTCACCACGGTGCCCGCGGCGGGGTTCGCCGTCGTGGCAGCGATTCTCGGCGACTGGGACGTCGCGGCGAAGTCCGCGCGCCCAGCTCGCGCGTCAACCTGGTCGGCATCGTGCTGGCGGGCGTGCTGGTGCTGGTCGCTCATCGCCCGGGGGCTCGCTGATCCCGCGGTCGGCCCAGACCTGAGCAGCCATACGGGGTACGCACCCTGCGCGGGCGTGCCGCGTGTGGTGGGATCAAGCGCCTATGGGTATCAAGGTGGCGCTGGAGCATCGCACCAGCTACACGTTCGACCGGCTGGTGGAGGTTTTCCCACACGTCGTCCGGCTGCGTCCGGCGCCGCACTCGCGTACCCCGATCGAGGCCTACTCTCTGCAGGTCGAACCGGCCGACCACTTCGTCAACTGGCAGCAGGACGCGTTCGGGAACTTCCTCGCCCGCCTGGTGTTCCCGACCCGGGCGCGCAGTCTGACCATCACGGTCGGGCTGATCGCCGACATGAAGGTCATCAACCCGTTCGACTTCTTCATCGAGGAGTACGCCGAGACCTTCCCGTTCGAATACACCAAGGACCTGCTCGAGGACCTCAAGCCGTACCTGCGGCCGGTCGACGAGGACGACGTGGACTCCGGACCCGGCGAGCTCGCCCAGGCCTGGGTGAAGAACTTCGTCATCAATCCCGGCATGCGCACCATCGACTTCCTCGTCGCCGTCAACCGCGGGATCAACGCCGACGTCGGCTACAGCGTGCGCATGGAACCGGGCGTGCAGACGCCGGACTTCACCCTGCGGACCGGCATCGGCTCCTGCCGCGACTCGGCGTGGCTGTTGGTGTCGGTGTTGCGCCAGATGGGCCTGGCCGCCCGCTTCGTGTCGGGTTACCTGGTGCAGCTGACGTCCGGACGTCGAGGCGCTCGACGGTCCGTCGGGGCCGGTGGCCGACTTCACCGACCTGCACGCATGGGCCGAGGTGTACATCCCCGGCGCGGGCTGGATCGGGCTCGACGCCACGTCGGGGCTGTTCGCCGGGCGAGGGGCACATCCCGCTCTCGGCGACGCCGCACCCGGCGTCGTCGGCGCCGATCACCGGCGCGACGGAACAGCTGCGAGACGACGCTCGACTTCTCCAACGTGGTGACGCGGGTGCACGAGGACCCGCGGGTGACGCTGCCGTACACCGACTCGGCGTGGGACGCGATCCTGCGCGCTGGGCGCCCGCGTCGACGACCGGCTGGCCGCGGGCGACGTCCGGCTCACGGTGGGTGGCGAGCCGACGTTCGTCTCGATCGACAACCAGGTCGACCCGGAGTGGACCACCGACGCCGACGGGCCCGCACAAGCGGCGAGCGGGCATCCGCGCTGGCCGCGCTGGTCAAGGAGAAGTGGGCACCGCAGGGGCTGGTTCAGCGCAGCCAGGGCAAGTGGTACCCGGGAGAACCGTTGCCGCGCTGGCAGATTGGGCTGCTGTGGCGCGCCGACGGGCAACCCGCTGTGGACCGACGGCGCGCTCCTGGCCGACCCTGGTCGCGGAGAGCCCGCGCCCAGTGTCGCGCCCGATGCCGGCCGGCAGGTGCTCGGCGCCATCGCGGCGGGCCTGAACCTGCCCGCCTCACAGGTGCGGCCCGCCTACGAGGACGCGTTGAGTCGCCTGGCAAGCGCGGTGCGCCAGCCCGCCGGTGAACCGGTCGCAGGTGGGGACGACCTCGAAGACGACGCCCCCGACGCCCGGGCCGAACTCGCTCAGCCGGCTCGACGAGCCCGTCACCGAGCCGTCCGCCTACGTGCTGCCGCTGCACCGCCGCGACGACGACGCCGGCTGGGCCAGTGCGGACTGGAAGCTGCGCCGGGGACGGATCGTGCTGCTGGAGGGCGACTCGCCGGCCGGGCTGCGGCTGCCGCTGAACTCGATCAGCTGGCGTCCGCCGCCCACGTCTCGCACACCGGGGATCCGCTGACGCACCGGGGTGCGCTGGTCAGCGGTCCGACGACTCGAGGACGCCGAAGTCGAGGAGGCGGAAGGCGCACCCGTCACCGCGATGGTCGCCGAGGTTCGCGACGGGATCCTCTACGTGTTCCTGCCGCCCACCGAGGAACTCGAGCACTTCGTCGACCTCGTCACCCGGCTCGAGGCCGCCGCGGCCAAGGTCGACTGCCCGCTGGTGGTCGAGGGGTACGGGCCGCCCCGGCAGATCCGCGGCTGACGTCGATGAGCATCACGCCCGACCCCGGCGTCATCGAGGTCAACGTCGCGCCGACGGCCAGCTTCGCCGAGCAGCGGGACCAACTCGAAACGCTCTACGAGCAGGCCCGGCTGGCACGCGCTGTCGACCGAGTCCTTCGACGTCGACGGCACCCACGGTGGCACCGGCGGCGGCAACCACATCACGCTCGGAGGCATCACCCCCGCCGAGTCGCCGATGCTGCGCAGGCCCGACCTGCTGGTCTCGATGCTGACGTACTGGCAGCGGCACCCGTCGTTGTCGTATCTGTTCTCCGGCCGGTTCATCGGCACCACCTCGCAGGCGCCCCGCGTCGACGAGGGCCGGGCCGAGGCGCTGTACGAGTTGGAGATCGCGTTCGCCGAGATCGACCGCCTGACAAGCGGTTCCGCGTCATCGAATTCCCGAGTCGCTCCGCTCCAGTCCTCCGCCGCCAAGCCGTGGGTCACCGACCGCGCACTGCGTCACCTGCTCACCGACATCACCGGCAACACCCACCGGGCCGAGTTCTGCATCGACAAGCTCTACAGCCCCGACAGCGCCCGCGGCCGGCTGGGCCTGCTGGAGTTGCGCGGCTTCGAGATGCCGCCGCACTTCCAGATGGCGATGGTGCAGTCGCTGCTGGTGCGCTCGTTGGTGGCGTGGTTCTGGGACGAGCCACTTCGCGCCCCGCTGATCCGCCACGGCGCCAACTTGCACGGCCGATACCTGTTGCCGCACTTCCTCATTCACGACATCGCCGACGTCGCCGCCGACCTGCGGGCGCACGGCGTCGACTTCGACACCAGCTGGCTGGACCCGTTCACCGAGTTCCGCTTCCCGCGCGTCGGGACCGCGGTGTTCGACGGCGTCGAGATCGAACTGCGCGGCGCGATCGAACCGTGGAACGTGCTCGGCGAGGAATCCACCGCGGGCGGCACCGCCCGCTACGTCGACTCGTCGGTCGAACGGCTCCAGGTGCGCCTCATCGGCGCCGACCGGCACCGCTACGTCGTCACCGCGAACGGCTCCCCGATCCCGTTGCTGGCCACCGACAATCCCGACGTCCAGGTCGGTGGGGTGCGCTACCGGGCCTGGCAGCCGCCGAGTGCGCTGCACCCGACCATCACCGTCGACGGGCCGCTGCGCTTCGAGTTGATCGACACGGCCACCGGCATGTCACGCGGCGGGTGCACGTACCACGTGTCGCATCCCGGCGGCCGGGCGTACGACAACCCGCCCATCAACGCGGTGGAGGCCGAGTCCCGCCGCGGGAGACGCTTCGAGGCGACCGGATTCACGCCCGGCAAGGTCGACATGTCCGACATTCGCGAGAAGCAAGCGCGTCAGTCGACGGACGTGGGCGCGCCGGGCATCCTGGATCTGCGCCGGGTGCGTACCGTTCTGCGGTAATGGTCTTTCGCGCGAGCGGCTCACCCGAGCCCTTTCCTGCCATCGGGCATGACAGCGACGTGCTGGCCCGTTACCGCATGTCGCGGGCTCAAGAGGCGCTGTTCGACCTGCGCGGCGGCACGGCTTCGGGGTACGACGAGTTCGTCGATCGCGCCGGGAACGTTCGCCCGGCCTGGCAGGCACTCGCCGAATGCGTGGGCGAACGCGGGCAGGTCGGACTACAACAACTGCGCGCCGTGGTGCGCGGGCTCGTCGACAACGACGGCATCACCTACGTTCAGGTCGATCCGCACGGAGACGCGATCACCAACGGCGACGGCACCGCGGTGCCGGGCCCGTGGCACCTCGACGCACTGCCGCTGGTGGTGTCGGCCACGGACTGGGACGTGCTGGAATCCGGCCTCGTGCAACGCTCCCGGCTGCTCGACGCCGTGCTCACCGATCTCTACGGCGCGCGGCGGTCGATCACCAGCGGGGTGTTGCCTGCCCAACTGCTCTTCGCCCATCCGGGCTACCTCCGTGCTGCGCGCGGCATCGAGGTTCCCGGCAGGCACCAATTGTTCCTGCATGGGTGCGACGTCAGCCGCAATGGCTCAGGCGAATTCCTGGTCAATGCCGATTGGACGCAGGCTCCGTCGGGCGCGGGGTATGCGTTGGCCGATCGGCGCGTGATCGCGCACTCGATCCCCGATCTGTACGAACGCATCGGCCCCCGGCCCGCGTCGCCGTGGGCGCAGGCGCTGAGGTTGGCGCTCATCGACGCGGCGCCCGAGTCCGCCGAGGAACCCGTCGTCGTCGTGCTGAGCCCGGGCATCCTCTCCGAGACCGCGTTCGATCAGGCGTACCTGGCCAGCGTGCTCGGCTTCCCGCTGGTGGAGAGCGCCGACCTGGTGGTACGTGACGGCAAGCTGTGGATGCGCTCGCTGGGCACGCTCAAGCGGGTGGACGTCGTGCTGCGTCGCGTCGACGCCGACTACGCCGACCCGCTCGACCTTCGCGCCGGCTCCCGGCTAGGCGTCGTCGGCCTCGTCGAGGCGTTGCGCCGTGGTGCGGTCACCGTGGTCAACACGCTGGGCAGCGGCGTGCTGGAAAGCCCTGGGCTGCTTCGCTTTCTGCCCGAGCTCGCCGAACTGCTGCTCGGCGAGCAACCGCAGCTGCGCACCGCGCCGCTGTACTGGGGCGGCATCGACGTCGAGCGTTCGCATCTGCTGACGCATCTGTCCGACCTGCTGATCAGGTCCGTCACGGGTGGCGACGCGATCGTCGGTCCCGCGCTGTCGCAGGCTGGCCGCGAGGAGTTGGCCGCACGCATCCGCGCGTCGCCCGCCGAATGGGTCGGTCAGGAGTTGCCCCAGTTCTCGTTGGCACCGACGGACTATCATCCCGATGGGTTGTCGGCGGGCAGCGTGGGCATGCGGCTGTTCACCGTCGCGCAGCGTGGCGGCTACGCTCCGATGATCGGCGGACTCGGCTACCTATTGGCCCCCGGCAATGCCGCGTACAGGTTGAATACCCTTGCAGCCAAGGATGTCTGGGTACGTACACCCACCCGCGTAACCGCTACGCCGACGCCGACCGTGGACCTGGCGGCGAGCCTTCCGGCTCCGATGACCCCCAGCCCCACCCGTGCCGTCAGCTCGCCGCGCGTGCTGTCCGACCTGTTCTGGCTGGGCCGCTACGCCGAACGCGCGGAGAGCACCGCCCGGCTGCTCAACGTCACTCGCGAGCGTTATCACGAATTCCGGTACCGACGTGAGCTTCCAGGCAGCGAGTGCGTGCCCGTGCTGCTGACCGCACTCGGCCGGATCACCGGCACCGACACCGGAGCCGAGGGCGACGACGCCGAGATGGTCGCGATCGCCCCGACCACGCTGTGGTCGCTGACGGCCGATCGGCACCGGTCCGGCGCGCTGGCCCAGTCGGTCGAACGGCTCGGGCTGGCCGCCCGCGCGGTGCGCGACCAGATGTCCAACGACACCTGGATGGTGCTGGCCGCCGTCGAGCGCGCGGTCCTGCACCCGCGGGGCCTGCCGCCGGACTCACAGGCCGAAGGGGAGGCGTACCTGGCGGCGGCACACAGTCAGACGCTGGCCGGGATGCTGGCGCTCTCCGGCGTGGCAGCGGAGTCGATGGTGCAGGACGTCGGCTGGACCATGATGGACATCGGCAAGCGCATCGAGCGCGGCATCTGGTTGACGGCGTTGCTGCGCGCGACGTTGACGACGGTCCGCGGCGCCGGTGCCGAACAGACCATCACGGAGTCGACGCTGGTGGCGTGTGAGTCGTCGGTCATCTACCGCAGGCGCACCCTGGGCAAGGTGAGCGTCGCCGCCGTGGCGGACCTGGTGCTGTTCGACGAGGAGAATCCGCGGTCGCTGGCCTTCCAGTTCGAACGACTGCGGGCCGACCTCAAGGCGTTGCCGTCGTCGTCGGGCTCCTCGCGGCCTGAGCGGCTGGTCGACGAGGTCGCGGGCCGTTTGCGCAGGCTCGACCCCGACGATCTCGAGGCCGTCGCCGCCGACGGCACGCGGGCCGAACTCGCCGACCTGCTCGACGGCATGCATTCCGACCTACGTGACCTCTCGGAGCTGATCACGGCGACGCACCTGTCACTTCCCGGCGGGATGCAGCCGCTGTGGGGACCGGACGAACGGAGGGTCGTGCCATGACCGTTCGGTGGGCAGGAGCGCAGCGACTTGGGGTATGACATGGGCCCGACGTCGGTGGCGGGCGGCCGCAGCTACGAGGTCACCCACCGCACGGTGTACCGCTACTCCGACGACGTCACCAGCTCGTACGGCCGGGGCTTCTTGACGCCCCGAGACTCCGTGCGGCAACGCTGTCTATCGCACGAGCTGATCATCGAACCGGAGGCCGCAGACAGCTCCACCAGCCGTGACGCGTATGGCAACATCAGTTCGTACTTCCACGTCACCGAGCGTCATCGGACGCTGATCATCACCAGTCACTCGGTCGTGGAAGTCGATCCGCCGCCCCCCGAGCTCTACGCGGCCGGCTCGGCGCTGGCGCCGTGGGAGATCGCCCGCCCCGTCGGCCCGGACGGCGCCTTGGCGACCGAGTTCGTGCTGGACCTCCAGCCTCCCGAGCTCACTGACGAGTTGCGTGATTATGCCGCACCGAGTTTCGAACCCGAGCGACCACTCATCGAAGTGCTGGCGGACCTGAACTCGCGCATTCACTCCGACTTCACGTACCGATCGGGGTCGACGACGGTTTCGACCAAGGTCAGCGAGGTGCTCGCGGAGGGCGAGGGGGTGTGTCAGGACTTCGCCAGGCTGGCGATCGCGTGCCTGCGCGCAAACGGCCTTGCCGCCAGCTATGTTTCGGGTTACCTGGCGACTGATCCGCCGCCGGGCAGGGAACGGATGGTGGGCATCGACGCGACCCACGCGTGGGCGTCGGTGTGGACACCCCAGAATCAGTGGCTTGGCCTGGACCCCACCAACGATCAAATGGTCGACGAACGCTACGTAGTGGTCGGCTTCGGTCGCGACTACGCCGACGTTCCACCCCTACGCGGGATCATCTACACCGACTCGGAGAGTAGCGTCATCGACGTGGCCGTCGACGTGGCGCCATTCGACGGAGGTGTCCTGCGTGCGTGACTTCAAATGCCCCAACTGCGGTCAGCGACTGTCGTTCGAGAACTCGCTGTGCCTGTCGTGTGGCAGCGCGCTCGGATTCTCGCTTTCCGATCTGGCGCTGCTGGTCATCGCGCCGGGCCCCGAGAGTGAACACGCAGGAGCCGTCGACGAGGACAAGTATCAGCTGTGCGCGAACCTCTATCTGGCTGAATGCAATTGGCTGGTCGAGACGGGACCTGGGCGACAGCTGTGCACCTCGTGCGCGTTGACGCGCACGCGTCCCAACCAGGGTGACGCGAAGGCCTTGGCGGCCTTCGCCATTGCCGAAAGGGCCAAGCGGCGGCTCGTCGTCGAACTCAACGAGCTCAACCTTCCGATCGTCGGCCGAGCCGACGATCCGGAGTATGGACTCGCCTTCGATTTGCTGTCCAGCGAATTCGAGAAGGTGTTCACCGGTCATGACAACGGAGTGATCACCCTCGACCTCGCCGAGGGCGACGACGTGCATCGCGAACAGCTGCGAGTCGCCATGGCCGAGCCGTACCGAACGCTGTTGGGCCACTTCCGTCATGAGATCGGGCACTACTACTTCTACCGGTTGATCAACCCGTCACCCGACTACATGCAGCACTTCATCGAGCTCTTCGGCGATCCCGACACGGACTATCAGGCCGCGCTGGATCGCCATTACAACGAAGGCGCGCCCGCGGGTTGGGAGGAAACCTTCGTCTCCTCGTATGCCACGATGCACCCTGCCGAGGACTGGGCGGAGACGTTCGCCCACTACCTGCACATCCGTGACACGCTCGACACGTCAGCGGCATTCGGGTTCGCGCCCTCGGGTGCGATTTTCGACCGGCGGACGCTGGGCCCCAGCGGATTCGACACGATCATCGAGATGTGGCTGCCGCTCGCGTGGGGATTGAACATGGTCAACCGGTCGATGGGCAAAGAGGACATCTATCCGTTCGTGTTGCCCCCCGCGGTGCTCGAAAAGATGCGGTTCGTTCATTCGGTCATCGACGAACTGGCCTAGCACTCGACTGCTTTCCACGTTCCGAATGCGTTGTGGCCGTGGTGCGCAGGCGATTCTCCGGACTACCGCTGAGACTTCGCAGCTGCGCGTATCTGCTTGGTGATCCGACTGATGAGATGATCGTCGGCATCCATGTGCAACAGGACGGGGTCGGCGTCGACGGCGCCGCGCCCGTACTGCATCAGATCGGGCATCTCAGTGATCCGCTCGACGAAATCGTCGACGAAAGTCCTGTAGCCGTCCAGTGGGATGTTCATCAATTGCGAACAGTCACGCATCAAGCCGGCGTACCGGGTGGACACTCCGAAGTCGCGGCAACGTTCGGCCAGCGTCAGGAATCGCTCGAACTTCACAACCACCCCGACGATCAGCAGCAGGCCAAAGATGGCGACGCCGCCGAATTTCCGCTGGATCGCGACTGACGCTTCGCCATCGCTATGGACAATCTTCGACTTGCTTACGCACCACGCCGAAATCGACAGCGGTGCTCGCGGTGAAGTTCGCACCGGGCGGGGGAGTGGAACTGCACACCACCCACGCACGGTCGTTGAGCTGCACCCGATCCTGACCGGTGAGGTCAGTCGAACCGCTGTACCAGACCTGGCCGTCGGTGAGTGACTGGATGGCGTCTTGGGCGCCCTGCAGATCCTTGCCGATCAGATTCGGCATGGTCCACGACTCCGCGGCCGCGACTGGGGCCAGCGCGATGGCGCCCACCGACAAGACCACCACACCCATCGCCGACAACGCACGTGCCCCCATGGCAAACCCCCTTCGATGCCGCAGCTTCGCTGCGCGGCCCCTAGTCGAACCGCCGACGGTCATGATGCCCAATCCCACCGACAAGCCCGTCAACGAACCACGCGATGGCACGTGTGGTGAGGAATAATTTGATGAGCGGCGGGGCCGTCGAAACATCTCGTCGACTGGACAAAGCGCAGTGCCTACCGGTGGTCCGGTGAACGCGAGCTTCGTGCTGAGAACACTTTGTGCCTGCGATGGCTAGCTGAGACCACCAATCACCAACTGCACACGCGTAATTCGCACGCCTACTTCCGTTCAGTAACACAACACCCCATTGGGTTCACCCCGGGATCCCGACCGGCTCAATGTTCGCATTCCGATGAAAGACATTGCCCGGATCGAATTCTCGCTTGATCGCGGCCAGCCGAACATACTTCGCCGGGCCGTACGCGGCGCGCACCCGGTCGTCCTCGAACTCGCTCATCGCGTTGACATAGGCGCCGATCCCGGCAGAGTGTGGGCGCAGCGCCTCCCAGAGGGAACGTGCCCAGGCCCGCTCCGCGGAGAGCACTTCGGCAGTGGGGCAGACGCCGACGATGAAGACTGCGAACTGTGGGGTGCGCCGCCCGCCGAACGCGGTGTCGTCCTCGCCAGTCTCGCAGTATGCCTCGTCCAGCCGGAAGAACAGCAGCTGTGACAGCGGCGATTTCTTCTGGGAAAGGTGCTCGGTCACCGCAGCGATCACGCTCGTCGGAGATGTCGTCGAGGTAGCAACTCTTGTCGTAGCAGTAGAAGCCCCACGCGTTGGCCTCATCGAGAAGCTGCTGCAGTTCGACATAAGGCATTGGGGTGACGAACTCGAACAGTGGCGGAAGCGCGCGCCGGATCTGCGCCACGACACCTGGTGCCTCTGTCGTGTGCCGAACCCGGTGACCAGTAGGGCATAGCCGGGCCGCAGGTGATACTGCGCAGGCACGAAGGGTGCAGGCGGGGCGTTGACACCGGCGATCACGATGTTCAGCTCCCGCGGCAGCTACCGACGATCTCCCGGGCAAGACGCAGCACCTCGTCGCCGTGGTCCAAATCCCAGAAGAGAAAACCGAATTGGATGATCGGGCCCACCTCGTGCAGCCGGAACTCGAACTCGGTCACGACGCCGAAGTTCCCGCCACCGCCTCGGATCGCCCAGAACAGATCCGGATTCTCGTCGTCGGCGGCACGCAGAATCCGGCCGTCGGCGGTGACAATCTCGGCCGACTCGAGATTGTCGATGCTCAATCCGGCTTGGCGAGTCAGCCAGCCCATCCCACCACCCAGGGTCAGGCCAGCGACGCCGGTGTGACTGATCAAACCGGCGGGAACGGCCATTCCGTGAGCCTGGGTCGCCGCGTCGAGGTCGACGCAGCAGGGCGCCGCCACCGACTCGCGCGCGTATTGGTGACCGGGTCGACGGCGACGTCGTTCATCGCTCCAAGGTGGATCATCAGGCCGTCGTCGACGGTCGAAACCCCAGCACTGCTGTGCGCGCCACCGCGCACCGCGATCTCGAGTGCATGCTCGGCGGCGAAGGCGAGCGCTGCCGCCACGTCGACGGCGCCAGGCACTGGGCGATCACCGCCGGGTGGCAGTCGATGTCGGCGTTCCAGACCTTGCGCGCTTCGTCGTAGCCGTCATCGTCGGGCCCGAGGACCGGGCCCGTCATCGTCGCTCGGAGCCTGTCGAGGCCACCACTGATCGTGCGGGCCATGAGTTCCCCGTCTCCGCCGAAACGAACAGGCTCGCCGCGAGCAGATACAGCAGCGGCGAACCCATTGACGCTATCAGGCCCACAGCGACAGGAAAAAGCCTCCGACCTGCGCCCTTCGATAGAGCAGCTCCGTGGTGGGCCAGGCCTGGCAAAGACTTCTGTTGAAGCCGGCCCGTCCTTCGCCGGCCGTGAAATACTCCGCGAGGAGGCCAAATGACGACACGGGGATCGTCGGATGGGGCCATGGCGGCCTTGTCCCGCACGTCGACCAGTCGCGATACCAGCGGCGGGCCGACAGTGGGCCGCCGGGCGGAGTCGGGGCCATGGACTTCTATGGGCTTCTCGATCAGATCGTTGAGGTCCTGCGCACTCGAGGACGCGTGTCCTATCGCGCGCTGAAATATCAGTTCGACTTGGATGACGAACTCCTCGAAACGCTCAGGGAAGAGCTGGTTTACGCGTACCGCGGCGCTGTCAGGGAGGACGGGGTAGGCCTGGTTTGGGGTGGTGCCACGCCAGCGCAACGCCACCCGAAGCACCAACTGCCGTGCAACGGGATTCGCTCCATGTCGCACGTGAACACGCAGCCGAACGTCGACAGCTCACGGTGATGTTCTGTGACCTGGTCGATTCGACGCCGCTGTCGGGTCAGCTTGACCCCGAAGAGTTGCGTGAAGTGGTGCGGGCCTACCAGGAGACGTGCGCCAAGGTGATCGCCCTTTACGGCGGCCACATCGCCTACTACCTCGGCGACGGACTGCTCGTCTACTTCGGCTACCCGCGGGCGCACGAGGACGATGCACAACGGGCCGTCCGCGCCGGGTTGGGAATCGTGGAGGCGCTGGGCCAACTCAACAAACGTCTCGTCACGGAACGCGGGGTTCTCTCTTGCGGTGCGATTGGGATGCCATACCGGGCCCGTGGTGATCGACGACATCGGTGGTGACAGCCGCCACGAACAGCAGGCCTTCGGCGAGACGCTCAACATCGCCGCCCGGTTGCAAGCCGTCGCAGCCCCAAACAGCCTGGTAATTGGTGCATTGACGTTTCAACTATTGGGTGGCGTTTTCGCGTGTGAGTCGTTGGGCACCCCGCGTCTCAAGGGCGTCGCTCGGCCCACGGAGGCGTATCGGGTGCTCCACGAGAGCATCGCCCGCACACGCCTGGAGGCCATCGGTCAGGACGCAGCCTGACCGAGCTGGTGGGGCGCAAGCCCGAGCTGACGCTCATGATGGACCTCTGGCGCAAGTTGAAAACGGCACCGGGCAGGTGGTGCTGCTCAGCGGTGAGTCCGGGATCGGTAAGTCCCGGTTGGTGCGAGAACTCACCGAGCACGCCGTCGAATCAGAATGGTGGCTGACGCCGTGCCAGTGTTCGCCCTACTACCAGCACACCGCGTTCCACCCGCTCATCGACTTGCTCGAGCGGGTGGTCCTGCGCTTCGATCGCGACGATTCGGCAGCCGGGAAGCTGCGAAAACTCGAGGGGTTCCTGGTTCAGAACGAACAGCCGCTGGCCGAAGCGGTACCCGTGTTCGCGTCGTTGCTGTCCATTCCGCTAGGAGACGACTACCGCCTGGCCCGGAGGTGTCCGGGGACTTGCGGAAACAGCAGACGATGCAGACCCTGTTGACGATCCTGCTGGGCATCGCGGCCGAGCAGCCGGTGCTCCTTGGTCGTCGAGGATCTGCACTGGGTGGATCCCACCACGCTCGAATGGCTCGGCCTGGTGGTTGGAACAGCTCGAGCACCGCCCGCATCATGGCGCTCTTCACGTATCGGCCCGAGTTCGCACCGCCCTGGACGGGACACTCGAACGTCACCGCGGTGACGCTGGGTCGCATGCCGGCGGGCCAGGTAGCCGAGTTGGCCGGCCGGGTGGCGCACGGTAAGCAACTGCCGGAGGAAGTCCTTGCCCAAGTGGTGGACAAGACCGACGGGGTCCCGCTTTTCGTCGAGGAGCTCACCAAGACGCTGCTCGAATCGGGCCTGCTCGAGGAACAGGGGGAGCGCTACGCGCTGACCGGGGCATTGCCCCCGATCGCGATCCCCAACACGTTGCACGATTCGCTGATGGCGCGCCTCGATCGGCTGGCGGATGTCAAGGGCCTCGCGCAAATGTGCGCATCGCTGGGACGTGAGTTCAATTACGCACTGCTGCAGGCGGTTTACCCATGGGAGGAGACCACCATGCGGGCCGGTCTCGACCAATTGGTCGCTGCGGAATTCCTCTACCAGCAGGGCGAGCCGCCACGTGCGACATATCGCTTCAAGCATGCCCTGATCCAGGACGCGGCATACCAGTCGCTACTGAGGCGCAGCCGCCGGCAGTACAACCTCCGCATCGCGAAGGCGCTCGAATCCGGCTTCCCGGACAGCATCGCCGCGCATCCTGAACTTCTCGCTCACCACTACACGGAAGCCGACCGGGGTATCCAGGCGCTGCCGTATTGGCAGGCAGCCGGGCAGCAGGCTCTGCGAGCGCTCCGCCGATGTCGAAGCGGCCGGCCACGTGAGAAGGGGATTGGCGCTTACTCGACACCATTCCGGATACCGCGAACGGTCGAAGCAGGAATTGAACCTGCAGATCATTCTGGGCACGGCGTTGGGGGCCACCCAGGGTCAGCAGGCGACGGGGCAGGTGTACGCCAGAGCCTGCGAGTTGGCACGACAGGCTCGGCACCCCACCGGAGTTCTTTCCGGCGTTGTGGGGATTCTGGTACGCGCACATCGCCCGCGGCGAGCTGCCGCGGGCGCGGGCACTGGCGCAGGAGTTCCTGGACTTGGCCCAGCAACAGCACGACCCGCTTGTGCTTGCGGCCGGACACCGAATGCTCGCCAATACCTCGTTCTGGCAGGGACACCTCGCCGACGCCAAGGCCCACTGCCGGCGAGGGCCTGGCGTTCTACGACCCGGAGCGCAACCGCGCCGCCTTCGTGAGCTACGGCCAGGACTCCGGCGTGGCGTGCGGATGGATCGAGGCGCTGACCCTCTGGGCGCTGGGGTATCCGGACCGGGCGCGGCACGGCATGGCCGACACCCTGGCCCGGGCCCGGGAGCTCGCGCATCCCTTCAGCGTGGCGCAGGCACTGAACTTCTCCGCCCATCTTCATCAATTGCGTCGTGAGCCTGAAGCTTCGCGAGCGTGCGCCGAGGAGGGATTGGCGCTCTGTACGGAACACGGCTTCGACGTTTACGGCACCTGGTGTCTGCTCCCGCGCGGCTGGGCCGATGTCCAGCAGAACCGCGCGGACCAGGGAGTCGCCGACATCGAGGCAGCGTTGACCGCCCGCCGGGCACTCGGGCGAACGGCGGCGCTGCCCTGGTTTCTGGCATTGCTGGGCGAGGCCTACGGTTCCGTCGGCCGGTTCGACAAGGGCTTGCGCGCATTGGAGGAGGCTCTTGGGTGGGTGCAGCACAACGACGAGCACCTCTACGAAGCCGAGGTGTATCGGCTCAAGGGCGAGTTGTTGTTGCGGCAGAGCGCCTCCAATGCCGCCAATCGGCCGAAGACTGTTTCCGGCAATCGCTGGATATCGCCGGCAGCCAGGGTGCGAAGTCGTGGGAACTGCGCGCGGCGGTCAGCCTGTGCCGCCTGTGGCAACAACAGGGCAAGAATGGACAGGTGCGCACGTTGTTGGCACCCGTGTACGGCTGGTTCGACGAGGGCTTCGACACCGCTGACGTGCAGGATGCCAAGGCATTGTTGGCCACCGCCGAATAACGCAAAGCCCACGCAATATGTGTGATCGGCCGCCCACCCGGGTAACTGAATGGGTGACGACCAGCGGGGTCGAGACACCGGCCGCATACCGACTTCGACGTTGCTTCGAGGCGGCTTCGAGCACCCCAAAGAACACGGAGAAGTCACATGCGCAGCCCTGATTCCGTCACCAGCCACGATCCCGCGGATCCCAAGATGCTTCGCCGAGCCGTCACAGGCGCCGCCATCGGCAACGCCGTCGAATGGTTCGACTTCGCCGTCTACGGCTTCCTGGCGACCTACATCGCCGCGAAGTTCTTCCCGTCCGAGAACGAAACCGCCTCGCTGCTCAGCACATTCGCGGTGTTCGCAGCGGCGTTCTTCATGCGGCCGCTCGGCGGATACTTCTTCGGGCCGCTCGCAGACCGCATCGGTCGGCAGAAGGTGCTCGCGCTGGTCATCCTGCTGATGTCCGTATCGACATTCGCGATCGGGCTCGTGCCGACCTACCAGACCATCGGCGTCATAGCGCCGCTGGGGCTGCTGTTCTTACGCTGCCTGCAAGGCTTTTCGGCAGGAGGCGAGTACGGCAGCGGGGCCTGCTACCTCGCCGAGTTCGCCCCCGACAAACGACGCGGTTTCATCGTCTCGTTCCTGGTCTGGTCCGTCGTGGTCGGCTTCCTGCTCGGATCGATTACCGTCACGGCGCTGGAGGCGACGCTGTCCGAGCAGGCCATGAATTCCTACGGCTGGCGCATCCCCTTCCTGCTGGCCGGTGTGCTGGGCCTGGTCGGGCTGTACATCCGGCTGCGCCTATCCGATACCCCCGAGTTCGAGAAGCTGCGCGCCGCAGGGGAAGTGGCGGAGTCGCCGCTGAAGGAGGCGCTCACCACCGCGTGGAAGCCGATCCTGCAGATCTTCGGCCTCGTCGTCATCCACAACGTGGGCTTCTATGTGGTGTTCACCTATTTGCCCACGTACTTCACGAAGACGCTCGAGTTCACAAAGACCGACGCGTTCGTCTCGGTGACCGTGGCCAGCCTCGTCGCCATCATTTTGATTCCGCCTCTCGGCGCGCTGTCCGACCGCATCGGCCGAAAGCCGCTGCTTCTTGCCGGTGCCATCGGCTTTGCCGTGTTCGCCTACCCGCTGTTCATGCTGTTGACGGCGGGATCGCTGGCCGGCGCGATCGCCGCGCACGCCGGGCTGGCCGCGCTCGAATCGGTGTTCGTCTCGTCGTCACTGGCGGCAGGGGCCGAATTGTTCAACACCCGTGTGCGATCCAGTGGATACTCGATCGGCTACAACACCTCGGTCGCGATCTTCGGTGGCACCGCGCCCTACGTCGCGACCTGGCTGGTCGACCGCACCGGCAGCAACATGTCGCCTGCCCTGTACGTCGTGGCCGCGGCCGTTATCACGCTCCTCACTTTGCTGACCATGCGCGAAACCGCGCGCCAGCCCTTGCGGACCACCGGAGACTCGACGGACAGGCCACTCGTCAACGGCCATCGCCCGTTTGTGGCCGTAGAGTCGCGGCGTGTTGGAAGGCCGTAAGCGCTGCGCGACACCATCGGTAGCGGAACCAAGATCGATCGCCACGTGCCTCTCCTGAGGCAGCGCGGATCTCGGCGATGGGGTGAGTGCTGAATCAGCCCAATCGGATCAACGTGTCCTGCTATGGGGACGGACGATTCATTCAAGTCACCACCCACGATCACCAATCGGCGCAACATGGGAGCCACCGGAGCGTCCGGCGATCCAGCCCACGAGGGAGGTGTCTTCGAACGGTGAGCACTGCCGCGGATCGCGAGCCGACCAGACATACGGTGCTGGCCGAGATCGACAGCGGCGCCTATCACTCGCTGCGGCAACGGCCGGTGACACGCGCAGAGCGTTATGCGCTTGGCAAGAGCCTACGTAACCGGGTGCCCCGGCGTTCGCTGGCCGACTGGGCACCGCCACCGGACCGACCGGACCCGATTCACCTCATCGAGGTCAGTCACGAGGGCCGGCTCGAAAATTTGATCCCGATTCGGGTGGGGCGAATGGCTGCCTCCCCCTACGGTTTTCTGCGTGGCACCGCCGTGGTCATGGCCGAGGATGTGGCCCACCTACCGTCGACGGGCATCATGCCGGTGGTCTGCGGTGATTCGCACTTGGGCAATTTCGGGTTCTACGCGTCGCCGGAGCGCGACCTGGTGATCGATCTCAACGACTTCGACGAGGCACACCCGGGCAGCTGGGAGTGGGACCTGCGCCGGCTGGTGGCCAGCATTTGGGTGGCGGGGCGTCAGAACGGGGCTTCCGAGGACGACTGCGGCGAAGCGGTGAGATCCTGCGTGACGGCTTACCGTCTGGAATTGCGTCGGCTCGCCGACGAGCCGCTATTCTCCCGCTCCTTCACCCGGCTGGACGTCGACCGGCTCGCTGGTGAGACGGTGGGTCCGCTGGCCGACGAAGTGCGGCGATCCGCGAGGCGTGCGCGCAACCGTACGAGCGACCGGGCTCTGCCCCGATTCACCCAAGAGGTGGACGGCGTCCGCAGAATCATCGAAGAGCCGCCGTTGATCACCCGCTTGCCGGACCGCGAAGCGGAAGCGTTGGCCGAGGCTCTCGACGATTATCTGCAGACCCTGTCCACACACTGGCGCCGCGTCCTCGGCGGCTACACGCTGCTCGACGTCGCGCACAAGGTGGTCGGGGTGGGCAGCGTCGGCCTGCGTGCGTATGTGGCGTTGCTCGAGGGATCTTCGCCGGAGGACGTCGTCTTCCTTCAGCTCAAGCAGGCCCGCCGCTCGGTCCTGGCGCGCTATGTGCACGGCGAGTCGGCCTGGCACGCACACCAGGGGCAACGGGTGGTCGAGTACCAACAAGCACTGCAGACGGTAAGCGATCCGCTGTTGGGCTGGACGACCGTGGATGGCCTGCAGTACTACGTCCGGCAGTTTCGCAACATGAAGGGCACCATCGCGCTGGACGGCATCGACGCCAAGGCGCTCATCGACTACACGATTGTCGTCGGTCAACTGCTGGCCAAGGGCCACGCCCGAACCAGCGGCGCCTCGATGATCGCCGGCTACATGGGTCGCTCAGAACGGGTCGACGACGCGCTGTGCGTCTTCGGCCGCCGCTACGCCGACCAGACCGAAGCCGACCACGCCGCGTTGCTGGCCGCCGTCGAATGTGGAAGGTTGCCGATCGAGCGCGGAGTCTAGGAGGCTGGGGGTCGACGGGTGCAACCCGAAACCTCGTACACCTGAACGGGATAACGCGGATCGGTGACCGATCGACGACCCTGCCGAGGTGGCCTGAGCGGTCGCCGACACGTCGATGTCGACGACGGCCTGCGGTCGGGTGTGCTCGGGGGCGACCCGCAGACACAGACCTCGTTGAGACATCAATGCGCCGGTGCCACAATTGATTTATGGACTCGGGCCCGATGGGCCGGAGAACGGTCGGAATCCGTTCGGATCTCGGAACGCGGACGGCGAGGTGCCGCGTTCCGCGTTGGATTCCGCTGCCCGCTGAGCGAAGACTCTTGACGCCTCATCCGTCTAGACAGCCTGATGTCGCCGATGCCTTTCGACCAGAGATCACATCGGGCGGAATGGAGAACCCATGATCACCATCTACGCGCTGGCCGGAGCGGCCGGTGTTCTTCTGCTATGCCTCGCGGGAAGCATCCGCGTCGTGGAGCAATTCGAACGGGGCGTCGTCTTTCGATTCGGACGAGTGCAATCCGCCGTTCGGGGCCCGGGGCTCACGATGCTGATGCCCATCGCCGATCGCCTCCAAAAGGTGAACATGCAGATCATCACGATGCCCGTGCCCGCCCAGGACGGCATCACCCGCGACAATGTGACCGTACGGGTGGACGCTGTCATCTATTTCAAGGTGGCGGATCCGGTGCGTGCCGCCGTCGACGTTCAGGACTACATGTCGGCCGTCGGTCAGGTCGCACAGACATCGCTTCGATCGATCATCGGCAAGAGCAACCTGGACGATCTGCTCTCCAACCGTGAGCGGCTCAACCAGGGCCTGGAGTTGCTGATCGACAGCCCGGCACTCGGCTGGGGAATTCACATCGACCGAGTCGAGATCAAGGACGTGATATTGCCCGATTCCATGAAGCGGTCGATCGCGCGTCAGGCCGAGGCGGAGCGCGAGCGACGGGCCAGGGTCATCACCGCAGACGGCGAATTGCAGGCGTCGGAGAAGTTGGCGATGGCCGCAGCGGTCATGGCCGAGCAGCCCGCGGCGCTGCAACTGCGGCTCTTGGAAACCGTCGTCGAGGTTGCGGCAGAGAAGAACTCCACCCTCGTGCTGCCCTTCCCCGTTGAACTGCTTCGGTTCCTGGAACGATCGACACCACACGGATCCGAGCACACGGATGAGGTCGCCACGGCGCCGTCCGGTGCGCCGTCCCATGCGCCGTCTGATCTGGCGCAAATCAGCGCGCCGAAGGTTCCTGACGACCCCAGCCTTCTCGAACTGGACGAACCGCTGACGCCCCGGCATTCCGGTCTGACGGCATAGCGTCGAAATCCTCGTCAGTCGGTACGCCCAAGGAAACTCGGAATCACTTGTCGGATCCTCTTCCGCTGAGTCCGAACCGCGCGCACCATGGAGTAGTCCGTGGTCTCACGAGTTCGAGAGAGGGAGCGGGTAATGCAGGCGAAAGTCGGCGACTTCCTGGTGGTCAAGGGCACCACCACCGAACGGCATGATCAACATGCGGAGATCATCGAGGTGCGCTCGCAGGACGGCTCGCCGCCGTATGTGGTGCGCTGGCTGGTGACCGGCCATCAGGCGACGGTGTACCCAGGCTCGGATGCGGTGGTCGTCACCGCCGCCGAGCACACGCGGGCGGCCGAGCGCGCAGCGGAGCGGGCAGGCCGTCTCGGTAGCTAGCCGCCATCACCCATTGGGGTGTTGCGGGCTGGACGCACTCGGCCGAATCTCGACGACACGGTGTGGCGGCGCGGAATCCGCGTCCTTCGTTCCTAGGATTCCGCAGGTGACTGATCGATACGGCTCCGATGTGCTTGCCCGAGATCCGCACGGCGGGCGGCGCCCTCGGTCCACGGAGCGTCCCGTCGAACTCGGCCTGGTCGTCGAGGACGCGCAGACCGGCTTCGTCGGCGCGGTGGTTCGCGTCGAGTATGGCCGGATGGAGCTCGAGGACCGTCAGGGACGCCGCCGCCCGTTCCCGGTCGGCCCCGGCTACCTGATCGACGGCAAGCCGGTGATCCTCACCGCGCCCCGAGGGCCGGCCCCGGTTGCGCCGGCCAGGACCGCATCGGGTTCGGTGGCGGTGTCCGGGGCGAAGGCGCGCGTGGCTCTGCCAAGCCGCATCTACGTCGAGGGCCGCCACGACGCCGAGCTCGTCGAGCAAGTCTGGGGTCACGACCTGCGCATCGAGGGCGTCGTCGTCGAATTCCTCGGTGGCGTAGACGAACTCGTCGAGATCGTCGCTGACTTCCGCCCCGATGGCAGGCGGCGCCTCGGTGTCCTCGTCGATCACCTCGTCACGGGTTCCAAGGAGTTCCGCATCGCCGACGCCGTCCGCCGCGGTCCCGGCGGCGCGCACACGCTGGTGGTGGGACATCCCTTCATCGACATCTGGGCTGCGGTCAAGCCCGCTCGACTCGGCCTGCCCCAATGGCCGGTCGTGCCGCGCGGCGTCGACTGGAAATACGGCGTGTGCGAGGCGCTGGGCTGGCCGCACGGGGGAAAGGCCGACATCGCGGCGGCGTGGCGACGAATCCGCTCGAGCGTCCGGGACTGGAACGATCTGGAACCCGCACTGATCGGGCGGGTCGAGGAACTCATCGACTTCGTGACGGCGCCCAGCGGATAGCGTGTCGCTCAGCGGGCCAGAAACGCCTTGCCCCGCGGCGAGATTCGGTATCCCACGTCGAGGCTGATCGTCAGGCCGAGCCCCTTCAGTTGGCGGACGCGGCGCTTGAACCGTGCGGTCTCCAGACCCACTTCAGACGCGAGCTGCGGGGCCCGCACCCCTTCGTTGGCTGCGATCAGGTTCAGGTACCGCGTAGTCCACGGTCCGTCTGAACTGGCGGCGTCCCACCGCTGCAGCCGCGCCGAGATCGTCGCGAGGTCGGTGGCATCCAGTTGATCGGCGGCGGCCAACGCGTGCCGTTCGTCCGGTGCCAGGTATGCAACGGTGATGACGTACGTGTGAGCAGCGGGCCGTCGATCCAATTCGGCCTGCGCCGATGCGGCATCCGGATAACCGGCGGCCAGCGCCTGGGCGCGGGTCACGCGGTAGTCGGCCGGGTGCTCGCTCACACGGTCCACGCGGATGGTTCCGGCGGAAGTGCGTTGCGTGCCACCGGCCTTCGCCCGCGGGACATCCCATCGGCGTAATACCAGAGTGACTCGGCCCGCCGCGATCCCGGCGGCCGTCGCCTGGTTGATCAGCACGCCCTCCATCGTGGCTGATGTGGCGGCGCGCGGCGAATTCCGATCTGTCGATCCCCGGTATGGGGGACCATCCCTGACATGGCAGAGCCTTACTTGGGCTACGCCAATGTCGGTACCGCGCAGATCGCCGTGACATTGGTGACCTGCGGCCTCGGTAGCAGCTGGGGGTTGGTCGACGCCATCCTGAGCTGGCCGACGAGGTGCCGGACGCGCAGGGTCGTACGCTGCGCGACCGACCGGACCCGTCGCGGTCGCCTCGGCGTGGTAAGCCTGAACCGTGTCTGACAGCCTGTTCGACGTCGACGGCAACTCCGGTCAGGCCGAACCGAGTGGTTCACCGGCCGGAGCGCCACTGGCCGTCCGCATGCGCCCCGCCGGCCTCGACGAGGTCGTCGGGCAGGACCACTTGTTGCGCCCCGGGTCGCCGTTGCGGCGGCTCGTCGACGGTTCGGGGGCCGCCTCGGTCATCCTGTACGGCCCGCCGGGGACCGGCAAGACCACCCTCGCTTCGCTGATCTCCCACGCGACGGGCCGGCGGTTCGAGGCGTTGTCGGCGTTGTCGGCCGGGGTCAAGGAAGTGCGCGCCGTGATCGACATGGCGCGCCGCTCGGCCGTCCACGGCCAGCAGACGGTGCTGTTCATCGATGAAGTGCACCGGTTCTCGAAGACTCAACAGGATGCGCTGCTCGCCGCCGTCGAGAACAGGGTCGTGCTGCTCGTGGCCGCGACCACGGAGAACCCATCGTTCTCGGTGGTCGCACCGCTGCTTTCGCGCTCGCTGATCCTGCAACTGCAGCCGCTGACGCCCGAGGACATCCGGGTCGTCGTCGAACGGGCCATCACCGATCCGCGCGGCCTGGGCGGCGCCGTCGCCGTCGACTCCGAGGCCGTCGATCTGCTGGTTCGGTTGGCCGCAGGCGACGCGCGACGCGCGCTGACGGCGCTCGAGGTGGCCAGTGAGGCTACGGACGAGGTCACGGTCGAGACCATCGAGCAGTCCCTCGACGAGGCGGCGGTGCGCTACGACCGCGACGGCGATCAGCACTACGACGTCATCAGCGCGTTCATCAAGTCGGTGCGCGGATCGGACGTCGATGCCGCGTTGCACTACCTCGCGCGCATGCTGACGGCGGGGGAGGATCCGCGGTTCGTCGCGCGACGGCTGGTCATCCTCGCCAGCGAGGACATCGGCATGGCCGACCCGATGGCGTTGCCGACCGCGGTGGCGGCCGCCCAGACGGTGGCCCTCATCGGGATGCCCGAGGCACAGCTGACGCTGGCGCACGCCACGGTGCACCTGGCGACCGCGCCCAAGTCGAATGCGGTGACCACCGCGCTGTCTGCGGCGATGGCGGACATCAAGGCGGGCAAGGCCGGGTTGGTGCCGCCGCACCTGCGCGACGGCCACTACTCGGGAGCCGCCGGGCTGGGCAACGCACAAGGGTATACGTATCCGCATGATGACGTGGATGGCATTGTGCCGCAACAGTATTCGCCGGACGAGCTGGTCGGTGTCGACTACTATCGGCCTACTGCTCATGGCACCGAACGCGAGATCGCCACCCGATTGGACAAGTTGCGCGCCATCATTCGACGCAACCGTGGCTGACGAAGGACGGCAATGAAGCACTACGCCGACGACGAGATGAATGCGCTGCTGCCGACGGCCAAGCCGTACAGCGTGGTGCTACTGAAGGCCGGCCCGAACTACGGTGCCGACGACTCCGCGCCCGTCGTCTGGGAGCACGGCCGGCGCAACTTCGGCCTCCGCGATGACGGCCTGCTGGCGGTCGTGCTGCGCGTGATGGACGACTCCGAAGTCTGCGGGGTCGGCGTGTTCACCGGTTCCGTCGACGAGGCCACGGCGATCATGGCCGACGACCCCGGTGTACTCGCGGGAGTGTTCACCTTCGAGGTGCACCCGGCGATGGGCTTCCCAGGCGATTCACTGCCCTGACGCGGCCGGGCGTCCAACGCACTTGCTTCACGTCGGGCCGGTGCGACGAATCCTTGACATCCGTACCGACCCCTCCTAGCTTGGTAGTCAACTAATTAGTTGATCAATGAGGAGATTGACTATTGAGAATTGATGCAGACGCCGAGAGCGGGCTAGACCGTGCCTTCCTGGCGCTGGCTGATCCGGTTCGGCGGGCGATCGTGGCGCGATTGTCTCGGGGCCCGGCGACGGTCAACGAGTTGGCCGAGCCGTTCGACATCACGAAGCAGGCGGTGTCCAAGCACATCGCAGTGCTCGAGCAGGCGGGGTTGGTGACGCGCAGTCGTGACGCCCAGCGCAGGCCGGTGCACCTCGACGCGGCGGCCTTGGAGCGGCTCACGTCCTGGATAGACCGCTACCGGCTGGACGCCGAGCGGAACTACCGCCGACTGGACCACCTGTTGGCGGCGATGACCGAGAACAAAGGTGACCTCTGACAAGGGGACGGAAAAGGAGAACGGACGATGACGAACGCACTACACATGACCGTGCCGGTCGACACGCTGGCCATGGACTTCACCCGCGAATTCGCCGCGCCGAGGGAAGCGCTCTTTCGCGCGCACGCCGAGCCTGCCCTGGTGACGCAGTGGCTCGGTCCGGCCCGCAACGAGATGTCCATCGAGCGTTGGGATTTCCACAGCGGCGGCGGCTACCGATACCTGCATCGCGGGCCCGACGGCGACGAGTACTGGTTCAACGGCGTCTTCCACACCGTCCGTGAGAACGAGTTCGTGATCCAGACGTTCGAGTTCGAAGGCGCGCCCGACATGGTGAACATCGAGTTCATGTGGTTCGAAGACCTCGGGGGTGGTCGCAGTCGGTTGAGGGGTCGCTCGATCTGCCCAAACACAGAGGCGCGCGACGCACTTCTGTCGTCGGGCATGGAGGGCGGCATGACGGAAGGTTACGAACGCCTAGACGCCCTGTTGGTGTCCGTCTGATCGACTGGACCCCTCGAACGTCGCCCGCCCCGCAAAAGGGCGTTGCCGCCGGTGATCTCAGCGTCTCAACGACCGTGTGGGGGGGCACGATCCGAGCTCGAGATCCCGGCGGCAACGCATGGGGTGGTGCAGCAAGATCAAGGCGCGTGCGGGGACGCCATTGCTGCCCAACTGGTTTGGGTTAGCGCAGGAGTCCCGAACGTCCGCGGCCCGTGAGCCCGGTGCGACGACGCCCCATCAGGCTGGCCACCAGCGCGACGCCGAGCGCCGCAACGACGACCTGCACCAGGAGCTCCAACCAGTCGATGCCGTTGGTGGCCGTCGGGATGCCGAGCGCACGTGCGAGCGCGCTTCCGAGGAGCGCCGAGACGATGCCGACGAGGATCGTGACGAGCATTCCTATCGGCTGCTTGCCAGGCAGTATGAGCCTGCCGAGGACGCCGACGATGGCGCCGATGACGATGGCGGTGATGATGCCGGTGATGGTCATTGCTTCCTCCAGGGGTGTGTGGTGGAAAAGCAATACCCCGGGTGTGCCCAGAAATAAACACGGGCGTCAATCCTTCGGCGGCCGTAGGCTCGCCGATGTGGACAGCGAGGTACTCGACGTCGACACGGCGCGTAGCCGCACGGTGGACCTGACAGATGCGGTGCGGGCGTTCTGCGCGGATCGTGGCGATGGGCTGTGCAGCGTCTTCGTCCCCCATGCGACGGCCGGCGTGGCGATCCTGGAGACGGGCGCGGGTTCCGATCACGACCTCGTCGACGCACTCGAGCGACTGCTGCCCCGTGACGACCGCTATCGGCACGTGCACGGCTCGCCCGGGCACGGAGCGGACCACGTACTGCCCGCCATCGTGGCGCCGTCGGTAACGGTGCCGGTGCAGGCCGGCACCCCGCTGCTCGGCACCTGGCAGAGCGTCGTCCTGGTCGATCTCAACCGTGACAATCCCCGCCGGTCGGTACGCTTGAGCTTCCTGAGCTGCTGATCCGCGCGGGAGGCCGCGAGCCCAGCCCTTGCCGCGCCTTGTCAGGGCTCGAACTGCGGACCGGTACTGTAATGCGGTCGAGAAACTCCAGCATTTAAGGACAGCAGCACGTGCAGACACACGAGATCAGGAAGCGCTTCCTCGATCACTTCGTGAAGGCGGGCCACACCGAAGTGCCAAGCGCATCGGTGATCCTCGACGACCCCAACCTGTTGTTCGTCAACGCCGGCATGGTGCAGTTCGTCCCCTACTTCCTCGGGCAGCGCACCCCGCCGTGGGACCGGGCGACCAGCGTCCAGAAGTGCATTCGCACGCCGGACATCGACGAGGTCGGCATCACCACACGGCACAACACCTTCTTCCAGATGGCAGGCAACTTCTCGTTCGGCGACTACTTCAAGAAGGGCGCCATCGAATTCGCCTGGACGCTGCTGACCAACCCGCAGGACCAGGGCGGTTACGGCTTCGACCCCGAAAAGCTCTGGGCCACAGTTTATCTCGATGACGATGAAGCCATCGCACTGTGGCAGGAAGTGGCGGGGCTACCCGCCGAACGCATCCAGCGTCGCGGTATGGCCGACAACTACTGGTCGATGGGCATTCCCGGCCCGTGCGGGCCGTCATCGGAGATCTACGTCGACCGCGGACCCGAGTACGGCGTCGACGGCGGCCCGATTGCCAACGAGGACCGCTACATCGAGATCTGGAACCTCGTCTTCATGCAGAACGAGCGTGGCGAGGGCTCCGGCAAGTCCGACTTCGAGATACTCGGTCCGTTGCCGCGCAAGAACATCGACACTGGCATGGGCGTCGAGCGCGTGGCGTGCCTGCTGCAGGGCGTCGACAACGTGTACGAGACGGATCTGTTGCGCCCCGTCATCGACCTGGTGGCAGGCATCGCGCCACGCGCCTATGGCGCAGGCAACCACGAAGACGACGTGCGCTACCGGATCATCGCCGACCACAGCCGCACGGCGGCGATCATCATCGGCGACGGGGTCAGCCCAGGGAACGACGGCCGCGGCTACGTCCTGCGCCGCCTGCTTCGGCGCGTCATCCGCTCGGCCAAGCTGCTCGGCATCGACACCCCGATCGTCGGCGAGCTGATGACGTGCGTGCGCGACGCGATGGGACCGTCGTACCCCGAACTGGTGGCCGACTTCGACCGCATCCACCGCATCGCCGTCGCCGAGGAGACCGCGTTCAACCGCACCCTGGCCTCGGGCTCGCGCTTGTTCGAGGACGCCGCCGAGGCGACCAGGTCGTCGGGCGCCAGGGTGTTGTCCGGGATCGACGCGTTCACCCTGCACGACACGTATGGATTCCCCATCGAGTTGACGCTGGAGATGGCCGCCGAGGCAGGGCTCTCCGTCGACGAAGAGGGCTTCCGCGGACTCATGGCAGAGCAACGTCAGCGAGCCAAGGCCGATGCTGCCGCCCGCAAGCATGCCCACGCCGACCTCACCGCCTACCGCGACCTCGTCGACGCGGGACCTACCGAGTTCACCGGGTTCGACGAACTCACCTCCGAGGCAAGGATTCTCGGCATCTTCGTGGACGGCCGCCGGGTGCCGGTGGTCGCGCACGGCGGGGAAGTCCAGGCCGCCGACCGGATCGAGCTGGTGCTCGACCGCACGCCGCTCTACGCGGAGTCCGGCGGTCAGATCGCGGACGTCGGCAGCGTCAGCGGCACGGGATCGAGCGAGACCGCGAGGGCGGCCGTCACCGACGTGCAGAAGATCGCCAAGACGTTGTTCGTACACCGCGTCACCGTGGAATCGGGCGAGTTCGTCGAGGGCGACACCGTCGTCGCCGCGGTCGACCCGAAGTGGAGGCGCGGCGCCACCCAGGGCCACTCGGGCACCCATATGGTCCACGCGGCCTTGCGACAGGTGTTGGGCCCCAACGCCGTTCAGGCGGGTTCGTTGAACCGGCCGGGTTACCTGCGGTTCGACTTCAACTGGCAGGGTTCGCTCACCGAAGAGCAGCGCAGCGAGATCGAAGTGGTCACCAATGCCGCGGTCGAGGCGGACTTCGAGGTGAACACCTTCCACACCCAGCTGGACAAGGCCAAGGCGATGGGCGCGATGGCCCTTTTTGGCGAGGCCTATCCCGACGAGGTGCGGGTCGTCGAGATCGGCGGCCCGTTCTCGCTCGAGTTGTGCGGTGGCACACACGTGCACAACTCGGCGCAGATCGGGCCCGTCACCATCCTCGGTGAATCCTCGATCGGTTCCGGAGTGCGGCGCGTCGAGGCCTACGTGGGGTTGGACTCGTTCAAGCACCTGGCCAAGGAGCGTGCCCTGATGGCGGGTCTGGCCTCGTCGCTCAAGGTGCCGTCCGAAGAGGTGCCCACCCGGGTGGCCAACCTCGTCGAGCGACTGCGGTCCGCCGAGAAGGAACTCGATCGGCTCCGGCTTGCCAACGCCAGGGCGGCCGCGGTGAACGCGGCGGCGGGCGCCGAGCTCGTGGGTAGGGTTCGTCTGGTGGCACAGCGGATGGCCGGCGGGATCACGGCCGCGGATCTGCGCAGCCTCGTTGGCGACGTCCGCGGCAAGCTCGGCGCGGACCCGGCCGTGGTCGCATTGATCGCCGAGGGCGATGGCGACACAGTGCCGTTCGTGGTGGCGGTCAACGACGCCGCACGCGACCTGGGCTTGTCGGCGAACGACTTGGTCAAGGCGCTTGGTGCGCCGGTGAATGGACGAGGTGGGGGAAAGGCCGAATTGGCGCAGGGCTCGGGCAGCGACGCCAGCGGCATCGACGCGGCGTTGGCCGCGGTACGCGCAGAGGTTCAACGGAGCTAATTGAGTGGGCCAGACCGAAGATACGGCGGGCGGGAGCGGAGCGACCGGGGAGACGACCCGTCAGCCGGATCGACCCGGTAGTGACGACCCTGGACGTGGCCGAAGGCTCGGCATCGACGTCGGGACGGTGCGCATCGGCGTCGCGACCAGCGACCCCGACGGGCTGCTCGCGACCCCAGTCGAGACCGTCCGTCGCGAACGCACGAACAGGCACCTGCGGCGGCTGGCGCAGTTGGTCGACGAACTCGGCGTCGTCGAGGTGGTCGTCGGCCTACCTCGGACCCTCGCCAACCGGACCGGGCAGTCGGCGCTGGACGCGATCGCGGTCGCCGATGCGCTCGCCGAGCGGATCGCGCCGACGCCAGTGCGTATGGCCGATGAACGACTGACCACGGTGACCGCGCAGCGCTCGCTGCGCGAGGCCGGAGTCCGGGCCAAGGGGCAGAAGGCGATGATCGATCAGGTTGCGGCGGTCGGCATCCTGCAGTTCTGGCTGGACCAGCGGCGCGCGGCCGTGGCTGAACAATGCGGACGCGAGGAGCAAATGGATCAGGGCGGAGCCGCACGTGGCTGACGACCGCGGACCCGAGGAGCACACGGAGGACTGGGGTCGCCCGCGTGCTGCACCGGTCGCCGTCGGCCGTCCGCGTCGTGTGATGAGCCGCACCGAGCGCGCGCGGGCCGTTCGCAACAAGCGGCGTCGTCGCACGGTCACCGCGCTCTCGCTAGTGGTTCTGGTGGTCGTGGTCGTCGGTGCGGTGTTCCTCGGCTCCCGGCTGTGGCACGGGCTGTTCGGGACCGTGGACGACGACTACGCCGGTTCCGGCGTCAAGGACGTCGTCATCGAGGTGCACACCGGCGACTCGACGACCACGATCGGGCAGACCCTGCACGACAAGGAAGTGGTGGCCACCACGAAGGCGTTCGTGGATGCCGCAGCGGGCAATGAGGCGATCTCCGCCATCCAACCCGGCTTCTACAAGGTGCGCACCGAGATTCCCGCCGTGGATGCGGTTGCGCGACTTGTGGATCCGCAGAATCGCGTCGGCCGGTTGGTGATCCCGGAAGGCCGTCAGCTCGACGACGTCGTCGACGTCAAGAGCAACGCCGTGACCAAGGGCATCTTCTCGCTGATCTCCGAATCCACCTGCGTGGACCTCGACGGAACGGCGCAGTGCACCAAGATCGACGAATTGAAGTCGGCCGCGGGCACGGCTGATCCGGCGGCGCTGTCGATCCCGGCATGGGCGCTCGATCCGGTGGAAGCTCTCGGCGCCGACCACCGACGCATCGAAGGGCTCATCGCGCCGGGAACCTGGAACGTCGACCCGTCGGCGTCGAGCCAGCAGATCCTGGCCACGCTCATCGGCGCGAGCGCCGCGAAATACGAGCAGGAGGGACTGCTCGAGGCGGGCGCAGCGGCGAACCTCTCGCCGTATCAGATCCTGACCGTGGCGTCCCTCGTGCAGAGGGAATCCAAGCCGCAGGACTTCGCGAAGGTCGCCCGCGTCATCTACAACCGGCTCGTCGCACCCGACCACCGCAGGCTCGAATTCGACTCGACGGTGAACTACTCGCTCGATCGTCAAGAGGTGGCCACCACCGACGCCGACCGCGCGAGGCGGACGCCGTGGAATACCTATGCGCGCGACGGGCTTCCGGCCACGCCGATTTGTTCGCCCGGCCAACCCGCCCTGGCCGCCGCCGAACGCCCCGAGCCGGGTGACTGGCTGTACTTCGTCACCGTCGACCTGCAGGGCACCACGCTCTTCACGCGCGACTACAAGCAGCACCTGGCGAACATCGAGCTGGCCAGGCGCAACGGCGTACTCGACAGCGCGCGATAGTCGGATCGGCAATGTCCGCACGCAGGGCCGCGGTGTTGGGTTCACCGATCGCACATTCACTTTCGCCGCAGCTGCACCTGGCCGCCTACGCCGCGCTCGGGTTGACCGACTGGACCTATGAGCGCATCGAGTGCGGTGCAGCCGAACTGCCGTCGTTGGTCGGCGGATTCGGGCCCGAGTGGATCGGCGTGTCTGTGACGATGCCGGGCAAGTTCGCGGCCCTGCAGTTCGCCGACGAACGCACCCCGCGAGCCGAACTCGTCGGGTCGGCGAACACGTTGTTCCGGACCGCGGCTGGCTGGCGGGCCGACAACACCGACGTCGACGGGGTTTCCGGCGCACTCGGCGCGGCCTTCGGGGACCGGAACGACATCGGCAGGGCCGCAGTCCTGGGTTCGGGCGGTACCGCGCCCGCCGCGGTCGTCGGCCTCGCCGAGCTCGGGGTCAATGATGTGTCGATCGTCGCTCGGGATCACGCCAAGGCTCAACCGCTGCTGGTCCTCGGGGACCGGCTCGGCATCGACGTGCGGTGGCTCGAACTGGGCACACCGCTGATCGACGTCGACGTCGTCGTCAGCACCGTGCCCGCGGACGTCGCCGCTGCACACGTCGGCTCGATCGTGCGGGTGCCGCTGCTCCTCGACGCGATCTACCATCCGTGGCCGACCCCGTTGGCCGAGGCCGTCACGGCCGCGGGCGGCCGTGTGGTCAGTGGATTGGAGATGCTGCTGCACCAGGCGTTCGCCCAGGTCGAGCAGTTCACCGGACGCCCGGCTCCGAAAGAGGCGATGATCGCCGCGCTGAGCCGACGTTAGCCTTCGAAGATGGGGGCGGGGGTGGCCCGCGCGTGCGCCGTGACGTGCATAGTGGCCTGGTTCGTGGCACTGAGCATCTTCGACGTCCGGCGGCGTCGGCTGCCCAACGCGTTGACGCTGCCCGGTGCCGGGTTGATTCTCGCCGGCGCTGCGCTGTCCGGCCGTGGCGTACCAGCGTTGGTCGGCGCCGCCGGTCTCGTGGCGCTGTATCTCGGGGTGCATCTGGTCGCCCCCGCAGGCATGGGGGCGGGCGACGTCAAACTGGCGATCGGCGTAGGCGCCCTCACCGGTGCCTTCGGGATCGACGCGTGGATGCTCGCCGCCGTCGCCGCCCCGCTGCTCACCACGCTGTGGGGGATCGGCACGGCAGCGTGGCGGACCGAGCGCACGGTGCCGCACGGACCGTCGATGTGCGTGACCGCGGCCGTCGCCGTCGCGCTGGCTCTCCTTCCGCCCTAACGTGCGAAGCATGCCAACCCGCCGCGCGACGCCCGATGACCTCGCGGCCATCGCCGACATCTACGCGCACTACGTCGACACCAGCGTCGCCACGTTCGAACTCGCACCGCCCGACGGGAACGAATGGCGTAGGCGCTTCGACGGGATAGTCGGGGCGGGACTGCCGTTCCTGGTCGCCGAACGCGAGGGCGCCATCGCGGGCTACGCGTACTGCGCGCCGTGGAAGACCAGGCCTGCGTATCGCGCGACCGTGGAGGACTCGGTGTATGTCGCACCGTGGGCGGTCGGCCAGGGTTGTGGCACGGAACTGCTGCGTGACCTGCTCGTCGCCTGTCGCGCCGCGGGCATCCGGGAGGTGATCGCGGTGATCGCCGACGGTGAGGACTCCGCGTCCGTCGAACTTCACCATCGCTTCGGATTCGTCGATGCGGGTCGGCTCACCCGCGTCGGATACAAGCACGAGCGCTACATCGACACGGTGCTGCTGCAGTGGAGCGCGGGTTGACGGTTTGCTCGGCCGCTTGCTCGTCGGTTAGCTCATGGGTTTTCGTCGCGCAATGACTCCCATGGGAAGATGGGACGCGTGTTGCGATGGACCACTGCTGGTGAATCCCACGGCCGCGCCTTGGTGGCGGTCGTCGAAGGCATGGTTGCTGGTGTCGGCGTCACCTCTGGAGACATCGGCGCCGAGTTGAGCAGGCGCCGGCTCGGCTACGGGCGCGGGGCCCGCATGAAGTTCGAGGCGGACGAGGTGACCATCCTGGCCGGGGTGCGTCACGGTGTCACGCTCGGCGGTCCGATCGCCATTCAGATCGGCAACACGGAATGGCCCAAGTGGGAGACCGTGATGGCTCCAGACCCAGTCGACGCGGACGAGCTGGACGTGGCGCGCAACGCTCCGCTGACGCGGCCCCGGCCAGGGCATGCCGACTACGCCGGAATGCTCAAGTACGGCTTCGACGACGCCCGGCCGGTGCTCGAAAGGGCCAGCGCACGCGAGACCGCGGCACGGGTCGCTGCCGGAACCATCGCCCGGGCGTTCCTGCGCCAGACGCTCGGCGTCGAAGTGCTGTCGCACGTCATTTCGATCGGTGCGTCGAAGCCCTACGACGGCCCGCCGCCGGCACCCGGTGACCTGCCCGCGATCGACGACAGCCCGGTACGGGCATACGACAAGACCGCCGAAGAGGCGATGATCGCCGAGATCGAGGCGGCGAAGAAGGACGGCGACACGCTCGGTGGCGTCGTCGAAGTGGTCGCCGATGGACTTCCGATCGGGCTGGGTTCCTTCACCAGCGGGGAGAATCGGCTTGACAGCCAGCTCGCAGGCGCGGTGATGGGCATTCAGGCCATCAAGGGCGTCGAGATCGGCGACGGCTTCGAAACGGCCCGCCGCCGTGGCAGCGTCGCTCACGACGAGATCTACCCCGGCCCCGACGGCGTGATGCGTTCGACCAACCGCGCAGGCGGGCTGGAGGGCGGCATGACCAACGGTCAGGCAGTGCGCGTGCGGGCCGCCATGAAGCCGATCTCCACGGTGCCGCGGGCACTGGCGACGGTCGACATGGCCACCGGCGAGGAGGCCGTCGCCATCCACCAACGCTCCGACGTGTGCGCCGTGCCCGCCGCGGGGGTCGTCGTCGAGACCATGGTGGCGCTGGTGCTGGCCCGGGCCACGCTGGAGAAGTTCGGGGGCGATTCGCTGGCCGAGACCCGGTCCAACGTGGCCGGTTACCTGGCCGCGGTGCGCACGCGAGGAGCAACACAGCAGGACGAGGCGCGCGATCCGGCGGCGCAAACTTCGGCTCAGGCGTCGGGCTGATGGCGCCCAAAGCGGTGCTGGTGGGCATGCCGGGGTCGGGCAAGTCCACGATCGGACGCCGCCTGGCCAAGGCGCTCGACGTTCCCCTGCTCGACACCGACGCCAAGATCGTGGAGCTCACCGGCCGCAGCATCGCCGACATCTTCGTCGAAGGCGAGCCGGAGTTCCGGCGCATCGAGGCGGACGTAGTGCGGTCGGCCCTGGCCGAACACGCCGGTGTCGTGTCACTTGGTGGTGGCGCCATCACCACGCCCGCGGTAAGGGAGGCGCTCGTCGGCCACACCGTCATCTACCTCGAAATCAGTGCGGCCGAAGGCATTCGACGCACTTCGGGAGGCGCGACCCGCCCGCTTCTGGCTGGCGACGATCCGGCGGAGAGGTTCCGCACCCTGCTGACGCAACGCGTCCCGCTGTACCGCAAGGTCGCGACGATCAGAGTCAACACCAATCGGCGCAACCCGGGCGCAGTCGTGCGGCACATCGTGCACAAGTTGGAGGCCGCGGAGACGGAACAGCCGCAGCGCTCACGCCGTCGCAGGTCGACCTGGCGGCGCCTGCCCACGGTCCTCAATCCGGCCCCCACCACCGAGGCCCCGCCTAGTCCCGCGGCGTTGGCCCGCAGAGCGGAAGCGCGCAATGACTGAACCCGTGACCGTCGACGTACTGGTCGACCGTGCCTACCCCGTGATCATCGGCACCGGACTCCTGAATGAGCTCACCCGCACGCTCGAGGGTCGCCACAGGGTGGCCATCCTGCACCAACCCGTGCTCACCCAGACGGCTGAGGCAATCCGAAGTCATCTGTCCGACAAGGGAATCGACGCCCACCGCATCGAGCTTCCGGACGCCGAGGCGGGAAAGGAACTGCCCGTCGTCGGCTTCATCTGGGAAGTGCTGGGCCGCATCGGGATTGGCCGCAAGGACGCCATCGTCAGCCTCGGCGGGGGAGCGGCCACCGACGTCGCGGGCTTCGCCGCCGCGACGTGGTTGCGCGGAGTCGACGTCGTCCACGTGCCCACCACGTTGCTCGGCATGGTGGACGCGGCGGTGGGCGGTAAGACCGGAATCAATACCGATGCCGGCAAGAACCTGGTAGGTGCGTTTCACCAGCCCCTCGCGGTGCTGGTGGACCTGGCGACCCTAGAAACGTTGCCGCGCAACGAGATCGTCGCGGGAATGGCAGAGATCGTCAAGGCTGGCTTCATCGCCGATCCGGTGATCCTCGACATGATCGAAGCCGACCCCGAGGCGGCGCTCGACCCGACCGGTGCCGTGCTGCCGGAACTGATCCGGCGTGCAGTTGCCGTCAAGGCCGAGGTGGTGGCAGCGGACGAGAAGGAATCTCAGCTGCGCGAGATCCTCAACTACGGCCATACCTTGGCACACGCGATCGAGCGCCGCGAGCAGTACCGCTGGCGCCACGGCGCCGCGGTGTCGGTCGGGCTGGTCTTCGCCGCCGAACTCGGGCGCCTCGCGGGTCGGCTCGACGACGACACCGCCGACCGCCATCGGGCGATCCTGACGGCACTCGGATTGCCGGTGACCTACGCCGCCGACGCACTGCCTCAGCTGCTCGACTACATGGCCGGGGACAAGAAGACCCGCTCGGGCGTGTTGCGCTTCGTGGTGCTCGACGGCCTGGCCAAGCCCGGCCGACTCGAGGGCCCGGATCCCGTCCTGCTGGCGGCCGCGTACTCGGAGATCGCAGCCCCGTGACGGGCGATGAGCGCTTGCGCGAAGAGCAGACGGCCGCCGATGAGCGCTTGCGCGAAGAGCAGACGGCCGCCGATGAGCGCTTGCGCGAAGAGCAGACGGCCGCCGATGAGCGCTTGCGCGAAGAGCAGACGGCCGGCGATGAGCGCTTGCGCGAAGAGCGTCGGAAGATCAACGTGATCAACGGACCCAACCTGGGTCGACTGGGTCGACGCGAGCCGGACGTCTACGGCAGCACCACCCACGACGACCTCGTGAAACTCATCGAGCACGAGGCCACCGAACTGGGACTGGACGTCGTGGTACGCCAGAGCGACAGCGAGGCGGAGCTGCTGGACTGGATTCACCGGGCGGCCGACGCAGGGGAGTCCGTCGTGCTCAACGCCGGGGCATTCACGCATACGTCGATCGCCCTGCGTGACGCATGCTCGGAACTGAGCGCGCCACTGATCGAGGTGCACATCTCGAACGTGCATGCACGCGAGGAGTTCCGGCACCACTCGCACTTGAGCGCCGTCGCGACGGGCGTGATCGTCGGGCTCGGCGTGCAGGGGTACCTGCTGGCGCTGCGTTACCTGGCCACCTGAGGGCAGGAGCGGGCGACCCTGGCCCGGGGCTAGGGACGGTCCTCGGCGGAGCTGGCCGTCGGTACGGGAGCCGTCGCCGGGGCGTCGTCGTCATCGTGGACGGCCTCGAACACGTCGGTGTCCGCCCGCTCGCTGTCGCCGCTGTGCCGCTGGACCGGTGGGGCCTTGCGGTCCACCAGGTACCGGCCGAGTGCGACACCGGCGATCGCGGCGAGGAAGACCACCAGGGCGACGAACGCCGCGAACGTGGTGAGCTCCTCGACCACGGTTTGGGCGTAGATGCCGTCGTAGAACAGCGAGATGAACCACGACACCAGGCCGCTGACGAATCCCGCGAACAGCCCTGCCAGGAGCCACGTCATGGCGAGGTCGCCGCGACGATCGGGATCCGGGTTGGTCTGTGCATCGCCGCGGCCGTCCATGATGCCCCACGCGAACGCCCCGATGGCGAACAGGACGACCAGCGTGATGCTGATCGTCAGGGCCCAGGTGTCCAGCGCGTTGATCAGGATCCCCTGGAGCAATCGCACCAACACCATCGACGCCGCGAACACCAGTCCGCGCAGCAACCACTTACTCATGGGGCCACAGCGTAGCGAGTAGCGTCATCGGCTGTGACGATATCTCAGCGCCGGGACCGCTTGCGCCGCCGATTGGTCGCCGCAGAGATGGACGCGATGCTGGTAACGGACCTGGTCAACGTCCGTTATCTGTCGGGATTCACGGGGTCCAACGCTGCGCTGCTGATCCGGGCCGACGACGAAACGCCGGTGCTGGCAACCGACGGGCGCTATGTCACGCAGGCCGTGCAGCAGTCACCGGACGCCGAATTGGTCATCGATCGCGCGTGCGCACGCCATCTGGCCACCCGCGCGGCCGCCGACGGCGTGCTACGGCTGGGCTTCGAGAGCCACGTGGTGACCGTCGACGGTTTCGCGTTGATGGAGCGCGCGACCCCGAAGGTCGAGTTCGTCCGGGCTGCGGGCACGGTCGAATCGCTGCGTGAGGTGAAGGATGCGGGCGAGATCGCGCTGCTAAGGCTGGCCTGCGAGGCCGCCGACGCGGCGCTGCAGGACCTGGTCGAGGCGGGAGGACTGCGGCCGGGTCGCACCGAGAAGGAGGTCGGCCGAGAGCTCGAGTCACGGATGCTGGACAACGGCGCCGACGGGGTGTCGTTCGAGACGATCGTGGCGGCGGGCGCGAATTCGGCGATTCCTCACCACCGGCCTACCGATGCGGTGCTCGCGGCCGGCGACTTCGTGAAGATCGACTTCGGTGCGTTGGTCGCCGGCTACCACTCCGACATGACCCGCACGTTCGTCCTGGCCCCGCTGGCTCAGTGGCAGCGCGACTTGTATCTCCTGGTGGCGACCGCCCAGCGGGTCGGGCGTGAGGCGCTGGAGCCCGGTGTGTGCCTCAAGGACGTGGACGGCGCGGCCCGGCGGGTGATCGCCGATGCCGGCTACGCGGAGAACTTCGGCCATGGGCTCGGACACGGCGTCGGACTGGAGATCCACGAAGCGCCGGGAATCAGCGGGTCAGCCGCCGGTACACTGCTTGCTGGCTCCACGGTCACCGTGGAGCCCGGAGTTTATCTGCCGGGCCGCGGCGGCGTCCGAATCGAGGACACGCTGGTCGTGGGCAGAGCAGATTCCCCCACACCCGAGTTGTTGACCCGGTTCCCCAAGGAACTGGCTGTCATCGACTGAGATCTAGGAGATACAACCCACCGTGGCTTCGACCGCAGACTTCAAGAACGGGCTCGTCCTGCAGATCGACGGCCAGCTGTGGCAGATCGTCGAGTTCCAGCACGTCAAGCCGGGCAAGGGGCCCGCCTTCGTGCGCACCAAGCTCAAGAACGTACTGTCCGGCAAGGTCGTCGACAAGACCTACAACGCGGGCGTCAAGGTGGAGACGGCCACCGTCGACCGCCGTGACGCCACGTACCTCTACCGGGACGGCAGCGACTTCGTATTCATGGACTCCGAGGACTTCGAGCAGCACCCGCTGCCCGAGGCCCTCGTCGGAAACGCGGCGAACTTCCTGCTCGAAAGCATGCCGGTGCAGGTTGCGTTCCACGACGGCGCCCCGCTCTACCTCGAGCTGCCGGTGACGGTCGAGCTGACCGTCAGCCACACCGAGCCGGGGCTGCAGGGCGACCGGTCCAACGCGGGCACCAAACCCGCCACCATGGAGACCGGCGCTGAGATCCAGGTGCCGTTGTTCATCAATACCGGTGACAAGTTGAAGATCGATTCGCGCGACGGCAGTTACTTGGGCCGCGTCAATGCCTGACGACTTCGGTCCCGGGATGAGCGCCCGGCTCCATGCCTGACCGCCGTTCCGACCGTGGGCGGCACCAGGCCCGCAAGCGCGCCGTAGACCTACTGTTCGAGGCGGAGGCCCGCGGACTCACCCCCGCCGAGGTGGCGGATTCGCGAAATGCATTGGCGGGCGCGGATTCCGAGGTTTCCGCGCTGAACCCCTACACCGTAGCGGTGGCCCGCGGCGTTACCGAGCAGGGTGCGCACGTCGACGAGCTGATCTCCGCGCATCTGCAGGGCTGGACGCTGGAGCGGTTGCCGGCGGTCGACCGGGCGATCCTGCGGGTGGCGGTCTGGGAACTGCTGCACGCCGACGACGTGCCCGCGCCGGTGGCCGTGGACGAAGCCGTCGAGTTGGCCAAGAAGTTGTCCACCGATGAATCGCCTGGGTTCGTCAACGGCGTGCTCGGCCAGGTCATGCTGGTGACGCCGCAGATTCGTGCGGCCGCTCAAGCAGTGCGGGATGCGGTGGGCGGGCCCCCCGAGGCGCCCTGAAGAGCGCTGGCGCGAAGAAACGAGGCGCCCCGATGAGCGCTCGCGCGAAGAAGCGAGGCGCCCCGATGAGCGCTCGCGCGAAGAAGCGAGGGCACTGATGAGCGTGCCGCAGGACTGGGCACCGTACTCGAGCCTCGAGGATGCGGCGAGGGTGTACCTCCGTGACCCGGAGTTGGCGCTCGATCAACTGCGCACCGTGGTCGACTTTCCTGCGGTCAGGTCGTTCATCATGTCGCGCGGCGCGACCGATGAGCCGTGGGGCGACGCCGTGTGGCAGGAAGTGGTGCTCACCGATGGGCGCCGGTTGATCATCTGGCGAGCCGAGGACGAGTCGTCCACCGCCGAGTATCGCGAGCCGCGCCAGGTCCTCGACGCTGCGGTACGGACCATCCTGCTGTCGACGATCACCGATCACATCCTCACCACCGAGTTCGAGGTGTACGACGACGGCTCGCGGCGCCTCGCCGAGGTCCGGCTGCGGGTGTACACCCAGTTGCTGACGCGAGCCCGACAGAAGTCGGCGGTCGACACGGACTTGTTCTGCGAGTCGTTTCGGTACGTCAAGACCGTCGACAACGGCGGGCTGGCTCAGATGGAGCGGCTGCTCCAGTTCGGCCGGGTGCTGTCGCGCTCGATGTGAGGCGGGCCCGTCATGGGAGTGTTCGCCCGACAACACGCTCTCTACGTCGCCGACGACTGCGACCACACGGTCTACGCCGTGAACCTCGGCACCGTGGCGATCACGCCCGTCTGAGCGCCGACGCCTCCAAGCGCGGATTCGAGTAGTCCACTACGTACCTCGTGCGCCGCTTCGGGCCCGAGGATGTGAACTGCGCGCGTTCACGCAAGTCGAGTAAACGGGACTGCAGTGCGCCGGGGGGACTGACACCGGCGGCGAGGGGTCCGCCGGTGTCAGCCCGTCACCGAATAGTGTTGCAGCTCAATCGAATCCGGCCGTCGTCATTCACACGCAGTCGGCGACGTGCCGAGCGCTAAAGCTCGAGCGCCTGATAGGTGCGACGGACGAACTTCGGTTGGGCCGACTGCAGTTTGGCCAATGACGTGTTGCCTGCGACCGCCGCGGCGGTGTCGCCGCTGAGGTCTGGCATGTTCTGGATGAGATACAACACGATCAAGTCCGCCGAGGGATCGGCGAGCCACCACGTCCCGTAGGCGCCCGGCCAGCTGAACGCGCCGAGCCCGCCCGGTCCGTACAGCTGCCGGGATTGCGCTGGGTCGGTGACCACGGCCAGGTTCAGCCCGAATCCGCGACCGCGCCAGTACGTCACCCCCAGAAACGGTTGACGCTTCTGCTCGTCGGTCAGCCGATCGGTACGCATCAGGCGCACCGATTCCTCCGACAGCACGCGCACGCCATCGACGGTTCCGAAGCCCAGCAGCATGCGCGCGAAGGTCAGGTAGTCGTCAACCGTCGACCAGAGTCCCGCACCGCCCGCGCAGAACGCCGGGAGCGTCACCTGCGCGGGTCCCATGGCGTCGTCGCGCAGCTGGTGGTTCTCGTCGATCTGGTACATCGTGGCGGCCCGCCTGCGGCCCTCGTGAGTGACGGCGAAACCCGTGTCGGTCATCCCGAGGGGCTCGAGGATCCGGTTGGCCAGCACCTCCGCGAGCGGCTTGCCCTCGATGCGCGACAGCGCGATGCCGAGAACGTCGGTGGAGTGGCTGTACGTCGTCCGCTCGCCCGGTTGATGGGCGAGCGGCAGCCCCGCCAACTCGGCGAGCCAGCGGTCCTCGTCCTGGCGGAACATCAACTTCCCGTACGCCCGTGCCAAGGGCGGGCGGACTGAGAACGCGTACGCGAGCCCGCTGCGGTGGGTCATCAGGTCATCGAACGTGATGGGCCTGCGCAGCGGCACCGTCTTGTCGAGTGGTCCGCCGTGGTCGGCCATCACGCGCAGGTCGGCGAGTTCGGGGAGCCACTGCGCAACGGGATCGCCCAGGTCGAACTTGCCTTCTTCGACCAGTGCCATCGCGGCGGCCACGGTGATCGGCTTGGTCATCGACGCGATCCGGAACACGGTGTCGCGCTGCATCGGCAACCCGGCGTGGACGTCGCGGTAACCGAGTTCGTTGACCTGGAGCACCTCACCCGCCTGCCACACCAGGGTCACCGCACCTGCCAGCAGTCCCGCGTCGATCACCTCGCGGATGGAGGCCTGGTTGCCGTCGAGATTCATCGGGTCAAGCGTAGTCAGCGACGAGGCGACGGCGTCGCTGCGCCCACGTCGCCGTGCCGATGGTAGAGTCCCGGCAGTTTGACATCCTTTAACGATCCGTCCAGCGAGGCGGAGAAGGAGGTCCAGGTCATCCGTGGCTGCGCCTAGCCCCGACCGGGAATTGATGTCCGCCGCAGACGTGGGCCGGACCATCTCGCGCATTGCGCACCAGATCATCGAGAAGACCGCGCTGGACGGTCCCGACGCGCCGCACGTGGTGCTGCTCGGCATCCCGACCCGTGGCGTCACGCTGGCCGCACGGCTAGCGCGAAACGTCACCGAATTCTCCGGTGTCACGGTCGCAACGGGGGCCCTCGACGTCACGCTCTACCGTGACGACCTGAACTTCAAGCCGCCCCGCCCGCTGGAGGACACGTCCATTCCCGACGGCGGCATCGACGACGCGGTGGTGGTGCTCGTCGACGACGTGCTGTATTCGGGCCGCACCGTGAGGGCGGCCTTGGACGCCCTACGCGACGTGGGCCGGCCGCGGTCGGTTCAACTGGCGGCACTCGTCGACCGTGGTCACCGTGAACTACCGCTGCGCGCCGACTACGTCGGCAAGAACGTCCCCACCTCCCGCACCGACAACATCAAGGTGCTATTGACCGAACACGACGGCCGCGATGGTGTGTTGATCGCGTCCCACGGAGGGCCGAAGCGGTGATGAGCACTTGCGTGCACCGATGAGCGCTTGCGCGAAGAACAGAAGAACCCGATGAGCGCTTGCGCGAAGAACGACGGGCGAAGCGATGACCAGGCACCTGCTGTCCGCGGCCGACCTGACCCGCGACGAGGCGACCGCCATCCTCGACGACGCCGACCGGTTCCGCGAGGCACTGGTGGGTCGCGAGGTCAAGAAGCTACCGACGTTGCGTGGTCGCACGGTGATCACGATGTTCTACGAGAACTCGACGCGCACCCGGGTGTCGTTCGAGGTGGCGGGCAAGTGGATGAGCGCCGACGTGATCAACGTCAGCGCGTCGGGGTCGTCGGTGGCCAAGGGGGAGTCACTACGCGATACCGCGCTCACGTTGCGAGCGGCGGGCGCGGACGCCCTGATCATCCGGCACCCTGCTTCCGGTGCGGCGCAACAGCTCTCCGAATGGACGGCCGAGAAAGACGGTGCGGGTCCGTCGGTCATCAACGCGGGCGATGGCACTCACGAGCATCCGACTCAGGCGCTGCTCGACGCCCTGACGATCCGACAGCGACTCGGCGGTATCGAGGGCAGGCGCGTGGTGATCGTCGGCGACGTCCTGCACAGCCGGGTCGCCCGCTCGAACGTGCTGCTGCTCGCCACCCTGGGCGCCGAGGTGGTGCTGGTCGCGCCGCCGACGCTGCTGCCGGTCGGGGTGGCCGACTGGCCGGTGAGCTGTTTCGCACGACCTCGACGCCGAACTGCCCGGTGCCGACGCGGTGTTGATGTTGCGGGTCCAGGCCGAGCGGATGAACGGCGGCTTCTTCCCGTCCGCCCGGGAGTACTCGGTGCGCTACGGCCTCTCGGAGAAGCGGTCGGCGATGTTGTCGGGCAATGCCGTGGTACTGCACCCGGGGCCGATGTTGCGCGGCATGGAGATCTCGTCACCGGTGGCGGACTCCTCGCAATCGGCAGTGCTGCAACAGGTTTCCAACGGCGTGCACGTACGCATGGCGGTGCTGTTCCACTTGTTGGTCGGGTCGGAACGAGAGGCGATCAGCGCATGACGCAACACATCCCCGAGTCGCTGCGCTCCTGCCCGCCGTTCCTAATCCGGGGGGTGCGCCGCTACGGCGAGGGTGATCCCGTCGACGTGCTGGTCGAGGATGGGCAGCTCGCCGACATCGGAACGGACCTGACGGCCCCCGACGGCGCCGAGGTGATCGACGCCAGCGGGCAGGTCCTGCTGCCGGGGTTCGTCGACCTGCACACCCACTTGCGCGAGCCTGGTCGCGAATATGCCGAGGACATCGAAACCGGCTCGGCCGCAGCGGCGCTCGGCGGTTACACGGCGGTCTTCGCGATGGCCAACACGACGCCGGTCGCCGACAGCCCGGTGGTCACCGACCACGTGTGGCATCGCGGTCAGCAGGTCGGCCTCGTCGACGTGCACCCCGTCGGAGCGGTGACGGTTGGACTGGCGGGCGCGCAGCTCACCGAGATGGGCATGATGGCCGCGGGGGCGGGTCAGGTGCGGATGTTCTCCGACGACGGCGTCTGCGTGGACGATCCGCTGATCATGCGCCGGGCGCTCGAGTACGCCACCGGATTGGGCGTGCTGATTGCGCAGCACGCCGAGGAACCGCGGCTGACCGTGGGCGCCGTTGCGCACGAGGGTCCCAACGCGGCTCGGCTCGGCCTGGCGGGCTGGCCGCGGGCGGCCGAGGAGTCGATCGTCGCGCGCGATGCGCTGCTGGCCCGAGATGCGGGTGCCCGGGTGCACATCTGCCACGCCTCGACTGCCGGCACCGTCGAGCTCGTCAGATGGGCGAAGGAGCAGGGCATTTCGATCACCGCCGAGGTGACGCCGCATCACCTGCTGCTCGACGACACGCGCCTGGATACCTACGACGGTCGGAACCGGGTCAATCCACCCCTGCGTGAGGCCAGCGACGCGTTGGCACTGCGCCAGGCACTGGCCGATGGTGTCATCGACTGCGTCGCGACCGATCACGCCCCGCATGCCGAGCACGAGAAGATGTGCGAATTCGCCTCCGCCAGGCCGGGAATGCTCGGATTGCAGACTGCGCTGTCGGTCGTGGTCGAGACCATGCTGCACACGGACCTGCTGACGTGGCGCGACGTGGCTCGCGTCATGAGTGAGGCGCCCGCGCGCATCGTGGGACTACCGGATCACGGCCGGCCGTTGGAGGTGGGTGAACCCGCCAACCTGACGGTCGTGGACCCCGACGCGATGTGGACGGTCGACGGCGCCGCCTTGGCCAGCCGTTCCGACAACACGCCGTACGAGTCGATGGCGCTGCCCGCCGTGGTGACTCTGACGATGCTGCGAGGCAAGATCACCGCGCGCGACGGGAAGAGCCCGGCGTGACGGCCCAGCGAGAAGCGAAGCGGTATCGCGCATGAATACCGGGACACTCATCGCCTCGCTGGTCATGGCGGCGCTGCTGGCGCTGCTCATCGGGTTCCTGATCCGCCAGATGATGCGTGGCTGGCTGAATCGGGCCGGGCGTCAGGCGGAGGCCATCGGCAATCTGCCACCCCTACCGGAAACCGTTGGGCCCGCTGTAATTCCGGCTACCAGGGGCCTGTATGTCGGCAGCACGATCGTCGACTCCGATTCTCGGAACGGCTCAGGCCCGAGTTGGTTGGACCGTGTCGTCGTCGGCGACCTCGGCTTCCGCGCCAAGGCGGTGCTCACCCGTTATCCGGAGGGAATCATGGTGCAACGCATCGGCGCCTCACCCATCTGGATCCCCGACGAGTCGATCACCGCGATCCGCACCGAACGCGGGCTCGCCGGCAAGGCGTTGACCCACGACGGGATTCTGGCGATCCGCTGGCGGCTGCCGTCGGGCACCGAGATCGACACGGGATTCCGCGGCGACGACCGCACGCAACTGGCCAACTGGCTTGAGGAGGGCGCGGCGTGACCGCGGACGTGAGGAGCAGGAACATCACCAGCAGCGAGAAGCGGAGCGGATCGCGCATGGACCGGACGGCGCTGTTCGTGCTGGAGGACGGGCGTGTGTTCACCGGCACCACGTTCGGGGCGGTCGGCGAGACACTCGGCGAAGCGGTGTTCTCCACTGGCATGTCGGGTTATCAGGAGACACTGACCGATCCCAGCTACCACGGACAGATCGTGGTGGCCACCGCGCCGCAGATCGGCAACACCGGCTGGAACCACGAGGACGCCGAGAGCCGCGGCGACAAGATCTGGGTGGCCGGGTACGCGGTGCGCGACCCGTCGCCGCGGGCGTCCAACTGGCGCGCGACGGGCACACTCGACGACGAACTCGTCCGGCAGGGCATCGTGGGCATCGCGGGCATCGACACCCGAGCGGTCGTACGACACCTTCGTTCGTCCGGTTCGATGAAGGCCGGGGTGTTCTCCGGGTCTGCCCTGGCCGACCTCGAGGAACTGTCGGCCCGGGTGCGCAGCCAGCCGTCGATGCTGGGCGCCGACCTGGCCGGTGCGGTCACCACCGACGCCACCTACGTCGTGGAACCGATTGGTTCGCAACGCTTCACCGTCGCTGCGCTCGACCTCGGCATCAAGACGAACACTCCGCGGAACTTCGCCAACCGCGGCATCCGCACCCACGTACTGCCTTCGTATACGACGTTCGACCAGCTCGCCGAGTTGAAACCCGACGGGGTGTTCCTGTCCAACGGCCCAGGCGACCCCGCGACCGCCGACCACGTCGTCGCGGTCACCCGTGAGGTACTCGGCGCGGGAATTCCGTTGTTCGGCATCTGCTTCGGAAACCAGTTGCTTGGACGAGCGCTGGGCCGGTCCACGTACAAGATGGTGTTCGGTCACCGTGGAATCAACGTGCCGGTGCTGGACCACGCGACCGGTCGAGTCGCCATCACCGCGCAGAACCACGGGTTCGCTCTGGAGGGCGAGGCCGGCGAGGAGTTCGACACCCCGTTCGGTCGGGCGGTCGTCAGCCACACCTGCGCCAACGACGGTGTCGTGGAAGGCATCAAACTCGTTGACGGGCGGGCGTTCTCGGTGCAGTACCATCCGGAGGCCGCTGCAGGCCCGCATGACGCCGAGTACCTATTCGACCAGTTCGTCGACCTCATGTCCGACAAGGCAGGGGAGAAGTGATGTCCGTGTTGGCCCAACCCCGCCGAATGTGCGAATCGATACGGCCTGATCGGTGTGTCGCGTATGAAACCGCACAGTCGCGGAAGGAACGCTAGATGCCGCGTCGCAAAGACCTCAACCACGTCCTGGTCATCGGCTCGGGGCCGATCGTCATCGGGCAGGCCTGCGAGTTCGACTATTCGGGCACGCAGGCATGCCGGGTGTTGCGCGCCGAAGGACTCCAGGTCAGCCTGATCAACTCGAATCCGGCGACGATCATGACGGACCCGGAGTACGCCGACAACACCTATGTCGAGCCGATCACCCCGGAGTTCGTCGAGAAGGTGCTGGCCCAACAGGCGGAGCGCGGCAACAAGATCGATGCGGTGTTGGCCACGCTCGGTGGGCAAACCGCGCTCAACACCGCCGTCGCGCTGTACGAGCGGGGCATTCTGGAGAAGTACGGCGTCGAGCTCATCGGTGCTGACTTCGAGGCCATCCAGCGCGGCGAGGACCGTCAACGGTTCAAGGACATCGTCGCGAAGGTGGGTGGCGAGTCGGCCCGTAGCCGGGTCTGCTTCACCATGGAAGAGGTCCGTGAGACCGTCACCGAACTCGGACTGCCCGTCGTCGTGCGCCCCTCCTTCACGATGGGCGGCCTGGGCTCGGGCATGGCGTACTCCGCGGACGACGTCGAGCGCATGGCCGGGGACGGCTTGACGGCCTCGCCGAGCGCGAACGTGCTGATCGAGGAATCCATCTACGGCTGGAAGGAATTCGAGCTCGAGCTCATGCGTGACGGGCACGACAACGTGGTGGTCGTCTGCTCGATCGAGAACTTCGACCCGATGGGCGTGCACACCGGCGACTCGGTCACGGTCGCGCCCGCGATGACGCTGACCGACCGCGAGTACCAGAAGATGCGCGATCTGGGGATCGCGATCCTGCGCGAGGTCGGCGTGGACACCGGCGGCTGCAACATCCAGTTCGCCATCGACCCGCACGACGGTCGGCTCATCGTCATCGAGATGAACCCGCGGGTGTCGCGGTCGAGTGCCTTGGCGTCCAAGGCGACCGGATTTCCGATCGCCAAGATCGCGGCCAAGCTGGCCATCGGCTACACGCTGGACGAGATCATCAACGACATCACCAAGGAGACGCCGGCCTGTTTCGAGCCGACGCTCGACTACGTGGTGGTCAAGGCGCCGCGGTTCGCGTTCGAGAAGTTTCCCGGTGCCGACCCCACCCTGACCACCACCATGAAGTCGGTGGGCGAGGCGATGTCGTTGGGCCGCAACTTCATCGAGGCCCTGGGCAAGGTGATGAGGTCCCTGGAGACGGGTCGCACCGGGTTCTGGACGGGGGCTGACCCCGACGTATCGGTCGATGACCTGTTGACGCGCCTGCGGACCCCGACGGACGGTCGGCTCTACGACATCGAACTGGCGTTGCGGCTCGGTGCGAGCGTGGACGACGTGGCAGCTGCGTCGGGTGTCGACCCATGGTTCGTCGAGCAGATCGCCACGTTGGTGACGCTGCGGGCCGAACTGTACGACGCGCCCGTGCTCAACGAGGAGTTGTTGCGACGCGCCAAGTACAGCGGGTTGTCGGACCGCCAGATCGCCTCGCTCCGGCCGGAACTCGCCGGCGAGGTGGGCGTGCGGGCGCTGCGGCGGCGGCTGGACATCCACCCCGTGTACAAGACCGTCGACACCTGCGCGGCCGAGTTCGAGGCCAAGACGCCCTACCACTACAGCAGTTACGAGCTCGATCCCGCGGCGGAGACCGAGGTGGCACCGCAGGTCGAGCGGCCCAAGGTGCTGATCCTGGGCTCGGGGCCCAACCGCATCGGTCAAGGCATCGAATTCGACTACAGCTGTGTGCACGCCGCGACCACGCTGAGCCAGGCTGGTTTCGAGACGGTGATGGTGAACTGCAACCCCGAGACGGTGTCCACCGATTACGACACCGCCGACCGGTTGTACTTCGAGCCGCTCACGTTGGAGGACGTCCTCGAGGTCTACTACGCCGAATCGGCTTCCGGCGAAGGCGGTCCCGGGGTCGTCGGAGTCATCGTGCAGCTCGGCGGCCAGACGCCACTCGGCCTGGCGCAACGCCTTGCCGACGAGGGCGTGCCGATCGTGGGCACCAGTCCGAAGGCGATCGACCTCGCGGAGGACCGCGGCGAGTTCGGCGAGGTACTGAACACCGCGGGGCTTCCTGCTCCGCGCTTCGGCACCGCGACCAGTTTCGAGCAGGCCCGTCGCATCGCAGCCGACATCGGATATCCGGTGCTGGTGAGGCCGTCGTACGTGCTCGGAGGACGCGGCATGGAGATCGTCTACGACGAGGAGACGCTGCAGGGGTACATCACCAGGGCCACCGAGCTCTCGCCGGAACACCCGGTGCTCGTCGACCGGTTCCTCGAGGACGCCATCGAGATCGACGTCGACGCCCTGTGCGACGGCGTCGAGGTGTACATCGGCGGGGTGATGGAGCACATCGAGGAAGCCGGCATCCACTCGGGCGACTCGGCCTGTGCACTGCCGCCCGTCACGTTGGGTCGTCAGGACATCGAGTCGGTTCGGCACGCCACAGAGGCGATCGCGCACGGCATCGGAGTGGTCGGGCTGCTCAACGTCCAGTACGCGCTCAAGGACGACGTGCTGTACGTGTTGGAGGCCAACCCCCGGGCGAGTCGCACCGTCCCGTTCGTTTCGAAGGCCACGGCGGTCCCGCTGGCCAAGGCGTGCGCGCGAATCATGTTGGGGGCCAGTATCGCCCAACTTCGCGAGGAAGGCATCCTGGCGGCCACCGGCGACGGAGCCAGCTCCGCGCCCAACGCCCCCATCGCCGTGAAGGAGGCAGTGCTGCCGTTCCACCGCTTCCGCAAGGCCGACGGCTCCCAGGTGGATTCGCTGCTCGGCCCGGAGATGAAGTCGACGGGCGAGGTGATGGGCATCGACCGGGACTTCGGCACCGCGTTCGCCAAGAGCCAGACCGCGGCCTACGGGTCACTGCCTGCCCAGGGCACCGTGTTCGTGTCGGTGGCCAACCGGGACAAGCGCTCGTTGGTGTTCCCGGTCAAACGGCTAGCCGATCTGGGATTCCGCGTGCTGGCCACCGCGGGTACGGCGGAGATGCTGCGCCGCAACGGTATTCCTTGCGATGAGGTGCGAAAGCACTTCGAGGCGCCCAGCGCGGATCGGCCCGCCCTGTCGGCGGTGGACGCGATCCGGGCGGGTGAGGTCGACATGGTGATCAACACGCCCTATGGCAATTCCGGTCCGCGCATCGACGGCTACGAGATTCGCTCGGCCGCCGTCGCGATGAACATTCCCTGCGTCACGACGGTGCAGGGCGCCTCTGCGGCGGTCCAGGGGATCGAGGCAGGCATTCGCGGCGACATCGGGGTGCGCTCGCTGCAGGAGCTGCACGCGGCACTGGACGGCCACTAGCCGATGGCCACGGGTTTCGGAGTCCGGCTGGCCGACGCGGTGTCGGCCAGGGGCGCGCTGTGCCTTGGCATCGACCCACACCCCGAACTGCTGACCGCATGGGGACTGCCCATAAACGCTGATGGGCTCAGCGCATTCTGCGACGTCTGCGTCGAGGCTTACGCCGGCTTCGCTGTGGTCAAGCCGCAAGTCGCGTTCTTCGAAACCTATGGCGCCGCAGGATATTCCGTCCTGGAGCGCACCATCGCCGCGTTGCGGGAGTCGGGGATCCTGGTGCTGGCCGACGCCAAGCGCGGCGACATCGGCACGACCATGGCGGCGTATGCGGCCGCGTGGGTGGGTGATTCGCCACTGGCGTGTGACGCCGTGACGGCCTCACCGTATCTCGGGTTCGGATCGCTGCAACCGCTGCTGGACACCGCCGCCGAGTACGGTCGCGGCGTGTTCGTCCTGGCGGCCACCTCGAACCCCGAAGGTGCGAGCGTGCAGGGGGCGCAGGTGAACGGGCGCACCGTCGCTCAGTCGATCGTCGATTCTGCCGCCGAGGTCAACCGTGCTACCCAACCGGGATCAGTGGGCGTGGTTGTGGGTGCCACCTTGACCGATGTGCCCGACGTCAGCGGACTTGGTGGGCCGGTCCTTGTTCCGGGCGTGGGCGCGCAAGGCGGCCGACCGGACGCGCTGAAGGGTCTGGGCGGTGCACACCCCGGGCAACTGCTGCCCGCCGTCTCCCGCGAAGTGCTGCGCGCCGGTCCTGATGTGGCGGCCGTGCGCGGAGCGGCCGAGCGGATGCGCGACGCCGTCGCCTATCTGGCCGGCTGATCGTCGCGCTTCTCCAGTAGCGCGGCGAGCGCGCCTGCGGTTGAATCCAACGGTTCATCGGGCCCCGCCAAGTGATCAGAGGGCAGGCCACCATCGAGAAATGGTGGCCCGCCGCAGGATTTCGTTCGATTACAGCGGAATCCACATCCCGAGGAACCAGAACCCCCAGCCGGCGCCGTTGCCCGCAGGCATTGGAGTCACCTGCTGACCGTTCCAGTTGAAGGGCTGGTGGTCCCGGCGCCCCTGCTCGATGCCGCGATTGTTCCAGTCAGTCTGATCGGGACCGCGGTTGTTCCAGTCACCCTGGTCGGGACCGCGGTTGTTCCAGCCGCTCTGGCCCCTGTCGTCGTGGTGCTGGTCCTGCCCGCAGGGTGGTCTATTCGGTGCGTTGCATTGCGGCCCGGGATCCGCTGCCGCAGTGGGTAGCCCGCCGCCGAGCAACCCGGCGATCCCGATTCCGGTGGCCAGCGTCGATGCGCACAGGGCCCTTTTGAAGGTCATCAAGTTAACTCCACTCGTCGTGTGTGGGCGCGAGTTCGCCTCACCACCAAGACGTTACGAAGGCGGGCTGGGCCCGCTCTGTGGTGCCGATAGGTGCGGGCTGTGGGAACGATAACGATTCGAAAACTGCTACTGCTCAGCCAGATTGCGGCGCTTCACCCAGCACGACAGGGCCCTTTCGGGTTCGGAACCCATTGTTGACCAACGACTTCAGCAGATCAGTCGAATCACCGGCGGCGAGTCTCGTCATGTGGAATGGGCCGATCCGTCGTCCCGCCTCACACACCCGTGCTCGGCGAACCGAGGCTGATCATCACGCTCGAGATGACGGGCGCCAACACTGCGCAGACCCAACGGAATACGGGCGGCTGTTCCGTTGAGCGGAATCCAGATCCCGAAGAACCAGAAGCCCCAGTTGTTGAAGTCGGGGTGAAGATCGGCTCACCCGCTGGTGTGGTCGAACCGACCCTGATCGATGCCGCGCCAGCCGAGGTCCGGCGGTGGTGGCGGGGCCGTCCGTCGGGCGGCCCCCAGGCAGGGCCGCTTGGACCGCCGGGACCATCCCAATGCTGGCCGCCGGATCCGTCGTGCGGTGCAGCGCCGACGGGACCACCCTCGCGTGGGGGAGGCCGGTCACCGGAGCCGCCGCGTCCGCCGGGGTCGTCCGATCCACCCCCGCGCGTCGGAGGCGGGCCACCGGGGCGGCCATCTCCGTGGCAGTTGCCGACCTGGGGTCCGCACGGCGGCGTCGGCTGTGCGGCCGCGATGCCGGCCCCGCCAGTTAGTGGCCGACGCCGAGACCGGCGACGATCGCTGAGGCACATGTCAGACGCTTGAGCTCCATGGCCATCATTTCCTTTCACATTTCTTGGGGACGTTGATCAACCCGACCGCCGCAGGCTATGGACCCAGGCTGTGCGGCAGCTTTTTCCTGGTTATGAGCGCCCACAAACGTGACTGAAGTGACGGACGTCACTGCTGTGACGGACGTGACGACGCACGTTGCTGATCAAGTGCGCCGACACGCCCGACACGCCGTGACCAGCCAGAATTTTCTAATCAACCGACTCGGCCGGGCCGCTCGTCTGTGCGAGCGAACCCACGCCTCGGGTCGGGGCGCCGCGGCACATCGTTCAAAACCATTGATACGCAGGCACATCGACGGTGAATCGCCCGCGGGGAACGACGGTGTGCGCGTGGTGCGGGCCTCGGCGGCGCGCTCGTCGGCGCAGTACACGCTGGACTTTTGGCCCCGTAAGCAGGGGGTGGGGTTAGCTTTCGTCAGCCAGCGTGGGTACGGTCGTCGTCGCTGGCTGGTTCTCTACCGGCCAAGACAAAAGAAGATGACGGCGATGAGACGGAGGAACCCGTGGCCCTTCCCCAGTTGACCGACGAACAGCGCGCGGCAGCGTTGGAGAAGGCTGCTGCCGCACGTCGAGCACGTGCTGAGCTCAAGGATCGGCTCAAGCGCGGCGGCACCAACCTCAAGCAGGTCCTCAAGGACGCCGAGTCCGATGAAGTCCTGGGCAAGATGAAGGTTTCAGCGCTGCTGGAAGCCCTGCCCAAGGTCGGCAAGGTCAAGGCGCAGGAGATCATGACCGAGCTGGAGATCGCCCCGACCCGCCGCCTGCGCGGACTCGGCGATCGTCAGCGCAAGGCGCTGCTGGAGAAGTTCGACTTCACCGCCGACTAGTGAACGCCGGCCGAGGGGCCGGGCAGCGATGAGCGCTCGCGCGAAGAGCAGAGTCTTGCGGTGAGCCGAGTCGTAGTGCTGTCCGGTCCCTCTGCCGTCGGGAAGTCGACCGTGGTGCGTTGTCTCCGCGATCGCGTGCCCGACCTGTACTTCAGTGTCTCGGCCACCACCAGGGCACCCCGACCCGGCGAGGTCGACGGCGTCGACTATGCATTCGTCACGCGCGAACGATTCCAGCAGTTGATCGACGACGGCGCATTGCTCGAGTGGGCCGAAATTCACGGCGGGCTGCACCGGTCCGGCACCCCCGCGGCGCCTGTTCGCGACGCGGCCCGGCTCGGATGTCCCGTGCTCATCGAGGTCGACCTCGCGGGCGCGCGGGCCGTGAAGCAGGCCATGCCGGAGGCCATGACGGTCTTCCTCGCCCCGCCCAGTTGGGCAGCGCTGGAGAGTCGACTCGCAGGCCGCGGCACCGAGAGCCCCGAGGTGATGGCCCGCCGGCTAGCCACCGCGAAGGCAGAACTAGCCGCTCAAGACACCTTCGACAGGGTGGTCGTCAACAGCCAATTGGAATCTGCCTGCTCAGAATTGGTATCCTTGCTGGTGGGCCGTTGACCGTTGCTGCACCTCGACGTGGTGCGACCCAGCCCGACAGCTACTCACCCCCAGCGAAAACTCCAGGAGATTTCTTCGTGACAACACCAGTCGAGAGCACCGACTCCGACGCCGCCACCGCCTACGACACGCCGCTGGGCATCACCAACCCGCCCATCGACGAGTTGCTCGACCGCGCATCCAGCAAGTATGCGCTGGTCATCTACGCCGCCAAGCGCGCGCGTCAGATCAACGACTACTACAACCAACTCGGTGACGGCATCCTCGAGTACGTCGGGCCGCTGGTAGAGCCGGGCCTGCAGGAGAAGCCGCTGTCGATCGCGATGCGCGAGATTCACGCCGACCTGCTCGAGCACACCGAGGGCGAGGGCTAGGTCCTTCGGCGGTGGCCGCGATGAGCCTCTGGGGCGAAGAGCAGACATGAGCGAGCGCAAGCGGATCGTCGTCGGCGTCTCCGGTGGCATCGCCGCCTACAAGGCGTGCACCGTGGTCCGTCAGCTCGCTGAAGCCGGCCACTCCGTCCGAGTCGTCCCCACCGAGTCGGCTCTGAAGTTCGTCGGAGCCGCCACTTTCGAGGCACTTTCCGGCCAACCGGTGCGCACCGGCGTGTTCTCCGAGGTCGACGAGGTGCCGCACGTTCGCATCGGCCAGGAGGCCGACCTCGTGGTCATCGCCCCAGCGACGGCTGACCTGCTGGCCCGGGCCGTCGCAGGGCGTGCCGACGACCTGTTGACCGCCACTCTCTTGACCGCCCGCTGTCCGGTGATGTTCGCGCCTGCGATGCACACCGAGATGTGGTTCCACCCGGCCACCGTCGAGAACGTCGCCACCTTGCGACGCCGCGGCGCCATCGTGCTCGAGCCGGCGTCTGGACGGCTCACCGGCGCCGACACCGGCGCGGGCCGACTCCCCGAGGCCGAAGAAATCACCACGCTGGCACAGCTGCTACTCGAGCGAGCCGATGCGTTACCGCACGATCTGTCCGGCGTGAAGGTGCTAGTCACCGCGGGCGGCACCCGCGAACCCGTAGATCCGGTGCGCTTCATCGGCAATCGCAGCTCGGGCAAGCAGGGCTACGCCCTGGCCCGCGTCGCCGTTCAGCGGGGCGCCGACGTCACGTTGATCGCGGGTCACACGGCGGGCCTGGTGGACCCTGCGGGCGTCGAGGTCGTGCACATCGGTTCGGCCAGCCAGCTCCGCGACGCCGTGTCCAAACACGCTCCCGACGCACACGTGCTGGTGATGGCCGCGGCCGTCGCCGACTTCCGGCCGACCCACGTGGCCACCAACAAGATCAAGAAGTCCGCAGACCCAGCGTCGGACGCGCCTGCGATCGAGTTGACGCGCACCGACGACGTGCTCGCGGGTACGGTGCGTGCGCGGACCGACGGACAGCTGCCCAACATGCGGGCCATCGTCGGCTTCGCAGCGGAGACGGGCGACGCCAACGGCGACGTCCTGTTCCACGCGCGTGCGAAGCTGCAGCGCAAGGGCTGCGATCTGCTGGTCGTGAATGCCGTCGGCGAGGGCCGGGCGTTCGAGGTCGATCACAACGACGGATGGCTCCTGGCGTCGGACGGCAACGAGGTCGCACTGGAGCACGGGTCGAAGACTTTGATGGCCACCCGTATCGTGGACGCGATCGTGACGTTCCTACACAGCACCGACGGGTGACGCAAAGCACTTGACACGCTGCACCTAACGATTGCGCGTAGCGGGTGTACGCGCTTAGCTGCATCGGGACACAGATATGATTCGTCTAACTAACCATCCGAAGGGAAGACACCTTGAGCAAAGGTCGGCTGTTTACCAGTGAGTCGGTAACCGAAGGACACCCCGACAAGATCTGTGACGCCATCAGCGACTCGGTGCTCGACGCGCTGCTCGCGCAGGATCCGAAGTCCCGCGTCGCGGTGGAGACGCTCGTCACCACCGGTCAGGTGCACGTCGTCGGTGAGGTCACCACGACGGCCAAGGAAGCCTTCGCCGATATCCCGAAGACCGTCCGCGCGCGCATCCTCGAGATCGGCTACGACTCGTCGGACAAGGGCTTCGACGGCGAGACGTGCGGCGTCAACATCGGTATCGGGGCGCAGTCGCCCGACATTGCGCAGGGTGTGGACACCGCGCACGAGGCGCGTGTCGAGGGCGCGGGCGACCCGCTGGACGCGCAGGGCGCAGGCGACCAGGGATTGATGTTCGGTTACGCGATCAGGGACACCCCCGAACTCATGCCGCTGCCGATCGCGCTGGCCCACCGGCTGGCCCGGCGGCTCACCGAGGTCCGCAAGAACGGCGTGCTGGACTACCTGCGGCCCGACGGCAAGACCCAGGTGACGGTGCAGTACGACGGCACCACCCCGGTGCGCCTCGACACGGTCGTGCTGTCGACGCAGCACGCCGCGGGCATCGACCTGGACGCAACGCTGACCCCCGACATCCGCGAGAAGGTCGTCAACACCGTGTTGGCCGACCTGAACCACGACACCATGGACACGTCCGACTTCCGGCTGCTGGTCAACCCGACCGGCAAGTTCGTGCTCGGTGGCCCCATGGGCGACGCCGGCCTCACCGGCCGCAAGATCATCGTCGACACCTACGGCGGCTGGGCCCGTCACGGCGGCGGCGCGTTCTCCGGCAAGGATCCGTCCAAAGTGGACCGTTCGGCCGCGTACGCGATGCGCTGGGTGGCCAAGAACGTCGTCGCAGCCGGGTTGGCGGAGCGGGTCGAGGTCCAGGTGGCCTACGCGATCGGCAAGGCGGCACCGGTCGGGCTGTTCGTCGAGACCTTCGGCAGCGAGACGGTCGACCCGGCCAGGATCGAGAAGGCCATCACCTCGGTCTTCGACCTGCGGCCCGGCGCCATCGTCCGCGACCTGGATCTGCTGCGCCCGATCTACGCGCCGACCGCTGCGTACGGACACTTCGGCCGCACCGACGTCGACCTGCCGTGGGAGCGGACCGACAAGGCCGAAGACCTGAAGCGCTCGGTCTAGCTCTTCCGTCCGAGCAGTCGCGAACTCCCCTGAATCCGCGATTCAGGGGAGTTTGCAATACCCGTCGACTGCTCGCGCGATACCCGGCGGGTGCGGGCGGCGTGGACGAGGATGGGTTCATGGACCATGTGACGTTCGTTCCGACGGTGGACCAGCTGAACTACACGTTCGGCGGGGCCAGCCCGGTGCTGGCGGTTCGTCCTGGCACGGTGCTGAAGCTGTGGACCGAGGACGCCTACGGTGGCCGGATCACCAGCCGGGACGACGTGGCGAGCACGGCGCTGGACACCGAGGACCTCAACCCGCAAACCGGTCCATTCTTCGTCGAGGGTGCCCAGCCCGGCGACACCCTGGCCGTGCACCTCGTCGACCTCACTCCGGCGCGGACCTGGGGTGCCTCAACGCTGATCCCCTTCTTCGGCGGGCTCACCAGCATCCCGGTCAGCCCGACGCTGCAGGACGCGCTGCCCGAGCGTACGTACATCTACGACTACGACGCGGGCACCCGCACGCTGGGGTTCTCGGCGCACGCCAGCGACTTCGCGGTGCGGCTGCCCGCCAACCCCATGCTCGGCACCGTCGGCGTGGCGCCCGCACGCCGCGAAGTGCGCAGCTCGCTGGTACCCGACGTGTTCGGCGGCAACATGGACACTCCCGAAATGGCTTCGGGCACAACCTGTTACCTGCGCGTGAACGTCGAGGGCGCACTGTTCTCTCTGGGTGACGGCCACTACCGGCAGGGGGAGGGTGAGTCCTGCGGAACCGCGGTCGAAGGAGCGATGAACGTCACCGCCGTCGTGGAACTGGTCAAGGGCGGCGGCCCGGCCTGGCCCCGGTTGGAGAACGACACGCACCTGATGTGCGTCGGGTCCGGCCGGCCGCTGGAAGAGGCATGGAGGGCCAGTCAGGTGGAGATGGTGGGATGGATCGGCGAACTCTACGGACTGGACCGCCTCGACGCGTATCAGCTGCTCACGCAGATCTCGCAGGTTCCCATTGCCAACGTCGTCGACCCGAACTACAGCGCCGTCACGAAGATCGACAAGCGCCTGCTGCCGCCGGTGGCGGCGTACGGCGGCATCCACGGCGAACTGCGGAGCGTCGCGCGATCGTTGGGCACCATCAGCTACTGATCGCCACGGAAAGCGAAGGGACACCATGGAATTAGGTTTGTCGGGCAAGTGCTTCCTGGTCACCGGCGGCACCCGTGGCATCGGCAGGGCCGTCGTTGAGGGTTTCATCGCCGAGGGCGCGTCGGTCGCGTTTTGCGCCCGCACCGCGGACGCCGTCGCGGCGACGCAGGCGGAGCTCTCCGTCGGCGGTGTCACCGCGATCGGCACCGCGGTCGACGTGGGTGACCGTGCGGCGCTCACGGATTGGGTGAACGCCAGTGCCGACGCCCTCGGCGGCATCGACGGCGTCGTGGCCAACGTCAGCGCGCTCGCCATACCCGACAGCCCGGAGAACTGGCGCACCAGCTTCGACGTCGACCTGATGGGCACCATCGGTCTGGTCGAGGCGGCACTGCCGCATCTCGAGCAACGGGACACCGGGTCCATCGTGACCGTGTCGAGCGTGTCGGGCCGCGAGATCGACTTCGCGTCCGGCCCGTACGGGACGATGAAGGCCGCGATCATCCACTACACGCAGGGCATCGCGTACAACCTTGCCGCCAAGGGCATTCGGGCCAACACCGTGAGCCCGGGCAATACCTACTTCGAGGGCGGGGTGTGGCCGTCGATCGAGCAGAACGACCCGCAGCTGTTCGCAACCGCGCTCGCGCTCAATCCCACTGGCCGGATGGCGGCGCCCGAGGAAATCGCCAACGCGGTGGTGTTCCTGAGCAGCTCGGCGGCCAGCTTCATCACCGGCACCAACCTCGTCGTGGACGGTGCGCTCACGCGTGGGGTCCAATTCTGAGCGCTACGCACTGAACTCGTAGTCCTGCAACGGAAAGCGCCTACTGCGTACGTACGCCTCCACCGTGGTGGCGGGCCGCAACGGTACGTCCCCGTTCTTGTCGAAGTAGTAGCTGTTGGCCTGGCTGCAGCTGTCCTGCCAGAAGATCTGGCGGTGCCGCTTGCCCATCATCTCGGCGAAGTACCGGTCGTTCGCACGTTGCGACACCTCGACGCGCGTCGCGGCGTCGGCGGCCGCCCGTTCGAGGCACCGCACGATGTGGTGGGTCTGTGCCTCGATGAGCGCGAAGTACGACGAGCCCACGTAGCCGTACGGACCCATCACCGTGAAGAAGTTGGGAAAGCCCGGAACACTCACGCCCTCGTAGGCCTGCATCCGGTTCTCGTCCCAGAAGTCGGCGAGTCGCTGCCCGCCGCGGCCCGTCACGCCGAACGTCATGGCGTCGACGTCCATCACCTTGAAACCCGTGGCCAGGATCAGCACGTCGACATCGCGGCTCGCGCCATCGACGGTCGTCACACCGGAACCGGTGATCCCTTCGATGGGCTCGGTGACGAGTTCGACGTTGTCCCTGTTGTACGTCGACAGATACGTGTTGTGGAAGCCGGGCCGCTTGCACCCGACGGCGTATCTCGGGGTGAGTTTGTCGCGCACCTCCGGGTCGCGCACCTCGCGTTTGAGGTAGGCCCGGCCGATTCGTTCGGCGCGTTTGGCCAGTGGAAATACCGTGGCGTACTGCGCGGCGATCGGGAACGTCACCTCGACGTAGGCCTGACTGAGCCAGCGTTGAATCGCCTTGCCGCCGGGGACGCGCATTGCCGCGCGTGCGGGCGCGGGCAGCGGCACGTCGAACTTGGGGAAGCACCAGATCGGCGTGCGCTGAAAGACGATGAGCCGCTTCACGATGGGAGCGATTTCCGGAATGACCTGAACAGCGGATGCCCCGGTGCCGATGATCGCCACCCGCTTGCCGGTGAGCTCCTGCGCGTGGTCCCAGCGCGCGGTGTGCATGGTGGCGCCTGCAAAGTCGTCCACGCCGTCGATGTCGGGTGGCTTGGGCACGGTCAGCACGCCGCTGGCGTTGATCAGGAACCGTGCGCTGAGTGCTTGGCCGTCGGCGAGCTCGAGTCGCCACAGCGCGGCGTCGTCGTCGAACACCGCGCCTGTCACCACGGTGTTGAACCGGATCTTGTGGCGCAGCCCGTACTTCGCCACGCAGCGGTCGGCGTACGCCTTGAGCTCTCCGCCCGGCGCATAGGTGCGGGACCAGTCGGGGCTCTGCTCGAAGGAGAACTGATAGGAGAACGACGGGATGTCGACCGCAATGCCGGGATAAGTGTTCCAGTACCACGTGCCGCCCGGCTCGCCGCCCGCCTCGATGATCAGGTAGTCGCCCAACCCGGCCCTGTCGAGTTCGATGCCGGCCCCGATGCCGGAGAACCCGGCGCCGACCACGACGGTGTGGACGTCGGGCTCGGCGGCCGGACGGGATTCGAGCGTCACGGGCTACCTCCGTCGGTTCTGCTCCTCGCGACCGCAGTCGTCGGCGTCGACCTCGGGCCCAACCTACGCCGCGGACGCGGTATTCGGTACCGCGGGTAACGACTAGTGCCCGAGGCGGATCCGGACGCCCTGGCGCTGCAGCTGGACGAACGAATAGCTGAAGTCGCCGCGGCGGCCGACCGACACCACGTACGGCTCCTGACCTTCCGTGATCGGGAAGGTGAACGAGAACGTGCACGTGGCGGTGTCGCCCTTGCCTTGGCCGAGCGTCGTCGTGGTCAACACCTCGCCCTTGGCGTTCTTGACGATGACCTGCGTATTCGGTCCGACGTCGGAGTATCCGTCGGCTCCAGCGCACGACACCCCGTCCAATCCGATCGACGGGGTGTACCCGTTCGGCGCAGTGTCGGTCAGCACGAAGGTGCCCGACACGGTGGCGGTTTCCAAGAGATGGAAGCCCTCGGCGAACTTCGGGCAGAACGCATCGACGGCAAGCTTGTCCGCGAGCAGCCCCTGCTGGGGTTCGCCGTCGTCGAGTCGTCGGCAGACCTGCTTGCCGTGGGCCACGGCGTTGGCATCGGAGTTGAACTGGTCGGCCAACCCAGAGTCCTTCAACGCCGCCAGGTAGTGCGAGTCGGGTGACTCCGATGTGGGGCGGGAGTGCAGTAGCGCCCACACCACGGCCGCCAGCAGGACGAAGATCGCCGCCGCGCCGCCGGTGCCCATCCACGTCGAGCGCGCCACGTTGGCCGACCGGCCGATCGCGACGTAGCGCGGCAGCATCCGGCCACCGTCGGGGTCGGACCCCTGCTTCCTACCGTCGCGGACGCGGTCAGTCGGGCGGTCGGCCGTGTAGTAGCGGCCCTCGTGCCGGGCCGTGGGGTCGGGCCGCCAGCCCGTCGGAGTCGTGGACCCCCGCAGCGGACCGCACCGGGCGCAGGTGTCCTCCTCGCCGAGGTCGAGTGCGCAGTACGGGCAGAACATCGCCGTCAGCGCGTCGTGGAGGTTTCCGCCATGCGCTCCACGCTATCGCTCGCCGCTCGTGGTCGGGCAGCACAACGGCACGAGACTCAACCTGCCGGTTGCCGGAGTCGAAACGGTGCCCTGGCTCGTCCAGTACCTTCTGCAGGATGGCATCCAGCGCGGGCCTGTCGCCGGCGACGGCCATGGCAACACCGCACGCAGCGCGGCGAATGCGCGCTCTGTGGTTGGCGGCCGCGGTCGTCGGCGCCTGCTACGGCGTCTTCCTCATCGTCATCGGCCTGCGCCTGCCCGCGGGTGCGGAGCTCACCGGCCAGTTCACCCTGCAGCCCGCCGTGAAGGCCCTCGCCGCCGTGTTGCTGGCCGTGGCAGTGCAGAGTCACCCCATCAGGCGGGAGCGCCGCTGGCTGGTACCGGCGTTGGGCTTCTCGGCTGCGGGTGACTTCCTGCTCGCGATGCCATGGTGGGAGCCGTCGTTCGTACTGGGTCTCGGCGCGTTCCTCGTCGCACACCTTTGCTTCCTGGCCGCCCTACTCCCGCTCGTCGCCCGCACCCCGGCCCGGATGGCTGCCGCGACCGTCCTGGTCTGCGTGTGCGTTGCGCTGCTGGTGTGGTTCTGGCCCCGCCTCGTCGCCGACGGCATGACGGTCCCGGTGACGCTCTACATCGCGGTACTCGGAGCGATGACGTGCGCGGCGCTGCTCGCCCGGCTGCCGACGATGTGGACGGCGCTCGGTGCGGTGTGCTTCGCCTGCTCGGACGGCATGATCGGCATCGGCAAGTTCGTGCTGCAGTCGGAGGCGCTCGCCGTACCGATCTGGTGGGCGTACGCGACGTCCCTGCTGTTGATCACCGCCGGATTCCTCTTCGGCCGGGGCAGCATGGCGTCGGACGGCTCTGCTACACCGGCTGCGTGACCACCACCAGGCAGGCGGCCGAACTCGAGCCCATCGCTCGGGTGCTTCCGATGCTGTCGGTGCCACACCTCGATCGCGATTTCGACTACCTGGTCTCCGCTGACCAGTCCGACGACGCCCAACCGGGGGTTCGGGTCAGGGTCCGCTTCCACGGCCGGCTGGTGGACGGGTTCGTACTCGAAAGACGTTGGGAGACCGACCATGTCGGTAAGCTCGGCTGGCTCGACAAGGTGGTGTCGGCCGAACGGGTGCTGACCCCGGAGGTGCGCAGGCTCGCCGACGCAGTCGCTGCGCGTTACGCGGGTACGCGCGCCGACGTGCTGCGCCTCGCCGTCCCACCGCGCCACGCCAACGTCGAAAAGCAGAGCGTCCCCGAGCTCGCCCCGCCGGTCGCCGTCGACGTCGACCACTCGGCCTGGGCTACCTACGGCCGGGGCGGCCAGTTCCTCGACGCACTGCGCGCGGGTAGGGCCGCTCGCGCGGTCTGGCAGGCCCTGCCGGGGGAGGCCTGGGCCGACCGGCTTGCCGAGGCCGCCGCCACCATCGTCGGCTCTGGTCGCGCCGCGCTGGCCATCGTCCCCGATCAACGCGACGTGGACGTGCTCACCGAGGCCGCGGTCCGCCACGTCGACCCCTCCCGCGTGGTCGCACTTTCCGCCGGGCTCGGACCCGCTGAGCGGTACCGGCGTTGGCTGGCCACGTTGCGCGGCGACGCCCGGTTCGTCATCGGGACCCGCAGCGCCGTCTTCGCGCCGGTGGGTGCGCTGGGTCTGGTGATCGTCTGGGATGACGGCGACGACAGTCTCGCCGAACCCCGGGCACCGTATCCGCATGCCCGCGAGGTCGCGATGCTTCGCGCACACCAATTGCGTTGTGCCGCTTTGATCGGCGGCTACGCGCGCACCGCCGAGGCCCACGCGCTGGTGCGCAGCGGCTGGGCACACGACCTGGTGGCGACGCGCTCGGTGGTGCGAGCGCGCGCGCCTCGGGTGACGGCGTTGGAGGACAGCGGCTTCGCGCAAGAACGCGACGCCGCCGCGTACACCGCGCGGTTGCCGTCGATGGCGCTGGGCGCGGCCCGTACTGCGCTCGCGGCCGAGCGGCCGGTGCTCGTCCAAGTGCCACGTCGGGGATACGTGCCCGCACTGGCTTGCGGCAAGTGCCGGACCGTCGCTCGCTGCCGCCACTGCACCGGACCCATGTCGCTGCCCGGCCGCGACACCGCTGGTGCCGTGTGCCGGTGGTGCGGTCGCGCCGAGCCGTCGCTGCGGTGTGTGCGGTGTGGCTCCGACGCGGTCCGCGCCGTCGTGGTCGGCGCCCGGCGCACCGCAGAGGAGTTGGGGCGGGCGTTTCCGGGCACCACGGTCATCACGTCGGGCGGTGAGGCGGTGATGACGGAGGTCCCGGCCGAGCCGGCGCTCGTCGTCGCCACCCCCGGCGCCGAACCGCGGGTGTCCGGTGGGTACGGCGCGGCGCTGCTACTCGACGGCTGGGCGTTGCTCGGGCGGCAGGACCTGCGGGCGGCAGAGGACGCGCTGCGACGCTGGATGGCCGCCGCCGCGCTGGTCCGCGACCGCGACGACGGTGGCCTGGTCGCGGTCGTCGCAGAGTCGGCGATCCCGACCGTGCAGGCCCTGATCCGCTGGGACCCGGTCGCGCACGCCGAGTCCGAACTCGAGTCGAGGGCCGAAGTCGGGCTGCCGCCGGCCGTGCACCTCGCCGCGATCGACGGCAACCCTGTCGCGGTGGCGGACTTCCTCGAGGCCGCGGAGCTGCCCGAAGGCGCGGATGTGATGGGGCCCGTCGACCTGCCGTCGGCGGCCCGGCGCCCGTCCGCCAACACCGGCGACGACGCGGTGAGCCGGATGTTGGTGCGGGTACCGCGCAACGAGGGCCTTGGCCTGGCGGCAGCGTTGCGCAGGGCCACCAGGGTGCTCAGCGCGCGACGCGACCAGCAGCCCGTTCGTATTCAGATCGATCCCTTGCACATAGGGTAGGGCGGACGGTGTCACGGGCGGGCGAAGCTGGGGCGGGATCAGAGCGAATGAACTCGGCGAGGAGGTGAGCGTGCGGCGGATCTTCGGGTGGTTGATCCTGTTGGGGCTCATCACCGTTGGGTTGTTGTGGCCGCTGGTGTTCCGCGGCGGGGGCGGGGACGACTCACCCGCCAGCGATCCAGTGGTGTTCACCGACTTCGACGCTGAGTTCACCGTCCGCGACGACGGCACGCTCGACGCCGTGGAGACCATCACCGGTGAGTTCCCTTCGGGCCGCCACGGCATCTTCCAGTACTGGGACACCACCAACCCGAACGACCCGCGTATACGGCAGACGCCCGAGATCACCTCGGTCCTGCTTGACGGCGAACCCGTTTCGTATCAGATGCTGTGGGAGGGCGGCGAACGGTTCCGCGTCGCCAAGATCGGCGACCCGGACAGCACGCTGTCGTGGGGCACCCACGTCTACGAGATCCGCTACACCGTCCCCGGTGCGCTCGACCCAGGCAGCACCGGCGAGAACCGCCGATTCGCGCGCTCCGTCGGCGACCCCAACTCGACGTCTGCGTTCTACTGGAACGTCATCGCAGGCTCCTGGAACAACGTGATTCGGCGAGCGCACGTCAAGGCGGAGTTGCCCGGCGGCGTGACCGGCGCCCAGTGCTCGGTCGGCTTCGGCGTCGGGAATCCATGCACCGACCTCGTGACGTCGGGCCACACCGTGGAATTCACGACTGGTGTCCTTGCGCCCCGCACGCCGGTCACACTGCGAGCAGGTGTGGACGTCCCGACCCCACCGCGCGACAGGCTTCCGTGGCCGTACACCTGGGATCGCGTCCTGGGTCGGTCGGTCGCGGGCATGGGGTGGCTGTTGGGCTTGTCGATCGTCGCGGGACTGGGCGCCTTCCTCTGGTACCGCACCACCGTCGAGCCCGAACCCGGCTTTCCGGTGCAGTACACGCCGCCGCCCGGGGTCGGTCCGGTTCAGCTCGAGTACATCCGCACGGAGTCGATGCCGAAGAACGGGCTGACGGCGACGTTGTTCTATCTCGGCGAGCGCAAGCTCGTGGAGCTCAAGCAGGTCAGCAACAAGCAGTGGAACGTCACGGGCATCGCGAACAAGGGGGACTGGGCCGAGGTCGACCCCGTCAGCGTCGCGGTCGGATCGGCGCTGAAGGTCATCGGACGCGGCGCCGAGTTCGAGGCGAAGTCGACCGTCAAGGCCGGCGAACGCCTCAGCAAGGCCAAGACCGACATGGCCAAGGCCGTCGAGAAGTGGGCGTTCGACGACGGCCTGATGGTCAAGCGCAGGAAGGAACTCTGGACGCGCGCCGCGAACGCGACGGCTGCGATCCTGGCGTTGTGCGGGTTCTTCCGCTGGGGCTTCCCGATCACCCTGTGGGGGTTGCCATTCGCCGCGTTCTTTGCCTTCTCGAGGCGCGCGTGGGCCGGCGGCGTGGGCACCCGGCGCACCGAGGCGGGGCGCCAATTGTGGTCGCGGGCAGGCGGTTTCTACCGATTGCTGGCCACCGACTCGGCGGAGACCCGGTTCGACTTCGCCGCGCGCAAGGACCTCTACACCGCATACATCCCGTTCGCCGTGGCGGCGGGTGCCGCCGGCCTGTGGGCCAAGAAGTATCAGGAGACGACGGGGGCGGTTGCACCGCAACCGGATTGGTACTACTCGTCGTCCACGACCAGTTCGGGGTTCTCCTCCGGTCATTCCAGTGGCCCCGATTTCGACAGCTTCGAATCAGCGTTGTCGTCGTCGATCGGCGCATACACCGCATCGCAGACTTCGTCGTCGAGCAGCAGTGGCAGCAGCGGGGGCGGCGGCTTCAGCGGTGGCGGTGGCGGCGGCGGCGGCGGAGGAGGAGGTGGATCATGGTGAGATTCCTGCTCATCCTGGTACTGGTCATCGCGGTGCTCGTGCTGATCGTCTTCGTGTTGGGCTACAACAAGATTCGGACGGCAGACGTGCGGGTCGCCGAGGCGCTGTCCGGCATCGACGTCGAGTTGACGCGGCGGGCGGCGCTGATCCCCAGCCTGGTGCAGACCGTGCAGACGTTCGCCGTACACGAACGGGGCATCCTCGACCACGTCACCAACGCGCGCGTTGCGTTGACGTCGGCCACCGGCGGCAAGTCGGTGGCGCAGCGCAGCGCCGCCGAACGGGATCTGGACACGGCGCTTGGGCCGGTGCTGGCGCTCGGCCAAAGCTATCCGCAGCTGAACTCGTCGAACAACTTCCTGCAGCTGCAGGACAATCTGGCCGACACCGAGAACAAGCTGGCGTTCGCCCGCCAGTACTACAACGACGCGGTGGCCACCCTCAACCGGCTGATCGCGACCATCCCGTGGATGTTCGTCGCTCCGCTGGCCGGGGTGTCGGAGCGCGAGTACTACCAGATTCCGCAGTAGCGATGCGCATCGTCTTCGCCGGCACCCCCGAACCCGCACTGCCCTCGTTGCAGCGGTTGATCGATTCGACTCGCCACGAGGTGGTAGCCGTGCTGACGCGTCCCGACGCCGCGTCGGGACGCCGGGCCAAGCCGATGCCGTCGCCGGTGGCCGCTCTCGCACTCGAGCACGGTCTGCGGGTGCTGCGACCGGAGCGCCCCAACGGTGACGAGTTCGTCGCCGAACTCACCGCACTCGCGCCGGACTGTTGCGCGGTGGTCGCGTACGGCGCGCTGCTGCGCGACGGCCTGCTCGCCGTGCCGCCGTTGGGCTGGGTCAACCTTCACTTCTCGCTGTTGCCCGCGTGGCGGGGGGCTGCGCCGGTGCAAGCCGCGCTTGCTGCGGGCGACGCCGTCACCGGGGCGACGACGTTTCGGATCGAACCTGCCCTGGACTCCGGCCCGATCTTCGGCGTGGTGACCGAGGCCGTACGTCCCACCGACACGTCGGGTGACCTTCTCGCGCGGCTTTCGGTGTCAGGGGCGGCGCTGCTCGAGGCGACGCTTGACGGCATCGCCGACGGAACGCTGGCGGCGGTCCCACAGCCCGCGGACGGCGTGACGGTCGCACCCAAGATCACCGTCGAGGAGGCCAGGGTGCGGTGGGAGCTACCCGCGCAGGTGGTCGACCGGCGCATTCGGGCGGTGACTCCGAACCCGGGGGCGTGGACGTTGATCGGCGACCTGCGGGTCAAGCTCGGCCCCGTGACGGTGGCCGACCGGGAAGCGTTGCCGCCAGGGGTGATTCGGGTCGAACGCAACGGCGTCCTGGTCGGGACGGCGTCGCAACCGGTACTGCTGGGTCTTGTTCAACCACCCGGCAAGAAACCGATGGCGGCCGCGGACTGGGTGCGCGGCGCGCGGTTGGACGAAAGCCTCCGTGCGCTATGAACAGACCCCAGCACCGCCGCCCACCCCGCCGGAAGCCGCTCGACCCGGCCCGCCAGGCGGCGTTCGACGTGCTCCGCGCGGTGTCCGGACGCGACGCCTATGCCAACCTCGCCCTGCCCGCGCTGCTGCGCGAACGGGGCATCACCGGACGTGACGCCGCCTTCGCCACCGAACTCACCTACGGCACGTGCCGCAGCCTGGGGCTGCTCGACGCGATCATCGCCAAGGCCGCGGGCAGGTCGACCGAACTCATCGATCCGGTACTGCTCGACCTGTTGCGGCTCGGCGCCTACCAACTGCTGCGCACCCGCGTGGAGCCACACGCCGCCGTCGACACCACCGTCGAGCAGGCCGGCATCGAATTCGATACGGCGCGTGCGGGTTTCGTCAACGGAGTGCTGCGCGCAATCGGTAGGCGCGACGAAGCGTCCTGGGTGGCCGAGCTCGCGCCGCCACCGGACACCGACCCCATCGGCCACCTCGCGTTCATCCACGCCCATCCCCGCTGGATCGCACAGGCCTTCGCCGATGCGCTCGGGGCGGACGCCGGGGAACTGGGTGCGCTCCTTGCCAGCGACGACGAACGGCCGCTGGTGCACCTCGCCGCGCGGCCAGGGACGCTGACCTCCGACGAGCTCGCGCAAGCGGTCGACGGCACGGTCGGCCGGTACTCGCCGTACGCCGTGTACCTCGCAGGCGGCGACCCGGGCTCGCTCGCGCCCGTGCGGGACGGTTCGGCGCAGGTGCAGGACGAGGGCAGCCAGCTGGTCGCGCGGGCACTGACGCTCGAACCCCTCGACGGGAGTGACGGTCGCTGGCTCGACCTGTGCGCGGGGCCGGGCGGCAAGACGGCGTTGTTGGCGGCCATCGGCGCGGCATCGGGGGCACGGGTGACTGCCGTGGAGCCGGCCGCGCATCGGGCCGAGCTCGTCGAGCAGAACGTCCGCGGACTCGACGTCGACGTGCTGCAGGTCGACGGTCGCGAGACCGGGCTGGCGCCCGCCTCGTTCGACCGGGTGCTCGTCGACGCGCCGTGCACCGGGCTTGGGGCGCTGCGCCGCAGACCCGAGGCCCGCTGGCGTCGTCAACCTGGTGACGTGCCAACCCTGGCCAGGCTTCAGCGCGAACTGCTGGCTTCGGCCATTGCGCTCACTCGCCCGGGCGGGGTGGTGCTGTACGCGACGTGTTCGCCGCATCTTGCCGAAACGGTTGGCGTCGTCGCGGATGCCGTTCGTCGTCATCCCGTACGCGCGATCGACACCCGCGCGTTGTTCGATCCCGTCGCCGACCTCGGCGCGGGACCGTACGTCCAGCTGTGGCCGCATCGGCACGGCACGGATGCGATGTTCGCGGCGGCCCTGCAGGTGCGGCAGTGAGCGCTTGCGCGAAGAGCAGATCATGACCAGCCAACAAGTACGCTGACCGCCATGGCGAGACCGCTGATTGCCCCGTCGATTCTGGCCGCCGACTTCGCGAGGTTGGCCGACGAGACCGCCGCCGTCACCGGCGCCGACTGGCTGCACGTCGACGTGATGGACAACCACTTCGTGCCGAACCTCACGCTTGGGCTGCCCGTGGTGGAGAGCTTGCTGAAGGTCACCGACATCCCGATGGACTGCCACTTGATGATCGACGATCCGCACCGCTGGGCGCCGCCGTACGCCGAAGCCGGGGCCTACAACGTGACCTTCCACGCCGAGGCCGCCGACGACCCGATCGCCGTCGCCCGCGACATCCGCGCCGCAGGCGCCAAGGCCGGCCTGAGCGTGAAGCCGGGCACGCCCATCGAGCCGTACCTGGAGTTGCTTCGCGACTTCGACACCCTTCTGATCATGTCGGTCGAACCGGGCTTTGGTGGGCAGAAGTTCATCCCCGAGGTGCTGGTCAAGGTCGCCATCGCCAGGCGGTTGATCGACGCGGGGGAGCTCACCATCGTGGTCGAGATCGACGGCGGCATCAACGCCGACACCATCGAAGCCGCCGCCGAGGCGGGCGTCGACTGCTTCGTCGCCGGATCTGCGGTGTACAGCGCGGCCGATCCGGCCGTCGCCGTGGAGTCGCTGCGCCGTCAGGCCGCGGCGGCGTCCAAGCACTTGAGCTGGTGACCTCCGAATGACCGCCGAATGAACATAGAAACCGCCATGCGGTTGGCCATCGTGCAAGGCGAACAGGTCAAGGGCACCACGTATCCGAATCCGCCCGTCGGTGCGGTGATCCTCGACCGGGCCGGCGACGTCGCGGGCGTCGGCGGTACGCAGCGGCCGGGTGGCCCGCACGCCGAGGTGATCGCGTTGCGGCGAGCGGGGGAGCGGGCCAAGGGTGGTACCGCAGTCGTCACCCTGGAACCCTGCAATCACCACGGTCGCACCCCGCCATGCGTGGACGCCCTTGTGGCGGCGGGTGTTTCGTCGGTCGTGTTCGCGGTGAAGGATCCCAACCCGCTTGCTGCGGAGGGTGCCGCGCGGCTGGCCCAGATCGGGCTGAGTGTCGCGTCCGGGATGCTGGCCGACGAGGTCGCAGGCGGCACGTTGCGCGAGTGGCTGCACAAGCAGCGCACCGGACGGCCGCACTTCACGTGGAAGTTCGCGACGAGTGTCGACGGTCGCAGCGCGGCCTCCGACGGCAGCAGTCAATGGATCACCAGCGAGGCCGCCCGCGCCGACGTTCATCGGCGGAGGGCGGTCGCCGATGCGATCGTGGTCGGCACCGGCACCGTGTTCGTGGACGATCCCGCCCTGACCGCCCGATTGCCCGACGGGAGCCTCGCCGAGCGGCAGCCGCTGCGGGTCGTCGTCGGGATACGCGAAATCTCTTCGGAGGCAAAGGTGCTCAACGACGACTCGCGCACCATGGTGATCCGTACCCATGATCCCCACGAGGTGGTGCAGGCGATGGCCGACCGCACCGACGTGCTCGTCGAAGGCGGGCCGACGTTGGCAGGCGCGTTCCTGCGGGCCGGGGTGATCGACCGGATCGTGGCATACGTCGCGCCCATCCTGTTGGGTGGACCGATCACCGCCGTCGACGACGTCGGGGTGCTCAGCATCGCCCACGCGCAGCGGTGGAAGTTCGATGGCGTCGAGCAGGTGGGCCCGGACGTGAGGTTGAGCCTGACCCCCGGATAACGGTGAGAGCTGGAATTCCTTTGGCCCCCAATGTGACTGTCGTCACGCAATTCGTGAGTCGTTGGGTGACTCGTTACCGGTTCGAGACACGCGCAGTGCGTTTGAGCCCGGATTGGGACGGCGGTCCCGGTAAAATCGAAGGAGCCGAACCGGGCCACCTGGTCCGTCTGCCAATCGAAAAGGACGATAGAGCGTGACTGCATTGCAGGACTGGCTCAGCTTTCGCCCAGTCGATCAGAACGCCATCAGGGAACTGGTGTGTCGCCCGCTTCGTGCGGTGCTGAGCACACCGGACTCCCGCGAGCGCAACGAGTTCAAGACGATGGACGCTGGTACCGAACGCTGTTGAGCCGCACTAGCGCAACGCGCGGATGGCCTCGGCCTTTGGGTCGGGGTCATCTGCGTGTTCGTGCCGACCGGCGATCAGCAGTCCAAGCACTGCGCCGACGAGGCAGACGATCGCGGTGATTCCGAAGATCTCGCCGTATTGCATCGTGTAGGCCAGCTGAGTGTTCTTCACCAGCGCGGCACCGATCTCGCGCAAGTTGGTGCCGGTCGGGCGCGGCAGCGTCGCCGAGATCTGGTTGAAGCGGTACAGGCCCCACGCGCTCAGCGAAGAGATGCCGATCAGCATGCCGATCATCCGCGCCACCACCACCGCCGCTGAAGCGATGCCATGTTGCGCCGCGGGCACGACGCGTAACGTCGCCGACGTCAGCGGAGCGATCACCAGGCCGAGCCCAACCCCCGCCAGCGCGAGGTCGGTAGGGAAGGCGGGCAGGCTGTAAAGGCCGAGATCGTGATGGGCCGACAGCACATCCACCGTCCAGTGCGAAATGAGCCAGTACGCGGCGCCTGCGATGAGCAAGCCGACGAACGCGACCATGCGGTCGCCAATCTTGGTGGCGATGAATCCACCGAGGAGCGCACCGATCGGCAGTGCGCCGAGGAACCACAACAGCAGGAATGCCGCCTCGTTCTGGTCCTTTTCCAGCACGCCCCGGCCGAACAGTTCGACGTTGACGAGCGTGACCATCAGCGCGGCACCCGTGCACAGGGATGCGCCGAGCGCAGCGAGGAAGGGGCGGAAGCGAACGCCCGTCGGGTCGATCAATCGAGTGCGGGCGAATTTCTGCCACACGAAGAACGCGATGGCCGCGACCAGCGCCGCACCCAACAGTGGCAGACCCCAACTCGGAAACACCTGCTTGCCGTCTGGCCGTGGGTTGTACATACCGATGACCGCGAGCCCGAGCGCGAGCGCGAGCAACAGGCCGCCCACGACGTCGACCTTTTCCGGCGGATCTGCCCTTTGTCGCGACGGCAGGCTCACTTGGATCATCACCATCGCTAGGGCGGCCAGCGGGAGGTTGATCCAGAACACCGCTTGCCAATGATGGAACAGCCAGACGCACCGCGATGCCGTATAGCGGGCCGAGCACGCTGCCGAGTTCCTGCGCCGCGCCGATGCCACCAAGCACCGCCGCCCGATTGTGCTGCGCCCACAGATCGGCGGCCAACGCCAACGTAACGGGCAGCAGCGCACCGCTGGCAGTGCCTTGGATGACTCGGCCGATCACCAGCGTGGTGAGGTCACTTGACAGCGCCGTGACCACCGAGCCGACCGCGAAGCCCGCCAGGCTGACCTGAAGCAGCAGCTTGCGACCGAACCGGTCGGATGCGCGGCCAAGCAAAGGCATCGCTGCGATGTAGCCAAGCAGGTAGCCGGTGATGATCGGCGTGACCTGTTGGATCTTGTTGATGGGGATGCCGACGTCCTGCATGATGTCCGTCATGATCGTCACCACGACATAGGTGTCGAGGGCGCCGAGCAGGACCGCGAGACCGCCCGCGCTGATCGCGATGTTCCGGTTGGCTCTCGCTGGCGACGCCCCGGGTTCGCGGGCCTCTGCCATTACACCGCGGGCTTGGTGACGGTGACGGGTTCGTCCCACTTCGACAGCGTCATCTGGACACTGCTGTCCTGGGTGACGTCCAGCTTGGCCTGCACCAGGTTGTTCTTGCCGTCGGTGCTGATCCACGCGGTAGCGGGGACGGGGCCGGTGGCGGCGATCTGCGGTGCGATCTTGTTCACCGCGTCGGCGCTGACCTCGCCCGTGACCTTCAAGGTGTCGACGCCGTTCAGCGTCTCGCGGCCGTCGGTCTTCGGGCTCGAGAAGCTCGCCAGCACGTTGGCCAGGCCGGTGTCGGGGTTGAGGATCGCCGACACGTCGTAGATGTCGGCGGCGGGGCCGAAGTCCGTCCAGCTGCCGGGGGTCAGGGCGCCGTAGAGCGTGCCGTCGATGACCACGAAGTCGACGTCGTCGACCTTCTGTCCGAGGAAGACGATGTCGGCCTTGCCCTGTGCGGCAACGGCGGGCGCGTTGGTCAAGTCACCGGACATCGATGCAATGGGGAGCTCTTTGATCTCGCCGTTGACGACGAGCTCGAGGTGCACGCTCTGCAGATCTCGCGTGGTCTTGTTGGAATCAGCCAGCACAGTGGCCGCGTCGGGCAGTGATTCGGACTTCGAATCCGCAGAACATCCGGCGATCAAGAATGCGGCGGTGACGAGAGTAGTGAGTAGGACAGCAAGGCGGGCGGGCGTCTGCATTCCTGCATCGTAGTGGGTGCGGGTGAGTGGACCTTTCGCGCGGGCACGCGGTAGAAGTGGAATCGTGGCTGCTGAACTGGACTTTCGTTCGGTACTGGTCGATGTCGGCGACGGCGCTGCGCTGGTCGCGGCGATGATCGACGAGATGCGCGAGCTGTACTGGGACGTCGGCGACGGACTCGATCTCAACTCACCAGAAATGCCCAGGGCCGGGCCTGCGGAGTTGGGCCCGCCCGACGGGGTGTTCCTGGTCGGCTACCGCGACGGCGAGGCGGTGTGCGGCGGCGGTGTGAAGCGGCTGCCCGACGGCGCGTGCGAGATCAAGCGCATGTACGTGGTGCCGTCGGCCCGAGGGCAGGGCCTCGCACGGGTGCTGTTGCACGCGCTGGAGGACGCCGCGCGCGGCCTCGGCTACGGGATCGCCCGTTTGGACACCGGTCCGCGCCAGCCGCACGCGCAGGGACTGTACGAGGCTGAGGGGTACGTCGCCGTCGCCAACTTCAACGGCAACCCGGTGGCGACGTTCTTCGGAGAGAAGCGGCTCGATTAGCTCCGAGCGCAAGAAGCGCAGCGACCGGCGGATTAGCCTTGCTCCATGTTCACCGGCATCGTCGAAGAGTTGGGTGAGGTGGTCGGCAAGGAGGATCTGACCGACGCCGCCCGGTTCGTCATCCGCGGTCCGCTCGTCACCACCGACGCCGGTCACGGCGACTCGATCGCGGTCAACGGGGTATGCCTCACCGTCGTGGAGGTGCTGCCCGATGGCGCCTTCACCGCGGACGTGATGGCGGAAACCCTGAACAGATCGAGCCTTCGGGGAGTCGACGTCGGCAGCCACGTCAACCTCGAACGGGCCGCGGCGATCAACAGCCGGCTCGGCGGCCACATCGTTCAGGGTCACGTCGACGGCACGGGACAGGTGATCGCGCGCACGCCGTCCGAGCACTGGGAGGTGGTCCGGATCGCCCTGCCGGAAACGCTGTCCCGGTACGTCGTCGAGAAGGGATCGATCACCGTCGACGGGATCTCGTTGACGGTGTCCGGGCTTGGTCAGGACTGGTTCGAAGTGTCGCTGATTCCCACCACGCTGCAAATGACGACACTGGGCCGCGCCGCGGTCGGGACGCCGGTCAATCTCGAAGTCGACGTCATCGCCAAGTACGTTGAACGATTGCTTGAGTATAAAGACTGATCTACCTGCACATTCATGGGCAAAACCCGTGTCACGGCTGGTACGGAGCTACGGGTCTCACATATTCGCTCACGGCCTCAACGTGGCCATGAAGCCCCGGGCCGAGATGGCCGGGATCAAGCACTCTCCTCGGCGACCGGGCAGGCGCAGCCTTTTAGCGTCTGACAGCCGGTTCACCACCCAGGACGTGCTTGACGTGATGGGCACGCCCCTCGCCAGGGCACCGCTGCCCGACGACCCCGTCCTACTGGAGCTGGACCTGGTGCAGTGCGACCGCGAGTCCTTCCGGTGCGACGGCGGGGCCGGTTAGTTGGTTATGACCGAAACACCCTCTTCCCCAAGGGATTTCGATGGCTGCATGCGGGAGGGCGTCGAAGCGAGCTGGTCCGGGTCCCGGTTCTGCGACACCCACGACGGGGTACCCACCGCCGGCGCCAGGTCGCCGTTCTATTAGGACGGCTTCGCAATCCCCGTCAGCTTGTCCCTCGATCTGGCTAGCGACTACGGACCGGGAGCGGGCGCGAAGCCCGATGGCGTTGTCGCGGTAACGGTCGGTTCCGCCACGCTTGTCTCCGGTGCGGTCGGAGGCGTCGTCGTCGTCGCGATCGTCGGCTCGGGGGGCGGCTGCGCGACAGGACCTACGACGCGTGCGGGCTCGGGCGAGCTGACCTCATCGAAGATCACGCCGAGCGCTCCCATGGCGACTACAGCGGTTACACCGATAGTCGCCGACCCCAATTTCCACTGTTTTGTTGTCTGCACGTTGACCACTCCAATCCGGTCGGTCGTTCGGCCGCGCCGCCGAGGCGAACCCTAAGCAGTGCGGACGGCCAGAGTCGTGACTAGCTCGTGTACGGGTTAACCGATGTGTCCAACGATGAAACCCGGAGTTAACGATCGGAGCTATTTCGGCGCGGCCTTCACCGCGGTGGGCGTCCGGGTGTCCCGGAGCCGGACGTGGTCGCAGACCGCCACCCTGGGCATCGTTGACCGGGGTGGCGGTGGATTAGAGGGCGACTGCGGAGATGCCGCCGGAGTTGTACTTGTCGTTTCCACCGGTCGCGGCCGCCCACCCGGCCGCGCGCTCACCAAGGCGCGCGATCCAGCGGCATCGTGCCGGCAGGGTGAGGAGTCGCGGTGGGTTTGGCCACGACTGAACTCCTTCGACCCTTGCCGAACGCCGCGGATCGGCTGCGTGAACAGTATTGCCGAAGTAGCCTTTGGAGGCGTGAGTCTTCTGAACGTAATATTGCTGAGCATCCGGTGGAAGCACCATGCATGGTACAAAACGGGTTATTTACAAGCACTTTGATCGATCAACGCGGTATCCGTCAACGACAGGACGTTTGCGCTGATCGATGATCAGCAGGCACGGCTATTGACATAGTAGTTGCCAGGTCAGTGAAGCGGCGCTCACGGTCGCCGTCCTTCGCCTGCGCGACGGCGAACAGTACCTCCGACCTCAAGCTCCGCGTCTCGCCCCCCAAGATCACCAAGGGCTGCGAACACACGAGCCAGAGTTTCGAGCGTGTCACTGCGAAGACGATCGTCGACCCAGGCGATGAGCGGATTACCTACGCTCGAGGGTCTTCCGGAGGTTGTAACGACCCAGGTCAGGGGAGCGGGCAATTGGACCTGCGCGCCGGTGGTTCATACTGAAGTCGGTTGATTGGTCCTAGGCGACCTCGGCGCGAAAACCCGCGAGTGACGCGGTTGAGCCCGCCGAAATCGCCAACTGAAGTAGGTGACGAGGATGACGAGGCTTGACTCCGTCGAACGGGCGGTAGCCGACATCGCGGTGGGTAAGGCCGTAGTCGTCATCGACGACGAGGACCGAGAGAATGAAGGCGACCTGATCTTCGCAGCCGAGAAGGCCACTCCGGAGCTCGTCGCGTTCATGGTCCGCTACACCTCCGGTTACCTCTGCGTACCGCTCGCCGGCGACATCTGCGACCGGCTGGGCCTGCTACCCATGTACGCCGTGAACCAGGACAAGCACGGCACTGCCTACACCGTCACAGTGGACGCGAGACACGGTGTGGGGACCGGCATCTCGGCGTCCGACCGCGCGACCACGATGCGGCTGCTCGCCGATCCGACGGCCGTCGCCGACGACTTCACCAAACCTGGCCACGTCGTCCCGCTGCGCGCGAAGGACGGCGGCGTACTGCGCAGGCCGGGACACACCGAAGCCGCCGTCGACCTGGCCCGGCTGGCCGGTCTGCATCCGGCAGGCGCGATCTGCGAGATCGTCAGCCAGAAGGACGAGGGTGCGATGGCGCAGACCGACGAACTGCGGGTCTTCGCCGACGAGCACGACTTGGCGCTCATCTCCATCGCGGACCTCGTCGAGTGGCGGCGCAAGCACGAGAAGCACATCGAGCGTATCGCCGAGGCTCGCATCCCGACCCGCTACGGCGAGTTCCGCGCGGTCGGATACACCAGCATCTACGAAGACGTCGAACACGTCGCGCTCGTCCGCGGCGACATCGCAGGTCCCGTGGGGGACGGACACGACGTGCTGGTGCGCGTCCACTCCGAGTGTCTCACCGGTGACGTGTTCGGCTCTCGTCGCTGCGACTGCGGCCCCCAGCTGGACGCCGCGATGGCGATGGTGGCCAGGGAGGGCCGCGGTGTGGTGCTCTACATGCGCGGCCACGAGGGACGTGGCATCGGCTTGTTGCACAAGTTGCAGGCCTACCAGCTGCAGGACGCCGGCGACGACACCGTCGATGCCAACCTCAATCTGGGCCTGCCCGCCGACGCCCGCGACTACGGGATCGGCGCGCAGATCCTCGTCGACCTGGGCATCCGGTCCATGAGGTTGCTCACCAACAACCCGGCCAAGCGCGTGGGTCTGGATGGCTACGGCCTGCACATCATCGAGCGCGTCCCGTTGCCGGTGCGTGCCAACGCCGACAACATCCGGTACCTGATGACCAAGCGCGACCGGATGGGCCATGACCTCGGCGGTCTCGACCACTTCGACGAGGCCGTCCGGATGGACGGCTACGACGAGGCGGTCTACCTGCTCGGCCACCGGCTTCCGCCGACCGGCGACCCGGACAAGACCCAGTGAGCGGAGGCGCGGGCGTTCCGGACATGCCAGTGCTGGACGCCGCGGGTGTGCAGCTCGCGATCGTGGCGAGCACGTGGCACACCACCATCTGCGACGCGCTGCTCGACGGGGCCCTCCGTGTCGCAACGGCGAGCAAAGTCGTAACGCCGAAGGTCGTACGTGTGCTCGGCGCGATCGAAATCCCGGTGGTGGCACAGGAATTGGCGCGGACCTACGACGCGGTCGTGGCGCTCGGCGTGGTCATCAGAGGGCAGACGCCCCACTTCGACTACGTATGCGACGCGGTCACCCAAGGATTGACCAGAGTGTCGCTGGACGAGGCCACCCCCGTCGCCAACGGAGTGCTCACAACGAACACCGAAGAGCAGGCCATCGATCGAGCCGGGCTGCCCGGCTCGGCCGAGGACAAGGGCGCGCAGGCCGCGGCCGCCGCATTGTCGACCGCGCTGCTGCTGCGCGAGCTGCGCTCGTGAGCGACTGGGACCTCGAGGTCAAACCGCATCTGACGCCCTACTTCGCCTACTCCGCGGCGTTCGTCATCGCCGCCGCGCACATCGCCGTCGGATTCGCGCTGAAGATCGGCTCCAGTGGCGTGATCTTCCAAACCGCCGACCAGGTGGCCATGGCACTGCTCGGCGTCATCATCGGCGCACTGGTACTGCTGTTCGCCCGCCCCCGGCTGCGGGTGGGTGCGGATGGCGTCGCGGTACGAAATCTATTGGGCTATCGCCTGATTCCGTGGTCGGAGGTAGTGGGCGTTTCCTTTCCTCCAGGCGCGCGGTGGGCGAGGGTCGACCTTCCTGACGATGAGTACATACCCCTCATGGCCATCCAGTCGGTCGACAAGGAACGCGCCGTCGACGCCATGGACAAGGTGCGCGCACTGGTGTCGAAGTACCGCACGGACGTCAGCCGACGGTCAGCGACATCGTGAGTTCCCCTGTGGGATCTGAGTTTTCGCCCGCGACGACCCGGAAGCCCAGCCCTTCGTACATCCGTTGGGCCGCGGCGTTGCCGGCTTGTACCCGAAGGGTGACGGTTCTGGCACCTTCGGCCCGCGCCCAGTCCACCGCCGCGGACAGCAGGACCCGGCCAAGTCCGTGACCCCTCGCGTCCGGCCGGAGCCACAGCGAGTACAGGTAGACCGAGTCGACGTGCTCCCGCTGCGCTCCAATGAGGCCCACCGGACGCTCGTCGACGAACGCCGCGAACTGGCCGTGCACGCGCAGTCGGCGGCGCCATTGCGCTGCGGTGAACGACGACTCCTGGCGGTGTTGAGCATCGTGGCTGCCCAGCGTGTCGCTCAACGCCTGGAGTCGAAGCTCGGCGAAAACACGCCAGTCCGACTCGGTCAGTCGGCGCAATCGGGGCGCGTTCACTGTGGACTCATGCGGCGACGAATGGTTCCAATGTTCGAGTGCGATAGAATGTGCTGATAGTGACCGATTTTCGCATGTCGACGACCGCTCTGGACGTCGTATCCACCTCAACGCACGCGATACGCGAAATCGGTCGTCCATTGCTTCCGGCCACGCACCTCGTCGCCCATCCTGGAACCTGTCCCACGGCCACGGTGCCCGTTCTGGACGGCCGCCCACCCGACGTCGGCGAGCTCTGGACGTTCCTGGCCGAGGTGGCCGGCTTCTTCGGAGTGCCGATGCCGCAGCCCGAGGCCCTGTCGGTGGCGGTCGAGCCCATCGTTGAGCGGGTCGTGGGCGATGCGATGGTGGCGATCAGCGTCACCGTCGTCGAGCTCGCGGGTTCCCCCGAATTCGTCGTCACCGGTCGTGAGGTACGACCGTCCCGGTCCGAACCGGTGCGCATCGACGTGTGCGACGTCAGCTTTCCGCTCACGCGCGCGACTGATCCGCTGTGGCGTCGGATGGCTGCCCGCACGACCAGCCGCGGTGGCGAGGACCAGCTGTGCCGGTGGCTCAACGGCCGGGGTTACGCCGACGGAGTATCGGCCGGCTCCGTGCTCGGCATCCCGTTCCTGGGGGCGTTGATCTTCCAGCTCGGCGGCGACGTGTGCGGGCTCGACAACGCCGAACCCAGATCGATCCTGACCCAGTTGCAGCGGTGCGGAGCCATCGAAGACGTCCGCCGGACGGACGCGTGTCCCGAGGACGCAGACCGGGCATGGTGGATCTCCCCGGACTACGAGGCCCATCCGGTCGCCGCCATCGGCGCCACGCACTACGTCGTCGACTCGGGTGCGGTACCGACGTTCGCGAGGGTGCGATGAACAACACGTTCGACCCGCAGTCGTTCGCGACGATGACCATCGACGGCTACGACTACACCGACGGCACGTTTACCGCGTACTACACGCTGCGTGGCACGGACGACGTCTCGTTCGCGGAGGTGGTGGACTTCTCCTCGGCGCTCGCCGATCGCCGACCCGACGACCGGCTGCTCGGGCTGTTGGCCCTCACCTGTTCGTTGAGTTATTACAAGGCTGCCGCCCCACCCCGCATCGACATCGCCTTTCCGACCGCAGAATCCGAGCAGCGGTACCTGCGCGAACTCATCACCGGTGGACTGGGCGAGTTCGCCTACCGCAATTCGCTGCCCAACGCTTTGGCTCCCACGGTGTCGGGTCCCGTCGGCGAGCGGGTAGCGCCGTGGTCCGACGACGAATGGGACGCAGGCCGTGACCCGTTGGTGCCCGTCGGGGGCGGCAAGGATTCCGTGGTGACGATCGAGGCGCTCAAGCGTGACTGCATGCGCCCGATGCTGTTCAGCGTCAACAAGTTCGACCCCATCGATCGGTGTATCGACATCAGCGGACTCGACAGCGTGCGTGTGACGCGGAGCATCGACCGCAAGCTCATCGAGGTCAACGACGCCGGCGCATACAACGGCCACATTCCGGTGACGGCGATCAACAGCGTCATCGGCTTGATCGTCGCTGACGCGAATGGACTTGGGCCCGTGGTGTTGTCGAACGAACGCTCATCCAACATCGGAAACGTCAGCTGGCTGGGCCACGACGTAAACCACCAGTGGTCCAAGAGCATCCACTACGAGACGCTGCTTCGCGACACCCTCGAACGCCTGGGGTTCAATCCCAACCGGTTCTTCTCGTTGTTGCGCGCGCTGTCCGAATCGGAGATCGCCGATCGATTCCGCGCCTGCTCCGCGTACTTCCGCGCGTTCATCAGCTGCAACAGGCCGTTCGCGCTCGACGCGGGCCGACGCGGCGCCACGTGGTGCGGGCACTGCCCGAAGTGTCTGTTCGTCTTCGTGCTCATGGCGCCGCGGTTGGGCCGGGTCGAAGTCGAGGCGATATTCGGCCGGAACCTGTTCGCGGAGAGCGACAATCGGCCCGGCTTCGAGGACATCGTCGGCCTCGGCGTGCACAAGCCGTTCGAATGCGTCGGAGAGTATTACGAGGCCGCCGAGTCGCTACTGGCGGTATTGGACGACGAGCAATGGCGCGGCCTGCCACTCCTCGAGGAATTCCGCACGCGGCGAGGCGAATTGGAGGTCGTCGCGGCCGCGCACGATCAGTCCGGTTCCACCGTGAACTACGTGCCGGCTCGATATGCAGCCACCCTGGCGTTCGCCGAGCTTCCCGGCTGACGTCGATGCGTGCTCCCTTGCCCGAGGTCGCGGGCCTGGTCGTCGGAATCTGGGGCTTCGGCCGCGAGGGGCTGTCGATGGCCAGGACGGCAGCAGCCGGCGGTGCGTCTCGCATCGAAGCCGTCGACGACGCGGGCCGTGGGCCACTCGACGTGCCCATTGACATCCCGCAGCTGACCGTCCATCGCGGGGCCGAACACCTGGACCGCCTGCGGCACTGCGACATCGTCTTCGTCAGCCCCGGTGTGCCGTGGGCGCAACCGTTCTTCGTGGAACTGCGCGCGTCCGGCAAGCGAGTGTCCAGCGCGGCCGACTGGTTCGTCGCTCGGCACGGGGAACGCACGATCGGCGTCACGGGTACGAAGGGCAAGAGCACGACCGCCTCGTTCCTGGGTCATCTGCTGAACTCTCTCGGCGCCCGCGCCATCGTGGCGGGCAACATCGGTACGCCGTTGTCCGATCTTGCGCCGGACGACGACGCAGTGGTGGTGGCCGAGCTGTCGAGCCAGCAGGCGGCGCTGCTGTCGGCTTCTCCCGCGGTCGCGGTCGTCACCAATCTCTACGAGGATCACCTCGATTGGCACGGCGACGCTGGCGCGTACTACCTGGCGAAGGCCAACGTGTTCCGCAACGGCGCGCGGGCGTTGGTAGCCACGCCGGAGACGGTGGCCACGTTCGAGCGCGCGGGTGTCACCGCGTTTCCGGCTCTCCTGCTGGTCGACCCGAGCACGGTCGACCGCCCGTCCGAAGACACCACGATGAGCTACGAGCACAACGTCACCAACGGTGCACTGGCCATCGCCGCCGCGGGCGAACTGCTCGGCAGGCCCGTGACCACCGCGGAGGCGGCGGCCGCCAGACGGACGTACGAGGGCCTCCCGCACCGGCTGCAGACCGTGCGTACCACCGGACGGACTCGATGGATCGACGACACCCTCGCCACGACGGGGGAGAGCGTCGTCGCTGCGCTGAAGGCGATGCGGCCGGACGACCATGTCGCGCTGATCGTTGGCGGCATGGACCGACACCTCAACTACAGCCAGGTCGACGACTATCTGTGCAGTGGAGCGCGACGGGTGTCCCTGATTCAGTCGCCCACCAACGGGCAGGCCATCGGCAGCGAGTACGCCGCCCGGCACCCGGCGCAGGTCCACGTCGCGGACAGTCTGGAGCAGGCCGTGCGGATGGCTGCTTCGTTGCCGGACGTCGACGCCGTGCTTCTCTCACCCGGGGCGGCGAGCTACGACCTGTTCGCCAACTACGAGGCGAAGGCGGCCGCGTTCTGCGAGCTCATCGATGGCCTTGCGGGTGCCGTCGGCGGCGCGAACTAGCCTGGAAGCCGTGCCCGATCCTGCGACGTACCGCCCGGTGCCCGGGTCCATACCCGTGGAACCCGGCGTCTACCGCTTCCGGGATCCGCACGGCCGCGTCATCTACGTCGGGAAGGCGAAGAGCCTGCGCAGCCGGCTGACGTCGTACTTCGCCGACCTGTCCGGGTTGGCGCCGCGCACGCGTCAGATGGTGATGACGGCAGGCAGCGTCGAGTGGACGGTCGTCACCACCGAAGTCGAGGCGCTGCAGCTCGAGTACAACTGGATCAAGGAGTTCGATCCGCGGTTCAACATTCGTTACCGCGACGACAAGTCGTATCCGGTGTTGGCCGTGACCCTCAACGAGGAGTACCCGCGGCTGTTCGTGTACCGGGGCCCACGCCGCAAGGGGGTGCGCTACTTCGGGCCGTACTCGCACGCCTGGGCCATCCGCGAGACGCTCGACCTGCTCACCCGAGTCTTCCCCGCGCGCACCTGCTCCGCCGGAGTCTTCCGGCGGCACAACCAGATTGGCCGACCTTGCCTGTTGGGTTACATCGACAAGTGCTCGGCGCCGTGCATCGGACGGGTGAGCGCCGAAGAGCACCGCAAGATCGTGCTGGACTTCTGCGACTTCCTGGCGGGCAAGACCGACCGGCTGGCCCGTGACATGGAGCACCAGATGACGGCCGCCGCCGAGCAACTCGACTTCGAGCGGGCGGCCAGACTGAGGGACAACATCTCCGCGCTCAAACGCGCGCTGGAGAAGCAGACCGTGGTGTTCGGGGATGGCACCGATGCCGACGTGGTCGCCTTCGCAGACGACGAACTCGAGGCGGCGGTCCAGGTGTTTCACGTGCGGGGCGGACGCGTGCGCGGCCAGCGCGGCTGGGTGGTCGAGAAGTTGGGGGAGCCCGGAGCCACCCTGGCCGCAGATGGCGAAAGCGATTCCGGGCCAAAGCAACTCGTCGAGCAGTTCCTGACGCAGTTCTACGGCGACCAGGCCGAGTTGGGCGGCGCTGCCGACGAAGCGACCAATCCGGTTCCGCGGCAGGTGCTCGTGCCCGTGTTGCCCGACAACGCCGACGAGCTCGCCACCTGGCTCAGCGGGCTACGCGGGTCGCGGGTGCAGGTGCGTGTTGCCGTCCGTGGCGACAAGCGTGCGTTGGCCGAGACGGTGCACCGAAATGCCCAGGATGCGCTCGCGCAGCACAAGCTGAAGCGGGCGGGTGACTTCAACGCGAGATCCGAGGCGCTGCAAAGCATTCAGGACTTCCTGGGGTTGGCCGACGCGCCGCTGCGCATCGAGTGCATCGACATCAGCCACGTTCAGGGCACGGACGTGGTGGCCTCGCTGGTGGTGTTCGAGGACGGGTTACCGCGCAAATCGGACTACCGGCACTACGCCATCCGTGAGGCGGCGGGCGAGGGCCGCTCCGACGACGTTGCTTCGATCGCCGAAGTCACGCGCAGGCGCTTCCAGCGACACGTGGCCGACTCGCAGCGACCCATCGTCGAGGACGGCAAGCTCGAACGTGGTCCTCGCCCGCGCCGATTCGCCTATCCGCCAAACCTGTTCGTCGTCGACGGTGGCGTCCCGCAGGTGAACGCCGCCGCGGCGGTGCTCGACGAACTCGGCGTCGCCGACGTCGCCGTCATCGGGCTGGCGAAGCGGCTCGAGGAGGTCTGGGTGCCGTCGGAGCCCGATCCGGTCATCATGCCGCGCAACAGCGAAGGGCTCTACCTGCTGCAGCGGGTGCGCGACGAGGCGCACCGGTTCGCGATCAGCTATCACCGCAGCAGGCGGTCGAAGCGGATGACGGCGTCGGCGCTCGACGACGTGCGCGGGCTCGGAGAACAGCGGCGCAAGGCTCTCGTCACGCATTTCGGATCGGTCGCCAGGCTCAAGAGCGCCAGCGTCGAGGAGATCACGGCGGTCCCCGGGATCGGTGTAGCCACGGCCAAGGCGGTGCTTGCTGCGCTAGGTGGGGTGATCGAATCGGACACGCCCACCGAGATCATCGACAATGATCAGCACAGGGTATCGGGATGACGGAAACGGGGCATGGGCATTCAGCGGGTGGCGAAGCGGATCGCGCATGAGGGCACAGCGAGTAGCGAAGCGGATCGCGCATGAGGGCACAGCGAGTAGCGAAGCGGATCGCGCATGAGTGAGGACCTTCATGACGGTCGAGTTGAGGATCCTGCGGCGGCAGGCATCGACGTGGTCCTCGTCACTGGGCTGTCCGGTGCCGGCCGGGGTACGGCAGCGAAGGTGCTCGAGGACCTCGGCTGGTACGTCGCGGACAACCTGCCGCCCGAGCTGATCGCGCGGATGGTCGAACTCGGGCTCGCCGCCGGCTCCCGGATCACGCAGTTGGCAGTCGTGATGGACGTCCGCTCGCGCGGCTTCACGGGTGATCTCGACTGGGTACGCACCGACCTGGCCACCCGCCACATCACGCCGCGGGTGCTGTTCCTAGAGGCCTCTGACGACATCCTGGTCCGCCGATACGAGCAGAACCGTCGCAGCCACCCGCTGCAGGGCAATCAGACGCTGGCCGAAGGAATCACCGCAGAGCGCGCGATGCTCGCCCCCGTCCGCGCCGCGGCCGATCTCGTCATCGACACGTCCACGTTGTCGGTGCACGAGCTTCGGGCGAGCATCGAGCGAGCGTTCGGCGGTGAGACCGTCGCCCATACCGCCGTCACCGTCGAATCATTCGGGTACAAGTACGGGCTTCCCATGGATGCCGATACCGTGATGGACGTGCGGTTCCTGCCGAACCCGCATTGGGTGGACGAACTGCGTTCACATACCGGGCAGCATCCGGCGGTCAGAGATTACGTCCTCGGGCAACCGGGGGCGGCAGAGTTCATCGACACCTACCATCGGCTGCTCGACGTCGTCATCGACGGCTACCGCCGGGAGGGAAAGCGATACATGACCGTCGCCATCGGGTGCACGGGCGGCAAGCACCGAAGCGTTGCGATCGCCGAGGCGCTCGCGGCCCGGTTGCAGGGTGGTGACCAGTTGAGTGTGCGGGTGCTCCACCGAGACCTGGGGCGCGAATGAGTTCGCGCATCGTCGCCCTCGGTGGGGGGCACGGACTGTACGCCACGTTGTCGGCGGCGCGACGGCTCACGCCGCACGTCACCGCGGTGGTGACGGTCGCCGACGACGGCGGCTCGTCCGGCCGGCTGCGCAGCGAGCTGGACGTCGTGCCGCCAGGCGATCTGCGAATGGCGTTGGCGGCGTTGGCATCCGATACCCCGCACGGTCAATTGTGGGCGACGATCATCCAACACCGGTTCGGTGGCAGCGGCGCTCTGGCCGGACATCCGATCGGCAACCTGCTGCTTGCCGGGCTCAACGAAGTGCTGGCCGATCCCATTGCCGCGCTCGACGAGCTGGGCCGCATGCTGGGAGTCAAGGGTCGGGTGTTGCCGATGTGTCCGATCGCGCTGCAGATCGAGGCCGACGTCGCGGGCCTGGAATCGGATCCGAGGATGAGCCGGGTGATCCGTGGGCAGGTTGCCGTTGCCACCACCGTCGGCAAGGTGCGCCGAGTGCGGCTGCTGCCGGGCAGTCCGCCTGCAACGACACAGGCGGTCGACGCGATCATGGCGGCCGACCTGGTGGTGTTGGGTCCAGGCTCGTGGTTCACCAGTGTGATCCCGCATGTGTTGGTACCGGAAATGCTGTCTGCGCTGCAGGCGACGTCGGCACGTCGGGCCTTGGTGCTCAATCTGGTGGCCGAGCCGGGGGAGACGGCGGGATTCTCCGCCGAACGTCACATCCACGTGTTGGCACAGCATGCGCCAGGATTCACCGTGCATGACATCGTCGTCGATGCAGCCCGCGTACCGGGGGAACGCGAACGCGAGCAACTGAGGCATACCGCCGCGCTCTTGGATGCCCAAGTTGAGTTTGCTGACGTGTCCAGACCTGGTACACCTTTACATGACCCGGCGAGGTTGGCCGCGGCCTTGGAGCGCGTGCGGCTGCGCGGCAGCGCACTCCAAGAACCGACGGTGCCCACGTCCGTGGCCCGGTCGGTTGACGAGAGGTGACGATTTCGTGGCGATGACAGCCGAGGTCAAGGACGAGCTGAGTCGTCTGGTCATCAATCCAGTGAGCGCGCGCAGGGCCGAGGTTGCCTCCCTGCTTCGCTTCGCGGGCGGGTTGCACATCGTCGCCGGCCGCGTCGTCGTCGAGGCGGAGGTCGACCTCGGGGTCATCGCGCGGCGGCTGCGCAAGGACATCTACGACTTGTACGGCTACAACGCCGTCGTGCACGTGCTGTCGGCCAGCGGTATCCGCAAGAGCACCCGATACGTCGTGCGGGTCGCGCAGGACGGCGAGGCGCTGGCCCGGCAGACCGGACTGCTGGACCTCCGTGGTCGACCGGTGCGTGGCCTGCCCGCACAAGTGGTTGGTGGCAGCGTCGCCGACGCTGAAGCCGCTTGGCGTGGAGCATTTCTGGCGCACGGTTCGCTGACCGAGCCCGGCCGGTCCTCGGCATTGGAGGTCAGTTGCCCCGGCCCGGAGGCGGCGTTGGCGCTCGTGGGTGCGGCCCGGCGGTTGGGGGTCAGCGCGAAGGCTCGCGAGGTGCGGGGGAGCGATCGTGTCGTCGTTCGCGACGGCGAGGCCATCGGTGCGTTGCTGACCCGCATGGGTGCTCAGGACACCCGATTGGTGTGGGAGGAGCGCCGCTTGCGCCGAGAGGTGCGGGCCACGGCGAACCGGTTGGCGAACTTCGACGACGCGAACCTGCGACGCTCGGCGCGTGCGGCGGTGGCGGCGGCGGCGCGGGTCGCGCGTGCGTTGGAGATCCTCGGCGACACCGTGCCCGATCACTTGGCGTCGGCGGGCAAGCTGCGTGTCGAGCACAGGCAGGCCTCGCTGGAGGAGTTGGGCCGACTGGCCGATCCTCCTATGACGAAAGACGCTGTGGCGGGGCGCATTCGGCGACTGCTGTCGATGGCCGACCGCAAGGCCAAGCAGGAGGGCATCCCCGACACCGAGTCGGCGGTTACCCCGGATCTGCTCGACGACGCGTAATTGACCGGGCCGACGCTGAAGAGTGGCGCCCTGAAACGCCACGGTTATCCCCAGTCTGGGTTTCATCCACAACTTGGGTTTGCATTGAGGTCATCGAACAGAGTTTCGAATAGCGTGGGGGCATGTCCGTTGAGCGCCCGTTTGTGAGTCCGGAGGCGGCGCGTGCTCGGATCGAGGCGGACCTCGACGTGATCGACGCGGCGGTGGGCCGGTTGGGTGAGACGTCGACGGATCTGGTGGGCAATGCGTTTCGGGTGGAGGTGGCCGAGCGGCTGGAGCAGTTGGATCGGGTGGTGCGGGGATTGTCCTACCGGATGTTCGCCGAACTGGCCGATCCGCCCGACGGCGACGACGGTGCTCTCGAGGGTCCCGGGGTGCGGCTGCGTGACGTGCTGGCGCGGCGGTTGCGGATCGTGCCCGCCGAGGTGCGTCGCCGGTTTCGGGTGGCCGCGCGCATCACGGCGCGGCGCAGCGTGACCGGGGCGCCGGTGGGTGCGGAGTTGCCCGCGCTGGCTGCGGCGGTGGCGGCCGGGGCGCTCGGCGAGGACCACATCCGGGAGGTGTGCCGGGCGATCGACGTGTTGCCGGCTGCGGTGGCCGACCAGAAGGGCCGCGTCGAGGCGACCCTGGTGCGTCATGCCCGGGGCCAGGACGCCGCGTTCGTCGCGGTGATCGGACGGCGCATCGCCGACGTGCTCAATCCCGATGGGCTGTTCGACGATGCTGACCGCGCCGCTCGGCGCGGGCTCACTCTCGGTCGGCAGGGCCCGGACGGGATGAGCCGACTGTCGGGTTGGCTGACTCCGGAGGCGCGGGCGTATCTGGAGGCGGTGGGTGCGGCGGTGCGCCCGGGCCATCACGTCCCCGACAGTGCGGCGGTGGTGGTCGACGGGGCCAGCGACACCCGCACCGGCGGCCAACGCTTGCACGATGCGCTGGCCTGGGGGCTGCGCGCCGGCATCGAGTCGGCAACGTTGGGCACCCACCGCGGGATCGCGGTGACCGTCATCGTGAGCACCACGCTGGCCGAGTTGGACCAGGCCGCCCGCGCCTGCGCCGATGCCAGCGTGCCGATGCCCGCACCGGCGCGTACCGGCGGCGGATCGGCGCTGCCGATGCGCGAGTTGATCCGGATGGCCGCGGGTGGTGCCATCAACTACATGGCGGTGTTCGACGATCACCACGAGCGGCCGCTCTACCTCGGGCGCAGCCACCCGGATCGCCACCGCCGATCAGCGCATCGTCTGTTACGCCCCGAGCAGGCGGGCCACTGGTGGCACCGGGCCGTGGTGAACGCCGACGGCACGGTCGAGCTCGACGACGACGACGGTCGGCTGTGGTTGGAGGAGAACGGGCTCGCCTGACGCGAATCCGATTAGGGAGAGTCATGGCGCGAGGTATAACCAGAAAATGTCGCATCCCGATCTTTTGGCCGAACCTGATACACGTCGGATCGAGCGAGGCGAGGTTTGGGAGAACCCGGTGACGCTGGAACGCGCCGTCATCGTCGACCTGCCGTGGTTGAACGATGAGGCCCGTCTGGTCGTGGACTTGACGGCACTGCCCGGTGCGCATGTGGTGGGTGAACACCTGCATCCCGCGCTGGTTGAGAGCTTCAGCGTCCAGGAGGGCGAGCTGACTGTGCTGCGCGACGGTCGGAGGTCGGTCCTGCGAGCCGGTGAAGGGGCGAAGATCGAGCCGGGCGTCTGGCACTACTGGTGGAACGAGGGAAACGTGGCTGCGATCGTGCACGTTGAGATTACGCCGGGTGAACGCTTCCTCCACATGGCCGAAACGCTATTCGGGCTCGCCCGCGAAGGGCACGTGAACAAGCGCGGGATGCCGCACCCACTCCAGCTGGCGCTCTTCGCGACCGAGTTCTCCGACGTGATGGTGTTGCGCAAGCCACCGCCTGCTGTTCAGCGCGTTCTGTTCAGCATCCTCGCGCCGCTCGCCCGCCGCCGCGGCTACCGCGCGACCTACCCCTCGCTGTCGAGAACGACGCTCGCCCCGCGCCCGCCCCGCGACGCTCGCGCAGACTGAACGGCTCGGCTGGGAAGACCGACAGCGCCGGACGAGCGCCGCGTGACCAGCGGTGAGCGTCGCTGACGGCTCAGCCAGTCGTACCGTACACGACTTGGTAAGCCCGACCTGTATCCCAGGATGATGCGACGGCACGGTGGTACGGACAGCACGTTAGACGTATGCACCACCGACCCAGTCGCGCCCGCGACAAGGGCTGCACCCGCCCGGACTGCACCGTGGCGGGCTACGAATGCGAAGTGCACCACGCACCGGATTGGGATCCCGACGGGCGCTCCGACGCCGACAAACTGTTCTTCGGCTGCGGACCCGACCACAAACTCGTCACCGACGGCCACGCCAGCACCACCGTCACCCCCGACGGCCGCCTCGCCTGGACCATCGGTGACGATCCACCACGAGTCAACGGCCTCCACCACGACAACCAACTCCTCGACGACATCGGCGACGAAGGTGAACCGGCCTAGGTTGGATCCATGACGACGCTGAGAGTCGGGGTCGCCTATCCCGACCCACCGTTCAACGGCATGGGGGAGGACCGGGGTGGACTCGACATCGACCTCATCACCGCGATCGCAGAGGCATTGGATGCATCGGCACGGTTGGTCGCCTACGAAGGCGGTGACTTCAACGGGATCTTCGATGCGCTTGGTGCCGGCGAGTACGACTGCGTCATCGCGGGCACCACGGTGACGCCCGAGCGCCAACGGTGGGCTGCGTTCGCGCCGCCGTATCTGGTGTCGGGTCAGGCACTGGCGGTCGACACGGCCCGGTTGCCGAGCGTCAGGTCGATCGACGACCTCGCCGGACTGACCATCGGTGTACAGAAAGGCAACACGAGCCAGCCCGTCGCCGATCGCCTTGTCGCCGAAGGCAACGCCGAAGCGGTCCGTGTCTACGACTACGGCGGCGTCGAGTCCGCGCTTCATGACCTGACCACCGGTGGGTGCGACGCGTTCATGAAACTGGCGCCGGTGTTGACCGAACTGGTGAAGCCCATGGCGGGCGTGGAAGTCGTGCAGCGCGGCATTTCGCGAGAGGAGATCGCCATCGCGGTCGCGTTGGGCGACGACGTGGCGTTGCAGCGAATCACCAGTGCTCAAGCCGAAATCGAACGCGACGGCACCCTGCAGAGCATCCGTCGCAAATGGCTGGGCAACCCCTACCGCGACCAGGGCTTGGCGGTGCACTGACCAGCCTGCGCGGAGAAAACCACTCGCCATTAGGCTGACCTCCAGGTAGTTCATCAGCGACTAAGGAGACATGCGTGACTATCCGCGTAGGCGTTAACGGCTTCGGTCGAATTGGGCGGAACTTCTTTCGGGCACTCGACGCGCAGAAGGCGGCGGGTGCCAACACCGACATCGAGATTGTCGCGGTCAACGACCTGACGGACAACGCGACGCTCGCTCACCTGCTGAAATTCGACTCGATCCTGGGCCGGTTGCCTTACGAGGTGAGCCTCGAAGGCGACGACACCATCGTCGTCGGCACCACCAAGATCAAGGCACTCGAGGTCAAGGAAGGCCCGGCCGCGCTGCCGTGGGGCGACCTGGGCGTCGATGTCGTCGTCGAGTCGACCGGCATCTTCACCAAAGCCGAGAAGGCCAAGGGCCACCTCGACGCGGGCGCCAAGAAGGTCATCATCTCCGCGCCGGCCACTGACGAGGACATCACCATCGTCATCGGCGTCAACGACGACAAGTACGACGGCAGCCAGAACATCATCTCCAACGCGTCGTGCACCACGAACTGCCTTGGCCCGCTGGCCAAGGTGCTCAACGACGAGTTCGGCATCGTCAAAGGCCTCATGACGACGATCCACGCCTACACGCAGGACCAGAACCTGCAGGACGGTCCGCACGGCGATCTGCGGCGCGCCCGCGCTGCCGCGCTGAACATCGTGCCGACCTCGACCGGTGCGGCCAAGGCCATCGGCCTGGTGCTGCCGGAGCTCAAGGGCAAGCTCGACGGCTACGCGCTGCGGGTACCGATCCCCACGGGTTCGGTCACCGATCTGACGGCCGAGCTGGCCAAGTCGGCCAGTGCCGCCGACATCAACGCCGCGATGCAGGCCGCCGCCGAGGGCAAGCTCAAGGGCATCCTCAAGTACTACGACGCGCCTATCGTCTCGTCGGACATCGTCACCGACCCGCACAGCTCGATCTTCGACTCGGGGCTGACCAAGGTCATCGACAACCAGGCCAAGGTCGTGTCGTGGTACGACAACGAGTGGGGCTACTCCAACCGGCTCGTCGACCTCGTCGCGTTGGTCGGTAAGTCGCTGTAGGGCGAGCGAAGCGACGGGAGGATAAGTGGCCGTGGCTGTTTCGACGCTCGAAGATCTCATCAAGGACGGCATCGAGGGTCGGGGCGTGCTGGTGCGCTCCGACCTGAACGTCCCGCTCGACGACGACGGCCGGATCACCGATCCGGGCCGCATCATCGCCTCGGCCCCGACACTCAAGGCGCTGTCGGACGCCGGCGCGAAGGTGGTCGTCACGGCGCATCTCGGTCGCCCGAAGGACGGCCCGGATCCCAAGTTCTCGCTGGCGCCCGTCGCGGCGGCGCTCGGTGAGCAGCTGGGCAGGCACGTGCAGTTGGCCGGCGACGTCGTCGGCACCGACGCGCTCGCCCGCGCCGAGGGACTGACCGACGGTGACGTGCTGATGCTCGAGAACATTCGGTTCGACCCGCGGGAGACCAGCAAGGACGACGCCGAGCGGCTGGCCCTCGCCAAGGCGTTGGTAGAACTCGTCGGCGATGACGGCGCGTTCGTCTCGGACGGCTTCGGGGTGGTGCATCGCAAACAGGCATCCGTGTACGACGTCGCGACGCTGCTGCCGCACTACGCCGGAACGCTGGTCGCCGCCGAGGTCAAGGTTCTCGAACAGCTGACGAGCTCAACCGAGCGGCCGTACGCCGTGGTGCTGGGGGGGTCCAAGGTATCCGACAAGCTCGCCGTCATCGAGAACCTGGCCAAAAAGGCCGACAGCCTCATCATCGGTGGCGGTATGTGCTTCACCTTCCTTGCCGCACAAGGGGTTCCGGTTGGAAAATCCCTTCTGCAGGCGGAGATGATCGACACGTGCCGCAAGCTGCTCGAGGACTACGGCGACGTGATCCACCTGCCGGTTGACATCGTCGTCGCCAAGGAGTTCGTGGCGAACGCGCTACCGGAGACCGTCGACGCCGATCGCATCCCCGAGGACAAGATGGGCCTGGACATCGGTCCGGGCTCGGTGAAGCGCTTCACCGCACTGTTGTCCAACGCCAAGACGATCTTCTGGAACGGGCCGATGGGCGTGTTCGAGTTCCCGGAGTTCGCGGCGGGTACCAAGGGCGTCGCGGAGGCGATCATCGGTGCGACGGCCAAGGGCGCGTTCAGCGTGGTCGGCGGTGGCGACTCGGCCGCCGCCGTGCGTCAACTCGGCTTGCCGGACGACGGGTTCTCGCACATTTCCACCGGCGGTGGAGCGTCGCTCGAATACCTTGAGGGCAAGACATTGCCTGGCATTGCCGTGCTCGAGCAGTCCTGAACCCATCTGGCAGTCGAACCATCTGGCAGTCGAACCACCTAGGAGTCTCGTGTCCCGTAAGCCGCTGATCGCAGGCAACTGGAAGATGAACCTCAACCACTTCGAGGCCATCGCGCTGGTGCAGAAGATCGCATTCTCATTGCCGGACAAGTACTTCGACAAGGTCGACGTCACCGTCGTCCCGCCGTTCACCGACCTGCGTAGCGTCCAGACGCTCGTCGACGGCGACAAGTTGAGGTTGACGTACGGTGCGCAGGACGTCTCGCAGCACGATTCCGGGGCGTACACCGGTGAGATCAGCGGTGCGTTCCTGGCCAAGCTGGGGTGCACGTTCGCCGTCGTGGGGCACTCCGAGCGGCGCACCTACCACAGCGAGGACGACGCGCTGGTGGCCGCCAAGGCTGCCGCGGCGCTGCGGCACGGCCTGACCCCCATCGTCTGCATCGGCGAGGGGCTCGAGATCCGTGAGGCCGGCGACCACGTTGCCTACAACGTCAACCAACTGAAGGGCTCGCTGGCGGGACTGTCGACCGACCAGATCGCCAAGGTCGTCATCGCCTACGAGCCGGTGTGGGCGATCGGCACTGGCCGGGTCGCAAGCGCAGCAGACGCGCAGGAGGTGTGTGCCGCCATCCGGAAGGAGCTCGCCGAGCTCGCCTCGGTGGACGTCGCGGCGTCCGTGCGGGTGTTGTACGGCGGCTCGGTGAACGCCAAGAACGTCGGCGAGATCGTCGCGCAGGAGGACGTCGACGGCGCGCTGGTGGGTGGCGCTTCGCTGGATGCCGAGCAGTTCGCCGTGCTGTCCGCGATCGCCGCCGGCGGCCCGCTTCCGTGATTTCGGACCGCGCCCGGTAGGGTGGCGGCCATGTATTTGGCGTTACAGATCACCTTGATCGTGACCAGCTTGTTGGTGATCTTGCTGGTGTTGCTCCACCGCGCCAAGGGTGGTGGCCTGTCGACGCTGTTCGGTGGCGGTGTTCAGTCCAGCTTGTCGGGCTCGACGGTCGTCGAGAAGAACCTCGACAGGCTGACGTACTTCGTCGTCGGCATCTGGGTCGTCTCGATCGTCGGCGTGGCGCTTCAGATCAAGTACGGCGTCTAAGCACCCCGGGCTACGTGACCGTCCCCTCACCCGTACCAGCCACCCCAGCAGGCCCAGCAGCCCCGCGAGGGTTTCGTCATCACCACCCGGTACTCCCCGTTGTCGTGCATGTTCGCGGCGGTCAAACCTGCGATCGCCATCAACGGCTGGGCGGTTCTCGATGGTCGTGATGGTCGCCTCCGCCTGAGCCGCCCGATGACTTCACGCTGCGGGGTGTTCGGCTGACGCCGATAATCGGAGGATGGCAGAAGGTCCGGACGTAGCGCTGGCACCCATCGGTTCGGTTCGCCGCACGCAGGTGGGACGCGAGGCGACCGAACCGATGCGCGAGGACATCCGGCTGCTCGGTGTCATTCTGGGCGACACCGTTCGGGAACAGAGCGGCGAGGCGGTGTTCGACCTCGTCGAACGAGCCCGCGTGGAGTCGTTTCGGGTGCGTCGTTCGGAGATCGATCGGGCCGAGTTGGCCAGTCTGTTCGACGGCATCGACGTGCACGACGCGATTCCCGTCATTCGGGCCTTCACCCACTTCGCCTTGCTCGCCAACGTCGCCGAGGACATCCACCGGGAGCGGCGCCGGGCGGTTCACGTGCAGGCGGGTGAGCCACCGCAGCGCAGCAGCCTGGCCGCCACGTACCTGAGACTGGACACCGCCGAGCTCGATTCGGACACTGTCGCCGACGCGCTGGAGGGTGCCCTGGTGTCGCCAGTCATCACCGCGCATCCCACCGAGACGCGGCGCCGTACCGTGTTCGACACCCAGCACCGCATCACCGAGTTGATGCGCATGCGCCTGCACGGTCTCACGGAGACCGACGATGGTCGCAGCATCGAACTGGAGCTCCGCCGCCACATTCTCGTGTTGTGGCAGACCGCACTGATCCGGTTGTCCCGGTTGAAGATTCAGGACGAGATCGAAACCGGCCTGCGGTACTACCGGGCGGCCTTCTTCGAGGTGATCCCTCAGGTCAACGCCGAGGTCCGGGCCGCACTGCAGGCCCGTTGGCCGGATGCCCACGTCCTCGAGCAGCCGATCCTTCGACCCGGGTCGTGGATCGGTGGCGATCGTGACGGCAACCCGAACGTCACCGCCGAGGTCGTTCGGCTGGCCACCGGAAGCGCCGCGTACACCGCGGTGGCGTACTACTTCGGTGAACTGACCGCGCTGGAGCAGGAACTGTCGATGTCGGTGCGGTTGGTGAAGATCAGCGACGCGCTGTCCGCGCTGGCCGACACGTGCACCGAACCCGCTCGAGCCGACGAGCCCTACCGGCGCGCGCTTCGGGTCATCCACGGTCGACTGACCGCCACCGCGACCGAGATTCTCGACCGCCAACCGGAGCACGAGCTCGACCTCGGCATGACCGCGTATCGGACACCAGCCGAGTTGCTTGCCGACCTCGACGTCGTCGACGCGTCGCTGCGGGCCAACGGCAGCGCCGTGCTCGCCGACGACCGGCTCGCCCGGCTGCGAGAAGCCGTGCGGGTCTTCGGGTTCCACCTCTCTGGACTGGACATGAGGCAGAACTCCGAGGTTCACGAGGAGGTGATCGCCGAACTGCTGGCCTGGGCCGGCGTTCACCCGGACTACCGGTCGCTGCCCGAGCCGGACCGGGTCGAGGTGCTCATCGCCGAACTGGCCACCCGCCGGCCGCTCGTCAGGCCTGACGCCGAACTCTCGGAGCTCGCCGAGAAGGAGCTGCGCATCGTGCATGCTGCCGCCCGGGCCGTGCAGGTGTTCGGTCCGGAAGCGGTGCCCAATTACGTCATCTCGATGTGCCAGTCGGTGTCCGACATGCTCGAGGCGGCGATTCTGCTGAAGGAGGCCGGCCTGCTCGACGCGTCGGGGGATCATCCCTACGGTCCGGTGGGTATCGTGCCGTTGTTCGAGACCATCGACGATCTGCAACGTGGGTCGGCGATTCTCGAAGCGGTGCTTGACCTTCCGCTTTATCGCGGATTGGTGCATGCGCGCGGTGAGCATCAGGAAGTCATGCTCGGGTACTCGGACTCCAATAAGGACGGCGGCTACCTCGCCGCGAACTGGGCGCTGTACAGGGCCGAGCTCGACCTGGTGGAGTCGGCCCGCAAGACGGGAATCCGGTTGCGGCTCTTCCACGGACGTGGTGGCACCGTCGGCCGCGGCGGTGGCCCTAGCTATGACGCGATCCTCGCCCAGCCCCCAGGCGCGGTGAACGGTTCGCTGCGGATCACCGAGCAGGGCGAGGTCATCGCTGCCAAGTACGCCGAACCCCGCGTCGCGCACCGGAACCTGGAGACGCTGGTCGCAGCCACCTTGGAGTCAACCCTGCTGGACGTCGAGGGTCTCGGCGACGCGGCGGGGCCAGCATACGAGGTACTCGACGACCTCGCCGCCAGAGCCCAGCAGGCGTATTCCGAATTGGTCCACGAGACACCCGGTTTCGTCGAATACTTCAAGGAGTCCACGCCGGTCAGCGAGATCGGCGCACTCAACATCGGTAGTCGGCCGACGTCGCGCAAGCCCACGACGTCGATCTCGGACCTGCGGGCCATCCCGTGGGTGCTGGCGTGGAGCCAGTCGCGGGTCATGCTGCCCGGCTGGTACGGCACCGGCACCGCGTTCGAGCGGTGGGTCGCCGAGGGTGACGGCAGGCTCGAGGTATTGCAGGACCTGTACGTGCGCTGGCCGTTCTTCTCCACGGTGCTCTCCAACATGGCGCAGGTGATGGCCAAGGCGGACATGGGGCTGGCGGCGCGCTACTCCGAACTGGTCGAGGACGAGGCGTTGCGGCACCGGGTATTCGACAAGATCGTCGCCGAGCATGACAAGACCATCGCCATGCTCAGACTGATCACGGGTCACGACGACCTGCTGGCCGACAACCCCGCGCTCGCCCGTTCGGTGTTCAACCGGTTCCCGTACCTCGAACCGTTGAACCACCTGCAGGTGGAGTTGTTGCGCCGCTATCGATCTGGCGACGAGGACGAACTGGTCCAACGCGGCATCCTGCTCACGATGAGCGGCCTCGCCACGGCGCTGCGTAACAGCGGCTAGTGTCGGTCACCGCCTGACACGCCGGACCCTGCCACGGCACCCCGCGCGCCATGACCGTTGGGACCGGTGGCCGCGCCGTGGATCGTTGACAACCGACGTCCCCGGATGTGATAGTCAGACCGGATTTACTGAAAACGACGTTTTCAGCTCCCATGACGTCGACCAAGACGGAGTTCACATGACCGACGGGCACAACCCCATGGCATGGCTGCCGTTCTCGATCGCGGAAGCGGCGTTGGCAGGCGGCGGCGCGGTCGCTGACGATTCCGACCTGGCCGCGGCCTGGGCTCACCTGCTGGAGCGCTTGACGGCGGCCGAACGGCTCGTCGTGTCCGACCCCGTCAACCGCAACCGCGTCGACTATGCGTCCGGGATGCGCCACCTGATGGTGTTGCTCGCCGTAGGCATCGACGAGGCCTTGCGGGTGGACCCCGATCCCATTCTCGCCGTCGGGCGAACGAGCACCGACGACGTCCTCACCTGGGGCATGGAGTGCCCGGACTGCATCTACCTGCGTGCCACACTGCGCGGCGGCGAGACGTACCGACTGTCCGGAAACCGCGGCACCGCAAGGTATGTCGGCCTGCAGACGATGGATGGAATCACCTCGACCACCAACTTCCTCGTCGACGAGCTCGAGGTCGACGACGACGGCGACTTCGAGGCCATCATCTCCGCCGATGAGCACGAGGGAAATTGGCTGAAGGTCGAGGGCGATCATCCGACGCTGATCGTGCGCCACTTCTTCTACGACTGGGACAACGAGGTGCCGTCGGCGCTGCACATCGAGCGCCTCGGTGCCGAGGTCGAGCCGAAGGACCGTTCGGTCGAACTCGACGTCGCCGTGACGCGGCAGCTGCATGCGCTGGGCGAGTTCGTCCATGACAACCTGAAGTTCTTCCTCGACTTCAACGCCGGCCCTCCGATCAACGGGTTCATGCCGCCGATCGACCGCACCGCGATGGGTGCCGCCGCCGAGAACCGGCCCGTCATCGGTCGATTCGAACTGGAGCCGGACGAGGCGCTGATCCTCGAGGTCGAGCCACCCAAGGGGGTCTACTGGAGCTACTCGCTGGGCAATCAGTGGTGGGAGACAATCCATTACGGGCGTCGGCAATCCAGCCTCAACGGACATCAGGCGGCGGTCGATTCGGACGGGATACTGCGTGTCGTCGTCTGCTCGCGGGACCCGGGGATAGCGAACTGGCTCGATGCTGCGGGGCACAGCAACGGCTCGATGATCCTGCGCTGTGTGCGCACCGAGACCGCCCCCGTCCCTCGCGCCCGGGTGGTGAAGTTCGACGCCGTCGCTGCCGCGCTGCCCGCCGATACCAAGACGGTCACCGCCGAAGAACGGGTCAAGGTGATCGACGCGCGCCGCCGCGCCGTGCACGAAAGGTTCGCCAGATGAGCTTCTCCGCAGACGAATTGGAAGACGGTGCGCGCGCCGCTACGGGTCTCGACGACTTCGGCAGCTCTTACTACCGCGAGGGACTGGAGCGGACGGTCGAAGCGTTGAACAGCGAGGCCGGACTCAACGAGCTCGGTAACGTCATCCAGCACGCGACCATCAGCAACGCGCTCATCCAGCGCCTGCGGATCGAGGACACCTACAAGCAGCACCCCGAGATCGACCACCAGGAGATCGAGGGGCCGGTCTTCGTGATCGGTCTGCCCCGTACCGGGACCACCGCGTTGAGTCAGCTGGTGGCCGCCGACCCGCAGTTCCGCTCGCTTCGGACGTGGGAGTCGCAGGCGTGCACACCACCGCCGGAGGCGGCCACTCAGCACACCGATCCCAGGATCGCTGCGGCCGCAGAGGGCATCGCGATGATGGACGAGATGTTCCCGCGGATGCGGACGATGATGAGCTCCGAGCCCGAGGCGGCGACTGAGTGCCAGGACCTGATGGGAATGAGCTTCCGCACCTTCCACTTCGACGGCGTGGTACGGGTACCGGGCTACCTGTCCTGGTTGATGCAGTGCGACATGGGTGAGACCTACACGTATCACCGGCGCGTGCTCAAGCTCCTGCAGTGGCACTGCCCGCCGAATCTGTGGCACCTCCGCACGCCGGTGCACATGTTCTCCCTCGACGCGTTGGTCGAGGCATATCCGAATGCCAGATTCCTGTGGAGCCACCGTGATCCGGCGAAGGTGCTTGGATCGGTGTGCAGCCTGATCCAGTACGTGCGCAGCTGGAGCAGCGATCGCGACGACGCTGAAGAACTCGGTGCCGAACAGCTCGACTCCTGGTCCGAGGCGGTCCGCCGTGCGATCGACTTCCGCAAGCGCGTCGGCGACGACCGCTTCGTCGACGTTTCGTTCGCCGATCTGCAGACCGACTCGGTCGCCACGGTCGAGAACAGTTACAAACAACTCGGGCTCAGCTTCACCGACGACGCTCGCGCGCGCGTCGGCGCGTGGGCCGCTGGGCACGAGCCAGGGTCGCGCGGCGAACACGTCTACGAGCTCGCTGATTACGGTCTGACACCGGAGGGCGTGCGGGAGCGCTTCAGCGAGTATCTCGCGACGTACGACGCGACGGCTTGATGAACGAGCACGCCGGGCGGTCCGGTCGACGGCTGGATCCCGACCCCCAGGTGCGCAAGGCGATCGTTGCGGCCGCGACGAAACTCATTCGCGAGTACGGCGTTCGGAGCCTGAGCGTTGCCCAGGTGCTTGATCGCGCCGGCCTCGGCACGCGGGCCTTCTATCGGCATTTCGAGTCGAAGGACGAACTCGTCGCCGCCGTGTTCCTGGACATGGCTCGGGTGGAGGCACGCAGGCTCAGGAAGCGGATGGTCACTAGCACGGACCCGGTGGACGCGGTCGTCGCCTGGATCGACGGGCGACTCGATCTCGCCTTCAGCGCCGAGGTCAAGTCTGATCTGCGCCAGATGTCCCTGGAGGCACAGTCGCAGATGTTCGCAGCCCCTGAGCTCGTCGGTGCCGCGTACGGCGAGATCCTCGCCCCGCTAGTCGAGCAGCTCGAACGCGGCAACGAGTTGAGCATCTTCACCGACGTCGATCCCGCCGCGCACGCCACGTCGATTCAGGGTGTGCTGTGGGCTACTGTCGAAAGGCAATGGGCCACCAGCGATTCCGATCGCCGGGACGTTCGGCGACGCATTCTGCAGTTCTGCCTGCGGGGCCTTGGCGTCGCCCCGGAGTCGGTTGCCGCGGTACTCGCGGACGACACCACACGTCCAGCCGCGGCGCGGCACGACTGAGAGCGAGAGAACATGGATCTGGGGCTGGCTGGGTCGGCGGCGGTCGTCACGGGCGGAAGCAAGGGGATGGGCTTGGCGATTGCGGAAACCCTCGCCGCGGAGGGCGCCCGCGTCGCCGTGATGGCCAGGAATCAGGCGGCCCTCGACTCGGCCGTGGAGTCCTTGCGCTCCGCCGGGTCCCCGGACGCCGTCGGCATCAGCGTCGATATGACCGATGCCGACTCCATCGCCGCCGCTTTCGCCGCCGTGTCAGAGCGCTGGGGCGAGTTGAACAGCCTGGTCCACACCATCGGCCCGGGCGATGGCTACTTCGAGGAGATGGACGACGCGCAGTGGGATGCGGCATTCGCCCTCGGCACGATGTCCGGCGTGCGCTCGATCCGCGCCGCCTTGCCGATGCTGCGCGCCGCCGACTGGGCCCGCATCGTGACACTGTCGGCGCATTCGATTCAGCGCCAGAACCCACGCATCGTCGCCTACACCGCGTCCAAGGCGGCGTTGAGCAGTGTCACCAAGAACCTGTCGAAAAGCCTTGCCAAGGATGGCATTCTGGTGAACTGCGTTTGTCCCGGCACGATCGTCACGGCGAGCTTCACGGAGAATCTGAAGGACATCCTGGCTGCGGACGGTCTCGACGCGACCAATCCAGTCGACGTGATGACGTGGATCGACGACAACTTCCACCAACCCTGTGACCTCGGTCGGGCGGGGCTGCCCGAGGAGATCGCGTCGATCACCACCTATCTGGCGTCGCGGCGCAACGGCTATGTCACGGGCGCCACCGTGAACGTCGACGGGGGATCCGACTTCGTCTGAGCAGATCGGTCAGTTGGCCCCGAGGACGTAGTCGCCGGTCTCGGGATGGTGATACCAGCCCGATGCCGCCTGCGTACCGCCGTCGACGTGGATGGTCTGGCCGGTGATGTAGCTGGACATGTCCGACGCTAGAAACACTGCGGCACCGGCCATCTCGTCGACGTGCCCGGCCCGACTCATCGGCACCATCAAGCCGACCCGATCTTCGGAACCCTGGGGCGCCAGCGCCTTGATGCCCTCCGTCATCGTGAAGTCGGGTGCCAGGGCGTTGACGCGGATGCCGTGTGGCGCGAGCTCCAGGGCTGCCGTCTTGGTGTAGTTGATGACACCGGCCTTGGCGGCCGCGTAGGTCGCATACCCGGGTGCCGCTCGCACGCCCTCGATCGACGTCACGCTGATGATGCTCCCGCTCAGGTTCTGCGCGACGATACCCCTGGCGACCCGTTGGGTGCACAGGTACACGTGCCGCAGGTTCGCCTTGTACAGGGCGTCCCAACCGTTCTCGCTCGTCTCCAGGATCGACGAGTGGAACACGCCGCCCGCGTTGTTCACGAGGATCGTCACCGGGCCGAGCTCAGCCACGGTCTGCGCCAGCGCCGCGTCGACCTGCGCGCTGTCGCGCACGTCGGTCGGGATGCCGAGTGCGCCGATCTCCTGTGCGGCCGACGCGCACGTCGACGGGTCGCGTTCCCAGATGGCGACGCGGGCGCCGAACGCGGACAGGCCCGCCGCGATGCCGCGACCGATGCCGGCGCCACCGCCGGTGACCACGGCGACACGGTCGGTGAGAAGGATGTCGGAGGGCGCTATGGACATGAGCAGAATATTAGGCGCTACATCCTTTCCCGATCCCGACCCGACCGCAGTGCGCCGTCAAATGCGTGCCGTCGCCGGGCTCCCCGGCGGTCAGTGCCGCGCGTAGGCCACTGGGCACGGGTCCGCCGCGCGTGCCACGCCGCCGATCTGTGCCGGCACCGGCCGCGGGTGCGCAGTCCAACCAGGCGTCAGCTCGTAACGGGCGAGCAATCGCGACATCGCGGCGACCATCGCCGACAGCGAGAAGGGTTGCGCGGGGCAGGAATGCCTGCCGTGTCCGAACGCGGTCACCAGCATCGGCGATGGCAGCGCGTTGGCGCCGGCCAGGCGGTGGCGATGCCAGCGGGTAGGGTCCCAGCGGTTCAATCCGGGAGCGGCCGAGGTATTGAGCAGGGGGAGCAGCGTGGCGATCGTCCATCCAGCGGGCACGTCGACGATCGCGTCACCCGCATCGAACGTCACCGGGGCCAGTACTGCGCGCGACATGATCGAGCGCTGCGCCATCCGGGTGCTCTCCAGGGCGCACCGCTGGGCCAGGTCGCGCTCGCCGTTCGCCACCCGCCGGGCCTCGTCGGGATGCTCGATGAGGTCGACCAACGCCCAGCCCAGTGCAGCCATCAGGTTGGACATCGACGCGATGTGGATCAGCGCGACGTCGAGCGCGATGCCGCGGTTCCGGGTGTTCTCGGTTTCCGCAGCCCAGGCGGCGACGATCCGTCCGAACAGCGATGAATCGTCCAGCGACTCCTCTTGGCGCAGAATGTCTTCCACGACGGCTACGACGTCGTCGAGGGCGGCGCGCTCGGCACGCTTGTCCGACGCGGCGATCGCGGCCATCGCGTCGGGGTGCACGAAGGCGTCGGAACCGTCCAGGGTGTCGAACGCCACCACCAGGCGTTCGAACGCCGCGCCGTCCGCCGCGCCCGGTCCTGCCCACGACGCGAGCCCCATCCGGTGGCCGAGGCGGCGCGTCAGGTCGAATATTTCGACGGTTCCCGCGTCGCCGAGCTCGGCGACCGTGTGGTCGAGCGCGCGGTCGAGATTCGCCAGATACGACGTCACGTCGTCACGGCGGAACAGCTCGCTCGGCAGGGTGCGGCGGTCCGTGAAAATCTCGTCGGGCAGCTTTCTCCGCAGCATCAGGTAGTCGGCGAGGCCCTTGCTCGCGACGTCCTCGGGCAGCGCGTAGAAGGATTCGACGCCGGTGGGGGAGAACGTGAAAAGGTAACGCGTCGCGCCGCTTTCGACGACGAACGTGTCGCCATGACGGTCCCTGGCTCCTGCGATCGCTGCGATCGCGTCGTCGGCCGCGACGTCCCACGGAAGCCCGACACCTACGGCCACCGGCAACGACGCGGCAGCAACCGGCACTACAGGCCGGTGCTCTTGCGGACGGCGTTCACCGCGCCACGCACCGCGTTCTCGGTGGCGGTCAACGGCGCCAATACCGACTCGCCCAGGCCCACGATGCGTTCGACGCGGTCGACGATGGCCTCCAGGCGTTCGACGACGCCGATCAGCCGCGGCGCCAGTTCGTCGATACGGGTGATGGTGTCGTTGAACCGGACGAGGGTGGCGTCAAGGCCGCTGGTCGAATTGTTGAGATCGGCCAGCGCATCGCTGAGGTCCCCGAGCACCGCATCGACCTGCTCCACCGTGACGTCGGCGTTGAGCGCAGCCTGGGTGAGCGTCTTGATCCGTTCGCGTCCGGTGCGCGGGCGTGGCGAACGTCCGGACCTGTCAACCATGTTCGTCAGTGTGCGACGACGACAGCTTGGCCGCGGCCGCTTCGTCGAGCAGCCACACCGTGGCGGCGCGCCCTACGGCCCCCGCTGCGGGCACGTCGTCTGCCGCCGCGCCGCCAACTGCGGCCGCCACTGCATCCGCCTTGTCCGCGCCTGCGACCACAAACCACACCTCGCGCGAGCGTTGCACTGCGGGCAGCGTCAGCGTGATGCGGCGTGGCGGCGGCTTGGGGGAGTCGGTCACCCCGACCACCATGCGCGTCGACTCGCGCACCGCCGGGGTGTGCGGGAACAGCGAGTTGACATGTCCCTCACCGCCCATGCCGAGCAGATGCACGTCGAACTCGGGCGAAGGTGCACCATCGCGGGCGTTGGCGGCCAGCACCTGCTCGTAGGCGAGTGCAGCGGCATCGATGTCGTCGCCGAACTCGCCGTCGCTGGCGGGCATGGCGTGCACGTTCGCAACTGGGATGTCGACGTGATCCAACAGCGCCTCGCGGGCCTGCTTGTCGTTGCGGTCGTCGTCGGCCGCGGGGACGTAACGGTCGTCGCCCCAGAACAGGTGCACCTTGGACCAGTCGATTGCAGCGCCGTGGTCGCGGACGTGTTGCAGCAGTTTGACGCCGGTTCCGCCGCCGGTCAGCGCGACGTAGGCGGCGCCGCGTGCGTCGATGGCGGTGGTGATGGCATTGACGAGACGGTCGCCCGCCGCGGTCACCAGCGCGTCGGCATCGGAGTACCTCGCGACCTCGGTCTTACGCATAGGTCACCCTGTCGATGCCCTGAAGCGCCGCCAGGTAGATCTCGTCGGCGTCGAGCCTGCGCATGTCCTCGGCCAGGCATTCGCGGGTTTCCCTGCGCGCCAAGGGAACAAGGGCATCAGGCTTGCCAGTTCGGGTCAGCGATGCCGTGACGCCGGTCTGCGGTCGACTCAGCGTGATGGTTTCGCCCCCACGGACGAGCTCGACCTTCAATTCGCCGATCTCGCGGGTCACCGGCCCGTCGATGCGGCTGGCAAGCCAGCCTGCCAAGATGTCAAGCGCGGGTTCGGTCTTCAGTCCCGAGACCACCGCCGACTGGATCGGGTCGAACGGTCCCTGGTCCAGGGCCGAGGTGAGGAGCGCGCGCCAGTAGGTGATGCGGCTCCACGCCAGGTCGGTGTCACCCGGGGTGTAGCCCTGCAGCCGGCCCTTGATCGAGGCCAGCGGATCAACGCCGTTGGTGGCATCGGTGATCCGTCGAATCGCTAACTGGCCCAACGGATCTTGCGCTGGAACATCGGGGGCGGCCTCCGGCCACCAGGTCACCACCGGGGTGTCGGGGAGTAGGAACGGCGTCACCACGCTGCTGGCGTGGTTCGCGAGCGGACCGGACAGTCGCAGCACCACCACTTCGTTGGCACCCGCGTCGCGCCCGACGCGCAACTGCGCATCCAGTCGGGACTCGGAGGCCAACCGGTCGCCGGGAATCACGACGATGACCCGGCAGGGATGCTCGCGACTGGCGGCGTTCGCCGCGTCGATCGACTCCTCGAGCACCACATCGGTGTCGGGAACGATGACCAGTGTGAGTACGCGGCCGAGGGTGATCGCGCCACCCTCCTCACGGACCTCGACGATCTTCTTGTTGATGACCCCGGTGCTGGTGCCGGGCAGGTCGACGATCATAGTTCTCGGTTCCTCGCGCGAGCGCTCGTCAGTATTTGTCGGTTCCTCGCGCGAGCGCTCGTCAGTATTTGTCGGTTCCTCGCGCGAGCGCTCGTCACGGCCGCCTCCACTCGCGGCCCGACCGGCGCAACATCTCGAAGGCCGAATCGGGCCCCCAAGTCCCGGACTCGTACGGATCGGGTTTGCCATGCGAGGCCCAGTAGTCGAGCGCCGGATCCAGTATCTTCCAAGACAATTCGACCTCGGCATTCACGGGGAACAGCGACGGCTCACCAAGCAGCACGTCGAGGATCAGTCGCTCGTAGGCCTCGGGAGACTCCTCGGCGAACGCCGAGCCGTAGGAGAAGTCCATGTTGACGTCACGGACCTCCATCGCGTTGCCCGGAACCTTGGAACCGAACCGCAGGGTGATGCCCTCGTCCGGCTGAACACGGATCACCAGCGCGTTCTGCCCGAGTTCTTCGGTCATGGTGGCATCGAACGGTAGGTGCGGTGCACGCTTGAACACCAGCGCGATCTCGGTCACCCTGCGGCCCAACCGCTTTCCGGTGCGTAGGTAGAACGGCACCCCGGCCCACCGGCGGGTGTCGACGTCGAGGGTGATGGCCGCGAACGTCTCGGTGGTGGAGGTCTTCGAGAAACCCTCCTCGTCCAGCAGGCCGACGACCTTCTCGCCGCCCTGCCAGCCGGCCGCGTACTGCCCCCGCGAGGTGGTTTCGTCGAGCGGTTCGGCGAGCGTGGTGGCCGACAGCACCTTGATCTTCTCCGCCTGCAACTCCGCCGGGTGGAAGCTGACGGGTTCCTCCATCGCCGTGAGCGCCAACAGCTGGATCAGATGGTTCTGGATGACGTCGCGGGCTGCCCCAATGCCGTCGTAATAGCCACCGCGACCGCCCAATCCGATGTCCTCGGCCATGGTGATCTGCACGTGGTCGACGTAGTGGGCGTTCCAGATGGGCTCGAACATCTCGTTGGCGAACCGCAACGCCAACATGTTCTGCACGGTCTCCTTGCCAAGGTAGTGGTCGATGCGGAACACCGACGACTCCGGGAAGACGCTGTTGACCACGCCGTTGAGCGCCTCGGCACTTTCGAGATCGTGGCCGAACGGCTTCTCGATGACCACTCGGCTCCAGCAGCCGTCGGGCTTGTCGGCCAGTCCGGACTTGGACAGCTGCTCGCACACCACCGGGAAGGCGTTCGGCGGGATCGACAGGTAGAACGCATGATTGCCACCCGTACCCCGCTTGTCGTCCAGCTCGTGCAGGGTGTCGGCCAACCGCGCGAACGACGCGTCGTCGTCGAAAGTGCCCTGCACGAAGCGGAATCCCTCGGCGAGACGGTCCCACACCTCCTGGCGGAACGGGGTGCGGGCGTGTTGCGCGACCGCGTCGTGGACGACCCGACCGAAATCCTCGTCGGCCCAGTCGCGCCTGGCGAATCCCACCAAGGCGAACGTCGGCGGAAGCAAGCCGCGGTTGGCCAGGTCGTAGATCGCCGGCATCAGCTTCTTGCGCGCGAGATCGCCTGTCACGCCGAAGATCACGACCGCGCACGGTCCCGCGATGCGTGGCATCCGCTTGTCGCGCTTGTCCCGCAGCGGGTTCACCCAACCGGGCGGTTTGCTCGTGCAGTCGCTCATTTCTTGGCGGCGTCGAGCTGACCTTGGGTGGCTTCGAGCAGTTCGTTCCACGACGTCTCGAACTTCTCCACGCCCTCGTCCTCGAGGACCTTGAAGACGTCGGGCAGGTCGACGCCGACGCCCGACAGCTCGTCGAAGACCGCCTGTGCGGCGTCCGCGGTGCCGGAGACGGTGTCTCCCGTGATGACGCCGTGATCGGCGACGGCCTCCAGCGTCTTCTCCGGCATCGTGTTGACGGTGTCGGGCGCGACCAGCTCGGTGACGTACATCGTGTCGGAGTAGTCGGGGTTCTTCACACCGGTCGAGGCCCACAGGGGACGCTGTACGCGCGCGCCGTCGTGCTTGAGCGCACCGAACCGGTGGCCCTGTTCGAACACCTGCTGATAGGCGGCGTAGGCCAACCGGGCGTTCGCGACGCCGGCCTTGCCGCGGAGCGCGAGCGCTTCGTCGCTGCCGATCTTCTCCAACCGGGCGTCGATCTCGGTGTCCACCCGCGACACGAAGAACGAGGCGACGGAGTGGATCCGGGACAGGTCGTGACCCGCGTCCTTCGCCGCCCGAAGGCCGTCGAGGTAGGCGTCCATGACGGCGCGGTGCCGTTCGACGGAGAAGATCAGGGTGACGTTCACCGAGATGCCCTCCGCGATCACCGCGGTGATCGCGGGCAGGCCGGCCAGCGTCGCCGGGATCTTGATGAGCAGGTTGGGCCGGTCGACGATCTTCCACAGTTCGATCGCCTGCAGGATCGTCTTGTCCGTGTCGTGGGCCAGACGGGGGTCGACCTCGATGGAAACCCGACCGTCGAACCCGTCGCTGGCTTCGTACGCCTTGGCCAGCACGTCACACGCGTTGCGGACGTCGTCGGTGGTGATCGTGCGGACGGTGGCGTCGACGTCGGCGTCACGTTCGGCCAGTTCGCTCACCTGCGCGTCGTAGGCCGTGCCCTTTGACAGCGCGGCCTGGAAGATCGACGGGTTGGTGGTGACCCCGACGACGCTGCGGGTGTCGATGAGGTTTTGAAGGTTGCCGGTCTGCAGCCGCTCCCGGGACAGGTCGTCGAGCCACACGGATACGCCCGCGGCACTCAGCGCCGCAAGATTCGGGTTCTGAGTCATTGCTGCTCCTTAGTTGTTTAGTCGATTTGTGTCAGTTGTCCATCGATCGCTCCGCCGCGGCGACCACTGCCTCTGGGGTGAAGCCAAATTCACGGAACAACGTCTTGTCGTCGGCCGAGGCGCCGTAGTGCTCGATCGACACGATCTCGCCGGTGTCACCGACGAGCTTGTGCCAGCATTGGGCGACACCCGCTTCGACGGCCACCCGCGCGGACACGTCCGGCGGCAGCACCCGGTCGCGATACTCCTGCGGCTGGCTCTCGAACCACTCCACACAAGGCATCGACACCACGTAGGCGACGACGTCCTTGTCCGCCAGCTGCTTGCGCGCCTCGACCGCCAACTGAAGCTCGGATCCGGTGGCGATGATGATGACGTCGGCATCGTCGGCCGGGTTGCCACCGCCCAGTACGTATCCGCCCTTCGCTACGCCCTCGGCGCTGGTGCCCTCCAGTACCGGGATGCCCTGCCGGGTCAGGATGAAACCCACCGGACCGCTGTTGGCGCCGCGAGCCACGATGGTCCGCCACGCATAGGCGGTCTCGTTCGGATCGCCGGGCCGCACCACGGACAGATTCGGAATGGCCCGTAGCGCCGCCAGGTGCTCGATCGGCTGGTGCGTGGGCCCGTCCTCGCCGAGGCCGATCGAGTCGTGCGTCCAGATGTAGATGGTGTCGATGTCCATCAGGGACGCCAGGCGCACGGCGGGCCGCATGTAATCGGAGAACTGAAGGAACGTGCCTCCGAAGGCGCGCGTCGGACCGTGCAGCACGATGCCCGACAGGATCGATCCCATGGCGTGCTCGCGGATGCCGAAGTGCAGCACGCGGCCGTACCAGTCCGCGGTGAAGTCCTCGGTGGAGATCGAGGGCGGGCCGAACGACTTCACGTCCTTGATGGTCGTATTGTTGCTGCCCGCGAGATCCGCTGAGCCGCCCCACAATTCGGGCAGTTTCGGCGCGACGTCGTTGAGCACCTGGCCGAAAGCGGCGCGGGTGGCCACCGGCTTGGAGCCGGGCTCCCAGGACGTCAGGGCGTCGTCCCAGCCGTCGGGAAGTTCCTGGGCCAACAGCCGGTCCAACAGCTTCTTGCGCTCGGGCTCGCGTTCCGCCCACGCGTCGAAGCCCTTCTCCCACGTGTCGCGGGCCTCCTTGCCGCGGTCCACCAGCTTGCGGGTGTGGGCGATGACCTCGTCGCGGACCTCGAAGTCCTTGTCGGGGTCGAAGCCGAGCACCTTCTTGGTGGCGGCCACCTCGTCGGCGCCGAGCGCGGACCCGTGCACGCCGCCGGTGTTCATCTTGGTGGGGGCCGGGTAGCCGATGATCGTGCGGACCGCGATGAACGACGGCTTGTCGATGACCTTCTTGGCCTCTTCGATGGCGGCTTCGATGCCGACGACGTTCTCGCCGCCTTCGACCTCCTGGACGTGCCAGCCATAGGCCCGGTAGCGCGCCGGTACGTCCTCGCTCAACGCGATGTCCGTGTCGTGTTCGATCGAGATCTTGTTGTGGTCGTAGAACACGATCAGGTTGCCGAGCTGCTGGGTGCCTGCCAGCGACGACGCCTCGCTGGTGACGCCTTCTTCCATGTCGCCGTCGGAGGTGATCACGTAGATGTAGTGGTCGAACGGGCTGGTGCCGGGCGCCGCGTCGGGATCGAACAGCCCGCGCTCGTACCGCGCGGCCATCGCCATGCCGACAGCGGAGGCCAGGCCCTGGCCCAGCGGGCCCGTGGTGATCTCGACGCCCTTGGTGTGGCGGAACTCCGGATGGCCCGGCGTCTTGCTGCCCCACGTGCGCAGCGCTTCGATGTCGGCGAGTTCGAGGCCGAACCCACCCAGATACAGCTGGATGTAGAGCGTGAGGCTCGAGTGCCCGCAGGAAAGCACGAACCGGTCGCGGCCCAGCCAGTGCTCGTCGGTGGGATCGTGGCGCATCTGCCGCTGAAACAGCGTGTACGCCAAGGGCGCCAGGCTCATCGCCGTCCCGGGATGGCCGTTGCCGACCTTTTGCACCGCGTCAGCCGCCAACACACGCACGGTGTCGACGGCGACCGAATCGAGTTCGGTCCAGTCGTCCGGGTGGTCGGGGCGGGTGAGTGCAGAGATCTCTTCGACTGTGGTCACAGGCGCACTCCTTAGCTATGGCCGGCTGGGGGCAATCCGCAGCATCCACCCTAGTGCCGGATGATCCGGCGCTGCATGCCGCTTACGTCAAGTTCGGGGCTTGTTTACTGAGTGGGATTCCGGAATCGACCCTGAATTGTTCGGTTCACAGGGCCGCGGTCTACCATCCTCTGTAGTAGAAGCTGCGTGCTGCCGCGAAACACGAGGAGTCAACTGCGTGAGCATTCGCGAGCGCCGTCACATCCGCGGGGCGCCTGGTCGAATCCGTACCACGCTGGCGGCATACCTGGCCCTGACGAAACCGCGGGTCATCGAGCTTCTGCTCGTCACCACCATCCCCGCCATGCTGCTCGCGCATCGCGGGTACGTCGACCCGCTCCTGATACTCAACACGTTGGTCGGCGGGCTGATGGCCGCGGCCGGAGCCAACACGCTCAATTGCGTCGCCGACGCCGACATCGACAAGGTGATGAAGCGAACCGCACGCAGGCCACTGGCGCGGGAGATGGTACCCACCCGCCATGCGCTGATCTTCGGCCTGGTGCTGTCCGTCGGGTCGTTCTTCTGGTTGTGGTGGACCACCAACCTGCTGTCAGGTGTGCTTGCGATCGTCACCATCGCGTTCTACGTGTTCGTCTACACCCTGCTGCTGAAGCGGCGGACGTCGCAGAACGTCGTGTGGGGCGGGGCGGCGGGTTGCATGCCGGTGATGATCGGCTGGTCGGCGGTCACCGGCACCATCGAATGGCCTGCGCTGGTGATGTTCGCGATCATCTTCTTCTGGACGCCGCCGCATACCTGGGCGCTGGCCATGCGCTACAAGGACGACTACAAGGCAGCCGGGGTGCCCATGCTGCCCACGGTGGCCACCGAGCGCGAGGTCACCCGCCAGATTCTCATCTACACGTGGTTGACGGTGTTCGCGACGCTGGCGTTGGTCTTGGCCACCGGGTGGCTGTATGCCGCCGTCGCGTTGCTCGCCGGGGCCTGGTTCCTGGCGATGGCCCACCAGCTCTACAGCGGCGTCAAGCGCGGCGAGCCGGTCAAACCACTTCGCCTGTTCCTCCAGTCGAACAACTACCTCGCCGTCGTCTTCTGCGCGCTGGCCGTCGACTCGGCGCTGGCGCTACCGACGGTCCTGGGCGGCTAGAAATCCCCTGAACAAGGATTTGGGGCGGGGCGCCTCGAGCCGCATTGGCGGCGTTGTTGAAGTCAGACCCTGGGGTCGACACGGAGGTCGCCCCGCCGTTTCGAGTTTCGCACTCGGATCGGGGGTGATGCAACGCCCGCGGCAGGTGATAAATCGGCGCACGTTGAGCGCGGCGACGCGGTGAGGTAGTCGGCCGACGCCGGTCAGGGCACCAATACCACGGAGCCGACGGTCCTTCGGCCCTCCAGGTCGCGGTGCGCGTCGGTCGCCTCGGCGAGCGGGTAGCGGTGGCTGACGGTGATCTCGATGGACCCGGAGGCGATTGCCTCGAGTAATTCGCCTGCACGCCATGAGAATTCGTCTGCGGTGCGGGTGTAGTGGGCTAGGTTGGGTCGCGTCAGGAAGACAGACCCGGCAGCATTGAGTCGCTGCGGGTCCACCGGCGGTACCGGTCCACTGGCCGCTCCGAACAGTGCGAGCGTGCCCCGCACCGCGAGGCTGGCCAGGCTTGCCTCGAACGTCGAGGCGCCGACGCCGTCGTAGACGGCGGACACACCCCGCCCGCCGGTGAGTTCACGGATCTTGGTGCCGAACTCGGCGGGGTCGTCGGGATAGTCGAGCACCTCGATGGCGCCTGCCTTGCGGGACAGTTCGGCCTTCTCGCGGGTCGAGACGGTGGTGATCACCTTCACCGCCATGCTGGTGGCCCACTGCGTGAGGATCAGCCCGACGCCGCCCGCGCCCGCGTGCAGCAACACGGTGTCGCCCTGTTGAACCGGGTACACGGACTTGATCAGGTAGTGCGCGGTCATGCCCTTCAGCAGCGCCGACGCCGCGACTTCCGCCGGCACGGCGTCCGGCACGTACGCCACCAGGTCGGCTGGAGCGATGGCGAACTCCGCATACGCCCCGTCGGCCTGCGCGGTGACGACGCGGTCGCCGATCGCCAGCGCGGCGACATCGGGCCCGACCGCGGCGATGGTGCCGCACACTTCGGCGCCGACCACGAACGGCACTTCCCGCGGGTACTGACCCGACCGGAAGTAGGTGTCGAGGAAGTTGACCCCTATCGCGTCGGCCTTGATCAGCACCTGCCCGGGACCGGGGGTGGGTTGCTCCCTCTCGACGTAGGTCAGGACTTCGGGTCCACCTGTTTCAGCGACTTCGATGGCGTGCATGCCACCTATCATTCCAAGGTGAAGCTTGCGCGACCCGATGTTCGTCATCCCCACATCGTCTTCGCAGGTTGCCGCGCTCTCGTCGACGGCGACGGCGACGACGCGGGCCTGATCCCCGCCCTGCGGACGCGCGGACTGCACGCGCGCTGGTTGGCCTGGGACGATCCCGAGATCGATCGCGCCGACCTGGTGATCCTGCGGGCGACGTGGGACTACGTCGATCGACTCGACGAGTTCCTGGCGTGGACGAAACGTGTGCCCAACCTGCTGAACGCGCCGGAGGTCGTCGCGTGGAACACCGACAAGCGCTATCTCGTCGACCTCGATGCCGCCGGGGTGCCGACGGTGCCGAGCCGCTTCTTCGCACCGGGCGAGCGGCTACGGGTGCCTGCGGGCGAGGTGGTGGTCAAACCTGCTGTCGGCGCGGGATCGGTTGGCGCACAGCGGTTCACCGACGGCGACGCGGCGCACGAGCATGCGGCCGCGCTGCAGTCCGAGGGGCGCACGGTGTTGGTGCAGGCTTATGACGCGCGCATCGCCGACGGCGAGACGGCGCTGGTGTTCATCGAGGGCAGGCAGTCGCACGCGTTCACCAAGGGACCGCTCCTTCCGCCACCGGGAGCCAGGCCGGAACTCGACGAGTCCGGCACCTACGCCGAGGAGACGTTGCGGCCGGCTGAGCCGGACTTCGAGTTGTGGGACGTCGGGCACGCAGCGCTCGCCGCCGCGGCCTCTCACCTCGGTATCGCGCCCGAGGAGTTCCTCTACGCGCGGGTCGACGTTATCGGCGGACCGGACGACCCACGTCTGCTCGAGTTGGAACTCATCGAGCCGTCATTGGGTTGGCGGCAACTCGACGAGAACGCGCGTGCCATCCAGCAGCGCGCCTTCGCGCTCGGCGTCGAGTCAGCGCTCGAGAGGCTTGGGCTCGGCCCGCTGTCGCATCGACGCCCATAGCGCGGAGGTCGCGGCGGTGCATGCGGCCGCGCCCGCGACGTGCAGCGCGACCAGCGCCGCGGGTACGCCGGTGAAGAACTGGACGGTGCCGACGAACCCCTGGGCGCACACCAACGCGAGCAGCACCCCTAGCCGCAGGACGACGGGGCGCGGAGCACGGACGGCCAGCAGCCCGAATCCGAGGCCGACCACCAGCGACAGGTAGGCCACCAGCAGCGACGAATGTAGGTGCACCAGCGTGGTGATCTCGACCTGCAGGCGTGGCACGGGTTGATCGATGCTCTTGTCACCGGCGTGCGGACCGGCGCCGGTGACCAGGGTGCCGGTGACGAGGACCGCCGCCAGGGTCGTCGCCGCCAGGACGGTCAACCACCGCAACGGTTTTGGTACCAGGGGAGTCGGCACTCCGTTGTCGGGTTCGCCGATCTTGACGTAGAGGAGTACCGCGAGCCACACCATGGTCATGGAGACGACGAGGTGGACGGCGACGGTCCACCACAGCAGCCCGGTCAGCACCGTGATGCCGCCGATGACTGCCTGCGCCACCGTCGAGACGGGCATCAGCCATGCGTAGGCGAGCACCTCGCTCCTGCGGCGTGCGCGGGTCACGGCCAGCACCGCGAGCGCGGCAGTCAACACCACCAGGAAGGTGATCATGCGGTTGCCGAATTCGACCACTTGATGAATGACCGGCACCTCGGCCACCGGAACCGGGGTAAAGCTGCCGGGGAAGCATTGCGGCCAGGTAGGGCAGCCGAGGCCGGAGGCGGTGACGCGGACGATCGCGCCGGTCACCGCGATGCCGCCCTGCGTCAGGATGACCGCGGCCGCGATGATGCGCTGGACCCTCAGGCTGGGCTCCGGCAGCACGTCGACCAGCCGCAGCAAGAGTCGTCCGACGGGCACCGCCCGATCGTAGAGCAGCAGAAACTACGCACCGTAGTAGGGCCACCGTTTCGCCGAAACCGTCGTCCCTGTCGCTAACTCGCGAAGTTCACGACAGGGACGACGGTTTCGGCGCAGCTCACGGGCTACCGCGGCGCGACGAACGGCACCAGCACGTCGTCGACCAGCTCCAACTGGAGCACACCTGGTCGCGTGGTGTCGACGGCGCCCATTACGTGTCCGTGCTCGACATCGGCGCCCGGTCGCCATTTCTCCGGCCGGTCAACTGGGAAGCTGCCCGCCGGTTTCCCGACCACATGGTCGAGGCCTGGGTGAAGCACAACGTCGAAGAGGTCGGGCAGTTGGAGTACCTGCTGCCGGCGCTGACGGAAGTGGAGCTTGCTACTCCGGACGTCAGATGAAGCGGAACCACCGCAACGCCGCGATGGCTCCGAACGCACCCCACGCGATGAGCACCGCGAGACCGAACCAGTCGACCGACAGCGTCATGGCGTGCGATAGCGCCTCGGTCAGCGCCCCCGACGGGGTCAACCTGGCCGCCCACTCGGCGCCCGGTGGCACCATGCTGCCGCCCAGTGTCAGCGCCCCGAGTCCGGCGAAGATGAACCACAACAGGTTGGCCAGTGCGAGCACGACCTCGGCCTTCAACGTTCCGCCGAGTAACAACCCGAGGGCGGCGAACACGGCGGTACCGAGCGCGATGATCACCGCCCCGAGTAGCAGACCGACAACACTCGGGCGCCATCCGAGCGCAAAGCCTATGGCGCCCAACAGAATCGATTGAAGGAACACCACCGTCACCACAGCGAGCGACTTGCCCGCGATGATGCCCCACACGGGCAGGGCGGTCGCGCCCAAACGCTTGAGCGCGCCGTAGCGTCGGTCGAAGGCCACCGCGATGGCCTGTCCCGTGAACGCGGTCGAGATCACCGCGAGCGCCATGATGGCGGGCACGAACTTCTCCGCGCGGTTGGCACCGAACGACCCGAGCGGCAGCAATACCAGGCCGACCAACAGCGTGATCGGAATGAACATGGTCAGGAGCAGCTGTTCGCCATTGCGCAGCAGCAGCTTGAGCTCCAGCCCGAATTGCGCGGCCAGCATGCGGGACACGGTCGCGGGTCGCGGGTCGGGCGAAAAGGTGCCGGGGGCAAAGCGATTCACCGCTCTCGGGGTGCCTGTCACGGCCGCAGCTCCCGTCCAGTCAGGTCGAGGAAGACGTCCTCGAGGCTGCGCTGCTCGACGCGCATGTCGGTGGCCAGCACGTCGAGCCGGGCACACCACGCGGTGACGGTGGCGAGTACCTGCGGGTCGATCCGGCCCTCGACGAGGTACTCGCCCGGTGCTCGCTCGCCGGCGTGATAGCTCTCGGGGAGCGCCGATATGAGCAGCGTCAGGTCGAGTTGGGGCGGAGCGGTGAAGCGCAACTGGTTCTCAGCGCCCCGCTGCATCAGCTCGGCGGGCGTCCCCCTGGCCACCGCGACGCCGTGGTCGATGATGACCAACTGGTCGGCAAGCTGCTCGGCCTCGGTCAACTGGTGGGTCGTGAGGACCACGGTGACGCCGTCGCGGCGCAGCCCGTCGATCAACTCCCACACCACGATTCTGGCGTGAGCGTCCATGCCCGCCGTCGGCTCGTCGAGGAAGACCAACTCCGGCCGCCCGACCACGGCACAGGCGAGCGCCAGCCGTTGCTGCTGGCCACCCGAGAGGCGGCGGTAGGTGGTCCGGCCCGCCTCGGTGAGGCCGAGCGTCTCCATCAACCACTCGGGGTCCAGCGGGTTGGCCGAATATGCCGCAACCAGATTCAGCATCTCGCTCGCCCGGGCCGCCGGATAGCCGCCGCCGCCCTGGAGCATCACGCCGATGCGTTCGCGCAGCGCAGCGTTGTTCGTCGCCGGGTCGAATCCGAGGATCTCGATGGTTCCTGCGTCGGGCCGCAGGAACCCCTCGCACATCTCCACCGTCGTGGTCTTGCCCGCGCCGTTCGGACCGAGCAGCGCGAGCACCTGGGCACGGCCGACTTCGAGGTCAAGCCCGGCGACGGCCGTCGTCGACCCGTACCGCTTACTGACCCCGCACAGCCGCACGGGGACGTCCGACGAGCGCTTGCGCGAGGAGCCCGGAACGTCGGAACGGGAGGTCACGGGGATTCAGCGTAGGCGTCAGGCTTGGGGGCCGTGGGTCCCGGTGGTGCGGCCGCGGACGCACGCGATCCCGCCTTCGGCTCGGTTTCCGCGGCGTCGTTCGTGTCGGGTAACGGACGCCACGGCAGCCGGGAGTACGTGAGGGCGATCAGGATCACCGCGATCACCAGGCTTGCGACGGTCGCGTCGAGGATCTGGAACAACGTGAAGCGGTCTCCGTTGGCCGTCGGCCCGAAGATGCCGACGATCAGCGTCAGCGCTATGGCCATGCCGCGGAAACCCGGTCGCGTCGCCCATGTCGCCAGCGGCACGATCGCCCACAAGAGATACCAGGGCTGAACCACCGGGAAGAACAACACCGTCACGCCGAGTGCCACGCCGAGGCCGCCGACCGGGTGCAACCGGCCGCGCAACACTGCGAGCAGCAGCCAGGTGACCAGAATTGCGATGGCGATCACGCCGATGGCACGGGTAAGCCCCAGCACCGAGGTGGTGTGGTCGCCGAGCCCGAGCAGGATGCCGACCTGGCCGGTAGCCAATGCGACCAGGGTCGGCGGGGACATCCACGACCGCACCACGTTCGCGGTGCCCAAGGTGAAGATCCAGCCGAAGCCCAGTCCGCTGGCCCACCCGATGACGCCCATCACCGCCAGCGAGATGGCGGTCAGCGATCCGGTCGCGGCGAGGAACGCCTTGAACGTGCCGCCCCACCGACGTGCCAGGGCCATCGCGACGAAGCCGACCGCGAGCAGCGACGGCAGCTTCACCTGAGAGGACATCGCGATCAACACCGTGCCTGCGACGAGCATGACGAGCGGTCGCCACTGCGCCCAGTCGTCGCGGCCATGCGGCCAACGCAGCGGCCGCGGTAGCAGCCGGGTCGTGGATTCGGCGCCGCGCAAGGCGAATTCGGTACCGGCCAGCATCAGCCCCAGCATGAGCGCCTCGTTGTGGATGCCCGCCACCAGATGCATGAACAGCAGCGGGTTGCACGGCCCGAGCCAGAGCGCGCTGACCTCGGCCACTCCGCAGCGGCGTGCCAACCGCGGGGTGGCCCAGACGATGAGACCGACCCCCAAGAGCACGATCAGCCGGTGGCAGAGCACCGCGGCGACGATGTTGTCGCCCGTCACCCTGGAGATGCCGCTGCCGAGCCACAGGAACAACGGACCGTAGGGCGCGGGCGTCTCCCGCCACAGGCTCGGCACGGTCAGGGTGAACACGTGGTCGAGGCCCAACCCGGACGCCGGTCCGACCTTGTACGGGTCTAGGCCGATTCGGGCGATCTGGCTCTGCGCGAGATAGGAGTAGACGTCCCTGCTGTACATCGGCGGTGCGACGAGCAGCGGGAGCGCCCACAGCAGGAGGGTGCGGTCCAACTGGCTGCGGGACATGCGGCGGCTGCCCAGCGCGAAGCGGCCCAACATGAGCCAAGCCAGCGTCATCATCACCGCGCCCGTGGTGGTCATGGTCAGCGAAACCGTCTGGATGCGGGACGGCAGGTTGAGCAGCCGCACTCCGAACGTCGGATCCTGGATGACGGGCCGTGCGCCTGCGCCCAGCGCGCCGATCGCCATCAGCACCGTGCCCGTCGCGCCGAACACCCGCGTGCGGCGCAGCGATGCGACCTCGGTGGCGTTGAGTGGCGATCCGACCGTGCTCTCGTCGGCGTGCCAGCGGGCGACGGCCGAACTCAGAGACTGGCGGCGAGCTGCCATCACAGCAGCGTAGCCAGCCGCCGATCGGACGCCGATCACCCTCGCGCTAAGGGTTGCCTTGCTAGACCCGTTTGCCGAATTCCGTCACAATGGTGTTGTGAAAATCCGTTCGGAGGCCTTGGGCACGGCTGTCGCCGGTCAGGCGTCCGTCGGTAGTGCCGCGTCCTCAGACGGTCACACGCGCCGCGCGATCGTGCAACTGCTCCTCGAGGGCCCCATCACCGCCGGCCAGATCGGCGAGCGCCTGGGCATCTCTGCAGCTGGTGTACGTCGGCATCTGGACGCGCTCATCGACGCGGGCGATGCCGAATCGAACGCCGCTGCGGTATGGCAGCACAACGGCAGGGGTCGCCCCGCCAAGCGATACCGGATCACGGCCGCCGGCCGCGCCAAGCTCGAGCACGCGTACGACGATCTGGCCGTCGCGGCCATGCGGCAGCTGCGCGAACTCGGCGGTGACGAGGCCATCCGCACGTTCGCGCGCCGACGCATCGACACGATCCTCGGCGGTGTCGAGCCGGCCACCCATAACGACACGGACGACGTCAAGGCCACGGCCGACCGCGTGGCGGCTGCCCTGACCGACGCGGGCTACGCCACCACCACCACGCCGGTCGCCGGACCAATCGGCGGCGTACAGATCTGTCAGCATCATTGCCCGGTGTCACACGTCGCCGAGGAATTCCCGGAATTGTGCGAGACCGAGCGCGAAGCTTTCGCAGAGCTCCTGGGCACCCATGTTCAGCGGCTGGCCACCATCGTCAACGGCGACTGTGCGTGCACCACGCACGTTCCCGTCATCCCCGAGAAGCAATTGACCGTTCGGCTCACAGCCCCCGCCGAAACCATCACGACCCATCAAGGAGCGTCGAAATGACGACCACACCCGAGGTCCAGCTGACGCAGGACGAGGCCATCGCCTCACTGGGTAACTACGGCTACGGCTGGTCCGACTCGGACGTCGCGGGTGCCAGCGCCCAGCGCGGCCTCTCGGAGGCCGTGGTGCGCGACATCTCCGCCAAGAAGAGCGAGCCGGAGTGGATGCTCGACGTCCGGCTGAAGGCGCTGCGCACCTTCGACAAGAAGCCGATGCCGAACTGGGGCTCAAACCTCGAGGGCATTCACTTCGACAACATCAAGTACTTCGTGCGGTCCAGCGAGAAGCAGGCCGCCACGTGGGACGACCTGCCCGCGGACATCAAGAACACCTACGACAGGCTCGGCATCCCCGAGGCCGAGAAGCAGCGCCTGGTCTCCGGGGTCGCGGCGCAGTACGAGTCCGAGGTGGTCTACCACTCGATCCGTGAGGACCTGGAAGCCCAGGGCGTCATCTTCCTTGACACCGACACCGCGCTGAAGGAACACCCGGAGCTGTTCAAGAAGTACTTCGGCACCGTGATCCCGGCCGGGGACAACAAGTTCTCCGCACTGAACACCGCGGTCTGGTCCGGTGGGTCGTTCATCTACGTCCCCAAGGGCGTGCACGTCGACATTCCGCTGCAGGCCTACTTCCGGATCAACACCGAGAACATGGGCCAGTTCGAGCGGACGTTGATCATCGTCGACGAGGGCGCCTACGTGCACTACGTCGAGGGTTGCACCGCGCCGATCTACAAGAGCGACTCGCTGCACTCCGCCGTCGTCGAGATCATCGTCAAGCCGGGTGGTCGCTGCCGCTACACGACCATCCAGAACTGGTCGAACAACGTCTACAACCTGGTCACCAAGCGTGCCCGGGCGGAGGCGGGCGCCACGATGGAGTGGGTCGACGGCAACATCGGCTCCAAGGTGACGATGAAGTACCCGGCCGTCTGGATGACCGGTGAGCACGCCAAGGGCGAGGTGCTCTCGGTGGCGTTCGCCGGCGAGGGCCAGCACCAGGACACTGGCGCCAAGATGCTGCATCTGGCGCCGAACACGTCGAGCAACATCGTGTCCAAGTCGGTGGCCCGTGGCGGTGGTCGCACGTCTTACCGCGGCCTGGTCCAGGTCAACAAGGGTGCACACGGATCGCGCTCCAGCGTGAAATGCGATGCGTTGCTGGTCGATACGATCAGCCGCAGCGACACCTACCCCTACGTTGACATCCGCGAGGACGAAGTCACGATGGGCCACGAGGCGACCGTGTCGAAGGTCAGTGAGGATCAGCTGTTCTACCTGATGAGCCGCGGGCTCACCGAGGACGAGGCCATGGCGATGGTGGTGCGTGGCTTCGTCGAGCCGATCGCCAGGGAACTCCCGATGGAGTACGCGCTCGAGCTCAACCGGCTGATCGAGCTGCAGATGGAAGGCGCGGTCGGCTAGTGGGGCGAGCGAAGCGACTGGATTTGACGGCGGCGGGCGAGCGAAGCGACGGAAAGAATAAATAGTGGCACAGGATCTGACAGCGACCCTGGAGGGCAGGACCAAGGGCGAGGTCTTCACGTCGTTCGATGTCGACGCCTTCGAGGTGCCGCACGGACGTGACGAGATCTGGCGCTTCACGCCGCTGAAGCGGTTGCGCGGCCTGCACGACGGGTCGGCGCCCGCCACCGGGAGCGCGCTCATCGAGGTCGCCGAACAGCCAGGCGTGACGGTCGAGTCCGTCCGGCGCGGCGACCCTCGGCTCGGCCAGGCGGGCGTGCCCGCCGATAGGGTTGCGGCGCAGGCGTTCTCGTCGTTCAATCACGCGACCATCGTGACCGTCGGTCGGGGCGCAACTCCCGAAAGCCACATTGGCATCACGCTGAACGGTCCGGGCGAAGGGGCCACTGCGTACGGCCATCTGCAGATCCGGGTCGACGAGCTGGCCGAGGCCGTCGTCGTCATCGACCAGCGAGGCAGCGGAACCTACGCCGACAACGTCGAATTCGTCGTCGCCGACGCCTCCCGACTGACCGTGGTGTCCATCGCCGACTGGGCGGATGACGCCGTCTACGTCAGCAGCCACCATGCGTCATTGGGCAAGGACGCAGTGCTGCGCCACGTCGCGGTCACCCTAGGTGGTGACGTGGTGCGTGTGACGGCCCGGACGAGGTTCGAGGCCCAAGGCGGCGACGCCGAACTGCTCGGGCTGTACTTCGCCGACGACGGCCAGCACTTCGAATCGCGGCTGTTGGTCGATCATGCGCATCCGAACTGTCGCTCCAACGTGATCTACAAGGGTGCGCTGCAAGGCGATCCGGAATCCGCCCGCCCCGACGCCCACACCGTGTGGGTCGGCGATGTGTTGATCCGCGCGGCGGCCACCGGCACCGACACGTTCGAGGTCAACCGCAACCTGGTGCTCACCGACGGCGCGCGCGCCGACTCGGTGCCCAATCTGGAGATCGAGACCGGCGAGATCCGTGGAGCCGGACACGCCAGCGCCACGGGGCGTTTCGACGACGAGCAGCTGTTTTACCTACAGGCCCGTGGCATCCCGGAGGACCAGGCCCGTCGCCTCGTCGTCCGTGGCTTCTTCGGCGAGTTGATCCAGAAGATCGCCGTGCCCGAGGTGCGTGAGCGCCTCACGGACGCCATCGAACACGAACTAGAGATAACCGAATCAAGGACAGCCACTTCATGACCACACTGGAAATCAAGGATCTTCACGTCAGCGTCGTCTCCGCTGAGGACGGGACCGACATCCCGATCCTGAAAGGCGTGAATCTGACCGTCAAGTCGGGGGAGACGCACGCCCTGATGGGTCCCAACGGATCTGGAAAGTCGACTCTGTCGTACGCGGTTGCGGGTCACCCGAAGTACACCGTGACGTCGGGATCCATCACACTCGACGGCCAGGACGTGCTCGCGATGAGCATCGACGAGCGCGCCCGTGCCGGGCTGTTCCTGGCCATGCAGTACCCGGTCGAGGTGCCCGGCGTGTCGATGTCGAACTTCCTGCGCACGGCCGCCACCGCGGTGCGTGGCGAGGCGCCCAAGCTTCGGCACTGGGTCAAGGAGGTCAAGGGCGCGATGAGCGACCTCGGCATCGACCCGGCGTTCGGCGAGCGCAGCGTCAACGAAGGCTTCTCCGGTGGTGAGAAGAAGCGCCACGAGATCCTGCAACTGGGGCTGCTCAAGCCGAAGATCGCGATCCTCGACGAGACCGACTCCGGTCTCGACGTCGACGCGCTGCGCGTCGTCAGCGAGGGTGTCAACCGCTACGCCGAGAGCGAGCACGGCGGCGTCCTGCTGATCACCCACTACACCCGCATCCTGCGCTACATCCAGCCACAGTTCGTCCACGTGTTCGTCGGTGGCCGCATCATCGAGTCGGGCGGTCCAGAGCTTGCCGACGAGCTCGAGGAGAACGGCTACGAGCGCTTCACGCAGGCCGCGGCCGCCGGAGCCTGACATGACGGCCTCGGTACGGGCATTGGATCCCACTGAGGTGGCCAGGATCCGGGCGGACTTCCCGATCCTCAGTCGGGTGATGCGCGGCGGAAACCAGTTGGCGTACTTGGATTCCGGCGCGACGTCGCAGAAGCCGCTGGCCGTACTCGATGCCGAGCGCGCCTTCCTGACCAAATCGAACGGCGCGGTGCACCGCGGAGCGCACCAGCTCATGGAGGAGTCCACGGACGCCTACGAGCAGGGCCGCGAGGACGTCGCGAGGTTCGTCGGAGCCGACGTCGATGAACTGGTGTTCACCAAGAACGCCACCGAGTCGATCAACCTCGTCTCCTATGCGTTGGGGGACAGACGGTTCGACCGCGCCATCGGCCCCGGCGACGTCATCGTCACCACCGAACTCGAACACCACGCGAACCTCATCCCGTGGCAGGAGCTGGCCCAGCGCACGGGAGCGACGCTGCGCTGGTACGGCGTCACCGACGACGGGCGCATCGACCTGGACTCACTCGAACTCGATGAACGGGTGAAAGTCGTTGCATTCAGCCATCACTCGAACGTGACCGGTGCGGTGGCACCCGTCGCCGAATTGGTAGCCCGGGCCAGGGTCGTCGGCGCAGTCACGGTGCTCGACGCCTGCCAGTCGGTACCGCATCAGCCCGTCGACTTTCACGCCCTGGACGTGGACTTCGCCGCGTTCTCCGGCCACAAGATGCTGGGGCCGACGGGCATCGGCGTGCTCTACGGGCGGCGCGAGTTGCTGCACGCGATGCCTCCGTTCCTCACCGGCGGATCGATGATCGAGACCGTGACCATGGAGGCCACCACCTATGCGCCGGCCCCGCAGCGGTTCGAGGCAGGCACGCCGATGACATCGCAGGTGGTCGGACTGGCAGCCGCCGCAAGGTATCTGAGCTCGATCGGCATGGCCGAAGTGGACCAGCACGAGCAGGAGTTGGTGGCCGCCGCGCTGTCGGGGCTGGCATCCGTCGGCGGTGTGCGGATCGTCGGGCCGACATCCATGCAGGACCGCGGTTCGCCCGTCAGCTTCGTCGTCGACGGCATTCATGCGCATGACGTTGGCCAGGTTCTGGACGACGACGGCATCGCCGTGCGCGTGGGGCACCACTGCGCATGGCCGCTGCACCGTCGGTTCGGCATCGCCGCGACGGCGCGGGCGTCGTTTGCCGTGTACAACACGCTCGACGAGGTTGACCGGCTGGTAGCCGGGGTCAAGCGAGCCGTCGCGTTCTTCGGGCGGGATTGAGCGCGGCGTGCGTCTGGAGCAGATGTACCAGGAGGTGATCCTGGACCACTACAAGCACCCGCACCATCGGGGATTGCGGGAGCCCTTCGGTGCGGAGGTGCATCACGTCAACCCGACGTGCGGAGACGAGGTGACGCTGCGGGTGGCGCTGTCCGAGGACGGGGACACGGTGTCCGACATCTCCTATGACGGGCAGGGTTGTTCGATAAGCCAGGCGTCGACGTCGGTGCTGACCGACCAGGTGATCGGGCAGACCGTGGGCGACGCGCTCAAGACCGTCGCGGCGTTCACCGAGATGATTTCCTCTCGCGGCAATGTCGAGGGGGATGAGGATGTCATCGGCGACGGCATTGCCTTCGCCGGCGTCGCGAAGTACCCGGCGCGCGTAAAGTGCGCGCTATTGGGCTGGATGGCTTTCAAGGACGCTTTGGCGCAAGCCAGTGAGGAGACAGGCGATGAGCGAAACAGCCGCGCAGGGTGACGAGCTGATCGCCGACCTCGAGGAGGCGATGCGCGACGTCGTCGACCCCGAGCTCGGAATCAACGTCGTCGACCTGGGCCTCGTCTACGGGTTGAACGTCGAGAAGGGCGAGGCGCGGCGACGTGGCGTTGATCGACATGACGCTGACCTCGGCGGCCTGTCCGCTGACCGACGTCATCGAGGATCAGTCGCGCACCGCGCTGGTCGGCGCCGGGCTCGTGAACGAAATCAGGATCAACTGGGTGTGGAATCCGCCGTGGGGACCGGACAAGATCACCGAGGACGGCCGCGAGCAGCTACGGGCCCTCGGCTTCACCGTCTGAGTTTGCCCGACCTTCACGCAGCATCGGATTTCGGTGGGTACCAAAGCTGCCCGACTGATTCCTCGTCCGGTATACGGATTACCGTTGTTACCCGTACCAATGATGACCCCGATAGAGGTCGGGGTCGTAGTAGGTCGGGCACGGTTCATCCCGATCGAGCCTGCGCGCAATCAACACCGCAGCGGTCAAGGTAGCGACCGCCAAGATGATCGCCGCCGCGATGACCACGACCTCTCCGACGGTCATACGGCAAAGGGTACGCCGGTTGGCCCCCGCCGCGTACGGGTGAAAAGGTGCGGGCAAGCCTAAACGGGCTAACGTAACATCGAGACACGTACCCGCGAGATCCAGACCGCGTTACGCACCGAGCACCTGGCCGCACCGGATGTCGTAGCCGTCGCGTTTGGGGCAACCACCACCGCCGCAGTCCATGTCATCGCCGAACTGAACCACCAAATCGGCGACCTCGAAGCAGTGCTGGCCGACCATTTTGAGACACACCCGGACGCCGACATCTACCGCTCCCTGCCAGGACTTGGTGTCATCCTCGGCGCCCGGGTGCTCGGTGAGTTCGGGGACGACCCGAACCGATACACCACCTCCAAGTGTCGCAAGAACTACGCCGGAACATCCCCATTGACCATCGCTTCGGGCCGCAAACGTGCCGTGCTGGCCCGCCACGTGCGCAACCGCCGGCTCTACGACGCGATCGACCAATGGGCCTTCTGCGCCCTATCGACGAGCCCAGGCGCGCGCACGTTCTACGACCAGCATCGCGCCGGCCGGCGATCTGCACCATCAAGCACTCCGCGCCCTGGGCAACCGCCTCGTCGGCATCCTGCACGGCTGCCTTCGCCACCACACCCACTATGACGAACACACTGCATGGGCCCACCGGGCAACAACCGCCGCTTGACCTGTTACCCACCTGGGCTGTCTAGGCTGGCGTCGAATGGCACCGCGCACGCGAGGAGCACATGTGAACGACGAGGCCCAACGCACCTACGTCGCCACCCGCCGCCAACTCCGAGGCGTGGCCGAGGCCCTCATCGCGGGTCCGCAATACCGGGCGACGGGCACGATTCGGCTGGCCGTGCGCCCGGACGGCTTCGTGGGTGGGGCTCTGCCGCTCGGCGTCCACGGCGTGGAGTTCACCTGGCAGGACGGAAGCGCACCCCTCGCGGGTCCCGGCGGCGCGCTCGCGAAGGCCGCCGGGGTGGACTACGGCCCACCCGACGGGGTGTACGAGATCGCGGACGGGCTGCCCGCAGACGCGGTGATCGACATCCACCCCGCAGCCGTCGAGCTCGTACATCGCAGCCTGTACGCCGGCGGATATGCGCTCAAACAGGTTCTCCCCGAACAACATCCGGTGCTGTGGCCTGAGCACTTCGACGTGGCGGTCACCGAGAACGAGGTCAACTACGGGGTCTCGGCAGGGGACGGCTATCACGCCCTGCCGTATGCGTACGTCGGCCCGTGGACGATGCGGACCGGACCGTTCTGGAACGCGCCGTTCGGGGCGATTCATCCGCTTGACCCGACGCACGACGTCGACCAACTCGCCGCTGATGTCGTGGCGTTCTTGAACAGCGGCCGCGACGTGCTCGCCCGGTGAGTGGTACATCCCGGGGTCGGCACCGCTCGGGCGCGGAATGCCGCCGACTCGTGCCGTGTTGCACGCCGACGTGACCGATGAACGCGTGACGCCCCTCTTCCAACCAATGGCCGTGCGATCGATGACGGTTCCGAACCGATTCGCGATGGCACCGATGACGCGGATGGCCTCGCCGGTTGGAGTGCCAGGTCCGGACGTGGCCGCGTACTACGCGCGGCGCGCGGCGGGCGGTGTCGGGTTGATCATCACGGAAGGGGTGCGCCTGCCCGCACCCGCCGCAGCGTTCCCCGAGTCGATCCCGACGATCGCGGGAGGGGACGTGCTCGCCGGGTGGCGCAGGGTGACCGATGCCGTGCATGCACACGGCTCGGTGATCGCCGCCCAGCTCTGGCACCAGGGCGTCGAACGCAACGACAGCGACGGCGTCGTTCCCGTGAGCCCATCGGGTGTGACGGGGCAAGGCGTGCCCAAGGGGCGCGCATTACGCAGGGACGAACTCGCCGGGCTCGCGGAGCTGTATGCGCAGTCGGCGCGCAACGCGCGTGAGGCGGGCTTCGACGCTGTCGAATTGCACGGCGCACATGGATATTTGCTCGACGAATTCCTCTGGGCCAAAACGAATCTGCGCACCGATGAGTACGGCGGGTCGCTCGCCGCACGCACCCGGTTTCCCGCCGAGGTGGTCGCCGCGGTGCGACGCGCGGTTGGGTCCGACTACCCGATCATCTACCGGTTCTCGCAGTGGAAGGCATCGGACTACGGAGCCACCATCGTCGGCGACCCGTTCGAGTTGCAGGAATTGCTTGCGCCACTCGTGGACGCAGGGGTGGACGTGTTCCATCCGTCGACGCGGCGGCATTACGTGCCTGCGTTCCCGGACTCCGATCCGGTGTTGAGCCTGTCGGGGTGGACGAAGAAGGTCACCGGCGCGCCGGTCATCGCCGTCGGGTCAGTCGGGCTGGGGACCCAGTTCCGTAGCGAGAAGGCAGGCGAAGTGATCCGCCCGGCTCCCATCGACCGCCTGGTCGGCCAGTTCGAGGTCGGCGAGTTCGACATCGTGGCGGTGGGGCGCGCGCTACTGGCCGACCCGACGTGGGTGAACAGGCTGCGCGACGATGCGCTCGAGGGGTTCAATGGCTATGACGCAGAGGCTGCCCTGGCTGGGTTGAGCTGACCATATCCAGGGAACAACCGGGCATCAGGCAACGTTGGGAGAGACGTGAGTACCCAAGACATCACCAGCGAACAGTTCAACGACACCATCAACGAGAACGAGATCGTGTTGGTTGACTTCTGGGCGGAGTGGTGCGGCCCGTGTAAGGCGTTCGCACCTACGTTCAAGGCGTCGTCCGAGAAGCACCCCGACGTGGTGCACGCAAAGGTCGACACCGAGGCCGAGCGCGCGCTCGCCGAGGCCGCGCAGATCCAGGCGATTCCTACGCTGATGGGGTTCAAGAAGGGCCACATGGTCTTTCGGCACTCGGGGATGCTGCCCGCAGCACAGCTCGACGGCATCATCACGCAGATCAAGGATTTGGACGTCGAAGCCGCGATCGCGGCGAAGGCGGACTCCGAACAGGCGTGACGTACCGCGCGCGATAGCGTGCAGTCCGTGAGCGAGCAAAGCCCCTTCGTCCTGGTCGACCGCCCGCACCCACACGTGGCGCTGGTGACCCTGAATCGACCCGAGCGGATGAACTCGATGGCGTTCGACGTCATGGTGCCGCTGAAGAAGGTGCTCGACGAGCTCACGCACGACAACGACACCAGGGTGGTCGTGCTGACCGGCGCCGGGCGCGGCTTCTCGTCGGGAGCGGATCACAAGTCGGCGGGCTCGGTGCCGCACATCGATGGGTTGACTAGGCCGACCTTCGCGTTGCGGTCGATGGAGGTGCTCGACGACGTGATCCTCGCCATACGCAAGCTGCATCAGCCGGTGATCGCAGCAGTCAATGGCGCGGCGATCGGCGGAGGGTTGTGCCTGGCGCTGGCGTGCGACGTCCGGATCGCCGCCGAGAGCGCGTACTTCCGGGCCGCGGGCATCAACAACGGGTTGACCGCCAGCGAACTCGGGCTGTCCTACCTGCTGCCGAGAGCGATCGGGACATCCCGGGCATTCGAGGCGATGCTGACCGGCCGCGACATCGACGCAGCCGAAGCCGAACGGATCGGGCTGGTGTCCCGCGCCGTCCCCGACCAGGAACTGCTCGACGTCTGCTATGAGATGGCGGGGCGCATCGCGTCGTTCTCGCGACCGGGAACCGAGTTGACCAAGCGCACTCTCTGGAGTGGACTGGACGCCGGTAGCTTGGAAAGCCACATGCAGGCTGAGGGCCTGGGTCAACTCTTCGTGCGTCTGCTCACCGCCAACTTCGAGGAGGCGGTCGCTGCTCGCGCACAGAGGCGACCCGCCGTCTTCACCGACGACAAGTAGCGAACAAAGGGGCAGCGTTCCGGCGGGCAGGAGCGCAGTGACCCGGGGATAGGAGTCAAGCGTGATCACCGCAACGGACCTCGAGGTCCGCGCCGGCGCGCGTACGCTGCTGTCCGTTGACGGTTCTGCGCTGCGGATCCAGCCCGGCGATCGGATCGGCCTCGTCGGCCGCAACGGCGCAGGCAAGACCACCACCCTGCGAATCCTCGCCGGCGAAAGCGAGCCCTATGCGGGTTCGGTCGATCGCACTGGCGAGATCGGTTATCTGCCACAGGATCCCAAGGAGGGCGACCTCGACGTGTTGGCCCGAGACCGGGTGCTCTCGGCCCGTGGGCTGGACACGCTGCTGGCCGACTTGGAGAAGCAACAAGCATTGATGGCCGAGGTGGCCGACGACGCCACCCGGGACAGGGCGATACGTCGCTACGGCCAGCTCGAGGAGCGGTTCGCCGCACTCGGCGGGTACGCCGCCGAGTCGGAGGCAGGTCGGATCTGCGCGAGTCTCGGGCTACCCGAGCGGGTCCTGACTCAGCCGCTGCGCACGCTGTCCGGTGGGCAACGCCGACGGGTGGAATTGGCTCGCATTCTGTTCGCCGCGTCGGATACGGGGTCCGGTTCGGCGACCACGCTGCTGCTCGACGAGCCGACCAACCACCTCGACGCCGACTCTATCGGGTGGTTGCGCGCGTTCCTGCAGAACCACGCCGGCGGTCTGGTCGTCATCAGCCACAACGTCGATCTGCTCGCCGACGTCGTCAACCGGGTGTGGTTCCTCGACGCCGTGCGCGGCGAGGCCGACGTCTACAACATGGGCTGGCAGAAGTACCTCGACGCCCGCGCCACGGACGAACAGCGCCGTAGGCGAGAACGGGCGAACGCCGAGCGCAAGGCGTCCGCGCTCCGCACCCAGGCCGCCAAGATGGGCGCCAAGGCCACCAAAGCCGTTGCCGCGCAGAACATGCTGCGCCGCGCTGATCGAATGATGGCCGCGCTCGACGACGAACGCGTCGCAGACAAGGTCGCCAGAATCAAGTTCCCTACGCCCGCCCAGTGTGGCCGGACTCCACTAGTTGCCAAGGGGCTGACCAAGACCTACGGCTCGTTGGAGGTGTTCACCGGCGTCGATCTCGCCATCGACCGCGGATCGCGCGTCGTCGTGCTCGGGCTCAACGGCGCAGGCAAGACGACGTTGTTGAGGCTGCTGGCCGGCGTGGAGACACCGGAGGCGGGCGGACTCGAGCCGGGCCACGGGCTCAAGATCGGCTACTTCGCGCAGGAACACGACACCCTCGAGGACACCGCCACCGTGTGGGAGAACATCCGGCACGCCGCTCCCGATACCGGGGAGCAGGAACTTCGTGGGTTGCTCGGGGCCTTCATGTTCAGCGGCCCGCAGCTCGACCAGCTCGCGGGCACGCTGTCCGGCGGTGAGAAGACCCGGCTGGCACTGGCCGGGCTGGTCGCGTCCACGGCAAACGTCCTGCTGCTCGACGAGCCGACGAACAACCTGGATCCGGCTTCCCGTGAACAGGTGCTCGATGCGCTGCGCAGCTACATCGGAGCGGTGATCCTGGTGACGCACGATCCGGGTGCTGCTGAGGCGCTGGAGCCACAGCGGGTGGTGCTGTTGCCCGACGGTACGGAGGACTTTTGGTCCGAGGAGTACCGCGACCTCATCGAATTGGCCTGAGTTCGGCCATATGCGGCGCGCTTGTTCGCCGACGGGTGATTGAACGGTTCTGGGTCCGGGTACGCGATTGGATCCGTCGAATGGGGAGATGTCGATGAATGACACGAACGAACTGCGTGATCAACTGCTCACGGAGCTGCGCACGGCCTATGAGAGCGGCGCGAGCATCCGGTCCCTAGTGGCTTCCACGGGGCGATCGTACGGTTCGATTCACAGCATGTTGCGCGAATCCGGCACGACCATGCGTAGCCGCGGTGGGCCGAACCATCGCGCTCGCCGCTAACCGTCCTGGCGCACAGACGCCTCGACCAGATCGAGCACGGCACTCAGCTTCTCCGGATCGTCACCGGAGGCCAATCGCGCCACCAAGCCGTCGAGAACCAAGTCGAGATAGGTCTGAAGTACGGTCGACGGCACGTCGTCCCGGAGCCGGCCCGCCTGCTTCTGCCTGCGCAGCCGCTCCGTGGTGGCCGCGTACAACTCGGCCGAGCGCTCGGCCCACCCCTGGTGGAACGCGGGGTCGTTGCGCAGCTTGCGCGCGATCTCGAGCCGCGTCGTCAGCCAGTCGAATTGGTCAGGCGCAGCGAGCAAATCGCGCATCACCTGGATGAGTCCTTCGCGGGACGCGACGTCGGCCATCCGGCCGGCGTCCTCGCGTGCTAGCTCGAAGAACAAGTTTTCCTTGTCGCGGAAGTGATGGAAGATGGCGCCGCGCGACAGCCCGATGCTCTGCTCGAGCCGCCGCACGGTCGCCTTTTCGTACCCGAATTCCGCGAAGCACCGCCGTGCCCCGTCGAGAATCTGGCGACGGCGGGCCGCCAGATGGTCGTCGGTCACCCGAGGCAAGGCGCTGCCTGCTCTGCGCGGCGGTGAAACGTCGGGGTCAGTTCGACTTCAACATGTTGCGCAGCACGTACTGAAGGATCCCGCCGTTGCGGTAGTAGTCGGCCTCGCCGGGCGTGTCGATGCGCACGACCGCGTCGAACTCGACGGCTTTCCCGTCTGACTTGGTTGCCTTGACGTGCACCGTCTTCGGCGTCTTGCCGTCGTTGAGCGCCTCGATGCCCGTGATGTCGAACACCTCGGTGCCGTCCAGCTTCAGCGACGCCGCCGATTCGCCCGCCGGGAACTGCAGCGGAATGACACCCATGCCGATCAGGTTGCTGCGGTGGATGCGCTCGAACGACTCGGTGATCACCGCGCGCACGCCCAGCAGGCTGGTGCCCTTGGCCGCCCAGTCCCGCGACGATCCCGAGCCGTACTCCTTGCCGCCCAGCACGACCAGCGGAATGCCTTGCGCCGCATAGTTCTGCGCGGCGTCGTAGATGAACGACTGCGGGCCATCATCCTGGGTGAAGTCGCGCGTGTAGCCGCCGGACACGTCGTCGAGCAGTTGGTTCTTGAGCCGGATGTTGGCGAACGTGCCACGGATCATCACCTCGTGATTGCCGCGCCGCGAACCATAGGAGTTGTAGTCCTTCTTGTCCACGCCGTGCTCGTCGAGATACTGCGCGGCCGGGGTGCCCGCCTTGATGTTGCCTGCGGGTGAGATGTGGTCGGTGGTCACCGAATCACCCAGCAGAGCAAGGACTCTGGCGTCCTTGATGTCTGTCACCGGCGCCGGCTCGGCGGGCATGCCCTCGAAGTACGGCGGCTTGCGCACGTACGTCGACTTCGGATCCCAGTCGAACGTCTTGCCCTCCGGCGTGGGCAGGTTCCGCCAGCGCTCGTCGCCCTTGAACACGTCGGCGTAGCTGTCGGTGAACATCTTCTGGTTGATCGACGACGCGATGACGTCGGAGATCTCCTTGGCCGACGGCCAGACGTCCTTGAGGAACACGTCGTTGCCGTCGTCGTCCTGGCCGAGCGCCTCGGTCTCGAAGTCGAAGTCCATGGTTCCGGCAAGTGCGTAGGCGATCACCAATGGCGGGGAGGCCAGGTAGTTCATCTTCACGTCGGGGGAGATGCGGCCCTCGAAATTGCGGTTGCCCGACAGCACCGCGGTCACCGACAGATCGTTGTCGTTGACCGCCTTGGAGATTTCCTCCGGCAGCGGACCGGTGTTGCCGATGCAGGTGGTGCAGCCGTAGCCGACCAAGAAGAAGCCGAGCTTCTCCAGATATGGCCACACCCCGGCCTTGTCGTAGTAGTCGCTGACCACCTGCGAGCCAGGTGCCATCGAGGTCTTCACCCACGGCTTTGACGTCAGACCCTTCTCGACGGCCTTCTTCGCCAGCAGCGCCGCGCCGAGCATCACCGACGGATTGGACGTGTTCGTGCACGACGTGATCGCCGCGACCACCACCGCGCCGTGATCGAGCACGAACTCGCCGTACTCGTCCGATTTGATCTGGACCGGCTTGCTCGGCCGGCCCTCGGCACCGTTGGCCGCCGACTGCACCTCGACGGCGCCGTCGTCGGCGAAGGACAGCGACACCGAATCGCTGGCCGGGAACGACTCGTCGACGGCCTCGTCCAGCTTGGTGCACTCCACGGGCATGTGCTCTTCCACGTAGTTGTGGATGTCCTTGCGGAACGCCGACTTGGCATCGCTGAGCTGGATCCGGTCCTGCGGACGCTTGGGCCCGGCGATCGACGGCACCACGTCGGACAAGTCCAGCTCCAGGTACTCGGAGAACGTCGGCTCCTTCTCCGGGTCGTGCCACATGCCCTGAGCCTTGGCATAGGCCTCGACCAGCGCCAGCTGAGCCTCGCCGCGGCCGGTCAGCCGCAGGTAGTCGATCGTGACGTCGTCGATCGGGAAAATTGCTGCGGTGGAACCGAATTCGGGACTCATGTTGCCCAGCGTGGCGCGATTGGCCAGCGGCACCTCGGCGACACCCTGGCCGTAGAACTCGACGAACTTTCCGACCACGCCGTGCTTGCGCAGCATCTCGGTGACCGTGAGCACCACGTCGGTGGCGGTCACGCCCGGCCTGATCTCACCGGTGAGCTTGAAGCCGACGACGCGGGGGATCAGCATCGACACCGGCTGACCCAGCATGGCCGCCTCGGCCTCGATGCCGCCGACGCCCCAGCCCAGCACGCCAAGCCCGTTGACCATCGTGGTGTGGCTGTCGGTACCCACACAGGTGTCCGGATAGGCGACCCCGTCCCGCACCATCACGGTCCGGGCCAGGTACTCGATGTTGACCTGGTGCACGATGCCGGTGCCCGGCGGCACCACCTTGAAGTCGTCGAACGCGCCCTGGCCCCAGCGCAGGAACTGGTAGCGCTCGCCGTTGCGGCCGTATTCGATCTCGACGTTGCGCTCGAACGCGCCCGCGTTGCCGAACACGTCGACGATCACGGAGTGATCGATGACGAGCTCGGCGGGGGCCAGTGGATTCACCTTCTCGGCGTCGCCGCCCAAGTCGCCGACGGCCTCACGCATCGTGGCCAGATCGACGATGCAGGGCACGCCGGTGAAGTCCTGCATGATCACCCGGGCCGGGGTGAACTGGATCTCGATGCTCGGGTCGGCCTCGGGATCCCAGTTCGCGATGGCCTCGATGTGGTCCTTGGTGATGTTGGCGCCGTCCTCGGTGCGCAGCAGGTTCTCGGCCAGCACCTTGAGGCTGTACGGCAGGTTCTCGGTTCCGGGCACGGCGTCCAGCCGGTAGATCTCATAGCTCTGGTCGCCGACCTTCAAGTCGTCGCGCGCGGAGAATGAATTAACGCTGCTCACATCAACTCCCGATTGATTGTCGCCGCGACGGGCTGTGTCGGCGGCGGTGCTGTCCTAACAGTACGCTTGTCCTGTAAACCACCCAGTTCGGGTCCAGTCTTGTCCTCATCCGCGCGTGCTGCCAGTCGTATTTCGGGTGCTCGCGTACCGTCTGGCACGTGACGACTCCGGGCCTTCCGCTGTTCATCCCCACTCAGGTCTGCGGCACCGTGGGGTTGGACCCCGCTACGACACCCGTCGACGTGTGCATGGACGAGGTCGTCGCAGACGTACGCGAGGGCGGCGTCAGCGCGCCCGCGACCGAAGCGACCAAGGGTCTCCCGAAGGTCGTCGCCAATGCCAGGGACAAGGGCATCGACCTCAAGATCGTGGTGCTTCCCGAGAACCCAGGTATCGATACGCCGCTGCGAGACATCGCCACCCAGGTCGGCGACGCCTATCCCGGCTCGACCGTACTCGTCATCAGCCCGACGTTCGCGGGCACCTATAGCCCGGTGTACGACCGCGTCACCCTGGAAGCCGGTCAGGACGTGGCCAAGATTCCAGGCAATCCGGTGGTCGCGTCGCAGAATTTCGTCGACGAGTTGGCCACTCCGCATTTTCCGTGGACGCCATTCACCATCGTGGTGGTGTTAGGGGTGGCGGTCGCCGCCGTCGCCACCCGCATGCTGCAGGTACGCGCCAAACGGGTCGCGGTTTCCGAATCGCCTGTGCCGCCTTCGAACTAGGGCAATAGCGCGTTCGCGCGAATTCAAGATCACCATTCGATAACGCTCGCTTCAATTACAAACTTGTAATTCTTGACGACCGTTTCATTAGCGCTTGATGTGACGTACGGTGCAGAAGGTACCTGTTGTTGCAGTTGTGATGTTTGGGACTCGTGTTACTTCAGCAGCAGGCCAGAGCGAATGTGCCGGCCACGTTCGCGTCGAGCCCTAGGAGACGTCAGTCCAATGAGACGCACACCTCGCGCCTCTGCCATCCGGCTGTGCGGCCGTATGGGCATAGGTTCGCTCGCGTTCGGCGTTGTCGTCGCGTCCGTCTTCGCGCCCAGCACCGGGAGGGCGCTCGCCGAACCCGGTGGTCACGAGGGCATCGCCGGGCTCGTCGCAGCCGTCGCCAACGTCAACCAGGAGCTGCAGGACCTCGGTGCGCGGATCCAGACCCAGCAGGAGAGCGTCAACAAGTCGCTCGTCGACGTCCAGAACGCGCGTGACGCCGCCGTGGCAGCGCAACAAGCCGTCGACGCCAATCAGGCCCAGCTCAAGGATGCGAACGCGGCCATCGCGGCCGCGCAGCAGCGCTTCGACACGTTCGCCTCGTCGGCCTACGTCAACGGGCCGTCGGCGTCCTACGTCACCGCAAGCGATCCCATCGACGTCATCCACACTGCCGCGACCGGCGAGGCGCTGGCCATCAGCATGCAGAAGTCGATCGCCGACCTACAACGTGCGCGGACGGAATTGACGAACCAGGAGTCGGCGGCGCGGTTGGCCAAGCAGAAGGCCGACCAGGCGGTCATCGCGGCACAGTCGAGTCAGGACGCCGCCGTCGCCGCGTTGACTCAGGCGCAACAGACGTTCGGTGCACAGCAGGCCGAACTGGACCGGCTCAAGGCCGAGCGGGCCTCGGCCCAGGCGAAGCTCGACCAGGCCCGCCAATGGTCGACCCCGGCGGCCGGCGCCCCTGCCGCTGTTCCGACCGCTGCTGCGGCGGTCAAACCGGCTGGCCCGTCGGCGGACTGGGATCGCGCGCCGGCCGCACCCGCGCCTGTAGGAAACAACTGGGACAGCGAGTGGGACACCACGCTTCCCGCGATCCCCAGCGCATTCGTCAGCGGTGACCCGATTGCGATCATCAACACGGTGCTCGGCATCGCCTCCACCTCGGCGCAGGTCACCCAGCAGATGGGCCGAAGCTTCCTGCAGAAGTTGGGAATCCTGCCCACTCCGACCGGTTACACCAACGACGGAGCGATCCCTCGCGTCTACGGTAGCCAGGCGTCGGAGTACGTCATCAAGCGCGCCGGCTCGCAGATCGGCGTGCCCTACTCGTGGGGTGGCGGTAACGCTGCGGGCCCGAGCAATGGCATCGAGCAAGGTTCGGGCACAGTCGGTTTCGACTGTTCCGGACTGATCCTGTACGCGTTCGCGGGGGTGGGCATCAAGCTGCCGCACTACTCCGGCTCGCAGTACGACATGGGGCGCAAGATCCCTTCGTCACAGATGCGCCGCGGCGACGTGATCTTCTACGGCCCCGGTGGCAGCCAGCACGTCACGCTGTACCTCGGCAACGGGCAGATGCTCGAGGCGCCGTACACCGGTTCGCACGTCAAGATCTCACCGGTTCGGACGGGTGGCATGACACCTTACGTGGTTCGGTACATCGAATACTGATGATGATTTCGTTGTCTTCCGTGATCCGACGCTGCGCGAAAGTCGTTGTGCCACTGTTGGTCACGCTGGCTCTCGCGACGGGGGTCGCGACGCAGGCGGCGGCCGACCCCACCGACGGCCAATGGGATCCGACGCTGCCGAAGATCTTCAGTTCGGGAGCGCCGGGTGACCCCGTCGCCATCGCGAACGCGTCCTTCCAGATCAGCCAGATCGCGATCCAGACCACGCAGAGCCTTGGCCAACAGTTCCTGTCCAGCATCGGGCTGGGCGGCAGCGCGCCGTCGGCCCTCCCCGGCGGCCGGGTGCGCGGTCCCCAGGCAATCGAGTACGTCATCCGACGCGGCGGATCGCAGATGGGCGTGCCCTACTCGTGGGGCGGCGGTGCGCTGAACGGGCCCAGCGCGGGGGTCGACTCGGACGCGGGCAAGATCGGCTACGACTGCTCCGGCTTCACCCGGTACGCGTTCGCGGGGGTAGGAGTGCAGCTCCCGAAGTTCTCGGGCGATCAGTACAACACCGGCCGCAAGGTGCCGCAGTCCCAAGCCAAACGTGGCGACCTCTTGTTCTGGGGTCCAGGCGGCAGCCAACACGTCGCGATCTACCTCGGTGGCGGCAAGATGCTCGAGGCGTCGGGAAGCGCGGGCAAGGTGACCGTCAGCCCGGTGCGGACAGCCGGGCTACAGCCCTACCTCGCGCGCATCATCGAATCCTGAGGGAAGACTGATAGCTGGCGGGGCACGTCGACGGATTCCGACCTGCCTGGAATAGTTGACGACGAGCGCCGCGCGACAGGCTCGGCTGCCCGTATGACCAGCAGTGGATAAGCGACCGCTGAAAAACAGTGTGGGAGGATGCTTGATGACGTCACCGAGTGGGCCGCCGCAGGGCGCCGGAGGCTATTCCGGCCCGGGCCCGGCGCAGGGATTTCCTCCCGGCCCCCCGCAGTCTCCGCCCCCTGGCGGAGGCCTGCAGAACGAGGTGCACACTCTGGAACGGGCGATCTTCGAGGTCAAGCGCATCATCGTCGGCCAGGACCTGCTGGTCGAGCGGATGCTCGTCGGGCTGCTGTCCAAGGGTCACGTGCTGCTCGAAGGCGTGCCCGGCGTCGCCAAGACGCTGGCGGTCGAGACCTTCGCGAAGGTCGTTGGCGGCACCTTTGCCCGCATCCAGTTCACCCCTGACCTGGTGCCCACCGACATCATCGGTACCCGCATCTACCGCGTGGGCAAGGAGGAGTTCGACATCGAGGTCGGCCCCGTGATGGTCAACTTCCTGCTCGCCGACGAGATCAACCGCGCGCCCGCCAAGGTGCAGTCCGCGCTGCTCGAGGTCATGGCCGAGCGCAAGGTGTCGATCGGCGGCAAGACGTTTCCGCTGCCAAGCCCGTTCCTGGTCATGGCCACCCAGAACCCGATCGAGCAGGAGGGCGTCTACGCGCTTCCCGAGGCGCAGCGCGACCGCTTCCTGTTCAAGCTCAACGTCGACTACCCCACGCCCGAGGAAGAGCGCGAGATCATCTACCGGATGGGCGTCACACCGCCCACACCGAAGCAGATCCTGAATACCGCCGACCTGCTCCGCCTGCAGGACGTGGCGGCCAGCACCTTCGTGCATCACGCGTTGGTCGACTACGTCGTCCGCGTCGTGACCGCGACGCGCGAGCCCGACAAGTTCGGCATGCCCGACGCCAAGGCTTGGATCGCGTACGGCGCCTCGCCGCGTGCCTCGCTGGGCATCATCGCCGCGTCGCGCTCACTGGCCCTCATCCGCGGACGCGACTACGTGATCCCGCAGGATGTCGTGGAGGTCATCCCCGACGTGTTGCGCCACCGCCTGGTGATGTCCTACGACGCATTGGCCGACGAGATCACCGCGGAAACCGTCATCAGCCGGATTCTGCAGACGGTCGCCTTGCCGCAGGTGAATGCCATTGCACAGCAAGGCCATTCGGTGGCGCCTGCGATGCCCGCCGCGGCGGCTGCGGCTGGCGGTCGGTGACCGAGTCGAAAAAGCGGACGGTCGACCTGCCGTCCCTCGAGCGCGGCGAGATTCGCGATCCAGCGCTCTCTGCCGCCCTGCGCAAGCTCGAGCTGACGGTGCGCCGCAAGCTCGACGGAGTGCTGCACGGTGACCACCAGGGGTTGATTCCCGGACCGGGTTCGGAGCCGGGCGAGTCGCGCATCTACCAGCCCGGCGACGACGTGCGTCGCATGGACTGGTCGGTGACCGCGCGCACCACCACCCCGCACGTGCGGCAGATGATCGCCGACCGCGAGCTCGAAACCTGGCTGGTGGTCGATGTTTCGGCCAGCCTGGACTTCGGCACCACGGGATGCGAGAAGCGCGACCTGGCCGTGGCGGCGGCGGCGGCAATCGCCTTCCTCAACAGTGGCGGCGGCAACCGGCTCGGTGCGGTGATCACCAACGGCGACACGACGAGGCGGGTGCCCGCATTGTCCGGTCGCATCCACGAGCAGGAGTTGTTGCGTGCCATTGCCACGACGCCCAGGGCGCCCGTCGGCGTGCGGGGTGACCTGGCCACGGCAATCGACGAGCTGCGCCGTCCCGAGCGTCGGCGCGGCATGGCGGTGATCATCAGCGACTTCCTGGGCCCGATAAACTGGATGCGGCCGCTACGAGCCATCGCCGGGCGGCACGAGGTGCTCGGCATCGAGATCATCGACCCGCGCGACGTCGAGTTGCCCGACGTCGGCGACGTCATCCTGCAGGACACCGAGACTGGAGTGACGCGCGAGTTCACCATCGATACCCAGCTGCAATCGGACTTCGCCAGGGCCGCCGCAGCCCACCGCGCCGAGGTGGCGCGTACGTTGCGCCGTTGCGACGCACCGCTGTTGACCTTGCGCACCGACAGGGACTGGATCGCCGACGTGGTGAAGTTCGTGGCCAGCCGTCGCCGCGGGGCCCTGCGATGAGGCCGATGAGCGCTTGCGCGAAGAGTCGACAAAACCGATGAATGCCGGATCAGACTGAGACCGCTAACACTGAAATGACAAGCTGCACATGACTTTACCGTTGCTCGGGCCGATCACCCTGACGGGTTTCCAGCATCCGTGGTTCTTTCTGTTCCTATTCGCGGTGCTCGGCCTCGTCGGCCTGTACATCATCGTGCAGACGGCCCGAAGGAAGCGGATCCTGCGCTTCGCCAACATGGAATTGCTGGAGAGCGTGGCGCCGAAGCGGCCCAACCGCTGGCGTCATCTCTCCGCGATCCTTCTGGTGCTGTCGCTGATTCTGTTCACCGTCGCGATGGCCGGACCCACCCACGACGTTCGGATTCCCCGTAACCGCGCCGTCGTGATGCTGGTGATCGACGTGTCGCAGTCGATGCGCGCCACCGATGTCGAGCCCAGCCGGCTCGTCGCGGCGCAAGAGGCGGCCAAGCAGTTCGCCGACCAGTTGACGCCAGGCATCAACCTCGGGCTCATCGCCTACGCGGGCACGGCCACCGTCCTGGTGCAGCCGACCACCAACCGGGATGCCAGCAAGGCGGCCATAGACAAGCTGCAACTCGCCGACCGCACCGCGACGGGTGAAGGCATCTTCACCGCGTTGCAGGCGATAGCGACTGTCGGCGCAGTGATCGGCGGTGGCGACGAGCCGCCTCCGGCGCGGATCGTGCTCATGTCCGACGGCAAGGAGACGGTGCCGTCCAATCCCGACAACCCAAAGGGCGCCTACACCGCCGCGCGCACGGCCCACGATCAGGGCGTTCCGATATCCACGGTGTCGTTCGGCACGCCGTACGGGTACGTCGAGATCAACGACCAGCGCCAGCCCGTCCCCGTCGACGACGAAATGCTGAAGAAGATCGCTGAACTCTCCGGCGGTGACGCTTACACGGCGTCCAGCCTCGAACAGCTCAAGGAAGTCTTCACCTCGCTGCAGGAGCAGATCGGCTACGAGACGATCAAGGGCGATGCCAGCGTGGGTTGGTTGCGGCTGGGTTCACTCGTGCTCGCATTGGCTGCGCTGGCGGCGCTGCTGATCAACCGTCGCCTGCCGGGTTAGCCCGCACATCCAAATCCCGGGTCGCGTCGCTCCGACCCACCGGCGGACCGATTTCGGGCCCGCCTGGCCGAGACGATAGGTTGGCGAGCATGCCGGATTTCGTATCGCGCTCGGTTCTGGTCACCGGTGGCAACCGCGGTATCGGCCTGGCGATCGCGCAGCGCCTGGCCGCCGACGGGCACAAAGTCGCCGTCACGCACCGCGGATCGGGCGCCCCTGACGGATTGTTCGGCGTCGAGTGCGACGTCACCGACAACGAGGCTGTCGACCGCGCCTTCACGGAGATCGAGGAACACCAGGGCTCGGTTGAGGTACTGGTGTCCAACGCGGGCATCTCCGCGGACGCGTTCCTCATCCGGATGACCGAGGAGAGATTCGAGAAGGTCATCGACGCGAATCTCACCGGTGCGTTCCGGGTGGCGCAGCGGGCCTCGCGCAGCATGCAGCGCAAGCGCTTTGGCCGGATGATCTTCGTGGGGTCGGTATCCGGCACCTGGGGCATCGGCAACCAGGCCAATTACGCGGCCTCGAAGGCCGGTCTGATCGGGATGGCCCGCTCGATCTCGCGGGAGCTGTCGAAGGCCGGAGTCACCGCAAATGTGGTGGCCCCGGGCTACATCGACACCGAGATGACCCGCGCGCTGGATGAAAGGATTCAGGCGGGGGCACTGGAATTCATCCCCGCGAAGCGGGTCGGCACCGCCGACGAGGTCGCCGGGGTGGTCAGCTTCCTGGCGTCCGAGGATGCCAGCTACGTCTCCGGCGCGGTGATCCCGGTCGACGGCGGCATGGGCATGGGTCATTAAGAAGACACGGCTAGAGGAGAAACCACACATGGCAGGCATTCTCGAGGGCAAGCGGATTCTCGTGACGGGCATCATCACCGACTCGTCGATCGCGTTCCACATCGCCAAGGTCGCGCAGGAGGCGGGCGCCCAACTGGTGCTCACCGGCTTCGACCGGATGCGACTCATTCAGCGCATCATCGACCGGCTGCCCGAGCCCGCACCGCTGCTCGAACTCGACGTGCAGAACCAGGAGCACCTGGACACGCTGGCTGACCGCATCGCCGAGGTCATCGGTGAGGGCAACAAGCTCGATGGCGTCGTGCACTCGATCGGCTTCATGCCCCAGACCGGGATGGGCATCAATCCGTTCTTCGATGCGCCCTACGAGGACGTCGCCAAGGGCATCCACATATCGGCCTACTCGTATGCGTCGCTGGCCAAGGCGACGCTGCCGATCATGAACCGGGGCGGCGGCATCGTGGGCATGGACTTCGACCCCACCCGCGCGATGCCCGCGTACAACTGGATGACGGTCGCCAAGAGTGCGCTCGAGTCGGTCAACCGGTTCGTCGCCCGCGAAGCGGGTCCATTCGGTGTGCGGTCCAATCTCGTTGCGGCAGGGCCGATCCGCACCCTCGCGATGAGTGCCATCGTCGGTGGGGCACTCGGTGCGGAGGCCGGCGATCAGATGCGTCTGCTGGAGGAGGGCTGGGACCAGCGTGCACCCGTCGGCTGGGACATGAAGGATCCGACCCCGGTCGCCAAGACGGTGTGCGCCCTGCTGTCCGACTGGCTGCCAGCCACCACCGGGACCGTCGTCTACGCAGACGGTGGCGCGCACACTCAGCTGCTGTAACCGCTTGCGGTGCCGTGAACTTCGATGCCGATGAGGTGCTCGTGCGAACAGAATTCGACGCCCTCCTGCTGCTCTCGTTCGGAGGCCCGGAGGGGCCCGAGCAGGTGCGGCCGTTCCTGGAGAACGTCACCCGTGGCCGCAACATCCCGCCGGAACGGCTCGACGACGTAGCGCAGCACTATCTGCACTTCGGCGGCGTATCACCGATCAACGGCATCAACCGCGCGCTGATCGAACAGTTGCGCGTCGAACTGGACCGGCGCGGCCACCCACTCCCGGTCTACTTCGGCAACCGCAACTGGGCTCCCTACGTCGGCGACGCGGTGAGCCGGATGCGCGACGACGGAATCCAGCGGGCCGCGGTGTTCACCACGTCCGCGTGGGGCGGCTACTCGAGCTGCACCCAATACGTCGAGGACATCGCCGGGGCCCGCGCGGCGGCCGGCCCGCTATCACCCGAACTCGTCAAGCTCCGCCAATACTTCGACCACCCGTTGCTCATCGACATGTTCGCCGACGGTATCCGGGCCGCCGCGGAGACTCTGCCCGCGCAGCTCAGGGCCGACGCGCGGCTGGTGTTCACCGCGCACTCGGTCCCGCTGGCCGTCGACGAGCGGCACGGCCCGCGGCTGTATAGCAGGCAGGTTGCTTACGCTGCCCGCCTGGTCGCGGCGGCCTCCGGACACGCGCGTTACGACCAGGTGTGGCAGTCGCGATCAGGATCACCTCGCATTCCGTGGCTGGAACCCGATGTAGCAGAACATCTTTCGTCTCTAGCCAATGTCGGAACCAAGGCCATCGTGCTCTGCCCGATCGGCTTCGTCGCCGATCACATCGAGGTGGTGTGGGACCTCGACAACGAACTTCGCGAACAGGCCGAGGACGCCGGAATCGCCTTGGCACGTGCGTCCACGCCCAACGCCGACCCCCGCTTCGCACAGCTGGCCGCCGGACTGCTCGATGAGCTCCGCGTTGGTGCCGCACCGGTGCGTGTCATCGGGCCGGATCCCGTGCCGGGCTACGGATTCAGCGTGAACGGGGCACCCTGCTCGCCCCACTGTTGCGGTGTGGTGTCCGACCCGCAGGTGTGAAGCGGTTGGGGGATCAACCCCGCCACGCCGAGCGCAGGATCGCGCTGACGGCCGCCAGTCGCGCCGAACGCACCACGCCCGTCAGCGGTCGCAACGCCTCGTTGGCCATCTGGAGCTCCGAGGAGGACTGCAACCCGATCGGCATCAGTCCGGCACTCACCGCGATGATCGCGTCGACGTGCGCGGCGTTCTCCAGCACCCGCATGGCTCGTTCAGGTGCGTGGTCGGGGGCGCGGTGCAACCGGGTGGCCTCCAGGATCTGTTCGACCATGCCGCGGGGATCGGCGACGTCGGCGCCGTTGGCGCCCGCCCGCAGCGCGCCCAGCGCGTCGGCTGCCGAACGGACGGCCGCGCGCAGGTCGTACTCCGCCTGTCCGAGGTCGAGGTGCTGTTCGACAGGAGTGTGGGCCAGCGAGTAGACGGTCCACGACAGCGCGCGCGGTTCGGGGTCGTAGTCGGGGTCGTCGTCATCGTCGTAGATGAAGTCGGGAACGAGGCCGATCCCTTCGGACCCGCCGCGCGTCACGATGACCGCCTCGCCCGCCGTCACCGCATCGGCCTGGAACTGGGTGCCCGCCGCCAGACCGCGGATGTCTCCGGGCACCGGCAGGACCACCACGATGGCCGGCTCGGACGGCCCCGCCGCCGTGCGCATGGTCTGCAGCAGCGAGACCGCCCCTGCATCGGTGAGGTCGGGCCACGGCAACCCCGTCCCGAGCGCGGCGACGGAATCGTACGCAGTGACGGAATGCCTTGGCGCCCAAAGGGACAGTGCGTCAAGGACATCGTCCGGCGCGGCTGCGCCAGCCAGCCAGGCGTTGGCCCACACCGATAGCGAGACACTAGGGCACCACATGATGTTCGCAGTGTAGTTGTTAGCGGCTGGGCTGGCCTGCTTCGCGAGCTAGGCTGGCCTCATGCCCGCTCTGATCTGGCTCATCGCGGCGCTTGCTCTGGCCGGTGCCGAAGCGTTGACCGGTGACCTGTTCCTGCTGATGCTCAGCGGTGGCGCGTTGGCCGCCGCGGGATCCGCTGCGGTATTCGATTGGCCGATCTGGACCGACGGCGCCGTGTTTCTGGTGGTGTCGATCCTGCTGCTGGTGATAGTGCGGCCCGCGCTGCGGCGACGATTCGCCGCGGGCACCGGTCTGCCGGACCCGATGAAGGCACTCGAGGGCAAGAGCGCGCTGGTGCTCGACCGGGTGGCACGCCACGGGGGCCAGGTGAAACTCGACGGCGAGGTCTGGACGGCGCGGCCCCTGGACGACGACGATGTGTACGAACCGGGCGACCACGTCACCGTCATGCGCATCGACGGCGCCACCGCGGTCGTCTTCAAGGGCATGTGAGGTTACGGAGGAACTGCAATGGAGGGTGCTGTCTTCGGCTTGGTTCTGGCGGCGGTGTTGGTGATCTTCGCCATCATCGTCGTCGCCAAGTCGGTCAAGGTCATACCACAGGCCGAGGCCGCGGTCATCGAACGACTCGGGCGCTACAGCAAGACCGTCTCCGGTCAGCTCACGCTGCTGCTGCCGTTCGTCGACAAGGTAAGGGCCAGGGTGGACCTCCGGGAGCGAGTGGTGTCGTTCCCCCCGCAGCCGGTGATCACCGAGGACAACCTGACCGTCAACATCGACACCGTCGTCTACTTTCAGGTCACTGAGCCGAAGGCCGCCGTCTACGCGATCAGCAACTACATCGTCGGCGTCGAGCAGCTCACCACCACCACCCTGCGCAACGTGGTCGGTGGCATGACGCTGGAACAGGCGCTGACCTCGCGCGACCAGATCAACGGCCAGCTCCGCGGCGTGCTGGACGAAGCGACGGGACGCTGGGGCCTGCGCGTGGCGCGCGTCGAACTACGCAGCATCGACCCACCGCCGTCCATCCAGGACTCGATGGAGAAGCAGATGCGCGCCGACCGCGAGAAGCGCGCCATGATTCTGACGGCCGAGGGCAGCCGCGAGGCCTCGATCAAGCAGGCCGAAGGCCAGAAGCAAGCTCAGATTCTGGCGGCCGAAGGCGCCAAACAGGCCGCGATCCTGGCCGCCGAGGCCGACCGACAGTCCCGCATGTTGCGCGCGCAGGGTGAGCGCGCTGCCGCATACCTTCAGGCCCAAGGTCAGGCCAAGGCCATCGAGAAGACGTTTGCGGCCATCAAGGCGGGCCGCCCAACTCCCGAGCTGCTGGCCTATCAGTACCTGCAGACCCTGCCGTTGATGGCCAAGGGCGAGGCCAACAAGGTGTGGGTGGTGCCGAGCGACTTCGGTTCGGCGCTACAGGGTTTCACCAAGATGCTCGGTGCCCCCGGCGACGACGGCGTGTTCCGCTACACGCCGTCGCCGATCGACACCGACCTGCCGAAGCCGGAGGACGACTCCGCCGAGGTCGCCGCCTGGTTCGACACCCAGACCGACCCCGAGATCGCCCGAGCCGTCGCCAAGGCCGAGGCCGAGGCCCGCAGTTCGGTCGCCGGGGCGGCCATCGATCCGCCGCCTCAGTACCTGCCGCTGTCCCAGCAGGCGCAGCCGATAGGCGAGTACGGTCAGCCGCCCCCACCGCCCCGGCACGGTGCCCCCGGCGCATGAGCGCGCTGACGTCGAAGCGGACCTACGCAGCGCTCGCGGCCGTGCAGGCGGCTGACGCGGTGGCGTGCGCCATTCCACTGGCGTCGATCGAACAGGTCCTCGACGACGTCGGACTCGCGAAGGAACTCCGCCCGGTGATCCCGGTGGTCAAGGCGGCCTCGGCCGTCGGACTGCTGTCGGTGTTCCGGTTTCCTGCGTTGGCCCGACTCACCACGTTCATGCTGACCGTCTACTTCGTGCTGGCCATGTCGGCTCACGTCCGCGCCAAGGACTGGAGCCCCGCCCTGGTCGCGGCCTCGTCGCTACTCGTCCTCTTCGGCACGATGACGGTGAAGGGCCCACCCCGCACGTGAGGAGCATTCGGGGCCCCATCAACCGGAGGTGATCGCGGCTTCCGACCCCTCGTCCTCGGTGGCCCGCTGCCGGTGCTGGCGCCGATGTGTCCGGATCTCGTAGGTCAGACCGGCGATGCCGATGGTCGCCGTGCACAGCGACACCAGGAACAGCAACGGGCTGACGTTGCCGGTGAGTGCGTCCCCGAGAATGACGACAGCGGCGGTGCCGGGCAGCAGGCCGGCGAAGGTCGCGAGCGTATACGGCATCACCCGGACCTTTGACGAGCCCACCGCATAGTTGAGCACCGAAAACGGGACAGCGGGGATCATCCGCATCGACAGCACGGTCGGCCAGCCGCGTTCGGCGAGCCGAACGTTGAGCGTGTCGACCCGGGGATGCTTGACCAGCCGGTCCAGGTGCCAGCCGGCCGCGCGCACCAGCAGCAACGCGATCACCGCGCTGACGGTGCTGGCCACGACGGCGAGCGACACTCCGAGAAGCGGGCCGAACAGGAGTCCAGCGGACAGCGTGAATGCGGTTCGCGGGAAGGGAAAGATCGTCACGACGACGTGCCCCACGAAGAATGCCAACGGAAACCACGGGCCGACGGTCGTTGCCCAATCCCGCAGCTGCACCGCGCTGGGCAACCGCACCAGCAACGCGATTGCGACGAGAATCACAATCGCGCTCGCGATGGTCACCAGCCTGCGACGCGGGACCTGGCGCGCCGTCGCCACGATGGCCGCGCGTAGTGCGCGGAACGTGCTGACGAGGGGCTTCACGTCTACCAAGAGTACGTGTGGCGGTCCGACACTTCCTGTCGTCGCAGCCGCTGGTCGCCCGCACACCGGGTCACGTGGTGATGGCGATCATTTAGCCTGATGGCCGGTGGTTGTGTCACACGCTGCGACAACAGGAGATGCCGGTGTCCGATCAGGGGTCCAGTTCCAGGCTCAGCGTCGCTGAGTCGGATCGCGAACAGTGGCGCGCCGCCGTCGCAGGCGTGCTGGCCAAGAGCGGCCGCAAGGAACCCGCGGACCTGGGCGCGCAACCCGAGCAACTCCTCGACTCGGCGACCTACGAAGGCTTCCCGGTCCGCCCCTTGTACACGATTCTGGACAGCCAGCCCGAACCCCCGCTACCGGGCCGCTGGCCCTTCGTGCGCGGTGGGGACGCGTTACGGGACGTCAAGTCGGGCTGGAAGGTCGTGGAGTCCTTCCCCCTCCCGGGCCAGGTAGCGCTCGCCGACGGCAACGGCGCGGTGCTGACCGCGCTCACAGAGGGAACGAGCGCGCTGGCGTTGCGCGTCGGTCCAGACGGTGCCGCGGCGGGTGACCTCGACCGCCTGCTCGAGGGCGTGTTCCTGGAACTCGTTCCGATCGTCCTCGATGCCGGCGCCGACTACGTCGCGGCGGCCGACGCGGTGTTGGCACTGGTGACCGAACTCGACGACGAGCGTCGTGCCCGACTTTCCGTGGATCTTGGCGCGGACCCGTTGACGGCGAGCCTCGCCGGAAGGGCGGCGCCATCGATCGACGACATCGTGACGGTCGTCGGAAAGGCGAGTGAATACGACGGCGGCGTACGGGCAATCACCGTCGACGGCCCCACCTTCCACGGTCTCGGCGCCAGCGCGTCGTGGGAACTCGCAGGCGCGGTCGCAGCCGGGGTCAGCTACCTACGCTTGCTCGGCGAGCGTGGGATTTCCGCGTCGAATGCGTTGGCGCAGATCAGTTTCCGCTTCGCGGCCGACGATGACCAGTTCATGACGATCGCCAAGTTCCGCGCGGCCCGGCAACTGTGGGCCAGGGTCGCCGAGGTCGTCGGCAGCCGCGTCGCAGGCGCCGCCACCGTCCACGCCGTGACCTCGATTCCCATGATGGCTCAGCGCGATCCGTGGGTGAACATGCTCCGCACCACGCTCGCCGCGTTCGCCGCCGGGGTGGGTGGAGCGGACACCGTGCTGGTGACTCCCTTCGACGCCGCCATCATCGGCGGACTACCCGGCACCGCACCAAGTTTCACCCGCCGCATGGCCCGCAACACCCAGCTGCTTCTGTTGGAGGAATCCCACACCGGTCGTGTGCTCGACCCGGCCGGTGGTTCATGGTTCGTCGAGGATCTGACGCGCGCTCTCGCCGAACAGGCGTGGGAGCACTTCCGCGACGTCGAGTCCAAGGGTGGCTTCATCGATGCCAGTGACTACGTGGCCACTCGCATCGCCGAGGTGCGCGACCGGCGGGCCGACGACATCGCCCACCGGCGAACCGCCCTGACCGGTGTCAACGAGTATCCGAATCTGTCCGAAGCGCCGCTGTCACAGCCGGACTCGCCTGCAGGTGTGCATCGGTATGCCGCGGCGTTCGAGGCGTTGCGGGATCGGTCGGACGCCTATCTCGCCGCCAACGGCGCCCGACCGAAGGTGCTACTGCTGCCGCTCGGTCCGCTCGCCGAACACAACGTCCGAACCACCTTCGCCGCCAACCTGTTGGCGTCCGGTGGTGTCGAGGCGGTCAACCCCGGCACCGTCGATGCGGCCGGGGTGGCCGACGCGGTCAGTGCGGCCGGGGGCCCGGCCGCAGTGGTGATCTGCGGTACCGACGCCCGCTATGGCACCGATGTTTCGGATGTCGTGGAAGCCGCTCGCGCAGCGGGTGTTTCACATGTCTACCTCGCCGGACCCGAGAAGGCGCTGGGCGAACCCTCCGCGGGCGCGCCGAGACCCGACGAGTTCCTCACCGCCAAGATCGACGCGATCGATGCGTTGTCGACCCTGCTCACCCGATTGGGGGCCTGAGATGGCCGTATCCGATGTCGCCGGCCAGCCGGCTCCGGAAGTCGCTCCGGACGCGATAGCCAGCTTCGCAGACGTACCTTTGTACGGCGAGCGCACCGGTGAGCCCGCCACCGAGGAAGCGGTGGGGGAGTACGTCGTCGCAGCTGCCGCCGCGCACGGATATACCGCGGAGCAACTGGATTGGGCCACCCCCGAGGGGATCGACGTAAAACCGGTGTACATCGCCGCCGACCGGGACGCGGTGGTGGATGCCGGCTACCCGCTCGACAGCTTCCCCGGCGCCCCACCGTTCGTCCGCGGCCCGTACCCGACGATGTACGTCAATCAGCCATGGACGATTCGTCAGTACGCCGGCTTCTCCACGGCCGCGGAGTCCAACGCGTTCTATCGGCGCAACCTGGCGGCGGGCCAGAAGGGCCTCTCGGTGGCGTTCGACCTCGCCACCCACCGCGGTTACGACTCGGACCATCCGCGGGTGGCCGGTGACGTCGGAATGGCGGGCGTCGCCATCGACTCCATCCTCGACATGCGCCAACTGTTCGACGGCATCGACCTTTCCACGGTCTCGGTGTCGATGACGATGAACGGTGCGGTGCTCCCGATCCTGGCGCTGTACGTGGTGGCTGCCGAGGAGCAGGGCGTGCCGCCCGAGAAGCTTGCGGGAACCATCCAGAACGACATCCTCAAGGAGTTCATGGTCCGCAACACCTACATCTACCCGCCAAAGCCGTCGATGCGGATCATCTCCGACATCTTCGGCTACACCAGCACGAAGATGCCGAAGTTCAACTCGATCTCCATCTCCGGCTATCACATCCAAGAGGCCGGAGCCACAGCGGATCTCGAGCTCGCCTACACGCTCGCCGACGGAGTGGAGTACATCAAGGCGGGGTTGGCGGCCGGCCTGGACATCGACAAGTTCGCGCCGCGGTTGTCGTTCTTCTGGGGCATCGGGATGAACTTCTTCATGGAGGTCGCCAAGCTGCGGGCCGGCCGCCTGCTGTGGAGTGAGCTTGTCGCGCAGTTCAACCCGAAGAGCGAGAAGTCGCTTTCCCTGCGTACCCATTCCCAGACGTCGGGGTGGTCACTGACCGCGCAGGATCCGTTCAACAACGTCGCGCGCACGTGCATCGAGGCGATGGCGGCCACGCAGGGCCACACACAGTCGCTGCACACCAACGCGCTCGACGAGGCACTTGCGTTGCCCACCGACTTCTCGGCGCGCATCGCCCGCAACACCCAGCTGGTGCTGCAGCAGGAATCCGGGACCACGCGGCCGATCGATCCCTGGGGCGGTTCGTATTACGTCGAGTGGTTGACCCACCAGCTCGCCGAGAAGGTCCGCGCCCACTTCCGTGAGGTCGACGAGCACGGCGGCATGGCGCAGGCGATCGACGACGGCATCCCGAAGCTGCGCATCGAGGAGGCCGCCGCACGGACGCAGGCACGCATCGACTCCGGGCAGCAGACCGTCATCGGGGTCAACAAGTACCAGGTGGACGAGGATCACGAGATCGAGGTCCTCAAGGTCGAGAACAGCAGAGTGCGCGCCGAACAGCTCGAGAAGCTGGCGCGGTTGCGGGCCGACCGCGACGAGGCCGCGACCCAGGCGGCGCTGGCCGAATTGTCCCGCGCTGCAGCCGACTCGGGGAATGGCACGGGGAAGGACGGCCTTGGCAACAACCTCATGGCGCTGGCCATCGACGCTGCCCGTGCGAAGGCCACCGTCGGTGAGATCTCCGATGCACTGGAGAAGGTCTACGGGCGTCACCAGGCCGAGATTCGGACCATCGCAGGTGTCTACCGAGATGAGGTGGGGAAGGTCAGCAATATCTCTGCCGCAACGGAATTGGTCGATAAGTTCGCCGAGGCCGACGGCCGCAGGCCGCGCATCCTGGTCGCCAAGATGGGACAGGACGGCCACGACCGGGGCCAGAAGGTCATCGCGACGGCCTTCGCCGACATCGGCTTCGACGTCGACGTGGGGTCCCTGTTCTCCACCCCGGACGAAGTCGCCCGCCAGGCCGTCGACAACGACGTGCACGTGGTGGGGGTGTCCTCGCTCGCTGCCGGCCACCTGACGCTGGTTCCCGCGCTACGCGATGCGCTCGCCGAGGTGGGCAGACCGGACATCATGATCGTCGTGGGTGGAGTGATCCCGCCCGGCGACTTCGACGAACTCTACGCGGCGGGGGCCACCGCGATCTTTCCGCCAGGCACCGTCATCGCCGACGCAGCCATCGGCCTGCTGGAGAAGCTGGCCGAGCGGTTGGGTTACGACCTCGGGTAGATGGTGACACCGGAGGGCAGGAGCGAAGCGACCGGGGATGTGACACCGGAGGGCAGGAGCGAAGCGACCGGGGATGTGACACCGGAGGGCAGGAGCGAAGCGACCGGGGACGTGACACCCAACCTTGCCAAGGCCATCGCGGACGGCGATCGCGCGGCGCTGGCGCGGGCGATCACGCTCGTCGAGTCGACGCGTCCGGACCATCGAGACGAGGCCCAACGGCTGCTCCTGGACCTGACGCCAAAGGCGGGCAACGCGCTGCGGGTCGGCATCACGGGGGTGCCCGGCGTCGGCAAGTCCACCGCCATCGAGGCGCTGGGCATGTACCTGATCGAGCAGGGGCACCGGGTGGCGGTGCTGGCGGTCGACCCGTCCTCGACCCGAACCGGCGGATCCATCCTCGGCGACAAGACCCGGATGGCGCGGCTCGCAGTACATCCCGACGCCTACGTCCGGCCGTCCCCGACGTCCGGCACCCTCGGCGGCGTCGCGAAGGCCACCCGGGAGACGATCGTGTTGCTGGAATCCGCTGGCTACGACGTGGTACTGGTCGAGACGGTGGGTGTCGGACAGTCCGAAGTCACGGTTGCGAACATGGTCGATACCTTCGTGTTCCTCACGCTTGCGCGCACCGGCGACCAGCTGCAGGGCATCAAGAAGGGGGTACTCGAGCTCGCCGACGTGGTGGTGGTGAACAAGGCCGACGGCGCGCACGCCGTCGAGGCCAATGCGGCGGCCCGGGAGTTGACGGGTGCGATCCGGCTCATCTACCCCCGCGAAACCCTTTGGCGTCCACCGGTACTCACGATGAGCGCGCTCTACGGCGACGGGCTGTCCGAGTTGTGGCAGACGGTGCTCAAGCATCGCGAGGTGCTCGCCGACGCGGGTGAATACGACGCCAAACGCCGTGCCCAACAGGTCGACTGGACGTGGACGATGGTGCGCGACGCGGTGCTGGATCGCGTGCTTTTGCACCCGGAGGTGCGTCGGATCCGGGCCGACGTCGAAGCTCGGGTGCGGGCGGCTGAACTGACGCCGACGCTTGCTGCGCAGGAGCTGCTGAACGCCGCTGAGCCGCAATGAGTTAACAAGTCGGTAACGGTTGTTTAGTTAGCCGGGATTACAGGTAAATTGGCTAGATTGTGAACCCTGCATTTGTCCGGGAGCGCAGCGTCGCGCTCCCGCACGGCGTCCAAGGTGATGCCGATGCGAATTTCTCGTGCGCGGTGCGCGCATTCTCTGAAATGTTCCCGTGGCGCCGATTCGGCGGCGGGGCGCTCGCGGTCTACCTGGACGGCAACCCCGTCGTGGACGTGTGGACGGGGTGGTCCGACCGCCGCGGCAAGCGGCACTGGACCGCGGACACGGGAACCATGGTGTTCTCCGCCACCAAGGGCATGGCGTCGACCGTCATCCACCGACTGGCCGACCGTGGCCTCATCGACTACGACGCGCCGGTCGCCGAGTACTGGTCTGCCTTCGGCGCCAACGGCAAGGCCACGGTCACCGTTCGCGAACTCATGCGTCACCGTGCGGGCCTGTCGCATTTGAACGGGGCCACCAAGGCCGACCTGATGGACCACCTCCTGATGGAGGAGCGCATGGCGGCCGCACCAATGGGGGTGCTCAAGGGGCGGCCCGCCTACCACGCACTCACCTACGGGTGGCTGATGTCGGGCCTGGCCCGCGCCGTCACCGGCCGGGGCATGCGCGAGCTGTTTCGTAGCGAGTTGGCCGCGCCGCTGAACACAGACGGCTTCCACCTCGGCAGGCCGCCGGTGGACGCGCCGACCCAGCCCGCACAGATCATCGGGCCGCAGACCCGGTTGCAGAACCCGATCTTCAACCTGGTCGCACCCCGGCTCGCCGGCCTGGCGTTCTCGGGCGGTTTCGGATCGTTGTACTTCCCGGGCATGAAGTCCACGGTGCAGGGCGACATCCCGTTACTCGACACCGAACTCCCAGCGGCCAACGGTGTCGCCACCGCCCGGGCCCTGGCCCGGATGTACGGCGCCATCGCCAACGGCGGAACCATCGACGGTAGGCGCTTCTTGTCAGGTGGCCTGGTGGCGAAGCTCACCGGACGGCGAAGCTTCCGCCCCGACGGCAGCGTCCTCATGCCGATGTCGTTCAACCTGGGCTATCACTCGCTGCCGCTGGGCGGCGTCCTTCCCGGCTTCGGCCACGTCGGCCTCGGCGGCTCCCTGGGTTGGGCGGATCCGGCCACCGGCCTGGCGTTCGGCTTCGTGCACAATCGCCTGCTGACGCCGTTCGTAGCCGCGGATCAAGCCGGTTTCGTGGCCACCGCTGCGCTGATCCGCAGGGGAGTCGTGCAGGCCCGCAAGCATGGGTTCACGGCGGTTTCCGAACACGGCGCGCCATTCGCCCACATCACGCCCGAGGCCGTCTGATCCCATTCGCGTCGAGCGACGCGACGGTCAGTGTTTGGCGGTGTGGAACCACTTCGTCTTGATGCGCCAGGAGTATGCGGACGCCAATGCGAATACCGCACCGCACAGGCAGGCGAAGAGCCAGACCAGGGTGCCGTTCTCCACGGGCTGCAACGCCGGCACGAACGCCGTGGTGATGCGGACGATGCACGCGGTAATCCCGCTGGCACACGCGACCAGGTAAACGGTGGCGATGCGACGGGACCGCGGGTCCTTGCGCAACACGAGCAGGGCTCGTGAACCATAGCCCAGCAAATAGATGAGGGTGCCGCACAAAAGTAACCAATAGGCGCTGAGCCAGAAGTCGGTGGGCACCTCGAAGAAGTCGGCCCGGTAGATGTGGGCGCCATTGCCAAAAGAGAAGGCGGCCAACAAGAGTGGAATGCACAGCGTGGCGGGACGCTCGATGTACTGCTTGAACGTCCGCTGCATCGCGTGGTCGTCCTGCAGCCGGCCCAGGGCGTTGTACACGATTGCCGACGCGGCGACGACATAGGCGTCGTGGCCGATGTAGTCCTCGAGGTTCCACTTGCCAGTCAGCGTGTGCAGTAGCTGCCCGACGGTCTCCGAGGCCCACGGAGACATGAGCAGAACGGCCAGTCCCTGGAGGGCGATGTTGAGGGTGGCGGCAACCTCCCAGCGGCATGACCACGTGACCCGACGAATCCACAGACTCCACCCGACGCACCCGAGGGTGATCGCGATAAGCACTGTGACAGCCATGAGTTCGCCTTCGATCCAGACTTTCGAGCCCCAGAGATTCTACTGCTAAAGCGGCGGTGCGTCGGGTCGCGGAGCTAACTCGGACAGCTTGGGTCGCGAGACGGTCCGGACCTCGGTGCGTGGCTCCGTCGCGGTGGCGACGGTGACGGGACGGGATTCGAGGTAGCTCCACACCTCTTCGCGGCTCATCAGACCAAATCTGACCTGGAGGTCTGGGTAGCTGAGTCCGAACCTGTCCGCTACCTGCCGGAGCTCTTCGGCGTTGGGATAGTCGGGCTCCTTGATGCGGCGATAGTAGGTACTGCTGGACGTGCCAAGGGAGTCGTAGATCGCCTTGGCTTCGATGTCGCCATCGAGCAGGTAGTCCAGCAGGGCCTTTAGCTGTCTGCCGTTCTCATCGGTACGTGGCACCGCTACACAATAGCGGCTTCTTGTATCGGTGGGCATTGGAGCCGCAAAAGCGAGTTGCACCCATTTATTGACACGCGCGTCACGGTTTTGGCAGATATGTCCCATATTTGGGACATCCGTGTACCTTGTTCACCATGATGCGCGCAAACTTGCATTTGACCGACTACGAGGCCCCCGGGCGCCCCGGTGCCGATGATCTCGGGAGGCACTGCACCGCCTTTTCGACTGTGCTCACCCAAGAACTCGAGGGCGCGGCTGAGGCAACGGGTCTGACCAGCGAAGAGATTCTGCTGGCCGCATTCGGTCGAGCGATCCGGCGCACCATCGGAAAGGGCTTCGTAGCCGTCGACGTCGCACGGTTGGGCGCCAGCTACCCAGTGGCACTTGCTTGCGCGGGGCCCGAGCGGATGCCCGCCACCGACATGGTGGCCAGCGTTCACCGCTCGCTCACCGCGCTGTCGGCGCAGCGGATGGCGGATCCGATCGTGAACCCCGGCACCCACCCCACGTCGGACGTCCTCTTCGCGTACGGCATCCCGATGGCTCGACCGGCACGGTTGGGACACTTCCTCGAAATCCACGCGCACGTAGCCGGAGACATGCTGCGGATCGACTGGTGGTACGACACCCGCAGCTTCGAGCCGTACACCGTGCACGAACTCGCCGAGCAGCTCCCGCACGCCGTGATCGAGATGACGTCGGAGGCCGCGCCGCCCATCCTCGCCACCGCAGAACTGGCGGCCGCGTACTGACGGAGAAGGTGACGCCTCTAGAATCGTCGCAACGGCGTTGATCCGGCCATCACCGGGGAGCCTTCGGAAGAACGGCCGCGGCGTCCACCCGGCCCACTAGAACCGAACGGTCGGGCCCGTCACCGCCCGCAGTCGAGTGGCGCACTATCGGTGCGCAAGCGGGGTGGTACCGCGGCACTCGCGCAACCTGCGCGTCGTCGTCCCCGTGCCTGAACGAACCTGGGCACAGGAGACCACGATGAGCGCTTGCGCGAAGAACCAGGGGCATCAGTGAGCGCCTATCCCAAGCCGGCGAGCGGCGCACCCAGCTTCCCGGAACTGGAAAGCGAAGTCCTCGACTACTGGGAACGCGACGGGACCTTCCGCGCCAGCATCGAACGCCGCGACGGCGCGCCGGAGTACGTCTTCTACGACGGTCCACCGTTTGCGAATGGGCTGCCGCACTACGGTCACCTGCTGACCGGCTACGTCAAGGACATCGTCCCGCGGTATCGCACCATGCGCGGTCTCAAGGTCGAGCGGCGGTTCGGGTGGGATACCCACGGGCTGCCGGCCGAGCTCGAAGTGCAGCGGCAACTCGCCATCACCGACAAGGCTCAGATCGAAGAGCTCGGCATCGAGAAGTTCAACGAAGCGTGCCGCGACTCGGTGCTCAAGTACACCAACGAATGGCAGGCCTACGTCACGCGTCAGGCCCGCTGGGTGGACTTCGACAACGACTACAAGACCCTGGACCTCGGGTTCATGGAATCCGTGCTGTGGGTGTTCAAGCAGCTGTGGGACAAGGGCTTGGCCTACGAGGGCTACCGCGTGCTGCCGTACTGCTGGAACGACGAGACACCGCTCTCCAGTCACGAGCTCCGCATGGACGACGACGTGTACCAGAGTCGTCAGGACCCCGCGTTGACGGTTGGCTTCCGGGTTGCGGGCGATGAGCGCTCGCGCGAAGAGCAGACGACCGCCGGTGAACTCGCCGGCGCCTACCTCCTCGTCTGGACGACGACGCCGTGGACGCTGCCGTCGAACCAGGCCGTCGCAGTCAACCCCGACGTCGACTACGCGTTGGTCGAGGCGGACGGCAGGCGCGTCGTGCTGGCTCACGCGCGGTTGGTGGCCTACGCCCGCGAGCTGGGCGAGGAACCGACGGTGCTCGGCACCTACTCGGGCCGTCAGCTGCTCGGCATCCGGTACCTGCCTCCGTTTCCGTACTTCATGGACTCGCCCAACGCCTTCCAGGTGCTGCCGGCCGACTTCGTCAGCACCGAGGACGGCACCGGGATCGTGCACATGTCGCCGGCTTACGGCGAGGACGACATGGCGGTCGCCGACGCCGCCGACATCGTCGCCGTCACGCCGGTCGACTCGAAGGGCCGCTTCGACGCGACCGTGCCGGACTACGCGGGTCAGCACGTGTTCGACGCGAACCCGCAGATCATCCGAGACCTGAAGAACCAGACCGGCGCGGCCGCCACCAACGGCGCGCTGCTGCTGCGGCACGAGACCTACGACCACTCGTACCCGCACTGCTGGAGGTGCCGTAACCCGCTGATCTATCGCGCGGTGTCGTCGTGGTTCGTCAAGGTCACCGAGTTCCGGGACCGCATGGTCGAACTCAATCAGCAGATCACGTGGTACCCCGAGTACGTCAAGGACGGCCAGTTCGGCAAGTGGCTCTCCGGTGCGCGGGATTGGTCGATCTCCCGAAATCGTTACTGGGGCACTCCCATCCCGGTGTGGACGTCCGACGATCCCGCCTACCCGCGTATCGACGTGTACGGCAGCCTCGACGAACTCGAAAGGGACTTCGGGGTGCGGCCGACGAATTTGCACCGGCCGTACATAGACGAACTCACCCGGCCCAATCCCGACGACCCGACCAGTCGCGCGACCATGCGGCGCATCGAGGACGTGTTCGACGTCTGGTTCGACTCCGGGTCGATGCCGTACGGGCAGGTGCACTACCCGTTCGAGAACCAGGACTGGTTCGACGGTGTCGATTCGGTCGACCCGGATAAGCAGGTAGACGCCCACTTCCCGGGCGACTTCATCGTCGAGTACATCGGTCAGACCCGGGGCTGGTTCTACACGTTGCACGTGCTGGCCACCGCGTTGTTCGACAAACCGGCGTTCCGCACGTGCGTGTCACACGGCATCGTGCTCGGCAACGACGGGCAGAAGATGAGCAAGTCGCTGCGCAACTACCCCGACGTCTCCGAGGTATTCGACCGCGACGGCTCGGACGCGATGCGGTGGTTCCTGATGGCGTCGCCGATCCTGCGCGGCGGCAACCTGATGGTCACCGAGCAGGGCATCCGCGACGGTGTCCGCCAGGTGCTTCTCCCATTCTGGAACGCCTATTCCTTCCTGGCGTTGTACGCACCCGAGAAGGGCACGTGGCGCACCGATTCGGCTCACGTGCTGGACCGCTACATCCTGGCGAAGCTCGCCGCGCTGCGCGACGACCTGACCGCGTCGCTGGACGTCTGCGACATCTCGCGGGCTTGCGACGAGCTCCGTCAGTTCACCGAAGCGCTCACCAATTGGTATGTGCGACGGTCGCGTTCGCGGTTCTGGGAGGAGGATCGCGACGCCATCGACACACTGCACACCGTGCTGGAGGTGACGGGGCGGCTGGCCGCGCCGCTGCTGCCGCTGATCGCGGAGGTGATCTGGCGTGGGATCACCGGGGAGCGATCCGTGCACCTGACGGATTGGCCTGCGGCCGGGGAGGTCCCCGCCGACCCGAACCTGGTGGCGGCCATGGATCAGGTGCGCGACGTGTGCTCGGCAGCATCGTCGCTGCGCAAGGCCAAGAAGCTGCGCGTGCGCCTGCCCCTGCCGAAGCTCACCGTGGCGGTGGAGGATCCGGACGCGTTGCGGCCCTTCGTCGAACTCATCGCCGACGAGCTCAACGTGAAGAGCGTCGAGTTGTCGAACGACGTCGACGCCTTCGGGCGCTTCGAATTGACCGTGAATGCCCGCGTGGCCGGGCCACGGTTGGGCAAGGACGTGCAGGCCGCGATCAAGGCGGTGAAGTCCGGGGCGGGGGTGGTGAATCCGGACGGCACGCTGACCGCGGGCCCGGCGACGCTGCTGGCCGAGGAGTACTCGTCGAAACTGGTTGCAGCGGAACCGGAATGGACCGCGTCGCTGCCAGCAGGGGCGGGGTTGGTCGTGCTCGACGGAACGGTGACACCTGAACTCGAAGCGGAGGGCTGGGCGAAGGATCGCATTCGCGAGCTTCAGGACCTGCGCAAGTCCACCGGCCTCGACGTGTCCGACCGGATCCGGGTGGTCATCGAGGTGCCTGCCGAACGGGAAGCGTGGGCACGCACCCACGCCGAGCTGATCGCCGGTGAGATCCTGGCCACCAGTTTCGAGTTCGGTGAGCCCGCCGACGGGGTCGAACTCGGCGACGGCGTGAAGGTCGCGATCACCAAGGCGTGAACTCAGCCAGCGGTGACTCGCGCGGTCCGGTCGCCGAACGCGACGGTGTCGCCGAGCCGCAACTGCCGTCCGCGACGCGTTTCGACGGCGCCGTTCACGAGCACCAACCCGTCGGCGATCACGCCCTTGGCGTCTGCGCCGCTGTCGATCAGGCCCGCGAACTTCAGGAACTGGCCGAGCCGGATCGAATCGTCCCGGATCGGTACGTCACGGGCCAGCTGCGCCATGAACGTCAGGCTAGCGCCCTAGCATCACGGTGGTGACCTCCGTCGATGACCGGGCCGGTGCACAACCGGCGGGACGGTGGGTCTTGCACTTCGACATGGACGCGTTCTTCGCGTCGGTTGAGCAGCTCACCCGCCCCACCCTGCGGGGCAGGCCGGTCCTCGTCGGCGGGCTCGGTGGGCGGGGCGTCGTCGCGGGGGCTAGCTACGAAGCCCGCGTGTTCGGGGCGCGTTCGGCGATGCCGATGCACCAGGCCCGCAGGCTGGTCGGCGCGTCCGCGGTGGTGCTGCCCCCACGAGGCGCGGTCTACGGGGTGGCCAGCGGGCGCGTGCTCGACACCGTGCGGGCCGTGGTACCGGTGCTCGAACAGCTGTCATTCGACGAGGCCTTCGGCGAGCCGGCCGAGCTCGTCGGGGCCAGTGCCCAGGACGTCGAACGGTTCTGCGAAGACCTGCGGACCAAGGTGCGCGGCGAGACCGGCCTGGTGGCCTCGGTTGGGGCCGGCTCGGGCAAGCAACTCGCGAAGATCGCGTCCGGGCTGGCCAAACCGGACGGCATCCGGGTCGTCCGACGCGAGGAGGAGCGTGCGCTGCTCGCCGGACTGCCGGTGCGCCGGTTGTGGGGGATCGGGCCGGTGGCCGAGGAGCGGCTGCATCGCCTGGGCATCGACACCGTCGGCGCGCTCGCGGCGTTGGCGGCGTCCGAGGTGGCCGACGTGCTCGGGGCGACGATCGGGTCCGCACTTCACATGCTGGCCAAGGGGATCGACGATCGGCCCGTTGCCGAACGCTCCAGCGCAAAGCAGATCAGTGCGGAGTCCACGTTCGCGGAGGATCTGACGACGCTAGACCAGCTGCGTGACGCCATCGGCCCGATCGGCGAGCATGCCCACCGCCGATTGGAGCGCGATGGGCGTGGCGCGCGAACGGTGACCGTCAAGTTGAAGAAGTCCGACATGAGCACCCTGACGCGCTCGGCCACCTTGCCGTACGCAACGGCCGAACCCGCGACCTTGATCGCGACCGCCCGCCGGTTGTTGCTCGACCCGGTCGAGATCGGCCCGATTCGACTTGTGGGCGTTGGCTTCTCGGGACTGTCCGACGTCAGACAGGAGTCGCTGTTTCCCGATCTCGACCAGGTCTTCGAGGCATCGGACAGCCAGCACTCGGGTCCGGCGGTGGCGACGCCGGCCGTGTCGGGCTGGCGAGTCGGCGACGACGTCAGCCATACCGAGTTCGGGCACGGCTGGGTACAGGGCGCGGGTCACGGCGTGATGAGTGTGCGGTTCGAGACACGCGCTAGCGGGCCCGGGGTGATGCGCACGTTCGCCGACGACATTCCCGACATCCAGCGCGCCGATCCACTCGACAGCCTCGACTGGCCCGAGTACGTCGCAGCCTGGCTCGCGCGGTCAGCCCCAGGCGGCGAAGACGTCGGCGACGGGTGAACCCACGGCCAGCGCGGCCATCATCAACACCCGGGCCTGAGCGGGCCGCAGGGACGGCACCAGCACCGCGCCCGCGTCGACCAATGCACGGCCGGGTCCGTATCGGGCGGTCACCGTCGCGCCGGGAACGCGGGTCGAGATCGCCACTGCCACGCCGGCCCAAGTGCACCGTCGCACGCCATCGCACACGGCGTCAGGAGCGTTGCCGGATCCCAGGGCCTCGAGCACGATGCCGCGCGCCCCGGCCGCCACGCATGCGTCCATCGAGACGGCATCGCTCCCCGCATACGCGGCGACGACGTCCACCCGCGGCGCGTCCCGTGCGGCCGGGTTGCCCAGGGCGGGCCGACGCTTGATGCCGTCCACCACGACATGGCCCTCCCCGACGGTCCCGAGTGCGAACCCGCCGAAGTGCGCACCCAGCTTGGTCAGGCCAAGCGGTTGCCACACCGTGCCTAGGAAGCTGACCAGCACACCGAGGCCTCGGGAGGCCGGGCTCGCGGCCACCGATAGCGCGTCGGCGAGATTGCCCGGACCATCGGCTTCGGGCTCATCGCTGCTGCGCATGGCGCCGGTCAGCACGACGGGCGTCGACCCCGCGTAGGTCGCGTCGAGCCAGAGCGCCGTCTCCTCCATGGTGTCGGTGCCGTGGGTGATCACCACACCGTCCGCACCTGCGTTCACCGCGGCCAGCATCGCAGCGCTGATCCGATCCCAGTCCCGGGGCGTCAGTTGACTGCTGTCGACGGCCATGAGGTCGACGACGTCGAGTTCGGATTGTGGGGCAAGGCCCGCGACGAGGTCGCTTCCGGTCTGTGTCGGCCGGGCGACGCCATCGACGTCGGTACTCGTCGCGATCGTGCCTCCGGTGGTGATCACGACGAGGCGGCTCATGCCGCGATTGTTCACCACTTCCGGCCGTCCAGGTGGGCGCGCGGGAAGCGACCCCGGGAGACTTTGGGATGATGGGGGCGTGACTGACGAAACGGCCGACTCGGCCCGAGGGACGACGACGGACGAGGCGGCCGAACCGCAGCCGCGGCGTCGGCTGAAGCTGTTGGTCTCCGTCGCCGCCGTCGTGCTCGCGCTCGACGTGGTGACCAAGGTGCTCGCAGTTGCGCTACTGACGCCGAACGAGCCGGTGTCGATCATCGGGAACACCGTGACGTGGACCCTGGTGCGCAACCCGGGAGCGGCGTTCTCCATGGCCACTGGCTACACGTGGGTGCTGACGCTGATCGCCACGGGCGTGGTGATCGGGATCGTGTGGATGGGTCGCAGGCTGGTGTCCCCGTGGTGGGCACTGGGCCTCGGCATGATCCTCGGCGGCGCACTGGGCAATCTGATGGACCGATTCTTCCGCTCGCCCGGGCCGCTGCAGGGCCATGTGATCGACTTCCTGTCGATCGGCTGGTGGCCGGTGTTCAACGTCGCCGATCCCGCGGTGGTCGGCGGGGCCATCCTCCTGGTCGGGTTGTCGTTGTTCGGGTTCGACTTCGACAGGGTCGGCCGCCACCAGGATGGCCGCCGGTCCGTGGATGGCGGCGACGGTGGGGATGGCGGCGGCGATGGCGGCGGAGGCTGATGACGACCCGTTCGATGGCCGTCCCGGAGGGGCTGGCCGGCATGCGCATCGACGCCGGGCTGGCCCGCCTTCTGGGGCTGTCGCGTACGGTGGCGGCCACGCTGGCCGAACAGGGTGGCGTCGAGGTTGACGGCGTCGCCGTCGGCAAGTCCGATCGGTTGACGGCCGGAGCCTGGCTCGAGGTCGAATTGCCCGAAGAGCCTGCGCCGCTGGAGAACCCGACGATCGACGTCGAGGGCATGACGATCCTGTACGCCGACGCCGACATCGTGGCGGTGGACAAACCCGCCGGAGTAGCAGCACACGCATCCCAGGGTTGGACGGGACCCACGGTGCTCGGCGGATTGGCGGCGGCAGGATTCCGGATCACCACGTCGGGCGTCCACGAACGGCAGGGCATCGTGCACCGACTCGACGCCGGGACGTCCGGCGTCATGGTGGTGGCGATCTCCGAACGTGCGTACACGGTGCTCAAGCGTGCGTTCAAGCAGCGCACCGTGGACAAGCGCTACCACGCTCTGGTGCAGGGCCACCCCGACCCGTCCAGTGGAACCATCGACGCGCCGATCGGACGGCACCGCGGGCACGACTGGAAGTTCGCGGTGACCGAGCAGGGCCGCCACAGCATCACGCACTACGACACGATCGAGGCCCACCAGGCGGCGAGCCTGCTCGACGTGCACCTCGAAACCGGGCGCACCCATCAGATTCGGGTTCACTTCGCCGCTTTGCACCACCCCTGCTGCGGAGACCTGACCTACGGCGCTGACCCGACCTTGGCGAAAAGGCTTGGGCTGGAACGGCAATGGCTGCATGCGCGGTCGCTTGCCTTCGCCCATCCCGCCGACGGCAGACGTGTCGAATTCACCAGTCCCTACCCGGCGGACCTGCAGCACGCACTCGACCTATTGCGCAACCACGAACTGTGACGGAATCCGCCTCCCGGGCCGCTCCGCTCTCCGCCGCAAGCGGGGGGAACTCCGGCACCGGCGAGGCACACATACGTCGCTCGGGCATGCTCTTCGGCGTCGGCGCGTACGTCTGGTGGGGATTGTGTCCGGGGTTCTTCCCGTTGCTGCTGCCCGCGGGCTCGCTCGAGGTTCTCGCGCACCGCATCGTCTGGAGTGCGCTCTGTCTTGCGGTGGTGTTGTTGGTGGCCCGGCGATTCGGTGACCTGCGCAGGCTGAGCGGGCGGACCTGGCTGCTGCTGCTGGCGGCATCGGCACTGGTGTCGGCGAACTGGGGGACCTACATCTACGCCGCGACGCACGGCCACGTCGTCGACGCCGCCCTCGGGTACTTCATCAATCCGCTGGTCACCGTGGCGCTGGGGGTGCTGGTGTTCCGCGAGCGCATAGGTCGCTGGCAGCTCGTTGCGCTGGTGATCGCGGTGGCGGCGGTGGTGGTGCTGACCGCGGGGGTCGGGACGCCGCCCTACATCGCCGTCGTGCTGGCCGTGTCGTTCGCGTTGTACGGGCTGGTCAAGAAGGTGGTGGTGGCCGATCCCCGCGTCAGCGTGGCCGTCGAGACCTTTCTCGCGTTACCGCTCGCGGGCGGCTACCTGATCACGCTCGCGGCGCTGGGACAGGGCCACTTCGTGAACTATGGAACGGCGCACTCGGTGCTGCTTCTCTTGGCGGGTCCCGTGACGGCCATACCGTTGCTGCTCTTCGCGGCCGCCGCGCAACGGTTGCCGCTGGTGACGATGGGGCTGCTGTTCTACCTGAACCCGGCGCTGCAGATGGCGTGGGGCGTGCTGATCGGTCACGAGCCGATGCCCATGGCCCGGTGGATCGGGTTCGGCCTGATCTGGGTGGCGCTGGCGGTGATGACCGTCGACGCGCTGCGCAGAAAACCCGCGCAGAGTTCGGTCGATGTCGATTTGGCCGCTCCCGAATCGTCAACACGGTGACAAGCTCGAATCGAGCTTGGGACACGACGGCTCCGTCTTTACGGGAAGGACGACGACAATGCGTTACTGCCTGCTCATGCACTACCAGGAGGGTTCGTCGATCGGCCTGACCGAAGAGGACATGGCCCCAGCGATGGCTGCGTTCACCGCCTACGCCGACGACCTGTCGGCAGCGGGCGTGTTGATCACCACCGAGGTGCTCGACACGGTCGCGTCCACGACGACCGTGACCGCCCGCAACGGGACGCCCGAGATCCAAGACGGGCCGTTCGCCGACACCAAGGAGAAACTGGGCGGCATCTTCGTCATCGACGTGCCCGACCTGGACGAAGCGCTCGCGTGGGCCCAGCGCAATCCGGCCACCGGCTGGGGGTCGGTCGAAATACGCCCGGTGGCAAGGACATACACCGCTGGTCGCGGATGGTACTGCCCCTGAATGCGGACCGATCGCGGGTAGCCGAACGGCTGGCCTCCGAGAAACTGGCACAGGTCATCCGCGAGTCCCGCGGCCGGCTGCTCGCCCTGCTCGCGGCGGCCGGACGTGACATCGCCGCGGCCGAGGATGCCCTCGGCGACGCTGTGGAGCGCGCCCTGGCGCGCTGGCCGACGGACGGCGTGCCCGTGAACCCGGAAGGCTGGCTGCTCGTCGTCGCCCGCAACCGACTCCGCGACTCGCGGAAGTCAGCTGCGCATCGGACGAGTGTGCCGCTGAACGAAATGGATTACGAGTCAGACGAATCCGACGACGACACCGACATCCCCGACCGCAGGCT
>CAVPRG010000007.1:0-179201 GCA_963707745.1 uncultured Actinomycetota bacterium
CCTGCGCTACGCGCTCTCGGACTGTTTCGACCAGGGATGAAGGAGTGCACGATGCTGCACGCACGTGGACTTCTCGTCATGAGGCGCTCGACGCCAGCGTAGTGCACATGGTCGACTGCTCACTGTCATTTCGGCCGTACCAGCAGATCCTGGTGGTGCACGATGACAGACAGGTGGCCGGCGGCTGCCTCGGCCAGGCGTCGCCTCGCGTACGACGGAGCATGGGCCCGCAGATCGGGTCGCTGCTCGCATGCCGCGGCCAGCCAGCCGGTGAACCACCCGGCCGCGAGTGCGGCGTGACCGGGGCCGAGCCGCCACGGGCTTGGGCGGACCAGGACTTCGAGGCCCAGCCGGGTGAAGCTGTCGACCGCGGCGCCGACCGCGTCGGGACCGGAGCAGCTTTCCGACGCTTGTGGTCCGTCGCTCATGGGCGTTGAACGCGTCTGTGACGCTTTGGTCGAACGGCTCGGCGGGCGTGATCTCGACACGGCCTGTGACGGTGAGGGCGATCAGTACCGGGCAGTCCGCTCCGGCACAGATGGCGACGAGTCGTTCGAGCTCCGCGGCGGTCATGACGTCCAGCAGCGCCGAGGCGGTGATGAGAGCTGCGCCCGCCAGCTCCACGAGCTCCATCCGGGTGATGTCGCGCCGACGGGCCTCCATCGTGACCGGCGTGGCGTCGGAGGCCCTGTCCGGCGGGTCTGCGGCGGCGAGGGTGAGCAACTCGTCGTCCCTGTCGTACATGACCCAGTGTTGGGTCCGGGCAACCGCGCCGCGAGCCAGCGGGCCATCGACCCGGTGCCGCAACCGAGGTCGTGAATGGTCGCCCCGCCATGGGTCGGCAGGCACGACCGGACCTTCTCGACGAGCTCGGACGCGCGGGCTGCCGCGTCGACCGGCTCCCGCAACCTCAGCCACTCCGAGCTGGCCCGCACCGGTCCGGTCGTCATGCCGCCTCCGCCAACGCCTGATCTCTCACGAGCCGCTCACCTCGCCCTCCAGGTGGGGCGCGAGACCTGCCTCACGCCGACTGCCGCCTCACGCCCAGCGCGATAACGATGCGTGCCCGGGACATCCCGCGGTCGCGCAGTTCGCGCACGCGATCGCGAAGTCCCGCTTCGATATTCGTCGCCGATGTGGACGCGATCCGTTCCAGCATCTCGTCCTCCCACATCAAGGCCCCACTCGGTAGTGACGGCGGCTCGGCGGGTACGGCCTGGCCGACGACCGCAACACACTCGTCGACGCAGGCGTCATAGACGCAGAGGCCTGCCCGGCGATGAGCGTGGCAACCCTCACCTGGGGGAGAACCCCGACTTCAAGGACGCCTCGCAATCAGCGGCGCCGTCGCCAAGCAAATCATCGAACACAAAGAGCATATGCGGGAACGCTTCCCGGATGCAGCGCTGGCCGACCTTGCGCTACTGCCATGAGCCGGCATGTTGGCGCCGTGGTTCACCGAGCTGGCTAGGTGGCGGCCCTCCGTGGCCGCCTTGCCATGGCCCTCCGGCCCACGACGCAGCATATGGCCAGGCAGTGAACGGTTGTCCGCCCCACGTCGTGGATAACGTAAGCGGACCATCCCATGGCCGCGCGAGTGGAAGGACTTCTCTACGACAAGGGCCAACACGCCCTCGCACTGAAAGGGCTGACACTGCAATGAGATCAACGGTTATCGCGGTGGCGATCCGGCTGGCCATCAGCGCCTCGCTCGCGGTCAGCGGCGCCATTCACGTCTACCTCTATGTCAACGGCTACCGCGACATCCCCATAGTCGGCCCGGGGTTCTTGGGGCAGGCCATCGTCTTTTGTGTCCTGGCCCTGCTGATCCTCGCCGGCGGACCGGATTGGCTGCGGTGGGTCGCGGGCGGTGCTTTCCACCGGCGCACTGGTCGCGTTCGCGCTGTCGCGCACGGTCGGGCTCTTCGGATTCGCCGAAGCGGGATGGAACCCATCACCGTACGCGGCGGTCAGCGTGATCGCCGAAGTGCTCACCGTGGTATTCGTTGCCGCCTCTGTGCTGAGCAGCCGCACCAAAACCCCATTACCCTAACAGCGCTCACACCAGGCCGCAGGTGCGACAACGGCACAATCGTTCGCTCACCCAGAGCATCGATCAGCTTCACCGATCCGCCGGAATCGTTGCCACTGTGCCGTTCGGGCAACGCGAAGGCGGGCGGCTGATCCACGTCCCGGCGGTCGTCTGGATTAGCTCACCGAGCACGGGCGCCTTGGTCGAAGAGCGTGTCTCGATGTTTCAAGGCGTGGGCGTCGCCTCGTCGGAATGATGCGTCGCGTGAAGCATGTTGGGGTGTACGAACTTCAACCAGGTGTAGGGGTGCTCGGGTGAAGTCGTGCTACCAAGGATGAACGTTCGGTCGGTGCGGCGGGCGCGTGCGATCGTGGCCAGCCATGTGGCGAGTGTGCTGATGCGGTTCTCTACGCCAGTGAGAAATGCGATGTGAATGAGTCCCCAGCCCAGCCAGCCGATGAATCCGGAGAGCTTGACCGGGCCGGCTTGCAGCAGGGCGTGTCCTCGGCAGATGTAAGCCGCGGAGCCGACATCGCGGTAACGGTAGTGCGGACGAGCCTTGCCGCCGAGATCGTGACGAACGCAGGCGGCAGCGTGGATTCCGCCCTGCATGGCGTTCTCAGCCACGCCGGGCAGGTTGTCGCGGCCGACGAGGTCACCGATGACGAAGATCTCCGGATACCCGGGCACGGACAGATCGGCTGTCACCGCGATGCGTCCGGCATGGTCGGACTTGGCGTCGAGCACCTTTGCGATACGTCGCGCGAAGGGCACGGCCTCCACACCCGCCGTCCACAGGACGGTCCTGGCCGCAAACTCCTCGGGCGCCCCGCCCGCCTTCGGTGTGACGGTTACGCCGTCGTGTCGTACGTCGGTGACGTGCACACCCATGTGTAGTTCGACCCCCAGATTCTGCAGGATCTTGGTGGCTTTGTCGGTGAGGGCTGGCGCGAAGCTGCCCAGAACGCAGCTTCCCCCGTCGAAGAGCAGTACACGCGCGTCTTGGGGCTCGATGCTGTGGAACTCATTGGCCAGGGCTCGAGTAGCCATATCCCGGATCTGCCCGGCTAGCTCCACACCGGTGGGTCCGCCACCGGCTATGGCGAAGGTCAGCCACGCGTCGCGCTGCGGTCCCGGGGGCAGCGTTTCGGCCATCTCGAATGCGCCGAACAGCCTGCGGCGCACGCTCAGCGCGTCGTCGAGGGTCTTCATCCCCGGCGCCCACCGCGCGAATTCCTCGTGGCCCAGGTAGGACTGACGCATTCCGACGGCAACTATCAGCACGTCGTAGTCAAGGGTGAACGTGGACTCGTCGGGGCGGCGGGCGGTGACCTGGCGCGCGCCGGGGTCGAGGTCGACCGCTTCGCCGAGCAAGGTGGTGACGTTGCGGTGACGCGCGAGCTCCTCGCGCAGCGAATGGCTGATCTGCCCAGTGCTCAACGTCCCGGTGGCGCACTGGTAGAGCAGCGGCTGGAACACGTGGCACGCAGCGCGATCAAGCAGCGTGACCTCGACATCGACACGCCCGAGCCTGCGCGCGCAGAACAGCCCTCCGAATCCGCCCCCGATGATCAACACCCTTGTTCGACCGTCACCCATCACATCACCCTTTTCGCATTCGAGGACCCACTCATCACGGTGTACCCGCCTCCGTCTCCGGTCTGAGGCGCCATTGCTCGACGAGACCGTCTACCACAACGCGGCGACGCACGGGTCGAGGCTGGCCGCCAGAATTTGTCGCGGACGGTGACCATGATTGTCACGGCCCTGTCACAACTCGTGCACTACAGCAGAAATGTCATGGCACGCGCTGGGAGCATCAACGTAATCACGCGTTCTGGGGCATGTGGCGACACCGCACGACGCCCCCTCTTGCGGACTGTAAATCCGTCGGCCAAAACTCTGCTATTTCGCGCTCAGCGACCCATCTGATGTGCGTAGCCCCCAGTGCCACGGCGGCTGGTTTACCACAGGGCCCGGGGGCTGTTGACGCCGTCAACACCTCTCGACGTATCCGCAGGTCGTGCCACGTCTTCTCGCGTACTTTCACGCATCGTGAAAGAAAGACTTTCCGCTGCTCAGGGGCTATTTCCGAGGATCAGCGCGAGGGATTTCGACGCCCCTTAGCTCCACAGAATTTGAGCAGGTCAGAGATGGTATTGAGAGTTACGTCGGGCCCAATGCAGCAGTTCGCTTCACATCATGGGCTGCAGCCCACGCAACTAGCGTGCCCTCTTGATGTGACGGGGCATCAACCAATTTCGACCAAGGGACAAGCGCACGGCAGTGCGAGCGGCCCCGTAGAAGGTGTCCGGAGCCGAATCTCTGGCGCGCTCACCTTCAATTCCTCCTCGAGGCTCGACGAGGGAGCCGCGGATGTGGCTGGTGCCGTGGGGTCGAGTGGCAAGAGCAGCGACCCACGGATCCCGGAGACGGACTTCCGACTGTTCCGCTTCGCCGAGGGGGAGCTGTTCAAGACGCCGTTCCCGTATGTCGGCGCCGGTGAAATGCGTTGAGCGTCAACGCGACGAACGATTCTTCAACCGCACCTGCGTAGGTGCAGCGTGATGAGAGACGGACAATCATGAGTCAGACAGTGCGCGGCCTGATCTCTCGGTTCAAAAGCAGCCCGTCGAGTTGGTCAACATCATGATCCCCGACCCCGGGTCCCAGTGAGGTGGTGGTCGACGTCATCGCCTCCGGTGTGTGCCATATCGACCTGACCTACCGCGAGGGCGGCATCAGCGACGAGTACCCGGTCCTGCTCGGCCACGAAGCCGCAGGCACTCGAATCCATCGGCGAGGGCGTCACCAACGTCGAGGTCGGTGACGCGTGGGTATCCAAGCGGGCCGGGTTCGCTGCCCACAACTTCTGGGTGACCGCCTACGACGAGGCCGAGCGCTATCCCGTCGGCGATCCAAATCAGTCGGAGGGCGGTGCCGTTGTGCCGGAATACGTTTCGGCCAACCGGAATATCGTGGATCAAGACATCGTGGTTTGGTACACCTTCGGCATGCACCACGTAGTGCGCCTCGAAGACTGGCCGGTGATGCCCCGCCAGCACGTCGGGTTCATCCTGCAGCCGCATGGCTTCTTCGATCGAAACCCGACTCTGACTGTCCGGTCCCGCAGTCCAAGGACAGCACCAACGGCACCCCCACGGGCACTGCGGATCCGAGTGCAATAAGTGACCAGATCGCCGTCCGGATCGGTCGGGGGCCCGCAACCTACATCCTCGCCCGCCAAACCTTTTCAGTGGCTAGCGCAGTAAACCTCTGCCTCTCCGTGATCGTGGCTGATCATTCGGTTCAGCACGTCGATGGCGCGTGCCACCGGCGGTGGCGCATCTCGACGGGACGCAACGACCAGGTCAATGCCGAGCGAGCCGGGGGTCAGCGGGAGGTAGCGCACGCCGGCGATGTCGAGTGCAGACGTCGGAGCGGGCACGATCGCCACTCCGAGGCCCGCGGCGACCAGCGTCACGAGGGTGGAGGTCTCGGAGACCTCGTGACGGATCCGCGGCAGAAATCCGGCGTCGGCGCAGATTGCGGTCAGTAATCCCCCCATGACGGAGAGGCCTTGTCCGGCGTGGGCGATGAAGTCCTCCTGGCGCAGGTCGCCGACGCGCAGTTCGTCGCCGCACCCCAAGGGGACACCGCAGCAGTGACCGCGAAATGTCGGGTGTTCGGACGTGGTTTGCCAGGTCCAACTAAGTGCTCGCTCGGATGGCAGGCCAGGACGCGAGAGTTGGCGTCTTCAGAGTTTCACCGTGAGGGGGATCTCGCAGTGGCGAAGACATGTCCGACAAGGATCACCGTCGCTGTGTTAACTGCACTTGTCACGGTTTACCGGTAAAGCCGCATATTCGATTCCGTAACCGCCGGCGTATTCGGGCCGCGAACCGGGCTCGAGTCGAACACGGCAGAGGGCAGCGCTACTAGCACTGACCGTAACCGGTTGCGGCGTCGGGCACCCACGTTGACACACGTCAGACAACAGGCCTCGATTGGCGGGCGTTTGCTGGTGAAAGTATGGTGGGCGAAGTGAACGCGCGTCCGTCGGCGAGTACTGGTGGACGTATTAGGTGCAGGCGTACCTCAACGCATGGCGGGTCTCGCTTGGCACGCTCGTCGGACGGGACTGGATGGCGTGCGTCGTAGACTTGCTGGCGATGATCGTTGCGAAACGCAGATCGTCGTCAGGCATCTGATTCGGATCCCGTTTCTTGGTTGCGTCTTGGTGGCCGCTTCGTGTTCGGCACACATTGCGTCCGAGACCGCACCGGCTCTTCTCGTGCGTTCGGCTTCAATACGAACTGGCGGATGCCGGTCAGACCTACGGCGTCAACGTTGCTGTCAGCAGTGTGGACGCCCGCAACGTCAAATTCGACATCAAGGTCGACGACCAACCAAAGCCCTGATATGACCCTGTCTCCACCACCACGCGCCGAGGTCTACTTGGTGGAGAACCGCCTCAACCCGATCTCAACGCGAGCCGCGCTCGAACTCACCGATGACAATTTGCGCTGCACAGTCAAGGAGTACTCGAAGTGGGTCGAGAAGGCCTTGGGGATTTCAGATCTCAGGTCGCGGCTTCAAGCAGGCGAGGCGGTTGCGGCGTTTGATTTCCGGCGTGATCAGCTGAAGATCAAGTGGCTCAAGCAATTTCTGAAAGCGGGGTTTTCCGTTAGTGAAGGCAGCTCGCGCCGTTGGCTGGTGTCCCTCGTTTATCCCACTGGAATCATGGCATTGGTGGAGGTGGTGGACGGCTGGGACGTCCACAACGAGTGGCGGCGGGCTCTGCCTCCGACCTGACCCGCGGGTTCCGAAACCAACCACGACCCCGCAGCACCGCGTCTAGCGTTGCTTGGTGATCGTCGAGCATGCACTGCTAGCGGCCGAGAGCCGCCAGCGACATACCTTGCGGATGTACTCGGCCGTGTCTTCGGTCATTCCGGTAAAGAGTCTGGTCTGTAGCAAGTCAAGTGTTCGGCTAAAAAACTCCTGCTCAGGAAGACCAAACTCGATGAAGATATCCGGGGCGGTTCCTCCTCCGAATCGGTGCCAATGTCGGATGAAGTCGATCATGGCGCGCTCATAGGCCGCCCGACCGGCCTCTGTGGTCTCGTCGCGGTCAGCGGCACCCCGCCGAACTGGGCTGCAACTGTATTTGGTTCAGGGCGCGGGTACTCACCGGGCGGGTGACGATCGTGCCCGGCGAACCGAATTTGGTGAGCACTTCTCGAGCACGATCGGCGACTTGGATGAGGATGTTGGCCGGGAGTGATCATCTCGGTGCGGCCGGTTCTGTTGCGGGGCGCTCGAGTGCATCGGCGTTGAATGTGAAGATCGGTGCGACGTTGCTGTTCTGACCCCGCAGATCCTGCGGAGAATTCAATCTGCCGCTCGGCACGACAACGCGAGAGCGCCGGGCAGCACCGACGACGAGTGCCCCTCGGATGCACCTGTTCAGCACGCGAGGTCGACGAAGACGGTCTTGCCCGTCACCGTGGTGTAGATGTTGTCCTGGGCTCCGGGTGTTCCGGAATCCGTCCGGCTGTAGGTCTGACCCGGACGGACCGCGTCGACGGTGCACTGGTCGGCCACGGCCGCGCCGACTTTGTTGACGATGACGGTGTAACCATCGGCCTTGAGTTGGTTCACCGCCTGATCGACGCTCGATGGGCCGGTCGGGGCGGCGACGGCTGTGGCCGCTAGGGTCAGCCCGGCCGCCGACAGGACGCTGGCGGTGAGGGCGGTGATGAGGAATTTGTTCATGGTGTGCCTCGCTGGTGTGGCTTGTGTGGATCTCGGTGATGGATCGCCACTGGCTGAACTGGTGCTAGTGACGTTCGTTTCGGGCGCGGGGTGACCGCCCACGGTGGTTACGAATCGGGTGCGGGTAGTGTCGATTTCATCGCTGATTCAGCGGCCTTCGAGCGTTTTCAGTTGCCGAGCGGTGTTTCTCCTTCGAATTCGGTGGCATATTCGTGCGACCACTATCGCGAACCACTGTGGAAGTCCCGTGGAAGCGTCGTTGTGTCAGGGCTTAATGGGCGCCCGCGCCATCTCAGATGGGACAGCAGAGATCAGAAGCGCGAGAGCCTTGCTGCGCCAGCCGGAGTTTTTCGATGCGCTCTTCGTTGGGTAGCGGTCATGTTGGACTGAAGCGTTGATCGGTGGCGCCGGAGCTGATGCTGTGGGCCTGCCCGACCATGGTGTCGAGGAAGGCCACCGGAATCACGGGCCACGTCGGTCTCCAGCCACCGCTGTGCAGGTCGTCGCGGAGCTCACCCAGGAGCGCGACAACCCGTGGCCCGCCGTCGAGAAGGAACCGGGTCATTCCGCGGTCCGCGCATTGTGCGGCGATCTGTGCCAGTGTCTGCTTGGCGTCATCGGTTCGGTCGGCCGCGCTCAGGGCGGCCACGAGCAGTCGGTTGGCCTGCAGGAGCGCGCGGGGACGCCGCTGATGTTGCAGGCGTTGCGCCCAGGCTTCGGCGCGTTCGCAGGCCAGGCCGGGCTGATCAGCAAGCAGCCCACGAATTTCGGCCTCATCGCGGAGCTGGGCGGTGATCTCGCCGAGTCCGCCGTCGGGGAGACCAACGACGGCGAAGTCCTCATCGGCGTCCAGAACGACCGAGGCTGGCGCGCACTTGTCACCGACGTCTTCGGGGAACCGGAGTTGGCCGACGATTCCACGTTTCGCCACCAACGTGGCGCGAGTCCGCAACAGACACGACTGCGATGCCGTCGTCGCCTCCCGCACCAGGCTCTCTACCGCGGCCGAGCTCGACGTCCTCCTGGCGGCCGCAGGGGTTCCTGCCGCGCAGGTCAAGAACCTCGAGCAGGTGCTCGATCATCCGCAACTGCGTGAGCGGGATCGCTGGCGCACCGTCGGCACCGAGCACGTGCAGACCCAAGCGCTGCTGTCCCCGGCGACTTTCGCCGACGTCGAAACACCCATGGGTGATGTGCCCGCACTCGGTCAGCAGACCTACGCGTTGCTGATGGAGGCCGGCCTTGATCCCGACACCGCCGATGACGTGCTCGCGAGCGGGATCGCCCACCAGGCAGAGCAATTCCAGACCGTGTCACGATGACGAAAGGACCCACCATGCTCACCGGACGGACTGCCGTCATCACCGGAGGCGCTCAAGGCATCGGACTGGCGATCGCCACCCAGTTCGCCGACAACGGCGCACGAATCGTCATCGGAGACCTGGACGAAGCGAAGGCCAAGGAAGCAGCGGCGTCGCTGAAAGCCGACGCGATCGGGGTCGGCTGCGACGTCGCCTCCGATGCCGACGTGGTGGGTCTGCTCGACGCCGCAACCGCCGCGTTCGGACCGGTGAACGTCATGGTCAACAACGCCGGCATCACCCGGGATGCCACCATGCGCAAGATGACCGAGCAGCAGTTCGACGACGTCGTTACCGTCCACCTGCGGGGCTGCTGGAACGGCACCCGCCGGGCTGCAGGAATCATGCGGGAGACCGGCGGCGGATCGATCATCAACATGTCGTCCATCTCCGGCAAGGTCGGCTTCGTCGGCCAGACCAACTACTCGGCGGCGAAGGCCGGCATCGTCGGACTGTCCAAGGCGGCCGCCAAAGAAGTGGCTCACCTGGGTGTCCGGGTCAACGTGATCCAGCCGGGACTGATCCGCACAGCCATGACCGAAGCCATGCCTGCTCACGTGTGGGAGCAGAAGCTGGCGGAGGTTCCGATGCAGCGCGCAGGAGAGCCGGACGAAATCGCCTCAGTCGCTTTGTTTTATGCTTCCGATCTGTCGTCGTATATGACCGGCACGGTCGCCGAAGTGACCGGCGGCCGCTACATGTAACCCGGAAGAGTTGAGGTGCAAATGCAGGCCGGTTCCTCGCCGATCTCGCACGACCTGGCGGCGGTCTACCGCCGCTTGCCCCGGTCCGACGGCTGGAGCTGCTCGAGGCCGGCTGGGCTTCCGTCAGCCCGCGGCGAGCACCGCCATCGCGGCATTGTGGCCGCCGATGCCAGACACCCCTCCGCCGCGGCGGGACCCGGCGCCGCACAACAGAATTCGGTCGTGTCCGGTGGACACTCCCCAGTGCCGGGCGGGGGTGTCCAGCGGATCGTCGTCATCGGCGAACGGCCAGGCCAGCGCGCCGTGGAAGATGTTGCCGCTGGTCATGTGCAGCGTGCTCTCCAGGTCGAGCGTGGTCTTGGCCTCGACACAGGGCCGGCCGTTGCCGTCGAGCATGAGAACATCCTGAATCGGCTCGGCGAGAACAGAATTCAGCGACGCCAACACCGCATCGGTGAGCCGCTGGCGCATCTCGTCGGGGTCCGAGCCGGACAGTAGTGAGTGCGGGGTGTGCAACCCGAACACGGTCAAGGTCTGCGCACCGGATTCGCGAAGCCCGGCGGACAGGATGCTCGGGTCGGTCAGTGAGTGGCAGTAGATTTCGCACGGTATCGGTTCGGGAATCTCGCCGCCGACTGCCCGGGAGTACGCCGCGTCGAGCTGAGTCCACGTTTCGTTGATGTGGAAGGTGCCGCCGAACGCCTGCTCGGCGGTGACGCGGTCGTCGCGCAGCCGGGGTAGCCGCCGCAACATCAGGTTGACTTTGACCTGGCTGCCCTGGGTCAGCGGTGGCGCGACCTCGCCGAGCAGACCGGCGAGGACCACCGGCGTGACACCGGCCAGCACGAACCGACCGCGGACGCGACGCTCGTCGTCGCCGATGCGATAACTCACCTCGCCATCCGGATCGATCGCGTAAACATCTGCGCCCGTGACAATCTCGGCGCCGAAGCCCGCCGCCGCGACGGCGAGCGCTTCCGTTACCGCACCCATGCCGCCCACCGGAACGTCCCAATCACCGGTGCCGCCGCCGACCAGGTGATACAGGAGACAGACGTTCTGCTGCAACGAGTCGTCATCGGCGCGGGCGAAAGTGCCGATCAGAGCGTCCGTCGCCACCACACCCCGCACCAGATCGTTTTCCAACACATCGGTGATGGCCTGCCCGATCGGCTGCTCCATCAACGCGTGCCACGCCTGCCCGGCCTCGGGATCACCGTCGTCCAGGACAAGCCGGCGCGCCTGCTCGCGGGTCCGGAGCGGTTCGATCAGCGTCGGCCACAGCCGCCCGGTCACCGTTCGGCAGCGGCGGTAGAACTCAACGAACGGCTGCTCGTCCGCGGCAGCCCCGACCGCGGCGAAGCCGCTGTGCGGACCGATCAGCAGGCCGGTCCGTCCTCCGGTGGCCGGGTCCGGCGTGTAGGACGAGTAGCGGCGCCGGGCCAGCCGCACTGGCGCACCGAGATCGTCGACGATGCGCGCCGGCAGCAGGCTGACCAGATACGAATAGCGCGACAGCCGTGCGTCGACACCCTCGAAGGCTTGAGCCGACACCGCCGCCCCGCCCACCTGGTCCAGCCGCTCCAGCAGCCGGACCCGCAGGCCGGCGCGGGCCAGGTAGGCGGCCGCGACCAGGCCGTTATGTCCGCCGCCGACCACCACAACGTCGACATCCGAAGCCGAATCGGGGGCCATCGGTCAGCCAGCCAGATCAGCCGGACAGACGTGGGTTCGCGCGGACGTATCCGCGGCAGCGGGTTTGTTGGACTGTGCCACGGCTCCAGTGGGCGCTTCTGACCGGCTGCTGTGCGTTGTCGTCACTCCCGGGACAGCTCCTTCGCGGCACCGCGGGGGACGATCAGGACGGGGACTGGGCAGTGCCGGACAATCTTGGTGGCCCGGGACCCCAGGAACACCCGCGCGATGGGTCCCGACTCGCTCGATCCGATCATTAGCATGTCGCCCGCTCGCCATTCGACGTCGTCGAAGGCCTCCGCCCAGTCCCGGCCGTGCCCGATGACGAATTCGGGTTCGGCGGCCTCCTGGCGCGGCGCCTGTTCCGCCTCCAGGGCTTCGTGGACGGCGGAGCGAATGTTCGCGGTCCATTCGGCGACCACCGCCCCGCTCTCGGCACGGAACCGGGCCGTTTCGGGTGGGGAGAGTTGGACGGCGAACGACGCCAGCCGCAACTCCGCGCTCAACTTAGCCGCCACGGTGAAGGCGGCGCCCAGCAGCGCACCGCTCTGTTTGCCGCCGGTGTAGGCGAGCGTCACCCGCCCGACCTTGCCGCCCTTGGCCCGGAAGCCCCGAGGGGCAAGGGCGACCGGAATCGGGGAGCTGTGCAGCAACCGCTCGGCGACGCTGCTCAAGCCGATGTACCCGAACTGGCCGGCCGAGGCCGATCCCACCGCGATCATGCTGGCCTCGTGCTGCTCGGCCGCCTCCAGCATGCCGCTGGGAGCCGACCGGGCATGAACCGTGGTGAACTTTGTGGACACGTCCGAGGGAAGGTCGGCACGGGCCTGGGCGACCGCGACCTCGGCCGACTCTTCGATGTAGCTTCGATACCCCTCGTCCGCCCGGGACAGGCCGGGCATCCATGGTGCCGGGATGACCGTGCACACGAGGAGGTCCTCGCCGCTGGAACGCGCCAGCATGGCGGCCAGGCTGAGCACCGCCTTGGCCCGCCGATTGATGGGGTACCCGACCAGGATGGTCATAGGGGAGTCTCCTCCCCGGCGGCGAGGCCGACATGTTCGTGCCTACCGAGGTGCGAGTGGCTGCGCGCGTAGACGAGATACCAGACAAATGCAACGGCGATCCAGATCACGAATACGTACAGCGTCACAATCCGCAGGCTGCTGATGATCCACAGGGCGCCGACGACCGACAGGATCGGGATGAGCGGATACGGCCGAACCTTGAAGCTGCGCGGCAGGTCCGGCGCGCGTCGCCGCAGAATCATGACACCGATGGACACGGTGACGAACGCGACCAGGGTGCCGACGCTGGTCATCTCGGCCAGGAAGTTGATCGGGATGAAACCGGCCAGGAGCGAGATCACCGCCGCGACGATGATGGTGTTGGGGATCGGGGTGAGGGTCCGCGGGTTCACCCTGTGGAATACCGCGGGGATCATGCCGTCGCGCGACATCGCGAACAGGATGCGGGTCTGGCCGTAAATCGAGACCAGGGTCACGCTGAAGATCGAGATGATCGCTCCGGCGGCGAGCGCGGTGCCCGGCCATGACGCTCCGGTGACGTTCTCGAGGATCTTCGCCAGGCCGGCCTCCTGGCCCTCGAACTGGTCCCGCGGCTGCGCCCCGACGGCGACGATTGCCACCAACACGTACATCACCGTGACCGTGACCAGGGAGATCAGGATCGCCAGCGGGAGGTTGCGGTGAGGATCCTTCGCTTCCTCACCGGCGGCGGCCACGCCGTCCAGCCCGACGAACGTGAAGAAGATGATGCTCGCGGCGGTGGCGACACCAGAGACGCCGTAGGGGGCGAAGGGGTGCATGTTCTGCGACTCGAAGCCCTGGAAGCCGATGACGATGAACATGACGAGCACGACGAGCTTGATCGCCACCATGATCGCGTTGGTCTTCGCCGACTCGCTGACACCGCGGATCAGCAGCAGGGAGCACATCACGATGAGGATGATGGCCGGCACGTTGCAGATGCCGCCTTCCTCGGGTGCGTTGGACCACGCGCTGGGCAGCTGGACGTCGAACACGTTGGTGAGGAATTGGTTGACATACTGCGACCAGCCGACCGCCGTGGCGGCGCCGGCCACCCCCCATTCCAGCAGCAGGCAGGCGCCGACTCCGACCGCGACCGCCTCACCGAGGGTGGTATAGGCATAGGAGTACGACGAGCCGGCCACCGGAACCGCGCCCGCCAGCTCGGCGTAGCACACCGCGGTGAGTCCGGCGACGACCGCTGAGAGCACGAACGACCAGATGACGGCGGGCCCGGCTATCGGCACCGCCTGGCTCAGGATGAAGAAGATCCCGGTGCCGATCGTGCCACCGATACCGATCGCCGAGAGACCCCACAGTCCGACCGAGCGCTTGAGTTCGCTTTTTCCGGTGTCTGCGCCGGTTTCGAGCTCCATCTCCAGCACCGGCTTACGTCGCAACACCTGTTCTTTTAACGATGCCACTGTCCCCTACCTTTCCTTGAGGGTGCTCGCCGGCGCTGGCCCGTAGGCTTCGAGTTACACCGACGTTGCCGTGCCGTTCTTTCGAGGGGCGTAATCGATCGAGCGGGACGCGGTGAGTGGGCGGCGGACCGGCTGGTCGTCGGATTGGCTAGGTGCGGAGCGACCTGCCGGACGGGGCGTTGTCATCGTGAGTAGGCGATCTCACCATCGACCATGGTCAGGTCGATGTTTGTGTTCGTGATCTGATCGCGATCGACGTGGTAGACGTCCTGCGAGAACACGACCGGGTTGGCGTACTTCCCGGGAGAGATCGACCCACGGTTGCCTTCGCAGAAGTTGGCATAGGCACTGCCCATTGTGTATGCATACACCGCGTTCTCGATGTTGATGACCTGTTCGGACACACAGGTTGGCGTGTCCGCCAGGTTGACCGCACCGAGATGCGAGGTTTCGGTTCTCACTCGTCGAATTCGGGAGTTGGAGTCGACAATCCGGCGTAGAGCTGCGGGCGACGGTCGGCCAGATAGGTGGCGGTTTGGCGTGATGCGGTCAGGAGCCCGTGATCGAGCGCGCAGATGATCAGCTCCTCGTCACGCCCGGCTCGTGCCGCGTCGGAACCGTCTGGTGCTGCCACGCAGCTCAGTCCGCAGTACTCGAGCCCATTCTCGTTACCGCAGTAATTGGCATACGCCACATACACCTGGTTCTCGTACGCTCGAGCCGGCACGATCGTAGCGGCGACGACATCGAACGGCACCATATTCGCCGTCGGGGCGACGATGAGATCGGTACCGCGGAGCGCAAGTTTTCGGGAATTCTCCGGGAATTCCACGTCATAGCAAATCAGCATGCCAAGCCGCCATCCACCCAACTCGACTATCGCAGAGTCGGCATCCGACGCGTAGAACATCGAATTGTCGAGGTCACCAAACAGGTGGGTCTTACGGTAGTTGGCGAGCGGGGTCCCTTCTGCATTGATCAGCTGCGCCGAGTTGAAGATGGCGTCCTCGCTACCACGCTCCGGGTATCCGTAGACAATCGCGACGCTGTTTTCGCGGGTCATCTCGGCCACGGCGTGGGCTGACGTGCCATCGCTGGTCTCTGCCAGCTCACGCACCGCGTCGATCCCAATGTTGTACCCGGTCAAGTACATTTCGGGGCAAACCAACAGGTCGACGCCCTCCGTCGATGCGCGTTTCGCGACGCGCGCCAGTCGCTCGAGATTCCGATCGACCTGCGCTGGTCTCGGCTCGCATTGATAGATCGCGATACGCATCAGAATGACATCGCTGTAGTCAGTCGGGCAGTTCCATTGGCCCGATGTCGGCAAAGACGTCGCCAGGACCCGGATTGTCCGGATGGGTGCGACCACCGAAATGCCGCTCGATACCCCAGACCGCGTTCAACGCGGTTTGTACCGCACCCTCAACCCAGGCCGGGGTCCACGAGATGTCGTCGCCCGCAAGGAAGATGCCACGCTGATGTGCGGGCATGTCGTCCTGCATGAAGTGCGAGTACATCCGGAGGTTGTAGCGGTAGTGGCCGGGTAGCGCACCCTTGAATGCGCCGAGGGAGTGCTCGTCGGCCTCCCAGGACACGGTGATCGGGTCGCCGACGATGTGGCTGGCGATGTCGACGTCGGGATAGATCTGCTTGAGCGCCGAGAGTGCGAGCCGAACCCGGTGCTCGACCGTATGCGGCAGCATCTTCAAGGCGTCGCTCATCCAGGAGTAGGTGAGGCAGATGACGGCCGGTTTGTCGTCACCGTTGTCGAAGAGGTACGTCCCGCGGGTCAGCCGGTCGGTCAGCGTCGTGCTCATGACGTCGCGGCCGGTGTTCGGGTCCTTGTCCCTCCAAAACGGCCGGTCGACCATGACGAATGTCTTCGATGACTGCATGTAGCGCGTCCTGTCGAGTGCCGTCCACAGCTTGTACGAAAACAGGCTCTCGTCGCATCTGATCTGGGTGGTCAGTAGCCAGCCCTGGCAGGTGACCAGCACCGCTGGATAACGCCGGGCCACTCCCCACACGTCGGTGATTTCAAATCCGTTGTCGGCGTGGGCTATTCGAGCTACACCCGGTCTGGTCCCGCCGGAGTGCAGCGATGCCAGGCTGGTGCCTGCCGGCCAGTGGGTGAGCTTCGACGGAGCGTGCTCCCACAGGCCACGCGGCACCTGCTCGGCACCGCCGACGATGAGGCGCTGGTCTTCGTCGCAGTTGGTCATCACGACACGGAAGATCTCCAGCATCGAGTTGGGGAAATCGGAGTCCCAGCCACCGGTTCCGAATCCGACCTGACCAAACACCTCACGGTGATGGAAGGACAACTTCGAGAACGCTTCCGAACTCGCAACAAAGTCGTAGAACGTGCGGTCGTCCCATGTCGGCACCAGCCTGTTCCACAGGGCCGTCAAGCTCGCCACATCACGGGCGCGGATCGCGTCCTGAATCTTGGTGAACCCCACCTCTTCCAGCGCATCGGCCCACGCCTGTGCCACCTCCTGGAACAGCGGCGGCAGGGTGTCGGACTTCTCGGCGTAGTGCGTCGTGCCTTCAATATGAATGACTGTGCTGTCGGACCCTGGTGCAAGCGGATTGGGGAACGGCGCAGTCGGTAGCCCCAGCAGATCGACGTAGTGATAAAACGCGGTCGACGAGACCGGGAAACGCATTCCGCCCAGCTCTGCGATCACGCCGGTCGGCGCACCCTCGAATTGCTGCGAACGCAACCGGCCACCCATGTGAGAAGCCTCGTACACGACGGGCTTTAGACCGAGCTTCATGAGTTCGTGCGCCGCGACCATGCCGGACATGCCGGCTCCCACGATGGCAACTTCCTCGCCGAGGCGCTCCCGGGGGATCGAACCCAGGCCAGCCGGGTGGGTGATCCAGTCGTCGAAGGGAAAGGGAAAGTCGGGGCCGAATATTGTGACCGGCTGTTGTGCGCTGCCTGCCGAAGACGTGGACTCATTCGCCATGCTCACGGCCCTCCATCGCTTGGGTTGCAAAGGAAGCGGAGAGTTCTACAGCCGACTCCCGTGTGACCTTATGTTACGTATGACAACTCAACCCGGTAACCCCCGCGCATTACGCGAGCTTCCTTCCTGACATTCCGAAAGCGCGACGCCTTCGAGCTAATAATGCATGCCCACGCCAGGGGAGCCAAGACTCTCGTCATCACCGACCCCTGGTTGTCGCAGGCGGCAGAGGTCGCCGATCTGGTTTTCCCCGTGAAAATTGACTGAGCATCCGTGTCCCTTCTCCCGGCCGAGATTGCTCATAATTCTCGCGAGGTGAGTCGAGGTAGGTACGTAGGCTGCCGTCGGGGCCACAGTGCCGGGATGCGAAATCCGTTGTCCCAATGAATTGTTCGTGGGTAACTTCTAAAGTGCGCGTACCGATAGCGTGAAGGTGGGCGCGGCTCGCCGGCAAGAACGCTGTCCTCACCGGCTGATTCGTGTCCAGCGGCTCGGCCAGCGGGTATAGCGTGAGGCCTGGCAGACCGGCAAGGGGGTCGGGAGGAGTCGTGAGTTCATTGTCGGGTCGGGCGCGACCAAGATCCCGCGCCACTCCTCGGTGCGCGCCGTCGTCGTTGCACGCGGTCGCCATCGAGGGTCCGAGAGCGAGGTAATCCACAGGAGTACAGATGAGCGCGACCGCATTGATCCGCCGCCCGAGTTCGCACCTCGACGAAGGAATCGTCTCGCACATCGAGCGCGAGCCGGTCGACGTCGCGCGGGCGGTCGAGCAGTGGGAGGGCTATGTAGCAGCGCTTCAAACTTCGGGGTGGCACACGGTCGAGGTGCCGCCCGCGGACAACTGCCCGGATAGCGTTTTTGTCGAAGACACGATGGTCGTGTTCGGCGGGACGGTGGTCATTTCGCGACCGGGTACACCGACCCGCGAGCACGAGACCACTGCCGCAGAGGAGACGGTGTCCACGTTCGGCTACGACGTGCAGCGCATCACCGCGCCCGGCACACTCGACGGCGGCGACGTCCTCAAGGTCGACGACACCATGTACGTCGCGCGCGGCGGACGCACGAACGGGGAGGGCATCCGACAGCTGCGTGCGGTGTTCTCGCCGCTTGGCGTGCGTGTTGTCGCCGTGCCGCTCACGAAGGTGTTGCACCTGAAGACCGCCGTCACAGCCCTGCCGGACGGCACGATTATCGGCTGGCCGCCCGCGCTCGATGACCCCGGGTTCTTCCCGCATTTCATGGCGATGCCCGAGGAGTCCGGCGCGCATGTGGTGCTTCTCGGCGGAGACTCGGTGCTGATGGCCGACAACGCTCCGCGCAGTGCTGACCTGCTTTCGGATCTCGGCTATACACCGGTGCGGGTGGACATCTCGGAGTTCGAGAAGCTCGAGGGCTGCGTGACATGCTTGTCGGTGCGGTTACGGAACATCCCGTCCGGGTAGCCGGCACGAGTCGGGCAATGGGTCATCGCATCGATGGCCCGGCTCAGGTCGTGACACGGATGTGGGACACGTCGTGGCTCACGCCACCTCGTACATGTCCGAAAGGCGCACGGACCGTTTCCTGCAGGAATTCGATCGCCTCTGTGGTGACGACCTCTCCTGCCATCAGATTCGGGATCCCCGGCGGGTAGGCGCTGAGGGTGTCGGCCGATATGCGGCCGATCGCATCCCTGGCGGACACCACTTCCGTGCTGGAGAAGAAGGCCGCCCTGATGCTCATGGCTCGTGGTCCGGGCGACGGCAAGGTGACCGGACCCGACTCACGGTGTCCAACGTCGGGTAGTGCATGCAGCGCATCGAGGAACCGGTCGACGTCGGGCACGGCTCCTGCACCGATGACCGCCACGACGACGGACGCCGTGGACATTTCGAGGTGGACTCGGTGGTCTTTGAAGAGCCGTGCGCGAGCTTCGTGGCCGGACAGTCCACCCGGTCGGGTGTCGATCACGATGCGTAAGGGGTCCAGAGCAATGACGCCCTCCGATGCGCCAAGGCGAGCGGATGCGTCACGGAACCGGCCCCCCGTCGTCACGGCGCTGCGCAAATGGGCTGCCGCGCTGAGGGACTCGCTGATCGCCTTCGATCCGCCAGTGACGAGTTGCTGGCGGGCGATATCCAGGGAGGCCATAAGCAATGCACTCGCACTTGTGCTCTGCATTGCCCGGAATGCACGGTCGAGCAGAGGCTCAAGGCGGTCGGCCAACGGGCCTTCACCGAGGTGCAGCATCGCCGACTGCGTCAAGCTCCCGGCCATTTTGTGGGTGCTGGACACAACGATATCGGCACCCAGGTGTAGGGCCCTGCCGGGCAGGTCTGGATGGAAGCCGAAATGCGCACCCCAGGCCTCGTCCACGACGAGTGCCGCACCTGCATCGTGTGCGATCTCGGCCAGTGCGCGTACGTCGGCCACCGCACCGAAGTAGCTGGGTGTGACGATGTATACGGCGGCGACTCCCGGGTTCGCTCTCAGCGCGTGCCGGAGTCGATCCGCCGAGACCCCATGGGCAATACCAAGTTCTGAATCCACGACGGGTATCACGAATGAGGCATCCAGCCCGGCAAGAGCGATACCGTCGATCACCGACGAGTGGACGCTGCGTTGTACGAGCACCTGTTCGCCGATCGAGCGCAACGCGATGCAGGAGACAAGGTTGCCCTTGGAACCCCCATTGGTCAGGAAATAGGTCTTGCGGGCCCCCCATGCCGAGGCGGCGAGCCTGGCCGACTGGCCCAACGGTGTAGGCCTGTCGCCGTAGTCGATTCCGTCAACGAGCGGTGGCAGATCGAGTTCCAGGAGTCGCCGACCGAAGTATGTCGTGAGGAGTGACTCCCTGCCGGACCAGGCTTGGTGTCCTGGGACGTCGAGCCTGAGCCAGTCCTGGTCCGCGTATCCGGCAACCGCGCTCGCGTAGGGAGTCTGCGTCTGGTCAGGAGGTGTGCTCACGGGGCCAGCCTCGCCGATGGCCCTCGGTCGAAGCAAGGACATCCTTGAAGCTAGGCCGACGCGAGTCGACTGGATGGCACGCTCGACTCGCCTACTCCACGTCCCGGGCCATCAGGTCGTCCCATGTCTCGCGTCGGACGACCAGCCGGGCATCGCCGTCGTTGACGAAGACGACGGGGATCCTGCGGTTGCCGTTGTAGTTGTTGGCCATCGTGTAGCAGTAGGCGCCGGTCGCGGGAACGGCGAGCAGGTCGCCCACCGTCGGGGCGGACAGTGGGACGCCGTCGACCAGCACGTCGCCGCTTTCGCAGTGCCGGCCGACGACCGTCACCGTCTCCGTATCGGGCCCGGCGAACCGGCCGACGATACCGGCCTCGAACCGCTGGTCGAACAGCGCGACCTCAAGGTTGTCGCCCATTCCGCCATCGACCGCGACGAACGTGACCGCACCGCGCTTGACTGTCGTGACCCGGTAGATCGTCGTCGCCGCGACGGCCACCATGCTGCGCCCGGGCTCGATGATCAACTGGGCCTCCGCCGGCAGGTGCTCCCGGGCCGCGCCGATCAGCGCGTCCAGGTAGGCACCCACCGTCGGCGCTTGGTCGGCCCAGCTGTACCGGGCACCCAGACCGCCGCCGAGGTCGTAGACCGGGAATTCGCCCAGCTTCGCGATCGGCGCGACCGAGTCGGCGAACGGCTGCACTTCCAGAATCTGCGAACCGACATGGACGTGCAGCCCCCGCATCCGCACCCGCGAGCTGTGCTCGATCCGCTTGATCAGCGGGGCCGCGTCGGCGGGGGACAGGCCGAACTTCGAGCCCTCGTGGCCGGTCAGGATGTGCGCGTGGGTATCCGCGGTGACCCCGGGGATGATCCGGATCAGCACGTCCTGCGACCGGCCGGCCGGCACCGTCGCCTCTAGCCGGTCGACGTCGTCGGAGTTGTCGACGACGACCAGACCGATGCCGTGCTCGACGGCCATCGCGATCTCCTCGTCGCTTTTCGCGTTGCCATGCAACACAATCAGGGCCGGGTCGATACCCGCCTTCAACGCGGTGAGGATCTCGCCGCCGCCGGCGACGTCGAGCCCGAGCCCCTCGGACACCATTACCCGCTGGACGGCCGTGCACGGGAAGGCCTTGGACGCGAACACCACGCGGGAGTTCGGCCAGCGCGACATGAGCTCGTCGGCGTACTCGCGGGCCCTGGCCCGCAGCGTCCGCTCCGCCACCACGAGGACCGGCGTGCCGAACTCGATGGCCAGCGCGTCCGCGCGGCAGCCGTCGATCGACAACACGCCGTCGGCGTCGAGCGCACTGCCGGACGGGAACAGCGACAGCAGGTCGGTCATTTTTCGGTCCGGGCCAGGACCTCGCGTACCAGGTCCAGGCTTGTGTCGGGATGCAGGAACGCGAACCGGCCGACGGTTTCGCCCTCCCACTTGGTCGGCGGGATGAACGCGACCTGATCCTCGTGCAGCTGCTGGGCCCACGCGTCGTAATCCTCGGGCTTCCAGCCCAGCCGACGGAACAGCACCACACCGAGGTCGGGTTCGCGGATCAGCTCCAGCTGCGGTGCCGCCTTGATCAGCTCGGCCGTCTGGATGGCGAGCGAGGCGGCCACCTCGATCGCGCTGCGGTACGCGTCCACGCCGTACACCGCGAGCGAGAACCACAGCGGCAGCCCGCGCGCCCGCCGGGTCAGGTGGTAGGCGTAGTCGGACGGGTTCCACTCGCCTTCGGAAGTGTGGATGACATCGAGGTACGACGCGTCCTGGGTGTGCGTGGCACGCGCCAGCTGCGGGTCGCGATACAACAGCGCGCAGCAGTCGAACGGCGTGAACAACCACTTGTGCGGGTCGAGGATGAACGAGTCCGCCTGCTCAATCCCGTCGTATTTCGGCCGCAACGACCGGGCGAAGATGCCCGACCCGCCGTAGGCGCCGTCGATGTGGAACCACCAGCCGCGCTCACGCGCGAGCGCGCCGACGCCGGCTAGGTCGTCGATGATCCCGGCGTTCGTCGTTCCCGAGGTGCACACCACCGCGGCGATGTCGGAAGCGTCCTCGGGGACCGCATCGCGGACGGTCGCGGCGGTCAGCCGGTGGTCCGGCGTCTCGACCACCAGCGCGTCCATCTCCAGCAGGCGCAGCGTGTTCACGATCGACGAGTGGGCGTCCGATCCGACCACGACCCGCAGCCGACCGGTGGCGCTTCCGTTCTTTTCACGAGCCTTCTTGGCCGTCTCGCGGGCCACGGCGAGGGACGACATATTGCCCGCCGAACCACCGGACACGAAGCAGCCGCCGGCCGTGTCTGGCAGGCCGGCCTCGTTGGCGATAACGCGCAGCACACTGTTCTCCGCGGCGATCGCACCCGACGCCTCCAGCCAGGAGATGCCCTGAATCGAGGCGCAGGACACCAACATGTCGAAGAGCAGACTGGCCTTGGTCGGCGCGGCCGGGATGAAGCCGAGGAACCGCGGGCTGTCCGCCGAGATCACGCTGGGCGCGATCACCGACGTGTACACGCCGAGCACCTCGTCGGGCTGTCGCGGCTCCGCCCGGATCAACCCGTCGAGGCGCTCGTACAGGTCGTCCGCGGACAGCGAACCCTTGTCCAACGGAACCGGATTCATCCGCAGCCGGTTCTCGGCGTACGCCAAGACGCTTCGCACCATCTGCTCGGTGGTCTGGTCGACCTCATGCATTGGTCATCCCCTTTGCGATCTCATCGGCCTGGCGGCGCGGCACCACCACCGGGACGGGTGAATGCCGCAGGATCTTCGTGGCCCGGGAGCCGAGGAACACCTGCGTGACGGGCCCCGGTAGCTCCAATTCACTCTGGCCGGTGTCGCTGCCGGTCTCCTCGGACATTTCCGGAACCGGCTTGCGGCGGAACAACTTCTGCAATGTGGCCATCGTCCCTCCTTGGAGGCGTCGGGCGGCGCGCCCCCGACTCTTGGAGTTTGGCACCGCGGGCGATCGCTGTCAGCCAGTCGGCGGTTCCCGATCCGCGAGGAGGGATTGGTGGGATCCCATTTGGTCCCGTCGCGTTCGTCACGGCGATTGCGGGCGATGGCGCACAGCGCGTCGAGCACGACCCGGTTCGCGAGGGCTCTCCACGGTGATCCGGTGCGCGAGGGCTCTCCACGGTGATCCGGTGCGCTGCACGGTCGGATGGCTACAAGCTCGGCATTGGGTCAATGCGTAACGCGTCAGGCACCCTCTAGATCCTTGACGTCGCCTAAGGACGCGTGCATCGACGACTGGAAACCACCCCGTCGAAAAGGGGGTCAATTTTCGGCCGCCGTTTTGATCAGCCATGAAGGTGACCAACGTGCCTACACATTCAGGACCAACGCTTCCGCCAGAGAGGCAGTTGCTCAAGCTGGATTCTGGTTTCGCGGCCGGCTCGACCGCGAATTGGCGTGGCTCTCAGCCGCTCGTAGTCCCGAACAGATTGAACCATCCCGCGCCGTAGGCGATATGAGTGAAGTACTTCCCGCGTACTCGCAAGTTCCAGAGTGCGTCACGTTGCTCGATGAGCGTCTTCCCGGATGGCGCAAGGCGCTCTAGCTCTAGTGACGTACTCCATCGGCCGCGGTTTCCGCCGCACCTATCCACGCAGTGACGGCGACGGGTTTGGCGACGCAGTTAGATGTGCCGGTTGGCCCAGCCGTCATCGTTGTGAGCCAGGAGGCGCAGTTCACGCTCCCAAGCGCGGTCGCGCGATCCGTCCAGCCACCTGCGGACGCCGAACGCCAGCATTGCGCTGCAGACCACGATGGCGAGCCAGACGGACCCTGCGGCGACGGTCGCGCTCAGCTTGGCGTCATCCGGTGTTCGCGGTGCGGCGACCACCTTGCCGCCATCGTCCAGCCAAACCTTGAGCGACTCGCCGGGTTTCAGCGTCGCCGGGGTGATGACCTGTTCGGTACGTAGGTGTGTTCCCTCGCGCCACTGCGCGCGCACATAGGCAGGACTGTCGAAATCGACCGGCATTCTGGCGCTGCCATCCACTGCAACAGCCTCTACGGCGTGACGAGTGTGCGCCTGCTCGTTGGCAGTACGCACACCCGCGTCGTAGATCATGTCTCCTGCTTGCGCCGCGGCGGGGACGGCAAGGAGCGCGGTGACTAGCACGGCGAGCGCTGCAAGCGCTTCGAGTCGATCGCTCGCGCGGATCAGCGGGTTGAACCCGAGAGCGCGCAGATACCACCGGACACGCTTAGCAAACAATGTGACGCTCATCACTACTGTTTGAACAGGGATCGTTCGGTTCTCGCAAACACGGTTACCACTCTGGCAGGGGCGACGCCGGGTCGCCAGTTGGGCCGTGCCGAGGCGATGGACATCACAGCCGCCGATCGCCTCACGCTTCGTCTAGAGCGGAGGGGTCAGAGGTCGACGAACCCAACGTCGAGCTGGCGCTCGTCGTAACCGTTGGCTTCCTCGACCTACATTCCGATGCGGGCCCGTAGCGCGCAACGGTCGCAACGCGACGACCTTGAATCGTCGTGGGACGGCTTGCCGTTGGTGTCAGAATCGGGCGGCACAGGCGGCCAGTTCGGCAACCCGGGCCCAGTCCCGCGCCTCGAGCAGGTCCGACGGCGTGATCCAGGAACCCCCCACGCATCCCACATTGGGCAGCGCAAGGTACCGAGCAGCGTTTCCGGTGGAGACGCCGCCGGTGGGGCAGAACCGCGCCGCCGGGATGGGTGAACCGACCGATTTGAGATACGGGGCGCCGCCCGCGGCTTCGGCCGGGAAGAACTTCAATTCGGTGTATCCGGCTTCAAGCGCGGTCATGATCTCTGACACCGTGGCGACGCCCGGCAGGTGGGGGAGTCCGGTGTCGGTCATGGCGTTCAGGATCGTGCGGGTGCTTCCAGGGGAGACCAGGAACTGGGCACCGGCGGCGGCGGCTTGTTTGGCCTGGCCGGGGTCGACGATGGTGCCGGCCCCGAGGTAGATCTCGGGTACTTCGTTGGCGATCCGCTCGATGGCGTCCAGTGCAACCGGTGTTCGTAACGTCAGCTCGATGACTGGCAGGCCACCGGCCACCAATGCCTGGGCGATCGGGACGGCGTGGTCGAGGTCCTCGACCACGACGACGGGTATGACGGGGACACGGTTGAGCAGTGAGTTGGTCATGTGCTTCTCCTTGGTTGTCATGCGACGTAGGCGGGAAAGATGCTGGCGCCCTGGTCTGCTGGACCCACTGCGGCGCGCATGCTGGCGAACAACTCGCGTCCGGTGCCCGCCATCTCGGTGGCAGTCGGTACGCGACCCGTCGGGGTGCGGGCGGCGAACTCGTCATCCTCGACGTGGAGTGTCAGGGTGCCGGCCAGCGCGTCGACGGTGATGACGTCGCCGTCGCGAACCCGTGACAGTGGGCCACCCGTGGCTGCCTCCGGCGTCAGATGTATTGCCGCAGGCACCTTTCCGGAAGCGCCCGACATTCTGCCGTCGGTCACGAGCGCGACTTTGTGGCCGCGGTCCTGCAGCACCCCGAGCGCCGGCGTGAGCTTGTGCAGTTCGGGCATGCCGATCGCGCGCGGGCCCTGATAGCGCAGAACTGCCACCAAATCGCCGTCCATTTCACCGGCCTCGAACGCGGCCAGGAAGTCGGCCTGGTCGTCGAAGACGACGGCGGGCGCGGTGATCACACGGTGCTCGGGATTGACTGCCGAGGTTTTGATCACCGACGAACCAAGGTTCCCCGCAAGGGTTTTGAGGCCGCCGTCCGGCGCGAACGGTTCATCGACGCTCCGCAATACCGAGGTGTCGTGGCTCATCGTGGTGCCGTCCAGCCACATCACGCTGTCACCGTCGAGCTTGGGCTCCTGGGTGTAGCGACGGAGTCCGCGACCGACCACGGTCTGCACGTCCTCGTGCAGCAGACCTGCGTCCAGCAGCGTTGAGATGGCGAAGCCGAGCCCGCCCGCGGCGTGGAAGTGGTTCACGTCGGCGCTGCCGTTGGGGTAGATCCGGGCGAGCAGGGGGACGACCGCGGAGAGATCGGAGATGTCGTTCCACGTCAACGAGATTCCCGCGGCTTGGGCGATCGCGACCAAGTGCATGGTGTGGTTGGTCGAGCCGCCGGTGGCGAGCAGCGCGACGGTGCCGTTGACGATCGCCCGCTCGTCGATCATCTCGCCGACGGGGGTGTAGTCGTCGCCGAGGGCGGTGAGTGCGGTGACTCGGCGACCGGCTTCGGCGGTCAGCGCGGTGCGCAACGGAGTGCCGGGGTTGACGAAGCTGGACCCGGGCAGGTGCAGACCCATCACCTCCATCAGCAGCTGATTGGAGTTGGCGGTGCCGAAGAAGGTGCAGGTGCCGCTGCCGTGGTACGACGCCGCCTCCGCGTCGAGCAGCTCCTCACGGCCGACCTTGTTCTCGGCGTACAGTTGCCGCACCTTGGCCTTCTCGCCGTTGGGCAGCCCGGACGTCATCGGGCCCGCCGGGACGAAGATCGTGGGCAGGTGACCGAAAGCCAAGGCGCCGATCAACATTCCGGGCACGATCTTGTCGCAGACACCGAGCATCAGGGTGGCGTCGAACATGTCGTGCGACAAGGCGATCGCCGTCGACATCGCGATCACGTCGCGGCTGAACAACGACAGCTGCATGCCGTCGCGGCCCTGGGTGATGCCGTCGCACATCGCGGGCACACCGCCGGCGAACTGAGCGATACCACCGGACTCCAGCACGGCCTGCTTGAGCTGAGCGGGAAAGGCTTCGAACGGTTTGTGCGCCGAGAGCATGTCGTTGTAGGACGACACGATCGCGATGTTGGGCTTGACCATGCCGCGCAACGCCTTGGTGTCGGCCTTGCCGGAGGCGGCGAATCCGTGCGCCAGGTTGGCACAGGCCAGCCTGCCGCGGGCGGGTCCGCGGTCGCCGGCAGCACGGACCTGGGTCAGGTACGCGGTGCGGGAATCCTTGCTGCGGGCGGTGATGCGGTCGGTGACCTCCGCCAGCACGGGGTGGATGTCGTTCATGGGGTGGCTCCTTCGTGCCAGGTGCGACCATCGCGCTCGATGAGGGTGGTCGCATCGGTTGGTCCGTCGGTGCCCGCCGGATAACGGCGCGGGCCGCGCTCGGACTGCTTCCAGCTGACCAGGATCGGCTCGACCCAGGCCCAGGCTGCTTCGACTTCGTCGCGGCGCATGAACAACGTCGGGTTGCCCCGGACGACGTCCATCAGTAGCCGCTCATAGGCGTCGGGGGAGGGCCGCTGGAACGCCTCGGTGTAGTTCAGGTCCAGCGACACCGGCTTGAGCCGAATGCCCCCGGGCCCGGGCTCTTTGGCGGTCATGTGCAGGCGCATGCCCTCCTTGGGCTGCAACTGGATGACCAGCTTGTTGGGTTCGTTGCTGCCGTCGCTGTCGGGGAACATCGGGTGCGGCACCGGCTTGAACACGATGACGACCTCGGAGGACCGTTGCTCCATGCGCTTACCGGTCCGCAAGTAGAACGGCACTCCGGCCCAGCGCCAGTTGCGCACCTCGGCCTTCACGGCGGCGAAGGTCTCGGTTCGGCTCTCGGGGTTCTCCGCGTCCTCCTTGTAGCCGGGGACGGCAACGCCATCGGCCAGGCCGGGTCCGTACTGGCCTGCGACTGAGCAGCGCTCGACGTCGTCGGGCGTCATCGGCTTGAGTGCCTGCAGCACTTTGAGTTTCTCGTCGCGGACGGTTTCACGGTCGACGTAGGTCGGTGGTTCCATCGCGACCAGGCACAGCACCTGCAGCAGGTGGTTCTGCACCATGTCGCGCAACGCGCCGGAGTTGTCGTAGTACCCGCCGCGTGTGCCCACACCCAGCGACTCCGACACGGTGATCTGGACGTGGTCGATCGAGCTCGAGTTCCACAGCGGCTCCAGGAACGTGTTGGCGAACCGCGTGACGAGTAGGTTCTGCACGCTCTCCTTGCCCAGGTAGTGGTCGATGCGGAAGATCTGGGACTCCTCGAAGACCGCTCCGACCGCGTCGTTGATGGCCCGCGCAGAGGCCAGGTCGTGGCCGATCGGCTTCTCCAGGACGACCCGCGACGATTCATCGACGAGGTGGTGGGAGGCCAGATGTTCGGAGATCGGGCCGAACAGGCTGGGCGCGCAGGCCAGGTAGTACACCCGGACCTTGCCCGGGTCGGCAGGCAGGAGAGCGGTCAGCTGATGCCAGTCTGAGGCGTCGGCGAAATCGATGCTCGCGTACCGCAGACGGGCAAGGAAGCGATGAACGGTCTCATCCTGGAGGGCGTCGGCGGGGACGAATCGGCCCAGCTCGCCACGCACCTTGTCGCGGTAGCCCGCCTCGTCGAGGCCGGCACGCGACGCGGCGATGATGCGGGTGTCCGCGGGGAGCTGGCCATCCCGGTCGCGCAGGTAGAGGGCGGGTAGCAGTTTGCGGACGGCGAGATCGCCGGTTCCGCCGAAAACTACGAAGTCACAGGGTGCCACGGGGTTCGCGGTCGACATGGATCTCCTGACATTTGTCGGGTCTGTCCCGTCGAACGATAGAGGTATTTGTGCGTCTTGGCAATCCTAGTTAGGTATTTTTAAGTACAAAGTGGGTGAACTTTGGGGGTTGTCCGTACTCAATTTAGTTGGTATAACGATCAATATGCGCATGTCACGGTCACCGAAGGCAGCTGTAACCGCTGGCGAGGTGTTCGGCCTGATTCGTGATGGATCTGTTACCACCCGCGCTGAGATCGGCCGCATCACAGGCCTGTCCCGCACCGCCGTCGCGGCCAGAGTGTCCGCGCTGCAGGCTGTCGGCTTGGTACTCGAACGCACAGAAGCGCCGTCAACCCCCGGGAGACCTCCCGCCGGCCTGGTCTTCAATGTCGATGCCGGCGTGGTGCTGGCCGCCGCCATCGGCAGGAGCCGTACCCAACTCGGCGTCTGCAACCTGGCCGGAAAGTTGTTGGCCATGGCCGACGTCGACCAGGAGATCGGCGTCGGCCCTCAGGAATTGATGCCCGACATCGCCAAACGCCTCGAGGTATTGCTCGACGAGAGCGGCCGCCACCGCGACGAGATACGCGGTGTGGGTCTGAGCATTCCTGGGACCGCGGACACCACCCGGGGCTGCAGTCTGGATTCGCCGACAATGAGCGGCTGGGACGGGGTTCCGTTGCCGCCTTATCTGCTCGACCTAACCAAAGCCCCTGCGCGACTCGACAACGACGCCAACGTGATCGTGCTCTCCGAGCGGCGCGGGCAACGGGACCGCTTCGACGACATGCTACTGATCAAGGCCTCCACCGGCCTGGGCGCGGGCATAGTCGCCGGCGGAGTGCTGCAACGCGGAGCGCTCGGCGGCGCAGGCGAATTCGGGCACACCAAGATCCCCGCTGCTGCCGGCATCGCGTGCCGGTGCGGCGACACCGGTTGTCTGGAGGCCATTGCCGGAGGCTGGGCCCTGGTACGCGCCTTGCAACAACAGGGCCGCGCTGTCGGGCACATTCGCGACGTCGTGGACCTAGCCGTCGGCGGAGATTCTGAAGCCCGTCGACTGATCCGCGAAAGCGGTCGCCATATCGGCGAAATACTCGCCGGCGCCGTCAACTTGCTCAACCCCGAAGCACTGGTCATCGCCGGTGACATGGCCAAGGCCTACGACATCCTCGTTGCCGGACTACGCGAAACCGTCTACGGCAATGCGACGGCATTGGCCACCCGCGAACTACAGATCCTGCCCTCCACCCACGGTGATCAGTCCGGTGTGATCGGCAGTGCGGCAATGATTCTCGACCACGTACTCAGTGCCGGCGCCATCGACGCGGCGCTCTGACTGGCCGCCGCGGGGCATTCCGTTGGCCAGTCGGGGGGCGCTCAGCGGCGCGTCCCAGGCCATAGTCGCGCCGGACTTGTAGATCGGCGACAAAGTCTCCTTGCGTAGCCGCTCGTCCACGGCCTCTGCGTCCTTGCGGATCTGCCGTTCCCGCTCGACCGCGGCACCGTGCCGCGGCCCCGGGCATGACTGCCGTCGACAGCAAGCGCGGAGAAAGTTCGTCATCAGCTCTTGCTTATAATGTGAGTCTATGTTCATATGGTAAGCGTGACGTCGTCCGCGTCACACCCCGCCTAAAGTGAGGCGGGTACCACAATCCGCACTCATCGAGTGCGAATCGATGGAGAAAAGCGCATGTCAGACATCGCAATCGTGATCAACACGGTGGTCGCCATCCTGGCCGTCGTCGTCTTGATCGTGCGGTTCAAGTTCAACCCCGTGGTCTCCCTGGTAATGGGATCCCTCTACCTCGGACTGGCCACCAAACTCGGCATCGACAAGACGATCAAGACGGTCGCCGGAGGCTTCGGCGAGATCATGGCCGACGTTGGCCTGCTCATCGCCTTCGGCGTCCTCATGGGCGCGCTGCTGCAAGAGATGGGCGCGATCCAACGCCTGGTCGACACCCTGCTGCGCCTCTTCGGGCCCAAGCGGATGCCTTTCGCACTGTCGCTGACGATCGCGACAGCCCTGCAGTCGATCTTCCTCGACGTACTGCTGGTGATGTCGGCGCCGCTGGCGCGAGACCTGGCCAAGAAGATCGGCAAGAACGGCACCGCGCGCATGGCGGTCGCGATGGCCATCGGCCTCGAGTGCGGAATCGTCCTCACGGTTCCCGGCGTTGGCGCCCTCGCCCTGGCCGGTCTGCTCGGGGTGCCCCTGGGCAAGATGCTGCTCTGTGGCATCGCCCTGGTGATTCCCACGGTCGCGATCTCGGTGGCCATAATGCTCTTCCTCTTCAACCACGGCTGGTGGAATCCCGAGCGCGACGAACAGCCCTTCCTCGGTTCCGAACCGGTCGGACCGGACGGCCCGGACGATGACGTCGCCATCGATGGCACCGGCGTGGCGGGAAGCGCCTCGGGTTCAGTTGCCGTCGCCACGAAGACCGCGCCTGTTCGAGCGCAGACCCCGCTGATCGTGTTGCTCGGCCCGCTGCTCGGTTCGCTATTGCTGATAGCGACCGGAGCCATCCTCGACGTCGCCGGCATCCACACTCCGATCGTCACGTTCATCTCCGAACCGATCGTCGCCCTGCTGCTCGGCCTCATCGGCACCAGCATGGTCGGCCGGTATGCGTTCGGCGCCAAGCACGTCGAGCGAGCCATAGCTACCGGATTCAAGGAGAGCGGACAGATCCTGATCCTCACCGGCGTCGGCGGCTCGTTGGCCGCCACGATCAAGGCGACCGGCCTGGGCGACATCCTGGGCGAGTACTTCACCGCCAGCCACGCCGCTCCGCTGCTGATGGTGTGGGTTGTCGCCGCGGTGCTGCACATCGCCGTGGGTTCGGTGACGATCTCGGCCATCACCTCAGCCGGCATCCTGGCGCCGGTTGCACCCATCCTGGGCCTCGACCCGGTATTGCTTGCTCTTGCCGCCGGTGCCGGATCGTTGTTCGCAGTCCACGTCACGAGCAACACCTTCTGGCTGCTCCAGTCACTGCTGGGCCAGAGCACCCGCGGAACGTTGAAGACCTGCACCTTCGGCGTCTCGGTCGCCTCGGTGGTGGCGATCCTGCTGATCCTGCCGATGAGCGCACTGTTCTGACGAGTCTCCGAAAGAGGAATGAACATGAATCACAACGACATTCGCCCGCTCGACGGAGTGCGCGTCCTGGAACTCGGCAACTACATCGCCGCCCCGACAGCCGGCCGCATGCTGGCCGACTTCGGAGCGGAAGTCATCAAGGTCGAACGCCCAGAAACCGGTGACGAACTTCGCAACTGGCGCCTCTACGCCGGGACCACGTCGATGCTCTACCGCACGATCAACCGCAACAAGAAGTCGATCGTGCTGGATCTCAAGACCGAACGCGGACGCGACATCGTGCTGGAGCTCGTCGCCCACTGCGACGTGCTGCTGGAGAACTTCCGGCCCGGAACCCTCGAAAAGTGGGGGCTGGGACCAGAAGTGCTCAACGAGGCGAACCCGGACCTGGTGATCACCCGGATCTCGGCTTTCGGACAGACCGGCCCGTTGTCCAGCCGACCGGGATTCGCCGCCGTAGCCGAAGCCGTTGGCGGCATGCGCGAACTCGTCGGCGACCCCGACCGCGCCCCGGTCCGAGTCGGAGTGTCGATCGGCGATTCGATCGCAGGCATCTATGCGGCATTCGGCACCGTGATGGCCCTGTTCCAACGGGAAGCCAAGAGGAACGCCGCACAGCCGCCCGTCGCCTTGGACCATCGCATCATCGACGTCGCGCTCAACGAGTCGATCCTTTCTGTCATGGAGTCGCTGGTACCCGACTACCTGGCCTACGGTGTGAAACGCGAACGGGTCGGCGGTCGCATGGAGGGCATCGCCCCCAGCAACGCCTATCCGTGCAACGACGGCGCCAGCATCATCATCGCGGGCAACGGAGACGCCATCTACGGTCGTTACATGCAAACCATCGGCCGGCCCGACCTGGCTGTCGACCCCGATCTGCAGACCAACGCGGGCCGATGGCTGCGACGCGAAGAGCTGGACGCCGCGATCGGTGAGTGGACGATGCGGCACTCCCGCGACGAAGCGCTGGCTCTGCTCGACGATGCCGGGGTTCCGTCGGGGCCGATCTACACCGCTGCCGACATCTGCACCGACGAACAGTATGCCGCGCGAAACATGATCCAGGACTTCGCCGTTGATACCGGTGGTGACCGGCCCGCAACCGTGGGATTTCCGGGGATCGTTCCGGTGATCGGCGGCGCCTCATTGCCCATCCGCACCGTCGGCCCCGATCTCGGCGAGCACACCGAACAGGTGCTCTCCGATTTGCTGGGAGTCGACGCCCTCTCAGGAGCGACACGATGACCTACGCCTACTCCCCGAACGCCGTGCTGCGCGACGTCACATTGCGCGATGGGCTCCAGCTCACCGGCAAGCTGCTCCCGACCGAGCGCAAAGTCGAAATCGCCCGTCAACTACTTGCGCTCGGCGTACCGGAACTCGAGATCGGGTCGATGGCACGCGGAGATCTGGTGCCGCCGATGGCCAACACGCTCGAGGTGATCAGCGAACTGACCCCGGAGGAACTCGACCGCTGCTGGGTGTGGGTCGCCACACCGCGTCACATCGAGAAGGCTGCCGCGGCCGGCGCGCGCAAGTTCCAGTACTGCCTGTCAGCGTCAGACAAGCACAACCAGGCCAACATCGGCCGCTCCACCGAAGCCAGCGTTGCCGCGTTTCCCGACGCGGTCCGCAACACCGAACAGGTCGGCGGAACGATCGAACTGTGCATCGCCACGGCATTCACGTGCCCGTTCGACGGCGAAGTCCCGCTGGAGCGGGTGATCGCGATCGCCGACGACCCGCGCACCGACGGTGCTTCCGACCTGGTCCTGTGTGACACCCTCGGGCAAGCGGTGCCGACCCAGGTGACCCGTCTTTTCAACGCCGCCAAGGAGCGAACCCCGCAGCGCCGCATGGTGTTCCACGGTCACGATACGTGGGGACTGGGAGTTGCCAACACCTTGGCCGCCATCAACGCCGGTGCCGCCATGGTCGACGGCTCTCTCGGAGGCCTCGGCGGCTGCCCGTTCGCTCCCGGCGCCAGCGGAAACACTTCCACTGAAGATCTGCTGTTCGCCACCCAGCCCACGTGGTTCACTCCGGACGTCCTCGAGTCGGTGGTCGGGCTCACCGACAAAATGCTCGCCGAACTCGGCGAACCCAATCGTTCGAAGACCGCCCAGGGTGCGCGTTCGGAAGCCCACGCATTCCCATGGGTGATCACGGGAACGCACCGAGATGCCCACTGACTTTCTGGTCACCACCGCGCTGCCCGAACCGGGCATGACGCTCCTGCACCAGGCGGGTAGCGTCCTGCTACCGGATGCTCCGTTGACACAGTCAGATCTCACCGAGGCGTGTCAGTCCGGCGAGTTCCGCGTCGTCGTAGCGCAATTGGGCGACACGTTCGACAGCGCACTGCTTGAACGAGCCGCCATCACGGGCATCAGCAACTATGCGGTCGGCGTCAACAACATCGACGTCGCATGTGCCACCCGCCGCTCGATCATCGTCGGTAACACTCCCGGCGTGCTCACCGACGCCACCGCTGACATCGCCATGCTGCTCATCCTCGGCGTGGCCCGGCGGTGCGTGGAAGCCGACCAGTTTCTGCGCGCAGGCAGGTTCACGGGCTGGCAACCGGAACTAATGCTCGGCCACGACATCAGTGGAAAGGTCCTCGGGTTGGCCGGATTCGGCCGTATCGCCCGTGCTACTGCCCGGCGCGCGATGGCCTTCGGTATGGAGGTGGCGTTCTGTCCCCGCCCTCCGGGTGACAGGCCCGTCGATGACGACGAACTGGGGGATTTCGCCGGCAAGGTGCGGCATCTGAACTGGCGGGAGTTGGTCGAGACCAGCGACTTCCTGTCGTTGCACGTGCCGCTCACCGACCAGACCCAACACCTCGTGAACGCCGAAGTGCTGGAACGGATGAAGCCCTCGGCGATTCTGGTGAACACCGCCCGAGGCCCCGTCGTCGATGAAACGGCCTTGGTGCAGGCGCTTCGGGATGGAGTGATCGCCGGTGCGGGACTGGACGTGTACGAAGCGGAGCCGCAACTGGCGCCAGGCCTGGCGGACTTGCCCAACACCGTCCTTCTGCCGCATCTCGGCAGTGCCACCGTCGCCGTCCGCGCCGAAATGGCCCGGCTGTGCGCCGTGAATGCCGTCGCGATGGCGCGCGGGGAAGTGCCGCCGCACCCCGTCAACCCGGAGGCCTGGACGCAATGACGATCCTTGTCGCACCAGACAGCTTCAAAGGCACCTACACGGCGGCCGAAGTCGCCGAGAACGTGTGCGCCGGAATTGAAGCCAACGGCGGGCAGGCGACGCCCATGCCCGTCGCCGACGGCGGTGAAGGAACCTTGGACTGCCTCCGACGGCCCATGAGGCTGAGCGTTGTCACGGCGAACAGTAGAAACCCGTGGGGCAGTCCGATGAGGGGACGCTACGGTATCTCCTCGGACGGCGTCGCCGTCATCGAGATCGCAGAAGCCAGCGGCATCACCACCGCGCACGACGGACCTCGCGACCCCGTGACCGCCGATACCTATGGCACCGGGATGCTGATCGTCGATGCGGTACGCCGCGGCGCTCGGCATGTCGTCGTCGCGGCCGGGGGATCGGCCACCACCGACGGTGGCCGCGGGGCGATCGCAGCGATTCACGCCAGCGGAGTCACACCAGAATCGCTGACCGTGCTGACCGACGTGACCACGCTATTCGCTGATGCGGCAAAGGTGTTCGCGCCGCAGAAGGGAGCCGATGCGAATACGGTCGATCTGCTGACTCGACGCCTGAACGACCAGGCCCAGAACTTCCCGCGCGATCCTCGGACCGTGTCCGGTGGCGGGGCAGCAGGTGGCTTCGCCGGCGGTATGTGGGCGGTCTTCGACGCGCAGATCACGCCGGGTGCCGATTTCGTTCTCGACAGTTGCGGATTCGACGAGGCACTGCGGGAGGCATCGGCGGTGGTCGTCGGAGAAGGGCGACTCGACTCACAAACCAAGGCTGGAAAGATCATCTCGGCGATTCTGCGCCGAGCGCAGAATCTGCCCGTCTACGCCGTCGTCGGATCAATCGGCGATTACAGCGGCGACGACTTCGCGGCTGTGCTGGTGGCCTCCGATGCGGAGGCGATGCGCCACGCCGGGAGTGAGATCGCCGCGCTCACGTGACTATTCGTCCGCCGATAGTCCGGGTCACCTGTTCGGCGTAGCCGACCAGCAGATCGACCCACGCCTCGCATTGTTTGAGAGGCATGCGCAGGGTCGGACCGCTGATCATCAACGCGCCCACGATCTCTCCCGAGGAGTCGAAGACCGGAGCCGACAGGCCAGATGCCGAGTCCTCGCGCTCACCGGCGCTGATCGCGTACCCGTCTGCGCGGGCCTTCGCGATCAACGCGCGCAACTCCTCCGCACTCGTGACCGTTCCATCAGTCATGGGTTCCAAGGGGCCGGCCAAGATTACTTCGGCCAGCATCGGATTCCACGCCAACAAGATGCGACCGGCGGAACCTGCATGCAGCGGAATCAACTTGCCCACATACATATCTCGCCGAAGTGCGTGATGCGTCTCGGCGATCGCCACGCACACGCGATATTGCTGCTCGACGCGGAAGAAACACGCGGTCTCACCTGTCGTGTCACGAATCTCCGCCAGCACCGGCTTGAGGATCGTCAAGATGTCGAGATCCTTCATCGCCGAGGCGGCCCAGTAAGCCATCCTGGTCCCGACCCGGATCTGGTCACCGACCCGATCCAAGAATCCCTGAGCCGCCATGTTCGTGACCAATCGCTGCACCGTTGACGTCGGCAGCCCGGTTGCCTGCTGCAGTTCCCCCAGCGTCATCGATGGTTTGGAAAGCGAGAACGCGTCGAGGATCTCGGTGATCTTTCCAAGAACCAGCAGCGGTTTGTGCTTGCTCGATCCGGCGTCGACGTCGGCTGACATAGTCGCCATTTTACGTGCCCGATCCCAGGAAACTCGCGTCCTACGCCCGTTGGCTGCGTGGACATCCGCCGAGCGCGATCCCCCGTCACGGCGCCCGATAGGGGCATGATCACCGCGTCGTCGAGCGAAGATCGTTCGATCTTTACGACATCAAGACTGGTTGGAATTCACGGGTGCCGCCGTGTCTCCTGCGTTCTGCCCAGACAGAGCGGGCAGTAGGCGGCACCATTCGTGTTGCGCGATGACCACGTCTCCCGGGTTCACGTCCGTCACCTCGGTACCCCCGGTCGCGACCGCGACCAAGGCTGAGGCAGCCGCCGAGACCGTGATGTCGTGTCGATACGCCACGGCGACCAAGTCGCCGAAGGCCGCCTCGCTCGAGTATCGGCGCAAACCGATCAGGATTCCCTCCGCCAGGTCGAGTACCCGGCGTCCCTCTGGGGCGCGCCCCCGACCCACACTGGTGCGATTGCGATTCACGCTGCGATCAAGCATGAGCGCAGCATGGCACAAAGACAGCGCCGTTTAGCTGAATGCGAGGTGTCGAGATGCTGACAGGGTTACGTCGCGTCATTCGACGCGACCCTCGCACTGGAGCCAGGTCAGGGAAGAACGATTCGGTGTTCGTAGGCGTAGACGATTGCGGCGGCGCGGTCGCGCAGACCGAGTTTGGTGAAGATGCGGCCGATGTGGGTCTTGACGGTGACGCCCGAGATGACAAGTTCATCGGCGATTTCGTTATTGGTGCGGCCCTTGGCGATCAGTGTCAGTACGTCTTGTTCGCGGGGGGTGAGTTCCTCGACGTCGATCACGGAGGACGTCGGTGACGTCGTGGTGCGGTAGGTGGTGAGGACGCGTGCCGTCACGGCCGGGTCGAGGTAGCTGTTGCCGCTGCCGACGGCGCGGACGGCCCGAATCAATTCCTCGGCGGGCGAATCCTTCAGCACGAAGCCGGCAGCTCCGGCTCGCAGTACGCCGGAGAGCAGTTCGTCGTCGTGAAACGTCGTCAGCGCCAGGACCGGTGGCCCGCAGGCGTCGGTCAGGGCTCTGGTCGCCTCGATTCCGCCGACTCGCTTCATCCGCAGGTCCATCACCACGACATCGGGACGATGCCGTTCTACCGCAGCCGGCACTTCGTCGCCGTCCGAACATTCGCCGACCACCACGATGCCGTACTTCTCGCGCAGGATCATCGACAGACCCGACCGCACCAGCTCCTGGTCGTCGACGATGAGCGCCGACACGGTGGGCTGTTCGTCGCTCACGAGGCGCACGTCGGTATCTGCCAGCGGGTTTCGGGACGTTCCACCGGGACGCTGGCGCGTACCGCCCAGCCTTCGGGGCTAGGGCCGACATCGATTGTGCCGCCGAGCAGTTCGATGCGTTGGCGCATGCCCCGTATTCCGCGGCCGGGAGCGGTCGGCGTCGCGTTCGGCGGCGACGGGAATTGGTTGACGATGCACAGCGCGGCGCTAAACCTCGTGACGGCGAGGCTGATGGCCGACGGCGAGTTCGGTGCGTGTTTGGCGATGTTGGCCAGCGACTCCTGCGCGACGCGGTACATCGCGAGGCCGGCGGCGGCCGAGACCTGACCGAGGTCGCCGCTGGTTTCGAACGTGAGGTTCAACCCTGCGTGGACGAATTCCGCTGTGAGGCTCGCGATATCGGAGAGACCGGGCTCGGGTGTATGCGGAGTCGAGTCGTCGTCGAGCAGGCCCACCGTGTGGCGGATGTCGGTCATCGCCTGTCTGCCGGAGTGTTCGGCCTGCTGCAGGGCGACTACCGCGAACTCGTCTTGGTCGTCGTGTTGGAGTGCGTGGCGTGCTGCGGTCAGATGCAGCAACGTGATGCTCAAGGAGTGTGCGATGACGTCGTGCACCTCTCTGGCGATACGCCTGCGTTCGTCGGCGACGGCGTGCGCGGCGAGCTGGGCGTGGGCTTCCCGTTGCTCGGTGAGTAGTTCCTGCTGAACGCGCATGAGATGGCCTACCAGCCAACCGATACCAATGAAGGCCAAGTACAGGAACGGCGTGTCCAAGCGATGCAGCGCAGACGCGATCAGGAGTATCGCAGCGGAAGTGGCGGCGGCAACGGCGCCCCCTCGCAACGACGTGATGGCGGTGACGACGCCGACCGCCAGGCTGAGCAACAGCGGAGCGAAATCACCGGAGATGGGAGTCGACGTTGCGAACAGCAAGATGGCGGTCCCGGTGGTCCACGCCGCCCCGATCGCGAGGCCTTCCATGGTGGAGATGTTGAAGATGAAGAACAGTAGCCACGGCGTGAAGGCCACCACCATCGCCGCCAGGCACACCGGCCAATCCGAGATGGGGCGTTGAGCCGTGGCGATCCCGCCGATGACCACCATGGTCGCGTCCACGCTCACGATGAACGTCCAGCCGAAGCCGAATGGGAGTATCCGCTCCTTGTGGCGCGCCCAGTTCTGCAAGCCGCGCTTGGCCGCATCCAGCATCGTGTCATGGTAAGGCCGCCTGGTGCGGTGGCACATCACCGTGGGGCACGACCGGGTGTCATACCGCGGTATGACATTTGACGTGGCGCCTACAGCCTGAGCATCTCCCGTGCCATCGCGGCGTCTTCGATGAAGGGCGCCCGGCGGGCCGGGTAACCCTTCTTTCGTGGTCGAGTGCGGCTCGTTGACGTTTGGAACGTCCCGCGCACGGCTTCGACGGTTCTGGCCAGAAGGTGGGCCAGTGGGTGTCGAGGTTGAGCGATACCAACGGGATTCAGTCGCCGACCAGCGATCGAGCCGTGGGATCGGAGCACTCCTGATGTCATGCGTCGACGCTACGAGCGCGGCCACCCGATCCACATCGTGCTGCGGGCTGAACTTGGGCTGCGACCGTGGTAGGAGACCGGCGGATTCCGCGCTCGACGACTTGCACCGCCTCGTGTCGGCCCGATCGCCAGCCGAGATCCCGGGTAGCGGTTGGGATTACGGCACCATCAGAACCCGAACCCGAGCCGGTCAGGGTAAACGGCGAGGGCCAACCTACACGGACGGCCTCGGGATCTCGGTTGTGTCTGCGTCGTCGTCGCGGTGTTCCTCCCTTAGCGGCACGGACCGTACCGGCGGATGGGGCCCTGACGGCTGAAGTAGGGCACTGGGGGGACGGGGGCGCACTCGTTGCGGCCACCAGAACCAACGTCCGAGCAGTGCGGCGATGGACGGTGTCATGAACGAGCGCACGATCAAGGTGTCGAACAACAGGCCCAGGCCGATGGTGGTACCGATCTGACCGATGATGCGCAAATCGCTGACCACCATCGAGGCCATGGTGAACGCGAACACCAACCCTGCCGTGGTGACGACCTTGCCGGTACCACCCATCGCGCGGATGATGCCCGTGTTTATCCCGGCGCCTATTTCCTCTTTCATCCGCGATACCAGCAACAAATTGTAGTCAGACCCGACCGCCAAAAGGACGATCACAGAGAACGCCAGTACCATCCAATGCAAATTGATACCCAGGATATGTTGCCAGACCAGCACCGACAGCCCAAACGATGCGCCCAACGAAAGTGCCACCGTACCCACGATGACCAGGGCAGCAATAAATCCTCGCGTGATGATGAGCATGATGATGAAAATAAGGCAGAGCGCAGCAATTCCCGCGATCAAGAGATCGTATTTGGATCCGTCTTGCCAGTCCTTCGCGGTCGACGCGGTGCCAGCGACATAGATCTTGGCGTTCACCAGAGGTGTCCCCTTGAGCGCCTCCTCGGCCGCCGTCTTTATCTGGTCGATACGCGCTATGCCCTCGGGCGTCGCGGGATCGCCGTTATGGGAAATGATGAATCGAGCCGCTTTCCCATCCGGGGACAGGAAGAATTTCATCGCGCGCTGGAAGTCCGGGTTCTTGAACACCTCCGGCGGCAGGTAGAAGGAGTCGTCGTTTTTGGCGGCGTCGAAAGCCTGCCCCATGGCGGTGGCGTCCTGGCTCGTCTCGTCCATCTGAGAGAAGATGCCGGACATGGTGCTATGCATGGTTAGCGCCATCGTTCGCATGCTCTGCATGAAGGCGATCATCTGCGGGAACTGGGCGACCAACTGCGGAAAGATCACATCCAATTGATCCATGTCTTTGAGGAGAACCTGCACACTGTCGCTGATCCGGTCGATACCGTCCAGCGCGTCAAATAAGGATCTGTACGCCCAGCAGATGGGAATGTCGAAGCAGTGCGGCTCCCAGTAGAGGTAATTGCGGATCGGCCGCCAGAAATCCTCGAAATCGGCAATGTGATCTCTAAATTCTTCCGTTTTCGCCTGCAGGTCATGCGTTTGGACGATCATGCGATGAGTCGTGTCAGTCATCTGTTGCATCACTTCGTACATGTGCTGCATGTACGTTGATCATTGTTGTCATATCGTCGGCCATCTTGAGCATGTCGTTCATGCGGTCTTTCTGAAACTGCATTGTTTGTATCTGGCTAGCGTTTTGCAAGCTGAGCAGAAACGGTATCGAAGTGCGGTCAATCGGTGTTCCCTCGGGCCGAGTTATTCCCTGAACCCTGGAAATTCCTCGCACCCGGAAAACTGCCTTCGCTAGCTTGTTCAGCACCAGGAAATCTGCCGGATTGCGCATATCGTGATCGGTCTCGATCATCAGAATATCCGGCATCATTCGCGCCTGGGAGAAATGACGTTCAGCGGCCGCATACCCCAAATTGGCTGGAATGTCTTTGGGTATGTAGAGCCGGTCGTTGTAGCTCGTTTTATAGCCCGGCAGTGTCAGAAGACCGACCAGTGCGATCGCGCAAGCGGCAGCCAGAATGGGCGCGGGCCAGCGGACGATCGCCGTGCCGATCCCGCGCCATCTGTGAACCCGCAACCGGCGCTTGGGTTCCAATAGTCCAAATCGGCTGGCCACGACAATCCCTGCAGGAACCAACGTCACCGCAACTGCGACTGCAGCGAGCATGCCGACTGCGCACGAGATGCCCATGGTCTGGAAGTAGGGCAGACGGGTAAAACTCAGGCAGAAGATTGCCCCGGCGATCGTCAGACCGGACGCCAATACAACGCGGAGCGACCCCGCGAAACGTGGTGAAGTAGGCCGTTTCCGGATCCTCGCCGGCCTGACGAGCCTCTTGATATCGACCGAAGAAGAATATCCCGTAATCGGTTCCGGCCGCGATGCTGAGGAAAACCAGCATGTTGATGCCGAACGTCGAGAGTACGAGAAGATCGTTGTGGCCCAGAAACGCGACGATTCCCCGCGCGGCCGCCAATTCGACGCCAACCATGACCAACAGCAGGATTACTGTGGCGATCGACCGGTACACGAGGAGCAACATCGTGACGATGATCACAACGGTTACGGCAGTGATCTTCAGAATGGAATTGTTGCCACTGTGTTGCATATCCGAAGCGAGCGGCGCCTGGCCGGTGACATAGACTTCGACCCCGGGCGGCGGCGGCATCCGGTCCACGATATTCCGGACCGCGGCCACTGATTGGTCCCCCAAGGCCGTGCCTTGATTGCCGGCCAGATTCAGTTGCACATACGCAGCCTTGCCGTCGGGGCTTTGTACGCTCGACGCCGTGAGTCGATCCCCCCACAAGTCCTGCACGTGCTCCACATGCGTTCGGATCGTTTCTCAACTCACGAACCAGTCCGGCGTAGTACTGGTGAGCATCGTCCCCGAGCGGCTGCTGCCCTTCCAGGACGATCATCGCGGAGCTATCCGAATCGGATTCTTTGAAGACCTTGCCCATGTGAGTCAGGGCTTGTGCCGACGGCGCATCCTTGGGCATCAGCGATACGGAATGCTGTTGCCCGACCCGCTCCAGCGATGGAATTGCCGCTGCCCAGTTCCAGCCGACGGATGCCAGGTTGGCGATCACGATCAACCCCAGCCAAGCCAGGATGATGAGTAGCGAAAATCTGCGAATTGTCCGCGCCATGAGGGGCGGCCGGGGGGGCTCGGTGCTCATGCAGCCTTCGCTAGTCCCTCATCAACAAGGCCCGTACCAGCGGACGGGATGCACCGGCGGGGCGGGGGCGCACTCGTTGCGGCCACCAGAACCAGCGCCCAAGCAGCGCGGCGATCGAAGGCGTCATGAACGCACGCACGACCAACGTGTCGAACAACAGACCGAGGCCGATGGTGGTACCCACTTGACTGATGCTGAGCAGGTCGCTGACCACCATGGATCCCATGGTGGACGCGAACACCAGACCCGCGGCCGTCACGACTCTCCCGGTACCGCCCATTGCCCGGATGATGCCCGTGTTTATCCCGGCGCCTATTTCCTCTTTCATCCGTGATACCAGCAGCAAATTGTAGTCAGACCCGACCGCCAAAAGGAGGATGACGGACATCGCCAATACCACCCAGTGTATTTGTATGCCGAGAATATACTGCCAGACGAGCACGGACAGCCCGAAGGACGCGCCAAGCGAAAGCGCCACCGTACCTACGATGACCAGGGCGGCGACAAAGCTTCGCGTCATGATGAGCATGATGATGAAAATAAGGCAGAGCGCAGCGACTCCCGCGATCAAGAGATCGTATTTGGATCCGTCCACCAAGTCTTTCGTCGTCGCTGCGGTGCCGGCGAGGTAGATCTTGGCGCTTTCCAGCGGAGTTCCCTTGAGCGCCTCCTCGGCCGCGGTTCTTATCGGGTCGACCCGCGCGATGCCCTCGGGCGTCGCGGGATCGCCCCTTTGCGAAATCAGCATTCGCGCGGCCTTCCCGTCCGGTGACAGGAAAATTTTCATGATGCGCTGAAAGTCCGGGTTCTTGAACACCTCCGGCGGCAGGTAGAAGGAATCGTCGTTCTTGGCGGCGTCGAAATCCTTCCCCATGGCGGTGGAGTCCTGGCTTCCGTCGTCCATCTGGGCGAAGATGCCGGACATGGTGCTGTGCATGGTCAGCATCATGGTCCGCGTGCTCTGCATGGTCGCGATCATCTGCGGGAACTGGATGAGCAGCTGCGGCATGAGCGCATCTAATTGATCGAGGTCTTTGACGAGATTCCTGCATACTATCGTTGATCTCGTCGACACCGTCCAGCCCGTCAAATATGGATCTGAACGACCAGCAGATGGGAATATCGAAGCAGTGCGGCTCCCAGTAGAGGTAATTGCGGAGCGGCCGCCAGAAATCTTCGAAATCCGCAATGTGATCTCTCAACTCTTCCGTGATCTCCTGCAGGTCATGCGTTTGGCTGACCATTCGATGAGTCGTGTCGACCATCTGTTGCATCGTGGTCTACATACGCTGCATTAGATTGATCGTCGTCGTCATCTCGTCAGCCTGCTTGAGCATGTCGTCCATGCGGTCACGCTGAAACGGCAGATATAGTTTTTGCGAGGCGGTTGACATACTCAGCATAAACGGTAGGGAAGTATGTGCGATCGGCGTTCCCTCGGGCCGAGTTATGGCCTGTACATCGGCAATACCTGGAACAGCGAAGACGGCCTTTGCTAGTTTGTTCAAGACGAGAAAATCTGCCGGATTGCGCATATCATGATCTGCCTCGATTAACAGGATATCGGGCGTCGTCATTCGCGACTGGGGAAAATGTCGTCCAGCGGCTGTCAGTCCCTCAGTGGCGGGGAGATCTTTGGGGATGAACTTCTGGTCGTTGTAGCTGGGTTGGTATCCCGGCAGCGTCAATAGGCCGATAAGCGCGATTGCCAATGTCGCGGCAAGAATGGGCGCGGGCCACCGAACCGTCGCCGTGCCTATCCGCCGCCACCTACGAGTGTTGATCGGCCGCTTGGACTCGAACAAACCGAAACGGCTGCCGGTGGCCAGAACTGCCGGAATTAGCGTGAGGGCCACTGCGACCGCGACCAATATGCCCACCGCGCCAGGGAGGCCCAGTGGCTGGAAATAGGGCAGACGGGTAAAGCTGAGGCAGAAGATTGCCCCGGCGATCGTCAGACCGGACGCCAAGACAACCTTGGCGACACCGCGGTAGGTCGTGAAGAATGCCGTTTCCCGATCCTCGCCGGCTTGACGTGCCTCTTGATACCGACCGAAGAAGAATATCCCGTAGTCCGTTCCAGCCGCGATCCCGACGGATACCAATAGATTGACGACGTAGGTAGTAAGGCCAACAATCTCGTGCATCGCCGAGGAACGCGACGATTCCTCGGGCCACCTGCAATTGCATGCCGACCATCACCAACAAAACAACAGCGCTGATAACCGATCGGAAGACGAGGAGCAACATGACGAAGATCACGGTCATGCTTACCGCCGTGATTAGGATGACCGTTTTGTTGCCGCTCTCGCCATAATCCGCGACGATTGCCGCCGGGCCGGTGACATACACCTTGACCCCCGGTGGCGGCGGCGTACGCTTCACGACGTCCTGGACGGCTTTAACCGATTCGTTCCCCAAAGCCTGGCCGAACTGACCAACGAGGTTCAATTGAACATACGCGGCCTTGCCATCGGCGCTTTGCGCGGCGCCCGCCGTGAGTGGATCCCCCCAAAAATCCTGGACGTGCTGCACATGCTCCGGATCGTCTTTCAGCTGACGAATCACACCATCGTAGTATTTGTGAGCATCGTCGCCCAAGGGTTGCTCACCCTCTAAGACGAGCACCGCCACATTCTCGGAATTGGATTCCTTGAAAACGTCGCCCATCCGCTTCATCGCCTCGACCGACGGCGCATCTAGCGGACTCAGCGAAAGTGCATGCTCTCTCTCCACCTGCTCGAGCGGTGGAACACCGATAGTCACGATGACGGCGATCGCCAACCACGCCAAGATGATGAGCGCCGAAAATCGATGGATCGTCCGCGCTACCAATGGTCGCGCGGTGTGCTCTTTGCCTACGTGTTTGTTGCTCATGCGGACTTCAGCAGGCAGGAAGTAAAGGCGTTCACCTGGTTAGAAATCCTCTCGGCTTTGACCTCATCGTCCACGATGATGCGGCAGCCAATGCCGTCACTATCGCCCTGCGCCACAACACTTCCCATGGCCGACGTCTCGGTGATCGCGAACTGCAACGACCATGGCAGGCTTGCTCCCTGAATATGCTGCGGTTCAGCATTGACGTCGAAATAGCTGATGTTGGCCACGGTCCCTGGTGGTCCGAAGACCTCGTACGTCAGGTGCTTGGGGTTGAAAGGTTGGGTGTCGTTGATTTTGGTGTCGGCATACGAGGGGCGTTTCTCAGAGCCGAAGATGCCGTGCAGCCGCGACACAGTGAATCCTCCAGCACCGATCACCACCAGTACGAGTAGCGGAATCCACAGCCGCCTCAGGACTCCGAAAATCGTAAATCCCCTCCATCTATCCACACCCGGCGCCATGCCAGCCGCTCGACCATGCAACTACACGTCGGCCGCGACACGCCAGACGTCTCGGGGAGCGCAACCCGATCTTGCCGAGTAAACCATGCCGGTGGCCTCCGTATCGGCTCGTTCCCGACGTGATATGGGATCGCAATGCTTACCTGCGTGCGTACTGGCATCGGTAGCGGAACCATAACGCAACCCAGCTTCCGCAAGATCACCATCATGGCCGAACTGGCCTTCATGTCATTCGGCGCCGGACCGCACCGTGGTCCGGGCGCGATGGACTATCTGCAGCGTGCAATCGTGCCCAGCGGCGATCGTCGAGAACGAGGCGCGCTCGCTAGGCCCTGGAGTAGGCGTCGAACGTCAGTGACGTCGACCGGGGTCGCCAACTGCGCCGGGGTTCAGCACATTCCGATCGAAACCTTGCCGAAACCCCGGACCGACCCGTTGACGCCCAGTATTGTTTGGAACGTTTCCACTCATGTCGACGAGATGTCTGGAGAACCGGTGAGCATCAATCCATTCGACGACGACGATGGCAGCTTTCTTGTCTTGGTCAACGACGAGGAGCAACACAGCCTGTGGCCGACCTTCGCCGATGTTCCAGCCGGTTGGCGGGTGGTCTACGGCGAAGCGGACCGCGCTGCGTGTCTGGACTACATCGAACAGAACTGGACCGATATACGGCCGAGGAGTCTGCGCGAGAGGCTGGAGGGGGGTTTGACAGCGTAAACCGGCTGGATTGGGGGAGTCGGATGGGGCTTGATATCCGGGCACTTCCGCTGACGCGCGGACAGCTAGACATATGGCTTGCGCAGGAAACGGGTCACTCCGGTACGGAGTGGCAGCTTGGCCTCTTCGTGAGAATCGAGGGCACGGTAGAACGTGATGCCCTTGAGTGGGCGATCCGCCGAGCGCTGCAAGAGGCCGAACCGGTCAGGGCCACTTTCTTTGAGGTGGATGGCCAGGTTTGCCAAAGGGCGATCGATGACCCGGATGTCGAGCTGGCCTTCTATGATCTGAGCTGCTCGCGCAATCCCGTGCAGGAAGCCCATCGGCTAGCGTCATCGATCCAACGCACCCCAATGCCGCTCACTGGCCCGCTGTTCAAATTTGCGTTATTTCGGACGCGGCTCGATGAGTTTTACTTGTTCGGGTGCTGCCACCACATAGTCATAGACGGATCCGGCATTGCGCTGGTTGGCCATCGGATCGTAACCGTCTACTCTGCGATTGTCTCTGGCGCACCCATTCCTCCTGCCGTCTTCGGCTCGTTGCAGGACTTGGTTGATTGCGAGTCGGAATACGAAGCGTCGACCGATTATCTGGAAGATCAGGCCTACTGGAGCCGGAACCTTCCATCGCAAAGCGGCCCGCAATATCGGTTGCCCGAAGCCGCGGGCGAGCGGGATCCGGATTGGCCTTCTGCGTCGGTTCGATTGGACCCTGTAGTCCTTCGCCGAGTTGAAGATTTATCCCAAGTTTGGAACGTGCCTCGATCATCGATCGTCACCGCGGCGTGCGCACTGTTGGTGCGCGGGTGGTGCGCTGAGGGCTCAGAGGTGGTGCTCGACTTTCCGGTCAGCAGGCGAGTACGTCTGGAGTCAAAGACCCTTCCCGGGATGGTTGCCGGGGTTGTGCCGTTGGTGTTGAGGGTTTCGCCGGGATCTTCGGTTGCCGATTTTTGTGAGCATGTTGACACGACGAATACGAGAAGCGCTGCAGCATCAGCGGTTTCCGGTGCATGCCCTTGAGCGCAAAGCCCACCCCCGCGGCGCAGGGCAGCCAGCCGATAGGGTGAGCGTTAATTTCCTCCCGTCTACGTTTCACTCTGGACTTCGGTGGTGTCGCGGCATCCGCGTCATTGACCAATGCTGGCCTCGATGGGCGGCTTTGGGTTGATTTTTTCTGGCGCCGGTGACGAGCTCTTTCTCAGCACGGCGGGCGCTGGGCAGCCGTTTTCGAGTTTTGACGTCTCCGATTTAGCCGAGCGGTTGCGGCGGGTGTTGGTGGCGATGACTGCTGATCCGGGGCGGTCGTTGTCGTCGGTGGATGTGCTGGATGCCGGTGAGCATGCCGGGTTGGATGGGTGGGGTAACCGGGCGGTGTTGTCCGAGCCGGTGAGCGGGGTGTCGGTTCCGGTGTTGTTCGCCGCGCAGGTGGTCCGCGCTCCGGAGGCGGTGGCGCTGGTGTGCGGGGAGCGTTCGTGGACGTATCGCGAGCTCGATGAGGCGTCGAATCGGTTGGCGCACTTGCTGATTGGATGTGGTGCGGGTCCGGGTGCGTGTGTGGCGTTGTTGTTCTCGCGGTGCGCTGAGGCGATCGTGGCGATTTTGGCGGTGCTCAAGTCGGGGGCGGCGTATCTGCCGATCGACCCGGCGTTGCCGGCGGCGCGGATCGGGTTCATGGTCGATGATGCCGCGCCGATCGCCGCGGTCACCACCGCGGGGTTGGCCGAGCGGTTGGACGGGTGCGAGCTGACCGTGATCGATGTGGAGGATCCCGGCATCGACGCCCAGCCCGGCACCGCGTCGCCGGCGCCGGCACCTGATGACCTGGCGCACATCATCTACACCTCGGGCACCACCGGGGTGCCCAAGGGGGTGGCGGTCACCCACCACAACGTGACCCGGTTGTTCGACGGGCTGGACGTCGGTGTGGAGCTGACGCCGGGGCAGGTGTGGACGCAGTGTCACTCGTATGCCTTCGACTTCTCGGTGTGGGAGATCTGGGGTGCGTTGCTGCATGGTGGGCGGTTGGTGGTGGTGCCCGAGGCGGTGGCCCGTTCCCCGGAGCGACTTCCACGCCGTGCTGGTCACCGAGAAGGTCAGCGTGTTGAGCCAGACCCCGTCTGCGGTGGGGGTGCTCTCGCCCGAGGGGTTGGGTTCGGCGGCGTTGGTGATCGGTGCTGAGGCGTGTCCGGCCGAGGTGGTGGATCGGTGGGCGCCGGGGCGGGTGATGGTCAACGTGTACGGCCCGACCGAGACGACGGTGTAGGCGTCGATGAGTGCGCCGTTGACGGCGGGCTCGGGGGCGCCGCCGATCGGTTCGCCGGTGCCGGGGGCGGCGTTCTTCGTGTTGGACGGGTGGTTGCGGCCGGTGCCGGCGGGGGTGGTCGGTGAGTTGTATGTGGCCGGTCGCGGTGTGGGGGTCGGGTATTGGCGCCGGGCCGGGTTGACCGGGTCGCGGTTCGTGGCGTGTCCGTTCGGGGGGCCGGGGGCGCGGATGTATCGCACCGGGGATCTGGTGTGTTGGGGTCCCGATGGGCAGTTGCGGTACTTCGGGCGCGCCGATGAGCAGGTCAAGATCCGCGGCTACCGCATCGAACTCGGTGAGATTCAGGCGGCGCTGGCCGGGGTGGATGGGGTCGAGCAGGCGGTGGTGATCGCCCGTGAGGACCGTCCCGGTGACAAGCGTCTGGTGGGTTATGTCACCGGCACGGCGGACCCGGCGCGGGCGCGTGCGGCGGTGGCCGAGCGGTTGCCGGCCTACATGGTGCCGGCGGCGGTGGTGGTGCTGGAGGCGCTGCCGTTGACGCCCAACGGCAAACTCGACAAACGCGCCCTGCCGGCACCGGAGTACCGCGAGGGCGATCGTTACCGGGCCCCGGCCAATGCGGTCGAGGAGATCCTGGCCGGCATCTACGCCCAGGTGCTCGGGCTGGAGCGGGTCGGGGTCGACGATTCGTTCTTCGACCTGGGTGGGGATTCGCTGTCGGCGATGCGGGTGATCGCCGCGATCAACACCGGCCTGGATACCGACCTTGCGGTGCGCACCTTGTTCGATGCGCCCACGGTGGCCCAGTTGGCGCCCCATATCGGTGGGGATGGGGGTGGGCGCGAGCCGTTGGTGCCGGGTGAGCGGCCCGCGGTGGTTCCGTTGTCGTTTGCCCAGAGCCGGTTGTGGTTCCTCAACCGGTTCGACGGCGGGGTTGCGACATACAACATGCCGACCGCTTTTCGGATCAGCGGGGCGCTGGATGTCGAGGCGCTCGGCGCGGCCCTCGATGATGTCATCGCCCGCCACGAATCGCTGCGCACCATGTTTCCCGACATTGACGGTGTGCCGCTGCAGGAGGTGGTGCCGGCGGGGGCGGGGATGTGGCGGCGCGGGGGCGCGGCGGTGGTGTCGTTGCCAGAGCAGGATGTGGTCGGCGAGTTGGTGGCGCTGGCGGGGTATCGGTTTGATTTGTCGGCGGAGATCCCGATTCGTGCGCAGATCTATTCGGTGGGGCCCGAGCAGCATGTGGTGGGGATTGTGGTGCACCACATCGCTTTTGATGGGTGGTCACTGGCTCCGATGGTCCGTGATGTGGGCGAGGCGTATCGGGCGCGGCGGCAGGGCCGGGCCCCGCAATGGGCGCCGTTGGCGGTGCAGTACGTGGATTACACGTTGTGGCAGCGCGCGCAGCTGGGTGAGCTGGCCGACGGCGACAGCCCGATCGCCGCGCAGCTGGGGTATTGGGAGCAGGCCCTGGCCGGGATGCCCGAGTGCCTGCAGCTGCCCACCGATCGGCCCTATCCGCCGGTGGCGGATTACCGCGGCGCCAGTGTGGCGGTGGACTGGCCGGCGCAGTTGCAGCAGCGGGTGCGCGAGGTGGCTCGCGAGCACAACGCGACCAGCTTCATGGTGGTTCAGGCCGCTCTGGCGGTGCTGCTGTCCAAGCTCAGCGCGAGCTTCCGATGTGGCGGTGGGCTTCCCGATCGCCGGGCGCGGCGACCCGGCGCTGGATGAGCTGGTGGGTTTCTTCGTCAACACCTTGGTGCTGCGCGTCGAGGTGGCCGGGGATCCCACCTTCGCCGAGCTGCTGGCCCAGGTGCGACGGCGCAGTCTGGCCGCTTACGAGCACCAAGACGTGCCCTTCGAGGTGCTCGTCGATCGGCTCAACCCCACCCGATCGCTGACCCATCACCCGCTGATCCAGGTGATGTTGGCCTGGCAGAACTTCGCCGGGCACGACAACAACGACCCGGCAGCCGGGCTGGCCATGGATGATGTGCAGGTCACCCCGCTGCCGGCGGACACCCGCACCGCCCGTATGGACCTGATGTTCTCGTTGTCCGAACACTTCACCGATTCCGGTGAGCCCGCCGGGATCGGCGGGACGGTGGAGTTCCGCACCGACGTGTTCGACGCGGCCAGCATCGAGGCGCTGATCGAGCGGTTCGAGCGGGTGTTGGTGGCGATGACCGCCGATCCGGGGCAGCGGTTGTCGTCGGTGGATCTGCTGGATGCCGGTGAGCACGCCAGGCTGGATGAGATCGGCAACCGGGCGGTGTTGAGCGAGTCGGTGAGTGGGGTGTCGATTCCGGTGCTGTTCGCCGAACACGTACAGCGCTCCCCGGGGGCGGTGGCGTTGGTCTGCGGGGAGCGTTCGTGGACGTATCGGGAGCTCGATGAGGCGTCGAACCGGTTGGCGCACTTGCTGATTGGTTATGGTGCGGGCCCGGGTGAGTGTGTGGCGTTGTTGTTCTCCCGGTGCGCTGAGGCGATCGTGGCGATCTTGGCGGTGCTCAAGACCGGGGCGGCGTATCTGCCGATCGACCCGGCGTTGCCGGCGGCGCGGATCGGGTTCATGGTCGATGATGCCGCGCCGATCGCCGCGGTCACCACCGCGGGGTTGGCCGAGCTGCTGGACGGGTGCGACCTGACCGTGATCGACGTGGAGGATCCCCGCATCGATGCCCAGCCGGGTACCGCGCCACCCGCGCCGGCGGCTGATGACCTGGCCCACATCATCTACACCTCGGGCACCACCGGTGTCCCCAAGGGGGTGGCCATCAGCCACCACAACGTCACCCAACTGATGGCGTCACTGGACGCCGGCCTGCCGCCGGCGGGGGTGTGGACGCAGAGTCATTCCTATGCCTTCGACGTCTCGGTGTGGGAGACCTGGGGTGCGCTGTTGCATGGTGGGCGGTTGGTGGTGGTGCCCGAGTCGGTGGCCGGCTCACCGGAGGACTTCCACGCCTTACTGGTCGCCGAAAAGGTCAGCGTCTTGAATCAAACCCCGTCGGCGGTGGGGGTGCTCTCGCCCGAGGGTTTGGATGCGGTGGCGTTGGTGGTGGCCGGTGAGGCCTGCCCGGCCGAGGTGGTTGATCGGTGGGCGCCGGGGCGGGTGATGATCAACGGCTACGGCCCGACCGAAACGTGGTACACGTCGATCAGTGCGCCGCTGGTAGCGGGGTCGGGCGTGGTGCCGATCGGTTCGCCGGTGTCTGGGGCGGCGTTCTTCGTGTTGGACGGGTGGTTGCGGCCGGTGCCGGCGGGGGTGGTCGGTGAACTGTATGTGGCTGGCCGCGGTGTCGGCGTCGGCTACTGGCGCCGATCCGCTTTGACCGCAACACGTTTCGTGGCCTGCCCGTTCGGGGGGCCTGGGTCGCGGATGTATCGGACCGGGGATCTGGTGTGTTGGGGTCCTGATGGGCAGCTGCGGTATCTGGGGCGTGCCGATGAGCAGGTCAAGATCCGCGGCTACCGCATCGAACTCGGCGAAATCCAAGCCGCCTTGGCCGCACTCGACGGAGTCGAGCACGCCGCCGTCGTCGCCCGCGAGGACCGTCCCGGCGACAAGCGCCTGGTGGGCTATGTCGTCGGGACAGCAGACCCGGCCGCGATACGCGCCGCGCTGGCCGAGCGGCTGCCGGCCTACATGGTGCCGGCCGCGGTGGTGGTGCTGGAGGCGCTGCCCTTGACGGTGAACGGCAAACTCGACACGCGCGCCCTGCCGGCACCCGAATACACCGACACCGGTGATGGTTACCGCGCTCCGGCCACCCCGGTTGAGGAGATCCTGGCCGGCATCTACGCCCGGGTGCTCGGGCTGGAGCGGGTCGGGGTCGACGACTCGTTCTTCGAGCTGGGCGGGGATTCGCTGTCGGCGATGCGGGTGATCGCCGCGATCAACAGCAGCCTGGATGCCGGACTTGCGGTGCGCACCTTGTTCGATGCGCCCACGGTGGCCCAGTTGGCGCCCCGCCTCGGCGAAGCAGCAGGTCGACTTGAGCCGTTGACAGCCGTAGAGCGGCCGGCGGTGGTGCCGTTGTCGTTTGCCCAGAATCGGCTGTGGTTCCTTGACCAGGTGCAGGGGCCCTCACCGGTCTACAACATGGCGGTGGCGTTGCGGCTGAGCGGGCGCCTTGATGCCGACGCGTTGGGTGCGGCGCTGGGCGATGTGGTGGGCCGCCACGAGAGCCTGCGCACGATGTTCGCGGCGCCCGAGGGGATACCTCAGCAGCTGGTGGTGCCCGCCGAGCGGGCCGAGTTCGGTTGGCAGGTCGTCGATGCCAGCGGCTGGGCGGCGGACCGGCTGGGTGAGGCCATCGGAGCGGTGGCGCGTCACGGTTTCGACCTGGCCGCCGAGATCCCTTTGCGGGCACGGCTTTTCCGCGTCACCGACGACGAACACGTGCTGGTGGCCGTGGTGCACCACATCGCCGCGGACGGCTGGTCGGTGCGGCCGCTGGTGGCGTGATCTGGGCGAGGCGTATGCCAGCCGGTGTGCGGGGCGGGCCCCCGGTTGGGCGCCGCTGCCGGTGCAGTACGTGGATTACACGCTGTGGCAGCGCGCGCAGCTGGGTGATCTGGCCGACGGCGACAGCCCGATCGCCGCGCAGCTGGGGTATTGGGAAGACGCCCTGGCCGGGATGCCCGAGCACCTGGAGCTGCCCACCGATCGGCCCTATCCGGCGGTGGCGGATTACCGCGGCGCCAGTGTGGCGGTGGACTGGCCGGCGCAGTTGCAGCAGCGGGTGCGCGAGGTGGCCCGCGAGCACAACGCGACCAGCTTCATGGTGATCCAGGCCGCCCTGGCGGTGCTGCTGTCTCAGGTCAGCGCCACTTCCGATGTGGCAGTTGGCTTCCCGATCGCCGGGCGCGGCGACCCGGCGCTGGATGAGCTGGTGGGGTTCTTCGTCAACACCTTGGTGCTGCGGGTCGATCTGGCCGGGGATCCCACCATCGCCGAACTGCTGGCCCAGGTGCGACAGCGCAGCCTGGCCGCCTACGAGCACCAAGACGTGCCCTTCGAGGTGCTCGTCGATCGTCTCAACCCCACCCGAAACCTGACCCATCACCCGCTGATCCAAGTGGCACTGGCGTGGCAGAACCTTCCCTGGCACAGCAGTGCTCCCGGGGCGGGACTGACCTTGGGTGATGTACAGGTCACGCCGCTGCCGGCGGACACTCACACCGCCAGGATGGATCTGGTGTTCTCCCTGGCTGAACGCTGGAGCGAGGCCGGTGAGCCCGCCGGGATCGGCGGGACGGTGGAGTTCCGCACCGACGTCTTCGACGCGGACACCATCGAAACGCTGATCGGGCGGCTAAAGCGGGTGCTGGTGGCGATGACAGCCGATCCGGGGCTGCGGTCATGACCGCCGACGTCACACGACGGTTGTCGTCGATGGATCTGCTCGATGAGGATGAGCGCGCTCGGCTGGATGAGATCGGCAACCGGGCGGTGTTGACCGAACCGGCGAGCACGTCGGTGTCGATTCCGGTGCTGTTCGCCGGACAGGTGGCACGCGCCCCGGAGGCGGTGGCGCTGACCTTCGACGGCCGCTCCATGACTTACGGCGAGCTCGATGAGGCATCGAACCGGTTGGCGCACTTGCTGATTGGATGTGGTGCGGGCCCGGGTGAGTGTGTGGCGCTGCTGTTCTCCCGGTCCACCGAGGCGATCGTGGCGATCTTGGCGGTGCTCAAGGCCGGGGCGGCTTATCTGCCGATCGATCCGATGGCGCCGGCGGCGCGGATCGGGTTCATGGTGGCCGATGCCGCGCCGATCGCCGCGGTCACCACTGCGGGGTTGGCCGAGCTGCTGGACGGATGCGACCTGACCGTCATCGACGTCAACGACCCCGCCGTGGACAGCCAAGCCGGCACCGCGTTGGCGGCGCCGGCGGCCGATGACCTGGCCCACATCATCTACACCTCGGGCACCACCGGTGTCCCCAAGGGGGTGGCCATCAGCCACCACAACGTCACTCAGCTGCTCGACTCACTGGACGCCGGCCTGCCGCCGGGGCAGGTGTGGACGCAGTGTCATCCGTATGCCTTCGACTTCTCGGTGTGGGAGATCTGGGGCGCGCTGCTGCACGGCGGGCGGCTGGTGGTGGTGCCCGAGTCGGTCGCGGGCGCACCGGAGGACTTCCATGCCTTACTGATCGCTGAACAGGTCAGCGTGCTCACCCAGACCCCGTCTGCGGTGGCGGCGCTCTCGCCCGACGGGTTGGGATCGGCGGCGTTGCTGATCGGCGGTGAGGCCTGCCCGGCCGAGGTGGTGGATCGCTGGGCGCCCGGACGGATGATGATCAACGCCTACGGCCCGACCGAGACCACGGTGTATGCGTCGATGAGTGCGCCGCTGGCACCGGGGTCGGGTGTGGTGCCGATCGGCTCGCCGGTGTCGGGGGCGGCGTTGTTCGTGCTGGATAAGTGGTTGCGGCCGGCGCCGGCGGGGGTGGTCGGTGAGTTGTATGTGGCCGGCGCCGGGCTGGCGTATGGGTATGTGCGCCGCGCCGGGTTGACCGGGTCGCGGTTCGTGGCGTGTCCGTTCGGGGGACCTGGGGCGCGGATGTATCGCACCGGGGATCTGGTGCGTTGGGGCACTGATGGGCAGCTGCGGTATCTGGGGCGCGCCGATGAGCAGGTCAAGATCCGCGGCTACCGCATCGAACTCGGCGAGATTCAGGCGGCGTTGGCCGGGGTGGACGGGGTCCAGCAGGCGGTGGTGATCGCCCGCGAGGACCGTCCCGGCGACAAGCGTTTGGTGGGTTATGTCACCGGCACAATAGATCCGGCCCGGGTGCGGAACGCGCTGACCGAGCGGCTGCCGGCCTACATGGTGCCGGCCGCGGTGGTGGTGCTGGAGGCGCTGCCGCTGACACCCAACGGCAAACTCGACACCCGCGCCCTGCCGGCACCCGAATACCAGGACGTCGATCGTTACCGCGCCCCGGCCAGCCCCACCGAGGAGATCCTGGCCGGCATCTACGCCCAAGTCCTCGGGCTCGAGCGGGTCGGGGTGGACGACTCGTTCTTCGACCTGGGTGGGGATTCGCTGCTGGCGATGCGGGTGATCGCCGCGATCAACACCGGCATGGATGCCCACCTCGCGGTGCGGGCCGTGTTCGACGCGCCCACCGTGGCCCAGTTGGCACCCCGTATCGGTGAGGGTTCGGGTGGGCTGCCGCCGTTGGTGGCTGGCCAGCGGCCCGCGGTGGTGCCGTTGTCGTTTGCCCAGAGTCGGTTGTGGTTCCTTGACCAGTTGCATGGGCCCTCACCGGTCTACAACATGGCGGTGGCGTTGCGGCTGAGCGGGCGTCTTGATGCCGACGCCTTGGGTGCGGCGTTGGCCGACGTGGTGGGCCGCCACGAGAGCCTGCGCACCCTGTTCGCGGCGCCCGAGGGGATACCGCGGCAGCTGGTGGTGCCGCCCGAGCGGGCCGAATTCGGTTGGCAGGTCGTCGATGCCACCGGCTGGCCAGCGGACCGGCTGAGTGGGGCCGTCGAAGCGGCGGCGCGTTACGGTTTCGACCTGGCCGCCGAAATCCCTTTGCGGGCACGACTTTTCCGCGTCACCGACGACGAACACGTGCTGGTGGCCGTGGTGCACCACATCGCCGCGGACGGCTGGTCGGTGCGGCCGCTGGCGGGTGATCTGAGTGCGGCGTATGCCAGCCGGTGTGCGGGGCGGGCGCCCGATTGGGCGCCGTTGCCGGTGCAGTACGTGGATTACACGCTGTGGCAGCGCGCGCAGTTTGGTGATCTCGACGACGGCGACAGCCCGATCGCCGCACAGCTGAGGTATTGGGAAGACGCCCTGGCCGGGATGCCCGAGCACTTGCAGTTGCCCACCGACCGGCCCTATCCGCCGGTGGCCGATCAGCGCGGCGCCAGTGTGGCGGTGGACTGGCCGGCGCAGTTGCAGCAGCGGGTGCGCGAGGTGGCCCGCGAGCACAACGCGACCAGCTTCATGGTGGTTCAGGCCGCCCTGGCGGTGCTGCTGTCCAAGATCAGTGCGACTTCCGATGTGGCAGTTGGCTTCCCGATCGCCGGGCGGGGTGACCCGGCGCTGGATGAGCTGGTGGGGTTCTTCGTCAACACCTTGGTGCTGCGGGTCGAGGTGGCCGGTGATCCCACCGTAACCGAGTTACTCGAGCAAGTGCGACGGCGCAGCCTGGCCGCCTACGAGCATCAAGACGTGCCCTTCGAGGTGCTCGTCGATCGGCTCAACCCCATCCGAAACCTGACCCATCACCCGCTGGTCCAGGTGGCACTGGCGTGGCAGAACCTTCCCGGGCACAACAGCGACCCCGCCGCCGGGCTGGCCTTGGGCGATGTGCAGGTCACGCCGCTGCCGGCGGACACCCACACCGCCCGCATGGACCTGACATTCTCCTTGGTCGAACGCTTCACCGAGACCGCTGAGCCTGCCGGGATCGGTGGGACGGTGGAGTTCCGCACCGACGTGTTCGACGCCGCCAGCATCGAGGCGCTGATCGAGCGGTTCGAGCGGGTGTTGGTGGCGATGACCGCCGATCCGGGGCAGCGGTTGTCGTCGGTGGATCTGCTGGATGCCGGTGAGCGCGCCCGGTTGGATGAGATCGGCAACCGGGCGGTGTTGTCCGACCCGGTGAGCAGGGTGTCGATTCCGGTGCTGTTCGCCGAACACGTACAGCGCTCGCCCGAGGCGGTGGCGCTGACCTGTGGCGGCAGCTCCATGACGTATCGCGAGCTCGATGAGGCATCGAACCGGTTGGCGCACTTGCTCATTGGATGTGGTGCGGGTCCCGGCGAGTGTGTGGCGCTGCTGTTCTCCCGTTCCGTCGAGGCGATCGTGGCGATCTTGGCGGTGCTCAAGACCGGGGCGGCTTATCTGCCGATCGATCCGACGGCGCCGGCGGCGCGGATCGGGTTCATGGCGGCCGATGCCGCGCCGATCGCCGCGGTCACCACCGCAGGGTTGGCCGAGCGGCTGGACGGGTGCGACCTGACCGTCGTCGATGTCGAGGACCCCCGCATCGACACCCAACCCCGCACCGCATTACCGGCACCGGCCCCCGACGACCTCGCATATCTCATCTACACCTCGGGCACCACCGGGTTGCCGAAAGGCGTGGCGATCAGCCACCACAACGTCACGCAGCTGCTGGCGTCACTGGACGCCGGCCTGCCGCCCGCGGGGGTGTGGCCGCAGTCTCATTCCTTGGCCTTCGACGTCTCGGTGTGGGAGATCTTCGGTGCCCTCTTGCGTGGTGGGCGGGTGGTGGTGGTGCCCGAGTCGGTGGCTGCCGCATCGGACGACTTCCACGAGGTGCTGGTCACCGAACAGGTCAATGTGCTCACGCAGACCCCTTCTGCGGCACGGGTGTTGTCACCCGAGGGTTTGAATTCGACGGCGTTGGTGGTGGTCGGTGAGGCCTGCCCGGCCGAGGTGGTGGACCGCTGGGCGCCGGGGCGGGTGATGATCAACGCCTACGGCCCGACCGAGACGACGATGTGTGTGGCGATCAGTGCCCCGCTGACGCCGGGGTCGGGCGTGGTGCCGATCGGTGTGCCGGTGTCGGGAGCGGCGTTGTTCGTGCTGGACGGGTGGTTGCACCCGGTGCCGACCGGGGTGGTCGGTGAGTTGTATGTCGCCGGCCACGGCGTCGGACTCGGGTATGTGCGGCGGGCCGGGTTGACCGGGTCGCGGTTCGTGGCGTGTCCGTTCGGGGGGCCCGGGGCGCGGATGTATCGCACCGGGGATCTGGTGTGTTGGGGTCCTGACGGACAGCTGCAGTACTTCGGCCGCGCCGATGAACAGGTCAAGATCCGCGGCTACCGCATCGAACTCGGCGAAATCCAAGCCGCCCTGGCCGCACTCGACGGAGTCGAGCACGCCGCCGTCGTCGCCCGCGAGGACCGCCCCGGCGACAAGCGCCTGGTGGGCTATGTCACCGGCGCAATCGATCCGCCCCGGGCGCGGAGCGCGCTGGTCGAGCGGCTCCCGGCCTACATGGTGCCGGCCGCGGTGGTGGTGCTGGAGGCGCTGCCACTGACACCCAACGGCAAACTCGACACCCGCGCCCTGCCGGCGCCCGAATACCAGGATGTCGATCGTTACCGGGCCCCGGCTGGCGCGGTCGAGGAGATCCTGGCCGGCATCTACGCCCAGGTGCTGGGTGTCGAGCGGGTCGGGGCGGACGACTCGTTCTTCGACCTGGGTGGGGATTCGCTGCTGGCGATGCGGGTGATCGCCGCGATCAACACCGGCCTGGATGCCAGCCTCGCGGTGCGGGCCTTGTTCGACGCACCCACGGTGGCCCAGTTGGCGCCCCGTATCGGTGAGGGTTCGGGTGGGCTGCCGCCGTTGGTGGCTGGCCAGCGGCCCGCGGTGGTGCCGTTGTCGTTTGCCCAGAGCCGGTTGTGGTTCCTCAACCGGTTCGAGGGTGGGGTTGCGACATACAACATGCCGACCGCTTTTCGGATCAGTGGGGCAGTGGATGTCGAGGCGCTCGGCGAGGCGCTGGCCGATGTGGTGGGCCGCCACGAAAGCCTGCGGACGATGTTCGCGGCGCCTGAGGGGATACCGCAGCAGCTGGTGGTGCCCGCCGAGCGGGCCGAGTTCGGTTGGCAGGTCGTCGATGCCACCGGATGGCCGGCGGACCGGCTGGGTGAGGCGATCGGAGCGGTGGCGCGTCACGGTTTCGACCTAGCCGCCGAGATCCCTTTGCGGGCAGGGCTTTTCCGCGTCGCAGATGACGAACACGTCCTGGTGGCCGTGGTGCACCACATCGCTTTTGATGGATGGTCACTGGTTCCGCTGGTGCGTGATCTGAGTGCGGCGTATGCCAGCCGGTGTGCGGGGCGTGCCCCCGGTTGGGCTCCGCTGCCCGTGCAGTACGTGGATTACACGCTGTGGCAGCGCGCGCAGCTGGGTGATCTCGACGACGGCGACAGCCCGATCGCCGCGCAGCTGGGGTATTGGGAGCAGGCCCTGGCCGGGATGCCCGATCACCTGGTGCTGCCCACCGACCGGCCCTATCCGGCGGTGGCTGATTACCGCGGCGCCAGTGTGGCGGTGGACTGGCCTGCCGAGTTGCAGCAGCGGGTGCGCGAGGTGGCCCGCGAGCACAACGCGACCAGCTTCATGGTGATCCAGGCCGCCCTGGCGGTGCTGCTGTCTGAGATCAGCGCCAGCAGCGATGTGGCCGTTGGCTTCCCGATCGCCGGGCGCCGCGACCCGGCGCTGGATGAGCTGGTGGGGTTCTTCGTCAACACCTTGGTGCTACGCGTCGAGGTGGCCGGTGATCCGACCTTCGCCGAACTGCTGGCCCAGGTGCGACAGCGCGGCCTCGCCGCCTTTGAGCACCAAGACGTGCCCTTCGAGGTGCTCGTCGAGCGGCTCAACCCCACCCGATCGCTGACCCATCACCCGCTGATCCAGGTGATGTTGGGTTGGCAGAACTTTCCCGGGCACGACAACAACGACCCGGCGGCCGGGCTGGCCTTGGGTGATGTGCAGGTCACCCCTCTGTCGGCGGACACCGACACGGCGCGGATGGATCTGGTGTTCTTCCTTAGGGAACGCTGGACGGACGCCGGTGAGCCCGCCGGGATCGGTGGGACGGTGGAGTTCCGCACCGACGTGTTCGACGCGGCCAGCATCGAGGCGCTGATCGAGCGGTTCGAGCGGGTGTTGGTGGCAATGACCGCCGATCCGGGGCAGCGGTTGTCGTCGGTGGATCTGCTGGACGCCGGTGAGCGCGCTGGGTTGGACGACTGGGGTAATCGGGCGGTGTTGTCCGAGCCGGTGAGCGGGGTGTCGGTTCCGGTGTTGTTCGCCGCGCAGGTGGCCCGCGCCCCGGAGGCGGTGGCGTTGGTCTGTGGCGACCGCTCCATGACTTACGGCGAGCTCGATGAAGCGTCGAACCGGTTGGCGCACTTGTTGATTGGATGTGGGGCGGGCCCGGGGGCGCGTGTGGCGCTGTTGTTCTCCCGGTCCACCGAGGCGATCGTGGCGATCTTGGCGGTGCTCAAGACCGGGGCGGCGTATCTGCCGATCGACCCGGCGTTGCCGGCGGCGCGGATCGGGTTCATGGTCGATGACGCCGCGCCGCTGGCCGCGGTCACCACCGCGGGGTTGGCCGAGCTGCTGGACGGATACGACTTGACCGTCATCGATGTCGAGGATCCCCGCATCGACACCCAGCCCAGCACCCCACCACCCGCGCCCGCACCTGATGACATCGCCCACATCATCTACACCTCGGGCACCACCGGTGTCCCCAAGGGGGTGGCGGTCACCCAGCACAACGTCACCCAGTTGTTCGACTCGCTGGAGATCGGTGTGGAGCTCACGCCGGATCAGGTGTGGACGCAGTTCCACTCCTATGCCTTCGACTTCTCGGTGTGGGAGATCTGGGGTGCGCTGCTGCACGGCGGTCGCTTGGTGGTGGTGCCCGATGCGGTGGCCCGTTCCGCGGACGACCTCCATGCACTGTTGGTCAGCGAGCACGTCACCGTGCTCACCCAAACCCCTTCTGCCGCAGCGGTGCTGCCGACCGAGGGTCTGCAGTCGACGGCGCTGGTAATCGGCGCCGAACCGTGCCCGCCGGAGCTGGTGGATCGGTGGGCGCCGGGGCGGGTGATGGTCAACGTGTACGGCCCGACCGAGACCACGATGTGGCTCTGCAAGAGCACACCGCTGACAGCAGGGTCCGGGGCGCCGCCGATCGGTTCGCCGACTGCCGGGGCGGCATTCTTCGTGCTGGACGAGTGGCTGCGGCCGGTGCCGGCGGGGGTGGTCGGTGAACTGTATCTGGCGGGCCGCGGTGTCGGCGTCGGCTACTGGCGCCGATCCGCTTTGACCGCAACACGTTTCATGGCCTGCCCGTTCGGGGGGCCGGGGTCGCGGATGTATCGCACCGGGGATCTGGTGTGTTGGGGTCCCGACGGGCAGCTGCGGTACTTCGGTCGCGCCGATGAGCAGGTCAAGATCCGCGGCTACCGGATTGAACTGGGCGAAGTGCAGGCCGCGCTGGCGGCCCATCCCCGGGTGGGGCAGGCGGTGGCCGTCACCCACACAGCCACGTCCTCCCCGAGTCCGGTCGAGGGGGTTGGCGACCAGCAATTGGTGGGCTATGTCGTGCTGGATCAGGAGATGATGCTGGTCCGGGAACCGGCGCGAGAAGCGCAACTAGTCGCGCAGTGGCACGGAGTGTATGAGGGTCTGTATTCGGGGTCGACGTTCGCAACGGGCGCACCGGCCGTGTTGGGGGAGGACTTCGGGGGCTGGAACAGCAGTTACACCGGGGCGCCGATCCCACTGGAGCAGATGCGCGAATGGCAGGCGGCCACGGTGAATCGGATCATGGCCCTGCAGCCGCAAAGAGTATTGGAAATCGGGGTGGGTTCGGGGCTGTTGCTCGCGCATCTTGCCCCGGATTGTGTCGAGTATTGGGGTACGGACTTCTCCGCGCCGACGATCCAGACACTGCAGGCTGCGGTGGCTGCGCAGTCGTGGGGTGATCGGGTGCGGTTGCAGGTGCAACCGGCCGATGTGGCCGATGGGTTGCCTGAGGGGCATTTCGATGTGGTGGTGCTCAACTCGGTAGTCCAGTACTTCCCGAGCGCGGGGTATCTGCTTGATGTGCTGGCAGTGGCGATGCGACTACTGGCACCGGGCGGCGCGTTGTTCATCGGCGACGTGCGGAACCTGTCTTTGTTGCGCGCGTTCACCACCGGGATGTTGTGCGCCGACACCACCGGTGGCGAGGACTCTGCCGCGGTGATGTGTGAGCGGGTGCGCCGGGAAATGCTTGCCGAGCAGGAACTGTTGTTGGCGCCGGAGTTCTTCGCGGCTCTGCCGCAGCACCTTCCCGACATCGCCGCTGTGGAGGTGCACCTCAAGCAGATGGGTGCGGTCAACGAACTCAGCTGTTACCGATACGAGGTCGTGCTGCGTAAGGCGCCGGTGCCGGTGCGCTCCGTCGCGCACCTACCGTCTGAACCGTGGCAGCGGTTCGGAAGCCTCGCCAGGCTGCGCGATTACCTACAGTCGCATCACGTGCCGGAGCTGCGCGTTACCGGGGTACCTCATGCCGGGATATGGCCCGATGTGGCGCTGGCGCGGGCGTTGGCCCAGGCCGGCGATCGGGTACGCGTCAGCGAGTTGCGGGACGGCATATCCGTATCCGATGCGGTGTTGCCGCACCAGTGTCATCTGCTGGGGCAGGAACTGGGATACACCACAGCGGTGACCTGGTCGCCGACCGCTGGTCTGGTGGACCTCATCTACATCCAGACCACCGAACCGGCCAATGACTCCCCGCTCCCAGTGCTGTCGGATCTATACCTGCCCACCACAGGGGTCGGTTCGCTGGCCGGGTCCGTCAACGACCCGTCGGCGATCGAACGAGTGGCTGAGCTCCGCAGCTTTGTGTCCGGCAGGTTGCCGGAGTTCATGGTGCCGGCGGCGATCATGGTGATGGAGTCGCTGCCGATGACGGTGAACGGCAAACTTGATCGGCGGGCGTTGCCGGCCCCGGAGTTTGTCAGTGGGGTGGCGTATCGGGCGCCACGTGATCAACGGGAACGGCTGTTGGCCGCACTGTTCGGCGAGGTTCTCGGGGCGACGCGGGTCGGCATCGACGACTCGTTCTTCGACCTGGGTGGACATTCACTGTCTGCGACACGGCTGATAGCGCGAGTCCGGGCTGAACTGCGCGTCGAGGTCCCGATCCGGGCGTTGTTCGACGCGCCGACCGTGGCTGGGTTGGCCGAATGGATAAGGGCGCATGCCGGGGAACGGGTAGGGGCAGCGTTGACGGTGCAACAGCGCCCCGCGGTGGTGCCGTTGTCGTTTGCCCAGAGCCGGTTGTGGTTCCTTGACCAGTTGCATGGGCCCTCACCGGTCTACAACATGGCGGTGGCGTTGCGGCTGAGTGGGCGCCTTGATGTCGAGGCGCTCGGCGAGGCGCTGGCCGATGTGGTGGGCCGCCACGAAAGCCTGCGGACGATGTTCGCGGCGCCTGAGGGGATACCGCAGCAGCTGGTGGTGCCGCCCGAGCGGGCCGAGTTCGGTTGGCAGGTCGTCGATGCCACCGGATGGGCGGCGGACCGGCTGAGTGGGGCCGTCGAAGCTGTGGCGCGTCACGGTTTCGACCTGGCCGCCGAGATCCCTTTGCGGGCAGGGCTTTTCCGCGTCGCAGATGACGAACACGTCCTGGTGGCCGTGGTGCACCACATCGCCGGGGACGGCTGGTCGGTGCGGCCGCTGCTCCGTGATGTGGGCGACGCGTATGCCAGCCGGTGTGCGGGGCGGGCCCCCGGTTGGGCTCCGCTGCCCGTGCAGTACGTGGATTACACGCTGTGGCAGCGCGCGCAGCTGGGTGAGCTGGCCGACGGCGACAGCCCGATCGCCGCGCAGCTGGGGTATTGGGAGCAGGCCCTGGCCGAGATGCCCGAGCACCTGGTGCTGCCCACCGACCGGCCCTATCCGGCGGTGGCGGATTATCGCGGCGCCAGTGTGGCGGTGGACTGGCCGGCGCAGTTGCAGCAGCGGATGGGCGAGGTGGCCCGCGAGCACAACGCGACCAGCTTCATGGTGATCCAGGCCGCCCTGGCGGTGCTGCTGTCCAAGCTCAGCGCGACTTCCGATGTGGCGGTTGGCTTCCCGATCGCCGGGCGCCGCGACCCGGCGCTGGATGAGCTGGTGGGGTTCTTCGTCAACACCTTGGTGCTACGGGTCGAGGTGGCCGGTGATCCGACCTTCGCCGAACTGCTGGCCCAGGTGCGACAGCGCGGCCTCGCCGCCTTTGAGCACCAAGACGTGCCCTTCGAGGTGCTCGTCGAGCGGCTCAACCCCACCCGATCGCTGACCCATCACCCGCTGATCCAGGTGATGTTGGGTTGGCAGAATCTTCCCGGGCACGACAACGACCCGGCGGCCGGGCTGGCCTTGGGTGATGTGCAGGTCACGCCGCTGCCGGTGGACACCCGCACCGCGCCAATGGATCTGGTGTTCTCATTGGCCGAACAGTGGACCTCGGCCGGTGAGCCCGCCGGGATCGGTGGGACGGTGGAGTTCCGCACCGACGTGTTCGACGCGGCCAGCATCGAGGCGCTGATCGAGCGGTTCGAGCGGGTGTTGGTGGCAATGACCGCCGATCCGGGGCAGCGGTTGTCGTCGGTGGATCTGCTGGACGCCGGTGAGCGCGCTGGGTTGGACGACTGGGGTAATCGGGCGGTGTTGTCCGAGCCGGTGAGCGGGGTGTCGGTTCCGGTGTTGTTCGCCGCGCAGGTGGCCCGCGCCCCGGAGGCGGTGGCGTTGGTCTGTGGCGACCGCTCCATGACTTACGGCGAGCTCGATGAAGCGTCGAACCGGTTGGCGCACTTGTTGATTGGATGTGGGGCGGGCCCGGGGGCGCGTGTGGCGCTGTTGTTCTCCCGGTCCACCGAGGCGATCGTGGCGATCTTGGCGGTGCTCAAGACCGGGGCGGCGTATCTGCCGATCGACCCGGCGTTGCCGGCGGCGCGGATCGGGTTCATGGTCGATGACGCCGCGCCGCTGGCCGCGGTCACCACCGCGGGGTTGGCCGAGCTGCTGGACGGATACGACTTGACCGTCATCGATGTCGAGGATCCCCGCATCGACACCCAGCCCAGCACCCCACCACCCGCGCCCGCACCTGATGACATCGCCCACATCATCTACACCTCGGGCACCACCGGTGTCCCCAAGGGGGTGGCGGTCACCCAGCACAACGTCACCCAGTTGTTCGACTCGCTGGAGATCGGTGTGGAGCTCACGCCGGATCAGGTGTGGACGCAGTTCCACTCCTATGCCTTCGACTTCTCGGTGTGGGAGATCTGGGGTGCGCTGCTGCACGGCGGTCGCTTGGTGGTGGTGCCCGATGCGGTGGCCCGTTCCGCGGACGACTTCCATGCACTGTTGGTCAGCGAGCACGTCACCGTGCTCACCCAAACCCCTTCTGCCGCAGCGGTGCTGCCGACCGAGGGTCTGCAGTCGACGGCGCTGGTAATCGGCGCCGAACCGTGCCCGCCGGAGCTGGTGGATCGGTGGGCGCCGGGGCGGGTGATGGTCAACGTGTACGGCCCGACCGAGACCACGATGTGGCTCTGCAAGAGCACACCGCTGACAGCAGGGTCCGGGGCGCCGCCGATCGGTTCGCCGACTGCCGGGGCGGCGTTCTTCGTGCTGGACGAGTGGCTGCGGCCGGTGCCGGCGGGGGTGGTCGGTGAACTGTATCTGGCGGGCCGCGGTGTCGGCGTCGGCTACTGGCGCCGATCCGCTTTGACCGCAACACGTTTCATGGCGTGTCCGTTCGGGGGGCCGGGGTCGCGGATGTATCGCACCGGGGATCTGGTGTGTTGGGGTCCCGACGGGCAGCTGCGGTACTTCGGGCGCGCCGATGAGCAGGTCAAGATCCGCGGCTACCGCATCGAACTCGGTGAGATTCAGGCGGCGCTGGCCGGGGTGGATGGGGTCGAGCAGGCGGTGGTGATCGCCCGCGAGGACCGTCCCGGTGACAAGCGTCTGGTGGGTTATGTGACCGGCACGGTGGACCCGGCGCGGGCGCGTGCGGCGGTGGCCGAGCGGTTGCCGGCCTACATGGTGCCGGTGGCGGTGGTGGGGCTGGAGGCGCTGCCGCTGACGCCCAACGGCAAACTCGACAAGCGTGCCTTGCCGGCACCGGAGTACCGTGAGGGCGATCGTTACCGGGCCCCGGCCAATGCGGTCGAGGAACTGCTGGCCGGCATCTACGCCCAGGTGCTCGGGCTGGAGCGGGTCGGGGTCGACGATTCGTTCTTCGAGCTGGGTGGGGATTCGCTGTCGGCGATGCGGGTGATCGCCGCGATCAACACCGGCCTGGACACCCACCTCGCGGTACGCACCCTGTTCTACGCGCCCACGGTTAGAAGCCTGAGTCAGCAGTTGGACAAGCAGGACAGCGCGGTGGAAGTGGTCCCTGTCGAGGTCCTCAAGGAGGGTACGGGTGTTCCGCTGTGCTGTATTCATGACGGCCTCGGGCTTAGCTGGTCATATCGGGCTCTGGGCAATTATTTGGATTGCCCGATTATCGGAATCAACCAGATCCCGCAGAATGGCGAAGCTGAACCTGGATCGATTCGTAGCATGGCGGCAAGCTATGCAGACAGGCTGCAAGCCGTTTATCCTGCCGGGCCCTACAAGCTTCTCGGCTGGTCTTTTGGGGGAGTCGTAGCCCATGAGCTCGCCATTGAGCTTCAGCGACGCGGATGTGTAGTCGAAAGCCTTGTATTGCTAGACGCTGCATTCATCGCAAACAAGGGCATCGCAAGATTCAGCGCTAACAAGGTCGTCAGAAAGAAATCAAGCTTTAGCCGAGAGTCAAGCCCTGAAACACATCTTGCGAATCAATGGTATAGATATTCCAGTACAGTCGGAGCCTCTTACCTACCAGCAGGCAGAGGAGTTAATTCACCGACAACGAGAAGCAGTGGAGTTTGCTCTTCCGCCCAGACAGCTGTTGGAGTTCATTGTTCAAAGTGTTAATGCTAACCAGTTGCATCTCCTGGAACACAAGCCTGATGTGTTTGATGGCGATATGGTCGTATTCTCCGCTGCACGAAGTGGAAATGAGAACGGTAGTGGCCCCAGACTGGGGTCGCTATGGCGAGGACCGCGAACCCGAATGGCTAGCCGATCCCTACAAAGTTGGCGACCTTACGTTGCTGGCGACATTACGGGGCACTCGGTCGACTGCACACATTATGAGATGCTGACCATCAGATCGCTCAGTGTATATGGCGAACGACTCAAGCTCTTATTAGAAACCTAAGTAAATTGGCGATTCTTACGCGGCTGAGCCCAGGGGTGAGCGAGGCTCGCTCTTTCATTGCGCAGAACCCGCACGACAACCGAAGGGCTAGGATCCGCGATGAAATTTGTGCTGGCAAGCTATGGAACTCGCGGCGATATCGAGCCCCTCGCCGCGGTCGGCCGTGAACTGCTGCGCAGAGGGCACGAAGTGCGCATGGCCGTCCCGCCGGATCTGGTTGGCTTCGTCGAGGCGGCTGGGCTTGCGGCGGTCGCCTGCGGACCGGATTCGCAGGCCCTCGTGGACGCGTACCGCAACTTCTGGACGCGCTTTCTTCCGCAATTTCTGGAGGATCCAGGATCTGAGATCAGGTTGTCGCGCGAATTATGGGAGCCCGTCGTCCAGTGCTTTGAGGAGATCAGCACGACGCTGACGTCGTTGGCGGACGGGGCCGACCTGCTATTCACCGGCGGGACTTTCGAGGAGGCCGCTGCCATCGTCGCGGAGTACTACGACATTCCGTTGGCCACGCTGCATTGGTTCCCGGTACGGGCCAACGGCCAGCTCGTTCCGATCCTGCCGTCGCCGTTGGCCCGCTCCGCAATGACGGTGAACGAGTGGCTGTATTGGCGCAGGACGAAGAAGCTCGAGGACGCGCGTCGCCGTGAACTAGGCCTACCGAAGGCAACAGTCCCCTTGGCGCGACGGATCGCCGAACGCGGATGGCTGGAAATCCAGGCCTACGACGAGGTTTGCTTTCCCGGGCTGGCAACCGAATGGGCGAAATGGGATGGCCGACGGCCCTTTGTCGGCGCGCTGACGCTGGAGTTGACGACCGATGTCGACGACGAGGTCGCGTCGTGGATTGCCGCTGGAACACCGCCGATTTACTTCGGGTTTGGCTGGACAGGGGTCGAATCTGTCGCCGACACGGTCGCCATGATCAGCGCGGCCTGCGCGCAGTTGGGCGAGCGGGCGTTGGTTTGCACCGGCGGGAGCTGACTTCAGCCACGTCCCCCATTTCGACCACGTCAAGGTGGTGGGCCAGGTGAATTTCGCGGCCACCTTTCCGGCCTGCCGCGCGGTCGTCCACCACGGTGGCACGGGCACCACTGCCGCAGGCCTGCGCGCCGGAGTCCCCACGTTGATCCTTTCTACGGACCTCTTTCAGACGCTCTGGGGAGCTCGGGTCAAACGACTGAAGGTGGGCACCACCCGGCGCTTATCGACCACCACCCAGAAATCGCTGGTCGCGGACCTCCGCCAGATCCTCGCCCCGCAATACGTCACCCGGGCCCGCGAAATCGCCACCCGGATGACCAAAGCCACCGAAAGCGCTGCGGCCGCCGCCGATCTGGTGGAAAATCTCGCCCGGCCTCAGGGGCGTCGGCTGATCGGTGAAGCCGGGACGGCGGGATGATCGGCGCCGGTCAAGTCTGCGGATCGCTTCGGCGTGGGTAGCTTGCTCGCGCCGGCTGGAACTCGCCACGGATGCACGATCGACGGCCGTGCCGGCGATTCTTGCAGCCGCAAATTGCTCACTCATCCCAGCCCGGTAGCTTACCGGGCCGGTGGATCTGGTGGGTTACTTCGGGTCGCGCAGCGCGCGGTGGATTCCCAACTTCAAGAAGTCAGTGAGCAGCTTTTCCACGATGTCAAATTGGTCGACAAAGAGATTGTGGTTGGCATCGTCGACGAGTTCGATGCGAGCCTCGGGCAGTTGTCGTCGGAAGCGGGCGGCCATCTTCGGCCCGCTGTGGAACGATTCGTCCCTGCCGATGATCGCCAGAACTGGAATTTGGGCCGATGAGAGCCGTTGCAGATCGCAACGCTTCGGTAGATTGCCGCTGGCAGGCTTGAAATCCATGGTGCCAGCTATGAATTGCTGCATGATTGGCCGCCACGGCTCCTGGCGAAGCAACCTGCGATTCGTCGGCATAACCGTGGCGTCAAGTAACGATTGGACGCGCCGTTCCGTGGGCCGAACACCGCCGGTTGTGAGAGCACGAACTAGCTTACTCAGACGCACCCTGCTCACGATCCCTACTCGGGCCCACAAGGGCCAAGCGGTCCACCTGATCGGGAAAGGCCATCGTGTAGTGGGTCGCAATCAAGGCGCCGTGCGAGGCGGCGACTATTGCGGATCGCTCGATATCGACCGCCCGTAGCGTCTCGTCGAGCCATTCCACTATCTGGGTGATGTTGGTGATTGGCTTGGTTGCGATGCTCTTGCCCGGCTCGCCAATCGCATCGATCATCGTGACGCTGTGGGCCGCTGCGAGGGTGGGCAGTAGCGGCACCCACATCGTCGAGCTAATCCCCGATCCATGGAGCGCTACAAGTGGAGGTTTCGACGGATCACCCGCGTTAAGCACGTGCGTGCGTCCGAACGACGTCTCAATGTCCGATCCGGTCACAGGTACGGTGCTGGTCGCAAGCGCTGCGTCATAGAGCCGGCAGTACGCGGCGCGTGCCTCGTCGGATCGAAATGCCGAGATTCCGGCCATAGCGTCCCCAAATGCGTCCTGTGCGAACAATCTATGCAGCCCGATGATCGCATGGACGGCAATGACAGAGGCGTGTTTGGTTGGTTACTTCGACCCCATCGCGGATCCTAGGGTTCACTTGTCGTGAATTGAGAGCGTGCTCGATGTGAAGGATGTGAGATGCGCGCTGCGCGGCACGCGCCGAATGGGTGCTGACCATCCGGAGGCCCGTCTGGCTCCCCGAAAGCGCGGGCCAACCGCAATCTCGCCGACATGTACGGGGTCAGCCCCCTTCTGCCCACCTGGCCAAGCTCACCATGGTCAATCCGACCGCCTCGTTTCCGCCGGATCTGGTCGGCCGGCGCTTTGACCAGGACCGCATCACCGCGGTGTGGTCGTCGGACATCCCAGATTTGAGCTGCGGCGAAGCCGACATGTACCTGTGCGCGATCGGCGACGTCCAGGGTGCCATCCTGCATTCGGATCGCGGCAGTCACACCGCTCATGACCTGGCTGCGGTCCGCCGGCGATCTGGTCGAATGCGGCGTGTGGCGGCGGCGGGGCTTGCATCCTGATGCGCGCGGTCCTGTGAGAACCATCTGCGCCGATGAGATGGGTATCGCCGATCTGCACGAGAACGTAATCCGGCCTGGGACACCCCGGCCAAAACTCGTTTGATTTCAGGTCGATAGCGCGGTGTTGGGTTTGCTGCAGGGCGGCTGAGCCAAGGGCGCGAGGCTCCCGCTTCATTTCGCAGAACGCGCACGGACAGTGAAAGGCTAGGATCCGTGAAGTAATTTGCCCTGACAAGCTGGGGAGTTCGCGGCGATAACGACCCTGCCAGCCCTAGAAAATTCCGTCGGCTTGAGGCGTGTTGGATGATCGGCGAACGCTCCTTGTCAGATGCCCCCAAACCGGAGAGCATTGTCGCGTGAACCGCATCAAGGTCGTGCAGCAGGCGCTCGACGAGCGAGCGAAGCCCGTCTACCTCGAGATCGGCGTTTCGTACGGAATTGCGTTCCGGCGTATTGCTGCCGACGAGAAGATCGCCGTCGACCCGGCGTTCAGGCTCTCGGCGCGCTCCCGCAGGCTCGCCGATGCGAAGGCGCACGCCACCCACTACTTCGACACGACCAGTGACGCCTTCTTCGCGAGCCAGACCGCTTTCCTCGCACAGCGCGGCATCGACGTCGCCCTGATCGACGGGCTCCACAGCTATGGGCAGGTCGTGCGCGACGTCGAGAACACGCTGCGCTACCTGCGGGACGACGGCGTCATTGTCCTGCACGACTGCAACCCCCCAACCGCATCGATCGGTTTTCCCGCGACGTCGTACGACGACTTTCGTGCGCGGAACCGCTGGCAGAGCCTCCTCTGGCTCACCGCGCCTCCGTGGAGTGGCGACGTCTGGAAGGCGATCGTCCACCTGCGCAGCACCAGGGACGACCTGCGAATCGCGGTGCTGAAGTGCGATTGGGGCGTTGGGATCCTGCGAAAGGGACCTCCGGAATCGCGATTGTCCTACTCGGCGGCGCAGATCGAGGCGCTCAATTACGAGGATCTCGCCGCCGATCGCGACCGCTTGCTAAACCTGAAGCCGCCTGCGTATTTCGGCGAGTTTCTACGTCACGGCACCGACTCTCCCCGTAGTTCTGAATAGGCCGCGGACGGATGAGAAGCTCGCTGCCGCTTCGCCTTCCGACGGCCTCGTCCGAAGCGAGGACTGACCATCGCGGACGGGATATTGAGCTGTGCGCCGCCGCATATCGCGATACCTTCGGCGAAAACGTATGGGTTTCAGGTCGATAGCGCGGTATTGGGTTATGCTGCGGGGCGGTCGAGCCAAGGGGCGCGAGGCTCCCGCTTTCATTTCGCAGAACGCGCACGGGAAGTGAAAGGCTAGGATCCGCGATGAAATTTGCCCTGGCAAGCTGGGGAGTTCGCGGCGATATCGAGCCCTGCACCGCGGTCGGCCGTGAACTGCTGCGCAGAGGGCACGAAGTGCGCATGGCCGTCCCGCCGGATCTGGTCGGCTTCGTCGAGGCGGCTGGGCTTGCGGCGGTCGCTTACGGACTGGATACGCAGGCGGTGCTGGGCGCGTACCGCAACTTCTGGACGAGTTTCTTCCGCAATTTCTGGCGGATCAAGGATCTGATCAGGTTGTGGCGCGAAGTTTGGGAGCCCGGCAGCCGGTGCCGGAGGGAGGCGAGCACGACGTTGACGTCGTTGGCGGACGGGGTCGACCTGCTATTCACCAGCCTGAATTTCGAGGAGGCCGCTGCCAACGTCGCGGAGTACTACGACATCCCGTTGGCCACGCTGCATAACTTCCCGCTGCGGGCCAACGGCCAGCTCGTTCCGAGCCTGCCGTCACCGTTGATCCGCTCCGCGATGAGAGTGTTCGAGTGGCAGAGTTGGCGCCAGACGAAGAAGCTCGACGACGCGCAACGCCGTGAACTAGGCCTGCCGAAGGCAACAGGCCCCTTGGCGCGACGGATCGCGGAACGCGGATGGCTGGAAATCCAGGCCTACGACGAGGTTTGCTTTCCCGGGCTGGCAACCGAATGGGCCAAATGGGACGGCCGACGGCCCTTCGTCGGCACGCTGACGATGGAGTTGACGACGGATGGCGACGACGACGTCGCGTCGTGGATTGCCGCTGGAACACCGCCGATTTGCTTCGGCTTCGGCAGCATACCGGTCGAATCTCCCGCCGACATGGTCGCCATGATCAGCGCGGCCTGCGCGCAGTTGGGTGAGCGGGCGTTGGTTTGCTCCGGCGGCACTGACTTCAGCCACGTCCCGCATTTCGACCACGTCAAGGTGGTCGGCTTGGTGAATTACGCGGCGACCTTCCCTGCCTGCCGCGCGGTCGTCCACCACGGTGGCGCGGGCACCACGGCCGCAGGCCTGCGCGCCGGAGTCCCCACGTTGAGCCTCTGGACGGGGATCGATCAGGCGATCTGGGGTGCTCGGGTCAAACGACTGAAGGTGGGCACCGCCCGGCGCTTTTCGACCACCACCCAGGAATCACTGGTCGCGGACCTCCGCCAGATCCTCGCCCCGCAATACGTCACCCGGGCCCGCGAAATCGGCGACCGGATGACCAAATCCGCGGAAAGCGTTGCCAACGTTGCCGACCTTCTGGAAAAGCTCGCCCGCTGCAGGCGGTTTGGCTGATCGGCGCCGGCCGTGGATCGCCTTTTCCATTCGGCTGGCTGGGTGGGCTTGTTGCCGGTCAACCTGGTTCTAGCCGGTGCCCTGGCGGCGAGGACACCAGCTCAGGAGGTCGCGTACTACACGGTGCGAGCCAGACGGTCCGCGAGTAATCCGGCGAACTTTGCCGGGTCCTCGGGTACACCGCCTTCGGCGAGAAGAGCTGTGCCGTAAAGTAATTCGGCAGTCTCGACCAGTGCGGAATCGTCGCCGCGGTTCTTGTGCGCATGTTGCAGGCCGGTGACGAGCGGATGATTCGGGTTGAGTTCGAGAATCCGCTTACCGACCGGAACCGCCTGTCCGGAAGCCCGGTACATGCGCGCGAGCGCCGGTGTGATGCCGAAGGTGTCGGTTATCAGGCAGGCCGGCGACTCGGTCAGGCGCGTGGACAACCGCACTTCCTTGACATGATCACTCAAGGTCTCCTTCAACCAGGTCAGCAGGTCGGCAAAATCCCGCTCCTGCTCCTGGCGCTCGGCTTCGTGCGCCGCCTTTTCATCCTCGGAGTCGAGGTCCACCTCGCCCTTGGCTACCGATTGCAGCGGTTTGCCGTCGAACTCGGTCACCGATCCCACCCAGATCTCGTCGACCGGGTCGGTGAGCAGCAGCACCTCGTAGCCCTTCGCCTTGAACGCCTCGAGATGCGGCGACTTCAGAAGTTGCTCCCGCGACTCTCCGGTGGCGTAAAAGATCTGCTCCTGACCGTCTTTCATGCGCTCGACGTACTCGGCCAGGGTGGTGAGTTCCTCGTCGCTGTGCGTCGAGGCGAACGACGAGATACGCAGCAGCATGTCTTGGTTGTCGACGTCCGACATCAGGCCCTCTTTGAGAACCGTGCCGAACTGGGTCCAGAACGTGCGGTAGTCCTGCGGCCGCTCTGACTGCAAATTCGTGATCGTCGACAGGACCTTTTTGGTCAGACGGCGACGGATCGCGTTGACCTGCCGATCCTGCTGCAGGATTTCGCGAGAAACGTTGAGCGACATGTCCTGTGCGTCGACGACCCCCTTGACGAAGCGCAGGTACTTCGGCATGAGCTGGTCACAGTCGCCCATGACGAAGACGCGCTTGATATACAGCTGCACCCCAATCTTGGCGTCGCGGTTGAAGAGGTCGAACGGGGCGTGCGATGGGATGAACAGCAATGCCTGGTACTCGAAGGTGCCCTCGGCCTTCATCGGGATGACCACGAGCGGGTCGTCCCAGGCGTGAGCGACGTGCTTGTAAAACTCGTTGTATTCCTCGTCGGAGACTTCGTCTTTGGACTTGGCCCACAGCGCCTTCATCGAGTTGACGGTCTGCGTTTCGACGGTGACGTGCTCTTCGCCACCCTCCTCCGGCGCGGGGGTACGTCGCTCGACCTGCATCCGGATGGGCCACGCGATGAAGTCGGAGTACTTCTTGACAAGCTCCCTGATCTTCCAGTCAGAGGTGTAGTCGTGCAGCTCGTCCTCGACGTCTTCGGGCTTGAGGTGCAGTGTGACGGATGTTCCCTGCGGAGCATCGTCGACGGATTCGATGGTGTAGGTGCCGTCACCGCTCGACACCCACCGGGTGGCATCACTTTCGCCGGCCTTGCGCGTGAGCAGTTCGACCTTGTCGGCCACCATGAACGTCGAGTAGAAACCGATACCGAACTGACCGATCAGTTCCTCGGAGGCGGCGGCGTGCTTGGCCTCACGCAACTTCTGACGCAGCTCGGCGGTACCTGATTTGGCGAGAGTGCCGATCAGGTCCACGACTTCCTCGCGGGTCATTCCGATGCCGTTGTCGCGAACGGTCAGGGTGCGCGGATCTTTGTCCGCTGCGATCTCGATGTGGAGATCGGAGGTATCGACGTTCAGGTCCTTGTTCCGGAGCGCTTCCAGCCGCAGCTTGTCCAGCGCATCTGAGGCGTTCGAGATCAACTCCCGCAGAAAGGAGTCCTTGTTGGAGTACACCGAGTGGACCAACAAATCCAGCAGTTGACGTGCCTCCGCCTGAAACTCCAATTGCTCGACGTGTGCAGTCATGTGATTCCGTTCGACGAGATGACCTTCGATTACAGATACCGGGAAAGATGATACCGAGCGCGTCATTGACCATCCGCAGCAACTTGAGGCGCAGTGGGAGTTGCGTGGCCTCGGTGATCGACCGGTGCGGGTGATCGGTGGAGAACACCATCCGGTCACACCGACTTACAGCAGGACCTGCACCGCCTCGGCGGCCATGGTGTGGCCGAAGGTTGAACTCGCGCAGGAAAACCGCCCACGTGGACGGCGCGTACACCTCATCGACCACCCGCGGGGGGCCGCCTGCGCGCAGGCACGTCGACGTCGTCGATCCTGCCCGCACATCATCGGAGCGATGATCGAGGTCACCATCCCGGCTGAGTTCGCCACACCGAACTCAACCGAGTCGGCGGCAGCTCCAGAGATGATCGGTCAACTCCGAAAGTCCGCTCCTTTCAGCCATTTCCAGTGCCGGCGCCAATCCCGCAGCCACCAGATACCGGAGGGATCAAGATGGCACGGTGTCGCAAGGCGACCACCGCACCACTTTTAGCCCCACCACCAGCTCAGGCGCTGCCCATGCCCTGCGCCACCAGGGAGACCCCGATCACTGCGATGATGGCTACCAGGATCTTTCGACGGTGAGCGACCGCCCAGTTCTGCAGCCGTCGCAGTGCCGCCTGGGTTTTCGCTGGCGCGGCCAGATTGCTGACGAGGATGACCTCTTCGACCGCAAACATCCCGAAGATGAACAGGATGCTGGCGCTGACCTGCAGCGCGATCGTGACTCCCGAAGCAACGATGATGGCGAGCACGACTAGAGCCGCATCGAACGGCGGCGCCATTGCGAGACCGATCACGAACGAAACCCACAGGGATCCGTTTTTCCACGCATTGCGGACGCGACTGAGTAGCCGCCGGATTGCAGATCCACCCCGCGGTGTCCTGCGCGGGGCCCAGCAGCCGCGAGATTGCGGGCGGTGTATTCGACTCCAGCACCAGCGTGGACGTGGTGCCGCCCGATGTCTGCAGGTGCGCACGGGGGCGGCCCCGCTGACGCGCCGCGAAACGCACTGCCATCAGCGCGGCGATCGCTAGCGCGAGCACACCCATGCCGATTTCAATCTGCCGGGTGGTGGGGTTCGTGGCCGGGTTGGCCCACTTCTTCACAAAAGAAGCGAACGCTGGTGTCACGTGCAGCACCATCAGCGGAATTAACAGGGAGAGTAAACCCACTGTTACGCAGCCGACCCAGTAGGCGAGCAGGTTTTGCATGGGCCGTCGCCGGGAGGTAACGAGAAGAATGACGCCGAGACGTACCGGGTGGATCGTTAGCAAGAGCGCCAGCACCAGCAACGAGCCCCACATGGCCGGAACACTACCCTGTCGACTTCTGGCTGTTGACTCTTTTGAAGCTTCCGGTTGACTCAGGGAGTCGGGCACTCGCAGATGACTCCGCCGGGCGGCAGACAAGCATCAACGTCGTTGACGGTGAAGTTACCTCGGCGATCTCATTCGCGTGGTCTTAGCGTCGCGGATCTGGTTCTGGTGCTGCCTGGTTCGATACCGATCCCCACAAGCGGCAAGGTCGGGCGAGCGGCGTATGTCTGGACGGCGGCTGAGAGATTGGCGCCAACTTCGCTGTTCTTTCCGAAGATACTGCGGCGATGGCCACGGTAACTTGATGTCCGTGGATGAGACTTCCATTTTGACGGTGCTGCGCGAACGCGCCAGCCTCCAGCCCGATGACGTGGCGCTCACGTTCATCGAGTACGAGCAGGACTGGGCGGGGGTAAGCGGAAAGCCTGACCTGGTCGCAGCTGTATCGCCGGACGCTAAATCTCGCACATGCTCTTCGGCGATGCGGCTCGACTGGCGACCGCGCGTTGATATTGGCACCACAGGGGCTCGACTACATCGTTGCGTTTCTTGGGGCAATGCAGGCGGGACAGATCGCGGTTCCGCTTTCGGTTCCGCTAGGTGGCGTCAGCGATGAGCGCGTTAGTTCGGTGCTTCGTGACACGTCGCCCGCCGTCATTCTCACGACGTCCCCTGTCGCAGCCAATGTCGCCGAGTACGTTGAGTCGCATTCCGGCGCATCCGCTCCGTCGGTCCTCGAGGTCGACTTGCTGGATCTTGAGGCCGCGGCAGGATCCGGTGCCAGGTGCGAGGATTCCCCGAGTACAGCGTATTTGCAGTACACGTCCGGGTCGACCCGTCAGCCGACGGGCGTCATGATGTCGCACAGAAACCTTCTGGCCAATTTCGAACAGGTGATGTCCGACTACTTTGCGGACTACGGAAGACTTCCCCCGCCAGACACCACCATCGTGTCGTGGCTGCCGTTCTATCACGACATGGGTTTGTATCTGGGAATTTGCGGGCCGATTCTGACGGGACTTCCCGCTGTGCTCACGAGCCCGGTGGCGTTCCTGCAGCGGCCGGCCCGGTGGCTGCAATTGCTGGCAAGCAATAGTCACGCATACTCGGCAGCACCGAACTTCGCGTTCGAATTGGCGGTGCGCAAGACATCGGACGATGACATGGCCGGCCTTGACCTCTCGGACGTGCTTGTCGTCGCCACCGGTAGTGAACGGGTACATCCGGCGACGCTGCAGCGCTTCACTCAGCGGTTCGCCCGCTTCAACCTGCGTGAGGCGGCGATACGACCGTCGTACGGACTCGCGGAGGCAACTGTGTATGTGGCGACCCGCGCACCGGCTCAACCACCGGCTATCGTGCGCTTCGAATCCGAGAAGCTGACCGCTGGCTACGCGGAGCGCTGCGAAGGCGGAGGTGGTACACCGCTGGTCAGCTACGGAATGCCGCAGTCACCGATGATCCGCATCGTCGATCCCGAGACACGTATCGAGTGTCCGGCGGGAACCGCCGGAGAAATCTGGGTGCACGGCGACAACGTCGCGATGGGCTATTGGCGGAAACCTCAGGAGACCGAAAGTACGTTCGGTGGAAGGCTTGTCGCTCCCTCGACCGGCACACCCGAAGGGCCTTGGCTGCGCACCGGGGACTCGGGATTCGTCTTTGACGATGAGCTATTCATGATCGGCCGTATCAAGGACCTCTTGATCGTGTATGGGCGTAATCACTCTCCCGACGACCTCGAGGCGACCATCCAGGAGATCACAGGGGGTCGGTGCGCGGCGATAGCGGTTCCGGATGGTCACACCGAGAAGCTTGTCGTCATCATCGAAGTGAAGAAGCGGGGCGAGTCCCACGAGGAGGCGGCGGACAAGCTCACCGTCGTCAAGCGTGAAGTTACCTCGGCGATCTCCAACTCGCACGGTCTTGGCATCGCGGATCTGGTTCTGGTGCAGCCTGGTTCGATACCGATCACCACGAGCGGCAAGGTCAGGCGAGCGGCGTGCGTCGAGCAGTACCGGCATGGTCAGTTCGCCCGCTTGGACGCTTAGGCCAAGCCGTTACGTCGCTGTCAGGCGGCTTCCGCCGGCACCAGCTTTTCGCACAGCAGTCCCGCCAAACCGCGAACGGTTATCGTCATGTCGCTGGAATTGATGCGTATTCCCGTTTCGGTTTCGATGCGCGTACGTAGTTCGAGGGCGCCTAGCGAGTCCATGCCGTACTCGGCGAGCGGACGGTCCGGGTCGACGTTGCGACGCAGGATCAGGCTGACCTGATCGGAGATCAGACGCCGCACCAGGGTCGGCCACTCTTCTGGGGGCAGCTCGTCGAGCTCGGCACGCAGTTTGCTTGTGCCCCCTGGGTTTTGCCCAGTGGATCGGAACGCTTCGGCGAACGGGCTGTGCTGGGCAAACGCAGTCAACCACGGCGTGTTCGTGATGGGCGCGTAGCCGCTGTAGGCGCGGTCGTGGCGCAGCAGCGCTTCGAACGCGTACGCGCCCTCGTCGGGAGCGATGGCAACGCCGGCGCCTTCTGCCAGGGCGGTGCCGCGCCCGATCTGGGCCCAGGCGCCCCATGCGGTCGCGGTTGCCGGCAGGCCCTGAGCCCGGCGCCAGTGGGTGAAGGCGTCGAGCCAGCTGTTGGCCGCGGCGTAGGCGCCCTGCCCGGGCGAACCCACCAGCGCGGCCGCCGAGGAGAACGAGCAGAACCAGTCCAACGGTTGGCCGGCGGTGGCGGTGTGCAAGTTCCACGCACCGTAAACCTTTGGCGCCCAGTCACGCTCGACGAGTTCGTCGGTGATGTTGCTCAGCGTGGCGTCCTCGATCACCGCCGCCAGGTGCAGCACACCGCGCACCGGAAGCCCGGTGGCCATCGCTGCGGCCACCAACCGCTGCGCGGTGCTGGGATCGGCGATGTCGCCGCACTCCACCACGACGTCGGCACCGATGCGCTCGATGGCCTCCAGCGTCTCGGGCGATGGCTGCGAGCGCGAGGACAGCACGATGCGTCCGCAGCCGGCCGCTGCCATCTTCTCGGCCAAGAACAGCCCCAGGCCCCCCAGTCCGCCGGTGACGATGTAGGCGCCGTCGCCGCGGAAGACCTGGACCTGTGCCGGCGGCACCACCACGCGCCTGCTGCCGCTGTGCGGGATGTCGAGCACGAGTTTGCCGGTGTGCTGGGCGCCGCTCATCACCCGAATGGCCGTGGCGGCGTCTGCAAGCGGGTAGTGCGTGCTCTCCGGCATCGGCAGCTCACCGTCGGCGGTGAGCTGGTACACCGTGGTCAACAGGTCTCGGAGCCGGTCCGGATGGCTGAAGGACATCAACGCCAGGTCGAGGGCGTAGAACGTGAGGTTGCGCCGGAACGGGAAGAGCCCCAGCCGGGTGTCGCCGTAGATGTCGCGCTTGCCGATCTCGACGAATCGTCCACCGAACGCCAGCAATTCGAAGCCCGCGCGCTGGGCGGCGCCGGTAACCGAATTGAGCACGACGTCGACACCGTAGCCCTCGGTGTCACGACGTATCAGGTCGGCGAACTCTGTGCTTCGCGAGTCGTAGACATGCTCAATACCCATGTCGCGCAACAATTGTCGACGCTGCTCGCTGCCCGCGGTGGCGAAGATCTCGGCTCCCGCGGCACGGGCCATCGCGACCGCCGCCTGTCCCACGCCCCCGGTCGCGGAATGGATCAACACCCGATCACCGGCGGTGATGCGGGCCAGCTCGTGAAGGCCGTACCAGGCGGTGGCGGTCGCAGTGGTCACCGCGGCCGCCTGCTGGTCGGTCAGGCCGACCGGCAGCGTGACGGCCAGGTTGGCCTCGCAGGTGATGAACGTGCCCCAGCAGCCGTTGGGGGACAGGCCGCCGACATGGTCGCCGACTTCGTGGGCGGTGACCTCCGGTCCGACTGCGGTCACCACCCCGGCGAAGTCGGTGCCCAACTGCGGTAGCCGGCCCTCGAAGGCGGGATAGCGGCCGAACGCGACCAGCACGTCGGCGAAGTTGATGCTCGATGCAGTGACCGCGACCTCGATCTGACCCGGTCCCGGCGGAACTCGTTCGGCCGCAACGAGTTCCATCGACTCCAAATCGCCGGGCGTGCGGATCTGCAGGCGCATCCCATCGCGCTCATGGTTGGCCACGGTGGTTCGCCGCTCCTCGGGACGCAGCGGAGTGGGGCACAACCGCGCCACGTACCACTGGCCGTTTCGCCAGGCGGTCTCGTCCTCGTCGGACTCGCTGAGCAATTGCCGGGCCAGCTGCTCGGCGTCGGTGGCTTCGTCCACATCGATCTGGGTGGCACGCAGATGCGGATGTTCGATGCCGATCACTCGCATCAAGCCCCGCAGCCCAGCCTGCTCCAGGTTGGGTCGGTCGCCGGCTAGCACCGTCTGGGCAGTGCGGGTCACGACGTAGAGGCGAGGCGGCTCGCCGGGGATCTCTGGCAATTCGCGGGTGATGTGCACCAGATGCCGAACACACTCGGCGCCCAGCAGCGGGGACTGGTCCTCGGCGCCGCCGTTCTTGGGTCCCGTGAGGATCACCACACCGGTGAATCCACCGCCACGCAGCTGATTTCTCAGCTGTTCCGCGTTCGAGGTGTGGTCGGCGTGCTGTGGCCAGCTCATGGTGGTGCATTGCGCGCCATGGGTTTTCAGTCCGTCGGTCAACGTGGCGGCCACCACGTCGGCGGTGGCGGTGGTACTGATCAGCAGCCAGGTTCCGGCGTCGGCGTATTCCGCGTCGGGCAATTCTCGTTGCCGCCATTCGATGGTCAGCAGCCGGTCGGCCAGCACCCGATCGTCGTGGCCGCTGCCGGATGCCGAGGTGCCCAGTCGTAGCCCCTGTACGGCGAGCAGGACTGCCCCGTGTTCGTCGAGCACGTCGAGGTCGGCCTCGACACCGGAAGTGTCGGCCTTCGTCACGCGTGTGTAGCAGTAGCGGGCGCTGCGGGCGGCACCGTAGGAGCGGAGTCGACGGATACCCAACGGCAGCCCCAACACACCTTCGCCCAGGGCCCGGACGTCCGGATGAGCCTCGACGGACTGAAAACAGGCATCCAGCAGCGCCGGGTGCACACCGTAAGCATCTTGTTGCGAGCGGATTTCGCGGGGTAGCGCGACCTCGGCGAGCACGGTGCCGGTTGCCCCCTCGCTGGTGTGCACGGCGGCCAGACCGGCGAACGCCGGGCCGTACTGAACACCACGCTGGTCCATGCGCTTGCGCACCTCGGCGCCATCCTCGGGGCGCGGATGCGCGGCAAGCAGCATGGACGTGTCCTGCGCAGGCGGTTGCTCATCCTCTGCGGCGTGGAGGGTTGCGGTCGTTTGCCGCGCATGTTCGCCACCCTGGCTCGTCTCCACCGTGAAGTCGACGACGCCAGGCGATGACAAGGACGCCGAGGCGCCGATGGTGGTCTGCTCATCCAGCAGCAGCACCTGCTCGAAGCGGATGTCACGGACCTCGGACGCCTCGCCCAACACGGCGTGTGCGGCGGCCAGCGCCATCTCGCAGTAAGCCGCCCCCGGAAGCATTGCCACATTACGGATCCGGTGATCGCCCAGCCAGGGCTGGGCCGCGGTGCCGACCTCCCCTTGCCAGACGTGGCGCTCCGGTTCCTCCTGCAAACGGACATGCGCGCCCAACAGCGGATGCACGGCAATGGTGCAACCACCATGCGCCGGGGATTCCTGATCGTCGCGGCTCAACAGCAGCCGACGGTGCGTCCAGGTCGGCAGCGGCGCGTCCACCAGCCGCCCATTCGGGTAGAGCACGGAGAAGTCAACCGCGGCGCCCGCACTATGCAGATCCGCCACGAAGCCACGCAGCCCGTGTGGCAGTGCTTGTTCGCGGCGCATTCCGGCCAGGGCGGCCAGCGGCATGTCGAGACCGCGGGCGGTCTGCTCGAGAGCATGGGTGAGCAGCGGGTGGGGCGCCAGCTCGGCGAAGACTCGGTGGCCGTCCTCCAATGCGGCCTGCACCGCGGTGGCGAACCGCACCATGCGGCGCACGTTGTCCGCCCAATAGCCGGCATCGAACGCCGGCAGCTCGCGCGGGTCGAACAGGGTCGCCGAGTAGAAGGGGACTTCCGGTGTCATCGGGTGCAGCTCTGCGAGTGCGTCGGTCAGCTCGCCAAGGATCGGATCGACTTGAGGCGAATGAAAGGCGACATCGGTGGGCACCTCGCGGGCCATCACATCGCGCTGCTCCCAGGCCGCGACCAGATCACGAACCGTCTGGGTGGCGCCGGCGATCACCGTGGACTGCGGCGAAGCCACCACCGCCACCACGACGTCGCTGATGCCGCGGGCCATCAGCTCCGAAAGCACTTGCTGAGCAGGCAATTCCACGGATGCCGTGGCGCCGGCACCGGCGATGCGTGACATCATGCGCGAGCGGCGGCAGATAACACGCAGCCCGTCTTCCAGCGACAGGGCTCCGGCGACGACAGCTGCCGCGGCCTCGCCGAGGGAATGCCCGATTACCGCGCCCGGGCGCACACCGTATGCCTTCAAGGTGGCGGCCAACGCGACCTGCATGGTGAACAGCGTCGGCTGGATCTGGTCTTGACCGGTCACGGTCTGGGGCGCGGTCATCGCTTCTGTCACCGAGAACCCGGACTCGCGGACGATCAGTGGCTCGGCTTGCGCGACGGTCGCGGCAAACACCGGTTCGGTCGCCAGCAGCTGCGCGCCCATCTGAGCCCACTGCGAACCCTGCCCTGAGAACACCCACACCGGTCCCCGGTCGTCTTGTCCGACCGCGGCCTGATACGGAGTATCGCCGGCGGCGACCTCGCGCAACGCCTCGACGAGCTCCGGCCGGCTGCTCGCAATGACGGCGGTGCGTACTGGGCGGTGCCCGCGCCGACACGCCAGCGTGTAGCCCAGATCCGGCAACGCTACTTCCTCGTGCGCTGTCACCCAGTCGGCGAGCCGGCCTGCCGTGCGGCGCAGTTCGTCGGCTGAGGTGGACGACAGGGGGAACAGCAGTGGCACCGTCGACGATTCGGCCGAGATATTCTCGGGCGCAGCGACTTTGGGAGCTTGCTCCACTGGTGCTTGTTCCAGGATGGCGTGGGCGTTGGTTCCCGAGAACCCGTACGCCGACGCCGCCGCCCGCCGTGGCGTGTGCCCGTTGGTGGGCCACGGCGTATTTTCCTGCGGGACAAAGAGATTGGTCTTGATCTGGGCGAGCTCATCGGGCAGCCGAGTGAAGTGCAAATTCTGTGGAATGACACCATGCTGCAGGGAGAGGACCGCCTTCATCAATCCCAACGTTCCCGAGGTCGACTGGCTATGTCCGAAATTGGTCTTCACGGCTGCAAGCGCGCATGGGCCCTCGATGCCGTAAACCTCGGCCAGGCTCGCGTATTCGATCGGGTCGCCGGTAGGAGTGCCGGTGCCGTGTGCCTCCACCATGCCGACGGTGCCCGCGTCCACGCCCGCGGCCGCCAATGCAGCCTGATAGGCCTCGACCTGCGCGGGCCGAGACGGGGTGGTGATGTTCACCGTTCGGCCATCGTTGTTCAGGGCCGTGCCGCGCACCACAGCCAAGATCCGGTCACCATCGCGCAGCGCATCCGGTAACCGCTTGAGCAGTACCATCACGCAGCCCTCACCGGACGTAAACCCGTCGGCGGCGGTGTCGAAAGCATGGCAGTGTCCGGTCGGAGACAGCATGCCGCCCGCCGACCCCGCGGAGGCTTTCCGTGGATCCAGCGTCACCGTGGCGCCGCCCGCCAGCGCAAGGTCGCTTTCCCCCTCGTGCAGGCTGCGACATGCCATGTGCACGGTGACCAGGCCAGACGAGCATGCGGTATCGACCGTTATCGCCGGAGCGTGTAGGTCCATGGAGTAGGCGATCCGCCCGGACGCCATGCTGAAATTGCTGCCCAAGAATCCGTAGGGCCCCTCCAGGGCGTGGGCGTCGGCTGCCGCCAGTATGTAGTCGCCATGCGTCAAACCCACGTACACGCTGGTCCGCGAACCGGCCAGACCCGTGGGGCTGAGACCCGCGTGCTCCACTGCCTCCCAAGAGGTCTCCAGCAACAGGCGATGCTGCGGATCGATCGCGGTGGCCTCGCGCTCGCTGATCCCGAAGAAGTCGGAATCGAACCCCGCAACGTCATCGACGAACGCGCCCCACTTCGACACCGACCGACCGGGCACACCGGGCTCGGGGTCGTAGTATTCGTCGGCGTCCCAGCGGTCGGGCGGAATCTCGGTGACCAGGTCATCGCCGCGCAGCAACGCCTCCCACAGCTGCTCCGGGGAGTCGATGCCTCCCGGAAGCCGACAGGCCATGCCGATGACGGCAACCGGAGTGACCGGCGTGGTGCCCATGGTGGGCGAATCATTCGCTGAAGCCGAGCGGTCCGCAGGATCATCAATCTTCGCGAATGAAACCACTCCGCCTCCTCATAGCAACGACTGACCAGCCTTGCCCGCTGCTCGACTCAAGGCGTGGCACCTCCTCGACCACCCCACGGTGCCTACGTCTGAGTCAATTGATGCCCTGCCCTCGTCAGAGGGCTTTCGTGCACGTCAGCGGCCTAGATGGCAGGACCGAAGTTATCGTACACATACAAGTCATGTAGCTAATTGGCGAAACATATGGGTAATTGGCGACCCGTTGCCCCGTCGTGATATCAGCGTTTCGACCTGAAAGGTCGGTGCGTTGCTCCATGTGAGGTCGTCGGGGTTTCCGGGAGGCGTAGGCGACGGTCGATTCCCTGGTGGGAAAGTTGGTGAAGAGCGTGCGCTGGGGTACGCCGGCTTCGGCGCTGACCCATTTCACGTAGTCGGTGCGTGTAATAGCGTGCGGGGTCGGAGGGCCATAGCTTGTCTACCTCTGGCGATCCGGCCACCGATTCACTCGAACATGGGAATGCGAGGCACTGTGCCGATCTCCGACCTGATCACGCCTTACGAGGTCGCGGTCGCAGATTCTCAGCTCGACGACTTGCGTCGTCGCCTCGAGTCGGCTCGATGGCCAGCCGAGATCGCGGGTAGCGGTTGGGATTACGGCACCGAGCAGAACTTTCTGCGGTCGGTCGTCGACCGGTGGAAGGATGGGTATGACTGGCGGCCAACGGAAGCGGAGATCAACGCACGTGGGTCGTTCGTCACCACCGCGGCGGGCCAACGTGTGCATCTGCTGCACTCTCGGTCGGCCGACGAGGGGGCCATCCCGTTGGTGTTGATACACGGCTGGCCTGGCTCGATCGTCGAGTTCCTCGACGTAATGCCGCTGTTGCGCGAGCAGTTCCACGTGGTCGTCGTCTCCATGCCGGGCTACGGCTTCTCGGGTCCGACGAGCGAGCGCGGCGTCGACATCGCGAAGGTAGCGGCAGCCGTCGACGAGGTGATGGCGCGGCTCGGCTATGACCGATACGTCGCGCAAGGCGGCGACTGGGGCGCGCTCGTGGTCCGCTATCTCGGCGAGCACTACGGGTCCCGAGCCGCCGCCATCCACACCAACATGTTGTTCGCGCCTGTCGAGTCGAACGATCCCGACGTGATGGCGGGCGTCACCGAATCCGAACTGGCGGCCATGGTCGCCTCGGCTCAGCGCATGGGCGACGGCACCGCCTACATGGAGATACAGGCGAGCCGTCCGCACTCGCTCGGCTTCGGTCTGGAGGACTCACCGCTGGGGCTTGCGGGGTGGATCCTGGAGAAGTTTCACGCCTGGTGCGACATCCGCGACGGCATGCCGATCAGCGCCGACCGCCTCATCGACAATCTGATGCTCTACTGGCTGACCGGCACCGCGACCTCGGCTGCCCGCCTGTACTGCGAAGCGGCCCGGGCCGGGACGGGGGTGCTCAGCCCGTGGGAGGGTCGGGTCGACGTCCCGACGGGCTACGCCGTGTATCCCGCTGAGCTGATGCAGACGCCGAAAGTGTGGGCCGAGAAGCGCTACAACCTGGTTCACTACTCGGTTCAGGATCGGGGCGGGCACTTCGCCGCATTCGAGCAGCCGCGGCTCTTCGCCGCCGACGTCAACGCCTACGGCGACACCCTCCGCGACATGAAGATCTTCTGACATCCACGATCGGGCGCCCACCCGGTCAATACCGCAAGCCCGAGTACATCAATCCGCTGGGGTCGTACCTACTCCGGATCGCGGTGAGCCGTTCCAGATTGTCGCCGAAATAGCGCCCTGCCGGGGTGTCCGGTTCGATGTAGTTGACGTAGCCGCCGACCGAATTCGCTTGCACCGCTTGGTGTGCACTCTCTAACCACCCCTTGGCGGAGGCCACGGCTGCTGCCACCGGCGGCTCGGCGTACCACTGCACGCAGACCGCCTGCCGCCGCCAGGGGAACGCGGTGTCGCCCGAACCGACGTCGCGCACCGCCCCGGAGAGCGACTCGACCACCGCGGTCGCAGAGCCCGAGTCCTGCGGCCACGCCGACGTCGCGGCGACGATCGCCGCCGCGGCGGCGGGCGTCAGTTCACCCACGATGTCGGAGCCCGCCACGAACGCGCGGGGTCGTGTCGCATCGGCGCCACCTTCGAAGTGGCGGACGAAGTCCAAGTGGCCGACGGTTCGGCTGGTATTGCCGACCGGCTGCACGCCGATGGCAGCGCTGAGGTCGCGGGCTCTGCTCGGTCCGTCGCCCGGTGAAGTCGCCAACACGACGGTGCAGCCCCCGGATCCCGAACCGCCGGTGACGTTGACCATGCCCCAGATCGTCCGATCGGCGGTGCGCAGCCACTCGTCCCAACCGAGCAGGGCTTGTTCTGTTGCCCCCGCTGGGAACGTGAGCGTCACGACGTCCCTGTCGGTGACGGGAAACGTTCGGAACGTCAACGACGTGACGACGCCAACGTTGCCGCCTCCGCCGCCCCGCAGCGCCCAGAAGAGGTCGCCGTGGTCTTCGGGTGTTGCCGTGATTGCGTCGCCGCTGGGAAGCACGACCAAGGCCGCCGAGAGCGCGTCACACGTCAGCCCCGACTGCCGGGCGTCCGACCCCAACCCCCCTCCCAACGTCAAGCCGGCGACGCCGACGGACGGGCAACTGCCAGTGGGGATCGATCGCCCATGCGCGTTGAGTGCCCTCTGCACCGAATCTAGTTGTGCGGCAACCGGAATCGTGGCGAGCTGACGATCCTCGTCGTAGCCGATTCCTCCGGGCAGCTGCCGCAGGTCGATGACCATGGCGTCGTTCGCCGAAGAAGCGCCGACATAGGAGTGCCCGCCGCTCCGCGCGGCGACGGGGATGCCGTGCTTCGCGGCGAACGCCACGGCCTTCTGGACGTCGTCGATCGACGTCGCCGCGACGACCGCAGCCGGTGTCGAGTCGCCGAATCGCGTGTTGAAGACGTTCTTGGCCGCAGCGTATTCGGCGTTGGACGGCAGGATGACGGGGCCGTCGAGCGCGTCGTCGAGGGTGGTCCAGTCTTGCGGGCCCGCCAACGCGTGCGAGGTCGGTGGTCCGGGGGTCTCAGGCGGAACGTCCGTTTCCCGGAGAAGCGGGGGAGCGACACGCGGTCGACAGCGCGCCGGCTGCCACCGCGCCGATTGCGCCACGGAGGAACGCGTGACGGGAGAGCTCCCGCGTCATGGTCGGATCGTAATTGCCGGCGACGCCGGCCCCGGCCGCCGGCGGTTTGCCGGTGTCGAGGACGGCTCCTGGCCTCAGGTCGTCGTGGAGTTTTCCTGGCTTTGCCGTCAAAATCGACCGGAACGGCCTTCCGGCCCTATCGTCTAGCTGTGCTTGATATCGATCGCTGCAAGTTGATGCCGATGACCGGGCGTAAGGCGCCACCCAATGCTCAAGCCTCGACGCACCTCCTCCACGACGACTGGGTGCGCGTGTGGTGAGGCCAGGCATGTTGACGCGGGTGGGGCACCGCGTCGTGACGCGACGGATGGGGCTCGAGCCGGCGACGACGAGTTACCGGATCAACCCCGGCGTGCCCGTGCCCATGCGCGACGGCGTGAATCTGCTGGCCGACCACTACGCGCCGGTGACCGACGCGCCCGTCGGCACGTTGTTGCTACGCGGGCCGTACGTGCGAGACTCGCTGTTTACCAGGCTTCTCGTCGGCGTCTATGCCACGCGCGGATACCACGTCGTAATGCAAAGCACGCGAGGCTGTTTCGGATCTGGCGGTGTGTTCGAGCCCAGCGCGGGCGAGGTGAACGACGGAGCTGACACGGTGAGCTGGCTGCGTGGGCAGCCCTGGTTCACCGGCACGTTCGCCACCGCGGGCGGCTCATACCTGGGATTCACGCAGTGGGCGGTGCTGGCGGACTCGCCGCCGGAACTCACCACGGCCGTCGTGACGATGGGGCCGCACGACTTCAGCATCGGTGGGTGGGGGACGGGATCGTTTGCCCTGGCGGACTTTCTGACATGGGCTTATCAGATGGCCTGGCACGAACGCGGCGGAATCTTGCGCGGGTTCGTCCGGTCAGCGATCACACCGTACAAATTGCGGCCCGTCCTCGCCAAACTGCCAGTCGCCGGGGCCGCGAACGCCGCCATGGGTGGACGCTCGGGGTTCTACAACGACTGGGTGGAAAACGCCGACCCGTCCAGCGACTATTGGCGCGAGCGGTCCGTCCCCGTGTCGGCGAGCCGGCCGGTGCTGCTGATCGGCGGCTGGCAGGACGTGTTCATCGGCCAGACCATTGAACAATTCGCCACGCTGCGGGACGTCGGCGCGGACGTCGCGCTCTTCGTCGGGCCGTGGACGCACGGCGACGGCGGCGGCATCGCCATCCGAGAGACGCTGGACTGGCTCGCGGGACGTCGTAGGGCGCAACGCGTGCGCATCTTCGTCACCGGCGACGGAGGCTGGCGTGACCTGCCGGATTGGCCACCTCCCGCGGTCGACACGGCGCTGTATCCGCATCGGGGGTCGATGCTTGCCGACGAGCCGCCGACCGAGCCAACCGAGGTGCGCTTCCGCTACGACCCGTCCGACCCGACCCCGACCATCGGAGGAAGACTTCTGATGCCATCGCTGGCCGGTTACCGCGACGACTCCGCGCTCGCCACGCGGGCGGACGTGCTGGCTTTCACCGGTCCGACACTCGCCGCCGATGTCGAGGTCATCGGGGTGCCTCGTGTCGAACTCGCGCACACCGCGGATACGCCGTCGGCCGACGTGTTCGTCAGGATCAGCGAGGTCGACCCAGACGGGCGCTCCCAGAACGTCGCCGACGGGTATTTGCGCGTCGGACCCCAGCCGTCGTCGCCGCTGCGGATCGACCTCGACCCGATCGCGCACCGGTTCCGGGCGGGCCACCGGATCCGGCTGTTGATCGCGGGCGGATCGTTTCCGCGGTATGCGCGCAATCTCGGCACCGGCGAGCCGGTGGCCACGGGGGTCGAGGTGGTCCCGTCGACGCACACCCTCGACTGCGCGGGAAGCCGGTTGGTGCTGCCAGTCGTGTCGTAGATTGCCGATGGTGAACCTTCCCGGTTTGGTCTCGGACTACGCGCGGCGCTTCGCCGCCGTGCATCGCGTCGGCCATTCGGTGTCCTCCCCGCTGGGGGCGTGGCTGGTGCTGGCTCTGGCAGCGCAGGCTGCACGCGGGGACGTGCGCGCCGACCTCGAAGGCCTACTCGGGCTCGACGTGCGCGACGCCGCGGCCGCGCTCGACGTCCTGCTGAGCGATCCGCCCGAGGTCGTCCACGCCGCCTTGGCCGCATGGGGATTCACCGGCGCCGACTGGGTGCGGCGGCTGCCCTCGGCCGTCGAGACCGGTCCCGTACCCACCCAGCCGCAGGCCGACGCGTGGGCCAGCGAACACACTGACGGGATGATCGAACACTTCCCCTTCGACGACACATCTGGGCTCGACGCGCTGCTGGCCAGTGCGCTGGCCACCCGCGTCTCCTGGGTGCAGCCCTTCGAATTGACCGGTGCGCGTGAATTGCACTCACCGTGGAGCGAGAAGGTCGAGCAGGTGCTCGTCGACCGCGACGCCCACGGCTATCTGACCGACACCGCAGACGCGGGCACCGTCGCCGCGCACACCGCCTACGCCGACGGCGCATTGCAGGTGACGTCCGTCATCGCGGGCCGCGACGTCGGGCCGATCGACGTGCTGGCCGCGGCCCACGACATCGCCGTCGCCGAGGCCATCGGCGCTGAGGTACCCAGTCGGTCGCTGTCCGACATGGCGCTCGGCGACGGCGCGTTCTGGACGATCGCCGAGGAACCTCTGTCCGGCGGTGGTGAGCACGTCGAGGCGGTGCTGCCCGCTTGGGAGGCGAGGTCGGATCACGACCTGATGGCGGACCCACAGCTGGGCTTCGGTGCCGTCGGGCGGGCGTTGGCATCGGTGGCCACCGGGTCGCCTGCGGTCGATGCCCGCCAGTGTGCGGTCGCCCGATACGGCCAGTACGGGTTCGAGGCGGCGGCGATCACCGCCGTGGGCTTGACCGGCGCCCCGCTGCCATCGCAGCCCGCGCGAATCGCGACGCTGCGCTTCGGCCACCCGTTCGCGGTGGTGGCCGTCGCCCGCGGGCGACGGGGGGGAGACCCGTGGGCGGGCATGCCGGTGTTCGCCGCATGGGTCAGCGACCCCAGCGACGCCGACGAGGTCACTACCGGACGGTGACGACGACCTTCCCGGCGGCGGTGCGGTCCTCCAGCGATGCGATCGCGTCCGCGGCCCGCTCGAACGGGTAGATGATGGGCTCGGGCGCGGACACGGCACCGGATGCCAGCAGCGGTTCCAGTTCCGCCCACTGCTCCAACAGGTAGCCGGGATGGGTGCCGGCCCACGCACCCCAGCCCACGCCGACCGCGTCGACGTTGTTGAGCAGCAGCCGATTCACCTTGACGGTGGGAATGTCGCCGCCGGTGAAGCCGATCACCAGCAGTCGGCCGCCAGGGGCCAGCGACCGTAGCGAGTCGGTGAAGCGGTCGCCACCGACGGGGTCGACGACGACGTCCACACCGCGCCCGTCCGTCAACTGCTTGACCGCGTCCTTGAACCCGTCGGCCATCACCACCTCGGTGGCGCCGGCCGCCCTGGCGACCTCGGCCTTGGCCTCGGTGCTGACGACCGCGATCGTGCGGGCCGCCCCGAAGGCGGGTGCCAGCCGCAGGGTGGAAGTGCCGACTCCGCCTGCCGCGCCGTGTACCAGCACGGTCTCTCCGGGGGTCAGGCGTCCGCGCGTCCGCAGCGCGCAGTGCACCGTGAGATCGTTGAACAGCAGGCCGGCCCCCGCTTCGAACGACACCGAGTCGGGCAGCTTGAACACCCGGTCCGCAGGCAGCGCAACGACTTCGGCCATCGCGCCGGACAACATCGTTAGCGCCGCGACGCGGTCGCCCGCGCGTACGTGGGCATCGGCAGGCGCGCTGCGCACCACACCGGCCACCTCCGCCCCCGGTACGTACGGCAGCTGGGCCTTGTGCTGGTATAGCCCGCGGGTCTGCAGCGCGTCGGGAAACGCCACCCCGGCTGCATGGACGTCGATCACCACGCCGTCCGGGTAGCTCGGCTCGTCGATCTCGACGAGCTCGGCGGCCTGCGGGCCGTCCAGTCGAGGAATGTGTATGGCGCGCATTCGCACCATTTAACATTCCCGGCGATCGACGCACGAGCGGACTGCCCGCAGCGGGCGAGTTTCGGTTAGGACGAGCGCGTCAGGTGTTCCTCGACCTCGGCGGCCGCACGTTGCCCGGATCGGACGGCGCCGTCGAGGAAGCCGGTCCATTCGTCGGCGGTTTCGGTGCCCGCCCAGAACACGTCGCCGATGGGCCTGCGCAACCACGGACCATAACGGGTCCACGAGCCAGGCGGCACTGCCGCGGTCGGACCCCCTGGGGCGAATTCCTCAGTCCCCCAACGGTGGTCGACGTAGTCGATGGGGTTGCGCGCGGCCTCGCCGAACAGTGTGGCGAAAGAGGACAGCGCCCGGGCGCGCCGCTGCTCTGCGGTGAGTGGATCGAAGGTGCGCGCATCGGTGAAGCCAAGCAGGATGCCCGGGCCGTCGTCGCCGGGGCTCACGTCGAAGGTGATGAAGACGGGCCCGTCGTCGGAGAGCGCTTCGCCCGAGCAGCCGTCGGACCGCCAGAACGGGGTGGGGTAGGCGGCGAATGCCTTGCTGAGCTTGCCCTGCGGCCAATGGTCGGCCAACTCGGTGAACTGGTCGGGCAGTGCGGGCTCGAATGCGATGCCCGCACGATGCTGCGGCGGGATGGCCACCACGACGGCCCGCGTGCGCGTTGCGCCGGCATCGGAATGGACCACGGTGCCGTCGGCGCCGCGCTCGATGCGTCGGACGGGGCTCGAGAGCGTGACCCGGTCGCCCAACTGCTCGGCCATTCGGAGGGCCAGCTGTTGGGTACCGGCTGGGAAGCGGTCTTGTTGGGCGCCACCCTCGACGTCGAGCATGGTCCCGAGCCCGCCCGCGGCCTTGACGTAGCGCACCGCGTGCAACAGGGAGACCTCGTCGGGCTCGCAGCCCCAGGTCACCCTCGCCATGATCGCCATGAGGTCCCGCGTGCCGGCGCCTGCGTGCACGGATCGCAGCCATGAATCAAGGGTCTGGGCGTCGAACCGGTGCGCGACGGGCGGGGTCCACGGCTCGGCGAGGGGGATCTGCTTGATCAGCCGCTCGAACCGCCACTGGATGCGCGAAACGTCAAGCAACTCAATGATCGAGAGGTGCGGGATGGTGCTGCGGTACGACCGCACGCGGCCGCGCCAATGGATCAGGTTCTTGCCCTCGTGGTAGGTCGGGACGGTTCGGCAGCCGAGTTCGGCGGCCAGCTTGAGCACCTCGACCTGGGTCGGCCCGACGAACGCGCCGCCGAGGTCGACGGGGACGTCGGCGATCGTCGTCGTATACGACCGCCCGCCGACCCGGTCGCGGCCCTCGAGCACGACGACGTCGTGTCCACGCTTGACCAGTTCGCGTGCGGCCGTGAGCCCGGCGAACCCCGCTCCCACCACCACGACGTCTGCCATGGACCCAGTCTGGCGATTTCGCCGCGCTAACGTACGCCTACCGCACCTTCCGCGTCGAACTCGCACTAGGGTCACGAGCGTGAAGGTGATGACGGCGTTGTTTGGGCCCATCGATGCCATTGACCGGGCGAGGGCTTTGCGTGATGCAGGTGCCAGCGGAGTGTTCACCTTCGAGGGCCCTCATGACGTCTTCGCCCCGCTCACGCTGGCGTCGACCGTCGGCGGGCTCGATCTCATGACCAATGTGGCGATCGCGTTCCCGCGCAACCCGATTCACCTTGCGCACCAGGCCATCGATCACCAGATCCTCACCAAGGGCCGGTTCACGCTGGGGCTGGGCACGCAGATCCGTACGCAGATCGAGAAGCGTTTCGGCGCCGACTTCGACAAGCCGGTCGCGCGGATGGTCGAGCTCATCGGGGCGCTGCGCGCGATCTTCGACACCTGGTCGACGGGCGAGCGGCTGAACTTCCGCGGCGAGTTCTACCGGCACACGTTGATGACGCCCAACTTCACCCCACGCGACAATCCCTACGGGCCGCCGCCGATCTACCTCGGCGCGCTCGGGCCCCGGCTCACCAGGGCCACCGCCGAGGTCGCCGACGGGCTGCTGGTCATGCCCTTCGGGTCGAAGCGCTTCCTGCACGAGGTCACGATGACCGCGGTCCGCGACGGGTTGGCCGCGGCGGGCCGTGATCCCGACACCTTCGCCGTCGTTCCCGAGATCATCGTGTCGGTCGAATCCGAGGAAGACCCGGACCACACCGCCACTCGTCGACTGGTCGCGTTCTACGGGTCGACGCCCGCATACCGGCCCGTGCTCGAGGTACACGGTTGGGGCGACCTTCAGCCCGAGCTCAACGCGCTGTCGAAACAGGGTCGCTGGCAGGACATGGGCGCACTCATCGACGACGACGTATTGCACACCATCGCCGCCTGTGGCACTCCGGCAGAGGTCGCGGCCCATATCCGGGATCGTGTCGCCGGGGTATCCGATCAGGTGTGTGTCTACCAGCCCGGACCCATCGAAGTGGATTCGCTCGCGCAGATCGTTGACGCACTGCATAGGTGAGCACCTAGGGTGGGTGGTACGCAGCGGGACCACGTAGCTTGCGGATTGGTCCGGCGGCAGAGCCAAAGGAGGTTCTCCAGTGGGTGTAAGTGAGCCGGAGTTCTCAGACGTGCTGATCATCGGGGCGGGCATCTCCGGAATCGGGGCGGCCTACCGCATTCACGAGCGCAATCCGAACCTGAGTTACACCATCCTGGAGCGCCGTGAGCGCATCGGTGGCACGTGGGACCTGTTCCGCTATCCCGGTATCCGGTCCGACAGCGACATCTTCACGCTGAGCTTTCCGTTCGAGCCGTGGACCAGGCCGGAGTTCATCGCCGATGGCGCGGACATCCGCGCCTACCTGACCGAGACTGCGCGCAAGCACGGCATCGACTCCCACATCAGGTTCAACACCCACGTGCTCACCGCGGACTGGGATTCAGGCACTGACACCTGGACCGTTCACACCCGGCAGGACGGCCTGGCCAAGAGCTACCGCGGGCGGTTCCTGTTCTTCGGGACCGGCTACTACGACTACGACGAGCCCTACACGCCGGACTTCCCAGGCATCGATCGGTTCGCAGGCGAGGTGGTGCACCCGCAGCATTGGCCCGAGTCATTGGACTTCACCGGCAAGAAGCTGGTCGTGATCGGCAGCGGCGCCACCGCAGTCAGCATGATCCCGTCGCTGGCCGGCAAGGCGGAGAAGGTCACGATGCTGCAGCGTTCGCCGACCTACATGATGTCGGCTCAACGCGTGAATCCACTCATTCAAGCGGTCCGTAAAGTGACGTCCCCCAAGGTGGCTCACGCCTTCGCGCGGATCTTCATGTCGTTGGTGACGGTGCTCAGCTTCTGGCTGTTCCGGTCGGCGCCGCGCTACACCCGACGGTTGATCCGGCGCGGTGCGGTCGACAATCTGCCCGACGGCTATCCCGTCGACACGCATTTCAAGCCCCGCTACGACCCGTGGGACCAGCGGTTGTGCTTCCTGCTGGACAACGACCTCTACAACGAGATCAGCGCGGGACGGGTTGAAATGGTCACCGACCACGTCGACCACGTCGATTCGACTGGCATCGTGCTGAAGTCCGGCGGCCACCTCGACGCCGACGTGATCATCACCGCCACCGGCCTACAGTTGCAGGCCCTCGGCGGTGTCGCGCTGAGCATCGACGGCGCCGAGGTCAAACCGAGCGACCGGTTCGTCTACAAGGAATTCATGCTCGACGACGTCCCGAACCTGGCCTGGTGCCTCGGCTACGTCAACGCGTCGTGGACACTACGAGCCGATCTGACGGCACAGGCTGCGGCAAAGCTGTTGGCCTACATGAATTCCCGCGGATACACCCATTCGTACCCACATCTGGGTGACGTGCCCATGAAGGAGAAGCCGGCGTGGGACCTCGCCGCGGGCTACGTCCAGCGGAATCCGCACGCCTTGCCGAAGTCCGGCACCAAGCGGCCGTGGCACGTACGGCACAACTACGCGCTCGACCTCATCGACCACCGGTTCGACCGGATCGAGGAGTCGATGGTGTTCGGCCGCGTCCAGGCGCCCGCAGCCAAGGAACCCCAGACTGCGTGACCCCTTCCCCGCACTTCCCCCTTATCGCCGAATGGGGATTACCGTCACGCAGAATCGCGGGGGAGCGTATCGGTAATCCACGTTCGGCGAGGAGTCGCAACTAGTCGGCGACGGTGAGCCAGTCGGCGAACCCCGACGGGTCGTGGCGGCCGAGCGCGCCGTGCTCGAACAGGCCCCAGCCTTCGGAAGGGGTGCCGTTTCCCTCGGTGCAGACCGCACGGCCGACGTGGTCGATCACGCCGAAGCCCGAACGCCCTATGATCGCGGGATCGTTCATGTCGTAGGTGAGCCGCTCCGTGAACTTCTCGCCCTTCCACATGCCGTGGATCCAGTCCGAGTCGCCTCCGTAGCCACCGCCCACGTGGATGGGAACGGGCAGCTTGGATTCCACCTCGAACCGCACCGGCGTACCGTCCTGGGCCGTGGCGTCGATGGTGGCGCCGGTCGGAATGCGCGTCCCGGAGCGGTAGTGGATCTTGATCCGCGGCCAGCCCATCTGCTCGACGCGGCCGTCCTTCCAGATCCGCGTGCAGTCGTTCAGTGACCGGAAGCCGCTGGGCTCCTCCTGGATGATGAGCACGATCGAGAAGTCGTCGAATGCCATCGGCACATAGAGCCACCACATGCCCTCGAAGGGCGGATCCGCCGGGCGCCCAGCGGGTTCGGCCTCACCGATGGGCCGGATGCCCCACGACCTGTCCCGCGACCCGATCCACACCGACGGGTCAACGCTGTGCTCTTCGCCGTCGATTACGAGCGTGCCACTCCACGAGCCCAACTGGGCAAACCGCTGCGCATCGAGCGTCACCCGGGTACCGGCGCGCAGGACGTGACGCTGCTCCTGGACGACGTCGAACAATCCGTTCCACGTCAGATCGACTGCCATGCCCTCGGTTTCATCCATGACGATGCGCAGCGTGCGCAGTGGGTCCTTGACCTCGACGCGGTAACCGAGAACGTTCTGGTTCAGCCGGTCCTGGTCGATCGCATCCGACAGGTGGACCGCGGTCTGCTCGTCGCCGCGCCGGACCAGAACGAAGGCGTCCTTGACGCCCAGGTTGGGGTAGTAGCCGATTCCTGTGATCAGGAAGATGTTCCCGGTACGGTCATGGGCGTTGAAGTATGACCGGTCGTAGAAGTTGCGATCCGACGAACCTGGCCACGCGATGGGCTGCGGGAGCTGGTGGACGGGGAATTCGTCCATGGGGCCGAGCATTACGTCTCCTCGATGAGTCGTCTGAGTAGGGATGCGTGATAGAACGTCGTCTCCACGTCGTCGGGCTTCTCCATTTCGCCGAAGCGCACCCGCCTCGCGCTGGTCCGCATGAATACGCAGCACCAGATGACACCGGAGTAGACGTAGAACCACTTGAGATCGCCCAACTTGGCGCCGGTCAGCCGCTCGTAGGTGCCGCGGACGTCCTCCTCGCGCATGACGTCGGGCAGTCCGGGCATCCCGGCCAGGCCTGCGAGCTCCTGGAACACCATGTGCGCGAAGACGATCCACGCGACGTCCAGCTCACGCGGGCCGACGGTGGCCATCTCCCAGTCGAGCACCGCGACGGGCCGGAAGTCCTGATAGAGGACGTTGCCGATGCGTGAGTCGCCCCATGCGAGCACGGGTTCTCCTCCCGCGACGTCGTCGGGGAAGTTGTCCTCGAGCCACTCCAGTGCGCCTTCCACAAGGGGGGAGGATCCGATGTCGGGCACCGCGAAGGCGTACCAGTCCTTGAGCCAGCCGAAGTGGCGACGCAGCGGACTGGGCCCGGGCGGATCGATCTCGGTCAGAAACCCAAAAGTCTTGTCGGCATTGGGGATCGAGTGCAGTTTCGCCAGCACCTCGACGGTCGAGTCCTGCAACTCGCGGCGCTTTTCAGCGGGGGCGTCGGCGAACCAGTTGTCCCCGAACGTGTACGGCATCACGTCGGGCGGGACGATGCCGTCGACGTGATCCATCAGGAAGAACGGTGTGCCGAGCACCGCGCCCTCGTCGTCGATCCAGCGCACGCGGGGGACGGGCACGTCGGTCAACTCGCCGACCAGTCGGATGACCTCGAACTGGTGGTCGAGCCGATACGTTGGGAAGACGGGTACGTCCTCGGTGGTGGGGGCGACGCGCGCCACCCACTTCTGTTCGACGGGCTTCCCGTCCTCTGACCACGAGCCGGTCATGATGATGGTCTCCGACGACATCCCGTTGGAGTCAACGCCGCTCTCGACCGTCACCTTGGGCTTCACCCCGCCGGGCATCACGGTGGACAGCCACTGTGACATCACGGCGGGCAACGTGGAGACGTCGCGACTTGAATGCTGGAGGCGGCTGACGTCTTCGACGGCCGGTTCGGTAGCCACTGGTGTACCTTCCGAGTAATTACGATACGGTGAGTAGCGTTATGAAAGCAGACCCGCAGACGGTTGACAAGGCCGACGCACGTGAGGTGCAGAAACCCCTCACGGCGGCCGGACGCCCGCGCGATCCGCGTATCGACGCTGCCATATTGGAGGCGACGGCGGATCTGCTTGTCCAAATCGGATATTCGAACCTCACGATGGCGGCGGTGGCCGAGCGGGCGGGCACGACCAAGACGGCGCTGTACCGCCGTTGGTCGAGCAAGGCCGAACTGGTCCACGAGGCCGCGTTCCCCACGGCGCCCACGGCGTTGACCACTCCAGAAGGTGACATCGGCGGCGACATCCGGGCGATGATCGCGGCGGCGCGCGACGTCTTCACCAGTCCGGTCGTCCGAGCCGCACTGCCGGGTTTGGTCGCGGACATGTCCGCCGACGCCGACCTCAACAACCGTGTGATGAGCCGCTTCACCGGCCTGTTCGGGGTCGTGCGGGCGCGTTTGGTGCACGCCGTCGAGCGCGGTGAGGTGCATGCCGACGTCGACCCCGAACGGCTGATCGAGATCATCGGTGGCGCAACGCTTCTCCGGCTCCTCTTGGATCCAGGGGGTCGACTCGACGACACCTGGGTGGACCAGACCGCCGCCATCATCGGTCGCGGCGTGAAGATGGACTCGACAAGGTCGCGCTGACGTATCCGAACCTTTCCCGCCTCCTGCGCGACGTCCGTCGTCGTCATCGACGGTCCGACTAAACTGGCGAAGTAGGTGGGTGTATCACCGGTGATACACTTAGTCGATGGACACTGTCAGCGTTCGGGACCTCCGCAACAAGGGAGGGGAGGTGCTCGATCGCGTCGAGCACGGAGAAGTCGTCGTGGTGACCCGTGACGGCCGCGCGATCGCGCAGCTTCAACCGTTGCCTCGCCGAAGCCCATCGCCGTCCGAACTCATCGCACGGCGGCGACATTTGGCACCGGTCGATCCTGACCGATTGCGCAGCGAAATCGATTCCGTGCTGGACGCAACACTGTGACCGAGCAGGACGCCACTCGCGGCATCCTGGACACCTCGACGGTGATCCTGCTGGGCCGACTGACCGACCCCTCGGTACTACCGGACGAATCCATGATCAGCGCAATAACTCTCGCTGAACTCTCGGTAGGGCCGCACGTCGCAGCTACCGGTAGCGAACGCGCTGCTCGGCAAGCCCACCTCCAACAGGCCGAATCGGACTTCGACGTAATCCCCTTCGAGGCGACGGCTGCCCGCGCATTCGGCGAAGTCGCCGCGTCGCTACGCTCGGCCGGTCGAAAGCAAGCCGCTCGCGCTTACGACGCCCTGATCGCTGCAACCGCGATAGCCCACGGATTGCCCTTGTATACATGCAATCCCGACGATTTCGCTTCGATCGCCCGGCTTGACGTCCGAGAGGTACCGCATCCCGATCGGCCCGGAATCAAGGCCTGACGTGCTCTAGTCGACACCGAGTTGCCGCTTGTTCCGTTCGGACACCGAGCGGAACTGCTCGTCGAGCCCGGCTAGGTCGTGTTCCTGCGAGCCGGCGATGTCGTCCTCGGCGGCCAGCGCGGGGTCGATGACGGCCGACCCGCCGCGCACGTAGATCTCCTTGAGCCCCAGCATCGTTGGGCCCGGTACCTCGGCGACCTGCCTGGCCAGTTCGATGGCGCGGTCCACCACGCGGTCATGGGCGACGACCTCGGTGACCAGCCCGATCCGTTCGGCCGTCGCGGCGTCGACCACCTCGCCGGTCATCGACAGCCGGCGCGCCATCGCCCCTCCGACGACCTGGGGAAGACGCGCCGTCATACCGCCGCCGGGCAGAATCCCCACGCGGGCGTGCGTGTCGGCGAAGACCGCCCGCTCGGATGCGACGAGGAAGTCGCAGCCCAACGCGAGTTCCAACCCGCCCGTGAAGGTCGCGCCGTTGATCGCTCCGATGATCGGCGTGCGCATCTCGGCGACGGCGGTGATGCAACTCTGCGTCTTGAACTCGTCGAAGTACTTCATCCCGTCGCGCGCCGCCTCCTTCAGGTCGATGCCTGCGCAGAACGCGGGGTCGGTGCCGGTGAGCACCACCGCGAGCACGGACTCGTCGGCGTCGGCCGCCTTGAGCGCCGCATACAGAGCTCTGATGAGGCTGCGGTTCAAGGCGTTTCGGGAGGCGGGTCGATTGAGCGTGAGCACCCGGACCGGTCCGAGATCGGCAACAAGCACGTCGTCAGTCATCGCCGCACCCTAGCGGACGAACTGGTTGGCGTGGTTCGCCAGGTCGAGCAGTGGTTGCGGCAAGGCGCCCAGCACCAGGGTGATTGCCGCGGTCAACGTCACGGTCGCCGTGGAGAGCGAGGTCGGCACGATCACCGTGGGAGCATCCTCCGGCGGCTCGGTGAAGAACATCAGAACGATCACGCGGACGTAGAAGTACGCGGCGACGGCACTGGCGATCACGCCGACGATGACCAGCGGCGCGGCACCGCCTTCGGCGGCCGCCTTGAACACTGCGAATTTGCTGACGAACCCACTGGTCAAGGGGATTCCCGCGAAGGCGAGCAGGAACAGCGAGAACACCACGCCGACCAAGGGGTACCGGCGCCCGAGCCCGGCCCAACGGGTCATGTCGGTCTCCTCGTCGCCGTCGGCGTTGCGGACCACGCTGACGACGGCGAACGCACCAAGCGTGCTGAAACCGTAAGCGAACAAATAGAACAACGTCGCCGCAGCGCCAGTGTCGTTCAATGCGATGACACCGGTGAGGATGAACCCGGCGTGCGCGACCGACGAATAGCCCAGCATCCGCTTGACGTCGGACTGCGAGACGGCCGTCACCGTGCCGACCGTCATGGTGAGGATGGCGATCGCCCACATCAAGGGCCGCCAGTCATGGGCCAATCCGGGCAGCCCGACGTAGAAGATCCGCAGCATCGCTCCGAACGCCGCGATCTTGGTGGCCGCCGCCATGAACGCGGTGACCGGGGTGGGGGCGCCCTGATACACATCGGGAATCCACGAATGGAACGGCACTGCACCGACTTTGAACAACACGCCGACCGAGAGCAGGCCCACGCCAATGAGCGCCAGTGACGTGTTGCCGGAGTCCGCGGCCACGGCGTCAGCGATGCTCTGCAGGCTGAATCCGCCCGAATAGCCGTAGAGCAAAGCGATGCCGTAGAGGAAGAAGGCGGACGAGAATGCGCCGAGCAGGAAGTACTTCAGTGAAGCCTCCTGCGAGAGCAGCCGACGTCGCCGGGCCAAACCGCACATCAGGTACAGCGGAAGCGAGAACACCTCCAGCGCAATGAACATCGTGAGCAGGTCGTTGCAGGCCGGGAACAGCATCATCCCGCCAAGCGCGAACATCGTCAGCGGGAAGATCTCCGTCTGCGCCACGCCCGCCTTCGTCGCCAGCTTCTCGGCAAGACTGCCGGGGACCGCCGACGCCTGAGGCGTGAACGAATCGAGTCCGCCTGCCACTTCGTCGGATTCGGCGGGCACGCGGCGTTCGGCGATGAGCAGCGTGGACAGCAGCCCGACGAGCAGCAGCGTGGCCTGGAGGAAGAGCGCTGGCTTGTCGATGGCGATGGCGCCGACGACTGCCAGCTGACCATCGGAGGCACCCAGGCCCACGGCTTCCAGCACGACCGCGACCAACGCGGCGGCCTGTCCGCCGAGCGCGAGCACCAGCTGAGTCCGGTACCGGGCGCCTCGAGGCAGGAACGCCTCGGCGAGCACGCCGAGCACCGCGACGCCGAAGATGATCAGCATCGGGGACAGCAGCCCGTACTCGACGGACGGTGGCACGAGTTTCACTTCGTCGGTCCTTCCGCCACCCGCGGCGCGGGGTCTTGAACGCCGATCGTGGTCATCACGTGCCCGACCGACGGATCGATGACGTCCAGGGCGGGCTTCGGATACACCCCGAGCACCAGCAGGAGCGCGATCAGCGGGGCAACGACGACGAGTTCACGCGGCACGAGGTCGCGGAGCTTGTCGTTGCCGTCGCGCACGGGCCCCGTCATCATCCGCTGATACGCCCACAGGATGTAGATGGCCGACAGCACCAGCGCCGACGCCGCGAAGACGGCGAACGCGGGGTAGCGGGTGAAGGTGCCGATCAGCACCAGGAACTCGCTGATGAACGGGGCCAGACCGGGCAGCGACAGCGTGGCCAGCCCGGAGATCAGGAACGTGCCCGCGAGTACGGGTGCGACCTTCTGCACGCCGCCGTAGTCGGCGATGAAGCGACTTCCCCTGCGGGACACCAGGAATCCCGCGATCAGGAACAGGGCCGCCGTGGAGATGCCGTGGTTGACCATGTACAGCGTCGACCCGGACTGACCTTGGCTGGTCATGACGAAGATGCCGAGGATGATGAACCCGAAGTGCGAGATGGAGGTGTACGAGATCAGCCGCATGACGTCTGTCTGGCCGATGGCGACGACGGCGCCGTACACGATTCCGATGACGGCGAGCGTGACGATCAGCGGCTGGAACGTGTGTGACGCGTCGGGGAACAGCTGCAGGCAGTAACGCAGCATGCCGAACGTGCCGACCTTGTCGACGACGGCCATCATCAGGACCGCGGTGGCGGGCGTCGCCTCCACGGCAGCGTCGGGCAGCCAGCGGTGGAACGGCCACAGTGGGGCCTTGATCGCGAAGGCGAACATGAAGCCACCGAACAGCGCGTTGAGTACTGCCGGGCTGGCGCCGAGTTCGCCGTTTGCGACCGCCGCGACGATGGCCCGGAAGTCGAACGTGCCCGCCGTGAACACGTCGCTGCCCGCGGTGACGACGTACAACCCGATGACGGCGGCCAGCATGATGAGCCCGCCGAACAGGTTGTACAGCAAGAACTTCACGGCGGCCTTCGAACGCCCGGCGCCGCCGAACCCGCCGATGAGGAAGTACATCGGGATGAGCATCGCCTCGAAGAACACGTAGAAGAGCAGGATGTCGAGCGCCACCAGCGAGATCAGCACCATGCCCTCGACGGCCAGCGTCAGCGCCAGGTAGGTGTGGGCGGAACGGCCCTGCTCGCCACCGTCGTTCCAACCCGCGACGATCAGCAGCGGCACCAGTACCGCGGTGAGTACGACGAGGGCCAGGGCGATGCCGTCGAGCCCCAGGATGTAGCCGGTGCCGAACGATGGGATCCATCGGTGGTCTTCGACGAATTGGTACTGCGCGCCTGCGGGATCGAAGTCGACGGCCAGCACGACGGCGATCGCCAGCACGGCCAGCGACAGCGCCAGCGCCAGGTACTTGGCGATGCCCCTGGCGGCCGACGGCAGCAGGATTACCACGGCCGCTCCGAACATCGGCACGGCCCACAGGACGGTCAACCACGGCATGCCGTTCACCAGACCCTCACCACCAGGATGGCGGCGACCACCAGGGCCGCGCCGCCGAGCATCGACAGGGCGTAGGAGCGGGCGAACCCGGTCTGCAACCGCCCCAACCGTTTCGACGCTGCGCCGACAAGCGCACCGAGCCCCCGCGAAAACCCGTCGATGGCGTCGTCGTCGATCTCGACGAGGCCGGCCGTCAGCTGCTGGCCCGGCCGCATGAAGACGTCCTCGTTGAACGCGTCGCCGTAGAGGTCGTTGCGGGCTGCCATGGTCAACGCCGAGACCTGTTCTGGCGCAGTCGCGGGAACGGGCCGGGTGGCGTACATGCGGTACGCGATCCCGATGCCCACCGCGATCACCACCAGGGTGATGGTCGTCATGATCCAGGCCGGTACCGCGTGGTGGACCTCGTACGCGCCGACGACGGGCTCCAACCAGTGCTCCAACGTGCCGCCGATCGCCAGCAGGCCGCCTGCGCCCACCGACCCGATGGCGAGCGCGATCATCGGCCAGGTCATCACGGCGGGCGACTCGTGCGGGTGCGCGTCGTCACGCCAACGCTTCTCGCCGAAGAACGTCATCAACATCACGCGCGTCATGTAGAAGGCGGTGATACCCGCACCCAGCAGCGCGGCGCCGCCGAGCAGCCAGCCCTTGACTCCGCCTGCGGCGAAGGCGGTTTCGATGATCGGGTCCTTGGAGAAGAAGCCGGACAGCGGTGGCACGCCGATGATCGCGAGATAGCCGAGCCCGAATGTCGCGAACGTCAGCGGCATGTACGTGCGCAGTCCGCCGAACCGACGCATGTCGATCTCGTCGTTCATGCCGTGCATGACCGACCCGGCGCCGAGGAACAGTCCGGCCTTGAAGAAGCCGTGGGTGAGCAGGTGCATGATCGCGATGGCGTAACCAGCGGGCCCGAGTCCGGCGGCCAGCACCATGTATCCGATCTGGCTCATCGTCGACGCGGCGAGCGCCTTCTTGATGTCGTCCTTCGCGCAGCCGATGACGGCCCCGAACAACAGGGTGACCGCGCCGACGATCACGACGCCGGTGCGGGCATCGGGGGCGAGGTCGTATACCGGCCCCGACCGGACGATCAGGTAGACGCCTGCGGTGACCATGGTGGCGGCGTGGATGAGCGCCGACACCGGGGTCGGGCCCTCCATGGCGTCTCCGAGCCAGGACTGCAGTGGCACCTGTGCGGACTTGCCGCACGCGGCGAGCAGCAGCAGCAGGCCGATGGCGGTCAGCGTGCCCTGCGACATCTCCTCGGCCGCGCCGAAGACGCCTGCGTACGAGACGGTTCCGACGTTGGCGAACATCACCATCAGCGCGAGCGCCAGGCCGATGTCGCCGACGCGGTTGACCACGAACGCCTTCTTGGCCGCCACGGCGGCCGATGGCTTGTGCGACCAGAAGCCGATGAGCAGATACGACGCGAGGCCGACGCCCTCCCAACCGACGTACAGGCCGAGGTAGTTGTCGGCGAGCACCAGCAGCAGCATCGCGGCGACGAACAGGTTCAGGTAGGCGAAGAACCGTCGGCGCTCGGGGTCGTGCTCCATGTAGCCGACCGAGTAGATGTGGATCAGGGACCCGACGCCGGTGATCAGCAGCACGAAACACACTGACAATTGGTCGAGTTGGAGCCCGAAGTCCACCTGCAGGGTGGCCACCGGCACCCAGGAGAAGAGCGTCTCGTGCAGCACCCGGTCTTCGGCACCGCGGCCCAGCAGGTCGACGAACAGCATCAGGCCGACGACGAACGACGCGATCACGGCGGCGCAGCCGAGCAGGTGCCCCCAGGCGTTGGTGGCCCGGCCGCCGAGCAGCAGCACCGCTGCGCCCAGCAGCGGTAGGGCGATGAGCATCCACACGGGAAGTGTCATGTCATCAGTACCCGTTTCTTCGCGCGAGCGCTCATCAGTGCTTCAGCAGGTTGGCGGCGTCGACCGAGGCGGACCGACGGGCACGGAAGATGGTCATGATGATCGCCAGCCCGACCACCACTTCGCAGGCCGCGACCACCATGGTGAAGAAGGCGACCACTTGGCCGTCGAGGTGGCCGTGCATGCGGGAGAACGTGACGAAGGCCAGGTTGGCGGCGTTGAGCATGAGTTCGACGCACATGAACATGACGATCGCGTTGCGCCGCAACAGTACTCCGGCGGCGCCGATGGTGAACAGCAGCGCCGACAGGTAGAGGTAGTGGTCCGGGCTCATTGCGCCCCGTTCTGACTCGCACCGGCCGTCGTCGGTGCGGGTTGTGAACGGCGCGGAAGCGCGGAACTGACGGAGCTGTCCGCGTCGGAGCCGTCGGGCAGTCGGGCGGCCATGTCGACCGCGTTGTGCAGGGCGTAGACACCGGGACTCGGCATCGGGGTGGGATGCCCGCCGGCCGCGAAGCGTTCGATCGCCAGCTCGCGCTGCGTCTTGCGGCGGTCGAACCGCTCCCGGTGGGTCAGCACCATCGCGCCGAGTGTCGCGGTGATCAGCAGCGCGCTGGTGAGTTCGAAGGCCCACAGGTAGCGGGTGAAGATCAGTGCGGCGAGGCCTTCGACGTTGCCGGCTCCGTTGGCGGCGGGAGCGAGGCTCGCCGAGCGACCCGAAGATGAAGCGAGCCCGGTGAACCCGGCGACCGACACGTGACCGATGCCACCGATCAGCAGTATGCCGAATCCGACGCCGGCGATGATGGCCGCGACGCGTTGTCCGCGAATGGTTTCCACCAGGGAGTCGGCGGAGTCCACCCCGATGAGCATCAGCACGAACAGGAACAGCATCATCACCGCGCCGGTGTAGACGACCACCTGGACCACGCCGAGGAACAGTGCGTCCTGCGCGATGTAGAGCACCGCGAGAATGATCATGGTGCAGGCCAAGAACATCGCCGAGTAGACCGCCTTGGGCGCGGCCACCATGCTGATGGCGCTGACGACGGCCAACGTGCCGAGCACCCAGAACAGCACCGCCTCCGCGGTCACTTGACCGGCACCTTCGGCATGCCGAGTCCCTGCGCGGTGATGTTGCCCCGGTAGTAGTCCTCGTCGGTGCTGCCCTCGGCCATCGCGTGCGGCGGGGCCAACATGTCCTGCAGCAGCGGAGCCAAGAGCTTGTCCTTCCCGTAGATCAGGTCGGAGCGGTTGTCGTCGGCCATCTCGTAGTCGTTGGTCATGGTCAGCGCTCGGGTGGGGCACGCCTCGATGCACAGTCCGCAGCCGATGCACCGCAGATAGTTGATCTGGTAGACGCGGCCGTAACGTTCGCCCGGCGAGAACCGTTCGGCCTCGGTGTTGTCGGCGCCCTCGACGAAGATCGCGTCGGCCGGGCACGCCCAGGCGCAGAGCTCACAGCCGATGCACTTCTCCAAACCGTCGGCATACCTGTTGAGTTGGTGGCGGCCGTGATAGCGCTTGGCCGTGGGGCCGGGCTTCTCCGGGTACTCCTCGGTGACCGACTTCTTGAACATCGTCTTGAACGTCACGCCGAAACCGGCGATCGAGTCGAGGAACTTGGGCATCTAGCCAACTCCTTTCACGGGAATCGGAGGAATCGGGAAGGCGCCGGTGTCGGCAGGCATCTCGTCGGCGCGGAGTTGTCTGCGGTGCAGCGTCCGGTAGAGGTAGACGACCAACGCGAATCCGACGACGGCGCTCGCGATGACGAGCACCACCGCCCAGCCGTCGTAGCCCTGGGTGCGCAGCGTCCGCACGATGGCGACCGTCATGATCCACGCCAGCGACGTGGGGATGAGCAACTTCCAACCGAGGTTCATGAACTGGTCGTAGCGCAACCGCGGCAGCGTGGCCCGCAGCCACATGAAGAAGAACAGGAACGCCCACACCTTGGCGACGAACCAGAGCAGCGGCCACCATCCGCCGTTGGCGCCGTCCCACATGTTCAACGGCCACGGAGCCGGCCAGCCGCCGAGGAAGAGCGTGGTGGCCAGGGCCGACACGGTGGTCATGTTCACGTATTCCGCGAGCATGAAGATCGCGAAGCCAAGCGACGAGTACTCGGTGTGGAAGCCACCGACCAGTTCGCCCTCGGCCTCCGGGAGATCGAATGGCGCCCTGTTGGTTTCCCCGACCATCGACGTCACGTAGATGAGGAACGACGGCAGCAGCAGGAAGACGTACCAGAGCCCCTGCTGCTTGCCGACGATCTCCGAGGTCGACATGGTGCCGGAGTACAGGAACACCGCGGCGAAGCACAGGGCCATGGCGATCTCGTAGGAGATCACCTGCGCGCTGGAGCGCAGCCCGCCGAGCAGGGGATAGGTGGACCCGGACGCCCAGCCGGCCAACACGATCCCGTACACGCCGATCGACGTCACCGCCAGTACGTACAGCACGGCGACGGGCATGTCGGTGAGCTGCAGCGGAGTCTGGTGGCCGAACACGCTCACCATGCCGCCCATCGGGATGACGGCGAAGGCCATGATCGCGGGGGTGACCGAGATGATCGGCGCCAGTAGGTAGATCGGCTTGTCGACGGCCGCCGGGATGAGCCCTTCCTTGAGCGCGAGCTTGACGCCGTCGGCGAGGCTCTGTAGCAACCCCCATGGTCCGACCCGATTGGGCCCCGGGCGGAACTGCATCCAGCCGAGCACCTTGCGTTCGGCGAGGATCGCGACCAAGACGGTAAGCACCAGGAACACGAAGATGCCCAAGGCCTTCGCGAGCACCAGCCACCACGGGTCGTGGCCGAACGAACTCAGGTCCGGGTACCTCATGCCGGATCACCTCCTGGCGAGATGGCCACCACGTCGCCGATCGAGGCGCGCAGCGTTGCGGCCACCGCAGAACCCGGCGAGTTCAGCGGCAGCCACACGACGCGGTCGGGCATCTCGGTGATCGCCAGCGGCAGCGTGATCGCGCCTCTCGGGGTGCCGACGGTGACGAGTTCGCCGTCGGCCGCGCCGATTTCGGCGGCGGTGGACTCGGACAGTCGCACGACGGCCGGCCGGGCCGTGCCGGCCAGGTGGGGCTCGCCGTCCTGCAGCCGGCCTGCGTCGAGCAGCATCCGCCATCCGGTCAGCACGGCGTGCCCGGCCGGTGGCACCACCGGCGTCGGGCGGCGCCACGTCGGGGGCGGCGGCCCGGGTGCCCTGCCAGCTGCCGATCCGGGCGTGCTCCGCGCGGACGGTGGCGGCGTCGCGCAGGGCGAGGTCGACGCCGACCTCGTCGGCCAAGCGCGGCGAGCACGCGAACGTCCGCGGTGGCGTTGGGCGGCAGCGCCGGCTCGAACGGGCGCAGCCCGACCTTCCCAGTTGACGAACGTGCCTGCCTTCTCGGTGACCGGAGCGACGGGGAACACGACGTCTGCGCGGTCGGTGATTGCGCTGTGGCGCAACTCCAGGCTCACCACGAATCCGGCGGCGTCGACGGCGGCCAGCGCACCGGCGGGATCGGGTAGGTCGTCCACCTCGACACCGCCGACGAGCAGTGCTCCCAGCGACCCGTCGGCCGCAGCGGCGAGGATCTGCGAGGTGTCCCGCCCGGGTGTGTCGGGCAGGTCGTCGACGTGCCAGGCCGCCGCGACCTCCTTGCGCGCTGCGGGGTCCGCGAGCGGACGGCCACCCGGTAGCAGGTTCGGTACCGCACCGGCTTCCAGAGCGCCGCGGTCGCCTGCGCGCCGTGGGACCCAGCCCAGCCGGGCACCGGTGCGCTCGGCGAGCCGCAGCGCCGCCGAGTACGGCGCCGGGTGCAGGTCGCGAGTCGCTCACCGACCAGGATCACCGTGCCCGGTGTCCAGATCGTCGCCGAGCGCGTCGAGCGCGGCGGCTTCGCCGCCGGGCACGGTCGCGACGAGCCGGCCGCCCATCTTGGCGAGCCCGCGGCTGGCGAACGGTGCGATCGACGCCACCTTCAGGCCGCGCTTGCGGAAGGCCTTGCGCAAGCGCAGGAAGACTATCGGCGACTCCTCCTCGGGTTCGAAGCCCGCGAGCAGCACCGCGGAGCGCGGATTCGAGGTCGGCGTATGTCACGGCCATCTGGCTGCCGGCGACGGCTGCGGCGAGGAAGTCCGCCTCCTCGGCGGAGTGCGGTCTGCTTCGGAAGTCGATGTCGTTGGTGCCCAACACGATCCGGGCGAACTTCGCGTACGCGTAGGCATCTTCGAGCGTCGTCCGACCGCCGACCAGCACACCCGTGTTGGCGCCAGCGGCGGTGAGCCCTCGCACCGCGACGGCGACGGCCTCCGACCACGACGCGGGCCGTTGACTGCCGTCGGCGTCGCGGACCAGCGGAGTGGCGATTCGGTCGCCCTGCGTCGCGTAGGTGAACGCCCAGCGACCCTTGTCGCAGTTCCACTCCTCGTTGACCTCGGGGTCGTCGCCGGCCAAGCGGCGCAACACCTTTCCGCGGCGGTGATCGGTGCGCTGCGCGCATCCCGACGCACAGTGCTCGCACACGCTCGGCGAGGACACCAGGTCGAAGGGCCGCGCCCGGAACCGGTATGCGGTGCCGGTCAGCGCCCCGACCGGGCAGATCTGGACGGTGTTGCCGGAGAAGTAGGAGTCGAACGGTTCGTCGGTGGCGATGCCGACCTGCTGCAGTGCGCCGCGCTCCAGCAGTTCGATGAAGGGGTCACCTGCGATCTGGTTGGAGAAGCGGGTACACCTGGCGCACAGCACGCATCGTTCCCGGTCGAGCAGCACCTGGGAGGACAGGTTGATCGGCTTGGGGAACGTGCGCTTGACGTCGGTGAATCGAGTGTCCGCCTGCCCGTTGGACATAGCCTGGTTCTGCAGTGGGCACTCGCCGCCCTTGTCGCAGACCGGGCAGTCCAGCGGATGGTTGATCAGCAGCAGCTCCATGACACCGTGCTGGGCCTTGTCCGCAGCCTCGGACGTCAGTTGCGTGCGCACCACCATGTCGGGCGTGACGGTGATGGTGCACGACGCCATGGGCTTGCGCTGGCCCTCCACCTCCACCAGGCACTGGCGGCAGGCGCCGACGGGGTCGAGCAGGGGATGGTCGCAGAACCGGGGGATCTGGATACCCATCAGCTCGGCAGCGCGAATCACCAACGTGCCCTTGGGCACACTGATCTGATGGTCGTCGATGGTGAGTGTCACCAACTCGACCTCGGGCTGGCCGGTGGCCGGGGTGGCCTTGTCCTCGGCGGTCGTCACTGGCGCCTCACCCTTCTCCGCTCGCGCTCATACGGCAACTCCTTCTGGTGCCGCGAGCATCGATGCGTGCGGGTCGAACGGACACCCACCGTCGAGATGGGCGAGGTATTCGTCGCGGAAGTACTTGACGGACGAGAGGATCGGGCTGGCGGCACCGTCGCCGAGCGCGCAGAAGGACTTCCCGAAGATCGCATCGGAGATGTCCAGTAGCTTCTCGACGTCCGCCTCGCTTGCTCCTGCCTTCCCCGGGTCGCTTCGCTCCTGCCCTCCGGGACCGTCCTCCAGCCGTTCGTATATCTGGGCCAGCCAGTAGGTGCCCTCGCGGCACGGCGTGCACTTGCCGCAGGATTCGTGGGCATAGAACTGCGTCCACCGTCGCACCGCGCGCACCACGCACGTCGTCTCGTCGAAGATCTGCAACGCCTTGGTGCCCAGCATCGAGCCGACCTTTGCCATGTTCTCGTAATCCAGTGGGATGTCGAGGTGTTCGGCGGTGAGCAGCGGCGTCGACGATCCGCCCGGCGTCCAGAACTTGAGCTTGTGGCCGGCCCGCACGCCGCCCGCGTAGCCGAGCAGTTCGCGCAGCGTGATGCCCAGCGGGGCCTCGTACTGACCGGGCGTCGTCACGTGGCCCGACAGCGAGTACAGCGTGAAGCCCGGCGACTTGTCCGACCCCATCGACTTGAACCAGTCGACGCCACAACGCACGACGGCGGGCACGCTGGCGATGGACTCGACGTTGTTGACCACCGTGGGGCACGCGTAAAGTCCCGCGACCGCAGGGAATGGCGGCCGTAGCCGTGGCTGGCCGCGCCTGCCCTCCAACGAGTCCAGCAGAGCGGTCTCCTCACCGCAGATGTAGGCACCCGCGCCCGCGTGCACCACCAGTTCGAGGTCGAATCCCGAACCCTGGACGTCCTTGCCGAGGTAGCCCGCCTCGTACGCTTCGGCGACCGCGGCCTGCAGCCTGCGCAGCACCGGCACCACCTCGCCTCGCACATAGATGAAGGCATGCCTGGCGCGGATCGCGTAGGCGGCGATGATGGCGCCCTCGACGAGCACGTGCGGCGTCGCCATCATCAACGGAATGTCCTTGCACGTACCGGGTTCGGATTCGTCGGCGTTGATCACCAGGTAGTGCGGCTTGGCGCCTGCGCCCTGTTCGCCTTGGGGGATGAACGACCACTTCTGCCCGGTGGGGAAGCCTGCACCGCCCCGGCCGCGCAGCCCGGAATCCTTGACCAGGGCGATGACGTCGTCGGGACTCATTCCCAACGCGGTCGTCAGCGCTCGATAGCCGTCGTGGCGGAGGTACGTGTCCAGCGTCCACGACTGCGGGTCGTCCCAGTAGGCGCTGAGCACGGGGGTGAGCATCGTCATGGCCGCTCCCCGTTCTTGGGCGGCACGTCGGTCGACGGCGCGGGGGCAGGCTCGTCGCGCGCCGACTCCTCCGCGATTCGTTCGTCGTCCGGTCCCTCGGCCCTGACCCCCACGTCGGCGACCGCGGGTGCCGTCATGCCACGCTCCCGGGCGATCCGGAGTCCGGCCAGCGTCGGTTCCCCGGGCTCCCCGTCGTTGGCGCCCGGTCGCCCGTCGGCGAACCCGGCGAGGATCCGTGCGGTCTCGCGGAACGTGCACAGCGGTGCGCCCCGCGTGGGGGTGACGGGTGCGCCGCTGCGCAGGTCGTCGACGAGTTCCCTTGCCGACGAGGGGGTTTGGTTGTCGAAGAACTCCCAGTTGACCATGACGACGGGGGCGTAGTCGCAGGCCGCGTTGCACTCGACGTGCTCGAGGGTGACCTTCCCGTCGACGGTGGTCTCGCCCGCGTGCACGTCGAGGTGGTCTTCGAGCACCTCGAGGATCGCGTCGCCGCCCATCACCGCGCACAGGGTGTTGGTGCACACCCCGACCAGGTACTCGCCGGTCGGAGTACGGCGGTACATCGAGTAGAAGGTGGCGACGGCGGTGACCTCTGCCGGGCTGAGCGCCAATCGCTCTGCGCAGAAGGCGATTCCGGCAGGGGTGAGGTAGCCGTCCTCGGCCTGTACGAGGTGCAGCAGCGGCAGCAGCGCCGAGCGCGCCTCGGGATACTTCGCGACGATCAGCGCGGCGTCCTGGGTCAGGCGGGCCTTCGCATCGGCCGAATACGACTGTGGCCCATGCGTGATCGGCGGTCCCGGTTCGTCGGGTCGCGGTCCCAGCCGCAGCTCTACGACAGTCACCTGTGCCATCTCCTCTTCGCGCAAGCGCTCATCGGCGTCCGCTGCTCTTCGCGCAAGCGCTCATCACCTGTCCACCCCGCCCATCACCGGGTCGATCGACGCAACCGCTGAGATCGCGTCGGCCACCATGCCGCCCTCGCACATCGCGGCCACTGCCTGCAAGTTGGTGAACGACGGGTCGCGGTAGTGCACGCGGTAGGGCCGGGTGCCGCCGTCGGACACCATGTGCACGCCGAGCTCGCCGCGTGGCGACTCGACCGCGACGTAGACCTGCCCGGCGGGGACGCGAATGCCCTCGGTCACCAGCTTGAAGTGGTGGATCAGGGCTTCCATCGACGAGCCCATGATCTTGGCGATGTGCTCGGGGGAGTTGCCCAGCCCGTCGGGTCCGAGCTTGAGGTCGGCGGGCCACGCGAGCTTCTTGTCGGTGATCATCACCGGTCCGGGCTTCAGCTTGTCGAGACACTGTTCGACGATCTTGAGCGACTCCTTCATCTCGCCCACCCGAATCAGGTAGCGGCCGTAGGAGTCACACTCGGGATCGGTGATGACGTCGAACTCGTAGTCTTCATACCCGCAATACGGTTGGGCGCGACGCAGGTCGTGTGGAAGCCCGGTGGAACGCAGGATGGGACCGGTGATGCCGAGCGCCATGCAGCCCGTGAGATCGAGGTACCCGACGCCCTTGGTGCGGGCCTTCCAGATGTAGTTCTCCCTCAGCAGATTCTCGAGATCGTTGAGCTTGGTGGGCATGGTCCGCAGCAGTTCCCTGAGCTCCGGCATCACCTCGTCGGGCAGGTCTGCGGCGAGCCCGCCCGGCCGGATGTAGGCGTGGTTCATCCGGAGGCCGGTGATGGTCTCGAACACCGACAGCACCTGTTCACGTCCCAGGAAGCCGAAGAACATGGCCGACATGGCGCCCAGTTCCATGCCGCCGGTGGCCAGTGCGACGAGGTGGCTGGAGATCCGATTGAGCTCCATCAGCATCACCCGGATCACTGTGGCTCGCTCGGGGATGTCGTCGGTGACGTCGAGCAGCTTCTCGACGCCGAGGCAGTACGCCGTCTCGTTGAAGAACGGGGACAGGTAGTCCATGCGGGTGACGAAGGTGACGCCCTGTGTCCAGGTGCGGTATTCGAGGTTCTTCTCGATCCCGGTGTGCAGGTAGCCGATTCCACAGCGGGCCTCGGTGATGGTCTCGCCGTCGATCTCGAGGATGAGCCGCAGCACGCCGTGCGTGGACGGGTGCTGTGGGCCCATGTTGACGACGATGCGCTCGCCGGCCACCGCGCTGGCCTGGGCGGCCTTGATCACCTCGTCCCAGTCTTCGCCGCCCACCGTGACAACGGTCTCGGGGGGATTGTTCGCATCCGTCATCAGTTGTAGGCCCTCCGCTCGTCGGGCGGGGGAATCTCGGCGCCGTGGTAGGTCACCGGAATGCCGCCCAACGGATAGTCCTTGCGTTGCGGGTGCCCCACCCAGTCGTCGGGCATCTCGATCCGGGTCAGCGAGGGATGTCCGTCGAAGATGATGCCGAAGAAGTCGTATGTCTCGCGTTCGTGCCAGTCGGTGGTCGGGTACACCGAAAAGAGCGACGGCACATGGGGATCCGCATCCGGTGCGGTGGCCTCGACCCGGATCCTGCGGTTGTGGGTGATCGACATCAAAGGGTATACCGCGTGCAGTTCGCGGCCCGAATCGCTCGGATAGTGCACACCCGAGACGCCAAGGCACAGTTCGAATCTCAACGCTTCGTCGTCTCGCAATGCCTGTGCCACCGCGACGAGGTGCTCACGACGCACCTCCAGGGTGAGCTCGTCGCGGAAGACGACGACGCGTTCGACCGCGGAGGTGAAGGCCTCCTCGCCGAGCGCCTCGATCAGCGCGTCGACGACGTCGTCGAAGTACCCGCCGTACGGCCGTGGTGAACTGCCCGGCAACGCCACTTCGCGGACGAGCCCGCCGTAGCCAGAAGTGTCGCCGCTGCCCTCGACGCCGAACATGCCGCGCCTGGTGCCGATGACCTCGCGGGCAGCGCCGGTGCCTCCGCCGCCGTTGCCGTTGGATTCCGTCATGACCGCAGCAATCCCTTGAGTTCCAAGGTCGTCGGTGACGCGAGCGCGGCCTGCTCGGCCGCGGCGATGGCCTCGGCCCGGTTGACGCCGAGCGGCATCTCCTGAATCTTGGCGTGCAGCTTGAGGATTGCGTTGAGCAGCATCTCGGGCCGCGGCGGGCAACCGGGCAGGTAGATGTCCACTGGCACGATGTGGTCGACACCCTGCACCACCGCGTAGTTGTTGAACATGCCGCCGGAGGAGGCGCAGACGCCCATCGCGAGCACCCATTTCGGTTCGGCCATCTGGTCGTAGACCTGACGCAGTACCGGGCCCATCTTCTGGCTCACCCGGCCGGCCACGATCATGAGGTCGGCCTGGCGCGGTGTCGCGGAGAACCGCTCCATGCCGAATCGTGCGATGTCGAAACGTGGTCCGGCCGTGGCCATCATCTCGATGGCGCAGCAGGCGAGGCCGAACGTGGCAGGCCACAGCGAGCCCTTGCGCACGTAGCCGGCCACCTTCTCGACCGTGGACAACAAGATTCCGCCGGGCAGCTTCTCTTCCAGTCCCATCGGATCAGTCTCCCCGTGTCAATCCCACGAAAGTCCGCCTCGCCGCCACACGTAGGCGTAGGCGACGAACACCGTCAACATGAACAGCAGCATCTCCACCACGGCGAACAGACCCAGCGAGTCGAACGCCACCGCCCACGGGTAGAGGAACACGATCTCGATGTCGAAGACGATGAACAGCATGGCCGTCAGGTAGTACTTCACCGGGAAGCGCTGGCCAGTGGTCTCGTGCCCCGGCGAGCCGGGGGCCATCGGCTCGATGCCGCACTCGTAGGCCTCGAGCTTGGCGCGGTTGTAGCGCCGCGGTCCGATCAGGACGGCGATGCCGACCGAACCCACCGCGAACGCGGCCGCGATGGCGCCGATGACCAGGATGGGTATGTAGACGTTCATACCGCTGTGTGGCTCCCTCGTTGGACTGTCGATGTGAGCTATGACACAGCTTAGTCTTGTTAACCGATGAGGTCCTACTTTTGGATAGGATCAAGTTCGATATCTGGGAGTCAGCGTGCTCACGTGCGTGTAACGCGAAGAGTGAACGGCCCCAGCATGTTTCGTGCTGCTTACCGAACAGACGCACGCAAGAGCGAGGCCACCGCTTCACCCAGCCGGATCGGGTCGATCGGATGGGGCACCGCGGCCTCGGCCTGTGACCACTTCGCCAGCCAGGCGTCGTCCGGGCGGCCCGTCAGCACCAGGATCGGTGGGCATTTCGCCACCTCGTCCTTCAGCTGTTTGGCCAGTCCCAGCCCGCCTGCCGGGGTCGCCTCGCCATCAAGAATCGCAAGGTCGATGCCGCCTTCGTCGATCGTCGCGACGACCACGGGTGCCGTGGCCACGTCGAGATACGTCAGCTCGGGCAGATCGGGGTGGACGCGCTTGCCCAGCGCGGAGCGCACCTTCTCCCTGGTGCGCGCATTGTCGCTGTAGACCAGGAGCCTCAGGGGCTCGGTTCCGGACGGGGTGGGCACCGTGCCGATGCTACGGCGAGGGCTGCGTGCGCGCTGTGAATACCGCGTCGGCGCTGATCCGGGTGATACCGCCGACCGCGCCGAACAGGTTGCCGCTCACACCGAACTCGCGGCGATCGAACTCGGCGTGCGTCAGAATCCGCACGGCGCCGTCGTCGAGCACCGTGACCGTCGTCGGCAGATCGACCGAACGCTCGACGGCCTTGACGGTCACCATGGCGTTCATCTCGACGCTGTGCGTTCCCTCGACGAGGCCGCCGCGGACCGCGACGTCGATCAGCGGAAACTTTGCGACGTCGAAGAAGTCGGCCGACCGCAGGTGCTCGTCGCGTTTGCGGATGCCGGTTCTGAGCGACGCCGCAACGACGTGCAGGTGCCCGGTGACGTCGTGCGCGCCGCTGACCTCACCTGCGCCCTCGACGTCCTCGAAGGTTCCCTTGACCCAGGCCGCGCCCCAAAACGTCTTGTTCGCGAACCCAATCTTGGTGCGGGTGGGATCGAGGACCCACGCCGACGGCGGACCGCACAACAACTCGGAAACGGTTGACATCTCATCCTCCTCAAATCAACGGAGCCATGTCGGCCGGGTCGAAGTATTCGTCGATCCGGGTGATCAGGTCGTCGGCTCCCACCTTGATCACGATGCAGACCCGCAATGCGATCGATTCACCGTTCGTTCCCTTGGCGTGCAGGACATGCTGCTGCACGAACCCGCCGTCGAAGAACTGGCGATCGAGGATCTCGTAGCGCCGCGTCGTGGTGACGTTGATGAACCACCGGATCACCTTGAGCGCACGGATGCGGTCGTTGTCCTTGGGATCGCCGGCGTGCCAGACCGTCACGTCCGGTGCCCACATGCCGTCGATGGTCTGGTAGTCGCCGCGCTCGATGGCGCAGAACAACCGGTTCGCGACTGCCAGGCTCACTTCGGCGCTCATGGGATCTCTCCTTCTCTGGTTGACCTCAAGCTTGGTTCAGGTAGAACACTGGGGCACATGACCACACCTGCACGTGAACGATTCAACGAGTTCTACGAAAACGGCACCCCGCCTTGGGTGATCGGCGAGCCGCAGCCCGCGATCGTCGCACTCGAACAGACCGGGCGGATCCGGGGCAAAGTGCTCGACCCTGGCTGCGGGCTCGGCGAGCACACAATCCTGCTGACGCGCCTGGGCTACGACGTGCTCGGCATCGACTACGTGCCGAGCGCGATCGAACAGGCCCGCGCCAACGCGACAGCCAAGGGTGTCGACGCCCGCTTCGAGGTGGCCGACGCCATGAGCCTGGCCGCCGATGGTAGTTACGACACGATCGTCGACAGTGCGTTGTTCCACGTCTTCGGCGACGACGATCGCGCCACCTACGTCGCGAGCCTGCATGGCGCCGTCAAGCCGGGCGGCCTGGTGCACGTGCTCGCCTTGTCCGACGCGGGCCGTGGCTTCGGGCCGCAGGTCAGTGAGGCGCAGATCCGCGCCGCATTCGTCGACGGCTGGAAGCTCGAGGCACTCGACGTCACCACTTACCGCGGCGTGGTGGGGGCGCTGCACTCCGAGGCCCTCGGCGAGCCCGTGGGAACCACGCTCGACGAGCCCGCCTGGCTGGCGCGGGCCCGGCGCAGCTGAGCACCTATTCGCGTTCATAGCCGGGGTGCGAGACGGCGAGGCGGAGAAGCACGAGGGTCCGCAGGGCCGAGAGCACCTCGGGGCCCCGATCGTCGAGCTCGCCGCGTCTGATCGCGGCCGAGAGTGCTCGTTCGTCGGAGTACCCCAGCTCGGCCAGCGGTTGGGCCGCGTTGTCGTCGAGCAGTTCGCGCTCGACGGTGCGCAGCACGTTGGCGGCGACGCGCGCATGAAAGTTCACCGCGCCACTAGTTCCTTGGCGGACGTCGGTCTCCAGGAACTCTGCGACGGCCGCCACCAGTTCGGCCGCCGTCGGTCGACCGTGCACGCCGGTCATGGCGTCGTCTCCAATAGCGTCAGCAGGTCGAACTCGGTCTCACAGACGCGGCGGCCGATCGCAGCCAGTTCGACGGATCGCGTCTGGCCCGACAGGTGGCGCTCGGCCTGGTAGCGGCAGATGACGCCCCAGCGCAGCGTGGACAGGACCAGCCACCAGTGCATCGCTGCCCGGTCGAGCGCGATACCGGAGGCCTGCTCGTAGGCGCGCAGGAAGTCCTCGACGCTCCCGAGCCCGCCCGCGCCCAAGGTCTGTGGCGCCCCGAACCGCCACGCTCTGATGCAGAACCAGCCCAGGTCCTCGTAGACCTCGCCGGCATGGGTGAGCTCCCAGTCGAGCACCGCCGCGAGCCGGGCGGGCGCAGCGTCGGTGTCGATGATGAGGTTGCCCATGCGGAAGTCGCCGTGCACCAACACCTTCGGTGACGACGGTGGCCGGTGCGCGCCGAGCCAACGGAACGCCCACTCGAATGTCGCCGTCGTATCACCCATCTCGTCGAGTTGGGCGTGCCATTCGTCGAGCGGATCCGACGACTTGAGCCCGATCCCGGCGCGGGTCGGCCCGGTGGATGGCGGCGAGCGCATCTGCGCACTGCGTGACGAGGCTGGCCCGCGACGCGTCGTCGAGCGCGCGTTGAATTCGGCGCACGATCGTCTCGCCTCCGATGAAGTCGCACACCAGGTACGGATCGCCGAGGGCGGCAGCCGAATCGTCCGCGATCAGCACGTGGGGCACCGGTGCCCCTGCGGCGGCGGCCCGGGTCAGCGCCGCCGCTTCGAGTTCCATGCCGGCGTGCACCACGTCGGGCGGGCCGATGCGCAGGATCAGGGCCCGCGAGGTGTCGCCGACCGCATCGAAAGCCCACGTCGCGCGGCTGGCCCCACCGGTGAGCACCCGGAGATTCTCGATGTGCACCGCGCCGAGCGACGGCTCGAGTGCGCGCGCGAGCGCGGCGGAATCGATCACCGTGTGTTCGGCTCATCGCGCGAACGCTCACCGCGTGACCGGCTACCGAACTTGAACATGCGCTGCGCCACCCGCCGGATCTGGATCTCCTCGGCCCCTTCGGTGATCCGGTATCGGCGGTGGTGTCGGTAGATGTGCTCGAAGGGCTCGTGACGGCTGTAGCCGAGGCCGCCGTGGACCTGCATGGCCCGGTCGGCCGCTTCGCAGACCAGTCGGTTGGCGCGGTAGTTCGCCATCGACACCTTGTCAGACACCTCCATGTGGTGGTTGCGGTCGAGATGCCAGGCGGCGTAGTAGACCAGCAGGCGCACCATCTGCGCCTCGGTCTGCAACTCGACGAGCGGCCACTGCACGGCTTGATTCACCGACAGCGGCTTGCCGAAGACCACCCGCTCGCTCGCGTACGCTGCGGCACGGTCGATGCAGAACTGCGCTGCGCCGAGGCTGCTGGCGGCCTGTCGAATCCTGTTCTCGTGCAGGAAGGTCTGGCCGACCTCCAGCCCGTGATCGACTTCACCGAGTACGGCGTCGGCGGGCACCCGGACATCCTTGAGCTCCACCTCGCCGTGGTCGGTGGGCATGTTGAACGTCCACCAGTAGAAGGGCACCGTGAACCCCGGGCTGTCGCACGGCACCAGGAACGCGGTGATGCCGGTCGCCTGCCCCGCTTCACCGGACGTGCGCGCGAAGACCAGGTCGTGGGTGGCGCGGTGCACGCCGGTATTCCACCGCTTCGTCCCGTTGATCACCCAGCCGTCGCCGTCGCGCACGGCGGTGGTCTCCAGCCACGTCGCGTCGGAGCCGTGGCGGGGCTCGGACAGTCCGAACGCCATCGACCGCTCACCGGTCAGCATGGCCTCGACCCACTCCTGCTTCTGGGCTTCGGTGCCGAACCGCTCCATCATGATGACCTGGGGGAAGTTGCCGACGATCGACGACTCGTCCTGCAGGTCGTTGTGCAGCCCGAGCCCCTTGTGCGCCAAGTGTTCCCGGATCACCGCCATGTCGAGGTTGGTGCCGTCGCGCCCCCCGAACCGGGATGGCAGGCCGTAACGCAACCAGCCCGCCGCATCGGCCCGGCGGCGCATCTCGTGAAGCAGGTCCTCCCAGGCTCGCTGCGGGATTCCGCCGTTGTCCCAGTCGGTGCGGGCGTACTCACGCCGCTGGTCGAAGTACTGCATGTGCTCGGCTTCCAGCGGCTTGATCTCGGCCTCGATGAAGGCGTCCATCTCGGCCAGCAGGCCCGGAAGATGTTCTGGCAGAGCGAAATCCACAATGATTCCTTTCGGCGAACTTTTCGTCAATAGCCGTAGAGGGTCTTTTTCCAGATGGTCGCGAGCGTCGTGATGGCATCGGCGTCGCTGATCTGAAGGCCGAGTTCCGACGGGCGTAGGAACACTGCGGTGAAGTTCTCGAACAACAAGGCGATGGCCGCGCCGATGTGGTCGGGGTCGAGGTCGGCGCCGTATCCCTGTTCCTGCGCGCGCCGCACCGATGCAGCGACGATGTCCATGCCGAAGCGCCGGAACTCATTCTGCACGTGCGCGAATCGGGACTTGGCATCCGCGAGTTGGCCGACGGCGATCATGATGCCGATGTTCTGCTTGAACATGTTCCAGTACCCAGTCACCACCGCCGAGAAGAACGCGCTGTCCTCGGGCGACTCTGGGAGGTGCACCGTGAGGCCCGAGGGCATCACCACGTCGTGCAGGAATGATTCCGCCAGCGCGGCCAGCAGGTCTTCCTTGTCGTCGTAGTAGCGGTAGAACACCGCGGGAGACTTGCCGGCGGCGGACGTGATGTCGGCCAGGGTGGTCCCGTGAAAGCCACGCTCGGCGAAGAGCTTCCGCGCTGCGAGCTCGATGGCTTCGCGGGTCTGGCGGCCCTTCGCGGTGAGAGTGTCCGACGCCATGGTCGCTCAGCCCAGGATGCGATCGCCGGCGCGCAGCAGCGCGCTCGGCAGGTCGTGGCCGACGGCCGACTCGGCGACGCCTGCCGCGTGGATGGCCGCCTGCAGGTCGACGTCGACGCCGACGTCGCTGTCGCGCAGCATGTACACCAGGTCCTCCGTGGCGATGTTGCCGCTGGCGCCCGGTGCGAAGGGGCAGCCGCCGAGCCCGCCGGCCGAGGAGTCCAGGCGTGTCACCCCTGCGGCGACGGCGGCGTACGCGCTCGCCAGCCCGGTACCGCGGGTGTTGTGGAAGTGTGCACCGAGGGGGAGGTCGCCGATCACCGGGCGCAGCCGGTCGATCAGGTCGGTGACTCGCCGTGGCGTCGTGGTGCCGATGGTGTCCGCAATGGCGATGCGGTCGGCGCCGAGTTCGAAGGCCGCCGTGGCGATGTCGGTGACGCGACGCGGATCGGTGGGTCCGTCGAACGGGCAGTCCCATGCCGTCGCGATGATCACCTCGATGGTGGCGTCGTGCTCGTGGGCGATGCGGGTGATGTCGGCGATGAGGTGTGTGGAGTCGTCCGTCGACCGCCCGACGTTCGCCTGGCTGTGACCGTCCGCCGCGGAGATGACGTACTCGATCGAGCCCATTCCTGCGGCCAGCGCCCGGCCCGCGCCGCCAGGCCCAGCCACCAGCGCCGAGAACTCGATGCCGTGCGACTCCCGGAAGCGGGGCAGTTCCGCGGCGAGGGCGGCGGCGTCGGCCAGTGCGGGCATCTTCGACGGCGACACGAACGCGGTGGCCTCGATCTCGCGCACTCCGGTGGCGACGACGGCCTCCAGCAGTGTCAGCTTGGCGGACAAGGGGATTGGGTTCTCGATCTGCAGGCCGTCGCGCAGGCACACCTCGCGAATCGTGACGTGGCTCGGCAGCGTACTCACAACACGCCCTCGTCACGCAGCGCGTCCAGCTCCTGGGCAGACCGCCCCAGCAGGTCGCCATAGACCTCGTCGTTGTGCTGACCCGGCGACGCGGACCCGGCGTTGCGAATGGTGCCCGGTGTCTCGGATAGCACCGGCACCACGCCGGGACCCAACACGTTGCGCCCGATCCGTTCGTCGAAGTGGTTGGCGAGCATGCCGCGGGCGCGCAACTGCGGATCCTCGACCACCTCCGCGACGGTGTTGATCGGTCCGCTGATCACGCCCGCCTCCGACAAGGTCGCGATGATGTCGGCCGGCTGCCGTTCGGCCGCCCACGCGCCGATGATCTTGTCCAGCTCGTCCTGATTGCGTCCGCGTGCCACGTGATCGACGAAGCGATCGTCGGTGGCGAGTTCGGGCTGGCCCATCGCACCGCAGAGCCTGCGGAAGACGGTGTCCTGGTTTGCCGCGATCACCACCCAGCTGCCGTCAGTGGTGGGATAGATGTTGGATGGCGCAATGCCTTCCAGCCGGGTGCCCGACGGCCCACGCACCACGCCGCCGACGTCGTAGTCGGGGATGGTGGATTCCTGCACCGCCAGACAGGCTTCGGTCAGCGCGGCGTCGACGACCTGACCCGATCCGGTGACCGTGCGCCGGTACAGCGCAGCCAAAGCGCCTTGTACGGCGAACATTCCGGCCAGACTGTCACCGAGTGACAGGGCCAGCCGCGGTGGCGGCCCGCCGGGGAAGCCGTTCATGTGCCGCAGTCCGCTGGCGGCTTCGGCCACCGAGGCGTATCCGGCCTTGTGCGCCTCGGGGCCGGTCTGACCGTAGCCGGACACGCGCACCAGGATGATGCCCCGATTGCGTTCGCGCAGCACGTCGTAACCGAGATTCCACTTCTCCAAGGTGCCGGGCCGGAAGTTCTCGACGATGATGTCGGACTTCTCGACGAGGTCCAGGAAGAGCTCGCGCCCCTTGGCCGCGCGCAGATTCAGCGTCGCGGCCTTCTTGTTGCGGGCGTGGACCGTCCAGAAGAAGTGGTGTCCGTCGAGTTCGGCCTGACCCCAGGTGCGCAGCGGGTCTGGGGCGCCAGGTGGCTCGATCTTGATGACCTCGGCACCCATGTCGCCCAGCAGTCGTCCGGCGAACGGTCCCGAGATCAGCGTGCCGACCTCGATGACCCGAATACCGTCGAGCGGGCCGGTGACGGTCATTGGCTCAACCCGTGCCGGTGCAGCCAGTCCGTGCAGATTCCGACGGCCTGACGCAACGTGTCGCGCTGGTCGAGGCCCGCGTAATAGTGGTTGGCCCCGGGGATTTCGTGCACCTCCTTGTCCGGATGGCCGATGGCTTCGAAGAGCCTCCGGGTGTGGCTCGGCGTGCACGCGTCGTCGGCAAGGTTGCCGATCACCAGCGTCGGCACCGCGATGTCGGGCCCGCAGTCGACCGCGTCGCCGTTGGCGTCGTCGTAGCTCCACTGCGAGAGCCAGCTGCGCAGCGTGCAGAACCGCGCCAGTCCGACGGGGCTGTTGTTCACCACCTGCGGATCACCCAGATAGCAGGTGCCGGGGGCGCGATCGTTCGGGTCGACTGTCGGATCCAGCCAGCGCGGATCGGCCATGGTGCCGTGTACGACGAACCCGAACTCGTCGTCCGGACGGCCAGCCGACTTCAGTTCAGCCAGTTTCTCCTTGACCCACTTGGTGATTCGCCGGTTCCGTGCGATCTGCGCATCCCGGTAGCGGTTCAGGAACTCCTGCGTGTACGGCGGCTGGTTCGGGTTGTCGGGGCTGTAGAGGTCGAGTTCCGGATCGCGCTTGGTGGGATCGGACTCGTCGAGGATCGAGGCGTCCAACCACTCGGTCATCGTGCCGTGGCGGCTGACGTGCGCGGCCAGCAGCATGATCGCGTCGGCGGGGATCAGCCCAAGGGTGGTCAGGTCGGGGCCGTCACCAGAAGGGCTCGCGGTGACGGTCGGGTGCTGCGCCTGCTGTTGGTAGAACACCGACAGTGATCCGCCGCCGCTCCAGCCGGCCAGCACCACCTTGGAGTAGCCGAGTCGGTTCTTGGCGTCCTTGATGCACTCGCCTAGATCCTCGACGACCTTCTCCATGAGCAGTGCGGAGTCGGTGCCGCGAAAGCGGCTGTTGCAGTAGATGACGTGATGGCCGCCGCGGGCGAGTCCGTTGATCATTGGCAGGTACGCGCCGCCCCCGATGGGGTGCATGAAAACCAGCACGGTATCTGATGGCTTGTCCTTGGGCTTGAGCAGATAGCTCTCCAGCACCACCAGTTCGGCGACGCCGCCGTAGACATCGCGCACGCCCGAGGTGTTCTGGTACGCAACGAGATACGGGATGCGTTCGTACTCGTGCTTGACGGGCGCTTGCGGCGTCACAGGGCTACTCATCAATACTCTCGTTTCTTCGCGCAAGCGCTCATCAATGTTCTCGTTTCTTCGCGCAAGCGCTCATCAATGTTCTCGTTTCTTCGCGCAAGCGCTCATCAATGTTGTCGTTTCTTCGCGCAAGCGCTCATCAATGTTGTCGTTTCTTCGCGCAAGCGCTCATCAATGTTGTCCCAGATCGTTGGCGAGCACCTCGTCTGACGGGACGAGTCGACGACGCGTGTCGATTGCGATGATCGACCACTCCACCTTGTCGTAGTCGTCGAACTTGCGGCGCGCCCGTTCGCGTGCCTTTTCGGGAGGGCCGTGGTGCAAGCCCTGCGGGGTGAGGGAGATCAGACCGGCGGGCATCGGGACGCCGAAGAGCGAGCCGTCGTGGAAGAACGCGATCTCGTCGTAGTCGACGTTGCGGTGGTACCACGGCAAGCGCTCCGTTCCTGGCGCGTGTTCGGCTGGCCGGGGCAGGAAGTTCATCACGTACACGCCGGTGGCCTCCATGAAGAGGTGCACGGTGGGCGGTAGGTGGACGCTGTCGGAGGTCACCACGTTGTAGTCGGCGAGGTTGAACGTGAATGGGAAGTTGTCGCCGCGCCATCCTTCGGCGTCAATCGGATGATGTTGGTAGAAAAGCGTTGTCGGGCCGCCCTCGTGGATCACCTTGACCTCGTACTCGTCGCGGCCGTCATCGTCGATCGGCGCCGGCTCGGGGATGGTGGCCTGAGACGGATCGAACGGGAAGTGCCTGCCGAGGTATCCCGGCGGCGGCACGCGGAACTCGTCGGTGGCCTCGACCATCAGCAGTGTGGTCTCGGAGTCGGGCAGTTGCCGCCACGTGCAGGCCTTGGGTAGGTACGCCCAGTCGCCCGCCCGGTAGGTGAGGGGACCGAACTCGGTTTCCAGCTGGCCGCTACCGGCGTGTACGAAACACAGCAGATCGCCGTCGACGTAGCGGGTGTGAAACGGCATGGCCTCGGTGCGCCGGCTAAGGAAGATCCGGCAGTCGGCATTGGAGAACATCAGCAGCGGGCCGCCGTGCGCGTCGGTGGCGTCGCTCGGCTTGAGCTCGCTGGACAGCACGTCGATGGGCCGCAGCGGGCCCTCCGTGCGGTAGGTGGTGGGGTCGTTGCGCCGGTACATGTTCGCGGTGCGGCCGGTGAATCCGCCGCGGCCGAGCTCGTCGTCCTTGAGTCCGTCGAGGTCGGCGTGCAAGCGCCGCGGCGTCTTGCCCTTGCGCAGGTGAACGAAGGATTCCATGGGCGTCGCCAATCACGTCGTGGCAGGAGCAGAGGGGAGTGGAACTGAAACTGACGTTACTTTTATTTCTGGGAGGGTGCAAGACCCGATCCGGGTCTGTCCGACGACGTCGCGGACGCGTTCAGTGATCGAGGTCGACGCGGATGGTCAGTAGATCCGTACCGAACGTGCGTACCCCGAAACTGTTGAACTGCGGCAGCTCTCGAAGGCGGGCCTGCGGGTCGTCGTCCGGCACCAGACGTGCCGTCCCGCTGTGCCACCGTCCGCGTAGCCGCACGCGCACGCGAGGGTCGGCCTTGATGTTGCGCACGTACTGAGACCTCTCGCCGAACTCCGAGACGAACCAGAACTCGTGGCCGACGAGCTTCCCGCCCAACGGCGTGCGGCGCGGCTCACCGGACTTGCGTCCCGTCGTCTCGAGGAGCGTCTGGAGGGGGTTTCGTCGCATCAACGGATTGGCCACTCGCTTCTGGAAGAAGTTGGTGAGCCCAGCCGGAAGGTTTGGCATACCGCCCATTTCACACCATCGCCGTGCGCGGGATCTTCAGCCCCAGGGCCAGGGCACCGGCGAGCTCGCGGCTGGTGTCGTAGTCGAAGACGACATGACCGGCCAACACGTCGACGTCGCGCTTGAATCGCTGCAGGGGGCTGTCGAGGAAGTGGACGCTGGCGCCGGAGGCCTCGAAGAGCAAGCCGATCACGGCACGGGACTCGGCCACGATGTGCGCCGCGGCCAAGCGAGCCTCGCCGCGTACGGGACGCGGCACCGAATCGCCCCCGGCGACGATGGCTGCCAGCTCGCCGACGGTGTCCGCCAGCAGTCCGCGCAAGGCCCGCAGGCGCACGCGGGCCTCGGCCAGCCGGGCCTGCGCGATGGGCTTGTCCTTCTGCATCACGCCTTCATAAGCCAGCACGCGGCCGGCCAGGCGTTCGGCATAGAGCTCGGTGACGCGTTCCGCGCTGCCCAATGCGGGCATCGCGGCGAGCAGGGCCAGGGCCGGGACCATGGGCCAGCGGTAGGTCGCCGAATCGTGCAGCCCGGCGCCGGGTGCCGTACCGCGGTAGATGTCGGTGACCCGCACGAGCCGGTGCCCGGGAACGAACGCATCCGTGACCACGACGTCGTTGGAACCGGTGGCCCGCATGCCGTCGGTGTGCCACACGTCGACCACGGTGAAGTCGTCGGCGGGTAAGAGGGCCAACGCGGGGTAGATGCCTGCGGGATCCCCGTCGGGGCCGCACAGCGCGCCGACGATCATCCAGTTGCCGTCCATGACCCCGGTGGCCCACGACCACCGCCCGGTCAGCCGTATTCCGCCGTCGACGGGCACGCCGCGGCCGGTGGGCGCGAGCGGGGCTGGCGCCAGGAACGGCCGAGTGGCGAAGGCCTCTTCCTGGGCCTGCTCGCCGAACAACGCGAGCATCCAGTTGTGCAGGGCATAGAAGCCGATGGTCCACGCACTGGACGTGCAGCCGTGGGCCATGCGGCGCACCGGGTCGAGGATCGCCGGGAAGTCGGCCTGCACGCCGCCGAAGCGTGCGGGCACCAGCAACTCGGTGAACCCCGACACGGCCAGCTCTGCGACTGTCGCATCGGGCAGCCGACGAAGCTGTTCGGCCTCGGAGGCGCGTTCAGCCAGGCCGCTGACGAATTGGTCGGAGATGCCATGCATCGCGTCGACTGGCGGCATGGTTGGCACGCTACCATACCTTTTAGTATGTTAATTATCGGGCGAGAACGAGGTCGAGAAACCGTTCGCCACGAGCCGCTCCCCGTGCGCTGGGGGTGGGGCCAGACAGATGCAGGAACCCGATTCCCGCGGCGAAGACGACGTTTGCGCGGAAATCCGCCTCGTCGGCGTCGAACCCGTAGTCGAGGAACGCCCGGCGCACCGCCTGCAACACGCGGCCGTCTGACGCGCGGACGCTCGCCGCGACGGACTCGTCCAACCGCGCCCACTCGCGCATCGCGCGCTCCAACGTCCAGTGCCGGGGACTGACAAGCGCCGACATCATCCGGGCGAGGCGCTCGCGCGGATCGAGGTCAGCCATGTCATCGAAGCTGCGGCGGTCCTCGTCGCGCAGTTCCCCCCACGCCGCAATGAGTGCGGCACGATAGCGAGGCATCCCTTCGAAATGCCAATAGAAGCTGCCCTTGGTCACGCCGAGCCGCTCGCACAACCGATCGACCTTGAGCGCCTTGATGCCTTCTTCGGCGAGGATCGCGTACCCCGCTTGAATCCAATCGTCCACGCTCACTCGGCTGGCCGATCGTTTGCTAGCCGTGTCGTGAGTACCCGCCATGAGCGGCAGCCTAATTGGGCGTTGAGGATCATGTCTGACGCCGTCGTAACTTTCCTGAGCGGTCAGCAAACCCATAACGAGGTCGTAACAGGGTTTCTCGCAACAGCGGCACCATGTTTTACTGCCTTTCGACAACTGAAACTCTATGGTCCGTCCCAACCTTGGACGGGCGCGGTCTGTTGGTGCGATGCCACCGGCCCGCACAGCGATCGTCGATCGCGGATGTGCATGGATTACGAGTAACCGAACGAATGGGATTAGTAGATGTTCGTTGACAGAATTCGCGGCCGCTGGGCGCGCCGAATCTTGGGTGCGACGATGGCGACGCTCCTCCTACCGGGGTTCATCGGTTTGGTAGGTGGTAGCGCAACCGCGGGGGCGTTCTCACGGCCCGGTCTGCCGGTCGAGTATCTGATGGTGCCGTCAGCATCCATGGGGAAAGACATCAAGGTGCAGTTCCAGAGCGGCGGACCCGGCTCGCCCGCCGTGTACCTGCTCGACGGCCTGCGCGCCCGTGACGACTTCAACGGCTGGGACATCGAGACCCAGGCTTTCGAGTGGTATCTCGACTCCGGACTGTCGATCGTGATGCCGGTCGGCGGTCAGTCGAGCTTCTACACCGACTGGTACTCGCCGGCGCGCAACAACGCGGGTCCGCCTGTGACCTACAAGTGGGAGACGTTCCTTACGTCGGAGCTGCCGGGCTACTTGGCGGCCAACAACAACGTGAAGCCCACCGGTAATGCGGCCGTCGGTCTGTCGATGGCGGGTTCGTCGTCGCTGATCCTGTCGGTCTTCCACCCGGACCAGTTCATCTACGCAGGTTCGATGTCGGGCTTCCTCAACCCGTCCGAGGGCTGGTGGCCGTTCCTGATCAACATGTCGATGGGTGACGCAGGTGGCTTCAAGACCGACGACATGTGGGGTCCCGCAGAGACCGATCCGGCGTGGAAGCGCAATGACCCGATGGTCCAGATCCCGCAGATCGTCGCCAACGGCACCCGCATCTGGATCTACTGCGGCAACGGCCAGCCGAGCGAGTTGGGTGGCGGCGACCTGCCCGCCAAGTTCCTCGAAGGCCTGACCATCCGGACCAACCGGACGTTCCAGGACAACTACATCGCTGCCGGTGGCAGCAACGGGGTGTTCAACTTCCCGGACAGCGGTACCCACACCTGGGTGTACTGGGGGGCGCAGCTGCAGCAGATGAAGCCCGACCTGCAGCGCGTGCTCCTCGGCTGACGGAAGTGTGACGGGTAGCGGGTCAGAAGCCGCCCGCTACCCGCACCACCGCACGACCCGTATAACGGCCCGCACGCACCTCGTCGATGACTGACACCACGTCCCGGACGTCGACGTCGTGTGCCACCCGGGAAAGGTGCTGTGGCCGAAGGGAATCGCCCAGCAGCTTCCACAGCGCGCGACGCGGCGCGATGGGCAGCAGTACCGAATCGATGCCGAGCAGCGCCACGCCGCGCAGGATGAACGGCATCACGGTGGTGGGCAACGCCGTCCCGCCAGTCAGTCCGCTTGCCGCGACGGCGCCGCCGTACTGCAGTGTGCTGAGCACGTCGGCCAGCGTCGCGCCGCCCACGCAGTCGATGGCACCCGCCCAGCGCGCCTTGCCCAGTGGGCGTGGCTTCGCGTCCGGATCCTCGGGCAGCCGACCGATCACCTCTGCCGCGCCGAGGGCCTTGAGCTCGTCGGTGGCGTGCGGCTTTCCAGTGGATGCCACCACGTGATAGCCGGCTGCGGCCAGAAGGTCGACGCTGACCGACCCGACGCCGCCGGTGGCGCCCGTGACGACGACGGGCCCGTCGTCGGGACGCAAGCCGCGGCCGAGCAAGGCCTGGACGCTCATTGCGGCGGTGAAGCCCGCGGTGCCGATCGCCATGGCGTCGCGGGCGTCCAGCGCCCCAAGCGCCACCACCTGGTCGGCGGGCATGCGCGCGTACTCGGCGTACCCGCCGTGGCGTGCGGTGCCGATGTCGTAGCCGTGTGCCAGCACCCGGTCGCCGGTCGCGAAGTCGGGAGAGCTGGACTCGACCACCTCGCCTGCGAGGTCGATGCCCGGCACGATCGGGTAGTCGCGCACCACGCCGCCCTTCGGCGTGACCGCGAGCGCGTCCTTGAAGTTCACGCTGGAGTACTCAACCCGGATGGTCACGTCGCCGGGAGGCAACGCCGTTCGTTCGAGGGGCTCGACCGCCGCCGAGATGCCGTCGCCGTCTTGGCGAGCGACGAGTGCCTGAAAGGTGTCCATGGGTGCCGACGCTAGCGCGTCGACACGCCGTGGTCCGCTACTTCAGCTCGGCCGACGACAAACCCAGGACTCGACGTGCGATGACGAGCTGCTGAATCTGCTGGGTGCCCTCGAAGATGTCCAGGATCTTCGAGTCGCGGGCCCACTTCTCCAGCAGGGTCTCCTCGGAATAGCCCGTCGTTCCGGCCATTTCGACGGCCTTGAGGGTGATGTCGCTGGCCACCCGGGCGGACTTGGCCTTGCCCATCGAGGCCTCTTTCGAGTTGGGGATGTTGTTGTCGGCCTGCCATGCCGACCGCACGGTCAGCAGGTAGCCCGCCTCCCAGTCGGCCTCCATCCGCAGGAACTCCGCAGCCGCCGCACTCTGCGCGTGCGCCGGCTTGTCGTAGGAAATCTCCACGCCGGCGTCGGTGAGGATCTTGCGCAGTTCCTCGAGTGCCGCGCGGGCGATCCCGACGGCCATCGCCGCGACGATCGGCCGGGTGTTGTCGAAGGTCTCCATCACCCCGGCAAAACCCTTCTCCACGTGGATCTCCGGGTCGCCGAGCAGGTTGTCCTTCGGGATGCGAACGTCGTCGAAGCGGAGCACGGCGGTATCGGACGCCTTGACGCCGAGCTTGTGTTCCAGCCGCTCGACGGTGACACCCGGGTGCGCGCGCGGCACGATGAAGGACTTGATGGCCGCGCGGCCCAACGACTTGTCGAGTGTCGCCCACACCACGATGTGGCTGGCCCGCGAGCCGGCCGTGACGAAGATCTTCTCGCCGTTGATCACGTATTCGTCGCCGTCGAGTTTGGCGGTGGTGGAGACCGCCGCCGAGTCGGACCCGAAGCTCGGTTCGGTGATGGCCATTGCGGCCCACACCTTGCCCAGCCGTTGCAATTGTTCGTCGGTGGCCACCCCTGAGATCGCGGCGTTGCCAAGACCCTGGTAGGGCACCGACAACATCAATGCGACATCGCCCCAGCTGATCTCCACCACGTTCAGCACTGCCGACATGTTGCCGCCGTTGTGGTTCTCCTTCTTGCCCTCGGCGTCGCGGAACGCCTCGGCGCCGGCGAACGAGATGGTGTTGGCCTGCGAGATACCGTCGAAGAGGCACTCCAAGGTCTCCAGCTCGACCGGGTAGGCGTGCTCTCTCAGGTCGTACTTGCGCGATATCGGCCGCAGCATCTCGGCGGCACCCTGGTGCGCCTTCTCGATGACGGCCTGGATCTTCTTGGGCATTTCCAAATTGATTGCCATGATTGGTCTTTCGCTTCTAGATGACTACGACGCCCTCTGCGACGCCGAGCGCGCGCAGATCGCGGTACCAGCGTTCAACGGGGTGTTCCTTGGTGAAGCCATGACCGCCGAGCAGCTGAACGCCGTCGAGGCCGATCTGCATGCCCTTGTCGGTGGCAATTCGCTTGGCCAGTGCGGCCTCTCGCGCAAAGGGCAGGCCCTGTTCGGCGCGCGATGCGCCCCGCCAGGTGACCAGTCGCAACCCGTCGAGCTCGGTGGCGATGTTGGCGCACATGAACGCGACCGCCTGACGGCGGGCGACCGGCTCGCCGAACGCTTCGCGTTCCTTGACGTAGGGGATGACGTAGTCGAGCACGGCGCGTGAGGTGCCGACAGCCAGTGCGGCCCAACCCAATCGGGATAAGGCGATTGCCTCCGAATAGTCCAGAGCGTGGTCGGCGTCGGTGGCGCCTTCTTCTCCCAGCCGGTTCTGCAGTGGCACCGCGACATTGTCGAGTTCGACGCGGCCGAGCGCGGCGGCGCGGATGCCCATGCTCGGTTCGGCCTTGACGGTCAGTCCCATCGAAGCCGACTCGACGATGAACAAGGCCGGCTTGCCGTTGAGTTGGGCGCCGATGATGAACAACTCGGCATCGGCGGCGGCGGGCACCAACGACTTGACGCCGCTGAGCCGATAGCCGCTCGGGGTGCGCACCGCGGTGGTCTTCAGAACGGTCGGGTCGAACAACGCATGCGGTTCGGCGATCGCGACGCACGCCTGCGGGACTTGCTCACCCGCGAACTCGGGCAGGTAGGTGGCCTGTTGGTCGGCGCTGCCCCAATGGGTCAGGGCAGATGCGACGCCGCCGGGCGCGAGGATCGGCAGGGCCAGTCCCATGTCGCCGTAGGCCAGAGCCTCGGCGACGAGTGCGTTCGTCACGGTTGAGCGGTGCGACGCGATGCCGTCGAAATCCTCGGGGATGTTGATCGCCGTGATGCCGAGTTCGGCGGCCTTGGTGACGATGTGGGATGGGTAGGCCGCCGCGTCGTCGGCGTCCCGGGCGGCCGGCCGCAAGATCTCCCCGGCGAATTCGTTGACCGTCTCGACGATCATCTTCTGGTCCTCGTCGGGGGTCAGATCGAAGTAGTCCGAGCCGCTGGCCTTCAACCGGGTGGGCGCCTTGCCGATGCCCTGGATGCGCTTGAACTGACGGGTGGACGCGCCCGCAGCCGAGAACACCTGCTTGACGCCGTATCGAAGGCCGTTGTTGAGCGGGTCGCGCAGGCCGTGGCGGTCCAGGAACTCCTGGCCGACGATGGGCGTGATCAGTGCCAGTCCGATGTCGGTCGGCGTTCGCTTGTGCCGCTGTAGGCCCACGGCGCTCTCGGCTCCCGAGCGCTTGGAGCGTCGTCGTTTGGTCTCGTTCTTGGACGGCACGGTGTCGGTCATGTCAGCAGCCTCCTGATCGGTGGCGGTTCCGATAACCCAATCTTACTCCAGAGTAAGGTATGGTCGGACTGTTGCCTACGTCACAGCGAGCGGAGGCTGATCAGGCCGTTTCGGAATTCCGGCGTTTCGCGAGCCTCCGCCCCGGCGGTCAAAGGCTCGACAGCACGCGATCGTGGAGGAGTCCGTTGGTCGCCACCGCGCTGCCGCCGTGCGGACCGGGCGAACCCTCGAGGTTGGTGAACCGGCCGCCGGCCTCCCTGATCAGGACGTCCAACGGCGCCAGGTCCCATAGCTTCACCTCGGGCTCGGCGACGATGTCCACGGCCCCTTCGGCAAGCAGGCAGTACGACCAGAAGTCGCCGTAACCGCGCACCCGCCACACGGCGTCCACGAGGTCGAGGAACCTTGATCGACGCACACCCCATCCGGTGAGGTCGGAGTACGACAGACTGGCAGACGCCACGTCGTCGACCCCAGATACCGAGATGCGCCGCGTCACGCCGTCGAAACTCGTGAAAGCGCCCTCGCCAGATCCTGCCCACCACCGTCGTCTCAACGCGGGCGCACTGACCACGCCGACCTCGGGCACGCCGTCGACGAGTAACGCAATCAGCGTCGCCCACACCGGCAGGCCGCGGACGAAGTTCTTGGTCCCGTCGATCGGGTCGAGCACCCACTGGCGTCCGGCGAAAACCGCTGTGCCGCCGTACTCTTCACCCAGCAGGGCGTCTCCCGGCCTGCTCGCGGACAGCGCCGTCCGCAACGACTCTTCGGCCCCGCGATCGGCATCGGTGACCGGCGTCAAGTCGGGCTTCGTCTCGATGCGGAGGTCCAGGGCGCCGAACCGCTCCATCGTCAACGCATCGGCCTGATCGGCCAACTGCTGGGCAAGCGAGATGTCGTCCGCGACGGAGCTCATGGCAGCAGTCCTACCATGGGCCAGTGCTGGAAATTGCAATCCTCTTGGTGTTGGTCGGAGCACTCGCGCTGCTGATCGGCCCGCGGCTCATGGGTCGGCGCGGGGTTCGCGGGGATGTCGCCCGCGGCACGCTGCTCATCACTGGCCTCAGCCCGAGGCCCGATGCCGAGGGAGAACAGTTCGTCACCATCAACGGCGTGATATCCGGACCGACGGTCAACGAGCACCCCGTCTATGCGCGGCTGGCCGTCGACGTGAACAGGTGGCCGTCGATGGGCGACCTGATTCCCGTCGTCTATTCGCCCAACAACCCAGACAACTGGCGGTTCGCGCCGCCGGAGCAGCCCCAGCCGCCCCAGCCCTACGAGCCACCGGCGGCGTACTAGGCGACGTGGGCGAGGTGGTTCGCAATGCGGACCTCGATGCCGCTGCCCTTCGCGGGCGCGACGCCGCCGAGCAGCGGCGGTGCCTTGGATTGATGGCGTGCACCGGTGGGTGTGGTGAATTCGGCGACGTGCGTGCCGTCGTCGTTGCGCCAGGCGACGACCCGCCAGCCGGGTGCTTCCTTGGCGTAGTTGCAGGCTTCGCAACACCCCAGACCGTCGCCCGCCGCGCCGCATCCAATGCCGCGGCCGCCCTAGCCTGCCCCGCCGCCACCGCGGACTTCATCTGCTCCAACGCCGCAATGCGCGCCACCAGCGCCGCCTCGTCCGCATCCGGATCGACGGCTACGAGTTCGTCGAACATGCGTTCGACTCTAGGTGATGGGTATGACGAACCACCGCCAGCGGATTATCACCCGTGGCTGATCCGCAGTAACTCCGCGACGCTCGTCAGCTTCACCCGTGGCCGGCCCAGCGGCTCGCCCGTGGACCGCTCGTGCTCGTCGATCAACTTCCAGTGATCGTCGGTCACCAACTTCGGCTGCCGCGACAGCAACCATTCGACCAGCGACTCGGAATGATCTGCCGCAAAGTCGGCCAGCGTCCGCCCCTCGAGGTCGGAGAGCAGCGTGTTGACCGTCTCCTGAGAATCCTTCTTGTTGCTGCCGATCACGCCGGACGGACCCCGCTTGATCCAGCCGACCACGTATTCGTTCGCACTGCCCTCGACCCGGCCACCGGTGTGTGGGATGGTGCCCGACCGATCGTCGAACGGCAGCCCAGGAGTGGGCACGCCTCGATAACCGACGGCCCGCACCACGAGTTGCGCGGGAAGTTCCTCACGCGCCCCGGTGTCCTTGGCGACCACACGGCCACCGTCGTCCACCAGCTCGTTGTGGCCGAGGACGATCGACTCGACACAGCCGTCGCCCTTGAGTTCGATCGGTGAGGTTTGGAACCGAAACACGATGCGGCGCTTGGCTCCCCGTGGCGTCGTGTCCGCGTACCCGCGCATCACCTTGATGTTCTGCTTGACGGTCTTGCCCGCCGCCTCGAGTTCCTCGTCGGTGATCTTGTCGAAGTCGGCAGGGTCGACGATCACGTCGACCTCGGCCATCGCCTCCAGGTCGCCGAGTTCGCGTAGTTCCAGCGTGGTGAACGTCGCCTGTAGTGGGCCGCGGCGGCCGATGACGACGACCTCCTCGACGCCGCGTGCGTGCAGCGACTCCAGCGCATGGTTGGCGATGTCGGTGTTGGCCAGCGCGTCGGGGTCGCTGACCAGGATGCGTGCCACGTCCAGCGCGACGTTGCCGTTGCCGACCACGATGGCGCGGCCGGTCGACAGATCCGGTGTCATCTGCTCGAAGTGGGGATGGGCGTTGTACCAGCCGACGAAGTCGACAGCGGCGACGCTGCCTGCCAGGTCTTCGCCGGGTATCCCGAGCGGCCGGTCCGACTGCGCCCCGACCGCGTAGACGACGGCGTCGTATCGCTCGGCGAGTTCGGCCGCCTGCACGTGATCGCCGATCGTGACGTTGCCGAAGAAGCGGAATCGCTGATCGAGCGCGATCTTCTCGAACTGTGCGCTGATCGTCTTGATCTTCGGGTGGTCGGGCGCCACGCCGGAGCGCACCAGACCCCACGGGGTCGGCAGCATTTCCAGCATGTCGACGCGCACGTCACGGCTCTGACCCGAGTCATTGGCCTCGTCGGCGAACTTCAATAGCGAAGCGGCGGCGAAGTATCCCGAAGGGCCGGAGCCGACGATCGCTACGTGGTATGGGCGGATCTGGCGCATATATGAAGTGCCTTCTGTCGCTGCCCTGCTACGCGCAAGGGGCTGTCGCGGACGTAGCCGGGCTGGTTACCCCGCCGACTCTAAACCCGGAAAACGGATCACGTGGCGAACGGGCGAAGGGACGGGTAACGCGGTCGGTACGCTGAACTCCCGTGGATCCCGACCTGCAAGCCAACATCGCCGCCCTCGACGCCACCCTGACGACGGTGGAGCGGGTGCTCGATGTCGACGCACTGCGTGACCGCATCAAGCAGCTTCAGGACCAGGCCGGCGACCCGACCCTGTGGGACGACCAGGCGCATGCGCAGAAGGTCACCAGCGACCTGTCTCACGCCCAGAACGAGCTCCGGCGTGTCGAGGAGCTGCGCAACCGTCTCGACGACCTTCCGGTGCTCTACGAGCTCGCTGCGGAGGAAGGCGGCGCCGACGAGGTCGCCGAGGCGGACGCCGAGCGGAAGTCCTTGCACGACGACATCGAAGCGATGGAGGTTCGCACGCTTTTGTCGGGGGAGTACGACGAGCGCGAGGCGGTCGTGACGATCCGCTCCGGCGCGGGTGGGGTGGACGCCGCCGACTGGGCCGAGATGCTGATGCGGATGTACATCCGTTGGGCGGAGAAACACGGCTACGGCGTCGAGGTGTTCGACACGTCCTACGCCGAAGAGGCGGGCATCAAGAGTGCGACGTTCGCGGTGCACGCGCCCTACGCCTACGGCACGCTGTCGGTCGAGCAGGGCACCCACCGGCTGGTACGGATCAGTCCGTTCGACAACCAGAGCAGGCGCCAAACCTCCTTCGCCGACGTCGAGGTGCTGCCGGTCGTGGACACCGCCGATCACATCGACATTCCGGATGGTGACGTGCGCGTCGACGTCTACCGATCCAGCGGCCCCGGCGGCCAGTCGGTCAACACCACCGACTCGGCCGTTCGACTCACGCACATCCCGACCGGTATCGTCGTCACCTGTCAGAACGAGAAGTCGCAGTTGCAGAACAAGGTCGCGGCCATGCGGGTTCTCCAGGCAAAGTTGTTGGAACGCAAGCGCTTAGAAGAGCGCGCCGAGATGGACGCGCTCAAGGGCGACGGTGGCAGTTCGTGGGGCAATCAGATGCGCTCCTACGTGTTGCACCCCTACCAAATGGTCAAAGACCTGCGCAACGACTACGAAGTCGGAAATCCCGCAGCAGTACTCGACGGCGACATCGATGGCTTCCTGGAAGCAGGAATCCGTTGGCGCAATAGGAAAGATGACGACTAACAGCTACTTGGCAATCGACTTCTCGCAACGCTGGCACGACTTCTGGCGGGGCGGAATCGGCGAGTGGATCATCACCCGTGGGCTGAAGATCACTCTGCTGGTCATCTTTGCGATTCTGGCGGCCCGGTTCATCAACTGGACGGCTCAGAAGATCACCCGTCGCATCGATGCGGACTTCCAGGAGACCGACCAGTTGGTGCGCACCGAGAGCGCCAAGCACCGGCAGGCGGTTGCGTCGGTCATCTCCTGGGTCTCGATCGCGGTGCTGTTCGTGGTGGTCGCCGTGGACATCACCGACGTGTTGGCCATTCCGGTCGGCTCGCTGGTGGCGCCTGCTGCGGTGTTGGGCGCGGCGCTGGGCTTCGGCGCGCAGCGCATCGTCCAAGACCTGCTGGCGGGCTTCTTCGTCATCACGGAGAAGCAGTACGGCTTCGGTGACCTGGTGGCGCTCACGGTCAACGGCATTGCCGCCCCGGCCGAGGGCACGGTGGAGGACGTCACCCTGCGCGTCACCAAACTGCGGTCCACCGAAGGGGAGGTGTTCACCATCCCCAACGGCCAGATCGTCAAGACGATGAACCTGTCCAAGGACTGGGCTCGCGCGGTGATCGACATCCCGGTTTCGACCAGCGCCGACCTCGCCAAGGTGGACGACTTGCTGCACGGTGTCAGCGAGACGGCGATGAAGGACGAGAGTCTGCGACAGCTGCTGTTGGACGCGCCTCAGGTGATGGGCGTGGAGAGCATCGAAGTCGACACGGTGAACCTGCGCATGGTCGCGCGCACGCTCCCGGGCAAGCAGTTCGAAGTCGGCCGTCGGCTTCGCCTACTCGTGGTTGCCGCCCTCATCCGCGCCGGAATCGCCACCTCGGCCGATTCCCCCCCAGTCGTGAACACCATTCCGAGCCCGGCCAACGTCAGCACCCCCGGGGATCAGGCGGACGGGGGGAACCGTTCATGAGCTTCTGGAACTGGTTCACCCGCCGGCGCACCGACCACGGTTGGCCTGCCTACATCATCAACGGACGGATCCGGACGTCGACGGCCGCCCTGATCGTCGCGTTCTTCGCCATCTCCTGGGTGCACAACACCTACCGGCCGCCCCCACCCGAACCAGCAGCGCCGACAGAGCAGGTCGTACCGCCCGGGTTCGTGCCGGATCCCGAGTACACCTGGGTGCCCCGGACCAACGTTCAGGAGCGCCCCAGGACCACGACACCGACCACGACGACGGAGCCCAGCCCGACCGAGACCACGTCGCCGACGAGTCCGACGTCGCCCACCGCACCCGGGCCGACCACCGTCGTCGACCCCGACGGTCCCGGTCCCTCGACGGCGACGACCGTCGCTCCGACCACCGGGACGACGATCCTTCCTGGGCTGCCGTTCACGCTGCCGGGGCCCACGCCGACGGCGCCGACGACGCTGTCCCCGCCGCTGGCCCCGCCGCGCTAGGCCGGCTCGGGTGGCGACACCGCTACACTGGCGTGCCGTGATGATCACCCTCGACCACGTGAGCAAGCAGTACAAGTCCTCGGCGCGACCCGCCCTCGACAACGTCTCGCTCAAGATCGACAAGGGTGAGTTCGTCTTCCTCATCGGCCCGTCGGGTTCGGGCAAGTCGACGTTCATGCGGCTGCTTCTCGCGGAAGACACGCCCACGCACGGCGACATCCAGGTGTCGAAGTTTCACGTCAACAAGCTGCCGAACCGGCACATCCCGAGCCTCCGCCAAGTGCTCGGCTGCGTCTTCCAGGACTTCCGCCTGCTTCAGCAGAAGACGGTGTTCGAGAACGTGGCCTTCGCGCTCGAAGTCATCGGCAAGCGCGCCGACGTGATCAACCGCGTCGTGCCCGACGTGCTCGAGATGGTCGGTTTGTCGGGCAAGGCCAATCGGCTGCCGAACGAGCTGTCCGGCGGCGAGCAGCAGCGCGTCGCAATCGCCCGCGCGTTCGTCAACCGGCCGCTGGTTCTGCTCGCGGACGAGCCGACGGGAAACCTGGATCCGGACACCAGCAAGGACATCATGGATCTGCTCGAGCGCATCAACCGCACGGGCACGACGGTGTTGATGGCCACCCATGACCATCACATCGTCGACTCGATGCGCCAACGTGTCATCGAACTCGAGCTCGGCCGCCTGATTCGTGACGAACAGCGCGGCGTCTACGGAATGGATCGTTAAGTGCGCTTCGGCTTTCTGGTCAAGGAGGTCCTCACCGGGCTTCGTCGCAACGTCACGATGACGGTCGCCATGATCTTGACGACCGCGATCTCCATCGGCCTGTTTGGTGGTGGTCTGCTGGTGGTGCGGCTGGCGGACACCTCTCGCGCCATTTATCTGGATCGTGTGGAGAGCCAGGTCTTCCTGACGGAGGACGTGTCGGCCAACGATCCCAACTGCGATGCCGAGCGGTGCCAGGCGCTGCGAAAGCTGATCGACGACCGCCAGGACGTCAAGTCGGTGACCTACTTGAACAAGCAGGACGCCTACGACGACGCGATCAAGAAGATTCCGCAATTCAAGGACGTCGCAAGCGCGAACGCGTTCCCGGCGTCATTCGTCGTCAAGCTCGCCGATCCCGAGCGACACGACGACTTCGACAACGCGTTGCGAGGCCAACCGGGCGTGCTCAACGTGACGAACCAGAAAGACCTCGTCGACCGGCTGTTCGCGGTGCTCGACGGAATCAGCAACGCGGCGTTCGCGGTGGCATTGGTCCAGGCCGTCGGTGCGATTCTGTTGATAGCCAACATGGTTCAGGTCGCTGCGTATACCCGGCGAACCGAGATCGGAATCATGAGACTGGTCGGCGCGAGCCGCTGGTACACCCAGTTGCCGTTCCTCGTCGAGGCGATGGTTGCTGCGTTGGCCGGGGTGGCGATCGCAATCGGCGGCTTGATCGTGGTGCGCGCGGTGTTCTTGGAGAACGCGCTCAACCAGTTCTATCAAGCCAATCTGATCGCGAAGGTCGACTACGCGGACGTCCTCTACTACAGCGCACCGTGGATGCTGTTCCTGGGTCTGGCGATGTCCGGCGTCACGGCGTACGTCACGCTGCGGCTGTACGTGCGGCGCTAGCGATGGCGAAGAAGAAGGTAGACGAGGCCACGCGGCGTAACAACCAGGTGGTCTCCACCAATCGGAAAGCGCGGCACAACTATTCGATCCTCGAGACGTTCGAGGCCGGTATCGCCCTGATGGGCACCGAGGTCAAGAGCCTGCGCGATGGTACGGCCTCGCTCGCCGACGCGTTCGCCACCGTCGATGACGGCGAGATCTGGCTGCGCAACCTCCACATTCCCGAGTTCTCGCACGGGCAGCTGGACCAACCACGCGCCGCGGCGCAACCGCAAACTGCTGATGCACCGCCGCCAGATCGACACGCTCATCGGCAAATTGCGTGACGGGAACTTCACGTTGGTGCCGCTGTCGCTGTACTTCACCGACGGCAAGGTGAAGGTGGAGCTGGCGCTCGCCCGGGGCAAGGAAGCCCACGACAAGCGTCAGGCTCTGGCCAAGCGCGATGCCGAGCGCGAGATCTCCCGGGAGATGGGCCGCCGCGCCAAGGGCAAGTCCTGACCGGCATTCTGGTCGGGCCGGCCTTAGCTCTGCTGTCAGCACTCGGCTATGGCGTCAGCGACTTCGTCGGTGGCCTTGCCTCACGGCAGGTGGCCGCGCTGCGCGTGGTGCTGGTGTCCTATCCGGTCGCGTTGGCGTTGTTGACCGCGCTCGCCTTCGGCTTCGGTGGCGACATCTCGACGGGCGCCGTCGTATGGGGCGCGTTGTGTGGCGTGAGTCAGGCGTTCGGCGTGTGGTGGTTCTACGCCGCGCTCGGCGAGGGTCCGATATCCGTCGTCTCGCCGCTGACGGCCGTGCTAGTGGCCGGCGTGCCCGTCGGCGTCGGGTTGGCGCTGGGGGAGCGGCCGAATCACCTTGCCTACGCGGGTATCGCGTTGGCGTTGATAGCGGTGGTGTTGGTGAGTCGGGAAGTACGCGATGAAGATTCGAGTCCACACCGTTTCACGAAGAAGGTGGCGTGGCTGACGGTCGGGTCTGGGCTGGCGTTCGGGTTGAACTTCGTCCTCATCGACCAGGCGCCCGTCGAGGCGCGGTTGTGGCCGTTGGTGTTCGCCCGCCTTTCCGCAAGTGCGCTGGTGCTCGTCATCGCGGTGGTCAGCGGCAATCTCTCGGTGCCGTCGGGGGTGCCCCTGCGGCTGGCGCTCGCCGCGGGCGTGCTGGACACGATCGCGAACGTCGCGATGCTGTGGGCACTGCACACCTCGCTGTTGTCATTGACCAGCGTGCTGATTTCGCTGTACCCGGTGGGGACCGTGGCGCTCGCGATGGTGGTGCTCAAGGAGCGGGTGACCCGTTGGCAGGCCGCGGGAATGGTGTTGGCGCTGACGTCCGTGGCGATGATCGCAACCGGCTGACGGGCCACTGATCCGGGCGGTACCGTCGGCCGGTGAACAGCCCGTCACGTCCTGTTGATGCAGCTCGACAAAGTTGAGATCCTCGATGGACTCTTCGCCTCGTGGGATGCCATCGACCGACTGCTGTCCGGTCTGCCCGACGTGCGGTGGAAGACGCCGACGCCGCTGCCGGGGTGGTGCGTGCACGACGTCGTCGCGCACGTGATCGGCACCGAGTCGATGCTGCTCGGCATTCCCATCCCGGAGTCCGACGTCGACGTCACGACTCTCGACCACGTGCGCAATCCCATCGGCGAGATGAACGAGTGCTGGATCCGTCACCTCAGCGGTGAGACGGGGGCCGACGTGCTCGACCGATTCCGGAGCGTGACCGCCGAACGGCGCGCGGTGCTGACGGCGATGAGCGCCGACGACTGGAATGCCCCGACGATGACGCCGGCCGGTCCCGACAGCTACGGCCGATTCATGCGGATCCGGATCTTCGACTGCTGGATGCACGAGCAGGACATTCGGGAGGCACTGTCGCGCCCGTCGTCGGACGCGGAGCTCGACAGTCCGGCGGCGCGCCATGCGCTCGACGAGGTGTCCGCCAGCATGGGATTCGTCGTCGGCAAGCTGGGCAAGGCGCCTGACGGTGCGCGGGTGGAGCTCGAGTTGACCGGCCCGCTGAGCGCGTACGATCCGGGTGGCGGTCGACGGTCGCGCCGCGGTCGTCGACGACTTCGGGACGGCGGGGCCGACGACGGTGATCCGGCTCGACGGCCTGCAATTCACCAGGCTGTGCGGCGGACGGGCGGACGTGCCGGCTCACGTTGAGTTCGAGGGCAACACCGAGGTGGGCCAGCGGATCGTCGACAACCTGGCCTTCGTGATCTGACTGGAACGTTTAATCGTTGGTCATTGTCAGACCCGTCGGTAGAATGAAGAGTCCTGCCGAAAGTCGGTAGGGGTGCGAGGGGCTGAACGGTTTCGACTTCGCGCATCGAATCAAGGGAAGCGTGCCGGTGCAGGCAAGAGACCACCGTAAGCGTCGTTGCAACCAATTAAGCGCCGATTCCAATCAGCGCGACTACGCCCTCGCTGCCTAAGCGACGGTGTGTCCGTCAGACCGGGAGAGCCCTCGACCCGGACCCTGGCGCCATCTAGAGGGACAAACCCATACGTCCGGTCGCGGGATGTACGGGGACACCAAACAGCGACTGGGATCGTCATCCTGACTTGTTCGCGTGAGCAGGAGATCCAAGTAGAGACATAGCGAACTGCGCACGGAGAAGCCTTGAGGGAATGCCGTAGGACCCGGGTTCGATTCCCGGCAGCTCCACCGATAGAAGCGGGCCAGGCTGAAAAGCCTGGCCCGTTCTTTCATTTCATCAACATCTCATCTCGTACTTCCCGGTGCCATGCGGCTCAAGTCTCAATCGACAGAGTTCCGCTGCGTATCGCCCTCAGTCAGATAGCTGGAGTACACCGCGAGAAGTGCCTCCTTCTGTGACTGGGAGAGCCGCGGCTCGGCCCGGATCGCAGCGGTGACTGCGTCGATGTCACGGCCGGGCTTGGCGGGCTCGGCGTCTGGACGCGCCTGCGCAGTGAGATCTTCCAGGGGCAGCGACAGCGCCTCGGCCACCGCTGCGAGCACACGCAGCGACGGCTCGTGAATGCCGCGCTCGACCTGGCTGAGGTACGCATTCGATACCTGCGACATTCGGGCCAGTTCGCGAAGCGATAACCGCGAAAGTTCCCGCTGGGTACGGATATAGGAGCCGATCGTCGCCTTACCGGGATACCACTTCTCGTCGGGCATCGAATCATCCTCTCCAGTCCGGAACGGGGACCAGCCACATCGGACTGGCCCCCGATCTCGGTGGGTGCGCTGGCACAGCGCGCATCTATCAGGCCTTGGACCCGCGTGCCGAGCTGGGCTTCTTGATGGGAGTCGGCTCGTCGGCGGCCGACTCCGCGGCCGGCGTGAGGACCTCGGAGATCCTATTATTGAAGTCGAGCCAGGCCTGCGCCCAGTCGTTGTTGTTCTGGGCGATCGACCGGACGAACTCGGTCGGGCCGCCGACGACAGATTCGATGGGCTCGACCAGTTTCTGGACCGATTCTGGTGCGCTCGGCGCACGGTCGACGAACTCGGCGGCGGTCCTGACGAATTCGACGACTGCGTTCTGACCCTCGGTCACGGCCTTCAACTGCAGATCGTTGATCTTGTTGGCGGCGTCGATGACATACGACATCTTCATTACTCCTCTGTGTGAACTATCGGGCGGGTCCCGATATTGCTTGACCCGTTCAGTAAACCAGACATATGCTTGGTATACCAAGCACGTGCGTTGTGAGAGTCCTCACGCCCTAGCCCTGGCATGGGTGACGATCTCGTCCACTAGCCGCGGCCATAGCTGCTGGGGCAAGTCGTGTCCCATTCCCGGAACCACCACGAGGCGGGCTCCCGGCACCGTCTTCGCTGTCGCCCGGCCACCGTCCACCTGAACGAGCGGATCGTCCTCGCCGTGGATGACGAGGGTCGGAATCGTCAACGCGCGCAGGCCCGGTGAACGGTCCGGTGAGACCACTATCGCCGCATACTGCCGCGCCACGCCGGCCGGATCGTTGCCGCGGGCAAAGGAGCGGCGAGCGACGTCGGCGACGCGGCCCTCGTCGAGCCGGTACCCGGGTGAGCCGATCACCCGGTAAACCTTGAGGGCGCGTTCGGCGGCCGCCTCCTGGTCGGTCGCCGGGGGCAGAAACAGCACCCGCTGCGCCCTCAGGCGCGCCTGTCCCGCTGCACGCGAGGGGGTGGACATGATCGAGGTCAGGCTTCGGACGCGGTGCGGATGGCTGATCGCGAGCTGCTGGGCGATCATGCCGCCCATCGACATGCCGACAATGTGTGCGGACTCGAGCCCGAGCGCGTCGAGCAGCCCAGCGGTGTCGTCGGCCATGTCCACCAACGTGTAAGGCGCGGCCGACCTCCCCCGGCCGCGCATCATGGCCCTCAGGTTCGGAACACCGGCATCGTCGAGGTGAGTGGACCTCCCGACGTCACGGTTGTCGAAGCGGATCACATGAAATCCTTTGTCCGCGAGCTGCATGCAGAATTGTTCGTCCCAGCCCAGCATCTGGGTGGCAAGACCCGCGATGAGCAGCATGGGCGGAGCGTCGGTGTCCCCGAAGGTTTCGTAGGCCAGTTCAATCCTGCCGACGGCCGCCCGCTCGGTGCGGTCTGCCATGTGTGCTCCTCATGTGCTGGGGGTCAGATGCTCGTGGGAACTTGGATTTCGCGTTTGAGGATCTTGCCGGTCGGGCCCTTGGGAAGAGCGTCGACAAGCCACACAAGCCGCGGGTACTTGTAGGCAGCAACGCGAGTCTTGACGAAGTCGCGGAGCTCGTCGGGAGTCGTAGAGGCACCTGAGCGTAGAACGACGGCGGCTGCCACCTCTTCGCCGTGGGTGGCGTGGGGCACCCCGATCACGGCGGCCTCGCGGACTGCGGGATGTTCGTATAGGACTTCTTCTATTTCGCGTGGATAGACGTTGTAGCCGCCGCGAATGATGAGGTCCTTCTTGCGGTCGACGATGAAGTAGAAGCCGTCGTCGTCGCGGGTGGCCATGTCGCCGGTGTGGAACCAGCCGTCGATGATCGCGGCTTCGGTGGCCTCGGGCCGGTTCCAGTAGCCCTTCATCACGTTGTGCCCGCGGATGACGATTTCGCCGACCTCGCCGGGCGGGGTTTCGGTGCCGTCCGGGTTGACCAGTTTCAATTCGACACCGTCGAGCGGCAGTCCGATCGAACCGGCTTTGGTTCGCCCGGGGCGATTGAACGTGGCGGTCGGTGAGGTCTCGGACAGTCCGTAGCCTTCGAGGATCTGTGCGCCGAAAGTGTTCTGGAAGCCCTTCAGCACTTCGACCGGTAGCGCGGCACCGCCCGAGATACACATCCGCAGGCTGGATACGTCCACCCCGCCGGCGTCGGCGTGGAGCAGCGTGACGTACATCGTGGGCACGCCTTCGAAGACGGTCACCCGGTGACGTTCGATCAGCTGCAACACCGCTGCGGGGTCGAAGCGCGGGACCAGTGACACGCACGCGCCAACGGCAAGCGACGCGTTCAGTCCGTTGCTCTGCCCGAATGCGTGAAACAGCGGAAGACACCCCAGCACAACGTCGTTCTCACACAGGTCGAACATTGCGGCGAAGGTGACGGCGTTGCGGTACAGATTGGCGTGGGTCAGCTGGGCGCCTTTCGGGGCGCCGGTCGTACCCGAGGTGTACAGGATGACCGCGGTGTCGGAGTCATCGCGTGCAGCGACCGCCGGCGAGACCGGCCAGTCTGCAGCGGCGGCCATGGTGTCGTCGTCGATGACGACTACGTCGGTGCCGGTCGCTTTGGCCGCGGACTTTGCTTCGGCAGCGACAGTGCTCCACACCAGTGCCAGCTTGGCGCCGGAATCGCTGAGGTGGTGCTCGATTTCGCGCGACTTGAGAAGCGGATTCATTGGCACGACCGTGGCGCCGGCGCGCAACACCCCGTAGTACATAACCGGGAATTGCACAACGTTCGGCAATGCGATTGCCACCCGGTCGCCGGGTTCGACGCCGCGGGCCCGCAACCAGCCGGCCGCGCGTGCGGTGAGTTCGTCGAGTTCGGCATAGGTGACGAGGATGTCGTCGAGACGGATCGCCGGTCGCTCGAAATGACGGCGCGCGGACTCGGTCAGGATGTTGGCGAGGTTGGTCATGATCAGCTTCCAGGTGTTAGGTAGGCCGAGCGCAATAGCGACGGCGGTTGAAACGGTTTCCATTGGTCGGCGGGCTGGGCGAGGCGGTCCGCCATAACCCAAAGCGCCGCAGGATGATTGGCGATGCCGAGGTGGCTGGCGAGAACGGCGATGTTCTCCGTGCGAGGCGACGGTTCGTCCAGGCAGGTCCGCCAGGCGACGACCCCATCGAGCGGGGTGTAGATCGATGTTGCCGGGACCGGAAGCGGCCCTTCCCCCTGTTCGAGCGGCAGGTCCAAGGCGTCCGCCTGTTCGGCACCCAAGGCGACGATGTTCACTCCGACGCCTCGCTTCGCTCGATGAGAAATTCGATGATCGTGGGGATGGTGGTCTTGGCCGCGGTTCGGCCGACGAGCAGCCCGACATGCCCTGCATCGAGGCGCAATTCGTGTTTGTCCGAGGAACCGACAAGGTCGATCAATGGTGCGGCGGAGGCTTCGGGCACAATGTGGTCACGGGTGGCCAGCACGGTCAGGAACGGCACCGTGATCGCGGAGAGGCTGACCCGGTCGCCGCCAATGACCAGCGTGTCGTTGACGATGGCGTTGTCCTGCACCATCTGCGCGAGCTCCTTCGCGACACCGCCGGGCAACGGTACGTGATCAGCTGCCCAGCCGGTCATCGCCTGATGCGCCGTCACGTAGTCGTCGCCCCACATCCGTTCCCACAGATCGATGTACTGGGTCAGCTGTGCGGTCGGTCTCAGCACTTGGAAGGCCTGGTGAATGATCTGCGGGGGCAGGTTGCCATCAGGGTCGAGCATGTTCTCGACATTCATCCCGTCTTTGCCGATCACACTGGTCAGCGGTCCCATTTGCTGCAGATCTACCGGAGTGGCCATCACCGTCAGGCCGCGTAACGGCGCGTCGCGATGGTGGGCGGCGTAGAGCAGTGCCAGGACACTACCGAAGCAGTAGCCGAGAAGATTGATCTCTTCGGCGCCGGACAGGTGGCGCACCCGCTCGACCGCGGCGGGAATGTAATCGTCGACGTAGTCCTCGATTTGGTTCGCCGCGTCGCGCTCGTCGGGCACTCCCCAATCCAGGAGGTAGACATCGAATCCCGCTTCGAGCAGCCTTTCGACGAAGCTGTTGCCCGGCTGCAGGTCGAGAATGTAGCTGCGGGAGAACAGGCTGAAGACGATGAGTAGCGGCGGGGATACCCGGACATTGTCGTTGCGGTAGTGCCACAATTCAGACCGACCCCGGCGCCAGACCACGTCCTTCGGGGTCGTGCCCAGCTTTGGTCGCGAGAGACCGGCAGCCAGTCGAATTCCGTTGCGCGCCCGCAGCGCATTGCGTTCCACCTCCCGGCGAACCCGGTCGATGACGCTCACAGAGCCTGTTTCAGTCGTCACTGCGAATTCCTGTGTCTTTGGTCTTGGCCTGGTCGAGTTCGAGCTGGAGCGTCAGGCGTCGCACGTCCCGGTCCAGCGCGCCGATCTGTTTGCGTAGTCGATGCACATCGGTGCCTGCAGGCAGATTCACCAGGTGCCACACCCGCGCAGCCACCTCGTTCACACCGTTGGAGAGCGCGCGCCGGACACCGAAGAGTGCGCCCGTTAGCTGCGCGAACTCCCCGCTGCGAACCAACGCCTCCGCCGAAGGCGCCAGGATGCGCTCCACTGCGTCGTAGGACTTCCGCCATTGCGGTTTCTCTGTCATCGATTCAAATCCTTGATGAGTTGCTTCTTGCGTCGTCAGCGCCGATCGACGCAACGAGGTCCAGTCAGTTCAGTGAAGGACTTGCAAGCTCAACGTTACGTTTGTCACTGTCGCGCAAGGTGTTCCGATTTGGCACAGGGCAATGACCGCCCCCCGGGCGCCGCGCGGTACAGCGCCTGCACATCCAGCGCGCCTTCGATGACGGTGCCGATCACGATTTTCGATTCGTGACGTCGGCACCAGGGTCTGTGGTGGCGATGAAGTCGTCAAGGATTTGCACTACCGCGGTTGGGGACTCGACGTGCGGGAAGTGCCCGACGCCGGGGAGTACTTCAAGCCGGCTGCCCGGCACGGCGGCATGAGTGGCGTAGCCGTGGGAGACAGGGATGATCCGGTCCTGATCACCCCAGATCAGCAAGGTCGGCAGCCCAGAGCTCAAATGTAATTTGTTGACCGCACTGACTGCCTGGCCCCGGTGGTCCACGACCGAGCGCAGCGTACGCAGGAACGCCTGCCGGGTCTGGCCGTCCGACAGCGACGAATAGGCGTTCCACAACTCGCCGGCATGAGGCGAATGGATTCCGGCCGACGTGAGCCACGACCCCAGCTTGTTGCCGATGTTCACCACCGGCTGCGGTGCCACCACTGGCAGCACCAGCTCGACTCCGGGCGCCGACAGCAACCGCAGTATCCAGCTCAGGTCGGGCCCCAGACCGCCGCTGCTGATAAGGACCAGCCGGTCGCAGTAGTCGCGATGCTGATAAGTGAACTGCATCGCCACACCGCCACCGAGCGATTGACCCACCACCGTCGCCCGGGTGATGCCGAGTTCATCAAGCAGGTCCCGCAGCCATGCCGCAAACGCACCTAGCGAATAGTCACCGCGCGGCTTCGCGGATTCACCGTGGCCGAAAAGGTCCGGTGCTACCACCCGATATTTCTTCGACAACTGGGGCAGAACCGCTTGCCAAGTCGCCGAACTTCCCGCCATTCCATGGATCAGCAGCAGCACCTCGCCGGCTCCCGCGTCGCGAAAGGCGACACGGTCGCCGTGCAGATCGAGATATTTCATCTCGCTCTCACTCTCGCTCACGTGAACCAGTCTCCGTCCAGTGTGTTCGCAGTTGGTGGCGCGCAGGTAATCCGCGCTACGACGCTGTCGACGCGACTGCGACTGCGGGTATCGCGGTCCCGAGCGGCACCGTCGGCTCGACCGGTGTGGAGTGAATGTCGATCGCTTGGTGGCCTTTTGGGACCAACAAGGTCAGGAAGACGCCCACCAGCGCCAGGCCGGCCAGGACATAGAAGACCGAGTTCACCCCGAGACCGGCGGCCAGGAACAGACCGCCGAGCAGCGGGCCACTGACACCGCCTAGTCGGCCGAAGCCCGCAGCCCACGCGACCGCAGCGCCCCGCATCCTGGTCGGGAAGTGGTTCGCCACCAACCCATAGATCAGGATCGACGTTCCGGTGGTTCCGAAGCCGACGATGGCGACGAAAAGAAGGCGCACTGGCAGCGGAAGGTCGAATGTCAGCAGTGCGATGAATGCCGCACCGATCATGAAGCACACCGCCACAACCGGTTTGGGCCCGAACAGATCAGCGCAGCGGGAGCCGGCCAGCGCTCCGGCGATTGCGCCTCCACTCAGCACGAGGAGAAAGGCGAGCGAACCCTTGGTGTTGAAGCCGGATTGTTCCATCAACACCGGCAACCACGTGTTGAGGTAGTAGTTGAGGAACTGGGCGAGGGCGCCCATCAATCCCACCACCACGGTCGCGAACCAGAAACGGCGGCTGAACAGTCCTGCGAAACCGACCTTTTCGGCCTTCTCGGCCTCGGGGACGCTGTCGGGCATCGGCACACCGGTCTGCTCGGAGACGGCCCGCGCCTTGTCGAGCTGACCCCGGGCCACCAACCACGGCACGGACTCGGGCATCTTGAGAAGTGCCAACGGTAAAAGGGTGAGGATCGGCAATGCGCCGATCATGAACAGTCCGCGCCATCCGATGGCATCCAGGAGAAGAATGGCGAGCAGAGCGCCGAGGAGGCTTCCCAGCGGCACTCCGGCATAGGAGATGGCGCTGCAGAGGTTCTTCTTTCCCGGCGGGGCAATCTCGGTGACCAGGGTGGCGGTGGAAGCGATCAGTGCACCGATACCGAGGCCGGTGAGGAAACGCATCACACCGAATGTTGTGGTGGTGCTCATCAGCGCGGTGATGAACATGCCGACAGAGAACCACGCGTAGGCGATGAGCATGACCTTGCGGCGACCGAGGATGTCGCCGAAGGCTCCGGCGAGCAAGGCGCCGAACATCATTCCCAGCAGGGCATAGCTGCCTAACGTCCCGGCCATTGCCGGCGTGACCTGTCCGAGCTGGCTCGGGTCTTTCAGGAACGTCGACACGACTGCGCCGTAGACGACGAGGTCGTAGCCGTCGAATATCAGGCCGACGGTGGCGAGGGACACGACCCACAGCACCGTTCGCCGGCGTCGTGCATCTTGACCGTCGAGGTCGCGGATCTGGTGGCGGACGGCTACATCCATAACGTGGGCTCCTTGCGGTTCTGAACGAACTGAGTGGTGCTGTTCATCTGCTGAATCAATCGTGAGGGCGGTCACTCGGACCAAGGTGTTCCGATGTGAAACACCCGGCGGATCGGGTTGGGGCCTGGTACGGGGCCGGCCGATCGGACATGCTTAACGCAGCGCCCGCGCACCTAGCCGGACAGCGGGTCGGTCACGTATTCAGTTTCCAGGCTGGGCTTTGCCCATGGAATTGAATAACTGTGTGGAGGACAGCGCATTGAACGGCAGGCCGATATCGTGCGCAAGCCCTTCGTTATGTGTTGCTTTCAGGTCTTTCAGTAGAACGGACAGGGCAGTCTCCGCGGTCCATTGGGACACGTCAGACCAATTTCTGACCACCCAGCTATCGCCGGTACTGACCTCCAGGAGGTTTAAAAGCTCCTCTTGAGGCAAGTCGTAGTGCTTCCCTAATTTGAGGCCTTCAGCTACCGCATTCATAGTGATACCGAGAATCATGTTGTTGACCAATTTTGCTACCTGGCTGTTCCCTGGTTTTTCGCCATAGAAGAAGGTGTGGGATCCCATCGCGTCGAAGTAGGGCTGGAAAGACTTGACGATGTCTTCTGAGCCTGCAGTCATGATCGACAGGGTGCCGGCTTGAGCACCGGAAGCACCGCCGCTTACCGCCGCGCTGATCAAGTTCAGCGCGCTCTCGTCTTCGACTTTCTTGCCCAATTCGTTCATCGTCGCCGGGTCGAGCGTGCTCATGACGATGATGGTCTTGCCTTGGGGTTGAGCAGATAGCAGACCGTCCTCACCAAAGATGATCTCAACATTTTGCGCGTGGTCACGAACCATCGAGATGATGGCCTCGTCAGCCCGCTCTGCTACCTCTTTGATGGTGTCCACCATGGTGATACCCGCCGAGGCCGCCTTCTCGTGGACTCCCTTGAAGGCGTCATAGCCAATGACGTCGAAACCAGCCTTCTTCAAGTTGACGGCCATCGGGAAGCCCATTGTTCCGAGTCCTACAAATCCTATTGCCGTACTCATGATCGACCCTCCGTCCAAATCCTCAGTCCGCGTCGGCTTCCGGGGCCATACCGCGCTCTGCCATGACCTCTTTGAGAAGCGTCAGGCCGTTGAGCACGCGGGGGAACCCGACGTAGGGGATGCAGTGGATCAGCGCGCCAACGATCTTCTCCTTGGTCAGCCCGACGTTGAAGCCGGTGTTGATGTGCAACTTCAACTGGGGCTCGGTGCCGAGGCCGACGAGTGTGGAGATCGTCACCAGCGTCTGCTCCTGCTGGGTCAGGCTGCTGCGGGAGTAGATGTCTCCGAATGCGAAGGAGACGATGTAGTCCGGCAGGTCCGGGTCCAGAGCTTTGTAGGACTCGACGAGTTTGGCGTGGTCGAAGGTGTTGGTGTGTTCGGTGGAAACCAGCTCCATCATGCGGTCGAGGCCGCGCTGATAACGATCGCTGACCATCGTGGTGCTCCCGTTCCGTGTGTTGTCAGTATCTGCGGTGGCTGTCGTTGTCATATCCGTTTTCATCCCTTCGGCTTTCTCACGAGCTTCTTGTTCGCGAATTCTTCGAATCCGAACCGGGCCAGTTCGCGTCCGACGCCGGAGCCCTTGACCCCGCCGAACGGCAAATCCGGCGACGTCTTGCTGGTGCTGTTGATCCAGACCATGCCGGTCTCGAGTTGCTCGGCCACCCGGTCGGCCTTCAGTGGATCCGAGGTGAACACGCTCGAGGCGAGACCGAAGGGTGAGTCGTTGGCGAGGTCGATCGCCTCGTCCACCGAACCCACCCGGTAGACGACTGCCACCGGACCGAACAGCTCCTCGCTGTAGGCACGCATACCCCTCGTGACGCGCGCCAGGACTGTGGGCGAGTACCAGGCCCCGTGCGGACGGTCACCGCCCATCACAACCTCGGCGCCCCGCGAAACCGCTTCCTGGACAAGCTCATCCAGTTCCTCGGCCCCGGAATTCGACGCCAGAGGGCCGAGCTTCGTGTCCGGGCTGGTCGGGTCGGCGGGCTGCCAGCCGGCCATCCCGTCGATGAGTTTCTGGACGAACTCGTCGTATACGCGGTCATCCACGATGAACCGCTTCGACGCCGTGCAGGCCTGGCCGCCGTTGGCGAGCCGTCCGACAACTGCGGCCTTCGCGGCAGCGTCGACATCGGCGTCGTCGAGCACCAGGAACGGATCCGAGCCACCGAGCTCGAGCACGACCTTCTTCATGTGCCTGCCGGCGACCTCGCCGACCGCGGACCCTGCCTTCTCGGAGCCGGTCACCGAAACACCCTGCACGCGTGGATCGGCGATCGCTGCGGCGACCTGAGCAGTCGAGATGAATGCGTTGAGATAAACGCCTTCGGGGAGGCCGGCCTCGAGCAGGACCCGTTCGACGGCCAGGGCCGACTGCGGGCAGTTCCGCGCATGCTTGAGGATGATCGTGTTGCCCAGCGCGATGTTCGGCGCCGCAAAGCGGGCTACCTGGTAGTAGGGATAGTTCCAGGGCATGACCCCAACCAGCGGGCCGATCGGCTCGGTGCGGACGACGGCGGTGCCCGGCCCCGAGATGTCCAGCGGCTCGTCGGACATGAACTCCTCCACGTGGTCGGCGTAGTACTGGTAGATCGAGGCGACCAGCTGCACCTCCCCCTGGGCCTGCGCGATGGGCTTGCCCATTTCGAGGGTGAGCAACTTGGCCAGCTCGTCGGCCTGTTCACGGTGGATCTCGGCGGCTCGGGTCAGCACGGCTCGGCGCCGATCCAACGGCGTGGTCCGCCAGGAGCGGTACGCCGCCGCGCTGCGCCCGATGAGGTCGTCCAGCTCGGCATCCGAGATCTCCGGGTACGTCGCGGACTGTTCCCCGGTGGCCGGGTCGATGGTGGTGTACACACCCATGGGTGCTTCTCCTAATGAGTTCGTTTGGCGTGGTGCAGGATCGGGCGGTTGAGCATCTGTTGTCAGGCCGCGACCATGTCTGCCGACTTCACCTCGAAGCCGCGGAAATCATCGGCGGTGACGTCGGCGAGCACGGCGCGGTAGTTGCCGAGGCCGCCGAGGTAGAAGAGGACGCTGGGCTTCTTGCCCGGGACGTTCGCGCCGAAGATCCACGAGTCGCCCTTGGTGAACAACGTCGCGTTGGCCACCTGGGTGCAGGTGTCGGTCCACTCGGCCTCGGCCTCGGGCGTGGGCTCGATCGATTGCACGCCGTTGCGTTCGGCGAAATCGATTGTGTCGCTGATCCATTCGACCTGGGTCTCGATGGTCGGCGGCAGGTTCGTGAACGGACCGTTGGGGCCAAGCACCATGAACCAATTGGGGAAGTTCGCCGTGGTGACACCCAGGTAGCTAGTCGGCTGGCCGCCCCAGTGGTCGTTGATGTGGACGCCGTCGCGGCCGCGGATCTCGATGCGCCGGTAGTTGCCGTCCACGGCGTCGAACCCGGTGGCGAAGACCAGGACGTCGAGCTCGTGCAGGACGCCGTCCTCGGTCACCACACCCTTGGCGGTGACTTCGCGGATGGGGTTCTCCTTGATGGCGACGGCCTCGACGTTGGGGCGGTTGAAGACCCGGTGGTAGCCGTCGTCGCAGAGCGGGCGCTTGGCGAACAGGCCGGTGGGCATCAGCTTGCGGGCTGTCTCCGGGTCCTCGATGATCTCGGCGATCTTGGACCGGATAAACGACGCGGCGGCCTCGTTGGCGTCGTCGTCGGTGGCGATGTCACCGAAGGTGCCGAACATGAAGCGGAAACCGCCGCCATGCTGCCAGGCCTCCTCGAAGATCCGCTTCCGCTCCTCCTCGGAGACACTCATCGTCGGCACGGTGCTCTCTTCGAAGCCGAATGCGAAGGCGGAACTCTTGGCTTGCGCCCAGATGTTCGCGTAGTCGGCCTTGATCGCGTCGATCTGCTGCTGGGTCGCGGGACGGTTGCCGACCGGGACCGAGTACTGCGGGGTCCGGACGAACACGGTGAGGTGCTCGACCTTCGGCGCCAGGGCCGTGATCACCTGCTGGCCGGTCGAACCGGTGCCGATGACGCCGACGCGGCGGCCGGTGAGGTCCTTGCCCTCGGGCCAGGCGGCGGTGTGGATGGTCTCGCCCTCGAACGACTCCAGACCTGGCAGGTTCGGGAAGTTGATGGCGGAGAGCAATCCAACGGCGTTGATGACGTAGGTGGCGTGATACACCGCGCCGTCGTCGGTGGTGACCTCCCACTGCCCCTCGTCGTCGGAGTAGATGGCCGACGTGACCGCGGTGCCGAAGCGGAAGTGGCGGTGCAGGTCGAAGCGTTCGACGACGCTTTCCAGGTATTCGAGGATCTCGGGCTGGGTGATGTAGGTGCTCTTCCAGGAGCCGTCCTGCAGCAGGTCACGGTCGAAGGAGTAGCGGTAGAGGTGGCTCTCGGTGTCCGACAGCGCGCCCGGGTAGCGGTTCCAGTACCAGGTGCCGCCGGGGCCGTCTGCCTTGTCGAAACCGACCGTGGTGAGGCCGAGTTCGTTGTGCAACTTGTGGACGGCATAGATGCCGCCGAATCCTGCGCCGATGACGACGGCGTCGACAGTCCGGGGGGTGGTGTGGGTTGTCATTGGGGATCTCCTGTTTCTGCAGAGGAACTGATGGGGATATGTGGATGGGTTAGTTGCGGTACCAGGCGGCGAGCTTCTCGAACTCCTTCGCGACGAGCGCGGAGCGTCCGGCCAGGAACGGGTAGACGTGCTGCTGGCCCTCGCCGATGGAGAGGGTGACGTCGACGCCGACTGCCTTGGCGCGCTCCGCCAGCCGGGTGGAGTTGTCGAGAAGAGACTCGACGCTGCCGGCCGTGACGTAGAGCGCGGGGGAAACCGGTGAAGTCGGCGTACAGCGGGTTCGCCAGCGGAGTCGTCGGGTCGACGGTGTCGCCGAGGACGCCGGCGATCATGCCTTCGAGCAGTTCCGGGGTGATCAGGGCGTCGGTGTCGTTGTTGGTGACCAGGGTCTCGCCCTTGTTCTCCATGTCGAGCCACGGGGAGAACGCGATGACGCTACCGGGCCCCGGCTTCCCCTGCGCTTTCAGCGCCAGGGCGATGGCGATGGCGAGGTTGCCGCCGGCGGAATCACCGATGGTGGTGATGTCCTGCGGGGCGATCCCGGAGGCGACGAGCGCGTCGAACGCGGCCACACCGTCCTCGACCTGTGCAGGGTGGCCGAACTCGGGGGCGCGCCGGTAGTCCAGTACGAAGCTGACGGCGCCGAGGGCCTTGGCGACATGGCCTGCGAGCTTGCGGTGGCTTGAGGCCGAGCCGACGGCGAATCCGCCGCCGTGCATGTAGAGGAGCACCTTGGACTTGTCCGCTCCCTCCGGCAGGCACCAGATGCCCGGGACTCCGCCGACGGTGTCCTCGCGGTACGTCACACCCTGCGGTTCGACGGTGGGCTGGTGCCATTCGTCGAACACGGAGCGCAGCAGGCGGATGGTGAGGTCCGGCGTCGCCGCCATGATCTGGGACCAGTCGGCGTACAGGTCGTGCAGCACGTCCTTGCCCTCCACATCGGCGGAGGTGATGGTGTGTTCGGAGGTGGAGGTGGTCATTTTCTTACCTTCGGTCGGGTTGGTGTCCTATCCGCTGCCGTCGTCCCGATGTGAGGGCCGCCATGGCGTCTGAATCAAAGGTAGGGCCGTGTTTCGAGCCCAAAGCGTTCCAATGTGAAACACCCGCGCCGCGCCGACAGGAACGCATCCGTGCTGGACGCATGGTGTTTCCCGGCCGACAATGGCCTGGTGACAGCGAAGTCACCTCACCAAGACGAGGTAAGGGGCGCCCGCGAACGGTTGATCGCGGACGGTCTGCTCCGGGCAGCCGTTCCGCCGGCGCTCGTCGCCAAGGAGATCGAGCAGAGCTGGCGCCGCTCGGTCTCGTCGCACATTGATCCCGAGGCCGGACCGCAGATTCTCGGGGAGATCGACCCGGACAGTGTCATCCTGCGCGCCGCAGGTCGGATCCTGGACCAGTGGCAGACGAATCTCGCCGATTCGCGGATGACCCTCTTCCTCGCCGACGAGGCCGGCCGCATCGTTTCCCGCCGTATCGTCGACGCGCAGGACGAGCGGACCATGGATCGGGCCAACGCAGTAGAGGGCTTCGACTTCTCCGAACAGTCCTTGGGCACCAACGGGCTCGGTACGCCCATCGAGGCACGCGGCGTCGTATTCGTCCGTGGTGCTGAGCATTTCAACGCTGCACTGGCCGAACTCGCCTGCGCGGGCGCTCCTGTCAAGCACCCGATCACCGGCCGAATCGTGGGTTCGCTCGCCGTCACCTCACATATCGACGGCGCCAGCCCGCTGATGGTGGCCATGGCCCGGCATGCCGCGCAGGAGATCGCCGAAGCACTCGAAAACATGGCTGACTCCAGGGACTTGGAGCTCGCACGAACCTACCGGCGCTTTCGAGCTTCCCAACGCCCGGTCCTGGTCATGAATTCGGGAACGGTCATGACAGACCTGCCGGCTCTCGCCCGCGTCGACGCAGAGTTCTACGCCGTCCTGTGGGAGCGGCTACGACATCACAGTTGGGATCAGAGCGAGCTTCGATTCGAGGTGCCGATGCTGGGCACCGACGTCACGGTGCGCCGCTTCGGCCGCGCCGGTCAGGACGCGATCTTCGCGCTGGAGTTCCTGGAGCCGACCGTGATGTCGTCCGACGAGGCCACGGTCGCCCACAATCCAGCGGGGGCGGCGGTAGCCGCTCGGCACGGCGTGTTGGACCGCGCAACCTCCCGCCGGACCCGGCCTGCCCCGTACGACGACGTCCAACGCCAGCTCACCGCTGCGGCCGCCGTCGGTGGGCTCATTCGCGTTGTCGGCGGCCCCGGGAGCGGCAAGCGCTACCAGGCTTCGAAGTGGCTTCGGCAGCGCACGGGTCAGGAGCCCAAGGTCTTCGCTGCGCGCGACCTTCCGGCGGATGACGGCGTCTGGGGCGATGGAGAAGCCGCACTGCGCGACGGACGGGGGGTCATCGTCGTGGGGGGAGAGAAACTCTCGAGCGAGTCGCGAGAACGCCTCGACGATTTCGCGAGGCTTCCGCGTCCCGACGTCGCCCCGGGCGCCCGGGTCATCCTCACCGAACGCACCCCGACGGGCAGCCTCGAATACGGGGCCGACATCGGGCCGGTTTCGGTACGCGTGCCGTCCCTCGCAGACCTGCATGGCGAGCTGATCGACGTCGTGCGCGAGGTCCATGCGGAGCTCTTCCCTGACGCGCCCGCGCCGCGGTTCTCGCCGGCGGCGCTGCAAAGCCTGTTGGCCTGGCCGTGGTCGGGCAACGTCGCAGAGTTGACCCGGGTCCTTGCCGGCCTGCCGGAGGAAGCCCGCAGCGGGCTGATCGAGACCAAGGACTTGCCGGTCTCGATGCAAGAGGCACCCAGGTACTCGCTGAGCCGATACGAGCAGGGTGAGCGCGGCGCGATCGTCAGTGCCCTGCGGGAGGCTGCGGGAAACAAGGCCCGCGCCGCAGACATCCTGGGGATCGGCCGTACGACGCTCTACCGCAAGATGCGAACCCTGAAAATCGATGCCGCCGAACGAATGACCGCTCCCGGTCGGTGATCTCTCACGCGGCGCTCGGCGGCCCCTGCAAGACGATGCGCCCCGGGACACCTCCGCGTACCAGCTTGTCCAACGCAGTGTTGATCGACGCGGCGTCGAGCGGTTCCTCGATGATGGGGATGGCGGGCAGCGCGCCTTGCTTGGCGAGTTCGGCGACGGCGTTCAACTCGCCGAGGGTACCGACAAAGCTCCCGCTGATGGTGAGCATCTTCAACGCCATCAGGGCGGTCGGGACGACGAACTCTCCACCGAACAGACCGACCTGCACCAGCTGTCCACCCTTGCGCAGGGCGTCGAATGCGGCGCGGGCGGTGATGTCGTTGTTGACGAAGTCGATGACGGCCTCGACAGGACCCCCGCAGGCCTCGATGATCTGCTTGGACGCCTTGTCTCCGGGCTCCACGACGTCGGAAGCGCCCAGTTCCATCGCGATGTCGAGGTTCCTCGGTGACACGTCGACCACGCAGATCCGCTTGTGGCCCAACGCCTTGAGGGTCGCCACCGCCGTCAGCCCCACGCCGCCCGCGCCGATCACGACAATTGGTTCGTCGCTGGGCAGCGGAAGCACCTTGTTGACGGCGCTGTAGGCGGTCAGCCCCGAACATGCCATCGTGGCCGCCCAGGACGGGTCCAACCCGGTGATGTCGACGAGGTATTTGGCATCAGGGACGAGGATGTGGTCGGCATATCCGCCGTGCCGCGCCACGCCGAGATTCTTCCCGGCGGCGCAGTAGTTGTCCCGTCCCGCTTCGCATTGATGGCACCGTCCGCAGCCGACCCACGGGTAGATCAACCGGACGTCACCGATGCCGACACCGACGGCGTCTGGACCGACCTCTTCGACGACCCCGACCACCTCGTGGCCCATCACCAACGGATAGGTGACGCCTCGGTCGGCAAGGCGCATCTTGCCCCGGCTTCCGAGGTCGTAACCACCGTCGCGCAGGTGGGTATCGGTATGGCACACCCCGCACTGGGTCACTCTCAGCAGCACCTCCGACCCTTCGGGTCGAGGCGTCGGTAGTTCGAGTTCGGTTACGGTGGAACTGTTCTCTGCAACGACGAATGCACGCACGTTGACTCCTGTCTTCGTAGAAACCCGGGTTTTGGTTCGTACACCTACAGTGGCCGCAGACACAGAGCACGTGGTGTTCCACTTTGGCACACCAGGGCGGTATTCCAAGGCGTCGGCCCTACATGTATCGGCCGCCTGTGACCTCCGCAACGGTGCCCGTCATGTACGACGAGAGATCGGAGGCGTAGAACAGAGCGACGGAGGCGACCTCCCCGGGCTCGCCGGCCCGCTGCATGGGAATCTCACTCATCTTCTGATCCCAGGCTTTCTGCGGCATCGCCTCGGTCATCGCGGTGCGAATGAGGCCCGGCTGGATGACGTTGATCCGAACGCCAAGGTGTGCAACCTCTTTCGCTGCCGCCTTGGACAGCCCGACAATGCCCGCCTTGGCCGCGGAGTAGTTCGTCTGACCGATGAATCCCACTTTGGCGGAGATCGACGACATGTTGATGATCGACCCGCCGCCCCTCTCGCGCATGATGGCCGCGGCCTGTCGTGTTCCGTTCCAACAGCCGCGCAGATGGACCTCTATCACGTCGTCGAATTGCTCCTCGGTCATCTTGCGCATGGTGGCGTCGCGGGTGATGCCTGCATTGTTGACCATGATGTCGAGCGACCCGAAAGCGGTTGTCGCGGTGGAGAGAAGCCTCTCGATGTCCGATGACGACGTGACGTTGCAGCCGGTTCCGAGGGCGTCCGCGCTCAAGGAGGCCGCCGCCTCCTTCGCCTTGGCTTCGTCGAGATCGCCGATGACGATCCTCGCTCCGTGGTCGGCGAAGATGCGGGCTATCGCGAGCCCGATTCCCTGTGCGCCCCCGGTGATCACGGCGGTGCGTCCGTTCAGCATGTGAAGTCCTTTCAGTGGGCGGGTGCCAGCTCGACGGTGTCGGACTGGTGTGCGATTCCGCGGGTCAGGGCGTCGTTCGCGGCGGTGGCGTCCATGCCCGATTCGAGCAACAGTCGCAGGGTGTGTTGCCCAAGCGCGGGTACGTCGCCCATCGCCAGTTCGGTGTCGGAGAAGGTCGTCGGCGGCATCAGGGCACTGACGTCGGCGTTCTCGGTTCCGATGGTGCGCCAGCGATTTCGATCGCGGAGCTGCGGATGATCCACCACCTGGTCGAGTCCTTTCACCTGGGCGGCGGGAATCCCCGCAGCTGCCAACCGCGAGTCGAGTTCGGCGGTGGACCATTGCCGCGTCCGCTCGCCGACCGCGGCGTCGCACAGCGCACGGTTGCGCACCCGGTCGACATTGGTGGCGAAGCGGGAGTCGTCGGCCAGTTCAGGGGCGTCGAGGACATCGGCGACCAGCGTGCGCCAGCCGGTGTCGTTCTGGACCCCGATCAGCATCTGCCCATCGCTGGTCGGGTACGCATCATAGGGCGCGATCGCGGTGTGGCTCAGACCCATCCGCGGTGGTGGACTACCGGTGTACATCTGCGTGTAGAGGGCGTGGCCCATCCATTCGACCGTCGCGTCGAGCATGGACACGTCGATCGTCGCGCCCTCGCCGGTGCGCAGCCGGCGGAGCAGGGCGGCCAGAACAGCCTGGGCGGCATACATCCCGGCGGCGATGTCGGCGGTCGGGATGCCGGTCTTGGCAGGCTGGTCCGCGGTACCGGTGATCGAGATGAGGCCGGCCTCGGCCTGGATCAGCATGTCGTAGGCTTTGCGCTGCTCGAACTGGCCGCCGAGCCCGAATCCGGATATCCCGACCGTGACGAGTTCGGGCCGCTGCGAACGCAATTCGTCGGCGCCCAAGCCCAGCCGGTCTGCCGCCCCCGGTGCCAGGTTCTGGAGGAAGACATCGGCACTGTCGATCAGGTGGCGCACGATCGAACGCCCCTCCGCGGACTTGAGGTCGACCGCGATCGACTCCTTGCCGCGGTTGAGCCAGACGAAATGCGCCCCGGTGCCGTGCACGACGTGGTCGTATCCCCGGGCGAAGTCGCCTCCGTCGATGCGTTCGACCTTGATCACCCGCGCGCCGAGGTCGGCGAGGTTGCGCGTGGCCAGCGGTGCCGCAACGGCCTGCTCGATGGCGACGACGGTGAATCCCTCGAGCGGCAGGCTCATGACGACTTCTTCTTGGCCTGGCGGACCAATCCGCCGCCGATGATCAGCCTTTGAATCTCGCTGGTGCCCTCGTAGAGGCGCATCAGGCGGACGTCGCGGTAGATGCGTTCAACGGGAACCTCACGCATGTAACCGGAGCCGCCGTGAACCTGAACAGCGAGATCGGCGACCTTGCCGGCCATCTCGGTGCAATACAGTTTGGCCGCTGACGGTGCGATGCGGCGATCCTCTCCGGTGACGTACAGCCGGGCTGCGTCACGTGCCAGAGCGCGGCCGGCCATCACGCCGGTCTGCTGGTCGGCGATCATTGCCTGCACCAGCTGGAAGTCGCCGATGGGCGTGCCGCCCTGGGTCGCCGTCGCGGCGTAGGACACCGATTCGTCGAGCGCGCGCTGGGCGGCGCCCACCGCCAGCCCGGCCATGTGGATGCGGCCCCGGGCCAGCGCGGTCATCGCCGCTCGGTAACCGACGTCACCGTCGCCGCCGACGAGGGCCTCGGGTCCGACCTTCACCTCGCTGAACGTGACGTCAGCGGTGCGCGATCCTTCCTGGCCCATCTTGGCGTCCTTGGGGCCCACCTCGATTCCCGGGGCGTCGGCAGGAACCAGGAACACCGCGATGCCGGTGCCCTCGGCCGACGCCGGCGCCGTACGAGCGAACACCACGAACAGGCCGGCCTCGGTGGCATTGGTGATGAACTGTTTACGACCGTCGATGATCCAGCCGTCACCTGCGGGCTTTGCGGTGGTTTTCAGGCCCGCCGGGTTGGATCCCGCACCGGGTTCGGTGAGCGCGAACGACGCGACCACGTCACCTGACGCGATCCCCGGGAGCCACTGCGCCTTCTGCTCGTCGGTGCCGAATCCCACCAGCACCTGACCGGCGATGCCGTTGTTGGTGCCGAACATCGATCGCAGTGATAGCGACGTGTAGCCCAGTTCCATGGCCACCTCGACGTCCTGGACCAGGTCCAGACCGAGGCCGCCCCACTCCTGCGGGATCGCATAGCCGAACAGACCCATATGGGCGGCCTGGGCGCGCAGGTCGGCCGGGATGGCGTCGGTGGCCATGATCTCCAGCTCGCGCGGAACGACCCGGTCACGGACGAAGTGGTTGATCTGCTTGAGGACGTCGGTGAAGACGTCGTCGGGAACATCGGGATTGCCGGAATACATGCCACTAACCTCTATCCCAAGCATGGAAAGGTGGCGCGCTTGGGGCAAGGACGCGCGGTCACCGTAGGGGTCGCTACTTCAACGACCAGGACCTGTTGTGGGGTGGCGGTCTCAGTGGGCGCTGTTCCGGCCGAAGCCGTTTCGCGAGCGCCGACTGCACTTTCTGAATAGTCGAATGCCGCCGCGCCTCCCAACACGACGAATGCACTGGCCCCCAGGATTACGGGGAGTGCTCTTAGACGCCTGCGAAGGCCCTTAGAAGTTGATTTTGAAGACATGTCTTTCCTCCGTGTCTTTGACCTTGTTGCTGTTCGAAGAGCGATGGTCTGGCGTGATGATGAGTTGTTTCACTTTCTGACACCATCGTGCGGGCGAGCACCCACCTCGTAGGTGTTCCGATGTGAAACACAACCCGACGATGGCGCCGCAAGCACTCCATGGCTGCCTACGACGATGAGGTCATCTGGAACATGCGTTGAGACGCGGCAGAGCGGCCGCTGACGTGCGGGCAGCGGTCCGTCGGCCTGTCGACGCCATCAACACCTCTCGCGTATCCGCAGATCGTTCCCTGTACTTTCGCGTGCTTTCGCGTACTGAAAACCCAGGTTTCCGCTGGTCAACAGAGTTTCACTGCCGAGTTCGATTCCCGGCAGCTCCACCAGTAAAGGCCCAGATCAGGTATGTATTTTTCTGGCTTGGAACTTTGCCACGTCAACTCGATTCCCCGAGCCAGGAACCTAGCGGCCGACTACTCGTCGCGCGCAATCAAATCCCGCGGGCCGGTTGGTAACCGCCAGTGGAAGGCCAGGCCCGCCAGCCGCAGCACGGTCGCCAGCGCGCTGCCGACCGCCACAGCTATCCACTGCTGCCCGAAGTAGTCGATCGCTACGTAGGTCGCCGCGCCCAACATTGCCGGGATCGCGTACAGATCGTCCGGACCCATCACCAACGGCACCTCGCCGGCGAGCACGTCACGCAGCATCCCGCCGGCTATGGCCGTGAGCATGCCGATCAGACCGGCCGCGAACCAGCTGGCGCCCGCGTCGACGGCAATGGCCGCGCCGGAAGCGGTGAAGAAGCCCATCCCGATGGCGTCCAGAACGAGCACCGATCGGTTCATCTGGATCACAACCTTGGCGAACGGGGTGGCGACGGCCAAAGCGACAAGCGACGCGACCGTGATGTTGGGCCAGTGCTGGATCGAATGCGGGGGCAGAATGTCGAGCAGCACATCGCGCAGCACGCCTCCGCCCACACCCGTCAGCACACCCATCGTGGCGATTCCGAATAGGTCGAAGCCTTTACGCACCCCGACGGTCGCACCCGAAGCAGAGAACACTGCAATGCCGGCGTAGTTGAGAATCATCTGGAGCACGCCTGCACGGTAAGTGCCCCACGTCCGATCTGCCCCGCGTTCGGCTCACGTCGCAGCGATGACGACGCCCAGACGGATTTCTACAGCGGGTTCGATTCCCGGCAGCTCCACAGAGAAGGGCCGCAGAGTCATTCCGGCAGCGACATTGCGAGTACCTCGGCGTGAGTCGCGCGATGTTGTGTCGATACCTGGCCGAGGACAACGCCGCCTGATCAGGTCGATCGCCGAGTTAGAACTGTCGTGGCCACTTCATGTTCGGCTCCTCGGCTGGCGCATAACAATCCGCTCCTCGGCGACGAGCCAACTCACCGCCTCCTTGGCCTGAACAACCTGAGGCTACGACCGACACACCGAGGGATCTCCCGAAACGGAGATCCCTCGCCTTGCCAGCACCCCGGCCTAGCGGCCGAGTTCAAATCGAGCCAGCTACCGTATGAGGACGCTCGCTAGTCGTAGCACAAGGCGGCGTGGATTAGCCCGTCCTTCCCCCGGTCGAGCGCGGCGAACGCGTCGGCCACGGCTGCCAGCGGGAAGGTGTGTGTAGCCACCATGGCCAGCGGCAGCTCGGAGAGGAGATCCGCGGCAACAGCCCGGCGATGTTCGAGCGTCCACCGCCCGGCCAGCGCAGCGGGGATGGTCGAGACCTGGGTGCTGCGGATCGTCAGCCGCCGCCGGTGGAATGCTCCGCCGAGTGGCAGGGCCGCGACCTTCGTGCCGTACCAGGACGCGACGAGCACCGTTCCCTCGTGGGCCAGCAGGTCGAGCGCATCGGCAAGGGCATCGGGCCGGCCGCTGGCCTCCACGACGAGCGCTACGCCGCCGGGTGCGTCCGCTGGGCTCATGGCCTCGATCCCCATCCGGGCGGCCGTGTCGCGGCGCCACGCCAGCGGGTCAATGCCGACGACGCGGGCGCCGCCGCGCTGCAGCAGCAAGGCGGTGAGCGCTCCGACGGCGCCGAGGCCGAGTACGACGACCTTGTCGCCGAGCACCGGCCCGGCATCGAGGGCGATCTGTAGGGCGGTCTCGACGAGTGGAAACAGCGTCGCCTGCCGCAGATCCACCCCGGCCGGCAGGGGCACGAGCTCGTCACGCCGGGCGACGAACTGGTTCTGATGTGGGTGGAACGCGAACACCGGCTGGCCGTCGGCCTCCCCGACACAGGCATAGCCGTATCGGAACGGGTAGGTGAACGTCCCGTCGAGCGACTCGATGCGATCGTCGAGCGGCACCCCCGGATCGATCTCGCCGCGGTACGCGAGCAGTTCCGTCCCGCCGCTGATTCCCGAGAAGTGCGTGGTGACAGCAACCTCATCCGGTCCCGGCTCGGGCAGCGCGACGGCGGCGACTCGGACCTGACGCGGGCCTGCGAACTCGACAGCGGCGGCGGACGAAGGCATCATCTCCTGATTATGGCCGCTGGTGAGCAGGCGAAACGGCACGTCGCGCGAGTGCTGCATGCTCACTGAGGTGGCGCGTGTCCCCATGCCCACGCCGTGGGGTGTATTCGACGTGCGGGCCTTCGAGAGCCCGACCGACCACGTCTACCTGGCCATGGTGCGCGGCAACGTGGAGCACAAGGACGGTGTCCTCGTCCGCCTCCACTCCGAGTGCCTCACCGGTGACGCGCTCGGCTCGCTGCGGTGCGACTGCGGCGTGCAGCTGCGGCTGGCCATGCGCCGGATCGCGGCCGAGGACTGCGGCGTGCTCGTGTACGCCACCGGCCACGAGGGCCGGGGCGTCGGCTTGATCAACAAGCTGCGGACGTACGTCGAGCAGGACAAGGGCCACGACACGCTCGACGCGAACCTCCGCCTCGGCCTGCCGGTCGACGGGCGCACCTACGACAACGCGGCCGCCGTGTTGTCGGCGCTCGACCTGCGGTCCGTGCGGCTGCTGACGAACAACCCGAGGAAGGTCGAGGGCATGCGGCGGGCGGGAATCGACGTGGTGGCGGTTGAGCCGCTGCCGACCGCGCCGCACGCCCGCAACCTCGGCTACCTCCGCACCAAAGAGCGCAGGATGGACCATGTGGGGCCGACCGGGTTGGCGGTGACGCCCTGGGAATCCGGTCCCCTGCCGGCCGTCGACGCGAGCGCTCTGCTCGGTGAGGTACGGGCCGCTGAGGACCGGCCCTACGTCGTGCTCAAGTTCGCTCAAACGCTCGACGGACGCATCGCCACGTCCACGGGCGATGCCAAATGGATCAGCGGCGAGGCCGAGCGCCGCATCTCGCACGCGCTGCGGGCCGCGTGCGATGCCGTACTCGTCGGCGTGGGCACCGTGATGACGGACGACCCGCTCCTGACCGTCCGCCTCGTCGCTGGAGCGTCGCCCCAGCGGGTCGTGCTCGACTCGACGCTTCGGCTGCCGCCCACGGCGCAGATCCTCGGCCCGGACGCGGCCACCACAGTGATCACGACGCGGCGCGCGTCGGCCGGCCGCCGGACCGCCCTGCACGAGCGCGGGGTGCGCGTCCACGTCGTCCCGTCCAGCCCCCGCGGCGTCGACCTTCCTGCCGCCCTGGCCCGACTGCGGGCGGCTGGCACGCTGACGCTCCTCGTCGAGGGCGGCGCCCGGGTGATCACGTCGATGCTCGGTGCCGGCCTCGTCGATCGCCTGGTGGTCGGGATCGCACCGACGATAATCGGAGCCGGCACCGAGGCAGTGGGCACACTCGGGATCACCACCGTGGCCGACGGGATCCGGCTCGTCGACCGGTCGGTATACGTGCTCGACGACGACATGCTGCTGGCGTGGGACGTTGCGCGTTGCCGTTGAGTGTGTTTTGGTGACACGCCTGGGTCGGATTCCGGCGAAGTGCCAGGTAGGAGCGTGTCCGTTGTGAGATTCTGCGGGGGTGTCCGCTGACCGGGCGGCTGCTCCTTCGGGGGTGGTGACGTTTCTGTTCACCGACATTGAGGGTTCGACCCGTCGGTGGGAGGCCGATGCCAGGTCGCCAAGGCCACCTACCGCGACATCCTGGAACGGCGGGCTCGGGAGAACGCCGTCGACTTCGTCGAGGGTGTGGCCACCGCGCTCACGCCCATTGCGTTCTTCGAGACGTTCATGGTGAAAAGTTATGAGACCCTTGTCGACTCGGACACCAGGGTCGATGTGAACACCGGCATCGTCGCGGCGAGTCGGCTCCAGGCCGTGATCGGGTCCAGGGACTACAGCATCGATATCGCCGAGATGGTGGCACGGATTCCACGGCGCCGGGCCCGATGTGCATGAGCAGCGCGCCTGGCGTGTGTTCGCTGACCGCACCGGCATCGGCTGGACTGTCACCGGTCACGGTTTCCAGCAATGGGCAGTTCGGATTACGTAGATGAACGTCATTCTGTTCGTGTTCGCCGGCCGCAAGCAGAACATGGAACTCCAGCTCCCGCTAGTCAGGCGCATCATTACTGAGCATCCCAATGTCCAATATCACGTGTGGAATCTGTCGCGTAATGACGACGACAATCATTACCTCCGAGCCATCGAGGGTGAACGCATCACCGTCTTGAATGACTATTTTGGCATCGCCCCGTGGTTGGGGATCAATGCCGTATATCGTCACTACGCTCACAACCCCAAGTACCGGGATCACCTATTCGTGAAGGTGGATGATGATGTCGTATTCATTGAAACGGGCCGGTTCGGGGAGTTCGTTGACGCCGTGAACGGCAATCGCGCGTCAGTGGTGACCGCGAAAGTCGTCAACAACGGGGCATGCACGCCCACCGAGCCGGGGTTGTGGAGCGGCTTCGAAGCCCTTTCCTTGCCGTTGTTGGATGTTCACCTTAGCGGTGAGTACGCCGTGATGAGCCACACCTACATGTTCAAGCACTGGCGCGAAATGGTCGGCCAACCAGTTAAACTCATCAAGACCCGCGACTGGTTGTCAATCAACACGATTGGCTATGACTGGCGTATGGTCCGCAAAATCGCGCGCCGCGTCGGGACACCATCGCCGGGGGATATCGCGGGCCGCAGCTTCACCCCCAGAATCAAGATCGGCGATGAGGGCATGGTGAACATGCTGCCGCGCTTGATTTTTCAAGGGTTTCTGACCGCTCATCTTTCATTTGGCCCACAGCACGCCCATCTGACCGATGCCCAGTTGTCACTGTGGCGGAAGCGTTACGCCGCAATCGGACAGCAGTATCTCGACGCATGAACGTCGCCATCGTCATCCCTTTCAGAGACCGCGGTAATGACCCACTGCGCCCGGCCAATCTGAGGTGCGTCATCGAGCATTGGGACGGCTGCGATGTGCCTGTCTGGCTCAGCGACGACGGGCGGGTGGGAGACGCACAGTTCAACAGGTCGCAGGCCTACAACCGCGGCGCCTGGTTCGTAGATGCGGATGTGGTCGTGTTCGCAGAGGCCGACATGCTGGTGCCCTACAGCCAGATACGGCAGGCCGTCGCGATGGCGGCAGCGGCCCCGGGTCTGGTGGTGCCGTTCATCCAGTACCGCTACCTCACACCCGAAGACTCCGGCCTGGTCCGCGCGCACGACATCGAGCCCGGCGACTGCATCCCGGAATCCACCATGGACAACGGTGAGAGCATCGGCGCCATCAACGTCGTCAGTCGCGAGACGCTGGACGCGATCGGCCAGTGGGATGAGGTCTTCGAGGGGGCCTGGTACGACGACGTGGCGATGAAGATCGCCTTCGAGGTGTGCGCAGGCCCCACCCGGTGGGTCGATGGCCCGGCCTGGCACCTTTGGCATAAACCAGGTTTGGGTGGGTCGCATCTAACCGCAGAAGACAAGGCTGCTACTGCCCGGAATAAAGAGCGATTAGAGCTATATCGACAGGCCACCACCCCCGAGCGTATCCGCGAGCTGACTGCGGGTGGGCACTAGCTTCGCTTGGGTGTCGATGAAGGTGGCGAAGTTTGGTCATGTCCAGCGCCAGCCCGGTCGGGTCGAGCCCGAACTCGGTGACCATGCGGCGGGAAAGCCGGGTCTCGATCTCGCGCAGCTGCCCCTCGCCGAGGCGGTCCATCGCGTCCCAGAACCGACGGTGATCCACCGCGGCCCGGTTCAGCCGCACCCACCGCGGGTTGCGATCAGGACATGCGGTGAAGCTACTGCTATCCAGGAGGGACTGCGGCGGTTATCGCGGACCGGCCTGAACGCCGACCTTCGAGGCGCTGAAAGTGCTTGCCGCGCAGACTGATCAGCGGTTAGACGGGATTAGACGCGGGCGAGTTCGCCGCCTTCCACCCTGCTCAGCCGCCACTCACCGTCGCCGAGCAGTTCCAAATGCTCCTCGTGATGCTGGCCGACAGTGCTGCGGTGGGTGACACTGACCAGGACGGTGTCCGGGAGCTCGGTGCGCACCATGTCGTACAGCATGAACTCCAAGCCCTCGTCGAGCGCGGATGTCGCCTCGTCGAGGAATGCCACCTTGGGTTTGGTCAACAGGATGCGCGCGAACGCGATGCGCTGCTGCTCGCCGGGCGAGAGCACCTTGGCCCAGTCGGCCACTTCGGAGAGACGCTTTGAGCACTGCGGCAGCGCCACCTTGGTCAGCACACGGTGCAGTTCCTCGTCGGGAATCTCGCCGGGTTCCTTGGGGTAGGACACCACCGCGCGCAGGTCACCGAGCGGTACATACGGCATCTGCGACAGGAACATCGTCTCGTTGGCGCCGCCGGGGCAGCGCAAGGTGCCTGTGGTGTACGGCCACAGCTGGGCCAGGCTGCGCAGCAGCGTGGTCTTACCGACGCCCGACTTGCCGGTGATGATCAACGTGTCGCCAAGGTTCAGGCGCAGATCCAGCGGCCGGATCAACTGCTCGCCGGCCGGCGTACGCACCTCGACGTCGTCGAGTTCGACCAGGCAGTCCCTGCTGGGCGTGACGGTCAGCGACGGCAGCGCGCGACCCTCCTCGTTGGCCGTCACCAGCCCGTGCAAGCGGATGATCGACGCGCGCCAGCCGGCGAAGCTGTCATAGGCGTTACGGAAGAACGACAGTCCGTTCTGGATGTTGCCGAACGCCGTCGCGGTCTGCGTGACGTCGCCGAACTTGATCTGCCCGGCGAACAGCCGGGGCGCCTGGATCAGCCACGGCGGCAGGACGATGATCTGGCTGATTGAAAAGTTCCAGCCGAAGAAGCGGATGATGCGGTTGATGTAGCGCTTGTAGTTCGACACCACCGGTTGGAATCGCCGATGCAGCTGCAACCGCTCCGCGGCTTCGCCGCGGTAGAAGGCCACCGATTCCGCGGCATCCCGCAACCGCACCAGGGCGTAACGGAACGCGGCGTTGTACTTCTCGTTGTTGAAGCTCAGCCAGATGATCGGGCGGCCGATCCAGAATGCGACGATGGACGCGAGGAGGACGTACGCGAAACCGATCCAGAACATCGCCCTGGGCATGGTGACGCCGAACAGCGTCAAGTTCCCGGACAGGTGCCACAGGATCGCGGTGAACGAGATCACCGAGACGACGGCGTCGATCGCGCCGAACAGCAGCGTGTTTCCGGTGGTGTTGTTCGGGGTGTTGGGCAGCGGCCCGACTCCGGCGGTGAAGATGTCGATATCGGACTGGATGCGCTGGTCAGGGTTGTCGATCCGCTCGTCGATGAAGCGCCCGCGGTAATACGCCTGGCCGGTCAACCAGTCACCGGTCAGCCGGTCGGTGAGCCAGACCCGCCAGGCCAGCATGAACCGCTGCATCATGAACAGGTCGAGCATGACGCGGGCGACGTGCACGGTGGCCAGGATCGAGAAGATGCCCAGCGAGGTATAAAAGCCGTGCTTGCCAGACTCTTTGACCGCTTCGTCGCCTGCGCCGATGCCGGTGAACGCGGCCTGCGCCGCCGACATCATGTCGTTGTTCTGATAGCTGAACAACACGTTGAGGCGCACCCCGACGATCACCGACAGCAGCAGTGCCGCCAGCCACAGCCACACCTTCACGCTGTGCGGGCCGGTGAAGTAGGCGCCGGTGATGCGCCAGAACCGCCGGCCCCACGTCGTATAGCGCGCAATCAGCACCAGCACCACCAGGGTGCACACCGCGGCGATCGCCCACGCCCTGGCGATCCAGATCGCCGAATCGAACAACGCGCGCCCCCAGTCGATCGAGAACGTAAACAGATCGTTCACCAGTGACTTCTCCTACCCCGGGGTTCTCCCGTATTGCGCAACTCTGCGGCGAAGCTACCGCAGCGACCGCCCGCGACGACGCCGCGCAGCTTTCAGCGGAACGTCGCCTTCAGGTGGCGCACCAGCTCGTCGGTGTCGACGACGCCGCGCGCGGCGATACCGAGGTAGCCGTCGGGACGAATGACGAACACGGACGTGTCAGAGGCATCGTAGTTGCGCGCGAAGTCACCATCGGCGTCGCGGATCAGGGGCAACACGGTACCTGCCACGTCCGCGTCCGGTGCCGCGACCAGGTAGACGTCCATCTGCCCGTGCGCGGCCTGCACCACAGCATCGGCGGCCGCTTCCAGGCCCGCGACGTCGTCCGCGCCGGCGGCGTTGCCGGCATGGAGCAGGGTGGTGTGATCGGGGCCCAGCAGGGTGTACAACCGCATGGGGTCGCTGACCGCCTGGCGGGTCAGCCCACTGGCGTCGGACGCGCGGCCGCCTCCGTCGGGCCCGACGATCGGGCTGTCCGCGTAGGAGATCAGCAGTTGCGCCTCTCGACGGATGACGAAGCTGGGATCCGTTGAGTCCGAACCGATTCCCTCGCGGGCACTGCGAACCGTGCGGCCGACCATTGCGGCATGGACATTTTCAAGACCCCACGTGACGCGGCCGTCGCCGCCCAGCGGAACCCGGTCCTGTGGCCGGGTACTGACGAGCGGTTCACCGGTTACGGCGTAATGGGGCTGCCGATTGGGGGGAGCCGATGTGACAATGCGGTCATCATCAGTTGGGACCCAGCTGCGTACTTGACCCTGAAGCCGACGCATCGTGCCTCCGTATCTCCGGGGTACGAACAGTCATACGGTAACGGCGACGCTTCGGTTCATCCGGGCGGTGAGAGGAGGGTGCGGGTGCCGACGGAAGCGCGCGCGTTCTGGATCCGCGAATCCGGCCGGGGTGAGATTCGCACGGTCCGGCTGCCGGAGCCTGGTCCGGGCGAGGTGCTGGTGCGCACGCTGCGGTCCGGGGTGAGCCGCGGGACCGAGGGACTGGTGTTCCGTGGCGGAGTCCCGCAGAGCCAGTACGCCGTGATGCGGGCACCGTTTCAGGAGGGTGACTTCCCCGGCCCGGTGAAGTACGGCTACCTCAACGTCGGCGTCGTCGACCGCGGTCCCGACGAGCTCCGGGGGCGCACCGTCTTCTGTCTCTTCCCCCACCAGACGGCGTACGTTGTGCCGGCCGACGCCGTGGCAGTGGTCCCCGACGACGTCCCGCCGCAGCGGGCCGTCCTCGCCGGCACGGTGGAGACCGCGGTCAACGCCCTGTGGGACGCCGGGCCGCTGGTCGGCGACCGGATCACGGTCGTCGGCGCCGGCATGGTCGGGTGCTGCGTCGCCCGGCTGGTCGGTGGCGTGCCGGGAACGCAGGTGACGCTCGTCGACGTGGACGACACGCGTGCGCACATCGCGGCCTCCCTCGGTGTCGACTTCGCGCTGCCCGAGGACGCCCTCGGCGGTCAGGACCTGGTGATCCACGCCAGCGCGACGTCAGCCGGGCTGCAGCTCTCCCTGGACCTGCTCGCCGCGGACGGCACGGTTATCGACCTCAGCTGGTACGGCGGCCAGCCGGTCCAGCTGTCCCTCGGTGGCGCCTTCCACTCCGGACGCCTGGGCATCCGGGCCAGCCAGGTCGGCGATGTCGCGGTGGCCCGGCGCGGACGGCGTACCACAGCTGAGCGGCGCGCGCTCGCGCTGGACCTGCTCCGGGACGCGGCCTTCGACGCGCTGCTCACCGGCGCATCGACGTTCGACGAGCTGCCCGACGTGATGGCTCGACTGTCCGACGGCCGGCTCCGCGCGCTCTGCCACACGCTGACCTACGACGAAGGGTAGGACCGATGTTCAGTGTCACCGTCCGCGACCACGTGATGGTCGCGCACAGCCTCCGCGGCGAAGTGTTCGGTCCCGCGCAGCGCCTGCACGGAGCGACGTACGTCGTGGACGCGACCTTCTCCCGGGTCGAGCTCGACTCCGACGACATCGTGGTGGACATCGGCGGGGCCACCGAGGCGCTGCGTGGCGTCCTGGCGGACCTCAACTACCGCAACCTCGACGAGGTGCCCGAGCTCGCGGGCCGCAACACGACCACCGAGGTCCTCGCGAGGCTGATCGCGGACCGCCTCGCCGGCCGTGTCGAGGGCGGCGGGCTCGGGGACTCCGCGAGTGGGTTGGCCCGGATCGGGGTAACGCTGCGCGAGTCGCACATCGCGTGGGCGAGCTACGAAAGGTCGTTGTGAACGAGGTGCACGTCGTGGTCCCCGACGGGATCGACGACCCGCGGAGGCCGAGCGGCGGCAACGTGTACGACCGCCGGGCCTGCCGCGGGCTTGCCGCGCTCGGCTGGTCGGTCCACGAGCACACCGTGCCCGGCCGGTGGCCCCAGCCCGACGCGCCGGCCCGCGGGGCCGTTGCTGCGGCGCTGGCCCGGGTGCCCTCCGGCTCACTGGTTCTCGTCGACGGCCTGGTCGCGTCGGTGGTGCCGGAGGTGCTGGAGCCGGAAGCCGACCGGCTGCGCCTCGTCGTACTCCTGCACATGCCGCGGGACGAGCCGCGCGAGGTCGCGGCGCTGTCGGCGGCGTCCGCGATCGTCGCCACGAGCGAGTGGACCCGGCGGTGGCTGCGCGAACACTACGCGCTGCCCGGGGATCGCGTGCACGTCGTGCCGCCCGGCGTCGACGCAGCCGAAGTGGCAGCGGGTACCCCGTCTGGCGGGCGGCTGCTCTGCGTCGGAGCCGTCACCCCGCTCAAGGGCCACGACCTCCTGCTCGACGCACTGGCCACGATCGACGACCCCGCCTGCCGATGCGTCTGTGTCGGCGCGCTGGACCTCGACGTGGAGTTCGTCGCCCGACTGCGACGGCTGGCCGAGGACAAGGGGCTCGGCGATCGGGTGTGCTTCACCGGCCCGCACACGGACGATGAGCTCGACCGCGCGTACGCAGAGGCGGACGCCCTGGTGCTGGCCTCGCGCGCGGAGACCTACGGCATGGTCGTCACCGAGGCGCTTGCCCGCGGGCTTCCGGTCATTGCCGGGGAGGTCGGTGGCGTACCTGAGGCCCTCGGCCACGCAGCCGACGGCAGCCGGCCCGGCCTGCTGGTCCCGCCCGGCGACCCGCAGGCTCTCGAGCAGACGTTGTGTTGCTGGCTCAATAACCCCCGGGAGCGCGAGCGGCTCCGCGCGGCGGCCCGGTCCCGGCGACAGAGACTCTCGGACTGGGCGCAGACCTCGCGTGAGCTGTCGGCCGTGCTGTCCGAAGTCGCCGGGTGACCGGATGAACCAGCGCAGGTGACCCCCCGTATGACTGTCGAGTGAAACAACGAGGAGATCGGAGGCACCGCCATCAGCCGAAGCATCTGGACCTGGGCGCGCCTGGCGGGCGGCGCCGCGATCCTCGCCGTCCTGGTCTGGCGGGTGGGCGCCGGCCCATTCGTGGACGGGCTCAGACTGACGACTGCCTGGGCGCTCGCCGCCGCGGCGGTGATCACGTCGCTGACCACGTTGTGCTGTGCGTGGCGGTGGAGCCTTATCGCGGGCGGACTTGGCGTCGATGTACCTCTGCGGACGACGGTGAGTGCCTACTACCGGTCCTTGTTCCTCAACGCCATGCTTCCTGGCGGGGTGCTGGGCGACGTGCACCGGGGCGTACTCCACGGGCGTGCCGTCGGCGATCTGGGGCGCGCCGAGCGCGTTGCCCGCGGCGTGCCGCCAACTCCGATCAAGGTGACCGTCACCAGTCGCGCTCAGCTGGACCCGTGCGCCGCCTTCTTCGCCACCGGTGACACTGAGAAGCTGGTCTACTGTCCCTCCGACGCCGTGGCGGAGGCTCGGTGCCGGCTCGGGGCGGTCGCCACGGTCGTCGACGGCGGTCGACCGGTCGAAATGTGCCGATCAGCGAGGACCTGCGCGCCCGCGGCGTCAGCCGGCTGATGGTCGAGGGGGGCGGGAAGGTCCTCACCCAGTTCCTCACGGCCGGCCTTGCGGACGAGCTGCACCTGGTCGTGGCGCCTTTCTTCGTGGGCGACTTCTTAGCGCAGCGGTTCGTCGGCGACGGAAGCTTCCCGTGGAACCCAGACCGCCGTGCGGAGCTGGCTGAGGTGCACCAGTTCGGCAACGTCGTACTCCTGCGTTACGCGCTCTCGGACCGTTTCGACTAGGACTGAGGCAAAGCACGATGCATCTGCCCGCAGCGACGGTCAGTACCCAGGTCATGCTGCCGCTACGGTTCGCTGACGGAATCGGCACCACCGCGCGGGTCTACACCTTCGAGGGGCTCGGCGACGGCCGGGGAGCATCTCGCCCTCGGCCTGGCAGTCGACGGCGGTGTCTGCGGATCCGGAGGTCCCGCCGCTGGTCCTCGACGCCGAGGCGTAGGGCACGGACTGCCGTCGACGTCTGAGCTGTCATCTCGGCACCACCAGCAGATCCTGGTGGTGCACGGTGACAGACAGGTGGCCCGCGGCTGCCTCGGTCAGGCGTCGCCTTGTATACGACGGAGCATGGGCCCGCAGCTCGGGTCGCTGCTCGCATGCGCCGGCCAGCCAGCCGGTGAACCACGCGGCCGCGAGAGCGGCGTGACCGGGGCCGAGCCGCCACGGGCTCGGGCGGACCAGGACTTCGAGGCCCAGCCGGGTGAAGCCGTCGACCGCGGCGCCGACCGCGTCGGGACCGAGCAGCTTTCCGGCGCTTGTGGTCCGTCGCTGGTGGGCGTTGAACGCGTCTGTGACGCTTTGGTCGAACGGCTCGGCCGGCATGATCTCGACACGGCCTGTGACGCTGAGGGCGATCAGCACCGGGCAGTCCGCCCCGGCACAGGTGGCGACGAGTCGTTCGAGCTCCTCGGCGGTCATCGTGTCCAGCAGCGCCGACGCGGTGATGAGAGCTGCGCCCGCCAGCTCCCCGAGCTCCATCCGGGTGATGTCGCGTCGACGGGCCTCCATCGTGACCGGCGTGCCGTCGGAGGCCCTGTCGGGCGGGTCTGCGGCAGCGAGGGTGAGCAGCTCGTCGTCCCTGTCGTACATGACCCAGTGTTGGGGTCCGGGCAGCCGCACCGCGAGCCAGTGGGCCATCGACCCGGTGCCGCAACCGAGGTCGTGAATGGTCGCCCCGCCGTGGGTCGGCAGGGACGACCGGACCTTCTCGACGAGCTCGGACGCGCGGGCTGCCGCGTCGGCCGGCTCCCGCAACCTCAGCCACTCGGAGCTGGCCCGCACCGGTCCGGTCGTCATGCCGCCTCCGCCAACGCCTGACCTCTCACGAGCCGCTCACCTCGCCCTCCAGGTGGCGCGCGAGACCCGCCTCACGCCGACTGCCGCCTCATGCCCAGCGCGATGCCGATGCGTGCCCAGGACATCCCGCGGTCGCGCAGTTCGCGCACGCGATCGCGAAGTCCCGCTTCGATATTCGTCGCCGATGTGGACGCGATCCGTTCCAGCAGCTCGTCCTCCCACATCAAGGCCCACTCCGGTAGTGACGGCGGCTCGGCGGGTACGGCCTGGCCGACGACCCGCAACACACTTGTCGACGCAGGCGTCATAGATGCAGATGCCTGCCCGGCGATGAGCGTGGCAACCCCACCTGGGGGAGAACACCGACTTCAAGGACGACCGCGTCGGACCTAGGCTCGCAATCAGCGGCGCCCGCCAAGCAAATCATCGAACACAAACAGCATATGCGGGAACGCTTCCCGGACACAGCGCTGGCCGACCTTGCGCTACTGCCATGAGCCGGCATGTTGGCGCCGTGGTTCACGGAGCCGGCGAGGTGGCGGCCCTCCCTGGCCGCCTTGCCATGGCCCTCCGGCCCACGACGCAGCGTATGGCCAGGCAGTGAACGGTTGTCCGCCCCTCGTCGTGGATAACGTAAGCGGACCATCCCATGGCCGCGCGAGCGGAAGGACTTCTCTACACCAAGGGCCAACACGACCTCGCCCTGAAAGGGCTGACACTGCTATGAGATCAACGGTTATCGCGGTGGCGATCCGGCTGGCCATCAGCGCCTCGCTCGCGGTCAGCGGCGCCATTCACGTCTACCTCTATGTCAACGGCTACCGCGACATCCCCATAGTCGGCCCGGGGTTCTTGGGGCAGGCCATCGTCTTTTGTGTCCTGGCCCTGCTGATCCTCGCCGGCGGACCGGATTGGCTGCGGTGGGTCGCGGGCGTGCTTTCCGCCGGCGCACTGGTCGCGTTCGCGCTGTCGCGCACGGTCGGGCTCTTCGGATTCGCCGAACGGGGATGGAACCCATCACCGTACGCGGCGGTCAGCGTGATCGCCGAAGTGCTCACCGTGGTATTCGTTGCGGCCTCTGTGCTGAGCAGCCGCACCAAAACCCCATTACCCTAACAGCGCTCACACCATGCCGCGGGTGTGACAACGGCACAATCGTTCGCTCACCCAGAGCATCGATCAGCTTCACCGATCCGCCGGAATCGTTGCCACTGTGCCGTTCGGGCAACGCGAAGGCGGGCGGGTGATCCACGTCCCGGCGGTCGTCTGGATTAGCTCACTGAGCACGGCTTGAAGCCTATGACGTTGGGCATCAATACCAGTAGGGGCGGCCACCGACTGGGCGGCCCATTCGGCCTAGTACCAACAGCACGAGACCGATGGCGAGGAGGATCCAGCCGATAGTGGCGATGATTCCTGGCACAGGAAGTAGGTAGCCGACGAGGATGAGGATGACACCGAGAACGATCACGGATTTGGCTCCTTCCGTGCGTGAACCACCGGCGGCATATCCCGGGAACCAACTGCCGAAACGCGCGGCCAGGCAACGGACCGCCACCCATACGGGGGATGACAGGCCGCAGTCGGTCCGAAATGACCTGTTTTACAGCATTTTTGCAGCTATCGCCCAGGTGCACTACAGGTTGGTGGTACGCACCTGGGCGGGTATCCGAACATCTCATGCAACACACAATTCCGAGGGAGATCGGTATGCTGCCAGGCGGGTTACGCCAACCGGTTCCACACCATCGCCACCGATTGACCGAAACCTGCCTCACCGAAACTACTGCGCCGGGCGGGGCGCATCCTGGGTCTCGCCGTCGCTGACGCAGTCAGCCTGTTCGACCCGAGCGTGATTTCCGTCTGCGGCCAACTCGCTGGAACTGAAGAGAACCTCCTCGCTGGGATCCGCGAAATCGTTTACCAACAATCGCTACCCCTGGCGACCCGTCATCTTCAAATCGTGCGCAGCCAACTCGATTCTCGCGCGGGGCTTCTCGGACTCTCGGTACTCCTGTCGGAAGAAATCTTCTCCATCGAGCGGATCGGCATGCTCCTGGAAAGCCCGAAAACGGCCGCAAGTGCACCGAGTTAGAGGGAGTGACAGAAGGTTTGGGAAGGCGCTTGGTTGGTGCACATGCGACTGACCTCTCCGAGGGCACATCGCATCATCGCCAAACGAGCCGCCAACCATCGCGCTTTGCGTGTTGAT
>CAVPRG010000008.1:0-235225 GCA_963707745.1 uncultured Actinomycetota bacterium
CTTGCAGGTTGGCTTAGACATTCACGGCCTCCACGGCGATTTGTTCGGCCAACTCGGCTACTTCGGCGCGGTCGGCATGGCGGTGGAGCACTCCAGCCGGGACGCGACGATCGCGCCGGCCGCGTTGGCGAACCGGATCGTCTCGGCCAGCGGCCGCCCGGGCAGTAGGCCGTGAATGAGGCGCCGCCGAAGCGTCCCCGGCGCCGAGCCCGTTGACGACCTCGCACCGGGACCGGCGGCACCTCGACCATCTCGTCCCGGGTCGCGGCGAGCACGCCGCGCGGGCCCTGCTTGACCACGGCCAGGTCGAGCCCACGCTCCAGCAGCGCGCCGCGGCCCGGTGCGGGATCCCGCTCGCCGACCGCGGTGAAGCACTCGTCGAGGTTGCCGACCGCCACCGTGACGTGCTCGAGCGCCCGCTCCAGCTGCGCCGTCGCGGCGGCCCGGCGGACCAGAACATCGGCCGGTAGTCGAGGTCGAGCACGGTCAACGGGCCGCCCGCCCCCTGGCCGCGTACGCCGAGTGCATCGCCGAGCGGCTCGGCTCCTCGGACAGCGCCGACCGATCGTCCAGAACACCCCGGCGCCGCGGACCAGCTTCGGCCGGCAGCTCGGCCGGGGTCAGTCTGCATGTCGGGAGCCGGCCGGCCGGCGGTAGAAGTACAGCGGGAAGTCGTCCGGGCGGGAAGATCTCGCAGAACGTCACCGGCGTCGGCAGGTCCGCCACCGCGGTGACGTACCGGTCGTCGACGCCGAGATCGCGCAGCGCCGCATGGACGAACCGGCCGAACGGGTCGGCGCCGGTCCGACTGACCAGGGCGGTCCGCAGCCCGTGCCGGGCCGCGGCGACCGCGACGTTGGCAGCGGTGCCGCCGAGGAACTTGCCGAAGCGGTGACGTCCTCGAGGCCGACACCGGCCTGCAGGGGGTAGATGTCGACACCGGCCCGCCCCACGGTGACGCACGTCGAACGGTTCGTGCGGGTGTCATCAACGAGCACCTCTCCCGAGGGTCTGGGTGGCTCGTCGCCGGGACGTGCGCGCAGGCTACGAGTTGTTGTCAAGCGTTCGTCAGAATGTCAGGACATACTGCGGTCCTGAGGAGTAGGTATGCGGTACGCTCCGATCACGTCAAGGGGGGTCGGATGACCGAGCCCCGGCGTGGACCTCGACAGGTCCAGTCCGGTCCCGCTCTACTTCCAGGTCTCCCGGCAGATCGAGGCCGCCATCGTGGACGGCCAGCTCGCCCCGGGCGACCGGCTGGAAAACGAGATCGCCTGGCCGACCGGCTGGGGTCTGTCCCGCCCGACGATGCGCCGGGCCATCCAGGAGCTGGTCGACAAGGGACTGCTGGTGCGCCGGCGCGGCGATCGGCACCCAGGTCGTGCACGGCCGGGTGAAGCGACCGATGGACCTCACCAGCCTGTTCGACGACCTGGCCCGGTCCGACCAGAAGCCCACCACCGAACTGCTGGAGTACCACACAGGCGCCGCGGGCGAAGAGATCGCGAGTGAGTTGAACCTCAGCCGAGACCACGAGGTGGTCACCATCCAGCGCCTGCGCTGCGCCAACGGCGAGCCGCTCGCGGTCATGACCAACTACCTGCCCGTCGAACTGGCCCCCGACGCCGACGAGCTCGAGGCCAACGGGCTCTACCAGGCCCTTCGCGCGCGCGGCGTGCACATTCGGTTGGCGCGCCAACGCATCGGGGCGAAGCCGGCGACGAAGACGGAGGCCCGGCTGCTCGACGAGAAGGCCGGGGCGCCGCTCCTGACCATGAGCCGCACCGCCTTCGACGACTCGGGCCGGGCCGTCGAACTGGGCAACCACTGCTACCGGGCGTCCCGGTACTACTTCGAGACGACGCTCGTCGACCGCTGAAGCGTTTCTCGCGGCGGATCGAGCCTCAGGGGAAGGCCCGGCGGAAGGCCTCCAGCGCCTGCGTGCTGTCCCCTGGAGGCCCACGCCTCCAGCCCGACGGTGCCGCTGAACCCGATGTCGCGCAACGCCTTCGCGATGGCGGGATAGAAGATCTCGCCGGTGCCCGGCTCGCACCGGCCGGGCACGTCGGCCACCTGAACCTCGCCGATCGCGTCCCCGCAGCGGCGGACCAACTCGACGAGATTCCCCTCGCCGATCTGCGCGTGGTACAGGTCGAGCATCATCTTCACGTTCGGATGATCGACCGCCTCCACCAACGCCAGCGTGTCCTTGGCGCGGGCCAGCGGCACGCCCGGGTGGTCGACGATGGTGTTGAGGTTCTCGACGCAGAACGTCACGCCGGCCGCGGCGCCGAGTTCTCCGATGCGCTCCAACGCCCGCGCGGCGGACAGCCACATCGCGCCGGTGGCGCGCTGGCGCGGCCGTGCGGCCTGGCCGTCGACCAGTTCGGCGGTGTGCAGGTTCAGCCGCGGAACATTGAGTGTCTCAGCGGCTTTGATGCTCAACTCGGCGGTCCGCACCACCTCGTCGGCGCCGTCGTGGTCGATGAGGTCGCCGTGGAGATAACCGGTCATCGATGAGAACCGCGCGCCGGTGGCGGCCAGCGCGTCCAGGTCCTTGTCGTGCCAACTCCAGATCTCGACGGCGAAGCCGAGTTCGTCGATCCGCTTCACGCGGTCGAGGATCGGCAAGTCGGTGTAGACCATCTCGGAGCACACTGCCAACTGGAAACCCGTCATCGCAGCACAGCGTTCACGGCGACGGGTGCGGCAGTCTCCACCGATTCGCGCGCGGCCAGTGCGATCTCGAGCGCGACGCGTGCATCGACGCCGGTCACCGACGGTTCGACTCCGGCGTGCACGCAGTCGACGAAGTGGGCGAACTGCGCCACGTAGGCGTCGGCGAACAGCTCGGTGTTGGCCTGCCCCGCACGCTCCGGTGGGCGCCCCGCCTCTACCACGCCGCCGGAGCCGAACACCTCCCCACGGATGTCATAGCCGTACACGGCCTGGAAGCTGGCCTCGGCCACCGCCAGGGCGCCATTGTCGAACCGGATCTGCACCATCGAAGTGTCCAGAAAACCCTGGTCGGCGAACTGCGGATGCACCAGCGCGTCGGCCTGCGCGAACACGTCGGTGACGCGCGCCCCGGGATTGAGCCAGCACAACGTGTCGAAGTCGTGGATCAGTGTTTCGTTGAAGATCGTCCACGGCTTGACCCGGGCGGCGACCTCGGTGGAGATGCCGGGGTCGCGGGTCAGCGACCGCAGAAGTTGAGGCGTGCCGATCTCACCGTTGACGATCCGCGCGTGCATGTTCGCGAAGTCGCCGGAGAAACGGCGGTTGAAACCGACCTGCAGCGCCACCCCCGCGGCCTGGGCGGCGTCGATGGCCCGGTCGGCGTCGTCGAGCGTCAGCGCCATCGGCTTCTCGCAGAACACGTGCTTGCCCGCCTGGGCCGCGGCGACGACGAGGTCGGCGTGACTGGCGGCCGGCGAACAGATCGCCACGGCCTCGATGGACGGATCGGCGATCAGTTCCAGAGGGTCTCGGTAGGCACGCGGAGCCGAAAACCGTTCGGCCGCACCGGGCACCGGGTCTGCGACCGCGACGAGTCGGGCGTTCGGCAGGCGGCTCGCCAGGGTTTCGGCGTGGAAGCTGCCGATCCAGCCGGCACCTATGAGTCCGAAGGATAGCGGGGTGGGCATCGATGACTCCGATCACTACTAGAACGTTCTAGGCCAAGGTAGGCGATATGGTGGAATTTCGTCAATGCTTAGGCTGGAACGATCTAGGCTGGGCATGTGCAACGAAGACCGACGCTCGAGGACGTGGCCGAGCGCGCCGGTGTCTCACGCGCGCTGGTGTCGATCGTGATGCGCGATGCGCCCGGCGCGAGCGAGGCGACGCGGGAGCGGGTGCGGCGGGCGGCCGACGAGATCGGCTATCGACCAGACTCGCGTGCCCGCCGATTGCGTCAGCACCGCACGAAGTTGATTGGGGTCACGTTCACGGCGGGTCAGGAGTTCCACGCCGACCTGGTCGACGGCGTGTACGTCGCCGCCGAGCAGCTCGGTTACGACGTGGTGCTCAGCGGAGTCACCCCGCACCGTGACGAACGCCGGGCGCTGCGAACACTCGTCGACGACCGATGCGAGGGCCTACTGCTGGTCGGTTCGGAGTTGCCGGCGCGCGAGCTCGCCGATCTGGCCGCCCAAGTCCCACTGGTGGTGATGGCCCGGCGGGTCCGCGGCGTGGACGCGGTGCGCAGTGACGATGTCGGGGGCGCGGTGCTGGGCATGGACCACCTCATCGGGCTGGGACACAGACGGATTCTCTACCTCGACGGTGGCCGGGCAGCGGGGGCCGCCGAGCGTTACCGCGGCTACCGGCGCGCGGCCCGCAAGGCGCAGCTGCCCGAACTGATCCGTCCGGGCGGTCTGACCGAACGTGAGGGCGCCGCGGCGGCGACCGCGATGCTCCAGTCGGACGCTTTGCCCGGCGCGGTGTTCGCGTTCAACGATCGCTGCGCACTGGGCGTAATGGATGTCCTGATCCGGGCTGGAGTTGCTGTGCCACAAGATGTTTCGGTACTCGGCTTCGACGACAGTCCCTTGGCGGGGCTTGCGCACATCGATCTCACCACGATTCGCCAAGACTCCGCCGGCCTGGCCTGGGCGGCGGCAGAGCGGCTCGTTGCGCGACTCGACGATGCCTCAGCGGCCGCCAGTGCGGAGGACATCGTCCGCAACCCAACACTGGTCGTTCGCGGGTCTACGGCACCCGCAACTAACTGACCTGCACGAACGGGTTGCGAGTTATGACGTGCAGTCCTAATGTCAGGACAAAGTATTGACTTTCCAGTGTGAGCCGTATTACATCAAGGACGAGGCGTGTCGTACTGCACGGACCCTTCGGGTCGGTCATGGCGACACGGCGATCTCGAGGACTAAGGAGAACCAATGTCATTCAAGCGGCTCGCGGCACTGGCCGGAGCGGGCGTACTCGCCGTGGGGATCGTGTCGTGTTCCTCCACCGGAGGAAAGCCCTCGGAGTCTGGAAACGGAATGGGCGGCGGCGGCAGCGTCGACACGCCGCGCATGACCGTCGCCATGATCACCCACGAGGTGCCGGGCGATTCCTTCTGGGACCTCATCCGCAAGGGCGCCGAGACGGCTGCGAAGAAGGACAACATCGAGCTGAGGTACTCGAACGACCCGGAGGCACCCGCCCAGGCGAACCTGGTTCAGAGCGCCATCGACAGCGGCGTCGACGGCATCGCCGTGACGCTGGCCAAGCCCGACGCGATGGCGAGCGCGGTCAAGGCCGCTGAGGACAAGGGCATCCCGGTCGTGGCCTTCAACTCCGGCTTCGACAACTTCAAGCAGCTGGGTGTGCAGGAGTACTTCGGCCAGGACGAGAAGCTCGCGGGCGTGGCAGCCGGCGAGAAGCTGAATGCCGACGGCGCCCAGAAGATCATCTGCGTCATCCAGGAGCAGGGTCAGGTCGCACTCGAATCCCGTTGCGCCGGAGTCAAGGAGGGCTTCAAGGGGCAGAGTGAAATCCTGAACGTGAACAGCAAGGACATGCCGTCCGTCGAGGCCACGATCACCGCCAAGCTGCAGCAGGATCCGTCCATCGACCACATCGTCGCGCTCGGCGCGCCGATCGCGCTCACCGCCGTCCAGTCGGTGGGCAACGCCGGTAGCTCGGCGAAGATCGTCACCTTCGACACCAACGCCGCATTGGTCGATGCGATCAAGGGTGGAAAGGTGCAGTGGGCGGTCGATCAGCAGCCGTTCCTTCAGGGCTACCTCGCCATCGACTCGCTCTGGCTGTTCAAGAACAACAAGAACCTGATCGGCGGCGGGGAGCCGACACTGACCGGGCCGTCGTTCATCGACCAGGGAAACATCGACGCCGTCGCGGAACTGGCCAAGGCCGGAACCCGATAGAGACACGAGGGAAAGAGCAGAAATGACCACTCAAGCAGATCTGGATCTCGCCAGTCACAAGGTCGTCCACGACGAACGGGTAAAGGAACGCAACCGCATGCAGCGGATGCTGATCCGTCCCGAGATGGGCGCGCTGATCGGCGCGATCGCGCTCTTCATCATCTTCCTGATCGTGGCGCCCCCGTTCCGCGAGGCCGCCTCGCTGGCCACCGTGCTGTACGCCAGCTCCACGATCGGCATCATGGCCTGCGGCGTCGCATTGCTGATGATCGGCGGCGAATTCGACCTGTCGGCCGGCGTCGCCGTGACGTTCAGTTCGCTGGCGGCGTCGATGCTGGCGTTCAACCTGCACCTCAACCTCTGGGCGGGCGCGGGCCTGGCACTGATCCTCGCCCTGAGCGTCGGGCTTCCTCAACGGCTACCTGGTCATGAAGACGAAGATTCCCAGCTTCCTGATTACGCTGAGTTCGTTCTTCATGCTCGCCGGCATCAATCTCGCCGTCACGAAGCTGGTTTCGGGCCAGGTGGCAACCCAGAGCGTGAACGACATGCAGGGCTGGGCATCGGCACAGTGGGTGTTCGCCCACGCATTCACCATCTTCGGGGTGCAGGTGCGGATCACCGTGCTGTGGTGGCTCGTCTTCACCGCGATCGCGACGTGGGTGTTGTTCAAGACCAAGATCGGCAACTGGATCTTCGCTGTCGGCGGGGACGCGGACAGCGCTCGCGCCGTGGGTGTTCCGGTCACCAAGGTGAAGATCGGGCTGTTCATGTTCGTCGGGTTCTGCGCCTGGTTCGTCGGCATGCATCTGTTGTTCAACTTCAACACCGTGCAGTCCGGTCAGGGCATCGGCAACGAGTTCTTCTACATCATCGCCGCGGTCGTCGGCGGCTGCCTGCTCACCGGTGGCTACGGCACCGCGATCGGGGCGGCCATCGGTGCGTTCATCTTCGGCATGGCCAATCAAGGCATCGTCTACGCCGGATGGGATCCCGACTGGTTCAAGTTCTTCCTTGGCGCAGTGCTGCTGCTCGCGGTGATCGCCAACAACGCCTTCCGTAACTACGCAGCGAAGAGGTGACCGAATGACCGCAACAGTAGAACGTTCCGAGCATGACGCCCCGTCCGGAGGCAAGGTTCCCCTCGTCGAGTTGAAGAACGTTGGCAAGTCGTACGGAAACATCACCGCGCTCAAGGACATTTCTCTGCGGGTGCACGCCGGCGAGGTCACCGGCATCCTTGGTGACAACGGCGCGGGCAAGTCCACGCTCATCAAGATCATCTCCGGGCTGCACCAGCAGACCGACGGTGAACTCCTGGTGGACGGCGAATCGATCAAGTTCGCGTCGCCGGGAGAGGCGCTGGCCAAGGGCATCGCCACGGTGTACCAGAACCTCGCCGTCGTGCCGTTGATGCCGGTGTGGCGCAACTTCTTCCTGGGTCAGGAGGTTCGCAAGTCGTCCTTCCCGTATTCGTTGGACGCCAACGCAATGCGGGCGACGACCCTCGCCGAGCTGTCCAAGATGGGCATCGAACTGCCGGACGTCGACGCACCGATCGGTTCGTTGTCCGGCGGCCAGCGCCAGTGCGTGGCGATCGCCCGCGCGGTGTTCTTCGGGGCGAGGGTGCTCATCCTCGACGAGCCGACGGCCGCGTTGGGCGTCAAGCAGTCGGGTGTGGTGTTGAAGTACATAACGGCCGCCAAGGAAGCCGGCTTCGGCGTGGTGTTCATCACCCACAACCCGCACCACGCGCACATGGTCGGCGATCACTTCGTTCTGCTCAACCGCGGCAGGCAGAAGCTCGACTGCACCTACGACGACATCACCTTGGAGCACCTCACCCAGGAGATGGCGGGCGGCGACGAGTTGGAGGCGCTGTCGCACGAACTGCGCGGCAGCAAATAGCATCTGAAACACGCGGATTGGCGGGCGCATCCTTCGGGTATGTGCCCGCCATGAGCGTTTCCACCGTCATTGAAATCGATGCGGGCCCGCGCCGGGTGGTGCGCCGCGTCGTCGTCAACGCCCCGGCGCGGGAAGTATTCGCGTTACTCGTCGACCCGCACCGTCACCCGGAACTCGACGGCTCCGGCACGGTCCGCAACGTGCCGATCAAGGGGCCACACCACCTCGCGGTGGGTGACAAGTTCACCGTCGGGATGAAGCAATATGGAGTGCCGTACAAGATCACTTCGACCGCAACCGCCGTCGAGGAGGGCCGTCTGGTCGAATGGCAACATCCGCTCGGGCACCGGTGGCGCTGGGAACTCGATGAGACGACGCCAGGCGCGACTTCGGTGACCGAAACGTTCGACTACACGACTGCCAAGGCCCCCTTCGTGATCGAGCTCTCCGGCATGCAGAAGAAGAACGCCGACGGCATCACCAAGACGCTTCAGCAACTGGCGGACCGGTTCGACGACTAGGTGCAAGATTTACCTCAACGAGCCCAGTTGGACGTGTATTCACCGTCACGACACCGACACGGTGTGGTGCGTCAAGTCGACAGACTCCGTGCAACGGTCACAATGTAGGCGTGGACATCGAACGCTACGAATCGCCGGGCACGCCGCTCTGGCGTGATCCGCTGTCGCTGTCGTTCCGTGCGCACCGTCAGGTGCTTTTGATACGGCTGCGGTGGCACGCCCGCCCGTACGCGGCGACAGGTCGTAGGCGCCCACTGCGCCAGGCCCGCCGCGCTGACCGCCGGCCATAGCCACGGCTGTATGCACGTGCGCCCGTGAAGCGTTGCGCTAGCGGGGGTCGAGCCCCGCAGCGCGATATGCCGCATCGACCATCGCCATGTTGGCCACGGCGTCCTCGGTGCCGAACGGCAGCGCAGTGCCGCGCTGTACGTGATCGGCGAAGGCCTCCAGTTGATAGGTGTACGACGAGCGGGTGCCGAGCCTTTCGACGGTGGAGCCGTTCGGGGTGCGCAAGGTCAACGTGTCGTCGCGATTCGGGCGGATGAAGTCGTGCACCAGCACCTCGCCGAGATGTCCGATGAGGCGGATGGTGAACGAATAATGTTCGGCCACCATCGAATTCGCGGACAGCGCGGTGGCCCCGCCGGGGAATCCGAGCTCGACGTCGCACCAGGCGTCTACCTGGGGGGTGCGCTGTTCGGCGTGGGCCCGCGTGACTGACGGGCGGCCGCCGAGGCCCGGCACGGACAGCCGGCCCAGCGTCCGCATGACGTGCAAGCCGTAGCAGCCGAGGTCCATCAGCGCGCCGCCGGCCATGTCGAACGACCAGCGGGGGTCGCCGTCGTCGGGGCAGGGCATGGCCATCCGTACCTCGACGTGGGTGAGCTCGCCGAGCGCGCCCTCAACTGCGAGCGCGAACGCGCGCTGGGTGACGGGATGGAAGTAGTAGTGAAAGCCCTCCATCACGGTGACTCCGGCCGTTTCTGCCGCATCGGCGACGCGCCTGGCCTCGGATTGGTCACGGGCGAAGGGCTTCTCGCTGAGCACCGGTTTGCCCGCTACGATCGCGGCGAGGTTCCACGGTGCATGCAGCGAGTTGGCCAGCGGGTTGTAGACGACGTCGACCTGGGGATCGTCGATCACGTCCTGGTACGAGGCGACGACCCGCTCGACGCCGTACTTGTCGGCGAATGCCGCGGCCCGCTCGGGATTCCGCGCCGCCACCGCGACCAGTCGGTGACCCAGTTCGGCGGCTGGTCCCACGATCGACGACTCGGCGATCCGCGATGCGCCCAGCACCCCGATGCCTAGTGTCATGGCGTGACGGCGGTGAGGAACCTGACACTCGCCAGCACGTCGCGCACCGGGCCCTCGCCGGTGGGCTCGCCGTCCAGAATGGTGTCCTGTTCGAGCACGAACCAGCCATCGAAGCCGTTGTCCCGCAACACCGAAACGATCCCGGCAATGTCGACGTCGCCGGTACCCAGCGGCGTGTACATGCCCACCCTGACCGCCTCGGTGTAGGTCAGCTCACCCGACTGCACCTTGGCGGCCAGCGCGGCGTCGACGTCCTTGAGGTGCGTGTGCGCGATGCGGTTCGGCACCGCCTTGGCCAGTTCCAGCGGATCGGTGCCACCGATCAGCAGGTGGCCGGTGTCCAGACACAACGGGATCGACGACCCCGCCAGCACGCGACCGACCTCGGCGCGGTTCTCGACCACGGTGCCGACGTGCGGGTGCAGCACTGCGAGCAGACCGCGGTCGGCGACGAGGCCCGCCAGTCGGTCCAGGTTGGCCAGCAGCGTGGCCCATTGGCTTTCGTCGAGCACCGGTCGCGAGTCGTAGCCGTCGGACCCGGTCGCCGCCGCCAGTACGACCACGCCGGCGCCCGCAGCGCACAGCGCGTCCAGCGGGCCCGCGAGATCCTCGGCGGGGTCGTGGTCTGCGAGGTGCAGCACGACGGGAACGAAGCCGCCGACGCAGTCCAGTCCGTTGGTGCGCAACACCGCCCGCAATTCGGCGGCGTCCGACGGCAGGAAGCCGTCGGGTCCGAGTTCCGTCGCACTCAGCCCTGCGCCGCGCATCTCGTTCAACACTCGGTCGGGCGCCAGTTGGTAGCCCCAGCCGGGTACCTCGCAAACGCCCCACGAGATCGGTGCTCCCGCAATCTTGATCGCGCTCATGCGTTGCGCACCTCCTCGATGCGCACCGGTGCATGCCGGTGCAGTGACTCGGCGGCGGCTTCGGCCAGCCACGCGACCTCGACCGCGTCGGCCACCGTCGCGCCCTGGATGGCGTCGCCCTTGGTCACGCGGACGAACGCCGCCAGCTCGGTACGGAACGCCTCGGTGAACCGGTCCATGAAGAAGTGGTGTGAAGGCCCGGTGGGAAAGTCGTTGTCTGGATCCATGTTCCGCAACGGGACGCCCTGATCCCAGCCGGCGACGACGCTGTCCTCGAAGCCGTGGATCTCGAGCCGGCAGTCATAACCACGCGCGTTGTAGCGAGCGGCCGACACGACGCCCATGGCTCCGCCGTCGAAGGTCACCACGACGGAGGCGGTGTCGACGTCGTCGTACTCGGCGAAGAGGGGGTCGCCCTGGACGGTTCCGGTCGCGTACACCTCGACGGCGTTCTGGCCGGTGATCCAGCGCAGGATGTCGAAGTCGTGGACGGCGCAGTCGCGAAAGATGCCGCCGGAGCCCTTGATGTAGTCCATCGGCGGGGGAGCGGGATCCATCGTGGTGCTGCGCACGGTGTGCAGGGTGCCCAGTTCGCCGGCCTCGACGGCGCGCTTGGCGGCCGCGAACGCCGCGTCGAACCGGCGCTGGTAGCCCACCTGCACCGGCACGCCGGAGCGGGCGATCATCTGGGCGACCCGCGCGCTCTCCGCCGCGGTCGACGCGATCGGCTTCTCGCAGAACGTCGGGATGCCCCGCTCGACGGCGGCCAGTGTGAGTTCCGCGTGGGCCGGCGTTGCTGCCGACACGACCACGCCGTCCACCCCGGAGGACAGCAGTTCCTCGACCGTGTCGACGGCCTTGGCGCCGTGCTTTGCCGCGACGGCGGCGGCGACGTCGGTACGCTCGTCGGTGATCACCAACCCGTCGAGACCCTCTAAGCCGCTGAGGGTTTCGGTGTGGAAGGCGCCGATGCGCCCGAGCCCGATTACGCCGAGGGTGGTCATGGGATTCTCCGTTCGTTCTGTGCGTCGAGCGCGATGTCGAGTGCCTCTGGGGACATTCCGTCGGCCAGTGCGGCCAGCACGGTGTCGACCTGGCTTGGGGGTGCCAGGCTGCCGATGGGTTGGTCGTGATCGAGGTTGGTGGGGAACGCGTAGCCCTCGGCGGTGGCGTTCACGACATTGGCGAGCTCCTGCTCGGGGCGACCCGCCGCCCGCATCGCCAGTAGCGCGGGGTAGATCGCGCGCACCATCGCCGTGCGGTCGAGTGACTCCATCGCACGGCCGAACGGCGACGACACCTGCAGCAGGTTGGCCATCCGGCGGATGTCCCTCGACGTGTTGGCCCCCGCCCCGTGATACAGCGCGGGGTTGAAGAACACCGCGTCGCCCTTGCGTAGCGGCACCTGGACCTGGTGCTCGGCGAAGTACTCGATGAACTCGGGACGGTAGAACGCGACATAGCCGCCGAGGAAGCGCTGCGAGTAGGGCAGTAGCATCGTCGGCCCGCTGTCGAGCGGCATGTCGCAGTGCGCCACCGCACCCTGCAGGGTGAGTGCCGCCGACATCCTGTGCAGGTGGGCCGGATACGCAGTCAACTGGTCGACGTCGACGAAGCCGAGGTGATAGTCGCGGTGCGGAACCTGTGCTGCACCACCGGGATTGACGACGTTGACCTGGGAGGTGACCTGGTAGCGCGGGCCGAGCCAGGCCTGCGACACCAATGCCAGCGCGTCGTTGGCGTAGTACTCGGCGAACACCTCGGGCGCGTGGAGCGCCAGCTTCTGCGCGGCGTTCCAGATGCGGTCGTTGGCGCCTGCCTTGCCGAAGTGATCACCTGCGGCGGCACCCTCGGCGCGCTGGGCTTCGACGAGCGCGGTGAACGCCGCACTGGCCCGGTCCACCACGTCGCGGCCGAAGGCGCCCTCGAACACCACGACGCCGGGGCCCTCGGTGAGGGCGCGGATGAGTTCGGCCTGCAGGGCGCGCCGGTCGGCCATGGCCATCACGTCGGCGGTGTAGACGAGCACGTTCGCGCGGACGTCGCTCGCGAACGGGTAGTCCGCGAGGTCGGTATCGCGCGAAACCTGGGCGCGGAAGTCGTCGAGGTCGCAGTGCGACGTCTCGATCCACGCGTCGCCGGTGCTGGTCATCGGTGCAGTCATGCTCGCCAGTCTTGTTGTGACGCGCGCCGCAATCAACACCAGAAAGCCATCAAAAAGACCTCAGCGCGCTATCGTGAGCTGTCCATGTCGAAGGAGCGCCATGCCGCACCGCTACAAGGTTCGCGAGATCGCCCAACAATCTGGGCTGAGTGAGGCCACCGTCGACCGTGTACTCAATGATCGCCCTGGCGTTCGGGAGAACACGCGCGCCGAGGTCGTGCAGGCAATCGCCGATCTGGACAAGCAACGTGCACAGTTGCGGCTCAACGGTCGCCGCTACCTGCTCGACGTGGTGATGCAGACCCCCCAACGGTTTTCGGATGCATTCCGCACGGCCGTCGAGGCGGAGCTCCCAGCATTCGCCCCGGCGATGTTGCGGGCGCGGTTTCACCTGTGGGAGTCGGGCTCGACGGCCCAGATGGTCGACGCGCTGGCCCGCATCCGCGGCAGCCAAGGCGTCGTACTCAAGGCCCAGGACGAGCCCGAGGTAGCCGAGGCCGTCGACCGTCTGGTCGATGCCGGCGTGCCCGTGGTCACCTACGCCACCGACGTGCCCACCAGCGCGCGGTGCGCGTACGTCGGCATCGACAATCACGGCGCGGGAGCGACGGCCGCCTACCTGATGGACCGGTGGCTCGGACCGGCGTCCTCGGACGTCCTGATCACGCTCAGCCGCACGGTGTTCCGTGGCGAGGGGGAACGCGAAGTCGGGTTTCGGGCCGGACTGCGGGGCTCGGGTAGGGGCATCGTCGAGGTGAGCGACAGCGACGGCGTCGACGCCACCAACGAGCGCCTGGTGCTCGACGCGCTCGAAAGGCACCCGACGATCGAGGCCGTCTATTCGGTTGGCGGTGGCAATACGGCGACGGTCGCCGCGTTCGAGACGGTCGGGAGAGCCTGCCGGGTGTTCGTCGCGCACGATCTCGACGCCGACAACCGACGACTGCTCCGCGACGGCAAGATCTCGGTCGTCCTGCACAACGATCTGCGCGCCGACGCACGCCTCGCAATGCGCCTCATCCTGCAACAACACCGGGCGCTGCCCCCCGAACCGGCGCGGCCGACGCCCATCCAGGTGATCACGCCGTACAACCTGCCCGGATGAGCTCGGATCGCTGATTCACACCGATCCCGGTTACGATTTCGGCCCAAGGCGACGACTCCCGCGCCGATACGAACGATGGCTAGACCAGGAGACTCGATCGGTGCGGCGACAGCATGTCAAGCTCGTCCACGGTGTGACCGTGCTCGGCAACCTCGCGATCGACGTCATCGACGGCGCGCCGAGAAGTCCCGGCGGTTGTGCGTCTTTCGCCGGCGTGGCGCTGGAGGACGCGCGCACGCGAGCAGCAGACGGGGTGGACGCCGGATCCGGGCGAATCGTGGCCATGGGCGCAGAGGAGGATCATGCGCTCTTCGACCCGCTGCTCGAACGGTTCGGCGACCTGGTCCGGATGTTGCCGTCCGACCGGACGAGCGCGTTCCGACTGGACTACGACGACGTCGACCACCGCCACATGTCCGTCGAGGCGATAGGACCCGTGTGGGGCGAGGCCGAGCTGGACGCCGCCGATCCGGACACCACCTGGGTGCACCTCGCGCCGCTTCTACGCACCGACTTTCCCGCGGCAACGCTGGCGCACCTCGCCGCGCGTGGCCATCGCATCGCCTACGACGGACAAGGCCTGGTCCGCGCCGACCGGCTGGGTCCACTGGTGGAGAACCGCGACTTCACGCCCGCACTGCTCGCACACATCAGCATCCTCAAGCTCGCCGAGGACGAGGCAGTCGTCGTCGCCGACGGCGTCTTCGACGCAACCACCGCGGCGTGTCTCGGGGTGCCCGAGATCCTGGTGACCTTCGGCTCCGAGGGCTGCGACATCTACACCGAGGAGTCGGTCATCCACGTTCCCGCGGCCTGGCGCGTGGAGGGTGTGCAGACCACCGGAGCGGGCGACATCTTCACCGCCTGCTACGTAGCCAACCGTGCGGCGGGCGCCGACCCGCGACAGGCCGCCGAACTGGCCAGCGCACTCGTCGCACGCGAGCTGGAGAAGCGGCCCCACGCGGGTGTGACGCACCGGGTGTAGCACGCACCCGAAAGTGCTCGCCAGGTGCTGAGACAGCGCTAGCCGTGGGCTACTGACCGGTAACCGGCTCCTTAGAGAATGTCGTTCTCGAAACGTGACGAAAAGCACAATTTCATCGACGGTCGCATGAGTTCACGCTGTTGACCTGCGTAATTCATTCCGATTTACCTATCGGTAACTGGCGGGTCCCGGCCAGGTCAGCCTAAGAGAAGTGCAATAATCGTGACTACCAGTGACAGACAATAACTGGGTGGACGTCAGTCCGGCGGCGCATCGTCTCGCAGCAGCCTCGATCGCGACGCGAAATGACGTGTCATACCGAACGTGAAAGGCAGGGGTCGTGGGTTCGAACGGCAGCTCTAATGGCGCCGGCGCCGGGACGGCCTCAACGCCGCGGCAGAAGCTCGAGAAGGTCGTCATCCGCTTTGCCGGCGACTCCGGCGACGGCATGCAGCTGACCGGTGACCGGTTCACCTCCGAAGCCGCGCTCTTCGGCAATGACCTTGCCACGCAACCGAATTACCCCGCGGAGATCCGCGCGCCACAGGGCACGTTGCCCGGGGTGTCTTCGTTCCAGATCCAGATTGCCGACTACGACATCCTCACCGCCGGCGACCGACCCGACGTGCTCGTCGCGATGAATCCCGCAGCGCTCAAGGCCAACGTCGCCGACCTGCCGCGGGGTGGCCTGATCATCGCCAACTCCGACGAGTTCACCAAGCGCAACCTCGCGAAGGTCGGCTACGAGTCCAACCCACTGGAGAGCGACGAGCTTTCCGACTACGTCGTGCAGCCCATTGCGATGACCACGCTGACGCTCGGCGCCGTCGAGCCCATCGGCGCATCGAAGAAGGACGGCCAGCGCGCCAAGAACATGTTCGCGCTCGGGCTGCTGTCGTGGATGTATGGCCGCGAACTCGAGCACAGCGAGGCATTCATCCGCGAGAAGTTCGCCCGCAAGCCCGAGGTCGCCGAAGCCAACGTGCTCGCGCTGAAGGCGGGCTGGAACTACGGCGAGACCACCGAGGCGTTCGCCGTCACCTACGAGGTGGCCCCGGCGAAGCTGAAGTCGGGCGAATATCGGCAGATCTCGGGCAACACCGCGCTGGCCTACGGGCTGGTGACGGCCGGCCAGTTGGCCGACACCCAGGTCGTGCTGGGCACGTACCCCATCACGCCCGCGTCGGACATCCTGCACGAGCTCTCCAAGTACAAGCACTTCAACGTGCTCACCTTCCAGGCCGAGGACGAGATCGCAGGCATCGGCGCGGCCATCGGCGCGTCCTACGGCGGCGCGCTCGGCGTCACCAGCACCTCCGGTCCCGGCATCTCGCTGAAGTCGGAGGCCATCGGCCTGGCCGTGATGACCGAGCTGCCTCTGATCGTCATCGACGTGCAGCGCGGTGGCCCGTCGACCGGCCTGCCCACCAAGACCGAACAGGCCGACCTCCTGCAGGTGCTGTACGGGCGCAACGGCGAGTCACCCGTCGTGGTCCTGGCGCCGTGCTCGCCGTCGAATTGCTTCGACATCGCCGTGGAGGCAGTGCGGATCGCGGTGAACTACCACACCCCGGTGGTCATCCTGTCCGACGGCGCGATCGCCAACGGCTCGGAGCCGTGGCGCATCCCCGACGTGAGCACCTACGCGCCGATCGATCACACGTTCGCGAAGACCGGTGAACCCTTCCAGCCGTACGCCAGAGACCCCGAAACCCTCGCCCGGCAGTTCGCCGTCCCGGGAACGCCCGGTCTCGAGCACCGGATCGGCGGCCTCGAGGCCGCCAACGGTTCCGGCAACATCTCCTACGAGCCCAAGAACCACGACCTCATGGTTCGGTTGCGTCAGGCCAAGATCGATGGCATCACGGTGCCCGACCTCGAGGTCGACGATCCAACCGGCGACGCCGAACTACTGCTGGTCGGCTGGGGCAGCTCGTACGGCCCACTCGGCGAGGCGTGCCGGCGCGCGCGACGCAAGGGAATCAAGGTCGCCCACGCGCACGTGCGCCACCTCAACCCGTTCCCAGCAAACCTCGGTGACGTGTTGGCGCGTTACCCGAAGGTCGTGCTGCCGGAGATGAACCTCGGCCAGCTGGCGATGCTGCTGCGCGCCAAGTACCTGGTCGACATCCAGTCGGTCACCAAGGTCGAGGGCATGGCGTTCCTCGCCGATGAGGTCGAAGGCATCATCGATGCAGTGCTGGACGGAACGCTGGCTGACAAGGAAACCGACAAGGCCAAGTTCGCACGGCTGGCGGCGGCTACCGTCGACACCGATGTGACTGGCGTGGGAGCAAACGCATGACGAACGAGCGAGAAGCGAAGCGGGATCGCGCATGACAGACGTAATCGGCGCCGACCTCGGGCTCACTCCCGTTGGTCTGACCAAGATCAGCGCGGTCCCGACCACCGACGAGCCGCAGAAGGCCAAGGACTTCACCAGCGATCAAGAGGTGCGCTGGTGCCCGGGCTGCGGTGACTACGTCATCCTGAACACCATTCGCAACTTCCTGCCCGAGTTGGGTCTGAAGCGCGAGAACATGGTGTTCGTCAGCGGCATCGGCTGCTCCAGCCGGTTCCCCTACTACCTCGAGACCTACGGCTTCCACTCGATCCACGGCCGGGCCCCGACCATCGCCACCGGGCTTGCGCTGGCCCGCGAGGATTTGTCGGTGTGGGTCGTGACCGGTGACGGCGACGCGCTGTCGATCGGCGGCAACCACCTGATCCACGCGCTTCGCCGGAACATGAACCTGACGATCCTGCTTTTCAACAACCGGATCTACGGCTTGACCAAGGGCCAGTACTCACCGACGTCCGAGGTCGGCAAGGTCACGAAGTCGACGCCGATGGGCTCGCTGGACTACCCGTTCAATCCGGTCTCGCTGGCGCTGGGCGCCGAGGCCACGTTCGTCGGGCGCGCGCTCGACTCCGACCGCAAGGGCCTCACCGAGGTGCTTCGCGCCGCCGCATCGCACCGTGGCGCCGCGCTGGTCGAGATCCTGCAGGACTGCCCGATCTTCAACGACGGCTCGTTCGACGCGCTCCGCAAGGAAGGCGCCGAGGAGCGCCTGATCAACGTGGCACACGGCCAGCCGATCACGTTCGGCGCCGAGGGCGAGTACTGCGTCGTGAAGTCCGGCTACGGCCTCGAGGTCGCCAAGACCGGTGACGTCGCCGCCGACGAAATCGTCGTCCACAACTCGCAGGTCGACGATCCCGCCTACGCGTTCGCGCTGTCGCGGCTCTCCGAGCAGAACCTCGAGCACACCGTGATGGGAATCATCCGTCAGGTGAGCCGGCCGACGTACGACGAGATGGCACGCAATCAGGTGAGCTCGGCGATGGATTCCAAGCCCCATGACACGGCGGCTCTGCAATCCTTGCTGCGTGGAAAAGACACCTGGACCGTCGAATAATCTGAGGCCCGACCTCAGCCCCCCGCTCGCCGCGATCGTGCTGGCGGGTGGGGCCTCGCGGCGCATGGGCCGGGACAAGGCCACGCTGCCGTTTTCCAGCGCAACCGGCGAAACGACGCTCGTCGAACACGCGGTGACGACGCTCCGTGCGCGCTGTGCGCCGGTTTTCGTGGTCGCCGCACCCGGGCAGCCGTTGCCCGCCCTCGACGCCGAGGTGCTGCGTGACGAGATACGCGGGGTGGGGCCCCTGCTGGCGACGGCCACGGGCTTGCGGGCAGCCGCGGAGGCAGGTCTCGACCTGGCGTTCGTGTGCGCGGTCGACATGCCGTACCTGGACGTCGAACTGATCGACGAACTCGTCGGTCCCGCGGTGCGACTCCGCGCCGACGTGGTGCTGCCGTGGGACGGCCGCGATCACTATCTGGCCGGTGTCTACCGCACCGCGCTCGCCGCACGCGCCGACCAGTTGGTGGCGGCCGGGGAGCGCAGTATGCGAGCCCTGGTGACGATCGTGGACACGCAGCGCGTGGTGATGCCGGAACAACGGTCGCTTACCAACGTGAACACTGCGGCCGACCTCGCGTAGGTAATGCAGCAAATCAGCAATTAGATCGTGAATTTCAGCTAATTTGGACGCATGCACGACTATTCAGCGTGTTCGCGACAATAGTCGCGTGTTGTTCACGTGATAATTCGTCAATTCATCCGGCGTAATGGTCGAGATGTCATCGCAGCGTTGATGAAATATGTTGTGGGCGTTGCCCTTCCGCATCCACCCTAGTCTGAATTGTTGGCGTTCAGCGTGTCTGGCCCGGGTGACATTCGACTCGATGGGGGTGGCCCATCGCGCGGGTCATTGCGCGGGTGGGGCTGGCGGTGAAGTCGCACGACAGGGCGCTTTGCGGCAGGTGACATTACTAGCGCTCGACCGCGCCCGACGACGCCGAAACAGTCTGAAGGATATGGTGTTTGACGTACCGACATGCAGTGCGCGAACGCCTCCACCAAGGCAACACTTCTCGGTACCTCACGGTCATGGAGGTGAAGCAACTTCAGTAACAACAGCTTTGACTAGAACCCGCCCGATATGACGTACCCGGAGGCCAGCGAAACCGTATTCGGAAGTCTGGCACTCAGTGGGCTCTGGGCTTGTCGCAAAGGCGATCTCAGTGAAGGTTGTTACTGGTGTTACTCGGCTGATGTGTGCCACCTCACAAAAACGTGGTGAGATGGCTCACGTCGACGCACATGACGTGCGGTTTCTGCGTCGGCGCAAAAGCGCACGATGACCTGCACAGATGCTTCATACGTCTGATCGTGATCTGTCCGTTATCTGGTAACGACGCGCGGATTGGCGAATATGACTTTGCCTCGAAAGGTTTGTAACGTCCAGACGTCTCCAAATGAAGCAAATAATTTCAAAACCACGAACTTGCGTATGAGTGGGGCTGCTGTCGGCCCGGGTTGATCCCGGCGCCCGTGCGGCCGCCCGGGTGCTGTCACCCGGTGAGGCAGATCCAGCCTCCCGCTGTCGTACCCGACCGAGACGGTGCGACCCAACCCTTCCGCCTGCCTGGCAGGCAACCTGCGTTCCGCGTCTGCGCGGGCGTGGTTGGCGCGCGCTTGGCGAAAGGACCGAAGTTGAGGAACATCCGCAGGACGTTTGGGCTGGCCACCATCGCCGGGGCGCTCGCTGTCGCGCCCGTGGCCCTCGGAGCCGGCACCGCGAATGCGGACGGAGTGAACTGGGACGCCGTCGCGGCCTGCGAGTCGGGCGGCAACTGGCACACCGCCACCGGTAACGGGTACTACGGCGGCTTGCAGTTCAACATGGGCACCTGGCGTTCCAACGGTGGTAGCGGCTCGCCTCATCGGGCGAGCCGTGAGGAGCAGATCCGGGTCGCCAACAACGTGCTGAAGAGCCAAGGCATCGGCGCGTGGCCGGTCTGCGGCCGGCGGGGCTAGGCCTCCCCAACGATCATCGGAAGCGGTGCCGGGCGACACGCCCGGCACCGCTTACCTCTTTTTCCCCTCCTACCTCAGCTTTCTCTGAAATCCATCACGTCCCGGTAGATAACTCGCGTCGCTTCTGTAACGCGTGAGATCGGTCACACGAATTACCGGAAGACCGCGTCAAACACGCACAGCTTTGCAGCGGTCCTCGTGTCAAAGGTCGGGGAAGGACCTGAGGTGATGAACATCAGCATTGCCATTCGCAAGACAATCGCCAGGAGCGTGCGGCTCGTCATCCTGACCGGCTCCTTCGCCATCGCGGCGATGGCCATGTCGACGGTCCTGTCCGCGGGTACCGCACACGCGGACTCGATGAACTGGGACGCCATCGCGCAGTGCGAGTCAGGCGGCAACTGGGCCGCCAACACCGGAAACGGGCACTACGGCGGGCTCCAGTTCAAGCAGGCCACCTGGACGTCCAACGGCGGGTTCGGTTCGCCCGTGAACGCGTCGCGAGAGGAGCAGATCCGCGTCGCGGAGAACGTCCTGGCCAGCCAGGGGCCCGGCGCCTGGCCCACGTGTGGAAAGCAGGGTGGCGTGCCGGCACTCTGGAACCTGCCGACGGCACCGGCAGCGCCGGCAACGGGATGCCAGGCCATGCCGACCCGGGGTCTGCTCGGCTTCATCAACCCGCGGCAGATGTGCTCCGTCCTGCTCAACCCGCTGGGTGTCCTGACCGCCCCGCGCTGAACGCGCTGCCCTCAGCGATCACACGCTAGCCACCGGTGCTGAGACGACATCCTCGTCGCGAGGTCGTTGGGACGTTTACCGCGCAGGCGGCGGCAATACGAACGCCGAACGGGCCGCCACCGAGGCGAGGTGGCGCGTCAGCATGGCTTCGGGCACCAGGCTCGAGGCGCGCATGGCAAGCGCGCCGACGAAGGCGGGCCGGACGTTGACGAGTTGGCCGATCAGCTTCGACTCCCGGGCCAACGCCGTGACCCGTGGCCTTCTCGCGGCCGCAAAGCGGCTGAACGCGGTCGCCGCGTCGGCGGACTGTTCAACGCAGTGCGCCAGGATCGCGGCGTCTTCCAGGCCCTGACACCCGCCCTGGCCGAGGTGTGGGCGCATCGGATGCGCGGCGTCGCCAACGAGCACGATCGGTCCGCGCGCCCACTGCCGTGCGTCGTCGCGGTCGTACAGGTCGTTGCGGATCACGTCAGCCGGATCGGTTGACGCGAGCAGCTCGGGAATGGGTTCGGCCCAGGAACGGTACTTCGACCGCAGGTACGTCAGTTCACCCGCGGGCGAGGCGCGGCCCTCGGGACCGCGTTCGGTGGCGAACCAGTAAGTGTGGTCGGGCCCGAGCGGAACGTGGCCGAACTCGGTTCCGGTGCCCATGGTTTCGCCCGAGAGTGCGGGATCGAGGTCATGTGCGGCCACGCCGCGCCACGCGGTGTAGCCCGCGTAGTGGCGGTTCAGCGTCCCGTTGAGGTGCCGGGCCACCATCGAGCCCACGCCGTCGGCGCCCACCACCGCGTCCGCATCGCGTGTCGTATTGTCCGACAACTTGATCCGAACTCCGTATGCGGTGGCGACGAGGTCGGTCGCCGCGGCGCCAGAGGCGATGGTTCCGCCCTCGAGCGCATCGGCGAGCAGCTTCATCAGTACGGAGCGCCGCACGACCACCAATGGTTCGCCGAGCGCCTTGACGATCCGTTCGGGGGAAGGCCTGCGCAGCCACGAACCGTCGTGCCAGCGCATGGCGCCCCCGGTCACTCGGCCACCCGCTTGACGCACGGCGTCGCCGAGGCCGATCTCGTCGAGGGCGGCCAGAGCGTTCGGCCAGATGCTGATGCCTGCGCCGGACGAAGTGTCGGTGCGCTCCTCGACGATGGTCACCCGCTGGCCGCGCCGTTGCAGGCCGACTGCCGTGGCCAAACCTGCGATGCCCGCACCGATTACGACGATCTGCGATGCCATGTCACCGAACATATCTGGTGTCGACGGTCGGGAACGGATTCTCGTCGTCGAATCGTCAGCATGAGCACCCCGCGCCACCCGATTGTTTACTCGCCAACGGTTACGTCGACCTTGGCGACATCGAGCTCAAGGCACGGTAGGCACCGACCCGCCGTGGCTAGAGGTCGAACACCAGCAGCGTGCTGGATGCCGTGGCGACCACCTCACCGCTGGCGTCTGTGACCACCGCCTCGGTGAAACCTACTCTCGCTCCGGCCTTTACGACCGTTCCCGTGGCGGTCAACGCTCCGGTCGAGAGTCGCACCGCCTTGAGATAGTTGACCTTGATCTCGATCGACGTATAGCCCTTGCCTTGAGGCAATGTGCTGTGCAGCGCGGATCCGGCGACCGAATCCAGCAGCGTGCAGACGAGGCCGCCGTGGACCGCGCCGATGGGGTTGTACGCGGATTCGTCGGGCCTGCAGGTGAATACCACCTTGCCGGGTTCCGCGAACGCCAAGTCGAACTCCATCAATCCCGAGATTGGGGGTGGGGGAAGGATGCCGTCGATCATCGCTTGCAGGTAGTCGATGCCGGCCATCGACAGCCCGCGGGCGGTCGTCGGCGCCGGGTCGTGCCATTCGACGACCTTCGAGCGGCGTTCACCCCAGCCCTTCTCGGTAGTCGGCTCGGTCAGTTCGGCGGTCATGGGATCTCCTTGCGTTTGGCGCGGTCGGTGAACGTCGGATACCGGCGCTGCCGGTCGGGATCGCAAGGGGCGACGGCATAGTCCTTGCCCCATGCCAGCAGCGCATCGAGCACGGGGATCAGTGCGCGACCGGATTCGGTGAGTCGGTACTCGTCGCGCGGCGGTGCGCTCTGATACGGCGCACGGACGATGACTCCGGCATCCTCGAGCGTCCTCAGCCTGGCGGCGATGCGGTCGCGCGGCGCTCCGGTGCCGGCCACGATCGCGCTGAACCGGTTGGCGCCGAGCGCGATTTCCCGCACGACGAGCAGTGCCCAGCGCTCGCCGACGACTTCCAACGCGGCGGCGATGGGGCAGGGGCGACCAGGCAGGTCTGCGAGCGAAGCGATGGACACCCTGTTAGCATGCCAGGTGTGAGTTTGAAAATCAAACCAACAGCCAAGACCGCTGCTGCCGATCGCGGCGGGCACTGCACTCGTGCTGATCACGTACGTGACGCCCATGGCGACGCTCTCGGCGACGGCCGCAGGTCTTCGGGCGGGGCCCGGACCGCAGGCCTGGTTGCTCAGCTCGATGTCGGTCGGCCTCGCAGCCGGTCTGTTGGCTTCGGGCGTCGTGGGGGACAACATCGGGCGGCGCCGTGTCTACCTGGTCGGGCTCGCTTTGCTTGCAGCGGGTGCGCTGGGCTGCTTCGTCGCCAGGGAGCCCGTCGTGTTCATCACCGCGCGGATCACGGAAGGGCTGGGTGGCGCAGCTGTACTCGCCTGCGGTCTTGCGATCCTCGCCAACGACTTTCCCGACGCTCGGCGCCGCACGCACGCGACGGCTGTCTGGGGGGCCAGCGTCGGGATGGGGATCTCCCTTGGCGCACTGCTGTCGGCAGTCGCCGGTGCCGGGCGATGGCGGGAGCCGTACCTTGCGGTCGGGGTCTTCGCGCTGATTCTGTTGTGGCCCAGCCTGTCCCGCATCGGTGAGTCGCGTGCGGCGACTCGGCGTCGCCTCGATGGCATCGGCCTGACCTTGTTCGCGACGGCGATGGTGCTGCTGGTGTGCGCATTGACGCTCGGGCGCAACGGTATCGACGTCATCACGGCGGTGCTCGCGTGTACCGGGCTGGTGGCCTTCCTGGCCTTCGTATTCGCCGAATCACGAGTGCAGGATCCGTTGATCGACCCCAAGCTGCTGCAGCACAGCCGGTTTCGAGCTGCCACGATCGGCTCGCTCACGCTCGGTGCAGGCATCATCGCGACGGTGTCCTTCGTCCCGACGCTCGTCCAGGTCGGGCTCGGGTCGGGGTTGTGGACGGCTAGTCTCCTCGTGCTCGGATGGTCGGGTACGAGCGTCGCCACGGCCTATCTATCGCGTCACATCCGACATTCCATGCAGGGGCCCCTGCCGATCGCGGCGAGCCTGGTGATCGTGGCAGTCGGGCAAGCCCTGGGGTACGGAATCGACTCTGAGTCGTCCCCGTGGCGGCTGGTGCCGTCACTCGTGGCGGCTGGCGTGGCGACCGGTGTGCTCAATGCCCTATTGGGGCGTGAGGCGGTCGCCAGCGTAGAGCCCGATCGAGGGGCGATGGGCAGCGGTGCCAACAATACCGCCCGATACTTCGGCGCAGCGGTCGGGATCACGTTGTTTGCGGTCATCGCAACGCATGTCGGCGCCGACCTGGTCGCCGGATGGAATACCGCGATCGTGGTGTCCACGGTGATTTCGCTGCTCGGTGCTGGTGGTGTCACGATCGCAGGACAATCGCCGCGGATCCCTGCCCCGTCATGTGCTACCAACGGGAGATGACGGACAGCCCCACCACAACCCCGTTCCATGACCTCGACGCCTACTTCGCCCTACCCCGGGTCTCCGGTCTGGCTGTGGCGCCTGACGGTTCCCGAGTAGTGACCACGGTCGCCGAACTCAATGACAAGCGCACCGAATACGTCAGTGCCCTATGGGAACTCGATCCATCTGGGGAGGCGCCCGCACGCAGGCTGACACGGGGCGCAAAGGGCGAGGCGTGCCCTGCCTTCACCGCCGAGGGTGATCTCTTGTTCGTCGCGGTCCGGCCCGGTGCGGACGAGGCCGAAGAGGACAAGCCGCCCGCATCCCTGTGGCGGCTCCCGGTCGCGGGCGGGGAGGCGGTCGAGGTGCTCGCACTCGCCGGCGGCGTCGACGGCGTGCGCGCCGCTCGCGGCGCCGACGTCGCCGTGGTCACGGCCGCGCTACTGCCGTCGGCTGCCGACGTCGAGGACGACAAGCGGTTACGGACGGTGCGCAAGGACGCCAAGGTATCGGCGGTGTTGCACACCCGCTACCCGGTTCGGCACTGGGACCACGACATCGGGCCTGCGCAACCGCATCTGCTCGAGGTTCCTCGGGGGCTGGAGCGTAGCGGCTCGGGGGGCGATTCAGCGGGACGCCGGGACCTCACCCCCGACCCGGGCCATGGGCTGCGCGACGCGGCTTTCGACGTCAGCCGTGACGGCCGCTTCGTCGTCACCTCGTGGCAGATTCCCGCGCCCGGTGCCTCGATCCGATCGGTGTTGATGCGCATCGATGTGGCGACCGCCGAGCGCACCGTGGTGGCCGACGATCCGGGTGCCGACCTGCTCGCGCCGGCCATCTCACCGGACGGGACGTCGGTCGCGTTCGTGCGCGAGACGATCTCGACGCCTACCAGTGCGCCGCGAACGACGTTGTGCGTGATGCGCTTCGGCGAACAGTTCGCCGAACTCGCCACTGACTGGGACCGCTGGCCCAGCTCGGTCACGTGGGCCGACGACGGAGCGGTGTTGATCGTGACGGCCGACGAGGGTGGTCGCGGTCCGATGTTCGCCGTCGATCCGGTCACGTCGGCGGTCGCGCGACTCACCCACGACGACTACGGCTACAGCGACGTGCGCGCCGCGCCGGGCGGGGTCAGCTATGCGCTACGCAGCTCCTATGCGACACCGCCACATCCCGTGCGCATCGACCGGAACGGTGTCGTGTCTGTCCTGCCATGTGTTGAATTGCCCACGCTGCCAGGCGAATTGACCGAGATGACCGCTACCGCCGCCGACGGCGCCGTCGTCCGGTCGTGGTTGACGCTGCCCGCAGGTGACGAATTGGCGCCGCTGGTGCTGTGGATCCACGGAGGTCCGTTGGCCAGCTGGAACGCGTGGCACTGGCGGTGGAACCCGTGGCTGCTGACCGCACGGGGGTACGCGGTGCTGATGCCCGACCCCGCGCTGTCGACGGGCTACGGGCAGGAGTTCATCCAGCGCGGTTGGGGAGCCTGGGGCGCGGCACCGTACATCGACCTCATAGCCGCCACCGACGCCGCCTGCGCCCACCCTCGGGTCGACGAGACCCGCACCGCCGCGATGGGCGGGTCGTTCGGCGGCTACATGGCCAACTGGATCGCGGGGAACACCGACCGCTTCGACGCGATCGTGACCCACGCCAGTCTGTGGGCGCTCGACCAGTTCGGGCCGACGACCGATGGCGCGTACTGGTGGGCCCGCGAGATGACCACCGAAATGACCGACCGGAACTCTCCGCACCGCCACGTCGGCGGCATCGCCACCCCGATGCTGGTGATCCACGGGGACAAGGACTACCGCGTGCCGATCGGTGAGGGACTGCGGCTGTGGTACCAGTTGCTGACGGAGTCGGCCCTGCCTGCAGCCGACGACGGCACCAGCCCGCATCAGTTCCTGTACTTTCCGTCCGAGGGGCACTGGGTGCTGGGTCCGTCGCACGCCAAGATCTGGTACCAGGTGGTCACGGCATTCCTCGGTCGGCACCTGCGCGATGAGCACACCGAGCTTCCCGAGACCCTCGGCTGAGCCCTCCGACGCGGGTCCACCCACCGGTAGGTTGGTCCCATGCCCGCAGAGCAGCGTGAGTTCGACATCGTCCTGTACGGCGCTACCAGCTTCGTCGGCAAACTGACGGCGCAGTACCTCGCCAAAGTCGGCGGCACGGCGCGCATCGCGCTCGCCGGACGGTCCGTCGATCGGCTGCGCGCCGTCCGGGACACGCTGCCCGCGGGAGCCGAACGATGGCCCCTGATCGTCGCCGACGCGTCGTCGCGCGCGACGCTGAACGACATGGCCAAGCGCACGCGCGTGTTGATCACCACCGTCGGGCCCTACAGCAAGTACGGCCTACCCATGGTCGCCGCGTGCGCCGAGGCGGGCACCGACTACGCCGATCTCACGGGCGAGACGATGTTCATCCGCGACAGCATCGATCTGTACCACGAGCAGGCCGCCGACAACGGTGCCAGGATCGTTCATTCCTGCGGATTCGACTCCATCCCTTCGGATCTCACGGTGTATGCGCTGTACAAGCGGGCGCTGCAGGACGGTGCGGGCCAGCTCGGCGACACCACGTTCGTGATGCGCGAGATGGTCGGTGGAGTGTCGGGCGGCACCGTCGCTTCGATGATGGAGGTCTTCGCCCAGGCGTCGGCAGACCCGGCCATTCGTCGAGAGATGAACGACCCCTACACCCTGACAACCGACCGGGCCGCCGAACCCGATCTTGGCCCTCAGTCCGACACCCCGTGGCGGCGCGGCCGGGACGTTGCCCCCGAGCTCGACGGCATCTGGGTCGGCGCCTTCGTGATGGGAGCACCGAACTCGCGAATCGTGCGCCGCAGCAACGCTCTGCTCAACTGGGCGTACGGCCGCACCCTTCGGTACGCCGAGACGATGAGCATGGGTTCTTCGATAGTCGCTCCGGTCGCGGCGGCGATGGGCACCGCGGGGAACGCCGCCGTGCTCTGGCTGGGCAGCCGCTACTTCAACAAGTTGCCGCGCCGTCTGCTCGAGCGCATCGCGCCGAAGCCGGGCACCGGACCAAGCGAGCGCGTCAGAGAAAACGGCCACTACCGCGTCGAGACGTACACGACCACGTCCACCGGTGCGCGCTACCGGGCGACGATGGCTCAGCGGGGGGACTTCGGATACAAGGCGACTTCGGTGCTTCTGGGGGAGTGCGGGTTGGCCCTTGCCTTCGACCGCGACGAAATCTCCGACCTCCGTGGTGTGCTGACGCCGGCGACGGCGCTCGGCGACGCGTTGCTGGCCCGACTGCCCGCGGCCGGCGTCACGTTGGAGACCGTCCGGCTGTCCTGATCAGGCCGCGCCGAATCCCTGTCAGCCGACACCGAGACGACTAGTGTCGCGAGGGCGATTGCGCATCATCCCAGCGACGAAGGTGGACTGTCATGGCTGGTCTCGACGAGCTTCTCAACGAGATTCCCACGCAAGAAATTGCGGCCAAGTTAGGGGCTGACGAAGGCGAGGTGAACAACGCCATCAGGACGCTGGTGCCGGCACTCGTCGGCGGCCTGCAGCACAATGTCGCGGCCGACGACATCGACTCGAGCAACCTCGAGTCGGCCGTCAGCGCACAGGCGGCCAGCGGCCTGCTCGACGGTGGTGTCAGCGTCGACCAGGTAGACGAGAACGAAGGCGACAAGATTGTCGCCAACATCTTCGGCGGCAACGACAGCAACGCCGTCGCATCGGCGCTCGCGGGCACCGGTGCGGGTGGCGGTGACCTGATCAAGAGGCTGCTGCCGATCCTGGCCCCGATCGTGCTCGCCTACATCGGCAAGCAGTTGAGCAAGGGCAACGCCGCACCCGCGCAACCGCAGGCGCAGGCATCCGGTGGTGGCGGCCTTACCGACGTGCTGGGCAGCATCCTCGGAGGCGGCGGAGGAGGAGGTGGCGGAAACAATCCGCTGGGCAGCATCCTCGGCAGTGTGCTCGGAGGCGGTGGCCAGGGAAACGCCATCGGCGAGATCCTGGGCGGCCTGCTGGGCGGCAAGAAGTAACCCAGCCACCAGACGTGGAGGCCTCCTAGCGCTCGGCGTGTCGGGGGCTGTTACGTCTGCTGGGTGCTTCTTCCTAGAATGTCGAGGTGACCGCCACCTCTAAGCCCGCCGAGAACCCCGGGGCGCGAGACCTCCCCAAAACGTGGGATCCGAGCGCGGTAGAGGCTGACCTGTACGAGCGTTGGGTGGACGCCGGCTACTTCACCGCGGATGCCACCAGCGGCAAGCCCCCCTATTCGATCGTGCTGCCGCCGCCGAACGTCACCGGCAACCTGCACATGGGCCACGCTCTGGACCACACGCTCATGGACGTACTGACCCGGCGCAAGCGCATGCAGGGCTACGAGGTGCTGTGGCTGCCCGGCATGGACCACGCCGGCATCGCCACCCAGAGCGTGGTGGAAAAGCAGCTCGCCGTCGACGGCAAGACCAAGGAGGACTTCGGCCGCGAACTCTTCATCGACAAGGTCTGGCACTGGAAGCGCGAGTCCGGCGGAACCATCGGATGGCAGATGCGCGCACTGGGTGACGGTGTCGACTGGAGCCGCGACCGCTTCACCATGGACGACGGCCTGTCGCGAGCGGTCCGGACCATCTTCAAGCGGCTCTACGACGCCGGGCTGATCTATCAGGCCGAGCGGCTGGTCAACTGGTCGCCGGTGCTGGAGACCGCGATCTCCGACCTAGAGGTCCGCTACGAGGACGTCGAGGGCGAACTGGTCTCCTTCCGCTACGGCTCGATGAACGACGACGAACCACATCTCGTCGTGGCGACCACCCGCATCGAGACGATGCTGGGGGACACCGCGATCGCCGTCCACCCCGACGACCGTCGGTACCGGGACCTGGTCGGAAAGACGCTGCCACACCCCTTCCTGACGCGTGACATCCTGATCGTTGCCGACGAGCACGTCGACCCCGAATTCGGCACGGGCGCAGTGAAGGTCACGCCCGCGCACGACCCGAATGACTTCGAGATCGGCATGCGGCACCAGCTTCCGATGCCATCGATTCTGGACACCAAGGGCCGGATCACCGATACCGGAACAGAATTCGACGGACTGGACCGCTTCGAAGCGCGAGCGGCGGTCCGCGAGGCGCTGGCGTCCGAGGGCCGAATCGTCGAGGAGAAGCGGCCGTATCTGCACAGCGTCGGGCACTCCGAGCGCAGTGGCGAACCGATCGAACCGCGCCTGTCGCTGCAGTGGTGGGTCAAGGTCGAATCCCTCGCAAAGGCCGCAGGTGACGCAGTGCGCAACGGCGACACGGTGATTCACCCCGCGAGCCTCGAACCACGCTGGTTCGGCTGGGTCGATGACATGCACGACTGGTGCATCTCGCGGCAACTGTGGTGGGGGCACCGCATCCCCATCTGGCACGGTCCGAACGGCGAGACGGTGTGCGTCGGGCCCGACGAGACCCCGCCTGAAGGCTGGGAGCAGGACCCCGACGTGCTCGACACGTGGTTCTCGGCGGCGCTATGGCCGTTCTCCACGATGGGCTGGCCGGACCACACCCCGGAACTCGAGAAGTTCTATCCCACCAGCGTGCTGGTCACCGGCTACGACATCCTGTTCTTCTGGGTGGCCCGCATGATGATGTTCGGCACGTTCGTCGGCGACGACGACGCGCTCACCCGGGGCGGGCAGCGCGGTCCGCAGGTCCCGTTCCGAAACGTGTTCCTCCACGGTCTGATTCGTGACGAATTCGGCAGCAAGATGAGCAAGTCCAAGGGCAACGGCATCGATCCGCTGGATTGGGTGCAGTCCTTCGGCGCCGACGCGCTGCGGTTTACCTTGGCCCGCGGCGCAAGCCCCGGCGGCGACCTCTCGATCGGAGAGGATCACGCCCGCGCGTCGCGCAACTTCGCCACCAAGCTGTTCAACGCCACCCGGTTCGCGTTGATGAACGGCGCGGCGATGACACCGCTGCCCTCACTCGACGAACTGACCGACGCCGACCGGTGGATTCTGGGCAGGCTGGAAGAGGTTCGCGCCGAGGTGGATTCGGCGTTCGAGGAATACGAGTTCAGCCGGGCCTGCGAGGCGCTCTACCACTTCGCGTGGGACGAGTTCTGCGACTGGTACCTCGAGCTGGCCAAGGTCCAGCTGTCGGACGAGGGCGCCGCCGGGCACACCAACGCGGTGCTGGCCACCGTGCTCGACGCGCTGCTGAAGCTGCTGCACCCGGTCATGCCATTCGTCACCGAGACGCTGTGGAAGAACGTGACCGGCGGTGAGTCGGTCGTCATCGCCGATTGGCCGGAGCCATCGGGCGTCGCGTTGGATGCCGTTGCCGCCCAACGGATCACCGACATGCAAAAGCTCGTCACCGAGGTGCGCCGGTTCCGTAGCGACCAGGGGCTGAACGACCGGCAACGGGTCCCTGCCCGGCTCGTGGGCGTCGGCGACGCCGACCTCGAACCTCAGGTCCCCGCCGTCGAGGCGCTGGCATGGCTGACGAAACCGGGCGAGGGGTTCACGCCCTCGGCGTCGGTGGAGGTGCGGCTCTCGCGAGGCACGGTCGTCGTGGACCTCGACACGTCGGGCACGCGTGGACGTGGCGGCCGAGCGACGCAGGCTGGAGAAGGACCTCGCGGCCGCCGACAAGGAGTTGGCACAGACCGCCGCCAAATTGGGCAACGGCGAGTTCCTGGCCAAGGCCCCCGACGCCGTCGTCGAGAAGATCCGCGCGCGTCAACAGGTGGCTCGCGAAGAGGTGGAGCGCATCACGGCGCGCCTGGCCGGGCTCGGCTGAGCGAGAAGCGAAGCGGACCGCGCATGTCATTAGTCGAACCGACGCCCGACGAGATCGCGGCCCTGCTGCAAGTCGAGCATCTGCTTGACCAGCGTTGGCCGGAAACGAAACTCGAGCCGAGCACGAGCCGCATCAGCGCATTGATGGAGCTGTTGGGCTCACCCCAGCGGAGCTACCCGAGCATCCACGTGGCGGGTACCAACGGCAAGACGTCGGTGTCGCGCATGATCGACGCGCTGCTGACCGCGTTGCATCGCCGCACCGGGCGTACCACGAGCCCACATCTTCAATCGGCGGTGGAGCGCATCTCGATCGACGGTAAACCCATCACGCCTGCGCAGTACGTCGACACCTACCGCGAGCTCGAGCCCTTCGTCGAACTGGTCGACAAGCAGTCCGAGGCAAGCGGTGGCCCGAAGATGAGCAAGTTCGAGGTCGTCACCGCGATGGCGTTCGCGGCCTTCGCCGACGCGCCCGTCGACGTCGCCGTCGTGGAGGTCGGAATGGGCGGGCGGTGGGACGCCACCAACGTCGTCGATGCGCCGGTCGCGGTCATCACCCCGATCGGACTCGACCACACCGAATACCTCGGCGAGGACATCGCGGCGATCGCCGCCGAGAAGGCAGGGATCATCGCCGGGCCGTCGAGGGACCTCGTCCCGACCGACACCGTCGCCGTGATCGGGCGGCAACTCCCCGAGGCGATGGAGGTGCTGCTCGCCGAATCGGTACGCGCCGACGCCGCGGTGGCTCGCGAAGACTCGGAGTTCGCGGTGCTCGGCCGGCAGATCGCAGTCGGGGGGCAGCTGCTGGAGTTGCAGGGGCTGGCCGGGGTGTACCCCGAGGTCTTCCTACCGCTGCACGGCGAGCACCAGGCGCACAACGCCGCCGTCGCACTCGCGGCCGTCGAGGCGTTCTTCGGTGCCGGCGCTGACCGGCAACTCGACGTCGACGCCGTCCGAGCGGGTTTCGCCGCCGTCACCACGCCAGGGCGGCTCGAACGAATGCGCAGTGCCCCAACGGTATTCATCGATGCGGCGCACAACCCGGCGGGAGCTGCGGCCCTGGCCGACGCACTCGAGCAGGAGTTCGACTTCAGGTTCCTGGTCGGGGTCATCTCGGTGATGGCGGACAAGGACGTCGACGGCATCCTGGCCGCACTCGAACCCGCCTTCGATCAGGTGGTCGTCACGCACAACGGGTCACCGCGCGCCATGGACGTCGAGGCGCTTGCGTGGCGAGCCGAGGAGCGCTTCGGACCCGAGCGGGTGATCCCGGCGACGACGCTGCCCGACGCCATCGAGACGGCGACCGCGCTCGTCGAGGAAGCCGGCAACGACAGCTCCTTTCCCGGGCACTCTTCCGGTTTCGGGATGGTCATCACCGGATCGGTGATGACCGCCGGCGCGGCGCGGACCTTGTTCGGAAGGGACCCGGAGTGACCGAGGAACCGTCACGCGAGCCGGAAACAGCGCCCGCAACGCCGGACCCGTGGAAGAGCTTCCGCGGCGTGATGGCGGGCACGCTGATCCTCGAGGCGATCGTCGTGCTGCTTGCGCTGCCGGTGGTCTCGTTCTCGCATGGTGGACTGACCCCGCTCAGCGGGGGGTTCCTCATCGGCTTCGCGGTCGTCCTGGTCTTGCTGTCCGGGATGCAGGGCCGCCCGTGGGCGCTGTGGGCGAACCTCGCGATACAGCTGGTGCTGATCGCCGGGTGGGTGGTGCACGCCGCCGTCGGCTTCATCGGCGTCGTCTTCGCAGCGGTGTGGGCGCTGATCGCTTACCTGCGCGCCGAGGTCAAACGCCGTCAGGAACACGGCCTGCTGCCCGGGCAGCAGCCGCCCCCTACTGGCGAGTAGGCTTTTTCGACGTGACGGAGCGGACACTGGTGTTGGTCAAGCCCGACGGCGTCAAACGACACCTCGTCGGGGAGATCCTCAGCCGAATCGAACGCAAGGGGCTGACCATCGCGGCCCTCGAACTCAAGACCGTGAGCGACGACCTCGCCCGGGCTCACTACGCCGAGCACGAGGGCAAGCCGTTCTTCCCGTCGCTGCTCGAATTCATCACCTCCGGACCCGTGGTCGCCGCCATCGTGGAGGGCCCACGGGCTGTTGCCGCGTTCCGGCAGATCGCTGGCGCCACCGATCCGGTGGAGAAGGCGACCCCGGGCACCATCCGCGGTGACCTGGCACTTGTCACCCAGGACAACCTGGTGCACGGCTCGGATTCGCCGGATTCGGCGGACCGGGAAATCGAACTCTGGTTCCCGGGCCGTTAGCTGCTCAGGCCGGTTCGTGAGATTCCGTGCCGTGATGTGGGATACTGACCTCGGGTGACTGGCTCCACCAAGCTTGTTTTGGCGGAGCGGGCTTTCCCGGATGAAGACTTAGACGAGCGCGACCACCTAGGAAATTCCGAGTGCGGCGCGGAGTCCAGCCATCATTCAGCCAGGCACCGAGGGTTCTCCATGAGCCGCTCGGAGCGAGACCACAACAAGCTCGGGAGCTCCCCGAGCCCATAGCGGAAGCCCTCGCGTGGCCGCGTCGACACGACGCGCCCGGGGGCTTGAGGAGAATACGTGGCCGACGATGCCCAAATCGAAGACCTTGCCGAAGACACCCGACACGAGGATTCGCCAGCACTGCTGAGCGGCGATCCGTTCGGCGGATCGCACCATGGCGACGCGGGGATCGATCCCGGCGACGACGGTGCACTCGCCGATCCGGGAGTCGATGCCGGCGGACCTGTGGCGAGCCGCCCCGACAGCAATGGTGTCGTGGATGCCGCTGAACCCACCGGCGTCGATGACGGCGACGTCGATGAGACCGAACCCGAGTCCCGGCTGATGCTCGAGGTCCCCGCTCCGAGTGCGCCGCCGGCCGACTACCTGCCGCTGTTCGTTGCCCCGCAGCCCGTGTCGTTCGAGGCCGTGGACGACGACGACGAGGAGGACGACGACGACGAGGACGACGCGTCCGAGGAAGCCGACGACGACCAGGGGGAGCGGCCCGCCAGTCGACGCCGTCGCCGCGGGCGCCGTGGCCGCGGCCGGGGGCGCGGTGAGCAGAGCGCCGACGACGACGGCGAGGACGCTCAGGACGAGACGGGTGAGCAGGCCGACCTCGACGAAGACTCCGACGACGACGAGGCCGAGGACGGTGCTACTTCCGACGGAGCCAGCCGTCGCCGACGTCGTCGCAGGCGGCGCAAGTCCGGCGGGGCCGACGGCGACGATGGCTCCGCGTCGCCAGACGATCCGCCGAACACCGTCGTGCACGAGCGGACGCCGCGCAAGTCCGACAAGGTCGACAAAGCGGACAAAGCGGACAGAGGCGACAAGTCCGACGAGATCCAGGGCATCAGCGGCTCGACCCGGCTGGAAGCCAAGCGGCAGCGCCGCCGTGATGGCCGCGACGCGGGCCGGCGCCGTCCACCGATCCTCAGCGAGGCCGAGTTCCTCGCACGCCGCGAGGCCGTTGAACGGGTGATGGTGGTGCGCGACAAGGTCCGCACCGAACCGCCCCACGAGGGCGCCCGCTACACGCAGATTGCGGTGCTCGAAGACGGTGTGGTCGTCGAACACTTCGTCACCTCGGCGGGCTCGGCGTCGCTGGTCGGCAACATCTACCTCGGAATCGTGCAGAACGTGCTGCCCTCCATGGAAGCGGCGTTCGTCGACATCGGCCGCGGCCGAAACGGTGTGCTGTACGCAGGCGAGGTGAACTGGGAAGCCGCTGGGCTCGGTGGCGCTCAGCGCAAGATCGAGCAGGCGCTGAAGCCGGGCGACTACGTCGTCGTGCAGGTGAGCAAGGACCCCGTCGGACACAAGGGGGCCCGGCTGACCACTCAGGTGTCGCTCGCCGGGCGCTACCTGGTGTACGTGCCGGGCGCCTCGTCCACGGGCATCAGCCGCAAGCTGCCCGACACCGAACGGCAGCGGCTCAAGGAGATCCTGCGCGAGGTGGTGCCCTCGGACGCCGGCGTCATCATCCGGACCGCGTCGGAGGGCGTCAAGGAAGACGACATCCGCACCGACGTCAACCGCCTGCAGGAGCGTTGGACCCAGATCGAGGCGAAGGCCACCGAGGTCACCGCCAAGGCGGCGGGCGCCGCCATCCCGCTCTACGAGGAACCCGACGTCCTGGTCAAGGTGATCCGCGACCTGTTCAACGAGGACTTCTCCGGGCTCATCGTGTCGGGCGACGAAGCCTGGCAGACCATCGACGAATACGTGAATTCCGTTGCGCCCGAACTGGCCCCGCGGATGACGCGCTACCAGCCCGTGGCCGAGGACGGCCCGGACGTCTTCGCGGTGCACCGCATCGACGAGCAGTTGACCAAGGCGTTGGACCGCAAGGTGTACTTGCCGTCCGGCGGCACCCTGGTGATCGACCGGACCGAGGCGATGACCGTCGTCGACGTCAACACCGGCAAGTTCACCGGGTCGGGTGGAAACCTCGAGCAGACGGTGACGCGCAACAACCTCGAGGCGGCCGAGGAGGTCGTCCGCCAACTGCGGTTGCGCGACATCGGCGGCATCATCGTCGTCGACTTCATCGACATGGTGCTGGAGTCCAACCGCGACCTCGTGCTGCGGAGGCTCACCGAGGCGCTTGCCCGGGACCGGACGCGCCACCAGGTGTCGGAGGTGACGTCGCTGGGCTTGGTGCAGCTGACCCGCAAGAAGCTCGGCACGGGCCTGATCGAGGCTTTCTCGACGAACTGCCCCCAATGCGCGGGCCGCGGCATCGTGCTGCACGGCGACCCCGTGGACTCCGGATCCCCCGCCGCGCGCAAGGCCGAGCCCACCGGACGCCGCGGCAAGCGGGGCAAGAAGGGCGGACGGGCCGACGACGTGCAGGTGGCCAAGGTGCCCGCCCATTCACACGGCGAGCACCCGATGTTCAAGGCGATGGCGGCCGCAGGTCGCCCCGAGGACGACGAGGACGAAGGCCTCGACGGCGAGGCCGTCGACGAGACGGTCGACGTCGCGTCGGATGCCGAGGACATCGTCGACACCGAAGTCGGTGCCGAGGAGGCTGTGGTCGGTGACGTGGACGATTCAGACGACGAATCGGACGACGACGACTTGGACGTCGAACTCGACGAGGACGACGAAGACGCCATCGACGACGACATCGAAGTGATCGACGACGACTCCGATGACGAGGACGACTCGGACGAGGACGACTCCGACGAGGACGACTCGGACGACGACGACTCGGACGACGACGACGACGAGGACGAGGACGAGGACGACGATGGCCCGGACGGCGTCCAGGTCGAGGTCGCCAGGGTGGGTCGGCAGCGCAGACGCGCCGCGGCCCGCCCCGCAGGCCCACCTGCCGGCGCTGACTGACCTGACCCAACTGCCCGGCTTCCCGCGTGCTCGTTCCTCGCACGCATCGTCGCCGGGCAGGCAGTTTGACCCCTTACCCGCTGGTCACGTAACCTTGAGCAGTTGTCTGTCGGCTCTGTGAATTCGAGCCGGTGACAGCGGGGCAACCGACGCCCCCGCACCCCAGACCCGCGCTCGCAACCTTCGGGTAGCGCGCGCCCGCAACAGACGTAGAGGAAGACGAGAACGATGGCGACCTACGCAATCGTCAAGACCGGCGGCAAGCAGTACAAGGTCGCGGTCGGAGACATAGTCAAGATCGAGAAGCTGGAGCTCGAGGCCGGCGCCTCCGTCTCGCTTCCCGTGGCGCTGATGGTCGACGGCGCGAAGGTCACCACCGATGCCAAGGACCTCGAGAAGGTCGCGGTCACCGCGGAGGTGCTCGAGCACACCAAGGGCCCCAAGATCCGCATCCACAAGTTCAAGAACAAGACCGGCTATCACAAGCGCCAGGGCCACCGTCAGAAGCTGACGGTCGTCAAGGTCACGGGCATCAAGTAGTAGGGGAGCGAACCAATGGCACACAAGAAGGGCGCTTCCAGCTCGCGCAACGGTCGCGACTCGAATGCTCAGCGACTCGGCGTCAAGCGGTTCGGCGGCCAGATCGTCAAGGCCGGCGAGATCCTCGTCCGCCAGCGCGGCACCCACTTCCACCCCGGCGTGAACGTCGGCCGTGGTGGCGACGACACCCTGTTCGCCACTGCGCCCGGTGCGGTGACGTTCGGCGTGAAGCGTGGCCGCAGGACGGTCAACATCGTCCGCGTCGCGCGACCGGAGGCTTAATCCACCGAGGACTTTCCGCGATCGTGAAGCTGCCGCGAGTTCTCGGACTCGAATGGCCATAGCTTCACACTCGACGGGAAGGACAGGCGATGCCCCGGTTCGTCGACCGCGTCGTCATACATGCGAAGGCGGGCAACGGCGGTAACGGTTGCGCGTCGGTACACCGGGAGAAGTTCAAGCCACTCGGTGGCCCAGACGGCGGCGATGGCGGCCGCGGCGGCAGCGTCGTCCTCGTCGTCGACCCGCAGGTGCACACTCTGCTGGACTTCCACTTCCATCCCCACGTCGTCGCGCCGTCCGGAAAGCCGGGCCAGGGCAACAACCGTGACGGCGCCGCGGGTGGCGATCTCGAGGTGCGGGTGCCGGACGGCACCATGATCCTCGACGAAAAGGGCAAGTTGCTGGCCGACCTCGTCGGCTCCGGAACCCGCTTCGAGGCCGCCGCGGGCGGCCGTGGGGGACTGGGCAACGCGGCGCTGGCCTCACGCGCCCGCAAAGCCCCTGGTTTCGCGCTGCTCGGGGAGAAGGGCCAGGCCCGTGACCTCACCCTCGAACTCAAGACCGTCGCCGACGTCGGACTCGTCGGCTTCCCGTCGGCAGGCAAGTCGTCTCTGGTCTCGGTGATCTCGGCGGCCAAGCCGAAGATCGCCGACTACCCGTTCACGACGCTGGCCCCCAACCTCGGCGTGGTGTCGGCGGGTGACCACACGTTCACCGTCGCCGACGTACCCGGACTGATCCCCGGTGCGTCCGAGGGCCGCGGTCTCGGGCTGGAATTCCTCCGGCACATCGAGCGCTGCGCGGTGCTCGTCCACGTCGTCGACTGCGCGACCATGGAACCCCGCCGCGATCCGATCTCGGACATCGACGCGCTGGAGGCCGAACTGGCCGCGTACACCCCAACCCTGCTAACCGATTCGACGCTGGGCGACATCGCCGAACGGCCACGTGCCGTGGTGCTCAACAAAATCGACGTACCCGAGGCGCACGAATTGGCCGACTTCGTCCGCGACGAGGTCCACCGCCGCTACGGATGGCCGGTTTTCGAGGTGTCCACCATCACCCGGGACGGGTTGCGGCCGTTGACCTTTGCGCTGTGGGACATGGTTGCGGCGTACCGTGCTGCGCAGCCGGTTGTTGCACCGCGCCGCCCCGTGATTCGGCCGATCGCCGTCAACGAGAGCGGCTTCACCGTAGTGTCCGACGGCCAGGGCGGCTTCCTGGTTCGCGGTGTCCGGCCCGAACGCTGGGTCAGTCAAACGGATTTCACCAACGATGAGGCCGTCGGCTACCTCGGCGACCGGCTGGCCCGGCTCGGGGTCGAGGACGAGTTGCTCAAGCAGGGCGCGCGGCCAGGCTGCGCGGTCACCATCGGCGACATGACGTTCGACTGGGAGCCGCAGACGCCTGCAGGCATCGACATGACGATGTCCGGGCGGGGTACCGACATCCGACTCGAGCAGACCGATCGTGTCGGTGCCGATGAGCGCAAGGCTGCCCGGCGGGAGCGTCGCCGTTCCGGCGGTGAGGAATGAGCGTCCATCGGGACGCCGTGCGCGGCGCCCGCAGCGTCGTCGTCAAGGTCGGCACCACCGCGCTGACCGCGCCCAACGGCATGTTCGACGCGGGCCGGCTGGCCACTTTGGCCGACGCCATCGAAGCGCGCATGAAGGCCGGTTCGGACGTCGTCATCGTGTCGTCGGGCGCCATCGCGGCGGGCATCGAGCCGCTCGGACTTTCCCGCCGACCCACCGACCTGGCGACCAAGCAGGCCGCGGCGAGCGTCGGCCAGGTGGCGCTCGTCAACGGGTGGAGCTCGGCGTTTCACCGCTACGGTCGCACGGTCGGCCAAGTGCTGTTGACCGCGCACGACATCTCGATGCGGGTGCAGCACACCAACGCGCAACGCACCCTCGACCGGCTGCGCTCACTGCACGCCGTCGCGATCGTGAACGAGAACGACACGGTGGCCACCAACGAGATCCGCTTCGGCGACAACGACCGCCTGTCGGCGCTCGTCGCCCACCTGGTGGGTGCCGATGCCCTGGTGCTGTTGAGTGACGTCGACGGCCTCTATGACTCCGATCCGCGGAAGTCCAACGCTCGCTTCATTCCCGAGGTCGCGGCGCCCGACGACCTCGACGGCGTCGTGGCCGGCGGAGGCAGCAAGCTGGGCACGGGCGGCATGGCCTCCAAGCTTTCGTCGGCGCTGTTGGCCGCCGACGCCGGCGTGCCAGTGCTGCTCGCCGCGGCCGCGGACGCCGGTAGGGCGCTGGACGATGCGTCCGTGGGCACGGTTTTCGCGCCGCGAGCTGGACGCATGTCGGCGCGCCGGTTCTGGCTGCGCTACGCCGCGGAGTCGGCAGGTGCGCTGACGCTCGACGACGGGGCCGTGCGGGCGGTGGTGAAGCAGCGTCGCTCGTTGCTGCCCGCAGGCATCACGGCGGTGACGGGCCGCTTCCACGGCGGCGACGTGATCGAGCTCCACGCGCCCGACGGCATGACGGTGGCGCGCGGTGTGGTGGCCTATGACGCAACGGAACTGGCGGCGATGATCGGGCGCTCGACGTCGGACCTCCCGGCGGAGTTGCGTCGGCCCGTCGTGCACGCCGACGACCTGGTCGCCGTCTAGCGACTTGTGCGCGCTCCCGTTCGCGTCGCGAACGCGCGAACGAAGCCGCGCTCGAATCACTCAGATCGGCCTTGATCCCTGCGCCCGGGTGGCACCATGATCACGCACACAGCGAAGCAATGTCAGCTGTCGCCCGAAGGAGTGGTCTTGGGGTTCTTGCAGCCGAATCTGCCCGTCGTCGACCTGGATGAGTGGAGCAAGGGCACGCGTAGCGAGCGCATCCGGCCGATCGCACAACACCTGGCCGAGTCGGGGTTCGGGGCACCCGATGTCGTCTACCTGGCCTACCTGCTCAAGATCGGGCTCTACGTCTTCGTCGGCATACTGTTCGCCTTGTCCACCAAGGGAATCGACGGGCTCACCAACATCGGTTCGTGGTGGTCGGAGCCGATCGTCTTCCAGAAGGCGGTCTTCTACACGATGCTGGTCGAAGTCGTCGGACTCGGCTGCAGCTTCGGCCCGCTCGCCGGGCGTTACTTCCTTCCCCTCGGGTCGAGCCTGTACTGGTTGCGGCCTGGCACGATTCGGTTGCCGCCGTGGCCGAACCGGGTGCCGCTGACCGCAGGTACCAACCGAACTCCGCTCGATGTTCTGCTCTACGGTGCGCTGCTCGGGCTTTTGGTGCTGGCCTTGGTGTCCGACGGAACGGGCCCAATTCCGGCCCTCGACACCGAGCTCGGCGTCCTTCCCCCTGGCAGACCATCTCGGTGCTGGCGGTCGTCGCGGTGCTCGGGCTGCGCGACAAGGTCGTCTTCCTAGCCACCCGCGGCGAGGTCTATGCACCGTTGGCTCTGGCCTTCCTGTTCACGGGGGTCGCCGCCGTCGTCGCGGCGAAGGTCGTCTTCCTGGTGATCTGGATGGCCGCGGCGACGTCGAAACTCAACCGGCACTTCCCGTTCGTGATCGCATCGATGCTGTCGAACAGTCCGTTCGTGCGCCCCGCCGCCGCGAAACGGGCGTTCTTCCAACGCTTTCCCGACGACCTGCTTCCGAGCCGGCTGGCCAGGGTCGGCGCCCACGTCGCGACGGCGATCGAGCTGTTGGTGCCGCTGGTGTTGTTCTTCTCGCACGGCGGCTGGCCGACGGCCATCGCTGCGTTCGTGATGGTCTGTTTCCACCTCGGGATCTTCACCGCGTTCCCGATGGGTGTCCCCTTGGAATGGAACGTGTTCATGATGTTCGGCGTGCTGTGGCTGTTCGTCGCGCACGCACCCGTCGGGCTGCGCGACCTCGCCAACCCCGTTCCGGTGGCCCTGTTGTTCGTCGTGATGGTCACCGTGGTGACGATCGGAAACCTGTTCCCGCGCAAGGTCTCCTTCCTGCCCGGCATGCGGTACTACGCCGGCAACTGGGACACCACCCTGTGGTGCGTGAAGCCGTCCGCCGACGACCGGATCGAGAAGGCCACGCGCTCGTTGTTCTCGATGCAGCACCGCGAGCTCGAGAAGGTGTACGGCAGCAAGGAGGAGGCCCTCGTCCCGGCGCACCTCGCCTATGCCCATCGTGGCCTGAACACGCACGGACGCGCGCTGTTCACGCTGGCGCACCGGGCGATGGCCGGTTACGACGAGGCGGTCTACAACCTGTGTGAGGGCGAACTGATGTGCGCCATGGCGGTCGGGTGGCACTTCGGCGACGGGCACATGCACAACGAGCAGTTGATCGCCGCCCTACACGAGCGGTGCGCGTTCGAACCCGGTGAAGTGCGGGTGGTCATCCTTGACGGGCAGCCGATCCATCGGCAGACGCAGGAGTACCGCCTCGTCGACGCCGCGACCGGGGAGTTCGAACGGGGTTACATCCGGGTCGCCGACATGGTCGATGCACAGCCCTGGGCCGACGACCTCCCGGTTCACGTCACGCCCTAGGCGATTTCGGCGCGCGTATCCGGACTCAGCCCGGAAATACGCGCCGAAATCGCGGGGGTGAGTTCGTCGGCGAGCAGCGCGAGCAGCTCCGGAGCAGCCAGCGTCGACCTTGACGGTCGCCAACTCGTCGCCGCGGGTGGGCCCGCGGTTGACGATCGCGACCGGCATGCCGGTCGCGACCGCATGTCGGACGAACCGCATTCCGGAGAACACCGTCAGCGACGATCCGGCGACCAGGAGTGCGTCCGCACCGTCGACGACTGAATAGGACTGGGCGACACGCTCTTTGGGTACGTTCTCGCCGAAGTACACGATGTCGGGTTTGAGCATTCCCCCGCACTGCGGACAGTCCACGTACCGGAATGACGCCGTCTCGGTGACCATTGCGTCCGCGTCGGGCGCCACCGCGATGCCGCCGACCGCCTCGGCGCGTTCGAGGAAGCCCGGATTGAGCGCCTCCAGCTGCTCGGCGAGGGCCGCCCGCGTCATGGTGAGTCCGCATGCCAGGCAGACGACTCTGGCATAGGTGCCGTGCAGGTCGATCACCGTCGCGCTGCCGGCCTTGGTGTGCAACAGGTCGACGTTCTGGGTGATCACCCCCGCGACCACACCGGCCGCCTCCAGGTGGGCCAGCGCTCGATGCCCGGCGTTGGGCGTCGTGGCGTCCATGTGGCGCCAACCGACGTGATTGCGCGCCCAGTAGCGTCGCCGGAAATCCGGATCCGACGTGAATTGTCCGATCGTCATCGGGTTGCTCGGCGGTGAGTCCGGACCGCGGTAGTCGGGGATCCCGGAGTCGGTGGACAGCCCCGCTCCGGTAAGCACTGCGACCCGCTGACCTGCGAGCACGTTGACCAGTTCGGGAGCCTCGGGACCATTCATCCCTGTCCAGGGTAGGCGGCCTGCGACCCGCCTGAAACAATGAGTACGTGGCCTTCTTCTCCGCCTACCGGCACGGGTTCGTGCGGGTGGCCGCGTGTACCCACCACACCACGCTGGCCGACCCCGCGACCAACGCGGAATCCGTGCTGCGCATGGCCCGCGACTGCCATGACGACGGCGTCGCCTTGGCGGTGTTCCCGGAGTTGACGCTGTCGGGCTACTCCATCGAGGACATCCTCGTGCAGGACGCCCTGCTCGACGCCGTCGACGTGGCGCTGGCCGACGTCGTCGCGGCCTCGCGGGAGCTCCTGCCGGTGCTCGTCGTCGGAGCCCCGCTGCGGCACCGCAACCGGATCTACAACACCGCGGTGGTGATCCACCGTGGCGCAGTGCTGGGCGTGGTGCCGAAGTCGTACCTGCCGACGTACCGTGAGTTCTACGAACGCAGGCAGTTGGCCGCGGGCGACGATGAACGCGGCACCATCCGCATCGCGGGCACCGACGTGCCGTTCGGCTCCGACCTGTTGTTCGCCGCGCGCGACCTGCCGAACTTCGTGTTGCACGTTGAGGTCTGCGAGGACATGTGGGTGCCGATCCCGCCCAGCGCCGAGGCCGCGCTGGCCGGAGCGACGGTGCTCGCCAACCTCTCCGGCAGCCCCATCACGATCGGTCGTGCCGACGACCGCAAGCTGTTGGCCCGCTCGGCGTCGTCGCGCTGCCTGGCCGCCTACGTCTTCGCGGCCGCAGGCGAGGGCGAGTCCACCACGGACCTGGCCTGGGACGGCCAGACGATGATCTACGAGAACGGCGTCCTGCTGGCCGAATCCGAGCGATTCCCCAAGGGGGAACGGCGCAGCGTCGCCGACGTCGACACCGAACTGCTGCGTGCGGAGCGCATGCGAATGGGAACCTTCGACGACAATCGCAGACACCACGGCACGCGGATCGACGCGTTCCGGCGCGTCGAGTTCGTCGTCGATCCGCCGGCCGGTGACATCGGTCTACGCCGCGAGGTCGAGCGGTTTCCCTTCGTGCCCTCGGATCCCGAACGGCTGCAGCAGGATTGCTACGAGGCCTACAACATCCAGGTATCCGGACTGGAGCAGCGGCTGCGTGCGCTGAACTACCCCAAGGTCGTCATCGGCGTCTCGGGTGGTCTGGACTCCACCCACGCGCTGATCGTCGCGGCCCGCGCGATGGACCGGGAAAGCCGACCGCGCAGCGACATCCTGGCCTTCACCATGCCCGGCTTCGCCACCGGCGACCGCACCAAGGGCAATGCCGTCGCGCTGGGCAAGGCACTGGGCGTGACGTTCGAGGAGCTCGACATCCGCGACACCGCGAGCCTGATGCTCACGGAGCTGGGTCACCCGTTCTCGCGTGGCGAGAAGGTGTACGACGTCACCTTCGAGAACGTGCAGGCCGGGTTGCGCACCGACTACCTGTTCCGGCTCGCCAATCAGCGTGGCGGCATCGTGTTGGGCACCGGCGACCTGTCCGAGTTGGCGCTGGGCTGGTCGACGTACGGCGTCGGCGATCAGATGTCGCACTACAACGTCAACGGCGGCGTGCCGAAAACCTTGATACAGCACCTGATTCGGTGGGTGATCACGTCGGAACAGTTCGACGACGAGGTCAATCGGATCCTACAGTCGGTGCTCGACACCGAGATCACGCCCGAGCTCGTCCCGACCGGTGAGGACGAGCAGATCCAGAGCAGCGAGGACAAGGTCGGACCCTATGTGCTGCAGGACTTCTCGCTGTATCAGGTGCTGCGCTGGGGGTTCCGGCCATCGAAGGTCGCCTTCCTCGCCTGGCACGCCTGGAGTGACGCGGAGCGTGGTGACTGGCCGCCGGGATATCCTGCCGACAAGCGGCCGGCGTACTCGCTCAAGGAGATTCGCCACTGGCTGACGGTGTTCGTGCAGCGGTTTTACTCCTTCAGCCAGTTCAAGCGTTCGGCGCTGCCCAATGGCCCGAAGGTGTCGGCGGGTGGCGCGCTGTCGCCACGTGGCGACTGGCGCGCGCCTTCCGACATGTCAGCGCGGGTTTGGCTGGACGAGATCGAGCGTGAGGTGCCACCGGAGTGAGTCGGAGTCCGGTCGGCGTTGCGCGCCGCGCGGCTCCACGAATCGTGCACCACCTGCATCGGGCTACCTCTTGACCCCGATCCCAGGCACGAAACGGCCCACCGCTGCGAGGTAGGCGTGGTAGGCGTCGCCGTGCACCGTGGCCAGGTAGGGCTCCTCAACCACGCGGACCTGTAGCTCGATCGAAAGAAGCAGCAGAACGAAGCCGCCGAGCGCGACCACGTTCGGTGTGACGAGCGCGAGCCCGGCGCCGAAGACCAGCATGGCGGTGAAGATCGGATTGCGCACCCAGCCGAATACGCCTGAGCGCACCAGAGTGGTGGTTTCGTTCGGATCGACTCCGATTCGCCATGATTCGCCCATGTAGACCTGGGCGTAGACGGTGGCGGCGATGCCGAACACTCCCAGTCCGACACCCGCGGCCTGGAGCCAGGCCGCCTGCAGTACCGGCAGCGGCGCGACGGTGTCGGTGAGTTGCAGTACGGGAGCGGTCACCCCGGCGACCAAGGCAACGACGACGCCGGCACCGGCGAACCATTCCGCCGACCCGAGTCGGCCGCTGATGCCGCGGAATCCCGTCGAACCCGTCGCACGATGCTGTACCCAACTGCGCCAGCCGAATCCGAGGGCGGCGAAGGTGGCGAACAGGATGATGGCGACGACGGCGGCCAGGTGGTTGTCCATTCGACGACTCCGTTCAGCGAACCCGGTACACACCAGACGCTAACTCGTAGGAGCGGATGATTGGGGGCTACAAACGGCCGTCGATCCGTAGGTCCGGGTGCACCCAACTCGGGGAGCGGCGTTCCTTGAATGCGACGAAGCCCTCGACGGCCTCGGCTCCGCTGTACGCTGGCCTTCATGCCGATCCGGTCGAACAAGCCCATGTAGTTGTCCAGACTCGACTTGACCACAGAGCGCGCGCCGGGCGCGGTGCGACAGCAGTTGCCGAGTACTTCCCTTGCCGCCGTGAGCAGTTCGTCGTGAGGGACGACCCGCGCGACCATGCCCCAGTCCACGGCCTCGTGAGCGGACAGGACTCGACCGGTGAACATCAGGTCGCGCGTGCGGATGGGCCCGACGATGCGGGCCAACATCTGGCTGTAGTACGTGTCGGCGATGCCCCGGTACAACTCGGGCACGCGAAACGTCGCCCGGTCGCTCACGACGGCCACGTCGCTGCACATGGCGATCTGCAGCCCGCCGCCCTGGCACAGCCCGTTGACCGCAGACACCACGGGCTTGACCGACTGGCGCAGCGTTTCGAACGGGGTGATGTCCATCGACAGCGCACCGAAGTTCATCCAGTCGTCCACGCCGTTGCCGCCGCCGAGGTCGCCGCCCGGCGCGAACACGTCACCGCTACCCGTGATCAACAGCCCCGCCAAGTCCGGGTCGGAATCGACCAGGCTGACTGCGTATCTGATGCCGAAGTACATGGCCGGGGTCATGGCGTTGCGCGCCTCGGGGCGGTCCAGCGTGCACACCCCGAAGGCGCCCTCCCGGGTGAACCGCAGGAACGGGGTGCCCAGCCAGTCGCCTTCCGGCGGGCGGGGGGCGGTCTCGGTCGTCATGCCTCTCCTATTCTGTCGTGGTCACGTTGAGCACGTCGTCGATCGCCTCGGCGGACGGTGCGCATGCGCCCGCCCCGGGTATCAGCGTGGCGAGCGCACCCGCCGCACAAGCCCGCCGCAGGGCCACGTCGAACCCCGAAAGCCATTCCGCGGCAAGCACTCCGGCGAACACATCGCCCGCACCAGTGGTGTCGACCGGCTCGACGGCGGGAGCGGGGACGTCCACGCTGCTGTCTCCGCGGACGTGGCGCGCGCCTTGCGCTCCGCGGGTGATCACCAGATGCGTTACCGGCCAACGCCATTGGCTCGCCTCGTCTTCGTTTGCGATGACGACGTCGGTATGGTGCGACAGGGCTTCGAGGCCGGCGCCGTCGGCTCGTGCCGGTGAAGCGTTGACGATGACGACCGCGCCCGCGTCGCGTGCGATGCGAGCTGCGGCCAACGCGGTCTCGATCGGGATCTCGAGCCTGGATCAGCGCCACGTCGGCGTCGGCGACGACGGCACGTACCTCCGCCGAGGTCATCGTGAGGTGGGCGTTGGCGCCGGGTGCGACGACGATCGTGTTCTCGCCGCGCGCGTCGACGACGATCGCCGCCGCGCCGCTGGGCCCGGGCACGGTCACCACCCCGTCGAGTGCGACACCATTGCCGCGCAGGTGGGCGCGCATCCCGGAGGCGGCGGGATCGTCGCCGAGTGCTGCGACGAGGTGTACGGAGGCGCCCGCCCGGGCCGCTGCGACGGCCTGATTTCCGCCCTTGCCGCCAGGCTCCGACGACACCGACGAGGCCAGCACGGTCTGCCCTGGTCGCGGCAACTCCACGACGGTGAACGACTGGTCGACGTTCACGCTGCCGACCACACACACCCTCGCCACAGACTTACAGTAGCCCCGACGGGGCCGCGGCCGGGATACCTCGTTAAGCTGGCCTAATGGGTGTGCAAGGGGCCACAGAGGGCAGGAGCGCAGCGACCCGGGAAGTTGACTCAGAGGGCAGGAGCGCAGCGACCCGGGAAGTTGACTCAGAGGGCAGGAGCGCAGCGACGCGGGAAGTTGACTCAGAGGTCGAGCTTCGGGAGCAGGTACACGACGCCGCGCGCCGCGCGCGCGTCGCGGCCCGCACGCTCGGCACGCTGAACACAGCGACCAAGAACCGGGCGTTGCATGCGGCCGCCGACTCCGTGTTGGCCCGCGTCCACGAGATCCTGGCCGCCAACGCCGAAGATCTCGACGCCGCGCGCGCTACGGGCACCCCCGAGGCGATGCTGGACCGGCTGGCCCTGAACCCCAACCGCGTCGACGGCATCGCGGCGGGATTGCGTCAGGTGGCCGGCCTGCCCGATCCCGTCGGTGAGGTGTTGCGCGGCAGCACGCTGCCCAACGGCCTCCAGATTCGCCAACAACGCGTCCCGCTGGGTGTCGTCGGCATGGTCTACGAGGGCAGGCCGAACGTCACGGTCGACGCGTTCGGGCTCACGCTGAAGTCGGGCAACGCCGTGCTGCTGCGCGGTAGTTCGTCGGCTGCCCGGTCCAACGCGGCACTCGTGACCGCGTTGCGGGCCGCCCTGGTGGCCGAAGGGCTGGCGCCGGATGCGGTGCAACTGCTGCCTAGCGCGGACCGGGCCAGCGTCACGCACCTGATCCAGGCGCGCGGGCTCGTCGACATCGTCATCCCGCGCGGCGGGGCCGGACTGATCGACGCCGTCGTCCGCGATGCCACCGTGCCGACCATCGAGACCGGTGTCGGCAACTGCCACGTCTACGTGCACGAAGCGGCTGACCTCGACGTCGCCGAGCGAATCCTGTTGAACTCCAAGACCCGTCGGCCCAGCGTGTGCAACGCCGCGGAGTCGCTGCTCATCGATGCCGCCATCGCGGAGCGGGCCCTGCCTCGGCTCGTGGGTGCGCTGCAGAACGCCGGGGTGACGGTGCATCTCGACCCCACCGAGGACGAACTGCGAGCCGAATTCTTGTCGCTCGACATCGCGCTGGCCGTCGTCGACGGCATAGACGCCGCGATCGCACACGTAAACGAGTACGGTACCGGGCACACCGAGGCCATCGTGACCACCAATCTCGCTGCCGCCCAACGGTTCACCGAGCAGGTCGACTCCGCGGCGGTGATGGTCAACGCCGCCACCTCGTTCACCGACGGTGAGCAGTTCGGGTTCGGCGCCGAGATCGGGATCTCCACCCAGAAGCTGCACGCCCGCGGACCGATGGGTCTGCCAGAATTGACCTCAACCAAGTGGATCGTGTGGGGCGCCGGCCACACCCGTCCAGTCTGACCAGGAGATCTCCGATGAGCGCTCGCGCGAAGAGCATCGGGGGATGCGAGTGAGCGTCCCCGCCCGTCCTGTACCGCTGTTCACCGACATCGACGATGTCGCCAAGCGACTGGCCGAAACCGGCTACTTGCCCGACACTGCCACCGCCACAGCCGTTTTCCTTGCCGACCGGCTCGGCAAGCCCTTGTTGGTGGAGGGTCCGGCGGGCGTCGGCAAGACCGAACTGGCCCGCGCCGTCGCGCAGACGACCGGCTCGGAACTGGTCCGGCTGCAGTGCTACGAGGGCGTCGACGAGGCCCGCGCACTCTACGAGTGGAACCACGCCAAGCAGATCCTGCGCATTCAGGCGGGCTCGGGGGACTGGGACCAGACCAAGATGGACGTGTTCAGTGAGGAGTTCCTGCTGACGCGTCCACTGCTCACTGCCATCCGGCGCACCGAACCCACCGTCCTGCTCATCGACGAGACCGACAAGGCCGACATCGAGATCGAGGGTCTGCTGCTCGAGGTGTTGTCGGACTTCGCCGTGACCGTGCCCGAGTTGGGCACCATCACCGCCGAGCGCGCCCCCTTCGTATTGCTGACCTCGAACGCCACGCGGGAACTGTCCGAGGCGCTCAAGCGTCGGTGTCTCTTCCTGCACATCGACTTCCCCGACGCAGACCTGGAAAGGCGCATCCTGCTGTCGCGCGTGCCGGAGTTGCCCGAGAAGCTGGCCGAGGAACTGGTCCGCATCATCGGGGTGCTGCGCGGCATGCAGCTCAAGAAGGTGCCGTCGGTCGCCGAGACCATCGACTGGGGTCGCACCGTGTTGGCCCTCGGGCTCGACACCATCGATGACGAGATGATCGCCGCCACCCTCGGCGTCGTGCTCAAACACCAATCCGACCAGCTACGCGCGGCGGGCGAGCTTCGCCTGAACTGAGGAGTTCGACTGATGGCCGTCCGACGCACCCGCCCACCGCAACCGCTTGCGCCACATGGAATTCCGGGGCACCTGGTCGAGTTCGTCGAGGCGCTGCGCGGGGTCGGTATCGCCGTCGGACCCTCGGAGACCGTCGATGCGGGCAAGGTGATGGCCACGCTCGGCCTCGGTAACCGAGAGGTGTTGAGGGAGGGGCTGGCCTGCGCCGTGCTGCGCCGCGCCGACCACCGCGAAACATATGACGCGATGTTCGATCTGTGGTTCCCGGCTGCCCTGGGTGCCAGGACGGTGGTGGAGGACGAGGACGGCGACGGCGACTCCGACGGGCCGCCGCCGCAGGACGTCGAGGGCATGCGCGAGGCGCTGCTCGCGATGCTGGAGAACAACCCGGAACTGGAGAACATCGACGACCGGCTGGCGGCGATGATCGCTCAGATCGTGGAATCGTTCGGCCGGTACAACTCCAGCCGCGGCCCGTCGTACTCGTCGTACCAGGCACTCAAGGCCATGGCGCTCGACGAACTCGAGGGTCGGCTGTTGGCTGGTCTGCTCGCGGGCTACGGCGACGAACCCACGCCGACGCAGGAGGAGATCGCCAAGGCCATTGCAGCCAGACGGATTTCGCAGCTGCGCCGCATGGTCGAGGGCGAGACCAAGCGCCGAACCGCCGAACAGCTGGGCCGCGATCACGTGCAGATGTACGGCATTCCGCAACTCGCCGAGAACGTCGAGTTCCTGCGCGCCTCGGGTGACCAGCTGCGCCAGATGCGGCGCGTCGTCGCACCGCTGGCGCGGACGCTGGCGACCCGGCTGGCCGCTCGGCGACGTCGGTCCCGCCGCGGTGAGATCGACCTGCGCAAGACGCTGCGCAAGTCGATGTCCACCGGCGGCGTGCCCATCGACGTCGTGCTGAAGAAGCCGCACCCGGCGCGCCCCGAGCTGGTGGTGCTTTGCGACGTGTCGGGCTCGGTGGCCGGATTCAGCCACTTCACGCTGATGCTCGTCAGCGCGCTGCGCCAGCAGTTCTCCCGGGTTCGGGTGTTCGCCTTCATCGACACCACCGACGAGGTCACAGAACTCTTCGGACCCGACGCCGACCTCGCCGTCGCCGTACAGCGCATCACCCGCGAGGCGGGCGTCTACACCCGCGACGGCCACTCCGACTATGGGCACGCCTTCGTGTCGTTCATGGACAAGTACCCCAACGTGCTGTCCCCGCGCAGCTCGCTGCTGGTGCTCGGCGACGCCCGCAACAACTATCGCAACCCAGAGGTCGACCTGCTCACGCACATGGTCAACGCCAGTCGCCACGCGCACTGGCTCAATCCCGAGCCCAAGCACCTGTGGGGCAGCGGCGACTCGGCGGTGCCCCGCTACGAGGACGTCATCACGATGCACGAATGCCGGTCGGCCAAGCAGCTCGCCTCGGTGATCGACACGCTGCTGCCGGTCTAGCCCGCGCCTGCGCATTGGTCTTTGTGTCGTTTGTTGCGGCGAATCGCGAGAGAACGGCGCAACAAACGACACAAACGGGGTCTTGGGCGGCCGGTTCGGCGGGGTTCGGTGCGAGGCGGCGTTCCAAGCCGCTCCCGTAAGCTGCGTATTCATGACTAGGCGACTTGGTGTGATGGGTGGGACGTTCGACCCCATCCACCACGGACACCTCGTCGCCGCCAGTGAGGTCGCCGACAAGTTCGGGCTCGACGAGGTGGTGTTCGTTCCCACCGGCCAGCCGTGGCAGAAGCGCGACCGGCTCGTCACCGCCGCCGAGGACCGCTATCTGATGACGGTCATCGCCACCGCCGCCAACCCGCGCTTTTCGGTCAGCCGCGTCGACATCGACCGCGGCGGCGCGACCTACACCAAGGACACCCTGCGTGACCTGGCTGCACTCAACCCTGGCACCGATCTCTACTTCATCACCGGAGCCGACGCACTGGCCTCGATCCTGTCGTGGCAGAACTGGGAGGACATGTTCTCGCTCGCCCGCTTCGTCGGCGTCAGCCGCCCGGGGTACGAACTCGACGGTCAGCACATCGCGGCAGCCATTAAGGAACTGCCGCCGGACGCCTTGACGCTCGTCGAGGTGCCCGCCCTGGCCATCTCTTCGAGCGACTGCCGCAGGCGCGCCGAGACGAACCGGCCCATCTGGTATCTGGTGCCCGATGGGGTCGTGCAGTACGTCTCCAAGCGCCGGCTCTACCAGGCACACACGATGGCCGCTGAGGACACGTCGGCATGACGGCCTCCGAGGAAGCCACCCTGATGGCGACGGTGGCCGCGCAGGCCGCTGCCTCCAAGCTCGCCGATGACGTGGTCGTGATCGACGTGTCGGGGCAACTCGTCATCACCGACTGCTTCGTCATCGCGTCGGCCTCCAACGACCGCCAGGTGAACGCGATCGTCGACGAGGTCGAGGAGAAGATGCGCGTGGCCGGCTACAAGCCTGCGCGGCGCGAGGGCACCCGGGAAGGCCGGTGGGTGCTGCTCGACTTCGTCGACGTCGTCGTGCACATCCAGCATCAAGACGAACGCAACTTCTACGCGCTCGACCGGCTGTGGCGGGACTGCCCGGTGCTGCCCGTCGAGCTGGACGACGTCGACGGGGAGGTGGCCGAGTGAGCATCCGTCGGCTGGTGATGCTGCGCCACGGGCAGACCGAGTGGAACGCGGGAAGCCGCATGCAGGGGCAGCTCGACACCGATCTGACGGACCTGGGCCGGGAGCAGGCCGCCGCGGCGGCCGAGGTGCTCGCCAAGCGTCAGCCGCTGGTGATCGTGTCGTCGGACCTGCGCCGCGCACTCGAGACGGCGACCGCACTGGGGGAGCGGGCGGGACTACCAGTGGCGATCGACACGCGGCTGCGGGAAACCCACCTCGGGGACTGGCAGGGTCTGACGCATCTCGAAGTGGACGCACTGGCCCCAGGGGCGAGGCTGGCCTGGCGCGATGACGCCCGCTGGGCACCACATGGCGGCGAGAGTCGCGTCGACGTGGCGGCCCGCAGCACGCCGTTGGTCACCGAACTCATCGCGGCACACGACGAGTGGGGCGTCGACGAGCCAGACCGCCCCGTCGTCCTCGTCGCTCACGGTGGGCTGATCGCTGCGCTGACGGGTGCGCTGCTGGGCATACCCGTGGACAACTGGCCGGTACTCGGCGGCATGGGCAACGCCAGTTGGGTTCAGCTGTCCGGACATGCAGCGGACTCCATTCCCGGATCGCTCCGCTCCGGCCCTCCGGAAGGCGCCACGGACGTCAAGTGGCGGCTGGACGTGTGGAACGCCTCTGCTCAGGTCGCGAACGATGTGCTCTGAGCAACGCCGTCGCACCCTGCTGATCTTCTGCGACTCGCTCTCGTACTACGGCCCCACCGGGGGTTTGCCCGCCGACGACCCGCGCATCTGGCCGAATATCGTTGCTGCCCATTTGGATTGGGACGTCGAACTCATCGGTCGGATCGGCTGGACGTGTCGCGACGTGTGGTGGGCGGCCATCGGGGATCCGCGGGCGTGGGCCGCGCTGCCGCGGGCCGGTGCGGTGATCTTCGCCACGTCGGGCATGGACTCGCTGCCATCGCCCCTTCCGACGGCGATGCGCGAGCTGATTCGCTACGTCCGACCGCCACGGTTGCGCCGTTGGGCGCGTGACGGATACGGGTGGCTGCAGCCGCGGCTGTCGCCGATCGCCCGGCCGGCGCTACCGGCGCGCCTGAGCGCCCACTACCTCGAGAAGACCCGCGCGGCAATCGACTTCAACCGGCCCGGTATTCCGTTCGTGGCATCCGTGCCGTCGGTGCACATCGCCCACACCTATGGCCGGTCACACCGCTGGCGCGACGACACCGTGGCCGCCATCACCGAATGGGGCCGGGCGCACGACGTTCCGATCGTGGATCTGAAATCCGCCGTCGCCGACCAGGTGCTGAATGGCCACGGCAATCCCGACGGCATCCACTGGAACTTCGAGGCGCATCGGGCGGTCGCGGAACTGATGTTGAAGGGGCTCGCCGAGGCCGGCGTGACGCCTGAGGGCGACGGCGACTAGCGATGCCCGTCAAGGTGGTGACCGACTCGTCGGCCCGGCTTCACCCGGATGAATTGCAGCGGTGGGGCATCGAACATGTGCCGCTGCACGTGCTGGTCGACGGGAAGGACATGCGAGACGGGATCGACCAGGTGCCGTACGACGTGTACGCGCGCGGACACGTCACGACCGCCGGCGCCGCACCGGCCGAGCTCGCCGACGCCTACCGCAAGGCGCTTGCCGACAGCGGCGGGGACGGCGTCGTCGCGGTGCATCTCTCGGCAGCACTGTCGAGCACGTTCAGTTCGGCCGTCGCGGCGGCCCGTGAGTTCGGTCCCGCAGTGCGCGTGGTGAATTCGCGCTCGGCGGCGATGGGAGTCGGGTTCGTCGCGTTGGCCGCGGCGCGCCAAGCGGCCGCCGGCTGCTCGCTCGACGACGTCGAGGCGGCGGCGCGTGCGGCGGTACCTCAGGGTCGGGCGTTCATCGTCGTCCACCGGCTGGACAACCTGCGGCGCAGCGGGCGGATCGGTACTGCGGCGTCGTGGCTGGGCACCGCGCTGTCGCTCAAGCCTCTGCTGTGCCTCGACGTGGACGGTCGGTTGGTGTTGGCCCAGCGGATCCGCACGGTGTTCAAGGCGCACGCTGCCCTGGTCGAAGCCGTCGCGGAGTTCGTCGGCGACCGCCGCGCCGCGATCGCCGTGCACCACGTGGACAACCGTGACGACGCCGACGTCATCGGTGCGGCGCTGACCGACCGATTGCCTCAGGTCGAGTCGTTGATCGTGACGGACATGGGCCCGGTGCTCTCGATACACCTCGGCGGTGGCGCAATCGGGGTCGTCGTTCATCTCGCCGAGTAGTGATGGAGTGCCGATGAGTGTGAACCTGGCCCGCGACGAACGTCTGGAGTTCGCCGAATTCCTCGCTGGGCTCTCATCCGAGCAGTGGGACAGCCGCACGCTGTGCGACCGTTGGCGCGTGCGGGACGTCGTCGCGCACACGATGAGCTACGAGGGACTGTCCTTCGGCGCCTTGGCGAAGCGATTCCTCAAGGGTCGGCTTCAGACCGATCGCATCAACGAAATCGCCGTCGCCGAGATGTCCGACACGTCGCCCGACGAGCTCGTCGACATGGTTCGGACGTACGCGCTACCCAGCGGCCTGGGCGCTGGCTTTGGCGGCAGAATCGCACTGACGGACAACATGATTCACCAACAGGACATTCGTCGAGTGCTCGGCATCACGCGCACCATCCCGCCGGAGCGGTTGGTCGTCGCGCTGGATTTCGCGCGTTGGGCGCCGCTGATCCGTGGTGCGTTGCGAGCGCGGGGAGTACGCCTCGTTGCCACCGACGTCGACTGGTCGACGGGTAAGGGGCCCGAGGTGCGGGGCCCGGGTGAGGCGCTGCTGATGGTCATGGCCGGGCGCCGTGACGGACTCACGGACCTGGACGGGCCCGGCAAGGCCACGCTCGCCGCGCGCCTCTAGCCGACGAAGCGGCCGGCAACCGGCGGCAGGTCCTTCAGCGTGACGATGCCGGGCGCCGCGGCCACCACCGCGGGGACCGCATTGGTGACCGGCATCGCGGTGTAGATCATGCCCAACCCCATGAAGCCGGGCTCGGTCCAGTCCCGCGGTGGCAGGCAGTGCAGCACCGTGCGCATGTTGGGCGTGCCGAAGACCTGGATGACGTGGCCGTGTTCGAGCGGCTTGGGCGGCGTCACGTGGCTGCCCATGATCCAGTTGAACCCGACGCTGACGACGTTCTTGTCGCCGACCCAGCCGCGGTGGTAGCCGTACACGCCTGCGACCGTGCCGTTCGGGATCTGCATGAAGCCAAGGTCGCTGTCGCCGGTGGCGGTGGTGAACTCGACGTCGAACGTCATCCGGTCGAGCTTGGCGCCGATGGCGTCGGCCATCATCGCCGCCGACTCGGCGAACACCTCGCTCTCGCGGCGCACGCTCTCGGCGAGCCCAGGCGTCGCTGGATCCTGGCCGAATCCCATCGCCGACTGCGTACCAGCTGATTCGTAGGTGGAGCAGTCGACCGACTCGGTGATGCGAATCTCGTCGACGCCTTCGCACGCACCCGAGAGCACCATGCCGACCATGTTCGTCATGCCGGGGTGCGCCCCGCTGCCGAATATCGTGGAATTGCCCTTCTCACAAGCTTTTCGGATGCGATCAAGGTCTTCTGGCGTCTGCTTGCCGCCGGTGATCCAAGCCGCGCTGGAGCAGACGTTGACTCCGGCTTCGAGGAGTCGCACGAGCTCGTCGACGTTGGGCCACAACGGGTTGTAGCAGCAGGCGTCGGGTGTGAGCCCGATGAGCGCGTCGATGTCGTCGGTCGCCGCGACGCCGGTGGGTTCCGGCCACCCGGCGAGTTCCGCGGCGTCGACGCCCAGCTTGTCGGCGCCGTGCGCATATACCCCTACCAACTCCATGTCGTCACGCCCGATGATCGCGTGCAACGAACGCTTGCCGATGTTGCCGGTGGTCCACTGGATCACCTTGAGCGGTCGGTCGGCGGGCTTCATGCGCGATCCCGCTTCGCTTCTCGCTTGGTCATGCGCGCCTCCTCGTCGTGGCGGGTTGGTAGACACCTTCGGTCAGTATGTATACGCGAGGGTCCGCTCAACAGGCCGGGGCACCGCTACCCAATCTTCCGGATTGATTCGGTAGCCGGATCAGTCCGTGCTGATCACCAGCTTGACGAGGAACCTTCCTCAGCGTTGCTGGCAGTGGCGTCATCCAGCGCGAGCCCGAGCATCGCGGCCAGGCAGCCGAGTTCCGCGCAGTCATGTTTCCTGACCCCTCCGGCGCCCACTCGACGGGCCGAGGTGGTGGTGTTGTCGTCAGTCATCTCAATTCTCCTGTTTGCGTTGTCATTTCGGATGTTCACCGGTTTGTTCCGGCGACGTACCTACTGTGCTGCAGCAAACGGGACGCGTCTGTCCGCCAACCGACCCGCACATGGGATGAACTCGATGTCCTCCAATTGGGGGACATCGCGAGCGAGAACAGTCAGGTCTGGGAGGTACGGGAAAACTAACGAGTTTCGGCGTCGTCGTGAGGGGTGGTCATGATTGCCGCGTTGACCACGCTGTGGCCCGCGGCCGCCCGGCTGCTGATCCGGTTCACCGGACCCGAGTTGTGGTGGCTCGTGCGCGTCGCCCACTGGAACGCATCGGTGCCAGGGGCCACCGCGCCCGTATCCCCGATACAGCACTTCTTGCTCTTCGCTCCGCGAAGCCGTCATCCCCAAAACGAGATTCGTCCACAACCAGCGACGACTAGCTGCCCGACGAGTCCGGCGAGCGGGCGGGAGCTCCTACCGTCGAGGCATGCGAACCGAACTGCCGGCCGACCGAGTGCGCCGTCGCATGGCCGGAGAACCCAGCGTTGACGAGGAGCCCGACACCGACGATGCAACGGACACGTCGCTGTCCCGGTGGCTCCCGGACAACGCCGGAGGCGGTCCGTCGAATTGGGTCGCGGCAGTCCGCGCCGACCCGGGTCGCGCAGGCGTGATTGCGCTCGGGGTCGTCGGACTCGTCGCCGTCCTGGTCACCATCTTCACGCTGGCCCGACACGACGAACCACAGGTCGTATCCGCAAATCTTCCTTCCGTACAGCCGGTTTCGTCGACGGGCACGACGGTCGTCGGGCAGCCGCCTGCGCCCGACGCCCCGGTCGTCGTCAGCGTGGTGGGGTTGGTGCGCACACCCGGGCTGGTGACGCTCGGGGCGGGTGCGCGGATCGCGGATGCCCTCGAGGCGGCCGGCGGGGCGCTGGACGGCGCGGACGTGACTGGGCTGAACATGGCCCGTCGCGTGGCCGACGGCGAACAGCTCGTCGTCGGCCTGGCGTCCCCACCGGGCATCCCGCCGGCCATGGGCAGTTCGATCAGCACGCCACCCGGCGAGGCATCCACGCCTGGGGAGCCGAGCCCTGCGCCAGGTGCTCCCGTGGACCTGAACGCAGCCACCGTCGAACAACTCGACGCCTTACCGGGCGTCGGACCCGTCACCGCGACGGCGATCATCGCTTGGCGCACGGCCAACGGCCGGTTCGCCAGCGTCGACCAACTCGGTGAGGTCGATGGCATCGGTCCCGCGCGGCTGGAGAAGCTGCGCGACCTGGTCCATGTGTGACCGCGCCCTCAGGCGCAGCGGTCGGCCTGGATGTCCGACTGGTTCCCGCGGCCATGACCTGTTGGTCGGTGACCGCGGCGGGGATCCTGTGGGGGCCATGGTGGTCGGCCTGCGTGCTCGCCGTGGCAGTCGTCGCGACGGCCGTGGCCGCGTGGTGGTTCCGAAGGAGCGACCCGGAGTCGGCGTCGTGGCCAGTCGTCCTCGCCGTGGTGACCGTAGGAGTCGCATTCGCCATCGCCATCGGCCTTCGTGTACACGAGCTCGGCCAGCACCCCGTCGTCGCCCGATACGGCTCGATGGCCACCGTGGCGGTCAGCCCCAGCGAGTCTCCTCGGTTCCTCGGCGGCTCCCGGTTGATGTTCCGTGGGTCCCTGCAAAGTCTCGACGGGGTCGAATCATCAGGGCGGGTGGTCGTTTTCGCGTCCGTCGTCGGCTACGACGAACTGACCGCGGGTCGCCCCGTGACGTTCCTAGCACGCATCGGCCGGCCCACCAGACCCGAGCTCACCGTGGCGGTGCTCTCGGCGACGGGGGAGCCGACGCTCGGCGAGGCACCCAACTGGCAACGCGTGGCCGCACGCGTGCGGACCGAGTTCGGCGAGGAAGCCCGCGCCGTTCTGCCCGCCGACCAGGCGGCGATGCTGCCCGCGCTCGTGCTCGGCGACACGTCGGCGTTGACCACCAAGACCACCAACGAGTTTCGATCCGCCGGGCTGACGCACCTGACCGCGGTGTCCGGAGCCAACGTCACCATCGTGTGCGGCGCCGTATTGCTCACCGCAGCGTTGGTGGGACCACGTGTCGCGGCTACGGCGGCCATCATCGCGCTCATCGCGTTCGTCGCCGTGGTTCAGCCGTCGGCGAGCGTGTTGCGCGCCGCGGTGATGGGCGGCATCGCCTTGTTCGCGATCCTGTCCCGCCGTCGACGGCAGGCGGTGCCCGCACTGTCGGCCAGTGTGATCGTTCTGATGATCGCGGCGCCTGAGCTGGCCGTCGACGTCGGACTCGTGTTGTCGGTGACGGCCACTGCGGCACTGGTGGTCCTCGCGCCGGCGTGGTCACAACGTCTCGTCGGGCGCGGCTGGCCCAAACCGCTCGCGGACGCCGTCGCCGTCGCGCTCGCTGCGCACGTCGTAACCGCCCCGATCGTGGCCGGCATGTCGGGCACCCTGAGCGTGGTCTCCGTCGCCGCGAATCTCGCGGTGGCGGCCGTCATCCCGCCCATCACGGTGATCGGCACTGCCGCGGCCGCGCTGACCACCCTGTGGCCCGCGGCCGCCCGGCTGCTGATCCGGTTCACCGGACCCGAGTTGTGGTGGCTCGTGCACGTCGCCCGCTGGACCGCATCGGTGCCAGGGGCCACCGCGCCCGTGCCGTCCGGGCTGCCCGGCGTCGTGTGCGTCGCCGCGGCGGGGATCGCCATCGCCGTGGTGTGGCGGTGGCGCCGGGGGCGCATCGGGGTGGCCGTCGCGCTGCTGTGTCTGCTCGCCTGGACGTCCGGCCACGGTGTGGGAGCTGTCGGGCCGCCATGACACGATCAGACGCGTGAGCCAACTGCACCTCGTGCTGGGCGAGGAGGAATTGTTCGTCGAGCGGGCCATCGCCGGCGTCCTGCGTTCCGCCCGCCAGCAGGCCGGGAGCGACGACGTCCCCGTCGACCGCCTCCGCGCGGGAGAGGTCGGTACCAGCGAGCTGGCCGAACTACTGAGCCCGTCGCTGTTCGCCGACGAACGCGTGGTCGTGCTGGAGGCCGCCGCCGAAGCGGGAAAGGACGCCGTCGCGCTCATCGCCGATGCAGCGGCCGACCTCCCCACAGGCACCGTGCTCGTCGTCGTGCACACGGGCGGCGGCCGGGCCAAGGCGCTGGCCGATCAACTCAAGAATCTCGGCGCCGAGGTTCACCCGTGTGCCCGGATCACAAAGCCCTCCGAGCGAGCGGACTTCGTCCGTCGCGAGTTCCGCGAGCTCAAGGTCAAGGTGTCCGAGGACACCGTCACCGCCGTGCTGGACGCCGTCGGCTCAGACATCCGCGAACTGGCGTCGGCGTGCTCACAGCTGGTCGCCGACACCGGTGGTGACGTCGATGCGGCGGCCGTCCGGCGTTACCACAGTGGCAAGGCGGAGGTGAAGGGCTTCGACATCGCCGACAAGGCCGTCGTCGGCGACGTCTCCGGCGCCGCCGAGGCGTTGCGCTGGGCGATGATGGGCGGCGAGGCTCACGTGGTGCTGGCCGACGCATTGGCCGAGGCCGTCCACGCGATCGCGCGGATTCGTCCGATGACGGGTGACCCGTATCGGCTCGCCGGTGAACTCGGCATGCCACCGTGGCGGGTGCAGAAGGCGCAAAAGCAAGCGCGGCGCTGGTCGGGGGAGTCGGTGGCCGAGGCCATCCGGGTAGTCGCGACGCTCAACGCCGACGTCAAGGGCGCGGCAGCCGACGCCGACTATGCGTTGGAAGCGGCCGTCCGCAAGGTCGCGGAATTGGCCGGGGGAAGCTAGCTCAGAGCTTGTTGAGGGCGAGCGCCAGCGCCGACTTCTTGTTCGCGGCCTGGTTCTTGTGGATGACGCCCTTGGTCGCAGCCTTGTCCAGCTGGCGGCTGGTGGACACCAGCAACTCGGCGGCCTTGTCCTTCTCACCGGCGTCGACGGCTTCACGGAACCCGCGGACAGCCGTGCGAAGAGCCGACTTCACCGACTGATTGCGCAGCCTGCGGCGCTCGTTGGTGAGGATGCGCTTCTGCTGCGACTTAATGTTGGCCACGCGTGTAGTTCCTTCTAAATGTCAGGCTTGGGATTGCCAAAGTCTTCGTGGGTGCCCGAGCGTGGGCAGCGAGGGTTCAGATTACCAGCGCACCGCGTAGATCCCCAAAGTGACCTCGCTGGCCTGCCGAAACGGGATAGTTGGGGCACCATGTCAACGGTGAGCCTGCGAACATTGCCCGTCGAAGCCGCCCGGTCCTCGCGAAACGAGCAGTCGAAACGCCACGATGGCATCTTCGACGGCTACAACACCATGGGTGGCTATTCCCAGGCGTTCGACGAGATGTTCGACGCCGACGGCAACGTGCGCGGGCCGTACAAGGGCATCTTCGCCGAACTCGCACCGTCTGACGCATCGGAGCTTGAGGCGCGATCTGACGCGCTCGGGCGTGCGTTCATCAACCAGGGCATCACGTTCTCGCTGTCGGGTCAGGAGCGACCCTTCCCGCTCGACCTGGTGCCACGGGTGATCTCGGCGGCCGAGTGGTCGCGGTTGGAGAAGGGCATCAAGCAGCGCGTCAAGGCGCTGGAGATGTACCTCGACGACATCTATGGCGAGCAGGAGATCCTGCGCGACGGCGTGATCCCGCGCCGGTTGGTCACCTCGTGCGAGCACTTCCACCGCGAGGCCGCAGGCATCGTGCCGCCCAACGGCGTCCGCATCCACGTCGCGGGCATCGACCTGGTGCGCGACGCGCAGGGCATATTCCGCGTGCTCGAGGACAACCTGCGCTCGCCGTCGGGGGTGTCATACGTGATGGAGAACCGCCGCACGATGGCGCGGGTCTTCCCGAACCTGTTCGCCACTCACCGGGTTCGTGCCGTCGCCGACTACTCGTCGCATCTGCTGAGGGCGTTGCGCAAGGCGGCCGCGTCCAACGAGGCCGATCCGACCGTCGTGGTGCTCACGCCAGGCGTCTACAACTCGGCCTACTTCGAACACTCGCTGCTGGCCCGTCAGATGGGTGTCGAGCTCGTAGAGGGTCGCGACCTGTTCTGCCGCGACAACACCGTCTACATGCGGACCACCGAGGGCGAGCGCCAGGTGGACGTCATCTACCGGCGCATCGACGACGAGTTCCTCGATCCGATGCACTTCAAGCCCGACTCGGTTCTCGGGGTAGCGGGCATCCTCAACGCCGCCCGCGCAGGAAACGTGGTCATCTCCAGTGCGGTGGGCAACGGCGTCGGTGACGACAAGCTCGTCTACACGTACGTCCCCACCATCATCGAGTACTACCTCGGCGAGAAACCCCAGCTTGCCAACGTCGACACCTTCCGGTGCTGGCTCGACGACGAGCGCGAGGAGGTGCTCGACCGCATCGATGAACTGGTCATCAAGCCCGTTGAGGGTTCCGGCGGCTACGGCATCGTCTTCGGGCCCGACGCCACCGAGAAGGAACTGGCCACCATCACCAGGAAGGTCCGTAACGACCCCCGTGGCTGGATCGCCCAACCGGTCGTGCAGTTGTCCACGGTCCCAACGCAGATCGACGACAAGCTGGCGCCGCGTCACGTCGACTTGCGCCCGTTCGCGGTCAACGACGGCGACGACGTGTGGGTGCTGCCCGGCGGGCTGACGCGGGTCGCGCTTCCCGAGGGTTCGCTCGTGGTGAACTCCAGCCAGGGCGGCGGTTCCAAGGACACCTGGGTGCTCGCTTCCCGCGCCTCGGTGGCCGACCGCGAGCTGGCTGCCGCCGAGGTGGTCCGCTCGCTGCCCAAGGCCGCCAAGGCGACGAGGCCGGAGAAGGGCGGTGAAGCGTCGTCGACGCAACAGCAACAGCAGTCGCAGACACCGAGTCAGGGGCAGAACCAGCAGCAGCAACAGCAACAGCAGATGGTGATGGACGACCGATGAGCAGCGCGCGCAGCGATGAGCCCTCGGGCGAAGAGCAGACGGCGAAGAGGAGAAGATGATGTTGGCGCGCAATGCGGAATCGCTGTACTGGATCGGGCGCTACGTCGAGCGGGCCGACGACACCGCTCGCATCCTCGACGTCACCGTCCACCAACTCCTGGAGGACTCCAGCGTCGACCCCGACCAGGCATCGCGGACGCTGCTGCGGGTGCTTGGCATCGAACCGCCCAAGACCGCGCTCGACGTGTGGTCGCTGACCGACCTGGTGGCGTTCAGCCGCGACACTCAGGGCGGCTGCTCGATCGTCGACTCGATCTCTGCGGCGCGCGAAAACGCCCGCGGGGCACGCGAAGTCACGTCGACCGAGATCTGGGAATGCCTCAACACCACCTACAACGCGTTGGCCGAGCGTGAACGCGCAGCGAAACGTCTTGGGCCGCATGAATTCCTGTCTTATGTGGAGGGCCGCGCCGCGATGTTCGCAGGACTCGCCGACTCCACCCTGTCTCGGGACGATGGATACCGCTTCATGGTGCTGGGCCGCGCGATCGAACGCGTCGACATGACCGTTCGTCTGCTGTTGTCGCGCGTCGGTGACAGTGCGTCGTCACCGGCGTGGGTGACGGTGCTGCGCTCAGCCGGCGCGCACGACACCTACCTACGCACCTACCGGGGCGTGCTGGACGCAGGCCGCGTCGTCGAGTTCATGTTGCTGGACCGGCTGTTTCCGCGGTCCATCTTCTACTCGTTGCGACTGGCCGAGCACAGCCTCGATGAACTGCACCACCGTGCTCTGAAGCGGGTGGGCGCCACCGCCGAGGCGCAACGCCTGCTGGGTCGCGCGCGCAGCGAGTTGGAGTTCCTTCGCCAGGGCGTCCTGCTGGAGTCGCTGGAGCGGCGCCTCGCGGGGCTGCAGAAGGCATGCGCCGACGTGGGAGAGGCGTTGGCGCTGGAGTACTTCAAGTCCGCGCCCTGGGTGGCGTGGACGGACGCGGGACACGAACGGTCGCTGGTGATCGAGGAGGGGGAGGTCTAGATGTGGCGTATGCGAGTCATCCATGCCACGGGGTACGCCTACAAGTCGCCCGTTACCGCGTCCTTCAACGAAGCGCGGCTGACGCCCCGGTCGGACTCCCGGCAGAACGTCATCCTCAACCGCGTCGAAACGGTGCCGGCCACGAGGTCCTACCGGTACGTCGACTACTGGGGCACCGCCGTCACCGCGTTCGACCTGCACGCTCCGCACACCGAACTCGAGGTCACCGCATCTTCGGTCGTCGAAACGGAGAAGGGCGAGCTCCCCGGTAAACAGGCCGGGTGGGACGAATTGCGTTCCGCAGCAGTGATCGACCGCTTCGACGAGGTACTCACTACGACCGGGTACGCGCCGACCAGCAAGCGCATCGCCCGCGTCGGCGAGCGGATCGCCAAGGACCACGATCCGGTGGAGGCCGTCGTCGCAGCGGCGAACTGGGTCCACGGTGAGCTCGCCTACGTGCCCGGCACCACCGGGGTGCACTCGTCGGGACTCGACGCGCTTCGGGAAGGCAAGGGGGTCTGCCAGGACTTCGCGCACCTGACCTTGATCCTGTTGCGCAGCATGGGAATTCCCGCCCGATACGTGTCCGGTTATCTGCATCCGAAGCGCAAGGCCGTCATTGGCGACAGCGTCGACGGCCAGAGTCACGCCTGGGTGCAGGCCTGGACCGGCGGCTGGTGGAACTACGACCCCACAAACGACAACGAGATCAACGAGCAGTACATCAGCGTCGGCGTCGGCCGCGACTACTCCGACGTGACGCCGTTGAAGGGCATTTACTCCGGCGAGGGGTCCACCGATCTCGACGTCACCGTGGAGATCACCCGACTAGCCTGACGGCCGTCGCGGACGAGTCCGACGACGCATGCCCCGGCCGCTGCGGTGCTGCGCACACCGATCGGTTAGCCGCCGGCGTCGACCGACGGCTTCACCGACACGCCCGGGTGCACCTCGACCCGGTGCAGGTCGTCGCCCAATTCGATCTGGCGGTTGAACGCCGAGGCGGCCAGCGCCCGCCAGTCGTCGTACTCGCCGGGTGGAATTCCGGGCACGTAGTGGGTGAGGATCAGGATGCCCACGTCGGCGCGGGTGGCCGTCTCGGCGGCTTCCTGCACCGACGAGTGGTAGTCGCAGAGGTCGCGAATCCGTTGTTGGGGCATCGTTTCGATGAGCTCCTTGCGAATTACGGTGTGCACCAACGCACCTGCGCCCGCCGCAAGCGCATCCAGGGTCGAGCACGGGACGGTGTCGCCCGCCAGCACCACTGACGCGTCCGCATGTTCGACGCGGAACCCGAGGGTCGGCGCCACGGGTCGGTGATCGGTGGGCGCCGCGTGCACCACCACGCCGTCGCGGTCCCACACCACACCTTCGGAGTATTCGTGCACCTCGATGGCGGGCGGCGAGGTGAGGTCCGGGTGATGCGCGAGCCGGTAGCCGATGTCGAACGAGAACGCCTTGCAGATCGCGTCGACGACGTCGGCGGTGCCGGGAGGCCCGATGATCTGAAGCGGCACGGGGTTGGGATCGAAGGTCGTCACCCAGCGGGTGACTATGACGTCGCCCAGGTCTGCGATGTGATCGCTGTGCAGATGTGTCAGTAGCAACGCCGTCAACGCGTTGGCGCCCGAGCCCGCCGCGGCGAGCCGCAGCTGAACGCCGCGACCGCAGTCGACGAGGAAGGTGTTCCCGCCCGCCCGGATCAACGTCGACGGGCCGGCCCGGTGAGGGTCGGGGATGGGACTTCCGGTGCCCAACAGGGTGACCTCGATCATGGGCTCTGTATACCGCTCGCATCCAGCGCGTGAGGTCGGATCAAACCACGGTTCGCAGTCGGGTCCCGCGATGCGCAATGACGGCGCGGGCCTTTGCCTCTCACCCCGAACCGGCCTAACCTGATGTGAGCCAGCTCACACGCGGGAGGCGTTCGGTGCGGATTGCAGACGTATTGAAGAACAAGGGCGCAGGCGTGCTCACCATCGCGCCGGAAACCCCCGTCAGCGAGTTGCTCGCCGGCCTCGTGACTCGCAACGTCGGGGCCATGGTGGTCGTCGGTCCCGACGGGTTGGTCGGCATCGTGTCGGAGCGCGACATCATGCGCAGGCTGCACGAACACGGTGCCGCAGTGCTCGGTCGCCCGGTCGAGGACATCATGACGACTGAGGTGATCACTTGCACCTCCGACGACATGGTGGACATCCTCAGCGGGTTGATGACAACCCATCGGGTGCGTCACGTCCCGGTGGTCGACCATGGGCATCTGGTCGGCATCGTCAGCATCGGCGACGTGGTGAAGACGCGGATGCAGGAACTGCAGATCCAGCAGGAGCAACTGGAGGCGTACATCACGCAGGGCTGAATGAGCCAGGTGCACCTACCGCCAGGAGTACTCGGCGCGCAACCGGGTGGCGATCACCTCGAAAGTCTCACGGTCCAGCACCGCGCCTTCGCGCCGGATGCTCTCCTCGGGCACGTCGAGCACGCGGTCGAGGCGTACCCAGCTGGCCCGGCCCTCGTAGTCCCAGGTTCCTGTGCCGATGCCGATCCACTCCCGGTCGGTCGCGTCGCGTTCCCGACTGGACAGCATCAGGCCCAGCAGCGTGCTGCTGTCGCGGCCCACCACCAGCACCGGCCTGTCCTTGCCGCGCGACGGATCGTCCTCGTAGACCACCCATGTCCAGACGACTTCACCGGGATCGGCGCGTCCGTCGAGGTCGGGTGCATAGACGATTCGGCGGGCACGATGCGCCGTGGGCACACTGGACTTCGTGACCGGTCGACCAGCGGATATGGCGGGACGAGGCTCGGCTGCCGCGGCGGCCAGCACGGATAGCCCCGCGTCTATCCCCAATTTGATGCCCTGCTGGATGGTGCGCGGCACGTTCTCGGGTTTCTGTAGCTGGCGGATGAGCTTCGGCGCCTCGTTGAACACCAGGTGGCCCGCCAGCCGCTGAAACGTCTTCCACTGCGACGCCATGGGTTCGAGCATAGGCACGATTGTGTCGTCGCGACGGTTGGTCGATACCCTGGTAACGCCCAGACACCGACTGGACTCCACCCCGACCAGGAGATTCTCATCAGCAGTTTCGCCGACCAGACTTTCACCGCGCCGGCGCAGATTCGGAACTTTTGCATCATCGCCCACATCGATCACGGCAAGTCGACGCTGGCCGACCGGATGCTGCAGTTGACCGGCGTCGTCGCGGACCGCGACATGCGCGCGCAGTACCTGGACCGGATGGACATCGAGCGTGAGCGCGGCATCACCATCAAGGCGCAGAACGTTCGTCTGCCTTGGCAGGTAAAGAGCGGCCCCGACGCCGGAAACGACTACGTGCTGCACCTCATCGACACCCCCGGCCACGTCGACTTCACGTACGAGGTGTCCCGGGCTCTCGAGGCGTGTGAGGGCGCCGTGCTGCTGGTCGATGCCGCTCAGGGAATCGAAGCGCAGACGCTGGCCAATCTGTACCTGGCGTTGGACCGCGGCCTCGCGATCATCCCCGTCCTCAACAAGATCGACCTGCCCGCTGCCGACCCCGATCGCTACGCGGCTGAGATCGCCCACATCATCGGCTGCGACCCGGACGACGTGCTGCGGGTGTCGGGCAAGACCGGAGCGGGCGTGGCCGAGCTGCTGGACCACGTCGTCGCCGAGGTGCCCGCACCGGAGGGCGACTCCGATGCGCCGGCCCGCGCGATGATCTTCGACTCGGTATACGACATCTACCGGGGCGTCGTGACCTACGTTCGCGTCGTCGACGGCAAGATCAAGCCGCGCGAGACGCATCGCGATGATGTCCACCGGCGCCACGCACGAACTGCTCGAGGTCGGCATCGTCTCGCCCGAACCCAAGCCGTCGGTCGGCCTCGGCGTCGGGGAGGTGGGCTACCTCATCACCGGTGTGAAGGACGTGCGGCAGTCCAAGGTCGGTGACACGGTGACCACTGCGCGCAACGGTGCCACCGCAGGCGCTGACCGGCTACCGCGAACCCAGGCCGATGGTCTATTCGGGCCTGTACCCCGTCGACGGGTCGGACTACCCGAATCTGCGGGACGCCCTGGACAAGCTGCAGCTCAACGACGCCGCACTGACCTACGAACCGGAGACGTCGGTCGCGCTCGGATTCGGCTTCCGCTGCGGATTCCTCGGACTGCTGCACATGGAGATCACCCGGGAGCGGCTCGAGCGGGAGTTCGACCTCGATCTCATCTCGACCTCACCCAACGTGGTCTACCGGGTGGTGAAGGACGACGGCTCCGAGCTCGTCGTCACCAACCCCTCGGACTGGCCCGAGGGAAAGGTCCGCGCCGTCTTCGAGCCGGTGGTCAAGACGACGGTCATCGCGCCCAGCGAATTCATCGGCACCATCATGGAGTTGTGCCAGTCCCGCCGCGGCGAACTGGGCGGCATGGACTACCTGTCGCCGGAGCGCGTCGAGCTGCGATACACGATGCCGTTGGGCGAGATCATCTTCGACTTCTTCGATTCGCTGAAATCACGCACCCGCGGCTACGCCAGCCTCGACTACGAGGAGGCGGGTGAGCAGGAGGCCGATCTGGTGAAGGTCGACATCCTGTTGCAGGGCGAGGCGGTCGACGCATTCAGCGCCATCGTGCACAAGGACTCCGCGGCCGCCTACGGCAACAAGATGACCACCAAGCTCAAGACGCTCATTCCGCGTCAACAGTTCGAGGTCCCCATCCAGGCGGCGATCGGCTCGAAGATCATTGCCCGCGAGAACATCCGGGCCATCCGCAAGGACGTCCTGAGCAAGTGCTACGGCGGCGACATCACCCGAAAACGCAAACTTCTGGAGAAGCAGAAGGAAGGCAAGAAGCGGATGAAGACCATCGGTCGGGTCGAGGTGCCGCAGGAGGCCTTCGTCGCGGCGCTGTCGACCGACGACGGTGGCGACAAGACCAAGAAGTAGCCCGCGTCGGCGACAATGGCTTGGTGAACAACGTCGGTTCGGCCGCCCGCGGGTGGAGCATCGGGCTTCTCGTCGCAGTGTCGCTGCCCCTGGCGGGGTGCACGAACGTCGTCTCGGGAGCCGCGCTCCGGGACCAGAATGCGGTGTCGGCGAACGTTCCGCCGCTCAACGAATCGCGGCTCCGCGACGTCATGCTCAGCATCGACGAACTCAACTCCATCGTCGGGTCGTCCTCGATGGCGAACGCCTTGGACTCGGACGACATGTCGCAGACTTCGGTGACCGTTTCCGATCCCGACTGTCTCGGCACGCTTTTCGGCGCGGAGCAGCAGGTGTACGGCGACGATTGGACCGCGGTGCGCGATCAGGTGTTCCGCGAGCCCGGCGACGACAAGGAACACTGGGTCGAACAAACCGTCGTGGTGTACCCCTCGGAGATGAAGGCACAGAAGTTCTTTGCCGACTCCGTGGCGGTCTGGGAGCGGTGCGGTGGTTTCTCGGTGGCCATCGACGACGACGGGTTCGACTACACGTGGCAGCTCGACGCTGCGAACGTCGAAGGCGACTACCTCATCCAGCTCGGCACCCAGGAGGACTCCGGCGGATGGGAATGTCAACACGCATTGACGGCGCTTTCCAACGTCACGGTCGAGACGTGGGCGTGCGCATTCGGGATCAAGGACGAGGCCGCGGAGATGGCGCGGAGGATCATCGAGAACGTGGCGAAGTAGCTGCTGGGGCTTTGGAACCAGCCTGATCGTAACTTCGAGTAAACGCTACGACCGACGGGCATCGGGCGAATCGCGCTGTACGGCGGATTCTTTCGGTCACGACGAGTAATGCGAATGGCGCCGGTCGCACTGACTCGCCGAACACATGGCGTGGACGGCAGGGCGGATTCGGGCAGACTTGTCGGCGACGGATCGGCCTCGGCTCTGGAGTACCGTGTTCAACCACACTTTCGACGGGTTCTACACACCGGCCCCATCCGACGTGCCCCGAGGGAGTCGGTGGCCTTGGGCCGTGGCAGTAGCCGGTGTGGCGGTCATCGTTGCCGGTGGTGTCGCGTTCTCCAGCGACACGACCGGGCAAGTGGACCCGACGTCATCCGTTCGTTCGGAGTCGTCGGCGTCCCGCTAGAGTCCCCTCACCGGATGGTTTGCCCGACAACCGGTTTCGAATCGCACCGCGTTTTACCCGAGACCGGTTTGGGTGGCGTCCCCTAACGTCGTCCCGTGACTCGTCAACTTCACCTGTTGCTGTTCGGCAACACTCGCTCAGCGGGCCCGTGGCGGCATCCCGCCGTCGATCACAGCACGGAGGGGGTTCGGCGCGGACTGATCGAACGTGCGCGCATCGCCGAGCGTGGCGGGTTTGACGCGCTGTTCTTCGCGGACGGCCTGAACTTCGGCCCACCTGCCACGTGGGCTTACAAGACCACGGAGGACTTCGAACCGCTCACCACTGCCGCCGCGCTGTCGACGGTGACCGAGCGCATCGGCTTCGTGCTGACCGGTTCGGCGACCCTGCAGCACCCGTATCACCTCGCCCGGCAGTTCCTCTCGCTCGACCATCTCAGCGGGGGGCGAACCGGATGGAACCTGGTGACCAGCTTCGCCGCTGCCGCAGCGGACAACTTCAGCACCCGCGGCGTGGTGGACCACGATGAGCGGTACCGCATCGCCGAGGAGGCGATCGACGTGGTCGCCAAGCTATGGGACGGGTGGGGTGAGGACACCATCGTCGCCGACTCAGCCTCGGGAATCTTCAACGACGTCGACAAGATTCACGTCGCAGACCACCACGGCCGCTACTTCGACGTCGCCGGCCCGATTGGCGCGGCCCGCTCACCCCAGGGCAGGCCGGTGATCTTCCAAGCCGGTTCGTCGGACACCGGAAGCGCATTCGCGGCGCGGCACGCCGAGGTCATCTTCACCGGGCAGGGCAACCGAGCCAGGGCGGCCGACTTCCGCCGGTCGATCCACGGCAAGGCGCGCGGCTTCGGGCGGGCGGTGCCTCCACTTATCACGCCCTCGCTGCGGTTCATCGTCGGATCCACGGAGGACGAGGCCACGCGCGCCGAACGCACCGCTTACGAGTACTTCAGCCCCGAGTACCAGGCCGGGTGGCTGCTGGAGGTCGACGTCGACGTGACGGGCGCCGATCTGGACGGCCCGGTGCCTGCGTCGGCATTTCCGGCGAGCACCGAGACGCACCAGACCGCGCTGGCCGGATACCGGCTGCTCGCCGACGAGGCGGCCACGGTGCGGGAGTTCCTCTACCGCACCGTGAACGGCTGGGGTGCCGCCGTCGTCGGGACGCCCGAACAGATCGCCGACGAGATCGAGGACTGGTTTCATGCCAGGGCCTGCGACGGCTTCGTGCTCGGTGACTCGGGGCTGCCGGGACAACTCGACCTTTTCGTCGACGAAGTGGTGCCGGTGCTGCGCAAGCGTGGTCTGTTCCGTCACGAATACGCCGGACGGACCTTGCGCAGCCACCTCGGCCTCGCGATACCCGATCGGTTCGGGTTGCCCGCATGACCAGTCGACCCTTCATTCTGTCGGCATTCACGATGTCGACCGCGTCGCACGGCAACTTCGGCATGTGGCGGCATCCGGACGACCGCACGTCGGCGTACACCGACCTGCGCTACTGGACGGAGCTGGCGGGCCTGCTCGACGCGGGCGGATTCGACCTGTTGTTCATCGCGGACGCGGTGGGCCAACTCGACGTGTTCGGTGGAAACGCATCGGCAGCACTGGCCCGTGGGGTGCAGACACCGGTCACCGATCCGCTACTCGCCGTGTCGGCGATGGCCGCGGTGACCGAGCGGCTCGGTTTCGGTGTCACCGTCTCGACTACCTATGAGAGCCCGTACTTGTTGGCACGCAAGTTCAGTACGCTCGACCACCTCACCCGCGGCCGGATCGGCTGGAACATCGTGACGTCGCTGCTGGACAGCGCCGCCCGCAACATCATCGGCCGTGACCGGCAGATCCCACATGACGAGCGCTATGCGATGGCGCAGGAGTTCGTCGACGTGGCCTACAAGCTCTGGGAGGGTTCGTGGGAGGACGATGCGGTCGTCCGCGACCGCATTCACGGCGTCTATACCGACCCGTCGAAGGTGCACCCGATCAACCACGAGGGCCGGTACTTCAACGTGCCTGGTGCGCATCTGGTGGAACCGTCTCCCCAGCGCACCCCCGTTCTGTTCCAAGCCGGGACGTCGACGGCGGGCCGTGAGTTCGCCGCCCGCAACGCCGAACTCGTCTTCGCCAGCGATCCGCGCCCCGACGTGCTGCGCGCAAACGTCGATGACATCCGGAGGCGCGCGGCGGGACACGGTCGCGATCCTCGGTCGATCAGGTTCATCACGTCCGTCGAGATCGTCACCGACGCCACCGATTCCGCCGCTGAGGCCAAGGCCGAGGAACTCGCGACATACCACGATCTCGAGGGCGGACTCGTGTTGTTGTCGGCGCTGAGCGGCGTCGACTGGTCGACCTATGGCGTCGACCGTCCGATCGAGCAGTTCGACACCGACGCCAGTCGCTCGATCCTCGCGTCGGTGGCCACCGCGGAGCGGTTGACCTTGCGGGACTACGTCGGCGGGCTGGGTGGATTCGGCGGCGAACTGTTCGTCGGGTCTGGAGCCACCGTCGCGGCCGACCTGGAATCCTACGCAGAACGCTCAGGCGTCGACGGCTTCAACATCGCCTATCACGTCACGCCGGGGAGCTTCCGCGACGTCGCGGATTATCTGATCCCGGAACTCCGCAAGCGGGGACGCGCATCGGAGCCGGGCGATCCAGTGACCTTGCGGCAGCGGATCTTCGGTGCCGACCGCGCGCGGCTGGCCGATGACCATCCGGCGGCAGCATACCGGAAGTAAGAATCTCGGCGATCCGATCGCTGACGTTTCGAGCGTTGTTGCGGCAGTGTGACATCCAGATCATTGACGCGTTAATCACGGGTGGGACAGCGCATTGCGTCAGCCCGACGATGACGCACGCGTGGAAGGCGGTTGCAGATGTCGATACCAGAACCCGGGCGGCCGGGAACGTAGCACTGTCCGGCAAGACCCTCACCGCCGCGGAGAGCACCGGTCTGGAACGCGATGCCCTCGGACCGTGGGGTGTGTTCGCGCAGGGCCTGGCCGCTGCGGCGCCCAGCGTCGCCGTCGCCGTCGTCCCGTTCTCGCTGTTCGTCGCGGCAGGCAAGGGCGCCGCGTGGGCGGTTCTGGTTGGCCTGGCGATCACCATCCTGCTCGCGCTGACCATCAGCTTCCAGGCAAAACGCACCGTGTCGTCGGGCTCGTTGGGCACCTATACCGGCAACGGACTGGGCCCCGGGTTTGCGTACGCCGCGGGGTTCAGCCTGCTGCTCGGCTACATCGGGTTCGCCACCACCGGCACGCTCGGTGGGGTGCTCTACCTCGACTCCTTCCTCGAGGCCATCGGATTGGGTTCCGAGGCAACCTGGTTCAAGCTCCTGTTGGTCGTGGTGGTCGTGGCCGCCGCCGTGTATCTGCCCTACCGGGGCGCCGCCCTTGCGGCGAAGTACGAACTCGCCTTCGAACTCATCGCGATCGCGTCGATCCTCGTGATCATCGTCGGCTCGTACCTCGCCTACGGCGTCCGGATCGACTGGGAGCAGTGGAATCCCGCGCATCTGGGTTCGAGTGCCACCTTCATTGCCGCGGTGACGGCGGTCGGGTCCTACGCCGGCTTCGAAAGCGTGGCGTCACTGGGCGCCGAAGCCAAGGACGCTCATCGCAACATCGCCCGCTCGCTGCTTCGCGTGGTGCTACTGCTTGGCGTGCTCTACGTCTTCGCCACCTACCCGCAGATCCTCTTCTTCGGTGATATCGACGGCGACAAGGCGGTGCTGCCACAGCTTGCCGACAGCGTCGGCGTCGGCTGGATCACCTCCGTCGTGAGTGCGACGGTCGCAGTGGCGTTCATCGTCTTCGTCACCGCGGTCACCACGTCGGCCGCGCGGTCGCTCTTCACCTTCGCCCATGAGGGCGCGCTGCCGTCGGTGTTCGCGAAAGTTCATGCCACGCACCGCACTCCGTGGGTGGGCATCGTTTTCGTCGGCGCGCTGGCACTGGTGTTCTCGGTGGTGGCGACCTTCAGTTCGGCCGGCCGGCTGGTGTTCGACGTCTACGGCGGCTACGTCGCGACCTGGGGCTTCCTGATCAGTTACCTGCTCGTCGTCATCGCCACGCCGATCTGGTTGGCCAGGATCAAGGCACTCACGCCGCTGCGGCTGATCGTGTCGGTGGCCGCGGCCATCGGCCTCGGCTACGTGATCTTCAGCAACTTCTACCCAGTGCCGGAGTTCCCGTTCAACATCCTGCCCTTCATCTACGGCGCGCTTCTGCTCACCGGACTGCTGTGGTACGCCTACCTGCGCTGGGCGAAACCCGAAGTGGCCGAGCGTATTGGAACCATCCAGACGCTATCCGAGGCGGAACAGCGTCGGCTCGCCGACGCCGGCATCCTCGACGTGCTTGGTGGCGACGACCGTGCCGGTGATGACGACCATGCGGGTGATGACGACCATGCGGGTGATGACGACCCCGAACCGTCTCGAGAGAAGGAGCCGGTTGCCCCATGACGCTGACCGATCACCGCGAGGTGGGGAACTGGTCGACTGCGACGGCCACCACACTGGACCATCCGCTCATCGCCGACTTCCTCGCCACCGCGGCAGGATTGGGCGGGCGCAAGTTCGCGGCCGATTCCCGTGACGTCGCGGAGCACTTCGACGACGTATATCCCGATGGCGTCATCGTGCTGCGCGACGACACCGCGACGGTCCGCGGCTACGGGCTGCTGCGGACGCCGCACGGTGACGAGATTGGAGCGGACTTCGTCTTCGACCCGAGCACGCCGCCCAACGTCGTCGACGAGATCGTCGCAACGACGGTCGCCCGGTTCCACACCGAAACTCGTGATTCGCCGCAGACTTATCTACGGGTGATCATCGGAACCGACCAGCAGCCGGCCATCGAGGCGCTGGTCCGCCGTGGCGCTCGACGGGAAGCCGAATTCGTCCGGACGCGAAAGCTGCTCGACGGTGAGGACGCTGCGGAACTCGCCGCGGCAGCCATCCCCGGACTGACGGTCTTGAGTTGGCCCGAGATCATCGACCGCGGGTTGGCCGAACAGGTGCGCAGTTTGCAGTACGACACGTTCCTGGAGCATTTCGGGAACATGTCGAAGTCTCCTGAGGCGTTTCATCACCACATCCACAGCCGGGCCTTCACCCCGGATTTCAGCATCGCCGCGATCGACGAGGCCGGCGAGGTGGTTGGCTACGTGCTTGGGTCCACCTTCACCTCGGGAGCCGCACCGGCCGACGAGCGCAGCGCTCACACCGACTACATCGGCGTCCGCGCAGATCTTCGCAAGCGGGGTGTCGGAGAGCTCCTACTCCGCAAGATCTGGCTCGCGGCGCTGCGGCGTGGGTTCACGGTGGCCTCGCTCGGCACCGACGTCGAAAACCGCAGCAAGGCGCACCTGCTCTATCGCAGGCTCGGCTACGTCTCGGTGCAGAGCCAGTATGCGTACCGGATCGAAGCGGCGAGGATCGGACGACCATGAGCGATGACGAAACCTACCTGCGACGACCCAGTGCCACCGACGACGAACTATGGTCTCGGTTCGCCCCCACCTTCGAGTTCATCGCCGAGGGCAACGTCGAACGGGAACGGGCTCGCGGCTTTCCGCACGAGCAGGTCCTTTGGCTGAAGGACGCCGGCTTCGGCACACTGCGAATCCCAAGGGAGGACGGCGGGTTCGGGGCATCTCTGCAACAGACCTTCGCACTGTTGGCCGACCTGGGTGCGGCCGACCCGAACGTTGCGCACATCTTCCGCAATCACCTCGCGTTCGTCGAGGACCGGCTCAACGCGCCGAGGTCTGCGACCAACGACACGTGGATCAAGCGGTTCCTGTCGGGCGCGTTCGTCGGCGGGGGCTGGACCGAGGCCAACAACGTCACGCTCGCCAAGATCGCCTCGACCGTGACGCGCCGCGACGATCACTGGGTGGTGACGGGCGCCAAATACTATGCGACGGGTAGCCTTTACGCCGACTGGCTCGACGTCTTGGGCAGGGATGACGACGGCGACCTGCGAACCGCGCTGGTGCGCGCGGACGATCCCGGAGTTGAACTCGTCGATGACTGGCGGGGTTTCGGCCAGCGCACCACGGCCAGCGGATCGGCCCGCTATGAGCAGGTCAGGGCCGACCACGGTGACGTGTTCCCCGCCGCAGACCGGTTCGGTTACCAGGCACACTTCTATCAGCTCGCGATGTTGTCGGTGCTCACCGGCATCATCCGGGCGGCGCTCCGCGACGGTACGGCACTGCTGAAAGTACGTGGCCGCAACTACCCGCAGGGGCTCACCGAGGTGCCGTCCGACGATGCCCAGCTGTTGCAGGTCATCGGACAGGTGTCAGCCGACGGCTTCGCCGCGGACGCCGCGCTGGACCGCAGCAGCCGCACGCTCGACGACATCGCCGCGGCACGCATCGACGGCCGCACGGGGCTCGTCGAGCAGCTCGTCATCGACGCCGAAGTGGCGGTGTCCCAGGCGCAGTTGGTGATCATCGCAGCTGCACTGCGGGCGACCACCGAGATCTTCGATGCCCTCGGCGCCTCGGGCGTTTCGGAAGACCATGCGCTCGACCGGCACTGGCGCAACGCCCGCACACTCGCCTCGCACAACCCGCGCGTCTACAAGGCGCGGATCCTCGGCGACTGGTTGGTCAACGGCAAGACGCCGGTGGCGAACCTCGCCGCGCTTGGCCGAGGCGGACAGGGCAACTGAGCCGGATCGGTCAGACCAGGCCGCGGGACCGCAGCACCGCGCCCGCGCCCTCGGCGAACCAGTAGGCCTCCTCGACGTGTGGCTGGCCGGACAGGATGAAGTGGTCGATGCCCAGGTCGTGGTACTCCGCAATGCGGTCGGCGACCTCGGTGTGGCTGCCGACCAACGCCGTACCCGCGCCGCCGCGGACCAGGCCGTAGCCGGCCCACAGGTTCGGCGAGATCTCGAGATTCGCCGTACGGCCTTCGTGCAGAGCAGTCATCCGTTGCTGTCCGACCGACTCCGACCGAGCCAGCACCTGTTGTGCGGAGGCGATGCGCTCGTCGCTGATGGCGGACAGCAGGCGTTCGGCGTGTGCCCAGGCCTCGGCCGACGTGTCGCGGCTGATGACGTGAAGCCGGATGCCGAATTCAAGTGTCCGGCCCCGTCCGGAAGCGAGGACGCGCAAGCGATCGAGCCGCTCGCGGATCTGTACGGGCGTCTCGCCCCAGGCCAGATAGGTGTCGACGTACTGTGCGGCAACCTCTTCCGCGGCTGAGGAGGCGCCCCCGAAGAAGACCTGCGGCGGATCCCAGTCGCCGTAGTCGATCCGGGCGCCGGCGATCTGGTAGTACTCGCCGTCGAGGTCGTACGTGGTGCCATGCGCGGCGTTCGACACCCCGCGCAGCACGTCGAGGAATTCGCCGGTGCGGCGGTAGCGTTCGTCGTGGCCGAGGTGGTCGCCGAACCGGGCCTGCTCGACCGGGTCGCCGCCGGTGACGATGTTGAGCAACAGACGACCGCCTGAGATGCGTTGAAACGTCGCGGCCTGGTGTGCGGCAAGCGTCGGTGAGATGAATCCGGGCCGGAACGCCACCAGGAACTTCAGGCGTGTGGTGACCTGCGTCAGTGCGGCCGTGGTGACCCACGCATCCTCGCACCACGTGCCGGTGGGAGTGAGCACCGACTCGAACCCAAGAAGCTCTGCGGTGCGGGCGATCTCACCGAGGTATGCGATTGTCGGCGGCCGGATCCTGCTCGCCGTCGGGCCGATGGCGAAATGGGAGTCGTCCCCGGACCCGACGATCTCCCTGCTGTCGCCGTTGGTGGGCAGATACCAGTGCAGACGGATGGCCACCGGCGGTCAGGACGCCGCAGCCAGTGGTGCCACCCGTGCGCGCCTGATCAGCTCACCCCACGCGTTGAAGGCCTCGCTGTCGTCCGCCGACGACGCGCCGACCGTCCGTCGCGACGCTTCGCCATGCGTGCCACTCATATGCCGTCCTTTCTCGAGACGACACCATGGTCCAAGGAAGGACGACGGCGGACAAGACATCGAAGCACCGTGATCGGAGGAGGTCAGCCGCCCTCGGCACGTGGTGAGCTGCTCGGCATTGTCGAAGTCGTCGTCGATGAGCACCACGCTGCGGCCGACCCGTGCCGTCGGTGTGCGCCGTCCTGCCGTCCGGAGAACCCGCTAAAAGCCCTTGCTGTCGAACCACTTGACCGTGGTTTCGGCGACGTCCTTCCATCCGTTGTCGATGGTCAGGGAGTGGCCGCGCCCCGCAAATTCGTGGAACTCGGTGTCGGACGGGCCTTTCGAGTAAAGCCCGAATACTGCTTTGGTCACCTTGAGCGGTACGGTGTGGTCCTCGGTGCCCGACGTCAACAACAGGGGTCCACGTCCAGCCTGGCGCGTGTCCACCGTCGCCGGTGAGTCGCGGGAGAAGTTGGCGGCGGCATCCTCGAACAGCGGGCGACCGGGGCCGGGAATGGTCCATCTGTCATGCAGCTCGTTGGATTCGTCCTCGCTGACCGCGTTGCCGAACGCGAACCGAAACTGTTTGGCCGTCAGCGCCACGGTGCGGTGTCTGTTCCCTGGATTGCGCAGTACCGGAAACGATGAGCGCAGTTGTGCCAGCGGGAGCGCCTTCACGCCTTTGATCGGCGCGGGGTCGATCGCAACCGCGGCTGCTGCCCGCCCACTGGCCAACAACTTCTGAGCGATCAGTCCACCGAATGAATGGCCCACCAGGATCGGCTTCACATCCGGTGTTCCGATGAGCTGCGCGTAGTGCTCCACGATCCGTTCGATACCGACATCGTTGAGGGCGTCGGGGTTTTCCCGTGTTTCGGCAACGGTGGCGCCATCTCCGGGCCAGCCGGGTGCCGACGCGCTATAGCCGACGTTTCCGAAGAACTCTATCCAAGGTTGCCAGGCTGTCGAATGGATCCACAACCCATGGATGAAGACGACCGGATTGGTCTTGGTGGTCGAGGTCATAGTCGTGACTTCCTTATAGCGGCGCCCGGTGGGCTCTTCCGCAACGGAGGATTCCGCAGCGGCACTGCATGATTGGGGGAGGCGCGGATAGCGGGCTGGCTACGCAGGTGACGATAGGTCTTGCGGTGGCGGCTGTGCACGGTTGCGGTCATTGCGATCGAAAAGGCGACGCAGAGTTCAGACTCGAAGTGGTGGTGATACCGGTCTCGGACGTGGATCGGGCCAAGAGCGTGGCCGCACGACATCGCCGCGCAAGCTCCGCTCCCGGAGCGGCATTGACGTCGGCCCTGGCCGTAGTGCAAGTAGGAAGGAACTCAATGAGCGACCGACGCGTAGGCCGGGGATCGGCGTCAAACGGTCGGAGGTGACGCTGGAATGAGTTCAGCGCGGATTCTTCTCGCCGGCCTCGACGGCGATCGACAGCCTGTTGTCGGCGGGCGCCACCGGGCACGTCGCGAAGTCGGTGAACGAGCACGGCAGGTTCGCTGCGCGGTTGAAGTCGAGCGTCACGGTCCCTTGGGCGTCCGGCGCACCGACCGAAAGTGATCGGGCGCCAGCGTAAGTCGTGGCACCGCTCGTGGCATCGGTGAACAACACGTGCAACTCGCCGGTCGGGCGCCCGAAGGCGACCAATTGCTGTGTGATGCCGGCGAGTTCGAAGTCGATGACGCCGATGGCCGTGTGGTGGTGCTCGAGTCCTTTGACGACGGCTCCCGTCGTGACGGTCCTTGCCGCCTCATACGGTGTGAAGACGCCGGTGACACGCCACCGCTGGTCCGGCGCGTAGGCCGGAATCCCTTGGTACGCCTGCAATTGCGGAGCCTTCGGATCGTGCACCCGTAGCGCGACCGAGCCGGTTCTGCGGATCACTTCAATGCGACGGTCCCCGTCGTCGACGAGCAGCCCCGGTGCGCCTTCGACCGGTTCGAGCCGCTCGGTTCCGTCGAACCCCTCGACGTAGGTCGCGTCGGCGTCCGCTCGCCACCGACCGGGGATGTCGGCGATGATTTCGAATTCTTCGGCGAGCCAGTACAAACCGGTGATGCTCACCCAGCCGAGCGGGTCACCGTAGTAGCGCTCGCGGTCGCCGTGCCACTCCCGCCATGCGGCGTCGAACGTTACGTCGGTATCTGCGGTGGTTGTCATGATTCACCCATTCCTTCCGAATCAACCTGTGGCGCTGGTGTCGGTCTGGTCGCTCTGCCGTCGCGTCAGCGGTTCACGAAGTCCGAGGTGGCCGCGCAGCGTCGTCGACGTGTACTCAGTCCGGTATACCCCACGTTCTTGGAGTTCTGGAACCAGCCAGTCGACGATCTCGTCGAGCCCGCCGGGCACGAGGTACGGCGAGATGTTGAAACCGTCGGTCGCGCCTGCGCGCACCCAGCGGGCGAGCTCGTCGGCGACCTGCCCTGGCGTCCCGACGAAGCCCGAACGCGGCTGACGTCTCGATGGCGACCTGCGCGGAGCGACAGGTTCTTGGCCTCGGCCAGCGCCCGCCATTCCTTGGCGATCGCGATCGGATCCTTGCCGTCCCTGGCCGCGCCGCGGGTCACCGAGATCGGCGCAGGTACCGGATCGTCTTCGGGGAGGGGGCCGTCCGGGTCGCGGCCGGACAGATCGCGCCCCCATACCTGACCAACGAGGGACAACGCGGTCTGTCCGGTGTACTGACCGTCGAGCACCCAACGACGCTTCTCCTCCACCTCCGAGGCTCTTCTCCGCCAGCACGATCTGGGTTCCGGGCAGAATCTTGATGTCGTCGGCGGGTCTGCCCGCGGTGACCAACCGGGCGCGGATGTCGTTGGCGAACGCAAGTGCTTCGTCGAAGTGCGTGCCGTGGCGCGAGAAGATGACGTCGGCGTTCGCCGCCGCGAAGTCGCGTCCCGTCGATGAATCCCCGGCCTGGAATATGACCGGATGGACCTGCGCGCTGCGCGGTAGCGTCGCGTCGAGCGAGATGTCGAACTGCGACGTCGAAAGCTCGAGGTGCCGTACAGCATTCGATTCCACCCAGGCTGCGCTGTCGGGCGAAGTGGCGATGGCATCGTCGGCCCACGAGTCCCAGATCGCGCGGGCCGCGCGAATGAACTGCGCGGCCCGCTCGTACCGCAGGGCGTGATCGAGGTACCCGCCGCGACGGAAGTTCTCGCCGGTCCACGCGTTGTCGGTCGTGACGGCGTTCCACCCGGCCCGGCCACCGGAGAGCACGTCCAAGCCCGCCAGCCGGCGGGCCAGGTCGGCGGGCTCGTTGTAGGTGGTGTTCTGGGTGGCCACCAGTCCGATGTGCTCGGTGATACCTGCCAGCGCCGCCAGTTGCGCGATGGCGTCGGGCCGCCCGGCGATGTCGAGGTCCAGGATCTTGCCGTCCTGTTCCCGAAGTCGCAGCCCCTCACCGAGGAAGAAGGCGTCGAACAGTCCTCGCTCGGCGGTCGTGACGACGCGACGGAAGGTCTCGAAGTCGATCTGAGAACCGCTCGCCGGATCGGACCAGATCGTCGTGTGGTTGACGCCTTGGAAGAAGACGCCGAAGTGCACCTGGGCGTCGGGTCGTGCGGTATCGGAAGAACTCATCGAGATCCTCGCGTAGCGGTTGGCAGGCCGACCCAGGCCGAGGTTGCTCCGTAGCGACGACCCGGGTACCGGTCGATGCGCCACCCCCGACTTGAAGAGGGCGGGACAGGACGTAGCGGGCGAGCACGGGAAGGTCCTCGTCGATCACCGTGGGGAACAATCGCACCCCGTCGGCGTGGCCGGCGAGCTCGCGTCAGCAGTTCCACGAATCCGGTTGCCGCGCCGGCGTATTGGAGCCGTGGGCTGGCGGCCGGCCGGCTCGTGACCGTCGAGCGCGGCGAGGCGGTCCAGCGGCGGACGCGTGCGGTGTGTCCAGCGAGACGTCGATTTCGACGAACGCCAGGCCGGCAGCTGCTGCGCGCCGTCTCGACCGCTGCGTCTCGGTCGGGCTCGGCGACCAGGACCACGTCGACCTGCTCGCGATCGTCCTCGCCGCCGAACACCACCAATTGCCCCTGCGGCGGCCTTGGGACGATGGCAGGACCCTTCACCGTGAACGCCTCGCCCTCGAAGTCGACGTAGTGCAGCTTGTCCCGGTCCAGGAAGCGCCCGCTCGCGTAGTCGCGGACGACGGCGTCGTCCTCCCAGGAGTCCCACAGGCCGCGCACCACGGTGATCGAATCCCGTTGCTCGCGGGCGAGGTCGGATCGCGTGTGTGATAACCGGCCTGCCCCAGGCTCTGCGCGGCCGCGCGATCGTCGATGCGAGTGGCGATCCAGCCGCCGCGACCGCGGGAGGAGTAGTCGAGCGTGGCCAGCTGCGACGACGTGTGGAACGGCTCGGCGTAGGTGGTTTCGACGACCGGTACAAGGCCGATCGTCGACGTGGTCGCGGCGACGAACGGCGCCCGGTTCACCGCGTCGACGCGCCCACTGATGCCGCCGCGAGGCGGCAGGATCGAATCGTCAAAGGTAGCCGAACGTGAATCCGGCATTCTCGGCCGCACGCACCTTTTGGGTCAACGTGCGTCCGCTCAGCGACTCACTCGGCGGATGGTTGGCCCGTCGCCAGGCCGCCGGATGGCTACCCTCGCCGTCCAATTCGATGCCCAACGCGAAAACACTCATAGCGCAACCTCTTTACGGCTCAACTGGGCGCTCAGCGGTCTGCTTGGGATCCGCTCACGAAGCACGGGGGCGACGTCGGACTGGAACAACTCGAGGCTACGACGCTTCTGGCCGACCGTCACGACCGTCGGCCTCGGCGCTGAGGTGGATCACCTCGTGACCGAGTTGTTCGTGGTATCGCCCCACCTTGTCGATCACCTGCTCCGGGCTGCCGATCAGCGCCGAGCTGCGGTCGACGAAGTCCTTGATCGATTCGAACACCACCGGAAGGCCGGCGCGCCGTTGGAACGCCAGGCGGGCCTCGAAGGCGCGCCGGTACTCGACGATCGCCTGCTGCGACGTCGCAGCGATGTGGAATCCCGCAGTTCCCGCCCCGACCATGGCGTCCTCGGGTTCGTTGCCGTAGAACTCCCACCGCTGCCGGTAATGACGCACCAGTTCGGCGTAGGGCTCGATGGGGTAGGTCACGTTGGCGGAGAAGATCGGGTCACCGAAGCGTGCAGCGAGGTCGACGGAGTCCGTACTGGTCGCGCTGCCGTGCCAGATCCGAATCTGCTTCTGCAGCGGCCGGGGGAGCGCCTTGGCGTTGACGAGTGACGGGCGGAAACGTCCAGACCATGTCACCTCGTCGCTATGCCAGAGCGCGCGAAACAGTTCGTAGCCTTCACGATTGCGGTCCCACTGGTCATCGGTGGTCACGTGGAACAACTCGGCCTGCGCGGCCCCGTTGCCCTTCCCGATGATGAGCTCCAGCCGGCCACCGGACAGGTTGTCGAGCGTCGAATAGTCCTCGAACGCGCGCACCGGATCGAGCAGGCTCAACGTCGTCACCGCGGTGAACAGTCCGATGGTCGACGTCCTCGCCGCGATGTTGCTGAGCACCACCGGGGGAGAGGACGAAATGAACGGATCCTCGTGCCGTTCACCGACGGCGAACCCGTCGAAACCCAGTTCCTCGGCGAGCACCGCGGCATCACGACCTCGCGGAGCCGATCGGCGGGACTCTTCTTCTCACCGGTCTGTGGATCGGGTTGATGAGTGATCAGCGTCAGCAGCAGGAACTTCACGTCTCGCATCCTCCATCAATCCTGGCGGTAGACCCACGTGTCGGTTGCTGCGACGTCGTCGACGCGGGGCGGCCTGGGTCGCCCTGGACGTCTGCCGTCGTTGAGCACGAACCCGTTGGCCCGCAATTTCATTCCGCGCTCGGCGACACCGCCTCGCGATTACGTCGTCGCTCGGCCGGCGGCACCCTTTTACTCGCTCAGATTCAAACTGCTTCTGTTCTGAACTGGCCGATGACGGCCAGCCTCGACTCGGAACTACGCCGTCGCCGACCGAACTACACCAGGGCAGCGTCGGTAGATTCGAAACAGCCGAGTGTATTGGCTAGACGTACGGCGCGAGTTGTTCAAGGCGGGGAGGACGAAGATGGCCGACGACCCCTGCAGACTGGTCGTCGCGACTGCGCCGGTGGCACTCTCGTGACTACGCCCTTGACGGTGCTCGACCTGGTTCCCATCTCGTCAGGGTCGAGTGCGACCGAAGCGCTACGCAACAGCATCGAGCTCGCGCAGGAGGCCGAGCGGCTTGGGTATGCGCGTTACTGGTTCGCCGAGCACCACCTCAATCCGGGGGTGGCAGGCACCTCACCCGCCGTGCTCCTCGCGCTGACCGCCGCCGAGACCTCGACGATCCGGCTCGGCTCGGGCGCGCTCCAAATGGGGCACCGCACCGCGTTGTCCTCGGTGGAGGAGTTCGGCCTGCTCGACGCCTTGCATCCCGGCCGCTTCGACCTCGGACTGGGCCGCTCCGCCGGTAAACCCGTGGCCCCGAATCCCCCTGCGACAAGCGGTTCAAACTTCCAATCGGCCCCAAAAGGGCGTGCGCCCAACGGTCTACGGATCCCGGAGCGATTCAATTACGGCGCGCTGTCGAAGTCGCCGCGCATCGCGCTGCAGAAGGCGTTGCTGCAGCTGCCGGAGGCCCAATCCCAGGATTACACCGAGCAAGTCGGGGACGTGCTGGCGCTGATCGCGGACACCTATCGGGCGGCGAACGGCGAGCGGGCCCACGTCGTGCCGGGTGCGGGCGCCGACCTGCAGATCTGGATCCTGGGCAGCAGCGGCGGCGAGAGCGCGCTCGTCGCCGGAAAGAACGGTTTGCGGTTCGCGGCCAACTACCACGTCGCGCCCGCAGGTGTCCTCGAGGCCGTGGATGGGTACCGCGTGGCGTTCACTCCCTCCGCGGACCTGGACAGGCCCCACGTGAGTGTCTCGGCGGACGTCGTCGTCGCCGACGACGAGGCCACGGCGCGCGACCTGGCGACGGGCTACGGACTGTGGGTGCGCAGCATCCGCACCGGCGAAGGGGCGATTCCCTTTCCGACGCCGCAGGAAGCGCGTAGACACACGTGGAGCGACGCCGACCGGGAACTGGTTTCGGATCGGCTCGAGACCCAGTTCGTCGGAGCTCCTGCGCAGGTCGCCGACGAGCTCGAGCGGCTGCGCGACGCCACGTCGGCCGACGAACTGATCATCACCACGATCACCCATGATCACCGCGACCGGGTGCGTTCCTATCGGCTGCTTGCCGAGGAGTGGTCCCGGCGATAGGTGAGTTGGCCTGTGTCCGAGGCGATTACAGCGCCGCTAGGGCAGCGCCGAGCCGCTCGACGAGGTCGCTGCGACCCGACGTGTAGAGCGTGGCGCTTCACTCGTTGGTGACCGGTCTCGTCGCCCCGCAAGGTTTGACCTCACCCACCAAACAGATTCCACCCCGCTGACGGTTCAGACCGCGCGTCCGCCCTCGGCGATGCGCCGCACCGCCTTGAGGAACACGTCGATCTCGTCGAAGGTGTTGTAGAACGCGAACGAGGGCCGCACCGTCGCCTCCAATCCGAGTCGCCGCAGAATCGGCTGCGCGCAATGGTGTCCGGCCCGTACGGCGATGCCCTCGGCGTTCAGCGCCTTCCCGACCTCGAGGGGCTCGTGGCCGGCCAGCACGAAGGACAGCACGCTGGCCTTCTCGTCCGCGGTGCCGACCAGGCGCACACCGGGGATGTCGGCCAGCCGCGGCGTCGCGTAGTCGAGCAATGAATGCTCGTACGCCGCAATGCGTTCGGTGCCGACGCGTTCGACGTACCGGAGGGCCTCGCCGAGTCCGACCGCGTCGGCGATGTTGCCAGTGCCCGCCTCGAACTTGTTCGGTGGTCCTTGATAGAGCGACCGTTCCAGGGTGACGTCGGCGATCATGTTCCCGCCGCCCTGCCACGGCGGCGTCTCGGCCAGTACGTCCTCGCGGCCATAGAGCACGCCGATGCCCGTGGGACCGAAGATCTTGTGGCCGGAGAACACGAAGAAGTCTGCGCCGAGCGCTTGGACGTCGATCGGAATGTGCGGGATCGACTGGGCGCCGTCGATGAGCACCTTCGCCCCGTAGCGGTGAGCGAGCTCGACGATCCGGTGCGCCGGCGTCACCGTCCCGAGCGCGTTGGAGACGTGGGTCGCGGACACGAATTTCGTCCGTGGCCCCAGCAGATCCTCGAACTGCGGCATCAGCAGATTGCCCGCGTCGTCGACGGGCGCGACCTTCAGCACCGCACCGGTCTGCTGGGAAAGCAGCTGCCAGGGCACGATGTTCGCGTGGTGCTCGAGATGGGTGATGACGATCTCGTCGCCGGGGCCGAGGTGCTTGCTGCCCCACGCGTACGCGACGAGGTTGATTGCCTCGGTGGTGCCGCGAACGAAGATGATCTCCTCGCTCTTGGACGCACCGATGAAGCGGCGGACGGTGTCCCTGGCTTCTTCGTAGGCATCGGTTGCCCGCGCAGCCAACTCGTGGGCAGCGCGGTGGATGTTGGAGTTCTCGTGGGCGTAGAAGTACGACAGCCGATCGATGACCGCTTGCGGTTTCTGGGTGGTGGCCGCGTTGTCGAACCAGATCAGCGGTTTGCCGTTGACGGTTTCGCGCAGGATCGGGAAGTCCGCACGCAGCGTGGCCACGTCGAAGATCTCGTGGTCGCCGGGTGGTGCGGGCGGCGACGCCGGCTGCTCCACCGGTGGCGCGGTCAGGAAGTAGTAGTTCGCCTCGTCACCGGACGGCGCGGCCTGCGAGGGCCAGTCGAGGTCTGGAATGGTTGGCGTGCCGACCGGCCAGCCTGGAGCGGAGCCTCGCTGGGCCGGGGGAGCCGAGACCGACGTCCCGGCCAGCACCCCGGGAATGGTCGGCACCAGACCGGATGTGGGTACGGCGAAGGGATCCAGAACACCGCCCGCGGTCCGGCCCGCCGAGGTCGGTGCCGTTGGATCGGGCGCACTGCCGCGAGGGGCCACCGGCACGGTCTGCGGAATGCCTTCGGGCTCAGGGGAGGTCGGCGCGGGAACGTAGACGTCGGATGTGGGAACCAGGGGCGGTGCCGGGGTGTAGGTCGCGTGCGGCACTGCCGTCGCCGTACTCGCCGCCGACGTCGTGTCGGGAACCGAGCCGCGGGGCGCAGGAGGTGCCAGGCCTGGGGGTCCGTCGGGGCCGGGCCGGATGCTCTGGGCGAACAACTGGCTGGCAAGCGCGGTGAGTTCAGCCGCGCTGATCGGCAGGTCCCCTTCGGCGTCTACCGACCGATACTCACTTGTACTCATGGAACTGGTCCACGGCGACGTCGTCCAGCACGGCCAGTGCGTCGTCGGTCAGTACCGCCAGTGACGAGTACAGGGTGACGAGGTACGACGCGATGGCTGCCCGGTTGATGCCGGTGAACCGTACCGAGAGCCCGGGTGCCTGCTCACCGACCAGGCCGGGCTGGAACAGGCCGACCACGCCTTGGCGTTCCTCGCCGGTGCGCACCAGGATGAACTTGGTCTTCCCGTCCTCTACCGGCACCTTGTCCGACGGCACGATGGGGATTCCGCGCCACGTAATGAACTGCGCCCCAAACAGACTGACGACTGGTGGCGGGACACCCCGGTAGGTGGCCTCTCGGCCGAAGGCCGCCACGCCGAGCGGATGAGTGAGAAGGAATCCTGGCGTCTTCCACACCTTGGTGATCAATGCGTCGAGGTCGTCGGGGGTCGGTGCGCCGCCGAGCGTCTGGATCGTCTGCTCGGAGGTCACCTGTGCCAACAGTCCGTACTCGGGGTTGTTGACCAGTTCGAATTCCTGGCGTTCCTTGATGGTTTCGATCGTCAGCCGCAACTGCTGGGCCACCTGATCATGCGGACTCGAGTAGAGGTCGGAAACCCGGGTGTGCACGTCGAGCAGCGTCGAGATCGCGCGCAACGTGTACTCGCGTGGGCTGGTCTCGTAGTCGACATAGGTCTGCGGCAGGGGATCCTCGGTGGCGGAACCCTCCTCGGCGTAGATTGCGACCTGATCGGGATTGACGACCCGATTGACCCGATAGATGCCCGCCTCGACGGGAACCCAGCTGAGCAGGTGCAGGAGGAACCGCGGCGTGATGGTGGACAGCTGCGGAACGGTCTTGGTGGCGTTGGCGAGCTGCCGTGCGGCGAGATCACCGAGCGCCTGTGATTCGTTCTGGGTCGACGTCATGGGACCTCTCCTCGTGGCTGAAGATGCGGCGCAGCATATTGCGTCGGGCGTCGTTGAGCAGGGTTAGGCGCACGGCGAGCGCAACCGGCTGGGCCGCATTGGCAGCGTGGCGTATGGTGTGGCGCATGCCACGGTTCACCCAGTCGCCGCGCCTCGAGGTCGCGCGCAGCTCGGTGCCGTTCTGTTGTTGTTGTTGATTTTCTGACGCCGAATCTCCTGTGCGTCGATGCGCGCCCGAATCGCGGGGTGCGCTCGCGCGGCCAGTCTGCAGAAAGTCAACCCGATGACCATCCTCACCCTCGCCCGTCGGCCCCGTGTGTCGTTGGCGGTGCGCCGACGCGAACGTCCCGGCGGCGCCGATCTCGCCCGGCTGACCCGCTACCGCGGGGGAACCTTTTCGCACACGGTGGACACCATCGTGTTCACCGACGGCACCAGCGCACGCACCGACCTCATCAGGCTGAACCCGAACGTCGAGGCCTATTCGTTGGACTTCGGCGGGGTTTCGCCGACCCGGCCATCGCACTATCGGGTGGCGACCTGGTCGGCGGTGCCTCATCTGCGCACCCGCGCCCACGAGGCCGAGGTCGGCTGGATCCTGCGCAATTCCTTTCCGACCGTCGATACCGCCGAGCTGAGTAGTCGGCTGCGGGCAGCGGGTTATCCGTTGAAGGTGGCGAACATCGCCGAGCACGAGGCGATCGCTGCAACTCAGGCCGCAATCTGGTACTTCACCAACGATCTGCAGTTGGATGACCGTCCACGCAACGCGCCCGTGTCGACGGTGCGGGAACGCGGATCCGTCACTTTCGAGTTCGATGGCGCACCCCAACTCGGCGGATTCGCCGTCGACGTCCGCTCCGACGTAGCGACGTCATTGGTGCTGCAGAAGTCCGCCGACGGGGTGCAGTGGCGCGACGTTGCGGGTTCGCGTGTGACCGTCACCGGCGCGGGGCGGCACCGCAAGGTGCTGGGGCTGGGCAGCACGATGTCGCAGAGTCGTCCTGGCCGCCGCGGCCTGGGCTACCGGTACTACCGGCTGACCGTCGTTGGCGGAGCGGGCGGTGTCCAACTGGGCGAGGTCGAGTTCTGGCTCGAGGGATCCGGGCACTACGGCAACACCGACCGCGTCGTTCACCTTTACGACTATCTGCTGTCCGGTGCGCGGTCGGCCCGCGGCGAGGCAGTCGCGCCCGAATTGTCGGCGGTCCAGGCCGGCGTCGACGGCGGGCTGCTCGGTCCATTCCGATTGCACGCCAACGACATTGCGGAACTGTCGGTGTCCGACGGTGCGGTGGTCGACGCCGATGGGGTGGTGCTGCGCAGCTGCGTACCGGGCGGCGAGTTCTACGTGCGGCCGCGCGCGGGCAGTCACTCGGTCACCGTGACCGCCAAGGCAGACGGGGCGGGTGGTCGCGTCGTGACCGGCGTCGCGCGCGATGACGTCAACAATCGACTCACCCCGGTCGCGCTGGCGGTACGGGCACCCGTCACGGTCGACTTCGACGTGCGGTGGCAGCCCGGCCACGCGGCGGCGTCGGCCGAGTCGCTGTTGGAATCGCTGGGCGGCTGACTGCCCGCTACATCGGTGCGTTGGCCGGCTGGAACACGCCGGCGCCGTCGGCTTCGTCCTCGGCGCGGATGACGTGCACGACGGCGTTGATCATGGCCAGGTGGGTGAACGCCTGCGGGAAGTTACCCAGGTGGCGCCCGGTACGCGGCTCGATCTCCTCGGCATACAGGTGCAGCGGGCTCGCGAATGACAGCAGCCGCTCGCACAGGTGCTTGGCACGACTGACTTCCCCGATCTCCACGAGCGCCGACACGAGCCAGAACGAACAGATCGTGAACGTGCCCTCTTCGCCGGACAACCCGTCGTCTGTCTCGTGGGTGCGGTACCGCAGTACCAGCCCGTCCTCGGTGAGTTCGTCGGCGATCGCCAACACCGTCGCGCGCACCCTCGGATCGTCCGACGGCAGGAAGCGCGTCAACACCACGAGCAGCAGCGAGGCGTCCAGGGCGTCGTCGCCGTAGCGTTGCGTGAGCACCCCGCGCGAGTCGACGCCCTTGGCCAGGATGTCCGCCTTGATCTCCTCGGCGATGACCCGCCACTGCTGTGCGTAGCTCTTCTCACCTTGCAGCTCGGCGAGTTTCGAACCGCGGTCGAGCGCCACCCAACACATCACCTTGCTCGACGTGAAGTGTTGCGGTTCGCCGCGGACCTCCCAGATGCCGCGGTCGGGTTCGCGCCAGTGCTTGACCGCCTCCTCCACCTGGCGTTTGAGCACCGGCCATAGCGCATCGGAGATCTGCTCACGGGACTTCGCGTGCAGGTACACCGAGTCGAGCATGGTGCCCCAGATGTCGTTCTGCATCTGGTCGAACGCGCCGTTGCCGATGCGCACGGGACGGGCGTTGTCGTAGCCGGACAGGTGGTGAAGTTCTTCCTCCACCAGGCTGCGCTCGCCGCCGACGCCGTACATCACCTGAAGTGGGTGGCGTTCACCGTTGTTGGCGCCGGACACGTCGGCGATGAAGGAGAAGAAGTCGTCGGCCTCGCGGTCGAGACCCAGTGTGTAGAGCCCCCACAGCGCAAAGGTCGAGTCGCGTACCCAGGCGTAGCGGTAGTCCCAATTGCGTTCGCCCTGAGGGGTTTCCGGCAATGAGGTGGTGCTCGCGGCGAGCAGGGCACCGGTCGGGGAGTAGGTCAGCCCCTTCAGTGTCAGCGCGCTGCGTTGGAGGTAGGCGCGCCACGGATGATCGGGGAAGTCGCCGATGTTGATCCACTGGCGCCACGACTCGCTGGTCTTCCACATCTTGTCGGTGGCTTCGTCGTAGGTCTGCGGAGCCGGGTGGCCGGACCAGCTCAATGCGACGAAGACGTTGTTGCCCTCGGTGAGTCGAGTTCTGGCGCGCGCCTCCCGACCCTCCAGGCCGATGCGAAGATTCGTCGTCAGCCGCAGCGTCGGATGGGCCTCCGGGTCCTTGCTCGCCCGTGCGATCGCTTCGCCGTAGGCGGCCGCCGAGTACTCCCACGATGCGCTCTCCCGGTGGTAGTCGAATGACGGCTCGCAGCTCATCATCAGTTCCACCACGCCGCTGACGCATCGCACCGTGCGCAGCAGGATGTGCTCCGCATCCCAGTCCATGGGCGTCCGCCGGTGCGTCCGCGAGCGGGCCTCGAGATCGTGCCAGGGCCCCATCACCAGCGCGTCCCGCACGATCAACCAGCCCGTGTGGGTCTGCCACGTCGTTTCGAGGATGAGGCTGCCGGGAAGGTAGCGCCGCGCGGCGGGCACCGACACGCCGTAGGGGCCCAGCCGGAAGTGGCCGGCGCCGCGATCGAGGATTGCGCCGAACACACTGGGCGAGTCGGGTCGCGGCACGCACAGCCATTCGACGGAACCGGCCGACGAAATCAGGCAGGTGTTCTCACAGTCCGACAGGAAGGCGTAGTCCGCGATCGGCGGAAACGGGTTGCGCAACGGCCCACTCGGCACGTACGGCACCGGAGCCGTCACCGTGAACGGCGCATCGGGGCTGCGCTCGGTGCGGTCGGCCTCGTCGGCGGGCTCAGTGTGCTGCAAAACCATCCGCACATCATCGATCGCCGGAGTACCTGCCGTCCACTTATCGGTGATCTGGGCGGTGGTGGCACGTCAGCGGCGGGTCTCCGCTGGCGCGTGCTCCGGCAGTGGACCGATCGCGACGCCGTAGGCAACGGCGGTGCGCAGGGCCGGAATCCGGTTCGCGATCCGCACGGCACGCGGCGCCGTCTGTGCGGTAGTACCAGCGCCGAGCGCCACCGCGATGGCCCGATCCTGGACCAGCCGCTGCACCCGCTGGATCAGGGCCGCAGGTAGCCAGCGCCGCACCTGGATGCGTGCGAGGTGCCTGGTGCTCACCGTGCGCGTGCGCAACGGTTCGGCCAGGATCCGCGCGGCCGCCACCGCATCGGCGATGGCCAGGTTGATGCCGACTCCGCCGATGGGTGACATCGCATGTGCGGCGTCACCGATGAACAGCAATCCGTCCACATACCAGCGGTGAAGCCTATTCAGTTGCACGTCAAGAAGTTTCACGTCGTCGAACGACGTCAGCGTGGACACCCGGTCCGCCAACCACGGCACCAGGGTCGTGATCTGACGCCGAAGCGATTCGATGCCCTCGGCGCGCATCTGCGCGTCGGCGCCCTTTCGGATGAGGTACGCGATCTGGAAGTAGTCGCCGCGATCGATCAGGGCGCACCCGTGGCCGGATTGGAAGGTGCCGTTGAGTCCGCGCGGATCGCCGTCGTGGCGGGGCAACCGGAACCACCACACGTCCATCGGCGCGCCAAAGCTCCGTGGCGTCAGCCCAGCCGCCGCGCGCAGCGTCGACGCCCTGCCGTCGCAGGCCACGGTCAGGTCGGCCCGGAGCCGGCGTTCGCCGTGGGCGTCGCGGTAGCTCACACCGACGACCTTCCCGCCTTCCCGGATCGGACTGAGTACCTCGGTGCTGCGCAACAGTCGGAAAGTCGGCTCGGTGCCGGCGGCGGTGGCGAGTAGCTCCAGGAAGTCCCACTGCGGCACCAACGCGATGTGCTTGTGCGGACCCGGCAGGCGGCTGAGGTCGATTCGTACCGGGGTGTCCTGGATTTTCGCGGTCACGCTGTCGATCATCCGGTGGGGCAGCGCCGCGAAGGCCGCTCCGAGACCCAGCTCGTCCAGCAGGCGCAGCGTGCTCGCGTGCACGGTGTCGCCTCGGAAGTCACGCAGGAAGTCGGCATGCTTCTCCATCACGGTGACGTCGACGCCGGACCGGGCGAGCAGCAGGCCAAGCATCATGCCCGCGGGCCCGCCGCCGGCGATCAGGCAGGTCGTGGCCTCGGGTGGCGCCGTTTCGGGGCTCGTCACCGAATGATCGTAGGGTGGACGTGGTGAGCGGCATCCTCAATTGGTGGGACGGCGTCGAGCTCTGGTTGTCCGGGCTCGGGTTCGTCGCGCAGACGGCGATCGTCATGCCGGTCGTGCTACTGCTTGCCTACGGGATCGCAGTGGTGTCGGACGGTGTGTTCGGCAACGGCATCCGCCTGCTGCAACGGATGCGCCATCAAGACGAGGACCATCGGTGAACGGGATGCCACGCTCGCGAGTCACGTTGGTGCTGGTCGTGCTGGTGGTGCTGGTCATCGTGATGTGGCTGCTCGCCCGGTGATCACCGCGTGCAGCTTCCCGGGTCGCTTCGCTCCTGCCCACCGAATCTAGGTCTGCTACGCTTCGCGCCATGCACGCAGCGTCCGGCAATACCGAGAGCCATGTCTTGGCCCTCATTGCCGTGGGTTCTTGCGCTGTTGCAGACGTCCACTGTTGTCATTGATTCCACGCCCGTCAGCGGTTTGGAGTCGGTGGTGACTGCGCGCGTCTTCCAGCACTGATCCACTTCCTTGCCGTCTAACGGGTACGCCATCCCGTCAGTCCCGCAAGGAAAGGTCACCAATGCCCGCCACCACCAAGTCCCGCTGGCTTCCCGCCGCGGCCCTCGCCCTCACTGCGACCCTGCTGGCCGCGTGTGGCGGCGGGTCCAGCGACGTCGCGGGAGGCGACGGACAGGGTGCCGCCGACACAACGCTGACGCTGGTCGCGTATGCCGTCCCGGAACCCGGCTGGAGCAAGATCATCCCGGCGTTCGCCGCTACCCCGGAAGGCAAGGGCGTCGGGGTGACGACGTCGTACGGCGCCTCGGGCGATCAGTCCCGTGCCGTCGTCGACGGCAAGCCCGCCGACCTGGTGAACTTCTCGGTCGAGCCTGACGTCAGCCGCCTGGTCAAGGCCAAGAAGGTCGCCGAGGACTGGAACAAGGACACCACCAAGGGCATCCCCTTCGGCTCGGTCGTCTCGCTCGTCGTGCGCAAGGGCAACCCGAAGAACGTGAAGGACTGGGACGACCTGCTGCAGCCCGGGCTGGAGGTCGTCAGCCCCAGCCCGCTGAGCTCGGGTTCGGCCAAGTGGAACCTGCTCGCGCCCTACGCGGCCAAGAGCAATGGCGGCACGGACGCCGCTGCCGGCCTGGACTTCGTCAGCAAGCTGGTGTCCGAGCACATCAAGACGCGACCCGGTTCCGGCCGCGAGGCCACCGACCTGTTCCTGCAGGGCACGGGTGACGTGCTGATCAGCTACGAGAACGAGGCCATCAACGCCGAGCGCCAAGGCAAGGACGTGGAGCACGTCAACCCGCCGCAGACGTTCAAGATCGAGAATCCTGTCGCCGTGGTCACCAGTAGTGCTCACCTCGACCAGGCCAACGCCCTGAAGAACTTCCTCTACACGGCGGAGGGCCAGAAGCTGTGGGCCGAGGCCGGCTTCCGGCCGGTCGACCCGAAGGTAGCCGCGGACTTCGCCTCCGACTTCCCGGCGCCGGAGAAGCTGTGGACCATCGACGACCTCGGGGGATGGAAGCACGGTCGATCCCGCGTTGTTCGACAAGGAGAACGGCACCATCACGAAGATCTACAAGGCGGCCACTGGATGACAGCAGTAGTCGACCCCAATCCGGAGGCGGTTCGGCCCGAGGTCACCGGTGACGGTGCCTCGGGCGGTCCGGGCCGCAAGGTCGGCAACGCGTTCGGTACGACGGGGCTGCGCGTGGGCGCGGCGACGTTGTGGTTGTCGGTCATCGTCCTGCTGCCACTCGCCGCGATCCTGTGGCAGGCCGCAGGAGGAGGTTGGGCGGCGTTCTGGGCCGCGGTGACGTCCAACGCGGCGGTGGAGTCCTTCCGGGTCACGCTGACCGTCTCGATCGGCGTGACGGTGATCAACCTGGTCTTCGGGTTGCTGGTCGCCTGGGTCCTCACGCGCGACGACTTCCCCGGCAAGCGGTTGGTCGACGCGGTGATCGACCTCCCCTTCGCCTTGCCGACCATCGTCGCCAGCCTGGTGATGTTGGCGCTCTACGGACCGAAAAGCCCTGTCGGACTTCATCTTCAGCACACCAAGTGGGGCATCGGAATCGCGCTGCTGTTCGTGACGCTGCCGTTCGTGGTGCGCTCGGTGCAGCCCGTGCTGCTGGAACTCGATCGCGAGGTCGAGGAGGCCGCGGCGTCGCTGGGAGCCAACGGCGTCACCATCTTCACCGCGGTCGTCCTGCCCGCGCTGCTGCCGTCGCTGCTGTCGGGCGCGGGGCTGGCGTTCTCCCGTGCGATCGGCGAGTTCGGCTCGGTGGTGCTGATCGGCGGCGCCGTCCCCGGCGAGACCGAGGTGTCCTCGCAGTGGATCCGGACGCTCATCGAGAACGATGACCGTACTGGCGCGGCGGCGATCTCGATCGTCTTGCTGGTCATCTCGTTCGTGGTGTTGTTCATCCTGCGCGCCATCGGCTCGCGCGCCGCCAAGCGTGAGGAATTGGCCCAGTGAACCCGTCGCCCCTGGTACGCAACCTCCTGCGCTACACCGCGCTCGCGTACGTCGCGGTGCTCGTCATCGTTCCCGTCGGCGTCATCCTGTGGCGGACATTCGAACCCGGACTCGGGGCGTTCTTCACGTCGGTCAGTACGCCTGCGGCCGTCTCGGCGCTCCAACTGTCCCTTCTCGTGGTGGCGATCGTGGTGCCACTCAACGTCATCTTCGGTATTCCTACCGCACTGGTGTTGGCGCGCAACAGGTTTCGCGGTAAGAGCGCGTTGCAGGCGATCATCGACCTGCCGTTCGCAGTCTCGCCCGTGGTCGTCGGCGTCGCGCTGATCCTGCTGTGGGGTTCGGCGGGCGCGTTGGGCTTCGTCGAGAACGACCTGGGCTTCAAGATCATCTTCAGCTTCCCCGGCATCGTGCTGGCATCCATATTCGTGACCGTGCCGTTCGTGATCCGGGAGGTCGAGCCGGTGCTGCACGAGTTGGGCACCGACCAGGAGGAGGCCGCGTCGACGTTGGGCGCGGCCTGGTGGCAGACGTTCTGGAAGATCACGCTGCCGTCCATCCGGTGGGGCCTCACCTACGGCATCGTGCTGACCGTGGCCCGCACGCTCGGTGAGTTCGGTGCGGTGATCATGGTGTCGTCGAACCTGCCCGGCACCTCACAGACGTTGACGCTGTTGGTGGCCGACCGCTACAGCCGCGGTCAGGAGTACGGCGCGTATGCCATCGCGACACTGCTGATGGCCGTGGCAGTGTTCGTACTGATTGCACAGGTCATTCTCGACGCCCGGCGTGCCCGGGCGGCAAAATAGGCATTCAAGAAGAGATAGGGCACCCCCGATATGACTTCCGATGAGCGCTCGCGCGAAGAGCATGGTTCCGATGAGCGCTCGCGCGAAGAGCATGGTTCCGATGAGCGCTCGCGCGAAGAGCATCAGACGAATGCGATCACCGTTCGAGGCGCCAACAAGCGCTACGGCGACTTCGTCGCCCTGGACAACATCGACTTCGACGTCCCCGAGGGGTCCCTGACCGCGCTCCTCGGCCCGAGCGGCTCGGGCAAGTCGACGCTGTTGCGTGCCATCGCAGGCCTCGACCAACCCGACTCCGGTGTCGTCACCATCAAGGGCAAGGACGTCACTCACGTGCCACCGCAGCGGCGAGGCATCGGCTTCGTGTTTCAGCACTATGCGGCCTTCAGGCATCTAACCGTCCGCGACAACGTGGCCTTCGGCTTGAAGATCCGCAAACGACCCAAGGCGGAGGTCAAGGACAAGGTCGACAACCTGCTCGAGGTGGTCGGGCTGGCCGGTTTTCAGAGCCGCTACCCCAACCAACTCTCGGGTGGGCAGCGCCAGCGCATGGCGTTGGCGCGGGCACTCGCGGTCGATCCGCAGGTGCTGCTGCTCGACGAACCGTTCGGGGCGCTCGACGCCAAGGTGCGCGAGGACCTGCGGGCGTGGCTGCGTCGGCTCCATGACGAGGTGCACGTCACCACCGTGCTCGTCACGCACGATCAGGCAGAGGCGCTCGACGTCGCAGACCGCATCGCGGTGCTCAACAAGGGCCGTATCGAACAGGTGGGATCGCCCACCGAGGTGTACGACAGCCCGGCCAACGGATTCGTGATGTCGTTCCTCGGTGCGGTGTCGTCGCTGAACGGAACCCTCGTGCGGCCGCACGACATTCGCGTCGGGCGCAACCCCGACATGGCGATCGCCCAGGCCGACGGCAGCGTTTCGTCGACCGGTGTCATCCGCGCCGTCATCGACCGAATCGTCGTGCTGGGCTTCGAGGTTCGCGTCGAACTGACCAGTGCCGCCGACCGCACGCCGTTCACCGCACAGATCACCCGCGGCGACGCGGAGGCGCTGGCCCTGCGCGAGGGCGACACGGTGTACGTGCGCGCGACGCGGGTGCCGCCGATCGCCGGCGGCATCCAGGTGCCGGCGGCCGACCAAGCCGACGACCGGGCCGAGGCGCTGACGAAGGCCTGACCACTGTTCAGCGTGGCGGATCACCCCGCCACCTGAAGCTGTTGACGTACTTGCCCATGTCGAGCGCGAGCAGGAAGTTCGCGCCGGACGGATGTCCCGAGCCGAAGTCCGGACTGAATTCTCGGTACGGGCCTGCGCCTGCGGCGACCAGGGCGTAGTCGTTCTTGATGGCGGCCATGACCAGCACGCGAAGGCGCGACTGGTCGCCGATGGAGTTGGCGGGGTAGACGTCGGCGACTTCGCCGTAGCCAAGCTGGTAGCCGACGAGGGCATTGGGGATTTCGTAGGCGGTGCTGGCGTCGGGATAGTTACCCCTGATCACGTCGTCGACGATCTGCCGCGCCGACCGCCCTGCGGCGGGCTCACCGAAGAGTCGCAGCGCCCCGCCGTCCCCGGCGAGCAGATCCAGCACCACGCCGTTCGGCTCGAACGTCGCGGAGTAGGCCGTGCCCTCGCCGGGGTATGACACCGAGAACTCGCCGCCGATTGGCGTGAAACGGGGATTGGTGGCGACGGGTTGGTGCAGCGGGGGGCGTCCGCAGTCGGGCGGGCAGACGTAGTTGGGCTCCGGTGGTGTGAGCCAGAGCGACAGGGCCGCCGAGGAAGCCATCACCAGCGCTGCGCCGCCGGCCCCAACCAGCAGCGGTCGCAATGTGCGGGTCGTGGCAGGCGCGGCGTGGACGACGACTCCGCAATTGCCGCAGAACGGCAGTTCGGACACGACCTGCCCGCACTCCGGGCAGCGCGCCGATTCGTGCGGCGGGTCGTCGGGTGCCTCGTGCAGCAGCGTGGAGTGCAGCACCACCCGCTGCACGTAGAGCGCCAGCACCGCGAGCAGCGCGTAGATCGCCATCTGAACGCCGTACGCGAGCGTGGTGAGATCGATTACCCCAAGGCCCAGATAGCCGAGCACTCCGAACGCGATCGACGGTACGGGCGAGGTCAGGTCGTACCACCGCGGGCTGCGCGTCGAGTCGGATCGCGGGGTGAACCACAGCGTCGCACCGACCGCACCACCCACCGCTGCTGCCGTCAGGGGAATCGCCAGTCCCTGGATGGCTGCCGCGACCGCAAGCCCGGTCGCCGAACGGTTGGGCTCGGCGACGAGGCCGGCGGTGAGCTGCGACGCCAGCCGGGTCAGCGTGCCCGCGGCTGCGAAGCAGTACGCCCCGAGTGCTCCGATTCCATACCCGTCCAACGACTTTCGTCGACCCGTACGCCGTAATCGCACGATGAGCACCGGCGCGAGCAGCAGGGCCAGGAACGTCAGCGGGATGGCCAGCGAGGTGAGCAGGAGCCGGGTGGTGCTGACCGGTGTGCCCAGGGCGTCGGGGCCGCTGCGCGCGATGGCGGCTTCGACGCCCAGCGCCCACCCGACGCCGAAGACGATGCCGAGCGTCGCGGCGATCACCAGGTTGGCGCGCGACTGGGCGAAGGCACCGCGCTCGCTCAGGTAGAGCACGAACAACAGCGGCAGTCCGACGCCGACGATGCCGATCAACGGCGCCTGCCACTTCGCCAGTGCGGTCACGACGAGCAGGACGGTCACACCGGTCAAGAGCAGCCCGAAGGTTGTCCGGGACCGCTTCGCCAACAGCGGGAACACGGTGCTCGCGACCGCGGGTCGGGATACGGATTCACGCGGCGCCGCGATGTACGCCGATCCGCGCCACCAGTCGGGCCCGTCGCGGCGTCGTCGGCGCACCCGGGTGCCGCAGTTTCCGCAGAACTCGCCGACACCAACGTCGCCGCCACATGCACGACAAGTGTTGGTGGGCAACGAGTTAGCGCCTTCCGTCACTTGGGCGCCACGCCCCGCTGGATGTCGAGCAGGTCGCGCGCCAGCGCATCGACGTTCGGACTTCCAAGTCCGGTGACGAGGTCGTAACCGGGTTTGGAGACGTCTACCGCATTGCCCCCCAGGCTCACGTCACGGAATCCCGGCGCGTTCGCGCCGGCCGCCACCCGGTACAGCAGCGGATTGACGTCGCCGAGCGCGTGCCCACCGTTGGCGATGAGGTACTGATTCATCACGGCAGTCAGCGCGGCCCAGATCGGCGCCGCCTGAGAAGTGCCCCCTCCCACCAGATCCTGGCCGTCGAACCGCAGGCGCACACCCGTGAACGGATCGGCGGTGGCGGCGATGTCGGGCGTCAGTCGCCTCGTGTTGGTGTCGCGGTCGGCCGACACCCGCTGCTGAAACGCGGGCCTCGGGTAGAGCTTCGAAACCCCGCCACTGGTGCCTTGGGACAGCGGCGAGTCCACCCATGCCTGCTCCGCGAGCCACTCGCCGTCTTCGTCGATGGACAGGGTGGTGCCGCCGACCGAGGTCATTGCGGGCAGGGACGCGATGGCATCGAGCCCGATGTCGTCCGGCCCGGGCGGTGCCGACCAGTTGTGGCCGCCCTTGCATTCGAGGCCGCCGTTGTCGCCGCTGGCGTCGAACGTCGAAGTGCCGTGTGCCTGTGCGCGTTCGAGCGCAGACTGGACGGGTTTGAGGTCGGTTGCCGTGAGCAACGCGTCGCACCCCCATCCGATCGACAGACTCCACACCGCGCCCGGGAACCGCCGATCGACGGTGTCGAACATGTCGCCTATGCGCTCGTACGTTCGGCCACCCTCGAGGGTCGGACGAGCATTCACGACCACCATCTGAGCGTCTGGTGCGATCGCGTGCGCAACTTCCAAGTCCATCACCGCCTCGCCGTGCGGTTCGCCGGGCTGGCCGCCGATGAGGATTGGTTTCAGCGGCGGCAGCCCGGACAGCTCCGTGAACTCGTCGAGATCGGCCTGCTCGTAGCCGTCGAATTCGTAGAAGACGATGGTCTGTCCCTTGCCGGTGAAGCCCGCCTCAGTGAGCGGGTCGGCGTTGTAGGCCTTCAGCAGGGCATTCGGGGTCAAGCCACGGCGCGGCACGTCGAGCGGGATCATCGGTGGGCTCGCTCCGCGGTGCGGGGTGTACCCGAGGATGCGGCCGAGCGCGGTCACCGTGTCGCGTAGCCCGAGTGGAACCTTGGGCTGCTCGGCGGACGCATAGAACACCTGCCCTTGCAGGCCGCGGTAGTCGTGCACGGCGACGCCGAATGCGTTGGCGACGTCGGCCGGCGCGCCCTCGACGATGGCCCAGTCCTCGCCGGGCTGCCAGCGCACGGCGAGGCCCTCGCGATGTCGCCCACTGCATCAACGGCGCCGGTCGCGTCGACTCGAGCAACGCCACCGTGAGCTGTGCCCGGTCGATGCGTGAGGCTCCGAGATCCGTTGAGCTGGCGAGCAATAGCGCATACGGTCCGCCGATGAACGACGAGTCGTCGCCGTCGGATGCGGCCTGATCACTCGGGTCGACCAAACATAGCGCGGCGGCCATCGTCACCGTGAGGCAACAACCGAGCAGGCGCGTCGATAGCCAGCGAACACGCCGGACACTCGACATTTGGGAAAGATTAGTCGCCGGTCCGGCGAGCGGCGGACAAACCGGCGCCGAGGGATCAAGCGGCGATGCGAGCCGAACGTGTCGCGTCGAACCGGTCAAGCAGGGTGGCCGCCACCAGATTGTGGGCGCCGAGCGGTTGGGTGACCGAAATGCCGAGCGCGCAGGCAGATTCGGTGACCCGGTCGGTGATGCGACCGTGCGCCAGGAACCATGGAGCGACGACCAGTCGCCGGGCGCCACGACGGCGCAGGAGCTCGGCCGCCTCGGCTACCGACGGGTGCGGCCCGGTGGCGAACGCCACCCCGACGCCGGCCCACTGAGTGCCGGCGCGCAGTGCCTCGGCCACCGTCGCGGTGCGGGCATTGGCGGCGTCGTTCGACGAACCCACGGCCGTCACGATCACCCCGAGGTCGCGGTCGCCGGGCGACACACCCGCCTCGGCCAAGCGCTGCCCGAGGACGGTGATCAATGCGGGATCCTCGCCAAGGACGTCGGCCTGACGCACACGTGCGCCCGACGCCTCGATCGCCGAAGGGATGTCGACCGTCGCGTGGTACGCGCTCGCCAACAGCATCGGCACGACGATGGCCGAGTCGCGCCGCACTGCGACGTCGCTCAGCACGTCACACAACGCCGGTCCGGACTGCTCCAGGAACGCCGGGCGGACGTCGAGCGACGGTCGGAGCCTTCGGATCCGACCGGCCAGCGCGTGCGTCACTGCGGCCGCGCGCGGATCGACGCTGCCGTGCGCGGTCAGGATCAGCGCCGGGCGGGTGTGCAGCGACTCAGGGGCTCACGACGCGTGCAGCCCGCATTCCGTCTTCGACTGACCGGCCCAGCGTCCGCTGCGCGGATCGGCGCCTTCGACCGGCTTCGCGGTGCACGGGGCACAGCCGATCGACGGATAGCCCTCGTCGACGAGCGGGTTCACCAGGATGTCGTTTTCCTCGATGTAGGCCTGCATCTCGTCGTCGGACCACGCCGCGATCGGATTGACCTTCACCAGTCCGAACGCCTTGTCGAAACTGATCAGCGGAGCGTGGGCACGCGTGGGCGCCTCGACCCGGCGGATGCCGGTCACCCATGCCGAATAGCCCTTGAGTGCCTTGCCCAACGGCTGGACCTTGCGCATGTTGCAGCACTCGGAGGCATCACGCGCGAACAGGTTCTTGCCGAACAGCTTGTCCTGCTCGGCGACGCTGTGCTCTGGAGTGACGTTGACGACGTTGACGCCGTAGACGGCCTCGACGGCGTCACGCGTGCCGATCGTCTCCGCGAAGTGATAACCGGTGTCGAGGAACAGCACGTCCACGCCAGGACGCACTTTGGCGGCCATGGCGACCAGCACCCCGTCCTGCATGTTGGAGGCCACGACGTATTCGCCACTGAAGTGTTCGTCGGTCCAGCGCAGCAGTTCTTCGGCGGACGCATCGGCCAACTCGGCCGCGCCGCGCTCCGCGAGCTCGATCAATTCGTTCTCGGTCATCACGTCTGTCATCCGTGCTCTCCGCTCTTCGCGCAAGCGCTCATCGACTCTTCGCGCCGCTCGCGCAAGCACTCATCGAAGATCCGCCTCGTCTGCTCGTACCGCCCACGTAGCGAAACGCTCGCCGTCCTCGCGTTGTTTCACGAAGTTGCGCACCACACGCTCGATGTAGTCGCCGAGCTCGCTGGACAGCACCTTGTGCTGACGCAACTTGCGGCCGAATCCGCTGTCGAGACCCAGACTGCCGCCCAGGTGAACCTGGAAGCCCTCGACGGGATGGTCGCCGTCGTCCACCATCTGGCCCTTGAATCCGATGTCGGCGACCTGGATGCGGGCGCACGAGTTCGGGCAGCCGTTGATGTTGACGGTGATCGGCACGTCGAGCTGCGCGTTGATGTCCTCGAGCCGCTTCTCCAGGTCCGGGACCAGGGTCTGGGAACGCTTGCGCGTCTCGGCGAACGACAGCTTGCAGAACTCGATGCCCGTGCAGGCCATCAGGTTGCGCCGCCAGTGCGACGGCGTCGACGGCAGGCCCACCGCGTCCAACCCCGAGCGCAGCGCGTCGAGCTTGTCGTCGGGCACGTCGAGGATGACGAGCTTCTGGTACGGCGTGAACCGGATGCGGTCGCTGCCCGCCGCCTCGGCGAGGTCGGCGACCTTGCTCAGGATGGTGCCGGAGACGCGGCCCGCGATGGGCGCGACGCCCACGGCGTTCAGCCCGTTCTTGAGCCGTTGCACGCCGACGTGGTCGATGGGTCGCACCACCGGCTCGGGCGCGGGCCCGTCGATCAGCGGGCGCTTCAGGTACTCCTGTTCGAGCACTTCGCGGAACTTCTCGATGCCCCAGTCCTTGATCAGGTACTTCAGCCGCGCCTTGGCGCGTAGCCGCCGGTAGCCGTAGTCGCGGAAGACGCTGACGACGGCCTCCCAGACTTCGGGCACCTCGTCGAGTGGCACCCAGGCGCCTACCCGCTGGCCCAGCATCGGGTTGGTGGACAGCCCGCCGCCCACCCACAGGTCGAAGCCGGGCCCATGCTCGGGATGGTTCACCCCGATGAATGCGACGTCGTTGACCTCGTGAACCACGTCCTGCAGGCCCGAGACCGCCGTCTTGAACTTGCGCGGCAGGTTGGAGTACTCGGGCTTACCGATGTAGCGCCGCACGATCTCGTCGATCGCGGGGGTGCCGTCGATGACTTCGTCGAGCGACTCACCCGCGAGAGGCGAGCCGAGGACCACGCGGGGGCAGTCGCCGCACGCCTCGGTGGTCTGCAGGCCAACGGCGTCCAGCCGCTTCCAGATCTCCGGCATGTCCTCGACGCGGATCCAGTGGTACTGCACGTTCTCGCGATCCGAGATGTCGGCGGTGTCGCGGGCGAACTCGGTGGAGATGCCACCCAAGGTGCGTAGGGCCGCCGCGGTCAGCGCACCGCCGTCACAGCGCACCCGAAGCATGAAGTAGGAGTCCTCGAGCATGTCGGTGTTCTCGTCACCGGTCCAGCTGCCGTCGTAGCCCGGCTTACGTTGCGTGTAGAGGCCCCACCAGCGGAAACGTCCGCGCAGGTCGCCCTTGTCGATGCTCTCGAAACCGCCCTTGGCGTAGATGTTCTCGATGCGCGCCCGGACGTTGAGTGGGTTGTCGTCCTTCTTGGCCTGCTCGTTGGCATTGAGTGGTTCGCGGTAGCCGAGGGCCCACTGGCCTTCGCCCTTGGGCCGCTTCACCGGGGCCGGCGAGCCGGCAGATGTGCTCCGTGCGGGGGTTTTGGGAGTGGTCATGCGTTGGCTCCTTCGTGGAGGAGCGGGCGTTCAGATCGCGTGTGCACACCGGGGGCTGTCCGGCGGCGCAGATCCGGCGGCCAGCTGAAGTGATCGGTGGGCTGGGTCCTAGATCAAGCGCGTCAAGGCAGACAGCAACAGGTACAAACGCGCTTGAAGTCGACGTGACGCCGGGCCACCAGCACTACGCGGGTGTTGAGGCTTCGGGCGGCGGTCACGGGGGCCATTCTGCCACGGCGAGCCGCATGTGCCCTAACCGGCCAGGATTTGCGCTCGTGGTGAGCGAAACCAGTTCTGGGACACTTGTCGGATGACCATTCGGGCCGAGCCTGCGGTGTTGCCGCAGCTGCGCGCGTCGCCCGGCCGACCGTTCGGCATCTACGTACACGTCCCGTTCTGCGCCACGCGGTGCGGGTACTGCGATTTCAACACCTACACCCCATCCGAACTCGGCGGGGCCAACCCCGACGGCTGGCTGGCCGCGCTGCGCCTCGAGCTGGCCCAGGCCAGCGCTCGGCTCGCAGAGGCGGGACGGCTCCCGGACGTGAGCACCGTGTTCGTCGGCGGCGGAACGCCGTCGCTGCTCGGCGGCATTGGGCTCGGCGACGTGCTCGACGCCATCCGGGCGCACTTCAGGCTGGCCGACGATGCCGAGGTCACCACCGAGGCCAATCCGGAGTCCACGTCGCCGCGGTTGTTCGCCGATCTGCGGGTCGCGGGCTTCACCCGCATCTCGTTGGGCATGCAGTCGGTCGTCCCTCACGTGTTGGCCGCGCTCGACCGTGTTCACTCGCCGGGGCGGCCGCTCGCCGCCGCCGCCGAGGCGCGGGCCGAGGGGTTCGCGCACGTCAACCTGGACCTCATCTACGGGACGCCGGGGGAGACCGACGACGACTTGCGCCGCTCCGTCGACGCCGCGATAGGGGCCGGAGTGGACCACGTATCCGCCTACGCGCTCGTCGTCGAGGACGGCACGGCGCTGGCACGCCGGGTTCGTCGGGGCGAGCTCGCTGCACCCGAGAACGACGTGCTCGCCCAGCGCTACGAGCTGCTCGACGAGCGGCTGTCGCAGGCCGGCTTCGACTGGTACGAGGTCTCCAACTGGAGTAGGCCGGGCGGCGAGTGCCGACACAATCTGGGCTACTGGGACGGTGGCGAGTGGTGGGGGGCCGGACCTGGTGCCCACGGCTATGTCGGCAACACCCGATGGTGGAACGTCAAGCACCCCAACGCCTATGCGCAGACTTTGGCGGCGGGACGGCTACCCGTCGGCGACTTCGAAGTGCTCGACGACGTGGCGCGGCACACCGAGGACGTGATGCTGCGGCTAAGGCTGCGCGGGGGCCTACCGCTGGCCATGCTCGGAGCGGCCGAAACGTATCGGGCCGACGTAGCGGTCGCCGACGGGCTGGTCGAGCGTTGCGCCGACAGCTTGGTGCTGACCGACCGCGGCCGCCTGCTGGCCGACGCGGTCGTCCGCGACCTGCTCGACTGACGACTCGCAGGGACGCCGCCGATCCCTTCGGCTGGTCGAGCCGGTCGGCGGTCACCCGGCTGGCTGCGACGTAGCCCGCCAGTCATCGGCCGTCATCTGGGCTCGCGCACGGTGCGTTTCGGCCGCCGGGTGTTGCCCTAAGTTGGCTGCATGACCGCCAAAATCGGCGCGCTGCTGTGGGTTGCCTCGACGCTCGCCTACTTCGCCGCTGAAGCCATTGCCGCGGCGGCCCTACCCGGCTACAGCTACGTAGCCGACTACATCAGTCGGCTCGGGCTGCCCGGTACGTCACCGCGGGCAGGTGTGATGAACGCCGCGTTCCTCGTGCAAGGCGTGTTCTTCCCCGTTGGCGGGGCACTGCTGGCCCGCGGTGTTCGGGAACGAATGGCCCTGCCGTTCTTGGCGTTCGCCACGCTCAATGGTGTTGGCAATGTTCTCGTTGGTCTCGTACCCGGTGACGGTTCGGTCTGGCATCTCGCGGGTGCCGTGCTGGCCATCGTCGGCGGCAACCTCGCAATTCTCGTCGGCGCGCCCGTCCTTCGGCGCGCCGATACTTCCTGGGCCTACCTGGCCATGTCCGTCGCGCTCGGCCTAGTCGGCCTGTTCTGCGTGACGGTCTTCGCACTGGATGCGCTACCGATCGGCGTGTGGGAACGCGGTTGCGTCTACTCGATCTACGTCTGGCAGGTGGCCACTGCCGTCGTGGTCCTCCGCGGTGGCCGATTGAGCGTGAGCTAGGTCTGCTCGGCGAGCGGCCGGTCCATGTCGAACACCCGTGCGTGCAACACGGTGCGGTTGCGCAGGGCGGCCCGGACGGCGCGGTGCAGCCCGTCCTCTAGATAGACGACGCCCTCCCAGCGCACCGCATGGGGGAACAGGTCGCCGTAGAACGTCGAGTCTTCCGAGAGCAGCCGGTCCAGCGCCAGTACGGTCGTCGTCGTCACCAACTCGTCGAGCCGGATTTGCCGGGGTGGGATCTGCGCCCACTGCCGGTGGGACAGCCCATGGTCGGGATACGGCTTGCCGTCGCGAACCCCCTTGAAGATCATGAGCGCGCCTTCGCTAACTCGGTCCCCCGTGACCTTGGGCTGGGCATGAGACGAGGTTAAACCCACATTCGCGGCTTGTCCCTGCCGCTGGCCAACATGCCACGCTGCGCTCGGTGAGTGTCGACGCCGCTGGTCAACGTAAAATGAACACGATGCGAGAAGCGGAGCGGGATCGTGCACGAGCACCGATGGGAGGTGAACGATGAGTAGCGCCGACGACCGTCGGTTCGAAGTTCTGCGCGCCATCGTCGCCGACTTCGTGACGACGAAGGAGCCCATCGGCAGCAAAGTGCTCGTCGAACGACACAACCTCGGCGTGTCCAGCGCCACCGTGCGCAACGACATGGCGGTGCTCGAGGCCGAGGGATACATCACCCAACCGCACACGAGCTCAGGCCGGATCCCCACGGAGAAGGGCTATCGCGAGTTCGTAGACCGGCTCGACGACGTGAAGCCGCTGTCGTCCAGCGAACGCCGCGCCATCTTGAGCTTCCTCGAGACGGGTGTCGACCTCGACGACGTGCTGCGGCGGGCGGTGCGCTTGCTGGCCCAGCTCACCCGCCAGGTCGCCATCGTGCAGTACCCGACGCTGTCGACGGCATCGGTCCGGCATCTCGAGGTGGTCCCCCTCACCCCGGCCCGCCTACTGCTGGTCGTCATCACCGACACCGGCCGCGTCGACCAGCGCATGGTAGAACTCGGCGACTCCATCGACGAGCACCAGCTGGGGCAGCTGCGCGACCGGCTGGGCCAGGCACTGGAGGGCAAGCCGCTATCCGCGGCATCCGTGGCGGTGTCCGACCTCGCCGTCCAGCTCAACGGGCAGGGTGGGCTCGGCGACGCCATCGGTAGGGCGGCGACGGTGCTGGTCGAGACCCTCGTCGACCACGCCGAGGAGCGCCTGCTGCTGGGCGGCACCGCCAACCTGACCCGCAACACCGCCGACTTCGGCGGGTCGCTGCGCTCGGTGCTCGAGGCGCTCGAGGAGCAGGTCGTGGTGCTCAAGCTGCTGGCCGCCCAGCAGGAAGCCGGTAAGGTCACGGTGCGCATCGGTCACGAGACCGAAGCCGAGCAAATGGCGGGTACGTCGGTGGTGAGCACCGTCTACGGCACATCGGGCAAGGTCTACGGCGGGATGGGTGTGGTGGGACCCACCCGAATGGACTATCCGGGAACCATCGCCAACGTCGCCGCAGTTGCTCTATACATCGGCGAAGTCTTGGGCACCCGCTAGCGGGTGCGGGTACGGACCGCAACAGGGCTTGAAGAAGCTTTAGAAGGGTTGAGGCGTGGCACGCGACTACTACGGCCTGCTAGGGGTGAGCAAGGGCGCGAGTGACTCGGAGATCAAGCGCGCTTATCGGAAGCTCGCCCGCGAGCTGCACCCGGACGTCAACCCCGATGAGGGCGCCCAGGCGCGCTTCAAGGAGATCAGCGCCGCCTACGAGGTGCTCAGCGATCCGGAGAAGCGCCGCATCGTCGACCTCGGTGGCGATCCGCTGGTCAACGGGGCTCCGTCGGGTGGCGGGTTCGGCGGATTCGGTGGGCTCGGCGACGTATTCGAGGCATTCTTCGGCGGCGGCGCGGGCTCGCGTGGCCCGGTTGGTCGGGTCCGGCCCGGTTCGGACTCGCTGCTGAGGATGCGGCTGGACCTGTCCGAGTGCGCGACCGGGGTGACCAAGCAGGTCACCGTCGACACGGCCATCCTGTGCGACCTGTGCCATGGCAAGGGCACGCACGGCAAGTCGACGCCGGTCACCTGCGACACCTGCGGTGGACAGGGTGAGGTCCAGTCGGTCCAGCGGTCACTGCTGGGCCAGGTGCTGACGTCGCGGCCGTGTCCGGTGTGCGGCGGTGTGGGCGAGGTGATTCCCGACCCGTGCCACCGGTGCGGTGGCGACGGACGCGTCCGGGCCCGGCGTGAGGTCAGCGTCAAGATTCCCGCAGGCGTCGGCGACGGCATGAGGGTCCGGCTGGCCGCGCAAGGCGAGGTGGGACCCGGTGGCGGGCCGGCCGGTGACCTTCACGTCGAGATCCACGAACGACCGCACGACGTTTTCGTGCGCGACGGTGACGATCTGCATTGCACGATCTCGGTGCCGATGGTCGATGCGGCGCTCGGGACCACCGTCACGGTCGACGCGATCCTCGACGGCCCCACCGAGGTCGCGGTTCCGGCGGGCACCCAACCGGGTGCGGTCATCACGTTGCGCGGTCACGGTATGCCGAACGTCCGGACCGGTGTGCGCGGGAATCTGCACCACCACCTCGAGGTCGTGGTCCCCACCAGGCTTGATCACCAGGACATCGAGCTGTTGCATAGCCTGAAGGAGCACCGCAGCCGGGACGCGGCCGAGGTCAAGTCGGCGAGCGCGGCGTCGGGCGGGGGTTTGTTCAGCCGTTTGCGCGAGACGTTCACCGGCCGCTGACGACGCCGCGATGAGGGTCCAGCGAGAAGCGGAGCGGGATCGCGCATGAGGGTCGAGCGAGAAGCGGAGCGGGATCGCGCATGAGTACTGCGCTGTTCTACGTCGACACGCTTCCCGCAGTGGGTGCACTCGTCGTCGTTGATGGCGACGAAGGCTTTCACGCCTCGACCGTGCGACGCATCCGACCGGGCGAAGAACTCGACCTGTCCGACGGCGTGGGCACGGTTGCGCATTGCATTATCGAGGACGCGGCGAAGGGCAGGTTGTCCGCCCGGGTCGACAGCGTGCGTGCGGTTGCGGCTCCGTCGCCCCGCGTCACCGTCGTGCAGGCATTGCCAAAGTCGGATCGATCCGAGTTGGCGGTCGAGTTGGCCACCGAGGCCGGCGCCGACGACTTCCTGGCGTGGCAGGCCGAACGGTGCGTCGCCCGATGGGACGGGGCGGACCGCATCGACAAGGGGCTGCGACGCTGGCGGGCGGTGGCGCGGTCGGCCGCTCGCCAGTCGCGGCGACCGCACATTCCCGACGTTTCGACGGTGGTCTCGACCCCCCAGCTGATGGAGCGGGTCGCCGCCGTCGTGGCCTCGGGCGGAGTGGTGTTGGCGCTCCACGAGTCGGCCACCGAACCACTGGCCGACGTCCCGCTCGGACAGGCCGATGCGCTGATGCTGATCGTCGGTCCCGAAGGCGGCATCAGTGCCGACGAGCTCACCGATTTGCGAGCCGGGGGGGCGCTGGCGGTGCGGTTGGGCCCGAGCGTGCTGCGGACGTCGACCGCTGCGGCGGTCGCGCTGGGTGCGTTGGGAGTGTTGACACCGCGCTGGCGATAGCCGGCGGCCAGAGTCAAACATTGGGGCCGCGACGGTCGGCGGCGGTAAACTGGCTGGACCCGTCAACCCGGCCAAGAAAGCAGGCACAGTTCCCCACGTGACGCCCCGCGAGACAAGCGCCGCCGCGTCCACCGTACGCAGCAGCATCAATGTTCCGCCCGACCTCGTGGTGGGCCTGCTCGGCTCCGCGGACGAGAATCTGCGCGCTCTCGAACGACTGCTCACCGCCGACGTCCACGTGCGTGGCAACGCCGTGACGCTGTCGGGCGAGCCCGCCGACGTGGCACTGGCCGAGCGGGTGGTCTCCGAACTGGTGGCCATCGTCAACGGCGGTCAGTCGCTCACCCCCGAAATCGTGCGGCAGAGCGTGTCGATGCTGACCGGCGACGGCGACGAGTCGCCTGCCGAGGTGTTGACGCTCGACATTCTCTCGCGGCGCGGCAAGACGATTCGCCCCAAAACGCTCAATCAGAAGCGCTACGTGGACGCAATCGACGCGCACACCATCGTGTTCGGCATCGGCCCGGCCGGCACCGGCAAGACGTATCTGGCCATGGCCAAGGCTGTCAACGCCCTGCAGACCAAGCAGGTGTCGCGCATCATCCTGACCCGCCCTGCGGTGGAAGCCGGTGAGCGCCTTGGCTTTCTGCCCGGCACGCTGTCGGAGAAGATCGATCCGTATCTGCGGCCGTTGTACGACGCGCTGCACGACATGATGGATCCCGAGCTGATCCCAAAGTTGATGAGCGCCGGGGTGATCGAGGTCGCCCCATTGGCATACATGCGCGGTAGAAGTCTCAACGACGCCTTCATCATTCTCGACGAGGCGCAGAACACCACTGGCGAACAGATGAAGATGTTCCTGACGCGCTTGGGTTTTGGTTCGAAGATGGTCGTGACAGGCGACATCACCCAGGTGGATCTGCCCGGCGGCGCCGCGTCGGGGCTGCGCGCTGCGGTGCGCGTGCTCGACGGGGTCGACGACATCCACTTCGCCGAGCTCACCAGCGCCGACGTGGTCCGCCATCGACTGGTGTCCGAGATCGTCGACGCCTACGCCAGATCCGAGGAACCGACGTCGATGAACCGCGCGCAACGCCGGGCCACGCCGGGTCGACCGCGACGGTGATGGCCCCATGAGCATCGAGGTGTCCAACGAGTCGGGCATCGACGTCTCCGAAACCGAACTCATCAGCGTGGCCAGGTTCGTCATCGGGCGGATGGACGTCAATCCGGCCGCCGAACTGTCGATGGTGCTGCTCGACACCGCGTCGATGGCCGACCTGCACATGCGGTGGATGGACCTGCCCGGTCCCACCGACGTGATGAGTTTCCCGATGGACGAGCTCGAACCCGGGGGGCGCCCCGACGCGCCGGAACCCGGGCCGTCGATGCTCGGGGACATCGTGTTGTGTCCCGAGTTCGCGGCCAAGCAAGCGGAGTCGGCTGGACATTCGCTGGGCCAGGAGTTGGCGCTGCTGACGGTTCACGGTGTGCTGCACCTGCTGGGTTACGACCACGCCGAACCGGACGAGGAGAAGGAGATGTTCGCCCTGCAACGCCAACTACTGGAGGAGTGGGTGGCCGACCAAGTCGAGGCCTATCACCTCGACCGGCAGAGCGAGAAGGACCGACGGCTGCTCGACGGGTCGCGGTACTTCGACGAACCGTGACCGGATTCGCTCCGCTGGTCGGCGCGATCGCGCTGATTCTGCTCGGCGGGTTGTTCGCGGCGATCGACGCCGCCATCAGCACCGTCTCCTTGGCGCGCATCGAGGAGTTGGTGCGCGACGAGCGGCCGGGCGCCGTGCGTCTGCTGCGCGTCGTCGACGAACGTCCGCGCTACATCAATCTCGTCGTGCTGCTCCGCATCACATGCGAGACCGCCGCGACCGTCCTGTTGGTGGCCTACCTGTTCGAGGGTCTCGGCCTGCGCTGGGGGCTTGTCGGGGCGGCGGCAATCATGGTGGTGATCAGCTTCGTCGCGGTGGGCGTCGGGCCGCGCACGCTCGGGCGCCAGAATGCCTACACCATCGCCTTGTTGGCCGCGCTTCCCCTGCAGGCGATCTCGGTGTTGTTGGCCCCGATCAGCCGACTGCTGGTGCTGGTCGGCAATGCGCTGACGCCGGGCCGCGGATTCCGCAACGGCCCGTTCGCATCCGAGATCGAGTTGCGCGAAGTCGTGGATCTCGCGCAGCAGCGCGGCGTCGTGGCCGACGACGAGCGGCGGATGATCCAGTCGGTGTTCGAGCTCGGCGATACCCCGGTGCGCGAGGTGATGGTGCCGCGCACCGAGATGGTATGGATCGAGTCGGACAAGACTGCGCGGCAGGCGACCTCGTTGGCCGTGCGCAGTGGACACTCCCGCATTCCGGTGATCGGCGAGAACGTCGACGACGTCGTGGGCGTGGTCTACCTCAAGGATCTGGTGCAGCAGATGTATTCGGCCAGCGCCGGCATCGAGACGAGGGTTGGCGAGGTCATGCGCCCGCCGGTGTTCGTGCCCGACTCCAAACCGCTGGACGAGATGCTCCGAGAGATGCAGCGCGACCGCAACCACATGGCGCTGCTCGTCGACGAGTACGGCGCAATCGCCGGCCTGATCACCATCGAGGACGTGTTGGAGGAGATCGTCGGCGAGATCGCAGACGAGTACGACACGGACGAGGTCGCCCCCGTGGAAGAATTGGGCGACAAGAACTTTCGCGTGTCAGCGCGGCTGTCGCTCGAGGATCTGGCGGAACTGTACGAGCTCGAGCTCGATGACGATCTCGACGTCGACACGGTGGGCGGGCTGCTCGCTCACGAACTCGGTCGGGTGCCGTTGCCCGGGGCCGAGGTGACGTGGGATAGGTTGCGGCTGCGGGCCGAAGGCGGCACCGACCACCGCGGCCGGGTGCGGGTTGGCACCGTGCTGGTCACGCCCACTGAACCCGAGGGGGAGTCTTGAGCCTGGACGCCGAGGACGCCAAGCTGGTGGTGCTCGCCCGTGGAGCGATGGCCCGTGCCGAGGCGGGAAGTGGGGCTGCGGTACGGGATCTGGACGGCCGCACCTACGCCGCTGCACCCGTCGCCCTCGACGCTCTGGCGCTTACGGCGCTGCAGGCCGCGGTCGCAGCGGCGATATCCAGCGGTGCCGCAGGACTCGAGGCCGCGGTGTTGGTCGGCGGCACGGAGGACGATGCCGGCGTGGCGGCGGTTCGCGAGCTGTCCGCAGACGCCGCGGTCATCGTCACCGACCGCGCCGGGAACCCCGCGTGAACGCCGAACGTGACGCCAGGGCGAGAAATCGTCGGAATCGTCGCCGTGGCCGCACGTTCGACGAAGAGGTGCCGGCATGACTGAATTCCGTTCGGGTTTCGTCTGTTTCGTGGGACGGCCGAACACCGGCAAGTCGACGCTGACCAACGCGCTCGTCGGCGAGAAGGTGGCCATCACGTCCAACCGGCCACAGACCACCCGCCACACCATCCGGGGCATCGTGCACCGCGAGGACTTCCAGATCGTGCTCGTCGACACTCCGGGTCTGCACCGTCCCCGCACGCTGCTGGGACAGCGGCTCAACGAGCTGGTTAAGGACACCTACTCCGAGGTCGACGTGATCGGGCTGTGTATCCCCGCCGACGAGACGATCGGGCCTGGGGACCGGTGGATCTACCAACAGATCCGCGCCATCGCCCCGAAGACCACGTTGGTGGTCATCGTCACCAAGACCGACAAGGTCTCGAAGGACAAGGTGGCCGCACAGCTGTTGGCGGTGAGCGAGTTGACCGGCGGCACCGCCGAGATCGTGCCGGTGTCGGCCACTAAGGGAGAGCAGCTCGACGTGCTCGTCGACGTCCTGGTGGCGAAGCTCCCACCCGGTCCGGCGTTCTATCCCGACGGTGAATTGACCGACGAACCCGAAGAGGTGCTCATGGCCGAGTTGATCCGCGAGGCCGCGCTGGAAGGGGTGCGCGACGAGCTTCCACACTCGCTGGCGGTGGTGATCGACGAGGTCAGTACGCGGGAGGGTCGTTCGAAGGAGCAAGGGGAGCTCATCGACGTGCACGCCATCCTCTACGTCGAGCGCGACAGCCAGAAGGGCATCGTCATCGGCAAGGGCGGGGCCCGCCTTCGCGAGGTCGGCACCGCAGCGCGCACCCAGATCGAGAAGCTGCTCGGCACCAAGGTCTATCTCGACCTACGCGTGAAGATCGCCAAGAACTGGCAGCGCGACCCCAAACAGCTTGGGCGATTGGGCTTCTGAGAGCGTGCGCGTTACATCTGCGAGGTGACGGTGATGATCACGGTTGTCGGGGTGCTGTCGGCCTGGCCGTCGTAGGCGGTGTAGAGGAAGGTGTCGGTGCCTTCGTATCCCGGGTCGGGGGTGTAGGTGAAGGTGTCGTCGCCGTTGTAGTCGAGGGTGCCGTGGGCGGGGTCGGACACGACGTAGGGCAGTAGTGAGTAGGGGCCGGCGTCGGGGTCGACGTCGTTGTCCACCAGGTCGGCGAAGGTGATGGTCAGTGGGGTGTCGATCGCGGTGTCCAGGTCGTCGGGGGTGGTCTGGGCTGCGGTGTTGGCGGGTCCGCCGACGTTGATGGTGGCCACGGCGAAGTTCAGGCTCGTAGCGGTGCCGTCGGTGACGCGGTAGCTGAAGCTGTCCAGGCCGTCGAATCCGGCGTCGGGGGTGTAGAGCAGGGTGCCGCCGGCGGTGGTGGTGAGGGCGCCGTTGGTGGGTGGTTGGGTGACGACGATGCTGAGTGGGTCGCCCTCGGCGTCGTAGTCGTTGGCCAGCAGGGTGTTCGGGTTGATGCTCAGTGGGACGCCGACCCCGGTGGCCAGGCTGTCATAGCTGGGCACTGGTGGGGTGTTGGTGCTGGGTTGACCGGCGATGTTGATGGTGACCAGAGTGGGGGTGCTGTCGGCTTGGCCGTCGTAGGCGGTATAGAGGAAGGTGTCGGTGCCTTGGTAGCCGGCGTCGGGGGTGTAGGTGAAGCCGTCGTCGCCGTTGTAGTCGAGGGTGCCGTGGGCGGGGTCGGACACGGCGTAGGGCAGTAGTGAGTAGGGGCCGGCGTCGGGGTCGACGTCGTTGTTCACCAGGTCTTCTGCGGTGATGACCAACGGTGTGTCGATGGTGGTGGTCAGGGTATCGGGGCTGGCTTGGGCGGGTGTGTTGGCCGTGCCGCCGACGTTGATGGAGACGATGGCGAAGTTGTCGCTCTCGTCGGTGCCGTCGTTGACGGTGTAGCTGAAGGTGTCCAGGCCGTTGAATCCGGCGTTGGGGGTGTATACGAGGGTGCCGCCGGCGCTGGTGGTGACGGCGCCGTTGGTGGGTTGTTCGGTCACGGTGATGGTCAGTGGGTCGCCGTCTGCGTCGTAGTCGTTGGCCAGCAGGGTGTTTGGGTTGATGTTCAGTGGCACACCGACTCCGGTGGCCAGACTGTCATAGCTGGGCACCGGTGGGTTATTGGCCACGACGTCGCCGACGGTGATGGTCACCGTGCCGGGCAGGCTGTAGTCCTGTCCATCGAATACGCGATAGGTGAACGAATCGGTGCCGGTGAAACCTGGGTTGGGCGTGTAGATACCGGTGGTGAGGTCCAAGGTGCCGTTGGTGGGTAGGTCGACGATTTCCCCGGTCAGTTGGGTCGGGTCGCCGTCGGGATCTTCGTCGTTGCCGAACAGATCCGCTGTGGCGATGGTCAGAGGGGTGTCGACTGCGGTGGACAGGTTGTCGTCGTTGGCGATTGGTGGAGTGTTGGCAATGACGTCGCTGACGGTGATGGTCACCGTGCCGGGCTGGCTGTAGTCCTGTCCATCGAATACGCGATAGGTGAACGAATCGGTGCCGGTGAAACCTGGGTTGGGCGTGTAGATACCGGTGGTGAGGTCCAAGGTGCCGTTGGTGGGTAGGTCGACGATTTCCCCGGTCAGTTGGGTCGGGTCGCCGTCGGGATCTTCGTCGTTGCCGAACAGATCCGCTGTGGCGATGGTCAGAGGGGTGTCGACTGCGGTGGACAGGTTGTCGTCGTTGGCGATCGGCGGGATGTTCTGCCCGGCCGGGGTGACCGTGATCGACGCCTGGCCGATGTCAGAGGTGAGGCCGTCGGTCACGGTGTAATCGAACGTGTCGACGCCGGTGTAGCCGGCCGCCGCGGTGTACGTGTAGCTTCCGTCGGAAGCCATCGTGACTGAACCGCCGCCGGTGGTGGTGATCGGTCCCGTCGTGGTGACCGTGAGGGGTTCGGTTGGGCCGTCGGGGTTCTGGGCGACGTCGTTGGTAAGCACGTTGCCGGTCACGGGCATGTTTGTGGCGGTCGTGTTGGTGTCGTCGTGAGCCACGACGTCGTCGTTGGACGGGCCGATATAGATGTGCACAACCGTGACGTCGCTCGTAGTGGTGCCGTCGCTGGCGCGATACGTGAAGGTGTCCTCGCCATTGAAGTTGGCGCTTGGAGTGTACGTGAACGATCCGTCCGAGCCGAGGTGGAACGCCGCGGCGTTGGCCGGGCCGCCGACGAGCACTGCGGTAAGCGTGTCGCCGTCGGGGTCGGAGTCGTTGCTCAGCACGTTGTCGCTGAACTCGGGGAAGTCTTCCGGCCCGTAAACCGCGTCGGGCTGGGCCACCGGCGCGTCGTTGACGCCGGCGATGGTGACGGTGACCGTGGCGATGTTGCTGCTCGTGGTGCCGTCGTTGGCGACGTAGCTGAAGGTATCGGCGCCGTGAAAGTTGGCGTCGGGCGTGTAGGTATACGTGCCGTCGGGGTGGATCGTCAGCGTGCCGTTGCTCGGTGACTGGACGAACGTGGTCAGTGCGTCGCTGTCGTCATCGCTGTCGTTGTCCAACAGATCGTCCGGCGTGAAGTCCAACGGAGTGTCCTCGTTGGTGTTCAGCTGGTCGTTGACGGCGACCGGGGCGTCCGAAACCGGCGTGACGGTGACGGTGACCGTGCCGGTATCGGTATGGCCGCCGTTCGGGCTGAAGAAGCCGAGTAGACCATGCAGGTGCCAGCTCGATTCGTCGCTGACCTCATAGGTGAAGGTGTCGGCGGCGCCGCTGTAGTTGGCGTCCGGTGTATAGGTGAACGAACCATCGGGATTCAGCGTGACGTCGCCGTGGGCCGCGCCGGTGACCAATGTTGCTGTCAGAGAGTCGTCGTCGGCATCACTGTCGTTGGTGAGCACGTTGCCCGAGACGTCGTTGTCCTCGGAGGTGGTGTAGACGTCGGCGACGGCGTTGGGCGAGCGGTTGAAGAAGGTCCGTTGAACCTCGCGTCGCATCCAATCCAGCGCGGCGAAGAGCATCAGCGGGGGTTGCGTCGGCGCGGCCGGGCCGGGCGCAAGGAACGGCGACAACACGGCCGCGACGAATCCGACCGCAATGTCGGCCACCGCGGCGGGGATTGCGAAGTCCTCCACCGGATCCGGCGTCGGGGCCAATGAGGTGTCCTGCATCGCGGAGAAGGTTGGGGTGTTCTCTGCGCTGGACGCTGTGTGCAATTGTGACCCTGTGACGTCCGGGTCCTCAGCGCCCGATGGGATGGACAATCGCGCGCCGGCTGGGTCGCTCGTTAGGGTCGTGGCGCTGAATGTCGTTGTGTCATCGAGCGCGCCGACCGTGTGGGAATTCCCGGCCGATTCGGAGCCGATCACGTCGATGGTCGGCGGGATGGACGATGTGCTTTCGCCGGTCGTTGAACCAATCTGCGGCGCAGGGGCCTGCGGCGCGACCGAGGCCACGCTGGGCGCAGGTGTTTCTACCGGAACGTCTTCCACAGTGGCTTCCGTCGAGCGGGTGTCCGTCGACGCGGAGCTGGTGGGCTCGGTCGCTTCGCCGCCGGCCGACTCGTTGGAATCTGCTGGTGCCGCGTCGGTGTCGTCGCCGGAGCTCGACGCGTTCGGTCCGTAGCTGCCGGCCGGCTCGTCGGAATCGGCTGGCGCCGTGTCGGTGTCGTCACTGGAGCTCGACGCGTTCGGTCCGTAGCTGCCCGTGTGGGCGCCACCTGAACTCTGCACCATTCCCGCCCGCCGATCGTCTGCCGACGAATTGGTAGCGGATTTGGAGGATTTCGACGACGAGGCCGAGCCCGTCGACTGCGAGGCCGAGCCCGTCGACGGCAAGGCAGAGCCCGTCGCGGTGCTGGAGGCCGATGGTGACGTGTCGGTCGCGGTGGTGTTGCCCGGCTGCTCCGTCGAATTCGACGACGAGGAGTCCACCGAGGATGACGAGTCGGTGTCGTCGGCCCATGCCGGGCCCGCCATGCTGGTCGCGAACCCGACGCCAACGCCGAGCGCTACCGCGAGCGTCCCAACCCGGCCGATGAATGTCGAGTAACGCTGGGAGCCGGGCCGCGCCGTTCGTTGCTGCGGCGGGATGAGCACTCCGCGGGCGGCGGCGCTGTTCGCGTCGGCTGCGACTCGAGTCGCCTTGCGCTGCGGAGCTCGATCATTGCCGTGCAACCGGTTTCGGCCTCGGTCAGAACTTCGCCGTGCGCACATCGCGTCTCCTCGGTACGTGCGATTGGGTCGTGAAAATCGTGTGGCGGCCATGGCGATGTGACGCAAGTAGCGCACTACTCGTTTTTGGTGATGCGTGACGAATCGAATACTCGATCGAAGCGTCAAGGATGCCAACGACTCGCGGTACTAGCGTTTTGCGGTCCTCTGTCCACCGGAGTATCTGGCTCCTCCGGCTCGACCTTCTGACCGCTTCCGCGAGGAAGACTTGGCCTGGTGCGACTCGGGTGATCTAGCCCGGCTGCCCGTACACGGCGACGACGACCGAACGGTCCAGGCCGTTCTGCGACCACACGCCGATCTGGGAGTTCGCGCAATTGGACATGATCGCCATGTAGTCGGGGCGGTAGTACCACAGGTTCATGATTTCGGTGCCGCTGATTGCCAGCGCGGGATTGATCGCCACGGTCTCGGCGACGGTGCCCGTGAAGCCGGCGGCATTGGCGCGATCCTGCGCCGTCGAGCCGTCGGAGCCGAGGTCGCCGTCCAGGGCACGGTTGTTCAGGACGTCGTTGGCGTGCCACTCAGCGGCCAACTGCAATTGCCGATTGATCCTGATGTCGGTGGGACAGCCGTGCTGACGCTGAATGGTGTAGACGTTGGCCACCACGCCGTCGTTGAGCCGCTTGTTGTCGGCATTCGCGGTCGGCATGGCCGCGACGGCGGCACCCGTGACGGCGAGCACGGGTAGCAGCCGTAATGCATCGCTGACCTTCACGAATGGCAGACTACGCTGGCACGCTAGGCGACGGGGGCATCCCACCAAACCTCTGGTTGCTTGGTCACCCAGCCGCTGATGGCCTCGAGCTTCGCGGCGAGCGAGATCAGCATCGGTTCGCTGTTGGCGGGGCCCATCAGTTGCACGCCGATCGGCAGGCCGTCCGAGGTGAACCCGGCCGGGATGTTGATGGAGGGCCAACCGACCAGATTCCACGGCCAGGTCACGGGACAGGCCCGGATCATGGTCCGGTCGGTGGACAGTCCCCCGCGCCGGTCGAAGTCGTGCACGCGGGGCGGGGGCTGCGCGGTGGTCGGGGCCAACACCACGTCGGCCACGTTGAAGATCCATCCGATTCGGCGCTGGGTTTCGGCCTCCCTTGCCCGGGCGTTGCGCAGTGCTCGCTCGGAGAGCAGCAGCCCCATTCGCATATTGCTCATGGTGCGTTTGTCCAGCGTGACCGTCGGCCCGAGTCGGTCAGCCCAATCCAGCAACCCCGACGTCGACCGCGACAGAAAGTTCCACGACATCCGCAGCCCGTAGTCGGGATCGGCGGTCGTGACGGTGTGCCCGAGGTCTTGGAGCTGGCCGGCGACGGACTCAAGGGCGACGCGAATCTCGGGGTGCAGGGTGGTGCGGAACATCGTGAACGGAAACTTCGTCGACATCGCGACCGTCAGCGGTTCTGCCGCGTGGCCGACGTAGTCCGACGCACGCACCGCGGGCGGTTTGTGCAAATCTCCGTCGACGTTGCCCGCGGCAGCGTCGAGTACCAACGCGGCATCGGTGACGGTGCGGGCCAGCACGCCGTTGACGGTGATGCCGTTGAAGGCCTCGGGCAGTGGCCAAGTCGAGATCCGGCCGCGCTGCGGCTTGATCCCGACGAGGTGCGTCCATGCGGCGGGGATGCGGACGCTGCCCGCCCCGTCGGAACCGATTGCCGCGGTGACGAATCCCGCCGCGACGGCCGCCGCGCTGCCGCCCGAAGAACCGCCCGGGGTGTGTTCACGCGACCATGGGTTGCGGGTGTGGCCGAAGGCCGGGCCACTCGTGAACGGCCACTGCCCGAGCTCGCACGTGTTGGTCTTGCCGACGATGACGGCCCCTGCCGCCCGCAGTCGGCGCACCACTTCGGCGTCAGCGGTCGCAGGCGCGCCTTCGAACGACGTGCCGAACCGTGTCGGTACCCCCGCCACGTCGACGTCATCCTTGACGGCGATGGGGATGCCCAGCAACGGAAGGTCTTGGCCCGCAGCGCGTTTGCGGTCGGCTTCCGCCGCTTCGGCGAGTGCCTGCTTGCCGAGCACCACGCGGAAGGCGTTGAGGCTCGGTTGGCTCGCCTCGATCGCGCTCACTGCACGCGTCACCAGGTCGACGGACGTGACCCTGCCGCTGGCGAGCCGATAGAGCTGCTGCGTGAGGGTGGGCAGGGGTCCGGCAGACGTGGGGGAGGGAGGAGTCGAAGCCATGTTGGTTCCGAGAATATCTGGCCCGGACACGGTTGAGCCTGAGCGCGGTTGTCGGCCCGTGATGGGAGACTGTGGCGATGCGGTTGTACCGGGATCGAGCGGTCGTGCTGCGCCAGCACAAGCTCGGCGAGGCCGACCGAATCGTGACTCTGCTCACCCACGATCACGGTCTGGTCCGCGCGGTGGCCAAGGGCGTGCGCCGAACACGCAGCAAGTTCGGGGCGCGGCTGGAGCCATTCGCGCACATCGACGTCCAGCTGCACCCCGGCAGAAACCTCGACATCGTCACCCAGGTGCAGGCGATCGATGCATTCGCCAGCGACATCGTCAGCGACTATGGCCGCTACACCTGCGGGTGCGCGGTGCTGGAGACCGCCGAGCGGCTCGCGGGCGAGGAACGGGCCCCGGCGCCCGCACTGCATCGACTCACCGTCGGTGCGCTGCGGGCGGTGGCCGACGACAACAGGCCGTGGGAGTTGGTCCTCGACGCCTACCTGCTGCGGGCGATGGGGATCGCCGGCTGGGCGCCCGCCCTCACCGTATGCGCCCGCTGCGCCGCACCCGGTCCGCACCGGGCGTTTCACGTCGCCGCGGGTGGCAGCGTGTGCGTGCATTGCCGCCCATCGGGTTCGGTCACGCCACCGCAAGGCGTGCTGGATCTGATGAGCGCGTTGCACGACGGCGACTGGGCGGCCGCCGAAGCATCCCCGTCCTCGTACCGCAGCCAAGCCAGCGGACTGGTGGCCGCCCACCTGCAATGGCACCTCGAACGCCAACTACGGACGTTGCCGCTGGTCGAGCGGGTCTATCGGATCGATCGCACGGTTGCTGATCAACGGGCAGCCCTGGTCAGGCAGGATATTGCGCATGGCAACCATGCGAGTGGGGAAGACGAGCTACCCACAGCTGCCGCCGGCGCCTGACGACTATCCGACGTTCCCGGACAAGTCGACGTGGCCGGTGGTGTTTCCCGATCTGCCACCCAGGACCAACGGCTGGTTCTCCCGGCCGCCACAGCACACGTCGAAGGAGTCGGCGCCGCTGATTCCCGCGGGCCAGGTGCCCAACCACGTCGCCGTCGTGATGGACGGCAACGGTCGTTGGGCCACCCAGCGGGGGCTCGCACGCACCGAGGGACACAAGATGGGCGAGGCGGTGCTGATCGACATCACCTGCGGCGCCATCGAAATCGGCATCAAGCACCTGACCGTCTATGCCTTCTCGACCGAGAATTGGAAGCGCAGCGCCGAGGAGGTGCGCTTCCTGATGGGGTTCAACCGCGAGGTGGTGCGGCGACGCAGGGAGAACCTGAACGCGATGGGCGTGCGCATGCGTTGGGTCGGATCGCGGCCCCGCATGTGGCGCAGCGTCATCAAGGAGTTCGACATCGCCGAACAGATGACGGTGAACAACGACGTCATCACGATCAATTACTGCGTGAACTACGGCGGCCGGACCGAGATCGTGGAAGCCGCAAGGGAACTCGCCGAGCAGGCCGCAGCGGGCAAGCTCAACCCGAGCCGCATCTCCGAGGCCACCTTCGCCAAGCATCTGCACCGCTCCGACATCCCCGACGTCGACCTGTTCATCCGCACTTCGGGGGAGCAGCGCGCAAGCAACTTCCTGATCTGGCAGGCGGCGTATGCCGAATACGTGTTCCAGGACAAGCTTTGGCCGGACTACGACCGCCGCGACCTTTGGGACGCGTGTGTCGAGTACGTCAACCGAAACCGCCGCTTCGGCAGAGCCGAATGATGTGGGAGGGGCAGGGCGATGATGTGCCTGAGGGGCAGGGCCGAGTGATGTGCCTGAGCGGCAGGGCATGATGTCACTTCTCGAGCGGCTCTCGACGGTGCTCGCAGAAGTGACCACGGTGATCGACGAGGACGACGACGGGTTGACCGTCAGTCACGACGGCACGGTTGCATCGCTGCGGGTCGTGACAATCGCCGACGGGTTGGAGATGGTGTCGTTGACCCAGCCCTTGGCATGGGACCTGCCGCTGACGAACAAGACGCGCGAGAGTGTCGCCGAGCACGCGAGCAAGACGATGCTGGGCAGCGTCGTGCTCGTGGAGAAGGTCGTCGAGGCGCCCGTGAACGGGTCCTCACAGAAGGGGGCGAAGCGCAGGTCGCCGGCGAAGAAGGTGGCGGACGTCCTGCTCCGCTACAACTTTCCCGCAGCCGGGTTGAGCGACGAAGCGCTACGTACCCTGATCCTGTTGGTGCTTGCCACCGGACACGACGTGCGCGACGCCCTCGCACCGGGTTAGACATCAAGCGGGCGCGCACTCACCGCAGAGCCCAAAGATCTCGATGGTGTGGCTGACGTCGGAGAAACCGTGCTCTCTGGCGACTTCGGCGGCCCACGTCTCGGCGGCGCCGCCCGCGACCTCGACGGTGGCGCCGCAGGCCCGACACACCAGGTGATGGTGGTGGTGCGCAGAGCATCGCCGGTACACCGATTCTCCGCTGTCGGTGCGTAGGGTGTCGACGAGGCCGGAGGTCGCCATGGACTGCAGGGTGCGGTACACGGTGGTCAGTCCGATGTTGTCGCCGCTGCGCCGCAACTCGTCGTGAAGTTCTTGCGCCGAGCGGAACTCGTCGACGTTCTCCAACAGTGCCGCGATTGCAGCGCGTTGCCGGGTCGCGCGAACCACCGTGCCGCTCAACGGGGTTCGGGCTCCGGGTACTCGGCGGCATGTGCGACGGCCGCCAACACGATCTCTGCGAGGTGATGGTCGACCAGCCGGTAGTGCACCTCGCGGCCCGTGCGCTCACCGGCTACCACACCCGCGGCCTTGAGGATGCGCAGGTGCTGGCTGACCAGCGGTTGCGGCACGGCCAAGGCGTCGACGAGTTCGTGCACGCAGTGCGACGACTCGCGGAGTTGGAGCACGATGGCGATCCGCACCGGTGCGGCCAACGCCCGCAACAGTTCCCCTGCGGTGTCGAGCACCGCGCTGTCGTGCGCGTCGTCCGCGACGGCCAAATTGGAAACCGTTTTCATTATGGGCTCAGGATACATGCGGGGTTGCGCATGTCAACGCCGCCCGCGGCCTGGGCTGCCGGTATGCGTACGCGAGTTCTACGTCAGCGTGGTCATCGTCGACATTCGACCACCATGGCGTAGAAGTCGTCGCCACAGAGCCGAGTCCACCCCTCGGCGGATCGGACCGGCGCGCCAGCTCGCTACGCTGTCAACCCGTGGCTTCCATCATCGACACCGTTGCGAACCTGGCGAAACGCCGTGGCCTGGTCTACCAATCCGGCGAGATCTACGGTGGCACGAAGTCGGCGTGGGACTACGGGCCGCTGGGCGTCGAGCTCAAGGAGAACATCAAGCGGCAGTGGTGGCGGTCGGTGGTCACCGGTCGCGATGACGTCGTCGGCCTGGACAGCGCGATCATCCTGCCGCGCGAGGTGTGGGTGGCCTCCGGTCACGTCGAGGTCTTCAACGATCCGCTCGTCGAATGCCTGAACTGCCACAAGCGGCACCGGCAGGACCACATGCAGGAGGCCTACGCGCTCAAGAAGGGCCTCGACGACCCCGACGCCGTGCCCATGAGCGAGATCGTCTGCCCGGACTGCGGCACCAAGGGTCAGTGGACCGAGCCACGTGACTTCAACATGATGCTCAAGACCTACCTCGGTCCGATCGAGACCGAGGAGGGGCTGCACTACCTGCGGCCCGAGACGGCGCAGGGCATCTTCGTCAACTTCGCCAATGTGGTGACCACGTCTCGACGCAAGCCGCCGTTCGGCATCGGCCAGATCGGCAAGAGCTTCCGCAACGAGATCACTCCGGGCAACTTCATCTTCCGCACCCGCGAGTTCGAGCAGATGGAGATGGAGTTCTTCGTCGAGCCCGCGACCGCCACCGAATGGCACCAGTACTGGATCGACAACCGGCTGCAGTGGTACGTCGACCTCGGCATCGACCGCGACAACCTTCGGCTCTACGAACATCCGAAGGAGAAGTTGTCGCACTACTCCGACCGCACGGTCGACATCGAGTACAAGTTCGGCTTCTCGGGAAACCCCTGGGGTGAGCTCGAGGGTGTCGCGAACCGGACGGACTTCGACTTGTCCACGCACTCAAAGCATTCCGGTGTCGACCTGTCGTTCTACGACCAGACCACCGAGACCCGCTACGTGCCCTACGTCATCGAGCCCGCGGCCGGGTTGACCAGGTCGCTGATGGCGTTTCTCGTCGACGCATACACCGAGGACGAGGCGCCCAACGCCAAGGGCGGCGTCGACAAGCGCACGGTGCTCAAGCTCGATCCGCGACTCGCGCCGGTCAAAGCCGCGGTGCTGCCGCTGTCGCGGCACGCCGACCTTTCGCCCAAGGCGCGCGATCTGGCCGCCGAACTGCGCAGGAGCTGGAACGTCGAATTCGACGACGCCGGTGCCATCGGGCGTCGGTATCGCCGCCAGGACGAGATCGGCACGCCGTTCTGCGTGACGCTGGACTTCGACTCGCTCGAGGACCATGCCGTCACCGTCCGGGAACGCGACGCGATGACGCAGGATCGGGTAGCGCTCGACGCGGTCGCCGACTACCTCGCCGTGCGACTCAAGGGCGCTTGATCCGCCGAGCAGACACAAAAGCGCCTCAACGACGGAGTGTCGCGGCACCTTATGCGTCTGCTCGCGGGAGATCAGAAGCGGCCGCCGCCGCCGCTGTAACTGCGGCCCGACGAGTTGCCCGATCCGCCATAGGTGGTCGGACGGCCCGGGCTGCGGCCACCGCCGTACCCACCGCCGAATCCGCCGCCCCAACCTCCGCCGTAGCCACCGCCGAGCCCGCCGCGTAGGACGTTGCCGATGATGATGCCGCCGATCACCGAGCCCAGGTCCGAGCCACCGCGCCCGGACTGCGAGCTGTAGGCGTGCTGTTGCGCGGAGCGCACGTCGTCGTTGGCGAACGTCTGGGCCTGTGCAGCCAATGCCGCCGCTCCGTTGGCGTGCGCGATGGCCTCGGCCGGACTGGATTCCCGTTTGGCCTGCGCCGCCTCGAGCTGCCGGTTGGCCTCCGAGAGCCGGGTACGTGCCTCTGGTCCGATGCTGCCCCGGCGGGTGTCGATGAAGTCCGATACCGCCTTCACCCGCGACTGCGCGGTAAACAGCGCCTGTTCGAGCGCCCGGGTTTGCTTTGCGGCTTCCTGACGCTGCTCGTCGACGCTGGCCAGAATGCGGTCCAGGTCAGCGTCGGCCTTCGTGAGTCTGGTGAACGCACCGAGCGGATCGTTCGTACCGTTGGTCTTGGCGTCGTCGACGGCTTTGACCGCGGCGTCGCGCGCAGAATCGAGTTGATCGGCCTGGGGCGTGTTGGGCTGCCGCAATTGTCCGGCGGCCGCGTCGATTCCGTTCTGGATGTCGGCGATCGCCGCGGGCAGCCCGTCGACCGCATGGTTGATGTCGGTGGATGCGCTGTCGACGGCGTCGAGCAGCGTCTGCGCTTGGCCCAGCGCGCCCTCCGCAGCGCGGATCGCGTCGATCAGCGGAGTTTGGTCGGTCGCGGGCCGGCTCACCAGGTTGCGGCCTGAACCGATGTTCTCGTCGGCGAAAGTCAGTCGGTCCCTTGCGACGTCCACGTTGCCCACGACCGATGCCAGCGCGGCCTCGGCGAACTTTTGGCGCAACCCGGCCAGGGTCTGCTGCGCCGGGTCGACGCGGGCGGTCAGCGACACCATCTGCTGGGTGAGGCCGTCGAGCCGAGACGGAGCGTTGATCACCAGGTCGCGCAACTTGCCGAACGCCTCGCTCTGCTGGTCGAGGGTGCGGTCCGCATTGGCCGCCGCGACGATCACGCGGGTCAGCAGGTCGCGCCGTTGCAGTGGCGTTTCGGGGACGGCGTCGTCGAGGATCTGCCGGACGTTGAATGCTTGCGTCAGTGTGGTTTTCGCGCTCGCCACGGCCGCGCTGAACTGCTCGGTCCGCTTGGCGCCGAACTCCTCGACGGCCAGGGCCAGCTCGCTCTCACTGGTGCGCACCGCATTGTCCACGTCGACGACGATCGTCTTGGACAGCTCGTCGAGCGCCTCGAGCGGCACCGACGCCAACGCGTTGGGGTCGGTGGGGTCCACCCGCTTGGCCGCGGCCACCTCGGCCTCGTGCCGCCTGCGCTTGCGCCGTCGCAGCCACATCCACAGCACGAGGGCCAGCAGCACCAGCACACCCAGCACGATCAGCAGCGGCACGATGGACACCGAGGGGCCTGTGTCGACGTTCGAGCCGCTGCTGTTCAAACCGTTGGCGGCCGCGACTGCCGCGCCGGAGAAGTCGTTGCGGCGTAGTGCGGGTTCTATGTCGTTGCGCCGGATCTCATCGGTTGACGTCGACTTGCCGCCACTGACCGTCGAAGGCACCTGGAACGCGAATGCCCGATCCTCGGTGGCGACTGCCAATAGTGCGTCGTCGTCCCCGAAGTCGCTGATCTTCATCGTGTTCTCGGCCCACGACAGCCAGTTCTGGCCGTCGAAAGACTTTACGTAGACGACCCACAGTTGGATGTGGCGATCGTCGAAGAGGCGGTCGACGGCCTGCTGGACCTCATCCCGTTCGGACGAGGACAGTGCGCCTGCTTGGTCGGTCACCTGGGTGGGCAGGCGGAACGGGGGCTCGGAAGAAGCGGACGGCGCTACCAGCAGCCCGGCAAGCAGAACCACGATCACCGTGCCGAGCACGCGAGCAATGCGCATGATCGCCAATGTAGTGCGCGTGGCGCGGGCGTCGGCATTATTGGCCGCCAGTCCTGGCAGACTGTGCCTCGGTGAGCACGAATTCGCAGGACCGCTATGGGGCATTCGACCGCGAACGCCAGGTTGTCGAGGGGCGGAAGGGCGCTGCGCTAGCCGGCAGCAACGCCGAGCACCGCAGCGACTTCGCCCGTGACCGCGCCCGCGTGCTGCACTGTGCTGCCCTGCGCAGGCTGGCCGACAAGACGCAGGTCGTCGGGCCGCGCGAGAGCGAGACGCCGCGTACCCGGCTGACCCATTCACTGGAGGTGGCCCAGATCGGCCGTGGCATGGCGATGGGGCTCGGGTGCGACCCCGACCTGGTGGACATGGCGGGGTTGGCGCACGACATCGGTCACCCGCCATACGGCCACAACGGCGAACGGGCGCTCGACGAGATCTCCGGGCACGCCGGGGGGTTCGAGGGCAATGCGCAGAACTTCCGAATACTGACCCGGCTGGAGCCGAAAGTTCTTGATGGCCAGGGACATTCGGCGGGGCTGAATCTGACGCGGGCCGGTTTGGACGCGGTGACGAAGTATCCGTGGCATCGCAACGCGCGGCGCAAGTTTGGTTTCTACGACGACGACCTGGTCGCTGCGCAGTGGGTACGCGACGGTGCGCCCACCGAGCGGCCGTGCCTGGAAGCGCAGGTGATGGACTGGGCCGACGATGTGGCCTACTCGGTGCACGACGTGGAGGATGGCGTCATCTCTGGCCGCATCGACATGCGGGTACTGGCAGACGAGGATGCGGCCGCGTCACTGGCGCTGCTCGGCGAACAGTCCTTCGACGGCGCGCGCCGGGACGACCTGCTGGCCGCTGCGCAGCGGCTCTCGCTGCTGCCGGTCGTCGAGGCCGTCGGCAAGTACGACGGGACTCTGGGTGCCTCCGTGGCGCTGAAGCGGTTGACCAGTGAACTGGTGGGCCGGTTCGCCAATGCGGCCATCTCCGAAACACGCACGGCGGCAGGTGGACGACCGGTGATCCGGTTCGACACCGATCTCGCCGTCCCGGCCTTGGTGCGCGCCGAGGTTTCGGTGCTGAAGATTCTGGCGCTGCAGTTCATCATGTCCGACCCCAAGCATCTGCAGATCCAGGCCGAACAGCGCGACCGGATCAAGGCCGTCGCCGGCTTTCTGCTCGCTGGCGCGCCCGCGACGCTGGACCCGCTGTTCGCACCCGATTTCCACGTCGCCGATGACGATGCGGGGCGCATGAGGGTGGTGATCGACCAGATCGCGTCCTACACCGAGGGCAGGCTGGAGCGGATCGTTGCGGGCTGGGACGTCTAGCCAACGCGGAAATGTCTCGACGCCGCCGCCTCGACGTGATCACCTCGTGCGCCGAGGCTCGGTCGGAGTGGATCGGACCGGCACGGCGGGGTCGGGGCAGCGCTCTAGACTGTGCCGGTGGCTGGCCGCATCCCCGATCGCGACATCGCAGCCATTCGTGAAGGCGTCCGTGTCGAGGACGTCGTCGGCGACTACGTCCAACTGCGTCGCGCGGGCGTCGACTCACTCAAGGGGTTGTGCCCGTTCCACGATGAGAAGTCGCCGTCGTTCCACGTCCGGCCCAACCACGGTCACTTCCACTGCTTCGGCTGCGGTGAGGGCGGTGACGTCTACGCGTTCCTGCAGAAGATCGAGCACGTCACGTTCGTCGAGGCCGTCGAGATGCTCGCCGACCGGATCGGGTACACCGTCACCTACACCGGCGGCTCGACCACCAACGTGCAACGCGACCGCGGCAGCCGCAGCAGGTTGATCGCCGCCAACGCGGCCGCGCAGGAGTTCTATGCCGAGGCGTTGCAATCGGCGGAGGCGGAGCCCGCCCGCCAGTACCTGATCGAGCGTAACTTCGACGCCGAGGCCGCCAAGCAATTCGGCTGTGGGTTCGCCCCCTCTGGCTGGGACACGCTGACGAAGCACCTGTTGCGCAAGGGCTTTGAGTTCAAGGAGCTCGAGGCCGCGGGGTTGTCCAAGGAGGGGCGCCGCGGCCCGATGGACCGCTTCCACCGCCGCCTTCTGTGGCCCATTCGTCCGTCGACGGGTGAGGTCATCGGCTTCGGTGCACGCCGGCTGTTCGACGACGACCACATGGAGGCCAAGTACGTCAACACTCCGGAGACGGTGCTGTACAAGAAGTCGAACGTGTTGTTCGGTCTCGACCTGGCCAAGCGCGACATCGCCAAGGGCCACCAGGCGGTGGTGGTCGAGGGCTATACCGACGTGATGGCGATGCACCTGGCCGGCGTCACCACGGCGGTCGCGTCGTGCGGCACCGCGTTCGGTGACGAGCACCTGTCGATGTTGCGCCGACTCATGATGGACGACAACTTCTTTCGCGGCGAGTTGATCTACGTGTTCGACGGCGACGCGGCGGGTCGCGCGGCCGCGGTTAAGGCGTTCGAGGGTGAGCAGAACCTGGCCGGCCAGTCGTTCGTCGCCGTCGCCGACGACGGCATGGATCCTTGTGACCTTCGGTTGAAGTCGGGTGACGCTGCGCTGCGCGATCTGGTTGCACGACGAACTCCGTTGTTCGAGTTCGCGATTCGCACAGCGCTGGCTGAACACGACCTGGACAGCGCCGAGGGCCGGGTCGCGGGCCTGCGTCGCTGCGTGCCGATGGTGGCCAAGATCAAGGACCCGACGCTGCGCGACGAGTACGCCCGGCAGCTCGCCGGGTGGGTCGGCTGGGACGACGTCGGCCAGGTCGTCGTCCGGGTGCGCGAGACCGCGAAGCCAGGGGCCACCTCGTCACGCCGCGAAAACCGCCGGCCCGCGGCCGAGGGACCGGTCGTGACGCGCCCCGACCCACGCGATCCCACGCTGTGGCCGCAGCGCGAGGCGCTCAAGGCGGCGCTGCAGTATCCGGCGATCGCCGGACCGGTGTTCGACACCCTGACCGTCGAGAGCTTCACCCATCCCTTGTACGCAGCGGTCCGTGCGGCCATCACTGCGGCCGGCGGCATGTCGGCGGGGTTGTCCGGCGGCGAGTGGATCGAGGCCGTTCGTGCGCAGGTGCCGTCGACCGAGGCCGCCGGCATGGTCAGCGAACTCGGGGTCGAGTCCATCCGGGTCGACGACGACGAGCGCCTGCCGCGCTACATCGGTGGGGTTCTGGCCCGGCTGCAGGAAGTGTGGGTGGGTCGCCAGATCGCCGAGATGAAGTCCAAGCTGCAGCGGATGTCGCCGGTGGAGCAGAGCGACGACTACAACACCTTGTTCGGCGACCTCATCGCCTTGGAAACGTATCGCAAGAGCCTGCTGCAGCAGGCCAGCGGTGACGACTTTACGGCGTGAACGCCTGCATCACGCTATGGTGAATGCGCTGTCCACCCTTGGAAAGGCTCGTCATGACCATCCGAGCACACCGCCTCGTCGCCGCGGGCGCGCTGACGATCGCTGCTGTGGCCGCTCCGATCGCCATTGCCTTGACCAGCGCCCCCATCAGCCAGGCGGGACCTGAATGCCTATCGACTGGTTCCTTCAACGGCAGGCCGATGCCGTGCCTCGGCTACTCGAATGGCAACGGCATCAACGTCGGAACCCCTGACATCGGCATCTACGGACCCAACTCGGGCTCGAATCCCGGCGGCGGCATCGGGGTCAGCACCGGCCCGCTGCTGCCGGGCCGGACCTGGAACATTCCGATCGGCTAACGCCTGTCGCTGCCCGTTTCGGGCTGGAGCACCGACGTCGTTGCGTCGATCGGCGTCAACGTCACCATGTGCGGATCTGGGGAGACCCGCTCGGCCACCTTGCGACGTCCGGCGTCGATGATCGCCTTGGTCCTCGGGCTTTCGGTGATCGCCTTGCATGTGCCCGCGATTTGTTCGTAGCGATGACGGCCCGCCTTGGCGCCCAAGACGTACCCGACGGCCAACACGGCGGCGATCCGGATCACAGGACTCCTCCCACATGACGGTGCATTGCGTCCATCCTGCCTCACTCGGGTCGGGCCGCGCCGCCAGGCAGTCGGGGCAAACCAGATTCCAAGTTTGGCGGCTCATACGCTAGAGTCATCCCTCGGTCCGCGGGCCTGAGCACGCGCACCGAACGGTCAATCCCCCGTAGCTCAATTGGCAGAGCATCCGACTGTTAATCGGACGGTTCGTGGTTCGAGTCCACGCGGGGGAGCACACGTCATCGCAGCTCAGAGCCTTTTTGACCATTCAATGGCCGACTGTTGCGTTCCGACCGCGCCGAATCGAACGCTGCGCACTTTGCCATCGACAATCGGGACGACCGATGAGCGCGCAGAGGGGTTCGCGTATTTACGCCTCGATTCCCGCGCCGGCATCGCCGCATAGCTCGCAGGGTCTTACGCACCCGCCGTGGCGGGTTGGTGGTGATCCGCTGACCGCAGGACGCGCGCAATGCTCCCCCGGATTTTTCGAAACACGACTAGAGTTCCCGCCCGTGCGCACGTGGATCTCGGCGCTTGTCCTGGTCGTCGTGGTCGCGGCGGCGATCGCCATCAAGCTGATCCTGCGTCGCCGCGCGCCCGAGGGTGGCTGGTTCACCGACTCCAGCCATGGAGAAGGCACGTTCGGGGTGCTCGGGACGATGTTCACGGTCATGCTCGCGTTCATCATCTTCGTGGCGCTCGAGAGCTATCAGCGCGCACGTGAGGGGTCGAGCGTCGAGGCCGTCGCCGTCACCAAGCTCCACTCGACCGCCGAGCTGTTCCCCGCGCCCTCGAGCGATCGCCTGCAGGGCGGATTGGTGTGCTACGCGCGCGCCGTCATCGACGACGGGTGGCGTGCGATGAGGAATGAGCGCTACAGCGATCGGGTGCAGTTCTGGGTCGACGCGATGGCCGGGGAGTTCAGGATCGTTCACCCCCAAGGCGTGCAGGAGGAAGCGGCCTACGGACAGTGGCTCGAGCAGGAGGCGGAGCGCCGCGACGGCCGGCGCGAACGTATCGCCGAGGCGCCCGCGTTCGTGCCGCTCCCGCTGTGGTTCGTGCTGATCATTGGTGCGGGGCTCACGATCGGCTACATGTGTATCCAGGCCGACCGGCGTGAGGGAGTCGTCATCCAGTCGGTGAGGATCGGCTCCGTCACGACCCTCGTGACCGCAGGCCTGCTCGTGGTCGCCTTCCTCGACCACCCGTACGCGGACCAGAGCGGGAGCGTCGAGCCGACCGAGATGCGCCGGACGCTCGAACTCATCGACGACGGGAGCCCCGTGCCGTGCGACGAGGGCGGTATCCCCCGTCCCACCTGAGCGGGGTTGGCCCCACCGTTCCAAGGTCTGTCACGAAGTTCGTCACGCCTGGGTGCGGTCAAGGAATGGGCCAGTTCCCAACTCCAATGTGTCCGAAATCCAGGGCGGGAGAACGTCACTCATGATGGCCCGGCTCCGGACGAGGATGCTGAGGACGTTCCAGCGTTCGAGGCCGATTTGTCGTCGGCACGGTGACGACCACCCGCAGCATTGGTGTTCGATGGAGCGTCGTCGGCACGGTGACGACCAAATCCGTTGGTGTTGGTCTTCGATGCGGTGTCGTCGGTGTGGTGACGACCACCAAAAGTGTTGGTGTTCTTCGCTTTCGAGACGTCCTGACCCCCTTCGGCATCGGGCTTGGACGTGGCCTGGGGACCGGTGCCCTTGGTGTTGACCGAAGTGGCGTCGGCGGTCGTGGTGTCGTCTTTCGAGGGAACGCCGGGAGTCGTGCCGTCTGAGTGGGTCGCCGTCCTTGGTTGGGTCGGTGACGTCGGTAAGCGCTCCAGTGGGGTCGGCCGGCTTGTCAGACGGTTGGGGAGACGCGGTCGTTGTCTCGTCCTCCTCCGTCGCGTCCGGCGGCGTGGCGCCGGTTGTAGCGGTGAGGGCGGTACCCGTCGCCGAATCCTCTACTGACCGGCGGGGCCTTCGGCAGGTCGGCAGCGAACGTCGTCAACGCCGTGGACTTCTCGTCCGTGGAGGTCTCGTCCACGGACGAGGTCAGAGCGAGCGTGTCGGCCGTCCTGGCTGCCGTCTTGAGCGCTGGTGTGTTCGTGGCGAACGTACTGGCGGCGGGGGCGCCCAAGCCGGCGAAGAGTCCGGCGATGGCGGCGACGTCGGTGGCGATGATCGTTGCAGGTAGTTGCAGGAATGTCTGGATCGCGGCGATTTCACTGGCGATACCTGCCTGAATGGCGGCGGGTATCTGGTCCACCTGGCCGCTGACTATGGCCTTGTACACGTTGTTGGGCGTGGTGACCACGATGGTGAACAGGTTCGCCGTGGCGGTGGCGATCGTGATCAGGTTCTGTAGCGGCAAACTGGCGACGTCGACGAGGCCGAGCACCCCCGACGGGGCGGCTGCGGGGCTGGCCGCCGCCGCGAGGGCTGGTGCGTTCGTGGTGGCGAACGTACTGGCAGCGGGGGCGCCCAAGCCGCCGAAGAGTCCGGCGATGGCGGCGACGTCGGTGGCGATGATCGTTGCAGGTAGTTGCACGAACGTCTGGATCGCGGCGACTTCACTGGCGATACCTGCCTGAATGGCGGCCGGTATCTGGTCCGCCTGGCCGCTGACGATGAGCTTGTACACGTTGTTGGGCGTGGTGACCACGATGGTGAACAGGTTCGCTGTGGCCGTGGCGACTGTGATCGCGTTCTGTAGCGGCAGACTGGCGACGTTGATGAGATCCAACGGCAACGACGCGAGTGCATAGGGGCGCGATACAGCCGAGACAGTCGAGATTGCCGTACTCACTGGTTGCGCTGCGAGGGGAGGTGGATTGACCGCTCCCGACGATGCCGCAACGCAAAGCGTGCACGCTCCGGCTACCAACGACGGAGACAGGCGAACCTTCAAGACGACCCCCAGGGTTTGGTACAGCAGCGAATTTGTCAGGCCGACAATAGCCAGATCACAGAAAGATCTCTATCAGGAGTTCGCTTCCCATGGAAGGTGTTTCGGCCCGCGAAATGCCTCGACCAGCCATGATCGAGATGCGTCGCGAGAATTTGGGCAAATGTTCAACGTGCGTTTTACTTGAGTTTGAACCGATCGCGGTCGGAGGTTCGCCGCACCTGGTCGCGACGTTGTCGGCGCCGCTGGCGCGGTCTGCTCAGTCGGCGTGGATGCATCGAAGGCAACGTGCAGATGTGGGCAAGACCAGCCGTTTGACGTGTTAAACCGCGAAATACATTGCGTTTCTTGTGTTGTGGGTTCTTTACTGGGCCGAACGAGCTCGTCGGCCCACCGGATTCCCCATGACGCAGTGAGCCGTGGAGGCGAATCCTTTCGCGCCCAACAGATTTGCGCGCCGAGCCGAATGCCTCCCGCACGACGTGATCCGAGATGTAACAACGCCGTGAGCAGGAACGAACAGTAGCCAATCCGGTTCTCTGCCGACATAGCGGTCGGGATGCGATTGCACCCCGGCACGGGTATCTGGCGGTATCAGTCGGCGTCCTGTGACACGCCCTCGTCGGCGTCGGGGATGTGCTCGGGGTGCAGCATCTCGGCATAGCGCAACTGCTCGGGAATGCCGAAGCCGTCGACCATCAACTCGGCGTGCGGGCGGAGCCTTCGACACCGGTCGTTGATGGCCCGGGTGACGGCCTTGGCGCGTTCGGTCGACAGGAAGCGGTGTTCGACGAACCAGGCCTTGTCGTCCTCGATCACCGACAGCGCGTAGAGGTCGCACACCAATCCGAGGATCTCGCGAGCCTTTTCGTCCTCGCACGCGTCGATGCCGGCGACGAAGGCCTCCAGGATGACCCGGTCGATGTGGGCGTTCGCGGTGTGCAACACGTGGTCCTGCACAGAGTTGAACGCGTCGAACGGCGACATCTCCTTGGCCTTGCCCTGCAGTCGGCGGGCGACCGACGCGAGCATGTACTCCTCGCGGTCCTCCAACATCTTGACCTGGGTGCCCCGGTTGAACAGGCTGCCCTCCTCTTCGTTGTCCTGCCGAGTGTCGAGGATGGTCTGCATGATGGTCTGCGCGGCGGTGCGCTTCATCACCCGCTCGCCGGCGAAGTTGGCCGCGAAGCGTACCCATTCCACCGGGCTCATGCCCTTGATGTCGTCGGCGTAGGCGGTCAGCAGTTCCTTGGCAACCAGTTGGGTGAGCACGTGGTTGTCGCCTTCGAAAGTGGTGAAGACGTCGGTGTCGCCCTTGAGCGCGATGAGCCTGTTCTCCGCGAGATACCCTGCGCCGCCGCAGGCTTCGCGTGCCTCCTGAATGGCGCGGGTGGCATGCCAGGTGTTGGCCGCCTTCAAACCCGCTGCGCGCGACTCCAACTCACGCTGCTCCTCGGCGTCGGGGTCGTCCGACGTCTGCAGTTCGTGGCACTTGGCCACCAGCTCGTTCTGGGCGAACTGCAACGCGTAGGACTTCGCGATCAGTGGGAAGAGCCGACGCTGATGGACGAGGTAGTCCATGATCAGCACCTCGCCCTCGTCGTCCGGCGCGCTGAACTGCCTGCGCTCCAACGCGTAACGGGTTGCGATGTCGAGTGCCACCCGTGCGGCGGCGCCGGCACTGCCGCCGACGGTCACCCGGCCGCGGATCAGCGTGCCGAGCATGGTGAAGAACCGGCGGTTGGGGTTCTCGATGGGTGAGGTGTAGGTACCGTCCTCGGCGACGTCGGCGTACTTGTTCAGCAAGTTCTCCCGCGGGATGCGCACCTGGTCGAACTGGATGCGTCCGTTGTCGACGCCGGGCAGCCCGCCCTTGTATTGGCAGTCGGACGTCGTCACACCCGGTAGGTCGTTGCCGTCGTCGTCGCGCAGCGGCACGACGAAGCAGTGCACGCCGTGGCTGGTCGGCTTGCCGTCGACGTCGGTGATCAATTGTGCGAACACGGCTGCCACCCTTGCCGTTTGGGCAGCGCCGCCGATGTAGTCCTTGCGCGACGTGCGAGTGGGGGAGTCGACGACGAACTCCTGGGTGGCAGTGTCGTACGTTGCCGTCGTCTCCAGCGCTTGGACGTCGCTGCCGTGACCGGTCTCGGTCATCGCGAAGCAGCCCAGCAGGTCAAGGTTGATGATCTTCTTGACGTAGGCCTGGTGGTGGCGCTCGGTGCCCAGGTTCTCGATGGCCCCGCCGAACAGCCCCCACTGCACACCGGCCTTGACCATGAGCGACAGATCCGACATCGCCAGCATCTCGATGCGGGTGACGGCTGCGCCGACGTCACCGTTGCCGCCGTGTTCCTTCTTGAATCCGTCCTCAGCCGCACCCCTGGCCGCCATGATCTTCAGCTGCTCGGCAACCTTGGTGCGTGCGATGACGGTGTTCGGCGTGTAGTGGGGGCGGAAGATCTCGTTGGCCAGTTCGTGGCGCACACCGTTCTTGACGTCGCGCCAGCGCCCGTCGAGGGCGTTGCGAAGGTGATCCGCAGTGGTGGTCATGATTGGACGGTAGCCCGCGACGCGCGCCCGCAAACTGTGATGTCGCAAACCCAGGCAATCCTGACTTCGTCGGCCGGAAACGGCTGGCGTTGAATAGTTCGGATGACCGGTTCGGATTCAGCGGAGGACCCCTCACGGTCGGCAGTCGATCTGCCACACCAGATCGACCACCGGCACGCGGACGTGACCGGAGGCTGGTTGCGCGCAGCGACGTTCGGCGCGATGGACGGCCTGGTCAGCAACACCGCGCTCATCGCGGGCGTAGCGGCCAGCGCCAGCGCGCACGCCGTGCTGCTGGCTGGTGTCGCCGGTTTGTTGGCCGGCGCGTTCTCGATGGCATTGGGCGAGTACACGTCCGTCACGACGGCCAATGAGCAGCTGGACTCCGAGGTCCGCGTCGAGCGCCGGTCCTTCCGCAAGCACCCACAGGCCGAGCGCGCCGAACTGGTGGCGATGTTGGTGGACATGGGCATGACGCACGACACCGCCACGAAGGCCACCGACGAGATTCACCGCGACGAGACCCGGGCGCTGAACTTCCACCTGGTTCAGGAGCTCGGCATCGACCCACGGGAGAAGCCGTCGCCGTGGACGGCGGCCGGGTCGTCATTCCTGTTGTTCGCGATCGGTGCCGTCGTCCCCCTGATTCCGTATCTTGCCGGCTCTTCGTCGCTCTGGGCGGGTCTGGCCTGCGGAGGCGTGGGGCTGGTGGTGGCCGGCGCACTAGCCGCGCGGTTCACGCGAAAGTCCCTCTGGCTGGGTGGGTTTCGCCAGCTCGCCTTCGGCGCGATCGCAATCGGTGCGACGTACGCCGTCGGCGCGCTCGTCGGCACGACAGTTATGTAGTGAGCCAGTTCCTCGCCACGCGATTTGAGTCGACTGCCGACCAATCAACGCGCAGGACTCGGCGCAACAGCAGGCTGCTTGAGGCCGGACGCCACCACGAGCACCGACAGCACAATGGCCACCAAGAGCAGCGGCGGCAACTCCGCTTCAGTTGGCAATCAAGGTGATTCAGCGAGGTGTTGCGCGTCCTCGAGGAGGTCGCGCATGACGCGTACGGCGTCGGCAAGGGTACGACGATCCGATTCGTCGAGGCGCTCGAGGTACGGATCGATGACCGCACCGCGGTCGGCGCGGACCTGCGCCAGTGCGGCAATGCCCTTGGGAGTGATGCTGATCAGGACGGCCCTGGCATCGGCGGGGTCGCTCGCCCGCGACACCAAGCCCGCATCCTCTAGGCGGCGGACCTGGGTGGTCATGGTCGGCTGGGAACAGTGATCCAGGGTGGCAAGGTCAGAGATCCGTGCGGCGCCCCGATCATCGATGGCCGACAGCAGCCGGGCTTGTGCATACGGGAGTTGCATCCGGACGCGTTGCGTCGCCAGCCGGTTGATCCGCGCGACCACCGACAGGAGTTCCGCGGCGAGCCCGGTCTCAATGGAGGGGGACGAAGGCATGCCACAAGGTTACATAGAGGTGCTATATAGATCAAAGCGGCGCTCCGTGGCCGCCGTCACAGCACGCTGCGCGGACTCTTGATCGGCGACTGGCAGAATCGTGAGATGGCACCGGGCGAGTCGAGCGCACTTCGACGCACCGGCCCGCTTCAGCCCAGCGAACTCGCCCACGCCGCCGTCATGGCAGCGCTCTGTGCCGCCATTGCCGTCATCGCCGTCGCCGTCCCGTTCGCCGGCGGCATCTCGCTGCTCGGAACCGTGCCGATGGGTCTGCTCGCGTTCCGCCACCGGCTGCGCGTCGTCGTCGCGGCGACGATCGCGGGCGGCGCCATCGCGTTCCTCATCGCCGGCATGGGCGGCTTCATGACCGTGGTCGACTGCGCCTACATCGGTGGCTTGACGGGCATCGTCAAACGCCGCGGCAGGGGTGCGCCGACCGTGTTCGGCGCCGCACTCGTCGCGGGGATGGTGTTCGGCCTCGTCGGCGTCGCCTCGCTGTTGATCCTGTCGCGGCTGCGCAACCTCATCTTCGAAACCATGACGGCCAACGTCGACGGGTTGGCCACCGCGCTCGGGGTCGTCCCCGCCTTGGAGCGATTCGGGCAGTCGCTCCGGGACGTCCTCGCGACGCTGCTGCAGTACTGGCCGCTGCTCATCATGGCGTCGTCGATATTTAGCATCACGTTCGTCACGATGGTCGGTTGGTGGGCGTTGTCCCGCGTGCTCGCCAGGTTGCTCGGCGTTCCCGACGTACACAAGCTGGAGTTCGTCGACGACGCCGAACCCGTGGCGCCGGTGCCCGCAACGTTCCGCGACGTACGCTTCCGCTATCCCGGAGCCATCCACGACGCTGTCGGACCTGTGACGTTGACCGTCGAATCCGGTGAGCACCTCGCGGTCACGGGAGCCAACGGCTCCGGCAAGACCACGTTGATGCTGCTCCTGTCGGGCCGCGAGCCCACGGCGGGCACGTTGGAGCGGCCGGGCGCCGTCGGTCTGGGCCGGTTCGGGGGCACGGCGGTGGTCATGCAGCACCCCGAGAGCCAGGTGCTCGGCACGCGCGTCGTCGACGACGTCGTCTGGGGGCTCCCGCCCGGCGTGACCGTCGACGTCGGCCGGCTGCTCGGCGAGGTGGGATTGGACGGGCTCGGCGAGCGCGACACCGGCGGGTTGTCCGGCGGTGAACTTCAGCGGCTGGCCGTGGCCTCTGCTCTCGCGCGCGAGCCGGCGCTGCTGATCGCCGACGAGGTCACCAGCATGGTCGATCAGAACGGCCGCGAGGCACTCATGAGTGTGCTGTCGGGTCTCACCGAACGCCACGACATGTCGCTGGTTCACATCACCCACTACAACGACGAGGCCGACGCGGCCGACCGAACCGTGAACCTCACCGGCAATCCCGACAACGTCGAGATGGTGGCTACCGCGCCGGCGCCGGCGGTCACGGCTGCGCCCGCTCACCACGCCGGCGACCCGATGCTCGAGATCCGGGGTGTGAGTCACGAATATTCGCGCGGAACCCCTTGGGCGTCAACGGCACTGCGTGACATCGACTTCGTCGTCCATGAGGGCGACGGGGTGTTGATCCACGGGCTGAACGGGTCGGGCAAGTCGACGCTGGCTTGGATCATGGCCGGCCTGTTGGTCCCGACCGTCGGCAGCTGCCTGCTCGACGGGAAACCGGTGTCGGATCAGGTTGGCGCCATTGCGATTTCGTTTCAGGCGTCGCGGCTGCAGCTGATGCGGAGCCGGGTCGACCTCGAAATTGCGTCGGCCGCCGGCTTCGACTACCACAACCACCGCCAGGTCGAACATGCGCTCGCCACCGTGGGCCTGGACCCCGCGCTCGGGTTGCGCCGTGTCGACCAACTCAGCGGCGGCCAGATGCGTCGCGTCGTGTTGGCGGGGCTGTTGGCCCGCTCGCCGCGCGCGATCATTCTCGACGAGCCGTTGGCCGGACTGGACGTTGCCAGTCGCCGCGGCCTGCTGGCGCTGTTGGAAGACCTGCGCCGAAACACGGGCCTGACGGTGATCGTCATCTCGCACGACTTCTCGGGTTTGGAGCAGCTTTGCCCGCGCACGTTGCACCTGCGCGACGGCGCGTTGGCGCCCGCCCGTACCACTGCGGGTGGTGCATCATGACCGCGCCGAACCGGCAGCGCAGGCCGGTGGTGCTGTTGCGGCCGGTGCCGGGGCGTTCCGTCGTGCACGAGCTGTGGGCGGGAACCAAGCTGATCGTTGTCGCCGGTATCGGCGTGCTGCTGACGTACTACCCGGGCTGGATTCCGATCGGCCTCGTCGCGGCGCTGGTGCTGGTGACCGCGTGGCTGGCCCGAGTGCCATGGGGTGCGCTGCCTTCGGTGCCGTACTGGCTGTGGATCGTGCTGTTCCTCGGTGGGGCGACAGCCGGGTTGGCCGGCGGGGCCCCGCACCTCACCGTCGGCGCGGTGACGGTGGGGTTCGGTGGGGTGTTGAACTTCCTGCGCCTGACGTTGCTCGCCACCGTCCTGCTGGGGCTGGGCGCGCTGGTGTCGTGGACCACCAACGTCGCCGAGGTCGCTCCTGCGATCTCCAGGTTGGGGCGGCCGCTGAAGGCGATGCGAATTCCCATCGAAGACTGGGCCGTCACCATCGCCCTCGCGCTGCGGGCCTTTCCGATGTTGATCGAGGAGTTCCGCGTCCTGTTCGCCGCCCGCAGACTGCGCCCGAGAGACCCCGTGATCACGGGCAGGGAGCGCCGCCACCGCTGGGCCGCCGAGCTCGTCGACCTGCTCGCGGCGGCCATCACCGTGGCCCTGCGGCGAGCCGACGAGATGGGCGACGCGATCACCGCACGGGGCGGGGCGGGGCAGCTGTCCGCGTTGCCGTCCCGCCCGAAATGGGCTGACGCCGTGGCCCTTGCGATCGCGCTGGCGATCTGCGGGCTGTCTCTGTACGTAGAACTCGGCACCCCGCTGGCCACCAGCGCCTAGCGCTCCGCTGTGGACTGGGGTCGTCAAGACTCCGCGCGACGCCTGGGGCATTACGGTGGTTGCCGTGACAGCGCGCCGACGAGTAGATGCCGATTTCCTTGCGTTGCCCCGCCACGAACTGGCCGATGCTGCGTTGTCGGCTGCGCTCGCCGCTGGTGCGAGCCACGCCGATCTGCGGGTACACCGCATCACCACCGAGCTCATTCAGGTGCGCGACCGGGAACTGGAGACATCGGTCGTCACGCGCGAGCTCGGGCTGGCGGTACGAGTCATCGTCGACGGCACCTGGGGTTTTGCGTCGGATGCGGAACTCGACCCGGCGGTGGCGGCCGAGACGGCGCGTCGTGCCGTGCGCGTTGCGACGACGCTGGCGCCGCTGAACGCCGAGCGCATCGAACTGGCGGCCGAGCCGGTGTACTCCGACGTCAGCTGGACGTCGAACTACCAGCTCGATCCGTTCGACGTGGCCGCGGCAGACAAGATCGGCGTACTCGACGAGTACTCGGCCCGGCTGCTCGCCAGCGACGGCGTCGACCACGTGTCGGCCGCCTTGCACGCGGTCAAGGAGCAGACGTTCTACGCGGACACGCTCGGTTCGTCGATCACTCAGCAACGGGTGCGGGTGATGCCCACGTTGGAGGCCGTCGCGGTCGACGCGGCAGCGGGCACGTTCGACTCGATGCGGACGCTGGCGCCGCCGACGGCGCGGGGCTGGGAGGCCGTAGCAGGCGATGACGTGTGGGACTGGTCGACGGAGCTGGCGCAGCTGCCTGCGCTGCTGGCCGAGAAGGTGAAGTCGCCAAGTGTGGTGGGGGGGCCGACGGATCTGGTCATCGATCCGTCGAACCTGTGGCTGACCATTCACGAATCCATCGGGCACGCCACCGAATACGACCGTGCGATCGGCTACGAAGCCGCCTACGCGGGCACGTCGTTCGCGACGCCGGACAAGCTCGGCACGATGCGGTATGGATCGTCGGTGATGAACGTGACGGCCGACCGGACCATCGACTTCGGTTTGGCGACCATCGGTTTCGACGACGAGGGGGTGCGCGCACAGAGTTGGGATCTGGTGCGCGACGGCGTGTTCGTCGGATATCAACTCGACCGCGTGTTCGCGCCGCGGCTCGGGGTAGCTCGGTCAAACGGCTGTTCGTATGCGGATTCGCCGCACCACGTGCCGATCCAGCGGATGGCCAACGTGTCCCTGCAGCCTGGGCCTGAGGATCTCAGCACCGAGGACCTGATCGCCCGGGTGCAGGACGGCATCTACGTCGTCGGGGACAAGTCGTGGTCGATCGACATGCAGCGCTACAACTTTCAGTTCACCGGACAACGGTTCTTCCGGATTCGTGACGGCCGACTGGACGGGCAGGTGCGTGATGTCGCCTACCAGGCGACGACGACGGACTTCTGGGGTGCGCTGGAAGCCGTTGGCGGACCGTCGACGTGGCGACTCGGCGGCGCATTCAACTGCGGCAAGGCGCAGCCGGGTCAGGTGGCCCCGGTGAGCCACGGCTGTCCGTCGGCGTTGTTCCGCGGGATCAACGTGCTCAACACCCGCGAAGAGTCGGGACGCGGCTGATGAGTGCGAGCGAAGAGGCCAATCGATGATGATCAGCGCACCCGAGGTCGTCGGGATGGTGCTCGCCGAAGCCGCCCGGCTGAGCGGAGCCGACGAGACGATCGTGCTGGTGACCGACCGGTCGACGGCGGCCCTGCGTTGGGCCGGGAACTCGATGACCACCAACGGCGAGTCGGTGAGTCGCGACACCACGGTGATCTCGATCGTGCGGCGAGGCGACGCGGCCTTCGTCGGCTCGGTGAAGTCGAGCGAGGTCGACCCAGCGTCGATCGGCGCCTTGGTGGCGGCGTCACAGCAGGCAGCCAACGCGGCGCCCGAGGCGCGCGATGGTGCGCCCGCGTTGACCGGTTCGGGACTGCCCTCCGACTGGGAGGCCCCCATCGCCGTCACGAGTTGCGACGTCTTCGGCGGTCTCGCAAAGAGTCTGGTGCAGCGCTTCAAGGGCTCCGACCGGCTCTACGGGTTCGCCCGCCACGAGTTGGAGACCACGTTTCTTGCGACGTCGACCAGTGTGCGGCGACGCTACACGCAGCCCACCGGTTCGGTGGAGGTGAACGCCAAGCGTGGCGACGCCAGCGCGTGGGCGGGGGTGAGCACGCCCGACTTCCTCGGTGTGCCAACGGATTCCATGCTCGCAGACCTGGAGATCCGGCTGGGTTGGGCAGCGCGCACCGTCGACCTGCCCGCCGGGCGGTACGAAACGTTGATGCCGCCGTCGGCGGTGGCGGACATGATGATCTACCTGGCGTGGACGATGGACGGCCGCGGCGCGCAGGAGGGCCGCACTGCGTTGTCGGCGCCGGGGGGTACGCGGATGGGGGAGCGGCTCACCGAGCTCGGGTTGACGCTGTACTCCGATCCGGCCGCGCCCGGTCTGGAGTGCGCGCCGTTCGTCGCGGCGACGAACTCCACCGAACGGATGTCGGTGTTCGACAACGGGATGGACATCGGGCGCGTCGACTGGATTCGGAATGGCGCGATCAATGCGTTGGCCTACCCGCGGGCGGCGGCGGCCGAATTCGGGGCGCCTGTCGCGGTGGGGGCCGACAACCTGCTGATGACCGGCGGATCGGCCAGCCTGGCGGACATGATCGCCGCCACGGAGCACGGCTTGCTGCTGACCACGCTGTGGTACATCCGCGAGGTCGACCCGACCGTGCTGCTGCTGACGGGACTCACCCGCGACGGCGTATACCTGGTCGAGGACGGCGAGGTGACGGGCGCGGTCAACAACTTCCGGTTCAACGAGAGCCCGCTGGACCTGCTGCGCCGCGCGACCGAGGCCGGCGTCAGCGAGGTCACGCTGCCCCGCGAGTCGGGTGACTGGGCGACGCGCGCTGCCATGCCGTCGCTCCGGATCCCCGACTTCCACATGTCGTCGGTGAGCCAAGCGCAATAATCGCCAGCATGGACACTGAGGTTGTCGATTCCTCGCGCGAGCGCTCGTCAATGCTCTATGACATGCTGTCGCGGCTGATCGCGCTGTCGCCCGCCGGCGACGAGCCGCTCAACGCGCTCGCGAGGGTGACGTGTGCCGGGGCGCTGGCGCTGCCACCGTTGCCGTCGGAGGGGGAGCCGGTGGACGATCCCGTCGTCGCGGACTTTGCCGAGCAGTTCGCCACCGACGTGTCCGCGGTCAGCCCCGAACAACGCGAGGCGTTCCTTTCCTCATTGGGCGACAACGCATTTCGGATGGCGACCCTCATCTTCATCGCCGACTTTCTGCCCCGCGTGAAATCGGGCCTGGCTGTTCTCGAACTCGGGCCGGTCGAGGAGCCCACGGCGTGGGACCACGAGACCGATCCCGTGAACCTGGTGTTCAAGCGCTTCGTACCGATGGTCGGAGCGCTGCGTTCGCTCGACCCGGTGACGACGGAAGTGGTGCGATTGCGTGGCGCCGCCCAGCACAACTGCCGGCTGTGCAAGTCGCGGCGCGAAGTCGCCGCGCTGGATGCCGGTGGGACGGAGTCGATGTACGCCGGCATCGAGAACTTCGAGATCGCAGCGCTATTCGACGACCGTCACAAGGTCGCGCTGCGTTATGTCGACGCGCTGATCTGGACGCCGTCGCGCATCGGCGCCGAGGTGGCCTCGGGGGTGCGGGATCACTTTTCCGAGCCCGAGGCGCTTGAGCTGACGCTCGACGTGATGCGCAACGCCGCCAACAAGATCATGGTCGCCTTCGGTGTGGACGCGCCCCGTGTAACCGATGGTACCGAGCGCTTTGTGCTCGGCGGGGATGGTCAACCGGTCTACGGCTGACCTGGACAGTGGATCCCATGCCCCCCAAGATCACCCGCCACAACCCCGAGAACCTGCACACGACTCCGGGGTATCACCACGTCACGGTGGTGGATTCGGGGCAAATGGCGTTCTTGGCGGGACAGTGCCCGCTGGATGCATCTGGTGCGCTCGTGGGAGCCGACGACGTCGATCGGCAGATCGATCAGGTCGCGGCCAACGCTGCGACGGCTCTCGCCTCGATCGGTGCGAAACCGGATCAGGTCGTCCGCTCCGTCATCTATGTAGTGACTGACGACCGGGCGGTTCTTTCCGCCGTCTGGAGTCGACTGTGTGAATCGGTCATCGGGCCTGCGTTCACCAGCGCAAGCACTTTGCTGGGGGTGGCGCAGCTCGGGTTCGGCGGCCAACTCGTCGAAGTGGACCTCACGGCTGCACTCTGATCCGGTACAACGGGAAAGCGTCCGATCTGTCAACATGCTGGGGTTTCGGTGTCAGTTTCCTGTCAGTTTGATAGTTTGCCTTCGCGCAGAGCCTTCGACTGGTAGTGATGCAGCTTGACGTCTGATCTTGACAAGACATCACCAGCGTTCTCGGGGGTAATGAATGGTTGGCAGACTCGATCCCAAGGTTGCGGCGCTTCCAGCGCGGAACGCAGCGGGGGTGTTTCTAGCGAACCTTCGGCGTTGCGAGTTGGGCCGTCGAGTATCGATGGGCGATCCCCACAGTGCGAAGCACCAAAACTGACATCGCCGATCTGGCGACGATTCTCAACCCCTGACCACAGTCACGAGAAGGACGATCATCATGACCGCTGAAGTTCCCCCAGGCTGGTACCCGGATCCGAATGGATCGGGTCAGAAGTACTGGGATGGCCAGCAATGGCAGGGCGGAGCCCCCGCGCCGCTGGTGCCCACGGTCGGTGCCCCAAGTCCCTACGGTGGCTTCGGCGGCCCCGCCGCACCCAAGCCCGACACCGCCACCTCGCTCCTCGGTCTTTGGTCGTTGTTGATGGGCCTAGGCGCTCTAGTGCTGGACTTTCTCTGCGGCGTCGGGATCGTCTTCGGACTCGTTGGTCTCGGTGTTGGACTCATTGCCTTGAATCGGAGCAAGCAGACCAACGCGAATCGCGGATTGGTGATCGCCGGCATCGCTGTCAATGGCGTGGCCCTACTCCTCGGGCTGGTGTTGGTAATCTTCTTCGGCACGGCCTTCACCGCGGGGTTCTCCAGCAGCGGCAATTAGCGCAACTCACAACAACTTTGCTTATCCGGGGGACGGCGCGCGCGACGATGCCTGTCGGAGGCGGGCCGGCTCAACACCGCGTCCGTCGATGTCAAATGCCTGCCTCACTCGTAGGCCACACCAACGGCGGACCCGTTTGCGCCTCGACACCGCGCTGCATGGGAACATGGGAGCGCTTTCGCGCACGGGGCGGTAGCTCAGTTGGTCAGAGCTGGGGACTCATAATCCCTAGGTCGCGGGTTCGAGCCCCGCCCGCCCCACAGGTCAGAGGTATGACGTCGGCTGATACTTGACGTTTGGACTTCGGGTGATGCCTGCTGAGCCGTCCCGGGATGTCCGGAGACATTCAGCCGCCGTGGCTGAAGCGCGCGGCGCGGCGGTGTATGCGGTGTTCGCGGCCGCGAGTGAGTCGGATCACGAAATCAATGCCGTCGGGTTGGACGGATGCCGAAAACGTACAGATGCAACTCGGGAACCGACGCGACACCGATCAACTCATCTCCTGATGTTTAGCCGCTACTTTGGCTCGTCGGGTTCGGCGATGTCGGGCGCAACTTCGCGGGTTGCCATGCCACCTTTGCCGCCGTGATCGGTGGGTCCGGCAGGCGGGGCAGTCGTCTCGTCCTCCTCGGTGCTGGAAGGCTGGTCGGTTGGCGAATCACTATTCATGACAACCTCTTTCATGCATCGAATCCACCGCGTGTTTCACGGCTTGAGGATCACTTTGACCGCGCCATCTTGCTTCTTCTGGAAGATCTCGTAGGCGTGCGGCGCGTCGCTCAGCGGCAGGGTGTGGGTGGCGAAAGTGTCGACGCCCAACGGATCATCGTCGGTCAGCAGCGGCATGATGTCATTCACCCATTTCTTGACGTTCGCTTGTCCCATGCGCAGCTGAATCTGCTTGTCGAACAAGGTGAGCATCGGCAGCGGATCCGCCATCCCGCCGTAAACGCCGATCAGCGAGATCGTTCCCCCTCGGCGCACGATGTCGATGGCGGAGTAGAGCGCAGCGAGCCGGTCCACGCCGGCCCGTTGCATCATCGGCTTCGCGATCGCATCGGGCAGCAGCCCGGTGACCTGCTGGGCGATGGTGGCAAACGGGGATCCGTGGGCCTCCATGCCGACGGCGTCGATGACGCAGTCGGTGCCGCGGCCGTTGGTCAAATCACGGATCACATCGGCCAGCTTGTCTCCGACCTCGGCGAGGTCGACGGTACGCACCCCTCGCTCGGTGGCACGGGCCAGGCGCTCGGGCACCCGGTCGACAGCGATGACGTCGTAGCCCAGGTAATGGGCAATCCGGGCCGCCATATCGCCGATGGGGCCGAGGCCGAGTACGGTCACCGACCCGCTGTCAGGGATGTCGGCGTAGGCGACGGCCTGCCAGGCGGTGGGCAGGACGTCGGACAGGTAGACGTAGCGCGAGTCGGGCGGTCCCGGGGGGACCTTGATGTGCGTGAACTGGGCTTGGGGCACGCGTAGGAGCTCGGCTTGGCCGCCGGGCACCGAGCCGTACAGCTCGGAGTAGCCGAACAAGGCGGCGCCCATGCCCTGGTCACGCACCTGCGTGGTCTCACACTGGGTGTACAGCTGTTTATCGCACATATAGCAACTGCCACAAGAGATCTGAAAGGGAATGACCACACGGTCGCCGACTGCGAGGTCGGTGACGCCGTTGCCGACTTCTTGGACGATGCCCATCGGTTCGTGACCCAGGACATCGCCCGGATTCATGAACGCCCCCAGTATTTCGTACAGGTGCAGGTCGGAGCCGCAGATGTTGGTGGAGGTGACTTCGATGATCGCGTCGGTCGGCTCCTGAATTGTGGGATCGGGAACTGTGTCCACGCGTACGTCGCGTTTTCCGTGCCAGGTGACTGCCTTCATAGCCCTTCTTCCTCAGTGAGAATGCGCGCTTCCTCAAGGGAGAATGCGCGGTTGCGAGATGAGTGGGAGGCCGGGAACGCCATACGGTCTCGCCGCGCTCGACCGGGACTAGATCGCCCCTTCGTGGTACCCAGCCGTTCTGTGTTCAAACGCCCGCGTGCGGCGGGCAGCGAGCGCGTTTACGGCCGGGCAGGAATGGGTAGGCCACGCCCGTTATCGCTGCAGCCCCTGGCGAGATTTCGAGCGCGGACGCCGCCCGCGCGCCAAGTCACTGTCGACCTGCCAGGAGAGTTCCGTGCCGCCACCACCCAAGCCAGACCAGTCCGCCCCCCGTCCAACCAGTGCGACGGGGGTGACCAATGGCCAGAGCCCCGACGGCGACCCTCGTGCCCAGTCGGGCCGTTATCTGACGACCGCGCAGGGCCTCCGGCTGCCTGATACCGACCACTCGTTGAAGGTCGGGCCCCGTGGACCCACACTGCTGGAGGACTTCCACCTCCGTGAGAAGATCACTCACTTCGACCACGAGCGCATCCCCGAGCGCGTGGTTCACGCGCGCGGCGCGGCCGCCCACGGCGTGTTCGAGTCCTATGGCACTGCGGCATCGGTAACCAAGGCCGGGTTCCTGGGCAAGAAGGGCACGAAAACCGAAGTCTTCACTCGATTTTCGACAGTGCTGGGCTCTCGGGGTTCGGCCGACACGGTGCGTGACACCCGCGGGTTCGCGGTGAAGTTCTACACGAGTGAAGGCACCTTCGATCTGGTGGGCAACAACATGCCCGTCTTCTTCATCCAGGACGGCATCAAGTTCCCCGACATCATTCACGCCGCCAAACCGCAGCCGGACCGCGAAATCCCCCAGGCGCAGTCCGCACACGACACGTTCTGGGACTTCGTGTCGCTGCACACCGAGGCGACCCACCACGTCTTCTGGAACATGAGTGACCGCGGCATCCCGCGTTCCTACCGGACGATGGAGGGCTTCGGTGTACATACCTTCCGCCTTGTCAACGCCAAGGGCGAGACGAGTCTGGTCAAGTTCCACTGGAAACCCGTCGCAGGCGTGCACTCGCTGGTCTGGGAGGAGGCTCAGATCGCGGCGGGTTGCGACCCCGACTTCCACCGTCGCGACATGGCCGACGGCATCGAAGCCGGCGCATTCTTCGAGTACGAGTTCGGCATCCAGGTCATGCCCGACGACGGCACTGACAGCTTCGAAGGGATCGACCTCCTCGACCCGACCAAGCTGGTGCCCGAAGAACTCGCGCCGGTCCAACTGGTCGGGAAGCTGACGCTGAACCGCAACCCCACCAACTATTTCGCCGAAACCGAGCAGGTCGCCTTCCACACCGGCAATCTGGTCCCTGGCATCGAACCCACCAACGATCCCCTCATGCAGGCGCGGCTGTTCTCGTACCTGGACACCCAGATCACGCGTCTCGGCGGCCCGAACTTCGCCCAGCTGCCGATCAATCGGCCGCATTGCCCGGTCAACGACATGCTGCGCGACGGGATGCATCAAACCGCGATCCACACCGGGCTGGCGCCATATCACCCCAACAGCATCGACGGCGATGAGCCGCTGCTTGCCGGGCCCAAGGATGGCGGTTACGTACAGTCACCGCGCGTCATCGACGGGACAGCCGTTCGTGCGCAACCGGTCTCGTTCGACGACCACTTCTCGCAGGCGACGATGTTCTACCGCAGCCTGAGCGTCATCGAAAAGGCTCATGTCGTGGAGGCGTTCACGTTCGAGCTAAGCAAGGTCTATGAGCAGGCCATCAAAGAACGTGAACTGCAGGTTCTGGCCAACGTCGACGCTGACCTGTGCGAGCAGGTTGCCGCCGGGCTCGGCCTGCCCGCGCCCAACGGTGACCCCGCCGACGACGTCGCCGTGTCGCCTGCGCTGGTGCAACTCCTGGACGAGCCCGGCCCTGTCGATGGACGCAAGATCGCGATCATCGCCGACGGGGGATCCGACCTCGCCGGCATCGCCACCCTGGTCAAGCATGCCGCGAAACTCGGCGTGACGGCGCTGGTCGTCGCGCCGGTCGGTGGCGTGCTCAAGGCGGGTCGCCGCAAAGTGAATGTCGACCGAACGTTCGCCACGGCGCGGTCCATCGAGTTCGACGCGGTTGTCGTGGCTGCCGGAACTGCGCCAAGCGCTGATATCAAGCTTGTGGTGTTGCTGCAGGAGGCGTTTCGGCACTGCAAAGCAATTGCCGCGTGGGGTGACGGCGTCGCGATCCTCAAAGCGGCACGAATCTCCGTGAAGAGTCCGGGCGTCGAGGTTGCTGACGAGGTCGATGAGCCCTTCATGGCATCGTTTACCGTCGCACTGGGCCTGCACCGCGCGTGGGACCGTGCCCCCAAAGTCATGGCCTCGGCCGTCCCGCCAGCTGGGTGATGACGATGAAAACTGCCAAAACCGGTGCCGCACCGCCGCCGTTTACGGGCAGTCGCGTCGACCGCATCGGCGTGGTGATACCGGTCCACAACGAAGAGGACGCCCTGCCGCATTGCCTGTCCGCAATGGATGTCGCCGCGACCCGCGTCGCGGTGCCGGTCACCGTCATCGTGGTTCTCGACGCGTGCACCGACAATTCGGCTGCGGTGGTTCGCGCCGCCCAGACAGGCGTGGAGGCCATCGTTGTTGACGCCAACAGTGTCGGATGTGCCCGCGCGGCGGGCATGGCGGAACTCCTGCGACGCGACGGGCAGTCAGGAACCTGGCTCGCCACCACCGACGGCGACTCAGTCGTCCCACCCAACTGGCTCGGCTCCCAATTGCGCCACGCCGATGCCGGCGCGCGAGTCGTCATTGGCACCGTCGTCGTCAAGGACTGGGAGGATCGCAGCGCCGCCGTCCGTGATCGCGCCATTCGGGATTACCGTATGAACCACAACCACATTCACGGTGCCAATCTGTCTTTCGATGCGGCCGCCTATCACGCCGCCGGTGGCTTTCGGCTCGTCACCCATGACGAAGACGTGAGGCTGGTGCAGGCCTTCAAAGCCAACTCCGAAGCAATCGCCTGGGCTGTGGACCTGCCGGTGGTGACGTCGGCGCGCCGTCGGGCCCGTGCTCCGCGCGGGTTTTCCAGCTACCTGTCGTCGCTGGAGGGATCGCTGGAGGGAAGCCGCGACGGATAGCGACGTGCAGTAGCGAAGAGCGTGTTCCATCGCTCGTTCGCCGCACCGTTGCCTACCTGCTACCTACTCGGGATGTGAACATGCGAATCGTCATCACCGGCGCGTCCGGCAACGTGGGAACGGCGCTTCTGCGCAGGCTGGCGCGGACTGATTCGAACCACGAAGTGATCGGAGTCGTGCGCCGACCGCCGAAGCCGTTCGGCGTGTATGAGAGCGTGCGCTGGCACGCATTGGACCTTGCCGGCCCTGGCGCGGCAAGGGGTCTGCATCGGATCGTCGATGGCGCCGATGCGGTGGTGCACCTCGCGTGGGGATTTCAGCCCACGCGCAACACCGAGTACCTGACTCGCGTCGGTGTCGGCGGGACGGGTGCGGTCCTGGAGGCGGCCCACACTGCGAAAGTCGGTCAGTTGCTGCACATGTCGTCAGTAGGTACATATGCCGCCGGACGGTACTGCGAACGGGTGAATGAGTCCTGGTCGACCGCCGGCATCCGGTCCTCTGCCTACAGCCGGGACAAGTCCGCGGCAGAGGCTTGCCTCGACGACTATGAAAACGAGTACGGCAAGGACGGTGTGCCGATCACCAGGATGCGTCCCGGCTTCATCGTGCAACGTGCCGCAGCCAGCGGGTTGGTGCGGTATGGGCTGCCCGCGTATGTGCCGATGCGTGCCTTGTCCTTGCTGCGAGTGCTGCCCCTGGACCGCGGCCTGTGCATTCCGCTTGTTCATGCCGACGACGTCGCCGATGCCTTCGCGGCCGCGATCGAGCGCCGCGCCACAGGACCGTTCAACTTGGCCGCCGAACCGGCACTGCGTCGCGATGACGTCGCAAAAGTGCTCAACGCCAAACCGATTCACCTGCCCGCCGGGATTCTGGGCACCCTCGCCGATCTGAGTTGGCGGGCCCGGTTGCAACCGGTCGACCGGGGTTGGCTCGACATGGCCTTCAGCGTCCCACTACTGGACTGCTCGCGGGCAGAAAAGGAATTGGACTGGCATCCGCAGTGGTCATCCCTCGCGGCGCTCGCCGACCTCATGGAAGGCGTGGCCAATCACGCGGCCGCGGAAAGTCCACCATTGCGCGGCCGTTCGATGCTGGAGCAGTTGCGCCGCGACGCCACCGAAGGACCGATGACCACCAGGACTTTGCCTTGAAGCGAGCTGACGAGGAGCGAGACAGCGGGATTCGAGCGCCCGGGGCGTTGGCCGGCGCCTTCTTGGCGGGTGTGGGTGCCGCCGTGGTCGTGCGAATGGCACGCAGGCACCGTAGATCCTCCCGTGTCCCTCCGCGAGCAGTGCACGGTGTCGTCGAATCAGCCATCCAGCGCCACAGCCTCGACCTCTCGGCGGCGCACGAACCCCCGGACCCTGACACCGCCTGTCCTGATCCCGACGATCCGCGCAAGCCTGACTCGCCTACAGACTTGACCCGCCGGTCGGTCCGTTATGTCCTGCGACAGACGGCGCGAGAGTTCAGCGACGACCAGTGCACCGATCTGGCGGCCGCTCTGACGTATTACGCGGTGCTGTCGATCTTCCCGGCCCTCGTGGTCGTGGTTTCATTGCTCGGGGTCTTGGGGCAGGGCCAGCGGACCTCGGACACGATTCTGCAACTCCTTGGCGATGTCGTGCCGGGCTCTGCTGCTGAGACGCTCAGACAGCCCATTGAGCAGCTGGTGGAGACTCCGTCAGCAGGCTTTGCTCTGGTAGTCGGAATTCTCGGCGCACTGTGGTCGGCTTCGGGCTATGTCGGCGCGTTCGGCCGTGCCATGAATCGCATCTACGAGGTCGACGAGGGTCGCCCGGTATGGAAACTGCGTCCCCAACAGCTGCTGCTGACCGCCGCCAGTTTGATTGTCGTGGCCGTCGTCGCCTTGACGCTGGCGATCAGTGGGCCGGTGGCCGAGACTCTCGGCGGCTACCTCGGCATGGGTGAGACTGCGCTGACAGTGTGGAACATTGCGCGGTGGCCGGTCGTCCTGGCGCTTGTCACGCTGGGAGTGGCACTGCTGTATTTCGCGGGTCCCAATGTGAAGCAGCCGAAGTTCCGCTGGATCAGCATCGGGGCGGGCGTCGCCATCGTCGTGTGGGTGGTCGCTTCGCTGGGGTTCGGCGTCTACGTCGCGCAGTTCGGCAGCTACAACAAGACCTATGGCGCCTTGGCCGGGGTCATTGTGTTCCTGCTGTGGCTCTGGATCACCAACCTCGCGCTGCTGTTCGGCGCCGAAGTGGATGCGGAACTGGAACGGGGGCGCCAGCTGCAGGCCGGCATCGCCGCGGAAGATGATCTGAAACTTCCGTTGCGCGATACCACCATGGTTGCGAAGAACTACCGCAAGGATGCGCAAGACGTCGCTCGCGGACGCGAGCTCAGGCGCTCGCGCGGACGCGACACGTAGTCCCGCTGAAGGCATTTCGTAAGCTATTCGGGTTGACCACCGCGGGAGCCGTCACCGCAACCAACGCGACAGCCAGCAACCCGATGGCCCTGCGATTGTCCAGAACTGTGCCGCCAGAACCAGGAGACTCAGCGCTGCCGGACTCTCAACCAGGAAGGGTCTCGCCCCCAATGGGGGCCAAGACCTCACCGCTGTAGTAGGCCGCGGGGCAGGAGGGTCTTGGACGACAGCTGTCCGACGCGGATGCACTTCGGGCCTGGCGGCGGTGTACGGCCGGATGGCCAGCGAGATGCGTGCCGGTGCCTGCACATTCATCGACATGGTGCCATGGCCCGGTCCCGAGGTGGTCTTGGCTCTGGATTCATGCCGCGCGACGTGCCGGTTTCACCGGCCCCTACTGCGTCGAATCAAACACGCCGGAGTTTCGAAACCTACCCGTCGCCGAAGCCGCCCGCCGCGCGGCGGACGCTGCCATCATGGTGCTGCGCTCGGCCGGCGTTATCGCCTCGTGATGGACCTGCACGTGGCCGATCGGTGATCATGCCCCCTCGCCCCGATCCCTTTCCGCTGCACGGAAGGTGACGGTGAAGACCTTGTGTCAGCCATCGCGGTGCTGCGAGTCTTCGAAATGCAGCCCGCATCGTGCGCGCTCTCACATGCGAAAGGCATAGTCGTGACCGATGCCCAGGACGTTGCCGACGAGTTGATCGCGGCCGAGCGCGAGCACAAGGCGATTGCGCAATTCAGCGACAATGATCCCGATTTCGACCTGGACACCGCCTATCGGGCTCAGCGGGCGTTCGTGCAGTCCAAGCTCGATGCCGGGGAGCGCTTCGTCGGTTACAAGCTGGGTTTGACCAGCCGCAACAAGCAGCAGGCGATGGGCGTGGACGCCCCGCTGTACGGGCGGGTGACCAGCGGCATGCTCTGCGGTTACGGGGAGCCCGTGCGGTTGGATCGTTTCATTCATCCCAGAGTGGAGTCCGAGATCGCGTTCCTGCTCGCGCGCGACATCGAGCCGCCTGCGACGGTGATTTCTGTGCTGGCCGCCACCGACGTCGTCTTCGGTGCGGTTGACGTGCTCGATTCGCGTTACGAGGGCTTCCAGTTCACCCTGACCGACGTGGTTGCCGACAACGCCAGCGCGGGTGGCTTCTACTTGGGTCCCGTCACCCGTCGGCCCGCTGAGTTGGACGACCTGAGATTGATCGGGTGCGTGGTGCGGATCGACGGTGAGGTCGTGATGACGGCGGCCAGTGCCGCGGTCATGGGGCACCCGGCGGCGTCGGTGGCGTGGCTGGCCAACCAGCTCGCCGCCGAGGGGGAGGGGTTGAAGGCTGGGCAACTGGTGTTCTCCGGCGGGGTGACCGCGCCGGTGCCCGTGGTGGCCGGCGGCAGTGTCACCTTCGAGTTCGCCGGGCTGGGGTCCATCGAAGTCGCCGGTGCCTGACGACTATTGGAAGAGCTCGGTCCCGAAGGAGTCCACTGAGTTCGGCATCCGATGGAGGTTTCATGCAGGTCATCCACACTGACGGCGCGCCGTCACACACCGGCCCGGTGCCGCAGGCGGTCGAGGCCGGAGGTTGGATCTACGTGTCGGCGTTGTTCGGGGCAGACCCGATGCATCACACCATCCCCGAGGACGCGCGCGCGGAGGCGGAACAGATCTTCACCAACCTGCAGGCGATTCTTTCCGCCGCTGGCGCGGCGCTCACCGACGTTGTGCGGGTCGGCATCGTCATGCGGGAACTTCAGCGTGACCGTCCCGTATTCAACCAAGTCTGGGCAGAGCGATTCGGAGATCACCGACCGGCCCGTTCAGCGATTCAGTCGCCGGAGTTCGGCCGCAAAGGTGAGGACGCCAGGTTCATGATCGAGGTAACCGCCTACCGCGGCTAACCATCCGGCATCGAAAACCCGCTGTTGCAGGGGAGCGCCGGAGGTTGACTCGTGTTTGGTGTCAGTCCGTTTCACCGCACCAGTTGCCGTCTTGAGTCGTCGGAGGGACATTCGGGCCAACCATTCGGTTGGCTGTGAACTCGCTTCACTGCAACCAAGAGGATCGTGTGGTCGAGGTAGTGTTTCCAGAGGTTCTCGATAGCCGACGCCGCGGGCTCGCGCCTTTCAGGCGTGCCAGATTTCCGACGGGAGAGCAAAGGAGCGGGAGAGTGAATCTCGGCCCATGGGGTTATCTCACGATCCTTGCCGCAGTGATGGAATTGTTCTTCGCCGCTTGCGTATTCGTGTACATACGTCGGTTGGAGAATCGAACACCCACGCCACTGGGCGAAACAGTGGGTGCCCACAAAGCGGTGCTAGCCAAGTTGCGCAAGCGCGAATCGATGTCGCAGGCCGAACTGGACTATGCGGCCGAACTCGTTTCCGACGCTCGATCACCGCTCGCGTTTGCGATACCCGCCGCCCTCTTCACCATGGGATTCTTCTACGTGGTCGGCTGTCTCTACATGCTGCATAGAGATGGCGGCGACCCCTCGTTCCGAACGTTCATCGGGGGGATTCCCATGTTGACCTCCATGAACATCGCGGCCCAGCTGCGCAGGGTCGCAGGGTTGAAGGGGCGTCTGCAGGAAACTTCCTTGACGGTGCCCGAGTCGGCCGACGAGCTCGCCACCGCCTAGCCGCGACGGCTGCTGTCAACCAGCTTCTCGGCCATCATGATTGAGTGCGTGGCGGTACCTCGGCGGTCACCGGCGAGTCCTCGTCATCCCGCAACCTCAGTTTGGTGAACCGCGTCGCGTGATCCGTCGGGCTGAAGCATTGGGCGGGCGGGGCGCTGACGCACGTTCAACGGCCACCAGAACCAACGGCCCATCAACGCTGCGATGGACGGTGTCATGAACGACCGCACGATCAGTGTGTCGAACAGCAGACCGAGCGCGATCGTGGTCCCGATCTGGCCGAGAATCCGCAGATCGGCGAACACGAAGGAGGCCATGGTGGCCGCGAACACCAGGCCAGCGGCGGTCACCACCGAGCCGGAGCCCGCCATCGCGCGGATGATGCCGGTGTTCAAGCCGGCGCCGATCTCCTCCTTGAACCGCGAGATCAGCAGCAGGTTGTAGTCCGACCCCACGGCCAGCAGCAAGATGACGGCGAGCGCCAGCACGATCCAAAACAACTCGATGCCGAGCAGGTCCTGCCAAATCAGCACGGACAGCCCGAAGGAGGCGCCCAACGACATGCGCCACGGTACCCACGATGACGATCGCGGCGACCAGACTTCGGGTGATGAACATCATGATCAGCAAGATCAAGCTGAGCGCCGCGATACCGGCGATGAGGAGGTCGTACTTGGCGCCTTCTTGGATGTCCTTGTACGTGGCCGCGGTACCGGCGAGGTAGATCTTGGAGCCCGCCAAGGGCGTTCCCTTGACGGCCTCCTGCGCCGCGTGTCTGATGGCGTCGATGTGCGCAATGCCCTCCGGAGTGGCGGGGTCGACGTCATGGGTGATGATCATTCGCGCGGCGCGACCGTCCGGTGAAAGGAACAGCTTCAGCCCGCGTAGGAATTCGGGGTTGGTGAACGCCTCGGGCGGTAGATAGAAGGAGTCATCGGTCTTCGACGCGTCGTACGCCTGGCCCAGGGCGGTGGAGTTCTGCAGCGCCGCCTCGGTCTGTTCGTAAATGCCCGAGGTGGTGGCGTAATTCGTCAGGGCCAATTCGCGGTTGGTCTGCTGGATGCCGGTCTGAGGTGGTAGCAGCGCGAGCAGCTTGGGCTGCAATGCATCCAATTTGGCGAAGCTCGCCGAGACGTCGCTCAGTTGGTCGGTCAACGCGCCGATGCCATCCAGTGCGTCGAAGAGCGACCGCAGCGCGGCGCAGGCCGGGATGTCGAAACAGTGTGGCTCCCAGTAGAAGTAGTTGCGCAACGGCCGGAGGAAGTCATCGAAGTTGGCGATCTTGTCTCGCAGGTCCTGGGCCGTGGCGACCGTCTGTTGGAATGCCTTGGTCTGCTCGTCGGTGACGGCGCTGGACTGCTGTTGAAGCGCATACTGTTGCCGCAGAACGTCGATGGACGTGTTGATCGTGTCGACCTGCTTGAGCAGATCGGCGGCGCGGGCCTGCTGAAAGGGCAGGTTCTGGATCTGTGACGAACTGCCCGCGCTGATCTGGAATGGGATCGACGTGTGATCCAGCGGGGTGCCCAACGGCCGCGTGATCGACTGCACCTGGGCAATTCCGTCCGTGTGGAACACGGCCTTGGCCACCCGCTCGAGCAGGATCATGTCGGTGGAGTTGCGCAGGTCGTGGTCGGCCTCGATCATCAGCAACTCGGGATTGAGCCGGGCCTGGGAGAAGTGGCGCTCGGCCGCCGCGTAGCCCAAGTTGGCCGGGGAATCGGCCGGCATGTAGGGGCGATTGTCGTAGCTCGTCTTGTATCCCGGTAGGGCGAGCAGACCGATGAGAGCGATGCCGATCGTCACCACCAGGATGGGGCCGGGCCAGCGCACGATGGCCGTGCCGATGCGCCGCCAGCCCCTGGTGCGCATCGGGCGGGCGGGCTCGAACAGACCGAAGTGGCGGCCGATGCTCAGCACGGCCGGCGCCAGGGTCAGGGCCGCCACCAACGCGACGAGGACACCGGTGGCCGCCGGAATGGCCATCGTCTGGAAATACGGAAGCCGGGTGAAGTGCAGACAGAACACCGCGCCGGCAATCGTCAGGCCCGAGCCCAGAATGATGTGTGCGGTCCCGTGGTACATCGTCGCGAAGGCCGATGCCCGATCCTCCCCGACGTGACGCGCTTCGTGGTACCGGCCGAGAATGAAGATCGCGTAATCGGTTCCGGCGGCGATGACCAGCAGAGTCAGAATATTGGTCGAGTACGTCGACAGCCCGATCACGCCGGCGTTCGCAAGGACGGCGACGACTCCGCGGGACGCGGTCAACTCGATCATCACCGTGAAGATCACGAGAATCGCCGTCGTGAAACGGCGGTAGATGGACAACAGCATCAACAAGATCGCCCCGATGGTGATCAGGGTGGTTTTCAGGGTGCCCTTGCTGCCCACCTCGAACTGATCGGTCACGAGCGGCGCGGGGCCGGTGACGTAGGCCTTGACCCCGGGGGGCGGCGGCGTCTCCTCCACGATGTTGCGGATGGAGTCGACGCTCTGATTCGACAGTGACTCGCCCTGGTTGCCGGAAAGGTACACCTGTACCAACGCAGCCTTGCCGTCGGAGCTCTGCGAGCCAGCCGCGGTCAGCGGATCGCCCCAGAAATCCTGAACGTGCTGGACGTGCTTCGTATCCTGGGCGAGCTTCTGAACCAACCCGTCGTAGTAGTGGTGCGCCTCGGCGCCGAGCGGCTGGTCGCCCTCCAGGACGATCATCGCCGCACTGTCGGAGTCGAACTCCTGAAACACCTTGCCGATGCGTTTACTGGCCTGCAGCGACGGCGCATCCTGGGGGCTCAGCGATACGTTGTGTTCCTGGGCAACGTGCTCCAACTGCGGCACGAAGACATTCGTGACTACCGCCAGGCCGAGCCAGAAGAGCGCGATCAACACCGAGAACCGCCGGATCGCGCGCGTGGCCCGGCCGGCAATCGACTGGTGTTCAGCCTGGTGAGTGCTCATCCGGACTTGTCCACGCAGCAGGTGTAGGGCGTTCAGGCGGTACACGCGAATCCCGCCACCGCGACGACCGCCACGGCCACCAGCAGCATCCAGCGTCTGCTCAGTCGCCTTCCAATCGAAAACCGCGGCATCCGTAACCCTTTCGACGAGCGGCGACTTGCTGACGGCAGGAGATCTCCTCGACGGACGGCCCTATATCAACTAGGTTGACAGTACGATACGGGACCGGACACCACAACAATTGCGCCATCTAAATGGTTGCCCACTGGACGGTCGGAACTGATCAAGATCGCCTCAATCGGGCCGGACGGAACGATCGCTGAACCATTCATGCCTGGCTCGGGATCGAGCGCAACGCACAAGCCGACACCATCAGTCCTGCAGTGTCGAGTTGTTCTGCGATACTGCAGGATTGGAATCCGAAATGCGTACTGACCAGAGTCGAATGGGCGTGAGTCGAGTTGGAATGCGGTACTGGAAGCCCACGCGTTCGTAGTGCGCATTCACGAGTGGGCGCAGTACACTTCTGGGCTTTAAGCCCTCAATCACGGTGAAAGGTGATCCAACATGTACTCGGTTCATCGACGGCGCTATGCCGCGTGCTTCGTCTTCCTCGCCGTGACGTCGGCCGCTCTGGTCGGGTGTTCGGGCGGTGAAAGCAACGGCCCGTCGACCTCGACATCTCCGTCGCCCACGTCGCCGACCGAGAAGAGCATCAATCCGACGGGCGGCAACCTCTTCACGCCGCCAGTGAAGGCTCCGGGACCTCAAGCTCCGGCCCCCGGCAACCTGCCCGGCAACGAGCCGAAGAACTAGCTTTCGCCACGGACTAGTTCGCTAAGTGCGCTCGCGCGGGAGAAGCTGCTCGACTTCATGCCGTGACAAGGCTGCACGCTCCCGCGTGCCGGTCCGCGTGCTTCGGCAGCGTCAGCGATCCGGCGGGCTGGTGACCGACGCGGGTTCGCTGATACGGGTGGCGAATGACGTTGGCACGGGCCGGGTTCGGACCACTTGCGGCCACCAGAACCAACGGCCGAGCAGCGCCGCGATGGACGGCGTCATGAAGGCGCGGATCACCAACGTGTCGAACAGCAGGCCGAGTCCAATGGTGCTGCCGATCTGCGCCACCACGGTCATCTCGCTCACCACCATCGACATCATCGTGAACGCGAACACCAGGCCGGCGGCGGTCACGACGGATCCGCTGCCACCCATCGCGCGGATGATCCCGGTGTTGACCCCGGCCGGGAGTTCCTCCTTGAGGCGCGCCACCAACAAGAGGTTGTAGTCCGAGCCGACGGCCAACAGGATGATGACCGCCATCGCCATGACCATGAAGTGCAGCGGCATGCCCAGGATGTGCTGCCACACCAGCACCGACAGTCCGAACGATGCGCCCAGCGACAACACCACGGTGCCGACGATCACCGCCGCCGCAACGACGCTGCGCGTGATGAGCAGCATGATGATGAAGATGAGCGTCAGCGCTGCGATGCCCGCGATGAACAGGTCGTAGCGGTTGCCGTCCTCCATGTCCTTGTAGACCGACGCCGTTCCGCCAAGGTAGATCGTGGATCCTTCGAGCGGCGTGCCCTTGATCGCTTCCTTGGCGGCCTGCTTGATGGCGTCGATGCGTTGGATGCCATCGGCGGACAGCGGATCGCCTTCGTGGCTGATGATGAATCTGACCGCGTGACCGTCGGGCGAGATGAAGCTCTTCATGCCGCGTTTGAAGTCCTCGTTGTCGAAGATCTCAGGCGGCAGGTAGAAGGAGTCGTCGTTCAGCGCGTCGTTGAAGGCGTCGCCCATGGCGGATTGGTTCTCCGACGCCGCCGCCTGCTGATCCTGCTGCCCCTTCTGGGTGGCGTACTGGGTCAGCATCATCGCCTTCATCTTCGTCATCGTCTCGACCTGCGACGGCATCAAGGCCTGCAACTGTGGCAGCAGCGTGTCGAGGTGTTGCAAGTCGGGAAGCAGGTTCTGGAAGTCCTCGGTCGTGGTGTCGACGCCGTCGAGTAGGTCGAAGATCGACCTGATGGACCAACAGACCGGGATGTCGTAGCAGTGCGGCTCCCAGTACAGGTAGTTGCGCAGCGGCCGGAGGAAGTCGTCGAAATTGGCTATGCCGTCCCGCAATTCGGCGAGGTCGACGGAGGTGCCCTCAAGCTTGATCACCATCTGGTGGGTCGTCGCGCTCATCTGATCCATCAACGACATCATCTTCGTCATCATGTCGATGGTGGTCTGCATCTCGTCGGCCTGCTTCAACATGTCGGCCGACCGGTCCTCGTTGTACTTGCGGTTCATGTCCTGGCTGGTGTTGCCCAGGCTCATCTGCGCGGGGATGGTGCTGAACTTGAGGGGTTTGCCGTTGGGGCGGGTGATCGCCTGGACGCTTCCGATGCCGGGCACCCGGAAGACGGCCTTGGCGATCTTCTCGATGACGAGAAAGTCCGCCGAGTTGCGGAGGTCGTGATCGCTTTCGATGAGCATCAGTTCGGGGTTCAACCTGGCCACCGAGAAGTGCCGTTCGGCCGCCGAGAACCCCTCTTGTGCGGGCAGGTCGGCGGGCAGGTAGTTGCGGTCGTTGTAGTTCGGCTTGTAACCGGGCAGGGTGAGCAGTCCGATCAGGGAGACCGCGATCGTCGCCATCAACACGGGGCCGGGCCACCGCGCGATGACGGCTCCGATCTTGCGCCAACCACGAATGCGCATGGCGCGCTTGGGCTCCAGCATGGTTCCGAAGCGACTTGCGACGGTGATCAGAGCCGGTCCCAGCGTCAGCGCCACGACGACTGCCACGGTCATTCCGACCGCGAGTGGGACGCCCAATGTCTGGAAGTACGGAAGCCGGGTGAAGGAAAGGCAGAAGGTCGCGCCCGCGATCGTCATGCCCGAACCGAGCACCACGTGGGCGGTGCCGTGAAACATCGTGTAGTAGGCGGACTCCCGGTCCTCACCCAGCGTGCGGGCTTCCTGGTAACGCCCGATGAGGAAGATTGCGTAGTCGGTGGCCGCAGCGATCGCAAGCGTGACGAGTAACTGGGTGGCGAACGTCGACAGGCCGATCAGTTCGTGGTAGCCGAGAAACGCCACCACGCCTTGAGCAGCGGTCAACCCGAGGAACACCATCACCATCAAGAGCAGGACGGTTCTGATCGAGCGATAGACGATCATCAGCATCGTGACGATCACGCCGATGGTGGCGAACTCGATGATCTTGACGCTTCGGTCGCCGGCGATCTGCTGATCGGCCGCCAGCGCCGAACCGCCGGTCACGAAGACCTTGACACCCGCGGGGGGAGGAAGACCGGCGACGAGCTTTTGGACCGCTTCCACCGACTCGTTGGCGAGGGTCTCACCCTGATTGCCCGCAAGGTAGACCTGAACGTAGGCGGCCTTGCCGTCGTCGCTCTGCGCGCCGGCCTCGGTCAGCGGATCGCCCCAGAAGTCCTGAACGTGCTCGACGTACTCGTTGTCGGCCTCGAGCTTGTCGACGAGCTCGTCGTAGTAGTGATGCGCATCCGGGCCAAGGCGCTCTTCACCCTCCAGCACGATCATGACCGCACTGTCGGACTTGAACTCTTCGAAGTCCTGGCCGACGCGCTTCATCGCGATCACCGACGGCGCCTCGTCGGGGCTCATCGATACCGACCGCATCTGGCCGACTACCTGTAGCGGCGGCACGGTGAGGCTCAGCAGGACCACGAGCCCGATCCAGCCGACGATGATCGGGACCGCCAGTCGACGGATCCACATCGCCAACCCGGTTCGCCGCGTCTGCTCGGCCGCCGGGGCGGTGTCGGTAGGCGTGACAGAGCTCATGATTAGCCCATCTTCACACATCGACGGAGGGGCCGGAGCGCCATGAAGCACGAGGCGGGCGCCTCGGCGGCGCTCTGCGCTCGACTCAGGCCGTGACGAAGGCGCTCCTGGGGATGGTCAACGGCAGGTCGACCGAGCTCAGGAGCCCGGGTTCGGCGGCGACGACGTACGGCACGGCGTTCACGACGCGCATCGCGGTGGCGACCATCGCGCCGGCGCCGGACGTCATGCCCTCGATGCCCGCGCGTCGAGGATCGCGCAGGTTCGCGGTGAGCGTGGCCTCGATGTCCGGGTCACCCGTGATCACGACGCGGTAGGACAGGTCGCCGATGCCCGTCGGCCAGTCCGGCGCGACGTCGTGCGCGAGCCGCGTGACGTGTTCGATCACGATCGCCTCGCGCCCGTCCACGACGCCGATGGCCTGCATACGCAGTGCACCGCAGGTGCCCGCCTCCACCGTGCCCATCGCGACCTCCAGGGTCCGGTTGGTCACCGCCCGGTCGAACGTCTCGCGTACTTCTTGGATCTCGACGCCGAGTGCGTCGCCGATCAGCCGGAGCTGGCCCTGCCACTCGCCGGCGATCGCACCCGGGATGGCCACCCAGGGCTCGAAGTCCAGTGGTTGGCCGAAACCCATTCCGTTGATCATGATTTCGGGCACGCCGTAGTCGTCGTACAGCCCGATCTCGTACGAGTGGATCTTCTCGATCGACGCCGACTGGGTGCTGAGTACCAGGGGCAGGTAGTCGGCGGCGAAGCCCGGTTCGATGCCCGACGCGTAGAGCGAAACCTGACCCTCCTTCGCCGCCGCGACGAGTTGATCGCGCCACTCCGTCGGCTCGTACGCGTGTGGGTTGACCAGCCGGGTCGTGCTCGTGGTCACGACGTTGATGCCCGCGCTCAGCAGCTTCACGTAGTCGGGGATCGCCAGGGCGTCGCGTTCGGGCCCACTGGCCGCGTAGATGACGCAGTCGGGTTTGAGCGCGATCAGTGCATCGGCGTCGTTGGTCGCGGCGAGGCCGATCGGGTCCCCGTTGGCGAGCTCGCCGGCATCCTTGCCGACCTTCTCATCGGAGTGCACCCACACGCCGACGAGTTCGAGGTCCGGCCGCCGGTCGATGGCCCGGATCGCTATCGATCCGATGCCTCCCGTCGCCCACACCACTACGCGTTTCGAACCTTGGGTCATGGTCGTCCTCTCGTTGTTTCGTGCGTCTTCGGTGATCACCGATAGAACGGGCCTTGTTTGCCTGCCTGCTCGAGGTCGCCGTAGGGGTCGTAGACCTTGACTCCCGGATATGGGTATTGGTCGTAGGCGGGAGCGGTGTGACCACTGATGCGGAGCAGGCTGAACGCGCCGATCGGCACCGCCACGGCGGCCACGAGTACCGCCGTGGCCACGATCAGCATTCGCGACGGGGTCAGCCGGGCCCGCCCGATACGCCCGGGCAGCCGTTCGGTGATCTGTGCGACCACGGCGGGTCGGCCCGCGTCGTCGCGCACGCACAGCACCGCGACGACGGCGAACAGGACGCTGTCGTAAACGATCATCAACAGTGGGAGCTGCCTGCCCGCGATGTGAAGTACGGGTCCGGCCGCCTGGGTGTAGACGAACAACCCGACCTTCAGCCAGAGAAATTGCATCAGCGCGTTGAGTGGCAACCCGGCGACGAAGCCGGTGACGAACACGGATGACAACCGGTGCCGTCCCCACCAGTTGTCGCCGCGGAGTCGAGGTTCGATGAAGCGACGGTGAATCGACAGCAGCCCTGCGCCGGTCAAGACGTAGTAGCTAGCGTAGCCACCGAGGAAGGAGAGGGTCGGCTCCAACAACGGTGAAGCGTTGAAGTAGGGCCAGGACATGGGGAAGTGGACGACCCTCGGGTCGAACACCGTGAAGGTCGCCCAGTTGGCCAGGGGATCGAGCGCACCGGCAACCAGTGCCGCGATGCCGACGATCAGCGCCCAGTGCGGGCGGCGTTCGCGGATCGACCACCGGATGACGACGCCGAAGAACCCGAGGGTCAACAGCACCGACGTGGCGCTGGTGACGAGCGGCCAGTTGGTCACTCCCAGGAACGGCGGATACGGCGGCTCGCCGGGCGTGGGGTTGACGGTGCGGGGATCACCGTGCAGGCCGCTTTGACTGTTGATCAGGGCCAGCGCGGCGAAGGCGACGAAGGCGGTTCCCGCTGCCGCCCATCCGAGCCATCCCGACCGCGGAGTCTCGTGGTCGGGACGCGGCTGCGGGGCCAATTCGATCAACGCTTGGCCATCGTTCGGGAGACCCTTCGACTGCGGAGAGCAAATACCTAACGTTTGATCCGCAAGTTAGCAGTCGCGAACGGAGTCGGTCAAGGGTCGAGCGGGAGTGGCGGCGCTGAATGGGTTCTCCCGTTCGCCCGCGGCGGTCGAATCCTGCCCGAGCAGAACAAAGGTTAGGTTATGGTGACGGCATGCCGACGGATGCGTTGGATGTGCCGCCGACCAGATCCGGGTGTTCGGGGAGACGCCGTCGATGCTGACACTGAGGTTTGACATGCGCGCCCCCGATTGGGCTGCGCCCGCAGTTGACTTGTATGCCGCGGCCGTCGAGATGTGCGCGTGGATCGAGGGTCGAGGCGCGATCGTGGTGGTGCTCTCGGAGCACCACGGCACCGACGATGGCCATCTGCCGACGCCGATGCTCTTGGCGGCGGCGATCGCGACGAGGACGAAGACACTTCCGATACTCCTTGCCGCAGTGCCGATTCCATTGTGGGATCCGGTCCGGCTGGCCGAGGAGATCGCGGTTCTGGACCTGCTCAGCAAGGGGCGGGTCGGCTATGCCTTCGGTGTCGGCCACCGCAGCGAGGAGTATGACCACTTCGGCGTCGACATGCGCTCGAGGGGGCGGCTGGCCGACGAGCACTTGGCGCTGCTTCGCCGGCTCGTGGTCGGCGACGTCGTCGAGCATCGCGATCGGCGGGTCCGGGTCACGCCGGCATGCGCGACCGAGGGCGGGCCACCCATGATGATCGCCGGCGGCAGCAAGGCGGCGGCGCGGCGTGCGGCCGCCCACGGGCTCGGCTTCATCTCCCAGACGGACTCGCCCGAGCTGAAGGACTTCTACGAGGCGCAGTGCCGTGCGCACGGACACCAACCCGGCACGGTGCAGTTTCCCGTACCCGGCGCTCCGACAGCGGTTTTCGTCACCGACGACGTGGATCGGGCCTGGGCCGAGTTGGGTCCACACCTGCTGCATGACGCGGTCATGGCGGCGTCGTATCGTCACGGCGACGATTCGGTGGCCAGCATTACCCGAGCCGACAGCGTTGCCGCGTTGCGCCAGTCGGGCGGTCCCTACCGGATCCTCACGATCGACGAGGCGACGGACTTCGTCCAGTCAGGGCGACCGTTGCCCCTTCACCCGCTCTGTGGCGGTGTCCCGCCGAAGGTGGCATGGCGGTATCTCGAACTCGCCGTCGCCGCCAATCAGCGAGCAACCATCGAAAGCGATTGAGGAGTATGACCGTGTCCCTGCGCCAAGAATCCCCCCGGCCCCTGCGCACCGTCGTGTGGGCGACCGGAGGAGTCGGATCGATCGCGATCGACGCCGTCCGGCGGCGTCCGGATCTCGAACTCGTCGGTGTGTGGGTGCATTCGGAAGCGAAGGTCGGCAAGGACGCCGGGGAGCTGGCCGGGGGCGAACCGATGGGGGTGCCGGCCACCAACGACGCCGACGCACTGATCGCGTTGTCACCGGACTGCGTGGTGTACAGCGCCAGTGGCCCCGACCGTGACGGAGGCGCCGTGCCGGACTACGTCAGGCTGCTGGACGCCGGCATCAACGTGGTGTCGACGTCGTCGACGAGCCTGGTGTACCCGCCGTCGTACTTCGCCGCGGACTGGCGAGCCGAACTCGAGCGCGCGGCCAAGGCGGGGAATGCCTCGTTCTACGCCTCGGGCATCTTCCCCGGCTTCGCGTCGGACCAGTTGGCGCTGCTCATGACGACGCAGTCGAAGAGCATCCGCACCATCACGGTCACCGAGGTGGCGCTCAACGACCACTACCCGGTGGCCGACGTGATGATGGACGGAATGGGCTTCGGTCGACCCCTCGACTTCGAACCGATGCTCAAGACGCCGGGCTTCATCGAACTCGCCTGGAAGGCGCCGATCGCCCTGATCGCGCAGGGGCTCGGGGTCGACGTCGACGAGGTGCGCGGTTCGCTCGACCGGCGATTGACCGACCGGGACATCGAGGTGGCGTTCGGCACCATCCCTGCGGGCACTTGCGGCGCAGTGCGTACCCGCGCAGCCGGGGTGGTCGACGGACGTGAGGCAATCGTCGTCGAGCACATCATCCGGATGGCGCGTGACGTCGGGCCGGATTGGCCGACGTCCGAGTTCGATGCGACCTACCGGGTGGACATCGAGGGCGACCCCGACATTCACTGCGCGATGACGTTGGGGGAGGCGGAGGGTCACGGCGCGGGTCACGCCGCGATGGCGTCTACCGCGATGCGGGTCGTCAACGCGATCCCGTACGTGGTCGAGGCGCCGGCGGGGCTGCTCAGCTCACTCGACATGTCGACGACGTTGCCGCGGTACGTATTCGAGTGATCCCTGGAATGCGTTGACGTGGTCCGCGTCCGACCCCTAACGTGATGCGAAACAAAAGTTAGGTAGCCTAGGAGCCGCCCGTGTTCACGTTGCGCTTCGACATGCGAGCGCCATCGGCCGGTGCGCCGGCGGCCGAACTGTATGCCGCGGCCCAGGACATGTCCGCATGGGCCGAGGGACACGGCGCTCTGGCGGCCGTGCTGTGTGAGCATCACGCGTCGCCGGACGGCTACCTGCCGTCGCCTCTCGTGCTGGCGTCGGCCATCGCGGCCCGCACCGAACACCTCGCCCTGAACCTGGTGGTGATCCTGCCGTTCTACGATGCCGTGAGACTCGCCGAGGACATGGCGGTGCTCGACCTCGTGAGCCGTGGACGAGTGTCCTACGTCTTCGGAATCGGCTATCGGCAAGAGGAATTCGAACACTTCGGGCTGACCCTCGGTGACCGTGGTCGACTCGCCGACGAGAAGTTCGGCTTGCTGCAAAAGCTGCTCGCAGGTGAGCGAGTCGTCCACCAAGGCAGGCGCATCAAGGTCACCCCATCGCCGCAAGGTACAGGCGGACCGTTGTTGATGTGGGGTGGCGGCAGCCTCGCGGCGGCGCGGCGGGCCGGGAAATACGGTCTGGGTCTGCTGGCCAATGCGACGGTGCCCGGCATGCGCGAGACGTACGAGGCGACCTGCCGGGCGCACGGTCACGAGCCGGGGCCCGCACTCCTACCGGACCGGGACACCGCCAGCGTCTGCTTCGTCGCCGACGACGTCGATGCCGCCTGGGATGAACTGGGCGAGTACCTACTGCACGATGCCCGGAGCTACGCCGAGTGGAACCCCGACAACGACACCTCGGCCGGTATCTCGCGCGCGAAAAGCGTTGCCGAGCTTCGCGAAACGTCGAAGTCGCACCGGATCATCTCCGTTTCCGAGGCCGTCGACCGGGTTGGTGGCGGCGAGCTACTGAACCTCTCGCCGCTGTGCGGTGGCGTACCGCCGGACGTCGCGTGGCCCTATCTCAAGCGCGTCGGTGAGGTCGTGCTGCCCGAGGCCACCAGTCGGAGCTTGGCACCGGCGGGGGACGGGCTCAACGAAGCCTTGAACGACTTGATCTCGACGAAGAGGACATGACCGTGACCGGTGCCAGCGCCATCGACCTGTACTACGACCCCTTCGACTTCGCCATCGACGACGACCCTTATCCAGTGTGGAAGCGGATGCGCGAGGAAGCCCCGCTTTACTACAACGAGAAGCACGGCTTCTACGCGCTCAGTCGGTACGACGACGTCGCCCGCGAGCTGCCGAACTGGGACACCTACCGCTCCGGCCGGGGCACGACGATGGACGTCATCAAGAGTGGCCTCGAGGTCCCGCCCGGCGTCATCCTGTTCGAGGATCCGCCCCTTCACGACCTGCATCGCCGCTTGTTGTCAAGGGTTTTCACCCCCCGCCGCATGGAGGCGATCGAACCGTTGACACGGCAGTTCTGCGAACGCGCGCTTGATCCGCTCGTCGGTTCGGGGCGGTTCGACTTCGTCGCCAACCTCGGCGCGTTGATCCCGATGCGCACCATCGGCTATCTGCTGGGCATCCCCGAAGAGGGCCAGGAGACGATCCGCGACAGCACCGACCATGCCATCGGACTCAAAGAAGGCTCATACGTCGTCTCCGACGATGTCTTCGAGCAGTCGTACCAGGTGTTCTCCGACTACATCGATTGGCGGGCCGAGCATCCGTCGGACGACCTGATGACCCAACTGCTCAATGCCGAGATCGAAGACGACGGCGGAGTCCGCCGCCTCACCCGCACCGAGGTGCTCACGTACACCAGCATGGTCGCCGGCGCCGGCAACGAAACCACCACGCGGCTCATCGGATTCATCGGTCAGTTGTTGTCGGACCATCCCGACCAACGCCGCGAGCTCGTCGACGATCACTCACTCATCCCGGGCGCCATCGAGGAGGCCCTCCGGTACGAGGCGCCGTCGCCCGTCCAGGCCCGATACGTCGTCCGTGACACCGAATGTCGTGGACAACAGATCGCCGAAGGTTCGATCATGTTGCTGATCAACGGCTCGGCGAACCGGGACGAGGCCCGTTACCCCGATGGTGAACGCTTCGACATCCACCGTGGCGCTGGACATCTGAGCTTCGGTCAGGGTCTGCACTTCTGCATGGGCTCGGCGTTGGCACGCATGCAGGCACGGGTCGCGCTCGAAGAGGTGGTCAAGCGCTGGCCGGAATGGGAGGTCGACTACGCGAACGCCAGCAAGGCGCATACCAGCAGCGTGCGTGGGTGGGCGAAATTGCCCGTGGTCACCCGTTAGTCCGTGGGCTTCACGACGCCGCGCAGCATCGTGTCCCGGATGTGCAATAGCGATGCCCGTGTTCCGATGTCGCGCAGGATGTTCTCCGGAATCCACTTCAGCCCGATGGCGCATCGCGCCAGCATCTCGCCGGGTGCGTCGTCGATCTTGATCTCACCGGCCCGAATCCCTTTGTTGAGTAGTGATTTCGTCTGCTTCAACCGCTGGGGGAACTGGATGCTCGGGTTGGGGGCGTCGGGGGGTATCTGGCGCATCCATGCAAGCTGAATGCGGAACTCGTCGCCGAACCGGCTCAGCGCGTTGGTGTTGACCCAACTCAACGCGTCCAACTTCTCGATCGCCGACGAGTTGGAGCGAAAGACGGCCTGGGAACCAGCCTCGACCTTGTCCCCGAACGATTGCATGATCGAGACGAGGAGTTCGTCTTTGGACCCGATCAGTCGAAACACGGTGCCGTGGCCGACTCCCGCCGCAGCGGCGATGTCCCGGACCGTGGTGCCTTCGTAGCCCCTACGCCCAAACTCGGCACGCGCCACCGCGCGGATGTGAGCGGCCTTGTCGTCGTCGACGGGATCATCGACCCAGCTGTCGATGACTTCGTCCGCGGCGAGGAAGGCGGCGGACTGATCCAACTCGGCGTCGGTGGGGCGGCCCGTCGCAAGCCCTTCCAACAGGATTCGGCACAACAGGGTGGCGACCTGATCCGTGGGCGCGCGGTGGCGCATCACGTCGAGTCCGACCTGGAGCATCGTCTGGGTCAGCCGGTCGGCGAGCACCGCTAGCTCGACGTCGGACCGCACGTACCCGGCCCACCTTGCGGCGCGCAGGGTCTGGTACATCGCGTCCAGAATCGCGGTGGGGCGTCGCTGGGTCCATTCGATGAGTTCGGGGTTGGAACTTGGCGTTTCGTAGATCGACAGTTGCAGCGCAGCGCTGTGCGCGACGGCACTTCGCGCGATTGCGGTGCCCAGTGCTGGATATCTGAGCGAAGCCGGGTCGGGAGGCGGGGTCGTCGAGCACGTCGAGGGCCTGCACGGCGACGCGGTCCAGGTCCGTGTGATAGCGCCGAAGCAACTCGACCAGCAGCGCCTCCTTGGACGCGAAATGGTGGTAGAGGCTTCCGGTTTGAATGCCGGCTGCGCTCGGCGATGTCGTGCATGGACGTTCGCAGTCCCGACGTGGCGATCAGCGATGCGGCGGTCTCGAGCACCTCGGTGCGGCGGGTCCCGTCGTCGCCGCCGGACTGGTTCGCGCGCACTGTCACCGCTGCTGACTCCCGTCACGATCGTGGCCAAACTGTCGGGTTGGCCGAACGAAAGTTTGGTAAACGCTATCAGGAAGCGGGCCCGGTGCTTGCGACTTGGTGGGTTGGCGGCAATGAGTGCTTACGGTCGTTGTGTCGCAGAGACCTGGGCGCTGCAGCTCCGACCGTCAAGGGTGTCGATCACGCCGGAGCGGCAGCGTTGAAAGGGACCGTAGTACGGACCAAGTGTTAGGTCAAATTTGAACGGCGGAAGCAGCACGCCATCTATCGAACAAAGGTTAGGTTTGCTAGCCTTGGCCCCCAATGAGTACGTCGCAAGGAGCCGTCAAATGACTGAGCCGACCGTCGCCAGTGAAGCCGTCGACGCCGACGAACTCTCGCAGGGTGTCAAGGACGCACAGGCCAAGTTCGATGCCGGCATGGGTGCCGACGGCGACACGTCGCCCTACCCTATGCTGGCGGAACTACGCACGCTGGCGGCGGTGCATCGCGGCTGGCCCGAGATGGGGATACCGCCCAGCCCCGAAGGAACCCAGCAGATCTTCTCCGCCTACACATTCGACGCGGTGAAGGCGGTCTTCACCGACAACAAGACCTTCAGCACGAAGTGTTACGAGGCAATCGTCCGTCCGTTGCAGGGCCCGACCATCCTCGAGATGCAGGATCCCGAGCACGCCGTGTACCGCAAGCTCCACGAGTTCGCCTTCGCCCGGTCGTCGATGCGGAGGTGGGAGTCCGAACTCGTCCGCCCGCTCGTCGAGCGCACCGTCGAGAGGATTCGCGACCGCAAGGGTGCCGACCTCGTCGAAGAGGTGTTCATGCCGATCCCGGTCAGGGTGATCGCCGCCCTCATCGGACTGCCGGAGGCCGACATCCCGGAGTTCCACCGGCTGGCCATCGACCTGTTGGGCTTCCACTCCGACATGGACGGAGCGCTGAAGGCATCCGCCCAGTTGAAGGAGTACTTCATCGGAATCCTTGCCGACCGCAGGCGCGAGGCCAGGGACGACATGGTCACCGTGCTGGCCGGGGCCGACATCGACGGCGTCCGGATGTCCGACGAACAGATCTACGGCTTCATGCGAAACCTGTTGCCCGCGGGGGCCGAAACGACCTCGCGCTCCACCGCGAGCCTGGCGCTGGGGCTGCTGACGCACCCCGACCAACTGGCCGCAGTCGTTGCCGACCGCGACCTGCTGCCTCAGGCGATCGAGGAGGGCATCCGGTGGGAGACGCCTCTGCTGAACTTCATGCGGGAGACCACGCGCGACGTCGAGTTCTACGGGGTGCACGTCCCCGCGGGTTCGACGATGTCGATGAACCTCGGAAGCGCCAATCACGACGCCGCCAGGTGGGACCGTCCCGAACAGTTCGACATCTTCCGGGATCGTAAGCCGCACATAGGTTTCGGGCATGGCGCTCACGTCTGCCTCGGCATGCACCTGGCGCGCTTGGAGAGCACGATGATCTTCAACACCCTGTTCGACCGGCTGCCCGGCCTCCGACTCGACCCAGACGCTCCGGCGCCGTATGCCGCAGGCACCTTCTTCCGGTCGCCGCAGCACCTACGGGTGGTCTGGGACTGATCGTCTCGTCGCCCTGAGGTACCGACCGTCACGAGAGGCGCCATGTCCTACGAGAGCACCGCCGAACCCGTCAAAGTCGGCTACCTGATGGACTTTCTTCTTCCCGAAGGTTTTCCGAAGACGTAATTCGCACCTGGTCGACCGCTTTGGCGAAGAGTAGTCGGTGATAGAACCGCGGAGCGCAACGCCTGGCTACCGACGCGCCGACTCCGTCAGAGCCTGACCGTTGGCCGCCTGCAGTAGGCATATGACGGTGCTGGGCAGCGGGTTGTTGGGCGTTCTATCCTGACGCGAATCGATCAGGTACGTCACGGTGAACCCGTCGCCGGCGGGTTGGCCCGTGTAGGGGCTTAGTCCGGCCGCGCACTCCTTACTGGCGACGTCCGCGATGGCCGCGTTGACCGCGATCGGCGCCAGCAGGTAAACCTCGGCCTGGTGCGCCGCTGCACAGTCGACGATCGTGGCGGTCACCGCACCGAGTTCGACGGCAGGGACTTCGGCGACGCAGTCACCGACTCCCAGGTCGACCCACTTCACCGTGCGCGTTGCCGGTGGAGAAGGCACAGCCACGCTCGTCGTCGTGCTCGTCACCGTCACCGACGTCGTGGAGGTGGTCGAACTCGTCTCGACGGAGACTCCGCTCTGGCCGCACGCTGCGAGCGGGACCGCCGCCAAGCCGAGGCTCAGGAGCCGGAGGCGTCGAAGTAGTCCCGCCATGCCGTGATCTTGCCTTGATGGCGGATCTCGATGTTCCCGGAGGTGGTCCGGCCGACGTAGCCTTCGACGGCTCGGCGAATCGCTTCGGAACCGGAGGAGACGTCCCTCGGCCCTGCCTGCCAAACCGCATCGTGGGCGAAAGGCGCCACGATCTGGTCGACGTCGAGCGTGTGCCACGCGTCGAGTTCTGCTTTCACGACCGATTCCGCGTCCATTCGTCCCCCTCTGTCGCCTCGGCTGTGATGAGGATGACAGGCCGCCGATTGCAGGGCAAGGCCTGCGGGGCGCTCACCTGTCTCCGTTCACCCCTCCATTCGACCGTTGCGTCTGGGCCGGCTCGGCGCCTGACCGGAGAACCCGCGGACGACGTGCTGACGGACGAAGGCAAGAACTACCTTGGGGTCATTCATGTCGAGTCGCGCGGACGGGGTAGTGAAGAGCGAGAACAGCATTCGCGCGAGCCATTCGGCGGCGCTCTCCACGTCGAGGTCCTTGCGAACTTCACCGGTCACCTTCGCCGCCGCAAGGTACGGGGCGAGGAAGTCGCCACATTCGCGCAGCAACGTCGCGGCGTTCTTCGTCAGCAGCAAGCTGACTTCGTCTGCGTCGAAGTACTTCTCGGGCTCGAGGAACTTGCGGCCTCGGGTCACCACCACCGCCGCATTGCTGAGCTTGTCCTCCAAGGTGCGTCCGCGATCCATCCCGCGCGCGATCTCGCGATAGAACATCTGGGATGCGTGCTCGGCGGTCGCCGCGACTATCGCCGACTTGTCGGCGAAGTACTCGTAGATCGTGCTTCGGGAGACACCGGCCATCCGGGTGATGTCGACGATCGTCGTCTTCCGCAGCCCCTGCGTTCGAAAGCATTCGAGTGCAGCTTCGATGATGACCACCCTGGTGTCGGTCGCCGTCTTGGTCATGGGCATGACGTCAGCTCACCTGCCGAGCCGGATGGGCATCCGCTTGACGCCGGGGACCATGGTCGCGCGCATGCGTTCCACGTCGCCGACGACCTCCAGGCCGCTGTACCGCTTGAGCAGTTCCTCGAACAGGATCGTCGCCTCGAGGCGCGCCAGCTGGGCACCGATGCACGCGTGCTCGCCGCAACCGAATGCGATGTGGGGATTGGGATTGCGGCTGACTCGGAACTCCTCGGCGTCGGGCCCGAAGATGTCCTCGTCGCGGTTCGCCGATCCGTAGAACATGACGACGACTTCGCCCTTCTTGACCAGTTGGCCCCTGATCTCGACGTCCTCGGTGGCGGTGCGGGCCATGTGGGTGACCGGACTGGTCCAGCGCAGCATCTCCTCGACCGCGCCGGGGATGAGCGACGGATCGTCGACGAGCTGCTTGCACTGCACGGGATGCGAGATCAGGGCGAGGGTGCCGAGCGCTGTGAGGTTGCGGGTGGTCTCGTTGCCCGCGACCAGCAGCAGGAAGGCGAATTGGAGTAGTTCGTGGTCGCCGAGCCGCTGGCCGTCGACCTCCGCGTGGGCGAGGATCGACAACACGTCGTCGAATTCGTCGACGCGCCGCGCCGCGATGAGCTGCTGGAAGTACTCGAACAATTCGCCGATCGCGACGAACGGATCCAGGTCGATCTCGGGGTCGTCGAGCCCGACGCAGGCATCGGACCACACTCGGAACCGTTCCCAATCCGACGGTGGCGCGCCGAGGATCTCGGCGATCAGGCGCGTTGGCAGGGGAGCGGCGACGCCTTCGGCGAACTCGACTGTCCGTCCCGGTTCGACCTCGTCGAGGATCCCGAGTACCAGGTCGCGGATCTTGACCGCTAGTAGGCTGACCTGACGCTTGGTGAAACCGGCGCTGATGAGCTTCCGAAGCTGTCGATGACGGGGCGGATCCGTGAAGATGAGGTTTCCCTCGACTGCCGGAGCGGGGATGGCGGGATCCGGCATCGTGATCCCCTTCGCCGACGAGAACTTCGCCGGGTTGCTGGACACGTAGCGGATGTCTTCGTACTTCAACAGCGCCCAGAACTTGGTGACGTCGTTCCAGCAGACCGGGTCGCTTGCACGCAGCGCCTGGTACGCCGGATAGGGATCGCCCATGAAGAACTCTGGCGAATGCAGCCGGTCCTTCAGGTGCACGGCGACTCTCCTTCTCAGGGCAAACCTATCCGACAGATCAGGAAAAAATGTTTGATTAGTGATGTCTACGGTACTGCGTCATGGCCTGTCAATACCGACAGAAGACGTTGTCGGGGAATATTCATCCGATCGGCACCACCCGAACCGGACATACAGATCCGCTCTGTATGTCCGATACGATGGGCGCGATGTTGCGTCCCGCCAGCTGGTCGTCCCAGACCTGAAGCACATTCGCGGTGATAGTGATGATCCGATCGGCGAGACCAACCGCGATCCGCGGGTGATCATGCCTATCTTCCGCGAACAATGGACCGCCACAGCGTGTTTGATTGAGACAGGCGTCAAACAGTAGCCGCAGCACCGGGCACCGAGCAGGTCGTCGCGGCGACGTCAGACCGGGAAGGTGACACCGGTCAGCTTCTCGGATACCGCCCACAGTCGGCGCTGGACATCCTGATCGTGCGAGTTGGCCTTGGACTGGACACGTTTCGGATAGCCGTAGCACTGAGCGATGCCGCCGGGTCCCTAGTACTCACCGCCCCGGACCGCGTGGTCCGTCGCCGCGCGAAGCGGCGGCAGCGCACCCATCGCCGTGCTGTGGGCGAACAATGCGCCGAGGAACCTTGCAGGGCCACGAATCCACCCGGGCAGATCGCGCACGGGACGGCCACCGCGCGCCAGATCGCACTTGGCGGTTTGGTCCGGTTCATATGCCGCCCATGGCGGATGCTCACCACGGTGGCGCCGACGGCCATCCACATGGCGTTCAGGACGCTTCGTCTGGCGACGGAGAGTCGAACCACGCGACAATCGATGCGCGTACCGAGGACTATTTTCACCGGCAACGTCTCCGAACTTCGCAGTGTCGCCTACAGCCAACTAGACCTCTCCGATGTCCAAACGGTCAGGGATGGGTTCGGCGGAACCGTCAACGACGTCGTCTTGGCCGTGGTTTCGGGTGCGCTCCGACGACTCCTGATCGAGCACGACGCATTGCCCACGTCCACCTTGATCGCAGCCATGCCGGTGCTCGTCCAATCGAATCGAGACAGCCGCAACAACCTGAGCGGCACGCGGTGTCCGCTCCATACCGACATAGCAGATCCGGTAGACCGGCTGAAGGCTGTCGTGGCAGCGAGTTTGGTTGCGAAGTCTCGTCATTCAGAGGTTTCGCCCACGATAATGCTGGATCTATGCGACTTTGCACCCGGGTTGCTGACGCTGGGAATGCGACTCTTTCGATGGTCGGGTCTCAGCGATCGTCGCTCGATCTACAACCTGACCGTCTCGAATGTCCGTCCACCGCAGCAAGACTGCTATCTGGCTGGCGCGGCGGTCACGTCCAGATTCCCGTTCGGCCCGGTCTTCAACGGAGCAGGCCTGTGCATCACCGTGAATTCCCTGAACGGCAAACTCAATTTTGGCCTGACTTCTTGCGGCAAAATGCTGCCCCCTCACGATCTGGAGAATCTGGCGGAGGGTCTGCACGCGGCACTCGGCGAATTGTTGGACAAGGTGGATTAGCGAGCGCCCGGCGGATCGAGCGGACGAGTCGCAGAGGTTCCCATCGAATCTACTTTCGCGACAGTGCGTTTGAGGAGCAAGGTCACCAAGGGGCCGGGCTCGCGGGCGGCCGGGCTCGCGATGGCGTTCAAGCTGATCGAGGCCGCTGAGGCACGCTGGCGCGCCGTGAACGCGCCGCACCTGGTCGCCCTCGTTCGGGCCGGAGCCGTGTTCGAGAAGGGCAAACTCATCGAACGACCGGTCGATTCGTCAACTACGAAGGGGGCCGCATGACGCTCCGCCCATCCACGAGGATTTGACAACATCTCGTGTGGCGTCGCGATGAGTTCTGCCCTCCGGTGCAGTCTGATCTGCATGGGCAAACTCATCTATGGCTTCAACGCGTCGGTGGACGGGTACATCGCCGACGCACAAGGCAACATCGACTGGTCCGATCCGAGCGAAGAACTGCACCAGTACTGGAACGACTTCGAGCGGGAGACCGCCCTATCGTTCTACGGGCGGCGGCTCTACGAACTGATGTCCGCGTACTGGCCGACCGCCGACAAGACCCCGGACGCCACCCCTTTGATCGTCGACTTCGCGCACATCTGGCGTGACATGCCCAAGGTCGTGTTCTCGCGCACCCTGGAGTCCGTCGACTGGAACTCCCGCCTGGAACGCGGCGACCCGGTCGAGGTGGTAACGAAGCTGAAAGCCGAAACCGACGGCAGGCTGGAGGTGGCCGGCGCGACGCTGGCCGCACCGATCGTGCAGGCCGGACTGGTGGATGAGTACCGGATCGTGGTCGCGCCCACCGTCGTGGGCGGCGGCACCCCGTTCTTCCCGACACTGCCGTCATGGATCTCGCTGCGACTGTTGGAGAACCGCACCTTCCCGGGCGGCACGGTCCTGCTGCGCTACGAGGCGAAACACGACTGATCGGACACACACAGCCAGGTGACGTGCGGATGCACTACGAGGTACACGACTCGAGCGGCACCCCGTTACTGCTGTTGCACGGCGGCCTGTTCGACATCCACCAGCAGTTCGGCGAACTGCTACCCGGGAAACTCGACGACCCGCCAACCACCGAGGAGGCCGCCTGAAACTCGCTCATCCACAGGTCTTGACAATGTCTCGTGCGGCGTCAAGTGGTGGGCACTACCGCGACGGGCGCGACATCGCGTCCCGCGAGCCGGTCATCCCACACCTGAAGCACATTCGCGGGTGTGGGTGGCGTCGCCAGGCTGCCGACGACGTACGCGACGAGGCTCACGGCCAGCCCGAAGTAGATCGGTTCGTTGGCGAGCACCCCGAAGAAGAACATCGAGCCCAGCGTCACGATGGTGCCCGCTGCCATCGCCCACAGGGCGCCCGCCCCGGTCGCGCGCTTCCACAGGAAGCCGCCGAGGATCGGGACCAGGAGTCCGCCGACCAGGATGTCGTAGGCCACCGTCAGCGCCGCCACCACGTCGTTGAGCAGGGCGGCGATCACGATGACGACGATCCCGAGCACCACGACGTAGAGCCGATCCGAGTGCACGTCGCGCTCGGCATTCTCTTCCTCGGGAGTGCCACGGCCAATCATCCTGAGCAGCAACGGCTTCACGTCGGTCTTCGCCACGGTCGCGGTGGCGATCAGTGCGCCCGACGCCGTCGACATCATCGCCGCGACGGCGGCGGCCAGCACGATGCCGCTGATGCCCACCGGCAGGATCGTCTCCGCGATCTGGGCGTAGACGTCGTCCTTGGCCTCCACGTCGCCCAGGAACGTCGACGCCGCCATGCCGATCAGGGCGCCCGCGACGCCGTACAGCAGGCAGTAGATGGCCGCAGTCGTCCCGCCCCACTTCGCGACCTGTGGCGAGCGGGCGGTGAACACGCGTTGCCAGATGTCTTGTCCGATCAGCATTCCGAAGCTGTAGACGACGAAGAACGTGACGATGGTCCCGATGCCGATGGTGCCCAAATTGAAGGCTGCGTCGCCCGCACGCTCCCTGATGCCGTCGATGCCGCCTGCGCGGTGCCACGTGAACGGCAGCAGCAGGAAGAAGATGCCGATGGTCTTGAGAATGAACTGCACCATGTCGGTCAGCGTGATCGACCACATTCCGCCGATCGAGGAGTACAGCATGACGATGACACCGCCGATGATCACCGAGAGCGTGCGGTTGGTGTCGAACAGTACGTTGAAGATCGTCGCGTAGGCGATCGTCGACGTCACCGACAGCATCAACGTGTATGCGGCCATGACGATCCCGGACGTCGACGTCGCATCCACGCCGTAGCGCAGCTTCAGCATCTGAGCCACCGTGTACACCCGCAGCCGCTGAATGCGTCCGGCGAAGAAGAGGCTCAGCGCCAGCAGGCCGATCGCGATCGCGACCACCAGCCACATGCCGGAGATGCCGTACTTGTAGCCGAGTCCGACGCCGCCCACGGTCGAGGCACCGCCGAGCACGACGGCCGCCATCGTGCCGGTGTACAGCGCGGGACCGAGGCGCCGGCCCGCGACCAGGAAGTCGGCGGAGTCCTTGGTCCGCGACTTGCCCCAGAAGCCGAACGCGAGCATGGCGACGAGATAGACGACGATGATCGCGATGTCGATGGGCTTGCCCATGGTGAAGGCTCCTTCGGTCAGCTGTTTCAGAGGTGGGTGGGCGCGAACATGCGCAGGACGATCGGCAGGACTACTACGGCGGGCCCTGGCGTGGTGAAGGTGTCGGCGACGATCTCGCCGACGGTCTCGGCCGTCGCCACGTGGGCAGTGACGCCGAAACTCTCTGCGAGAGCAGCGAAGTCGGGTCTCGCCAGTTCGGTGGCGGTGGCCTGGCCGAATGCGCCGGTCATGTACTCACGCAAGATCCCATAGCCGCCGTCGTCGACGATCAGCCAGGTGACGTCGGCGTCGTGTTGGCGCGCAGTGGCCAGCTCGGCGATCGAGTACATGCCGCCGCCGTCGCCCGAGACCGCGAACGTGCGACGGCCCGTACCGATGGCCGCGCCCAACGCCGCCGGGTAGGCGAATCCGAGTCCGCCCGCGCCCTGGGCGGAATGGAAGCCGCCGTCGCGCGAGTCCCACGCCGACCACGCCCAGTACCCGGCGATCGTCATGTCCCAGAACGTGTGGGTGGTGGACGGGACGGCGGCGCGCAGGTCGCGCATGAGCCCGAGTTCGGCGTCGAGATCCTGTTCGGCGAGCCTGCGCTCCACCGACTTTCGCAACTCAGCAGCCACCGGAGCGCCCGCGCGGGCTCGCTTGGGTGAGCTCATCTTCGCCAGCGCCTGCAACGCCTGGGCCGCGTCCGCGTGGATACCGAGGCCGGGGTGGTTGGCTTCGAGAACTCTCGGCTCGGCATCGATCTGGATGAGCCTGCCCCGCGGGGCGAACGTGAAGTAGTTGCTCGTCACCTCGCCCAGCGACGTGCCGACGGTCAGCAGCACGTCGGCCTGCTCGAGAAGCTCGGTGGTGTGACGGTCCTCGATCCACGAGGCGGCCGACAGCGGATGGTCGAAGGAGATGGCGCCCTTGCCGCCGACAGTCGAGACAACCGGTGCGTCAAGAGTTTCGGCGAGCCTGACCAGAGCCTCGGAACCCCCGACGGAGCGACGCACACCGCCGCCGGCCAGGATCACCGGGCGCTCCGCTGACTCGAGCAGCGTCGCCGCCTCGTCGATGAGTTCGGTGCGGGCGGGCCGCTCGACGATGTGCGTCACCACTGACGTCACCGGTGGGACGTTGGTGGCGTCCAACAACACGTCCTGGGGAATCTCCACCCAAGTGGGACCGGCCGGAGCCGACTGAGCCAGCGCCCATGCGTCGGCCAGCAGGCTTGGAATCTCGGCGGATTCGCGCGCCACCGCGGTGCTCTTCGTGACGTTGGCGGCGCTGGCCCGCTGATCGTCCAGTTGATGCAACATGCCCCTGCGCAGGCCGAGGCCCGACCGCGGAACCTGGCTGGTGATGACGAGCACCGGGACGCCCGTCGCGTACGCCTCTTGCAGTGCGCCCAACGCGGTCAGGGCACCGGGCCCGGTCGACAGGAACAGCACGCCGACCTCGCCGGAGGCCCGCGAGTATCCGTCGGCCTCGAAGGCCGAGTTGTTCTCGACTCGCGAGCTGACGAACCTCAGATCACTTCGCCGGATCGCATCGAATAGGCCGAGCGCATGTTGGCCCGGGATGCCGAACACATGCGAAACACCTAGTGCCATAAGGGTTTCGACGACGACGTCGCCACCGTTGCGGACGTGTTCAGCCACCGGCCTGCTCCTCGTGGCGCAGCGCCAGCAGGGACACCAGGTCGTAGGCCACGTGCGAGGCAGCGACGCCGGTGATCTCCGCGTGGTCGTAGGCCGGGGAGACTTCGACGACGTCGGCCCCGATGATGTTCAGGCCGCGGAAGCCGCGCAGGATCTCCAACAGCTCCCGGCTGGTCATGCCGCCCGCCTCGGGAGTGCCGGTGCCGGGCGCGTGCGCGGGATCCAACACGTCGATGTCGATGGAGACGTAGACCGGCCGGTTGCCAAGTCGCTGGCGCAGCTTGTCGACGACCTCGCGCACGCCCTGGTAGTACACATCCGACGAGGTGACGATGCCGAAGCCGAAGCGCCTGTCGTCCTCGAGGTCCTTCTTGCCGTACAGCGGGCCCCGGGTTCCGACGTGGCTGAGCGCCTCGGTGTCGACGATGCCTTCCTCGACGGCGCGCCGGAACGGGGTGCCGTGGGTGTACTCCGCCCCGAAGTACGTATCCCAGGTGTCCAGGTGCGCGTCGAAGTGCACCAGCGCGACGGGTCCGTGTCGGTTTGCGGCTGCACGCAGCAGCGGCAACGCGATCGTGTGGTCGCCGCCGATGGTCACCAGCCTCGTTCCGTCCGCGGTCAGCTCGAGAGCGCCGGCCTCGATGGTCTCGATGGCCTCGTGGATGTTGAACGGGTTCACCGCGATGTCACCCGCGTCGGCGACCTGCGCGATCTCGAACGGCGAGACGTCCAGGGCCGGGTTGTAGGGCCGCAGCAGTCGGGACGCCTCCCGCACGTACGTGGGTCCGAACCGGGCGCCGGGTCGGTAGGACACCCCGGAGTCGAACGGCACGCCCGCGACGACGACGTCGGCCTTGGGCACCTGGTCGAGTCTCGGCAGCCGGGCGAACGATGCCGGGCCTGCGAACCGCGGCGTCTTCGATGCGTCGATCGGGCCGATGGGCGCGCTCATGCGGGCACTTCCTCTGCGGTAGTTGCGGTTTCGGGCCCGGGGTCCAGCGACGTGATGGGCGTGTTGGCGGCCGGACCGATGGGCACGCCGCGTGGTCCGTCCGGGCCGAAGGCATCGGCCGGCTCGGGGAAGGCCCACAGCAGTACGGGGTAGAGCACCGCAGCGAGTCCGAGTCCCACCGGGATCGAGAGGTCGATGCCGTTGGCCAGGTTGCCGAACGGGCCAATGAACTGGCCGGGAATGTTGACGAAGCAGATGCTGAGCGCCGCGGCCACCAGCCAGGCTCCGAGTCCGCGCCAGTTCCAGCCGTGGGTGAACCAGTACCGGCCGCCTCGCTGGCGTCGGTTGAACACCTGCAGTGCGTCCGAGTCGTACCAGCCTCGGCGGACGAACCAGCCGATCATCATCACGACCATCCACGGCGCGGTGCAGGTGACGATGAGCACCGCGAACGTCGAAATGCTTTGCACCACATTGAAGGCGAACCGGCCGACGAAGATGAACGCGATCGCGATGACGCCGATGAACACGGTGGCCTGCACGCGGCTGAACCGAGGGAACACGCTGGAGAAGTCCAGCCCCGTGCCGTACAGCGCGGTGGTCCCGGTCGACATGCCACCGATCAGGGCGATCAGGCACACCGGGACGAAGTACCAGCCCGGCGAGACGGCGAGTAGTCCGCCGACGTAGTTGCCCTCGTCCATGAATGAGGATGCGTTGGTGGCGACGACGGTCGCGGTGACGAGTCCGAACAGGAAGGGCACCAGCGTGGCGACCTGGGCCAGGAACGCGGCGGACATCGACTTCCACGCAGGCGTCTCGCGCGGAATGTAACGCGCCCAATCGCCGAGAAACGCCCCGAACGAGACGGGGTTCGACATGACGATCAGCGCCGCGCCGACGAAGGACGGCCAGAACAACGCGTTGGTCGCGGCGTCGGCATCCGGGCCGAAGATGCCTGGGTAGCCGGGATCGAAGGTGCCCGCGAACGCGAAGATGCCCAGCAGGAAGAGCACGGTGGCGGCGATGACGGCGATCTTGTTGACCAGCAGCATGAACCGGAATCCGTAGATGCAGACCACGAGCACCAACAGCGCGAAGATGCCATAGGCCACTCCGACGGAGAAGTCGTTCTGCGGCAGCCCGATTGCGCGGTTCGCGCCACCGACGAGTACGTCGCCGGAGCTCCAGACGGAGATCGAGAAGAATGCGATGGCGGTCAGCAGCGACAGGAAGGATCCGATGACGCGGCCGTGCACCCCGAGGTGCGCCGAGGATGACACCGCGTTGTTGGTGCCGTTCCGCGGGCCGAACAGCGCCATCGGTGCCAGGATCGTCGCCCCGAGCAGCAGCCCGAGAAGGGTCGCCAACAGTGCGTCGCGGAACGACAGCCCGAAGATGATCGGGAAGCTGCCGAGCACGACGGTGGCGATGGTGTTGGCGCCACCGAACACCAGCCGGAACAGGTCGAGCGGACTGGCGGTCCGCTCGGCGTCGGGGATGGGCTCGACGCCGTGTGTCTCGACCTCGGTGATCTTCGGGGGCGCCTCGAGCGGCCCGTCGGTGGTCGCGGTCATCGTGGTTTCCGTTCTGGTCAGGATTCGGCGGGGACGGGAGAGAGGTGTTCGTGGACGGCTAGCAGGCGTGGGGGGACGCGCTCGCCGTCGAGCACGAAGACGATGGACTCGCGTTCGCGCGTGGTGCTGAGGTGCCCGTCGACCGAGGTGACGGTGTCGACGGTGTGACTGAGCACGGCGGTGTCGCCGAACGTCTGCACCAGGCGCTCGCTGCTCTTGCACGACACCACCCGCCATCCGTCGCCGAGCCAGGACACCCACAGGGCTTCGTAGGTAGCGCGGTCGTTCAGTCGGGTGGGCTCTGGGTGGAACACGAAGGTCGCATCGGGGGAGAAGCAGGCGAAGTACGCCGCGGTGTCCGTGGCCGCGAAGGCCGCGACGAGCGCATCGGTCGCTGTCATCACCTGGGCGCTGGTAAGCGTCGCCATGAGTGTTCCTAGGTCTGTGAAGGTCCTGGGGATGTGGTGCGCGTCACTCTAGGAGCATAGGTGGCCACCCGCAAGCAGTTCGATAGTTACAGCGGTGTTTCGCGTAACGATGTGCTAGCTACTATTGGCAATTGCACACATAAAGGGCGAAATGGGTTTCAATGGTGCTCGATACGTCGCCAACACCGGGTTGAAAAATCTTTCGATGAATTTGGCGGAAGGACGGCGATGGACGAGTTAGACGAGGCGATCGTCGAACTTCTCGAGGTGGACGGACGGCTGACGCACCGCGAGATCGCACGCACGTTGGGACTGTCCCGGTCGTCGGCCGCTGCGCGCGTGCAGCGGCTGATCGCGAGCGGTCAGGTCGTCGTGCGCGGCGCGGTGCACCCGGCCGTGATTGGCCGGGGCGCGTTGGCCCATGTCAGCATCGCGGTGCGCGGACCTGCTGCACCGTTGGCCGCCCAGATCGCCCTGCGCGACGACGTGCCGTTCCTGTCGCTGACCAGCGGACCGCACGGGCTCGTCGCCGAAGTGCGGACGGCGTCCGCTCGCGACGTCGATCGCACGATCTCCGAGCTGAGGTCACTCGACGGTGTCGCAGGCGTCGACACTCTGACGTACGTCGAGGTGATCCGCGACGTGATCGGACCGGTCGGCGAGGTGCGCACCGAGGTCGACGAGGTCGACGTCGCGCTGCTGCGGGCCCTGCAAGAGGACGGCCGTGCGTCCTATGTGGACCTCGCCTCGGTCGTGGGGCTGTCCCCGGCGGGAGCGCGACGGCGCGTCGTCAAGCTCGTCGAGTCACAGGTCGTCCGGGTGGGCGCCGTCGTCCGACACTCGGGACAGGACCGCCAGAGCGCGATGGGACTCGGACTTCGGCTGGCCGGGGAGGATGGCGACGTCGTCGCCGCCATCGCAGCGATGCCGTCGGTGATCTTCGTGGCACGCACCCTCGGCCGTTACGACCTTCTGGTCACCGTGCGCACGTTCTCGGCCGCCCAACTCGTCGAGACACTGGATGTCGTGAGGTCGCTGCCCGGTGTCAACGCGGTCGACAGCTGGGCGCACCTCGCGGTGGTGAAGGAGAGCTACGCCGCTGGTTTCGGGATGCCTACCTAGCGACCGGCCAGTCCCACACCGACATGTCGCCTGCGGGGTAGTTCATGCAGACGTCGGTGGCGTGGGCCACGACACCCTTGTTGTTGAAGAAGAGCTTCGCCCAGTTGCCCCAGTGCGTCGCCACCTGCTCGTAGTAGACGTTGGTGGCGGTGTCCTCGGAGTACTGGCGCCGCGCCGCGGCGTCGAGCGAGAAGAACCAGTGGATGCGGTCGAACGCCATCTGCTGGATGTCGGCCGGCCGGTTGCTCCGGTCGATCATGTACCTCTCGAAGTACACCGGGCTGGTGTCACGGGCAGCCGCCATGTACTGCTCGGTGTCACAGGTCGTGATGATGAGCCTGTGAGGTATCGGGTAGTCGTCGGTGGCGTCGGCCGCCGCTGGGCCGGCGAGCGCACCGCGGCCATGCCGAACGCGGCGGCGGCGAGCCCACCTCGGAGTGCTAGTCGACGCAACAGCGAGAAGCGGAGCGGGATCGCGGGTTTCACATTCATGATCTTCCTCTTCAACCGACGGGGACGGGTTCGGTTTCCCTGAATGGGCTTTGGGGTGGACTGGGCCACGGTGCGGGTATCGGCCGCGACCGCACGCGCTGCGGCCACCAGAACCACTTGCCCAGCAGGGCGGCGATGGACGGCATCATCAGTGAGCGGACGATCAGCGTGTCGAACAACAGGCCCAGGCCGATGGTCGTACCGACCTGTCCGATGACCGTCAGCTCGCTGACCGCCATGGACATCATGGTGAAGGCGAACACCAAACCCGCCGAGGTCACCACCGAACCGGTGCCGCCCATCGCTCGGATGATGCCCGTGTTCAAGCCGGCGTGGATCTCCTCCTTGAACCGGGAGACCAGCAGGAGGTTGTAGTCGGCACCGACCGCCAGCAGGATGATCACCGCCATGGCTATCACCATCCAGTGCAGCTCGATACCGATCAGGTGCTGCCAGATGAGCACCGAGAGACCGAACGACGCGCCAAGGGACAGCACGACCGTGCCCACGATGACGGCAGACGCCACCACGCTTCGGGTGATGATCAACATGATGATGAAGATCAACCCCAGCGCCGCGATGCCGGCGATGATCAGGTCCCAGTTGGACCCGTCCTGCATGTCCTTGAACGTCGCCGCGGAGCCCGCCAGGTAGATCGTCGACCCCTCCAACGGGGTGCCCTTCACGGCTTCCTTGGCCGCCTGCTTGATGGCGTTGATGCGCGCGATGCCCTCAGGCGTCAACGGATCACCGTCGTGGCTGATGATGAAGCGCACCGACTTGCCGTCCGGCGAGATGAAGTTCTTCATCCCGCGCTTGAAGTCCGCATTGTCGAAGACTTCTGGAGGCAGATAGAACGAGTCGTCGTTCATCGACGCGTCGAAGGCCTCACCCATGGCGCTCGAATTCTCTTGCAGCGCAGCCATCTGGTCCTGCATGCCCTTTTGGGTCTGATACTGCGTCAGCATCATCGACTTCATGGTCTTCATGGTTTCGATCATCTTCGGCATCAGCGCGACCATCTGCGGCATGAGCGTGTCGAGCCGTTCCATGAGCGGCAACAGTTCCTGGATGTCGTCGGTCATGGTGTCGATGCCGTCGAGCGTGTCGAAGATCGACCTGATCGACCAACACACCGGGATGTCGTAGCAGTGCGGTTCCCAGTACAAATAGTTGCGCAGCGGCCGGAAGAAGTCGTCGAAGTTCGCGATGTTGTCCCGCAACTCCGCGATGTCGATGGTCATGTCCTTCATCTTGGTGACCATCGCGTGGGTGGTGGCCGCCATCTCCTTGGTGAGACTCGACATCTTCGTCATCGTGTCGATGGTCGTCTGCATGTCGTTGGCCTGGGTGAGCATGTCGGCCATCCGGTCCATCATGTACTTGCGGTTCATCGTCTGCGACGTGCCCTGCATGCTGATCTGGAACGGGATCGACGTGTGTTCGATCGGCTTGCCCTCGGGCCGGGTGATCGCCTGGACGCGGGAGACGCCGGGCACCCGGAAGATCGCCTTGGCGATCTTGTCGATGACGAGGAAGTCGGCCGAGTTGCGCAGGTCGTGATCGCTCTCGATGAGCATCAACTCGGGGTTCATGCGGGCATTGGTGAAGTGCCGGTCGGCCGCCGCGTAGCCCTCGTTGGCCGGAAGGTCCTTGGGCAGGTAGTTGCGGTCGTTGTAGTTGGTCCGGTAACCGGGCAGGGCGAGAAGGCCGATCAGCGCCAGCGCGATGGTGCCGACCAGGATCGGGCCCGGCCAGCGAACCACCGCGGCGCCGACCTTGCGCCAGCCCCGGGTACGCATCGCCCGCTTGGGTTCGAGCGTCTTGCCGAATCGGCTCGCCAGGCTGATCACTGCGGGGCCCAGCGATAGTGCCGCGAAGACGCAGACGGCCATGCCGATCGCCAGGGGCACGCCCATGGTCTGGAAGTAGGGCAGCCGGGTGAAGGACAGGCAGAATGTCGCACCGGCAATGGTCAGGCCCGAGCCCAGCACCACGTGCGCGGTGCCGCCGAACATGGTGTAGTACGCCTCTTCTCGGGTCTCGCCGAGACTTCGGGCTTCCTGGTATCGACCGATCAGGAAGATGGCGTAGTCCGTGGCCGCGGCTATCGCCAAGGTGACCAGCAGGTTGGTCGCGAAGGTCGAGAGCCCGATGATCTGGTGGTAGCCGAGGAATGCGACGAATCCTCGCGCGGCGGCCAGTTCCAGCACCACCATCACGAGGGTAAGCAGCACCGTGACGATGGACCGGTAGACCAACAGCAGCATGACGATGATGACGGTGAACGTCACCGCTTCGATCATCTGCATGCTGCGGTCGCCTGCGATGTGCTGGTCGGCCTGCAGCGCGGCCGGGCCCGTCACGTAGGCCTTCATGCCATCCGGTGGATGCAGGCCGTCGACGATCTTCTGGACCGCCTCGACCGACTCGTTGGCCAGCGATTCGCCCTGGTTGCCGCGCAGGTAGACCTGCACGTATGCGGCCTTGCCGTCGTTGCTCTGCGAGCCCGCGGCTGTGAGCGGGTCGCTCCAGAAGTCCTGAACGTGCTCGACGTGGAGTTTGTCGTCCTCGAGCTTCTTGATCATGTCGTCGTAGAAGGTGTGGGCGGCCTCGCCAAGCGGCTCTTGCCCCTCCAGCACGATCATCGCCGAGCTGTTGGAGTCGAACTCCTCGAAGGTCTGACCGACGCGTTGCATTGCAATCATCGACGGCGCGTCGAGCGGCGCCATCGACACCGACCGCATCTTCCCGACCTCTTCGAGCTGCGGCACGACCACGTTGAGTACGACGATTAAGCCGATCCAGGCCAGGATTACCGGCACCGCCAGGGTGCGGAGCGTCCGCGGGATGAACGGGCGCGCGGGGGGACGCGCGGGCGGAAACCCCTCGGTTGGCGCATCCGTTGTTGGTGCACTCATGCGGATTTGACCAGGCAGAACGTCTGCGCGTTCAGGCCGTTGGAGGTCCGCTCATCCTTCACCTCGTCATCGACACTGATGCGGCACGAGATCGAACTGCCGTCGCCCTGGGCCACGATGTTGGGAGAGGCCGCCGGGGCGGTCGTGCTCAACACCAGCGTCCAAGGCAGCATCGCCCCGTCCACGCGCTGCGGCTTGGCGTCGAGATCGAGGTAGTTGATGTCGGCGTAGGCGCCGGGTTCGCCGAAGATCTCGTACTTCACCACTTTGGGGTTGAACGGTTCGGGGTCGTCGGCGAAGTTCTTGGGGGTGACGATGATGCCCTCAGAACCGAAGAAGGTGCGGACCCGGTGCACGGCGAAGCCCGAGACGACGACGACGACCACGATGAGGAGTGGTATCCACGCTCGCTTGAGCAGGCCCGTCACCATCTCACCTCACTTCTTCCTACGCGACAGCTTAGCCAACGCAACTGATAGATTAGCCTAGTTAAGTTATTGGGGGCGACCCTACCTCGTCACCGCGCCGCACCGGAAACTCCCGGTCACGCGGGGTGCCGAGCCAAGAGGATTCGCCACACACATGAATCACGTGGTCAGAAGGTAAGGGGTGAGCCAACTCATGGGTGCGATTAGAATCCGCTGGGTGAAGACAGTGATATTAGCAACATTGGGCGCCGCGGCTATCGCCTTGGCAGCACCGGCAAACGCCGACGTCGACACCGATTTCGCCAATGAGCTGCACACCTACGGCATCTACGGCCAGAAGGACTTCAACGCCTGGATGGGCAAGATCCAGTGCAAGCGACTGCGCACGGGCCTGGACGCCAACGCCTACGAGGCCGCCACGTTCCTCAAACTCAACCTGCACAAGGACAGCACAGAGCAGCAGGTGTATGACTTCCTCGGCGCATCGATCAGGTACTACTGCCCTGATCAGCAGCCCGTGCTCGACCGGCTCGCCGGCCAGGCACCGGCTGCACCCGTGCCTGCCGGCCCTCCGCTGCCCGCCGAGCAGGGCTAGGTCACATCCGGGCAGCGAGGGCATCCATAAGGCGGCAGTCGACCTTCCGGTGACGCTGCGCGTACGTCCCCAGCGCCACGGCCCCTTCCCCGGCGTGATCGACCCCGCACTCGTCGCTGCGTACGCCGACGCGACGGCCGATCCCACCGCCGCGGTGCGCAGCGGAGCCGCGGTACCCGCCGCGTTCGGCATCGTCTTGGCGTTCGAGGCCGAGGAAGCCGCCAGGGCCGACCTGCCCGCTGTGATCTGGGACCGGGTGCGCGGCGGAGTACACGGCGAGCACGACATCGTCCTGCACCGGCCATTGCGTCCCGGCGAGACACTCGAAACCTGGACCGAGCTGTCAGCGGTCCGCGCGGTTCGGGCCGGCACCCAGGTGGTAGTGCACTTCGAGCAAGTGGGCTCCGATGGCCGCGTCGCCGTCGAGCAGTGGTGGACCATGGTGCTACTCGGCCTCGACGGCGTCGCCGAATTCGGAGCCATGCCCGCCGAGCATCGCTTTCCAGAGTCGGCACTGGACCACCCGCTCGGCACCGCAGTCCAGCACGTCGCCGACGACACGGCGCGCCGCTACGCCGAGGTCTCCGGCGACTGGGCCGATCACCACTTCGACATCGACGTCGCACGAGCCGCGGGATTCGAGTTCCTGTTCGCCCACGGGCTGTGCACGATGGCCATGTGCACTCACCGGGTGCTCGACCTCATCGGGGTCGGCGATCCCGGCCGGATCAGCCGGGTCGCGGTACGTTTCGCCTCGCCGACCCCACTGGGCGGTGACCTGAGGGTGAGCGCCTACCGGGCAGGCGAGGGCATGTTCGCGTTCGACGCGGCCTGCGGCGACGCCACCGTCGTCACGCACGGCAGATTGGAGTTGCGCCCATGACAGGACTCGACATCGGCGTGTACGTGCCGCAGATGGGCTTCGCGTACTCCGACGTGCTTCATCGCGCCCGGCGTTGCGAGGAGCTTGGGATCGGCTCGCTGTGGCTGTACGACCACCTGTACGGGCCCGGGGTGCCCAACATCGCATCGCTCGAGGCGTGGACGCTGGCCACGGCGCTTCTGAGCCGAACCGAGCGACTTCGGGTCGGACACATGGTGTTGTGCAATCAGTTTCGCCACCCCGCGGTGCTCGCCAAGATGGCCACCACGCTTGACCAGATCTCCGACGGACGCCTGGAACTCGGCATCGGCAGCGGCTCCATCGAAGACGAACACCTGCGAATGGGGCTGCCGTGGGGCACCTTTCGGGAGCGCTCGGAACGTCTCGGGGAGACGTTGGAAATCCTCGTGCAGGCGTTCGCCAACGAGGCGATCGACTTCGCCGGTCGGCACTACACCGTGCGGGACATGCCGATAGTGCCCGGGCCCGTGCAGCGGCCGCGCCCGCCGATAACCGTCGGCGGGGTCGGGGAGAAGTTCACGCTGCCCTTGGTCGCACGGTATGCCGACGTCTGGAACGTGCCGACCTACGCGCTGGGGGAGTTGGAGCACAAGGTCGACGTGCTGCGCTCCATCTGCGCCGACATCGGCCGTGATCCGGCCACGATCGTGTTGTCGGTGGAGGCCGTGATGGCGCTCGCGCCGGACGACGCGGCGCTGCCCCGGGTTCGCGAGTTCGCCGAGAAGCGTTTCGGGGGACCGGGTTTCGGTCTGCGCGAAGGTGGTCTGGTGGGCACCGCGCCCCAGATCGTCGACCGGATAAGGGAGTGGCAGGCGCTCGGCTTCGGGCAGGTCGTGTTGTTCACGCACGATCGAGCGTCCGACGAGACGCTCGACCTGTTGGCGTCGTCGGTGATCAGCGAGCTCTGACCGTTAGACCTTCACCGTCACGGGGCCGACGTTCCAGATGTCTTCGCAGTACTCGGTTATGGCGCGGTCGGACGAGAACTTGCCGCTGCGTGCGGTGTTCAGGATGGACATCCGCGACCACGCGTCCCGGTCCTGCCACGCCGCCGCCACCCTGTCCTGGCATTCCACGTAGGACGCGTAGTCGGCCATGGCCAGGAACGGGTCGTCGTGGATGAGGTTGTCCACCAGTGGACGGAAGACCTCGGTATCGCCGTGTGAGAACTGCCCGGAGGAGATCAGCCCGAGCACCGCCTGCAGTTCGTCGTTTGTATCGATGTAGTCGGAGGGGCGGTAGCCGTCGCGCTTGACCTGTTCCACCTCGGACTCGGTCAGCCCGAACAAGAAGAAGTTCTCGGGTCCAGCCTCTTCGCGGATCTCGACGTTGGCGCCGTCCAACGTGCCGATGGTCAGGGCACCGTTGAGCATGAACTTCATGTTGCCCGTGCCCGACGCCTCCTTGCCTGCGGTCGAGATCTGTTCCGACAGATTCGCCGCCGGGTAGATGAGGTGCGCATTCTGCACGTTGAAGTTCGGCACGAAAACGACCTTCATGAACCGGCTGACCTCGGGGTCGTGGTTGATCGTCTCGCCAACGGCGTTGATCAGCTTGATGATTCGCTTTGCCATGAAGTAGCCGGGCGCCGCCTTGCCACCGAAGACGTAAGCGCGCGGCGCGATCTCGAGCCCGGGATTCATCTTCAGCCGGTGGTACTGCCTGATGATGTGCAGCACGGACAGGTGCTGGCGCTTGTACTCGTGGATGCGCTTGACCTGAATGTCGAACATCCAAGTGGGGTCGAGGTCCACCCACGTCACGGAGTGAAGGAACTCGGAGAGCCGAGCCTTGTTGGCGCGCTTCACGTCCCGCCACCTCTGACGGAACTCGGGATCGTCGACGTAGGCTTCCAGCCCGCGAAGCCGGTCCAGGTTGGTCAGCCAGCCGTCACCGATGGTGTCGTCGAGGAGTTCGCGCAAGCCAGGGTTGGACAGGGCGAGGAAGCGCCGCGGGGTGATGCCGTTGGTCTTGTTGGAGAAACGCTCTGGCCATAGCTCGTAGAAGTCCTTGAGCACGCTGGCCTTCAGCAGGTCCGAGTGCAGCGCCGCGACACCGTTGATCGCGTGGCTGCCCACCGTCGCGAGATACGCCATGCGCACGGTCTGGCCGTTGTCCTCGCCGATCAACGACATGCGCCGCACCCGCTCGACGTCTCCCGGGAAGTGCGCCCGGACCTCGTCCAGGAAGCGGCTGTTGATCTCGTGGATGATTTCCAGGTGCCGCGGTAGGGACTCCCTGAACAGGACCATCGGCCATTTCTCGAGGGCTTCGGGCAGCAGGGTGTGGTTGGTGTAGCCGAAGGTGGCGACCGTGATCGACCAGGCTTCTTCCCAATCGATCCGGCGTTGGTCGACAAGGATCCGCATGAGCTCCGCAACGCCGATCGACGGGTGGGTATCGTTGAGCTGCAACGCAAATCGCTTGGGTAGCTCGTGCACCGAGGCGTCTGCGAGGTCGTCCATGATGTGAACGACGTGCTGCAGCGAACACGACACGAAGAAGTACTGCTGCAGAAGGCGCAGCCGCTTGCCCGCATCGGGCTCGTCATTCGGGTACAACACCTTGGTGACCGTCTCGGAGGTGACTTCCTCCTCAACCGCCTTGTAGTAGTCACCGGTGTGGAAGGCGTCCAAGGCAAACGAGTCGACGGCCCGGGCGCTCCACAACGTCAGCACGTTGCAGGTGTGGACGCCGTAACCCTGGATCGGCGTGTCGTAGGCGACCCCCTTGATCACCTGCGCCGGCAGCCAGCGCACCCGGGTGGCACCGGAGTCGTCGACGTATTGCTCGGTGTGGCCACCCCAGTTGACGAGGTAGTTCACGTCGGGTTTCGCGATCTCCCAAGGGTTCCCGTTGACCAGCCAGTTGTCGGCCTTCTCGATCTGCCAGCCGTCCTGAAACTCCTGTTTGAAGATGCCGAACTCGTAGCGGATGCCGTAGCCGATCGCCGGTCGCTCGAGGGTGGCCAGCGAGTCGAGATAGCACGCCGCGAGCCGTCCGAGGCCCCCGTTGCCCAATCCCGGTTCCTGTTCGCACGCGAGCACCTCGTCGAAGTCCTGTCCGAGGGCATCCAGCGCCGCGCGGGCCGCCTCCTCGATCTGGAGGTTCAGCAGGTTGTTGCCCAGCTGCGGCCCCATCAGGAATTCGGCCGACAGATAGCAGGTGACCTTCCGGCCGAGATCGAGCGACGTCTGTGTGGACGCCACCCGGTTGTCCTGCATGCGATCCCGAACCGCCAAGGCAAGTGCCCGGTAGTAGTGCTCGGGCTTCAGGGCGGCGGCCGGGCGACCGATCGAGTACCGCAGGTGATCGGTGATCGCCTCCCGCAGGTCCTCGGCGTCCAGTCCGGTTCGAACGTGGTCGTGCGAGGGTTCGGCAGGGCAGTCGCTGGGGATCTGTACGACGTCGGTCATCTCGTCCTTGCTTTCGGTCGCTCGCGGCGATCGGATCGTCGCAGCGGTGCGTGCACGCGGGACAAGTATCGGACAACTGCGGCGTGAACGCCTGCCGACGAGCTACATCCGGCTCAGCGCGAACGTCCAGTTGTCGACGCCGCCGGGCGAACCATTGCAGCCGGCGTCGAACGTGGACTCCACGACGCCGGACAGCGTCACGGCGTCCCACGTGTAGACGTCCCGTGCAGGCAGGGTGTAACCCCAGCAGATGACTCCGTCGGGTGCGTCGTTGACCAGCGTGTACGTCGAACCGCCGAGATGAGCGGTTCCGGAGAACTCCACACCCATCCGAAGTGGTCGAGGCGTGGCCATCACGGCGACGCAGTCGGGCTGGCACAGGTCGACCGTCCACGTCCACGCGTGCGTCGTGTACCGGTTGGTTTGCAGCTGGTAGTTGCCCAGCCGCATCGGCGCGGCGTTGACGCACGGCGCGAACAGCAGCGAGCTCACCGCAAGCGCCGCCCCCATCACCATCGTCCTCACGACCGCCACCCTTCATTGCGTGGTCAAGTTCGTCAAGACATGGGCCAACTCGCCGCGGGAAATCCCGCTGCCGGCAACGCCATTCGAAAGCGCGGCATGGCCAGGGGGCGAACGTAACGCTGCCGGCTAGCCCGCGCCCTTGCCGTTGTCGACGCGGTACACCGCACCGTGAATGGCCGCGGCGTCGTCACTGGCCAGGAAGGCGATCACCTTCGCGACGTCTTCGGTGTCCATGAACCCGCGTGGGGAGGCGATGCGCATGATCAGGTCCCAGTCCGCGTCGTCCGGCGCGGTGAACTCGGTGGTCTGCGCGGTGGGCATGCCGCCGGGGCAGACAGCGTTCACCCGCAACTTCTCCTTCGTGAACTCGACAGCCAGCGCCCGGGTCAGCCCCACCAGGCCGTGCTTGGCGGCGCAATACCCGGCCGAATACACCTCGCCCTCGACACCTGCGATGGACGCCACGTTCACGATGTTGCCGCCGACGTCGAGCAGATGTGGCAGCGCGGCTCGACACAGATAGAACGGGCCGTGCAGGTTCACCGCGAGGTCCCGTTCCCACTCGTCGTCCGTCACGTCGCGCGTGTGCCGCATCTGGTGAAACCCCGCGACGTTGACCAGGACGTCGACCCGGCCGAACGCGGACACGCAGTCGTCCACCGCCTGACGGCACGCCGACGGGCTGGTGACGTCCACCGGCGCGAACGTGCCGCCCGGCACATCGGCGAACACCGATGCCATCCGCTCGGCATCCCGGGCGATCCCGAACACCGACGCGCCGCGTTCGGCGAACACCTTCGCGGTAGTGGCTCCCAGGCCGGCCGACGCGCCGGTGATCAGGGCGACCTTGCCCTCGAATGCAGTCATCTCATTGCTCCTCGCGTGCGCGGCATGGCTGCACCCTCTCATGCCGGAGAAATCGCAGACGTTGCTGGACAACACTGCGATACTGCAGGACGTGTGGATCACCCGAGCACTGGCAATGGCCGCTGCCTTCGCCAGCGTGGCTCTGGGATTCGCGGGTCCTGCCCGGGCAGACCAGGTGCTGGAGGGCATCTACACCTACACCCAGGGCGACGTCTTCGCGGAGTGGACCATCTATCCGATCTGCGTGCCCACTGTCGGCGACCTCCGGCAGAACCTCGAACTGCCGGTGGCGTGCAACCTGCTCGTCGCGCCCGCGCCTGCGACGGAGGTCAACGGCGGTAACGCCAGACTGACCGGCGGCATGTGGATGTTCTCGACGAACAAGAAGGACGGCCTGGCGTGTCCGGACGGCACCACCGCACCCATCCAGGAGACCTACGAGTTCGACGACATCACCATGACGGGTACGCGCTCGGTGATTCACAACGACGTCTGTGGCCTGCCCGCGTCGATCACCAAACTGCCGTTCACGCTCGCATACAGCAGACCGCTGCCGATACCGGTGGACCGATACCCGCTCTACTGTGAGCCGGGCGGCCTGAAGCGGTGCTTCTGAGTATCGAAGGGCTGCCTTGCCAGCACTGCGGAGGCACGGTCGAGTACCGGCCGTGGGGTGACGTCGTCGCCATCGCCCACGACGACAAGTTGGTCAACTACCGGGCGGTCTGCATCGCCAACTGCCCCCGGTTCCGCGAGACCGCAGAAGCGGTGGCGGGTCCCGAAGGCGAGTACGCCGTATGGGAGTCGCGGTACTGATCCACGCCCCGCCTATGGTGAACCGGGAAACCCGGGGGGCGCGGGAAGCGCAACCAACGTGAAAGGCGGCAGCGTGGCTGTTCATTCTGGCTCCAAGCGGATCGTGGTCTTCGGCACTGGCTTCGTCGGGAAGATGGTCATTGCGGAACTGGTCAAGCACCCGGTCTTCGACCTCGTTGGGGTCGGGGTGAGCAATCCCGAGAAGGTCGGCCGCGACGTCGGTGAACTCTGCGGACTGGAACCTCTCGGGCTGACTGCCACGGACGACGTCGACGCACTCATTGCGCTGCGACCCGACGCGCTGGTGCACTACGGGCCGACGGCCGCCCACGCCGAAGACAACATCGAGCTGATCAGCCGATTCCTGCGGGCGGGCATCGACGTGGTGTCGACGTCGATGACGCCGTGGGTGTGGCCGGCCATGAAGGTCAACCCGCCGAACTGGATCGAGCCGATCACGCAGGCGTGCGAAGCGGGCCAGTCGTCGTGCTTCACCACCGGTATCGACCCTGGGTTCGCCAACGACCTCTTCCCGATGACGCTGATGGGGTTGTGCGGCGAGGTCCGCAAGGTGCGGGCGTCGGAGTTGTTGGACTACACCAATTACGAGGGTGACTACGAGTTCGAGATGGGCATCGGCCAGCCCCCGGACCACCGGCCCCTGCTGGAGAATCCGGACATCCTCATCTTCGCTTGGGGCGCAACGGTTCCCATGATCGCGCATGCCGCGGGGATCGAGCTCGACGAGATGACCACGACCTGGGACAAGTGGGTGACGCCGGTGGAGGTCAAGACGGCGAAGGGGGTCGTTCAACCCGGCAGCGTCGCCGCCGTCCGGTTCACCATCAACGGCGTGTATCGCGGCGAGACGCGGATCCAGCTGGAGCACGTCAACCGCGTCGGGGAGGGGTCCGCCCCGGACTGGCCGACGGGCAACGAGAACGACGTCTACCGCGTCGAGATCGAGGGCAGTCCGAGCATCGTTCAGGAGACGGCGTTCCGCTTCACCGACGGCTCTGGGCGGGATGCTGCGGCGGCGGGCTGCCTGGCCACCGGGATGCGCGCGCTGAACGCCGTACCGGCCGTCAACGCGCTACCGCCCGGATGGGTGACCCCGTTGGATCTGCCGCTGATTGCCGGGGAGGGCACGATTCGTTGACGTGAGCGCCGTACCCGACCATCCCGGGTCTGCGGTGGGTTCCGGCACCGGTGCAGCCGCCCAGCCCCTAGGCTCGCGGAAATGACGGCTTCATCCCCCGGTCGCTCCGCTCCTGCCCGCCGTGAAACCGACGGCTTGCTCTTCGACCCGAACACCTACGACCCGGTCGAGTTCGACGCCGAAACCCGGCGACTGCTACGCGCGACCATCGACTTCTTCGAAGGTCAGGGCAAGAAACGCATCCTCGATGACGACCTAAAGGCGGAATGGCCCGCCGACTTCGTCGAGTTCGTCAAGCGGGAGAAGCTCTTCGCCACGTTCCTGACGCCGTCGGAGTTCGCAGACGGCAACCCCGACAAGCGCTGGGACGGGGCCCGCAACGCGGCGCTCGCCGAGATCCTCGGCTTCTACGGGTTGACGTACTGGTACACGGAACAGGTCACCATCCTCGGACTTGGTCCCGTCTGGCAGAGCGAGAACAAGGACGCCAAGCTCAGGGCCGCCGACGACCTGGAGGCCGGGGAGGTGATGGCCTTCGGGCTGTCCGAACGCGAACACGGTGCCGACGTCTACAGCACCGACATGGTGCTCACCCCCGCGAGCGAGGAGGACCGGGCCAACGGCATCCTCTACCGGGCTTCGGGGGAGAAGTACTACATCGGCAACGGCAATGTCGCCAGCCTGGTGTCGGTGTTCGGCAGGCGCGGCGACGTCGAGGGACAGGATTCGTACGTCTTCTTCGCCGCCGACAGCCGCCGCGAGAATTACCATCTGATCGACAACATCGTGCACATGCAGATCTACGTCAGCACGTTCCGGCTGGAGAACTACCCGGTGCGGGCCGAGGACATCCTGCATACCGGCGTGGAAGCCTTTGCCGCCGCACTGAATACGGTGAACGTCGGGAAGTTCAACCTGTGTTCGTCGTCGATCGGCATGACCGAGCACGCCTTCTACGAGGCGATCACCCACGCGCAGAACCGCATTCTGTACGGCCACCCGGTCACCGACTTCTCCCACGTGCGGACGAACTTCGTCGACGCCTACGCGCGCATGATCGCGATGAAGTCCTTCAGCAGGCGAGCGGTCGACTACTTCCGCAGCGCGAGCCTCGACGACCGGCGCTACCTCCTGTTCAACCCGATGACCAAGGCCAAGGTCACGATGGAGGGCGAGACGGTGATGCGGTCGCTGCACGACGTCATCGCCGCCAAGGGTTATGAGAAGAACACGATGTTCCGTGAGGTCGCCCAGCTCATCGGCTGCCTGCCGAGGCTGGAGGGCACCGTGCACGTCAACGTCGGCCTGGTGCTCAAGTTCATGCCGAACTACATGCTCAATCCGAAGGAGTACCCGGCAATTCCGACGCGCAACGACGCGGCCGACGACGTCTTCTTCTGGAACCAGGGACCGACTCGCGGGGCCGGTGCGATTCAGTTCGCCGACTGGACGCCGGTGTACGAGCAGCACTCGCACATTCCGAACGTCGGCCGGTTCTACGAGCAGGCGCAGGCGTTCCGGGACATGCTCGTCGCCGCCGCGCCCGACGCCGCGCAGCAGAAAGACCTGGACTACATGCTCAACGTCGGGCACCTGTTCTCGCTGATCGTGTACGGCCAGCTGATTCTCGAGCAGGCCGTGCTCACGGGCCTGGACGACGACATCATCGACCAGATCTTCGACTTCCAGGTGCGCGACTTCAGCGCGTGTGCCGTTGCGCTGCACGGCAAGCCGACGGCGACGCGCGCGCAGCAAGAATGGGCGCTCAGTGCCATCCGCAGCCCGGTGCCCGACGCGGAGCGGTTCGACCGGGTGTGGGCGCGCGTCAAGGCCTACGACGGTGCCTACCAGATGGCACCCTGACTCAGTCTCGGCATCGGTTTCGCCGCAACTGAGCGCACCGAAGGATCTCGACGACCTCCTCCAACCGGGCGTGCCGGCCGTGAGATCAGGCCATCTCAGGGACCCGTAGGTGGGCGATCATCAACTCGAAGTCGTGCTCTTCGACTATCTGGGCGGCGGCGTCCGCGGACACCGAACCCTTGAGTCGGTCCATCTCGGCCCGGTTGCGCTCCACCGCGTCGGCGCTTTCGTAGGCCACCGACGAGACCCCGCGGCCGGACGCCCTGTCCACCAACAGGCTTGCGCTGCAGTGCCCTTCCAGTTCCTGCATCGCGGGCAGGGCTGCCTTGAAGACTTCGATGCCCGCGTCCACTTGGTCGGGATTGACCTTGGCCCACGTCACCCGGACACAGGCGCCCTCACCGGCCTCGCGTTCTCGATGCAGGACCGCGATCTCCCATTCGTCGACGGTGGGGCTGCCTCCCCCGAAGATCTCCGCGGCGCGGCTCCGGACCTCCTGAACAGCCGGTGCGCTGGCGCGCATGGCGTCCTCGGACTCCCACGCGCTGGTAGTGATGCAGCGACCGGATGACCTGTCGGCCAACAGGGACACCCCGATGTAGCCATCCAGGCCTTCGAGCAAGGGCATCACCTTGTCGCGGACGTAGGCAATGCCCGCGTCGACGGAAGAGGGCATTGCCTCCAAAGTGGTCGTTCGTGCGTACACAATCTGCCTCCTCTGGACGGGGCAGCGTCTCGACGGCGCCGCCGTGGGGTTTCATCGTCCTCCGCTGGAAGGCCGGGGGCAATGCGCGCGACGCGTCAAATCTGGCCGCGACGCCGAGTGCCGATCACCGCGGAGCGTGGCAGTCGGCCGGCACGGGAATGACCTACCAATCGGTCGCCGTCGACCACGACGTCGAAGTCCCGCGGCCCGTCTACGGCCAGCTCCCCCAACGGCACCGTCTCGTCCTTGAACGGCGCCGAGCGTGCCGCGGTGAGCGTCAGCAAGTTCCGCAGGCTCGCAGGCGTATCACCGCAGAGCTACCGCAACACCTTTCGCGAACGCATCGCCGGCTGAACGGTCAGTCGTTGGTGGCGCGTGGACTCTTCTGGATGACCACCTGTGCGAGCGGAATCCGAGCCGGGGCGGGCGCAGCGGCTAGCCGGGCGGCGATCCCCGACTCCAGCCTTTCGAAGAACGGTGACGTCGGCTCGGCTCGGTCGTCGCCGAGCCCGGTAGCCAACGTGGGGAACAGGGATGCGCGCATGAACGCCGCCCACTGTGCGCCAAAAGTCGTTGCCTTGCCATCGCTTTGGTACTGCTTCCAGAACCGATCCTCGGCGTCGAAGGTATCCAACTGGGCAATCGAGAGCTTCTCGAACTTCCCCGACGGTGCGAAGGGCGATTCGAAGTCCTTGGCGCGCCGTCCGACGATCGGTATCGACATCCCGGCGAGCTCGTCGGCGGTGATCACGCCGGCTTGCGAGAGTTCGTCCAATGTGGCCGTCATCGCGTCCAGCAGCGGTCTAAAACCCAACCCGCCGTCCTCGTCGACCCCCAACGTCGTCACCACCAGCCGTCCGCCCGGACAGAGTTCGCGACCGCGGAACGCGACGAACTCGTGCCAGTCGTGGGAGGCCTGTCTGACACTGGCTGCGCGCACCGCCTCGTCAGTGCTGTAGGCCGCGAGCAGATGGTCGCCCGCGGGTTGCTGCCGACCCAGCCATTGAAGTGCCCAGGACGACCAGGCCAGGTTCACGCTGTTGGAGGGCAGGATCTGCGTGTAGTACGACCGCCCGACGGCCGACGCGAACGAGGCATGATCCCGCCGCAGGTAGCTGTCCGGGTCGTCGGCCAGCGTGCGGAACAACGCGGTGAAGTCGTTCTCCGGCAGGTCGGTGTGGGTCACCAGGATCGACTGCTCGGGTCGGGCACGCCTGCGTAAAACCGTGATGGCCGCACAGATGGGCAGCACTGAGTTGTACCCGGTGCCTGCGCCATAGTCGGCGATCACGATCGGGCGCGGCGAGCGGGGGATCGGCACCACCTCGGCGGCCTCTTCGAAGAGCGCGATCGCCTGCAGCAACCCGGCGGCCTTCAACCGCGAACTGGCGCTGTACCAGCCGCTGTCCTTGGCCTCGGGGCGCACCACGACGCTCGATTCGCGCATGACTGTGACGGTAGTGGGTCAGACCCAGGTGACGCTCGTCAGTCGCTCGGAGCGTTCTGCGCCGACATGACTGACCGCGCTTCACGAGTCGCGGCTCTTAGCCAACGATCCTGACCGCCATCCGCATCCTGGGGAGCTAATGCCCCCTGGCCACCCACTCGTCGTAGTTCACGAGCTCGTCGCCGACGCTCGTGGTGTCGCCGTGGCCGGTGTAGACGACGGTGGCACCGGGGAGCTTGCCCAGCCGTCCCGAGATGGATTCCAGGATCGTCGGGAAGTCGGAGAACGACCGGCCGGTGGCGCCCGGGCCGCCCTGAAACAGGGTGTCTCCGCTGAACACCGCTTCGAGTTCGGGGGCATACCAACACACCGACCCCGGTGAGTGGCCCGGCGTGTGCAGAGCGCGCAGCTCCACGCCACCCGCGTTGAGCACCAGGCCGTCCTCGACACTGCGGAAGTCGCTGTCGGGATGCGTCATTCGCCACAGCATGTCGTCGGCCGGGTGCAGGAGCACCGGCGCATCGAGGGCCTTGCCGAGGTCGGGGGCGACGGTTACGTGATCGTTGTGGCCGTGCGTGCACACCACCGCGATCACGTTGCGGCCCGCCACCGCCTCCACGATCGGGTCCGCGGTGTGGGCGGCGTCGAACACGATGACGTCGGAGTCGTCACCGACGACCCACACGTTGTTGTCGACGTCCCAGGTGCCACCGTCGAGGGAGAACGTGCCGCTGGTGACGACGCGAGTGATGGCGCCCACTAGAGGATCACCACCGAGCGCAGCACCTCGCCGCCATGCATCTTGTGGAATGCCTCCTCGATGCCGTCGAGCCCGATGCGCTCGGAGACGAAGCGCTCCAGCGGAAGTCGGCCCTGGCGGTAGAGGCTGATGAGGGTTGGGAAGTCGCGTTCGGGTAGGCAGTCGCCGTACCAGGAGGACTTCAGGGATCCGCCGCGCGAGAAGAAGTCCACCAACGGCATCTCCAGGGTCATGTCCGGGGTGGGCACTCCGACGAGCACCACGGTGCCGGCTAGGTCGCGGGCGTAGAACGCCTGCTTCCACGTCTCGGGTCGGCCAACCGCGTCGATGACCACGTCGGCGCCGTTGCCGTCCGTCAGGTCCTGGATGGTCTCGACGACGTCGAGTTCCTTGGCGTTGATGGTGTGGGTGGCGCCGAAGTCGCGCGCCCAATTGAGTTTTGTGTTGTCCGTGTCGACGGCGATGATCCGCTTGGCACCCACTAGGGCCGCCCCGGCGATGGCCGCATCGCCCACCCCGCCGCATCCGATGACGGCCACGGTGTCGTCGCGGTTGACCGCGCCGGTGTTGATCGCGGCGCCGATGCCCGCCATCACGCCGCAACCCAGCAGACCCGCCACCGCCGGGTCCGCCTCGGGATCGACCTTGGTGCACTGGCCCGCCGCCACGAGCGTCTTGTCGGCGAAGGCGCCGATGCCCAGCGCCGGGGTGAGCTCGGTGCCGTCGGTCAGCGTCATCTTCTGCTCGGCGTTGAACGTGTCGAAGCAGTACCACGGCCGGCCGCGCTTGCAGGCCCGGCACTGCCCGCAGACCGCACGCCAGTTCAGGATTACGAAGTCGCCCGGGGCCACCGACGTCACGCCCGGGCCCACCGACTCGACGGTGCCCGCGGCCTCGTGCCCGAGCAGGAACGGGTACTCGTCGTTGATCCCGCCCTCGCGGTACGTCAGGTCGGTATGGCATACCCCGCAGGCGATGACGTCGACTACCACCTCGCCGGGTCCCGGGTCCGGGATGATGACGTCGACCAACTCGACGGGTTGCTTCTTACTCCTGGAGATCACACCGCGCACTGTCTGACTCATGGCGTCCAACTTAATGGGTCAGACCTGAATTGGAACAGTGTCCAAACGATTGTCCGAAAGCGCTGGCGCGATACGGTGTGAACTGATGTTGACCGACACTTCCCCCGAGTTGCTCGTCGTGGCGCGCGCCGCGCACCAACGTCGGGACTGGTCGGTCAGCTACGACGCCTTCCTGCGCGCAAGCGAAGTGGTGCCGCTGAGCACCGACGACCTCGACGCGCTGGCGTTCGCCGCATGGCGGCTCGGTCACGTCAAGGAGTCGAGCCGGGTGGCGGAACGAGTCTTCGGCCAGCTGGCGCGCACCGATCCGACGGCGGCGGCGATGAAGGCGAACGAGCTTGCGTTGGCGTGGTTGGTGCGTGGCGACGTCAACATCGGTCAGGGCTGGATGAGTCGCTCCCGACGGCTGCTCGCCGGAGCGCCCGAGGGGCCGGCGCATGCGTATCTGTCCTATTTGGACGCCGCCGTGGCCGCGGTGTTGGGAGACATGGACACACTCGCCGAACGAGTGAAGGCGTTGCGGGACTTGGCCCGTCGACTCGACGTCGCTGCGATCACGGCGTTGGGCCTCATCGCCGAAGCCGTCGAGGCGATCCTGCAAGCGCGCACCGCCGACGCTTACGCATCGATCGACGAGGCGATGCTGGCCCTGGTGGCCGACCAGGTGCCGATCGAATGGGCCGGTGACATCTACTGCATGGTGCTGCACCACTGTCACAAGCTCGCCGACCTGCCTCGCCTACGAGCGTGGACGCAATCGATGGAACAGTGGTGCGACCTCTCCGGCTCGCTGCCATATGGCGGGGTGTGCGAAGTGCACAGGCTGCAGGTCCAAGCCAGCACCGACGACTACCGCACCCTCGAGGACAGGCTGCAGTCCGCCAGTCGCGCGTTGGAAGACGTGAATGCCTGGGCGGCCGCCGAGGGCTTCTATCAACTCGGTGAAGTGCGCCGGTTGCTTGGCGATCTCGACGGGGCCATGACGGCCTTCGGCAAGGCACGCACGTTGGGCATGGACCCGCAACCCGGGGAAGCCCTGCTGCGGTGCAGACTCGGTCAGACGCAGGCCGCGTGGACCGACCTGCGCGTGGCGTTGTCGGGCCAGGATCGGCTGGGCCGGATGCGGATGCTGCGCGCGGCCGTCGAGATCGCCCTTGCACGGGACGGGCTCGACGAGGCCGAACAGCACTGCCGTGAACTCGAGGGCGGAGCAGAGGCCTTCGGAACGCCGGGATTTCGGGGCTGGGCGGCGCACGCCCGTGGGGCGGTGCTGGTTCGTCGCGGTGACTTCGCCGCCGCGCTGAGCAGTCTCGAGTCGGCGCTACGTGAATATCGAATCCAGAAGTCGCGCTACGAAACCGCCGAGGTGTACGAGTGGATGGCATTGGCGCACAAGGGACTCGACGAGCACGAGGCCGCTGCGGCCGACATCGCAACCGCCGAAAGCATCTACACGCAGCTCGCCGTCGAACCCAGCGGCAGCTGCGGGCGCGGCACGCCCGGCGGGCTGACCCGCAGGGAGCTCGAGGTGCTCCGCGCCATCGCCGGCGGACTCACCAACCGTCAGGTCGCCCAGCAGATCTTCATCAGCGAGAAGACCGTTGGCCGCCACCTGGCCAACATCTACGCCAAGCTGGACGTGTCGTCGCGGACGGCCGCGGTGACCTGGGCGTACCAGAGCGGCGTCATCGCTCCGGAGGATTGACCTACATCGTTTGCACCATGCGGTTGTTGCGAAGACGCATGATTCGCCCGATGCCGCGTGGCGGGGTGCCCCCATAGCTTCGTGAGCATGACACTCATCGAAGAACACGAACCCACCGTCGATGCGCGGGCCGCCGAGGAATTCGGCAACCGCGTTGTCGGCATCGTCAACGACGCCGCCGTCGCGATGCTGTTGAGCATCGGCCATCAGACCGGACTGTTCGATGCGCTGGCCGACCTGCCCGCCGCCACCAGCACCCAGCTCGCCGACGCCGCAGGCCTCAACGAACGCTATGTGCGGGAGTGGCTCGGCGGCCTCGTCAGCGCAGGGATCATCGACTACCACCCCGATACGGTGACCTACGAGCTGCCGCGCCACCACGCTGCCGCCCTCACCCGCGCGGGTGGTCCCGAGAACATCGCGAAGCTCGCGCAGTACATCGCGATCTTCGGAGAGGTGGAGCAGAAGATCATCGGTTGCTTCCGCAGTGGTGGCGGGCTGCCCTACACCGAGTTCCCGCGCTTTCACGCGATCATGGCCGAGGAGAGCGGTGGAGTATTCGACGCCGCCCTCGTCGACGACATCCTGCCGCTGGTCGACGGGTTGCCCGAGAGGCTCGGGGAAGGTATTGACGTGGCCGACATCGGTTGTGGCAGTGGGCATGCGGTCAACCTGATGGCGCAGGCCTTCCCGTCGAGTCGGTTCACCGGCTACGACTTCTCGGGCCCGGCGCTCGACACGGCACGTCGGGAGGCGGCGCAACTGGGGCTGGCCAACGCCGGCTTCGTGGCGCAGGACGTCGCGACGCTGGACGCCGTCGATGCATTCGATGCCATCACTGTGTTCGACGCCATCCACGACCAGGTCCATCCCGCCGAGGTGTTGGCCAACATCCACCGTGCGTTGCGGCCCGGCGGCGTTTTCCTGATGGTCGACATCAAGGCGTCGAGCAATCTGGAGGACAACGTCGACATCCCTTGGGCCTCACTGTTCTACACGATCTCCACGATGCACTGCATGACCGTGTCGCTGTCGGCCGACGGCGCCGGGCTTGGCACCATGTGGGGTCGGCAGCTGGCTCTGTCGATGCTCGCCGACGCGGGGTTCGACCGGGTGACCGTGTGCGACGTCGACACGGATCCGTTCAACGACTACTTCATCGCCCGCAAGTAACATCCAGCGGGTGAGCGCGTTGGACATCGTCTCGGAATGGCCGGTCCCGGCCGTCGCAGCAGCGGCGGTCGGGCCGTCCGGCATTCTCGCCCAGTACGGCGACGTCGGTCATGCGTTCCCGCTGGCGTCGGTGACCAAGCCGCTCGTCGCGCGCGCGGTCCAGATCGCAATCGAGGAGGGCGTCGTCGACCTCGACACCCCCGCGGGTCCGCCCGGCTCGACAGTGCGCCACCTGCTCGCGCACGCCTCGGGCGTGTCGATGAGGACGGGCGAGGTCCAGGCGCGGCCGGGCACGCGCCGCGTCTACTCGAACTACGGCTTCGGGCTGTTGGCGCAGACCGTGGCCCTGGCCTCCGACATCGAGTTCGCAGAGTATCTGCGCGAGGCAGTGTTCGAGCCGCTCGGCATGTCGTCGTCGAGTCTCGCCGGCGGCGCCGAGGCCGCCGGATTCGGCGTCCAGTCCTGCGTGAGCGACCTGGCTGCCTTCGCGGGCGACCTGCTGCGTCCCACGTTGGTCTCGGATCAGATGCACGCCGAGGCGACGAGCGTGCAGTTCCCGGGACTGAATGGGGTGCTACCAGGCTTCGGCGTGCAACGCCCCAACGATTGGGGGCTGGGCTTCGAGATCCGGGACGGGAAGTCGCCGCATTGGACCGGTTCGGCAAACTCGGGCGCGACGTTCGGCCACTTCGGCCAGACCGGCACGTTCCTGTGGGTCGATCCGACCGCTGACCTGGCGTTGGTGGTGCTCACCGACCGAGACTTCGACCAATGGGCCTACCCCTTGTGGCCTGCCCTTTCTGATGGAGTGCTGAGAGAATTCGGGGCACACTAGCGCAACAGGGGCCCCACAAGGCACAATGGACACGCACGACACAGTTTCATCTTTAAAGCATTCTTGTTCTTTTCGGAATCACGAGGTCGTTGGGGAAGACGTCCCTAGTGAAGCCGAAGGAGCAGATGATGCGTGCGTCCAACCAGTTCGCCGACGCGACGACCGGTGTGGTCTACGTACACGCCTCACCCGCGGCGGTGTGCCCTCATGTCGAGTGGGCGCTTTCGTCGGCCTTGTCGGCGCGAGCGAACCTCAAGTGGACACCTCAACCCGCCATGCCCGGACAGCTGCGCGCCATCACCAACTGGCGCGGGCCGGTCGGGACCGGAGCTGCGCTGGCCAACGCGTTGCGCTCGTGGACGGTGTTGCGCTTCGAGGTGACCGAGGATCCCAGTGAAGGCGTCGACGGCCACCGTTGGTGCCACACCCCACAACTCGGACTGTGGAACGGCGTGATGAGCGCCAACGGCGACGTCATGGTCGGCGAGCAGCGGCTGCGCGGACTGATGTCGTCGGGCGCCGATACCCTGGCCGCCGAACTCGACACGGTGCTTGGAACTTCGTGGGACGACGCGTTGGAGCCCTACCGCGGCGGCGGGGACACCGGTGAGGTCAGCTGGCTCAACCGCGGGGTCGGGTAGCGACCCTCGGCCGCAGGAAATCTTCATCGCCGTCATCTTTGTCTGGGGCTAGGCTGGTCGGCAGGCGACGAGTTGGATCGGTTGCGTTGAACCGGCACGGAATCGCCCTCGTCGCTGCTAGGTCGTGGCTCTCAGAGTCACGATCGCGAGGCGAGGATTGCACGATGAATCTGAAGAGAATCGTGGCCGGAGCCATGATCGCCGCCACGCTGGGCTTCTCCGCACTAGGACTAGGCGCGGGCGTCGCGAACGCGAAACCACACGGTCCCGGCGGTCCGTGGATACCGGGACCCGGACATGGACAGTGGGTAGACGGACCCTGGCACGGACCAGGGTGGGGGCCGAACTTGGGACCGATCAACGCATGTGTCAGCGCTACCGGTCCGTTCGGGTACGTCACCGGCACCGCGTGCATCTAGACCCAGCCGTTCTCGACCAAGTGCTCCTTGTTTGGTCGCGTCGAATACTCTGACGCTGTCGGGCGACGAACGCTCGCGGGGCAGAGGGGGAACCCGGCCTGTCCGCAAATGGGGTTGGGAGCACACATATGCCCGGGTCGGATTTGTTCTACAACATCGCGGTAATGAACGCGCTATTTGCATCACTTGCGTGGTGTGCAGCAAAACCGAATCGGGCTTCAATCCTCGCGGTGATTCTGTTCGCCTGTATCTGGCCCTTTGTCAACGGGCCGATGGAGGGGCACATTCTCTTGGTTCTCAATAGGCACGACGCAATAACGGTATCCGACACGTTTTCCCTCGTGGCCATCATCGTCGCGGCCGTTCAAGGCATCAGACTGACTCGCGCCACGAGCTCGAGTGCGCACTCCGACGCGCTGCCGCGAACTGATCTACCGGCGCAACCAGATCTGGTGCAGCGCGGCATGTAACCAGGCGGGTACGCCGGGCACGGAAGATGCGTTGCGCCGTCAGTCGGCGTACATGATGGGGTCCGTCTTCGTCGCGCGGAGCGGTATTCAGCAGTCGAGGTTACGGCCGAAGGACCTTCAGCGCGCCGGGCACCGCGGACACCTCGACCGGAAGCGGGCAGACCAACTCGCCGTCGGCGTAGGCGTTGATGCCCGGTGAGTCGACCGTGATCACCGTGGCCCGCGCTGTGCGTACCGCGTCCAGGTCGACGTGGGTGCCCTTGAACACGGTGGGGAACAAGCGAATCAGCTTGGTGCGCGACGCGGACTGCACCATCGTCACGTCCAACAGCCCGTCGGAGTGATCGGCGCCCGGGCAGATAAGCATTCCGCCGCCGTAGCTCCTGGTGTTGCCGAAGGCCGCCAGCGTGAGCTCGATGACCACTTCGTCACCGCCGTCGAACGTCAACCGGAACGGCAGCAGCCGCAGCTTGGAGAGCTCCGCGACCATCGCCACGTTGTAGCGCATCCGGCCGTGCGGCCACCGCATGCGGTTGGTGCGATCCGTCACCAGTGAGTCGAAGCCGGCGGCCATCACGGTGCCGAACCATTTGTCGGTACCGTCGGCACCGCGGATCCGGCCTAGATCGACGGTCTCGGCGCGACCGTCGACGATCACGTCGGCCGCGGCCGCGGGATCGCCCTTGGGCAAGCTGAACTCGCGGGCGTGGTCGTTGCCCGTGCCCGCCGGGATGATGCCGAGTGGTATGTCGGTCTGTGCCAGCACCTGTAGAGCGAGCGAGACGATGCCGTCGCCACCGACGACGACGAGCGCGTCCATGCCACGTTCGAGGGCGCCCTCCACTAGCCGCCGAGCATGCTCGGCGTCGGTGCCCGCGATCGCGACGACGTCGACACCGCGGCGATGAAACTGCGCCACCGCCCGCTCCGCCGCGTGCGGCGCGCTACCGTGCCCCGACGCCGGGTTGGTCAAGACGGTCACCCGGCCGACGGTCACGGGATCAGCTTGCCCGGGTTCAGGATTCCCGCGGGATCGAGCACGCCCTTGACCGCCCTCAGCACCTCGACGCCCAGCTCGCCGACCTCGTCGCGCATCCACGGTCGGTGGTCGGCGCCGACGGCGTGGTGGTGGGTGATCGTCGCGCCGCAGCGGACCATCGCATCCGACGCGGCGGTCTTGGCTTTGCGCCACTGTTCGATCGGATTGCCGCGCTGCCCGGCCACGACGGTGAAGTACAACGACGCGCCGGTGGGATACACATGGGAAATGTGGCACAACACCAAAGCGGGAGTGCCGGTTTCCGCCAGCGCACTGGTGAGCGCATCGGTCACTGCCGCCTTGAGGGTGTCCAGGTTGCCCCAGTTGGTCGCGGTCTCGAGCGTCTCGCACAGCGCGCCCGCCGCCAACAGCGAGTCTCGCAGATAGGGAGCGCCGAACCGGCCGTGCTCCCAGGCCCGCGCCGGTGCCTCGCCCAGCGAGGTGCCGCCGTGCGCTGCGAGCACTGCACTGGTCTCGGCGTGCCGGCTCGCAGTGTGGGCCGCCGTGCCCTCGAATGCCGTGATCGCCAGGCACCCGCCTGTGACGGACTGCTCGCCGATGTTCTCGGTGGTGGCGAGATTGACTCCGGTCTCGGCCTCGTCCGACAGCCGGATGACCGTGGGGCCGGTGCCCGTCTGAACGACGGCGCGCAACGCGGCTGCGCCGGTGGCGAAGTCGGGGAACGACCACGCCTCGTACCGGGTGGTCTCCGGAACGGGATGCACGCGGACCCGCACACGGGTGATCACGCCGAAGACGCCCTCGGAGCCGACGATGAGCTGGCGCAGGTCGGGGCCGGCTGCCGAGGCCGGGGCGCGGCCGAGGTCGAGAATGCCGGCGGGAGTCACCGCGCGGACCCCGCGGACCATGTCGTCGAACCGGCCGTAGCCCGCCGAGTCCTGGCCCGCCGAGCGGGTGGCCGCGAAGCCGCCGATGGTGGCGAACTGAAAGCTCTGCGGGAAGTGGCCGAGCGAAAAGCCCTGTGCTGCAAGTAATGTCTCCGCTTTAGGTCCCGTGACACCGGCGCCGAGTTCGGCCTCGCCGGAGATCTCGTCGAGTCCGTGTAATTGGTTCAGGCGCCGCAGGTCCAGTGACACGACGGCCTTGAAGTCCCCGCGGATGGGATCGAGTCCGCCGACGACGCTCGTGCCGCCACCGAACGGCACCACCGCGATGGACTGCTGCGTGCAGTACCTCAGGATCGCGGCGACGTCGTCCTCGTCACCGGGAAGGAGCACCGCGTCGGGGGCGTCCTGAACGCCGTCGTCGCGGCGGCGCAGCAGGTCCAGCGTGGACTTCCCGCCAGCCCGCATCAGCCGACCGACGTCGTCGGAGACGCAGTAGGCGGCACCCACCAGCTGTGACAACGCCGCGCGGTCGGTCTCCGCCAGTGCCGACGGCCGCAGGCGCACCTGATCGGGCCGGCGTTCCGCGCCGAGGGCCGCGTCGACGCCGAGGGCCTGCTTGAGCAGGGCACGGACGCCGTCGGAGAGGGGTTTGGCTGCTCCGGGGTCGCCCCACGCGTTCCACTTCATCGGGGGCAACAGGTGGTCGTCCGGTCGAGTCATGCGTTACAGTATTACAGATGCTGTCAATCAGTAATGACGAATCGTCACCGGTCGCGGACCGGATCCTCGACGCCGCGGCGAGCTGTGTGCTCGCCTACGGTGTCGCGAGGGTGACGCTCGCCGAGATCGCCCGCCGCGCGGGCGTTTCCCGCCCGACCGTCTACCGGCGCTTCCCGGACACGCCGTCGATCCTTGCCGCACTCCTCACCATGCGGATCACCCACGCACTGGATGACGTGCCGAGCCGGGGAGTCGGCCGCGAGCACGTGGTCGACCGCGTCGTCGCGGTGGCCGAAAGGCTGCGTCGCGACGACGTCATCATGTCGGTCCTGCACGAGGCGCCGGAACTGGCGATGGTCTACCTCTCCGAGCGTCTCGGCACCAGCCAGCACATCCTGCTCGACACGGTGGCCGGTGAGCTCAAGGCCGCTCAGGACGAGGGCAGCGTGCGCCCGGGCGACGCTCGACAGCTGGCCGCGATGAGCCTGCTGATCACTCAGTCGACCATCCTTTCGGCTCAAATGGTCGAGTCGATCCTCGACGCCTCGGCGCTGGCGGTCGAGCTGGCCCACTCCCTGAACGGATATCTCAAGCCATGATTGGATCGACCGCACTGTCCGCCGCCCGTCGATCCGCGGAACTCGCCGCGCTGGCCGACGGCGACACGGTCGACGTCATCGTCATCGGCGGCGGCATCACGGGGACGGGTATCGCGCTCGATGCCGCGACGCGTGGCCTTTCGGTGGTGCTGGTGGAGAAGCACGATCTGGCGTTCGGCACCAGCAGGTGGAGCTCCAAGCTGGTGCACGGCGGGCTGCGCTACCTCGCCACCGGGAACGTGGGGATCGCGCGGCGCAGCGCGATCGAGCGCGGAATCCTCATGTCGCGCAACGCGCCTCACCTCGTGCACGCCATGCCACAGCTGGTGCCGCTTCTCCCGTCCATGGGTCGCGCAGAACGCGCCCTCGTCCGGCTCGGCTTCGTGGCCGGAGACGGGTTGCGCAGACTGGCAGGCACATCGGCGTCCACACTGCCCCGGTCGAGCCGGGTCTCGGCCGACCGCGCGGTGCAACTGGCTCCGACCGTCCTGCGCGATGGCCTCGACGGGGCGTTGTTGGCCTACGACGGACAACTGATCGACGACGCGCGTCTGGTGGTCGCGGTCGCGCGGACCGCGGCGCAGCACGGCGCGCGGATCCTCACCCGCGTGGCGGCCACCGAGCTGACGGGCGGTATCGCCCGGTTGACCGATCAGCTCACCGGTGAATCCTTCGAGCTGACAGCGCGTGCTGTCATCAACGCGACCGGCGTGTGGGCGGGGGAGCTCGACCCGTCGCTGAAACTGCGGCCTAGCCGGGGCACCCACCTGGTGTTCGACGCCGGGGCCTTCGGCAATCCGGTTGCCGCACTGACCGTTCCGATTCCCGGCGAGCTGAACCGGTTCGTCTTCGCGATGCCCGAGCAGCTCGGCCGGGTCTACCTGGGTCTGACCGACGAGGACGCACCCGGACCGATTCCCGATGTGCCCCAACCGACTACGGCCGAGGTGAACTTTCTGCTCGACACCGTCAACACGGCACTGGACGGCAAACTTTCGGCCGCCGACGTCGTAGGCTCCTACGCCGGCCTGCGACCGCTGATCGACACGGCGGGGGCAGGAGCGAAGCGACCCGGGAATGAGATCAGCACAGCCGACATCTCCCGCGACCACGCGATCATCGAGGCGCCGTCGGGGGCGATCAGCATCGTGGGCGGCAAGCTCACCGAGTATCGGCACATGGCCGAAGACGTTCTCAATCATGCGATCACCGCCCGCGGGCTTACGGCCGGAGCATGCCGCACGCGCAATCTGCCCTTGGTCGGCGCACCGGCCAACCCGGGTTCGCGCACGGCGCCCGCGGCGACTCGACTGCCGTCCTCGTTGGTGGCGCGCTACGGGGCCGAGGCCGCCAATGTCATCGCCTCCGCAACATGCGAACGCCCTACTGACCCGGTGGTCGAAGGCATCGACGTGATCCGTGCGGAGTTCGAATACGCGGTCACCCACGAGGGCGCCCTCGACCGCAACGACATCCTGGACCGCCGTACGCGGATCGGCCTGGTAGCCGCCGACCGGGAGCGAGCCGCAGCTACCGCTGAGGAGTTTCTCGCCATTCAGCGGTGATCGGGAAACCGCGGCATTTCGCCACGAACAGTGGCCGCGAGGAGGAATCTTTGCATCAGACGATGCAAGGAGGCTTTACATGAGTGCTACACCCACACTGAAGAAGGCCCTCAACCAACGGCAGTTGACCATGATCGCTATCGGCGGCGTGATCGGCGCAGGCCTGTTCGTCGGCTCGGGCGTCGTCATAAAAGACACCGGTCCGGGGTCGTTCATCACCTACGCACTGGCCGGCGTGTTGATCATCATGGTCATACGCATGCTGGCCGAGATGGCCGTGGCCAACCCGTCGACCGGATCGTTCGCCGACTACTCCCGTAACGCGCTCGGCAACTGGGCCGGCTTCTCGGTTGGCTGGTTGTACTGGTACTTCTGGGTGATCGTCGTCGGCTTCGAGGCCATCGCGGGCGCGAAGATCATCCAGTACTGGGTCGACATCCCGCTGTGGTTGACCGCGTTGGTCCTGCTGATCTTGATGACCGCCACCAACCTGTTCTCGGTGTCGTCCTTCGGGGAGTTCGAGTTCTGGTTCGCCGGCATCAAGGTGGCCGCGATCATCGTGTTCATCGCCCTCGGTTCACTATTCGTCCTCGGCTTGTGGCCGAACAAGTCGATGGACTTCTCCAACCTGTGGTCCCACGGCGGGTTCATGCCATTGGGTTTCGGTGCGATAACCGTCGGCATCGTGACGGTCATCTTCTCGATGGTGGGTGCCGAGATCGCGACGATCGCCGCGGCGGAATCGTCGGACCCGGAGCGGGCGGTCACCAAGGCCGCCAACTCGGTGATCGTGAGGATCGCGATCTTCTTCGTCGGCTCCATCTTCCTGCTGGCGACGATCCTGCCGTGGAACGACGAGAGCTTGGCCGCCTCCCCGTTCGTGACCGCTTTCACCAAGATGGGCATTCCCTATGCCGACCACATCATGAACGCCGTGGTGTTGACGGCGGTGCTGAGCTGTCTCAACTCGGGGATGTACACGGCGTCGCGCATGCTGTTCGTCTTGGCCGCCCGCCGCGAGGCGCCTGCACAGCTGGTCCAGGTGACGCGGCGCGGCGTTCCGGCCGCCGCGATCCTGGCGTCCTCGGTGATCGGCTTTCTGAGTGTGATCGCTGCGGCGGTCTCGCCGGACACGATATTCGCCTTCCTGCTCAACTCCAGCGGCGCGATCATCCTGTTCGTTTACCTGCTGATCTGCATCTCGCAGATCGTGCTGCGCTACCGCACGCCCGACTCGGAACTGCGCGTCAAGATGTGGCTGTTCCCGGTGTTGTCCATCCTCACGGCGGTAGCGATCGTGGGAATCCTCGTGCAGATGGGCCTGTCCGCGGACATCCGTTCGCAGCTGATCCTGAGCCTGTTGTCATGGGCGGTGGTGCTGGTGCTGTACTTCGCCAACAAGTGGTTCATCAATCGCCGGCCCGAAGCGGGGGAGCCGGCGGTGGGGGAGAAGCCCCAACGCGTACTCGTCATGGCCAACGAAACGGCCAACTCGAAGGAACTGCTCGACGAACTTCGCCGCATCGGGGCGGACACATCCACGAAGTATTTCGTGGTGGTGCCGGCCAGCGCGATCGAAACGGGTACGGCCGCCACCCACGGTCCACTCGATGTCTGGGAGGCCACCCAAAAGGCCGCGCAGGACAGGCTGGACCGCACACTTCTGGCTCTGCATTCCGACAGCCTCGACGCCTCAGGCGAACTCGGTGACTACCGACCGCTCCGCGCGTTGTCCAGTGCCGTGGACAAGTTCCATCCCGACCGGATCGTGATCGCGACGCTGCCGCCAGAACGGTCCGTCTGGCACCGCTTCGACGTCGTCGACCGCGCCCGCGCCCAGCACGGCGTGCCCGTGACCCACATCGTGGCCGAGCCAGTCCCGGCGACACCAGCCGCGACATGACGATCGTCGCCTGTTTCAGCGCGTCGAGCCAGGGACGCGCGCCGCTGCATCTCGCGGCGCAGATTGCGCGCTGCACCGGAGACAAGGTCGTCGCCGTATCCATCGTCGAGCGACCATGGCGACCCGAATCGGACCCGGTGGAGCAGGAGTACCTCACCTATGTCACCGGACAGACGAAGCGCGTACTCGAGGAGGCCGTCGCGAGCCTGCCCACCGATGTCGACACGTGGGCTGTCGTCAGTGAATCCGATTCCATCCCAAAGGGTTTGACCGAACTTGCGACGGAGGTCAATGCAGACGTCGTGGTCGTCGGCTCGTCGTCCACGGGACTGCTGGGTCGGGTGACGCTCGGCAGCGTCAGCGGACGTCTGGTGCACACCGCTCAGGTGCCCGTGGCGATCGCGCCGCGTGGATACCCCGGCGACCCGGGGCCGATTCGGCGGCTCTCAGTGGCGTACGGCGGCCACGCCAAGAACGTCGGCCTCATCGCCAGCAGCGCCGAGTTGGCCAACAAGTGGTCGACGCAACTGCGCATCGTCTCGTTCACGGTCCGACCGGTCTATGGTGCGTTCGAGCGGTCGGCCGAAGAAATGGTGATCCAGCAGTGGGAGAAGCGGACCACCGACGAAATCGCCAAGCAGCTCAACACTGTTCGCTCTGCGGTCGCGGTGGCGGACGTCGAGGTGGTGACCGGTACAGGCCACGACTGGCGCGCCGCCGTCGAGAACGTCCCGTGGGAGGTGGGTGACCTGTTTCTGCTCGGCTCCGGAGCAGCCGGCGCGAAGGCGCAGGTGTTCCTCGGCTCAGCTGCGTCGAAGATCCTGCGCCACACGCCCGTTCCGGTGATGATCCTGCCGGCGAGGTGAGTTGCCGGCGCAGACGCCGGAACCCGACAACTTACAGCGGGATGTTCTTGTGGCGCCCGCGGCGGGCCGGTGCCTCGGCGAGCGCCTGCGTGACGACGCTGCGGGTGTGCGACGGGTCGATCTTGGCGTCGACGACACCGATCTCGATGGCGCTGTCGACGCCGCCCGCGATCCGCTCGTGCTCGGCGGCCAACTCCTCGTGCAGGGCCTCACGGTCCTCGGGAGCGGCAGCCGCCAGCTTGCGCTTGTGCAGGATGCCGACCGCCGCCTTGGCGCCCATGACGGCAACCTCGGCATCGGGCCACGCGAACACCTTGGTGGCGTTCAGAGATCGCGAGTTCATGGCGATGTAGGCGCCGCCGTAGATCTTGCGGGTCACCAGGGTCACGCGAGGAACCGACGACTCACCGAACGCGTGCAGCAGCTTGGCCCCGCGTCGCACGACGCCGCCCCACTCCTGGTCGACACCGGGCAGGTAGCCGGGCACGTCGACGACGACGACCAGCGGGATGCCGAACGCGTCGCACAGGCGAACGAAACGCGCTGCCTTCTCGGCACTTTCGGAGTTCAGGCAGCCGCCGAGGCGCAGCGGGTTGTTGGCGAGCACGCCGACGGTCCTGCCGGCCAGTCGGCCCAACCCGACGACCATCGACGGTGCCCACTTGGCCTGGAACTCCTCGAGCGGGGAGTCCCCGTCGAGCAGAGCGTTCACCAGCGGATGCACGTCGTAGGCGCGTCGCGGCGACTCCGGCAGCAGCGCCGTCAGGTCGGTGTCGCCCGCTTCGGCCTTGCTGCGGTCGAAATGTCCCTGCTGACAGAACAATCCGACCAGCCGACGGCCACGCTCATAGGCGTCGAGTTCGTCGTCGGCGACGATGTGGCACACGCCGGACTTCTTGTGGTGGGTGTCGGGTCCACCGAGGCTGGCCATGTCGACGTCCTCACCGGTGACGCTGCGCACGACGTCGGGTCCGGTGACGAACACGCGGCTCTCCGGGGCCATCACGATGACGTCGGTCAGCGCCGGGCCATATGCCGCGCCGCCCGCGGCGAAGCCGACGACGAGGGAGATCTGCGGGACGTACCCCGACGCGCGGATCATGGCCTCGAAGACCAGTCCAACGGCATGGAGCGCCTTGACGCCCTCGGCCAGCCTGGCGCCGCCGGAGTGCCAGATGCCGACGATCGGGCTCTGCTCCTCGATGGCGGTGTCGTAGGCGTCGACGATGTGCTTGCAGCCCTCGACGCCCATCGCGCCGCCCATGACGGTGCCGTCGGTGCAGAACGCGATTGTGCGCACGCCGTTGACGGTGCCCGCGGCCGACAACACGCCGGACTTGTCGCGCTCGTGCAGCAACTCGACGCTGCCGTCGTCGAAGAACGTGCTCAGCCGAAGCAGTGGATCACGTGGGTCGAGCGACTCTGCTGCCGCGTCGGGTGCCATGACCGTCATCGAAACCTCCTGTGTGCGTCCGGATGGCGGCTATGCCTTCCAAAACCGTGAAAACCCCTGCGAGCCCTGAAAGTCAGTACTTCCCGAAGGCGAGCGCAACGTTGTGCCCGCCGAATCCGAACGAGTTGTTGATGGCGTAGGTGAAATCGCCTTGCCGCGGTTCCCCTGCGACCACGTCGAGATCGATCTCCGGATCGAGGTTGCGCAGGTTCAGCGTCGGCGGGACTATTCCGTCCCGCAGCGCCATCACGGTCAGGATCGATTCGACGGCTCCGACGGCGCCGACTGAGTGGCCGAGTGCCGACTTCGGAGCGTACACAGCCGGCCTGTTCTTACCCATTGCGTTGTTGATTGCCTTGCCCTCGGCCACGTCACCAACCGAGGTGCCGGTCGCATGTGCGTTGATGTGGTCGATGTCTGAGGGGGTGAGCCCGGCCAGCTGGATCGCACGCGTCATCGCGTGCCCGGCTTGGTCGCCGGTGGGGTCGGGCGCCACGATGTGGTACCCGTCCGAGGTGACGGCGGCGCCCATCAATCGCGCCAGGATGTTCGCCCCGCGCGCCCGCGCATGCTCCTCGGTCTCGATGATCAGCAGCGCCCCGCCCTCGCCGAACACGAAGCCATTGCGGTCCTTGTCGAACGGGCGGCAGGCACCCGCCGGATCGTCGTTGGTGGTGGAGAGCACGATGCGCATCTGGGCGAAGCCTGCGATTGGAACGGCTTCGATCTTGGTCTCGACGCCACCGCAGATCGCCATGTCCGCCTCACCGAGCACGATGTTGCGCCACGCGTTCGCGATGGCCTCCGAACCCGACGCGCAGGCCGAGATGGGGGTGATGACGCCTGCCTTGGCCTTGCGTTCCAGGCCGACGGCCGCCGCCGGTGAGTTCGGCATGTACATCTGCACGGCGAGGGGAGACACCCCCTTCAAGCCCTTCGCGCGGAGCGCCTCGTAGGCATACAGCAGTTCCTCGCTGGAGCCCATCCCGGTGCCGATCGACACCATCAGCCGCGTGGTGTCCACTTCGGGAGCACCTGCGTGATCCCAGGCCCGTCTGCTGATGACCGTGGCCATCTTCTGCAGGTAGGAGAGCCGACGCAGTTCGACGCGAGTCAGCTCGCCGTCGAAGTCCTCCAGAAGGTGGCCGCCAATGCGCACTGGGAGGTCGTACTGCTCGACGAACGGATCATCCAGCGTGCGGATACCGCTCTCCCCGTTGAGCAGCCGCTTCCAGGTGCCATCGGCGTCGGTGGCCAACGCCGTCGTCATGGCGTAGCCGGTGACGACGACGTTGGGGAAACCGTGTCCTGTAGTCAACCCTGCCATTACTGCTCCGAACGTTCCTCTCGCTCAGTAACGACCAAACGCCAGAGCGACATTGTGTCCACCGAAGCCGAACGAGTTGTTGATGGCGTACTTGTATTCGCCGTAACGAGGCTCACCCGCGACGACATCGAGATCGATCTCGGGGTCGGGCGTCACGTAGTTCAGCGTCGGCGGGATCACGCCGTCACGTAGCGACAGCACCGTCAGGATCGACTCCAGCGCGCCGACCGCTCCGATGGAGTGGCCGAGCGCCGACTTCGGCGCGTAGACCGCGGCGTTCTGGACGCCGGCGACGCGGATGGCGTTGGCCTCCGCGGTGTCGCCGATCGGAGTGGCCGTTGCGTGTGCGTTGACGTGGTCGATGTCCTCCGGGGACAGGCCCGCGGTTTCCATCGCCCGCTTCATCGCATGGCCGGCCCGAAGACCGTCCGCTGCAGGTGCCACCATGTGGAACGCGTCCGAGGTGATACCCGCACCCATGAGCCTGGCCAGGGGCTTGGCCCCGCGTGCCTTGGCGTGCTCCTCGGTCTCGATGATCATGAGCGCGCCGGCCTCACCGAATACGAACCCGTCGCGGTCCTTGTCGAAGGGCCGCGACGCGCCTTCCGGATCGTCGTTGCGGGTCGACATCGCGCGCATCATCGAGAACGCCGCGATGGGCAGTGCCTCGATGCCGCCTTCGACGCCACCGCACACGGCGATGTCGGCGTCACCCATGACGATCTGCCGCCACGCGTGAGCAATGCCCTCGGACCCGGACGAGCAGGCCGAGACCGGGGTGATGACCCCGGCGCGGGCGCCCAGTTCCAGACCGACGACCGCAGCAGCACCGTTGGGCATGATCATCTGAACGGCGAGCGGCGACACCTTGCGGGGGCCGCCCTCGTTCATCGCGTCGTACGTCTCGACGATCTTCTCGCCGCCGCCGAGCCCGGTGCCGATCACGACCGCGAAGCGATCGGGATCGACCTCCGGACTACCCGCGGACTCCCACAACTGGTTGCCGAGGTACTTCGACATCCGCTGCACGTACGACATGCGGCGCATCTCGAGCCGTGTCATCAGCGGGTCGAGCGGCTCCTTGAGGTGCCCACCGATCTTCACCGGGAGGTCCCACTTGGTCACGAACTCGTCCTCGAGTACGTGGATGCCGCTCTCGCCGGCCAACAAACCCTTCCACGTGCTCTCGATGTCCGCCGCAATCGACGTCGTCGCAGTGACGGCGGTCACCACAACGCTGGGGAAACCGCCGTTAGCAGTGGAAGGTCTGGTCACTGTGCGAACTTCTCGCGTAGCGCTGCGGCAGCTTCGGGGTTCTCTTCCTCGAGCTTCTGGATGTAGGCGACGACGTCACCGACGGTGCGCAGACCGGCGAGGTCCTCGTCGGGGATCTTCACGCCGTACTTGTCCTCGGTCTGCACCGCGATCTCGACCATCGACAGCGAGTCGATGTCCAGGTCGTCGACGAACGACTTCTCCGGGGTGACCTCGGAGGGCTCGATGCCGGTGACCTCTTCGATGATCTCAGCGAGACCCGAGATGATTTCTTCCTGGCTGGCGCCCACTATGGCTCCTTCTATCTTCTATCTATTTCTTCGTGGATCCGGCGCCCCGGACGTGGGGCGCCTTCTTATACGCGTGTTATGCGGTTGTTCTGTCAGAGCTCGGCGAGCCCGTCCAGGTCTGCGGGGGTCTTGACGGCGTACGTCGGCACACCCCGAAGTTCTCGTTTGGCGATCCCGACGAGCGTTCCGGCCGGCGGGAATTCGATGATTCCGGTGACCTCTGCCTTCTCGAAGCGCGTTCGCATCGTTTCGGTGCACAGGTCCCAACGCACCGGGTGGGTCAGCTGCGCGACCAACTTGGTCATCGCGTCGGCGGCCGATGCGACGGGCTGGCCGTCGGCGTTCGACAGCAGCGTCGCGGTCGGCTCGGCGGTGGTGACACCGTCGGCCGCGGCGGAGTAACCGTCGAGCGCGGAGCCCATGTAGTGGGTGTGGAACGCACCGGCGGTGGCCAGCTTGCGGACGCGGGCCTTCTCCGGCGGATCCTCGGCGAGCTTGTCGAGTGCCGACAACGCGCCTGCCGCCACGATCTGGCCTGCGGCGTTGCGATTGGCCGGAACCAGGTCGAGCGCGTCGAGTCTGGCCAGCACCTCGGCCTCGTCACCGCCGAGTACGGCGGCCATTCCGGTCGGCTCGACCGCGCAGGCCTTGGCCATCTCGGAGCCGCGCGTGGCGGCCAGGGACACGGCGTCATCGGCGGAGATCACTCCGGCGATGGCGTAGGCGGCGATCTCGCCAACGGAGTGGCCTGCAGCCAGAAGATCCGCATCGGCCAGCAGACCGCGCTTCTTCAGCTCTTCGTGTGCGAGCAGGGTTGCGGCGACGACGAGCGGCTGAGTCACCGCGGTGTCGGTGATCTCCTCGGCCGTCGCGGTGGTGCCCAGTCGCACGAGATCGAGGCCGCTGATCTCCGACCACGCCGCGAGACGCTCGGCGGCACCGGGCAGTTCCAGCCACGGGGCGAGCATGCCGGGGGCTTGCGATCCCTGTCCGGGAGCAAGCAGGGCAAGCACGGGGTTTTGGGGCACGAATTAAGAAAACACTGTGAAGACCGTTTTGCGCGGTGTAAGGGATTATGAACCTGGTCTTATGTTTTTGTAGGTTTTCCACAAAACGGCATGTGATGCGACACCATCGAGATCTTGCCGCGACCTCTACCGCAGGTGCGCGGCGAGAGAACCGCCGGTCGCGACGTGTGTTAGCTGCGGCACATCGCCGTTTGTCGTGTTGGAAACCCATCCCTGACGACCAAGCCGACCGACCGTCGTGGCGACTCTCAGCACGTAGGCGTCTCGTGGCACGGTGGGATCCCGCCCGGTGAAGTCCGCGATCCGCCTGAGTCGGTAGCGCACCGTGTTTGGATGAACGAACAATTTGCGGGCGCATGCTTCGATGGCGCCCCCGGAATCGAGGTACGCGTCCAGTGTTTCGGCGAGGGCGGGACCGGCCTCGGCCAACGGGCGCATGACGTCGGAGTCCAGCGCGGCGATCGCCAACGAATCGCCCAACAGCGCACGTTCGGGAAGCAATTCGCGCGCGGCCACAGGACGCGGGGCGCCGCTCCATCCCGCGACGGCGTTCATGCCTGCGATGGCTTCCTTGGCGCTGTAGTGGGCGGCGGACAACGAGGCGCCCACGGGCCCGATGACGACCGGTCCGTCCGCGAAGACCTCGAGTAGTTCGGTGAGGAAGCGGTCCGTCGGGGAGAGCACGCCCGACACGATGGCCACCAGCCAGGTGCCGTGCACGTCGGAAAGCGCGGCACGGCCGTTGCGGTTGACGATCTCGTGGACGTCCTCGCTGGCGAAGTCGGCGCGACCCGGCTGCGGAAATCCGACCAGCACCGTCGCGGGTGCGGTGGCCTCCCAATTCAGCGCGGCGGCCTGCGATTGAAGTTCCGGCCCGACGTCGCCGCGCACGACGGCATCGACTACGTTCGCCTCCATGCGGGTGTCCCAGGCGCCGCGCGCCTCGGCCGCGTCGGCGTATCCCGATGCAGCGGCGAACGCGAGGTTCCGGCTGTAGCGCAAGATACCGACGGTAAGTGCCGTCATCTGCTCATCGTTGCGGGCCAGCAGCGGCACGACTTCTTCGAAGTGCTCCATCGTCACCCGCACCATGTCGACGGTCTGTCGCAGCGCGATCCGCCGGGTGAGTTCCTGGGGGACCAGGGCGAACGCCTCGGCGGTATACCCGACGTCGCCGAGCGGGTTGCGCATCCACTCAGCGAAGTTGACCAGTGCCGCCTGCACCACGAGTTGAACACTGGCCCGCTGAGAGGCCTCGAGGTCGCCGAAGAACGGCAGGCGATCGCCCATGACGTGGACGGCCTCGGTCGCCAACCGCCCGGAGTACTGCTTGACTCGGCGCAGCAGCGATTCTGGAACCGACTCCAGCAGTTCGAGCGATGTGCGCGCCGCCTCGGCCTTCCCCGCCGCTTCGCTCGCCCCGGTGTTGTCGGCCACTTCTAAAAGCTACGCCAATATTCTGGCGAAATCCTCCAAGTTGTCTCTCCGGCCCCACACTGACGCCGAAACTGCGGGGAGATCACGAAAACGCACCAATCCGCGATCTCCCCGCAGTCTCGCGTGCCTTACGCGCTTACGTGCTTACGCGCCGGGGCCTGGGTCGGACGTCTGCACGGGGGCCGCGTAGACATCGTCGATCCGGTACTGCTTTGCCGCCGCGACCGCTACCGACGGATCGATCTCCCCGTCGCTCGCGAGCGCCTCGAGCACGGCCACCACGACCGACTCTGCGTCGGTGTTGAAATAGCGCCGCGCCGCAGGCCGGGTGTCGGAGAAACCGAAGCCGTCGGTACCCAGCGTGACGTAGGTGTTGGGCACCCACGGTCGGATCTGCTCGGGCACGCCACGCATCCAGTCCGACACCGCCACGACCGGGCCCGCCGTGTCGGCGAGCACCTTCGTGACGTACGGCACCGCGGTGGGTTGCTCGGGGTGGCGCAGGTGCTCCTTGTCGCTGGCCACCCCGTCGCGGTTGAGCTCGCCCCAACTCGTCACCGACCACACGTCGGCCGCGACGTCCCAGTCGGCGGACAACAGGTCGGCGGCCCGAAGCGCTTCGGGCATCGAGACGCCGGACGCCAGGATCTGCGCCACGTTGGTGCGCTTCTCCTCGGCGGCGCGGTAGCGGTAGATGCCGCGCAGCAGGCCCTCGGGATCGAAGTTCTCCGGCTCGGCTGGCTGTACATAGGGCTCGTTGTAGATGGTGATGTAGAAGAAGACGTTCTCGGGGGTGTCCCCGAACATCCGCTCGAGCCCGCTCTCGATGATGTACGCGACCTCGTACGCGAACGCCGGATCGTAGGCCACGGCCGCCGGGTTGGTCGCCGCCAGCAGCAGTGAATGTCCGTCAGCGTGCTGCAGGCCCTCGCCGGTCAGCGTGGTGCGACCGGCCGTGGCCCCGAGCACGAAGCCGCGGGCCATCTGGTCGGCCGCCGCCCACAACCCGTCGCCGGTGCGCTGGAACCCGAACATCGAATAGAAGATGTAGATCGGGATCATCGGCTCGTTGTGCGTCGCGTACGAGGTGCCGACGGCGGTGAACGAGGCCGTCGAGCCGGCCTCGTTGATCCCCTCGTGCAGGATCTGGCCGATCTCGCTTTCCTTGTACGCCAACATCAATTCGGCGTCCACGGCGGTGTACAGCTGGCCGTTGCGGTTGTAGATCTTGAGGCTCGGAAACCAGGAGTCCATGCCGAACGTGCGGGCCTCGTCCGGAATGATCGGGACGATTCGAGGCCCAATGTTCTTGTCGCGCAACAGTTCCTTGAACGTGCGCACGGTGGCCATGGTGGTGGCGACGGCCTGGTGCCCAGACCCCTTCTTGAGCGCCTTGTAGGTGTCACGGCCAGGTAGTGCCAGTTTCTTGGTCTTGGTTCGGCGCTCCGGCAGGAACCCGCCGAGCGTGCGCCGCCGGTCGAGCAGGTACCGGATCTCCGGGGCGTCCGGACCCGGGTGGTAGTACGGCGGGAGGTACGGGTTCTCCTCGAGCGCGGAGTCGGGCACCGGCACGCGGGTGACGTCGCGGAAGTCCTTGAGGTCTTCCAGCGCAAGCTTTTTCATCTGGTGCGTGGCGTTGCGGCCCTCGAAGTGCGCACCCAACGTGTAGCCCTTGATGGTCTTGGCGAGGATCACGGTCGGCTGACCCTTGTGTTCCATGGCCGCCCGGTAGGCTGCGTACACCTTGCGGTAGTCGTGGCCGCCGCGCTTGAGGTTCCAAATCTCCTGATCGGACATCGGCTCGACGAGCGCCTTGGTCCGCGGGTCGCGGCCGAAGAAGTGATCGCGGACGTAGCCGCCGTCGTTGGCCTTGTAGGTCTGGTAGTCGCCGTCGGGCGTGGTGTTCATGAGGTTAACCAGCGCGCCGTCGCGGTCGGCGTGCAGCAGCGCGTCCCACTCGCGGCCCCACACCACCTTGATGACGTTCCAGCCTGCGCCCCGGAAGAACGACTCGAGCTCCTGGATGATCTTGCCGTTGCCGCGCACCGGACCGTCGAGTCGCTGAAGGTTGCAGTTGATGACGAAGGTCAGGTTGTCCAGGCCCTCCAGCGCTGCGACGTGGGCCAGGCCACGGCTCTCGGGTTCGTCGGTCTCGCCGTCGCCGAGGAACGCCCACACGTGCTGGTCGGACGTGTCCTTGATGCCGCGGTCGTTGAGGTAGTGATTGAAGCGGGCCTGGTAGATCGCGTTCATCGGGCCTAGCCCCATCGACACCGTGGGGAACTCCCAGAAGTCGGGCATCAGGCGCGGGTGCGGATACGACGGGAGCCCGCCGCCTGGATGACTGTGTTCCTGGCGGAACCCGTCGAGTTGGTCGGCAGTTAGCCGACCCTCGAGAAAGGCGCGGGCGTAGATGCCGGGGGAGGCATGGCCCTGAATGAATATCTGATCGCCACCGCCGGGGTGGGCCTTCCCGCGGAAGAAGTGGTTGAAGCCGACCTCGTACAGCGCGGCCGACGACGCATACGTCGAGATATGGCCGCCCACACCGACTCCCGGCCGCTGCGCACGGTGCACCATGATCGCGGCGTTCCATCGGATCCACGCGCGGTAGCGCCGCTCGACGTCCTCGTCACCGGGGAACCACGGCTCGAGCTCGGTCGGAATGGTGTTGACGTAGTCGGTCGACGTGAGCGCCGGGATGGCGACCCGCTGTTCGCCAGAGCGTTCCAACAGGCGCAGCATCAGGTACCGGGCGCGAGCCGGACCCGATTGCTCCAGCATCGCGTCGAACGACTCGAGCCACTCGCTGGTCTCGTCGGGGTCGATGTCGGGCAGATAGGAGGCGACGCCTTCGCGGATCACCCGGACCCGGTCGGGTTCGCCTGCGGTACCTGAGTTTTGGGCCAGATCGTGACGCGCGAACTCGGTGGTCAACTGCCGCTCCTCGGTTGGCGGAATCGGGGGCGCCTGACCCCTGCGAAGGGCATGTGCACCTCACGTCCATCGTGCTCCTATCGTGCCGTAGATGTCCCGCCGGGGTTGGGCTACGGCAATGATCCCGCGAGCGATTCGCTCTGGCGGTAGCGTCTGCAGACTGTGACCAGCCGTCGGTGGGGCGGGCGGCTTCGGGCCGCCGGCCTCGTGGCGGGGAGCCTCGCCGGCTTGGCGATGGTCGTCGTGGGTTGTCAGACGCTGACGGCCGGGTCGGCGTCGGTAGACCGTTCCGACGCCCCGATATACCGGGCGTCGGTGTCGGCCTCCGTATATGAATCGTCGTCGCGATCGGCTGCGAGCGAATCCGAGCATCAGGCATCGTTGTCGAAGGCGGCGGTGCACACGTCGTGCGATGCGCTGAGCACCAGCAGTGTGAATGCGGTGGACGCGGTGAACGCGTTCGTCTCCGCCTACAACGGCAACGCCCCCGACGTCGGCGCGAAGACCGGTCCGGCAATCGCCGCCCTCAACACCAGCGCCGACCTGGTCGCGCGGAGCCTGTCGGAGCCGCTGTCGGACGAGTTGGAGAATGCGCTGAAGGCCTGGGTGGATTCGGCCCGCAACGTCGCGCACACCATCGCCCGCACGTTCGGCATGGATGAGTTCAACACCGCGGTCAACCAACTGAATGAGGTGAAGACGAAGGCGTTGATCCTGTGCGATGCGGCATATTGATCAGCAACCTGAGCGCCAGGCATCCGCAGGTGCATGTCGGCGTGCGACGATAGGCGACGAACGAGCACAAGGCGGCGATGAGGAGGAACACGGTGGTTGCGGCGGACTCGCCGAACTACGCCCGTAAGTTGGGCATACAAAAGAATCAGCTCGTCCAGGAGTTGGGCTGGGACGAGGACACCGACGACGACATTCGGGCTGATGTCGAGGAAGCATGTGGAGGCGAGCTACTCGACGAGGACGCGGACGAAGTGATCGACGTCGTGTTGTTGTGGTGGCGCGACGATGACGGGGATCTCGTCGACCGGCTGATGGACGCGATAACTCCGCTGGCCGAGGATGGCGTGATCTGGGTCGTCACGCCCAAGACGGGAAAGCCCGGCCACGTCCTGCCCGCGGAGATCGCCGAATCGGCACCGACGGCAGGCCTGATGCAGACGTCCTCCGCGAACCTCGGCGACTGGATCGCCAGCAGGCTGGTGCAGCCGAAGTCGAAGGCCGCGGGAAGGCGCTGATGAGCGCTTGCGCGAAGAAGAAAAGAATCTGATGAGCGCTTGCGCGAAGAAGAAACAGCCGTAGTGCTGGCCGCAGGTACTCAGGCACCGGACTTCACCCTCAAGGACCAGAACGGTCAGCCGGTCACGCTGAGCGCGTTCCGCGGCTCCAAGAACGTGCTCCTGGTGTTCTTCCCATTGGCATTCACGGGCATCTGCCAGGGCGAGCTCGACGAGATCCGCGACAACCTGCCCACCTATCAGAACGACGACACCCAGACATTGGCCATCTCGGTCGGCCCTCCGCCGACGCACAAGGTCTGGGCGACGCAAAGCGGTTTCACCTTCCCGGTGCTGGCCGACTTCTGGCCCCATGGCGCCGTGGCGCAGGCGTACGACGTGTTCCACGCCGACGCGGGCTTCGCCAACCGCGGCACGTTCGTCGTCGACCGGTCGGGGATCATCCGGTTCGCCGAGATGAAGGGACCAGGTGAACCCCGCGATCAAGCCGTCTGGATCGAGGCGCTGGCGGCGCTGCAGGCGGGCTGAGGGGATTTCTCTTCGCACGTCGCCGCCGTGTAGCCTGCCCTGGCACGGGCGTGTAGCTCAGTGGTAGAGCTCTGGTTTTACACACCAGCGGTCGTGGGTTCGATCCCCTCCGCGCCCACCAAAGTCAGTGCAGGTCAAAGCCGTAACGGGCCGGGCACACGGCCCGTCCACCGGGCAGGACCTGGCCCAAGTTGCCAACAAGTTGCCAAGCGGCGGGCGGGGTTGCCGAGAATCACCCGAACAGGGCCGCGCCTGCGTCCCGCAACTCGGCAGCACCGGCGTGGGTATATGTGGACAGCAACATGCTCGGGTCGTGACCCAGCCACGCCGGCACGATGTGCACCGGTATGCCCCGGTCGAGCATCAGCGAGCCCGCCGTGTGCCGCAGGCCGTGCAACCTGATCCGCTGTAATCCGGCCCGTGTCCGCAACCGCTGGAACTCGTCGGTGTAAGTCGGTATGTGCAAGCGGTCGGGCGACGCCATCCGCGACATGCCCGCGCTCTTACACAGTTTCGGGTTCGATGTCTGCGACGAGCAGATCGGTGGTTTCGGCAGCGTCCATCTCGACGTTGCGACCATGCAGTGAAGTTGACACGACGGCGCCCGGCCGGGGACCACCGCGTTATCCCGGCGGGGATTCGACCACTCAACGGCAGCAGACGCTGCGCCCAGGGACGTGGATCAGCGGTGATGGTTCGTGCTGCTCGGCGGACACGATGATCATCGGGGCGAGCGCAGTCGGCGCGGCAGGATTATTCATGGTGTGCTCTTGGGTCGCCGGGATGAATTGCCGACCAGGCTTCCCGGCACACCGACGCCCAACTGAGCACCGGTGTGCCGGAATGTTCAGGTGCTCTTGGCGAGGAAGCGCCGGAACAGCGGCCAGGTGACGGCGACGTTGTAAATGACGCCGACGACGAGGTAGGGCCACCAGGTGCCGTGGTCGCTGGCCACCCAGAACGACTTGGCCGCCCAATACGGCGGCAGCACGCCGAAGGCGAGGTTCCAGGGTGAGTCGATGAACCACGGCAGGCAGGGCAGCCCGGCGATCAGCATGCCGAGGGCGCGGACCATCGCGATGCCCTGGATCTTGTTGCTCGCCACCGCGACGATCAGCAGAAGCGTGACGACTGCCGACAGACCGGCAAGTAGTCCGATCGGGATCAAGGTCGGGATCAGGGCGGGTGCGAGTATCCCACTCAACGACATGGTGGCGACCACGTAGACGGTGGTCACCATTACTACAGTTCCCGCGCGGTACGCGAAGAAGGTCGACAAAGCCACGGGTGTCACCCGCAGCGCGGTCAGGGTGCCGGCGTCGACCTCGTCGAGGACGAGGAACGCGCCCAGTCCACCGGCGATGATGATGCTGGTCAGCAGAAGGAACGCGGTGAGCACCAGCGGGTAGTACGGAACCAGGTCGAAGTCGTAACGCTCGGCCAGCATCTCGGTGAATAGCGGGGTGAGGATCACGACGCCGAGGGTCCAGATGATGGGCGCGGCGACGATCATCACTAGCAGCGGGTCGCGGTAGGTGCCGCGAATGTCGTTGCGGCCGAACGCCGCCAGCGCCTTCCGGCCGGCCAGTCCAGACATTGCCATCACAGCACCCCCGACCGCTCGATCACGTAACGGTCGAACATCGCGTTGGCCAGCCAGCACAACCCCGCCAGGCACAGGACCGGATACAGCAACGCATAGGCGATCTGCCACGGCGCCAGGGTCACCTGGTCGAACGCCGCCCCGAGCAACAGCAGCGGTCCCTGCGTGGGTATCAGATACAGCATCGGGTTTGGCCACACGCCGCAGTAGTGCAGGACCGGCAGGGCCAACATCACCGCGAGCGGGATGGTCGCTGCCAGGAACCAGTCGCTGACTGAGGTGAACGGCAGCGAGGTGATGAATCCCACCAGCAGCATCAGCAGCGTTGCGAGCACCACGCCCGCCAGCAGGGGCGCCAGATGGTAGGCGAACCCGTGCCCAGCCGTGACCACGATGGCCGAGACGAACAGTGTAATCCCAAGCAGGACAGCCAGTTTGGCGGCCAGGTATTCCCAGAACCGCAGCGGGGTGGAGGTGACCGCGCCGAGGGTGCGCTCCTGCTTCTCGAAAAAGACTATGCCCCCGACGAAGAAGAACCCGATGATGGCCAGGTCGCCCAACAGGATGTAGGGCTCGACGACCGAGCGCAGGTGATGCGGCATCGGCAGCAGCACGGCTAGCCAGATGAGCCCGGAGAACACAGCTGCGTGCAGGAACCGCTGCCGGACCTGAAGGGTCACCTCGAGCCGAAGGGCGCTTGTCAGCCGGGTCACGTCAGCCGCCTGCCGGTGACCTCCACGAACACGTCGTCGAGGCTGGCTTCCCGGCTGTGGATGGTCTCAACGTGGTGCTCGCGCAGAACCGCGTGGAACCCCGGATCGTCGGCCAGGCCATCCATTGCGAAGTCCGCCGTCTCCAGGCGGCCGTTCTCGCCGCGGTACTCCACCCGCACGAGCCGCTGGCTGCGGGCGATCTTGAGCTCGGTGGGCGTGTCGAGCGCGACGATCCTGCCGTCGACGACGAAGGCCACCCGGTCGCACAATTCGTTGGCCGTCGCCATGTCATGGGTCGTCAGAAAGACGGTGCGCCCGCGTGACTTCAGGTCCAAGATCATGTTCTTGACCTTGCGCGCGTTCACCGGGTCGAGTCCCGACGTCGGCTCGTCCAAGTAGAGCAGCTCCGGGTCGTTGATCAGCGACCGGGCGAAGGTGAGCCGCATCTGCATTCCCTTGGAATACTTGCCAACGCGTGTGTTGGCATCGCCGGCCAGGCCGACGGCGTCCAGCAGCTGCATCGGATCCAGCGTCGCGCCGTCGTACAGCGAGGCGAAGAACCGCAGGTTCTCCAGGCCGGTGAGCTTCTGGTAGTGGTTGGGTAGCTCGAACGAGACACCGATGCGCTGGTAATAGTCCGGTCCCCAGGCCAGCGGATCCTTGCCCCACACCGCAGCCTCGCCGCCATGGCCGCGGAGCAGGCCGATGAGGAGTTTCTGCGTGGTGGATTTTCCGGCGCCGCTGGGGCCGAGGAACCCGAAGATCTCGCCACGGCCGACGGAGAAGTCCATGCCGCGCAGCGCGGGCTCGGGTGACTTCGGATACCAAAAGGTGAGCCCGCGGACGCGGATCACCTCGGTCACGACGCTCGACGATGTGGCTACGGGCGTGAGGGATTGCATGAGTCGCTCATGTCCCTTTCCGGGTCGAGCGCGGCGCCGTTCGTCGCCACAGCATGAGTCGGATACCTACTGTGCCGACCAGACTTCCCGGCGCGCCGAGAGTGACTATACTGAAGTTTCAGAGATTTGTGAAGATTAGTGGTGTGGAGGGGATTCCGGTGACCGAGGCCGCAGATCCGAACGAGGCCGCCGAGCAGCTCGCCCTCGTCCTGGCCAGCCACGGGCTGCAACGCATGACCGCCCGAGTTCTGGCCGCCCTGCTGTTCACCGAGCAACCCACCATGACCATGGGCGAGCTGGCCGACCAACTCCAGGCGAGCTCGGGCGCGATCTCCGGTGCCACCAAAATGCTCACCTCAGTCGGCTTGGCCGAGCGGGTGCCCGCCCCGGCGAGCCGCCGCGACCACTACCGGCTGCGCGACGACGCCTGGGCACTCCTATTCACCAACCAGAACGCCGTCATCTCAGCCATGCTGGCAGCCGCCGAATCAGGGATCGCCGCCACCGGACACGACAGCCTAGGCGGGCGGCGCCTCACCCAGATGCGCGACTTTTACGCCTTCCTCCTCAGCGAAATCCCCGCGTTGCTCAACCGCTGGCATCACCAGTCGCTGCCCCCGTCGCGAGGCATCTAAGCCCGCAATGGTCGATCGGTGTCCTCACAGTTGAGCGAGCACATCGCGCAGTTCGGCGCCCAGGTCGCCACCTCCGGGCCAGTACATCGGCCCGGCACCGTCGGACAGCAGCAGGCGCAGCCGCGCGACACCGCGCGCGCTCACCGGGCGCGGACCGGTCAGGCGCAGCTCGACTTGGTCGATCAAACCCACCGCGGCTGCGACGGCTGACCGGTCGACGGGGATTGTTGCCGACATCCGCGTACGGCGCGAGTGAGCCTCGCAGACGCTGTGGTGCAGCGCTTCCGCGAGCGTGCGTCGCTCGCCCCCCGAGGCCAATCGTGACACGTGCGCCGCCAGGACGCTGCCGGGCTCGGGTGCCACGCCGGCCACGAGCTGCTTGTCGAACCGGGTCGCGAAGAGCTCCGCGATCACCCGCGTGGCAATCGACGTCTGGGTGAAGATGTTCCGCAGCGAGTCGTCGACATGGTGATGCCCTAGAGTCGGCATCCCGCGAATTAAGTCGTACATCGCCAGTACTCCTTGACGATCGCCGTCACGATTAATTGTGCCCCGGTTTCCGTAGATGCGGTGGTCGCGTCGCAAGTCCTGACGGAGACCTAACGGCCGGTCACCCCTGATCGGCAGTAGGCAGAACGCGAGCCGGTTAGGGCACCCGTCGGCCGTGATCGTCGGCTGGCCGATCCGTATGCACGATGCGCTCGTTGGAGTCGACGTTCAGGGCTTGTCGCCGGCGCGGCGGGACTCGGCGCGCTCCTTGGTGCTCTTGTCGGACAATCGTTGTTGCGCGGCGGTGAATGCGTGGGTGCCCTGAACGAGCGCGGCACGGTCTAGGTTGCTCATCTGGTCGGCGACCTCGCCGAACGCGCGGATGCGTAGCGCGACCAGTTCGTCGAGGATGGCGCGGCCGGCGTCGGTGAGTTCCAGCAGGGTGGATCGCCGGTTGCGCGGTGCGGGGCGGCGGGTGATCAGGCCGGCCTCGGCGAGGCGGTCGCTGAGCCGGCTCGCGGTGGAGGGCACCAGGCCGAGGTCGTCGCCGAGTTCGCCCACCATGCTCGGGCCGCGACGGTCGAGGGATTGAAGGGCCCGCAGCGGTTCCAGACCGACACTGGTTTCCATGTGTTCGAGTACGGAGACGTTGAGCGCGAGCAGTCCTCGGGTGGCTCGTTCGAGCCTGACGGCGAACTCTTCAGCCTCCGTCGACCCATTCGGCCGACTGTGGTTCCTCGTCGTTGGCATGTGCGGCCTCCCTCCGTTCCGCAGAATACATCCACCCGGCACCATACGCACTTTGCATCCCATGCGAAATGGTTATTGTGCATCATGCAACGATGCGCGTAGCGTGGAAGGCGACGGTGTGAATCCCGGGCCGCAGTCCGCTGGATGTCACTGGTCAGACTTGGCGCGGGCGGACGGCACCGGCCGCCAGCCTGGCGCGTGTGTCTGAGCCATGTGGTTTGGCGGTTCACCCGGTGAGGGGCAAGCCCTTTCGGGGCCGTCGCCGCATTGGAGGAGGCAAACGATGGAGATCGTGAAGAACGTGCGACCACCGTCGGGGGTGAGCCGGGCATTGTTCCGCGCGCCGATTTACCTGTATCGGCTGGGCCTGGGCTGGCTGTTCGGTAAGCGCATCCTGCTGCTCAATCACATCGGGCGAGTCTCCGGCAAGCAGCGCCAAGTCATTTTGGAAGTCGTCGAGCACGATCCCACCGACGGAAGCTTCGTGGTCGCCTCCGGATGGGGGCCCACCGCCGCCTGGTACCGCAACATTCTTCACACCCCGGAGGTCAGCGTCCGGGTCGGAAGACGCACGATCCCCGCGATGGCGGTGCCGCTCACCGCGGAGGAAGGGGCCGACATCTTCGCCCGATACGGTGCCCGACACCGCGCCGCGGCGACATACCTGCTCCCTCGGCTGATGGGATTCTGCGTCGACGGGACGGAGGCCGACTTCCGGGCGGTTGGGCAACGAATGCCGTTCGTCCGGTTGGCTACCAGGAACTGAAACTGGCGGTGTCTCACCCGGTTGGGCCATCCCGAAATGGCAGCTATCAGCGGTTCGTGTCGACGTTTCAGCGGCCCCCGACAACACCGCTATCTGGTCGATCGGAGGAGTTGACGGCATGAAAATCGCGATCAGCGGAGCCGGTGTGGCAGGCCCATCGCTGGCGCACTGGCTACACCGAACCGGCCACGAGCCGACGTTGATCGAGCGCGCGCCGCACTTTCGCACAGGCGGCTACGTGATCGACTTCTGGGGGGTGGGCTACCAGGTCGCGCAGCGCATGGGAATCGAGGCGGCCGTCCTCGATGGCGGCTATCAGGTGCAGTCGGTCCGCTCGATCGGGCCGGACGGCCGGGCCCGCGCCAACCTTGGTGTCGAGGCGTTCCGGCGCGCAGCGGGCGGCAAATTGACCAGCCTGCCGCGCGGCGACCTGGCCGCCGCCATCTACGCCACGATCGCCGACGACGTCGAAACGATCTTCGGCGACTCCATTACCGCGATCACCGAACACCCCGATGGCGTGAGTGTGAGCTTCGCGCAGGCCAATACCCGCGAGTTTGACCTCGTCATCGGCGCCGACGGATTGCACTCCGATGTGCGCCGGCTGACGTTCGGGCCCGAGTCAGACGTCGAACACTATTTGGGCTCCCTAGTCGCGGCGTGCGTTGTCGAGGGTTATCGGCCCCGCGATGAACTGGTCTACGTGAGCTACAGCGAGCCGGGTCGATCGGTCGGGCGGTTTTCGCTGCGGGGGGACCGCGCCATGTTCCTGTTCGTGTTCCGTTCAGAGCAAGCCGCCGATCCTGGCGAGCTGGACGCGCGTAAAGCCCTGCTGCGCCGTGAGTTTGGTCACGCGGGCTGGGAATGCCCGCAAATCCTGGCCGCGCTCGACGGTGTCGATGATCTGTACTTCGATGTCGTCAGCCAGATCCGCCTGGATCGCTGGTCGCGGGGCCGAACGGCTCTCGTCGGCGACGCGGCCGCGTGTGTGTCGCTGATGGCGGGCGAGGGCACCGGGCTGGCGATGACCGAAGCCTACGTGCTGGCCGGCGAACTCGCGTGCGCCGGTGGGGATTACCGGCGGGCCTTCGACGCCTACGAGGCGCGATTGCGCCGGTTTGTCGAGGGCAAACAGGCCTCGGCGCAGAAGTTTCTCCCTGTCTTCGCGACGCAGACGCGGCTGGGCATCCGGTTTCGCGATCTGGTGATGAGGACGATGAACTTCCGTCCGCTTGCCGACCTGCTGCTGACCCGAAGCGTGCGCGACGACTTCGAGTTGCCCGACTACCCGATATGAGCGCATAACAGCGGACGGGCAAACAACCGGCGGCGTTGGGTTCCTCGAAACGCGCCCACCGAGGGAGACCACTACACATCACCGCGGCGAAGTGGGGCGGTGTCGATTGATCGACCGCGGATCGGTACACGTAATCGACGCCGCCCCGGGTGCGGACGGGCGTAAGAAGTTCTACGTACTAACTCCGACTGGCAAATCCGCCATAGCGGGACGTAGGTAATAGGGCGGGGGCCACGCACGTCCCCACGAATTCAGGTTGCCAGAGCAGCAAACAGAATGATGCGGCTTCGCCGAGATACGTTCGGCGCTGCCCTACCCCCGTTCGTGCGCCGATGCGACGCGACCGGGTCGGTTTCTGGATAACTGGTGTTATCCACGAACTCGATCCATCAAAGC
>CAVPRG010000009.1:0-572029 GCA_963707745.1 uncultured Actinomycetota bacterium
GAAGCCGTCGTCCAGATGCTCTCAGCAGTGGGCGTCCGCCCGAAGTTGCAGCAGTTCGAGCCCGGCGGCGACATCTCCACCTGGCGTCAGGGCAAAGCCGGCGACTGGGACGTACTCGGCAACGGCTACCCGGGGCCCACCGGCCTGGCCATCACCATCATGCAGGGTATGTACGCCGGCACCGCCGAAAAGGAAGCCACCCGAGACACCTACCACGGCTATATCTTCCCGGAGATCACCGACGTGATCACGCGCGCGTCGGAGGACCCCGATCCCGCCCGGCGCTTAGCCCTGCTGGCCGATGCACAGCGAATGATCTGGGACACCTGCCCAATGATGTGGTCGTTCGTCCCCAAGGTCGTCCTGGCCCGCCGAAGCAGGATCGGCAATGTGGGTCTGCGCCCCACCAACTCCTACGACCTCAGCGCCGCCACCCTCAGCGCATAACCCTTCTCACCACAGATCCGGAGCACCGATGAACGATCCAACAGGCATCACCGCTTTCGGAAGTACCGACGGCGTCGTGCGGTCCAGCGACCAGGACGGACGATCAGATGCCCTGTTGCCCGCGCCGCAGGTGCAGAATCACGCCGCGAATCTCGCTGTCCTGCCAGATAATTCGCTTGGCTGTGTCTGGTTCGCGGGCACCCAGGAGGGCGTCCCCGACATCAGTGTCTGGTTCTCGGCCCTGGCACCGGGCTCAGACCAGTGGTCGACACCGGTCCAACTATCCGACGACCCCAGCCGGTCGGAGCAGAACCCCATTCTGCACGTCGTCGACGATCGGTGCGTGTGGCTACTGTGGACCTCCCAGCACGCCGGCAACCAGGACACTGCCCGCGTGCTGCGCCGAATCTCCGTAGACGGCGGCCGCAACTGGGGCCCCACACACACGCTGATCCCGGAAACTGATGCCGGCGGGGTCTTCGTCCGGCAGCCGATCACCGTGCTGCCGTCGGGTCGACTGCTGCTGCCGGTGTTCCACTGCGTGCGTGTTCCCGGCCGCAAATGGGTCGGCGATCGCGACTACAGCGGGGTGCTGATTTCCGACGACGGCGAGACCTGGCGCGAGGTTCTCGTTCCCGACAGCATCGGATGCGTCCACATGAACATCGGCCGACTGTCGAACGGATCGTTGGTCGCGCTGTACCGCAGCCGGTGGGCGGACCATATCTACCGAAGTGTCTCCCCCGACGACGGTGAGACGTGGTCGGCTCCCGTTGCCACCGAACTGCCGAACAACAACTCGTCGATCCAGTTCGTGGTGCTGCCCGAGGATCGACTTGCCTTGGTGTTCAACAACTCCAGTGCCCTTGACGCAACCGAGCGGCGCACCTCCCTCTACGACGAGATCGATGACGACGGGTTAGCAGAGGGGGCTGCCGTGGAGAGTCTGACACCCATCGACGACGGTGACAGCCGGTCAGCGTTCTGGGGGGCGCCTCGCGCCCCGATGACGCTGGCCATCTCCGATGACGGCGGACTGACGTGGCCATTGCGCCGAGATCTGGAGACCGGCGACGGATACTGCCTTACCAACAACTCCCGCGACGGACTCAACCGCGAATACTCCTACCCCAGCATCACCGCATCGGCCGACGAAATGCTGCACATCGCCTTCACCCGATTCCGGCAGGCCATCCAATACGTGCGCGTCGATCCATCGTGGGTGCAGGACGGCCCGACAACGTGACCCAGCGGCACCCCCAAATGTCTCAGCGGCGCGCGGTCGTCACCGGCGTCAGCTCCGGTATCGGTGCGACTATTGTCCGGCGATTACTGGACGACGGCTGGTCGGTGATCGGATTGTCCAGACGCAAACCCGACTTCGATCAGGATGGGTTCTCCTGGCGGCACTGTGATCTCAGCGACCGGCCCGGTATCCGATCTGCCGTATCCGGACTCGGGTCGATCGATGCGATCGTGCATGCCGCGGGCCTGCAGCGATCCGCCCGACTGGGCCAGCTGTCGCTCGCGGACGGCCAGGCGATGTGGGAAATACATGTCGGGGCTGCTGAGGAGCTGGTCAATGCGCTGATCGGTGACGTCGTCGACGGCGGACGCATCGTGCTGGTCGGCTCCCGGACCATGACCGGTGCGGCGGGTAAGAGTCAGTACACCGCAACCAAGGCTGCCCAGCTCGCGATGGCCCGGTCGTGGGCTCTTGAGTTGGTCCAGAGGGCGATCACCGTGAACGTTGTAGCTCCAGGACCGACCTCGACGCCAATGCTCACCGACCCGGCCCGCGCCGCCACCCCGCCCCAAATCCCCCCGTTTGGCCGGTTGATCGAACCGGAGGAGATCGCGGGGAGCGTGGCATTCCTGTTGAGCCCGGACGCCCGCAGCATCACCGGCCAGGCGCTGGTGCAGTGCGCCGGGACGTCGTTGTAAACGCGTGCGTACAACACGCAACTCTGTTAGTATTGTCGCACACAACACGCAATTATTTGGATGAGGCTGATGTGACGAGAAACGGAGGTATCGGCGGTCACCAGCGACATGTGCTGGTTCTGGCCGACGACCTGTCCGGCGCAGCAGAAGCCGCAGCCGGATTCGTCGGGCGCGGACTCGGTGTCGAGGTACTCCTGCACGCCGGCACCCCACGCCGACCCGTGACGGTGCTTGACCTGCACACTCGCCGACTCTGCGTCGCTGACGCGGAGGATGCCGTGGCCCAGGCGCTTTCGATCGCAGACGGCAGACAAACGATCATTAAGATCGACTCGCTGCTTCGCGGCCCTATCGACGCCACCGTGCGTGCCGCGGCCGCCACCGGGCGCCCTGTCATCATCGCCGCCGGCAATCCCAAGCTGGGACGCACCGTGGTCGACGGAGTGGTGCTCGTCGACGGAGTCCCGTTGGACCAGACCGACCTATGGACAGCGGAGAGCGCCCCGGCGCCCCGCAGCATCGCAGACGCAGCAGGGCACGTACCCGGTGTTCAGATCGTCGATATCACGCTCTGACGCTGACCTGGATAAGGTTGTCGCCCACGTCACTCCGGACACAATTCTGATCGGAACGGGCGCACTGACCGCCGCTGTCGCGCGGACACTGCCGCAACGTTCAGCGGCGCGCCCCGTCGCTGCATCCTCACGTACCGTAATCGTGGTCGGGACAGCCGATTCCGGCGCCTGCGCTCAGCTGCGCGAGCTCGAATCCGACGGGACAGCCGTCGTGCGAATTGACTCGGCGGACCTGCTTGCAGGGCGCGCTGCCAAACCTGTAGCGCACGATGCAGTAGCTCTCGCCATCGACGGGCCGGTCGCGCCCGAGAACGCACATCGCCTGGTGCACGCCCTCGCCGACGTCGCCGCCGGGATCATCGATGACTCCACAGATCTAGTGCTCACCGGCGGCGAAACCGCTCGGACCGTGCTCGATCGACTTGGCGTGGATCGAATCGAACCCATTCACGAAATCCATGCGGGCGCCATCGCGTCCGTCACGCCGGATGGCCGCCTCGTGGTGACCCGGCCGGGCAGCTTCGGTGACCATCGCTCACTCGCGACGATCGCCGCATACCTACGACCCAACAACAGTGAGGCACATCCCATGTCAAAGAATCTTCCCTACGTTGCCGTGACGATGGGTGACGGTGCCGGTATCGGGCCGGAGGTCATCGTGCCTGCGATGCTCGATCCGCAAGTCGCCACATGGTGCCACCCCGTCGTCATCGGCGACGCAGCGCGACTGCGGCTTGCGGCCAGCGTTCTCGGCCTGGAGCCGCAGATCGTCGCCGTCGAACGGGTTTCCGACGCCGAGTTCACTCCTGGACGGATCAATGTCATCGATCTGGGTCTGCTTCCCGACGACCTCCCCTGGGGCGAACTGTCCGCTGTCGCAGGCCACGCGGCCTACGAATACATCCGCGTGGCAAGCGAACTGGCAGTGGCCGGCGCCGTACAGGCGATCTGCACCGCTCCGCTCAACAAGGAAGCCCTGCATGCCGCCGGACACATCTTCCCGGGCCACACCGAGGTGCTCGCGCACCTGACGGGTACCGAAGAGGTGTCGATGATGCTCTCCTCACCGACGCTCAAGGTCATCCACGTGACCACCCACATCGGGCTGTTGGACGCCGTCGCCAAAATCGAGCCCGGGCTTGTGGAGCGGACCATCCGCCGCGGTCACGACGCGCTCGTGCGATCTGGTAACGCGAACCCGAAGATCGGTGTGTGCGGTATCAACCCGCACGCCGGCGAGGGCGGCCTGTTCGGCTACGGCGAAGAGGAGCAGAAGATCATTCCCGCACTCGAACTGCTGCGTGCCGAAGGAATCGATGTGCACGGGCCGTTGCCCGCCGACACCGCGTTCTTCCTTGCCGGCCGTGGAGATTACGACCTCATCGTCGCGATGTACCACGATCAGGGACACGGTCCGGTCAAGGTGCTCGGCCTCGAGGCGGGCGTCAATATCACCGTCGGCTTGCCCGTCATCCGCACGTCCGTCGATCACGGAACGGCCTTCGATATCGCAGGTAAGGGAATCGCCGAGGCCGGTAGCATGGTCGAGGCCCTGCGGCAGGCGGCGGAACTGGCCACCAGCAAGGCCGCAGTCTAGGAAAGGCGCGATGGCGGTCCGACAGTCACAGGCGCGACGTTCCGAGATCCTCCGACTGGCCAAGACCAGCGGCCTCGCGAGCGTCGATGATCTGTCGACCCTCTTCGGCGTCACCCCATCGACGATCCGCCGTGATCTTGGAAAGCTGACCTCCGAGGGTTTGCTCGCGCGAACCTATGGTGGCGCCATCGCCCTCAATGCGCATCCCGAGTCGTCGATCCGACAGCGCGCGCTCGAAGGATTCGATGCCAAGCGGGCAATCGCGAAATGGGCAGCAAGCCAAGTGCTTCCCGGCGAAACGGTCCTGCTCGATGCCGGCACCACCGTCGGTGCGATGGGAGAGTTTCTGCGCGACACGCAGCGGCTCACGGTTATCACCGCGGGGCTCACGGCCCTCGAGGCGCTCGCCGACGCCGACGACGTGCGAGTCGAATGCCTCGGGGGAACGTTGCGACACCTCAGCCAGGGCTTCCTCGGGCCGCTCACCGAAGCTGCCCTTGCCCGAGTGTCCTTCGACCGCGCGTTTCTCGGCGCCGACGCAGTCACCGCCGATCGCGGAATATGCGAGGCAGAGCTGGAACAGACCCGGCTCAAGGAACTCATGATCGAGCGTGCTGGCGCGGTGTACGTCCTCGCGCACGCCGCGAAGCTAGGACAGCGACCCTTTCACGCCTGGGCACCCCTGCCTCCCCGCGTCACCTTGGTCACCGATTCCAGTGCGACCGCCGAGCAGATCCGCCCCTTCACCGATGCATGCATCGAGGTTGTGACGGTCTGAGGTTGCCGCTGTCGGCCATCCCGTCAATTCGGATTTCGTAGTCAATCTCGGCGCCGCCGGCAGGCTCGCGGCAGATCAACCCCGGAATGCCTATCGCCTTTGACACGATCGGATGGTCCCGATCAACATCCAGCTGTCGGCCTCGTTGAAGTCGACGTCGCCGCCGAGCCAGTGACCGTGCGCGGCCAGGGCGACCTGCTTGCAGGGCTGATCGATCGTGTTGGCAGTGAGCTTCCCGTCGGTAACTGTGGCCAGCACGCCACAGTGGGCCGAGCAGATGCGGAACAGGTGCCTAGCGGCGTCGTCGTCTGTGGCATGCGGTCAACGTTCCGTGGGTGGATTCGCCGGCGCAATGCTAAGCAGGTGCACAGCACAACAGTAGGGACGTCGCGCACGAGTCGGACCTGAATCGCCCACACATGCGTGATAGCGGGTGCGCCAGACTCAGCCGGTCAGGTTCCCACCGAAATCGGCTCGGTCTTCCGGTCGGGGCCGGGTTCGCGATCGGAATGAAGCGCCTCGAGCCGGCGGATGGATGCGCGCGACCGAACGATCTGCGGCCACCAGAACCACTTGCCCAGCAGCGCAGCGATGGCCGGCGTCATGAACGACCGCACCACCAGGGTGTCGAACAACAGCCCGAGGGCGATGGTCGTGCCCACCTGCGCCATCACCTTCAGGTCGCTGAACGCGAAGGACGCCATCGTGAACGCGAACACCAGACCCGCCGACGTCACCACCGATCCGGTGCCCGCCATCGAGCGGATGATGCCGGTCTTCAAGCCCCCGGGTAGCTCTTCCTTGAACCGAGACACCAACAAGAGGTTGTAGTCCGACCCAACCGCAAGCAGCAGGATGACGGACATCGCGATCACCATCCAGTGCAGCGGGGTACCGAGCAGGTACTGCCACACCAGCACCGACAGGCCGAACGACGCGCCGAGCGACAGAAGCACCGTACCGACGATCACCGCAGCCGCCACCAAGGCTCGGGTGATGATCAGCATGATGACGAAGATGAGCGTCACCGCCGATATTCCGGCGATCAACAGATCGAAGGCCGAACCATCGTGCATGTCCTTGTACGTGGCCGCGGTCCCCGCCAGATATATAGTCGAGCCCTCCAACGGGGTGCCCTTGATCGCTTCCCGCGCCGCTTGCTTGATGGGGTCGACGCGCGAGATGCCCTCTGCGGTCGCGGGATCGTCCTCGTGGCTGATGATGAACCGCACCGACTTACCGTCCGGTGAGATGAAGTTCTTCATGCCACGTTTGAAGTCCGCGTTGTCGAACACCTCGGGCGGCAGGTAGAAGGAGTCGTCGTTCATCGATTGATCGAACGCGTCGCCCATGGCCGTCGAGTTCTCCGACGCCGCCGCCTGCTGATCCTGCTGTCCCTTTTGGGTGGCGTACATCGTCAGCATCATGGTCTTCATCGACTTCATGGTCTCGATCTGCGACGGCATGAGCGCGACCAATTGGGGCATCAGCGTGTCGAGCTTCTCCAGCTCGGGCAGCAGCTGCTGGATGTCGTCGGTCATGGTGTCGATGCCGTCGAGCGTGTCGAACACCGAGCGGATCGACCAGCAGACCGGGATGTCGTAGCAGTGCGGTTCCCAGTACAAGAAGTTGCGCATGGGCCGGAAGAAGTCGTCGAAGTTCGCGATGTTGTCGCGCAGTTCGGCGATGTCGACGGTCATGTCCTTCGTCTTGGCGACCATCTGATGCGTGACGTCCGCCATCTGCGCGGTGAGACTGGACATCTTCGTCAACGTGTCGATGGTCTTCTGCATCTCGGCGGCCTGCTTGAGCATGTCGGCCATGCGGTCCTGGTTGTACTTCTGGTTCATCGTCTGGGTGGTGCTCTGCATGCTGATCCCGAACGGGATGGTCGAGTGCTTGATCGGCTTGCCCTCGGGCCGCGTGATGGTCTGCACCCGGGCGATGCCCGGCACCGCCGTGATCGCCCTGGCGATCTTGTTGATGACCAGGAAGTCCGCTGAATTCCGCAGATCGTGGTCGCTCTCGACCATCAGCAACTCGGGGTTCATCCGCGAGGCCGGGAAGTGCCGCTCCGCCGCGGCGTAGCCAACGTTCGCGGCGATGTCGTCCGGAAGGTACTTGCGGGCGTCGTAGCTCGTCTTGTAGCCGGGTAGCGCAAGTAGACCGACCAGGGCCAGCGCAAGCGTGGCGACGAGGATGGGGCCGGGCCACCGCACCACCGCGGTGCCGATGCGCCGCCAGCCACGGGATGCGATCTTGCGCCTCGGCTCGAAGATGCGACGGAATCGGCTGCCGATCGTGAGCACCGCGGGCCCGAGGGTCAGCGCCGCCACCACGGCGACGAAGGTGCCGACCGCGCAGGGCACCCCCAAGGTCTGGAAGTACGGCAGCCGGGTGAAGCTCAGACACAGCATCGCGCCGGCGATGGTGAGCCCGGAACCCAGCACGACGTGTGCCGTGCCATGAAACATCGTGTAGTACGAGGCTTCCCGGTCCTCACCGTCGCCTCTCGCTTCCTGATACCTGCCGACGGTGAAGATCGCGTAGTCCGTGCCAGCGGCGATCACCATCAGCGTCAGCAGGCTGGTCGCGAAGGTCGAGAGCCCGATGATCTCGTAGTAGCCGAGCACCGCGACGATCCCGCGTGCGGCGCCGAGCTCGAGGAACACCATGAACATAATCAGGAGCATCGTGACGAGGGATCGGTAGACCAGCACCAGCATCACGGCGATCACGACGATGGTGATGAGCGTGACCAAGAGGATGCTCTTGTCGCCCGCGTGGTGCTGGTCGGAGATGAGCGGCCCGGCGCCAGTGACGTACACGGTGAGACCCGGCGGTCTTGGTGTCTTATCGACCACGTCACGGACCGCGGCGACGGAGTCGTTGGACAGGGTTTCACCCTGGTTGCCCCGAAGGTAGACCTGAACGTAGGCGGCCTTGCCGTCGTTGCTCTGCGCACCCGATGCGGTCAGCGGATCGCCCCAGAAGTCGGCGACGTGCTCAACGTGGACCGTGTCGGCCTCGAGTTTCTTGACCAGTTCGTCGTAGTACTGGTGGGCCTCGGGACCCAGCGGCTTGTCGCCCTCGAGCAGGACCATGGCATTGCTGTCGGAGTCGAACTCCTGGAAGTTGCTACCGATCTTCCGCATCGAGATCAGCGACGGCGCATCCTTGGCGTTCAACCCCACCGTGTGCGCTTCGCCGACCTTCTCCAGCGTCGGAACGATGGAGTTCGTGATGACCGTCAGCGCCAACCAGCCGAGCAGAATGGGTACGCACATCAACCGAATGAAGTGTGCGATCTTCGACCGGTCGTTGTGGGTGCTCACCGGGCTGCCGATGTCATTCGACGAAGCGTCCATATCGCCCGCCTCCTCGACCAGGCCCACAATCGGCCCAAGACAAGCCGCACGCGTCACACCAGATGCTTCGCGTGTCTTATATCTAGCCCGTCAAACTGTCGGCTGTCAATTGCGCCGCGGGGCCGTGGAACTTTATCAGCCACGAGTCCGAAAAGCCGCTGTTCAGACAACGAGCGATGCTCAACAGCGATTGCACACCGCTCTCCCGGAACTGGAGTGCCACGCGGCCACTTACGACGAGGCGTTGCGCAGTTTCTCCAGCAGCGGCGCCGCCGCCTCCTTCAGGAATTCGTCCTGCGCACCGTCGCCGACCTGCACCAACGCGACGTCGGTGAAGCCGGCCTCCCAGTATTCGCCGACCGCGTCGACGATCGCGTCCAGGTCGGGCCCACACGGGATGGACTCCGCCGTGTCCTCGGGCCGCACGAACTGAGTCGCTCCGGCGAAACCCGCCGTCGTCGGCAGGTCGGCGTTGACCGCCCAGCCGCCGGCGAACCAGCGGAACTGGTCGTGTGCACGTAGCACCGCAGCGTCGCGGTCGTGATCCCAACAGATCGGTATCTGGCCGATCACCCGAACGTCACCCGGCAGTCCCGTGGCACGCCGGGCGTTGAGCCAGGCATCGACGAGGTCCTTGTCCGGTTCGACGGCAATCAGGTGGTCCGACAGCAAGGCGAACTCGTCGACGGAACGCTGACCGGACACGGCGGTCGCAATGGCGACCGGGATGTCCGGAAGGTCCCACAACCGCGCCGAGTCCACTTCGAAGTAGTCGCCGCGCCAGTCCACGAGCTCACCGGTGAACAGCTCGCGGATGATCTGGATCGCCTCACGCAGCATGTCGTGGCGCCGGGCCACCGTCGGCCAGCGCTGCCCGACGACGTGTTCGTTGAGGTTCTCGCCGCTGCCCAGGCCCAGCGTGAACCGCCCGTCGGCGAGGATCTGCAAAGTCGCGGCCTGCTGCGCCACGATCACGGGGTGGTAGCGGATCGTGGGACAGGTGACGTACGTGAGGAGCTCGACGTGGTCCGTGGCGTTGGCGACGGCGCCCAGCGTCGTCCATGCGTGCGGTGCGTGGCCCTGAGACGCCAGCCACGGCGAGTAGTGGTCGCTGCACACCTCGAAGTCGAATCCCACACGCTCGGCGGAAACGGCATAGCGCACAAGCTCTTTCGGCCCGCTCTGCTCCGTCATGAGGGTATAGCCGAATCTGGTCATGCGCTGGTGATTACCCGCGGTCGTGGCCCGGCAAACGACCCGGAAACCGCAGATGACCGATGGTTTGGTCACGCGCCCGACGGGCATCCCGTCATTGAGGACTGCACGAAGGAGGACGGTGTGCAACCCGATCGATTCCGACCGCAAGGTCGACGGCCCGTTGGTCCGTGTACTTCGACGATTCGCACGACACCGTCGACGCCCTGCCGGCGGCGAGGGCTGAACCGTGAACTGGCTCGCCGCGCCCGAATACTGGTGGGGCAGGCTGATGGTAGAACGCGGGATCGCGGCGATCTACGTCATCGCGTTCGTCTGCGCGGCGATGCAGTTTCGCGGACTTCTCGGCGAGCGCGGTCTGCTACCCATCCCGAAGTTTCTGGCGCGCATCTCGTTTCGCAACTCTCCGAGCATCTTTCACCTTCACTACACCGATCGCTTCTTCGCCGCCGTCAGCTGGCTGGGGGCGACGCTGGCCGTCGCAATGGTGGCCGGCCTAGACGACTTGGTCCCCCTGTGGGCTGCGACCCTGCTGTGGCTGACCCTGTGGGCGGCTTACCTGTCGATCGTCAACGTCGGCCAGACCTGGTACTCGTTCGGATGGGAGTCGCTGCTGCTCGAGACCGGCTTCCTGGTCGCGTTTCTCGGCAACGACGACACCGCGCCGCCAGTGCTGATCATGTGGCTGTTCTGGTGGCTCTTGTTCCGGGTCGAGTTCGGCGCCGGGTTGATCAAGCTGCGCGGTGACCCGTGCTGGCGCAACCTGACGTGCCTCGACTACCACCACGAGACGCAGCCGATGCCAGGGCCGCTCAGCTGGTTCTTCCACCGGCTACCAAGGCCGGTGCACCGCATCGAGGTCGCGGGCAATCACGTAGCGCAATTGATCGTGCCTTTCGGCCTGTTCGCCCCTCAACCCGTCGCCAGCATCGCCGCCGCCATCATCGTCGTCACCCAGTTGTGGCTGGTGTTCTCCGGCAACTTCGCGTGGTTGAACTGGCTGACGATCGTGCTGGCCTGCAGCGCCATCGACACGTCGACGGTCGGAACGCGTGTTCGGCGTGGCGACTCCGGCCGATGTCCCGTCGTCGCTTCCCGGGTGGTTTGCCGGGCTGGTCATCGCGGTCACCGCGGCGGTGCTGGTGCTGAGCTGGCGACCGGCAGCCAACTTGGTTTCCCGTCATCAGCGCATGAACAGCACCTACGACCCCCTGCACCTGGTCAACTCGTACGGTGCGTTCGGCAGCATCAGCCGGACCCGCGACGAGGTGGTGTTCGAGGGTACTGCGGACGTCCGACCTGTCCGACGAGACCGTGTGGGCGGAATACGGGTTCAAGGGCAAGCCCGGCGACGTCGGCCGGTTGCCGCGGCAGTGGAGCCCGTATCACCTACGACTGGACTGGCTGATGTGGTTCGCCGCGCTCTCCCCGTCGTACGCGCAGCCCTGGATCGGCCGCCTGTGCGAGGGCATGTTGACCAACGATCCGGCGATCACCGGACTGTTGCGTCGCAACCCGTTCTCCGATTCGCCGCCACGCCACGTCCGTGCGCTGCTGTATCGCTACCGCTTCACGACGAGGAAGGAGTTGATCCGCGAGAAGGCGTGGTGGCACCGGGAATTGCGCGGAACGTTCCTGGCTCCCATCGGGCTGGACGAGGTGACCCGCCTCGTCGCACGGAGCCGCTGATTCAAGGCGACGTCGCCGGGTAGTCGCACTTCATGACTCGTTCGAGCGCAGCGGAGTTCGTACCCGAGACGCGCGATCTCGATGAACTGGTGGCGGCCGCCAAGGGCTGCGAGGGTTGTGGTCTGTTTCGCGACGCCGACCAGACCGTGTTCGGGGAGGGCGCCCGTGCTGCGGTGATGATGTTGGTCGGAGAACAGCCCGGTGACCAGGAAGACCGCGCGGGCAGGCCGTTCGTCGGCCCGGCAGGGCGGATGTTGGACAAAGCGCTTGCCGCCGCGGGCGTCGACCGCGAGCCGCTCTACGTCACCAACGCCGTCAAGCACTTCAAGTTCACCCGTGCCGAGCGCGGTGTGCGGCGCATCCACAAGACGCCCAGCCGCACCGAGGTGGTGGCGTGCAGGCCGTGGCTGTTCGCCGAACTGCGAGCGGTGGCTCCCGACGTCGTGGTGCTCATGGGCGCCGTCGCTGCTAAATCGTTGTTGGGCAACGCATTTCGCCTGACCGAGCATCGCGGTGAGGTGCTGCACCTCCCCCGCGGCACCGTCCCCCTCGATCCCGCACTGGTGGTCACGGTGCACCCGTCGGCCGTCCTGCGGGGCCCAGCCGAGCAGCGCGAGGATCTGTTCGCCGGACTCGTGAAGGATCTGCGCTTCGCAGCGACGCTGCTGGGTGCCGACGCATGAGTGGGCGCTCCCAGCCCGCGGGTGGCTGAGCTCAGTAGGGTGGAGTGATGAAGTATCTCGAAGTGGACGGCGTCGGACGGGTCAGTCGGATCGGTCTGGGCACCTGGCAGTTCGGCTCCCGCGAGTGGGGCTACGGCGACCAATACGCCTCGGGCGCGGCCGGCGACATCGTGCGACGCGCCCTGGCCATGGGGGTCACGCTATTCGACACCGCCGAGATCTACGGCACGGGCAAGAGCGAGCGCATCCTCGGCGAAGCACTCGGCGACGAGCGGGCCAACGTCGTCGTGGCCAGCAAGATCTTCCCTGTTGCACCGTTTCCCGCAGTGGTCAAGCAGCGCGCACACGCGAGTGCGCGGCGGCTGCAGCTGGACCGCATCCCGCTCTATCAAGTCCACCAGCCCAACCCGTTGGTTCCCGATTCAGTGATCATGCCGGGGATGCGCAGCCTGCTCGACAGCGGCACGATCGGCGCGGCCGGCGTCTCGAACTACTCGCTGGAACGGTGGCAGAAGGCCGACGCCGCACTCGGACGGCCCGTCATCAGCAACCAGGTGGACTTCTCACTCGCCCGCCCCGGCGCACTCGAGGACCTCGTCCCGTTCGCCGAGCGAGAGAACCGCATCGTGATCGCCTATAGCCCGCTCGCACAGGGCCTGCTCGGTGGCAAGTACGGCGTCGACAACCGGCCGGGTGGTGTGCGGATGGCGAACTCGCTTTTCGGCACCGAGAACCTGCGCCGCATCGAGCCGCTGCTGCAGACGTTGCGGGACGTCGCCACCCAGCTGGACGCCAAGCCGGCGCAGGTGGCGCTGGCCTGGCTGATCAGCTTGCCGGGCGTGGTCGCCATTCCGGGGGCATCCAGCGTCGAGCAACTCGAGTTCAACGTCGCCGCCGCGGAGATAGAACTGCCCACGGAGTCGCGCGACGCCCTCACCGACGCCGCCCGAGCGTTCCGGCCGGTGTCGACCACTCGCTTCCTCACCGACCTGGTGCGCGAGAAACTCCCGATCTGACGTCGCAGCCATACCTTTCTGCGAGACGGCGCGGACCACACCCTTGAGCATTCGCTCCGAGGCATTGCGGATCGTCGTGGTCGGCTCCGGGATAAGCGGACTGACCACCGCGATCTCCCTGTTGGAGGCCGGGCATCGGGTGCGGTTGGTGGCCGCCGAGCCCAGTACTTCGACCACGTCGGCGCTCGCCGCGGCGGTATGGTTCCCGACCCATGTCGGACCGTGGGAACGGGTGCTGCGCTGGGGTGAGGACACCTACCGTGTGCTCGCCGACCACGCGGCGACGCGTGTGGCCGGGGTGGTGATGTGCGAGTCGCTCGGGCTCTACCGCCAACCCCCGGGCGAACCCACTTGGGCGGCCGCGGTGGGAGGTGTCCGTCCGGCCACGGCGGACGAGCTTCCGCCGGGCTATCGACATGGTCTGCGTTTCGTGGTGCCACTGGCAGAGATGCCGCGCTACCTGCCATGGCTGGTCGCTCGAATCCACGGTCTCGGTGGGGAGTTCGTCCAGCGGCACGTGTGGTCACTGGAAGAGTTGGGCGACGGCGCGGACGTCGTGGTGAACTGCGCCGGTCTCGGTGCGCGGGAACTGGTCGGCGACTCGGAGCTCTACCCGGTTCGGGGGCAGATCGTTCGCGTCAGCAATCCCGGTCTGACCATGTCGGTCCGCGACGAGCAGCATCCCGCCGGCCGCGCGTACGTGCATCCTCGGGTGGACGACTGCATCCTGGGCGGCACCCTGGAGGAACGGCGGTGGGACACGACGGTCGACCTGGCCGCCGGCGCAGCGATCGTCGAGCGGTGTTGCGATCTGGTGCCAGCACTGCGGGCCGCACGGGTGATAGAGCATCTGGTCGGACTGCGTCCGGGCCGCTCGACCGTTCGACTCGAGGAGGGCGAGCCACTCGATTCCGGTGCGCGGGTCGTGCACAACTACGGGCACGGCGGAGCGGGCGTGACGTTGAGTTGGGGCTGCGCTCGCGAGGTACTCGCGCTTGTCGGGCGGGCTCGCCTATCGTCAAGCGGATCATCTTGAGCTGAACGTCGGCGCCGAATGGCCTGCGTGCGCGATGATGCCGCCCATGCGCAACGTCTTGAATGTCGTGTCCATGCTGGCTGTCGTCGGTCTGTTCGCAACGACCGCCTGTGCCCCCGCCGAAGACACGTCCTCCCCTCCCGCGGCCGACACGTGCTCGAAGGACTCCCTGACCACGCTGAGCAAGGGGGTCATCACCTTCGGCACCGATCAGCCGGCTTACCCGCCATGGTTCGTCGACGACGATCCCGCCAACGGCAAGGGCTTCGAATCCGCAGTTGCCTACGCCGTCGCCGAGAAGCTCGGGTATGCCAAGGAGGACGTGAAGTGGGTCCGCGTGCCGTTCAACGCGGCCATCGCGCCGGGCCCAAAGACGTTCGACGCCAACCTCAATGAGTTCTCCATCACCGACGAGCGAAAGCAGGCCGTCGACTTCTCCTCGCCCTACTACGACGTGACGCAAGCGGTCGTCACGGTGAAGTCGTCGCCAGCGGCCCAGGTGAAGACAGTGGACGGGCTCAAGGGGCTCAAGCTCGGCGCCCAGGTCGGCAGCACCAGCTACACGGCCGCCAAAGCGCTCGACCCAGCCGTCGCGGTGTTCAACAACAACGACGACGCCAAGGCCGCGTTGTCGAACGGCCAGATCGACGGGCTGGTACTGGATCTGCCGACGGCATTCCAGGTGCAGAGCGAACTGACGGACGGGGTGATCGTCGGCCAGTTGCCCGCCGGAACCGAGCAAGCTGAGCAATTCGGCATCGTGCTGGACAAGGGCAGCCCGCTGACGACGTGTGTGTCCAAGGCCGTCGATGATCTCGGCAACGACGGCAAGCTACTCAACCTGCAGAAGGAGTGGCTCGCCGACGCCGGTAACGCGCCGGTCCTTTCGTGACCACGGCCGCCATTGACCGGGTGGCCTACCGCCAGTCCCGGGCCCGTCGGTCCACGCTGGTCGCGCTCGTGTCGACCATGGTCTTCGCTACGGTGCTGCTCGTCGCGGTGACGTCGTCGCCGGGTTGGCCGCGGGTACGGGACTCGTTCTTCAACCTGCGCATCGGTTGGGAGAGCCTGCCTGCACTATTGGAAGGGCTATGGCTGAACATTCGGGTGCTCGTGGTCTGTCAAGTCCTGATCCTGATCGTCGGACTTGGCCTGGCCGCGGTGCGGACGCTGCGCGGGCCGGTGTGGTTCCCGTTGCGGGCGTTGGCAACTGGATATGTCGATCTGTTCCGGGGGCTGCCTCTGCTGATCTGCTTGTACCTCGTCGGGTTCGGTCTGCCCGGGCTGCGACTGTCGGGCGTTCCGACGAACCCGGTGCTGCTGGGCGGTCTTGCGTTGGTGTTGATCTACTCCGCCTACGTGGCCGAGGTCTTCCGGGCAGGCATCGAATCCGTCCATCCTTCGCAGCTGGCCGCAGCCAAATCCCTGGGCCTCAACTACCGGCGCACCATGCGGCTGGTGGTCCTGCCTCAGGCCACGCGCCGGGTAACACCGGCCCTGCTCAACGACTTCGTCGCGCTGCAGAAGGACTGCGGCCTCATCTCGGTGCTCGGCGCCGTGGATGCCGTACGGGCAGCGCAGATTCAGGCGGCCACCACCTACAACTTCACCCCGTATGTCGTCGCCGGCCTCTTGTTCGTCGCACTGGCGGTGCCGTCGGCACGTCTCGCCGATTGGGCGTCGAAGCGCGCAGGGATCCGGCAGGGGGCGTTGTGACTTCGGAGGGCAGGAGCGAAGCGACCCGGGAAAAGACTTCGGAGGGCAGGAGCGAAGCGACCCGGGAAAAGACTTCGGAGGGCAGGAGCGAAGCGACCCGGGAAAAGACTTCGGAGGGCAGGAGCGAAGCGACCCGGGAGACGGAACCCGCCGCACCGGTGCTGTCGGTGCGGGGATTGGTCAAGGCGTACGGCAACCGGTCCGTGCTCGACGGCGTCGACCTCGACATCGCCGAGCACGAAGTCGTGGTGCTGATCGGGGCGTCAGGGTCGGGAAAGTCGACCCTACTGCGGTGCATCGACCTACTCGAGGACATCGACGACGGCCAGATCCTGCTCGACGGCCGCGATGTCAGCGACCCGCGCATCGACGCCGATGCGGCCCGGCAGGCGATGGGCATGGTGTTCCAGTCGTTCAACTTGTTTCCCCACATGACGGCGCTGGCGAACGTCGCACTGGCGCCCCGCGTGGTCCACGGTTCGACCCGCCGTGACGCACAGGACCGCGGCCGCGAGTTGTTGACGCGGGTTGGCCTGTCCGACAAGGCCGACGCCTATCCGGACAAATTGTCCGGCGGGCAACAGCAACGGGTGGCCATCGCCCGTGCTTTGGCGTACGAACCGCGTGTGTTGCTGCTGGACGAGATCACCAGCGCGCTGGACCCGGAACTGGTCGGCGAGGTGCTGGCCCTCGTCGGTGAGCTCGCGAACTCTGGCAGCACCATCGTGATGGCGACTCACGAAATGTCATTCGCCCGCGAGGTGGCTCACACGGTGTGCTTCCTCGACGGCGGTCAAATCGTCGAATCCGGCTCGGCCAAGCAGGTTTTGACCGATCCGCAGCATCACCGGACCCGCCAGTTCCTGCGTCGATTCACTGGCGGTCAGTAGTGTCCCTCCACCTCACCCAAACCTGCTTTAGCGACGCACTTCGCGAGTTCTGATGATCAGAAACGGACTGAATTATACAGTTGCACAGTGCATTTAGAGTCGCGACAGGAGCTTTGGAATGCCTGTCAGGCGGGCGTGATGACTATCGCGCCTTGATCGGGACAGCTTGCGTTGTGCCTGTCGGCGTCGTTCTGAGCCTCCCCGTAGGTGTCGCGATTGGGGCCCATCCAGGGTGGGTGTGGCCCGGAGTCGCAAGCGGCGTAGTACTTCGACCCGGATCCAGTGTCTTCGGAAACGTCGCCGCTTGTGGTTTGGTCGGTCATATCGTCGTCGGGGGCCGTGCCATCCAGCTGCCCGTCACCGACCGTGCTGTCGCCCGTTTCCTCACTCATGGTGTTCTTCCTTCTCTCGGTTCGTGAGGTGCCGATTGCCACTCACCGAACGTGCTCTGCGGGACGATCTCTCGGGCCCTCGCAAAGGTTGATGGTGTCGCCGTGTCGCAGGAGAACCGCGCGGACACGGCCGCTCCGAATAAGCCCGAGCCGAAACTCACGTCGGCGTCGATCCCCAGGGACTTTCAGGAGTTCGCCTGTATCGGGCATTCAGCGCACCTCGAATCGAACGTTCGCCCCATGCGCATCTTGCGCACCCTCTGGGGCGCCGCCGACGAATCCCGTCGGACTCCCCGCCGCCATGTCGGCACCAACTACGCGGTTGTAATCGCGGTGTGGCACCTCAATCATGGTAAACGCCATCATCTTCCCCAGCCCGGCATTCGGTATTGGTGGGTTGCGCTGTGAAGCCGCGACTGCAGATCCAGCATCCCGCGGACGGGCGGCGATGAATCGAGTAGTCACTACTCGAATCCGGTGGAATCGCGTGACGGTGGTGTTGGTCGACGGCAACCGGCGTGCCGACCGATTCGACAGCCAGGTGCCCCGACGGCAACGTCGCTAGATCAGCGCGCTGAGATCGCGCACTAGATCGACGATGCGTCGGGCGTCGACTCCCGAAGGGTCCTGGTCGGGGTCGTAGATCGCCAGACTTAGCCCGACACATCCGCCCTGCTCGAGAGCCGCCGTCAGGACGTGGGTGAGTTCTGACCATCCCAGTCCGCCGGGCTCATCGGCCACGTCGGGAAGGCCCTGTGCTGCGAACTCGAGCGGATCGAGTACGTCGAGATCCACGTGCAGCCACCAGCGGTTGGCACCTGACGCGATGTGCCGTACGGCGGCGGCGCCACGGGAACCTGGATCCGCTCTCACCTCCGCCAACGAAGCGAACCAGACACCAACGTTCCTCAGCGAACCGACGTTGAAGCGACGACGCCACTCCTCGTCACGCGGACCAAGGACGCTGAGCAGTTCGGGACGCAAAGCGGGTAGCGCGTCAGCCAACGGGCCGGTCAAGAGCCGCCCGGTCAGTCCCAACAGCAGCCCGATCTCAGTGTTGGCGGCCTCGCCGTCCTCGGAGACGTCGAGCGGCATGGTGTCCTCGTGGCCATCGACGAAGACCAGCCCGGTGGTGCCGGGGTGGTCGCGCAACCCGGTCGCAATGCCGAACAGCGTCGCGCAGTCGCCGCCGTACACGATGGGAAAGCGTCCGTCTCGCAGAGCCTTTCCGACCCGGCTGTTCAATGCCGCCGTCATCGCCAATAGCGCCGGCTCGTTGATCAAACTGGTCGCCGCCCCACGACCAGTGTCCGCGGGCGGTAGATCGGTCACATCGTCGACAGTCAGCCGGTGATGGCCGAACGCGTCGAGGAGTCCGGCATCACGCAGCGCAGACGCCGCGCGCGCCTGATTCCCCGGACGGCCATACCCGTCAAAATGCACACCGATCAACTCGAGGTCGGCCACCACTCCTTTCTAGCCGTGCGGCCAACGTTCGGCCAATGCGTCCGACGCGTAGTCCACTTAGCCCGAAGACACCCATCGGGCGAAATGGCGACGACCGAAACGCAGAACTCATTGGAAACATGTTCACGAACCACGTATTGTTCGGGGGCACAATGGATTGCACTGAATCCGAACTGCAGTCAGGCGGATACCCGGCACCCATTGCCATGCGTCGCCTGCGGGAGGACGATGGAGTAGTCCGGCGGCGCCGTCGAGACGCTGCCCCACATCGACGGAGGCAGATCATGTACGCACGAAGCACCACCATCCAGGCGCAGTCCTCGTCCATTGACGCCGGTATCACGCATGTGCGCGATAGCGTCATGCCCGCGGTCAGTGGCGTCGACGGGTGCGTCGGCTTGTCCCTCTTGGTCGACCGAAAGTCCGGCCGCTGCATTGCTACCAGTTCCTGGGAGTCCGAGGAGGCGATGCGGGCGAGCGAGGAGTCCATTCAGCCGATTCGTGACCAGGCCGCGGAGCTTTTCGGTGGTAGCGCGCAGGTCGAGGAATGGGAGATCGCCGCCATGCACCGCGAGCACCGCTCGTGCGAGGGCGCGTGTGTCCGAGCCACCTGGGTCAAGGTCGGCCCGGATCAACTCGACCAAGGCATCGACTTCTACAAGATGACCATCCTGCCCGCACTCGAGGAACTGGAAGGTTTCTGCAGTGCCAGCCTGCTGGTCGACCGAGCGTCAGGCCGTGGCGTGGCCTCGGCGACGTTCGACAGCGTCGAAGCGATGCAGCGGAACAAGGGCCAGCTGGACAGGATCAGATCTACCGGCAGCCAGGAAGCACACGCCGAGGTGCTCGACGAATGCGACTTCGAGTTGGCGGTCGCACACCTGCGCGTTCCCGAGATGGTCTGACCGGCTCCGGGTGCCGCGACCAGCAAGGTCATTCGCGCATACCATCGACCCCACCCTCGACTAGCAACCCCGCGGGGCCGGGGTCCCATCGGCCATGACCGAAGCGGGACGCGGGAGCATGCTCGACACATAGGCTTCGGCACAGAGGCTGCCTTTTCCGGATAGCGTCGCGCTCTGAGGCAGTCGACGGAAGTGAACAAATGTGCCGTAACCGTGTAGCCACCGCTCGGCAGCAGATCGTCTCTCCGCTCGTGCTCGCCACGATCTTGTTCGCAGTTGTCGGTTGTTCAGCGTCGACACCGCCAATTACGACGTCGGTCGCCCGCTCTACCCCGATGACGATGCCCGCCAATGGACCGCTCGGCCCAATCATGATGGACGACTCCACGGTGGCTACCGAAGGGGAGCGACCCGTGGGCGCGCAACCGCGGCTGGCAGAAGACCCGGTGCAGCTGGCCGACGATCTCGTCGCCGACGAGCAAGCTCTGCGTGACCCAGCCACGCCGGAGGCAGTGCTGGCAGCGGCAGCCCGCCGACAGCAGGCGGCCTACCGCGCGATTGGGCGCCACCCCGACTGGGATGCGGTCACGCGACCGCGGATCCCGCCGGCGCTGCTCGACGTCTACGACCGCAATGTCGATGCCCGTCGACAGCTCACCGCGATGGCCCACGTCAAGGACACCTTGCCTGCTTGGCGCATCGTCGCTCCGTCTTCGGTCGAGGAGTTGATGGGTGACTACCGCGAGGCGGAGTCGGCGTCTGGTGTCGGCTGGAACTACCTCGCGGCGATCAACCTGATCGAAACACACTTCGGGAGCATCGACGGTGTCAGCACCGCGGGCGCGCAGGGTCCGATGCAGTTCATGCCCTCCACGTTCGCCGCCTACGGAGCGGGAGGCGACATCAACTCACCCCACGACAGCATCATGGCGGCCGGCCGGTACCTGGCCGCCAATGGCTTCGCCAACGATCGCGGTCACGCCATCTACCGCTACAACAACGCAAACGAGTACGTGCAAGCGGTCAACGACTACGCAGCAATACTCGCCGACGACCCCGCAGCATTCGCCGGCTACCACCGCTGGGACGTCTACTACTACACGACCGCTGGTGACGTCGTGCTCCCGACTGGTTACGCGGCGGCGTCACCGATCCCCGTTGGCGACTACCTCGCGACCCACGCGCAGTAGTCGTCTGGGCCCAGACGCTCTCGAAAAGACCTCTCGGATCCGCCCACGGACTTCCCTAGGGGGAACGTGTCGCACGTGGTAGTCGAAGTGACATTGCATCCACTGGTTCGAATACTGCGCCAAGCCCTTCGCCCAGCAGCGGCATTACCAAGCAAACGGCTGCGGCAGGATCAAGCACTACGTCGTCGCCGACCGCGGGGTTGAGCGCAACTACGCCTGCGGCGTCGCCGAGCGCCCCTGCCAGTCAAGGCAGCACACCCGCACCCTCGACACCCGGATCATCGAGTGCACGCTCCGCCTTCTCACCCGACGTCATCGCGTGGACGAGTTCCACCCCGTCGCCAGATTCCACTTCGCCCGGCCCGACCCCGTCGTTGGAGAGCGCGCTAACCCACCTCGAGCACCATGTCATGGCGCACGTGGTGGCCGGGATGCGCAGCGTCATGGACGCCGGAGCCCAACGTTGAGCCAACAGCCCACCGGCATCCTGGAAGCCTTCTCCGACAACATCTTTGTGCTCGCCGGCGACCACGCCCGTGCTTTCGGGCCCGCCCCCGTGCAGGACGGCGCGGGGTATGTCTGGACCGTCGCCGCCAGCCGCGAACAATTCGGTCTCAACGGCCTCCTGTTAACGCACGTCTACGTCTCATACGATGCGGGCCGCGATGAACTAGCCAGCCGGCTCATTCTCAACGGCGCGACGTTGGTCGGCATCGTCCCTTTGAGCAACGCAGTCAACAGCGCCACCGAAACGACCGGTGACCATGACGGCTACGCCATCGTCATCCAGCTGAATAACTGATATTTGGGCGTGGTTTCAACCCCGCGGTCGTATCTCTGACGGGTTGATTCGACGGGGCGCAATCGTGCACCGCGTTCGCCGGGTCCACCCCGTGCCGTTAGACGGTATGACGAGGCTGGGGCCTCACCGCATGTGAACGTGGGTTGCCGACAGGAATCTGGTCCTGGCCGGTAGAGCCACAGATGTAGGAGGCCCCAGTGAAACGCCATCGTACGAGTGTTGGGTTGGATGTGCACGCACGATCGATCGTGGCGTGCGCTTTGGATGGGGACACCGGTGAGGTGTTCGAGCGGCGGTTGAGCCCGGACTATCGGGATGTACTCGATTGGCTGCGGTCATTGCCGGGACGGGTGGCAGTGACCTATGAGGCGGGCCCAACCGGGTTCGGGTTGGCCCGGTTCCTGCTCGCGGCTGGGGTGATGTGCCTGGTCGCCGCGCCGTCGAAGCTGCAGCGCCCGTCAGGTGATCGAGTCAAGACCGATGCCCGTGATGCTGCGCATCTGGCGCGGTTGCTGCATTTGGGACAGATCGTGGCGGTCACGATTCCCAGTGCGGATCAGGAAGCGGCCCGCGATCTGGTGCGCGCCCGGGAGGACTGCCGCGGCGATCTGATGAGTGCCCGGCACCGGGTATCGAAACTGCTGCTGCGCCAAGGGATCATCTACTCCGGCGGCAGGACCTGGACCGGTAAGCACGAGGCGTGGCTACGGGTACAACGCTTCGAAGCCACACCATTGCAGCTGGCCTACGACACCGCACTGGACACCATGCTCGCCACGGTGGATCGGCGCAATCGCCTCGACGGCGCGATCGCCGAGCTGGCCGCCGACAGCCCGTACACGCCGGTGGTGACCCGGTTGGGATGCTTGCGTGGGATCTCGACGTTGACTGCGTTCGGGCTGGCGGTCGAGATCGGCGACTGGGATCGGTTGACCGGCCGCTCGATCGGCGCCTACCTCGGATTGGTGCCCACCGAGTACTCCTCGGGAGCCTCGCGCTCGCAGGGGGCGATCACCAAGACCGGCAACGGCCATGCCCGCCGGCTGTTGATCGAAGCGGCCTGGCATCACCGCCAACCGTATCGGCCCGGGGTGGAGCTGCGTCGGCGCTGGGATGCGGCCAGCCCGGCCGCACGAGCTCGGGGGCAGCAGGCCAACCGGCGCCTGCACCACCGCTGGGTGGCCTTCGATGCCCGCAAGAAACGTCCGGTGGTCGCCAACACCGCGATCGCCCGCGAACTGGCCGGCTGGTGCTGGTCACTGGCGGTGCTCGACACCTGAACACCAGCCCATAACTGTCCGAACAACCCAGGTGGTAGGTGGCAGCGCCCGGGAGTGACCCGCGCAAGGGCTATGAGTAATTCGCTTGTCCTGCAAGATGAATGACGCTCGATGTGAGACCAGCGGTCCACTCCAGCAGAACAGTCCGTCCTGCGGTAACCAACCCGCGAATATCAGACTTGACGACGCGTCGACAACGACACGCTCACTAACCACGGAGTCCCCGTTCGGCCAACGGAAGCGGCGTCCCACGACGACGGTCGAGGACGCCGCTTCCCCCTGCCCACTTGACAAAACGAACTACATATCAGCCCTTCCGGTAGTCGATGACGATGCGGCCGTCGATCTGGCCGCGTTCCATTCGTTCGAACACGTCGTTGATCTCGTCGAGTCCCGCGCTGGCCACCGACGGATGGATCAGACCGCGGGCGTAGAAGTCCAGCGCTTCGGCCATGTCCTGCCGGGTGCCGACGATCGAGCCACGGATCGTCAGACCCTTGAGCACGATGTCGAAGATCGGTGCCGGGAAGTCGCCCGGCGGCAACCCATTGAAGACGATGGTGCCGCCCCGACGCGTCAGGCCGATGGCCTGCCCGAACGCCTGCGGATGGACGGCGGTGACCAGCACACCGTGCACACCGCCGGTGGCCTTCTGCACCTCGGCGACCACGTCGCTGGTGCGGGCGTTGACGACGACCTCGGCGCCCAGGCTGGTGGCCAGGGCGAGCTTGGAGTCATCGACGTCGATGGCGACCACCCGCAGCCCCATCGCCCGCGCGTACTGCACGGCGATGTGGCCGAGGCCGCCGATGCCGGAGATCGCCACCCACTGCCCGGGCCGGGTGTCGGTCACCTTGAGGCCCTTGTAGACCGTTACGCCCGCGCACAGGATGGGCGCGATTTCCAGCGGGTCGACGCCGTCCGGGATTCGTGGGGCATAAGCGGCGTTGACCAGCATGTAGGTGCCGAAGCTGCCGTTGACGCTGTAGCCGCCGTTCTGCTGGCTCTCGCACAACGTCTCCCAGCCGGTGCGGCAGTATTCGCATTTGCCGCACGCCGACCACAGCCAGGCGTTGCCGACCTTGTCGCCGACCTTGAGGTCGTCCACCCCGGCGCCGAGTGCGACGACGGTGCCGTAGCCCTCGTGGCCCGGGACGAACGGTGGCTGCGGCTTTACCGGCCAATCACCTTGCGCCGCGTGAAGATCGGTATGGCAGACACCGGAGGTCTCCACCTTCACCAAGGCCTCACCGAAGCCGGGTGTGGGCAGGTCGAGATCGGAGATCTCCAGCGGGGCGCCGAATTTGGTGACCACCGCCGCGCGCATGGTCTCGGTCGAGGTGTCCAGTGTGGTTGTCGAATCAAGGGTTTGAGTCATGGCTTCTTTCCTAATCGTGAATGTGGTTGAGGGAACGGCATGTTGGGTTGTCCTTGGGCTCAGAAGAATCCTTGGGCCTTGTTGCTGTACGACACGAGCAGGTTCTTGGTCTGCTGGTAGTGGTCGAGCATCATCTTGTGGTTCTCGCGGCCGATGCCGGACTGCTTGTAGCCGCCGAACGCCGCGTGGGCGGGGTAGGCGTGGTAGCAGTTGGTCCACACCCGGCCGGCTTGGATGTCACGCCCGGCCCGGTAGGCGGTGTTGCCATCGCGCGACCAGACCCCAGCCCCGAGGCCATACAGGGTGTCGTTGGCGATCGAGATGGCGTCGTCGTAGTCGGTGAACGACGTCACCGCCACCACCGGACCGAAGATCTCCTCCTGGAAGACCCGCATCTTGTTGTTGCCGGTGAAGATGGTCGGCTGCATGTAGAAGCCGCCGGACAGGTCGCCGCCCAGGTCGGCGCGCTCCCCGCCGGTCACCACGCGGGCGCCCTCACTCTTGCCGATCTCGATGTAGGACAACACCTTTTCGAGCTGATCGTTGGACGCCTGCGCGCCGATCATCGTCTCGGTGTCCAGCGGATCGCCCTGCCGGACCGCCTTGGTTCGGATGGCCGCCAGCTCCACGAACTCGTCGAAGATGTCGGCCTGGACCAGCGCCCGCGACGGGCAGGTGCAGACTTCGCCCTGGTTGAGGGCGAACATCGTGAACCCCTCCAGCGCCTTGTCCTGATAGTCGTCGTGCGCGGCCAACACATCCGAGAAGAAGATGTTCGGGCTCTTGCCGCCGAGCTCCAGGGTGACGGGGATGAGGTTCTGGCTGGCGTACTGCATGATGAGCCGGCCGGTGGTGGTCTCGCCGGTGAACGCGATCTTCGCGATGCGATTGCTCGACGCCAGCGGTTTACCGGCTTCCACCCCAAAGCCGTTGACGACGTTGAGCACACCCGCGGGCAGCAGGTCACCGATCAGTGACATCAGGTACAGCATCGACACCGGGGTCTGCTCGGCCGGCTTGAGCACCACCGCGTTACCGGCGGCCAGGGCGGGCGCGAGTTTCCAGACGGCCATCAGGATCGGAAAGTTCCACGGGATGATCTGCCCGACGACGCCGAGCGGCTCGTGGAAGTGATAGGCCACGGTGTCTTCGTCGATCTGCGACAGCGACCCCTCCTGGGCACGGATCGCCCCGGCGAAATACCGGAAGTGATCCACCACCAGCGGGATATCCGCATTGAGCGTTTCGCGCACCGGCTTGCCGTTGTCCCAGGCTTCGGCGACGGCGATGGACTCGAGGTTCTCCTCGATCCGGTCGGCGATCTTGTTGAGGATCAGCGCGCGTTCCGCCGGGGAGGTCTTGCCCCACGCCGGTGCCGCCGCGTGCGCGGCATCCAGGGCATGTTCGATATCGACCTCGTCCGAGCGGGCGACCTCGCAGAACACCTCGCCGGTGACCGGGCTCGCATTCTCGAAGTAGCGGCCCTGCACGGGCGCCACCCACTCGCCACCGATGTAGTTTTCGTAGCGGGGCTGAAACGACATCAGCGACCCGGATTTGCCTGGGCGTGCATAAACAGTCACAGCGGTTTTCCTTAAACGACAAAATAAATGTGTCGGTAATCATTCAACGTGGCCACAGGGAGGTTCTCCTGGTGCTCAGATCTCCAGTACACGCCCAATTTGCGCCATTGTCAACAGTGTTGAATTACGATGTGGACTGATAATGCTGAATTTCTAAGTACGGTGCCGCGCCAATGACAACTCGGATAGCCGCAGACAGGAAGCACTGCGGCAATGACGAGAGCTGACGTTCGGCCTCGTCCCGGTTACATTCGTTCGTTCGTGCGCGGCCCCGGCTCCGGCCCCGTGCCGATCGGGGCCTGAGGGCCGGCTGCGCCGCTACTTGCTGGCCCTGATCGCCTCGAACACGCTGGGATCCAGCAACGTCGAGGTGTCACCGAGTTCACGACCCTCGGCGACGTCGCGCAGCAACCGGCGCATGATCTTGCCGCTGCGGGTTTTCGGCAGCTCCGGCACCACGTGAATCTCCCGCGGCCGCGCGATCGGTGAGATCTCGCGGGCCACCTCGGCCCGCAGCTCGTCGATCATCTGTTCGCGCGGGGTGTCGGCGTGGTGGGCCATCAGGACGACGAACGCGACGATCGCCTGCCCGGTGGTGTCGTCGGTGGCGCCGACGACGGCCGCCTCGGCCACCCCCGAGTGGCCGACCAGTGCCGACTCCACTTCGGCGGTGGAGATCCGGTGCCCGGACACGTTCATCACGTCGTCGATGCGGCCCAGCAACCAGATCGCGCCGTCCAGGTCATAGCGGGCGCCGTCGCCGGCGAAGTACCAACCCTGCTCGGCGAACCGGGACCAGTAGGTCTCCTTGTAGCGTTCCGGATCCCCCCAGATACCCCGCAGCATCGCCGGCCACGGCTTGTCCAGTACCAGATAACCCTGCACGTGCTCGCCGAGCTCGAGGCTGGGCTCGATCAGGTTGCCCTCGTCGTCGACGATGCGTGCGGAGATGCCGGGTAGGGGTGCCATCGCAGAGCCGGGCTTGGCCGCGGTGACACCGGGCAGCGGCGAGATCATCGCCGCTCCGGTCTCGGTCTGCCACCAGGTGTCGACGATGGGCGTTTGGTTGCCGCCGATCGCGTCCCGATACCATCGCCACGCCTCGGGGTTGATGTTTTCGCCGACGCTGCCCAGCAGCCGCAGACTGGACAGGTCGTGGGCGTCGGGGAACTCGCGGCCCCACTTCATGAACGTGCGGACCACTGTGGGCGCGGTGTAATAGATTGTGACGCCGTACTTTTCGATCACCTCAAAGTGACGGTGCTCGTCGGGCGAGGCCGGGGTGCCCTCGTAGAGCACCTGGGTCACCCCGTTGGACAGCGGGCCGTAGACGATGTAGGTGTGCCCGGTGACCCAACCGATGTCGGCGGTGCACCAGTACACATCGGTTTCCGGCTTGACGTCGAAGATGTTGTGGTGCGTGTAGGACGACTGGGTGAGGTAGCCGCCGGTGGTGTGCACGATGCCCTTCGGAGCACCGGTGGTGCCCGAGGTGTAGAGCAGAAACAGTGGCTGCTCGGCGTCGAAGGCCTCGGGGGTGTGCTCGGGTGAGGCCTTCGCGACGGTGTCGTGCCACCACAGGTCACGGCCGTCGGTCCACGAGACGTCGATGCCGGTGCGGCGCACCACCAGTACGTGCTGGACGGGGCTTTGTTCGTCGTCCGGGCCCGGACGAATCGCTTCGTCCACCGCCTCCTTCAGCGGCACCGCCTTGCCGCGGCGGTACTGCCCGTCGGTGGTGATGACGAGCGTGGCCTGCGCGTCCTCGATCCGGGCCCGCAGCGCCGGCGCCGAGTACCCGGCGAACACCACCGAGTGCATGACACCGAGCCGCGCGCACGCCAGCATCGCCACGATGGCCTCGGGCACCATCGGCATGTAGATGGCGACCCGGTCACCGGCGGTCAGGCCCAGGTCGGTCAGCACGTTGGCCGCCTTGCACACCTCGGCCAGCAGGTCGGAATAAGTCAGGGTGCGGCTGTCGCCGACCGGTTCGCCCTCCCAGTGGAGGGCCACCCGGTCACCGTTGCCGGCCTCGACGTGACGGTCCACGCAGTTGTAGGCCACGTTGAGTTTGCCGCCGACGAACCACTTCGCGAACGGCGCCTCCGACCAGTCCAGCACCTCGGTGAACGGTGTCTCCCAGGACAGCCGGTTGGCCTGTTTCGCCCAGAACGCCAGCCGGTCCTCCTCGGCTTCGCGGTACAGCTCGGCTGTCGCGTTGGCGTTGTGCGCGAACTCCGTCGTCGGTGGATATGCGGATGGAATTTCGGTGTGCGTGACGGTCATGCTGTGAGCTCCTCTGTGATTGGACGACGATTGCCCTTACGGGCCCGGTCGGGTGCATGGGTGGCGCTCATCGGAACGCGTTGAGCCCGGTGATGGCGCGTCCGACGATCAGTGACTGAATGGAGTCGGTGCCCTCGTAGGTGTAAACGGCTTCGATGTCGGCGTGGTGCCGGGCGACGTGGTGATCGAGCAGGATCCCGTTGCCGCCCAAGATGTCTCGAGCCATCGCGCAGACCCGACGGGCTCCGTCACCGGTGTTCAGCTTGGCCAGCGCGGCGTGTTCGATCGACACCAGCCCGCGGGCCTGTAACTGCGACATCCGGGTGCACATCAATTGCATGCCGGTGATGTCGCTGAGCATGTGCGCGAGCTTGTCCTGGATCAGCTGGAACCGGGCCAGTGGGCGGCCGAACTGCTCGCGTCGCAGCGAATATGTGAGTGCCGCCTCATAGGCCGCGACCGCGTGGCCCAGGGCTTCCCAGGCGACGGTCTGCCGCGACTTGGCCAGCACATAGTTGGTGTCGTCCCAGGTCCGGGCCTTTGTCAGACGGGCACCGGCGGGCACCCGCACCCCGTCCAGGCGGATCTGGGCCTGCCACACGCCACGGTTCGCTGCCTTACCGACGATCTTCCTGGCGTGATACCCGGGGACCGGGTGCTCCGCGCCGTCCGGGTGTTCCACGACGAAAGCACCGACCTGGCCGTCGTCGTCCCGGGCCCAGACGACCACCACGTCGGCGATGGTGCCGTTGCCGATCCACCGCTTCTGCCCGTCCAGCACCCACTCGTCACCCTGGCGCCGCGCCCGGGTTTCCAGCGCAACCACGTCAGAGCCGTGATTGGGTTCGGTCAGGGCAAAGGCGCCGAGGGTTTCACAGGTCGCCATCCGAGGCAAATATTGGGCCTGCTGCTCGTCGGAGCCGAGCATCGCGATGGTCGTCATCGCGAGCCCGGAATGTACGGCGTTCAGGGTGGCGATGCTGCCATCGCCGCGGGCCAGTTCGGCGGCGATCACACCTTCGGCGAGAAACGACACCCCGGGGCAACCGTTCCCGACGATCGAGGCGCCGGCAATGCCGAGCCGCCCATAGCCCTTGGCCAGTTCGACCGGGAACTCTGCCCGCTCCCAATAACCGGCAGCGGCCGGTGCCACCTCCGTGTCGCACCACTGCCGGACCCGATCACGCATCTCGCGTTCCCGGTCGGTCAACAGTTCATCCAAACTGTAGAAATCGGTAGCCCGGGAAATCGCAAGATCATCACCGTTTGGGAACTCATTCTCGGTGTCCCCGGAATCAAGATCGGCAACGTTCTCGGTCACCGGAAGAGTCGGCGCGTTCATGCTTGGGTCCTGCTTTCAGGTTCGATTAGGTGCGTGGGAATGGGTGCGAATCGGTCATTTGTCTGTCTTCGAGGCTCACCCGCGAAACAATGGTCGGTTGGGCAGAATCGCCCTGCCGAACGTCGACGCCATCACCCCGGCCAGGCACAGGTACCACGCCACCGCTGCGGTGGCGATGCCCAGAATTCCCCCCGGCCTTCGTCAGATCGGGATTGGACGCCAACGCGCCGAAGCTGAGCAGGAAGAACACCACTGCCAGAATTGCGAACAGGAAGGCGAGCACCGCGGTCGTGCGTAGTGCGGCTATCACCATGAGGGTGGTAAAGATCGCCCACGCCATCAGGAACCAACCGGCTGCCTGCCCATGGCTCGCGGCCGGTACCTCCTTCGCGTAGAAGGCGACATAGGCCCAGAACGACAGCCAAAAGGCGCCGTAGGACGTGAAGGCCGTGGCGCCGAAGACGTTGCCCTTGCGGAACTCCCACATTCCGGCGAGTATCTGCGCAATCCCGCCATAGGCCAGCGCGACGCCGAGCACGACCGGCTCCGTCTTTGCGTCCATGACCCCGGCGTTCACCAGGCTGAGCAGGAAGGTGGTGAGCGCAAAGGCGCCAAGGCCGAGCGGCGCCGGGTCCGCGATCATCCGCACCTGCTCAGACGCCAACTCGCGGGAGATGGCGACCTGCCCGGCGGTGGGGTCGTTGATGTCCGGAATGATCCCGGGGACGTGGTCGGCATCGTGCACCGAATGTTTCTCAAGATCTTTCTCAAGCAGACTCATTATTGGTCCTCCTCGTTCATTGCCTTGCCTGACATGCGTGGTTGGCGTCCCGCTCAGCCCTGGATGCGGCTGCTGTGTCCGGCCCATTCCTTGTCGCGCAGGGCGAACTTCTGCAGCTTTCCGGTCGACGTACGCGGTAGTGACTCGACGAACTCGATCGCCTTGGGCACCTTGAAGCGGGCGATGTGGCTCTGCAGGTAGGCGATCAGCTCTTCCTCAGTCACCTCGACGTCCGGCCTGCGTACGACGAAGGCCTTCGGCCGCTCTCCCCACTTCGGGTCCGGCACGCCGATCACGGCGACCTCGAACACCGCCGGATGCGCCTCGATCGCGTGCTCGATCTCGACCGTGGAGATGTTCTCGCCACCGGAGATGACGATGTCCTTGGCCCGGTCACGCAGCTCGACATAACCATCCGAGTGCTGGACGCCGAGATCCCCGGAGTGCAGCCACCCGCCCTCGAAGGCGGTCTTGGTGGCCACCTCGTCGCGGTAGTACCCGGCCATCACGTTGTTGCCACGCATCACGATCTCGCCCATCGTCTGACCGTCGCGCGGAACATCGTTCATCCGCTCGTCGACCACCCGCACCGGATCGGACTGGATCATCGCGACGCCCTGTCGCGCCTGCCGGCGCGCCTGATCCGCCGGCGACATGGCCGACCAGCCGGGCTGCCACTCGTTGATGGCGTACGGGCCGTACGCCTCGGTCATCCCGTACACGTGCACGATCCGGGCGCCCAGCTCACGCATCCGCGAGATCACCGTCGGACCCGGCGCGGCGCCGGCCACCGTCGCCACCAGTTCGCGCTCAAGCGGGTGCGCCTGCGGGGCCTCGGCGATCGTCACCAGCACCGTGGGCGCACCGTCGAGATGCGTCACCCGCTCCTCATCGAGCAGCCGCCAGATCACGTCCGCACGCACCGCCCGCAGACATACGTGTGTCGCACCGATCCCGGTCACCGCCCACGGCGTGCACCAACCGCTGCAGTGGAACATCGGCAGCGTCCACAGATAGACGCTCTCCGGGTCGAAGCGCTGGTGGATGATCTCGCCCATCGCGTTCAGGTATGCGCCGCGATGGGTGTACATCGCCCCCTTGGGCTCACCGGTCGTGCCCGAGCTGTAGTTGATCGCGATCAGCCCCAGCTCGTCGTCGACCGTCCAGGGCAGCGGATTCCCCGAGCCGCGCGCCATCAGCTCGTCGTAGGAGATGTCTGCATGCTCGGCAGCAGCGGGCGAAGCGGGCCCCAGCGGGTCGTTGAGCGCCACCACCTCCCGAACGGTTTGCAGGCTTCCCAGCACCGGAGCCAGGGCCGGCAGGTACTCGGTATCGGCGACAGCAGCTTCGCGCCGGAGTGATCGCAGATGAAGCGGACTTCCTCCGCGGAGAGCCTGGTGTTGATCGGCACCATCACCGCACCAGCGAGCGGCACGCCGAAGTTGGCCACCAACATCTCCGGGATGTTCGGGCACAGGTACGCCACCCGATCACCTCGCTCGATGCCAGAAGCGCGAAGTGCATTCGCCAGACGGGTCGCCGCCGCGCCGAATTCGCTATAGGTCAATCGGCGGTCGCCGTACGCGATCGCGGTCTTGTCGGCGAACACGTCGAGCGAACGCTCGAGAAATGCCAACGGCGTCAAGGCTGTGAACCAGCCGGATGACTTCACGTCCTGATCGGTGGGTAGGTCAAATACGTTGGTGGACATGGTTCTCCAGATCGTTGAACTTGACACATACGGACGGACGCGTCGGCGACATGGACGGTGGTTCATCCGGGGCCCACAGCTCCGGGGAGTGGGCGCTCCCTACGTTGACTGCGTGGCCGCGTCAACCTCGGACATCTCAGACCGGTCGTCGCGGTCAGCGTTGTCCGGGACCAGCCGGTCAGTGTTTGACGGCGTCTTTTACCTTGTCGCCCGTCTGTTTAGTGTTGCCCTTGAACTGATCGACGCCGGTGAACCCGACCATCACGGCGGCGAGAACAACCAAACCAACGGTGACGATCATCGACGACGCTCTGACTCTGGTGCGAGGACTCCAGTACACGCCCCATCAACGCTGCTGTCAACAGTGTTAACATTTGCAGTTGACTTAACAGGTAGACAACGACGTTGACTTATGATCTCTGAGGGTAGCTCCGCTGACGAAGCAGGAGAGCAGACAGAAGGGAAGTCCGCGGCCATGACGAGACAGCCGATCGGGCCCGACGCGGTTATCGACGACGGTGACTCACCCGTCGCGGTGGCCGGCCAAGACAGCGACCAGCTCAGCCGGTCGGTGATCCTGCAGACTGCGCTGGCGATCGTCGACCGCGACGGTGTGGACGGATTGTCCATGCGCCGCCTCAGCAACGCACTGGGCCGAGACCCGGTGATGCTCTACCGCCACGTCCCCAACAAGGCCGCAGTGCTCGACGGCGTCGTCGAGATCGTGCTCGCGCAACTCGTGGTGGACAAGACAGATCCGGACTGGGCCGCCCAACTGCGCACCGTCGCGCACAACTTCCGCCAGTTGGCCCTGACACACCCCAAAGTGGTGCCGCTGCTGGTCACTCGACCGTTGGCCACGCCACTCGGGCAGCGACCGCCGGGAATGCTGAGGCCACTGGAAGACGTCCTCGCCTTGCTCACCTCCGCTGGATTCACCGGCCAGGACGCCCTCCACATCTACCGGCTGCTGTTCGGTTACCTGTATGGCCACATCCTCAACGAGCTGCAGGAGGTCATCGAGCGACCCGACGAAACCGACCACGTACTCCGACTCGGTCTGCACAGGTTCGCCATCACCGAATTCCCCCTACTGCGTGCACTGGCACCCGCCCTCGCCTCTTACGACGGTGCCGCCGAACTCGACCGCTTCCTCGATCTCCTACTGCCCGGCCTGACCGCAAGCCTCAGCCCCGAATCATGACCTGCGGGTCTCGTCGTCGTATTCCAGGAACGAACCGCACTCACCCAGGCGTTCAACCACATTCAGACGATCGCCGGATACTGCCCACGCCATCTGGCGGTGAATTCGACGTAGCGTTCTGAGCCCGCGCACTCCGCAGTGGGTCCATTCTGTACTGAAGATATGCCTCGACCACGCCACGGAAAACGGCCAGCCATCTGCTCACCGCAGGGAGCGCGGCTTGGCCTAGAGAACGGGAAACGCTCGGTCAGACGCCTGATCGCGAGCATCCGGTCACTGAGTACGTGGGAGAGCTAGTGTTCCGGACACACCTCCCGCAGATCCGTCATCATGATCCTGCGCGCAAGCGGCAGCGATTAATCGTGGCGTCGTCGGCACTCCCGACCGCGGATGCCCGGTGCGGTGTCGCGCAAATGCATCACGTGGCGCTGGCCAGCGAATGCTGTTGCCTACCAATGGTTTTGCGAGCGGACTAACAACTTGCTAAGTGGTGTGGCTCCGACTGCCGCAAAATGCGGCCTAGCCGGCCACGCGTCGATCACGGTGACGGCCCACATCTATGCCGATCTGTACGACGACGAACTTGATGACATCGCTGCGGCCCTCGACGCACTCGACGACGTGCGCGGCGACCTTCCGTCCGGATTGGCCGGACAGCCGTAGCGTTTGGCCGGATAGTGGCCGGATGGTTTCGGTCCGACTCGAGATTCGGATTCCAAAAACCTGCCCTAAACTGGGCTTTTGAAGTGGTCCCGGCTGGGATCGAACCAGCGACCTTCCGCGTGTGAGGCGGACGCTCTCCCCCTGAGCTACGAGACCGGGGAGCACCGATCGGTGATCGATGGACGTCGAAGATTAACACGGAGGGGCGGGCCGCCGAGAATCCCGGCGGCCGAACCTGGCCCGATCCCGGCGGCTTGACATGGCCATCGCGCTTCAAGTCGGCCTCATCACGTTGGGCGTATCGCGTGTACTGACTCGTCCGCAAGATTGTCAGCATTCGCTCAGCACACAGTCAGGCTGGGCCGTAGCGTTCACGACGTGAATCGGCGCGTCGTTCCCGTCGTCCCTTGCAAGTGCCACTCCCATGGCCGCGACCCTCCTCGCCGCGGCGGCGACAGCCACACCGTCTTCGACGGGACCCTTTCCCCTCAAGACCATCACGGTCAAGGAATTGACGCCGTTCACATCGCCGTCGGGCAACATCGGCTGCTACATCGAAACCGACGATGTGCGCTGTGACATCCGTGAGCGCACCTGGACACCGCCTCCCACACCAGCCACTTGTCCCGAGACGACCGACTGGGGTCAAGGGCTCCAACTTCACGCCGGAGAACCGGCCGGCTTCGTCTGCGCCGGCGACACGGCGTTGACGACCGAGAATCCGCTGGCCTTCGGCGACAGGGTCGTGGCAGGGTCGATCGAGTGCGAAAGCGCGCCTTCCGGGATCACGTGCTGGGACTTCCAGTCCGGGGGCGAGTTCACGATCTCGCGCGAGAGGTACCACCTCTCCTGAGCCTGCTCGCCGAGGAGCGCAAGGGATTTGTGTCGCCTCGCACGGGTCGACTATTGTTGCCCTTCGCGACGGGCGACGATCTCGCCCGTGGCACGCGGATGTAGCGCAGTTGGTAGCGCATCACCTTGCCAAGGTGAGGGTCGCGGGTTCGAATCCCGTCATCCGCTCGAAGGTGCGGTGGCATCAACCCCATTGGTGGAGTGGCCGAGTGGTGAGGCAACGGCCTGCAAAGCCGTGCACACGGGTTCGATTCCCGTCTCCACCTCCAAGGAGCAACCCGGCGCGATTAGCTCAGCGGGAGAGCGCTTCCCTGACACGGAAGAGGTCACTGGTTCAATCCCAGTATCGCGCACCAGTATTACCGCAGGTCAAATGTTATATTTAGCCGTGCTGCGCAACCATCGTGGAAGATACGTGGAAGACCCTGGCGAGATGGCGGCACACTTGAGCGCCCGAGCAGCTGCGGGTACACCGCCTGGAACCGTTCGATGGACGCGACCCGTCAATAATGTCATATCGGTGCAACGCTAGTGGTTTAGCCAGCGGCGTCGGCGACAACCCACCACGGCTTCGTGAGCTGGCCAGCGTCGCCTGGGCCACCGCCGACGAGCTCGGCGAGGCTCGCGCCAGGCAGCGGCCTCCGGGCAGGGAGTGGGCGGACTGGCTGACGGATTCACGACAATGGAGCCCCCGCCCAGATTGGGCGGGGGTTCTGTATGAGTTGGTCACCCGCACTAATGGGGGTCGATCGGCGTGGCGGTGATGAGTTTGGGCTTTTGGCCGCGGGACGCTGATCATCGAGCCGCTGGCCGGTGAGCACTTCCTCTGACTGGGATTGAGGTTGATCCCTACGGCTAGATCGTGCCCCGGCCGGTTCGGTGAGGTCGCTTGAAGTGCTGATGGGATGTCGTGCCGATACGAGCACTGATCCATTAGTCCGCCGCCGGGTGTCCTCGGGCTCGATGTGAGTCAACGACGACCGCAGGAGGTGGCATTGATGATCTTCGTCGGCGACGACTGAGCCGAAGACCATCACGACGTGTATCTGATGGACGAGGCCGGTCAACGATTGGCGGCCCGGCGATTACCCGAGGGCTTATCCGGCATCCGGGGCTTGCACGCGCTGATCGCTGCCCACGCCGAGGAACCCGACCAGGTGATGATCGGCATCGAAACCGATCGTGGCCTGTGGGTCTCGGCGTTGATGGCATCCGGATATCAGGTGTGGGCGATCAACCCGATGGCGGCGGCCCGCTACCGCGACCGTCACCACGTCTCGGGCGCGAAATCCGACGCCGGGGACGCCAAGCTGCTGGCCGACCTCGTTCGCACCGACCGGCACAACCACCGTTAGGTCGCCGGCGACACCCCTGACGCCGAGGCGATCAAGGTGCTGGCCCGCACCCATCAGAGCCTGATCTGGGCGCGGACGCCGCATGCCAACATGCTGCGCAGCGGACTGCGGGAGTACTACCCCGCCGCCCTGGAGGTCTTCGATTCGCTCACCGACGGTGACGCGTTGGCAGTGCTGGGTCGCGCACCGACTCCTGAACAGGGTGCCCGGTTGAGCCTGTCCAAGATCGGTTCTGCGCTCAAAGCTGCTGGCCGACAACGCAATAGTCGAGACACGAGCCATCGAGATCCAGACTATCCTGCGCCGCGAACACCTCGCCGCACCCCCTGCGGTGGCGGCGGCCTTCGGGGCCACCACGACCGCAGCGGTCCATGTCATCGCGGCACTGAACACTCAGATCGAGGACCTCGAAACAGTTCTGGCCGACCATTTTGAGCAACACCCGGACGCCGACATCTACCGCTCCCTGCCAGGACTTGGTGTTGTGCTCGGCGCCCGGGTGCTCGGTGAGTTCGGGGACGACCCGAACCGATACCGCCCTGCCAAGTGTCGCAAGAACTACGCCGGAACCTCACCATTGACTATCGCGTCGGGCCGCAAGCGTGCCGTGCGGGCCCGCCACATCCGTAACAAACGGCTCTACGATGCACTCGATCAATGGGCGTTCTGCGCGCTGACCCGAAGTCCAGGCGCTCGCGTCTTCTACGACCAGCACCGCGCCAACGGCGACACCCACCATCAAGCCCTACGAGCCCTTGGCAACCGACTCGTCGGCATCCTGCACGGCTGCCTGCGCCACCACACCCACTACGACGAACACAAGGCATGGGCACACCGCACAACAGCAGCAGCTTGACGGCTTACACCCCTGGGATGTCTAGCCGGGGGCGTTTTCCCAACACCCCCTGAACCCTCGGCCCGCCACCCTGGTGGGGGTTCTGGGGGTGGCGTGCCTGATCAAGACCTACTCGTCCGACTTTGGCTCGTCCGACCTTGGCTCGTCCGGCTTTGGCTCGTCCGGCTTTGGCTCGTCCGACTTTGGCTCGTCCGACTTTGGCTCGTCCGGCTTAGGTCGAAATCTCCCGACGATTGCATGCTGCGCGTCCTCGATAGCCTTCTTTTGGGCGGTCCACTGCCGTTCCACCAGGTCCGTGAACGCTTTCCGCTGGTGCTCGATCTGCTCGCTGATCGCCTTGCGCTGAGCCTCCCAGTGGTCACCGATCTTGACGCTGCGCTGCTGTTCGAGGAAATCCGCGAACGCCGTCTGCTGGGACTCGACCAAGTCCGTGACCGCCTTGCGCTGAGCCTCCAACTGGTTTGCGATCTGGTCCTGAATCGCCTTCATCCGTTTCTCGTTCTCCGTCACCAGCTCCTTGAACTGGTCAGGAAGTCCCGGCTGTTCCGTCATGGTCTGCTTATCCTTCCCGTTTAGATGATCTCGGCCCTCCTTATGGTGGACCGCCCCCAACGCTAATCCTGACCGTGGGTGGTTCCCGCGCGGCCTAGGCTTGATGGGGTGCTCGGCGAGCTAGTTGAAACCACGCGCGGGGAGTGGATCACCCACCCACCGACGCGATGGCCCGTGTATATAACCCCCGCGGCTTGCCTACCGGGGTCGAGGGCGTGCCATGAGGGCGTGCGGCCCTGGATCTTGTCCGACGCGTCGAAGCGAACCCGCCACGAGGCCACGGGTTGGTCTATATCGCTGGCGAAATCGAATACGCGTCCACAAATTTCACCGCGATGCGTTGGCGGATCGTAGGTGCCGAGAATTTCGGCGCCGTTGTGGAGATGGTGGCGCAGCTCCCTTCGGTCGCGAAAGCGGATGAGTTCATCGACGAGCAAACCAAGGCGTGGAAAGGGTGTGCGGACGAAGTCATCACCACCAAAGACAAGGGGCGTACTTCGACAACGCAAGACCGCGTCACCGCGGTGAGGGCACGTCCTCACACCGTGATCGCATCAACGTTCACGCTGTCAAGCGGGATGCCTTGCCAGCATGTCCTACAGGCGGTGTCGAACTTCGTTCTCGACGTGGACGCCTGCCGCAACAACGTGTCTGATCAAGCCGAAGCGATCGCGTCGAAGCTCGCGGACAGAGTCCAATCCGGTTAGTCCCCATCACCGCCACGGGAATCCATCCACGGGGCTCGTGGACCCACAGTCGGCTTCGGTTACCTGCCGGTCCTGGGAGTTGAAGAGCCGATTCATTCAAGCGACGGACGCCTGCGCCCACGTTCGGTGTGCGGGCCGGGTTGCGCCAAAGAAATCAGAGAACGCAACCCGGCCCGCCGGGTGTGGGATGCGCAGCAACCAGCTTCCTTTGGTGCGCAGCTGTCCCGGGGTACACGCCCACCGCGTGCGCCGCCCCGAATCGCGCCGAATCCTGTTGAACCCCAACGCTTCCCGGCACTTAGTCGGCGGCGAAACACGTTGCCTCGCGGGAACGAACTCGACTTGTCCCCCAATTGGAGGACATCGAGTTCATCCCGTGTGCGGGCCGGTTGGCGGACAGACGCGTCCCGTTTGCTGCAGCACAGTTGGTACGTCGCCGGAACAGCCCCGGTGAACATCCGAAATGACAACGCAAACAGGAGAATTGAGATGACTGCCAACTCCACCACCTCGACCCGTCGAGTGGCCGCCGGAGCGGCCGCGCAACATGACTGCGCGGATCGCGGCTGCCTGGCCGCGATGCTCGGGCTCGCGCTGGGTGACGGCACTGCCAGCAACGCTGAGGAAGGTTCCTCGTCGCGAATGAACCTTGGGCCACCTGCCCTCGTGTCATAGGGCAAGATGGAAGTCGCCGTTTTCGTTTGCTTAATGGTCCTGTTGACCGCCCTGTCGGCCTTTCTCGTGGTCCGGTAGCCAGGCTGTCCTGGATCTTTGATCTTGTTGTGCCCGGAACGGTTTTGGGCCGTGGACGGTTCCTTCGACCAGGGCAGGGTCCAGGCGTCCTCACTCATACGCCGCTGCCCGGGCAACACGACGGACCATTTGAGGCTAGCAAGGCAGCGAAGAGGCCGGCGGGGCAACGGTCTTGGAGGACCATGCGGGGTCGGTGATTGAGTTCGTTTTCAACGGCCAACCGGATGCCTAGGTAGTCACTATGTGGAACTACCAAAAACATGCTCACCCGTCAGGACTTCGCTGAAGCCCTCTCAACGGCCGCGGATACGAGGATCTTCTGGATACTTGCGATGGACAGGCCAGATGCCTCGATCAGTTGAAGGATCGAATGGCCGTGAGCCCTCGCGTCCTCAATCTCCTGGCTGAGTTCCAGACGTACTTCTACGACCACGCGTAGCGCGGCCAGGTATGTATCGACAAGTTCACGAAGGCGAGCGCTGGTCTCTGGATCAATAGCCTGAGAGCTTTGCAAGTCGATGTTTGGCAATCCGATTTCGTGAAACATATCTGTTCCTTGGGTGGACCGTGTTTGGCCCAACCGTACCAGGTGATCCGTAGTATTCACACTCAAAACGAACTCTTCACCTTTGCTTGGTCAGTTCGAAATAGCAACTATGTAGCTCGTTGCCGGATGGCCGATTCTCATTGTGCTCGGAGACGCAGGAGTGCGTTGCAGCTGTGTTGGCAAAGGCAAGCCAACACGCGAATGCTGCTGCACGGCTAGTGCCAAAGGACCCTGACCCCAGTTAGGGATGCGGGAGCCGCCGGGAGGAAGCCCGGCCACCGCCCCTCATTGACCTGGGCGTCTTAGATCATCCGCACGAGCCGCGGTCCATGACGGTCTGGCCGCTTACATCGGTACCGGTCACTACCGCCGTACCCCCGCAGGTCGCTGTGGCGGTGTTGTTGCTCCCGAGAAGTGGGGTAACGCTAGCGTTGCTGCCGTTGATTGCCGTGGCGGTGTTGTTGGTCCCGAGTGCTTCAGCGGCGGCGGTACTGCCGTTGATTGCCGTGGCGGTTTGGAAGGCCCCGGATAGGGCTGTGGCGGTACTGTCGTTGATTGCCGTGGCGGTGTTTGCGCTCCCGACAATGCCAGCGGTAGCGCTACTGTTGTTGATTGCCCTGGCGGTGTCGTCGTTCCCTTCAATGCCAGCGACAGCGCCACTGTTGTTGATTGCCGTGGCGGTGTTGTTGTCTCCGCGACCTGCGTTAGCGAAACCTTCGTTGATTGCCCTGGCGGTGTTGTTGCTCCCGCTACCTGCGAACGCTCTACTGCCGTTAACGGCGATTGCGCGGTTTCCGTCCCCGAAGCCTTCGCCGGCTGTGGCGGTGCTGCCGTTAACGGCGATTGCTTTGTTGCCGGGTGTGGAGGTCGCCGTACTGTCGCCAATGTCCACCTTTGAGGTTCCGTTGACCGAGACCGACACACTGGCGTTGCCCGCCTCGCTCGGCGGAGCCGCCGACGCCACCCCAGCCAGCGGAACGGACATGGCTCCGGCTGCGACCGCGCCGACTAGCAGTTTGTTGAGCATTGTTTTTCCCCTTTTCCTTGTCCCTCCTGCTACAGAGGCCTATGATCGGCGACCGCTTAGACACACTGGCGTTGCCCGCCTCGCTCGGCGGAGCCGCCGACGCCACCCCAGCCAGCGGAACGGACATGGCTCCGGCTGCGACCGCGCCGACTAGCAGTTTGTTGAGCATTGTTTTTCCCCTTTTTCTTGTCTCTCCTGCTACAGAGGCCTATTACTGCGGACCGCGTAGTGTGCTCTTTCGGACGCTTTGCTTTGGAGCTTTGTACGTCGCTGAACCGAGATCGGCCCTGAGCGCCCCAGCTGCCTAGGTAGTCACTAGGGGTAACTACCTAGGCAATCGATGGGAGCACCGACAATGAACACCGAACCCCGGCAGAGGGTTGTCGATCACGTATAAACGTGGCGCGTTACATGTCCGGGATCGTCTGGCTAACATACGTCTGCCATGTGGCGATCTGGCCACCCTCAAGCATGACGGCCTGCATCTCAGGATCGTCCAGGAGCGCCTGCTGAACCTGGCCAAACCGCGTCCAGTCCTCGGCGCGAGAGGTCACGCCGATCGTGTTGGTCGCTCGCCCCCCGATCATGGTCACCATCACCGTCACATCCTCCGCGCCGTGCTTGCGGCTGAGGTCACACGCCTTCTTGATTTGCTTCTGCACGTCTTCCCACTTGACGCCCGGATTCGGATGGATGGTCGTTAACCCAACAATGGTCACGGTGGAGCCTCCTTAATGCGTCGTGGCTGTCTTGCCAAAGGCAAGCCAAGACGCGAATGCTGCTGCACGCTAGGGCCGAAGGACCCCGAGCAGCAGCAAATGGTCCGTTCGTCGCTGCGCGACGGTCCTGGGGACCCGAGCTGCCTCGTCTGTGGTGAGGGGTGCGGCGAAGCGGTCGACGGCGAGGTTCTGTCCGTCCCGTTGCCGCGTGAAGAATCACCGCGGGTAAGTGGGCCTGCCCTCCCGGCCGTAATGGGCCTCTGAAATGAGGCCGGAAGGGGCCGTGCCTTTAGCCGCCCGGTCCGACGTGGGTCTTCTCGAGGCGCCACGCGGCGGTGCGGCCGATCATGTCCTCGTCGGCGGCGTTGTTGTTGATCACCATGTCGATCTGATTCGGCGGCCCCGGCGGGGCGCACTGCGAAGCGCCGTGTTCGGCGATCTGCTGTGGTGTCAACGGGCCGGGATTGTCGCCCGGTCCCTCACCGTTGCTCCCCATCAATCCGGCCAAGTTCGGTGCTGCTGCCCCGGCCCCGGCGACGCCGCTGGCGATCCTGCCCAGCCAACTGTCGCCGATGTCAGCCAGCGGAGAACCGTTGGGGAGGAAGGATTCAAGCCTTGGCCGGGTGCCCGCCCGGTCGGCTCATACTACGCGCGGGCGGCGGGTACGACGCCGGGGATGGGTGGCACACCGGACGTCGTGCTGACGGGCGGGCCGTCAGGCGTACCGGGTACACCGAGCGGCGGTCCGCCGGGTGTACCGGGCGGCACGTACCCGCGTTCGGCAGGCAACGGCGCACCGGGAGCGTCCAACACGTTCGGCGTGTCGCTGCCCGTGTCGGGATATCGACCCACGTTGTGCCACAACGACTTATTGCCAACGTTGGCAATGTATCAATACAACGGTGAGAGGCTACCCGGCGGCCAGCTCGGGCAGCAGCGCTGCGATCTCCCGGCCCCGACCGGACGCCACGTGCTGGTACCGCATCGCTGCCTGCGGCGTGGAATGTCCTGCCCTAGCCATCAATTCGGCCAGCGTCGCCCCGGTGGCTGCGGTCAGCACCAACGACGAATGCCGTAAGTCCTGCCACCGCAAGTCATCTCGACCCGCCACCCCACGCGCTCGATACCAATGGCGGTACAGCGTGGAGGGTTGCAGGTGCTCCCCCGCCTCGTTGGGAACAGCAACGAATTCCGCGCCGTACCAACGTGCTTCGCTAGGTGGTCATCGATGGGCGGGATGATGTGCGGTGGTATGTCGACGTCCCGCGTCTCGGCATCGGACTTGGGGGTCGTCACGCTGTAGGTGCCCTTGGTGCGGACGGCTGCCCGCTGGACCCGTATCACCTCGAGGCTGAGGTCGATGTCTCCGCGGCGCAGTTCGACTGTCTCCCCGAACCTCAGGGCGCACCACGACGCCAATGGTGACCATGAGTCGGAGCTTCTCGGGCATCTGGGCGGTCAGCACGGCGATCTCCTCCACTGACGCTGGCCTGACCTGATGGACCCGCTTCGACCTCCCGGCCCCGACGATGCGGGCCGGGTTGGCGTCGATCAACTCTTCGTTGACGGCGCTCCCCATGATGGTGCGAAACAGCCCGTAGGCGTGGGAGCGCATCGTCGGCCGGTCGGCCAGCGTCTTGGCATGCCAGTCGCGGACGTCCTGCGGCCGGATCGCGGTGAGCTGCCGGTACCCGAAGACGGGCAGCAGATGATCCTTCAAGATCGCCGCGTAATGCTCGCGGGTGCGGGCCTTGATGGGTCGACCGGCGACCTGACGGTTCGCCAGCCACCGCTCGCTGTAGACGCTGAACGTGAGGTGTTCGGTGGGGTCGTCGTCGTCGGCATCCCATACCTCGCGGTCGATGTCGCGGCGCTTCGCGACGATCCACGCCTCGGCGTCGATACGGGCGGCAAACGTGTGCGGGGCGTTGCGGCGAATCTTGTCCGGGCCTGTGTAGCGGACCTGGTAGCGGCCTGACGGTAGCCGTCGGCTGGTCGAGAACGATCGGCACTCACGTTTGGGCATGCCCTGAACGTAGGGCTTTTGTGCCCAAAATTGCCCAAACGACTCCGACACGCTTGTACGGATTCGTGTCCGTTTGGCTCGATAATGTTTCGGAGGAGACCTGCTCAGAGGCTTTTTTTGCTGGTCGCACCCAGTATCGCGTCAGTGTCGGAAAACGGATTAAATCCCAGTATCGTGCACCAGTGTTATCGCAGTTGAGGGCAGATTTTTAAATCCGCTGCGCAACGCATCGACCGTCTGCGCCGAGTGTGAGCCTGGGACAGCATCGTCATCGCAAGGTTGGCGATAGCTACGGGGATCGCATAGCCTTGGCTCAACAGCTTTCGTGGGGGGCCGACTTCCGTCAGGGGATCATGTCCACAGCATTGTCATTGCGGGTTTGGTACACGGCTGTCTCCGGTGTCGGTGCGGCAGCCATCGCGGCCGGGATTGTGTTGGCACCTGCCTCGCCGGACGCCGCGTCGGAGCGCGACACGTCGGAGCGCGTCGTGTCGCCCGATGTCGTTCTGGTCTGGACCAACCCCACGAGCTCGCTCAGGGCCAAGGCATCTTCCGGCCAGAAGTGGCTATCTCAGATCTCGCCCGTCAAGGGTCGCCTCATGGATGCGCTCGAGTCTTTGAACACGGCTGCCAAGAGCCAAGACTTCGTCGGCATGCACGATTCGTGCATCCGGCTCGCGGTCGCCGCGCGTGACGTGGACGCGACGCAGCCTGCACCGACTGAGGACCTCACGGCTGCCATCCAGGAGGCCGTCGACAACTTCAAGCTGGCCGGATCGAAGTGTGACCAGCTGACGGCGGAGGCAGGCCAGGACGCCGTGCAGGAGGTCCTCACCGACGTCCAGAACGGTGTTGTGGCGATGCAGCAGGCAGCGAACCTCATCGACTCGGCTGCGCCTGAAGCAGCGGGAGCCCCGACCGCCAAGCCCTTGCCGCCGCGCGTTCCGCGGGGCCGGTTGCCGGTTATGCCGCAGTGAGAGGATTGTTGCGGTCATCTGGGCGAACACGGCGGCGAATCCGACCAGTTCGGCCATGACGTTGTGGGGTGCCGCTCGGGCGATCATGTCCGCGGGGCCCGTACTGGCGTCGAAGGATCGCGAATACCATTGTCTTGGTATGTAATCCATCCACCCAGGCCTTAACGACGTCCACCTGTGTGATCCGATTGGTGGACAGGTATTCCATCCGGTGGAAGGGCTGGGACGCCACGCGTGCCGTGGGCGCGACGCACCCTGAACCGCGTGAGGACCTGGTTCGCACAGGTCGAACGATCGAATCACATCGCCGATCAAGCCACACTCAGCCGCAGTCGGGGGCTACGCTGCATCGACGTCGACGCGGAGGGGGACGCGATGTCTGACGGACTAACCACGATTCGCCAAAGGGTGAGCCACATCGCTGAGATGGCGACGGCCGTGAAGCGACTGCGTGACACCGGCATCCTCGACCTCGGCAATCTGCCCGTGACGCTGGAGACCATGAAGAACGCGCGCGTCTACGGACCGCAGGCGACGATGGCGATCCAGGGTGGCCACAAGTATCCGTCACTGCCGGCGGTAGTCGACGAGCGCGGGACCTTGACCTATCAGCAGGTCGACGATCAGTCCACGGCGTTGGCGCACGGGCTGAGGCGACTCGGCATCGCCCCGGGTTCGGTGGTGGGGCTGCTCTGCCGCGACCACCGCGGCCTCATCATCGCCATGGCAGCGTGCGGCAAGCTCGGTGCCCCGTTCGTACTGATGAATACGGGATTCGCCAAGCCGCAGTTCGCGGATGTCTGCACGCGGGAGAACGTGAAGGCGGTACTTCACGACAGCGAGTTCTTGGACCTCCTCGACGCGTTGCCCGTCGGTCTGCCTCGAGTGCTCTCATGGGTGGACGAGGGAACCGCCCTGCCCGTCGGTGTGCCGACGATCGACGACGTCATCGCGGCGAATTCCTGCGAGCCGCTGCCCGCACCTAGCAAGGCGGGCGGGTCAGTCATCCTCACCAGCGGGACGACCGGGTTGCCGAAAGGTGCCCCGAGGGCCAAGGTTTCGCCGTTGTCGACGGCGGAGCTGGTCGACCGAGTCCCGTTTCCCCGTAAGGGGACGATGGTCATCGTGTCGCCGATATTCCACGGCACCGGGCTGGCCACCTATCTGGTCGGCGCGGCGCTGGGCAATAAAATTGTCACCACCCGGCGCTTCAAGCCAGAGCGCACCCTTCAGCTGATCGCAGACCACGAGGCCGACATGCTCGTCGCCGTCCCAACGATGCTGCACCGCATCGTCGAACTCGCCCCCGAGGTCATCGCCGAGTACGACACGTCGTCGCTCAAGGTCATCGCGATCGCCGGGTCGGCGCTGTCGCCCGAATTGTCGAACCGCGTGCAGGACACCTTCGGTGATGTCCTCTACAACATCTACGCCTCCACTGAGTGCGGGTTTGCCACCATCGCCAAACCTGAGGAACTCCGAAGCGCTCCCGGAACGGCGGGCCGCTCGCCGGTGGGCTGCAAAGTGGTGCTGTTCGATGAAGCTGATCAACGCATCGACGGCCCCAACAAACGGGGCCGGATCTTCATCCGCAGCAGCATGCGTTTCGAGGGATACACCGACGGTCGGACCAAGCAGATCATCGACGGTTACATGTCCAGCGGCGACATGGGCCACTTCGACGAGAACGGGCTGCTGTTCGTCGACGGGCGTGACGACGACATGATCGTCTCCGGCGGTGAGAACGTCTTCCCGCAGGAGGTCGAGAACCTGCTCGTCGAGCACGACGATGTCTCCGAGGCGGCCGTGGTCGGTGTCGAGGACGTTGAGTTCGGAAAGCGATTGCGTGCCTTCGTTGTTCTCGAGCCCGGCGCACACCAGAGCCCGGAACAGATCAGGCTCCACGTCAAAGACAACCTGGCCCGCCACAAGGTGCCCCGCGACGTGGTGTTCATCGACGAGCTGCCACGCAATGCCACCGGCAAGCTGCTGCGACGGGTCTTGGTCGAGATGGACGTCGACACCTGAGCGAGGTCATGGATTCGGCGTAGCTGCTCACACGACTGATGCCTCACCGCCGCTCTCGCTGTGGCCGCGCCAGATCTGATCGACTTGTGTCGACTACCAACACGTCTGGCGATTGGCACGGGCCGAGGCCCCGCTTTCAAGGCGGTTGGGGATCACAACCGGCTTGGCGAACTTTCTCGTGCCACGGAGGTGTGACGTTTCACGTCGCCGGAGGTGACGAGGCTGGAAGGTTCTACTTGTGAACCGCGACGATGGGTTCGTCGGCGTAGTTTTCCTGATGTGCTTGGCGCGCATCGTCTTCGGTGGCGGCGCAAACCGTGCGCGCGATGTGTTCGCCATCCACGCCTTCGCTGACGACGATGAAGACGTCGTGCATCTCACGGTGGTCGACCCGTGGCCAGCACTTCTCGACCCCGGCGGCCACGAAGCCGTTCGCGTGATCGTCGAGCGAGTCCGCGTGCGCGGCCTTGTTGCCGCTGAAACGAACATGGGGCTGCGTCACAAGGTTCTCCTGCTTGGTGGAGTGATAGATGCTTGTAACCGTAGGAAATAACCGGCAATTCTGTCAATAGTACGGAAACTGTTTCCTTTATGATCTACCTCACAGTCACAAGGTGGGTGACGAGGGTGAATGGCTCGATGACGTTTCCATCCGCCAGGAGTGACGCCACGTGGCGCCATTGCCGGAACCCCTGGTGAACGGGTGGTCGACAGTGTGCCGAAGATCGAACGTGGTCCGGCGATCCAACAAGAAGGTGCGAGGAAATCTTCTGGGCGGCCGGACGAAGGTCAGGGCCGATGCCGCGGGGTGCCAGGGAAGAAGTTTCCGCTATCCGTGCGCCCGATGGAAACACGCGCCATAGCGATTCGACTCCTTGGCTCTGACCTGGCCGAACGCCGACATATGCCCGCGGGCGGGAACCCAACGGAACCGTGTCCAACTGAGCCGCACCACCCACAACCCTTCGACGTCGACCCTGTCCAGGTGGGGAAGGGGACAATTCCAGGCTTATGAGACGAGCATTCGTGGGGTTGGCGACCACCGTGCTGCTGTGGGGCGGTGTCGCGGGTGTGGTGAGCACTGGTGTCGCGCAGGCCCTCCCTGTTCCCTCTCCCGAAAAGGCTTGGCCCGGCTGCCCAGAAGACAACCCAAGCGGCCCATGTCACTGGTGCCCGGGGGACCCCCCGGTGCAGACCGGCAACCTTCGCACCAACCCAGTACTTTGGGACAACAACGTCTGCCACACGTATTTCTACGTGTACTTCGGCCAGGGCAATGTCGCTCATAACATTTGGGAGGGAGATACTCCACCACCACCACCTCCACCGCCACCGCCCGGGTTGGGCTTCTGCCCCATCCCGCCGTGGTGTCCGTGATCTCGCGGGCGTCGACGGCTAAACGCGTTGTCGGCCCGCCGCTCTCCGGTGGCAGGCCACGCGCGAGGGTAAGCCCGGGCGTAGGCTCTGGTTCAAACCGAAACACCGGGGGGCATGACGGTCATCGCGATATCCGTTGGTGGGCTGGTCGTCGTTGCGGGCGGCACCTGGCTGATCGTGCGGATCGACCGGAATCAGCGCCGACGGATCCAACGTCAACGTGAAGCCTGGGAATCCGACGGCAGCCTCGGTCCGTGGCAGGGTCCCGGCTGCGCTACCTGCAACAGCGGCGGCTAGGGCCGTGATCCGCGTCTAGGGAAGTGACAGCGGTAGGCATCGACCCCGAACTGCAAGCGGCAGTGGACAACCCGTGTCGGCTTCCCACAACGGATTTCTGTTGGCCTCGGAATCGCCGAACCCGTACCCGCGATGCTGCGAGCAGATCGGTGGCTGGTCCGCCGCGCCTACTTACCGGGCCCGTTCGGCCATCGCAGCAGCGACCCGGCGTCGACACGGATCTGCTGACCTGTCACGTAGCGACTCTCGTCGCTCGCAAGGAAGACCGCGAGGTTGGCGATGTCCTCTGGCTCGACGTATGGAATCGGCATGGCCTGGAAGAAGTTGAATGCCAGCATCGCATCTTCACGGGTCGGCTTCTTGCCCTCGGCGACGAGGTCGGGCCGGAACATGCTGTAGATGCCGTCGTTCTGCAACAGGTGGGTGTTGCAATTCGTCGGGTGAATGGTGTTGACCCTGATCATCTTTGGCGCCAGCTGCAGCGACAGCTGCTCCGAGTACTCGATGAGCACGCGCTTGCTCCACCCGTACCCGGCCCCGCCAGGCCCCATGTCGGGATTGTCCGTGGTGCCCGTGATCATTCCGGCGGTCGATCCGGTGATGATGACGGACGACGCCTCCCCCAAGTGCGGCAGCGAGACCGCCACGGTGTTCATCACCCCGAGCAGGTCGACGTCGGTCGCATCGACGAAGGCCATCGGGTCGTGCGGCCTGCCCATCGCCATCGGCAGGATGCCCGCGTTGGCGACGACGACGTCGAGCTTGCCGAAGTCCGCGATGGCGGTCTCAAGGGCGTCCCGCAGTTCATGACGCTCACGGACGTCGGCGATCTTCGCGAAGACACGTCTGCCCAACTCCTTGACCGAGCGCTCCGTCTCCGCCAGATCGTCGGGGGTCGCCAGCGGGTACGGGTTCGACTCGATCTGCCGGCAGATGTCGACGACGATGATGTCCGCGCCCTCCTTCGCCATCGCGATCGCGTGCGCGCGCCCCTGGCCGCGCGCCGCGCCGGTGATGAACGCGACCTTGCCTTCGAGCCGTCCGGACATCCGACCTCCTCATTCTCGTTCGGCACCCACGGCACCAAATCTTTGTTCCACAATATGAACTAGCAGGAGGGTAAAGCAACCCCTCCGCCCACACGCCGTCGGGTCCTGGTTTTTAGCACATTGAGGCGGGTCCGCCGCCATGACATCGATTGCACTGGCCGCTTACAGTTGAATCGTGCGACGCCGGCGCGGAAATCCACTCGACTGGGCAGGCTCCGCGGTGGCGGACCTCGACCTTCCTCCCGCCGTGTTCAAGACGTGTCCCTGGCAGCCCCGGTCGCTCGTCGAAACCGGTCTGCGCCAATGGCTTCGCTGCTGTGCGCCCGCGCTCCGCGACGGGCAGGTCATCGGCATGCCCTCGCACGCGGTCGACGAGGCGTGGCACGGGTTCATCCTCTGTACCGCCCGATATGCGGCGTTCTGCGACAAGGCTTACGGCAGGTTTCTGCACCATCACCCCGAAGGCGGCGCACCCGCCGGTTCCCGCGCGGCCGCCGACTCGGCGCATGATCAACTGCGTAGGACCGTCGTCGCGTGGTCGTTGGTGGCCGTGCCGGGTGAGGAGTGCGTGCTCTGGGATCTCGACTCCCGAGTGGGCGTGGACGAGCCCTGGGGCATCGAGCTCGACTGGGTCGCCGCCATCCAAGACGACATCACGAAACGGAACGTAGGAACACACACAACCTAGCGACATCGGCCGCCGATCAACGGCTTTCGGCAGTCTGGCCGCGGGCAAGTTGTCCTCTGAAAGTGACCACACCATATGGCCGGTCGCTAGGGGTAAGGCCGCCTGCGGTGGGCGGTATCCTACGGCTTGCGCCCGCGCGCCCCGAAGCCGGCAACGGCCCGTGCGCGTGAGCTAGCCCTCGGCTGACCGGCTACCGATGCTAAAATTGCACGCAATTACAACGGTGCGTAAGGCCGGCGGCGCCCGACGCACTCAACGTGTCCAGCTGCGGGGAGCACATGGCGATCCTTGGAATCGGCGCCGAAGCGCACCGCCGACTGTCGTCGCGCCGGACCGCCGAGATCGTCGCGGATGAGTTGCGGCAGCAGATCATCGACGGACGGCTCGCCGACGGCGACCTGCTGCCCGGCCAGAAGCAACTCGTCGAATACTTCAACGTCAGCCTGGTCTCCATTCGCGAGGCGTTGCGCATTTTGGAGACCGAGGGCTTGGTGTCGGTCCGGCGCGGTAACCGTGGGGGCGCCGTCGTGCACGCACCCGTCAAGTCCAGTGCCGCCTACATGTTGGGGTTGGTGCTGCAGAGTGATTCTGTCCCCATCACCGACCTCCGCACGGCCCTCAAGGAGCTCGAACCGTCGTGCGCGGCACTGGCGGCGCTGCGCCCCGACCGGGCGACCACCCTAGTGCCGGAACTGATCCAGAGCAATCAGGCCCTGGCCGAAAACCTGGGCGATCCCGAAACGTTCTCCGAGATCGGCCGCCAATTCCACCACGTGCTCGCGCGCGGCTGTGGCAACCACACCATGGTTGTGGTGATGGGCAGCCTCGAGGCGCTGTGGACCAGCCAGGAGGGCGAATGGTTCGGCAGGGCCAAGGAGGACAACGCCTTTCCCGCCCCGGCCAAACGACGTGCCGCCCTCAACAGTCACGTAAAGATCACCGAGGCGATCGCCGATGGGGATGTCGACCGTGCCCGTCGTCTCGCCTACAAGCACATCAGCGACGCACACACTCACGCCCTGCCGGAATCCGATCAACGCATTCGGGCGCACTCGCCGCAGGCGATGTCGCGGCGCAGCTGACTACCACCGCGCGTCGTTGCGACGGCGTTCGTGGTCACCGCAACCTCCTCACCAACCAGTCCTCGCAAAGTACCTGAGGAGCGACGTGCGACCCGCCGTCGAGTCGTTGCGCACGGGCGCAGGAGAACTGATGTCGCTCGCGGACGACGTTGTGGCGGCGCTGTCCGTCAGCGGGTGAGCAACATGCACCCCGCGATGGGGCCGCCGCCCGCCGCGACCACGGCGGTCTCGGGATCAGGGACCTGCCGCTCCCCCGCCTGGCCGCGCAGCTGTAGGCACGCCTCGTGGACCGCCCAATACCCGTGCATGCGACCCGCTGATAACTGCCCGCCGTAGGTGTTGAGCGGCAGTTCGCCGTCGAGGGCGATGCGCGAAGCGCCCTCCACGAACCGGCCGCCCTCGCCGGTACCGCACATGCCCAGCGCCTCCAACCAGGCGACGGTCAGGTAGGTGAAGCCGTCGTACAACTCGGCGACGTCCACGTCCTTCGGAGTGAGCTCCGTACGTGACCACATCTGCGTAGCGGCCTCCGTCGACGCCATCTTCGGAAAGTCCTCACGGTGGAACCAGCCGCCCGAGCCATACGCCCCGCCGATGGCCTCGACGCCGATAGGTGGGTTGGCACAGTGGGGCCCGTAGTCGCGGTGTGACACGATCACGGCGATCGAACCGTCCACCGGCACGTCGCAGTCGAAGAGACCCAGCGGCGAGGAGATGGGACGCGCGGTGAGGTAATCCTCCATGGTCATCGGGTCGCGGTACGTGGCAAGGGAATTCAGGGCGGCGTTGCGTCTGCTGTTGATGGCCAGCCAGCCCAGCTGTTCCTTCGTGGTGCCGTACAGCTCCATGTGCCGGCGACAGTGCATCGCCACCCAGTTCGATGCCGAGTACGCATGCGCCGCCATGAGTTCACCGATGTCGCCGTTGGCGTCGATTCGGCGCCGCTGGCCGGGTAGCCGCGGCTCGACGGGCGGAGAGGTCAGCGCATTGGGCTCGGGCGGCAACTCGGCCGTCGAGTCGATCATCGAGCCGCCGAGCATCGCGACCGTCCGGTACACCAGCACGTGTCGGGACCGACCTTCGGCCACCGCCAAGATCGCCGACGTCAACGGGCTGTACACGCCCGCCGTGTCGAACCCGGAACTGCGGTTCTCCGCGCACAGCCCCAACGCCTCGATGACGTGCTGCCGCGGCGTGTCGCCGAGGGTGGCGATGCCGTCGATGTCCGACGGTTCGAGGCCCGCGTCGACGATCGCAGCGCCCGCAGCCTCCAGTGTCAGTTCCAGACCAGGGATTCCGGTTCGGCGGCCGATACGCGAGATGCCGATACCACTGAAGATCGCGTCCTTCTCGAAGTGCGACAAGCGCGCCCCCACTTCCCGCTTATACCGCTATTGTCACGAAACTAGCGGAGGGTAGGTTGACCATCATGTCAGATGGTGCCAACGCGCGGCTGCGCTTGCAGTTCTGCGAGCCGTGCGGTCGATGGGCCATGCCGCCCGAGCCAACCTGCCCGGATTGCGATGGCGTGCTCCTCGACCGTGACGCGTCCGGGAACGGCACGGTGTTCACCTACACCGTCAATCACCATCCGTTCAACCCCGCCCTACCGCTGCCGTACGTCATCGCCATCGTCGAGCTGGTCGAGCAAGCGGACCTCAGACTGGCCGCGAACATCATTGATTGTCAACCTGATTCGGTTGTCATCGGGATGCCGGTGGCGGCTCGATTAGACGCCGGGACAAAGGAGGCGTACGTGGTGTCCGTCCCGGCGTTCGCGCCCCGAAGCAACTCCTAGCCGGTGAGGCTGGGGCGTACCTGGGCCTGGATGGCCGGTGTCATCACCAGACGAATCTCGCCGCGGCGAAGGCACCACGTCGTGGAACGACCTGACGCCGGTCGACTTCTGCACGGCGGTCACTGGTCGAACCACATCGCCGCCAGTGTGGAGAAACGGCGTGAAGCGTTGGCCGCCAGACTCATTCGCACACTCGGACTCCGCCGGCGTCGGCATCGTTCTCGGCCGTCCTTGACCTAGCTACCTAAAATAGTAAAGATAAGACTACAGGGCTAGAGTGGCCGCTGGACTTTGCTGCCCAGGAGGCACGGGTGACGATTAGCACCGATTCGCACGACCAGCCGGCGGCCCCTGACCTGGCTAGTGATCCCTACGGCTACTTCGCGCACATGCGCAAAGCCGCGCCGGTCTGGCGCGGCACGCTCATGGAGAGCGACCTGATGCCGGAGGAGCTCAAGTCCCCCGAAAACTGGACGCTGTTCGACTTCGAAAGTGTCTTCACCGCCTTCCGCGAGGACCACGTGTTCGCCTCGGACCTGTACAACGCGACCATCGGCCTTGTCTTCGGGCCGACGATCCTCGGGATGCACGGAAAGCAGCATCACGACCATCGCAGCCTGGTGGCGAAGGCCTTCCGGCAGACCGCGCTCGCACAGTGGGAACCCGAAGTGATCGACCCCATCTGCGACCAACTCGTCGACGAGTTCAAGAACGACGGGCAAGCCGATCTGGTCAAGGCGGTCACGTTCGAATTCCCCACTCGGGTCACCGCCGCATTGCTCGGCCTTCCACAGGAAGACCTGGAGATGTTCCGGCGGCTGTCGCTGGACCTGATCTCGATCACCGAGGACATCGAGGCCGGTTTGAACGCATCGATCGAACTGGGCGCCTACTTCCAAGAGCAGGTGGATCAGCGTCGCGGCAAGATGACCGACGACGTCATCGGCGATCTGGTCGCAGCGGAGATCGACGGCGAGAAACTCACCGACGAAGCGATCATCTCGTTCTTGCGGCTGCTCCTGCCGGCGGGGCTCGAGACCACCTACCGGTCGTCGGGAAACCTCCTGTACCTACTGCTCACTCATCCCGATCAACTGAATGCGGTTCGGCAGGATCGCGACCTCATTCCGGCCGCGATCGAGGAAGGGATCCGGTACGAAACGCCATTGGTTCTAGTGGCGCGCAACACAACCCGCGACGTGGAGATGCATGGCATGACGATCCCGGAGGGCGCGCAAATCACCCTGTGTATGGGCTCGGCCAATCGCGACGAAAAACGTTGGACCGATCCCGACAAGTTCGATATCCACCGGACGCGGCGCGCGCACATCTCCTTCGCCGGAGGCATCCACAGCTGCCTGGGCATGCACCTGGCGCGGGTCGAGACGAAGGCGATGCTGAACAGCCTGTTCGACCGCGTGTCCGACCTGCAACTGGTGCCGAGCGACGACTCGGAGATCGTGGGCATGCCGTTCCGTTCGCCTGGGAGCCTGCCTGTCACGTTCCGTCCCGTTTCCTAGCGAGCATCAACTCCCTGCCGAACGTGGATTACCACAACGCTTTTCCGAAAACTGCGTGGTGGTAATCCACGTTCGGCAGCAGTCACACGATTCGTGACGTGCGGCCCTGCCAATAGCGTTCGCGGATACGTCTCTTGTATAGCTTGCCGTTCGGGTCGCGGGGCAGCTCGCGATCGAATTCGACTGTGCGCGGGCATTTGTACGTCGCCAGGTGGGCGCGGCAGTAGTCGATGAGCTCGGACGCCAGTTCGGGTCCGGCCGCGATTCCGTCCGCCGGTTGCACGACGGCCTTGACCTCTTCCCCGAACTCGTCGTTGGGCACCCCGAACACCGCCGCGTCGACGAGCTTCGGATGCATGATGAGCAGGTTCTCGGCCTCCTGCGGATAGATGTTCACGCCGCCCGAGACGATCATGAACGTCGAGCGGTCGGTGAGGTAGAGATAGCCCTCCGCGTCGACGTAGCCCATGTCCCCCAGCGATCGCCATCCACGTTCGTTGGACACCGAGGCGGTCGACGCGGGATCCTTGAAGTACTCGAACTGCGGGCCGCCCTCGAAGAACAACTCGCCCGACTCGCCCACCGGGAGCTCGACCCCGTCCCCGGACACGACGTGGACCGAACTGAACGGCCTACCGACGGAACCAGGGTGAGCCAGCCATTCCTCTGGTCCGATCGTGCAGCCCGCAAACCCCTCGGTGCCGCCGTAGTACTCCTCGATGATCGGACCGAACCACTCCATCATGCGATACTTGACGTCCACCGGGCACGGAGCGGCCGCGTGGATCACGCGCTGAAGGCTCGATACGTCGAATGACTTGCGCACCGCCTCAGGCATTTTCAACATGCGCACGAACATGGTCGGCACGAACTGGGCGTGGGTGACACGGTGCTCCTGGATGAGCCGCAGCACTGCCTCGGCATCGAACTTGCCCATCAGGATCGAGGCCGCACCGACGCGGTGGACCGCCATCGTGTAGTTGACGCCCGCCGCGTGGTAGAGCGGCGCTGGCGACAAGTACACGCTGGACGTCGTCATGCCGTAGCGCTGCGACAGCGATTGCTCGAGCACCTTCTGAGCCCATGAACCGTTGCCATCCGTCGGCAACGGGCGCCGCACTGCCTTGGGCCGTCCGGTGGTGCCCGACGAGTAGAGCATCTCGGATCCGTCCGAAGGGGGCGGCGGCCCCGGCGGCGCGAGCGCGTCGTCGAACGAGCGCCAGCCGGGTAGCTCGCCGCCGACGGCGATACGGACGTCGACGCCACGGTGCATGCGAAGATCGCCGCCAGGTCATCGACGATCGACGAAGACCGCCCGTGCCTCGGAGTCGTCGATGACATACGCCACCTCCTCGGGAGTGAAGTGGGTGTTGACCGCCGTGTAGTACAGCCCGGAAAGCTGGCAGCCCCAGGTGATTTCGAGGAACTCGCGTCGGTTCGGGAGAACGAGAGCGACGCCGTCGCCGTGGCGCAGTCCTGCCTGGTGCAGCAGCGCCGCGACGCGCTGACTCCTTGCGTACAGCTCGCCGTACGAGACGGTGTCGCCGTCCGCGACGATCAGAGCCGGGGAGTCTGCGGCCCCGGTCGCGTGGTCGGCGATGTTCAACGGGTTCCCTACGTCGTCGCTGCGCCGTCCTTGGACGCGGCGGCCTGACGTTCCGCCATCTCCGATGGCAGGATCTTGTCCTTGAACACCCGCTGGATCAGCTCCTGGACGTCCTTGCTGACCGACGCGAGCGCCACGAGGTCGTTGGAGCTCTGCCAGTGCACGCGCATGCCCATCAGCTCCCAGGCCCGCTTGAGGTTCGCCTTGGTGGCCAGCAGTGTCGTCAATGGGGCTTGGGCGATGTGGCGGGCGATCGCATCGACACGCGCGTCGAGGTCCTCAAGCGGGACCACCTCGTTCACGAGGCCGATCTCCAATGCCCTCTTGGCATCGATGACCTCAGCGAGGTAGAGGTAATAGGCCGCGCGGCGCCAGTTCATGAACACCCACGGCTCGATCGAGCACTCCCCTGACGGCATGCCGAACCCCTGCAGCGGCGGATATGAGAAGTAGGCGTCGTCGGAGGCGATCACGATGTCGGTGACCAGCCCGTAGTGAGTGCCGCCGCCGACGCAGTAGCCGTGGACCTGAGCGATCGTGGGCTTCGAGAACTCCCACAGGTTCAGGATCGGCTTGACGAACAGATCGGTCTGTGGCTTCCACGGCATCCCCGTGGCCTTGAAGCCCTCGACGAACTCCGGGTAATCGACTGCGTTGTTGCCGATGGCGTGTCCCGAGCAGAAGCCCTTCCCGTTGGCCCTCAGGACGAGGACCTTGATGTCATAGTCGCGGTCCGCATCCCGCAGCGCGTCGTCGATCTCCTCAACCTGCTTCTGATCCTGGGCATTCGCCTTCTCAGGCCAATTGAGCGTGATTTTCGCTATCGGGCCTTGCTTTTCGTAGATGATCCGTTCGCGGGTCTCGTTGACATCCATTCGCTCTCCTATTACTTGATAATGCCGATCTCGACGCCGATGTCGTACACGGTGCCGACTTCGCCGGTCCATTGGACGGTGCCCGACGCACCGGCCTCGATCTCTTGTTCCACCTTCTCCGTTGCGATCACGTAGATCGGCGTGCCCTCCTCGACGTGCTCGCCTGCTTCGACGAGGAACCCGACGAGTTCAGCTTCGGCGACCGCCACGGAGACCCTGGGAATGCGAATGATGAAGTCAGCCATCGATGCTCGCCGTCGACGGGCTTCAGTGTGCGCAAGGCCGCATCGACGATGCGAGCGGGCGACGGCAGCACCGCAGCCTCCAGGGCCGCGGCGGCCGGCGTCGGGACGAACCGCGCGCCGACCCGCTCGATGGGCGCCTCGAGCCGTCCGAACAGCTCCGCCGCCAGGATGGCCGCGATCTCGGCACCCGGGCCCGCGAACTGCACGGCGTGGTGCGTGACTACGGCCCGCCGGGTCCGTCCGACGGATTCGACGATGGTCTCGACGTCGAGGGGAACGAGCGTGCGGAGGTCGACGACCTCGGCGCTGACTCCGTGCTCGGAGGCGAGCGTCTCCGCCGCCGCCAGCGCATCGTGCACGCTGCGTCCGTAGCCGATGAGGCTGACGTCCGTCCCCGGCCGCTTGACGTCGGCCTGGCCGAGCGGGATCGAGAAGCCGGGATCGGTTGGTACCGGACCCTTCTGGCTCTGCAACCGGATGGTCTCGATGAACAGGCAGGGATCTTCGTCGAATATCGCCGCCGTAAGAAGACCTTTGCCGTCGCGCGGAGTCGACGGGATGATCACCTTCATCCCCGGCACGTGCATGAACCACGCCTCCAGCGACTGCGAATGCGTTGCGCCGGTGGCTAGCCCGCCGTAGACCTGGGTGCGGACGGTGATCGGTGCCGTCGTCCGGCCCGCAGTCATGAATCGCATCTTCGCCGCGTTGTTGATCAACTGGTCGGCGGCGATGCCGATGAAGTCCATGATCATGATCTCGGCGACCGGCAGCATGCCGTCGATCGCGGCGCCGATGGCCGCACCGACGATGGCGGCCTCCGAGATCGGAGTGTCGAGCACTCTGTCGTGGCCGTACTTCGTCGACAGCCCCGCCGTCGGGCCGGATGCTCCTGGATCGGCGATGTCCTCCCCGAGCAGGAACACGCGGGCGTCGGATTCCAGCGCCTGGTCGAGCGCGAGGTTGAGCGCCTCACGCATCGTCATTTCTCTTTCGTTCATGACCGACTTCCTCAGACGGGGAACGTGATCGGGGCGGCGTACACGTCGCGTTCCAGCTCCTCGAGAGCGGGCGCCTCGGCCACCATGACGGACTTCAACGCCGATTCGACGGCGGTCAGCGCACCTTCGTCGATGCCACTGAGTTCGTCGTCGGTGCACACTCCGGTGTCGATGAGCTTGCTGCGGAAGCGCGGCACGGGGTCGGCCGCCAAGGCTGCATCCAGCTGCTCGGAGGGGATGTACTTCATCCGATCGCCGAAGTAATGGCCGCGGAACCGGAACGTGACGCACTCGAGGAAGGTGGGCCCAGCGCCGTTGCGGGCCTTGCCCACAGCCTCGGCGAGTGCTTCGGTGACGGCCAGTGGGTCGTTGCCGTCGACACGCACACCCGGCATGCCGTAGCCCGCCGCGCGGTCGGCGACGTGCTCGAGCTTCATCGTGTCGGAGGTCGGCGTCATCTCCGCGTACAGGTTGTTCTGGCAGACGAACACGACGGGAAGATCCCACAGCGCGGCCATGTTCGCCGCCTCGTGGAACGAACCGGTGTTGGTCGCGCCGTCACCGAAACTCACGACCGTGACGCGATCGAGCCCCTTGCGCTTGGCGGCCATCGCAAGCCCGACGGCCACGGGTGGGCCCGCCCCGACGATGCCAGTCGAAAGCATCACTCCTACTTCGGGTTTGGCGATGTGCATGGTGCCGCCCTTGCCGCGGCTCGCACCGACGGTGCGGCCCATCATCTCGCCGTAGATCTCCTCCAACGGCACTCCCTTGCCGATCAGGTCGTGCAGCCCGCGGTACGTGGTGACCAGTTGGTCGTCGGTCCGCAGCGTCACGCCCATGGCGGCGGCAACGGCCTCCTGCCCACGTGATGGCCAGTACACGCAGATGAACTCACCGGTGCCGATGCCCTTGCTCAAGCGATCGTCGGCTGCCTTCATCAACACCATCAGCGCATAGAGCCGGCGCTGGACTTCGCTGCTTTGGAAGTGACTGTCGGGGCTCATTTTTCGAACGACGCAATCTCGCGGTACACCTTCGGGATGGGTGGCGTCTCCATGTTGAGGAACTGGAGCGACGACATCTTGCCGCTGGCGCCGAGCTCCCTCAACCGGCCGACCACCGCGTCGAGGTCGTCGCAGTCGAGTTCGTAGATCGCGATGAACGGCCCCTTGCCGTCGGTCGGGGCGAAGCGGCGAGCGCCCGTGATGCCCTCGACCGAGCAGATCTCCTCGAGATGCGTGTCGTTGTACCACTCGTGGTACTCCGCTTCGCGATCCGGTGAGACGGGCGTGGTCTCGAGGTAGATGATCCCCTTGGGCATACCTGCTCCTCCCGCACTCGGCTCGGTGTCGAATTTTGCCGCCTGCGGCTCACAGGCCTCGCCATGTCCTGGCCTTGACTCCGCAGCCTCCGTCGACGGCGATCTGCTGCCCCGTGACGTAGCGCGCGGCATCCGACGCCAGAAAGAGCACGAGCTCGCTGATGTCCTCGGGCTCGACGTACGGAATCGGCATCGCCTGCAACACGGGGAATACCAGCTCGGCGTCCTCACGGGTCGGGTCGGTAAGGTCTGGGCGGAACGCGCGATACATCGGCGCGCTGTGCAACATGTTGGTGTTCACATTGGTGGGGTGCACGCCGTTGACCCGGATGTTCTTCGGAGCCATCTGCAGCGCCAGATCGTTCACATAGTGTGCAACAACCTGTTTGGCGAAGCCGTAGCCTGCGCCACCGCTGCCCGCGTCGATGCCACCGGTGTTCATCGATGCGAGCGCTGCCGCCATGGATCCGGTGATGATGACCGACGCCCCGGACTGAAGGTGCTTGACGCTGGCGTGCACCAGGTTGAGCACGCCGACCAGATCTACGTCGACTGCGTCGACGAACGCCTCGATGCCCAGCCCGGCCGTCAACGGTGCGATACCCGCATTGGCGACCACGACGTCGAGGTGGCCGAACTCGGCCACCCCCCGATCGATAGCCGCCGAGAGCGCGGCGCGATCGCGGACGTCAGCGATCGCGGTGTATGCGCGCTGCCCCTCCTTCTCGACCAGACGGGCGGTCTCCTCGAGGTCCTCCGGCCTGGAGAGGGGATACTCGTTGGTCTCGATGTCCGCGCAGATGTCGACGGCAATGATGTCGGCTCCCTCGGCTGCCAACAACTGTGCGTGCGACCGTCCCTGGCCACGCGCCGCTCCGCTGATCAGCGCCACCTTGGCCGCTACTCTGCCCATCGCACGTCCTTCGTCAGACTGCCATCTCCCACGGCCCGCAGTGCGGACCGAAGCCATTCGAGTGCGGGCGTCGGCCGTCGACGCCCTTATCCCGCAGGTCATTCGGCGGCACCGGGTACGCGTCGTCGAAGCCGTCCGCGAAGTGCCGCGGCCCATTGTGGCAAACATCAATGCCTGCCGCAGCTTTTTTTGCTAAAAGTATAAAGAAACAGAAACACTCCATATCGACTCCGGCAGGACATCGTGGACTTCTCTTACCCGGCGGAGGTGGATCAGTTCCGCAAGGAGCTGCGCGCCTGGCTGACCGAGCACCTGACCGACGAGGTGATGAGGGCGGGTCGCGTGCGCGGCGAGGACGCCTCGGCCTTCGACCTGCGTCGCAGGTGGGACGCGACCGTCGCCGACGCGGGCTGGGGAGCGGTGTCCTGGCCACGGGAATATGGCGGCCGCGGAGCGACGCTGCTCGAACAGATGGCGTACGCGGAAGAGACCGCCCTACTGCGTGCACCGTTGCCGCTGAACGTGATCGGGCTCAACAACATCGGACCGGCGATCATGCAGTTCGGCACCGACTCCCAGAAGTCCGAGATGCTCCCCCGCATGGTGCGCGCCGACGACATCTGGTGTCAGGGGATGTCCGAACCGGAGGCGGGTTCCGACCTGGCGTCACTGCGTACGCGAGCGGTGCGTGACGGCGACGAGTTCGTCGTGAACGGTCAGAAGATCTGGACGTCGCTAGGCCACCATGCCGACTGGTGCCAGCTGTACGTGCGGACCGACCCAGACGCGCGCAAGCACGAGGGCATCTCGTGCCTCATCGTCGACATGAGCCTGCCCGGCATCGAGGCACGCCCCCTGGTGACCCTCAACGGTGCGACGGACTTCGCCGAGGTGTTCTTCAACGACGTGCGCGTTCCCGCCGACGCGCTACTGGGTCCGTTGCACGGCGGCTGGCGTGTCGCGACGACCACGTTGAGTCACGAACGGGCCGGGGCGGCACGCCTTTACTCGGGGATGAAGGTACAGCTGACCGACCTCGTCGCAGACCTGGCGGGCTACTCGGTCGACGGGCGGCCCGTGCTCGAGAACAGCGCAACGCTGCGTCGGCTGGGTGAACTCGCCGTACAGGTGGACTACCTCGAACTGCTCTGCAAGCGGTCGATCTCGGCGGCGATGCACGGCGGCGATGCGCTCGGCTCGGCCAGCCTGGCAAAGAGCGTGTGGGCCGAGACCGGGCAGGCCATGGCCGAGTTCGCCTATGACGTGCTGGGTGCCAGGCAGGCCTCCGACCGGTGGAGCGAACAGCGACTGTCCTCGCGTTCGCTCACCATCGCCGGAGGCACGACGCAGATCAACAAGGGGATCACGGCGGTACGCGTGTTGGGACTGCCACGCAGTTGATCGAGGGATGAGGATGAACCTAGAACCGACCGACGAGCAGGTGGCGCTGCGAAACACGATGCGGCGCTTCCTCGTCGAGCGGGCGAGCATCGCCGCCCACGTGCGGCCACTGCTCGACGATCCGGCCGGCACCACCGACGTGGTGTGGCACGGGCTGGCGGGCTTGGGCGCCACCGGGGTGTTGGTGGGCGAGGAGCACGGCGGCCTGGGGATGAGCATGGTCGAGGCCGGCATCGTCGCCGAGGAACTCGGCGCGGCGTTGCACCCAGGGCCCTGGCTCTCGACCGCCGTCGCTGCGGCGCGCGCGCTGGCTCGGATGGGCGTGGACGATACCGCGTTGGCTTCCGGCATTGCATCCGGAACCACGATCGCCACCGTCGGGCCGATGACTGGAGGTCGGCCTCACGTCGAGGGGACTGACGCAGTCGCGACACTGCACGGTGAACTCATTGCGCAACCCGACGCCGGCGCGGCCACCGTGCTGCTGGCGCTCGCCGACGACGGAGCCGACGTCGCGCTCTTCGCCGTGGATCCCTCGTCTCCCGGGGTGACCGTGACACCGCGTCGACACGTGGACCCGACCCGCAAGATGTTCGACGTCGGGTTGGACGCCGTACCCGCGCGGCGACTCGGGGTCGCATCGTGTGAAGCGCTGAACGCGCTCGCCGACGACGTGCTGATCGCCGCGGCTGCCGACGCCCTCGGCGCCGCACGGGCGGTGATGGACCTGGCCATCGACTACGCCAAGGTACGCAGGCAGTTTGACGCACCCATCGGGAGTTTCCAGGCGGTTCAACATCTTTGCGTCGACATGTACGAGACCGTCGAACTCGCGCGGGGCGGAGTGATCCACGCGCTGTGGGCGGCCGACGGCGCCGAACCGACCGAACGACACCTCGCGGCGATGCGCGCCAAGGCCTTCGCGGCCCGGCTGGCCACCGTCGGCGACACCGCCATTCAGGTCTTCGGCGGCATCGGCTACACGTGGGAGCACGACGCCCACCTCTACCTCAAGCGACTGCTCGGCTGGACTGCCCTGCACGGCGGATCCGACCAGTATCTCGAAGCCGTCGGCCGGCGACTCGCCTCCGAACACGTCGAAGGGAACTGAGATGTCCGAAGTGCTCCGCGGAGTGCGCATCGTCGAACTTGCTTCGTGGACATACGTGCCATCCGCGGGTGCGGCACTGGCCGACTGGGGTGCCGACGTGATCAAGGTCGAGGACGTGAAGGCGGGCGATCCCGGGCGGGCGCTGGTGATCGGCGGCTTCACCAAGGAGAACGCCCGCGCGAAGATCGACTTCATCCTCGAGATCAGCAACCGGGGCAAGCGCAGCATCGCCATCGACGTCAAGTCCGACATCGGCCGTGAGTACTTCGGCAAGCTGCTCGCCACGGCCGACGTCTTCCTGACCAACTGGCTGCCCGGCGCACTGGAGCGGGCGCGGCTGACAGTCGAGGACGTTCGTTCGTTCAATCCGAACATCATCATCGCCCGCGGCACCGGCACCGGCGTGCGGGGACCCGACCACGACAAGGGTGGGTTCGACGCAGCCACCTACCTGTCCCGCGGCGGCGTGGCGTACACCATGACGCCGTACGGCACCGACCACCCTGCCGTGCAGGGGCCCGGATTCGGCGACCTGCAAGGCGGGATCACGCTTGCCGGTGGCCTCTGCGCCGCACTCTTCCATCGGGAGCGCACCGGCGAGCCATCCATCGTCGACTCGTCACTGCTCGCCCAGGCGATGTGGTCCATCGCCCCGTCCATCGCGGTTGCCGACCTGTTCGACATCGACGGAATCCCTGGCGCACCACCCGGTCTGGCGATGAATCCACTGGTCAATCGCTACAAGACCCGCGACGGCCGGTTCATCCAGCTGGTGTTCCTTCAGCCCGATCGCTATTGGGCCGGGTTCTGCAAGCGCATCGGCCTGCCGGAACTCGCCACCGACCCGCGCTTCGTGCCGTCGAGCAATCTGATCGCCAACGCCGACGAAGCGTCTTCGCTCGTTGGCGCAGCCATCGCAAGCCACGATCTGGAGCACTGGCGAAAGATGCTCGACGACGAGCCCGGCGTGTGGGCAGCGCTGGCCACGCCGAAGGAGACGCTCAACGATCCACAGGTCAAGCCGAACGGCTACGTCGTACCCAACCTCGACGCCGAAGGCAATGAGTACCAGATCGTAGCCGCACCAGTGCAATTCGACGAAACTCCCCCCGCGCCCGCCCGCGCTCCCGAATACGGTGAGCACACCGAGGAGATCCTGCTGGAACTCGATCTGGATTGGGACGACATCTCGGCCGCCAAGGACAGTGGCGCAATTCTGTAGGAGGGCTCAGTGACCACACCAGCCGGACCGGAGCGACGCGTGCTCGAGTCGGTGATCTACGAGCGTGAGCCGCCGGTCGCGCGGATCATCCTCAACCGCCCCGACAAGGCCAACACCAAGGATGCGAGCCTGGTGCAGGAGGTCGACGCGTGCCTGCGAGAGGCCGACCGCGACAAGGAGATCAAGGTCGTGATCATCAAGGCCAACGGGAAGGGCTTCTGCGGTGGGCACGTCGCACGCTGGGGACCTGACGAGAACCCGTATCCGGATTTCGGCGACACCTTCGAGGATCTGTACAAGGGCACCGCGGACCTGTTCCTGTGGCCGACGCTGTATCTGTGGGAGTTCCCGAAGCCGACCATCTCGCAGATCCACGGGTACTGCATGGGCGGTGGCATCTATCTCGGGCTGCTGACCGACTTCTGCGTGGCGTCCGAGGATGCGTACTTCCAGATGCCGCTGGCACAGAGCCTGGGCGAACCGGGCGGTCACACCATGATCGAGCCTTGGCTGTTGATGAACTGGCATCGCACCATGGACTGGTTGCTATTGGCGCCAACACTTTCCGCGCAGGAGGCGCTGGAGTGGGGGCTGCTTAACAAGGTGGTGCCTCGCGACGACCTCGAGACGACCGTCGAGGACATGGCCCGGAAGCTCGCCCAGATTCCGCTGACCACGTTGATGGCCGTCAAGAACAACGTGAAGCGCGCCTATGAACTCATGGGGATGCGGGTGCATCTACAAGTCAGCCACATCCTGACCAACATGGTAGGGGCTGCATCCGATGTGCAAGCACGCCGGTCCGAGCTCATCCAGTCAGGCTTGAAGCCAAGGGATTTCGTCGAAGGTGGGGAGAATCCTCCCGGCGAGCAGGCGTAAACTCAGCGGGCCATCTCGCGGCCAGCCGCATGGCGGGCGGCCACGTAGCCGAAGATCATCGTGTTGGCGATGCTCCCGCCCGCGCCCAGATAGTTTCGCCCCATCACCGTCGCGGTGATGTTGCCCGTCGCATAGAGCCCCTCGATCACATTCTCGTTTTCGTCGAGCACCTGCGCGTGTTCGTTGGTGATCACTCCCCCGCACGTTCCGACGTCGGCCGGGAATACGCGGGTGGCGTAGAACGGGGCCCGGTCGAGTGGACCCAATGCGGCATTGGGCTTGTAGCCGGGGTCGCCGAGGCAGTCGTTGTACGCCGACTGACCACGCCCGAAGTCGGGGTCGAGGCCCTTGGCCGCGAATTCGTTGAAGCGCTTGATCGTCTGCTCGAGTTCGGTTGCGGACACGTCGAGCTGGCGGGCGAGTTCGGCGACCGTGTCGGCCCGTTTGATGACGCCCTGCTCGATCAGCTGTTCGGGTAGCCGACGCTTCTTCAGCGGATTGGCGCCTGACGCGTAACGGCCGACGTATCCCTCGTCGAAGACCTGCCAGCACGGCACAGCCTTGTTGGCGTACATCGCCTTGCCGACCTCGACGTAGGAATTCGACTCGTTGCAGAACCTCCTGCCAGTCCCATCGACGTAGATGGCACCGGGTCGCTGGCGTCCGGAGCCAACGGAGACCGCACGCCGGTCAGCAATGAAAACCATTGGTAGCCACCAGGCCTCATCCAGCAGGTCGGTCTTTGCGCCGAGCCTCATCGCCGTCTGAAGCACCTCACCGGTATCACCGGCGTTGGCGATCGACCACTTGGCTTCATTGGGCTGGTCGGCGCTGTGCTGGCGCCGCATCTCTGCGTTATGGCCGAAACCGCCCGCGGCAAGCAGTACGCCCTTGCGGGCTTCGACGTTTACCTGCTTGCCGTCAAGCGTGACGCGAGCGCCGACGACTCGACCGTTCTCCACGATGAGATCGTCCATCGCGGCGTTGGTCCACACTCGTGGATCGCCCTCCCCGAGGTCGATCAGCACCTTCAGTAGCTGGCCGATTACCGATGCGCCGTTGGTGAGGATCTCACGTCGCCGGATCCGAGCGATGTTGGTGCGAAAGAACACCCGCGTCGCCACGGCGAACGCACGTGGGGACCGGTTGAAGTACTGCACCGAGCGCAGCTCGTTGGTCTTGACCACGAAACCGTAGTTCTTGGCCATGGACGGCTGGATCCGGCCGCTCCAGTCACCGAGGGCGGCGGCGTCGAACGGTACGCCCTCGACCGAGCGACCGGCCGCATTGCCGCCCTTGTGATTCGGGTAGTAATCGCTCCATCCTGGGCACCGCACCAACCGAACACCCTTGCGCAACAGGAAGTCGATCATCTCGGAGCCCGCACGGAGAAACGTCTCGCGGCGGGCGGGCGACGAGGCCGCACCGATGTCGCCGACGACGTCGTCGAAGTAGGCCAGTCCGTCCTCGTGCGTGTCGGCGATTCCGTCGGCCCGCATCAAGGGGTTGTTCGGCAGCCAGAGCATGCCTCCGGACATTCCGGTGGATCCGCCGACGAGGTCCTGCTTCTCGACGATGAGCGGTTCGATTCCGGCGTCGACCGCCGCGACGGCGGCGACCATCCCACCGCCGCCGCTACCCGCAATGAGGAGGTCGACGGATTTGTCCCAATTCATGACGCGGGAACTGTCTCGGTCAAACCGAGGTTCGCGACCGGTACGTCAATCGTCGTGTTGGTCTTCTGAATGGCCGGCACTAGCCGCTCATACGGCAACCCCGCCAAGAACCCATCGATGACGCGCTCGAAGTTCGAGATCAGCCCCTCGATCTGCGTCGACAGCCGCATGAACTCAAACCCCTTGGCGTGCAGACCCTTCTGCTGTTTCGGAAGGTTGGAGAAGTCCTGGGCCGGAATGGTCGGCCAGCTCGGGTCGTCGGGTGCCATCGGCTCGGGTGTCGTGGGCCTGCCCTGTGACTTGTCGTCCGGGAAGCGGGTCAGCGACCAGATCTCGAAGAGCGTCTGCTCCGGGCCCAACGGGCGGATCCGGTAGGACGACGCGCTGCTGTACTGCGGCAGGATGAAGTAGTGCGGGAAGCAGAACCCGATCGCGTCGATGACCCGGCGCCGGTCGAGGTCGTTCAGGTCGGGAAAGTCGCAGCCGCGTGCCCGGTGCCACTTCGTGACCGCCTCGTTCACGGCGCCACGCCAGGCAGCCATGGCCTCGGCGGGATCGTCCGGGAGCGACATGTGCTGCAGCCCTTCGGCGATCCGGATGTCGTTCTCGTGAGTCATGCCGCCCATGCCGGACCCGAGCGTGCGCATGAAGTGAAGGCTCGTCTGGATGATCGGGTGCACGGAGGACTGCTCCACGGTGTGCGAGGACGGCAGAAGTTGCGGGTGGGTCTGCGGTACGTGGTAGCCCTCCATGAACGCCGCCGTGGCGAGCTTCCAGTTCACGGGCAGCACGCACGACTTCCACCACTCCGTCCGCAAAGCCCCGATCATCCATTCGTCGTGCCTGGAGGCGAACGGCTCGATGCAGTCACGCAAGGGCGGAGCCCCGTCGTCGAGGTTGATCCACGCGCAGCCGCCCCACGACTCGCACCTCACTGGCATCAGGCCCAGGTCGTCGGCGTCGAGGTTCCCCTCGTCGAAAGCATTGGGCCGCAGCACGAAGGTATTCTTGCCGTCGAGACCCCAGCACCAACCGTGGAACGGGCAGACGAAGCTGCGCCGCGAGCCGCTGCCCTCGACGAGCTTCATGCCACGGTGACGGCAGGAGTTGTAGTACGCGCGGACGTGGTCGGCGTCGACACGAACCACGATGATCGACTGGTCGAGAATCTCGTACTCGACGAAGTCACCGGGTTTGGGGAGCTCCTCGAGCCTGCAGGCCATCTGCCACACCCGTGGCCAGAAGAGTTCGTTCTCCAGCGCGTAGAACTCCGGGTCGTAGTAGCGCTGCTTCGGAATCCGGTCCACCACCTGGACGGCCCACGGAACCGGGAGCGGTGCCCAATCCACGGTGTGCGTGTGGCTGGCCAATGTGCCCCACCCTTCTGCCTCGGGGTCGAGGGACGTTGCGGTCGGCGACCGGCGCTCGCTATCTTAACAAAAATAGCTATTTCATCTCCAGCACCGCCCAGAGTTCATATTGGCCCGCAGGCACATAGGGTTTCCGCCACGGTTGCCCGTGAAAGTGCCCGCCTCACAGCGACAGTCGAGCAGCACCGAAGCCGCGGCATCATCCATCGGTACGAACTGGGCACGCCTGCCGTGGAACGGTTTCCTACGACTTGCGCCCGCGCGCCCCGAAGGCGGCAACGGCGACGCCGATCAGCGAGACGATCGGTCCGATCACCGACCACGTCGTGGTATTGCTCATCGGACTGCCACCCACGACACCGAAACCCTGAAGCGCCCACAGTGCGCCGAAGCAGGCAACAACGATTCCAACCACGATGAGGACGATGCGCATATCACCAGCCTAACCACTCATCTCCGCTAGTCGTCACATCACGTCGATGACCTCGGCCCGGAAGCGGTCGATCGCTTCCAAGGCGTGGGCGATGCCATCGCCCGGCACGTGCACGTGCACCCACGTCACACCAAGTGCCGCAAGCGCTTCCAACCCCGCCATGTGGGCGTCGGCGTTGAAGTCGTCCTGGCCGGGGCCACCACCCTCGGAGTTGGTGAAGGCGATGTCGAGCGCTGAGGGATCCCGGCCCGCGGCCTCGCACCGGCGGCGAAGGTCACCGATCGCGGTCCCGAGCGCCTCGACCGAATCCAACGCCGCCGTCTTCGCGGTCTGGGCCAACGCCGCCGGCGCCGCGAACGGACACCAGCCCTCGCCGCGGTCGACGACGCGCTGACGGGCCGCACCGGTGTTCCCGCCGATCCAGATCGGCGGCCGCGGACTACTGAGCGGCCGCGGGTGGGCGGTGATGCCGTTGGCGGTGAAATGCCTTCCCTCGTAAGATACGTCGTCACCCGTCCAGATGGCGTCGATCACCTCCAGCGCCTCGTCGAACAGGTCCGCACGCTCCTCGTAGTCGACCCCGACCGCGATGAATTCCTTGCGCAGGTACCCGACCCCAACCGCGAGGGTGAACCGGCCCTCCGACAACCGGTCCAGCGTGGCGCCGGCCTTCGCGACGACGAACGGGTTCCGGTACGGCAGCACGACGATGTTGGGAATGAGCCGGATGGTCGAGGTATGGGCCGCCGCGAAGGCCATCGCCACGAACGGGTCCAGCGAGTCATGGCCACCGGCGTCCAGCCAGCGCTGCGTCGGGGCGGGATGGTCGGTGAAGCCGAACCCGTCGAAGCCCGCCTTCTCGCACGCGGCGGCGAGCGTCGCGACACCCGCGCCCGACGCGAAGTCCGGATGGTAGGGGTGGCTGTGCATCGGGTAGGTGATCGTGAACTTCATCGTCGCGTGATCCTCCGGTGGCGGGTGGCCACGTTGCTCGACGAACGTGACAATTCAGTCATATACCGTAACGCTCACGGCGCTGCGAGCGGCCTACCCCAAACGCTCGCGCTGCGCGCCCGACGCCGTCTGACGTCAGTACGGCTGCGGCGTGTCGAGCGATGGTCCCGGAGTAAAGGTGATCCGGCAACCGGCCCGTTCCCGCCGCACGCGAGGTGCCGATTGGGGTTTCGGTCCAACACCACCTCCCCGGGATTCTCGAACTCGTGCTCGTCGTGATTGGCGGCCAGCCAGCTGATGACGACGCGATCGCTGTCCCCCGAGCTCGACGTCCCGCGTCACCGTCCGGCTCAGTTGCTGATTGACGGAGAAGTAGCGGATCGACGATCAGACCGACGCGATGCTAGGTGGCCTGTCTTGCGTGAACTGGATCGACGCCGGCGCCGTCATTGAGGCGGCCAAGATCACCAAGACGCCAGACGAAGTCGCATGCATTCGGCACGCGCAACTCGTGAACGAACTCGCGATGATCGACGCACAGAAGATCCTGCGACCCGGGGTACGACAGATCGACGTCAGCGCGGCGTTTCTGCGGCGCGCCTTCGAACTCGGCGCCACCGCCAGAAGGGATAGATCCGATCTGGCAGGTGATGGCGCCGACCCGACAACTCGGGCCGTGTACTCTGCACGGGGATCTGGCCTACCCCTCGATGCTCGCGCGATACCGGAGAGCGAAATGACCGATCACCGAACAGTTTTCAACCACGTGGGGCTGTGTGTCTCCGATCGCGCTCGCTCGCGCCGGTTTTACGAGGGACTGCTTGGTTTCCAGTTCTGGTGGGAGCTCACACCACCCGATCCAGGCACCGACCGCCTTCTGCAGCTCGACCCTCCGCTTGGCCTCCACGCGACGTATCTGGTACGCGACGGCCTTGTGCTCGAGCTCCTCGACTACTCGGCACGCGAAGTCCGCGCCGGACCCCAGCGGGTCATGGACGAGGTGGGCCTGACGCACATATCGCTGTCGGTATCCGGGCTTGCGTCGGTCCTGCGGGTGGTCCCCGACTACGGCGGGTCCGTCGTGTCCGACTCAGTCAGCGCGGGCTCTGCGATGATCCGAGATCCCGACGGACAACTCCTCGAATTGCTCGACGACGGTTGGCTGGCTGCGCTTCCCCCGCGGCCATAGCTACCGGACGACCAACTCCAGATGCTCCAAGCGGCGCACCAGGATGCTGGGTAGCCATTTGCCGACATCGCCGGCCTCGATCCAGGAGGTGCGATCCAGCAGCATTCGCAGCACGATCCGCGCCTCCAGCCGCGCGAGCGCCGCCCCGACGCAGAAGTGCGCGCCCTTGCCAAAGGTGACGTGCGACTTGCCGCCGCTTCGGTCCAACCGAAACTCGCCGGGCGTATCGAATTGCGCCACATCGCGATTGGCCGACCCCCACAGGAGTAACAGATGCGAGTTGGCAGGAAGGGCCACCCCGCCGAGGGTGGTATCGCGCCACACGTGTCGGTAGTGGCCGCGGAACGGTGGCTCCAAGCGCAACACCTCCTCGACGAACGCCCCCAGCAGGTCGGGGTCAGCACGGACCCGTCGCTGAACGTCGGGTCGGCTGACGAGGATCCAAACCGCGCTCCCCAGCAGAGACGCGGTGGACTCGCCAGCCGCGCTGAACAGAGTGAGCATGATGTTGAGCGCGGGGGCGTGCTCCAACTCACCGGACGCACAGCGCGCAGCCATGTCGCGGATGAGACCGTGCCCGGGGTTCGTGGCCGCCTTGTCGAAGTGTTCGAGCACGTATCCGGCCAACTCCATGGCAGCCATGCCTGCCGCCTCCAGCTGCGCGGGCGTCACGATTCCGTCAAGCAGGGTGGTAGTCGAGTATCCGAGCCGGATGAGTTCGTCGACGTCGTCGTGGGGTAGCCCCAACAACTGGGCCACCACCATCATGGGCAGCCGGTTCGCCACTGCACTCATCCATTCGATCCGCCCGTCGACCACCGAATCGGACCACAACAGCTGCGCCGTCTCGTCGGCGAATTCTTCGATGATGCGGACGCGCTTCGCCGACAGGTGTGGTAGCAGGATTCTGCGGTGCGCTGCGTGCACGGGGTCGTCGGCAGTCGCCAGTGCGTGCATGGCATCGCCAGGCGCGCCCATGTCGAACGGTGTCACGGTGCCGTCGTCGTGGCAGACCATCGTCGCGGTCAGGTTCGAGGAGAAGTCCTCGACGCGGTGGACGGCCTCCACGACCGCCTTCCAGCCGCACACTGCGTAGAAGTCCGACTCACCGATGCGATGAACCGGCGCCTCGGCGCGCATGCGCTCGTAGAACGGATAGGGATCCTGTATCGCCTCGATGCCGAATAGCTGACTCGGATCGTCCAGGACCGTCATGGGTTCAGGCTGGAGTGCGGCGCAACCTCTGGTCAATGGGATACCACCAACTTGCAAACCCGCCCTTGGGGACGACAGCCAACCCATTCTCACGAAGCGCGCTCTACCAGCGAGTCGACGCGATAAAATTCAGCAATAATCCTCACCTCGAGGATTTCGTTTCATCTCTTTGCAAGGAGGTCGGCACGTACCGATGGCACAGGACGACTGGTTGATCGGACGCGATCGCGGCACTGAGGCCACGCGACGGATCTACACCGCCGCCGCCGAGATGATCTCCCGGCACGGATACGACGCGTTCACCATCGAAGCACTGGCCGCCAACGTGCACTGTTCACCGGCCACCGTCTACCGCCACGCGGGCGGGAAGGCCGCCATACGTGATGCGGTCATCGGCATACACGCGGGCCGCATCATGGGAGCGGTGCGAGATGCAATCGACGGGCTCAACGGGCCGGAGCGAGTGGTCACGGCTACCGCGGTGGCGTTGCAGCGCATGCGATCCGACCCGCTGGCTCAAGTCATGCGCTCATTGCAAAACGCGGCGGACGGTGAGTGGCTGACCACCTCTCCCATGGTGACTCGGTTCGCAACCGACGTCCTCGGACAGGTCACTCCGGACCCGTTGGCACAGCAATGGCTCATTCGGACGGTGCTGGCCCTGTGGTTCTGGCCCCTCAAGGATCCCGAAGCCGAACTCCGGATGGTGGAACGATTCCTCGGGCCGCCGTACCTCGACGGAACGTGAGCTCTCGGCCGGGACCGTTACTCCTCGACGGATTCATCCTTGTGTCACTTGCCCTTTCGCGCCCTGCGGCCAACTGGATTCCATGGCGATGCCGCCCGGCCCCGCGCCGATGACGGCAACGGTCGGTTGATCGGGCACTACACGCGCCCCAATGGCGGGAGCTTCCCGGCACTGACGATCGACTGCAGTTCGACGTACTCCTCGAGCCCCTCAGCGTCGAACTCCCGCCCGATACCCGATTGCTTGAATCCGCCGAAGGGACTGCTGATGTCGAGCATGTACATGTTGATGCCGTAGGTGCCGGTGCGCACCTGTGCGGCGAGTTCCAGCCCATGCGCGACGTCGTGGGTCCATACCGACCCGGCCAGACCGTAGTCGCTGTCGTTGGCGATACGGATGGCGTCCTGCTCGTCGCGGTACTTGATGACGGTGAGCACCGGACCGAAGATCTCCTCGCGCGCGATACGCATGTCGTTGGTGGCGTCGGCGAACAACGTCGGGCGCACGTACCAGCCCCGGTCGTGCGGAGCATCGGCTCCCCCCAACACCATTCGCGCACCCTCGGCCTGCCCGGACCGGATGTACTCCTGGACGCGCTGCTGTTGGCGCTGCGCGACCAGTGGGCCGACGTCCGTCGCCGGGTCGGCGGGATCGCCGATGACCAGCTCCGACATCATGTCGGCGAGCGCCGCGACGAACTCGTCGTGGCGGACCTCGCTGACTAGGATGCGGGTCTGCGCGACGCACGCCTGTCCGTTGTTCATCAGACTGGCCATCTTCAGGCCCGCGACGGTGCGGCCGACGTCGGCGTCGTCGAGCACGATGGCCGCCGACTTGCCTCCGAGTTCTAGGCTGTACCGCTTCAGCTGTTCCCCGCACAGGGCGGCGATGCGACGTCCGGTCGCCGAGTTCCCGGTGAACGCGATCTTGTCGACACCGGGATGCCGCACCAGCGCTTCGCCCGCGTCGGTTCCTCCGGAGACGACGGAGACCACGCCCTCTGGCAGGTCGATCTCCTCGAGCATCTCGGCCACCCAAAGCGAGTCGAGCGGGGTCTCGGGCGCCGGCTTCACCACCACGGTGCAGCCCGCGACGAGAGCAGGGATCAGCTTGGGCATCAGCAGACACTGCGGCACGTTCCACGGGATGATCACGCCGACGACGCCCATCGGCGCTCTGCGGACGTGCACTTCGCCGAGCACCCCCTGTCGGCGTTCGGCCCACCGAAATTTGCGGCCAACGGCGGCGGCGAGGTGGATCATCGACGCCGCCCCAGCCGCCTGACCCAGCTGACTGAAGCTCGCCGGCGAACCCATCTGGGCCGTGATCAGGTCCGCCATCTCGTCGACGTGCCCGCCGTACACCGTCGCGAATCGTTCAACCTTTGCGATCCGTTCCTCTGGCGTCATCCGCGGCCAGGGACCCTCGTCGAACGCCTTGCGGGCAGCGCGGACGGCGGCGTCGACGTCGGCGGCCGAGCCCAAGGGAGCGTACGCGATCGCCTCTTCGGTGTGCGGCGACACGACGTCGATGTGGGCATCAGTGGCAGGTTCGCGCCACCGCCCACCGACGAACAGCCTGTCGTACGACGGAATCTTCATGGCACCCTTCGCTCGGCACTAAGTTTCGCCGAAACCGCATTCCCTGTCGTCAAGCGCGCGACTTGACGACAGGGAATGCGGTTTCGGCGGGGGCGCGTGGTCACGGGTGCTCCACCGCCCTGGTGACGTCGAGTGTCGCGTCGGCGGGGCAGCACAACTCACCACGTTGGTTGACCACGTCGACGTGGAACTCGACCAACCACCGGTCGCCATCCCGGCGCTTGCCGGTGATGCGCCTGCGGCCGGTGATCGTGTCGCCCGCGTAGATCGACCCCGTCAGCGAGAGCTTGCGCCGGACCACCCTGCTGAACGGGCCCGCCCACTCCGTCACCACCCGGTCGATGAACCCGGCGATGTGCATCGTGTTGACGAAGATGGTCGGTTGACCGTTCGCCCGCGCGTACTCGGGGTCGTAGTGACCGGGGAAGTAGTCCCATGTGGCGCCGGGGTTCATGATGACCCGCTCATAGCTGATCGGATCGTCGACGACGTCGGGCAACTCGGCAGGCACCACCACGGCGGCCCAGTCGAGCCCGCCGACAGTCACGCCTGCTCCGACGGGGTGAACCTGAACAACGTATTCCGGTTCGTGGCAACGGGATTGCCGTCTTCACGGTAGTAGATTTCCAGCGTCTGTACGAAGTGACCGGTGCCCAGCCGAGTGGTCTTCTCCGGGGAGATGGACACGACCTCCTCCACGACCGTCAACCGGTCGCCCTCGCGGATCGGTTCGAGGAACTCGGCCTCGTTCGACGCATTGACGAAACTGGTTCCGGGAAGTGGAATTCTGATCGCGATGGACGGCGTCGGCGGGCGTCCCGTCGGTCCCCACGGAGGCGGGATCAGCCAGCCCATCAACATCGCGGGCGGGGCGATCAGGCCGCCCCACGCCTGCGTCGCGAACTCGGCGTCCCAGTATCCAGGGTTCGGGTCGTGTACGGTCGCGGCGAACATCTGTATCCGCGCGCCACTGACGGCAGTAGCGGCCACACGCGGCGGTGACCGGTGACCCACCATCTTGAGCCCGTCTTCGTAAGTGCCGAAGGCGAACTCGTAGCTCACCTGCGCGCTCACGGCGTCCGCTCCGGCGCCGAGGCTAGCTTGCGGTGATCCCAACTGGCGGTATTCGCGACGTCCACCGAGTAGACGATGCGCGACCGAAGCTGACGGGCCACGTCGTCGGGGTCGACAGGACGATCCGAATAGCGCTGGGCGATGGTGCACGCGAAGGCGAGCCTTTCGTCGGCGGCCACCTCACTGGCCCGGCCGCGCAGTTGAACGCCGCGTAACTCCGTGTACGACGATCCGGCTTCGACCATGCAGGTGACACGGTCGTCGCGGGCGAGGTTACGGCACTTCTGTGAACGCCGGTAGGCCATGAACGTCACACGGCCGTCGTGGACGGCGAACCACATCGCGGTCGCGTGCGGCCAGCCGTCGCGCCCATTGGTGACGAGCGTCATCGTGCGGCAGTGAGTCAACAGGTCACGGATCTCGCTGTCCCCCATGGCGACCCGGGACCGGGCCGACGGACTCACGACCCGATGGCCGACAGGCTCGGCGCGGTGTCCCACGCGAGGGTCCGGCTGGCGTAGTACCACCCACCGCGTTCGTAGATCAGCGCGTCGGTGTAGGTCCCGATCGCACGGACCGCACCGGACGCGTCGAATTGCATCGCCACGCAGTGCTGCGTCGCGTTCACACCATCGACGTCGATCTCGTGGTCGACCGTTATGAGTCGCCCCGCGCCGCCGTCGAACGCCTCCCAGACCTTGGTGTGAGTCTGACCGCCGACGGTGAGCGTGGCACCGGTGTGCTTGAACGTGGCCAGCCACTGAGCGCGGTCACCGGCGGAGTACAACCGGTTGTGCCGCGCGTTGAGGTTGAGGATCGCCGCGCGGGCCGCGGTGCTCTCCAACACGTACTGCTGTTGATAACCAAACGTCATGCTATTTCTCCTTTTAGCGTCGTAGCACGTAGCCGTGCGCCTCGCGGTCCCAACTGTCTTCGCCGATACCTGCGGCACGTAACACGTCCTTGCGTACCCGTCCGACGATGTTGCGCGGCAGTTCGGGCACCGTCCGGACGTAGCGTGGAACGCAGAAGTAGGGCATGCGGTTCGCGCAGAAGTCGAGCAGGTCCTGGGGGTCGAACTCGGCCCCGTCGACAGTGCTGAGCACCACCAGGATGTCCTCCTCGCCGAGTTCACTCGGTACGCCGACGGCTGCCGCCTCCGCCACCGCGGGGTAGGCCATCGCGACCGTCTCGACCTCGACCGACGAGACGTTCTCGCCGCGGCGCCGGATCGCGTCCTTGACCCGGTCCACGTAGGTCAGGTTGCCGGCGGCGTCGATCCGGCCGAGGTCACCGGTGCGGAACCACTCCCCGTGTGACCGCACCGACAATACGCCGGCGGAGTCCTCGACGTAGCCCTGGCTCATGACCTCGGGAGAGACTCCACGACAGGCGATTTCGCCGACGGCGTCGACGACGGCGTTACCGTCGCCGTCCAGGATCGCAACGTCGAAGTCTGGATTGACCCGTCCCGAGGTACCGGGGACGCCATCCTCGCCGACGGCCTTGACCGCGATGGGGAAGGCCTCGGTGAGCCCGTACATCGTCACTACCCGGCACGCGTAGCGGCGCTCGACCGGTCGGTACGTCTCGGCGGCGATCGGCGCGGCGGAGATGAAGCGAAGGCCGATCTCCCGGTCACGTTTTTCCGGCGGCAGGTTCCACAGCATCGACACCATCGCCCCGGCGCCGACGAACCCCACGGCCCCACAGGAGCGTACGTCGTCCCACACCTGAGTCGGCCGAAACGTCGGCGCCAGCACCGTCGTACCGCCCACCAGCATCGGCGCCAGGATGGTGGCCACCGCGCTGAGGTGGAACAGTGGCATCGCCGACCAGATCACCTCGCCCTCGGTGAACTCCCACGCCCGGGCGACCGTCGCTGCGGCGGTGAATAGGTAGTGCCAGCTGGTCGCGACGGCCTTCGACGGTCCCGTCGTTCCGGAGGTGAAGAACAGCGCGGCCGGTTCGTACGGGGTGAAGCCAAGCGCCTCAGTCGGTGTCTCCGTCGACGCAGAACCGAGCAGTTCCGTGGTGAATTCGACATCCGCACCGCGACTTCCGGCCGGTTCGTCGGTGAGCACCGTGCGCAACGCATCGAGCTCGTCCGCCACGTCCAATATGCGACGGCACCGCTCCCCGGTGTCGGTGACGACGACCTTGGCGGACGACAGCGCCAGCGCGTGGCGCAGGTAGTCGCCCTTGTTGGCGGCGTTCACCGCGGCGCTCACCGCGCCGATGCGCGCGGCTCCGAGCCAGAAGTACACCCACTCCGGGGTGGATCCGCCAAAGAGTGCCACCGTGTCTCCCCTGGAAACACCCAGCCCTAGAAGCACATTGGCGGCCGCGATCGAGCGGTCACGCATCTGCGCGAAGCTGACGTCGCAACCGTCGATGCGCATAAGGGTGCGGTCACCGAACTCGGCGGCGCGGGCATCCAGCACCGCAGGAACGGTGAACTCGGAGACTCGGTGTGGAGACGGGGCGAGCGAAGCGACGGGAGGTGGAGTCACGGCGGCGCAACCGACTTCGCCGCCGGCCATCACGCGCTCGCGGCGGCCGGGTCCGGTTGCCCGTCGGGCAGATACCCGAAGTCGTCGGGCGAGGCCTCTTCACCCGGATAGAAGCGATGTGCCCACCGGCGAAGCGCCGCATAGTCGCGCGCTTCCTCTGGCGCGAGGTTGGGCTTCTCCAGATACTTCATGTTCTCCCAGGTGAAGAAGTCCTGCTTGATCACTTCCTGCTGCAGTGCAAGGAATTTCGCCGCACGCCCCATCGGCACGTCGCCGCTGTCGCCCGGTTCGCGCACTGAGGCCTGGGTGTAGAAGTAGTCCGTGTACTCCTCGTCGACAGGCGTCTGACCCGTCACCTCGATGGTCTCCACGAGTTCCTTCGGGAACCGTACGATGCCGAGCCCGAGCGAGTAGTTGTCGTAGATGATGTTGGCGTCAACGGGGCCATCCGGGGTGAGCCACGTGGCCGCGCGACCGCCGCCGAAGTTCGCCGTGACCGTCGCATGCAGGTGGTAGCCCTCGGCGTTGAACGACGTGGTGTTCGCCGCGCTGTCTGCCTTGTGTACGAACTGCACGTGGTACGGGTCCGCAGCGTTCTCGATGATCATCTGTGCGTGAACCTTGACCCGGTTGACCATTCGCGAGTGCGGGTGCAGCGGGTAGTAGTCGGTGTTCTCCAGGTCTGTCAGCACCGGGGGTTCCCAGTACGGCGCACGGCCGTGGCGCTCGTGCCACACCACGATGAACCCGTACCACTCCTGGCAGGGGTAGGTCTTGATCCGCACGTTCTGCTTGCAGCCGATCTTGCTGTACGGGATCAGCGCATTGGTACCGTCGCCCCGCCATTGCCAGCCGTGCCACGGGCAGACGATGTGTTCCCCATCGACGGTGCCGCCGACGCCCATGTTCGCGCCCAGATGTAGGCAGTACGCGTCGAGCACGTTGACCGCGCCCGATTCGGTCCGGAACATCACGAGTTCCTGTCCGAAGTAGTGCATGCGCTTGACCTGGCCGGCGGCCAGGTCCGAGGCGAACCCGACGATGAACCACCCTGTCGGGAACCGGTAGGACGACAACGCGATGCCCGACGGGCCGAACTCCCGCTCCGAGGGATCGACGGAGGGGTTCGGATCGTCGCTTCGCCCGCGCCCCGGATCAGTCCCTTCGCTTTGCTCGCCCAGGTGCGCCAAGTCCGACACTGTGTTCGTCACGTCAACTCCTCCGACGTCGGGGCGGCGATGAACCGCGGGGCGCGACTGTGAGCCGGGCCACTGTGACCGACTCTATTATTACTATAATAAGCATTCAGCGTCAATTGAGGTCCTGATTCGCACCGTCGGGCGGCATTCATTGTGCTGAAATAGCAAAGATAAGCGAGCCGAGAAGCGAGGGCACTACATGGGAACGACGGCTTCGGTAGACCTGTCCGACTACAACCTGTGGCGCGACGGGTTCCCCGACGACCTGTTCGCCGAGCTACGCCGCGACGCACCGGTCTTCCACCACGAGCTCACCGAGCGCGTCGAGCGGATGCTTGCCCGCGACTTCTGGGTGACCACCAAACACGCGCACGCCCAGCGGATTCACCGGGACGTCGACTCCTTCACAGCCGCCGACGGCCCGCTGATTCAGGCGATGGGCACCTTCTCGTCGTACCCGACGCTGATCAACATGGACCCACCCGAACTGAACAAGCGCCGCAGGGTGATTGCGAGCGCGTTCACCCCGCGCGCGATCGGCAAGCTCGAGGACGGCATCCGTACCCGTGCGGCCGCACTGGTCGACCAGCTAGTCGAGAAGCGCGACGGAGACTGGATCGACGACGTCGCCGACGCGCTGCCCATGTCGGTGATCGCCGACATCATCGGGATGCCAGAGGCCGATCGACCGATGATCTATGACTGCTTCGACCGCATCCTGAAGGCCAAGGATCCCAAGTTCATGTTGTCCGAGGAGGACGAACTCGGGCTCTACGCAACCATTTTCGACTACGCCATGCGGCTCACGGCGGAGAAGCGCGAGAACCCCGCCGACGACATCTGGAGCACACTCGCCTCCGCGGTGATCACGGACGAGGACGGCCACGAGCTGTCGTTGCCGTCGGCCGAGCTCGAGATCTTCTTCTTCGTGCTCGCGCTGGCAGGCAGCGACACCACCAAGAACGCGCTCGCCATGGGGCTGCAGGCCTTCGTCGAGAACCCCGACCAGATCGTGCGTTATCGGGACGACGAGAGCGTGCGTCAATCCGCCGTCGAGGAGGTGCTGCGGTGGAGCACGCCGGTCACGTACTGGACGCGCACCACCAAGGTGGACATCGAACTCGACGGCCACCACATCCCGAAGGGTGAGCGAGTGGTCGCCATGCTTAGGTCGGCCAACCGCGACGAGGAGGTGTTCGACCGCCCATTCCGGTTCGACGTCGGCAGGGAGCCGAACCCGCACGTCACCTTCGGCGGAGGCGGCCCGCACCATTGCCTGGGCGCCATGCTGGCCCGCGCCGAGATCCGGGCGGTGTTCGACGAACTGTTGCCCCGCGTTGCGCGAATCGAACTCGGCGACCCGCGCGTCACCAACCCGTCGCTCCTCTCGAACATGTTCATCTTCGACAAGTGGCCCGTCACGGTCACACCACGGTGACATCTGCTCTTCGCGCAAGCGCTCATCGCTGCCATCTGCTCTTCGCGCAAGCGCTCATCGCTGCCATCTGCTCTTCGCGCAAGCGCCGACCTGCCTTACAACCCCTTCGGCCTGGTCCCTATGACCCCGTCGGCGGTCAGTCGCGCCAACTCCTCGTCGGTGACGCCGCACAATTCTTTGAGCACCTCTGCGGTGTGCTGGCCAAGCGTGGGCGCCGGGGCCCGGAGCCACCGCCCGCCGGTCCCCGCGATGGGGGCGAACGGCGGCCGCGGATAGCCGCAGGGACCGCTACTCGGGTGGTCGAGCGGTTCGAAGTAGCCACGGCCGACGAGCTGTTCGTTGTCGGTCACCCCGGACGGTGCGATCACTTGTGCCACAGGCACTCCCACTGCGGTGAGCCGCTCGACGACGACGCCGGCATCCTGGGTGGCGAACCAGGCCCCCAACCCCGCATCGACGGCGTCGGCCCGGTCGCGGCGGGATTCGACGGTGGCAAGGTCCTCACGATGCGCCCAGTCGGCGGCTCCGATCAGCTCGATGAGGGCCTGCCACTCGGCATCGTCGCGCACCGTCACTGCCACCCAGTCGTCGGCTCCGGCGCAGCGGTAGACGTTCTGGGTCGCCGTCCCCTGACTACGGTTGCCTTGGCGTTCCATCACCACGCCGAATGCCTGCGCCTCCAGCGCCTGTACTGCGGTGACGTTCAGCACGGATTCGATCATCGCCATCTCGACGAGCTGGCCCCGACCGGTGCGGTTCGCGAACTCGAGCGCGGCCAGCATGGTGAAGGCGGCGTGCGCGCCTGCGAGCGGGTCACACACCCCGCGGGGCGGAATCGGCGGACCGTCGGGAAGCCCCGTCACCCAAGCCATTCCGGCGATCTGTTCCATGGTGGGTGCGAATCCGACCCGATCCCGCCACGGCCCGTCGAGCCCGAACGCGGGCATCCGTACGACGACGAGCCGCGGGTTCACCTCCAGCAGTGCTTCGGCGCCGAGCCCGAAGTGGTCCATCACACGCGGCGAGAAGTTCTCGATCACGGCATCGGCCTCGGCGACGAGTTCCTTCAGTAGCCGGATGCCGTCGGGCGACTCCAGGTTCAGCGTGACCGACTTCTTGTTGGTGTTGACGGCCTGGAATACCCATCCGTACTCCCACCAGTCGTCGACGTCGGTGCGCATGCCTCCGGAGTAGCGGATGCCGTCGGGTCGCTGAATCGACTCGATCTTGATGACGTCAGCGCCGAACGCTGCCAGCAGATGGGTGGCGGACGGACCAGCCCAGAACGCAGTCAGGTCAATGATTCTCACGCCGGACAGCGGAAGCCCCGCCGGTCCGCCACGGTCTGACTCATCGCGCGCCGTCCAGCCTGGCCCGGCGCCCGCGTCGCCCAACGCCGGAGCGGGTGCGGTCGGAGCCGGCGAGGCCAGCGTCATGCGCCACGGCGGGCGGGGACACAGAAGCCCCGCGGCGTTGGGCGCGAATACCCCGCGTTCGCGGAGGTGGTCCTCTTCGGTGATGGTGGCTCCGTTGCCCAGTGCCGCCATCGGCAATCGGAAGAGCTCGCCGAGCTCGACGATCTCCTCGACGGTGTGGGCTCGCATCCACGGGCCGATGAGTTCCCGGATCCGCTCGCGGTGGCCCCACCGGCCGAGCTGAAACTTGAGCTCCGGAAGCTCGCCCAGCTCTGGGCAATCCACCATCGCGGTGAAGTCGAGCCACTGCTGACCGGTGATGAAGGTCATGCCGACGAAGCCGTCCTTGGCCTGTTCGATCGACGGCACTTCGACGGACCGCTGGATCGGGCCCACCTTCAGCAGATGGGTGTGCAACCACTCCGAGCTCTGCATCGCCAACGTCATCGCCTCGAGCAGCGACAGGTCGAGGTGCTCCCCCGGGCCACCCGCGGCGACCCGCCTGGCCACGGCAAGGGCCGCGAACGCCGCAAGGGTGCCGCCAACGTACTCACCGACGTCACCACCGACGCAAATCGGCGGGCCGTCGGGCATTCCCCGGAATCCGGTAGCACCACACCAACCTTGGAGCGTGAACTCGGTAGCAGCCCGCTCCGCCCACGGACCCGTCCAGCCGAAGTCGGAGATGGTGACGACGATGCGCGGGCCGCCGGGCACGAGGAGCCGATCACCGCTCAGGCCCACCCGCCGTGCGGCGGCGCGGTTCGCCGTGTACACCACGACGTCGGCGGCGGCGACCAGGTCCGCGACGACGGGGCTGTCCACGTCGGCGACGACACTGCGCTTGCCTGCGTTGAGGTAGGTGAACAACGGCGAGTCCACGCCGGGCGACAGCGCCGACCGCGTCGCGGTGTATCGGCGTAGCGGATCGCCCGAGTCGGGTTCGACCTTCACCACCGTGGCTCCCGCGTCGCGGAACAGTTTGCCGCAGTACGCCCCGGCGATGCGATCGCTGATCTCCAAAACCCGAAGGTCCGTCAGTGGCGTCGGCCCGGTCATCGGATTCTGGCCCTCCATTGGTTTGCGGCCGCTCGAGCGCGCTAAGTCGCAATCTTAGCAACAATGCCGATCGCGCTGATCCGCACTAGCTGCGACGATGCTGCGTCTCGCACACGCAACAGAGCCCTAGCCGCGTCTAATACTGCTAAAATAGCGAGGAAAGCGTGGCCTGGTGGTGTGCGGCGACCCCCAGGCTCCCACACCGCCGCTGGTGGATGCCCATGACTGCGATCGGTTCCGGTCGGCCGGCCCGGCGTCGGTTGACCTCCCCACGGATCGCCGAGACGGTGGCGAACGAACTCCGACAGCAGATCATCGACGGCGAACTCGCCGACGGCGACCTGCTGCCGCCACAGGCCGTGTTGGTCGAGAAGTTCAACGTCAGCCTGGTGTCGCTCCGAGAGGCGCTACGAATCCTCGAGACCGAGGGGCTGGTCTCGGTCCGCCGGGGCAACCAGGGCGGCGCAGTGGTGCATGCGCCCGCCAAGGCGAGCACCGCATACATGCTCGGACTGTTGCTCCAGAGCGAAGAAGTGATGCTCAGCGATCTGGCAACCGCACTGCAGGAACTCGAGCCGATGTGTGCCGCACTCGCGGCCAAACGACCCGATCGTGCCATCGAGTTGGTGCCCGAGTTGCACCAGGTAAATACCCAGATGGTCGAAATGATCTCCGACGGACCGGGTTTCACCGAACTGGGCCGCAAGTTTCACGACACGGTAGTACGCGGATGCGGCAACCACACCGTCATTGCGGTGTTCGGCAGCCTGGAGGCACTGTGGAACAGCCACCGGTCGGCAGCCGAACAGGCCGCCGATGGCGCCTACCCGTCTGCGGGAGAACGGCAGGCCGTACTGAAATCCCACGCCGCGCTGACGGATGCCATCGAGCTTGGTGATCCCGACCTTGCCAGGTCCATTGCCACCCGGCACCTCAACGACTCGAAGTCCTACGGACTCCTCGATGACGCCTCGCAGCCGATCGTCGCCACGTCGCCAAACGTCATGGACCATCGCCCGCGCGATTGGCGACTGATCTAGGGCTTCACGAGTTAGGGCTGGCGTGCGAAACGCGATCATCACCGGAGGTAGTGGCGGCATCGGAAAGGCGTGCGCCCGAAAGCTCGTCGCGTGTGGCTACGACGTGGTGCTGACCGCCAGGCGGGAAGGCCCGCTGCGCGACGCAGCCGCCGAACTCGGGACCCGCTACATCGTCGCCGACGCCTCGGAGCCCGACGTGTTCTCCGCGGCACTGGCCGAACTCCCCCACGTGGATCTGCTCGTCCACGCCGCAGGTGTCCTCGGCGGCACATACGCGCGCAAGCAGACCTTCGAGCAGTGGCGCGCCACGATCTCGGCGAACCTGGACTCCTGCTTCGTGGTGACCCACGCCGCGTTGCCGTTGATGCGGCCGGGCTCCCGCTTCGTGTTCATCTCGTCGTCCGCCGCACACGAACCGATGCCTGCCCGCACTGCTTACTCCGCGTCGAAGGCGGGCATGAACGCGTTCGCCAGGGCTCTGGCCCTCGAGGTGGACCGCGACGGCATCAACGTCCATCTCGTCACCCCTGGTCCGGTGGAAACCGATATGTTGCAAGACGTTCCATTCGAAATGCATGCCATCCGAGCCGAGGACGTCGCCCGAACCGTGGCGTGGCTGGACACCGTCGACGCATCCGTCGACCTGCCCGAGATCCGGCTCGGCGCGGTAATCCGCGGGCCGTCCGCGCGATCGCCGGTGGTGCCCCAAGAAGTCCAGCGACGTACGGAGTTGGGGGCACCCCCGCTTGCGATGGAGAGCGAAGCCACCGGGGAATATGGCGGTGCGGCCACGTGACCACACCCGAGGGCACGCCTTTCGGTCGCAAGGTCACCGAACAGGCCGGCGCCCAACCCGAAGCAACCGCGCTGATCATCGTCCACCGCAACGGCTCCGAAACGGAGCTGACCTGGAATGACTTGGAACGCAAGGCGAACCAGTGGGCGCGCCACTTGAAGTCGGCCGCCGTGGCAGGCGGATCGATGGTCGTGCTGGCCGTACCCAACTCCGCCGAACTGATCCTGGCCGCCCTCGCCAGCTGGAAGCTCGGCGCGGTTCCCATCCCGATGCGATGGGATCTCCCGGAGTGGGAGCGGTTACGGCTGCTCGAGGTCATCGAGCCCGCCTTCACACTCACCGAGGAGAACCAGCAGGCCCACGCCGACGCCGCGCAACGGCATCCCGACGACCCGCTCCCGGTAGCGATCTCCCCGGCCATGAACGGCATATGCAGCAGCGGCTCCACGGGCCTGCCGAAGATCATCCTGAACATCCAGCCCGCGCTGTGGACGCCGCGACACTCCGAACCGTTCATGTCCCAATGGGCTGAAGTGACTCAGCCGCAACGGATTCTGGTTCCTGCTCCGATGTACCACACCAATGGCTTCAACACGTTGGGCCACCTGCTCGGCGGAGACCTGTTGGTGATGCTGGAGAAGTTCGACGCCGCGTTGATGCTCGATGTCATCGAACGGCACGCGATCACCAACTTCACCGCGACGCCGACCATGCTGGCCCGCATCGCCGCCATCCCGGACGTCGAGCGGCGCGACCTCTCGAGTGTGGCGTGGATCCTGCAGGGCGCCGCCGTCATGCCACCCACCTTGCTGCGCAAGTGGTTCGAACTGCTGAGCCCCGAACGCGTCGTGATGGCCTACGGGATGACCGAGAACCTGGGGCTCACCGCGCTGCGCGGCGACGAGTGGCTCACGCACCCGGGCAGTGTCGGCCGCGGCTTCCGCGACACCGAAGTGCGGATACTGGACTCGGACGGCGAACCGGTTCCGGCGGGCGTCATCGGCGACATCTACCTACGGGCTCCCATGAGCGGCGCCTACCGCTACATCGGTGGCGCGCCTCAACTTCCGACCACGCCGGACGGATTCACCTCGGCGGGCGATCTCGGCCACCTCGACGACGACGGCTACCTCTACATCGCGGACCGGCGCAGCGACATGATCGTCACCGGCGGCGCCAACGTGTTCCCCGCCGAGGTCGAGAGCGCACTCATCGATCACGAACAGATCCTCGACGTCGTCGTCATCGGGCTCGCCGACGAGGCGTGGGGTCGACGCGTGCATGCCGTCGTGCAACCCGTCGATCCGGCACAACCACCGACGGAACAAGCGGTGATCGCATACGCGAAAGCGAAGCTGGCCTCCTACAAGGTGCCGAAGTCCGTTGAGTTCGTCGAATGGATTCCCCGCACTGCCGCGACCAAGGTCAATCGCGCGGCGATGGTCGAGGCCCGCGGCGGATGACTTGCCGTCTTTGTCACCGCATGAGTTACCGTAACAACCACCGTGCGGCGACGAGGAGGCGACATGGCGGATCCACGACCGGACGCCGCGTCGCGGGAACGTCGCGCCGGGTCCGATCCACACAGCCGACGTCCTCGCGGATCCATCACCCCCGACGACGTGATCGCCGCGGCGTTCGACCTCGCCGAGGACATCTCGCTGGCGAGTTTGAACATGCCCAAGTTGGCCAAGCACCTCGACGTACCCGTCACGAGCATCTACTGGCACTTCCGCAAGAAGGAACAACTCCTCGACGCGATGCTCGACCACGCGATCCGCGAATACCACTTCGTGACGAACTTCGTCGACGGCGAGACGTGGGATGCTGCCCTGCGCACCCACTTTCGGCAGATGCGCGACGTCTTCCGCCAGAATCCCGTGCTGTGCGATCTGGTGCTGATGCGGGTCGGCGAGTTGAGCCCGGAGGCCACCCGGACCGCGATCGCGAGGATCGAAGTCGTCGTCGAGACCTTGGTGGAGGCCGGCTTCAGCCCCGACAACGCCCTGGAGGTCTACCTCGCCCTCTCGCTGCACAGCCGGGGAAGCGCACTCATGGAACACCTGAGCAGGCATCACGGCACCGGCGCCGCACCCATGTCCACGCGCGTGATGAACAGCGCCGCCATCGGTGCGGACTTCCTGGCTCAAGCCAGCCCGACGGCGTTACAGGTGGCCAGCCTCTCGATGGCGGCCACCGACGCCACACCACGGTTGCACGACCTGGCCAATCGCGGCCACACAGTGGCCGACATGAACTTCGAGTTCACCCTCGACGCGCTCATCGACAAGGCCAAACGACTCCTGAAGCACGACCGTGCCGCGTCCAAGCCGGAATAACCTTGATTCGGCGAACTTCGCCCGCGGCGCTCCACTGTACGGTAACTTCAACCGTCGAATCGACGGGATGGTTTTCCTGGTCGCTTCGGGCACGGCTGACCGGCCGTCCGAACCCCGCACCGGCTGACCTGGCGACGACGCCGGGCCCCGAGGAGCCGCCGATGGAACCGAACGTCGGAGCCGTGCCGATCCCCTACGGCGTCCACCAATGCGACTCCATGGCGGCGACGGCATGATCGCGGGCTCGACGGAATCGGCTCTCCCACCGACGAGTTCGACACTCGACACCCGCGCAGGTCTGAAACACCTCCAGGCGGGCAGATCGACGATCGCAACGGGTTCGCTGGCCACCCTCGCGGCGCCCCTTCACGCCGTCACGCCAGGCGACGGCGCAGGGCCGCAGGGCGCGAGGGCATTTCTTCGCCAGGAATGTCGTCTCCCGTCACGTAGACGACCTCGAACTGCAAACGGCGCCGAGCTTCAGCCATGCTGCACGACGGGTCACGTGTCCCAGTTTCGGGACAGACGTGGAGGATTCGACGCGTTCCCGACACGGTCTCGCGGTCGGGCCGATGAGCCACCCGCCGCCGTCACGGACATGGCACTGTAAGTTGGCTGAATTCGCGATCACTGGCTGCGCCCCCCGCTATCGTGAAGACGAAACCCCGATGCGACTGACTCCGACATCGAGGTTTGCTGGCGACAACGCTTCATGGGGAGGTGGAGGCATGTCGTACGTCGGTATAACGCGCCCGTCGACGCGCACTCCACTCGCGGTGCAAGCCGGACGGCCAGATCGCCCGTGACCAGGAACCTAGGACCCGGGCGCCTTCACCGGTCCGAAACCACCAGCGCGGCAACGCCTGTCGCGGCATCGCCCGGTCGCCACTTCGGCTCCAGCAGCTTCGTCCGCCCGCTGGCCGGGTTGGGCATGGTGGTCGTCATCGGGCTCATCGTGACGCTGGCCATCGGGCTGTTTCGTGGGACCCTGACGGATTCCGTTCCGGTGACGGTGATCTCGGACCGCGCCGGCCTGGTGATGAACCCCGACGCCAAGGTAAAGATGCGCGGCGTGGAGGTCGGCAAGGTCGCCTACATCGAGGAACGCCCTGACGGCCAAGCCGCCATCCACCTTGCGATACGGCCTGGCCAGTTGCGCTATATCCCGTCGAACGTTGCTGTCGACGTGACGTCCTCGACGGTGTTCGGCGCCAAGTTCGTGAAGCTCGTCCCACCGGGGAACCCAGAGAGGGAAAGGCTCCACGAAGGCCAGATACTGCAGGGCCAGCACGTGACCGTCGAGATCAACACCGTCTTCCAGCAGCTCACGCAACTGCTCGAAAAGATCGACCCCGCCAAGCTCAATGAAACGCTCGGGGCGCTGTCCAAGGCGTTCGATGGACGCGGCGAGAAATTCGGCCAGATGCTGACGGATCTCGACGCCTTCCTCACCAAGCTCGAACCCGGCCTGCCCAACCTGCGCACGGACATCACCACGCTTCCAGAGGTGTTGCGCGCCTACGCCGACGCGGCACCGGACCTGGTCAGGATCGCCGACAACACGTCAAGCATCAGCCAGAGCATCGTCGACGAGCAACAGAACCTGGACGCGGTACTTGTCAGCGTCATCGGGCTCGCCGGCATCGGCAACGACGTCATCGGCGGAAACCGTCAGGCGATCACCGACTTGCTACACCTGCTGGTGCCCACCACCGACCTGCTCAACCAGTACCACGAAGCACTGAACTGCGGTATCGCAGGCCTGATCCCGTTCACGCATGCCCCGCCCCAACCGGAGAACGCCGCCGTGGTCTCCACCGGCTTCACCTTGGGCATCGAGCGTTATCGCTACCCGTCGGACCTGCCGAAGGTGAATGCCACCGGCGGGCCCAAGTGTCGCGAGATCGGCCTACCCACGTTGGCACCGCAGACGCAACCACCCTTCGTCGTAGCCGACGTCGGCGCCAACCCGTGGCAGTACGGAAACTCGGGAATCATGCGGAACACCGACGCGCTCAAAGAGGCGCTGTTCGGACCCATCGACGGACCGCCGCGCAACGCCACGCAGGTAGGGCAACCCGGATGACACGCATGCGCGGAACCATCGTGAAGTTCGGCATCTTCGGCCTCGTAATGGCGCTGCTGACAGCGTTTCTCTTCCTCATCTTCGGCCAGTACCAGTCGGGCTCCACCAACGGCTATTCCGCCGTGTTCGCCAACGTCTCCCGGTTGAAGGCCGGCGACTCGGTGAGGGTCGCCGGCGTCCGAGTGGGCACCGTCGACGACATCACGCTTCAATCGGACAAGACCGTCGTGGTGAAGTTCGACGCCAAGCGCGACATCGTGCTCACGACCGGCACCACCGCGGTCGTCCGGTACCTCAACCTCGTCGGCGACCGCTATCTCGAACTCGTCGACGGGCCGGGTTCGACGAAACTACTGCCCACGGGCTCACAACTCCCCCTCGACCGCACCCAGCCCGCACTCAACCTCGACCTCCTGCTCGGGGGGCTCAAACCCGTGATCCAAGGCCTCAACCCCGACGACGTCAACGCGCTCACGTCGTCCCTCTTGCAGGTCCTGCAGGGCCAGGGCGACACACTGGAGTCGTTGTTCACCAGGACCTCGTCGTTCACCAACGCACTCGCCGATCGCAGCGCGGTGATCCAACAGTCCATCGACAACCTGCGCACCGTACTGCGGACGTTGTCCGACGAAGACGGAAACCTGTCGGCATCGATCGACAATCTCGACACCCTGGTCACCGGGCTTGCGCAGGACCGCGAGCCGATCGGTGAGGCGATCGACGCGTTGAGCGCAGGCACGGCGTCACTGGCGGATCTGCTGACCGAGGCCCGACCGCCGTTGGCCGGTACCGTGAGCGAGCTCAATCGCCTTGCACCGCTTCTGGACAACGACAAGGAGAAGCTCGAGACCGCGCTGCAGAAGGCTCCCGGGAACTATCGGAAACTGGTACGCCTCGGTTCCTACGGAAGCTGGCTCAACGTGTACCTCTGCGGCATCACGCTGCGCGTGTCCGACATGCAACTGCGCACGGCGGTGTTCCCCTGGTTCAAGAACCAAGGCGGAAGGTGCGGTGACGAATGAACAAGTACCGGGGTGCGCAGCTGATCCGAGCGGGCTTCATCGGCACCGTGCTCGCCATCTTGATCATCGCGGTCGGGCTTGCGCCAGAGCGCATCTCGTCGTGGGCTACAGCCCTTCGCTACCAGGCCCAGTTCGTCGAGGCGGGCGGGCTCATCGTCGGCAACGACGTGGTGGTATCCGGCATGAAGGTCGGACGGGTGGAGCAGGTGGCGCTCGACGAGGACACCGGAGGGGCGCTGATCAGCTTCACCCTGCCGGGGAGCGTCGGGCTCGGATCGGAAACCACTGCTCACATCCGTACCGGTACCCTGCTCGGCGAGCGCGTCCTCGAACTGGAGTCCGCCGGCAGCGGCACGATGAAGCCGTCCGACGTCATCCCCGACACCCGAACCTCGTCGCCGTATTCGCTCAACGACGCCGTAGGCGAACTGACCACCAATGTCGCTGGGACGGACACGGATTCACTCAACCAAGCGCTGAACACGCTGTCGGAGACCATCGACAAGTTCGCGCCGCAGCTCGGTCCGACGTTCGACGGGGTGACCCGGGTTTCGCGCGCACTCAACGAACGCAACGACAGCCTGCGCGACCTACTCGCCAGCACCGCCGACGTCAGCACGCTGCTCTCGGAACGCAGCCAACGGGTGAACTCAATCATCCTCAACGGCAACGACCTCTTGGGTGAACTGGTCGCACGCCGTAAGGCCATCATGAGCCTGCTCGTCAACACCTCCGCCGTGGCCCGCGAGCTCTCCGGACTGGTGGCCGACAACGAGGCACAGCTGGCACCCGCACTGGAGAAGCTGAACTCCGTTACCGCGATGCTGGAGCGCAACCGCGATTCGCTGGGCAAGGCCATCCCAGGCCTGACCAAGTACCAGATCACCCAGAGCGAGGCGGTGGCCAGCGGCTTCTACTACAACGCGTTCGTCGCCAACCTGCTACCCAACCAACTCCTGCAACCGTTCCTGGACTACGCGTTCGGCTTCCGCCGCGGCGTGAACGCCGGGCAGCCCCCCGACAACGCCGGTCCACGCTCCGAACTCGCCATCCCCCGCAACGGGATTCCGGGTGGTTCGCGATGACCCGCAAGCGGCTCGTCGCAGCCCTGATCGCCACGATGGTGCTCGCCGCCGTCGTGGGCGTTGGATTCATCGTCCGCCAGACGTTCTTCGGGCCCAGGACGATAACGGCGTACTTCACGTCGGCCACGGCCATCTACCCCGGCGACGACGTGCGCATCTCCGGGGTGAAGGTCGGCACCATCGCGGCGATCGACACCACCGGCACCCAGGCCAGGATGACCCTGGACGTGGACCACGGGGTGCGCGTACCCGCCGACGCGAAGGCCGTGATCGTCGCCCAGAACCTCATCTCCGCGCGCTACGTCCAGCTTGCGCCTGCGTTCAAGAAGGGCGCCGCCCAGATGGCCGACGGCGCGGTCATCGGTGTCGAACGCACCGCGGTGCCCGTGGAATGGGACGAGGTCAAGACCCAGTTGACCAGGCTGGCAACCGAATTGGGCCCCAAGGCGGACGGTGGCGCCCCTGGGACGTCGGTGTCCAGGCTCATCGACAGCGCTGCCAACGCGCTCGACGGCAACGGGGAGAAGCTGCGCCAAACCCTGGCCCAGCTGTCCGGTGTCGGGCGCATCCTCGCCGATGGCAGCGGCGACATCGTCGGCACGATCGAGAGCCTTCAGAACTTCGTCACGGTGCTGCGCGACAGCAATAGCCAGATCGTGCAGTTCCAAAGTCGGTTGGCCACGTTGTCCGACGTACTCGACGGCAGCCGATCCGATCTCGACGAAGCCCTCACCAAGCTGTCCAGCGCCATCGACGACGTCAAGCGGTTCGTCGCGGGCAGCCGCAATCAGACCAGCGAACAGGTCCAACGGCTGGCCAACGTCACCCAGACGCTCGTCGATCATCGCGAGGACCTCGAGAACCTTCTGCTCAGCGCTCCGAATGCGTTCGCCAACGCGTACAACATCTACAACCCGGACAGCGGTTCGTTCGTCGGCGCCTTCGTCCTACAGAACTTCGCGAACCCGTTGCAGCTGTTGTGCTCCGGCATCGGTGCCGTCACGAACGCCACCGCCCCGGAGACCGCGAAACTGTGCGAGGACTATCTGGGCCCTGCACTGCGGCTGATGAACTTCAACTATCTGCCGATCCCGGTGAACCCGCTGCTCATGCCGTCGGCCAGCCCCGACCGGATCGTGTACTCGCCGCCGAGTCTCGCTCCGGGCGGCACCGGACCCACTCCGGGGCCGGCGGAGATCCCACCCGCGGTCTCCGCGTACACCGGTCTGGGCGGCGACGTGCCTCCTCCACCGGGCTACGTGCCGTTGCCCGAGGCGGTTTCGGCGCCGCCGACGACCTTGCCGGACATGCTGCTGCCCGCAGAAGCACCGCCCCCCGGCGATCCGATGGGTGGGCCGCCCCCCGGCGCAGTACCGCCACCCGCGGTAGGGACACCTGGCCCATGAACGCGCGCCTCGTGGCCAGGAGCCTGTTCGCCGTGCTCACCGCCGTCGCACTGACCGTGACGGGGTGCTCCTTCGAGGGTTTGAACTCCGTCCCACTGCCGGGCGCTGTCGGGCGCGGGCCCGACGCCACGACCTATCACGTCGACATCGCGAATGTCGGTACCCTGGAGTCGAATTCACCCGTCATGATCGACGATGTCGTAGTCGGCAGCGTCGGGTCCATCACCGTGAAGGACTGGCATGCGGTGGTCGACGTCTCGGTCAAACCCGACGTCGCCGTGCCTGCGAATGCGGTCGCGAAGGTCGGCCAGACCAGCCTGCTGGGCTCCATGCATCTGGCGCTCGATCCACCCGTCGGCCAGGCGCCGGAGGGACGGCTGCAACCAGGCGCCACCCTCGGGCTGAACCGGTCGTCGACCTACCCGTCCACCGAACGGACGCTCTCGTCGCTTGCGGCCGTCGTCAACGGCGGAGGGCTCGGCCAGATCGGTGACGTGATCCACAACTTCAGCACCGCACTGAACGGACGGGAGGCCGAGGTCCGCGACGTGCTTACCAAGCTCAACGACATCGTCGCGCTGCTCGATGATCAGCGCGGCGACATCGTGACGTCCATCGACGAAGTCAACCGATTCGCTGGAACCCTTGCAGGCGAGCGCGACTCGCTCGATACGGTACTGCGCAAGGTCCCACCCGCACTCGACGTGCTGATCCGGGAACGGCCGCGGATCACCACCGCGCTGAACGAACTGGGCAAGCTGTCCGCGACGGGCACCCGGCTGATCGACGACAGCCAGGCCGACCTGGTGCACAACCTGCAGAACCTCGAACCCGCGGTCAAGTCGCTCGCAGACATCGGTCCGGATCTCGATGCCGCGCTGGCATTCGTCACGACATTCCCGTACTCCCAGGGCGTGGTCGACCGAGCGGTGCGTGGGGACTACCTCAACTTGCAGATCATCATCGACCTCACCATCCCCCGACTGCGCCGAACCATGTTCCTGGGCACGCGTTGGGGACAACCCGGCGCGACCCTGACACCCGCGCCCGGTGATCCGTTCTACCTCAACTACACCTACGCGCCGCTCGCCGTCGGGATCAACCCACCCCCGCCAGTCGAACCCGACGGTACGCCGCCGGAGTCGGTACCGATGCCGCCGGTGAACGGCCCCGTGCTGCCCGTGACACCACCCCAGCCGTGGTCGGTCTCGGCGTCGGCGCCCGGCCCGGCAGACCAGATCTTCGCCGGTCCTTATCCGAACGAGTCAGTCGGGCCCCCAACAGGTTCGAACTCACCGGGAGGCCCCTGATGCTGAGCCGGTTCGTGCGAACTCAGTTGATCATCTTCGCGATCGCGTCGATCGTCGGCGTGGCCACCATGGCGGTGGTCTACATGCAGGCGCCCACGCTGCTGGGTGTCGGGCGCATCACCGTGAAGCTGCAGCTGCCAGACACCGGAGCGTTGTACCGATTCAGCAACGTGACGGTACGAGGCGTCCAACTGGGCAAGGTCACCGACGTCGGCCTGACCGACGACGGCGCGGTGGCCACGCTGTCGTTGGCCACCTACCCGCGAGTGCCCGCGGACCTCGCCGCCGCGGTGCGGAGCCTCTCGGCGGTCGGCGAACAGTACGTCGACCTGTTGCCGCGCACGGACTCTGGGCCCTACCTGACCGACGGCTCGGTGATCGCCGCCAAAGACGTGACCCTGCCGCAGCCGGTCGGGCCGATGCTCGACCAGGTCAGCACCCTGCTCGAGAGCGTGCCGAAGGAACGAATCAGCGGGCTGCTCGACGAGTCGTTCAAGGCGCTCGACGGTGCGGACTACGACCTCGGCTCGCTCATCGACTCATCGGCAAAGGTGGCAGCCGACCTCAACTCGGTCGGCGATCAGACCCGCACGCTGGTCGACGACGCCGCGCCGCTGCTGGACGGACAACGGCAGTCCACCAACGACATCAGGACCTGGACCCATGGGCTCGCGGGTTTCACCGAGCAGCTCGCGCACAACGATCCAGAGGTGCGCAGCCTGCTGCAGAAGGGTCCCGGGACGGCCCAAGAGGTCAGCATGTTGCTGAATCAGCTGAAGCCGACGCTTCCCGTGTTGCTGGCCAACCTCAGCACCGTCGGTCAGGTTGCGGTGACGTACCGGCCGGGAATCGAGCAGCTGCTGGTGCTGCTCCCGCCCTACATCGCGGCAGAGCAATCCCTCGGGCTGCCGTGGAACAATCCGACGGGGCTGCCGCTGGGCGACTTCAACATCAACCTTGGCGACCCGCCGGTCTGCACGGCCGGGTTCCTGCCGCCCTCGTCGTGGCGTTCCCCTGCCGACACCTCCGACATCGACACCCCCGACGGGCTGTACTGCAAGCTGCCGCAGGATTCGCCGATCGCCGTGCGCGGAGCGCGCAACTCTCCCTGCATGGACAAGCCGGGAAAACGCGCGCCGACCGTAGCGATTTGCAAGAGCGACAAGCCCTTCGAGCCGCTGGCAATGCGTCCGCACGCGCTGGGCCCATACACGTTCGACCCGAATCTGATCGCGCAGGGCATCCCCCCCGACGACCGAGTCAACTTGAGCGACAACGTCTACGGACCCGCCGAGGGCACCCCGATGCCGGCCGACCCGAATGCCGTCCCACCGGCCCCGGTTCCCGGTGCGCCACCGGCCGAGGTTCCGCCCCCCGTCGGGGTTCCGCCTGCGGCACCGCCGGTCGAGGTCGCACCGACCGGTCCCGCACCGGGTCCGACCGATCCTGCCGTGGCGCCCAGCGCATTCCATCCGTCTGGCGGTCCATCGGTTGCGGCCGCTGAGTACGACCCCGACACCGGCCGCTTCATCACCGCGGATGGGCAGGTGCTGCGACAGTCCAATCTGGCCGAGCACGGTTGGGCTACTTCATGGCAACAGCTGCTGCCCACCGCCTGATGGAGCGGTACTCGGCAGCGTGCGCGACGCGCGACGTCAGGCGACCTTGTCGATGCGCAGCGGCATCCGGATGACCAGCGGCGTCGAGTCACCGCACTTACCGACGAGTCCGGTGGTGATGTCCTCGCCGGTGTACGTCGTCGAGCCGACCTGCACCCGGCCACTCGCCGGGTCGATCGGGTAGAACCGGAACAGCTGATCGCCTGGAAACGCCGTGCCGTCGGGACACTTCTCCCAGTCCGGGATCACATTGTGGACCAGCCACCTGTCGGTGTGGAACTTCAGGTCGGCGCTCCATCCGGCGTCGCTGACGACGTGTCCCGTGCAGGACTGCGGATTGTCGCACTGTGAGGTGACCTGCCACGTCTGGTGCGTCGAGGCCTCGTCGCGGTAGACGTCGTCGGTCTTGGCCCAGTCGCCGATCGAGGTGACGGCGAACGTGCCGTTCATCGGCAGGCCGCCGTCGTAAGCCTGGGCAGGCGGGGCCACTGCGGTGGCTGCGATCGACACGGCGAGCGTCGTCAACACGTGAGATACGCGCATGCCAGCTCCTCGTCACGACGGTCAGAGTATGCCGAACCCTAGCATTGCTCCGAATGCCGACGTGGCCGTATGGCGCAGTTCGTCGGCATCGGGAAATACATTGGCGGGCAAGCACAATGTCACATCCGCCCCCGTTGCCGGCGTCGTCGCGTCTGATCAGGTCGCGGTAGCCACCGCGGGCGATCAGTCGTCCGGTGGAAGGTTGACCTCCGACTCCATGTGCAGCGCAATGAGATACCGTCCGTCGCGTGGAACCGCCAGCCAGGTCACCCAACTGGCGCCCTCACCCGCACCACCCACCCCTCGGGTCGACAGCGTCCATCGGCAGAGCAGCACGCAGCGCGCGACCCCGCCGTCGAGTACGTCGACCCGGTGCAGCGTCGAGTTCATGGACGCCTCCCGCACCCGTGCACTCAGACGCGCCCAGTGCCGGTCGATCTCGCCGGCGCCGATCAACGGCTCCGCATACTCGTCACCGAGGTAGACGGGCTCGGGGTCGGTTCTCACCCACAGTTGGGACAGTCCTTCGAAATCGAGCCGGCCCCAACGGGAGTCATATTCACCGACTAGCGCGGCGAGCGCCTCGACGTCAGACTGTGTCATCTCCTCTTCGCGCAGGCGCTCATCGGGCTCCGCTAGCGGCACCCGACCGACGCTCCCCCGGCAACGCGCCGACGACATCGGGCAATCCGTACAAGGCGGTCGCATTGCCCTTCATGATGCGTTCCCGCTGATCGCTGGGGAAACGGTTGATCGCCCAGGTCGGCGAGTCGTAACTCCAGTGCGGATAGTCGGTGGAGAACATGATGTTGTCGCCCATGTCCATCATGTCGAGGTATTCGAGATAGGTCTCGACGTCGACCTCCTCCATCGGCTGCGTGGTGAACCGGACGTGCTCGCGCACGTAGTCCGACGGTCGCCTGCGGACGTGCGGCAGATCGGCCTTCCGGTGCTCCCAGATGCGGTCCATGCGCGACATCACCGGCATGGCCCACGTGAAGCCGCCTTCGACGAACACCACCCGCAGGTCGGGGTGGCGGTCGAAGGCGCCGTCGAACACCAGGCTCATCAGGTGCGAGACGTACAGCAGCGGCCAAGAGGCGAAGAAGTCGTGCCAGTGCGCCGGGTTGCCCACCGGGTACAGCGGGATCAGTTCGAACGGCGTCTGCCCCATGAGGTGGGTTGCGATGGGGAACCCATGTCGCGCCGCCGCTTCGTACAGTGGGTCGAAGTGCGGGTCGCCGAACGGGATTCCGCGGGTCTGCGGGGTCATCAACACCTCAGCCATGTACGGATGGCCACCCCAGCGCTCGACCTCGCGGGCCGCATCGGCGGGGGTCTGGGCACTGACGCTGATGGCCCCACGCCACCGCCCGTGCGCGTTGTTCTGGTTCAGCCAGACATCGGCGAGCCAGTCGTTGTACGTCGACTTGAGTACGTGTTCGTGTTGCGGAAGCTGGTGGTCGCACATCGGTTCCAGCATCGCGATGCTCACCCCGGCGTCGACCAACAGCTGCTGCGCGGCGAATTCGGGGTCGCTGCCCGCGAAACCCTTCGGCGGCATGGCATCCACCCGCATCGACATCGACTTGTACGCATCGGGGGTGTCGTAGAAGTGCGGCAGCGGCGTCACCGCCCTCCCGGTGGGCCATATCTTGTCCACCCAGTCGGCCGGAGCGTACGACTTGAGCACGTCGGTCGACACCGGCATCGGATGTACGTCGGTGTCGACGACAGTGACGGGCACCGTATCGGCAGAAGTCTCGGGCGGCACCGTGTCGAAAGTCGTCATGCGTCGCTTCCTTCCAGGAGGTGGGTAAGGCTGTAGAAGCTGCTGGCGTTGCGCCACAAGAGTTTTGCCCGCTGCTCGGAATCAAGTCCTTCGACGGCATCGTGAGGTGACGTGGTGGACCAGTGCGGGTATCCCGACCCGTACATGACCAGGTCGGACTTGTCGCTGAAGTCCATCCACCGACTCGCGTCGGCGGGAGCGGTCGGCCCGTCGAGTGCAGACGTGCAGAATCGGACGTGATCGGCAAGGTACTCACTGGGATAGCGGTCGACCCACGGCGTCTGATCCCGCATCGACACCCAGAAGGTGTCGAGCCGCCAGATCAACGGTGTGAGAATGTCGTAGCCGCCGTCGGCGAACACGAACCGCAGTCCGGGATGTCTGCCGAACGTGCCCTCCACGATGAGCGTCGCGAGATGGACGAAGTAGTTCAGCGGCATGAACGACGCGTAGCCCGGATATGTGTGCGCGTGCCCGGCGAAGGTAGGCGCGTAGTCGACGCCGTTGCCTCCGTTGACGTGGACGGCGACCGGCAAGCCGGCCGCGGCTGCCGCCTCCCAGATCGGTTCGAACATCGGCTTGCCGTACGGCTCGCGCGACTGCATGGGCACCCCGACCTGGACCATCTTCGGATGCCCTGCGAGCCGCTCGATCTCGGCGACCGCACCGCGCGGGTCCTCGGGGTTGACGCGGATGGTGCCGAGGAAGCGGCCCGCGCCTTCCGGGCCGTCGAGCCAGCGCGCCACCAGCCAGTCGTTGACCGCGGCGCAGATCCGGCTATTCAGCAGGTAGTCGGCGATGTTGCCTCGGGTCAGCGGGTTGAGGATCGCATAGTCGACACCGCCCTTGGAGAATAGATGCCGCGCAACGGTTTCCGGTATCGAGCCGGGGTACTTACCGTCGTAGAGGTCGGCGCGGTAGTCGCCGCCTGGCGCCTGGTACCACTGCTGTTCGACGTCGGGGATCGCGCGCGTCTTGTACGCCGGGTCGATGAACTTGCGGATCTCGGCGTTGTAGCGGAAGTGCGGCTGCACGTTCGTGTCTATCACCGGACTGGTCACATCGCTGATTGGCTCGCAAGCTTCGCTCATGCGGTCACGAACACCTCTCCGTCGCTCACGTCGACGCGGTATGTGCGGATCTTGCGGCGCGGGTCGGCCAGCGTGCGCCCGTTTGTCAGGTCGAACTCCCATTGATGCCACGGGCACCGCACGATCTGCCCATCGCGCACGAACTCGAGTTGACCGGGCCGATCCGGGTTGTGCACGTTGGTGCCGCCGACGTAGCCCGTGCAGAGTGGTGCGCCCTCGTGCGCGCAGTAGTTGGCGATGGCGTACAGCTCCCCGCCGACGTTGTACACGCCGACGCCGAACTTGCCCGCCGCCACCAGTTTCATGGTGCCCGGCGGCAGTTCCTCGAGTCCGCACACTCGTCGCCGCTGCATCAGAACTCCGTCACCACGCCTACTCCGTCGAGCCAAGTCCCTACATCGTCCCCTGCAGTGAGCGTGTGTGCCCGCATATCCACTCCCCGTTCCACACCGCTACCGTCGTGACTACCGTTAACGATACCGTTTAAGATGGGCCCGGAACAACCGGGAACCCGCCGACCCTGTCAGCAGCTAACACCACTACGGAGGCCGCGTGCCATACGTCATCACGCAGTCGTGCTGCAACGACGCATCGTGCACGGCCGTGTGCCCGGTGGACTGCATCCATCCCCGCATGGACGACGCCGCGTTCACCAGTGCAGAGAGCCTGTACATCGATCCCGATGCCTGTATCGATTGCGGTGCGTGCGTCGAGCAGTGCCCGGTGGACGCGATCGTCGCAGACGATGAACTCTCCCCGAGTCAGCAACGCTATCTGGACATCAGCACCGCCTATTTCACCGCTCGTCCAATCCCGCTGGGCGCGCGGCCGCGGCCCGTCCCGAGTCCTGCAACGGACCTAACCGGAGTCCGGGTGGCCGTCGTCGGCACGGGTCCCGCCGCGATGTACGCCGTGTGGGAACTGCTCGAGCACCGCGGCGTCGAGATCGAGCTCTATGACCGTGCGCTCACCCCCTACGGGTTGATCCGCTCCGGCGTCGCACCCGACCATCCCGCCACGAAGGCGGTCGTGGCGACGTTCGAGCGGGCGGCGCGCAAGTCGAACGTCACCATGCACTTCGGCGTCGAGGTGGGCACGCACCTGTCCAACGAGGAACTTCTTGCGCACCACAGCGCGGTCATCTACGCCACCGGGGCAGCTCAGGACCGTGGCTCCGGCGTGCCGGGTGCCGAGCTGCGCGGCGTCCACTCCGCGACGGAGTTCGTCGGCTGGTACAACGGCGACCCCGCCCGGTCCGACGCGACATTCGACCTGTCCGGCAAGCGCGCCGTCATCATCGGCAACGGCAACGTCGCGGTCGACGTCGCGCGCATCCTGTTGACCGACCCAGAGCGACTCGCCACCACCGACATCGCCGACCACGCGCTGGCAGCGTTGCGAGACAGCAATGTTCGCGAAGTGGTGCTGCTAGGCCGCCGCGGACCGGCCCAAGCCGCATACACCAACCCGGAATTGATGGCGCTGATGGAGATGTCGGACGTCGACGTCGTCGCGGACTCCCTGGAAGCGATGCTCGACGACCTCAGCCGCGAGGACTTGGCCCGCGAAGGCTCCGAGCCGGCCATGCGACTCAAGGCGCAACTGGCGCAGGAGATCTCCGCACGGTCCCCTACCGGAGCCGGCAAGCGCATCGTCCTTCGGTACCTCGCATCGCCGATTCGATTCGACGGCGACGACACCGTCTCGTCGGTCCACATCGCGCGAAACTCACTGGCGCGGGCCGATGATGGCACGTTGCGCGCCCAGTCCGGACCCGGGCTCGAGGTGATCGACACCGGTCTGGTGCTGCAGTCGGTCGGCTACCGGGGCACCGCGATACCCGGTGTGCCATTCGACGACGACCACGCCATCATCCCCAACCGTGCGGGCCGTGTGCTGACCCACCCCGGCGGCGCAGCGGTCCCCAGGACGTACGTGACCGGCTGGATCAAGCGTGGGCCCTCCGGCGTCATCGGCTCGAACAAGCGCTGCGCCCGCGAGACCGTCGCCTGCCTGCTCGAGGACGTGGCCGACGGTCTTGTTCCACCCGCCCAAGAGCGCACCGCGCTGCTCGACCTGCTCGGAAGCCGCCGACCCGCCGGGTTCGGATACCCAGGATGGTCGCGCATCGACGTCGCCGAGCAGCTGGCCGGGCGTGGGGAGGGCCGGCCGCGCATCAAGTTCACCGACGTCGACGGCCTGCTTCGCGCCGCGGCGCCGTAGCCCCAAACGGCCATCGGAGGTCGGGCGACGGCTCGTCACACCAGCTTTGTGCCGCTTGTTGGGTGGATCTCCGAGAAATCGCCCCAACAATCGCAACAAATGCGGCGAGAATCGCTATATTCCTAATATTGCAAAGATTGAATTGGGGTGGGAGTCATGAGAAGCCGCGCAGCGATCCTTCACGACGTCGGCGGGCCCTGGTCCGTCGAGGAGTTCGAACTCGATGCGCCCAAGGCCGGTGAAGTACTCGTGCAGATGGCCGGAGCGGGCCTCTGCCATTCCGATGACCACATCCTGCAGGGCGACATGTCGGCGTCCAACGAGACGATGCGCTCGTTCGGACTGCCCCCCATGTTTCCCACCATCGGAGGTCACGAAGGCTCCGGCGTCGTCGTCGAGGTGAGTGATGGCGTCACCGAGTTCGCGCCAGGCGACCACGTCGTCATGTCCTTCGTTGCCGTGTGTGGCCAATGCCGTTGGTGTGCAAGCGGTATGGAGTACATCTGCGACGAAGGAGCCGGCACCCTGACGCCCGGGATGCCGACCGACGGTACGTTCCGCCACCACACGTCCGACGGGGCCAACCTCGGGCACCTATCGAAGATCGGGGCCTTCTCCGAGCACACCGTGGTGTCGCAGAACTCGTTGGTCAAACTCGACCCGAGTGTCCCGCTGCTGTCGGGCGCCCTGCTCTCGTGCGCGGTGCCAACGGGTTACGGCTCCGCGGCGAAGTGCGCGCAGGTTCGTGGTGGGGACACCGTCGTCGTCATCGGAGCCGGCGGCATCGGCACCGCCGCCATCCAGGGCGCGCGCATCAACGGTGCGGCGTGGATCGTCGCCGTCGACCCCGTCGAGTTCAAGCAGAAGGCGGCCCTGCAGTTCGGTGCCACCCACACCGCCGCATCCGCCGAGGAGGCGCTCGACCTGGTCCGCGACCTCACCTACGGCGTGATGGCCGACGGCGTCGTACTGTCGCCGTCGCTCGTCGAAAAACCCGACGTCGAGGCCGCGCTGAAGCTCACCCGCAAGGGCGGCAACTGCGTGATCACCGGCATGGCCTCGCAGACGACGCGGTCGATCCACTTCGGCTTGCAGGACTTCACGCTGATGAACAAGACGTTGAGCGGCACCGTATTCGGCTCGTGCAACCCGCGGTCCGACATTCCGATGCTGGCCCGGCTCTATCGGTCGGGGCGCCTGCAACTCGACGAGATGATCACCAGGCGGTACCGGCTCGACGACATCAACGAGGCCTACGCCGACCTGCGCAACGGCGAGCTGGTGCGCGGCGTCATCGACTTCGGCGTCGCGTGACGACCATCCGATGAACGCACGCCCCGGTCCGCTGTCCGGCATCGTCGTCGTGGAGGCAGCCGGGCTCGGTGCGGCACCGTTCGGCGGAATGATGCTCGCGGACATGGGCGCCGACGTGATCCGCATCGACCGGCCGTCGGGCACGGCGATCCCGGTCCCGGGTCCCAACGCAGCCGCGGTCGTCGACCGGGGCCGCCGTTCCGTCGCCGTCGACCTCAAGCACCCCGACGCCGCCGCGGTGGTCCAGCGCCTCGTCGCCGACGCCGACGTCTTCATCGAAGGCAACCGGCCCGGCGTCATGGAGTCGCTGGGCCTCGGCCCCGACGTGCTGCTCGCCGCGAATCCCCGCTTGATCTACGGACGGCTCACCGGGTTCGGGCAGCAGGGCCCCATGGCCACCAGTGCGGGCCATGACCTCAACGCCATCGGCTTGTCGGGCGCGCTCGCGGCGATCGGTCGGTACGGGCAGCCGCCGACTCCCCCGCTCAGCCTCGTCGGCGACTTCGCAGGCGGCGGGTTGATGCTCGCGTACGGCGTGGTGTGCGCACTCGTCAGCCGTGCGACGACGGGTCGCGGCCAGGTCGTCGACGCGAGCATCCTCGATGGGTCTGCAACCCTGATGGCGCCGTACTACGCGTGGGCGGCGCTGGGCGGCTGGCGCACCGAAAGAGGCACCAACACCATCGATTCCGGCGCGCCGTTCTACGACGCCTACCGCACGCGCGACGACAAGTGGCTTGCCGTCGCCGCCATCGAACCCAAGTTCTACGCAGCATTCGTGGCCACGCTCGGATTGGACGCCGACGAGCTCGGCGGTCAGAACGACCGCGGCAGTTGGCCCGAGCAGCGGCGCGTGTTCGCGGAGACCATCGCCTCGGCTACCCGCGCGGAGTGGACGGAGCGCTTCGCCGACGTCGATGCCTGCGTCACTCCCGTGCTCGAGCTCGACGAGGTCACCGACCATCCGTTGCACGCGGCGCGCCAGTCGTTCCTCACCATCGACGGGCTGGTCCAACCGGCGGCGAGTCCGCGACTGAGCGAAACCCCCGGAGCGCCAGGAGCTCCCGGGCCGCCACCGGGAAAGCACACCCGCGCCGTGCTCGTCGCGGCGGGGTTCTCCGACGCGGAAGTCGACGGGTTCGTCGAGCGCGGCGTGGTGGCGCAGCGCTAGCGGAGCACGGCGACGTCTACAGAAACGAATTCTCGGCCGTCAAGCCACGTTCCGGGAACTCGCCGAGCGCGAATGTCTCGGCGTTGCCGAGCCCCGCCCCGCCACCGACCGGATCCTCGACCTTCACCAAGAGGTCGCGAAGCTGGTGGAGCTTGCGGGCGTTCTCGGGGTTGTCGCAGTCGGTGACGTGATTGCCCTCGACCTTGAGGTCGCCGACCCATTGGCCGTACACCCAATCGTTCCAGCCGTAGTACCCGGCAGTGCCGAGATGGAAGCCGCCCGGTCCGGCGGCAGTGATCGTCACCGGGCGGCGCGTGCCGTCGTCCTCGATCAACGTGATGGTGCCGTGAGTGAATCGGCGGTTGTCATCCTGGAAGTGCAGGTCCTGCTCGACGGAGGCGAAGCGGCGCGACGTGCCGTCGGCGAACTGCTCCTCGGCCTGACACCGGACCGACCTGAAGCCCTGGCCGCGCTCCTCCTGGTAGAACACGAAGAGCGAATACGCAGTTCCGTCGGGGCGGGTCAACGTCATGGGCATCCACGTCATGAACATGTGGGTGACACCGCGACCACCGCGCGGCAGGCCGGGGATCGGCTTACCGACACCGGGTCGTAGTCCCCAGGAATGGTCGCGAATCGAAATCCATTGGTCGGGTTCGACTTCGGTGCGCTCGCCCTCGACCTCGACCCAGCCCGCGGCCACTCCGATCTGGTGATAGCGCAACACGTTGTGGCTGACGCGGAACCCGTCCGGGCTGCGGTCGGGCCACGGATCCTCGAGCGCAGCGTCGAAGCTTCCGCGCAGGGTCAGGTCGAAGGCGATCGGAACGTGCTCGTTGGGATCGAGGCTGATCCTGATGGCGCGCAGCGGTTCCACGACGCTGTAGTGAACGGGACCCACGTCGGTACCGGGGTCGGACGACAGCCGGCGTCCCGCGCGCACCGTCCACTGTTCGGTGCCGCGGCACACCCCCGCTGCCCCGTCGAACACGCCTCGGTTGGTGTACTTTCCGACGCCGAGCACCGCCTGCAGGGAGTTGTCCCTGGCATGGGCGATCGTCCAGATCTTCTCCGTCCAGGACGGATCGGACTGGCTGACCGTAGCGAACGTGTCGACGATCTGGTGAGTCAGACTCTCGTCCTCGGGCACCAGCCCGCCGTAGTTCGTTGACAGCAAGGCAGATACCCCTCTTCAGTTGGTGACGCGGACGGGGACGTTCGAGTACCCCATCACGTTGGTCATGTTGACGCGGCGCAACGCGGCGCGGTCCACCTCGTAGCTGGGCATCCGATCGAGCAGGAGTTCGAGCGCGATGCGGCCCTCCATGCGCGCCAAGGCCGCGCCGAGACAGCTGTGCGCACCGTAGCCGAAGCCCAAGTTGTGGCCGCCGATCTTGCGCTTCAGGTCGAACGTGTCGGGGTCGGGAAACGCCCGTTCGTCGCGAGTCGCCGCACCCGTAACCAACATCACCGGAACGTGTTTCGGGATGGTGCACCCGTGCAGCTCGATCTCCCGCATGCTGTAGCGGATGAGGTAGCCAACCGGCCCCTCGAAGCGCAGTACCTCCTCGAACGCAGCCGGAATCAGGCTGCGGTCCTGCTGAAGCAGCTGCCACAACTCGGGGCGTTCGGCGAGGATGACGAGGGCGCTGGCCACCACCTTGGTCACGGTCTCGGCGCCTGCGCCACCCAGGAGCGACAGGAACCCGGTGATTTCGATGTCGGTCAGCTGGGCGACCCCGCCGTCCTCTCGCTCGACCTCGACCTGGGTCAGCTGGCTGATCATGTCGTCCTGCGGCTCGGCCCGGCGCTTCTGGACGAGTTCGTAGTAGTACAGACCAGATTCGATGTTCGCAGCCATGCCGTCGGGCGAGGTGCGGAAGTCTCCGGGTTCGCGCGTCAGCGCGCGGTCTAGCCAGTGCCGCACCTGCTGGCGGTCCGCAGGTGGCACACCGAGCATGGTGGTGATGATCTCGACGGGGAACAACGCCGAGAAATCCTGGACGGCATCAAAGGATTTCAGGTCGAGCCGGTCCGCGAACTCGGTGATGGTGGCGCGGATCATCGCCTCGAGCGACGCGACCGCTCGCGGCGTGAAGACCTTGTTGACGAGCTTGCGCATCCGGGTGTGGTCGGGCGGGTCCATCATGATGACCAGCGCGGGCATGTCGGGATTCGGCTCCTCCAAGAACATGTCGAGGCTGACGCCCCTTGCGGAGGAATAGGTGTCGCAGTCCTTGATCGCGGGCGCGACGTCGTCGTACCGCGACAACGCCCAGAATCCGTACTTCTCGGAGTGGTAGACGGGCGCTTCGTCGCGAAGCCGTCGATACGTCTCGAACGGGCCGTTGAAGAAGTCCTCGGAGAAGGGGTCGAACTCGACTGGAACCGTGGTCAATTACCGCTCCCTGCAGGTGAATTCGTGCTCGACGGCGGTCTGCCGAAGTACGTTCGCATGTCGGCGCCGCGATCGTAGTCGCGCATCCACTGCTCCGCACACGCGGGCAGGGGTTGGTCGGCCGGGTCGTGGTGCGGGGTCTGAGACAACATCAACCGCCACACCATCGCGGCCAATTCCCGCGTGGGCACGGCGTTGAACAACGTCGGCACTCCGGTTTCGCGGGCCCGTCGACGCGCGCCGCCCGGGCCGCGGTACTTGAATTCGCTGACCAGAAGTGCGTGGGACATGAGGGCTTGCGCCGACGCCCCACGCTCCTCGAAGGGAATGACCTCGTCGAAGGTCTTGGCGACCTTGTCCGCCATCGCCCCCACGTGGTCGAAGGTGCTACGGACGTGCTTGACCCGGTGCCAGGGACCGGCACGCAGGTGCCGGTACAGCATTAGTCCGGAACTGCGGTGCTCGATCTCCTCGACGAAGTGCCACATCATCAACGACGCGACGCGCCGGTCACCCTTGGCGAACAACGCATCCCGGTTGTCGAGGATGACCTTGAACAACGGCGTGAAGGTCGCTTCGAGGTTGGCGATGTAGGCCCAGTGGTATTCGGCGGGGTACTGCTCGATCAGCTCGTCGTAGGCGGCGACGGCGTCGTCGTAGCACTTCTCCAGTGCGGGATAGCGCTGGATGAGCGCCAGCATGTGCTTGCGGTGGGCGGCGGCGTGCTGGGCCTCCTGGCGGAGGAATGCCTCGGCTTCTTCTGCGACGGTGTCATCCGTGTCGAACTCGTTCTGCGCCTTGCGGACCGCGTCGATGATGTACTTCTCAAACGGCACCGCGATGAACGTGAACGCATTGCAAAAGATGCTGAAGTTCGGATTGGCGGGCTGCCATAGGAACGGCACGCTCGCGTCGAACTCCCAGCCGATCCTCCGGACGACCAAGTCCGTCATCGCCTCGCTACCTCCCGATCGCAACGCCGCGGGTGGGCCCCCTGAGACCGTATTCCGAGCTCGAGCGCTACTGCAGACACGGACGACGTCAGTGTGACATTATGGGCTTTCGATGTAAAGGATTGGATGGTGGTTCGAGGAATGCCCGCCGACGCTGAGCAGTCGACTCGCAAGCGCATACTTGCCGCGACGTTCGTCGTGCTCTCGCGCAGCGGGCATCGCAATCTCCAGCTGTCCGAGGTGGCGACGGAGGCCGGGGTGTCGCGGCCGACGCTGTACCGGTACTTCGGATCCAAGGAGGGGTTGCTCGACGCGTTCGGGCTCTACGAACAGGACACCTTCGACGCGGGCATCGCCGCGGCGATGGCCGGACTGCGCGGGCCGGACCGACTCGATGCCGCCCTGCAGTTCATCGTCGACTTTCAGCACGAGTACTCGGTCAGTTCATTGGTGGACATCGAGCCCGAACACGTACTGGCGCAGACGAAGCGGCTGCTGCCCGTACTCCAGGAACGCATCCGACGGATCATCCCCGGCGACCACGCGGACATCGCCGCTGCCGCGGTGGTGCGGATCGCCGTCTGCCACTTCCTGCTCGGCGCGGGTGATCCCGACCAGTACCTCGCCGAACTGCGGCACGCGGCCGGGTTACCACCACGCAAGCGCCGGGTGGCGCGTACCGCGGCGACGGCCAGCTAGTCGGCGAGCCAACCGGAGATCTTGGCCCACAACGCTTCCGGCTGTTCGAGGTGCAGGAAGTGGCCGACGTCGTCCATCAATTCGAACGCCGAACCCGGAACGGGCAGGTGGTCCGTGACGTCGCCGAGCAGTTCGGCTCCGATTGCCCCGTCGCGCACCCCGTGCAGGTACAGCGTCGGCACGGCGGGCGGGCTCATCGTCGCCGCCGCCTCGCCGACCGCCTCGGGATCGACGAACTGTGGGTTCAACGAGGATCGATACGGGCTGACGACGCCGGCGATGGACTCCGCGGTCACGTGCCGACGAACAACCGCGATGTCGTCGCCTGCGTCGTATCCCGGCGACCAGTCCGCCCACAGTGACTCCCAGAAACCGGGCTCCAGCAGCGCCATCTCGGCAAGTCCGACCTGCTGAATGAACCAGACGTAGAACGACCGGCGCAGCTGCGCGTAGCGCAGAAGGCCTGCGCCGAGTGCCGCGGTGGGCGGGACCGCGATCGCCACGAACCGGCTGAACGCGCCAGGTTCGGTGACCGTGACGCCGTAGCCGGCGTTGGCACCCCAGTCGTGACCCACCAGGAGCGCCCGCTCGTCGCCCTCGAACCGGTTCCGCACCGCAAGGATGCTGCGTACGTAGGTGCCGACGCTGATGGGCGTCTGGCCGGGTGCGTCGTAGCCCGGCAGCCAGGGGGCGACCACGCGGTACCCGTGTGCGGCGAGTCGGGGTCCGAGATGACGCCACGTGTGAGGCGTATCCGGGAAGCCGTGCACCAGGACCGCCAGCGGCATTGCGACGTCGTCCACATCGCCGAAAGTCAGCGGTTCCTCGACGATCTCCGAGCTCACAGAGTCCCCTCCCGGGAGTGCGCGTTGGGTCACGAGCCAGCCGAGTGTATTACATCCGAGTCCTCAAACGTAAACACGGATTTGCTTTACATCACCGCTGCCATATGTAAATCTTGGTGGCATGGCTGGCATCACCCTCGCCCAACGTGATCTCCCGGGCACCCGAGCGCGGCTAGGCGACTGGTTCGAGCAGAAGTTCGGCGAGCCGGTGATGCTCTCCGAGCTCGAAGCGGCCAACCGCGCTTCCGGTTGGTCGAGCGAAAGCCTGAAGTTCACGGCGCAGCGGGCTGATGGCGCCGTCAACGAGTACGTGGTGCGAATTCCACCGTCCGGCGGGGGCATCTTCGCCGAGTACGACCTGCTGGGCCAGACACGCACGCAAGAACTCCTGCGCGGCTACGGCATCGCCACGCCGTCACCCATCCACTACGAACCCGACGACGCGTGGATCGGCTCGAAGTTCCTCGTCATGCCCCGCATCGTTGGCCATACGCCATCGGACACCTCATACGCAACGCGCGGCTGGTTGCATGGGGCCGGGCCCGAGGTTCAGCGCCGCGTTCACGACTCGTTCCTCGAGACACTCGTTGGGCTGCAACGAGTCCCGCAGACAGAGGCCCCTTGGCTCGTCCGACCGACGGGCGTCGGCAATACCGCTGAACTGACCTGGTGGCGTGAGTACATCGAGTGGGGCACCGATGCCCAGGTGCCTGATGTCATGACGTCGGCCTTCGACTGGCTCACCCGCCATCAGCCCGACGACACCGACGATCTGGTGCTCTGCTGGGGCGACGCCCGGCTGTCCAACGCGATCTTCGACGACCACGGCGCGATCATCGGCGTGCTCGACTGGGAGCAGGCGTGCTGGTGTCCGGCAGAAGTCGACTTCGCGTGGTGGCTGGGGACGCGCCGCCAGATGCTCGAGGTCCACGGACTCGACCTGGATCCGGAGTTGCCCGGCTTCGACAGCCGCGCGCGCGTGATCGAGCGGTATCAGGAGCTGATCGGTCGGCCACTCGTCGACCTCGACTGGTACGAGATCTTCGCGATGGTCCGCATGGGGTGCTGCATCGTGCGGATGCAGGCGCTGCTGCGCAGCATCGGCCAGGGCGACCACGGGTTCACCAAGGCGCCGATTCTCCCCGCATGGACCACAGTGGCGATCGGCGCATGATCGCCGACTGATCAGATCAAGGCGAAACTCCAAGGGGCACAGATGGTCACGATGGTTGGACTACGGAGGTCGTTCCGACGCCCGCACGACCGCGGCTCGGCACCATCGCCGAGCGAGCGGACGTCGACGCTGGCCATCGTCGCGGTCATCGCCGCGTTGTGCGCCGCCGTCCTCGAGGAACTCATCGCCCTTTCGGCAGGCAGCTGGAGTTGGGTCGCACTCGCCCAGAGCGCGATGAGAAACGGCTTCTTCGCTCTGCTGCTCGTCGGCGCCGTCGCCCGCGTGCGCGCGCCGCGCTCACAGCCCGCGCACGAGTCGGCCACCCCGCCCCGGCCACGCCGTGCCACCGTGTCGGCCGAGCACCTCGTGCGGGAGCTGTCCGACATCACCGAGGTAGCCGGTGAACTCGGCTTGATCGGAACGGCGGCCCACCCAGACGAAGGATGGGATGGGGCCTTCCACTACTTGGACTCCATGCGGTGGAGCCTCGCCAACTACGTCCTGCGCGGCGATCGCACCCGCCGGCTGGTGAATCCCCCGAGCCTGCTGGTCGAGGTCGTCGCCGTCGAGGACACCGAGGACGAACTGGCCCGCGTGGCGCGCACCCTGCGAGCGCGAGCCGACGAGCTCGCGAGCCACGTGCGCTACACCAACACGGTCGTCGCCGAGTGGCTGGTCGCACACCGCGTCGCATTGGCCAACCCCTGCTACCTCGACTCCAACCTCCTCTTCGACAGGTACCGGCACGGTGAGCTCGATCCCTCCGCGATCGCCGAGGATCCGCTCTACCTGCTCATCTGCCACCTGCACGACGTACTCGAAGCGGTCGAGGACTCAGGCGACGTCGACGACCCGGCGCTCGATCACCTGCAGGCCCAGCTGACCTTGCCGCTTCGCGCGGTGCAGCACGAGGTGGCCGCAGCGATGGCCCACCGTGCCGCCGCCATCGGGCTGAGCCGGGCCGTCGCGAGGATGCAGGCGACCTGACCGCCGACGTGCGTTCGACCGGGCCATACGCGTAGCGGCGCTAAGCTGGCCCCATGAATTCGGCCAGAACGGCGGTAGTGGCCGCGGCATTCGCCCTCGCCGGCTGGGGCGCGGCGGGTGCCGTCGCCCACTCCGAACCCCCCTCGCCCCCTCCGCCAGCACCCAAGACGACGATCGACGCCGACGGCACGTACACCATCGGCAAGGACATCGCGCCGGGTAACTACGCCTCGGCAGGACCGGTCGGCGACGGCACGTGTTCGTGGAAACGTGCCGATGCCACAGGCGCCACGATCGACAACGCCATCACCCACCAGCCTCAGGTCATAACGATCGCGCCGACTGATGCGACGTTCAGGACGCGCGACTGCCAAGCGTGGGCGTTGACCGACGCGGCCCCTCCGCCTTCCATCGGTAACCTGCAGGCGCAAGTCATCCTCGGCACCCTCAACGGTCTGACGGGCGGTCTCGGGCAGGCACCCGCGGCTCGTCCTCCGGATACGACCGCGCCGTCACCCAGGGGGCCGGCCCCCGGCCCTCCGTCGCCATAACGCGTGACGCGTGACGCGTGACGCGACGCAAATCACATGGCTTCTAATTGACGCGTCGGTAAACGCGATGCGAACGTGTGCAGGTGACCCCGGCGAACGAACACAGGAACATCGACGCGTTGGTCGCCAGGCTGACGGCGACGTATTCGAACGTCCCACCCGAACGCGTTGCCGACGTCGTTCGCGGCGTCCACGCACGGTACGACGACCGTCCGCTGCGTGAGTACGTTCCGCTATTCGTCGAGCGCCACGCCAAGCGCGAGTTGGGCGAATTCGGCGCCTAGCCTGCCGACCAATGTGACGCGAACCGCTCGTCCAAAGCGGAGATCAGCGTGTCCAAGTGGTCCAGCTGACGCTCCTTGGCCAGTACCTCGCCGTGCAGTCTGCTGAGCACGATGGCACCGCCGGAGTCCGCCTGTTCAGCCAGCTTGGCTCGGTACTTCACGAGGTCGTGGACCAGGCTGTCGCGTTCGGCGACGAGCAAGCCGCGGAAGTACCCTGCCTGCATCACGTCCGCGGCCCCCACCGCGGACCCGCCGAGGACTGCCGGTTCGCCCATCGCCGTAACGTAACCGACGCGCTTGCCCGACGCTAGGGCGCTTCAGGTTCCGCAAGCGGCCACGGCACGGCCAAGGCAACGAGATGGCAGATCTGCCTGGTACGGAAATTGCTCTCTGGCGTCTGTCAGTCAGTCCGTCGTCGGTTCACTCTCCGTGAGGCGTAGCAACGCCCGCGCGTTCCGCTGGACGTCGCAATCGCCAACGGAAGTCACAGTGGCTCGCGCCACCCATGATGGTTTGGGAGCGGCGAAACTCCCAATCGGGGCGGAGCACCGCCTCCGTCGGGAAGTCGACGCCGCAGGTGAGCAGTGCCCCGACATCCGCCGCGCCGATCGCGCGGAAGTACTCCGCGAATCGGCATCTCGTCATGTTGATCGCGAAGGTCGAGTCCGTGTCTTCAACGACTTCAGTGTCTATCGGGAGTTGCTCCGCGACGTTGACTTCGACCTCCCTTGGATGGGAGTTCCGCGCGCTTATCGTCTTGGCCTGCCATGCCGCATGCGCTTCTCCGATCGCCCGACCAACGATGGAATGGGCGCGCTCCCTGCCTATCTCGCGCTCAAGAGCTCTCACGATCGGGATGACGGCACGGGCCTGGATCTTGACCGCTTCGAGCGCCGCGGACTTCTCCGACATCGCGCCTCCGTTCATGGACGGCAGCACCGCACCTATTCGTGTTGCCCTTAAGGTACGACGACCGGGTGTCACCACCCTAACTGCCCCTCGGAACTCGGAAACTAGATGCACGACTTCGAGACTGTGCAGCCGAGAAGCGACCAACGGCCACGTCACCCCGCCGGCCCTGACACCATCGTCATCATGAGCGAGCGGATCGAAGTCCAGCGCAACATACCCGCCCCTGCGGCCGACGTCTTCGCGGTGTTGTGCGACCCTCACGGGCACGTCGCGATCGACTCGTTGGGGATGTTGCAGGACGCCGATGGTGAGCCGGTGTCGGCGGTGGACGACAGCTTCGTCATCCACATGGATCGCGAGGCACTGAACGACTATCCGCTCGGCAAGTACGACGTCACGGTCAAGATTCGCGAGTTCGAGCAGGACCGACTCATCGCGTGGACCATCCTCGGCGAGATCGAGCCGCAGATCGGACACGTGTACGGCTATCGACTCGAACCCGACGGCGACGGCACGCTCGTCACGTCGTTCTACGACTGGTCGGACATCCATCAGCACTGGCGCGATGCCGGAATCTTCCCGGTCATCTCCGAAGGCGCGCTCCGCGCGACGCTGGGCGTCCTCGACCGCACGGTGCGGCGCGGCTATCCGCGCGGCTAGCTCTGCCCCGTCACCGCCGAAATCCCGTTCCCTGTCGTGAAGGAGACGAGTTAGCGACAGGGAACGCGGTTTCGGCGAGGGTGGGCGTCAACCGAGGGTTGACGATTGATTCATCGTCAACCTAGAGTTGACGCATGGTCGAACCCACCCAGATCGCCTACCCGGTCCGCCTCGACGACCTCATCGCCGCCATCAAGACCGTCCACGAGCAACCGCTCGACCAGCTCACCGACGCGGTACTCGCCGGGGAGGCCCTCGGTGAGGTCGCCGATCACCTCATCGGCCACTTCGTCGATCAGGCCCGCCGCTCCGGTGCCTCCTGGACCGACATCGGCAAGTGCATGGGCGTAACCAAGCAAGCCGCCCAGAAGCGCTTCGTACCCAAGGCCCACGCCGACCCGATCGACCCGAACGACGGATTCGGCCGGTTCACGCCACGCGCCCGCAACGTGGTCGTCCGAGCTCAGAACACGGCACACTCGGCAGGCAACGACGAGATCCAGCCCGCCCACCTCCTGCTCGCGCTCTTCACCGACCCCGACTCCTTGGCCGCGCGCCTGCTCGCAAACCAGGGTGTCGACGCGGACGCGGCCGCCTCGGCGTCGACGCTGCCCGAGCGGTCCGCCGAACCTCCCGCGCTGATCCCCTTCAGCGGCGCCGCCCGCAAGGTGCTCGAGCTTACGTTCCGCGAAGCACTTCGCTTGGGGCACAACTACATCGGCACTGAGCACGTCCTGTTGGCGTTGCTCGAAAACGAAGGGAACGACGGTCCCCTGCGCACCCTCGGCGTGGACAAGCAGCGGGTCGAGACCGACATGGCCGAAATGCTGCGGTCGTTCACGGAGCCGAAGCGGGAATGAAAACACCACCGCGACGGTAGAAGCACACATGAGACTCGACGACTCCGCCCGCGCACTGGTCGGTTCGGGTGCCGACGCCACCCTGGTCACCATCAATCCCGACGGCAGCCCTCAGGTCTCCGTGGTCTGGGTGGCGCTGCAGTCCACACCCGAGGGTGACGAACTCGTCAGCGCGCATCTGGCCGAGTACCAGAAGACGCGCAACATCCGGCGCGACCCTCGGGTGGCGTTGACCATCGTGTCCAAGGACCACCCCGATCAGCAGACCCCGTACCTGTCCGTCACGGGGAGAGCCAGGATCGTGGAAGGCGGTGCACCCGAACTGCTCGCCGAATTGGCCGAAGCCATGCTCGGCTCCAGCGAGCACTTCCCGCCACCCGACTCACCGCGAGGCCTGCTAACCCGGATTCGCATCGACAAGGTCGGTGGGGTCGGGCCGTAGCCGCCCCGGGAGTCGGTCCTCCCTTCCGCGCAGCCCCGGTGTGACAAGATGCGGAGGCAGCAAAGGAGGAGCGATGCGCTGGTTGGTGCCATTGATCGCCGCCATGGCGGTGGTTGCCGGATTCGTCGCACCCGCGGCCGCCGCCGAGGTGACTCCCATCGGCAACCTGGGTGACACGCTGCGCGTCGAGTTCAAGGGCATCGTCGCCGACATCACCGTGCACGACGTGGTGCCCACCGATCCGCCTGCGGGTTACGCGCCCACCGGGTCACCGCGGTGGCGCGACCAGGGCGGCCCGTGGAAGGCGCTGGTGACAGTGCACGTCATCGAGGCGCCGAACCCGTTCATCACGTCAATCGCGTTCTCGTTCAACGGCGTCACGCCGTACGCAGACGCGTATGCGCCGAAGAACACCGATGCTCCCGATGCGTTGCAGTACGCACTGCAGAACGCCCCGCCCGGCGCGACCGTCAACGGCGCGGTGTACTGGCAGGTCTACCGTGCGCTGGTCACCAACGTCGTGCTGATCAACCCGCAAACGGGAACGCACCTGGCGCAGTGGAACATCTGGCAGCCCGGAGCACCGCTGCCCTGACCGCGGTATGACCCTTTCCGTCGCTGCGGCGACCGAGTCCGACGTCGACGAGCTCGCCGACGTCGCAGCACGCACCTTCCCGTTGGCCTGCCCGCCGTCGGCCACCGAACACAACGTGGCGGCGTTCATCGCGGCGAACCTGTCCCGGGCCTGCTTCGCCGACTACCTGACCGACCCGGATCGGGTCGTGCTGTCGGCTCGCGACGAGCATCGGATGTTGGGGTACGCCATGCTGATTCACGGTGTCATCGACGACGCCGACGTTCAGGCGGCGGTGCCGCTCCGGCCCGCGATCGAGTTGTCCAAGATGTACGTGGTGCCCGACGCGCACGGGGCAGGTGTCTCCGCCGGGCTCATGGCGGCGGCACTCGAGCAGGCCCACAGCCTCGGCGCCGCGTGCGTCTGGCTCGGAGTGAACCAGGAAAACCAACGCGCCCAACGGTTCTACTCGAAGCATGGATTCCACACCACAGGAACCAAGACGTTCCGCCTTGGCGCCGGCCTCGAGCACGACTACGTGATGGTGCGGCCCATTGCCGAAAGCCGGCGACCGGTGCCTAACCCGTCGGAGTGAAGAGGTAATTGCGGAAGCGCACGGTGACAGCTTTGACATTGCGCCACGTACCGTTGTCCCACACCGACATTCGATAACCCTGCGAAGTGAACCAGTCGGCGATCTGGTCCGATCCCACACCGAACCGCTCGAGGTGGCGGTCCTCCACCTCGACCATGATCACCGGTTTCAGCGTCGCGATGGTGGCCTGCCCCCCACGCAGCACGTGCAACTCGGCGCCCTCGACGTCGATCTTGACGAAGTCGAGCCGGTCGATGCCCAGTCGGACGCAGAATCCGTCGAGGGTGTCGCCGTCGACCACCACCCGCAGGTGCTCCTCGAACTCGTCGTTGGAACCCAACCCCGAGGCGTTGCGCGTGACGAACGACCGGCCGGTGACCGGAACACCGCGGCGCAGAGGCACGCTCATGACGAGCTCGTCGCCGGTCTCGCCGAGCGCCAAGCTGTGGCGGACGATGTTGCGCCCGCTGCGCAGCCCGAGCAGTCGCGACGCCGTCGCGTGCGCGAACCTCAACGGCTCCACGCTGTGCACCACTCCGGTGTCGCCGACGAGTCGGGCCATCTCGGCGGTGTAGAAGCCTGCCGCCGCGCCGATGTCGATGCACACCCCGCCCTTCGGAATGACCTCGGCCACGCCGACGAGTTCGCTCTCCATCCACGGCGTCGTGCGGGCGAGGCCGCGCAACCCACCGACGACCAGCGCCCGGCGTAGATCGCCAAGCGAACCAACACCTGGTGACATTCCCCACGCTCCTCGAACCTGATAAGCGTCGCCAGCTTAGCCTGAATCCGTGGATCAGTGATTTCGTGCCGTCGCGGGGCTGATTTCTGCGCGATAGGGGCGGTTCGGAATGGTGTGGGCCTGAGTGATCCGCTGGTCTGCACCAGCTTTCCACGTGTCTCCGGGTTCGGGCCTGGGATGGCGGGTGGGCAGGGGAGGTGGCGTTCATCCTGCTCGTGGGATCGCCGGACTGTGGCCGGTGATGTTGTCCCACAGGGTTTTCCATCCGATCAGCCATGGCCAGTGCGCTGGCAGGTGCAACGTCGGTTTGCGGGCGGGCACGGCGTGAACCCTTGGGGCATGCGAAACCGGGGGTCGCGCAGCACCTTGTGCACCAGCTCGTAGGTGAGCACCTCGGGTCCGTGCGGACCCAATGCGATCGGCGCCTGCCGGCGGGCCTGGCCGACGATCTCGTATGCCGCTTCGGGGCCGTCCCGCGTCCAGATAGCTGTAACCGACTACCCAATCGTGATTTCGGCGCGTCCTCCTGCGCTCAGCGCACGGGACCGCGCCGAAATCACACGTCTGGCACGATCGATCAGACAGGCCCCTGAGGGAGGTCGATCGTGCTGCACCGGATCGCATCGCTGGCCATCGCCGCGCCGCGCCGAGTCCTCGCTGTCGCGGCGTTGCTCATGGTGGGTGCCATCGTTTTCGGTGTGCCGGTGGCTAAGTCCTTGTCAGCGGGCGGTTTTCAGGATCCCGCTGCGGAGTCGGCGCGCGCGACGGGGCTGCTGACCGAAAAGTTCCGGCAGGGTGAGGTGCAACTGCTGGTCATGGTCACCGCGCCCGACGGTGTTGGTGGCGCGGTCGCTCGCGCCGCGGGGCTGGACATCGTGAACCAGGTCAAGGACTCGCCGTACGTGGTGGATGTGGTGTCGCCGTGGACGCCGCCGCCGGGGGCCGCCGGGCTGGTGAGCACGGACGGCCGTTCGGGTTTGGTCGTTGCGGGTATCTCCGGCGGCGAGAAGGAGGCGCCCCAGCGTGCGCAGGCGCTCGCCGATGCGGTGTCGGAGTCGGTGCTGCCGAACCATCCCGATGTGACGGTGTTGGCGGGCGGCTCGGCGATGGTGTACTCGCAGATCAACTCGCAGACCGAGCGGGATGTGCTGCTGATGGAGTCGATCGCGATACCGGTGAGTTTCGCGGTGCTGGTGTGGGTGTTCGGGGGCCTGTTGGCGGCGGCGCTGCCGGTGGTGGTGGGTGGCCTCGCCATTGTCGGATCGTTGTCGGTGCTGCGTCTGATCGCGACGTGCACCGATGTGTCGATCTTCGCCCTCAACCTGACCGCCGCCCTGGGGTTGGCACTGGCTATCGACTACACGTTGCTGATCGTCAGCCGCTACCGCGATGAACTGGCCGAGGGCGCCAAGCGGGATCAGGCGCTGATCCAGACGATGCAGACCGCCGGGCTCACGGTGGTTTTCTCGGCGACGACAGTGGCGCTCTCGATGGCCGCGATGCTGTTGTTCCCGATGTACTTCCTCAAGTCGTTCGCCTACGCCGGCATAGCCACGGTGGCATTGTGCGCGCTGGCCGCGCTCGTCGTCACGCCCGCGGTGATCGTGCTGCTCGGACCCCGCCTCGACGCGTTCGACGTCCGCCGCGGGATGCGACGGCTGCTGCGTCGCGACGACCCGCAGCCAAAAGCGGTGCAGCAAGCGTTCTGGTACCGGTGGACGAAGTCGGTGATGCGGCGGGCGGTGGTGATCGGCCTGGCGGGTTCGGCGGTGTTGGTGGTGCTCGGGCTGCCTTTCCTGGGAATCACCCGAGGCTTCCCGGACGACCGTGTGCTGCCGCGCTCCGCGTCGGCGCATCAAGTCGGGGACCGGATGCGCACGGGTTTCACCGGCGACTCCGAGACCGCGGTGACGGTGGTGATCCCCCACGCCGTCGATCTGACGCCGGCCGACTTCGAGCGCTATGCCGCGCGGCTGTCGCGGGTGGCCGACGTCTCGGCGGTCAGTGCGCCCACCGGTGCCTTCGTCGGAGGCCAGAAGGTCGGCCCTCCGGTCGCTGCCGCCGCGGTCAGCGACGGCAGCGCCTTCCTGACGGTCGGCAGCAGTGCGCCGCTGTTCTCCAAGGCGTCGCACACGCAGCTGGATCGACTGCACGACGTGGCGACGCCCGGCGATCGTCCCGTCGCGTTCACCGGCATGGCCCAGATCAACCGCGACAGCGTCGACGCCATCACCTCGCGCCTGCCACTGGTGCTGGCCATCATCGCGGTCATCACCCTCCTGCTGCTGTTCATGCTCACCGGCAGCGTGGTCCTGCCGGTGAAAGCCCTTATCCTGAACGTGCTTTCGTTGACGGCGGCATTCGGCGCGCTGGTGTGGATCTTCCAGGACGGTCATCTCGGCGCGTTGGGCACCACACCGACGGGCGCGCTGGACGCCAACATGCCGGTGCTGCTGTTCTGCATCGCGTTCGGGCTGTCCATGGATTACGAGGTGTTCCTGATCTCCCGGATCCGCGAATTCTGGTTGGCATGCGAACAGACCCGCGCCGATAACGACGAAAGCGTGGCACTCGGTCTGGCCCACACCGGTCGGGTAGTCACGGCCGCGGCGCTGGTGATGTCGATCTCGTTCGCGGCCCTGATCGCCGCCCAGGTGTCATTCATGCGGATGTTCGGGGTGGGCCTGACCCTGGCCGTCGTGGTGGACGCGACCTTGGTCCGGATGGTGCTGGTGCCCGCGTTCATGCACATCCTCGGGCGATGGAACTGGTGGGCACCCGCACGACTGACCCGACTGCACAACAGCCTCGACATGAGCGAATCGGCCGCCCTGCGACCGTGAGAAGCGCTGGTCAGGGCCGCGGAGAAGTTTTTTCCTGATCAGACCAACCCGAGCCGGACGCGGCTACGAATCTCTGGTGGACGCCTCGGTCAGGGGTTGGGCAGATCCTTGCCGTGACTGCGACCACGGACGGCACAGTGCGGACAGCAGAGGAGCGCGGAATTGCGGGACATGCACATTCACGGTGTGGCGATGCCTGCCGTGGCACCACCTGACGAGACGCAGTTGAACAGCGGTGAGCGCGGAATACGCGCACTCATTCCGCCGCATCAGCGCATGCGTGAATACCGAGGGCGCGCGGCTACCGTCGTTGCGGATGACTGGCGCGAGGACGTGCGTGCCGTCGTGCGGGCACACCTCGCCGATTTCGTTGCGAACCAGTGCCTTTCGGCGCTAAGCAACGCCAAGGTCGATGTCGCGGGCGAGGTGCTGTCCGGATTCGTGGACGGCGGCAAATACGTTCGATCGACCTTCATGTATCTGGGCTGGTTGTGCGGCGCACCGGAGGACGAGGCGGCGCTGCGGGCAGCGGCCAGCCTGGAGCTTTTTCACGCCTTTGCCCTCATGCAGGACGACGTCATGGATGAATCGGCGCTGCGCCGCGGCCGGCCGTCCGCCCACGTGTCGTTCGGCCGGTGGCACCGCGAGCGCGGGCTGACCGGCTGCCCGGACCGTTTCGGGGAGTCGGCGGCGGTATTGCTCGGCGATCTGTGCCTGGTGTGGGCGGCCAAGATGCTGCGGGAAAGCGGTGTGGGCGCCGAGGCTCTCGCCCGGGTGTGGCCCCGCTACAGCGACATGCGCATCGAGTTGGCGATCGGTCAATTCGCCGACCTGGTCAACGACTCGCGTGCCTTCCCGACCCTCGACGAGGTGCTCGACACGCTGAGGCGAAAGTCGGGCAACTACACCGTGCGGCGACCCCTGGAGATCGGCGGGGCGATGGCCGGTTGCGCACCGGAGGTCATCGACGCGCTCGGCGGGTACGGCTCCGCCATCGGTGAGGCGTTTCAACTGCGCGACGACCTACTCGGTGTGTTCGGCTCGCCGACGGTGACCGGCAAATCCGTCGGCATCGATCTGATGGCGCAAAAGGCCACCAGCGTGGTCGTCGCCGCCCATCAACTGGCCGGCGCCGGGCTACGCCGCCAGCTCTCGGAGCTCATGAGCACGCCGACGCTCGGTCCTGCCGACGCCGAACGCTGGCGAGCGCTGATCATCGCCAGCGGCGCCGTACAGCGGATCGAACAGCTCATCGGTGAGCGGCTGACCCAGGCGCTGGGCTGCCTCGACACTGCGCGCATTCCCGAAGCGACCCGCGCCGCACTGCACGACATGGCCGTCGTCTGCACCCGCCGAGCCGCCTGATGCGCACCGTCCAAGGAAGAACCGACCGGGTCGTCATCGTCGGCGCCGGGTTGTCCGGGTTGTCCGCGGCGCTGCAACTGGCCGGCCGCGGCCGCGGCGTCACCGTGGTCGAACGCGGCGACCATCCCGGCGGCCGAGTAGGGCGGGCCGATATCTCCTACTACCGCCTCGACACCGGACCGACGGTGCTGACCATGCCCGACATCATCGACGACGCCTTCGCGGCGGTCGGCGAATCGTTGTCCGACCGCGTCGAACTGCAGCCGGTGCACCCGGCCTACCAGGCGATGTTCGCCGACGGCAGCACGCTGAAGGTGCACACCGAGCCGACGGCGATGTTCGACGAGATCGAACGGTTCGCCGGCCCCCGGGAGGCCGACGCCTACCTGCAGCTGCGCGGGTGGCTGACCAAGCTGTACCGCACCGAATTCGACGGGTTCATCGGGGCCAACTTCGACTCACCACTGTCCCTGCTGACGCCGCAGCTGGCCCGTCTCGTCGCGATGGGCGGCTTCCGGCGCTGGGAGAACGTGGTGCGCCGGTTCCTGAACGACGAGCGGCTGCTGCGCGTGTTCACCTTCCAGGCCCTCTACGCCGGCGTTCCCCCGCAGAGCGCGCTGGCGGTGTACGCCGTGATCGCCTATATGGACACCATCGCTGGCGTGTACTTTCCGCGGGGCGGGATGCGGGCACTGCCCGATGCGATGGCCGCCGCTGCGGCCGCTGCGGGCGTCGAATTCATCTACGGCTCAACCGTTTCCGATCTGGAGTGGAACGGCTCCAGGGTCACCGCGGTGCGTACCTCGGCGGGCCATCGGGTTCCCGCCGATGCCGTGGTGCTGACCACCGAACTCCCCGACACGTATCGGCTCCTGGGCCGGACCCCGCGCCGGTTGCTGCGGTTGCGACCGGCACCGTCGGCCGTCGTCGCCCATGTCGGGTGCCGCAGGGTCGACGATGAAGTCGGCCATCACACCATTCTGTTCGGTGACGCCTGGCGACAGACCTTCCGCGACATCATCGACGACGGAGCCGTCATGGGTGACCCGTCACTGCTGGTGACCCGGCCGACCGCCAGCGACCCGACGCTGGCGCCGCCCGGTCGCGATCTGCTCTACATTCTGGCGCCGGCGCCGAATACCGAAGTAGGCAAAGTGAATTGGGATGCCGGCTCGTCGGGGTACGTCGAGCACATGCTGGGTGCGGTCACGGATCGACTGCCCCAACTCGGCGACGACGCCGAAGTGCTGTCCGTGGTGACACCGGCCGACTGGGCCCGTCAGGGCATGGCGGCGGGCACCCCGTTCGCGTTGGCGCACACGTTCGGCCAGACCGGACCGTTCCGGCCGGCCAACACCGTGCGCGGCGTGGACAACGTGGTGCTGGCCGGTTCGTCGACGGTGCCGGGCGTGGGGGTCCCCACCGCGGTCATGTCAGGCCGGTTGGCCGCCGACCGGATCACCGGAGTGCCCGCACGACAGCTGAATCGCGAGGTGTACCAACCATGATCAGGTCCGAACTCGACGCCGCCGGTGTCCGCGACCCGTCGTTGCGGCAGTCCTACCGACGGTGTCGCGCGATCAACGCCCGCGACGGCAAGACCTTCTTCCTGGCCACCCGACTGCTGGCGCCCAGGCAGCGGCCCGCCGTGCATGCGCTGTACGGTTTCGCCCGGCGCGCCGACGACATTCTGGACGACCTCGACCCGGCTCAAGACGTCGAGGCGCGGACGCAGCAACTCCAGCTGTTGTCCACGCAGCTGTTCAACACGCTGGTGGAACGGCGGCCGTGCGGGGATGACCCGACGTTGACGGCGGTGGTCCACACCGCGCGCAAGTATGACATCGGCTGGGACCTCTTCGACGACTTCCTGGCCTCGATGCGGATGGACCTCACCGTCACCGACTATCCCGACCGCCCCGCGCTCGAGCGCTACATGTACGGCTCCGCGGAGGTGATCGGTCTGCAGCTGCTGCCGATTCTGGGCACCGTCGGTCCGCGGAAGGAAGCCGCGCCGCACGCCGCCGCGCTCGGAAAGGCCTTCCAGCTCACCAATTTCATCAGAGATGTGGATGAAGACCTGCAACGCGGACGCGTGTACCTGCCCGCCGACGAACTGGCCGCCCATGGTGTCGACCGTGAGCTGCTGGGCTGGTGCCAGGCCAATCGCCGCACCGATCCCCGCGTGCGCCGGGCCCTTGTACAGCAACTGGCGATCACGCGCGGGGTTTACGAACAGGCCCGGGCGGGCATTGCGATGCTAACGCCGGCGTCGCGCCCGTGTGTTGCGGCCGCGCTGACCCTGTACTCGGAGATCCTGGACCGCGTCGAGGACATCGATTACGAGATCTTCGGCGTGCGCGCTACGGTCGGCAAGCCACGGCGACTGGCCGTCGCGGCCGGTGGCATCACCCGGGCCTGGGGCGCCCGGCTGAGGCACGGGAGTAGGTGAGCGTGGATCGCTGGCAGTACCTGATCGTGCTGGGCGCCTGTCTCCTGATCACAGCGCCCCTCGAGGCGTTCGGCAGCGGTGTGTATCGCCAGCCCCGCCGCGTGGCCGCCGCGGTGTTGCCCGTCGCCGCGGTGTTCCTGATCTGGGATGCGATCGCCGTTGCGGCACATGTGTGGTCGTACAACCCGCGTTACATCCTCGGGTTGACTCTTCCCGGGGAAGTGCCGCTGGAGGAGGTGCTGTTCTTCCTGGTGATTCCGGTCTGCGGGTTGCTCACCTACTCGGCGGTGGACTCCCTGCTGTCGGTGCTCCGGGAACGTCACACGAAGGTGAGACGGTGAGCGGCATCGGCTACACGCTCCCGGCCATTCTCGCGGTGGTCGCGGTCTGCGCACTGGAGCTACGAGTCCTGCGGACCGGGCTGTTCCGCCGCCCGGCGTACTGGATTTCGATGGCGATCGTGATCGGCTTCCAGATCCTCGCCGACGGCTGGCTGACCAAACTCAATGCGCCCATTGTCATTTACGACGATCAGCACACCAGTGGCATCCGGTTTCCGTTCGACATTCCGATCGAGGACTTCCTGTTCGGTTTCGCGCTGGTGACCGCCGTGCTGCTGCTGTGGGAGCGCAGCCGGCCCCGACGCGAGATGTCGGAGCAGCGATGAGCCGGCCAGATCGGCACCGCCAGACGCTGCCCGGATCGCCGGGCCTGACCGACGCCCGCAGCCTCGCACGGGCGCCGCACGTGGTGGTCGTCGGCGCCGGAATCGCCGGTCTGGCCGCCGCCGCCGGGCTCTGTGAGCGCGGGGTCAGTGTCGATGTCGTGGAGTCGCGGGATTACCTCGGCGGCCGGGTCGGTGGCTGGCCCGACACCCTGGCCGACGGCTCGGTGGCCGCCATGAACCGGGGTTTTCACGCGTTCTTCCGCCAGTACTACAACCTGCGGGACTTGCTGCGCCGGGCCGATCCGGACCTGTTGGCGCTCAGCGCGGTCGATGACTATCCGTTGATCGACGGTGCCGGGCGCAGTGACACGTTCCGGGGGCTGCCGCGTACGCCGCCCCTGAACGCGCTGGCATTCGCGATGCGCAGCCCAACCTTTCGGCTACGCGATCTGGTCAGGCTCGACGCCAGGGCAGCCGCGCCGCTGGCGGCCGTGTCGGTACCCCAGACGTACTACGATCTCGACAACGGGGATGCCGAAACATTCTTGCGGGACATCAACTTTCCCGACGCCGCGCGGCATCTGGCGTTCGAGGTGTTCGCCCGCAGCTTCTTCGCGCGGCCGGAGTGCCTGTCGGCGGGCGAGCTCGCGGCGATGTTCCACATCTACTTCCTCGGCTCCAGCGAGGGACTGATCTTCGATGTCGTCAACGCGAATTTTGATGTCGCACTGTGGAACCCGCTGCAGAAGTACCTGGAGGGCAACGGTGTGCGGTTTCACACCGGACTGACGGTCGACGACGTTTCGGTGGCGTCCGACGTGCGGGTGCGATGCGGCGCGGACCGGGAGTTCGCGGCGGACGCAGTGGTGTTGGCCACCGATGTGGCCGGCCTGCGTCGTATCGTCGCCGGCTCACCGGGCCTCGGTGACGAGGCATGGCGCCGAAGGGTCGCCGATCTGCACACCGCGCCGCCGTTCGTGGTGCTGCGGTTGTGGCTGCACCGCCCGGTGCGCGCCGATCGAGCGGCATTCGTCGGGACCGGTGGCCGGCCACCGCTGGACAACGTCAGCGTCCTGGAGCGCTACGAACGTGAGGCGGCGCAATGGGCGGCGCGCACCGGCGGTTCGGTCGTGGAGCTGCACGCCTACTCGGTGACCGACTCCGAGGACAACGTGCGCGAGGCGCTGGTGGCACGCATGCACCAGCTTTACCCGGAAACCATCGGCGCGACGATCGTCGACGAACGCCTGCTGCGCCGTGCCGACTGTCCCCGCTTCGCCCCGGGCGATTTCGCCGGTCGGCCCACCGTCCGGACGCCGGATCCGCGAGTTGTGCTGGCGGGCGACGGGATTCGCATCGACCTGCCGGTGGCATTGATGGAGCGCGCCGCGACCACCGGGTGGGCGGCCGCCAACCATCTCCTCGGCGGTTTCGGTCTAGCGGGACACGCGCTGCACACCGTGCCCAATCGCGGCCGGTCGGCGCTGCTGCGTGGCCTGGCGACCCGCGCGAGAGGGGCGCGTCGATGAGCCTGCTGTCGGATCTGCGCGTCAAAGCGGCCAAGGCGTGGCCGTTTCAGACCCTGCCACCGATGGACTGGTCGGCTCAGGCGCCTACCTTTGCCGACGCCAACCCGGCGGTGATCCGGTCGGCGCTGCGCCGCGCGGGGCGCCGACCGAGCGGCAACTGGTACGCCTTCGCCGCTAGTTCGCAGATCGTCACGAAAGCCTGTGGTGGCACGGTCGCCGGCGTGCAGATCGTCGCGTGGCGCGGCGCCGACGGCGGCCTGCTGGTGGCCCCCCGGGCGTGTCCGCACTTGGGCGCGGACCTGTCCACCGCACCGGTCGAGTGCGGAACGCTGATATGCCCGTGGCACGGTCTGCGGCTGTCGGACCGACGCCATGGGGTGTGGAAACCGTTCCCGGCGTTTGACGATGGTGTGCTGTGCTGGGTGCGCCTCGACGCCGTCGGTGGCGAGGCTCCGACCGACGCGCCGATCCTGTCGCCGCGGCCGGGGCATCCCCGGTTGGCGGCGGTGTCCCGCCTCGAAGGTGTCTGTGAGCCGTGCGACGTCGTGGCCAACAGGCTGGACCCGTGGCACGGCGGATGTTTCCACCCGTATTCCTTCACTCGACTCGAGGTGCACAGCGCACCCGCCGCCGACGACGACCTGACCGATGAGCTCGACAGCTTCCTGGTCGCCGTGACTTTTCAGATCGGCCGACTCGGCGTCCCGGTCATCGCCGAGTTCACCGCCCCCGGCCCGCGGACCGTCGTCATGCGCATCATCGACGGCGAGGGTCAGGGCAGCGTAGTGGAAACACACGCCACCCCACTGGGTCCCGGCCGGGACGGACGGCCCAGGACGGCTGTCGTGGAAGCCGTCATCGCGCACTCCGATCGACCACACTTCGGCAAGGCGCTTGTCGCTGCTCCGATGATCAGGGCCCTGATGAAACGGTCGGCCACGCGATTGTGGCGTGACGACTTGATCTACGCCGAGCGTCTCTACGAGCTGAGGTCCTGATTTTGCCGTCCCACCCCGGCGGCCTCGAGCAGCGGGACCTGCTCCACCGCCCACGGGCTGATCGCCCACTGGAACTCCGCGGCCGCGCGCAACTGATCCCACCGCACCCAAGCGAAGTCCATGACTTCCGTGGGATCGGCATCCACCGAACCCACCACCCGGGCGCAGAACACGGGACAGAATTCGTTCTCCAGGATTCCCTCGGCGTCGACCGCACGGTAGCGGAAGTCCGGCAGGACGCAGATCAAGTCCGCGACGTCGACACCCAGCTCTTCGCGCGCCCTGCGCGTCACCGCGCCGTCCACCGACTCGTCGGGCGACGGGTGTCCGCAGAACGAATTGGTCCAGACGCCGGGAAAAGTGCGCTTGTCCAGTGCCCGCCGGGTCAACAGCACGTGGCCCGCGTGGTCGAACAGGTAGCAGGAGAATGCGAGATGCAGGGGGGTCGAATCGTGATGCACCTCCGCCTTGGGGGCCGTGCCGATGCTGCGGCCGACATCGTCGAGGAGGACAACGAGCTCTTGACTTTGGACGGAATTCATGGGCACCACCGCGACATCTCTTATACGGACAGGGGGAGATTACTGCTGCTATGTGTCGATTCGTTGCCGACGCAGCGTCGGATGGGTCCCATTGGCGATGTCCGCGGAGGGGGATCATGGCGGTAGTGCTGGCCTACACCTCACCGGCCATCGGCCACCTCTTCCCGTTCTGCGCGCTGCTCGGCGAGCTGGCTTCGCGGGGACACCAGGTCCACGTCCGCACCCTCGACGCCGGGGTGATGGTATGCCGTCGGCTGGGTTTTGCGGCCGAGCGCGTCGATCCCCGCATCGAATCCCTGCAGAGCGACGACTGGACCACCGGTAGTGCGCTGCGGGTGGTAGGCAAGACCGTCGAGGTATTGGCGCGTCGGGCCGCCGTCGAAGTGGCCGACATCGGCGCCGCGATCCGGAGCGTCCAACCCGATATGGTGCTCGTCGACGCCAACTGCTGGGGGGCGATTTCGACCCTGGAGGTCCACCGGACCGAGAACACTCCGTGGCTCATCTTCAGTCCCTTCATCCCGTACCTCACCGGGCCGGGATCCCCGCCGTTCGGCCCAGGAGCCCGTCCCCGCGGGGGATGGGTCGGCAGGGTGCGGGACATCGGGATCGGGACGGTGACCGCGGCGGTGTTCGACCGGCCCTTCCGGGCCGCAGTCAACCCCGTACGTGCCGCCCTGCGGCTGGCACCGGTGCGTTCCGCCGACGAGTTGCTGCGCCGCGCACCCGGAGTGCTCGTCGCTACCGGTAAACCGTTCGAGTACGCGCATACCGAGTGGGGCGAGTCGGTGCACATGATCGGCCCGGCGGTGTTCGAACCGCCTACGCCCGGGCCGCCCGGGTGGTTGGACGACATCGAGCTACCCATCGTGCTGGTGACGACATCGTCTGTGCGGCAAGCGGATTCCGCGTTGGTGCGCACCGCGCTGCTCGCCCTCGACGGTGAACCGGTGCACGTCGTCGCGACACTTCCGGCCGGCGCCGCCGACATCGATCTGACGGCGCATCGGCACGCGACACTGACGCGGTTCGTGTCGCACTCCGCGGTCCTGGACCGCGCGGTCTGTGTGGTGACGCACGGCGGAATGGGGATCACCCAGAAGGCACTCAGTCGCGGAATACCCGTCTGCGCAGTGCCGTTCGGGCGTGACCAGTTCGAGGTCGCCCGCCGGGTGGAGATCGCGCGGGCCGGAACCCGGCTGCCCTCTCGCCACCTCAGCGTCGGCCGCCTGCGCCGCAAGGTCTTGTCCGCGATCACGATGACGACGGGCGCGCAGGCCGTCGCCGCGGGGTTCGCTGCCACCGGCGGTGTGCGCCACGGTGTGGACCTCGTCGAATCGCGGATGGGTATGCCGTCGCGGCTTCACCGGAGCGGCGAGCTTTAGCCGACCCGTCCTAGTCCCTGTTCATCGTCACACGCCGCATTCTCATCTCCGGAGCCAGCATCGCCGGCCCCACCCTGGCCTACATCGAGGAGGCGATCCGGGCCGCCTCGACAGGCGAGGTAGGCACCCAGTTCATCGACGGCAATGGTGATCCCATCGCGAGCTTCCCGGCCTCGACGTCCGAGTCCGGCGGGCCCACCGCCGAGCTGGAGATTCTGCGGGATCAGCTGTCTCGCATCATCGTCGATCGCACCCGCGACGGCACCGAGTACATCTTCGGCGATGAGATCGTCGCCCTGGACGATCACGACGGTGGCGTCACGGTCACGTTCGCTCACGGTCCAACCCGCACGTTCGATGTGGTGGCCCTGGCCGAGGCCTTCGGTCCCGCACCCGGTCACTGGTCTTCCACAGCGACGCAGTGCGCGAACTCGGCCTCTACACCGCCTATTTGACGATCCCGCGAACCGAGTCCGACACCAACTGGTGGCGCTGGTACAACGCCGGCCGCGGTCGCGGCATCACCTTGCGACCGGACAACGTCGGCACCGCCCGCGCCACTCTGAGCTTCCTGTCCGACATTCGTGGACTCGAGGATCTCGACCGCGGCGCCGTGATCGCCATCCTGCGCCGCACGTTCGCGGACGCCGACTGGCAGGCCCCTCGCGTGCTCGCCGCACTCGATGACGCACCGCTGTACTTCGACGCCCTCGGCCAGGCACGTTTGGCGGCCTGGACCAGTGGACGCGTAGCCCTGGTCGGCGACGCCCCACTGTTCGTCGCCCGTCAGCGGCATGAGCACCAGCCTCGCCATCACCGGCGCCTACGTTCTCGCCGGGGAACTCGCGGCCACCGACGACCACCGCATCGCGTTAGACCGCTACGAGGCCGTGATGCGCCCGTACGTCGACAAGGCGCAGAAGCTCCCGCATCGCGCATCGCGCAACCACGGACCCGAGCTTAGCCGCCTGCTCGTCGTGCGATTACGTGGCGCGACCGGCGTGGCTCAGCGCGAGCAGGCGGGACGTGGCGCGCAGGTACTTCTTGCGGAAACCACCGGCGAGCATCTCCGCACTGAAGATGGTGTCGAGCTTGCTCCCCGACGCCGCCACCGGAATGCCCGCGTCGTACAACCGGTCGGTCAGCGACACCAGCCGCAGCGCCACGCTCTGGTCGTCCAGCGGATGCACGCCGGTGATGAAGACCTCCGTCACGCCTTCGATCAGCGCCAGGTACCGCGAGGGGTGCATCGTCGCGAGGTGTGTGCACAGCGCGTCGAAGTCGTCGAGCGTCGCACCGTTGACCTCGGCGGCCCTGTTCCGAACTTCGTCGTCGCCCGGCGGCTCCGGAGCTGGCGGCAGATCGCGGTGCCGGTAATCGGGCCCCCCGATGCGCACCGTGGTGAAAATACTTGCGAGCGTGTTGATCTCACGCAGGAAGTCCTGTGCGGCGAACCTGCCCTCGCCGAGTTGTTCGGGCAGCGTGTTGGACGTCGCGGCGATCGACACGCCGCGCTCGACCAACTGCGAAAGCAGTCGGGAGATCAGCGTCGTGTTACCCGGGTCGTCGAGCTCGAACTCGTCGATGCACACCACGACGTATTCGGCGAGTAGGTCGATGCACTCGACGAAGCCGAAGACGCCCGCCAGCTGGGTCAGCTCGCCGAACGTGGCGAACGCGGCGGGTCCGGCCTGGGCGGCGACCAGCCGGTAGTACGTCGACGCCAAGAGGTGGGTCTTGCCGACGCCGAACCCGCCGTCGAGGTACACGCCGAGCCCGGGAAGCACCTCGCGCCTGCCGAATAGCTTCTTCTTTCCGGCCCGGCGCTCAACCGCGGACGCGCAGAAGTCCAGACACGCCGCCACCGCGTCGGCCTGCGATGGCTCGGCCGGATCGGGCCGGTAGGTGTCGAAGTCGACGGCCGCGAACGTGGGCGGTGGAAGGAGCCCGGCGACGAGCCGCTCCGGGGTGACGCTCGGATGCCGATCGGTCAGGTGCGCAATACCGCTGGCCCCAGACATGGACGCACCTTATCGGCGTGCTGCAATTGTGCCCGTGTCTGATGCCGACCCTGCGACCGAGCTCACCGAGCTGGCGGCGGCCGGCGACGCGTTCGACACCGACGACGAGCGGCTCGCGGCGTACTACTCCTACCCCGACCGGCTCGACCGCTGCTGGGTGCGGGCCAACATGATCTCGAGCATCGACGGCGGGGCGACGGACGACGGCAAGGCCGGCGGGCTGGCCGGGTCGGGCGACCGCGCCCTGTTCGCCCGGATGCGCCAGGAAGCCGACGTCATCGTCGTCGGCGCGGCCACCGTCCGGATCGAGAACTATTCGGGTGCACAGATGTCCGCGGCGCAGCGCCAGGACCGACAGCGCCGCGGTCAGGCCGAGGTGCCGCCCATCGCCGTCGTGACCCACAGCGCCGACTTCGAGCACGACGCGAAGCTGTTCACCCGCGCCGAAGTGCCGCCACTGATCCTGACCTGCCGCGAGACCGCGGCCGAAACCCAACAGCGGTTCGGCGCGCTGGCCGAGGTGATCGACGCGTCCGGAACGCGGTCCGACCGCGTCGACCCGGCCGCGATGCTCGACGTCCTCGACCGACGCGGCCTTCGGCGCGTGCTCACCGAGGGTGGACCGACGCTGCTCAGCCTGTTCATCGAGCGGGGCCTGCTCGACGAGTTGTGCGTGACGATCGCCCCGATCATGGTCGGCGGATCGGCCCGACGCCTCGCCACCGGAAGCGGCGAAGTGCACACCAAGATGCGGCGCAGTCACGTACTGAGCGACGACGAGGGCTACCTCTACACCCGCTTCGTCAAAGAAGACTGAGGCAGGCGCAGTCCCGGTGATCGCTACTGTGGTCAGCATGCGTCGGCATCGTCAGCTACTCCGGGCCCTCGGCCTGTGCGTCGTGGTGTCGACCATGCTCGCCGGATGCGCACCCGGGCTGGCCGCCAACCCGCGCTACGCCACCGACTCGGGAGCTCATCCTCAGGGACAACCGGACACCACCCCTCAGGAGGCCGGCCCACCACCCATCGAAGCTCCCAAGAACGACCTGACGTGGCGCGACTGCACGTCGCGGGTCTTCAGCGACGCCGCCGTCGCACCGATCACCGGCGTCACCCTTCAGTGCGCCAGCTACGACGCCGACCTCGACCCCATCAGCGGCGCCACCGGCACCCTCAGCATCGGCGTCGTCAAGGCACAAACGACAGGTACCCCGTCCGACGCCGGCCCCTTGGTGATGACCACGGGCACGGATGTGCCGTCCTCAGTGCAGCTCCCAGCGTGGCTGAGCCGCAACGGCATCGACATTCTGAAGACCAACCCGATCGTCGCGGTCGACAGGCGGGGCATCGGCACGTCGGGTGCACTCGATTGCCGCGATTCCTTCGACCGGCAGGAGATGCTCGAGCAGGCGCAGTTCGAATCCGGCGACGACCCCGTCGCCAACCTGAGCGCCGTCGTGCAGACCGCCACCACGAGTTGTACCGACACCATCGCTCCCGGCGACTCGGCATACGACAACGCTCGCGCGGCGGAGGACATCGAACGGCTGCGCAGCACCTGGGATGTCCCGACCCTTGCGTTGCTCGGCATCGGCAACGGCGCACAGGTGGCACTGGCGTACGCCGGGTCTCACCCGGACAAGATCGCCCGGCTGGTTCTCGATTCGCCGCTGCCACTGGGCATCGCCGCCGAGGCCGCGGCCGAACAGCGGGTCAAGGGCCAGCAGGCCGCCCTCGACGCATTCGCCACCCAGTGCGCCGCGACGGCCTGCCCGCTCGGTGCCGATCCCAAGGGCGCGGTCAGCGACATGCTCGCTGCAGCCAGATCTGGCCGAGGGCCCGGTGGCGTGTCGGTGGCCGTCCTCACCAACGCGATCACCACAGCGCTTGCATTTCCCGTTGGCGATCGCGTCAGCTCCACCAACGGCCTCGCCGGTGCCCTTGCCGCCGCGCGCGGCGGCGACACCAGCGAGCTGAACGACCTCATCACGAGGGCAGAGACCCTGCGCCTCACGGACGGTCAGTTCGTCAACTCGTGTAGCGACTCGCTCAACCGGCCCACCCCCGACCGGGTCCGCGAACTCCTGGTGGCCTGGCCGAAGCTCTACCCGCAGTTCGGCGCCGTCGGCGCACTCAGCCTGACGAACTGCCTGAGCTGGCCAAGCAGCACGCAACCCAAGGACCCCAAGGACCTCAAGGTGCCGGTGTTGTTGCTCGGCGTCCTGAACGACCCGATCGTCGGCAACGAGGGCGTGGCCGCCGTCGCTGCGACCATCATCAACGCGGGCGCCTCCAACCGCCGAGTGATGTGGCAGGGCGTCGGTCACGGGGCCAGCATCTACACGCCGTGTGCCATTGCGCCGGTGGTCAACTACCTCGGGACCGGCAAGCTGCCCGAGACCGACACGTACTGCCCCGCCTAGACTGCCAGTCCCGGGCGCCGGTGTACGGTGCGCTGGTGGCGGTACCCGATTCATTGCTTAGCGCCTTCCGACCCCGCACGTCCCCGCCCAGCACCGCGACGGTGCTGCGTTCGGTGCTGTGGCCCATCGCGATCCTGTCGATCATCCATCGCAGCTATGTGCTGGGCACCAACGGGTACATCACCGACGACTTCGGCCCCGTCTACCGCGCGGTGTCGAACTTCAGGCGCGGCCTCGACATCTACAACGAGCACTTCGACCAGGTGGACCCACACTACTTGTATCCGCCGGGTGGGACGTTGCTGTTGTCGCCCTTCGCGTTCCTGCGCGTCGACGCCGCCCGGTACTGGTTCATCACCTTGAACGCCATCGCGATCGTGCTGGCCGCCTACTTCCTGCTGAGGCTGTTCAAGTTCTCGCTTACCTCGGTCGCCGCACCCGCCCTGCTGCTCGCCATGTTCTGCACCGAAAGCGTCACCAACACACTGGTGTTCACGAACATCAACGGATGCATCCTCTTCTGCGAGGTGCTGTTCTTCCTGTGGCTGCTGGACGGCCGGCTGAATCGCCAATGGTTGGCGGGCATCGCGATCGGCCTCACCCTGGTGATCAAACCGTCACTGGCCCCGCTGTTGCTGCTGCCGCTGCTGAACCGACAATGGCGGGCCCTGGTGACTGCGTTCGCGGTGCCACTGGTGTTCAACCTCGTCGGCTGGTTCCTGGTCAGCGACCCGATGGGCTTCGTCCGGAACACGGTGCCGTACATCCTCTTCGTGCCACGCGACTACTTCAACAGCTCGATCCAGGGCAACGGAATCTACTATGGTCTGCCCGGATGGCTGATCCTGTTGCTGCGCATGGTCTTCGGACTGCTGGCACTTGCAAGCCTGTGGCTTCTCTACCGGTACTACCGGCAACGCGACCAACTGTTCTGGATGCTGACGTCGTCCGGGGTGCTCCTCGTCGCGTCGTTCCTCGTGCTCTCGCTGGGCCAGGCCTACTACTCGATGATGTTGTTCCCCTTCCTCATGACGGTGGTGCTGCCGAAATCGGTCATCCGCAACTGGGTGGCCTGGCTGGCCATCTACGGCTTCATGACGATGGATCGCTGGCTGCTCGTGTACTGGCCGACCACCGGCCGCTTCCTGGAATACATGAAGATCACCTACGGCTGGTCGCTCATGCTCATCGTGATCTTCTGCGTGTTGTTGTTCCGCTACCTCGACGCCAAGGCCGAACGTCGACTCGACGACGGCATCGATCCACCCTGGATGACGGAACCGGGGCGCGCTAGCGTTGGGGCATGAGTAGCCCCAAAGTGGAGTTGACCGACGACGAGTGGCGCAAGAAGCTCACCCCGGCCGAGTTCGCTGTGCTGCGCCAGGCCGGCACCGAACGGCCGTACACCGGCGAGTACACCGACACCAAGACCGAGGGTGTCTACGTGTGCCGAGCATGCGGAGCGGAGTTGTTCCGCAGCACCGAGAAGTTCGAGTCCCATTGCGGCTGGCCGTCTTTCTTCGATCCGGCCGACTCCGACGCAGTGATCCTGAAGACCGACGACTCACTGGGAATGCACCGGGTCGAGGTGGTGTGCGCGAACTGCCACAGCCACCTGGGGCACGTGTTCGAGGGTGAGGGCTATCCGACGCCGACGGATCAGCGCTACTGCATCAACTCGATCTCGCTCAAGCTGGTGCCTTCCGAAGACTGACGGCTTCGAGCACGGTCAGGGCAGCTTGGCGACGAGCTCCTCGACACCGACCCGCGGGCCGGTGAAGAACGGAGTTTCCTCGCGGACGTGCCGTCGTGCGTCGGTATAGCGCAGTTTCCACATGAGCTCGACGATCCTGCCGAGGTCCGGGCCCTCGAACGCCAGAATCCATTCGTAGTCGCCAAGCGCGAACGCAGGCACCGTGTTGGCCCGCACGTCGGGATACTCCCGGCCGGCCATGCCGTGCTCCACCAGCATCTTGCGGCGCTCGTCGTCGGGCAGCAGATACCAGTCCAGCGAGCGCACGAACGGATACACGCAGACGTAGTCGCCGGCCGGCTCGCCTGCGACGAATGCCGGAACATGGCTCTTGTTGAACTCCGCGGGCCGATGCAGGGCCACCACGCTCCACACCGGATCGCTCACCAGCCCGAGCGAAGTGCGCCGGAACGAGGAATAGGTGGCCTGGAGATCCTCCGCCCGTTCGGCGTGTGTCCAGATCATGAAGTCCGCGTCGGCGCGGAACCCCGCGACGTCGTACAGCCCGCGCACGACCACGCCGTTGTCCTCCTGCTGCTTGAGGAACGTCGCGGCGTCGTCCACCACGGTGGCGCGATCCTCCCCCAACGCCTCCGGTTGCACCGAGAACACCGAGATCATCATGTATCTCGTCATGGAGTTGAGGGCGTCGTAGTCGAGCTTGGCCATACGGCTATCGTGCCACGCGCGCCGACGCCAGCGATGCGGCCGCCCGGCTCCCGGATGCGACGCAGGCAGGCACGCCGATACCGTCCAGGTAGCCACCCGCGACCGCGAGTCCGGGCGGCAGTCCGGCCCGCAACTCGGCTACGAGGTCACCGTGGCCGGGGCCGTACTGAGGCATCGCATCGAGCCAGCGCTGCACGTGACAGTCGACGGGATCGACGTCGATGCCGAACACGGTCGCGAGGTCCTCACCGGCCCACTTCAGCAGTTCCTCGTCGCCGACGCTGCGGGCGAGATCGTCGCCGAACCTGCCGAACGACAGGCGCATCAACTCGACGTTGCCGCGGCCACCCCATTTGCGCGATGTCAGCGTCATCGCCTTGGCGTGCAACGGTTCTCCGCTGGCGACCAGCACGCCCGACTGCGCGGGCAGCGGCGTCCCGCCCGGAAGGGCCAACACCACCAGCGCCGACGACGCCACCTGAATCCGGCTGGCCGCAGCGGCCGTTCGCGGTGCCACGCGTTCGACCAGTCGGGACAATCGCGGAGCGGGGAGCGCGAGCACCACGGCGTCGGCCTGCCAACCCGCGCCCTCGTCGTCCACGAGGGTCCACCCGCCGGCGGCCCGCTCGACGCGTTCTACCGCGACGTGCGCCCAGTGGAGTCGTGCCCGCCGAACGAGCTCGTCGAGCAGGACCCGGTAGCCACCGTCGACGGCGCCGAACACCGAACCTGCCACCGGCGGCGGCAAGGCTTGCCGGACGGCGTCGGTAAGGTTCGGCGCGCCGCGGTCCAGGGCCGCCGCCAGCGTCGGAACGGCCGAACGCAACCCGATCGTGGCCGCCGAGCCGGCGTATACCCCGGCGAGCAGCGGGTCGACCGACCGCGCCACGACCTGCGCACCGAATCGGTCGCCGACCACCTCCGCGACGGTCGGATCCGCGCCGGGACGCCACGAGAACGGGCGGGCCGGCTCGCCGTTCACCCGGGACACCGTCGCGTCGTCGACGAGTCCCGCGACGGCGGATGCGTGGGCCGGAATGCCCTGCAGGGTGCCCTCGGGCATTGGATGCAGCCGACCGCCGCTGAAGATCAGGGGCCGGGCGCCCGTCGTAGCGACCTGTCGAGCCGCCAGCCCCAGTTCGGCCAGCAACTTCGGGACCTCCGGTCGACGCGCCACGAACGCCTCGGCTCCGACGTCGACGGCCTGGTTGCCGATCCGTTCGGTACGCAGCACGCCACCGAGTCGGTCGGCGGGGTCGAACAGCGTAATCGACGCATCCGCACCGGCCGCCATGCGCAGCCGGTACGCGGCGACCAGACCCGAAATACCGCCCCCGACAACGGCATACGTGGGTCTCACAGTGAGTGCACCAGGGAGACCGCTTCGGTGACGATGCCGGGATCGGTGGCGGGAAGCACGCCGTGCCCCAGGTTGAACACGTGGCCCGCCGCTCCTGCGTCGACGGCGCGGCGGCCGTCCTCGACGACGGAGCGCACCGCGCGCTCCACCACCGGCCAACCCGCCAGCAACACCACCGGATCGAGGTTGCCCTGTAGCGCCACCCCTGGGCGGACCCGTGTGGCCGCATCGGACAGCGCGGTTCGCCAGTCGACGCCGACGACCGTCGCGCCCGCCTCACCCATGGCCCCCAGCAGTTCGGCGGTCCCGACGCCGAAGTGCGTCATCGGCACCCCCTCGCCGGCGAACGCCTCGAAGACCCTGGCGCTGTGCGGCAGCACGTGGCTGCGGTAATCGGCCAGCGACAACGTGCCGGCCCACGAGTCGAACAATTGGATCGCGTCGACGCCGGCGTCGAGCTGCGCGCGCAGGAATCCGATGGTGACGTCGGTGAGCGCGGTCATCAACGCGTGCCAGGTGGCGGGCTCGCCGAACATCATCGCCTTCGTGCGTTCGTGATTGCGGCTGGGCCCGCCCTCCACCAGATACGACGCCAGCGTGAAGGGCGCCCCGGCGAACCCGATGAGCGGAACGTCGCCCAACGCCGACACCAGCAGCTTCACGGCCTCTGCGATCGGGTCGACGTGTTCGGGCTCGAGCGGCTTCATGGCCGCGACGTCGGCTTGAGTGCGAATCGGGTGCGCGATGACGGGACCGACGTCGGGCACGATGTCCAGGTCGATGCCCGACGCACGCAGCGGCACGACGATGTCGGAGAACAGGATGGCTGCGTCCACGCCGTGCCTGCGCACCGGCTGCAACGTGATCTCGCAGACCAGCGCAGGGTCGAAGCACGCCTCCAACATGCCGTGGTCGGCGCGCAGCGCCCGGTACTCGGGCAACGAGCGTCCGGCCTGGCGCATGAACCAGACCGGGATGCGGCTGGGCTTGCGGCCGCCGGCCGCGGTGAGATATGGCGACTCAGGCAGGTCGCGGCGGGTATTCATCGGCACCCATGCTGCCATGAGCCCCGAGGACGCGGACTCTCGCGGGAGTCGTGAGCTTGCGTCTGGTAACGCTTCGGCGCGCCTGCGCCGTCCCCCGCAAGGATGGACTACCGTCAAACGCCGTGACCTCCGCTGAACCGGCACAGTTCCGCGAAGCGGTGGCGGCGATGAGTGCCACCACCGTCCGGCCGGAGATCGAGCTCGGCCCGATCCGTCCGCCGCAGCGGCTGGCTCCGTACAGCTACGCGCTCGGCGCCGAGGTCCGCCACCCCGACACGGCGATCGTGCCCGAACGCTCCGAGGGCGACGCGTTCGGCCGGCTGATCCTGCTTCACGACCCCGAGGGCGCCGAAGCCTGGGACGGAACCATGCGACTGGTCGCCTACATCCAGGCCGACCTCGACTCCAGCGAGGCGGTAGATCCGCTGCTCCCTGAAGTCGCGTGGAGTTGGCTCGTCGACGCACTGGACCAGCGCGCCAAGCACGTCACCGCACTCGGCGGCACCGTGACCGCGACGACGTCGGTGCGCTACGGCGACATCTCCGGGCCGCCGCGCGCCCACCAGCTGGAACTCCGTGCGTCCTGGACGGCCACCACGCTGGAACTGGGCCCGCACGTGATCGCGTTCTGCGAGGTGCTGGAACACGCCGCCGGGCTGCCACCCACGGGGGTCACCGACCTGAGCTCCCGCACGCGCGCGTGAGATGACGGACGAGGCGTCATCCGACCCAGGTCCCGAGGAACCCGAGTCGCAGTCCACGCCGCTGCTGGCCCCGACCGGCGGCGTACCTCCCGTGGCCATGTACGCCAGCGAGATCGCCAGGGCCGCAAAACTTCTCGCAACCGGGCACGGACCATTCGCCATCGACGCCGAGCGCGCCTCCGGCTTCCGCTACTCCAATCGCGCCTACCTCGTCCAGATCCGCCGCAACGGCGCGGGCACCGTGCTGATCGACCCGGTCGGCCACGGCGCGGACCCGGCGACGGCCATGGCCCCCGTCGTCGAGGTACTGGCCGAGGACGAATGGGTGTTGCACGCCGCCGACCAGGACCTCCCGTGCCTGGCCGAACTGGGCATGACACCGTCCGCGCTGTACGACACGGAACTGGCGGGCCGTCTTGCGGGGTTCGACCGGGTGAACCTGGCCGCCATGGTCGAGCGGCTCCTCGGTCTGCAACTAACCAAGGGTCATGGCGCGGCGGACTGGTCCAAGCGGCCGCTGCCGCCGGCCTGGCTGAACTACGCGGCCCTGGACGTCGAGGTACTGCTCGAACTGCGAAGCGCGATCGCGGCGTTACTCGAGGACCAGGGCAAGACTCGTTGGGCCGCAGAGGAATTCGAGTACCTCCGCACATACGTCGCACCACCCACCCGGCGAGACCGGTGGCGGCGCACGTCGGGCATCCACAAGGTGCGCGCGCCACGCGCGTTGGCCGCCGTGCGCGAGCTCTGGACGACGCGGGACCACATCGCCCAACGACGCGACATCGCGCCGGGCCGGATACTGCCCGACGCCGCGATCATCAACGCCGCAACCAACGATCCGGACACAGTGGAGAAGCTGACGGCGTTGCCGATTTTCGGCGGATCGCGCCAGCGCCGCAATGCGCAGGTGTGGCTCGACGCACTGGCACGTGCCCGCACCACCGAGGATCTGCCCGCTACGAATGAACCACTGAACGGTCCGCCGCCGGCGGTGCGCTGGAGCCGCCGCAAGCCGGAAGCCGCCGCTCGGCTGGAGGCCGTGCGCACCGGCCTGACCGAACTGTCGCAACGGGTTTCGGTGCCAACGGAGAATCTGGTCACCCCCGAACTGGTGCGCAGGCTGGTCTGGGACTGGCAGCCCCATGCCGATCCCGCCCCCGTCATCGACGCATTCCTGATGGATGGCGGGGCCCGATCGTGGCAGCGGGAACTCACCGTGCCGATTCTGGCCGAGGCGCTCACGGTGTCCGCGCAGTCGACGGAATTACCCCAATAGCACGTCGAAACTGCTGGGAGATCTCGGATTCGGCTATTTTGGCGATCTCCCCGCAGACTCAACGGGTGGTAACTCGGTCGACGTGGGCCAGGAAGTGCTCGAGCACCGCGTCGGGTGCCTCGAGCTGCGGCCAGTGTGCGATGTCGTCGGCCAGCATCACCACGTCGGCATTCGGGATGACCTCGCGGTAGCGATCGGCCATGTGCCGCCCCGAGTTCGGGTCGATGGGCCCGTCGATGAGGCGCATCGGCACGCCGGTCTGCCGCATCGCCCGCACCCAACGGTTGCGGTGGACGTACCGATCGTTGAGGAATCGGCCGACCTGATGCATCACGCGCATGCCGTCGTGGTAGTCGAGGATCTGGTGGAACTGATTCATCATCCGGCGCGACGGCTTGGTGTTCGGGCCGAACATCTCGTTCAGAGTGGGCTCCAGGAGGCGGCGCGACAACGGCGTGCCCTGTACGTGACTCATGATGTCCCCCAGGGGTGTCCGCGACATCACCTTCTGCATCAGCCGCGGCGTGTACGTCTCGTTGAACATGCCGCCGTTGAGCCAGGTGATCGACTCGAACTGCAGCGCACGGTAGGACCAGTCGCCGAGCTCGTGGCGGGCCAGCAGTTCCTGACCGACGGAGTCTCCGAGATCGTGGGCCAGCACGTGACACGACTCGACGTTCAGGTGCTCCAGTAGCGCCTCGTGCATGTCCGCGTGGTCGTGCACGGAGTACTCATAGGCGACCGGTTTGTCCGAGAACCCCATGCCGATCATGTCGGGCGCGATGACGGTGAACCGCTCGGTCAGCGTCGGCCAGATCAGCGACCAGTCAAAGGAGTTGAACGGGTAACCGTGGATGAGCAGCAGCGTCGGGCCCTCGGCAAGTGGTCGGCCGTCAACCCGGTAGAAGATGTCGAAGCCCAGGTAGTCGAAGAACTGCCCCGCGGCCTTCCAGCGCTCGAGTTCGGCGTCCATGAACTTCAGCGTAGGCGTCGTCCCCCTGGTGACGCCCCGATCTGTGGCTAGTCGACAGGGTGGCCGACGTGGTCGCCGACGGCGGAGCCCAAGGCGGCCACCCAGCCCGTGATCTGGCGGGCGACGTGTTGGTCGGTGAGCCCGACGTCGGTGAGCACCTCTGTACGCGACGCGTGCGTCTGGAACTCTTGAGGGACTCCGACGTCGCGGCACGGCACGTCGATCTCGTTGCGCCGCAACGCCGCCGACACCGACGATCCGATACCGCCGTGCACGCCGTTGTCCTCCACGGTGACCACCAGCTTGTGCGCCTTGGCCAGCTCGCCCAACACCTCGGGCACCGGAAGCACCCAACGCGGGTCGACGACCGTCACGCCGATACCCTGCTTGCGCAGCCGCTCGGCCGCCGACAGAGCCAACTTCGCAAACGCACCGACGGTGACCAGCAGCACGTCATCGGACAGGCCCGCCGCTGGCGTGGCGAGCACGTCGACACCGGACCGCCGTTCGATGGCCGGAATGTCTTCTCCCACATCACCCTTCGGGAACCGAACGGCGGTGGGTCCGTCCTTGACGTCGAGCGCCTCGCCCAGTTCCTCGCGCAGCCGAGCCGCGTCCCGCGGGGCCGCGACGCGCATGCCCGGCACGATCCCAAGCATCGACAGGTCCCAGACACCGTTGTGGCTGGCTCCGTCGGACCCGGTGACGCCGGCTCGGTCCAACACCATCGTGACCGGCAGTTGATGCATCGCGACGTCCATGATCACCTGATCGAACGCGCGATTGAGGAACGTCGAGTAGATGGCGACCACCGGGTGCATGCCACCCATCGCCAGGCCCGCCGCCGAGGTCATCGCATGCTGCTCGGCAATGCCGACGTCGAAGAACCGGTCGGGATACTGCTGCCGGAAGGCGCTCAGCCCGGTGGGTCCTGGCATGGCGGCCGTGATGGCGACGATGTCGCGTCGCCTCGCCGCCCGCTTGATCAACTCCTCTGAGAACACCGACGTCCAGCCGGTTCCCGAAACTGACGTCGCGACGCCGGTATGGGGGTCGATCACCCCCGTGGAGTGCATCTGCTCGGCCTCGTCCGCCTCCGCCGGGCCGTAGCCCATGCCCTTGCGGGTCACGACGTGCACGATCACCGGCGCGTTGAAACCGCGCGCGTGACGCAGCGCCGCCTCCACCGCGTGTTCGTCATGGCCGTCGATGGGTCCGACGTACTTCAGCCCCAGGTCGGTGAACATCACCTGCGGCGACAACGCGTCCTTGATACCGGCCTTGATGCTGTGCATGCACTGGTAGCAGAGCTCGCCGATGAACGGCACGCCCCGCACGGCCTTGCGACCCTCCTCGAGAATGCGCTCATAGCCCGGTTGCAGGCGTAGCGCCGCGAGATGGTCGGCGAAGCCACCGATGGTGGGTGCATAGCTGCGCCCGTTGTCGTTGACGACGATCACGACGGGCCGGTGCGCCGCGGCGATGTTGTTCAACGCCTCCCAGCACATGCCACCGGTGAGCGCACCGTCGCCGACGACGGCAACCACGTGCCGATTGCGGTGCCCGTTGAGTTCGAACGCCTTGGCCAGCCCGTCGGCGTAGGACAGCGCGCTGCTGGCATGACTCGACTCCACCCAGTCGTGCTCGCTCTCTCTGCGCGACGGATACCCCGACAACCCGCCCTTCTTGCGCAGGTTGTCGAAGTCCGGGCAGCGACCCGTCAGCATCTTGTGGACGTAGGCCTGGTGGCCGGTGTCGAAGATGATGGGGTCGTGCGGCGAGTCGAACACCCGGTGCAGGGCCAGGGTCAATTCGACGACGCCGAGGTTGGGACCGAGATGTCCGCCGGTCGCAGCGACCTTGTGGATCAGGAATTCACGAATCTCGAACGCGAGGTCGTTCAACTGAGACTGCGAAAGGTGCTGCAGATCGGCGGGTCCGCGGATCTGTTCAAGCATCCCGTCAGTTTACGCACGCTGAATCCGGGCGGCCGGCTCAAGGCTCGTAGATGTCGGGCACTCCGTCGTCGTCTGAGTCAGCCGTCTCGCTTTCGTGAATTCGGCGGTAAGCCCCATTCCTGCTGACCAGGACGACGGCAGCCAGCACAGCCAGCGACGACCGACCCGATCAGGACGCCGATCTTGACGTCTGCGCTCGTCGCAGTGCCGTAATCGAAGGCCAGCTCGCCGATCAGTAGCGACACGGTGAACCCGATGCCGGCCAGCAGTGCCAGCCCCGAGTACGTCCCGCCAGGCCAGGTCCTCGTCGAATGCGGCGCCGGTGAAGCGTGCCAACAGGAACGTGGTGACGAACACACCGAGCGGTTTGCCGATCACTAGCCCGGCGAGCACGCCGAGCGTCACGGGATGCAGTCAGCGAATCGCGCCAGGCCGTCCCAGCCACCGACCGTGACGCCCGCGGCGAAGAATGCGAACACCGGCACCGCGACACCCGCCGACAACGGACGCAGCGCGTGCTCGAAGTGCTCGGCGACGGCGTGTCGTCCGAGCACCGGCACCGTGAATCCGAGCACCACTCCCGCGACCGTCGCGTGGACACCGCTCGCATGCACGAGCCCCCACGTCGCCAACGCCAAGCGGCACCAGCAGCCACCAATCGCCGCACACCGCGATGGACGGCGACGGCGAATGCGACTCCCGGAATGAGGGCGAGCGCTAAGCGGCCCGATCGACAGGTGGTCGGTGTAGAAGGCGGCGATGACGGTGATCGCCAAGCAGGTCGTCGACGACGGCGAGCGTCAGCAGGAAGGTACGCAGTGCGGTCGGCAGGTGCGTCGACAGGACGGCGAGCACCGCCAAGCGCGAAGGCGATGTCGGTGGCGATGGGGACGGCCCACCCACCGAGGTTCTCGGGCTGACCGTCGAGCAGGTCGATGCCGACGAAGATCCCGGCCGGCACGATCATGCCGCCGATGGCCGCCGCAATCGGCAACACGGCGCGCGCGGGATCGCGCAGGTCGCCGGCGACGAACTCGCGTTTGAGTTCCAGTCCGACCACGAAGAAGAAGATCGCCAACAGCCCGTCGGCCGCCCACGTCGCCAGGTTGAGGTGCAGGTGAAGCGACTCCGGGCCGATCGAGAACTCCGAGACCGCGCGGTACGACGCCGCCCACGGGGAATTGGCCCAGCCCAGTGCGACGCCACCGGCGATCAGCAGCAGTACCCCACCGACCGTCTCGCGCCGCAGCACGTCCGTCAGTCGCTTGGCCTCGGGCCACGACCCGCGGGTCAACAGTCGAAGTCGGGATGGATCGCCAGGCTTGGATGTCACGGATCGGCCCTCACGGTCAGCGTCGAGTGATCGCCGACCAGACTTCCCGGCACACCTGAACGGCCCAAGTCTAGGCGATCAGCGTTCGCGCTCAGCTGACGATGCCAAGCTCGCGGGCCCGCTTCACGGCGTCGCGACGCTTGGTCACCTGAAGCTTCGACAGGATCGCCGACACGTGGTGGTCGACGGTCTTCACCGACAGGTACAACCGTTCGGCGAGTTCGGTGTTGGTCAAGCCGCCGTCCAGCAATCGGAGCACTTCGATCTGCCGCTCGGTCAAGCCCGCCGGGTTGACCAACGTCGCAGTCCGGCGCCGCGCGGGAACCACCGCGACCCCCGCCGCCCGTAGGTCGCGGCGGACCTTGGCGGCCACCGCGCCCGCACCGAGTCGATCGAGGGTGTCGAGCCCACGGCGGGCCATCTCGCCGTCGCCCGAGTCGATCTGGGCCATCGCCGCGTCGTACGGCGTGCCGAGCCGATCGAACTGCTGGGCCGCGGCTGAGAACGACCCGTCCATCACGAGCTGGTAGGGCTCGGCCAGACCGACTGCGTTCACCCGCGCGCCCGCTCGACGCAACCAGACAGCCAGTTCGCCGCGCGCCCATTCGAGGCCCGTCGGCGGGGCGGTCTCGAGAAGCCGAGCGCATTCGTCGAGGCGCTCGTCGTCGCACCCCGTCAGCCACACCCGCTCGGCAACCGCCGCCGCCGCGGGCAACGTGCGCATCGGCTCTCCGTATCGGCGCGCGAGCCGCCAGGCTTCATCGAGGTCGTCGGCTCCGCCGCCGTGCTGTCGTAGCGCGACGAGGGCGTGAATCACCAGTGGCCACGTGCGGGCCAATGGCGCGCTGGGGCCGTCCAGCACCGTATCGGCATCGGATGCCGCCTTCTCCCAATTCCCGGTCAGCAGGCCCAATCTCGCCCGCGAGCCCGTCTGCCACACCCGGCAGATCGGCAGATCGTGTTCCTGCATCAACACGATCGACTTGTCGAGCATGTCCGCCGCCTGGTCGAGCCTGCGCTGCTCGACGTCGTAATAGGTGAGATTGCTGTAGCCGGCCGAATAGATCTCGTCGATGTGGGCCGGGCCGCTCCGCAGGATCTCCACGACCTTCGCCCGGCCCCGTTCGTCCCCCGTCAGCAGCGCGCAGTAGCTCTCGATGAGTTCGACGCGGACGGCGAGACCGTGATCGCCTGCCCGGTCCGCAATCTCGCGGGCCCGTTTGATCGAAGTCGCGGCCTGCTCGACGTAGTTGGACTGCAGCGTCAGGTAGGCGTCCATCGCGAAGGCGTGGCCCAGATTGACCAGCGTTGCGGCATCCGAGCCGTCCGCATCCTCGTCCAGCACCGAGATCGCTTGACTCACATGGCCTTCCGCGATTGTGCGATTGGCGTTGTACCACTCGTAGACCGCCAGCGAGTGATGGTCGGCACTGAGCGGTGCTGCCTCACCAAGGGTCTGGCGGATGTTCATGGCGCGACGGCACGCGCTGATGGCATCGTCGAGCCGGTCGATCAGGTAGTACTCGCCTGCCAGCAACTCGAGCAGTTCCGCCTCGGCGGGCGGGTCCAGGGCGACGCCCTGCTCCAGCGCGGTGGCGAAGAACTCGGCCGCCTGGGTGTGTGCACCGGTCCGTGCTGCCACTCCGCCGGCTTCCGTAGCCGCCGTGACCACACGGTCCCGATCCCCCGCCCCCAGCGCGTGGTGGGTGATGACAGCGGGCTCGCTGTCGGATGCGGCATCGTGCGCGTCGATCAGCCTGCGGTGAAGTCCCGATTCAGCCCCCGGCGGGATCACGCTGGCCACCGCGAGCCGGCACAGGTCGTGGCGGAACGCGACCCCGCGTGGGCTGCGGCGGATGAGGTTGGCTGCATCGAGCGTTCGCAGCGCGGGCAGCGTGATGCCGAGGCCTGCGAGCAGGTGGTCCGGGATCGAACCGGGCGCGCAGGTGAGCAGGTTCAGCAGATCCCATGCCGCGACGTCCAGCTCGGCGGTACGGGCCAGGATCGCGTCGCGCACCGTCGTCGGCAGGTCATCGCCGTGGTGATCCAGCATCTCGCTGACGTAGAAGGCGTTTCCACCGGTGACTTGATACAGCCACTCTGGGTCGACCGGTCGCTCCCCGACCAGTGCGGTCACCGCCTGAAGGCTCAGAGGCGGAAGCGCCAAGGTCATGGCGTGTGCCGAGCGGGCGACGTCCCCGAGCAGGGACCGCATCCGGCTGGTGGGCCCAACCTCCTCGTCGCGCACCGTGCCGATGACGAGTGACTGGGACTTGTGCACCCGGCGCAGCGCGAACCGGAGCAGATCGATGGTCGCCTGGTCGGCCCAGTGCAGGTCGTCGAGCACCAGCACCGTTCGGGTGGACAACAATTCGTCACACACGGCGGTGAAGATGTCGTGTGGTTGATCGCCGTCACGCAGTAGCGATTGCGTTTCAGGTACGAACTGATCGGCCAGATCGTGCAACGGCCCCAGCGGTCGCGGCATCGTCAACGGGTCGCATGCGCCCCACAGCACCCGCTCACCGTCAGCCCACTGCTCGACGAAGGACTCCACGAAAGACGTCTTGCCCGCCCCCGATTCACCGCACACCAGAACGGCGCCGCCGCGACCCGAGCGGGCTTCGTCGGCGCGACTCGAAAGCGCAGCCAGCTGGCGTTCGCGCTCGGTGAGCTTCACGAATGGCGATGCTACCTGGCCGATATCGGCTCTACCAGCGTCAATACTCTGCCGCCCCAGGTCGGGTTGCCGGCGGCATCCAAAGATGGGGAATCGTCCCCCATGACGTACGCGACCGGGTGGCCCACCGTTGAATCGTTCGCCGCGACCGCGGCGGACATGACATCCAAAGAGGAGGACCAGCCCATGAAGCGCTTTCTGATCGAACGCGAGATCTCCGGTGCCAGCGAGCTGACCGAAGTGCAGTTGTGCGAGATCGCCCAGAAGTCGAACGCGGTGGTCGAGTCGCTCGGCGTGCCGTACCGGTGGATCACCAGCTACGTCGCCGGCGACAAGATCTACTGCATTCACGAGGCCGACGACGAGGCCGCGATCACCGAGCACGCCCGTCGCGGCGGGTTCCCGGCCAACGTCGTGGTTCCGGTTGCGGGAGAGTTCGGTCCGCACACCGCGGACCGGGCCGTCACGACAGCCTGAGTACGGCGACGCACTCGACGTGGTGGGTGAGCGGAAACGAGTCGAAGACCCGCACGTCCTCGACGGTGTATCCGTGCCCGCGGTACAGACCCACGTCACGGGCGAATGACGCTGCTTCACAACCGATGTGAATGACTCGCGGCACACCGGCGCCTGCCAACAGGTCGATGACCTCGCGGCCGGCGCCGGTACGCGGCGGGTCCAGCACGGCAACGTCGGCTCGGTGCGGTTGAGCGGTCAACGCTCGACGCACCGAATCGGTGACGACGTCGACCCACGTCAGGTCCGCGAGTGCGGTCCTGGCCGCCCGGGCGGAGCCGCGCGACGTGTCCACAGTGACGACCCGCCCCGACTCCCCGACCCCATGTGCCAGCACCGCCGCGAAGACGCCTGCGCCGCCGTACAAGTCCCATGCGGTCATCCCCGCATCGAGTCGTGCCCATTCGGCGATCAATCCGCTGTACACGCGGGCGGCATCACGATGCGCCTGCCAGAACGCGGTGACGGGCACCAGCCACGTCCGGCCGCCCACGCGCTGCACTGCTTCGTAGTTGCCCTCGACGACCTGCGTGGGCGCCGCCTTCCGTCCCGACCGCGGGCCGGACTGAACGACATGGCGCTGCCCGTCGTCGTCGAGCGCGACGTGCAGTTGCGCGCCCGGCGGCCAACGCAATTCGTCGAGTCCACCGAGCATGTCGTCGGGCACCTGCGCGCACGCGAGTTCCGTCACGAGCTCTGGACTGTGGTAGCGGTGGAATCCCGCCCTGCCGTCGGCGGCGGTGTCCAACCGCACCCGAGTGCGCCAGCCGGTGGCGCCCGTCGAACCGACCGGTTCGGCAACGCCCTGCCACTCGTGTCCACCGAGCCTGGCCAGCTGATTGGCCACCACGTCGGCCTTCAGCGAGCGCGCCGCGTCAGGCCTGACGAACCCCAAATCACAGCATCCCGCACCGTCGACGCCTGCGATCGGGCACAGTGAATCCACCCGGTCCGGGGACGCCTCGATTACCTCGACAGTCTCAGCATGCCAATGGCTTCCCCGTTCGGCGGTAACCCGCGCCCTTACCCGCTCGCCCGGCAGTGCGTAGCGCACGAACACCACCCTGCCGTCGTGGCGAGCTACACAGCTGCCTCCGTTGGCCGGTGGGCCCGTCGTCAGTTCGAGTATCAATCCCGGGTCGCTGCGCTCTCCTTGACTCAATCGAGGAAGCCCCGGCGCGCGTCGCCCGGAGCCGACTGAGGTTGCAACGTCTTGAGCCGCTCGGACGAACGAAGTTGCCACGGAACGGAAGTCACCATCACGTTGGGCTCGAACAGCAGCCGCCCCTTGAGCCGCAACGCGCTCTGGTTGTGCAGCACCTGTTCCCACCAGTGCCCGACGACATACTCGGGGATGAAGACCGTGACCACCGTTCGCGGCGACTCCTTGGTGATCCGCTTGACGTAATCCAATATCGGACGGGTGATCTCACGATAGGGCGACGCGATCACCTTTAGCGGCACCGTGATGTCGCTCTCTTCCCACTTGTGCACCAGCGCCCTGGCCTCGCCGTCGTCGACGCTGACCGTGATCGCCTCCAGGACGTCGGGGCGGGTCGCCTTGGCGTAGGCCAGCGCACGCCGAGTCGGCTTGTGCAGATTCGACACCAAGACGACGGCGTGATTGCGGCTGGGCAACACGATGTCCTCCTCGACGTCCTCGCGCGCCGCGAGTTCGTGGGCGACCGTGTCGTAGTGCTTGTGGATCGCCTCCATGATCACGAACAGGGCGCCCATCGCGAGAATCGCGATCCACGCTCCGGCCAGGAACTTGGTGACCACGACGACCAGCAATACCGTGCCCGTGCAGATGAACCCGATCGTGTTGATGACGCGGGACCGCTGCATGTGGCGGCGTTCGGCCGCATCGGTCTCGATGCGCAGCAACCGCGTCCAGTGCCGCACCATGCCGATCTGGCTGAGCGTGAACGACACGAACACCCCGACGATGTACAGCTGGATCAGCGCGGTCACCTCAGCGCGGAACGCGACGACGAACGCGATCGCCGCGAAGGCCAGGAACAGGATGCCGTTGGAGAACGCCAGCCGATCACCACGCGTGTGCAACTGGCGCGGCAGGTAGCGGTCCTGCGCGAGGATCGAACCCAACACGGGAAATCCATTGAAGGCGGTGTTGGCGGCGAGCACCAGGATGAGTGCGGTCACGATGGCGATGAGAAACAGCCCAGGGCCGAAGTTGTGGAAAACCGCGTCGGCGAGCTGTGCCACCAACGTCTTCTGGTGGTAGTTCGGGGGCGCGCCGATCAACTGCTCGTGCGGGCGCTCGGCCATCTGCACGCCGGTGTCCTTGGCCAGCAAGATGATTCCCATGAACAACGTGACGGAGATGACACCGAGCAACAGCAAGGTGGTCGCCGCGTTGCGGGACTTGGGCTTTCGGAACGCGGGTACGCCGTTGCTGATGGCCTCCACCCCCGTCAGCGCCGCCGAACCCGACGAGAACGCCCGCGCGACGAGAAAGATCATCGCAAAACCCACGATGTCGCCGTGCTCGGAGTGCATCTCGAACCCGGCGGACTCGGCCTTGAGCGGATGGCCGAGCACGTGGATCTGAAAGAAGCCCCAAAAGATCATGACGAAGATGCCGATCATGAAGGCGTAGGTGGGGATCGCGAAGGCGGTTCCCGATTCCCGTATTCCGCGCAGGTTCAACGACGCGAGGATCAGGATCGCCGCGACGGCGAACAACACCTTGTGCTGCGCGATGAACGGAATCGCCGAACCGATGTTGGACATCGCCGACGACATCGACACGGCGACGGTCAGCACGTAGTCCACCAGCAGAGCGCTCGCCACGGTGAGCCCCGCGGTGGCGCCGAGGTTGGTGGTGACCACCTCGTAGTCGCCGCCGCCGGACGGGTACGCGTGCACGTTCTGCCGGTAGCTCGCGATCACGACGAGCATCACGAAGGCGACCGCCAAGCCAATCCAAGGCGCCATCGCATAAGCGCTCAGCCCCGCCACCGACAGCACCAGGAAGATCTCCTCGGGTGCGTAGGCGACCGACGACAACGCATCGGAGGCGAACACCGGCAGCGCGATCCGCTTGGGCAGCAGGGTATGGGCGAGCTTGTCGCTGCGGAACGGCCTTCCTAAAACCAGCCGGCGTGCGATGGTCGAAAGCTGGGGCACGAGTGCCAAGAGTAAGCCCAACGGCGACTGGCCGTCCGTAAGCGGTAGCGTTCCCACTGCGCAGTTTCGTGACAATCTGGATCTGGGTGACCGCTGGAAGGACCGACACGTGCGGGTAGTGGTGATGGGATGCGGCCGGGTCGGCGCGTCGTTGTCGGACGGGCTGGCCCGGGTGGGGCACGAAGTGGCGGTCATCGACCGCGATAGCACCGCGTTTCACCGACTGTCCCCGGAGTTTCCCGGTGAGCGTGTGCTCGGCATGGGGTTCGACCGCGACGTGCTGCTGCGGGCGGGCATCGAGGAGGCGGGGGCGTTCGCCGCGGTGTCGTCGGGCGACAACTCCAACATCATCTCCGCACGGGTGGCCCGCGAGACCTTCGGCGTCGAGCGGGTCGTGGCCCGCATCTACGACGCCAAGCGAGCAGCGGTCTATGAACGCCTGGGCATCCCGACGGTCGCCACGGTGCCGTGGACCACGGACCGTCTGCTCAATGTGCTCACCCGCGAAACCGAGACGACGAAGTGGCGCGACCCGTCGGGCAATGTCGGGGTCACCGAGTTGCCGCTGCACGAGGGGTGGGTCGGCCACCGCGTGACCGCACTGGAAGCGGCCACCGGCGGGCGCGTCGCGTTCATGATCCGATTCGGCACCGGGCTGCTGCCCGAGCCCAAGACCGTCATCCAGGCCAGTGATCAGGTGTACCTCGCCGCGATCTCGGGTCGGGTGGCCGAGGCGATGGCCATCGCCGCGCTGCCACCGGGTGAGGACGCCGACGACCAGTGAGGAACTCGTGAAGGTTGCCATCGCAGGAGCCGGCGCAGTCGGCCGCTCCATCGCCAGGGAGCTCGTCGAGAACCACGACGTGACGCTGTTGGAGCGCAATCCGGAGCACCTCGACGCCGATGCCATTCCGGCAGCGCATTGGCGCCTCGGCGACGCGTGCGAGCTCAGCCTGCTGGAATCGGTCGGGCTGGAGGAGTTCGACGTCGTGATCGCCGCCACGGGCGACGACAAGGCCAACGTGGTGGTCAGCCTGCTGGCCAAGACGGAGTTCGCGGTCCCTCGCGTCGTCGCCCGCGTGAACGATCCACGCAACGAGTGGCTGTTCGACGAGAACTGGGGTGTCGACGTCGCGGTGTCCACGCCACGAATGCTGGCTTCGCTCGTCGAGGAGGCGGTGTCGGTCGGCGACCTGGTGCGGCTGATGAGCTTCCGCAAGGGACAGGCGAACCTCGTCGAGATCACGCTGCCCGACGACACACCGTGGGGCGGCAGGGCCGTCAAGCGCCTGGAGTTGCCCCGCGACGCCTCGCTCGTCACGATCCTGCGCGGCGCCCGGGTGATCGTGCCCGAGGACGACGAGCCCCTGGAGGGCGGCGACGAGCTGCTGTTCGTCGCGACCTCCGAGGTCGAGGATGAACTGCGCGAACTGCTACTCCGTCCGCACTGAGTTCAACGCAGGCGGGGGCGACGCGCGGTCATGACAACCCGCCGCCGCTTCGGCCGAGACCCGCCGGGCATCGTGCCTGGCGTTTCTGATGCCGACTGCCGAGCACAGCCCCGCGCCGACCAACAACACCGCGACCACGACGGCGCCCCGTCGAAACCCCGCGAAATCCATTGTGCTCGAAGCCATCCCATCGCTTCGGTCGCCCTGGAAGACGATTACGCCCATGGAGGCGACGGCGATCAAACCGGCGATGCGCGACACGGCGTTGTTGACCGCCGAGCCGATGCCGCTCTGGGCGGGTTCGACCGCCGCGAGTACGGCCGCCGTCAGCGGTGACACGGTCATCGACAGTCCGAGCCCGAACACGACCAGCCCGGGCAGCAGCTGTGTCCAGAAGTCGAAGTCCGCGCGCACCATCGTCAGCAGCAGGAACCCGCTCGCCGCGATCATGGGACCCGCTGCCATGTACAGCCGCGGCCCGTGCCTGCCTGCCAAGCCGCCGAACAGCCGGGCCAGGAAGAACGACAGCACCGGTATCGGCAGTGTGGCCAGCCCCGCCTGCGTGGCGCTCAAGCCCACGGCCTCCTGCAGGAACAGTGCGACGAGAAGGGTGCCGAGTGACACCGCGGCGTAGAAGAACACCGTGGTCAGATTGCCAACCGCGAAGTTGCGCTCGGCGAACAGCGTCAGTGGCATCATCGGGTTGTCTGCACGACCCTCCCACCACGGAAACACGACGAGGCACGCGACTCCGACCACCAGCCCGCCCAGCACCGCGGGATGGGCGAAGCCCAGCCGCTGCTGCTCGATGAGGGCGTACACCGTCGCCGTCAGGCCGACCGCACCCAACGCCGCCCCGCCGACGTCGATGCGGCCGGCACGCCGGGCCCCGAACTCGTCGGCCGCTCCCCGGTCCCCGGTCGCTGCGATCCTGCCCTTAGGAACCAGCTTGGTCGTCAGATACAGCGTGACGGCGACCGGAAAAACGTTGAGCCCGAACACCCAGCGCCAGTTCAATGCGTCGACGAGCAATCCCCCAAGCAGTGGCCCCACGACGAAGGCCGTGCCGGTCCACGCCGTCCAGGTGCCGATCGCGCTCGCCTGCCGCGCCCCGCTGAAACGGGCGTTGATCATGGCGAGGGAGCTCGGCACCAGGAAGGCCGCGCCGACACCCTGCAGGCAGCGCGCTGCGACCAGCATCCAACCTGCCGGCGCCGCCGCGCACAGTAACGACGCCACCGCGAAGACGCCCAGGCCCGCGCGGAGCACGGCGAGCCTGCCGTACTGATCGGACACCGCCCCAGCGACGAGAATGAGCGCACCGAGCGCCAGCAGGTAACCGTCGACCACCCACTGCTGCAGCGCCAGCCCACCCCCGAGTTCGCGGCTGATCGCGGGTAGCGCGAGGTTCACCACCGAACCGTCGAGGAACGCGACGAAGGATGCGAGAACCGCGACCGCGATGAGCGGCCGGTCGGTCGTCGGTCCGCGCGGCAGCTGCGTCAGTCCGCCGGAGCCTCGGTGGACTCATCCGCCTGTGCCGCCGCCTCACGGGCGTGCAGGGCGCGCTGCGCCGTCCGGATGGCCAGATAGGTCACCAGCGCCGCCAACGCGGTCAGGGGCCAACCCATCGCGATGCGGGCGACGCCGAGCCAGCCGGTCTCGTCGGCGTCGTACAGGTGGCGTTGCACGACGAAGCGAGCCGCGAACACCAGCACCCACGCGCAGGTGGCCAAATCGAAGGCGAGGACCGCCTTGCGCTCGTCCCGCCAATCACGGTCGTGGTCGTTGACCCACGTCCACACGTAGCCGACGACGGGGCGGCGGATCACGATGGACAGCGCGAACACGGCGGCGTAGACGAGTGACGACCAGATGCCGAGCAGGAAGTATCCCCTGGACTCCCCCACCAGATAGGCGATCAGTGCGCTGACACCGACTGCGAAGAAGCCAGAGATGGCCGGCTGCAACGACTCTCGACGAATCAGCCGCCATACCAGGACGAGAGCCGCCACGCCGAGCGCCGCACCGATCGCAGGCATCAGCCCGAACAACGTCGACACCGGAACGAACACCAGCACCGGCAGCGACGAATAGATCAGCCCGCTGAAGCCACCCATCTGTTCGAGCAGCGCCGGCCCGTTGAGCTTCGCGCGCGGCGCGTCGGCCTCATCGGGATCCTGCGTCGAACCGGCCACCGAAACGTCTGAGTCGTCCGCCATCCCCTTGTCGGGGAGGATCACTTCTGGATCTCGTAATGGGGGTTGTAGATCGCCTTGGATCCGTTCTCGAGCTTGCCGAGCCGACCGTGCACCCGCAGCGTGCGCCCGGACTCGATGCCCGCGATTCGGCGCTGGCCAAGCCAGACCAGCATGACCGAGTCGGTGCCGTCGAACAGTTCGGCGCGCACCCCGCCCGCGCAGCCCTTGGCGTTGGTTTCCACGCAGCGCAACGTGCCCACCATGGTCACTTCCTGGCCGCGCCTGCAGTCGATCGCCTTCTGTGCGCCGGTGTTGGCGGCTTCGTCGGTGAGTTCCTCGACGTCGAGTTTTTCCGGGTCCTCCGTCAGCCGGCGCGTGAGCCGGCGTAGATAACCTTCGGCCGTAGCCATGGGCTCTCCTGCCCCCTGTGCGAATCCACCGTGGACTCGCCGGTAACAATCGCCACGGTAGACCTCTTGGTTCGGTTTTGCCACGCGGCCCGGCGGTCCGATTCATCACATTGGGGTGTCGTTTCCCACAGCGTCGGGGCACACGGCACGATCGACTGATGAGCGTTCTCCTGCGCGAGGTCACCGTGGTCCTGCTCCCGGGAACCGGATCCGACGACGACTACGTCTACCGCGCCTTTTCCGGCGCGCTGCACGACTGCGGAGCCACGGTGATCACGCCCGCGCCGGAACCCGAGCGGCTCGTCGACGGCTACCAAAGCGCACTCGACAACGCGGCCCGGACTGGCCCCATTGCGGTCGGCGGCGTGTCCATCGGTGCCGCGGTGGCCGTCGCGTGGGCGCTGGCTCACCCGTCGCGCGTGGTCGGGGTGCTGGCGGCGCTTCCAGCGTGGACCGGCGCGCCCAACGACGCCCCGGCCGCGCTGGCGGCCCAGCACTCGGCTCACGAACTGAGGCGGGACGGACTCGCCTCCGCCATCGCCCAGATGCGCGCGGGAAGCCCGGCGTGGCTGGCCGACGAACTGACCCGATCGTGGGTGGGTCAGTGGCCCATGCTGCCCGACGCCATGGAGGAGGCCGCCGGCTACATCGCGCCGACGTGCGACGAGCTGACGACGCTGACCGTCCCCCTTGGAGTCGCCGCGGCGACCGATGACCCGATCCATCCGGTCGAGGTCGCTTTCGAGTGGGTGGCGGCGGCGCCGCGGGCGGCGCTGCGCACGGTCACGCTGGATGAGATGGGGGCCGACCCTGGCGTGCTGGGCGCGGCGTGCGTTGGGGCGCTGCTGGAGGCCTGAGAGCTACCCGCCTGGGTCCATGCCCACCCAGCTCTACCCAGCTGTGTCCATGCCCACCCAGCTCTACCCAGCTGTGTCCATGCCCACCCAGCTCTACCCACCCGTGATGGTGCGGAGCTGCTGCATGGCCGAGCCCTGCTCACTGCGCCGCGCGACGGGCTGCGCCGGAGGCGGCTGCTGGCCGGCTTCCTGCGCCTGCTGGGCGACCATCTGCTCGGCACGGACGCGCAGCCGGGCAATCAGCGACTCCGAGAGCTGAAGCGGGAGCATGAAGCGCACCGGCAACGGTGTCTCGCCGCGGCGAACAACCGTGTCCTTCATGGAATTTCGGACGTCGTTGGCGATGGCTTCGACATTGTCGGGCGCGGCGACAGCGGCCCCGCGGATCATCCAACGGTATCCGTCCACGCCAATGAAGCGCATGACGACGGGCTCGGGGGCCTTGGTCATGTGTCCGACGACTTCCCGGCCCCAAGGACCATCCTCGAAGGTGACCTGCGCGCCTTCGTTGCGCAACGATTCGGCGACTTCGATGACGACGTCACGCCACAGGTTCCCGGTCTTCGGCGCGGCATAGGCGGTGACGTTGTAGCGGCCGTTGGGCGTCACCATCCACACCATGGTGGGAACACCCTGTTGGTTCACCTCGACGGCAAGCTCGGCCGACTCGTCGACCGGAATCAGGACCGCCCCCAGGTCGTGGCGACCCTGCGTCGCCGAGTCGGGGTCGTCGAAGTCGTCGATGTCGAACGGACCATCGGCTTCGTCGCCGACGACCGGAACCTCCTCGGCGGCGGTCTGATCGGACTCCTGGCCCACGTCGTCGTGCTTGCGTCTACCGAATGCCATCACAAACTCCCGTGTCCGCCGGATGAACCGTGGCCGCCGTCGCCCCGGGAGGTGCCTGCCAGGCCAGCCTCGTCGAACGACGTGACCTCGACCAGCTCGGGCAGTTCGACCCGTTGTACCAGCAACTGGGCAATCCGGTCACCGCGACGCACCGTGATCGACACGTCAGGATCGGTGTTTATCAGCGCTACCTTGAGCTCCCCCCGGTAGCCCGCGTCGATGGTGCCGGGACTGTTGACGATCGAAAGACCCACGCGCATAGCCAATCCCGAGCGCGGATGGACCAGGCCGACCATCCCGTACGGGATGGCGACGGCTATCCCGGTGGGGACCAGCGCCCGTCGACCCGGGGCAATGTCGACGTCGACGGCGCTGTAGAGATCGACACCGGCGTCGCCGTCGTGCGCCCGTGCGGGCATGGGCAGGTCGGGATCCAATCGGACGACCGCCAAAGAGGTGGACACGGCGTTGAAGATTACTCTTGGCCGCGTGTCCGACACGCGCGCAGCCGCCCAATCGCTGCGCTATCACGAACGACTGTGGGTGCCCTGGTGGTGGTGGCCGCTGGGATTTGGGCTGGCCGCACTGATCGCACTCGAGGTGGACCAAGGGGTGGGTTCGCTGCCGAACTGGCTGCCCTACGCGGTGCTCCTGCCGGTGGCGGCAGCGGTCCTGCTGTGGATGGGCCGATTCGACGTCCGCGTCGTGGGGCCCGCCGAGGGCACCGGCGACGATGGACGCGAAATCGAACTGTGGGTGGGTGCAGCGCACCTTCCCGTCAGCGTCGTCAAACGATCGGCCGAAGTGCCACGATCCGCCAAGTCGGCAGCTCTTGGACGTCAGCTCGATCCGGCGGCATACGTCGTGCACCGGGCGTGGGTGGGCCCCATGGTCCTGCTGGTATTGGACGACCCCGACGACCCGACGCCGTACTGGCTGGTGAGTTGCCGCCGACCGGAGCGGGTCCTGGCGGCGCTGCGCGACTGACTACCCCGTCAGGCGGCGCAGTCGGTGCAGATCATCACGCCGTTCTTCTCGCTGGCGAGTCGGCTGCGGTGATGAACGAGGAAGCAGCTCGCGCACGTGAACTCGTCGGCTTGCTTGGGTACCACCCGTACCGACAACTCCTCACCGGACAAGTCCGCGCCGGGCAGTTCGAAAGACTCTGCTGATTCGGACTCGTCAACGTCGACGACCGCCGATTGGGCCTCGTTGCGACGCTGCTTCAACTCCTCGAGTGAGTCTTCAGAGACGTCGTCGGATTCGGTGCGCCGTGGGGCGTCGTAGTCGGTGGCCATACCCTCTTCCCCTCGTTTCGTTGCGACAGAGCGTTTCGTTGCGACAGAGCTTTGTACCAGTGCCGAACGCATCCGCCAAATGATTCGTGCCCTGTTTCACGGCAGATTGGATGTGATTTATATCACATGACAAACGCCCAGGTAGAGACCGGCGGCAGGGCCTGCCCTTACAGTGCAGGAGTGGTCGCGCAAATCACCTCCGGCACCGCGTTCGACAAACACGGCCGCCCCTTCCGGCGCCGCAGTTTCGTGCCGGGCGCCATCATGCTGGCCGTCCTGGCCGTCGCGGCGCTCGTCGCCTGGGTGATCGCCTTCAATCGGCCCGCCGAAGTGGAGCAAGCCGCGGCGTGCAACGCGCCGCCCGCGGCCAGTGACCCGACTCAACTCGCGCTGGGCGAGCGAGTGACCGCAACGACCATGACCGACGTCATCCCGGCCAAGCTGGCCGACACCAAGATCAGGGTGCTCAACGCCAGTGGTCAGGGCGGCCAGGCCGCCGAGGTGGCGGGCGCGCTGCGTGACCTCGGCTACGCGCAACCCGAGGCCGCAAACGACACCGTCTACCTGAACACGCGACTGGCGTGCCAGGGTCAGATCCGGTTCGGCGCGTCCGGGCGCGCAGCCGCGGCGGCGCTGTGGCTCGTCGCCCCCTGCACTGAGCTGTACCAGGACCAAAGAGGCGACGACACCGTCGATTTGGCGATCGGAACGGAGTTCAGCGAGCTGAGCCGCAACGATGACATCGACGCCATGCTGGCGAGTCTTCGCCCGGACGCCACCCAGCCGGCGGACCCGGCCCTGCTCACGAAGATCCACACCGGCACCTGCTGAGCGGCTCGGCTAAGTCCCACCCGCGTCGGGTTCGGCACCCACCCGCCGCAGTGCGGCGTCGAACTCCTCGGCAATGCCCGGTGCGGCCGCGGCGATGAACTCGCCGCTCCCGTCGCCGGGCGGCAACCGCAACCAGGCTCCCGCTTCCGACGCGACGAGCGCGCCTGCGGCCCAGTCCCACACGTGGACACAGTCCTCGTAGTAGGCGTCCAGACGCCCGGCGGCGACCAAGCACAGATCGAGCGCGCAGGAACCCATGCGTCGCACGTCGCGCACCTGGGGCAGCAACCGGGTGAGCGCCTCGGCCTGCGTTCGTCGGCGCTCTGGCGCATAAGCGAACCCGGTGCCCACCAGCGCCATCGACAATTCCCCAATAGCGTTGCAGCGCAACGGGGTCGATGTGCCGCCCCGACGGGCGTGGGCGCCCTGCCCCACCGCCGCGGAGAACACCTCGCCGGTGGGGACGTTGGCAACCGCACCGGCCACCGAAGCCCCGTCGACCTGTACCCCCACCGACACCGCGTATGCCTCGATGCCGTAGACGAAGTTCACGGTGCCGTCGATGGGGTCGAGTACCCAGGTGGGCCGGCCCGAGCGCGTGTCGATCGACCCACCCTCCTCCTCGCCGACGACGGGTTCGCCGGGCCGGAGTTCGGCGAGCCGTTCACGCAGGAGACGCTCCGTCTCGGTGTCGACGACGGTGACCGGGTCAGTGGGCGTGCTCTTGGCACGGACCGCCGGGGTGACACCCTCGCGTGGGGCACCGTCCCCGAAGACCTCGGCCCGGCGACGGCGCACGAAGGCGGCGGCTTCCGCGGCCAGCCCTTCCGCGACATCTCGCAAGGTGGCCGGATCGCTGTCCAATTCGCTCACCCCGCTATCGCAACACATCTCACCAGGGCGGGTTGCTCAGCAGCCACACATCGACCTTGACGAGGCACTAATGTGTGGTTCGCATCTCACTGCCGGCCTCGCAGAGGAGCGATCAATGACCGCCGCCGACTCGCCAGCCGCCGAATCCGCCGTCAACGGCTCCCACCACCGCGGATTCGGCATCGACGTCGGGGGCAGCGGCGTGAAGGGCGGAATCGTCGACCTGGACACAGGCCTGTTGATCGGCGAACGATTCAAACTCCCGACGCCGCAGCCCGCTACCCCCGACGCGGTCTCCGACACCATCGCCGCGGTGGTCCGCGAGTTCGGTTGGACGGGCAGCCTCGGCGTCACCTACCCGGGCGTCGTCACCAACGGCATCGTGCGCACCGCCGCCAACGTCGACAAGGGTTGGATCGGTACCAGCGCGGGCGACGTCATCAGCGCCAAGCTCGACGGCCAGCCGGTGACCGTGCTCAACGACGCCGACGCCGCGGGTCTGGCTGAGGAGAAGTTCGGCGCCGGAAAGGACAACAGCGGAATAGTAGTGCTCCTGACGTTCGGCACCGGCATCGGCTCCGCGGTCATCCACAACGGAATCCTGTTGCCCAACACCGAATTCGGCCACCTCGAGGTGGGCGGAAGGGAGGCCGAACACCGCGCGGCGTCCTCGGTGAAGGAGCGCAAGGGGTGGAGCTACGAGCGTTGGACCGAAGAGGTCACCCGCGTGCTCGTGGTGATCGAGAATGCGATCTGGCCAGACCTGTTCATCGCGGGCGGCGGCATCAGCCGCAAGGCCGACAAGTGGGTGCCTCTGCTCAAGAACCGCACGCCCGTGGTCGCGGCCGCCCTGCTGAATACGGCGGGCATCGTCGGCGCCGCGATGGCCACGGAAGTCGGCGTCGCGACGGCCTAGCCCCGATCTACTGCCCATGCGGACCGATGCGCGGACGGCGCGCAACCGCATATTTGCCGCTCGCGGCGGCACTTGCTCAACACTGTCGTTACAATGGTCAATGGCGGCCGCACGAATAGCGGCAAGTATCCAAGCTGAGATCCACCGCCAACATTCAACAGCCGACGCTTTTCGGTGGCGCACGCCCACGACCACCGAGATCCGCAAGACCGAAAGGGTGCCCAGTGGCCGCGACGAAGGCAAGCCCGGCAACCGAAGAGCCGGTGAAGCGCACCGCCACCAAGTCCGCCGTCAAAAGGGCCGTGACCACTAAGGCGGCTCCCGCCAAGAAGGCCACCAAGAGCACAGCGCGCGCCACCAAGGCGGAGCCGGACACCACGACGAAGAGCCGCGCCACGAAGTCGGTCGCCGACAAACCTCGCGCGCCGCGCGCCAAAGCCGCCGACGGGCCCGGTCGCCCCAAGAAGGACGCCCAGGACGCCGAGGCCGGCGTCGACGTCGCCGAAGAGCTGGACGCCACCGACGAGCTCGAAGCCGAACCCGAGGTGCTCGATGTCGATGATGCCGACCTCGACCTGGAGGACCTCGAGGTCGACGCCACCGCCGAGGATGAGGCCGAAGGCGATGCGGCGACGAAGAAGCCTGCCGCGGTCGCGGTGCCGGGACCGGCCGATGAGGAAGAGATCGCCGAGCCGTCCGAGAAGGACAAGGCCTCGGGTGACTTCGTGTGGGACGAGGAGGAGTCCGAGGCTCTGCGCCAGGCCCGGAAGGACGCCGAACTCACCGCCTCGGCCGACTCGGTACGCGCCTATCTCAAGCAGATCGGCAAGGTCGCGCTGCTCAACGCCGAAGAGGAAGTCGAGCTCGCCAAGCGCATCGAGGCGGGGTTGTACTGCACCCAGCTCATGACGGAGTTCGCGGAGAAGGGCGAGAAGCTGACCACGGCGCAGCGCCGCGACTACCTGTGGATCTGCCGTGACGGCGACCGCGCCAAGAACCACCTGCTGGAGGCGAACCTCCGTCTCGTGGTGTCACTGGCCAAGCGCTACACCGGTCGCGGCATGGCGTTCCTCGACCTCATCCAGGAAGGCAACCTCGGCCTGATCCGTGCGGTCGAGAAGTTCGACTACACCAAGGGATACAAGTTCTCGACCTACGCCACCTGGTGGATCCGGCAGGCCATCACGCGCGCCATGGCCGACCAGGCCCGAACCATCCGCATCCCGGTGCACATGGTCGAGGTGATCAACAAGCTGGGCCGCATCCAGCGTGAGCTGCTACAGGACCTCGGCCGCGAACCCACGCCCGAAGAGCTCGCCAAGGAAATGGACATCACGCCGGAGAAGGTGCTGGAGATCCAGCAGTACGCGCGTGAGCCCATCTCGCTGGACCAGACCATCGGCGACGAGGGCGACTCACAACTGGGCGACTTCATCGAGGACTCCGAGGCCGTCGTGGCCGTCGACGCCGTGTCGTTCACGCTGCTGCAGGATCAACTGCAGTCGGTCCTCGAGACGCTGTCCGAGCGCGAAGCCGGTGTCGTGCGACTGCGGTTCGGGCTGACCGACGGCCAGCCCCGCACCCTCGACGAGATCGGCCAGGTCTACGGCGTCACCCGCGAGCGGATCCGCCAGATCGAGTCGAAGACGATGTCGAAGTTGCGCCACCCCAGCCGTTCTCAGGTTCTGCGCGACTACCTGGACTGAGAATCCCGCCGAATAGCGCCTCTACCAGGGGTTATTCCGAAAATAGATGAAGCACGACGCTGCTAGTCAAGGTATCGTCGCCTTTATGACCACCCCGGAAAGCGCCCGTAGGCGCAAGCCTGCCGCCCTCGACCTGCCTGCGCTGCTGCCGTCATGGGAGCTGGCGCTACGCGCCGAACACAAGAGCGCCGAGACCGCGCAGCTACGGCGACGGCGTGCGTAGCTTCGTGCGGTGGTGCGACGACAACGGCCACACACCCGCGCTCGACCGTGAACTGGTGAAGGGCTGGGTGGCCGATCTCCTCGACGGCGGGGCCGAGCCAGCCACCGCACGGGCCAGACAGCTCGCCGTGCGCCGCTTCTCCGCATTCCTGGCCGACGAGGGCGAGATCGACACCGACCCGCTGCTGGGCCTGAAGGCACCCAAGCTCGACGCCAAGGTCACCGCGAGCCTGTCCGACGACGACCTGCGGCTGCTGATCAAAGCGTGCAACGGCAAGGACATGCGCGACCGCCGCGACGAGGCCATCGTCAGGTTGATGGCCGAAACCGGCATGCGGGCGGGCGAGGTGTGCGGGCTGACGGTGGCCGACGTGGACCTGCAGCGCGGCATCGTGACGGTGCGGCGGGGCAAGGGCGGCAAGGGCAGGATCGTGCCGTTCAGTTCGCAGACCGGGCGGGTCATCGACCGCTACGTCCGCGCCCGCCGCACCCACCGGCTCGCTGACACGTCGGCGCTGTGGCTGGGCGACCGGGGCAAGAACCTCGAATACTACGGGCTGCACGCGGCGCTCAAGCAGCGCGCGGAATCGGCCGGTATCAAAGGGTTTCACCCGCATCTGCTGCGGCACACCGCCGCGACCCGCTGGCTGCGTGCAGGCGGGTCTGAGGGCGGGCTGATGGCTGTGGCCGGGTGGGCGACCCGCGACATGATCGACCGCTACACCGGGGCGTCGGCGTCGGAGCGGGCAGCCGACGAAGCGCGTGGCTTGAATCTGGGCGACTTGTAAACCCTTTCGCGACACGCCCGAAAAAACGCCGCCCGACACGTCGTCCTAAACGCCGGTAGCGTCATCCGCTAAGAGCCTGCCGACACGCCCGACGATGCGACATATAGCGGTCCTCGTCGGAGTTCAAGAGAAGGCGTCCGAACCGGGCGCAGTTGCGGCACCGACCAGGGAACGGACGAGTAAGGCCCCTGTAAGCCGAAAGGTCTTACAGCCGTGCCGCAAAACACCGGCCTCACACCGTCCGAACGCGCCCTACGCGCCAGCCTCGCCAGCCACGCATCCTGGGCCAACACCGAAAACCGCACCGCCCGAACCCAACCCGGCCGCGACGCCATGTGGGAAAAGTTCTACGACCAAGTCGATCCCGACCGCACACTCACCCAGCAGGAACGCCACAAGCGGGCCACCAACGCCCGCAAGGCCCACTTCCAGCGGCTCGCCCTGGCGAGCGCGAAAGCGCGCCGCGCCAAGAAGACGGGTGCGGCATGAGTCCCCCCGGCGAGGGCGGGCCGGACGCCCCAGCAGACGCCCAGCCCCACCTCACCGAAACCAGCGACCCCACAGAAGCCGGTACTGCTGCCGATTCTAGTGGTGGTGGCAGCCCAGGCGGTGACGGTCAACCCGCCCGCCCGCTGGACCCCAGATGGAACGCCGACCCCAACGACTACCCCCCCGGCGTGGACTTCTGGGAATGGCGTCTGTACGCCTGCGGAATCGGACCAGACCCGAGACTGAAGGGGCGGCGCGTCAACGGTTCTGGGCGCACCGCTACCGGCGGCAACGGTCAACCCGCCCGCCCGCCGAACGTCAACCCCAACGACGTGCCACCCGGCGTGGACTACTGGGACTGGCGTTGGTACGCATTCGGCCAAGGCCCAGACCCCAGAGTGAAAGGGCAGCGCGTCAACGGGACCGCAACGCCCGCTGCACGGCCCGCAGGCGACCCCAGCGCGTGGGCGCAGGCAGTGTTCAACGGCGAAGTCGAAAAAGTCGCCACAGCGCCCAGCGGCAGCCGCAACGACATCCTCAACAGCAGCGCGCTGCGGTTGTACCGGGTCGCCCTGGCCGGTGCCCTCGACAGCGACACCGTCACCGACGCGCTGACCGACGCAGGGAGGACCGCCAGCGGCAACGGGCCGGAACCGTTCACAGACGGCGAGATACAGGGAACCCTGCGGTCAGCGTTCAACGGGGCACTCAGAGAGGGACCGGCCACCGACGTACCGCAGCCATACGACCCCACCGAATACGGTACGCCCGCAGGCGAACCCGGCGGCGACGACACGCAAGACGGCGAACGCGTGGACTGGCGTGAACGCGGCATCGAAATCGAACTCGACAAACTACGCATACGCCACGAAGCCCGCCGACGCCTCGACAACGAGAACCGGCCACCCATCACCTACCCGGCCGTCCGGTCACTCACCGCCATGCTGGCCGAACCCGACACCCCCGACCGCTACCTCATCGAAGGGCTGGCCCCCGTCGATGCCCGCATCATGCTGTCGGCGCAATACAAGGCGGGCAAGACCACACTCGTCGCCAACCTCATGCGCTCGCTGGTCGATGAGGAACCGTTCCTCGGCCGGTTCCCGGTCAACACCCCCGCCCGTGGGGTGGTGCTGATTGATGACGAGATGAGCGAGAACATGCTGCGGGCGTGGCTGCGCGACCAGAACATCGACAACACCGGGGCCGTCGCTGACGTGATCACGTTGCGCGGCAACGTCGCCGCGTTCAACTTGCTCGATCCGCAATGTCACGCCTACTGGGTGCAACGCCTGCGCGACGTGGGCTGCGACTACCTGATCCTCGACTGCCTGCGCCCGGTCCTCGACGCGCTGGGGCTTGACGAGAATCACGACGCCGGAAGGTTCCTCGTCGCGTTCGACGCCCTGCTCAACCAAGCCGCGATCCCCGACGCCGCAGTGGTGCATCACATGGGACACGCCAACGAACGCGCACGCGGCGACTCACGGCTACAGGACTGGCCCGACGCCACCTGGCGGCTGGTACGCGAAAACGACGACCCCGCGTCGGCGCGGTTCTTCACCGCCTACGGGCGCGGCGTCAACGTCGCGGAAGGCAGGCTGACGTTCGACCCGGCCACACTGCGGATGAGATACGCAGCCGGGTCACGCCACTCCATCAAGGTCGATGACGCAGCCGCCGCGATCATCCGGCTGCTCGCCCGCAACGCCAAGGATGGCGACGACGGCATGTCGGGCAACGCCATCGAAGGCGCGCTGGGCGGTGAGCATCCACGGTCAGCGGTGCGGGACGCGCTCAAGCGGCTGCTGTCGGCGTGCGACGGGCCACCACGCGTGGCCGTCAAGGCGGGGCGCAACAACGCCAAGCTGCACCACATCGTCCACCCCTGCGCCGACTGCGGGCTGCCGGTGATCACCGGGCGTCCACGGCACGAATCCTGCCCACCGGAGGACGGCGGGATGCCCCTATGAACACCCCGCTCGCCGGTTCGCCGGACCTCGCCGTGGCGAACCGGCGAACCGCCCTTGTGGGTGAAGCTCGCCGGTTCGCCGCCGCTATATATAGCGGCGAACGGCGAGCACCCACACCCGCAGGTCAACCCCACCCCACCCCAAAACACCCCCGCTCGCCAACGGCGAACCCAACCCCCCAATGGCCCGCCCAACCACCGACCGGAAGGACACCGCCGTGAACGCCGACACAGTCACCGACCTACTCGCAGAACTAGGCGCGCACACCCCGCTGCTCGCCCAGGCGGCATGCCGTGGACGCAGCGCCCTGTTCGACGCCGAACACAGCGCCTACACCGACCGCGCCGTCGCCATCTGCCTACACGGTTGCCCCGAGCTAAGTATCGAGGGGTGGGATCGGCACGACCGCGGTGCAGTTCGTCGGTGGCCGACGCCGGCACCAATCGTCGGGGTTGGCGGCCGGCGTGGTGGTCGAACACCGCGCTGCTCGGTCAGCGGCAACGGCAGGTCGACCACCACCGTTCGGCGAACACCTGGATCGTGCCCGGGCCGAGCCGGTCGCAGATCGCCTGCAGCGCGGCCGGATCAGCGCAGGTCGCGAACCCGTTGGACAGCTCGGTGAAGCCAGTGCCGGCCTTGGTTGCCTGCCGCTTGGCCCACTCGTGGCCATTGAGCCAAACCTTCATCGGATACGGGAAATAGGCGCAGACCTTGACGAACGCCGGCCCGAAATCGTCGTCCCAAAGGTAGAAGTAGTAACAGGTCACCCGCCGCTGGGACACCGCAAAGGAGAACCACACCGTGTTGCCCCGTTGCTTCTTGGTGGCGGTGAACACCGGCGCGAACTCCTGGGCCACCCCGATCGCGGCCACACCCGCCCGGCCGGTCGCCGTTTGACGGGCCAGATACGGGCGCATCACATCGATCTTGCGGTCGTTCTTGCCGAACCGCACCACCGGGATGTGGTTGGTCTCGGCGAACGACGCCACCGCGCGGCGAAACGCGGTGCCGATCTTCTCGAAGATGGCCGGCGACGGAATCTCATAACCCAGATGCGCGGTCAGGAACGAGACCACCGCCCCACCGGTCTGCAGAGTTGGTACATAGCCATTCAGGTAGATGCGATCCAGACACTCAATATCCAGCGCTACATGCCCATCGAGCACATCGTTAATCGTTGTCGCAGCCATCTCCACAGCCTGAACGCAACATAACGGCCTGACCAGACCCATCGCTCGGCGGTCAGAGGCAAAGCCTCACTGGTGTCCTGAGTCGTTAATTCGTGTGCAGTAATTGGTGATGCTGGCCAGGATTTGGTCGGCGGTCTTGGTCCACACGTAGGGCCGCGGGTTGTCGTTCCAGGTTTGGATCCAGGCCCGGATGTCGGTGTTGAGTTGGCGCACCGAGGTGTGGGTGCCGCGGCGCAGTTTCTTGGTGGTCAGCTCGGCGAACCAGCGTTCGACCAGGTTGAGCCAGCTTGAGCTGGTCGGGGTGAAGTGCAGGACGAAGCGGGGATGATTGGTCAGCCAACGGTTGACCGCCGGCGTCTTGTGGGTAGAGGCGTTGTCGAGCACGACGTGACAGTCCAGATCCGCAGGTACCTCGGCGTCGATCTTCTTCAAGAACGCCAGGAACTCCTGGGAGCGGTGCCGGGCGTGCAGCGAGCCGATCACCTTGCCGGTGGCCAGATCCAACGCGGCATACAGGCTTGAAGTGCCGTGTCGGACGTAGTCGTGGGTGGCCCGCGCCGGCGTGCCGGGCAGCATCGGGAACACCGGCGCGGTGCGGTTGAGGGCCTGGATCTGGGTCTTTTCGTCCACGCAGAGGACCATGGCTCGTTCGGGCGGATCCAGGTAGAGCCCAACGATGTCACGGACCTTCGCCACGAACAGCGGATCCTTGGACAGTTTCCACGAATCCTGTTTGTGCGGGGCCAATCCGAAAGCCCGCCACACCCGCGAGACCATCGACTGACTCAACCCCAGGTGCTCGGCCATCGACCGCGTCGACCAGTGCGTGGCATCCGGTGGAGTCGTTTCGAGGGTCGCGGTGATCAACGCCTCGATCCGGTCGTCTCCGACCACCCGCGGCCGCCCCGGCCGCGGCTCATCGAGCAAGCCATCACAGCGCTTCTCGACGAATCGGTTGCGCCACTTACGGATCGTGCTGCGATCCAGTTCCAACCGATCGGCCACCTCGACATTGCTGCCACCCTCGGCGCACGTCAACACGATTCGGGCCCTCAGTGCCAGGCCCGCAGCGCTGTTACGCCTGCGAACCCAACCCTCCAACTCGGCGCGTTCGTCATCGGTCAACACGATCTTGGCGGCATGCGGCGACGGCATTACCCATTCTAACAAGAGCGACCGAGTTAACGACTCAGGACACTAGCCGCCTGCCGACAGTGGGTGGCAACGCAGAACCCGCACCAACTATCCGGCGTCATAGCCGGGAAGCGATACGACACACCCCGGCAGCGCCGGAACCAACCACCCCCACCACCCCGGCCGCTGCCCCCACCCAAACCACCCAGCAAGACCGACCAAGCGGCCAACTGGCTTCGCGCCTACCTCGACGCTGGCCCCGTCATCTCCACCGACGTGCGGGCAGCCGCCGTGGCAGCCGGAATCGACCTGCACACCTTGACCCGCGCCCGCCGCAAACTGGGCGTCCAACTGGACCGAACCGCCGAAACAACTGGCGGCCAACATGTTTGGTCGCTACCGCACAACCCAACCGAAAGGAACACCATGACCACCATCGACAACCTGTTCAACTACGAATACGAACCACCCGACGACGCGCTGCTGTTCACCGCCGACGACGGCGAAACCCACCTCACCTACTACCTCACCCACAGCGGCGACGACCTCGTCGGCATCACCGTCATCGACCCCGCAGCCGGTGGCTGCTGCCTCATCCTCACCCCCCCCCGCAAGCACTCAACCTGGGCGTCCACCTACAGATGATGACCAACCGGATCGGTGAACTACGCGAAGACCGCATGAACCGACTCAACCAGGAGAACCACGATGACTGAAAACCCGACCCCCCCAACCGAATCCGATCCCGGCACGCTCGAGCCAGTCCCGGCCGCGGAGGAAGCGGAATTTTCCACTGCGGAAAATTCCGGCGACGAACCCGATGCCACCGAGGGCACCGGCCGGGGCAACCGCGAGGAAACCTACCGCAAGCGCGCCCGCGCAGCCGAGGTCGAATTGACGTTGGCCCGCGCCCGCGTCAGCGAGATGAACCGCGCGGAAGCCGAACGGCTCGCGGTCCAGCACGGGATGGCCGACGCCAGCGACTTGTGGCTCAACGAGGTCGAACTGGACGACGTGCTGGACGACGACAAGCTGGTCGATGCCGACAAGCTCGACGCAGCCGTCACCGCCCTACTGGCCCGCAAGCCGCACCTCGCTAAACGTGGCCCCATCACGCCAGCGGCGTCCAGTGTTCGCGGCGACGGCAAGCCACCCGGTGCCCAACCGGCACCGTCATGGCAGGACGCGTTCACCCCCGGCCAGGGCTAGCCGCACCGAAAGCCCAGCGACCGCGCCCACCCCGACACACCGGGGTGGGCGCGAACTTTCGCCTACGGGCCTTACAGCGGGCGTAGACTCACCGCCAGCGGAAGGGCTGTACAGCCGCCGCGCCGATAGGGGCCGTAGGCCGGATCGGACACGCACAACCATCTGCTGTGCGCCGGTCCCGCCGGTAAACCACACGCGGGCAGCGAAACCGCCGGAACCTTCCGGCGGGCCACCGGGCGCAGGCACCGATCCGAAACGGAATCCGATCATGGCATTCACAGCCGCAACAACGAACAGCGCCAGCGCATGGCGTCCAGACCTCTACACCTTCGCCCCCGCCGACGTGGTCCCCGACGCCTTGGTGAACCAATGCACCACCGTCGCCGGAAGCATCGAAGGTGACGCCCCCGTCGTCAAGGTGGCCTACATTGACGACGACGCAGCCGACTTCGTCGCGGAGGGCAGCACGATCCCCGAGGCCCAACCCGATCTCGCTGAAGCAACCATCCACACCGGCAAGATCGCGCAGAACCTCCGCATCACCAATGAGCAGTACCGGCAGGCCGGTACACCGGCACAGTTGGCACAGAGCGTGGCCCGCAGCATCACCCGCCGCGCAGACCTCGCCCTGCTCACCGAACCGGTCACCGGGTTGGTCAACACCACCGGCATCGTGGACGGCGGCGCCGTCACCGCCAGCCTCGACGCGCTCATAGACCTGATCGCCACACTCCAGGTCAACCTCGCCAACCCGACGCACATCGTCGTCGGCCCGCTGGGATGGGCCGAACTACGCAAGCTGAAGCAGTCAGCGACGGCGAACAACGTGTCGCTGTTGGGCGCGGGAACCTCAGACGCGCAACAGCTTCTGCTGGGCCTGCCGGTCCTCGTCAACAACGCGATTGATGACAGCGCCGGTCTGGTCATCGACAAGGCCGCGGTGGTATCCGCAGTGGGCAGCGTGCAAGTGGCGACCTCCAGCGACGTGTACTTCACCGCCGACTCAATCGGCTACCGGGTGACATGGCGTCTGGGGCACACCGTGCCCCGGCCGAACCGGATCGGCAAGTTCACCGTCACCACCACCTAAATGACTTGCGGTGCAACGGGTGTCATTCCTTTCCACCCGCACGGGACGCTGGACTGGTGACCCAGCGCCCCTTTGCGCCGCAACGGCAGCCGGTGCCCCAGCCCCGGCCCGTCACCGCTTCATCCCCGGTGACGATAGGTGACGGGGCACCGGCTGCACCCGGCGACTTATCAGCGACTGATAACTCACCACTGATCCGGTTGCGCGCCTTGCACTTCCGGCCACGCCTGCCAGAACGGAGAACACCAATGCCTCGAGCCAATAGAGTCTGTGGGCACCACCAGTGCTGCGAACTCGTCCCGGCGGGGACGACGTACTGCGACCAGCATCAGCGCGAGCGTGGACGCGAACGCACCGCGTCAGCGAAACGCACCGGCACCCGCAAGTTCAACCAACGGATCAGGCCCGTCGTCCTGCGCCGCGACCCGGTCTGCAAGCTGCAACTACCCGGCTGCACACAGGTGTCCACCGAGGTCGATCACATCACGCCCGTCTACCTGGGCGGCACCGACGACCTGACCAACGCGCGCGGCGTCTGCTCCCACTGCCACGCCAGCCACACCGGACGCCAAGCAGCGCAGGCACGCTGGGGCACCACACCACCCGCTGAACGCCCCGCAGAGACACCGGCAGCGCAGCGCCGACCATCCGGTGTGCCACGCGCGATTAGGATCGTCTGAAGCCACCCGGCCGGGGGAACCCGTCGCCCTTGGGTGGCAGTCGGCACTGACAGCAATTCCCGATCCCGCTGAGTCTGCCGATTTTGTATCACTCGTTGTACCAGCCGCTTGTTTTCGGTCAACGCACCGGGTGTGGTCTGCGGAAACATCCCGCTGCTGTACCTACAACCTGTTGTGCCACAACAGGTTTCGCTCGACACACCCGCGACGGCTTGTGTACGGTTGCGTTATGAGAGAGAGGCAATGCGTAGAACCGGACTGCGACACATGGTTCCGGCCCACCCGCTACGACACCCGCTATTGCAGCCAGTCGTGCCGTCAGCGGGCGTGGCGTAAGCGCCAGGCCGGGAAGAGGGCAGCACGATGATCCCCCCCGTGGACAACCTGGAGGAATTCATTGTGATCGACAAGCGCATCGACACCGCTGAGGATCAGGCTGCCGACAGCCTGCGTGAAAGCATCCGCGACCGCTGGGAATTCGGCAGGCTCATGCTCGCCAAGCGCAAGGGCAAGCAGTTGCCCAAGGGGGTGCTGGACGAACTGGCTGGGGCCACCGGCAAGAGTCGGGCCGAACTTCAGTTCCGCGCTCAGTTCGCTGAGCGGTATCCGACTGAGGACGAAGTGTCTAGGGCCATAGGCACTTTCACGTCGTGGACTCAGGTCAAACGGGGCCTGCCGAAACCGCCCGAACCGTCGAAAGGGAAGCCCAAGCCGCAGCCGTCAGCGCCGACGCCGCCTGTCACGCCTGTCACGGATAAGCCGCCTGCCACGGATGTCACGGCTATCAACTGGGAATTGCAAAGCCTCAAGGTGAAGGAACGCGAAGCCGTCATGCGGCGGGCCATCCGGCGCGAGCTTGAAGCCGAATTCGAACCGCGCGTGCAAGCCGAGGTGCAGGCCCGCGTCGGAGCGGCGAGGAAGCGGATACAGCAGGACGAGGCCCAGGCCAAGCGAATCACCGACGCCCACAACGGCGTCTTCGACCGCGCCGACTACGCCGTGATCCGGTCATGCCTGCACCCCGACAGCCGGGACGCGGTGAGCGTGGAGAAGCTCGCCAGGGCGTTCCGGTTGGTCACCGAGGCACGGACTCTGCTCGAGAAGAAGAAGGAACCCCCGGCGAAGGCGTCAACCCTCCCGCCTTACGACGACTTGCAGAAGAGGCGGCGCACACCCCGGCGCTGACCTAGCTGACCTTCCACTTCACGTCCACCCCGTCGGGATCGAACCCCCGCGTCGTCGGCTTCGTCGGCAGCACCGTGATGTCGGCGACGGCGTCCAGGTGGTCACACAATCGCCGTCACCCGGCTGATGCATGCGGATGGGGACTTAGGTCGTTAAAGGCGACGTTCAGCTTGGGTGCTCGCACGCTGGGTGCACCCCGGACTGACAGCCTTCACAGCAAACTCTACGGTTAGCGACGAGGCAATGTGGCCCGCGATTTGCCCCGCGGAGGGAAGATCAATCCCCGTCTGACGCAAAAACGGAGCGGAGTAATCCAACACCAAGGAGTGATCATGTCTACAAGTCAGAATGTCGAGACATGCAAGAAGGGGTACGCTGCGTTCGCCGCGGGCGACGTCGAAACGGTCCTGAGCTACTACGACGACGATGTCGAGTGGGTCGTGCCCGGTAACAGCACGGTCAGCGGAACGTATCGCGGCAAAGCCGAGGTCACGGAATTGTTCGCGAAGGTGGCCGAGCAGCCCTTTACGACAACGCCCAGCCGTTTCCTCGCCGACGACGATGTCGTGGTCGTCCTCACCCAAGTCACCGCAGGCGGAGAATCCGCACCCCAAGCCGATGTGGCCACCTTCCGCGACGGCAAAATCGTCAAAGAACAGAACCTCGGGGACACTGCCATGTTTGAACGGGTTTACGGCACGAAGTAACCGACGACAAGAGCCTCTACGTCGCTTGGGAGGCGGCGGGTAATGCCGTACGGGCAGGCTCGTCGCCTTCCGGCACCCGGGGGGCCATCGACCGACAGAATCAACCTGTGTCTCAGAACGATTCCCGACGGCACGACCATACGGACATTGGCCGAAAGTCGTCAGTCCAAGATATTGGCACCCATGACGCTTCGCTCCAACCAGCATTTACGCAGGTCAAGCACGATGTTCAGTCGTCCGTAGTGCGCGACTACCTGGACTAAGGCGCTGCGCCGCTGCTCATCGTCCGGTCGGATCGACTAAGCCTGACCCTCGGCACCTGCGCCTTGGGCCAGGAAAGCCACTCCGGTGCCGCCCGGCTACATCGCCGGTGGACGTCGCGGCTGCTCCTTCGGCAATCACGCCGACGCCCGAGTCAGAAGCTTCCTTGGGGCTTTCGGTGGAATCGACCGATTCATCCGTCTCGGTCGTCTCCGGGTTCGAATTCTCTGCGCCATCCATCGTGATACACCCTCATTTCAATCGGCTCGCGGCCGATGGCCGCGAGCCGATTAGACACCGCCGCGGTTGACGGCACCGTCGAAACGTCGAAGTCGTTGCCCGGAACGTCAAACGTCTCAGGTCGAGTTCTCTTGGCGAGATGCGAGGGGTACCCCGGAACATTGGTATTTCGTCGATCCCGTTGCGTGACAACAGTCATCGGGTCGAGCGGCACCGGCCACGGAGATGAGCGTCTGGTCTCAAGGCGAGCCCGAGAAACACGCCGCCGTAGGCCATCCACGTCTTGGAGAGCTTGCGCTGTTCGAGATCGAACACTCGCACCAGGCTGTACACCGAAGTGATTGGGCGCACCCGTTGACGCCGAGCAGGAACTGACACGGGCCACGTGATGGCCCGGTGAAAGTTGACGTCGACCACCCGCAATCTCCGGCCAATCTCCACGAAACCTCCAAGCTTGCGTGCCCGGTGATCACCGACCATCAGTTTCTGTCGAAACTTCACCCGAACACTCGAAAGGTACGAAATGAAGAGCTTCTTCTTCACCACACTCTCGCCCGGAGTGCTGGCATTGGCTGCGCTCGGACTGGCCGGAACTGCCGATGCCGCTCCGTCCGGCCCGGGGTCTGTGGATGCGACGGTCAGCCAGCTGCGGTCCGAGGGCTATCAGGTCCTCGTGAACCGCGTCGGGACTACTCCGCTCGACCGCTGCACCGTCAGCGCGGTCCGGCCCGGCCCGGCGTTCTTGCGCACAGACTCCGGCGCGCCCGGCGCCCACGATGACATCGTCACGACGGTGACCAATAGGGTCGTCTACCTCGACCTGACGTGCTGACGCTGTTCGGCATACAGTCGACCGTGAGGGAACCTGCTAGGGCGAATGATGAGCTAGACGAGCACATCGTCACCATCCCGTGGCACTCCGAAGTCAGGTAGTTGCACTCAGTCCGCTACCGGAGATGGTCCGTTATGCGTCGATCGTTGCGAGCACGGCCCTGTGATCGGATCCGGAGGCTCCGCGACGCTGCGCGGGGTCGTCATCGATGGACGGCATTGGGCCGGCCCCGTCGGTGATGACGTGGTCTCGGGCGACCTTTCCGACGAGGGCGTGGTTGACGAAGATGTGGTCGATGAGTTCCTTGCGTCCGCGGTATTTGCGGCTGAAGCGTTGTTCGGCGGGGATGCGTGGCGCTAGATTCCACAGCCGTTGCCGATCGCCCTTGTCGGGCTGGTCGAAGCCGCCGGTGCCGATTTCTGAACCGGTGGGGCCGTTGAGGATCTGGGTGGTGGCGGCTTCGACTTCGTCGTTGAAGTCGCCGAGCACCATCAGCTGCTTGTCGCCGTGGCTTTTGAGCAGGGCGGTCGCGGCGGCACGGACGGTGGCGGCTTCGGCTGCTCGCCGGTAGAGCGCATAGGCGCCGAAGCGGGCTCGTTCGCCCTCGTCTTTGGGGCTGAACCGGCCGTCGGGGAAGGTCAGCAGTTTCGACTTGAAGTGCGCGGTGATGACGTCGATGACCGAGTCTTCGACGGTGACCCGCACGTGTAGCGCGGGTCTACCCATTGCAGCGACGTTTTCGGATTTACCGTCGCCTTGCTGGATCGCTCGCAGCTTGTTCGGGAACGCCCCCACCGGGGCGAAGGTAGTGAGTGGAACCCGCGACATGACGGCGACCCGAATGGTGTGCTCGGTGTCGGCCTCCGGTGCCGCGGTTTCGATGTGCCAGGTCCCTCCCGCCCGGCCCGCGAGCTCTTGTAGGGCGACGGGATCGCCGACTTCCTGTACCGCCAGCACGTGGGGATCCATGCGGGTTATGACCGTTGCGAGCGAGTCGAGCTTGGCCTGGTACTCCTGATCCGTTTTAGGTGCGAACGGATTCGGTGGCTTGAATAGGTTCTCCAGGTTCCACGTGCCGACCCGAATCACCATGGTCCCCAACTCCTTTAGGTGTTTCAATGTGGTCTTAGGAGTACCGGTTTCGCCGCGCCTGGTCTACTGTGCGCCGCGAAATCACTCACCATTCACCGACCGGTTTCCTTCGGCGGGTTCGTCGAGTCATCCGGTACGCCGTTTGGGCCGCCAGGACGGGCGCGATCCGGTGCCGCCGCATCATCGCCGCGTACCTCGTCGTCGACGCCCAACTAGACTCCCGCCTCCAGGATTAGCGTGCCCGTGCCGTCCACTGTCTCAACCACTGTGATGTTCGCTCTCAGCGTGGGAGTGCCGTCCCGACGGATGAAGTGCGCGATATCCCTTGCCGCCTGGGCGCCGTCAGCCACGCCGTCGGGCGAGCCGCGGTCGACTTGCATGGTCACGCGCAACTTACCGTACGAAAAACCTTGCTCGAATGTGAAGCCGGTGATGGACCGCGCCCAACTAGTCTCGGAGTTGCTGAAGTCGCCGTTCGGCGCCCCAACTTTGTCGGCGACGAACTGCCGAGCTTCGGCTGCCACGTCAACGCGTGGCGTGGCTTCCGATGATGTCGCTGCGCCTGTCTTGCTCTGTGTCTGAGTGGTGGGTGTTGGCGAGCCACACCCACACAGTAGAACCGCTAGCGCGGCCAGCGCCGCAAGAGTTCTCCCCATTCGCGGGGAGTGTAGCGACGCTGAGCGACGTCGTTGCCGATTCGGTGGGGCTCACCCATCGCCGACATCATCGCTGCACCTCGTCGTCGCTAGTGCCTTCGATCGGATGAGTCCATCGCGCTTGCGCCGCGCGCCTCACGCACACGGCGGGCCTCGAGGTACGGCTGCACGGACGGGCGACTGTAGAACCGCTCTATGAGCATCCGGTTGTAGCCGCGCCTCCAGAGGGCTGCCATCGCCAGCGACTCGCCGTCCGCGTAAGGGTTCGCGGCGCCGGGATCGGCGCCGCGACCCTCATTGAGGGCGCGCACATAGTCATTCCTCATCACAGTCGTCCACGCCTCCCAAGCCGACCGTGGCCGTAGCGCCGCCGGTGGTCAGCGCGGCGGCGGTGCCGGTGCCGGGTGCGGTGCCGGTGCCGGCGCTGCAGGTGGCGGTGCTGTGGGTGGTGCCGGCGCTGCGGGTGGCGGTAGCAATTCCGGCGCGGGGGCCGGCGGCGGAGATGGCGGCGCCGAGGTGGTTCCGCCCGGATTCGAGTCGAGGTGGCCGAACATCAAGTCCCAGTCCATGGTGCTGGAGACCAGATAGGTCATGACGCCGAAGTACACCAGGCCGGCGACGCCTACGACGGCGACCACCCACCAAAGCACCGACTCGATGGGATCCATCTCGCTCCGCGTGGGCTGTGCAGTCTGCGCCATGCCGCGGAGTCTAGCGACGCCGACTAGCTCAAATCTGTGGGGTCGCCGTCGCAACGGTGCCGACCGACCGACACCGGTTGCACCCGCTTCACAGCGCCTGGATGGCTCGGTATCGATCACGCCAGGACGTCACGGACACCTCTGCGTTGGTGCGATCGAAGCCGTGCGGGCAACCAGGGCGGACATACAGCTCCGTCGATACGCCGCCACGGAGCAGATTGAGTGCATGACGAATGCTCTCGTCGCGGAAGATGTCCAACTCGCCCACGTCGATGAAGGCGGGGGCGAGGCCGGCGAATTCCCGCAGCCGCGACGGCGCCGAGAGTGCAGACACGCTTTCGCCGCCCCGGTCCGCACCAAGCAGCGCGTCCCAGCCGGTGAAGTTGTCGTCATAGCTCACCGTCGCATACGGCACGATCTCGGGATCAGGTTCGACGGTCCGATCATCGAGCATCGGATAGATCAGAATCTGCCGTGCAAGTGAGATTCCCGCGTCGCGCGCGGCGATGGCAACTCCGGCGGCCACGCCGCCGCCAGCACTGTCGCCCATAGTCGCGATTCGCTTGGGGTCCACCCCGAACTCGTCGGCTCGCTCCACCAACCAGGCCAACGCTGCACATCCATCGCCCACCGGGGCTGGGCCGGGATACTCCGGAGCCAGCCGGTAGTCGACCGACAGAAACGGAACACCCGTCGCTGCAACGTATTTGGAGACGAGACGATCATTGAGGTCGACCGATCCGGCCACCATTCCACCGCCGTGGAAGTAGACCACCGCTGAACCCGGCGCTTCGGCATTCTTCGTGTACCACCGAGCCAGTACTTCTCCGTCGGCGACCGGCACCACGTGGTCAACGGTGCGCACGCTTGGCGAGTCGGGCTCCGCTGCGTCTACGAGCCGCATCCTCATGTTGAGGAGGGCCCGCAATGCGATCGCGTCTCCCCGTGGGGGCAGCGCCAGCGGGGTCTGACTCTTGGTGCCGGCGGCGGGGGTGAAGGCCGCGGCGATTCCAGCGTCCATCTGAAAGGGCATGGCGACCTCCCCCGGTTAGTCTCGGCCATCGTATCGATCGCCGATGCAATGAAGGCGCGGGCTTAGCGGGCCTCGCGAACCTTGTACGACGCCGGCCATGACTCTCGGGATTCATCACCTGTCAGCGGGGTGCCCTTGCCGCCGACCTGGACGGCGTAGGCCTGCTTGCCGGGGCCGGCTTCGCGATTGGCCTTCTCCTGGGCGAGGTAGAAGAGCTCGTCGATGCCGAGTTCCTTGAAGGCGATGAACGTCGTCTTCCTGACCGTGTTCGGGTCATTGACCTCGGCGACCATGCGGTCGGTCAGGACGCGCGACGCCAGCGCGGCGCCGAACAACAACAGGAACGGAATCACCCAGTAGCAGATGAACGACAACGGCGTCCGCGTATCGAGAATCGTGGCGTCGCCCTGCACGATCGGCGGGATCGCCGACGACACCGTCATCCCTGCGAACGCACCGACCCACACCCACGTCACCAGCGTGGTGATGCGGCCGAACAACTCGCTCTTGACGACCTCCGGCGCCTGATCCACCTCGGCGAACTCACGGACGAACGGCTTGCCGACGAGCACGCCGATCAGTGCGACGAGGAAGATGGCTGCGCTGCTCAGCGGCTGCACCCACCGCTCCATGAACTGTTGGCTCAGCGTGAACGTCAGCACCGTCAACACCAGGAACGTCCCGATCGCTCCGAGTTCGAGGGTGCGCCCCGGGGTGCCCTTGGCGCGTCCGATCACGAACGACAACACGGCGGCCGCCAGGGCGGCCAGCACGGCGACTTTGAAGGGAACGTTTCCGACGAGGACCCAATAGACGATCCACGGCGCGAAGCCGGCGAGAATTGCCACGGTGGGTCAGTCTAGGTAGCCGAGCAACCCGCATGAGCGCGAACGTGGCTCAGCGTGAGTCGGCGGCGTACGCCCCGATAAGGTTGTCGCCGTGTCTGACAGTCCAAAAACCCCGCCCCCCTGGCTGATCGACGGCATCAGCCGCGTCCGTGCAGGATTGGGTTTTCTGCGCCGCTCGGTGCTTCCCGCCAACGTCGCCTTGTTCGAGATCGCCCAGGGCGCCTGGCTGACGCAGGCGATCAGCGCCGCATCGACGCTGGGCATCTTCGACGCGCTTGGCGAGGGTCCGGCCTCCTCCGAGGACATCGCACGACGCGTCGGTGCCGACCCGCAGGCCACGTTCCGGCTGATGCGCGCGCTCGCCAGTAACTCGGTTCTCAAGAAACGTCGGGATGGGCGGTTCGCGTTGACCCGGCTCAGCCAGGCGCTGCGGACCGACGCGCCGGGCAGTATCGCGGCGATGGTCGAGTTCATCGGCCACCCCAAGCACCGGGAGCACTGGAGTGAGCTGGCGCAATCGGTGCAGACGGGCAAGACCGGCGTCGAGAAGCTGCGCGGCGTGCCGATGTTCGAGTACCTCGAGACCGACCCCGACCTGGCGAAGACCTTCAACGATGCGATGACCTCCGTGTCGGGGATGGCGATCGAAACACTCATGCCCGCCTATGATTTCAGTGACCGCCAGCTCATCGTCGACGTTGGTGGCGGGCATGGCGCACTCATGGCGGCGGTCCTGCAGCAAGCCACCGAAGCGAAGGGCGTGCTGTTCGATCTTCCTTCGGTGGTCGAGAACGCCGGTCCGGTACTGAAAGCGGCCAACGTGGCGTCGCGGTGCACAGTCACTGGCGGCTCATTCTTCGATTCGGTGCCCGAGGGCGGCGACGCCTACCTGCTCAAGACGATCATCCACGACTGGGAAGAGGGGCAGGCTCTGACGATCCTGCGCAACGTCCGGTCAGCGATCGTGCCCGACGGGAAGCTCTTGCTGATGGAGCTGGTGCTACCCAACGGGACGCCGTGGCATCCAGGAATGCTGCTGGACCTCGAGATGCTGGTCACCGTCGGCGGACGCGAGCGCACCGCGGCCGAGTATGCGGAGCTCTTGGCGCAGGCGGGATTTCGACAAACGCGGGTCGTACCAACGGCGGGCCCCATGTCCGTCGTCGAAGCAATTCCGATGTGATCCCATGCCTCACCGCCGCGTCAACGTCTCGTCGGGCTCATCGTTCGAGGATCAGGTGGGCTACGCGAGGGCGGTACGCGTCGGACCGCTCGTCGTGGTCGCGGGAACGACGGCGCCGGGTGATGGCCCGGCCGCCCAGACCCGCGAGATCCTCCGTCGCATCGAGGCGGCGCTGGCAGAGGCGGGTGCCGCGCTGACCGACGTGGTGCGCACCCGCATGTACGTCACAGACATCAGCCAGTGGGACGTCGTGGCCGCCGTGCACGCGGACTTCTTCGGCGACATCCGTCCGGTCGCCACCATGGTCGAGGTGTCCGCACTCATCGCGCCCGAGCTGCTCGTCGAGATCGAGGTCGACGCGTACCTCGCGGACTACGTTCCGTCGGATTGATCCTTCAGCAACTCGGGATACGTCCCGTCTGCGTCCGGCACATACGGCGTGACACTCGTCACAGCGGACGCCGGCAGCGGACCGTAGAGATGTGGGAACCGCATCGCCTCCGGATCGCCCGGCACACCCGGCTCCCACAGCACGGGTGCGTCGAACGATGCCACGTCGCAATGCAACAAGACCATGTCGGCGCGGCCCCCGTAGAGCCGGTTGGCGGGCAAATGCACCTGTTCGGGGGTTGACAGGTGAACGAAACCCACCGCGTCTAGCGACGGCGGCCGCCGCTCACCGACTTCCTGCGCACGTCGCCACTCCTCGGTCGTGCAAAGGTGTAGCAGTTCTCGCGGCTGCCGGATCATCCGTCCAGTTTGCCCGCGTTGCAACTCCGGACTCCGTGAGACACGACACACCCGTGAACGGTCGGGGAACAAGGCCGGAAGCAAAAACGTCTGAGACAGTAGACCCACGAGCAGAAACGCACTAGCAAAGGAGTGAGGCGCCATGAACGCAACTCTGACCAGTCCCGAACTGACCCGGGCTGATCGCTGCGACCGCTGCGGCGCCGCTGCACGCGTCCGTGCGAAGCTCCCATCAGGTGCCGAACTGCTGTTCTGCCAACACCACGCCAACGAACACGAGGCCAAGCTGATCGAGCTGGCCGCGGTGATCGAGGTCAACGCGCTCGAGTTCTGAGCGCCCAATCCGGGCCGTATCGGCCCGCGTCGGCGATGCTGGTTTGGTCATGAAAGACCAACCCCCACCCGTCAAGCCAAGCCGCCACCACATTTGGCGGGTGGCGAAGCGCACCTTGGCAAAGAGCTGGGACGACTCGATCTTCTCCGAGTCGGCCCAGGCCGCGTTCTGGTGTGCACTGTCACTGCCGCCGCTCCTGCTGGGGATGCTGGGAACGCTGGCCTACGTGGCGCCGCTGTTCGGACCCGAGACACTGCTGGTGATCGAGGACCGGATCATCAGCACGTCGAACAGCTTCTTCTCGCGCAACGTCGTCAACGAGATCATCGAGCCCACGATCCGCGACATCGTGCAGACCGCCCGCGGCGAAGTGGTGTCGATCGGGTTCGTGATCTCCCTGTGGGCGGGCTCGTCGGCCGTGTCGGCCTTCGTGGATTCGGTCGTCGAGGCACACGACCAGACTCCGCTGCGACATCCGGTCCGTCAGCGCTTCTTCGCGCTCGGCCTGTACGTCATCATGCTGGTGTTCGTCATCGCGACTGCCCCTTTGATCGCCCTAGGACCGATCAAGATCGCGGAATTCCTCCCGGACAGGTGGGACTACGCGCTGCACTTCGGGTACTACCCGGTACTGGTGACCGGCATGGTGATCGTGGTCAACGTGCTCTACCGGGTGTCGCTGCCCCAGCCCCTGCCCTCGCATCGCCTGATCTTCGGGTCGATCCTGGCCGCGGGCGTGTTCCTCACCGCCACGCTGGGGCTGCGCTTCTATCTGACGTGGATCACCGAGACGGGCTACACCTACGGCGCGCTCGCCACGCCCATCGCGTTCCTGCTCTACGCGTTCTTCCTCGGTTTCGCGATCATGATCGGCGCGGAACTCAACGCGGCGATCCAGGAGGAGTGGCCTGCGCCGGACACCCACGCGCGACGACTGCGCGAGTGGTTCGAGGAGAAGGCCGACGAGGCGCGCAACGGAACCAACGCACCGCCCGCGTCAGCTGCGGCCGATGCACCGCCGCCGACGTCACCTACTTCTTGAGCGACTCGTAGATCCGCTTGCAATCCGGGCACACCGGCGATCCTGGCTTGGCCGCCTTCGTCACCGGGAAGACCTCGCCGCACAGTGCGACGACATGCGTACCCATGACGGCGCTTTCGGCGATCTTGTTCTTCTTGACGTAGTGAAAGACCTTGGGGGCGTCGTCGTCGGTGCCGTCGTCGACGCGTTCGTCGCTGTCGGTCCGCTCGATCGTCTGCGTCTGCATGACGTTCATTCTGCCTGCAGGCGCATCGGTTATAAACCGGACCGTTCTGCATGCGCCGAATGTGGAACAGTGGAGGAATGAAACACGGCCACGAGCTGAGTTTCGACGACGATGGTCGGCCGGTGCTCATCACCCGCGCGGAGCAACCGTACGAGGAGCAGCACCGCGAGCGCGTGCGCAAGTACCTGACGATCATGTCGTTCCGCATTCCGGCGCTCGTGTTCGCGGCCGTGGCGTACGGCGTCTGGCACAACGGGTTGGTCTCCCTGGCCATCCTGATCGCATCCATTCCGCTGCCGTGGATCGCCGTGTTGATCGCGAACGACCGCCCGCCGCGCAGGGCCGAGGAGCCACGCCGCTACAAGCCGCCAAGCCGAATCCCACTGTTTCCCACTGCGGAACGGCCAGCGCTGGAAAGCCGCACCCGCCAATCACCGCAACCGGAAGAGACGGAATCGCAACACGACGTTCCTTAATGAGGGCTTTCTTTGTTCATTCTCAGGAGAATCTCAGGTCGTCGACAAATAACTGCAGGTCAGAAGGTGTGAAAGCAGCGGCAGGTGGGAACTCTTAGGTGCACTTCGGCGTTGTAGCCGATGACAGTTCCAGCCGAGCAGGAGGCCGTAATGGCAAATGCCACCGCAAGCCGCATCGACAGTGACTTGGACGCTCAAAGTCCTGCCGCCGACTTGGTGCGCGTCTATCTCAACGGCATCGGCAAAACCGCCTTGCTCAATGCCGCCGATGAAGTCGAGCTTGCCAAGCGCATCGAAGCTGGGCTTTACGCGAAGTACGTACTCGACACCAAGAAGCGCCTCGGCGACACCCGCAAACGCGAACTGGCGGCCGTGGTACGCGACGGCGAAGCGGCCCGACGCCACCTTTTGGAGGCCAATCTGCGGCTTGTCGTGTCGCTGGCGAAGCGCTATACGGGCCGCGGCATGCCGCTGCTGGATCTGATCCAGGAAGGCAATCTGGGCCTGATCCGCGCGATGGAGAAGTTCGACTACACCAAGGGATTCAAGTTCTCGACCTACGCGACGTGGTGGATTCGCCAGGCCATCACGCGCGGCATGGCCGATCAGAGCCGCACGATCCGGTTGCCCGTCCACCTCGTGGAGCAGGTCAACAAGCTGGCGCGCATCAAGCGCGAGATGCATCAGAACCTGGGACGTGAGGCCACCGACGAGGAACTCGCCGAGGAGTCCGGCATTCCAGTGGAGAAGATCAACGACCTACTCGAGCACAGCCGCGATCCGGTCAGCCTCGACATGCCCGTCGGCAGCGACGAGGAAGCCCCGCTTGGGGACTTCATCGAGGACGCCGAGGCCATGTCGGCCGAGAACGCAGTGATCTCGGAACTGCTCCACACCGACATCCGGCACGTGCTGGCCACGCTCGACGAACGTGAACAGCAGGTGATCCGGCTGCGGTTCGGCCTCGAGGACGGCCAGCCGCGCACACTCGACCAGATCGGCAAGCTGTTTGGGCTCTCTCGCGAACGGGTGCGCCAGATCGAGCGCGAGGTGATGTCGAAGCTGCGCCAGGGTGAGCGCGCCGAGCGGTTGCGTTCGTACGCCAGTTAGCCCCTCGACCGATCCCCGGGTCGCTTCGCTCTCCCCCGCAGGCGGCGGGACCCCGAGCGCCGAATAGTGATCCCCGCCGTCTGCGGCGGGGATCACTGTCGTCAGGTCGCAGTGCGCAGGACCATGTTGCACACCAGATCAGGCGCTCACCCCGGTAGACTCGGCGGAGACGGAGGGCGGCGCATGAACGATCTGATCGATACCACCGAGATGTACCTGCGGACGATCTATGACCTCGAGGAAGAGGGCGTCGTCCCGCTGCGTGCCCGCATCGCCGAACGCCTCGAGCAGAGCGGTCCTACGGTCAGCCAGACGGTGTCGCGCATGGAGCGTGACGGGCTGCTGCACGTCGCTGGGGATCGTCACCTGGAACTCACCGACAAGGGCCGCGCCCTTGCGGTTTCGGTGATGCGCAAGCACCGGCTCGCCGAACGCCTCCTGGTAGACGTAATCGGTCTGCCCTGGGAGGAAGTGCACGCCGAGGCCTGTCGGTGGGAGCACGTGATGAGCGAGGATGTCGAACGCCGCCTCATGCAGGTTCTCGACAATCCCACCACCTCACCGTTCGGCAACCCGATACCCGGCCTGTCGGAGCTTGGAGTGAAGTCGCGCGGTGACGATGACGTGACCCTGGTGCGGCTGACCGAGCTACCCAGTGGCTTTCCCATCGCCGTCCGCGTACGCCAGCTGACCGAACACGTCCAGGGCGACGCGGACCTCATCTACCGGCTCAAGGACGCCGGTGTGGTGCCCAATGCGCGGGTCACGGTTCAGGTCAGCGAACACGGCAGCGTGATGATCGTGATTCCGGGCCACGAACAGGTCGAACTCCCCCATCACATGGCCCATGCGGTCAGGGTCGAGAAGGTCTAACCGGCTCGTCGCCCGAAGTTGCGCCGCGGCGGCAGCCGCACGCCGATGCGTTTGGCCAACCGGTAGCCCGTCCGCGCGAGTTCCCGAATCTGTTCGGGGCGCATGCCTGACTGCAACGCCTGGTCGAGCATGCGTGCCATCTTGTGGTCCCCGTTGCATCGCAGCGCGGCCTCCAGCGACACCCCTGCCAGCGGCCCATCACCGCGAACATAGGCCGAAAACGCAAGCAGCACAAGCGCTTCGGTTCGCCATGGGTCTGGTAGCACGCGCGACAACAGCGCCCAGAGTGCCTCAACCTGGTCGCCGGCGCGTCCGACCGCGAGCGCGTACAACGTGTCGCGTACGCGCGGATCGGTCAGTGAGCACGCCAGTCGGGCCACGTCGTCGTCGGTGACGAGCCGCCCATCGGCGACGTCTGCGGCTGCGGCCATCGCGTGCTCGACGTCGCGGCGCGCGGCCGCGTCCGGGCGGCGTCCGCCCGCGTGGGACGCACGCTCGATGACCTCGCTCAAGTCGGCGGCCCGCTCGGTGTCGGTCACGGTGATCACGTCAACGAGCTCGGCGCGGTTCGCGTAGAGCCGTCGCCCGTCGAGCACCGCAGCCACCGCTAGCGGCGACGACGACGGGTCGTCGACTGCCCCGCTGTTGCCGCAACCGTCCGCACAGTGCCAGCGTCCACCCGCTGCGATCCGATCGACGACGTGCGCGGCCCACAGTTCGATGCCGTGCGCTTTCAGCGCGTCGGCCACCGCGTCAGCCAGCTCGCGGTAGTCGTCGCTGCACATCCGGCACGACGCGCCCTCCTCGTCGACGATCACCGCGATGGCACTTTCGGGACGGCTGGCAGCGGCGACCGCGGCCATCTGGACCACCACGTCGCTGGCATCGTCGGAAAGGTCGACGCGCATGACGCAACCGAGCCCGCCGCGTTCCAGGCTGACGAGGACGAGTGATTTCTCGGGCACGAAGCCCAGCACGGCCGGCAGCGCTGCGATGAGCTTGCCAGGCCGGTCGAGGGGAAAGTGGCGCGGATCGAAAGTGGTCATGCGCCGAACATCCCAGTGGCACCCCACGCGAAGGCCCGACGCTGGCGAACGGCTCGGGCGAGTGTGGAGCAACGTGCGTCTGTGTATGGCGATCGTTGTTCACGCGGTATTGACCCCGTCGGCGTGCGAGATCAGCCCAACCGGCGTAGACCTTTGTTCCATGGGTTCGATGCAGGAGTACGACCTCGTCGTCATCGGGTCGGGGCCAGGTGGGCAGAAGGCCGCCATCGCTGCCGCGAAGCTCGGCAAGTCGGTCGCGGTGATCGAACGCGGACGCATGCTCGGTGGGGTCTGCGTCAACACCGGAACGATTCCGTCGAAGACGTTGAGGGAGGCGGTCGTCTACCTCACCGGCATGAGCCAGCGGGAGCTCTACGGCGCCAGCTACCGCGTCAAGGAGAAGATCACGCCCGGTGACCTTCTCGCGCGCACCCAGCACGTCATAGGCAAGGAGATCGACGTGGTGCGCTCGCAGTTGATGCGCAACCGCATCGAGCTGTACACCGGCCACGCCCGCTTCATCGACGAGCACACCGTCCATGTCGACGACCCCAACCGTGCCGAGCGCATCACGGTGAGTGGCCGCTACTTCGTCATCGCCAGCGGCACCAAGCCGGCCCGCCCGACCGGCGTGGAGTTCGATGAGGATCGCGTACTGGACTCCGACGGCATTCTCGACCTGAAGTTCATCCCCACGTCGATGGTGGTGGTCGGCGCAGGCGTCATCGGGATCGAGTACGCGTCGATGTTCGCCGCGCTGGGCACGAAGGTCACCGTCGTCGAGAAGCGCGACACCATGCTGGAGTTCTGCGACCCCGAGATCATCGAGGCGCTGCGGTTCCACCTGCGTGACCTCGCCGTCACGTTCCGGTTCGGTGAGGAGGTCACGGCGGTCGACGTCGGCGCGGCAGGCACCGTCACGACCCTGGCCAGCGGCAAGCAGATTCCGGCCGAGACGGTGATGTACTCGGCGGGTCGCCAGGGCCAGACCGACCACCTCGACCTCCCGAACGCCGGTCTGGAGGCCGACAACCGCGGCCGGATCTTCGTCGACGACAACTACCAGACAAAGGTCGACCACATCTACGCCGTCGGCGACGTCATCGGCTTCCCCGCGCTGGCCGCCACCTCGATGGATCAAGGCAGGTTGGCCGCCTATCACGCCTTCGGCGAACCCTGTAAGGGCATGACCGAAATACAGCCGATCGGCATCTACTCCATCCCCGAGGTGTCCTACGTCGGGGCCACCGAGGTGGATCTGACCAAGGACGCGGTGCCGTACGAGGTCGGAGTGTCGCGCTACCGGGAACTCGCCCGCGGCCAGATCGCGGGCGACTCGTACGGCATGCTGAAGCTGCTCGTCTCCACCGAGGACCTCCGCCTCCTAGGCGTCCACATCTTCGGCACCAACGCCACCGAGATGGTGCACATCGGGCAGGCGGTGATGGGTTGCGGCGGAACCGTCGAATACCTGGTCGACGCCGTGTTCAACTACCCCACGTTCTCCGAGGCGTACAAGGTCGCCGCACTCGACGTGATGAACAAGCTGCGCGCACTGAGCCAGTTCAAGTCGTGACACGCTCAGCAGTCGTCGTCGAACACCGTCGGCGCTGCGTCGCCGCTGCCGCCGGCCTCTGCCCGGCGCAGTAATTCCTTGATCGCGTCGTCGAACGGCGGCGAGTACGACACGTCCTCGTCGCATCCGCCGCCCTCCAACCCACCGACGAGGCCGGTGATCACCGAGTCGGCGAGCCAGGGCGAGCCACTGGTTCCATCGGGGAGGCCTGCGCAGGGCAAGGATGGGAAGCCGCGGTGCATCGTGGTGCGGGCCCGGCAGCCGAGTTGCTCGCCACCGACGCCGAGGGCGTAGCCGGTCACCGTGACTTCGGTCCCCTCCCGCGGCGCGGCACCGAGCGCGAACCCACCGTCGAGCTGCTCCACCGAGCCTCCACGTTCGCGACCCACTCGAGCAATTGCGAAGTCCGCCAACGGATCCTGGCCAACCAACCACCGCGGGTCCAGGTACACCGCATCGACGCGCCAGTAGTCCGCCGGATCCGCCTCGCCGGCGAAGCCAGGGACGAAGTACGCATCGACGCCGTCGGCCACGCAGTGCGCCGCAGTGAGGATCAGATCCCCCGTCGCGGAATCCAGCACGGAACCACTGCAGGCGTGCAGGGACTGTCCGCCGAGGAACACCGCGCCCACCCTGGCGTCGCGGCCGACGGCGCCTGCGGCACTCACCGACGACGCCGTCGTAGTCGGTGACGCGATGGGAGCGGTCGCCGATTCGGAGCAGGAAGCGGCAAACACCACCAGTCCGGCCGCGAGGACCATCCACGTGCGATGCATGATCTCCGATCTTGCACCAACGCCTCGACCGCGGCAGAACGCCACGGAATGGCGGGCGAAGGGGCGCGCACGGCCGGTCGTGTGGGTACCTACTCGCCACTTCGCCGATGTGCGCGACACTAGACGTCACGAGGGAGGCAGCAGAATGGCTGATCACGCGGATAGCCCAGAGCCGCACTACCAACCCGAACAGACCGGGATGTACGAACTCGAGTTCCCTGCGCCCCAACTGTCCGCAGCGGATGGCCGCGGTCCGGTGATGATCCACGCGCTGGAGGGGTTCTCCGACGCCGGTCACGCCGTGAAGCTGGCGGCAACGCACCTCAAGAACACGCTCGACACCGAATTGGTGGCCTCGTTCGCCATCGACGAACTGCTGGACTACCGCTCGCGCCGGCCGCTGATGACGTTCAAGACCGACCACTTCACGGCCTACGAAAACCCCGAGCTCAACCTCTACGCCCTCCATGACAGCGTCGGCACCCCGTTCCTCCTGCTCGCGGGCCTCGAACCCGACCTCCGGTGGGAACGGTTCATCACGGCGGTGCGATTGCTGGCCGAGCGGCTCGGAGTGCGCCAGATCATCGGGCTGGGCACCATCCCGATGGCGGTCCCGCACACGCGCCCGATCACCATGACGGCGCACTCCAACAACAAGGAACTGATCGCCGACCATCAACCCTGGGTCGGGGAGGTTCAGGTGCCTGCCAGCGTGTCGAACCTGTTGGAGTACCGGCTGGGCCAGCACGGACATGACACGCTGGGGTTCACCGTGCACGTCCCGCACTATCTGGCCCAGACGGCTTACCCACCGGCCGCCGAGGCGCTGCTCTCCGAGGTTGCCAGAGTGGGTGCGCTCGATTTCCCCCTCGCGGAGTTGACCAAGGCGGGCGCCGAGGTGCACGACAAGATCAACGAGCAGGTGGAGTCGAGTGCCGAAGTCGCTCAAGTGGTGACGGCGCTGGAGCGCCAGTACGATGCGTTCGTCGCCGCTCAAGAGAACCGGAGCTTGCTGGCGCGCGACGAGGACCTGCCCAGCGGGGACGAACTCGGCGCTCAGTTCGAGCAATTCCTCGCCCAGCAGGCCGGTGACGAGTCCACCGGCGAGGACGACGGCAACGCAGCGCCCTAGCCGGGCCCGACAGTGAAGTTGGCGAGGAGTTGGCGAGCATGACGAAGCGAAAGCCCAACCTGCGCACCGTACGCGAACTCACGCCTACGCTGCAGTACCGCACCATCCACGGTTACCGCCGCGCATTTCGGGTGGCTGGATCCGGTCCGGCGATCCTGCTCATCCACGGCATCGGCGACAACTCGACGACGTGGAACACGGTGCAGTCCACGCTCGCACAGCGGTTCACGGTCATCGCTCCGGACCTGCTGGGACACGGGAAGTCGGACAAGCCGCGGGCCGACTATTCGGTGGCTGCCTACGCCAACGGCATGCGAGATCTACTGAGCGTGCTCGACATCGAGCGCGTCACGGTGATCGGCCACTCGCTCGGTGGCGGGGTTGCCATGCAATTCGCCTATCAGTTCCCGCAATTGGTGGAGCGACTGATCCTCGTCGGCGCGGGCGGGGTGACCAAAGACGTCAACATCGCGCTGCGCATCGCATCCGTGCCGATGGGCAGTGAGGCACTCGCGGTGCTGCGGCTGCCGCTGGTCCTTCCCGCGTTGCAGTTGATCGGACGCATCGGCGGCGCGCTGTTCGGGTCCACCGGCGTCGGTCGCGACATCCCCGACGTACTGCGGATCCTGGAGGACCTTCCCGAGCCCACTGCATCCTCGGCGTTCGCTCGCACCCTGCGCGCCGTGGTGGACTGGCGAGGTCAGGTGGTCACCATGCTCGATCGATGTTATTTGACGGAATCCGTACCCGTGCAACTCATTTGGGGCTCGCGAGATTCGGTCATCCCGGTCGCCCACGCCCGGATGGCACACGCGGCGATGCCCGGCTCGCAACTGGACGTCTTCGAGGGCTCCGGCCACTTCCCGTTCCACGACGACCCCGACCGCTTCGTCGAGCTCGTGGAGAAGTTCATCGACGCCACCGAACCCGCGGTCTACGACCAGGACCTCCTGCGCAATCTGCTACGCACCGGCATCAGCGAACAGGGACTCAGCGGCTCGATCGACACCCGGGTCGCGGTGCTCGACGCCATGGGTCACGACGAAAGAAGCGCCACCTGACCGGCGACACACCGCAGCGGCGGGACGACCTCGGCGCCCGCTAGCATCGGGCTCATGGCCTTCGACGTGAGTGTGCTGCGCGTCTTCACCGACTCCGCAGGCAACTTCGGCAATCCCCTTGGCGTGGTCGACGCGCGCGCGGTCGCGCCGGCCGATCGGCAACGCATCGCCACCGAATTGGGTTACAGCGAGACGATTTACGTCGATCTGCCCAATCCCGGTGCCAGCACGGCGACGGCGCACATCTTCACTCCGGCGACCGAGTTGCCGTTCGCCGGACGCCCCACTGTCGGGCTGTCGTGGTGGCTCAAGGAACGGGGCACGCCGATCAAGACGCTCCAGGTACCCGCCGGTGTCGTCCAGGTGGAGTACGACACGCGCCCCGACGGCGAGTTCGCGGTGATCAGGGCGCGTTCGGAGTGGGCGCCTGACTTCGCGGTCTACGACCTGGCCTCCGTCGACGACGTGCTGAACGCCGATCCCGACGATTACGGCGACGACGTCGAGCACTACGTCTGGGCGTGGATCGACCGCGACGCCGGCACCATCCGGTCCCGGATGTTCGCCAATCACCTGGGCATTCCAGAGGACGAGGCGACCGGCGCCGCGGCGGTGCGCATCACCGACTACCTCAGCCGCGATCTGGAGATCACACAAGGCAAGGGATCGCAGCTGCGCACCCGGTGGGATCCGGAGGGCTGGGTCAAGGTCGCGGGACGCGTCGTCGATGACGGCATCCGCCATCTCGACTGAGGGGCAACCGTCAGCCCTGAGTGGGCACCTCTCGGTGCGCGCGCAGCGCCTCGATCTCGCGTTCGAAGTCGGCGGCAGACGAGAACGATCGGTAGACGGACGCGAAGCGCAGATACGCGACTTCGTCGAGGTCGCGCAGCGGCCCCAGGATGGCCAGCCCGACTTCGTGGCTGGGCACCTCGGGTGACCCGGTCGCGCGGACGGCGTCCTCTACCTGCTGAGCCAGCAGGTTCAGTGCATCGTCATCGACTTGGCGACCCTGGCACGCCCGACGAACGCCCTTGATGACCTTCTCGCGACTGAACGGCTCGGTGACTCCGCTGCGCTTAACGACCGCAAGCACGGCGGTTTCCACGGTGGTGAATCGACGGCCGCACTCCGGACACGAGCGGCGGCGGCGGATCGCCTGGCCCTCATCGGTTTCGCGCGAGTCGACGACCCTGGAGTCTGGGTTGCGGCAGAACGGACAGTGCATCACCGCTCCTTCGCCGCGTGCGCTTACGGGGGACGCATACGAGCGTACCGTTGCACGGCACCACGTTTCACTGAGCATGTCGTCGGATCAGCCGACGGGCGCAATCAAGGTCTGACCCGCGTCCACCGCGGACGAGTCGAGCTCGTTCAGCTCACGGATCTGGTCGACGACCGCACCGGTGGGAGCATCTGGGGCGATCCGCTGCGCGAGCTGCTGCAGCGACTCACCCGATTGAACCTGAACCACTGCCAACCGGCTGGGCACCGACGTGGTCGCGTCCGGCGAGTCGACCGACCCAACGAGTTGCGCCACCAGCCCGAGCCACACGGTGATGGCCGCGGCGATCATTGCGAGCACGACCGTGGCCAACGGTGTTATTGGCCGACGGCGGTGCGAGGCGCGCGACATCAGCACACCGGTACCGCGGAACGGAAGAGCCGCTCCGGGCGGCCGGTGCGCGTGTGTTCGACGAAGGACGTCACGGCGGGGCGGCACGGGACGGACAACGAGGTCAGTGGGGTTTTCACGGGTGATGATGGTCATCTTCGGTTGCCTTCCTCGGTGAGACTGTTCGCTCTTGTGTTCGAAACGATAATCGCTCATCTGTTCGATTGGTAGAACATGTGATCGAACTGTTGCAAACGGTAACCCGGGGCACCGACAGGCGACACGCCTCGAACACATGTTTGATTCTCGGGGCACATGCGACTAGATTCGCCGCCATGAGCGACAGCAAGGACACCGGCGCCGGCGGAGCGAACGACGCCGGCTCACGGCGTGACGCCGTGCTGACCGAACGTCAGCGCACCATCCTCGAGGTCATTCGCACCTCGGTCACCACCAGGGGCTATCCCCCGAGCATCCGCGAGATCGGCGATGCGGTCGGGTTGACGTCCACCTCGTCTGTCGCCCATCAGTTGCGCTCGTTGGAACGCAAGGGCTACCTCCGGCGCGACCCGAACCGTCCGCGCGCGGTCGATGTGCGGGCGGCCGACGACCACACGAGTCCCATCGTCGCCACCGACGTCGCCGGGTCGGACGCACTGCCCGAGCCGACGTACGTACCCGTACTGGGACGCATCGCGGCGGGCGGACCGATCCTGGCCGAGGAGGCCGTCGAAGACGTCTTCCCGCTACCCCGCGAACTCGTCGGAGAGGGATCGCTGTTCCTGCTGAAGGTAATCGGCGAGTCGATGGTCGATGCTGCCATCTGCGACGGTGACTGGGTGGTCATCCGGCAGCAGAACGTCGCCGACAACGGCGACATCGTGGCGGCGATGATCGACGGAGAAGCCACCGTCAAAACCTTCAAGCGCACCGGCGGTCAGGTGTGGCTGATGCCACACAATCCGGTGTTCGATCCCATCCCCGGTAACGACGCCGCCATTCTCGGCAAGGTCGTGACCGTCATCCGCAAGATCTGACGGCCGGCCGCTCAGCCCTTCACGAAGCCGTTCGTCAGCGCGAATTCTTCACTGGCGAACCAAATCTCAGCATGCGCGAGGTCATACTCCTCGCTGCCCGGTGCCCAGTACAGACCCGTCTTGGTGTCGGCCTTGATGGGGTATCCATCCGGCGCATCTAACGAGTCGTCGGTCGCCAGACGGAATGACGTCTGCGCAGGCGCCGGCTCGTCGATCTGAACGGCCGCGTGGCGCCCGCTGGGGGGTTCCTCGTACTCGTACTCGGGACGGGACTCGTACGGGGACTCTGGCTCATCGTCGGTCTCGTCCCCGTACTCAGGTTCGGTCTCGTCCTCGTACTCAGGTTCGTCCTGGGCCTCGGCCTCAGGCTCGTCCTCAGCCTCGGCCTCAGGCTCGTCCTCAACCTCAAACTCGTCCTGGTCCTCAACCTCAAACTCGTCCTGGTCCTCAACCTGAGGCTCGTATTGGTCCTCAAGCTCGTCCTCGTCGTCGGGCTCAGGCTCGTCCTCGGGCTCAGATGCGATCAGCGTTGGTGCGGTGTCGATCGAATCCTGGTCGTCCAGCGGACCACCGCCAGAGTCCACCGGCATCGCCCAACTACTCGCCTGTGTAGACCCGCCTTCATCCTCCCGAACGCCGACGGGCAGCGGGCCGGCGTCGAGTTCGGGGTGGCCCGCAGAGCCGGAATCACCGAAGTCGTCATCATCGTCGAAGTCGTCGTCGAACCGGTCCATCGGGGCACGGTCATCGCGACGGCGGCGGTTCAGCAGCACGCCGACGACGATGGCGGCCAACAACACCGCGATGGGAATGATGGCCAGCAACCACCACCGGTGCCGCTCGCGCTCGGCGGTGGACACATCCGCGGGCGGCGGAGCTTGTGTCGCTTGGACCGCGGGCACCTCCAGCCCGGCCAACTCCGACGCCAAGTTCGGGGGTTCGGTGCTGAACTCGTTCGTCGTCTTGTTCCACGAGATGGCGCCGCCGCTGAATTTCTGGCTGATGACGTCGCCATTCTCCGTCTGATCGGCGGTCGGCGCACCGAGTTCGCCCGTGGCTCCACCAAGCTTGGACCACGCGGCGTTCATCGCGCCGCGCACGATGACGGCTCCGAAGTCGGGCGTCCAGAAGATGACCGGCTGGTCCGCGGCAGCAAAGGTCACTATCTTGCTTTCGGGAGCCAGTCCGCCGTCGCCCTCATTGCTCGTGGGAAGGCCGAGGTCACCCTCTGGGCCGCCGACGCTCTCGTACTTGGCCAGGACCTGACCCGTGACGACGTTGGCGCCGGTGGCCGGGGTGTAGAAGATCTTGCCGCCCGCAAAGTTCTGCCCGACGCCGTCGGAGCCGATCTTGTACTGCGCCCCCTCCTGCGCGCCCAACGGCCCCATCGGACCTCCGGCGGCCCGGCGCGCGGCGTCGATCGCAGTCGTGGCGTCACCCGGAATCGCAAGCCCCGCAAGCTGATCCGCCAACTCCGGTGGGGTCGAGGTGAACGCACCGGTCTTCCGGTTCCACGACAGCTGGCCACCGGTGAAGTTCTGGCTCACCGCGTCGCCGCGGTACACCTCGTCCTCGCTCGGTACCCCGAGCACGCCTGCCGAGCCGCCGAGCTTGTCCCATGCCGCGTTGAGGGCACCGCGCACGACGTGTGCACCCGTGTCCGGTGTCCAGAAGATGACGGGCTTGTCCGCGGCGCTGAACGTAGTGTTGCGGCTGTCGGGCGCCATGCCGGCACCCTCGTCGATGTTGGGGAAGCCCAGGTCGCCGTCAGCGGGCCCACCCAGCGCCATGTACTTGTCGAGGATCGCGCCTTGCATGATGTGCGCGCCGGTGCCGGGCGTGAAGAAGATCTTCCCGCCAGCGAAGTTCTGGCCGAAGCCGTCACCGGCCGCGTAGACCTCGCCATCCTTCATGCCCAGCGGGCCGGTCGGTCCGCCTCCGGCGTCCCAGGCCTGGGTAATTGCGGCGTCGGCGTCGCTCGCCGGGTCCGCCGAGGCCATGGGAAGGGTCGGCACGAGCAACGCGACGGCGACCCCCGTCACGAGGCCCGCCGTCAAGCGCGCCATCGTCGTGCCCACCAGAGTTCGAAGCCCAGTCATCAGTCCTCCCGGCGAACGGTGCAAGGTGCCCCGTCAATGTCCGCGCCAGTCAACTTTGCGTTAGTCGACGTCCATCTTGGGGGATATCCAACCCGTACAGGCGATGTGTCGCACCAAGACACCAAGTTCGGCGGCCGGTCGGATCGCCCCGCGGTGGGGCCACGCCAAGGCGCGGGCAGCCAAGAAACCCACGCACGAACGACCGCCCGCGATGCCAAACGCCCAGGCTGCGGCCGATGATCTCCGGCATGACCTCGGCCGTCCCGCCCTAGATCGGCTGGACGCGAGAGTCCGGGAATGCCCGCGCGACGGGGGTACTCCCGCATGCCAGGCGCATCTGAGCCTCGGGGGAGTTTCAGTTGGTCATCGTGGTCTGCTCAACGGTCAGCTCGTCCTCCAGGTGCGGCTTGATGGACCCGTCGACCGGCATTCGCACCTTTGGTTGCGTCGGTGGGGAGCTCGGCTCCCCCGCGGTGCCCAACCACCTAGGCTTGCCACCATGGCGCAGGCTCCGACCAGCCTCACGCACTGGGGCGCGTTCACCGCCGACATGCGGGCCGGCGACATCGCGGCGGTGACACCGTTCGCGACAGACCTCGATCCGTCCCCACTGCTCGGCAACCTGCCTGGATCAGTCCGGCATCGGTCGCGCGTCGCCACCCCCGCGATTCGGCGCGGCTGGCTGCGCGACGGTCCCGGCCCGAGCTCGCAACGCGGAGCCGAGCACTTCGTCGCGGTGTCCTGGGACGAACTGGCGGATCTACTCGCAGGAGAGCTTCGCCGCGTCGTCGACACCCACGGCAACGAGGCGATCTACGGCGGCTCCTACGGCTGGGCCAGCGCAGGGCGGTTCCATCACGCCCAGAGTCAAGTGCATCGCTTCTTGAAAATGCTTGGCGGCTATACCTTTTCCAAGAACTCCTACAGCCTCGGCGCAACGGGCGTCATCATGCCGCGGGTACTCGGCACACACGACGACCTTTTCAAGCGATCCACGGCGTGGAACGTCATCGCCGAGCGCACCGACCTGTTGGTGTGCTTCGGTGGCGTCGGCTTGAAGAACACCGGCATCAACCACGGTGGCACCACCGCACATCCCGCCCGCGACGCATTGCGCCGCTTCCGAGGCCGCGGTGGGCAGATCGTGTCCTTCTCCCCGCTGCGCGACGACGTCGACGGCGACTGCACGTGGCTGGCACCGGTGCCCGGCACGGACGTCGCGATCATGCTGGCACTCGCGCACGTGCTGGCCACCGAAGGTCTGGCCGACCGCGCATTCCTCGACACCTACTGCACCGGGTACAGCCGATTCGAGCGCTACCTGCTCGGCAACGACGACGGCGTGCCCAAGTCGCCTCAATGGGCATCGGCGATCTCCGGGCTAGCCGCAGACGAGCTCACCTCACTCGCACGCAGGATGGCCGCGCGGCGCACACTCGTCACCGTCAGTTGGTCGCTGCAGCGGATACGCCACGGCGAGCAGGCTCCGTGGATGGGTCTGACGCTGGCCGCCATGCTCGGTCAGATCGGGCTTCCCGGAGGCGGTTTCGGGCACGGCTATGGCTCGATGAACGAGCCGGGGTTGCCGCCGCTGCGCTGCCGGCTGCCGTCGCTTCCGCAGGGCCCCAACCCGGTGCGGACGTTCATCCCGGTAGCCGCCGTCAGCGACATGTTGTTGCATCCAGGAGAAGCGTTCGACTACAACGGTGCCACGCTGACCTACCCCGACATCAGGCTGGTCTACTGGGCCGGCGGCAACCCCTTCCACCACCACCAGAACATTCCCCGGCTGCGGCGTGCGCTGGCGCGACCCGACACGATCGTCGTCCACGACCCGTACTGGACGGCCATGGCCAAACACGCCGACATCGTCGTGCCGTCCACCACTCCGTTCGAACGCGACGACTACTCCGGATCCCGCAACGACCCGATGCTGATTGCCATGCCGGCGCTCGCGGAGTCCTACGAGCAGGCCCGCGACGACTACACGACGTTCGCCGCGCTGGCCAGCCGGTTGGGCTTCGAAGCGCAGTTCACCGAAGGGCGCAGCGCCAGAGAGTGGCTCGTCCATCTGTACGAAAAATGGTCCGCTGAACTGGATTTCGCGGTGCCGTCGTTCGACGAGTTCTGGAGTACCGGACAGCTGCGACTGCCGACCGAGGACGGGTTGACGTTGCTCGCCGACTTCCGCGACGATCCCGTGGCCCACCCCCTCAGGACGCCGAGCGGGCGCATCGAGCTGTTCTCGGCCGACATCGACGGCTTCGGGTACGCCGATTGCGCGGGGCACCCCACCTGGTACGAGCCCGAGGAATGGCCCGGCGGGGCCCGGGCGGCCGCGTACCCGCTCCTGCTGCTGGCGAACCAGCCGGCCACCCGTCTCCACAGCCAACTCGACGGCGGTGCTACCAGTCAGGCCTCGAAAATTCAAGGGCGCGAACCGATCCGACTACATCCCGGCGATGCGGCTGATCGTGGCTTGACGGGTGGCGACGTGGTCCGGGTGTTCAACGACCGGGGTGCGTGTTTGGCCGGCGTCGTCGTCGACGAGCGGCTACGCCGTGGGGTGGTACAGCTCTCGACAGGGGCCTGGTACTCCCCGGTCGATCCCTCCGATCCTGATTCGATGTGCGTGCACGGCAACCCGAACGTGCTGACCGCCGACACCGGGACGTCGTCGCTCGCCCAGGGCTGCACGGGTGCACACGTGCTCGTAGAACTCGAGAAGTTCACGGGCGCACTGCCGCCGGTGCGCGCGCATCAACCTCCGGTGATCCTCGCGCCATGACCAGTGCGGATTTCGGGCCCGAACGCGGCGTTCCTACCATCGCCGTGACCGAACTCGGCCGCACCCTGCAGTTCTCGTTCGACGACGCGCTGCGCTATGCCGGGCCCGGTTCGCCTGGTGGCGTCGCAATCGGATTCAAGGCGCTCCAGCGAGCATTCGCCGTACTCTCCCCCGAGGGGCCGCCCGAGCGGCGCGCCGTCACGATCCGAACGGCATTCCGCGGCCCCGGTGCCCGCGACGCCGCCGAGGCGGTGACGCGCGCAGTCACCGACGGCCGCTACACCGTCGACCGCACGATGCTGCGCACGGACCGCGGCCACCTGCTCGAGGACTTCGTCTTCGAGTTCTGCCTGCGCGATGCGGCGGTGACGCTGTTGTTGCGCGACGGCTTCGTCGACGACGAGTTCATCGACCTAGCCCGCACCGAGCACCGTACCGACGGCCAGGAACACCGGCTCGACGTGCTCAAAGCCCAACTGGCGCAACGGGTCATGGCTGCATCCGCAAAAGAGGTGTTCGAGGCCTCCTGAGCGACGCGTGGGGCCGTCGGCCTGGGGCGCTTGGCCTAGAACGTCGCGAACTCGCGGAGGCCGGCGGCCAATACAACCGGCACCCGCGCCTTGATCCGGGTGCCCTGCTCGGTGTGCTCCGTCGCGTCGACGCGGCCGTCGGCGTGCACGCGCGCTACAAGGTCGCCGCGGTCGTAGGGAATGGTGACGTCGACCGTCACGTCGGCGGGGACGACGAGCTCACCCATCCGCGTGCGCAGTCGGTCCAGCCCGTCGCCCGTGCGCGCCGAGACGAACACCGCATCGGGTAGCGCGCGGCGCAGCTGAGCCAGCATCAGCCCGCCCGCAGTGTCAGTCTTGTTGACCACCAACAACTCCGGCGGCGGCGCGATGTCGTACTCCGCGACGACCTCGTTGACGACCTGGCGAACGGCGTTGATCTGAGCCAGCGGGTTGACGTCGGAACCATCGACGACGTGAACCAGGAGGTCGGCGTCGACCACCTCCTCCAGCGTCGAGCGAAACGCCTCGACCAGCTGCGTGGGCAGGTGGCGTACGAAACCGACGGTGTCGGTCAGTACGAAGGGCCGCCCATCGTCGAACTGCCCACGGCGCGTGGTCGGTTCGAGCGTGGCGAACAACGCGTTCTCGACCAGCACGCCCGCGCCGGTGAGTGCATTGAGCAGGCTCGACTTGCCCGCGTTCGTGTAGCCGACGATCGCCACCGACGGCACTTCGCTGCGCCGACGCCCGCCGCGCTGGGTGTCGCGGATCTTCTTCATGTCCTTGATGTCCCGGCGCAGCTTGGCCATGCGCTCGCGGATGCGGCGCCGGTCGGTCTCGATCTTGGTCTCGCCGGGTCCACGGGTGCCCACGCCGCCGCCTTCGCCGCCGGCACGGCCACCGGCCTGTCGTGACATCGATTCACCCCAGCCACGCAACCTGGGCAGCATGTACTCCATCTGGGCGTATGCGACCTGGGCCTTGCCCTCCCGGCTGGTGGCGTGCTGGGCGAAGATGTCGAGGATCAGCGCAGTGCGGTCGATCACCTTGACCTTGACCGCCTTCTCCAACGCGTTCAGCTGGGCCGGGCTCAGCTCGCCGTCGCAGATGACGGTGTCCGCACCCGTGGCGACCACGATCTCACGCAGCTCTTGGGCCTTGCCCGAGCCGATGTACGTGGACGGGTCGGGCTTGTCGCGGCGCTGGATCAGCCCTTCGAGCACCTCGGAGCCGGCCGTCTCAGCCAATGCGGCAAGTTCGGCGAGGCTGGCGTCGGCATCGGCGGCGCTGCCGTCCGTCCACACGCCGACGAGCACCACCCGTTCGAGCCGCAACTGGCGGTATTCGACCTCCGTGACGTCGGCCAGTTCGGTCGAGAGGCCGGCGACGCGTCGCAATGCGACGCGGTCTTCGAGGGCGAGTTCGCCGGTACTTGGGACGTTGGGTTCAGTCATGTATTTGGAGATGTTGCACCTTCGGGGTGTGTTCGTGCATTCGAATTTTCGCTACTGCGCCCGCCACCAGGCGTCCGACAGTTCGCCGCGGGCCACCAGAACCGACGGCCCGCGCAGGAAGCTGGTGGCCTCGTTGACGGTGACGGTCACCTCGCCACCGGGGATGCGCACCCGCAAGGCACCGGTGGACGCCCCCTGGTGCTGCAGGGCGGCCACGGCGGCTGCAACGGTTCCCGTTCCGCACGAACGGGTTTCGCCGACACCGCGTTCATGCACGCGCATGGTCACCACGCCATCGGTCGGAGCGGTGAGTACCTCGACGTTGACGCCCTCGGGGAACTGCGCGGCGTCGAACTCGACGGGTGTGGCGACGTCGAGCTGCGCGAGCTCGTCGTCGGTGAGCGCCGCGTCCACACACGCGAGATGAGGATTCCCGACGTCGACGGCCAGGCCGGTGAACTGGCGTCCGCCCACGACGGCCGCACCGGTGCCCAGCAGGTTGGCCTTGCCCATCTCGACGGTGACGTCCGCGTACAACGCGTCGGCTGTGTGCAGCACGACGGGACGCGGCCCGGCGAGCGAACCGACGACGAACTCGTCGCGCTGCTCGAGTCCGCTGGCCCGCAGGTAGTGCGCGAACACGCGCACCCCGTTGCCGCACATCTGGGCCATCGAGCCGTCGGCGTTGCGATAGTCCATGTACCAGTCGTCGGCCACCAGGCCCTCGGGAATGCGGTGGTAGACGCCCGCATCGAGCGCTGCTCCGGCCGTGGTGACCCGCAACACGCCGTCGGCCCCCAGGCCCTGGCGCCGATCGCACAACGCCGCGACCGCCGACGGCGTCAGCATCAGCATCGCGTCGAGGTCGGGTAGCAGCACGAAGTCGTTCTGCGTCCCGTGGCCCTTGGCGAACATCACCTGATCAGGATACGTGTCGCCATTGACGAAGCGCCTCGTCCACGTTTCCGGGCGCCGATCCGTCCAGCCAGTGGATGCGGTGGTCGCGGCGGAACCACGACCGTTGCCGACGCACGTAACGCCTGGTCCCGAGGAAGGTGCGCTCCTGCGCCTGCGCCAACGCGGGATCGTTCCCACCATCCCGCCCGACGCTTTCACCACCCGCCTCGAGGGCCTCGAGCACCTGCGCGTAACCGAGTGCACGCGACGCGGTGACGCCCTTCCGGAGCCCGCGATCCTGCAGCGCGACGACTTCGTCGACCAGCCCGTCGGCGAACATCGTCTCGGTGCGCAGCGCCAGCCGCTCGTCGAGAAGCATTGTTTCCCAATCCAATCCGATGATGACGGTGTCCCACCTGGGCGCACCGATCGTGGGCGCACTCGCCGCGAACGGCCGACCGGTCAGTTCCACCACTTCGAGCGCCCGCACGATGCGACGGCCATCGGTCGGCAGGATCGATTCAGCGGCGGCGGCGTCGACGCGGGCGAGCTCGGCATGCAGGGCCGCCACCCCGACGTCGGCGAGCCGGCTCTCCCACCGGGCCCGCACCTGCTGGTCGGTGGCCGGGAACGTCCAGTCGTCGAGCAGCGATTGCAGGTAGAGCATCGACCCACCGACCACCACGGGCACCGCGCCACGCGCGGCGATGGCCTCCACGTCCTCGGCGGCGGCCTGCTGGTACCGCCCGACGGTCGCGGTCTGCGTCACCTCGAGCACGTCGAGTTGGTGATGCGGAATGCCGCGCCTTTCGCCCGGGGACAGCTTGGCGGTGCCGATGTCCATGCCGCGGTACAGCTGCATCGCGTCGGCGTTCACGATCTCGCCGCCGACCCTTTCGGCGACGTCGAGGGCCAGGGCGCTCTTGCCGGTCCCGGTGGGCCCGACGATGGCAATGGGCCGCCTCGACATCAGGGGGTCCAGACGCCGACGAAGTACCCCACGCCGTACGGCGCGCCCCGGTACAGTTCGCGCGCCGCAGTCGGCGCAGGCTCGGCCAGCCCGGCCAGGACCTGGTAGGCCACCCGGCCCAGGATTACGCCCGGCAGGCCGCTCAGCGCGGCCGCGTCACCGGCGCCGAGCGCGTCGTCGAGCGCCTCTTGGACGGGCACCGAGTCCGGGTCGTGGCCACCGGGCGCGGGCGGAGTCAGGTTGTTCGCGCCGTCGGCGACGACCAACACGCCGATGGGGTCGGCGGCCTCGTCGATCTCGGCGCGCAGGGTGCGGCCACGGGCCAGCGCCGCGTCCGCGTCGTGCTCGGCGGAGTACACCCGCACCTCGGCCCGCGCCGCCTGGTTCGCCCGCCCGCGCACCCACCCGGTGATCAAGGCGCACAACGGAAGTCGTGCCGGCGCACCGTCACTGCCGGGTCGGAGGCCGACCCGGATGTCGGCGCCGTAGCCGCCGAAGGTACCGACCGCATCGGACCCGATCACCTCGTCGGTCGACCCGACGCCGACGGCGATCCAGCGTTCGGGAAGCTCAGTCGCTGCTGCGAGCACCGCGGCGTTCAAGTCGGCCAATTCCGCGGCCGCCGCGGCGACGAGGGGGGTCACCATGACGGGCGCGGACGGGATCAACGCGATGGCGCTCAGCACGTCAACACGCTAACCACCGTCTCCGAGCATGGGCGCGTCGGCGTCCACCGCAGCCGCCTCGCTACGCGCGAGAGCAGCGGTCGCGACGATCATCACGACGAACGCAGCGATCAACGTGACCCACCCGGAGTCGCCCGGCCGCAGCGTCTCGCCGAGGACGACGACACCCAACACCGAGCCGACGACCGGCTCGGTCACCGTCATAGTCGGCAGCGACGCCGTCAACGACCCGGCGCGGAACGACGACTGCTGCAATGCGGTGCCCATGACCGCCACCAGCGCCCACGCGTACAGCTCCGGTGTCTTGATCAAGGTCCATAGGCCGGCCAAATCACTGAAGTCGAGTCGGTCCACGACGCCCTTGGTCAGCACCGCGAAGAGCCCCCAAAGCGCCCCCGACACCACCGCGAGCAGCACCGCCCTGATGGGTCCGGAGGCGATCCGCGCGCCGACGATGCACGCGATCAGCGCAGGTCCGAGCACAGCGACCACTAGTGTCCAGGTGCCCAAGGACGCGCGTGAATGCCCCGCGGTGGGATTTCCGACCGTCACGATGACGACGACCGACACCGCCAGTAACGCCGCCCACGTCCACTGGAAGCGCGACACCCGCCGCCGGGTCATGCGGGCGTTGATCGGCAAGGCGAACAGCAGCGATGTCACCAAGAGTGCCTGCACCAGCAGCACCGAGCCGAACCCGAGGGCGGCGGCCTGCAGACCGAAGCCCGCGGCGGACACCATGCTGCCGAGCCACCACTGCCGATCGCGGAGCAATCGGGTGAACAGCGCGAGATGGCCAACGGGTTCGTCGGTGACGTCGTGCGCCGAACGCTGATGTATGACGTCACCGATGGCGATGAAGAACGCCGCGCCGAGCGCCAGCAGGGCGGCGATGTCCGCCTTTTCCATCGCCGACCTCCGTTTCCCGCTCGAAACTCGGAAAGAAGCCTAAGCACCCGGTCGTGCGAAGGCATGGGCACGCTGCGGAGCGCTCTGTTTCAATAACGTGCGAGAAACTAGAGCTATCGGCGCCGCGTCGCGCGGCAGAAGCGCGGATCACCGCGCGGAGGGCACGAGGATTACGGATATGACCACCAGCGAGTCAGGCGGCTCCCCCAAGCCCGTCCCGCGGCCCGGACCGCCGCGCCCCGTCCCCAGGCCCAGCGGGTCCGCGCCGGTGCTGCCACCACCGGCCGACCCGCACAGGTTCGGCCGGGTCGACCCCGACGGCACGGTCTGGTTGATCACTTCGGCAGGCGAACGCATCATCGGATCCTGGCAGGCCGGCGACACCGAGGCCGCATACGCGCACTTCGGCCGGCGCTACGAGGACCTGCACACCGAAGTCGCCCTCATGGAAGGCCGACTCGCCTCCGGCACCGGTGACGCCCGCAAGATCAAGTCGGCTGCCGCCGCCCTTGCCGAAGGCCTGCCGACGGCCGCGGTGCTCGGTGACGTGGACGCGTTGGCCGCTCGGCTGAGTGCCATCGCCGAACACGCAGACTCAGCCGCGCAGGCCGACCGCGAACGCCGACACGAACAACGGGCGACGCAGACTGCGCGAAAGGAGGCGTTGGCCGCCGAGGCCGAGGACATCGCCACCAATTCGACGCAGTGGAAGGCCGCGGGCGACCGGCTACGCCTGATCCTCGACGAGTGGCGGACGATAACCGGGCTGGACCGCAAGACCGACGACGCGCTGTGGAAGCGGTATTCGGCGGCCCGCGAGACGTTCAACCGGAGGCGCGGATCGCACTTCGCCGACCTCGACCGTGAGCGGGTGGGAGTCAAGCAGGCCAAGGAGGCCCTGTGTGAACGAGCCGAGACGCTCGCCGATTCCACGGAGTGGGGACCGACGGCGGGGGCGTTCCGCGACTTGTTGACGGAGTGGAAGGCCGCGGGGCGCGCGGCGAAGGACCTCGACGATGCGTTGTGGGCACGCTTCAAGGCGGCGCAGGACAAGTTCTTCTCGGCGCGCAACGCCGCCAATTCCGATCGGGAGGCCGAGTTCGGCGCCAACGCCACCGCCAAGGAGGCGTTGCTCGTGCAGGCGGAGGCCATCGACGTCACCGACGTGGAGGCCGCCAGGGCTGCATTTCGTGCGATCGGCGACAAGTGGGACGCCATCGGCAAGGTGCCCCGCGAGCGCACCGCCGAGTTCGAGCGACGCATGCGGGCCGTCGAGAGGAAGGTGCGCGACGCCGCGTCCAGCGGCTGGTCCGATCCGGAGGCCCACGCCAGGGCCGACCAGTTCCGGGCACGGGCCGAGCAGTACGAGCGCCAGGCGGAAAAGGCCGAAGCGGCAGGGCGGACGAAGGATGCCGAGCAGGCTCGGGCCAGCGCCGCGCAGTGGCGGGAGTGGGCCGAAGCGGCCGTCGAGGCGCTGGGCAAGAAGCGCTAGGAACCGTCGGCGGCGGAATCGCCGCCGCCCGGATCGTCCAGCAGCCCCTTGCGCTGTTTCTCGGCAACGGCCCTGCGACGTTCCTCCTCGGCGGCCAGCTGAACGGCGGTGCGCGACCAGACGACGCGCGCCCAGTGGAATGTCAGCAGGATCACCGCGATCCACGCGATGATGAGCCCGAACCCCGGCCCGGGATGCGGTTCGGCCACGGTTTGGCGCGACCACACCGCCAGCATGCCGATCGGGCACGCCACAGCCGAGCCGGCCAACGCGATCCACGCCAAGCCCCAGCGCCGGGTGAGCAGGGCCAGCATCGAGAACCCGACGCTGAACACCAGCACCAGCCAGGTGAACACCCGCGACGGCAGGGCGACGGCCTCTCGCACTGCGGTGTCGCTGCCGATCAGGACGTCCAGTCCCCTGGCGCTGCCGGTATGCGGCAGGACGAACGTCAGCAGGATCACGAACACCAGGGTCGCGACCACCAAAGCCCTTGCGCCCGGGTCGATCTCGCGAGCCATGCGACGTTCGACGGCTTCGATGTCGCCCTTGAACTCGTCGAAGTCGGCGTCGCCCCGGCCGGCCGGACCGGTCACCCGCAGCATCCCTTCGCCGCCGGCGCGGCGGGCGTCAGACCGATTCCGGGCATGCCCAGCCCCACGGTCTTCACCCGGCGTCCGGCCTCATGGGCATCACCCGCGCGGGTCCGGCGGTGTTCCAGTAGGGCGGAGTCGGCGATCAGGTGATGCGGTGCGGCGCCCGTGACCGTCGTGGTGACGACGTCCCCAGGCCGCACGTCTGCGATCCCGGGGGCGAAGTGCACCAGCCGACCGTCGCGGGCGCGGCCCGACATGCGGGCGGTGCTGGCGTCCTTGCGGCCCTCGCCGGTGGCGACGAGGAGCTCGACGCGTGCGCCGACCTGCGCGGCGTTCTCCTCCAGCGAGATGCGTTCCTGTAGGTCGATCAGGCGCTGATAGCGTTCCTGCACAACGGCCTTCGGTAGCTGATCGGGCAACTCGGCGGCCGGCGTGCCGGGGCGCTTGCTGTATTGGAAGGTGAACGCGTTGGCGAACCGCGCCCGCTCGACCACGTCGAGGGTCGCCTGGAAGTCCGCTTCGGTCTCACCGGGGAACCCGACGATCAGATCGGTGGTCAGCGCCGCGTGCGGGATGGCCGCGCGCACGCGGTCGATGATGCCGAGATAGCGTTCGGCGCGGTAGGACCGGCGCATCGCCTTCAGGATCCGGTCCGACCCCGACTGCAGGGGCATGTGCAGCGTCGGGCAGACGTTCGGCGTCGCGGCCATCGCCTCGATCACGTCATCGGTGAACTCTGCGGGATGCGGTGAGGTGAACCGCACGCGCTCCAACCCGTCGATGCGTCCGCAGGCACGCAGCAACGCCGCGAATGCGCCGCGATCGCGGGGAACGTCCGACCAAGCTGCCGGGTTCTCGCGCAAGCGCTCGTCCGCAGCGAACGAGACGCCATACGCGTTCACGTTCTGACCAAGCAGCGTGACCTCGAGTACGCCCTGCTCCACGAGTGACTGCACCTCGGCGAGGATGTCGCCGGGCCGCCGGTCGACCTCCTTGCCGCGCAGCGCGGGCACGATGCAGAACGTGCACGTGTTGTTGCAGCCTACCGAGATGGAAACCCAAGCCGCATAGGCGGATTCACGGGCCGCCGGCAGCGCCGAAGGAAACTCCTGGAGCGCCTCGGCGATCTCGACCTGCGCCACCTTGTTGTGCCGTGCCCGCTCCAGCAGCGTTGGCAGCGACCCGATGTTGTGCGTGCCGAACACGACGTCGACCCACGGAGCCTTGCGCAGCACCGCATCGCGGTCCTTCTGCGCCAGGCAGCCACCGACGGCGATCTGCATGTCCGGGTCGGACTGCTTGCGGGGCGCCAGGTGACTCAGGTTGCCGTACAGCTTGTTGTCGGCGTTCTCGCGCACCGCGCAGGTGTTGAAGACGACGATGTCGGCGTCCGCACCATCGGCGGCGCGCTGGTATCCAGCGGCCTCGAGCAGTCCGGCCAGGCGCTCGGAGTCGTGCACGTTCATCTGGCAGCCGTAGGTGCGGACCTGATAGGTGCGGACCGACGAGCGCTCACGGGCTTCCGACGAGCGCTCGCGCGAGGAGCCGACGGCTGGAGCCGGAGCGTCGGGAACCACCATCGAAGTCACGGCCCAATGGTACGGGCGGGCGGGGCCACGCCAAATTCACTGGATTCCGAAGACCCCGGCGGACTGCGCGTTACCTGGGTAGTGTCTGAGCGCATGGCGATCGACGAGTCTGCGTCCGCACCCAGCGAACCGGCCTCGACCAGCCAACCGATGATCTCAATGAAGGCCGTCGACAAGCACTTCGGCGACCTGCACGTGCTCAAGGACATCAACCTCGACGTCGACCGTGGCCAGGTCGTCGTCGTGCTCGGTCCGTCTGGTTCGGGCAAGTCGACGCTGTGCCGCACCATCAATCGACTCGAGCCGATCGACTCCGGCACCATCGCCATCGACGGTCGGGTGCTACCCGCGGAGGGTCGCCAGCTCGCGCAGTTGCGTTCGGACGTCGGCATGGTGTTCCAGTCGTTCAACCTGTTCGCGCACAAGACGATTCTGCAGAACGTCACGCTTGCCCCGACGAAGGTGCGGAAGGCGTCGAAGGAACAGGCGCACACAAAGGCGATGGAGCTGCTGGAGCGCGTCGGCATCGCCAACCAGAAGGACAAGTATCCCGCGCAGCTGTCCGGCGGACAGCAGCAGCGCGTGGCGATCGCGAGGTCGCTGGCGATGAACCCCAAGGTGATGCTGTTCGACGAGCCCACCAGCGCGCTGGACCCCGAGATGATCAAGGAGGTTCTGGCGGTCATGACCTCGCTGGCCGATGAGGGCATGACCATGCTGGTGGTGACCCACGAGATGGGCTTCGCCCGCCGCGCATCGCACCGCGTCATCTTCATGGCCGACGGCGCGATCGTCGAGGACGCCGCTCCCGAAGAGTTCTTCTCGAATCCGAAATCCGACCGTGCCAAGGACTTCCTCGGCAAGATCCTCAACCACTAATCGCCCTGGCGAAAGGAAGTACAGACATGTCGTCCTTGCGAATTCGGGTGGCCGCCGCCATCGCGCTTGCCGCAGCCTTGCCGTTCTCGGCCGTCGCCTGCGGCGGTGGCGGTGGCGGTGGCGGCGGATCGGCGACGAGGGCACGATCGTCATCGGCACCAAGTTCGACCAGCCAGGTCTCGGCCTGAAGAACCCCGACGGGACGATGAGCGGCTTCGACGTCGACGTCGCCACCTACGTGGCCAAGGAACTCGGCTTCGCGCCCGACAAGATCGAGTGGAAGGAATCACCGTCCGCGCAGCGCGAGACGCTGATCCAGAACGATCAGGTCAAGTTCATCGCCGCGACGTACTCCATCACGGATTCGCGCAAGGAGAAGGTCTCGTTTGCCGGGCCGTACCTGGTGACCGGCCAGAGCCTGCTGGTGAAGGCTGACAACACCGACATCACCGGCAAGGAATCGCTGGCCAACAACAAGAAGCTGTGCTCGGTGTCCGGATCGACTCCGGCCCAGAAGATCAAGGACGAGTTCCCGAGTGTCCAGTTGCAGCAGTACGACACCTACTCGGCCTGCGTCGAGGCGCTCAAGAACGGTGCGATCGACGCGGTGACCACTGACGAGGTCATCCTCGCCGGGTACGCCGCCCAGACCCCCGGCGCGTTCAAGATCGTCGGCCAGCCGTTCTCCACGGAGAACTACGGCATCGGTCTCAAGAAGGGCGACACCGAGCTGTGCACCAAGGTCACCGACGCCATCAAGAAGATGGAGTCCGACGGTGCGTGGAAGGCAGCCTGGGACAAGAACCTCGGCCCTGCGGGACTGGCCGCTCCCGCGCCGCCCGCCCCTGCCGCCTGCTGAGCACTGACCGACGGTAGCGGCGGAGAACAGGCGGGCGGACCGGAGTTGCTGGAGCTAGCTGGCAGAGAGTACGACGTCCTCGGTGCGTTCTTGACGACGATCCAGTTGACGGTGTTGTCGGCGATCGGCGCACTCGTCCTCGGCACGATCCTGGCCGCGATGCGGTTGTCGCCCGTGCCGATGCTCACCTGGCTAGGGACGGCGTACGTGAACGTGGTGCGAAATACACCACTGACGCTCATCATCCTGTTCTGCTCGTTCGGCCTGGCGCAGACGCTGGGGATCACGCTCGTCGACTCGCAGTCGACGACGTCCATCGTGGATTCCAACTTCCGGTTGGCGGTGCTCGGCCTCACGGTCTACACCGCGTCGTTCGTGTGTGAGACGATCCGCTCGGGCGTCAACACCGTTCCACTGGGCCAAGCCGAAGCGGCCCGTTCGCTCGGGCTGACGTTCATCCAGAACCTGCGGATCGTCCTGCTGCCCCAAGCCTTTCGGGCCGTACTCATCCCGCTGGGATCGGTGCTCATCGCACTCACCAAGAACACCACTATCGCGTCGGCCATCGGGGTGGCCGAGGCGGCGCTGCTCATGAAGGAGATGATCGAGAACACCGCGATGCTCGCGACCGTCGGTGCCATCTTCGCGTTTGGTTTCATCATCCTGACGCTGCCGCTCGGGCTGTTGTTCGGGTGGCTGGGCAAGCGATACGCGGTGAACCGGTGATGAGCGCTTGCGCGAAGAACAGAGCACGCCGATGAGCGCTTGCGCGAAGAACAGAGCACGCCGATGAGCGCTTGCGCGAAGAACGGACGGTCATGAGCGGCGCCTCAGTTCTCTTCGACGCACCGGGACCTCGCGCGCGGGTGCGCAACCGAGTGATCACCGGGGTCACGATCGTCGTGGTGGCGGCCGTGGTGTGGATCGTCTACTCGCGACTGAACGCCAAGGGCCAGCTGACGGCCGCCAAGTGGGAACCGTTCCTCACCGGAAACCTCTGGAAGACCTACATCCTGCCCGGTGTGCAGGGCACATTGACCGCGGCGGCGGTGTCGATCGTGCTCGCTTTGATGCTGGGCTTCCTGTTAGGCGTCGGCCGCCTATCCCATCAGGGCGGGGTGCGGTGGCTTTGTTCGATCATCGTCGAGTTCTTCCGCGCCGTTCCGGTGCTGATCATGATGATCTTCGCCTACTTCCTGTACGCGACCTACGACGTCTTCCCGGCGAAACACCTTGCACTGGCAGGTGTCATCACCGGTCTGACGCTGTACAACGGCGCGGTGATCGCGGAAATCGTCCGTGCAGGCGTCCACGCACTCCCCCGCGGCCAGTCCGAGGCCGCCGAGGCGCTCGGTCTGCGGTGGGGCCAGATCATGCGTTCGATCCTGCTGCCACAGGCCGTCACGTCGATGTTGCCCGTGCTGGTGTCGCAGATGGTCGTGGTGCTGAAGGACACCGCCATCGGCTACCAGATCACGTTCCTCGAGATGGTGCGGCAGGGCACGCAGGTCGGATCGTCGTACGGCAACTACATCCCCGCCCTGATCGTCATCGCGCTGCTGATGATCACCGTGAACTTCGCTCTCGGCGCCTTCGCGACGTGGCTCGAGGGTCGGATGCGACGGTCACGCCGCGGGCCGGAACCCTTGCACATCCAACCGGTCACGCAGGGCACTTTCGGCGCCGGCGGCGGTGGCACGATCTGAGCCGACGCGGTCACGACGACACTGCCGCGACGCCTCGGCGGCATCAGCCTTTCGACCGGACCCACTTGCCCCGGCTATCCCTAGACCCGGCGGCGTTCCCGCTCGTTGGCCAGCGCGACCTTGACGACGTCGAACGCCATCGACTGCTCATAGCCTCGGCGGGCCAGCATTGCGATGAGCCGGCGGGCCAGCTTGGCCTCGTCGGTGAGCCGCTCCCGCCGGAGCTTGTCGGCGACGAGTTGCTCGGCCCGCACGCGTTCCGCGCTGGGGTCGACGTCGGCCAGCGCGGCGGTGATCACCTCGTCGTCGACACCTCTGGTGCGTAACTCGGAGACCAAGGCACGCTTACCCTTTCCCGCGTTGACGTGCCGTGAACGCACCCACTGGTCGGCGAAGTCGCGATCGTCGACGAGCCCAACGTCGGCAAGCCGATCGAGCACGCGCGCACTGACGTCGTCGGGGTAGCCGCGCTTGGTCAGCTGCCCGGCGAGCTCGGCCCGTGTCCGCGCCCGCGCGGTGAGCAGGCGCAGGCACAGCGCCCGCGCCTGCTCTTCACGCGACTCAGAAGTCGACTGGGGCGGGCAGGACGTCATCGGTCAGATCGTCGGTGACCACGGCGCCGATGCCGAGCTTCTCCTTGATCTTCTTCTCGATCTCGACGGCCGTGTCGGGGTTCTCGATCAGGAAGTTGCGGGCGTTCTCCTTGCCCTGGCCCAACTGTTCACCCTCGTAGGTGAACCAGGAGCCGGACTTGCGGACGAAGCCCTGCTCGACGCCCATGTCGATGAGCGAGCCCTCCTTGGAGATGCCCTTGCCGTAGAGGATGTCGAACTCGGCCTGTTTGAAGGGGGGCGAGCAGTTGTGCACGACGACCCCTTCGCGACGAGGTTGTGCGGTTGCCTCGACCTCGAGGTCGAACGTCCGCACCCGTCGCGTCTGCAACACTTCTCGGATCACCGAGTATCGGAGTTCTTCCGCCAGCACATCATGCAGGAACTCGTCATCCGAGGTATCCGCGAGCGTCTGCACGCGGTCCCGACGAAGCCGGCTAACGCCCAGGACCTGCTTCATCCACCTCGAGGATCCCCGGAGCCTGCACCGATCTCGCTGCGGCTTCCCGCGCGGTCACGCCACGCTGGTCGAGGTAATTCAGCACGGCGTCGGCCATCTCCGCAGCCAGATACGTCGCCTGCGATCGACGCCGCCGCCCTCGCATGGCTTCTGGGATGGCCTGGACGAGGGCGATACCACGCGGCCCCCACATGGGAACGGCTTCCGCGAATGCAGCGACGTTCTCCATGCCCGAGACGCGCGACCTCGAACATTTGGCGCTTGCTCTGTACCCGTCGGCCATTGATGATACTTGGCCGCTTCTGGGTTGGATCGAACATCTCGAACGGTGCTTACGATGCCGAATCGCAATAGTAGCGCAGACGTGGATCTGGTGCGCAAGTTGTTCAGAGGTCGTTGAAAAACCGACCGACGCCCCGGTCTGTTCCCTGCTCACCCAGCCGTCGCTTTCGAGCAGACCGAAAAGTAGATTTCCGACGACATCGGCCGCGATATCGACTCGAAGAACCAGGCTGGAATCGTCTTTTCCCACGCAAGCTTGCCGTGAATACCGGCCCGTCGGCAAAGTACCAAAACACCATTGCGCTCCCCGGGTCGGTGAGAGATCGCCAGAGACATACGTCCCTGCGGACTGGGCCGCGCAACCGAGCGTCGCAGCGATTCGCGTCGCGTCATCAATGAGTGCCTGCTGGCAACATTGGTGAAGTTGATCGGAGTCTTGCGCCCCGCGTAGCCTCCCGAATCAGAGTAGCCGAGCAGTCGTGCCTGATCCGCCGAAATCGGCGCACTAGGTCACCGAATCCGTCGAAGCGCCGCGGTGCGCCACCCGGTCCGGCACCCTTGCGGAGTTCGCGCCGGCCTGACGCCAGCCGTATTCTGTCAGCACCATGAGCGACCCGGGTGTCGCCCTGGATACGCGTTGCGCCGAGCCGGCGATCCGCGACCGATCACATCTTGGATGCGCCTGATCGAACCAGGACGCCACGGGCCGCCATGCAGCGTCCATCCTGCGGGGTGCGGCACGACGTGGTTGGCTTGCGTCATGGCGACGTCCTCGAGACGTGCCGTTGCCGCCGGTGACCGGATCGGTGAACCGAGTGAACCGCTCGGCAGGCACCGTTGTTGACGACCGTTGACCCGGGTGCGGGGCCGACCCGTCGGTACCGGGTCGTAGGACAGCACCTCGACGTCCATTTTCTGGCTGACGATCTTGCCGAGTTACTCGAGTGCGTGACCATCAAAGCCGTTCCACCCGGGTGGTTTAGGACCCACATCCGAACATGACACCGATTTTTTCCCGCAACTGGTTGATGAAGATCGCGGTGGTGCCCGAATTGCTCAGTGCACCAGTGATCTTCCGCAACGCCTGGCTCATCAGCCGGGCCTGCAGGCCGACGTGACTGTCACCCATCTCGCCCTCGATCTCGGCACGCGGCACCAATGCGGCCACCGAGTCGATGACCAGGATGTCGAGCGCTCCGGAGCGGATCAGCATGTCGGCGATCTCCAGCGCCTGCTCACCGGTGTCGGGCTGGCTGACCAGAAGTGAGTCGGTGTCCACGCCGAGCTTCTTGGCGTAGTCGGGATCCAGTGCGTGCTCGGCATCGATGAACGCGGCGATGCCGCCAGCGGCCTGGGCGTTGGCCACCGCGTGCAGTGCGACGGTGGTCTTGCCGGAGGACTCCGGACCGTAGATCTCGACGACCCGGCCACGCGGGAGCCCGCCGATGCCCAGCGCCACGTCCAGGGCGATGGAGCCGGTCGGGATGACCGAGATCGGCTGACGCACCTCGTCGCCGAGTCTCATCACCGAGCCTTTGCCGTGACTCTTCTCGATCTGCGCGAGCGCCAGCTCGAGGGCCTTCTCGCGATCGGGGGCTTGTGCCATGGTGTGGGTCTCCATCCCTCTTGTCATGTCCAGCTGTCCGGTTGATCGGGTATTCGATCAGTTGGCCGTGACGCTAGGGGCTCCCACCGACAAGTGGGCCTGACCAGCGCTTCGGCGTCGAACATCGCCCACACTAGCCGAACATCTGTTCGACTCAAGTCGACACGCCGCGCACCGGGGAAGACGCGGAATCCCGGCACTCCCACCGCACGACGATTCCCCGCGACTACTCCCCCTCTGGCGCGACGCGACCTATCGTGGGGTCATCGGGGCCCAGAGTGGGGCGGACATGCACGAGATGGCGTTGACGCAGAGTGTCGTCGAAGCGGTGTGCGAGCACGCCGCGGGGCGCCGCGTGTCGAGCGTCAAACTCGAAGTCGGTGCCCTGTGCGCCGTCGTCCCCGATGCCATGACGTTCTGCTTCGACCTCGCCACCGAGGGCACCATCGCGGCAGGGGCACGCCTCGACATCGACGTTCGCCCCGGCACGGCCCGGTGCCGCAGTTGCGATGCCCACTTCGAGTTGACCGAGCCGATTCTCTTGTGTCCCTGCGGCAGCGCAAACGTCGAGGTGCTGGCCGGCCGGGACCTCAAGATCCTTTCGATGGAAGTGAGTTGACCATGTGTGCAACATGCGGCTGCGGTGACGACGGAGCGACCATCACGCTCGCGGGCGAAGCCCACACTCACGACCACTCCCACGACTACGACCACGACCACTCCCACGATCACCACCACCCCCACGATGGCGAGCGCCAAACCATCACACTCGAGCAACGGGTGCTGGCAAAGAACGATGAGCTCGCCGAACAGAACCGGGAGTGGCTCGCCCAACGCGACATCATGGCCTTCAACCTCACCAGCTCCCCGGGGGCCGGCAAGACCACACTGCTGGAGCGCACCATCCGCGACCTCGACGGTCGAAGACCCGTCGCGGTCATCGAGGGCGACCAGGAGACGCTGCTCGACGCGGAGCGGATCCGGGCCACCGGATGCCGCGCCATCCAGATCAACACTGGTGCCGGATGCCACCTCGACGCGGACATGGTGCATCGCGCACTCCACGCCCTCGATCCCGAACCTGGGACCTTGCTGTTCATCGAGAACGTTGGAAACCTGGTCTGCCCGGCGCTTTTCGACCTCGGTGAGCACAGCATGGTGGTCGTCATCTCCGTCACCGAAGGCGCCGACAAGCCGCTGAAGTATCCCCACATGTTCGCCGCCGCCGAGCTGGTCCTCGTCAACAAGATCGACTTGCTGCCATACGTCGACTTCGATCTCGACGTCTGCACCGCAAACGCCAGGTCGGTCAACCCGCACGCGAAGGTCATCCCGGTGTCCGCTACCACCGGCGAAGGCATCGAGTTCTGGCACCAGTGGATTGACGCGCCCGTCAAGATCTGACGCAATGATGGAATGTCACATTCCTCCGTTGACATGGCAATCTCCGGCGAGTAGACCGAGAAGCAGCGACGCGCAAGTGGGCCGAAGGGCGACTCCTGCGCCGCAGGGATCCCAGCCCGGTCCCGGAAAGCCGCGAGCATGCCAACAGAAGCAGCCAAAAAAGCGGAACAAACCCTGATCCACGTTCTGTGGATCAACGCCGGACTGAGTTGCGACGGCGATTCCGTGGCATTGACAGGCGCCACTCAACCAAGCATCGAGGAGATCGCGCTGGGAGCACTGCCGGGTTTGCCTCAAATCGCGGTGCACTGGCCGCTGATCGACTTCGAGTGCGGGCCGGCGGGCGGCGCGGACGACTTCCTCGAATGGTTCTTCAAGGCCGACCGCGGCGAGTTGGAACCGTTCGTGCTGGTCGTCGAGGGGTCGATCCCCAACGAGAACCTGCACAAGGAGGGGTACTGGTGCGGATTCGGCAACGACCCGGCTACCAACCAACCCATAACCACCAGTGAGTGGCTGGACCGGCTCGCTCCGAAGGCCACCGCGGTCGTCGCCGTCGGGACGTGTGCGACGTACGGCGGCATCCACGCGATGGCAGGCAACCCGACAGGTGCCATGGGCGTGCCGGACTACCTCGGCTGGGACTGGAAGAGCAAGGCGAGCATTCCGATCGTGTGCGTGCCCGGCTGCCCCATTCAGGGCGACAACCTCTCCGAGACGTTGACGTACCTGCTGTACATGGCCACCGGTCAGGCGCCGATGATCCCGCTCGACGACGCGCTACGACCTCAATGGCTGTTCGGCAACACCGTGCACGAGGGGTGCGACCGGGCTGGCTACTACGAACAGGGCGATTTCGCGACCGAGTACGGATCACCGAAATGCATTGTGAAGCTTGGCTGCTGGGGTCCGGTCGTCAAGTGCAACGTGCCGAAGCGAGGCTGGATCAACGGTGTCGGTGGCTGCCCGAACGTCGGCGGCATTTGCATCGGATGCACGATGCCAGGCTTCCCGGACAAGTTCATGCCCTTCATGGACGAGCCTCCCGGCGGGAAGATCTCGACGACCGCGTCGGGCCTGTACGGCTCGGTGATTCGCAATCTGCGCCACATCACCGGACGCACCGTCGACCAAGAACCGAAGTGGCGTCAACGGGGCAACGAACTGACCACCGGAGCGAAGCGCACCTGGTAGGTGCACATCGTGCAGAAAGGCAGAACTCAATGACTACCACCGTTCCGGGACCCCAGCACACCAAGAAGGACCCGAGCACCCTCGTCGAGATGTCGTGGGATCCGATCACTCGCATCGTCGGCAGTCTCGGCATCTACACCAAGATCGACTTCGAGAACCGAGAAGTCGTGGAGTGCCACAGCACGTCGTCGATCTTCCGCGGCTACTCGATCTTCATGAAGGGCAAGGATCCCCGCGACGCGCACTTCATCACGAGCCGCATTTGCGGGATCTGCGGCGACAACCACGCCACCTGCTCGTGCTACACGCAGAACATGGCCTACGGCGTCAAGCCGCCCAACCTCGGTGAATGGATCGTCAACCTGGGCGAAGCCGCGGAATACATGTTCGACCACAACATCTTTCAGGAGAACCTGGTCGGCGTCGACTACTGCGAGAAGATGGTGTCGGAGACCAATCCGAGCGTGCTGACCAAGGCCGAGAACACGCTGGCCGCGCACTCGGCTGCCCACGGCTACCGCACCATCGCCGACATCATGCGCGCCCTGAATCCGTTCACGGGCGAGTTCTATCGCGAGGCACTCGTGGTCAGCCGCTGGACGCGAGAGATGTTTTGTCTGATGGAGGGCAGGCACGTTCACCCCTCCACGCTGTACCCGGGGGGCGTCGGCACCGTCGCCACCATTCAGTTGATGACCGACTACATCACCCGACTGATGCGCTACGTCGAGTTCATGAAGAAGGTCGTCCCGATGCACGACGACCTCTTCGACTTCTTCTACGAGGCCCTACCTGGTTACGAGAAGGTCGGCCTGCGCCGCACCCTGCTCGGCTGCTGGGGCTCGTTCCAGGATCCCGAGGTATGCAACTTCGCCTACAAGGACATGGAGCGCTGGGGTAACGCGATGTTCGTGACCCCGGGCGTCGTGGTCGACGGCAAGCTGGTCACCCACTCGCTGGTCGACATCAACCTCGGCATCCGAATCCTGTTGGGCAGCAGCTACTACGACGACTGGACCGACCAGGAGATGTTCGTCAAGAACGATCCGCTGGGCAACCCGATCGACCGGCGTCACCCGTGGAATCAGCACACCAACCCCAAGCCGCAGAAGCGCGACTTGGATGACAAGTACAGCTGGGTGATGTCGCCGCGCTGGTTCGACGGCACGGACCATCTCGCTCTCGACACCGGCGGCGGTCCCCTGGCCCGGCTGTGGAGCACGGCGCTGGCCGGCCTCGTCAACGCAGGCGGGTACGTCGTGTCCACCGGGCACAGCGTGCAGATCAACCTGCCCAAGACTGCGCTCAAGGGTCCGGTCGAGTTCGAGTGGAAGATCCCGCAGCACGGCAGCAACACCATCGAGCGGAACCGGGCCAGGACCTACTTCCAGGCCTATGCCGCGGCGTGCGCACTGCACTTCGCCGAGCAAGCACTGGTCGAGATCCGTGCCGGCCGCACCAAGACGTGGGAGAAGTTCACGGTGCCCGACCAGGCCATCGGTTGCGGCTTCACCGAGGCAGTACGCGGTGTCCTCAGCCACCACATGGTGATTCGGGACGGAAAGATCGCAAACTATCACCCGTATCCGCCCACCCCGTGGAACGCCAACCCGCGCGACAGTTACGGCACTCCCGGCCCGTACGAGGACGCCGTGCAAGGACAACCGATCTTCGAGGAGAACGATCGGGAGAACTTCAAGGGCATCGACATCATGCGGACTGTTCGCAGCTTCGACCCCTGCCTGCCCTGCGGGGTGCACATGTACCTCGGCGAGGGCAAGACGCTCGAGAAACTGCACTCACCGACCCAGTCCGTCACTGGGGAGTGATTTATGGCCTCGTCAGGACAAGGAAGCCCGGAGGCACACGAAGACGACACGCGATGGCGTACAGCAGGTGATCGCATCCAACTCCTGCTGGACGCCAGCGCGGGCAGCGGCACGGTGGTGCGCGAACGCACCGAACAACTCGCCAGTGAGCTGACCGATCTGTACGGGGCGGCGCTGGAACGGATGGTGTCGATCGCCGCCCAGGCGGCGCCCGAACTGGTCAGTCAGTTCGCCGCGGACGAACTCGTCGCCAGCCTGATGCTGGTGCACGGGCTGCACCCTCACGGTGTGGAGCGCAGGATCGAGGACGCGCTGGACAGCGTCCGGCCCTATCTGGGTTCGCACGGCGGTGACGTCAGGCTGCTGGAGGTAGCAGACGATGTCGTCCGTCTGCAGTTCGCGGGCAGCTGTAAGAGCTGCCCGTCCTCGGCGGTCACGCTCGAGTACGCAGTCGAAGACGCCGTCCGGGCGGCCGCGCCCGAGATCACCACGATCGAAGTCGTCGCCGCAGAACAGGATCCGGCCACGGCGTCGTCGCCGCTGATCTCGGCGGAGTCGCTCATGAGCCGCATCCACGCCAAGGACGCCGGTTCCGCCGGCTGGTATCCCGTGCCCGACATCGCAGACCTCGGCAACGGTGAGGTCGGTGGTTTCCTGGTCGCGGGCGTGCCGATACTGGCCTGCCGGGTCGGGGACGACCTGTTCGCCTATCACGATCGATGCGGTCGCTGCGACGACTCGATGGCAGGAGCGCAGTTGCACCGCCCGATGGGCGCGCCGATCGGACAGGCCGTCCTGCGGTGCCCGCGCTGCGGCACACACTTCGACGCCGTCCACGCCGGTGCGGGCCTGGACGACTCGACCGAGGCCGCATTCCACCTCGACCCGATTCCATTGCTGCGTCGCGACGGCGTGCTGTCGGTCGCGGTACAGGCCGAGGCCACCGGGGTGATGTGATGGCAGAATTTGATTCCCGGGTCGCTCCGCTCCCGCCCTCCGGAACCAATTCCCGGGTCGCTCCGCTCCCGCCCTCCGGAACGCCATACGACGTCTTGGCCCGGATCCGGGCCAACAAGCGTCCCGTCCAGCCGGCCGGTGAACGCTGCGAGATGTGCGCCGAGCCGATCACCGACGAGCATCAGCACGTCGTCAACATCGCTGCGCGCCAGCTGATGTGCACCTGCCGCGGCTGCTACCTCTTGTTCTCTGACCCGAACGCGAAGCTGCGCTATCGGGCGGTCCCGGATCGCTACCTCACCTTGTCCGACTTCACGCTGGATCGTCGCGCGTGGGAGGCGCTCCAGATACCGGTCGGGCTGGCGTTCTTCTTCCACAACTCCGACATGGACAAGACCGTCGCCTTCTACCCAGGACCCGCAGGCGCCACCGAATCCGAGTTGGACCTCGAAGCCTGGAGCACCATCAGCGGGGCCGACGACCGACTGAGCATGCTCGCCGACGACGTCGAGGCGCTGCTGGTGCGCGTACCCGATCGCGACCACGCTGATCCAGAACTCGATGCCGCGGCCGAGTGCTACCTGGTGCCCATCGATGCCTGCTACGAGTTCGTCGGCAGACTGCGAATGTTGTGGCGGGGCTTTGACGGTGGCCACGAGGTACGCGCGTTCGTCGACGAGTTCTTCGACCGGATCAAGGCTCTGAGCAAGGTGGCGTCACCGTGAGCAACCTGACGTTCACCATCGTGGACGTAATCGCGGAACCCTACTCGGTCACTCCCCTACTCACGGCGCGTATCGGCATTGCGAGCGGTGACGACGTGCCGATTCAGGCCATCGCGCTGCGATGCCAGATCCGCATCGAGCCGTTGCGGCGGCCCTACTCCGACGACGAGGCCGAGGGTCTGGTCGACCTGTTCGGGCCGCGGCACCGGTGGGTCAACACCCAGCGCACGTTCCTGTGGCAGCACAGCACCGCGATGGTGCAGGGCTTCACTGGTGCCACCGAGATCTCGATGCCGCTGGAATGCACCTACGACTTCGAAGTGGCGGCGTCGAAGTATCTGCACGCCCTGCGCGACGGCGCCATCCCCCTGCTGTTCCTGTTCAGCGGAACGGTTTTCGTACCTGGCGAGCGCGGGTTCTCCGTGCATCAGGTGTCGTGGGAATGCGAGGCCCGCTACGACATGCCGGTGACGGTCTGGAACCAACTGACCCGGCTGCACTTTCCGAACGCCGGCTGGGTGCGGCTCGGTCACGACACCGTCGCTGCGCTCGCCGCCTACAAATCGGCTCGCGGGATGCTCGACTTCGAGGATGCGGTCACCACACTCCTGGCGGAGGCCTCGGAGGGCAGGAGCGAAGCGACCCAGGAAACGACACACGCCGTGCCGGCCCCCTACCCAGAGGAGGTCCGGTGACAGGCACCTGGGACCGCGCCCGGGCCATCGCCGACGCGGTGCTCTACGAGGGCTATTTGTTGTACCCCTACCGCGCCACGTCCAGCAAGAACCAATCCCGTTGGCAGTTCGGCGTAGTGGGACCGCCCGGTGCGTCCGCCGCGGGCATCGGCGAGGACGACACGCTGGCGGCGCAGTTCCTCATCGACGGCGACAGCGAGCTGAACCTCGTCATCCGGTTCCTGCAGCTGCAGCACCGCCACGTCCAACGGGACGTCGGCGGTGGCCGGTTCGAGCCCGTCGACCAATTGACCAGCGGACTGCAGTCGTGGGTCGACTGGGACGAGGCGGTGGAGTGCGAATTGTCCTTCGGCCCGTTCTGGCTCGCCGACCTCGCCGCGCCGCGGACCGTGCCGGTCACCGTCGCCGAAGGCAAGGACATCGAGCTCGTCGACGGCGGTAGGCTCATCCGGACCCGGGCGGCGATCCAGGCCGATCTGAGCATCGCCGTCGAACGCGACCTCGACCTCGACGGCCTCCACCGGGTCAGCGTGTCGATTCGCAACACCGGTCCATCCGCACTCGACAAGGACTCGGCCATCGCCACGTCACTCATCGGAACGCATCTCATCGGCGAAGTGGTTGGCGGAGAGTTCGTTTCACTTCTCGAGCCGCCCGACTCCGCCGTGGACGCGGCGTCACGCTGCGTCCAGCACCGCTGCTTCCCGGTGCTGGCCGGACGACCCGGCGAACGTGACCTGATCCTGATCTCGCCGATCATCCTCTACGACCATCCCGAGATCGCCGAGCAGAGCGGGGGTGCACTCTACGACTCCACCGAGATCGACGAGATCCTCACGCTGCGCGTGATGACGATGACCGACGAGGAGAAGGCGCAAGCACGGGCCACCGACCCGTTGGCTGCCGAGATCATCGACCGGTGTGATTCGATGTCCCCCGAAGCGATGCAGCAGTTGCACGGCATCCTGCGCAACCCGCATGGCGAATCACCTCGGGGTCTGATTCCGGAAATCCCCGACGGCGTCGATTGGTGGGATCCGTTGGCCGACAATGCCGTACGTCCCGACATCGATGCCGTGCTGGTCAACGGCGTGCGGGTGTCCGCGGGCAGTAGGGTACGCCTGCGGCCGAGTCGCCGCGCCGACGCTCAAGACATCTTCTTCGCGGGCAAGACCGCTCGCGTCATTTCCGTGCACGAGGACGTCGACGGGGAGCAGTACGTCGGCGTCATCGTCGAGGACGATCCAGACTTCGAGTTACCCGACTCCTACGGCCGATATCTGTACTTCGCGCCGGACGAAGTCGAACCGCTCGAGGCAAGAGTTGTCAGCCCAGATAGGAGTTCATGATGGATGTTATTGGTTGGGTCGCAAGCGGTGTCGTTGCCGTGGTGGTCGTGGCGGGGGTGCTGGTCGGACTCCGGTCCGTCCCGGACGTGCGGCGGTACATGAAGATGCGGAACATGTAGGGCCGGTCCGCAACCAGATGACAGCCCGCATCCTGGTCGCCGGAATAGGCAACATCTTCCTCGGGGATGACGGCTTCGGACCCGAGGTGATCCGCCGTGCCACATCCCGGCTGGATGACGCTGACTTCGCTGCCGTGACCGTCGAGGTCGCCGACTACGGCATTCGGGGCATGCACCTGGCCTACGACCTACTGGAGGGTTGGGACGCGCTGGTGCTCGTCGACGCGCTGCCCGATCGAGGCGCGCCGGGCACGCTGCACGTCTTCGAGGCCGACCACGAAACACTGGCGCCCACAGCCGGTCTCGAAGCGCACAGCATCGATCCGGCGGCAGTGTTCGGGACTCTGAAGGCGTTGGGTGGCACGGCGCCGAAGACCATCGTCGTCGGCTGTGAGGTGGCCGACATCGACGAGGGCATGGACCTGTCCGATCGGGTGGCCGCGTCCGTGCCCGACGCCGTCGCGGCGATCGAAGACGTACTGTCGAGGTTGGCCGCACGACCAGCAGCGCTCATGCGGAAAGGCTGACCACCATGTGTCTGGGGATACCGGGTCAGGTCGTCGGGATGCTCGAGGGCTACGGCGACCAGTTGGCGCTCGTCGACGTCGCGGGCCAGCATCGCAAGGTGAACGTCGGCATGCTGCCCGAAGAGACCTTCAGCGCGGGCGACTGGGTGATCATCCACATGGGTTTCGTGGTCGAGAAGACCGACAAGGCAGGTGCCGACCAGGCGATGGCCGGGCTGCGGCTCATGGGGAGCGGCTACGGGGACGCATCGCCATGACCGGCAGGCGCAGGCTCCGCATCTGCGTCCGAGGGGTCGTGCAGGGCGTCGGCTTCCGGCCGTTCGTCTATACCTGCGCTGCGGCGGCTGGACTGACGGGGTCGGTCCGCAACGACAGTACGGGCGCCATCGTCGAGGTCGAGGGCGACGGACCCGCCGTCGAATCGTTCCTGACGAGGTTGCAGCGCCAGCCGCCACCGTTGGCGATGATCGAAGAGCTTTCGACACAGGACGTTCCGTTGGTGGGCGGCACCGGGTTCGCCATCGTCGACACCACACGTTCGGACGGAGGACGCACCCTCGCCTCGCCCGACGTCGCGATGTGCGCGGACTGCGCGGGCGAGTTACGCGATCCGGGCGACCGGCGATACCGGCACCCGTTCGTCAACTGCACCAACTGCGGGCCTCGGTTCACCATCATCGGCTCTCTGCCGTACGACCGCGCCGCCACGACGATGGCCCGCTTCCCCATGTGCCCCGATTGTGCCCGCGAGTACGCCGACCCCGCCGACCGCCGTTTCCACGCCCAACCGGTGTGCTGCCCCAACTGCGGGCCGACGGTTCGCTACCGGTCGCAAGACGGGCGGCTCATCCACGGGTCGGATGGGATGCGCGACGCCCGAAAGCTGTTGCGCGACGGCGGCATACTCGCGCTCAAGGGCATCGGCGGATATCACCTGGCGTGCGACGCGACCGACGACGCGGCCGTCGCCGAGCTGCGCCGTCGCAAGCGCCGCGGCGACAAGCCGTTCGCGCTGATGGTGCCCGACCTCGACACGGCGCGAGCCGTCGCCGACGTCGACGCCGCAGAGGCGCGCGCCTTGACCGGCGTGCAACGCCCGATCGTGCTGCTCGCACGCAGGCCGGACGCAGCCGTCGCCGACGCGGTAGCGCCACACAACCCGGACCTCGGCGTGATGCTGGCCTACGCGCCGTTGCACGTCCTGCTCTTTGGACTGCCGGGCGACGACCCCGGACCTCAGTTTCTCGTCATGACGTCGGGAAACCTTGGCGGTGAGCCGATCTGCTTCACCGACGACGATGCGGTCGACCGGCTCGCTGGCCTCGCCGACGGATGGCTGATGCACGATCGCGACATCCTGGTGCCGTGCGACGACTCCGTGATACGGATCGTCGACCACCACGAACTTCCCATTCGTCGCTCCCGCGGCTACGCTCCGCTGCCGGTGGCGCTTCCGGTGTCCGTGCCGCCGACACTTGCCGTGGGCGCCGACCTCAAGAACACGCTGGCCGTCGCCGACGGGAAGTACGCGTGGCTCAGCCAGCACGTCGGTGACATGGACGACCTCGCGACACTGTCGGCCTTCGGCTCGGCGCAACGTCACCTGTGCGAACTCACCGGGGTGAGCCCGCACGTTCTGGTCGCCGACGCGCATCCGCGGTACCGCTCGACCGCGTGGGCGCATCGCCATGCCGACGGGCGGCCCGTCCGATACGTCCAACACCATCACGCCCACCTGGCTGCCGTGATGGCCGAGCACGGGCTCGACGGCAGCCAGCAGGTCCTGGGCTTCGCGTTCGACGGCACCGGGTACGGGCCCGACGGCGCCGTCTGGGGCGGTGAGGTGATGTTCGCCGACTACAAGGGCTATCGACGACTGGCGCAGCTCAAGTACGTCCCGCTCGCGGGCGGCGATCTCAGCGTGACGCGGCCCTACCGCATGGCGCTGGCCCACCTGTGGGCCGCTGGACTGCCATGGGACGACGACCTGCCGCCGGTGCGGGCCTGCCCGCCCGACGAGCGTCGCGTGCTGCGCCACCAACTCGAAACCGGGCTGGCCTGCGCACCGACGTCGAGCATGGGCCGCCTGTTCGACGCGGTGGCCGCCCTCGCGGGAGTCCGCCAGGAGGTCGCCTACGAGGCGCAGGCCGCCATCGAACTCGAAGGGCTTGCCCGCCACGAAGCCAGCGGTACTACCCGATACACCTTCGATGTCGATATCACCACGCCCACTTGGCAATTCGACCCAGCATTACTCTTGTCGGCGGTCATCACCGACGTCCGCGACGGGGTACCTGCCGGCGTCATCGGAGCGCGGTTCCACCACGCCGTGGCCGACCTCGTCGTCGACGTCGCAACCGCCGCCGAGACACCGACGGTCGCGTTGTCGGGTGGAGTGTTCCAGAACGCGATGCTGCTGCACCTGGCCGGGGAGGGCTTGCGCACCAAGGGTTTCGAAGTCTTAACCCATCGCCACGTGCCGCCGAACGACGGCGGCATCGCGCTGGGTCAGCTGTTGGTCGGGAACTCGGGCTGAGCTGCGAGACGAGAGCAGAGGAGAGATCGACATGTGCTTGGCGGTACCAGGAAGAATCACGACCATCGAGGACCGGGGCGGAACGCTCATGTCCGAAGTCGACTTCGGTGGCGTCCGCAAGGACGTCTGCCTGCAATACGTCCCCGACGCCCAGGTCGGCGAATACGTCGTGGTGCACGTCGGCTTCGCGATCCAGCGGCTCGACGAGGAGTCAGCGCTTCGGACGCTGGCGGAGTTCGAGCACCTCGGCGTGCTCAACGAAGAATTCGGCGACGGGTTCGAGCTCGCCGCAAAACAGGCCGGACTGGCCAATCCCAATGAGGTGACCCCATGAAGTATCTCGACGAATTCAGCGACCCCGTACTGGCAGGCAAACTGGTCGACCAGATCAAGGCGGTGACCACGAGGCGGTGGGCCATCATGGAAGTGTGTGGCGGCCAGACGCATTCGATCATCCGCCACGGCATCGACCAGCTGCTGCCCGACGAGATCGAGATGATCCACGGTCCCGGCTGTCCGGTGTGCGTGACGCCGTTGGAGATCATCGACAAGGCACTGGAGATCGCGTCGCGACCGGACGTGATCTTCTGCTCGTTCGGAGACATGCTGCGTGTGCCGGGAAGCGACAAGGACCTCTTCCGGGTGAAGAGCCAGGGCGGTGACGTCCGAGTGGTGTACTCGCCGCTGGACGCACTGACGATCGCCAAGGACAACCCCGACAGGCAGGTGGTGTTCTTCGGCATAGGGTTCGAGACCACCGCGCCGGCCAACGCCATGACCGTCTTCGAGGCCAAACGGCTTGGCGTCGAGAACTTCTCACTGCTGGTGTCGCACGTGCTGGTGCCGCCCGCCATCGCCGCCATCATGGAGTCACCGACGTGCCGCGTGCAGGCGTTCCTGGCCGCCGGGCACGTCTGCTGCGTGATGGGCACCCGGGAGTACCCCGAACTGTGCGACAAGTACGGGATACCCATCGTCGTCACGGGATTCGAGCCGCTCGACATCCTCGAGGGCATCCGCCGCACGGTGATTCAGCTGGAGTCCGGCCGTCACGAACTGGAGAACGCCTACCCGCGCGCCGTTCGCGACGAGGGCAACGCCCCCGCCAAGGCCATGCTGAACGACGTGTTCGAGGTGACCGACCGGGCCTGGCGCGGCATCGGCACCATCGAGAAGAGCGGGTGGCGGCTGTCCCCCAAGTACCGCGAGTTCGATGCCGAACACCGGTTCTCGGTCACCGACATTCACACCGAGGAGTCTGCGGTGTGCCGGTCGGGCGAGGTGCTGCAGGGCCTGATCAAACCCCACGAGTGCGAGGCGTTCGGAACATTGTGCACACCGCGCAATCCGCTTGGTGCCACGATGGTTTCGTCCGAGGGGGCGTGCGCGGCGTACTACCTGTACCGCCGGCTCGAGGTGACCCATGCCTGACCCAGCCATCGACATGGAGCAGTGGGTCTGCCCCTTGCCGTTGCGCGACTCTCCGAACATCGTCATGGGCCACGGCGGTGGTGGGGCGATGTCCGCCGAACTCATCGAGCATCTGTTCCTCCCCTCGTTCGGTCCCGCCGCCGACGCGGGCATGGGCGACGCGGCCGTCATCAGTGTCGGCGAGGAACGCCTGGCTTTCTCGACGGACTCGTTCGTCGTCAAACCGCGGATCTTCCCCGGCGGCACCATCGGCGACCTCGCGGTCAACGGGACGGTGAACGACCTGGCGATGGCCGGTGCCCAACCCATGGTGCTGTCGACCGCCTTCATCCTCGAGGAAGGCACCCCGCTCGACGACATCGCCCGCATCGCCCAGGCCGTCGGCACGGCCGCACTCGCGGCAGGCGTGAAGCTCGTCACCGGGGACACCAAGGTGGTCGATTCCGGGCACGGCGACGGCGTCTACATCAACACCACGGGAATTGGATTGGTGGACAAGCGCGTCGACATACGGCCGCAGCGCGCCACCGTGGGCGATGTGGTCATCGTCAGCGGGGACATCGGCGTGCACGGTGTCGCGGTGATGAGTTGCCGTGAGGGACTGGAGTTCGCCACCACGATCGCCAGCGACACCGCGCCGCTCCACGGGCTGGTGGCCGCCATGATCGACACCGGCGCCGACGTGCACGTGCTGCGTGACCCCACCCGCGGCGGCGTCGCCGCGACGCTCAACGAAATCGCCAAGACGGCCCGCGTCGGAATCGCGTTGGACGAGCGGGCGTTCCCGATCCCGGCCGAGGTTCGTGACGCCTGCGGTCTGCTCGGCCTCGACCCGCTGTACGTGGCCAACGAGGGCAAGCTGCTGGCGTTCGTGCCGAAGTCGGATGCCGACGCCGTGCTCGCGGCGATGCGCGCACATCCGCTGGGCGCCCGCGCCACGGTCATCGGCGGTTGCGTCGACGAACATCCGGGAATGGTGGTCGCGCGCACCGCGCTGGGCGGCACGCGGGTGGTCGACCTGCCGATCGGCGAGCAGCTGCCGCGGATCTGCTGAACGTGTCGACATCGACCGCGCCCGGTTACGCGCTGTTCGCCCGGTTCGCCTTCCCGCCCAACGAACTCGGCTATTGCGGACCTGCCGACACCGGCACGCTATTGGGCGACCACGAGGCCGCAGAGCACACGGCGCACGCGCAGGCCTTCGACGGGGCGTGGCCCTATCTCACCGCCATCGCCGATGCCGTCGACGACCATCCACTCGGCGAGGAGGTGGTGCGTAGCTACTGGGTGGGCGGCCCGCTGCTGGACAAGGTCGACCCGGCCAATCTGCAGGGCCGGCTGCGAGCCGCGTTCACCGGTCAGGTTACGGGCCTGCTTCGCGAGCTACCCGATGGACAGGCGTTGGCGCACCACAGCTTTCACGTGTTCGTCGTGTATCCGTGGGTGCGCTTCCTGGACCGCGACCCCGTCACCCCGCTGCGGGTACTGCAGGACTGCCGTATCCGCTGGGGCACCGTCGAGGCCGTCGAGAACGACCACGCGATGATTCTCTCGCGCCCGCTGACGTTCGCCGACGGAGTGCTGCGCCTCGGTGAACCCGGCGTCGAACGTGTCACGTGGCGCAAGGACGGGACGTCGCTGGCCCCCGCTCCCCTGCCCGGCGACACCGTCGCCGCTCACTGGGACTGGCTGTGCGGCACCCTGACCGAGCCGGAGACCGCCGCGCTGGCGGCTGCGACGCAGACGACGCTCGACCTGGTCAACGACGCCAGGTCCTGAACCCGCTCACCACTGGTCGCGAGGAACGTCGAAGTCGGCGCAGAGCGCGCGCCACACGTCGCGGGGATCGACTCCGTCCTCGATGGCCTGGGCGGCAGTACGCCCACCGAGACCGCTCAGCACGTGGTCGACGAGCATCGAGCCACCGCGCACCGGACCGAATCGACCCGCGACGAGTTCGTGGAATTCCGTCAGCCGCACGCGACCAACCTACGCCGACGCCGCGAGCGCTTCATGGCACACCCGTACCGGATCGGCGATGGCATCGATGGTGGCGCCCGCTCGCCCTGCGGCTTCGCGGTAGCTCGACGACGAGAGCGCCTCGGCTACCGCAGCAGCCAACGCGTCGGCAGTCAACGGCCTCACGAGTACCGCACTACCCTGCCGCACAACACGATTCGCGATCTCCCACTGGTCTCCGCCGCCCGGGACCACGACCATCGCCACCCCGGCCAGGAGCGCCTTGGCCACGATGCCGTGACCGCCACCGCAGATCGCCAGATCGGCCCGCGACAACAGGTCGTCCTGACGGCCCAGACCGACCGTCGCCCATGGCGGGACCGTCACGTCGGGGCCTCCCAACCGCGACACCACCACCCGCGCGCCCGGCGGCAGCGTCGTACCCGGCCTGAGCACCTCGAGCGCGAGTTCGGCCAAGCCCTGCGTGCCGGTCGTGGCCGTGGAGGGCGCGACGACCACCACCGGCCCGTCTCCTGGCGGTACCTCCAGCACCGACGCCGTCGGTTCGAAGTGCAGCGGCCCCACCACGACCGCTTCGCCGGGCCAATCGGTCCGCGGCACCTCGAGGGCGGGCAGCGTGGCGATCAGTCGCCGCAGTGGTCCGGGATCCACCGCAGGCAGACCGATCTCTACACGGGCCGTAGCGCGTTGGCGGTCGCCGAGGCGGACGGACCGTGCGGTCAACGCGCGCATCACCGAGTCACGCAGGCGACCCCGCACTCCGACACCCGCAGCCAGCCCGCTGCCCAGCGGTGGCAGCCCCTTCGACGGCAGATACAGCGGATGCGGACTCAGTTCGATCCACGGCAGCGCGAGCAGCTCGGCCGCCAGCCCTCCGCACACCGTGATCACGTCGGAGACCACGAGGTCCGGCGCCAGCGCCTCCAGTCGGGGCGCATTGAGTACGGCCATCCGCGCGGCCCGCCGGTGGAGCTTCGCGCCCGCATCGGCGTCGTCGTCGCCGACCGCGGCGTCGAGCCCAGCGAGCTCGACCGCCTCCAGGCCGACGCCGCGGGCGGTATCGAGCCATTCGACGCCCGTGAACAGCGTGGCGTCGTCACCGGCCGCCTGGAACTTCAGACACAGCGCGATCGCCGGAAACGCGTGCCCGGGATCGGGGCCGGCAACCACCGCGACGCGCATCGGCCCACCCTGCCACAGCGCGACTAGGCTGGTGGTCATGACCGAGCAGACGTCGACCGTGGCGAGCACCGACAACGCCCTGGTGGTCGAGACCTTCCTCAACGCGCTGCAGGACTTCGACTGGGACACCTTCGAAAATCTGCTGGCCGATGACGTCGCCTACCAGAACGTCGGGACTCCCGTCGTGCGCGGCCGTGCCCGCGTCATGAAGATGATGCGGGGCATGGACGGTCGGATGGGCTTCGAGGTGAAGTTCCACCGCAACGTGGCCGAGGGCGCCACGGTGCTCAACGAACGCACCGACGCCATGACCTTCGGACCCGTGCGAGTGCAGTTCTGGGTGTGCGGCGTGTTCGAGGTCCACGACGGCCGAATCACCCTGTGGCGGGACTACTTCGACTACCTCGAATTGTTCAAGGCAACGGTGCGCGGCCTGGTGGCGGTCGTCGTGCCGAAGCTTCGCCCGACGATGTGATGAGCACGCCCATGACGGACCAGACATCGGCGGGTTCCGACAGTGCGCTCGTCGTCGAACAGGCATTCGCAGCGTTGCAGGCCGGGGACTTCGACAAGCTCGGGGCCCTGCTCGCCGACGACGTCGTCTACGTCAACGTCGGACTGCCCGCGAGTCACGGTCGCGCCGCCACGATGAAGGTGATGAAGGCGACGCGACGCATCAGACTCGAGGTGAAGGTTCACCGCACCGTGACCGAAGGCGCCGCGGTACTCAACGAACGCACCGACGTCATCGGCATCGGACCGCTGCGCCTGCAGTTCTGGGTGTGTGGCGTATTCGAGGTCCACGACGGCCGAATCACCCTGTGGCGGGACTACTTCGACTTCTACGACTTCGCGAGGAACGGGGTAAGGGGAGTCGCAGGGATGGTCTTTCCGACGTTGCGGCCCGCGACGCCATGAGCACCGCGACCCCGCGCAGCCGACCGAATGCGTTCGAGTACGTCACGTACTGCTACGGGCGGCGACTCCCCGATTCGATGAAGCAGTGGGTGGCCGACGACCTGGCCGGACGGGGCGCCACCGTGCGCATGATGATCCGGGTGGCCATTCCGGCGGTGTTGATTCTCACGCCGTTCTGGTTGTTCCCCATGTCGTTGTACCTGCATCTGTCCACGACACTGCCGATTCTGATCCCGTTCGTGTTCTTCTCGCACGCGTTGAACAAGGTCTGGCGCCGCCACATGCTGCGGAAACACGGACTGGACCCTCGGCCTCGTCGACTACATCGCCCGTCAGCGCGACGCGCACATCCATGACGCGTACATCGAGAAGTACGGACCACGCTCGGGCCCGCCGAGCAGCCAAGACCTCTAGGGCGTCAGGCGCGGCGCAGGTGGCCGAGTTCGTCGAACGCCTGCGCCCAGCCGGTCAGGCGATCGGTTGCACCGGCAAGCTCGTGCCGGTAGCGCTGCGCGGCCATCGGTGAGGTGGACATCGATCCGGAGTTCGCCGCTGACACCAGTTGGGCTGCAGCGGTGACCATTTCGTCGTATTGCCGGGCCCCCAGGTCCAACTGCGCGACGAACGCCCGAATGGTGGGCGTCAGGTGAGCCCGTGACTGCGGGGACGAGTTGGCGGCCCGCTCCATCGAGACCACCTCCTTGGCGGTGGCCACCATGGTGGCCGCGGTCTCGTTGGCCGCCACCGTCACCTCGCGAAGTTCGTCGGCGGGCAGCATCTGGCCACGCTGCAGAATGCCGAGCAGCGAGAACAGCCCGCGCTCGGCCGATGCCAGCGTGGCCATCGGCGGACGGGCGGCCGAGCCCCACGGCGGCAGCCGGTGGACGGCGCGCTCGGGAGGCAGCGGCATCGCCCGCAGCCAGCGGTAGCGCAGGAATGCGAGGGTGGCCGGGAAAGCGGCGCCCGCGGCGATGATGCCCGTGATGAGCAACACCCACGCCGGGGTGCTCCAGGACGCGAGAACCGCCGTCACCGCGATCCAGAGGCCGGTGGCGAAGGCGAAGAACCAGCCCGCCCGAAGGGCCCAGCGGCGCTTGCGCAACATCTTGGCGCGCGGATCGGCAGCCGCGCCGAGCTTCTGCGCGAGGCCGTCGGCCAACTCGGCGGCCGTGTCGACCCCGTGCTGCACGACGGTACGCAAGCCGTCCCGGCGTCCGCTCCTTAAGTCCACTGCCATATACCTCGAGACTTACTGTGGGAGCGGGTTTTCCGGCGTCGCGGCGGGCGGGTTGACCGCCGGCGAGGCGGTGGAGGCGCCCCCGGCCGGCAGCGCTTCCCCGCGCATCGAGGCACGGATCTGCTCGAGCCGGGAATGCCCGGCCATCTGCACGCTGGCCTGCTGCACTTCCATCATCCGGCCCTGCACCGAGTTCTGAGCCAGCTCCGCCGCACCCATGGCGTTGGCGTATCGGCGTTCGATCTTCTGGCGCACCTCGTCCAGGCTGGGGGTGGTGCCCGGTGCGGCCATCTCGCTCATCGACTGCAGTGAGGCACTCACCTGCTCCTGCATCTTGGCCTGCTCGAGCTGGCTGAGCAGCTTGCTGCGCTCGGCGATCTTCTGCTGCAACATCATGGCGTTCTGTTCGACCGCCTTCTTGGCCGAGCCCGCGGCCTGCAGCGCCTGGTCGTGCAGCGCCTTGAGGTCCTCCACGCTCTGCTCGCCGGTGACCAGCTGGGCCGCGAACGCCTCGGCGGCGTTGTTGTACTCGTTGGCCTTGGCGGCGTCACCCCTGGCGGTGGCCTCATCGGCAAGCGTGAGCGCCTGGCGGACGTTGACCTGAAGCTTCTCGATGTCGGCCAGCTGACGGTTCAGCCGCATCTCGAGCTGGCGCTGATTGCCGATCACCTGCGCGGCCTGCTGGGTCAGCAACTGGTGCTGCCGCTGGGCGTCCTCGATGGCCTGCTGGATCTGCACCTTCGGGTCGGCATACTCGTCGACCTTGGAGCTGAACAGCGCCATCAGGTACTTCCACGCCTTGACGAACGGGTTGGCCATGAGTTCGTTCCGCCTTCGTGTCGTGCTGTCTGCCCGGAGTGGGCTCCGTGCTTGCCGCTACTGCCAACTTATCGGTTCTGCGGGAGTGACCACACCCCTGCAGGAGAATCCGCCTCGCGCGGGCGCCGACGGCTTAGGCGACCGCCATCGACACGACCTGCGGAATGACGACCTTGGTGCTGACGTCGATGTTGGCCGCGCGGATGGCCGCTGCGTCGGCGGGAACACGCTCCAGTTGGCCCATCGTCTCGCCGGCGTCGGTCAGCACACGCGACAGAGGGACGTCGAGCGCCCCGCAGATGGCGCTGAGCAACTCGCTGGAGGCCTCCTTGCGGCCCCGTTCGACCTCCGAGAGGTACCCGAGGCTCACGCGGGCCTCGTCGGACACCTCGCGCAGGGTCCTGCTCTGCTCGATCCTCGCCCGACGCAGCACGTCGCCGATCACTTCGCGCAGCAATGCCGTCATCGCGCTCTCCTCACAACAGTTCCGGCATGGACACCTCCGGCACCCACTAACTTCAGAACGCCCGCAGTGCGCGAATTGGTTCCCGGACGCTCAGGACGTCAGCGGCCAGCGGCGCTGGGACGCGAGTAACGCAGGGCCGACACGACGTAGTCGACGCCCGTGACCACGGTCAAGACGATCGCCGCGCACATGATCACCCACGCACCGGTGTGCCAGATGCCCGACAGCGGCATTATGAACAGCCCGATCGCAACGGCCTGGACCAGCGTCTTGAGCTTGCCGCCCCGGCTGGCCGGGATGACGCCACGGCGCAGCACCGCGAAGCGCAACACCGTCACAGCGACCTCGCGGACGAGGATCAGCACGGTCACCCACCACGGCAGATCGCCGAGAATGGAGAGCCCGATCAACGCCGCGCCGATCAACGCCTTGTCGGCGATCGGATCGGCGAGCTTCCCGAATTCGGTGACCATGCCGTAGCTACGGGCGATCCGACCGTCGACGTGGTCGGTGATCACCGCCGCCGCAAAGATCACAAATGCGACTATGCGCCAAGCAGTTTGATGCCCGTCGCCGACGAAGAGGGCGAACAGGAACACCGGAACCAGCGCCATCCGCAGTCCCGTGAGCAGGTTGGCGACGTTGGCCACCCCGACACGCGGAACCACGGGATCGACGTCAGAGTGGCCCGGCACGGCATAAGAATATCGGTTGCCCGAGCCGATACTCTCGCAGCTGTGAGCAACGCGCCCAAACCGGACGGGCTGACGGTCCGGCGTGCGCGGACTTCCGACGTCCCCGGCGTCAAGGCGCTGATCGACATCTACGCAGGCCGCATCCTGCTGGAAAAGAACCTCGTGACGCTGTACGAGGCGGTCCAGGAGTTCTGGGTCGCCGAGCTCGATGGCGAAATCGTGGGGTGTGGCGCACTTCACGTCTTGTGGTCCGACCTCGGCGAGGTCCGCACCGTCGCGGTGCATCCCAAGGTGCGCGGCAAAGGCGTGGGCCACGCCGTCGTGGAGCGGCTGCTCGACGTCGCCAGGGACCTTCACCTCGAGCGGATCTTCGTGCTCACGTTCGAGGTCGACTTCTTCGGCGGGCACGGTTTCGAGGAGATCGAGGGCACCCCGGTGACCGCCGAGGTCTACGAGGAGATGTGCCGCTCGTATGACATCGGCGTTGCGGAGTTCCTCGACCTGTCGTACGTCAAGCCCAACATCCTCGGAAACTCGCGAATGTTGTTGATCCTGTAGGCGTGCACTTCGCCGAACGTGACGCCACGGCGATTTCTGCACCACGGTCGTCCCGCGGTCGAATCCACAACCCTGGCGCAGAAGTCGGCGAGGTTGGGCGATTGCTAGTCGATCGCTCAGCGGCGGCCAAGCACGGCGGAGTACTCCTCGGCGTCCGATCCGCCCGACGTTCGGCGCGGGTTAGTAGTCCTCGGCGTCCGATCCGTCGGCGTCCGAGCCGCCGCGGATCAACATCAGCGTGCCCGCCAGTTCGTCGGGCTTGATCAACACCTCGCGCGCCTTGGAACCCTCACTGGGCCCGACGATTCCCCGCGTCTCCATGAGGTCCATGAGCCGGCCGGCCTTGGCGAAGCCGACGCGCAACTTGCGCTGCAACATCGACGTCGACCCGAACTGCGACGAGACGACGAGCTCGACCGCCTGCAGGAAGACGTCCATGTCGTCACCGATGTCGGGGTCGACGTCGGTGCGCTCGCCGCTCGGCTTGGCGGTGGTGACGCCGTCCGTGTACTCCGGCTCCGCCTGGTCCTTGCACGCCTGAACGACCGCGTGGATCTCGTCGTCGGTGATGAACGCGCCCTGCAGCCGGATCGGCTTGTTCGTGCCCATCGGGATGAACAGCCCGTCGCCCATGCCGATCAGCTTCTCGGCGCCCTGCTGATCGAGGATGACGCGGCTGTCGGTGAGCGACGACGTCGCGAACGCCAGCCGGGACGGCACGTTGGTCTTGATCAGACCCGTGACGACGTCGACCGACGGCCGCTGGGTGGCCAGCACCAGGTGGATGCCTGCCGCACGTGCCTTCTGCGTGATCCGCACGATCGCGTCCTCGACGTCGCGCGGCGCCGTCATCATGAGGTCGGCGAGTTCGTCGACGATGGCGACGATATAGGGATACGGCTTGTACACCCGCTCGCTGCCGAGCGGCGTAGTGATCTCCCCGGATCGCACCTTCTTGTTGAAGTCGTCGATGTGACGAACGCGCGAAGCCTGCATGTCCTGGTAGCGCTGTTCCATCTCCTCGACCAACCAGGCCAATGCCGCGGCGGCCTTCTTCGGCTGGGTGACGATCGGCGTGATCAGGTGCGGAATGCCTTCGTAGGGCGTCAGTTCCACCATCTTGGGGTCGATCAGGATCATCCTGACCTCCTCGGGGGTGGCCCGCGCCAGAAGCGACACCAACATCGAGTTGACGAAGCTCGACTTGCCCGATCCCGTCGAGCCTGCGACCAGAAGGTGCGGCATCTTCGCCAGGTTGGCCGAGATCATCTCCCCTTCGATGTCCTTGCCCAGCCCGATGACCAGCGGATGGTGGTCGCCCCGGACCTTCGGGGCCGTGAGCACGTCGGCGAGCCGGACCATCTCGCGGTCGGTGTTGGGGACCTCGATGCCGACGGCGGACTTGCCGGGGATCGGCGCCAGCATGCGGACGCTCTCGGTGGCCACCGCGTAGGCGATGTTCTTCTGCAGGGCGGTGATCTTCTCGACCTTGACGCCGGGGCCGAGTTCGACCTCGTAGCGGGTGACCGTCGGGCCGCGGGTGCAGCCGGTCACCGCCGCGTCAACCTTGAACTGCTGCAGCACCGAGGTGATGACGTCGACCATCTGATCGTTGGCCGCGCTCCGCCGCTTGGGCGGGTCGCCCGCAACCAACAGGTCCATCGACGGCAGCGTGTACTCGCCATCGACGACGCGGTCCAGCGCAAGCGCGTCCTGCTTCTTGCCGGGCCTCTTGCGCCGTGGCCGGACCGCAGGCTCGGGGACGGTCGGCGCCTCGTCGAGCGGGTAGTTGTCGTAGGGAGTGCCGGTCGGCGTGCCGGGGTGGTTGGCGGCGGGCCACTGCTGTCCGTCGTCGCCGAGGTAGCCGGCCGGATCGTCGTAGTAGCCGTCGGAGAAGTCCTCCGCCGCGGCGGTGAAGCCCTCGTCGTAGTCGTAGTTCTCGTCGTAGGACACGTCGTGACCGCGCCCGCGCCCGATGGCAAGCCAGGTGCTCAGCGCCGCAGGGACTTCGCGGATGGTCGTCCCGGTCATCAGTAGCAGGCCGAACAGCACCCCGATTATCAGAAGCGGCGTGGCGATCCAAGCGGTGAGGCCGTCGGAAAGCGGTCCGCCCATGGCGAAGCCGATGAACCCGGCGGCGTGCTGGCGGGCGACGGGATCCAGCGGCGATCCGGACCACAGGTGCCAGAGCCCTAGCACGGGCAGACCGATCATCACGGCGCCGAGGACGAGTCGCGGCATGGCCTCGGGATGGGGTTCGGTGCGCATGACGATGATGGCGATCGCCGCGAGCAGGATTGGCGTCAGGACGACTGCCGAGCCGATGACCGTGCGAAGGACGGTGTCGATCCACGCGCCGACGGGTCCAGCGGCACCGAACCACGTGCTGGCTGCGATCACGACCGCGACGCCCAGCAACGCCAGCGCGATGCCGTCTCGCCGGTGACCAGGCTCCAGATCTCGGGCGCGGCCGACCGATCGTGCGGTACCGCCCACTCCCCTGGCGACCATCAACCAGGTGGCCCGCGCCGCCCGGCCGACCCCCGCGCCTGCGGAGGCGACCATGCTCGGGTTGTTCCGCCGCTTGGCCGGTCTGGTCGGCTTCTTCCGCGGCGTCGGCGACGCTTGCCGGGAACCGGCCTTTGACCTGCTTGTCTTGGCGCCGGAGCGCGCGGCGGTCTTACTCGGCATGGGGGCAAGCCTAATCGCATTCACCCCATCTGCACCATCCGCCACACCAGCCCCACCTGGGCATATGCTCGCGTCTGTGGCCGAATTGTTACTTGGCGAACGCGGAGCGCAACGCCGCGCGCCGGGCCTGGGCCTCTTCGTGGCGCCGCCGGCCCGTCTCCGTGGTGGGGGTCAGGGGAGGCACGGCGACGGGTCTGCCGTCCTCGTCGACGGCGACCATCGTGAAGTAGGAGCTGTTGGTATGCCTTCGCGTGCCGCTGCGAATGTACTCGGTGTCGACCCGGATCCCGACCTCCATCGAGGTGTGGCCGGTGTAGTTGACGCGCGCCGAGAACGACACGAGGTCACCGACATGGATGGCGTCACGGAACACACCCGGTCCACCGACGACGTGACGACGTAGGTTCCCGCGTAGCGGACAGCGCACGCGTAGGCCACCCGGTCGAGCATTTTGAGCAGCGCCCCGCCGTGCACGTTGCCGGAGAAGTTGGCCATGTCCGGCGTCATCAGGACCGTCATGTAGAGCTTGGTCTTGTCTACCGCGTCTTCGCTCGATTCGCCCCCGGCCACGGCCACCATCCTGCGCCCGATCCCGGGTCACCGCACCGCGCGTGCATCGTCGCCAACTAGGGTGAGTGCCGTCACAAACAGATTCCACCAAGGAGTAATCGCGCATGCCAGTAGTCGTCGTCGCCACCATGACCGCCAAGCCCGAGTCCGTCGACACGGTGCGCGCCGCGTGCACCGCGGCGATCGAAGAGGTGCATGGTGAACCGGGCTGCGAACTCTATGCGTTGCACGAGGCGAACGGCACATTCGTGTTCGTGGAGCAGTGGGCCGACGAAGAGGCACTGAAGACCCACAGCACTGCACCCGCGGTCGCGAAGCTCTTCGGCTCGGTCGGTGAGCACCTCGACGGCTCCCCCGACATCAAGATGCTGGCGCCGGTCGTCGCGGGCGATCCAACCAAGGGTCAGTTGCGCGCCTGATGGGAGCGCTGGACGGCAAAGTCGCGTTCATTACGGGTGCGGCCCGTGGTCAGGGCCGTGCCCACGCGATCAAGTTGGCGTCGGAGGGCGCCGACATCATCGCAGTCGACGTGTGCGACCAGATCGAGTCGGTGCCCTACCCGATGGCCACCCCCGACGACATGGCGGCCACGGTCAAGCTCGTCGAGGAGACAGGTGCACGCATCTTCGCGACCGAAGCCGACGTCCGCGACCGTGACTCACTGAAGGCCGCGTTGCGCGCCGGCACCGAGACCCTCGGTGACCGGCTGGACATCGTGATCGCCAACGCCGGTATCGCCCCGATGGCCGGGGAGCACGCCTGGCAGGACGTCCTCGACGTCAACCTGACCGGGGCCTATCACACGGTCGACGTCGCGATGCGGCCGATGATCAAGTTCGGCAACGGCGGGGCGATCGTGCTCACCAGCTCGGTCATGGGCCTGGTGGGTGTGGCGTCACCCATGGCCGGTTCGATCGGCTATGCCGCGGCCAAACACGGCATCGTCGGACTCATGCGGGTGTACGCGAATCTCTTGGCGCAGTACAACATCCGGGTCAACTCGATACATCCCGCGGGTGTGAACACTCCGATGATCGACAACGACTTCACTCGGTCCTGGTTGGAGGGTCTGGCGCAGGAAACCCAGCGCGGCCCAGACATGGGCAACGCGTTGCCAGTGCAGACGCTGGAACCGGAGGACATCGCCAACGCGGTGTTCTACCTGGTGTCCGACGCGGGTCGCTATGTCACCGGTGTGACGTTGCCGGTCGACGCGGGATACACCAACAAGCGCTGATGTCCCGAAACCGCACCGCACTGAGCGCCTTCGGGCCGATGGTGCTGGCTGCGATCGAGCACAATGAGCCACCCGAACGTCGTCTGGTGGACGACGACCTGGCGGCGACCTTCCTGCCGACCTACCTGCGGACGTTCGTCGCGGCCACCCGGCTGGCCGCGGTGCGCAACGCCGTCGTAGCGGCTTCGGAGCGGTCCGGGCCCGGCCTGTGGGCCAGCATCGCCTGCCGCAAGCGCCTGATCGACGACCGACTGTCGGATCCGGTCAACGAGTTCGACGCCGTGGTGATCCTCGGCGCCGGCCTGGACACCCGGGCCTACCGGATCGCCCGCCACGGCAGCTTGCCGGTGTTCGAGGTGGACCAGCAGGTCAATGTCGACCGCAAGACCGCCCTGGTCGACAAGGCGTTCGGCGCCATGCCGGCGTCAGTGCAGTTGGTGGCGGTGGATTTCGAGCACGACGACCTGATGTCCATCCTGTCGGAGCACGGATACGACGCCGCGCAACGCACGTTCTTCATCATGGAGGGCGTCACTCAGTACCTCAGCCCCGACGCGGTGCGGGCGACCTTCGAGCAGCTCCGAAACGTCGCATCCGGTAGTCGTCTGGTATTCACCTACATCCGGCAGGACTTCATCGACGGCGTGAATCTCTATGGTGCTCAGTCGCTTTACCGTAGGTTCCGGAAGCAACACCAGGTCTGGCAGACCGGCTTCGTCCCGGAGCAGTTGCACGAGACCTTGGCCGAATACGGCTGGGACCTGTTCGAGCAGGCCGGGCCCGCATACTTCCGGGACACCTACATCAGGCCGACCGGACGACGACTGTCCGCGTCCCAGATCGAATGGTCCGCGCACGCGATCAAGTCCTGACCAGGTGGGTCAGTCGATCTCCAGCACGGTCGGCACGATCATCGGCTGGCGCCGGTACACCTCACCGACCCACTTGCCGACCGCCCGCCGCGCCGCCTGGGCGATCCGGGTCGCCTCGGTGACCTTCTCGGCGGCAAGGGTTTCCAGCGCTTCCTGAACCTTCAAGGCGGCAGGCTCGAGCGCCTTGGGATCCTCCGAGAATCCGCGGGAGTGCAGGTGCGGCGGAGCGGCGAGCTTGCCCGTGCCGCGCCGCACGACGACGGTTACGGAGATGAAACCCGAAGCAAGCGTGAGCCGTTCACCCACCACGGCGTCGCCCACGTCGCCGGTGATCAACCCGTCGACGAACATCTTGCCCACCGGCACCGCGCCCGCAATGGACGTGACGCCGTTGACCAGGTCGACGCTGACGCCGTTCTCGGCCAGCATCACGTTCTCCTCGGGCACCCCACTGCGCACCGCCAGCTTGGCGTTCGCGCGCAGATGGCGCCAGGTGCCGTGCACCGGCATCACGTTGCGCGGCCGGACCCCGTTGTAGAGGAACATCAGCTCGCCGGCATAGGCATGGCCCGTAACATGCACCCGCGCTTGGGCATTCGTGACGACCCGGGCGCCGATCTTGGCCAGCGAGTCGATGACGCCGTACACCGCTTCCTCGTTGCCTGGGATCAGCGAGGACGACAGGATGATGAGATCACCCGCGGTCAGCGTGATGCTGCGATGCTCGCCGCGCGACATCCGGGACAGCGCCGCCATGGGCTCGCCCTGAGTGCCGGTGGTGATCAGCACCACCCGGTCGGCGGCCATCATCTCGGCCGCGCCGATGTCGATCACGTCGGAATCCTCAACACGCAGGAACCCAAGCTCGCGGGCGATGCCCATGTTACGCACCATCGACCGGCCGACGAACGACACGCTGCGGCCCAAAGCCACTGCGGCGTCGATGATCTGCTGAACCCGGTCGACGTTGGACGCGAAGCACGCCACGATCACGCGACCGTCGGCGCCGCGGATCAACCGGTGCAGCGTCGGCCCGATCTCGCTCTCCGACGGGCTGACCCCCGGTATCTCGGAATTCGTTGAGTCGCAAAGAAACAGGTCGACGCCGGCATCGCCCAGCCGCGACATCCCCGGCAGGTCGGTGGGCCGCCCGTCGAGCGGCATCTGATCGAGTTTGATGTCGCCGGTGGCCAATACGGTTCCGGCGCCAGTGTGCACCGCGATCGCCAGACACCCCGGAATCGAGTGGTTCACCGCGAAGTACTGGCACTCGAAGACTCCGTGCGTGGTGCGCTGGCCTTCGGCGACCTCGACGAACACCGGTTTGATGCGGTGCTCGCGGCACTTCTCGGCGACCAACGCCAACGTGAACTTCGAGCCGACGATCGGAATGTCGCGACGCAGCTTGAGCAGATGCGGAATGGCCCCGATGTGATCTTCGTGCGCGTGTGTGATGACGACGGCCTCGATCTCCTCGAGACGGTTCTCGACGTGCCGGATGTCCGGCAGGATCAGGTCGACGCCGGGCTCGTCGTGGTTGGGGAACAGCACCCCGCAGTCGATGATCAGAAGGCGTCCGAGATGCTCGAAAACGGTCATGTTGCGGCCGATTTCACCGATGCCGCCCAGTGCGGTGACCCGCAGGCCACCGGGGGCCAGCGGCCCTGGCGGCGACAGAGGACTCGTCACTTCAGCACGCCGGCCACGCGCATGTCGGCAGCCAACGCCTCGACCTGGTCGGGCGTCGCCGGCAGCTGGGGCAGCCGCGGATCCCCGACGTCGAAGCCCTGCAACCGAAGTCCCGCCTTCGACATCGTCACACCGCCCAGCCGGGTCTGCGCATCGTTCAGGCGGCCAAGCGTGACGTGGATCTTGCGCGCCGTCGCCACGTCACCGGAGGTGAACGCCGACAACATTTCTCGCAACTGACTGGCAGCGAAGTGGCCCCACACGCTGATGAAGCCCGTCGCACCCATCGCCAGCCATGGAAGGTTGAGCGCGTCGTCCCCGCAGTAGTAGGCCAATCCGGTCTCGGCCATGGTCATCGCACCACCGTGCAAGTCACCCTTCGCGTCCTTGACCGCGACGATGTTCGGGTGGGCGGCGAGGGTGCGGAGAGTGGCCCACTCGATCGGCACCACCGACCGCGGCGGAATGTCGTACAGCACGTTCGGTAACGCGGTCGCATCGGCGACGGCGGTGAAGTGCGCGACGAGGCCCGCCTGCGATGGACGCGAGTAGTAAGGCGTCACGACCAACAGGCCGTGCGCGCCCTCCGTCTCGCAGGCCTTGGCGAGGTGCACGCTGTGGGCCGTGTCGTACGTACCTGCGCCGGCGACGATGCGCGCCCGATCGCCGACGGCCTCCAGCACCGCACCCAGCAGCGCGAGCTTCTCGGCGTCGGTGGTCGTTGGAGTCTCGCCGGTGGTTCCGAACACCACGAGACCGTCGCATCCGGAGTCCACCAGATGCGTGGCGAGCTTCTTGGCGGCAGCCACATCGAGCGAGCCGTCCGGGCCGAACGGCGTCACCATGGCAGTCAGCACGGTGCCCACGCGTGCGTTGACGTCGAATCCGCTGGTGCTCACGGACGTCAAGATTACCCGCTGCATCTCATGATTTTTCGGGCGCGGTGCACGCTGCGGCCCGCAGTTAGGGTGAACCATGGCAGCCACGACGTTCGCCCCCCGCTTGCTCGACGTCATCGACCTCGACATCCTCCCGCTGACGGAACGCGGTGTGGCCGCCGGTAACAAGGTGTTCGGCGCGGCGCTTCTGCGCAAATCCGATCTGTCGGTCGTCATCGCGGGCACCAACGACGAGACCGACAACCCGCTCCTGCACGGCGAGATCAACACGCTCAACCAGTTCTACGAACTGACCGAGCGACCCCCGACGACGGACCTTGTCTTCCTCACCACACACGAGCCCTGCACCCTGTGCATGTCGGCGATCACCTGGGCAGGATTCGACAACTACTACTACTTCTACAGCCACGAGGACTCCCGGGACGCCTTCGCCATCCCGCACGACCTGAAGATCCTCAAGGAGCTCTTCGGTCTCGAACCGGGTGGATACCGGCGCTCCAACGCGTTCTGGACGGCGTACTCGATTCCGGCGCTGGTCGAGTCCGAGCCCGAGCCGCTGCGCACCGAGCTCCGCGCCAAGGCCGACCACATCCGCACGCGCTACGCCGGGCTGTCCGAGCAGTATCAGGAGTCCAAGGGCGACAACGACATTCCGCTGAGCTGATCACACCGCCGAGTGCACGGTTGTTGCACACGAACATCGAGAAACACCGCGAACAACCGTACTTTCGGCGAGCTCGCGGGCACTCAGAGTGCGGCCCGCAGCAGCCCAGCCAGGTCACCGCGGTCACCCACGCTCACCTCGCCCAGCCCGAGCCAGGACGCCATCGTCGATAACTCCCCCGCCAACGCCGATGCCACCCGCGCACGGTCCTGCCCCATCTCCGCGAACGCACCCACCACGTGCAGCGCGTCGCGGGTGCGTTCGGCCTTGAGGTCGACGCGGCCAACCAGCCGACCGTCCAGCAGGAACGGCCACACGTAGTATCCGAACTGCCGTTTCTCCTGCGGCGTGTAGATCTCGATGCGGTAGCGGAAGTTGAACACTCGCTCAACACGTGGCCGGAAGAAGATCAGTGGATCGAATGGGCACAGCAACGCGGTGCCACGATCCCGCCGCGCCACCACCTGGCCGGCTCTCAGGTAGGCCGGTCCGCCCCAACCGTCGACCTCGACGGGTTCGAGTTCCCCTTCGGCGACCAGCGCCGCGATGGCCGGCTTGATCTGCTTGGGGCCCAGCCTGAAGTAATCGCGGATGTCGGCCTCAGTGGCCACGCCCAGCGCGGTCGCGGCCCGCAGCACGAGTTCCCTTACGGCCTCGTCGTCGTCGACCTCACGCGCCACCACCTCCGGCGGCAACACGCGTTCGGTGAGGTCGTAGTGCCGCGCGAACCCGACGCGCGTCGCCGTGGTGAGCACCCCGGCCGCCCACAGCGCCTCGGCCACCCACTTCGTGTCGCTGCGGTCCCACCACGGACCCTTCCGACCGCGCGGCTCGGACTCCAGATGAGCCTCGATCTGCCCAGCCGTCGACGGCCCGAGCTCGGCCACCGCGGCGACGACGTCCTCGGCGAGCTTGGCGTTCTTCTTGACGATCTCCGTGCCCCAGCGACCGTGGGTGTACTCACGCATCCGCCAGCGCAGTAGGGGCCAGTCGTCGACGGCCATCAGCGCCGCCTCGTGCGCCCAGTACTCGACCAGCAGCCGCGGCGAGCGCGCGGTGTGACTCCACGCGGCACGGTCGAGAACGTCCCGGTCGTATGGGCCCAGCCTGCTGAACACCGGCGCGTAGTGTGCGCGCACCGAGACCGACACCGAGTCCAGTTGCAGCACCTGGATCCGGGAGACCAGCCGGCGCACGTGCGCCCGCGTCACCGGCCCCGCGGGCTTCGACTCAGCGAAGCCCTGAGCGACGACGGCCGTCCGGCGCGCCGCGTCCGCCGTGAGGCGAGTCATGTCCGGACGTAGCTGAACAACCGGTACCGGAGACCGGACGCGCTGGTCAGCCAGTCCCCCTCGGTGCCCACCCAGTCCTCGTCGAGTACCGGCGCGACGGCGTCGTCGTCCTCGCGTCGCAGCTCGACGTCGACCTCGGTGACCTCGCACCGCGTTGCCATCGGCAAGGCCAGCCCGTAGATCTGCGCCCCGCCGATGACCCAGGTCTCGTCATCCGTGAGCGCCTCATCGAGACCGCCCACCACAGTCGCTCCATCAGCCACGTACCCAGCTTGCCGTGTCACTACGACATTTCTGCGCCCCGGCAGCGGCCGCACCTTGGCGGGCAACGACTCCCACGTGAGCCGCCCCATGACCACGGTGTGGCCCGTCGTGAGCTCCTTGAAGCGGGCCTGGTCCTCGGGCAGCCGCCACGGGATGCCGTTGTTGCGGCCGATGACACCGGAGGTCGACTGAGCCCAGATCAGCCCTACCGTCATACGGCGACGGGGGCCTTGATCCCGGGATGTGGGTCGTAGTTGACGATGGCGACGTCGTCGTAGGTGTAGTCGAAGATCGAATCCCGCGGCGCCAGCACGAGTTCGGGGTACGGACGCGGGTCGCGGCTCAACTGAAGCGTGACCTGTTCGAGGTGGTTGTCGTAAATGTGGCAGTCGCCGCCGGTCCAGACGAACTCGCCGACGCCGAGCCCGGCCTGGGCGGCCATCATGTGGGTCAGCAGCGCATAGCTGGCGATGTTGAAGGGCACGCCGAGGAACAGATCGGCACTGCGCTGATACAGCTGGCACGACAGCTTTCCGTCGGCGACGTAGAACTGGAAGAAGGCGTGGCATGGCGGCAGCGCCATCTGCGGGATCTCGCCGACGTTCCAGGCCGACACGATGTTGCGACGGGAATCGGGGTCGCGCTTGAGCAGTTCGAGCGACGCGCTGATCTGGTCGACGTGCTCGCCCAACGGAGTGGGCCACGAGCGCCACTGCACACCGTAGATCGGGCCGAGATCGCCTGTCTCGCTTGCCCATTCATCCCAGATCGTAACGCCGTGCTCATGCAGCCAGGCGACGTTCGAGTCCCCGCGCAGAAACCACAACAGTTCGTATATGACGGACTTGAGGTGCACCTTCTTGGTGGTGATCAGCGGAAAGCCCGCCGTCAGGTCATAGCGCATCTGGTGGCCGAACAGGCTGCGGGTGCCGGTTCCGGTGCGATCGGACTTCGGCGTGCCCTGCTCAAGCACCAACCGCAACAAATCCTCATAGGGCGTGGCGATGGGCACTCGCCCAGCTTACGTCGGGTGGCCGACGAAGCAGTCGTCACACACCGGGGGCCGACCCCTCGCGCATCGAGCCGGGGAGTAGAACGGAGGCCATGCCGACGATCACCGACACCATCACCACGCCGGACGGAACCTGTCCCGTGACACTGTCCACGCCCGAGGGCGACGGCCCGTGGCGCGCCGTCGTGATGTACCCCGACGCAGGCGGCGCACGTGCGACTTTCCGCGACATGGCCGAGCAGCTGGCCCGCTACGGCTACGCCGTCCTGGTGCCCGACGTCTACTACCGCGACGGCGACTGGGCCCCGTTCGACATGAAGACAGTGTTCACCGACCAGGACGAGCGCCAGCGCCTCTTCGGCATGATCTCCAAGATCTCACCGGAGATCATGGCCAGTGACGCTGCCGCATTCTTCGACTACCTCGAGGCGCGCCCCGAGGTGACGGGCACCTCCTTCGGCACCACCGGCTACTGCATGGGCGGCCGGACGTCGTTGGTGGTGGCCGGCCGGGTGCCCGAGCGCGTGGCCAGCGCGATGTCCTTCCACGGCGGTGGGCTCGTGACGGACGATGCCGGGAGCCCGCACCTGCTGGCCGACCGCATGCAGGCCACGGTGTACGTCGGTGCGGCGGAGAACGACCAGTCCTTCACCGCTGAGCACGGCGAGACGCTCGACAAGGCCCTCACCGCGGCCGGAGCTGAGCACGCCATCGAGTTCTATTCCGCCGCACACGGTTTCGCCGTACCCGACAACGAACCCTACGACCCGGCCGCAGCGCAGCGACACTGGGAGGCAATGGAGCGGGTGTTCGGTGCCGCGCTGAAATAGGTCTGCCGCAATCAACGTGTTTTTTCGTCGGCGTCCTCATGGCGCGCCCGAACCAGGGACCGAAGCGCCCGCCAGATTCCCCGACCCGCGTACCACGCCGCCAAGAGCGACAGAATGATCAGTACGACGAGTACCGGCCAATAGTGGGGTCGCTTGGATGGGTCGACGCTGGTCGCCCACATGATCGTGAAGCTCACCGCGGCGATGAACACCACGATGTCGCGCCAGTTGCCGCGGTAGGACTGAGCGACTTCGAGCAAGGACCGGTTCTTGTCCACGGCGGCGACGATGTCGTCGATCCGCATGTCGATGACGCGCTGCAGTTCGGCGCGACGCTCGACCTGGTCGGCCGGGAGGGCCTCCAGCAGTTCCATGTCCTGTTTGATCGCGGCCCGGACGTCCGGGCCCTTCATATTCCCGGCAACGAGGCCGAGGAGTGCGCCACCGGCGAGGACTCCCCCGCCGGCAGCGAAATTGCCGATACCAGACATGTAGTCATCTCCATCCATCCCGTTCTCGGACACCCGCATCGACGGGGCCCGTCACCTCGGTGGTCAGCTTGCCGACCGCGGACACGGCTCCGACCGTACCGTCGTTGCCGTGCACCCACAGTCCGCAGCGCCGTATCGACGAAGTGCTCGTCGGAAATGTCCTGCTATGGGCACTCACATCCGCGCCGTCACCTACGCTCGCGTCATCAACGACCGGCGACGGCGGTTCGCGTGAAGCGAGGGAGCGAAATGACCGAGACGGCAAGCGTGGATGCGGGCCTACGGCAATCGCGCGAAACAACGGTCCTGGCTCATCTCGAAGCAGAGAACCAGCACGACATCGCGGCGACGCTCGCGACGTTCAAATCCGGCTCAGCGCGAACGGAACTGCCCGGCGGAGAGGTCGCCGATGGTCCTGATGCGGTCGCCGACTCCTACCGTGAACTCTTCACCGCTCTACCGGACCTGCGCTTCGACGTCGACTCCGGCTCGCTGTGTCACCACGGCGACCGGGTGATCTGCGAGGCTCGCGTGCACGGCACCCACCGAGGACCCTTTCGCGGCCTTCCCCCGACCGGCCGCCGGGTCGACCTGCCGCTGGTAGCGATCTTCGAGTTCGACGGCCCCGACCTCCTCTGCGAACGCGCCTACTACGACCGCCTCACGTTGTTCATGCAGCTCGGGGTCGCACACGACCCCAACACACTGGCCGGTCGGATCGCGACGCTGCTCAACCACCCCGTGACAGTCGGCCGAGCCGCACTGCGTTCGCGCAGAGTCGACGACTCGTAAGCCGTCCGGCCGACGACGAGACTCATTCCATCAATTGAGCAGCGATCGTCGCGCCCAGGTTCCAGCACGCCTCGACGTCGGCCTTGGTCGGCTTCCCCATCACCACAACGGTGTCGGCGGCCCGCACCCAACCCAGACCGGTCGTGATGGCGCCGACTGCTCGCTCAGCTCCCTCGGTGCCCTCGTTACCGTGGAGGTACAGAGCGAACGGCCTGCCCCGCGTCGAATCGAGGCATGGGTAGTAACAAACATCGAACGCATGCTCGCCTGTGCCGGTGATGTTCGCGGAGGATCCTCCGCTCAACGTGGTGCGTAGTCAGACTGCCGTGGTGCCGCCGTCGACAATCAACTCCATACCATTGACATAGCTTGAGTCGTCCGAGGCGAGGAACAGTGCGACCGTCGCAATCTCCTCAGGGCTGCCGTTCTTTCCCCGTGGGATCAATGCCTCACGCGCCTTCGTCTCGTCGTCGAACATCTGCCCATGTCCTGGCGTGACGACCTGGCCCGGGGTCAGCACGTTGAGCACGCATGCAGTACAGCCTTGCTCGCGGCGTACACACTCCAGGAAGCTTCCTGCCGCCGACCCGAGATGAAAACGTGAGCTCCTCGTCAACGAGCAACTTGGCACAGGCCAGCGCCATGCCACTTGATCAGCCCGTGATCACCGCCACCTTGCCGTCAAGCTTTCCCACGATCACTACATCGGGCGATTACCTGGCTGGCGAAGTCAAGCATCTGGTCAAGGGTGGGGAACATCGCGAAAGCATCCACGATCGCCTCGTCAGCACCGGACCCCGCGAGGCGCTCGAGCTTGACGGCAACCGAGTCAACGGACATGCCCGGTTCGAGGTTGATCCGCATGGCCGTCTTCAGCGCGTCAGGATCGCGGCCGGCGTCCTGCGCCGCACGGCGCGCAATCGACCACAGGTGGTCGGTGACCTCGTCCTGCAGCCCCTCGACCCCGAGCCAGCCGGTGCCGCTGCGGCCGACCCGGCGCATCGCGGCCTCACTGGCACCGCCGATCCAGATGGGCGGACCGCCAGCCTGGATCGGACGCAGGTCGGCATGGACCGGCGGCAGGGAGAAGAACTCGCTATCCCAGGACACCGGGGTGGTCGTCCACCACTTGTGCAGGAACGCCAGCACGTCATCGAGCATCCGCCCGCGCCGGCCCCAGTCCGCGCTGCGAGCGATGTCATGTTCGTCCTTCATCCACCCGATTCCCACGCCAACGTCAAGCCGGCCGTCGCTGAGCACGTCGAGGGTGGTCAGCAGCCGGGCCAGGTGAACCGGCTCGTAGTAGAACGTGCTGAGCGTGCTGGCGTTCAGCCGCACCCTGCTGGTCGCCGTCGCGGCGACCGTCCACAGCAGCACCGGATCGAGGTAACGGGTCATCTGCGGCGGGTACGGCTGCTCCTTGCCCGGATAGGTGCTGTGCATATCAACTGGCGTGACCAGGCGATCGCCGACCCACAGCGTGTCGTAGCCAAGGTCCTCGAGTCCGCGGCAGAACGTACTCAGACCCTCAGCGCCGCTGATAGCGGGACCGACTATGGGAAGTGCAAAACCGAGCTTCATTGCGAGAGTCCTCTCCGGGCGGAGCATCGTCCGCCAGCACTGGATATCGTTTTATTGATCCATCAACCATTGCCTTGGCGCACCGCGCCGCGTTCGTTTACTGCTGGACTGGTGGCGGTGCGGCCCAGCCGGTTAGGCGGCGCCGAGGGCGAAGTCGAAGTTCCCCACCCCGTGGCGGGCGAGGCCCATCATGACCAGGCCCGTTCCTTCCAGCCAGTGCGCCATTTGCAAGCCGCCGACGTCCAGTGGGCGCAGGCCAAGGCTCTCGACGAACTCCGCCACGCCCGCCTTGGCGCGCGCGTCGTCGCCGGCGATGAAGACGTCGAGCGGCCGGCCCTGGGACAGAACAACGCCGAAAATGGTGTTGAATGCCTTCACAACGCTGGCGCTGCGAGGAGCCGCATTGGCGACTTCCTGCGCGATCGAGGTGTCATCGGGGATGGCTAGCCCGTCGGCCGCGGCATTGAAGGGGTTGCTGATGTCGACGATGACCTTGCCCGCGAGGGCGTTTCCGTACTGGGCGACCACCGGAACGACTTTGGCGTACAAGAGGGCCACGATGACGATATCCCCTGTCGGGACGGCGCCGAACTCTCCCGTCGTGGCCCTGCCGCCGAGAGTCTTGGCCAGGTCAGCGGCCTTGGACTGATCGCGGCCGATGACCTCGACGGTGTTGCCGCCCGCTACCGCCAGCGCGCCGATGCTGCGAGCCATGTTTCCGGTGCCGATGATGCTGATGCTGCTCATGAGGTGTCCTGTCTTGACTTACGATCGGAAAGGTTGACTCCTCTACCTTAGGTCGAGTTGGTTGATGGGTCAACCAATCGAGAGAGCGTGGAGGCTGATGGAACCGAACTGGCTGAACCCTCGTGAAGACCGCGCCTGGCGGGCCTACATGCACGCGCATCATCAGCTCGACGTGCACCTGAACCGGGGCCTACAGGAATCGGGCCTGTCCGGGGCCGACTACGAGGTCCTGGCGGTGCTCTCGGGTCACGACGGGGACCGCATGCCCGCTCGCGAGCTGTGCAACACACTGGGCTGGGAGAAGAGCCGTGTCTCCCACCAGGTGCGGCGCATGCAGAAGGACGGGCTGATCGGCCGCGAGCCCAACCCCGACGACGCGCGCAGCACCATGGTCTGTCTGCTGCCGGCTGGCCGCGCCGCCATCGAGAAGGCGGCGCCCAGGCACGTGGAGGACGTCCGCCGGAACTTCATCGACCTGCTAACCCCGGCTGAGCTCGACATGCTCGCCGCCCTCAACGAACGAGTCCTGCACCACCTGGCCACAGACGACGACTCCCCCGCCGAAGACGAGCCCTCATAACCTTCATCAGCCGGCAGCGATTCAGCGGACGGAACGCCCCGGATCCATTGCGCGACGGAGCGCAACCATGACCACGGCGTGTTCATCTTGTGCAACCAAGGCCCGGGGCGGGGGTCTGCGGCACCCGGATGCTGATCGTGCCGCGCCGACCACCAGATGGCCGAGCAATTCAATCCATCAGCTGGGCGGCGACCGTCGCGCCGAGATTCCAGCAGGCATCAAGATCGGCCTTGCTGGGCTTGCCCGACACCACCACATACTCCGCCGCCTTCACCCAGCCCAGCCCGGCGGTGATCCCGTCGACTGCGCGCTCTGCTCCCTCGGTGCCCTCGTTGCCGTGTAGCCACAGCCCGAACGGCCTGTCCCGCGTCGAGTCGAGAAGCTGGTAATACGACTGGTCGAACGCAAGCTTGAGCGCACCGCTGATATAGCCGAGATTGGCTGGGCTCCCCAGTAGGTAGCCGTCGGCCTCCAACATCTCGACTGGGGACACCGTGAGAGCCGGTCGCCGGACAACCTCGACACCCTCGATCTCAGGGTCGGTGGCACCGGCCACCACCGCCTCAAACATCTCCTGGGTGTACGGAGAAGGCGTGTGGTGAACGACCAACAGCGTCTTGCTCATTGGTTACGCTCCACCTCCTCCATCTGCACCGCCGTCTTCATCGTCTCCCGCGCACGGCTGCGGTCACCGGCGTAATCGTAGGCGCGCGCGAGCCGGTACCAGCGGCGCCAGTCGTCGGGGTCGTCGGCGAGTTCGGCCTTCACGGTTTGGAACATGGTGTCGGCGGCCTCGCGTTGGATCCGGCCGGACGGCAGCCGCGGCAATGCGCTGACGTCGAGTTCCATGCCCTGCTCGCGGACGACGCGTGCGAGTCGCTGGTGGGTGAAACCCGCGCGCAGCGTGGCGATCATCGCCCACAACCCGACGACGGGAAGGATGAACACCGCGATGCCCAGCCCGATCGCGGCGGGCTCGCCGGATGTCACCAGGATGACCCCTGCGCGGCCGAGTAGGACGAAGTAGCCGACGAGCGCCAAGCACATGAAGCCGATCAGCAGCTGGATACGCAGTGCACGCGAGCCGCCACTCACAAGTCGAGCAGCGGTTCGATTCCCACCGTAAGCCCCGGCCGCTCGTGCACGTGCCGGACCGCGAGCAGGACGCCGGGAACGAACGACGTGCGGTCCAGGCTGTCGTGGCGAATGGTGAGCGTCTCACCCTGCGTGCCGAAGAGGATCTCCTGGTGCGCGACGAGGCCGGCCAGCCGCACGGAGTGAACGGGGATGCCGTCGACGTCGGCGCCACGCGCTCCTTCCAGTCCGGTGCTGGTGGCATCGGGGTTGGGCGGCAGTCCCTTTCGCGCCTCGGCGATGAGCCGGGCGGTACGGGCGGCGGTGCCCGACGGCGCGTCTGCCTTGTGTGGGTGGTGCAACTCGATGACTTCCACGGATTCGAAGAAGCGGGCGGCCTGTTTGGCGAACTGCATGGACAACACTGCGCCGATGGCGAAGTTCGGTGCGATCAGCACGGCGGAGCCGGGCTTGTCGGCCAGCCAGGCCTCCACCTGTGCGATGCGTTCGTCGGTGAACCCCGTGGTTCCGACGACGGCGTGAATCCCGTTGTCGATGAGGAACTTCAGGTTGTCCATGACGACGCTGGGATGGGTGAAGTCGACGACGACCTCGGTTTGGCTGTCGGTGAAGGCGCTCAGCGGGTCGCCGGCATCGACGCCGACGCTGAATACGAGATCCTCCGCGGCTTCCACCGCATCGACGATCGTCGACCCGACCTTGCCCTTCGCGCCCAAGACTCCGACTCGCATGGCGCCACCCTAATCCACCATCTACCGCGCCTCTGGGTGCAGCAATTCAGTCACTCGTTGACCAACGACCTCGTCAACATTGCCGAACTACCGAGGGCATGTTGGCAAGTGAAATGTCTGGTTATGTCACCAGATAGCTGATGGCCCCGTGTCGGTGTCCAACAATATGTGCTGCGAGTCGCGAACACATCAAAATCAGACCGTCATCAATTGACGCGATCGATAGTTTTTGTCTTGCAATTATCGTAATATACAAGCAAATACGCTGTACCGAGCATCTCCCGGACGTGTGCGGAGCAGAGCGAATCACCCTTTCAAGGTCGCGGTCTGCGGCCGTGAGAAAAGTCGTTTGGAGTTTTGCTACACATGCTCGCAAATCCGCAGCAATGTATGCCTCGCCCATCTACTCAATTAACTGCTGTGAGCACGATCTGCAAGCTGGCAACGAAGGGATTCCCGCCTATGGCAACGCAAGGCAAGACGAAGATCGCCAAGAGGACTGTCGTCACCGCGGCCCTGACCGCGGGCATGCTCGCCGGTGGCGGAGCGGCGGGGCTGACGGCTCTGATCGCGACGCCGACGCCCACCCCGCTGGCAGCAGCGGCGTCGAGCGCCGACGTCGAACTGACCGGTCTCTTCGGCCTGCTGAAAGGCGTCGTCGGCGGCGTCGTCTCGGGCGTCCACCGCCGTGGTCGGCACCGGCGGCGCGGGTAGCAGCGACGGCAGCAGCGGCTCCGACGGCTAAGCCGACGACGATCGACAGCGGCGCCCCCATCGAATGCGATGGGGGCGCCGTTCTGTTGCTACCTACTCGTTGGGTTCCGCCAACGCGGACTCGGCCTCCGCGAGGTCGGCCGCCGCCGCCTGCACCCGATCCGCGGCGTCACTGGCCCGTCGCTCCGCCGCCTCCAACTCGGTGTCGGCCGTGTCGACGTCCTGCTCAGCGGCGTTCAACGTCTCCAGCAGCTTCTCGTAGCGACGGCGCGCGGTCGCGACCTTCCCGCGCCGGTCGGTGACGGCTTCAGCGGCCGCTTCCTGCTCGGACCGAGCCGCCTCGAGTTTCGCCGCCGCCACCTCCCTGCGCCGCTGGGCCGCTCCGACGCTCGGCATCTTCGACGGGTTCGGCGACGCCGCCTCGCGCTTGGCACTGCCGACCACCACCGACGACACTCCGAAATCGCCGAAGCCCGACCATTGCTCGGCCTTGGCCAATCGACCAAGCCGCGCGGCGACGTCGGGATCCGCGATCGCCGCCTGCAGCGTGGCCGTGACGTCGTCACGCAATGCGGCCGACGGTTCGGTGATCTCGGCGGTGGCGAACGCGCTTCGGACCAGTTCGGTGACCAACTTGCGCTGAGTGGTCGACAACTCGCGGATGCGTGCCCCATCCATGGCGGCGTGCGCCCCGCGCAGCGCCTCGGTCAGCTCTGCCATCCTGCGTCGTGCGGTGCCGTCCGAGCGGACCAGCACGTTCACCACCCACGCCGCCGTCGTGGGACGCCGCGCGGCGGCTAACTCCTTGGCCGCGTGCGAGTCACCACGTCTCCTCGCCGCCGCCGCGAGGTCCTTGCGCAGGGCCGTGAACTCCTCGGGCCGCACTCCGTACAGCCTGTCGATGTCGTCCTCGGCGGTCACAGCGGAGACGCGCCGCGGAGGTGCTCGAAGATGAGCGAGGTCTGGGTGCCCGCGACGTCTGAGTCAGCGTTGAGGTTCTGCACCACGAACGACCTCAGATCGTCGGTGTCGCGCGCCGCCACGTGCAGGATGAAGTCGTCGGCTCCGGCCAGGAAATAGACTTCCATCACCTGCGGTCGACGCCGGATCTGCTGAATGAAGCTGTCGATCCTCCCGCGAGCGTTCGATTGCAGGCTCACCGAGATCATCGCCTGCAGCGACAGTCCGATCGCCGACGGGTCGATGTCGGCATAGAAGCCCCGAATCACCCCGACGTCCTGCAATCGGCGCACCCGGCCGTGACACGTCGACGCGGCGATGCCGACCACCTCGGCCAAAGCGCTGTTGGAGATCCGCGCGTCGGCGTGCAGGGCGGTCAGGATGCGTCGGTCGGTGTCATCGAGCGGGACGGGCCGAACATTCTTCGACGCGACGTCCTGAGCGGGCGCAAAATTCGAGGATTGCACGGGCATTGCACGATAATACCGAATCTTCGTCGTATCTATTGCGAGACACTCGAATTTTCTTCACAATTTGAGCAGTCGGATCGCCAGTCTAGGAGCAGAAATGCGCGTCGGAATCCCCACCGAGATCAAGAACAACGAATACCGCGTCGCCATCACCCCCGCCGGTGTCGCCGAACTGACCCACCGCGGTCACGAGGTGCTCGTCCAGGCCGGTGCAGGCGAAGGATCGGCTATCACGGATCGTGACTTCAAGGCCACCGGGGCGCAGATCATCGACACCGCCGACGAGGTCTGGGCCGAAGCCGACCTCCTGCTGAAGGTCAAGGAGCCCATCGAGGCCGAGTACCGCCGGATGCGCAAGGGCCAGACGCTGTTCACCTACCTGCACCTCGCGGCGTCCAGGCCGTGTACCGACGCGTTGATGGCGTCGGGCACCACCTCCATCGCCTACGAGACCGTCCAGACCGCTGACGGCGCGCTGCCGCTGCTGGCTCCGATGAGCGAGGTCGCGGGCCGCCTGTCCGCACAGGTCGGCGCCTACCACCTGATGCGCACCCAAGGCGGTCGCGGCGTACTCATGGGTGGCGTCCCCGGCGTCGCTCCGGCCAAAGTCGTGGTGATCGGCGGCGGAATGGCCGGCGACAACGCCGCCGCCGTCGCCTGGGGTATGGGCGCCAACGTCACCGTGTTCGACCTCAACGTCAACACGCTGCGCAAGATCGACGCCGAGTACGGCGGCGCCATCGAGACCCGCTATTCGTCGCGACTCGAACTCGAGGAGGCCGTCACGCAGGCCGACCTGGTGATCGGTGCCGTCCTGGTGCCGGGCGCCAAGGCCCCGAAGCTGGTCACCAATGCGACTGTCGCGCACATGAAGTCGGGCGCCGTGCTGGTCGACATCGCGATCGACCAGGGTGGCTGCTTCGAGGACTCGCGGCCCACCACCCACGACGATCCGACGTTCGCCGTTCACGACACGGTGTTCTACTGCGTCGCCAACATGCCGGGCGCCGTGCCGCGGACGTCGACCTTCGCATTGACCAATGCCACCATGCCCTACGTGCTCAAGCTGGCCGACAAGGGTTGGCAGGCGGCGTGCGCTGCGGATGCCGCTCTGGCCAAGGGCCTTTCGACGCACGACGGCGCACTGCTCTCCGAGCAGGTGGCCGCTGACCTCGCGCTGCCGTACACCGATCCGGCAAGCCTGCTGGGCTGAGGCGACTCAGTCGAACAACTCCCCGTCCAGGTAGAACCAGCGACGGGCTCTAACGGCGAACCGGGACCGCTCGTGCAGCGTCCCGGTTCGTCGACCTTCTCGGTAGTGCGCGCGGAACTCGACCTCCCCCGACTGGTCGCCGGGTCGACCTTCGACGGTGTCGAGGATCTCAAGTCCCGTCCACGTCAATCCGGTGTTCGGCGTTGGGGTCTCGGGGCGGGTACGCGGGTGCCAGGTCTGCCAGACGTAGTCGAGGTCGCCGACGGCGTAGGCGCTGTAGCGCGCCCGCATCAGTTGTTCGGCGGTCTCAGCTTGGCGCTCTCCGAGATGCAACGCCAGGCAGCAGCGACCGAACGGTTCGTCGGCGCCACATGGACACGGGTCGATCGAACGCGAGGTCACAGTGTCGAGGACGACATCAACCAGCCAGGGCCTGAAGGGGTTTGGGCAGCGACCGCTTGGATCGGTGCGGACCGAGCACCGCGGCGCCGAAAGGCCGGCTCAGCAGCCGTCGAGCCACCGCGTTGACTTCCTCGAGAGTGACCGCCTCGATGTGCTCGAGGGTGCGGGAGACGCTTCGGTGCTCCCCGTAGTTGAGTTCGCTGCGGCCGATGCGCTGCATGCGCGAGCCCGAGTCCTCCAGGCCGAGCACCAGCCCACCACGCAAGGCGCCCTTGGCGATACGACACTCGGATTCGGTGATCCCTTCGCGCGCAACATCGTTCAACACGTCGTTGGTCACGTTGATCACCTCGTCGAACCGCTCGGGGAGGCAGGCCGCATACACCGAGAGTGCACCGGTGTCCGAGAACGTGTCGACGGTCGAGTACACCGAGTAAGCCAATCCCCGCGTTTCCCGAATCTGTTGGAACAGACGGGAACTCAAGCCGCCGCCCAACGCACCGTTGAGCACCGACAGCGCCCACCGATGCTCCCAGTGCCGCCCGGGTGCACGAACGCCCATGAACATGTGCGTCTGTTCCGCGTCGCGATTGACCACCCGCAGCGACGGCTGTCCCGGTACCCGGCCGGTGCCCTTTCGCGGGCGCACCGGTTCGCGTCCGTCCACCAGCCGCCGCCCGAAATACTCCCGCACCAGGGCCACGACGCGATCATGGTCGATGTTTCCGGCCACCGCGACGACCATCCGCTCGGGTGTATAGCGCCGGACGTGGAACGAATGCAGCTGCGCGCGGGTCATCGCCGAGATCGACTCGACACTGCCGATGACGGGTCGGCCGACTGGATGCTCGCCGAACATCGCCGACAAGAACACGTCGCCCAGAGTGTCCTCCGGGTCGTCGTCGCGCATCGCGATCTCCTCGAGCACGACGTCGCGTTCGAGCTCGACATCCTCCACCGCACAGCGTCCCCGCAACACGACGTCGGCCACCAGGTCCACCGCCAACTCGAGATCGGTGTCGAGCACGTGCGCGTAGTAGCAGGTGTGCTCCCGCGCGGTGAACGCGTTGAGCTCGCCGCCGACGGCGTCGACCGACTGCGCGATCTCCACCGCCGACCGCGTCGGCGTCGACTTGAACAGCAGATGCTCGAGGAAGTGCGCGGCGCCGGCGACGCTGGGACCTTCGTCGCGCGACCCCACGCCGACCCACACTCCTACCGACGCCGAACGCACCGATGGGACGTGCTCGGTGACGACGCGCAGTCCACCTGGCAAGGTGGTGCGCCGGACCGACTTAGCTGCTGGCGGTCGCGGCATCGGCAGGCGTAGCGCCCGTGTCCGTGTCCGAAGCGGGTCCGTCACCGTTCGATGCCGGCGCGTCGTCCTCGACGACGATCAGCGAGATCTTGCCGCGGTTGTCGATGTCGGCGATCTCCACGCGGAGCTTGTCACCGACCTTCACCACGTCCTCGACCTTGGCGATGCGCTTGCCCTTGCCGAGCTTGGAGATGTGCACCAGCCCGTCACGGCCCGGCAGCAGCGACACGAACGCGCCGAAATCGGTTGTCTTGACGACTGTTCCGAGGAAGCGCTCGCCGATCTTGGGCAGCTGCGGGTTTGCGATGGCGTTGATCTTGTCGATCGCGGCCTGCGCGGCTTCGCCGTTGCTGGCGCCGACGAAAACGGTGCCGTCATCCTCAATCGAGATCTGGGCGCCGGTCTCCTCGGTGATCGAGTTGATCATCTTGCCCTTGGGCCCGATGACCTCGCCGATCTTGTCGATCGGAACCTTGATCGTCGTGATACGCGGGGCGTACGGGCTCATCTCGTCGGGCTCGTCGATCGCCTCGGCCATGATGTCGAGGATGGTCAGCCGGGCCGTCTTGGCCTGCGCCAGAGCATCGGCCAACACCTGCGAGGGGATGCCGTCGAGCTTGGTGTCGAGCTGAAGCGCGGTGACGAACTCCTTGGTGCCTGCGACCTTGAAGTCCATGTCGCCGAAGGCATCCTCGGCGCCGAGGATGTCAGTCAGCGCGACGAAGCGCTGCTCGGTGCGGCCGTCGACCTCGACCTCGTCGGACACCAGACCCATCGCGATGCCCGCGACCGGTGCCTTCAGCGGCACGCCGGCGCTCAGCAGCGACAGCGTAGATGCGCACACCGAGCCCATCGAGGTGGAACCGTTGGAGCTCAACGCCTCCGACACCTGACGGATGGCGTACGGGAACTCCTCGATGCTCGGCAACACCGGCATCAGGGCCCGCTCGGCGAGTGCGCCGTGGCCGATCTCGCGACGCTTCGGCGAACCGACGCGACCGGTCTCACCGGTCGAGTACGGCGGGAAGTTGTAGTGGTGCATGTACCGCTTGGAGGTCTCCGGCCCGAGCGAGTCGATCTGCTGGGCCATCTTGATCATGTCCAGCGTGGTGACGCCGAGGATCTGCGTCTCGCCGCGCTCGAACAGCGCACTGCCGTGAGCGCGCGGCACCCAGTTGGTCTCGGCCTTGAGCTCGCGGATGTCGGCGATTCCGCGACCGTCGATGCGGAAGTGGTCGGTCAGAATGCGCTGGCGGACCAGCTTCTTGGTCAGCGACCGGAACGCGGCGCCGATCTCCTTCTCGCGACCCGCGTAGGTCTCCGCCAGCCGCTCCAACACCTCGACCTTGATCTCGTCGGTGCGGTCGTTGCGCTCTTCCTTGCCCGCGATGGTGAGCGCCTTGCCCAGCTCGTCGGTGGCAACCGCGGACACCGCGTAGAAGACGTCGTCGCCGTACTCGGGGAACAGCGGGTAGTCGGCGGTTTCCTTGCCAGCGGCGTCGTGCAGCTCCTGCTGCGCCTTGCACAGCACGGCGATGAACGGCTTGGCGGCCTCGAGGCCCTCGGCCACGATGGCCTCGGTCGGCGCACCCGCGCCGCCCGCGATGAGCTCGATGACGTTGTCGGTGGCCTCGGCCTCGACCATCATGATCGCGACGTCGGCGTCGTCACCCGAGCCGACGACGCGGCCAGCGACGACCATGTCGAACACGGCGCCCTCGAGCTGCTCGACGGTCGGGAACGCGACCCACTGGCCGCCGATCAGGGCGACGCGCACGCCACCGACGGGGCCGGAGAACGGCAGCCCGGCGATCTGCGTGGACGCCGACGCGGCGTTGATGGCCAGCACGTCGTACAGATCCTTGGGATCCAGGCTCAGCACCGTGACGACGACCTGGATCTCGTTGCGCAGCCCGCTGACGAACGTGGGGCGCAGCGGCCGGTCGATGAGCCGACAGGTCAGGATCGCGTCGGTGGACGGCCTGCCCTCACGTCGGAAGAACGAGCCCGGAATGCGGCCCGCGGCGTACATCCGCTCCTCGACGTCGATGGTCAGCGGGAAGAAGTCGAAGTGATCCTTGGGGGTCTTGCTGGCCGAAGTGGCCGACAGCAGCATGGTCTCGTCGTCGAGGTACGCGGCGACCGCGCCAGCGGCCTGCTGCGCGAGCCGGCCGGTCTCGAAGCGAATGGTGCGGGTGCCGAAGCTCCCGTTGTCGATGACGGCGGTTACCTCGAACGCGCCGTCGTCATTACGTGTTGCAGACATGACGTTTGTCAGGCCTCTCTGATTTCTCGTGTTCAGCTGTTTTGCGTCGTCACGCGAGCACCCGAGAAATCCCGACGGCCATCGATCGAAGCGGCCGGACGTCATGTCCGCCGGCCGCCACTACCGAAGACCGCCCGTTCGAAGGCCGGGTCTCCTGGTGACGCACTGGAACGGTGCACGCGGATGCGTGCGGACCGCACCTGATGTTCGAGCCATAAAGGCCCAGAACAAAATCATTTTACACGGGGGCCGACGTCGAACTGCCAAGCCCCCATTCCCGGGTCGCTTCGCTCCTGCCCTACGAAACCCTCCCCGAGTCGCTTCGCTCCTGCCCTACGGAACCCCTCCCGGGTCGCTTCGCTCCTGCCCTACGGAACCCCTCCCGAGTCGCTTCGCTCCTGCCCTACGGAACCCCTCCCGAGTCGCTTCGCTCCTGCCCTACGGAACCCCTCCCCGAGTCGCTTCGCTCCTGCCCTACGACACAGGCTCCACGCACACCGTGAACCGGCGTTCGTCATACGGGTAACCGACCCCGCTCGCGCACTCGTCGGCGTTCGAAACGCCCTGCAAGATCTGCATCGCACGCTGCCGGTTGGGCACCGAGGCGTCGTTGCAGTCGACGCGAATCGGGTCACTGTCGTGATCGGGGTCGATGCTCATGCAGCCGCCGACCACCCAGTCGACGTCCATGCACAACGTCGTTCCCGATTCGCTGAACTTGCTCTGCGTCGAGTAGTACGAGTCGACGTCGGTGGGGCACTGATCGCCGTGTTCGACGGTGCTGACCACCTTGAAGTTCGACTCGGGCCTACCGCACGCGGCCTTGACGGCCGTCGGCCGATCCGGCGGGCCGCCCACGTTGAGGCAATCCCCCATCTGCAGCTGGGCGGCCGCAGCCGACGAGCACCCCGTCGACAGCGACAGCGCAACGACCACGGCCGAAACGACCGTGGAGCGGACTCTCAAGGAGGTGTCAGCGACGCAGGCCGAGGCGGCCGATCAGCGTGCGGTAGCGCTCCACGTCGACCTTCTCGATGTACTTCAGCAGGCGCTTGCGGCGACCCACGAGGAGCAGCAGACCGCGGCGCGAGTGGTGATCGTGCCGGTGCACCTTGAGGTGTTCGGTCAGATCGGAGATGCGCTTGGACAGCATCGCAACCTGGGCCTCCGGCGAACCGGTATCGGTGTCATGCAGGCCGTACTGGCCCAGAATTTCCTTCTTTTGCTCGGTAGTGAGCGCCACGAAACAACTCCATCTATCTCAGTCCGCGAGGATGAACGAACGCACGGCCGCCGCGAACTGCAGCACGCGCTTGGTCGTCGGAGAGTCTAACAGCGTCCTACCGCGCGGACAGAATCGTGCGGGCCCTCTCGGTGTCCCTGCCCATCGCGGTGACCAGGTCCTTGACCGACTCGAACCGCTCCTGACCACGGATGCGGGCGACGAAGTCGACCGCCACGTGTTGACCGTAGAGGTCGGCGTCGGTGTCCAGGACGAACGCCTCGACTGTACGGGTGCGACCGGAGAACGTCGGGTTGGTGCCCACGGAAACGGCGGCCTGATAGCGCTCACCGGGGGTCACCGTGCCCACGACGGGTCCGTGGCCGAGCACTGTGAACCAGGCCGCATACACGCCGTCGGCCGGGATCGCCGAGAACATCGGGGGCGCGACGTTGGCGGTCGGAAAGCCCAGGCCCTTGCCGCGGCCGTCACCGCGGACGACCACGCCCTCGACACGATGCGGACGGCCGAGCCCCTCGGTGGCCGCCACCATGTCCCCGGCGTCGACGCACGACCGGATGTAGGTCGACGAGAAGGTGACGCTCTCGTCGTGGTGATGCTCGGCGACGAGCGACATGCCTTCGACGGCGAATCCGAACCTCTCGCCCGCCTTGCGCAGCATTGCGACGTTGCCTGCGGCCTTCTTTCCGAAGGTGAAGTTCTCGCCCACCACCACCTCGACCACGTGCAGGCATTCGACGAGCAGTTCGTGGATGTAGCGCTCGGGAGTCAGCTTCATGAAGTCCGACGTGAAAGGCACGACGAGAAAGACGTCGATGCCCATCTCCTCGACGAGCTCCGCCCGCCGGGTCAGAGTGGTGAGTTGCGCCGGGTGGCTACCGGGGAAGACGACCTCCATGGGGTGTGGGTCGAATGTCATCAACACGGTAGGAACGCCGCGTGATCGGCCCGCCTTGACGGCGTGCTTGATCAACTCCGCATGTCCGCGGTGAACCCCGTCGAACACGCCGATCGTGACGACACATCTGCCCCAGTCCGTGGGGATCTCATCTTGACCCCGCCAGCGCTGCACGACCGCCAGCCTACGGCGCGGCCGCTGGCGCGGAGGCTCGAGATCCCCGAATCAGGTGATGATTGCCTAAACTTCGTGAGTGTGAGTCCTGACGGTAACCCCCGCGACCTTTCGACTGTCGCCCAGGACTATCTGAAAGTCATCTGGACCGCCCAGGAATGGTCGCTCGAAAAGGTCAGCACCAAGATGCTCGCCGAGCGCATCGGGGTGTCGGCGAGTACCGCCTCGGAATCCATTCGCAAGCTCGCCGATCAGGGCCTGGTCGATCACGAGAAGTACGGCGCGGTGACGCTCACCGAAGCGGGGCGCGACGCCGCGTTGGCCATGGTGCGCCGCCATCGGCTGATGGAGACCTTCCTGGTACGCGAACTCGGCTACAGCTGGGACGAAGTGCACGACGAGGCCGAGGTGCTCGAGCACGCGGTCTCCGATCGCATGCTCGACCGGATCGACGCCAAATTGGGCTTCCCCACCCGCGACCCGCACGGCGACCCGATCCCGGCTGCCGATGGGCAGGTGCCAACACCGGACGCCCGGCAGCTGTCGGTCTGCGTGGACGGCGAGACGGGTGTGGTCGCCCGGATCTCCGACGCGGACCCCGAGATGCTGCGCTACTTCGACAGCGTGGGCATAAGCCTGGACTCCCGGCTGCGGGTGCTGGCCCGCCGCGACTTCGCAGGCATGATCTCGGTGGCCGTCGAAAACGTAGCGGCGCCGGACGACGCCAGCGTGACCACGGTGGACTTGGGTAGCCCTGCAGCACAAGCGATCTGGGTAGTCACGAGCTAGCCGGCAGTTACAGCGTCGCCGGGCGGATGACGACGACCGACCGCGTACGGGTGCCCTCGTCGGACAACAGCGCAATGACCCGGCCATCGGGCGCCGTCGCGGCATAGACACCGTCGATTCCTGCACGCTCCAGCGCTCGACCGTGACCGGCCGATTCGGCCTCGTCGGCCGTGAGGTCGCGCCGTGGGAACCCCAGCAGACAGGCCTCATCGAGCGGATAGCTCAACCGCGGTGCGTCGGCGAGCTCATCGAGCGTCCGCGCCTCGTCCAGCCCGAAGCGTCCAACCCTGGTGCGCCGCAACGCCGTCAGGTGACCGCCGACACCGAGCGCGACGCCGACGTCCCGCGCCAACGCCCGGATGTACGTGCCCGACGAGCAGTCCACCTCGACGTCGACGTCGAGGTGGTCGCCGACGTGTCGGATCGCGAGCACGTCGAACCGTTTGATGCGCACCTGGCGCGGCGCGAGTTCGACGGACTTGCCCTCGCGAGCCAGCTTGTAGGCCCGCTGGCCGTCGACCTTGATCGCGCTGACCGCCGACGGGATCTGGTCGAGGTCGCCGCGCAGGGCGGCGACGGCGGTCTCGACCTCGGCGTCGGTCACGTGACCGGCCGGAACCGTCTGCAGCACTTCGCCTTCGGCGTCCTCGGTGGTCGTGGTTTGTCCGACGCGAATGGTGGCGGCGTACGACTTGTCGGTCGCGATCAGTAGGCCGAGCAGCTTGGTGGCCCGCTCGATGCCGATCACCAGCACCCCCGTCGCCATCGGGTCCAGCGTGCCCGCGTGTCCGACCTTCCGGGTGCCGAAGATGCGTCGGCAGCGGCCCACGACGTCGTGGCTCGTCATGCCGCCGGACTTGTCGACGATGACCAGACCTGGCGCGACCGTGGGGCGGGTCGCGGTCACAGTGCGATCGCCGTCAGCGCCAGCCCGCCGCGGACCGTCCAGCGTCCGGCGAGCGTGGTCAGGGGCGGGCCGGATTCGGCGGTGGGGTCGATGAGGACCGTCGACTGGAACGTGCCGGCCGTCCCGGAATCGTCGACTGCGAACGTGATGTGCGCATCCTCGAAGCCAAGCCAGCGATGCGTCAAAGGAAACCAGGCCTTGTACGTCGCCTCCTTGGCGCAGAACAGGATTCGGTCCCAGTGCAGGCCCGCCGGCAGCGCCTCCAGTTCGTCGCGCTCGGCGGGCAGGCTGACGGCCCCGAGCACCCCGTTCGGCAGTACGTCGTGCGGCTCGGCGTCGATTCCCAGCGAGCGCACGTCACCCCGATGGCCGACGACAGCGCCGCGGAAACCCTCGCAGTGGGTGAGACTGCCGACGATGCCGTCGGGCCAACACGGCTCGCCCTTGTCCCCCTTGAGAATTGGGACCGGCGGTTGCCCCAGCACGCCGAGGGCCTGGCGGGCGCAGTAGCGCACGGTGACGAACTCGTTGCGCCGCTTGGCCACCGAGCGCGCGATCAGCGGCTCCTCCTCGGGCAGCGGCACCAGATCCGATGGATCGTCGTAGAGTTCGGCCGACGCCACGAGGTCCGGGAGCACGCCGGGTAGCAGGCGTGCGCTCATCGCGACCCTCTGCGTTGCCCGATCCGTTCCTGCGTCTTCTCCGCATGGGCCCGCATCTCGGACGTGATCTCGAAGTGGCCACCGAACTCGTTGAGGTAGCCGTGGGGGTACTTCGGATCAGGCAGGATCTGGCGCAGCCACCGAAACGGCTTGCGACGCCGCCACTCTCGCGGGTAGCCCACCGATACCTCCTCGAACCGCACCCCGTCGTACCACGTGGTCCGCGGGATGTGCAGGTGGCCGTAGACCGAACACAACGCGTTGTAGCGGGTATGCCAGTCGGCCGTCGCCGTGGTGCCGCACCACAGCGCGAACTCGGGGTAGAACATCGCGTCGCAGGGTTCACGCACCATCGGAAAGTGGTTCACCAGCACGGTCGAGGTCATCCAATCGAGGTCCTCGAGTCGCTTGCGCGTGCGGGCGACGCGATCCCGGCACCACGCATCGCGGGTGGCGTACGGCTCGGACGACAGCAGGAACTCGTCGGTGCCGACCACGTTGCGCTCCCGCGCTACCGCGAGGCCCTCGGCCTTGGTGGCCGTGCCCTTCGGAAGGAACGTGTAGTCGTAGAGCAGGAACATCGGGACGATCGTGGCGGGGCCGCCCTCCTCGGTCCACACGGGATACGGGTGCTCCGGGGTGACGATGCCCATTTCGTCGCACATGTTCACCAGGTAGTCGTAGCGCGCCTGGCCGAAGATCTGCATCGGGTCGTGGTTGGTGGTCCACAGTTCGTGGTTTCCCGGCACCCAGATCACCTTGGCGAAGCGCTTGCGAAGGAGGTCCAGCGACCACCGGATCTCGTCGGTGCGTTCGGCGACGTCGCCGGCGACGATCAACCAGTCGTCCGGGGTGGCAGGATGCAGCGACTCCGTCACGGGCCTGTTGCCCGTGTGCCCGATGTGGAGGTCACTGATCGCCCACAGAGTGGGGTGCCGATGGGCACGTGACGGGGCAGACACAACCAACCAGCCTACTCGTGCGCGGCGGTACTGCCCGTCCGGCAACTAGAACATGTTCTCGTTTCCGGTTTGGTCGACGACGAGGCACTTGTACACTCCCCGCAATGGCCAACCAACTCGCGCGGCTGAGCCGCAGACTGCGCCTGCTGTCGGCGGTATGTGCACTGGTCGCCGCGGTGCTCGTGATCTGGCAGACCAACCCCAACGGCGCGCTCGGCATGGGCACCGTCGACCTACGGTCCACGTCAGCGCCTCTCAGCAACGTCTCCACCACGATCAAGTCGCCGGTCATCGAGACCGTTGATCCACGCCCGTTCGACGCGTGCGAGGACATTCCGCTCGACGTCATTCAGCGCACCGGGCTGGCCTTCACCCCGCCCGAACACGAAGACGGGCTGCGCTGCCATTACGACGCGGGCAACTATCAGATGGCGGTGGAGGCCTTCGTCTGGCGCACCTACGAGCAGACTCTGCCCGCCGACGCCGTCGAACTCGACATCGCCGGTCACCGCGCCGCACAGTTCTGGATCATGAAGCCCACGGACTGGAACGACCGCTGGTGGATCACCTGCATGATCGCCTTCAAGACCAGTTACGGCGTCCTACAGCAGTCGCTGTTCTACTCGCCGGTGTACGCCGCCGACGACGTCGACTGCCTCCAGACCAACCTGCAGCGCGCCCAGCAGTTGGCGCCGTACTACAAGTTCTAGTCGGCGATCAGCCGGTCGGTCGGGATCGAACGCTCGAGCATGCCCATCGTCTGCTCACCGTCCCAGGTGTAGCGCACCCCTGCCTGCTGCAGCGCGGGAAAGGTCCAGTTCGCCATCAGCGCCAGCTGTTCTGGCGGGATGTCGCTTGGGTCCGTGATGTCGTGGGTGGACAGCACCGTCTCCCCCGCGATCCGGATCGTGCCGTCCGCGGTCTCGAGCACGACGGAGACGTCCTCGCCCAGTGGCCGCAGCCTGCGCAGCCACGGGGCCTCGACGACACGCGCGGGGATCAGGCCGCCGTCACCGGAGAACACGTAACCCTCGTTGAACGTCGGTTGTCCGTCTGGGCGCGGCGGGTACGCGATGTATCCGAATGCGCGACCGCTGGGGAACAGGGCGGACTGCCAGCAGTGCCCCCAGAAGCCCTCGAGCTTGCGGACGCCCTGGCGTCGGATGCGTAGCCCGCTGCCGGTGAACGAGCGTTCGTCGGCTCCCACCGTGAGCGAGCCGCGGGCCCGGAACAGCTGCTCGTAACGCGGCCCACCCATCAGGTCGCCCTCGACCGACTTCTGCAGTTGCGTACGCGACTGCTCATCGAGCGCGCCCTGTACCCACGGCGGGACGGCGAGGGCCGCCTCGACGTCGAACGAGACGTCGACGAGCGGCCCGGTCTTGCGCCCCGCGACGAGATCGGCAGACGACGTCTGCATCAGCTGGCCATCGAAAGTCATTCGCCACGAGTCGAATTCGCGCACGCACTCGAAGGCGAGCGGACCGGCACCCAACACCGTCGCTCGCCCGTCCGGTCCCTTTACCGACCGACTCGGCGCGTCCTCGCGCGTCCGATAGACGCGGCCGTCCGGGAACGCCATGTTGACCTGGATGGCGTGCGCCTCCCACTGCGACGCGAGTGCCTCGATGCCGACCCGTGGCAGCCCCATCTCACCGCGGTCGTCGAATACCCAGAAGCTCACCGAGTCTCGCATCTGGGGATTGTCGGGACGTTCGGCGAAGGGCAGTTCTCGCTCGGGGTCGATACCGCCGGTCAGATCGATCGCCATACGTGCCTCTCCACCCTTTCGACGTAGGTCGCGAACAGCGGTCGGATCGCTTCGAGGTCGAGCCCGAACTCGGCCGGGTCGGCGCTGGTGCTCGGCTCGCGGTTGGCCGCGTTGTGCTCCCACCAGCTGGCCATCTGCCGCTCGAACTCGGCGCTGACCGGTTCGCCGAGCCACGCGTACAACCCGCGCACCTCGCCGATCGGGTCGGCTGCCATGGCGCGGAAGTCGACGTCGTAGAACCGGTGATCGGCGCCTCCGTCGCGGAACTTCACCGCCCTGTCCATGCCCACCGACCAGTGCTCGACGTTGAGCCGGCCGAGGTAGTGGCGGTCGAGGTGATCACTGAACCCGCCGACCATGTCGGCGTACAGGTCGACCACCGACAACAGCACGTCCGTCGGATCGCGGTGCGTCATGACGAACCGCGCATCCGGAAAGACGGCGTCGAGCGCGTCCAGCGACAACACGTGGGCTGGCGACTTGAGCGTCCAGCGTCGCGGCGGTTCGCCGAACTGCATCAGCTTGAGCACTCGCTTCTCGAACAGGTAGGTCGACGTGAAGTCGGCGCTCGAGACCAACCAGTCCGAGTATTCCGGGATGGCCGCAAAGGCTTGGAAGATCTGCGATTTGAAGTCCATCGCCATGATGTCGAGGCATTCCATCGGATCATGGGTGTTGTGCGGGACGTGGAAGCGGCTGCCCACCACCACCTGCTCGTCGGTCGGAATTCGCGGGTCGACCCCCTGCACCGTCGATGACGGCGGGCAAGGCTGCGCGGACTCCCAGCGGCGCACGTAACGGACGTTCGGGTCTTGGGCGAGCAGGCACGACAACGCCGTCGACCCGGTGCGCGGCAGGCCGAGACCGAACAGCGGTGCCTCGATGGGGATGTCGTCGATCTCGGGATGACGGCGGTACCAGTCTTCGACGTGCAGGCGCTGCTCCAGGTACCCGGCGATGCGGCCGTACACGAACCCCTCGCCGCGCGCGTTCAGACGTGCTGCGTCCAGCGCCCGGAGCAGGATCTCAAGCCCCTCACGGAACGCGTCGTCGCCGAAGTCGTCGAGCCCCGTGCGGATGACGGCTGCGCTCAAGAGTTCGTCGGGTGACGCCACACCGCACCTCCTCGAGATATTCGAGACAGTACACTGCCTCTAATCAGCCGACTGACGCACGGACGCGTTCGACCACGTCGGCGAGCACCGCGTCGTCGTATACGGGGTTTGCCCACCGCGGGCGCAGCGGGACGTCGACCCAGCTGACGCAGCCCGCATGTTCGGGGGTGCGGGCGAGGCGCACCGGCGCGGCCAACGGTCTGGCCTGCACCACCAGAGCGGTGAGGCGATGACGCGGCCGGAAGTCCAGCCGGTCGGCGCGAACGGATGCCGCGGTCCAGATGTGCAGATCGGCGATGTCCTCCAACGCATCTGGACGGATCACCTCAACGGCGGCAACAACTTTCGCCCCGCCCCGGATCACCACGGCGTCCTCGGTCGAATCGGCCGCCGCGGCGTCGAGCAGGGGTTGGTACTCGGGGCGCACCCGCTCGCGGTGGCCGTGCGCGACCGTCGGGAAGAAGACGAACTCCGGCGCTGCCACGGAGAACCGCTTCTCGTGAATGCCGCCCTTGCGCAGCAGCACGGTCTGACGGCCGTCGAGCATCGCGTGGACGGCCGCGCTCCACTCCTTGAGCGCGGGCGTGCTCAGCCCAATCCCCTGGCCGCGATCCGCGCCCGGACTTCGGGACGACGCAGCGGCGGCACCGTCTTCGGGGGCTGCCTGCGCGGCGGAAGCTGAGACAGCAGGTGCGTCGTAATGGCGGTGATCTCGGCGACGGCGGCCTCGAACGCGTCCTCGTTGGCCGCGGTGGGACGGGTGATCCCGCTGACCTTGCGGACGTACTGACGTGACGCGGCCTCGATCTCTTCTGCGGTCGCGGCGGGCTCGAGCCCGCGCAACTCGGTGATGTTGCGGCACATGCCTCAACCATAGGTGGATACGGTGAGCTCATGCCCGACACCAATGACGCCGACACCGACGTCCTGCTGATCGACACCTCCAAGCGCGTCCGCACGCTGACGCTGAACCGGCCGCAGTCGCGCAACGCACTGTCCTCGGCGCTGCGCACCCGGTTCTACGCCGCACTGCGCGACACGCAGGTCGACGACGACGTCGACGTGGTGATCGTGACCGGGGCCGACCCGGTGTTCTGCGCAGGACTGGACCTCAAGGAACTCGGCGACACCACGGAATTGCCCGACATCTCCCCCAAGTGGCCCGCGATGACCAAACCGGTCATCGGAGCGATCAACGGCGCGGCCGTCACCGGCGGCCTCGAACTGGCGCTGTACTGCGACATCCTCATCGCATCGGAGCACGCCAGGTTCGCCGACACCCACGCCCGCGTCGGGCTGCTCCCGACGTGGGGGCTGTCCGTGCGACTGCCGCAGAAGGTGGGCGTCGGGCTGGCTCGGCGGATGAGCATGACCGGCGACTACCTGTCGGCATCCGACGCCCTTCGAGCGGGTCTGGTCACCGAGGTCGTCGCCCATGACGAGCTGCTGCCGAGCGCGCGGAGGGTCGCCGCGTCGATCGTCGGCAACAACCAGCGCGCCGTGCGGGCGCTGCTTGATTCCTACCACCGCATCGACGAGCAGCAGACGAGCGCGGGACTATGGATCGAGGCGACGTCGGCCACCCAGTGGATGCGGGTGGCCTCCGGCGACGACATCGCGGCCAACCGCGCCGCGGTGCTCGAGCGTGGCCGGGCGCAGGTCCGCTGAGCCGGGAGCACGAACCCATGAACGAGGCACATCAGATGTGCGGAAGCGACGAGTGGCGCCAGGCGATGCGCGAGGTGATCCTGCCGTGGGCGTTGGGCGATACCGACCTCGGTGACGACGTGCTCGAAGTCGGCCCGGGCTATGGGGCGTGCACGGACGTGTTGAGCGTGGCCGTGCCGAAGCTGACGTCGGTGGAGATCGACCCCGAACTCGCTGCGATGCTGCGCGAGCGGTTCGCCGACGTTCCGTCCGTCGAGATCGTCAACGCCGACGCCACGACGCTGGCCTACGCCGACGGAAGTTTCACTGGCGCCGCGTGTTTCACGATGCTGCACCATGTGCCGACCGACGAACTGCAGGACCGGCTGTTCGGTGAGATCGCCAGGGTGCTGCGACCCGGGGCGGCGCTGGTGGCCAGTGACAGTCTCGGCAGCGACGAACTGGCGGCGCACCACGCCGACGACACGTACAACCCCGTCGATCCGGCTTCACTACCCGACCGGCTTGCCACCGCGGGGTTCTCGGGCATCGACGTCCGCACCAACCCCTACGGCTGGGCTGTCATCGCATTACGCGGTTCCGGCCACCAGCCAGCGACCGGAGAACGCCCGCCAGCCGACGAAGACGAGCCGTAGCACCATGAACGTGGTCAAACCGGACCAGATGCCAAACAGGCCCCAACCGAACACCAGCGACAGCCAGATCAGCGGCAGAAACCCGACCAACGCGCTGGCCAGCGTCGCGTTGCGCATGAACTTCGCGTCGCCCGCGCCGAGTAGCACTCCGTCGAGCGCGAAGACGATGCCCGCGATCGGCAACTGGGCCACCAGAAACCACCACGGCACGTCGATCTCGTCCAGCACCGATCGGTCAGCGGTGAACAGCGTGGGCAGCACCGACGCACCAACCGCGAACACCGTCGCCAACAATGCGGACGCCAGGGTCGAGAACACCGTCACCCGCCACGCCACCGATTTCGCGTGCGCCAGTTCGCCCGCCCCGAGCGCGGCCCCGACAAGGGATTGCGCGGCGATGGCCAGCGAATCCAGCACCAGCGCAAGGAAACTCCATAGCTGCAGCACCACCTGGTGGGCGGCGACCGCCGCCACACCGAAGCGCGCCGCGACCGCAGCGGCCGAGACGAAGCACGTCTGGAAGGCGAGTGTGCGCACCACCAGGTCCCGGCCCATCACCACCTGCGCGCGCAACACCGCGAGATCGACCCGCCGCGAGACCCGTTCGACCAGCAGCGCCCGGCAGAACAACAAGGCGGCGAGCCACTGCCCGACCAAGTTGGCGAACGCCGATCCCGCCAGTTCGAGCCGCGGCAACCCGAGCCATCCGTACACCAGCAACGGGCACAGTACGGCGGACAGCACGAAACCCGCGACGACGTACCGAAGCGGCCGAGCCGTGTCTTGGACTCCGCGCATCCAGCCGTTGCCCGCCAGCGAGATCAGGATCGCGGGTGCGCCCAGAATTGCGATCCGCAGCCACGGAAGTGCCGCCGCGGCGATCGCACCGCCATCGGCGATCACGACGAGCAGCGGCACCGCCGTCGCTTCGACCGCTGCGACGATGAGCACCCCCAGTCCGATGCGCCAGCCAGGTGGCCTGCACGCCTTCTCCGACTGCTGAGACACGGTCGCCCGCACCGAAGAACCGCGCCGATCGCGCGGTCGTCCCGTACGACAGAAACGTCAGCTGCGACGACACCAACGACAGGACCAGTCCGCCGATTGCCAAGCCCGCCAACGGCAGCGCGCCGAGTCGGCCGACCACCGCGATGTCGAACAGCAGATAGATGGGCTCGGCGGCGAGGACTCCGAGCGCCGGTACGGCCAGGGCCGCGATGCGGCGCCCCGTAGCTGGCATGGGTGGTTCGTTCGCGGCGTTCATGGCACGTTCGGTGCCGAAGACCGGTCACCCAAGCGCCGACTCCAGCGCCTTGACCACGTCGTCGGCCGACCCCGTCGCCGAGTACCCAGCCGCCAGCCGATGCCCGCCGCCGTCGAACATGCTCGCCACGGCGGTGAGGTCGAACGACTTGGCCCGCATCGACACCGACCAGCGCTCCGGCTCGATCTCCTTGAACACCGCGGCCACCTCGGCCTGCTGCGTGGTGCGGACGATGTCGACGATGCTCTCGACTTCCTCAGGGCGGGCGTTCACCCACTCCTTATGTCCGACAACGGCATACACGAAACCGCGGCCGTCCAGCGCGTCGGGCCGCAACTGCGCGGCGGACAACACCCGCCCCAACATCGGCAGCCAGGAGAAGGGATGGCTGTCCATCAGGGCGCGGCTGATGGCGGCGTTGTCGACACCGAGTTCGACGAGGCGGGCCGCAAGCCGGTGCGCCCGCGGGCTGGCCCACCTGAACGATCCGGTGTCCGTGGTGAGCCCGGCGTAGAGACAGTGCGCGACGCCCAGATCGATCGGCTTGCCCCATGCGTCGAGCAGTTCGGCAACGAGCATCGTGGTGGAGTCCGCCGACGGGTCCACGTAGTTGGCCGACCCGAACAACAGGTTGGAAGCGTGGTGGTCGATCACCAGCACCTGGCCGGCGGACCGGGCCAACTCCTGCAGCGCACCCAGGCGATTGACACTCGGGATGTCGACCGTGACCGCCAAGTCGGGCTTGAGGCGCATCCGCTCCGGCGCGACGAGCAGGTGACCACCGGGCAGCGACTGCAACGATTCGGGCACACTCGCCGGTGCGGCGAAGCCGACTTCGACCGCCTTGCCTGCCCGCTCCAATACCAGCGCCAACGCCAACCCCGCACCCAACGTGTCGGCGTCCGGGAACACGTGGCACACCACGCTGACGGTCTCCGACGCATCGAGCAGGTCGGCGGCGCCGCGAGCATCAATGCAGAGTCCCGGCGCGGCCATCTGGCGCGCTAGCTCAGTCGTCGGGTCGATCGCGGTCACTGGTGTCCTCAGCGTCAAGCACTTCTTGCTCCCCGTCGGACCCCTCGGCCCCAGACACACGGTACGGGTCGGCGTCACCTGCCGGTGTGGCACCCTGCCGGATCCGCGCCAGGTCGGCATCCGCGGCTCGGGCGCGGGCCAGCAGCTCCTCCATGTGTTGCGCGGTGTCGGGCACCTTGTCGAGCACGAATGCAAGCGTCGGGGTGAACCGCACGCCCGTAGCAGCGCCGACCTTGCTACGCAACGTGCCCTTTGCCCGCTCCAGCGCGGCCGCGGCCGCCGCGTAGTCCGGATCGTCCTGCAACGTCGCGCCGCGAACCGTGTAGTACACGGTGGCGTCGTGCAGGTCCCCCGTGACCTTCGTATCCGTGATGGTCACGAAGGCCAGCGGAGGATCCTTGATCTCGTACTCGATGGCCGACGCGACGACGGTACCGATGCGCTTCGAGAGCCGCCGCGCACGACCCACGTCAGGCATCACGCTCTTCGCGCGAGCGCTCATCGGTCACACGCTCTTCGCGCAAGCGCTCATCGCCGACCATTTAGACGCGCTCCTTCTCCACGAGCTCGTACGCCTCGATGACGTCACCCTCCTTGATGTCGGAGTACGTGAGCGTCAGACCACACTCGTAACCGTCGCGGACCTCGGTGACGTCGTCCTTCTCGCGCTTCAACGACGCGATGCTGACCGTTTCGGCCACCACGACGTTGTCGCGCAGCAACCGAGCCTTGGCGTTGCGCCGGATGATGCCGGAGGTGACGAGGCAGCCGGCGATGTTGCCGACCTTCGACGACCGGAAGATGGCGCGGATCTCGGCGCGGCCGAGTTCCTTCTCCTCGTAGATCGGCTTGAGCATGCCCTTCAGCGCGCTCTGGATCTCGTCGATGGCCTGGTAGATCACCGAGTAGTACCGGATGTCGACGCCTTCGCGGTTGGCGAGCTCAGTGGCCTTGCCCTCCGCGCGCACGTTGAATCCGATGATGATCGCGTCCGACGCCGAGGCCAGGTTGACGTTGGTCTCGGTGACGCCGCCGACGCCGCGGTCGATGACGCGCAGTTCGACCTCGTCGTCGATCTCGATGCCGAGAAGCGCTTCCTCCAGCGCCTCGACGGTGCCGGAGTTGTCGCCCTTCAGGATGAGGTTCAGCTGCGACGTTTCCTTCAGCGCGGCGTCCAGGTCGTCCAGGCTGATGCGCTTGCGCGTGCGTGCCGCCAGGGCGTTGCGCTTGCGCGCGCTGCGCCGGTCGGCGATCTGCCGGGCGATGCGGTCCTCGTCGACCACCAGAAGGTTGTCACCGGCACCCGGCACCGACGTGAAGCCAACGACCTGGACCGGCCGCGACGGCAGGGCCTCCTCGACGTCCTCGCCGTGCTCGTCGACCATGCGCCGGACACGCCCGTAGGCGTCGCCTGCGACGATCGAGTCGCCGACCCGCAGCGTGCCGCGCTGGATGAGCACGGTCGCCACCGGACCACGACCGCGGTCGAGGTGAGCCTCGATCGCGACGCCCTGGGCCTCCATGTCGGGGTTGGCCCGCAGGTCCAACGTGGCATCCGCGGTCAGCAGCACCGCTTCGAGCAACGCCTCGATGTTGGTGCCCTGCTTGGCCGAGATGTCGACGAACATGGTGTCGCCGCCGAAGTCCTCGGCCACCAGGTTGTACTCGGTGAGCTGCGCCCGGATCTTCCCCGGGTCGGCGCCCTCCTTGTCGATCTTGTTGACCGCGACCACGATGGGCACGTCGGCCGCCTGGGCGTGGTTGATGGCCTCCACCGTCTGCGGCATCACGCCGTCATCGGCGGCGACCACCAGGATGGCGATGTCGGTGGCCTTCGCACCACGGGCACGCATGGCGGTGAACGCCTCGTGACCGGGGGTGTCGATGAAGGTGATGGGCCGGTCGGCGCCGTCGTGTTCGACGGCCACCTGGTAGGCGCCAATGTGCTGCGTGATGCCGCCTGCCTCGCCCTCGCGGACGTTGGCCTGACGGATGGTGTCCAAAAGACGCGTCTTGCCGTGGTCGACGTGACCCATGACCGTGACGACCGGCGGACGGAACTCCAGGTCGTCCTCGTCGCCCTCGTCCTCGCCGTAGCTGAGGTCGAAGGACTGGAGAAGCTCGCGGTCCTCGTCCTCCGGGGACACGACCTGCACGACGTAGTTCATCTCGCTGCCGAGCAATTCGAGCGTCTCGTCACCCACCGACTGCGTGGCGGTGACCATCTCACCCAGGTTGAACAGCGCCTGCACCAGCGCCGCCGGGTTGGCATCGATCTTCTCGGCGAAGTCAACCAACGACGCGCCGCGAGCCAGCCGGATGGTCTCGCCGTTGCCGTGCGGCAACCGCACACCACCGACGACCGGCGCCTGCATGTTCTCGTACTCGGCGCGTTTCGCCCGCTTCGACTTGCGACCGCGCCGCGGCGCACCACCGGGACGGCCGAATGCACCTGCGGCGCCGCCGCGCTGACCGGGACGGCCACCACCGCCGCCACCGCCGGGGGGACCTCCGCCACCGGGGCGGCCGCGGAAGCCGCCGGCGCCACCCGCGGGTGCACCTGCGCCACCGCCAGCGCCGCCGCCGCGGTAGTTACCGCCACCACCAGCAGCTCCGCCGGGGCGTCCGCCGGTACCTGCACCGGGTCCGCGGCCACCGGGCCCGGGCCGCGCGCCGGCGGGTCGACCGGCGGCACCTGGCCGGGCACCGGGCGGACGAGGCGGCATGTTGCCGGGCGTGGCGCCCGGACGCGGTCCGCCACCGGGTCGCGGCACACCTGGACGGGGTGCCTGCGGGCGCGGTATCGGCCGCTCGACCGGCTGCTGCGACGAGAACGGATTGTTGCCGACGCGCGGAGTCCGCGCGGCGGGCTTGGGCGCACCCGGAACCGGACCTGGTCGGGGACCGGGGGTCGGGCCCGCAGGCCGCGCAGGCTCGGTCGCCTCCGGGGCCGGGGCGGGTGCCTCCGGTGCGGAGGGCGGGGCGAGCGGAGCGGGCGTCGGCACAGGCGGCGCCGGCTTCGGGCCCGACGGCTTGGGCGGCGCGCTGGCCGCGCTCGCACTCTCACCTGGAACCGGCTTGGGCTGTGCCGGCGCGGCGGCCACTGGTCCCGCACCGTTGCCCTGGGCCTTTGCGGGCTTACTGCCGCCGAACGATTCGCGCAACCGGCGCGCAACCGGCGCCTCCACAGTGGAGGACGCGGACTTCACGAATTCGCCCTGTTCACTAAGCCGGGCGAGCACTTCCTTGCTGGTCACACCGAGTTCTTTAGCCAACTCGTGTACACGGGCCTTACCTGCCACTACTTCTCCTCTTCAGGAGGCACAGCGGTGGTAGGCCGCGCCTCGGTTTAGCTATGACGCATGGTCATCGGAACTTCACGGTGTGCTCATGTTCTTCGCTACCTGTTCTCTTGCCGCCTCGGCTTCGTGGTCGCGGGAGCTCCCTTGGAACCTCCCGAACCACTCCGCCACCGCGGAGGTGTCCGGCGTACCGGTGATGCGCAACGCTCGAGCGAACGCTCGCCGTCGGATTGCGTCGCGTAGACATTGCTGGTCGGGATGCAGCCACGCACCCCGACCGGGAAGGTTACCCGCTGTGTCAACGGTGACGGCGGATCCGCCGTTCCCGTCGTGCACAGCCGCTACTCGGAGCAATTCGACGGCCAGCTCTCGCCTCCGGCATCCCACACACGTCCGCACCGGTCCGACGGGTTCGTCGGGGCGACGGCGCGCGTGAGTAGACGAAGTCTCGCGCTGGATCACGGTTCAGTCTAGCGTCACTGTTCTCGCAGACAGAATCGCGTGTCGGGCTATCCGTCGCGGGCGTGCTCGGCGGCCGCATCCGCATGGGGCGCGGGCGCGGCGTCGCTGCGGATGTCGATGCGCCACCCGGTGAGCCGAGCGGCCAACCTGGCGTTTTGTCCCTCCTTGCCGATCGCGAGCGACAGCTGGAAGTCCGGAACCACCACGCGTGCCGCGCGACCGGCCTCGTCTATGACCGAGACCGACACCACCTTGGCGGGGGACAGCGCGTTGGCGACGAAGCGGGCGGGGTCCTCGTCGTAGTCGATGATGTCGATCTTCTCGCCGGACAACTCGCTCATGACGTTGCGCACGCGCTGACCCATGGGTCCGATGCACGCGCCCTTCGCATTGAGCCCCGGTACGCGGGAGGTGACGGCGATCTTGGAGCGGTGCCCGGCCTCACGGGCGACGGCGACGATCTCGACCGAGCCGTCGGCGATCTCGGGCACCTCGAGGGAGAAGAGCTTGCGCACCAGGTTGGGGTGGGTGCGCGACAGCGTGATCAGTGGCTGGCGGGCACCGCGGGTGACGCCGACCACGTAGCACCGCACGCGGTCCCCGTGTTCGTACCTCTCGCCGGGCACCTGTTCGGCGGCGGGTATCACACCTTCGGAACCCTTGGCCTCGCTGCCGACCCGCACGATGACCAGCCCGCGGGCGTTGGCTCCCGCGCTGCGCTGAATGACCCCGGCGACGATGTCTCCCTCGCGTGCGGAGAACTCGCCGTAGTTCTTCTCGTTCTCGGCGTCGCGCAGCCGCTGCAAGATCACCTGCCGGGCCGTGGTTGCCGCGATGCGGCCGAAACCCTCAGGGGTGTCGTCCCATTCGTTGATGAGGTTGCCGTCTTGGTCCGTCTCGCGTGCCATCACCTTGACCACCCCGGACTTGCGGTCGATCTCGATGTGAGCGTCGGCCTCGTGTCCCTCGGTGTGACGGTATGCGGTCAGCAACGCCGTCTTGATGGTGTCGATGACGACATCGACCGTTATCCCCTTGTCGGCCTCGATTGCATGCAGTGCAGCCATGTCGATGTTCACGCGTCAGGCTCCTTTCCAGACTGCCCCGCCAGCTCGAGCTCTCGCGCATTCGGCGCCGAGAACTCAACCTGGACAACGGCTTTCACGACGTTCTCGAGAGCCACCTCCTGGACCGAGTACGCGCCAGGGCGACCCATGGAAACCACGAGCCGCACGACACCGTCGGCGAGCGCCCCCAATCGTCCGGTCAACCGCGCACCGTCGGAGAGCGTCACCTCCACCTTGCGGCCACGCGCCCGCCGGAAGTGGCGTTCAGCGGTCAGCGGACGGTCCACCCCTGGCGAGGTGACCTCGAGGACGTATGGCTCCGAATCGTCCAGCCCGTCCAGCAGTTCGGAGGCCGATCGCGACAACGTAGCAATGGAGTCCAGGTCGGGCGGTTCGTCACCGTCGGCGATCACGACGATTCGCGGCGGCCGGGCCACGGCGTCCACGACGACGTCCTCGATGTCGAATCCGGCACGGGCGAACTCTGCTCCGAGTAGCTCGATCACCTGCTGCTGCGACGGCAATCGCGCAGACCGCAGCGGGGTGTCCGATGCCACGGCGAGCTCCTCGTCTTGAGTTGTGCTGACACGATCTGAGTTGGGTGACCCTTGAGATTCGAGTATCAACGATACGCCAGCGCAGCAGGGCCAATCGGCAAACGCACGGCGGCCTCCGGCCAATCCCCCGAGCAAGAGGCAATGGCAGGATGTTGCTGTGCCGAGCCCGTTCCCCGCCGTCAGCAGGCGGCGCATCCTGGCTGGCGCGGCGGCCTTGGCACTGCTTGGCACCGCCTCGACGGCGTGCTCCGAACCGGCCCCCCGACCCGACGTCGATGCCCTCTCTGCGCAGCTCGAGCGCGCCCGGTCGGACAACGAACTGGCGGCGGCCGTGGCGACCACCGCGCTCCCCCAAGTCGCCAAGGTGTTGACCACCGTCGCAGCCGAACGTGCGGCCCACGCCCAGGCGCTCACCGACGAGCTGATTCGGATGAACGGCGCGGCGCTGACGACGACGCCGACCACCTCCCCGTCGCGTGAGCCGCCGCAAGCGCCCACCACGAAGGACGTCGTCGCCGCGCTGCGGCAGTCGGCCGAGGCCGCCGCGGAGCTCGCGGCGCAGCAGTCGGGTTACCGGGCCGGCCTGCTCGGCTCGATCGCGGCGTCGTGCACCGCGGCATGCACCGTAGCGCTGCGGGGAGGGCAGGACTCGTGACGTCGCCGTCGAGCACACCGGACCCGAACCCGGCCAGGCCCGAGGCGCCAGCCGACGCGGCCCTCTTCGACGCGGTCGCCGGTGAACACGGGATCATCTACGGCTACGGGCTGGTTTCCGCACACACCACCCCGGATGCCAACGACATCGTGTCCTTCGCGTTGGCCGAACACCGCGAACGTCGCGAGGAGGCCATTGCCCGGCTCGCGGCCCGCGACGTGGCGGCGCCACTGCCGGCCGCCGGATATCGACTGCCCATCGAGATCGACGGTCCGGCCGATGCAGCCAAGTTGGCGGTGCGCATGGAGGAGGACTCCGCCGTCGCATGGCGAGCGGTGTTGGAGCGGGCGAGCACCAACGAGGACCGGGCGTTCGCCGTCACCGCGCTGACCGAGTCGGCCGTCACCGCTGCCAAGTGGCGCGAGGTCGTCGGCATGCAGCCGAGCACCGTCGCGTTCCCCGGCGGCACCGAATAGCGGTTCACCACCACCCGTTTGTGTCGCTTGTTGGGTCAAATCGCGGGTCGACGACCCAACAAGCGACACAATTGCCGTCGCTCAACCATCCCAACCCGCTTGCCGCAGCTTGTTCTTGACTCGTTCGACGACGATCTCTGGCCGCGAAAGCATCTCCGCGCTGACCCGGACGATCACCCAGCCAAGTGACTCGAGCAAATGGATGCGCTCGATGTCCCACGACCTCTGACGAGCATCCGTCCAGTGCTGTACGCCGTCATACTCGACCGCGACCTTCCACTGTGGCCAGCCCATGTCCAGCCGGATGCGCATGCCGTCGTGGCCATTGAGTTGGACCTGCGTCTGCGGAGTGGGCAGACCCGCCCGCACCAGAACGAGTCGCAGTCGGGATTCCTGTGGCGACTCCGCACCGTCGTCGACGAGTGCCAAGGCATCGCGGAGTCGTCGCCGACCATGGATTCCTTGTCGGAGGTCGGCGAGCCGAATGACGTCGGACACTTTCACGGCGGTCGCCTGCAACAGCGCGTCGAGCGCCGGTACCGATCGATCGATGGTCAGCAACCGGCCGATGTCCAGCGCCGTCCGTTCAGGGGTTGTGACCTTCACGTCGCCGATCCAGCACACGTCGTCGAGTGGGATCGCGAACGTATGCACTCTGATCCCCGGCGGGTGGCGGCGGTCGAGGCGGCACAGTTCGGCCGCCTGGCCCGGATCGACCCATTTGGTTCCAAACAACGCGGCCGCCGACCTTCCGATCACCGTCGCGTCTCCGCCACTCCAAAGCCAAGCTGCGTAGGCCCGGTCAGCGGCGGTCAGGTTCGCTGAATTCGGCACGTACACATTGCGATACACGCGGCGATACTCGGTCCGCAATTGCCATTCTGAAATCTCGCCGCGAGAAACCGCTTCCTGCCCTACAAACGGTTGCCACTTCCCAGTCACATGAAGGAGTGACGTTCCTCGCGTTCACACGGTTCCGTCTGTGTCGCTTGTTGGGTCGAATACCTGGTCGACGACCCAACAAGCGACACAATCGTGAGTAGGCGCTATCCCGCCAATGCCTCGGCGATGGCCGCAGCGGCACCGTCGGCCGCGACGTCGCGGCTCTCACCGGTGAACCGGTTGCGCAGTTCCACGACCCCTTCGGCCCAGCCGCGGCCCACCACGACGATCCACGGCACGCCAAGCAGTTCGGCGTCCTTGAACTTCACCCCGGGTGAGGCTTGCCGGTCGTCGAGAAGCACCTCGACGCCGAGGCTATCGAGGTCGGCGGCCAACCCGGTGGCGCCGGTCCTGGCCTCGGCGTCCTTGTTGGCGATGACGACGTGCACGTCGAACGGCGACACCGAAGATGGCCAGCACAAGCCCTTTTCGTCGTGATGCTGCTCGGCGATCACCGCGACCAACCGTGATACCCCAACCCCGTACGAGCCCATCGTGATCCGCACCGGCTTGCCGTCCTCGCCGAGCACGTCGACGGTGAAGGCGTCGGCGTACTTTCGACCCAGCTGGAAGATGTGCGCGATCTCGATCCCGCGCGCGGACCGCAGCGCCCCCGCGCCGTCGGGCGACGGGTCGCCGTCGCGCACCTCGGCGGCTTCGATGGTGCCGTCTGGGGTGAAGTCGCGGCCCGCGACCAAACCGAAGACGTGGATGCCCTGTTCGTCGGCCCCGGTGGCCCACGAGGTGCCGTCGACCACCCGCGGGTCGACGAGATAACGGACACCGTTGGCCAGCAACGCCTTCGGGCCGATGTATCCCTTCACCAAGAACGGGTACTTCGCGAAGTCGGCGTCCCCGAGCATCGCGTACTCGGCCGGTTCGAGCGCCGCGGCGAGGCGCTTCTCATCGACTTCGCGGTCACCGGGCAGGCCGATCGCGAGCAATTCCCACTCACCGCCGGGCCTGCGAACCTTCAGCAGCACGTTCTTGAGGGTGTCGGCGGCCGTGAACTGCCGACCCAGTCCGGCGCCGTTGGCCCAGTCGACGAGGGTGGCGATGGTCGGGGTGTCGCCGGTGTCGTACGCGAGGGGTTCGGGCAGCCCGTCGATCGGCAGCGGGTCGGGCCGTACGGTGACGACGGCCTCCACGTTGGCGGCATACCCCGATTCGACGCACCGCACGTAGGTGTCCTCGCCGATCTCGCTCTCGGCCAGGAACTCCTCCGACGCGCTGCCGCCCATTGCCCCGGAGACCGCCGACACGATGACGTAGCGCACTGCAAGGCGGGCGAAGAGCTTCTGATAGGCCTCGCGGTGAGCGTCATAGGCGTCCTTGAGGCCGTTGTCGTCGACGTCGAAGGAATACGAGTCCTTCATCACGAACTCGCGTCCACGCAGGATGCCCGCCCGGGGACGCGCCTCGTCGCGGTACTTCGTCTGAATCTGGTAGAGCCGCAGCGGGAAGTCCTTGTACGACGAGTACTCCCCCTTGACCGTGAGCGCGAAGAACTCCTCGTGGGTGGGCCCGAGCATGTAGTCGTTGTCCCGGCGATCCTTCAGCCGGAACACCCCGTTGCCGTACTCGGTCCACCGGTTCGACGTCTCGTAGGGGCCGCGCGGCAACAGTGCGGGGAACAGAATCTCTTGCGCCCCAATGGCGCTCATCTCACTGCGGACGATGGCTTCGATCTTGCGCAGCACCCGCAGCCCCAGCGGCAACCAGCTGAACAGCCCGGGGGCGATCGGACGTATGTAGCCGGCCCGGATCAACAGTTTGTGGCTTGGCACTTCGGCGTCGGCTGGGTCGTCGCGCAGCGTGCGGACGAACAGCTCGGACATGCGGGTAATCACAGCGGAAGCCTATCCAGTCGCCGCCATCCAACTCAGTCGCGTCCCTGCCACGTGCAGATGCAGGCCTCGTTGCCCTCGGGGTCGGCGAGCACCCAGAACGCCGGGGCTCTGTCCGTGTACACGAGCGTCCCACCCGCGGCCAGCGCGGCGTCGATCCGCACCTGAGCCAGCTCGGGCGGAACGTCGACGTCGACGTGGATTCGATTGCGTGGTCCAACCCCCGAGTCGCTGCGCTCCTGCCCGCCGAGGGGCCGGGGCGCGTCCATCTGCTGGAACCAGATCGCGGGCCCGCGCCGGAGCGGATCGAGCAGCGCGGTGTCGCCGAGGTCGGCTGGACCAGGCTCGTCGACGTACCCCGTGACGGCCTTCCAGAACGGCCGGATCCTGGGAATGTCGAGCGCGTCGATGGCGATCTCCAGCAGTTGCGGCGTCGCCATCCCATCGCCGGGCACGGTGCGCAGACCGCGTTCGGCCAGTGCGGTGCTCACCCGCGGCGCAAGCCGCAACTCGTGGCCGGTCACGGCGCCGGCTGCCAAGTCGTGCAGTCGCAGCACCACCCGATCGGCGTGTAGATCCGCGGTCAAGTGCCCGTCGCCGTCGGCTCCCACCGACTCGACGGCCGCCCGGGCCGCGTCCGCCGCCGCGGTCAACGACGGCACCGGCACGTGGGTGATCAGGACACCGAGGATCAACCGCCAACCCAGCGGATCGGCCAGTTCCGAGACTTCGCCCCGCGTTGGGGTGGCGTCGTCCGGGAACGGGGCGAGCGGAGCGTCGGGAGGGGGATCCGTCACAGCTCACCGGCCTCCACCGCTTCGCGGGTGTGCTGGGCGGTCGCGATCTGCCGTGCCGAGAAGCCGATCCAGAACGCCGCGATCCCGACGATGATCGCGATTCCCGCGACCCACAGCAGCGAGTAGGTGTAGCCGTAGCCGAGCGCGTCCAGCTGCGCGGGTGTCATGTCCTTGACCGGGCCCGTGGTGCCACCCAGGTACAGCGTGCGTGAGGTCTGCACCGCCATGATCACCACCAACACCACGGGGCCGCCGAGGTTCTGCACCATCAGCGTGATCGCGGACACCGGCCCGATCTCGCGCGGACCGACCTCCGCGACGGCGCACAGCGGCAGGATCACCGCGATGCCGCCGATGCCGAAACCTCCGATCACGATGGGCGCGAACAGGTCTGGGAAGTACGGGATGTCACGGGTCAGCGTCGAGCCGTACAGCATCGCGGCCAACACGAAGAGCCCGCCACCGATGATCAGCCAACGCGGTGCGATGTGCGGGGCCATCTTGGCCGCCACCACGGTGCCCAGCCCGAAGGCGATCGCGAACGGGATGAAACAGATGCCGGCCTTGAGCGCCGAGTAGCCGAGCACGTCCTGAACGAGCAGGCCGATCATCACCGTCAGCGTCAGCAACACGCCACCGGCGAGGAACAACGTGACGAACGTCATGACCCGGTTGCGGTTGTCGAACACCGAGAACGGCACCAGCGGGTGGTCGGCGACGCGCTCGACGAAGAGGAAGGCGAGGAAGAACACGGCGGACGCGACGCCGGCGCCGATCACCCAGGGATCGACCCAGCCGCGCTGCGGACCCTGGGTGAACACCAGCACGGCTGACGTACACCCCAGCGTCGCCAGCAGTGCACCGGCGACGTCGAGCTTCAGCCGTTCGTGACGCGTCTCGCTGATCCGCAGCACGGCGACGACGATGATCACGATGCCGATGGGGACGTTGATGAGGAACGCGAGCCGCCAGGAGATGACGGTCAGCGCCCCGCCGAGCACCAACCCGAGGACGGAGCCGATCCCCTGCATCGCGGCGGAGACGGCCAGGGCCTGATTTCTGGCGTGCCCGACGGCGTACGTCGTCGCGATGAGGGCCAGCCCCGTCGGCGCTGCCACGGCCGCACCGGTGCCCTGCACGGCGCGTGCGACGACGAGCGTGATGCCGTCGGTCGCCAGTCCGCACACCAGCGATGCGATCGTGAAGACGCCGACGCCGGACAGGAACGCACGCTTGTGCCCGATCGCGTCGCCAACGCGGCCGCCGAGCAGCAGCAGCCCACCGAACGCCAGCACGTAGGCGGTGATGACCCAGCTCTTGGTGGCGTCGGAGAGGTCGAGATCGGCCTGCATGCGCGGGAGCGCGACGATGACGATGGTGCCGTCGAGTGTCGACATCAGCTGCATGCCCGTGATGGCGACGATCGCCGCGCCCAACACCGACGACGAAAGCGGTGTCGTACTGCGCTCGGCAGTCATGGCAAGCCACCCTACCCAGTGGCGCCGACGCGCCTCCCGGGCGGACGTTGGCTAGAGCGTGCCCTCTTGGGGCGTGGTGGTGAGCTCGCCGGCGTCGATCGCGTCCTTGACGTCCTGCGCGTGGGCGACCTGAGCAGCGGTGTAACCGATGAACAGCGCCACGGCGCCGACGATCACGGCGACGGCCGCCACCCACAGCAGTCCGTAGGTGTAGCCCTGGTCGAGTGCGTGAAGTTGCTCGGCGTTCATGTAGCGCACCGGGCCGGTGGTGCCGCCCAGGTACAGCGTGCGCGACGTGATGACGGCCTGGATGATGGCCAGCACGACGGGGCCGCCGAGGTTCTGCAGCATCAGCGCGATGGCCGACACCGGACCGATGTCGTCGATGCCGACGCCTGCGATCGCCGAGACGGTCAGCGGCACGACGATCATGCCGATGCCGAAGCCGCCGACCGTGATGGGGATGACGAGGTTCGGGAAGTACGGGATGTCGCCGTTGAGCGTCGAGCCGTAGATCATGGCCGCGAGCACCATCACCCCGCCCGCGATGACGAGCAGCCGCGGCGCGAACAGCGACACCAGGTGCGACGAGAGGCCAAGACCGATGCCGAGTGCGATGACGAACGGGATGAAGCCGATGCCCGCCTTCAACGCGCTGTAGCCCATGATGTCCTGCACGTACAGGCCGATGAGAACCGTCAGCGTGAACATGACGCCGCCGGCCAGGAACACCGCTGCGAAGGTGGCGACCCGGTTGCGGTCGCGGAACAGGCTGAACGGCACGACCGGGTTGATCGCGGTGCGCTCGACGTAGAGGAACGCGAGGAAGAACACGCCTGCCGCCAGACACGAACCCATCGTGAGTGCGGACATCCAGCCCTTCTCGGGGCCCATCGAGAACCCGAACACCGCGGCGGTGCACGCCAGCGTGGCGAGGATCGCGCCCGCGGCGTCGAGCTTCATCCGCTCGCGATGTGTCTCGGTCAGCGTGGTGCGGGCCAGGTAGATCATGACGATGCCGATCGGCACGTTGACGAGGAACGCCCAACGCCAGGACACCTCGGTGAGCGCGCCGCCGACGACGAGTCCCATCACGGATCCGACGCCGGTCATGGCGGCGAACACGGCCGTGGCGATGTTGCGCGCCGGGCCCTTGGGGAACGTGGTGGCGATCAATGCCAGCCCGGTCGGTGAGGCGATCGCGGCGCCGACGCCCTGGAGCAGCCGCGCCGTGACGAGGGTCGGCTCGTCCCACGCGATGCCGCACAGGATCGAGGCGATGGTGAACAGCGAAACGCCGGCGATGAAGGTCCGCTTGCGGCCGATGGTGTCGCCGAGGCGACCACCGAGCAGCATGAGCCCGCCGAAGGTCAGCACGTACGCGGTGATGACCCAGCTACGACCCGCGTCGGAGAGGCCGAGCTCGTCCTGAATCTTAGGGAGCGCGACGATCGCGACGGTGCTGTCCATTGTGGCCAGCAGCTGCATGCCACCGATCGCGATGACCGCGGCGAGGAACCTCTGCGACGGCAACCAGGCCGGATACCAGCTGGTTCGCTCTCTGGCGGTCTGCTCCACGTGCATGGGAAGAGCCTGATCACCGGCGCCTGCGACGTCACTGGCGTCGCGCCGGGCCGCTGCGCGCTCTGCATCATTGAGAGCCGTCATAGCGGGTTACCTTACAGTAATCTTAAGAACCCTTTAAGCCGCGAAGGCGGCCACCGCCCCGATCACGATGATCGCGGGCGGTCGAATGCCCTCCGAACGGATCCGATCCGGCGCCTCGGCGAGCGTCGTGCGCAACGTCCGCTGGGCTGCCGTCGTACCGTGTTGGACCACCAGGACCGGCGTTTCCGCAGGTCGTCCCCCGTCCAGCAACACCCGCGCGAAGAGTTCGATGCGTTCGACGGCCATCAGCAGCACGATCGTGCCGCTCAGCGCAGCCAGCGCATTCCAATTCACTAACGATTCGGGATGATCGGGCGCGACGTGCCCGCTGACCACCACGAACTCGTGTGTGACGGCCCGGTGCGTGACGGGCACACCGGCCAGCGCAGGTACCGCTATGGCACTGGTCACACCCGGCACGACGGTGACCGGTATCCCGGCCTCGGTGCACGCAAGCACCTCCTCGTAGCCGCGCGCGAAGACGAACGGATCACCGCCCTTGAGTCGAACAACGAACTTGCCCGCCTTGGCCCGGTCGACGAGTACGTCGTTGATGGCGTCCTGCGCCATCGCCCGTCCGTACGGGATCTTCGCGGCGTCGATGACCTCCACGTGCGGGGCTAGTTCGGCGAGCAGTTCGGGCGGTGCGAGCCGGTCGGCGACGACGACGTCGGCGTGGGCGAGCATCCGCCGTCCGCGCACGGTGATGAGCTCGGGGTCGCCGGGACCGCCGCCGACGAGTGCGACGCCGGCGTACGGGGCGTCGGGCGACTCGGTCGCCACCGTCCCTTGTTGCAACGCCTCGCGGAGCGCCGAGCGGATGGCGGCCGAGCGCCGGTGTTCGCCGCCTGCGAGCACGCCGACCGCAAGGCCCTCGTATTCGAACGACGCGGGCGTGACCGCAGAACCGTCGCGGGCGACGTCGGCGCGCACACAGAAGATCCTGCGCCGGTCCGCTTCGGCGACGACCGCCTCGTTGACGTTCGGATCGTCGGTTGCGGCGATGGCATACCACGCGCCGTCGAGGTCGCCGTCGCGGAATTCGCGCAGCTCCAGCGTGATGCCGTCCATCGCCTCGACGGCAGGTGTCGCGGCGCGGGCGATGACGTGCACGTCGGCTCCGTTGGCGAGCAGGAGCGGAAGTCGGCGTTGTGCGACGGTGCCCCCACCGACGACGACGACCCTTCTGCCGTTCAGGCGCAGGCCGACGAGGTAGGCGTTCTCACTCACCGGGCGAGCTTAGATGTTGCCGCCGCCGCGGCGACGAAGCGGGATGCGGCCTCGGGATGGGCCGCGGCATGGACGTGGAGGTAGGCGGCGTGCACCCCGGCGTGGACGACGCCGTCGGCGACGTTCGTCGCTCCCGTTCCCCGAAAGACCCATGCCGGTTCGTACGTAGATGTGAACGTCACTGCCGTGCGGTGGAATTCGTGGCCCGCGACGCGCGTGCCCGCGACGTGCAGTGGCGACTCCGTCGCAGCCACGGCATCGCGATAACCCAGGGTGAGCCGTTCGGTGAAGCGAGCCGACCCGGACAACACGCCGCACATGGGCTTGCCGTCGAGGTCGTCGACGAGATAGGTCAGGCCCGCGCACTCGGCGTGGATCGGCGCTCCCGTCGCGGCGAGCGCGCGGAGCTGCTCGCGCACAACGACATTGGCGGAGAGCTCGGGCCCGAACTCTTCAGGGAATCCGCCGGGAAGTACCACCGCCGAGGTATCCGCGGGCAACGGTTCGGACAGCGGATCGAACGGCACGACTTCCGCTCCCGCTGCCTGCAGCAGTTCGGCGTGCTCCGGATAGCCGAAGCTGAACGCCCGCCCCGCGGCAAGCGCCACGGTCACGCCGTGGCCGACGGGTTCGGCGGCGGCGGGGTTCCACGGCGCGACATCGACGTGGGCGGCTGCAGTGCGCACCACCGCCGCGACGTCGACGTGGCGGGCCACCAAGTCCGTCATGGCCGCCACGGCCTGCCGTGCCAAATGCCCATGCTCGACGGCCGTCACCAGGCCGAGATGCCTTGACGGGACGGCTAATTCGTCGGTCCTTGGGATGGCGCCGAGCACGGGAACGCCTGCGTGGTCACACGCCTGACGCAGCACGTCGGCGTGGCGCGGTGAGCCCACCCGGTTGAGGATGACGCCCACGATGCGCGAACGAGGCTCGAACCCCGGATCAAAAGTCGTGAAGCCGTGCAGCAGTGCGGCGAGGCTCTGGCTCTGTCCGCGGGCGTCGACGACGAGTACGACCGGCGCGCCGAGCAACCCCGCGACCTGCGCGGTGGAACCCCGCGCGGCCCCGAAGCCGTTCGGGTCGATGCGACCGTCGAACAGTCCCATCACGCCCTCGACGACCGCGATGTCCGTGCCCGCGCTTCCGTGCCGGTACAGCGGGCCGATCAGTTCGTCACCGACGAGCACCGAGTCCAGATTGCGGCCCGGCCGCCCAGTGGCCAGCGCGTGATACCCGGGATCGATGAAGTCCGGGCCGACCTTGAACGGCGCCACGGTGTGGCCGGCCCGGCGCAGCGCGCCCATCAGGCCGGTCGCCACCGTCGTCTTTCCGCTTCCGGAAGCCGGGGCGGCGACCACGACGGCAGGCGTGATCACCACTCGATGCCTCGTTGACCCTTGCGACCGGTGTCCATCGGGTGCTTGACCTTCGTCATCTCGGTCACGAGGTCGGCGGCGTCGAGCAGTCGTTGCGGGGCGTCGCGCCCGGTGATCACGACGTGCTGGGTGCCGGGGCGGGAACGGAGCACCTCGACTACGTCTTCCACGGCAACCCAGCCCCACTTCAGCGGGTAGGTGAACTCGTCGAGCACGTAGAAGTCGTGGCTTTCTTCGGCTAGCCGCCGGGCGATCTCGGCCCAACCGTCGGCGGCCGCGGCGGCGTGGTCGACCTCGTCACCTTGCTTGCGCGACCACGACCAGCCCGAGCCCATCTTGTGCCACTGCACCGGTCCGCCCACTCCCCGCTCGTCGTGGAGCCGGCCGAGTTCGCGAAAGGCCGCTTCCTCGCCCACCTTCCACTTGGCGCTCTTCACGAACTGGAACACCGCGACGTCAAAACCCTGATTCCAGGCGCGCAACGCCATCCCGAACGCGGCCGTGGACTTGCCCTTCCCCTGCCCGGTGTGCACCGCGAGCAGCGGGGCGTTGCGCCGGGCCCGGGTGGTCAGTCCGTCGTCAGGCACGGTCGGCGGTTGGCCCTGTGGCATCGAAACCTCTTCCCTACCAGTCGATCACGCAGCGCTGGAGTCGGTCCCGGCCTTGATTACCCGGATGAGCGCATCCGCCCGCAGGTGGGCCAGACGAACCGCGGGCGCGCCGAGCTGGCTTGCGAGCTCCTCAGCCAAACCCAGTCTCACATAGGACGTTTCGCAATCCACCACGACGGCCGCGGCACCTTCGGCGACCAGTCGGGCCGCTGCGGACCGCGCCCGGCCCAGCGGATCGGGCCCACCCGTGGCCCTGCCGTCGGTCAGCACGACCACCAGGCTGCGGCGCGCCCGGTCCTTGGCCTTCTCGCGCACCACCAGGTCGCGCGCGGCGAGCAGACCCTGAGCCAGCGGGGTCCTCCCCCCGGTGTCGAACCGCGCCAACCTTCGCCCTGCGACGTGAACCGACGACGTCGGCGGCAACAACACCTGCGCCTGCTCGCCGCGGAAGGTGATGACGGCGACCTTGTCCCGACGCTGGTATGCGTCCCGCAGAAGCGACAACGCCGCCCCGCCCACCGCCGCCATCCGGTCGCGGGCCGCCATCGAACCGGACGCGTCGACGACGAAGATCACCAGGTTGCCCTCGCGGCCCTCCCGGACCTCGCGGCGGACGTCCGGCACGCCGATCGTCAACCCACCTGGTCGCTGCTGGCGACCCGCCGCCGCGAGCAGCGTGCCGAACAGATGGACGCCATAACCGGTTTCTGTGTCGACCGTGGCCGCCACCGACTTGCCCGCGCGGTTGCGCGCCCGCGAACGCCTGCCCGGCGCGCCGTCCCCGACTCCGGGCACGACCAACGCCTTGGTGCGGAAGGCCGCCGTCGGCGGTGCACTGGTGCGCGTGCCCGTCGGCCCCGAGTTTCGTTCCGGGGCAGCTTGATCCGAAGCGTCACCGGATGCGCCGCCGCCTGGTGGCTCGGGATCCGGTTCGGGCTCGTCCGCGGATTCGCCTGCCGCCGAAAGCGCCTCGTCCAGCAGGTCGGGATCCAACCCGGGATCGTCGAACGGATCGCGCCGACGCCGGTGCGGCAGGGCGAGTTCCGCAGCGACCCGGATGTCCTCCTCGGCGACGGTCGTCGAACCGCGCCACGCGGCGTGGGCCACTGCGGTGCGGGCCACCACCAGGTCGGCGCGCATCCCGTCGACGTCGAACGCCGCGCACAGCGCCGCGATCCGTCGTAACTCGTTGTCCGGCAGCACCACGTCACCGACGGCTGCACGGGCCGCGCCGATGCGACGTGCGAGTTCTGCGTCCTCATCGGCGAACCGGGCCGCGAAGGCCTCTGGGTCGGCTTCGAAGTCCATCCGGCGCCGGATGACCTCCACGCGGACGTCGACTTCGCGGGACGCACGCACGTCCACCGTCAGTCCGAACCGGTCGAGCAGCTGTGGACGCAGTTCGCCCTCTTCGGGATTCATCGTGCCGATCAACGTGAATCGGGCCTCGTGGCTGTGCGAGATGCCGTCGCGTTCGATGTGCACCCGGCCCATCGCCGCGGCGTCGAGCAGCACGTCGACCAGATGGTCGTGCAGCAGGTTCACCTCGTCGACGTACAGCACTCCGCCGTGCGCGTGCGACAACAGCCCCGGCGAGAACGCCTGCTCGCCGTCGCGCAACACCCGCTGCAGGTCCAACGACCCGACCACCCGATCCTCGGTGGCCCCGATCGGCAGTTCGACCAGGCGGGCCTGCGCGTCGAAGGCCGCCAACACCTGCGCCAGCCCGCGCACCGCCGTCGACTTCGCGGTGCCCTTCTCGCCTCGGATGAGCACGCCGCCGATCTCGGGCCGCACCGCGCACAGCACCAGCGCCAGTCGAAGCCGGTCCTGCCCGACGAGCGCGCTGAACGGATAACCCGATCCACTTCCCGGGTCGCTGCGCTCCAGCCCGCCGATCACCCGCTCACACCCACCGGGTTGCGCAGCATGGGCACGTGCGGAATCCCGTCGTCGAGGAATTCCTCACCGTCGCGGGCGAATCCGTGCTTGACGTACATCTCCTCGAGGTAGGTCTGTGCGTCGATCCGGCACGGGTGGTCACCGACCTCGGCCAGCGCGGCCTGCATCAGCCGGTTGGTGTGACCGTGGCCGCGCTCCGAGCGTTTCGTGCACACCCGGCCGATCCGGAACACCTTCTCGCCGCCGGGATGTTCCTCCATCAACCGCAACGTGGAGATGACCTTGCCGTCGGGACCCTCGAGCCAGAAGTGCCTGGTCTCGGCGAGCAGGTCACGACCGTCCAATTCTGGATACGGGGTGGCCTGCTCGACGACGAACACCTCGACCCGGAGTTTCAAGAGCTCGTACAACGTCGCGGCGTCGAGGTCCTTGGCCCAACTGCGCCTCGGCACGACCGACACGACGAGCCTCACACCGACACGGGCAGCGCGGAGGGTGCCTGGTCGAGTTTGAGCACGTTCGAGCCCCACGCCCACACTTCGGCGAAGAGGTTCGGTTCGTTGGACAGTTCGGTGCCGAGCGACGGCACGATCTCCTTGAGCTTCGGCAGCCACGCCGGGTAGCGGTCGGCGAAGCAGCGTTCCATCACATCCAGCATGGCGGGAACGGCCGTGGACGCGCCCGGGGAGGCACCCAGCAGACCCGCGATGCTGCCGTCGGCCGCCGACAGCACGGTCGTGCCGAACTCGAGCACGCCGCCCGCGCCCTTGCGCCGAATCACCTGGACGCGCTGTCCTGCGAGGTCGAGCTCCCAATCGGAATCGACTGCGCTGGGCGCGAACTCGCGAAGGGCCTGGACCCGGTCCGCTTCGCTCTGCACCAGCTCGCTGATCAGGTACTTCAGCAGGCTCGTCTCGGTCAATCCGACGCCGAGCATCGACGCGAGATTGTTGGGCTTCACCGAGAGCGGAAGGTCGGTGACCTTGCCCTGCTTGAGGAACTTCGGCGACCAGCCGGCGAACGGGCCGAACAACAGCCAGGACCGACCGTTGATCACCCGGGTGTCCAAGTGCGGCACCGACATCGGGGGCGCACCCAGCGGGGGCTGTCCGTACACCTTGGCCTGATGTGCGGCGGTCAAGGCGGGATTGTCGGTGCGCAGGAACTCGCCACCGACCGGGAAGCCGCCGAAGCCCTTGGCCTCCTTGATGCCCGACTTCTGAAGCAGGGGCAGTGCGCCGCCGCCCGCACCCACGAACACGAACTTCGCGTTGATCTTGCGCTTGGCGCGGGTGCGACGGTTGGTCACCTTCACCGTCCAGCTGCCGTCGGATTCCTGATCGAGGTCGCGAACCTCGTGCCCGAACAACGTCGTCATACCGCGCTGCGCGGCGAAGCCGAACAGCTGACGGGACAGCGAACCGAAGTCGATGTCTGTGCCGTCGTGCGTCCAGTTCAGCGCGACGGGCTCGGAGAAGTCGCGCTTGGCCGCCATCAGCGGGAGCCGGCGGGCGAACTCGTCCTTGTCGTCGATGAACTCCATCGACGCGAACAGGGGGTTCTCGACGAGCGCGTCGTAGCGGGCCTTCAAGTAGGCGACGTGCTCGGCGCCGTGCACGAAGCTCACGTGCGGAACGGGATTCAGGAAGCTCCGGACGTCGGGCAGCACGCCGTTCTCCACCGCGTACGCCCAGAACTGTCGCGACACCTGGAACTGCTCGTTGACTTGGATGGCTTTGCTGATGTCGATGGTGCCGTCGGCGCGCTGTGGCGTGTAATTCAACTCACACAGCGCCGAGTGCCCGGTACCGGCGTTGTTCCACGGGTCACTGCTTTCGGCTGCCGCTCCATCGAGGCGCTCGATGAGCGTGATGGACCAGTCGGGCTCCACCAGCCGCAGCAGTGCTCCGAGAGTGGCGCTCATGATCCCCGCGCCGACCAGCACGACGTCTGTATTGGTGGTCTTACTAGAAAGCCCAGACACCCTGATCGTTCGTCCTTCGTGGTTGCACGTCCGCTCGTCACGGCTTACCGAGTTACCAGGTTATCCCGACAGTGCCGAGCCACATATCCCCACCACTGCCCGCCGTGGCTTCAACGCGCGGGCGTGCGAGGTTAAGGTAGCTAGGTGACCTCGAGGCAGGCCGGGTGGGAGCCCGATGTGCTGCCCGACTACTGGCAGCACACCCTTCCCTTCGGCCCGGATCCCCACGGTGAGGGGGACCTGGTCGCGACGCTGGTGCGCCGCGGCAAGGCCGGCAGCGTGCGGCACGCGGTCGTAGCCCTTCACGGCTACACCGACTACTTCTTCAACACCGAGTTGGCTGATCGTTTCGCCGCGCGCGGATTCGCCTTCTACGCCCTGGATCTGCACAAATGCGGCCGGTCCCGGCGCGACGGCCAGACCCCGCACTTCACCACCGATCTGGCCAACTACGACGCCGAGCTCGACCAGGCCGTGAACATCGTCGCCGCCGACACCGGTGGAGCGAGGATATGCATGTACGGCCACTCGGCGGGTGGGCTCATCGTCACGTTGTGGCTCGACCGGCTCCGCAGGCGCGCCGCTCTGCGGAACATCGGCGGGCTCGTGCTGAACAGTCCGTTCTTCGATGTGCACGGTCCGGCGATCCTGCGGTCCATGCCAACCTCGGCGGCGCTGATCGCGCTGGCCCGGTGGCGCAAGCTGCGGGTGATCCGCCAGCCGACGCCGGGTGGTTATGGCACCACGCTGCACCGGGACTACGCGGGCGACTTCGACTACAACCTGGACTGGAAGCCGCTCGGCGGTTTCCCCATCACCCTCGGCTGGATCAACGCGATCCGTCGCGGCCAGACCCGGTTGCACCGCGGCCTCGACGTCGGAGTGCCCAACGTGATCCTGCGGTCGGACCACAGCGTTCCCGAGGCACAGAACAATCCCGACGCCATCCAGCGTGGCGACGCCGTCCTCGACGTCGCCCAGATCGCTCGTTGGTCGGGTTGCGTGGGGAACCGCACCACCGTCGTGCCCATCGTCGACGCCAAGCACGACGTCTTCTTGTCGCTGCCGGAACCGCGGGCGGCAGCGTACCGCGAGCTCGACGCGTGGTTGGATTACTACCTGAACGCCGACAGCGCGTCGAGCACGACGCAAAGCGGACGGAGCTGAGGGCGTGGAGCACTTCGACCTGACGATCATTGGTACCGGCTCGGGCAACAGCATTCCAGACCCCAGCGTCGACCCGCGGTACGGCGACATGCGGATCGCGATCTGCGAGCAGGGCACGTTCGGCGGCACCTGCCTCAACGTCGGCTGCATCCCGACCAAGATGTTCGTCTATGCGGCCGAGGTCGCCCAAATCATCAGGGACAGTGCACGATTCGGAATCGACTCGACCGTCGACAAGGTGCGCTGGACCGACATCGTGTCCCGCGTGTTCGGACGCATCGACCCGATCGCTGCGGGCGGTGAACAATACAAGCGCGGCCTGCCCAACGTTCGGGTGTACGCGAGCCACACCCGGTTCGGGCCCACCCGACCCGACGGCCGCTATCTGTTGCGCACCGAGGATGGCGACGAGTTCACCTCCGACCAGGTCGTCATCGCCGCGGGTTCGCGGATACGCATTCCACCGGCCATCACCGAGTGCGGCGTCGAGTACTACACCAGCGACACGATCATGCGGATCCCGGATCTCCCCGAACATCTGGTGATCGTCGGAGGCGGATTCGTGGCCGCGGAGTTCGCGCACGTCTTCTCCGCCCTCGGGGTGCGGATCACGATCGTGGTCCGCGGGGACGGACTGCTTACCCACTGCGACGAGACGATCTGCCACCGGTTCACCGACCTCGCCCACGACAAGTGGGATCTTCGGACCCACGAGAACGTGATCGGCTCCCACCAGGACGGCGACCGCATCGTGCTGGAACTCGACGACGGCAACACGGTCGATGCCGACATGCTGTTGGTGGCCACGGGCCGCGCCGCGAACGGCGACCAGCTCGATGCCGAACTAGCCGGCGTCGAGGTCGACGATGGCATGGTGGTTGTCGACGAGTATCAACGCACCACGGCCCGTGGAGTATTCGCACTCGGCGACGTGTCGTCGGCCTACCAGCTCAAGCACGTCGCGAACCACGAGATGCGCGTGGTGCGGCACAACCTGCTGGTCGACTGGGACGACACCGCCGCGATGGTGGCTTCCGACCACCGGTACGTGCCTTCTGCGGTGTTCACCGACCCACAGATCGCAATGGTCGGGCTCACCGAGGCAGAGGCCAGGGCGGCCGGGTACGACGTTTCGGTGAAGGTACAGAACTACGGCGACACCGCGTACGGCTGGGCGATGGAGGACCAGAACGGTATCGCCAAGGTGATCGGCGATCGCGCCTCCGGCGAGATCCTCGGCGCGCACCTGATGGGCTACCAGGCGTCATCGCTCATCCAGCCCCTCATTCAGGCGATGAGCCTCGGGCAGACCGCGAAAGAGGTTGCCTCCGGCCAGTACTGGATCCATCCGGCGCTCTCGGAGGTCGTCGAGAACGCACTGCTGGGTCTCGATTAGATCGCCTGGCTCCAGCGTTCTTCGACACGCCCGAAGCGCCACACCGCCAGGGCAACCAACCAGGCCGCGACGAACATTCCGACGATCAAGTAGCCGACGAACTCCAGGTTCACCGATCCGATCGCGGCGAGCGGACCCGAGTCGATGCCGAGCCGGTCGGCCACGAGTCCGGACAACAGGATGACGCCGATGACCAGCGCGACGAGCACCGACAACACGGTGACGGTCAGGTTGTAGTACACCTTGCGGACCGGCTTGAGGAAAGCCCAGCCGTAAGCCCGCGACATGAAGATGCCGTCGAGCGCGTCGAACAGGCTCATTCCCGCCGCGAAGAGCACCGGTAGGACGAGGATCGCGTACCAGGGCAGCGTGAATGCCGCCGTTCCCGCCGCCAGCACGAGGAGCGCGACTTGCGTGGCGGTGTCGAAGCCGAGCCCCATGAGCAGGCCCACCGGATAAAGGTGCCACGGCTTGCTCACTCGACGCATGAACCTGTTCAGTAGTCGCGCCAGGAAGCCGCGGCTCTCGAGTTGTCTTTCGAGTTCGGCCTCGTCGAACTCGCCGCCGCGCATCTCGCGGAAGACCTTGGCGATGCCGACGACGGCGAACAGGTTGGTCAACCCGATCAGGATGAGGAAGGTTCCAGCGACGAGCGAGCCGACCAGCCCGAGCGTCTGCAGCATCGGCGAGCCTTCGTCCTGAACCGGTCCCACCACCGCGCGCACGCCAAGCGCCAGCAGAAACGCCAGGCCGAACACGACGCTCGAGTGGCCTAGCGAGAACCAGAAGCCTGCGGACAGCGAGCGCGTTCCCTCGCCGACCAACTTGCGGGTGGTGTTGTCGATCACCGCGATGTGGTCGGCGTCGAAGGCGTGCCGGACCCCGAGCAGGTACGCCGTCACGCCGAGTCCCACTCCGAACACCCCTGCCGACCCGAGGGTGATGTGCTGAGGCGCCACCCCGAGGATCAACACACCCCAGCCGAAGACGTGCAGGAACAGCGACGATGCCGCCAATTGCCGCGATCGTCGTCCAATCGGCTCGGTCGAAGCGTGGGGTGCCGCAGTGGCGTCGGGGTCCGTTGCGCAGAACGAGGCGCTCATCACCCGAGCGTATGTCGATTGGGAAAATCTGTCTAGGTGTTCATATGAACATGTGGATCACCGTGGCGCGCGCCGATCCAATGCAGCAGATCGTGTACGGTTTCGTCCTCGAGTCGGTAGTTGACCGAACGACCGACGCGCGTACTGGTTACCCATCCCTGTTGGCGCAGCACCCGAAGTGCTTGGGACACAGCATTTTCTGACCGTCTAAGCGCGGCCGCGAGATCACTCACACAAATTCCGGGCGCTCGGTGCAGACTGAGCAGGATTTCCAGGCGATGCGGATCAGACAGCAGGTCGAAGCGCTGCGCCCACCCCGAGGTGTCCACGTCGGCCAGGGCCGACGACGCGCGTCGCACCGCCTGGTCCCCGGACTCCGCCATACCTCAAATCTAATCCTCTCAGTCCAGGAAGCCGTGCAGCAGCGCGGCCGAACCCCAGACGTGCGCCGTCATCGCCTCGGCGGCGCTGCCGCCGTCGCCGGCGAGGATGGCCATCACGATGGCCTCGTGCTGCTCGTCGGAGTGCGCGATGTTTCTGGCGAGCAGCGGAATGTGGTCGAGCATCTCGTTGAGGCGCATGCGGTTCTCGGCGACCAGCGGCACCAGCGACGGGGCGCCGGCCGCCTCGGCGATCGCCAGGTGAAGCCGCGAATCGAGCCGCCGGTAGTCCTCGGGCTCGGCGCCGCGCACGTCGACCAGCTTGACCCACAACGCCTCCCGCTCGGCCGCGGTCATCGTCCGGCCTGCCGCCATCCGGGCCGCCCCGACCTCGAGGATCTCCCGCAGCCGCAGCGCATCGTCGATGTCCGCCCGGTTGAACCGAACCCCGTCCGCGCTGGGCGCGGGCAGCTCGTCGGACAGGAACGTGCCGCCGTAGCGACCACGCCGGGAGACCAGGTAGCCGGCCTCTGCGAGCGACTTGATGGCCTCGCGGACCGTGTCGCGGCTGACCCCGAGCCGGGTGGCGAGTTCCCGTTCGGGTGGCAGTGATTCACCCGGCGCCAGGATGCCCAGCTTGACGGTCTCCAGCAGCCGGCCGACGGTGTCCTCGAACGCGTTGCCGAGCCGCACCGGACGCAGCAGGGCCTCGGATGGATCCGGAACGGTCATCGTCTTACAGCGGGGTGACGTAGTGGCCGCTTATTCCGCCGTCGACGAGAAAGCTCGATGCGGTGATGAAGGACGCGTCGTCGCTGGCGAGGAAGGCGACCGCGGCGGCCAGTTCCTCGGGCTCGGCGAATCGGCCGACGGGGACGTGCACCAGCCGGCGTGCCGCCCGCTCCGGATCCTTGGCGAAGAGCTCCTGCAGCATGGGTGTGTTCACCGGACCGGGACACAGTGCGTTGACGCGGATGCCCTGCCGGGCGTACTGCACTCCGAGCTCACGCGACATGGCCAGCACACCGCCCTTGGATGCGGTGTAGGAGATCTGCGACGTGGCCGACCCCATGACCGCCACGAACGACGCAGTGTTGACGATCGAGCCCCGCTGCTGCGGCACCATGTGGCGCAGTGCGGCCTTGCAGCACAGGAACACCGACTTGAGGTTCACGTCCTGCACGCGCTGCCATGCGTCGAGCCCCGTGGTCTCGATCAGGTCGTCCTCCGGGGGAGAGATTCCCGCGTTGTTGAAGGCGATGTCCACCGAACCGTAGGTCTCGGCCGCGGTGTCGAAGAGCATGTCGACGGCGACCTCGTCCGAGACGTCAACCGGCACGAAGGATCCCCCGAGCTCGTCGGCGACGGCCTTGCCGGTTGCCGGGTCGATGTCGCCGACGACGATGGTCGCGCCCTCGGCCCGCATCCGTTTGGCCGTGGCCAGCCCGATCCCGCTGGCGCCGCCGGTGATGACGGCGACCTTGCCTGCAAGCCGCTGGGTCAAATCCATCTAGATATCTCCAATCGCAAAGAAGACGTTCTTGGTTTCCGTGAAGTGCAGCGGTGCGTCGGGGCCGAGTTCGCGCCCCAACCCGGACTGCTTGAAGCCGCCGAACGGGGTGTTGTAGCGCACCGACGAGTGCGAATTGACCGACAGATTGCCGGATTCCACCGCCCGCGACACCCGCAGCGCCCGGGACAGGTTGTCGGTCCAGATCGATCCGGACAGCCCGTAGGGAGAGTCGTTGGCCAGGGCGACGGCGTCGGCCTCGTCGTCGAACGGCAGCACCGTCACGACTGGCCCGAAGATCTCTTCGGTCACGGTGCGATCGGTGCGTTGCGGGGTGAGCACCGTCGGCGGGAACCAGTATCCCGGCCCTGCTGGTGCCGAACCTCGGAAGGCCACGGGCGCATCCTCGGGCACGTAGTCGGCGACGGACTCCCAGTGCGGCTTGGACACCAGCGGACCCATCTCGGTGTCGCGGCCGGTGGGATCGCCGACCACCACACCCTTGACAGCCGGCTCGAACAGCTCCATGAAACGTTCGTAGACGTTGCGCTGCACCAGGATCCGGCTACGCGCACAACAGTCCTGGCCGGCGTTGTCGAACACTCCGTACGGTGCCGTCGCCGCAGCCTTCTCCACGTCGCAGTCGTCGAATACGATGTTGGCACTCTTGCCGCCGAGTTCCAGTGTCACCCGCTTCACCTGGGCGGCCGCGCCCGCCATCACCCGCGTCCCCACCTCGGTGGAGCCGGTGAACACGATCTTTCGCACACCGGGATGCGTGACGAACCGCTCTCCGATCACCGATCCCCTGCCCGGCAACACCTGGAACAGGTCCGGGTCGAGCCCGGACTCGACGGCCAATTCGCCAAGCCGAATCGTGGTCAACGGGGTCCACTCGGCGGGTTTGACGAGCACTGCGTTGCCCGCGGCGAGCGCAGGCGCGAACCCCCATGACGCGATCGTCATCGGGAAGTTCCACGGCGTGATGACACCCACCACGCCGAGCGGTTCGTTGAACGTGACGTCGAGCCCGCCGGCAACGGGAATCTGCTTGCCCGCCAGCCTTTCCGGGCTGGCCGAGTAGAACTGCAGTACGTCGCGGACGTGTCCGGCCTCCCACTCCGCATTGCCGATCGGGTGACCGGAGTTCGCCACCTCCAGCGCGGCGAGTTCGTCGACGTGTTCGCCCACGATCGCAGCGAACGCGCGCAGCGCGGCCGCCCGTTCGGCGGGAGCGATTCTCGCCCAGCGCTTCTGGGCGGCGGCCGCCCGTGCGACCGCGTCGTCGACACCCGCCACGTCGACCTGTTCGACGGTGCGGATCACCTGTTCGGTGGCTGGATTGATCAGCGTGGACGTGGTCATTCACCGAACCCTTTCCCCGGTCGCTTCGCTCTCCCCCGCAAGCGGGGGGACCCCCAGCACCGGAACCCTTTCGGTCACATAAGCCCCTGCGGCCTCGACGACGCCCGCGAACAGGCGCAGATCGTCGAGTCTCTCCTCGGGATGCCACTGCACGGCCAGAACCCAGCTGTCCGGGTACTTTCCCGGATCGAGCTCGACGGCTTCGATCACGCCATCGGCCCCGTCCTGCGCCGACACGATCAACCCGTCACCGAGCCGGTCGATGGCCTGGTGGTGGTAGCACTGTGCGTCGGAGGAGTCGCCGATCAGCGCTGCCAGCCTGGTGCCAGGGACGGACCGAATCCCGGACGTGCTGAAGACCGCGTTGCCGGCCTGATGCTTCGTGTGCCCGAGCACGTCGGGCAGGTGCTGGTGCAAGGTGCCTCCCAATGCGACGTTGAGCACCTGAGCGCCACGACAGATGCCGAGCACCGGCAGTCCCCGGGCCAAAGCGCCACGCAGCATGGCGAACTCGAACGCGTCACGGTCACCCGCGGGCTCGTCGGTGATCGGGTGCGCGGCCTGTCCGTACGAGGCGGGATCGACGTCGCGTCCACCGGTGAGCACCAGTCCGTCCAGTCCGGTGAGGATGCGGTCGACGATCTCTTCGTCGACCGGTTGCGGTGGCAGCAGGGACGCTATGCCGCCCGCCCTCGTGATGCCCTCGAGGTAGATCGCGGGCAGGAAACTCGCCCGCACGTCCCATACACCGGTCCGGGCCTGCTGCAGGTACGTGGTCAGGCCGATGATCGGCCTAGAGGCGTTCGAACCCACGGCGCCTCTCCCAATCGGTCACCGCAGAGTTGAACGCGTCGAGCTCGACGCGGGCATTGTTCAGGTAGTGGTCGACGACCTCGTCGCCGAAGGCGTCCCGGGCCACGGTCGAGCCCTCGAACAGGGCGGCCGCCTCCGCCAACGTCGTCGGAAGACGTTCCGCCCCACTGACATACGCGTTACCGACGAATGCCTCGGGCAGCTGCAGCCCCTGATCGATGCCGTGCAGCCCGCCCGCGATGAGTGCCGCGACCGCCAGGTACTGGTTGACGTCACCACCCGGTGCCCGGCATTCCATCCGCATGCCGTGCCCGTGCCCGACGACGCGCAGCGCACACGTGCGGTTGTCCATTCCCCAGGCGACGGCGGTCGGCGCGAAGCTGCCGTCGACGAATCGCTTGTAGGAGTTGATGTTCGGCGCGTAGAAGAGCGTCATCTCGCGCAGCGTGGCGAGCTGGCCGGCGATGAAGCTACGGAACATCGACGACATGCCGAGCGGATCGGCGGGATCGGCGAACACGGCAGTGCCGTCGACCCCGCGGAAGGAGATGTGGATGTGACAGCTATTGCCCTCGCGCTCATCGAATTTCGCCATGAACGTCAGGCTCTTGCCGTGCTGGTCGGCGATTTCCTTGGCGCCGTTCTTGTAGATGGTGTGGTTGTCGCACGTCACCAGGGCGTCGTCGTAGCGGAACGCGATCTCCTGCTGTCCGAAGTTGCACTCCCCCTTGACGCCCTCGCAGTAGAGTCCGGCTCCTTCCATACCGAGCCGGATGTCGCGCAGCAGCGGTTCCATGCGAGTCGAGGCCAGCATCGCGTAGTCGACGTTGTAGTCGGTGGCTGGCGTGAGGCCGCGGTAGTCGGCGGCCCAAGCCGCCCGGTAGGTGTCGTCGAACACCATGAACTCGAGTTCGGTGCCGATGAACGCCGCCAACCCGCGGTCGGCGAGCCGGTCGAGTTGGGCACGCAGGATGCTGCGCGGCGACTGGGTGACGGGTCTGCCATCGGTCCAGGACAGGTCGGCCATGACGAGCGCGCTGCCCGGTAGCCACGGCAGCAGCCGCAACGTGGAGAAGTCCGGCGTCATGACCATGTCGCCGTACCCGGTCTCCCAACTCGAGATGGCGTACCCGTCGACGGTGTTCATGTCGACGTCGACGGCGAGCAGGTAGTTGCAGCACTCGGCACCGTGGGCGGCGACGTCCTCGACGAAGAGCCGCGCCGACACCCGTTTGCCCGTCAATCGGCCTTGCATGTCCGTGAAGGCCACGATCACGGTGTCTACGTCGCCCACGGCGACGAGGCGTTCCAATTCGGTTTGCGACAGCGTTCCGGGCCGTGCCGTGGATCCTGCGGTCACAGGGCCTCCCTTGTCAGACATGTCTAAAAGTCAACCATTGGACATCGTTCTGCCGGTCAATCCCTGATCAGATTTACACAACCGTCACCGTCAAAGGTAGGACACCAGACCTTTGGCATTCTATTGTGCCTCTAGACCGGGGACCGCCGAGAAGGAGAACACCGTGCCAGAGGGTCACGAAGTACTTGACGAGGACGAACGACACCTTGCCTCACTCGGCTACACCCAGGAGCTGAACCGCTCCTGGTCTGGATTCAGCAACTTCGCCATCTCCTTTTCGATCATCTCGATCCTGGCGGGCTGCTTCACCTCGTTCGGCCTCGCCTGGAACGCCGGCGGTCCGGCATCGATCGCATGGGGCTGGCCGATCATCTCGGTCTTCATCCTGATCATCGGACTGTGCATGTCGGAGCTCGTCTCGGCATACCCGACCTCGGGCGGCATCTACTGGTGGGCTAGCAAACTCGGTGGCGCCAAGGCCGGCTTCTACACCGGCTGGCTGAACCTGATCGGCCTGATCGCGATCCTGGCCTCGGTGTCGTACGGCGCCGCCACGTTCCTCGACCTCACGCTCGGCACGTTCAGCGAGACCTGGCTCGCCGGCTACAGCCTGACCAGGACGTTCTTCATCTTCCTCGTCATCCTGGCGTTGTCTGCGACCATCAACATCTTCTCGTCCCACCTGCTGGCCGTCATCAACAACATCTCGGTGTGGTGGCACGTGGCAGGCGCGGCGGCCGTCATTCTGATCCTGTTCCTAATCCCCGAGCATCACGCCAGCTTCAGTGACGTCTTCGCCAAGACCATCAACAACACCGGCATCTTCGGCACCGACAAGGGCGCGGGCTGGCTCTTCTTCGTGCTGCCGATCTCGGCGATCCTGACCCAGTACACGATCACCGGTTACGACGCGTCGGCGCACCTCTCCGAAGAGACCAAGAGCGCCGCCGACGGGGCAGCCAAGGGCATTTGGCGCTCGATCTTCTACTCCGGCATCGGCGGCTGGATCCTGCTTCTGTCGTTCCTGTTCGCCGTGCAGGACTCCGACGCGGTGTCAAAGGGTGGCGGTGCCGTCGCGGTGATCTTCAACCAGGCGATGAGTTCACCCTGGGTCGGCCTCGTGCTGTTGATCTCGACCGCGGGCCAGCTCTTCTGCACCACGGCCTGCCAGACCAGCGCCTCGCGGATGCTGTTCGCGTTCAGCCGCGACCGCGCCGTGCCGGGACACCAATTGTGGTCCAAGGTGAGCAAGAACAAGATCCCCGCCAACGGCGTCATCGTGACCGCGGTGATCGCAGCGCTCATCACGCTGCCCGCCTTGGTCAAGGTCGACATCGGCGGCGCACCAGTGCCGATCGCGTTCTTCGCGGTGGTCTCGATCGGAGTGGTCGGGCTGTACTTGTGCTTCGCCGTCCCCATCTATTACAGGTGGAAGGCCGGCGACTCGTTCCCAGTCGGCAAGTGGAATCTACGCGGACATCACAAGTGGATGGCCCCACTCGCCTTGATCGAAATCATCGTGACGTCGATCATCGCGATGTTCCCGACCGCGATCGGTGGCACACCCCTGTGGCTCCGTAGCATCATCGGAGCGTCCGACCCGGAAACGCCCTTCGAGTGGAAGTTCGTGAACTACACGCCGCTGCTCGTCGGCGGGGTGCTGATCCTGCTCTACATCTACTGGCACGCGTCGGTGAAGAAGTGGTTCACCGGTCCCATCAGGCAGGTCGAACTCACCGATACGGGCGAGGAAATCGTCCTCGACACGTAGTCGACCAGCTCACCAGGTGCTGGTGCGCAAGACGATCTCGGCGGCCAACTGCGCGGTGGACTCCTGCGCATTGCGCCTGCCGAGCAGTTCGACCAACCGGTAGTCGCCGTAGACGTAGCGCTGGCTGGCCTTGGCGACGGCGCGCGCCGCCGGCGTGCTGACCAGCGCGGTGGTGTTGACCTCCACCGGTGGGCAGTGTTCGTCGCGCACGACGCCGGCCTGATCGGCGACGCGTGGGTGCCCGCGGTCGATGACGACCAGTCCGATGAACCGGTCCAGCCGGGTGGCAGCCAATTCCCAGGCCAGTTCGCCGCCGACGCGGTCTCCGACCAGCAGTGCCCATCGGACGTCCAGCGAGTCGAGGATTCCGAGAACCGCCTTCGGGCTCAACCGCGGATCGGGGCCGATGACCACCGTGCGCAGCGATGCGGTGTGCAGCCGCTGACACACGGCGTCATAGGCAGCGAGGCTCTGATGTGCGGCGCCGAGCAGCACGACGACCGACCCCTTGTCGGGGCCTGACACGTCGACAGTCGCGGGGAACCCGTCGACGGTGAGCATGGTCGAAGGCATTGCGCCACGTTAGCGCCCACGATGACCTTCGGTACCGGTTTTCACCTGTCTCTAACCTGAAGCTTCACTGCGGTTCGAGCCGTTGCGCCTGTTTGGCAGCGACGTCCAGAAACGTCTGCGGCAGTGTCCCTTTGACGGGAATGCTGGGGTTGGGCGTCGGGAACGCAATCCCGAATACCGCTGAGTCACCGATGTTTTCGAAGGAGAAGTACACGCTGGTGCGAGTGCTTCCCAGCTGCATGGACTGCTCGTAGGCCAGCGCGTCGCGACGTGGTGCCTCCAACCGGCTGGTGGTCACCGGGAAGCCGGGTGCGTCCGGGTCGAAGAACGTCTCGTACGCAGCGCACCGGTCCGCCACGGCGGACAGCCCTTCGAGGTCCAGCTGCCACGACAACACGGTCATCACCATCCGCGCCCCGTCGTAGGCGACGACGTACTTCTGCGCGCTGCCCGGGCCACGCTGCGCCGAACCGGCGATCACTCGGGTCAACCCGTCCGAGCAGCCCTCGGGGCGGGACAACATGGCCGGCGGGCCACCATCCTGGCCGTCGGCCTGGCCGCGGTTCTCGTCGATGCGGTCGTACTGGACGCCCGACGGAAAGTCGGCGGCGGTGAGCGTGGCCTGTTCGAGTCGGGCTCCGCGCCAAGTTGGAGTCCCCTGGATGGCGTCGGCGCAGCCGCCGAGTGCGACGGCGAGCACCACCACGAGTGCTGCCCCGACCTGTCGCCCCATCATTTCTCGAGGCTACTCACGCCACTCAGGACCGACGTGATGGTCGGCCGCTGCGGCGGACCGTTGTGCAGCAAATCCATCACCGCGTCGACGTCGAGGTGGGCGGCCAGCAGATCGGCCATCAAGTCGAGTTGGCGATCGCGTGCTTCGGCAACGTTGACGTCGTCGGCGACGACGAAGCCCGGCCGCCCGACCGCCGCAACCTCGGTCAGCCATGCACGGCGCACGTCGTCGTTGTCGAGCAGCCCGTGCCAGTGCGTACCGAAGACAGCGCCATTGCGGATGCCCAGCGAAACTCCCGAGCCCATCCACTCCTGCTCCGCGCTGCGGGCCACCCGACCGTGATGGATCTCGTAACCCCGCAACGGAATAGGTCCGCGCCCACCCCAGAGTTTCAACGTCTTGTCGGCGTCGAAGACGATGTCGGCGTCGAGCAGACCGAGCCCATCCACGACGCCGGCGCCAGACTCCACCGTGTCATCGATGAGTCGGCACAACATCTGGAATCCGCCGCACACGCCCAGCACCGGACGCCCCGCGTTCGCATGTCCGACGATCCCGTCCGCGAGGCCACACTCCCGCAACCACGCGAGGTCGGCCACCGTGGACTTGCTGCCCGGCAGCACCACCACATCCGCGTCAGGCAGGTCGACGGGGTCGGTGACCCACCGCACTAGCACGCCTGGCTCACACGCCAGCGCCTCCACGTCCGTCGAGTTGGAGATGCGGGGTAGGCGGATCGCCGCCACCTTCAGCCACTCGTCGCCGCGCGGGGGCTGCGGTTCGCCCACGATCCGGTGGGGTTGCACCGACAGGGAATCCTCTGCGTCCAGCCACATCCGGTCCGCGAACGGCACGACGCCGTAGGTGGGCCTGCCCGTGAGGTCGGCCAGCTGTTCGAGCCCGGGAGCGAGCAGCGCCGGGTCACCTCTGAACTTGTTGACGACGAACCCGGCGATCAACCGCTGGTCGTCGGGCTCCAGCACCGCGACGGTCCCGAACAGGTGCGCCAACAGTCCGCCGCGGTCGATGTCGCCGACCAGCACGACGGGCAGCTCGGCGGCACGTGCCAGACCCATGTTGGCGAGATCGTTTGCCCGCAAGTTGATTTCGGCGGGCGACCCGGCACCCTCGCATATGACGGCATCGAATTCGCCTCGCAGCGAGGCCAGTTCGGTGTGGACGACGTCGGCGAGCCGGTCGCGGTACGTGAAGTAGTCGGCGGCGCCCACCGAGCCTGCGACCCGGCCGCGGACGACCAGCTGCGACGTCCGGTCGGATCCCGGCTTCAGCAGGATGGGGTTGAACCGGACGCTGGGCGCCAACCCCGCCGCACGCGCCTGCATTGCCTGCGCACGGCCGATCTCACCGCCGTCGACCGTGACCGCCGAGTTGTTCGACATGTTCTGCGCCTTGAACGGGGCGACACGAATGCCCTTGCGCACCAACAGCCGACACAGCCCGGCGACCACCATCGACTTGCCGGCGTCGGAGGTGGTGCCCGCGATCAGCAGTGCGCCGCTCACGCCACCAGGGTCAGGATGTCCGCACCGTCTTCCGTGACCACCAGGGTGTGCTCGAATTGGGCGGTCCACTTCTTGTCGACGGTGACGACGGTCCAGCCGTCGTCCCAGATCTCGTAGTCGAGCGAGCCGAGGTTGATCATCGGCTCGATGGTGAACGTCATGCCGGGTTCGAGGATGGTCTCGACGGCGGGCTGGTCGTAATGCAGGACGACGAGCCCGTTGTGGAAGGTGGTTCCTATGCCGTGTCCGGTGAAGTCGCGAACCACGTTGTATCCGAATCGATTTGCGTACGATTCGATGACCCGACCGATGACGGACAGGGCCCGTCCGGGCTTGACGGCCTTGATGGCGCGCATGGTCGCCTCGTGCGTGCGTTCGACGAGCAGCCGGTGCTCCTCGGATACGTCACCGGCCAGGAAGGTCGCGTTGGTGTCGCCGTGCACGCCGTCGCGGTACGCGGTGACGTCGATGTTGACGATGTCACCGTCCTCGATGACCGTATCGTCGGGGATGCCGTGGCAGATGATCTCGTTGAGCGACGTACAGCATGACTTCGGGAAGCCCTTGTAGCCCAGCGTGGACGGATAGGCGCCGTGGTCGAGTATGTACTCGTGCGCGATGCGGTCGAGCGCGTCGGTGGTGACTCCGGGTGCGACGGCCTTGCCCGCCTCGACCAGCGCGCCTGCCGCGATGCGTCCGGCGACCCGCATCTTCTCGATCACCTCGGGTGTCTGGACCCACGGCTCGGTGCCCTCGCGCACGGTCGGCTTCCACGCGTACTCGGGACGCGGGATCGACGCGGGCACTGGGAGCGTCGGTGACAGGGCGCCGGACGAGAGCGCGGTGCGAACAGGCATGGGGTCAGCCTAATCGTCACTCGACTGAATGGACCGCTAGGTCGGTTCCACCGACACTGCCGCCAGCGCGGCGCGCACCCGGTGCGGCAGCGATCCGCCGTGCCGCAGCCAGTCATCCAGCGCTATGCGGACGGACGCCATCGCCAATGCCCCGATCAGCCGCGGGCGCGGATCGTCGGGTTTCAGGTCGGTGAACCGCGGGGTCACCAGATCGGCGATGGCCGACTCGTAGTTCACGTAGATCTGCAGCGTCCACGCGCCCAGCACCGGCGAGGAACGGGTCATGGTGGCGAGTTCGTGGACCTGTGCACTGATGCCGCCGAACCCGTCGCCGAGGGCGTGGAAGGCGCCGACGACGGCGTCGCGCGCCGACAACTGTGGCGGCTGGCGGGCGAGTTCCGCGGTGATGGTGTCCAGCCAGTGCCGCGTCATACCGTCCGCGACCGCGTCCTCCTTGCAACTGAAGTAGCGGAAGAACGTGGCCCGCCCGACCTCGGCCGCCGCGGCGATCGATTCGACCGTGGTACCCGCCAGCCCTCGGTCGGCGACCAACCGCGCCGCAGCGGCGGCGATGCGGTCGCGCGTCGCCTGGCGCTTGCGCACGGTCAGGGTCGCCGGTTCGTTCATTTCACAATGAGACTACGTCTCAAATGAGATTATGTCTCACCATGAGTGAAGACGTCGCACTGTCAGCACCGAAGGCGCTCGAGGCGTGGCGCTTCGTCCAGCAGATGCTCGGTGACGTCACCGCGACGGTACTCACCGACGCCCAAGACGAACGCGAGCTGCTCGATGGGCTACGGGTGGTGTCGCGGGTGGCCGCACTGTGCTCGGAGTTGTCGGTCGAGGCCGATCCCGAACTGCCGTGGTTCTTCGACATGTGCTCCCCCACCCGAATGGTCGGCGGCCCCAACCCCGACGGCAGATACCTACTCGCGATGATCCGCGGTGACCGTCGGTACCGGATCACTGGAACCCGCGGGACGACGGCCTACCTCGGCTTGCAGGTGCTCGCCGGGACGGGGATGACCCCGCGCCGGATGGCCGGCTACCTCAGCGACACCGACCTCAAGCTCGATGGGGGTTCCTTCGCGGTGGTGGTGTCGGCCGACGAACCGGCACCGGCCGAGCTCGACGGCGCGCAATGGCTGCACATCCCCGCGGACGCTGCGTCGATCGTGGTCCGCGAGTACGTAGGTGACGCCGCCGACGAGCTCCCGGCGACGCTGCACATCGAGACCCTGGACGCCGGGCCGCCCCGACCCCCCACGGATTCCGAAGTGGCCGAACAGTTCACCGCGATGGCCTGGACGCTGATGAAGCTGACCACCCTGCACCGCACCATCAAGCCCGAGATGCTCACCCAGCCCAACGTGTTGCTGACCGCAGAGGCTGCCGATCTCGGCGCCGCGGACACCACCCCGGACAACCTTTACATGATCGGCACGTTCGGGCTGGCCGCGGACGAGACGCTGCTGCTCGAGTTCGTGCCGCCCGACACCCGGTACTGGAACGTCACGTTGGAGAACATCTGGCACGAGTGCATCGAGCCCAGGCGCAGACACAGCTCCGTCACCAACAAGGGCGTCGCACCCGATGCGGATGGCAAGATCCGAATAGCCATTGGCACCATGGACTTCGGCCACGGGCACTGGCTGGACACCGGCGGTCATCACCGCGGCTTCGTCGTACTGCGCTGGCTGGACAATCCCGACGCCCCCGACGTGACCGTCAGCGTGCGAAAGGGGCGCGCGTGAGTGCCGGCCGGTTCGATCCCGACACGCTCATTGCGCAGGCATGCGAGGCGGCGGGGAGCGACGACTTCGGCGAGCCCGATGGCTGGCGCGACGGCCTCGCCCTGCTCGCCGACGGACTGGCCACCGAGGCCCGACTGTCGGACCTCGGGGTCGAGATCGCCGTCATGGACATCGTCTGTCCGCTGACGAATCGACTGCGGATCACGCAGTGGCGCAAGGAGAACCCGGAGATCGCCACGGTACCCATCGAGCGGCCGATCTTCATCGTGGGCCAGCCCCGCACCGGCACCACCATCCTGTTCGACCTGCTGGCCCAGGACCCCGACCTTCGGCCTCCACTGACGTGGGAGGTCGACGCACCGTGGCCGGTACCCAGGCCGGAGACATATGACACGGATCCCCGCATCGCCCAGATCCAGGCCAACATCGAGATGTCCGAGCAGATCGTGCCCGGATTACTGGCCCATCACCCGATGGGCGCACTGGTCGGCCAGGAATGCGTACGCATCTGGGCGGCCCAGTTCTGCACCATGATCTACCCGGTCCAGTACCGACTACCCACCTACACGCGCTGGCAGCTGTACGACGCAGATCATCGCAACGCCTACCGATATCACCGGATCTTCCTGCAGCACTTGCAGTCCGGTGTGCCGGGCCAGTGGCTGCTCAAGTCACCCGCACACCTCTGGCATCTCGAAACCCTCGTCGCCGAGTATCCCGATGCGCTGATCGTGCAGACCCACCGCGACCCGCTCAACGTGATCTCGTCGATCGCCTCGCTCGCAAGTCACCTGCGCCGTCTGGCCTCCGATCAGAGCGACATCCGCGAATGTGCGCAGCAGTACGCCGAGGAGATCGTCGTCGGCCTCGACCGCTCGATGAAGGTCCGCGACTCCGGCGTACTGGCGCCCGGGCAGCTCGTCGACGTCCAGTTCGCCGACTTCATCGCCGATCCGTTCGCGACGATCCGCCGGCTGTACACCGCGTTGGGCCGGGAACTGACGCCGGTGGCCGAACAGCGCATGCGTGACTTCCTCGCCGCGCACCCCGGCGATGGCGGTGGTGCCCGCTACACGTGGTCGGACACCGGGCTGGATGCCGGCGAGGTGCGCGAACAGGTTGCCGACTACCAGCGGCGGTTCGGAGTGCCGACCGAGGCGCTGAAGTAGCAGGCGCCCGGCGATATGCGGTAATGGTGTTACCGTACGGCGGTGATCGAACCGGAACACCTGCTGAGCCGCTTGGGCATGCGTGACGTCGAGGAGTCCGACGAGCGCCTGGTCATCGAGATGGACAACCGCCCCGACCTGACCAATGTCCGCGGCGCGATCCAAGGTGGCCTCGTTGCGACGCTCATCGACATCGCGGCGGGCCGGCTCGCGGGCAACGCCAGCGGACATGGGCATGCCGTGACCACCGCGGACATGAACGTGCACTTCCTGGCCCCCATCATCGAAGGACCCGCACGGGCTGAGGCGACCATCGTGCGCGCGGGCAGGCGGCTGATCGTCACGTCGGTCGACGTCTTCGACGCAGGTCGCGGGCGGCTGGCCGCGCGGGCGACGCTGACCTTCGCGGTACTCGAGCGCCGCTGAATCAGCCGCGCTCGCGGCGCAACCAGCCCCGGCGGGGACCGCGGATGTCGATCGACCCGCACACGCTGCGACCCGTGAGAATCACGTGGGGCCTCCCCTCGGCGGGAGCATCCTTGCGGTGGTCGCGAGCGCTGCCCACGATCACCTCGACGTCGTCGATCGACGCGCTCGCCGCCTCGGGTAGCCGGATCTCGACGGAGCCGAACTTCACGTCGAGTTCAATGACCACGATGGGTCCCGCGAACCGCGCACGGGTCAGGTCGAGGTCGATGGAGCCCATCCGCCGGACGAGCGCCAACCGGGTGGGGACCGTCCATTCCCCTTGGCGCTTCAGTGATCCCAGCACGCCACGCAGCTCGACGCGGTCGGTCGACGAAGTCACGATGGCGCCCGGTCCGGGCAAGTCGCCGACGAGTGCGGCGAGGTCGGAGTGCAGGCGCGCCCCCGACACCAGTGCCGAACGCTCCTCGAATTCGTCGATGTCGATGAGGCCGAGGGCCACCGCGTTGTGCAGGCGGCGCAACGTGCCGTTGCGGTCCGCGTCGGAGATGCGCAGCACGGCCGCGACGTCCGTCGCGCCCGGGTTGGCGCCATCGTTGATGCTCGTCATAACTGCTCCTTCACGGAACAGGCTACTCAGCCCAAGTAGTCGGGCGGCATGCCGTTGAGCATGTCCTTGCACATCCGCACGGCGGATTCCGAGCTTCCGCCCCCGACGATGAGGGCGGCAAAGGCCAGGTCACCGCGGTAACCGGCGAACCACGCATGCGACCCGCCGTTGAATTCAGCCTCGCCGGTCTTGCCCCTGACGTCGCCGCTGCCGTTCAGATCCTTCGCCGTGCCGTTGGTCACAACGAGTTGCATCATCGGTCGCAGTCCATCGATCATCTTCGGCGAAATGGGCGTAGCATCGCCGGTCGTTTCGGTGGGTCTGCCCTCGATCAACTGCGGCACAGGGGTTTTGCCCGCGGCCACGGTCGCCGCGGCCAACGCCATGCCGAACGGGGTGACCAACACCTTGCCCTGTCCGAAGCCGTCCTCGGTGCGCTCGGCGAGGTCGACCGTCGGTGGCACGGATCCGGTCAACGTCGTGATGCCGTCGATCTTGTAGTCCAGCCCGATGCCATACTGCGCGGCCGCCGTCGTCAGGCCCTTCGGCGGCATCCTGCTGGCGAGTTCGGCGAACGTGGTGTTGCACGAACTGGCGAACGCCCGCGACATCGGCACGGTGCCCAGGTCGAAGCCGCCGTAGTTCGGGACGATGCGCTGACCGATCTCAGCCGTTCCCGGGCAACCCAAAAGCGTGTTGGGCGTGGCCATGTCGCGGTCGATCGCGGCACCTGCCGTGATGATCTTGAACGTCGACCCCGGTGGGTAGAGCCCGGTGGTGGCCGTGGAGCCGTCGCCGTCGGCGGCCGCGTTCTGTGCGACGGCCAGAATCTCGCCCGTCGATGGCTTGATGGCCACGATCATGGCCTTCCTGCCGACCATGTTGACCGCGTCCTGAGCTGCGTCCTGCACCGCGCGGTCGAGACTGATGGTGATCGACGGCGCGGGCGCGCCGGCAACCTCGTTCAACACGTCGACGTCGCCACCGTTCTGGTTCACGCTGACGACGCGCCAGCCCGCCTGGCCGTCGAGTTCGTCGACGACGGACTTCTTGACCTCGTTGATGATCGCGGGCGCGAACCGCTCATCGGTGGGCAGGAGCTCCGCTTGTGGAGTGATCACCACACCGGGTCGGTCGGCCAACGCCGGCGCGACCCGGTCGTGATCAGATTGCCGCAATGTGATGAGGTCGAGCGCCGTCGCCGACGAGCTGGCCTGCTCGGCCAGCCGCTGTGGATCCATGGTGTCGTCGAACGGCCGTAACGCGTCGGTGACGGCCCGCGCGGTCGCCATGAGCTCGCCCGCGGCGGCCTTGGCGTCGAGCGAGTAGTGGTAGAGGTACCCGGGCACCAACACGTCGGTGCCGCCGCGCTCGTTCACCGAGGCGCGCCGAGGCTGGTCGGCCCGCAGCACGAACGTCTGGTTCTCACCGAGGTTGGGGTGCAATCCCGTTGCGCTCCAACGGACTTCCCAGCGACCCTCGTCGCGCACCATGTTGAGTTGACCGTCGTACGTCCAACTGCGGTCCTTGGGCAGGTGCCACGTGTAGCGATAGGCGATGCTTCCGGTGTCCTCGGCGTACTTGCTGCTCAACACCGTGGCGTCCAACCCGGTCGCCTGCAACCCGGACCAGGCTTCGTTGAGTGCGGCCCGCGCGTCGGCCGGCCGGTCGCTCAGCTCGGCCGCCGATGCCGTATCGCCCTTGGCAAGGGCCTGGAAGAACGCCTGCGCCGTCGGTTCGGGGCCCATCGGCTTGGGCGTGCACGCGCTCAGCGTCCCGCCTGCTCCGATGACCACCGCAATGGTGAGCAGCCCAGTGACGCGTGTGACGAATGATGTTTGAGTTGCCATTGGGGCTGATGTTAGAAGCGGTTGACACGAACGTGCCGTAGGCGCACCGAGATCACTCCGTGACTCCGCCGTAACCGTCGTCCCTGTCGTTGCGCGCAACGCTTAGCAGCCGTGGCTACGGTCTCGGCGATCGACAGGAGTCCTGTGTCGGTTGTTGCGCAAAACACGAGTGAACGCCGCAACGAACGACACAATTGCAGCGCTGCGGCCGACGCTCAGTCCAGCAGCACCGTGGCGAAGGTACCTACCTGCTCGAAGCCGATCCGCGCGTAGGTGGCCCGAGCGACCGTGTTGTAGCTGTTGACGTAGAGGCTTGCAGTGCGACCGCTTCGGACGACCGCGGCGGCCAAGGCCGCAGTCCCCGCCGCACCCAATCCCCGGCCGCGCCAGTCCGGATGCACCCACACGCCCTGGATCTGGCCGACCGCCGGAGACTGCGACCCGACCTCGGCCTTGAACACCACCTGGCCGCGCTCGAACCGGGCCCATGCGCGGCCCGCGGCGATGAGTCCGGCGACGCGCCGTCGATACCCGCGCCCACCGTCGCCAAGCCTCGGGTCGATCCCAACCTCGCCGATGAACATGTCGATGGCGGCGATCAGGTAGGCGTCGAGGTCGTCCATCCGCACGGGGCGCACCGCGGGATCGACGGCGCATCGTGGCGCGGTGTCCAGCGTCATCAACGGCTGATGCTCACGGACGTCACGGGCGGGACCCCACCCGCCTTCGAGGCGACGCCACATCGGCAGCACCAACTCGGCGCGTCCCACCAACGACGAACACCGTCGCGCGCTACTCATCGCCTTGTCCGCGAACGCATTCAGATCGGGCAACTCGCCACGCAGGGGGATCAGGTTGGGCCCGGCGTAACACAGTGACTCGCTCGGCTGCCTGCGCGTCCACAGCTCGCCGCCGATCGCCGTGGGGTCGACCCCGTGGTCGGCCACCCGCGACGCCACCATGCAGGAGCCAACGGGGTCGTCGTCCAGCACACCGCGCACGACTGAGGCATCCCGCACTACGGTGATGCGTCGCTCGTCGGCGATGCGAAACAGCGGAGGAGCCGACATGGGGACTCTTTCTGCGACCTCGGCGGAGTGACCCCGCTCACAGGGTCATGCTCAGCTTACGGTGACCACCGGGGAACCGGAGGCATCATTAGGACCCCGTGCTCCATCAATTTCCGCGGCGATTCGCATCGCCTCCTCGATCAGCGTCTCGACGATCTGCTGCTCGGGCACGGTCTTGATCACCTCGCCGCGAACGAAGATCTGCCCCTTGCCGTTTCCGGATGCGACGCCGAGGTCGGCCTCGCGCGCCTCCCCCGGCCCGTTCACCACGCAGCCCATCACCGCGACGCGCAGCGGAACGTCGAGCCCTTCGAGCCCGGCGGTGACCTCGTTGGCCAGCCGGTATACGTCGACCTGGGCCCGTCCGCACGACGGGCACGACACGATCTCGAGTCCGCGCGGGCGCAGGTTCAGCGACTCCAGGATCTGATTGCCGACCTTGACCTCTTCCACCGGCGGGGCGGACAAGGAGACGCGAATGGTGTCGCCGATGCCACGAGATAGCAAGGCCCCGAACGCAACCGCCGACTTGATGGTGCCCTGGAACGCGGGCCCGGCCTCGGTGACCCCGAGGTGCAGCGGGTAGTCGCACTTCTCGGCGAGGAGTTCGTATGCGGCCACCATTATCACCGGGTCGTTGTGCTTCACGCTGATCTTGATGTCGCCGAAGCCGTGATCCTCGAACAGCGAGGCCTCCCACAGGGCCGACTCGACGAGCGCCTCGGGAGTGGCCTTGCCGTACTTCTCCATGAACCGCTTGTCCAGCGAGCCCGCGTTGACGCCGATACGGATCGGGATGCCCGCCGCCCCGGCGGCCTCGGCGACCTCCTTGACCCGGCCGTCGAACTCCTTGATGTTCCCGGGGTTGACGCGCACGGCGGCACAGCCGGCGTCGATGGCGGCGAAGATGTACTTCGGCTGGAAGTGGATGTCGGCGATGACCGGAAGGTTGCTGTGCTGCACGATTTCGGCAAGTGCGTCGGCGTCCTCCTGGCGCGGGCATGCCACCCGGACGATGTCGCAACCGGCCGCCGTGAGTTCGGCGATCTGCTGCAGCGTCGAATTCACGTCGTGAGTCTTGGTCGTGCACATCGACTGAACCGCGATCGGGTAGTCGCTGCCCACGCCCACGTCACGAACCATCAACTGGCGGGTCTGGCGCCGCGGCGCCAGTACGGGCGGCGGCGGTGCCGGGATGCCCAATCCGACGGACGTGGTCATGGTGTCCTCCTATTGGAAGAGGCTGATGGGGTTGACCAGGTCGGCGGTGACGGTCAACAGCATGTACGCGGCACCCACGATCACCACGAGGTACGTGGCGGGCATCAGCTTCATGTAGTCCACCGGCCCCGCGGGCAGAAGACCCCGTGCCTTGCGGAACATGTCTCGCACCTTCTCGTAGGTCGCGACGGCGATGTGTCCGCCGTCCAACGGCAGCAGCGGCAGCAGGTTGAATGCGCCGAGTACGAAGTTCAGTTGCGCGAGCAGGAACCAGAAGATCACCCACAGGTCGTGCTGAACGGCCTCGCCGCCCAGTCGGCTCGCACCGACCACGCTGATCGGCGTCTCCGGATCGCGCTCGCCGCCGGTGATCGAGTGCGCCAACGCGCCGATCTTGGTCGGGATCTTGAGCAACGCGTCCCCCAGTTTCACGGAGAGCTCACCGGTGAAGGCGAAGGTCGCGGGAACCGCTGCGAGTGGACCGTATTGCGTGGGCGGGAATTCGGCCGCGGCGATGCCGACCGCCCCGACCTCCGACGGCGACCCATTGCCGTCCTTGGTGAACCGCTGCGTCTTCGTGACGTCGACGGTGACGGCGAGTTCGGCTTCCTCGCCGTTCTCGCTGCGCTGCACCACGAACGGGGTCGGACCCGACGACTTGCGCACCGCGGCGACCATCTCGTCGAAGTTCTTCACGTCGGTGCCACCGACCTTGATCACGGTGTCACCGGGCCGGATGCCGGCGAGCGCCGCGGGGCCCGGGCCGACGCAGTCGCCAGGAACACCCTTGGTGACCTCCGGTGCGACACAGGCGGTTTCGCCCACGATCGCCGTAGTGGGCGGGTTCAGGTTCGGCAGACCCCAGACGTTGGCGATGCCGTAGATGACCAGCAATCCGACGACGAAGTTCATTGCGGGCCCGGCGAAGAGCACGGCAACGCGTTTCCACGTCTTCTGCTTGTACATCGCGTAGGGCTCGTCCTCGGGTGCGACGACGTCGACGGACGTCATGCCCGCGATGTCGCAGAAGCCGCCGAGCGGGACGGCCTTGACGCCGTACTCGGTGTAGCCCAGCTTGTTCAGCCGCTTGGTCGACCACAGGGTGCGCCCGAAGCCGACGAAGTAGCGGCGCACCTTCATCCCGGTCGCGAGTGCGACCCACATGTGACCGCACTCGTGCAGGGCCACCGAGATCAAGATTCCGAGGGCGAGCAGCACGAGGCCGACTACGTACATCATCATCGAGTGGGTACAACCTCCTGTGCGACCGCGCGTCGCGCCCGGTCTCGGGCCCAGTCCTGCGCGTCGAGCACGTCATCCACGGTAGCTGGTTCTGCGGCCCACTGATTCGCGGCGTGCAGCACGTCGGCGATCGTGCGCACGATCGCGGGGAACCCGATGCGGCCCGCGAGGAACGCGGCGGCGGCTTCTTCGTTCGCGGCGTTGTAGACCGCGGTCAGGCAGCCGCCCCGGCTGCCGGCCTCTCGGGCCAGCGCAACGGCAGGAAAGACGTCGTCGTCGAGTGGCTCGAACTCCCAGGTCGACGCGGTGGCGAAGTCGCATGCGAGCGCCGCGCCCGGGACGCGGGCGGGCCAGCCGAGCGCAAGCGCGATCGGCAGTTTCATGTCTGGCGGGCTGGCCTGGGCGATGGTCGACCCGTCGGCGAACGTGACCATGGAGTGGACGATCGACTGCGGGTGCACGACCACCTCGATGCGGTCGTAATCGACGCCGAACAGCAGGTGCGTCTCGATGAGCTCGAGGCCCTTGTTGACCAGCGACGCCGAGTTCAATGTGTTCATCGGACCCATCGACCACGTCGGATGGGCGCCGGCCTGCTCGGGGGTGACGTCGTCCAGCGCTTCGGCCGACCAGCCCCGGAACGGGCCACCCGACGCGGTGAGCACGATCTTCGCGACCTCGTCAGCGGTGCCGCTGCGCAGACACTGCGCGAGCGCGGAATGTTCGGAATCCACTGGCACGATCTGGCCCGGTGCAGCCGCCTTGAGCACCAGCGGGCCACCGGCCACCAAGGACTCCTTGTTGGCCAGCGCCAGCCGGGCGCCGGACGCCAGCGCCGCCAGCGTCGGGCGCAGGCCGAGTGCGCCCACCAGCGCGTTGAGTACGACGTCGGCCTCGGTGTCCTCGATCAACCGCGTGACGGCGTCGGCGCCTGCGTACGGCACGTCACCGAGCTCGGCGGCGACGGCGGCGTCGGCGACCGCGACATTGGTCACGCCGGTGTCGGCGCGCTGACGGGCCAGCAGGGCGGGATTTCCGCCGCCCGCGGCCAGCCCCACGACCTCGAAGCGGTCGGGGTTGGCGTCGATGACCTCCAGCGCCTGGGTGCCGATCGACCCGGTGCTGCCCAGGATCAGCACGCGCAGCCTGTTGCTCACCGTTCTATTGTGCCGCCAACACCGACCCGCTAGCGCTCGATGGGGACTTCAACGGCAGAAATGGCGCAAAAGTGACGCGTTCGCTCTGCGTCCCATCCGTGACGACCGCCACACCGAATCCCCGGCGTCGTGTCAGAGGGTGGCCAGATACCCGCCCGTGACCAAGGAGTCGGAGCACAAATGAGAAATGTCCGCCGCAGCACAGTGGCCACAATCGCGGCATTGATCGGTTCGGGCTGCACCACCTACGCCGAGCAAGTGCCCGAGGGCCCGGGCTCGGTGGCAGGGATGGCGCAGGATCCGGTGACGGTGGCGGCGTCGAACAACCCGATGCTCAAGACGCTGACCCAGGCGCTGTCGGGCCAGCGCAACCCGAACGTGAACCTGGTCGGCACCTCAACGGCGGCGAGTTCGCCGTGTTCGCCCCGACCAGCATCCTGACCTACCACGTGGTGCCCGGCCAGGCCAGCCCGACGAAGGTTGTCGTACGCGCAAGACGATGCAGGCCGCCGACGTGGCCGTCACCGGAGAGGGCAAGGCCTCAAGGTGCATGACGCCCGACTGATGTGCGGTGGCGTCTCGACCGCCAACGCGCAGGTCTACATGATCGGCACCGTGCTGATGCCGCCTGCCAACTAGCGCGCACAGAGATATTGCCCCATCCAAATACGTTGCAGCTCCGAATAACTGGCATGTTCACACTTGTACTGATCGGCTTGATGGGCGGTCTCATAACGGGCATCTCGCCATGCATTCTGCCGATGCTGCCGGTGATCTTCTTCTCCGGCACACAGGGCACCCGCTCGGAACCGGTCGCCGAGACGGGCGGCGGAACCGCAACAGCGGTCAAGGCCAAGCCAGCATTGTCCGAGAGGTTGCGGCCGTACCGGGTGATCGGCGGCCTGGTGCTCAGCTTCAGCCTGGTCACCCTTATCGGGACCTCACTGCTGTCGCTGCTGCATCTCCCGCAGGACGCGATTCGGTGGGCCGGACTCGTCGCACTGACCGCCATCGGTCTGGGCCTGATCTTTCCCCGCGTTGAGGAGCTTCTGGAAAGGCCGTTCAGCCGCATTCCCCAACTTCAGATGAGCCAGGGCAGAAGCGGTTTCGGGTTGGGACTGGCCCTGGGTGTGCTCTATGTGCCCTGCGCGGGACCGATACTTGCCGCAATCGTGGTCGCAGGTGCAACCGGCTCGATCGGCCTGGATACCGTCGCGTTGACGATCTCATTCGCGATCGGCGCCGCGCTGCCTCTTCTGTTCTTCGCGCTTGCCGGCCAACGGGTTGCCGAGCGGGTCGGCACTTTTCGCCGCCACCAACGCCGTATTCGCCTGATCGGCGGCGTCGTGATGCTGGCCTTCGCGGTCGCGTTGGTGTTCAACGTGCCGGCCAAGCTGCAGCGGGCCATCCCCGATTACACGGCCTCGCTGCAGGACAAGGTCGTGGCTTCGGACGAGATCCAGGAGAAGCTCAACCTCGGCGGTCTGGTCAACGACCAGAACCGGGAGCTGTCGAACTGCAGCAACGGCGCCGCCGAGCTCGAAAGCTGCGGTACCGCACCGGATATCAAGGGTATCGCCGGTTGGCTGAACACCCCGGGCGGTGCGCCGATCGAACTGAAGTCGTTGCGCGGCAAGGTCGTTCTGATCGATTTCTGGGCGTACTCTTGCATCAACTGCCAACGCGCCATTCCGCACGTGGTCGGCTGGAATGACAGGTACAAGGGCTTGGGCCTCGAGGTCATCGGGGTGCACAGCCCCGAGTACGCATTCGAGAAGATCCAGGGCAATGTCGCCAGTGGCGCCGATGACCTCGGCATTACCTATCCGATCGCGCTCGACAACAACCTGTCGACCTGGACCAACTATCGCAATCGGTACTGGCCCGCCGAATACCTGGTCGACGCGGATGGAACGGTGCGCCACATCAAGTTCGGAGAGGGCGACTACGACGTCACCGAGAACCTGATCAGGGAACTGCTCGTCGACGCCAACCCCGACGTCGCGCTGCCCCCGCCGAGTGATTCGGCCGACATGACTCCAACGGCTGGTCAAACACCCGAGACGTACCTCGGAGTCGGCAAGGTGGTGAACTTCGGCGGTCCCGACACCTACGACGAAGGCACCGCGGATTTCAACTACCCGCTCAAGCTTGCCGACGACAGCTTCGCCTACCGCGGTCGGTGGATGCTGGATTACCAGGGCGCCACAGCGCAGTCCGGCACTTCAAGCATCGCACTGAAGTACAACGCGAAGAACGTCTACCTCGTCGTTGGCGGCGAGGGCACCGCGACCGTGACACACGACGGGAAGACCACCACCGTGCCGATCAGCGGACCGCCGACATCCCGCCAGATCGTTTCCGGTGACGAGGTCGCGCGCGGGCAGCTCGAGGTGCAGTTGAGCAAAGGCCTCCAAGCGTTCTCGTTCACATACGGCTGACGATTTCGTCCCGCCACCCATCCGCGGGTGCTCGGGCTCCGAATAGCAGATGAAAACACAAGTGAGAGGCGGCGGTTGCCGTCCACGAAACAGGAAGTGGATAACCGATGAAGAACATCAAGACGACGGCCGCGGTTGCGGCACTCGCCGCCGCGGCGGCGATGGGCCTTTCGCTGACCACAGCAGGCAGCGCGTCGGCCGAACTAGTCGGCCCGGCGTGTGCCGCCTACGCCGCACAGGTGCCGACCGGTCCAGGTTCGGTGGCCGGAATGGCGATGGACCCGGTTGCCGTTGCGGCATCCAACAATCCGATGCTTACGACACTGACCAAAGCGTTATCGGGTCAGCTCAATCCGAAAGTCAATCTCGTTGACACGCTCAACGGCGGCGAATTCACCGTCTTCGCTCCCACCGACGCCGCGTTCGCCAAGATCGATTCTGCGACGATCGAGAAGCTCAAGACCGATTCGGATCTGCTCACGAAAATCCTGACCTACCACGTGGTCCCAGGCCAGGCCAGCCCGTCGCAGGTGGTTGGCACGCACAAGACCGTGCAGGGCGCCGACGTGACGGTGACCGGTTCGGGCAACAACCTCAAGGTCAACGACGCATCGGTGGTGTGCGGTGGCGTTTCTACTGCCAACGCACAGGTGTACATGATCGATACCGTGCTGATGCCGCCCGCGAACTAAGTTCGCCACAACCGAATCCGGAGGGCAGCCCGATCACTACGATCGGGCTGCCGCCGATGGGTCGACTGTGGCCTCGATCTTCATGATCAGGTTGTCGCGCACCGTGAGGACGATGACGGCGAACAGCCGCCGGTCGGCGAAGGCGAGAAGAACGGGTTCTCCGACAGGTCCGCCGACAAGCGTGGCACCGTGCCCCAGGTAGCGAAGGAGGTTGCGGCCGACGTCTTCTGGGCCGCGGTTGATCTGGGGCGGCGGCGCAAGATCGCCAAGGATGTTGCCGACTCCCCACACCGCCGGATCCAGCACGGCCGTCAGCGCCTCCAGGTCACCGTTGGCACATGCGGTGATGAACTGCTCTGTGACGAGCAGATGTTCGGTGTCGGCGACGTCGGCGACCCGCGGCGATGCGCTTTTGAACTTCCCGCGCGCGCGTCGGGCGAGTTGGCGGCAAGTGCCGACGGGCCGACCGACCGTCTCGGCGATTTCTTCGAACGGGACCGCAAACACGTCGTGCAAAACGAATGCCACCCGCTCGCCGGGTGTGAGCCGCCGCAGCACCTCCAGTAGCGCACCGCGGACCTCGTCATCGAGGGTGACGCGATCGGCCGGATCCGGACCGGCGGAGCGCATGACATCGACAGCATCGCCCTCGCCGAGCCACTCGTGCCGGACGCGCGCCGAACGCACCTGGTCCAGGCAGAGGCGTCCAGCGACCACCGTGAGCCAGCCCCGGACGTCGTCGATCTGAGTTACGTCGGCACGGGCCAGTCGCAGGAAGGCCTCCTGCGCGACGTCCTCGGCCTCGCCGACGTCGCCCAGCATCTGGTAGGCGAGGTTCACCAGGTATGGGCGATGGCTACGCCATGCCGCCTCCACCGCCGGTGAATCGCTCACGCCATTACGACGAAACAGCGATGCGAATAGTTACACGACTGGGCATGTAACTTTCGCGAGCGCCACCCCGTCCTTGGTTGCATGAACACAATTCTTGTCACGGGCGCCACCGGCAACGTCGGCCGCCCCTTGGTCACCCACCTCGTGGCTGCAGGCGTCGACGTCCGCGCGGTGACTCGCAATCCCGACGGTGCGGGCCTTCCACCGCAGGTCTCCGTCTACCGTTCGGCGCTCGACGCGCTGCCCGGCTCCGACGCGGTGTTCCTCAACTCGCGAGCGCTCGGCGACCGGTTGTTCGACACCGTCGAAGCAGCCCGCGCGGCCGGTGTTCGGCGACTCGTCGCGCTCTCCGCGATCAACGCCGACGACGACTTCTCCCGTCAGCCATCGCGGGTCCGCGGCGACCGCAACAAGGAGGTCGACGAACTCGCCGCCGGGTCTGGGTTGGAATGGATCAGCCTGCGGCCCAGCGTGTTCGCATCCAACTTCGCCGGGATGTGGGCTGCGCAGCTGAGGGGCGGTGACGTCGTCAGCGGCCCCTACGCGACGGCATCCACCGCGCCGATCGCCGACGGTGACATCTCCGCGGTCGCGGCTCGCGCTCTGTTGGCCGAAGACCTTGTAGGCCAACGCATCCCGTTGACCGGACCGCAGGCGCTCACGAACGCCGAACTCGTCGAGACGATCGGCACCGCGCTCGGTCGCACGCTCGAATATCACGAAGTCCCTCCGGAACTGGTGCGCCAACGCTTCGTGGACATCGGGTTTCCCGCGGCGTTCGCCGACGCGTACATGGGGTTGCTGTTCGAGAGCGTCGGACGGCCAGCACTGGTCACTCACGACGTCGAGAAGATCCTCGAGCGCCCAGCGACGCCGTTCTCTGACTGGGCGTCCGCAAATCGCCACCTGTTCACTGATTAGCAAGGGCGTCAACACATGTCGAGTTCAACCACCAATCCGATCCCGCCACGCTGGCTCAAGCCGATGAACAAGGTGGTGCTCGCCCTGCAGCGACTCGGCGTGCCCGCCGGACCGTCGAGCGTGCTGACCGTGCCAGGGCGCAAGTCGGGCCAGCCGCGCAGCACGCCGATGACGCCGTTCGACCACGAAGACGGTCTGTACACGGTGGCCGGGTACCCCGGTGCCGACTGGGCAGCCAACGCCCGTGCCGCCGGCCTGGGCACCTTGTCCCGGGGACGCCGCTCACGCCGCGTCCGGATCGTCGAGCTCTCCGTAGCCGAATCCGGTCCGGTACTACGGGCATTCGCAGTCAAGGTGCCGGTCGGAGTGGGGTTCGCCAAACGCAGCGGGCTGGTCGTCGAGGGGACGCCGGACGAGTTCGAGGCCTTGGCCGGCCGCTTGGCGGTGTTCCGGTTCGATCCCGTGTGATCCGGTTATCCACAGGGTTGCGGCGCCCCGTTGACGATGTGTCGGTCGGCGGCGGCAGTGTCGAAGGCATGGGGCTGACTGTCCGAGGAGCAGCTGCAGGTGCGGCAGCGCCCGGTGGTCCGTCCCGCGATGCGGCACCTGAGGACGGCTACACGCCCTCCAGGGGCGTTGGCCGACTTCGTCCGCGCCTGCGATCTCACCTGCCGCTCTCCGGGCTGCGACCAACTCGCGATCCAAACCGACTTGGACATACGATTCCGCACGGCGCCGGCGGACCCACCCGCGCCTCGAACCTCAAGTGCCTCTGCCGTTTCCACCAGCTACGGAACACGCTGCGTTCGCTTAGGCCGCAATGCTTCCCGAGGTCGAGGCCATGGGTGGGTCAGTCCACCACGGCGAATAGATGCCACTCGCCGGGCACGCCCTTGAGCTCGTGTGTCCCGCGCTCCTCGAACTCGAGTCCTGACCCGATCACGAGGTCGCGCAGCGTGCTGGACACAAGCACGTCGTTGGGCCCGGCCAGCGCGCTGACGCGCGCACCGATGTGCACGGCGATGCCACCAATGTCGTCGCCGCGAATCTCGCACTCGCCGGTGTGCAACCCGGCGCGCACCTCGATGCCGAGCGCCTGCACCGCCTCGCGAATCGCCATCGCGCAGCGGATCCCTCGCTGAGGGCCGTCAAACATCGCCAGGAAGCCGTCGCCCGACGTGCTCACCTCGCGGCCACGAAAACGGGCGAGCTGCGACCGGACGACGGCATCGTGCGCGTCAAGCAACGCATGCCAGTTCCGGTCGCCCATCTCCGAAGCCCGGCGCGTCGACTCCACGATGTCAGTGAACAGCACCGTGGCAAGAATTCGGTCGTCGGCCACTTCGGACTGCTGGCCGGTGAGAAATGCAGCGATCTCGAGAAACGACGGTCGCCAGTCTGGTTCCACGAAGTGATAGATGTTGCGGCCGGGCAGCTCAACGTATTTCGCGCCTAGTATGGAATCAGCGACCTCCTTCCCGTGCTCGGGCAGGATGAACTGGTCGTCGGCGTGCTGGAGTACAAGGGTCGGCACACGGATTGTGGGGAGCACCGCCCGCAAGTTCGACTCGCTCACGAGGGGCGTCAGGAGAGCGATCGCCTTTGGGCTCGCCGCCAAGCGTTCCATCCGTGCCCACGTTGCCCGGATCTCTTCGTTCCATGGCATGTCCGGGTTCTGAACATGCTGTAGCTCTCCCGTCCCCCACATTGCGACCGCCGCATTGATAAGTTCCCCGGGTTTGAGCCCATCGGCGCGTTCAGCCTGCGGAGCTGCGTAGCCTTCGAGTACGACGAGCCCGGTGGTGCGAGACGGATGCGTGGCAGCGAACAGTGCCGCGGTGGGGAGCGCGCCGACGGGAGTGAGGAGCGCCGCTTCGCGGATCTCCAGATCGTCGAGCACCGCGGTGATGCTGTCGGCCCATTGCTCCAACGTCGGCAGCGCGCCCGGCGAGACGGAATCAGAGGCGCCGGTGCCTGGCTGGTCAAAGAAAATGAGCCGGCCGAGCGATGTCATCGCCTCGACCCACCCTTGTATGGACGGAAGCTCTGGGAGAAGCTCGCAGCACGTGAGCCAGTTCGGGACGAACACGATGTCGCGAGCACCAGGGGGTGAAGCGCGGTAGGCGACGCGCAAGTCCCCGTTCAGCGCATACCGCGTCTCCGAGAACACGGCGGAAGTCTAAGCCGCGCAGCGGGTCGAGCGGGGCGTGTCGGCAGCGTTTACGCTGCTCACAAGCGTTCCCTGAAATGTTCTTCAGCCAGTCGGTAGCACCATCTGCCCAAGACTTTCCGGGCTTGCACGCCGAACAACTCCGCGACGGCACCGTCGCTCTTCCGGGACACCCCTTCAAATGTGGCCTGACCTGGACTAATTGTGCGCAATGGAGGCGGTGGCGAAAGTACCTTCCCACTATGCCGCTGCACTACGTCGATCCGCATAAGAAGCACGGTCGCTGGTACACGGCGTTGGAAAGCTTCGGTCGCTCACGTCCGGGACAGTTCTGGGCGCGCCATTTCGCGCCTCGCATAGACCCATGGTTGTACCGCAAAACCGGCGGGCGCTATCCATGGGTCCTCGGCGGAGTCTCGACAGCTCCGCTGGTGACCACAGGTGCGAAGTCCAGTCAGCGGCGGGAAAGCCAGATTACATACTTCCACGATGGACCCGATCCCATCGTGACCGCTCGAACTACAGCGGCCCCAAACATCCGCAGTGGTACTACAACTTCAAGGCGCACCCTGAATGCGAACTGGGCGGTGAGAATTTCTGGCGACCGAGGTCACCGACCCCGACGATTACGCACGTGTTTATGGTCTTGCGGAACAGGTCTACGCCGGTTGGAGGGACTATCGCCTGAAGACAGACCCGATCCCCGCATTTCGGCTCAAACCGCGCTAGCGGCTCGACTGTGACAACGCTGAGCCAACCAACAGCCCGCTGCCACCACCCGGCCCAGACCCGGCCGGGCCGACGTCCAAGGCCTGAGCCCGCCGCCCTTCTAAATCGTTCGGACAGTGCCGCCGTCGACCACCACGTCAGCACCGACGATCGACGACGCGGCGTCCGAGACTAGAAAGCCGACTACTTCGGCGACTTCCTCGGGTCGCGCCGGGCGGCCCAACGGGATGCCGCCGAGCGAGTCCATCACCGACTGAAGTGCCGCGGCTTCGTCGGACCCGCTCGCGGCTGCAATGCGTTGGACGAGCGCGTCCGCTGCGGTGGTCTGGATGAATCCCGGCGATACGGTGTTCACGCGAATGCCCTTGGGGGCGAGCTCGTTCGCAAGTCCCTTGCTGTACGTGCGGAGTGCGGCCTTCGCCGCGGCGTAGCCGAGCGTGCCGTCGTACAACGGCATGCGGCTCTGGATGGACCCGATGTGGACGATCGCACCGGTCCCGGCGGCGATCATCGCGGGTGCGAGTGCACGATCGAGTCGCACCGCAGCGAGCAGGTTGAGTTGCAGCTCGTCGAGCCAGTCTTCGTCGGTCATCGTTGCGAATCCGCCTGCGGGCGTGCCTGATCCGCCTGCGACGTGGACCAGGATCTGCGCACCGCCGCGCTCGGCCACGTGGTGCGCAACGGCATCGATGCCTTCGCGAGTCGACACGTCGGCGGCGACGAATTCGATTGACGCGTCGCTGGCGTGGGGGCGGTTGCGCGCCACCACGGTGGTCGACGCGCCTGCGGCGCACAGCCACGCGACCACTGCGGCGCCTGTTCCCTTGCTGCCGCCGGTGACCACGGCACGGCGTCCCTGGAGTGTCATCACGCCACCACCTCCCGGTCGGACCGGAAGATGGGCCAGCACAGGTCGGTCTCCCACTCCGATGAGTCGTCGGTGTCCCAGGCGAACCGCGGGTAGTACTCCCGCAGCGGGCCGTCGACGCTGATCTCGTGCCGGGTCGCGTAGTCCCCGAGTTCGCCGTATGCGAGATCGACGTCATCGTGTGGGCCGCGGTGCCGGATCACAACGAGTTCGGCTGCGGGCACGGTGAACTCGGCTACCCGTCCGGATGCTCGGGAGTCGCCGGTGACCGGGACGAACACCGAGACCGGTCCGCGATCGTGTGCGAACACGTCGAAGCCGTACAGTCCGCCGGGCGCCCCGGTCCGTTCGAGGCTCTGGGCACGCACCGTATCGAGCACCTCGGCGACGGCACCGAGAAACCAGGTGGGCAGATCGTCGCGTTCCACTTCTGCGTGCACCGCCATCGACGGCACCGCCGGAACGCTGCGGTGCTCGAGTGCCGGCAACTCTGTCCGTTGGTCGAGGATGTCGCGCAGCGCCCTTACGGCGTTTCGGGTTTCGGCGAGTTGTGCCTCCAACCGACCCAGGTGTGCACCGATCAGGACGTTGCGATCGTTTGGGTCGGCGGCCAGCACCGCCTTCACCTCCGGGATCGGCATGTCGAGTGCCCGCAGTCGGCGCACCACCTGCGCGGTGGGCACCTGGTCGTGCGTGTAGTAGCGGTAGCCAGTGCTCGGGTCGACGTGATGTGGAGCGACCAGACCAACGCTCTGGTAGTGCCGCAGCGTCTTGACGGTCAGTTGCGTCATTCGGGAGAAGTCACCGATCGAGAGCATGTAGCCAGTCTGGAGTCTCCCGCTGCTGGAGTGTCAAGCCTCAGCCGCCGAAGTACGTGGTGATGCCCTTCACGTGCAGCTGCGTAGGCGGCCTGACCCGCGGAACTCGACATGGCAGCGGCGTCGTCGGCGTTGCGCATGTTGCCCAACTCGATCAGCACGGCGGGGTACTCGGCGAGGTTCAGCCCCGCGAGGTCGGCCCGCCCGTACAGGCCGTTCGACCCGACGTAGGTCGACGGGATCAGCCCTGACGCCGCCAGCTGATCGCGCATCACCGCGGCCAACCGCATCGCGGCGCCGGACTGTGCATCGTTCAGCGGTGGCGCCGAGTAGTTGACGTGGAAGCCGTGACCCGACGGCGGGCCGCCGTCGCCGTGGATGCTGACGATCGCGTCGGGATCTGCGGCGTTGGCCACCTCCGCCCGCTGATCGACGCACGGCGCGGGACCGGTGTCGTCACCTCGGGTCAACACGACGTTGGCGCCGAGCCCACCCAGCGCGTCGCGGATCAGCGACGCCACGTCCCAGTTGAACGTGTGCTCGGGGAAACCGTCGTTGGTCGAAGTCCCGCTGGTCTGGCAGTCCTTGGTGCCGCCGCGCCCGTTCGGCACCTGGCGCGTGAGCGGCCCGTCGGCCGAGGCCCCGTGACCTGCGTCGATGACGATGGTCTTCCCGGCCAGATCAGCGGCATACGCATGCGGCGCGGGCCCGGCGAGCAGTCCAGCCCCGACGAAAAGCACGGAGAACACCGCCGATACGCGCACCGCGCAAGGCTAACAAGGCGTGATTCACGCCCCGGGCGGGAAGTGCTCGACCCAATGCCTGGCGATGTCGACCCGGCGCGCGACCCACACCTTGTCGTGCTGTTCGACGTGGTCCAGGAAGCGTTCCAGCGCCGCGATCCGAGCCGGGCGTCCCACCAACCGGCAGTGCAGCCCGACCGACAGCATCTTCGGGGCGCCCGCCACACCCTCGGCATAGAGCACGTCGAACGCGTCCCGCAGATACGTGAAGAAGTCGGTACCGCTGGGAAATCCGCTGGGCGAGACGTACTTCATGTCGTTGGTGTCCAGCGTGTACGGCACCACCAGATGGGCCTTGCCCGCGACGCGCGTCCAGTACGGGAGGTCGTCGGCGTACGAGTCGGAGTCGTACAGGAAGCCACCGTGCTCGACGACGAGTCTGCGGGTCTGCGGGGAGTCCCGGCCGGTGTACCAGCCCACTGGCGCCGACCCGGTCAAGTCGGTCATGACGCGGACCGCCTGGGTCATGTGCGCACGCTCGACTTCGGGGTCGACGAGCTGGTAATTGAGCCAACGCAACCCGTGACAGGCCAGCTCGTCGCCGCGCGCGTTGAACGCGGCGACCGCCTCGGGATTTCGGGCCAGCGCCGTGGCGACACCGAAGATCGTCAAGGGCAGCCCGTGGCGGTCGAACACCCGAAGCACCCGCCAGAGTCCGGCCCGCGACCCGTATTCGTACAGCGACTCCACGCTCATGTGACGATTCGAAAAGGCCTGCGCCCCAATCACATCAGACAGGAACGTCTCGGACTCCGCATCGCCGTGCAGGACGCTGCGCTCGCCGCCCTCCTCGTAGTTGAGCACGAACTGCACTGCGATGTTGGCTCCGCCCGGCCAGCGCGGGTCCGGCGGGTTGGGGCCGTAGCCGATCATGTCGCGGGGGTAGTCGGCCCCGCCGTCACCGCCGCCGGACCCCACAGTCATTCAGGCATTCTGACAGCCGCGGGGTTCGGGCGCCGCCTACCGCACCGCGGCCATGACGGTCTCGGCAAAACGTTCGATGGGTCCGCGGAAGGACGCTACGTCGGTCGGATCGACTCCCTGAGCACCGATCCATGGCGCTGCCATGACCGCCGTGACCCCGATGTTCTCGGCCCGTTTGTACAGGTCGGCTGTCGGCGCATCCATCAGGGCGAGCAGGATTTCGAAGGGTTCGTCGCCCCGCCCGTACTCGCGGCGCAGGGCATGAAGCCGCTCGACGTAGGGCACGGCGGCATCGAGGGTGTAGGCGGTCCCGACCCAGCCGTCGCAGAGTCGCGCCGCCCTGCGCAGGGCGGCCTCGGACTCGCCACCGCACATGATCGGCACGGGTGCGGGCGGGTGCGGTTCGAGCATCAGCTCCGGCACCTGGTAGTGCTCGCCGTCCCACGACACCCAGCCCCCCTGCCACAGCGCGCGCAGTGCGGGGATCATCTCGTTGAGCCGCTTTCCTCGGTTCTCGAACGACTGCCCCAGCAGTTCGAACTCCTCGCGCATCCACCCGGCGCCGACCGTCAGCGCCACCCGGCCCTGCGAGATGACGGCCGCGGTGGCCACCTGCTTGGCCACCTCGAGCAAGGGACGCGAGGGCGCCACGTAGACGGCATTGGTGAAGCGCAACCGGGTGGTGATGGCCGCCATCGCGCCGATCATCACCCAGGAGTCCGGCCACGGAGTCTGCGGCTGCCACGGTGGTCTGTCGGACCCGTCGGGGTATGGCGACGTCAGGTGCCGCGGATAGATCAGGTGGTCGGCCGTGATCACCCGTCGAACCCGGCTTCGTCCAGGATCGGCACGAGGGCCAGTGCATCCACGGTGTCGAGGAACGGCGTACCGGACCAGAATTGCATTCCCTCACCCTGCCGCACGCGAAGGTTTTCAGACGGCGGTTTGCGGGCAGGATCAACGGATGCCCACGTTGTTGTGGTTCCGCCGCGACCTGCGGCTACACGATCTGCCGGCTCTGTTGGACGCGGCAACCGCCGATGGCGAGGTGTTGGCGTGTTACGTACTGGACCCCCGGTTGCGCGCGTCGTCGGGGGCCAGGCGGTTGCAGTACCTGTACGACTCGCTGCGCGAGCTTCGGGACACCCTCGACGGTCGACTGCTCGTCACCCGCGGGCGGCCGGAGGTCCGCATCCCGTTGCTGGCCAAGGAGATCCATGCCGCATCGGTGCACGTATCGGCTGACTTCTCCCCCTTTGGCGTGCGCCGCGACAAAGCCGTGCGCCACGCGCTGGGCAACGTGCCGCTAGAGGAGTCGGGCTCGCCGTACCTCGTCTCCCCTGGCCGAGTTACGAAGGGTGATGGCACGCCCTACAAGGTGTTCACCCCGTTCTACGCGGCGTGGCGCGACCACGGCTGGCGGGCCCCTGCCCAATCAGGACCGAAGTCCGCGACCTGGATCGACCCGGCAGACGTCACGGGAGGGGTCGACATTCCGAAGGGCGAGGTGAAACTCGAACTACCCGCAGGCGAGTCCGCTGCACGCAAGGCGTGGACGACGTTCGTCGACCGCAAGCTGAGCCACTACGCCGACGACCGCGACCGGCCCGACGTCGACGGAATCAGCCGGATGTCGGCTCACCTGAAGTTCGGCACCATTCACCCCCGCACCATGGCCGCCGACCTCGGGGGCGGGAAGGGTGCCCAGGCGTATCTGCGCGAGCTCGCGTTCCGCGACTTCTACGCCGGCGTGCTCTACGAGTGGCCGGACAGCGCCTGGTGGAACTGGAACAAGGCCTTCGACCGCATCGAGGTGGACGAAGGCGACGAGGCACGGCAGCGGTTCGAAGCGTGGAAGACGGGCCGGACCGGCTTCCCCATCGTCGACGCCGGCATGCGCCAGCTGGCAGAGACCGGCTTCATGCACAACCGGGTGCGGATGATCGTCGCGTCGTTCCTGGTCAAGGATCTGCACCTGCCGTGGCAGTGGGGGGCCCGGTGGTTCCTCGATCAGCTGGTCGACGGCGACATGGCCAGCAATCAGCACGGCTGGCAGTGGGCGGCAGGTTGCGGGACCGACGCGGCGCCGTACTTCCGCGTGTTCAACCCCGACACCCAGGGCAGCAAGTTCGATCCCGAGGAGACCTACGTGCGGCGCTGGGTGCCCGAATTCGGGGGCACCGACTATCCCGACCCGATCGTCGACCACGCCGCCGAACGCGCCGAGGCACTCCGCCGATACCAGGCGATCCGGTGACTACCTGAGCTGCAGTCCGCCGTCGACGGGCAGCGTGATGCCAGTCAGATACCGGCCCGTCGCGCCACACAGATAGACCATCGCGTCGCTGACCACTTCCGGCTCCATGGGCGGGAGGGGCATCAGGGACTGTTGCCCCTCTCCGAAGCCGCCCGTCTCCGCGACGAAGCGACCCGCGGACTCGTTGATGATCATCGGGGTCGCCACCGCACCGGGGTGTACCGAGTTGACGCGAATGTTCTTCTCCGCCAACGACGTCGCGAAGTACCGCATCAGGCCCACCACGCCGTGCTTGGCGGCGTTGTAGCCCGCTGCGCCGGCGCTCATCGCCGCGGCAGTCCCGCTGATCGACTTGAGCCCGGCCGCCGAACTGGTGATGACGATCGCGCCGCCTTCGCCGTGCTCCAGCATCGCCGGCAGCGCCGCCTCGATCGTGTAGTACACGCCGTTGAGCATCACGTCGATCGCATCGACGAACGCGGCGACCTCGCCGCGCCTGGCACCCATGGCGGGCAGGATCCCCGCGTTGGCGAGCACGAAGTCGACCCGCCCGAGCTCGGCGACGCCGTTGGCCACCGCAAGCTTCAGCCGTTCGAGGTCGCGGACGTCGCCCTGCTCGGCGACGATGCGCCTGCCGGTCTTCTCGACCAGGTTCACGGTCTCGTCGAGATCCTCCGGCGTAGCCATGGGGTAGTCGATGCTCGGGATCTGATCGCACAGGTCGAATGCGATGATGTCGGCGCCCTCTTCGGCGAACCGGACGGCGTGCGAGCGGCCCTGGCCGCGTGCCGCGCCGGTGATGAACGCGACCTTCCCCTCGAACTGCTGTGCCATGACGCATCACCCTACGGCGGCTGTAGTAGACGTATGCCAGAATGTAGCCGTGGCCAGCACCGAGGTTGAGCGATACACCGGCGTCGACGTCGAGGACGTGCCCTCCGCGGAGTGGGGCTGGTCCAAGGAGAACCACCTGATGATTCAGGTCGGCGGCGTCCTCGCCGGGCTTTTCATGCTGCTGATGTTGCGCGGCAACCACGTCGGCAAGGTCGAGGACTTCTTCCTCATCGGCTTCGCGCTGGTGATCTTCGTGATCGTCGGCCGCGACTGGTGGCTGCGCCGCCGAGGGTGGACCCGCTAGCGCTGCGCACCCGCCAACGGCAGGGCCGCACCCAGGTCGGCGAGTTCCTCGGAACATCCTGCGGCCGTGCGGATGTCGATGAAGGAACGCACCATCGCGTCGGTCACCTCGTGTGGGTCGTCCGTCGTCAGATCGTCGGTCAACACCGAGATGCTCAACTGGTCGACGTAGCTCCATACCGTGATGTTCATTCCACTGCCGACTACCAGTGGGCCGACGGAGTAGATCTCACTGATCGTCGCGCCGCCGAAACTCCCGCTCTCGCGTGGACCGGGCACGTTGGAGATGGTGAGGTTCATGATCGCGCTCGAATCCATCCGCTTGGCCTGCCACCGGAACGCCGGTGGCGCAACCGGTGGCGGCAGGTAGTTCATCCACTCCGGGATGACGCGGGGGCCGAGCAGGCGGTGGGTCTCCTTGGCGATCCGCGTCGACATAGCGGTCAGCCTGACGCGCTCGAGGGGATCGGCCTGCTGTATGGGCAGCGACGGCGTCACGTAGGAGAACTCGTTGCCCACCAACCGATCCGGTGAGCCGTAGCTGATCGGCACACCGGCGATGAGTGGAGAGTCCGCAGTCCCGTCGTAGTGCAGTGATAGCTCGCGCAGCGCGCCCGCCGCGGTTGCCAGGACGATGTCGTTGAGGGTTACACCGAGCGCCTTGGCGACCTCCTTGACGTCGGTGAGCGCCAGGGGCACGGTGGCGAACCGGCGGACCGGCGACACCACGTGGTTGATGAACGACTCCGGCGGCGAGAAGGCCGACGCCAACTCGGGGTGCTTGCCTCGCTCCTTCGCCCGACGGCGCACGCGCCCAACCCCGCGTCCGGTGTCCGCAACGAGCTTGGGCAGCCGACGCAGTTGGCGTCCGTGGTCCCGAACCGCGGCGCGAATCAGTCCGGACGTGGTGCGCTCGGAGTCTCGGGTGCGGATGGCGGTCGACGGCAGTCTCGGGCGGGTCCGGCTGGATCGCCCAGCCCATCTGATTCGCCGATGCGACACCATCGGCAAGCACGTGGTGCACCTTGTGGATGACGGCTACCCGGTCACCCATCAGCCCTTCAGCGACGTACATCTCCCACAGCGGACGATTCCGGTCCAGCGGAGTGCCGGCGATCTCGCCGATGAGTTGGTCGAGTTCACGACGCCCGCCAGGTGCGGGTACCGACACCTGCCGCAGGTGGTAGTCGATGTCGAGTGCGGCGTTCTCGACCCACATCGGGTGGTGCAGCTTGAACGGGATGTCGACCAGTTGATAGCGCAGCGGCCGCAGCGCCATCAATCGCGGCTGCGCAACACGCCGGAACAACTCGAAGCTGAACCCGCCGTCGAGTCCGGAGACGTCGAGAATTCCGATCTTCAACGTGTGCATGTGAATCTGGGGGGCCTCGCTGTACAGCAACAGTGCGTCGACACCGTTGAGTCGCCTCACTGCCGACCTCCCCTCGTGGCGTGGTGGAATCTCATTTGACTCCCCCGCGAGTGCCCAGCCGACCACTTCGGCCAAACCGAACAAGCCGGAGCGGCAAACGTCACAGGCGGGCGTGACATTCTTCGTTGACTTTGTAAACCGAGCGATGGAAGGTCGAAACATGAGTCTCGTCGCAGGCCGCGGGCCGTTCGGACAGGATCCGGCCGGCTGGTTCTCGCCGCCAGTGCCTTCCCAGCCGGTCTACGTCGAACCGCACCCCCGCCGCATTCAGGCGTTGGTGAACGGGCAGCCCGTGATCGACACCGAACGGGCGTTGATGGTGCACCGGCTCGGCCACCCGCTCAGTTACGCGTTCCGGGCCGACGAGGTCGACGGACTCCCTTCCGAACCGGTACCGGAAGCTCCTGGATTCGTGCGCGTGCCGTGGGATGCGGTCGACGCCTGGATCGAGGAGGGTCGGCAACTGGTGCACTATCCGCCGAACCCATATCACCGGGTCGATTGCCGCCCCACCACGCGCGGACTGCGCGTGTCGGTCCACGGCGTCGTCCTGGTCGACACCACGGACACCGTCATCGTCTTCGAGACGTCATTGGACCCCCGGCTATACGTAGCACCCGAATTGGTACGAATGGACCTGCTGCGCCGGTCCGACACGGCGAGCTACTGCAACTACAAGGGAACGGCGACGTATTGGACGGCCGTCGTCGGGGACACCGTGGTCGAGGACGTGGCGTGGAGCTACCCTGAACCGCTGCCGGAGACCACGCAGATCGAGGACTTCCTGAGCTTCGACGCGACCCGGTGCGACGTCATCGCGGAGCTACCCGTCTCCGATGGCGCATCGTCGTGTGGGTGCGAGGTCTGAGTCACGACTCGCTCCAAGCTTTTCGGATGGTCTGCCAACACTTTCAGGGTTCCCTGACTTTTTCATCCGGACTCCAAAACTGTTGAGCAATAAGCAATTTCGGTCACACCGAGTTGCGCGCGCCGTTTCTGCGTGGGTAAGCTTGAGCCAACGAAGGGGAGTAGCCCCCAATCGGGTGATCGACATACTGGCTTCGCGGCAGCGCAAGGCCCGGTCACCCGGCCGGTTTTTATGACCGGTGGGCGAGACCTTCGGCCGTACAGACCGTTTCGGTTGTCGGCCGGAGGCATCTCTCGATCCCCCGGACGACAGCCACCGACCAAGGAGTCGTGGGTGTTCGCCGCCTTTCTGCTGAGCTTCGCCGTCATCTTCGTCGCCGAGATGGGCGACAAGACCCAACTGGTGGCGATGATGTTCGCGCTGCGCTACCGCTGGTGGGTGGTACTCGGCGCCATCGCCGCTGCCACCACCGCGGTACACGTGCTTTCGGTCGCCATCGGCCACTATCTCGGCGCTGCGCTACCGACGCACCTGCTCGGCCTCATCGCCGGTGCGATGTTCATCTTCTTCGGATTGTGGACCCTGCGTGGCGACTCGCTCAGTGACGAAGAGGCGTCCCGCACCGAGAAGGCCACTGCACCCGCGTTCTTCGTGGTCATGTCGGCGTTCTTCATCGCCGAGTTGGGCGACAAGACGATGCTGGCGACGATCACCCTCGCCGCGGACCACGACTGGGTGGGCGTGTGGATCGGCTCCACGCTCGGCATGGTGGTCGCCGACGGACTCGCGATCATCGTCGGGGCGGTCGCGGGCAAGCACCTCCCCGAGCGGCTGATCCAGCTCGTCGCTGCTGCGTTGTTCCTCCTGTTCGGTGCCTACATGCTTCTCGAGAACGTCTTCCCGGCGGCGTCCACCGTGATCATCGTCGCCAGCGCGGTTGCCATCGTTCTCGTCATCGCGGCCGCACTACGTGCGTTGCCGGAGCGGTTGCGTCCGGCAGTGATGAGGACCGAGCCCGTGGCGGTCACCGAGGCGAGAACGACTAGCGAGGTTTAGTGGCTTTCGACATCGGAACGGGGATCTTCGGTAACCCCGCCCGCGGCGCTCAGGGCAATACGCTCATGGGCCCGGGCTCCGAGAAGATTCGCGCGAGTCTGGACGGCGCCGGACAGCGCGGCTTCGACGCGGCGCGCGACTTCAACTTGAAGGCAAGGCATGTGTCGGCATGACTCCGTGTCGTAGTAACCGCTGACGACGACACCAATTTCAAGGAGCAAAGGATCCGCCCGGACGGCTCAGAAATCGTGGGCCTCGTCGTAGCCATAATCCCCGCCCTCGCCGGGGTGTACGCCCCTTGGCGCATCGACTCGACGTGGCGCAGGAGTTTCACGCAGCGGCCGGGCCTGCACGTCGTGTGCCTCGTCGTACTCATAATCGTTGTCCGGGGGAATGAGCGGATTATCGGCGCCGGGGTCGCGAGCGGGCCTGCTCTCCTCCATGTCACCCCTTCCTCATGGGCGCTCGACTTGCCGCCAAGCGGTCGCCGCATTCATTATCGCGCGATCGAAGACCGCGCGGACGTAGACGTGAGGCTTCGTTCGAATTTTCTGCGGGCGCTGGCCACCCTCGCCGGGTTTGCGGCCAACACGCTCACCGCAGTGTGGGTTCCTGAAATCACGCCACGATCGCCCAACTACGCGGCCTATATGAAGTTGCCGTCCGCTCACATGAAGGGCGAGACGATAACCACCGCCGCCATGGCGGCGTACGCGTACGACCAAACCGATCAGGCGCGAACAGAACTGAACGCTGTCTCGAAATAGACGAGATACGAGGGTCGGATGCCAATCGGCGTGAACCCATGAAGCCCGCCTGGTGACTAGTAGCATCAACGACGCACTTCGTGGTCGGCGGATGCCGATGAGGGAAAGGGCTTGGGTGTGCGGACGATATCTGAGCTAGCTCCCTGGCTGATGATCGCCATCGGATTCGTGTTCTTCGCCGCCATCAGCGCCGGTTGCCGGTTTGCCCTCATCAAGCTGGCTTCGCCGGAACGAAGTGCTCAGTTGGAAGGACACGCCGACAAGCTGCTCGGTGTCTTTGGGGCGACTTTCGCTTTCCTAATCGGCTTTGCGATCACGATCACCTGGTCGGGGGTGGGCGCTGGCCAAGACGCGGTCGACCTCCAGGCATCCTCAGCGCAGCAACTTTCTTGGGCCGCGAGTGAGATCCAGGACAAAGCCGGCGCCGACGAGGTCAACGGCAATCTACGCAACTACCTTCACACAGTCGTGAACAAGGATGGACCAGCGCTTGCGGATGGGAATTTCAGTGCGCTGCCCTCTGCCGAAACATTCGACACGCTGCAGAACAGTGTGCACCGAGTGGCATCCGGGCACGGCAACACGGACCCGGTGGCGAGCGGAATGGTATCGGCGGCAGCATCCTTGACCGCCGCCCAAAGTAAAGTGACTGCGGTAGCGCAGCGATCACTTCCGACGATTTTGATCGCGCTCATCGTCTTATCTGGGGCACTCCTGGCGGCCACGGTAGGCATGTCTGCCCTGACGGTGAAACCGCCCTACCTCATGTATGCCTGGGCATTCCTCGCTGCAGTGTCTGTCGCCGTGGTGTTAATGATCGACTACCCCTTCAGTGGTGGAATCACGGTCAACCTCGGACCGCTGAGTGTTGCTGCCGACTCCATTTAGCGCTACGAGCCTCGCCTCGCTCGTTTTTGTCACCAGGTCGTGGTGGTGAGCGGCCTGGATCCCGCCGATGTAGCGCTGTGGGCCGACTTCGCTCTCAGGTCGACCGGCAGCGCACCTTCGCGCATCTCGAATGTCGCGACATACAAGAGTCTCGATAGTGAGTCGCGATTGACCCGAGGAAGAGCTGGCTGTTGTGAGATTCTGCGAGGGTGTCCGCTGATCGGGCGGCCGCTCCTTCGGGGGTGGTGACGTTTCTGTTCACCGATGTCGAGGGGTCGACCCGTCGGTGGGAAGACGACGCTGATGCAATGCGGTCGGCCCTCGTCGCGCATGACGAGGTGTTGCGCACTGCGATCGAGGCGCACGGCGGTGTTCTGTTCAATCACACGGGTGACGGGGTGGTCGCCGCGTTCGCGTCGCCGCGCTCGGCTGTCGATGCTGCGGTCGCGGCACAGCGGGCGCTGGAGTTGCCGGTCCGGATGGGGTTGGCGACCGGTGAGGCCGAACTGCGGGACGGGGACTACTTCGGAACAGTGCTCAACCGGGCCGCGCGCGTGATGGCCGCCGGGCACGGTGGTCAGATCCTGGTGGCCGACTCGACGGCGACGTTGCTCAGCGGAGTGGAGCTGGTGAGTCTGGGGCCGCGACGGTTGCGGGACCTTCCCAACCCGATCACGGTGTTCCAACTTCGCGCATCGGGTCTGCCTACGGACTTTCCGCCACTGCGGGGAGTCGCCTCGAATCCCGGCAACTTGCGTCCGGCGATCACGAACTTGATCGGCCGCGATGCCGAGGTATCCGAGATCCAGGCGGCGGTGCGTTCACATCGGCTGGTGACATTGATTGGTGTTGGTGGAGTTGGTAAGACCCGGCTTGCATTGGATGTCGCGACGCGGTTGACCGACGAATTCATCGACGGGGTATGGGTTTTCGAGTTAGCGGCCGTCGCCGACCCTGCTGCGGTACCGGATGCGGTGGCGGCGGTGTTGGGAATCACTCAACAACCCGGCAAGAGCGTCAGTGACTCGGTGGCCTCAGCCCTGGAGGGCAGGTCGCGGCTCTTGGTGTTCGACAACTGTGAGCACGTCGTGGACAACGTCGCGGACTTGGTCGATGCGATCCTCGCAGCCTCTGCGACCGTGAAAGTCTTGGCCACCAGCCGCGAGGGAATTGGCGTCGCTGACGAGCAGTTGCGGCGGGTACCGTCACTGGACGTCGATGCGGCCGTGCAGCTATTCGCCGAACGCGCTCAGAGCATGGAAGCGGGCGCATCGGCTGAGGAGCTGACCGCCGTGGAGGACGTATGTCGTCGTCTCGACGGGATCCCGTTGGCCATCGAGTTGGCGGCCTCGCGGATGGCATCGATGACGGTGGCAGAGGTGCGTGATCGTCTCGATGACCGTTTCAAACTACTCGTGGGATCGCGACGCGGAGTGGAGCGCCACCAAACGCTGCGTCAGGCGGTGGCGTGGTCCTACGAGCTCCTCGACGACGCGGAAAAGGTGCTGTTGGAACGGTGTTCGGTGTTCGCCGGCGGATTCGATCTGGAAAGTGCTTGTGCAGTCGCCGAATTCGACGACGTCGACGACTATGCCGTCCTCGGCCTGCTCGACGCACTGGTACGCAAGTCGCTGCTGATCGCCGACCGATCGTCGGGCCGGACCCGATTCTCGATGTTGGAGACGATCCGCCAGTTCGCCGAGGAACAACTCCTCGCCCGCGGCGAGGTCGCCGAGGTGCGTACCGCGCATGCCAGCCACTTCGCCGCTAGTGAAGCCGACGTGCTCGCCCTGTGGGATGGTCCGCGACAGCGTGAGGCCTACGAATGGTTCGCCACCGAGTTGGCCAATCTGCGCACGGCGTTTCGGTGGGCTGCCGACCTCGGCGACCTCGACGATGCCGCCACGATCGCCACCTACGCGGGTTTCCTCGGCTTCTGCGTCGAAAACTACGAGGCCATCACGTGGGCCGAAGAGTTGATCGAGCCAGCCCGTAGTGTCGACCATCCCCGGCTCGCGTTCCTGTATGTGATCGCCTCGCAGTGCTATATCTCCGGACGGGTCGACGACGCCGTCGGCTACGGGGACGCTGGCCAGGAAGCCATCGATAGCGGGCGTTTCGACCAGGTTCCGTACGGGTTCGAAGCCCACCTCGGCGGTGCGTACATCGCCAAGGGTGAGCTTGAACGGTGTGTCGAATGGAACCGCAGCCGTGTTCAGAGCGGTCGCGACACACACACATTGTCGAGGGTAAGCCTCATCATCTCCCTAGCCGTCGCGCAGTCTCATGAGCAGGCGATTGCAGTCACCGCTGGGCTGATCGAAGCCGCCGAGGCCACCGCCAATCCGTGGGCGCTCTCATGGGCGCTACTCGCCTTCGGGATCGCCCGCACACATGCCGATCCGGTCGGTGCGCTCACGGCCGGTCGCCGCGGGCTACAGGTTGCCGAGGACAGCGGCAACCGCAGCAACGGGACACACCTGGCGACCCTCGTTGGCCGCATCGAGGCCGAATATGGTGACTCGCTCCGCGCGCTCCACTACATCGCCGTTGCAATCCACAATCACCACGACTCGGGTAACCCAACGGGTATGCGAAACCCAATGGCTACCCTCGCTACGGTTCTTGACCGGATGGGAAGCTACGAGCCCGCAGCCGCCATCGCCGGTTTCGCGTCAACTCCCTTCGCCGTGGCGGCGGGGCCTGAACTTCTCACCACGACAACCCATCTGCGCACTGCCCTCGGTGACCAGGAGTACGAATCGCTCGCGCGCGCCATGTCCTCGGCGACCAGGTCTACGAATCGCTCGCACGCAAGGGCGAGACAATGAGCACCGCCGAGATGGCTACCTACGCATACGACCAAATCGACCAGGCCCGAGCAGAATTGAAGGCCGTCTCGAAATAGACGACGAGGGTCTCAAGGCTTCGTGTCAGATCGCTTTCCGGCAGATGACGAGGGCCTCGACGTAGTCCCAGCGATGGCGGTCGGGGGCCTCCGCGACGCGCTCCTCGAGCTCTCCGAGGAACTCGGCGAGGAGACCGGCGGCGCGTGCCTCGCCCTCGTGCGCGAAGGCACGAAGAAGGAGCGGCCCTCCCCATGCGGTCACGCTTTGGACGTAGTCCCGCGCGAACACCCCGGGATCGTCGTGCCAGTAGGGGTTGTCGAGTCGAAACAGATCAATGCTCTCGAGCTCGAGGCCGGCGAAGCTCCCGCCGCCCGCCGCGAAGGGAGCCCGGAATTCGTCGAGTGTGCGCGACCAGACCGGTACGACGGCCGCGGCGACGGTGGCGCCGCCGATGCGCCCCGCGCGGCGCCAGTCGGCGAGCAGCAGGTTCATGTCCCCGATGATCTCGACGTAGAGCCCCGTCCTGTCCGGGCATGGAGCTGGGGAGGCCGGGATCGCGGCAATGAACCACCCCCCTGGCGCCAGCTCTACTGCGCGCATCTCGAGCAGTAGCTCCCACTGCCGCTCCGCGGCGACGCGCCAGGCGCTTCGCTCGTCCTCGCCCACGTGGTCCGGGTAGCCGGGGAAGACCGAGCCGCTCGAGGCGAGGCCGGCGGCGTCCGCAATCCAGTGCATGGTCGTCCCGGTCACCGCGAGGTGCACTGTGCCTCGCGGAAAGGAGGGCGCTTGGTGGAGAGGGATTCCGGCCATGGAGACGACCGTGGCGGGAGGCGGGTCGCGATCGAGCGCTCGCCGACAGGCCTCGCCGTGGGCCTCGGGCGAGGCGTAATGGGCACCCGTGCCCATGTCGACGACCCCGGGGCCGGACTCGCCCTGTGCAGGGATCACGACCATCTCGCCCTGGTCCTCCGCCGGGCCGAAGGTGTCCCGCAAGTGGGCGGCGGCGACCCGCCACGCGTTCGTCGGGAGATCAACGAGCGCGTAGATCAGCGGCTGGCCGGCGCGCTGGTGGGCGAGATCGCGGATGAGGCCGTGCGAGTTCACGCCGTCGGCGGCGCCCAGATCGGCCACGCAGAGCACGGGCTCGCTCGCCAGCCGCTGCGCGGCGGCCATCACGGCCGGGTGAGTCGCCTCGAAGGCGGCGCGCTGCGAAAGGGCGTGGCGCGCATAGTCGTCCGCCATGCTCAAGAGTTCGGGGCGACGTGACGGCGTGGTGCTTCCTCCCGCGCAGCGCCGCCGCGGTCCAGACGGCGCGAGGCCTATCGTCCCACGGGGCGGCGTGCCCGCCAAGCGGGACGCCAGAGGGCCCGCCCGGCGCGTCCGATGCCGCGGTCGGCCTTGGTCCACTCCTCGATCTACCAGGTGTCGCCGCGCAAGGCTTATGTCCTGCGTTGTGGTTGAGCTCGACATCGAGAGTCCCGCGAAAGTTCGTCTCAAAGACACACGTATCCGGGAACCGGGCCGGATCCGCCGATGTACGAGGTAGGAGCGTCTCCGGTGTGAGATTCTGCGTGGGTCCGCCGATCCGGCGGCTGCTCGTTCGGGGGTTGTAACGTTTGTGTTCACCGATATTGAGGGTTCGACCCGTCGGTGGGAAACCGACGCGGAGGCGATGCGGGCGTCACCGAGACCCGCTCGATCGCCGACGCGCTGCAGCGAGCATGATAAGTGGCGATTGGCAGTGGACCTCATCACATCCGTACGACGAAGGAGGTAAGGGGCGATGACACGTACGCCGGAGGAGGTATTCGCCCATCACGCCGAGGCGCTCGGAGCGGGCGAACTTGACGAGATCGTCGCCGACTATGCGGATGACGCCGTCTTCATCACATCCCGCGGAGTCTTGCGTGGCAAGGAAGGTGTCCGGGCGGGGTTCACCGAGCTGCTCAGTGATCTGCCGAACGCTGCCTGGGCACTGAAGACTCAGATCTTCGATGGTGATCTGCTTTTCCTGGAATGGGCCGCTGATTCCGCGGCAACATACGCCGACGATGGCGTCGACACTTTTGTGTTTCGCGACGGCCTGATCCGCGTGCAGACGGTCCGTTACTCGGTGCGAGACAAGGGCTGAGCGATCGCCCCGAACGGGAGCATGTGACCGAGAGAGCCTGTCGCGCTAGTCGGACTGACCTCATTCCGCCGGGTTGCCCGTACGACAACGGCTACGTCGAGTCATTCAACAACCGCCCCGCGGAGGGAGTGCGACCCTGTGAGTGCTCGGACCCAAATGTGACGTCTCAAAATAGACGACATATGAGTCGTCTCGAATCCAGGTCTCGAAACTTCCTCGCAGCGTTAGATACAGCAGTTTGGGTCCAGGACCGCGCAGAGCGCTCCGACTGCATCGCGATGCGCTCGGTGGTAGACGTTCATGCCTCGGCGTTCGGACTCGACAAGCCCAGCCCGTCGGAGTTGCGTCAGGTGATGACTGACCGTGGACTCGGTCAATCTCAACACGGCGGCGAGGTCGCCGCTGTTCTCCTCGCCGGACGACGAGCTAAACAGATACGACATGATCTTCACGCGGGCCGGATCGGCGAGCGCCTTGAGCCGCAACGCGACATGCAGAGCGTCGTCATCGCTCATCGGCCCGGCAGCCACGGGTGCGCAGCACACCGGCGCGGACATGTCGATCATCGGCAGCGCCTTGGGCATGCCGTCCATCCTGCCAGAGATATTGACATATATCAAAAAGGTGGCATGCTGGCGTCAGCGCGCTAGTTCGATATATGTCTCACAACCAATGAGAGGATGCCATCATGTCCCGCGTTCAACTAGCCCTCAACGTCGATGACCTCGACGAGGCGATCACCTTCTACTCCAAACTGTTCAACACCGCACCGGCCAAGGTGAAGGAGGGCTACGCCAACTTCGCCATTGCCGAGCCACCGCTCAAGCTGGTGCTGCTTCAGAATCCCGGCAAGGGCGGCACCATCAACCACCTCGGCGTCGAGGTCGAGTCCAGTGAGCAGGTGCATGCCGAGATTGCCCGGCTCAGTGGCGAGGGCCTGTTCACCGACGAGGAGATCGGCACCACCTGTTGCTTCGCCACCCAGGACAAGATGTGGGTCACCGGCCCGGCGGGTGAGAAGTGGGAGGTCTACACCGTGTTGTCCGACTCCGAGACCTTCGGCACCAGTCCACGACACCTCGACGACGACAACGGCGAGGGCGGCGTCTGCTGCGGGGGTACCAGTGCCGACGCGGAGAAGATCAGCGCCGGAACGTCCTGCTGCTGACGCGATCGGCCAGGGTTCGGCGGGCGTCAAGTGGCGACCCGTCGAACCGCTGTGACAAACCACGACGGACTTCTGATCGGAGTTCACCCACCGATCGCTTGCGAAGTGATTCGACATCCATCAATATCGAAGTGTGTCGAAGCCGCGCTTGGAACTGACGGATGCATCCGGATGCGCTATCGCCCCCTTGGCGCGACAGCCGCTGACCGCCGAGGCCGCTGCCGAACTGGCGGTCAAGCTCAAGGCGCTATCGGACCCGGTGAGGTTGCGGCTACTGAGCGTGGTGGCCAGCCATGCCGGTGGCGAGGCGTGCGTCTGCGACCTGTCGGTCGGGATCGACCTGAGCCAGCCGACCATCTCCCATCACCTGAAGATCCTGCGCACCGCCGGACTTCTCGACAGCGAGCGCCGAGGGTCCTGGGTCTATTACCGGGTCGTGACGGATGCGCTGCAACAACTCTCATTACTGCTCGGCTCCGACACCCTGATGGCGAGCGCCCCGTGAGCCCCCCCGTCTCGCTGCCTCGACGCCTGCTCGCCGAGTTCACCGGCACCGCCTTGCTGGTCACGGTGGTAGTCGGGTCCGGGATTGCCGCACAACAGCTTTCGCCCGACGATGTCGGTTTGCAGCTGTTGGAGAACTCCACCGCCACGGTGTTCGGCCTGGCCGTCTTGATCCTGTTGTTTGGGCCGGTCTCCGGCGCGCACTTCAACCCTGTTGTCTCGGCAGCGGATTGGCTCCTGGGTCGTCGCTCCGGCGCGGGTATCAGTGCCAGCCACGTCGCCTCCTACACGGTCGCTCAGATCACCGGCGGCGTCGTCGGCGCGATCCTGGCCAACATCATGTTCGACCGGCGAGTGTTCGAGCTCGCCACCAAGGACCGCATCACCACCGGCCATCTCGTCGGTGAGGTCGTCGCCACCGCCGGGCTGACCGCGTTGATCTTCGCCCTGGCACGCACCGGGCGAGCAGCACTGTCTGCCGCAGCGGTCGGGGGGTACATCGGTGCGGCGTACTGGTTCACCAGCAGCACGTCGTTCGCCAACCCCGCCGTCACCATAGGCCGCATCTTCTCCGACACCTTCGCCGGAATCGCCCCCGGTTCGGCGCCGGGGTTCATCGCCGCCCAGATCGTCGGTGCCCTCGTCGGTTTGGCGCTGGTGATGGCGCTGTATCCCGACGCCGCTGCCACCGCCGGCGACGTCGTCGTCCCGCACCCGCACAACGCCCATCACACCGGACAACGGAGTTCGACATGACCGAGAGCCCCGTGCCCGTGGCCAAACACCACCACCCCGATCTGTCCATCGACCCGCAACTAGCGATGCGAAACGCGGCGAGCAGGCTGCACACCGAGTTCGGCGAGCACATCGACGACGAGACCATCGAACGGTTCCTGCACTCCGCGTACGACCAATTCGCCAGCAGGGCAACCGTTCCCAACTTCCTTCCGCTGCTGGCCGAACGCTGGGCACACCAACTGCTAGTCGCCCTCGCTCGCGTCGAGGGCAAGATCACCGACACCAAACCCACCGTGCTGTTCCTGTGCACGCATAACGCCGGCCGGTCTCAGATGGCGCTCGGGTTCTTCAACCACCTCGCGGGCGATCAGGGCGTGGCATGGTCCGGGGGCTCGGAACCCGGCCATGAGATCAACCCGTCGGCGATACAGGTAATGGCCGAGGTCGACATCGACATCACACGCGAGTTCCCCAAGCCCTGGACGGACGAAATCGTCCAAGCTGCCGACGTCGTCGTGACGATGGGCTGCGGCGACGCCTGTCCGTTCTTCCCCGGCAAGCGTTACGAGAACTGGGAACTGCCCGATCCCGCCGGCCAGTCCGTCGACGCGGTCCGCCCGATCCGCGACGACATCGAAGCGCGGGTCCGCCGCCTGCTCGCCGAACTCGACATCACCCCCGTCGGCTGATGTCCGAGACCGACCGCACGCCGTCGGTGCTGTTCGTCTGCGTCAAGAACGGTGGCAAGTCCCAGATGGCCGCAGGGCTGATGACCAAGATCGCAGGCGACACCGTGCACGTGTACTCGGCTGGCACCAAGCCCGGCACCGCCGTCAACGACCTGTCTGTACACGCCCTGGCCGAGGTTGGTGTCGACATCACAGGAAACACCCCCACCCTCATTGATCCGCAGCTCGTTCGTGATGTCGACCTCGTCGTAACCCTGGGTCGTGCGGCCCACGTCGACCCGGTTGTCGGAACCCTCTTCGAGAACTGGGACACCGACGAACCCTCCGAACGCGGGATCGACGGCATCGAACGAATGCGCCTGGTCCGCGACGACATCACCGACCGGGTCGCGGATCTCCTCGACCGCATCTAGGTCCGTCGCGGAGGTGGTTGATAAGGGCGTTTTAGCGTCCGAACCGCACTAGGTGGCGATCAATCAAGGGTCGCGAAAGCGGCGACATCCGAGGTCTCAAGACTCCGTATCGGAGCTGGCACGGCGATATGACGGACATCACCGAGCAGCGGTGAAACGATATTGACGTGGACCCCGGCCGGGATGGTGGCGGTGGACTGACCGCGACGGGGCTGTTTTGTGGTTCCTGCGGTGCGGAGTCAAGCTCGACGGCGAAGTTCTGTAGCGAGTGCGGCACGCCTCTCACGCAGGACAGCAGATTGGCGGAGTACAAGCTTGTGACGGTGCTGTTCGCCGATGTTGTGCATTCGATGGACATCGCAGCGGCGGTCGGTGCGGAGCGGTTGCGCGAGATCATGACCGATCTGGTCAATCGTGCGGCAGTCGCGGTTCAGCGGTATGGCGGCACGGTCGGCAGTTTCACCGGCGACGGCGTCATGGCGGTGTTCGGCGCGCCGGTGGCGTTGGAGGATCACGCTTTCCGCGCTTGTCTTGCGGCGTTGCGGATTCAGCAGGAGGCGAAGCGGCTTGCCGTCGAAGTAGCAGAGCGTGACGATGTGGAGCTGCGGTTGCGTGTGGGCTTGAACTCTGGCCGGGTGATCGCCGGTGAAATCGGTTCCGGCCCATTTGGTTACACCGCCGTCGGTGAGCAGGTGGGGATGGCTCAACGGATGGAGTCGGTCGCTCCCCCCGGCGGGGTGATGCTGAGTGCATCGACCGCGCGGTTGGTTGATGGCATGGCGGCCCTGGGCGAGGCCGAGCTGGTTCGGATCAAGGGGTCCGATAAGCCCGTCGCGGCTCAGCGGCTGCTGGGCCTGAAGGAGCGGCATCGCCTCATCGAGCATGTCGAGTCGAATCTGGTGGGTCGGCGGCGGGAGATGTCCGCCGTTGAGGGCTTGTTGGACCGGGCGGTCGACGGCCACGGCGCGGTGGTCGGTGTGGCGGGGCCACCTGGTATTGGCAAGAGCCGCTTGGCGCGCGACGTGTCTGCGATGGCAACCACCCGTGGTGTCGAGGTGTTCACCGCCTTCTGCGAGTCGCACGCCAGCCAGGTCCCCTTCCATGCCGCCGCGCGGCTGCTGCGCGTGGCATTTGGTGTCGACGATCTTGGCGGGCAGGTTGCCCGTGACCGAGTGCGCGCCCGGGTTCCCGACGCAGACCTCGAGGATTTGGCGCTGTTTGATGACCTGCTGGGCATCGCCGACCTGAATACTCCTTTACCGCCCATCGACCCGGATGCTCGTCGGCGGCGGTTGACTGCGCTGGTGAATGCCGTGTTGTTGGCCCGCGAAAGCCCGGCGGTCTACGTCGTTGAGGACGTCCATTGGATCGATGCGGTCAGCGAGTCGATGCTCGCCGAGTTCGTCGCGGTGATCCCGCAAACGCCGTCGTTAGTGCTTGTCACCTACCGTCCGGAATATCGGGGGGCATTGAGCCGGGCGGTGGGCGCTGAAACCATAGCCCTTGCGCCGCTGAGTGATTCGGAGACTGCAGCACTGGTATCAGAGTTGCTCGGGCCGGACCCGTCTGTTGGCCTTTTGGGGCAGACGATCGTCCAAGGGGCCGCCGGTAATCCGTTTTTCGCCGAGGAGATCGTGCGCGACCTGGCCGAGCGTGGCGTGCTGCGTGGCCAGCCCGGCGCGTATGTGTCGACGACACCGGGTGGAGAGGTGAGCGTGCCCGCCACGCTGCAGGCGACCATCGCCGCGCGTATCGATCGTCTCGATCCAAAAGCGAAACGCACGCTGAGCGCAGCGGCGGTGGTGGGATCTCGGTTCCGCCTTGACCTGCTGACCGCGCTGGGAATTGACCCAGTCGTTGATGACTTGGTGGCCGCGCAACTCATCGATCAGGTCAGGTTCACCCAACAGCTCGAGTATGTGTTCCACCATCCGCTGATTCGCACCGTGGCCTACGAATCACAGCTCAAATCCGATCGCGCTCAATTGCACCGCCGGCTGGCAGCCGCGATCGAAGCCCGCGAGCCTGAATCAGCCGACGAGAACGCCGCGCTGATCGCCGAGCACCTGGAGGCCGCCGGTGACCTCCACGCCGCGTACTCCTGGCACATGCGCGCCGCGACGTGGGCGACCAACCGTGACATCGCTGCGGCGGTACCGAGTTGGGAGCGCGCGCGAATGATCGCCGACGCATTACCCGCCGCGGACCCCGACCGGGCTGCCATGCGCATCGCCCCGCGCACCATGTTGTGCGGAATCGCATTTCGAGTCCATTTGAGCGTTGCCGGTGCCCGCTTTGATGAATTGCGGGAGTTGTGCACCGCCGCCGGGGACAAGGCGTCGCTGGCCATCGGCATGGCGGGGCTGGTGGCTGATCATGCGTTCCAGGACCGGAAGCGCGAGGCGTCGGAGCTGGCGTCCGAGGCCATGGCCCTCATGGAGTCGGTCGGCGATACGACCTTGACGGTCGGGCTGTCCTTTGTGGCCATTTACGCCAAGGATCAGAGCGCTGAGTATTCCGACGTGCTGCGGTGGTCAGAGGCAGTCATCGATCTGGCCGACGGTGACCCCTCAAGAGGCAACTTAATTATCGGGTGTCCCTTAGCGCTCGCATTCGCGACGCGGGCTCATGCCCGTTATTGGCTGGGTCGTCCCGGATGGCGCAACGACCTGCGGCACGGCCTGGCCATGGCCCGCAGCGCCGACCCCATGTCCTACGCCACGGTCGTCAGCTACGTCTACTTCGCGGGAATACCGAATGGTGTCCTCGCCGCCGACGATTCTGCAATGCGCGAGGTCGAGGATGCCCTACGGATTGCTGAACGATCCAGTGATGACCTCGCGATGGCCTTCGCCCGGATGACGCTGGGCCACGCGCTGGTGCACCGCCAAACGGCCCTGGAGCGTGACCGTGGACTGAAGCTCTTGGTCGAGGTCAGCGAAGCGTTGCTACACGGGGGATACAACAAGGCCGAGTTACCGATTGTCGAGGTCTCCTTGGCGCGGGAGAGGGCTAGAAGTGGAGATCGCGATGACGCCCTACGGCGCATGCGCGTCGACGTCGACCATCTGTTCCGGGAGGGACGACTGCTGGGCTGGGGAGTTCCTGCGACCGGTGTCCTAGTGGAGACACTGCTCGAGAGCGGGGGCGACGGTGACGTCGCCGAAGCCGTGGCCGCGATCACCAGGTTGGCCGATGCGCCAGCCGACGACGGCCTGGTGATCCGCGAAATCTGGCTGCTGCGGATGCGCGCTTTGTTGGCGCGGGCTCACGGCGATGACGCGACATACGCGCACTTCCGGGATCGCTACCGCGCGTTGGCCACCGAGCTTGGCTTTGAAGGGCATATCGCGTGGGCCGAGGAAATGCCATGACGGGTGCTGCTCCTTCGGGGGTGGTGACGTTTCTATTCACCGATATTGAGGGGTCGACCCGTCGGTGGGAAGCTGACGCGGCGGCGATGCGGGTGGCCCTTATGGCCCATGACGAGGTGTTGCGCTCCGCGATCGAGGCGCACGGGGGCTCGTTGTTCAAGCACACCGGAGACGGCGTGTGCGCCGCGTTCGCCTCGCCGACGTCCGCAGTCGATGCCGCCGTTGAGGCACAGCGGGCACTCCAGTTACCGGTGCGGATGGGGTTGGCGACCGGTGAGGCCGAGTTACGCGACGGGGATTACTTCGGCACCGTGCTCAACCGGGCTGCGCGGGTGATGGCCGCCGGGCACGGCGGTCAGATTCTGCTCGACGACACCACTGCCGGGCTCTGCGGCAGCATCGACCTGATTGCCTTGGGGAAACGGCAATTACGTGACATCGCCAAACCAGTCGAGCTGAGCCAGGTCAGGGCGCCGGGCTTACGTACCGATTTTCCGCCGCTCAAGACGCTTGATGCGACGCCGGGAAACCTTCGCCCCCCAACGACGAGCTTCATCGGACGGGAGTCGGACCTCGCCGAGGTGGACGCGGCGCTCAAGGCTCATCGGCTGGTGACGTTGACCGGTGTCGGCGGGGTCGGCAAGACCCGACTGGCCACCGAGGTCGCAAGGCGGTCCGCTCCAAACTTCCCCGACGGTGTCTGGGTTTTCGAACTCGCGGCGGTCACTGATCCGACAGCTGTACCCGACGCGGTCGCGGCGGTGTTGGGCATCACCCAACAGCCCGCGAAGACAGTGAGCGAGTCGGTGGCTGCCGCGTTGGAGGGCCGGGTCCGGCTGTTGGTGTTCGACAACTGCGAGCACGTGCTTGGCGCCGCCGCCGATCTCGTTGACGCGATCCTCGCTCAGTCGGCCACGGTGACGATTCTCGCGACCAGCCGCGAAGGACTTGGGGTGGGCGACGAGCAAGTGTGGCCGGTGTCGTCGTTGGATGTCGTGGCGGGGACCGGTTCTGTTGCGGTGGAGTTGTTCGTCGAACGCGCGCGGGCCATCGCTCCGCGCTTCTCGATGATCGATGAGGCGGATGCGGTGGTGGAGATCTGCCAGCGGCTGGACGGGATTCCGTTGGCGATCGAGTTGGCGGCCTCGCGGATGGCCTCGATGACGGCCAGTGAGGTACGGGATCGTCTCGATGATCGGTTCCGGTTACTGGTGGGGTTACGGCGCGGATTGGAGCGTCACCACACCCTGCGCCACACGGTGGCGTGGTCCTACGACCTTCTCGATGACGCCGAAAAAGATCTGCTGGAACGGTGTTCTGTGTTCGCCGGTGGGTTCGATCTCGAAAGTGCCTGCGCAGTAGCCGGATTCGATGACGACTACGCTGTCCTCGATCTGTTGGACGCTCTGGTGCGCAAGTCGCTGGTCATCGCGGACCGGTCAGCCGGTCAGACCCGGTTTTCGATGCTGGAGACCATCCGTCAGTTCGCCGAGGAGCAACTCATGGCCAGCGGCGAGGCCGAGGAGGTGCGGGCCGCACATGCCCGCCACTTCGCCGGCCGCGAAGCCGACATCCTGGCCCTGTGGGAAAGCCCCCGACAGAAACTGGCGTACACCTGGTTCACCGTCGAGCTGGCCAACCTGCGCACGGCCTTCCAATGGGCCGCCGACCACGACGACCTCGACACCGCCGCCACCATCGCCACTTACGCGGCGTTCTTCGGTCTTCGGGTCGAAATCTACGAGCCCATAGCCTGGGCCGAAGCGCTCATCGAGGGCGCCCGGTCCGTCAACCATCCCCGCCTCGCAGCCCTGTACGTGATGGCGTCGCAGTGCCATACGACCGGACGCATCGAGGACGCGATCCGCTATAGCGACGCCTGCCAGATCGTTAAGACCGGGGGCAGCGATGACGTGCACGACGGCATCGAGAGCTGGCTTAGCGCTGCGTACCTGTATAGCGGCCAGCCCGGACGATACGTCGAGTTATGCCGCGCCCAGCTCGCACGCGGTCGAGACACTGACGTGGTCACCCAGGCATACCTGACACTCGCGCTGGCAGTCGCCGGTGCCGGTGACGAGGCGGTGGCCGCCACGACCGGCATGATCGAAACCGCTGAAACCACGGATAACCCGTGGACCTTGTCGTGGGCGCTTTTCGCCTACGGTTTTGCCTTCCGCCACGCCGATCCTGTGCGCGCGCTTCACGCGGTGCGCAGGGGCCTGGCGATCGCTCACGACAGCGGCAACCGCGCCAATGAGTCGCACTTGGCGATCTATCTGTCCGATCTCGAGGCCGGACACGGGGACCCATCGACCGCCTTCGACTACGTCATGCTCGCGATCCGGAACTTCCAGGACTCGGGCCACGTCGCCAACATGCGTGTCGCCCAGGCTGTCCTCGCCGCCTTCCTGTATCGGCTCGGGCGCCACGAACCAGCGGCCACCATCGCCGGTTTCGCGTTCAATCCCATCACCGCTGTGTTCGTTCCAGGAATCACCGCCGTGATCGCCCATCTGCGCGATGTCCTCGGCGACCAGACCTACGAATCGCTCGCCCGCAAGGGCGAGATGATGACCACCGCCGAAATGGTGACCTACGCATTCGACCAAATCGACCAGGCCCGAGCAGAACTGAACGCGGTCTCGGACTAGACCTTGAGCTCAACCAGACAGTGCATCACTGCAGCCCGATGATGTGCCGATGGAGGTTCGTGTGGGTCCGGTTGGGTTTGGTATTCAACAGCGCGATCTGATTTGGGCGATGTGGCGGTACTTGTGTGAATCAGGCGGGATCCCGCGGGGTTGCGGACGGCTTGTCGGCCCGGTCGATCGCCGCCGACCCGAACACCGTCTTCGGGCAGGGCAGCGCCAACGACGCCGACTCTCGCTTCGCCCCGATCAGCAACAAGGGCGGCAACAAGGTTGAGCCGCAGACCAAGGCCAAGCCCTGACCTGACGCACCTTTCGCCGCAACGGGGAGTCTCCTCGGAGGCTCCCCGTTCTGCATGACAGCAATTAACCGACCGCGATCCGCGACGGATGCTCGCCGGTTTCTGGAACGGTTCGAGAAGCGCACTGAAAGTGGTCCCGAACGCAAGACCACATCTGAGACACCAGCTTCCGCGACTGATGTCTCCGCAACATCTCAGGACTTGGGCGGCGAGTAGTTCGGGCGGCCCAACCCCAGCCCGTGCTGGGCGATCATGTTGCGGAACACCTCCAGTGTTCCGCCGTAGATGCCGGTCGGCCCCGCAAGCCGGAAGACGTACTCGACGCCGCCGTCGTCGGCGGCGCCTTCGGTGCCCACCGGGAGGCTGGCGGCGGAGCCCAAGAGGTCCATCAGGTCGGGAGCGACGTCGCGCATCGTCTGCGCGATGGCCACGCGTCCATACATCTCCGGCGTGCTCATCGCCGCTTCCATCCGGGCGATGCCGAGGCCCAGCCTGAACTTCACCGCGTCGTCGTCGAGTAGGCGATCGCCGGCCTCGTCCTCGGTCGCCACGACCGCGGCGACGTGGTCGACCGCCTCGGCCATCACGTTGATGTGCTCGGTCATCACGGCGATCTTCTGCAGGCCACTGGAGTCCCGCTCGAAAGTGCCGTGCTCGACGTCGAGTGCTCCCCTCAACACCGTCCAGCCGCCGTTGACCTCACCGATGCGGTAACGGTCCGGGATCCGGACGTCGCTGTAGTAGGTGATGTTGGTGCGGTCGCCGTCGACGGTGCGGATGCCCTGGATCTCGACGCCCGGCGCATCCAACGGCACCAGGAACATCGTCAGGCTCTTGTGCTTGGGGCCGTCCGGGTCGGTGTTGGTGATGAGGAAGACGTAGTGGGCGTTGTGCGCGTTCGACGTGAACATCTTGGAGCCGTTGATGATCCAGTGGTCTCCGTCGCGGACGGCTCGGGTCTTGCACGTCGCGATGTCTGAGCCGCCTTCCGGCTCGGTGTAGCCGAGGCAGAGCCGCAGTCGGCCGGCTAGGACTCCGGGCAGCACCTCGTCGGCGAGGTCGGGCGTCGCGAACTGCGCCACCGCCTTCGCCACCATTGCAGTCGTGCCCCAGTGGAACCACGGCGTGTGCGCACGACTGATCTCGAGTTCCCAGATCCGCCGGCGCACCGCGTTCAACCCGCCTTCGTCCTCGGTCTTCCAGTCCAATTCCAGGTAGCCCGCGTCGCCCAACGCGAGATGCACGTCCTCGTCGAAGTTCTCGCCCGTCTCACGGTCGCGCCGGATGATTTCATCGGTGACGAGCTCGGCGAGGAACGACCGAAGCTCGTCCTGGAACGCTTGATCCTCGTCGGACAGGGCCACTCGGGAGAAGTCCATGTCAGTTGCTCCGTCCCGCGCCGGAGGGCAGGAGCGAAGCGACCCGGGAAGTCGACCCAGCTTCGCGAGCACAGACGAGCTCGGCGATCTGCTTGGCGCTGGCCGCGGGATCGCCGCCTGCCAATGCCCAGCCCCTGGCCCGCAGAAGATACGCGGACGAGGCAGCCTCCGCGGAGACACCGAGGCCCCCTTGAACGTGGACGGCCATGGTCGCCGCCCTGGGCGCCTCGTGTGCCATGAAGACGAAGGCCGACGCCGCAAGCTCGGGCCGCTCGTCGCGTTCGTTGTCCAGGAACCAGGCCGCGCGTCGGGCGAGGTTGCGACCTCCCTCCACGGTGATCGCGACGTTCGCCAGCGGGTGCGAGATGCCTTGCAGCGTGGCGATGGGCACGCCAAGGGTGTATCTGGTCTTGGCGAACTCGACCGCATGGAGCATGGTGGCCTCCACCAATCCGGTCAGGGCTGCCGCCATCAGTACACGCCATTCATCCAGTGCCCGTTGGTAACTCGCGATTGCGTCGACGCCGCTGCCCAGTACGACGCGCTGGTCGGCGGCCGCGGGATCGATCCAGGCCATCGGGAGCCGACCGATGTTGTCGACCTTGGCCGGACGGGTGCCGAACGACAGTCGTACGACGTCGGCCCCGTCGCGTATCACGACGTGATCGGCGACCGACCCCGCCGGGATCAACCGCTTACCGCCGCGGCCGTCGACCCGAGGGTCGAGGCAGGCGATCTGCTCGCCGTTGATCAACGCGACGGACTCCGAGTCGTCGCTCAGGGCGCCCAGCGTTGCGAGTAACCGGGTGGTGCACACGTGGTCGATCCAGGGCGCCGGAGCGATCGCCCGCCCCACCTCCTCGGCTACCAGCGTTAGGTCGACGAGCGTCGCACCGTCGCCGCCGACGGATTCCGGCAGCGCCATCGTGGTCGCCCCCGTCGCGCACAGCCGTTCCCAGAGACTCTTGTCGAATCCGGAGCCCTCTGCGGCCCAGACGGTCTCGATCCCGCAATGGGTCTTGAAGAACTGTCGATACGCGGACTGCAGATCGGTGTGGTCCTCCGACAGGCTGTAGTCCAACCTGCGCAACTCAAATCGATCCATCGGTCGACCACTCCGCTTCCCGCTGCAATCCGAGGCAACTCCTACAGCGAGCGTGACATTTCCGCCTGACTTTTGTAAAGTCACGAAGCGGTCCCCCGCGGCCTACCGTCGCTGATCCAGAACAGCCCCAGAACACCCGGATACAAGTCGATGGTCTTCGCCCCGCGCGAGCCACCGCGGTCGGGCACCGAACTGCGCGCGTTTCTGCGGCGGTGGATCACACCGGCAATCTCTTGAGCAGGCGATTGACCCGATCCGAGACGTACACCGCGACCAGCCCGTTGAAGAAGTCCACGCGGAGCCGAGTCAGCTTGGAGCTCTTGATCTTCCACTGTCCGTCGAGCTTGACGTACGTCTCGTGATAGTGCCCGTACCCGCGCATGTTCACTCCGGGAGCCATCCGAACGACGTCCTCGAGCGCCCACACCCCACGTGCCGTGGCGTCGGACGTCAGTTCGAGTTCGGGTGCGTGGACCTGATGAGCGGTGACTTGCGAGGGCTTGCCGAGCGTCTTGCGGAGGAAGGCGACGAACTCGTCGGCGCCCTCGATGACCTTGCCGCCCGCCTCGGAGGTGTCGCTGAGGAAGTCGTCGGTGAAGATGCCGCGCCAGGCGGTCCAGTCCTTGGCGTCGAGGAGTCGGCAGTAGCGCGCCTTCAGCTGCTTGAGTGACTCGATTTCCATCAGCGTTGAGGCATCGTCCATGTGTCGAGCGTGACACTTTTACACATTTCTGTAAAGCTAGGGACCATGGGAATCGTGACGACCAGTTCGGAGACCGCATTCACTCAGTCGCCGGAGGAGGTCTACGACTTCGTCACCAACCCGGCCAACTGGACGAAGACGTATCCAGGCAGTGCGCACATCGAAGGACTGCCTACCGAGCTACCCCTGAAAGTCGGCGACACCTGGACGGAGGCGGGATCTGCCGGCGACCGAATATTCACCTGGCATCTTGCGATCGCGATGCGGCCGAGAATGTTCGTCTTCAACTCGGTCGGTCGGCTGGGACACGACCGCGCGGGAAACGGGGGGATGGAGGGCCGGATGACCATTCAGTATCAGTTCACACGACCGGGCCAGGACGTCACCCTCTTCACCAGAACGATGACGATCGAGGCGTACAAGGGCACGCCGATGCCCGACGGGTTCTTCCAGATCGTGAACCCGTCACACATCGACGCCTACCACGCCGCCGTCGCGCGGGAATTGGCCGCGGCCGCTACGTAGCCGCCGGGTACAGGGCGCGCCGCAGCGCGTCGCCCATGATCGCGAACAGCCGTTGGCTGAGCTCGCAGTCCGGCACCAGCGAATCGAACCCGTGGCAGGTCCCGGGTATCACGTGCAGTTCGGTCGCCACGCCTGCCCGCATCAGGCTCGTCGCATAGTCGATGGCCTCATCCCGCAGCGGGTCCAACCCCGAGCAGGAGATGAATGCGTTGGGCACGTCGCGCAGCTCGGCCGTGCGGGCGGGCACGGCGTCCGTCGGCACCGGTCCCCCACCCGAATAGTGTTGCCACATCTGATTACACGCAGGTCCATCGAAGCCGGGCGTAGTGAGGAACTCCTCCTTCGACGGCGTCGAGCGGTCGTCGAGCACGGGTTGGTGCAGGAGCTGGAACACCAGCGGCGGCGCGTCACCTTTGGCCGAGCGCTGGGCCAGCAGCGCGGCCAGCGCTCCCCCGGCACTGTTGCCCGCCACGGCGAGCCGGGCCGCATCGACCCCCAACGCGCCCGCGTTGTCAGCGACCCACCGCAGCACGCCGAGCACGTCGTCGAACCCTGCCGGGTAGGGCTGTTCGGGGGCCAGCCGATAGTCGACGGACACGACGGTGCACTGCGCACGTCGCGCGAGTTCCACGCACTGCCGGTGGTCGACGTCGAGGTTGCCCAACACGAACGCGCCTGCGTGGCAGTAGATGACGGCAGGGGCGGGTTCGGGTCCCCCACGATAGATCCGGACGGGAATGACCCGCTCCGAACCCGCCGGAACTGCGTCGTCGACGACGTCCACACCGCGGGTGTCCAGTGCTGCGACGCTCTCGCGCCTGCGCTGGTTCAACGACTCCCGCACCGGACCGATCAGGTTGGGCGACAGGTCGGTTCGCGCAGCCGGCGAACGGGTGCAACGCCGGATGCAGTCGGCGGCTGAGTTGGGCCTGCGCCTCCATGTCCACCCGCGTCAACCGCCCACGGCAGCGAAGTCGTAGTCGCTGCGCTTGAACCGCCGGGTCATGGTCCAGAACACCCGCGCGCTCCGCGGCCACTGCGTGACGACGCGGCCGTTGGCGGCCCGAAAGTAGTTGCTGCAGCGCGTAGTCCAGACGGTCCCCTCCATCCACCCGTCGATCTTGGCGAGGAAGTCGGTCATCGCCTGCGGACGCACCGCCACGTACCGCTTGCCGCCGCGCCGCATGTACTTCAGCACCCGAACGATGTAGTTCGCCTGCGCCTCGAGCATGAAGATGACGCTGTTGGAGCCGACGTTGGTGTTCGGACCGTAGAGCATGAAGAAGTTCGGGAAGCCGGGCACCGCCATGCCCATGTAGGCGTGGGCGCCGTCGCGCCACGTGTCGCGCAGTGAGACACCACCCTCGCCGACGACGTCGACCTGTCCGAGGTAGTCGGCCGCGGCATAGCCGGTGGCGCAGACGACGAGGTCTACATCGAGTTCGCTGCCGTCCTCGGTCACCAACGAGCGACTGCGCAATGCCTTTGCTGGACTGGAGATTACCTCCACGTTCTCCCTCGTCAGCGCCGGCACGAAGTCCGAGGAGAACACCAGGCGTTTGCAGCCCATCGGATGGTCGGGGGTGAGCTTGTCGCGCAATTCGGGATCGGGAACGGTCGACTCCAGCATCTTCAACGCGATGGCCTTGAACTCGTGGGTCTTGTCGCTGCCGTTCTCGATGACCGAGATGTTGCGCTCGCTGCGCACCCACAACCGGGTTCGGTAGAACTTCTTGGCGAACGGGACGTGCGCGAACATCCACTTCTCGCGGTCGGTGTACGGACGGTCGGGTTTCGGCAGGATCCACGTCGGCGAACGCTGCACCGAATAGACCTTCTTGGCCACCTTCGCCAGTTCCGGAAGTACCTGCGACGCCGTGGAACCGGTGCCGAGGACGGCGACGCGGGCGTCCTCCAGCGGCACCGAGTGATCCCAGCGCGACGTGTGCATCACCGTGCCGGTGAACGGCTCCTCTTCGACGAGTGTGGGCAGTACGGGTTGCGCGAAAAGCCCGACGGCCGACACGACGACGTCGAAGACGTGACGCTCACCGGTCGTGGTGGTCAGCTGCCAGGTGTCGGTGTCGGAATCCCATGTCACCGAGACGATCTCGGTGTTCAGCGCCAGGTGTGGGCCGAGTCGGTAGCGCTCGGCGCACTGCTCGAAGTAGCTGAGGATCTCCGGTTGTCCGGACCACAGCCGCGACCAGCCCGCATTGAGGTGGAACGAGAACGAATAGAGGTGGCTCTTCACGTCGCAGGCCAGCCCGGGATACGTGTTGATCCGCCACGTACCCCCCACGCCGTCCTCACGGTCGAAGATGGTGAAGTCGCGAAAGCCGGCTTTCTGCAGGAAGATCCCCAGGGCCAACCCACCGGGTCCTGCGCCGATGATTCCCACCGACATGCCTGAGCGAGCGAAGCGACGGGAGAGGGACAGGTGTTTCGACACGCTTTTCATCCGATCTGCAGGCTCTGCCCGCCGTCGACCACGAGCTCGGACCCCGTGATGAACGACGCGTGCTCGGACACCAGGAACGCGACCGCGTCGGCCACCTCCGCGGGCTTGCCCAGTCGGCCGCTGAACGCCCGCTCGACGAGCCGACTTTGGGTCACGGGGTCGAGCATCGGAGTTTCGATGGGTCCGGGGAACACCGCATTGACCCTGATTCCGTGCGGCGCGAGTTCGGCAGCCGCAATCTGCGTCAGGCCCCGCAGTGCCCACTTCGACGACCCGTAGGCGGCGTGGTGCGGAAACGGCCGAATCGCTCCCGTGCTGCAGGTATTGACGATGGACGCGCCATCGGCACGACGGAGGTGTTCGAGGGTCGACTGAATGCCGAGGAACGGGCCGAGGCAGTTGACGCGCCAACTGCCCTCGAACCCGGCGGCTGTCTCATCGGCCAACGACGCCCGGTGGAGCACCCCCGCGTTGTTGACCAGCGCGGTCAGCGCACCGAACCGCTCGACGGTGGCGGCGACCGCATGTTGCCACTGTTCGGCGGACGTCACGTCCAGCGGGATCGCGACTACGGTGTCGTCGAATCCTTCGACACTGGAAGTCAATTCATCGGCCAGCACGTCGCACGCGGCGACCCGTACGCCGTCGTCGGCGAGCCGCTTGACGATGGCCGCGCCCTGGCCGCGCGCGGCACCGGTGACCAGCGCGACGCGTTCCGTCGGTGCCATCAGCCGTACCCTCCTGCCCCGGGGCCGCCCGTGGAGTCAGGTGATCCAGCCGCCTCCCTGAGGTGTTCGGTGGCGCCACGTCGCAGCGCCTGCGACTCCGAGGCCAGGGTTATCATCCGAAAGCCTCGCGCAGCCATGACGTTTCCGATCTTGCCGTCGCCCGCGTGAACGCCTGCGATCAGGCCTGCCGCAGATGCCACCGTCGCGACGCGCACCATGGCGTCGACGACCGCCGACTCGGTCCACGCCTGCGCCAGCCCGTAACCCATGGAGATCGCGAGGTCGGCGGGGCCGACGTAGAGCCCGGCCAGGCCTGGGACGGAAGCGATCTCGTCGAGTGCCGCCATTCCACGCGCGGTTTCGATCATCGCGAACACGCTGGCCCGTGCCTCGAGCGCGGCCGGGTCGTGACCGAGGCTGGCCCGTAGCGGTCCGAAGCTGCGCACGCCTGCCGGGGCGTAGCGGGTGGCCGCCACCGCGGCGGAAGCCTGTTCGGCGGACTCGACCATCGCGATGATGACCGCGTCCGCCCCGGCGTCGAGCACCCTGCCGATGGGCGACGCGTCGGCGGTCGGCAACCGCACCGCAGTGCCGATCGGGACGTGTTCCAACCGTCGGATCAGCCGGGCGGCATCGGCATCGGACAGATACCCGTGCTGCACGTCGAATCCGACGTATCCGTAACCGGCGCGCGCGAATTCCTCCGGCCCGATGTCGGTCGGGCCCACGACCCAGCCGCCCCAGACCGGGCCCGGATCGGCGAAGGCGGCTTGCAGCCTGCTTCGTTCCGCCTTCATGGCCATCTATTCCTCGCGCGAGCGCTCGTCATGGGACGAGCGCGATCTTGATGCGTTGCGGCGTTGGCCGGCACGCGAGTTCGAACGCGGACTGAACGTCAGCGACGCTGACGGTGTGCGTGAGATAGGCGGGCAACAGATCCGGATGGGCCCTGGCGAACTCGTCGGCGAGTGCGAGCACCCGTCGCCGGTCAAGCGTTACACCCGATTTCAGTGTCAGGTTGTTGCGCAGCATCGTGCGCATGCTGATCGGGTAGCAGTCGTCGTCGGGCACCCCGAAGTAGAACACCGTGCCCCCGAACGCCGTCGCCTCGACTGCGTGCGCCAATGTCGCCACCTGGTGTCCCACCGCCTCGATCACCACGTCGGGCCGGTCGGTGGCCGAGAGGTGCCGCACCCAGCGGTCACTGGTGGCACGGACGAGAGTGTCCACCCCGAACGCACTGGCGACGCCGGTCCGATCGACTGGGTCGACACCCGTGACGTGAGCGGCGCCCGCGGCCTTCGCCACGTAGGAGAACAGCAGCCCGATTGACCCCTGACCAATGACGGCGACGTGACGTCCGGTCAGGTCGGGTAGTTGCTCGACCGCGTACAGCACGCAGGCCAGCGGTTGCAGCGCGACGGCATGTTGCGGCGTCAGGGCCGAGTCGTATTGCGCCAGCCCATTTCCGTCGGCAACCACGCGCTCCATCAGCCCGTCGAAGCCGGACGCCCACCCGACGACCCGGTCGCCGCGCTGATGCTCGGGGTGGCTGCTCGCGATCACCTCCCCCGCGATCTCGTGGATCGGGAAGCCGTCCATCTCGGCGGCGCTGGCTCCGGTGTCGCCGGGCAGCTTGCCTTGAGTGCCGCGGAAGCCCGGGAGGTCGCTGCCACAGACCCCGGCGGCCAGGAAGCGCAGCAGCACTTGACCTTCCGCCAGTGATTCGGGAGAGATGTCCGGAAGTTCGCGGCGCTCGAAGGTGTAGGGCGCAACGAGCCGATATGACCACATCGTCAGACGCCCTCCGCCTGGACTTCCACAGGGACACTGCTCCAGCCCCATTGGAAGCTCGACGGTGGCCGGTCCGCGGCGGCACGATCGACGTGGAAGTCGGGCACCCGCTTGAGCCATTCGGTGACCATGATCGCGATCTCGAGTCGGGCCAGGTGCACTCCGAGGCAGAAGTGCTGGCCGCGCCCGAATGCGAGCAGACGTTCGATGGGCCGGTTCCACACGAACTGGTCGGCGTCGGGGTACTCGCGCTCGTCGCGGGCCGCAGAGCCCAGCAGCGTGATGATCCGCTGCCCCGGTTCGATGGTGGTGTCGTGGATCGTGAACGGCTTGCGCAGAGTGCGCGCAAACCATTGCGCGGGTGCGCAATAGCGGATCATCTCCTCGCGGGCCACCGGAACGTTGCCCTCCAGGTCGGCGCGCACCGCGGCGAGCTGACCGGGGTGCCGACTCAGCTCCCAGAGTCCGTGGGCGACGATCTTGGGCACCGTCTCGGTGCCGCCGATGAAGACCCCGAGCATCTGGACGGCCGCTTCGAGGTCGGACAAGGCCGATCCGTCCGGCAGCCGATAGGCCAGCAGGCCGTCGACGATTTGCAACGGTTCGGCGCCCGCTTCTGCCCGTCGGCGTTCGACGATGGGGGTCAGATACTCGAGATAGCCTGGCCGGGCGTTGGCCACCTCGACCCCGCTGCCGGGTTGCGCCTGGCTGCCCGCGTTGACCGTGGCGAGTACGTCGGGTGCGAGTTCGACTGGTAGTCCTACCAATTCGCACACGATGGAGGCCGCGACGATGCCACCGTAGTCCTGAGTGAGGTCGAACCGGCCCTGCGGCAACAACACGTCGAGCCGCTCGTTGGCCAACACACGGATCCGGTCGGCCAGCTTGGTCACCGGCTTCGGCCGCAATGGACCCGACGTGCACCGTCGGACGTCCTCGTACATCGGCGAGTCGAAGTTCGCGTGGAACGGCAACGGGTGCAGCGGCGGATCTGGCACCGGCCCGTCGTTGTGGTGCGCCAGGACCGTGGCGGCGGGCAGCGTGCCCTCCGAGGCGACGAAGGTGCCGTCGTTCAGGGCGAGCACATCCCAAATGTCCGCGAACCGCGACAACGCGTAGGTGTCCCACTTCGGCACGTAGTAGACGGGATGTTCGTCGCGCAGGGTGCGGTAGTACGGCAACGGGTCGGCCATCACCGCCGGATCGAACGGGTCGTATGAGAATTCCTGAGCAACAGTGCTTTTCATTCTTGGCTCACTGTAGCGGAGAAGGGGCAAGCGCTTGCAGGATGGAGTCCTCCCATCCGTCCCGCAGTGCGGGCGCGACGCTCATCCAGGTGACGATCTCGGCTGGCGGGCTGTCCTTCCACGACGGGTAGTGGTTCGCGAAGCAGTCCCAGTCCCCCTCGAGCGCCCAGTAGTGGATCACCTCGTTGAAGCGGAACGTCGTGATGAACGAGCCCAGCCAATACTTGCCCGTCGACTCCGACCACGGCACGTACAGCCGCTCGAGTTCCCGGATGTAGTCGTCCTGGCGGCCGGGCTTGGTCTGCATGATCTCCTGGATCACCAGTCCTGCCTTGAACTCGGACTCCTTGAGTTGGGCGAGCGTCTTGTTGCTCGCCCCGGCGTACATGATGCGGCCCTCGCCCGAGCCACCGGTCTCGGACGTGAACGCAGCCCACGCAGCCGAGGCCTCCCGGTGGCTTCCGCCCGGCGCCTGCGCCTTGCCGATCCGGGAGTAGTCGGAGAAGCCGTCGAGCTCCCAGATGATCGTGACCTGCGGCCAGTGCCCGTTGTAGGACGTGGTCTCCCACAGCGCGAACAGGCGCGCCCCGAGATCCTCCATCATCGGGTGATACACCTCGCCGAAGACCTCCAGGAACCGGTCGCTTCCACCCGACCCCAGGGAAATGGTCTCGTGCAGGTAGAGCAGCGCGTGACCGTGGTAGCGCTTCATGCTCATGACGGCTGACCATCCGCGAGCACGCCGGACGTGGTTGACACTGGCACGTAGGGAGCGTGACACTTATGGCGTGTTTTGTAAAGGTGCGCCTCGACTGGGGTCTCATGACGCTCGGACCTGAACAGATGACCATGACGCCGTTGGCCAACGGGTTCTGCTTCGGCGAGGGCCCCCGATGGTTCGAGGGCCTGCTGTGGTTCTCCGACATGCTCGGCGAGGCGGTGCACACCGTCACGCTGACCGGCGCCACCACCGCGCTCCCGCTGCCGGGCCACGCTCCCTCGGGTCTCGGCTTCCGGCCCGACGGCTCGCTGCTGATCGCGTCGACCGAGCGGCGCGAAGTGCTGCGCTACGACGGCGAAACGGTCACCACCATCGCCGAACTCTCGGCGCTGGTGCCCGCCAGCCTCGGTGACATGGTGGTCGACGACCTGGGGCGCGCCTACGTGGGTTCGCAAGCGCGCGAGGGTGGCGTGATCGTGCGCATCGATCCCGACGACACGGCCACCGTCGTCGCCGATGACCTCGACTTCCCCAACGGCATGGTGATCACCCCGGACGGGCGCACCCTGATCGTCGCCGAGTCCACCGGACGCCGGCTGACCGCGTTCACCATCGATGCCGACGGTGGACTGGGTGACCGACGGGTGTTCGCCGAGGGCCTCGACGGGCCACCCGACGGCATCGCACTCGACGCCGAGGGCGGGGTTTGGGCGTCGATGGTGCTGGCCAACCAGTTCGAGCGAATCGTCGAAGGCGGCACCGTCACGGATCGCATCGACGTCGGCGAACGGATGGCGATCGCGTGTGCGCTGGGTGGACCGGAGGGCAAGACGCTCTTCCTGCTCACCAGCACCGACGCCTATCCCGAACGGCTGATCGGCACGAAACTGTCCAGCCTCGACGCAGTCACCGTCGACGTCCCGGGAGCGGGGCTACCGTGAGCGATCAACTCCCCGGGTCGCTACGCTCCTGCCCGCCGGACTCCTACTACGAACTCCTCGACACAGACGGCGAGCATGGCGAGAAGTTCGTCGCCACCGACATGGTGCGCAGCACGTGGACGGCCGCGATCCAACATGGCGCGCCACCCTCGGCGCTGTTGGCGCGGGCGTTGGAACGCTGCGAGCAGCGCGAGGACACCCGGTTGAGCCGGGTGCTCATCGACCTGCTCGGCCCGGTGCCCGCCGAGGGCGATCTGTGGGTGCGTTCGAAGGTCGAACGTCCCGGCAAGAGAATCGAATTGGTGTCGGCCGAGCTGATTGCGCAAGGCCCCGACGGGACGCCTCGACCGGTGGCGCGAGCAAGTGGATGGCGCCTGCAGACGCAGGACACCACGGCGCTCGTACACGCGTCCGAGGTGCCGTTGCGTCCGCTGTCCGAAGCCGTCAACCGCAACATGGCCAAGGACTGGGACCGCAACTACGTGCACAGCGTCGACTGGCGATGGCTCACCGAACCGGTCAGCCCGGGACCTGGCGAATCGTGGATCAAGCCGGTCGTCGATCTCGTCAAGGGTGAGGCGATGACACCACTGGAGCGGCTGTTCTCGGTGGCCGACGACGCCAACGGCATCGGCACCAAGATCGACATCCGCAAGTGGACGTTCATGAACACCGACCTCGTCGTGCACGTGCACCGCATCCCGCAGGGCGAGTGGATCGGCATCCGCGCGGAGACCCACTACGGTCCCGATGGCGTCGGCACCACGGTCGGCACGTTGTTCGACGAGGTCGACGCCGTCGGCAGCATTCAGGAGTCGGTGCTGCTCCGGCCGCGCTGACCCGCCCTCCGCACTCGATACACTCCGGCGAGTGCAATGAGAAGAAAACCCAACGTCGAGCAGCGCCGACGCGACCTGTGTGACGCAGCGATTCAGCTGCTCGCCGAGGACGGTGCGCGGGGTGTGACCCATTTGCGTGTCGATCGTCGCGCGGGCTTGCCCGACGGGCATGACGCCAATCACAAAAAGTGCTTTACAACGTGAACCGGTTGAGGCTCGCCATCGTGTCCAGGATGTAACTCCAGATAGGGGAATGTCATGAAACGCGCCATCATCCTGCCAGCCTTGGTCACCGCGTTCGTCGCGCTGTCACCCGTCGGCGTTGCACTCGCCGACAACCCACACACAACCCCCGGCAGCACCGGCCAACCGAACAAGGAGGCCAGTGACAACCCCGACTTGAAACCGCCAGGCTTCAGCACCAGCGGGTTCGCCAATGCGGAGCAGCATTACGCCGGAAGCGAACTAAATCCGAACCGGGGCAACACCGACAAGGCCGTGAGCCAGTACGACGTCGCCGGCTTCCAGTGGGAGCAGCACCACCCGACCACTCCCTAGTAAGCAAGGCGCCACGCCCCTTCCCGGCGGCCTGGGTGGCCCCCGGTGACAGCGGCCGGTCGTGGCGCGTTCCATGAAGCGCGCCACGCCGAGCCGAGTCGAGGCGTGAACATTTGCCATCACACGATCTGCCGTCGCGGATCTGGCAAATGCCGACCTCGGGCCTTGCCCGTCCTGCTCACCATCAGCGAATCGGCCCGTCCTTGCGGTGGCAATACCGCCGTCGACGCACGGGGTGATCAATCGGAGTGACGGGCGGCCATCGACGCACGATGGTAGGGAGGTCGTGTGACCGGATCGTTCTGGTGGGACGTCGTAGTCGGCATCGGCGCGGCGCTCATCCTGGCTTGGGTGGCCCTCATCGTCGCACTCGCGATCCTGCGGCCACCCGGCGGATTATTGCGCGAGGCCGTGCGAATCCTCCCCGACGTGCTTCGCCTTATCCGCCGCCTGGCCGCAGACAAGACGCTGCCCTCGGGTGTGCGCACTCGACTCTGGCTGTTGTTGGCCTACCTGGCGCTGCCGTTCGATCTCATTCCCGACTTCATCCCCGTGCTCGGGTACGCGGACGACGTCATCATCGTCACCGCGGTGCTTCGCAGCGTCGTTCGTCGAGCGGGAATCGTTGCGGTGCGGGCCCACTGGCCCGGCAGCGACGACGGCTTCGCTGCGCTGTGCCGCCTCGCTGGCCTGAATGAATCAAGGCGGGAGGCGGACGGCTGATCGGCGTTTGCGTCCGGGCCTTCGAGGGCAGCCTCACTTCTGCCATTCCGCCGTCCACGCGGTGCCGTGGAATTCGGCGGGGGTGGCGACCATCGGCGTCGTCCCATTCGCTCCTCGCGTGCGCGGTGTCGACTCGCCGTCCGGGACGTACACGATTCCGCCGCCCTCGTGGCACTGGGCGTCCGCCAGCACGTCGTTCATCGAGTTGATGGGCGACCAGAAGAAATCCGGTTCTGCCGCAAAGACTTCCACCCACTCGTCGAGCGGCTTGGTGACGAAGATCGCATGGAGTTCGCGAATCAGTTCGGTCGCGTTGGTAGCCCCCGCGCGGGCGGTGTCGGACCGGGCGCGGCCAACCACTCGGACCCGCAGCCCGACGGTCCAAGAGGCGCGACCACCGGCGTTGTAGTTGTTCGTGCAGGGGTTGCCCATGTGCTCGCGTTCACCGATGGCCGCGGGATGTCCGGCGTGCAACAGGGTGTTGAGGTCGAAGCTCACCGTGTACGCGCCCTGCCGGTACAGCGAGGTGGTGACGAGTTGGTCCACTCCAGTGCGCGCCCGTGCGACCAACGCCGCGCATACGGCCGCCGCCAGGCTCATCCCCGCCCGCTGGTCCCCTGCGTGCCGCGACCATCTCGATCACCGAGTCGCCCGCCCGACAATGAGCGGACGGACGATCGCGGGCATGCCGCGCCAGACGACGTCGTCGGCCACGACGGTGAAGCCGCAGGCGCGCATCAGCTCCGCGGTCGGGCGGTTGCAGCAGCACCCGCATGCGAAGTGGCGCCACGGTTCGAGCAGCTTGTCCTGGCATGCCGCGAGGAACCGCGAGTTCGCGCGCACGTGTTCGACGAACAGCAATTGCCCGCCCGGGCGGAGCACCCGTGCGATCTCGCTCAGAGTGAGTTCGGGGTCGGGGACGGTACAAAGGACCAATGTCGAGACGACGGTGTCCACCGACGAATCGGCCAGCGGTAGGCGCTCCGCAGGTGCATCGACGATTCGCGCGACGCGCCCGTGCCGCTGCAGCCGACGCGCGAGTCTTCGGCGCATCGCCGCATCGGGCTCGGTGAGCACGAGCTCCCCGATCCCGTCGGGATAGTGGGCAACGTTCAGCCCGGTCCCGGCCCCGATCTCGACGACCCGCCCGCGGGCGCTGCCCAGCAGCTCCCTTCGCCGACCGCGCATGCCTGCGATCTCACCCAGCCAGCAGAAAGGGTCGTACAAAAGAGCGAAAGTCCGCAGCCACGCTGCAGACTGCGGACGCGCTTGGAGTTCGGTGCTAGCTATCTGTGTCATGCCGCGAATTTACAAGCGGCCGCATCATGCGCGCATCGCTCGGAACGGCCATCTTTCGTAGATGGCCCGTTCGGGCTATCTCACAGGAGGCCGAGACGCGCGGCCTCGGCGACGGCGGCCGTCCGCGAGGTGCGACCCAACTTGCGGCGGATGTTCGCGACGTGGCGGTGAACGGTGTGCGGGCTCAGTACGAGATGCTCTGCAATCTCGCGATCACCGAGACCGCGGGCGACGCAGGCGAGGATCTCGCGTTCACGAGTGGACAGAACTACCGAAGCCGGTTCAGTCGCATGGTCCGGCGACTGCTGCGCCGGACCCAGTGCTTCGCGGCATGCGCGGACGACGGAATCCGTGTCACCGTGCCAGGGAAAGTGCGCGCTGCCCTGCAGCGGGATGAACGTCGCGCCCGGAATCCCGGCCGCAACCTCACGCCCGAGCCGGGACGGTACGGCACGGTCGTCGCGACGATGCACGACGAGCGCCGGCCGCCGAACGAGGGGAAGTTGCGCGCGCACATCGAGGCGATAGACGAGACTCAACAACGCCGCAGCGGTCTCGGCGGATGCGGCCTCACGCTGCAACCCTGCGAAGCTTTCACGCTCCGCAGCGTCGGCAGCACCGAGGAAGATGTCACTGAGCAGACGCGAGCCCAGTCCCCAATGCGCGCGCACCGCTGCCAGGATCGCGTTCCCCACGCCAGGAGCCGTAAGCGCCGCGCCGTTTGGATACGACCCGTACAGCACCAGCCGCTCGACCCGCTCCGGAAAAGCTGCGGCGAAAGCGATCGCCGTGCAACTGCCAGACGAGCCGCCGATGAGCGACACCCGCTCGAGCTCGAGCTCGTCGAGAAGCGCGCGCAGCGTCGCGACCTCCTCATCGAGGCTCAGCTCCGACTCTTTTACGGTGCGATCCGACATCCCGACGCCGAGCCGGTCGTAGCGGATCAGTGTGTAGCCAGATGCGACTCCCTCCCAGAATCGCCGAAAGCCAACGCTCTGCCAGTCGAGTTCGAGATGACTCACCCACCACGCCGGAGCGACGAGAGGTGGACCGTCCCCACGAATCTCGTACGCCACGCGGCGGGCTCCATGGGGAAGGAACCTCAGCTCAGACTTCTCCAGCATCGTCATGACGCTACGCAGGAAGCCCGCTTGCGCATAGCTTCCGGTCGCCGTGGCCGTTTGAGAGGGTCAGCGGCGCGTCTCGAGCGCGGCGAGGACCTCGTTGGTGTGCTCGCCCAGCGACGGCGCGCCCGCGCGCGGCACCCACGGCGTGCCGTGAAAGTCGGCGGGTGTGGCGACCATCGGTGTCGTGGACTCCCCGTCCGGGACGTAGACGATGCCGCCGGATTGGTGAAACTGCTCGTCCGCCAAGACGTCGTCCATCGAGTTGATGGGCGACCAGAAGAAGTCCGGTTCTGCCGCAAAGATTTCCGCCCATTCATCGAGCGGCCTGGTGGCGAAGATCGCGTCGAGTTGCCGGATCAGTTCGGCCGCGTTGGTGGCCCGCGCACGGGCGGTGTCGAACCGGGGGTCCGTCACCCACTCCGCCCTGCCCACCGCCCGGCAGAGCGGCGGCCAGTGTCGGTCACCCTCCAGGCCGACGATCCAGAAGGCCCGACCGTCGGCGGCCGTGTAGTTGTTCATGCAGGGGTTGCCCATGTTCTCCCGTTGGCCGATGGCCACCGAATGTCCGGTCTGCAGCAACGTGTTCAAGTCGAAGCTCGTGGTGTAGGCACCCTGCCGGTAGAGCGACGTCGTCACCAACTGGCCGACCCCGGTGTGGGCGCGCGAAACCAACGCCGCGCATACCGCGGCCACCAACGTCATGGCCACCGAGTGATCCCCCATGCCGCCCCGTTGAAAAGGCGGGGTGTCGCCGGGACGGGTGAGCAGGCTGGCGATGCCGCCACGCGCCCAGAACGCCGCCACGTCGTAGGCGGGTCGGTCCGCGTCCGGTCCGTCGAGCCCATAGCCGGTGATCAACCCGTAGACCAGTGCGGGGTTGTTCGCCGAAACGGTCTCGAAATCCAGCCCGAGTCGGCGCAGTGCGCCCGGCCGAATGTTCGTGATGAAAACGTCTGCCCCGGTGAGCAATTCGGTTGCAGCAGCGCGGCCTTCACCGGTCGCGAGGTCGAGCACGATGCCGCGCTTGCCCCGGTTGTCCATGTCGAAAGGCGGGTTCACCTCCGGACCGAGTCCAAGCATGCGGCCGAACGTGCGGGCGGGATCCCCCCCGGGCGGTTCGATCTTGACGACGTCGGCGCCCCAGTCGGCGAGTATCCCGCCCGCGGCCGGAGCGGCCACCCACACCCCGAGCTCGACGACCTTGATTCCTTCAACGGGTCCGGGCACGGCTGCCACCTTCCGATCTCAGCGAGCGCTTTACAAAGTTGCAATATTTTTGTAATGTTATGACGTTCACGGTCAAGGATGACAAGCCTAGGGAGCGGGTGCATGACGATGCGGGTGCCCCCGGCGATCGAATTGACCGCACACCTGCTGCAAGGGGCGCAGCGCGTCGCGACGGACGCCGTCGCGGGCTCCACCAGGGCGATACCGCGCTCCGTCGCCGGGCTTGACGCCGACTACCTCTCCCGACTGCTGGGCCGGACCGTCACCTCGGCGTCGGTGATCGGCGGCGACGCCGGGACGTCGTCGCGCACCCGGCTGGCACTGACCGGCCAGGGCGTGCCCGACTCGGTGTTCGTCAAGATGCCGGCCCGAACCGCGGCCACCCGGTTGATGGGCGAGATCGGCCGGCTCGGCGAGACGGAGGTTCGGTTCTACACGGAGCTCGCCGCAGAACTCAGCGGCGTACCGAAGTCGTACGGGGCGGCGTTCGACGGGTTGACGGGTCGCTACGTGTTGGTCCTGGAGGACCTACCCGCCGATGAGTGCGAGTTCCTCGACACCCTGCACCCAATCGACCCCGAGAAGGCCAGCCTTCTCGTCGAACTGCTCGCGCGTCTGCACGCGACGTTCTGGGGGCGGCTGCCGGCGCGCAGCGGGTCCGGACCACTCGGATGGGTGTACTCCGCGTCCGGTGACGACACGTCGCTGCTGACCGGGTCGCTGCTGAAACAGTCCACGAAGCGGCTCGCCGAACGCACGTCCATCCCCGTCGGCAACGGCCGATTCATCGACGAGAACTACCGGGCCATTGCGCAATTGACTGACGCCGCGCCGCACACGGTCATGCACGGCGACGCCCATCCCGGAAACGTCTACTTCCGCAACGGCGCGGCGGGCCTGCTGGACTGGCAAGCGGTGCGGCGCGGTCATCCCAGCCGTGAGCTCGCCTACACCTTGATCACCGGGATGACGACAGAGGACCGCCGGACTCATCAACGCGATCTACTCGACGAGTACCGCAGCGCACTGGCGGCTTCGGGAGGCCCCGAACTCGACCGGGAAGATCTGTGGACCAGGTACCGACAGGCCGCGCAGTACGCGTATGCGGCCCCGGTGATCACGGCGGGAATGGGCGGCATGCAGGACGACGGCATCGCACTGGAGGGCGTGCGACGGGGCGTCGCCGCGCTGGACGACCTCGACACGGTGGCCGTGCTCCGGAGCAACCTGTGACGGACAGGTGTCGCGCCGGTACCGTCATCGCTGGTTGCGCGGCTTACCATCATTTCGTGAGGCTCGAGACGTGAACGAACCGCTACCCGCTGCAAGGGCCGCCGCCGAGAGCGGCGAGGACTCCTCGACGCGGAACCGGATTCTCGCCGCCACCGCGGAGGTGCTGGGTCGCAGCGGCCAGACCAAGCTGAGCTTGTCCGAGGTTGCGTTGCAGGCCGGAGTGTCCCGGCCGACGCTGTACCGCTGGTTCTCCTCGAAACAGGAACTGCTCGACGGGTTCGGCCGCTACGAGCGCGACATGTTCGATACGGGCATCAGCCAAGCGACGGCAGGGCTGCGTGGCACCGAAAAGCTTGACGCAGCACTGCGATTCATCGTGGCATACCAACAGTCGTACTCCGGCGTGCGGCTGATCGACATCGAGCCCGAGGTAGTCATCGCGCAGCTGGCCCAGGTGATCCCCGTCATGCGCGCCCGCCTGCTACGGCTGCTGTCCGGCCCGAACGCCACCGTCAAGGCCGCGACTGCGATCCGAGTGGCCGTGGCGCACTACATTGTGCGCAGTGACGACGGCGATCAGTTCCTGGCGCAGCTTCGCCACGCGGTGGGCATCAAGTAGTTAGTTTCGCTTGATTGCGCCCAGGGGGTGACACTGGCGCCTCGATTTGTAAAGCTATAAAGCATGACGAGTGTGCAGGACGAGACGGGTGTGCTGGCCGGCGATGAGCGGATGCTGATCGACGGTGAACTGCAAACCACCAGCAGTGGCGCGACATTCGACGTCATTCATCCGGCCAGCGAACAGGTCGCCGGTCGGGCGACCGACGGCACTGTGGCCGACATGGAACGTGCAGTCACCGCGGCGCGCCGCGCGTTCGACGAGTCTGACTGGTCGCGGGATCTGGACTTTCGCTACCACTGCCTGATCCAGTTACACGAGGCGCTCGAACGCAACAAGGAGCGGTTGCGCCGGGTGCTGATCACCGAGGTCGGGTGTCCGGTGACGGTGTCGGGATCCCAGATCGAGAGCCCCATCGAGGAAGTCAAGCACTGGGCCGAGCACGGCAAGAACTTCGAGTACCTGGTCGACACCGGGGTCCATCCCACCCAACTGGGTCCGGCGCGGCGGAAGATCCACTACGAATCGATCGGCGTGGTCGGGGCGATCACCCCGTGGAACGTGCCGTTCTACCTCAACATCGCCGAGACGGTGCCTGCGCTGATGGCCGGCAACACAGTCGTGCTCAAACCGGCGCAGTTGACCCCGTGGTCGGGCAGCGAGTACGGGCGCATCGTGGCCGAGGAGACCGACATCCCGGCCGGGGTCTTCAACGTGGTGGTGTCCAATGCCAACGAGGTCGGAGCGGCGCTGTCGGCCGATCCGCGCGTCGACATGATCACCTTCACAGGGTCGACGGCCACCGGGCGCGCGATCCTGGCCGCGGGTGCGGCGACGGTGAAGAAGACGCTGCTCGAGTTGGGCGGCAAGTCCGCTCACATCGTCTTGGACGACGCCGACTTCAACGCCGCGTTGCCGATGGCCGCGATGATGGCGTGCGTGATGTCGGGTCAGTCCTGCATCCTGCCCAGCCGGATCCTGTTGCCGCGCAGCCGATATGACGAGGGCGTGGAGATACTCAAGACGATGATGGAGGGCTTCCCGGTCGGAGACCCGTGGACCCCTGGCAACATGCAAGGTCCCCAGATCAGCGAAACCCAACGGCAGAAGGTACTCGGGCTGATCAAGTCCGGCGTCGACTCCGGTGCGCGACTGGTCACCGGCGGAGGCGTCCCCGAGAACCTTCCGATCGGCTACTACACGCAGCCCACGCTGCTCGCCGACGTCGACCCCGACTCCGAGGTGGCCCAGGAGGAGATCTTCGGCCCGGTGTTGGCCGTCACCCCGTACGACACCGACGACGAGGCCGTCGCGATCGCGAACAACACCATCTACGGCTTGTCCGGCGAGGTGTCCGGTGGTGACGTCGACCGCGCGTTCGCGGTGGCCACCCGCATGCGCACCGGCAACGTCACCATCAACGGCAAGTCGCACTTCGGCATCACCAGCCCGTTCGGCGGCACCAAGCAGAGCGGCCTGGGCTACCGCAACGGCGAAGAGGGCTACAAGGAATACCTCGAAGCGAAGACCATCGGCATGCCCGAATGAGCGACAACGACGAATCGGCCATCACCCGGCTGCTGTACCGATACGCGCGAGCGGTCGACACCAAGGACTGGGACCTCTACCGGTCGGTGTTCACCGACGACGCCGTCATCGACTACTCCGCGCACGGGATCGATGCGGGCTCACGGGAGCAGATAACCGAATACATGAGTGAGACGTTCAGTGCCGGCGTCGCGATGTCGATGCACTACATCACCAATGTCGAGATCGAGCTCGATTCCGGAGGGCAGGAGCGAAGCGACTCGGGAAATCGCCTGGGAGATGCCGCGACCGTGCGGGCGATGTTCTACAACCCCACACAGCTCGTGTTTCTGAAAGACCTGAGCTACTTCGGTGGCTACTACTTTCACGACCTCGTGCGCACCGCCGATGGCTGGCGTAGTCGCCACCTCCGCGAAGAAGCGATGTGGTCGGAGAACGGCCCGCGTGGCTAAGCCCGTGGGGATTCGCGAAATCGACGTCATTGCGGGAAAGTTCGAGTAGCGATCACCGTAGCGTCGATCTCGCGAACTCGACCTAGCTTTCGGCCGCGAGTTGCCCGCAGGCGGCGGCGATTTCACGGCCGCGAGTGTCGCGGACCGTACACGACACGCCCCTGTCGCGGACGCGCTTGACGAACTCCCGCTCGACCGGCTTGGGGCTGGCGTCCCACTCGCTGCCCGGGGTGGGGTTGAGCGGAATGAGGTTGACGTGCACGAGCGGCCCCAGCGCCCCGTGCAACCGCTTGCCGAGCAGGTCGGCCCGCCAAGGTTGGTCGTTCACGTCGCGGATCAGCGCATACTCGATCGACACCCGCCGCCCGGTCACGTCGGCGTAATACCTTGCGGCATCGAGTGCTTCGGCCACCTTCCACCGATTGTTGACAGGCACCAGGGTGTCGCGCAGTTCGTCGTCGGGGGCGTGCAGGGACAGTGCGAGCGTGACGCCAAGACGTTCGTCGGCGAGTCTGCGGATGGCGGGCGCCAACCCGACGGTCGACACCGTCACCGACCGTGCAGAGATTCCGAAGCCGTGCGGGGGCGCGGCGGTGATGCGACGCACGGCCGAGAGCACGCGGTTGTAGTTGGCGAGCGGTTCACCCATGCCCATGAAGACGATGTTCGAAAGGCGGCCGTCATGTTCGTCGCGCATGGCGGCCGAGGCGGTGCGAACCTGCTCGAGGATCTCGGCGGTCGAGAGGTTGCGGGTGAGCCCGCCCTGGCCCGTCGCACAGAACGGGCACGCCATGCCGCATCCGGCCTGCGACGAGATGCAAACGGTGTTGCGCTGCGGATAGCGCATCAGCACGGACTCGAACGTCGTGCCATCCCCCGCACGCCACAACGTCTTTCGTGTCTCCCCCGCGTCGCACTCGACGGACCGCACGACCGACAACAGTTGGGGGAACAGCGTGTCGGCCACCTGGCCGCGAACCACCGCGGGCAAGTCGGTCATCAGGTGCGGATCGGCGATCAGCCTGCCGAAGTACTGGTTGGCCAGCTGCTTGGCCCGAAATGCGGGCAAGCCCAAGTCGGTCACCGCCGCCGCGCCATCGTCGTCGTCGAGGTCGGCGAAGTGCCGCGGCGGCATACCCCGACGCGGGGCCTCGAAGACCAATTCCTGTTTCACGATTCGTCCAGTATCAGGGCTGCTCGGTCGTCAGGCCAAAAGCGTGAGCACTATCCAGGTCGCGACGGCCGACGGCAGGATCGAGTCGAGCCGGTCCATCAGACCGCCGTGACCGGGTAGCAGTGTTCCCATGTCCTTGATGCCCAGGTCGCGTTTGACCTGGGACTCGATGAGGTCACCCAGAGTTCCGGTGATCACCAGCATCAGGCCGAGCGGCACCCCGACCCACGCCGGCTTGTCCAGTAGGAAGGTCACGGCCAGCACCGCGGCGGCGGTGCCGCATACCAGTGAGCCGGCGAAGCCCTCCCAGGACTTCTTGGGACTGATCGCGGGCACCATCGGATGCTTGCCAAACAGGACGCCGGCGGTGTACCCGCCGATGTCGGAGAACACGACGCCGACCATCAGGCAGAGCACACGGGCTCCACCGTCCTCGGGATAGACCAGCAGCGTGCCGAAAGCACCGGCCAGCGGAATCCAGGCGGCGAGGAAGACCGTCGCCGAGATGTCGCGCAGGTAGTTGACGGGCGCTTCCTTCAGGCCACCCGACAGCAACCGCCAGATCATGCAGACGACGACGGTGCCGCCGAAGGCGCCCAGTGCGCCGGCGGGGCCGAATGGCGGCCAGGTCAGCCAGATCATGGCCTGACCGCCGACGAGTAACGGCACCACCGGAATCGCGTATCCCGCCGTGCGCAGCCGCCGCACCACTTCGTGGGTGGCCACCGCCATCGCCACCGCGACGACACCGACCCACGCGTACCGGATGAATAAGAGGATGGCGATGACGCTGAAACCCAGCGCCGCCCCTACGGCGATGGCGGCGGGCAGGTTGCGCCCCGCCCGGGACGGCTTCTTCGGCGGATCGGCGGTGTCGCCAGCGCCGTCGGCGGGAGCGATGTCGGGATCTGCCACGGAATTCGGTCGCTGGAGTTCTAGACCTCCAGCAGCTCGCCTTCTTTGTTCTTGACGAGTTCGTCGATCTGCGCGGTGTAGGTCTGAGTGGACTTGTCGAGTTCCTTCTCGGCGCGGCCGACCTCGTCCTCGCCGGCCTCGCCTTCCTTCTTGATTCGGGTCAGCTCCTCCATCGCCTTGCGACGGACGCTGCGCACCGAGACCTTCGCGTCCTCACCCTTCGACTTGGCCTGCTTGACGAGGTCGCGGCGACGCTCCTCGGTCAGCTGGGGAATGGCGATCCGGATGACGTTGCCATCGTTGCTCGGGTTCACACCGAGATCGGAATTGCGGATGGCGTCCTCGATGGTGCGCAGCTGACCCGCCTCGTAGGGCTTGATGACGACCAGCCGAGCCTCGGGGACGTTGATGGACGACAGTTGCGTGATGGGCGTCATCGAGCCGTAGTAGTCGATGTTGATGCGCGAGAACATGCCGGGGTTGGCGCGACCCGTGCGGATGGACGCAAGGTCGTCGCGCGCCACCGACACCGCCTTCTCCATCTTCTCCTCGGCGTCGAAGAGGGTTTCGTCGATCACTTTGCTGCTCCCGTCACTAGCTCGCCCCGGGCGTCCACCGTCAAGTGGTGACCAGTGTTCCGATCTTCTCACCTGCGACCGCGCGCGCGATATTTCCGTCGGTGAGGAGGTTGAACACCAGGATGGGCATGCCGTTGTCCATGCACAGACTGAATGCGGTGGCATCGGCGACCTTGAGCCCGCGATCGATGACCTCGCGATGCGTGATCGACGTCAGCAGTTCAGCGTCGGGGTCGACGCGCGGGTCTGCAGTGAAGACGCCATCGACCGCCTTGGCCATCAGCACCACCTCGGCGCCGATCTCCAGCGCACGTTGGGCGGCGGTGGTGTCCGTGGAGAAGTACGGCAGTCCCATACCCGCGCCGAAGATCACGACGCGGCCCTTCTCCAAGTGCCTGCGGGCGCGTAGCGGAATGTATGGCTCGGCGACCTGCCCCATGGTGATGGCGGTCTGCACCCGGGTGTCGATGCCTTCCTTCTGCAGGAAGTCTTGCAGTGCAAGGCTATTCATGACGGTGCCCAGCATGCCCATGTAGTCCGAACGCGTGCGTTCCATGCCGCGGTGTTGCAGCTGGGCGCCGCGGAAGAAGTTGCCGCCGCCGATGACTACGGCGACCTGCACTCCCTCTCGGACGACTTCGGCGATCTGGCGAGCGACTAGGGCCACCACGTCGGGGTCCAGCCCGACCTGGCCGCCGCCGAACATCTCTCCGCCCAGCTTGAGCACGACACGCGAGTAACCCGGCCGGTCAGCGACGACTGACTCCGTCATCAGACTCCTTCGGGTCCGTCCTCGGGGACGCCATCCCGGCATTCGGCGAGGACAGCGCCCCCATCCTGCCAAACGGCAGGAGCTGGACGACGAAGGGGTAGCGACCGCGGGGCTGCTTACCCCAGATGCGCGGACAGTAGCCAGGCCGGGATCGACATGCGGCCGTTGCCCTCGTCCACGATGCCCTCCCCGGCGAACTCCTTGAAACCGGTGAAGTTCTCGGCCACGTTGGCGTGAATCCGGGCGGGCCGGACTTCGTCGATCACCCAGTACTTCGACACCACGTCGCGCAACTCCTGCTCGGTGACCGGGTTGGCCGGGCCCACCGGCATGGTCGAGCGGTCGAAGACCAGCACGAAGTACGACGCCCCCGGTGCGGCGGCACGCACGATCGACTGCTGGTAGCCATCACGCAGTTCGACGGGCATCGAATGGAAGAGCGTCGAGTCCACGATTGTGTTGAAGCGGCCGTCGTAACCGGTGAACGAGCTGATGTCGGCCACTTCGAAGGCGGCGTTCGTCAGGCCGCGCTTGGCGGCCTCTTCGCGGGCGAGCTGAATGGCCGTCGGCGACTGGTCCAGGCCAACCGTCGTGAAGCCCTGCTCGGCAAGCGCGATGGCCGTCGCGGCCTCGCCGCAGCCGGCGTCGAGCACGTCGCCGTGGAACCTTCCCGCCGCGATCAAGGCGGCGATCTCGGGCTGCGGCTCACCGATGCTCCACGGCGGTCGATTGCCCAGGCCCATCTCGGCGGCCTCGCCGCGATACGCGGAATCGAACATCATGTCGGAAGGATTCGTCATGACTTCTGTTTATCAATCTAGTTGATATGTGTCAAGATGATTGACATGGGCAAACTTGCGGACGAGCCGCTGGGCTACCTGCTTCATCGGGTGACCACGGCACTGCGGGCCGAAGTCACCACCACGGCCCTCGAACCGGTAGGACTGACGTTTCCGCAATACATCTGCATGCGAATCCTGTCGAGGATGCCCGGTCAGTCCAACGCCGAGCTGGCACGAGACGTCATGGTCTCGCCGCAGGCGATGAACATGGTGGTGCGTGGCCTGCAGGACCGCGGTCTGGTGACTCGGCCTGCAACGGTGCCGTCCGGACGCTCGCTGCCCGCGGAGCTGACCCGCGAGGGCCACGAATTGCTCGAGCGCATCGATGCTGGAGTTCGCGAAGCGGAGCGCCACGTGCTGGCTCCGCTCAGCCCAGCGCAGCGGGCCGAATTCAAGAAGCTGCTGGCCGTACTGGGCTAGCCGCAGACCTTCCGCACCGATACGAAGGCCCCGCACCCTCCGGGATCGCCGGAAGCCGCGGGGCCGTCGTATTTCGTCGTTACGGCTGTCCGACCTCGAAACGAACGAACCGGGTCACGGTCATTCCGGCGTCGTCGAGCACACTCTGGACGGTCTTCTTGTCCTCCGTCAGCGCCGGCTGCTCCAGCAGCACGACGTCCTTGAAGAACCCGGTGAGCCTGCCCTCGATGATCTTGGGCAGCGCCTGCTCGGGCTTGCCCTCCTCGCGGGCGGTCTCCTCGGCGACGCGGCGCTCGCTCGCGACGAGCTCGTCGGGCACGTCGGCCTTCGTCAGGTACTTCGCCTTCATCGCGGCGACCTGCTGGGCAATGACGCGGGCGAGGTCGGCGCTGCCGCCGGTGTACTCCACCAGCACGCCCACGGCCGGCGGGAGGTCCGACGCCCGCTTGTGCAGGTACGTCGAGACCTCGCCGTCGAAGTAGGCGACCCGGCGAAGCTCCAGCTTTTCACCGATCTTGGCCGACAGGTCCGCGATGGCCTGCTCGACGGTAGCGGCCGCCTGGCCTCCAGAAATCTCAGCCGCCTTCAGCGCCTCGACGTCGCCTGCCTTGGCCGCCACCGCCGCCGCGACGACCGTGTCGGCCAGCGCCTGGAACTCCGCGTTCTTCGCGACGAAGTCGGTCTCCGAGTTGAGCTCGATGAGCGCGCCGCCGTTGGCCGCGACCAGACCCTCGGCCGTCGCCCGCTCAGCGCGCTTGCCGACGTCCTTGGCGCCCTTGATGCGCAGCAACTCGACGGCCTTGTCGAAGTCGCCGTCAGCCTCTACCAGCGCGTTCTTGCAGGCGAGCATCCCGGAGCCGGTCAGCTCCCGGAGCCGCTTGACGTCGGCAGCGGTGTAATTCGCCAATTTTCAGCCTCTCTAGGAAGTCTCTGGGGTGGTGGGGGCCTCGGTCGGGGCCTCGGCGTCGGCAGCACCGTTCGGCACCGCTCCCGCCGTCGCACCGGCCAGCAGTTCCTGCTCCCACTCGGCGAGCGGCTCTGCACCCTCGGCAGCGGGCTTGTCGCTGCCCGCACCCGAACGCGCCTGCAACCCCTCCGCGACGGCGGACGCGATCACCTTGGTGAGCAGCGCGGCCGAGCGGATGGCGTCGTCGTTACCCGGGATCGGGTAGTTGACCTGGTCGGGGTCGCAGTTGGTGTCGAGGATCGCGATGACCGGGATGCCGAGCTTGATGGCCTCGCTGACGGCGAGGTGCTCCTTGTTGGTGTCGACGACCCAGATGGCCGACGGAACCTTGGCCATGTCCCTGATTCCACCCAGGGACCGCTCCAATTTGTTCTTCTCGCGGGTCAGCATCAAGATTTCCTTCTTGGTGCGTCCCTCGAAGCCACCGGTCTGCTCCATGCCCTCGAGTTCCTTCAGGCGCTGCAGCCGCTTGTGGACCGTCGAGAAGTTGGTGAGCATGCCACCCAGCCAGCGCTGGTTCACGTACGGCATGCCGACGCGGGTCGCCTCGTCGGCGATGGACTCCTGCGCCTGCTTCTTGGTGCCGACGAACATGATGCTGCCACCGTGGGCGACGGTTTCCTTGACGAACTCGTACGCCTGGTCGATGTAGGTCAGCGTCTGCTGTAAATCGATGATGTAGATGCCGTTGCGGTCGGTGAAGATGAACCGCTTCATCTTGGGGTTCCAGCGACGGGTCTGATGCCCGAAGTGGGTGCCGCTGTCAAGCAGCTGCTTCATGGTCACTACGGCCATGTCTTGCCCAGCTTTCATTGTCGGTTGTCGTCCGGCGTCGGGTGATGCCGAACCCTGGCGTCTGCTGCGTGCCGGACCCAACTCGGTGAACCGAATCAGGACCGCCCGGCATGCGAGTGCGAGACCCTGGAACTACGGGGGCTGCGGTGCAAGCGCGCGAAGTCAACCCGCTGATGCGGATTGCGGGAATGAGTTTACACGTTGACATGCGTGCTTTTACCATGCGCGGGTCCACCGGAGGGCAGGAGCGAAGCGACCCGGGATCGTTACCGGAGGGCAGGGGCGACGCGACCGGGTATCCACAGTGGCTCGACCATCCACAGTTTGCGCCCGCGCCCCTTCCCCGACAAGCGGACGGCGGCTGAACTGGGCTGATGAGGTTCCTGGTAGCAGTCGTCGCACTGCTGCTGGCGTGTGCGCCACCGGCCCGCGGCCAGGACGGCAGGCTGGCCTGGCCGCTGCACCCCCGACCGGCGGTGCTGCGCACGTTCGACGCTCCGGCTCCGGACTGGCAGCGCGGACATCGCGGCGTCGACCTCGCCGGTTCGCCCGATCAGCCCGTTCGCGCCGCCGCGGCCGGAACCGTGGTGTTCGCGGGGACGCTCGCGAACCGTCCGGTGGTCTCGATCGCTCACGCGGGCGGGCTGCGCACCAGCTACGAGCCCGTCGAGGCGCTGGTGCGGCCGGGTCAGCTGGTCGACGTCGGTGCCACCATCGGCACGCTGGTCGCGGGTCACCCCGGATGCGGTGCGACCGCGTGCCTGCATTGGGGTGCCATGTGGGGACGCGCCGCGAACGCCGACTACGTCGATCCGCTGGGATTGGTGGTGACGACGCCGATCCGGCTCAAGCCACTCGGTGGCTAGGCCCGCGGATGGGCCTGGTCGTGCACGGCGCGCAGTCGGGCGACGGTCACGTGCGTGTAGAGCTGCGTGGTCGCCAAGGTCGAGTGGCCGAGGAGTTCCTGCACGACGCGTAGGTCGGCCCCGCCTTCGAGCAGGTGTGTTGCCGCGCTGTGCCGCAACCCGTGCGGACCGATGTCGGGCGCCCCGTCGACGGCAGCGATCGTCTGATGCACCACGGTCCGCGCCTGACGTGGGTCGAGCCGGCGGCCCCGGGCGCCCAACAGCAGCGCGGGCCCCGAGTCCGCGGTGGCCAGCCCTGGGCGGCCGTCGGCCAGCCACGCGGTCAGCGCCCGCTGCGCGGGCTCGCCGTACGGCACCGTGCGCTGCTTGTTGCCCTTGCCCAGCACTCGCAACAGCCGACGCGACGAGTCGACGTCGTCCACGTCGAGCCCGCACAACTCGCTGACACGTATCCCGGTGGCGTAGAGCAACTCGACGATCAGTTGGTCGCGCAGCGCGAGCGGATCACCTTGTTCCGCACCGGAATTGGCTGCCTTCATGGCGTCGAGTGCCTGGTCCTCGCGCAGCACCGACGGTAGCGTCCGGCGCGCCTTGGGCACTTGCAGGCGCGTCGCCGGATCGCCCTCCATCAGGCCGGTGCGCAACGCCCACGCCGTGAACGTCTTCACCGCAGAGGTACGCCGTGCCAGCGTCGTGCGCGCCGCCCCGGCCGTCGCCTGGGCCGCCAGCCAGGACCGCAACAGCGGCACGGTCAGGCCCGCCAACGAAGCGTCCGGCACGCGTTCGGACAGGAAGGCGAACAGCGACCGCAGGTCGCCGCGGTAAGCGCGACGGGTGTGTTCGGAGCGGCCGCGCTGCAGTGCGAGGTATTCGTCGAACTCCTCGAGCACCGCCTCCAATTGGACCGCCATCCCCCTACCGTCGCAGGACATGGCCCGGATGTGGCCTAGGCCGGACGCGTGTGTCGGCTCAGGCGGGCACCGGACTGGGTGGGTTGACCTCGACCAGCATCTTGCCGATGTTGGCGCCGGTGAACAGTCCGTTGAGTGCGTCGACGCACGACTCGATGCCCTCGAAGACGGTCTCGCGGTGCGCTAGCAGGCCGTCCTGTTCCCAGCCGCGCAGCGCGGTAAAGGCTTCGTCGAACCGTCCCCACTCGTCGAGCGCGTTGAACCCTTGCATCAGCGCGGTCCTGGCCAACAGGTTCACGTAGTTGGCCGGGCCGGGGTGCTCGCCGGTCAGGTAGCTGGAGATGACGCCGCAGAGCACGACCCGGGCCTTGGTGGCCAGCCGACCCAGCACCGCGTCGAGAATGGGGCCACCCACGTTGTCGAAGTAGACGTCGACGCCCTTCGGGCAGTGCTCCTTCAGCGCCGCCGCCACGTCAGTGCCCTTGTAGTCGATGCATGCGTCGAACCCGAAGTCCTCGACCACGGCCCGGCACTTGTCCGGACCACCGGCGATGCCGACCACCCGGGCGCCGGCGATCCGGGCGATCTGGCCGGCCACCGACCCCGTCGCACCCGCGGCCGCCGACACCACCACCGTCTCCCCCGGCTGAGGACGACCGATGCCAGTCATGCCGAAGTAAGCGGTGGCACCCGTGGGACCGTAGATCGACATCACCGCCAGTTGGTCGGTCAACCCGACGACGGGCGTGCTGAACAGGTCATCGCGGATGATCGCGTAATCCTGGAAGCCCGTCAGCGTGGTGACGACGTCGCCGACGGCATAGGCGTCGCAACGGGATTCGACGACCTCGCCGATCCCCGCGGCCCGAATCACGTCACCCAGTTCCACCGGAGGCAGGTAGCCGGGCTGCCCGTCGAGCCAGGTTCGGACGGCGGCATCCATCCCCACGTAGGTGGTGCGGAGCAGCGCCTCGCCGTCGGCCGGCTCGGGCGCGGGCCCGCTCACCAGCTCGGTGTCGCCGGGCGCAACGAGCCCAGTGGGGCGGTGGCGCAACAGGATCTGACGGTTCAACCGATCGGGCACGACGCCGAAGTTACCGAAGGTAGGCCGGGCACCGACGGAGAATCACGAACCGACGCGTCGCAGTGCATCGGGCGTCAGGTCCTTGCACGACGGGTATCCGTCGATGCCCATGATGAGATCGGCCTCGGCGAGCAGCGAGCGCAGCACGTGGACCACGCCGTCGGTGCCGCCGAGCGCCATCCCGTACGCGTAGGGCCTGCCGACTCCGACGGCAGTCGCGCCGAGCGCGAGCGCCTTGACGATGTCGGCGCCGCTGCGAATGCCCGAGTCGAACAGCACCGGCACCCCGCCCGCGGCATCGACGACGCCGGGCAGACAGTCGATGGCCGGGATGCCGCCGTTGGCCTGTCGGCCACCGTGGTTGGAGCAGTAGATGCCGTCGACGCCGCCGTCGATGGCGCGACGTGCGTCGTCGGGGTGGCAGATGCCCTTGACCAACAGCGGCAGTTTGGTCAGCGACCGCAACCAGGGCAGGTCGTCCCACGACAGCGAGTTGCCGAACGTCGAGACCCACTTCAGGATCGCCGACTGCATGTTCTCCTCCGGCGGCTCCGGCAGCCCGGCGCGGAAGACGGGGTCGCTGGTGTAGTTGGACAAGCACTTCCCGCGCAACTGCGGAAAGTTCGACGTGGACAGGTCGCGGGGGCGCCAGCCGGGGACCCAGGTGTCGAGCGTGACGACGATGCCCTTGTACCCGGCCACCTCCGCCCGCTGCACGAAACTGGCCGCCAGGTCGCGGTCCTTCGGCGTGTACAACTGGAAGAACCCGGGAGTCTCACCGAATTCGGCGGCGACGTCTTCCAGCGGATCGGCGGTCAGCGTCGACACCACCATCGGCACGCCGGTGCGCGCCGCCGCACGCGCCGCCGCGAGGTCGCCGTGGCCGTCTCGCTCGCAGATCCCCATCACGCCGATCGGCGCCATGAACACCGGCGAGGGCAACGTGAGCCCGAAGAGATCGACGGACAGGTCGCGTTCCGTGGCCCCGGCGAACATTCGCGGCATCAGGCCCCACCGATCGAACGCGGTCACGTTGACGCGTTGCGTCCGTTCGTCTCCCGCCCCGCCCGCAACGTACGACCACACCGACGGCGACATCGCCGCCTGGGCCCTGGCTTCCAGATCCGCGAACGCCATCGGGAGAGACGGGACGATTCCGGACAGGCCTTGTAGGTAGATCTCGAGTTGATAGTCGCCGAACGCCATGGGCCAAGCGTGCCAGCCCCGGGTCAGCCGGTGGCTTGTTCCTCCGCTTTGGCCAGTTCGGCCTTCCATTGGCGAAACGTCTCTTCGGTGCGACCGCGTCGCCAGTACCCCGAGATGGAGGTCCACTTCGCCTCGACGCCACGCTCCTTGCGGATGTACGCACGAAGGTTGTGCATGACGGTCTGGGCCTCACCGTGGATGAACACCTGAACCTGGCCCGGCAGCCAAGGCGCCTCCTTGACCTCCGCGATGAGCGGTGCGTGGTCACCGGCCTGGTCTTCGGGTACCAGGTCGGCGCGGCCGCCGCGGTATATCCAGCGGATCTCGACGCCGTCGGGGGCCGTCAGCTTGACTTCGTCGTCGGGTCCGGCAACTTCGATGAAAGCGCTTCCAATCGCATTGGGCGGCAACGCCTCCAGCGCCACACTCAATGCGGGCAAGCCGGCTTCGTCGCCGGCCAGCAGGTGCCAGTCGGCGGCCGGGTCCGGTGCGTACGCCCCGCTGGGTCCCATGAGATACGCCGGTTGGCCGGGCTGCAGTGAGGCCGCCCACGGCCCGGCTACGCCGTGCTCGCCGTGCACCACGAAGTCGATCGCGATTTCCCGACGGCCGGGATCGACGTAGCGGACGGTGTAGGTCCGCACCACCGGTCGGTGCTCTTCGGGCAGTTCGTTGAAGCTGTCGAGGGTGAGCGGACGAGGCAGCGCGTCGACGTCGACGTCATCGCGAACGATGACGATCTTGACGTATGAGTCGGTGAACTCGCTGGGCACGAACGTGTCGAAACCCTTGCCGCCCAGCACGACCCGGATCATGTGCGGGGTCAGCTGCTCGCTGCGGATCACTTCGAACGTGTGGACCGGACGGCCTGCCACGCGTACCTCCTGGGGTTGGCCAACCCCACCGACTATACGAGCAGGTCACCGCCCACCGTGGAGTACGTCGTCGCGACCGCGCTCAGCGGGCGAGCGCACTCGCGGCGACCTTGGGTTGAAAGTCCGTGGTCAGCAGCGCGCCGAAGTTGTCCTCGACGTCGTCGGGATTGGCCGTGTTCAAATCGCGGATCGAGTAGATGAAGGCCGGTCCGCTGTAGCCCGTTTTCGACAATCCGGCCAGCACGTCGAGGATCTGCTTGGCCTGCTCCTCCTGGCTGACCCCCTCGTCGGTGGCGCTTGCGGTCGGTGCGCCCATCTCGGTCATCCAGATCTTCATGTTCCCGTCGCCGTGCATGGTCATGATGTCGTGCACGCGGGCGATGTCCGACCAGCCCTGGTACAGATCCTTGGCGATCCCACCGGGGTACACGTACGGGTGCATGGCCATCGCATCGAAGTAGCCCTTCGCCCCGGCGATGTACATGTCGTTGACGAAGTTCGGCGGCGCGTCGACGCCTACCGCGGGACTGAGTCCGGCGGCGAGCACCGTGCTGTCCGGCTGCACCAGCTTGATGGCCGGATACGCCGCCTGCAGCAGTGCCACGTAACCTGCCGGCCGGAGATCGCTGAACCCGAAGAACCGCGGCAGATTCGGCTCATTCCAGATCTCCCAGTCCGAGATGCGGTCCTGATAACGCTTGACGACGGCCGACACGAATTCGGCGTAGTCGGCAGCCTTGATGGGCGGATGGCTGAAGGACGTGCCCGGTTTCCTGGCCCACTCCGGCGTGTTGGTGATGAGCCCGAGCACCGTCAAGCCCCGGTTTCGCGCACCGTTGATCCAGCGGTCGACGTAGCTCCAGTCGAACCTTCCCTTGACGGGTTCGATGAAGTGCCAGTCGATGTGCACGCGCAGCCACCGTGCGCCAGTCTTGGCCGCCGCGTCCAGTTCACGGTTCGCGTCCTCCGGACTCATCCAGATCTGAGGCGCTCCGACCGCGAACCCGTAGCCGTCGGGCGGAGCGACGGCTTCTGCCCACGCCGAGCGGCAGCCCGCAACGATGAGCATGACGACCAACAACACACCCGTAAACCGGCGGACTCGCCTCCTGACGTGGTCGCTCACGAGGCCGAACCATACCGGAGCGCCAGCTTTCCGCTGGCCGAATTGCGCTCCGGCCGAAGCGGCTGACTCGGGCGGCGGCATTCGGGTTAGCGCCGGGCGAGTTTCCACCGGCCGTCGACGCGCATCACCAATCCTTCCAACTCCAACGTCGCCAGGGGTCCCAGCACCTGCGTCGGCGGCAGGCCCGCGGCCACGGCGACCTGGTCGACCGTGCGAGCCCCGCGAGCGGGCAGAGCGTCATACACCCGTAGCTCATTTGACCCGAGGCCATCGAACGGCGACGATGGCCGACTGGGCTCGGCGGCGAGTTCACCGATGCGGCCCACCAATTCGACGATCTCCTCGGACCGGGTGACGAGGTTCGCTCCGTTGCGCACCAACACGTGGCATCCCGCCGAGACCGACGACGTCACCGGCCCGGGTACCGCGCACACCGGCCGCCCCAATGCCTCGGCCCACGCGGCGGTACTCGCGGCTCCACTGCGCAACCCGGCCTCCACGACCACCGTGGCACCGCCCAACGCCGCGACGATGCGGTTGCGCGTGAGGAACCGATGCCGGGCGGGACGCAAGCCCGGCGGATACTCGGTCACCACCAGTCCATGCTTGGCGATGCGGTGCAGCAGCGCGGAATGTCCTGAGGGATAAGGCACGTCGATTCCGCCGGCGAGCACGGCCACGGTGAGCCCGTTGGCCGCCAGGGTGGCCCGGTGCGCCGCGCCGTCGATCCCGTAGGCGCCGCCCGATACCACGGCGACGTCGCGTTCGGCCAGACCGGTGGCGAGGTCCGCAGCGACGTGCTCGCCGTAGGCGGTCGATGCCCTGGTGCCGACGAGCGCGCAGCTGCGTTGGGCGACGTCGGCCAGCCGCTCTGGGCCCAACGCCCACAACACCAGGGGCGAATGGGCCTCTGGGCGCTTCCGCACATCCACGTTCGGGAACGGGGCGAACGCCATCTGCGGCCAGTCGGGATCTCCAGGGACGACCAGTCGGCCGCCCAGTCGCGCCAGAACGCTGAGATCTTCAGCGACACAATCGACGTCACGTCGCGCCTCGGTGCGACTCGACAGCTTCTCGCCGACGTTACCGCGCTTGACACGGTCGGCGGCCTCGACCGCACCGACGTGCGCCACCAGCGCTGCCAACTCGGCACAGGGCGGCTCGACGACTCTCGACAGGTACGCCCAGGCCCGCAGTTCCTCGTCGGTCATCGGTCACCACCCGCCTGTCGGAAGCTCAGCGCGGCGGCGACGTCGTCGAGGTTCGGTGACTGTCGACCGGCCAGGTCGCACAAGCTCCACGCGACGCGCAACGTGCGATCGACCCCCCGGATGCTCAATACGCCACGGTCGAGGGCGGTACGCAGAGGTGTCATCACCGCATGTGGCGGTCGGAATCGCCGGCGCAGCAGCGGTCCGCTCACCTCGGCGTTCGTCCGGACGCCGTACGGGGCCCACCGTTCGGCCGCCGCCTGCCGGGCGGCGGCCACGCGGTCGCGAACCAACGCCGTCGCCTCCCCGTGGTCCGCGTTCATGGCGGCCGACCGAACCGGGTCCATCTGGACGCGAAGGTCGACCCGGTCGAGCAGTGGGCCCGAAAGCTTGCCGAGGTACCGGCGCTTCTCCGCCGCCGCGCAGCTGCAGTCACGGGGATCGGCGGGCGCACATGGACAGGGATTCGCAGCAAGGACGAGTTGGAACCGGGCCGGGTACCGCGCCACGCCATCGCGGCGGGCAAGCCGGATCTCCCCATCCTCCAACGGAGTTCGCAGCGCTTCCAGGGCGCTCCCGCCGAACTCCGCGCACTCGTCGAGGAACAGAACACCGCGATGAGCGCGGCTGACCGCGCCCGGCCGCGCCATTCCTGCACCGCCGCCGACGAGCGCCACGACGCTGGATGTGTGGTGCGGCGCCACGAACGGTGGTTGGGTGATCAGCGGCGCGTCGCTGGACAGGAGCCCGGCCACCGAATGGATCGCGGTGACCTCCAACGCCTCGTCCGGTGTGAGCGGGGGCAGTAGGCCCGGAAGACGCTGCGCCAGCATGGTTTTACCGATTCCCGGCGGTCCCGTCAGCATCAGGTGGTGCGCTCCCGCAGCCGCGACCTCGACGGCGAAGCGTGCGTGGGATTGACCGACGACGTCGGCGAGTTCGGCAGCGGGTTCGGGTTCCGATGTCGCAGCGGCCACGTCGCAGTCCAGCGCCGCCTTGCCGTCCAACCATGACTGCAGCTGGCGCAACGTCCGCACACCCCACACTTCGATGCCGTCGATGAGGCCGGCCTCAGCCAGGTTCTCGATTGGTACGACGACTGCGGGCCAACCCTCCTGCTTGGCGGTGAGCACGGCGGGCAGGACGCCCTTGACCGGTCGGACGCGCCCATCGAGCGCGAGTTCGCCAAGCAGGACGGTCTTTTCCAGCCGCGGCCACGTTGCCTTCAGGTGTGCCGACAGCACCGCCGAGGCCAGCGCCACGTCGTACACGGAACCGACCTTGGGCAACGTAGCTGGCGACAACGCCAGCGTCAGCCGCGCCATCGGCCAACTGTTGCCGCAGTTGGTGATCGCGGCGCGCACCCGGTCACGCGACTCCTGCAGCGCCGCATCGGGCAAGCCGACGAGATGCACACCTGGCAGCCCCGACGTGATGTCGGCTTCGATCTCGACGAGCTCGGCGTCCAACCCGCGCACCGCCACCGAGAACGCCCGGCCCAGCGCCATCACCCCACCCCCTGCACGTGGGTGAGCTCTGGAGTCGGCCGATGCCCAATGCGCACACCCACGACGTCGATCCGCACCTGCGCCCAGCTGCCGTCGTGGGCGGCGAGCCACAGTCCGGCGAGCCGACGCAACCGGCGCACCTTTTGCGGGGTCACTGCCTGGGCGACACCGCCGAACTGGTCAGTGGTGCGCGTCTTCACTTCGACGAACACGACCATCCGTGCGTCGGGCTCGACCGCGATCACGTCGAGCTCGCCGTACCGGCAGCGCCAGTTGCGGTCGATGACCCGCAGTCCAAGCGCGGTCAGGTGGTCGACCGCGAGTTGCTCACCGAGCGCACCGAGTTCGGCGCGGGTCCAGGGCTCTGTCATGACCTCACCCTGACCGGCAGCGGCGACGGGCAAGGCCGAGCGGGACGCAACCATCCACAGGCGCGGCATCATCCACAGCGGGGAGAAAATTCGAGTAGCCGACTACTCAAGCAGCCGGGCGGGGGGGTCATATGGTCGATTTCGACCCGATGGATTAGGAGCCCGCAATGGTAGAGAACCCGTATATCGGACACCCCAGCCCGAGTCTTGCCGATGCATGGGCCATGGGGTTCGTGCGGGGATACGCCGACTCGTCGGTGCCGATCGATCCGCCCGAAGACATGGACGCGAATGACGGCACCGCGTACTCGGAAGGCATCCAGGCCGGGCGCCAGGGCGCCATCGACGGCTTGGACTTGGGCAAGTGCATTCCGGCCGGGGAACCCCACCCCGGGGAAGCCTTCGAGCACTTCGTCACCGGTGCCGAAGTCCTGCACGGACTCTGGGAGATACGAAAGCTCGCGACCCTCGCGGCAGGAGTAGCGGGACTCGTGGTCGCACTAGTGGAAATCGGGTGTTCGGGACGCGTGGTGCTGCCGCTGAACCAAACGATGCTCCCGGATGCCGCGACGCCACTTCTGGACGCGATGGACGCCTATGGCGTGGGCTCGCTGGAGATCTATGCCGGCATCGGGCGAGACCCATTGAGTGAAGATTGTGAGATCGCGCTGACGGGACTGTTCCCCTCGTTGTCGGACGCTCGTGACGCCGCGATGGCCCTGGGTCGCCCCGACTGGTTGGTCGTCAGTTGGCGCACGGACCAGTGCGGGAGCTTCCGGGTGGTCGAAGCCGCGCCTCAGGAATAGCGCTCGTCGCGGCGATGGCGCCTCGTGAAAGACGTTGTACCTCAAGTCATCCGGTCCGTCCGATCGCGTGCGCTCGGGGTTATTCGATTCCGACAAGTCTCGGCGAAGGCGTCAGGTTGAGCCGCATCGTGGCGTCTCGCACATCGTCCGGGCGAATCCACAGACGGTAGATTGGATCGATGTCGAAATAATCCTCCGGGCCGACGAGAACACGACTTCGCATGTCGGCGCAGTACCTTTCGCGCCACGCAAAGAGATCGAGAACGGGCTTCTTGTCGACGATGATGCTCTTGGCGGTGGCGTGCAACCTCTCCACTGAGCGGTATTCATAGGCGGGCATCGTCAACGGTTCGGCCCAGATGCCGCGCTTTGCGGTAACGGCGTCGTCGGCGGCGGCCAGGAACATCGGCAAATCGAGTTCGCCCGGGATCGATGGGTAGATGATGAACGGCGCCGCCCATCCCGAGCGCACCATGTCCAGATTGAACGTGGACCTCTGCTCACGGGTCATCGTTGCGGCTTCGATCTTGGAATAGTTCGGTGCGAGGTAGGCAAGCAAGCGACCGTTGGGGTCAAAGGGCGAGTCGGCGGTGCTGACGAATACGGTCCGCTGCTGGCCGTTGGGCAGGGCTAACCGTTGCGCAGCGTTACTTTTCGCAAAGTCCGCAGCGGCGGTGCCTTGGGTGAACTGCAAGGTTCCCGCGTTGCGTGTGGCCAGTCTGGGGAGCAGGTACAGCGCGAAACGAGGCGAGATCGGGACGTCCGAGGGACGTTGGGTAATCCATTCGGCAAGTTCGGCGAACTTCTCATCGACCCTGCGTGCGCCTTCCGGGGATCCGGCCGTCACCTCGGGGGTGTCGATCGACAACATGCGCACCGGCATGCGGATGCTCGGGGTGTCGCCGTCGTGAATGTCGATCAACGACTTCTTGTCCAACGACGTCATGGCGACCCCACGCGGCGCCCACAAAATCTGTACTGCGTCCAGCACGCCAGCCTCCTCGCTCGGAATCGGTTCAGCGCAAGACTAGGCCCGGCCGCACCGCGCAACGAACGGTTTGTGAATTGTCCTCCGGTCACTTTCTTTGCGATACGGGCAATTTCGGCCAGTCCCGGAAGTAGTAGCCTGGTTGCTCCGAGGAGACGACTGAAATGAGTACGCTCATCCGCCACGGCGAGGTCATGCTCGTCCCGGTCGACACCACCCCCGCGGGTGCCGCGGAGAAGGTCACCAGTTGCATCGTCGGCCACAGCGAATCCGGTCATCATCACGTCCTCGACAGCGAGCACGATTTCGCCAAGACCGTGGCCGCCAACGGGAACGTGTTCGTCGACCTCGACACGCCCACCCGGCTGTTCCACCAGAAGGACCACGACCCGCATCGCGAACTTCAGGTACCGGCAGGCGCGTGGTGCGTCGTGCGGAAGACGGAGTTCGACGTGCCGTCGACGGTTGATCCGAATCCGCGCCGCGGGCCCATCGTCGATCGATCGCATTCGACGAAGCCGGGGTCCGTCGCGCGGTAGCCGAGTTCCGTCGCGCGCGGTGTCGACGACACCGCCTCCACCGTCGCTCCGCACCACTATCGCGCCGTGGCGATCGCGGTGTCGAAGGGATCCGACGTCCGCTGGCGCAGCCTGCCGTTCTGGACGGTCCACGACGACCCGGGCCACACCCCATTCGGCCAGAGTTCAGGGCCGTCGTCACCGACTTCGGGCAGGCGATCTCCAACCGCGTGCTGGAGGTAGACGCGGGGCTCATCGGCAGGCAGCGCAATGCCGAGTTGTGCCAGGCACACGCGTTCGGCATCAACCTCGAGGACTGGCTGTCGATACGACAGGAGGGCTGAACGGCCCGGATGACGCCAGGGACACAGGCCGCCCGGGTATGTTGATTAGGCAATCCAACCCTCAGTTGAGCGGCGCCACGGCGATCAGGCGCGGAAAGGACACCGTCGATGCGATTCCCTTGGGGTCGGCTGGCAGTTCTGCTGTCCGTGTTCGCCCTGGTCGCCGGCCTCACGTCGTGCTCGTCGGACTCGGAGAAGTCCGATGCGCTGCTGATCTACAACGCGCAGCACGAGTCGCTGACCAAGGAGTGGATCGACGCGTTCACCAAGGAAACCGGCATCAAGGTCGAGTACCGCCAGGGTGGCGACACCGAACTCGGTAACCAGCTCATCGCCGAGGGCGCTTCCTCTCCTGCCGACGTGTTCCTCACCGAGAACTCCCCCGCGATGGCCGCCGTCGAGAAGGCCGGGCTGTTCGCCGATCTCGACCAGGCCACCATCAGCCAGGTCCCACCGCAGTACCGCCCCACGACGGGTAAGTGGACGGGCGTCGCCGCGCGGACCACCGTGTTCGCCTACAACAAGAGCAAGCTCACCGAGGCGCAGCTGCCGAAGTCGATCATGGATCTGGAGAAGCCCGAGTGGAAGGGCCGATGGGGCGCCCCACCCGTCAAGCCCGACTTCCAGGCCATCGTGGCGGCAATGCTGCAGCTGACCGGTGAGCCGACCACCGCGCAGTGGCTGGCCGGTATGAAGGCCGGCGGGCAGATCTTCCAGGACAACATCGCCACGCTGCGGGCGGTGAACGACGGGCAGGTCGACGGCGGAGTCATCTACCACTACTACTGGTTTCGGGATCAGGCCGAGACCAAGGAGATCAGCAACAACACGGCACTGCACTACTTCAAGAACGAAGATCCGGGCGCGTTCGTGTCGATCTCCGGTGGCGGCATCCTGAACTCCAGCAAGAAGAAGGATCAGGCCCAGAAGTTCCTGACGTTCATCACCAGCAAGGCCGGTCAGGAAGTGCTGAAGAACGGCACCTCGTTCGAGTACCCCGTGGCCAGTGGCGTGCCCGCCAACGCCGCATTGGTCCCGCTCGACCAACTCCAGGCGCCCGCCGTCAACCCGTCGGACCTCGACTCCCAGAAGGTCACCGACTTGATGACGAAGGCCGGCCTGCTCTAGATGGTTCCGTAGGTGGTCACCGCCCAGACGACACTGGACACGGCACCGACCGTCGCGTCTCCCAACGCGCGGCCCGGGCCGGCGCTCAGCGTTGGCATCGTGCTGCTGGTCGCAGCGACGTTCATCCCGCTGGGGTACGTCGCATGGTCCGTGGCGTCGTTGGGACCGGGCCCGGTCTACGAACTGCTCGCCCGTCCGCGGGTCGGTGAGCTACTCGTCAACACGGTCGGCCTCGTGGTCGTCACTGTGCCGCTGTGCCTATTGCTCGGGGTGGGCACCGCCTGGCTCGTCGAGCGCACCGACCTGCCCGGCCGCTCGGTGTGGCGTCCGCTATTCGTCGCGCCGCTCGCGGTGCCGGCCTTCATCAACAGCTACGCCTGGGTCAGCGTCATCCCCACGCTGCACGGTTTCTCGGCGGGGGTGCTGGTCGCGACCATGTCGTACTTCCCCTTCGCGTACGTTCCGGTGGCCGCGACGCTGCGACGACTCGACCCCGCGATCGAGGAATCAGCCCGTGCGCTCGGGTCCAGCCCGGCGGCCGTGTTCTGGCGGGTCGTGCTCCCCCAACTCCGGCTGGCCATCCTCGGCGGCGCACTGCTCATCGGCGTGCACCTGCTCGCCGAGTACGGCGCATTCGCGATGCTTCGCTTCTCGACGTTCACCACCGCGATCTTCGAGCAGTTCCAGGCAACCTTCAACGGGGCAGCGGGCAGCACGCTCGCAGGCGTCCTGGTGCTGCTCTGCCTGGTGCTCATCGTCGGCGAGACGGCCGCCCGCGGCAACGCGCGGTACGCCAGGATCGGCGCTGGTGCGCAACGCACCTCGACTCGACATCACCTGGGCGCCATGACATTCCCGGCGAGCGGGGCACTGGCCGGACTTGCCGCGCTAGCGCTCGGCGTGCCCGTGTGGATCATCGCGCGGTGGCTCTGGATCGGCGGCACCCAGGCATGGACCTCCGGCGACATCGTGACGTCGACGGTCCAGACGGTGGCGTTGGCCGCCTCGGCCGCCGCGCTGACCACACTCCTGGCCTTCCCTTTCGCGTGGGTCGCGGTGCGCTACAGCGGATTCTTCGCACGCTTCGTCGAGGGGTCGAACTTCGTCACGAGCTCCATGCCGGGAATCGTCACCGCGCTGGCTCTGGTCACCGTCGCGATCCGGTACCTGCCCCCGCTGTATCAGACGGTGTCCCTGGTGCTGGCCGCCTACGTGTTGATGTTCCTGCCCCGCGCCATGGTCAACCTGAGATCGGGCCTGGCACAGGTGCCCCCTGGTCTGGAGGAGGCCTCCTGGTCGCTTGGGGTTTCGCCGACGTGGACGTTCATACGCGTCACGTTGCGGCTCACCGCGCCCGCCGCCGCTGCGGGTGCATCGCTCGTATTCGTAGCCGTCGCAACCGAACTGACGGCCACGCTACTGCTCGCCCCCACCGGCACCAACACGCTGGCCATGAGGTTCTGGTCACTGTCCAGCGAACTGGACTACGCGGATGCGTCGCCTTACGCCTTCCTGCTCATCGCACTGTCGGTGCCCGTCACGGTGGTGTTGTTCAAGCAGTCGACCAAGGCGGCGGCACTGTGAGCGACACCGGTGCGGAGCACGCACTCGAGGTCACCGGGCTCGCCAAGTCGTTCGGCGACCACGAGGTGCTGCACGGGGTCGACCTGCAGGTGGCCACGGGCACCATCACCGCCGTCGTCGGCGCCTCCGGCTGCGGGAAGACGACTCTGCTGCGACTCGTTGCGGGCTTCGAAACGCCCGACGCGGGAACGATTTCCATCGCCGGGCGGCAGGTCGCGACGTCCGACAAGTGCGCACCCGCCCACCGTCGCGACGTCGGGTACGTCGCCCAGGACGGCGCGCTCTTCCCGCACCTCACCGTCGGCCAGAACATCGCCTACGGCCTGGTCGGCCGCAGCCGCGATGCCCACGCCCGGGTGGCGGAACTGCTGCGGACCGTGTCGCTCGACGAGTCGTACGCGAAGCGTCGGCCTCACGAACTCTCCGGCGGCCAGCAGCAGCGCGTCGCGCTCGCCCGTGCACTCGCCCGCCAGCCGGTGCTGATGCTGCTCGACGAACCCTTCAGCGCACTGGACACCGGGTTGCGGGCCTCCACCCGCAAGGCCGTCGCGGCGCTGCTGGCCGAGGCCGGGGTGACCACACTGCTGGTTACACACGACCAGGAGGAGGCGCTGTCGATCGCCGATCAGGTGGCGGTGATGCGCGAAGGCAGTTTCACCAAAGTCGGTACGCCACAAGCGGTATACCTGGATCCCGACGATCGGTTCACCGCCGAGTTCCTCGGTGACTGCGTACTGCTTCCGTGCACGGTCACTGCGGATACCGCGGAGTGCGCCCTCGGCCGGCTACCGGTGCGCGACACCGACGTCCGTGGTCCCGCGACACTGATGCTCCGCCCCGAGCAACTGTTGGCGGCGACGGTCACCGACGACGACGGCGGCAACGGGGTAGCCACCGTACTGGCCTCGGAGTTCCGCGGGCACGACGTGCTGTTGACCGTCGATCTCGGCCACGACGTCGCACCGATCACCGTCCGCCAGCACAGCGTGGCCCCACCCGCCGTCGACGCGAAGGTTCGCATCCAGGTCAACGGTGCGGCCGTCGTGTTCGCCGATGAGCGCTCGCGCGAAGAGCATGTCACCGATGAGCGCTCGCGCGAAGAGCATGTCACCGAATCGAACCGCTGATGTTCGACCGGCTGATCGAGCACCTCGCGTCGCACGGCGACCGCGTCGCCGTAGTCACCGAAAACCGCACGCTGACCTACCGCGAGCTCGCCAGCGAAGTGGCCGCGGTCGCCGCCGAACTCGGCACCGGGCGTCAGCTGGTACTCATCGAAGCCCGAAACGAACTCGCCACCCTTCTTGCCTACCTCGGGGCGCTGGCGGCCGACCACGTGGTGATGCCGCTTCCCGCCGGTGGCGACCACGAAGCGGTGATCCACACCTACGCCCCGGGCGTCATCGTGCGCGACGGGGTCGTCGAGCATCGGCACGGTCCCACCGTCCACATGCACCCCAAGCTCGCGATGCTGATGTCGACGTCGGGCAGCACGGGCTCGCCGAAGCTGGTCCGGCTGTCGCAGGCCAACCTATGCGCCAACGCGGAGTCGATCGCCCAGTATCTCGACATCAGGCAAACCGACCGGGCGGCAACGACTTTGCCGATGTCATACTGCTACGGCCTGTCCGTCATCCACAGTCACCTACTCCGTGGTGCCGGGCTCATCCTGACCGACCGCTCCGTCGTCGACGACGAGTTCTGGGACTCGTTCCGGCGCCATCGCGGCACGACGTTCCCAGGTGTACCCCACACGTTCGACTTGCTCGACCGCATCGGTTTCGACGGCTCGTCCGTACCGGACCTGCGCTACGTCACCCAGGCGGGCGGCCGGTTGGCACCCGACCAGGTGCGGCGCTTCGCGGCCTTGGGCAGTCAGCACGGGTGGGACCTGTTCGTCATGTACGGGGCGACGGAGGCTACCGCCCGAATGGCTTACCTGCCAACCGAACTCGCGTTCGACAATCCGCACTGTATCGGTGTGCCCATCCCGGGCGGCGAGTTCCGCATCGAGCCGACGGGCGACGGCAGGGACGGCGTCGGCGAGTTGGTGTACCGCGGACCCAACGTCATGATGGGGTACGCGAGCACACCGCACGACCTCGCCCTCGGTCACCGCGTCGACGAACTCCACACCGGCGACATCGCCCGCAGGCACTCGAACGGGCTGTACGAAGTGCTCGCCCGCAGTAGCCGATTCGTCAAGATGTACGGACTGCGCATCGACCTTCAGCACATCGAGGAGTCGCTGCGCGGACGCGGCGTGTCCGCGATCTGCACCGACGACGACGGGCATCTGCTGGTCGCCGCGGCGAAGCGGCCCGAGGGCTGCGACGTGCATCGGGTCGCCTCGGGAGCTTCGGGCCTACCCGGCGCCGCCGTGCGCATCATCGACGTCGACGAACTCCCGCTGCTGCCGACGGGAAAACCCGACTACCAAGCCGTGCGCGCCATCGCACGCAGCGCCGAACCGGTCACATCCGAGCCGCTCGACCTGCGTGCCCTTTTCGCCGATGTGCTGTATCTCGACCCCACCACCATCGACCCCGAATGTAGCTTCGTCGACCTCGGAGGCAACTCCCTCTCGTACGTCACCATGTCGGTGCGGCTCGAACGGGCGCTCGGCCACCTGCCCACGGATTGGCAACGGCTGCCTCTGCGGGAGCTGCAGTCGACGTCGCGGCCACGGCGGTGGTGGGGTGCGACGCTGGAGACCAGCGTTGCGCTGCGGGCCGCCGCGATCGTGCTCGTCGTCATCTCGCACGCGGAGCTTTACGAATTGTGGGGCGGGGCGCACGTGCTCCTAGGCATCGCCGGCTACAACTTCGGCCGGTTCTGCCTCACCCCACTGCCGCGTCGCGACCGGACCCGCCACCTCCGCAACACCATCGCGTGGATCGCCGTACCGTCGGTGCTTTGGGTTGCGTTCGCGCTGATGGTCACCGACGACTACACGCCCACGAATCTGTTGTTGGCGAACAAGTTCCTCGGACCGAATGACAGCATGACCGCCGGACGGCTGTGGTTCGTCGAGGTGGTGGTGTGGATCCTCGTCGGGCTGGCGGTGCTCTGCTGGTTGCCCATCGGCGATCGGCTCGAACGCCAGTGGCCGTTCGGATTCGCTGTGGCGTTCCTCGCGTTCGGCCTGGCCCTGCGCTATGACCTGTTCGGCTTCGGGCTGGGCCGGAAGGCCTGGTTCACGGTGCTGGCGTTCTGGTTCTTCGCCGTCGGCTGGGGAGCCGCCAAGGCATCCAACGCGTGGCAGCGCGCCGCCGTGACGCTGGTGCTGGCCGTCGCCGTGTACGGCTACTTCGGCAACCCGCAGCGCGAGCTCCTGGTTTTCGTCGGCCTTACCCTGCTGATCTGGCTGCCTGTGCTGCGGTGTCCCGCTGCGCTCACCGTCGCCGCGGGCGTCGTCGCCGAGGCCTCCCTCTTCATCTATCTGGTGCACTACCAGGTCTATCCACTGTTCGGCGACCACAAGGTGGTCGGCGTAACGGCGTCGGTGATCGTGGGCGTGTTGCTGACCCAGATGGTGACGGTGGTGCGCAGGTGGATTCGCGACCGGCGCCTGTTGCCGGTCACCCCGCAGGTTGCTCCCGCTCGGCGATGAGACCCTCCTGCACCAAGGTGGCCGCGACGTCACCGTCGGCGCCGATGAGGCTAGCGGTGATCACACCGCGGCCGCGCGCCGCGGCGGGTGACCGCGACTCGAGCAGATTCCACTGATCCGCCCGGACCGGCCGGTGGAACCAGATCGACGAGTCGGTGGTTCCGCTGCGGTGGGTGCGCGCCTTCATCGAATGGCCGTGTACCTGCAGTGCGGGATCGATCATGTACACGTCGGTGACGTATGCGGCGATGATGGTGTGCAGCAGAGGAACGTTCGGCACGGGTACGGTGACGCGCCACCACAGCCGCCGCACGAACTCTCCGGACGAGTGGTCGTCGTCGATCCGAATGTCGAGCTCCTCCAACGGCATCGACGGCGCCGGGCCTGCGGGTCCCGACGGCGGGAGCGTTTCCGGATCACCGGGAAGCGGCGCGCCGAGTCCGTGTTCGGGCCCGGGCAGCGCGACGGCAAAGGACACGCTCGCCATCGTCAGCAGTCGCCCATCCTGACGGGAATCAACCCGGCGCGCGGCCGCGGTTCGCCCGTCGTAGACGTGTTCGACGGTGTACTCGACCTCATCGCCTGCCTCGCCACCCCGCAGGAACTGAAGATGCATGTTGGTGGGCGGTTTGGCCGGATCGACGGTCCGGCACGCGGCGGCCAGGCTCTGCGCCGTGAACTGACCGCCGAACGACCGCTTGCCCGCCGGTCCACTAGCTGGACCCACCCAGGTGCGATCGTCGATACCGGGTTGGACGTCGAGCAGCGCCAGCAGGACGCTCACGCCACCGTTCCTGATTCGAAGAGCCGGCCGAGCTCGTCGTCGTCGACCCCCAGCTGCTCTCGAAGCACCTCCGCCGTGTGATCGCCGAGCGCCGGCGCCGCCACAGCCTGCGGGTAGGTCCCGTCGATCGACAAGGGCAGCCCCGGCGCCAGATACTCGCCGATGCGCGGCTGATCCAACGTCGTGAACAACGGATTGTCCGTGACCTTGGCGTCCGTCACGACGTCGGCGAAGCCGCGGTAGCGCTCCCACAAGATCGACGTCGCCGACAAGGCGGCAGCGACCTCATCTCCGGTGTGACTGGTGAACCACACGGTGAACAACCCGGTGAGCGCGTCGCGGTGCCGGTACCGGTCGCCCTCGTCGGTGAAGTCTGCACCGAGCGTCTCGCCCAGCGCAGCAACGGCTTTCGCCGTTCCGGTCAGTTCCGTCAGATCCCTGAAGTGCCGCCCGGTGAGCGCGACGATCATGAACGAGACCCCGTCACCGCTGCTGAACTGCTGACCGTACTGCCCGAAGATCGAGTTGCCTATGCGCTCTCGCGGTGTGCCGTTCACCATCACCTCGGTGAGAAAGCTGAGGTTGCCCGCCGTCGCGAGCGCGACGTTCTCCAGCGGGATGCTGATCCGCTGGCCGTGCCCGGTGGCGTCGCGGTGTCGCAGCGCGGCCGTGACGGCGAGTGCGGCGTAGATACCGCACGCCACGTCCCATGCGGGCAGCACGTGGTTGACCGGAACGTCGAGGCCTGCGGGACCGGTGACGAGCGGGAAGCCAAGGCCCGCGTTGACCGTGTAGTCGACACCGGTGCCGCCGTCGGCGCGTCCGGACACCTCCACATGGATCAGGTCCGGGCGCAACGCGACCAACGTTTCGTACGAATGCCATTGGCGCCCTGCAACATTGGTGATCAGAATGCCACTCTGCGCGATGAGCCGGGCGATCAGCCGTTGGCCCTCTTCGGACCGCACGTCGACGGCGACCGAGCGCTTGCCCTTGTTGAGCCCGGCCCAGTAGATGCTGTCGCCACCGTCGGTGACCGGCCAGCGGTGGTAGTCGGCGGCGCCGCCGACCGGGTCGACGCGGATGACCTCTGCTCCGAGCTGAGCCAGCGTCATCCCCGCGAGCGGGACCGCCACGAAGCTGGAGATCTCGATGATCCGCACCCCGGCGAGCGGTCGCGTCGCATCCGTTCGGTCAGCCATGGACGGCCTTCAAGCCCGTTGAAGTCACCGGATCACGATATTGGCAGCCGGCCCGTTTGTTCCGCTCACCCCTCGACGACGACGGTGCGCTTCCCGTCAGACGAGATCGACTGCGTCGGCGATCGAGTCCAGTACGTGACTGGGCCGGAACGGATACAGCTCGACGTCGGCGCGCGTGGTCGAGCCGGTCAGCACCAGGATCGTTTCCAGCCCAGCCTCGATGCCGGCGACCACGTCGGTGTCCATTCGGTCGCCGACCATCACGGTGCTCTCCGAATGTGCCTCGATGCGGTTCAGCGCGCTGCGGAACATCATCGGATTGGGCTTTCCGACGAAATATGGGTCCCGGCCCGTGGCCTTCGTAATCAGCGCGGCCACGGACCCGGTCGCCGGCAACGGGCCCTCGGCCGATGGCCCGGTGACGTCCGGGTTGGTGGCGATGAACCGGGCGCCGTCGAGAATTAGCCGAATGGCCTTGGTGATCGACTCGAACGAGTAGGTCCGGGTCTCGCCGAGCACCACGAAATCGGGGTCGACGTCGGTGAGCGTGTATCCGACCTCGTGCAACGCGGTCGTCATCCCCGCCTCTCCGATGACGTAAGCCGAACCGCCAGGCAGTTGGTCGTGCAGGAACGTCGCGGTGGCCAACGCCGAGGTCCAGATCGCCGTCTCCGGCACGATGAGCCCGGACCGGGCGAGCTTGGCCGCCAGGTCGCGCGGGGTGAAGATCGAGTTGTTGGTCAGCACCAGGAACGGACGCTTCTTGTCGACGAGTCGCTGCAGGAATTCGGCCGCTCCGGGCAGGGCATGCTCTTCCCTCACCAGGACGCCGTCCATGTCGGTGAGCCAGCACAACGGTCCGGGGCGCATGTCCACCAGTGTGGCAAGCGGCCGCGTCGCGCGTCAGCGAACGACCACAGTGGATGACGTCCGTGGCGAGACCCTGGGGATGCCGGGTGACCTCTTCTCGCTCTCAGGCAACAAGCCTGTTGACCACCTCACCGAGGATGGCAACGTGGCTGTCTCCGATCAGATCGGTCGGGGTCTACCAAGAGACCATGGAATCGCTCGATCAGTAGCCTCCGCCGCCCATGCCTCCGCCGAAGGTCCCGTTTCCGAACCAGCCTCTCCAGTCGCTGCGCTCGGGACCCCTATACCTGCCCGGCTCCGGCCCGACGCAGCCTCCGGCCCGCCACTCTTCACGTCGACGTTCGATCAGTTGATTTGAAGCCCGTTCTTCGTTCCGCATCACGCTACGCGCCACCAGCCAGAGCACTCCCGCGGCGATCGGGATGGCACAGACAAAAACAATCGGCAGGATGGTCGACACAACACACCCCCTAGCCTGCGCTGATGCAGACGAACACTACGCCCGATTGCCCCCGCCGAATAACGATCGGCCCAACCGCCGTACCGGTTCCCTAGTACCACCCCAAACCAAGAGAGGAACCAATGCCACCGACCCCGGCGACGACGTGAACGCAATCAGCCCGCGGCCCGGCCGACCATCAGCGGCGCTGCGCACCAGGACGCGACATATGCCGAACGCAATCCGACATCGAGGACGTCGGCGAGCGCAAGTGGCTTATCCCAGAAGGGTTTTGGACCAGGTCGTCACGGACGGAGGCAGCGTTGTTGACCAGAAGGTCCAGCGAGCCGCACTCGTCGGCCACTCGGTCGAACAGCTACGCCGGGTCCCGATGGCGAGCCGGCGAAAAGTGATCAGGGCCTGCTGATCGCCGTCAGTTCCTCGCGCAGCGCCACCGCGAATGCGTCGACGTCTGCCTCCGTCGTGTCGAAGGCGCACATCCACCGCACCTCGCCCGCCGCCGGTTCCCAGTCGTAGAACCGGAAGCGCTCGCGGAGCCGGTCGGCGACGCCGGGAGGAAGGACTGCGAAGACGGCGTTCGATTGTGTCTTCTGTGTGATCGTCAGGCCGGGCAACCCCTCGACGGAGTCGCGCAGACGCGCCGCCATCGCGTTCGCGTGGCTCGCAGAGCGCAGATAGAGGTCGTCGGTCAGCAGCGCGATCAGCTGGGCGGAGACGAAACGCATCTTGCTGGCGAGCTGCATGTTGAGCTTGCGCAGGTACTTCAGGCCGTCGGATACATTGGGGTTCAGCACCACGACGGCCTCGCCGAACATCAGGCCATTCTTCGTTCCTCCGAACGACAGAAGATCGACGCCGGCGTCCGTGGTGAATTCACGGAACTTCACCCCCAGGTGGGCCGCCGCGTTGGGAAGCCTGGCACCGTCCATGTGCAGGGTCATACCGAGCTCGTGGACGTGGTCGGCGATCGCCCGAACCTCCGCGGCCGTGTACGCGGTGCCGAGTTCAGTGGTCTGCGTGATCGATACCGCCAGTGGCTGGGCCCGGTGCTCGTCACCCCAGCCCCATGCTTCGCGGTCGATGAGCCCGGGAGTGAGCTTGCCGTCGGGAGTCGGAACAGTGAGCAGCTTCAGCCCCGCGACGCGCTCGGGGGCGGCGTTCTCGTCGGTGTGGATGTGCGCTGTCTGGGTGCAGATCACGGCACCCCAACGCGGCAGCATCGACTGCAGGCTGAGCACATTCGCCCCGGTGCCGTTGAAGACGGGGAACGCCTCGACACCCGTTCCGAAGTGCTCGGCCATGACTTCCTGCAGCCGGACCGTGTAGAGGTCCTCGCCGTACGCGATTTGGTGCCCTTCGTTCGCAGCCGCGATCGCCGCGAGCACTTCGGGGTGGATTCCGGCGTAGTTGTCACTCGCGAAGCCGCGGTGGGCGGGATCGTGCAGGCGCAGAGAGTCGTCGAAACCGTAGGTCACGGCATCCAGTCTGGCCCACGTGGTAACCCGCCAGCCGTCCCTGCGTGAACCCCAACGGGTCAGTCGGGCAGCCTCAGTTCGGGCTTCTCGACCTCTTCGATGTTGACGTCCTTGAACGTGATCACCCGAACCTGCTTGACGAAGCGCGCCGGACGGTACATGTCCCACACCCAGGCGTCGGCAAGCCGCAGCTCGAAGTACACCTCGCCGTCGGAGTTGCGCGGGACCAACTCGACGCTGTTGGCCAGGTAGAACCGCCGCTCGGTCTCCACGACATAGCTGAACTGGCCCACGATGTCCTTGTATTCGCGGTACAGCGAGAGCTCCATCTCGGTTTCGTACTTCTCGAGATCTTCGGCACTCATCTATTCAGCGGTCCTCTGGTCGGTGTCTTGCCCCGTTGCGGCCATCTTCCCTCACCCAAACTCGCCATGCTGCCCGGCCTCCCCGCCGGCTCCGTCCCAGTACACGCCATCGGCATGGGTGCCTGAAACCCTATCCGCGTCTGCGTCGACACCCACGCCCAATCGACGGACGTTGATGAACGAATACCGATGCTGACTGCAGGGCCCCAGCTCGGCCAGCGCCGCGGTGTGGGCAGGGGTGCCGTAGCCCTTGTGTTCGGCGAACCCGTACCCGGGGTGTTCGGACTCCATGGCGACCATCAACCGGTCGCGGCTGACCTTTGCGATCACGCTGGCGGCGGCGATGCACGCGGCCGCGGCGTCCCCGCCGATCACCGGTAGCGATGGCATCGGGAGCCCCGGCACCCGGAATCCGTCGGACAGCACGTATCCCGGGCGCGTCGAGAGCCCTGCGACGGCACGACGCATGCCTTCGATGTTGGCCACGTGCACGCCACGGCGGTCGACCTCGGTCGAGGGGATGAACACCACGTGGTAGGCCAGCGCATAGCGCCGAATCAGTGGAAACAGCCGCTCGCGTTCCCGTTCGTTGAGTTTCTTGGAGTCATCGAGCGCGGCCAGGCTCTCCAGCCTGTTCGGGCCCAACACGCAGGCGGCGACCACCAGCGGCCCCGCGCAGGCGCCTCGGCCCACCTCGTCGACCCCCGCGACCGGCCCCAGACCGCTGCGGTAGAGCGACGCCTCAATGGTGCGCAGGCCTGCGGACTTGCGGATCACCGTTCTGGGCGGCCAGGTCGCTGGCACGAACACTCCTACCGGCTGGAATTCACTGCTGCGGGTTGATCGTGATGACGCCACCCCACCGACCTGGCGGCCAGGCGATGAACCGCGCCTTTCCGATCACGTTGTCGATCGGCACCGTCCCCGCCATCGGGTCACCGGTGCACCAAACACCGTCTTGCACCTCCGGGGCCTCGTTGGTGCAGTGCATGCGCGAGTCGGCCGAATGGGTGCGATTGTCCCCCATCACCCACAGCCGGCCGTCCGGTACCTTGACCGGCCCGAACTCGTTGCCCAGACACGGATAGGCACGCGGATCGGCATTCATCGTCGTCGGGTCGAGGTACGGCTCGTTGAGGTTCTTGCCATCGACCGTCAACCCGGTCGTGGCCCGACACTGCACCGTCTGGCCCCCCACCGCGATCACACGCTTGACCAGGTCGTTCTCGTCGGGCGGAACGAACCCGACGAACGAAAGTGCGTTCTGCATCCACCGGATCGCAGTGTTGTCCGAGCGGATGGACTTGTAGTTGAGATTCCACGACGGAGGGCCCTTGAACACCACGACGTCGCCGGGCTCGGGCTCCGAGAAGCGGTACGTGAGCTTGTCCACCATGATGCGGTCGCCGACGCAGCCGGTGCAGCCGTGCAGCGTGGGTTCCATCGATTCGGACGGGATGAGGTACGGCCTGGCGACGAACGTCAACAGGATGTAGTAGAGCACCACCGCGATGACCACCAGGAACACCGTCTCGCTGGTGAGCACGACCAGGACCGTGCGTAGTGTGAGGTCCCTCTTGCGGGGCTCTTCCGCTATGGGTTCGGCGGAATCGTCGGCGTCGGCGGCAATTGCGTCGGCGTCGGCGTCGTCACGGGGTTTGGTCACGGCTTCAGACTAGCCAGCACGCTACATACCGAGATCACGCACGTCCTCGTGCAGCGGACGGGGCGCTGGGTCAGCGCTTTTCCTTGATCTTGGCCTTCTTGCCGCGTAGCTCGCGAAGGTAGTACAGCTTCGCCCGGCGCACGTCGCCACGGGTCACGACGTCGATGTGGTCGATGTTGGGCGAGTGCACCGGGAAGGTCCGCTCGACGCCGACGCCGTAGCTTTCCTTGCGCACGGTGAACGTCTCCCGGATGCCGCCACCCTGTCGGCGCAGCACGACACCCTTGAAGACCTGGATGCGCTCCTTGGAACCCTCGATGACCTTGACGTGGACATTGACGGTGTCGCCCGGGTTGAAGGCCGGGATGTCGTCGCGCAGCGACGTCTGGTCGACGAAGTCCAGCGTGTTCATCGGTGACACTTCCTTGTTGTTCGCGGCTCGGTCAGTGGGTCGCATGCGACGCGTCGCCGAGCCGAGATCTTCGGTAACTTGAGGTGCATCTCGCAGCAGACGCAGGCGTCGTGCGCAGACAACTGGTCAATTGTGCCAGATGGCCCCCCACGCGGCGAAATCGCGCTTTCCCGCAGCCCTCCGACCGGCGGAATCCACCTGAACGACATGCCCCAGACCCGCGGTGACCACGGCGCATCGCGCCGATCCAGCGGTTAGGCTAACAAACGGGCTGGCGGGCTGATGGTGACGTCACAGCCCGAGTTACGCCCCGTTTCGGTACGAAGCCACGAGGAGAGCCATGCACCGCCGGCCGTCGAAGCTGCTGATGGTCAGCGCCGCAGCCATCGCGGTCGCGACGGTCGTCGCGGGTTGCGAGGCCAAGGTCTACGGCACCCCGCCGGCGCCCCACGGCGCGCCGCAGCTGACGGTAGTCGCCCCGCTGGGCAGCATGGCTCCGGTGCCCGAAGCGCCCCCCGACGAACCCGTGGCCGCCTTCACCGGACTGGCGGATCGTGAACGCCAGGCCACCGCCGACGCGGCCAAGTCCGGCGCCGACATCACCGTTGCCGTCCTCGACCGCAACACCGGCCAACTCGTTACCAACGGCAACGGCACCACCATCGCCATCGCCTCGGTGGTCAAGCTGTTCATCGCAGACGACTTGCTGCTGCAAGTGTCCAAGGGCCAGACCGAACTCTCGCCAAGCGACCGGAAGTCGCTCGACGTCATGTTGCGGGCATCGGACGACAGCGCCGCCGAGGTTTTCTGGAATCGCAGCGGTGGCAGCGCGATCATCAACCGGGTGGTCGCCCGCTACGGGCTGGGCTCCACCCGTGCACCGGGCAACGGGCGGTGGTTCAACACGATCAGCACGGCGACGGACCTGGTGCGCTACTACGACATGATGCTGGCGGGCACCGGCGGGTTACCCCCGGAACAGGCCAGCATCATCCTGTCCAACCTTGCGGCCTCGACGCCGACCGCGCCCGACGGCATGGTCCCCGGCGGCGTCTACCCCCAGCGGTTCGGCATCCCCGAGGGCTTGTACGCCGAACCCGTTGCCGTCAAACAGGGTTGGATGTGCTGCGTCGGCTCCGACTGGATGCACCTGTCCACCGGCGTCATCGGCCCCGACCGCCGCTACGTCATGGCGATCGGCTCCATGCAGCCCGCCGGCGCCACCTCCGCCCGGGAGACCATCACCCAGGCCGTCAAGACCATGTTCCCCGGCGGGCGCATCTAGCAGTCTTGCGCTTCACCGTCGCGACCCAGCAGTTCGGGCCTGCGCTCCCTGGTGCGTTGCCACGCCTGTTCGCGTCGCCACGCCGCCACCTTCGCGTGGTCGCCGGACAGCAGCACCGACGGGACGTCGAGCCCCCGCCAAGTCGGCGGGCGCGTATAGCTGGGGCCTTCGAGCAGACCGTCCGAGTGCGAATCATCTTGATGGGAAACGGGATTGCCGAGAACATTGGGCAGCAGCCGCACGATGGCCTCGACCATGACGAGCACCGCGGACTCGCCGCCGGCCAGCACGTAGTCTCCGATCGACACCTCTTCCACCCGCATCCGGCGGGCAGCGTCGTCGACGACGCGCTGATCGATACCCTCGTATCGACCGCACGCGAACACCAGGTGATGCTCGCCGCCCCAGCGGTGGGCGTCGGCTTGAGTAAACAACCGCCCGGCCGGCGTGGGAATCACCAGAAGTGTTTCGGCCGAACAGACTTCGTCAAGCGCGGCACCCCAGATCGGCGCAGTCATCACCATGCCGGGTCCGCCACCGTACGGGGCGTCGTCGACCGACTTGTGTACGTCGTGGGTCCAGCGGCGCAGATCGTGCACGGCGAGCTCGACGATGCCTGCGTCGATCGCCTTGCCCGGCAACGACTGTCGCAGCGGAGCGAGGTAGTCGGGGAAGATCGTGACGACGTCTATCCGCATGCCCGTACGCCCATCAGTCCAACTCCAGGAGGCCCTCGGGCGGGTCGATCTCGATGATCCCGTCGTCCAGCGTCACCGACGTGACGATCGCTTGGACGAAGGGCACCAGCACTTCCGCCCCGCCGTCCCGCTTCACCGCCAACAGCTCGCTAGCGGGGGTGTGGATCACCTCGGCGACGACCCCGACGACTTCGCCCCCGACCGTCTGCACGGTCAACCCCTCCAACTGGTGGTCATAGAACTCGTCGGGGTCGTCGATTGGCGGCAGGTCGGTCGCGTCGACCAGAAAGAGTGTCCCGCGCAGCGCGTCCGCGGCGTCGCGGTTTGCCACGCCGGCCAACCGAACCAGCAGTCGCCCGCTGTGTTCGCGTACGTCGTCGATGACGTATTCGCGTTCGGCTCCCCCACCACTTGGCTTGCCGCGCAACGTGTTACCCGCGGCGAAGCGGGCGGCGGGATCGTCGGTGCGAACGTCGACGACTACCTCACCGGTGATGCCGTGGGCCTTGACCACCCGTCCGACGACGAGATCCACGAGTTCTTCCGAACTACTGGTCGGTGTCCACCACGTCGACGCGGATCCCGCGTCCGCCGATACCCGCCACCAACGTACGCAGCGCAGTCGCCGTGCGACCACCGCGGCCGATGACCTTGCCGAGGTCGTCGGGGTGCACGTGCACCTCGACGGTCCGCCCACGGCGACTGGTCACCATGTCGACGCGGACGTCGTCGGGGTTGTCGACGATTCCGCGAACCAGATGCTCGACAGCGTCGACGACGACGGTGCTCATTCGGCGGCGGGCGCGTCGGCGGGCGCCTCGGCAGCCTCGGCCTCGCCTGCGGTCTCGACCGCGGCGTCGGCGGCCTCGTCGCCCTTCTTCGGCGACTTCTTCTTCTTCAACTGCGTCGCCGTGCCGGACGGGGCATCGTCGGCCGCGGCCAGCGCAGCGTTGAACAAGTCGAGCTTGCTGGGCTTGGGCTCCTTGACCTTCAGGGTGCCTTCCGCGCCGGGCAGACCCTTGAACTTCTGCCAGTCGCCGGTGATCTTCAGCAGTTGCAGCACCGGTTCGGTCGGCTGGGCGCCGACGGACAGCCAGTACTGGGCGCGCTCCGAGTCGATCTCGATGAGGCTCGGATCTTCCTTCGGGTGGTACCGACCGATGACCTCGATGGACCGGCCGTCACGGCGGGTCCGCGCGTCGGCGACGGCGATGCGGTACTGGGGATTGCGGATCTTGCCGAGCCGCGTGAGCTTGATCTTGACAGCCATGGTGAAGCCACTTCTCCTGTTGCGTTGCCACGCTGCAATTCAGCGATACGGGCGGATGTGCCGGTATCCGGTTTTGCCTCACGTGTGTGACCGCCGCCCAGCCGTAGTCGGATGGCAGACAGCCGCCCATTGTGCCAGAGCGTGCAGGTCAGATGGAAATCGCTCAGCTCCCGCACTACTCGTGTCGATTGTTGGGGCGAATCGCGGGTGGCGGACCCAACAAGCGACACAAACTGCGGGGTTGGGCGCGGGGCGTGGCCCGGCACTCAGACGATGCGGTCGAAGCACTTCGTCTCGACGCGCCGGGTCATGCGCCAGCCGGCGTCGGTGCGGACGAACTCGTCGTCGTACCAGAGCCCGCAGAACAAGATCTGGCCGTCGTCGGACAGCTTCATCGGGTTGAAGCAGATGACTCGCGACGAAGCGGTGTCGCCGGCGATCGTGACGTCGAAGTTGCCGATCAGGTGGGAGTACGCCGGAAAGTTGGGCAGCACCTCGGCCAGCCATGCCTTGACCTCGGGAAACTGACCGTCGATGCCGCCCATCGCCCGGTAGTCGATGTAGGCGTCGGGCGTGAACACCGCATCGAGGTCGTCGAAACGACGAGTGTCGATCGCCGTGGAGTAGTCCACCAGCAGCTGTTGCAGTTCCAGACGGTCGGAGATCTCTTCCAGACTCAGCACGAGATCGATTGAAACACCCCCGCCGGAGGTCAGGCTTGCGGACCCTCCGACGGTGGCCAGTGCTCCCCCGGTGACACGTCTGGAGGCTCGGTGAAGTCGCCGCGACTGAGCGGCACCCACTGCTCGCTCGGCGCGGGCTGTTCGGACGGGAAGTCGGCGAGCCGGCCCGACGGTTTGGAGTCCCACGCCTCGAACGTCAGCGACGTGCGAAGCCAGGTGTGCAACAGCAGATACGTCGACTCCAGGGATGAGTGGCGCAGTGCACAGCGTGGCTGCGAGGTCGACCCACTAGGCTCGGGGGCCATGGTCAGACGATTCCTGGGCATCACCGCCGCGTTCGCGGCAGCCCTGCTCACCGCCTCGATCACGTTCACCACCCCGATCGCGTCGGCGGACGCCGACGTTCAGTCGGTCGGCACGGTGCCGATTCCGGATGGCCCCGCACCGTCGTGGATCGTCGCGGACGTCGACACCGGCCAGATCCTCGCGGGCCGCGAGCAGTACGTCACCCATGCGCCCGCCAGCACCATCAAGACGCTGCTGGCCCTCGTCGCCATCGACGAGCTGCCGTTGGACGCCACGGTCGTCGCCACGGAGGCCGACGCCAATGTGGAGTGCAACTGCGCCGGAGTGAAGGCCGGCCGGACGTACACCACGCAGGAACTCCTGGACGGCCTGCTCCTGGTGTCGGGCAACGACGCCGCCAACACGCTGGCGCACATGCTCGGGGGTAGCGACGTCGCGGTGGCCAAGATGAACGCGAAGGCGACGGCGCTCGGTGCGACGGCCACGCGGGCCGGGTCGCCGTCGGGACTCAACGGGCCCGGCATCGACGGTTACACCACACCCCACGACCTGGCCGTCATCTTCCGGGCGGCCCTGGCCAACCCGGTCTTCGCTGCCATCACGTCCTCACCGGCCGCACCGTTCCCCGGTGACACCGGACCGGTGAACCTCGTCAATCAGGACGAAATGCTGTTCCGCTATCCGGGCATGCTCGGCGGCAAGACCGGATTCACCGACGTCGCCCGCAAGACCTTCGTCGGAGCGGCCCAGCGCGACGGTCGTCGGCTGGTGGTCGCCATGATGTACGGCCTGATCAAGGAGGGCGGCCCTACCTACTGGGATCAGGCCACCGCCCTACTGGATTGGGGTTTCGCGCAAGATCGGTCGGCCAGCGTCGGCGTGCTCTAGCCACGCGACGCAGGCGCCGATCACCTCGAATCGGCACGGCGGAGCCCAACGGCCGCCGACTGGTGTGGTGCAGATGGCGACCCTACGGACAGGCGATCGGGCTGTTCGACTGGGATTTAGTCACGCAGGTTGAGCGGCCGCTCCGCGAAAGCCCGCCCGGAAAAGGGAGCCGACAACGCGCTGTTGTTCTGGGAGGCACTCAGCGACGACTCCGCCGAGCGGCTCGATCACCTGAGCTTCGCGGTGCTCGTACGTGTGTGGGGATGACCGGATGGCCAAGGACGTCGACGCGACGCTGCACGACATCGTCGCCCGTTGCGGGGGCATGGATGCCGCCGCCGCGCACGAATACGTCAACGACCTCATCAAGACCCACCGCTACGTGCGGGACGTGTACTAGCGGCGGTATACCCGGCCACGCAGCATGATCAGCTCTGGCTGGTCGAGCACGTCGGCTCCGCCGCGTGGATCCTCGGCATAGCAGACCAGGTCGGCGGATGCGCCGTGCTCGAGGGCGGGACGTCCGAGCCACGCCCTGGCATCCCAGCAGGCGGCGCCGAGCGCGGCCGTAGGGCTCAAGCCGACGTTCTTCAGGGCGTCGACCTCGTCGGCGATGCGCCCGTGCGCGATCATGCCGCCTGCGTCGGTCCCTGCGTAGATCGGCACCCCGGCCTCATAGGCTGCGCCGACGCGCTGGCGACAGGACGCGTAGAGGTCGCGCATGTGCTTCGCGTACGTCGGGTACTTGCCTGCGGCGTCGGCGATGCCAGGAAAGTTCTCGATGTTGATCAGCGTCGGCACCAGCGCGGTGCCGTGTTCGAGCATCATCGCGATGACGTCGTCGGTGATGCCGGTACCGTGCTCGATGCAATCGATGCCCGCATTGATCAGGCCGGGGAGCGCATCCTCACCGAAGACGTGCGCGGTCACCCGGGCGCCCTCCGCATGCGCGGCGGCGATCGCCTCGACGAGTACGTCGGCGGACCACAGTGGTGTGAGATCCCCAACGCCGCGGTCGATCCAGTCGCCCACCAGCTTGACCCAGCCGTCACCCCAGCGGGCCTGCTCGGCGACGAACTGGGGTAGCTGCGACTCGTCTTCGACGTCGATCGGAAGACCCGGCGAGTACCGCTTCGGCCGAGCCAGGTGCCGCCCGGCCCGAATGATGCGCGGCAGGTCGTCGCGATCGTCGAAGCTGCGCGTGTCCACCGGCGACCCGGCGTCGCGCAGCAGCAGCGCGCCGGCATCACGCTCCTTCTCGGCTTGGGCGACGGCCTCGTCGAATTCGACCGCACCTCCGGGGCCGAGGCCCACGTGGCAGTGGGCGTCGACGAGTCCCGGCAGGATCCAGCCGCCGTCGAACACGGTGTCGGCGTTGGCAATCGGCTCCGCGCTCAGGACGCCGCGGTACCCGTGTTCTTCGGGCGAGCCCTCGTCGACGACCCACCACTCAACGGGCTCCCCGTCGGGTAACCCACGCCCTCGGAAGTGCAGCCGGGACACCTTATTTCTGGCCGGGGAACTTCAGCTTGGACAGATCGATGTCCGCCAGACCGGGCGGCAGCTCGTCGAGCCCGGGCGGCATCTGGGACAGGTCGGGGAACCCGGCAGGCAGTCCGGCTGCACCCAAGGGGTTACGGGCCTTCGGCAGTGTCGGACCGCGTGCACCCTTCTTACCCTTCTTCCCCTTGCTCTTCGCGGCCTTGCGGTTGGAACTCTTGCGGCCGAACGGCATTCCCATCTGGCCGGCCATCTGCGACATCATCTTGCGGGCTTCGAAGAACCGGTCGACGAGTTGGTTGACCTCCGAGACCGCCACCCCGGAGCCGTTGGCGATGCGCAGTCGGCGCGACGCGTTGATGATCTTCGGGTCGGCGCGCTCCTGGGGCGTCATGCCGCGGATGATCGCCTGCACGCGGTCGAGTTGGCTGTCGTCGACGGCGGCGAGCGCATCCTTCATCTGACCGGCGCCGGGCAGCATGCCGAGCAGGTTCCCGATGGGTCCCATCTTGCGGATCGTCAGCATCTGCTCGAGGAAGTCCTCCAGCGTCAGCTCACCGGACCCGATCTTCGCGGCGGCGGCCTCGGCCTGCTCGGCGTCGAAGACCTGCTCGGCTTGTTCGATGAGGCTCAGCACGTCGCCCATGCCGAGGATGCGGCTGGCCATCCGGTCGGGATGGAAGACGTCGAAGTCCTCGAGCTTCTCACCAGTGGAGGCGAAAAGGATCGGCACGCCTGTGACCTCGCGGACGGACAGCGCCGCGCCGCCGCGGGCGTCGCCGTCGAGCTTGGTCAGCACGACGCCGGTGAAGCCGACGCCCTCGCGGAACGCTTCGGCGGTGGTGACGGCGTCCTGGCCGATCATCGCGTCGAGCACGAAGATGACCTCGTCGGGGTCGACTGCAGCCCGGATCGCGGCAGCCTGGCCCATCAACTCCTCGTCGATGCCGAGCCGACCCGCAGTGTCGACGATCACCACGTCGAAGTGCTTGGCCTTGGCTTCGGCGAGGCCGGCCGCGGCGACCGCGACGGGATCGCCGGCCGTCATCTGTTCGGATCCGCTTCCCTCCTGCCCGCCGATGGCCGCGCCACTGGGTGACACGCCGGGGTGCGGGGCGAACACCTGCACGCCCGCGCGCTCGCCGACGATTTGCAGCTGGTTCACCGCTCCGGGGCGCTGCAGGTCGCAGGCCACCAGCAATGGCGTGTGGCCTTGGTCCCGTAGCCATTTCGCGAGCTTGCCGGCCAGCGTCGTCTTACCGGAGCCTTGCAAACCCGCAAGCATGATGACCGTCGGTGGCGTCTTGGCGTACACCAGTTGCCTGGTCTGCCCGCCGAGGATGCCGACCAGTTCCTCGTTGACGATCTTGACGACCTGTTGCGCCGGGTTCAGCGCACCGGAGACCTCCGCACCCTTGGCCCGGTCCTTGATGCGCGCCACGAACGCCCGCACCACCGGAAGCGAAACATCGGCTTCGAGGAGGGCAAGCCGGATCTCCCGGCTGGTGGCGTCGATGTCGGCGTCGGTCAGCCGACCCTTGCCACGAAGCCCCGAAAGGGCTCCGGTCAACCGGTCGGAGAGGGATTCAAACACCCGTCAAGCCTAGCGGTCCCTGCTCGCCAGGCACGGCGTGGATGATGGTCACCGACGTCGAATGGGTTCGATCGCCCCGGTCGACGTAATAATCAGCTGGCCTCGGGCACCGGCTTGGCTTGGGCCGGGGCAGGCAGCACGGCGTACAGCTCGCGTTCCAACTCGGCACGCGCCGCGCTGTAATCCGCCCCTTCATCACCGTCCAGTAGCGAGGGCACGACCAGGCCAAACGCATCGACGGCCGCCGACCCCAGCGTCGTGACCTTCGCCCACACGATGTGCAGGCCGTCGCGCTCGATGACGGCGGTCAGGCGGGCCAACAGCCCCGGGCGGTCGAGGCTGCGAATCTGTAGGACGAACTCGGCTGGGGAGCTGCCCTCGAACCAGAGCACGCGGGGCGGGGCGGGCACGTGGTTGATCGGCACCGCGGCCGGAATCTCGCCCGCCCGCGACGTGTTGGTCGCCGCGGAGTCTCGGTCACGGCGTTCGAGCGACTCGATGACGTCCAGATCTCCGCCGAGGGCCAGCATGAACTGCTGGCGGAGCAGTTCGGGTGGGGGCGGCGCACCGAAGTGCGGGGACACCACGAATGTGTTGATCGCCACGCCTTCGTGACTACTGACGGAGGCAGAGTGCACGCGCAGCGAGTTCAACGCCAGCACGCCCGCCGCCTTCGACAGCATGCCCATGCAGTCGGGCGCGATCATCGTGACACCGAAGACGTGCGCGCTGTCGGACGGTACCATCTCGACGTGCACGCCGCCGTCGGCGGCCAACGAGAGATATTGCGGTTCAACGGGATCGGGTTGCGGCAGTGGCTCACCCGCCATCACCAGCCTGCACCTCCGGACCAGGTCGCCGATGAGCGAGGCCTTCCAGTCGCCCCACACCCCCGGACCGGTGGCGAGGGAATCCGCCTCGGCCAGCGCATGCAACAGTTCCAATAGCGTCGGATCGCCACCCAGCGCATCGACGACCGCACCGATGATCTTCGGGTCCTGCAAGTCCCGGCGCGTGGCGGTGTTCGGCAACAAGAGGTGATAGCGGACGATCTTGGACAGGAGTTCGACGTCGGACGGCCACAGCCCCAGCCGCGTCCCGATCTGGGTGGCGAGATCCGCGCCGACGACGCTGTGGTCGCCACCGCGCCCCTTGCCGATGTCGTGGCACAGCGCGCCGAGTACCAGGAGGTCGGGCCGCGACACCCGCGTAATGAATGCGCTTGCCTGTGAGACAGTTTCGACGAGGTGGCGGTCCACCGTCCAGGTATGTATCACGTCGCGCGGCGGAAGGTCGCGCACTGCGCCCCATTCTGGAAAGAGCCTGCCCCACAGCCCCGTTCGGTCCAACGCCTCGACGGTTGCGACCATGGCGGGACCGGCACCCAGCATCACCAACAGGTCCTTGAGCGCCTGGCGGGGCCACGGAGTGCGCAACTCGGGTGCCGTCTCGACCAACCGGCTCAGGGTCGACGCGGCAATCGGCAAACCGGTGGTCGCCGACGCCGCGGCGACACGCAGGATCAGACCAGGGTCGCGTTCGGGTCGCGCGTCGCGCGCAAGGATGACCTCGCCGCCGAACTCGATGACCCCTTCGTCGAGCGGCCGCCGCACCGGTCGACGCAGGGCCGACAATCCACGTCGCGGCAACGCATTCGCGGAGGTGCGCAGTCCGGCGTCGACGTAGTAGCTGATCGTTCGTGCGGCGTCGCTGAGCATGCGCGCCAGGTCGAACCGGTCGCCGATGTGCAACGCGGCACCGATCTCGTCGGCGAACTGGGCGAGCAGCATCTCCCGCCCCTTGCGCGACACCCGGTGCAACTCAGTGCGTACGTTGAGCAACGCCAGGTGGGCGTCACCTAGCGTTCCCATGGGTGACGCCAGCGACCGGCTTGGGTAGCCGTCCGCGAGCTGAGCGATGGCCAGCGCGTTGAGTAGTTGAACGTCGCGCAGTCCCCCGCGACCGTTCTTGAGGTCGGGCTCGGCGCGGTGCGCGATCTGACCGCTGCGTTGCCACCGGGCTTCCGTGTGCGCGACGAGTTCTTCGAAACGCGAAGCGATACCGGTGCGCCACTGACGACGGGCACCGGCCACCAACAACGACGACAAGTCGGAGTCACCCGCGATGTGCCTGGCGTCCAGCATCGCAAGTCCCGCCGAGATGTCCTCGCCCGCGACCTTCAGCGCCTCCGGCACGGTGCGAACACTGTGATCGATCGGAATGTTGGCGTCCCACAACGGGTACCAGAGCATCTCGGCGAAATGGGTGACCACGTCGCGCGGCATGTTGTCGTGCACCAGCGTGAGATCCAGGTCGGAGTACGGCAGGAATTCGCCACGGCCGAGGCCGCCCGTGGCGACGATCGCGAATCCACTGGTGGCGGTGATGCCGATCTCGGTCGCCTTCGTGGTCAACCAGAACTCGTGCAGGTCGAGCAGGGCGTGGCGAAGGGCCGCGGAATCCAGTTGCCGCGCACCACCACTGAGCAATTGGCCTGCGGCGGTGGCCAAGTCGTTCGCGGGACGCGACAAGCCCGCCGCCGGTGCCTCCACTCGGGAGGCGCCGGCGACGGGATCGGGTGTCTGCTTTGTCATTTCGGTCCTCCCCCGGCCTAGGGCTTGACTTGTACTCGGTATGCGCCGGGAGACGACGTCAGATCACGGGTGCGTCAGATGGCGTCGGTCCCCCGCTCACCGGTGCGCACGCGCACGACGGTGTCGACAGTACTGACCCACACCTTGCCGTCACCGATCTTGCCGGTACGAGCCGCTTGGACGATGACGTCCACCACTTTGTCTACGGCCGAGTCATCGACTAGGACCTCGACCCGCACCTTCGGCACGAAGTCGACCGAGTACTCCGCACCGCGGTACACCTCGGTGTGCCCCTTCTGACGGCCATAGCCCTGCACCTCGCTGACGGTCATTCCGAGGATGCCCGTCTGCTCCAGGCCTGTCTTGACGTCTTCGAGCGTGAACGGCTTGACGATCGCGGTGATCAGCTTCATTTGGTTGATTCCTTCCGAGATTCTGTCAATTGTTCCCGATCATGCCAGTTCATAAGCGGTTTCCGCGTGTTCGGCCTCATCGATGCCGTTGGACTCCTCTTCCTTGTCGAGGCGCAGCCCGATGGTGTACTTCACGATCAGCGCCAAGATGGCGGTGCCGACCGCGGAGTAGGCCAGTACCGCGAAGGCCCCAATTGCTTGCTTGATGAGTTGGTCGAAGCCACCGCCGTAGAACAGACCAACGACTGCGGCCGGAGCCTCCGGAGCCGCCACCAGGCCGACCATCAGCGTGCCGAACAGGCCGCCGACGAGGTGCACGCCGACCACGTCGAGCGAGTCGTCGAAGCCGAACTTGAACTTCAGCCCGACGGCCAGTGCGCAGAGCACGCCTGCGCCGAGGCCGATGACCAGTGCGCCAACGACATTCACCGAGGAGCAGGACGGGGTGATGGCAACCAGGCCCGCGACGATGCCCGATGCGGCACCGAGGGTGGTCGCGTGACCGTCACGGATACGCTCCGTGAGCAACCAGCCGAGCATCGCGGTGCCCGTTGCGATGGTGGTGGTGATGAAGGTCGCGCCTGCGATTCCGTTGGAGCCCACCGCCGAACCGGCGTTGAAGCCGTACCAACCGAACCACAGCAGACCGGCGCCAAGCATGACGAACGGCAGGTTGTGTGGACGCATCGGCGAGACGGGCCATCCGATCCGCTTGCCGAGGATGATGGCCAACACCAGGCCCGCGGTACCCGAGTTGATGTGCACCGCCGTACCACCCGCGAAGTCGATCGCGTGCAACCTGTTGGCGATCCAGCCGCCCTTCTCACCGGTGAAGTTGTCGAACGCGAACACCCAGTGCGCAACCGGGAAGTACACGAAGGTGGCCCACAGGCCGGCAAAGAGAAGCCAGCCGCTGAACTTGAGCCGGTCGGCCACGGCGCCGGAGATCAGGGCGACGGTGATGATGGCGAACATCAGCTGGAAGGCCACGAACACGGTCTGGGGGATGGTTCCTGCCAACGCAATGCTCACGTCGGGGGCGCTGTCGGTGGACAGATAGTTCCCGCCGATCAGGCCCTTGAGCCCGAAATACTGCGTCGGGTCGCCGAACAGATTGGCGACGTCGTTGCCGAACGCGAGCGAGTAGCCGTACAGCACCCACAACACGGTCACGACACCCATGGCGCTGATGCTCATCATGAGCATGTTGAGCACGCCCTTGGCGCGAACCATGCCGCCGTAGAAGAACGCCAGGCCTGGCGTCATCAACAGAACGAGTGCGGAACTCGCCAGCATCCACGCAGTGTCACCGGGGTCCGGCGCACCCATTATCGGAAATCCGTCCACTCCCAGCTTCCTCCTTCGCCCATGCCACGGTTAGGCACCGTTGACCTAGGCCAGAACAATGCTGAGTAGTTGTTTCACCGATGGCGCGCGTGTGTTTCGCTCATGTGAACGGATCGGCGGATTGCGTTTCGTGGGTGTTAACCCCGTCGTTGCGCGACGGCAATCCACTCCATCCGAGCCGCCCGTCGATGTCAGCCGAGCAGCGCGTCGACGAACGCCGAGGGCTCGAACGGCGCCAAGTCGTCCGGCCCCTCCCCGAGTCCGACCAACTTGACGGGCAGGCCGAGCTCCTGCTGTACACGAAAGACGATCCCGCCCTTGGCGGTTCCATCCAGCTTGGTCAACACGACGCCGGTTATGTCGACGACTTCAGCGAACACTTTCGCCTGTGCGAGCCCGTTCTGCCCGATCGTCGCATCCAGGACCAGCAACACCTCGTCGACTGCGGCACGCTTGCTCACGACGCGCTTGACCTTGCCCAGCTCGTCCATGAGGCCCGTCTTGGTGTGCAGCCGGCCTGCGGTATCGATGACGACCACGTCGGCTCCCGTCGCGATCCCCTCGTCGACGGCATCGAACGCGACGGAGGCCGGGTCGGCGCCCTCGGCACCGCGCACCACGTCCGCGCCGACGCGGGCCGCCCAGCTCTGCAGCTGGTCGGCGGCCGCGGCCCGGAACGTGTCGGCCGCGCCGAGCACGACGCGACGCCCGTCGGCCACGAGCACCCGGGCCAGCTTGCCGACGGTGGTCGTCTTGCCCGTGCCGTTGACACCCACGACCAGGAGCACCGATGGCTTGTCCTGATGTGGCAGCGCCTTGATGGACCGGTCGAGGTCGGGTTGCAACTCGGAAATCAACACATTGCGTAGCACGGTTCGGGCGTCCACTTCAGTCCGCACGTTGCTGCTGGCCATCCCCGCCCGCAAGGCTGCGATCACCGACTCGGTGACGACCGGGCCGAGATCGGCGATCAGGAGGGTGTCCTCGATCTCCTCCCACGATTCGTCGTCGAGGTCGCCGCCGCCGAGTAGTCCAAGGACGCTGCGGCCCAGCGTGTTCTGGGACTTGGCCAACCGGCCACGCAGTCGCTCGAGCCTGCCCTCCGTCGGCTCGATCTCATCGAGTATCGGGGTGGCGGGCGCGGGCTCGGGCGTTCGTTCTGGTTCGGGCTCGAGTTCGGGCTCGAGTTCGAGTTCGAGTTCGAGTTCGGGCTCGAGTTCGGGCTCGGGTAGCTGAACGTCAGAGACCGCGCGTTTCGGCGCGTCGCGCGGGATGGTGGCGTCGTCTCCGACGGCCGGCAGCCCACTGGTGTCCAGCCGCTCGGGCGGCGGGGCTGTCCCCTCGGTGAGCGGCGGGGCGGTGGATTGCGTGAAGGTGATGGTCGATGAGGCCGTGTAGCCGCCCGACCGATCGACGGGTTTGGCAGTATCAGGCCGCGCCAAACTGATGCGTCGCCGCCGGTACCGGACGAGGCCCAAGATCAGCGCAGCTACGACCAGTACGGCGACGACCGCGAGAGCGATCCATAATCCTTGCGACACCTGCCCATTGTCTCAGGGTGGGTTGAGGCAACCGACCAGGTGCCCGCTACACCGATTCCCCAGTCGCTTCGCTCTTGCCCGCTACACCGATTCCCCAGTCGCTTCGCTCTTGCCCGCTACACCGATTCCCCAGTCGCTTCGCTCTTGCCCGCCGTGACCAGTTCCTGGCCCCGCATGCGCTGCGAGATCACCGTCGTGATGCCGTCGTCGCGCATCGTGACGCCGTAGAGCGCGTCGGCCACCTCCATGGTGGGCTTCTGGTGCGTGATGACGATGAGCTGCGAGCGCTCACGCAGCTGCTCGAACAGGCTGATGAGCCGCCGCAGGTTGACGTCGTCCAGCGCGGCCTCGACCTCGTCCATCACGTAGAACGGGGACGGACGTGCCCGGAAGATCGCCACCAGCATGGCCACCGCCGTCAGAGACTTCTCCCCACCGGAAAGCAGCGACAGCCGCTTGATCTTCTTGCCCGGCGGACGGGCCTCCACCTCGATTCCGGTGGTGAGCATGTCGTCGGGGTTGGTCAGCAGCAGGCGGCCCTCTCCGCCCGGGAACAGCGTTGAGAACACCTGGGTGAACTCACGCTCCACGTCGGCATAGGCCTCGGCGAACACCTGCAGAATGCGGTGGTCGACATCGGCGATGACGTCGAGCAGGTCCTTGCGCGCGCCCTTCACGTCCTCCAACTGAGTGGACAGGAAGTTGTAGCGCTCCTCCAGCGCGGCGAACTCCTCGAGCGCCAGAGGGTTGACCCGGCCGAGTTCGGCGAGCTCGCGTTCGGCCTTCTTGGCGCGGCGCTCCTGGGTAGGCCGGTCGTACGGCATCGGCGCCGGCGCGATGACCTGTTCCCCGCGCTCCTTGGCCTGCTCGTACTCCGCGAGCTCGAGCTCCGTCGGCGGCAGTGACACATGAGGGCCGTACTCTTCCACCAGGTCTGCGGCGGCCAAGCCGAACTGCTCCAGTGCATGCTGCTCGATCTGCTCGATACGAAGGGCCGCTTGGGCTTTCGCAACTTCGTCACGGTGCAACGCATCGGTGAGCGCGGCGATCCTGGCGGCTAGTTCGGTCGTCTCCTCGCGCACCTTGGCCAGCGCCTCGGTGCGCAGCCGACGTTCGGCGGCCAGATCGTCCCGGTTGCGTGACGCCACGGCGACGGTCTCGCTGATCTTGGCGGCGACGATTCGGCCTGACTCGGCCACCGTCGCCGCGACCGTCGCGGCGAGCTCGCGGGCTTCGCGCGCCCGCTGCGCGCGCAGCCTGGCCTCACGTTCGGCCGCCGCGGCGCGACGCAACGAATCCGCGCGTCCCCGAACAGCATTCGCGCGCTCCTCGGCGGTACGAACCGCCAGTCGCGCCTCGACCTCGGTGGCCCGCGCAGCCTCGGCGGCCGACACCATCTCCTGGCGGTCGGTCGGCTCGGCATCGAACATCGGGGCCTGCTGCGCGTTGTGGAGACGGACCTCGAGCTCGGTCATCTCCTCGACCGTGCGCGCACGGCTCGTCTCCATCTCGTCCCGCTGAGTCATCAGCCGCTGCCATTCCTCCTCGGCGGCGCGGGCGTCTTGACCGAGTCGGCCCAGCTGCTCGTAAATCGACGAGATCGCGGCGTCGGACTCGTTGAGCGCCGCGAGCGCCTGTTCGGCAGCGTCCTGGCGCGCCGACTGCTCGGCGAGTGCCCCCGATAGCGCGGCAGTCATCTCGCGGGCCTGTCGTTCGGAGGCCTGCAACTCCGCGCGTGCCTTCTCGATCTCCGACGTGATCTCCAGCGTGCTCGGCTTGCGGTCGGAGCCGCCGCTCACCCATCCCGCCCCCACCAGGTCTCCATCGACGGTGACCGCCTTCAGCTGCCTGCGCTCGGCCACCAGGCCGAGCGCAGCGGTGAGTTCCCGGACCACGACGACGTCGGCCAGCATCGCGGTGAGCGCTCCGCGCAAGCGGTCGGGAACCTCGACGAGATCCAGTGCCCACAACGCGTCTTCGGGTAGCGGGTCTCGTTGTGCGCCATTGTTTTCCGGCCAGTCCCCGAGCACGATCGCGGCCCGGCCACCGTCGGCCGCCTTGAGTGCTGACACTGCCGACCGCGCGGCCCCCAGGTCGTCGGCGGCCAGTGCATCGGCAGCCGAGCCCAGCACCGCGGCTACCGCAACCTCGTAACCGGGGCGCACCCGGACCATCTTGGCCACCGAGCCGAACAGTCCCGTGCCGGTGTGGTTCTTCTGCAGCCAGGCGGCGCCGTCGCGCCGGTCCAGGCCCACGGCGAGCGCGTCGATGCGGGCGCGCAGGGACGCTACTTGCCGTTCGGCGCTGCGTTCGCCCGACTGGAGCTCGGCGACACGCTCGTCGGCCAACCGCAGGGCGGTGACCGAGCGGTCATGCTGCTCATCGAGGCCGGCCTCACCCGCGTCGAGCGCGCCGACCCGCGCTTGGATGGTCTCGAACTCGGCGTGGGCCTGCTGCGCGCGGGCAGCGGACTCCTCGATGCCGATCGAGAGCCGCGCGAGGCCCTCGTCGATCGACTCGACTCGGGTGCGCATGGTGTCCACCTGACCCGCCAGTCGCGCCAGGCCTTCGCGCCGGTCGGCCTCGGCACGAGCGGCCGCGAGGTGCGCGCGCTCGGCTTCGGCCGCCAGCCGCTCCCGCTCAGCCAACTCGGCGCGCTTGGCCTCCAGTCGTTCCCGCGACTGCGTCAGCTCGGTGAGCAGTTCCTGCTCGTGCGCGGCGACGTTATCCGCTTCGACATCCAGCGCGTCGGGGTCGGCACCCGTAGACGCCTCGACGTCGGCGTCCAGCAGCTGGGTTCGCTCGGTGGCGATGCGCACGGTGGCGCTGACCCGCTCGGCAAGTGCAGACAACCGGAACCACGTCTGCTGCGCGGCTTCTGCCTTGCCCGAGAGTCCGGACACCGCCGACTCGTGCGTGGCGAGTTCGATCGTCGCTTCGTCCAGCCGGGCGGCGAGCTCGTCGTGCTCGTGGCGCAGCGCGTGCTCGGCCTGGTTGGTGTCGTTGAACTCCGCCTGCCGGGTCACCAGGTCGTCGGCGGCGAGCCGCAGCCGCGCATCGCGTAGGTCGGCCTGGATGGTCTGGGCCCGGCGGGCCATTTCGGCCTGCCTGCCGAGCGGTTTGAGCTGACGGCGCAGCTCGGTGGTCAGATCGGAGAGCCGGTTCAGGTTGGCCGACATCGCGTCGAGCTTGCGGACCGCCTTTTCCTTGCGCTTGCGGTGCTTGAGCACGCCCGCCGCCTCCTCGATGAAGGCGCGACGGTCCTCGGGGCGCGATTCCAGGATCTCGGAGAGCTTGCCCTGGCCGACGATCACGTGCATTTCACGGCCGATGCCCGAGTCGCTCAGCAGTTCCTGCACATCCATCAAACGGCAACTGCTGCCGTTGATTTCGTATTCGCTGGCGCCATCGCGGAACATTCGGCGGGTGATCGACACCTCGGAGTATTCGATCGGCAACGCGTTGTCAGAGTTGTCGATCGTGACGGTGACCTCCGCGCGGCCGAGCGGTGCCCGCGACGAAGTGCCAGCGAAGATTACGTCTTCCATCTTGCCGCCGCGCAGGGTCTTGGCCCCCTGCTCGCCCATCACCCAACTCAGCGCGTCGACCACGTTCGACTTGCCCGACCCATTGGGGCCGACGACGCACGTGATTCCCGGCTCGAAACGCAGAGTCGTCGGCGAGGCGAAGGACTTGAAGCCCTTCAGCGTCAGACTCTTGAGATGCATGACGTGCCACAATACCGGCGAGTCAGGGCCGATTTGCTCAACCGGGCCCGTCAAGGCCTACTTCTCGACGAACCCGTCGAACGATTCGCGGGCATCTGTCCAGTCCGCGACGACGGCGTCGACGTGTCCAGGAGTGCCGCCGCCCTGCAAAAGGTCCAGAAGTCGCTGACACGCCGGTCGAGGCCCCTGTGCGACGACGTGCACCCGGCCGTCGGGCGTGTTGGCGGCGAACCCGGTCAAGCCGAGCTCCCGGGCGCGGGCTCGGGTCCACCAACGGAAGCCCACTCCCTGCACCTGGCCGTGCACCCAGGCCGAGAGGCGGGCGTCAGGCTCGGCCAACGTCGACCACCTCGAAGGTCACTTCCGTCCCCGACTTCACCGTGCGCCCGACCGTGCAGACCTTGTCGACGGTGCGACTTACGATCGTCAACAGCTTGGTCACCTCGTCTTCGGTCAGACTCGACAAGTCGACCTCGAGCCGCTCCTCGATGAGCGGGTAGCGCTCCTGCTCCCTGTCGGCGGCGCCGGACACCCTGATGGTGGCCCGGTAGTCGTCGCCGAGCCGGCTGCGCAGCGGTTGGTCGCTGCTCATGCCGCTACACGCTGCCAAGGCGATCTTCAGCAGTTCGCCCGGCGTGAAGACGCCCTCGACGTCCTCGGATCCGATGAGCACCTCCGCCCCCCTCGTGCTGCGGCCGGTGTACCGGCGCACGCCGGTGCGCTCGACGGAGAGCTCTGTCATGACGTCCCTTCCCTGCTACCCGAGCGAGCGTGCGTGTCGGTAGCCGACTACGCCGCAAGTATCAACGACGCGGCTGCGGCTGACGTGGTTTCGGTTGGCAGCGCGGGCAGTAGTACGACGAGCGGTTCATGAACCTTTCCCGGCGCATCACCGCGCCACACCGGCGACACGGCAAGCCGTCGCGCCCGTAGGCGTCCAGCGCGCGGTCGAAGTACCCCGACTCGCCGTTCACGTTGACGTAGAGCGAATCGAATGACGTGCCACCCTGACCGAGGGCGTCGGTCATCACCGCGGCGGCGTGGTCGAGGATCGAGGCGAGCTTCGGCTTCGACAGCGAGTCGGCGATCCTGGCCCCGTTCACCTTCGCACGCCACAAGGACTCGTCGGCGTAGATGTTGCCGATCCCCGAGACGACGGTCTGGTCCAGTAGCTGACGTTTGATCTCGGAGTGCTTGCGCCGCAACACCTTCACCACCGCGTCCCGGTCGAAGAGCGGGTCCAGTGGATCGCGGGCGATGTGCGCGACGGGTACGGGCACCTCGCTCCCGTCGACGGTTACGAGGTCAGTCAGCATCCAGCCGCCGAACGTGCGTTGGTCGACGAAGCTCATCGCGGTGCCGTCGTCGAGCAGCGTGGCGATGCGCAGGTGGTCGGTCTTCGTCGTCACGGGTCCCAGCAGCATCTGCCCACTCATCCCGAGGTGCACCACCAAGGCATCCCCGCTGTCGAGGGTGAGCCACAGGTACTTTCCGCGTCGTCCGGTACCCGTGATGCGGGTGTCGAGCAACCGCGCGGTGAGGTCGGCGGCGCCGGCCTCGTGCCTGCGCACCGCGCGCGGATGGTGGACCCGCACCGCGGTGATGGTGTGATCGACGACGTGGCTCGCAAGCCCACGCCGCACGACCTCGACTTCGGGAAGTTCGGGCATTCGGGGTTCAGGCGCCCGTGTCGGGGATGGTGTCCAGCTCGGCGTACGCCGCAGCTGCGGCCTGCTGCTCGGCCTCCTTCTTGGTCCGGCCGAACCCCGCCCCGTAGTCGACGCCGTTGACGACGGCTCGGGCGGTGAACTGTTTGTCGTGTTCGGGGCCCGTGGAGGTGACCACGTATGACGGCACCCCGAGGCGGCGGGCGGCCGCCAGCTCCTGCAGGCTTGTCTTCCAGTCCAACCCGGCGCCGAGGCTTGCCGCCGTGTCGAGCAGATCGCCGAACAGTCGGAGGATGACGTCGTGCGCAATCTCGTGACCGTGCTCGACGTAGGTGGCACCGAGCAGCGATTCGAGCCCGTCGGCCAGCAGGTTGGCCTTCTGCGCGCCTCCGCTGGCGACTTCGCCGCGGCCCAGGAGCAGATAAGCGCCCAGTCCGTCGTCGGCGAGCTGGCGCGCGATCTGCGCCAGCGCCTGAGTGTTGACGACGGCGGACTTGAGCTTGGCCAGCTCGCCCTCGCTGCGATCCGGGTACTTCGCGAAGATCTCCGCCGTGACCACGAGGCCGAGCACCGCGTCGCCGAGGAACTCCAACCGCTCGTTGGTTGGCAGGCCGCCGTTCTCGTAGGCATAGCTGCGATGCGTCAACGCGATGGTCAGCAGGTCGTCGGACAGATCCACTCCCAACGCCTTCAACAGCGGTGTGCGGTCTAGGGTCACGAATCGCCCGCGCCGTCCGAGGTCTGGTCGAGGGGCAACAACGTGGACAGCTTCGCCCAGCGCGGGTCGATCACGTCGTGGTTATGGTCGGCTCCAGCCGTCGCAAGGGGCACACCACATTCGGGGCACAGCCCGGGGCAGTCGTCGCGGCACAGCGGTGAGAAGGGCAGCACCAGCCCGACGGCGTCGACGATCGTCTGTTCGAGATCGATGCTGTCCCCGTCACGGTCGGTGACGACGTGCCCCACTTCGTCTTCTTCGGTGGTGGCCTCGGTTTCGCTGTCCGGATAGGCGAACAGCTCGGTGATGTCGACGTCGACGTCTCCCGTGATGGGCGTCAGGCAGCGCGCGCACTCGCCGGCGGTCGGCGCCGACACCGTTCCGGTGACGAGCACCCCCTCGGACACCGACTCGAGTTTGAGGTCGAGGGTCAGCGGAGCACCCTGCGCGATGGCGAGCAGCTCGATGCCGATGCGCCGGGGCGCAGGCACCGTCTCCTGCAGCGTCCGCAGGGAGCCCGGTCGCCTGCCCAGCCGCGTGACGTCGATGACGAGGGGCGACTTTGGGCCGCGCGATGCACCGTGGGTCGCCATGGCGGCAATCCTACGACCTGCGCTCCTGCCCGCCCGATCGATTCCCGGGTCGCTGCGCTCCTGCCCGCCGGATCGACTAGATGCCGCTAGCGCTGGGCGTAGTCGTGCGTCCCGGCCGCGGTGCGCAGCTGGTGGCGACCACGGCCCACCGAGCGCAACGTCCCGTTCAAGTAGTCCTCGAACTCGGCGAGCTTGCTGTCGACGTAGATGTCGCATTCGCCGCGGAGCCGGTCGGCCTCGGCGTGGGCCGAGTCGATCAGGCGGGTGGCCTCGGCAGTGGCGGTCGCGACGATCTCGGTCTGCGACACCAGGCGCTGCTGCTCCTTGATGCCTTCCTGAACGGCCTTCTCGTAGGACAGGTTTCCGTTCTCGATCAGCCGGTCGGCCTCGGCCTTCGCGCGTCCGGCGCTGGCCTCGTACTCGCGCTTGGCGGTGGCGGCGATCCGCTCGGCCTCGTTGCGGGCCTCGATGACCATCCGTTCACTGTGCTGACGCGCCTCGACGACCATCCGGTCGGCCGCCCCCTTGGCATCGGCCAGGATCCGATCGGCTTCGGCTCGCGAGTGGTTGAGCAGCGAGTCCGCTTCAGCGGTGGCGCTGGCGACCATCGAGTCGGAGTGCTCCTTGGCGTCGCGAAGCATCCCGTCGCGGGCGTCGAGCACGTCCTGCGCATCGTCGAGTTCGCCGGGGATGGCGTCCTTGATGTCGTCGATCAGTTCGAGCACGTCGCCGCGGGGCACCATGCATCCAGCGGTCATCGGTACTCCGCGGGCTTCTTCCACGATTGCGCCGAGCTCGTCGAGCGCCTCAAATACTCGGTACACGGCACACCCTCCAGTACTAGTTGATAGTTACTAGTGTGCCTGGTGTTACGCCTGTGACTCGGTTTGCCACGCCGTGTGTCGTGCTGCCAGTTATCCACGCCGAGCCGTCATCCCGCCCCGCGAAACGTCGTCGAACGTGCCGTCAGGGCGAGATTTCGGCGGATTCTCCGCCCTGGCCGCACACTCGGCGGTGCTGCGGCTCAGCCCGTGAGCTTCGCCGCAAGCCGGCGGTTCACCGCGTCGGGCAGCAGCTCCGAGACATCACCACCGAGCGCGGCGACCTCCTTGGCCAGCGAGGACGACACGAATGAATAGCGCGGGGTGGTCGCCACGAAGAACGTGTCGACGCCTGCGACGTGCCTGTTCATCTGAGCCATTTGCAGCTCGTATTCGAAGTCGGTGCCGGTGCGCAGACCCTTGACGATGGCCGTGAGCCCGCGCGACTTGACGAAGTCGACGACCAGTCCCGAACCGCGTTCGACGCTCAGATTCGTCAGATGCGACGTGGACTCCTCGATCATGGCGATGCGCTCATCCGGGGTGAACATGCCCTGCTTGTTGGGATTCACCAACACCGCCACGACGACCTCGTCGAACTGTGCGGAGGCGCGCTCGAAGACGTCGATGTGGCCGAGGGTCACAGGATCGAACGATCCAGGGCATACCGCGCCGCTCATGGTGGTGCAGGCTACCCGCTTTGGCGTGCTCAGTTGCCCTCCCCGCGGGTCGGCACGCCGCTGGCACTAATGTCGGCTGACGCCGAAATCGCCGAATTCGAGCCGGGTGTCGCCGTAGCGGCGAACTTGCCACGCCGACCAACCATCCGGCCAGGCGAGTTCCGGGCCCGACGCCGCACGCTCGATCACCGCGACCGCGCCCCGCGACAGCCAACCGCGACTGCCGAGCGCGCTCAGCACGGACTCGACCTCGGTGGCGGACACCTCGTAGGGCGGGTCGGCGAACACCAGGTCGACCGGCCGCGCGATGTCGGATGCGAGCACCGTCGCGACGGACCCACAGCGCACCACGGCCCCGGCAACCCCGAGCGCCGAGACGTTCTGGGTGATGACGGCCGCGGCGCGGCGATCGGACTCGACGAACAACACCGACGCCGCTCCCCGCGAGAGCGCCTCCAGCCCAAGCGCCCCCGATCCAGCGTAGAGGTCGAGCACCGCGATACCCGGGAAGTCGACGTTGACGGCCAGCACGTTGAACAGCGCTTCCCGTACGCGATCGGTGGTGGGCCGGGTGCCCTTGCCGGATCGACCCTGTGGCACCGCGATTCGGCGGCCGCCGAGGTCGCCGCCCACGATGCGGGTCAGCTGATCACCACCAGCAGGTCACCGCCTTCGACCTGTGCGGTCGCCGCGACCGCGACGCGTTCGACCGTGCCTGCCTTCGGTGCCGTGATCGCGGCCTCCATCTTCATCGCCTCGATGGTGGCGATGGTCTGTCCCGCGGCCACCTCGTCGCCGGACGCCACTCCGACGGTCACGACGCCGGCGAACGGCGCGGCGACGTGGTCGGGGTTGGTGCGGTCGGCCTTCTCCGCGGCGGGTTTGTCGATCGCGACGGACAGATCGCGCACCACCACCGGCCGGAGTTGGCCATTGATGATGCACATCACCGTGCGCATGCCGCGTTCGTCGGCGTCGGAGATCGCCTCGAGTCCGATGATGAGCTCGACGCCACGATCGATCTGGATACGGTGCTCGTCGCCGTGACGCAGGCCGTAGAAGAACTGGTTGGCGCTCAGTCGCGATGTGTCGCCGTAGATCTCGCGATGCGCCTCGAACTCCTTGGTCGGGCCGGGGAACAGCAGCCGGTTGAGCGTGGACTGGCGGTCGCGGCCTGCCTTCGTCAGCACCGCTTCGTCGTCGGCGGTGAGGTCCTGGGTCGGCTTGGCCGGTGCGCGTCCGGCCAGCGCCTTGGTGCGCAGCGGTTCGGGCCAGCCGCCGGGCGGATCACCCAGTTCGCCACGTAGGAAACCGATCACGGAGTCGGGGATGTCGAAGCGCGCCGGGTCGGCGGCGAACTCGTCGGCGGTGGCGCCCGCGCCGACCAGCGCAAGAGCGAGGTCTCCGACGACCTTCGACGACGGCGTGACCTTCACCAGGTGACCGAGCACGCGGTCGGCCCCCGCGTATGCGTTCTCGACCTCCTCGAACCGGTTTCCCATCCCCAGCGCGATGGCCTGCTGACGCAGGTTCGACAACTGGCCGCCGGGAATCTCATGCTCGTACACCCGGCCGGTCGGCGCAGGAAGTCCAGACTCGAAGGGCGCGTAGACCTTTCGCAGCGCTTCCCAGTACGGCTCGAGGTCGCAGATCGCACGCAGCGACAGCCCGGTGTCGTACCTGGTATGCGCGGCCGCGGCGACGATCGAGCTCAGCGCCGGCTGGCTGGTGGTCCCTGCCAAGGGCGCAGCGGCGCCGTCGACCGCGCTGGCACCGGCGTGCCACGCGGCCAGGTAGGTCGCCAACTGTCCACCCGGGGTGTCGTGCGTGTGCACGTGCACCGGCAGGTCGAAGCGACTGCGCAGCGCGGTGATCAAAGTAGTGGCTGCAGGCGCCCGCAGCAGGCCGGCCATGTCCTTGATCGCCAGCACGTGCGCGCCGGCATCGACGATCTGCTCGGCCAGCTTCAGGTAATAGTCGAGCGTGTACAAGGTTTCGGCGGGGTCGGACAGGTCGCCCGTGTAGCTCATTGCGACTTCGGCGATCGCCGAACCGGTTTCGCGGACCGCGTCGATCGCCGGGCGCATCGACTCGACGTTGTTGAGCGCGTCGAAGATGCGGTAGATGTCGATGCCCGTCGCGGTGGCCTCCTCGACGAACGCCGACGTGACCACCTCTGGGTACGGGGTGTAGCCAACGGTATTGCGGCCCCGCAGCAGCATCTGCAGGCAGATGTTGGGCACCGCCTCGCGCAACGCCGCCAGCCGTTCCCACGGGTCTTCCTTCAGAAACCGAAGGGCCACATCGTAAGTCGCGCCACCCCAGCACTCGATCGACAGCAGCTCAGGCGTCATCCTGGCGATGTAAGGCGCGATCGCCAGCATGCCGGAGGTGCGCACCCGGGTGGCCAGCAGCGACTGGTGCGCGTCCCGGAACGTGGTGTCGGTGACGCCCACGGCAGGTGAGTCCCGCAGCCACGCCGCGAAGCCCTCGGGTCCCAGGCTCGATCAGTCGCTGCCTGCTACCGGACCGCGGCGTCGAATCGACGTCGACGTCGGGCAGCTTGTCCTGCGGGTACACCCTGTCCTGACCCCCGTAGGGACTGTTGACGGTGACGTCGGCGAGGTAGTGGAGGATCTTCGTGCCACGGTCGGCGGGAATGTGCGCGGTGAGCAGATGCGGGCGCTCGTCGATGAACGACGTCGTGACTCGGCCCGCCCTGAAGTCGGGATCGTCGACCACCGCCTGCAGGAACGGGATGTTCGTCGACACCCCCCGCACGCGGAACTCGGCGAGCGCACGCCGGGCCCGTGCCGCCGCAATCGTGAAATCCCTTCCCCGACAAGTCAACTTCACCAGCATGGAGTCGAAATGGGCCGAGATCTCTGCGCCGAGATTCGTGCCGCCGTCGAGGCGGATGCCCGCCCCGCCGGGCGAGCGGTAGCCGGTGATGCGACCGGTGTCGGGGCGGAACCCGTTGGCCGGGTCCTCGGTGGTGATCCGGCACTGCATCGCGGCGCCACGGATCTGCAAGCCCTCCTGCGACAGGCCCAGATCCGCCAGCGTCTCCCCCGCCGCGATGCGCAGCTGGCTGGAAACCAGGTCGACATCGGTGATCTCTTCGGTGACGGTGTGCTCGACCTGGATGCGCGGGTTGCACTCGATGAATACGTGGTGACCGCGTTCGTCGAGCAGGAATTCCACCGTGCCGGCACACGTGTAGCCGATCTGCCGCGCGAACGTGACCGCGTCGGCGCAGATCTTTGCGCGCAGCTCTGTGGAGAGGTTCGGGGCGGGCGCCAGCTCGATGACCTTCTGGTGCCTGCGCTGCACGCTGCAGTCACGCTCGAACAGGTGAATGACGTTGCCGCGGCCGTCGGCGAGGATCTGCACCTCGATGTGCCTCGGGTTGATGACGGCCTGCTCGAGGTAGACCGTCGGGTCGCCGAACGCGGATTCGGCCTCCCGGGAGGCGGCCTCGATCGCTTCGGGCAGCGCGTCGGGATCCACCACTCGGCGCATGCCCCGTCCGCCGCCGCCGGACACCGCCTTGACGAACACCGGGAACTCCATCGCCGACGCCGCTGCCACCAGCTCGTCGACGGACGCCGAGGGCTTCGACGATGCCAACACCGGCAGCCCCGCCTCACGTGCCGCCGCGATGGCCCGCGCCTTGTTGCCGGTCAACTCCAGCACATGGGCGCCCGGGCCGACGAACGTGATGCCTGCCTCCGCGCACGCCGAGGCCAGCTCGGGGTTCTCCGACAGGAAGCCGTAGCCGGGATACACGGCATCCGCGCCGGCATGCCGGGCCACCCGGATGATCTCCTCGACCGACAGATATGCGCGTACCGGATGGCCGAGTTCGCCGATCTGATACGACTCGTCGGCCTTCAGCCGGTGCAGCGAGTTGCGATCCTCGTGCGGGTAGACGGCGACGGTCGCAATACCCATCTCATACGCCGCCCGGAACGCGCGGATGGCGATTTCCCCGCGGTTGGCGACGAGCAGCTTAGTAATCACGGGTAACCCTAACAAGCGGGACTACTAGATCAACGTCGACCAGTAATTCCAGAACCGCACCAGGATCATCAGGATCACCGCCGTAAACCAGAGCACCACGATCGACCACCGCCATTGATGGAGCACCCTGGCGACTACGTTGCCCGCGTACGGTTGCAGCGCTATTGACGCGACGACGCACAACAGCGGAATAGTGACCGCCCACACCACCATGCAGTACGGGCACAACGCGCCGATGTGGTACAGGCTCTGGGCGATCAGCCAGTGCACGAACACGGCGCCGAGCAGCGTCCCGACCGCCAGGCCCGCCCAATACCACCGCGGCAGAGCGACTCTCGAGACCGCCAGCACGCCAGTGACGACCACGATGGTGAAGCCGACGATGCCGAGCAACGAGTTGGGGAAGCCGAAGACCGACGCCTGTGGGGTGACCATGACCGACCCGCAGGACAGCACCGGGTTGATGCTGCAGGACGGCACGTATGCGGGGTCGATCAGAAGCTCGATCTTCTCGACCGTCAACGTGAGCGCCGCGGCGAGGCCGAGCACGCCGGCGATGAGCACCCAGACTGCGCTGGCCGTCTTTACCCGCACCGCAGGCCGGCCATCCGGCGCCTGCGCCGACGGGTCGGTACTGGGCGCGGCGACGGTCACGGTGCAGCGGGGGCGGGAACGGGCGGCGGTACCGGAGCGGCAGGCGCGGTGGTCAGCCCCGGCACGTCGCCGACGAGCTCCTTGATCTTGGCGACGAGGTCCTCCGGCTTCGAGTACTCGTAGTCCTCACCGTTGATCCGCACCGTCGGGGTGGCCTGCACGTTGGTTGCCTTGCCCAGGCCCTCGACGAGCGGCAGGTAGCGGCCTGTGTTGATGCAGTCGGGCGCCTTGCCCGCAACCCCGGCTTGGCGCGCGGTTTCGATCAACTGGTCATTGGTGGGGAAGACCGTGCCCGTCTCGCTGGGCTGCTGGGCATACAGCGCGGCATGGAACCGGCGGAAGGCCTCCATGTTCTCGCTCTTGTCCTCGTCGGCCACGCAGTAGGCCGCCGCGCCGGCGCGCGACGAGTAGTTCTTGGTCGCAGGCGAATCGAGGATCGCCACCATGTAGTAGTCGGCGGCCACGGCGCCGCTGTCGATCAGCTGGTTGATCGTCGGGCCGAAGTCCGCTTCGAACCTCTGGCACACCGGGCACAGGAAGTCCTCGTACATCGACAGCACGACCTTGGGTTCGGTGCTGCCCTCCTTGGTGATCAGCTTGCTCGACGTCACGCGGATGGCCTTCGCCTCGCCCGACCCCGGCGTCTCCTTGCCGTTGAGCACGATGTAGCCCACCAGGACGACCGCGAAGATCACGATGACAGCGGTGAGGCCGATCCGGATCAGCATGTTGCGCCTGCGATCGGCGGCCTTCAGGTCGTAGCTGGCGGTCTTCTTGGGTTTGGTAGCCACGGCACTAGGGTACCGGCGCGGTCGGGTCAGCCAAGAGCGGCTCTCGGGTGCGGCTCGAATGGGTCCGAAGTGCGGAAACCATCTCGGCCGTGGCACTTGCGCTGCCGACGCCGAGCGGGAAGAAGGTCGCTCGTTGCGCTCGCGTAATATCTCCATCCGCAAGTCGGTGAACCCCGAGCGGACCGTGAATGACGTCGACGTGTTCGGTTCCCGTTCCACGCACGTGTGACGACACAGAGTAGGTGACATGACCTCGGCGGCATCGATTCCCAATGTGGCCCTCAACGACGAGAACGCGATCCCGGCGCTCGGCATCGGCGTCGGCGAGCTCTCCGACGCCGACACCGAACGTGCGGTGGCCGCCGCACTGGAAGTCGGTGTGCGACTGATCGACACCGCGGCGGCCTACGGCAACGAGGAGGCCGTGGGCCGGGCGATTGCGGCGTCGGGCGTCCCCCGCGCCGAGATCTTCGTGACCACCAAGCTGGCCACGGAAGACCAGGGGTTCCAGGCCTCACAGGACGCCATCAAGGGCAGCCTTGAGCGGCTCGGCCTGGAATACGTCGACCTGTACCTGATCCACTGGCCCGCAGGCGATGCGGGCAAGTACGTCGACAGCTGGGGCGGACTGATGAAGCAGAAGGAGGTCGGCAGCACCAAGTCGATCGGCGTGTGCAACTTCACGCCTGATGACCTCTCCAACGTCATCGACCTGTCGTTCTTCGTCCCCGCGGTCAACCAGATCGAACTGCATCCGCTGCTGAATCAGGCCGCGCTGCGGGCCGTGAACGCCGAGCACGGCATCGTCACCGAGGCCTACGGACCGCTGGGCGTCGGCAAGCTGCTCGACAATCCGACGGTCACCTCGATCGCCGACGAGTACGGCAAGACCCCTGCGCAGGTGCTGATCCGCTGGAGCCTGCAGCTGGGCAACGTCGTGATCCCGCGGTCGTCGTCACCCGAACGGATCGCTACCAACGCCGACGTGTTCGAGTTCGAGTTGGCGACCGAGCACATGGACGCGCTCAACGCGCTCGACGACGGCACCCGGTTCCGGCCGGACCCCGAAACCTACACCGGTACCTAAGTCAGCATCAGCCCACCGGGCACGTAGCGGCGGCGTCCCGCAACACCGCCGCGGACGGTGTGTCGACGGGTAGTCCGTACCCACGCAGCACGGCGCTGAACTGCACCGAGTACTGGCACCAGAATGCGTGGTTGGGTGGCATCCAGTCGGCAGGCTCCTCGTCGCCCTTGTCCTGGTTGGCCTGACCGGAGACCGCGATCAGGTTGGCGGGATCGTTGGCGAAGCGGGTCCTGAGCGTGTCGGGCCAGTTTCGTGCGCCAAGGTCCCAGGCCAGCGCGAGCGGGACGATGTGGTCGATCTGCACCGCTTCCCCGACCTTCGGGCCGCGGGTGAAGTGGATGACGGCGTTGGTGTACGGGTCGTACAGCGTGCCGGTGGCCACGGCGTTCGGGCAGCGCTTGATGGTCACGTACGTCTTGTCGACCAAGTCGCGCTCGAGGATGTCGTTACGGGTGTCGCAGCCGTTGTGGCCACCCGGTGCGACGTTGTCGTCGGTCCACGCGTCGCCGAAAGCCGCTCTGCGATAGTCGTTCCCATGAACGCGCCCAGGCACCTCGGGGATGCCCGCGAGCACGTCGACTCCTGGCGCGATGGTCGGCACGTCCGCGCGGGAGATGAACTGTGCCGAGTGCCGACCGGTGACGGTGACCTGAACGGCGATGACGATCGCGAGCACCAGGCCCGCAGTCAACCACCAACGTCGCGTCACGCCTTGTCCAGATACTCGACGCGGTCGGTGTCGCTGAACGGTGCGGCCAGCACGGCGATGCCCGGATTCCGCACCAGCTTGGGGTCCGTGTCGTACACCGATTCCGCGAAGTCGCGTGCCGCTTCGATGATCTCGCGGTGCTCGGCGAGCGACAGCAGCCGCAACGTGATGGGCCGACCGGACTGGTTGTAGCCCAACACGTCTCCCTCGCGACGCTCGCGCAGGTCGAGATCGGCGAGTTCGAAACCGTCGAGGGTGGCCGCGACCGCCTTGAGTCGCTCACCCGCCTTCGACGCCTGCGCGAGATTGGTGGCGAGCAAGCACAGGCTGGGGTGCTGGCCGCGACCGATGCGCCCACGCAGCTGATGCAGCTGACTGATGCCGAAGCGATCGGCGTCCATGACGACCATCACCGTGGCGTTGGCCACGTCGACGCCGACCTCGATCACCGTGGTGCACACCAGGACGTCGACGTCGCCCGCGCGGAACGCCGACATGACCGCGTCCTTCTCGTCGGCGGACAGCCGACCGTGCATGAGTCCGAGCCGCAGTCCGGACAGCGGCCCATGGGCCAGATGGCGGTGTAGATCGACGACCGTGATGGGTGGCACGCCGCTCTGGTCGCCTGCGCTCTTATCGGTCTCGTCGATGCGCGACGCCACGACGTAGGCCTGGCGCCCGGCCTGAACCTCCTCGCCGATGCGCTGCCAGGCGCGGTCCAGCCACGACTTCTTCTCGCTGACGAAGATGGTGTTGGTGGAGATGGGTTGACGTCCCCTGGGCAACTCGCGCAGGGTGGACGTCTCCAGGTCGCCGTAGACGGTCAGGGCGACGGTGCGGGGTATCGGGGTGGCGGTCATCACCAGCAGGTGCGGAGTGATGCCACCGACTGCCTTGGCGCGCAGTCGATCCCGCTGCTCGACGCCGAAGCGGTGTTGTTCGTCGACGACCACCATGCCGAGGTTGGCGAACTCCACGGCGTCCTGCAGCAAGGCGTGGGTGCCGATGACGATGCCCGCGTCACCGCCGGCCACGTCGTCGCGAACCTGTCGCTTCTGTTGCGGCGACATCGATCCCGTCAGAAGGGCGATCCGGGTGGCCCCGTCCTCACCCCCGAGCTGACCGGCCATGCCCAGCGGGCCGAGCACGTCGTTGACCGACCTGGCGTGCTGGGCCGCAAGCACTTCCGTGGGGGCGAGCAGCGCACACTGGTAGCCGGCGTCGACCATCTGCAACATCGCGATCACCGACACGATGGTCTTGCCCGAGCCCACCTCGCCCTGCAACATCCGGTGCATGGGCTGATCGGACGCCAATTCGGTTGTCAGCACGTCGAGTACGTCACGCTGGCCCGCGGTGAGTTCGAACGGAAGGCGTCTCAGGAGCGCGGCCGCGAGTCCGTCGTCGCGTCGCTGTGCATGCGGACCCGTGCCGCTCAACTCGCCGTGACGACGCTCCACCAGCGCCCACTGCAGCCCTACGGCCTCGTCGAACGCGAGCCTGGCTCGCGCCCGGTCGCGGTCCTCGGGCCGTTCGGCGAGATGTATCGCGCGCAGCGCCTCGTCCTCAGAACACAGGTTCCGTTGCCGCAGCACGCTTTCCGGCAACGGATCCGGGACCGGGTCGAGCACGTCGAGCACCTGGCGCACGCAGGCGTAGATGTCCCAACTCTGCACCTTGGCGCTGGCGGCGTAGATCGGGAAGTAGTCCCGTTCGAACGCCGCAAGCATCTCCTCTTCGGAGGTCGACCCTTCGGCGATCTTGGCCATCGACCTGGTGCCCTTGCCCTGTTTCGCACCATCCAGGATCAGAAAGGCCGGATGCGTCAGCTGCATGGTGCCCTTGTAGAAGCCGACCTCGCCCGAGAGCATCAGCCGGGTACCCTCGTCCAACGTCTTCTTCAAGTACTTGGCGTTGAAGAACGTGGCCGTCACCTTCGGCCGTCGATTCCCCAGCGTCACCACGAGGTACTCCCGCCGCGGCTGGCGATTGGTCCACCGCGCCTCGGCCCGCGTGATCGTGTCGACGAAGGTGACGTGCTCACCCTCCTCCGGCGGTTCGTCGTCGCCCATGACGCTCATGCCCGCGCTGTACTTGCGCGGATAGTGCCGCAGCAAGTCGTCCACGGTGACCATGCCGAAGTGCTCCTCCAGCGGCTTCGCGGACTTGGCGCCGATCACGCGGTCAAGCCGGTCGGTGAGACTGACCACCGCTACTCCACTCCGATGAGCACTGCATCACCGCCGTGACCGGTGTGGTACGTCACCAATTCAGTGCCGAGGTGCGCGTGATGGACGTGCTCGCGCAGCGCCGCACCGACGGCGGGGTCGACGCCCGCGCCGGTCAGTACGGTGACGAGCTCACCTCCCGACGACAGCAGGAGATCGATGAGTCCGGCACCTGCGGCGGCGACGTCGTCGCCGACGATCAACACCTCGTCGCCCGCGATGCCCAACCCGTCGCCCGGCTTGCACGTGCCCGCCCACGTCAGGGCCTCCTCGGTGGCCAGCCGCACAGATCCGTGACGGGCGCACGCCGCCGCGCGCGCCATCGAATACCCGTCGTCGACGGCTTGTCGGCTTGCGTCGTGGACCGCGAGTGCAGCCAGGCCCTGCACCATGGATCCGGTGGGCACGGGCACGACGTCGATGCCCCATCCGGTGGCCGCGGTGCACCCGGCGACCAATTCCTCGGCCGCGACGTACCCGTTGGGCAGCACCATCACCTGCGCAGCCCCCACGTCGACGAGCGCCCGCAGCAGATGCCGCGCGCTGATCGCACCGCCAGGGTCGGGCCGCAGCACGTGGGCGCCCTCACCGGTGAACAACGCCTCCGCACCGTCGCCGTCGACGATCGCGAGCACCGCGCGGTCCCGACTCCATCCGCCGGGCGGACGCGCACCCGCGGCGCCGGCGAGCGCCATGACCTGGATCCGGCTGGGCGTCCCGACGTCGAGTGCCGCCTCGACGGCTCCCCCGGCGTCGTTTGCGTGCACGTGCACCGAATAGTGGTCGCCGTCGCCCGACGCGGCGATGGCGACCGATTCACCGAGCCGTTCCAGCCGCTCGCGAAGACGTTCGACACCCGTGTGGTCGCAGCCGCTGAGCAGGTACATCACCTCGAATGAAGGAGGTGCCACCGCGGTGGCGACGCCGAGCGCGGCGGACGCGTGGGGCGGCTGATAGGCGTGTCGGAGCGGTGACTGCCCGGTCAAGGTGGTGGTCATCGCGTCGAGCAGGACCAAGAGTCCACGCCCGCCCGCGTCGACCACCCCGGCCCGGGCCAGCACGTCGAGCTGGTGAGGCGTCTCGTCCAGGGCCACGACGGCGGCCTCCGATGCCGACTTCACGACGCCGGCCAGGTCAAGACCGGCGCTCGACGCGTGCTCGGCCGCGCCGGCCGCGGCCTGCAGCACGGTGACGATGGTGCCTGGGACCGTGTCGTTGACCGATGCGGCCGCCAGCGCGACCGCGTGCCGCAGCGCGGAGGCGAGCACCCGGCCGTCGACGTCGACGAGTTCGCCGCGCCGCTCGGCCGCCGCCTGAGCGACGACGTCGGCGAGCCCACGCAGTATCTGGGACAGGATCACGCCGGAGTTGCCGCGCGCCCCGCGCAACGCACCCTCGGCCAACGCGGCGGTCACGGCGGCCACGTCGGAATACTCCGGGCCGACCGCCGATTCCGCGCACTCGCACGCCGCACGCATGGTGAACAGCATGTTCGTTCCGGTGTCAGCATCGGCGACGGGGAACACGTTGAGCCGATTGATCTCGTCGGTGTGGGCAATCAGGTCGTCGACCGCGGTATGTGCCCAGTCGCGCAGAGCGGCAGCGTCGAGCCGACGAGGGGACATCTCGACCTCCACCCCACCTCCAACGCCTTGTCGTCGTGGGCGCCAAGCCTAGCGACCGTGCCTGACAAGCGGTTAGGGCGTTCACCGTGGTGGACGCCGTTTTGGTGATAACTGCGACGCCCGGTATCCTGGTCAGGTTGTCGGGTCGAACCGCGCGCCGGTCGCGGCGCACGACCCAGACCCCCAAAGTACTGATCGAGGAGTTCTACATGGCTGCCGTGTGCGATATCTGCGGAAAGGGCCCCGGCTTCGGCAAGTCGGTGTCGCACTCCCATCGCCGGACCAGCCGTCGGTGGGATCCGAACATCCAGGTGGTGCGCTCCACCGACCGTCCCGGCGGGAACAAGAAGCGCGTCAACGCCTGCACGTCCTGCATCAAGGCCGGCAAGGTCGCGCGCGGCTGAGTCCGCCCCACCACTGCGAGCAACTACGCCGAGCGTTCACCTAGCGCTCACCGCGACGGCCACTCGGGCGGATTCGTGACGCCACCGCCATCTCAACGAGGAAGCCGGTTTCGTCGCGCCGCAAACTAGGGCAATCGCCAGTCGATGGGCTCGGCGCCCATCTGGGCGAGTAGGTCATTGGCACGGCTGAACGGCCGCGACCCGAAGAATCCGCGCGACGCCGAGAGCGGCGAGGGGTGCGCCGACTCGATCGTCGTGCAATGCTCGCCCATCAACATCGGCTTGAGCGTGCCCGCGTCACGTCCCCACAACACCGCGACGAACGGCTGAGCCCGCGCGACCAAGGCGCGGATGGCGCACTCCGTCACGGCTTCCCAGCCCTTTCCCCGGTGCGAGGCGGGATTACCGGGGCGCACGGTGAGCACCCTGTTCAAGAGCATCACGCCCCGCTGCGACCACGGCGTGAGGTCTCCGCAACTCGGCGCCGGAAAGCCGAGGTCCGCGGTGTACTCCGTGAAGATGTTGTCCAGGCTGCGCGGCAGCGGGCGAACGTCCGGGGCCACCGAAAAGCTCAATCCCACCGCATGTCCCGGCGTGGGATACGGGTCCTGCCCGACGATCAACACCCGTACTGCGTCGAAGGGAAAGGTGAAGGCGCGCAGGATGTTCGGGCCCGCAGGCAGGTAGTGGGCTCCGGCGGAGAGCTCTCCGCGCAGGAACTCGCCCATCCGGGCCACCTGATCCTCCACCGGCGTGAGCGCACGCGCCCAGCCTTCGTCGACGAGTTCGCTCAACGGGCGTGCGGTCACGATGGGTCAACATAGCCGACGCGAGGAGCAGGACGAACCTGGCGTGCGTCGGCGCTCAGAACGACTGCCAGCCCGGATTTCCGTGCCACGGCTCGCCGTCCACCAGCACGCGCGACGGCCCGTCGACCACCGCGCCGATCCGCCGCCACCCCGCTGGAAGCGGGCCGGGGAAGGTCGCGACCAACGCATGGTCCTCCCCGCCCCCGAACACCCACGCCCACGCGTCGGCCGACGTCGCGGCGGCGACGCCGCGCAGCGCTTCATGATCGACGGACAGACCGTCGCGGGACACGTCGACGCCGACACCCGACGCGTCAGCGATGTGGCCGAGGTCGGCCAGCAGCCCGTCGGACACGTCGGTCATCGCCGTGGCGCCCGCATCGGCCGCCACCCGTCCCTCGCCATAGGGCACCCGCGGAACCAGGTGGCGCTGTCGCATCTCGTCGAAGCCGTTGATTCCGTTGTGCCACAACGCAAGTCCAGCAGCAGACCAGCCGAGCTCGCCCACCAGTGCGACGGTGTCTCCCGGTCTAGCGCCGCGAAGCTTCACCGGCTCGCGGCCCCCGAGGTCGCCCAATGCGGTCACCGAGATCACCCATTGCGGCGCGCTGACCAGGTCACCGCCGACGATGCCCGCCCCGATGACGCTGGCCTCCTGCCACATGCCGTCGGACAGCGCCATGACGTCGGCGGCGGCCGTGTCGCCCGGCGCCCCGAACGCGACGACGAACGCCGTCGCGACCGCTCCCATCGCCTCGATGTCGGCCGCGTTCGCGGCGATGGCCTTGCGTCCGACATCTCGTGGCGTCGACCAGTCCAACCGGAAGTGCCTGCCCTCGATCAGCATGTCGGTGGACACCACGATGCGACCGTCGGCGGCACGCACCACTGCAGCGTCGTCACCGGGGCCGAGTACGACCGCCGCAGGCTGATCGCGACCACTGATCAAGCGGTCGATGACTGCGAACTCACCGAGACCCGCCAGGCTTTCCTCCGGATCACCGGTCGTCATGACGCCTCCTGCCGAGTCTCTTTCCTGCCCTGAAGGACGGCGCGACCTGCGGTACGTTTGGTCCCTGCGGCGAGGAGTCTATGCAGCGGGAATGGAGGAGTGCGCGGGTGGCCGAGGCGTTCATGCTGATTCAGACCGAGGTCGGCCGCGCCGAAGTCGTCGCGAAGCAACTGGCCACGCTGCCAGGGGTGTTGTCGTCCGAGTACGTGACCGGACCGTACGACGTGGTCGTCCGGATCGGTGCCGCGACGCTCGACGACCTTCGGGACGGCGTCGTTCCGCACGTACAGCAGGTCACCGGTATCACCCGCACCCTCACGTGCCCCATCGCCGACGGGCCCTAGAGTTGCCGGGTGGCCAGCCCGGATAGGCGCGACGTAGCAGACGGACCGCCGCGCAGCGTGATGATCGCCGCGGTCGCCGTCGCTGCGGCTGCTGTCGTCGGCTTGTTCGTCTTCGTCGGACTGGGGCAGACCCCACCCCAACGGCCTCCCGTGGCGATCGTGTCGGTGCCCGCGCCCCAGGCCGAGGGGGACACCTGCCGCGCCTTGCTGGACGCGCTGCCCGATCGCCTCGGTGACTACGAGCGTGCGGTAGTGGCGCAACCCGCGCCTGCGGGGGCGGTGGCCTGGGAGCGGGATCAGGGCCCTGACAGGAACGACACGGTGATCCTGCGCTGCGGTTTGGAGCAGCCGCTCGACTTCGTCGCGGGATCGCCGGTCCAGATGGTTGACGAGGTGGCGTGGTTTCGCATCGCCGACACCGGACGAACCACCTGGACCACGGTCGACCGGCCCGTCTACGTGGCGCTGACTCTGCCCGACGGTTCGGGTCCGGCGCCGATCCAGTTGGTCTCGCAGGCCGTCGCGGGGGCGATGCCCGCCGTAGCCGTCAACCCTCGACCCGCCGGCTAGCGCAGGCCCGTGCCCCGCGCCAGCGCCGTCTCCACCATCGTGGCCAACAACGTCGGATAGTCCATGCCGCTGGCCGCCCACATTCGCGGGTACATCGAGATCGTGGTGAACCCGGGCATGGTGTTGAGTTCGTTGATCACGGGTCCGTCCTCGGTGAGGAAGAAGTCAACGCGCGCGAGGCCCTGACAGTCGATGGCATTGAAGGCGCGGATCGACAACTGGCGCACCTCCTGCGCGACGGAGTCGTCGACCTTGGCGGGTACGTCGAGTTCCGCGGAATCTTCGAGGTACTTCGTAGCGAAGTCGTAGAAGCCGTCCTCACGACCCCGTACTCCGGCCACTCGAATCTCACCCAGCGTGCTGGCCTCGACTCGGCCATCTGCGAATTCCAGTACGCCGCATTCGATTTCGCGGCCCAGCACGGCCGCTTCGACGATCACCTTCGGATCGTGGCGCCGGGCGAACTCGATTGCCGAGTCCAGCTGGTCCCATGCCGTGACACGGCTGACCCCGATGGACGAGCCACCGCGCGCCGGCTTGACGAACACGGGTAGCCCGAGTCGCTCCCGATCCTCGAGCGCAACCGTATGGTCACGCGCCCGGAGCACGACGTGGTCACCGATGGGTAGCCCCTCGGCGGCCAACAACTTCTTGGTGAACTCCTTGTCCATGCCCGCCGCACTGGCCAGGACGCCTGCCCCCACGTACGGCACCCCCGCGAGCTCGAGCAGGCCCTGAATCGTCCCGTCCTCGCCGTACGGACCGTGCAGCACTGGGAATACCACGTCGACCGCGGTGAGGAGTTGGCCCGCGCCCTCCCCCAGTGCCACCAGCTCGCCACGGCGTCGTGGGTCGGCGGGTAGCGCCAGTGCGGTGCCCGACGTTTCGCTGACCTCTGGCAGCCGACCGTCGCTGATGGCCAGCGTCTCGGGACGACCGTCGGTGAGGAACCACGATCCCTCGGGCGAGATGCCGATGGCGACCACTTCGAACCGTTCGGGGTCGAGGTTGCGCAGGATGCTGCCAGCCGAAACGCACGAAATGGCGTGTTCGGAGCTGCGGCCGCCGTAGACGACGGCGACGCGGATGCGGGCGGTCACAACCTAGAGAGGCTACCGGCCCGGTTCGAATCCGCGCGGTGCAGCGTTCCGGCCATGGTGGCGTCCGGGGCCGGACTCAGGCCGGCTCAAGGGCTTGTTCGATGTCGGCGACGAGGTCGTCGGTGTCCTCGATGCCCAGCGAGAGCCGCGCAAACCCCTCGGCAACCGGATCACCCCAGCGCGCCCGCCGATCGACGGACGAATGGATGCCGCCGAAGCTGGTGGCGGCGACCAACAGGGCACTGCGAGCGACGAGGTCGTGAACTGCGGCTGCGTCAGCGAGTTCCACCCCAACCAGTCCACCGAACCGCTTCATCTGACGGCACGCGAGCGAGTGTGACGGGTCGTCGGGAAGTCCCGGATACCGCACTGCGCGCACGGCCGGGTGAGAACGCAGCATCACGGCCACCGCCAGCGCGTTGTGACATTGCCGCTCGAAGCGCAGTCCCACGCTGCCCAGGCTGCGCAGGGCAAGCCACGCCTCGAACGGGCCGAGCACCGCCCCGGCCAACAGCCGTTCACGCTCGACTAGGGCCATCAGCTCCGGATGGCTACCCGCCACGTAACCGGCGACGAGATCGCCGTGACCCGCCAACGTCTTGGTCGCACTCGCCACCACGAGGTCGGCGCCGAAGGAGAGCGGTTGCTGCCCAAGCGGCGTCGGCGTGGTGTTGTCGACGACGAGCGTCGCGCCGCGGGAGCGGCACGTCAGCGCGAGCCGGTGAAGGTCGACGACGTCGAGAGTCGGATTGACCGGAGTCTCGGCCAGCACGACGTCGGCATCCGCAGCGGCAGTACAGATCTCGGCGGCTGTCGCCAGTACGACCTCGACCCCTTGCGGTGCAAGGGTTTCCGTTGCATAGCGCCGAACCTGGTAATAGCCGTCCGCGGGCACGACGAGTGTGGAGCCCGGTTTCGCGAGCACCCGCAGCACCGCCGTGATGGCGGCCATACCGGAGCCGAACGCACACGCCGACGTGGCACCCTCGAGCGCGGCGAGCGCCGATTCCAGTTGCCGCCACGTGGGATTCGACCCGCGACCGTAGGTGTCCAGTGCCACGGATTCGTCTGGCGACAGGTGATAGGTCGAGGCCGGAACCGGAGGGGACGCCACCGGCTGACCGGGCACCGCGGCTGACGCCGCCGCCTTCACGCTGCGGGTGGAATCGCCGTACTGACCGTCCATCGACTCACTCCGGTTTGGTACTGCGCCCCAACAACGACGCGACGGCTTCGACGACTGACAAACGCTTGTGGCACACCCGGTAGACCGCGTCGGTCAGCGGCATCTCGACGTCGTAGCTGTCTGCCAGCGCGAGCACCGCCTGACACGACGTGACGCCTTCTGCGATGTGCCCTCCCGCGGCCTCCAGCGCCGACTCCATGGTGCCGCCCCTCCCGAGCCGCTCGCCGAACGAACGGTTGCGCGATTGGGGCGACGTGCACGTAGCCACGAGGTCGCCGACGCCGGCCAAACCGGCCAGCGTCGCACCCTTGGCGCCCAAGGCGATTCCCAGCCGCATGATCTCGGCGAGCCCACGTGTGATGATCGCGGCCCTGGTGTTCTCCCCCAGTCCCACGCCGACCGCCATGCCGCACGCCAGGGCGATGACGTTCTTGCATGCGCCCCCGATCTCGGCACCGACGACGTCGGAGTTGGTGTAGGGCCGAAAGTAGGCGGTGGAGAAGGCGCGCTGGAGTGCGACCGCCCGCCCGGAGTCGGAACACGCGACAACGGTGGCGGCGGGCTGTTCGGCGACGATCTCGCTGGCCAGGTTGGGACCGGTGACGACGGCCACGCGCGCCGGGTCGGCACCGGTGACCTGGACGATCACCTGGCTCATTCGCATCAGTGTGTTCAATTCGATGCCCTTGGCGACGCTGACCAGTGTCGCGTCGTCACCGATGGAGCCACGCCACCGCTCGAGGTTGGCCCGCAACGTCTGCGACGGCACCGCCAACAGCACGGTGCATGCCCCGTCCAGTGCCGCGGCCGCATCGCTGGTCGCCCTGATCGACGTGGGAAGCGTGACGTCACCCAGGTAACCCGAATTGCGGTGGGTCTCGTTGAGCTCGTCCGCTAGCTCGGCGCGTCGCGCCCACAGCCGCACGTCGTTGCCCGCATCCGCGAGCACCTTCGCCAGTGCCGTACCCCACGCACCGGCACCCATCACCGCCGCTTCGACCACGCGTTCAAATCTAGCCTGCACCATCTGCTCTTCGCGCAAGCGCTCATCGGTGCCATCTGCTCTTCGCGCAAGCGCTCATCGGTGCCATCTGCTCTTCGCGCAAGCGCTCATCGGTCCCCGAGGCTGGGGCTGGCAGGATGTACCCATGAGCGGCAACTCAGCCGACGGCCCGACGGACATGGGGCTGATCATCGCGGTCAAGCGCCTCGACGCGGCGAAGACCCGACTGGCACCCATGTTCTCGGCGGCCGCGCAGGGTGTCCGGGCAGAACTGGTGCTCTCCATGCTCGTCGATACGCTGACGGCCGCGGCGGCGGTGTCCGTCGTAGGCTCGATCACCGTCGTCACCCCAGACGAGATCGCCGCGGATGCCGCACGGGCCCTGGGCGCGCGGGTGCTGATCGACCCCACCCCGGCCGGTCACTCCGATCCGCTGAACACCGCACTGCGCACGGCCGAGGCCGCCATCCGGGACCGCCATGCCAACGTCGGCGTCCTCCAAGGCGACCTGCCCGCACTCCAGGCACGCGAGTTGGCACGCGCACTCGCGGGCGCTCGCGCCCACCGGCGCAGCTTCGTCGGCGACCGGCACGGCAGCGGCACGGCCGCGTTGTTCGCGTTCGGGACGGCGCTCGATCCCAGGTTCGGCCCCGATTCGGCACGGCGACACCGAGATTCGGGTGCAATCGAGCTGACTGGCGGTTGGCCCGGGTTGCGCTGTGACATCGATACACCCGACGACCTGTCAGCCGCGTTGGAGCTCGGCGTGGGTACGGCGACGAAGCGCGTCGTCGCCGAATTGGAGTTCTCCGGCACCGACCGATGATGCCGGTTGCCTGGCCTCGGACATGGCCGATGGGGGATGATCGGACACGTGACTGAAGCTGAGACTCGACCGGCAGACTCCGAATGGGCCTCCACCAGCACCGCGCCCATAGCGCCACCCGCCGCCACCTCGGACGTGATCGATCCCGGCCAGCCGGAACCGTTGCCCGAAGACCGCTATCTCAATAGGGAACTCAGCTGGCTCGACTTCAACGCCCGCGTCCTTGCGCTGTCCGCCGATCCCTCGCTGCCCCTGTTGGAACGCGCCAAGTTCCTGGCGATCTTCGCGTCCAACCTGGACGAGTTCTACATGGTGCGGGTCGCCGGGCTGAAGCGCCGCGACGAGATGGGTCTGTCGGTTCGTTCCGCCGACGGCCTCTCGCCGCGCGAACAACTGCGCCGCATCGGCGAGCGCACGCAACAGATCGCGACCCGCCACGCCACCGTGTTCGGTGAGCTCGTCCGCCCGGCGCTGAACGAGCAGGGCATCGTCATCGTCACGTGGAACGAGCTCGACGAAGCCGAACGGGAGAGGTTGTCGACCTACTTCCACGAGCAGGTGTTCCCCGTGCTGACGCCGCTCGCCGTCGATCCCGCGCATCCCTTCCCGTTCGTGAGCGGGTTGAGCCTGAACCTCGCCATCACGGTCCGCCAGCCCGATGACGGGACTCAACACTTCGCCCGAATCAAGGTGCCCGACAACGTCGATCGGTTCGTCGAGTTGCGCCCGCGCGACGACGATGAGGGCCGGGTGCGCTTCCTTCCGATGGAGGAGCTCATCGCAGCGTTCCTCGGCGTGCTCTTCCCCGGCCTGGAGGTCGTGGAAACCCACGCTTTCCGGATCACCCGCAACGCGGACATGGAGGTCGAAGAGGACCGCGACGAGGACCTGCTACAGGCGCTCGAGCGGGAGTTGGCCCGCCGTAGGTTCGGCTCGCCCGTGCGGCTCGAGGTGGCCGACGACATGACCGAGAACATGCTCGAGCTGCTGCTGCGCGAACTCGACGTCCATCCCGGCGACGTCATCGAAGTACCGGGGCTGCTCGATCTCTCGTCGCTGTGGCAGGTCTACGGCGTCGACCGGCCCGACCTCAAGGACCCGCCGTTCGTCCCGGCGACCCCGCCCGCGTTCGGCGAACGCGAGACCCCCAAGAGCATCTTCGCGCACCTGCGCGACGGCGACCTGCTGGTGCATCACCCCTACGACTCGTTCTCGACGACGGTGCAGCGCTTCATCGAACAGGCGGCCGCCGACCCGAACGTGCTCGCGATCAAGCAGACGCTCTACCGCACGTCGGGCGATTCACCGATCGTCAACGCGCTCATCGATGCCGCGGAGGCCGGCAAGCAGGTCGTGGCACTCGTCGAGATCAAGGCGCGTTTCGACGAACAGGCCAACATCAAGTGGGCGCGCGCACTGGAACAAGTAGGCGTGCACGTGGTGTACGGGCTGATCGGGCTCAAGACGCACTGCAAGACGTGTCTGGTGGTGCGCAGAGAAGGCTCGACGATCCGGCGGTACTGCCACATCGGAACGGGCAACTACAACCCGAAGACGGCGCGGCTCTACGAAGACGTGGGTTTGTTGACCGCGGCGCCCGACATCGGCGCGGACCTGACCGACCTCTTCAACTCCCTGACGGGTTACTCCCGCAAGGTGTCCTACCGCAACCTGCTCGTCGCGCCGTACGGGGTCCGCAGGGGCATCGTCGAGCGCATCGACCGCGAGATCGCGGCCAAGCGCGACGGCGCCGACGCGCGGATCCGCATGAAGGCCAACGCCTTGGTCGACGAGCAGGTGATCGACGCGCTGTATCGGGCATCGCAGGCGGGCGTTCGGGTCGAGGTGGTGGTGCGCGGCATCTGTGCGCTACGCCCCGGCGCGCCCGGCTTCTCCGAGAACATCGCGGTGCGCTCGATTCTCGGCCGATTCCTGGAACACTCCCGCATTATTCACTTTCGCGCCATCAATGAGTTCTGGATTGGCAGCGCCGACATGATGCATCGTAATCTCGACCGCCGCGTCGAGGTTATGGCACAGGTCAAGGATCGACGGCTGGACGATCAGCTAAACGACGTGTTCGAGTCGGCCATGGATCCCGCTACCCGATGCTGGGAACTCGGCCCCGACGGTCACTGGACGGCGGCGCCACAGGAAGGCCAGACGGTGCGCGACCACCAGGTGTCGTTGATGGACCGTCACCGGCATCCGTGACGGTCATGATGCGGGCGTGGTACGAGCCCGAGAAGGAACGTCACCATCCAATCCCTGACGCTGGCTGGTCTGGACGAGCACATGCCCGAATGACCTGCAGGAGTTGAGGTGCCGAAGAAAGCTCCACCTAGCACGCCGAGCGGAGCGATCTTCGCCGCGGGCGCCGTATTGTGGCGGACCGCCGACGAAGTGTCGCCCGAACCCCTCGTCGCGCTGGTGCACCGGCCGCGGTACGACGACTGGTCGCTGCCGAAGGGCAAGGTCGATCCGGGCGAGACAGAACCCGTCACCGCGGTGCGGGAAATCGAGGAGGAGACCGGCTACGCCTGCGAATTGGGTAGGCGACTCGCGTCCGTCAGCTACCCGGTGGAGGCCGGTACCAAAAAGGTGCGCTATTGGGCGGCCCGCGCGCTCGGCGGCGAATTCACGCCCGATTCGGAGGTCGACGAACTCGTCTGGGTGTCGGTCAAGGAGGCCATGAAACGGCTTCAGTATCCGCACGACCGAAAAGTGCTGCGTCGCTTCGCCAAACTCCCCGCCGACACCCACACAGTGCTGATCGTCCGCCACGGCACCGCGGGCTCCAAGACGAGATACAAGGGCGACGACGCGAAGCGGCCACTCGACAAGCGCGGTCGCGCCCAGGCCGAGTCGCTGGTGGGCCAGCTGTTGGCGTTCGGGGCCACCGCCGTGTACGCCGCACCCAGAGTGCGCTGCCATCAGACCGTAGAGCCGCTCGCCGAGGAGCTCGGCGTCGTCATCTCCGATGAGCCGACCCTTACGGAGGAGGCCTATGCCGACGATCGACGCGCCGCACGCCACCGGGTGTTGGAGATCGCGAAGGCCGATGGGACGCCGGTGATCTGCACACAGGGCAAGGTGATCCCCGACCTCATCGGCTGGTGGTGCGACCGGAGCGGGGTGCGCCCGGACAAGTCGCGCAACCGCAAGGGCAGCACGTGGGTGTTGTCGCTGAGCGGCGGCGATCTGGTAGCGGCCGACCACATCGGCAGCCCCCTCGCCGTCCGGGATTAGTCGACACCCGGTCCAAAGGCAGTTCCAACGCGAAAACGCCGCGGGAGTTTGACTCCCGCGGCGTAACCGTCAACGAACTACTTGCGGCCCTTGGCGACGGCCTTCTTGACGACGGCCTTCTTGACTGCGGCCTTGCGGACCGGAGCCTTCTTGGCGACGGCCTGTTTGACCGCGGCCTTCTTCACGGCCTTCTTGACCGCGGCCTTCTTCACGGCCTTCTTGACCGCGGCCTTCTTCACGGCCTTCTTGACGACGGCCTTCTTCACGGCCTGCTTGGCGGCGGCCTTGCGAACCGGGGCGGCCCTGTTGGCGACGGCCTTCTTCACGACGGCCTTCTTCACGGCCTGCTTCACCGCGGCATTCCTGACGGCCTTCTTGACGACGGCCTTCTTTACGGCCCTCTTGGCGACGGCCTTACGAACGGGTGACGCCGTTGAGCCACGCTTCACAGCAGGTCCTTCCGCCGGGAGACGCTGTGCGCCAGACACAACCGCCTTGAACTGTGCGCCGGGCCGGAATGCCGGAACCGACGTGGGCTTGACCTTGACGGTCTCGCCGGTGCGCGGGTTGCGCGCGACACGGGCTGCGCGGCGACGCTGTTCGAAGACGCCGAAGCCTGTGATGGTAACGCTGTCGCCCTTGTGGACGGCACGCACGATGGTGTCGACGACGTTCTCAACAGCGGCCGTCGCCTGCCGCCGATCAGTGCCCAGTTTGTCCGTGAGGACGTCGATGAGCTCCGCTTTGTTCATGCAAAAAACCTCCGAAGCGAGCGGTCCTGGATGAACCGACTAGAGGACACGGTAAACCCAGACACCACTGATTTCCAAGAGCCACGCCCAATTTCAAGCTTGGCTAGCGAACTTTTCGGCAATCCGGTTGCCCCACACCGGCGGTGGTACGCCAGTCTCAAAACCAGCTTGCAGGGGCGCGATTTCGGCGTTCGGACCCCCGGCGTCAGGCTGGCAGGGTCCGCGGTTTCCAGGTCGGCCTAAGTTGCTCGTAGTCCTCGATATCGCCCTGTTTCCGCAGCGTAAGGCCTATATCGTCCAGTCCCTCAAGCAGTCGCCAGGCGGTGTAGTCGTCAATCTTGAACGGCAACAGGACCGTTCCAGCGATGACGTTCCGATCTTGGAGATTCACAGTGATTTCCAAACCAGGATGCTGCTCGATGAGCTTCCAGAGCAGTTCCACGTCGTCCTGCGCGACTTCGGCGGCCAAGAGCCCCGCCTTGCCCGCGTTGCCGCGGAAGATGTCGGCGAAACGAGACGAAATGACGACCCGGAATCCGTAGTCCATGAGCGCCCACACCGCGTGTTCGCGCGACGACCCCGTGCCGAAATCCGGACCCGCAACCAACACCGAGCCATTGTCGAACGGCGCGAGATTCAAGACGAACGACGGATCGGCACGCCAGGCGGCGAAGAGGCCGTCCTCGAAACCCGTTCGGGTGACCCGCTTCAGGTACACCGCCGGGATGATCTGGTCGGTGTCGACGTTCGCCCGGCGCAGTGGGACGCCGATTCCCGTGTGAGTGGTGAACGCTTGCATGTCGGGCTCCTAGCGACTGGTGGCGGGCAGATCGGCCGGCGAGGACAGGGTGCCGCGCACCGCCGTGGCGGCGGCCACGGCGGGCGAAACCAGGTGTGTCCGCCCGCCCTTGCCCTGCCGGCCCTCGAAGTTTCGGTTGGACGTCGACGCGCACCGCTCGCCCGGCGCGAGCTGATCGGGGTTCATGCCGAGGCACATCGAACAGCCCGCTTGCCGCCACTCGGCGCCCGCGGCGGTGAAGACCTCGCCCAGCCCTTCGGATTCGGCCTGGGCCCGAACACGCATCGAGCCCGGCACCACGAGCATCCGCACGCCGTTGGCGACCTTGCGGCCGCGCAGCACGTCGGCGACCACCCGGAGGTCTTCGATGCGTCCGTTGGTGCAGGAGCCGACGAAGACCGCATCGACGGCGACGTCGCGCATCGCCGTACCGGGGCGAAGGTCCATGTAGGCCAACGCCTTCTCGGCCGACTGACGTTCTCCATCATCGAACATCAATTCGGGATCGGGCACCGAATCTGCCAGCGGCACACCTTGACCCGGATTGGTGCCCCAGGTGACGAACGGGGTCAGCGTCGCGGCGTCGAGGTAGACCTCGGTGTCGAACTCAGCGCCGTCGTCGGTGCGCAGTTGACTCCAGGCGGCCACTGCGGCATCCCAGTCGGCACCCGTCGGCGCGTGCGGCCGGCCTCGGAGGAACTCGAAGGTGGTCTCGTCCGGGGCGACCATGCCTGCGCGGGCGCCGGCTTCGATGCTCATGTTGCAGATCGTCATCCGACCTTCCATCGACAGCGATTCGATGGCGCTGCCCCGGTATTCGATGACGTAGCCCTGTCCGCCGCCGGTGCCGATCTTGGCGATGACCGCCAGAATGACGTCCTTGGCGCTGACTCCCGGGGGCAGCACCCCGTCGACGTTGACCGCCATCGTCTGGAAGGGCCGAAGCGGCAACGTCTGGGTGGCGAGCACGTGTTCGACCTCCGACGTGCCGATCCCCATTGCCAGCGCGCCGAAGGCGCCGTGGGTGGACGTGTGACTGTCGCCGCAGACGACCGTCATCCCCGGTTGGGTGAGCCCGAGCTGCGGGCCGATGATGTGGACGATGCCCTGTTCGGTGTCGCCCATCGGGTGCAGTCGGATCCCGAATTCGGCGCAGTTGCGCCGCAGCGTTTCCACCTGGATGCGCGAAACCGGATCGGCGATCGGCTTGTCGATGTCGATCGTCGGGACGTTGTGGTCCTCGGTGGCGATCGTGAGGTCGGGTCGGCGGACTGGGCGGCCCGCCAACCGCAGTCCGTCGAAGGCCTGCGGGCTGGTGACCTCGTGGACGAGGTGCAGATCGATGTAGATGAGATCGGGTTCACGGGAGGCGCCCTCGCCGGAGCCGGTGACCACCACGTGGTCGGCCCAAACCTTCTCTGCCATGGTGCGGGGTGTGTCGGTCATGAGTTCTTCATTCCTTCGGCGGTCCGCATGTGCCGGGCTGGCGATCTCACTATGCGGGACGCTAATATCTATCTGTGAGACAGGATAGCGGCATCGGCGTGCTCGACAAAGCGGTGGGCGTATTGCACACCGTCGCGGAGTCACCGTGCGGGCTGGCCGAACTGTGCGAACGCACTGGTCTGCCACGCGCTACCGCGCACCGGCTCGCGGCCGGTCTCGAAGTCCACCGGTTGCTGGCCCGCGACGCCGAGGGCCGCTGGCGGCTCGGCCCCGCGCTCACCGAGCTCGCCGGACAGGTCAACGACCCGCTCCTGGCGGCGGCGGCGGCGGTGTTGCCGCGGCTGCGCGAAATCACCGGGGAGAGCGTGCAACTGTATCGGCGCGAAGGCACCAGCAGGGTCTGTGTCGTGGCGCTGGAGCCGCCCGCCGGGCTGCGGGACACCGTGCCGGTCGGTACGCGTCTGCCGATGACCGCGGGCTCCGGCGCCAAGGTGCTGTTGGCGTACAGCGACGCGGCCACCCAGCAAGCCGTGTTGCCGACCGCCAAGTTCACGGACCGGACGCTGGCCGAGGTGCGCAGGCGCGGATGGGCACAGAGCGCTGCGGAGCGCGAGCCGGGGGTGGCGAGTGTGTCGGCCCCCGTACGGGACGGCCGTGGGACCGTGATCGCGGCGGTGTCGGTGTCGGGTCCCATCGACCGCATGGGCCGCAGACCAGGCGCGCGGTGGGCAGCTGACCTGCTGGCGGCCGCCGAGGCTTTGGCTCGGCGGCTGTAGCGCTCGTCACGATGACGCGCGAGACCAAGAAGCGCCCGGTTGCGTGCAACCAGGCGCTTCGATTTTGTACCCCCGATGGGATTCGAACCCACGCTACCGCCGTGAGAGGGCGGCGTCCTAGGCCGCTAGACGACGGGGGCTAGAACAGCTTCTGCGACGGTCAGCATATCTCAGCCGATTTGGCGGACCTAATCACCGCAGATCTTCTGCAATGGCTGGGGTACCAGGACTCGAACCTAGAATGGCGGTACCAGAAACCGCTGTGTTGCCAATTACACCATACCCCATTGGCCACCTATAACCGCTGGTCACAGGACTTTCCGGAACGGAACAGGCGCTGGGCTGCACCACCGCTCGCCGTTCCCGGGCCGACAGGCAGACTACCAAAGATTTCCGCGCGGGTTTTCACGCCTCGGTCGGCGCGGCCGCGGCGTACTCCAGCCCGGCGCGCAGCCGGGACACGCTGCGTTCGCGGCCGAGCAGTTCCATCGACTCGAACAGCGGCGGGCTGACGGACGCTCCCGTGACCGCCACGCGGATCGGACCGAACGCCTTGCGCGGCTTGAGCTCGAGCCCGTCGAGCAACGCGCTCTTCAGTGCGTCCTCGATGTTCGCGGTGTTCCACTGCCCCACGCCTCCGAGCGATGAAGTCGCAGCGTCCAATATCGGGACCGCCTCGACTCGCAATTCCTTGGCTGCGGAGCGCTCGTCGAGCGTGAAGGCGTCGTCGTCGAGGAACTTCAGCAGCTCCCACGCGTCGCCAAGCACGACGATGCGGGTTTGCACCAGTCGCGCGGCCTCGGCGAAGCCGGCCTCGTCCAGGCCGGTGTCGTGACCGTGGGCTTCGAAGTAGCCGCGCAAACGACCGGCGAAGTCGTCCTCGGACAGCAGCCTGATGTGGTCGGCGTTGATCGCGTCGGCCTTCTTCTGATCGAACCGGGCGGGGTTCGAGTTCACGTCGCGGACGTCGAAGGCCGCGACCATCTCGTCGAGGCTGAATACGTCGCGATCCTCCGCGATGCCCCAACCCAGCAGAGCGAGGTAGTTCAGCAGACCCTCGGGGATGAACCCGCGATCCCGATGGAGGAACAGGTTGGACTGCGGGTCGCGCTTCGACAACTTCTTGTTCCCGTCACCGAGCACGCTTGGTAGATGGGCGTATTCGGGCACTCCTTCCGAGACGCCGATGCGGTTCAGTGCGGCGTGCAGTGCGAGCTGGCGCGGCGTCGAGGGCAGCAGGTCCTCACCGCGCAGCACGTGGGTGATCTTCATCAGGGCGTCGTCGACGGGATTGACCAAGGTGTACAAGGGAGCTCCGCTGGCCCGCGTGATCGCGAAGTCGGGCACCACGCCCGCAGCGAAGGTGGTGGGCCCGCGGACGAGGTCGTTCCACGTGAGGTCCTCGTCGGGCATTCGCAGACGCAGTACCGGCTGACGCCCCTCGGCCGCGAACTGCGCGCGCTGCGCATCGGTGAGCGTGCGGTCGTGGTTGTCGTAGCCCAGCTTCGGATTTCGGCCCGCGGCAACATGTCTGGCCTCGACTTCCTCCGGTGTCGAGTACGCCTCGTAGACCTCGCCGGCGTCGAGCAGCCCAGCGATGACGTCGCGGTAGAGCTCACCGCGTTCGGACTGCCGGTACGGCGCGTGCGGACCGCCCACCTCGGGCCCCTCGTCCCAGTCCAGTCCGAGCCAACGCAGCGCATCCAGCAGTGCCGCATAGCTTTCCGCGCTGTCGCGCGCGGCATCGGTGTCCTCGATGCGGAAGACGAACGTCCCTCCGGTGTGCCGCGCGTAGGCCCAGTTGAACAGGGCGGTGCGGATCAACCCGACGTGTGGCGTGCCCGTCGGGGACGGGCAGAACCGAACTCGTACTGAAGCAGTTTCGCTCCTCGCGTGCGCGGACGTCATGACTTCCCCTTGCGCACCACGGGATTGGTGAGCGTGCCGATCCCCTCGATGATGACGCTGACGGTGTCGCCGTCCTCGATGGGACCGACGCCTTCCGGCGTACCGGTCAGGATGAGATCACCGGGCAACAGCGTCATGACCGCCGACGCCCATTCGATGATCGCGCCGACGTCGTGGATCATCAACGACGTCCGGCTGTGCTGGCGCACTTTGCCGTTGACCTCGGTGCGCAACTCCAGGTCGGACGGATCGATGGACGTGTCGATCCACGGCCCCACCGGGCAGAACGTGTCGTGGCCCTTGGCGCGCATCCACTGACCGTCCTTCTTCTGTTGATCGCGCGCCGACACGTCGTTGGCGATGGTGTAGCCGAGGATGTTCTCTGCCGCCCGGGATGCGGGCACGTCCTTGCACGGTCGGCCGATCACCACCGCGAGCTCCCCTTCGTGGTGCACGGGGTGTGCGTCGGCGGGCAGCTGGATCGGGATGTTGGGACCGATGATCGCCGTGTTGGGCTTGAGGAAGATCACCGGAGCCTCGGGGGCGACACCGCCCATCTCGGCGGCGTGGGCGGCGTAGTTCTTGCCCATGCACACCACCTTGCTGGCCAGGATCGGCGCGAGCAGCCGCACGTCGGCCAGCGGCCATGATCGGCCGGTGAACTCCGGCGTGCCGAACGGATGCTCGGCGATCTCCCGGGCCACGGCGGCGGCGGGATCGTCGACCGACCCCTCGACGCTCACGAAGGCGACACCGTCGGGACTCGCAATTCGGCCAAGGCGCATTTTTCACAGCCTAGTGGCCGTGACGAGCTCCTCGACGTCGGCAGTTCCTCGGCGGTGGCGAACGTCATCGGTTGGAGACGACGAGGCCGGCCACAGCCGCGCCGTGCCGCTCACTGCGCAGCGATGGCCGAGGCGAGGCACGCTGAGACCATCGACCACATGATGGCCGGCCTCGACGTGTGCGAGGACGGGCACCCCATTTCCCGTTGTCCGGAATGACTCGAGAGCAGGCTCAATACTTCGGACTCGTATCCGCCGATCACCGGGCGCTCACGATGAATCCGACCGGCATCAATTAAAGTTGGCCCAACGCGAACACCAACTACGTTCTGACAGAACAGTTTCCCGCGCCAGATGCCATGGTGGCCGAGGGGCGCACACGTTCACGCTGGTACCCAATCAATAGGACGACGTCGGTCGCCACGATGCCGCCCGGCAGGTGTCCGCCGGTCTCCATGTGTCTCATTTGTTGAGATACAAATTCAGCATCTTGAGATCGTCGTGGGACGATGGATGTCATGACGTCCTCGATCGGCACCATGCGCCGTTGGTCGATGCTGGTCATCGCCCTGACAACCACCATGTGCGCCAACGTGTTCATCAACGGCGTGGCGTTCCTCATTCCGACGCTTCACGCAGAGCGCGGGCTCGACCTGGCCGAAGCCGGGCTGATGGCGTCGCTGCCGAGCTTCGGCATGGTGGTCACGCTCATCGCATGGGGATGGGTGGTCGACCGGGTCGGTGAACGGTTCGTGCTCGCGCTCGGCTCGGCATTGACGGCCGCGGCGGCGTTCGCGGCGGCGGCCGCACATTCCCTGGTCGCCGTCGGCGTCTTTCTCTTCCTCGGTGGCATGGCTGCCGCGAGCAGCAACTCGGCCAGCGGACGGCTGGTGGTCGGTTGGTTTCCCCCGCATCAGCGCGGCCTGACGATGGGCATCCGTCAGACGGCCCAGCCATTGGGAGTCGGCTTGGGCGCGTTGGTGATTCCCCGGCTCGCCGAGCACAGCGGAGTCGCCGTCGCGCTACTGTTTCCCGCCATCGTGTGTGCGGCCGCCGCTGTGATCAGTGCGATCGGCGTGCTCGACCCGCCCCGCCCGTCTCGCGCCGAGGCGCCGCCGGAACACCTGGCCAACCCGTATCGGGGCGGATCGACGCTGTGGCGAATCCATGCGGTGTCCGTGCTGCTCGTCGTGCCGCAGTGCGTCGTCTGGACGTTCACCCTGGTCTGGTTGATGACCGACCGCGGCTGGTCGGCCGCCGCGGCGGGCGGTCTGGTCACGTTCGCACAGGTGCTCGGCGCGGCGGGTCGCATCGCGGCGGGACGATGGTCGGATCGGGTGGGCTCGCGGCTGGGCCCGGTCCGCACCATCGCGCTGGCGGCCGCGCTGTCGATGGGCCTGCTGGCGGTCACCGACGCGTTCGACTCCCCAATCGCCATCGCCGTGCTGGTGGTGGCGTCGGTGGTCACTGTCAGCGACAACGGCTTGGCGTTCACCGCGATCGCCGAACTCGCCGGGCCGTTCTGGAGTGGTCGGGCGCTGGGCACCCAGAACACCAGTCAATTGTTCACCGCCGGAATCGTGCCGCCGACGTTCGGCGCGCTGATCACCGCCTTCGGGTATCCGTTGGCCTTCGCGGTGTGCGCGGTACTTCCGCTCATCGCGATGCCACTGGTACCGGTCAAGGCCGACCCCATGGCGGATCTGGGCGACTGAGGCGGGTCGTCACCTGGCTTCGAGATTCTCGGCGCACCGTGTCAGTAGGGCGGCCAATTGACGCCGCGTGCCCGACGCGAGTCCGTCCACCATCGCCTCCTCGACGGCGAGGACGGCGTGGTGGCTTGCCGCGAGCCTCCGGCGTCCAGGGGGAGTCAGAGCCAGCGCGGTCGCCCGACCACGCGACGCCGACGCCCGGATCAAACCGTCGGACTTCAAGCCCGCAAGCAGGTCGTGCAACGACTGACGTGTCACGAAGCAGAGCCGGGCCAATTCCGAGGCCGATGCCTCGGGGTGGTCGGCGAGCGCCCGCAGTGCCGCGTACTGCGCCATCGAGAGGCCCGTCGGACGCAACGCAGCGTCGGATCGCCGCCGCAGCGCCTGCTGAACACGCTTCACCAGATAACCCGCACCCAGCTCGACTTCCGATTGCGCCATGACAGGAACCTTACATCGCGCTAGGATTGCTTATGTAAGGAACCTGACAAGGAGGAAACATGACCACCATCGTCGAACGCTGCTCCTACGCGACGCTGATCAACGTCTTCACCGTCTCGCCCGACAAGGCCGCCGAACTCGCGGCGCTGCTGATCGACTCCACCGAAGCGGTCATGCAGCACCTGCCCGGCTTCCGGACGGCCAACATTCACGTCAGCACCGACGGCACCCGCGTCGTCAACTACGCGCAGTGGGACAGCGCCGAGGCCTTTACGGCCATGCAGGCGAACCCCGAGGCGCAGGTACACATGCGGGCGGCCGCCGAACTGGCCGACGGTTTCGATCCGAACCTCTACACCGTCGAATCAATACACGAACGTTGATGGTGGCTGGAATGTCGTCGTTCGTCATGGGCGCCCAGCCCTCTGCGCAGAAGTACCTCACCGTCAAGGAGATGCAGCGTCGCGCCGAGGAATCATATCGAACGCATCCGCCATGGGCACCCCCGAGTGCTACAGCAGGCCGACGATCCGGTCGCCGACCTCGCTGGTCGAGCGCTTCTCGTCGCCGCGCGTGGCCAGGTGCTGTTCGACGGCCTTGTCCACCCGCGCCGCCGCGGCGTCCTCGCCGACGTGGGCGAGCAACATCGCCACCGACGTGACGGCGGCCGTCGGATCGGCGATGCCCTGTCCTGCGATGTCGGGCGCACTGCCGTGGACGGGCTCGAACATCGACGGATTCGTCCGCGTCGCATCGATGTTGCCGCTGGCGGCCAGCCCGATCCCACCTGACACCGCGGCGGCGAGGTCGGTGATGATGTCGCCGAACAGGTTGTCGGTGACGATCACGTCGAAGCGTCCAGGATCGGTGACCATGTGGATGGTGGCCGCGTCGATGTGCTGATACGCCACCTCGACGTCGGGGAACTCCTCACCGACCTCCGCGACGGTGCGCGACCACAGGCTGCCCGCGAAAGTCAGCACGTTCGTCTTGTGTACCAGGGTCAGGTTCTTGCGGCGCTTCGCCGCCCGCGTGAATGCATCGCGAACCACGCGCTGCACTCCGAACGCGGTGTTCAGACTGACCTCGGTGGCGACCTCGTGAGGCGTACCCACACGGATCGCGCCGCCGGTGCCCGTGTACGGACCCTCGGTTCCCTCGCGGACCACGACGAAGTCGATGTCGGGACTGCCGGCCAGTGGGCTGTCGACGCCCGGATACAGCCGCGACGGACGGAGGTTGACGTGGTGGTCCAGTTGGAACCGCAACGTCAGCAGCAGCCCCCGCTCCAGCACACCGCTGGGCACCGACGGATCACCGATGGCGCCCAACAGGATTGCATCGTGGGCGCGCAGCTCGTCGACGACGCCGGCCGGCAGAGTCTCCCCCGTCGCGTGGTAGCGCCGGGCGCCCAGGTCGTACTCGGTCTTCTCGACGCCGGGCCGCACGACGTCCAGCACCTTGATGGCCTGCTCGATGACCTCGGGGCCGATCCCGTCACCCGCGATGACAGCCAGTTTCACTGTGCAGTCCCCCGGGTCGCTCCGCTCCTGCCCTCCGAAAGGTCCACCAATTCCAGCGTCAAGGCCCCGACGTCGGTGCCAATGGAGTCCAGCACGTCTGCGGGCACCTGCTGATCGAGGCGCAGCATGATCGTCGCGCCCTCGCCATCGGCGTCCTGGCTCAGTTGGGCGGCCAGGATGTTGACGTCAGCGGCGCCGAGGAGCGTGCCGATCTTGCCGAGCGCACCCGGTTGGTCGGCGTAGTTGATGATCAGGTTGAAACCTTCGGCGCGCAGATCCAAGTTGCGGCCGTTGATTTGGACGATCTTCTCCACCAGCTGCGGACCGGAGAGCGTGCCGGCCACGTTCACGGTCGACCCGTCGCCGGCCACCGCGCGCACGTCGACGACGCTGCGATGGTTCGGGCTCTCCGACGCGGTGCTGATCGAGGCCTCGACTCCACGCTCGGTTGCCAGCGCGGGTGCGTTGACGAACGTGACCTGGTCCTCGATCACCGCGGAGAACAAGCCGCGAAGCGCCGAGAGTCGCAGCACCCCAACCTCTTCGGAGGCGAGCTCGCCGCGCACCTGGACCGACAGCGTCGTGGGCAGTTCGGCCGACAGCGCCCCGACGAGCAGACCGAGCTTGCGCACCAGATCCAGCCACGGAGCCACCTCTTCGCCGACGACGCCGCCTCCGACGTTGACGGCGTCGGGGACGAACTCCCCCGCCAACGCCAGCCGGACGCTGGCTGCGACGTCGGTGCCCGCGCGGTCCTGCGCCTCTTCGGTCGAGGCTCCGAGGTGAGGCGTCACCACCACCTGGGGCAACTCGAACAACGGGCTGTCCGTGCACGGTTCGGCGGAGAACACGTCTATGCCTGCGCCGCGCACGTGGCCGCTGCGCACCGCGTCCGCGAGCGCCTGCTCGTCGATCAGGCCGCCGCGTGCGGCGTTGACGATGATCACGCCGGGCTTGGTCTTGGCCAACGCCTCCTTGCCGATGAGCCCCGCCGTCTCCTTGGTCTTCGGCAGGTGCACCGAGATGAAGTCGGCGGCCAGCAGCAGCTCGTCGAGCGTCAACAGCTCGATGCCCAGCTGGGCGGCGCGGGGCTGGGACACGTAGGGGTCGTACGCGACGATGTGCGCGCCGAACGCGGCCAGCCGCTGGGCCACCAACTGGCCGATGCGGCCGAGGCCGACGACGCCGACGGTCTTGCCGAAGATCTCGGTGCCCGAGAACGACGACCGCTTCCAGGTGCGATCACGAAGCGTGGCGTCGGCGGCCGGGATCTGGCGGGCCGCGGCCAAGAGCAGTGCCACCGCATGTTCGGCGGCACTGTGGATATTCGACGTCGGGGCGTTGACCACCAGCACACCGCGGGCGGTGGCGGCGTCGACGTCGACGTTGTCCAGGCCGACGCCCGCGCGGGCCACGATCTTCAGCTTGGGGGCCGCCGCCAGTACCTCGGCGTCGACGTTGGTCGCCGAGCGCACCAGCAGCGCGTCGGCGTCCGGCACCGCGGCCAGCAATTTTTCTCGGTCGGGGCCATCGACCCACCGGACTTCTACCTGGTCACCGAGGGCGGCCACGGTCGAATCGGCGAGTTTGTCGGCAATGAGTACGACGGGGAGGCTCACGCGGCCAGCCTAATGGGCTGTAATTGGGGTCCGGCGGGCAGGAGCGAAGCGACCGGGGGGTATGTATGGGGCGGGCAGGAGCGAAGCGACCCGGGGTATGTATGGGGAGGGCAGGAGCGAAGCGACCCGGGGTATGTATGGGGAGGGCAGGAGCGGAGCGACGTCGGAGAGTGGGATGACAGCAGATACAGACGTCACCGTCGTCGGTAGCGGACCGAACGGGCTGGCCGCCGCCGTCATCTGCGCCAGGGCAGGATTGTCGGTGCGGGTGGTGGAAGCCCAGCCCACCGCGGGCGGCGGTGCGCGCACTGCCGCTGACCCGGAGTTCCCGGGGGTCAGCCACGACGTCTGCTCGGCGGTGCACCCGTTGGGCGTCGTCTCGCCCTTCTTCACCGAGTTCGATCTGGCCGCGCGCGGGGTTCGATTCGTCGCGCCGGAGGTGTCGTATGCCAATCCGCTGCCAGACAGACCCGCTGCGGTCGGCTATCGCTCGCTGGACCGCACATGCGCCGAACTGGACGACGGCGCGTCGTGGCGACGGCTCTTCGGACCGCTCACCGACCACGTCGACGGTGTGCTGGGATTCTTCCTCGGCGACAAGCGTTCGCTCCCACCCGAACTGGTGACCACTGTGCGCACCGGCCTGCGGGTGCTGACCCAGGGCAGCCCGGCGTGGAGCCTGCTCCGCGGCGACGACGCCCGCGCGCTGTTCACCGGCGTTGGCGCGCACGCCATTTCAACCATGCCGTCCCCGGTGAACAGTGGGGCCGGCCTGATGCTCGGGACGGTGGCGCATACGGCGGGGTGGCCGGTGCCGATCGGTGGGACACAGACGATCGCCGATGCCCTGATCGCCGACCTACGTGCCCACGGTGGCGAGTTGGTGCTCGGCGAACCGGTCACCACGCCGCCCGACGGGGTGGCCATCTACGACACTGCACCGACGGCACTCTTGAACATCTACGGCGACGCCGTTCCGGATCGATACGCAAAGGCGTTGCGCCGTTACCGATTCGGGCCCGGGGTGTGCAAGGTCGACTTCGTGCTCTCGGGCGAAATTCCGTGGCGCGACGAACGGGTGGGGCAGGCGCCGACGGTGCACATGGGCGGGAGTCGGGCACAGATGGCGCTGGCCGAACGGGAGATCGCGGCTGGCCGCCACGCCGAGTGGCCGATGACGCTGGCTTCGTTGCCACACCTGGCCGACCCCTCGCGCGTCGACGATCAGGGCCGCAGGCCACTGTGGACCTATTCGCACGTGCCCGCGGGTTCCACGTCAGACGTCACCGAGACGGTGACCGCGATGTTCGAGCGTGCCGCGCCGGGATTCCGGGATCTCGTGGTCGCGACGCGATCGGTGCCCGCCGCCCGCATGTCGGACCACAACGCCAACTACGTCGGGGGCGACATCATCGTTGGCGGTGCGACGCTGTTCGCGGCGATGGTCGGCCCGACGCTGCGGCTCAACCCGTGGACCACACCCATCCCCAAGGCGTACCTCTGCTCGTCGGCGACGCCACCGGGCACGGGAGTGCACGGCATGGCGGGCTACTACGCCGCACGCACGGTGCTGCGTCGGGAGTTCGGAATCAAGACGCTTCCGCCACTCTCGCCCTGACGCACGCAACGTGATTGGCTCGAGCCATGACGAAACTCGCGCTCATCTACTACTCCGCCACCGGACACGGCACCACGATGGCCCGTCGCGTCGAGGCGGCGGCCAAGGCGGCCGGGGCGGAGGTGCGGGTCCGGCACATCGCCGAGACCCATGATCCGGAATCGTTCGCCGAGAATCCGGCGTGGACGGCCAACTACCTGGCCACCAAGGACCTGCCCGCTGCCACTGGCGATGACGTCGTCTGGTCGGATGCGGTGATCTTCGGGTCGCCTACGCGATTCGGTTCGGTCTCAGCGCAACTCCGCACCTTCATCGACTCGTTGGGCGGGCTCTGGTCGCAGGGCAAGTTGGCGGACAAGGTCTACGCGGCGTTCACGTCGTCACAGACCCTGCACGGTGGCCAGGAGACCACCTTGCTCACGCTGTACGTCACGCTCATGCACTTCGGCGGCATCATCGTTCCGCCGGGCTACACGGACCCGGTGAAGTTCACCGACGGGAACCCGTACGGCGTCGGACTGATCGCCAACCGGGAGAACGTGACCGAGCTCGACGACGCGACCAACGACGCGCTCGACCATCTCGCGCGCCGGGTCGTCGACATCGCCTCCCGGCTCGTCACCTAGTGCCGGCCGTCCAACGTCAGGAGCTCGTGAGGATGACGAGTTTCTGAGTCGCTCGGGTCATGGCGACGTAGCGGTCGACCGCCCCTTCGATGCCCGTGCCGAACGCCTCCGGGTCGACGAGGACCACCAGGTCGAATTCGAGGCCCTTCGACAACTCAGGCGTCAGAGACCGGACGCGCGACGTCGACCCGAACGCGGGATCGCCGATGACGCAGGCGATCCCGTCGGGCCGCGGTCCCACCGATACCTGCGGCGACGCGCCAGACCCATCGGGTTGGCATGCGTCGCCCCGAAGAACGGTTCGGCCGCTGAGGTGCGCCAGTCGATCAGCAACTGACGACCCGCGCCGTCCACGAGGCCGAGCCGTCCGACGTACACGGGGTCGCCGCCGTCCGCGCCGACCATGTGTCCGAGGCACAGGTCCAGACCGAAGCGTCGCAGCCCACGCAGCCGACCGCTCAGCCTGCGGATCTCCGCGTCCCGCTCCAATACCTCCTGACCCAGTCCGCCGGGCGCCTTGCGCGCCGCGTCGAGGTCGGCGGACAGGTCGGCGAGGGTCCGCTCGAGCGGCGCTGCGATGGCCGCACACTCATTTCTGCCCCCATTTCCGCAGGTTCTGGCTTCGGCCAGCGATTGTGCGGCATGACCCGGGTCTTGCCGCAAGCCCCCGGGGTGCGCTATATGTTGGAGGTGGAAAGGCGCGGTTTTCCCCTTTCCCGTATCCCTGAGAATTGGTGAGCTGACTCCCTGCGTCGTCTGGTAGTGCAACGAAATCGGCGCGCCGCCAGTCGCTAAACGACTGTCGGCGCGCCGAAATCGGTTACAGATCAAGCAGTTTCGGTGATGGGCCGGTCCACCCAGCTCATCAGGTCACGCAACTTCTTGCCGGTGACCTCAATGGGGTGCTCGGCGTTCTCCTTGCGCAGCTTCTCGAGCCGCGTGTTGCCACCATCGACATTGGCGACGAGCTCCTTGACGAAGCTGCCATCCTGAATGTCCTTGAGGATGGCGCGCATCCGCTCCTTGGTGTCGGCGTCGATCACGCGCGGGCCGGACAGGTAGCCACCGAACTCCGCGGTGTCGGACACCGAGTAGTTCATCCGGGCGATTCCACCCTCGTACATCAGGTCGACGATCAGCTTGAGCTCGTGCAGCACCTCGAAGTAGGCCATCTCGGGCGCGTACCCCGCCTCGACCATCACCTCGAAGCCGGTCTTGACCAGTTCCTCGGTGCCGCCGCACAACACGGCCTGCTCGCCGAACAGGTCCGTCTCGGTCTCCTCCTTGAAGGTGGTCTTGATGACGCCCGCCCGGGTGCCACCGATGCCCTTGGCGTAGGACAGCGCAAGCGCCTCACCCTCACCGGTCGGGTCCTGGTCGATGGCGATCAGGCATGGCACGCCCTTGCCGTCGACGAACTGGCGACGCACCAGGTGGCCGGGGCCCTTGGGCGCCACCATCCCGACGGTGATGTCGTCGGCAGGCTCGATCAGGTCGAAGTGGATGTTCAGACCGTGTCCGAAGAACAGCGCGTTGCCTGCCACCAGGTTCGGTTCGATGTCGTTCTTGAAGATCTCCGCCTGCGCCGTGTCCGGTGCGAGCAGCATGATGACGTCGGCCCACTTGGCGACCTCGGCCGGGGTGTCCACCGCCAGGCCCTGCTCGGTGACCTTCTCGCGGGACTTGGAACCCTCCTTGAGGCCGACCTTCACGTCGACGCCGGAGTCGCGCAGGCTCAGCGAGTGCGCATGGCCCTGGCTGCCGTAGCCGATGACGCCGACCTTGCGTCCCTGAATGATCGACAGGTCGGCGTCGTCGTCGTAGAACATCTCAACTGCCACTTGAATCTTCTTCCTTTTCTACTTATCCCGTGGTCTTGCCGTGTTACTTCGCGGTGACGATGCCGCGTGGACCGCGGGCCAGCGTCACCATGCCCGACTGAGCGATCTCCCTGATGCCGTACGGCTCCAGGAGGTTCAGCAGCGCCGTCAACTTGCCGGGTGTGCCGGTGGCCTCCACGACCAACGACTCCGCCGACACGTCGACGACCTTGGCGCGGAACAGGTTCACCGCTTCGATGATCTGCCCTCGGGTGGTCGCGTCCGCACGCACCTTGATGAGTGCCAGCTCGCGCGACACCGAATTGTCCTCGTCCTGCTCGACGATCTTGATCACGTTGATGAGCTTGTTGAGCTGCTTGGTGATCTGCTCGAGCGCAATGTCCTCTACCGCAACCACGATGGTCATGCGAGACAGGTGCTTCTGCTCGGTGGCGCCGACGGCGAGCGACTCGATGTTGAAGCCGCGGCGTGAGAACAGCGACGCGACGCGGGCGAGCACGCCCGGCTTGTCCTCGACGAGGACGGACAGCGTATGAGTCGTCGTCGCCATCACACCTGATCCTCGTTGTCGAACAGCGGACGGATGTTGCGGGCCGCCATGATCTCGTCGTTGCCGGTGCCCGCGGCGACCATCGGCCAGACCTGGGCGTCCGCCCCGACGACGAAGTCGATGACCACCGGACGGTCGTTGATGGCGCGCGCCTGGTTGATGACGTCCTCGACGTCTTCGGCACGTTCACAACGCAATCCGACACAGCCGAGCGCGTCGGCCAGCTTCACGAAGTCGGGGATGCGGCGACTGTGGGTTCCCAAACTCGTTTGGCTGTAACGCTCTTCGTAGAACAGCGCCTGCCACTGGCGCACCATGCCCAGGTTGCCGTTGTTGATGACGGCCACCTTGATCGGCGCGCCCTCGACGGCACAGGTGGCCAGTTCCTGATTGGTCATCTGGAAGCAGCCGTCGCCGTCGATCGCCCAGACCTCGGCATCGGGGCGGCCGAACTTCGCACCCATCGCCGCCGGGACGGCGAAGCCCATGGTGCCCAGGCCCCCGGAATTCAGCCAGGTGCGCGGGTTTTCGTACTTGATGAACTGCGCGGCCCACATCTGGTGCTGGCCCACGCCTGCGGCGTAAACCGCGTCCGGTCCCGCGATGCGGCCCAGCGTCTCGATGACGTACTCCGGGCTCAGGCTGCCGTCACTCTGCGGGTCGTAGCTCAGCGGGTAGGTCGACTGCACGCTGCGCAGGTACTCCCACCAATTGTCGATGTTCAGGGTGGCTGCCGAGATGCCTTCGCGCCGCAGCGCCTCGATCAGATCGGTGATGACCGCCTTGACGTCACCCACGATCGGCACGTCGGCGTGCCGATTCTTGCCGATCTCGGCCGGGTCGATGTCGGCGTGAATGATCTTGGCCTCGGGCGCGAACGAATCGAGCCTGCCGGTCACCCGGTCGTCGAATCGGGTCCCGAGCGCGATCAGCAGATCGCTCTTCTGCAGCGATCCCACCGCGGCCACGGTGCCGTGCATGCCGGGCATGCCGAGGTGCTGCGGGTGACTGTCCGGGAACGCGCCGCGAGCCATGAGCGTGGTGACGACCGGAATCCCCGTCAGCTCGGCGAGGTTCAGCAGCTCCTCGCTGGCCTCGCCGCGGATGACGCCGCCGCCGACGTAGAGCACCGGCTTGCGGGCGGCGGCGATCAGCTTGGCGGCCTCCCGCACCTGCTTGCTGTGCGGCTTGGTGTTGGGCTTGTAGCCGGGCAGGTCGATCTGCGGCGGCCAGCTGAACGTGCACTGGCCCTGCAACACATCCTTGGGGATGTCGACGAGCACCGCGCCCGGCCGGCCGGACTTCGCGATGTGGAAGGCCTCGGCGATCACGCGGGCGATGTCGTCGCCGTCGCGAACCAGGAAGTTGTGCTTGGTGATCGGCATGGTGATGCCGGAGATGTCGGCTTCCTGGAAGGCGTCGGTGCCGATGAGGCCACGGCCCACCTGCCCGGTGATCGCGACCACCGGGATTGAGTCCATCTGCGCATCGGCGAGCGGAGTCACCAAGTTGGTGGCACCGGGACCTGACGTGGCCATGCAGACCCCGACCTTGCCGGTGGCGTGCGCGTAGCCGCTGGCGGCGTGCCCCGCACCCTGCTCGTGGCGGACGAGCACGTGGCGCAGCTTCTGCGAGTCGAAAAGCGGGTCGTAGACCGGCAATACGGCCCCGCCCGGGATTCCGAAGATCACGTCGACGTCGAGCTCCTCCAACGAACGGATCACCGCCTGCGCGCCGGTGAGCTGTTGTGGCGCAACCCTTCTCGGCTGCGGAGTGGGCGTTTTCCCAGCGTCGTCGCTGGGGGGCGTTCCGTTCGCACGGTGCGCCGGCTCCACCGGTCGCGTGGTAGGTGCGCTCACGTTCTCCCTCGGTCCTTTTCAAATCGTTTCGTGGGCTCTTGGGCAACAAAAAACCCCCGTCAGCGTCCGCTGTACGAGGGTTGCGCGTCGATGCTCGATAGGCTCAGGCCTGGCTACGCACCAACGCGCCAACCAATTACTACGAGCAATCCCGTGGTCTGCATAGCAGTCGACGGTAGCCCTCGCACTGGTCAAAGGTCAAATTCCGGTCCGCACGGGGCGGAGGCGGGGTCAACGAGATGAAACCGCCCACCCACCCGATGCGAAGATGACCGGGTGAGCTCACGCGCCAAGCCCGCCACCCCGGTCATCATCAAGATCTCGCCGATGGCCCATCTCGCGGTCGGATTCCTCACACTCGCCTTGCTCTCGCTGGTGCTCGCCCAGCCGACGTGGTTCGCGCCGCTGCTGATCATTCCGGTGGCCGCATCGGCGGCCATCATCCGCTACCGCACCGTCGTTGATCGGGACGAGTTCACCGCCCGAACTCTGCTGGGCAGCAACACGGTGCCCTGGAACGACGTGGACGGCCTGCGTTTCGACCGACGTTCGTGGGCCTTGGCGCGCCGCAAGGACGGCTCGGAGTTGCGGTTGCCCGGCGTGACGTTCGCGACGCTGCCAACCCTGACGGCGGCGACCGAAGGCCGCGTGCCGAATCCCTACGAGTAGGCGCCGACTACGTCAACGGGTTGGCGCCGTTGAGGAACATCCATACGGCGACGCCTGCGCCGATTCCCAGAATTAGCGCGGCGGCGGACCCGATGAAGGGCCGACGGGCCCACCCGCGACCGGCGTCGAGCCCGTACCGTCCCGGACCGGTGAGCACCAACGCGGCAGCGACAACGATGAGCGTGAGCTGGTACTCGTACCCGTCGGGCAGGAAGAACGGAAAGTACCCCGCGTCCGGTTGCGCCGCCACGGCCGCGAGCAGCCCGTTGAGCAGATAGGCGACGGCGGCCGCCGCGGCCAGCGGGGTGAACAGGCCGAGAACCAGCAGTGTGCCCGCGCCGATCTGCACGCCGACACCGACATAGGTCAGCACGCTCGCGTGCTGATAGCCCAGGTCGGCCAGTGCTTGCTCGAAGCCGCTGAAGCCGGACCCGCCCCACAAGCCGAATGCCTTCTGAAGGCCATGGGCGATGAGCAGCGCGCCGAGGCCCACCCGCAGCAACATCAGGCCAAGGTCCTGGGTGCCTCGCTTGTCTGTCACCCGGTAGCGGTCGTCGGCTGCGTCCGCCTCGATCTCAGCGGGTTCCGCCTGCGCTGTGGCGTGATGTCCGCTGGGTTGGACGTAGGGCAGTGGCTCGGGTTCACCCAATAGTCCGTAGCTGGGCTGGTCGTCGCCCGACGGTTCGGAGTCGTAGCGCGGGATGGCCGTGGTTTCGAAGTCACCCCCATAGGTCGACGAGGGGAGGTCGTCCTCGGGGTCGACCAGGTGTGCCGACGCGGGTCGCATGTCCGGACCCTCGGGGTCTTCGGGCCGCTTCCACGCGCGCGGGTCGTGCGATGTACTGGTCACCAGATCAGCGTAAGTGCTACTTACCTACGAATCGTGGATTGGCGCGGTGCTTTCGCCGCATATTCGCACGGCCTCCATTCGTGGCCCGGCGCACCGGCGTGGCGCGCACTGCCGAATGATCCGTAACCTGGCCTGCATGAGACTGCGGCGGCCTATGCGGGGTGTGCTGGTGATCGCGTGCGCCGCGGTGCTGGCCGGGTCGGGTTGCGCGCGCTTCAACGAAGCCCAGTCGGAGCCGTTCACGGAGCAGAAGCAGTTCGAGATGGGGCGGAGTTCCACGCCACCACCACCGCCGCCGCTGCCGCCTAAGCCGTTCCCCAAGGTCTGCCCAGCACCCAATGTCATGCAGGGCTGTCTGGACAGCACCAGCGGGCTGATCATGGGCTCCGACAGCAAGACGGCGTTGGTGGCCGAGCGCGTCACGGGCGCCGTCAAGGAGGTGTCGGTGAGCGCCGAGCCCAAGGTAAAGATGGTCATCCCGGTCGACCCATCGGGAGACGGCGGCCTGATGGACATCGTGCTGTCGCCGACGTACCCACAAGACCGGTTGATGTTCGCCTACGTCAGCACACCCACCGACAACCGCGTGATCCGCATCGCTGACGGCGACGTGCCCAAGCCGATCCTCACTGGAATCCCCAAGGGATCCACGGGCAACATGGGCGCGCTGATCTTCACCAGCCCGACCACCCTGATGGTGCTGACCGGTGACGCGGGCGACCCCGCGCAGGGGCTGGACCCGAACTCGATGGCGGGCAAGCTGCTTCGCATCGAGCAGCCCACCACGATCGACCAGGCTCCGCAGACCACCGCGCTGTCCGGCATCGGTTCCGCAGGCGGTCTATGCACCGACGACGCCGACGGCTCGCTCTACGTCACCGATCGCACGCCGACGGCCGACCGGCTGCAGCGCATCTCCAAGGACTCCCGCGTGTCGACGGTATGGACGTGGCCAGACAAGCCTGGCATCGCGGGATGCGCCGTTTCCGAGGGCACGGTGCTGGTCAACCTGGTCGACACGAAGCAGACAGTCGCCGTGCGACTGGCGCCCGACACGGGCGCCGTCACGGGCGAGCCCGAGGTGCTCCGCCAGGACGAGCACGGGCACGTATGGGCGCTGCAGCTGTCCCCCGACGGCAATGTCTGGGGCGCAACGGTGAACAAGACCCTGGGTGACGCCGACAAGCTCGACGACGTGGTATTCCCGCTCTTCCCGAAGGGTGGCTTCCCGCGCACTAGCACCGACAACACGTAGTCCGCGCACCCCGCTCGCCATACCCCCGGTCAGCGAACGAGCCTGCGGTGCAATCGTTCTGGTCAGCGGTTTCAAGGGAGCTGTTGAGGTCCGGGCAGCCGCAACATCAACCGCGTCCCACCCATTGGACTGACCTCCAGCGCGGCAGTGCCACCGTGGATTTCAGCCTGTTGCGCTACCAGGGCGAGGCCCAAACCGGAGCCTGAACGTGAAGCCGTGGTACCGCGGTGGAACCGTCCGAACACCTTGGCACGTTCCTCCTCGGGCACTCCCGACCCGTTGTCGTCGATCGCGATCTCGACGCCGGCCGCCGAACTCACCACGCTGAGCCGAACCTGCGTTGCGGCACCATGTTTGACGGCATTGGCGATGGCGTTGTCGACGACCAGACGGAGCCCGGCCGGCATTCCGAGCATCAACACCGATGTGGACGAGGCAAGTGACACGACGAGACCCGGGTAGTTGTGCATCGCATCGTGCGCCGCGCGGTCCAGGAGTTCGGCGACGTCGACCGAAACGAAGTCGTCGGCGGTGGTCAACTCCCCTTGCGCGAGTCGTTCGAGGGCCGTCAGCGTCGCCTCGATCCGGCGCTGCGTGCGCATCACGTCACCGATCACCTCCTTGCGCTGCTCGTCGCCGAGGTTCAGCGTCATGAGCACCTCGAGGTTGGTGCGCATCGCCGTCAACGGGGTCCGCAGCTCGTGGGACGCGACGGCGGCGAAGTCGCGCGCAGATTCCAGTGCGGCCCGGGTGCGCTGCTGCTCGTCGCCGATGCGGGCCAGCATCCCCTCGACGGCTTCGGAGATCTCGACCGCTTCCCACACCCCGCGCACCTGGACCTCGTCCGGGTTCGACTGCGCGTTGATGGCTCGCGCCTGCTGTGCCAGCAGCCGGAAGGGGTGCACCATGATCAGCGCGATGACCCAGCCGACCAGCAGCGTGCCCGCGATCACCCCGGCGCAGATCCAGAACACTCTCCAGTGCAGTGCGTCGATGCGAGCCTGCGTATCGGCCAGCGGCGCACCGAGCGCGATCGACGCGCTGCCCGCCGTGACGGTCCGCACTCGGTAGTCCACGCCGTTGATCGAAGTGCTGGCGTAGCCGTTGTCTAGCTGCGGCAACACGATGTCAGCGGGAATCGAGACGGTGGTGTCGCCGATGCGCGCGGTGCGTACCAGTCCGCCTTCGGTGGGCTGCGGTCCGACGCCGTTGCTCTGCTGCGCGCTGCGGAGCAACGTGTTGACGTCCCCGAGGCTGCTCAGCGAGTCCAGCCGCCTGTCCAACTGGTTGTACTGGTCGTTGGTGACGCCGACCCACACCCATACCCCAAGTGTCAGGACCAGGATGATCACGCCGACTTGGCCGACGATGACGATCGACCGCAGCGACAACAGCTTCAGCGGCTGCCGCAGCAGTCGGAACACGAGGTCCTGATGGGTCATCGGCCGGACCTAGCTGCAGGCAGCCAGCACCATTTCGCGCACCAACGCGGCGTCCGCCTGGCCCTTTGTGGCCTTCATGACCGCGCCGACGATCGCTCCCGCCGCTTGCACCTTTCCGCCACGCACCTTCTCGGCGACGTCCGGGTTGGCCGCAAGTGCTTCATCGATGGCCGCCTTGATCACCGAATCATCGCGGACCACCGCGAGGCCCCGTTCGGCCATGACCTGCTCGGGTTCGCCCTCACCGGCCAGCACGCCCTCGACGACCTGCCGAGCCAGCTTGTTCGACAGCTTCCCTTCGTCGACCAACTTGACCACGGCAGCGACCTGGGCCGGGGTGATCGCCAACGCGTCGAGTTCGACGCCGACCTCGTTGGCCTTCTGCACCAGGAAGTTGCCCCACCATGCGCGCGCCGACTCACTCGAGGCGCCGTGCTCGACCGTCGCGGCCACCAGGTCGATGGCACCGTTGTTGACGAGGTCGCGCATGACCTCGTCGGAGATCCCCCACTCGTCCTGAATTCGCTTGCGCGTCAACCACGGCAGCTCGGGAATCGTCTGGCGCAGTCGCTCGACGAGTTCGGTGCTGGGCGCCACCGGTTCCAGATCGGGCTCCGGGAAGTACCGGTAGTCCTGGGCGGTCTCCTTGCTCCGGCCCGCCGTCGTGTAGCCGTCCTCGTGAAAGTGGCGGGTCTCCTGGATGATTCGCCCACCGGCGTCGAGAAGAGCGGCCTGGCGGCGCATCTCGTAGCGCACTGCCACCTCGACGCTCTTGAGCGAGTTCACGTTCTTCGTCTCGGTGCGGGTGCCGAATTCGGTGGCGCCCTTCGGTTTCAGCGACACGTTCGAATCGCAACGCATGGAGCCCTGGTCCATGCGGACATCGGAAACTTCCAATGCGCGCAACAGATCTCGCAGCGCGGTGACGTAGGCGCGGGCGATCTCCGGCGCCCGCTCGCCGGTGCCCTCGATCGGCTTGGTGACGATCTCGATGAGCGGTACGCCTGCGCGGTTGTAGTCGAGCAGCGACGTCGTCGCGCCCTCGATGCGGCCGGTGTCGCTACCCAGGTGAGTCAGCTTTCCGGTGTCCTCCTCCATGTGGGCACGCTCGATCTCGATCCGCCACGTCGATCCGTCGTCGAGCGGGACGTCGAGGAAGCCGTTGATCGCGATCGGTTCGTCGTACTGGCTGATCTGATAGTTCTTGGGCTGATCCGGATAGAAGTAGTTCTTCCTGGCGAATCGACCCCACGGGGCGATCTCGCAGTTCAGCGCCAACCCGATCCGGATGGCCGACTCGACGGCGGCCTGGTTGAGCACCGGCAGCGACCCGGGCAGGCCTAGGCAGACCGGGCACACCTGGGTGTTGGGTTCGGCGCCGAACTCGTTGGCGCACCCGCAGAACATCTTGGTCGCCGTGGACAGCTCGACGTGCACTTCCATGCCCATCACGGGCTCGTAGCGCGCGATGACCTCGTCGTAGTCCACGAGCTCGGCGGCGGCAACAGTCATGGACTCGATCCTAGTGAGTGCGGTGGGTGACCCTCGAGACTGCGGTCAGATCGCGCTCGCAGCCGAAATCGCGATCTCCCCGCAGAATCGGCCGGGTGAGTCAGCCGAAGAACTCGGCGGCGTCGTCGTAGCGGCTCTGCGGCACCAGCTTGAGCTGGCGCACCGCGTCGGCCAGTGCGACCCGCCCGATGTCCTGCCCGCGCAGCGACACCATCGTGCCGTACTCACCGGCGTGCGCAGCGTCGGCGGCGTTCACACCGAAGCGGGTGGCCAGCACGCGGTCATAGGCGGTCGGCGTGCCACCACGCTGGACGTGACCAAGCACAGTAACCCTGACCTCCTTCTTGATCCGCTTCTCCACCTCGATGGCCAGCTGCGCGGAGACGCCGGTGAACCTCTCGTGCCCGAACTCGTCAAGCCCGCCCTCACGAAGCTGCATCGTGCCCTCGGCCGGCTTGGCACCCTCGGCCACCACGCAGATGAAGTGCGACGACCCGTGCTGAAACCGCTTCCTGACCAGCCGGCAGACCTCTTCGACGTCGAACGGCTGCTCGGGGATCAGGGTCATGTGAGCACCCGACGCCAGCCCGGCGTTCAGTGCGATCCAACCGGCGTGGCGGCCCATCACCTCCACGAGCATCACGCGCTGGTGCGACTCCGCGGTGCTGTGGAGCCGGTCGATGGCCTCGGTGGCGACCTGCAGTGCCGTGTCATGGCCGAACGTGACATCGGTGCAGTCGATGTCGTTGTCGATGGTCTTCGGGACGCCGACCACCGGGACGTTCTCCTCCGACAGCCAGTGCGCCGCGGTCAACGTGCCCTCGCCGCCGATGGGGATCAGCACGTCGATGCCGTTGTCCTCCAACGTCTGTTTGATCTGGTCGAGCCCGGCGCGCAGCTTGTCGGGGTTCACCCGCGCCGTGCCCAACATGGTGCCGCCCTTGGCGAGCAGTCGGTCGTTGCGATCGTCGTTGGCGAGCTGGATGCGGCGGTCCTCGAGCAGACCTCGCCAGCCGTCGAGGAACCCGACGACCGACGACCCGTATCGAACATCGCTGGTCCGCACTATTGCCCTGATCACGGCGTTCAGGCCAGGACAGTCTCCGCCACCGGTGAGTATTCCGATCCGCATGGCCCTTATCTTGCCCGCTCAGTCATCGCGTGACTCGCCGAGCGCACGGTTGTTTTCGGCCTCACTAGCGTTTCGCGTGCAACAACCGTGCATTCGCCGCCGATTACAGCGCCGACGGCAATGCCCCGCGAGCCGCCTCGTACGCTGCGCCGACGCGGTACAGCCGGTCGTCGGCCAGCGCCGGCGCCATGATCTGCAACCCGACCGGCAAACCATCGTCGGGCGACAAGCCCGATGGCACCGACATTCCGCAGTGGCCCGCGAGGTTCAGCGGCAACGTGCACAGGTCGAACAGGTACATCGCCAACGGGTCGTCGACCTTCTCGCCGAGCCGGAACGCGGTGGTCGGCGTCGCGGGCGACACCAACACGTCGACGGTTTGATACGCACGCTCGAGGTCTCGGGCGATCAGCGTGCGGACCTTCTGGGCCTGGTTGTAGTACGCGTCGTAGTAGCCCGCCGAGAGCGCGTAAGTGCCGATCATGATGCGGCGCTTGACCTCTGGACCGAAGCCGGCCGCCCGGGTCAGCGCCATCACCTCCTCGGCGCTGTGCGTCCCGTCGTCGCCGACGCGCAAGCCGTACCGCATCGCGTCGAACCGAGCCAGGTTCGACGACACCTCCGACGGGAGGATCAGGTAGTAGGCCGCCAACGAGTGGTCGAAGTGTGGGCAGTCGACCTCGGTGACGTCGGCGCCCAGCGCGGTGAGCTGTTCGACGGCGGCGTTGAACGAGGCCAGCACGCCCGGTTGGTACCCCTCGCCGGTGTGCAGCTGCTTCACCACACCGACGCGGACGCCCTTCAGGTCGCCCGCTGCGCCCGCCGTGGCCGCCCCGACGACGTCGGGCACGTTGGCGTCCACCGACGTCGAGTCGCGCGGATCGTGACCGGCGATGACTTGGTGCAGCAACGCCGTGTCGAGCACGGTGCGCGCACACGGGCCGCCCTGGTCCAGCGACGACGCGCAGGCGATCAGGCCGTAGCGAGACACCGTGCCGTAGGTGGGCTTCACTCCGACCGTCGCGGTCAGGGCGGCGGGTTGACGGATCGAACCGCCGGTGTCCGAGCCGATCGCCAAGGGGGCCTGGAAGGCGGCCAACGCCGCGGCACTGCCGCCGCCCGAACCGCCGGGCACCCGGTCGACGTTCCACGGGTTGCGGGTTGGCCCGTATGCCGAGTTCTCCGTCGAGCTGCCCATCGCGAACTCGTCCATGTTCGTCTTGCCCAGGATCGGGATCCAGGCCGCACGAAGCTTCGCGGTGACGGTGGCGTCGTAAGGCGAGCGCCAGCCCTCGAGGATCTTGGACCCGCACGTCGTGGGCATGTCGGTGGTGGTGAAGACGTCCTTCAGGGCCAGCGGAACCCCAGCCAGCGGGGACGGCAGCGGTTCACCGGCCGCCACGGCCGCGTCGACCCGGCCGGCCGCGGCCAACGCCTCATCGCCGGCGACGTGCAGGAATGCGTGGTATCGCGGGTCCGTCTCGGCGATCTGGTCCAGGCACGCCTGGGTGACCTCGGTGGAGGACACCTCCTTGGCCGCGATCTTGGCGCCGAGTTCGGCGGCATTGAACCGCACGAGCGCGCTCACTCCGCCTCCCCCAGAATTCGCGGCACGGCGAAGCGGCCGTCGATGGCCTTGGGAGCCGCCGCCAGTGCCTCGTCCTGAGTCAGGCACGGCTCGACGACGTCGGGCCGGGTGACGTTCACGATCCCGGCTGCATCCCCGGGTCGCTGCGCTGCTGCCCGCCGAACCAGTGGGTTGTCGGTCGCTTCTACGCCTGTTACGTCGACGGCCTGGATCGCACTGACGTGAGCGAGGATGGCGTCTAGCTGGCCGGCGAAGCTGTCCAGTTCGCCGTCGGTCAAGGTGAGCCGGGCCAGACGCGCGAGGTGGGCGACGTCATCCCGGGAGATCTGAGACACGTCGAAGAAGCCTAGTCAAGACCCCGCCCGCGGTTTCGCCTACCGTCTGCTCGTCGCGAAGCGCTCATCGCCGGAGTGCCGCGCAGGACGGGCGTTGCCCCTTCCCGGGTCGCTCCGCTCCTGCCCTCCGAAGACCTTCCCGGGTCGCTCCGCTCCTGCCCTCCGAAGACCTTCCCGGGTCGCTCCGCTCCTGCCCTCCGAAGAACTTCCCGGGTCGCTCCGCTCCTGCCCTCCGAAGACCTTCTCGAGTCGCTCCGCTCCTATCCGCCGTGAAACAGTGTTGCGCGTGTCGTCTTATCTGCTGCGGGTCCAGCTGGAGGACCGACCAGGCAGCCTCGGCTCCCTTGCCGTGGCGCTGGGGTCGGTGGGCGCCGACATCCTGTCCCTCGACGTCGTCGAGCGTGCGGCGGGATACGCCGTCGACGACCTCGTTGTCGAACTTCCCCCCGGGGCCATGCCCGACATGCTCATCACCGCTGCCGAGAACCTCAACGGCGTCTACGTCGACAGCATCCGACCCCACACCGGACTCCTCGAGGCCCACCGCGAACTGGAGTTGATCGACCACATCGCCGCAGCACGCACTCGAGACGAGAAGCTCGCGGTGCTCGCCGAGGAGGCGCCGCGGGTGTTGCGGGTCAGCTGGTGCACGGTCGTGGTGCTCACCGAATCCGGTCTGGAACGCATCGCGGGCAGCCACGGCGCACCCGAGACTCAAACCGAGACCGCCCCATGGCTGCCGCTCGAGCGGGCCGCAGCGTTGGACGGCACCGCCGACTGGGTGCCCCAGGTGTGGCGCGACATGGACACCACACTGGCCGTCGCTCCGCTCGGCGATTCCCACACGGCGGTGATGCTGGGCAGGCCGGGCGGACCGCTGTTCCGGCCGTCCGAAGTGGCCCGACTGGGGTACCTCGCCGGCATCGTCGCGACGATTCTGCGTTGAGCGCACGACGGTAATGGCGGTGTTCGAGATCGACGCCGAGGGACGAATCACGCAGTGGCGCGAGGCCTACGACTTGACGCCGGTATCCGACCAGATCTCGGCCGCTACCGCCCAGCCGCGCTGACCGCTAACCCGCGTCGGGCCCGCGCTCCAGCAGCGCTCGAAACCCGTCCTCGTCAAGCACCGGCACACCGAGCTCAATTGCCTTGTCGTACTTGGACCCCGGCGCATCCCCGGCCACCACGTAGGCCGTCTTCTTCGACACCGAGCCGGCGGCCTTGCCGCCGCGAGCCAGGATCGCCTCCTTCGCCTCGTCGCGGGAGAAGCCGGCCAGTGACCCGGTCACGACGATCGACAGGCCCTCCAGCGTGCGCTCCACGTTGACGTCGCGTTCGTCGGCCATACGCACGCCCGCCGAGCGCCACTTGTCGACGATCGCGCGGTGCCAGTCCACGGTGAACCACTCGATGACCGCGGCGGCGATGGTGGGCCCGACGCCCTCGCTGGAGGCCAGCTGCTCCTCGGACGCGGCCTCGATGGCGTCCAGACTCCCGAACTCCTGGGCCAACGCCCGCGCCGCGGTGGGCCCGACGTGCCTGATGGACAACGCGACCAGTACCCGCCACAACGGCTGGGCCTTGGCCCGGTCCAGATTGGCAAGCAGCCGTTGGCCGTTGGCCGACACCTCGCCGGCCTTGACCCTGAACAAGTCGGTGCGCAGCAGGTCGTCCTCGGTGAGAGCGAACAGGTCACCTTCGTCGGTGATGACCCCGGACAGCAGCAGCGCGGTGGCCGCCTCGTAGCCGAGCCCTTCGATGTCGAAGGCTCCCCGGCCTGCGACGTGAAAGACGCGCTCGCGCAACTGCGCTGGGCAACTGCGCGAGTTGGGGCAGCGGATGTCGGCGTCGCCCTCCTTGGCCGGTGCCAGGGTGGTGCCGCACTCGGGACACTTGGTGGGCATCTCGAACTCGCGCTCGGAGCCGTCTCGCACCTCGACGACGGGGCCGAGCACCTCGGGGATGACGTCGCCGGCCTTGCGGATGACGACGGTGTCACCGATGAGCACACCCTTGCGCTTGACCTCCGAGGCGTTGTGGAGCGTCGCCTGGCTGACGGTGGATCCGGCAACCTTGACCGGTTCCATGAACGCGAACGGGGTGACGCGACCCGTGCGGCCGACGTTGACCTTGATGTCGAGCAGCTTGGTGGTGGCCTCTTCGGGCGGATACTTGTAGGCGATGGCCCAGCGGGGTGCGCGCGAGGTGGCGCCGAGCCTGCGTTGAAGGGCGACGTCGTCGACTTTGACCACCAGACCGTCGATTTCGTGTTCGACGTCGTGGCGGTGCTCACCCCAGTAGGCGATGCGTTCGGCGACGGTCGCGATGCCCTTGACGCGGGTGGTGTGGTCGGACACCGGTAGTCCCCACGCCTTCAATGCGAGGTATGCGTCGTGAAGCGTGGCAGGGCTGAACCCCTCGGAGCGGCCGAGCCCGTGGCAGATCATGTGCAGGTTGCGCCGCGCGGTGACCGCCGGATTCTTCTGACGCAGTGAGCCCGCGGCGCTGTTGCGCGGGTTGGCGAACGGGAGCTTGCCCTCCTCGACGAGGCTGGCGTTGAGGGCTTCGAAGTCGACCACCCGGAAGAAAACCTCGCCGCGCACCTCGAGCACCTTCGGGACTGGAAACTCGGAACTCTCGCTGAGCGTCTCCGGCACGTCGGAGATGGTGCGGGCGTTGAGCGTCACGTCCTCGCCGGTGCGGCCGTCACCGCGGGTGGCGGCACGGACCAGCTTGCCGTCGCGGTACACCAGCGCCAGCGCGACGCCGTCGATCTTCAACTCGCACAGGTAGTACGGGTCGTCGCCGACCTCCCCGGTGAGCCGCGCCGCCCACGCGTTGAGCTCGTCGGCCGTGAACACGTTGTCCAGCGACAACATGCGTTCAAGATGATCGGCGGAGGTGAAGTCGGTGGCGAACCCGGCACCCCCCACCAGCTGCGTCGGCGAGTCCGGGGTGCGCAGCTCGGGATTGGCCTCCTCCAGCGTCGTCAACTTCCCGAGCAGCTTGTCGAACTCGCCGTCGGAGATGACCGGCGCGTCCTTGACGTAGTAGCGGAATTGGTGGCCGCGCACCTCGTCGGCCAGCAGCTGCCACTCGCGACGCAGGTCCGGGTCGATGGGGTCGGCCGGCACATCGGGTGGGGTGGCACTCACCCTGGCAGGCTATCCGAGCCGGCCGACAGACCACCTCGCCGGTTGCGTGTCGTTTGTTGGGTCGAATCGCGGGACTCTGCCCCAACAAACGACACAAACGTCCCCCGGTGTCCTCGATGAAATCGACGAAATCGACGAACGGGTGGGAACCGAATAGCGTGGCGCTCATGCCGCACCCGATCATGTTCCACGACGACGATCCGGGCCTCGCGGAGGTTCGCAGGGTCGCGCTGGGATTCCCCGAGGCGTTCGAGAAGATTTCGTGGGGCAGGCCGGTGTTCTGCGCGCCGAAGATCTTCGTCATGTATGGCGGCAGCGCCAAGACCGATACGAAGGGTGAGTACCTCCAGTACCCCTACTCCATCTTGGTCAAGGTCGACGAGAGCGACCGCAAGGCACTCGAACAAGACACCCGGTTCTTCTTCCCCGCCTACATGGGACCGTCGGGCTGGCTCGGGCTCGACCTCACGGCGAAGAAGAAGGTCGACTGGTCCGAGGTCTGCGAACTGGTCGACGCGTCATACCGACTGGTGGCGCCGAAGAAACTGCTCAAACTCCTCGACGAAGGCTGACCCGACACCGTTCGCGCATGGTTCGATCGGAGACGCCATGAGTTTTGCGAGCCCCTTCCCCCAGGTTCAGATCCCGACGACCAGCGTCTACGAGTACCTGTTCGGAGAGTTGGCTGACGACGACGGCGACCGCGTCGCCCTAGTCGACGCCAGCACCGGCACCGAGACGACCTACCGCGAGATGATCACGTCCATCGATGCGTTCGCCGGGGCAATGGAACAGCGCGGCATCGGCGTCGGTGACGTCGTCGGACTGTTGGCGCCCAACAGTTCGGCGTTCGCCATCGCCTTCCACGGCATCCTGAGGGCCGGCGCGACGGCCACCACGATCAATGCGCTCTTCACCGCCAAGGACGTCGCCAAGCAGCTGACCGACTCGCGGGCCTCGATGCTCGTCACGGTGACACCGCTGCTTCGGCAGGCCCTCGAGGCCGCCGCGACGGTCGGGCTGCCCGACGCCAAGGTCATCGTGCTCGACGGCCCCGGCGAAGCGGTCGACGGCCATCCCAATGGCGCCGACCTACTCCGGCCCGGGTTCCACGCGCCCGACGTCACGTTCGACCCCGCCACGCACCTGGCCGCGCTGCCGTACAGCTCCGGCACGACGGGTAACCCCAAGGGCGTCATGCTGACCCACCGCAACCTCGCGGCCAACGTCGCGCAGATCCGACCCGTGCAAGGAATGGTCGCCGACGACCGCGTGGTCGCTGTGCTCCCGTTCTTCCACATCTACGGCATGACGGTGCTGCTGAACGCTGCCCTTCACGCGCGGGCGCGGCTCATCATCATGGCCAGCTTCGACCTCGCGAAGTTTCTGGACAACATCGCCGATCACCGCTGCACGTACGCGTTCATCGCCCCGCCGGTCGCCGTCGCCCTGGCCAAGCATCCGCTCGTCGAGCAATACGACCTGTCCAGCCTGGTCGGCATCATGTCGGGCGCCGCACCGCTGGACGATGACATGGCGCACGCAGTCGCGACGCGGCTGGGCTGCCAACTCGTCCAGGGCTACGGCATGAGCGAACTGAGCCCGGTCAGTCACGTCACGCCGTTCGACGGTGGCCGTGACCTCCTCGGTTCGGCGGCGCCGAAGAGCTCCTGCGGGTGGACGGTGCCCAACGCAGTCAGCAAGATCGTCGACGCAGAGACCGGCGCCGAAATCGATCCGCCCACCTCGGGGCTCAGCGAGACCGGTGAACTGTGGTTCAAGGGTCCCAACGTGATGGCCGGTTACCTGAACAATGACGAAGCGACCCGCGAGACCATCGACGACGACGGCTTCCTACACACCGGCGACCTCGCCCGCGTCGACTCCGCCGGGTGCGTCTACATCGTCGACCGGCTCAAGGAGCTCATCAAGTACAAGGGCTACCAGGTGCCGCCCGCGGAACTCGAGGCCGTCCTGCTCAGCCATCCCCAAATCGCCGACGCGGCCGTCGTCGGGGTCGCCGATGCCGAGTCCGGCGAGGAGGTGCCGAAGGCGTTCGTGGTCAAGCAATCCGAAGCAGAACTCACCGAAGCCGACGTCATGGACTTCGTCAACGAGCACGTCGCGCCGTACAAGAAGGTCCGCCAGGTCGCCTTCATCGACGCCGTCCCGAAGTCGGCGTCCGGCAAGATCCTGCGCAAGGATCTGCGCGGGACTTAGCAGAAGAGTCCCGAAGTCCGCGGTTCGACCTTCCTGTGGTCAGTGGACACTGCCCGCGCCGTGAATGCGCTTCGTGGGATGGGCGGCCAGGCGTTCCGGAGGGGACAGCAAGGTGATCGGGCGCACGATGGGCTGCGCGCCGGGAACTGGGCAGTGTGCGTTGATCCAGTCGACGATCACCTGCGCGCCCGTTGAACCGTCGAACGCGGACGCTTCCAACGCGTGCGCCATGGCGTTGTCGCCTCGCACGATCTCCGTGATCAGACGACTGGACTCGGCGTCACCCACGACTACCCATTCCGAGCGGGCGAGTGCGGCCATGAACACCGGCGCCGGCCGGTCGAACCACCACGACACCGACTCGTGACGTTGCCGCCCAGGCGATTCGGGATCGTCGCCCACTAACTTGGTCCCGCGGTGTGCGACGGTGCCCCGTTGCCGGGGCCGCAGAACGTCGATCAGTTGTTGCATCCGCTCCGCGATGGTCGGAGGCGTCGGCGGTGTCGGGGCAGTGGTGGCACCGAGGGATCTGATCCAGTCGCGCCAGCTGTCCAACTCCACGTCGGTGAATATCCGGAACATCGGCCCTGTCGGCGTGGTCAGGTCGAAGAACGGACTGTGCTCTGGATCGCCGGGACTGACGATTCCGCTCTCGACGAGTGCCGCCATCAGAGCCGGCGGGTCAGCGAACAGGTCGTTGATCAGCTTGTCGCCGAGTCGTTTCGCGCCGTGATTGAGCCGTGCGATTGGCGCGCGGTCGCGGATCATCGCGGCGATCTCGTCGGCAGGCGAAGACCGTCGTTGCTGCTTCTGGGCGACCTCGTCTCCCAGATCGCCCGTTGTCGCGAACGCCACGTAACCGTCCCAGATCCGCGCCCACTGTTCCTGAACCGCATCATCGCCCGATTCGATGCGGACCTGTTCGAGGTAGAGCTCGATGGCGCGCCGCGCCTTCGCCCCGTGCCCCGTCGACGCGTTGTCGATGGCGACGTGCATCTCGTAGAACTCGGTGTCCAAATCGAAGTGCCGGTTCAGTAGCACCATGTTCTTCAGTTCAATCGAGCTCCACTCCAGATACTGCGTCATACCAAGCAATTCGGGCAGGTAGTCCTGCGGGAACTGGGACACGACGAGCTGAAACAGCGGAAGGGTAAAGGCGCTGTCGACGATCGCTGGGTTGTCGACATAGGCGCGTGAGCGGATGTTCGACAGCTCGAAACCCGCGCCGCACAACAGCTTCGTGTAGAGGTTGGCGTGATTCAGATCTGGGTTGCCGCCGCCGAGTTCATCGGTGTAGACCGAAAACAACAGCGCGTGAACGTCGTCCATCGGGCCGACGTCGGCGATCGTGCGCAGCCATGCGCCGTCGGTCTGATTGAAGGGCGCCATCTGCAGTATCCAGTCGACGACGTCGTCTTTCGTTCGCGCCAACCAGCTTTGAGCCGCCTCGTAGTGGGCTACGTCGTCGGCCAGCCCCTGGTAGATCTGGTCGAGCCGCGCCTCGAACGCTGGTGCGGTGTAAGGGAAGGGGCGTAGTTCCGCCTCCAGGTCGGGGGTCTTTTGGAGTTCGCGCGCAGATTGCAGATATTTCTCCGCCAGGGATCGCGCAGTTGGCAGGAATCCGTCGAACGAATCGAGATTTAGCATGATGTGGAAGTAGTCCCGGTCCTTCAGACCTGAGTACTGGTCGGCGGCTTCGGCGCGTCCCGAGTGCGACCTAGTCACCGCGTCAGTCATTGTGGACCAACCCGAATGGGAACATGGTGTCTAATACCTGACGGGTTATTCGGATCTCATGATCGATCGTTCCGCCGACTGCGAAGCAGTATTCGTCCAGATGAGTCTCGGTGATGGCTGGGCCCGAGACTTGATGGATCCCTGTCATCTCACGAAATGAATCATCCAGAACGACTTCACGAGCGGTGGGGCCGGCGGAGTCGCTGATCTGGACTCCGGTTCCGGAGAGTTTGTAGTTCCCCTCGCTGGCCATGCCGTCCTCCTCGGGGAGCGTATAGCGGCTCTAGGGCGCCGTCGTTCCTGGGTCCGAAAGCGGCGGCCGCCCCCGCTCGAACGTACGCTTCCGGGAAATCGGTGACCTGCGTAGTTCACTACCTGAATTTCGGTGGCCTCGGAGCATTCAGGCCTGTAATTGCTGCGAACTCTCCAGGGAGAGGTATTCTCCGACCACCGATATCGTTGATCCTTTGGGCAGCACCGTCGCAAGTTCATCAACTACCGATTCGCCATCGATATCGACGTAGAGCAAGAGCAGGTAGTTGTTCAGGTAGGACCACGAGCCGCCGCCGAGCAACTCAAAGCCGGTCACGTTCCCTTTTCGACGCAGCCCCCTGTGGGGCAGCGACTGCAGAAACGGCAGGAGCGACTTCAGAACGTTGTCTCGGACGTCCTGCTCCTCACGCATTTGTTCATCGCTTGGGCTCGACGCGTTGCCGCTTCTTTCTTCCAGCGGCCCAACTGGTGGCGTCTTGATGCTGACGGCCAATGTACGTTCCATCTGATTCCCTCTTTCTTGTGCCAGCCGAATGATCCAGCGATATAACACCGGACCTTCGTTAGCATGCGTCCGAGACGGAGGCCTGCCATGAGTAGTCGACTACTCGTGCACCGTGTCAACGGGTCCCGACAATGTCTCCCTGAGCAATTCGAGTAGCCGACTACGCAGACGGACCGCTTGATTCTGAACTAACGTCGTGACGTCGTAATCAACGTCGTATTGATTGCACGATCAGGTTTGGGAGGTGTCCGCCGTGGGCAAGTTGACACGAGTCGCCGTGGCCGTCGTTTCGATGGCTTGCGTGGCGGCATGCGCGAGCGGCACGGATTCTGGGGCCTCATCGGCGCCACAAACTCCGGCAACGCAGACAACCCAACACGAACCTGCGAGCGGTGCGACTTCCGCCACCCCCTCTGCCAAGGCCGCGAAGCCCGCCTATACGGAGCTGCCTTTCACTCTCGACGGCACAGCGACAGCTGTCGCGGTGAACGGTGACGGTGTTTATGTCGCCGACTTCGGCATGGGCAATGAGCTCGATCCCAACAACGTCATCATGCATACCGAGGAGGGCCGCGTCGTACTGCTCGAGACCGGCGCCAACGTCCAAAAGGACGTCGTCAAGGTGGCCGCCCCGTTACGTATGGCGCTCGGGCCCGATGGCAGCGTCTATGCCTTCGAAAACAGGTTCGAGGATTCGAGTTCTCAAGTCGTGAAGTTCCCGCACGGTTCCACAACTCCTGTGCCGCTTCACTTCCCACCTCGTCCACGCAACGTCGCGGTTAGCGAAACCGGTGACGTCGTGGTCCTCTACGACGATAGCGTTCAGATACTTCCGAATGGTGCGCCGACCGCCGCATTGGTCTCGATCGACGTAGACCGCTTCAACGACGCCCTCGCGTTGAGCCGCGACGGCGCCATCTATTTCTTCGGCGGGCGTGCGATCAACGAAATCATGGTGATCGACAAGGGGGCGCCGAAGCCGAGGAAGTTCGCGGACTCCACGAACCAGATCCTGGCGATGGCTGTCGACGCAAACGGTGATCTCTACGTCCTGGACGTCGACCAGGCCCAAGGCACCGCTAGCTACGCGGTACGGAAGTTCACCCACGGTTCCACCACTCCGACCGATGTTCTTGTCACCGGACTCGAGTCACCAAACAGCATCGCCGTCAGCAACGGTGACGTCTACATTGCCGACGGTAAACGGGTATTGAAGCTGCCGCGTCAGTAAGCATCCCGCCGCTGAATGGCTACACCGCCAGGCATCGACCCCACGCAGGATTTGCGCGGAAGTTAGCAGCGCAACGTGGCCGGCCTCAGCGAACGATGAGTTCGGCCGCGGCCCTGGCCGCGCGGGCTTGGCGGTAGCCCAGCCACATGCCGGCCAGCGGCATGATCACCAGGCCCACGATCCCGAACAGCGGGCCACCCGCGAAGGTCGGTCGCAGGGGCTCCCAGATCCGAGCGATGAGCCCCGGACTCGCCGGCGCCGGGCTGGGTATGAGTACCGCCACCGGAACGGGCGGCGGCGGTGGCGGTGGTGCGAGCGCTGAGGACACCGGTGGCGGGACCGAGTCGAGGACGATGTTCGGCTCGTCGGGCCGTTCCCAACTGAGGCCAGGCGATCGGCCGTTGCCGACTGTGACCGGTGGCGCGGTGTTGGGGGCGGCGTCGCCCTGAACTCCCGTCGACGACCCACTGCCGGCCTCGTCGGCCGGTGGCGCGGACGGCGGAGCCTGGACTGTCGGCGCGACGGTGACCGGCGATTTCCCCGGGGATACGGTCGGTCGGGAGGCGGCCGGTTTCGAGGTGGTCGGTGCGGCGACGTCGTGACCACCAATCGCCCCCGAATCGTGCGATGGGGACTGGCGGTTGCGATCGTTCCCGCCGCGGCTGCCGCGATCGTTCCCGCGGCCGCCGCGATCGTTCCCGCCGCGGCTGCCGCCGTTCCACCCGCGGCCGCCGTCGTCGCTACTGAGTCCATTCTTGCCGCGCTCTTGGCGGTTGTCATCAGCCGGTGACCGGACGTCGCGATCGTGACGGCCGAGGTTCCAACCACCCTCGTTCTCGGCGCCGCTCTCGTTCCTGGAATGACCCCAGCCCGAATTGCCTGGATCCGCAAAGGCGGCAGTGACGGGACCGCCGATCGTCAACGCGGCGGCGATCAGCCCAGCACCCAGCGCGATGCGCAGGTCCGCGTGCGCCACCGTCACCGCCCTCTACCTCCCGATGATGATCCACGATTAGGTGTACTCGTTTGCTGATCTTCGCACGTTTCGTCGCGTCAGTCGATCCGCGGGGGTACAGACACACCCGCTGGCGCTAGATGCCCTCCGGGTCGTCGGCAAACCCGTCGGCGACCTTCTGCGCCAGCTCGACGGCCATGCGGGCCCACTGCGACGTAGCCCCCGCCAACCCACAGGCCGGCGTGACCCCGATCCGGTCGCGTAGCACCGATCGGCTGAACCCGAGGCGGTCGGTGATCGACGCAGCGGCCTTGGCCACCTCCTCGACTGATGGGCGACGATCCGGGGCGGTGGCGGGGATCACTCCCAACATGACCACCCGGCCCGACTCGATGAACTCACCGACTCCATCGAGGTCGGCCACGGTCAGCGTCGAAACGTCCACCGAAACTGCACTAATAGTACTGCGCTGCAACATCTTCCAAGGCAGTTCGGGCGCACAGCTGTGCAGGGCGACGGCGGTGCCGACGGTCGCGACACACTCGTCGAGCAAGCCGGCGGCGACGGCCTCGTCGACCGGGTGCACCGGCGTCACGCCGGTCACCCCCGTGAGCCGTCCCGCCAGGGCGGCAGGCAACGTGGGCTCGTCGAACTGCACCACCACGTCGGCCTCCAGACGCCGCGCAACGGTGGCCCGATGCTCGGCCACCCCCTCGGCGAGGCTTCCCGTGAGATCGTGGAGCGCGCCGGAGTCGGTGATGGCCCTATGTCCGTTGGCGAGTTCGAGCTGGGCGGCAAGCGTGATGGGGCCGGGCGCCTGCACCTTGACGGTGCGGCCGCTGCCCCGCAAGCCCGCCACCTCCCAGGCCTCTTCCAGCGCGTCTAGGTCTTCGCCGAGCAGGCTGACGGCGCGACGCACGACCGAGCTGCGGCCGGGCGAAATGCGATATCCGCGCGTCACCGTGTCGATGCCGATGTCCACCAGGAAGGCGCCGGCCCGACCGATCATGTCGGCGCCGATTCCGCGACCCGGCAACTCGACCAGGTGAGTCAGCTGGTGCAGTTCGCCGACCACCACTTCGGCGGCCTGGCGCGCGGCCGACCCGGGAAACGAACCGATACCCGTCGCTGACGCGAAGCCGCTCACGCGGCCACAGTATTCGATGACCTCGCGTTACCCTCAACCATGCCCGGCTCAGCCAGACGGTCACCCGCCCGCGGCTGGTTGGCCCTGGTCGCGGGGTTGGTCGCGGCGCTCGTCCCGGCGTGCACGAACACCGTCACTGGTGCGGCCGTGCCCGCGGTGCCCGGCATCGACGACGACTCCCGTTCACCCGTCGACGTCGACGTCGTGCTGCTCGAGCAGGCCCAGATGCGCGCGATCACCGGCGCGGGCGACGATCTCACCGTCATTCCGAGCATGGACGGCAAGCTCCCCGTGGACATCGAGGGCCTGCTCGACGCGGCCCCCGCGCAGTGCCGATGGTTCTTCGCCGAGACGGAGACGTTCGGCCCGGAGGTCGAGGAGTTCCACAAGACGACCTACCAGGACCCGCCCGAGGCCGCGCTGATCTCGCAGGGCGCGGCGGCCTACCGGGACCCGGCGACGGCGCGACGGGCGTTCGACGGCCTCGCCGGCCTGGTCACCGACTGTGAGTCGACGCAGTACGGACCCCTTCTCGTCGGCGATTCGACGTTCGCCGACGAATCCCTCCAACTCAGGGCCGGGGCGTGCGGTCGCGACTATCGGGTGAAGTCAGTGGTGCTCGTCGAGGTGACGTTCTGCCGGTTTCCCCCGTCGGTGCCCGACATCGTGATGACCAACCTGCTGGCGCAGATCCCGAGTTAGCCGATCGCGGGGCGGATGGTCGCGCTTCCGATGACCTCGTCACCGTCGGCGTCGGGCCGGTAGAGCACCATCGTCTGGCCGGGTGCGACGCCGCGCAGTGCGGCGCACAACTCGACCACCAGGTGCTCGCCGCGCAGTTCGGCGACGCCCGCCGCGAGCCCGCCATGCGCGCGCACCTGCACCTCGCACTCGACGGGCCCGTGCGGCGCGCTGCTCGAGGTGAAGATGGGTCGCTCCCCCGTCAACGTCCACACGTCCAACTCGCTGGCGTCACCGACCCGCACCGTGGCGGTCTCGGCGTCGATGGCGGTGACGTAGCGCGGAGTACCGTCCGGACCCGGACCCGCGATGCCCAGCCCCTTGCGCTGACCGATGGTGAAGCCGTGCACGCCATCGTGTTCGGCCAACACGGCGCCACTGGAGTCGACGACCGCACCGCGACGCATCCCGATGCGGGCGCCGAGGAAGGCACGGGTGTCACCGCTCGGGATGAAGCAGATGTCGTGGCTGTCGGGCTTGTCGGCCACGGCCAGTCCACGCCGTGCGGCCTCGTCACGAACCTGCGGTTTGGGGGTGTCCCCGATCGGAAAGACCGCGTGCCGCAACTGTTCTGCGGTCAGCACACCCAGCACGTACGACTGGTCCTTGTCCGCGTCGACCGCGCGGCGCAACCGTCCGTCGGACAGCCGCGCGTAGTGCCCGGTGGCGACGGCGTCGAAGCCAAGCGCCAGCGCCCGCGCGGCCAGGGCCGAGAACTTGATCTTCTCGTTGCAGCGCACGCACGGGTTGGGGGTCTCCCCACGCGCGTACGACGCGACGAAGTCGTCGATGACGTCGTCCTTGAAGCGGTCGGCGAAATCCCATACGTAGAACGGAATGTCGAGAATGTCGGCCACCCGGCGCGCATCCCCGGCGTCCTCCTTGGAGCAACAGCCACGCGATCCGGTGCGCAGCGTGCCCGGTGCCGAGGACAGCGCGAGGTGCACGCCGACGACGTCGTGACCGGCGTCGACCATCCGCGCCGCGGCGACCGACGAATCGACCCCGCCGCTCATCGCAACCAGGACGCGCATCGCCATTACTTCCTGGGACCGGCGCTGGCCAACGCGGCCTGCCGCGCCCGGTCGACGGCGGCGGGCAGCACCTCCAGCGCCGCATCGACGTCGGCCTCGGTGCTGTTGTGCCCCAACGAGAATCGCAGCGATCCGCGCGCGCTTGCGGGGTCGGCGCCCATCGCCAACAGGACATGTGAGGGCTGCGCCACCCCGGCCGTGCACGCCGAGCCCGTGGAGCACTCGATTCCCTTGGCATCCAACAGCATCAGGAGCGCATCGCCTTCACAGCCGCGGAAGGTGAAGTGGGTGTTTCCCGGCAGCCGCGCGTCCCCGACGGCGCCGTTGAGATCGACGTCGTCGATCGCGGACAGCACCCCGTCGACCAGTCGTTCGCGCAACGCGGTGAGTCGCATCCGATTGGCGCTCAACCCCTCCACTGCGACCCGCGCGGCAGCCGCCATGGCCACCACGCCTGCGACGTCGGGGGTGCCCGAACGCACGTCGCGTTCCTGACCGCCGCCGTGCAGCAACGGCACGCACGCCGTGTCGCGCCGCAGAACCAGGGCACCGACGCCGGTGGGGCCGCCGAATTTGTGGGCGGCCACGCTCATCGCCGAAAGCCCACTGGCCGCGAAGTCGACGGGGATCTGCCCGACGGTCTGGATCGCGTCGCTGTGCATCGGGACGTCGAATTCGGCGGCAACGGCGGCCAGGTCGCCGATCGGCATGATGGTGCCCACCTCGTTGTTGACCCACATCACAGAGACCAGTGCCACGTCGTCGTAGGCCTGCAGCGCATCGCGCAGCGCGGACGCTGCGACGACGCCCGTGGCGTCGACCGGTAGCCACGTCACCTCGGCGCCCTCGTGCTCCACCAGCCACGTCACCGCATCCAGCACTGCGTGGTGCTCGACGGGCGAGGTCACGATGCGGCGGCGACGCGGATCCGCGTCGCGGCGCGCCCAGTAGATGCCCTTGACCGCGAGATTGTCGCTCTCGGTGCCGCCGGCGGTGAAGATCACCTCCGACGGTCGGGCCCCGAGCAGGTCGGCGAGCGTCTCGCGCGCTTCCTCCATCCGACGGCGTGCCGCCCGACCCGAGGTGTGCAGCGACGACGCATTGCCGACCGTCGCCAGCACATCGGTCATCGCCTCGATGGCAGCGGGGTGCATCGGGGTGGTGGCGGCGTGATCGAGGTAGACGGTGCGCATAGCCCTACCAGGATACGGGCCGGGCGCCGACCCTCCGATCGCCGTCCGGGCTCAGGCGACCAGCGCGTGCGCTCCAGCGGTCGGGACCGACGCGCCGCGCACGGCCGCCTCGCACCGCGCGGTCAGGTCGCGGCGATCATCTCCCGGCAACTGCAGGGACTGCACCTGGACGTGGCACACCGTGAGCCTGGCGGTGATGACCCGGCGGATCGACTGCATCAACGTGTCGTCACCGACGAATGCGGGGACCGTGGACCGCTGGCCGTCGCGATGGTGATAAGTCAGGCAAAGAGGCTGCACGGGCCGTGCTGCGTCGACGGCGGCCTGGAACATGGCGGGCCGGAACGCGCCGTAACCGAGGCCGCACCACGTCGTGCCCTCGGGGAAGGCCACCACCGTCTGTCCGGCGCGCAGCCGGTCGGCGACGGTGCGCACCACCTCGGGCAACCGCCGCAGATTCGTGCGCTCGATCGGGATCACCTTCATGAGGCGGGCCAGGAAGCCCAGCGCGGGCCAGTCGATCAGGTCCGCACGTGCAACGAACGAGCCCGGCAGCACGGATCCGATCGCGAAGATGTCGACCCAGGACACGTGACCGCTGACCACCAGTACCCCGCGCAGGTTCCGAATCGGCCCGCCGGACACGGTGATTCGAACACCAAGGCAACGCAGCATCATTCGGCAGTAGAGCCGCTGCACCCTCGACCTACCCGGCAGCGGAACCGCAAGCAGCGGCACCGCCGTGAACAGAATAATCGCACAGGCGACACGCGCCGAGGTGCGCACGGCGACCACGGAACGCCGCGAGGCGGAGTCGTCGACCGTAATGCAGTGGGCGCCGCAGGAAGCTCGCGGCAACCATGGGTGCTCGTTGAGTTCGTGGCTGCTCATCAGGACATCTCCTGGGCCATGTCGCTCGCCTGCCCCACCGACCGCAACCGCGTGAGGTAACGGACGTCGGCCTGGCGCTTGTCGAGCAGTGCCGGGAAATCCCCCACCCCGAAGTCCGGATCGTGCGCCGGGTCGCCGCACACCTTCGCACCGAGTCGCAGGTAGCCCCGCATCAGCGGCGGCACGGACAGCCGGGCGGGAGGTTCGACGTCGTCGAGTGCCCGGCCGTCGACGACCACCGGACGGTACGGATACACGGTGTACTCGGAGGCATGGCGCCTGTGTACGAAGTCGCGCACTCCGCGGATCTGCGCGCCGGGCGTCTCGTCGGGGCTGCCTTGGACGGGCACGGAGACGCAACCGGTCACGTAGTCGTACCCGCAGCGGTCGAGGTACGCGAGAATCCCCGCCCACATGAGCAGCACCACCCCGCCGTTGCGGTGATCGTGGCGGACCACGGCGCGGCCCATCTCGACCAGCGACGGCCTCAGCGCATCGAGGGCGCTGACGTCGAATTCCGTTGCCGTGTATAGGCCTCCGGCGGCGATGGCTCCCGGCGGAGGCAGCATGCGGTAACAGCCGACGAGCTCGCCGGAGTTGTCCTCGCGGACCAACAGGTGATCGCAGAACTCGTCGAAGCGGTCCGCGTCGGAGTCACCCGAGTGAGCGTCGCCGCCATAGGCGAATCCGGGCTCGGAGGTGAACACCGCGTGACGCAGACGCTGTGCGGCGTCGATGAGCGCGGGGTCGGTGGACAGCAGCAGGGTATAACGCGGCCCCGTCGTGTTCAGGGTCGCGGCGGCGGTTTCATCAGCGGCTATGAGTACGGACGAAGTGCTCATAGCCAGCACGGTCGCCCAACCGGTGGGCGCGGCGACTACGTCCGCATGACGTGTCCGTGCACGCTGAGTGACGAATGGGCGCATCCGGGCGTGGAAGACACCCGGACGCGCCCAATGCACGTCGTTTTGCGGAGGGACTAGCCCTTGCGCGCCTTGATCGCCTCAGTCAACTGAGGCGCGACCTTGAACAGGTCACCGACCACGCCGTAGTCGGCGATGTCGAAGATCGGCGCCTCTTCGTCCTTGTTGACCGCGATGATCGTCTTGGACGTCTGCATGCCGGCTTTGTGCTGGATGGCTCCGGAGATCCCCAGCGCGATGTAGAGCTGCGGCGAGACCGTCTTGCCGGTCTGCCCCACCTGGAACTGGCCCTCGTAGAACCCGGAGTCGACGGCGGCACGGGATGCGCCGACCGCAGCGTCCAGCGCGTCGGCGAGATCCTCGACGACGCTGAAGTTCTCCTTGCTGCCGACACCGCGACCGCCCGAGACGACGACCTTGGCCTCGGTGAGCTCGGGACGGGCACTCTTCTGCGCGGGATGGCGGGACGTGATCTTGGTCTGCTTCCCCTCCGGCTCCTTGACCTCGACGGTCACCAGTTCCCCGGCTCCGTCGGCGGGTTCGGCCTCGACGGCACCCGGCCGCAACGCGATGATCGTGACGTCGCTCTGCGCCTTCGCCTCGACCGTGTACGCGCCGCCGAAGACGGAGTGCACGCCCACCCCGCCGTCCTTGACGCCGACGACGTCCCACAGCAGTCCGGAATAGGTGGCGGCCGCGAGCCGACCCGCCACTTCCTTGCCCTCCGAGGTGGAGGCCACCAGGACCGCCACCGGGGCAGCCGTCTCGATGAGCCCGGCCAGCACGTCCACCTTGGGGGTGACCAGGTACTGCTCGACGACGTCGGACTCCGCGGCGTATATCTTCGCCGCGCCGGCCGCCTTGAGCGCGTCGGTGAGTCCCGCGGTGGCGCCGGGGGCGGCAACCACGACGGCGGACGGCTCGCCCAGCGTGCGAGCCGCGGTGATCAGCTCGGGGGTGATGCTCTTCAACTTGCCTTCTGCGTGCTCGACGAGCACGAGTACTTCTGCCATTGCCTTTGAATCGCTTCCTGCGTGTGTGGTCGGGTAGGTCTGCTACGGATCAGACGGCGCTCAGACGAGCTTCTGCGCGACGAGGTATTCGGCGATCTTGCTGCCGCCCTCGCCCTCGTCGGTCACCTTCTCGCCCGCACTCTTCGGCGGCTTCGGGGTGGCGGACTCGACGATCGACCACGCGTTGGGCCCACCGACTTCCTCGCCGTCGACGCCGATCTTCTCCAGCGTGAGCGTTTCGACGTTCTTCTTCTTCGCGGCCATGATGCCCTTGAAGGACGGGAACCTCGGCTGGTCGACGATCTTCTCGTTGACACTCACGACCGCGGGCAGCGTCGCCTCGACTCCGAAGACGCCGTCGTCGGTCTCGCGCTCGCCGCTCACCTTGTCGCCGTCGATGTCGAGGGTGTGCATGTGCGTCAGCTGCGGGAGGCCCAGGAAGTGGGACAGCATCGCGGGAATGACGCCGCCGACACCGTCGCTGGACTCATTGCCCGCGATGAGCAGGTCCATCTTCTCGAGTTGGCCGATGGCCGAGGCGAGTGCCCATCCGGTCTGGATGGCGTCCGAACCGTGCAGTCCGTCGTCCACGAGGTGGTAGGCGTCATCGGCACCCATCGACAGGGCACGCCGGATCGCCGACTCGGCGCTCGAGGGTCCAGCCGTCAGGACCGTGACGGTCTCTGCCTTGCCGGCCTCCTTCAGCTGCAGCGCGACCTCGATCGCCTTCTCGTTGATCTCGTCCAGCACCGGGTCGCTACCGGCCCGGTCCAGCGTGAAGTCTTCCGAGAGCTGGCGGTTCTCGTAGTCTGGGACCTGCTTGATCAGGACCACGATGTTCGTCATGGGTGTGGTTCGTCCTCCTCGATGAGGCCGGCGGCCGGCCTGCCATATCACGTCTTACGCACTGACCACCATGTTACTCGTCGGTAACTTCAAGTGGGGCGCAGGAACACCATAGCTGGTCTTCGTTTGCCTTCCGGCCTCCCCTTGGGTCGGTGAACCGCACGCGAACGGGTGACAAACCACGTCCCTGGGTTAGCCTCCCTTTGAAATGAGCGCATTTTCCGTCCACGAGCCGTCCGCCGAACCAGGTGGGGGGACCGACCTCCCGCTGACCGGCGAGCGCACGGTGCCCGGCCTGGCGGAGGAGAACTACTGGTTCCGTCGACATGAAGTCGTGTACCAGCAGTTGGCCCATCGCTGCGTGGATCGGGACGTGCTGGAGGCCGGCTGCGGCGAGGGCTACGGGGCCGACCTGATCGCCGCCGTCGCGAAGCGCGTGATCGGGCTCGACTACGACGAGTCCGCGGTCGCGCACGTGCGGGCCAGGTATCCCCGGGTCGACATGCGCCAGGGCAACCTCGCGGAACTGCCGCTGGCCGACGGGTCGGTGGACGTAGTCGTGAACTTTCAGGTGATCGAACACCTCTGGGATCAGGGTCAGTTCGTCCGCGAATGTCGCCGGGTGCTGCGCCCGGGCGGGGTGTTGCTGATGTCGACCCCCAATCGCGTGACGTTCTCCCCCGGCCGGGACACCCCGCTCAATCCGTTCCACACCCGTGAGCTCAACGCAGCAGAGCTGACCGAGTTGCTCGTCCACGCAGGCTTCGACGTGGAGGCCATGCTGGGGGTGTTCCACGGGGCACGCCTGGTCGAGCTCGACGAGCGCTACGACGGCTCGATCATCGACGCGCAGATCGCGCGCGCCGTCGCCGACGCCCCGTGGCCGGACGACCTGCTGGCCGACGTCGCATCGCTCACCACCGACGACTTCGAGCTCATCGACGCAGGAGCGCGCGGCATAGATGAAAGTCTCGACCTCGTCGCCATCGCGGTGCGCCCGTGAACAATTCGCCGGCGCCAATCCCCCGGCCGCTGCGCTCCAGCCCGCCGGACTCAGCGCCCGGCCTCTTCACCCTCGTGCTGCACACCCACCTGCCGTGGCTGGCGCACCACGGCCGGTGGCCGGTCGGCGAGGAGTGGCTCTACCAGTCGTGGGCGGCCGCCTATCTGCCATTGATGCGCGTCCTGCGCACCCTGGCCGCCGAAGGCAGACAACACCTCGTCACCCTCGGGATGACTCCCGTCGTCACCGCTCAACTCGACGACCCGTACTGCCTGGCCGGAATGCAGCACTGGGTGGCCAATTGGCAGCTGCGCGCACGCGAGGCGACCACGCGGCGCACGGCCACGGCGGACGAAGGCCCGTACGCCGAGCCGGAGGCTATGCGCGCCTTCGGAATTCGCGAGTACGAGCAAGCCGGGCGCGCTCTCGACGAGCTCGCGGTGTCGTGGCGCCACGGCGGTAGCCCCCTGCTGCGTCAGCTGATCGACGCTGGCACCATCGAACTGCTCGGCGGGCCGCTGTCGCATCCGTTCCAGCCACTGCTCAATCCGAGACTGCGCGAGTTCGCGTTACGCGAGGGCCTCGCCGACGCGCATCAGCGCTTCGCCCACACGCCCGGCGGAATCTGGGCGCCCGAGTGCGCCTACGCGCCTGGCATGGAGGACGGCTACGCCGCCGCCGGTGTGACGCATTTCATGGTCGACGGTCCTTCCCTGCGCGGCGATACCGCGCTCGGCCGACCCGTGGCCGACTCCGACGTCATCGCGTTCGGACGGGACCTGCAAGTGAGTTACCGCGTCTGGTCCCCGAAGTCGGGCTATCCGGGGCACGCCGCCTACCGGGACTTCCACACCTACGATCACGTCACCGGACTGAAGCCCGCGAGGGTGACCGGACGCTCGGTGCCGTCAGAAGGCAAGGCGCCCTACGACGCCGACCGCGCGGATCACGCGATCGACGTGCACGTCGCCGACTTCGTCGACGTGGTTCGCAGGCGGCTGTTCGCCGAGTCGGAACGCATCGGCAGGCCGGCCCACGTCATCGCGGCGTTCGACACCGAACTGTTCGGACACTGGTGGCACGAGGGCCCCGTCTGGTTGGAGCGCGTGCTGCGGGCACTCCCGGAGGCCGGCGTGCGCGTCGGCACGCTATCGGACGCCATCGCCGACGGCTTCGTCGGCGATGCAGTCGAATTACCGCCCAGCTCTTGGGGTTCGGGCAAGGACTGGCAGGTCTGGTCGGGTGAGCAGGTCGCCGACATCGTGCGACTCAACAGCGAAGTGGTCGACGCCGCGCTGTCGACGGTGGACAAGGCGCTGACGCAGAACGCATCGGTCGGCGCCCCCGTCCCGCGCGACCTCGTGGCTGACCAGATCCTGCGCGAGACACTGCTCACGGTGTCGAGCGATTGGCCGTTCATGGTCAGCAAGGACACCGCCGCCGACTACGCCCGCTACCGCGCACACCTGCACGCACACGCCACTCGGGAGATCGCCGACGCGCTCGCTGCAGGCCGCCGCGAGCACGCCCAGCGGCTGGCCGAGGGCTGGAACCGCGCCGACGGGTTGTTCGGGGCGTTGGATGCAAGGCGGCTGCCCCGATGAAGGTCCTGATGGTGTCATGGGAGTACCCGCCCGTGGTCGTCGGCGGCCTGGGCCGCCACGTCCATCACCTCGCGACCGACCTGGCTGACGCCGGGCACGAGGTCGTGGTGCTCAGCCGGCGTCCGACGGGCACCGATCCCAGCACGCATCCGTCGACCGACGAGGTCAGCGAGGGCGTGCGGGTGGTCGCCGCCGCCCAGGACCCGCACGAGTTCGACTTCGGCACCGACATGATGGCCTGGACGCTCGCCATGGGGCACGCGATGGTCCGCACCGGCCTGGCGTTGAGGTCCCACGACCGGCGCGCGGGCAAGCCATGGCGGCCCGACGTGGTGCACGCACACGACTGGCTGGTGGCTCATCCGGCAATCGCGCTGGCCGAACACTTCGACGTGCCACTGATTTCCACCGTCCACGCGACGGAGGCGGGTAGGCACTCGGGCTGGGTGGCGGGACGGATCAGCCGCCAGGTGCATGCGCTCGAGTCGTGGCTGGTGCACGAATCCGATTCGCTCATCACGTGTTCGGCGTCGATGAGCGACGAGATCACCGAGCTCTTCGGCCCGGGCCTGGCTGAGACCCGGGTCATCCGCAACGGCATCGACGCCACGTTGTGGCCGTTCGCGAAGCGCAAGCCCCGCAGCGGTCCCGCCAAGCTGCTGTACCTCGGCAGACTGGAGTACGAGAAGGGCGTGCACGAGGCCATCGCGGCCATGCCACGCATCCGGCGCACCCATCCGGGGACCACGTTGACCATCGCCGGTGACGGCACCCAGCAGGACTGGTTGATCGAACAGGCCCGAAAGCACAAGGTGCTCAAGGCAATCGACTTCGTCGGGCGCGTAGGCCACGACCAACTCGTCGGACTGCTCCACGACGCCGACGCCGCGGTGCTGCCGAGCCACTACGAACCGTTCGGCATCGTCGCCCTGGAGGCCGCGGCGACCGGTGCGCCGCTGGTGACGTCCAGCGTGGGCGGACTCGGCGAAGCCGTCATCGACGGCGAGACCGGCATGTCCTTCCCGCCACGGGACGTGGCGGCGCTCGCGGCCGCGGTTCGAACCGTGTTGGACGACCCCGCCGCGGCACAGCGTCGCGCGGTGGCCGCCCGCGAGCGGCTCACGTCCGACTTCGACTGGGCCACGGTCGCCGCCGAGACGGCACAGGTGTACCTGGCCGCCAAACGCCGCGAGCGCGAACCTCATCGGCGGCGGATGATCGTCGAGCACGCACTGCCCGATCGATAGTTCGACGGGTTCCCAGTGGGCGCGCGGAAGGTCCTAGCGGACGGCCTTCTTGCGTTCGATGTCGGCCAGCGCCGCCGCCAACTCAGCCCGCTGGGCCTCCGTGCTCTCCCAGGCCACCTTGCGGTTCTTCACCACCCTGGCCGGCGCCCCCACGGCGATCGAGTAGTCGGGAATGTCACCCTTGACGACGGCGTGGGACCCGAGCACACAGCCCCGTCCGACCGTCGTGCCCCGCAGAACCGACACCTTGGTGGCGACCCAGGTGTCGGGCCCGATGCGCACCGGGCCCTTCACGATGCCTTGGTCCTTGATCGGCAGGTCGATGCTGTCCATCTTGTGGTCGAAGTCGCAGACGTAGCACCAGTCGGCCATCAGCACCGAGTCACCCAACTCGATGTCGAGGTAGGTGTTGATGACGTTGTCACGGCCGAGGACGACCTTGTCCCCGAACCGCAGCGAACCCTCGTGGCAGCGGATGGTGTTCTTGTCACCGATGTGGACCCACCGGCCGATCTCCATCGTGGAGAGCTCCGGCGTCGCCTGAATCTCCACGCCCTTGCCCAGGAACACCATGCCACGCGTGATGATGTGCGGGTTGGCCAACTTGAACTTCAGCAACCGCCAGTAACGGACCAGGTACCACGGCGTATAGGCCTTGTTCGCGATCACCCACTTCAGCGACGCCACCGTGAGGAACCTGGCCTGACGTGGGTCGCGCAACCGTGATCCGCGCCAGCGAACGTGTATCGGGGCGCCCCACATCGTCGTCATGGCCGGACAGCCTACGCGAGCCCGAACGACATTCCCGGGTCGCTGCGCTCCTGCCCTCCGAACGACATTCCCGGGTCGCTGCGCTCCTGCCCTCCGAACGACATTCCCGGGTCGCTGCGCTCCTGCCCTCCGAACGGCGCTCGGGCTAGTCTCGAACCTCGATGCCTGCTCGACGAAGGACCGTCCGCCGGATTGCGGCCGCCGCAGCCGCCACGCTCGTACTGAGCTCGTGCGCCAACACCGACGCCTGGGTGGACGCCCATCCCGCCGCAGGCTGGCCCGCACAATACGGCGACGCAGCCAACAGCAGCTTTGCGGACGTGGCCGGCTCGAATGCCTTGCGATTGGACTGGACACGGTCGGTCAAGGGCGCCCTCGCCGCCCAGGTCGCAATGGGGTCGGGCAGCTACCTCGCCGCGAACGGCCAGACGCCCGGCGGGTGCTCACTGATGGTGTGGGAAGCCGACAACCGGGGCCGCCAGCGCTGGTGCAGTCGGCTGTGGCAGGGCGGTGGCCTTTCCAGCCCACTCTTCGACGGGTTCGACAACCTCTATGTCGGGCAGCCGGGCGCCATGCTCTCGTTTCCGTCCACGCAGTGGTTCCGGTGGCGCAAGCCGGTGATCGGCCTGCCGATGACCCCGCGGATACTCGACCCGGGCCGCCTGTTGGTGGTGACGCACCTCGGTCAGGTGCTCGTATTCGACGCGCACCGCGGCGACGTGGTCGGCACGTCGCTGGATCTCGTCGCGGGCGTCGACCCCACCGATGCGCAGCGCGGGTTGTCCGATTGTGCGCAGGGCCGACCCCGCTGCCCGGTGGCTGCGGCTCCTGCCTTCTCGCCAGCCACGGGGATCGTCGTGGTCACTCTCTGGGAGCCCGACACCGAGACCCCCACGGTCGTTGGCCTTCGCTACCGGCCGGGCCAGACCCCGCTGATATCGCGGGAGTGGACCAGCACCGACGTCGGCGGTGGCCCGCTCGCCAGCCCGACGCTGTCGGCGGACGGCCACACCGTGTACGTCACCGGCCGTGATCAGCGGCTGTGGGCGCTGGACACCGCCGACGGCACGTCGAAGTGGTCGGCGCCGTTGGGATACCAGCCACAGACCCCGCCGTCGGTGTCGCCGGACGGCTTCATCGTCGCCGGTGGCGGACCGGACGCCAAGCTCGTCGCGGTCAAGGACGGCGGCGACCACGGCGACGTTCTGTGGACTCGCGACGACGTGATGCCCTTGTCCACATCCAGTCGCGCGGGGACAGAGGTGGCCTACACGGTGGCCCGCGACGGCGAGGACGGTCAGGCGGTACTCGTCTTCGATCCCTCCGACGGCCACACGCTCAACTCATACCCACTGCCGGGAGCGACCGGCTTCCCGGTAGGAGTCTCGGTCGGCCACGACGGACGCGTGGTCGCGGCGACGAGCGACGGTCAGGTGTACGGGTTCGCGCCGGCCTGACGGCTCAGGCGATCATGGAAGCGATGGGAGCCCGAGGAACCGACACCTCCAAGGCGCCAGATGACTCCGGCAGCAGGTCGCCTTGGCTGAAGAAGAAGACGATCGCGTCATCCGTGATGGCGAAGTTCTCGTATTTCGTTGGGTCCAAGCCGGTTCCGGCGGGGATCGCGATCGGCTGGCCCAACTGCTTGTCCACCTCGGCCTGCACGAGCGGGAGGATCACCGGAAACGGCTGAGTGCCTTCCCGAAACAAGTCGTCGATCGTGATCGGCTTGCTCGAGCCCCGATCCCAGTTGAACGACTCGTAGAACGTCGAAGGATGGGCGCCACCAATGCTCTGGTAGGTCTTGAACACCACCGACCGGGTGCCCCGCGGCGGGATTCCGGAGCCGTATCCGGTGACGGTCGTGTCCAGCTCGTAGGGCATGAAGCGGAATCCAGGCATCTTGGCCACGTTGATGAAGCCGTCGCGGGTCTGCTTGACGTAGTCGGTGACCGCAGTCTCGTCGGGATAGTCGATCGGGTAATCGATGCTCAGCGTGTACGCGGGATCCGTGGCTCGAATCTGACATGTCTGCCCGACGAGCTCGCCCGTGAGATCCGCACACGTGGGTGGCGCCGCCGATGCCCCGGTGGCGCCCGTCAAACCGAGCGTTGCCGCCGCGACGACGACCGTGGCCGCAGAGATCGAGGTCGGGATGCGCATCTGAACCCTCCGGGAAGGAGCGACAACGGCGCCGCTCCAACAACGATACCTGTGGCGTCAGCGCGACGGCCTGCAAACGAAAGCCACCGCTTGGCTTGCGCTACCCGTACCGATCCTGGTGATCACCAGCGCAAGACGTTGCGAACCGCGCGGACGCAGCCGGGCTCGCAACGCATCGGGGTCGACGTTGACGCCGCGAACCAGGATCTCGAGCGCACCCGCATCGTGGGCGGACACCGCTTGGCGTACCACGCGCTCGCGAAAGTCGAGTTGCTCGATCACCTCGAATCCCCTTACCCCGCGAGGCAGTTCGTCTCCGGTCAGGTATGCGATGGCCGGGTCGAGCTGCCATAATCCGTGGCGCGCCGCGTAGTGGCGCACCAAGCCTGACCTCACCACCGCCCCGTCGGGGTCCACGATCCAACGCCCGGCCGCACCAACGGCACAGTCGTCGGGCTCGGCGTCGGTGACCTCCTCGCCGCGGTCCAGGATCGTTGCGCGCCGGCTTACCGCCGCGTCGGCCAGTCCGGGAGACCACAGACACGCCTCGCGCACGGTGCCCGCCAGCGACGTCACCTCGAACTCACCGGCGAACCCGATGCGCCGCAGCTGATCGAAATCGACTCCAGGAGAACACTTTACGACCATGTCACGATGGGCATAGACCTCGAACAACCGGTCCAACGCAGGCGTGTAGTCACGCGGGTCGAACCGGCGACGTCCCGCAGTTCGTCGGGCGGGATCGGCCACCACGACGGCGTCGCGGGTGATCGGCCGGAGCGCGTCCGCCCGGCAGAGCGATACCGAGGCGCCGACGAGACCAAGATTGTGCCGCGCCATCGCCAGCCGCACCGGATCGAGGTCGCTTCCGACGACGAGCGCGGCCGAATCACGAAGTGCGGCAAGCTCGGCACCGATCGAACAGGTCACGTCGTGAACGACTGCGCCTGCCAGCCGACGGGCCCGATGCTCGGCGACGGCGCCCGCGGTGGCCTGCTGCAACGCCTCGTCGGTGAACAGCCAGTCGCCGGGGTCGGCGAACTTGGCCTTCGCCCTGCGCCTTAGCAACGTGGTCTCCACGAGCACGGCCGCGCGGTCACCGAATCGCTTTCGCGCCGCGGAGATGTCGGCGACCCGGCTTGCTTCGGTGAAGGCGTAGCCGGCGAGTTCGTCGAGCGCAAGCCGGCCATCGGCGCCGCCGAGGTAGGCGACGTCCTCGACGGTGAACGTCAGCCCGGTGCCGCGCACGTCAGGAGTACGAGTCGACCTCAGGAAGGCTTGGTTCCGGTGACCATGACGTTGTAGAACCAGCCCTTCGGCACGACGTGACGCCACACGTTGGCGTCGACCCAGCTCAACGTGGTCCAGCCGTTGAACGCGAACTTCGCCCAGCCCCAACCCAATCGGCCGGGCGGCACCGACGCCTCGAAGGTGCGGACCGGCCAGCCCAGCATCGCGGCGGTGAATTCCTCGCTGGCAGTCCGCACGTCGACCGCACCCGCGTTGGTGGCCATCCGCTCCAGGTCCCTGGGCTCGAAGGTGTGCAAGTCGACGACGGCTTCCAGGGCGGCGGCCCGAGACGATTCGTCGAGTTCCTCCTGCGGCCGGCGCCAGCCCTCCAGACCGGGCAGCTTCGTCACGTTGGTCGCGACGCGCCAGGTCAACGTCGACAGGTTGCGCGCGTAGACGTTGCCCTTCGTCGTCGGCTCGCCCGCGAACACGAAGCGGCCGCCCGGCTTGAGCACGCGCACGACTTCCCGCAGCGACAGCTCGACGTCGGGGATGTGGTGCAACACGGCGTGACCGACGACGAGGTCGAAGGTGTCGTCGTCGTACGGGATGCCCTCGGCGTCGGCGACGCGGCCGTCCACGTCCAGCCCGAGAGACTGACCGTTGCGCGTGGCCACCTTCACCATGCCCGGCGACAGGTCGGTCACCGAGCCGCGGCGGGCCACCCCGGCCTGAATCAGGTTCAGCAGGAAGAACCCGGTGCCGCAGCCGAGCTCGAGTGCGCGGTCGTAGGGCAGTTCACGCTGAACCTCGTCGGGGACGATGGCGTCGAAGCGACCGCGCGCGTAGTCGATGCAGCGCTGGTCGTAGCTGATCGACCACTTGTCGTCGTAGCTCTCGGCTTCCCAGTCGTGGTAGAGCACCTGGGCGAGCTTGGAGTCGTGGCGTGCGGCCTCGACCTGCTCGGCAGTGGCGTGCGGCATCGGGGCCGGGTCGTCGGCGACAATCGAGGCAGGGGCCGGGTCGTCGGCGACATCGGGTGTGCGGTCCGTGCTCGTCATGACGGGCAGCCTAACCTCTGTCGCCTGACCAGCACTCATCTGTACCGTCTGCTCTTCGCGCAAGCGCTCATCGCCGCCCTCTGCTCTTCGCGCAAGCGCTCATCGCTCCGCGAAGGCGGCCTTCGCAGCCGCCAACACCTGCGGCGACACGTCCGCGAACCGCAGCGCCCAGGTGCGAGCCGCGTCGTATACGTGGTCGGGCGCGACGAGCTCGTCGACGAGGCCCATGGCCAGCGCCTCCTCGGCCCCGGCGAACCGGCCGCTGAACACCAGATCCTTGGCCTTGCTCTCCCCGACCGCGCGCGCCAAGCGCGCAGGTCCGCCGTCGGCGGGAGCGATCCCCTCGAGGATCTCCGGCGCACCGAACTTGGCGTTGTCGCCGCTCACCCGCCAGTCGGCGGCCAGCGCCAGGGTCAGCCCGCTGCCCAGCGCGTAGCCCGTGACCGCGGCCACCGTGGGCTTGGGAATGGCCGCGACCGCGTCGACCGCTCGTCGGCACACTTCGGCCGCCCCGGCCGCTTCCTGCGGGTCGAGCGCACGGAGCTCGGGCACGTCGCTGCCTGCGGAGAAGATCTCGTGCCCGCCGAACACGATGACCGCGGTGACCTCGGGTCGCGCGCCTACCTCGTTGGCAGCGTCGGTCAGTTCGCGGCACAGCTGCCGGGTCAGGGCGTTCGTCGGCGGACGGGCCAACAGCAGCGTCGCGACGCCCGACGGCTGCCCGTCGCCTCCGTCGGCGACGTGGATGCTGACGAACTCGTTCACTCCGGCTGCTTCCCGGGTCGCTGCGCTCCTGCCCTCTGAACAAACCCTTCGGGCGCCTGGCCGTGGCGGGCAGCGTTGTACCGGTCGCTGTTGAAGAACTCGATCTCCCAGTTGCCCTTGCTTGCCGTGAGATGCGGTTCCACGGCGACGATCTTGCGCTCGACGGCCAGCACCTCGGCCACGGTGCGGCCGTTGAGCGAGTCCAACTGCGTCCACGTGGGCGGCAACAGGAACGACTTGCCGCCGGCGAACTCGTCGAGCGCCGCCTGCGGAGTCGTCCAGAATGCGCGGTCCGTTTCGGTGTTCTCGCCGTCGGCGCGCTGGCCCTCGGGCAGCGCACCGACGAAGAAGTAGGTGTCGTAGCGGCGAGTGCGCTCCTCTTTGGGAGTCACCCAGTTCGCCCACGGCCGCAGCAGGTCGGCTCGCAGCACGAGTCGCTCGCTGCGCAGGAACTCTGCGAACGACAACGTCTTCTGCTCAAGTGCGTGCCGTTGCTCGCGGTACACGGATGCGTCGCTCACGATCCCGTCGGGATCGTCGGCGGGACCGGCGAACAAGACGCCTGACTCCTCGAATGTCTCGCGGGCTGCCGCGCAGACCAGCGCTTCGGCCAGACCCACGTCGACGCCGAGCCTGGACGCCCACCACGCCGGTTCGGGGCCGAACCAGGCGATCTCGGCGTCGACCGGGGTAGGAGCGGAGCGACCGGGGGAAAACTGGCCGCGGTCGCGATCGTCGACCCCGCCGCCGGGGAACACCATGACGCCGGCCACGAAGTCCATCGCCGAATGCCTGCGCATCAGGAAGACCTCAATGTCCTTCGCGGAGCCTCGGCGCACGTCTCGGAGCAGCATCACGGTGGCGGCCGGTCGTGGAGTCAACGGATCCGATTCGGTCACTTCGCCCTCCTGTGCGCCGCGTGCGTGCGGGTCCGACGCGCGAAGTAGCGCCCGTCGATGACGTCGAGGGCGATCGACTGACCGAATGCCTTGGACAGGTTCTCCGAGTTCAGCACGTCGGTCAGCAACCCCGACGCGACGACCATGCCCTCGGACAACAGTAGGCAGTGACTGAAACCCTGCGGGATCTCCTCGACGTGATGGGTCACCAGCACCGTCGCCGGGGCGTCGGGGTCGGCGGCCAGGTCGGCCAACCGCGCCACCAGCTCCTCGCGGCCGCCGAGATCGAGTCCGGCGGCGGGTTCGTCGAGCAACAGAAGTTCGGGATCGGTCATCATCGAACGCGCGATCAGGACCCGCTTGCGCTCCCCTTCGGAAAGCGTGCCGAAGGTGCGGTCGGCCAGGTGCTCGGCGCCGACGCTCTCGAGAATGTCGAGGGCCCGTTCGTAGTCGACGACCTCGTAGGTCTCGCGCCAGCGTCCCATCACCGCGTAGCCGGCCGAGACGACGAGGTCGCGCACGATCTCCGCGTCGGGCACGCGCTGGCCCAACGCAGAACTGCTGAGGCCGACGCGGGACCGCAGTTCGGACATGTCGGTCTTGCCCAGGCGTTCACCGAGCACATAGGCGGTGCCGGAAGAAGGGTGCTCCATGGCCGCGGCGATGCGAAGCAGCGATGTCTTGCCCGCACCGTTCGGGCCGACGACGACCCACCGCTCGTCGAGTTCGACGGCCCACGTGACGGGTCCGACGAGGGTCTGGCCGCCACGCCGCAGCGATACCTTCGCGAAGTCGATCAGTAAGTCGGGATCGGCACCGGACTCGGGTTCACCCATGGCCTCTGGCACCCGCTCATCGTAGTCAGCCCCCTGGGTACCAACCGTCCGGCCCGTTGACGATCAGCCGGTCGGCTGCGCAGAGCGTCGATGAGACGAGGTCGGCGTTGGCCTGGTCGCTGCCCGCCACCCAGTCCCGCGCCGCGCTGGGGCTCTTGCCGAACTCCACGTGCCGGGCCACCAGCCGGTCGATCCTCAGTTCCTCGGCGCCGGTCACGGACCACACGCTGTCCATCGCCTCCCGGGCGTACGCCCACGCCGGCTCGTCGAGCAGCAGATAGTTGCCCTCGGTGATGACCAGCCGGGCCTCAGGAAGCACGACGAGCGCGGCGGCCAGCGGTTGCTCCAACTGTCGGTCGAAGCCCGGCACGTACACCGGCGCGTCGCTCTCCCGTCGCACCCGGTGCAACAGGTGGGCGTAACCGGCGGCGTCGAACGTGTCGGGCGCGCCCTTGCGCCCACGCGCGCCGAGTCGGTCGAGTTGCGCGTCGGCCAGGTGGAAGCCGTCCATCGGGACGTGCGCCACCCAGTTCGGACCGCATCGCTGCGCGACACGTCCCGCCAGCTCCCACACCAGTGTCGACTTTCCCGCCCCTGGCCTGCCGGCGATGCCCAAGACCGCACGACGGCGTCCGTCGACCAGTGCGACGGCATCATCGGCAAGCGCGTCGAGCGCTTCGGTCATGCGCGATCCCGCTTCGCTTCTCGCTGGCAAGTCATGCCGGAGCGCGGGCGTCGCGAAGGCCGTCGGCGATGAAGCTGCGCGCGTGGGTGGCGAGGTCGAAGCCGTCGTCCCAGAGATTCCGCCAGATCGCCAGATCGTTGGACAGTCCAGGAGCGACGACCGCCGACGAGAACGATTCGAATGTCACGGGTCCTCGGAAGTCGATCTCGGCAAGCGCTGCGAAGAACTCACTGAAGTCGATGTTGCCCGATCCAAGGTAGCCGCGGTGGTTCTCCCCGATGTGGACGTAGCCCAGCCGCTCACCACAGTCACGCACGGGCGTCGCGAAGTCGTCCTCCTCGATGTTCATGTGGTACGTGTCGAGATGGATTACGACGTTGTCCGCACCGATGTCATCGGCCAGCCGCAAGCAGTCCCGCGCGGTGTTGACGACGTTGGTTTCGTAGCGGTTGCAGATCTCCAGGCCGAGGGTTACTCCCATGGGTGCGGCCGCTGCGGCCACCTCCTTCAGTACCGCAACGACATTGGCCCGTCCGCCAGGCGTCAGCGCGTGCGGCGCCTTGCCGAATGCGCTGTAGAGCGCGCCGGTGAGCACGCTCGCCCCGATGCCGGCGGTGACCTCGAGCGACTCGTGTAGCAGCTGCCTGCCACGCTCGACGACGGCTGGATCATCACTCGAGACATCGGCATCGCGCGCCAACCCGCGAGAGCACGCAGACTGGATTCCATTGGCCTCCAGTAGTTCCCGTGTCTTGGCCCGATCCAGGTTGACCGAGTCGTGAAGCGAGAACTCGAGAAGATCGAATCCCGCCGAAACGGTCTGTGCGACAGCGGTTTCGACGCTGGCGGGCGCGGTGTCTCCGACCCAGACCAGGGCATGGACTCCAATTGGGTTGGTCATACGATCTCCTCGGAGATTGATTGGTCGCCGGGGCGCGCGCCCGTGATCAACGCGACGATCTCGTCGCCGTTCGTCTCGGCGGTGCGCCGTCCGGCCACGCAGTTGCCCGCACGCATGACCCAGACCGCATCCGAGAGACGGAGGACCTGGTCGAAGTTGTGGCTGATCAGGATGATGGCGTGGCCCTCGCCGCGCAGCCTGGTGATGAGTTCCTCGACGCGGGCTGTCTCCTGGACACCCAGTGCCGCGGTCGGTTCATCCATGATGATCAGCTTCGAGGTGAAACCTGCTGCCCGGCAAATGGATACGGCCTGACGCTGGCCGCCGGAGAGTCGGCGCACCCGTGATCCGACGGCGGGCACGTTGACCGCCAGCGTGGACACCATCTCCTTCGCCTTGGTCCTCATGGCGCGGCGGTCGAGCACCGCGAAGGGCCCGAACCCGCGGACGAGTTCGCGGTTGAGGAACAGGTTCTGCCACACGGTCAGGTCCTCGACCAGGGCGAGGTTCTGGTGCACCGTTTCGATGCCGGCGTCGCGCGCATCCTGCGGCGAGCGGAAGTGCACGTGCTGCCCGTCGAATTCGATGGTGCCGCTGTCGGGTGCGTGCACTCCCGACACGCAGCGGATCAGCGTCGACTTCCCTGCTCCGTTGTCGCCGACGATCGCGGTGACCTCGCCGCGGCGGGCGTGCATCGTCACCCCCCGCAGCGCTCGCACCTGGCCGAATGCCAGGGCGGCGCCGCTGACCTTCAGCAGTGCGTCGGCGGGTACGTCGTCGGCCAGGGGCTTCCGGAACGCGGACTGGGTCATTTGGCGAACCTCGTCAGGAAGGCCGCGGCGACGACGACCACGCCGACCGACAGCGGTTGATAGAACTGCGAAACCCCCAGCAGCGTCAAACCATTGACCAAGGCGGTCAAGAGCAGCGCACCGACGACGGGTCCGGCGATGGTGGCACGGCCTCCGAACAGGCTCACCCCGCCCAGCACCACGGACGCCACCGAGTTGAGTAGGAACGAGGTGTTGGCGGCGGGTTCGGCGGCGCCGACGCGCGCCACCAGCAGGATGGCCGCGAGGCCCGCCGTCAGGCCGGCGATGACGTAGACCGCGGTCTTGATCCGGGCAGTCGACACCCCGGTGGCCGCGGCGGCCTCCGAGTTGCCCCCGGTGGCCAGCACGTGGGTGCCGAACCTGGTGTGGAACAACACGACATGTGCCAGCGCGGCCAACGCCAGCGCGATGAGGAAGGTGTAGCCGAATATCCACACGGTGCCGGTGGAGAGCCGTAGCAGCGGGCCGCTGATGATCGTCTTCGGCTTGCCGTCAGCCAGGATCAGCGCCAGTCCCGAAGCGGCCGAGAGCATTCCGAGTGTGACGATGAAGTCGGTGATTCGGCCGCGGGAGATCAACAGTCCGTTGACCAACCCGACGAGCCCACCGGTGACGATCGCAGCGACCATCGCGGCGAGCAGGCCGACGTCGAACACCACTCCGAAGATCACCGCCGCCAGGGTCATCGCCGAGGCGATGGACAGGTCGATACCGGCGGTGGCCACGACGAACGTCTGGCCGATGGCCAACACGATCAGGATTGCGGCGGATGTCAGCATCGACTGCAGGTTGCCCAGGCTGAGGAACGTCGGGTTGAGCACCTGAAACACGATGGCCAACACGACGAGTGCGATGGGCGCCGCCCAGGTGGCCAGGTTTGCGGGGTCGGTCAGCGCGCGCCACGCGGACGTGCGGGGCGCGGCTTCCTCCGGTCGAACGGCGGTGATGCTCACTTGTTCATCACCGCGAACGGGTCGTCGTAGGGCGCGGCGGGCTTCGGGGCCGACGACAGGGCGGCGTCGACGTTGGCCTTGGTCACCACCTGAACCGGTGCGTTGACCTTCTCGGGCAACGCCTTTCCGGCCGAGGCTGCCTTGCATGCCTCGACACCCATCGCCCCGATCACGTATGGGAACTGCGCGACCACGGCGTCCAGTCCGCCGGACTTCACCGCCTCGAACGCATCCTTGTTGCCGTCGACGCTGATCACCTTGATCTGCCCCGTCTTTCCGGCATTCGCGATGGCCTGTGCGACGCCGAGGCCCATGTCGTCGTTGGCGACGAAGAACGCGGCGAGGTCTTGATTGGCGGTCATCACGTCGGTCGCCTTGGTGAGCGCCATTTGGCGTTCCCAGTCGGCGGCCACCGTCGAGATGATCCGCAGGTTGGCGGGTGCGGCCGCGGTGAACCCGTCGAGTCGGGCCGCGCTGGTCACGTCGCCCGCAGTGCCGCCGACGAGTGCGACGGTGCCGCCCTGTGGCAGCAGCCGCGCCATCTCGGCGGCGGCTTGCGCTCCCGCGTCCTTGTTGTCTGTTCCGATGTAGGTAGCGATCTTGGCGTTGGCGGCTTTGGCCGCCTCGGGTTCGATCGGGCTGTCGATGTTGACGATCGGGATGTTCTTCGCCGACAGCTGTGCCACGCCCTGGATCATGTTCGTGCCGGTGATCGGGTTGACCACGAAGCAGGAGAAGTTCTGTGTGGCGAGGCCGTTGAGCTTGTCCGCCTGGCCGGTGGTGTCGGTGATCGAGTTGGCGGCCTGCACCGTCACCTGGACGCCGTCGGTGGTCGCCTGATCCTTGATCCCCGATTCCATCGACTGGAAGAAGGGGTTGTCCAGGCCCTTGACCACTGCGGCCACTCCGCCGCCGCCGCTGGCCGACTCGGTGGAGGATCCGCCGCAGGCGGTCAACGTCATCGCCACGGCGCCGGCCATGACGACGCCGGCGGTGCAGGTACGGCGCAGTTGGTTGGGATGTGACATGTGCCTCTCTCCTTCGAGCAGACGGACTGGATCACGCTATTTCGACTAGTACAGTTCAGATATATGTCCAATGTCAAGCAAAAATATCCCCGAATCTGGTAAAAAGATCGCATGGACGAAGGGACGGCGGCCGTCGACCTGCCCGACCCGACACCGAGCGGCGGCGGATCGGTGGGGCACGTGCTCGATCTGATCCGGCGCGCGGGCGGTCTGACCCGCGCCGAGATCATCGAGAAGACGGGTCTGTCCCGCAGCACGGTTGCCGCCCGCCTGGAGGCCTTGCAAACGGCCGGGTGGGTGTCGAGCGATCAGGCGACCGCAGCAAGAGGCCGTCCGCCCAGCCACTTCCACTTCCGCGCCGATCAGGGCGCGCTGTTGATCGTCGATGCCGGTGCGACGGGGGTGCGCACCGCGATCACCGACCTGCACGGTCGCATCGAGCACGAGCTGCGCAGTCCATTGGACATCACCGTCGGACCGCAACCGTGGCTGACGGCCGTCGATGCGCTCTTCGACGAGCTGCTTGAAAGCGCATGCGTGTCAGCAGGATTCGTCAGAGGCATCGGACTTGCGGTGCCCGGCCCCGTGGACTTCGCGAGTGCGACGGTGGTCAGCCCGCCAATCATGACGGGCTGGGACGGCTACCCGATCCGGTCCTGGTTCGCCAAACGGTTCGGCTGTCCGGTACTGGTCGACAACGACGCCAACGCGATGACTCTCGGAGAGCACACCCGGAACTATCCGGAATGCGATTCGCTGGTGATGGTGAAGGTGGCGACCGGCATCGGCGCAGGGATCATCGCCCAGGGCTCGATCTACCGCGGCGCCGACGGTGCCGCAGGCGACATCGGCCACATCCAGATCAGCCCGCCGGACGACCTGGCAGGCTCGCCGCCGGTCTGCCGCTGCGGCAACGTCGGATGTATCGAGGCATACGCGGGCGGCTGGGCCTTGATCCGCGACCTGCGCGAAGGCGGACGCGACGTGGACGGGATCGCCGATATCGTCCACCTCCTAGAAGCCGGCGATCCGGTGGCGGTCGCCCTCGTCCGCCGCGCGGGCCGGTTCATCGGAGCTGCCCTGTCCGATGCCGTCAGCCTGCTCAACCCCTCGACCGTGGTGATCGGCGGTGAACTGGCCGCTGGCGCCGACAATCTGATGGCGGGTATCCGCGAGAGCGTCTACGCGCGCTCGCTACCGCTGGCAACCCGTCGGCTCCAGATCGTCCCGGCCGCACTCGGTGATCGTGCGGGGACCGTCGGGCTGACCAGCATGCTGACCGATTACATCTTCGACGTCCGCCGCATCGACGCCACCCTGACCTGAGACGACCGCGGCCCAGCCGCTGGCGGCCAGCCAGCCCTGCGGAGTGAGCCGGATGGTGAGCTGTACCAAGGGCCCGATACCGAAGGCGTAAACGGCGGTGCCGACGCCGACCGTTCCGCCGAGCAACCACCCGACGATCAGCACAGTGGCCTCGATGGACGTACGCACCAGTCGGACGGATAGTCCCGTTCGGGCAACCAGGCCCGTCATCAGTCCGTCGCGGGGCCCCGGCCCCAGGCCCGCCCCGATATAGAGGACGGTGCTGAGCGCGTTGAGTGCGACCGCACCAAGCATCATCGCGACCCGCACCGGCAGCGCCGACGGGGTCGGAAGGACGGCCAGTGAGGCGTCGACCGTGACGGCGATGACGATAACGTTGGCCACCGTTCCGATACCGGGGCGGTTGCGCAGCGGGATCCACGCCAGCAGCACCGCCACCCCGACGACCGCCGATGCGGCGCCAATGGTCATGCCGGTGCGTCCGGCCAGGCCCTGGTGGAATACGTCCCACGGATCGAGCCCGAGCCCCGCACGCACCAACACCGCCATGGAGAAGCCGTAGCCGGCCAGACCCGCCAGCAGGGCGGTGCCGCGCAGACTGGCCCGCGACAACCGACGCTTATCGCGGTCCAGTTGGGAAGCAGGACCGGTCACCTGGTGGCGCGCCACTCGAATTGAGCGCGCATCACGTCCAGTTCCTCGCGCATTCTGGGACTGTCCGCAAAGGAACTCGAAGCTCGGTAAATCCAGTCCACCAGCGACGATGGCCCTCGAGATCCGCCCAACCAGTGGCGAAACGACGCCGCCGCCCGAGACATCCAATTCGTGTTCATACATCGATGATCTGCAAAACTGGCTTGCCATTCAATAGCCAGTTCGTGGATACTGGTTCGAATGGTGGTGCAGACGCTGTCTCGCAAGCTCGATTCGGCTCGACTGGCCCGCGAACTGGGCAACTGGCGCACGTCCAGCGCGAGCGGTCCCGCATACCAGGGACTGGCCGACGGCTTGCGCATGCTGATCGTCGACGGACGGTTGCCGATCGGTGCGCAACTGCCGAGTGAACGCGCGCTCGCCGACGCGCTGCGGGTATCGCGGACCACGGTAACGGCCGCCTACGCCCAAATGCGTGAGGACGGCTACCTCAATGCGCGTCGGGGTGCGCGAAGCACGACGGCGTTGCCGGTGGGCGACGCAGGTCCCGTCGCCTCGACATCGGCGATGGTCAACCTCGCCGCCGCCACCATCTCCGCACCGGCAGCCATCACGTCGCGGGCGTTCGCCGAAGCCGCCGAGCAGGTGACGCCATACCTGCACGACATCGGTATCGAACTGACCGGCGTCCCTTCCCTACGCGCGGCGATCGCCGCGAGGTACTGCGCCCGCGGACTCCCGACCGAGCCCGACGAGATCATGGTGACGACGGGTGCGCTGCACGCAATCGGTCTGATCCTCACCACCTTCACCCAGCCGGGCGAACAGGTGCTCGTCGAGCAGCCCACCTACCACGGTGCGCTGTCGGCCATGGTCACCCACGGGACCCGCCCGGTTCCCGTGGCCGTGACCAGTGCCGGTTGGGAACTCGATGCCATCGAGGCCGCGATGCGGCAGTTGGTCCCCAGCCTGGCCTACCTGATTCCCGACAACCACAACCCGACTGGGTTGACGCTGCCGCCGGCAGACCGTAAACAGTTGGCGCACATCATCGCCGAGACACGGACCCGCACGATCGTCGACGAGACGATCACCGACATGTGGCTCGACGAACCAGTACCCGCCCCACTGGCCGCGGCCATGACGACGCGTCGCGATCTGGTACTGACGGTCGGCTCGATGTCGAAGTCGTTCTGGGGTGGCCTCCGGATCGGGTGGATCCGCGCCGAACGTACCACCCTGGCCACGATCGCCGCCATCCGTCCTTCGGTCGACATGGGCACGGCGATCGTCGAACAGCTAGCCGCCGCAAGCCTTCTCGCCGCGGAGGACGCGGTGCTGCCGGAACGGCGCGACATCCTGCGCGGCCGCCGGGCGCTGCTGCTCGCACTGCTGGACGAGCACCTACCCGACTGGCAGCCACTGCCCGGCAAGGGTGGAATGTCGCTGTGGATCCGACTGCCCGCGCCGATGAGTTCGGCGCTGTCGGCGGCGGCGTCGCGGATGGGCCTCGAGATTCCACCCGGCCCACGCTTCGGGGTGGATGGCACGCTGGAGAGGTTCATCCGCGTGCCCTACACGCTGCCCGAACGTCAACTCACCGAGGCGATCGAATTATTAGCGCGCGCATGGCATTCCGTTACAGGCACGGGAAGTTCCGAGTTCGGCGCGGTGGTCGTCTAGCGGCTATGCGCTCGCGGGAAGGGGCTATTCCTCGGGGATGTCGACGCGCCGATACGTTCCGTCGACCGCGTCTGCGGCTTCGATCTCGCCGCGGGTGATGCCGAGGATGAACAGCACGGTGTCGAGGTAGGGATGGCTCAGCGAGGCGTCCGCCACTTCCCGCAGTGCAGGCTTGGCGTTGAACGCCACGCCCAGGCCTGCCGCCGCGAGCATGTCGATGTCGTTGGCCCCGTCCCCGACGGCGACGGTTTGCTCCATGGGCACGCCGACCTGCTGCGCGAAGTCCCTGAGCGCCTTGGCCTTACCCGGCCGGTCGATGACGTCGCCGATGACCCGGCCGGTAAGCTTGCCGTCGACGATCTCCAGTTCGTTGGCGGCGACGAAGTCCATCATCAGTTCGTGGGCCAGTGGGTCGATCACCTGACGGAAGCCGCCGGACACGATGCCGCAGTGAAATCCCAAGCGGCGCAACGTCCGAATCGTGGTGCGGGCCCCTGGGGTGAGCTCGATCTTGTCGGCGACGTCATCGAGCACCTCGGCGGGCAGGCCGGCCAACGTCGCGACCCGCTTGTGCAGCGACTCGGCGAAGTCCAACTCGCCCCGCATCGCCGCCTCGGTGACCTCCGCCACCGCCGCCTCCGCACCGACCCGCGCCGCCAGCATTTCGATGACCTCACCCTGGATCAGCGTCGAGTCGACGTCGAACACGATGAGCCGCTTGGCCCTTCGCGACAGGCTGAAGTCCTCCAGCGCGATGTCCACGCGCTCGTCGACTGCCACGCGCGCCAACGCCGTCTGCAGTTCGCCGTAGGCCGACCCCGGCGGTACCGAGACGCGCAACTCCAGGCCGGTCACGGGGTAGTCCGAGACGCCGCGGATGGTGTCGATGTTCACGCCGAGGGTGGCCGCCTCGCGGGCCACCACGCCGAACGCTTCGGCGGTGATGGGACGCCCGAGCACGACGATCGTGTGCGTGGACGGTTCGCGCAGCACCGGCATGTCGTCGCTGGGCTCGATGGTGACGTCCAGGCCGACGCGGTGGATGGCGCGCGTCACCTCGTCGCGCAGCGCCTCACCGCCCGCGACGTCGGCCGGTCCGGCCACTAGCACGCCCAGCGTGAGCCGACCCCGGATCACGACCTGCTCCACGTTCAGCAGCTCGACCTTGTGCCGCGACAGCACCTCGAAGAGCGCCGACGTCACGCCTGGCTGATCGAGTCCGGTGACAGTGATCAACGCCGATGAGCGCTCGCGCGCAGAGTCAGTCACTTCGACACCCTTGACGTAGTCACCCCCGCAAGTCGCCTTGCGACCTGGTCAGGTACGAACGTGCTCGTCGTCGAGCCGGGTGACGTCTCCGTCGTCGGGGCCGTGTGCCCGACCCACGTGCGCCTCGGCCCGCATCCGCTCGACCATGTGCGGGTAGTGCAGCTCGAACGCCGGACGCTCCGAACGGATCCGGGGCAACTCGGTGAAGTTGTGTCGCGGCGGCGGGCAGCTGGTGGCCCACTCGAGCGAATTGCCGTAGCCCCACGGGTCGTCCACGACGACGGGCTCGCCGTATCGCCAACTCTTGAACACGTTCCACAGGAACGGGATCGTCGAGATGCCGAGGATGAACGCGCCGATCGTCGAGACGACGTTGAGAGTGGTGAAGCCGTCAGTCGGGAGGTAGTCGGCGTAGCGGCGCGGCATGCCCTCGTCACCGAGCCAGTGCTGCACCAGGAACGTGGTGTGGAAGCCGATGAACGTCAGCCAGAAGTGCAGCTTGCCGAGCCGCTCGTCGAGCAGTCGTCCCGTCATCTTCGGGAACCAGAAGTAGATGCCCGCGTACGTGGCGAACACGATGGTGCCGAACAGCACGTAGTGGAAGTGCGCGATGACGAAGTAGCTGTCGGTCACGTGGAAGTCGATCGGCGGGCTGGCGAGCAACACGCCGGACAGGCCACCGAGCAGGAACGTGACGAGGAAGCCCACCGAGAACAGCATCGGTGTCTCGAACGTCAACTGGCCCTTCCACATCGTGCCGATCCAGTTGAAGAACTTGATGCCCGTCGGGACGGCGATCAGGAACGTCATGAAGCTGAAGAAGGGCAGCAGCACCGCGCCGGTGGCGTACATGTGGTGGGCCCACACGGCCACTGACAGCGCGGCGATGGAGATCGTCGCGTAGATCAGCGTGGTGTAGCCGAAGATCGGCTTGCGGCTGAACACCGGGAAGATCTCACTCACGATGCCGAAGAACGGCAGCGCGATGATGTACACCTCGGGGTGGCCGAAGAACCAGAAGAGGTGCTGCCACAACAGCACGCCGCCATTGGAGGGGTCGTAGACGTGTGCGCCGAGGTGGCGGTCGGCGGCCAGGCCGAACAGTGCCGCGGTGAGCAGCGGGAACGCCAGCAGCACGAGGATGGACGTCACCAGGATGTTCCAGGTGAAGATCGGCATGCGGAACATCGTCATGCCGGGGGCGCGCATGCACACGCAGGTGGTAATCATGTTGACGCCACCCAGGATGGTGCCGAGACCACCGACGGCCAATCCCATGATCCACAGGTCGCCGCCCGCGCCGGGCGAGTGGATGGCATCGGTCAGCGGTGAGTATGCCGTCCAGCCGAAGTCGGCGGCGCCGCCGGGCGTGATGAAGCCGGCGGTCGCGATCAGCGCGCCGAAGAGGAACAGCCAGAACGAGAACGCGTTCAGCCGTGGGAACGCCACGTCGGGCGCGCCGATCTGCAGCGGCAGCACCAGGTTCGCGAACCCGAACACGATGGGCGTCGCGTAGAACAGCAACATCACGGTGCCGTGCATGGTGAACAGCTGGTTGAACTGCTCGTTGGAGAGGAACTGCAGGCCCGGCAGGGCGAGCTCGGTGCGCATGAACAACGCCATCAGGCCGCCGACGAGGAAGAAGGCGAAGCAGGCGACGCAGTACATGATGCCGATCATCTTGTGATCGGTCGTGGTCACCAGCTTGTAGACCAGGTTGCCCTTGGGACCGAGCCGCGCCGGGAACGGACGCCGTGCCTCGAGTTCTCCGATTGGGGGCGCTTCGGCTACCAACAGATCCTCCAATAGTTCGACTTCCAAGATCCCGCGGGCATCCCGCACGTGCTCCGAGCTACCGAGCTGAATCTTATCCCCCGAACGGCTGCCTGGCGCCATTGGTCCTACAAACCGTCGTAATTCACGGGAACGGTTACGCAAACGCCGTCTGACCGGCCGCGAGTCGCTCGGATGTTACCGTCGGCCTCGTGCCGTTCCTCAGCCCGCGGATGGGCCCGATCGCCGCGGCGGCAGCGGTGACCGCTGCGATTGCGGTGACGCTCGTCAGCGGTTGCGGCGGGGACGCGAGCACACCGGCGACGACCAGCGCGCTCGTCACTAGCACCACGAAGATCGCCGGCGCAGGGGTGCTGGGCAATCAGCGTCGACCCGACGAGTCGTGTGCGCCGGAACCGCTACCCGCCGACCCCGCCGACTCGCCGACGCGCCCAGTCGGCCATGCCGCGGGCGAGACCACTGTTTCGACGGAGCCGCAGCGGATCGTCGTGCTGTCGGGTGATCAACTGGACGCCCTGTGCGCACTCGGGCTGCAGTCGCGCATCGTCGCCGCCGCGTTACCCGACGGCTCGACCAGTCAGCCGTCGTACCTGGGCACCGTCGTGCACGACGTCCCCGCCGCGGGGACACGCGGCAGTCCAGACCTCGCGGCCATCAAGGCCGCCAATCCCGACCTGATCCTCGGGTCGCAGGAGTTGACCCCGGAGAGCTACGGCGCGCTGAGCGAGCTCGCGCCGACGGTGTTCACCGGAGCGCCCGGGCCGGCATGGCAGGACACGCTCCGCACGGTCGGCGCGGCGACCGGCCGCACCGACGCCGCCAACCGACTGATCGACGACTTCAACGCCGCTGCCGACGACACCGGCGCCAGGAACGACGCCACCCATTACCAGGCCTCGGTCGTCCAGCTCACCGAGGACACGATGCGGGTCTACGGAACCGAGGACTTCCCGGCCAGCGTGTTGGCCGCCGTCGGCGTGGACCGTCCTGCCGCCCAACGGTTCAGCGACAAGCCCTACCTGGAGATCGGCACCACGGAACTGGGGGACGCCGACTTCTCGGCCGCCGACGGGGACGTCGTCTACGTGTCGTTCGACTCCGCCGCCGCCAAGGCCCGCGCCGCGCAGGTGCTCGACAGCGACGCGTGGCGCAAGTTGTCGGCCACCCGCGACAACCGCGTCTACATCGTGAACAACGAGGTGTGGCAGACCGGGGAGGGCATCGTCGCCGCACGCGGCATCCTCGACGATCTGCGTGTGCTCAACGCGCCCGTCAACTGACGTTCCGCGGTCGGATCGGACGCGCTACTCGATGCCGTGGATCGCCTGCTGGCCGAACTGTCCGAGCGCCAGCGAGCCGTCGGGCAACACCAGCTCGCCGCTGTCGATCCGGTTTCGCAGGTACGCGAACGTCTGTGCCGTCTGTGCGAACAGATGCTCGCCCGCCCGCAGCGCCGGGCGCGACGTGCCCCCGTCGGAGGCGAACTGCGGCAACGGCTTCACCTCGGTGTGGTAGTCGACGTTGAAGAACAACGGGAAGGAGTACCGCTCCTCGACGACCTTGCGGACCCGGTGACTGGTGGCGACGAAGGCGCCGTTGGTCCAGAGCTCCAGCATGTCGCCGATGTTGACCACGAACGTGCCGTCGACGGGTGGCACGTCGATCCACTGGCCCGCGCCGTTGAGCACCTCGAGCCCGGGCGCGGTCGGTTTGAGCAGCGTGAAGCACTCATAGTCGGTGTGCGCGCCGATGCCCAAGGCGTCTTCGGCATCGGGGTTGTACGGATAGTGCACGAGCCGGAGCTGGCTCGGTGTCTTGGTGGCGTGCCGGGAGAACACGTCCGGGTCCTCGCCGAGCGCCACCGCGAATGCCCACAGCAGCCGGTGCCCGACCTCGAGTATCGCCTCGTAGTAATCGGACACCGCATCCGCGAAGCCCGGCAGGTCCGGCCACGTGTTCGGACCCAGCATCGGATTTCCGGCCAGGTAGTCCGGATCGTCGGCGGGCAGGTCGAGCGCGGTGTCGAACGCCTCCTTCAAGTCGGGGGTGCCGTACTCCACTCCTTCCTCCCCGACCGGCACGTAGCCGCGGTGACAGCGCGACATGCCGATGTAGCTGCGCATCTTCTCCTCGACGGGCAGCGCGAAGAACTGCTTGGCCGCCGCCAACATCCGGTCGAACAACGCTTCGTCGATCCCCGATCCGCTGATGTAGAGGAAGCCGACTTCGCGCGCCGCCGCGCCGATCTCGGCTGCGACCCTTTCGCGTTCCGCCCGTGCCGGCGAGCGCAGCCCACTGATGTCGACGATCGGTACTGACGTGAACGACGTTGCGCCACTCATAGATTCACGTTTCCTTCGCTTCGTTCGATGCGCCACTCGACGCCGCCGGCCTGCAGTGCCCCGCCGTCGACGACGAGCCCGAGCGATGTCCACCGCAGCGTGCCGACGGTGTCGATCACCACGCTCGCCGCGCTGGCCCAGCCGAACCTCTCACCGACACGCACCAACACCCCGGCGCCCTTGGTCTCCGAAGTCAAGGACATCGACCAGCAGGGCGAGCTCGACCCCGCACCGCGGACCCAGTGCTCGACGTAGTCGGCGTGCACGCCGGTCTCGACGAGCACGTCACCGTCCCAGCGCATCGAACCCGCGTCGGGTAACGGGCCCGGCGGTTCGAGGTCGACGTCGCGGCGCCACTCGAAGACGTCGCCAAGCTGATGGAGCCGCCCCGCGAACCCCCGGGAGTCGACGTAGGCGCTGATGCCCTGCAGCCACATCACGTCGGTACCGGTGTCGCGCGACCCGTCGGCTTCGATGAGCAGCGTGCGTTGCCACAGCCCCGTGCATTCGCGAATCGACGGCGCGGTCACGGGGATGCCTCCGTGGATGCCTCCCACTGACGGCGCAGCAGGGCCATGCCGTGGTCTGTCGGCGTGCCGAGCGCACGCACCCTGGCGATCCCACCGTCGGGATAGGCCTGCACGCGCAGCGCCGTGACACCTCTCACGTCGACGGCGAACACCTGTCGGGCGTCCGGGGCGAGCCGCGTCCGTCGGAGCACGGGGACGTCGAACGGCACTAGCGCCCAGCCGCTTTCCCGATCGGGGCTGTCTCGGCTTCCCAGCACCGACACCTCGGACGAGGCGTTGAACACGAAGCGGGACGTGTCGATCTCAAGCCGACGCAGATCGGCGGGTGCCGCGAACGAGATCATCACCGCGTCGTGGGTCTCGGGGCCGACGTCGCGCCGCCTGCGGGTTTCCCAGCCGTCGCCCATGTTGCGCGGCCGGTCCGGTGCGATGAGCGCGCAGGCGTGTGAATAGAAACTGTCGCTGCACCACTCCACGCGGCCGCCCTGTTCGAGGCCGGACACCTCGACGGTGACGTCGGCCCACAGTTCGGGATCGGGAATCACCGTGCCGTAGGCCCGCACTCGCGCGACGCCGCCGTCCGAGCCCAGTCGCAATCGTATGTGCGTCCAGCGTCGCCGGTCGTCAACCGCCATCACGTTGTGCGAATCCGGTTTGAGCACAGTGCTTTCCACCAGCGACGTCCACCTCACGCCGGGTGCGGTCGGGTCGGACGTCAGATCCAACACGCACGCGTCGATCCGACACCCGGTGGGGTGGTTGCCCGAGAAGAAGCGCGTGTCCACGTCGAGGGCGTGCAGCAGGCCCGGAACCCCGAGCCGGACGATCACCCAGTCCCCACCCCGGCCCGCGTGCCGCCTGGTCTCCCAGCCATCGACCACCTCACCGCGCAGGTCGTAGGTGCCGGGTACGAAGGCGGGCTCCGTCGGATCGACCAGCCGTTCCTTGAAGCCAAAGGACTCGTCACTGGCCGCGACGACGCTGCCGCCCAGCGTTCGCGACGCGAGATCGACCTGGTTCATGCCTCGGTTCCCGCCTGGTCCAGTCCCAGCGCCCGGGACAGCGGCCAGTGGCTGCGCGGATTGTCCGGTCCCGGTGCGTAAACCCCGGCCTTGCTGGTCGACAGGCCCAGCCCGACGAGCGCCTGTGCCAGCGCGACGGCGGCGGCGACCCCGTCGACGGCGGGCACGCCGAGCTTCGTCGAGATCGCTTCGGTCACCCCGGCCATCCCGGCGCAGCCCAGGCAGATCACGTCGGCGCCGTCCTCGCGGACGGCGCGGCTCGCCTCCTCGACGATGGCTGCGACCGCGCCCGCCGGGTCGGCGTCCACCTCCGCGGTGCCCAGCCCGCAGGCACGAACCGAGGCGCAGTGGGCGTTGAGCCCGGCCAACGTCAACCGGTCCTCGATCGGGGCGATCGAGCGAGCGAGCGTGGTGACCACGGAGAACCGCCGGCCGATGAGATATGCGACGTGCGCGGCACATTCGGCGATGTCGAGCACGGGTACCGTCAGCATCTCGGCCAGCGCGTCCCGGCCGTGTTCGCCGAAACCGGCCAGCACCACTGCGTCGAAGTCGAAGTCGCCGCCGTCGAGCAGTCTGGCGACGACATCCATCACCCCGACGGCCGACAGGTAGCTCTCCGCCGCCGAGTCGATCGCAACGGCCCCGAAACATGGTGCCAGGCACACGACCTCGGTGCCCTCACCCGCCGCTGCCCTGGCCGCCGCAGCGATCTCGGCGGTCATCGACGCCGAGGTGTTGGGGTTGAGCACCAAGATCCTCATGCCGGCTCCCCCACGTGTGCCAACACCGGTTCGCCGGCCACCCAGGTCTGCAGCACCGAACCACGCAGGGCGACCCCGTCGTACGGGCTGATCGGGTGGCGGTGCCTAAGACTCGCGGCGTGAACGACGGCTTCGGCGTCCGGATCGAACGCACAGAGATCGGCTCGCAGGCCCACGGCGATCCGGCCACGGTCACCGAATCCCGCTAGGGCGGCAGGCCGTTCCGCCATCCACCGGCTCACCTCAGCCAGCCCGAAACCCCGCTTCGAGGCTTGCGTCCACACTGCGCGGGGTCCGAGTTGCAGCGAGCTCACCCCGCCGAACGCGCGGCCGAAGTCGCCCTCACCCTTCATCTCTGGAGCGGACGGCGAATGGTCCGACACGATCATGTCCAACGTTCCATCACGCAGGCCCTCCCACAGCAGGTGGCGATTGGCGATGTCGCGGATGGGCGGGCAGGCGGCGAACTCGGTGGCGCCATCGGGAATCGCCTCCGCGGCGAACGTCAGGTAGTGCGGGCAGGTCTCGGCCGTGACGGGGACCCCGGACTGCCTGGCGTCGGCGAGCAGCGGCAGCACCTGCGCGCTCGAGACGTGCACGACGTGTGCCCGGGCGCCGGTGGCCGCGGCGGTATCGAGAACCAGCGCGACGGCGTCCTCTTCGGCGGCGTCGGGCCGAGAGTCCAGGAAGGACGCGTAGCCGCGGCCGCATGGTCGCGGGCTTCCGGCGATGACGTGGTGGCTCTCGGCATGGACCAACAGCACCGAACCCAGCTCGGCGATCCGTGCCATCGCCACCCGGAACTGCCCGGGGGTCAGATGGGTGAAGTTCGGATTTCCGGAGTCCGTGAGGAAGCACTTGAACCCACGCACTCCGGCCTGTGCCAATGCCTCGAGGGCATCGAGGTTTTCTGGAACCACGCCGGCCCAGAAGCCGACGTCGATGCGGCAGTTCGCTTCGGCCGCAGCCTGTTTGGCCCGAAGGGCATCGACCGAGGTGGTGACCGGGTCGGAGTCCAGCGGCATGTCCACCAGCGTCGTGATGCCGGCCGCGGCGGCGGCGGCCGTCGCCGTCGCGAAGCCCTCCCAGTCGGTACCGGGCTCGTTGACGTGGACGTGGGTGTCGACGAACCCTGGGAGCAGTACCGCGCTCGACGGCAGTCCGGTGTCGACGATCGTCGGATAGTCGGCGTCGACAGGTCCGACGTCGGTGACGAATCCGTCGGTGACTGCGACCGAAGCCGGCCGGAGCGCGCCGTCGAGCAGGACGTGTTCCGCCCGCACCACCAGATCCACTACGGGGGCCCGAACCGTTCGTGGAAGTGCTCGGTGAGCTCGGGCCACACGTGCGGGTCGTGGCCCGGGATCAACTGGTAGCCCTTGTCACTCGCCAGCCTCTTGAGCCTGCGTATCGGTTCGATGGTCTCCTCCGGTTCGACGTCGATGAACCCGCCGATCGCCAGTTCGTGCTCGATGTTCTCGGTGAGGTCGGCGGCGTCGAAGGCGAACACATACCCTTCCGCGCCCTCCCCACCGGTGACCGACTCGTCCAGTTCCACGACGAAGCTCTGATGGCCGGGCGTATGGCCGTAGGTCGGCACCGCCGTGATTCCCGGTCCGATCTCGGCCTCCCCGTCGGCAAGGTGCCATTCGATGTTCGGATCGTCGAAGTCGACCCGGACGATCGCATTGCGTTCGGGCTCTGGGTGATTCGACAGGCCGTAGTCCAGTTCGCGGCGCTGGGCGTGCACCGGTACCTTGCCCGCGAAGAGCTTCAGCCCCCCGGCGTGGTCATGGTGCAGATGGCTGACCGCGACGGTGTGGATGTCGTCGAAGTCCACGCCGACCTCGGCGAGCCGTTGCTCGATCGGCTCGCCGGGGCCGGGCAGCACGGGCCGGTACTCCACGGTCGGGAAGAAACGCCGGTACAACGCGGGGTCACGGACGAGGGCGGTGTTGAACCCGGTGTCGAGCAGTACCCAACCGCCGTCCGTCTGCAGCAGCACACCTGGCACCGGTTCGCGCATGCGCTCCTCGGGAGGTGCCCCGTACACGGACACCGACTTCGGCAGTTCCTCCCAACCCAGCGTGAGCAGGATGATCCTGCGGACTCCCGCCTTCGAGACCAGCGTCGCCATCAGCCCGCCGAAAGCGCCGCGAGTCGAAGCGAATTCGGGTTCGTCACGACGTGTGCCTGCTCGACGCCCTTGAGCCACGGCTGGGCGACCATGAAGTCGTTGACATCGGCGACGTTGAGCCAGCAGCCCGTCTTGATCGCTTCCAGGCCGGCCGTCGAGAAGTCCTGCGACGACCCGTTCGGCAAGCCCTTTGCCAGCGCCTCGGTGATCGGCGGTGCAGAGCAGCCGAGGAGGTTCAGTCCGCCGTCGGCGTCCCACGAGATGTGACCCCACGTATACGGCGATGGGGCGTCCGGCCACCCGAGATATGCCAGGATCTCCGGCGCGGCCTGCCCGTCGCCGCCGATCCAGCCATATATCTCCGACGTCGGGTAGGCCTGCACCTTCGCCGTCAGGCCCGCCGCCGCCAGCTGCGTCTGGAGCAAGTTGCTAATCAACTGGTTGTCCGGGTTGCTGGAGTCGTAACCGATGGTGATCGCCTTCTGGTCGGCAGGCAAGCCACCCGCCAACCCGGTCAGAACCGAGGGGTCATGCGGCACGGACTGTTTCCCGAACTCCGGCGCCATCATGTTAGACGGATAGATCTGGTCCGCCACCTCACCGCGACCGAAGTAGGTCTGCTTGACCAACTCGTCGACATTGACCGCCTGCATGACCGCGTTGCGATTCTTGACGTCGGTCATCATCCCCTTGTGCGGATTGATGTAGAGGTAGTTCGACATCATCGTGGGCAGTGAGTAGTTCGCAAACGACTTGTTGTCGAGGTAGGACTGCACCGCCGAGGATGGGAGGTCATGCAGGATCGCGGCGAGCTGTCCGTTGTTGAACTGCAGCTGCTGTGCGGAGACATCGGTGATGACCGGGAGCTCGACCTTCTCGAAATACGGCTTGGCACCCCAGTATTCGGGGAACCCGGTCAGCTCGTACTTCGAGCCGACCTCCGCTGCCGTCAGCGTGAAGGGGCCGGTGCCCAGGTCGTGGTTGGTCAGGTAACCCTGCGCGTTGTCAGTGCCCCCGTTCTTCTTCAGTCCCTCGGGGCTGAGTATCCGCGGCCCGTACGGGCAAGCCAAATAGTCCAGGAACGCCGAGTTGGGCGCCTTGAGCGTGATGGTGACGCCGTAATCGCCCTGTGTGGTGACCGATTCGACGTCGGTGACCATGTACGCCGGGCCCTGATTGACGGCCACCCGTCGGTCGAAGGACGCCTTCACCGCGGCTGAGGTAAAGGGCGTGCCGTCGTGGAACTTGACGCCTTCGCGCAGCTTGAGGGTGAACACCTTGTTGTCGGGGGAAGCCGTCCACTCGGTGGCCAGGAGTGGCTCCAGCTCCGCCTTGTCGGTGCCCGCCTTGTACTGCAGAAGGCCCTCGTAGATGTTCGTGGTCAGGAGCAGGCCCTGCCCCGCGTAGTAGATGTCAGGATCTGGCGGCTGACCCGGATCCTGAAGGAACGACAGATGCAGCACCTTGTCGGTCGGTGCCGCGTTCGGCGTGCTGCTGCCGGAATCCGAACCGCCGCAGCCGCTCAACGTCAATGCCGCCACTGCGCCGACGATTGCCAGGGTGCGAAATCGGGTCATCGTGCGGCTCCTTCGAGAACGGGTTGATTGGTAGCGGGATTGGTGAGGTCGCGGAAGGCCGCGAGGATCTCCTCGGTGGTGCGCATTGCACCGGTCTGCAGGTACTCCATCGCGTCCAAGGCCGCATCGTGCCGGTACTGCGAGGAGCCGCCCACGCAGTCGGTCACCACGCGGACGTAGTAGTCGCGTTGGTGCGCATCGGCGAACGTGTAGTGCACGCAGACGTCCGTCAGCCCGCCGATGAGTATCAGCGTGTCGGCCTTCAGCCCGCGCAGCACGATCTCGAATTCCGTTCCGATGAAACCGGAGTAGCGACGCTTGACGATGTGGAACTCGGGGTGGGTACCGCCGAGGTCCGGGCGCAGCGTCGGCTCGAGGTCGGTACCCAGCTGGCCTTCGACACAGTGCACGCCCTCGGTGCCGTCGAGTTCGCGGCCGAAGTCGACCCCGCTCGGCCGGTGCACTTCCTGGAAGAAGACGACTGGCACACCGCCGGCGCGCGCACCGGCCAGCAGTCGTTGCGCACGCGCGACGCGTTCGGCGTGCCCGGGCATGACGGGAATCCCCGCCTCGTCCGCCGACATTCCTCCGCCCTCCTGCATGTCGATCACGACCAGTACGGGATTGCCCACGATGAGTGGCTGTTTCGGCACCTAACCTCCTGCTGTAGCGATGCGTGGATCGGCGGCGACCTGAAGCAGGTCCACCGCCGTGTTGATGAAGACGTAGAGCGCGCCGAGCAGCAGCGTGACGCCGGCGATCGCCGGGAAGTCGGCGACCGGGATGCTCTGCGCGATGTACTGGCCGATACCGGGCCAACCAAACACCTGCTCGACCACCAGCACACCCGAGAACATCAGGCCCACCTGCAATCCCGTCATCGAGAGGGCGGCGCCTACGGAGTTGCGCAGTACGTGGACCGCCAGGATTCTTCCCTCGGAAAGACCCTTCGCGCGCGCCGTGCGGGCGTAGTCACTGTCGATGTCGCCGAGCAGGCTGCTGCGCAGCACCCGACCGATGGCGACGGCGGGACCGATCGCGATGACCAACGCGGGCAGGATCAGGTGGTGCAAGGCGTCACCCACGACGTCGAACCGGCCGTGCAGCAGTCCGTCGACCGTCAGCAGCCCGGTCGGCCCGGTCGGCGGATTGGCGATGCCGATGCGGCCGTTGGCCGGAACCCAGCCCAGCTTCTGATAGAAGACGATCAAACCGAGTATGCCGAGCAGGAACATCGGTGCCGAGGCCCCCGTGAACAGGACCGCCCGCAGCATGCCGGCGCCCCGCCACCTCAACGTCGTGCTGAACGCAAGCACCACGGCCAACACCAGCGCGATGCCGATGCCGTATAGCGCGAGTTCCAGTGTGGCGGGAAAGAAGTCACCCAGATCGGACGCCACGCCGTGGCGGGTGCGGTAGGACGTCCCCAGATCACCGGTGACCGCCCCGGTGAGGTAGTTCCAGAACTGCACCAGGACCGGCTCGTTCAGCCCGAGCGCCTCCCGCCGCGCCGCCACCGCCGCGGCCGAGGCCTGAGCGCCCAACTGCGCCTTGACGGGATCGAGTGGGGAGATGTGCTGCAGCAGGAACATCGCCCCGGTGAGCGCGACCAGGATCGCCACCATCGCGCCCAGCCGGGTCGCCACGAATGTCTTCACACCCGTCTCCTCTTCGCGCAAGCGCTCATCGGCGCCGTCTCCTCTTCGCGCAAGCGCTCATCGGCCCTAGCTCGTCTTCATCAGGTTGCGCAGGCAGTCCCCCGCGATGTTGCCGATCAGCGCCAGCACCAGTACGCCCAGACCGGGCATGACCGGAACCCACCACTGCTGCAGGAAGTAACTCAGATTGCGTGCGGAGTCGGCGCCCAATTCCGGTGCGGGCGCGGACTGCCCGAGGCCGAGGAACGACAGCGCCGCGAGCGTGAGGATCAGCGTGCCGAGGTCGAGACTGGCGGCCACCAAAGCATTCGGCACCGCCCCGGGCAAGAGGTGGCGGCCGGCGAGCCGAAACGGGCTTACCCCTGCGAGTTTCGCGGCCTCGACGTGTGGGCGGGCGGCGAGCCGGGCCACCTCGCCACGCACAAGCCGTGCATAGAACGGCCACCAGACGATGGATACCGCGATCAGGGTGTGGACGAAGCCGGGTCCGAGCGCGGCGACCACGGCGATCGCCAGCACGGGCGCGGGCAGCGACAGGAACGCGTCGGTGATGCGCATGAGCACGGTATCGACCCAACCGCCCGTCGTGCCGGCGATCAGGCCGACGAGTCCACCGATCGCAAGTCCCACCCCGACCACCACCAGGGCCGCGAACCAACTCGATCGCACGCCGTAGAGCACCCGGGACAGGATGTCGCGACCGACGCTGTCGGAGCCGAGCAGGAAGCCGTTCTCGCCGGGCGCGCGCAACGGCATGCCGACCGGCACGAGCGGATCGTGCGGCGCCAGCAGCGGTACTGCGATCGCGATCAGCGTCACCAGGAAGATCGACGAGAACCCGATCCAGTTGACCACCGCCACCCGTGACGACGGCAGCGACAGCACTCGGCGTTGGCGGCCGCGTACCAGCGGGGCGGTGGTAATGGCGACGGCCATCAGTCGGCCCTCCGTTCGATGCACGCCACCTGATGCGGGTTGCCGGGGTAGCCCTCCAGCCGAACGTCGAGATGCTCACCGCCGCAGGCCTCGACGGCGATGTCGCAGCGCGGGTGGAACGCGCACCCCGTCGGCGGCGACAGCGGGCTGGCGGGTTCGCCTGGCAGCACCCGGGATTCGCGACCGAGGTCCGGAATGGAGTCGACGAGCGCCTGTGTGTAGGGGTGCGCGGGATCTCCGATCACCCGTTCGGCCGGACCGATCTCGACGATGCGGCCGAGGTACATCACGGCGACCCGGTCGGCGACCACCCGCGCGACCGACAGGTCGTGGGTCACGAACACCACGGACATGTCGAGGCTGCGGCGCAGGTCGCCGATGAGGTTGAGCACCGAGGCGGCCAGCGACACGTCGAGCGCGCTGGTGGGTTCGTCGCAAAGCAGCACCGAGGGCGGCACGACGGTGGCCCGGGCCAGCGACACCCGTTGCCGCTGTCCACCGGAGAGTTGTCCGGCGCGCGACTTCGCGATGTCTGCCGACAGGCCGACGCGTTCGAGTACCTCGGCGACCATGTCGCGACGTTCCGCACGCGACTTGCCGGTGCCCCGAAGCCGCTCGGCGATGAGTTCGCCGACCGACAGCCAGGGCGTCAGGGACGCGCCCGCGTCCTGGAAGACCATCTGCGGTCGCTTTCCGTCGGCCAGTTCCACGACGCCCGAGGTCGGCTTCTCCAGGCCTGCGATCGCTCGCAACAGCGTCGACTTGCCCGAGCCGCTCTCACCGACCAGCGCCACCGACTCACCGTGCGCCACGCGCAGCGAAACCCCGCGCAGCGCATGGAGTTTCCCGTGGTTGTCCTTCGACCGGTCGAGCCAGCGTCTGGCGACGGAGAACGTCTTGGCGACGTCGCGCAAGACGACCGACGGCGGCAGATCGTCGCCGACGGCCGACGCGGGGAACGGTTCTGAGGTGTTCGTCGCCTTGGTTCCGAGTTCCTTCGCCACTTCGGTCAGCGGAAGGATGCACGCGCTGGTGCGTTCGGGCGCGACGGCGACCGGGTCGGGCGGAGTCGTTTCGCACTCGTCAGTGGCCAACGCGCAGCGCGGCACGAACGCGCATCCCGGCAGCGGTGACACCGCGCTCGGCACCGATCCGGCGAGCGCCGCGAGCTTGCGGTCGCGTGCGGTGTCGAGGGTCAGCCGGGAGCGCATCAGCCCGTGGGTGTAGGGATGCGCAGGCGTGCCGAGTACCGCAGCGGTGGGACCGATCTCGGCGATCCGGCCCGCGTACAGCACCGCGATTCGATCGGCGATCTGCGCGGCCACCCCGAGGTCGTGCGTGATGAACACGATGCTGCAGCCGATCTCGTCGCGCAGTCGGCTCAACAGGCGCAGCACCTGGGCCTGCACGGTGACGTCGAGCGCAGTGGTGGGCTCGTCGGCGATGATGAGTTCGGGGTCGCCCGCGATGGCGATCGCGATCATCACGCGCTGACGCAGGCCGCCGGAGAGTTCGTGAGGGAAGGCCCGCATCCGCCGCTTCGGTTCGGGAATGCCGACGGCAGTGAGCAGGCGAAGCGCCTCCTCGTCGCTGCCCGCCGCCTCGGCGACCTGCCTGCCGATCCGCATGGTGGGGTTCAGCGACGTCATCGGGTCCTGGAACACGGCGCCGAGGTCGAGTCGTCGCACCTTGCGCAGTGCCTTGGCGTCGCCGTCGACCATGTCGGAGTCCGCCACCCGGACGGTGCCAGTCAGCTGCGCCGAGTTCGGCAACAGGCCCAGCAGGCTGAATCCCAACACGCTCTTGCCGGAACCGGATTCGCCGACCAGCCCCAGGATCTCGCCCGGTGCGATGGCGAGTGACACTCCGCGCAGCGCGTAGACGTCGCGACCGCCACGACGGAACGTCACGTGCAGGTCGCCGACGGTCGCGACGGCATCCTGGACCGGCGCCACCACGGGGTGTGCGTCGGCTTCGGATACGGCGATCCCCATCGGACTCTCCTGGGCTAGGGCGTCGTTGCGCAGCGGCACACCTGTTTGCCGCTGGCCTGTCGGTTGACAGTTTTCACCGGACGCAAGCCCCTTGGGTGTCGCTGGCGTAACCAAATGACGGCCTAGGTAACCGATGCGTATCGCGCGTTTCTGTCGTGTGACAGAAATGTTGGACCGGCTGTTTCGAGCCGGTCATGGTCCACGATGGAACGATGCCGCTCGCCAAGGCCGGACGCCCACGCCTGAACACCCAGAGGCGCCCAGGTACGACGGCGCGCGACGAAATCCTCGATGCCGCAGGCGAATTGTTCACCACGCTGGGGTACGCGGGAACCTCGACGAGGATGATCGCCGAGTCGGTCGGGATCCGTCAGGCGTCGCTGTACCACTACTTCAAGACCAAGGACGACATTCTGTGTGCGCTGCTGAGCCACACGGTGAGCCCGACGCTGTCGTTCATCCCGACACTGCTCGGCGCCGAGCCGGCCCTCACCGCCGCCGAGCACCTTCACGCGCTCGCGGCGTTCGACGGCCACCAGCTGCTGGCCGGCCGCTGGAACCTCGGCGCGCTCTACCTGCTGCCGGAATTGCGCGGAGCACCGCTGGAACCGTTCTGGTCCGACCGTGAGCGACTGCGGCTGCACTATCTCGCGCTGAGCCGGGGCGTCATCCAGCAGACCGGCGTCAACGAGGCCGCCGCCGACTTGCCGTTCCGGCTCGTCGAATCGCTGGTGAACATGTGGTCGGTGCCGCCCGGCCCGGAGCGCTCGGAACTGCCGATTCACGTGGCCGATGCCTGCATGCGAGTGCTCGGTATCGCCGACGGCGCCACCGGAGCCCTGCGCGTACGCAGCGCGGTGCTCATGCCGGCACTCCCGTGACGTCGCGCTCCTCTGACGGCGGGCAGTCCGAACCGACGACGACGAGCGGGGTGCCGGGATCCACCTGGTTTCCGGCTTCGACGAGGACGTGGGTAACGACGCCGTCGTAGGGCGCGGTGACGACCGTCTCCATCTTCATCGCCTCCAATGCGAGCAGCGCCTGACCCGCCACCACGCGCTCCCCCACTGCGACGTCGACCTTCCAGACGCTCGACGAGAACGGCGCATCCACGAATTGTTCGCCGACGTCGAGTACCACCTCGGCGGCGTCTGCAGTCGCCGTCGATTCCGCGCGCTCGGCCCGGTCGAACTCTCCTGCTGCAGCCCATGCCGCACGCTCGCCGTCGAACGCCGCGCTTTGTCGGGCCCGGAACGCCTCGATCGAGTCGGCGTTGTCGGCCAGGAAGCGCTCGTGCTCGGCGAGCGAGAACAGGCCGGGGGTGATGTCGATCGACCCTCGACCGGCGGCCAGATCGGCCCGAAGGTCGAGCAGTTCGTCAGCCGAGACCGGATACCACGTGATGCGGTCGAAGAAGCGCAGCAGCCAAGGGCTTTCGGGTTCGAACGGTGCGGTGTGGCGGTAGCGACTCCACACCTGTGTCGTCCGGCCCACGAACTGGTAGCCGCCCGGCCCCTCCATCCCGTAGATGCACAGGTACGCCCCGCCGATGCCGACGGAGTTCTCCGCCGTCCAGGTTCGGGCCGGGTTGTACTTGGTGGTCACCAGCCGGTGCCGCGGGTCCAGCGGGGTCGCGACGGGCGCACCCAGGTACACGTCCCCGAGCCCGAGGGTGAGGTACTCCGCGGAGAAAACGATGTCCATGACGTCGGACTGCGACGCCAAACCGTTGACGCGGCGGATGAATTCGATGTTCGACGGGCACCAGGGCGCGTCGTCACGCACCCCCGACGTATAGCGCGCGATCGCCTCCCGGGTCGCCGGGTCGTCCCAGGTCAGCGGTAGCCGTACGGATCGGCTCGGCACGACGAGGTCGGAGGTGGCGGGCAACTCGTCCTCGAGGTCGTGCAGCAACCCGAGCAGTCGATCGATCGTCAGCGCGTCCGGGTCCACGTGAACCTGCAGCGACCGGATTCCCGGTGTGAGGTCAAGGATTCCGGAGACCGGCCCCTCCCGCCGCAGCGCCTCCAACCGTTGGTGCAGCGCGTGCACGCGGGCCCGCAGGGCGAGGTCGAGCACCATGTCGCCGTACTCGACCAGCACGTTGTCGTCGCCGCTGCGGCGGTAGGTGACGGCGGGTGCGCCGTCACCGGCGCGCCGACCAAGGATGCCGTCGTCGCCGTCCCCTCCGCTACCGAATGACGTTGCAGCACAAGGCGCTATGCTGATGCCAACCCGCGACGGCGCTGCGGCCGCGCGGATCGGAACGAACCGGACGGTGTCCCCGGGCCGGAGCTGCCCGAGCTTCCACCGGTCGGCGGAGACGACGGTGACCGGGCACACGAAGCCTCCGAGGCTCGGACCGTCCGGACCGAGAAGGATCGGGGTGTCGCCAGTGAAGTCGAGCGCGCCGACGGAGTAGGCGTTGTCGTGGATGTTCGACGGGTGGAGTCCGGCCTCCCCGCCATCGGGCCTGGCCCATTCGGGGCGTGGTCCCTCGAGTCGCACACCGGTGCGGGCAGAGTTGAAGTGCACCCGGTAGCGCGCGCCGAACAGCGCGGTCATGTCGGCGCGGGTGAAGAACTCCGGCGCGCCTTGCGGCCCCTCGGTGACGGCCAGCTCCCACTCCGACGACATCGCGGGACGCAGGTCGGCAGACACAGCGTGTTTCACCGCGGAGGTGGCGGGCGCAGCGCGCAGGACGTCCCCGACCACGAGTTGGCGGCCGCCGTGGCCGCCGAACCGCCCGAGCGTGAACGTCGATGCGCTGCCCAGATAATGCGGCACGTCGAACCCGCCTTCGACCAGCACGTACGTCCGAAGCCCGGTCGTGTCGGCGGCGCCCACGTCCAGGACCGCGCCCGCGGGGAGTTCGATCGGCTCCCACATCGGTGCGGGCGTCCCGTTGACGGTGACCAGACATTCGGCGCCGGTGACGCACACCGTGGTCGGGTGCGTCACGCGCAACGCGGGTCCCGACGCGGTGCACTCGAGCCCCGGTGCGCCTTCGGGGTTGCCGAGCGCGCGGTTCCCGAGCCGGAACGACAGGTCGTCCATCGGTCCGCTCGGCGGGACGCCGACGGCCCACAGTCCTACCCGACCCGGCAGGTCCTGAACCGTCGTCAGCAGACCCGGACGTTCGACGGTGATCCGCGGGCGGGGATCGACGACGCCGGCCAACGTGCCGGTGTCGTGCTTGGCGGTCCGTACGTCGGGGTGGTCGAGCGCCGCCCGCAGCGTCCCGAGGTTGACTTCGATGCCGTGAAGTGCGGTGGCGTCCAGTGCACGCGCGAGGGCGTCGAAGGCCTCGTCGCGGTCGGCGCCGACGGCGATCACCTTGGCCAGCAACGGATCATAGGATGCCGAGACCTCGGTGCCCACCTCTACCCAGGTGTCGACGCGCACGTCCGGAGTGCGGGGAAACTCGACGGCGGTCAGGGTTCCGGTGCTCGGGCGGTAGTCGCGCGATGGGTCCTCCGCGTACACCCGGGCCTCGACGGCGTGCCCGTGTACCGGCACCGCACCGGTCGTCGCGTCCACCTCCAGGTGGGCGGCCAACACGTCGCGCTCGCCGCGGGCGAGCCGGAACATCCAGTCGGCCAGGTCGATTCCGGTGACCGCCTCGGTGACCGGGTGCTCGACCTGCAGGCGCGCATTCACCTCGAGGAAGGACGCCTCGGCCCGACGTGGGTCGTACACGAACTCGACGGTGCCCGCGGATCGGTAGCGCGACCGAGGCGGCCAACGCCCGCGATGACGAATGCAGTTGCGCCCGAACGTCATCCGGCAGCGCCGGGGCCGGGGCCTCCTCGATCACCTTCTGGTTCCTGCGCTGCAGCGAACAGTCCCGATCACCGAGCGACACCACGCGGCCCGCGCCGTCGCCGAAGACCTGCACCTCGACATGACGCGCGTGGACTACGAATCGTTCGACGAAGACACCCCCCGTCCCGAAGCTGCGCTCGGCCAGCCGAGCAACGCGGTCGAACGCCCGGCGCAGTTCCGAGGCATCCCAGCAGACCTGCATGCCGATGCCCCCGCCGCCGCCGGTCGCCTTGAGCATCACGGGATATCCGAGCTCGCTGGCTGCGGCGGTGGCCGCGGTTGCGCTGTCCAGCAGATCGGAACCGGGGAACACCGGGACACCCGCCGCCCGGGCCGCCGCGCGGGCGGTGTGCTTGGTGCCGAACACGCGCAGCTGGTGCGGCGTCGGGCCCACGAAAACCAGGCCGGCGTCTTCGACGGCGGTCGCGAACTCGGCGTCCTCGGAGAGGAATCCATAACCGGGATGGATCATGTCGGCACCGGTCGCGGTGGCGGCATCGAGGATCGCGTCCACTCGGAGGTAGCTCTCGCTCGGCGCCGGAGGGCCAAGCCGCACCGCGTCGTCGGCGAGACGTACGTGCGGCGCCGCGCGGTCGGCGTCGGAGAACACCGCGACCGTGCGCAGGCCGAGCAGCCGAGCGGACCGCATCAGCCGCACGGCGATCTCTCCACGATTGGCGATCAGCACGGTGCCCGTCACGACGACGTCACCCTCGCCACTGCCCCGTCGACGATTCCACTATCACCCTCTTCGCTGGTCAATCGGTTAGCGACGGGCTTCGCAGCGCACAGCCGCGGCCGTATTCCTGTCAGATGACAGTTTTCGCTCATGGGCGGGGGTTGATGGTTGCGCCGGTGTAACCGATCGGGAATGACTCGTTAAGAACGTGCGGCGCGTGTGTCCATCTCGTGACAGCCGTCCGACCAGGCCGCCGGCCACGACGAGCGAAGTGGGTCCCGTCGTCGAAACGAAAGCGCTTGGACGCCATCGGTTCCTCGGGCATTCGGCTAGGGTTGCTGGCGTGTTCCACGTCCTGACCTTGACGTACCTGAAGCCCACCGACGTCGTCGACCAGACCCGGCCCGCTCACCTCGACTGGCTCAAGGGCGAGGTCGAGCGCGGGAGACTGCTGCTGACGGGCCGCTTGGAGGACCAGACCGGCGGAGTGCTGATCACCGGTGACATCAGCACCGAGGACGCCGAGGAACTGATGGTCGCCGATCCCTATGTCCTTGCCGGGCTGGTGCGCTACGCGCGGACCGGCTTCAACGGCGGAGTCCGCGCACCGGGGTTGTAGCCACCGGGATTAAAACCGACCCGGCTCGCGGTTGCCAATATCCGAGGGTGCACCGTTGCATCCAATTCATTAGGATTGCTAACGGTCTCTCGCTAGCACGCACACGAACGACAAGAGGGTTTTGAGCAGATGACTACGACCGTTCCCGCATATGCCGCGACGTCGGCCACCGCACCACTGACCAAGAGCACCGTCGAGCGGCGTGCCGTCGGCCCGCTGGATGTCGCGATCGACATCAAGTTCGCCGGGATCTGCCACTCCGATCTCCACACCGTGCGCGGCGAGTGGGGCGAGGTGGAGTACCCGATGGTGCCGGGCCACGAGATCGCGGGCATCGTCACCGAGGTGGGCTCCGAAGTGACGAAGTACCAGGTCGGTGACCGGGTCGGCGTCGGGTGCTTCGTCGATTCCTGCCGCGAATGTGCCAACTGCCGAGCCGGTGAGGAGCAGTACTGCACCAACCCGGGAATGGTCGGCACGTACAACGGCGTCGGCCGCGACGGCAAGCCCACCCAGGGCGGATACAGCAGCGCGATCGTCGTCGACGAGAACTACGTGCTGCGCATCCCCGACGCCATCCCGCTGGACAAGGCGGCCCCGCTACTGTGCGCGGGCATCACCACCTTCTCTCCGCTGCGGCATTGGAACGCCGGCCCGGGCAAGCGAGTCGCGGTCATCGGTCTCGGCGGGCTCGGCCACCTGGCAGTCAAGCTGGCCGCAGCGATGGGAGCCGAGGTCGCCGTGCTGAGCCAGTCGCTGAAGAAGATGGAGGACGGGTTGAGGCTCGGCGCCGACGAGTACTACGCCACCAGCGATCCCGACACGTTCACGAAGCTCGAGGGCTCGTTCGACCTGATCCTCAACACGGTGTCGGCGAACCTCGACATGGCCGACTACCTCGGGCTCCTCAAGCTGGACGGCACGCTGGTCGAACTCGGCATGCCAGAGAATCCGATGCCAGTCCCGGCCGGGGCGCTGATCTTCGGGCGCAAGAGCATCTCGGGTTCGTTGATCGGCGGCATCGCCCAAACCCAGGAGATGCTCGACTTCTGCGCCGAGCACGACGTGACGCCCGAGATCGAGGTCATCGAGGCGTCCTACGTGAACGAGGCCTACGAGCGGATGCTGGCCAGCGACGTGCGATACCGCTTCGTCATCGACAACTCGACGCTGTAGCAGGGCGCCGGCGCGGACGGCTAGGTCTCGGCTATTCCGGTCAACGGCCATCCGGCGGCCGCGAGCTTGGCCGCCACCCGCTGGACGTTCTCCGAACCCGCGTCGTGGTGGGTGAATTCTGCAATGAACGCCGCGATCTCGTCGGCGTCGATCTTGCCGTCGGCGAGCGCAGTCGAGTCGGTGGCCGTGATGGTGCGGACCACTTCCTTGATCTGGTCCTCGGTCAGCGGTGTGCTGCGCAGGAGGGCGAGCAGAGGAACCCGGTCGGGTCCGGGCACGCCCTCGGGGTAGCCGGCGCGAAGCCAGTTGAGGATGGACTGCAGAAGCGACGTGGTGCTCACGACGCCAAGTGTCTCGGGTGCGATTCGCCTACGCCACGCTCCCCCGCACAATTCACCAGCCGTTCACGCTCACTAGAGTTCGACGTCTACCCGTCGATCGGCCGGATCCGCCTACCTCGCCGACGCGCTGCGGGGCCTACGTCACATCGGGCGAAGAGGAGCCGTGACATGACCGATGCGCAGGAGTCCGCGCCCGACAGCACCGCCGTCCGCGTGGCGCTGTGGCGCGCACTGCACCTCGAAGTGGATGAGCAGCCCCACGTGATCGCCGACGACATCGGACGGAGACTGGCCCACCCCGACCCCGACTGGCGTTCGCGCGGCGACATGGACCCCATAGGCACCGCCGCGTTTCGTGCGTCGATCGTGGGACGCGCCCGGTTCCTCGACGACCTGGTGCGCGAACGTGCCACCGCCGGGATCAGCCAGTACGTCATCCTCGGAGCGGGTCTGGATACCTTCGCCCAGCGCCATCCGGACCTCACCGGCTTGCTGCGGATCTACGAAGTGGACCAACCCGGTACCCAGGCGTGGAAGCGCCGCAGGCTCGCCGAGGAAGGCTACCCGGTACCCGAGCGACTGCACTTCGTGCCGGTCGACTTCGAGACCGGTGAGTCCTGGTGGAATGCATTGAGCGCCAATGGTTTCAACGTCGATCGTGCGACGGTGGTGTCGTCGATGGGCGTCAGCATGTACCTGACCACCGACGCCACTGACGCGACGCTTCGGCAGGTGGCCGCCCTGGCGCCGGGATCGGTGATGGCGATGACGTTCATGCTGCCGCCGGACCTTCTCGACGACGTCGAGGGACCGATGCTGGCCGGCGTCGAGGCGCAGGCGCGGGCCTCGGGCACTCCGTTCATCAGTCACTACGCGCCGGACGAGATGGTCGAGCGATGCATTGCCGCGGGCTTCGGGTCGGCGCATATCGTCGGGCCGGACGAACTGATCGAGCGGTACTTCGCAGGCCGCACCGATGGGCTGCGGCCGCCCACTGCTGAACAGTTGGTGGTCGCGACGGTGTGAGGTGGCTTCGCAACCCGGGTGACACACTGACGCGATGACGTCCAATGACGTGTACGAACGGTCGGCGCCATCAAGGTCTGCGGGGCCGGGGCCAATGTCGATCTGCTTACCGCCCGCCGGGTCATCGAGTCGCTCTGACGTCGCGTCGGCTGCGTCGAGCCGAGCTGGCCGCCGACCGTGTTTTAGAAGTCCCAGTCCTCGTCGGTGGTGTTGACGGCCTTGCCGATGACGTAGCTGGAGCCCGACCCGGAGAAGAAGTCGTGGTTCTCGTCGGCGTTCGGTGATAGCGCCGACAGGATCGCCGGGTTGACGTCGGTCTCATCGCGCGGGAACAACGCCTCGTAGCCAAGGTTCATCAGCGCCTTGTTGGCGTTGTAGCGCAGGAACTTCTTGACGTCCTCGGTGAGCCCGACCTCGTCGTAGAGATCCTGGGTGTACTCGACCTCGTTGTCGTAGAGCTCGAACAGCAGCTCGTAGGTGTAGTCCTTGAGTTCGGCCTTGCGCGCCTCGTCCTCGAGCGCCAGCCCCTTCTGGAACTTGTAGCCGATGTAGTAACCGTGCACGGCCTCGTCGCGAATGATCAGTCGGATCATGTCGGCGGTGTTGGTGAGCTTGGCCCGGCTGCTCCAGTACATCGGAAGGTAGAAGCCCGAGTAGAACAGGAAGCTCTCCAGCAGCGTCGAGGCCACCTTGCGCTTCAGCGCGTCGTCGCCCTTGTAGAAGTTCATGACGATCTCGGCCTTGCGCTGAAGGTTGGGGTTCTCCTCCGACCAGCGGAACGCCTCGTCGATCTCGGCGGTCGAGCACAGCGTCGAGAAGATGGAGCTGTAGCTCTTGGCGTGCACCGACTCCATGAACGCGATGTTGGTGTAGACGGCTTCCTCGTGAGGGGTCAACGCGTCGGGGATCAGGCTGACCGCGCCGACCGTGCCCTGGATGGTGTCCAGCAGCGTCAGGCCGGTGAAGACACGCATCGTCAGCTGTTTCTCGTGGGCCGTCAGCGTCCCCCAGGACGGGATGTCGTTGGAGACCGGAACCTTCTCCGGCAACCAGAAATTGCCCGTCAACCGATCCCACACCTCGGCGTCCTTGTCGTCCTGCACTCGGTTCCAGTTGATGGCCGAAACTCGGTCGATCAGCTTCATTCCATCAGACACCTTGGACCCCATTTCACCGCAGAAATTGTTTGCCGATCCGGCACTCCAAACACTACCCCTGGGGGCCGACAACGCCAGGAATCGCGACATCTTGTGTTCGCGTGTCGCGCCCGACCCCAAAGAAGACGTACTCCGACGGCTTCAGCGACCGGGTCGTCCGCCAGTACTGCCATGTCATGCCACTCCAGAGCGTGCGGTTGACGCCGTGTTCGTCGAGATACCAGCTACGGCAGCCACCGGTGTTCCACACCGAACCGGCCAGATCGGATTGCAGTTCGTCGTTGTAGCGCTGCTGCGCAGCCGGGCTGGGCGCCAATGCCTGCGCCCCGTACTTGTCGACCGCGGCGATGGCCTGCGCCACGTAGCGGATCTGCGACTCGATCATGATCACCACCGACGTGTGCCCCAAGGCGGTGTTGGGTCCCAGCAGAAAGAACAGGTTGGGCATGCCGGCGACCGCGATGCCGCGATGAGCCGCCAACCCTTCGCGATTCCAGCGATCCACCAGGTCCTCACCGTGCGGACCCTTGATGTCGAAGTAGGTGTACGAGTCGATGACGTGGAACCCGGTGGCCCAAACGATGACGTCGACGGGATGTTCGGTGCCGTCGGCCGTGACGATGCCGGTCGGGGTGATGCGGGTGATCCGGTCGGTGATCAGCTTTGCCTTCGGGTTGGCGACGGCCTGATAGTAGTTGGGCGAGTACAGGATTCGCTTACAGCCGGCTCGGTACGTCGGCGTCAGTCGACGACGCAGCTCCTTGTCCGCGACGTGGCGGCGGATGTTCAACCTGGCCACCGCTTCGACCGCACGCAGCAGCGAGGGCCGATTGGTCATCGCGTACCCGAGTCCCTCGAGGAACCAGTAGATGCCGGTCCGCACTGCCAAGCGCAACCCGGGAATGTTCGTGAACGCGGTCTTCAGCCAGCGCGGGAACGGCTTGTTCGGTCGGGGAACCACCCACGGCGGGGTGCGTTGGTAGAGCTGAAGTTCCGCGACTTCGCGGATGATGCCCGGCACGATCTGGATGGCGCTGGCACCGGTACCGACCACCGCCACGCGCTTGCCGGTGAGGTCGACGTCGTGGTCCCACTCCGCGGAATGGAAAGCGGGACCTTGGAATTCGGCGAGACCCGCGATATCGGGAAGGCGTGGAATGTGCAACGCGCCGGCCCCCGAGACGAGGAACTGCGCGACGTATTCCTGCCCGGTGTCGGTGAAGACGTGCCAGCGGTACTCGGCGTCGTCCCAGTGCGCGCGGGCGGCGCGCGAGTTGAACCTGATGTAGCGGCGCAGGCCGTACTTTTCGGTGACGCCCTTGAGGTAGTCGAAGATCTCCGGCTGCGGCGAGAACAGTTTGCTCCACGTCGCTTTGGGCTCGAACGAGAACGAGTAAAGGTGCGACGGCACATCACAGGCGCAGTCCGGGTAGCTGTTGTCGCGCCAGGTGCCGCCGATCTCGTCGGCCTTCTCCAGGATGATGAAGTCGACGCCCTGTTTCTGAAGCTCGATGGCCATGCCCAGGCCAGAGAACCCGGTCCCGATGATGACCGTGCGCGTGTGCACGGGTCGGGTGCCCACGTCGGGCCGTGTCGCCGATTCGGCAGCGGTCATGTTGAACTCCTGGGAACGCCGGTACCGCACACTTCGCCCAGCGTAGCGCGGTCACCTGACGGACCCGCGAGATGCCGTTCAGACATCTCGCGGGCCCGACCGTGCTAGGCCGTCATCGCTGGGATGCGCCGGGCACGGACCGTCGGTGGAGTACCCACACCGTGGCCAAGGTGAGGACGAAGGCGAACGAAGCGAGCGCGATGAGGCTGGCGCCGGTGCCTCCATGGAAGGTGTCGCGGTAGGCGGACATGGCCGGCAGCGTCGCGGTGTACCGGTCGAGATCCAGGTCCCGACCCAATGCTTCGAATGCATGCCGGTTGGACAGGCCGAAGCTCATCAGGCGACCCGGCGTGGCCATCTGGTCGACGGGAACGATGGCACCACCGAACAGAACCTGCGGGAAGCAGAGCATCGGCAGGGCGAGAGCGGCTTGAGCGGCGTTGGAGACCGACGCCGAGGCGAGAAGTCCGAGTGCCAGGGCCGACGTCGCCTCGATCACGATCGTCACGAACAGCAAGACGTATACGTGCCACCCCATCGCGGGCAGCCTGCCAAGCGCTCGCAGCACTCCGAGAAGCACCGCGCTCACCACGGCGAGCACCGGGAGCAGCGCTGTGACTTTGGACGCCACGTAGGCGCCGACGCTGAGGCCGGCCAGGCGCTCCCGCCGAAATACCGCCATCTCCCCCACGATCTGGAGCAGGCCGTACGTCAGGCCGAAGAAGAAGCCATCGAATGCGATCCAGAACACGATCTGCGCAGGGCCGACGTCGGCGGCACTACCAGGATCGAACGCGCCGCGCTTGAACAACGTCGCCATCATCACCGTGACCAGCACCGGTGAGCCCAGGAGGATGGCGAGGGTCAGCCGGTTACGAAACAGAACGTCGACATTGCGTCGTGTCAGGAGCCACCATTGTCGCACCGAACCGGTGCGCTTGACGGTGGAACGGCCGGCCCGAGATAGGCGGTAAAGCGTTGCTGCGCAAGGCTTCCGGCGTACCACGGCTGTCGGCGAAACGCTCCGCCCAGATCGCAGGAGTGTCCTCACCGGCGAGCCGCTCATACACCTCGGCGAGATCCTGAACGCCGAAGTAGCGCCGAGCCTCGGTCGGGCTGCCGGTGAAGGCCAGGTGGCCGTCGCGAGCGAGGAATACCACCCGGTCACATTTGTCGATGCCCGCCGGCTCGTGCGTCGTGAGCACGACCGTGACTCCTTGCCTGCTGAGCCGCCGCAGCAGGCGCATCACGTCCGCCGCCGTCGACGGGTCGAGCCCCGACGTGGGTTCGTCGAGGAAGAAGACACGAGGCCGGGTCAGCAGTTCCACGGCGATGCTGGCTCGCTTGCGCTGGCCGCCGGACAGCGCACGGACTGGCACCTCGGCACGGTCCGACAGGTCGAGGTCACGCATGGTCTCCTCGACAACCCTGTCCGCCTCGGCTGCCGACGTGCCGGCGGGCAGCCGCAGCCGCGCCGCGTAGCGCAGCGTGCGGCGCAAAGGCATCTCGAGGTGGATGATGTCGTCCTGCGGCACGTAACCGATGCGGGAATCCACGCTGATTCGGGTACCGCGAACGACGCCGTCGTGCCGAACCTCCCCGGCAGATGGTGGTTGCAGTCCCGCGAGAATCTCCAGCAATGTGGTCTTACCTGCGCCACTGCCGCCGGCGATGGCGACCAACTCGCCTGGTTTCACGGTCAGCGACAGCTCTTGGAGGATCTGCCGCGCACCGACATGCCGGGTCACGTTGAATGCGTCGATCCGCCCGCCTCCCGGCGCTTCGGATGCCCCGCTTGACGGGAGCGTGTCGAACCGCCGGATGATCGGTGGTTCGGTTTTCAATTCGGTCATGATGTACCTCCGCGATCCTGAAGTTGCCATGTTGGGCCTTGATCATCGGGCCGTCGTGTCAGTGGACGCATGAGGCGTTTGCCCCAATGTCGGAAGGTTCGTGAGAGTCGCTGGCGGGCATGATACCGAGCAGCCAATGCGAACGGGTTGGAGCGGTGAAGCCAACCTCAGTCAAACAGGTGGGACATCAACATGATTCGCGGCACGCTACGCGAGATTGGCCAAACGTTCACGGTCCGGTGGCCGCGTCAACGGGGTAGCCCGCCAGACCCCGATCGATGGCCGCGAGAGTCGCCTGCGTGCGGTTGTTGACGCCCAACTTGGTGTAGACACGCTCGACGTGGTTGCGTGCCGTCTTCTCCGCGATGAACAGCTCGGCGGCGATCTGTCGGTTCGACCTGCCCCGCGCGACGAGTCGCAGAACCTCGACCTCGCGGGTGGTCAGCCCCGCCGAGTAGGGCGTCCGCCGCGGTGCTCGATGACCGGCCGCTGCCAACACGGCCTCTACCGACTCGGCGTCAAGTCGTCCGGCGCGCGCATCTTGGCGCAGCTGACTGGCAGCACCGCCAGGATCAAGGACCGGCTGACCTGGACGCGGTTCGCGCAGTTGGTGATACGCCACCGCCGCGGCGAGCAGACGGTCCTGCGCGGTCAACTCCGCACCCGCGAGCCCGCGTGGAAAACCGGATCCGTCGATCCGTTCCTCGTGCTTGGTCGCGACGGACACCACTGACTCCAAGCCACCGACCCGGCTCAGTATTCGTCCCGTCAGATACGGGTACATCCGCAGCCGCTCCGATTCAGCTGTACTGAGCGGCCCCTCCTTCTCCCAGATCTGGTTGGATACGCCCAATTTGCCGAGGCCGTGCACGAGTCCCGCCCGATAGAGCTGCGCGATGTCCGCCGGCGGCATCCGCCGGTGTCGGGCCGCCGCGGCCACCAGATCTGCGACCCCACGCGAGTAGCCCGGAGAGGACGGACATTTGAGGTCGACGAAGTCCGCGATGGCCTTCAACAACTCGTCGATCTCGTCGCCGTTCAGAGTGCGATCACGATCCGGTGCCAGCGCCAACGCCGCAGTCCAGACATCGATCTCGAGCAGGCCGTCGACGATCGCGGCGGCGTCGCGCTCGAAGACCTCCGCCACCTCCGGGCTGAACTGCGTGCCACGCCGGGAACGCACCACGTCGACCGCCCGTTCGAGGCCACCCGTACGCAGGTGCACCTCGACGACATCGGCCAGACGAACGATGCGGATTTCGACCGGAATGTCCTCTCCGCGAGCACCTTTCGGCATCCCCCGGCCGTCCCAGCGCTCGAAGATGTACGCCAGCGCCTCGCCAACCTGCCGGTCCAGACCGATCCGGTCCGATAGCACCCCAGCGGACGTGCAATGCGAATGTATGAGCTTCGAAACCTGGTTGCGCGCCGTCAGCACGAAGGCAGCCGACCGGATGCCACGTTCCCAGCCCGGCAATCCACGCCCCACGTGACTGACCATCAACCGCAGGAACGGTAGGCCGGTCATGTCCACGTCATAGGTGTCGGCGCGGAAGGCGATGTCGTCGCCAAAGAGTGCCGAAAGTTCGTGGGAGTCGGCGTGACAACCGATCCACCCGACCAGATTGGCGTAGTACACCGTCGCCCGCTGTTGCGCGTCGAGACCCATCCTCTCGGCAATGCGTGTCGCGATCAATGACGACCGAAGCATGTGTTCCATCGGCTGGCCGAGACCCAGATCGATGGCCAGCGATATCGCCGCAAGCAACTCGGCTGGAGACAGTCCTTTGCCCGAGCCGTGCGGCGTCCGGGTCGGGGGCACGGCCTCCATTCTGCCCCTGAACTCGCCAACGTCGGCGCGAACGAGCTTGGTGGCTCAGCTGACGGGTTCGCGGCGCCGCACGCCCTCGTGCAGCGGCAACTCCCAGTCGATCTTGATGCCCAGCAATTCACAGGTGCCATTGATCGCGCCGAGCATGATCGTCGTCATGTGAGCGACGAACTCGTCGAGCGGCATGCGGCGCGGGCTGTCGACGTCCGGACCCAGCCACCAATCCGTCGCGGCGGCAGCCGAACCGAACGTCGTGAACGCGGCGAGCTCGATGGCCGCGCCGTCGAGCTCCATCTCGCGCAGTTCGTTGTTGAACATGTTGGCCATCGCCAGCGTGATCTCGCGGCCCTCATTGAGGGCGCGCATCGTCGACTCACTCTGTTCTGCGAAGCGCCCCTGGATCAGGAAGCGGCAGACGTTGGGGTGCTCGTCGACCAGGCGCACGTACTGCTCGACGCTGCGCCGAATCACCTCGCGAGCGGGGTCGGACGCCAGGTTGATGTGCGGGAAGATCGCCGCCCACAACATGTCCCGCAACCGCTCGCCGATGGCCTGGAAGAGGTCGGACTTGTCGGTGAAGTGGCGGTAGATCTTCGGTTTGGCGGTGCCCGCTTCCTCTGCGATCTCACGCAGAGAAAGCGCGGGTCCCAACCGGTCGATGGCCCGGAAGGCGGCGTCGACGATCTCCGACCGCACCTTCTTGCGGTGCTCGCGCCACCGTTCGCTGCGCGCGTCGACCTTCACCCCGGGCAACGGTCCCGGACGGGGGATCGACGGTCTGCGCACGGACATACTGTACCCGCTGGTACCGCCTGACCTGGCAAGACCGCGCGGAGTGCCGACGCGTGGGTACGCGCTGAGTCGCACTTGCGTCAGGCGCTGATCGGGCTGGGTTCGGTCGCCGCGAGTACCATCGCCCTCGACACAGACCAGCTAACGAGACGGGACCGATGACGCAGCGATACGACCTGGTCATAGCCGGCGGGGGGCCTTCGGGCTCGGCCGCGGCGTGGCAGGCGGCGCAGACGGGCGCCAAAGTAGTCGTTCTTGACAAGGCGGAATTCCCCCGCGACAAGCCGTGCGGTGACGGATTGACCGCGCGCGCGGTGAGTTATCTGCAGAAGATGGGGCTGGCCCAAGAGGTCTCCAAGTTCCACCGGGTCGATCGGGTGACGGTGTTCAGCCCCAGCGCGTGGGAGCTGTCGTTCCCCAAGCGCCCCGGCATGCCGGATCACGGGCACACCGTCAGTCGCACCGAGCTCGACACCCTGCTGCTCAAGCACGCCGAGTCCGCCGGGGCCGAGGTACGCCAGTCCGCCGAGGTGAGCGGACCCGAATTCGACGCGAACGGCCGCGTCGTCGGCGTCGTCCTCAAGGGCGGTGAGAAGGTGTACGGCGACGCGGTCATCGCCGCCGACGGCGCGTACTCGCCCATCAAGCGGGCGCTGAAGATCGACTCCGAGTACAACGGCTACTCCGCCATCGCGATCCGCTCCGAGATGCACGCGAACCGGCCGGACTCCGACAGCCTCGACATCTACCTGAAACTACAGTTCCAGGGCGACCAGCTGCCCGGCTACGGCTGGGTGTTCCCGATGGGCAACGGGGTGTTCAACATCGGCCTCGGCTACGTCAACAGCTACAAGAACTGGCAGCAGATCAACGCCACCCAGTTCCTCGGCGAGTTCCTGCGGACGCTGCCGCGCGACTGGGAACTTCCCGCCATCGAGGATCTGAAGAAGAACAAGAGCGTGCGAGCCTGGCGCCTACCAATGGGCTTCACCGCCTGGCCGCCGTGGCGTCCGGGTGTGCTGTTCGCCGGCGACTCGCTGGGCGCGGGCAAGCCTGCCTCGGGTGCGGGCATCTCCAAGGCGCTCGAGTCCGGTTTGGCCGCAGGCGAATGCGCGATCGCAGCGCTGACCAACGGCGGCCCCGACGACTTCACCAACTACGCGCTGCGGATGGAGGCCGCGTGGGGAAAGGAGTACCGGCGCGGCCGGTACATGCACAAGCTGATCGGTCAACCGAAGCTGGCCGCCGCCGGCGTCAAGCTGATCGACAACGCGTTGTTCCGCGATCGGATGCTCAAGGCGCTGTACAAGAAGGAACAGGGTCCGCAGCACACCCGCAAGTAACGCTCAGTCGCTCGCCCTCGACGTTTGTGTCGCTTGTCAGGGCGATCACTCGCGTTTCGGCCCAACAAACGACACGAACTTGGTGACGTCTGGCGGCGAAAAGGTGTCGCGTTTAGTGCGGCGCTCACTCCTACCTGATGAACGCGTCCCGCGGGGATGCGACGACTCAGGAGGAACACCATGTCCGTCGCTCGAATCAGTCGCCAGCTGTTCGCATCGACCGCGTTGGCTGCCGGGCTCGCGATCGGCATCGCTGCAAACGCCGCTGCTCAACCCACGCAGCCCGACAAGGACGCGGACTTCCTGCAGTGCCTGGTGGATCACCAGGACACCGACGGCATCGCCGTGTGTTGCGTCTTCTACGGCGGTGACTACGACGAACGCAACGACGCCTGCTACTACGACTGGGCAGAGGACGCGCGCGACACCCGTCCGACGAGGCCTGGCACGCCGGTGCTGACGGTGCCCCGCGCGCCCATCACCGCCGTCGCGAGCGCGAGCGGGCGCACGCGACGTCGTCGAGTGGGATCAGGATCGGTTCGCCGTCGAGGTCCGCGACGGTGATCCGCGTCGACGGCGCTGAGCAGGTGATCGGCCGGCACCACGACCACCGTCGTCTCCTCGTAGAGGGGGATGACGGCCAGCCCGGACGTGTCGACCGAGCGGCCGGAGCAGCGCCACGTCGATGGTGCCGGCCCGCAACGCGTCGGCCGCGTCTGCCGCGGCGACGGCACGCAACTGCAGCGGAACCTCGGGGTGGCGCTGCGCCCAGGTCCGAGCCCACTTCGCGGGCGTCACACCGGGGACGTACCCGACGGTGAGGCAGAGCGGGGTCACCGCATCAGGCTACCGATAGCTCGCTGAGCTCGCCATGAGCAGGCCGAACGCGCAGTCCATGAAACCCGCCACGGCGGCGAAGAAGCTGGACGTGTACTTGCCCGCGACGCCTGCGGAGTTCCAGGAGAACCCGATCACCCGCGCCGAGCTCGCCGCCCTTCAGGCGGATCCGCCGCAGTGGCTCAAGGACCTCCGCAAGAACGGGCCGCACCCGAAGAACCTGGTGGCAGCCAAGCTGGGCGTCTCGATCGCCGGTCTCGCGCGCGGCGGCGTCACCGATGCGCTCACCACCGAGCAGATCAATGAGCTGCTCGAGGAGAAGCCCGAATGGCTTGTCGCGGAACGCGAGAGCTACCAGAGCGTGCCTGCGCGAGGAGCGACGCTTGAAGGCGCTGCACGCGGAACAGGCTCGCGAGAGCTGATTCTGCACAGACGCAGCTGGCGGACGTCGATGCGGCCCGCATGTGAAGATGGCGCGCACTCGGAGTTGGCGCACGACGGTGACGCACCGCGCTACAGCATGCAGCTGACGCAACCCTCGACTTCGGTTCCCTCCAGCGCCATTTGGCGAAGACGGATGTAGTACAGCGTCTTGATGCCCTTGCGCCAGGCGTAGATCTGCGCCTTGTTGACGTCACGCGTGGTGGCGGTGTCCTTGAAGAACAGCGTCAGCGACAGCCCCTGGTCCACGTGCTGGGTGGCCGCGGCGTAGGTGTCGATGATCTTCTCGTAACCGATCTCGTACGCGTCCTGGTAGTACTCCAGGTTGTCGTTGGTCAGGTACGGCGCCGGGTAGTACACGCGGCCGATCTTGCCTTCCTTGCGGATCTCGATCTTGGACGCGACCGGGTGAATCGAGCTGGTCGAGTAGTTGATGTAGGAGATCGACCCCGTCGGAGGCACGGCCTGCAGGTTCTGGTTGTAGATGCCGTGGGCCTGCACCGACTCCTTGAGCCGCTGCCAATCCTCTTGCGTCGGAATGCGAATGTCCGCGTCGGCGAACAGTTCGCGCACCCGCTCGGTCGCCGGCTCCCACACCTGCTCGGTGTACTTGTCGAAGAACTCGCCGGAGGCGTACTTCGAGCGCTCGAAGCCACCGAATGCCCGGCCCCGCTCGATCGCGATGCGATTGCTCGCCCGCAGTGCGTGATACAGCACCGTGTAGAAGTAGATGTTCGTGAAGTCGATGCCCTCTTCGGAGCCGTAGAGGATCCGCTCGCGCGCGAGGTACCCGTGGAGGTTCATCTGCCCCAGCCCGATGGCGTGGGAGTCGTTGTTGCCCTGCTCGATCGAGGGCACCGACCAGATGTGGGTCTGGTCGCTCACCGCGGTGAGTGCGCGGATCGACACCTCGATGGTCTGCGCGAAGTCCGGCGAGTCCATGGCCTTGGCGATGTTCAGCGAGCCGAGGTTGCACGAGATGTCCTTGCCCACCTTCGCGTAGGTCAGGTCCTCGTTGAACAACGACGGCGTCGACACCTGCAGGATCTCCGAGCACAGGTTGCTGTGCGTGATCTTGCCCTCGATCGGATTGGACCGGTTCACCGTGTCCTCGTACATGATGTACGGGTAGCCGGACTCGAACTGGAGCTCGGCGAGCGTCTGGAAGAACTCGCGCGCCTTGATCTTCGTCTTGCGGATGCGCGCGTCGTCGACCATCTCGTAGTACTTCTCGGTGATCGAGATGTCGGCGAACGGCACGCCGTACACGCGCTCGACGTCGTACGGCGAGAACAGGTACATGTCCTCGTTGCGCTTCGCGAGTTCGAACGTGATGTCCGGGATCACGACGCCCAGCGAGAGCGTCTTGATGCGGATCTTCTCGTCGGCGTTCTCACGCTTGGTGTCCAGGAACCGGTAGATGTCGGGGTGGTGAGCCTGCAGGTACACCGCACCCGCACCCTGGCGGGCACCGAGCTGGTTGGCGTACGAGAACGAGTCCTCGAGCAGCTTCATGATCGGGATGACACCCGAACTCTGGTTCTCGATGTTCTTGATCGGCGCGCCGTGCTCGCGAATGTTGCTGAGCAGCAACGCGACTCCGCCGCCGCGCTTGGACAGCTGCAGCGCCGAGTTGATGGAGCGCCCGATGGACTCCATGTTGTCTTCTATGCGAAGGAGGAAGCAAGAAACTGGCTCGCCGCGCTGCTTCTTGCCCGAGTTGAGGAACGTCGGGGTGGCCGGCTGGAACCGCCCGTCGATGATCTCGTCGACGAGCTTCTCGGCCAACGTGGTGTCGCCCGCGGCCAGCGTCAGCGCCACCATGACGACGCGGTCCTCGAAGCGCTCGAGGTAGCGCTTTCCGTCGAACGTCTTCAGCGTGTAGGAGGTGTAGTACTTGAACGCGCCGAGGAAGGTCGGGAACCGGAACTTCTTCGCGTACGCGCGGTCCAGCAGCGTCTTGACGAAGTTTCGCGAGTACTGGTCGAGCACCTCGCGCTCGTAGTAGTTCTCCTTGACCAGGTAGTCGAGCTTCTCGTCCTGATTGTGGAAGAACACCGTGTTCTGGTTGACGTGCTGCAGGAAGTACTGGTGCGCCGCTTCCCGGTCCTTCTCGAACTGGATCTTGCCGTCGGCGTCGTACAGATTGAGCATCGCGTTGAGCGCGTGATAGTCCGTCTCGCCCGGTAACGCGTGGGCGCCCGTGGTTACAGGCTCTGCAGCTGTGACGGTTGGTGGCACGTCTGGTCCTTCCAGAAGTCGGCAAGGCCCGTGCGGACGGCGATGACGTCGTCCGCGGTGCCCATCAGTTCGAAGCGGTAGAGGTAGGGGACGCCGCACTTGCGGGAGACGACGTCCCCCGCGTAGCCGAATTCAGCGCCGAAGTTGGTGTTGCCTGCGGCGATGACGCCACGCAGCAGCGACCGGTTGTGTTCGTTGTTGAGAAAGGCGATCACCTGCTTGGGGACGTATCCCCCCGCGTCGGGATCGGGGCCGTTTGCGTGGCCACCGCCATAGGTGGGCAGCACCAGCACGTAGGGCTCGTCGACCTCGATGGGCCCGTGCAGCGGAATCCGGATGGCGGGCAGCTCCAGCTTCTCGACGAAGCGGTGAGTGTTCTCCGAGACGCTTGAGAAGTAGACGAGGTTGCGCCCAGTCATATCTACGACGCCTCCTTCCGCTCTACCCGACATCCGTCTCTTGCGCTGCTGGCGTGCGCAGTGCCAGCTACGCCGTGACGGCGACCGCTCCGGACAGCGCCTTGATGCGGTCCGGTCGGAAGCCCGACCAGTGCTCGCTGCCGGCCACGACGACGGGTGCCTGCAGGTAGCCGAGCGCCATCACGTAGTCGCGGGCCTCGGTGTCCAAGCTGATGTCGACCGTCTCGTAGGCGATGCCCTGCTTGTCCAACGCCTTGTAGGTGGCATTGCACTGCACGCAGGCGGGCTTCGTGTACACGGTGATCGATGGCTGAGTCATCTTCGGTACGGCTCCTCGGCGAGTGAACTGAACGTCGACTAGACGTGGCTGGCAACTGCTTGGGTACTACTGTCCGCTTTATTACAGCGGCCTCCGGACCTCTGAAATTCCAGCCGGCCGGAGCCTTTGATTGAGCGATTCGGGGAACCGACACCGCCGGATTGTGGCTCCGGCCGACCTCCGAACCGTGGGGGTCTGTCGGTGTGCAAGACACTACACCTAGTGTCCGACAATCAGAAGAGATACAAGATGTTCTGAACCACATTGATGAAATTCCCAGGTCGTATGCTCCCGCGCCGGATGTTTCGCGGCGTGTCGCACGTCACATCACGGCATGTGTCGCGCTACGCCCACGTGTCTACCAGCCAGCACCGACAGAATCGACGTCGTCGACCATTGCCAGCAAACCCGCCGACGGAACAAGTGCGTCGGCGGGTTTGCTCGTGGAGTACTTTTCAGCCGACCTCGGCGGCCAGCTTGCCGACGACGTCGCCGAGGGCTGCGGCCACGTCGGCGTTCTCGCGCGGGTGCCTGCCGTCGAACACCTTCGCCGGCACCGACAGCTTCAGATCCTCGAACACCCGCGGTCCGGCAACGCCGAACGACTTGCGCGTCTCGTCGTGCGCCCAGACGCCGCCGTACTGCCCGGCCGCCGTACCGATGACGGCCAGCGGTTTGCCCTTGAGCGCGCCGTTCGCGAAGGGGCGCGACAACCAGTCGATCGCGTTCTTCAACACACCGGGGATGCTGCCGTTGTACTCAGGCGTCACGACCAGCGCGGCGTCCGCCCCGGCGGCAACCGCCCGAAGCGCCTTTACCGGCTCGGCGACGTTCTCGTCGTCGATGTCCTCGTTGTAGAAGGGCAATTCGCCCAGCCGGTCGAAGCTCACCAGCGTGACGCCCTCGGGCGCGACCTCCGTGGCAAGGTCGGCGAGTTGCCGGTTCACCGAAGCCGCGCGCAGACTGCCCACCAGTACCAAGACCTTTACGTTCGACATTTCGTCGCGTTCCCTTCGCTCGTTCGTTGCGATCCTCGCACAGCAGAACCGGACCGTGGTCCGAATCATTCCCGCTGAGTTAAAGTGCAGGTATGAGCCTCAGCAACGGGTCAGCGGGGCTGTCGCAACTGCCGGTTACCGATTCTGCGCCCGCCGAGCGCGGTGACGCCGCCCGAAACCGCGTGCTACTACTCGACGCCGCCCGCCGCCTGATCGCCGAACACGGCGCCGACGCCGTGACGATGGACGACGTCGCCACCGCGGCGGGCGTCGGCAAGGGCACGCTGTTCCGCCGCTTCGGCAGCCGGGCAGGACTGATGGTCGTACTGCTCGACGAAGACGAGAGGGCCCAGCAGCAGGCGTTCATGTTCGGTCCGCCGCCGCTGGGTCCCGGCGCCGATCCCCTCGCTCGCCTGCTCGCCTACGGTCGCGAGCGGCTGCGCTTCGTCTGGGCCCATCGCGCACTTCTGTCCGATGCAGGCCGCGACCCCCAAACCAGGTTCAACCCACCGTCGACGTTGCACCGCACGCACGTACGGACCCTGTTGGCGGCCGCAGACACCACGGGCGACCTCGACGCCCAGGCCGATGCGCTCGTCGCATTGCTCGACGCCGACTACGTCACCCACCAACTCGCCGATCTGGGCGCCAGCCTCGATGCGCAAGGCGATGCGTGGGAAAGCTTGGCGCGCAAGCTGTGCGGGCGATGAGCGCCTGGGTCCTCCACGTCGATCTCGACCAGTTCCTCGCCTCAGTCGAGCTTCAGCGCCATCCCGAACTGCGCGGCCTGCCCGTGATCGTCGGCGGCAGCGGCGACCCGACCGAACCGCGAAAGGTCGTCACCTGCGCGTCGTACGAGGCCCGGGAGTTCGGCGTGCACGCGGGCATGCCGCTGCGCACCGCAGCTCGCAAGTGCCCCGACGCCACCTTCCTGCCGTCCGATCCGACCGCGTACGACGAGGCGTCGGAAAGGGTGATGGGCCTGCTCCGCGACCTCGGGCACCCGCTGGAGGTGTGGGGATGGGACGAGGCCTACGTCGGTCTCGACGACCCCGACGGCACCGTCGACCCGTTTGCGTTCGCCGAGCGGATCCGCACGGTCATCGAAGCCGAGACCGGATTGTCGTGCTCGGTGGGGATCAGCGACAACAAGCAGCGCGCGAAGGTGGCGACCGGATTCGGCAAGCCCGCGGGGGTGTTCTGCCTGACCGATGACAACTGGATGGCGGTGATGGGCGACCGCGCCGTCGACGCTCTCTGGGGGGTCGGTCCCAAGACGGCGAAACGCCTTGCGGGCCTGGGCATCACCACTGTCGCAGACCTCGCCGCCACGGACGCGACCCTGTTGACGTCGACGTTCGGCCCGACGACCGGGTTGTGGATCCTGTTGTTGGCCAAGGGCGGCGGCGACACAGCCGTCAGCGCCGAGCCGTGGGTGCCGCGCTCGCGCAGCCACGTCGTGACCTTTCCGCAGGACCTCACCGACCCGGCCGAGATGGACTCGGCCATCACCGAACTCGCGCACCAGACTCTGACCGAGATCGTCGCGGCGGCCCGCACCGTGACCCGGGTCGCCGTCACCGTGCGCACCAAGACGTTCTTCACGCGCACCAAGATCCGCAAGCTGGCGGTGGCGGGCAACGACGCCGAGGCCATCGTCGCCACCGCGCTGGACCTGCTGCACCAGTTCGAACTCGACCGCCCCATCCGACTGCTGGGTGTGCGCCTCGAACTCGCGATGCCCGACGCGTGAGGATCAAACGGTCTTAGTCGGCCGCAATGCACGGGTGAAGATCACGTTCACCCGGCGCATCGCGAGACTGTACGGCCACCACGCGATGTGCTTGAACACGTACAGCGCCCGGATGTCGTTCGACGTATAGATCAGGTAGCGATTGCGCGCAACGCCGGCCAGGATCTTCTCGGCTGCGTCTTCCGCTGAGACGGCGTGGCCGCCGAACCGGTCGACCCACTTGCGCACCTGGGGGTCGTCGCGGTCCACGCCGGCGATCTCGACCGTTTCCACCAACGGCGTCTTCACCGCACCGGGCACCACGACGGACACCCCGATCCGGTGCCGCGCGAGGTCGAAGCGCAGCACTTCGCTGAGCCCGCGCAGGCCATACTTGCTTGCGCTGTAGGCAGCGTGCCATGGCAGCGCGACCAGACCTGCCGCCGACGACACGTTGACCAGGTGTCCGCCGCGGTCCGCGAGAACCATTGGGGGAACGAATGTTTCGATGACGTGGATGGGTCCCATCAGGTTGGTGGCCACCATCGACTCCCAGTGCCGGTGCTCCAGCTGGCTGACGGTCCCCCATGCTGAGACCCCGGCGATGTTCATCACCACGTCCATTGCTGGGGTCGGACCCCCAATGGCACTGTGGATGTCGGCGCCGAATGCGGCGACTTGCTCGTAGTCGGCGATGTCGAGGGCGCGGTGGGCGGGCACCTGTGCACCGAGGGCACGCGCATCGGCGACCGTCTGCGCCAAACCTTCGGCGTTGCGGTCGGTGAGGAACAGCTCGGCCCCCTCGGCGGCGAGCTTCAATGCCGTTGCGCGACCGATCCCGCTGGCTGCCCCGGTCAGGAAGCACCGCTTTCCCGCAAAGCCTCCCGTTAAGCCTCGAGCCATGTCGGTGACCTTACCCATCGCACCCGATCGCGCCCGGGACTCGCCGACGCGCTCAGACGTTGCCGCCGCCCCACAGCGCGTTGAGCCAAAGCTGTTCGAGTACCTTGACCGCGCTTCCGGGATCGCCGCGCCTTCCGACGAACGCGCTGTCGCGGGACAACGTCATGGCCGTGGTCGCGGTGAGCATCCGGACGAGCGCAGGCACGTCGTCGGTGATCGGCCTGGCCCCGGAGTCCTGTTCGACGACGGCCACGATTTTGTCGATCACGGCGTCCTCGAAGTCGTTCATCATCTCGCGGATCTGCGCGTCGCTGTTCTGTGCGATGGTGCACGCGGCCATGATCGGATCGTTGCTGGCGAACATGGCTGCCGCACTGCCGACCATGCGACTGGCGAACGCCGTGGGCGACTCCTGAGGATCGCGAGGCGCGAAGTCGTGCGTGAGGTCGTCGAGCTCGGCCAATGCGTCCTTGAAGATGAACGCGAGCACGTCGTACTTGGAGTCGAAGTAGAAGTAGAACCCGGACCGCGCCACGCCGGCACGCTCACTGATCGTGCTCACCGACAGATCGCTGAACGGGCGGTGTTCGAGGAGTTCGCGGACTGCCGTAACGATCGCCTCCCGCTGCCGATCGCCGCGGCTGCGGCGAGCGTGCTGCGAGGGGACGGAGTCGGCGGTCATGGCCTCCAACCTTCGCACCCGTGACACGCCCAGGCAAAACTTGACATGCGTCAAGTCTGCCCTACAGGATGGTCACATCGAGTGACATCGACCACACGACCCAGCCCAGGAGATTGCCGATGACGACAATCAGCACCAAGGATTACGTTCTCGACCAGGCGAAGCGGCGCGTCACCACGTCGCCCTTCCTCACCTTGCCGGGGATGGGGCGCCTCGAGAAGCGACTGCTGGCCCACGATTGGCCTCAGCATGCCTGGGCCGAACCACCGGCGGGCAGCGACCTCAAACCCGTGCTGGGAGACAACGGGCTGCCGATCCTCGGCCACATGATCGAGATGTTCCGCGGCGGCCCCGACTTCTGGTTGCACCTATACCGCACCCGCGGGCCGGTGACGCTGCTCGATTCCCCAATCATTCCGACGGTGGTGGCACTGGGTCCCGACGCCATACAGGTGCTCTACTCCAACCGCAACAAGGACTTCTCGCAGCAAGGGTGGGCTCCCGCGATCGAGGCGTTCTTCAAGCGTGGACTGATGCTGCTCGACTTCGACGAGCACATGTACCACCGCCGGATCATGCAGGAGGCGTTCGTCCGCACCCGGCTGGTCGGCTACACCGAACAGGTCGACCAGGTGGTATCGAAGGTCATCGCCAGCGACTGGGTCGCCGACGACCCCCACTTCCTGCTCTATCCGGCGATGAAGGAACTCACCCTCGACATCGCCTCGATGGTGTTCATGGGACACGAGCCCGGCACGGACCGCGAACTCGTGACCAAGGTGAACAGGGCATTCACCGTGACCACGCGGGCGGGCAACGCGATCATCCGCACCAGCGTGCCGCCGTTCACGTGGTGGCGGGGCCTAAAGGCCCGGGAGTACCTGGAGAACTACTTCGAGGCACGCGTCAAGGAACGCCGCGGCAAAGACGGCTCGGACCTGCTGACCGTGCTGTGTCATTCCGAAGACGAGGACGGCAACAAGTTCTCCGACGAGGACATCGTCAACCACATGATCTTCCTGATGATGGCTGCCCACGACACGTCGACGTCCACCGCGACGACCATGTCGTATTACCTTGCGGCTCACCCGGAATGGCAGGATCGCTGCCGTGACGAGTCCGACCGGCTCGGTGACGGCCCGCTCGACATCGAGGCACTGGAGAAGCTGGAAACGCTCGACCTGGTGATGAACGAGTCGATCCGATTGGTATCGCCGGTCCAGTGGGCAATGCGCCAGACCGTGCGCGACACCGAACTGCTCGGTCACTACCTCCCCAAGGGCACGAACGTCATCGGGTACCCAGGAATGAATCATCGGCTCGCGGAGATCTACCCCGATCCGTACAAGTTCGACCCCGACCGCTTCACCGAACCACGCAACGAACACAAGAAACACCGCTACGGGTTCACCCCGTTCGGCGGCGGTGCCCACAAGTGCATCGGCATGGTGTTCGGGCAGCTGGAGATCAAGACGATCATGCATCGGCTGTTGCGCCGATACCGTCTCGAACTGCCCCGGCCCGGTTACGTGCCGCGCTACGACTACGGCGGCATGCCGGTGCCGATGGACGGCCTGCCCATCGTGTTGCGGCCTCTGCGCTGAGGTTGAGCGACAAGAGAAGTCGGCTCGCCAACGGAAGCGTGTTGGCGCTGGCCGCCATGCGCGTCGGAATCGGTGCGTTGGCCTGGTCCCGACCAGACCTCGCCGCCAAGCTCTTCGGAATGCCCGCACCCATCGGCCAGTCGCCGTCCCTGTGGCGGCTGTTCGGCGTGCGCGACGTCGCGGTCGGCTTGGGCACGTTGGGCTCGTCAGGCGGCCAGCGGCGCACCTGGGCCACGTTCGGCCTGATGTGCGACGCCGCTGATGGTATGGCCGCCGCGATCGGCCGTGCGGATGACCAACTGCCCACCGGCACGACGCTCGCGTTGGTCGCCGTGCCCGCTGCGGCCGTCGGCCTCGGAGCGTGGGCCCGCTCGGCAGTCGGTCGCTGACGGACCGGTTCGCCAATCAAGACCCGAAGATGATCACGGTCGACGCGTCATCGGTAGCCGTTCACTAGCGCGACACGAGCCGATTCGCACACGCGATCATCGCCCGCAGCGCCGATTGGGTCGCGTCGCCGGACACGCCCATCGCCCATTCGTCTGCGGAACCGTCGGTGCCGCGCACGAACGTCGCGATACCGTCGCCTGCGGCCACCTGGTGGAACTTCAGCAGTTCGACCGCAACGCCGCGTTCGTACAACATGGCGGTCAGGGCGGCGATGGGCCCGCTGGCGGCGGCCGTGGAGGTGCTGATGCGGTCCCCGACCGCGATGGTCGCCCGGTAGTTGCGGGCCTGTGGGCCGAGCCGGGTCACCGGGCGATGTTCGTCGGTGCACTCCCACTGACCAAGCCGCACCGGGCCCGAGATCAATGCATAGGTGGCGTGGAAATCGTCATACGACATCGAATCGACCTCCTCGCGAAGGCCCCGCGGCAGCGTTGTGGACAGGTGCGCTGCGAACGGCGAGGCAGTATTGGTGCCGGACGGTGCCGAAGCGGTGGAGAACATGTGCCGGTCTTCTCTTGCCAGAGGAATTGACCGACGGTGTAGCAACGACCCACAGCGAGGGGTCGGTCTGGATCAGACCCCGCTGCGGGTTGCTACTACGAGTCGCTTCGGCACGGACGCGATGTTAGGCACTGACCGGCATCCGATGCAACTGGCTTTCGGCCCCACCGGTGCAACTGGCTTCAGTCCACCAGCGCCCACCCCTCCGGCCATCCCTCACGCACCAGCGGATTTCGTCGAACGCTCACGCGCCACTACAGTGGATTGAGGATTTACTCAATTCGCCAATTGTTAGGTCGCAGCGCGTGCCCCACGACTTCCTTGACGGCTCCGAGCGGCCGCTGTACGAGATCAAGGCCAACCTTTTCAAGGCCCTGGCGCATCCCGCGCGCATCCGCACCCTGGAGATCCTCTCGGCCAGCCCCGACCCGACGCCGGTCAGCGAGCTCTTGGCGGCCACCGGCATCGAATCAACCCTGTTGTCGCAACACCTGGCGGTGCTCAAGCGCCACCACGTCGTCAGCGGCAGAAGGGAGGGCAACGCGGTGTACTACGAACTGGCCCACCCGAAGATCGCGGAACTGCTAGCCATCGCCCGCACCTTCCTCGCCGCTACCCTCGCGGCGCGTCGAGACCAAATCGATGCGCTGGATGCCTTGCCGCCGTTGGGAATCCAGGAATGATCGGGACGACCGCCAACGCCTTATCCCGGCTACTGCCGCACCGCTCCGACTACGCCGGCGTACCGCGATCCTGGCGTCGCGACGTCCTCGCCGGGGTGACCGTGGGCGTCGTGGCACTGCCGCTGGCGTTGGCGTTCGGCATCAGCTCCGGCGTGGGAGCGGCCGCGGGGCTGATCACGGCGGTGATCGCCGGCCTGGTTGCGGCCGTGTTCGGCGGCTCGCACGTGCAGGTTTCGGGGCCGACGGGCGCCATGGCGGTGGTGCTCGCGCCCATCGTCGCGCACTACGGGCTGGGCAGCGTGGCCATGGTCACCGTGCTGGCCGGACTGATCGTCGTGGCCGCCGGCGTCACTGGGCTCGGACGTGCCGTCACGTTCATTCCGTGGCCGGTGATCGAGGGGTTCACCCTCGGCATCGCGGCCATCATCTTCTTGCAGCAGGTTCCGGCGGCGTTCGGCGGCACCGCACCCGCAGGGCAGCGACCGCTGAGCGCGGCCTGGAACGTCGTGCGCGGCACCGACTGGACGATCGCCGCCACCACGCTTCTGGTGGGGCTGGTGGTCGTTGCGCTGATGGTGGGACTGCCCCGGCTGCACCGCGCGATCCCGGAGTCCCTCACGGCCGTCGTGGTAGCGACGGTGTTGGTGGTCGTCGCGAGCCTGCCCGTCGCCCGCATCGGGGAACTGCCGTCGCACCTGCCCGCGCCGGTCGTGCCGCATGCCGATCTGGACGCCCTGCGCGCGCTGTTGGGGGCGGCTCTGGCCATCGCGGCGCTGGCGGCCATCGAGTCGCTGCTGTCGGCCCGGGTGGCGGCCACCATGTCTGCCACCGGCCCGTACGACCCCAACCGCGAACTGGTGGGCCAGGGTCTGGCATCAGTAGCCTCCGGGGTGTTCGGCGGGATGCCCGCCACCGGGGCCATCGCCCGCACTGCGGTGAACGTGCGCTCCGGCGCGCGCACGCGCCTGTCGGCCATCGTGCACTCGCTCGTACTGCTCGGCGTGGTGTACTTCGCCACGGGCCCGGTGTCGGCCATTCCGCTGTGCGCGCTGGCGGCGGTGCTGATGGTGACGTCCTTCCGGATGATCTCGGCAAAGACGGTGGTCAGGATCCTTCGTTCCACCCGGTCGGATGCCTTGGCCTTCGTGCTGACCGCGGTCGTCACCGTGTGCTTCGATCTGATCGAGGCGGTGGAAATCGGTGTCGTGGTCGCAGCAGTGTTCGCGTTGCGGTCGGTGGCGCGTCGCAGCAGTGTCACTCGCGAGGAGTTGCCGGGACCACCGCGCCCCGGAGACGAACAGATCGCGTTGCTGCGGCTGGACGGCGCGATGTTCTTCGGCGTCGCCGAACGCATTTCGACCATGATCACCGACGCCGAGCATCCGGAGGTGTCAGTCGTGATCATCCGGATGTCGAAGCTGGGCATGTTGGACGCGACCGGTGCGCACACCCTGGCCCGCATCGCCGACGAGCTGGAATCGCGGGGCATCACCGTGATCGTCAAGGGTGTGCAGAACGAGCACATGAGCCTGCTGACCAACGTCGGCGTGATCGAGTCGCTCCGTCACGAAAATCACCTCATCGACTCGCTGGACGATGCGATCGCCCATGCGCGCAGTCATTCCGGGCGTGCGGCGGACGAACGGGATGTCGTCCCCGACAGCAGATAGAGGAACGGGCGGTGGCTGGCCCTGCCGTCGCGCCGGTACGGCATGCTGTCGGCAGCGGCGGCGTACCACTCCTCGCGGGTGAGCCCGGAGAGATCGAGGGTGCGGCCACACCGTGCCGCCACGCCGTGCACGAGCAGCGCACCCACGCGTCCGTTGCCATCGCGGAACGGGTGCAGCTGGTTGAAGTCCGCGTAGAGCCGGGCCAGCTCGTACTCGAGGCGTGGACCGTCGTGATCGACGCCGAGTTCCACCACGCGTTGGATGGCGCCGTGGAGTCCGTCCAATCCGACGGGCAGCGCCGACTGCCACGCGAAACCCGATGCACCGCGGCGCAGTTCGGTGGTCCGGAGCTCTCCGGCCCAGGAGTAGACGTCGGCGAACAGGTGCCGGTGCAGCGAGTGCACGTCCAAGGCCGGCTGTCCCGTCGTCAGCCCCTGCAACCACCAGACCATCCGACCAGCGGTGGCGACGAATTCGAGATCCGCGAGCACATCCGCCGATACGGCGCCGAACTCGTTGCGCAGCACGGTCGTTCCGGAGATCACGTACGGCACCCGACGCAGCCGCCAGCGCCGTCTGGCGGGAGCGGGCGGTGGATGACGGGCCCGAAACGGGGCCAGGTACTCGGCGAAGGAGACGTCGGCTTGCACTAGCCGCGACAGCGCGCCCACGTGTTCATCGGTCGGCGACCAGCCCTCCAGGCGCAGTGCGGCGAGCGTCTGAGTGACGGCGTGCGCGCGCGGGTCGGACGACATGGCCACCCGGTTCAGTGGAACGCCGACGTCGACGCGAGGTACGTCAACTTGCGGCTGATGCCCGCGATCTCCCGCGCGACGCTGCGCAGTATCGCCCGCTCCTGTGGTGCCAGCTCCGACAACGACACCAGATCCGACACCCGCCGTCCGTCGACGAAGGCGCCTGCGCGGATCCGCCATCGGAACCGCACGAGCCAGTGATGGCATTCCAGCATGCTCGAGACGTCATCGGCGTCAAGAACTTTCGCGGCGGCGGCCGCCTCGAGCCGTTGCGTCGTCGCCAGCGCGTCGGAGTTCGCCACGAGGGCGGCCCAGCGCGCGATCTTGACCACGGGGTCGACGGCGACGAGTTTGAGGTCGACGGTGTCGGCGTGGGTGGTGAACGTCCGCAGTCGTGACGGGAAGGATGCCCGCATCGCGGTGGCGTCCTGCAGCATGGCTTGACGCACCGGGTAGTTGCGTCCGACCGCCGCCAGGTTTCGCGCCCGCAACTCGTCGTCGGCGATGTCGAGGGCGCCCCACACCGCGGTCGAATCGGCCATCAGCCCGGTCATCACCACGCCGCGGTCGTCCCGGGGGTGAGCCGTCCACTGTTCGATGCCCTCGGTCCAGCTGCTGCGCCGTCGGCAGAACCGTGGACGGCTGGCGAGTACTCCGTTGGCGTCCCCAGGGATCCCGCAGCGCTCCAGCAGTGCGTGCACGTCGGCCGCACGGGCCAGCAGCGTGATCTTGGCCGCCTCGTCCAGCCCGTCGGCGAGCACCACCATCGTCTCGACGTCGGAACCCGGGGCCGCCTCGCCCCGCGCGCCGCTTCCCGACACGAACCACGTCCACTCCGGCGCATCCGGGCCGGACACGATCCGCGCCGCGGCCCCGACGCCGTGCCGCAGCACCTCCGACCACGCCGCGGCGAGCGTCGGCGCAGGGGTGTGAGCACGCAACTCAGCGGCCACGGCGTCGAAGGCGTGGTCGAGTCCAGCGCGCAGAAGTGGCTCATCGCTGGCAGCATCGATGTTCCCGATGGTCGCGGCAATCCCACGACCGGACGGAACCTCGCTGGACATGCCGATGATTGTCACCTGTCTTGCACCTGGTCACACAGTCGTGACCGCTACGAAATGCGCGGAACGCAAACTACCGCTATTTTCTATCAAACGATAGTTATTGGTAACCAGGCCCAGGAGCAGCACATGAGCGCCATCTTCGACCCTGCGATCTCGTCCCAGGAGGACGCGTCGACGCTGGAAGAGCTCGGCTACACCCAGGAGTTGCACCGCGGTATCGGCGGCTACGCCGCATTCGCGTCCGGCTTCTCGTTCGTCTCGATCCTCACCACGGTGTTCGCGTTCTTCCCGCTCGGCTTCGCGCTCGGCGGGCCCGCGTTCTTCTGGACGTGGCCGATCGTGTTCGTCTGTCAGTTCTGCGTGTGCCTGGTCTTCGCGGAGCTCTCCGGCAAGTTCCCCGTCGCGGGCGCCATCTACCAGTGGTCGCGACGGCTGGCCGGCAACGCCGTCGGCTGGTTCGCCGGCTGGTTCATGCTCATCGGCTACATCGTGTCCATCGCCGCGCTGGCCATCGCCATGCAGACGGTTCTGCCACCGATCTGGAGCGGCTTCCAGATCATCGGTGGCGACATGGACCCGCTCTCGGTAACCGGCGCCGAGAACGGCATCATCCTCGGCTCGATCACCATCGTGCTGTGCACCATCATCAGCGCGGCCGGGGTGAAGTTCATGGGGCGGATCACCGTCACCGGGGTCACCATCGAGATCATCGGCGTGGCCCTCATCATCGGGGCGATGTTCCTCAACGCCGAGCGCAACCCGGTTGAAGCCGTGGCCAACTCGGGCGGCCACGGGACCGGTATCGGATACCTGCCGGCATTCCTCGCGTCGATGTTGATGGCCGCTTATGTGATGTACGGATTCGACAGCGCCGCAGAGCTTTCCGAAGAAACCCGAGACCCTCGCAAGACCGCACCGAAGGCCATCGTGAACGCGCTGCTGGTGTCGTTCGTCGGTGGCGGACTGATGATCATCGCAGCCCTGATGTCGGCGCCAAGCCTCGGCGACGACCTGGCCACCGGCGGCATGGCCTGGATCATCGAAAGCCAGCTCGACACGTGGTTGGGTAAGACCCTGCTGGCGTTGGTGGCCGTCGCGATGTTCTCGGCGACGCTGGCCATTCAGGCGTCGGCCTCGCGAGTGATGTTCTCGATGGCCCGCGACAACCGGCTGCCGTTCGGCAAGTTCTTGTCTCGGGTGAACAAGCGGACCGGCACCCCGGTCATCACCGGCATCGCGGTCAGCACGCTGGCCATCCTGGTGCTACTGGTCAACATCGGCCAGTCCAGCGTCTTCGCCGCCATCGCCTCGGTCTCCGTCGTCATCGTGTACATCGCGTACCTGATGGTCACCGTGCCCGCCCTCATCCACCGACTCCGCGGCACCAGCCTGTCCTATGGCCCGCCGGTGATGGACCTGGGTAAGTGGGGCATTCCGGTCAACCTCATCGCCGTGGTGATGGGCGGGCTGCTGGTCGTCAACATCGGATGGCCCCGCGCCGAGGTGTACGACGTGGCGGGCGCCGGATGGTTCATGCAGTACTTCGCCGTCATCTTCGTGGCACTGACCCTGGCGGTCGGCTACGTGGCATACCGCGTGGTCAGGGACCGCGAGGGCGCCCCGGATCCCGCCGACGCCCTGGTCGGCAAGAAGGCCGCGAAGTGAGGGACGAGGCCTAGTACGTCGCCGTCGGTCGGTTGCAAAACGCTACAGGGTTTGATTCCCGCTACCTCCGGGAACAATCACGTACCCTGCAGCGTTGCCGCGCAAGACCGACGAAAGGACTCTGATGGCTACCGACTACGACGCCCCTCGCCAGGCCGCTACCGACGACGTCGCCGACGAGTCGCTCGAGGCGCTCGCCGCCCGGCGCGGCAAGGACGCCACGACCGCTGTGATCGACATCGACGACGCCGATCCCTTCGAGCTGTTCGAGCTACCCGACGCAGACCTCTCCGGCGAAGAGCTCACCGTCAGGGTGATGCCGAAGATGGCCGACGAGTTCACCTGCTCGAGCTGCTTCCTGGTTCACCACCGGCACCGGCTGGCCAGGCAGAACGGCAGCGAGTTGATCTGCTCGGACTGCGCCTGAGAGATAGGGCATAGCCCCGCGCGCAGATTGGCGGTCGATCCGTCGGGTCGCCTAGGGTCGTTCGCCAATGACCGTGTGGGAGGTGCTGCTGCTCGTCGCGGCCGGAATCGGTGGCGGGCTGGCAGGCAGCATCGCAGGCCTGGCATCGGTGTCCACGTACCCCGCGCTATTGCTGGTGGGCCTCCCGCCGGTGAGCGCCAACATCGCCAACACCGTCGCCCTGGTCTTCAACGGCGTCGGATCGGTGTGGGGTTCGCTACCCGAACTTCGCGGCCAACGACGAGTGCTGCTAGAACTGCTCCCGATCGCCGTCGCCGGCGGCGCGACGGGCGCCGCCCTGCTGCTGACGATCCCCGCGGACGGGTTCGAACGCGTCGTGCCCATCCTGCTCGGCCTGTCCGCCATCGTCATCGCGCTGCCGCACCGCGGCGATCCCGACGCAGACGTACGACGGAGCACCGCACGCACCGTGCTCATGGCTGTCGCGACCTTCGCGATCTGCGTGTACGGAGGTTTCTTCGGCGCGGCCGCGGGCGTGCTGCTCCTCGCGATGTTCCTGCGCACTGGCAGCGAGTCGCTGGCCCATGCCAACGCCACCAAGAACGTCGTCCTCGGGATCGCGAACGCCGTTGCCGCCGTGGTCTTCATCGTGCTCACGCCGGTCCACTGGGCGGCGGTTGTGCCGCTGGCCGTCGGCTGCCTGATCGGATCGCGGATTGGCCCTGTGGTAGTTCGGCACGCGCCCGCCACACCGCTGCGGCTGTTGATCGCCGCCGCCGGCGTGGCCCTGGCCGTCAAGCTGGGATTCGACGCTTACCGCTGAGTCCGTGCGCGGAGTACCACCAGCCGGTCGTGGTTCGCCTGGGCGGGGACGACGCAGCCTGAGGTATAGGCCCGGCAACCCGTCGACTCCGCTTACTCCGACGAGAGCGCAGCGCGTGTAAGCCATAATGGGGCTATGGGGCGGAAAAACGGCGGACGAAGCGTGAGAGTGTTCAGGCGCTTGGCGCTGGTCCCCGCGGCCGCCCTTATCGTGTTTCTCAGCACCATCCTGGCAGGACCTCTTCGTGCGCCGCCCCCGACGGCCTGCGCATCGGCATCTCGTTCGGCAACACCCTGCCCCCGATGAGCGACGAGCAGCTTGGCGACGCACTCGACGCGGCCGGCAGCGCCGGGGCCCGCTGGATACGGGCCGACATCTCGTGGGCCGACATCCAGCCCACGTCACCGGACGAATTCGTCTGGGATTCGTGTCGATCGCACCGTCGAACAGGCGCGCCGGCACGGCCTGCAGGTACGCCCATCCTGGCGTACACGCCGCCCTGGGCCCGCTCCCCCGGCTGCCGCAGCGACCACTGTCCTCCGGCCGACCCGGCCCGGTTCGCGGCATCGCCGGGGCCGCCGCTGACCCGCTACGGACCCCAGAGCAATCCGACACCTGGGAGGTGTGGAACAGAACCCAATTACGCAGGTCCCGTCGCCCGCAGCCGACCCGTCCGCCTACGCCCGCCTGCTCGCGCTGTCTTCCCAGGCGCTCCGCGCCGCCGACCCCGACGAGATACTAATCCCGGGGGCGGCTTCGCCATTCTCAAGACGGAGCGCGGCAACGTGTCCGTCGCCGATTTCCTCACGCGGCCAACGGATTCGCCGCTGGATCACGTCGACGCCGTCGCGATCCACCCCTACACCTACCCGTACCCCGCCGGCCAACTTGGCCCGTGGGCCAGTCCTGGTGCCCCTGATGATTCCGGGATGCCTTATCTCGCAAGCACTTTGGCGGCATTGGGTGCCCCCGGCATGCCGCTGTGGATCACCGAGTACGGCGCGCCCACCGGTGGCCCCGGGCAGTCTGGGACGGAAACCCGGATTCCCTTCACCACGGACCCGACCATGTCACCGAGACGCAGCAGGCGCAGATCGCCGCCGATTCCGTCGCGACGGCTGCATCCGACACCGACGTTGCGGCCCTGTTTGGTATACCGACCGCGATTGGCCAACGCAGCCGCAGAACGACACCGAAGCACATTACGGACTGCGCTGGGCCGACGGGTCACCCAGGCCGGCCTACGGGGCGTTCCGGGACGCCGTCGCCCGCCTGCATGACTGAGCGTCAGGACGCGGCGGCCTCGGCGTACAGCGCGCGGAGGTGCTCGATCGGGCCGTCCCACGAATGCTTACCGGCCCGACGCCGGCACTCGGGCCGCCAGCTCCGTCCACAGCGCGGGCTCAGCTGTCACCCGGTCCATCGCGGCGGCGAGCGCCGCGCTGGTCTCTTCGACGAGGATCCCGTCGGTGCCCACCGTCACTCGCACGCCCTCGACATCGGTGGCGACCACCGGCAGCCCCGCCGACATCGCTTCCAGCAGAACCAATCCCGTGCTCTCCTTGCGTGACGGCAGCACGAACGCATCGGCCTGCCGGTAGTGCGCCAGCAGATCGTCTCCGGCGTTGCGCGCCGGCGAAGGTGAGCCGGGTAAGACCCAGCCGCGCCGGGCGAGTTGCTCGAGCCGGTCGCGTTCGTCACCGTCGCCGACGATCACCAATTCGGCCGACTGCTCCATCTCGGCCATGGCCTCGATGAGCAGCGCCACGTTCTTCTCGGCGAGAGCCGGCCGACGAACAGCCACCGGAAAGGACGTGGTCGGAGAAGGGGGTTAAGCGCTCAGACGGTGCTGACGGAATCGTCGATACCGTTCGGGATGGTCTGGATCCGGGCCGCTGGCACACCGTAGGTTCTGGACAAGTACCTGGGGCTGGTGGGCGAGACCGTGACGACCCGGGTATGCCCGGCGAAGGATGGGGCTCAGGACGAGCCGCTTGTACCACGGCAGCAGGAACCCCGCCGGGCCCGCTGCGTCCACGTCGAGGTGGAAATGCAGCACGTAGTTGGCGTGCCTGATCTGGTGGCCAGCCACACCATCTCCGGACAAAGGCCACACCGGCGTGCAGGTTACCACCGTGTTTCGCGGCTGGCGCAGCAGTGCCAGCGCACGACGGCATCAGCGGAGTGTGTGCGAGCTCGAGCGGCGCGCAGCGGCGAACCGTCAGGTTCCGGTGCCGCTCTGTCGTGGCAGCGCTGCACCGCGATCCGAGGTGAGCACCTCGACCTCGTGGGAGGCGGCGAGCCCTTCGGCGATCGACCTTGCGACGACTTCCATCCCACCGAGGTGCGGCGGGTAGATACGGCGCGACATGGACGACGCGCGGACGTGTCTTCATGAGTTGCTCCTTGATTCCCCGACACCTGATCGGTAGGCGCGGTACCGGACGGTGAAGAAATCGCTGCGGCAGAGACGAAGAGCGTCACAGCCAGGAGGTGAGACGCTCGGTGGGCCACGGCGGCAAATGCGTCAGCCGCATGTCCATGGTCTCCGGGTGGCTGATCGAGTTCGCGGCGAGGTACACCCACGTCAGCGTGGCGTACACCGCTGTGGTTCTCAGCAGCGCGACGCCGGCGGCGTAGCGGCGGCTGGTCGGAGCGGACACCGGTCAGCCGATCGCTTCGGGTAGGTGCGTTCCAGGCCGTGCGTGTGGGACAGCCACCTGAAATTGCCGACGGCGAAATCCCTTGAATACCGAGACATGTCGTCACGCAGCGCAGGGTCCGCGGAGATCCGCTCGAGGCCTGCCGTACCCGTCGACCGTGGGAGGGACGAGCGAGACCTTGTCCCAATCCCAGCTGATAGATGCGGTAGGCCGGGTCATCGGTGGTGACCACCGGCAGACCCCCCGACGCCATGGCCTCCTGGACCGAGAGCGGGAAGCCCTCGTTCGTCGACGGGAGGACGAAGATGTCACACGCGCGGTACACCTGGGCCAGGTCCTCGGTGGACAACGTGCCCAGGTAGCGGCTGCGGTCGTCAGCGGGCTCGTCGAGGCCGCCGGCGAACACCACCTGGTAGGCATCCCCGGCCGCGGCGGCGACAATCGGGTAGCCCTTCTTCGTTACGAACCGGCCCACGAAGAGCGCCAGGACCTTGCCCTCGCAGAAGCCCCAGAACTTGCGCACCGCGCTCTTCTCGCCCTCGTCGGCGGGCCGGTGAATAACGATGTGTCAACACCATTGGGAAGGAATGTAAGCCGGCCCCGGCGATGCGCCCAGGCCGACGAGAACTCCTCCACGGCGGTGTTGATGTAGACCATCCGTCGGGCGATCCGCACCAGCAACCGACCCACCGTCGCATAGACGGCCCGCTGCACCGCCATCACCAGGCGGGAGTCGTGCACGACGAAATGCACATGTTGGGTCAGCACCAACGGCTTTCGCGCGAGCACGGCGCACACCGCCGCCAGCCAAGTCGTCAGGTAGTAGATGTCATCATGGACGTGCACCACATCCGCGGCGCGGATCGCCCGCCAGAACGCGAGCACCGACCACGGCGCCGGCAGCGGAAAGGGCACCGCGAGCCGCTTCTCGATGCCGTTCCACGCGGCGACTCGGCGGATAGGTGCGCCCCATCGGCCGCGGGCTCCACTGTGGTGCTCGGAGGTTTTCACTCGTCCAGTGAGCACCTCGACGGTATGGCCTTGGCCCGCCAGATTGGAGGCCTCGGCCGACACCACGTTCTCGATCCCCGCCGACAGTGCGGCGGGAAGTAGTGACTCGACCAGCGCGACCTTCAGCGGCACGTGCTCACCGGTCATCGTCTGCCCCCTCGCCGTTTCGCACGCACAGTAGTTCCGCGAGAAGAATGCCAGCGCCGAGATGGCGAAGCAGCCCGCCCCGAACGTGTCCCGCCGGACCGGCAGCGGGTTGGTGATGTGCACGGTCAGTTCGTTCGGGATGACCACCGCCATCACGGCCGACAGTACGAAGCCGGCGGCCGCGAACAGTGCGATGATGTCCAAGACAGCGAGCAACACGGCGAGTCGGCTTCCCGTCATCGTTGCCCCGCACATCGAGATCCGCGCCGTCCAACTGTTCGAGGATCGGGACGATGCGCTTGGACCATCCGCATGGTCTTTCAGCCTCTCCCGGCCCCGCGGCCCCGAGCCGCTCGGCGTAGTCGCCGTCCTCCAGCACGGTCTGCAGCGCAGCGGCCAGTGCCGCAGGCTCACCGGGCGGACCAGGATGCCGTCCACATCGGGCCGGATCACGAACGGGATCCCGCCGACGTCACTGCCCACCACCGGCCGGCCACAGGCCATCGCCTCGATGAGAACCAGGCCGAAGACTCGCACTCCGTTCAGCGACGGCAGAGCCACCACATCGCGCTGCGCCCCGCGTATTCGTCCACCAGTGGTGGGCCGCTGAGCGTGCCCTTCCAGCAGACCGCATCGGCGATGCCGAGCTCGGCGCTGTAACGGCGCAGATGTTCCACGGCGTCCCCTCGATCCGACCAGGTTCAGCTGGATCTCGGGCAGTTTCGTCCGGAGCAGGGCGATCGCCTCCAGGAGGACCTCGATGCCCTTCCAGCGCGAACCATGGTCCGTCTATACGGCCGACGAACAAGACGGTGGGGCGCTCTGAACGATGATCCACGCCCGGGGTGAAGGTGGTGATGTCGACGCCCGGCGGAAGCAGTGCCGCCCGTCCGGTGTGATAGCTGCTGGCCACCGGCGAGACTGCACCCAGAGCAGAGCATCTGCGGAAAACGATGGGCAGGAAATGCTTTTCATAGGCAGCGAGCACGCGGTCGATCAATCCGCCGCCCTTGAGCAGACTGCCCGAGTGGTAGGTCAACACCACGCGCCGGTCACCGGCGACGAACGCCGCCATGTCGGCCAGTCCTGGCACCGGCGAATGCGTGTACACAACATCGACGTCTAGGCGGCGGAACTCGCGACGCAGCATGATCGGCCACAGCGGGTGCAGCGGGGTGTTGGACAGCTTGAACAACGTGGGCAGCCGGATCACCGTGACGCCGTCGTGGATCTCCACGGTGCGCTTGCGTGACTCGCTGGCAGACAGCACGACGGGGTGATGCGAGCCGCTCTCCTGCAACGCCCGCGTCACCCGATGCACATAGTTCTCGACGCCACCGACCTGCGGCGGGTAGTACGGGGCCACCACCGCGACATTGCGGACACCGGCCTTCCTGCGCTCGGCGGCGCGCGCGAACATGTCCAGGGTGCGATCCGCCTGGCTCGCAACCGTCGCGTTGTCGAGCACGAATTGCCGTCCCTGAGCGCCCATTCGGTGCCCGTGGGCCGGGTCGGAGATCACGTCGGCGAGCCGGTCGGCGAGTTGCCCGGCGTTCCCGGGCTCGACCAGATACCCGCGCTTCCCATCCTCGACGAGGTCCGGCAGTGCGCCCACCTCACTGGCAACCACCGGAAGCCCGCAAGCCATTGCCTCCAGGGCCACCGTCGGGAAGTTGTCGAAGGTGCTCGGGATCGCCAGTACCGCGTTGCGGCGGTAGGCCTCGGCGAGTTCCAGCAGCGCGGCGCTTGCCGAGAATCGCACGAACGACTCGATGCCCTTGTAGCGGACCAGGTCCTCGAAACCACGGCGCGCGTTCCCGTCACCGACGACCTCGAGGCGCACCGGCACACCACCAGGTCCCGCAGGATTGTCGTGGCGTCGATGAGCGTCGCGAGGCCCTTGTAGGCGGTGGCTTCCATCAGCGAGCCGACGAACAACACACAGGCCGGCGAGTCGGGAGATCCACCGGGCGAGAACATCTGCGGGTCCACTGCCGGGTGGACGATGTCCAGCACCGGGGGCCGCCGATGTGTGCAGGGTGTTCAGCACGTAGCTCGACGCACAGATCAGTCCGTCGGCACGCCGGATCGTGTGGGCCAGCACACCGCGCTCATAGGCCAGCAGGCCGGCGTCGAGCCACCAGCACCCTTTGCGCATGGGGCCACTGTGATAGGTCAGCACGAACGGCACGTCGGCGCACGCCCGGGCGGCGAAGTCGGCCAGGAACGGAACCGGCGAATGGGCATTGACCAGATCCACCCGCTCGTCCTCGACGATGCGCCGCAGAACACGGGTCCAGTTGCGGCCCAGCGGGGTGTTGCTCACCTTGACCGGGGCAGATAGCCAGCGCAGCTCCAGACCCGTTGTGCGCGAGAATAATTCCTCGGTGGCCGACCGGTCGACACCGAGTGCCGCGGGCGCAGCGACGACAACCCGGATCCCGCGGGACCGCACCATCTCGACCGCGAGGTTGTAGACGTAATTCTCGACACCACCGAGGTGCGGCGGCACAAACGGCGCCACCATCAAGACGGTGCGCACGCCGCCCATGTCCTCCGGTGAGTTCACGGTCATCCCCAAGCGAATTCGCGGTTTCTCCGGAACACGAACGGGGCCGAGCACGATCGCGGCAGCCGCATTGCCCAGGATCCAGGCGAAGGCCACCCATTCGAGTCCCTTGGAGACGAAGACCTGCGCGAATCCCAGGATCACCACGCAGCCGATCGCGTTGGCGACGATCCACCTCGACATCCGGTTCGCCAGCTTGAGCACGTAGGCTGACATCGAATTCGCCGCCACGGCAATGCAACCCAGCAGCAGCAGGCGCAGGACGCTGGCCGCGTTGGCGGCGTACTCCGAACCGATGATCCGCAGGATCCAGTCGCCGAGGATGATCGACACCAGGATCACCGGCACCAGCACCCCGAACATGATGCGCGCCGACTTCTTGATCAGCGGCATCACGTTCTTGGTTTCCTGCGACGCCTCAGAGAAAGCCGCCTGCGCCACCGCGTAGGAGACGGCGTTGACGAGGTTGGCGATCTGGAAGGCGATGAAGTAGTAACCCGCCTGCTCGGCGCCGAGGCCATGCAGCGCGATGATGGGCAGCAGCATCAGCGGCGCGGTGTTCAGGACATGGCGGCGTACGCCGACCCGGCGAAGCCCCAGAACCGGTGCAGGTCGGACTGACGCCGCTGCCATGCCGGGCGCATGGAACACCACCGCCACATGAACACGAGGCCCGCGATCACCGACATCGCATAACCGATGCCGGTGGCCATCACGATGCCGGCGGCTCCCATACCCACCAGGGCGAACGGCGCCGCGATCTTGAATATGCCCTGGATGAAACCGTCTGTGTAGAGGTTGAATTCAGGCCGCAATGCCGCCACGAAAACCGAATCGCTGAAGAGGTTGACCGCGGCCAGCACGCAGGTCGCATAGAACGCCAGCTTGAACCAGATGTCGTCGCGGACGAAGGCGAGTTCGGGGGCGTACGCGGGAGCGTACTGCGCGTAAAGGACCGACAGCACCAGCGAGACCACGATGACCACCGTCATGGCGGTCGTCGTGACCGCGTTGCGGTCAACGAACTTTCCCGCGAACCGCACGACCGTCACATCCAGGCCGATCAGGCTGAGGTAGGAGATCAGGATGATCGCCGAGATGAGCGAGCTCGCCGTGCCGACCTGCTCGGGGTCGTAGAGTCGCGCGACGATCAGCCAGAACGCGAACCCGAACAGGCCCATGGCGGCGCTGCCAGGTCATGAGCAGAATCGAGTTCCGCATGATCTTGTCGTCCTGGCCGCGCAGGCTGATCCGGCCACGCCACGAGCGCGCACCGGGCTCCGTACCCGGTTCGAACACCCGCGGGCTGTCGGTACTCGTCATCGGTACACCTCCGATCCGTCGCTGCTGAAGATCAGGCTCTTGTTGTTATCCAGAAATTCCATCGGGTATTTGTAGGTGACCAGATCTCCCCGGTAGTACAACGTCACCTCACTCTGGCGGACGGCGGCGTACCCCAGATACACGTAGGCGTCCTTGCGGACCCGGTCGGGAAGATGTCGTCGGAACTGACGACGTCCGTATAGTTTTGGAGTCGCTTGATGGCATAACGGTCGGTGGCGACCTCCGACTGAATGGCGGTACCGGCATCTTGGGACACCCGTGACTGCAGCCATTCGATCGAGCTGATCTCCTGCGGATGCAGATAGTAGATGTCGTAGTACTGGCCGGAGTTGTTCAGGTGCAGCTGCGCCGGATACCCACCGAGCAATTGGGAGACGACGCCCGTCAGCGACACGAAGAACAGCACCGCCAGTCCAGTGGCTGCTTTGACGGCCCGGCTCTGCCCCAGCCAGGCAAACGCCTGCACGCTGCCGACCGCGAGGAACGGGGCAAGCCAGAACAGACCCTGGGCGAAGGTGCGCAGCACGCCGTAGTCGACCGAGACGTTGGGCAGCAGCACGTGCAGGCTGACCGCGGCCACGGATCCGATGGCGCCGGCCAGGTATTTCGGCGACGGCCGGAAGCCGCGCGCCCAGCCCACCACGACGGCGAGCACGCCGAGTCCGACGAACAACTGCAGCATGACCGGGGCGCCACCACGCAGCACGTGGTTGATCGTGGACACCTTGACCCCGGACTCCTCGACGGACGAGCCCGACGCGGTCACCGGCATGGATGGCGGTTCTCTCACCGGGGTTTGGTACCGCGCGACCTCGGCCGGCGAGTAGCGCTGCTCTCGGTCCTCTGCGACGTTTTCGGACTCCTCTCGGTAGTCCGCTAGGCGCTCCTCGGGGTCCGGCTTGGCTCCGCCGAAGATGGTGTAGGACACCTCGCTGGAGCGCTGGCCCGTCGCGAACCCCTTCAGCGATCCGGCGGTGGCGGTGAACGTCTCCTTCAGCTGACCACCCGTCCCGGTCAGCGGGCCCACCCAGGTCAGAGTGGCCAGTGCCAGCGCAACGATGACGAAGCCGTTGGCCACCAACGGCTGCCGCTGT
>CAVPRG010000010.1:0-390144 GCA_963707745.1 uncultured Actinomycetota bacterium
TGTCACCGCAAAAGCTGTAGCCGTCGGCAACCCACCGCCGCGGCGAACAAAATGCTGGCAATGATCGCCGAACCATCACGACAACCCGTCACGTCGAAAACTATTGTGCGCGTGCGGGATTCAGACACGAAATATCAACGTGAATCGAATGGGATCTGCGGGGCTCCGGCAACTTCCGCCGAAGCGTAGATGGAAGCGTAGAGAAATGTCATCGATTCCGTTGGTGTCGCGTCGAAGCCGAGAGATCCCTCCTAGGACGGCAATTGACATCGCGCCGGGCTCAGATCGCCCTTACGATTCCATACACGGCGTTTCGTCACGTGACAAGCAAAGCCATCGACGCCCAGCTCTGCTACCTAAAGATGTTCAGCAGCAACGGATTGCATGCCCTCATTCATGGAGAACTGTCAATATCCTTGGCGACGTTGACGTATTTCAGTGGTCCGTGGTCGGTGGCGGAGGAGTTCGGGAGCTGAGGAGCCATGGCGGGCCCTGACCGTCATTGCGGCGGCTGTGGCAGGACTTCGGGGACTGGTGGTGTCGGGGTGGCGTCGGCCACCGCGTTGGGCTCCGGCGCCGGCACCGACGACCAACAGGATTCCCGCGGCCTGCAGGATCGAGGGTCGTTGGCTCAGCACGAGCAGGCCGACCAGTACGCCGAAGGCCGGTTCGAGAGCCATCAGGGTGCCAAACGCGGTGTGGGTCATTCGACGCAACGCGGCCATTTCCAGCGCGAAGGGTATGACGGGAAACAGCAGCGCCAGCCCTATCGCGACGGCGACGGCCCCGAAGTTCAGGTGTCCGGCGGCTTGGGGAACGCCGACGACGGCCGTGGCCAGGGCGGCGATCGGCACCGTCAGCGCGAGTCCCTGAATCCCGGTGAAGCGATCACCGACACGCTGAGTGAGCACGATGTAGGCACCCCACCCGATGCCGGCCCCGGCGGCGAATGCGACACCGACGGGATCGATCTCGCCCTGCCAGGGCTCGGTCAGGAGCAGCACACCCAGCAGAGCCAACACCGGCCACACGAGTGCTTGCTTGTTGTGGCTGCGCACGGCGGCCACGGTGAGCGGGCCGAGGAACTCGATGGCCACAGCGGTGCCCAGCGGGATGCGTTCTATCGCCGCCAAGAACATCACCCCCATCAGCCCGCTGGCCAACCCCAGGCCCAAGAGCACGGGCACGTCATGGCGGCGCACCGCGCGCAGCGACGGCCGCGCCAGAGCGAGAAAGATCACGGCACCCGCAGTGAGCCTGAGCCAGGCCGTCCCACCCGCGCCGACCTCCGCGATCAAGTCCATCGACCACGCCGCACTGAGCTGCACCGACAGCATTGCGACCACCGCCAGGCTCCACGGCGGCAGGCCGAAGGTGCGAGTCGCAGACTTGACCGTCACGATCGATTCCGCGACGAGTGCCAGTCGCCGATCGCGTCCAGCCGCCGCCGCTGCTGCGATGCGGCACCTTCGTCGAGCGCTTGGCCACGCTCCTCGAGATTGCCGATGACGCGTTGCCGGTGCTCGACCGGGTTGTGGTCGTCGTACTTGAACTTCGCGTCGACCCGCAGTACAGCCAACCGCACACCGCGGATGCCGCGCAGCATCGGTCCGTAGGGCGCTTCATCGACGGCGACGGTGGCGTGCCCGCCCTCGGGTTGCATGTCCCTCAGCTGAGCGGTGAGGATCTCGACCTTGCCTGCTGGGTCGTCGACAATGGTTGGGCGGCAGACGAACTGCACGGTGGCGTAGTAGCTGGTCGGTACGCCGTCCTCGTCGGGTCCGCCGGCCTTGGCTCGCCAGTAGGTCGGGATGTAGGCATAGTCGCCGATCACTGCAAGCCGGACCTCGGTCGCCGCCTCGAGGTGCGACCACACCGGGTTTGGGCGGGCGAGGTGAATCAACAGTTCGTCGTCACCGGCCATGGTGAAGTGGGTGGGCACCAGTATGGGTGCCTGGCCGGGATCGAGGTTGTTGACCGCGAGCATCCCGAACCGGTCGGTACCGGCTAACCATTCGCGCCATTCGGAGGCCTCCTGTGCGGCATCCCACGGGTGAATCAGCATGTGCGGTCTCCTTTTTCATTGACTGCGCCGGGGAGCCAGCGACGCGCGACGCGCACGTCGGGTCCCAAGCGGCGCAGATGGCTCGTCAAGTCATCTGCAGCGTCTGTCACCTGTTCGTCGGTCATCGGCGCCAATGCCTCCAGGATGAACAGTGCCGTGGTGGTGTGCTCGCCGAGTTGGGTGCGGAGTGCCTGGCGCCAGTTCCAGCGACGGCAGGTCACCCCGGCGTCGTCACACCACACCACCTCGCCCGGGTCGGGGTGCTCGGTGACCGGGCACCGTCGGACATGGTGGCGAAGGACTCATCGCCGGAAGCGCGGATCAGCTTTGGGGCGCCGCGATATTGCGCCAGGTCCTCGCCGCCCACCGGCAGCTGGTGCAGCACCGACACGGCGTTGTAGATGTCGGTGAGCCGGTTCACGCGGGGCAGCCCGCTCCCGGCGCGGCGGGTCAGGGCCTCCACGCTGTTGCGGGTGCGTTGCGGTTTGGCCCCGAAGGCTCGGTAGGCGTCGCGCCAGGCCGCGATGTGCGGGAGCTGGTCCACCGGGTATTCGCGAAGCGCTTGTTGGGCAGACGATTCGGCTCGTCTTAACAGCGCTTCGCTGGCATCGTCCCCAGGGCCGCCTTCCAAGCCATCCACCGCCAGCAGCATGGCGCGGTAGTCGGGCCGCAACGAATACACCGCATCGTCGACGCGGGCGCCGTCGAGAAACGCCTCCAGGGCGGGCGCTTCAACCATGATGGGTTTCCGACGGTGCCGCTGTGCTGCCCACGGCGGGTTCGAACACCGCCAGTGAGAACCGGGCGGGCTGCTGGTGCGGGTTGGTGTAGGCGTGGTCGACATCGCCAGGAAACGCCACGGCGTCCCCGGATTCGAGGTCGATCAACTCGTTGTCGAGTTCGACGGTGATCGCGCCCTCCAGCACGTGCACGAGTTCCTTGGTGCCGGCGGCGTGTGCCTCGCTGGCGTGCCGATCTCCGGGTCCCAACGTCCAGTCCCACAGTTCGACGACGTCGGGGGGCGTCGTGCCGGCCACCAGTACACCGCGTCCACCGGCCGCACCACTCCACAGCTCCGCGCCGTCCCCGCTACGGGTGATCTTCAGCTGTTTCGGTTCCGGCGGCTCCACCAACGCCGGCAGCCCCACACCAAGGGCATCACTGAGCCGAAGTAGCGTTCCCACACTGGGATTGACCGCCCCCTGCTCCACGCTGACCACCATCCGACGGCTCACCGACGCGGCAACCGCAAGCTGATCCAGCGTCCAATCCCGCGCTCGGCGCTCTTGCTTGACCCGCGCACCAATCGCCGTCGCCAGCTTGGCTGCGTTGTCATCCATATAGTGCATGATAGCGCACTATGAGTGCACTGGTTAACCGCCGACTGGGTGCTGCCGCTACCGGGCACGGTCCGCACCGGGTGGCCAAGAACTCTTCCGCCACGGCCTCGGCATCACCGTTCCGTCCTTCATGCAGGTGCTCTTCGACGTCGACGACGAGTTCGAGCGTGACCTCGAGACGATTCTTTCGTCCATGATCTACGGTCTGCTTGGGCGTTTCGCCGCGGGCGAGATCGTGATTACCGACATCGTGCCCAGCCTCGACCGCACCGTGTACTGGCTAACGACGGGGTATGACGCCTCACGTCAACCACCGGCCCCCCTCCGACTCTCGCGGAAAGCCGAGCGCTACACGTGCAGCACGAAGATCGTGCGCACCCGGGCAGCAGGGTCTTGAGCCCCAGCGACATCAGTCTGGTCGACGTTGCCGTCGCCGCCGCTGGGGACCGAACGGCCGAACTGCGCACCCCGCTGGGTATCGCCATGACCTATGGCGATCCAGCGGCGGCTGAAGGACCGTTCGGCCATGTCCTTCATCGGCTGCACCACCGTGGTGAGCGCGATCAGGGCCGAACGGCTGTGCGGGAGACCGTCGCTACCCACGACGGCGAGATCCTCGGGAACTCGTAAACCGGCCGAGGCCCTTGATTCTCAATTTCGTGTCATATATGGCATCGAGATGGCATTGAAATTGAGACGATGGCGTTTTGTGGTCCGACTTAGTGCGCCATATTCGTAAACCGCGACAAATGCAGCTGATGCGCGACCATGGCCGTCTTCGTCGGCCCGTTGCGGTGCTTGGCGATGATGACGTCCGCCTCGCCGCCGAGTGGGTCGTCACGTTCGTAGGCGTATGGGCGGTGCAACAGGATCACCATGTCACTTGCCTGCTCATTGCCGTTAATTCCATTAGGTCAGCTAACATCGACCATCTTGTCAGTGCGCTGCTCGGTCCGCGGTTCGGGCTGGCTCATCGCCACCACCGGCACCTGGAGCTCCTTCGCCAAAAGCTTGATCTGGCTGGAGAATTCGGACACTTCGTGCTGGCGCGACTCGACCCTCTTTGCCCGACGTCATCAGCTGCGGGTAGTCGACGACGATGAGGCGCAGGTCCAACTTCTGGCTGAGCCGGGAATAATCGGACCGCGGTCCGGTTATAGCTGGTAGTTCCCATCACAGGAGGTACCGATGCCCGCCATCACCGCAGACACCATCACGCTGACGCGAATCGCCGGTCCAGCAGTGTCGGACCGCGACCGGACGGTGCGGTCGATCACCTCTGGCCCGCGCGGCTACGAGGGCGAGGGCTTCCCCGTCGTGCGTGCGTTCGCGGGAGTCCGTGCCGCTGATCTCGACCCCTTCGTCCACATGGACCAGATGGGTGAAGTCGAGTACCAGCCCGGCGAGCCGCGTGGTACGGACTGGCATCCGCACCGCGGCTTCGAAACCGTCACCTACATGATCGACGGACGCTTCGCGCACCAGGATTCGCACGGCGGCGGTGGGTTGATCACCGACGGCGCGACCCAGTGGATGACGGCTGGGGCGGGCATCCTGCACATCGAGACGCCGCCCGCCGAGCTCGTCGAAAGTGGCGGTGTCTTTCACGGCATCCAGCTGTGGGTGAACCTGCCGCGCAAGGACAAGTTCGCCACGCCGAAGTATCAGGCCATCGAAGGCAGCGACGTGAAGCTGCTGTCGTCCGAGGACGGTGGCGCGCTGGTGCGCGTCATCGCCGGCGAGGTCGACGGGCAACGCGGGCCCGGTTCCACCCACACTCCGATCACGTTGGTACACGCCACGATCGAGCCCGGCGCGCAGCTGAACCTCCCATGGAACCGGGAGTTCAACGCGCTCGTCTACGTGCTGTCGGGCCGCGGCTCGGTCGGGCCGGTAGGCGACCCGATCCACCAGGGCCAGCTCGCGGTGCTCGGCTCCGGCGAGCGCATCACGGTAAGCGCAGCGACGCAACAGGATTCGCATCGATCGGGGATGGAAGTCCTCATCCTGGGTGGTCGCCCGATTCGGGAACCCGTCTTTCACTACGGCCCGTTCGTCATGAACTCCAAGTCCGAGGTGGTTCAGGCGCTGGAGGATTTCAACGCGGGCAGGTTCGGGGCCATACCGCCGAACGCGCTGATGCCGCACACTGCGGGCCGCTAACCGCGCTCAAATCGCGAGTGGGGCTACGACTTCGACAGGGTGACCGGCCGGACGGGTTCGGGATACAGCAACTCGAGCTCCCCTAGAATGGCCGCGACCGTGACGAGCGGGAGCGCGGCCGACACTGAGAGCTCGCTGCCGTCGGACTCGGCCCGCAGTCCGAGCACGAACTCGTCGCTGATCGGGCCATGGTCGTAGGTGGGGTCGGCACCGGCGAGCCGCTCACACACCGCGGTGGCGTGCATTTCGAGCACCTTGCGCACCCGTGGATACGCCGCCAACGGGGGAGGGACGACGTCGGCGATCAGTTCGGCCGCGGCGCGCAGCCGCACCGCGCGGTTGGCGGCGCGGATCACTGGGGCGCGGTGGTCCGTCGAGCCACCGCTCTCCGAAAGATAATGTCGCACAGCATCATCCAGCGTTCGTGTCGCCGTCATCATGTCATGGCCGAGCGCGGTTACCCGATCGTTGGACTCCTCGTATGCGCCGCGGGTGACGCGTCGTACCGCCGCCATCAGATACTGCGCGCCCACCGCGTAGGCGGCGTGCACCGTCCGAGCAACCCGCGCGGTGGCGCCCCGCGGCCACAACAACATGGAGACGACCGCCCCGACCAACGCGCCGACGACCACGTCCTCGACGCGGATGAAACCTACGCTCCACCCGGTCGGCACGATCAGGTTGAAGATGATCAGCACCATCATCGTGAACATCGCCTGGCCCGCCACGAACGACGCCACCTCGGGGACGTAGGCGGAGCCGAATGCAACGATCGGCAGCATCACCCACATCACCTTCGGGTCGACGCCCATCAACTCGATGAACGCCGCGCCGAGCGCGAATCCGATCGCCGTCCCCGAGACTGCGCGCACCACCCGGGTTCCCGTGGTGAGCGCGCTGCTGCGTAGCACCGACATCGCGCCCATCACGACCCAGAAGCCGTGCTGCACCGGAAACAGGTGGGTGATCGCGACCGCCACGGCGAGTCCGAGCCCAGTGCGCAGGCTGTTACGGACCACCACGGCTCGAGTGGCGACGAACCCGGTGGGCAGAGAGGCGATGGCCTCCGACTCCGACAGCACCCTTTCGGCCGCGCCGGACTCCGGTAGCCGTCGGCCCAGCACCCGCGCCCACACCGGCCGGGCATCGGCCTCCGCAGCCAGGCCGACCACGCGTCCGGTCGCTCCCACGCACGCGGAGAACGTGCGAATGGTCAAGAGCCTGCGCCCGGTGTCGATCGCGGCGGCGTCGCTGGGCTCACCGAGGATCTCGACGACGTCGTCCCGGTAGCGGCGCTTCGCCGCGGCGCGTTGCTCGGCGAGCGCCGACGCGAGTTCTTGTCGGTGTCGGGTCCGGTCGGCTCCGCGCGGAGTGCGCAATACCAGCGCGCTTTCGCGCAGCACCCGCACGATCGGGATGCGCATTTCGAAGAGCAGGGTTCCGGTGTCGTCGGCGACGCGATCGGACAGCCACTGGAGGTCGTCGACGACTCGGACCAACGCGCGACTGCCCGCCGTCAGTCCGACGGGCCGGTAGTCGGCGCCGAGGAAGTTGGCGCGCAGCGCGCCCATCGCCGCGGCGACGTCATCGGCAGAGGCGCTTCCCTCGAGTCGATCCGCCAGGGTCCGGCACACCTGCGCGGCGTGGCTGCGCAACTCGTCGTGATGTCGCGGGGGAAACAGGAACATCGCCGCAGGGATCGCCAGGGCCAACGCAATAGCCCAGCCGAGCAGGCGGTCGGGGATCGGGCCCGTGGGCGTGCACACCGGCAACACGAACGTGAGCAGCGTCGACCGTTGACCCGCCGCCACCGCTTCGCTGAGCACACCCGAGAACGTCACCGCGACGCCGAGCACGAACATCATCGTGACCGCGAGCCACGAGATGGGTGCGATGAGCGACCCGAGCGTGATCAATACGGCGCCGTTGAGGCCGAGTCCGCAGTAGGCGAGCGCCCGCGCGGGTCGGTTGCCGGGAAAGTCCACGAGGATCAGCAGTGCCACCGACCCGAAGATGGCGAACATGGGGGTCTGTGAACCACCGCCGACCGCGAAGCCGACGGTCGTCGCGATCGGAAGGACGATCGCGGCCCGGATGGCCCGCCGTGCCGCATCGTGCTCGGGATCCCGCTCACGGATCCGGTCGACCACCCGTCGCCACAGGCCAGCCGGGGTCAGCATGAACCGGATGGTAGCCGCGCCGGGAGGCACAAGTTGGTGTCGGTCCGTTCAGTCGATGTCGGGTGCCGTGCCGAACCGACCCTGATCCAACGCGGTGAGCAACTGGCCGGCAATCCAGGCGAGGTCGGTTGGGTTGCGTGGCAGAAGGGCCTGTTCGCAGCCGACGAGTAGGTAGAGCGCCCACTGAGCGAACAGGCGCGCCTGGTGCTCGTTCCCGAGGATCTCGAACGCCGAACCGCGGAGGACGTCGAAGCGCTGTTGGTCGACCGCGGCTTGCACGGCGAAGACGTCGGGATCGATCGAGCTCCAGACGCGGATGGACGCCTCTGCCCCGTGCGGCAGGGCCAGGCCTTCGTTGATGAGCCTGCCGACTCGCACGCGCGGATCGCGTTCCGCCGATACCGCCTCGATGACCCGCACGGTGCGGACCTCTACCCAGTGCGCGACCAGGCCCTTCGTGTATGCCGACCAGTTGGCGAAGTAGTGGTAGAAGGAGCCGGTGGTCACGCCGAGTCGGTTACACACCTCGGCGAGCTTGAGCCCGCCGTAGCCGAGATCCGACAGCACGTCCAGGCCAGTGTCGAAGTACGACTCACGAGAGATGACGCTGGCCATGGCTCGACACCCTAGTTGGCGACGTCTGGGAACAATGCGGCAGAGTCGGTCAATCGTCATATTTGACGTTAACGACTATTTGCTGAGCAAAGTTGATTGACGGCTACGAAACCAGTTCACACCTGATGGTTAGGTGACGTGTGGCACAATTTCCCTGTGCCGAATACCGCGACTCGGGGTCCAGGGCGTCCGCCTGCAGCGAAGGCGGCGGAAACCCGAGAGCGCATTGTGCGGGCTGCGCGTGAGGTTTTCAGCGAACTTGGTTATGACGCAGCGACATTCCAGGCAATTGCGATTCGCGCCGATCTGACCCGCCCCGCCATCAATCATTACTTCGCCAGCAAGCGAGTGCTTTATCGCGACGTGGTCGAGAAGACCAATGAATTGGTGGTTGCCGCGGGTATGGAGAAGGCGCAGGGGGAGACGACGCTGCTGAAGCGGCTCTCGGCATTCTTCTCCGCGGCGATGCAGGCCGATTCCCGTGACCGGTCCGCCGCGGCGTTCCTGGTGACGTCGGTTCTCGAGTCCCAACGGCACGCCGAACTCAGCCGCGACGAGCACAACTCCTTGAAAGCCTCGCGCGCCTTCGTCACCTGGGCGGTTACCGATTCCATCGAGCGCGGCGAGCTGACTACAGACACCGACGTCCCCACTCTCGTCGAGATGTTGGTGGCCGTGATGTGGGGGATGGGTTTCTACGCGGGCTACGTGGGCGGCCACGACGAGTTGGCCAGCATCGTGGAAACGCTCGAGCGGCTTTTGGCGAACAAACTTTGGACGCTGTCCGAGTAGCTCGCGCCGGCCCCGGCGACGGCGGTCCACCCACCGCATAGCTTGCCTAAGCTTTTTTCGGTAGGATCGCAAACGAATTCCCGGCGCCCGTGCGCCCAACACGAACTGGAGTGACCACATGAGCTCGCTGCGCACCCACGACGACACCTGGGACATCGCGACGAGCGTGGGTTCGACCGCGGTCATGGTCGCCGCCGCCCGCGCCGCCGAAACCGAGCGGCCGGACCCCCTGATTCGCGATCCGTACGCGAAGCTCCTGGTGGCGGGCGCGGGTGCCGGCGCGTGGGACTACATGGTCGACGACGACTTCGTCGCGAAGGTCACCGACGAGGATGCCGAGGCCGGCGCGATGATCCGCCACATGGCCAACTATCAGGCAGTGCGGACCCACTTCTTCGACGATTTCTTCGTGACGGCGACAGCGGCGGGTATCCGGCAGGTCGTGATCCTGGCATCGGGCCTCGACTCGCGCGCGTATCGGTTGGCCTGGCCCGCCGGCACCACGGTCTACGAGATCGACCAGCCCAAGGTGCTCGATTACAAGGCGACCACGCTGGCTGAGCACGGCGTGAAGCCCGCGGCGCTGCTACGGCAGGTAGCCATCGACCTGCGCCACGACTGGCCGAATGCGTTGCGGCAAGCCGGATTCGACCCATCGGCGCCGACCGCATGGCTGGCCGAGGGGCTGCTGATGTATCTACCGGCCGACGCGCAGGACCGGCTGTTCGAGCAACTCACCGAGCTCAGTGCGGCGGGGAGCCGGGTCGCCGTCGAAACCGTCGGAGTACAGGCCGACGCTCGCCGCGAACGCATGCGCGCGCGAATGCAGCAGCTACGGGCGAAGTTCGACATCGCGGAAACCGTCGACGTCGCGGAGTTGATGTACCACGATGCCAACCGTGCCGACGTCGCCGAATGGTTGGACGCACACGGCTGGACGTCCTCGGCCATCACCTCGAAGGACGAGATGAGCAGGCTCGATCGTTCGGTCCAGCTCGAGACGACCGAGGACTCCTCCTTCTCGAGCTTCGTGACGGCGCAGCGCTGACGGTCCGACCTGACCGGGAGCCTGTTCGCCAACCAGCTGGTTGGTTAGGATCGGGTGTCCCTGGGTCAGGAAGGACTCCCATGACCACTGAATTCGTCGCTTCGCCCAGCTCGGCCGGTCCGGCCCCGGAGCGCGCGGACATCCCCGCGGTCGTCGCGGGGCTGCGCAAGACCTTCGCCAGCGGTCGCACCCGAGACCTCCAGTGGCGAAGGCAGCAGCTGCGCGCGCTGGAGCAGCTGGTCACCGAGAACGAGGCGGCCATCGCCGTCGCGCTCGAACAGGACCTCGGGCGCAAGCCCTTCGAGGCATGGCTTGCAGACATCGCGGGGATCGTTGCCGAGGCGGGGTATGCCGCCAAACACGTCGGCAAGTGGATGCGCCGCAAGTATCAGTGGCTCGAATTGGCTTCCCTGCCCGGTCGTGGCTGGGTCGAGTACGAACCGTACGGCACCGTCCTGATCATCGGTGCGTGGAACTTCCCCTTCTACCTGACACTGGGTCCCCTGGTCGGTGCCCTCGCGGCGGGTAACACGGTGGTGCTCAAGCCGTCCGAGCTGGCGCCGGCGTCCTCGCGGCTCATGGCCGAACTCATGCCCCGCTACCTGGATCCCAGCGCCGTCGCCGTGATCGAGGGTGACGGAGCGGTCAGCCAGCAACTCATCGAGCAAGGTTTCGACCGGATCCTGTTCACCGGCGGAACCGAAATCGGTCGCAAGATCCTCGCTGCGGCGGCGCCGCACCTAACCCCCGTCACGCTGGAGCTGGGCGGCAAGAGCCCGGTAATAGTGGCGGCCGACGCCGACATCGATATCGCGGCGCGACGGATCGCCTGGATCAAAGTCGTCAATTCCGGCCAGATCTGCCTGGCACCCGATTACGTGTTGGCCGATGCGTCCATCCGCGACGAGCTGGTCCGCAAGATCGGCGAAGCGGTCGGCGAATTCCAGGCCGACCAACCCGAGGGTTTGCGCATCGTCAACGAGCGACACTTCGACCGGCTCACCACTTACCTGTCCGCGACCAAGGGCACCGTCGCGGTCGGTGGGCAGAGCGACGCCGCCGAGTTGCGCATCCAGCCGACCGTGGTGGTCGACCCGGATCCTGACGAACCGCTGATGAGCGACGAGATCTTCGGCCCCATCCTTCCGGTCGTGGCTGTTCAATCCATCGACGAGGCAATCGAATTCGTGAATGCCAGGCCCAAGCCGCTGGCGGCCTACCTGTTCACCAAGACCAAGAGCATCCGTGAGCGCGTGATCAAGGAGGTGTCGGCGGGTGGCATGGTGATCAACCAGCTGATGTTCCACGTGGCCACTCCAAAGCTGCCGTTCGGCGGCGTCGGAGCCTCTGGCATGGGTGCTTATCACGGCAAGTGGGGTTTCGAGGAATTCAGTCACCGCAAGTCCGTGATGACGAAGCCGAACCGACCCGACGTCGCCGCCTTCCTCTATCCGCCGTATACAGAGAAGGCGTGGAAGTTGGCGCGCCGGGTGTTCTGACGCCCGGGTACCGACCCACATCAATGAGGATCGAGAGATAGGAACGTAATGCCCGGAGTGCAGGATCGCGTCGTCGTCGTAACGGGAGCCGGTGGAGGGTTGGGCCGCGAATACGCGCTGACTCTGGCCCGTGAGGGCGCCTGCGTCGTGGTCAACGACCTCGGTGGATCCCGCGACGGCACCGGTGCCGGCTCGGCAATGGCAGATCATGTGGTGACCGAGATCAAGGAGGCCGGCGGCCGCGCCGTCGCCAACTACGACAGCGTCGCCGAGTCCGAGGGTGCCGAGAACATCATCAAGACCGCCCTCGACGAATTCGGCGCGGTGCACGGCGTGGTCAGCAACGCAGGCATCCTGCGCGACGGCACGTTCCACAAGATGACGTTCGAGAACTGGGACGCCGTGCTCAAGGTGCACCTCTATGGCGGCTACAACGTCACCCGGGCAGCTTGGCCGCACTTCCGCGAGCAGAGCTTCGGACGCATCGTCGTCGCCACGTCGACCAGCGGCCTGTTCGGCAACTTCGGCCAGGCCAACTACGGGGCCGCCAAGCTGGGCCTCGTCGGCCTGATCAACACGCTCGCCCAGGAAGGCGCCAAGTACAACATCAAGGCCAACGCGATCGCGCCGATCGCGGCGACCCGCATGACCGAGGACATCCTGCCTGCCGAGGTCTTGAAGACCCTGACCCCCGAATTCGTCGCGCCGGTGGTGGCGTACCTGTGCACCGAAGAGGTGCCGGACACGGATTCGATCTTCATCGTCGGCGGTGGCAAGGTGCAGCGCACGGCGCTGTTCCAGAACGACGGCATCACGTTCACGACGCCCCCATCGGTCGACGACATCGGGTCGCGCTGGAGCGAGATCACCGACCTGTCCGAGGCGAAACAGGCGAACTTCAGTATCAAGTAGTCGACGTGAAGGCCCTAGTGGCACAGGCCCTCTCGGGGCCATCCGGGTTGGTCTACACCGACGCGCAGGATCCCAGCGAAGTGGCGGGTCATGACTCCTCGGTGATCGTCGACGTCGGTGCGGCCGGCGTGTGCTTTCCCGATCTGTTGTTGATCAAGGGCGAGTACCAGCTCAAGCTCGACCCCCCGTTCGTCCCCGGAACGGAAGTGGCCGGGGTAGTGCGCTCGGCGCCGCCCGGCTCGGGATTCGTTCCCGGGCAACGGGTTGCGGCCCTGTCGATGCTCGGGGGCTGGGCCGAACGGGTGGCGGTGACACCGGCCAGTGTGATTCCGACCCCGGACGGAATCGACGACGGCTCCGCCGTCTGCCTACTGGGCAACTACTACACGATGTACTTCGCGCTGGCGCACCGCACGGTGGTTCGTCCCGGCGAAACCGTGTTGGTGCTCGGCTCAGCGGGCGGGATCGGCACCGCCGCAATTCAGATCGCAAAGGCGTTGGGTGCCAAGGTGATCGCGATGGTGCACCGTCCCGGTGCCACGGACTTCGTGGAGTCGCTCGGTGCCGATGTCGTGCTGCCGCTAACTGACGGGTGGGCGCAGGCGGTGCGTGATCAGACGGCGGGCCGCGGCGTGGACGTGGTGGTCGACCCGGTGGGCGGCGAGGTATTCGACGACGCCATTCGCGTCATGGCGACCGAGGGCCGACTGTTGGTGCTGGGCTTCGCCTCCGGGGGTGGGATCCCGTCGGTGAAGGTCAACCGCCTGCTCTTGCGCAACGTGAGCGTCGTGGGTGTCGGACTCGGCGAGTACATCAACCGCACCCCGGGTGCGCAGGCAGTGATCGGCGCCGGACTCAACGAGTTGGTCGAGGCGGGACTGCGGCCGCCACCACCCGTGCGCTACCCGTTGTCGGAGGGGCGTGTGGCACTGCAGAGTTTGGCCGACGGTGGGGTACAGGGAAAGTTGGTGCTGGTGCCGTGATGAGCGCTTGCGCGAAGAACGTCCAGGCACTGATGGGCGCTTGCGCGAAGAACGCCGAGCCCCGATGAGCCCGCGGGCATTGGCGTTCGACGTCTTCGGCACCGTCGTGGATTGGCGTGGCAGCGTCATCCGAGAGTTGACCTCGTTCGGCGAAACCCATGGCCTGGAACGAGATTGGGCCCAGTTCGCCGACGATTGGCGGGCGGGCTATCCGGCGGCAATGGACCGGGTGCGCACCGGCGACCTTCCGTGGCTGAAGATCGACGCCCTGCACCGGCTGATCCTGGATGAACTGCTCGAACGTGCCGGAATCGAGTCCATCTCCGAAGCGGACCTCGAGGACCTCAACCGCGCATGGCATCGGCTCGACCCGTGGCCGGACACCGTGGGGGGTCTGACGCTGCTGAAGGAATCCTTCACCATCACCACGTTGTCGAACGGGAACGTGTCACTGCTGACCGACATGGCCAAGCGCGCGGGACTTCCGTGGGACTGCGTGATCTCCGCCGAGTTGTTCCAGCACTACAAGCCCGACCCAGAGGCGTACCTCGGCTGCGCCGACCTGCTCGACGTCGCACCGGGTGAGCTCGCGCTGGTCGCCGCACACCCCAGCGACCTCCGGGCCGCGCGAGCCGCCGGCCTGATGACGGCGTTCGTCGCTCGGCCGCTCGAACGGGGCCCCGGGCACCGGCCGCCGAGGGTGGAGGACGGCGAATTCGACTTCATGGCCGATGACTTCATCGATCTCGCCCGGCAACTCGCCGCTGCGACCCCATAGGCTCTGGTGATGAGCACGGTCGGGATCGTCCTCGTCGCCATCGCCATTGCCGTCGGCCTGGTGGGCATCCTCATTCCGCTGTTGCCCGGCTCGGTGTTGGTCTTCGGCGCAATTCTGGTGTGGGCGCTGGTCGAGCGGACCACCGTGGCGTGGGTGACGCTCGGCGTCGTCGTCGTCGTGCTGGGTGCCACGCTCCTGATCAAGTACCTCTGGCCGATGCGGCGGATGCGCAGCGCCGACGTCGGAACGTGGAGCCTGCTCGCGGGTGGGTTGCTCGGCATCATCGGATTCTTCGTGGTCCCCGTGGTGGGATTGATCCTGGGATTCGTGCTCGGTGTGTACCTCGCGGAGCTGGCGCTGCGCCGCAACCAGCGGCTGGCGTGGGCGTCGACGGTACATGCGATCAAGGGCGTGCTGTTGTCGGTCGGCGTCGAGTTGTCAGGTGCGTTGGTGGCGACGGTGGTGTGGCTGGTCGCCGTACTGGCGTTCTAGGTATGGGCGGCGTCTGGAGCTCCTGTCGAATTGCCCGCCTCCGAGCGAATTCGGTCGGCCTGCGCGCGGAGCGCGCGCACCCGTTTGTGAATTCGGTACTCAGTCGAGCGCGGCATGTCCCAATACGCGTATACGCCGCGTCCGCGACGGATCACCCTGGAGTGGCCCCTCTCCCAGCGGAGGGCGTCAGAGACGGCCTTGGGCGGATATCCACCGATCACGAATCCTTGGTCGCAGAGGCCCGCGATCAACGTCGCAATGTCGCAGGGTCCGTGCTGCGCGAGGTACATGGTGAGGGCGTAGCGCAGTTCGGTCCCGCGCAGAACTCTCGAGTCGTCCATGGCCGGACAATGGCATGGGTGTCCGACACGACAGTCAGTTTCGCTGCGAGGCGGGCAATTCGACAGGAGCTCCGGAGGCGGTGCGGGTCGGTTCTGACTTCGCGAACCGGGGTAGAAGGCCCCGACGCGGCTCCCGCCGTGGGAGCATGCCGGTGTGACGTCTCCCGATGACCCGGAGCAACGCATCGCCGACCTGGAGCGCCAACTCGCCGAACTACTGCCGCCCCCACGCTGATGTCGACGTGGATTGGCTGGCTCGAATTCGACCTGTTGCTCGGCGACGTCCATTCCCTGAAACAGAAGCGGTCGGTCGTGCGTCCGCTCGTGGCCGAACTGCAGCGCCGCCTGAGCGTCACGGCTGCCGAGACCGATGCGCTGGACCTGCACCGCCGGGCCGGCATCGGGATGGCTGTGGTCGCCGCCGACCGGGCGCACGTCGTCGATGTGCTCGACGCGGCCGAGCGGCTAGTGGCTGCCCGCCCCGAGTTCGAGTTGCTTTCGGTCAAACGGCGACTGCACCACAGCGACGACGACTGACCTCGACCCGCGGTGACGCAGGAAATCGCGCCGCTGCTAGCCGAGCAGGTTGGACCGCAGCCGATCGACTTGACCGGGCGTCACGCCGACGGCCTCGAGATAGCCTGCGGGCGAACCGTACTCGGAGCCGATCATCCGCCAGGCGGCGTCGAGGTACTCCTCGCGCACCCCGAGCACTTCCTCGGTGAGCCGGGCGTGCGCGAACGTGACGATCTCGTCGGTCGGCTCCTCGGCGGCGCGGTTGCGGACGGACTCGAGGATGCTCTCCCGAAGCTGCGGTACCGCATCGTTGCTGCGCAGGAAGTCGGCCAGGATGGCGTCGCGGTCCACACCGAGCGTCTCCAGCACCAGCGCCACCGTGAACCCCGTGCGGTCCTTGCCCGCGAAGCAGTGGATCATCAACGAACGTTCGTCGGCCAACATCGAAATGACCTGTCGCACAGCGAGATGTGCGCCGGGCAGCGTGGGGAAGCGCTGGTACTCCTCGGTCATGAACCGGCCGGCTGCGGCGGCGACGTCCTCGTCGTCGGGCTTCTCGGTCATCATCCGCTCGAACGACTGCTCGTGCGGCGCCTCACCGCGGTTCGCGTCCAGTTCGTGGAACGGCAGCATGTGGATCGCGACGCCGTCGGGAACCTGCCCGGGGCCGCGCCGTTCGACCTCCCGCAGCGAGCGCAAGTCGGCGACGTCGGTGATTGCGAGGCGCACCATCGCCGCGCGACCGCCGTCATCGAGCCGGCTCAGCTCGCTGGACCGGTAGAACCGACCGGGACGGATGCCCGTCTCCTCAGCGATGTCGCGGAAGTTCCAGGCCCCGGCCAGTTCCCCGCCGCTCGACCTCACTACGACGTCACCGCCGCGGCGAACGCCGACTTCTCGCGGCCGAGTTCACCCCGCGCGATGGTGCGCATGTGCACTTCGTCGGGCCCGTCGAACAGGCGCATCGCCCGGTGCCATCCGTAGAGCCGGGCCAGCGGAGTGTCGTCACTGATCCCGGCCGCGCCGTGTACCTGTATCGCGCGGTCGATGACGTTGCAAGCCATCTGCGGTGCCACCGCCTTGATCATCGCGACCAGCTGACGCGCTTCCTTGCTCTGATTGCCGTGCTCGTCGATCACCCACGCCGCCTTGTGACACAACAAGCGGGTCTGGTCGATCTCGTTGCGGGACTGCGCAATCTGTTGCTGCACCACGCCCTGTTCGGCCAGCGGTTTGCCGAACGCGATGCGGTTCTGCACCCGGTCGACCATCAACGCCATCGCCCGCTCGGCCACCCCGATGGCACGCATGCAGTGGTGGATGCGTCCCGGGCCAAGGCGGGCTTGTGCGATGACGAAGCCGCCACCCTCCTCGCCGAGCAGGTTGGCGACGGGCACCCGGACATTGTCGAAGGTGATTTCGCAGTGCCCGTGCTGGTCCTGCCAGCCGAACACCGGCAGCGACCGCAACACCGACACACCTGGAGTGTCGATCGGAACGAGGATCATCGACTGCTGCTGATGGCTGGCTGCGTCTGGGTTGGTGCGGCCCATGACGATGAGGATCTTGCAGCGCGGGTCGGCCGCACCCGAGATCCACCACTTGCGGCCGTTGATCACGTAGTCGTCGCCGTCGCGAAGCATCGTGGTCTCGATGTTGCGCGCGTCGCTGGAGGCCACGGCAGGCTCGGTCATCGCGAAAGCGCTACGAATGTCGCCATTCAACAACGGTTCCAGCCACTGCGCGCGCTGCTCCTCGGTCGCGAAGAGGTGCAGGGTCTCCATGTTGCCGGTATCGGGCGCCGCGCAGTTCAACGCCTCCGGAGCCAGTTCCATGCTCCAGCCCGACAACTCGGCCAGCGGAGCGTATTCCAAGTTCGTCAGCCCGGACTCCGAGGGCAGGAACAGATTCCATAGCCCACGGTCCTTGGCCAGCTTCTTGAGGTCCTCGACGACCGGAGGCACCGTGTGGTCGTCGGGGCCTGCGGCCAGCCGGTAGGCGTCGTACGATTCCTCCGCCGGGAAGACGAATTCGGTCATGAAGTCGGTGAGTCGATCGTGGAAGTCCTGCCCCTTTGCCGACATCGCGAAGTCCATGCCCGCCACGATATGACACCCGTCAAAAGGCGCACACGCGCACCCGACGACCCCCGCCCTAACCTGGCACCGGAGGTACCACCGACTTCAGCCGTGCCGACGCCACCTTGCCACTGTCGGACTTGGCGAGCAGCAGTCCGCCGGTCGGGCTGGCGACGGCGTCGTTCGTCACGTGGTGGAATGCGCCTTCGGCGTCGCAGACCACCGACACCTTGAGCGTGGCGGCGCCGACGATGAAGGACAGCTCGACGTTCGCACCGCCGCCGAATCCCGTTCCGTCGACGGTGATCGAAGCGGCGGTCTCAGTGACCACGAGCCGGGGTCCGGTCGGTGGCGGTGGGGGCGCGGGAGCCTTCACCGCAACGCTGTACTCGGCACTGCCGGTGACGTCGTGGGGTGCCCCGCCGTCGCACACCCCGCCGGGCTCACCGGCCACCAACTGCTGGCACCGGGTACATCTGTGCCATCCGGACTGCGCACCCTCGGGTGGGGAGTCGATCGGCACGCCGTAGAGCGGGCTGACGCCGAGTTCGTGCAGCGCACCGTCGAAGCAGACGCCGGGGTTGCCGCCGTAGGTGAGCGCCTGACAGCGGCTGCAGCAACGCCAGCTCGACTCCGCGCCGATGGGGACGATGCCCAACGGGATCTCGTAGGAGTCGCCGGTCGAGACGTCGTGCGGAGAGCCGTCCCGGCACTGGCCGTGGGACAGCTGCGTGAGGACCATCGCCTTGCACTTGCCGCACTTGCGCCAGCCGGGCTGCCCGTTACTCAGCGATTCCGGATAGATTCCGTAGGCGCCGCTGGCGCTGTAGTCATGCGCCTCCCCCGCCGGGCACGGAGCCGGCGCGAACTGGTTGTAACCCAACAGCTGACACTTGCTGCAACAGCGCCAGCCCGGTTGGGCACCATCGGGAATGGTGTCCTTGGGGATGCTGTAGGTGAGGGTGCCGGTGAAGTCGTGCTCCCCACCCTTGTAGCAGGCGCCGGTCGCCCCTCCGCCGAGGGCGAGCAGCGAGCACTTCGTGCACAGCCTCCACCCGCCCTGCGTGCCGGGCGCGGTGAATCCATAGGCGACGCCGTACGTTTCGGCCCCACCCCATTGGTGCGGGTTGCCATCGTGGCAGCAGCCGGTGTTGACACCTTGGAACAGCCCCTGGCAGTTGGTGCACCAGGTCCACCAGGTCTGGATCCCGAACTTGATGACGGGCACCGAGTACTCGAAGCTGCCGTTGAAGTCGTGGTCGCCGCCCTTGAAGCACCGGTGGCTGGGATTGTTCGTGTTGTTGAGGCACTGGCAGCGGCTACACCAGCGCCATCCCGGTTCGGTCAACTGGTGGCCGGGGCCGAAGGGCACCCCGAACTCGGGTGAGAACTCGTCGTACTGATGTGGGGCGCCGTCCCAGCAGGTACCGGGCGCGACGAACGACAACCGGGCGCATCGGCTGCATACGCCCCAGCCGCGCTGCACGTTGGCCGCGAACTCCGACCACACGGCGCGGTACTCCGCGCTGTAGGTGAAGTCGTGCAGGCTGCCGTCGAGACAGGTTCCCGACCCGATGTTGATGCTGATCAGTCCCTGGCAGGTGCGGCAGTAGCGCCAGCCGTTCTGTGCCTCCATCAGTGCTCCTCAGCTCTTTTCAACCTGGTCGTAGCGCAGGCCGCTGGATCCCTCGCCGCCGCCGGTGAGCTTTCGGCGGGCCTGCCACAGATGCCGCGAACCGTCGTGCCAGCGGGCGTACTGCCAGGTTCGGGTCACCTGCACACCCGAGCGCGGCACCTCCTCCTCGTAGAGCCAGGCGTCGTGCGACGGCAGCAACGAGCCCGTCGGCTCCAGGTTCACCGGCACTCCGTCGACCAACCGAGTCAGCGGGACCAGCCGGAGCCGTATCGACTCCATGTCCGCCAATTGCTCGGGCACCAACGGAAACCAGTGCGCGGGCACCTCGTTCGCGACGTGGTAGGCCGGGAAGTCGGAATCGATCGGTGGCGGGACGTCGCGGCCGGCCCACTGCGCGAACCTGTCCTGCGGGCGCCCCTGATCGTCGCGCACCAGCGCCTCCACCGCCCAAGCCACGTTGGCCATCTCGTCGCGGAAGAGCATCACGACATCCGTGGGCATGCTCTCCAGTGACGCGGGTAGCGATGGGGCCAGGAAGAACCATGGGCTGGTGGGCCGCTCCTGATCGGGCACCAGCGGCCGCTCGGCTGCGGTGAGCCCGAACAGGTTCCATCCGTCCTGGTCCGCCCCAACCGGGGTGAGGGTGCTGGTCTGGCCGAAGACGTCGTGGACGTCGAGGCTCACCACCCGGCTGACACTGGCCACCGGCATGCGGATGGGCGCGACGAACCAGTCGTTGCCGTACACCGTGGCGTAACCCACCAGCATCAGCCGGCCGAGATCGATGGGGGCGGCGTCGACCGAACCGGGATCGAATCGTGCGTCCTCCATCTCCCAGAACCGCGCGGCCGGCATCCCGCCGAAGCGGGCTGGCGCGGGAATTCCCTTCTGCGTCAACCTGATCGGCGCGCGCCTCTGCGGCGGGTGCCCCCGCGAACGAGTCGACCGCCGACCAGTCCAGGCGGCCGCCGGGATACTCCGTCTGCGCGCAGTTCGACGGCGGGCAGGCCGCTCGACCGCAGCGCGAAGGAATGCTCGAACCGATGCTCGTCCCAGCAGTCCTGGTCGTCGGGGATGACCGCAGGCACGCGGGCGCGCCACCAGCGCAGCCATGCCGCGGCGAGGTCGGTGAGTTGGGCCGCGGTGGAGGCGATCGGCCCCGCGGCGCGCAGTGCGGCGAACTCGGCATCGCGACGTCCGGTGTCCGCCAGCCTCTCCATACACTCCGCGAGCACGCCGCCGTCGGGGAGTCCGGCGCGGATCACGGCGTCCGCCGCGTCGACCAGCTGTAGTCGCGGGAATGGACAGTGGCTCGCGAAAGCCGCTGTGTCGGAATCGTTTCCGGCTGCTGCGAGCAAACGTCTGAGCCGCAGGCCGCCTTCCAACCGGAGCCGTGGCGATGGACCTCCCTCGTGCTCCTCCACCAGGCGTTCGAGCGGGGCCGACGTCACGCCGTAGGGCTGCCAGGCCTCGCCGTCCGCGGTCCGCCACTCGTCGATGAGGTGGAACTCGGTGGACACCTCGACCCACGCGGGCGAACCGGTGTTCTCGTGACGGAATTCGCCGAACTGCCACTGCCGAGCCAACATCCACAGCGGATCGTGGAACCGGGCCGCCAGGCCCTCCTCGATTCCACGTCCGCGGGACGGACTCTCGTGTCGCAGCATCAGGATTCGCCGTTCGGAATGGGTAGCACGGTGCGGAGCTCGGGAAGATCCTCGAGGTCAAGCGTCCGGATCCGGGCGAGCAGCAGCGCCTCGTCGAGGCAGGCGTGCAGGTCCTCGCCACACCAGCCGCGGCTGGGGTCCGGCGGCACGGCGATCAGCATGGCCTGAGGAGCGCGAGCGCCCGGGCGGTCGAAGTCGAAGGCCACCCCGATCACCTCCTCCGGCCCGTGCTTCCCCGGTGCCCGGGGCACCACCTCGGTCCACGAGTCGACCACGAGCCCGCCCACGGGCGCGTCGCCCGCACCGTCGCGTTGCAGCACGAGGGCGGATCGCGGACGAGGCCCCTCGGCCGGCGGTGCGACGGCGAGCCACGGTCCCGCGCCGTCCGCAGATACCACCGCTTGTGCGACGACGTATTCCGCGGGGGCGGTGTGCGCCAGCATTTCGGCCGCCACTGCTGCGCCGTCCAGTGCGTCGACCTTCGGGCGGACGTGTGTCATGTCCTGCAGCCAGCCGGCCACCGTGTCGGCGTCGACCAGCGGTTGCGGGGTGAGAGGCAGGTCCCGGACGAGCCTGGGTGCGACCCGGATGGCGGGGTGCAGCAGCCGCACGGTGACGGCGAGCTGGCGGGCGAGCCACGCCGTCGGCCTCGACGGGCAGCGCCTCGGGATCCGGCGCGGGGCCCGGAGCGGACAGATCGACGTCTGCGAACAACGCGCGGACCCGGTCGACGTCGCCCTCGCCGGCCTGACCCACGGGCAGTCCGAGCGCACCCAGTCGCAGCAGGATGGGCAGCGCTTGCTCGGCCGTCGAGGCGGCGGCGAGCTCGTTCGCGGCGGTGCGCACAGCGTCGAGCCAGCCGCGGACGCGGTCGCCCAGCTCGTCGAGGTCGTATCCGGTCACCGGTGTGGGATCGGCCGGATCGAGGTGGGTCGGCGTAAGCGGTGCCGACGTCGACAGCGCGGCCCGGAGCCGTTCGCACAGCAGCATCAGGTTCGTGAACGCCACCGCGTCGACCGCGCCGGCCGCGGCGATGGTGGCGCGCACCTGTTCGGCCGGGGCGATCAGCAGATCGAGCGCGCACCAGCCGGATCCACCCAGCGCCCACTTCGACGCCGGACCGAGCCGGTGTCGCAGCCAGCCCTCAAGACCAGGCTCGAGCTGTGACGAGCGGCCGGTCGTCGGTCCAACCGGCCGGTAGCGAATCCCCGAACAGGATGCCGACGTGGTGGCTGACGCCGAGACCGCTTCGCGGCGTGCGTAACACGTCGTAGTCGGTGGGCAGGTCCTGTCCGCGGCCTGCCGCATCGGCGGCCAGTCCGGCACGCAACGCACTGCCGCCGACGAGCTGGTGCACACTCTCCGCCAACAACAAATCCCCGACCGCGTCGAAGGTCTCGTCCAACTCGCCCAACATTCGCCGGACCGCTGGCGCGTCCCCGTTCAACGATGCGGGAGCGGCGACGGCGGCGAGCGCAGCGTCGCCGTCGAGCCGTTGGCGATCGCGCCGCAGCGCCTGCCCGTCGACCACGTTGCGCGCGCCGATGGCGACGCGCGCTTCGGCGCTGCCCGGAGCGGCCGGCTCGACCAACGGCGCCAGCGGGTAGGCGCTGCGGAAGCCTGCGATCAGGCGGTCCAGCTTCGCATCGTGGAGAGCCCGCTCGAACTGGTAGCCGAGTAGTGCGCCGACCGTCTGTCCGGCCCGCACCCCCTCGATCATCGCCTGAGCACGGCGCACCCGTGCCGACTGGATGTCGACGGCGAAAGCCTTCCGGTCGGAGTGCGCCTGCCAGCCCGACCGCAGCACGGCCGCCGTCGTCGCATGGTGCATCGAGGGGGTCACCACATAACCCTCGCGGGTGGGGTTCGGGTCCACCGGCTCGACGTCGGTCAGCCAGCCGTAGGCACCCGTGCGGATACCGGCGGGCCGCTGCGCGCGCATGGCGGCGAGCCGGGCGGTGGCCAGCGAGCTCACCCACGCGTCGATACGACTCGACAGCGGTTCGAAGGTCTCCCGGAACAGCCGCTCGAACCGGGGCAGATCCGCGGAGGCGTCGTCCTCGAACAGCACGTGGGATGCGAAGAGGTCGCGCATCAACGTCGCGGCGGTGACCCGTTCGGCCACCCGTTCGGGCAGATCCGGTCCCGACGACAAGGTGTTGAAGATGGCGTTGTGACACCAGTTTGCCTGCTGATAGAACAGGCTAAGAGTCGGAGGCGACAGCAACTGCCACAACCGTTCCCGTAGCGGGAAGTAAACGGCCTCCAACGCGTGCGGCTCCGGCGGCGCCAGCGTGTCGCGCATGTGCTGCAGACCCTCGTCGAACAACACCAGCAGCTGGGTGAGCGGGTGCTCGACCGCGATCGCTTGCAGCGCACCGGGAACGATGTCGGGAAACGCCTCGATGGCGTCACGGCGATCCCCGCCCGGCTCGTCGGGACGCGGTCCGGTGTAGGCGTGCAGCCACGCAAGCGACGAAGCGGCGGGGATCGCGCCGACGGTCGAGGCCGGTGGGCGTCCATTCTCACCCGTCGGATCGAAGCCAAAGAACACCTGCTCCACCAGCCGCCGCGGGCTGGCCTCCCGGCTCAACAGGTCGAGCAGCACCGCGTCCTGATCGGCCTCCTCGCCGATCTGCACTGCGCGGTCGACGTGAGTGGCGAAGGCGCTCAGGAACGAGCCGACGAACCGGCTTATCCCCGTGTCGACGTCGTCGCCACGCCAAAGGTCGGTCGAACTGACGGGGAGCAACCCGTACGGCTGCCGCCCGATCCTCAGCGGGGGCAGCGGGCCCCGCGACCGAACGAACTTCGTGTAGTGCTCGGCGACGGTGCGATACCACGGCGGGGGGTCCGGCGTGACCTGAGCCTCGCCGTTCTTCACCTCCCAAAGCGCCGGGGACCGTGAGTAGAAATCGGCCTGCAACCCGTGGAGGCGCCGCAGCAGGGCTTCGTCGCCACCGGCCGGGTCGCACACCCCGGCCAGCACCACGCTGCCGTCCACACCGAGTGCCCGCGCCAACCGCGCGGCTTCCTGGTCACCGTCGGCGTCGAAGGCCGCGCGCCACGTCGCCACGACTTCCGGATCGGGCGGGGTGGCACGGGAGCGCCACCCGCTGCGCGTACCCGGAGTGTTGTTGGTGGGCGTCCCCACGGGCAAGGGCGTCAATCCGCCCGAATGCGCGTGCGCCGTGAGCATCTGCTGCACGCGCGCCGCGCCGGTCGCGCCGTCCTGGGTGCCGATGCCCACGACGGTCAGCAGGTCGAAACGCTCGCCGGGGTCGGCGAGCGGTGCGACGAGCGCCATGCCCGCAGCCTCCGCGAGCCGGAAGTCCACCAGCCACCGGCTCGCGTCGTCGAACGCCAGCGCGTCGGGTTCGGCGGCGCCGTCGCCCGGCTGCGGGGCGATGCCGACGGCGAGCGTGTCTGCGATCGGTGCCCCGGTGCGCCGCCACACCAGTGCGCCGTCGCGGTATGCGGAGAACTCGAAGTGGTCGGGCAACAGCTGGGTGTGCGCCGCCCGCGTCCACGCCTCGGGCCGGAGTTCCACCTCGGGGAAGGCGGGCTCCTCCGCAGGCCCGCCCACGGGCGTCAAGCTGTCGCGCACCCAGGCCGCTCGGCCACCCCCGCACACTCCGACGATGGCCTGCCACGCCGCCGCACGTTTCGCGCCGTCGGCACCGGCCGCGCGCACCGCACGCCAGTACGCGATGCCCGCGCTGCGCTCGCCCTCGGTGAGTGCGGGCTCGTGGTCGTCGACGTGCACGTCGTCGGGGTAGACCCGGATTCGCAACTCGGAGGCCCCCACGAGGTCGACGTACACCGCCTCGATGCGCACCGGCAGCAGCAGCACGGGGTCGGCGTTGTCGGCGTCGAACAGCGGCGCCTGGCGCGCCGCCGCGTCGTACGTGGCGACGGCCTGGTCGAACTCCGCGCGCGCTGCGTCCAGCGCCGCGGTCGCGGCGTCGAGGGCAGGCTGCAGCGCCGCCAGTTCCGCGAACAGTTCGTGGTTCAAGGTCTGGTCGACGACGGGGAAGCTGCCGTCGGGCTCACGGTGGTAGTCGGCGCGGACCTCGGCGGTCCGCAACTCCCGCAGGGCGGCTTCGTAGGCGTGACGGGTGGCGGCGACGGCAAACCGCTCGGCGGCGAGGTCGGCCATTACACCGGGTCTTTCGAGTGCACCAGGATCTCGGCCTGAATGGCGACGCGCACCGGCCGCTGCAGGGTGATCCGCGCGATGTCCGCGGCGTCCCCGTTCCACTTCGGTTGTCCCTCACCGAGATTGGGTACGGGAGTGAACTCCGCACCGGCGAGGGCATGCCCCCGCGCCATCGGCACGGTGGCCGGGCCTGACGGAACCAGCTCGGTCGGCCAACCGGCGTTGTTCCACGTGTTCAGTGGGGTCGGCGCTTCGGGCTCGTCGAACCCGAACCTGATTCGGAAGCCGTGTTCGGCGAAGACGAAGAACCACCCGGGAGCGTGCGCGCTGGCTGGGGTCGTCAGCTCCACGTCGGGGATGTTGAACGCGTACGCCGAGGTGGCCTCGTCGACCCGGATGACGAAGATCGGCGGCCGCGGCTGTTGAGCCGGATCGGGCCGGTGATGTCCGGCCGCATCGGGTGCGCCCGAGGGGATGGCGGTGACGATCACGTCCGGGAAGCGGCGTATCACGTCGCCGCGAACCAGGAGCACCGACAGCGCATCCGCCTGCTGCAGGTGCTTGCCCAGCGCCTCCGGTCCGGACCAGGTGTTGATCGGCGGGATGTCGGCGGAGCCGTCGGGTCGTGGCCAGAACCTCCTGAACGGGGTGCCCCTGCGATCGGTCGGGTACTCGCGCCAGAGGAGTTCGCGCATCATCTCGTGGTTCATGCCCGCGAGGTAGGACTCGATGAAGGCGCCGTTCTGCCGCATCAGTGCAACCTTGTTGATCGGCAGAGCGCCGAGCCCGGGCAGGAACCACTCCGGGTCGGAGTCGAGCAGTGCCAGCGCCAGGGGTACGGGGAAGTCCGGGCAGGCCATCACCGGATCGCTCGGTCCGGCGGGGGTGAGGTGCGACGGCAGGACCATCTGCGAGGCCAGTCGGCTGCGATGGCTGTCACCCGGGTGCAGCGCCGCGGTGATCCGGCCCCCGATGTCCGCGTCGGCGATGGGCACGCCGAACCGGGACACGGAACCGAATTCCGCAGCGTTGGTGGTCATGTCGGCGAGCATCTGCGTGGTCGTCTCGGCGACGGCGCTCACCTGCCCGGCGATCGCGGTGGCCAGTCCATCGAACCGGCCGACCTCCATCGACGAAGTCACGTCGTCATCGAGTTGAAGGGTCTGGATGCGTGCCATGAGGGCCTCGCCGCCGGCTGCGGCGTTGTTGAGCTCTGCGACGCGGGCCATCGCGGTGATGGTCACCAGCTGGGTGGCCGCGGCCGTGGACGACACGTCGACCAACCCGGATGCCGCGACCGACGGGGTCGGCGGGATGACGGGAGCGGCCGCCGGGACGGCCACCTCACCGCTGAGGGCTCTGGGAATGATGCTCCGCACCGAGACGCCGGTGCGCCGGGCGAGCTTGGCTGCGGGGCGCACCCGACGGGCGAAGGCCGTAGTCGCGGTGCCGTCGGTCATCCGGCTCATCCGCGTCTCCATCGCCAGCGTCGTCATCTGCGAGGTCCGGGTCCGCGCACTCGCGGGAGCCGCGAACGCAAGCAACTCGCCCGGCGCCATCGACGCCACGTGTCGGTCGTGCATCATGGCGGCCACCTCGCTGGTGAGCTCGACCACCGCACGGAGCCGGTTGGCCTCGCGGATCGCGCCCACCTGCTGCCAGGCCTTGGCCATCAGGTTCTCTTGGTTCACGCGCACGTACTCGGCCCCGAGGCCGGCGGCAATGCGGTTGGCGATCGACGTGTTCAACTGGGCCAGCCACCCCGGATCGCCCTCGACCAGGTCCTGGTTGACGTGGCGGCCGCCGTACAGCGGCGGGGCGAGGGTGCCGGTGGTGTCGTCGTCGGTCACCTCGAGCAGTCGCCGCGCCGGGGCGTCGAGCTGGGCCCGGAGGCGTTCGTCGATCGTGGCGAGCACGTCCGCCGACACCGGTGGTTCTGGTGCGGGTGGCGCCTCGTACGGGACCAGCGCGCCCTGCACGCCGACCAACTGGGTGTCGGGGCTCAGTGCTTCGTCGCCCGGCCAGGGCGCACGGACGTCGACCGGCCGCACCGACGCCACTCGCAGGGCGTCGGTGTCGGCGGGCTGGAGTCGGCTGACGAGCGTCTCGAAGTCACCGCTCGCGCCGACCGTGAACGTCCATTCGTGATACACGGGGAGCAGCACGGTGCCGGCGTCCTCGACCTTCCAGGCGAGGTCGTTCGGGACCTCCGATGCCTTGGGGTCGCCGAGTCCGGCGGCGACGCCGGACCGGAAGGCGGGCACCAGGCAGGCCCGGTAGGTGGTGGGCTTGGACAACCTGCGCGGGCAGACGAGCCTGGCCAGCGTCGCCGCAGACGCCTGGCCACCGCCGGGAAGCTCGCCGGCCCCGGTGGAACGCTGGACGTGGGCCCATCCCCAGGAGTCACGGAGGTCGGGCAGCTGGGCGATCTCGGCTTCGATGGTGGGCAACGGCTTTCCCGGGCGCACCGGTGCGGTGGCCGCCTCGAGCACGACGAGCACGAACCACGGGCGCAACCGGCCCGCGGCGGCCTTCGCCGGGGTGAGCACCCACGGCAATTCGGCGGGCACGACCTCGGCCACCGCCAGGTAGTTCCCCTCGACGTCGAGCGCACTGGGCGGCGGGTCGGTGCGAATCACTGTTCCCGGTGCGAGTCCCGCGACGTCGCCCGGGCCGAGCAGGCGCATGTCGGGGCCCTTGACGGAGCCGGCATCGAGGTGCGGGAGCGTGGTCGTCAACGTGATCGCGGGTGAAAAGGCCGGGGGCGGAAGCAGACTCATGTTGTCGGTCTGGCGGATCGCCTCACCGAGTGGGCCCTGCAGGTACGACGCGAACGTCAAGTCAGCCATCAGCCGGCAACCTCCCACGCTTCAACCGCCATCAGCCCCGTGTCGCGCCCGATCACCTGAGCGAGCTCCAACCCCGTGTCCGCGGCTATGCCCGCATCGGGGGCCATGGACCACGAGAAGGCGGCGGCGACAGGGGCTTCCGGGTTGACGGTGACGACGTCGCGGTGGACGGCCCACCACCCTTGGTCGCGGACCGTCATTGCGGTGATCAGCGTGTACAACCTGTGGATGTCGATGATGAACGGTCCGACCGGCGCGGGCATCCGGATGTCCCGCGCAATGAGGTGTTCCTCCCATTCGAGACCCACGGGCCGCGCTTCGGCGCCTGCGGCGGCCGCTGGAAACAGCTCGGTGCCCGCTGTCAGCGGCAGGAACGCGGGTGCGGTCAGCGCCGCGTCATCGCTTGCGGAGGCGAGGTACTGCCCGGGAGCGAACTGGGCCCGAACCGCATTGAGCGTGGCCGGCTCGCCGTCGGCGAACTGTCCGCTCGATATGTCCCAGCGCTGCACATCCACGGGAATTCCGTTGAACCGCTTGATTTCAACGCCGAGGGGGACGCGTTCCTGGCGGACCGAGATCGTGCCGTAAGGATCGACCACGGCGGAGGCGGACAGCGCTTCCTGCGCCGGTCCGGTGATGACGAGTCCCTGCGGAGCGGTGCCGCGCAGCCGCCAGGCCGTGCGGTCCGCCAGCGCCGCACGGAGTTCGGCACCCACGTCGAAGGATGCGGGCAGCTGTGCCGGAGCGGAGCCCCAGCCGATCTCGAAGTCGAAGGAGACGTCGAAGAAGAACAAGTCGATCGAGCCTCGGCCGCGGGCCAGATAGGGCGACGGGCCCTCGAGGTGCAGGGCGAGCGCGATCCCGACGAGGGTTTCGCCGAACGCGCGCAAGGCGATTCCCCCGGACATGTCCGCGACGAAGTGGAACGGCGAATACTGCACAAGCGCGTCGAACGCCAGCCAGCCCCGCAGCCCGCAGCCGGCCACCTCGGCACCGAGTTCGAGTCGCGCCCCGAGTTGCAACGTATTCGAGGTCAACGCGAAGTAGTTCTCGCACCGCATGTCGATCCACGGGGCGGGGCACAGGTCCATCGACATCCGCGCGAGGGCGGGCACCCCCCGCGGCACTGGGAACGACGGGTGAAACCCGCCGGCGCTCAGCACTAGCGTGGGATCGGACCCGCCCCGGGTGAGCAGCAGCATGTCGCCGGACAGTGGTGCTCCGACGATGTGCGACCCGGTGAGGCTGGCGACGAACATTGCGCTGGGTTCCGCGGGGTCGACGAATCCCGCGAAGGTGGCCTGCAGGAACACCAGTGGCGCTTCCGGGTCGGGGAGCGCGACGACCAGCTTTCCCATGATGGTCAGCCGTACCTGCGTGGCCGCCTCGACAAGGACCGCGACGGACAGCGAGACCACGCGCCCGCCCCAGCTGAGCTGGAGCATCGGGCCGGCGATCACCGATCCGCGAGCCGGGGGGAAGACCGCGGGGAGGGCGGCGATGGCCGCCTTCCCGGCGCCGACGGGGTCCGAGGGGAAGAGCAGTTGCGCCGCGGTCCCGTCGGTGACCGCGCGGAGCAGAGCGGCGCGATCGATGCGTCGGTTCACTCCGACGACGCCGCCGATGCCGGATATGGCGAACCCGAAACCGATCTGAACCCCGGGCGGCGGGAACGTCGCACCCATGATCACGAGGAACGACAGGGGTTGTCCGTCATGAGCCGGGGTGAGTAGCCCGAACGCGGAGGCCGACATCGGCGGGATCTCCACGGCCAGGGCGCCGACGAGATCCTCACCGAGGCGGGCCAGCATTCCGGACCCGCTGAGTACCGGCAAATCCAAGTCGACGCCGATGCCCGTCGGTTCGACGATGCCGATTCCGTCGAGCGCCGGGAACATCGGCTCGCCGAGCTTCAACCCGATTGGAACGTGCAGACCGATCCCGTCGATGTGAGCACTGATCGGGGTGGCCGGCAGCGATACGTCGAGCGAGGTTGCGAACGAGACGTCCAGTGCGGAAGCGCCCGGCACGTCGACGATCCCAATTCCCAGATCAAGCCATCTGCCCGCATCAGATCCCGTCAGCCGCGTCTCGAGTCCGGGGCTGCCCGCGAAGAGCACGCCGACGCCCGGTGCCGAGTGCAGATCGATCTCCAGCGGGAACGTGAGGTTCACCGGAACCAGGCTCTTGACGAAGCCCGGGGCGAGGGCGACGCGGCCGCCTTTGATCGTGATGTGGCCGCCACGGTCGATCTCGTTGGTGGGCGAGCCCGCCACCCAACCCCCAATGGACACCGCTCCGAGTTGCACCGAGGGGCCACCCTCGACGCCGATCAGCTTCCCCGGACCGCCTTGGGTCAACTCGACGTCGACGCGGTCTCCCGCACCCAGCGTCGTCGCCACCGGAACCCGATCGGGGAAGAAGGCCACCTCGACCTCGTTGGCGGATCCCGATAGCTGCAACGCGAAACCGCCGTCGAGTGGAAGCTGGATCGTCTGCGCGCCCGTGAATCCCGCGGCGTGCAGCACGAGACGGGCGCCGGCGGCCGGGACGATCGAGAGCGCGACCACTGCTGGACCGCCGGAGCTCACCACGTATGCGACGCCCAGCGGCGCACCGTCGGTCGCTTCGTCGCGCCAGCCGCGCAGCCGGGCGCGCATGCCGTCCGTGTCCGCGCTCAGTAGCCTGTCCAGAGCGGAGAGTACGGGGTTGGCGGTCACCACGGGCGCCAGGACTCGGCCTGCGAATGCAGTCGCATCGAAGGCCGGATCCACCCCTAGCGCGCCGAGCTCACCGACGAGCTGCGAGACGGCGTCGTGGAGCCCGTTGATCAGCTCGCGGCGCAGCAGGGCCAGAAGTTGTTCACCCGCGTTCGGCGCCATCGCATTCCCCTCGGGCCACTTGGAGATCGACGGCCCGAGTTCAAAGTACGTATCCGGCGAGCGCCGGACACGAGTAATCGCCTACTCGATTCCGAGCCACGTTGTTCCGAGCCACGTTCGGCGGGGTGACCGTCTAGCTGGTCAGTCCCCTGGCGATCACCAAGCGTTGAATCTGGTTGGTGCCCTCGAAGATCTGCGTGATCTTGGCTTCGCGCATGTAGCGCTCGACGCGGTAGTCGCGGGTGTACCCCGCGCCGCCGAATACCTGCACCGCGTCGGTTGTCACCTTCATCGCCGCGTCGGTGGCGACGAGCTTGGCGACGCTGGCCTGTGACGAGTACGGCCGCCCGGCGTCCCGGCGCCGGGCAGCGTCCAGATATGTCGCGCGCGCGCTGACCACCGCAGCGGCCATGTCGGCGAGCAGGAACCCGAGGCCCTGATGGTCGATGATCTTGCGCCCGAACGTCGTTCGCTCGTTGGCGTAGCGGCAGGCCTCGTCCAGCGCCGCCTGCGCCAGGCCCGTCGCGACCGCGGCGATGCCCAGCCGTCCGGAGTCCAGTGCGCTGAAGGCGATCTGCAGCCCCTGGCCTTCGGCCCCGATCAGCCGATCGCCGTCCAGTACCGCGTTGTCGTAGAACGCCGACGTCGTCGGCACCGCCGAAAGACCCATCTTCTCTTCGGGTTTGCCGAACGACAACCCGTCGAGGTCGCCGGGCACCAGGAAGCAGGAGATGCTCCCCCGAGTTCCCTGGTCGCTGCGCTCCTGCCCTCCAGAACCGGACCCGTCGCCGGTGCGGGCGAACAGCGTGTAGAAGTCCGCGATCCCGCCGTGGGTGATCCACGACTTGGAGCCGTTCAGCACATAGTTGCCGTCGGTCGGCGTGGCCGCACACCGCAACGCCGCCGCGTCCGAGCCGGCCTGTGGCTCGGACAAGCTGTAGGCGCCGATCTGGGTGCCCGACAGCATGCCGGGCAGCCACCGCCCCTTCTGCTCGTCGGTACCGAACGTCAACAGCGGATGCGACGAGAGGCTGTGCACGCTGACGGCCACGGCGACCGCGGCCCAGCGGGCGGCGATCTCCTCGAGCACCTGCAGGTACACCTCGAACGGCTGACCGCCGCCGCCCCATTCCTCTGGCTGCGGCAGGCTCAGCAGTCCGGCCGCGCCCAGCTGGGCGAACACGCCATCGGGATACGTCTCGGACCGCTCGTGTTCGTCGACGATCGGGTCCAGCACCTTGTCGGCCACGTCGCGGGTCAACGCAATGAGCTCCGCGGCTTCGTCCGTGGGGAGGATGCGATCGACTGGCATGGTTGCAACTCCTAGTGTTTCGTGGCCCCCGAACTGTATCGATGCGCCGCGGCGGCGGGGACGACGTCCCTAGACCTAGCCGGGAGGAGGTGGATCCGCCGGCTGGCTGGCGTCGCCCGCGGTGATCACCAAAGCGACCATCACCAGAGCGATTCCGGCGAGCTCGGCCACCGTGGGACGTTGCGCGAGCAGTACCGCTCCGACCACCGCGGCCGTCGCAGGCAGCAGCGCAAGCAGCAGCGCGAACCGGGCGCGGCCCACCTCGGTCAGCACCAACTGGTCCAGCGCGTAGGGCACGGCGCTGGACATGACGCCGACCCCGATGCCGAGCAGCCACGTCCGCGGAACCGCGAAAACCGATGCGTCGGTGACGAACTGGCTGGCCAACAGCGGTCCGGACAGGACGACCGCGGCGACCGCCATCCCCACCGCCAGCGAATCGAGCCCGGCACCTGCGTCGGCGACTCGCTTGCCGAGGAGGACGTAGCCGGCCCACAACGCGGCAGCGGTCAGCGCGAAGAAGACCCCGATGGGCTCGATGCCGGCCTGCACCCCTGCGAGCAAGACCACCCCGGCGGCAACGAGCAGCACCGCGAGCAGGTCTCGAATTCGGCGTGATCCAACTGGGGCGAGCGAAGCGACGGGAGAAGACAGCGTCGCGACGCCGATCGGTCCGAGGAACTCGATCGCCACCGCAGTGCCCAGCGGAATCCGTGCGATCGCTTCGAAGAAGGCGACGTTCATGCCGACCGTGACGATGCCGAACCCGGCTGCGACGGCGACCGAGCGACGGGTCCAGCACAGCCGCCACGGCCGTCGCCACACGACGAGCGCGAGGGCGGCCGCCGCACAGCGCAACCACGCCACCGCCGCAGGGTTGGTGGTCTCGAACAGGAAGATGGCGAGCGCGGCACCGACGTATTGCGACACGGCACCCACGATGAAGAACATCGGGACCGACCACGCCGGTAGCCGTCGACCGGTCGTCGTCACGCTATCGCTACAGGGCAGCGTTGATGGCGTCCACCCGGTCCTTGGCGTCGCCGAAGAGCATCTGGGTGTTCTCCCGGAAGAACAGCGGGTTCTGCACGCCTGCGTAACCGGAGGCCATGGAGCGCTTGAAGACGATGACGTTGTCGGCGTTCCACACCGTCAGCACCGGCATACCGGCGATGGGGCTGCTGGGGTCCTCGGATGCCGCCGGGTTGACGGTGTCGTTGGCGCCGATGACCAGGACGACCGCGGTGTTGTCGAAGTCCTCATTGATCTCGTCCATCTCCAGCACGATGTCGTAGGGCACCTTGGCCTCCGCCAGCAACACGTTCATGTGGCCGGGCAGCCGGCCCGCGACCGGGTGGATACCGAATCGCACGTTGACCCCACGCTCGCGCAGCTTGCGGGTCAGGTCGGCCACCCCGTACTGAGCCTGGGCCACCGCCATGCCGTAGCCAGGGGTGATGATCACCGAATCGGCGGAGGTCAGCAGTTCGGCCGCGCCGTCGGCGGTGATCTCGCGGTGTTCGCCGTAGTCCTTGTCGTCGGCCGGGCCCGCCTCGATCCCGAAGCCGCCGGCGATCACGGAGATGAACGACCGGTTCATCGCCTTGCACATGATGTAGGACAGGTAGGCACCGGAGGAGCCGACGAGTGCGCCGGTCACGATGAGCAGGTCGTTGGACAGCAGGAAGCCCGACGCGGCAGCGGCCCAGCCCGAGTAGCTGTTGAGCATGGACACCACGACGGGCATGTCGCCGCCGCCGATCGAAGCGACCAGATGCCAGCCGAGCAGCAGGGCCAGCACGGTGACGGCGATCAGCAGCCACAGCTGCGGAGCGACGACGAACCACACCGTGAGCGCGAAGAACGCGACTAGCGCGCCGACGTTGAGGATGTTCTTGCCCGGCAGCATCAGCGGCGTGGACTTGATGCGGGCCGACAACTTGAGGTTGGCCACGATCGACCCGGTGAACGTGACGGCGCCGATGAACACGCCGATGAACACCTCGGCGGAGTGGATGCCGAGCAGGCCCTGGCTGTCCAGCAGGGCGGCCTCGGATCCGGCGATTTCGTGTTCGACGTGCAGGTAGCCGTTCCAGCCCACCAGCACCGCGGCCAGGCCGACGAAGGAGTGCAGCAGCGCGATCAGTTCGGGCATCCCGGTCATTTCGACCACTCGGGCCCGCCACAGCCCGATCGCGGCGCCGATCGTCATCGCACCGACCAACAGGCCCACACCCAGCGGCTCGATGTGGCGCGCCAGTGCGAGCGCGATGGTGGCGATCAGCGCCACCGCCATGCCGGCGATGCCGAATGTGTTGCCGGACCGCGATGTTTCGTGCTTGGACAACCCGGCCAGAGCCAGGATGAACAGCAGGGCCGCGACGACGTAGGCGGCGGTGGCAGTGGTCTCTAGGGTGAACATGCGATCCGTCCGATAGGGGCTCGAGGAGGCGGCGCGGCGAAGGCCTGAGTTGTCAGCTGCGCGAGAACATCGCGAGCATGCGGCGCGTCACCGCGAAGCCACCGAAGACGTTGATGCTGGCGAGCAGGATCGCGACCGTAGCCAAGGCGGTGACGACGGCTCCGCCGGTGTAGATGCCGTGTCCGATCTGAAGCAGCGCGCCGACGACGATGATGCCCGAGATCGCATTGGTCACCGACATCAGCGGGGTGTGCAACGCGTGGTGCACGTGCCCGATCACGTAGTAGCCGATCACGATCGCCAGGGCGAAGACCGTCAGGTGTACCTGCAGCGCGGCCGGGGACAGCGCGATGAGTACGAACAGCACGGCAGCGGCGACGAACGTGACGCCCAACCGGCGTCGCGCCGTCATCGGTTGCTTGGGCGGCTTCGGCTCGACCGGTGCGGTGACGGCTGCGGCCGGTGCGGCCGAGACCTGCACCGGTGGCGGGGGCCAAGTGGTCTCACCTTCGCGCACGACGGTCACCGACCGCTGCACCACGTCGTCGAAATCCAGGGTGAGCTGCCCGTCCTTGTCGGGGGTGAGCAGCTTGAGCAGGTTCACCAGGTTGGTGCCATAGAGCTGGGAGGCGGTAGCCGGCAGCCGCCCGGCCAGATCGGTGTAGCCGATGATCGTCACGCCGTTGTCGGTGACGATCACCTGATCCTTGACGGTGCCCTCGACGTTGCCGCCGTTGGCCGCGGCCATGTCCACGATCACGCTGCCCGGCTTCATCGAGGCGACCATCCCCGCGGTGATGATGCGGGGTGCGGGCCGACCGGGGATCAGCGCGGTGGTGATGATGATGTCGACGTCCTTGGACTGCTCGGCGTACAGCGCCGCCTCGCGGGCCTTGTAGTCGTCGCCCATCTCCTTTGCGTAGCCGGTGGCCGAGACCTCGGCCGCCGCCGGGTCGACGTACAGATACTCCCCGCCGAGGGACTTGACCTGGTCGGCGACCTCGGGCCGTGGGTCGGTGGCCAGGACGATGGCGCCCATGCTGCCTGCCGCGCCGATGGCGGCAAGTCCGGCCACCCCCGCACCGACCACGAGCACCTTGGCGGGCGGCACCTTGCCCGCCGCGGTCACCTGCCCGGTGAAGAACCGGCCGAAGGCGTGCGCGGCCTCGATGACGGCCCGATAGCCGGCGATGTTGGCCATCGACGACAGCACGTCCAGCGACTGCGCCCGGGAGATACGCGGGACGGCGTCCATCGCCAGCACCGTGATCGGGCGGGCGGAGAGCTTCTCGACGAGTTCTGGGTTCAGCGCCGGCGAGATCAGGCTGACCAGGGTGGCCTTGTCCTTCAATGCGGCGATCTCGACATCGGAGGGGGCGTTGACCTTGAGTACTACGTCGGCCGCCCACGCACCGCCGATTTCGGCGCCTGCCTCGACGTAGGCGGCATCGGAGAAGCTGGAGGCATCGCCGGCGCCGGACTCGACGGCGACGGAGTAGCCCAGTTTGATGAGTTGTCCGACGGTCTGCGGCGTGGCGGCGACGCGCGTCTCACCCGCGTAAGACTCGCGCGGTATCCCGATGATCATCGAAAGAGTCTCCCATTGCTCGCCGAGGACGCGCCCCCCTCTGGCGGTAAGCGGTGTGCTTACTCTAGGGGCGACCCGTGGCGGACACCAACCCGGCGGGGCGTGACGACCCGTCCAGCCCGATTCACGGTATGCCGATCCTCAACGTCAACGAGTCGCGGTCATCGAGGAACTCAAGGCTCTGTAGTTTCGCTTCCCCGGTCGATGGGAATCCGGAATTAGCGGGTGCGTCAACCAACGCTCCCGGTAGTTGTATCGACCGAAGGAACCGAGATGACCACCCAAGACACCGTCTGGATCGTCGCCGCCGTCGTCGCCGCGATCATCGTGATCGTCGGCCTCGTCCTCATCGCCCGCAGCCGACGGACACAGAAGCGCCGCGTCGAGGCGAACAACCTTCGCGAGGAGATCGCGGCCGAAACCGCGATGGTCGACAAACGCCAGGCCCTCGCCGCCGAGACCGAGGCCAGGGCGCGCGCCGCCGAAGCCGAGGCCGAGGCCAAGGCCGCGGAGGCGCAAAGACTTCGGGAACGCGCGTCGACGCACACCGAGTCGGTGGAAGCACGCAGGGAGGACCTCGACGAGCGGCGCAAGCACGCCGACGAGCTCGACCCCGACCTCGACCTCGACTCGGGCAAGCACGAGGCCGACGAGGTCCGCCACGACACCGCCGACACCGCAGGCCGATCCGACCGAGTCCCCGTCGACGTACCACCGGCGCGCAGGCACGACCCCCGCTAGGACCCCCCAGGGTGCCGAGGCCCTCCCCATCCGTGGCGAGGGCCTCGGTGGCGCCCGGTGGTGGTGGGGTCAGGGACGACCCGGTCCGCGATGGCGCCCGCCGATTGCGATTGCGCACCGATCTGGCATCGACATCCCTGCGCCCGATGCGCTGGCGGTGCAGCAGGGCTCACCATGACCACGCGTGTACTCACTCGACCCGAGAGGAAGGAGCGCTGCTGCCATGGGCGTAGTGGTTGAACGTGGACTGGCCAGGTGTCCTCGGTGTGTCGCGGTCGCCGACTACGTCTTCATCGAGTTGGGCCCCAATTCGCTTGCGTACCAAGTCGATTGCAGGAGGTGTGGCGAGCGCTACCGCGAGGTACACGGCCCGGCCGCGCCCACGTTCGGCGTCGACGCCGTGGCGGACTGGGTGCCCGACGGTCCGTCGCATACCGCCAATCGCGAGCGCGTGCTGGCTTGGCTGGCCGTCGCCCAGTCCCGCGGACGGGCGGCCGCTTCCGGCGTCGCCGCTTCGCTGTCGGCGTGGACTCACGCGTGGCCGGCCGAGGTGCGGGCTGGGCTGAAGGGCTGGCGCGGTTCGGAAGTCGGGCAGCGGAACGTCGAACGCAACGGCGCCCTCACCCAGTTGGCCGAGCAGCACGAGCCGTTCGTGAGGTAGCCCGATGAGTTCCGGCCGCCCACCCGTCGTCGACCTAGCCACCTGGCAAACCGCCCGTGACGAGCTTCTGGTCCGCGAGAAGGCCCACACCCGCCAGGGCGACGCCCTCGCCGCGGCCCGCCGCCGGCTGCCGATGGTGGAGTTCGACGGGACCGTCGAGGTGGTCGGACCCGACGGCCCGGTCCCGTTTCTTGACCTGTTCGAAGGTCGCGACGAACTCGTGGTCTACAAGCACATGTGGTACGACGGCGCGCCGCACCAAGGGCAGTGCGAGGGCTGCACCACCACGGCCTGGCACCTCAAGGACGCCGTCTACCTCAATGCCCGCGGCGTTTCGTACGCCAACCTGACCACGGGCCGCTGGGACGAGGTAGCCGCCTACGTCGAGTTCATGGGCTACACCCAGCCCTGGTACTCGGTGCGCGACGTGGACGGGCCGGCAGGCGGCGCGATGGGTTTCCTCACCTGCTTCCTGCGCGACGGCGACCGGGCGTTCCTCACCTACTCCACGACGGGCCGCGGCAATGAGGCGGTCAACGGGTCCATGGGCCTGCTCGACATGACGCCCTATGGCCGTGGCGAGTCGTGGGAGGACAACCCCGAAGGCTGGCCCGAGGGCCGCCATTCGTGCTGGTCCTGGCGCACGGATGCGGAAGGGAACCCGACCTGGGGCCCGACCAGCAGGCCCGTGCCGCAGTGGACCCGCCCCGGCGCGATCCCGGTGGAGACGCTCGGCCGGCACGGGGACCCCAGCTGACGCTGCTGGCTCACTGACTTGGTTCACTGCCGTGCTCTTACATTCGCGCTGATTCGATTACTTCACTCGCCCGCCGCGTCCCGGTATCAATAGCGGGTGGCCACGACACCTGCGGATTCCTGCTGTCGCTAACCCGATCCCGGTCAGCTCGAAGTAGAAGAAAGTCGCAGGAACAGTGTCGGTATTCGTTGACATCACCCCGGACGAGGCGCAGGTCGCCAAGTCCGCCGGCGAGGCACGTCCGGGGAAGTGGCGCGGTCGACTGACCCGAGCGGCGCTGCCGCTGTTGTCGGTCGTCGTCTTCGTGAGCGTGTGGCAGCTTGCCGCTGCAGCCGGCATCTGGAACCAGACCTTCGTGCCCTATCCGGCCACGGTCTGGCGGGCGGCCGTCGACGTCTCGACCACCCACGACGGCGTCCGGGGTTACGCCGGCTACCTGTTGTGGGAGCACCTGTACATGACACTGCGCCGGGTGTTCGTCGGCGTCGTGATCGGCGTCGCGCTCGGCGTGCTGCTCGGTCTGGTCATGGGCTCCGTCGGATGGGTGCGCAGCGTGCTCGAGCCGTGGCTGACCTTCCTGCGCGCCCTGCCGCCGCTCGCCTACTTCTTCCTGCTGGTGATCTGGCTGGGCATCGACGAGGCGCCGAAGATCACCCTGCTCGCGCTGGCCGCGCTCCCGCCCGCCGCGGTCGCGACCACGGCCGCCGTCGTCGCCGCCCCCGTCGGACTGCAGGAGGCGGCGCGCGCGCTCGGCGCCACACGGACACAGGTGATCCGGGACGTCGTGATCCCGTCGGCACTACCCGAGACGTTCACCGGAATCCGGCTCGCCGTGGGCATGGCCTACTCGTCGGTGGTGGCCGCCGAGTTGTTCAACGGCATTCCCGGCATCGGCGGACTCGTGAAGGACGCAAGCAACTACAACAACACCCCCGTCGTGCTCGTCGGCATCTTCGCCATCGGGTTCTCGGGCCTGATCATCGACGGATTTCTGCGTGCCGCGGAGCGCCGCGCTGTTCCCTGGAGAGGAAAGTTATGAAACTGAAGGCACTACTGGCAGCGGTGGGTGTGGCGGCCATGACGTTGGCCGGCTGCGCGGTGGACCATTCCGGGCAGGACGCCGCGAAGCCGACCATTCGCATTGGCTACCAGACCTTTCCGAGTGGCGACCTCATCGTGAAGAACAACAAGTGGCTCGAAGAGGCGCTGCCCGATTTCAACATCAAGTGGATCAAGTTCGACTCCGGCGCCGACGTCAACACCGCGTTCATCGCGAAGGAACTCGACTTCGGTGCCCTGGGTTCCAGCCCCGTAGCCCGCGGCCTCTCCGCGCCGTTGAACATTCCGTACAAGGTCGCCTTCGTGCTCGACGTCGCTGGCGACAACGAGGCGCTGGTGGCACGCAACGGATCCAACGTCAACACCATTGCCGACCTGAGGGGCAAGCGGGTCGGAACCCCGTTCGCGTCGACGGCGCACTACAGCCTGCTGGCGGCGCTGGCACAGAACAACCTGTCGGCCAACGACGTTCAACTCGTCGACCTGCAGCCGCAGGCCATTCTGGCGGCGTGGGATCGCGGTGACATCGACGCCGCCTACACGTGGCTGCCGACGCTCGACGACCTGCGCAAGACGGGCAAGGACCTGATCACCAGCCGCCAGCTGGCCAAGGACGGCAAGCCGACGCTCGACCTCGCGGCCGTGCGCACCGAGTTCTCGGATGCGCATCCGGAGGTCGTCGACACTTGGCGCAAGCAGGAGGCCCGGGCGCTCGACACCATCAAGGACGACCCGGACGCCGCCGCGAAGGCCATCGCCGCCGAGATCGGATTGTCCCCGGAAGACGTTGCGGGACAACTGAAGCAGGGTGTTTATCTGACACCGGCGGAGGTGGCCTCGGCGGAGTGGCTGGGCTCGGACGGCAACCCGGGCAACATCGCCGCCAACCTGGAGAGTGCGTCGCAGTTCCTGGCGGAGCAGAAGCAGATCCCCAGTGCCGCACCGCTGAAGACGTTCCAGGACGCCGTCTACACCAAGGGTCTGCCCGATGTCCTCAAGCAGTGACGGCGAGACCCGCGGTGGCCTGAAGATCCAGAGCGTCGAACACCGCTACGGCAACGGCAGTGACGCGGTGACCGCGCTCGGTCCGGTCGATCTCGACGTCGAACCCGGCGCTTTCCTGGTGTTGGTCGGCGCGTCGGGATGTGGCAAGAGCACCCTGCTGCGGCTGATCGCCGGTTTCGAGGAACCGACCGAGGGCAAGGTGCAGGTGGACAGCGCCGCACCGAGCCCCGGCGTCACCTCGGGGGTGGTGTTCCAACAGCCGAGGTTGTTCCCGTGGCGCACGGTGGGCGGAAACGTCGAACTGGCGCTCAAGTACGCGAACGTGCCGCGGGAACGGCGCGCGGAGCGACGTGACCAACTGCTGCACCGCGTCGGACTCGAGGGCACCGCTGCCCGCAAGATCTGGGAGATCAGCGGCGGACAGCAGCAGCGGGTCGCGATCGCGCGGGCCCTGGCGGCCGAGACGCCGCTGTTCCTGCTGGACGAGCCGTTCGCCGCCCTCGACGCGCTCACCCGGGAACGGCTGCAGGAGGACGTGCGGCAGGTGAGCGCGGAATCCGGACGTACGACGGTATTCGTCACGCACAGCGCCGACGAGGCCGCGTTCCTCGGCTCGCGGATCGTCGTACTGACCCGGCGGCCCGGCCAGGTGGCGCTGGATCTGCCGGTCGACCTGCCGCGCACGGGCGTCGACCCAGACGAGCTGCGCCGCTCGCCGGAGTACACGCAGTTGCGGGCCGAAGTGGGCCGGGCGGTCAAGGCCGCGGCGGCCTAGCCGCCCGGGTGACGGAGACGAGTTAGACCGGCGGGTAGGCGGGAGGTGGGTAGACGCCCCGCAGCGCCCATGGGAGCCACTGGAAGAAGTACTCGATCTCGTCGCTCGCGTCGTAATCCGGATTCGGATCCATTAGGTGCCTCCCAGGGTGACGAGCGGTCTGACCGAAGTCTAGCCCCGCGGGTGAGGCGCCGGACGGGATAACTCGACGATTGCCTAAACTGGCCAACCAGTTGATCGGTACCCGGGCTCGACCCCGGCCTGCATATAGTGAGTCGCCATGTCCACGACCGACCCCGATGCTGTTCGCGCAAGCGGCTCATCGACTGATGCTCTTCGCGCAAGCGGCTCATCGACAGCAACCGGGAACGGCCCGTCCCGCCGCGAGGAACTGCTGGCCGTGGCCACCAAGCTCTTCGCCGCGCGCGGCTACCACGGCACCCGCATGGACGACGTCGCCGACGCGGTGGGGCTCAACAAGGCGACGGTCTACCACTACTACGCCAGCAAGTCGCTGATCCTCTACGACATCTACAAGAGCGCCGCCGACTTCACCGTCGGCGCCCTGCACGACGATCCGTCGGCGTCCGCCCGCGAGACGATCTACCACTTCACCCGCCGGCTGCTCGTCGGCATCGCCAGTGACATCGAGCGGGCCGCCGTGTACTTCCAGGAGGGCCCCTACATCACCGAGTGGTTCACCGAAGATCAGGTCGCCTACATCCGCACGTCCGAGACCACCGTCTACGAGCACGTCCGCGACGTCATCGACCGTGGTATCGCCAGTGGTGAGTTCTACGACTGCGACTCCCACGTGCTCGCACTCGGATACATCGGGATGACGTTGGGTGCCTACCGTTGGCTGCGTCCGCAGGGCCGCCGCAGCGCACCGGAGATCGCCGTCGAGTTCAGCACCGCGTTGCTGCGCGGTCTGATCCGCGACGAGGCGGTACGAGCGGCCGAGCCGCTGGGCCTGGTCGCGTCGGACATCGCTCGATCGAAGTAGTCCTGACTGAATGCGAATGTGCACGGAGATGGATCCTGACCCCACGATCCTGATGCTCGCCGGCGATTGGCACGGCAACAAGCTCTGGGCCGAGCGCGTCATCGGCCATGCCGTCGGCTGCGACGTCGACACCATTCTCCAACTCGGCGACTTCGGGTACTGGACGGACGATTACTGGACCGAGGACTACCTCGGCGCCATCGACAAGATGCTCGCGATGGCGGACATCCGGTTGTTCTGGCTCGACGGCAACCACGAGGACCACACCCGGAGTGCCGAGTGGGCGGACCCGACCCGATACCCGAGCATGCGGTATCTCGGCCGCGGCTTCCGGTGGCAGTGGTGGGGCAAGACGTGGATGAGCGTGGGCGGTGCCATGAGCGTCGACAAGCGCTATCGCATCGAGGGTGAGAGTTGGTGGCCGCAGGAGGAACTGACCGACGCCGACGTCGAGTACGCCAGGCGGGACGGCAGCGTCGACGTCATCGTCAGCCACGACTGTCCACGCGGCGTGGACATCCCCGGCGTCGGTCCAGACACCAAGGGCGGCGCGCGCGGCAATTGGCCGTCGGACATCCTGCTGGAGGCCCAGCGGCACCGCGACAAGCTGGCGACGATCTGTCACTCAACGACACCGGACTGGCTGTTCCACGGCCACTACCACATCCCGTACGCTGCCAATCTCGATGCGACGAGGGTGGTAGGTCTCGCCGACGACCGCTCGGCGATGAACGACCACACCCTGATGCTGAAACACGACGACCTGTAATCCACGTCCACTGAGAAGGAGACCGATGAAGTCCAACCTGCTGTCGAGACGCGATCTCGACTTCCTGCTGTACGAGTGGCTCGAGGTTGACGCGCTGACCAAGCAGGAGAGGTTCGCCGACCATTCGCGCGAGACCTTCGACGGCGTCCTCGACCTGTGCGAGGAAGTGGCCACCCGGTACTTCGCCCCGCACAACAAGACCAGCGATGCCCACGAGCCGACCTTCGACGGCACGCACGTCACCGTCATTCCCGAGGTGAAGGAGGCGATCGACGCGTTCGCCAAGGCCGATCTGATCGGCATCACCATGGACGACGAGTTGGGGGGCGCTCAGTTGCCGGTGTGCGTGGCGCATGCCGCGTTCGCGTGGTTGTTCGCCGCCAACATCAGCACGTCTGGCTACTTGGTGCTGACGATCGCCAACGCCAACCTGTTGGCCAAGTTCGGCACCGACGAACAGCGCGAGCACTACGTGAAGCCGATGCTGGCCGGACGCTTCACCGGCACCATGGCGCTCTCGGAGACGCAGGCCGGCTCGTCGTTGGCGGACATCACCACCCGCGCGGAGCCGCGGGATGACGGCACCCATCGGCTGTTCGGCTCGAAGATGTGGATCTCCGGCGCCGAGCACGAGATGTCCGACAACATCGTGAACCTGGTGTTGGCGAAGATCCCGGGCGGACCTGCCGGCACCAAGGGCATCTCGTTGTTCATCGTGCCGAAGTTCCTGGTCGGCGCCGACGGCTCCATCGGTGAGCGCAACGACGTGGCAGTGGCGGGGCTGAATCACAAGATGGGGCAACGGGGTACCACGAATACGGTCCTCAACTTCGGTGACGGCACCTTCCGGCCCGGCGGCGAACCTGGTGCCGTCGGCTATCTGGTCGGCGAACCGCACCGCGGGCTGACCTACATGTTCCACATGATGAACGAGGTCCGGCTCAGCGTGGGGATAGGCGCGGTGGCGGTGGGCTACACCGGCTACCTCAAGTCCCTGCAGTACGCGCGAGAGCGTCCGCAGGGCAGACCGGTGACCGTCAAGGACCCGGCGGTTCCGCAGATACCGATCGTCGAGCACACCGATGTGAAGCGAATGTTGTTGGCGCAGAAGGCCTACGTGGAGGGCGGGCTGGCGTTGAGTTTGTACTGCTCACGGCTGATCGACCTGCAGCACGCCGCTGAATCGGAGACCGAACGCGACGACGCCGCCCTGCTGCTCGACATTCTGACGCCGGTGGCCAAGAGTTGGCCGTCGCAGTGGTGCGTCGAGGCCAACGACCTCGCGATCCAGGTGCACGGCGGGTACGGCTACACCCGGGAGTACGACGTCGAGCAGCATTACCGGGACAACCGGCTCAACTCCATCCACGAGGGCACTCACGGCATCCAGAGCCTGGATCTGCTGGGCCGCAAGGTGACTCAGCGTGGTGGCGCCAGCTTGACCGAGCTCGGCAAGCACATCACACGTGCGGTCGACCGTGCCACCGCGGCCGGCGGCGATGCCGCGGTGCTTGCGGCGCAGCTGGACGCCAGTTGGCAGCGCCTCGTCGCCGTGACCGTCGGGATGTTCGGTTCGGGTGACGCCGAGGCCGCCCTGGCCAACAGCGTGATCTACCTAGAGGCGTTCGGGCACGTCGTGGTCGCGTGGATGTGGCTCGAACAGTACGTCGCGACCGACGGGCAGTCCGGGGACTTCTACGAGGGCAAGCGCCAGGCCGCGCGGTACTTCTTCCGCTACGAACTCCCCAAGACCGCACCGCAACTCGACCTGTTGGAGAGCTTGGACCGCACCACGCTCGACATGCGCGACGCGTGGTTCTAGCGCAACTCGATGATCTGGCGGACGGCCTTCCCGTCGGCCAGTTCGTCCATGCCCGCGTTGATGTCGTCGAGCCCGATCGTCGACGACACCAGTGCCTCCACCGGTAACCGGCCCGAACGCCACAGCGCAACGAAGCGGGGAATGTCACGGGCCGGGACGGCCGAGCCGAGGTAGCTGCCGATCAGCGAGCGGCCCTCGGCGACGAAACCCAACGGCGACACCGTGATTCGTGCGTCAGGGCGGGGCAGGCCGACGGTCACGGTGCGACCCCCCGGCGCGGTCAGCTCGATCGCGGTCTCGAGCGCCGAGGGGTGACCTGCTGCCTCGATCACCACGTCGGCCTTGAGCTCGCCGACGTCACCGGACAGGTGCCCCTCGTGAGCGCCCAGGTCCGTCGCCCGGTCCACCTTGTCGGCCAGCTGATCGACGGCGACCACGCGGACGTCGTCGTGTGCCAGGGCCGTCAGGACCGCCGCCATGCCCACCCCGCCGAGGCCGACGACCGCCACCGTCTGACCCGGCCGCGGCCTGCCGGCGTTGAGTACGGCGCCGCCACCCGTCAGCACGGCGCAGCCGAGCAAGGCCGCCACGACCGCGGGCACGTCGGAGTCGACGGGTACCACTGACCGTCGGTCGACGACGGTGTGGGTCGCGAACGCGGACACGCCGAGGTGATGCAGCACGGGTTGACCGTCGCGCGTGAGCCGCGTCCCGCCGCCGAGCAGGGTGCCCGACCCGTTGGCTGCGCTGCCTTGCGAGCACGGCGCCAGCCCGTCGGTGGCGCAGGCCGCGCAGTCACCGCAGCGCGGTAGGAACGTCAGGACGACCCGCTGGCCGACCGCGACGTCGGTGACCGCGGCGCCGACCCGTTCGACGATGCCCGCCGCCTCGTGGCCGAGCAGCATCGGCACCGGCCTGACGCGACTGCCGTCGACCACGGACAGGTCCGAATGGCACAGGCCGGCGGCCTCTATGCGGACCAGGAGTTCGGTGTCACCGGGCGGGTCGAGCTCGAGGTCGGTGATCGTCAGCGGCCGGGTATCGGCGTAGCGGCGGGGAGCGCCGACCCGGTCGAGGACTGCGCCGCGGATTCTCATGGTCACCAGCTTGCCCTGCCTGACCCCCGGTTTCGCCGAAACCCCGTTCCCTGTCGTTGCGCGCGCGTTTTAACGACAGGGACGACGGTTTCGGCGAAGGCGCGACCTGACAGACTGCGGCGATGACCGCTGACGAACGGGCCCTCACCAGCCGCGACTTTCCGGTGCACTGGCCGGTGCAGACCCGGTGGACCGACAACGACATGTTCGGCCACCTCAACAACGCGGTGTACTACGAACTCTTCGACACGGCGATCAACGCGTGGATCAACACGAGCGCGGGCGTGGATCCGGTCACGGCGCCGTGGCTGGGCGTGGTCGCCGAGTCCGGTTGCCGCTACTTCACTGAACTGACGTTCCCGGACCCGCTCGCGGTTGGATTGGCGGTGACCCGGCTGGGACGTACCAGCGTGACCTATCGGCTGGCGCTGTTCGAGACTCACGGCGAATCGCAAGCCCCACATCGGGTGGCCGCCGTCGGGCACTGGGTACACGTGTACGTGGACCGCGCGGAGCGCAGGCCGGTTCCCATTCCGGACGCCGTCCGCACGCTGCTGGCGACCGCCGTCACCAGCTAGCCCAGCGCGAAGTTGGCGCGGCTCGGAGAGGAGTCCCGACGGCGATTGATCACGAACGATTCCCGGAGTGGACCGAGTTCGCCGACGCGGTTCAGGATCGGCACCCCGACGCGGGCACCTGGTGCGAGGCGCAGCCTGAGCGACGCCGACCTGTGGGACTCCTTGACGCGGCGCATGGCAGAGCTGGGCGACGTGGCTCGGGCGGGGGAGGAGCTGCCCGACGACACCGACGTCGCCTGGACCGGCCGCACGATGAAGGTGCCGTGGTTCGCCGAGCACATGCGTGAGGAGTTGGTCCTGCACGGATGGGACATCACCGGCGACGGAGCCGCCGCCCACGCGCGGCTTGGCGAGCGTTGGATGACCGAGTACAGCGTCGAGGCCGACTGCGCGTGCCGGACGGGGACGACGTAATCGTCTCGGCGGCAGTCGATCACACCGACATCGCGCTCGCGGCGGCAGAGGGCGAGGCCACCCTCGAAACGGATGCCGCCACCCGGGTGCTCCTGCTGTGGGGCCGCCGACCAGGCGATCCGTCGCGGATTCGCAGTCGTGTCGGGCCGCGACTCCTTGGCCAAGTAAGGACGCTGTTGAGCGGTTACCGATGCCCGTCGAGCCAGTCTGCGATCGCCGCGACCCCGTCGCGGAAGAAGATCCGGTAGGGACGGTCGGCGACGTAGCCGATGTGCGGCGTGGCGAGCACGTTGGGAAGCGTGCGCAGCGGATGGCCGGCGGCCAACGGTTCGGTGTCGAACACGTCCAGGGCTGCGCCGGTGATCGATCGCGACTGCAACGCCTCGATCAGTGCGGCCTCGTCGACGATCGGCCCGCGCGAGGTATTGACCAGTAGGGCAGTCGCTTTCATCGCCGCGAGTTCGGCGGCGCCGACGAGTCCCCGGGAGCGTTCGCTGAGTTTGAGGTGCACCGTCACGACGTCGGCGGTGGCGAAGAACTCGTCACGTGGCAGGTACCTGGCGCCGGCCTCCGCGGCGCCCTCCGGGGTCAGGTTCTGGCTCCAGGCCGTCACGTCCATCCCGAACGCCGCGCCGATGCGCGCCACTCGGGCACCGATCCGGCCCAATCCCAGCACGCCCAGGACGCGGCGGTCGAGTTCGCGGCCCACCGTGGTCTGCCAACGACCCTCCGCCACCGCGAGACGTTCGGCGACGAGGTGGCGGGAGGCGCCCAGGATGAGGGCCCACGTCAACTCCACTGTCGATGCGACGCTGCCGCCGGTGGTTCCGACGTGGATGCCCCGTTCGGCGGCAGCCGCCATGTCGATCGACGCATTGAACGGCCCGGTGCTGGCAATCATCCGCAGTCGGGGCAGTCGTTCGATGATGTTGCGCGGCAACGGTGTTCGCTCGCGCATCACGAAGATGACGTCGAACGGTGCCAGCCGCGCGACGAGCTCGTCGGCGTCCGCGACGTGGTCGGAGAACACCGTGACGTCGGCCCGTGACGTTACGGCCGACCAGTCCGCCATGCTCATCGCGACGTTCTGGTAGTCGTCGAGCACCGCCACCCGAACCCGTGCGCTCATCGCACCACTCCTCTGTGAGTCAAAGCCCCCGACATTGCGCCACCACTGCACCGAAACCGCATTCCCTGTCGTTGAGCACGCGAGTTAACGACAGGGACGACGGTTTCGGCGAACGACAGCCGGCACTTATATAGTCGCCCGATGCCGATCGTGAGCAAGACCGTCGAAGTCGCGGCCTCCGCGGCGTCGATCATGGCCATCGTCGCCGACTTCGAGTCGTACCCACGGTGGAACGAGGAGATCAAGGGCTGCTGGATCCTGGCCCGCTATGACGACGGCAGACCGAGCCAATTGCGGCTGGACACGTCCGTGCAGGGGATGGACGGCACCTACATCCAGGCGGTCTACTACCCGGGCGACAACCAGATTCAGACGGTGATGCAGCAGGGCGACCTGTTCAAGAAGCAGGAGCAGATCTTCTCGGTGGTCGACATGGGTTCGACCACCTTGTTGACCGTCGATCTCGACGTCGAGGTGACGTTGCCCGTTCCTGCGCCGATGGTGAAGAAGGTCGTCAACGACGCGCTCGAGCACCTCGCCGGCAACCTGAAGGCCCGCGCCGAGCAGCTGGCCGCCGGCACTTAGTACTTCAGGTCCACAGCCCGCGCTCGTCGAGCCGCGCTGTGAGCATGCGCGCACCCTCGGTGAACTGTTCGGTGGTGAGTCTCACCACGGCGTCGACGTCGCGACTGCGCAGGGCGGCGATCAGCTGCCGATGGTTGGCGAGCGCGTCGATGCCCCACTGCACGTCGTTCGCAAAGATGTGCGGCGGCAGATACCGGGTTGCGTGCAGCAGGAACCAGGCCAGCTTGATCCGGCCGGCCGCGTGGTTGACCGCTCGGTGGAAGGCGAACTCGGCCGACGCCACCTCGTCGGCGTCGTGTCGGTCGATGGCTGCGGCGACGGCGTCGGCGAGCCGTTCGAGTTCGTCGATCTGCTCGTCGGTGACGCGCTCGGCCGCCGAGCGCACGAGCTGGGTGGCGATGGTGGCCTGCAACCAGAACAGATCCTCGATGTCGCCACGGGTGAATTGCGCGACCACGTGCCCCCGATGGGGTTCGAGCTCAACCATGCCCTCGCCGCGCAGCGTCCGCAGCGCCTCGCGAACGGGCATGATGCTGACGCCGAGTTCGGTCGCCGTCTCGTCGAGCCTGATGAACGTACCGGGTCTCAGTGCGCCGGACATGATCTCCGCCCGCAGATGTGCGGCGACCTCGTCCGACAGCTGTTCCCGCCGCCGCGAACGCTCTCGCCCGATTGCCGGCTTCGCCGGCGGGGACTTGGCGGGCGTTGCGTTCACGGCGTTTCCGTTCTGCCGAGCCGACTGGCGAGGGGTTGTTCCCGGACTGCCTAGGCCCCGCGCACGCGAGGAGCAGAAATTGAGTAGTGTGACCGGGGCAACACCATGTTTGATCAAATATCAACATCGCGCAACCTGCGCCGACTGACATCAGGGAGCCTCAGCCGTTGACCGCGTCACCGTCCCCCGTCGATCAGCCCTATCTGGCCCGCAGGCACAACTGGACCAACCAGCTTGCCCGGCATGCACTGATGCAGCCAGACGCGACGGCCGTGCGGTTCCTCGGCCACACCACGACGTGGGGTGACCTCGATCGCCGCGTCTCCGCGCTGGCCGGCGCGTTGAGCCGCCGTGGGGTCGAGTTCGGTGACCGCGTCCTGATCCTGATGCTCAACCGCACCGAGTTCATCGAGTCCCTCCTGGCCGCCAACCTGCTCGGAGCCATCGCGGTGCCGGTCAACTTCCGCATGACACCAGCCGAGATCGCCTTCCTGGTGGGTGACTGCGAGGCGACGGTGGTCGTCACGGAATCCGTTCTCGCTGGGGTCGCCGCCGCGGTGCGCGACCTCGACTCGACGCTGGCCACCGTCATCGTCGCCGGCGGCGCCACCGAGGACGGCCTGCTCGGCTACGAGGACCTGCTCGCCGAGGATGGCGACCCGCCGCCGCCGGTGGACATCCCCAACGACTCGGCCGCGCTGATCATGTACACCTCGGGCACGACGGGGCGTCCCAAGGGTGCGGTGTTGACCCACAACAACATCGCCGGACAGGGCCTTACGGGGCTCTTCACCATCGGCGCCGACATCAACAACGACGTCGGCTTCATCGGCGTGCCCCTGTTCCACATCGCGGGCATCGGCAACGTGATCGGCGGGTTGATGCTCGGCAGGCCGACCGTGCTGTACCCCTTGGGGGCATTCGACCCCGACGAACTGCTCGACGTGCTGGCCACCGAGCAGGTGACCGGCATCTTCCTGGTGCCCGCGCAGTGGCAGGCGGTGTGCGCGGCGCAGCGCCTGAACCCGCGGGACGTCCGGTTGCGGGCGTTGTCGTGGGGCGCGGCGCCCGCATCGGACGCGCTTCTGCGCACCATGGCCGAAACCTTCCCCGGCACACAGATTTTCGCGGCGTTCGGGCAGACCGAGATGTCGCCAGTGACGTGCATGCTGTTGGGCCAGGACGCCGTACGCAAGCTGGGTTCAGTCGGCAAGGTGATCCCCACCGTGGCAGCGCGCGTCGTCGACGAGGACATGAACGACGTACCGGTCGGGCAGGTCGGCGAGATCGTCTACCGCGCACCCACTTTGATGGCGGGTTACTGGAACAACCCGAAGGCCACCGCCGAGGCGTTTGCGGGCGGGTGGTTCCACTCCGGCGATCTCGTACGTCAGGACGACGAAGGTTACGTCTGGGTCGTCGACCGCAAGAAGGACATGATCATCTCCGGTGGCGAGAACATCTACTGCGCCGAGGTCGAGAACGCATTGGCGGACCACCCCGCGATCGCGGAGGTCGCGGTGATCGGTCGCCCGCACCGCAAATGGGGTGAAGTTCCAGTGGCCGTCGTGGCCTTGAGCCGTCCTTCCGCCAGCACCGCGTCTGCCCCGTTGTCGTTGGCCGAACTCGACGAATTCCTCACCGGAAGGCTTGCCAGGTACAAGCATCCGAAGGCCGTGGAGCACGTCGAGGTGCTGCCCCGCAACCCCGCTGGCAAAGTTCTCAAGACGGAACTGAGAGCGCGCTTCGGCACGGAAGCACCGATTGACGCTAGCGAAAGTTCTTCTCCTCCAACCGTTTCTGCGGGCAGAGCAGAGGATTGATCGGAGGGGAGCGCTTCGCTAACAGTTGGGTCATCAATCCTGCGGATGCGGTGCACGGCTACGACGGGATCGGGTACCCTCCTGTGGTCCGGCTCACTACTGACCAGTAGGGAGACAGGGATCTCACACACGGAGCGGGGGCAAGGAGGGGGCGTGCCACATGGTCGGCCGTTGTGCCGCAGTCACCACGGCTTCGTAATGGAGCAGGCCCTGTGACCGCGTCCACGGGTGGTCTGGTCGACTACGTCCGCGACCAGATCAGGCCTGGACTGCAGGCCGTTGGCGGATTCGTCAAGATGTGCGTGCTCACGGCCAAGGCCTTGTTCCGGCGACCGTTCCAGTGGCGCGAATTCATCCTTCAGGGCTGGTTCCTGATGAGGGTGGCGTTCCTGCCCACCATCGCCGTGGCCATCCCGCTGACCGTGCTCATCATCTTCACGCTCAACATCCTGCTCGCCGAGTTCGGTGCCGCCGACATCTCCGGGGCGGGCGCGGCGCTGGGTGCGGTCACCCAGCTCGGTCCGCTCGTCACGGTGCTGGTGGTCGCCGGAGCCGGGTCGACGGCCATCTGCGCCGACATCGGCGCCCGCACCATCCGCGAGGAGATCGACGCGCTCGAGGTGCTCGGCATCGACCCGATTCACCGCCTGGTCGTACCGCGCGTAGTGGCCTCGACGTTCGTCGCCTTCCTGCTCAACGGCGCAGTGATCACCATCGGTCTGGTCGGCGGCTTCATCTTCGGCGTCTACATCCAGCACATCTCCGCGGGGGCCTACGTGTCGACGCTGACCCTGGTGACCGGCTTGCCCGAGGTGCTCATCTCCATCGTCAAGGCGATGACCTTCGGCCTGATCGCCGGGCTGGTCGGCTGCTACCGAGGACTCACCGTCTCCGGCGGAGCCAAGGGCGTGGGCACCGCCGTGAACGAGACGCTGGTGCTGTGCGTCATCGCGTTGTTCGCCGTCAACGTCGTGCTGACCACCATCGGCGTCCGATTCGGAACGGGGCGCTGAGATGTCGACCACCACAGTCGTACGCTCCCGTTTCCCCAGGGCCGAGCGGCTGGCCGGTTCGCCCGGCCGGTTCCTCGACAGCGTCGGACACGTCGCGTGGTTCGTCGTCACCGCCGTCGGTTCCATAGGTCACGCCCTGCGGTACTACCGCAGGGAGATGCTGCGCCTCATCGCCGAGATCGGCATGGGCACCGGCGCCATGGCGGTGGTCGGCGGCACCGTCGCCATCGTCGGTTTCGTGACCTTGTCGGGCGGCTCGCTGATCGCCATCCAGGGTTTCGCCTCGCTGGGCAACATCGGCGTCGAGGCCTTCACCGGGTTCTTCGCGGCTTTGGTCAACGTGCGCATCGCCGCACCCGTCGTCGCGGGCCAGGCGCTGGCCGCCACGGTCGGCGCAGGCGCGACCGCGGAACTGGGCGCAATGCGCATCAGCGAGGAGATCGACGCGCTCGAGGTCATGGGAATCAAGTCGATCTCGTACCTGGTGTCGACCCGCATCATGGCCGGCTTCATCGTGATCATCCCGCTGTACGCGATGGCGATCATCATGTCGTTCCTGTCGGCGCAGGTGACGACGACGCTGTTCTACGGGCAGTCGACCGGCACCTACGAGCACTACTTCCGGACGTTCCTGCGGCCCGACGACGTCGCCTGGTCGTTCGTGCAGGCGATCGTCATCTCGGTCATCGTCATGCTGAACCACTGCTATTACGGTTTCTACGCCAGTGGCGGTCCCGTCGGCGTGGGCGAGGCCGTCGGCCGGTCGATGCGCGCCTCGCTCATCGCGATCGTTCTCGTCGTCCTGTTCGCTTCGTTGGCGCTCTACGGCACCAACGCCAATTTCAACCTGACGGTGTAGCGCGATGGTTGCTGCGGGCCAATTGCAATCACCGGAGAACGCTCCGCGGACGCCGCCCTACAAGCTGGCGGGTCTTGTCCTACTTCTGGTCGTCGCGGTTGCGGCGACTCTGGTGTGGATTCAGTTCCGCGGCGGCTTCGCGAATCCCGAGAGGCTGACGCTGATCTCGAGCCGGTCGGGTTTGTCGATGGATCCGGGGTCGAAGGTCACGTTCAACGGAGTCGAGATCGGACGCGTCGTCGGCATCGACGCAGACGACTCCGAAGGCGAACAGAGGGCCAAGGTCACGCTCGACGTCAACCGCAAGTTCCTCCATCTCATCCCGGCCAACGTGGACGCGGAGATCAAGGCCAGCACGGTGTTCGGCAACAAGTACGTCGCGTTCTCGTCGCCGAAGAACCCCGACACCGCCCGGATCGATCCGGCCGAGCCGATCGACGTGTCGTCGGTGACGACCGAGTTCAACACGCTGTTCGAAACCGTGGTGTCGGTGGCGCAACACGTTGACCCGATCAAGCTGAACGAAACGCTGACCGCCACCGCACAGGCGCTCGACGGGCTGGGTGACCGCTTTGGCAAGTCGCTCCAGGACGGCAACGCGATCCTTGGCGACATCAACCCGCAGATGCCCCGGATCCGCCAGGACAACCAGCGGTTGGCCGACCTCGCCGAGGTGTACGCCGACGCCGCCCCCGATCTGTTCGACGGCCTGCAGAACGCGGTGACCACCGCGCGCACGCTCAACGATGAACAGGCCAACATCGACCAGGCCCTAATGGCGTCGGTCGGATTCGGCAACTCCGGCGGTGACGTCTTCGAGCGCGGCGGGCCCTATCTGGTGCGCGCCGCCGCCGATCTGATCCCCACCACTTCGCTCCTCGACGAATACAGTCCGGCCCTGTTCTGCACCATCCGCAACTACCACGACATCGAGCCGAAGGCCGCCGCGACGCTGGGCGGCAACGGATACTCCCTACGCACTCGCTCGGAGGTGCTTGGTTCGGGCAATCCGTACGTCTACCCCGACAACCTCCCGCGCGTGAACGCCCACGGCGGCCCCGAGGGACGGCCCGGCTGCTGGCAGGCCGTTACCAGGGACCTCTGGCCGCAGCCGTATCTGGTGATGGACACCGGCGCCTCCCTTGCCCCGTACAACCACTTCGAACTCGGTCAACCCATCGCCAACGAGTACGTCTGGGGCCGTCAGATCGGGGAGAACACGATCAACCCATGAGAATCACCGGTACAGCCATCAAGCTCGGCGCCATGTCGTTGGTGCTGCTGATGTTCACCGCGATCATCATCGTGGTGTTCGGGCAGATGCGGTTCGACCGCACGACCGGCTACTCGGCGGTGTTCAGCAATGCCAGTGGGTTGCGCGCCGGCCAGTTCGTCCGGGCGTCCGGCGTCGAGGTCGGCAAGGTCCGCAAGGTCGCGCTCCTCGACGGGGGAGGCAAGGTGCGGATCGACTTCGACGTCGACCGGTCGCTGCCGTTGTTCCAAGGCACCACCGCCGCGATCCGGTACCTGAACCTCATCGGCGATCGCTATCTCGAACTCAAGCGCGGCGACGACCAGAAGCGGCTGCCGCCCGGCGGCACCATCCCGATCGAACGCACCGAACCGGCGCTGGACCTCGACGCGTTGATCGGTGGATTCCGGCCCCTTTTCCGCGCGCTGGACCCCGCCAAGGTCAACAACATCGCTCAGTCGCTCATCACGATCTTCCAGGGCCAGGGTGGCACCATCAGCGACATCCTCGATCAGACGGCCCAGTTGACGTCCGCGATAGCCGACCGCGATCAGGCGATCGGTGAGGTGGTCCGCAACCTCAACACCGTGCTCGACACGACGGTCAAGCATCAACAGCAGTTCGACGAGACCCTGAAGAACTTCGAGACGCTCATCACCGGCCTGAAGAACCGCGCGGATCCGGTCGCGACGTCGGTGGCCGAGATCAGCGACGCGGCGGGTTCGGTCGCCGACCTGCTCGGTGACAACCGGCCGCTACTGCAACGGACGGTCACCGACCTCGAGATCATCCAGCAGCCACTGATCGATCAGAAGGAGCAACTCAACGACATCCTGGTCCGGCTGCCGCAGGCCCTGAAGATCATCGGACGCGCTGGTGGCGTCTACGGTGACTTCTTCAACTTCTACGCGTGCGACATCACTCTGAGACTGAACGGACTGCAGCCGGGTGGGCCCGTGCGCACCGTCAAGGTGTGGTCGCAGCCGTCGGGGAGGTGCACCCCGAAATGAGGACACTGGAAGGCGAGAACCGACTCCGCAACGGGTTGATGGGCATCATCGTCCTGGTGCTCGTGGTCGGCGTCGGGCAGAGCCTCGCCAGCGTGCCCATGCTGTTCGCGACGCCCACCTATTACGCCCAGTTCACCGACACCGCTGGGCTGGCTACGGGTGACAAGGTGCGCGTCGCCGGCGTCGACGTCGGCGAGATCCGTAGCTTGGAAATCAATGGGGACAAGGTCGTCATCGGTTACTCGCTGACGGGCGTCAAGGTCGGCACCGAAAGCCGGGCCAACATCCGCACCGACACGATCCTCGGGCGCAAGAACCTCGAAATCCAGCCGAAGGGCGATACGCCGCTCAAGCCGAACGGCGTGCTGCCGCTGGGCCAGACCACCACGCCCTACCAGATCTACGACGCCTTCTTCGACGTCACGAAGGCCACCTCCGGGTGGGACACCGATACGGTCAAGAAGTCGCTGAACGTGTTGTCGGAGACCGTATCTCAGACCTCCCCGCACCTGAGCGCCGCGCTCGACGGGGTGGCCCGGTTCTCCGACACCATCGGCAAGCGTGACGACGAGATCAAGCAGCTGCTGGCCAATGCCAACAAGATCGCGGGTGTGCTGGGCAACCGCAGTGAACAGGTCAACCAACTGTTCGTCAACGCCCAGACCCTGCTGGCCGCGGTCAATGAACGCACCTACGCGGTCAGCATGTTGCTGGAACGGGTGGGTTCCTTCTCGGCACAGGTGAAGGGCTTCATCGACGACAACCCGAACCTCAACCACGTGCTCAACCAGCTCAACACCATCAGCGACGTGCTGGTCGCCCGCAAGTACGACTTGATCGACGTGCTGACCACGTTGAGCAAGTTCACCGCATCGCTGGCCGAGGGCATCGCGTCGGGCCCGTACTTCAAGGTCATGATCGTCAATCTGTTGCCGTACTGGATCCTGCAGCCGTGGGTCGACGCCGCCTTCAAGAAGCGCGGCATCGATCCCGAGGAGTTCTGGGGCAACGCGGGCCTGCCCTCGTTCCGGTACCCCGACCCGAACGGCCAACGACAGGCCAACGGCGCTCCGCCGCCTGCGCCGACACCGCTGGAGGGCACCCCGGAAAATCCGGGCCCGGCCGTCATCGCCGGCACGCCGTGCTCCTACACCCCCGCACCGGGCAACTACCCGACCTCGGCGAACCCGCTGCCGTGCGCGAACACGTCGGTCGGCCCGTTCGGCGACAATCCGTATGGCCCGAACTACGAGGGGCGGGGACCCAACGTCGTCGGCCTGCCGCCGAACCCGGCCGCGGCGGTACCTGCCCCCGGAGTCCCGAGTGCCGCGTTCCCTGGCGAGATGCCGCCCTTCGTTCCCGGCATTGCGCCGCCGCCGTTCGTGCCGGGCCCGCCCGGTGCGCGCACGGTCCCCGTCGCCCCGCTGCCCGGAGATCCGTACATCGCGCCGGGATCCCTCCAAGGAGACGGCACCTCGCCGCTGCCGCCTGCGCTCGTCGGTCCGCCCCCACCGCCAGGGCCCGGTCCTCAGCTTCCGCCTGCCGACACGCCGCCGCTGCCCGGCAACCCACCGTTCCTCCCGCCCGGATCACAGGGATAGGGGACCAAGCGATGTCCACCATCTTCAACGTCCGGAATCTCAAGATGCCGAGGCTGACCCGCGCCTCGGTCATCATCGGAACGCTCGTCGTCATCGTCGGGCTGATCGCCGCGTTCGTCGGCTGGCACCTGTACAAGAAGCTGACCACCAACACCGTGGTGGCCGAGTTCTCCCAGACGCTCGCGCTGTACCCCGGTGACAAGGTCCAGATCATGGGCGTCAAGGTCGGGTCGATCGACAAGATGGAGCCGGCCGGCGACAAGATGAGGGTCACGTTCCACTACGACTCGAAGTACAAGTTGCCCGTCAACGTCACCGCGTCGGTGCTCAACCCGAGCCTCGTCGCGTCGCGGGCCATCCAGCTCGCGCCGCCGTACACCGGAGGCCCGGTACTCGAGGACAACGCCGTCATCACGGAGGACCGCACCCAGATCCCGGTCGAGTACGACGAACTGCGCGACTCGATCAATCGCATCCTGACCGACCTGGGCCCCACGGCCGCCCAGCCCAAGGGCGTCTTCGGCGACGTCATCGAATCGTTCGCCGACGGGCTCCAAGGCAAGGGCAAGGAGATCAACACCACGCTCAACAGCCTGTCGGAGGCGCTCACCACGCTGAACCAGGGCCGCGGCGACTTCTTCGGGGTGATCAAGAGCCTGGCACTGTTCGTCAACGCGCTGTACAAGAACGATCAGCAGTTCGTGGCGCTGAACGACGACCTCGCGCAGTTCACCAACTCGTTCACCAACACCGATCGCGAAGTGGCGACGGCGCTGCAGGACCTCAACCAGTTGCTCAGCACCACCAGGCGCTTCCTCGACGAGAATGCGACGGTCCTGACCAAGGACGTCGACAACCTGGCCGACGTCACGACCGCGATCCTGCAGCCCGAACCCCGCGACGGCCTCGAGACCGCTCTGCACGTGTTTCCCAACCTCGTGTCCAACCTCGTCAACATCGCGTCGCCGAACTCGGGCGGCATCATGGCCCTGCTCACCATCAACCAGTACGCAAACCCGATGCAGTTCCTGTGCAGCGCGATCCAGGCGGGCAGCAGACTGGGCTACCAGGACTCCGCCGAGTTGTGCGCGCAGTACCTGGCGCCGATCCTCGATGCCACCAAGTTCAACTACCCGCCGTTCGGGCTGAACCAGTTCAGCTCGGCCATTACGCTGCCCAAGCAGATCGCGTACTCCGAGCCGCGCCTGCAACCGCCGCCCGGGTACAAGGACACGACGGTGCCGGGCATCTTCTCGCGCGACACCCTGTTCTCGCACGGCAACCACGAACCGGGCTGGGTCGTCGCACCCGGCATGCAGGGCGTCGACGTCCAGCCGTTCACCGCGAACATGCTGACGCCGGAGTCGCTTTCGGAACTCATGGGCGGACCGGACGTCACCGCGCCGCCCGCGCCGCCCGCCTTCGGGGTCCAGGACAACGGCAAGCTGCCCGGGCCGCCGAACGCCTACACCGAGAACAGCCCGCTGCCGCCGCCGTGGTACCCGCAGCCGGGACCGCCGCCCGGTCCTGCTCCCGGCGTCATCCCCGGCGACCCGCTTGGCGCCAACGCGCCCCCAGGCCCCGCTCCCGCGGGGCCACCGCCGCCCGCACCCATGGGGCCACCGCTGCCCGCTGAAGCAGGAGGTGCCTAGTGCCGAAGGGATGGAAGGTGGGTCGGTTCGCCCAGCGTGCCTGCGCCACGATCATGCTCGCCGTGGTGCTGACGTCCTGCGGCTGGAAGGGCATCGCCAACGTGCCGTTGCCCGGTGGCCCCGGCACCGGCGCGGACAAGTTGACGATCTACGTCCAGATGCCAGATACGTTGGCGCTCAACGTCAATAGCCGCGTCCGGGTCGCCGACGTGTTCGTCGGCAGCGTGCGCTCGATCGAGCTCAAGGACTGGGTGGCGACGCTGACCCTGGATCTCCAGCCCGGCCTCAAATTGCCCGTCAACACGCAGGCGAAGATCGGCCAGACCACCCTGCTCGGTTCTCAACACGTGCAATTGGACATGCCACCGAATCCCTCGACCCAGTTGCTCAACAACGGCGACACGATCTCGCTGCAGAATTCGTCGGCCTTCCCGACAACGGAGCGGGTGCTGGCCAGCATCGGCACGATCCTCACCGGTGGGGGCATCCCCAACCTCGAGACCATCCAGACCGAGATCAACAACGTTCTGACCGGCCGGGCCGACCAGATCCGCGAATTCCTAGGCAGGCTGGACACTTTCACCGCCGAACTGAACGCCCAGCGCCAGGACATCACCCGCGCCATCGACTCGACCAACCGGTTGCTGTCCATCGTCGCGCAGCGCAACGACACCCTGGATCGGGTCCTGACGGAGTTCCCGCCACTGATCAAACACTTCGCCGACACCAGGGACCTGTTCGCCGACGCCGTGACCGCGCTCGGTCGGGTCAGCTCGGCCGCGGACGAAGCGCTGTCACAGGCGAACCCCGACCTGCATCAGAACCTTCTGAACCTGCAGCGTCCGCTCAAGCAGCTCGACAGGGCGGCGCCGTACCTGATCGGCGCGCTCAAGATAATGCTCACCCTGCCGTTCCCCATCGAGAACGTGCCGAAGGTGGTGCGCGGCGACTACATCAACGTGTCGGCGGACATCGACCTCACCCTGTCCGCCATCGACAACGGGTTGCTGACGGGCACGGGAGTCTCCGGCATGTTGCGGGCGCTCGAGCAGGCGTGGGGCCGCGATCCGGCCACCATGATTCCGGACCTTCGGTTCACTCCCAACGCGCACAACGCGCCGGGTGGTCCGCTGGTCGAAAGGGGTGAGTGAGCGGTGCTGCCTCGCTTCATCAAGATCCAGTTGGCCCTCTTCACGATCCTGACGCTCATCGCCTTGGTCGCGTTGGGTTGGTACTACCTGCGGCTGCCCTCCTTGGCCGGCATCGGGCAGTACAAGCTGTATGCCGACCTGCCCCGGTCGGGTGGCTTGTACGCCACCGCGAACGTGACGTATCGCGGCACCACGATCGGCAAGGTGACCGATGTCGAGCCCACCGAGCACGGCGCGCGCGCCGAGATGAGCATCGACAGTCAGTTCAAGATCCCCGTCGATGCGTCCGCGAACGTGCACTCGGTCTCGGCCATCGGTGAGCAGTACCTGGACCTGGTGTCGACGGGCAATCCGGGCCAGTACCTCAGCGAGGGCCAGACCATCACCGACAGCACCGTGCCCAGCGAGGTCGGACCCGCCCTGGATTTGGCGAACCGAGGGCTCGAGGTCCTGCCGAAGGAGAAGATCGACGCCCTGCTGACCGAGACGGCGAACGCGGTCGGCGGACTGGGCCCGGCCCTTCAACGCCTGGTGGATTCCACCACCGCGATCGCCAACGACTTCAAGGACAACCTCGGACCGGTCAACGACATCATCAACAACTCGACGCCCATCCTGGACAGCCAGGTGAACTCGGGCGACGCGATTGCGCAGTGGGCGGCGAACCTGAACGTCATCACCGCACAGACCGCGGAACAGGATCAGGCGCTGCGCAGTGGGCTGCAGCAGGCGGCGCCCACGGCCGACCAGCTCAATGCCGTGTTCAGCGACGTCCGCGATTCGCTGCCGCAGACCCTGGCCAACCTCGAGGTCGTGGTGGACATGCTCAAGCGCTACCACGCGGGTGTCGAGCAGACCCTGGTCGTGTTGCCGCAGGGCGGCGCCGTCGCGCAGGCGGCCACCGTGTTCGATGGCGAAGGTCTGCTGCACTTCGGGTTTTCGATCAACCAACCCCCGCCGTGCCTCACCGGCTTCATACCTGCGTCCCAGTGGCGCTCACCTGCGGACACCACCATGGCGCCGCTTCCGTCGGGGACCTACTGCAAGATCCCGAAGGACTACCAGGGCAACGTAGTTCGCGGAGCCCGTAACTACCCGTGCGTCGACGTGCCGGGTAAGCGCGCGGCCACGCCGCGCGAATGCCGGAGCAATGAACCCTACGTGCCGTTGGGGACCAACCCCTGGTACGGCAACCCGCAACAGGTGCTCACCTGCCCGGCCCCTGGTGCCCGCTGTGATCAACCGGTGAAGCCCGGGTACGTGGAGCCTGCGCCGTCGATCAACAGCGGGCTGAACCCGTTGCCCGCCGATCGGTTGCCTGCGCCGCAGCCCCTGATCAGCGACCCGCTGACCGCGCCCGGCCAGGGCAGCATCAGCTGCAGTGGGCAACAACCCAACCCGTGTGTCTACACTCCGGCATCAGGTCCGACCGCCATCTACAGCCCGTCCAGCGGAGAGGTCGTCGGACCGGACGGCGTCACATACTCCGTCACCAACTCGAATAACCCAGGAGACAACGGATGGAAGGAGATGCTGGCGCCAGCCAGCTGAACCCCACCGGAACAGACGCAGGAGAACCGGAAGCGTCGGTCGCAGTGTCCGCGGTAACGCACGAGTCCGCCGAATCAGATCTGGCGGCCCCGACGGGTGAGCCTGCGGCCTTGCGCCGTGCCGAACGGTTCGGCCGCGGCTGGCTGGTGGCCATCGTCGCCGCCTTGGCGCTGGCGGCCGTAGGCGTCGCCGTGGGCGGCTACCTCGCGCTCCGCGCGCACGACCGCAGCGAGGCCATCGCGCGGGACGACGCGGTCGCCTTGGCGCGGGCGAAGGAGTGCGTCACGGCCACGCAGGCGCCCGACGTCGCCGCGATGACGGCGAGCCAATCGAAGATCATCGAATGCGCGACGGGCGACTTCGCCGTCCAGGCCAACCTGTACAGCGGGATGGTGGTCGACGTCTATCAGTTCGCCAACGTGGCCGTCCAGGTGTCCGACCTACGCGCGGCCGTCGAGAAGCACCACGACGACGGGTCGGTGGACATCCTGGTCGCGGTCCGGGTCAAGGTGACCAACTCGCAGGCCGCAAACCAGGAACAGGGTTACCGGCTTCGGGTGAGGATGGCTCCGGCCGACGGCACGTACAAGGTGGCCAACCTGAATCAGGTCACGTCGTGACGGACCTGCTGCAGGAGACCGTGAACGAGACGGACGTCGAGGCGTCCCCGGTTCGGTACGCCCCGTGGGGGGCACGGCTCGGCGCGATCGCGTTGGACGTGCTGCCTGGCGCGGCCGTATGCGCGGCGATGCTGCTGCTGGCCTACACCACGGCACCTGCCAGTCGGCTGCGTTGGACGTTCGTGGCCGTGCTGGCAGTCGTCGCCATCGCCGTGGTGGTGAACAGAGTCGTCCTACCTGGCGTGGCGGGCTGGAGCCTGGGCCGCGCGGTGTTCGGCATCCGCGTCGTAGGCGCGGGCGGTCAGTCGGCCGGGATGTTCAGGCTCCTGCTGCGCGAGCTCGCCCACGTGTTGGACACGGCGGCCGCGTTCGTCGGATGGCTGTGGCCACTGTGGGACCGTCGGCACCGCACCTTCGCAGACATGTTGTTGCGCACCGAGGTTCACGTGGTGGACCGACCGAAGCGCAACGTCCGCCGCCTCGCCGCCTGGATGCTGGTGGCCGCGGCGCTGTTGTCTGCGGCGGGGGCCGGACTCGGTTACCAAGTGGTCTACCGCCATGATCAGGCGGTCGATCACGCCCGCACGCAGATCGCGGAACAGGGGCCGCGCATCGTCGAGCAGATGCTGAGTTACGACGCCGAGAGTTTGGTGGATGACTTCGCGAGGGCTCAGTCGCTGACGACCGACGCGTACCGGCCCCAACTGATCGAGCAGCAGCAATCCGTCCAGAAGACGGGCGTGAAGAACAACGAATACTGGGCCGTCAGCAGTGCAGTCCTGTCGGTCGAGCCCGCTCGGGCGGCCATGCTGATGGCACTGCAGGGTCAGCGTGGTGCGAACGCCAACGACCTGAAGTTCATCACCGCGACCGTCCGCGTCGACTTCGCGAGGGTCGGCGGGCAGTGGCGAGTGGACAACCTCAAGGTCCTCAAGAAACCGCTACTGCAAGGCGCGCCCCAATGAGCCCGCGCCGCAGGGTGGACCCGAGCACCCGCGACTACTTCGGCGCGCCGGAACACGAGTCGCTGCGGTGGGGATTGCCGGTCACCGCCATCGTGTCGGCGCTCGTCGTGGCCATCGCGATAGCCGCCTGCATCGTCATGGTGGCGGGGCACGTCAGCGAGGATCGGACTGCGGAGCGCGACGCGTCCGCGCTGACGTCCGTGCGTGACTTCATGACCGCGTACACCTCGTTGGACCCGTTCCACGCCAATGACTATGCGGACGGGATCCTTGCGCACGCTACCGGCGATTTCTCCAAGCAGTTCAAGGAGAGGTTGAACGAGATCGTCGTTCGGGTCGCGCGCCTCGAGCCCACCACCGGCACCGTGGTGGAGGCGGGTGTGCAGCGCTGGAACGACAACGGGAGCGCCGATGTCCTGGTGGCCACTACCAGCCGTACCCAGTCGCCGGACGGCAAGTCAGCCATCGAAAGCGGAGACCGCTGGGTGGTAACGACGATCGAGGAAGGACAGCAGTGGAAGATCAGCAACCTGATCCAAGTGATCTGACCGACGACGCTGCTGCCGCCCCACTCGTCCCCGAAGGCAAGGCGACTCGCACTCGCCATCGGATGCCGCGCCAGAAGCTGAGGCAGCCGAGCGACGACCTCGACGAACGTGCCGCCGAGACCGAACCCGTTGCAGCCGAACCGGTTGCGGCGCAGCCCACCGAAGTCGCTTCGACCGCAATCGAACTGACCGAGGCGCAATCGGACGAAGCTGCCGAGCCCGAAGTGGTGCTCGACGATCCCGAACCGATCCTGGTGCCCCATCGACCGGCGGGCCGTCGCCTCAAGGTCGCGGCGGTCGCAGCTGGCGCGTTGGTGGTCGCGGCCGCAGCGTTCGCGGGGGCTGCGTTGCAGCCCTACCTCGTCGACCGGGCCGTCGTCCACAACAAGCTCGAAGTCGCGACGACCGCCGCGGAGGCCATCACGACGCTGTGGACCTACACGCCCGACGACATCGACAAGTTGTCCGACCGCACGGCGAGATACCTCGGCGGCGACTTCGCAACCCAGTACCGGCAATTCATCGACGGCATCGTCGAGGCCAACAAACAGGCTCAGGTCACCAACAGCACCGAGGTCAAGGGTGCAGCGGTGGAGTCGCTGACACCGACGGAGGCCTCGGCGATCGTCTACACCAATTCGGTTTCGACGAGCCCGGTCACGAAGGGCATTCCATCGCTGCGCTACCTGTCCTACCGGCTGACGTTGGAGCGCCGAGACGGGCGCTGGCTGATCACCCGGATGCAGGACATCACGTCGCTGGACCTCACTCCCCGGTTGTAGTGCCCGCCCGCCGACCGACCTTCTCGTCGGTGGCCGTGGCGGCGGGCTAGCAGTAGTAGCTGAAGTAGGTGCCGTCGCTCCACATCTCATAGCAAACGGCCTGCGGGGGATCGACGGGGATGGCGTTCGCCGTGCCGGCGACTGTGACCGCGGCCAGTCCGAGTCCCGAGGCCAGTAGGGCGGAACCGACGGCGGTGCTGACGATGGTGCGGAAGCGGTTGTTGATCATTGGATGTCACTCCTTGGGTGGTTGGGATGATGCCCATAGAATCGGGCCCGGCGCTTGGCGGATCCTTGGCGCATTCTTGGTGGCCGCAAGCGCGGCGATCTTCGCGCTCGGTCGCTCCCGAACCCCGCCGTTCAGTGGTTAGCCTGAGCTATGCCGCCAGTGCCACCCTTCGTCAAGCGAAACCCGGGCGCTCCCAAGGGATTCTTTGCGTGCGAGGCAGCCGGACTGCGCTGGCTCGGGGCAGCGCAACCCGGCGTTCCGTGCGTTCGCGTGATCGGTCATGACGCCACCAGCTTGACGCTGGAGCGCCTCGACTTCGTCGAACCCGATCGGGTGAGCGCCTACGAATTCGGTGGCAGGTTGGCCCGCACCCACGATGCGGGCGCAGCGGCCTTCGGAGCGGCGCCGGAGGGATGGAGCGGGTCGGGATACTTCGGGCCCATGAGCAGCCCCTTGCCGATGTCGCTGACGGAGCACGCAGGCTGGGGGAGCTTCTACGCTGACGAGCGGTTGGCGCCGATGGCCGAACGCGCGGACGCGCGGCTCGACCCACCAACTCGCGCTGACCTTGAGCGCCTCATTGTGCGTTGTCGCAGAGGCGATTTCGACGACCAAGATCGTCCGGCCCGATTGCACGGAGACCTCTGGAGCGGGAATCTCGGGTGGACTCGCGACGGAGTTGTGCTGATCGACCCGGCCGCGCACGGCGGGCATCGGGAGACCGATCTCGCCATGCTCGCCTTGTTCGGATGCCCGTTCTACGAGGCGGTCGTCGACGGCTACCAAAGTCAACGACCGTTGCGAGCGGGGTGGCGTGGACGACTGGGTTTACATCAGCTGTATCCGCTGCTGGCTCATGTGGTGCTGTTCGGGTCGGGCTATGTGAAGTCGACGGCTGCGGCGGTAGCCAGCGCGCTCACAGCCCAGTGAGGCAGGTAGGCCGAGAATCGCCGGTTGGGTCAGCTGAAGGCGAGCCAGCTTGGTAGCGCACGTTCGCGTGAGTCGCACAGCACCTCGTAGGTGTCACACGACCCCTTGGGCACGCCCGCGCCCGCCCACATGCCGCCCGTGTCGCGTCGCAACACGATCGCGGACGAGCCGCCGCCGTCGAGCAGGATCGCGGTGTCACTGCCCAACCCCCGGAACAGATCCTGGATCTGGTCGGGGGTGTAGCTCCCGCCCTGGAAGACGAACATCTCGTCCCTGTCCCGCGCATAGGCCAGCGCCGTGCGGGCGGCGCTCGGGCCGGGGTCGTTCATCTGCCCGGTGTCTCCTGGCGCCAGCAGGCCGAGGCCGCTGACGGCGACGAATCGGGTGCCCTTGTCCATCAGCCCTTGGATGACGGGCGAGGCGGCGTCGAAGTCGTCGGTCGATCTGGGAGTGACGACGAACGGCGCGCCGGCGACCGGCAGGATCATCGTGGACAGCGGGGTCCAGACCTCGTTGCCACCGGACAGACCCTGCTTGCCTGCGTAGGCGACGGTGCCGGTGACCATCGCGTTGGCCTGGGCTCCGCCGCGCGTGTTGTCGAAGTAGGCGCCCAGCGGCGAGCTGCATCCGGTGGACTTCCAGGATCCGCCCTTCTGGCCGCGGATGTCGAAGAAGTTGGCGTTGATCGCAATCGTCGGTTTACCGAGCGCCTGCCAGGCCTGTATCGGCGTGAACGTCTCGGAGGCCTGCCATAGTCCTTCACCGGTGCGGGCGCGGGGATCGCGCTCGCACCGGGCTTGATAACCGCGATGCGAGTCGACCAGCAGGCGCGGCGTCAGCCGTTGCGACGCCGATTTGATGATCATCAGGTGCCCGCCGTTGCTCAGTTCGTACCAGCTGCCGGCTGCGTTGAGCATCGGGGCGGCGTTGCCGCCGCCGAAGTTGTAAACCAAATACGAGCCGCGCGTGTTGGCGATCGCGTTGGCGAGCAGCTCACGCCCGTCGGCCGCCTGGGCGGTCGGAACACCGGCGGTCGTGGCGAGGGCAGCGCACAGCACCAGCGTCGTCGCGGACGCGACGAGGCGCCGGAACTTAGCTGTGGGATTCAGCACTGTCGCCCTTTCGGCAGATCGATACAAGAAGTCAAGAATAATCACAGCCAACACACTGTCAACTTTCGTCACAACTTCATCACGATTCGAATACAGCCGAATTGCATTGCTGCCGAAGGACTTTGCGGAACGGGCTGTGACGGTCAACGCCCAGGGGGCGCGAGTCGGTAGATCGCGTCGGCGTAATCGTCGGTGACGTACACCGCGCCGTCCGGACCGACGACGGCCGCCACGGGGCGACCCCAGCGCGAACCGTCGGCCGCCTGGAAGCCACCGACGAGGGTCTGCTGGTCGCCAAGATCGCCGCTCTGCCAAGGGTAGAACGACACCTCCGGCGCCCGAGGAGGTTGTCGGTTCCACGACCCGTGTACCCCGATGAGCGCACCGTGGGCGTACGGCTCGGGCAGCGCGCCGTCGACGAAACTCATCCCCAGCGGCGCGGAGTGCGCGCCCATGCTCTGCTCGATCGGCGGCAGCGCCGCACAGTCGAGCCGACTGCCATCGGCGTTGGTCGAGACGTCGCGGATCAGCACGAGGTTCGCGGGTCCGCCGTCGGGATTGCAGTAGGGCCAACCTAGTTCGCGACCAGGGGTCAGCTTCGCGATGGACTCCGGGGGATGTTCACCGACGTAGTCGGGGACGACTTGGCCGTAGGACGGCCCCTCGTCGGGAACCGGCACGTTGTCACGGTTGTTGACCGCCGTCCAGATCGCGCCGTCCGGGGCGACCGCCAGGCCGGTGCCGTTGCGGACGCCGGTGGCGAAGGGTGTAGCGGGTCCGCCGCCGGGCGGGAGACGCATGATGGTGGCGCGCGGGGGACTCGCGGTCCGGTCCCGGGCAGAGATGTTGCCGGTGGACCCGATCGAAAAGTACACGGCGCCATCGGCTCCCACCGCAACGCTCTTCAGTGCATGCGCGTAGGCGCCGCCGAGGTCCGGGCTTCTTGCGTCGGGTAGCTCGGCGGCGATCATGCGCGGCCGGCTGACGATCCCGTCGGAGTAGTCGTAGGCGACGAGTTGATCGCTTTCGGCGACGTACAGCGTGGAGCCGGCGATCGCGAGCCCGTGCGGCTGGTCGAGCCCGCCGAGGAGAAACTCGTCATGCGGGCCGGCTCCCGTAGGTTGCAGTCGGATGACCTGGCCGGCACTGGGCACGGACACCAGCAGCGAGCCACCCGGCGTCCACACCTCGAGTCGTGGCTTCGGAACGCGAGCCCACACCGACAACGTCCACCCGTTGGGCACCAGGGCTTTTCGCGGCTCGTCGAATGGTGCGGCGGCCAGGTCCTCCGGAACCTGCACGGCGACCTCGACGATGCCGAACTGCGAGGCGGTCATGCTCGACGTGCTCGACGTGCTCGACGGTGCCGACGGGGTGGGCGGCGCCTCCGACGAGCACCCGGCGAGCAGTAGCACGCCGACGAGGCCGGCCGACGAATACCTACGCCGCGGCGAGACCCGCATGCATCTCCCAGATCAGGATCTCCGAGGGTTCGGTCGCGGTGACCCGCTGCCCTCCGGATGCCGTGAACCGAACGGCGTCGCCCTCGTGCAGGGACCCGGCACCTTCGAGGGTCACTTCGCCGCGAGGCACGAACAGATGTAGGTAGGGGGCTTCGGGGAGCTCGACGGTGTCGCCGGGTTGCAGACGCGCGCCGCGCAGAGCCGCATAGCGATTCCGGATGGTGATGGCTGCATCGTCGGCGTGTTCAGGCATGCCCGAGGCGATGGTGATCAGACCGCCGCGCAAGAGTTCGTCGTCGATCTCGAGTTGCTGATATCCCGGGTCGATGCCGGACTCGTCGGGCGCCACCCACATCTGAACGAAGTGAACGGGCTCTTCGTGCGTGGGGTCTCCGGTGAGCGTCCAGGAATCGTTCTTCTCGGAGTGCAGGATGCCGCGGCCGGCCGACATCCGTTGGGCCAGGCCCGGATAGATGACACCCGAGTGTCCCGTCGAATCCTGATGCACCAACGACCCGCGCAACACCCATGTGACGATCTCCATGTCGCGGTGCGGGTGGGTGTCGAAGCCCGTGCCGGGTTCGACCCTGTCGTCGTTGTTGACGAGAAGCAGGCCGTGGTGGGTGTTCGCGGGGTCGTACTGCGAACCGAACGAGAACGAGTGCTTGGAGTCCAGCCAGGAGATCTTGGTGGCTGCGCGGTCGGCTGCGCGGCGGATCTCGACGGTTGGCGTGCTGGTCATCTGATCGCTCCTCGGAGGTCTCCGCCAGCCTAGGTGGCGGGCGCTGGACACGACAACATTAATGATGTGTCATGTATTCCGTGTGGTTGTCCGACGACGAGCAACGGGTGTGGCGGAACTACGTGGCGATGACGGGTCGGCTTCAGGCCGCGATGAACCGTCAGCTGCAGCGCGACCATGGACTCTCGCTCGCGGACTACGACGTCCTGGTCGCGCTGGACGACCGCGCACGCGAGCAGCGAGGACGGCATGGTCCCGGGTGCCGGATCTCCGAGCTTGGCGAGCGGCTGGGTTGGGAGCAGAGCAGGCTGTCGCACCAACTGAGCCGGATGCGGACGCGCGGACTGATCGAGCGTCGAGGCGCAGACGACGATCGCCGGGCTGCGACGATCGAGCTCACCGAGACCGGCCGGTCTGCCCTGGCGTCCGCCGCACCCGGTCACACCGAGTTGGTACGCCGCCTGGTGTTCGACGGGGTCGGCCCCGCCGAGTTGCGCGCGCTGGGGCACTGGACGGCGCGTGTACTAGAGCGACTGGATCACCCAAGACCGGCGGCGTCATCATCCCGTCCCGATGCGTAACCGGCACGAGTCGACCCCGAATTGCCTCGTCTCCCCTCGCGAGTTCCCCCCCAGTGGTGGCTAGTCCGATTCACGGAGTTCCTTCCAGTGCTCGAACCGCTCCTGGAACGACACCGGTCCGGTGTACCGGCGCTCGAATCTGGCGTTGGGGGTCACCCATTGCTCACCCTGGTCGCCCATCACCACCCAGTAATCGTCTCCTGCGGTGACTGCGCCTTCTAAGGTCTCGACGGTCTCACCCGGCTTCGACCTCCGAGCCAGCACGACACCGTTTGCCTTCCAACGATTTCCGTCCAGTCGCCGGTATGAGGTCCGAAACACGTCATTGCGCACGGACCATCGCCCGCCGGCATCGTCGCGAACGTCCCAGTCGCCGCGCTTCGCGTGCATTCGATCGCCCGTCTCCGTCTCCCAGGACCACGCGCTGAACCAGCGCCTACGGGCAGTGACCTCACCGACACGACGGTAGGGCTGCCACTTCATCCGCGATCGATAACCCAACTCGCGCAACTGAATCAACGTTCTAGCTAGACTTCCAAGCGCGGCGGTCAGCAGTGACTCGTCCGCGAGGGTCTCCTCCCAACTGACCAGCTCAAATTCGTCGAGGCGTCGGAGGACAACATGTAGAGCCGGTTCACCTTGCGCCAGAACCGTTTCGTACCCATCGTTTCCGGATGGTCGAAGTCCACCTGCAGCAGCCGTGCGCCCTTGGCACGGCATTCCTGCGCAACGGTTCCGTCGGGGAGGGTCGTCAGTACTACCAGCGCGCCGTGGCGCCCGGATTGACGTGCGATCGCGGTGACCATCGATACTGCGTCCTCGTCGATGCCGACGACCGCGGTCACCGACCTGGCCAGCCGAGTGCGGAGCCGATCGGCCTGCAGCCGGAACGCCGCGGTCGCGACTCCGACGACGCCGACGCCGAAGCTGCCCAAGATCATCAGCCGGGCCACGTGCAGCGCAACGGTCGGCGTGGCGGGACAGCGCTCCGATTTGTCGCCGATGACGACACTGCGGTCGTCGGTGCCGCCCTTCATTACGGTGGACGCCCATTCGAGTTGGGTGAAGAAGGTGGTGCTTCCGTCGCCGCGGCAGGACCAGAACGACGAGAAGGCGAGCACGAAGCCGGTAGCGAGCAGGCCCACGACGATGACCACCGGCACGGTCGCCGAGGAGCGGTTGCGGCGGACGACGTAACTGACGATGCACAGCAGGCCGACGACTACCGCGATGATGGCGATGCTCGGCCAATCCGCCGGAGTGCCGAACCAGTCGAACGGTGCAGGCAGCGCCGCGGTGGGCCGCAGCGCACGCAGCGTCACATAGCCCAGCAGAACGGCCGAAACAGCCAGCAGCGCGACCTGCGTGATGCGCAAACCCCGCACCTTGGGGCTCCCTCCGTCGCCGATGCCGGTCGCATCATCGCACCCCGAAGGCCTTCGGGCGGGCCTGATTGGAGGGTCTATCGCGCCCCGGTCACGGCGTCGCGGGCAGTCCGAACTTCTCGAAGAGAGTCGTGTCGAGGAAAGCCACGACGTGGAACACGCCGTCGGACCCGATGTCGAGCACGTGCAATTGGAACGGTTCGTGCACTCCGGTTTCGGGATTGCGCAAGTACATGGCGGCGGCGCTCTGTCCGTTGGCGCTCGTCGGAATTAGGCGCATGTCGCCTGCGCTCTCGGCGGGACACTTGTCGCGCGACAGCGCGCCGATGGCGGCCGGGCCGACGTACCAGCTGTCGAACGGCGGCATCTCCCACACTGCCTCGGCGGTGAACAACTCGACCAGCTTGTCGATGTCGTACGCCTCGAAGGCGGCGATGTAGCGGCTCAGCAGATCCTGCGCTTCGGGTGATTCCGGTGCGGCGAGGGGCTGGTCCTCGCTGGGTCCGACCGCGTCGAGTTGCGCGCGCGCACGTTGCAGGAGGCTGTTGACGGCGGCGGTCGACGCGCCGATGGCCTCACCCACCTCGGCGGCCTTCCACTGCAGCACGTCGCGGAGCACCAGGACCGCGCGTTGCCGCGGCGACAAGTGTTGGAGCGCAGCGATGAAGGCGAGTCGCACCGACTCCCGGGTGCCGACGATGGACGACGGATCCGTCGGGTCGTCGGGTCCGTCGGGCAGCGGCTCGAGCCACGGGACCTCGCCCCGCTCGATGATCTCCTCGCCGGGGTCGGATGCGGAGGTACCCAGTCCGGACGGCAGGGGCCTGCGTTGACGCCCTTCGAGCGCGGTCAGGCAGGTGTTGGTGGCGATCCGGTAGAGCCAGGTGCGCACCGACGACTTGCCCCGGAAGCCGGCGTACGACTTCCAGGCCCGTAGATACGTTTCCTGTACCAGGTCCTCGGCGTCGTGCACCGATCCCGTCATCCGGTAGCAGTGTGCGGTGAGCTCGCGCCTGTAGCGCTGGGCATCGGCGAGAAACTCGTCGTTTGATTCGAAGGCATCGGTGCTCGCTGAGGCTTCGGTGAGGACGCTCACCTTGCCAAGCCTACCGACGCCTCCGACAAGGTGTCCTCACCAGCGGGAGCGATGCGGTTCAGCGACGCCCATTAGTCTCCCCTAATGGCCACAACCCGCAGCGAACGAAGTTTCGACGGGGTCGGGGGCATCCCGATCGTCTACGACGTGTGGACGCCAGAAGGCAAGAGCGGAGCGACCGGGGAATCGACGCAGCCCGATCCGAAGGGCGTGGTCGTGCTCTGCCACGGTTACGCCGAACATGCACGCCGCTATGACCACGTCGCCCAGCGATTCGGCGAGGCCGGCCTCGTCACGTACGCGCTCGACCTGCGCGGACACGGCCGCTCGGGCGGCAAGCGGGTATACCTGAAGAACATCGCCGAGTACACCGACGACTTCCATCACCTCGTCGGCATCGCCGCCGCGGAGCACCCCGGACTCAAGCGCGTCGTGCTGGGGCACAGCATGGGCGGCGGCGTCGTCTTCGCCTACGGGATCGAACACCCCGACGACTATGCGCTGATGGTGCTGTCGGGGCCGGCGGTGTACGCGCAGGATGCGGTGTCGTCGGTCATGATCTCGGTCGCCAAGGTGGTGGGCAGCATCTTGCCGGGTCTGCCCGTCGAGAAGCTCCCCACCGAGGCCGTGTCCCGTGACCCCCACGTCGTCGCTGCGTACATGGCCGATCCGATGGTGCACCACGGCAAGCTGCCGGCGGGGATCGCCAAGGCCCTGTTCGACGTGGGCGAGTCGATGCCGCGGCGGGCTTCGGCGCTGACCGCGCCACTGCTGGTCGTCCACGGTGGTCAGGACAAGCTGATTCCGGTCGCGGGCAGTGAGCGGCTGGTCGAATGCGTCGGATCGACCGACGCCACGCTCAAGGTGTACCCCGAGCTGTATCACGAAGTCTTCAACGAGCCGGAACGCGCGAAGGTCCTCGACGACGTGGTGTCCTGGATCGAGGTGCGGTTGTGAAAGACATTGGTCGCCAACTCTTCTGCGTGCTCGCCTCGCTGTTTCTGCTAGTCGGGTGTTCGTCGGAGTCTCCGAAGTCCGCGCCACCACCTGGGCAGTCGGGCGGGGGGTGGCTCGAGGACGAGGTGACCTTCGACGCCGACGGGCTCACCATCCACGGCACCTACCGGCACGTCAAGGACGGACCCAAGGGCCCGGCGGCGTTGCTGATCTCCGAGAGCGGCAACACGGACCGCAACGGTGACAACGCGGTGGCCGGACCGGTGGGCAACATGCGCCAACTGGCCGAGTACCTGTCCGGCAAGGGCATCAGCACGCTGCGCTACGACAAGGTCGGCACGGGCAAGACGCAACTTGGCCCGTATGAGCACAAGAAGTTCGACGTCGGCAGCGCCGTCTACACCGCGGGAGCGAAGTCCGCGGTGCGCTACCTGGCCGCGCAGCCGGGCACCGAGGCATCGGCCATCTCCGTCTACGCGCTGGGGGAGGGCACGATCCACGCCCTGCAACTGGCCGTCGACGCAACGCCTGGTGCGCCCAGGATCCAGGCCCTCGGCCTCCTTCAGCCGCTGTCGGGCCGCTACCTGGACATCATCACCGGACGCGTGCGCACCAGCATCGACGCCGACGTGAAGTCGGGCGCCAAGACCCGCCAGCAGGCCGATGACGTACTCAACGCCTGGAATGCGGCGGTCAACGAGGCCCGCACCAAGGGCACCGCGCCAGCACAGCTGCCCGAGGGGCTCAGCGCAATCCTCAATTCGTCCAACGTGAAGGCCGTCGTCGAGGCCGACTCCGTGGACCCGCTGGCGCTGGCTCCCCGGGTTCCTGCGGGCACACCGGTGTTGCTCACGTGTTCGGACTCCGATGCGCAGGCCTACTGCGACTCGGAGAAGCAAATCATCGACGCGTTGGGCCATACCGCCCTGACCGTCGTCCCGCTCAAGGGCGTCAACCACGTCCTGCGCGACGATCCGACGGACAACGTCGCCAACTATTCCAAGCACGAGCCGTTGTCGCCGCAGTTGGTCACGGCGCTCGACGGCTTCATCGCGAAGCTATCGTCGCTGACTGGCTAGACTCCAGCCATGACGCGAACTGTGGTCGCCGAGAGCTACGGCGGTCCGGAAGTCCTTGCGGTACAAGACATTGACCTGCCAGAACCGGGGCCGGGCCAGGTATTGGTCGACGTGCGCGCCGCGGGCACCAACCCGATCGACTTCAAGCTCTACAGCGGCGACATGGGACGAGACCCCGACCGCTTGCCGATGCCGCTGGGCATGGAGGTCGCTGGGGTCGTCGCCGCCACCGGGTCGGGTGCGCAGGGATACACCGGGGCACTGACCGTCGGTGACGACGTCATCGCCACCATCGCGGCGGGCGGATACTCCGAGCGGGTGCTCGCCGACGCGTCCGACGTCGGGCACAAGCCAGGGACGCTGTCGTTCGAAGAGGCGGGTGGCCTTCTTCTGGTCGGCGGCACCGCGTGGCACCTGTTGGCGAATACCAGGGTGGGGATGAACGACACCGTCCTGATCCACGGGGCGAGCGGCGGCGTCGGACTGATGGCCGTCCAACTGGCAATGGCGCGCGGGGCCCGGGTGATCGCCACCGCCAGCCCCGCGCGACACGATCAGCTGCGTGCGTACGGTGCCGAACCCGTCGAATACGGTGCCGGGCTCACCGACCGCGTGCGCGCCATCGGCAGCGTCGATGCGGCGCTCGACCTGGTCGGCACTGACGAGGCGCTGGACACGTCGGTAGCGCTGGTCGCCGACAGGACCCGGATCGCCACCATCGTGGGATTCGGGCGGGCCGCAGAACTCGGCATCGCGGCGCTCAGCGGCGCCGACGGCGGGCAGGCCATCCGCGACGCGTCGCGGCCGGAAGTCCTGGCACTGGTGGCCGACGGCAAGTTGGAGGTGACGGTGGACAAGGTCTTTCCGTTGGAGCAGGCCGCCGAAGCCCATCGGTACCTGCAGACGGGGCACGCCCGCGGAAAAGTCGTACTGGTTCCCTAGCGTCCTGAACATGCCTGAAGACAAGATGCTCGAGCGCATCGCAGCACTGTTGCGCCAAGCCGAGAACACCGACAACACCCACGAAGCCGACGCGTTCATGGCGGCGGCGCAACGCCTCGCCACCATGACGTCCGTCGACCTCGCGGTGGCCCGTGCGCATTCCGCCACTCGCAGCAAGGCCCAGGCGCCGACTCAGCGCACCATCACCATCGGCAGCGCCGGCACGCGCGGTTTGCGGACCTACGTCCAGCTCTTCGTGGTGATCGCCGCGGCCAACGACGTGAAGTGCGACATCGCGTCGAACTCCACGTTCGTCTATGCCTACGGGTTCGCCGAGGACATCGACGCCACGCATGCGCTCTACGCCAGCCTCGTGGTGCAGATGGTCAAGGCGTCCGACGTCTACCTATCCACCGGCGATCATCGCCCGACACCAACCATCACGGCGCGGCTGAACTTCCAGCTGGCGTTCGGTGCCCGCGTCGGCCAACGGCTCGATGAAGCGCGCGAACAGGCCAAGCAAGAGGTCGCCCGGCAACCTGAAGCGCGTCCCGGCACCGCCATCGCCTTGCGCAACAAGGACATCGAGTTGAAGAGCTTCTATCGGCAGGCATCGCAGGCGCGCGGCACGTGGCGGGCCTCGACCGCAACGGCCGGGTACTCGTCGGCGGCGCGGCGGGCTGGTGACCGGGCCGGGCGCCGCGCACGGCTGGGGCCCAGCACCGAGTTGTCCGGTCCTGGCAAGGCTTTGGAACGTTAGCCACAGGTGGTGACCCGCGACGCGCAACGCGCGAAGGTCTACGCCGCGGAGCAGTTCGTGCGGACGCTGTTCGATCGCGCGGACGCCCACGGCAACCGGTCGATCGACTTCTTCGGCGCCGACGTAACGCTTCCCCCGGAGGGTCGGTTCGGGACGGTCGAGGGGGTACAACGCTACGTCGACGACGTGCTCGCCCACCCCGCGGTGCGGGACCACTGGCCCGGATTGAGCCCCGTTGCGGTACGAGGTCGGCGGGGCATGCATGCGGCGCATTACGAGACGGCTCAGGACGCGGCCACCATCGCCGTCCCGGACCGCCAAACCTCCTGGGCGCTAAGGGAACTCGTTGTCCTACACGAACTTTCCCACCACGTCGCCCAATCCGACCCGCCGCATGGCCCGGAGTTCGTAGCCACGTTCTGCGAGCTCGCTTCCGCGGTGATGGGCGCCGAGGTCGGGTATGTGCTTCGGGTGGTGTACGCGAAGGAAGGGGTGCGCTGAACACGGGCTAACGTGGGGAGGATGAGCGAACCGGACCCCGCCGCACTGGACCTCGTGTTCGGTCGATTGCTGCATACCGAGGATGCGGCCCTCACGGCGGCGCGCGAGGCCGCCGACGCCGCGGGCATGCCGCAGATCGAGGTGTCCGCACAGCATGCGAAGCTGCTGTCCCTGCTGGCGGCCAGCACTGGCGCGACTCGGGTGTTGGAGATCGGCACGCTCGCGGGATACAGCACCATCGCCCTCGCCCGCGGAGTGGCTGCCGACGGTCGCGTCGTCACACTCGAATACGAGCAAGCCCATGCCGACGTCGCGCGGGCGAGCCTGGCCCGGGCAGGTGTGGCCGATCGCGTCGAGGTGATCGTGGGCGCAGCGCTCGACACCTTGCCCAGGCTCGCCGATCGGGGAGAGGTATTCGACTTCTTCTTCATCGACGCCGACAAGGAGAACAACTCGGCGTACGTCGAATGGGCGATCGCGCTGGCCGCCCCTGGCGCACTGATCGTCATCGACAACATCGCGCGCATGGGCCGCGTGCTCGACCCCGCGCCGGACGACCTGCAGGCGCGTGCGGTTCGCGACATGTTCGTGATGATGGGCAAGCATCCGCGACTGGACACCGCGGCGATCCAGACGGTCGGGACCAAGGGCTGGGACGGTTTCGCGGTCGCCCGGGTGGGTCCCGAGTCCTAGCGGTCGGCGGGGTTACTCCGCGTCGTGCAGAACGAGGCCGAGGGTGTGGCGGTGTCCGGACCGGAGTCGGCTGACCCCATGCCGCACTGGCGAACGTGACCACCCCCGTTTCGTGGGCGTCGGGCGGTCACGCGTCGTGAAGATCAGCGCGTGGCCTCGCTCGAGCACGGTCACCGATCCCCGTGACTGGGCTCGGGCGCGTTGTTCGACGAGCAGGAACTCGCCACCGGTGTGGTCGATGCCGGGGCGGTCGAGGCCGACCACGACCTGCAGCGGGAAGACGAGGTCGCCGTAGAGGTCCCGGTGCAACGCATTCCAGTCACCAGCCGTGTAGCGCAACAGAATTGGGGTCGGTTTGGACTGTCCGGCCGCGTGGCAGGCCTCCAGCCAGTCCTCGAAGTCGTCGGGCCAGGGCGCCGGGTCGCCGAGCCTCGCGGCCCAGTCACGCGCGATCGGCAGCAGCCGACGGTAGAACGCGGCGCGCATGCTCGTGATCGACCGGGGTATCGGGTTGGCGAAGTATCGGTAGGTGCCTTGCCCGAATCGGTACCGGGCCATGTCGATGGTCGAGCGGAAGCGCTGGTCCTCTCGCCACATCGCGGTGAACTCCGCGCATTCGTCGGGCCCGAGGATCGGGCCGGTACCGGCGCAACCGAACTCGTCGAGCTCGGCGGTGAGCATCGGCCAGTCGAGTGCTTCGATCCGTTGCGCCACAGGCGGTTTCGACATGATCGCCGTCATGCTGCCTCCAATGTCAGCAGGGTCTGCTTGGCGTCGGCGCCGCCGACGTACTGACCGATCGAGCCGTCCGCGCGGACCACCCGATGACACGGAACGACCACCGGCAGCGGATTGCGGGCACAGGCGGTGCCGACGGCACGGACGGCGCGGGGATGCCCGATGGCTGCGGCGACCGCCGCGTAGCTCTCGCGGTGTCCGTACCCGATGTCCCGGAGGTGCTCGATCACCTCGCGGCGGAAGCCCTCCGCCAGCCGCAAATCGAGCGGCAGGTCGAAATGGGTGCGGGTGCCTGCGAAGTACTCGTCGACCTCCCGCGCCGCGCCGTCGAGTCGGGCAGGTGCGCGCATGATCCGTGGGCTGACGCTTTCGGCGAGCGCGTCGAGGACGGCGGCGTGGCCCTCGCTGGCGTACGCCACGCGCACCAGACCCAGCGGCGTCGCCGCGAGCAGCAGTGACCCGAGCGGGGTGTCGAGCGTCCGGTACGCGACGTCCAGCAGGCCCTCGCGCTCGGCGGCGCCTTCGAGCCGGGCGTGCAGTCCCGCCAGGGCGGCGGTGTCGTCCTCGCGCAACGCGTCGAGAACGTCTCGTGGTTCGGTGCGATTCATGATGGCGTGCCCTTCGAATAGATCTTTCTCAACGACTTGATGCCGTCGGCGGCGGCTCTACGCGCGGCCGCGGGGGAGTTGCCGAGCAGTTCGGCGATCTCGCCGTGCGGCAGTCCGGCCAGGTGGTGGTAGGCGACGGCCTTGCGTTGTTTGTCCGGCAGCGCCTCGAGCGCCGCCCACAGGTCCGGATCGGCGGCCGAGACTGCCCGGGCGTGCTGGTGCGGTTCGGGAAGCGTCTCGGTAGGCACGGGTGCCCGAGCGAGCCTGCGTCCCACGTCGATGGCCCTTCGGTGGGCGATCGTCACCAGCCACGCCTCGACGTTCGTACCCGGGACGAGGTCAGGGTAGGCGCGCATCGCGGAGAGAAACGTCTCCGACCACGCGTCGTCGGCGTCGACCGGCCCGAGCACGGCGCGACAGACGCGTAGCACCATCGGGCCGTACTCGGCCACGACGTCCTCGAACGGTTGCACACTCACATCTTGTAGACGCAGCCCAGCACGGCGATGTGAGATCGCCGCAACGGTCGGCCGCGGCTAGTGCGCCAGGAGTGGGTAACCCACGTCGATGTGGACAGTGAGCAGGCCCGTTCAGGCCCCGTCCGAAACAGTGTGGAAGGTCCTCGTCGACCTCGACGCCTGGCCGAAGTGGGGACCGTCCGTCGTGCGCGCCGAACTCGACGGCGGCGTCCTCACGCTGGGCACCAGGGGTCGGGTGTGGACGCCGGTCGGGGTGACCCTGCCGTTCGAGATCACGGAGTTCGTCCCTGGGGTGTCCTGGGCGTGGCAGGTCGCCGGGGTGCCGGGGACCCGGCACGGCGTTGATCCGGACGGTACCGGCTGCCGCGTCTGGATGAGCGCCCCGGGCTGGGCGCCGGCCTATCTCCCGGTGCTCGCGGTCGCCCTGCGCCGGATCGATGCGATGGCGACGGCTGTGACTCCGCTTTCCTAGGAGCAGACCGCGCCGCCTAGATTTGTCGTACCCCCCTGCGATGATGACGTCATGTCATCGGCCGCAACCTCTTTGACCGCTGGGGTGCCCCCAGCTGAACGTCTTGAGGTGTTGTTCGAGGAGTTGTCGGAGCTGACCGGTCAGCGCAACGCGATCGACGGACGCGTCGTGGAGATCGTGGCCGAGTTGGACCGCGACGAGTTGTGGGGCGCTACGGGCGCGCGGTCGGTGGCGGCGTTGGTGGCCTGGAAGACCGGCACGTCATCGGCGAACGCCCACACGATCGCCAGCGTCGCGCGCCGGCTCGACGAATTCCCGCGCTGTGCACAGGGGATGCGCGAGGGCCGACTGTCGTTGGATCAGGTCGGCGTCATCGCGGCGCGGGCGGGCGAAGGATCCGACGACCACTATGCGGAGCTGGCCAGTGTCGCCACGGTCAGCCAGCTGCGCACCGCGGTCAAACTCGAACCGCGACCCGAACCCGATCGGCCCGCACCGCAGCCCTCGATCACCAAGACCTCCGACGAGGAGTTCACCTGTTGGCGGATCAAACTTCCGCACGTGGACGCGGCGAAGTTCGACGCGGCACTGGCGTCTCATCGCGATGCGTTGATCGCCGAGTGGAAACTCGATCACGGCGATGGCGACCGCGCATCAGATATCGCGCCGCCGCTGCCGGGCACCGTCGAGGCGTTCATGCGCCTGGTCGAGGCCGGTTGGGATAGCGAGGTGGCCCGCCGGCCACACGGGCATCACACCACCGTGGTGATGCATCTCGACGTCGAAAGGTGCGCCGCCGCACTGCATCTAGGCCCGCTGCTCTCCGAGCGCGAACGCCGATACCTGATGTGCGATGCCACCTGCGAAGTCTGGTTCGAACGTCACGGCCAAGTCATTGGCTCCGGGCGGGCGACCCGACAGATCAACCGTCGGCTGCGTCGTGCGCTCGAGCACCGCGACCGCACCTGCGTGGTTCCCGGCTGCGGTGCCACCCGCGGTCTGCACGCCCACCACATCCGGCACTGGGAAGACGGCGGACGCACCGAGCTGGACAACCTCGTGCTGGTGTGCCCCTACCACCACCGGCTGCACCATCGGGACCTCATCACCCTCACTGGACCCGCCCCTCAACTCACGGTCACCGACCAAGCCGGCAGACCACTTGAAGCGGGATCGCTGGCCCGCCCTCCGACGAAACCCGCGCCCGCGGTCGGACCGTGTCCCGGGCCCACCGGCGAGCGTGCCGACTGGTGGTGGTACCAGCCATTCCAACCGCAACCACCACCGTCAATCAACTAGCCGCAGATCCATCTCTAGCGCGCCGTCACCGCCATGCGTGCCGCGAGCGCCACGTACGTGGCCGCGAAGGTACGCCGCATCCGGGTCACCACCCGCGGGCGTCGGATGACGTGCGTGCGCACCGCCGCAGCGAACGCGCCGTAGCACGCGAACACGACGAACGTCATCGCCATGAAAACCGCACTGAGGTAGAGCATCTGCCCGACCGGAGGTCGGGCGGGGTCGATGAACTGCGGCAGGAACGCGAAGTAGAACAACGTCAGCTTCGGGTTCAGCACGTTGACCGCCGCCCCGGTCCAGGTGATGCGCCACGGTCCCGGGCGTTCGGAATCGGTTGCGCTGGCCACCAATTCGGACTTGTCGCGCCACGTCGTCCAGGCCAGGTACAGCAGGTAGGCCACACCCGCCCACTTGATGGTCTGGAACGCGATCGCGCTGCTGTGCATGATCGCCGCCAGGCCGGTGACCGCCGCCAGCATGGCGGGCACGATGCCCAGCGTGCACCCCGTCGAAGCGAACACGCCAGCCTTCGACCCGTGGGCCAGTGCTGTGGCCACGGTGTAGAGCGCCCCTGAGCCTGGCGTGGCGACCACCACCAGCGAGGTGAACAGGAAGGCCAGAGTCATGGCGCTAGCCGCAGACCGCGCCGGTGGCAGCAGAGCCGACCAGCTTGCGGTACTTGGCCAACACCCCGGTCGGGTACTTGGGAGCGGGGGCGTTGAAACCTGCTTTGCGAGAGTCGAATTCGTCCGCTTCGACGAGCAGGTCGAGCGTGCCCTTGCCGACGTCGAGGCGGATGCGGTCACCGTCCCGCACGAAGGCGATCGGCCCGGCGTCGACCGCTTCGGGCGCGATGTGGCCGACACACAGGCCAGTGGTGCCGCCGGAGAACCGGCCGTCCGTCATCAGCAATACGTCCTTGCCGAGTCCCGCACCCTTGATGGCACCGGTGATGGCGAGCATCTCGCGCATGCCGGGGCCGCCCTTGGGTCCTTCGTAGCGGATGACGACGACGTCGCCGGCCACGATGGTGCCGTCCTCCAAGGCGTCCATGGCGGCGCGCTCACCGTCGAAAACCCTTGCGGTGCCTTCGAACACGTCGGAGTCGAAGCCCGCCGACTTCACCACGGCGCCCTCGGGCGCCAGGGATCCGTACAGGATCGTGATGCCACCGGTCGGGTGTATCGGGTTGGACAGCGCGCGCAGCACCTTGCCGTCCGGGTCGGGCGGTGCGATGTGCGCAAGGTTCTCGGCCATGGTCTGGCCCGTCACCGTCAGGCAATCGCCGTGCATCAGACCGGCATCCAGAAGCGCCTTCATCACGACGGGCACGCCGCCGATGCGGTCCACGTCGTACATCACGTGCTTGCCGAACGGCTTCACGTCGGCCATGTGCGGCACCTTGGCGCCGACGCGGATGAAGTCGTCCAGCGTCAGCTTCACGTTGGCCTCGTGGGCGATCGCGAGCAGGTGCAGCACGGCGTTGGTGGAGCCTCCGAACGCCATCACCACGGCGATGGCGTTCTCGAACGCCTCCTTGGTCATGATGTCGCGGGCGGTGATGCCGCGCTTGAGCAGTTCGACGACGGCCTCGCCGCTGGCCTTGGCGAAGCCATCGCGGCGGCGGTCACTGGCGGGCGGCGCCGCGCTACCTGGTAGCGACATGCCGATGGCCTCAGCGGCACTGGCCATCGTGTTGGCGGTGTACATGCCGCCGCAGGCACCCTCGCCGGGACAGATCGCGCGCTCGATGGTGTCGACGTCCTCGCGGGACATCAGTCCGCGCGAACACGCACCGACGGCTTCGAACGCGTCGATGATCGTGACGTCGCGCTCGGTGCCGTCGGACAGCACGGCCTTTCCCGGCATGATCGAGCCCGCGTAGAGGAACACGCTGGCGAGATCGAGGCGGGCGGCGGCCATCAGCATGCCCGGCAGCGACTTGTCGCAGCCGGCCAGCAGCACGGAGCCGTCGAGGCGCTCGGCCATCATGACCGTCTCGACGCTGTCGGCGATGACCTCGCGGGACACCAGCGAGAAGTGCATGCCCTCGTGGCCCATCGAGATGCCGTCCGACACCGAGATGGTGCCGAACTCCATGGGGAAGCCGCCTGCGGCGTGCACGCCTTCCTTGACGGCCTTGGCCAGCCGGTCCAGCGACAGGTTGCACGGGGTGATCTCGTTCCACGACGACGCCACGCCGATCTGCGACTTGACCCAGTCGTCGTCGCCCATGCCTACGGCCCGGAGCATCCCGCGGGCGGCGGTCTTCTCGAGGCCGTCGGTGACGTCGCGGCTGCGCGGCTTGATGTCTGGGGCTGAGGGCATTCGTCGATTATGCGCTCGACCAGTTAGCCCACCAAAATCATTTATATACCCCTATGGGGTATCGGGTACGGTGGTGGCATGAAGTCCTTCACAGCCCGCATCGTCGCGGTGCTCGCCGCGCTCGCCGCCGTCCTGTTCGTGTCCGCCTGCAGCAGTCCCGCCTCGGACGGTCACGGCAACCACGAGCAAGGCGCGCAGGGTTCGACGGCGGGCACCTCGACGGGGGTCGCCAAGCCCGCCGACTTCAACGACGCCGACGTCTCGTTCGCCACCGACATGATCCCGCACCACGAGCAGGCGGTGGCGATGTCCGCGCTGGTGCCCGACCGCTCGACCAACCCCGAGGTCGTCAAGCTGGCTGCCGACATCTCCGCGGCCCAGGGCCCCGAGATCGAGACCATGAAGGTCTTCCTGGTCCAGTGGACGGGCGGGGAGGCACCCGCCGGTGCCGGCGGGCAGGAGCGCAGCGACCCGGGGAGCGGAACGGGCCACCAGGGCCACGACATGGGCACCATGCAGATGCCGGGGATGGTGGACGACGGCACGATGACGAAGTTGGCGTCGACCAACGGCGCCGAGTTCGACACACTGTGGCTGCAGTCGATGATCGGTCACCACGAAGGAGCCATCGCGATGGCCGACACCGAACTCGCCGGGGGTGTCAACGTCGACGCGAAGAGCCTGGCGCAGCAGATCGTGACTGCCCAGAAAGCCGAGATCACCCAGATGAAGCAGATTTTGGGAGCCTGAGATGACGGATCATTCGCCGGAAGGCACTGCCGCGCATGGGTATTCACCCAACAAGGAGAACTACGCGAAACGCTTGCGCCGCATCGAGGGCCAGGTGCGCGGTGTCGCGAAGATGATCGAAGAGGACAAGTACTGCATCGACGTGCTCACCCAGATCAGCGCGGTCAGCAGCGCGCTGCAGTCGGTTGCGCTCGGGCTACTGGAGGAACACCTAGGGCATTGCGTCACTCATGCCGTCGCCGAGGGTGGCGAGGAAGCCGACAAGAAGCTCGCCGAGGCGTCGGCCGCCATCGCTCGGTTGGTGCGCTCCTGACCGGTGTGTGGCCCCTCGCGGCGACGCGGGCCTGAAGTCTACTGCTTGGTGTAACCCGTCGGGCGTACGACGAGCACGACTCGATCCGGATGATCCGGCGGCGGCTCAGTGAACGGTCCGCTGTAGCGGTCGTTGAGGTGCATGTAGAAGTCGCCCTCGGGGTCGGGCTGAATCCGTTCGACTTCACCGCGCACTTCGAGGTACTTGTAGGGATTCTCGGGGTCCGCGATGGACATTGCCACCTGTGGATGTGCTGTCACATTGCGATACTTCTGCCGCTTGGTCGTATGGGTGAACCGCAGTACCTCGCCGTCCCAGTCGAACCACATCGGATTGACCTGAACGGTGCCGTCCGGACGCGTGGTGGCCAAGTGCCCGTACAGCGGGCGCTCCAGCAGATCTTCATAGCCTTCTGGTACGGCGACCATCGCATTTCCCTTCTCGACGAATTTCTTACCCGCGTTGCAACGTGGCGACGTGCCAATCCGTTACCAACCACTGACGGTCGATGGGGTGCAAGTAACAATTCGTCGCTCCGGTGCGAACAACACCGCAGTTCAGGCCGGTAGTGGCAGGGTGCTCGGGTGGCGTAGGCGAGCGTCGCTGGCAATAGGCGGTCGTCGCGTTGTGCAACACTGGAATCTGTTTTGAATTTGGAGGTGACACATGCCGCAGCGCATTTTGCGGAGAATGGCCACCGCGATATTCGCGGCCGGACTAGTGGGTGGACTGGCCATCGGCGGCCCGACTGCCTGGGCCGATCCGGAGCTCAATCCCGATCCGGGTGCCGTCGGCGCACCTCCCGCGGAGCAGCCTGCCCCGCCGCCGCCGCCCGCGCCGTTCGACCCCCTGGCTGCGCCGCCTCCGCCTGTCGACCCCCTGGCTGCGCCGCCTCCGCCGGTCGACCCCCTGGCTGCGCCGCCGCCGCCTGTCGACCCGCTGGCGCCACCGCCGCCGCCTGTCGACCCGCTGGCGCCACCGCCGCCGCCGCTTGACCCCTTCGCTCCGCAGCCCGTGGCGATGCCGGCCCCGCAGGGCACGCCCGCAGGCCAGAATCCGACGCCGTACGTCGGCGAACCGGTGTTCGCGCCGCCGACCTTCAACCCACTCAACGGTTCGATGGTGGGTGTGGCCAAGCCGATCATCATCAACTTTCAACGGCCCATCGCCGACCGCCCGATGGCCGAGCAGGCCATCCACATCTCGTCGATCCCGCCCGTGCCGGGCAAGTTCTACTGGATGAACGACAGCCAGGTGCGGTGGCGTCCGATCGACTTCTGGCCGGCCCACACCACGGTCAACATCGATGCCTCGGGCGCCAAGTCGAGCTTCCGCACCGGTGACTCATTGGTGGCCACCATCGACGACGCCGCGCACCAGATGACGATCGTGCGCAACGGCAAGGTCGAGAAGACCTTCCCGGTGTCGATGGGCAAGCCCGACGGCAAGCACGAGACGAAGAACGGCACGTACTACGTGCTGGAGCGGTTCGCCGACATCGTCATGGATTCGTCGACGTACGGCGTGCCCGTCAACTCTCCCGACGGCTATAAGCTCAAGGTGCAGAACGCCGTCCGCATCGACAACAGTGGCAGCTTCGTCCACAGTGCGCCATGGTCGGTGGGTGATCAGGGTAAGCGCAACGTCAGCCACGGCTGCATCAACCTCAGTCCAGCCAATGCGCAGTGGTTCTACGACCAATTCGGCAGCGGTGACCCCGTCGTCGTGAAGAACTCCAAGGGCATCTACAACCAACCCGACGGCGCGCAGGACTGGCAGATCTAGCCCTCGCGCTCGTGCTACAGCCAGTCTCGCCGTTTGAAGCTGACGTACAACACGGTGACCAGCAGCACGATGACGACGCTGCTGACGATGAAACCCGTGACGGTCTGGATGCCCGGGTACTCGACGTTCTGTCCGTAGAACCCGGTGACGGCGGTCGGCACGGCAATGATCGCCGCCCACCCGGTGAGCTTCTTCATCACCGTGTTCAGCCGCGCGTCCTGCAGGCTCAGGTTCGTCTCGAACACCGTGCTCACCATGTCGCGCAACGATTCCGTCCACTCCGACGCGCGCAGCACGTGGTCGTACAGGTCGGCGTACAGCGGATCCAGTTCGGGTGCGGTCTTGGCATCCAGCCTGCGATGCTGGATCGCGCTGACCACTTCCCGCATGGGCAGTACGACGCGGCGCAACTCGACCAGATCCTTGCGCAGCCGGAATGTGCGGCGCTGCAAGCCGGACTTGGGATTGTTGTCGGCGAACAGATCGTCCTCGATCGACTCCACGGCGTCGTCGAGGCACTGGACCGCGACGAAGTGGCCGTCGACCACGACGTCGAGCAGGCCGTGGACCAGCGCCCCGACCCCGTGCTCCTGACCGCCGAGCTCGTCGAAGCGCCGGGACACCTCGTCGATGTCGAACTGCGGCGACAGCCGCACCGTGATGAGGCCCTGCGGTAGGACGAAGCCCGAGATGCGGTGTGTCGACAGGCTCGGCTCATTGTCGCCGGTGGGTTCGCGGGGTTCGACGGCGTACACCGTGAAGAAGGTGTGCGTCTTGTACACGGTCGCCTTGGTTCGTTCGGCGTCGGCGACCGCATCTTCGACGGCCCAGTCGTTCAGGCCCAGCTCGGTCGCGAGATCCTTCAACGCGGCATGGTCGGGGTCGTATATGTCGGCCCACACCAGGGTGTCGCGCTCGTACAGGTAGTCGGAGATCGACGCGAACTCGAAGTCGTCCTGGGGTGCTCCACCCCGCCACACCCGCCCGCGCACCTGGCTCACCCGTCCATGATGGCAGTGCGCGCGGCGCGGGGGCCCGTCGGCTAGTTCCAGATGCGCACCCGTGCCGCGGGTTCGAGGTACAGCTCGTCGCTGTCGCTCACGTCGAACGCCTCGTAGTACGCGTCCACGTTGCGGATCACGCCGTTGCACCGGAACTCCGGCGGCGAGTGCGGATCGATGGCCAGCCGACGAATCGCCTCTGCATTGCGAGACTTGGTGCGCCACACCTGCGCCCAGCCGAAGAACACCCGTTGCACCCCGGTCAGGCCGTCGATCACCGGCGCCTCGCGGCCGCCGAGGGACAACTCGTAGGCCAGCAGTGCGATCGACAACCCACCGAGATCACCGATGTTCTCACCGACCGTGAACGCGCCATTGACGTGGTGGTCGACCAGCTGACGCGGCACGAAGTGGTCGTACTGTTCGATCAACGCCTTTGTCCGAGTGCTGAATTCGGCCCGATCGGCGTCGGTCCACCAGTCGACCAGGTTCCCGTCGCCGTCGTACTTGGCGCCTTGGTCGTCGAACCCGTGCCCGATCTCGTGGCCGATCACCGCACCGATTCCGCCGTAGTTGGCGGCGTCGTCGGCCTCGGCGTCGAAGAAGGGCGGCTGCAGGATCGCCGCGGGAAAGACGATCTCGTTCATGCCGGGGTTGTAGTAGGCGTTGACGGTCTGCGGCGTCATGAACCATTCGTCGCGGTCGACCGGGCCACCCAACTTGGCCAGCTCACGGTCGTAGCCCACGGCGTACCCGCGCCGGTAGTTGCCGTACAGGTCGTCGCGGTGCACGACGAGCGTCGAATAGTCGCGCCAGCGGGCCGGATAGCCGATCTTCGGGGTGAACTTGTCGAGCTTCTCCTGGGCGCGCGAGCGGGTCTCGGGGGTCATCCACTCCAGGTCGGTGATGCTGACGCGGTAAGCCTCGCGCAGGTTCGCCACCAGGTCGTCCATCCGGGCCTTGGCGTCGGGCGGGAAGTGCCGCGCGACGTAGAGCTTGCCCACCGCGTCGCCCATGAGGCTCTCGACGACCCCGACGCCGCGCTTCCAGCGGTCGCGCAGTTGTTCGGTGCCCGACAGGGTGCGGCCGTAGAACGCGAAGTTCTCCTCGACCAGGTCGTCGGTCAGCAGCGAGGCGCGTCCGCTGATCAATCGCCAACGCAGCCAACGCTTCCAGTCTTCGAGGTCCGAGCCGGACCCACCTGACCACTCAGCGGCGAATGCCGTCAGCACGTCGGGTTGGCGCACGACGACCTCGGCGGCGCGCTCCGGAGTGGTGCCGAGTGCGGTGACCCAGCCGGCCCAGGCGAACCCGGGTGCCTCGGTGGGCAACTCGGCGAATGTGCGCAGGTTGTAGGTCAGGTCGGCGTCGCGGCGCTTGACGACATCCCAGTGGGCGGCGGCGAGCTTGCTCTCCAGCGCGACGATGCGCGCAGCGGTCTCGGCGTGTTCGGCCGACTCGCCATACACGAGCGCGAACATCCGCGCGATGTGCTCGGGGTAGGCGGCCAGGATCTCGGCGTGTTGCGGGTCGCGGTAGTACGACTCGTCGGGCAGTCCGAGGCCGGACTGGGACAGGTGGAGCAGATACCGGGTCGAGTCCTTCGAGTCGGTGTCGACATAGACCCCGGTGCCGCCACCCACGCCGGTGCGCTGCAGCGCACCCAACACCGCCGCCAGTGCGTCGGGATCGGCGGCGGCGTCGATAACGGCCAGCTCGTCGAGCAGCGGACGGACGCCGATCCGCGCGATGGTGTCGGTGTCCATGAAGCTGACGTAGAGGTCACCAATGCGCTGCTCGTCGGTGGCACTGGCCGCGCTGTCGATCCCCGGGTCGCGGCGCTCCTGCCCGCCGACCGCCGCCTCCGTGATGAGGTCGCGGACCTGCTCCTCGGCGCGGTCGGCGAGCAACCGGAACGCCCCGTCGGTCGCCCGATCGGCAGGCATCTCGTGGTCGGCCAACCACCGGCCGTTGACGTGACCGAACAGATCGTCTTGCGGGCGGGCTTCCGCGTCGACGTACGTCAGGTCGATTCCGGATCTCATGGCGTCTACCGTCACTCCACCATCCTTCCAGACGTGCGCGTACCGGGCGTTGGGCGCCGGGTAGCCTCACGGCCATGTCCGACGATCCCGCCGACGACGCCCGTCGAGATGGGGACGGGGTGTTCACCGGCTTCGGGATCGGTTCGGCGGTGCTCGGTGCGGTGTCGCTCGTCGCCGTCGTGCTGGCGGCGCTGATCTGGACGGGTCACCGCGCGGACATCGCGGAACGTGCCTACCAGACGACGGTGCTGCAGGCCGCCGCGGAGTGGACGGGCGTCCTGATCAACATGAACAAGGACACCGTCACGCCGAGCATGCAGAAGCTGCACGACGGGACCGTCGGGCAACTCAACGCGAACTTCGAGTCGGCCGTCGAGCCGTTCAGCCAGGTCGTGCAGAAGCTCGAATCGCAGACGGTGGGTCAGGTCGAATCGGTCGCGATCGAGTCGCTGCATCACGCGAAGCCCGGCGACGCCGGAGATCCCCAGCCGCAGCCGGAGTTGTCGACCGTCGCGTCGCGCACCGACACCGTGATCGTCGTGGCCACCTCGGTGAGCCAGAACGCCGGTTCGCAGCCACTGACCGTGCACTGGACGCTGCGGCTGGGGATCTCCGACGTCGAGGGCAGGCCGCTGCTGTCCAGTCTGGAGACCATCCGATGAGAAACCGTTGGCGCGTGCTGGCTTTCGACGTGCTCGCGCCCGTCGCGGCGATCGCGGCGCTCCTGTACGTCGGCGTCGCGCTGGCCTGGCCGCCGTGGTGGATATCGCTGTGCTCGATGCTGTGCCTGTTGATCGTCGAGGGCGCGTTCGTCAACGGGGCGCTGTTTCGCCGGGACGGCGTCACGGTCGGCACCGACGACGACGGACCGGGGCTGCGGTTGGGCGTCGTGGGCGTGGCCGCCCTCGCGTTGGTGACGGCGGTCGTGGTCGGTTATCTGCAGTGGACCGTGCCGCAGCGAAACTTGCACCGCGACATCGACGACGTCGTGGGCATCGCCAGCAGCACCGCCGAGGCCTCCGCCACGTTCAGCCCGCAGAGCCCGAACGCGGAACGTGACCGGGTCATCGGGATGATGTCGCAGCGCGGGGCGGACGCCTACCGCAGCGAGTTCGACTCCATGTCAAAGGATTTGGCGAGCAAGAACCTCACGGTGTCGGCGGCCACGGTGTCGGCCGGCGTCGAGGCCATCGGCCCGAAGGACGCAGTCGTCGCAGTGATCATGCGCGGTACGCAGAATGCGCCGGGCAAGCAGCCGGTGGTGGTGGCACTCCCGTTGCGGGTCGCGTTGACCAAGGACGGCGGGCGTTGGCTCGTCGACGACCTGTCGCCGATCAACTCACGCTGACCGCGATTTGCATGGTGATACCCGCGCTTCAGCGCGGGAGAACGTGCACGAGTCGCTAGTACGCGAGCAGCCGTCGGGTCAGTTCCTCGGGTTGGCTCAACGAGTTCAGGTGCCCGCCTGCGATGTCGTGGACGTCGAGCCCGAGCCGCTCGCGCACGACGCGACGCTGGAAGTCGAGCGGGAAGAGCCTGTCGTCGCGGCCTTGCAGCACCGAGGTCGGAACGTCGGGCCAGGCGTCCAGCGGCCAGGGCTGCACGAACGGGGTATCGGACTGGGGTGGCTCGGGCTCGCGGAACGCCTCCTCGCGGACGTCGGCAGGGACGTCGTGGAAGAAGTCCTCGATGGGATCGAACTCCTTGTCGCCCAGTCCGATTCGACGAAAGTTGTCGAGCATGGCCTGCTTCTGTCCCGTCGCCGCCCACCACTGTCCCGCCGACTCGCCCGCGCGGGGCACCATCGGGTTGACGAGCACGATGCGGGCGGTGGGCACCTGCCCGGCCACGATCGGTGCGGTGAACGCGCCCATGGATTGGGCGACCAGGACCACGGGCTCGGTCACGTCGGCTACCGCCGCGCGGACGGTGTCGGCGTACGTGAAGAGATCGGCCGAGTCATCTTCCGCGGGCAACTCGACCGCGACGGCGTCCACGCCCGCGGAGTTCAAGAGCGGGACGACGCGGCTCCAGTACCAGGCGCTGCCCCCGGCGCCAGGAATCAGGACGTAGCGGGCCGGCACGAGGACGAAGCCGTCAGGACGGGTCCGAATCGGTGCGCTCGGCGCGCATCTTGGCGAAGCGGTCGGACAGCCGCCGCATGCGGATCATCAGCGATGCCGACGGAGTGACGTCGCCGCTGAGGTAGGTCGCGAACTGGTCGCTGGGCACGCCGATCCGCGATGCGAACTCCTGGTGTGCGAGTCCGGAACGCTCGAGCAACAGGCGCACGTGGCGGGTCACCGCCGCGCACTCGTTCTCCTCGAGGTGTACTCGCGCACGGGTCAACACTTCGGCCATGGCCTTCGAAACGCCGAACGGGCGTGCGGTTTCGAGCACTTCCTCGACTTGGCGGGCCGTTCGGCCGTAGGGATCGCGTTTGATCGCGGTGACGATGCGCTGCCAGGTGGTCAGATCGTCGGTCTCCAGCGCGGATCGGATCGATGACGTGGGCCAGAACTCCACCGGCCGCTGGTCGACCTGCGGACGCCGGGCAGCCGACTGTTTGGTGGCACGCGGATGGTTGGCAGCGCCGCTGTGCGCATCCGTCGTCAACGTCACCTTGCCTCCTCAAGCATTGCTACTGCCACCGATAGGCAGCGTTGCCTGACTCGTGCCCAATCTACGTCCGATTCGGGTCCCGATGTCGAGTCTTCGTGTTCATCCGATGGTTGCGGGTCGGCCAGTCGCCGTACCAGTTGCGTGGCCACCCATTGACTCCTCGAGTGCCGACCAGAGTAGTACCGGTCCATTCCAGCCAGGACCAACGCCGCCGTTTCAGTTTCCATGGACTCGACCAGTTCGGCAAACTCGGTGTAGTCGCGGGTGCTGTTCCGGCACATGATCAGGTAGCTCTTGAGCCGCAGCGTCTCCGCACCCGTGGGGATTTGCAGCCGGTCACCGGTCGGCAGCTGAACGTGTGTGGTCTCCATCGGGCCAAGCCGCCGCACGACGGGCGGATCGGCTTCGGCGGCCGTGGACAAGGCGTCGAGCGCTACGGAGAGCCGCCCACGCCACACGGTGACCGGGTGGATCGGCTGGCGCAGCTTGCGGGTGCGGTTCGACGCGTTCGCCTCGTTCGATCCGTTTGACCCGTTCGATCCGTTGGCGCCGTGCGCGCCGTTGGTCCCGTTCGGCCCCGGCTTGCCGTTGGACCCGTTGTGCGGGCCGGCGTTCACCTTGTGGCCACGGCCGAGTGGCCGAAGCTTGACGAGCGGCTCGTCGCCGCCCTTGACGTGCCCGCCGAGTGGCGACCCCGTCAACGAGCAGCCGCTGAACGCCAGCGGATCGGCCACCGTGATGGATTGCGGCGCGAGGGTCTTCAACTTCGCAGCGGAGCGCACGACCGTACGGATGTCCGAGCCCGACGGGCCCAGCGCGGAAATGTCCTCGGGGATGATGACCAGGTCGCCGATGTCCACCTTCGGCAGCGGCTTCTCGAAGTCGACCGACGGCAGGATGCGGTCGAGCCAGCCCGGCAGCCACCAGTTCCACTCGGCGAACATCGCCATCAGCGCGGGGACGAGGACGAGCCGGACCACGGTGGCGTCGACGGCGATCGCGACGGCGCAGGCCACGCCGAGCTGTGCGACCAACGGCATGCCGGCGAACGCGAACCCGATGAAGACCGCGATCATGATCAGCGCCGCGCTGGTGATGGTCCGTGCGCTGGTGCTCACCCCGTACGCGACGGCGTCGCGGGTGTTGTTGGTCTGCAGGAATCGTTCCCGGATGCGGGTCAGCAGGAAGATCTCGTAGTCCATGGACAGGCCGAACGTCATCGCCAGCACCAGCGGCGGGATCGTGCTGTCGATCGATTCGAGTTGCTTGAAGCCCAGGGCCTCGAACCAGCCCCACTCGAAGACCACGACGAGGCTTCCGTAGGCGGCGGCCACCGACAGCACCGTCATCAGTACGCCCTTGAGCGCCAGGAACACCGAGCGGATCGAGATCAACAACATCACGAAGGCGATGAGCGCCACGAAGACGAACACCAACGGCTGGGTGGCCGACACCCGATCGTCGAAGTCCTTGATCAGGGCGGTCGGCCCACCGACGTCGACGTCAGCGCGTGGCCCCGCCGCGCTGGGCAGGTTCGCGCGCATCCAGTCGACCGCTTTACGCGCGCCCGCGTCCTCGGGATCGACTGACAGCACCGATGACAGCAGCGCGCTCCGATTGTCGTTGCCGAAGACGGGGGGCGACACGTTGACGACGTTCGGACCTTGGCTCATCTTCTGCTGCACCGCGTCGAGCGTCGCAGTGTTCTCGGGCCCGTTGGCGTTGTGGTCGGAGAACGTCACGAGTACCCGCAGCGGGCCCAGCGCCCCGGGCCCCAACGCTTCGGCCGCGGCGTTGGCGCCACCGCGGATCTCGTGCGTCGGTTCGAACTGCCGCAGCAGACTGTTGCCCATGGTCATCTCGAACGCCGGCGCGGCCAGCGTCAGCAGCAGCGCGGTCGCGGCGATCGCCGACAGCCACGGTCGTCGCATCACCCAGCCGACCCAGCGGGTCCAGAACCGGGACTGAGTGGTCTCCGGTCGCCGCGAGACGTGCAGCCACGACGAGCGCTTGGCCGCCGCCTTGCCGAACGTTGCGAGCACCGCCGGGGTCAACGTGGTCGACGTCAGTACGGCGAGGGCGACGGCCAGGATGGCGCCGGTGGCCATCGACGACAGCACCGGGGTGTCGATCAGATAGATGCCCGTCATCGACGCGATGACCGTCAGGCCCGAGAGCAGGACCGCAAGCCCAGAGGTCGCCATCGCGGCATCGGCAGCCTGCGCGGGGTCGCGCCCGGACCGCAGTTCTTCCCGGAAGCGCATCAAGATGAAGAGCGAGTAGTCGACCGCGAGCGCGATGCCGAACATCGACACCGTCGACGTGACGAACACCGACATCGAGGTGTACATCGCCAACAGATAGACCACGCCCATGGTGACGACCACCGTGCAGATGCCCAGCACCAGCGGCATTGCCGCGGCTGCGAGCGACCCGAAGACCGCCAGCAGCACGATCAGCACGATGGGGAGGTTCCACTTCTCGGCCTCGGCGATGTCGTGCTTGGTGGCCTGACCGGCCGCGGCGCCCAGCGCGCCCTGTCCAATGACGTAGAGCTTGACGGTGCCGTTCTCGATCTGACCGGCTTGGTCGCCGTCGATGCCGACCTTCGTGCGCAACTGTTTGGCGAGGTCGACGACGCCGCTGTTGTTGAAGTCGGTTTGAAGCATCAGGACGTAGGGCCGGTCCGGCTGGGGCGGCGGCTGCTGAGCGTTGGGCACCACCTTCACGCCGGGCACCTCGGTGGCGACGCGCTCGAGTTGGGCGACTGCGGCGTTCATGTCGTCGAACGACGCGTCCGCCCGGGGGGCTGCGACGAGTGCCAGCGGCGACGCGCCCTGATCGGGGAAGTGGTCCTCGGTTTGGTACTGGACGCGCAAGGATTGCGAACCAGCCACCTCGAAACCGCCGCCGGTCAGATTGCCCGCGTGATTCATGGCGAGGTAGATGGAGGGCACCAAGAGCAGCAGCCACGCCGTGAAGACGGCCCAGCGATATCTGCGCAAGCTGCTGCTCAAGCGCATCATGAACTGCTGGATGGCGAACCTCTGTCTATCTGGTGCCTACGGCCCGGCGTTTCGTAGCGAGAGCGTACCGCAGCATGCGGTAAGGTCACCCGCTCTCGGGAGCCGGCCGGATGGGTACCGGCGGCCGCGGGGGCCGCAAACGGACGCGTAGTCGTCCCCGGTGGGCCAACCGTCCGTAGCGGCGCGACCTGCGTATTTGCTGAGCGGGTTGGCCGCGTTGGCCTCGCGGATGGCAACATGACCGACGGCCAGGTCGGGTCGGGGATTTCAATTGACGCGATCAGGAGTTTGTGCGAGGTGGCAAGTCCTTCGTACGCCAGTAAGGAATTCGCCATTCGCCATGAGCACGACTGCCAGGTGCGCGCGACGCGGCGTCGCCGTCACGTTCGCTGTATCCGTCGCGACGGTCGTCGCCGTGTTCGCGATGACGGAGCCGAACGCGCCTTCGGCGACCGCCGCATCCGATCCGTGCGCTGCCAGCGAGGTGGCCAGGACCCGCTGACCCTGCCGCAGGTGCTCGGGCTGATGCAGGAGGCGAAGTCCCAGCCCCTTCACTGCCCGGCGCACTTCCCGGCGGTTTGCCAGGGGCGGTGCAGACGGCGCAGACCGCAGCCGTGCCAGGTGCCGTCTTGCCCGCTCAGCCCCGTCCGTCCGGTGCGCGCACGCGGGGTGCGGGGCCGCTGCCAGGGCCGTCGCCCACGGCGGCGGGGTAGCCGTGCGTCACGTGGACGAACCCCACCAACAGCGCATGCCAAGCCCACGACCAGCAATTTCAAGCATTCTTGGGATCCGTTGAGCGCAAGGCAAGAAAGTGGACTCGGATTCTGCTTAGCTCTTCGTAGTCGGTAGCCGCGTTCGGTTACGGCCTCTGCAGAATTCGTGAAGGAGCTTGACCATGTTGCTCTCGGCCCGTGCTGGACGGCGTGTAGTAGCTGGCGCACTGGGCGCCGGTGCGATCGCCGGTGCCACGCTGTTCGGTGCGATCCCGTCGGCGATGGCCGACGACCCGGCCAACAACCCCCCGAATTGCACCGCCGGCGACCTTGCCCAGGTGGCATCGGGCGTCTCCGCCGGGACGTCGGTGTACCTGTTCACCCACCCGGACGTGAACTGGTTCTTCACCAGCCTCGAGGGCAAGCCGCGTGACGAGGTCCGCTCCGAGGTCGCCGACTACCTCGCCGCAAATCCGGTCGTGAAGGATGAGCTGACGGGCATCCGCCAGCCGTTGGTCGATCTGAAGGCGCGCTGCGGTTCGGCACCTGCACCCGCCCTTCCATAACCTCCGTGCGGGTGGGTGAACCATCGGAGGGGTCGGGGCACCTCCCGCTCGCGGGGGAGAGCGAAGCAACCCGGATGATGGCACCGCCACATGACGGTGGCGGCCGAATGGTGCTGATGGTCGACGACGACCCGGACGTCAGGACTTCGGTTGCCCGTGGGTTGCGACACTCGGGTTTTGACGTGCGCGTCGCGGCGAACGGCAAGGAAGCGCTGAGGCTTCTGTCGAATGAGTCCCACGATGCGTTGGTTCTGGACGTTCAGATGCCGGAACTCGACGGCGTGGCGGTCGTCACGGCCCTGCGTGCATTGGGCAACGACATTCCGATCTGTGTACTGTCCGCCCGCGACACCGTCAACGACCGCATCGCCGGACTCGAGGCCGGCGCCGATGACTACCTGACGAAGCCCTTCGATCTCGGCGAGCTGGTCGCCCGGTTGCATGCCCTGCTGCGCCGGTCGAGTCATTCGGATCAGCCGTCGGACACCATGACCGTCGGACCGCTGACCATCGACACCGCGCGGCGACTGGTTTTCGTCGACGGCGAGCGGGCCGAGCTCACGAAGCGGGAATTCGACCTGCTGGCGGTGCTGGCCGAGAACGCCGGCGTGGTGTTGTCCAGGCAGCGGCTACTCGAGTTGGTGTGGGGCTACGACTTCGACGTCGACACCAACGTCGCCGACGTGTTCATCAGTTATCTGCGACGCAAGCTGGAACGGGACGGGCACGCCCGGGTGATCCACACCGTGCGCGGGATCGGTTACGTCCTGCGCGACGAACCTTAGCCGCGGCCCTGGTGCGCTTTCCTCGGTTCGGCCGGTCGGCCTCCCTTCGCACCCGCGTCGCCATCGCATCGGCGGTCGCGGCGTCGGCCGTGGTGGCCGTGTTCACCGTCCTGACGTCGCTCGTGCTGCTGAACAATGATGCGGCACAACTGGATCGGCGGCTCGATTCGATCGTCGAGGCCAGCATCGACCCAGACCGGTCCGTCGACCCGGCCCGCGCCGTGCTGACGACGGGGCGGACCCGGACCACCGGACAGGTGGTATTCCAGCGCGGCTTTCGAGCTGCCCCGGTTGGAGCCGGGGACCCATACCGTCCAGGTGAACGGCGTGGACTACCGGGTGCGCACGATACCGATGGAGGTCGACGGTGGGCTGCTCATCTCGGTGGGCATCCGGGCCGAGGGCGCCCTGCTCAACCGCGCCCGCATCCCGTTGTACACCGTTGTCGGCGTGGTCACGGTGTTGATCGCCGCGGGCTTCGGCTGGGTGTTGGCGGGGCCCGCCATCCGTCCGTTGCGGCGGCTCACCGAACAGACCATGCGGCTCGGCAAGGGCAGCTCGGAGATGACCGCGGTGAAGGGCGCGCGGGAGGCCGAGGAGTTGTCCGACGCGATGGTAGGGATGCTGAGTCGGTTGGCCGCGGCGCAGCAGGCCACCACCAATTCACTGCAGGCCGCCCAGGACTTCGCGGCCAACGCAGCGCACGAACTGCGAACGCCGCTCACGGCGATGCGCGCCGACATCGACACCCTGCGCATCCACGACCTGCCCGCCGAGGAACGCGAGGAGGTGGTGGGCGACCTGGCTCGTGCGCAGCGACGCGTGGAGGCGATCATCACCGCCCTCGGTCAGCTCGCGTCTGGACAACTGGCCCAGGCCGAGGACCGCGAGCGGATCGACGTGACCGACATGCTCGACCGGGTGGCACGCGAGAACATGCGCACGTGTACCGCGGAACTCGTCGTGGAAGCCGATGAGCACATCGGCACCGTCGAGGGCTGGCCCGGAGGATTGCGGCTGGCCGTCGACAACCTGGTCCGCAACGCGATCACCCACGGTGGGGCCAGCCGGATCGTGCTAGCCGCCCACCGGGCACCTGGCCCGCTGGATCCCGAGTCGGCACGGCGAGGCGCCGACGTCCTGACGATCGTCGTCGACGACAACGGCCGCGGGCTGCCCGCCGACGAACACGCAGCGGTGATGGGCAGATTCGCGCGCGGTAGTACGGCCGCGCCGGGTGGTTCGGGGCTGGGGTTGGCGCTGGTCGCGCAACAGGCGGCATTGCACGGTGGCAGCATCGAGTTGTCCGACAGTCCGCTCGGCGGATTGCGGGCGGCTTTGACGGTTACGACTTCGCTTGATCCAGAACCTGATTCGGATGCGGAATCGGCTGTCACCGGCGATTCGGGATTGCTGCGATGGCGCGCCAGCCGAGTAACAGGATGGCGGTTACCACCGAGGCAACCACCACGAAGCTGAACGCGACACCCTGAGACGTCGCCTTGCGCAACAGCATTCCGACGACGACGGTGCCCGCCCACACGACGAGTCCGGTCGGTGACACGGCGGCCGGGCGCCGCCATGCCCGCGCCGCCAACCACCCGGCGGCGGCGCCCGCCAAGAACGGCCACGCAGTCTCGGCGACGCCGAAGAGAGTCAGCCCCTCGGCATGGCTGCGCCGACCGACCGCACAGAACACGAGGACGCACGACACGTCGGCGACGAATGCGAGCGCGACCGGTCGCACGCGTGTGCCGCTAACCGGTGGCATAGCTCATGACGTCGAGCACCAGCGGGCTGGTCCCGGTCTCGTCCCGCGGCGTGAAGTCAGGCTTCAGTTGCGCGGGTTGCCCGAACAGAATCGGGTCGAGTTCATCCATCGACGCCACCACTCCGTCCAACTTGTAGGACTCGAATACGAACGGCAAGCCGTTGGACCGCAATGGATCCGGCGTGCTCATCACGTGGAAATGCAGATGCGGCGCATCGGTGTTGCCGGTGTTGCCGAGATTGGCGATCACTTGGCCGGTGGTGAGCTGATCGCCCGGCTTGACCTCAACGCTGCCCGTCTTGAGGTGCGCGTAGAAGGCGTAGTTACCGTCGCCGATGTCCTGCACGATGTGGTTGCCGCCGTATTGTTCCAGCGGCAGCCCGGTTGGAGTCTGGCCCGCGATCTGTTCGGGAAGACCGTCCACCACGGAGACGACGGGTCCATCGGCGACCGCGTGGATGTCTGCGCCGAAGTAGGGGTAGCTCTCCGGCTTGGACCGGTCTCCCTGATAGATCGTGCCGTTGGCGCCGAGTTGCACGTAGTCGATCGCGAACCGTTCGGCCGCCCACAACTGCCCGTTGAGCGGGTTCATCGCCATTCGGTGGGCGGTCATGTCGCAACAGCCGTTGCCGTCCAACCAGTTCGGCCCGTCGAGCGGTGGTGAGATGACGGCGGGCTCGTGGTCCGACACCTCCACGGAGGCGACGTCCTCCGTCATGGTCGCGGGCAGCAGCGGTGGCATGGGCTTCGACAGTGTCACGTCGAGCATGTGCGACAGCTTCTTCGGCACGCGTGCGCCGTCGACGACGACGTCGAGCCACACGATTCCACCTTGCCCGGGGCCGAAGTTCGTCGTCGGCGTCTGGCCGCCACCCAGCGCGCGCGTCCAGTATGCCAACTTGTCACCCGCGAGCGTCAACAACGTCTCGTCCCCTGACTTCACCGCCAACGACGTCAACGTCACGTCGAAGCCCATGGCGTTGACGAGCTCCAATTCGTATGCCAGATGGATCTTTCCGTCCGTCGCCGACACGGGCACCGGTGCGGCGACGACGTTCGCGAGAACCGGGGTGGCCGCTGCCGCCTGGGCCGCCGGAGCCGCAGACGTCGGCGGGGAGGACGAGGTCGTCGTGGGGGACGACGATTGTGTCGACCCGGTGGTGGAGTTACCGCAGGCGGCGCTCAAGACGGAGATGGCGAGGACCGTAATCGCTTTTCGGACAACGGATTTCATGTGGCTCCTAAGGCTCGGGCTCATGCCTGGCTTCGGGGTCCGGACTGAACTGCGTGGTGTCAGGGCCGTCGGGTTCGTGCGGCGCCTCGGGATCGGGACTGAACTGCGATGACGCCGGTGCCGCCGAGACGACGACGGTGTCGGGCCCGTCATCGATCGTGGCGTCGGGATCGATGTCCTTCTCCGTTCGGAACACGAAGAAGAACACCACCCACCCGATAGCTGAGATGAAGATCCAGCTCACCATCCGGTAGATGAGCATCGTGGAGATCGCCGACGCCAACGTCATGCCGCTGGAGACCAAGCCGGGCACCAGCACCGCCTCCACCACCAGCAGGCCGCCGGGCATCAGCGGGATCGACCCGACCGCTCGGGCGGCGGCGTAGGCGACCGTCAACGCGGCGAGCGACGGGCGGCCACCCGCCGCGTACGCGGCGAATGCGAGGCAGGCGACGTCCGCGATCCAGTTGAACAACGACCAGCTGAACGCGGTCGTGAGTGCGCGTCGGCTCAGGCTGACCGACTCCAGCTGCTCAAGCATCTCCCGCCACTTCTCCAGCCCGGTGTCCGCAGGCTTGCCCCGCACGGAGTTGACCCACGACAGGACGCGCACCCCGATGCCGTCGATCTGTTGCGGGTTCTTGGCGACGGTCTGCGCGAGCACGAGCAGCGCGACGAAGCCGCCGAGGGTGAAGATGAGCGACAGCGGGTTCCTGCTGGCGCCAAGCATGAAGGCGCCGGCCAGGCCAAGCAGGGCCAGGCCGACGACTTGCAGTACTCCGGACATGACCAGCTGCCAGGACGCCACCACCGGGGAGGCGCCCCAAATCCGTTGCTGCCGATAGACGAACGTCGCGGACAGCACCGGCCCGCCCGGCATCGTCGTCGACAACGCGTTGCCTGCGTAGAAGGCGGCCTCCGAGCGCCATTGCTTGACGTGCACGCCCGCGGACTTGAGCAGGGTCCGCTGAATCTGGGCGAAGCTGTGCATCGACGAGAGCGCCGCGACCGCCGCCGCGAGCACCCACCACCAGTTGGCCGACAGCAGGCTCTTCCAGGCCTTCGACAGCTGGTCCCACACCAACGCCACTTCGACGGCCAGCACCGTGACGGCCACCCCGATGATCACCCATCGCAGCCACCAGTATTTGCCGCGCGTGCGGATCTCTTGGCGAGCTCCACTGGCCGGTGACATCTCCCGGGTGGCTTCGCTGCTGCCCTCCGGGGCGTCGTGAGGCACGACCTACAGGGTAACGGCGTAGGTGACGTCGCAAAGTGTGTGTGCCTCGGGTGGCGCGCCGCGGCCGTTAAAGTACCGACATGCCATGGGGCTCATCCGTTGATTCAGTTGCCGACGCGTCGGTGCAACCGCTAGTGCGGAAGGCGGCAGCCTGGTCGTGGCGGCTGCTGGTGATCTTCGCGGCGCTCATCGCGCTTCTGTGGGTGGTCACACACCTCGCGTTCATCGTCGTGCCGTTCGCGCTGGCGACGATGGTGACGGCGATGCTGGTCCCGGTGGTCGACTGGCTCGATCGGCGTGGGCTGCCGCGTGGGGTCGCCGTGGCGATCGTGATCCTCACCGGTTTCATCGTGGTGGGCGGCATCTTGACGTTCGTCGTCAGCCAATTCATCGAGGGCGCACCGGCTTTGGTCGAGCAGGTGACCCGAAGCATCAACTCCGCCAGGCAGTGGCTGACCACCGGGGTGTTCTCGCACTTCAGTAACGAGCAGGTCGACAAGTTCACCAAGGGCGCGATCGACGCCCTGCAGAGCAATCAGGCCAAGCTCACCAGCGGGGTGTTCGCGACGGCAGGCACCATCACCGAGATCGTCACCGGTGCGTTGCTCGTGTTCTTCACGTTGATCTTCCTGTTGCAGGGAGGGCGCAACATCTACGCGTTCACCACGCAGGTCTTTCCGGTCGCCGTGCGGGAACGCGTCCGCGATGCGGGGCGCGCGGGCTTCCACTCGCTCATCGGCTACGTCCGGGCGACGTTCCTCGTTGCGCTCGTCGACGCCGTCGGCATCGGCACCGGCCTGGCGATCATGGGCATCCCACTCGCGCTACCGCTGGCCTCACTGGTCTTCCTCGGCGCCTTCGTACCGCTCATCGGCGCGGTGATCGCCGGCGCGCTGGCGGTGATCGTGGCCCTGATCGCCAAGGGATGGGTGTTCGCGCTGATCACGCTGGGGCTGATCATCGCAGTGCAGCAACTCGAGTCGCACATTCTGCAGCCGCTGGTGATGGGCCGTGCGGTGGCGGTGCATCCCCTGGCGGTCGTTTTGGCGATTGCGGCGGGTGGCGTGCTCGCCGGAATCATCGGAGCGCTGCTGGCGGTGCCGATCCTGGCGTTCGTCAACAGCGCGGCGCGGGTGCTCCTCGCCGCCGACCCCGCGGCTGAGGAACATGCGTTGGAGGCCGAAGTGGGCCCTGCGATCAAGGCCGAACTCGACGACCTCTCGCCCGGTGACTCATCCGCTCCTCGCGTGAGCGGGCCTAAAGCCGGCCCTCCCGGCGCAGCAGATCCGCAGCACTGACGCCTCCGCCCCGCCGCTTGCGCTCGTCGTCGCGCGTGTCGATCTTCTCGGTGGTTTCCGGGTCGGGGCGCTGCACCGGGATCGCGGTCGTCGGCTCGTTTCCAGTCGGTGTCGGCTTCGGAGCCGGCGGCCGTTGCTCGGGCATCGCCCGGGTCGGCGGCTCGTTCGACGGTGGTGTCGAGGGTGGTGTCGAAGGGCGTGGGGAACCGCTGCGCAGGTCGCCCAGCCACGATTCGATCTCCCGGCTACCGGTCTCGCTGGAGCCCCGCGCGGGAGCAGCGGGCGGGCGCACGCCTGCGCCGCGGGGCGCAGCCGGAGTAACTCCCCGTTCGCTTCGCTCTGCCCCGCCAGCGGGTGGTGCCGCCAGCCCGCCGGGAGCGTTCGGTGCCGAGAACCGCGTGGTCGGGGGCTCCCCGGCAGGCGCTGCGGTGGTCGGGGTCGGAATGCGCGTGGTGTTCGCCGCTGACGGCGGATTGGCCCGCGGCGGAGGCGGTACCTGACGACCGGGGCCGATGGCCCGTGGGCCGCCTCCGGGATGTCCCGGATCGTGCGGTGGCCGTGGCCAGGTCGCTGCTCCGACGGGGGCCCCCGCGCCGACCAGGGCCCCTTCCGGCTCCCGGACCGTGGGGCGCTTGCGTTCGTCGGGCAGCTCCGTCTCGCCGAGCCCGAGCCGTTCCTGAAGGCGCTTCAGCCAGCGGGGCGCCCACCAGCAGTCGTCACCGAGGAGTTTCATGACGGCGGGCACCAGGAACATCCGGATGATGGTGGCGTCGAGCAGCAGTGCGAGCAGCAAACCGAAGGCCAGGTACTTCATCATCACCAGGTCCGAGAACACGAACGCACCGGCGACCACCGCGAGGATCAGCGCGGCGCCCGTGATCAGCCGGCCCGTGGTGGCGGTACCGATCCGGATGGCCTCCGCGGTGGACATGCCACGTTCTCTGGCTTCCACCATGCGGGAGACGAGGAACACCTCGTAGTCGGTCGACAGGCCCCAGATCACCGCGATGATGAGGCCGATCATCGGCGCCATCAGGGGTTGCGGCGTGTAGTTCATCAGTCCGGAGCCGTGCCCGTCGACGAACATCCACGTGAGGATGCCCATCGTGGAGCCGAGCGTGAGTGCACTCATCAGCGCGGCCTTGATCGGCAACACCAGCGACCCGAACGCCAGGAACATCAGGATCGTCGTCGTGATGATGAGCAGCACGACCATCAGCGGCAGCTTGTCGAAGAGGCTGTGGATGCTGTCCTGCTCGAGCGCGGGCGTGCCGCCGACCGACAGCGTGAGGCCCCGCGGCGGTGGGATCGCGCGCAGCTCCTCGATCTTGTCGGCCGCGTCGTTGCGATTCACCAGCCCGTTCTGGATGACTCGGACCGACGAATCCTTGGACGCTCCATCGAGATACGAGCGTTCTTTCCACATGCTGGCCGGGTCGTTGTTGGTCTCGATGAACCCGGGAATCGCCATCGCCTTGTTGCGGATCTCGGCGACCTGCTGGTCGGTGACGGGTTGGCCGTTGTCGCTCTCGATCACCAACGTCAGGGGTTCGGTGCGGAAACCGGGGAAGGTCTTGTCGAACTCCTCCTGCGCCTGGCGGACCGAGTTGTCCGGCGGCAGATACTTCTCGCTGATGCCGCCGAGTGCGAGCTGGCCCAGCGGAATGATCAGGATGACCATGCCGATCGCGATGGGCGCCGCGAACGCCACCGGCCGCTTCATCACGACGTTGACGAGCTTGCCCCAGAAGCCCTTCTCGACCTCGGCCCGGGTCTTGGTCTTCTGCGTCTTCTCGGCAAGCCAGTTCAGCCACCACACGATCGGGGCGCGGGCGACCGGCACGGCCCGCGCGAGGGCGAGCCCGGCGATGACGACCGACACGAAGATGACGATGCCCAACAGGATGTAGAACAGCGCGCTGTCGACGATCCCTCCGTCGCGCAGGGCGAAGACGCCGTACGCGAGCCCGCCCATCAGGGTGACGTAGCCGAGGACCAAGCCGATAAGCGCCAGGGGGGCGCCCTGTTCGCCCGACGTCTTGATGCGGGATCGAGCCATGTGGCCGAGCGCGATGCCCACGGGCGGAAGGAGCACGCCGAGCGGGATCGACGCGATCGCGAGGGGATCGGTGCGTGGGTTCGCGGGGTCGGAGGTGATCGGATCGGGTTGGGCGAACTTCATCAGCGTGCGTACGCCGAGTGCGTCGACGTTCGGGCCGAGGATCGCCAGAGCGGCGGCCAGCACACTGATCGAGAGGATCGCCGCCAGCATGACCGACGCGATGATCGCGTACGTGATCGACTTGAGGAAGCCCTGCGGGAACAACAGCAGCGGCACTGACGACGCCACCAGGATCACCGCGGAGAACATGATCGTGCGACCCGACGTCATCACCGTGCGGCGGACGGCCGCCTCGGTGTCGTAGCCCTCCGCGATCTCCTCCCGGAACCGGCTGACCATGAACAGGCCGTAGTCGATGGCGATGCCGAGGCCCATGAGCGTGACCACCGGCTGCGCGAAGAAGTGCACGGGCATGAACTCGGCGACCAGGCGCATGATTCCGAGTGCGCCGGCGATGGTCAGGCCGCCGATGATCGCGGGCAGGCTGGCGGCGATCACTCCGCCGAACACGAAGAACAGCACGACCGCGACCAGTGGGATGGCGGCCACCTCGGCCCGCTTCTGGTCGTCCCCGATGGTGCCAGTGAGTTCGTTGGCCAGCGGCTGCAGGCCGGCGAGCTGCACGTTGACCCCGTCGTCGCCGACCGACAGCAGGTCGTCCCTGACCTTCTTGAAGTTGTTCAGGATGACGTCGTCGTTGTCACCCTTGAGCTGGATCGACATGAACGCATGCTGCTTGTCGCCGTCGGCCATGTTCTTGAGCACGTCGGGGCTCTTGAAGTAGCCGATCGAACGAAGGAGTTCGTCGGGGTGGTCCTTCTCGACCTGGGCCAGGTTGTCCAGGATCTTCTTCTTGAATGCCGGATCGTCGACGGTCTTGCCGTCGGGCGCGGTGTAGATGGCGATGATGTGGCCGGATGTGTCGCGGCCGTACGCTTCGTCGGCGACGAGCGACGCGTGCACCGACTGGCTGCCTTCGTCGTAGAAGCCGCTCTGGGTGACGTGGTTGCCGAGGCTGCTGCCGTACACGCCGCCACCAAGGCACAGTGCGACCATGACACCGATCACTATGTATCGGAATCGGTAAACCGTTCGACCCCACCAGGCGAACACGTTCATCTCCTCACGATCTGCTCAAGTCTCTTGGCCCGCGTCCATTCGCTTCAGTTGTTGCCCTTGCTCATTCCGTCATGGGCGCGAGGCCAGTAGTGCCGACAGCGGCCGGAACGGCTGCAGCCAGGCCCCCTGCTCGGGAAGCGAATCAAGGCCGATTCGCGGTAGCGGCTCCCGGAAGACACCAGGGATGTCCTCTAGGTCGACAAACTCCAAGGTATCCGACGCTAGCGCCCAACTTGCATGTTCGCGAAATCCGAGAACCTGGACCTTGATGCCCTCCCGGGCGATGTCCTCGAGTGGTAGGCGGAAGGCCTGTCCGTCGGCGGAGGCGACGATGACGCTGGCCAGCCCTTCGGAGCGGCGCAGCGCGATGTGCTCGAGCATGTCGCTGTCGACGTCGCTGTCGTCGTCGATCTTCGGTTTGGCGAAGACGGCGAATCCCACGTTGCGCAGCGCCTCGACCCAGGGCCGCACGACGTCGGCGCTCCCAGGCGCGATGTTGGTGAAGACCGTGGCCTCCGGCTCGAGTGAGACCTGCGGTTCGACTTCGGTGTGGCTCCCTGCCAGTTCGGCGGTACGGGCCAGCAGCCAGCGGCCGAGCGCGTCGAAGCGGGGGCGGTGTGCCGCGGTGGGTCGGCCGCCGAGGATCGAGCCGAGGCCCATGTCGAGATTGGGCGCGTCCCACACCAGCAGCACGCGTTGAGGAGTGCTGGTGGTCGGCGCGGGGTGCTCGGGGACGTCGTGCAGGTGCGCAATCTCCTCGGTGACGCTCATGAGCGAATCTCTCTTGCAGCTGGTGGTTCGGTGGACTTCGTCCACAAGAATTCGGTCACGGCGCTGCCCGCGCGCTGCGCCTTCGCCTCGAAGTTGGTCGTGGGCCGGTGCACGGAGATCGGCACGTCGTCGTCCTGCGCGACGCGACGCAGCCGCGGTTCGGCGTCTCCGACCTCGGCGATGTGTTCGGCGTACCCGGCATGATCGGTTGCGGCATGCAGGATCCCTCCTGGCCGCAGTCGATCGGCGATCAGCGCGACTGTGGAGGGCTGCAACAACCGGCGCTTGTGATGGCGCGCCTTGGGCCACGGGTCGGGGAAGTACACGCGCACGCCGGTGAGCGTGTTGGAGCCGAGCAGATGCTCCAGCACGTCGACGCCGTCGCCGCGGATCAGCCGGACGTTGGCGAGTTCCGCGCGGTCGACGGCGCTGAGCAGTTGGCCGAGGCCACGGCGGTACACCTCGACGGCGATGACGTCGACGTGGGGCTCAGCGATGGCCATGGCCACCGTGGACACCCCGGCGCCACACCCGATTTCCAGTACCAGCGGTGCGGACCGGCCGAACCACGCGCTGGCGTCCAACTCACCCGCAGGTTCACCGTCGCCGTCCCGGGCCTGCATGCCCAGCTCGGGCCACAGCCGATCCCACGTCTGTTGCTGTGCGGTGGACAGGGTGGAGTGCCGGGAGCGAAAGCTGGTGACGCGTGGGTAGGGACGCGCAGGCACGTGTGTCTCCTCGCGCTGCGCATGCATCCATCCATCGTCGCTCATCGAGCCCCTTGTCCCCGCATCGCCCTGCAGATCGATACCCAACAGTTGCCTTTCGCTGGTAGCTGTTCGCGGACGAAGAATCGCCGCTCTGCGGGGGTCCGGAGCGGTGCGACGATGGTTTGGAAGGGTCCTCGGGGGGTGCAGAGCGTGGTGCCGAATGAGCGGGGGGACGGTCCGTGGTCGTTCACCGCCGAATTGGCGCGATTCGCTGAAGCGGCGCCCGGAGCGCACTTGGCACCGCTGGTCGCGACGATGCGCCGTCCGCTTCGGGTTGCCGTCGAGGGGCGTCGCGGAGTGGGTCGTCGCACGGTCGAGGCGGCGCTGCACTCACGGGGAGTTTGCGTGGTGCCCCCGGAAACCGTGGCCGACGTCCGCGTGCTGGTGATCGCCGAAGCGCTCAAACCCGAGGACGAGGCGACGCTGGCGTCGCAGGTGCAGCCCACGCTGATCGTGCTGACGAAGGCCGACGTGATCGGATCGGCCCCCGGGGGCCCGTTGGCGATGGCGAAGCAGTGCGCGGCGGAGATCAGCGCGGCAACGGGCACGCCGGTCGTGGCGATGATCGGTCTGCTGGCCACGGTCGCCGACCTCGACGACGAATTGTTGGGGGCTCTGCGCACGCTGGTCGCCGTGCCTGCTGAACTCGGATCCGTCGACGCATTCGTCCGGGCTGACCACCCGCTCAGTCGGGAGCTGCGGGTGCGTCTGCTCGACGGGCTCGATCGGTTCGGCATCGCCCACGCCGTGCTGGCGCTGACCGACGGTGCCGGGCCGGCAGCCGTCGTCGGGCGCCTCCACGAGTTGAGCAACGTCGACGACGTGCTCACCCGACTGCGTCGCGTCGCCGCTCCGGTGAGGTTTCGGCGCATCCAGCAGGTAATGGCCGAATTGCGTTGTCTGCACTCCCGTTTCGGCGACGATCGGCTGCTTCAGTTCCTGGGCGCAGACGCGACGGCGCTGGCGATGATGACGGCGGCCGTCGACGTCGTGGAGGCGGCGGGAATGCACGTCGATCGCGGTGCCGACCCCGCTGCTCATGCACGGCGCGCCGTGCAGTGGAACCGGTATGCGTGCGGGCCCGTCAATGCCCTGCACCGGGCGTGCGCCGCCGACATCGTCAGGGGCTCATTGCGTTTGCTGGACCAGGCGGAGGCCGGCCGTTGACGGCATCGCGGCAAGTCGTGCTGGTAGCAGGACCCCGGCGCTCGGGGGTCACCAGTCTGGCCGCGGCACTGCGCGAGCGGATGCCCGAACAGGCGATCGTCGAGGCTGGCGACGCTTCTGCGGGCGACCGACCCGCGATGGTGGTCTTCGTGGTGTCGGCGGTCGCGCCGATGACCGAATCCGATTGGGCTTACGTCGATGTGGTGGCGGCTGAAGTCGACATGGTGGTCGGGGTGGTCGCCAAGATCGACGCACACCGTGGGTGGCACGCCGTGCTCACCGCAGACCGCGCCGCCCTCTGCGCGCATTCGCCGCGGTATCGATCGATCCCGTGGGTGGGCGTCGCGGCAGCCCCCGACGTCGGCGAGCCGAACGTGGACGAACTCGTCGCAGCATTGTGCGACGGCCTCCGAGATGCTGCACACGCCCAGCGAAATCAGTTGCGCGTGAATGAGTCCCGTGAGCACGCGGCACGGGTGGAGCGTATCGACCAGTTGCATCGGTGCCGGACCACGCTCCTGCGCGAGCGCCGGTCGGAGCGGACCGAGCGCGCGATGACACTGCGCGGCGGGCTTCACAGGGAGCGCGTTCGGCTCGGTCAGTTCGTTCGGCAGCGCTGTACGGGGTTGCGCAGCGAGTTCCGGGCCGCCGCGGCCGAGGCCCCTCGTAGTCGGACGGACCGGTTCGAGGCGGCGCTGGTCGGCGAGGTCTACGAGGTGCTGGGCGAGCTCGACGAGCGGATCGGCACGGGAGTGGGTGAGTTGGCTGCCACGCTCGACCTCGCCGTCCCCGGCGTGCCGGGACCAGCCGTCGCACCGGTGCTACCCGGCCCACCGCTGACGTCTGCGGGCACCGAGAGCCGCTTGACCCTGGCGCTGGGCGCGGGCTTCGGATTGGGCGTCGCGATGACCGTCAGCCGTTTGCTGGCCGGGCTCGCGCCGGGCCTGACCATCGCGGCAGTGGCGGCGGGTGGGCTCGCGGGGTGCGCGTTGACGGCGTGGCTGGTGATGACGCGCGCGCTCCTCCACCACCGCGCGGCCCTCGACAGGTGGGTCAACGAGGCCGTCGCGGCTCTCCGCTGGCACGCCGAGGACGTCATCGCCGGCGCGCTGCTCGCGGCGGAAAGCGGCTTCACCGCGGAACTCGCAACCCGCGACGTCGCCGAATCCGTCGCCGCCGCGGAGCGCATCCGCGTCATCGACGACGAAATCCGCAGGTTGACGCGCGACGGGACGGTCGCTGGCGCCGATCGAGGGGAGCCACCACGGACCACGACGAAACACGCCGGTGAGCGCGGGTGAATTCATGGCGTGCAAATGCGTGAAGAAGGCGCCCGACTTTTGTTGTATCTGAATCGTTCCTGTGAGCTATCGGACATACTCCCGATTTACCGCGGGTATCTCACCCACGTTAACCTTCATCGAGGGATCACCGCGACCGCCAGCAGGAGTTTCACATGACCGCAGCAACCATTCCGGGTTTGGACAACGCACCGACCACGCATGCGGGGCTGCTTGCTTGGATTCGCGAGGTCGCCGAGCTAACACAGCCGGACCGCGTGATGTTCGCCGACGGGTCTGACGAAGAGTACGCACGCTTGACCGAGCAACTGGTCGACGGCGGCACCTTCCAGCGGCTCGACGACGAGAAGCAGCCGAATTCGTTCCTGGCGCTCTCCGATCCCTCGGACGTGGCCCGCGTCGAGTCGCGGACCTATATCTGTTCAGAGCGGGAGATCGACGCCGGTCCCACCAACAACTGGATGGACCCCGCGGAAATGCGGCCCCTGATGAAGGACCTGTACCGCGGTTCGATGCGCGGTCGCACCCTGTGGGTGGTGCCGTTCTGCATGGGCCCACTGGGCGCCGAGGATCCCAAGCTCGGCGTCGAGCTCACCGACTCCGAATACGTCGTCGTCTCCATGCGCACCATGACCCGGATGGGCAAGGCCGCGCTGGAGAAGATCGGCGACGACGGCTTCTTCGTCAAGGCGCTGCACTCACTGGGCGCCCCGTTGGAGCCCGGCCAGGCCGACGTGCCGTGGCCGTGCAACGACACGAAGTACATCACCCACTTCCCGGAGACCCGCGAGATCTGGAGCTACGGCTCGGGTTACGGCGGCAACGCGCTGCTGGGCAAGAAGTGCTACTCGCTGCGGATCGCCTCGGCCATGGCGCACGACGAGGGCTGGCTCGCCGAGCACATGCTGATCCTCAAGCTGATCTCGCCGGAGAACAAGGCCTATTACGTCGCCGCCGCGTTCCCGTCGGCGTGCGGCAAGACCAACCTCGCGATGCTCCAGCCCACCATCGAGGGCTGGCGCGCCGAGACCCTCGGCGACGACATCGCCTGGATGCGGTTCGGTAAGGACGGCCGGCTCTACGCCGTGAACCCCGAGTTCGGCTTCTTCGGCGTCGCGCCGGGCACCAACTGGGATTCCAACCCGAATGCCATGAAGACCATCGCGGCGGGCAACACCGTCTTCACCAACGTCGCCAAGACCGACGACGGCGACGTGTGGTGGGAAGGCTTGGAGGGCGACCCGCAGCACCTCATCGACTGGAAGGGCAACGACTGGACGCCCGAGTCGGAAGGTAAAGCCGCGCACCCGAATTCGCGCTACTGCACCCCGATGTCGCAGTGTCCGACGCTGGCTCCGGAGTGGGACGACCCGCAGGGCGTGCCGATCTCGGCGATCCTGTTCGGTGGCCGTCGCAAGACGACGGTGCCGCTGGTGACGCAGGCCCGCGACTGGCAGCACGGCGTGTTCATCGGCGCCACCTTGGGTTCCGAGCAGACCGCCGCCGCCGAGGGCAAGGTCGGCACGGTGCGCCGCGATCCGATGGCGATGCTCCCGTTCATGGGCTACAACGTCGGTGACTACATGCAGCACTGGATCGACATCGGCAAGAACTCCGACGAGTCGAAGATGCCGAAGGTGTTCTTCGTCAACTGGTTCCGCCGCGGCGACGATGGCCGCTTCCTGTGGCCAGGGTTCGGCGAGAACAGCCGCGTGCTCAAGTGGATCATCGAGCGCATCGAGCAGAAGGCCGGCGGCACCTCGACGCCCATCGGCATCGTGCCCAGCGCGGACGATCTGGATCTGTCGGGCCTGGACGTCGAACCGGCCGACGTCAACGAGGCGCTCGCGGTCAACGCCGCAGAGTGGCGTGACGAACTCCCGCTGATCGAGGAGTGGTTCGAGTTCGTCGGCGAGAAGCTGCCGACCGGTATCAAGGACGAATTCGACGCGCTGAAGCATCGCCTGGCCGAGTAGTACTTTCGCGAGCAGACGCAAAGTCGCCTATTTCACGAATTGGGCGTCTTGCGTCTGCGCGGCCTCGGTGGTCCTACTCGTAGTGGTATCTAGCCTGCAAGATCTGCAGTTCGTCGTCGACGACGCGGTAGACGAGACGGTGTTCCTCGGTGATCCGGCGTGACCAGGTTCCGGCGAGCCCGTACTTCAAAGGCTCGGGCTTGCCGATCCCTTCGTGCGGAGATCGGCAGGTATCAGGGATGAGCCGGTTGATTCGTTTGAGCACCGTGCGGTCCGCGGTCTGCCAATGGACGTAGTCGTCCCACGCCTGTGGAGCGAAAACGATGTTCACTCCGCGGTGTCAAGTTCCGATCGGACCCCGCGGCCCCTGTCCAGGGCATCGGCGGCATCCAGTAGTCGCCGCGCGTTCGCCGGCGTGCGGAAGAGGTATGCCGTCTCCTGCCAGGCTTCCCAGTCGTCCGCGGACATCAGGACGGCGCGGCCGTTCTTCGAGGTGATCTCCACCGGTGCCCGATCGTTGTTCACCTGTTCAATCAGCGGAAACAGGTTCTTGCGGGCTTCGCTCGCGGTAATCGCCACCCAACACACCTCCTCCAGTGGTACAAGAACCAGTACCACTGGATGCCGGGCTCTCGAGGTTGACTGGTTTCCGCGGCGCCGATGGCCGGTTGAAGATCGATACCACTAGTTTGAATAGTCCTCATGGGTACCGTGGCGACATGAAGACGGTCACGAGTACGGAGGCCAAGGCGAAGCTGAGCGCGCTCTTGGCAGAGGTCGAGCGCACAGGCATGTCGGTGACGATCACGAATCGCGGCACTCCGGTGGCGGTGCTGGCGCCCGTACACCCGCGGCAACAAAGTGTTGGTCAGCTTCCGCCCCACGCCGTGCCGGAGAACTACGATGACGCGCTTCCGGCCGCTGAAATCGAGGCCTGGGAGAGCGACTAGTGCCGCCTCACCCGTGTGACAGTTGAGCGCGCGCCCGGTCGATCTGGTCGAGGGCGTAGGTGGCCATGGCGGCTGAGGTCATGGCTTTGCCCTCATGGGCGAGTGCTTCGTAGGCGTCGCCGCCAAGCACTTCACGCAAGTGGCTGATGAGGGTGTGCATCTCGGGGAACGACGAGACACCCCGCGCGATCCCACCGCGGCAAGCTCGATCACGAATACGCCGTCCCGGAATTCGTCGGCCAGCCTGGCGCCGACCTCGAGTGCAAGCCGTGTCTTGCCGACCCCGCCGACTCCAGTGAGCGTGACCAACTTGTGCGCCTTGAGCGCTTCTGCCAACTCGATGAGTTCGGCTTCCCGTCCGATGAAGGTGGTGTTTCGTGGACGGAGATTCCCTCGCGCCGGATCCACCGTCTTCAATGGTGGGAACTCGGTGCGCAGGCCTCGGGCATCTACCTGGAAGATGTCGACCGGTCTGGCGATATCACGTAATCGCCTCGGTCCCAACGAAATCAGGTCGACACCGGTGAGCAGACCGGCATTCGCTCCGTCGACCAGGATCTGACCTCCGTGGCCGGCCGCCATCACTCTCGCGGCGCGATTGAGCACGGGGCCGAACTAGTCACCGCCCTGGAGCCTCGCCGGTAGCGATTCCCATCCGCACCGGTAACTCCAGCGCCCGCTGCGCGGCAGTCGCCGCATCGAGCGCGGCTCGTGGTGACGCGAAGACGGCACACATCCCGTCGGCGGTGTGCTTGAAGACGCTGCCTGCGTGGACTTCGATTGCACTGCGCAAGGTTTCGTTGTGGGTTTCGAGCGCTACCCGCATGGCCTCCGCGTCGGGCTCCCACCGCCGCGTCGACCCTTCGATGTCGGTAAACAAGAAGGTGACGACGCCCGACGGCGCGGCGGTGTTCAATCCGCACCACCCGCGGGCGTGAGTTGAGCACGCGCGAGGTCGATCTGTTCGAACGCGTAGGTCGTCATCTCTGCGTTGGTCATGCTTGCGCCTATGTCGGCGAGTGCTTCGTAAGCCGGGTCACCGAGGACTTCGCGTAGATGGTTGATGGCGGTGTTGAGCTCGGTCACGCTAGTCCGCGTGAGGGACGTCGCCGCGAAACCGCTTATCGTGGCGGCGGGTTCGTGGTGCCCGAGCCGGTCGAAGACGAAGGCAAGGATTGCCAATGGGATGCGCAGGTGGAGGAAGCTACCCGCGTCGCTAAAGTGGCGGATCGCCAGGGTCAGGTAGTCGAAGGCGTCCGTCGGCTCGCCGTGTACGGCGGCGAGCTGCGCCAGGGTCCCCGCAAGGTGTGACTCGATCAGGCGATTGCCGCTGTCTTGAGCAATCGTCAGGCCCCGGCGGTACGCGTCGTACGCGGCGACGCCGTCGACGTCACGATAGGCAAGGCCGCGTGCGAGGAGCGCATAGCCGAGCACGGCGGGATTGTCGGTGGCGTCGGCAACGGTGTTCAAGCCTTCCAACGTCGCCACTGCCTCGTCCGTGGCGCCGGCGATCATCAGTCCCATCACCAGGAATGCCCGCGCGAGGACATGAGTGCCCGGCCCTCGTGCGATGACGTTGCGGCACCACTCGACCCACTGGACGGGCCCTCCTGCCGCGGCGTACGTCGCGCTGAGTGCAACCTCGAACTCGTGGGGAACGTCGTCGAAACGTCCGCTTTCGATGGCCATCCGGGCAGCTTCGGCATAGCCGACGGAGTCGTCGACCCGTCCGATCGCATAGCACATCGCCGCCGTCACGTAGAGCTGAGGCAGACGTCGGTGGTCGACTACCCGCGCGGAACTGATGAGTTCCTCGGCCCAACCCATCGGTTCGTACTGTTCGTTCCAAATACCCAGGAACCCTGCGTAGTTAGCGACCGCGACTGCCGTGTCGAGATCGTCGTGGTCGGCGGCCCACCGGAACGCGGAGCGCAGGTTGGCGAGCTCGACGGTCAACCATTCGTAAGCTTCGCGTTGACGCGGCCCGTCCCACAGTGCCATCACACCGCGCTCCCGCCCCGCGAAGTAACGGGCGTGCGCGCTGCGCGCGTCATCGGCTTCACCGCTCTGAAAGAGCTGTTCTTCGGCGAACTGGCGGATCGTCTCCAACATCGAGAATCTGGTCCGTCCGGATGACGAGTCGGCCATGAGAAGAGACTTGCGCACGAGTGATTCCAAGGGATCCAACGTGGCGAACTCGTCGTCGAAGCCGGTGACCGCGCACGCACCGACGAGGTCGAAGCCGCCCGCAAAAACTGAACACCTTGCCAGCAAGAACTTTTCGGTGTCGTTCAGCAAATCGTATGACCACTGCACTGCGTGGCGCAGCGTCTGGTGGCGTTCCAACCCGCGTCGCGATCCAATGAGCAGCCGGAATCGGTCGTGCAACCGATCACGCACCTCGACGACCGCCATCGACATCAGTCGTGATGCGGCCAACTCTATGGCCAACGGTATCCCGTCGAGGCGGCGGCATATCTCCACAACCGCGTGATGGTCTCCGATCAACGAGATGCCAGGCACTACCGCATGGGCGCGCTCGGTGAACAACTCTGCGGCGCTTGAGTCGATGTCCAGTGATGGCACCGGCCACAGTTGTTCATCCGCTGCCCGCAGGCCCTCGCGGCTGGTCGCCAGGATCTTCACCGTGTCGGAGCGGGCGAGGATCGCCTCGATCAGCTCCGCTGCAGCGTCCAGAACGTGTTCGCAGTTGTCGAACACCAGCAGTCGCTCTCGTCCCTCCGATGCCGCGGCGATGCTGTCGACAACAGTCATCCCCGGCTGCTGAGTGATCCCGAGAACGGCTGCTACCGCCTCGGGCAGCGCAGCGGGATCGCCGACCGGTGCCAACTCGATGACAAACACGCCATCCGGGAAGCCACCCGAAACTCGGGCGGCGACTTCCAACGCGAGTCGTGTCTTCCCGACTCCGCCGACACCGGTCAGCGTGACCAACCGGTGCGCCTTCAAAACCGTCTCCAGCTCGGCTAGTTCCGGCCCGCGCCCAATGAAGGTGGTCGTGGACGCCCGCAGATTTCCGGGGGCGGAATCCAATGTCTTCAGCGGCGGAAACTTGTCCTGCAGCCCGGCTGCTCGCACCTGAAACATCGCGATCGGCTTGGCGATATCGCGCAGTCGACGTGGCCCCAAGTCCATCAGGTCGACGCCGCTGATCAGGCCCGCCGTCGTGCCGTCGAGCAGGATCTGACCGCCGTGGCCTGCAGCCATCACTCGCGCGGTGCGGTTGAGCACCGTGCCGAAGTAGTCGCCGCCGCGCAGTTCGGCTTCGCCGGTGGCGATGCCCATCCGCACCGGCAGCTCCAGCGCGCGCTGTGCGTCGATCGCCGCATCGACCGCAGCGCGCGGGGATGCGAATACAGCACAGACACCGTCGCCGGTGTGCTTGAAGGAATGGCCTCCGTGTGTCTCGATGGCCTCACGCAACACCTCGTCGTGGTGTTTGAGAGCCGCCCTCATCACATCCGCGTCGGCCTCCCACCGCCGCGTCGACCCCTCGATGTCGGTGAACAGGAACGTGACAACACCTGATGGCACGGCGGTGTTCACCGCGAATCACCCGTGGGCGAAAGCTGCGCGCGGGCGCGGTCGATCTGCTCGAGGGCATAGTTCGCGATGGCGGCGTTGGTCATGGTCGCACCGGCATGCGCCAAGGTCTCGTACGTCGTGTCGCCGAGTACCTCACGCAGATGTGTGATCGTGAAGTCGATTTCGGGGAAATAGCTTCGCGCCCAGGTTGTTGTGGAGGAACCACTGATCGTCGCTGCGGCCTCATGGTGTCCCAGGTGGTCGAGATAGTTCGCCAGCACCGCCATAGCCTGGGGTAGAAGGGAGTAATTGCCGGCGTTGAAGTAGTTGCGGATCGACGTCGTGATGTAGTCGAACGTCTCCGCGGGGTCACGGTGCCTGGCTGCGAGTCGAGACAGGTTCCCGGTGTGGTACGTCTCGAGCAGGCGATTGCCGGTTTCCCGCGCAATCTTCGCTCCTAACCGATGTGCCTCGAACGCGCTATCGGGATCTCTGTCGTGGCGCGCATAGCCGTACGCGAGGAGCGCCCAGGAGCTGAATGCGGGATTTTGCGTGACGCTGTCGGCGTCGCGAAGAGGTTCCGAGGCCTCGATCGCCTCATCCGTGGCGCCTATCATTGCCAGCGTCACCACCAGGTACCCCCGGGTCAAGATGTGCGCATCCGTGCTCTCAGCTATTGTGTTGCGGCACATCTCAATCCAGCGATGCGGCTCACCCTTCAGGGTGTAGACGCCGCCTATCTCGGACCCGATCTCAAACGGCACTGCGTCGTAGCGTCCACTCTCGATTGCTTGCAGGCCGGCCTCGGCGTAGGCGACTCCCTCGTCGAGACGAATGGCCGCGTAGCACCTCGCGGCCGCCGCATAGAGCTGGGCCAGCCGTCGGTGTTCGACTCTGCGCGCGGGCTCGATGATTTCCGCTACCCACGCACCGGGTTCAAACTGCTCGACCCAGGATCCGAGAATCGACGCACATACTGCGATAGCCGCGGCGGAGTCGAGATCGTCGTGGTCGGCAGCCCATCGAAAGGCAGCGCGGAGATTCGCCACCTCGAGGGTGAACCAGTCGTAGGACTCGCGTTGTCGTGCACTGTCCCACTGGGCGAGCACGTCGGCTTCCCGTCCCGCGAAGTAGCGGGAATGTGTGGCACGGACGTCGTCGGCCTCACCCGAAGCCACCAGTTGTTCTTCGGCGAATTGGCGGATGGTTTCGAGCATCGAGAATCGCGTCCGTCTGGTTGATCGGTCGGCGACCAGAAGTGACTTGCGGACCAACGCATCGAGCAGGTCCAGTGTGGCGAACTCGTCGCCGGCGCCAGTGATGGCGCATGCGCTGGCGAGGTCGAATCCGCCGGCGAACACCGAGCAGCGGTTGAGCAAAGTCCTCTCAGCGTCGTCGAGGAGGTCATACGACCACTGCACCGCGTGGCGCAGCGTCTGGTGGCGCTCCAGTCCGCGCCGTGACCCGACCAGCAGCCGGAACCGATCGTCGAGGCGATCGCGCACCTCAGTCACCGTCATGGACAGCAGTCGTGACGCTGCCAATTCGATCGCCAACGGCATTCCATCGAGGCGGCGGCAGATCTCCACGACGGCGTCGGCGTTCTCATCGGCGCTCAACGTGATCTCCGGTGCCAGATGCTGGGCCCGCTCGTTGAACAGCACTGCTGCGTCCGAATCAACTCCGGTAGCGACGTCCAGTGCCGGCACCGCCCAAAGTTGTTCGTCGGCAACCCCGAGCCCTTCACGGCTCGTGGCAAGTATGCGCACCGTCGACGAGTGCTGCAGGATCGTCTCGATCAGGTCCGCCGCTACATCGAGGACGTGCTCGCAGTTGTCGAATACCAGTAGGCGCGATCTGTTCTCCAAGACCGCCGCGATGCTGTCCACCAAACTCATCCCTGGCTGCGGGGTAATTCCGAGAACAGCGGCAGTCGCCTCGGGTACTGCCGCGGGGTCGCCCACCGGTGCCAGCTCGACCACCCAAACCCCTTCGGGGAAATCAGATTTCAAGCGTGCAGCAACCTCCAAGGCGAGCCGGGTCTTTCCGACCCCGCCAACTCCGGTCAACGTCAGCAACCGGTTTGCCTTCACTGCTGTTTCCAATTCGGCAACGGCCATCGCGCGGCCGATGAAACTGGTGGTCTGCGGTTTGAGATTGCCCGGCGTCGAGTCGAGCGTCTTCAGCGGCGGAAACTCGGCGCGCAGTCCATCGGCTCGGATCTGGAGGATCTCTACCGGCTTCGCTATGTCGCGCAACCGTCGGGACCCAAGATCGACGAGGTCGACCCCGGCGAGGAGACCAGCAGTGGCGCCATCGAGCAGGATCTGTCCCCCGTGGCCCGACGACATCACTCGCGCTGCGCGATTGAGCACCATGCCGAAGTAGTCGCCTCCGCGCAACTCGGCTTCGCCGGTGGCGATGCCCATACGCACCGGCAACTCCAGTGCCCGTTGCGCAGCGATTGCGGCATCGACTGCGGCCCGCGGTGAGGCGAACACCGCGCACATCCCGTCGCCGGTGTAGTTGAAGACTGTGCCGTGGTGTGCTTCGACCGCCTCGCGCAAAACCTCGTCGTGCGCTTCCAGTGCTACCCGCATCGCCTCCGCGTCGGCTTCCCACCGCCGCGTCGACCCCTCGATGTCGGTGAACAGAAACGTAACGACGCCCGACGGCTTCGCCATGTCATCCGTCCCCACGTCCATGGAGCAACCCCCGCACGTCCGGGGTCTCCCGGCGATGTCATGGTATGGCCTGTGACCTCGACACACGATCAGTTTCGCCATCGCAATGACACCCAAAAAGCCCCACTTGACACCCGTCAAATGAAGGCATCGTAGAGTCAGCGCATGCAGATTCGCGACCACGTGGGCACGGGAAAGCCGGCCATCATCTTGCATCCGGCGGGAACCGTCATCACCTTCGATGAGCTGGAGGCCCGGGCGAACCGGCTGGCCCACTACTTTCGGCACCACGGCTTACGCGAGGGCGACGTCGTCGCGATCCTCATGGAGAACAACGAACACATGCACGCGGTGATGTGGGCCGCCCGCCGCAGCGGGCTGTACTACGTGCCGATCAACACCCACCTCACGCCCGCCGAAGCGGCATACATCATCGACAACAGCGGTGCCTCGGCGATCGTCGGATCGGCGCCGCTGCGCAAGGTCTGCGAGAACCTCGGCGAGCACCTACCCGACGGACTTCCCGCCACGCTCCTGATCGCCGACGACGACTTGGACGGTTGGCAGCGCTACCCGGAGTGCGTAGCGGATCAGCCGGAAACGCCGATCGCCGACGAGTGGGAGGGCGACCTCCTTCAGTACTCTTCCGGAACGACGGGTCGGCCGAAGGGCATCAAGCGGGCCCTGCCACACGTCCCGCCCTCGGAGTCGCCCGGCATGATGTCGGCGTTGGTGGGCTTCTGGCTCAACCCCGACGCCGTCTATCTGAGCCCAGCCCCGCTGTACCACACCGCGCCGTCGGTGTGGTCGATGCAGGTGCAGGCCGGCGGCATCACCACCGTCGTGCTGGAGAAGTTCGACGCCGAGGAAGCACTCGACGCGATCCAGCGCTACGGGGTCACGCATGGTCAGTTCGTTCCGGTGATGTTCACCCGTATGCTGAAACTCCCTGAAGTCGTGCGCAATTCGTACAACGTGTCCAGCCTGCAGCGGGTGATGCACGCAGCGGCACCGTGCCCGGTGGAGATCAAGAAGCAGATGATCGACTGGTGGGGCCCGATCGTCGACGAGTACTACGCCTCCTCGGAGGCCATCGGTTCAACGCTGATCACTGCGGAGGATTGGCTGACGCACCCCGGCTCCGTCGGGAAGTCGATGCTGAGCACCATCCACATCCTCGACGAGGACGGCAACGAGTTGCCGCCCGGTGCGGCCGGCGAGATCTACTTCGAGGGCGGCTTCGATTTCGAGTACCTCAAGGACCCGGGCAAGACCGCGTCGTCGCGAGATTCACACGGGTGGAAGACGGTGGGCGACATCGGATATCTCGACGAAGACGGCTACCTCTACCTCACCGACCGGCGTCACCACATGATCATCTCCGGCGGGGTCAACATCTACCCCCAGGAAGCCGAGAACATGCTCGTCAGCCATCCGAAGGTGATGGACGCCGCGGTCTTCGGCATCCCCGACGACGAGATGGGCCAACGCGTCAAGGGCGTCGTGCAGACGGTCGATCCGGCCGACGGCACGGACGCCTTCGCCGAGGAACTATTGGGGTGGCTGCGAGATCGGCTGGCGCACTACAAGTGTCCGCGGTCGATCTCCTTCGAGATGGAACTACCGCGCACCGACACGGGCAAGCTCTACAAGCAGAGCCTGATCGAGAAGTACTCGGCCGCGGTCGGCTGAGCCCGATGGGCCCGTACGTCGTCGACCTCGCGGACCCGCCGCACGAGCCTCCGGTGGGCGTCGTCGTGGCCGTCGGCGAGGTCGACGCACCCGGAGCCGAATATTGGTTGCAGCGCGCGAGTTTCACGCTTGTCGAACACGCAACACCCGATCGGCGCATCGTCATGGTGCCGTCGGTGACCGGTGCGCTGGATGGACTCACGGACCGAATGGCACGCTGGCCGCAAGCCTCCGCGGTGTGCGACGACGTCCTGCGCGCAGTCGACGTCGATGCGCCGGCATTCGCGGGCGTGATCACGGAGTCGCTGGCCTATTCGACGCTGCAGTCCGGAGCCGAGTTCGCGCGCTGGCTCGCCGAACGAGGACCCGCGACCGTGCCCGAGCTTCCCGATCCCGTAGTGGCCCAAAGGACTGGGGGCGTACTGTCGGTGCGATTCAACCGGCCCCAACGCCACAATGCGTTCTCCACCGATGCCCGCGCTGCCCTGCTCGAGGCGCTTGACGTCGCCCTGCTCGACCCGTCGGTCACCGAGGTCGTGCTTGGCGGCAACGGCCGATCCTTCTGCAGCGGAGGTGATCTCGCCGAATTCGGCACCTTCACGGACCCCGCGACGGCGCATCTGGCGCGCACCCGGTACAGCCCCGCGCTGGCCCTCGACGCGCTCGCCGCCCGGCTCGGTGCCGCCTGTCGGGCCGAGGTGCACGGTCAAGTACTCGGCAGCGGGCTCGAGATGGCGGCGTTCTGTGGCCACGTCACGTGTCGAACAGGCGCAACGCTTGGGCTGCCCGAGCTCGCCCTCGGCCTGATCCCCGGCGCGGGCGGCACCGTGAGCATCACGCGGCGCATCGGTCGTTGGCGGACAACGTATCTGGTGCTCTCGGGACGGTTCATCGACCCGGCCACCGCGCTGGACTGGGGCCTCGTCGACGCCCTCACCGAGTGATTTCGGCGCGAAATTCGGGGCTGACCCCCGAAAACCGCGCCGAAATCGCACACTAACTGGACCGGCGCAGCGTCACGCGGTAGGTGTACTGCTCGGGCAGGAAGTGACTGACCGCCAACTCGACGGGCGTGCCGGACGCGCCCGAGTACAGCCGGTCGACGCGCAGCATGGGGTGTCCCGGGAGGCAGTCGACGGCACGGGCGACGTCGTCGTCGGCCAGCGCGACGGTGATCGATTGCGCTGCCTCGCTGATCGGCTCGTCCAGATGCGGCTCGAGCAACGCGATTACGGTGCTCGTGCTCACGGCGCCGTCCCGAAGCTCGGCCGCGTCGACGACGAGACGGGCGACCGCCTCGGGCAGGTGCACTCTGGTCACGACGAACGGAACGCCGTCGTGCAGCCTACGGAACGTCACGGTGTACACCACGTCCTCGACGAGCCGCAGCCGGCTCGCCACCTCGACGTCGACCCGGCGGCGCAGGCCCGAGCGCACCTCCATGGTGGTGTCGTCGGACAGGCTCATCAGGTCCTCGATCGACCCGAGCTGGCGCAGATAACGTCGGCCGGACTCGGTCGCGTACGTCCCGCGACCGGGCACCCGGTACACCACGCCCTCGGAGACGAGGTCCTGGAACGCCCGCCGCACGGTCTGCCGCGACACGTTGTGCCGGGCCACCAGTTCGGACTCGGTGGGCAGTCGGGCACCGTCGCGATACTCGCCGGCCGCAATCTCGTCCCGAAGCTGTTGGCGCAGCGTCTGATACGCCGGGGCGGCCCTGGTGGCGCGCACGGTCAGATCCCGCCGCGGGCCACCAACTGCCCGGCGATGACGTTGCGCTGGATCTCGTTGGTGCCCTCCCCGACGATCATCAGCGGGGCGTCGCGGAAGTAGCGTTCGACGTCGTACTCGGTGGAGTAGCCGTAGCCGCCGTGGATGCGCACTGCGTTGAGCGCGATCTCCATCGCCACCTCGGAGGCGAACAACTTGGCCATACCCGCTTCCATGTCCGCGCGCTCGCCGCTGTCGTAACGTTCGGCGGCGTGCAGCGTCAGTTGGCGTGCAGCGGTCAGCTTGGTGGCCATGTCGGCCAGGTAGTGGCCGACGGCCTGATGCTTCCAGATCGGCTGGCCGAAGCTCTCCCGCTCCTGCGCGTACGCCAGCGCGTCCTCCAGCGCCGCGGTCGCGACGCCGAGCGCCCGCGACGCGACCTGAATGCGGCCGGTCTCCAGGCCCTTCATCATCTGCCCGAAACCCTTGCCGGGTACGCCACCCAACACAGCCGACGCGGGCGCCCGGTAGCCGTCGAACGACAACTCACAGCTCTCCACGCCCTTGTAGCCGAGCTTGGGCAGATCGCGCGACACCGTCAGCCCGGGTCCGTGCTCGACCAGAACGATCGAGATACCGCGGTGCTTGGGTTCGGCGTCGGGATCGGTCTTGCACAGCAACGCGATCAACCCGGACCGCCGCGCGTTGGAGATCCAGGTCTTGGCGCCGTTGATGACGAGCCCGTCCCCGTCGGCGCGCGCCGTCGTCGACATGCTCTGCAGGTCCGAGCCGCCACTGGGCTCCGTCAGCGCCATGGTGGCGCGCAATTCACCCGTGGCCATTGCGGGCAGGTACTGCCGCTTCTGCTCGTCGGTGCCGAACATCGTCAACAGCTTGGCGACGACGGTGTGCCCGCCCATCGCCCCGGCCAGGCTCATCCACCCGCGGGCCAACTCCTGCGTCACCAGCACGTAGCAGGGCGTGGACACCGGTGTGCCGCCGTACTCCTCGGGCACCGCCAGCCCGAAGATGCCGATGCGCTTCATCTGGTCGATCCACGCCTCGGGGTAGGTGTTGGCGTGCTCGACCTCGCGCACCGTGGGCTTCACGTCGCGGTCGATGAAGGCCCGTACGGTCTCCACCAGCATGGTTTCTTCGTCGTTGAGTGTCATTTGTACGGCCATATTGACACAAGGTTCGCAATACTGCCAGCATGTGACGCTGTGACTTTGTACGGCCATATTCCTGGCGGGCCCCATTTCGACGAGCTGCAGGTCGGGCAGGTCTTCGACACCGCACCCGCGATGACCCTGACCGAGGGCGCGGCGGCGGTGCACCAGTCGATCGTCGGGGACCGGATGAGGCTGCCGCTCGATGCCGACCTGAGCCGGGCGGTGACGGGCTCGGCCGCCGCGATCGCCCATCCCGCACTGGTGTGCGACGTCGCCATCGGACAGTCCACGCTCGCCACCCAGCGGGTCAAGGCCAACCTGTTCTATCGCGGATTGTGGTTCCACCGCTTTCCCGTACTAGGGGACACGATCCGCACTACGACGGAAGTCGTTGGACTCAAACAGAACTCGGCGAGGCCGGGACGGGCGCCCACGGGCCTCGCGGCGTTGCGCATGACGACCGTCGATCAGGACGACCGGCTGGTGCTGGACTTCCACCGTTGCGCCATGCTCCCGCTGAGTGACGGCGTCACCGATACCGGACACGACGACGACCTCTCGACCGTCGGCAACGACATGCCCGCCCCCTCCGATCCGACGAGGCACTGGGACGGCGACGCGTTCCGTGCCCGGGTGCCCGGGCCGCACTTCGACGCCGAACTCAAGGGCACCGTGATCCCGACCACGGCAGACGTGGTCAGCAGCGGCCCGGAGCTCGCCCGACTGACCCTGAACATCGCTGCCACCCACCATGATTCACGCGTGGGTGGGGAACGTCTGGTGTACGGCGGCCACACCATCGGCTTGGCTTTGGCTCAGGTGACGAGGGTGCTGCCCAACCTGGTGACCGTGCTGGGCTGGGAATCCTGCGACCACACCGGGCCGGTGCGCGAGGGTGACACGTTGTTCAGCGAGGTGCACGTCGAGGCAGCCACTCCGCTGGAGGGCGGTCGCGGTGGCGTGCTCCGCCTGCGGTCACTGGTCTACGCGGCAGGGGAGGACCGGCAGGTGCTGGACTGGAGATTCACCGCCCTGCAGTTCTAGCGACCCGATCCGACGTCGCCACCGGGCCGGCTCCGCAACAATGGTCGGCGTGGACGCGGAGGAGGATTGGGGCGCAACCGGCGCGGCCTACCTGACCGGCGATCCCGCGGGACCGGCGGACTTCTCCCGCGCCGCCGTGCTCGGACACGCGCGACTGGCGGCCGAGTCGTATCGAAGGGTCACCGGAGTCGACGTCGACGCCGCCGCGCTTCTGACCGGTCGAGCCGGACTCCTGGGCTACTCCCGCGCCGGGCGAGTTTCGGCGGGCGGGGCCAGCAGGTTGTTCGCCGCACGCGACGGTTGGTGCGCGCTGACCCTGTCACGGTCCGACGACGTCGACGCGGTGCCCGCTCTGGTCGAGTCCGCCGCTCCGCTCGCCGATCCGTGGCCGGCGGTCGAGTCCTGGGCCGCCGGACGAACCGCTGCCGAGGTGGCCGAACGGGCCCGCCTGCTCGGTCTGCCCGCCGCCTCGTTGGGCGAGACCCGCGCCGCGCCGGTGATTGAGCGTCGGGTTGGTGCGCGCACCGTGCCCCGCGGTCCGTTGGGTCTGCTGGTGGTGGACATGTCCTCGATGTGGGCGGGCCCGCTGTGCGGCCAACTCCTGGCCCGCGCCGGCGCCGTCGTGGTGAAGGTCGAGAGTCGTGCGCGGCCCGACGGCACCAGGTCCGGACCCGCAGCCTTCTTCGACTGGATGAACTCTGGAAAGCTCTCCTACTCAGTCGATTTCGACCAGCCGGACAGATTGCGCACCCTGCTCGCCGTAGCCGATGTCGTGCTGGAGGCCTCCCGCCCCGCGGCGCTGCGGCGTCGTGGCCTCGGCGCGGAGGACGTGGACGCTCGACCGGGGCGGGTGTGGCTACGGATCACCGGCCACGGCACTGATCACGATCGGGGGAACTGGGTGGCGTTCGGCGACGACGCCGCGGTCGCCGGCGGATTGGTCGGGATCGGCGCGCACGGTCCGGTGTTCTGCGTCGACGCCATCGCCGATCCGCTGACGGGCCTGCACGCGGCGCTTCTGGTGACCGACTCGTTGGCCCGTGGCGGTGGCGAGGTCTTGGACGTCGCGATGTCGGGGATCGCTTCGATGTACGCGGAACTGCCGACGGGCCCCAGAGACTACGGCCGTCCCGCGCTCCCTCCCCGGCCACCGCGGCCATCCCCTCGGGCGGCCGCACTGGGGGAGCACGATGCACGCGTTGAGCGCATGATCGACGAGAAAGGCTTGGCCCCATGTTGATTCAACGCGCGACCCTGTTGGACGGAACCGTGGTCGACGTTCGAACGGAGCACCGCATCCTCGAGGTTGGCGAGCGACTGGTCCCCGCCCCGGGTGAGCTGGTGCTCGACGCCGCGCACGGCACCGTCATCCCCGGCCTGCACGACCACCACGTCCACTTGCATTCCGCTGCAGCGGCATTGACGTCGGTGCGCGTCGGACCACGGGAGGTCGCCGACCGTGAATCGCTCCGCCGAGTGCTGGCCGGCGTGGCCGTCGGCGAAGACGGCTGGATCAGGGCCGTCGGATACCACGAAGCCGTCGCAGGTCCGCTCGACCGCCACGTGCTCGACGACCTGTCGCCCGCCGTTCCGGTTCGCGTGCAACACCGCAGCGGCGTGCTGTGGACGCTCAACTCGGCCGGCCTGGCCCGGGTCGGACTGGCGGATCACCCCGACGGGCGGCTGCGCAGTGCCGATCCGCATTGGTCGGATACGTTGCAGCGCAGGGAATCCGGACTTGCGGACGTCAGCCGCCGGCTCGCAGCCTACGGCGTCACCGGGGTCACCGACGCCACCCCGGACCTCGGCATCGAGGACATCGTCAAATTCGCGGAGGCCAACCGGCACGGAGCCCTCCTGCAGCGAGTTCATTGCCTGGCGCCCGGCAAGCGCATCCTGCACGACGACGACCTCGATCTCGGGGCCCTCAGCGACTGGATAGGCGATCGCCACGACGACGAAGCCCCGGTGGCCGTGCACTGTGTCACCGCGGCACAACTCGTCGTGACGATAGCGGCACTGCAGTCGGCGGGAACGCGACCGGGCGACCGCATCGAGCACGCGGCCGTCGTGCCCGCCGATTGCCTCGCCGACCTGGCGACGCTCGGCGTGATGGTGGCGACGCAGCCGAACTTCGTCGCCGAGCGAGGGGACCAGTACCTCACCGACGTGCCCCACGACGAGCATCCTCAGCTGTGGCGGGTGGCGTCCCTGCTCGCCGCCAACGTGCCGGTGGCGATGTCGACCGACCTGCCGTTCGGCAACGCCGACCCGTGGGCGGCCATGCGCGCCGCCGTCCACCGCACCACCGCCTCGGGTGTCGTCCTTGGGGAAGACGAACGCATCCCGGCGCTCACTGCGTTGACGATGTTCCTCGGCTCGCCCGAGCAGCCGATGAAACCGCGCACCGTCGAGCCCGGTCAGCCTGGTGACCTCTGCGTGCTCGCCGGGTCGCCCGCCGAGGTGCTAGGCGAGCTTGACTCGGCGATGGTCGGCACGACTATCGTCGACGGTTGTGTCGCTTCTCGTACTGATAGCCGTATCGCGACACCCTTAGCCGACGGGAAGGCGTAACGCGTGGAGCACTTCACGTTCGGCCGCAACAACGGACTGCGCGTCTCGGCGTTCGCGCTCGGCGCGGGGAACTTCGGAACCGGCTGGGGGTACGGTGCCGACGAGGAAGCCAGCACCGCGATCGTGGATGCCTTCGCCGACGCAGGCGGCACCGTCATCGACACAGCCGCGAGTTACCAGGCAGGGGAGTCCGAGGAAATCCTCGGGCGGATCCTGTCCGGCCGTCGCGACGAGTTCACGTTGGCGACCAAGTTCGCGATCGGCGGCAACCAGGACGGCAGCGGGGTGTTGCAGACCGGCAACGGACGCCGGGCCATGTTCAGGTCGGTCGAAGCCAGCCTGCGCCGCCTCGACACCGACTACGTCGATCTGCTGTGGGTGCACTTTCCCGACTTCGTCACGCCGCTCGACGAAATCGTGCGCGCGCTGGACGATCTCGTCCGTTCGGGAAAGGTGCTCTACGCGGGGTTGTCCAACTTTCCGGCGTGGATGTCGGCGCGTGCGTTCACCTTGGCGGAGGTACACGGCGCGGCGCCGATCGCAGGCGTTCAGTTCGAGTACAGCCTCGTCGAGCGCAGCGGTGATCGGGAGAACCTTCCGATGGCCGAAGCGCTCGGCGTCGGTGTCGCGGTCTGGTCGCCGTTGGGCGGCGGACTGCTGACGGGCAAGTACCGGACGAGCAGCGAGGGCCGGCTCGCCGAATGGAATCGGTTGGTACACAACGAGGACGAGCCGTTCAAGGCCGCCACCGTCGACGCGGTGATCTCGACCGCCCAGCGGCTGGGCGTCACGCCCGCGCAGATTGCGGTGGCATGGCTGCTGGAGCGCGCCCGCCGTTCACCGACCGGCATCGTGCCCATCATCGGCCCGCGCACCGTCGAGCAACTCGACAGCTATCTGGGCGGGCTGGCGGTGGCGTTGGACGACGACACCTACGACGAGCTCGAGCAGGTCAGCCGGATCGACCTGGGTCAGCCCCACAACCAACTCGCCGGCCGGTCCGCCGCGACGTTGGGTGGCGAGGAGTTCAGGCTTCCGCCGTTTCGCTCTGCATGAGCGTCGTTCGACGGCGACGCGACGTAGCAGCTAACTGCCCGGCGACTCTGTAGTTGTGGTGGTAGCGGATGACGCGGGACTGGCTGGACTCGCTGTGCGTGCGTCGAGTGAGACCGCCCAATGTCGCAGGCCAACCGCCCATCCCGCAAACGCGACGAACGCGACCAGGTTGGCGGGAATCGTCCGCGGGTCATAGAAGGCGGTCCACACGTTCGCTATCGCGTCCAGGATCGTCAAAGCTGCCCAGACCCAGAAGACGATGCGTGCGATCGCGGCCGCAGGCCGTTTGAAGCGGTACAGCAACAACGCGCTGCGAAGCGTTAGCCGCCGATTCTGAGCTGTGGGTTCTGATTTCTCGACGTGCAGCGCCGAAAAACGAAACGCCATCGCGACCACCGTCATGACACATATGGCGATGAGGTCGCCGTAGATGAGCCCCCCCGAAAAATAGTTGGGAATGCCAAGTGTCTCAGGCCTACCGAAGGCGGAGCCCATCGCCGAAGCGACTTGGAAAACAACCAGACCGAGGCAGAAATAGAAGACGCCCCGCAGGACCCTCGCGGCGCGGCGCTGCATCGGGAAGGCGAGAAGCAGTCGACGAAGCGTGATGGCCGGCTTTTCGTCAATAGGTGGTGGCTTGGATTCGGCGATGAGCGCGGAGGCTTCGTCCAGCCAGGCCTGCGCTCGCGTGGCGGCATGCTGTTCTGCGTCGGGGGAGTGGTCGGCAACCAGCTTGCTGGCGTTCCACCACTCCTCAGCGAAAGCGACCTGCCTGCTGGCATCCTCGAAGGCCACCTTGCGTCGTCCGGCTCGGGTTCTGCGTTCGCGCCAATCCCCGATCACGAGGACCACGATCCCCAGTACAGCGGTTAGGATCGGCGTAACCAAGGTCAGGGCGATGCGTACGACCTGATCTGCATCCATCGAGCCCCTATCCTGCTCAACACGCCATTGATAACATCCCGCCGTCGAGACGCTGCGTGCTAGTAGGGGACGCTCGTTTCTCGCCCTAGCAAGCTCCGCGACGGCTCGTCAAGGCTGATGATGCCATCCCATCGCCTGCGCGCTCGCGATTCGGCCCAAGGTGCTGCTGCTCGACGAGCCGTTGGCCGCGCTCGACGCCCAGCTGCGCCACTCGATGCTCGCCGAGTTGCAGCGGCTCAAGGAGGCGCTGCCCGACACCGCGATGCTGTACGTCACACACGACCAGGCAGAAGCACTCGCGCTGGCCGACCGGATCGTCGTGATGAACAACGCGCGACTCATGGATGTGGACACCGCCGAGAACCTCTGGAAGCGCGCGGAGGCCTTGCAACCGGGGGTCGGGTGTCTCGATTGGGCGCCGGAATCCAAGGCGCTGTTGTGCATTCGCCCGCACGCACTGAAGATCGTGTCGACCGGTGACCGCGACGCCGTGCGTGCCACCGTCAATGCGGCGGTCTGGCGGGGCGCCAACACCCGGCTGGTCCTGTCGGTCAGCGGCCTGCCCGATCAGTTGGTCGACGTCGACGTTCCGGGCCATGCCCAGTTCGACATAGGTAGCGAGGTTGGGCTGCACTTCCCCGACCCAGCGGGCGTCCTGGTACAGGCTGCGGCGAGCCAAGAACCGTCGTCGTGACGGCAGTCCTCGAGGAGCCTGCCACCGCGGCCCCCGAACGGTCCACGCCGCCGCGTTCACGCGCCCGCGTGGTGGGTGGTCCCGCCGCTGCTCGTCGTACTTTGCTTCGTGGTGTACCCGTTGCTTCGAGTATGCCTGGCGTCCACGAAACCCAATGATGCGAAACCGGATTCGTCGACCTGGGGCGACGTGCTCGGTTCGCAGGCATTCGTCGACGCCCTGTGGCGGACCGTCGCCATCGCCGCGACGTCGACACTGGGCTGCTTGATCCTCGGCACGTTCCTGGCCATCGTGCTGGCGTTCGTGTCGTTCCCAAGCGGCGGAATCCCTTGGCGCGGGACCGATCCGGGTGCTGACACGGATCACGCTGCCGTTGCTGTTGCCCGCACTGGGGGCAGCGGCGGGCCTGGCCGTCGCGCTGTCGATGGGCGAACTCGGCGCGACCGTCATGGTGTACCCGGCGACGTGGAAGACCTTGCCCGTCACCATCTTTGCGCTCACCGACCGGGGCCAGGCCTTCCAGGCGGCGGCCTGCACCACCATCCTGTTGGTGGTCACCTTGCTGGCGCTGGTGCTGCTGGGCCGTATCCGGGGCCGCGCCGCGCTCCGCTAGAACGTCACGCGCCCGGTGGCGGCGGCGGTGGCGGTGGGGGTGGTGGTGGCGGCGGTTCGAACCCGGGCAACGTGATCGGCGGCAGCCCGGGAACCTCGATCACTCCCGGCTGCGGTCCGGCGCTTTCGGTCGGCTCGTCGACAGGCCCGGGGGGAGGTCCCAGCGCAGGCGGCAGGCCGGGCGACGTCGCCGACGGTGCGTGGCTGGACGGGGGGCTCGGTTGCGTGGCGGCGGGAGCCCGCGATGCCGTGGAGGGAGGCACCGGTGGTCGGGGCGGGGCGACGGTCGACGGGGCCGGGGCGGCGGTCGACGGGGCCGGGCCCTGAGGCGGCGCGACAACGGAACGGTCGCCCGGGGACTGCCCCTTCACACTCCCGAAGAGTGGCCGCAAGCCCTGCTCTGATGGGGAGACGACACCACAGGCGACCTGGCGGCTCCCCGCTGCCCAGCTGGCCGGGGCCACCGTGCTGTAGTTCAGCACCAGACCAGCTGCCTGAAGCCGACTCGGGGCGAGGTAGGCCTCGGTGGCGCGGGTGCATTCATCCCTGATGAAAGCCTCCTGGTCGGGCTCGGACGGCGCCGCAGCGGGAAACCGATCGGCCAGGTTCACGGAACTGGTGATCTCGACGGCATGGGCAGTCGCGCAGTCGACCGGGGTCTCCGTCGACCGATTGGCGGCCGGGTCGAGTCCCAGACAGGTGCCGGCCGGCCACACCTTGGACTGGTCGACTGCGGCGACTTGGCCCTTGAACGCGATCGGCTTGCCCTCCGGGCCGAGCAGTTGCAGCCCGCACAACAGGTTTCGGCCATCGGCTTGCCGTCCTACGGCGTCGCCCGCCCACAGCACGCTGATGGTGAAGCGGCTATTCGGGTCGTACCGGGGTCCGAGGTACTGGCGCACGGCGGCCTGGCAGGGTTCGTCGAAGTTGCTCATGTCGACGGCCTTGGCTACCTCGAACATGTGGTCGTCGCGGCACTGGACGAACGACGGTTTGTCGGGTGAGCCGGCGGGCCAGCTCAGGCAGGTGCCGCTTTGGGCGTTGCTGAACACGACGCTGGCGCGGCTGTCCCCGCTGGGCGCGTCTCTGGTGTCAGGCGAACCCGTCAACAGCTGAATGACGGCGCCGACGAGCAGACCCACCAGCGCCAGGCCCAACCCCGCCCGCCGATTCGAACGTGCGGTGCGAACCCGCCCGCACGCATTGCCTGCCGAAACCGACTGTCGTTGACCGCGCTCCTGGGAATGCTCCAGCGCGGCGACCACCGTCTCGAGGTCGCCCGTGTCCTCGTTCGGCGGTGACGACGAGGATTCCATCACCGTCAACGACACCGCCCCGCAGTAACCGTCCGCCGGTTGGCTGCGGTGACGTGCGGGCCGAGTGCGCTAGCCACGACCATGAAGCCTTGCACAGGTGCGCGCAGGACGCTACGCGTGCCACCAGACGGCGCCCCTACTGTGGCTCGGTCGTTACTTGAGCAGTGGGTCTCGCGGCAGCCCGAGGATGCGCTCGGCGATGGTGTTGCGGGTGATCTCCGACGTACCGCCCGCGATCGTCATGGCGCGGTTGCCGAGATATGCCTGCGCGACCTGCTGGGCCTGACCGACGACGGCGGCCGACCCGGCCAGATCCATGCCCAGCTCGGTGAGCCGCTGGGTCTGTTCCGCGAGCAGCAGCTTGGTCACGTTGCCTTCAGGGCCAGGTTCGGCGCCTGCAATCGCCCGGGTCACCCGACGCAGATTCAGCAGGCGCAGCGTGTGCCCTTCTGCGAGCACCTCGCCGACCTGGCGGACGTATGCCGCTGCGGTGTCGGCGGGCGCGCTGTCGAGCAGCTTGATCAAGTCGTCTGCGGTGAAACCGGTCGGCGCCGAGGAGCCGCCACCGATGGAGATGCGCTCGTTGCCCAACGTGGCCCGGGCCACGAGCCAACCGCGGTTGACGTCCCCGACGACGTCGGAGTCGGGCACGAACACGTCATCGAAGAAGACTTCGTTGAAGTGGGCGTGCCCCGTGATCCCACGCAACGGATTCACCGTCACCCCAGGCGCATTCATGTCGATCGCCATCATGGTCACCCCGGCGTGTTTGGGCGCGTCCGGGTCGGTGCGCACGGTGGCGAGGCCCCACTGACACATGTGGGCGAGGCTGGTCCACACCTTCTGACCGGTGACCCGCCAGCCGCCGTCGACCTTCTTGGCCGACGTGCGGACAGCAGCCGCGTCCGACCCCGCACCCGGCTCGGAGAACAGCTGGCACCACATCACCTGGCCGCGCAGCACCGGCTCGACCCACCGTGCGCGTTGGTCGTCGTTGCCCGCCTGGGCGATGGTGAGCGTGACCCAGCCGGTGATGCCCATGTCGGGCCGGTCGATCTTCTTCGACTCCCCCGTCGCTTCGCTCCCGCCCCCGGAACCGAATTCCTCTTCGATGACGAGCTGCTCCAACACCCCGGCAGCCTTGCCCCACGGCGTTGGCCAGTGCGGCACCAAATAACCCGAGTCCACCAGGAAGTCGCGCTGCTGCTCCGTCGGCAGCGACCGCAGCGTGGCCACGGCCTCGCGTGCGGCCTTGCGGTACTGCTCGGCTTCCTCGGGCAGAGCGAACGACGCGCCGTGCGCCTGGCCGGTGCGCTGGCCGTCGACCACGTCGATGAGCGGGTCTGCTCCGTCACCCATGATCGCGGCCAGCGTGCGGGCCCGGCGCAGATACATGTGGGCGTCGTGCTCCCAGGTGTACCCAATGCCACCGTGCAGCTGAATGTTGCACTGCGCGTTGAAGATCTGCGTGCGAATCGCGTGGGCGGCGGCCACGGCCGACGCAAACCAGGCGCTGTCCAGATCGTCCGCCCGCGCGGCGTCCCACGTGGCTGCCGTGGTCTGCTCGGCGTTGACGAGCATGTTGGCGGCATGGTGCTTGACCGCCTGGAATGTGCCTATGGTGCGCCCGAACTGCTCCCGCACCTTGGCATACTCGACGGACATTTCCATTGCGGCCCAACTGATTCCGACCGCCTCGGCGGAGGCCAGGATGCGAAGGACCGTTCGTGCCCGCCGGGCCGCACCGCGCAGCACACGGTCCTCGGAGAGCGAGACGTTGCGTAGGGCGACCGACCCGATGCTGCGCGTGGTGTCCAGTGGCGAAAGTGCCGTCACCGTAACGCCTTCGGCGTCCGCGTCGACGACGATGGCGTCGTCACCGGCCGCCAACACCAGCACCGAAGCGTCCGGAGCGCCCAGCACGGCCGGGCTCTCGCCGGTCACGACCAGGTCCGACCCGACGAGGATGCCGCCCGACAGTCCGAGCGCGCCCACGGTCGAGCCATCGGACAGCCCGGGAAGGAGTTGGGTGCGAAGGGAGTCCGGGGCACAGCGATCGATCACCACCGCGGCGGCCACGGTGGGCAGGAAGGGGCCCGGGCACAGTTCGCGGCCTTGCGCCTCGAGCACCACGGCCAGTTCGGAAAGGCCGAACCCGGAGCCGCCGTACTCCTCGGGGATGGCCAGCCCATGCCAGCCCAGCTGCGCAGCGGCAGACCAGATCTCGGCCGGGTGGGTGGATCCTCCGGAGTCGGGGTCGAGCGTGGCCCGCGCTGCGTCCCGGCTGTTCAGCCGCCCCAACTGACCCATCGCCGAGTCGGCGAGTGCACGGTGTTCGTCGGTGATGGCTAACGCAGTCGTTCCCAGAGAAGTGGCCACGATCTCACATAACCATCGACGGGTACCCGACGTATCTGTGATTGAGGTCACATTCGGCCATTCAACATTTAGTAGACACCTTTGCCGGATTGTCGCTTACCGCCAGGTAACCGGGGGTACGCTCGCGCAATGACGGCTCGACCGGACATCCGGTACCCCGGACCGACCCTGACCACCCGCGCAAAGTGGTTGCTGGACGCGGGCCCGGCTGACTACCTGTTGGCGCTTAGCGTGGCGTCGACGTCGCTGCCCGTGATCGGCAAGCACCTTGAGCCACTTGGTGGTGTGACGGCCATGAGCATCTGGGGCGTCCGCCACATGCCCGATTTCCTCGGTGCAGCGGTCAAGTCCTGGTTCACACCGGGGATAGCTGAGCAGCGCAAGCGGGACCGCGACAAGACCAACGAAGTGGCGCAGACGGCGCTGCGCGGCGTCGTCGCCCCCGAGGCGCTCGACGTCGAGTGGCCGGCCCCGGACTCGACGCCTCCGGTGTGGAAGGCGTTCGAGCATCGCCGCAACATCCATCGAACCTCGGTGCGCTACGGGGACAGCCCGTCGCAGCTGCTCGACGTATGGCGGCCCAAGGAGCTCCCCACGCAGCCTGCGCCGGTTCTCATCTTCCTGCCGGGCGGAGCCTGGGTGCACGGTGGCCGGATCCTGCAGGGCTACGCGCTGATGTCGCACTTCGCGGAGATGGGGTGGGTGTGCCTGTCCATCGACTACCGTGTCGCGCCCAATCACCCTTGGCCGCAGCACATCACCGACGTCAAGACCGCGATCGCCTGGGCCCGCGCCAACGTCGACAAGTTCGGCGGAGACCGCAACTTCGTAGCCGTGGCGGGCACGTCGGCGGGTGGACACCTGGCGACGCTGGCCGGTCTGACGCCGAATGACCCCGAGTTCGACGTCGAGCTGCCGGAGGGCTCGGACACGTCGGTGGACGCCGTCGTGGGCATCTACGGCCGCTACGACTGGGAGGACCGCTCCACGGTCGAGCGGGCGCGCTTCGTCGACTTTCTCGAGCGAGTCGTGGTGAAGCGCAAGATCAGCAAGCGCCCGGAGATCTTCCGGAAGGCATCGCCCATCGCGCGCACCCACGCCGACGCGCCGCCGTTCCTGGTCGTCCACGGCTCCGGTGACACCGTCATCCCGGTTCAGCAGGCGCGCGACTTCGTCGAGAAGCTGCGCAGCGTGTCTCGTTCCGTCGTCAGCTACGTGGAACTGCCAGGCGCAGGGCACGGCTTCGACATGACCGACGGGGCCCGGACCGGGTCGGCGGCCACCGCAATCGGCTTGTTCCTCAACCAGATCCACCGAAATCAGACGCTGGTCGGGTCGAAGCGGGTTATATAGCCTCCACGGGCTCGTTTCTCCTCGCGCGAGCGCTCGTCGGGCTCGATTTCTCCTCGCGCGAGCGCTCGTCGGTGGAGGTCAGGTGTGAAGAGGCTCAGCGGGTGGGACGCCATACTGCTGTACAGCGAAACGCCGACTGTGCACATGCACACCTTGAAGCTTGCGGTCATCGAGTTGGACGACATCGGCGACCGACACTTCGGGATCGATGAGTTCCGGCAGGTCATCCACGGCAGGCTCTACAAGCTCGATCCCTTCCGTTACGAACTGGTCGACATCCCGTTGAAGTTCCACCACCCGATGTGGCGGGAGAACTGCGAGGTCGATCTCGAGTACCACGTCCGCCCCTACCGGGTGGACCGCCCCGGCGGCCGGCGCGAACTGGACGCCGCCGTCGGCAAGATCGCCAGCACGCCCCTGGATCGCAGCCGCCCGCTGTGGGAGATGTACTTCATCGAGGGCCTGGCCAACGGACGCATCGCCGTGCTCGGCAAGATCCACCACGCGCTGGCCGACGGCGTCGCATCGGCGAATCTCATGGTCCGCGGGATGGACCTGCAGTCCGGACCTCCCGACCGTGACTCGTACGCAACCGATCCCGCACCGAGCAGATCGGAACTCGTCCGCACGGCGTTCGCCGACCACATGCGTCAGATCGGCCGGTTGCCGGGCGTGGTGCGCTACACCGCGCAGGGCATGAGCCGGGTGCGCAAGAGTCCCAAGAAGCTCTCGCCCGAACTCACCCGACCGTTCACACCGCCGCCGAGCTTCATGAACCACAAGGTGGACGGGGAACGGAAGTTCGCCACGGCCACGCTCGCGCTCGCCGACGTGAAGCAGACTGCCAAGCACCTGGGCGTCACCATCAATGACATGGTGCTCGCGATGTCGGCAGGAGCGCTACGCAAGCTGTCGATGAAGTACGACGGCCATGCCGATCATCCGCTGTTGGCTTCCGTCCCAGTGAGTTTCGACTTCTCGAGGGACCGCATCTCGGGCAACTACTTCACCGGCGTCATGATGGTTCTGCCCATCGAACTCGACGATCCGCTTGAGCGCGTGCAGGCCGTGCACGATGCCGCTGCCGACGCCAAGGAGACCCACCACCTGATGGGGCCGGAGCTGGTCAGTAGGTGGTCGGCGTACTTCCCGCCCGCACCCGCCGAGGCGCTCTTCCGCTGGCTTGCCAAGAAGGACGGGCAGAACAAGGTGCTGAACCTGCCGATCTCGAACGTGCCAGGTCCTCGCGAGCACGGTCGTGTCGGCGGCGCGCTGGTCACCGAGATCTACTCGGTGGGCCCGCTCACCACGGGCAGCGGGCTCAACATCACGGTGTGGAGTTACGTCGATCAACTCAACATCTCGGTGTTGTCCGACGGCGCGACGCTGGAGGATCCGCACGAGCTCACCACCGCGATGATCGACGCTTTCGTCGAAATCCGCGGGGCCGCAGGGCTTTCCGAGAAGCTGACCGTCGTCGAGAACGTGATGGCCCAGTAGCCCTAACCTCTGGTGGCCTTCACCCAGTCGAGGAAGCGCGCCACCGCCGCCGCGGTGTAGTGACCGTGCGGCGAGCCGAAGAAGTCGAAGGCGTGCTGCGCGTGCGGGATCTCGGCATAGATCACCGTGTTGTCCGACTTCTCCTTCAGCGCCTCGACGAACGCGCGCCCCTCACCCACCGGGATGATCGAATCGTCCTCGCCGTGCAGCACGAAGAACGGCGGCGCGTCCGGTCGCACCTTTGTGATCGGTGACGCGTCGAGGTAGTCCTGTCGATGCTCGGCGAACCGCTTCTTGACGATGAAGCGCTGCAGGATCGAGATGAACTCGGGTCGACCGTCCCCTTCTCGGGTAAACCAGTCGTAGCGGCCGTAGATCGGCACCGCCGCCACCACCGAGGTGTCGGCGTCCTCGAAGCCCGGCTGCCACTCCGGATCGTTCGCCGTGAGCGCCGTGAGCGCCGCGAGGTGCCCACCCGCGGAGCCACCGGTGATCGCAACGAAGTCTGGGTCGCCTCCGTATTCGGCGATGTGCTCCTTGACCCACGCCAGTGCCCGCTTGACGTCGAGCATGTGCGCGGGCCAGGTGTTGCGGGGACTGACCCGGTACGCGATCGACACGCACACCCAGCCGCGTTCGGCGAAGTGGCTCAGCAACGGATAGCCCTGCGGGCGGCGCATCCCGGTCACCCACGCGCCGCCGGGGACCTGCAGCAGGACGGGCGCGCGCCCGTCACGTGGAAGGTCGGCGCGGTGCCAGACGTCGGCGACATTCGCCCGGTGCGGACCGTAGCGGACGGTGTCAGCCTTCTTCACGTACTGGCGGCGCGACCACGAGGTGCGGATGACGCCGCCACGCCGACGACGCCGCTCCCGTTCCGCGACCGCGACGTAGTCGTCGCCGAGCGCCTCGCGCAGCGGGTTCTCGAAGTACTGCCGCGATTGCGCGTTGCGCCGGTAGACGAAGCCGAGCAGCCCCCACGAGACGATCGTCAGCGCCAGCGCGGTGCGGCCGCGGGTGCCCCTGAAGTCGCCCCGCAGACCGCGGCGGAGCGCGTCGAGCATCGAGGCCCCGACCACCACTGGAGCCGCCTCACCAGTGGGCCAGCCGAAGGCGAACACCGGAAGGGTCAGGTATCCCTCGCGGCCGAGCGGCCGGACGGCATTGGCCGCATTGACCAGTTCCGCCACCGCGCGGAGCAGTGGGTGCCTACTGCCCCTGGTCACTGTCGGTGTCCTCGAGCGCCTGAAGTTCACGACGAAGGATCTTGCCCGTGCTGCCCCTGGGTAAACCTTCGAGCACCGTGATCGACCGAGGAACCTTGTAGTTCGCCAAGTTCTCGCGCACGTGCGCCTTGAGTACGTCCTGCGTCGCGGCGGCGCCGTCGTCGAGCACCACGAAGGCGGCCAGCCGCTGGCCGTACTCATCGTCGTCGACGCCGAGCACGGCGGCCTCGGCGACGTCGGGGTGTGCGGCCAGCGTCCGCTCCACCTCGATCGGATAGACGTTCTCGCCGCCGGAGACGATCATTTCGTCGTCGCGGCCCACCACGAACAGCCGGCCCGCCGCGTCGAGGTATCCGACGTCGCCCGAGCACATGTAGCCCTCGTGGAAGTCCTTGGTGACACCCGACGTGTACCCATCGAACTGAGTCGAGTTGCGTACGTAGATGGTGCCCACCTCGCCGGTCGGCAACTCGCGGAAGTCGGCGTCGAGGATCCGGATGCCGGTGCCCTCCGCAGGCCGGCCCGCGGTGTCGGGCGCCGCACGCAGATCGGCCGGGGTGGCCGTGGCGATCATGCCCGCCTCGGTGGCGTTGTAGTTGTTGTAGATGACGTCGCCGAACTGATCCATGAACCTGGTGACGACATCGGGCCGCATCCGCGATCCCGACGCGGCGGCGAAGCGCAGCGAACGCCCGCTGTACTTTCTTCGGACGTCGTCGGGCAGGTCCATGATGCGGTCGAACATGACGGGGACGACGCACAGTCCGGTGGCGCGATGCTCGTCGACGAGCGCGAGCGTGGCCTCGGGATCGAACTTGCGGCGCGTGACGACCGTGCACGCCATCGACGCCGCGAACGCCAGCTGGGAGAAGCCCCATGCGTGGAACATCGGAGCGACGATGACGGTGACTTCCTCGGCGTGCCACGGCGTGCGGTCGAGGATCGCCTTCAGCGTGTCGGGGCTTCCACCGGAGTGCTTGGCGCCCTTGGGCGTTCCGGTGGTGCCCGACGTCAGCAGGATGACCTTGGATTTGGCGCTCGCCCGCTGGGGTTCCTGGCCGGAGTGCGCGGCGATCATCTGCTCGACGGTGCGATCGTGCCGATCGGTTTCTACCCACGCGACTATTCGCACCGCGTCGGGGACGTCGGCCAACGCCCGGTCGACGGTGGGGGTGAACTCCTCGTCGTAGACGATGGCAACCGATTTGCCGGTGCCCTCGCGCGCAATGACCTCGGCAAGGGCGGGCCCGGCGAACGACGTGTTGAGGAGCAGGACGTCGGCGCCGATCCGGTTGGCGGCGATGAGCGCCTCGACGAATCCGCGGTGGTTGCGCGCCATGATCCCGATGACGTCGGGTGGGCCACCGGGCAACGCCTGCAGTGCTGCGGCGAGGGCGTCGCTGCGCCGATCGAGCTCACCGAAACTCAGCGTGCCGAGTTCGTCGACGAGGCCCGGACGATCGGGGCACCGTTGCGCCGCGGCCGCGAAACCCGATGTGATGCTCATGTTTTCACGCGCCATGGCGGCGGCGATCCGCACGTACTTGTCGGGGCGCAGCGGTGCGATCACACCGGCCCGCACCATGGTGGTCACCAAGCCGAACGTGCTAGTGAGCCGGTCGGTGAGCGCCATCAGTCCTTTGTCCTCCTCGGCTGCGGTGGTCCTTCTGGCGTGCGGGTGTCAGCCGAGCACCGGGATCGTGCGTTCCTTGGCGAGCTCGTCGAGCGCCTTCTGCATGACGTGCCGGACGTGAGCGTCGACCTCGTCGATGTCGGGGTCCGCGCCGAATTCCGCGACGATGTCGATGGGAGGCAATACCTGCGTGACGATCTTGGTGGGCAGCGGAAGGTTCACGGGTAGCACCGCACTCAGCCCGAACGGGAAGCCGAATGAGATCGGCAGAATCTTGGCGCGCAACAGCTTGTCCAGCCGCAGCGCCTTGGCGACCGCCGTTCCGCGGCTGAGGTACAGCTGGCCTTCCTGTCCGCCGATCGACACCGACGGCACGATCGGCACCCCGGCGTTCAGCGCGGCCCGCACATAGCCCGTGCGGCCGCCGAAGTCGATGGTGTTCCGCGACGTCGTCGGTCGGTAGACGTCGTAGTCACCGCCGGGGAAGACGATGACGACACCGCCGCTCCGGAGTGCCTCGTCGGCGTTGTCGTGGTTGGCGGGGATGAACCCGGTCTTCTTGAAGAAGTCGGCGGTGGGCCCGACGAAGATCAGGTCGAAGCCGAGTGTGTAGACGGGCCGTTCGTAGCCGTACTTCTCGTAGAAGTCGGTCGCGAACACGGGAACGTCCATCGCGAACAGCCCACCGGAGTGGTTGGAGACGACCAGCACGCCCCCAGGTGGCACGTTGTCCAGCCCGCGGACCTCCGCTCGGTGGTAGCCCTTGATCAGCGGACGGATCAGCCCGATCACCTTCTCGGTCAGGCCCGGATCCCACTTCGTGACTTCCGATGGTTCGCTATCGGTCTTGGCCATGGCTCCACCTCGAAGAATTGGAACGTGTTCTAGTTTTCAGCGTACCGGGGTACGCGCCGCCCGCGAAATCCCGGCTCGAGCACCGCAAGACTACGGAATGACGGAAAACGCGGTGAATCCGTCACAACCGTAGTCTCGGTGGCCGATGAGTGAGCCCCTAGATCGCGGCGACGAACTCCGAGGTATAGAACTCGGCGGGCGTCTGAGAGGTCGCCGATGGCCGTTCGACGATGACCCACGCGCCGGTCTTGCCGGACGCCACGGGCCCTTGCAGGGTGACGGATCCCGCGCCTGCCCCGTCGGTCGCCAGGACACCGGTGATGACGCCGGGATCGCCGGGGGCGCAGCCGATGGATGGCCGGGGCATCTGGATGATCCGTACGTCGTATTGGGTGTCGGGAAGTGCGACCGCGATGTCGACCTGCGCGACGACGGTGCCCTGTCCCGACGTGCCCACGTGGGCGATGGCTCTCGCGTCGCCGACCGCGGTCACCCACTTGGCTTGGGTGAAGTCGCACGCGCGCCACCTGGACAACAGCGGCACCGTCGACGAACCCGACGGGGGTGTCGCCGACGCGATGGCACTGCTCGTGGCCACCAGCGATGCCGCGACGGCTAGAGCTTTCGCAAACGTCGATTTGACCATGGGCCCATCCTGCCGAATGGCGCGGCCGAACGCACGTGGCTGTCGCTGCGCACGCGCCTGACTAGGGTCCGACGACCACTGGCCACGGGTCGTCGGCGGCAAGCGTCATTCGGCCCAGGCGGCGGGCGTGGTAACCCGTCGTGCCGAACTCGTCGCCCCAGCTTCGTGCCCGCATGGTCGCCAACCACAGCCGATGCTCCATGGTCACGCCGATCGCCCCGTGCAGCTGGTGTGCGATGGTGCTGATCGGACCGACGGCCCGGCCCACCGCGACCTTCGCCACCGTGATCGCGTAGTCCGCCTGCGTGCTGTCGAACCCGAAGTCGGCGGCTGCTGCCGTCGCCAAAGCCGTTGCCGCACGGGCGCGTTCGAGCTCACCGGCCATCGCGGCCAGCGAGTGGGCGACGGCCTGGAACTTGTCGAGCGACCGGCCGAACTGCACACGGTCGTGCGTATGCGCGACGGTGAGTTCGGTGGCGGCCTCGAAGGTGCCGACGATCTGCACGCAGCGCGCCCATGCACCGCGGCGCACCAGCTCGTCACCGACGGCGGATGGGAGCGCGGCGACGTCGTCGACACGCGACGTCGAACGCAAGGGACCCGCGCGGTTCGCCCGCGAGGTTGTGGCCGTCGACGACGTCGGGTTCGGACAGCCATGCCACGCAACAGAACTCTCGCGTGCGTGCGGCCAGCAGTACCGGCCCCAAGCCCGGCCATGGCACGCCCGTCGCCATGCCAGTGATCCGGCCGCCGGACGACACCGCGTCGGCCACGGCGATAGTCAGTGGTCCCGTGGCGGGTACGTCGAGTCCCGCCCGTTCGGCCAACCACGCTGCCAGCACGTCGGTTTCGGCCGCAGGCACGGCGGCGGACCAGCGTGCGAGCCCGCCGAGCACGACGGCCGATTCGCGAACTCCGGCCCCTTGGGTGGTGGTCAGTCGACTCAACCCGGTGTCTTCGAGCGTGTTCCACAGCTGCGCGTCGAACGCGTTCGGAAGGCCCCGATGACCGGCGCCGGTTTCGAACGACCGGCGTCCGACGTCGTCGACGAGTTGGCTCAGTTCATCGGTGGGTGCCCCCGCGGCACCCCTCCCCAGGTTCTTCGCGACGACCCCGCGCAGCACCTCGTTGGTTCCGCCCCGCAGTGTGAACAGCGGGGAGTGCACACGCGCGGTATCCAGCAGCGCGCGCAGTCGCTGGGCCTCCGGTGACCCAGCGTGGACATGCTCGAGCAGGTCTGCGGTCACCTCGACCGAGTCCTGCTCGAAGCGCGTGCCGAGGTCCTTGACCAGTGCCGCGCGCACGGCGGCGTCCTGGCCTTCGGCCAGCGTGCGCGCCACCGATATGGACAGCTGGCGCATCGAGCTCATGCGCGCCATCAGGTCGCCCACCGCCACGGCAGCGGGCGCGTTGACGTCACCTTGTCTGCCCAGCGTGCGCATCATGTCGAAAAGCACTGTGGCCGTGGACAAGATGCGTTCCGGGCCACTGCGCTCGAACCCGAGCTCGGCGGTCACCTGGTGCCATCCGTTCCCGACGTCGCCAAGTAGGTCGTCGTCGGTAAGCACGACGTCGTCGAACAGCACCTCGTTGAAGTGGTGCTCACCGTTCATCAGGAGGATCGGGCTCACCGTCACTCCCGTCGCGTCGGTCGGCACGATGAACTGGCTGAAGCCGGCGTGACGATGGTCGGGATCGAGCGGGCTCGTCCTGGCCAGTACGACGATCTGATGAGCCAAGTGCGCGCCGCTGGTCCAAACCTTCGACCCGGTCATGCGCCATCCGCCGTCGGCCCTCGTGGCGCGAGTCTGGACGGCGGCGAGATCGGAGCCCGCGCCGTGCTCGCTCATCCCGATCGCCGTGTACAAGCGCCCCTCGGCGATGCGAGGCAGCAACCGACGGCGCTGGGCCTCGCTGCCGTAGGACATCAGCGCGGGCGCGACCTGGCGGTCGGCGAACCAGTGGGCTGCGACCGGGGCGCCGTGGGCCAACAACTCCTCGGTCACCACGTAGCGGTGCAGATGGCCGAGCCCGCGTCCGCCGTACTCCGTCGGGATGGTCAACCCGACGAATCCGGCGGCGGCGAGTCGAATGCTGAACTCGGCATCCCACCTGGCCAACCAGCAGTCGACCGCCGGCCACCAGCCGTGCTGGTCGCGGTCGGTCGCCAAGAAGGCCCGGATCGACGACCGTAGCTCGGCCAGGTCGGCGTCGTTGGCGCGCAGCGCATCGAATTCGCTCACTGGGCAGCTGAGTATAGTGCCGCCCGCAAAGCCCGGGCCGCGACGATACTCGGGACGGTGACCGATCCATTCATTCGATGAGAGGAAGCTGACATGGCATGCGTGTACTTCACCGCTTCGAGCCTGGACGGGTTCATCGTCGACGAGGCCGACAGCTTGGACTGGCTGACCTCACGCGCGGTGGACGCCGACGGGCCCTTCGGCTACCGGGCGTATGCGAAATCCGTTGGGGCACTGGTGATGGGCTCTGCGACGTACGAGTGGATCGTGGCGAATCAACCCGGTGACTGGATGTACGAGCAGCCGAGTTGGGTGCTCACGAGCCGACCGCAGATCGTCGTGGACGGCCATCCAGTGCAGCCGTTCGAAGGTGACGTCGCGTCGCTGTATCCGAAGCTGGTCGCCGCCGCGGAGGGCAAGGACGTGTGGTTGGTCGGTGGCGGCGCAGTCGCTGCGCAGTTCGTGTCGGCCGGCCTGGTGGACGAGATGATCGTGTCGTACGCCCCGTGCTCGCTGGGCCAGGGCGCCCGCGTGTTGCCGATCCGGTCGGAGTGGAGGCTCGAGGAAGTCGGGCGCAACGCCGACTTCGTGTGCGCCCGCTGGGTTGCGGCCTAGCTGATACCCGGATTGATCTGGTGGTATCGACACGACCGACCGGCACGGCCCGTTACACTTCGCCGCGTGTTCATCGAGCGCAGCTACCCATTCGGTCCTTCCACGTTCACGCTCGAGTCTGCCGAGGAGTCGTTCTAACCACGTGGGCCACTACAAGAGCAATCTGCGCGATCTCGAGTTCAATCTGTTCGAAGTACTGCGCCTCGATGACGTCCTTGCAACAGGTCAGTTCGGCGAACTGAGCGGCGACGCGGTGCGCCGACTGCTTGCCGCGGGTGCTGCCGAGGCCGAGGGGCCCTTGGCGGAGGCCTTCTTCGAAGGTGACCGCAACCCGCCCACGTTCGACGCCGAGACACACTCGGTGACGCTGCCCGAGTCGTTCAAGGAATCGGTCCGGGTGTGGCTGCGCGGAGGCTGGCTCCGCTTCGGGCTGCCTGCGGGCATCGGCGGAACCCCGGCGCCCGCGACGGTGCGCTGGTCGATCAACGAATTCCTCGTCGGCGGTCAGCCCGCCGCCTTCTTCTACCTCGCCGGCCCGCCATCACTGGAGGTCCTGTACAGCGAAGGCAATGAGCAGCAACGGCATTGGGCAGCACTCGCCATCGACCGCAACTGGGGTGGGACGATGGTGCTCACCGAGCCCGATGCGGGGTCGGACGTGGGGGCGGGACGTACGAAGGCGGTCCCACAGCCCGACGGCACCTGGCACCTCGACGGCGTGAAGCGGTTCATCACGTCCGGCGACTGCGATGACCTGTTCGAGAACATCGCCCACCTCGTACTCGCCAGACCAGTCGGTGCGGCTCCGGGGACCAAGGGACTGAGCTTGTTCCTCGTGCCGAAGTTCCTGCCCGATCCCGAGACCGCCGCCCCCGGCCCGCGCAACGGCGTCTTCGTCACCGGCCTCGAACACAAGATGGGCCTGACCGCGTCGGCCACCTGCGAGCTGACGTTCGGGCAGCACGGGGTGCCCGCTGTCGGCTACCTGGTAGGCGACGTCCACAATGGAATCGTCCAGATGTTCAAGGTCATGGAATTCGCTCGAATGGCAGTGGGCTCCAAGGCGATTGCGACGCTGTCGACTGGCTACCTGAACGCACTCGAACACGCGAAGGCGCGGGAGGCGGGCCTCGTCGACCCCGACGTCCGCCGATCGCTGATGACGCAGAAGGCCTACGTCGAGGGCATGCGAGCGCTGTACCTCTACACGGCCGCCCACCAGGATGCGGTCGCCGCTGCCCTCGTGTCCGGTGCCGACGCCGGAATGGCCGGCCGCGTAAACGACCTGCTGTTGCCGATCGTCAAGGGAATGGGGTCGGAACGGTCCTACCAGTGCCTCGCCGAGGCGATGCAGATCTTCGGTGAAGCGGGCTATCTCCAGGATCATCCCCTCGAGCAGTACGTGCGGGATGCCAAGATCGACTCGCTCTACGAGGGCACCACCGCGATCCAGGCGCAGGACTTCATCTTCCGAAAGATCCTGCGTGACAAGGGCGAGGCACTCGGTCACGTCGTAACGCAGATCGTGAGCTTCCTCGACAAGCCTGGCGCGCGAACGGAACTGGCGGCGGGCCGGACGCGTCTCGCGACGGCGTTGTCGGACGTGCAGGCCATGGTTGCTGCGCTGGCCGATTACTACACCCGATCCCGCACGGAGCCCACCGAGATCTATCGCATCGGGCTGAGCTCGGTGCCGTTCCTGCTCGCGGTCGGCGACCTGCTCATCGGGTGGCTGCTGCTATGGCACGCCGAGATCGCACTCACGGCGCTCGACGCAGCTCCATCCGAACGCGACGCCGCGTTCTATCGCGGCAAGGTCGCCGCCGCGAACTTCTACGCCCGCAACGTGTTACCTCGACTGACGGCGGAGCGCCGGATCATCGAGACCGTCGACCTCGAGGCGATGGGCCTCGCCGAGGCCGCCCTGTAGCCCCGCGACCACGCGGACTGCCGGCGGTTACTCCGGGGTGTAGCCGAACGGCAGCAGGATGCTCTTCTGCTCGCAGTAGGACTCGATACCCTCCCAGCCGTTCTCCCGGCCGATGCCCGAGTTCTTGTAGCCGCCGAAGGGGGCGCCCGGGTCGAACGCGTACATGTTGACCGCGTACGTGCCCGTGCGGATCTTCGACGCGATCTTCATCGCCTTGTCGTTGTCGGTTGTGTAGACACTGCCGGCCAGGCCGTACACGGAGTCGTTGGCGATGCGGATCGCGTCGTCGTCGGTGTCATAGGGGATGACCGCGAGGACGGGTCCGAAGATCTCCTCCTGCGCGATGACCATCGAGTTGTCGACGTCGGCGAACACCGTCGGCTGCACGAACCAGCCACTGTCGAGTCCCTCGGGACGGCCGCCGCCGGTGACGATGCGCGCACCCTCCTCGAGACCCTTCTTGATGTAGCCCTCGACGCGCTCGCGCTGCTTCTCCGAGATCAGCGGACCGATCATGGCGGCGGGGTCGTCCGGGAGGCCGACCTGCATCGCCGCGACGGCCGCCGCAAGCTTCTCGACGACCTCGTCGTAGCGCGACCGCGGTGCGAGAATCCGGGTCTGGCCCACACACGCCTGCCCAGAGTTCATCAGCCCGGAGAAGACCAGCATCGGCAACGTCGAGTCCAGGTCGGCGTCTTCGAGGATGATGGCCGCCGACTTGCCGCCGAGCTCCAGCGTGCAGGCCTTGAGGTTCTCGGCCGCGATCTTGGCGATCTCCTTGCCGACGGCGCTGCTGCCGGTGAACGTGTACTTGTCGAGTTCGGGGTTCGACGTCAGCGCACGCCCGGTTTCTGGGCCGCCCGGCACGATCGACAACACACCCTCGGGCAGACCCGCCTCGGCGAACATCTCAGCCATGGCGAACACCGAGAGGGGTGTCTCGGCGGCGGGCTTGAGCACGATGGTGCAGCCTGCCAACAGCGCCGGGCCCAGCTTGTTCGCCGCGAGGAAGAACGGCACGTTCCATGCGGTGACGGCGCCGACCACACCGATCGGCTCCCGCACGACCATCGTCTGGCCGTAGACACCGTCGCGGAAGTCGCGCCACGTGAACTTGTCCGCAGCCCCCGCGTAGTGGTTGAACGCCGACATCGCGGCGCCGTACTGCATCATGTCGACGATCATCAGGGGCTGGCCGGTCTCGGCGGCCAGTAGGAACTTCAGCTCGTCGGCGCGCTCCTCCATGATCTTGACCGCGGCCGCGAGCACGGCCGCCCGCTCCTGAGGTGACATGTGGGGCCACGGCCCCTCGTCGAAGGCCTTCCGGGCGGCGGCGCAGGCGGCATTCACATCGGCCTCGGCGGCCATCGGCACCTTGCCGACCAGCTCGCCGGTGGCCGGCGAGTGCACTTCGATGACCTCCGTCGTCGACGGCTCCACCCACTTGCCGCCGATGAAGAGCTTGTCCCACTGGGTCTTGAAAGTCGTGCTCTGCGTCATGGCCGCCACCCTACCCATCGAGCGCCAAAACGAGAACAGGTTTCAGTGCGAACTCTCGGCGGGCCGCATCACCAGCACCAGATTGCTCACCGTGAATTCCCGTAGCACCGGGACGTGCGTCATCCACCAGGCCCATCGCGGGTGGTAGCGGGGAAATGCTGCGACCAACGCCCCGGTGCTGGCCGCCCATTCGAGGCCGTCGGCTGCGGACACCGCGAACAACGACGATCCGTAGTCATTCTTCGGTCGATGACCGTGTTTGCGCGCGTAGCGGTCTGCGGCCCGCGCGCCGCCGAGGTAGTGCGTAAGCCCCATCTCGTGGCCCCCGAACGGACCCAGCCACACCGTGTAGGACAGCACCACCAGGCCGCCGGGCCGGGTCACGCGCAGCATTTCGCGACCCAACAGCCATGGCTCGCGGACGTGCTCGGCCACGTTCGACGACAGGCAGATGTCGACGCTGTCGTCGGCGAAGGGCAACGCCATGCCGGAGGCCCTGACGAACGAGGCCGACCCGCGTTCGCCTGCGGCACTCTTGTCGGACGTCGCCGCCAGGGAGGCCCCCACGTGCGCCTCGCGCTGGTCGGGTTCGACGCCGACGTAGTCCAGTCCGGCGTCGGCGAACGCCGTCGCGAAGTAGCCCGGGCCTCCGCCGACGTCGAGCAGAGTGCATCCCGTTGGAGCACCGCCGGTCAGCGCCGTCCACAACGAGGTGACCAATGCGACGGTGTCCTCGGCCAGCGCACCGTAGAACTTGGCCGGGTCGCTCTGCTCGAACCTGAAGGCACCGAGCAGGCGCAGCGATCGAGTCAGCGTGGCCCGGGCAGCGAACGGATGGCTGGCACGCACCGGTCGAGCGTAGGACGGCGGCTAGGCTGGCACGGATGTCTCGCCCTCCGATCCGCTCCGTCCTGCTGCTCTGTTGGCGGGATACGGGTCATCCGCAAGGCGGCGGGAGCGAGACCTACCTGCAGCGCATCGGCAGTCAACTGGCCGCGACGGGCGTCGACGTCACGCTGCGCACCGCCCGGTACCCGGGCTCGGCCCGCCGAGAGCGCGTCGACGGCATCAACGTCAGCCGCGCAGGCGGACGCTACTCGGTGTACCTGCTGGCGGGTCTGGCGATGGTCGCGGCCCGCTTCGGGCTCGGACCCCTACGCAGGGTGAATCCGGACGTGGTGATCGACACGCAGAACGGCCTTCCGTTCCTATCGCGGCTGGTGTTCGGCCGCCGCGCGGTGGTGCTCGTGCACCACTGCCATCGCGACATGTGGCCGGTGGCCGGCTGGGTGTTCAGCCGGGTGGGCTGGTTCGTGGAGTCGACGCTGTCGCCGCGGCTGCACCGGAACAACCAATACGTCACCGTGTCGCTGCCGTCCGCGCGCGATCTCGTCGAACTCGGGGTGGCAGGCGACCGCATCGCGGTGGTTCGCAATGGACTGGACGAAGCGCCTGCCCAAACGTTGACGGAGCCGAGGTCGAGCGCGCCGAGGGCGGCGGTGTTGTCCCGGCTGGTGCCGCACAAGCAGATCGAGCACGCGCTCGAAGCCGTTGCCGCCCTTCGGCGGACGTTGCCCGAGCTGCACCTCGACGTCATCGGTGGCGGCTGGTGGGCGGAGCGGCTCGTCGAGCATGCGGCGCTGCTGGGCATCTCCGACGCGGTGACGTTTCACGGCCACGTCGATGATGAGGCCAAACACCATGTGCTGCAACGCGCTTGGGTGCACGTGTTGCCCTCGCACAAGGAGGGTTGGGCGTTGGCCGTCACCGAGGCGGCGCAACATGCGGTGCCGACCATCGGCTACCGCTCCTCCGGCGGCCTGACTGACTCGATCGTGGACGGCGTGACCGGCGTGCTGGTCGACGACCACGCGGGCCTCGTCGACGGACTCGAGCGCCTGCTGACGGATCAGGTGCTCCGCGACCAGCTCGGCGCCAAGGCCCAGGCACGCAGTCTGGAATTCTCCTGGCGGCAAAGCGCCGAAGCCATGCGCACCGTGCTGGACTCGGTATCCATCGGTGGCCGCGTCAGCGGCGTCGTCTAGCGCGAGGACTGAAACGCCGGTACCAAATTCACCGCGAGTTCTACGCCAGCGTGGTGAGACCACGGGCAGCAACCACCATGGCGTAGAAATCGGCGTTCGCTAGCCCAAAGGGCTGGCACTCAACCGGGAAGCGTCAGTGACGTCGCCGGGCGAGTGCCCCGGCCGCGGTGCCAACACCGCCGGCGATCAGCGTGGCCATCCACACCAGGTGGGCGGCGATCATGGCGGCGCGACCATCGGCTGCAGGGCGATCGCCGCCAACCCGGTAGAGCGTCAGGTCGCCGTCGCGGTGGACCACGGGAAGGTCGAGGCTCGGTGGGGGAGTCGCGCCACCCGCCTCGACGACCACCCAGCCGACACCTTTTCGTGCCAACTCGTCGGCGCCCGCCCCGGACTCGAGCAGCCGCTGCACCTCGCGGGCCCGCTCGCCTTCTCCGGGTACGGTCTGACCTCCGATCATCAGATCACCCGTCGCCAGCACGTCCGCCGACACCGAGCGGGGCAGCGGGTCGAGCACCGGAGCCGTTCCGGCCCAGCTGAATTCGCGCATGATGTCCGGCGGAAGCACGGCCACCGGTCGCGGGTCGGCATTGATGAGCGCGGCGACCGTCGCCCAACCCGGTGGATATCGCACCGCCGTCACCTTGCCGCCGACGCCCCATGCCAGGTCGGGAAGTACCGCCAGCAGCGCCAGACAGCACACCGTGGCGGTGGCGAGCGTGGGCACGCGTGGCCGCAGCGTTACGACGGCGCACCCCGCGGCGAGGGCATAGCCAGGCATCGCCAACGCCACCCACTTCTGCCCGTCCCGCAGTACCCCGAGCCCGGGAACCTCCCGGACGAGCGCCTCGAGCAGTGCGACGCCCGGACCCGTCGCCAGCGCGGCGGGCAGCACCACGGCCGCCGCGGCGAGCACCAGCAGCGGCACCGCGGCAGGCCTGCGCAGTGCCGTCGGCAACCCCACGCCGACGACGAGCAGAAGCACCGCGGTGCCGACGACCGCGAAAAGCGTTGTGCGCGAGTCTGGTACGGCTTGCCCGTTCCAGATGCCGCCGAGGCCCGCGAGGCTGCCGAGCGTACCGAGACCGGATTCTGCACGAGCGGCGAACGCGGGCACGCCCGTGGCCTGGGTTGACGACAGCGAACCGGCCACTGCGGAGGCGATCAACCACGGCGACGCGGCGAGCAGCGCCACCCCGAGGCTCACCGCGGCGCACGCCCAGCGCGGCCGGCCGGACCCCGGCGCTGCGACGCTCACGAGTGCGACGACAGCGGCGAGGATCAGCCCCGTCGGCGTGAGGCCCGCCAATGCCAACCACAACGGCACGGGCCACCAACTGCCGGTGCCCTCCCGCAACCGCAGCACCGCCGTCGCCACCCACGGCAGACAGCCGTAGCCGATCAGCAGGCTCCAGTGGCCTTGCAACAACCGTTCGGCCACATACGGATTCCAGATCGCGAGCGTGGCGGCAACGAACTGACCGGGTAGACCGGCGGCCGGCACGGCGGTGGCGACGAGCCGTGCGGCGCCCCACCCCGCCAGCCACAGACCCAGGGCCAACAGTGCCTTGACGACGACGCCGCCGTCTAGCACCCACGAAGCGACGGCGACCGCGAAGTCTTGCGGCAACGCACGGGGGGCGGCCTCGGACAAGCCGAGCGCCGCATCTGACAGATACGACCGCGGGGTGGACACCGCGTCGCGCAGCAGCAGATATCCGGGTTTCAGAAGGGGCGCCGTAATCGCCAGCGCGAGTGTCAGCGTGTACGCAGGCACGGCCCACCGGTGCTGGGGGCACCCCCGCTTGCGGGGGAGAGCGGAGCGACCCGGGGGAGGCAACGGGAGGCGGGCGATCAGGGGTCCGGGGGCAGGTCCGATGGTCGCTGCGTGGGCAGCTTCTCGGTGGCCGCCTCGGCGGCGGGCATCGGGCCGGAATCCGTGGGTCGGCGACCGAAGAAGCCGTGATCGGGCTGATCGAGGCCGGGGTCGATCAACGCCGACTCGGCCCGGAGCGTGAACGCGCCCAGCAGCACGCCGCCGACTAACGTCACGAGACCCAGCGCGGTGAACGAGATCGGCAGAATCCGACCCCACAGCGCCACGACGTCGCGTTCGTCCTGGGCGCTTGCTATCTGCGACTCGACCGTCTCCTCGGTGGAGGTGACGGTGTAATCGGCGAAGGTGACCTCGGGCTTGAGTGCGTCGCGGGCGTAGTAGTGAAAGCCGTGTTCCTTTGCCTTGACGATGGTGCCCGAGACGGGGTCCACCCAGAAGGTCCGCTGCGCCGCGTAGTAGCGCGTCATCGTGATCGGCTCTTCGGGCGGGCCCTCGACGCCCCACAGTTCGGCGCGTGCGGTGACCTCGCTGTCCTCGTCGTTGTCGTACAGCGAGGCGTACTTCACCGGTTCGTCGAGCTTGCCGTCGGCGTCGTAACCGACGTTCTGGGTGAACCGGTACGCGGTGAGGCCGTTGACGTCTTCTTCGCCGTCGTAATTGGCGTCGAACGCCTTCTGCGCGATCGGGTCGAAGTACGGGTAGGTCTTCTTCTCGGTGCTGAACGGGAATCGGTACGACAATCCGTCGTGCGGCAGGGCGACGTTGGTGGGCGGGGTCTGCTCCTCGATGGTTCTGGGCTTCTGCACCGAGCCACCGGGATTGGTGTCGCTGGAGACGGCCATCGCGGTGCGGCGGTCGAGCGTGACGGTGTCGACCATCGCGAGCAACAGCCCGTTGTCCTGCTGCTTGTCGTTTCGTCGCAGCGTGCTGCCGACCTGCAACGTCACCACGTCGGCATTGGCCGGCGTCTCGACGCTGACCTGCTGCTGCATGGCCAGCTGCGCGTCCTTGGTGACGACGAACTTCTCACCGAGCAACGACGCTGGATCGAGCGCAGCGCCCGTGCCTTCGCTGACCAACGTGGTGTCGATGTCGAGCGGGATCTTCGCGATTCGGCCCGTGGTGTAAACGGTCAACAACAGCGCGGCTATGAGCAGAGCGGCGCCCAGTCCCATGAGTCCGCACGCCGCGATGCGCAGCGCCACAGCGCGGTTCAAACCGTGCCTCCTTCGCCTCCGGCGACCACTCAACTCGACGACCGATTTCCACCGCCTGCCTGTCCTGGCAGCGGCACACAAAACCCGTCTGACCCTAACAGCCGAAGATAAGGCCGCCGCTTTATACGAGGTCATCGGGCAGACTGGCGCCATGGTCGATGCTGGGGGTTCCCCCGCTTCCGAGGGAGAGCGAAGCGACCCGGAAACCGAGGTCGGTGGGACCCGCAGCTTCCTGCCCGCCGTTGAAGGGATGCGGGCCTGTGCCGCGATCGGGGTGGTGATCACCCACGCCGCCTTCCAGACTGGCCAGCACAGCGGGTTGGCTGGACGCCTGTTCGGCCGGTTCGATCTGGCCGTCGCCGTCTTCTTCGCGCTGTCCGGATTCCTGCTCTGGCGCGGACACGCCGCGGCGGCGCGCGGACTGCGCCGACGGCCGTCGACGGGGCACTACCTGCGCTCCCGGGTCGTGCGCATCATGCCCGGCTACCTGGTGGCGGTCGTCGTGATCCTGCTGCTGCTACCCGAAGCCAAGGCCGACCTCACCGTCTGGCTCGCGAACCTGACGCTTACGCAGAACTACGTGCCACTGACGCTCACCGCGGGGCTGACCCAGATGTGGAGTCTGTCGGTCGAGGTGACCTTCTACCTCGCGCTCCCTCTGCTGGCGCTGTTGCCTCGTCGCCTGCCCGTCCGCGCCCGGATCCCCGTCATTGCCGGCGTCGGAGTGGCCAGCCTCGGCTGGGTCTTGATCCCGTTCGACCCGCCCTACGGCGTCAATCCGTGGAACTGGCCGCCTGCCTTCTTCGCGTGGTTCGCCGCGGGGATGGTGCTGGCCGAACTGACCGTCAGCCCGGTCGGCTGGGCGCACCGGTTGGCGCGGCGTCGCGGGTTGATGATGATGCTCGCGGTGGGGGCGTTCGCGGTCGCGGCTTCACCGGTGGCGGGTCCGGAGGGACTCATCCCGGGCAGTAGACACCAATTCATCGTGAAGACGGCGATGGGTGCGGTGGTGGCCGGCGCCCTGCTGGCGCCGTTGGTGCTGGATCGCAGCGACACCGCGCACCGCTTCCTGGGCAGCGACACGATGGTGACGCTGGGGCGCTGGTCGTACGGATTGTTCGTGTGGCACCTGGCGGCGCTGGCGATGGTGTTTCCGATGATCGGCGAATTCCCCTTCAATGGGCATATGCCGGTCGTTCTGATGTTGACGGTGGTCATCGGATTCGCCATCGCTGCGGTGAGTTACGCGCTGGTCGAGTCGCCATGCCGGGAGGCGTTGAGGCGCTGGGAAAGACGGCACCAGCCCTCTCCGCTGGCCAGTTCGGTCACTGATTCGCCCGAGCCTGCCGTCGTGCGATGACGTCGTCACGCACCGCGGTGCGACGGGCCTTGCCTGCGTCGTCGCGCAGAGGCCGGTCGACGAACTCGACGGTGCGCGGGACTTTGTAAGACGCGACGCGGTCACCGAGGAACGCGCGGACGGTGTCCTCGTCGAGGTCAACGTCCGTTTGCACGAGCGCATGCGGGACCTGACCCAGATCGCCCGTATCGTCGGGGACGCCAACCACCAAGCAGGACAAGATGTCTGGGTGCTCGGCCAGCGCCGCCTCGATTTCTGCTGGGTAGACGTTGCGGCCGCCGGTGGTGAACATGTCGACGCGGCGGTCGTTGAGGTAGAGGAATCCATCGGTGTCGAAGTAGCCGAGATCGCCGAGCGAGTCCCAGCCGTCGCAGCTCTTGGCGGTGGCGCCGACGTAGCGGTAGGTGGGACCACTACCGGGTGCGGGCCGCATGTAGACCTCCCCGACGACGCCGGGCGGACACTCGTTGCCGTCGTCGTCGAGCACCTTCATCTCGCCCGCGACCACGACACCCACCGACCCGGGGTGGGTCAGGTACTGGTCGCCCGAGATGAACGTCAGCGCTTGAAGTTCGGTGCCCCCGTACAGTTCCCATAGCTGTTCGGGGCCGACGAGGTCGATCCAGGCCAGTTTGATGGCGGGGGGACACGGTGCGCCCACGTGCCAGAACCGTCGGATCGACGACAGGTCGTACGCACTGGGGTCGGCGCGGTGTACGGGAAGCAGGCGCTGCATGATCGTCGGCACTGTCGCGAGGAACGTGACACGGTGCTCGGTGACGAGGCGCAGGAACTCGTGGGCTTCGAAGCGCGGCATGACCACCAGGTGATGCCCGAGCAGGAGCCCCGCCGCGGCGGTGCTGAAGCCGGTGTTGTGGCTCAGCGGCACCGACAGCAGGTTGACGTCACCCTCCTGCATTCCGAGTGGATATCCGATCAGGGCCGGTACCCGGCTGTCCCCGCCTGCCTCGATCAGCTTGGGACGCCCGGTGCTGCCGCCAGAGGTCAGCGACTTCCACACCGGGGACACCGCCTGCGGCAGCGGCGCGTCGGACAACGTCTTGGCCGGGGTGAAGTCCATTGGCACACTGGCGATTACACCGCGAGGATCGGAGCGCCCGACGAGGAGCGCGCGCGGCTTCAGATCCAGGATCGCGGTGACCTCGGCGTCGGGGAGCCGCGGTGACAGCGGTTGCGGAACCGCGCCGAGCTTCCAGCACGCCAGGACCGCCTGAATCCACTCGATGGAGTTGGGTATCGCGATCGTGACGTAGTCGCCAGGGCCGACGCCGAGTTGGGCGTATGCGCGGGCGAGCCGGTTGGTCGAGGCGTCGAGTTCAGCGCGGGTGACCGTGCGCCCCTCGCACGTGACCGCGGGTGCGTCGGGATCGGCCTGCGCCAGCGCGGAGACCTGCGTGCCGATCGGAGGAACTCCGGCGACCATCAGTACCCGCCCTTGGTGGAGAAGATGCGGCGGGGGTTGTCGACCAGCATCGTGGTCAGTTGTTCGTCGGTGACGCCGCGTTGCTTGAGTGCGGGGATGACGTCGTCGTGGATGTGGAGGTAGTGCCAGTTCGGCAGCACGAGGGGCAGAGTGTCCTCGGGGAGGGCGTCGAAATAGCAAGAGGCGTCGTGGGATAGCACCATCTTGTCGGCGTGCCCGCGTTCGCACATGGCCGCGACGGTGTTCACGCGGTCCTCGAACGGCAGGTACACGTCGACGCCGAACCGGTCCATGCCGAGGTAGGAACCTGCTGCGATGAGCTCCTCGAGGTAGTCGAGGTCGGTGGTGTCGCCGGAGTGACCGATGACGACGCGGGTCAGATCGACGCCCTCGTCGGCGAAGATGGCTTGCTGCTCTAGTCCGCGCCTGGTCGCGGCGTGGGTGTGCGTGGAGATCGGCACGCCGGTCTGCCGATGCGCCGCTGCGACGGCGCGCAGTACTCGCTCGACCCCGGGGGTGACACCCGGTTCGTCGGTGGCGCACTTGAGGATCGCCGCCTTCACACCCGTGTCTGCGATGCCCTGCTCGATGTCGCGAACGAACATCTCGGTCATGGGTTCGGGTCCACCGAGCGGAGCGCCGGGGCCGAGGTAGTGGAAGTACATCGGCACGTCGTTATAGGTGTAGAGGCCGGTCGCCACGACGATGTTCAGTTCGGTGGCCTGCGCGATGCGGGCGATGCGTGGAAGGTAGCGGCCGAGGCCGACGACGGTCAGGTCGACGATGGTGTCGACGCCGCGGGACTTGAGTTCGTTCAGTCGGACGATTGCGTCGGCTTCGCGCTTGGCGCCGTCGCCCCAGGCCTCCGGGTAGTTCTCCATGATCTCGGTGGTCATGATGAACACGTGCTCGTGCATGAGCGTCACGCCGAGGTCGGCGGTGTCGATGGTCCCCGCCGCGGTATTGAGAAGTGGCACTCAGTCGATGTTAGGGATGTCTGCGCGCGCCGAACGTGAAACCAGTGCGAAAGATCGCGCCGCAATTCGCAGTTGCGTCACGTTCGATGGCGCGCGAGTGGCACCACCGACGCGGCAAGCATCGCCACCGACAGCAGCGCCAGCAACTGAACACGCCAATCGTGCCCGATGTAGCCGTCGACGGACCGCCACGGGTAGCGGCTCAACGCCGCGCCGGCGAGGATCAGTCCGCCCGCGGTGACGCCGACGGTCACGCGGTCCGATAGGACGGGCCGAGCCCGCAACGCGTATCGCACGCCGACCGCCGCTGCCACCGCCGCCACGCCGACTACGCCCGACACGACGAAGCCCGCCCCCGCGACGGCGAGTCCCGCGGGCACCGGTCCGATCCGCCACGGCCGGACGGGCTCGCCCACCACGGACGGCCGGCGCACTGGCCAGCACGCCAGCAGCGCCAAGACCGGGAGCAGCGCCAGTCCGCCGAACAAACCGATGCGGTAAGGCGTGTTCGACGCGAACGCCAAGACGACCGGTCCCGAGCTACCCGCGGGCACCACCCAGCCCTGCTGCCAGCCGTTCACGGTGACCGGCGTCAGCGCGGTGCCGTCCACCAAGCGTGCGGTCCAGCCCGGATTGATGCTCTCGGGCACCACCAATACCCGCGTCTCCCCGGATGCGGACAGTCCGACTTCGCGATGGTCTGCGGACCAGCGCTCCGTCTGCACGGGAGTCGTTGGGGCGCTGGGCAAGTCCGTGGCGAGCGGCCCAGCCAGCTGAACGCCGTCGATGATGAGCGCGGCACCTGGGCTGATCACGAGTTCCTGCTGACCGGCGGGCAACGTGATCGGCGCCGTTTGACACGGGCGCGCCGCGATGGGCGCCCCGTCGAGCAGTGCACCGACGGTGGTGTTCACCGAGGTCTGTACGAACTGGCCCGCGACGGCGAGGATCGGTCCGCGCCCACACGGCAGGGTGATCGCCCTGGCCCGGTTGCTTGCGGCGTCGGCTGGGGCGATGGGATTGCCCTGCGCGTCCAGCGCGGTCACCTCGGCGAAACCCGGCGGCTTGAGCTGGTCGAAACCCAGTGCGGTGCGGTCGATCACGTCGTCCCAGTCGAGAATCGACAACCTCACGACGTCGGTCACCCGCGGCTTGAGCGGTATGGTCTGCGGAAGACCGGGGTCGAGCCCGCGGACCTGCGGACCGTCGCCGAGGTCGACGGCGACCAGCGTGGGATGCGCGGGCAGCTCCGCCGCGCTGGGGGTCAACCGCAGCGACGACACCTCGGTGGCAGCGGGCAACCTCAACTCGAGATTGGCCGCCGACCGGTGCTGCGTAACCCGTTGCGGCGCTGTCCACGTCGTCCGAGGGTCGCCGTCTGCGGCGGCGTATGCCGAGCCCAGCACGTCGATGGGATCGGCGTCACCGAGTGCGCGTGTCATGCCGGGCTGGCTGATCAGGTCGGCCAGGTTGGGCCCCTGTCGGGCCCGCACCCACACCGTCGGCCTCACCGACGTCGCTTCCGGCACGGTCAACGTACGGCTGAGATTCACCGGTTCCTCCGGTGACAGCGCCATCGTGGCAGCGCACCGCACGATGTCGGGACCGTCTGCGCACCCGACGCGGCCGAGCAGATCCGTACCCAGATCCCATTGTGCGACAGCCGAACCCGGCGGCGGACCGGGCACCACGACGGTGTGTCGCAAGCTCACCGGCTGGGCGAACCCCGACGCGTCGTACTGGGTGACGGTGAAGTCGGTGATCCCGAACTGCACGCCGGGGGAGCCGTCATCGGTCGACACCGCGGTGAACCGCAGCCACGGCGTCTCGCCGTAGGGCAGCGCAACGGTCAGCGGTTTGCCCGGCTCGTCGAAGCGAAGCGTGCTGGTGCCCGTCGCGGTGGACACCTCGATACGCCGCACCTGCGCACCCACGGCGGTGGCGCTCGGCGTGATGGTGACCGTGGCGTTGGTGATCGGACGGTCGAAGTCGACCTGCAGCCATTGCCCCACCGCCGCCTGCAACGCGTTGGACACCCAGCTGGTCGACGAATCACCATCGATCGCCGCGGCTGGACTAGCCGCCGTCGAAACATATGGCAGCGCAGTCGAATCCGCCGCTGAACTCGATGCCGAGATCCGGCCGCCGGGCCATCGCCCGTAGACGAGGTCGGCGTCGCCCGCCGGATAGTCGATGACCCGGTTGAAGGTGTGCCGGATGTCGTCGGGCGCGCGGATCGCAGAGGAATGGTCGTCGACCCGGCCGTAGTCCGTCTCGCGCGCCATGGGGGTGTCGGTGACGGTGACGACGGGGGTGGGCAACCCGGCGCGCTGCGCATCCGACGTCAGCAGTATCGGTCCGAGTGGTGGCTGGTCGAGCAGTCGCCTGCGCTCGTCGAGTCGAAGCGGCGCCTCCGGGCCTCCGTCGACGCGGGCCATCGCATCGGCGTCGGTCAGGTATGGCTGGCCCGGATTCGGCGGCGCCCCGGCCCCGTCTACCCGATAGACCTCGACGGCCGGGTACTTCGGCCGCAGTCCGCTGTCGGTGATGAACCCCGCGAGCGTGCCCGGCCCTACGGCGTCGCCAAACTGCGCCACCTTCGTCAGGCCGGGAGATCCCTCGATTGCGCGGTGCACGAGTAGCGGACGTGCTGACCGAGACGTCTCGGGGTCCAAGTCGTTGCGCACGACGACATACGAAATGCCCTGGCGAGCAAGGGTATCGGCCAAACCCGCGGACGGGCGGCCCGCTGCGAACAAGCGCTGCACCGAATCCAGTGCCCGAATGGTCTGCGGTGGCGCCAAAGGGATCGAATCACGCACGCCCCAAGGGCTGTGACCCAGCACCTGCAGAGGCTCGTCGTGGCTGTTGCCCCAATCCTGCGTCGCGAACGGGGCGCCGGGAACCACCAGCACACGCCCCGCCGGGTCACTCCCCGAGTCGCTGGGCTCCTGCCCGGCGTTGTGCTCGTCGAGCCAGTCGGCAGCATCGGGCCAGTACTGGGGAATCGCCGTGAACGCTCCGGCCGGGGTGATCCGCCCCGTCCACGCCAAAGACGTTGCGGTACACAGTGCGACGAGCACGACGATGCCGACCGCGATGCGCTTGTCGCGTTCCGGATGGGCGAAAGCCGCGATCCATGCCGGCCGAGACACGCTCCCCGGCAGGGGCATCCGGCTCAACAGGTGTGCGAGTCCCAGCGCCAGCGGCAGCCGCAGCAGCGGCTCCAGCTTGTGCACGTTGCGCAGCGGTGTGCCCGACGCGTCCAGAAACAGCTGCACCTGGTGGGCGATCGGCGACCCCAACCCACCGGAGTAGCCGGCCGCCAACAAGGTCAGCCCGATGAGCAGCGTCGGGATCAGCAGCCGTCGGGCGGGCATGCTGCGCAACGCCAGCCCAGCCAGCCCCGCCGCCGCCACCACCGTCGTCGCGAGCACCGCCACCGAACTCGTCACCAGCGAGGCGCCCGCCGTGGCGTTCGGCGCGACGAACGGCGTCCAGCTGTACGTGCCCCGCAGCACCTCCGTCAACGAAAGCCATTGCGTCGTCACGCCGGAGGACTCGATGAAGTCGAGAAAAGGGGGGCTGACCCGGCCGAGCATGAACAGGGCGACCACCCACCACGACACGGCCAGAAGCGCACACAGCGCCCACCAACCCGTGAAACGCCACCACAGCTTGTTCGGACGGTGCGCGGCCCACCAGATCACGGCGGCCAGGCACCCGGTCAGGGTCGCGACGGCGTTCACCGCGCCCATCAGCGCGATGGCCAGCGCCGAGCGCGCCGCCAAGACCCGAACGGACCCCTGACCGCGCAGCGCGAGGATCACCGGCAGCAGTACCCACGGTGCCAGCATCATCGGCAACGTCTCCGACGAGATGGCACCGAGCGTCGTCAACACTCGCGGAGACAAGGCGAACGCGGCCGCTGCGATCACGCGCGAGGGGGTGTTCCCGATGCCCAATGCCTCGGCCACCCGCAACAGCCCCCAGAACCCGACCGTTAGCAGCAACGCCCACCACAGCCGTTGCGTCACCCAGCCGGGCAGTCCCAGCAGATCGCCCGCGAGGAAGAACGCGCCGTGCGGAAACAGATAGCCGTAGGCCTGGTTCTGCGCCTGACCGAACGGCAGATCGCTGTTCCACAGGTTCGCGGCGCGGGAGAGAAACCGCAGCGGGTTGGCGGTGAGGTCGAGCTTCGTGTCGGGCGAGATCTGCCCCGGGGACTGCGCGAAGGTCAGGAGCAGCGTCGCCGCAGCGACCAACCACAGCCAACGTCGCGACAGTTTCACTTCCCGAGTCGCTTCGCTCTCCCCCGCAAGCGGGGGACCCCCAGCGCCGGTGGCACGACGCTGGGATCAGGAACGGTCGCCGTACTCGACCCTGTTGAGCACCGACGACGCCGGGTCGCCGGCCTGCAGCGGAGGCTTGGTGTCCTGCTGGATCATCAGCGTCACGCCGAAAACGGCCGCAGCGCCGAGCAACAGCCCGACGACGACGCTGGCCGCGGCGGGCAAGATGATCCGATCCACCCGGCCAACGTAGCACGGGCGTCGCGGCCGACCCGGCGCGTTACGATGCCGCGCATGCCGTTGCCTACCGGAGCACCCGAGGACGAGCCACGGCCTGAACTGACACCCGAGCCCCGCCGGGGCGAGCGCAAGCCGCTGGTCAGAGTCGGCACCGCGGTGCCTGCGATCTTGACGATTCTCGTGTTGGCGGCGGTGTCGCTCTTCGTGTTTCGCGACCGGCACCAGCGTCAGCCGGCGCCGCCGCCCAGCGCGCAAGAGTCGTCCAGCGCCGTCGCAGCGCCGGTCCCGCCGCCCGCGCTGCCGGCTTGCGGTGACGGTCAGGACCTGCTTGCCCCCATGTCGCTGCGGGACAAGCTGGCGCAGCTCCTCATGGTTGGTGTGACCGGCGCGGCCGACGCCCGCAGCGTGGTCGTCGATCACCACGTCGGCGGCATCTTCATCGGTAGCTGGACCGACCTGTCGATGTTGTCGGACGGCACCTTGCCGGAGCTCTCGAACGCGGGCGGCCCACTCCCGCTCGCGGTCAGCGTCGACGAGGAGGGCGGTCGCGTACAGCGCCTGTCGGGCATCATCGGCCCGCAGCAGGCTCCCAGGCTGCTGGCCGCAACCCATTCCCCGCAAGAGGTGCACGACGTCGCATTTCAGCGGGGTCAGGCCATGAAGAATCTGGGCATCACCATCGACTTCGCCCCGGTCGTGGACGTCTCCGATCAACCCGACGACACGGTGATCGGCGACCGGTCCTTCAGCGCCGATCCGCAGAAGGTCACGGAGTACGCCGGCGCCTACGCGCAGGGGCTCCGTGATGCCGGACTGCTGCCGGTGCTCAAGCACTTCCCGGGCCACGGCCACGGGTCGGGTGACTCGCATACCGGGGGCGTGTCGACGCCGCCGCTGTCGGACCTTCAGGCCGACGACCTGATCCCGTATCGCACGTTGACCACGCAGGCTCCCGTCGCCGTCATGGTCGGACACCTCGACGTACCGGGTCTGACCACTGACTACCCGGCCAGTCTCGCTCCTGAGGTCTACTCGCTGCTGCGCTCCGGTGGCTACGGCGGCCCACCCTTCAACGGGCCGGTGTTCACTGACGACCTGTCCAGCATGCGTGCGATCTCCGACCGATTCGGGGTGGCCGAGGCGGCGTTGCGGGCCCTGCAGGCAGGTGCAGACGTCGCGTTGTGGGTCACCACGCTTGAGGTGCCCGCGGTGCTCGACCGGCTCGAGAACGCGGTGAATGCCGGCGAGTTGACCATTGCGCAGGTCGATGCGTCGGTGCTGAGGGTGGCCGGTTTCAAGGGCAAGAGTCCACAGTGCGGCCGCTGACCCGTACCCGATTGCTTACCCTGAGGTAGGGAATCGGCAGGAAGGGCGCTCATGGCAGGTGGTACCAAGCGGCTGCCGCGTGCCGTCCGCGAGCAGCAAATGCTGGACGCCGCCGTGCAGATGTTCTCCATCAACGGCTATCACGAGACGTCAATGGACGCGATCGCCGCGCAGGCCGAGATCTCGAAGCCGATGCTGTATCTCTACTACGGATCCAAGGAGGAGCTGTTCGGCGCGTGCCTCGACCGCGAGCTGACCAGGTTCGTGGACTCGGTGCGGGCCGACATCGACTTCACCCAGCCTGCGCGGGATCTCCTCCGGAACGCGGTGGTGTCGTGCTTGAGCTACATCGACGAGAACCGCGCATCGTGGATCGTGCTGTACACCCAGGCCACCAGCTCGCAGGCGTTCGCCCACACAGTGCGCGAGGGTCGGGAGCGGATCATCGAGCTGGTCGGCAGGCTGCTGCTGTCCGGCACGCGACACCCCGAGCCGGACACGGACTTCGACATGATGGCCGTCGCATTGGTGGGCGCGGGCGAGGCGGTGGCCAACCGGGTGAGCACCGGGGACGCCGACGTGCACGACGCCGCCGAGTTGATGATCAACCTGTTCTGGCGCGGGCTGAAGGGCAAGCCCGCCGACAAGGATTCGCCCTCGATCGCCGCGGGATAGCCCCCATGGCGGGCCGCCACTCGGCACGACGATGGTCTTGGCGTCGTCTGCGGTTGCGCACATGGGTACGGTCGAACCTCGACATCAGCGGGTGGGCGGGACGAACGGGGGACCAAGGTGGCCGATACGAACGTGCAGCAGCCGACCGCCGGTGCCCTGGTTTTGCGCAGCCTGAGCATGCTGACCGCGGTGCGTGGTCCGCTCGTGCTGCTGTGTGTGCTCGGACTGGCCGTCTCCGTGCTGCCGTTCGTTGCGCTCGCCGCGACGGGTCCTTTGATGGAGGCCGCGGCGGCGGCGGCCGGACGCGGAAACCTAAGCGGGGTATGGGATTCGACGGTCAGTGCTGCTCGATCGGGACTTCCATGGCGGCCTACTCGGCTGGCTGGCGACCCCGCGGTCCGTCGTGGTGCTGCTGGTGATCTGGGCTGGCTCACTGGTGCTGACCCAACTGCTGATGTTCGTCCATGCCGTGGTCGATCTGAAGGTCAAGTGCGTACTGCTGACCGACATCCGGCAGCGGGTCCACGATCACGTCCAGTCACTGTCGCTCGACTTCTTCACCGGGCAACGAAGCGGTGCGCTCATGCAACGAGTAACACTGGAATGCGCTGGTGTACAACGGCTTCTCACCGACTGCCTATTCCCGCCGATCATCGAGGGCATCGTCCTGGCCATCGCCATCGGGTACCTGTGCGCGTTGTCATGGCAGATGACGATCGCCGCGGTCGTGCTGTTCCCACTCGCCGTCCTCGCGCTTCGCGTCTCCGGCAGTCAGGTCGAGCGGGCGACGCAACGAATGATGGCCGCCAACCGGCACATGGGCGGCGAGCTCGAGGAGACCGTGAGCGGGATCGCCGAGATCCAGGTCTTCAACGCCCAGCCCGTCCGCAGTGCGCGGTTCCGCGAGGCGTCGCACGCCTCCGCACGGAGTACGGCGTCGATCGCTGCGTGGCAGCAGGCCGCGGCGAACGGAAGTCAATTGTTCATCGTGCTCAGCACCGTTCTGGTGCTGGTGATCGGCATCGTGTTCAGCGCGAGCTTCGGGATGACGTTCGCCGACTTGGTGGTGTTCACCGGATTCGTGCCAACGATGTTCGCGTCGGCCCAGCGGGTGATCGGGACGTACACCGTGTTCAAGTCCGTCGAACCGAACGTGCGATCGACCTACGAGTTGCTCGACACGCCACCGTCGGTGCAGGACCGCCCGGACGCCGTCGTCCTCGGAGAGGTCCACGGGAATCTCGTCTTCGACGACGTGGCCTTCGGCTACACGCCCGATCAGAAAGTCCTCGACGGGCTGTCGTTCTCCATCAAGGAGGGGGAGACGGTGGCGCTCGTCGGCGGTATCGGATCGGGCAAGTCGACGGTGTTCAACCTGCTGATGCGCTTCCTCGACCCACAACGGGGACGAATCCTGCTCGACGGCCATGACATTGGCGCCGTCACCATGGCGTCGCTGCGCGAGCAGGTCTCCAAGCTCGCCCAGTTTCCCTTCTTCGTCAAGGACACGATCCGCGAGAACGTCCGGCTCGCACGGCCGACGGCCAGCGATGCCGACGTCGAGTCGGCGTGTGAGCAGGCGCACGTCCACTCGATCATCGTCGACCCGTCCAAGATGCGCGACGGCTACGACACGGTGGTCGACGTGCAGGTGCCGTCGGGCGGGCAGAAGCGACTCATCGCGTTGGCGCGCTGCCTGTTACGCGAGCCGGAGGTCCTCCTGCTCGACGAGCCGACCGAGAACCTGGACGCAGATCAACGGGCCCGGTTGACCGGGGTGATCCGCGAGTATGCACGGGACCGCACGTGCATCGTGGTCAGTCACGACATCGACTTCGTTGCGGCCGTGTCGGATCGGATCCTGGTGCTCGAGGACGGGCGTGTCGCGCAACAAGGCGACCACCGCACTTTGATGGCCGAAGGCGGGCTGTACAAGCACCTGTACGAAGCCCAGAACGTCGACCCGAGACTGGTGTACTCGGCGCCGGAGCACCAACCACCCGAGAGCTAGTGGGCGGGCCTATCGCGAGTGTGCGAATCAATACGGTTCCAGCGGCGTTTCACGTATGAAACCGCACTGTCGAGGGGCTAAAGCGCTGTGACGGTGCCCGTCAGGTGCGGATAGCCCTTGCTCAGGTTGCGCAACACCAGTTCCCAACCGTCGCTGGTGCGGTCGACGTAGAGTCCGGCACGCGCGGGCAGCACGACCGGCTTGCCGAAGCGCACCGAATATCTGACCGCGTCGGGTAGCTGACCTTCGATGTTCGCCAAGACCGCTGCGGCACTGAACATTCCGTGTGCTATCACGGTGGGAAAGCCGAACAGCTTCGCACCGATCGGGTTGGTGTGGATGGGGTTGTGATCGCCCGCCACCGACGCGTAGTGCCGGATCTGACCGGGCGTGATGCGCAGGATGGCGTTCGGTGGAGGCAGCTTCGGTTGCTTCTCCGGCTCGGGCTTGGGCTCGTCGGACAGGCTGGTCCGCTGCTGGTGCAGGAACGTCGCCACCTGATCCCATGCGACGTCGTTGCCGACCTTGACCTCGGTGACCGCGTCCACCAGCAGCCCGCGCCGGTGCTCCCGCAGGTCCTGTGCCCGCACGTTCACGTCGACGACGTCGGTCACCGCGATCGGCCGATGGCGCGTGATCAGGTTCTCCACGTGCACCGAACCCATTGCGGCGAAGGGGAAGTCGAACCCGGTGATGAGCGACATCATGGCCGGGAACGTCAGCACAAACGGATACGTCAGGGGTACGGCGTCGGCGAACCGCAACCCGGTGAGCGCCGCGTACTCGGCGACATTGCCCGGATCGATCGTCAGCCCCTCGACGGACACCGTGCGCGTGGGCAGGGTGTCGCCGCGCCGCACGAACGGCAACGCGCCCGCCGCCGCCCGCGCCAGGTTCAGCAGCCCGCTTGGCTGTCCCGTCACCTCACGCTCCCAGCATGGCCTGGCCACACACCCGGATCGTGTTGCCGGTCACGGCATTCGACGCAGGGCTGGCGAAGTAGGCGATGGCCTCGGCGACGTCTACGGGCTGGCCGCCCTGGAACAGCGAGTTCAACCGGCGTGCAACCTCGCGGGTGGCCAGTGGGATCGCGTCGGTCATCTTCGTCTCGATGAAGCCGGGGGCGACGGCATTGATGGTGATGCCCTTCTCGGCGAAGGCCGGTGCCAGGGCTTGCGTCATGCCGATCATCCCGGCCTTGGTAGCGGCGTAGTTGGTCTGGCCGCGGTTGCCCGCGATGCCGGCCATCGACGACAGGCCTACGATGCGACCGCCCTCACCGATGGTCCCGTTGTCCACCAGGCCTTGCGCGAGCCGTTGCGGGGCAAGAAGATTCACGGCCATGACGCTGTCCCAGCGCGCGTCGTCCATGTTGGCCAGCAGCTTGTCGCGGGTGATGCCCGCATTGTTGACCAGGATGTCGGCCCTGCCCCCGTGGTGTTCCGCCAGATGCGCGACGATGCGATCCACCGCGTCGGGAGCCGTCACGTCCACTGCGAGTGCGGTACCGCCGACCTTGGTCGCGGTCTCGTTGAGAGCCGCCGAGGCCTGTTCCGAGTCCCCGATGTCGATGCCCACCACCCTGGCGCCGTCCCGGGCGAACACCTTCGCGATCTCGGCGCCGATGCCTCGTGCGGCGCCGGTCACCAGCGCCACCTTGCCGTCGAGCGGCTTGTCCCAGTCGGCGGGCGGCACGGAGTCGGCCGCGCCGACGTAGAACACCTGGCCGTCGACGTAAGCGGACTTGGCCGAGAGCAGGAAACGCAGCGTCGACTCGAGGCCGGTGGCGCCGGCCTTGGCATCGGCGGCCAGGTACACGAGGCCGATGGTCGCGCCGCGCTGCAACTCCTTGCCCAGTGAGCGGGTGAAGCCTTCGAGGGCGCGTTGGGCGATCCGCTCGTCGACGCTGCCCGCCTCATCCGGGGTGGTGCCGACGACCACGACGCGGCCACACGGCGCGAGGTTGCGAAGCACCGGGGTGAAGAACTCGTGCAGCGCCTTGAGGCCCCCGGGGGTGGTGATGCCGGTGGCGTCGAAGACCAGCCCGCCGAAGGAGTCGGCCCAGCGGCCGCCGAGGTTGTAGCGGACCAGTTCGTAGTCGTCGGCCAGTGCGCTCCGCAGCGGTTCTGCGACCCGCCCCTCGCCGCCGACCAGCAGGGACCCGGCAAGCGGCGGGTCGCCTGCGCGGTAGCGCCGCAGGGTCTGCGGTTGCGGCACGCCGAGTTGTTTGGCAATGAAGGATCCGGGGCCGGAGTTGACGACTTGTGAGAACAGGTCGGTAGCCACTGAAGTGCCTTTCGAAGTGACGGTGGTGTCCGTATCGACACCGAACTTACTCCAGAGTAAGAACGGTGAGTAGTATGACCCTTAGTACCCCCTGACGATTCCCGCCATGCACCCGGAGGTAGACGTGGCCGACAGCAAGACAACCCGCAAGGTAGCAATTCTCGGCGGCAACAGGATTCCGTTCGCGCGTTCCGACGGCGCCTACGCCAACGCATCCAACCAGGACATGTTCACCGCCGCCCTCGACGGGCTGATCGACCGGTTCGGGCTGGCGGGCGTACGGCTTGGCGCGGTGGTCGGCGGCGCGGTGCTCAAGCACAGCCGCGACTTCAACCTGATGCGCGAATGCGTACTCGGCAGCGCACTGTCGCCGTACACGCCGGCCTACGACCTGCAGCAGGCGTGCGGCACCGGACTGCAGTCGGCCATCGCCGTCGCCAACGCCATCGCGCTGGGCCAATACGACTGCGGAGCGGCCGGCGGCGTGGACACCACGTCGGACGCGCCGATCGCCTTCGGCGACGACCTGCGCCGTGTGCTGCTCGGCCTGCGCCGGGCCAAGTCGAACGTCGACCGGCTCAAGCTCGTCGGCAAACTGCCCGCCGCGGTGGGGGTCGAGATTCCCACCAACGGCGAGCCCCGCACCGGGCTCTCGATGGGTGAGCACGCGGCCATCACCGCCAAGAAGATGGGGGTCAAGCGCGTCGATCAGGACGCGCTCGCCGCCGCCAGCCACCGCAACATGGCGGCCGCCTACGACCGCGGATTCTTCGACGACCTCGTCACTCCGTTCCTCGGGCTATACCGCGACAACAACCTGCGGGCCGACTCGTCGGCGGAGAAGCTGGCCAAGCTCAAGCCAGTGTTCGGCGTCCGCAACGGCGACGCGACGATGACGGCGGGCAACTCGACGCCGCTCACCGACGGCGCGTCCGTGGTGCTGCTGTCGACCGATGAGTGGGCGGCCGAGCGCAACCTGCCGGTGCTCGCGTACTTCGTCGACGGTGAGACTGCCGCGGTCGACTACGTCAACGGCGATGACGGCTTGCTGATGGCCCCGACGTACGCGGTGCCGCGGCTCCTGGCCCGAAACGGGTTGACCCTGCAGGACTTCGACTTCTACGAGATCCACGAGGCCTTCGCTTCGGTGGTGCTGGCCACGCTGGCGGCCTGGGAGTCCGACGAGTACTGCAAGGAGCGCCTGGGGCTGGATTCCGCGCTCGGTTCGATCGACCGGTCGAAGCTCAACGTCAACGGCTCGTCGCTGGCCGCCGGGCACCCGTTCGCCGCGACGGGCGGGCGCATCGTCGCCCAGCTCGCCAAGCAGCTTGCCGAGAAGAGGGCCGAAACCGGACATCCGGTGCGTGGCCTCATCTCCATCTGCGCCGCAGGCGGACAGGGTGTGACGGCGATCCTGGAGGCCTGAGAATTTTTCGCCCGCCTTGTAACACCCGCGGATGGGCAACCGATATGCGAGTAGTCCCGTGTTGTCGTCTGACCCCCCGACCCGACGACAACACGGGGCACCCCTATGCCCGCACTACGGGGTCGTCGGCTGGTCCTTCGACGCCCTGATGGGCCCCGCTGTCGCCGGTGGTGTGAACAGACTGCCGCCCAGGCTGCCGCGCGTGGTGCGCACGGCGACCAATCCCCAGGTGCCCAGCAGCGCGACGTAGGCGATGACCGCGGCGACCTTGAAGGCGGGTAGCCCCGTGTGATTCGCCAGTTGCGTGGTGCCGGTGACGAACGTACCGACGGGGAACGTGAGGCTCCACCAGGTGAGCGCGAAGGGCATCCCACGTCGCAGCGTGCGGACCGTCAGCTCGGTTGCCAACACGATCCACAGCACCGCGAAACCCCATACGGGGACTCCGAACAGCACCGCGAAGACGGTCATGCCGCTGGCCAGTTCGGAAGGCACCGCCAGCGCTGCGGTAGCGCCGAGCAGACCGGCCGCCGTGACGCCCTGCCCCAGCGGACCGAGCACGATCCACAGGGTGGGTACGCGCGCGGTGCCCGACGTGCCGTACAGGGCGAGCCGGCTCCAGATCATGGTGATGATGATCAGCGCGGCGATGAGCGATAAGCCGAACATCGCGTAGCACCCGTACAGCATCGTCGTGCGCCCGGTGCCCGGTGCCATGTGCGGTATCAACAGCGCGCCCGAGGCGGCCGACACCATCGGCGGAACGACGGGCATCAGCCAGCCGCCGAACGCGGCGTCGGGTTCGACGTTGAGTTGCGTGAACATCAGGAACGGGATGGTCGCCGCGGTGAAGAGACCGCCGAGCGTGCCCGCCGTCCACAGCACCCAGGCCACGTCGACGGCGATCCGCTCACCGATGAGGTCCTTGCCGATCAGCAGCGCCCCCGATCCGACGGTGAGCAACGCCATGGGTGCGGCGCCGTAGAAGTGGGCCATCTGTGGGTTGCGGGAGTGACTTCGCGCGGCGGCGGGATGCCGGACGCGCTGGGCGGTCACCGCGATGACGAGCACCACCAGCAGCGCCGTGGCGACGACCCACACCACGCGGGAGAACACGTGCAGGCCTGGCACGTGAACCGGCAACGTCGCCCCAGCCGTCGCGACGATGCCGGTGCCCATCACGGAGGCGAACCAATTGGGACCGAAGTGCTGTAACCGTGCCGATTCGGTCGTCATGGTTCGATGATGAACGGGGCGACGGAGCCAACGCGAAGGAGCGTGCGGATCATGCAGGTCAGTATGTTCGGACAACTCAGCGGCGCGGGCGAGGGCTCGCCGATCGACGCGACGATCGCCAACCTCGCCCAATTGCGAGACGAGGGCTTCCACAGGGTGTGGATGAGCCAAATGCCTTACGAGCCAGACCTTCTCACGGTGCTTGCGGTCGCGTTGCGCGAGGTCGACACCATCGAGGTCGCCAGTGGCGTGGTGCCGATTCAGAATCAGCACCCGATGCAGATGGCGCAGCGCGCGCTCACCGTCAGCCTCGCGTCCGGCGGCCGGTTCATCCTCGGCCTCGGCATGACCCATCAAGCGGTCACCGAGGGCATGTGGGGCATCCCGTGGGACAAGCCGGTGCGAAGGCTCAACGAATACCTCGACGGGCTGCTGCCCCTCCTCGCCGGCCAGCAGTCCGACGCGACGGGAGAGACCGTGACCACCCGCGGAGCGTTGGCGATTCCCGGTGCACCCCGGCCCGACGTCTATATCGCGGCCCTCGGTCCGCAACTATTGAAGCTCGCGGGTAGGCGCACCGCGGGCACCTGCACCTGGATGACCGGGCCGAAGACGTTGGCCGAGCACGTCGGGCCGACGCTGCGTCAGGCGGCGGCATCCGCCGGTCGCCCCGAGGGCGCCGTTCGCGTCGCCGCGTCGCTACCCGTCAGCGTCACCGACGACGTCGACACCGCCCGGAAGCAGGCGGCCACGCAGTTCGCGATGTACGGGCACCTGCCGTCCTACCGCGCGATGCTGGACCGCGAGGGGTACGCCGGGCCGGAGGATGCGGCCATCATCGGCGACGAGACGACGGTCAGACAACGGCTCGACGAACTGCGGGCTGCCGGGGTCGACGAGTACGTCGCCGCGCCCTTCGACCCGTCCGCCGAGGGGCGGGCGCGCACGCGCGCGCTGCTTCGGGAGTACGACGCCTGACGCACGCTAGGCGGTCAGGCCGGCGACGCAAAGGGCCCCCGCCTTCGTGGGGGCCCTGCGCCAAGCGTGGTCAGAAGCTCGCTTCGTCGAGCTCCATCGCTTCGTTGTCGAGGGTGTCGATCACCAGCTTGGTACTGGTCAGCAGCGGCAGGAAGTTCTTCGCGAAGAACGACGCGACCGCTATCTTCCCCTCGTAGAACGACTTGTCCGCACCGGTGGCTCCGTCGTCGAGTGCCGCGATGGCGACGACCGCCTGCTTCTGCAGCAGCCATCCGAGCACCAGGTCGCCGACGCTCATCAGGAAGCGCACCGAACCCAGGCCCACCTTGTACAGGCTCTTCGGCTCCTCCTGCGCGTTCATCAGGTAGCCGGTCAGCGTGGCGGCCATGCCCTGCACGTCGGCCAGCGCGGTTGCGAGGAGCTCCCGCTCGGCCTTCAGCCTGCCGTTGCCCTCCTTGTTCTTCACGAACTGCTCGATCTCGTTCGCAACGTAGCCCAGCGCGACGCCCTTGTCCCGCACGATCTTGCGGAAGAAGAAGTCCTGCGCCTGGATGGCCGTGGTGCCCTCGTAGAGCGAGTCGATCTTGGCGTCGCGGATGTACTGCTCGATCGGGTAGTCCTGCAGGAAGCCTGAACCGCCGAAGGTCTGCAGGCTCTCCGTCAGCTTGGCGTAGGCCTGTTCCGACCCGACACCCTTGACGATCGGGAGCAGCAAGTCGTTGACCTTGGTGGCCAGCTCGACGTCGACGCCGTGCACTACCTTGGCGACCGCTGCGTCCTGGAACGTCGCGGTGTAGAGGTACAGCGCGCGCAGACCCTCGGCGTACGCCTTCTGGGTCAGCAGGCTGCGACGCACGTCGGGGTGATGCGTGATGGTCACGCGCGGCGCCGTCTTGTCGGTCATCTGGGTGAGGTCGGCACCCTGCACACGGGTCTTGGCGTACTCGAGTGCATTCAGGTAACCGGTCGACAGCGTGGCGATCGCCTTGGTGCCCACCATCATTCGGGCCTGCTCAATGACCTCGAACATCTGCGCGATGCCGTCGTGAACCTCGCCGACGAGCCAGCCCTTGGCCGGGATGCCGTGTTGGCCCAGCGACAGCTCGCAGGTGGCGGAGACCTTGAGGCCCATCTTGTGCTCGAGGTTGCTGACGAACACGCCGTTGCGCTCACCGGGCTCACCGGTCTCGGGGTCGAAGTGGAACTTCGGCACGAAGAACAGTGACAGCCCCTTGGTACCGGGGCCGGCGCCCTCGGGGCGGGCCAGCACCAGGTGCAGGATGTTCTCGCCGAGGTCGTCGGCGTCGCCCGACGTGATGAAGCGCTTCACGCCGTCGATGTGCCAGGTGCCGTCGGGCTGCTGGATGGCCTTGGTGCGGCCTGCGCCCACGTCGGATCCGGCGTCTGGCTCGGTGAGCACCATGGTCGAGGTCCAACCGCGTTCGGCGGCCAGGACTGCCCACTTCTTCTGCTCCTCGGTGCCGAGGTGGTACATGATCTGGGCGAAGCCGGCGCCCAACGCGTACATGTAGACCGCCGGGTTGGCGCCGAGCACGTGCTCTATCAGCGCCCACTGCAGTGCGCGGGGCATCGGCATGCCACCGAGTTCCTCGTCCACGCCGATCTTGTCCCAACCGCCGTCACAGAGGGCGCGCACCGACTTCTTGAACGCCTCGGGCAACTTGACGGTGTGCGTCTCTGGATCGAATACCGGGGGATTGCGGTCGCTCTCGGCGAACGAATCCGCGATCGGTCCCTCGGCCAGCCTGCTGATCTCGGCGAGCATCTCGCGGGCCGATTCTTCGTCCAGGTCCGCGAACGCATCTACGCCGAACGCCTTGTCTACGCCGAACACCTCGAACAGGTTGAATACCTGGTCACGGACGTTGCTCTTGTAGTGGCTCACGTTTCCTCCTCGATGAGAATGCCACTTGCGGTTGGGTACTTCCGACAAGTTACCCACCAGTAACTGGACCTAACTATACCGGTCAGTAACTTCAACGCAAAGCGGTGCGGAGCAAATTCCTGCCAGCTAATTAACCCAGTGGTTGATCGGGCCTGCCCAAACGGTTGGTTGGCCGCTGTGAACTGGCCTTTCGTGTGGATGTGATGTCTGCCACGAACGCTTCTAGCACGCCCATTAAGGTGGGCGAATGCGGCGTGTCGCGGTGTGGGGAACAGGCAACATGGGGGCCACGGCGATCCGGTCTGCCGTCGGATTCCCAGGGCTTCGGCTGACCGGGGTCATCACCTCGTCGCCGGACAAGACGGGCAGGGATGCGGCCGAGTTCGCTGGGCTGAGCGCGCCGACCGGGATAGTGGCCACCACCGACGTCACCGCGGCCCTCGCAGAGTGCGACGCGGTGGCCTACATGGCGTCGGGCGACATCCGTCCCGACGAAGCGATCAACGACATCGTGGGGTGCCTGCGCGCTGGCGTCCACGTCGTGACGCCGTCGCTTTACTCGCTCTACGACCCACGTTCGGCGCCTCAAGAGTGGGTGGACCGACTGACCGCGGCCGCAGAGGAGGGTGGCGCCACCCTTTTGGTCAGCGGCGTCGACCCGGGCTGGGCCAACGACGCGTTGGCCGTGATGGCCGCCGGACTGTGCACGCGCATCCACACCATCTACTGCCAGGAGATCTTCGACTACTCGACCTACGACCAGCCGTACGCGGTCAAGGTGTCGTGCGGATTCGGGGGGCCGATGGGCCCAGATGATCCGGTGCCGATGATGCTGCTGCCGTCGGTCCCGACGATGGTCTGGGGTGGGAACATCCGGCTCATCGGGCGCGGACTGGGGCTGGACATCGACGAGATCACCGAAGAGCTCGAGCGGCTGCCCCTCGAGGAGTCGGTCGACACCGTGATGGGACCCTTCGAGAAGGGCACGCAGGGCGCCTTCTGGCTCAAGATCATCGGCTGGTCAGGCGGCAAGAAGCGCGTTGTGGTCGACCACATCACGCGCATCCATCCGTCCTGCGCGCCGCACTGGCCACAGCCCGACGAGGGCGCAGGCGACCACCGCGTCTTCGTCGACGGCGACCCGCAGCTGACCATTGTCAGCCGCGCCGACCTGCCGGGCGGTAACCGCGCCGACGGTGGCAACACCACGGCCGCCAACCGGCTGCTAGGCGCCATCGAGTGGCTGGCTACCCAGAAGCCGGGCATCTACGACGGGCTCGACGTCCCGATGCACACGCCGCTTCCCGCTGAGGTCGAGGCCACCCGCTGGGCCGATTGAGTCCGGTGAACGGCGTTCAGTCCTCGGGTTCGTGCGCCGCGACCGGTTGCGCCTCCTCGGGCGAGGATTCCGAGTTGGGCAGCTGACTCACGAGATGCTCGGCGAGCCCCCCGATGGTGGGATAGTCGAACACCGCGGTCGCGTTGATCGTGAACGCGCCGCCGAACTGACTGTGCAACCGGTTGCGGAGTTCGATCGCCATCAGCGAATCGGTACCCAGGTCGAGGAACCCACTGGTTGCGGCGGGCGGTTGCGCGAGGCGCAGGAAGTTCTGCACCTCGCGCTGAAGGAATTCGGTCACGAAACTGGCGCGCTGCGCCACCGGCATCTCATGCAGCTGCCGAAGCAACTCACTGTCACCGGTCACCTCCCCGGCGGCACTCGGCAACACGAGGTCGAGAATCGGTGGACGCGAACTGCCCAGCACCTTCGCGGCACGCTGCCAGTTGGCTTTTATGACGGTTGCCTGGCCAGTTCCGTTGGCGACCACCTCGGCGAGGGCGCCGAGAGCGGCCGAGGGTTCCAACGGAATCAGGCCCTGCGCACTGATATTGGCGCGGGCGGCCTCCGAAGAGGCCATGCCACCCTGGGCCCAGGGACCGAAGTTGACACCGCTGGCGGGCAAGCCCTTCGCCCTTCTTTGCGCGACCAGGCCGTCTAGGAACGCATTGGCAGTCGCGTAGTTCGACTGACCGGGTGTACCGAACAAGCTGGACACCGAGGAGGACACGATGAAGAAGTCCAGCTCGTCGTCCTTCGTCAAACGATCCAAGTGGCAGGCGCCGAACGCCTTGGGCGCCAAGGTCGTTCGGAATCGCTCCAGGCTCTGCTGAGAAAGCAACGCATCGTCGAGCACGCCAGCCAGATGCGCCACACCGGCGAGCGGCGGCAACTCCGCGCGGATCCGGCCCAGCAGTTCCGTAACCTCGGACTCGTCGCTGACATCTGCCGTGAAAACGTGGATACGGCACTTGAAGCGCTCGGTGATCTCCTCGATTGCCCGCTGCGCGTCCGCGTCTGGCGTGCGCCGGCTCGTCAACACGATGTCACCGGCCCCGAGCTGGGCCAGATACGACGCCGTGTGCAGGCCGATCGCACCGAGTCCACCGGTGATCAGATAGCTTCGATCAGCCTGAGGCTGCAGCGGATTCGGCATCTGCAGCACGATCTTGCCGATGTGGCGCGCTTGCTGCATGCGGCGGAACGCTGCCCTCGCCTCCGTCAGCGGGTAGATCTCGGCGGGCAGTGATGTCCACTCGCCCTTGGCCAATCCGTTCGACACCTCGCTCAGCAATCGACGAATACGCTCGGGCTCTTGGAAGGTAACCGTGTCGAGCGCGACGATCTCGTAGGCGATGTCTGGACGGGCCGCCGCCATCTGCTCCGGTGTCCAGATGTCGCGCTTGGCGATCTCGGCGAAACGGCCGTTCTGGGCGGTGGCCCGCACGGTCGCCTCGATGAACCCCTCGTTGGTCAGGCTGTTGAGCACTACATCTACGCCGGCTCCGTCGGTGTCGTTGAGGATCTCGTCGGCGAAATCCGTAGTGCGCGAGTCGTAGACGTATTTCACACCCATATTGCGCAGCGTCGCGCGTTTGTAGGTGCTGGCGGTCGCGAAGACGATGGCGCCGTGCTGTTGTGCCATCTGGATCGCAGCCAGCCCGACGCCCCCGCTGGCAGCGTGAATGAGCACGCGGTCACCAGGCTGCAACTGCGCCCAGTCGAACGCGAGTCGAGCCGTGAGGGCCGCAGCGGGAATGGTGGCGGCATCTACCGCGCTCACCCCGTCGGGAATCGGCGCCAGCAACTGGGCCGGCACATTGAACCGGCTGGCGAACGCGCCCTGCATGAAGCCGTAGACGCGTTGACCGACCTCGAGTCCGGTGACGCCGCTACCCGACTGCGTGACGGTGCCGGCGAAGTCGCCGCCGATCGGCCCCGGGTCACCGGGGTAGAGACCGAGGACGTTGAGCACATCCCGGAAGTTGAGGCCCGCGGCCTCGACCCGGACCTGGACGTAGCCCTCTGCCGGCGGCGGCACGTCCGTCTCGGTCAGACGCAGATTGTCGATCGCTCCGCGCTCGGTGGGCACCAGGACGTAGTCGGTTGAACGCGGCACGGTGAGATGGCCGCTGCGCGCCCACGGCAGTAGGCGCGAGGCCAGTAGCTTTCCTTGCCGCAAAGCGAGTTCCGGCTCATCGATCGGCGTGGCTAGCAGGTCGGCCAGTGCTCGCACAGCCTCCTGTGATCCGTCGCAATCGACCAGTTTGCAACGCAGCGCCGGTTCCTCGTTGATCGCGGTGCGCCCGAATCCCCACAGCGCCGCCTGCACCGGGTCGACCGGTTCGCCGGATTCGCATGCTACGGCCCGCTCGGTGATGATCCAGAGACCGTTGGGAAGTTTCATGCCGCCGTTTTGTGAGCCGCCCTGCACGGTGTGCACGGCGCTGAGCAGGTTCGCGATCTCGGTCTCGACCCGCGCGGCGACTTGGGCGCTCGACTCTTCTGCCATCGGCGTGGTGGCGCGCCAGACGACACCGGAGAACGGCAGAGCGCGCTCGTGAGCCTGCGTCAACAGCTCTCCCAAGAGCTCCGGATCGGTGTCCCGGTCGAACGGGATGCAGCCAGGCACGTTGGCGGCCAGTTCGTCGAATCCGGCAATCAGCCAGGTGCCGTTCGCGTTTCCGGCGTCTCCAATGTCACTGCTGGACGGTGGCGGCGGAACCTCGTGCCAGCCAAGGGTGTACAGCAGCCTGGTGGTGTCTCCGCCGAGGCCGCGCAGCAACGCCTCGCGGGGTGCGCGTTTGACTGTGAACTCGCGGATCCCGCCCAGCTGGCGGCCATCGCGATCGACGAAATCGAGATCGAAGACCTGGGTTTCGCTGTCGAGGGCGTTTGTGTGCCACTTCGCGCGGCAGTAGAACCGCCGAGGCATCTTCTCCCGCAGCATCACTTGCCCGTACCGCAACGGCAAGAACAGATCGTGCACACCTTGTTCGGCCGCGAGAAGTGCGGGGAACGCCGGGAAGGCGACTCCGGTGCACAGGTCCATCAGCACCGGATGCATGGGCTCGGTTCCGAGATGCTCGGCGAGCTCTTCGCCGACGACGATGTCGCCGATCGCCTCACCCTCGCCGAGCCACAGCGACTTCAGGGAGCCGGACCAGGTCGGCCCCCATGCCAGCTCCATGTCGGCGAAGGTCTCGAACAACTCCTGCGGACGCATGCGGGTCAGCCGCTCGATTGCCGCGTCGACCGGATCCGCAGTCTCGGATGCCGGCTCGTCGGTGATGTCGGAGACGCCGCTTATGACGGTGCCGTCGGCGTTCAACGACCATTCGGCCCCGCGTTCACCGTACGGGCGGCTGTGCACCCGGAAACTCAACTCATCGCCGTCCTCTAGCGGATGCAATGTCAGCTGCACCTCGCGAGAACTCTTCTCGGGCAAGATGATCGGCTCGTAGAAGAAGACGTCTTTCACCCGCGCCGGTGGACCGACCGCGGCCAACGCCATGGCTGCATACGTCGCACCGGGGACGACAACGGTGCCATAGATGACGTGGTCGGAGAGCCACGGCTGCGATTTGACGGACAACCTGCTCGTGTAGACGGAGTCACCGGAGGCGAGGTCCTTTTCACTACCCAGGATTCCTGATACAGCGGCACCGTGGGCGTCGGAGCCGGCGATTCCGGACGTCTTGGGCCAGAAGCGACGGCGCTGAAACGGATAGGTGGGCAATTCGAGTCGGCGACGGGGTTGGCGATGCAGCGCAGCGAAATTCGGTCGGTGGCCACCGACGTAGGCCCCGGCCAGCGCGTCGGCGATCTGGCGCCGGTCGCCGACGCCCTTGCGCAGCGAGACGATCGCTCGCGGCGCGGCCAAGTGCTCCGGCCAGACCTGCACCGCAGCCCCGGTCAATACCGGTTGCGGACCGATTTCCATCAACACCGAGCACCCCAGCGCCGCCACGGTGCGCACACTTTCGGCGAATTGCACCGGCTGGCGGGAATGCCGCCGCCAGTATTGAGCGTCGAGCGGGGTCTGGGGCGTGAGCACGGCACCGGTGCGGTTGCAGACCAGCGGCAACGTCGGGGCCGTGAACTGCAACTGCGCTGCGTACGACTCGAATTCGCCGAGCACCGGATCCAGCAATTCCGAGTGGAAGGCGTGGCTGGTCTCCAGCCAGGTGCACCGGATTCCCTCGTCGCCGAATCTCGCGACTATTTGTTCGAGATCCTCGCCCGGGCCGGAGAGCACGGTGTTGGGTCCGTTGTAGGCGCCAACCGACACTCGAGGGAATTGCGCCGGCGATCTCCTCGACGTGCTTGGCGTCGGTGAACACCGCCACCATCCGCCCACCTTCAGGCAGACTGCCGAACAGCCGGCCTCGCTCGGCCATCAGCCGTGCGCCGTCCTCGAGGCCGAAGACGCCCGCCACACATGCCGCTGCGTACTGGCCCACGCTGTGCCCCAGCACCACATCTGGTTCAATGCCCCACGACTGCCACAGCCGGGCCAGGCCCATCTCGACGGCGAAAAGCGCCGGCTGTGCAAACGACGTGTGCCGCAACGTTTCTCCGGCCGCGCCACCGGTTTCACGATCGGTGGCGAACAGCACCTCCAGCAACGGACGCGTCAGGATGTCATCGACCGCGTCCGCACAACGGGTCACGGTCTCGGCGAAAACCGGCTCGGCGTCGAACAACTCACGCGCCATCCCTGGATGCTGGCTGCCCTGTCCGGTGAACAACCATGCGGTCGTCGGGTGATGCGTGTGCTCTCCACGTACGACACCGGGTCGCATGCGGTTTTCCGCCAATCCAGCAAGGCCCTCGCGCGCATCCTCGACCGTATGCACGACAAGCGCGGCGCGATGTTCGAAATGCGAACGGCCCGTCCCAGCGGTGCGACATACGTCGGCGAGGTCGACATCGGGGTGGGCGTTCAACCAGGCCCCATAACGCTGCGCCAACGCCACCAATGCTTCCGGTGACCGCGCGGACAGCGCCAGTACATTGACAGGCTGCTCGTGAGTGTCCGACTCAGGGGTCACCGCGACATCGCCCGCCGGGCCTTCGTTCGGGGTGGCGGTCTCACTGCTCATCGCGCGAGAGCCCGTCGCCGCTTGCGCCGGCGCCTCCTCGATCAACACGTGCGCGTTCGTGCCGGTGAACCCGAAGGAACTCACGCCGGCGCGCCGCGGCCTGCCATTGGCGTGCCACGGAATCGCCTTGTCCACGACCCGCACCGGCAGCGAGTCCCACGGGATGTGCGGCGACGGGTTGTCGAAGTGCAGGCTCTGCGGCAGCACTTCGTGCTGCAGCGACAACACGACTTTGATCAGACCTGCTGCCCCCGATGCCGACTCGAGGTGGCCGATGTTGGTCTTGACCGATCCCATCAGCAACGGTCGGTCTGCGTCGCGCGAGCCCCCGTAGGCGGCCGCGGCCGCCTGCACCTCGATCGGATCACCCAAGGGGGTACCCGTGCCGTGCGCCTCGAGGTAGTCGACATCCCCGCCTGCCAACCCGGCGCGAGCCAACGCTGCCCCGATAAGCCGTTGCTGTGCACCACCATTGGGCACCGTCAGACCGCTGGACGCGCCGTCCTGGTTGACCGCGCTGCTGGAAATGACCGCGCAGACCCGATCGCCGTCGCGCACCGCGTCGCTCAGCCTCTTGAGCACGAGAATTCCGCAGCCTTCACTGCGCACGTAGCCGTCGGCGGAGGCGTCGAAGGTCTTGCATCGCCCGACCGGGGAAAGCATTCTCGCGCGTGAGGCGGCGACGACTGTCACCGGACTCAGCAAGACGTTCACACCGCCGGCCAACGCCAAGTCGCAGTCACCGAAGCGCAGTGCCTGGCAGGCCTGATGGACGGCCACCAGCGACGAGCTGCATGCGGTATCGACCGCCACCGCAGGTCCTTCGAGTCCCAGCGCGAAGGCAACCCGACCGGAAATGGCGTTGAGCGCGTTGCCGGTGATGAAGTGGGGTTCGATCTTGTCGATCGACTCCGACGACAGCAGATGCGCGTATTCGTTGGCGGCCACCCCCACGAAGACTCCGGTTCGGCTGCCGCGGAGCGCCGCTGGCGCGTACCCGGCGCGTTCCAAACCCTCCCATGCCATTTCGAGCATCAGCCGCTGCTGCGGCTCGATCCAGACAGCCTCGCGCGGGGAGATGCCGAAGAACTCCGGATCGAATCCGTCTATTCCGTCAAGGAATCCGCCGAAGCGCGTGTAGGTCTTGCCCGGAGCGTCTGGATCCGGGTCGTAGAACTCGTCGATGTCGAATCGGTCCTCCGGGACTTCCCGGATCGCATCGACACCGCCGGAAAGCACCTCCCAGAACGCTTCCGGGTCGGGCGCGCCGGGGAAACGGCACGACACAGCGACGATCGCGATCGGTTCGTCCGTGCGCGTCGTCACCGCCGACGCCAGCGCAGGACCCGATTCGGCGGATGCCTGCTCGCTGAGACCGAGCACCTCGCCGAGCAGGTAGTCGGCCACGTCGGACAGCCGGGGGTGATCCATCACCAGGGTGATTGGAATCTCCTTGCCGACTCCTTGTTCGATGCGGCGCCGCAATTCCACGGCCATCAGCGAATCCATGCCGAGGTCGAAGAACCCCGCCTCCTCGCGGATCTCCGCGGCATCTACGCGCGTCACCTCTGCCACCGCGTCGCGCAGATAATCGGTCAGAAGCGTCTTGCGTTGCTGCACGGGAGCATTGGCGAGCCGCTCGACCAGCTGGGTCTTTCCGGAGCGAGTTGCAGGCGGCATCACGGCCGTCAGCTGGCCGGGCACCTCGCTCTCCAACTCCGCCAGGAATGCCCGCCGCCCCGCTTGCTGGTAGAGCGGCAGGAAGCGGACCCAGTCGATCCGGGCCACTATTCCTTGCGCGGTGCCCTGCACTGACCCCTGTGCCGAAGAAGCCGCCACGACATCGGCCAGACCCGCCAGTGCATCGGCAGGTGACAACGTCCGGACCCCGCGCTGATCCAGTCGCGCACGGGACTCGGCGTCGGCCATGCCCACCGACCAGGGTCCGAAATTGACGCTGATCCCGGGGATGCCCTGCTTGCGCTGGCGCCAGGCCAGCCCGTCGAGGAATGCGTTGGCCGCACCGTAGGCGGTCTGACCGAATCCGCCCCACACCGAGGCGATCGAGGAGGTGCTGATGAAGAAGTCCAGCTGCAGGTCAGCCGCTGCTTCGCTCAAATGCCAAGCACCCCAGACCTTCCCAGCGAAGACGCGATCTACCTCAGCGTCGTCCAGGTTACTCAGCGGGGTGGTGTCGATCTCGCCTGCTGCATGGACGATGCCGGCTAACGGCGGTAGCTCGGCCTGCACGGTTGCCAACAGGCGTGCGACGTCGTGCGCATCGGCGACATCGGCAGCGACGACCCGGAATTCGCAGCCGTGCTGTTCGTCCAACGCGTCGATGCGCTGTTGCGCGGCATCGCTGGGCGCGCGTCGGCTGGTCAGCACCAGATGCTTGGCACCGTGCGCGGCCAGGTATCCGGCGATTTCCAGTCCTATCGACCCGAGCCCGCCGGTCACCAAATACGTTGCGTCAGCACGCAGTTGCAGCGGCGTACCACTCGGCTGCCCAGTTCGCCGAACCAGCCGGGGGACATAGATTGCTTGATCACGCAGTGCGACTTGGTCTTCCCTGATGGCCGAGTCGCGCGGCGCCGTGATCTGGTTGATCAACCGAGACCATTCGTCGGGGGTACCTTCCGCCAGATCGGCCAGTCCGCCCCACACTTGCGGAAGCTCCAGCGACGCGGCACGGCCGAATCCCCACAGGCAACTCTGATCCGGCGCCACGATGTCCGCGTCGGCGACTCGCTGTGCGCCACGGGTAACCACCCAGATGGGTGCGCGCAGTTCTGCGGCCATCGCGGCGCGGAAGAGCCGCCTTGTTCCGCCCAAGATTCGGTGTTGCATCCGCAGCAGTGACCGCATCGACGGCGCGGTCTTGGAGTCCAGGCCCGCGTCGAGGGCCGCGACATGCACGATGCGTAGCGTCGAATCGGTTGCTGCCGCCGCGCGCAACACGTCCGCGAGCTGCTTCTCGTCCGCGTCGGACACCGGCAACCCAAGGATCTGATGCCGCTGCCCACGCGCTGTGAGCGCGTCGACCAACGGCTGAACCACTGAGGAATCATCACCAATGAGAAGCCAGGTGGATTCCTCGTCGGCTTTCGCGCTGGAGATCGGAGCAGGGGCCTTCTCCCAGCGGATCTCGTAGCGGTCGTCCGCGATGGACTGGGTTGTACGTTGTTGGTTGTGTTGTGCCGCAAGCTTGGTCAGCACATTCAGGGTCTGATGGTCGCCGCTTGCGCCGTCGAGGAGGGTCGCGAGTTCTTCGATCCGACCGTCCTCGAGAAGCCGGACGGCCTGGGTACGCGCGGCAAGGTGCTGTTGTTGGTCGGTGTGTTCCCGATTGTCTCGAAACCAGTACTGGCGGTGTTCGAACGGATAGTTGGGCAGGTCGAGCTTTCGCGCGTGGGCTTGCCGAAAGGCGGCGAATTCGGGCAGGTGGCCCAAGACGTATGCGTCGGCAACGGCTTCGGTGATCTGTCGGTGGTCGGCGGTGGTTTGGCGCAGAGACGTGAGCGACCGCGGTGCGGTGGCCGAGTCGGGCCATGCCCGCAGGGCTGCGGCGGTGAGTACCGGCCGTGGGCCGATCTCGAGCAACACTTTGCAGCTCAGATCGGCAAGGGTGCGCACGCTCTTGGCGAATTCCACCGGTTGACGCGCGTGACGGCGCCAATAGGCGCCATCGAGTTTCACGCTCCGCCCAAGCGCGGCACCGGTGCGGTTGTCAATCAGAACCCGTTGTGGCGGCCTGAAATTGAACCGCTCCGCATACGACTCGAATTCGTCGAGGATCGGGTCTAGCAGCGCCGAGTGGAACGCGTGGCTGGTGTCCAGCCAGTCGCACCGGACACCGTCGGCCGCCAGCCCAGCCACCGCCATCTCCAGATCCTGTGCGGGTCCGGACAATACGGTGTTGGCACCGTTGTAGGCGGCGACCGACAGACTCGGGAACTCGTCGGTCAGGCTCTCGACTCGCTCGGCGGCGGTGGACACCGCGACCATCCGACCACCCGCAGGCAAACTGCCGAAGAGACGACCGCGTTCGGCCATCAGCAGCGCGCCGTCCTCGAGACTGAACACGCCCGCGACGCAGGCCGCCGAATACTGGCCGACGCTGTGGCCCAGTACCACGTCTGGCTCGAAGCCCCACGACTGCCAAAGACGAGCCAGGCCCATCTCCACCGCGAACAACGCAGGCTGTGCGTAGGAGGTCTGCCGCAGCGTCTCTTCGCTGTCGCTCTTCGCGCAAGCGCTCATCGGCGTCCGGGCCGGCGACATCGAAAATCACGTCCAGCAACGGCTTTTCGAGAACGTCAGCGACCGCTGCCGCGCAACGATTCAGCGTTTCGGCGAACACCGGCTCGGTGTCGAACAACTCCCGGGCCATGCCCGGGTACTGGCTGCCTTGTCCGGTGAACAGCCACGCCGTCTTCGGGGTGTCATGGGATTCTCCGCGAACCAAGCCGGGTGCCGGGCGGTCCTCCGCGAGTGCGCCGAGTAGCTCGATGGCAGATTCTCTGGAATTGACCACCAACGCGGCACGGTGCTCCAAGTGTGCTCGCCCCGTCCCGGCGGTGAAGCACACGTCGGCCAAGGTGGCCTCCGGGTGCGCGCTCAACCAGCTGCGGTATTGATCGGCGATCTTCACCAACGCGGTGGGCGTCCGCGCCGAGAGCGGAAGAATGCTGAACCGGGCCCCGGCCCGCTCGACCGGACCCGGTGCCGCGGCGGGCTGAGCCGCTTCCTCGGGCGCTTCCTCGAGGATGACGTGAGCATTTGTCCCGGCGAACCCAAATGAGCTGACTCCCGCAATGCGCGGCCGACCGTTGCGCTCCCAGGTGGTGGCCTTCTCGACAACCTGCACCGCAAGCCGGTCCCAGGGAATGTGTGGCGACGGGTTCTGAAAGTGGAGGTGCTGCGGCAGCAATTCGTTCTCGAGCGACAGGATGACCTTGATGACACCCGCGATACCCGCCGCAGCTTCCAGGTGTCCGATGTTCGTCTTCGCCGAGCCCATCAACAGCGGCTGGCTGGGTTCGCGTCCGGCGCCGAGCACCGCACCTGCGGCCTGGGCCTCGATCGGGTCCCCCAGCGATGTCCCGGTGCCGTGTGCTTCCAGGTATCCGACGTCGCTCGGTTCGAGGCCGGCGCGCTTCAGCGCATCGGCGATAACTCGTTGCTGGGCAACGCCGTTCGGCACCGTCAATCCACCCGATGCGCCGTCCTGGTTGATCGCGCTGCCGCGGATCACGGCCCGAATCCGATCACCGTCGCGAACCGCGTCGTCGAGGCGCTTGATGACGATGACGCCGCAACCCTCGCCGCGCACGTAGCCGTCCGCAGCCGCGTCGAATGTCTTGCACCGGCCGTCGGGCGCGAGCATGTGCGCGCTGGAAAACGTGATCATGGTTGCCGGAGTGAGCAGGACGTTCGCGCCGCCGGCCAGCGCGAGGTCACATTCTCCCAAGCGCAGCGCTTGGCACGCCTGATGGATTGCCACCAGCGACGAGCTGCACGCCGTGTCGACGGCGACCGCGGGGCCCTGGAGCCCCAACCGATAGCTGATCCGTCCCGCTGCTGCGGCATTCGACGTCCCGATGGCCATATAGGCCTCGATCTCGGGGTAATCCAGCTCGTCGGATGCCATTCCCAGGTAGTCGTGGGTGGCCAAACCGACGAACACACCAGTGTTGGTGTTGGCCAAAGCCGTTGGCGCGGTGCCCGAATGCTCCACCGCGTGCCACGCCATCTCCAACAAGAGCCGATGCTGCGGGTCCATCGACCTGACCTCGCGCGTCGACATACCGAAGAACGGCGCGTCGAACCCCGTCACGTCATCGACGAAACCCGCACGACGGGTCACGACCTTGCCGGGCGCACCGGGTTCCGGGTCGAAGAATTCGTCGACATCCCAGCGGTCCTTGGGCACCTCCGATACCGCGTCGCGACCCTCGCGCAGCACGTCCCAGTACCCATCGGCATCCGGGGCACCCGGGAAACGCGCTGCATAGCCGACGATTGCGAAACGCTGCGTCGGCTCGATCGGATGTGCGGCGGATCCCATGCCGTTGTCCTCCTTGCATCGGCTCCCCTGACGGACACTATTGCACGTACACCTGCGGCATGCGCGTCGCCGACCTCAGGGCGTAACGTCGGCTGCGGCGACCGGCCAGCGTCCCACGGTGGGGCGTTTCATGATCACGACGCGGTCCGAACGCGCGAACAGACGCAGGTAGCTGCAACGTACCGGCGATGGTGACTCCGAGGGTATGTTGGGCTCGCCACGGGTGCTGTCGGACCTCAGGCGTCCAAACCGCGGAGGAAACATTGCGTATCGGGAAAGTTACGGTCGGCTCCCTTGATGAGTGGACGCTGAGCCCGGGCGCAGTGACCTCCTGGCATCCCACGGTCGCGGCTCAGGAAAAGGCGCGACGAGCGCCAGTGAGTTCGGTGCCGGTCAGCTACATGCAGCGCCAACATCTTCGTAACTACTGCGAACGGACAGCCGCAGGACTGAACTTTTCCCGGCAGATCATCGCCAGCTGTGAGGTGGCCGGTCAGTGCGATATTTCTGCCATGGATCACGCCGTCAACGCATACTTACGTCGGCACGACACGTTCCGCAGTTGGTTCGAACAGACCGGTGACGGAGAGTTCTCCCGGCATGCCATCCACGATCCGGCTGACATTGAATTCGTGCCGATCGATCAGGGCCAGATGAGGGCCGACGAAATACGTGCTCACGTCGTGGGCATACCGAATCCGTTGGAGTGGGGCTGCTTCACTTTCGGGATAGTCCAGAACGAGAGCCACTTCACCTTCTTTGCCGCCATGGATCATGTCCACGGGGATGCGACGTTGATCGGCACCACGATGTTGGAAGCCAACGGAATGTATTCGGCGTTGAGTGGAGGCGGTCAGTCCCTCACGCTTCCCGATGCCGGTAGCTTCGACGATTTCTGTGTCCGCGAGCGCGAGTACACATCAGCCTTGACGGTGGACTCGCCCGGGGTGCGCGCGTGGCTCGACTTCGCCGAGAACAACGGTGACGGCTTCCCTGAATTCCCACTGCCGCTCGGTAACCCGATGGAGTCGACCAGAAGTGACATGACTTCTGAAATCCTGATGGACGCGGCACAGACGGAACGCTTCGAATCAGCTTGCACGGCGGCCGGCGCGCGCTTCGTCGGCGGCTTGTTCGCCTGTCTCGGCCTGGTGGAGCACGAGTTCACCGGTGCTCTCACGTATTACGGCCTCACGCCGAGGGATTCGCGGACAGCCGGCGACAATTTCATGACGCAGGGTTGGTTCACCGGCTTGATCCCGATCACCGTCCCGGTAGCGGCGACTTCTTTCAGCGATGCCGCATGGGCAGCACAGGCTTCTTTCGATTCGGGCCTGGACATGTCGAGAGTGCCGTACTACCGCGTATTGGAGTTGGCGCCGTGGTTGAACTGGCCACGGCCGAACTTTCCGGTGTCGAACTTCTTGCACGGTGGCGCTGCTCCGCTCAACGCCATCCTCGCGGCAGCCGACATGGGCCTTGCGAACAATATCGGGATCTATCCTGACGGCCGCTTTTCCTATCAATTGACCATCTACATATTCCGTTACGGGGAGGGCACGGTCATGGCGATCATGCATCCCGACAACCCGGTCGCCAAGAAATCAGTTACCCGCTACATGGAGGCGATGAGGTCGGTGTCCGTACGGGTCGCCGACAGCGGGCACTGGGGACGCGTCGCATAGCGGCGAGCAATTCGATGGCCAGGACACTTCGCGAAGCGAAATTTGGGCAGGGGCCACGATGCGCAAGTCGGGGCGAGGGTGAGGGCGATATGCGACGGCTAGCCGATCTCGTGGTGCGGTGGCCCTGGGCGGTGATAGGGGTATGGGTCGCGCTGGCGGTCGCCCTGCCGCTGTCGTTCCCGTCGCTGGGTGAGATGGCCGAGAAGCATCCGCTCGCCATCTTGCCCAGTGATGCACCGTCGAGTGTCACCGCTTTGAAGATGAACGAGGCGTTTCACGAACCAGGCAACGACAACCTCTTGCTGATTGCGCTGATCAACGAGAACGGGCTGGGACCCGCCGACGAGGCGACCTACCGCAAGCTCGTGGACGCGGTGCGCGACGACGTCACCGATGTCGTGTCCGTGCAGGATTTCGTCAGCACGCCCCAACTGCGACAGTTCCTGACGAGCGAGGACAAGACGACCTGGGTATTGCCGGTCGGCCTCGCGGGTGAGTTGGGCACGCCGCGGGCCTTCGACTCATTCAACCGGGTGACCGACATCGTCGAACACAATGTCGTCAAACAGCAGGGCGCCGATGGCCCACTGGCAGTGCACCTGACCGGTCCCGCGGCCACCGTCGCGGACCTCACCGTCGCGGGTCAACGGGATCGCCTACCGATCGAGCTCGCGATCGCCGTCCTGGTCCTCGCCGTGCTGTTGCTGGTCTACCGCAGCGCGGTGACGATGCTGCTGCCGTTGGTGACGATCGGGTCGTCCCTGGTGATCGCACAGGCAGCGGTGGCGGGCTTCTCCCAGTTGACCGGGTCGGGCGTCTCGAACCAGTCCATCGTCTTCCTGAGCGCGATCATGGCGGGCGCGGGAACGGACTACGCAGTCTTTCTCATCAGCCGCTATCACGACTATGTGCGGTCGGGTGCGGACTCCGATCACGCGGTCAAGGCGGCAATGATCTCGATCGGGAAGGTGATCACCGCGTCGGCCACCACCGTGGGGATCACGTTTCTCCTGTTGAGCTTCGCCAAGATGGGAGTGTTCAGAACGGTCGGAATCTCGTCGGCGATCGGTATCGGCGTGGCATATCCTCGCCGGGGTGACTCTGCTGCCGGCAATTCTGGTGCTCGCCGGGCCGCGTGGCTGGGTCAAGCCACGGCGCGAACTGACCGCTCGATTCTGGCGACGTTCGGGCATCCGGATCGTGCGCCGGCCGGTGGCACATCTGGTTGCCAGTGTGCTCGTCTTGGCCCTCCTGGCCAGCTGCGCGATCTTCGCCAAGTTCAACTACGACGATCGCAAGGCCGTGGCGGCGTCGGCGCCGAGTTCGGTCGGGTACGCCGCGCTGGAACGCCATTTCCCCATCAGTCAGTCCATCCCCGAATACATCCTCGTCCAGTCACCGCATGACCTGCGCACACCGCAGGCTCTCGCGGACTTGGAGCAGATGGCTTCGCGCGTCGCCCAGTTGCCGAACGTCGGTCTGGTCAGCGGCATCACCCGACCCCTGGGCGAGGTGCCGCCGGAGTTCAGGGCCACGTATCAGGCGGGGCTCGTCGGTTCCCGGCTGGCCGACGGCTCCGATCAGATCCATCAGCGCACCGGCGACCTCAACCGACTGGCGGCAGGGGCCAACACGCTGGCCGACAGCCTCGATGACGTGCGTGCACAGGTCAACAAGATCGTGCCAAGCATCCAGAGTCTGGTCGACACGTTCGCCTCGGTGAGAACCCAATACGGCGGCGACAAGCTGGTGCGGGACGTCGACAACGCCGCCAAGCTGGTCGACAGCATCAACGCGCTCGGCAATTCCATGGGCGTGAACTTCACCGCCGTCAAGGACATGTTCGCCTGGATCGGCCCGGTCCTGACGGCGCTGCAGGGCAACCCGGTCTGCGACGCCGATATCTCCTGCAGCACCACGCGCAACCAGTTCGAGCGGCTCGTCGCGCGCGTAACGACGGAAGCCTCGACCAGATCAACGACCTCGCGCACCAGCTCCAGGGCTTCGGTGACAGGCAGACCCTCAACGCGACGGTGAACAAGCTGAATGGCGCACTCGCCAACGTCGCCAAGGCAGTCAACGCCATGGGCCTGAACAAACCCGGTGGCCCGCAGACGGGCCTGACCAAGCTGAAGCAAAACGCCGACCGGCTGGCCGGCGGAGGCCAGCAAGTGGCAGGCGGAGTCGACCAACTCGTCGATCAGATCAAACTGGTGGCGTCCGGACTCGACGAGGCATCGGCATTTCTGTTGACGATGAAGGACAACGCTGCGGACCCGTCACAGGCGGGGTTCAACATTCCGGCAGAAGTGCTGGGTCTGCCGGACTTCCAGAAGGCCGCCAAGGCGTTCATCTCACCGGACGGCCACTCGGTGCGGTATCTGGTTCAAACCAAACTCAACCCGTTCAGCTCCGAGGCGATGGATCAGGTCAATGAGATCGGTGACATCGCGCGTGGCGCCCAGCCGAACACCACGCTGGCCGATGCCACGATATCGATGGGCGGGTTCCCGGCCGCGCTGCGGGACACGCGCGACTACTACGAGCACGACATCCGATTCATCATCGTCGCGACCCTCATCGTCGTCCTGCTGACTCTGATGGTGCTGCTGCGTGCGATCGTCGCACCGCTCGTATCTCGTTGGTTCCGTGGTGATTTCGTACTTCGCGGCGACTCGGCATCGGCGTGTGTGACGTTCCAATTCCTACTCGGCCAGCAGTTGCATTGGAGCGTGCCCCCGTTGGCCTTCGTGGTGCTGGTCGCGGTGGGCGCCGACTACAACATGCTCTTCGTGTCGCGAATGCGGGACGAGTCTCCGCACAGCATGCGCTACGGCATCATCCGCACCCTGGGTTCGACGGGCGGTGTGATCACCGCGGCGGGGCTGATCTTCGCCGCCTCGATGGCCGGTCTGTTGTTCTCCAGCATCGGCATCGTGATCCAGGGCGGTTTCGTGATCGGGGTGGGAATTCTGCTGGACACCTTCGTGGTGCGCACCATCACCGTGCCCGCCATCGCAGCGCTGGTGGGGCGGGCGAACTGGTGGCCGTCGCCGGTGAGCGCGAGGCGGTCAGCCGTCGTCGAAGGCCCCGCCACCAGCCGAACGTGCCGAGCAGCCGAGTTAGCGGAGACCCGCCGATGTATGTGAAACTACGAAACGAAGCCGAGCGGTCAGGTATCGGGATGAACAAACTCCTCGCAGGATTTGCGGTGCTGGTAACTGCCAGTCTCACAGGATGTTTCGGCGTCGGGAGCGCCACCGCCGATGACTGGCCGGTCCCGGGCGCCGACGCCGGGCGCCGACCCCCGCGGCCGTCGGACCCCGGGACCGCGTACGCCCTTGGTGGCGCTCACGTGCTCGGCATTCCCTATGACGAGTACATCCGCCTCACGGGCGCGGACTGGTTCCCGGGTATGAAGCGTGAGAAAGTCGACTATCCCGCAGGACAGGTCCAGGGCCACGTCCTGGAGCGCCTGTTCCCCGGCATCGGCCGGGTGGGGGAGGAGATCTATCCCGGCATTGGGCTGGACGGCCCCAGCATCGGCGAGTCGGTCGACGAGGGAGAGGGCAACCTCGAAACGGCCATCCGCAACGGTGGCCCCGGGAGGGCAATGGGGTTGTCCGAGGGAGCGCTCGTGCTCAACGCCGTGAAGGCACAGATGGCAAATGATCCGACCGCTCCGCCGCCGGATCAACTGAGCTTCGCGACGTTTGGCGACCCGATCGCAAAGCATCCGTTCGGCGAGAGTTTCCTGACCCAGATGTTTCCCGTCGGCAGCGTCGTGCCCGCGATGGACTACCGCATGCCAGCTCCGGTGGAGAGCCAGTACCACACCGACCAGTTCGTCTCTGCCTACGACAGCATCGCCGACTTTCCCGACCGGCCGGACAACCTGTTTGCCCTCGCCAACTCGATCGCCGGCCTGGCTACCGGTCACACCGCGATTGCGTTCACCAACCCGAGCAATGTTCCGCCGCAGAACATCAGAACGACGGTCAACTCGAGGGGCGCGACGACGACGACGTACTTGGTTCCCGAGCAGCACCTTCCACTCGTGCTGCCCTTCAAGTACCTCGGGTTGCGGTGAGGACACGCTGAACCAGCTCGACGCGATACTGCTGCCGCGGGTGAATGCGGGCTATTCGCGGAACGACGATCCGGCGACCGCACCGGTCCAAGTGGACCCGGTGCACGGCTTCGACCCCTTGGAGGTCACCGCATCCGGCCAACGAGGCGACGTTCGGCGGCGGCGGCGACCCCATGTCGCAGCTCGTCAACGGGCGATGTCCGTGTTGTCCAACGGCGGAGGCTGACAATGACTCCGAGCCAACGGATTCGACGAGATAGTACGGATGTGATGTGACCCCAACGCCCCAGTCATCCATTCTCTCGATGCTGCACGGACGCGCCAGCCTGCGCCCCAATGACGTGGCATTCACCTTCACCGACTACGGCCGACGACCCGGCGGGTGTTTCGCGAGAGCCTCACGTGGTCGCAACTATCCCGCCGAACAATGAATGTGGCACGCGAGCTCAGCGTTCATGCGTCGGTCGGAGACCGGGCGGTGATCCTGGCTCCGCAGAGCCTCGACTACATTGTGGCTTTCCTGGGATCCATGCAGGCTGGGCTGATCGCGGTGCCGCTCCCGTTGCCGCATCGCGGCTCGAGTCATGAGCGGGTGAGTGCGGTCTTTGCCGATACGTCGCCCTCGGTTGTTCTCACGACGTCCGCGGTCGCGGAAGATGTCGCCGATTACGTTGATCACGCACGCCTGGACACTGCTCCAAAGATCGTCGAGATCGATTCGCTGAATCTGGACTGTCGATGGCGGAGCAAGCGTTCGGACAGATGATTTGCCCAGCACGGCGTATTTGCAGTACAGCTCGGGTTCGACCCGAATGCCGACCGGGGTCATGATCTCGCACCGCAACCTCCAGGTGAATTTCGAGCAGCTGATGCGCAGCCTTTTCGCGGACTCCGGCGTGAAGATCCCACCGGATTTCACAATCGTGTCGTGGTTGCCCTTCTACCACGACATGGGTTTGGTGCTGGGCATCTGCGCACCCATCCTGGGCGGCTTTCGCGCCGACCTTGACCAGTCCGGTGGCGTTCTTGGAAAGACCGGCCAGATGGATGCGAGCGCTGGCGGAGAATCCTTCATGCCTTTTCGGCGGCACCCAACTTCGCCTTTGACCTGGCCGCGCGCAAAACCACCGACAGTGACCTCGCCGGACTCGACCTCGGCGGGGTGCTGGGCATCATCAGCGGTGCCGAACGTGTCGAGCCGGCCACCTTGGAACGCTTCGTCGATCGGTTTGCTCACTTCAATTTGCGGGACCACATGATGCGTCCTTCATACGGCTTGGCGGAGGCAACCGTCTTCGTGGCGAGCCGGCACCTGGAGTGAATCGTCGCCGGCGGTTCACTTCGATGCCGGAGAGCTGTCCGCGGGCGCGCGTTCAGCGGAGTGCGGCCGGCAGCGGCACAGCAGCTGGGCAAGATACGGCGCTTGTCAGGTATCGAGTGCCGCAAACCCCCGCGCTGCGAATCGTCGACTACGACACCAGCCGTGAGTGCCCGCACGGCCTGGCTGGCGAGATCTGGATACATGGCGCCAACGTGGCCGACGGCTACTGGCGCAAACCGCCGGAGGAGCAGCGCTGCTTCGGCGCAATGCTCGTCGACCCTTCGCCGGGTACCCCTGACGGACCCTGGCTGAGAACCGGCGACCTGGGTTTCATCTCCGATGGTGAGCTGTTCATCGGCGGCCGCATCAAGGATCTGCTGATCATCCGTGGGCGCAATCACTATCCCGAGGACATCGAGGCGACGGTCCAAGAGATCACGGGTGGTCGGGTCGCGGCGATATCGGTTCCGGTGAACAGTACCGAGAAGCTGGTGACCGTCATCGAGCTCAAGGAGCGGGAAGATGTCGACGCAGAGGCGATGCACTGGCTCAGCGGGGTCAAGAGCGACGTCACCTCCGCGATATCCAATGCGCACGGCTTGAATGTCGGGGACCTCGTTCTGGTACCGCCAGGGTCGATTCCCACCACGACGAGCGGCAAGATTCGGCGCGCCGCCTGCGCCGAGCGGTACCGGCAGGACCAATTCACCCGGTTGGACGCGGAAGGCCCGGCCGCATGAAGGCCGTGCGCGTCCGAGGCAGCCGAAATTGCCGATCGAGCCTTGCATTCACGTCGATTCGGAGCGTGACCGGATACCGGTCGAGCAGCGATCATGGGGTGGTGACGACTGCCCACCACTACATGTGAAGATGGACACGAGATGAGTTCTACCGATTTGAGCCCGGCCTCGCTGCGCGAAGCCTTCGGTCACTTCCCGTCCGGCGTCATCGCCATCGCGGCGGAGGTCGACGGTGTCCGCGTGGGGTTGGCGGCCAGCACCTTCGTGCCGGTGTCCCTGGACCCGCCGCTGGTCTCGTTCTGCGTGCAGAACACGTCTACGACGTGGCCCAAGCTCAAGGACCTGCCCGCGCTCGGCATCAGCGTGCTCTGCGAGTCACACGACGCGGCGGCTAAGGCGCTGGCAGCCAAGACGGGGGACCGATTCGCGGGCCTGGAGACGGTCTCGCGGAGCAGTGGCGCCGTGTTCGTCAGCGGCACCAGCGTATGGCTGGAGAGCGCCATCGAGCAGTTGATCCCCGCCGGCGATCACACCATCGTGATCTTGAAGGTCAGCCAGATCACGGTGCACGACGACGTCGCGCCGATCGTGTTTCACCGCAGCACATTTCGACGGCTGGACGGTTGACCCGTCGCCGCTCCCGTTCACCAGATTGATGGGGAATACAAGCGCGAGGCGGTTTGTATTGCCTGAACTCAAATTCGCGGAAGTCCGGCTAGGGGCGTTGACCGAGTCGCTCGCGGTAGCCGTCGATGCGCTGCTCGAGCTCCGCTGCGTCGTCGGGCCTACCCTCCTTGCGCGCAAGCTTGGCCCTTGCCGTGAGCTCGCGAATCGCGGTGCGAATGTCGTTGACGCTCTGCGTTTCTCCAGTACTCATGCGGCTGCCCTTCGTCGTTGATTGGCTGCTGTGTACGAGGGTACGCGCTCTGTGTACCCGCAAGGTCAGCAACGCAAAACGGTTGCGAAGTCCGCCCCGGGACCTCGCAACCGCATCGCGCTGCTCGCTGCTACTTCCTCTTGAAGAGCTTGCTGCCCAGCCAGACGACGGGGTCGTACTTGCGGTCGGCGACGCGTTCCTTCATCGGGATCAGCGCATTATCGGTGATCTTGATGTGCTCGGGGCAGACTTCGGTGCAGCACTTGGTGATGTTGCAGTAGCCGAGGCCGAACTCTTCTTGGGCCATGTCCTTGCGGTCCACGACGTCCAGCGGATGCATGTCGAGTTCGGCAATGCGCATGTGGAAGCGCGGTCCGGCGAAGTTCTCCTTGTTCTCCTCGTGGTCACGCACCACGTGGCAGACGTTCTGGCACAGGAAGCACTCGATGCACTTGCGGAACTCCTGGCTGCGCTCGACATCCTCCTGCTGCATGCGGTAGTCGCCCGGCTGCAGATCCTTCGGCGGGGTGAACGACGGGATCTGACGCGCCTTCTCGTAGTTGAAGGACACGTCGGTCACCAGGTCACGTATGACGGGGAAGGTGCGAAGCGGTGTCACGGTGACGGTCTCGTTCTCGTCGAACGTCGACATGCGGGTCATGCACAGCAGCCGCGGCCGCCCGTTGATCTCCGCGGAGCAGGAGCCGCACTTGCCCGCCTTGCAGTTCCACCGGACGGCGAGGTCCGGGGTCTGGGTGGCCTGCAGCCGGTGGATGATGTCGAGCACCACTTCACCGTCATTGACTTCGACGGTGTAGTCCTTCAGCTCACCGCCGTCGTCGTCGCCGCGCCAAACCCGTAGTTTCGCGTCATAGGCAGCCATGATCAGCCCTTCCGGTCAGGGTGTTCGGCCAATTGATCTTCGGTGTAGTACTTCTCGAGTTCGGACAGCTCGAACGTGGCCAGCAGATCGGGCCGCATCGTCGGCTGCTGTTCCGGCTCGACCGTGACGTCGGGGATCACGGCGTCACCCGCTCCCCGTCAGCGGCCCGGCACACCAGCAGTTTGTTTCGCCAGTGCGCGTCCATCTTGGGGAAGTCGTCGCGGGTGTGTCCGCCACGGCTCTCGGTGCGTTGCAGCGCGGCCTTGGCCACGCAATCGCTGACCAGCAGCATGTTGCGCATGTCGATGGCCAGATGCCAGCCCGGGTTGAAGATGCGCCCGCCCTCGACGACGACGTTGGAGTAGCGCGTCTTGAGCTCCGCGATCTTGGCGAGGACCTCTTCGAGTTCGCCCTCCTTGCGGATGATGCCAGCTAGGTCGTTCATCGACTGCTGCAGTTCGGCGTGCAGCGTGTACGGGTTCTCGGCGTTGGCCTTCGGCTCGAAGGGGTCGAGCGCCAATGTCGTGGCCGCTTCGATGGCCTCATCGGACACCTTGGGCCGGTCGGACAGCGCCCGCACGTAGTCGGAGGCGCCGAGGCCGGCGCGGCGGCCGAACACCAGCAGGTCGGACAGCGAGTTACCGCCAAGCCGGTTGGAGCCGTGCATGCCGCCGGAACACTCGCCCGCGGCGAACAGGCCCGGCGTCGCGGCGCCGCCACTGTCGGGGTCGACTTCGATGCCGCCCATGACGTAGTGACAGGTCGGTCCGACCTCCATCTCGTCCTTGGTGATGTCGACTTCGGCGAGCTCGATGAACTGGTGGTACATCGACGGCAGCCGGCGTTTGATCTCCTCGGCGGGCATGCGCGACGCGATGTCGAGGTAGACGCCGCCGTGCGGAGTACCGCGGCCGGCCTTCACCTCTTCGTTGATGGCACGGGCGACCTCGTCGCGAGGCAGCAGGTCAGGGGTGCGGCGCGCGGAGTCGTTGTCCTTGAGCCACTGGTCTGCTTCCTCTTCGGTCTCGGCGTACTGCCCCTTGAACACGTCGGGGATGTAGTCGAACATGAAGCGCTTGCCCTCGGAGTTCTTCAGCACTCCGCCGTCGCCGCGCACGCCTTCGGTGACGAGGATGCCCTTCACCGAGAGCGGCCAGACCATGCCGGTCGGATGGAACTGGATGAACTCCATGTTGATGAGCCCGGAGCCTGCCCGCAGCGCCAGGGCATGGCCGTCGCCGGTGTACTCCCACGAGTTCGACGACACCTTGAACGACTTCCCGATGCCGCCGGTGGCCAGTACGATCGCGGGCGCCTCGAACAACACGAAGTTGCCGGTCTCGCGGTAGTAGCCGAAGGCGCCAGCGATCTTGTCGCCGTCCTTGATGAGATCGGTGATCGAGCACTCGTGGAAGACCCGAATGCGGGCGTCGTAGTCGCCGAGTTCCTTCTTGTCCTCCTGCTGCAGCGACACGATCTTCTGCTGCAGGGTGCGGATGATCTCGAGCCCGGTGCGGTCGCCGACGTGCGCGAGCCGCGGGTAGGTGTGCCCGCCGAAGTTGCGCTGGCTGATCTTGCCGTCCTTGGTGCGGTCGAACAGTGCACCGTAGGTCTCGAGTTCCCACACCCGGTCCGGGGCCTCCTGCGCGTGCAGTTCGGCCATCCGCCAGTTGTTCAGGAACTTGCCGCCGCGCATCGTGTCACCGAAGTGCACCTGCCAGGAGTCCTTGGTGTTGACGTTGCGCATCGCCGCCGCGCAGCCACCCTCGGCCATCACGGTATGCGCCTTGCCGAACAGTGACTTGGTCACCACTGCCACTCGGAGACCGCGTTCGCGGGCCTCGATCACCGCGCGCAGTCCGGCCCCGCCGGCACCGATCACGACCACGTCGTACTGGTGCCGTTCGAGTTCAGCCATGAATCCTCACTTGCCCATTCGGAGGTATGCGAATGAATTGTCTTGTCACGGAATGATCGGCAGGTCTTTCAGACCCAACGACACGAGCATGATGTAGAAGTCGGTCAGCATCAGGGTGCCGAGGGTCACCCAGGCGAACAGCTTGTGCCGGGTGTTCAACTTGCTGACCTGTCCCCACATCCAGTACCGGACGGGGTGTTTGGAGAAGTGCTTGAGCCGACCGCCGACCACGTGACGGCACGAGTGGCAGGACACGGTGTACACCCACAGCATGATCACGTTGACCCAGAGGATGAGATTGCCGACGCCGAACCGGAACCCGCTGTCCGGAAACATCGCCTCGATCGCGTCATAGGTGTTGATCACCGAGATGATGCCTGCGATGTAGAAGAAGTAGCGGTGCGTGTTCTGGATGATCAGCGGGAACCGGGTCTCGCCGGTGTACTTGGCGTGTGGTTCGGCCACCGCGCACGCGGTCGGAGACTGCCAGACCGTGCGGTAGTAGGCGCCACGGTAGTAGTAGCACGTCAGTCGGAACAGCAGCAGGAACGGCAAGGACAACGCGGCGTACGGCAGCCACCACACGTCGGGCAGGAAGGTCCCGAAGTGGGCGGCGCCCGGCGGACATCCCGAACCGGTCGCCTCGTTGAAGTTGACGACGCACGGCGAATAGAACGGCGTCAGGTAGTTGTACTTCTCGACGAAGAAGTGGTCCTGCTGGAATGCGCGCGCCGTCGCGTAGATGACGAAGACGGCGAAGCCAAGGTCCGTGATGAGCGGGGACTGCCACCATGGATCGGTGCGCAGCGTGCGCTGCGAGATTTGCGCCCGCGTCGGTGAGAAGACGCCTGTGCCCTTGCGGTCGGCGGTGGGTGCGCTCACGGAGTGTCCTCGATTTCGGTCGTAAAGAATCCGGGTGGACGTTAGCGAAGTGCCGAGCCGCGCAGGAAGTCAGTAGACCCTAACTTCGCGCAAGCGCTCATCACCACTGGTCTGTTCTTCGCGCAAGCGCTCATCACCGCACGCCGCCGAGGCCTTCGTCGTCCACGTCGGCCCAGAAATCGCTGGCGTACTGCGTATCTGGGATGGCGATCTTCTCGCCGCCGTGTTTCTGGTGGCTCACCCCGCGGGAGAGTTCCAATTCCTCTGCGTCGATGTCTAGCCGGTCGATGTCGTTCATGATTCGCTCGGTGTCGTTGACGATTCGGCGCATCGCCGGGCTGTCGCCGTAACGTGAGGACAGCGAGGACACGCAGCGCCGCAAGCCACCGATCAATTCGTGTAGCTGGGCGAGTTCCGTGGTAGTGGACAAGGGGCTGACCTCCTTGGGGCTGAAGGGTGTCACGGATCACAGTACGACAATTGATGCTAGCCACATCATCGGTTCAGAGTGAGACAGGTCACGTACGAGAGTGGAGGTGGACGAGTTGTCCGAACAGGTTTTGCAGGATCGCGCCACGGCGCTGCTGGCGCTGCACGTTCCGGGTGATCCGGTGGTCTTGCCGACGGTATGGGATGCATGGTCGGCCAAGCTCGCCGTCGACGCCGGATTTGCTGCCCTCACCGTGGGTAGCCATCCGGTCGCCGACTCGATCGGCAAGGCAGACGGTGAAGGGATGTCCTTCGACGACCTCACCACGCGCGTCGCCCAGATCACGTCCGCCGTGGAGGTGCCGGTCTCGGTCGACGTCGAGTCGGGATACGGCGAGGACCCGCAGCGGCTCATCGACGGGCTGCTGTCGGTGGGTGCCGTCGGGCTGAACGTCGAGGACACCGTGCACAAGGAGGGCAAGCGGCTCCGCTCGCCGGAGGAGCACGCTGCGCTCGTGGGTCGCCTGCGCGACGCGTCGGGCGCGGCCGGGGTGCATGTCGTCATCAACGCGCGCACTGACCTCTTCCTCCGTCAGGACGGAGACGAGGCCGACCGCGTCGACCGGGCGATCGCACGGCTCAAGCTCGCTGCCGAAGCGGGTGCGGACAGCCTCTATCCCGTCGGTCGGCACGATCCGGACACGTTGCGCAAGCTTGCGGACGAGCTGCCGCTGCCGATCAACGCGATCGCGCTTCCGGATCAGGATGATCCCGCGTCCTTCGGCCCGCTGGGCGTCGGCCGGATCAGCTTCGGTCCGTTCTTCCAGCGCGCATTGTCGGGCCGCGCCGAGGAACTCCTGGCGCGCTGGCGTTAGCCGTTTTCCGATCGTTCGGCAGCCAGGCCTACCATCCGCCGCGTGACGAACGACCGGCGGCCGGGCGGCGACGATTGGCACGACAGCCAGGCGGTCGTGGTGGCCGGTGGGGTGGCGGCGCTCATCCTGCTGGGCTTGCTGGGGTACGGGGTCATGCGGGTCTCGCGCGACTCGGTGGATCCGCCGGGTGTCGTGTTTCCGAGTAGCTCGGCGGCCACCACGCCCGCGTCGGGACGCAAGTCCCCGACGTCGACGAGCTACCCCATGCCGAGTGTGCAGACCAGCGAGGCGACCGCACCGTCGATTACGGGGCCCCCGACGGAGTCGCCGTCGGACGATCCGGGCGGTTCGGGGGATGCGGGGGTCACTCGAGGACACGCCGACCACGATCTACAACCCGTACGCGACGCCGTCCTCGTCGTCGTCGGCCGGGCACATCTGACGGCTGCGCGGCGTCAGCGAAATCGCCCGGCGACGAACCCTGCTAGGGGTACCGCGAATCCGATGGGGCGAGTTGGCCCCATCGGATTCCGGTCGATGCGGTGTCAGTGCGAGATCGCGATGCGTTGCGGCTCGGTGCCTGCGTACGCACCGGTGACCCGCACCGTGAGCACGCCCGCGTCGTAGGACGCGGAGATCGCTTCGCTGGTGACGTGCGCAGGAACGGCGAATGACCGACGGAACGAGCCGTACCGCACCTCGCTGAAGGTGCGATCGCCCGGCTGGCGCGCCTCGCCGGTCCGCTCGTCACGACGCTCGCCGTGGATGACCAGGCGCCCGCGCTCGAGTTCGACGTTGACGTCCTTCTCGACGTCTACGCCGGGCAGTTCCAACCGGACCACCGCGTCGTCGCCATCCTTGACGATCTCGGCGGCCGGGTTGAAGTCCTTGAACCAGTCGTTGGCCGTGGCCGGACCAAAGAACTCGCGCACCCAACGGTCGGTGTTCCAGGCGGGACGGGTCCTCAGGGTCACATTGCTCATCTGTCACTTCCTCATTTCTCGTGTGGCGACCGGCCCGTGCCGGTCCGCTATCCATCAAACTTGAGTCGAGGGCGCTAAAGTTCCGGCAGCGCGTTCGCCGTCGGTGAACAGTTCGGCCAGGCTCACAGGACGCGAATCCGGGACGTGAGCACACCGTGATGGGCACTTCACACGAGGCGACATTGCGGCAACGTCGAGTCCTTAGTCTTCGGCCATGCATCATCCGAAGCGCGTGGTCGTCGTTGGGCACGGCATGGTCGGACACCGGTTCGTCGAGGCGCTGCGCTCACGCGATGCAGACGGCGACTGGCAGGTCATCGTCGTCGCCGAGGAGTCCGACGCCGCGTACGACCGGGTCGGCCTGACGGGCTACACCGAACACTGGGACCGCGCGCGACTGGCACTGCCGGGCAACGCCTACGAGGGCGACGACGACGTCGCGGTGGTGCTGCGCGACCGCGTGACCCGCGTCGACCGGGCGGCGAAATGCGTGACGACGTTGCTCGGCCGTCGCATCTCCTACGACACGCTCGTCTTGGCCACTGGCTCGTATGCGTTCGTCCCGCCCGTTCCCGGACATGATCTTCGCGGATGCCACGTCTATCGCACGCTCGACGACCTCGACGCGATTCGGACCGATGTCCAGCGCGCGATGGCTGCCGGCGTCACGGGCGGAGTCGTCATCGGTGGCGGCCTGCTGGGGCTGGAAGCAGCGAACGCCTTGCGCGGCTTCGGTTTACACGCCCACGTGGTGCAGCGCTCTCCTCGGCTGATGAGTCAGCAACTGGACATGGCAGGTGGCGCGCTGCTGCGGCGGATGGTCGCCGAGTTGGGGATCTCGGTGCACACCGACGTTGGCACCGACGCGATCGAGCGGGCCGGCGCCGACACGCTGCGGGTGCTGCTCAGCGACGGCGCGCTGATCGATGCGGGTGTCGTGATCTTCGCGGCAGGCATCCGGCCGCGCGACGAACTGGCCAAGAAGGCCGGCCTGCCGGTCGGCGATCGCGGTGGTGTACTCACCGACTTGACGTGTCTCACTGGCGATCCCGACATCTACGCCATCGGCGAGGTCGCCGCGATCGACGGCCGCTGCTACGGGTTGGTGGGTCCCGGATACACCAGCGCCGAGGTGGTGGCCGACCGCCTACTCGGCGGCGCAGCCGAATTCGGCGACGCGGACACGTCGACCAAGCTGAAGCTGCTCGGCGTCGACGTCGCCAGCTTCGGCGACGCCATGGGTGCAACTCCCGGTTGCCTCGAGGTGGTGGTCAACGACGCCGTCAACCAGACCTATGCCAAACTGGTGCTCTCCGACGACGCCGCGACGTTGCTCGGTGGCATTCTGGTCGGCGATGCGTCGGCGTATGGCGTGCTACGCCCCATGGTCGGCGAACAGCTGCCCGGCGATCCGCTCGCGATCATCGCACCCGCTGGATCCAGTTCGGGCGGAATGCAACTCGGTATGGGCGCGCTACCGGCGGCAGCGCAGATCTGTTCCTGCAACAACGTCACCAAGGGCGATCTCACCGACGCGATCGCCCGCGGCTGCGCGGACGTGCCCGCCTTGAAGAGTTGCACCAAGGCGGGTACGTCGTGCGGATCCTGCGTTCCGTTGCTCAAGCAGCTTCTCGAGGCGGAGGGCGTCGAGCAGAGCAAGGCGCTGTGCGAGCACTTCGCCCATTCACGCGCCGAACTGTTCGAGCTCATCTCGGCGACGTCGGTCCGGACGTTCTCCGGCTTGATCGGACGGTTCGGTACCGGAAGCGGTTGCGACATATGCAAACCCGCGGTCGCCTCTATCCTGGCCTCCACCAGTTCGGATCACATCCTCGATGGTGAGCAGGCCTCGCTGCAGGACTCCAACGACCATTTCCTGGCCAACATCCAGCGCAACGGCAGCTATTCGGTGGTGCCGCGGGTGCCCGGTGGCGACATCAGCCCGGAGCAACTCATCCTCATCGGCGAGATCGCCAGGGAGTTCGGGCTGTACACCAAGATCACCGGCGGACAACGGATCGACATGTTCGGTGCCAGGGTCGACCAGCTTCCCGAGATCTGGCGTCGACTGGTCGACGGTGGCATGGAGTCCGGCCACGCGTACGGCAAGGCGCTGCGCACCGTGAAGAGCTGCGTGGGAAGCGACTGGTGCCGTTATGGCCAGCAGGACTCGGTGCAGATGGCCATCGACCTCGAGCTTCGCTACCGCGGGCTGCGCGCACCGCACAAGATCAAGATGGGCGTATCGGGTTGTGCCCGTGAGTGTGCCGAGGCGCGCGGCAAGGACGTCGGTGTGATCGCCACGGAGACCGGGTGGAATCTCTACGTCGGCGGCAACGGCGGCATGACGCCCAAGCATGCGCAGCTGCTCGCCAGTGACCTCGACGACCAGACGCTGGTCCGCTACATCGACCGCTTTCTCATGTTCTACATCCGCACCGCGGACCGGTTGCAGCGCACCGCACCGTGGGTCGATTCGCTTGACCAACCCGACAAGTCAGGCATCGAGCACCTGCGTGATGTGGTGTGTGACGACTCGCTAGGCCTGGCCGCCGAGTTCGAGGAGGCCGTCGCACGCCACGTCGACGGATACGCATGCGAGTGGAAGGGCGTCCTCGAGGATCCCGACAAGCTGTCGCGGTTCGTCTCGTTCGTCAACGCACCGGATGTCGCCGATCCGACCGTGACGTTCACCGAACGCTCAGGGCGAAAGGTGCCGGCCGCGCACGCGAGAAGTGATGTGCCGATGGGCATACCCAAGTTCCGACCGATGCAGGAGACACCGACATGACACAGACGAGCGCTTGCGCGAGGACCTTGTTTCGGCTCGACGACCTCGAAACCTTTGACTTCCTTGATGATTCCGCTTGGACCACGGCGTGCGCGTACGACCAGTTGGTCCCATGCCGCGGCGTGGGCGTGCTGATGCCAGACGGGACTCAAGTCGCGTTGTTCCGGCTGGAGGACGGGTCGCTGTGGGCGATCGGCAACGTCGACCCGTGGTGTGACGCTGCGGTGATGTCGCGGGGCATCGTCGGCGATCGGGCCGGACGACGATGTGTGCAATCGCCGATCAAGAAGCAGGCGTTCGCGTTCGACGATGGCACGTGTCTTGACGATGACGCGGTGCGCGTCCCCGTGTACCGGACTCGGGTCACCGACGACGGTGACGTGCAGGTGTGTGCTTAGAGGGCCTGTAGCAGTCGCTGCTCTCTGGGCGTGCAGTGTGCGGCGACGAGTTCGTCGCGCGTAGGCGTACTCCACAACTCAATCGTCTGCACCACCCAGTAGGCGCCGAACTCGACGATCAGCAGGATCTCGACGATCAGCACGACGTGGTTGAAGTCGTCGAGCGCAAAGTGCACCGCCACCGCGGCCGTCAGTGTCAGTACCATGGCGACCGAAATGATCTGGTAGACACGGTGATACAACCCGGCATGGGAGGTCAGCTGCTCGTCCTGACGTCCTGCGAGGAAGGCCGTGATGATCACGGTGCAGATGAATGCGGCGAACATCGCGACTGCGGCGATTCCGTGCGCATTGGTCACGAACCAGTCGGGCGCGGCGATCAGACCGACCAACCCGACCGCCAGGACGGCACGCTGGATCCACACCGCCACGGTGCCCAGTGTGCTGCGGCTGTGTCCGGTGCCGGTGCGTCGGTACATCCACCACGACGCGGCCCGCGCTGCGAGGAGTGTCAACACCAATGCCCACACGTTGGCGAGGACTGCAGCGTTCGTCACGGCGTCGACCGGCAGAGCCGATGCGCCGCAGAGTAATACGGGACGCGAGGTCGGCACGAACGCGACGACGAACGCGAGAATTCCGGCCAGGTTCAGCAGGACGTCCTCGGTGTCCTTGCTGCCCTTGTAGACGATCAGCAGCGTGCCGATCGCGCAGATGGTGCCGATGAACACGGCGTGCACTGCCGTGAAGTAGTACGCGCTGATCGAGGTCTGCCAGCACGTCGCACGGGCCCGCTCGATGATCATGGCGGAGCCGAGCATGACGAGCATGATCGGGATGCCGCCGCGAAGATACCGGTAGGTGTCCAATGCGGTGTCGCGGTCCATGGCCTTCTCCCCCAGGAAGTGGCGATCCCATCGATTGTGCGCCCGTTCGGTGATGCGGTGAGCGGTTATCCCCAGTCTGGGTCCGGTGAGCGCCCGTTTGTGACGACGGAGGCCGCGCGTGCTCGGGTCTGCGCGGACCTCGATGCGATCGACGCGCTGGGCCGGGGCCGGTTGGGTGAGACGTCGACGGATCTGGTGGGCAATGCGTTCGGGTCGATGTGGCCGAGCGACATCTCGCATCGCCGCTGTGCCCGATTTACGCGCGGATAAACGACCGATTGATATTGCTGAGGTCCCCACGGCGGGTTTCAAACCGGGGGTCGGAGGGCACACGCGGGGGATCTTCTATCCACGCGTTGGACCGCGGAGCGTTTTATGATCGCTGCATCCCTGAGCCAGGATCTGCATGGGTTCGCCATCGAGTTGCGCAAGTTGGCCTACACCGCCCCTGGCGGGGGAGAGGACCCGCTGATCCGGCTGAGTGAGCGGATGGTCCGCCACGCTCAGCAGCAGATCGATGAGAGCCAGTCCCGCTCGATGGGACTTCGCGCACTGACCTTGCGCCCGCAGTCTGCGGGTAGGGATGATGCGTCTGTGGCGCATGGTAAGACTCGGCCTGGGCCGAGACGAAACTCCCACCGAGACAATGCCACAAATCGGTCCCATGGCAGGTGGGAGCAGATGATGGCGGGTCTGTTGCGGTTGCGCTTCGCCGCGTGCGTTTTCCTGCTCGCGGCGGGCCTGCTGATGGGTGCCGGGGGCGCGGTCGCCGTTGCCGATCCCGCTTCCAGTGGTTCCGCTGCGAACGGCGATGACGGGACCGACGCTTCAGGCCAGCAGCATTCCACCACCGCGAAAAAGCCGAAGAACGAGCCTGGCCGCACGGACACCAAGGATGGCTCGCTTGGCTCGGGCGGGCAATCAGGCCAGCCGCATTCCATCGACGCGAAAAAGCCGAAGGACGCGAAAAAGCCGAAGGATGCGCCTCGCGGCACGGACACCAAGGATGGGACGAAATCCGACTCGGAGCTCGATGCCGCGGTTGCTGATCCGATCGCCGCGGTTACGAACGAGGTCGCGCCGCTTTCTGATGCGGTGGCGACGGGTTCTGTGGCGGTGCCGCCGATTCTGGATGTGGTCGGGCCAGATTCTGATGCCAACGCGCTTGTTCAGGACATCCTGAACTCGGTTACCGGTGCGGTCGTCCCGCTCACACAACTGCAGTCCGACCTTTATTCCTTCTTGCTGGGCATCGCCAGTGTCGCGCCAGCTTCTGATGTCAGCGCGTTGGTTCAGGACATGCTCCGCTCGGTTGCCGAGGCGGTCGTCCTGCTCGCGCAACTGCCCTCCGACCTCATCTTCCTTCTTGTTGGATATCGCCGGGGTGCAGCCCGTCGTGGGCGGAGTGGGAGGCATCCAAGGCCATGGGCTGCCAGCAACCCCGGGTGCGTCGGTGGCGTCGCGATTGCCGCTGGGCCGGCCAATTACGGGTGTCTCGGGCGTGCCGGTCGACCGGCGAGGCAACCGGCGTTGGAACGCTCGATGTGAACTGCGCTCGGTCGAGCGTCAGCGATGTCCGGGATGGCACCGCTAGCGTCCGATACCTCGTCTCCGATCGGTGCGGGGTCGTCTTTCCTGCAGGTTATCGGCGAAATCCTGTTACCCGTCTCACTGTGGGCGCTGGCCGCGGCCGCTTTGCCCGGCGTCGGCGGGCTCGTGATGCTCTTCGCAACCGGGGCGCGCCTCGGATACCGCCAGGCTAAAGCGGGTTTCGCATTGCGGGTAGCAGGCATAGCGTCCTTCGCCCGTCCGGGGGCCGTTGCCTTAGGTGTCGTTCGTTCGAGGTCATTGGTTGTCAGCCGCCCGAGGACATTGCGCGTCGTTCGGCCCACGGAGCTAAGCGCGGGAGCTCTTCTCGATGAAGTCGCGTAGCCGCCGCAAACCGGAGTCGATCGTCGACTCGAGCCGCGGACGGGCCAATCAGCCTTGAGGTGTCTTTCACGCCGCTGATGCCGGCAAACCGTTCTTCACCTGCGACCGCTAGGCGGCGACCGGCACCAGGGCCCGGCGGAACCGGGAGGCGACGAGCCGCACCACACCGGGATGGGTGCCGAGCGGCTCACTGACCACGTCGGCGCCCGCCGTCCGCAGTCGATCTTGAAACAGTCCGTCCGCCAACAGGTATGAGGCAACGGCGACTCGGCGCGCGCCGCGCGCACGAAGCCTGGCCACGGCGTCGGCGACATTGGGTTCACCCGTCGCCGCGTAGGCGACTTCGGCGCGTTGCCCGATCGCAGCGGACACCATGGCAGCCGTGATGCGCGGGTCGCGTTGCGCGTTCGGATCGGACGTGCCCGCCGCCGCCAGCACCACCGAATCTGAAGGCCGCCAGCCAGATTCGACCAGTCGCTCGGCGACGATGCGCGCGATTGCCGGAGACGGGCCGAGGGCCGCAGCCAGCACGGTGTGGCGATGTCCGCTGGCCTCGACGTGCGCGGGGAGGTCGGTGCGCACGTGGTAGCCGCTGGAGAGAAATGCCGGGACCAGCACGGCTGGAACGTCGTCGGGCAAAGTGCGAAGCACTTCACTCGGGGTCGGGCCGAGCACGTCGACGAACGCGGTCCGGACTCGTCTGCCGAGCAGATCGCTCACCCGGTCGGCGAGTTCGCCGATCATCTCGACGCCGTCGGATTTGCGGGTGCCGTGCGCAACCAGGATCGGGTTCACGCGACACCGAGCGGGAACGGCTCGTCGACTGTCAAGCGATATCCGCGCTTCACCACTGTCGACACGATCTGCTTGTCTCCCAATGCTGTTCGTAGTCGCAGCACTGCGTTCTCGACCGCATGGGTGTCGGATCCGCTGCCGGGCAGCGCGTTCAGCAGGTCGCCACGCGAAACGACCGTTCCGGGGCGCAGGGCCAGCGCGCGGATGGTCGCCATCCCCGCCGGCGAGAGTTCCTTGACTACCCCGTCGACCATCACGCAGGTACCGCGGATTTCGAGCAGGTGGCCGGCAACCTTGACCGTGCGCGCCTGCAGCAGGGGAAGCTCGTCGGTGATGTGGCGGGCCAGCGCGCCGAGCCGCATCCGCTCGGGTGCGGACGTCGGTACACCCAGCCGCACCAGTGGCCGCGCCGTTACCGGGCCAACGCACATCGCGTGGACGTCCGTGCGCAACGCGGACAGCACGCGGTCCTCGATACCCAGTTCCACGGCGCGCATCAGCATTGCGGCCACCGCGGGCGCGGACGTGAAGCTGACCGCATCGAACTTGCGCTCGGCGATTCCGGTCACGAGGTGATCGAAGCCGCCGTCCCGCGGCACCGGGTGCCAGCGGTATACCCGGATGGGCACGACCTCTGCACCCGCCGCGCGCAATTCGTCGAGGAACTCCGGGAACGGGTCCCATTCCGCGGTGGCACCGTGTAGCTGCACCGCGATCCTCAGTCCGGCGATGCCGCCCTCGAGTAGATAGTGGAGCACTTCGCGAGACGACTCCGATTCGGGCGACCACTCCTCGGGCAGCCCCGCCGCCCGCAACGCCCCGGTGGCCTTCGGTCCGCGAGACACGATGCGCGCGCTACCCAACGCCGTGGCCAGGTCGCCTGCGAGCCCCCATCCGTCGGCCGCGGCGATCCAGCCGCGCAACCCGATGCCCGTCGTAGCGATCACCACGTCCGGCGGGGTGGCGATGAGCGCCTCGGTGCCCCCTCACCGCCGCCAAGCGGCCCTGTGAGGTCCGTTTCCGCCGCTCCCCACACGTCGCCAATTGCGCCCAATCGCACGTGAGTTCGCCGGCGGCGCGCGACGTCGTCACGCTCGTCGCTGCAACTCGACGACGAGCGGCCGGTGATCCGAGATCGGCATCGTGGGCGTGCTCCAGCTCGCTGCGAACAGCCGCGGATCGTCGGTCAGCACGTGGTCGAGTTGACGGTCGGGGACATCGGCGGGGAAGGTCGGCGCCGCCGCCAGGCCCCTCAGCCCCGACCATCGGTGCACCGCGGGCGGCGCCATGTTCAGATCCCCCGTGAGCAGGTGCGGGCCGGGTAGGCCCCGAAGATCCCGCACCAGATGACGCAGCTGACGACGGTTCCACCCCGGAACGAAGGACAGATGCGTATTGGCGACGGTCATCGGTCCGAGCGGTGTCTCGAATTGGCCGAGCACCGCGGCACGTGGTTCCTCGTCGACCACCATCACCTTGTTCGGCCCGGGCAGGTACATCGGAAACTTCATCGGAATTCGGGGCAGCCGGACCACCTGCCAGGTCGAGGCGGGGAAGCGGGACAACAGTGCGATGCCGTAGGCCGCCGTCCCCGGACTCTCGCGCCCAGTCGCGGACATCCACGTCGCTCCAGGCGTGCCGGAGATGGCGGCGACGAACTGGTGGCTCACCGCGTCCATGGCCTCGGCGGCGACGGCCGTCAGATCGGCCATCCCGGACCGTGGCTGATCCAGGTCTACCTCCTGCAGCGCGAGCAAGTCGGCGTCGAGGTCGGCGATCACGCGGTGTAATCGCGCCAGATCCACCCCGTCGTGCACGTTGCGTCCATGCAAGATGTTGAACGTGACGATCCGCATCTCGGGTGGGTACCCATAACCATGACCGATCGTCCAGTCGACCAAAGGGACGACCCGTGGGCCGTGCTAAGGGAGGCGGTGCGACGGGCGGCCTCGGCTTTCAAGGCCAACGGTCTGGACTTCGCGTTGGGCGGTAGTTATGCGCTGTGGGTCCACGGCGCGCCGGAACCACTACACGACGTCGACTTCGTGGTCGCCGAGAACGACGTTGAATTGGCAGCCTCCACGCTTGCCGATGCCGGTTTCACCGTCCGGCGCCCGGTCGAGGACTGGTTGTTCAAGGCCTTCCTCGAGGGCGCCCTGGTCGATGTGCTTCACCGGATAAACGGCGTGCCGGTCGACAAGGCGATGATCGAATCGGCCGACGTGCACGACGTACTCGCCATCACCATGCCGGTACTGTCACCCACCACCGTGCTGACGCAGAAACTCTTGTCGCTGAACGAACACCACTGTGACTTCGAACCGCTCCTTCCGCGGTTTCGAGCCGTGCGCGAGCGGATCGACTGGAAACGGCTCCGCAGCGATACCGAAGGCAATGACTTCGCCGTCGCGTTTCTCGTGCTCGCCGACCGACTCGGAATCGCCGGAGCCGGGTGAACCTCCAGACGGCGTTCGTCACACCGCGGGCCGGTACCGGTACCCGTCACCACACGTCGCCATTGCGCCAATCGCATGTGAGTTCGGCGGTGGGGTCGACGTCGATGCTGACGGGCAAGACGAACAGCGAGTGGTCGTCGTCGGGGGTGGGGGTAACCCCGGCGGGTGCCAGCACCGACGTCGGGCCCTGCCACGGCAGCCAGCCGCGCGACACGTAAACATGGCGTCCGGCGTCGGACGAACTGAGGGCACCCAACTGGTACGCGCCGCGCAGGACCTGTTCGAGCGCGTCCATCACCGCCATCGCCAGCCCCTGGCCGCGCCAGTCCTCCCGAACGGCGATCGCCTCGAGGTAGCCGCAGCGCAGCGCGGCGCCGCGGTAGATCATCCGGCGCTGGACGACCGCGCCATGCGCGATGAGCGCGCCGTGATGGCAGATCAGCGCATGCATACCGCCAAGGGAGTGCTCCCAGTCGGCGTCCGTGAAGTCCACCCCGTTGCCGTCGAATGCCTCGACGACCATCTCGCGGGCTCCTTCGCGGGTCTCGACATCGAGATCTGCGGTGTGGACCAGACGTGCCGTGTGGACCTCGCGCATGCGAGGAGCAAGGGAATCTCCGCGGACGTGAGGAGTATGGGAACCCTCGGTGTGCACACTGTCGGTTCTACCAGGACGTGTGCCGTCGTGGGGTGGTCAATCGGTGAATGGACGACGCGGCCGCGACCAGTGGAACCGGACGTGCTGGCCGGGCCGAATCTGCGCGACCTTGTCGATGTCGGAGTCGGTGACGACGCCAATCACCGGGTAACCGCCGGTCACCGGGTGATCCGGCCCGAGGATCACGGGTAATCCGTTGGGCGGCACCTGGATTGCACCTCGCGTGGCACCCTCGCTGGACAGCTGCCGGTCGGGCCAGCGGTACGTCAGGCGTGGCCCTGCCAGCCGCATCCCGACGCGGTCGCTGCGGTCCGTCACGATCCAGTCGGCGCGCACCAGGAAATCCGGATTGCTGAACCAGTCGTCACGCGGGCCGGGCACCACCTTGAGTTCCAGCAGGTCGTCGGCGATGGCGGCCACCGGTGCCTGGTCCAGCTCGGGGAAGTGGGCGGAGTGCGTTCCGACCTGAAGCACGTCGCCGGGTTGCAGCGGACGAGGCCCGATGGCCGACATCACGTCGTAGCTTCGCGACCCCAGCACCGGTGCGACGTCGATGCCGCCCCGCACCGCCAGGTAGCTGCGCAGCCCCGAGTGCGGCGCGCCCAACGAGATCACCTGCCCGTCGTGCGCGTAGTGAATACTGTTGGTGCCGAAGGGAATTCCGTTGACCGACGGATCGGCGTCTGCGCCGGTAACCGCGATGGCGACGTCGCCGCCACGTACCCGCGCAGAGAAGCCGCCGAACGTCACCTCGATGGTCGCGTGCTCGTTCGGATTCGCCACCAGCCTGTTGGCCAGGGTGTGCGACCGGCGGTCGGCGGCCCCCGACCTGGTCACGCCCATGTGCGCTAGGCCCGGCCTGCCGAGGTCCTCGACGATGGCGAGGGGTCCGGTCTTGAGGATCTCCAATGTTGCGATGCTCATGGCGCAGGCCCCTAACCGATCGCCTGGAACTGGACCCACATGCCGGGCGTCAACAGGGCGGGTGGATCGCGCTCGATGTCCCACAACACCGCGTCGGTACGGCCGATCAGCTGCCAGCCCCCTGGCGACACCCGCGGGTAGACCCCGCTGAACTCGCCGGCGAGCGCCACCGAGCCGGCCGGAACGCGCGTTCGGGGCTCCGCCCGCCGGGGCACGTTCAGTCGCGGATCTGCACCGACGAGGTACGCGAAACCCGGTGCGAATCCCCCGAATCCGACGCGCATCGGTCTGGCGGTGTGGGCGGCGACGACCTCGGCCACAGACAGCCCGACGAGTCGGGCGACTTCGTCGAGGTCTTCACCGTCGTAGGTCACGTCGATCACGACGTCGGCAGGACCGTCGTGGCGAGCGGCCGACGCGTCCAACGCTCGGCGGTCGATGCGTAGCTTGGCGAGCCGCTGGCGGGTGGATTCCCGGTACCGCGGCGCGGCCAGCTTCAGCAACACCGTCCGCGAGGCGGGCACGATGTCGAGCACGCCGAGCAGGTCGGCCCTGCCCAGGGCGTCCGTCCACAACAACACCTCGTCGGTGCTGTCGAACTCGAGCAGCAGGGCGTGATCCCCATAGTCGTGGACAGTGCCCACGGACCTCGTGTCCGCCAATTCCGCAGTCATGGTCATGCGCACAAGCTACCCGCGAGTAGCAAGTTTCACACCGGGCTTTAACACCTCGCCAGAGGAGCCTTAGCAACGCCTCAGACGATGGGCTGATACGTCGGTTCCCGACGCTTGATGAGCGCGATGACGCGATAGGTGATCGGCAACATGACGACCTCGACGGCAGTCTTGTAGATCCACCCGAGGGCGGTGTAAACGACGAGGTCTCGGAAGCTGGTGATCCCGATGGCTCCCGCCGCGATGCTGCAGAACACCAGTGTGTCGCCGAGCTGTCCGGCGAACGTCGAGCCGACCAGGCGCGCCCAGAGGTGCTTCTCCTTGGTGCGTTCCTTGATCTTGACCACCACCCACGCGTTGATCGTCTGTCCGACGATGAAGCCGGCCAATCCGGCGACGATCAGCTGGGTGTAGGCGTGAACGATGTTCTCGAAGTGCTCCTGGTTGGCGTAGAAGTCCGCCGCGGGCAGGTAGATCGTCACCCAGAACGCGAGCGCGGCCAGGATGTTCATCGCGAAACCGAGGATGATCGCGCGCCGGGCCGCCTTGAACCCGTAGACCTCGCTGAGCACGTCGCCGATCACGTAGGTGAGCGGGAAGACGATGAATCCGCCGTCGGTGATGATCGGCCCGAACGCGACGCCCTTGGTAGCGGTGACGTTCGAGATGATCACCAGCGCGGTGAAGACGGCGACGAGGATCGGATAGTAGGTAGATCCGACCTGAGCAAAGCTGGGCTGATCCCCCGGGTCGCTGCGCTCCTGCCCCCTGGGATGCTTGTCATCCTCTGAAAGGTCGCTCGTCACCCGATCATCTTGTCAGGCGAGCGCCCTGGCCAGCATCGGCGGCAGCTTGTCTGCCACGACGGGGTAGGACAACACCGACGCAAACGCGATGGCGCCTGCGAGTTCCTTTCCGGTGAGCACGTTGCGGTTGTTCTTCGTCGCCTTCAACTGCGCGAACGTCGGGTCGGCGAGTAGCGCGGCCTGTGCCTCGTCGCTCTCGGTGGTCCAGATCAACACGTCGGCGCTGTTCAGCACGGAGACCATGCGCTCCCGCGGGACGAGGGCCTGGTCGCCGTCGACGTACTGGCCGACGTCGTCGGGGATGCCGAAGCCAAGCTGGGTCAGGAACTCGGTGCGCCAGCCGGACGGGGTGACGACGGCGACGTCCTGTCCGTCGGACTTGGCGAAAGTGCCGCTCACCATCAACGCCTTCTTGCCGCTGAACGAGGCATTGTTCTTGCCCGCGTTGGTGAACCCGTCATCGACCGCGGTGATGAGCTTCCCCATCTCCTCGTACTTGGAGACCGCCTGGCCGATCGTGTCGGCCTGGTCCTTCCACGGCTCGAAGAACGCGTCCTGTCCCGACTGCGCGACGGTCGGCGCAATGGCCGACAGCTTTGCGTAGGTGTCGGCGTCCAGACCCGCGTTGGTGGCGACGATGAGGTCGGGCTTGAGCGCGGCGATCTGATCGACCTGGATGCCGTCGGCGAGGCTCAACACGGCGGGCTGGGCGCCAGCGAGTTTGGTCTGCGCCCATGGCCATACGCCGAACGGCTCGTTGCCGAACCAGTCCGTGACCGCGATGGGCACTACGCCAAGCGCGAGCAGCTCGTCCTGTCCGGTGAACCCGGCGCTGACGACGCGTTTGGGCGACGCGGGAATCTTGGTCTCTCCGAAGACGTGCTTGACGGTCACCGATCCGTCGTCGGCGATCGTCCCCGGCTTCTCGCGGCTACAGCCGGCCGCAACCACGGCCGCACCCGCAGTGAGTGCGAGAAAGCTGCGCCGGGAGCACTGCGCACGCGACGAGCGAGAAGGATCATGCGCGGGCACGCGCCGAGCGTAGCCGCTAACTGATTTGGAAACTCCCGAACAGCACCAGGGCCAGGCCCAGAGCGACGACGATGTTCACCACCGTCGCCGAGGCGAACACGGCGATCGGTCGCCAACCCGCCTCGCGCAGACCCTTGAGAGTGAACTCGAGCCCGATCGCCACGAACGCGAAGGTCAGGAACCACGTGCGGAGCGCATCGATCGTGGCCACGGTCGGCTTGCCATCCGCTCCGGCCCACTGCAGGTACAGCGTGCCGATGATGGACGCGGCCACGAATCCGATCACGAACTTCGGAAAGCGCTCCCAGAACTGTCCGATGGACACGGAGCTTGCGGCTCGATCTTTGCTGCGTTCGACCTTGAGCGCGAAGTACGCCGTCAACGCGATGGCGACTATCCCGATGAGCGCATTCTGCGTGGTCTTGACGATCGTCGCGATCGCCAGCGCATCCTTGCCGGCCAGTGAGCCGGCGGCGGTGACCGCAGCAGTGGTGTCGATGTTGCCGCCGATCCATGCCCCCGCCACGGCGTCCGGAAGCCCGAACACGCTTGCCAGCCAGGGCAACAGGAAGATCGAGGGCAGTGCGAAGGCGATCACTAGCGACGCCGCATAGGCGAGCTGTTCCTTCTTGGCCTGGACCGCGCCTGCGGCCGCGATCGCGGCGCTGACGCCACAGATCGACACCGCAGAGGCGAGCAGGGCGCGCAGCTTGTCGTCGAGCCCCAGCCGCCCGCCGAGCCACCAGGTGAACCCGAATACGATCGAGATGAGCAGTAGCGCCTGGACGATGGCTGGCCCGGCCGCTGTCACGAGCAGCTTGAGGTTGATCGAGGCGCCCAAAAGCACTAGCCCGGTCTTGATGAAGAACTCGGTGCGGAAGCCCTGCGACAAAGCGTCGCGGATGGCGAGCTTGGTCAGTACGAAGTTCCCGATCAAGCCCAAAGCGATGGCGTAGACAGGGAATTCGATCGACTTGGCGATTCCCTCGAAGCTTGTCTTCGCTCCCCACTTCGGTACTTGGACCGACAGGTAGCGAGTAGCCGCGCCGAGCACGAGCACGACGAGAACGCCGATGACCGCGTAGGCGACGGTGGACTTGGGCGCAGCTGGCTCGTCGAGTTCGGCCTCCTCGGCCGCCTGCTCCGTCACGGGATCACGCCCGCGGGGATGGCACCTACCAAGACGAGTGCGATCAGGGCCAAACCGACGATGACGGAGAGCCAGTCCTCATTCACGGATGGGCACGCTACCGGCGCGGGAATCCGCCGACATCGGTTGCGATCACCGCGAATCGAACGTCGGGCGGATCCCCGTCAGCACGGTTGGTCTTCGTCGTCGGAGAGCGCCTCCGCGAGCTCGTCGTAATCCTTGATGCCGGCGCGGATCTCCTCGCGCGCCCGGCTCACCGACTCGCCGATCCGGTCCCGGGCGGCGTACGCGGTGGCGCCGACCTCGGTGCGTTCCCGGCCGAAGGCTTCCCGAACGTCGCCGCCTTGCACGGCGACCGATGCGAGCGTGAACGCGGCGTTGAGCGCGGAGGCCGTCACGGTGCCCTGGGCGCGCACCACGGACTCGGCGACGTCGGCGGCACCGATGACGACCGCGTTCGGCAGCGTGGCCTGCGAGCCGACATAGCCCCCGACCGCGGTGCGAACCCGGCCGCCGACGTCCGTCACGACGCCGCGCACCGCCGTCCCCGTGTTGGCCAGTGCGGTCGGTAGCATTGCGCCGCAGCGGATCTCGTCGACGACCGTGGCAGGTGCTCGTGCGACGGCAACGGACACGTCGGTAGCGGCGTCGACCAGCTGAGCGCTCAGGTCCTGGCCCGCGACGAGCTGGCGATGCAGCACCTGGCGGATGACGATGCTGCGGGTCGACTGCCGTTCGAACACGTCGGTGTCGTCGACGTGTATGACCTCGGCGGTCACCTCGACCGGCTCCTCACGGATGAGTTCGCCAGCCTCCTCGTCGTGCTCGAGGGTGGTGTCTGAATCTGGCATGAAGGTCCTTCCGGTGGGCAGGAGCGAAGCGACCGCGGGAGCGGTTCCAGGGCGCGTGCAGAACGGCCGCCATTGCACAGGCTCCGGTCGACTCGGAACCGTCACCGAGGTGACCACGAGGGTTACAGCAGTGAAAGGTCCGGGTCGGCCGCCGACGGGTAAGTCCGCCATCACGGGGATTCCGCACGTCAGGAGCGGATGAATCCCTTGTTGCGCATCAGGAAGTCGGCGAGGTAGCCCTCGTGGGGGATGTGGGGTGCTAAGTGGTGGGTGACCTGTCGGCCGACGTAGACGTTGACCACACTGGGCTCGCAGACCGCCGCGTCGATCAGCTCGTCGTCACTGGTGATCATGTTTATTACCAGGGAGTTTCGCAGTGGTGCGAGCCCGTCGTTCCGTGACCAGGGTGCCACCCAGACGCAGGGGAACGGCAACTCGACGTTGATGGTGTCCACGTCGAGCGAGGTGAGCAGGTGGACGGCGGGGCGCAGGACGGCGTGTCCGTCGCCGCGGTCGTCCACCACCTGATCGGCTCCCAGCATGGCGGTCGTCGCGGACGCCTTGCGGGCCAAGTGCTCGGCGAGGGCGCGGGCGGTCGCGAGGGGCACTGTAGGCAGCGCCTCGGGGTCGAGGATGGCCAGCCGCTCGGCGATCGCGTGGGCGAGTGGAGTGGGATCGCCCTCGTACAACACGGCTGTGGCGTTGACGCACGCCATGCCACCTAGGTTCGCGATCGAGTCGACGAGCTCGTCGAGGTAGTCGCGCCAGTCGTGCTCGGCGGTGATCAAGATCTTCGTTCGGCCCGGACCATTCACCAGCACGGTCGGATCGGCGGCGTAGCGGGCCGCGACGTCCTGGCCGCCGTACACCATCGAGAGGTCGGCGGCCCCGATGAGTTCGTCGGCGCCGGCGTAGTCCGTCGGCAGGTACAAGGCATCTTCATTGCGAAAACCCGCCTGCCGCAAGGCGATGATCAGCCGATGGGCCGTGAGCGGTTCGCGGCGCGAGGGCCGCACCGCCACGCGGTAGCCGAGCGCCAGCGCCTGCGGCCACAGACCGTGCACGCCGGGCGCGTTCCCGGGCGCGTGTACCGCGAGCACGTTGCCCCGACGGGCCCACACCGCGGTACCGTCGGGGCCCGCAGTGCGCCAGTCGTCGGTCGCTCCGGCCGGCTGTGCGGGTCGGATGGCGTCGGCTGCGGTGGCCAGCGCGTCGGCGACGACGTCGGCGCCCGCGCGCGCCACGTTCATCGGCAACCCCGAGATGCGTTGGGTGAGTTCGACGTAGGAGTCGAAGTCCAGTCCGACGATCCGCCGGGTCCGGAAGATCTCCGCGGCCCGGCCCAGTGCACTCATCCGCACTTGCAGCCCGAGCGGCTTGACCTTGCGTTGCGCGGCGACCGACCGGATGACGAACAGCCGCGGAACCACGCTCAACGCCGCGACGGGCACCCCGGCCGTATCGGAGATGAGTTCTGGTGTGCGCGTGCGATATTCGCCATTGGGGCCGAGCGCATCGAGGGCGACGAGCTCGCCGGCCACGGCTAGTACACGCCCTCGATGACGGGCTCGCCCCCGAACACTGCGACGGGTGCGACCTCGCTGACCGAATCTCCCAGACTGCCCGCAGGTCCCGGTACGCGGACGGCGGTGTCGCGTTCGAGGTTGTTCGGGATGAACATGCCCTTGCTGACGTGGTTCATCACCACCTGGCCGCGTTGTCCGTACGGAACCTGCTCGCCGGTGTCGGCGTCGATGACCCAGAAGACGATGTACGGACTCCTCGGGTCGAAGACGGCCGACCCGTCGTCGACGATTCGGGTGGCCGCCTGCGACAGGATCATCGTGCTGCCGTAAACGGTGGCCAGTGCGACGCCGGGGAAGACGTCGCGGAGTACGTCGACCGTGTCCAGATCGACGTGCGCACCGCTGAGCAGCACGTAGCGGATCTTGTCGTTGATCAGGTCGAACAGGGCGTCGTCGAGGGCGAGCGCTTCCAGCAGTGGTGGCGTGGCGTGCAGGTTGGCCACCGTCTGCGTTTCGAGGATGAACCGGGTCTGCTCGACGACGTGGTCGACGTAGGCCGCGACCTCCGCCGTCGCGTTCCGCGCGGCAAGCTTCTTGACCCAGCGTGGGTCCAGATCGACGGGATGAAACGTCGACCCGAGGCGCTCGGCGACCTCTCGGTCGAAATGCCCGACGCCGTGCGGCCCGCTCGGCATCAGGCACAGCAGGCCCGCGCCGGGCACGAAGCCGCCCACGGTGAAGTCCTCGACCTGCCAGCGGGTCACCTGTTCGACCCAGTCGGGCAGCTGCGCGGTACGCTTCGGCGCTCCCGTAGTGCCGCCCGACTCGTAGATCCGAGGTACCGGCAGGGGTGATCCGTAGCCGCGCGGAATGAGCTCTTCGACTGGGACGCTTCGTAATTCATCAACGATATTGGGAAAGAGCCGCAGGTCCGAGAACGTCCGGACGTCGGTCAGTGGGTCGAACTCCAGATCCTGGGCCGCCCGCAGCCAGAACGGCGATCCGGTGTCATCGCCGAAATGCCATGCGAGTGCGGCGCGCAGATACGCCTCGGCGTCTTCGGGTGGCGCTGTCCGCGGGACGTCAAGGATCGAAAAGTCGGGACCGGCCACATGGCCATCCTGTCGCAGACGTCGACAGGCAAGCGATTGCTGCCGTTGAACGTTCGGTTGCCAGTCAGAGAACTACCGGTGGCGAAGGGGGCCAACTCACTTCATCATTGCGAGATTGCGCCAGAGATTGCGCAGGCTGTCGGTGCCGCCGAACAGTGTCGTGAAGTGAGTGGAGTCGATCAGTACGATGTCGCCGGCGCGGTCGCCGGCCGGTGGCATCCAGATCAGCGCGTTGAACTCGGTGTTGCCGGCGGCGGTGAACGGGTGGGGCCGGTCGAGGTCGACGGGTTGGCGGCCCAGGACGCGCAACCCCGGCCCCTCGGGTGCGGTCAGCTCGTAGTGCGGCAGATGCGGGTGAAAGTTCAGCGTCGGAACGTCGGTGAGCAGTCCGGGGGTGTCGAGATCCCGAAATGCGGTCAGGGGCGCGATCTCCTTCGTACCGGCGACGGCCGCGGGGCGCAGACCCCAGGTGTTGTGGATCGGCACATCGAGTCCCTGGATCAGTGATCGCGTGTACTGGCTGAAGCGCTGTCGGCGCGGAACGAGCCGGTCCCCGTGGTGTTCGTATTCCATCTGGCGCTGTGCGACGTCGTCTGTGAAGCCGACGTCGTGGTGCGGCGCCAGCAGCAGACAGGTGCCTTCGCGGCGCAACCAGTTGCGAATCGCCTCGATTTCCTCCGGTGCGGCTTCCAGCCCGGAGGTGAGGTGGTCGAGGCCGAACACCATCAACGTGTCGGTGTCGTCGAGGATGCGCTCGTCGATGGGTTGGGCGTAGCCGGCCTGGTCTACGCGCTGGAACACCGCAACTGGGTGACCAGTCACCTCGCCGGCCAGATCCTGGAACGCCAGTGCGGAGCGATGGAACAGTTCCAACGTCCCGGCGATGCCTTGCAGGAAGTTGGCCGCCTCGAACTCGGGTGTCTCGTAGCCGGGCCACAGCACGTTGCGTACCTCGGTCATGGTGGAGAAGCGGTTCTCCATTGCGGCCGGATCTCGCTGGGCCTCCCAGGGATAGCTCCACGTCCAGTAGATGCTCATACGGCGCCGGCCGTCGTGCGGGCGCGCGATGTGATCCTGGTTGTACGTCCGGGGCGGTCGAGGTGCGGTCATGGCTAGTCCTTGTCCTGGGCAGCGAGATAATGCAGCGCCTTGATACCGGGTAGGAAGAAGTATGCCCCGCCGGTCAGGGTGGTGAAGGCCGGAATTCCCTTGTGCACCTTGCGGATGGGTCGCTTCGGAACGGTGAAGTCGAGGGTGCCGTCCTGGGTGCCGGAGATCGGGTCGTGTTCGTTGCCGAGTTCGTGAAATGCCTTGTCGTTCATCCACACGTTCTGCGCGAACTCGAACTGGCGGACCAGGTCGGCGCAGATGATGAACGCGGCGATGCCGCGGTCCACACCGTCGTCGGGCGCTCCCGCGGGCAGCGCGGGTCCATACGTCGCGCCGCGGCGGATCATGCGTCGACGGTTCATGTAATGCGCGGTGTCACGCGGATTCAACCGGCGGGCATGGGAGCCGAGCGGACATGCATATCCGAGCGGATCCATCTCCTTGTAGTTGAAGTCGTTGTTGCGCATCGGATCCGCGCCGAGCTCGGGATCGTCCTTGTCCGGTGCGAGCACCAGTGGCGCACCGCTGCGCCAGCGCCCCATGAACTTCGCCGCGAGCAGCTCCTGCTCTTCCGGCGTTTCCGCGTTCTCGATCAGATAGTCGCGAAATGCCGCGACATGCTCCTGCAGGCGGCGGTACGCCATGTAGCTGCCGTTGCGTGACAACACCTCGGGCTCAGGCAGATTCGCCACCGGCCCGTTCTCGTCGGGATATCCCATGATGAACTCGCCCGGTTCCAGCGCATCGCCGGAGCCCGGCGTCGGCTCTTCGCCGGAGCCCTTCATGACGGGCTGAGACAACCGGTCCCGGAAGCCGAAGTGGTCGTGGGCGTAGTTGAAGGGTGGTGTCGCGTTGAGGTCGAGGAACGAGAGACTGCGTACCCCGTCAGTGCGGGCGAGCAACTTGTCGTGCTCCGAGATGGACCGTTGGCACTGCTCGTCGGTGCGCGAGAACAAGATCGCGATCGCGTGCAGATCATCGCCGGCCAGGCCGCCGACCCAGTGCTCCGGCGCGTTGGCCCCGGTATCCCCGAGGATGTCGGCGCGCGATGCCATACCCGTGCGGAACTCCTCGGGGAAGGTCTGCAGCGACTCCTCGGGCACGCCGAGCGCGCGCAAGCCGGTCCACGTGAACGCGAGCGTCACCCAGCGATCGGACTCGTCCATCGTGGCGGTGGCGTCCGCGGCGGACTGCGTCTTGTCCAACAGCTCGGAGAGCCACGCCCGCCCGCCGTCGGGCGTGTCGAACGACAGGAACTCGTAGCGACCCGTTATGGCGGGCGTGCGGGTCAGCAGGATGTGCTGGATGTCCTCGAACTCAAGCACCGGCGCGGTTCACTGCATCTGGTCGAGCATTGCCGAGAAGGCAGCCTTCAACCGCAGCGCTTTCTTGATCTCATCGGCCGTCACATACGGGTACTCGCCGTATTCGAGGAAGCTCGGCACCTGGTGATCCCGAACGAACTTGATGAACGCATCCGGGTTCTCCTTCCAATCCTCCGGGAACCCTTCGAGTTGGGTGAAGATGGTGGTGATGCCGGTCGCGCTGAACAACTGCACCGCGTCCTCGGTGTACTTATCGAAGTCGGTGTCGAAGATGCCCATGTACTGGAAGTGCAAGCCGGAACCGACGTCGAAGAGATTCCAGCGCAGGTAGTGCAACTTCAACGGCGCCAAGGCCTCCGGACTCGCCGCGATGGTCTCCTCGATGGTTTTTCCGTACGCGCGCACCACGTCCTCCTGGCCTTCCTTCACCTTCGCGATGATGGAGAAGCCGTGGCACGCAGGCGTGCGCGGATAGGTGGGTCCGTACCGCCCCCGCTCGAGTTCGAAGTAACCCTCTTTCGGGATGGCCATCGCCGCGGGTTTGGTCCAATCCTGATTGCCTGAAGGCATTTTGGCTCCTCATCTCGACGCCGATACGCAGGACGACGCTAGCACCGAATGACCGCCCTGGTAAGGATTCGGACGCACCCGTATCGTGCCTCGTTCAGGTCAGGCGTGCCTAGGCTTGGTAGTGGACTAGCTACCTTGGGTAACGAATCTCTGCGCGGGCGGGCTGCGAATTTGGCGATCGGGGACGAATGAATTCGAGTCCATGAGATGCGCTAACTGACACTTTTGTAATGACCCACGCATCTATAATTCGCGGACTTGGGCCGCATGCCCTGACAACTGGAGAAAGGGGGGCGGCCATGCGATGGACTCAGCGTTACCTGCTGTGCGGCGTGGTCACGGTGGTGGCTCCGATCGGGGCGGTCACGTTGGCACCGCAGGCGAGCGCCGAATGCACGAACGCCGGTGGTGTCACCATCTGTGCGCAAGGGCAGGTCAGCGGACCGGATGGAGTTGCCCGACCCTCGACACCGTACGTCCCGTACCCGTGCGAATTCGACTGGTTGTGCGACGACAACGACGCGGACGTCCCCGTTGGCCCACCTGGCGGCGGCATCGACATCGGGCGACCCGGGCGTCCGGGACAACGGCCGTAACGGGCAATCTCGAGACCCCTCGACAATCCGCAGGGTGAGGGCTGAACTGCAGGCAATCCGCCAGCCGACGGCGGACTTCCGAGCACCGTTGTCAGTGACAGTTGCGCTTTAGCCCGGCAGGCTAATCGCCTGCTGATTTGGAGTCGTTGCCCTTGTCACTGTGGCTGCCCTTCTCCTTTGCGGCGGTCTTGTCCGTGTCCCCGGCGTTCGTCGAGCGCGACTGCGTGGCCGAGCCCGTCGTCGATCCGGTGCGCGACTGGGCGGCCGAGCCCGTCGGCGACCCGGTGCGCGATGCGTTGACGGTCGCTTTGCGTACCTTCGTGTTGGTTCCGGTGGTCGCTCCGGACGGGTTGACAGTCGCCGTGCGATCGCCCGTCGTGTTCGTGGGCACCGCGTTCGCCGTGCGAACGGTGCTGCTTTGGCCGCTCGTCGCGGCCGCCCCACCGATGCGGTTGTTGTTGATCGCGATGCCGGGGCCCGTCTGCGTGATGGGTTGACCGACCGTTCCTAAAGATGGAACCGGCAAGCGCGAGCGGACCGGGGCCCGCTGTGACGTATTGGTTCCGCCGAAGAAGTTGAACCCGACGTTCAAGCTGCCGGACCTGCGTCGGCCGCGCCAGCGCTGATTGTGTTGTCGCTTCCGCCGCCGTTGAGGGCGACGTTCAGGTTGCTGCCGGGGCCACCTGCGGACAGTGTGTTGCCGTCGCCGACAATGTTCCTCGCCCCGTTGTAAGTACCCGCCTGTCGACGTGATGGTGTTGCCGTCGCCTTCGAAATTGGTGACCAAGTCTGAATAACCGGCCTCTGTCGTGAGTTAGTTGCGGCGCCGAACAGGTTTCGAGCATAGTTCCCGTAGCCGCCTGTTAGCGTGAAGGTGTTGGTGCTGCCGAAGAGGTTTCGGGCCGTGTTTACATTGCCGCCTGTCAGCGTGAAGGTGTTGCCGTCGCCGAACGCGGTTCGAGCCCAGTTTGCAACGCCGCCTGTTACCGTGATGGTGTTGTCGCTGCCGAACGCGTTTCGGGCCCAGTTCACGTAGCCGCCCTGTGTCGTGAGTTTGTTGCCGCTGCCCAGAATATTGGTGGCGGTGTTAAACAGGGCGCTGCCTTGCGTCGTGCCACCTCGTTGTCGCTGCCGCCGATGTTTGTGGCAAAGTTCGCGATGGGGCCTTCTGCCGTGGCGTGGTTGTTGCTGCCAAAGATGCTGGTGGCGAAGTTGAAGATAGACCCCGAGCCCGTGGTGGCGGTGGAGTTCGCACCGAGGACGAAAGCCGCGCCGAACAACCCGTTGGCGTTGGCGACCGCTCCGTCGCCGATAGCGATGCCGACACTGAACAACGTGCTGGTGCAGCCGCCGCTAGGGATGCCGAAGAGTGACACACAGGACGCGTTCGCCGTTGGGGCTAGCCCTAATCCGGTGCTTGCGAATATTCCGCTTGTCACGGCGCAAGCGACGAGGGTGCCCGCGACCTTGCGGGGTGAATTCACGCTGGTGAGTGCGGTCATTTGCTGCTCCATCCACGACAAGAATGCTTCGATGCCACTAGTTACTGTGCCACGGTACTACCCACGCCGCCGATGGTCAGGACATTGCCAACGAGACGCCTAGGGCGATCATCGTCAGGGCGATGAAGCCGTCCAGGCGGCGCCAGGTTTGTGGAGTGGCGAACAGGCCGGTCAGACGGCGCGCGCCGAGACCCAGGCCGGTGAACCACACGGCGCTTGCGGCGGCGGCGCCCACGCCGAAAAGCCAACGCCCGTTCATGTGTTGGTTGGCAAGTGCGCCGAGCAGGACCACGGTGTCGAGGTACACGTGGGGGTTGAGGAACGTCAGTGCCGCACACGTCATGAGTACCTCGACGAGGCGCGCGGGCGATGCGTCCGACGGCGTGAGCGCGGACGGCCGCCACGCTCGCTTCGCCGCGAGCAGCCCGTAGCCGACGATGAACGCCGCACCGCCGAACTTCGCGACGTTGAGCGCGCCTGGGTGTGCGCTGACCAGCGCTCCGACGCCGGCGATGCCCGCCGCGATGAGCACCATGTCGGAGAGCGTGCACATGGCCACCACCGGCAGCACGTGTTCGCGGCGGATGCCCTGGCGCAGGACGAACGCGTTCTGTGCGCCGATGGCAGCGATAAGCGCGAAGCACGCGAGGAATCCGATGAGCAGTGGCGAGTTCATGTTGTCGACGGTAGGAGTCCGCACTGGCTGAGTACAGCTAATGATTATCACGTTACATTAGTGATTTTAATCTAACCCTGGCCGGGGAGCGGCGTCGCAGAGCCCCGCTCGCGCGGGCGAGTTCTCTCGAGAATCCTATGGCCGGCTCGCGGTGAACCCCTATGCCGAGTATCGAAGCCCCTCTACCAAAGTGAATGGCGATATCAAACGATCAGGGTGCGACGGCTGCGGGTTTCGTCCGCGCGATCCCGTCGCTCTGGTTGCAGCGACATGGTGCCCATTCCATCAGCACTGGACCGCATTGGTGGTCCATCTCGGCCGACTGACCGTGTCCTGTTAGCGGATTCCGTAGCGGAAGACGACGGTTTCTTGCCATGAGGAGCGTGGGCGAGGCGATCCGCGAGGAGCCGCACACCGACACGGCCGAGAGTGCTCACTTCGACATATGTGAACATATGTAAACGGCGATTCGGCCAAACCGTTGACGGCGGAAGCCAGGCGACTATACCGTGTCCAGCGGTGGCGAAGGGCGTTGCCGAGCGTTGCTGGCCCCGGCTCGGGGCCGTCTATATCGGGGAAGGGACGTCGACGTATTGCGTATCCGCATCCTCGACGCGAGACGATGACCGCCGCATCTGAGCGCGCGTCAGATCGCGGTGCTTCGCCGACCGGTGTGGGCGCTATCGAGGACTGGGCGACCGGTTACACCCGACGTCATCCGCTCGCCTCACTTACGACGGTCGGCGATCAATTCATCCTGGGCCTACGCACCCTCCAATACCTCTTCGTCGACTTGGCGACCGGCCGGTTCCAGTGGCAGGAGTTCGTCCGCCAGGGCGCGTTCATGGCCGGTACGGCGGTGCTGCCGACCGTCCTGGTTGCATTGCCGATCGGCGTCACCCTTTCGATTCAGTTCGCCCTACTGGCCGGCCAGGTCGGAGCGACCTCTCTGGCCGGTGCGGCGAGCGGGCTCGCGGTGATTCGACAGGCGGCCTCGCTGACTGCCGCAATCCTGATGGCGGCCGCGGTGGGATCGGCGATCACCGCGGACCTGGGTTCGCGCACGATGCGCGACGAGATCGACGCCATGGAAGTGATGGGGGTGTCGGTGATTCGGCGCCTGGTGGTCCCGAGATTCGCGGCCGCCATCATGATCGGCGTCGCGCTCACCGGCGTCGTGTGCTTCATCGGCTTCCTTGCGAGCTACCTCTTCAACGTGTACTTCCAGGATGGCGCACCGGGCAGTTTCGTCGCGACGTTCGCCTCGTTCGCGACAACGGGTGACATGACCGTCGCGTTGGTAAAGGCAGTCGTATTCGGCGCCATCGTCGCCGTAGTGTCCTGCCAGAAGGGCCTTTCCACCGTTGGGGGACCGACGGGTGTCGCGAACTCCGTGAACGCCGCGGTCGTCGAGTCAATCCTGGTCCTCATGGTCATCAACGTTGCTATCAGCCAGCTCTACATCATGCTGTTTCCCCGGGTAGGGCTGTAGCGTGGCGGCGTCGGCGTATCTCCCGCCCCTTGTCGCGCCAGCAGTCCGGCTCTACAAGCGGGCTACCACACCGGTCATCCGTCTCGGCCACATGCTGGTGTTCTTCGTGCGGGCACTCGCAGCAGTACCCATCGCGCTGCGCCAGTACCGCGGTGAATTCGTGCGGTTGTTATCCGATATCGCCTGGGGTAACGGCTCTCTGGTGGTCGGCGGTGGAACGGCAGGTGTCGCGGTCGTTCTCGGAATCACGGTCGGCGCCCTCGTCGGCATCGAGGGATATAACTTCCTCGACCTGCTAGGCCTCGGCCCCGCGACAGGAATCATCTCCTCGCTGGTGAATACCCGTGAGCTGGCGCCGATTGCGGCGTCGCTCGCCTTCGCGACCCAGGCCGGATGCCGATTCACCGCCCAACTCGGGTCGATGCGGATCGCCGAAGAGATCGATGCCCTTGAGGCAGTGGCCATCCGTCCCATCCCCTACCTGGTCACCACCCGGCTGATGGCGTCGGTCGTTGCGGTGATTCCCCTGTACGTGGCGTGCCTTGCGGTGAGTTACCTGACGACGCAAGCGGTGGTGCATCTGATCAGCGGCGGCTCGACCGGCTCCTATCTGCATTACTTCACTCTGATGCTGGCCGGCCAGGACATCGTCTACTCGTTGATCAAGACCGTCATCTTCGTGTGGATCGCGTCCACCGTGCAGTGCTACTACGGGTTCTACGCCAGCGGTGGCCCGGAAGGCGTGGGAGTTGCTGCCGGACATGCCATGCGGGCCAGTATCACCGTGGTGATCGTAGTCAACATGCTGCTCACGATGGCGCTGTGGACCGTCGACTCCGGCGCGAGGTTCGGTGGCTAGATGGCGAATTCCATTGAGCCCGACGGACGAGGAGCATCGGACCGACAGTTGGCGGTGTGCGGCATCGGGTTGCTCTTGGTGGCGGCGATCGTCACGGCAACGCTGTTGATCAAGGCCACCGGACGTCTCGACCCGTATGTCCGGGTGGTCGCCGCTCTGATCAACGTCGGTGACGGACTTCCACAACGCTCCGACGTGAAATATCACGGCGTGCTCGTCGGGATGGTGAATGACGTGACCCCGGCGGCGCACGGTGAGCCGAATTACGTACAGATCGATCTCGATCCGGAGTACGCCGCGTCGATCCCGGCATCGGTGACCGCACGGGTGGTGCCTAGCAACGTATTTGCGGTGTCCTCGGTCCAGCTGGTCGACCGCGGACCCGGTCCCGCGATTCGCGCCGGTGCAGAGATCCGCGAAGACACCGACCTACCGACGGTGCTCTTCCAGACGACGATCAGCAAGCTCCGCGACATCCTTGCTGCGACGGGACGCGGCCGCGAGGACAAGACGGTGGGGGTTCTGGCCGCGGTCAACGCGGCCACTCAGAATCGCCGCGCCGAACTGCTGGCCAGCGGTGCCCAATTGAACCGGCTCATCGACCAACTCGACGCGACCGTAGCCACCGAGCCAGGCCCGTCGACGGTCTCGGCGTTGATCGATGCCACCCACGGGCTGCAGCGGACGGCGCCCGAACTGCTCGACGCATTGCACGAAGCCGTCCAGCCGATGCAGACCCTGGTCGAACAACGCGCACAGCTCACCACGCTGATCGACGGCGGTGTGCACACCATGGGCACGACGTACACCGCGCTGAACAATCACACCGATCAGCTGGTGAAGATCACCGGTGACCTCACCCCGGTAATGGGTCAGCTCGCGGACACGTCGCACCATTGGGTACCTGCGTTCGTCAAGTTGAACCAGTTGGCGGACAAGTTCTTCAACGAGGTTTGGATACCCGAGCGCGATATCGGCAACATGCGGGTCAACTTGTCGTTCACGCCCTCGTACACCTACACCCGGGCCGACTGCCCTCAGTACGCCGGCCTCAAGGGACCCAGCTGTTTCACCGCCCCGTTGGTGCCCACGCGACCGGAACTGCCCGAAGTGCTGCTGCCGCAGAACTATCAGCCGCCCAAGGACCTGATGCCGCCGCCGGGAACTGTCCTCGGGCCGAACGGGAATCTCGTTGCCGTTGGCCCGCCGTATGTGAATCCGAACCCGAGCCTGGCGGATCCGAATCCCCCACTGCCGCCGGGGATTTTGCCCTCACCTCCTGTACCGGCTACGGCCAATCCGGCTCTGGTGCCCACACCGCCACCACCGGTGCCGCTGTCACCCCCGGCGCCCGTCGCGCCGAAGCCGGGGGACCCGCTCTTGCCCGCCGAAGCCGCGCCCGCGTCATTCGGCGGCAACGTCGGTCCGGTCGGTAGCGCGCAGGAACGGCTCCAGCTCGGCGTCATGACCGGCCAACCGGCGTCGACGGCCACCCAGCTGCTTCTCGGTCCGATTGCGCGGGGAATGACAGTGGTTGTGACAGAACAACATTCGACGAAGAGCGCCAGATGAAGTACCGCGGCTCTCTAATTGGCCTCTCGCTGTTCATGGTGGTGGCCGTGACATTGACCTGGCTGGTCTATGTCACGCTGCGCCGCGACGTAGCCGGGCGGACCGTGCCGTACGCGGCGGTGTTCTCCGACGTGTTCGGTCTCCGGGAGGGTGACGACGTCCGGATGGCCGGGGTGCGTGTCGGGCGTGTTGAGAAGATCGAACTGCAAGGCGATCTCGCCAAGGTGTCGTTCGTCGTGCAGAGCGACCAGCACCTGTTGGGGCCCACTGTCGCGTCGGTGACCTACCAGAACATCGTCGGGCAGCGCTACCTGGGGCTGTCGCTGGGCAACATCGGTGAAGCTGGACCACTGCCGGCCGGCAGTGTCATCCCCATCGAACGCACCGATCCGTCCTTCGACGTGGGCGCGCTCCTCAACGGCTATGAGCCGCTGTTCAGCGTGCTCAACCCGCGCGATGCCGACAACCTCACGAAAGGCGTGATCCAGTCGCTGCAAGGCGACGACGGCTCGATCGCCGCCCTGGTGGACCAGACGTCGCGGCTGACTGAGTCCTTCGCAGGCAAGGACGAGGAACTCGGTGAGGTGATCACCGATCTGAATGCGGTCGTCGGGAACCTCGCCCGCCACAATGACAGCCTCGACCAGATCATCACCCAAACCCGCGCCGCGGTGGCCACCTTCGATGCGCGCCGCCCCGAGTTGGTGTCGTCGATGGGGTCGATCTCACGAGTGGTGCGCCAACTATCGACCATCGCCGATGAGGTGTATCCGAACCTCAACGAACTCGTGCTCCGCGAACCGGGTTTCGCCGAGCACATGGTCGGTATCGAACCGCAGCTGGCATTCACCGGCGCCAACCTCCCGCTGCTGCTCAAAGGGTTCGCGCGCCTCACCAACGAGGGCGCATACACGAATGCCTATGCCTGCGACCTGAACACCACCGGCTTCTTCCCGGGCCTCAACGATGTGGTGCCGATAATCGTCGACGCCGCCACGCCGGGCAACGAAGCGCAATACACGCCGAGGTGCAGGAACATGGGCAATGGCTGATCGCACACAGAAGCAACGGCGTGGCCGCCGGCCGTTGGAAAGCTACAACAGGTCATGGCTCGGATTTGGTGCTCTCGCCGTGGTGGCCGTCCTCATCGGAGCGATGCTCGTGGTCAAGGTCGCCAACGTGGGATATCGCCATTACACCGCGCACTTCCTACAGGCCGCGGCCCTACAGCCGGGCAACCCGATCACGGTCGCCGGGATACCGGTCGGTGAGGTGACGAGCATGAAGCTGGCGGGTGATCACGTTGAGGCCGGCCTCAAAGTTCGTAACGACGTAGCGCTGGGCGAGGACTCCAGGGCGACGATCAAGGTCACCACCATTCTGGGGTCCCGCTACCTGGCCCTGCAGCCTGCGGGTCCGGGTTCCTTGCCCGACAACACATTCGACGTGACGCACACCGAGGTCCCCTATGACCTCCAAGAGGCGCTGGCGGATGTCACCACCACCTACGAACAGGTCGACTCCGATAGGTTCGCGCAAACACTGGGCATCCTCGGCAAGCAGTTGCAAGGCCTCCCCGCGGTGCTGCCGCAGGCGCTGGAGAACACCCGCACCCTGTCGACGATCATCGCCGAGCGGCGCGACCAGCTTGGCTCGTTGCTGAAGACGACTGAGTTGGTCAGCAACACACTGCGTCACCAGCAGTCGACAATCGGCAGCCTGATCACTCAGGGCAACGATCTGGTCGGAGAGTTCGTCGCGCGGCGCGCATCCTTCCACGCGATGATGCAAGCGCTTACCGATCTGGTCGAGACGCTGAGTGGGATCGTCATCGATGACCGCCCAGAGCTCGAGAAGCTGCTGGAGAACATTCGCGAACTGTCCGACATGCTCGGAAAACACGACGATCTGCTGCGCAGCACCCTGCAAGCCGGTCCCGTGGCCCTACGAGGGCTGGCCAACGCGACCGGGACCGGAAACGCGGTGGATTTCAATGCCAGCAATGGCCTGCTGATGGACTCCTGGATGTGCGCAATCAGCGGTCGCGCCAGGCAGTTCGGGATGATCCAGTACTTCCAGGACTGCAAATGAAACGCTTCCGAAGCAGGGTGTTCGCGCTCACCGCTACGGGGTTGGTGCTGGTTGCGGTGCCGGCGGCCGTCGGGCGGTCCGTTCTTCAGGACAGAATCAACACCATCAGCGTGACCGCCCAATTCGACAGTGCGGCAGGCCTGTACGAGGGAAACACGGTCGCCGTGCTCGGCATGCCGGTCGGCAAGGTCACCACGATCACCCCGAAAGGCGGATACGTCGAAGTCCAGTTCACGGTGGAAAAGGACGTACAGGTCCCGGCGGACGCGCAGGCGGTGACCATCTCGAACTCGATTCTGACCGACCGGCAGATCGAACTCACTCCGCCCTATCGCGGTGGGGCGACATTGCACGACCACGACACCATCGGGTTGAACCGAACGAAGACCCCTGTCGAATTCGCCCGAGTGCTAGACGTTCTCGACAAACTCTCGGGCTCGCTGCGTGGCGACGGCACCGGCAACGGTCCGGTGGCCGACCTCGTGAACGCCAGCGCGGCGATCGCCGATGGCAACGGCCAGGACATGAAGGACGCCTTGGGCGAGCTGTCGAACGCCCTGCGGCTGAGCGCCGATCGTGGCGCGGTCACCCGGGACCAGCTGACCACCATCATGCGCAACCTCAGTTCGCTCTTCGATGCCGCCGCGACCAATGACGCGACGTTGCGGGAGTTCGGGTCGACCATTGGTCAACTCAGCCAGCTCCTCGCCGACGAGAACCTCGGCACCGGCACCACCGGGAAGAAACTGAACGAGGTGATCACACAAGTGGGCGAGGTCCTCGACACTCATCGCGACACCATCAAGCAGATCATCGCCAACGGCGACATCGCACTGAAGACCACGGTTGATCACCAGCGGGATCTCGCCGAGTTCCTCGATCTCACACCGATGACACTGGACAACCTGTACAACATCATCGATCAGACGAACGGCTCCGCCCGCGTCCACGTCCTCGTCGACAAGGTGTTGTTCGACACGCAGGCCGTCAAGGAGGTCTGCAACATGATGGGCCTACGCCAACTCGGTTGCAGCACCGGCACATTGCAGGACTTTGGACCCGACTTCGGACTGTCGTCGATGCTCGACGGCCTCGCGGCGATGGGACAGAAATGATCGCGACGCGCAGAAACCGCCTGCTACCCGTGGCCCTGGCTGCGTGTTTGACCGCATCCGGTTGCGCCACCGAGGGCCTGGCCAGCCTGCCGTTGCCCGCCCCGGGCGTCGGCTCCGGCGGCTACACGTTGACCGCGGTGTTCTCCAATGCGCTGAACCTGCCTGCCAACGCCACAGTGAAGCTCGCGGGCGCCGACGTGGGCGAACTCGAATCGATGGTGGCACACAACTACACCGCAGTGACGACACTGCGCATCATGGACGGCGTCCAACTGCCCGTCGGCAGCACCGCCGAACTGCGCTCCGCGACCCCGCTGGGTGATGTGTTCGTGGCGCTGAAGCCGCCCGACGCACCCGCCCCGGGCACACCTCTGCTCAAGGACGGCGACACCATTGGTCTGGAATCGACCAGGGCGGCCGCAACCGTCGAGTCCGTGCTCAGCTCGGCCGCGATCTTGGTCAACGGCGGCGCCGTGCGCAACTTCACCAACATCATCAACGGCCTTGGCAAGGCGACGGGCGACCAGGGCCAAGCCTTCGGCGATCTCATCGGCAAGACGAACCACACGCTCGGCACACTCAACGAGCGCTCCGATGAGATCTCCACCGCACTGACCGAAACGGCGCGGCTCGTCGAGCAGATAGAGGCCAAGAACGACTCGATCAGCGAGCTGATGGGGGAGGCAGGCCCGGCCACCGAAACACTGGCCGCTCACACCACCGCAGTCGCCGATCTCATCGAGCAGGTCGGGGCCACCACGCAGCAGCTCAGGAAGTTCCCGTCGATCGCGGGCACCGACACCAGCCGCCGCAGTGTCGTCGCCGATGCCAATACCGTGGCCCGCGCCTGGAACGACGTTGCGCTGGCCCCGGACGCCACCTTGTTCGCCCTCAACAGATTGATGCCACCGTTGGTCAAAGCGACCCCGGGCAACGCGATCTCGGTGCGGGCGAGTATCGACCGACTGGTCCTGGGATCGACACCTGACATCGGTTTCAGTGGCGACACCGGCCTGCACGGCCCGAAGCGGTACAACTGGCGTCAGCTCGTCGGCTCCATCAAGTACACGCTGTGGCGCCTCCAGGAACGCGTCGTCGGGAAGGGCCCCGACGTGCCGCAGGTCCCAGTGCTGCCCAGCCCAACCGACCCCGGACAGCTGGTGGTGGCACCGCCGCCCGACGCGCCGGCTGTACCACCGTCGGGCCCTGCATCACCCGTGGCACCACCCAACCCGGATGAAGCACCCCGATGATCGCCACCCTCGCCGACGCCGTGGTCGACCTCGTTCGGGCCGGCCGCCGCCGCGCCTGGCTGTCGGCGGCTGCGCTGATCCTCACCCTCGTAATAGCGAGCGGATACCTGCTTGTCGGCGCGCTGCGGGTCGATCCCTTCGCGTCGAGCTATCGGATCACCATCGCCCTACCGGATTCCGCCGGCCTCTTGCCGAACCAGGACGTGACGCTGCGAGGCGTGCCGATCGGCCGAGTGGAACGACTCGACATCACCGGATCGGGCGTCAACGCGATCGTCAACGTGAAATCGACTGTGCCGATACCGGTTTCGAGCGAGGTGCGGGTGTCGGGACTGTCGCCGGCGGGCGAGCAGTACGTCGACTTCGCGGCGAGTTCGGATGCCGGGCCCTATCTGAGCGACGGAAGCGTCATCGAGCAGGGCAAGGCGACAGTGCCCGTCAGCCTGGCGCAGTTGCTTGCCGACGCGGACGGGGCGCTGGCCCAGGTCGACACGGCCAAACTCGAGCTCATCAGAAGGGAATTGAGTCTGAGCGACGCCGGCCCGCAGAAGCTCGCCGACATAATCGACGGCGGCACCTTCCTGTTGTCGACTCTCGATTCGGTGCTTCCGGAGACCATCACGGTGCTGCGTACCAGCCGGATAGTGCTCACCATGGCCGCCGACAAGAACGCCGGGATCTCCGTCGCTTCAGACAATCTCAGCGAGAGTTTCGAAGGCATCAACGCCATGCGGGACGGCTATCGACGCCTTACCGAACAGGCACCGGGTGCTCTGACCGCCGTCGACGACCTGTTCACCGACAACTCCGAAACCATGGTGCAACTGCTCGGGAGCCTTGCGTCTACCTCCCAACTGCTCTATCTGCGGGTGCCGGCACTCAATGCGCTGTTTCCCAATTACCGCACCTCGGTGCTCGATGCCATCGGCAGCGTGATGCATGACAACGGGCTGTGGGCGACAGGAGACATCTACCCGCGCTACGCATGCGAGTACGGAACGCCGCGCCGGCCACCGTCATCGGCGGAGTACTCCGAGCCGTACCTGTACACCTACTGCCGCGACGACGACCCCGGGGTGCTGGTCCGCGGCGCCAAGAACGCGCCGCGGCCGGCGGGCGACGACACCGCCGGTCCGCCCCCGGGCGCGGACCTCGGGAAGACCACCGATCCGACCCCGAAGGGCCGGTTTACGATTCCCACCCCGTACGGCGGTCCGGTACTGCCGATCGAGCCACCCCGCTAATCACCTACGCAATGCCTCGAGGAGAGATGACCATGACAGTGACGACCGACACGAAGGCCGATCCAGTCGACGAGAGTGCGGAAGGTTCGGACGAAAGTGCTGTTGATGCAGTGGAATCCGATTCCGGCCCCGACACCGGTGATGCTGACACCGTAGCCGGTGAGCAGGACTCGAACGCCGACGTCGACCAGGGCGAACGCCGGCAACGGTCCGGGCCACGTCGGTTGCTCGTGGGCGCAGCCGCGATTCTCTTCGTTGGCGCACTTGCGGTCTCGGGGGTTCTGGGCTGGATGCTGTGGCAACAACGGGAGCTGAGTCGCGCGGGCCAGCAGGCCCAGGAGGCGGCAGTTGCGTATGCGCAGATCTTGACCAGCATCGACTCCAACAAGGTCGACGAGAACTTCAACCAGGTTCTCGACGGTGCTACCGGTGAGTTCAAGGACATGTATACACAGTCCAGTGCTCAGCTTCGCCAGCTGCTCATCGACAACAAGGCATCCGCGCACGGGTTGGTCGTGGAGTCGGCCATCCAGTCCAAGTCCAAGGACGAAGTGGTCGTGCTGCTGTTCGTCGACCAATCGGTGTCGAACACCAATGTTCCCGATCCGCGCATCGATCGCAGCAGGATCAAGATGACCATGGAGTTCGTCGATGGACGTTGGCGGGCAAGTCAAGTCGCGCTGCCCTGACGATCGGAGACGAACATGCGGATGAGCACGCCCCTAGGTGTGGCGGCCGCGATCGTGGCAGTCGCGGTCAGCGCCCCCACTGCGTCGGCGTCGGCGGTGTCGTTTTGCGATGAGTTGGGTGGGCAATGGAACGGCCAGTACTGCCAGACGTCGGTGCACTCAGAACGCAATGCGGTGCGCGATATCAAGGTGGCAATTCCCGCCGAGATCGTCGACGACGCTACCGCGGGACCCGTGGTGCGCGAGTACCTCACCACGCTGGTCGACAACTGGAAGCGGGTGGGCGTGCACATGGCCGCCAACAGTTTCGGCGAGGGCAACTACGAGATCTTCCGGCGCGGCAACACATTGTCGGCGGTGTTTCGAGAGACGTATCACGCAGACGGCCCGGACTTCAACAACGCGTATCGCACGTTCACCTTCGACATGTCCGATGGCAGACGGTTGCAGCTGTCGGATCTGATGAAGCCGGGCGTCGATCCGCTCACTGCGATTCCCCCGCTGGCGCAACCGTTCGTCGAGCAAGCCCTCGACCAGGCGCCACCCCCGCACCAGCCGGGTAGCTACCCATTCGTGGCCGACCGGTGGGCGCCGGACAAGGTCTACTCGGGTGGCTACAAGGCATGGGCGCTCACCCCCGACGAACTCATTCTGTACATGCCGGATTATCCCGTCGCACACGACACCCCACTGGATTTCACCCCGGGGCAGATGCAGTGGTCCATGGACGGCGGCACCGTTCACGCCCACATTCCGCTGGCTTCGCTGAGCTCGATACTGCGGGCGGAGTTCGGTGGCAACTAACTTGCGGACCGCTGGGTTCTCCTTCGTGACATTCGCTGCGCCCCAGTGTCTTTCATCGGAAATCACGGTCGGGGCAGGCATGCGAACAGTGCTTCACTGGACGCCGCTGCTGCGACGCCGGTATTAGGCTGGTGGGATGTCGACTTCGCCCATTGTGAGTACGGAGCGTCGCCGGCGACCAAAAGATCGAAAGGCGCAGATCGCACGGGTTTCAGCCGAAGCGTTCAGCGAACTCGGCTACCACGGCGTCAGCATGGAGGACATCGCAGGCCGGATCGGGGTAACGGCCGCCTCGCTGTACCGCCACTACTCCGGAAAGTACGACCTGTTTCAGGCCGCCGTCCTCGGCATGGGCCAACAGTTGGTCGAATGCACGGCCTTCATCGACGAGGACGACGCGGATCCGCCGCAGACCTGGGACCGTGCCGTGGCCGCGCTGATCGACACCGCGCTGAGGAACCGCACCAGCGGAGGTTTGTATCGGTGGGAGGGCCGCTACCTCGACCGGGGTGACCAGTCGGTGCTGAACGAGCAGATCAAACTGGTGAATCGCAGACTGCAACGGCCGATGTCACAGTTGCGCCCGAACCTGGACTCGCGCCAACGCTGGATCCTGTCCTCGGCGGTGCTCAGCGTCATCGGCAGCATCACCGATCATCACGCTCAGCTGGCCACCGATCGAATCCACGCGACCCTGGCGAAGATTGCGCGCGACGTGCGCGATGCCGACCTGCCGCAACGGATGGCATCGGACGACCGACCACCGAGCCGTGTTTCCGTCGGCACGGAGGCTGGCGAGTATGAACAGATCCTGCACTCGGCCATGCTGCTCTTCAACGAGCGGGGCTACCGGGACACGGGGATGGACGACATCGCTGCAGCCGTCGACATCTCCACGACCAGCCTGTACCGCTTCTTCTCTGGGAAGGCTGCAATCCTCGCCGCGGTGTACCACCGCGCCGCCGATCGAGTCTCGGGTGACCTGTCGTCCATTCTCGTCACCACTGACGGCCCCCGAGATGCGGTCGTCGAGCTGGTCGAAGCCTACGTGCAGCGGTCCTTCGCCAATCCGGAACTTGCTTACGTCTACTACGCGGAACGCACCAACGTCCCCGCCGAAGATCAGGTGGTGTTACACAACATCCAACGCGCCACCGTGGATGCATGGGCTCGTCAGGTGGCGGCCGCAACGCCCGAGATATCTTCAGACGAAGCGCGTTTCGCGGTTCATGCCGGATTCGCCCTCGTCGTCGACCTGGGCCGGGTCGTGCACTACGCTCACTCCGAAGCCGCACTGGCCGTGGTCCGGCACCTGGTTCTGACGACTTTGCTCGGCGACGGGTGGGCGCCGGGCAACCTGCATCACTAGGATTCGCCGCGAAATCGTTCGATTCGACCTGCCATTGTGATCAGAGACCACACGGGCACTACGGTAAGAATTTCGGTAGTCCCGGTGACGCGGACGGGCCACCTTGGGGACGGCTTGGGAAGGGCGACATGAACGACGAGCGTTCGGCGTCAGGACGCAGAGCGCTCGTGATGGGCGCGAGCGGCAACGTCGGCGCGTGTGTCGTCCGGCACCTCGTAGACCGCGGAGACGACGTGCGCGTCCTGCTGCGAAAGTCAAGTTCCACCAAGGGAATCGACGGGCTGGACGTCGAGCGCTGCTACGGCGACATCTTCGACACCGATGCCGTGACCGGTGCGATGAACGAGCGCGACGTCGTCTACTACTGTGTCGTCGACACCCGCGCAGAACTTCGCGATCCGACACCGCTGTTCAAGACCAACGTGGAAGGTCTACGCGGCGTGCTGGACATCGCGCTGACTGCACACCTGAAGAAGTTCGTCTTCCTCAGCACCATCGGCACCGTCGCCATCGGTCGCGACGGCGAGACGGTCGACGAGGACACCCCGTACAACTGGGCTGGCGAGGGTGGCGCGTACATCGAGTCGCGCAGGCAGGCCGAGGACCTCGTGTTGTCGTACGCCAGGGACCGCGAGCTGCCAGCGGTGGTCATGTGTGTGTCGAATCCGTATGGACCGCCCGACTGGCAACCCAGGCAAGGCACTCTCATCGCGTTGGCGGCACGCGGCAGGATGCCGTTCTACCTCCGTGGTGCCGGTTCGGAAGTCGTTGGCATCGACGACGCTGCGAACGCGTTCCTGTTGGCGGCGGAGCGTGGACGCCCGGGGGAGCGGTACATCATCTCGGAGCGTTACATGACCTACCGGGAGATGTTCACGGCCGCTGCGGATGCCGTCGGCGTCAGACCGCCGCGGTTCGGGGTACCGTTGGCGGCCTTTCACGCCCTCGCCCGTGTCGCCGGCGTCGTGAGCGAACTGATCGATCGCGACCTGCCGGTGAGCCCCTTGAGCTCGAGGTTGGTTGAGCTGACGTCGCCGGCCGACCACGGCAAGGCCACCCGAGAGCTGGGCTGGAATCCCGCGCCGACCGAGGACTCCATCCGGCGGGCGGCGCGGTTCTACGTCGAACGCGACAACCGCTCGTGAAGGAGAACCTGATGCCCTCGATTCGTGTCTCGAGAACCTAACGAATCCATCGAGTTTCGGCTCCGACGCTCGCTTTAACCAGGCCGTCATGGTCTGGTGGAACCTGATGTCCCGGCCTTACACCCTCTGCGTATGCGCCGCCGCGGTGGCGTGCGCGGTGCTGCTCGCCGTCGGGGTGCCGTCGGCCACGGCCGCACCGGCCACCGACGACCAGGGTTACGTCGACTCCACGGCGCGGTGCGCGACACCGAACGTGGCAGCCGCGTTCGGCAGCACCGCAACCTCGCGGGTGGCCATCTGCAAGACGCCGGGCGGCCAGTATGAATATCGCGGCGTGCGGCTGCGGGACGGCGCCAAGCTGATCCTTGCGGCCACCCGGTCCGACGACGGTGCCTTCGCCGCCGAAAACGACGGAATCGAATACCTCGTCACGACAAAGTCATTGGTCGTCAGCGCGGGGACCCGGGTGATCCGCGAGGAATCGTGGCTGGACTTCCACGGGGCGGGGACGTCCCAGCCGCCGGCGACGGCACCGCCGCCGGCCGCGCCAGCGCCAGCGCACGCCGACGACGCCGCTGCCACCACCGTTGCCTGCCGAGGTCGGCGGCCGGTAGGGCAGGCGCGGCCTCGTCTGCGAGGTAGCCTGCGGGGCGCCGCTATCCGCCGTCGTACCTCGCGGGCGCGAACTCCCTGACGCGGGTGCGACCGTCACGCCGTCATCGCCGTCGTCGAACACCCGCCCCCGCTGCTCGGCTTCAGGGCTTCCGGTGAACAGCCCCGAATCCGCGCGTGGGAGGCCGACATGCGTTGTAGGGCCTGCACTTTCCAACACGCGGTCGTTCTCGTGTTCGACGCGCCGCCGCGGCAGGGCACCCGGATGCTCGCGTTGCAGCCACTCGACCATGCCCTCCCGGACGTCACATCGCAGGTCGAACAGTGCTCCGGCGTTGGGGGCACTGACCAGCATGCGCACCCGCACGTAGCCGTCGACTGCGTCGGTCACCTGCAAGACACCCACGCGCTCGTCCCACAGCTGGTCGGCGTGGAGCAGGCGATCGAGCTCGGTCCGCATGGCGTCGAACGGAACGGTGAAGTCGACGTCGAGTTCGGCGGTGCCGAGCAGTTCGGTTGCGTTGCGGGTCCAGTTCTGGAACGGCGTGGTGGTGAAGTAGGTGCAGGGCAGGACGAGCCGGCGTTCGTCCCAGAGGTGAACGACGACGTAGGTCAACGTGATCTCTTCGATCCGGCCCCACTCGTCCTCCAGGACGACCACGTCTCCAACCCGGATTGCATCCGAGAATGCGATCTGGATCCCTGCGAACACCGCGCCCAGCGAGGTCTGGGCGGCCAGGCCTGCGACGACCGATAGGACGCCGGCCGATGCGAACATTGTCTTTCCGATGTCGGTGAACGACGGGAACGTCATCAATGCCGCTGCGCCGCCGAGCACGACGACGACGGCGGTGACGAGTCGGCGCAGCACGGTCACCTGAGTGCGGATCTTGCGGCGGTGCCGGTCGGCGTCGGTCAGCCCTGCGTCGCCTCCGGCGAAACGGGCGATGACCTGACGTTCGGCGACCACGACCAGGCTCGCCACGATCCAGGTGATGGCGGCGATGAGCAGGATCACAAACAATCAGGGCGCCATGGGATCTCGGCGGGCGGGCCGCTTCAGGCCGGGTGGCTCGCCTTCTTCTTGCCGAATGGCAGGACGGCCACGACAGTCACCACGATGGCGCCGACGATCAGGCCGAGCACCGCCGAGGCAGCGGTGTTGACCAACCACGCCAGCAGGCCGCCGACGGCCTCCACGTCATGCACGTACTCCTCGCCGTGGTGGACCAGGTCGTAGGGTGCGTGCCAGCCAAGCTTTGCCGACTGCGCGAGCAGGATGTGGCCGCCGACCCAGAGCATCGCGACCGTGCCGATCGCCGAGAGTGCCGCCAGCACCTTGGGCATCGCGGCGACCAGGCCAAGGCCCAGCTTCTGGGCGAATCGTGACGAGCGCTGCGCGAGGCTCAGGCCGACGTCGTCCATCTTGACGATGACGGCGACCACGCCGTACACGGCCGCGGTGATGACCAGTGCGACGACGATCAGGATGACGAGCCGAGACCAGAACGGCTGGTCGGATACTTCGTCGAGCGCGATCACCATGATCTCCGCGGACAGGATGAAGTCGGTGCGGATCGCGCCGGCCGTCATCTGCTTCTCGGCGTCCTCGCCCACGGCCGCGGTGGGCGCGGCATGGGCGTCGTGTCCGTGACTTTTGAGGAAGCGTGCCGCTACCTTCTCGGCGCCCTCGAAGCAGAGATAGGTTGCGCCGGTCATGAGGATCACCGGGAGCAGCCAGGGCACGAACTGACTCAGCAACAAGGCGGCAGGCAGGATGAACAGCAGTTTGTTGCGCAGGGAGCCGATGGCGATCCGCTTGATCATCGGCAACTCGCGGTCGGCAGTAATGCCGTGCACGTACTGCGGCGTCACCGCAGTGTCGTCGATGACGACACCTGCGGCCTTGGCCGTCGCCCGCCCTGCGGCGGCGCTGATGTCGTCCACCGAGGCGGCCGCCAACCGCGCCAGCGCCGCAACGTCGTCGAGAAGGCCGAACAGACCCGCACTCATCGCGTCCCTGCCATGGAACCGAACGTTACCTGGACGGCATGCCAGACGCGTCGTGGATGATCGAAGACCGTCAACCGAAGGTCTCGAGGCGAGCGACGATGACGGCGGTCCACTCGGCGAGGTACCGGTCGTCCGGGATGCGTGCTTCGCCACGGTGAACCAGGCCGCTCGCAAACCGTGCCCCGAGGATTCCGTTGACTCCCAGTGCGGCCAGGACTGCGGCCTCCTGCTCGCTGAGCTCGTCGTTCCAAGTCGAGATCCATTCGGCGAGTTCGGCATTGAGCCCGTCGATCAGGGCGGCGTAGGCGGCGTCGAGTCGGACTGAGCGGCCCGCCGGGGTGCGGGCGGCGATCTGGAGCAGTTCGAGCTCTTCGTCGACGACGTTGAGCAGGTAGCGACCCAACACCGTCAGCTCCGCGCGCAGGTCGCCGAGCCCGGCGAAAAGCGCCCGGATGTCGCGCATTGCGCTGCGGCGGTCCAGTTGCCGGTCGATCCCGGCGTCCAGGAGCGCATCCTTCGACTTGAAGTGGCGATAGAGCGCTCCCGAGCCCGGCGCCAGCCCGGCCGCCGCTTCGATCGCAGAGACACTGGTCGCCTCGAATCCGCTGATGCTGAACAGCCGCATCGCCTCGGTGACCAGCCGTTCCCGCGTCGGCGCCGGTGTCGTCATTGACCTCTCCAAAGTGATCACTTACCTTTAGCAAGACATCTACTTTACCGCGCGGGAGTCGACGACTGGAGGTTCCAGTGCCACAGCGAGACGACTCGGTGCCGCGGGGGCGGATCCGACGCACGATGCCGCTGGCGGGTTTCACCGCCCGCGCGGCCGGCGGCCGCGTGCTCGCGGGACTGCGTGAGAGATCGGGCGACGACGGTGCGGTCGCCCGGTTCCACGAACGGACCGCCGAGCACTACGCCGAGATGCTCGGCCATTCCCGCGGTGTGCTGATGAAGGCCGGTCAGATGATGTCGATGGTCGACGGCGACACCATGGGCAACGGCGGATTCTCCCCCTACCAGAAGGCGCTCGCCCGGTTGCGTGCCGATGCCCCACCGATGGATCCCGCACTCGTGCGTGAAGTGCTCGACGACGAACTCGGCTGCGCCGTCCAACTGTTCACGGACTTCGATGACGAACCGATGGCCGCCGCGTCGATCGGACAGGTACATCGCGCCGTCCTGCAGGACGGTCGTGAGGTCGCCGTCAAGATCCAGTATCCCGGTGTGGCGCAAGCGATCCGCGACGACCTGGCCAACACCGAACTGTTGGCGACCTTCCTGCGGTTCGCGACCTCGGCCGCAGGCGTGTCACCGGACTTTCGCTCGGTCGCGCGCGAGACGGCGGCCAGGATCGGCGAGGAGATCGACTACCGGCACGAGGCGGCGAACATCGCGTCGTTCAGCGACCTCTACCGCGACCACCCGTTCATCCGCGTCCCCGACGTCGTGCACGAGTTGTCGGGGGATCGGGTGCTGACGATGACGTTCCTGCCCGGAATGGGTTGGGCGGCAGCGCAGCTCGCCGATCAGGGGCTCAAGAACACCTGGGCCGAAGTGATAACGCGATTCTTCCACGGCAACATGCGACACGCCGGTCTGCTGCATGCCGATCCCCATCCCGGCAACTTCCGCTTCAACGTTGACGGCACGGTGGGCTTCGTCGACTTCGGGTGTGTCAAAGTGCTACCCGAAACGCTGTTGCGGCCGTGGCTCGTGATGAATCGCGCCGCCCTCGACGACCGCCTCGAGGACGGACGCGCGTTGATGGTGCAACTCGGGTTCTTCCCGGAGGACGTCCCGGTCACAATCGACGAACTGCGCGCCTGGTGGGACATCCTGCTCGCCGAAATGATTCGCATGCCCCAACCCGTCACATACACGTCGGAGGCGACGACGCGATTGATCAAGGCCTTGTTCAACACCGACCCGAACAGTCCCGTCAACCGGATGAACGTGCCGCACGACTTCGCGCTGTTCCCTCGCGTGCAACTGTCGTTGACGCACGTCGCCGCGGGCCTGCAGGCGACCTTGCCCATGAGAGCGATCGCCGACGACGTCGATGGTGTCGCCGAACCCACCACCGAACTGGGCAGACTTCATCATCAGTGGATTCGGCAACGCGGTCTCCCCACGGGTTACGACTGGCACGTGACACGGTGACGCCTTAGCGATACTGAAGATGCTCTGTGGTCATTAGCATCGGTTAGATGCAACGCGAGTTCGAACCCCGCCTTGGGGCCGATCAGCTCGCCGCCTTCGCCGCGGTGATCGAACACGGCAGCTTCGACGCCGCGGCCGCGCAGTTGTATGTCACTCCGTCAGCGATCAGTCAGCGCATCAAGGCGCTCGAGCAGCGGGTCGGTCAGGTACTGGTGGTGCGCGAAAAGCCATGCAAGCCAACCACGGCCGGCATCCCGTTGTTGCGGTTGGCGGCACAGACGGCGCTGCTGGAGTCGGAGGCGCTCGCCGAGACGAGCGGCGACACGGCAGGGATGCGGGCCCGGCTCGCGATCGCGGTCAACGCGGATTCCATGTCGACGTGGTTCACCGCGGTGCTCGGTCGGCTGCCGGACGTGGTTTTCGACATCCGGATCGAGGACCAGGACCATTCGGCGCGGCTGTTGCGTGAGGGCGCGGTCATGGGAGCAGTGACCACCGAGCGCATGACGGTGCCCGGCTGCCGGGTTGAGGGTTTGGGCGTGATGCGCTACGTCGCGGTGGCCAGCCCGTCCTACGTAGCGCAGTACCTGTCCGGCGGATTCACCGTCAAGACGGTGGCAGCGGCTCCGTCAGTGGCGTGGAACCGTGATGACGCCCTCCCGGACAGCTTGGTGCGCAAGGCGTTTCGCCGTGCGGTGCCACGGCCCATGCACTACGTGCCGACGACGGAAGGCTTCGGAGCGGCTGTGCGCGCCGGACTGGGCTGGGCCGTTCATCCCGAGCAGCTGATGGCGCCGGCGCTGCAGGACGGCTCGTTGGTGCGCGTCTGCGACGTCCATCTCGACGTGCCGCTGTACTGGCAGTGTTGGAAGCTCGACAGTCCGCTCGTGCGGTCGATCACCGAGGTCGTTCGCGCCGCCGCCGCGATTCTGCGTTGAGTTAAGCGAGGCGGTCGTCGGGCGGTTCCGCAGGTAGCCTGGAACGGCGATGTCAGAATCCCAGACCGTTCGGGCCGAACCCGCCGAACACTCTCGCGTGCGGCGAATGTGGTTCCGCTTCGCGGTCGTGTCCGTGATCATGCTGCTCCTGTTCGGAGTGCCCTGGTGGACGCTGCTATCGGCCGGGACGGCGTGGCCGACAGCGGTGGTGGTCATCGGGTCGGTCGTGTTCGCGTCAGCGTCGGTCGGTCTGCCGCTGGCCATCACGTTCGGACACGGCCGTTCGCATATGGATTGGGCGGCGGTCACCGCCGACACCTTGCTGGGCGTGGTCTGGGTGCTGTTCGTCTGGTCGGTGCTGTCCCAGGCGCTGCGGCTGACGTTGTTCGTGGCCGGGGTGGAGGATCCGGCGCGGTCGCGTCTCGTGGCGGCCGCGGTCGTCGCCGTCGTCGTCGCCCTGCTCGGGTGGGGCTACGTCGAGGCGATGCGGGTTCCGCGCGTCCGGGCCGTCGACGTCACGCTTCCGCGGTTGGGCAAGGGACTGGACGGCTTGCGCGTCGCAGTGCTGACCGACACCCACTACGGGCCGATCGACCGCGCCCGCTGGTCGGCGGCGGTGGTGGACCGGGTCAACGCGCTCGACGCCGACGTGGTGTGCCACGTCGGCGACATCGCCGACGGCGCGGCAACCGTGCGCGAGAAGCAGGCGAGGCCGCTCGCGTCGGTGCGGGCCAAGCTTGCCCGCGTGTACGTGACCGGCAACCACGAGTACTACAGCGAAGTGCTCGGCTGGCTCGACTACATGGACGCCATCGGCTGGGATGCGTTGCGCAACAAGCGAATTCTTCTCGAGCGTGGGGGAGATCAGCTAGTCATCGCGGGTGTCGACGACGTGACTGCCCATGGGTCCGGTGTCGACGGACACGGCGCAGACCTGGACGCCGCCTTGGCGGGCGCCGACCCCGCGCTGCCGGTGCTGCTACTCGCGCACCAGCCGAAACAGGTCCCGCAGGCGGTGAACGCGGGGGTGGACCTGCAGATCTCCGGACACACCCACGGCGGGCAGATCTGGCCGTTCCACTTCCTGGTCCGGCTCGACCAACCGGTGGTGCAGGGATTGAGCAGGCACGGCGAGCGGACCCAGCTCTACACCAGTCGCGGGACGGGCTTCTGGGGTCCGCCCTTCCGCATCTTCGCGCCCAGTGAGATCACCCTGCTGACGCTCAGAACACCCTGACTTGGCCTTCGAGGGCGGGAACCGTGTCGGGCAGCTTGTAGGTCTCGATGCCGTTGCGGAACATGATGGCCTCGCGGGCGTGCTGGGGTAGGTGCTTGACCAGCCAACGCGGGTCGTCATACGTCCAGTGCGGGTAGTCACTGCTGAAGAGCAGGATCTTCTCGCACTCCATCCACTCGAACGCCCGGGACAGTTCGGTCTTGTCCTCCGGATAGTCCAGCGGTTGGGTGGTGAACTTGATGTGGTCCTTGACGTACTCCGACGGCTTGCGCTTGATGTCCATCCACGACTGACGCTTGGAGTAGATCGCGTCCATCCGCCACATCAGCGGCAGGATCCAGCTGAACGCATGCTCGACGAACACGATGCGCAGGTTGGGGTGGCGGTCGAAGGTGCCGTCGAAGATCAGGCTCATCACCTGGTTGGCTGCCAGTAACGAGTACGTGGTCATGAAGTCGTGGTTGTAGCTGGGGAAGCCGACGGGAGGGGTCGGCAGTTCCTCGAAATGACTGCGCGAAAGATGGCAGCTCACGGTGATGTCGTGTTTGGTCGCGGCCCTCCAGACGGGGTCGTACATGGGATCGCCCCACGCTGGTCGGCGCTCCGCCTTGATCAGGATCTGCGCCATGTAGGGGTGTCCGGCCCACTTCTCGATCTCCGCGGCGGCGAGCTCGGGTGCCTCGATCGACACGCAGATCGAACCGCGCCAGCGTTGGTGCCAGTTGTTGTGGCTATCCAGCCAGTGATTGGCCTGCCAGTCGTTGAGCGCCTGACTCATCGCGTGGTCCGCCTCGGCAAGCCGGGCCGGATAGGCGCCGGGCTCGAGGATCGCGATGTCGGCGCCGGCTTCCATGATCAACTGCCTAAAGGCCAGATCCGGGTCGCTGCCTGCGAACTCGCCGTCGGCGGGAAACGTGTCGACGCGCATCGCATACGAGTGCGCGTAGTCGGGGGCGTCGTAGTAGATCTGGTCGCCCACCCGGTGGTTGGTGAAGTACGTGCGCCACGGCTCGGGAATGTACTGAACCAACTCCCCACTCCGGGGCGTCGGATGGACGTCGGAGTCGACGCACCGAACGGCGACGTGTTCGGCCGCCGGTGTGCGCGCTGTGGTTGTCATCGTCATCGTGGAAGCTCCCGATCGAAGGTCACTACTCCTGCTCCCACAGTGCGCCTCCGGGCCGGAACTATCCAGTCATTGGCGATCCGTGTCTGGCCGACGTGCCCGCGCGTGCCCGCCCTTGCCGCGAAATGATTACGGGTATAATTTTCTGATCACCCCGGCTGCCCGCTGCGTCGGGTGCGAGCGGCAAAGGGGCTGCGGCATGGGCGTGCTCGACGGCAAGGTCGCCATCGTCACCGGAACCAGCAGAGGCGTGGGAGTGGGTATCGCCCACGAACTGTTGCGTGCCGGAGCCACCGTCATCGGCTGCTCGCGGTCGTCGTTGGACGCCATCCCAGGTGTCGACGCCGAGACCGGCTGGGCCGAACGCTCCGACCAAATGACCTGCGACCAAGGCGATTACCACGCAATCGATGCGATGGTCACCGACGTCGTCGACCGCTACGGCCGGATCGACATCCTGGTCAACAACGCCGGCGGCACCGTCCCCACCCCACACGTCGAGGACGTTCCGGCACTCGTGTCGCGCATTCAGGGTGCGCCGCAGTCCGACGACGACTTCGAACGGACCGTGCTGTTCCACGCCTTCGCCATCCAGATGAACCTGATCAGCCCGCTGTGGTTCGCCATCCGGGTCTACCGCCAAATGAGAAACCAGGATGGCACCGGCTGCATCATCAACGTCTCCAGCGGTGCCGGCCACCCGGCGGGCTCGCCGACCCTGGTGTCCTACGGCGCCGCCAAGTCCGGCCTCAACCACCTCACCCGGTCGCTGGCCGAGGAGTGGGGTCCACATGCCCGCGTCAACTGCGTGGCGCTGGGACCCACGATCACCGAGAACTTCCGCTCGTTCGTGCTGCCCAAGGACGACCCGACGGGCTCGAAGTACTTCGACGCCCTGCCACTCAAGCGCGGCGGCGAACCGGCCGAGGTCGGACGCACCTGCGTCTTCCTCGTCTCTGGCGCGGCCGATTTCATCAACGGAACGACGATCGAGATCGACGGCGGCATGCTGCCCGGCGTGCTCTACGACGCGGGCCTGCGGACCATCACCGACTTGCTCTGACCGCATCGAAAGGACACGCCGTGGCCCGTCGTATCGTCCAGTTCTCCACCGGCAACGTCGGGGTGCATGCGCTGCGTAGCATCATCGAAAGGCCCGATCTGGAGCTCGTCGGCGTCCACGCTCGCGGACCCAAGGTCGGACGGGATGCCGGCGACCTGTGCGGGCTCGATCAGCAGACCGGCGTGATCGCCACCGACGACGTCGACGCGCTGGTGGCCCTCGGTGCGGATTGCGTGGTCTACACCTCCCAGGCCGAGACCCGCCCGCACGAAGCCCTCGACGATCTCTGTCGGTTCCTGCGGGCAGGCACGAACGTCGTTGGTACGTCGTTCGTCTGGTTGGTGGCGCCGGATCACGCCGGCGACTGGCTACGCGAACCGCTGGTGTGGGCCTGCTCCGAGGGCGACACGACGTTGTACGTCAACGGAGTCGACCCTGGGTTCTCCGGAGACACCCTGGTCTACACCGCGCTGAGTCTGGTGGCCAGGGCCACCGCGGTCACGGTTCAGGAGATCTGCGACTACGGGAGCTACGACGACGCCGAATTCACCGGTGTCAGTTTCGGTTTCGGCACGATGCCCGATCACACTCCCATCATGTTCACTCCCGGCGTGCTCACGTCGATGTGGGGCGCGCAAGTACGCAGCCTCGCAGTCGATCTCGGTATCGAACTCGACGAGGTCCGCGAACGCCACGAAACGTGGGTGACGTCCGAACCGATCGAGTGCACGATGATGACGGTCGAACCCGGCACCGTTGCCGCCGTCCGGTTCGCAGTCGAAGGCATCCGCGGCGGCGAGGTGATCATCACCATGGAGCACGTCAACCGGCTCACCGGTGCCGCGGCCCCAGACTGGCCCTATCCGCCCGACGGACGTCCCGGCGTGCACCGCGTCGTCGTCGAAGGCAGCCCCGGCATCGAAATCAACACCCACATGGGCGCTTCGGGCATCGACCACAACCAGGGCGGCGTCATCGCGACGGCGGCGCGTGCCGTCAACGTCATCGACGCGGTGTGCCGGGCACCCAGCGGCATCCTCGCCGCCCACGACCTCCGGCCGACCGACCACGTGCGCGGCGTGCTGTGGTGACTCCGAGGCCATGACCGCACCCCGGCGGCCGCCCACCGGCACCCAGGCCCGTGCCGACCGCACCCGCACGGCCGTCATCGACGAGACCGTGCGCTGCATCCTCGACGAGGGCTTCGCCCCGCCTAGTGTCCGCCATATCACCGACCGGGCCGGATTGACTTGGGGCGTAGTTCAATACCACTTCGGTGATCTGGACGGCCTGCTGATGGCCGTCGTCGACAAGGGCTTCGCGGAGCTGCTCGATGCCCTGGGGAAGCTGCCACCACGGGCCGCCCGCGAGGGCAGCGTCCAGACGCGGACCCAGTTCGTCATCGATGCGGTGTGGGACGCCTTCTCCAGTCCCACCTCGATGGCCGCTCTGGAGATCCTCATCGCGACCCGCGGACTTCGCGACGGCGTGGCGAACACCCACCTGGCCGACCTGATGGCCTCGTTGACCAGCCTGGGCCGCCACCTCGGGAAGGGACTTTCGGCGCTGCACGCCGGTCGGATCGGCAACCTCATCTGGGCGACTCTGCGCGGATTGGTTGTCGCGCAAATGGTATGGCCAGAACCGTTGGACTCCTCCCGCGACCGACGAGCGCTGGTCGAGGTGATCAGCGTCTACGTGGAGTCGCACAGCGGCTGACCCACGGGCAGGGGACGTTCAGATGCTGAGCCGTCGATAGCGCTGCAAGCGTCGAATCCCCGTCGTCGGAACCGGTCCGTCGTGCGGACGCAACACGGCTTCCGTCCGGGCGCGCACTGCGTCGACGTCGAACCGGGTGCCTATGGCGACCAGACTGTTGGTCCGCGCGGACGGCGGCGCGGCCGCGACGTGAACCGAGGTGCCGACCACGTTCACGACATAGGCGCGGACCCGGGTGCCGTAGCGGACGGCCACGGTGCCCTTTAGTCGGTACACGCCAGTCGGTGGTTCCTCGAGTAGGTCGACCAGCACGCCGGGGTCGATGCAACCGTCGCTGGTCGCGGTGACGGAGGCAGCGTGTAAGTGGTCGGGGTCGCCGGCGTGCGGGTCCGAAGCCGGCTCAGCGTCGATGAGCAACTCACGGAACGAGAGCTGTCCATCGGCTTCGTCGGAGTCGGTCACGTCGTACAGCAGCGCAGGGTCCACCCTTCCGCCGATGGCGCCGACGACCTGCACGTGCGGATTGCGTTCGCGCACGCGCACTTCGATGTGTTCCAGTACGGCAACGCGACCGTCCACGGGGATCTGATCGAGCTTGTTGACGACGACGAGGGACGCCGCGCCATAGCGGGCCGGCGGGAGGCCGCCGCGGTCGACGGTGTCGAAGTGCCTGGCGGCATCGATGACGTCGACGACGCCTCCGGGTCGGACCCGTTCGACTCCGCTGTACCGGATCATCCGGGCCAAGGCGACGGGTTCGGCCAGTCCGCTGGCCTCGACGATGATGGCGTCCAGCCCGAGCCGGGGGTCGGTGAGCTTTTCCAGCGCTGCGTCCAGCCCGCCCTCGTCTGGCAGGCAACAGATGCAGCCGCCCGCAATCGACGCGGGCTCGTCGACCTGCCCGGTCACCAGGGCGGCATCGACGTTGAGTTCGCCAAAGTCGTTGATGACCACGCCAATCCGCGCGCCTGGTGCGCGCAGGACGTGGTTGAGCAAGCTCGTCTTGCCGGCGCCGAGGTACCCGGTCAGTGCGATGACGGGTATCGCTGCCACCGGACGAGTCTAGGAGAACCGACGCTGGCTTTCGTCACAGGCCTGCGAGGTCGTCCGGCACGTCCACCGCATACTGCTGGAGCACCTCCAGGGACACCGCTTCCAGTACGCGTTCGTGAGTAGACGCCATCACGACGGGGCAGGCCATGCCGTCCTCGTGCGCCCGGAAGCCAGTTCAGCACAGTGACACACCAGCGGTCACCGGGGGCGAGACCGGGAAACCGGTACTGGGGCATCGGTGTCGACAGGTCGTTGCCGATCGAGCGTTGGTGCGCGAGGAACTCGGCCGTCACGACTCCGCAGATGATGTGCCGACCGACGTCCTCCTCACCGGTGGTGCAGCACCCGTCGCGATAGAAGCCGGTCATCGGCTCCGTGCCGCAGGGTTCGAGCGGGCCACCCAGCACGTTGCGATCAGCCATGTGGCTCAGTATCGCCCCTCCGCGTCCACCGGCATCACATGCCGATCAACGATTCGATCCCACCCCGGGCGAAGTAGACGACGAAGCCCAGCGCGACGATCCACAGCAACGGGCTGATCTCGCGCCACTTCCCGGCGGCCGAGCGCATGACGACCCACGCGATGAAACCGACGCCGATGCCGTTGGCGATCGAATAGCTGAACGGCATCACCGCGACGGTGAGCACTACGGGCAGCGCCACCGAGAACTCGGAGATCTCGATGTGGCGTATCTGCGACACCATCAAGGCGCCGACGGTGACCAGCGCCGCGGCAGCCACCTCGGTTGGCACGATCGACGCCAGCGGCGCGATGAACATGGCGGCGAGGAACAAGGCCCCCGTGACGAGGTTCGCCAGCCCGGTGCGCGCTCCCTCCTCGATGCCCGCGCCCGATTCGATGAAGACGGTGTTGGACGACGCCGACATCGAGCCTCCGACTGCCGCGCCTGCGCCCTCGACGATGAGCGCCGCACGCAACCGCGGAAAGTTGCCCTTGGTCGTCCGAGAGTCCGGCTTCGCGCGACAGCCCGGTGAGGGTGCCCATCGCGTCGAAGAAGTTCGCGAACACCAACGTGAACACCAACATGACTGCGGCGAGCACGCCGATCCGGCCGAAGCTGGACAGGCTGAAGTCACCGACGAGTGAGAGGTCGGGAAGCGCGAACGGGGATCCGGACAGCGTGGGCACCGACAGGCTCCAACCGCCGGGCCGTTCGACCGCCCGTCCGAGATGCCAGATCGCCTCGATGACGACCGCGACCACGGTGCCCGAAACCAGCCCGATGAGGATTCCGCCCCGTACCTTCCGCACGACGAGGACGCCGGTCACCAGCAGCGTGAACACGAAGACCAGCGTCGGCACGGTGCTGATCGTGCCGACGCCGCCCGTCCCCAGCCCCACGGGTGGGGAGGGCAGTCCGGTGGAACTGATGAACCCGGCGTCGACCAGCCCGATGAAGAGGATGAACAGGCCGATGCCCGCCGTGATCGCGAGCTTGAGTTGCATGGGCACGGCGTCGAACACGAGCCTGCGCAGCCCGGTCGCCGCCAGGACCACGATGATGAGCCCATTGATGACCACGAGCCCCATGGCCTCGGGCCAGGTGAGCGATCCGACCACGGTCGTCGCGAGGAACGAGTTGATGCCGAGGCCCGCGGCGAATGCGAACGGAAGCCGCGCGAAGACGCCGAAGAGGATCGTCATCACCCCTGCGGCCAGCGACGTGGTCGCGGACACCTGCGCGAAGTCCAGCTTGTTGCCCTCGACGTCGGCCGCGCTGGACAGGATGATCGGGTTGAGCACGATGATGTACGCCATCGCGATGAAGGTGACGAGACCGCCGCGGAGCTCGGCCCCGACCGTCGATTGGCGCTCGGAGATCTCGAAGAAGCGATCGAGGCGGTCCATCCGTCGACCCTAAGGTTCGATCGCCGCCCATTACCGGCCATCGATCGGTGAGTTCACCGAGGTCCCGAAATTCGTCCACGGGAGGGCGACCACGGCGCTAACGGAAGGCCACCAGTGAGCATCCCGCCGGAATCAACTGCCGAGCCTTGGTCGCAGCGTCTGTGGGAGGAGATCGAGGGGACGTTCGACGAGATCCTCGCCCATCCCTTCATCGGCGGCTTGATCGACGGGACGCTCAACTCAAAGGTGTTCGGGCACTACGTCGCCCAGGATGCACACTTCCTGCGCGACTACGCCCGTGTGCTGGCGGTGCTCGCAGCGAAGGCGCCGACGCTGGCCGACACGGCCATGTTCGCGCGCCACTCCGCCGACGTCTTCGGGGTGGAACTCGACTGCACAACTCGCTGCTGCCCGACCTCGGCATCCCGGTGGAGCTGCTCGCCGAGGTTCCGGTCGCCCCGACGACCGTCGCCTACACGAGTTATCTGCTGGCCACGGTCTACGGCGGCAGCTTTGCCGACGGGCTCGCGGTCATCCTGCCCTGCTACTGGATCTACTCGAAGGTGGGGGAACGGCTGCTCGAGCAGGGCGCGGTGGACGCTCGCTACCAACGCTGGATCGACAGCTACGCCAGTGACGGAATTCGCCACATCGTAACGGAGGTGCTGTCCATCACCGACCGGATCGGACCGACGCTCACGCCGCCGGAGGAAGCGGCCGCGCGCGCTCACTTCGTCAACATCGTTCGGTACGAGTGGATGTTCTTCGACGCCGCCTATCTGCGGGAAACGTGGCCGATTTGATCCAAGGAGTCGCGGGTTTCGAATTCGTCGGATTCGGGGTACGGAGATAGAGCGCTGCGGCAAACCAGCGCCTTCACTTCAGTTACCGAGAGGTGCCGGCTGTGCTCGACGCTATTTGCCCGACGGGTGGGCATTCCAGCCTCGGCGGTGTCACCTGTCCGTCGTGTGATGGTCGTTCCGACGAACCGGGTGTACGAGCGGATGCAGGTGAGTCGGAGATCCCGCAGGTCACACCGCCTACCCGGTTGTTCGAGTGGCTCCACCCCACCGACGTGGTGCTCGACTCGGCCCGGTTCTGCTCGTCGCTGCCGGTCGTGGGCAAGTACCTCGAGCCGTTCGCCGGTCTGACGGCGATGGCCCTGTGGGGTGGCCACTACGCGCCGGCGACGATTCGCGAACCCGGTCGACCGTCGCATCGGTGCAGGCAGTGACAGCGCCGGTCGATCAAGCGCTTACCACCGACGTGGCGGCTGAAGCTCGTCGCAGGCTCGGAGGTCAGCCGGTACCGCCCTTCGTGCGCGCCGGGCACAGCGCCGAAGGGGTTGTACCGCGAGTGCGGTTCGTTACGGAGACCATCCGGCGCAGGTGCTCGACGTGTGGCGACGACGCGACTTGCCGCCTGGGCCCGCGCCTGTGCTGCTGTTCGTGCCCGGCGGCGCATGGGTGCAGGGCACACGGGTATTGCAGGGTCACACTCTGTTGTCGCGTTTGGTGGAGCAGGGATGGGTGTGTCTGACGATCGACTACCGGGTGTCGCCCGTGCACCGCTGGCCGCGTCACATCGCCGACGTGAACGCCGCCATCGCGTGGGCCGGGCCAACGTCGACGAAGTACGGCGGCGATCGCGGATTCGTCACGATCGCAGGCTGCTCGGCGGGTGGCCATCTCGCTGCGTTGGCCGGTCTCACGCCCGGTGACCCCGCGTTCCGGGGAGAGTTGAACGCCGACGCGGACACCTCGGTGGACGCGGTCGTCGGCATCTACGGTCGCTACGACTGGCAGGATCGTTCCACTCCGACGCGCGACAACTTCCAGAGCTTCCTGGAGCGAGTCGTGGTGCGACGCAAGCAGTCCCGTCACCCGAGGTGTTCGCTGCGGCGTCGCCGATCGCGCGCATCCACGATGGTGCGCCACCGTTTCTACTCATCCACGGCGAAGAGGACATGATCATCCCGGTCGGCGAGGCGCGCCGTTTCATGCCGCACTGGGCGACGTGTCGCGGGAGTCGGTGAGCTACGTCGAGATACCGCGGGCAGGACACGCCTTCGATCTCGTCAACACGTCTCACGCGCATCGGTGCGCCGAGGAGACCACGAAGTTCCTCGAGGACCGTTATCGCGCGATACGTCGAACACCGCGCCGTGGTGGCCTGAGCGGCGTCAGGTGGTGTGCGCGTCGGCGACGGTCAGCGCGGCGTCGAGCATGCGCAGTCCCTCGGTCCACCTCGTTGTCGCTGACGTTGCACGGGGGTACGGCGTGGATGCGGTTGAAGTTGGCGAACGGAAGCAACCCGTTGGCCTTGCACGCGGCGAGTATCTCGCCCATCGCGGTGCTGGAACCGCCGTACGGTGCGAGCGGTTCGCGCGTCTGCTGGTTGGACACCAACTCGATCGCCCAGAACACGCCCAGCCCGCGTACCTCACCGACTGACGGGTGCCGGACCGCGAGTTCGCGTAGTCCTGGACCGAGCACGTCTTCGCCGATCCGGGCGGCGTTGTCCACCATGCCCTCGTCCTCCATCGCGTTGATGGTGGCGACGGCGCACGCGGTCGCCAGCGGATGCCCCGAGTACGTCAGCCCACCCGGGTACGGTCGGTCGGCGAAGGTGGCGGCGATGGCGTCGCTGATCGCGACTCCACCGAGCGGCACGTAGCCGGACGTGATGCCCTTGGCGAAGGTGATCAGGTCGGGTACGACGTCGAAGTGCTCGATGGCGAACCACTTTCCGGTACGGCCGAATCCGGCCATCACCTCGTCGGCGATGAACACGATGCCGTAGCGGTCGCATATCTCGCGGACCCCCGCGAGGTAGCCCGGCGGCGGGACCATGATGCCCGCGGTGCCGGGCATCGACTCGAGGATGATCGCCGCGAACGACAACGGGTTGTCCATCTGAATCAGCCGCTCGAGATGTTCGAGTGCCCGCTGCGTCTCCTGCTCTTCGGTCTCGGAGTGGAAGGCCGAGCGGTACAGGAACGGGCCGGGGAAGTGGACGATGCCGTTGTTGCCGTAGTCGTTGGGCCATCGTCGCGGGTCGCCGGTCAGGTTGATCGCGGTGTCGGTGCCCCCGTGATAGGAGCGGTACCGTGCCAGCACCTTGAAACGTCCGGTGTGAAGTCGGGCCATCCGGACGGCGTGCTCGACGGCGTCGGCGCCACCGTTGGTGAAGAACACCCGATTCAGGTCGCCCGGAGTGCGTTCGGCGATGAGTCGGGCCGCTTCCGAGCGGGCCGGGTTGACGTGTGCAGGCGCGATGGTGCACAGCTTTGCGGCCTGTTCGGCAATGGCTGCAACGACTTTCGGGTGTTGATGGCCGATGTTGGTGTTGACCATCTGCGACGAGAAGTCCAGTAGCCGGTTGCCGTCACCGTCCCAGACGTAGGAGCCCTGGGCGGCCAGCACCGTCATCGGCCTGAGGTGCGCCTGCGCCGACCACGAGTGGAAGACGTGGGCGCGGTCGAGTTCGTACGCGCGCGCGCCCTCGGCGATCGCGGACGGGAGGTCCTGACCGCTAGGCAGTGTGTCGGTATCGGTCAGAGCGGTCATGTCCGTCCTTGGCGAGTTCGGATCTACGTCGGAATCCGGCGTAGACGGTTTGAAGATATCCGTTCGAATCTGCCGGCGCGTCGGTTCGGGCGACACCGGGATGCCGTTCACTCCGCCTGCAGGAGCAGGGCGGTGAGTTGAGCGCTTGCGTCCTCGGGGATCGGAGTTGGTCCATCGTCGTCGAGGGTCACGAGCACGGTGTCGCACAGGCTGATGCACGTGTCGGCGATGAAGAGCGCAGTCGACGCGACGTAGGACGTGCGACCGATCCGGCCGATGCCGATTCCCGTTTGAATCGTTGCGGGCCAGTGGGATTCGTGCAGAAAGTGCACGACGTTGGTCGCCGTGACGAGGCGCAGTCGCCGTGCAGCCGCGTCGTACACCCCGGGGAACACCCGGGCATTGAGCGTCGCGCGGGCGTTCTCGTGGAGCGACTCCAGGGCAAGGTTGTTGAGGTGTCCGTTGGTGTCCATGTCGCCGTAGCGGGCCTCGATGGTGTTGCGCACCGGGTACAGCGTCGGGGTGAGGCGGGCGGGATGCGGGCGCGGCGCGGCACTGACGAGGGTCATCCGGTCAAGTTAGAAGCCGCTCTTGACACGTGTCAATTCCAGCGGATGGGCTGATCAGCCCGCGACGTCGAGTTCGCGCGCGATCAAGTCCGGTGCGCACTTCGTGCGGAACGTCTCGCGGGTTCGATGTGGTCTGGCGACGATCCCGTCGCAATCAAGGCATGGGCCTTGAATGCGCATGCCGCGCTACTGAGCCGGTAGAACACCGTCTTGATGCCGCGGTCGAGCTCAATCGGCAGCGCCGCGCCCCAGACCAGTACTTCGGTGGTCTTGGTGGCAGGCTCGATCGAGCAGTGTCGCGCTGCGGGCGGCGCTCGGTGTTTCGATGCGACGGACCAGTTGCCGTGTCGCGAGCCGGCCCACCTCCGCACAGTTGTCGTCGATGCGGAACAGTGCTCGGTAGCCGCGCGTTGAGCGGTTGGATCCCAACGTCGAGAGTCTGCGAGTTGCACGTGACCGTCCTCGAATCACCCATTCCTCGATTCCACCTGGCCATGCCGGTCGACGACCTGGCCGCCGCCCGTCGGTTCTACGGCGACGTGCTCGGTCTCGAACAGGGCCGCAGCGCCGAGACGTGGGTCGATTGGAACCTCAGCGGTCACCAGGTCGTCACCCATCTGGCACCGGACCGGGCGCGCCCCGTCCACAACCCGGTCGACGGGCACGACGTCCCGGTGCCCCACTTCGGGTTGATCCTGACCGTGCCAAAGTTTCAGGAACTCGCCGAGCGGCTACGTACCGCCGGTGTCGATTTCGTCATCGAGCCCTACCTCCGATTCGAGGGCGAGACCGGAGAGCAGTGGACCATGTTCCTGCTCGATCCTGCCGGAAATGCGTTGGAGTTCAAGGCCTTCGCGGATGATTCCCAGGTGTTCGCGGTATGACTGAGGCAGGCTACTCTTCGCGCGGGCGCTCATCGCTGCGCGTCGTGATCGCAGGCGGGCACGGCAAGATCGCGCGCGAACTCGAGCGGCTGTTGTCGGGGCGCGGCGACTCGGTGGCGGGCCTCATCCGCAACCCCGCTCAGGCCCCGGATCTGGCGACGGCAGGCGCCGAGGCAATCGTCGTCGATCTCGAGCACTCTTCGGTCGAGGAGGTGGCAACACATGTTCGAGGCGCTGATGCGGTGGTCTTCGCCGCCGGTGCGGGTCCGGGAAGCGGAGCCGCGCGCAAGGAGACGGTCGACCGTGCAGCGGCGGTCCTGCTCGCCGATGCGGCACTGGAAGCTGGTGTGAGGCGGTATCTGATGATCTCCGCCATGGGCGCCGATCGACGCGCCGACGAGGGAACGTCAGATCCCGTGTTCGCGGCGTATCTGCGCGCGAAGGCCACGGCCGATGAGGAGGTGCTTTCGCGCGACGGCTTGCACACCACCGTCGTGCGGCCGGGACTCCTCACCGACGATCCGGGCACGGGGCTGGTATCCATCGCGTCGAACACGGGTCGCGGAAGCGTGCCTCGCCAAGACGTGGCCGCTGTGTTGGTTGCAGTCCTCGACGCACCGGACACGGCGGGGCACACCTTTGAAGTGATCAGCGGCGACAGGCCCATCTCAGACGCCGTGGCGTCCGTCGGCCGTTAAGGCCTATGCAGCGTGGGCGCGGGGCGCGGCCAGGGCGAGCCGGCGGGTGTCGAGAGGTTTGCGCCTGCGCAGGAGGTGGATCAGCGAGCGAACGTCGAGCAGCATGTGTAGTCCTCTCAGGCGGACTTGGTGAGAATCGGCAGTAGGCGGCGACGGGCGGCGGTCGCATCTGCGAACCGGTGCAGGGCCTCCGGCACGGACTCGACGGTGTGGAAGGCGGCCGGGTCGCCGTAGTGGCTCATCACGTCGAGAACGGCAGGACTGGCCACCACTGCCCACTCGACACCGGCGTCGTAGCAGGCGTCGTCCACCGCGTAGAGCAGTGCGATGGACGAGTCGGCGAACACATCGACTTCACCGAGATCGAGCACGAATGGCTTCTCGCACAAGACGTATCGCGTGGCGTACTGCGTGACGCGATCGATGTTCGTGTTGTCCAGCTCGCCACTGAACGACACGACTGTGGCGAGTTGACGGCACACCGCCGTCATCTGCGCGCGATCGCAGTCGAGCGCCGGATTGCCATAGTGGAAGCAATGATCCGACGCGGAGTCGTTGCTCGCGTTCGTCATGATGCCCTCAATTCCCAAGGTGAAATCGCTGCGGACGACGCCGTCACTTCAACCCTGTCTTTGAAGGTAGCCATGCACTCTGGCCTACCGTTGAGTAGCGGCTAATACTTCGCTAAGAACTAATTTCGGCCGATTCGGGCAAACGGCCGGGAGCGCGGCTGGCCGCCCGCTCGCGGCGAGAGCCGAAGGGACCGCAAAAGTAAGCGAATCAGCGTCGCCTTCTGCTCTTCGCGCGAGCGCTCATCGGGGTCTTCTGCTCTTCGCGCGAGCGCTCATCGGGGTCTCTGGGGACCCGAGTAGTTCACCCACGGGTCGTAGTCCGCGATGAGCTCGTCCTGCGGCGGCCGCTGATCCTCCGGCACGTGTTGAAGGTTGACGCGGATGCGGTACCAAATCGAACTGGGCCCCCGCATCCCGTCGACGAGCACGTCGACGGGCTCGAGCCGCTCGGCGGCGGCGGGATATCGGTCGCGCCACGTATCGAGCGCGGCCATCGCCTCGTCCTTGGTCTTGGTGCGGGCGATCTCGATCAACGGCATGGTCGACTCTCGCCGGCCGGTACCGCGTGTGCTTCCCGTCGGTGCCTTCTCGGCCGGACCAAGTTCTTTGGCCCGATCCAGCAACGCGTCCAAGCCGCCTGGCGCGTCGTCGATGCCTTCCCACGGATCGCCGATATCGGCGTAGCGCGCAGGCACTGTCGCCACCGTGAACGCCTCGGGCCGGCAGTCGGGCACCTCTGCCCAGTCAAGTGGCGTCGACACCCGCGCGTCGGCCCGGGACCGAACGGAGTACGCCGACGCGACGGTGCGGTCCTTGGCGTTCTGGTTGAAGTCGACGAAGACGCGTTCGCCGCGTTCCTCCTTCCACCACTTGCTCGTCGCCAGGTCCGGTGCGCGGAGTTCGACCTCCCGGGCGATGGTCTCGGCGGCCAACCGCACCTGCTTGTACGGCCACTGCGGGTGAATGCGGGCGTAGATGTGGAAACCCTTGGAGCCCGACGTCTTCGGCCAGGCGGTCAGCCCGTAGTCGGCGAGCACCTCGCGGGCCACCAGCGCCACGGCGATGATCTGCCCCCATTCCACGCCGGGCATCGGATCGAGATCCACGCGGAGTTCGTCGGGGTGGTCGAGGTCCTCGGCCTGCACGGGGTGCGGATTGAGGTCGACGCAGCCGAGGTTGACCGCCCACGCCAGCCCGGCCGCATCGCGCAGCACGGCTTCCTTCGCCGACGTCCCCGAGGCGTACTTCAATTCGGCGACCTCGATCCAGTCGGGCCGCTTCTCGGGTGCGCGCTTCTGGAACACCGCCTCCTGCGAAATGCCCTTGACGAACCGCTTGAGGATCATCGGTCGGCCTGCGACGCCGCGCAGCGCCCCGTCCGAGACGGATAGGTAGTACCGGATCAGGTCGAGCTTGGTCAGCCCCGGCTCGGGGAAGACGACCTTGTCGGGGTGCGTGACGGAAACCGTACGACCGCCCACGTCCAAGGACAGCGGGCCGGCCATGAGGGCAATGGTAGTTGTGCAGTCGGGGCGAGCGAAGCGACGGGAAGTGCGTAGTCGGGGCGAGCGAAGCGACGGGAAGTGCGTAGTCGGGGCGAGCGAAGCGACGGGAAGTGCGTAGTCGGGGCGAGCGAAGCGACGGGAAGTGCGTAAAGGGGCGGTCCCGAGTGAGAGCGGCGTCACATATTGTTGGGACATGCCCAAGCTGACAGACCTTCCTTTGCAGGCGGTGGCCAAGGTTCAACAACTCGCCGAACGCGGCTCGGCCGAAGTGCACTACGCCCGCAAGATGTTCGAGGCGGGCGCGCTGAAGTTGGAGGCGCCGCAGAACATCGCCGCAATGCTGGCCGACATCCGGCGCTGGGGCGAGTTCGGGATGATCCCGGCCCTGAACGCGCGCCGCACTCCCAACGCCGTCGCGGTGATCGACGACGACGGCGAGATGACGTTCAAGGAACTCGACGACGCGGCGAACGCCGTCGCCAACGCGCTGTTGGCGATCGGGGTCCGCGGTGGCGACGGGATCGCACTGCTGATCCGCAACCACCGGTGGTTCCTCGTCGCGCTGTACGGCGCCGCCAAGGTGGGCGTCCGGCTGATCCTGCTCAACAGCGAGTTCTCCGGGCCGCAGATAAAGGAGGTCTCCGAGCGCGAGGGCGCGAAGCTGATCATCCACGACGACGAGTACACGAAGGCCGTCGCCGCCGCGGACCCGCCGCTGGGCAAGCTGCGTGCGCTACCCACCAACCCCGACGACGACCAGCCGTCGGAGAGCACCGACGAGACGCTGGCCGACCTCATCGCGCGCAGCAAGAGCGACCCGCCGCCGAAGGCAACAAAGCACTCCAAGATCATCATTCTGACCAGCGGTACGACGGGCACGCCCAAGGGCGCCAACCGCAGCACTCCGCCGTCACTGGCGCCGATCGGCGGTGTGCTGTCACACGTACCGTTCCGCTCGGGCGAGGTTACGTCTCTGCCCGCGCCGATGTTCCACGCGCTGGGTTTCCTGCACGCGACCATCGCGATGATGCTCGGCTCCACCCTGGTGCTGCGCCGCCGGTTCAAGCCGGCCACCGTGCTCGCCGACATCGAGAAGCACAAGGTGACCGCCATGGTCGTCGTGCCGGTGATGCTGTCGCGCATCCTCGACGAGCTGGACAAGACCAGCCCCAAGCCGAACCTGTCGAGCCTGCGCATCGTGTTCGTCTCGGGTTCGCAGCTGGGCGGCGAACTCGCCACCCGCGCGCTGAAGGATCTCGGCCCCGTCGTCTACAACCTGTACGGGTCGACGGAGATCGCGTTCGCGACCATCGCCCGGCCGAAGGACCTGTCCATCAATCCATCGACCGTCGGGCCCGTGGTCAAGGGCGTCACGGTGAAGCTCTTCGACGACAACGGCAAAGAGGTCGCGAAGGGTGAGGTGGGGCGGATCTTCGTCGGCAACACCTTCCCCTTCGAGGGTTATACCGGCGGCGGTCACAAGCAGATCATCGACGGGCTCATGTCGTCGGGCGACGTAGGTTATTTCGACGAACACGATCTGCTCTACGTCAGCGGCCGCGACGACGAGATGATCGTGTGCGGCGGCGAGAACGTCTTCCCCGCCGAAGTCGAGGATCTAATCAGCGGTCATCCCGAGGTCATCGAGGCCACGACGCTGGGTGTCGAGGACAAGGAATGGGGTCACCGGTTACGGGCCTTCGTGGTCAAGGCCGACGGGGCCAGCATCGACGAGAACGCGATCAAGGCCTACGTGAAGGACAACCTCGCCCGGTACAAGGTGCCGCGCGAGGTCATCTTCCTCGACGAGTTGCCCCGCAACCCGACGGGCAAGGTGCTCAAGCGGGAACTGGCCAAGTTCACCGTCGGCGGAGACGACGAAAAGGCACCGGACGGCGGAGACGACGAAAAGGCACCGGACGGCGGAGACGACGAAAAGGCACCGGACGGCGGAGACGACGAAAAGGCACCGGACGGCCGAGACGACGAGGCACCGGTCGGCGGAGACTGACACCGGACATCAGCACCGCCGTCGGCGCCATCGCGAAGGCCATCGACGTGAATGTCCTTGCGGCGCCGTGCGGGTGGACGGCTGCTACGTCGACTCGATCCTGCCGTGACCTGATTCCTCGGGCCCACTATGGCGTGTTGGGCGCACATCGCAGATTCACGATCGGTGGGTAGCGTCAGAGGCCGGCGTCGACCCTGGGAGATCACAATGCGACGTAACGCAACGAAGCTCCGTGTCGGGCGGCTGACCGCACTGACCGTGTGCGGCCTCCTCGCTGCAGGCTGCAGCGGTTCGGGCGCCGACGCTACCGATTCCGCCTCCCCGTCGTCGGTCTCCAGCAGTGGCGCGACATCGACGCCGGGCGGGAAGTCGACCGGCGGCGGAACCGCGGCAGGCGCGGGGCTGTTCACCGCGGCCGAGCCGTGGACCGCCGACGTGTCGGGCGCCGCGGTGTCGGATCGAAGTCAGGCGATCATCAGCGCACTGACCGACGCGGGCGGATGGGGTGGCGGCAACGAACTCCAGACCGACTTCTCGATCGTCCTCTACCAGGCCGACGGATCGGCGCCCCGCGTCCAGGTGGTGGGCGCCGATGAGTATTGCTACGGCGGCCCCGATTGCGACGAGGTGCCGACCGAGATGCCCATTCCCGCCGACGCCACGATCGAAGGCTCCGAAGACCTCACTTGCGACGTCTCGGGTGAAACGGACGGACAGGGGGACTGTCATCTCCTCGTGGTCGACCGTGACCAGCAGAAGCTCTACGAGGCCTACCAGGCCAACAAGGAGGGCGAAGCCCTCACGGTCGGCGGTCTGTTCGTCTGGGAACTCGACAAGGAATATCCGGAAACGCTGCGCGGGGATCAGTGCACCAGCGCCGACGCGGCCGGACTCCCCATCGCCGCGCTCACGCCGACGGCCGACGAAGTCGCGACCGGCGAACTCGCACACGCCATTCGGTTCATCCTTCCGAACGACAGGATGAAGGAGGGCGTCTACGTCCGCCCTGCGACCCATGCGGGCGCGCCGGAAAGCACCGACCCGAACGCGCCGCCCTATGGCGCGCGATTCCGGCTGAAGCCCGACTTCGACGAATCCTCGTACGGTCCAGGCGAGCAGACCGTGATCGCGGCACTGAAGAAGTACGGCATGATCCTCTCCGACGGCGGGGAGATCCCGCTCACGTTCGCCGACGACCGCACCAGCAAGGCGAAGTGGTCCGAGTTGGGCGTCGATGCGCAATCGTTCAATTCGATCGCACCGGATCAGTTCGAGGTCGTCGAGTTCGGAGACGAGATACCGCTGACCTACGACTGCGTACGAAACCCCTGACCCACGACTGCGTTACGAACCCTGCAGTGCACGCCGATCACGGGTTGTTGACGTAGTAGGACAGGCATCCCGGTTCGTCCCTGCACGCGATGATCGCGTTGGCATCCGGTGCGGATCCGCGGATCTTGTTCCTCGGACCGGGAATGGTGCAGCTCTGCGCCCACGGGTTGAGTCTGGTGACGCCGTTGTAGCACGGCTCCGCCACGTTGTGTATCGATGGAGCATTGACACTGGACGTCAGCACCGCCGTCGGCGCCGTCGCGAAGGCCATTGCGGCTGCCCCGGTGAGGATCAGTCGTACTGCGCGTCGGGTTGTGCTCATGTGCGTACCAACCGTTCGGGTACCGATCTGTATTTCGACGGTAGCACTGCGAGCAAGCCGATATCGGCACTCTGACGAGCGAAGCGCGGAAGGCTACGGATCGCGGGGCAGGCCCAGCAGTCGCTCGGCGATGATGTTCAGCTGGACCTCGGACGTGCCACCGTAGATCGTGGTGGCCCGGCCTGCGAGCAGGTACTCGGCCCACTTGCCGGCCGGCTCGTTCTGGTCGCCGATCGCAGCGTCGGTGCCGAACGACGCCACCCCGAACTCGGCATAGCCCTGACCGGTCTTCATCGACAGCAGCTTGCCGATCGCGGCGGCGGGCATGGGGTCGCCACCGGCGAGGGTCAGCAGCGTGGACCGCAGGTTGAGCACCTTGGCGGCGTAACCTTCAGCGATCAGGCGACCAGCGTCGTGCTGCGCGATCTGATCGAACTGACCGTCTCGCAGGAACTGTACGAACTGGTCGAGGCTGGCCAGGAACGGCGGCTCGCTGCTGCCGATCGACACACGCTCGTTGGTCAGAGTGTTGCGGCTGACCTCCCAGCCGCGGTTCACCTCGCCGAGCACCTTGTCGTCGGGCACGAAGACGTCGTCGATGAAGACGGTGTTGAACATGGCGTTGCCGGTGAGCTCACGTAGCGGCTTGACCTCGACACCCTCGGACTTCATGTCGAGCAGGAAGTACGTGATGCCCTGATGCTTGGGCGCCGACGGGTCGGTGCGGGCCAGCAGCGCGCCCCACTCCGAATACTGCGCGCCTGTGGTCCAGATCTTCTGGCCCGTGATGCGCCAGCCGCCGTCGACCTTCGTGGCCTTTGTGGTCAGGCTGGCGAGGTCGGAACCCGCGCCGGGCTCCGAGAACAGCTGGCACCAGATCATCTCACCGCTGAACGTCGGCGGTAGGAAGCGTTGCTTCTGCTCGTCGGTGCCGAATGCCACGATCGACGGAATGATCCACGCCGCGATGCCCATCGCGGGCCGCTTCACCTGACCGGCGGCGAACTCCTGGGCGATGATGATCTGCTCGATCGGGTTGGCGGCCCGGCCCCACGGCTTCGGCAGGTGGGGTTGCACCCAGCCGCCCTCGACGATGGCCGTTTTGCGCTCGTCGCGCGGAATTGCCTTCAGCGCAGCGACTTCCGCGTGGATCTCGTCGCGCAGCTTCTCCGTGTCGGGGTCGAGGTCGATGTCGATCGAGCGCATCCCAGTCGTGGTCGCGATGTCGACCACCTGCTGCGGGTAGTCGGCGGCACGGCCGAAGCAGGCGACGAGCACGATCGCGCGCCGGTAGTAGACGTTGGTGTCGTGCTCCCAAGTGAAGCCGATACCGCCGTGGACCTGGATGCAGTCCTGTGTGCAATGCTGCGCCGCGACGGGGGCCAGCGTGGCGGCGACGGCCGCGGCGAACTCGAAGGCGGTGTCCTTTTCACCCCTGGCTGCTTCGTCGATGGCTCGCGCCGCGTCCCACACCGCGCCGGTGGCCCGCTCGGTCTCCGCGATCATTCCTGCGCACTTGTGCTTGATGGCCTGGAACTGGCCGATGGGGCGGCCGAACTGTTCGCGGATCTTCGCGTACTCCGCGGCGGCGTCCGTGGCCCAGCGTGCCACGCCGATGCACTCGGCGGACAGCAGCGTCGATATCAGCGCCCGGGCGCGCGTGCGGCTGAGGTTGGACAGCACGCGATCGTCTCCGACCTCGACGGCGTTGGCCCGCACGTGCGCGATCGGTCGCAGGGGATCGACGCTGGCGACGGGCTCGATCTCGAGCGCGTCCGCGTCGAGTACCAGCCATTCCTCGCCGCTGTCGATCGCGACGGGGAGTACCAGGAGCGAGGCCTGCGCGGCGGCGGGCACGGCTCGGACCTCGCCGCGGATGACCAGGCCGTCGCCCTGCCGGGTGGCGGTCAGGCCGGAGTCGATGGCGTAGGCGGCGATGACCTCGCCCGACGCGAGGGCTTCGAGACGCTTGTCCTCGGGATCGTTCGCGGAGATCAGCGCGCTGGCGATCGCTGAGGGCACGAACGGGCCGGGGACTGCGCCGTACCCGAACTCGGCGAGCACGATCGCTAGTTCGAGGATTCCGAACCCCTGTCCGCCGACGGTTTCGGACAGGTGCAGGCCCTGCAGGCCCTGCTCAGCGGCAGCCTTCCAGTACGGCGGCGGGTTGGGGATGGGGGTCTCCAGCGCGTCGTGCAGAACCTCGGGCGGCGTCACCCGCGCCACCAGGGACCGCACCGAATCGGCCAGGTCGTTGTGCTCGGAAAGGATCGCGATGGACATGCGTGGAGGCTCCTCAATTAACCGGTCGGTTGGGAACCAGGATACGCGGGCGTCACGACCGTCGAACCGGCACCTCGTTTACCAGGTTCACCAAGTCCAGGCCGTCGCGCATGCGTGCGCAGTTGCCGACGGCCTCCTTCAGATACCGCCGCATGGTGTCGACGGTGTACCAGCTCACGTGAGGTGTGGCGACGACGTTGTCGAGGGCCAGCAGCGGGTTGTCGATGGGCACTGGTTCGACGGCGAACACGTCCAGACCCGCCGCGGCAAGGCGTCCCGCGGCTAGCGCATCGACCAAGGCGCCCTCGTCGACTATCGGTCCCCGGGCGGTGTTCACCAGGACGGCTTCCGGCTTCACGAGCGCCAGCGTCGACGCGTTGATCAGACCCACGGTTGAATCGGTGAGTGGCAGGTGCAGCGAAATGATGTCGCTGGTTGCGAGCAGGTCGGGCAGGGTCCTCCATCCGGTGTGACCGTCATCGCGTGTGCTGGTGTGAAGGACGACGGCGCCCATCGAGGTCACGATCGCCTCGACGCGTTTGGCGACATTGCCGTAGCCGACCAGGCCAACGGTGCAGCTCCCGACGTCTCGAGCGTTCTCACCGAGACTTGGGTCCGACGGCCAGCCCCGTCCCAACCGCGTGGCCCGATCCAGCGCGGGTAGCCGGCGCAGGGCGGCGAGCATGAGCAACACGGCGCCCTCGGCGACGGATGGGGCGTTGGCGCCGGGCATGTTGGCCACCCCGATGCCCAGCCGGGTGGCGGCGTCCACGTCGATGGTGTTCACCCCCGCCCCGAGCTTGTGCACCAGGCGGCACCGCCCGGCTCGCTCGAGGTCGGCGCCCGACAGGGGGCGTAACACGTGCCAGATCACGTCCGCTTCGGGGAGTTCACGGTGGAGCGTGTGGTCGTCGTCCTCGGCGCAGTACCGGATGTCGAGCCAATCCGTGTGAGGCGCAAGGAATTCCGTTACCTTGGGTCCCGGCAGGAAGTGCGCCAGGACGGTGATCGACTGGCCGTCGGTCATCGCCACCGTTTGGTGATCCACTTGGCGATGATGTCGGCTTGCTCGCTGCGCGCACCTGGGGTGGTGAAGTAGTGATCGGAGTCGATCGAATAGCTCGACTTGTCCGAGCTGGCCAACGCGTCGTGAATGCGCTTCGCGTCCGACGGGTATACCCCGGTGTCTTGCTCGGCGTTGATGACCAGGGCGGGGCATGCGATGCGAGCCAGATGCGGCTCGGCCCGAGTCTGCGCGTGGCGCAGGCTCCACATGCCGAGCCAGCTTCGTAACGTGCAGGCCGCCGCGATGCCGTGGGCCGATCGGTTGGCGTTGACCGGGACGCCCACGTAGCACGTGTTGGCCGGACGCTTGGTCGGCTCGATGCTCGGATCGACCATGCGTGGGTCGGCCCATGTGCGAAGCACGGTGAACGGCCGGTCGGAGTATCCCGCCGCGCGAACACGTTTGAGTTCGCCCTCGACCCAGTCGGTGATCGCGTGGTTTCGGGCGACCTGCGCCGCTCGGTAGCGCTTGACGAAGACGGAAGAATAAGGCGGCCCGTTGTGCTCGTCGAAGAGGTCGAGCGCGGGATCGCTTGAGAGAGGGTCGTTCTCGTCGATGACGGCAGCATCCATCCACGCCGTGAGCACGTCGGGACGGCCGGGGTGTGCGGCACTTGCTACGTAACCGTCGGCGGGCAGAAGCTCCGTCAGCCCTGCGGCTGGCCGCATGCCCTCCAGCGGAGCCACGTTTGGCTCGACGGCCTGGGCCTGATAGGCCGCCATCAACGACCCGCCACCAGAATTCCCAAGCAGCACAACAGCTTCCACTCCTTGAACCTCGCGGAGCCATCGGACGCCGACCCCGAGGTCGACCAACGCGTGGTCGAGGAGAAAGCTGCTCTCATAGCCGCGGAAGCGGGTGTTCCAGCCGAGGAAGCCGACGCCTCGGGTGGCCATGTAGTCCGCCAGGTAGTGCTCGGAGAAGTCGATTTGATAGTGGGCGGCGATCATGGCCACCTTTGGCTTGCGGCCCACTCCGCGGTAGTAGATCCCTTGGCACGGATGCCCACCGGAACCTGCGCGCCGCGCGGTGGGGGAGTCCATCCCGATGAACTCCCTCATCACGCCCGGCGTGCTCGTCCCCCCCGAATTCTTCGTCATCTCGGCGAAGTCCCCTCGTGGTAGATGGTGCGGTAGAAGATGTTGGCCAAGGTCGTGATGCACGCGTCGTCGTCCGCGGTCTTGGCACCGTCGCCGCTCAACTGCGCATAGCAGAACTGGTTGAGCATCGACACCAGGGCGACCGCGATGAGATGCGGGTCGTCGTCGGTGCAGAACCCTTGGCCCTGAGCCTGTTTCACCATCGCCGTGACGAGGCCGATCGGTAGTTCGCAGATCTCGGCCCAATACCGCGCGAAGTCCTCGCTGACCATCGCCAGCTGGGACACGCTGATGATCTCCGCCAACCGGTTGCGGTAGGTGTTCCAGTGCGCGGCGGCCGCCCGGTATGCGCGCTCGGAGTTGCTCAACTCCGGGGCGGCGGCGGCTTGGGCGCGGTCGCGGGCCTCGTCGCGAAAACGCACCGCCCACTCCCGCACCATCGCTTCCTTGGAGTCGTAGTAGTTGTAGAACGACGCGGTGGACCGGCCTGCCTCGGCTGCGATGTCGGAGATCGTCGTCGCCAGAATTCCCTTGCGCGCGACCACCGCTCGGGCGGCTGCGTCGATGGCGGCTTGCGTCTGTCTGCCCCGAAGGGTCGGCAACTGTTCGCGGGGTGCGACGGTCACCGGCGGGCCTTCTGCTCGTGGATCTCATTGATCGAATCTGAACCTGATGTTAGATTCAGATACTGATCTAGGCCAGGTCTTTGGTGTGATCGAGGAGCCGCAACATGATCAAGCCCGACAATCCCAATCAAGAGTTCGAGCTCGGCGGCATCAACCACGTCGCGCTGGTCTGCGCGGACATGGCGAAAACGGTCGACTTCTATACGAACGTGCTCGGAATGCCACTGGTCAAGTCGCTCGAACTGCCGGGCGGCATGGGGCAGCACTTCTTCTTCGACGCGGGCAATGGCGACTGCGTGGCGTTCTTCTGGTTCGCCGAGGCACCCGACGGCGTGCCTGGGGTGTCCGCACCCGCGGCCATTCCCGGTATCGGCGACATCGTCAGTGCAGTGAGCTCGATGAACCACCTGGCGTTTCACGTTCCGGCGGAGAAGTTCGACGAGTACCGTCAGCGCCTCAAGGACAAGGGTGTACGGGTCGGGCCGGTGCTGAACCACGATGAGAGCCCTGCGGGTGTCTCGTCGACCGTCCACCCAGGCGTCTACGTGCGGTCTTTCTACTTCGTGGACCCGGACGGCATCACTCTCGAGTTCGCTTGTTGGACCAGGACATTCACCGAAGACGCTACGCCGATTGCACCCAAGACCGAAGCCGACCGTCGTCCTCCGGTGGCCGCGGGCCGCTAGGTTCAGTCCCATTCGCGTGCGGCGAGTCCGTCGAGGATCCGCGTGATCTGCTCGACTAGTTGCGCTTGGTCTAGCTCGATGTCGCCCGACACCCACGCGCTGATCGTCTGGCCGACGCCACCCACTACGAAGTGCGCGACCGATTTGGTCCAGCCGTTCTCCGGCAGCTGGTAGGCGCTCGTCACGTGTTGGCCCGACAAGAGGGCGAAGACGCCGCCGACCTCGGCGCGCTTGCGTGCTAGCACAGCGTTGGACAACTGCGGGTTGAACAACAGTCGTCCGATGCGCGCGTCGCCGGCGATGACTCGGACCAGGTTCGCGATGCCTGCCCGGTTTTGCTCGTCGCGCGGCGCCGCGGCGACGGCCGCCTGGGTGGTCGCGGCGATGTCGGCGATCACCCAGTCGTAGACGGCGGCGACCAGTTCGTCCTTGTCGGTGAAGCTCTCGTAGAAATAGCGCAACGAAACCCCGGCCTGCCCGCACAAGGCACGCACCGTCAGCTCCGGCGGGTGCTCCGTGGCGCCGAGCAACTCCAGACCGGCGTCGAGCAACTGCCGTCTGCGCTGCGCGAGCCGTTCGGGCGCCTCGACGCCGCCGTACGGCCGGATCTGTGGCACGCATCCATCTTGACACCCGTCGAGTGCCCCAGGCAATATCAGGAAACAAACGTTTCCACATTTAGCGCATAGGAGTGTCGATGACGGTCAGCGAGCCGATCTCCCACGTTGAGCGCGCGGTCGGTGCCGCGGCGCCTGCACGTGCCACGCGCCGACGCGGACACACCGTCGATGACGGAATGCTCGGCATCGGACTGCTTGCCGGCCCTGCCAACATCATCATGGAACTCGCCAGGCCAGGCGTCGGCTACGGCGTGAAGGAGAGCCGCGTCGAGAGCGGCAGGGCCGACCGGCACCCGATCAAGCGCGCGCGCACCACGTTCACCTATCTGGCGGTGGCCATCAGTGGCACCGAAACGCAAAAGGCTGCCTATCGACGCGCGGTCAACCGCTCGCACGCACAGGTCTATTCGACCGACGAGAGCCCGGTGAAGTACAACGCGTTCGACAAGGACCTGCAGATGTGGGTTGCGGCGTGCCTCTACAAGGGCACGGTCGACGTGTACCGGGTCTTCGTCGAAGAGATGGATGACGACACGGCGGACGAACACTTCGCAAAGGGCAAGAATCTCGGTACGACCCTTCAAGTACCTGACGAGATGTGGCCCGCTGACCGCGCTGCGTTCGACGAGTACTGGAGCAAGGCGCTCGACGAGGTGCACATCGACGACACCATGCGCGCTTACCTATATCCGTTCGCCCTCGGCCGGGTCGGCAAGGTCGAGTTGCCCGGCCCCATCCAGCGCAGGCTCGACGAGTTCAACCTGTTGATCACCACCGGGTTTCTGCCGCAGCGCTTCCGCGACGAGATGGGGTTTTCATGGGACCCCGATCGGCAACGGCGCTTCGACCGGTTGATGGCCAGGCTGCGCACCGTCAACAACCTGTTGCCGCGATTCATCCGGCAGTTCCCGTTCAACGTCTTGCTGAAGGACCTGGACAGACGGATGCGCAAGGGCCACCCGCTGGTCTAAGCGCAGCGATCCGGCCCTGACGGCGTTGCAGACTCGCTTGAGTTCTCGCGGTACGCGACACCCGCGGCTGACGCACCGTGGTCCGCCCAGCCGAGAGCGTTCAGGGATGCTTCGCGCGGTACGGGATTGCGTCCGACTCTTCCGCCGGAGACCATGGGGAATGGCCGGTTACGTGTATGTCCGGGCCTATGCCGAGCTCAATGACTTCCTCGGACCCGAGTCGCGCGGTGTAACCGTGCGCCGTCCGTTCCGCCCCCACCAGACGGTGAAGGACGTTCTGGAGGCGATGGGCATTCCGCACACTGAGGTCGATCTCATCCTGGTGAACGGGAATGCGGAGGGCTTCGCTCATCGGCCGACTTCCGACGACCGCATCGCCGCGTACCCCGTGTTCGAGGCGCTCGACATTGGGTCCACGGCCCGGCTGCGGCCGGTGCCGCTGCGCGATCCGCGCTTCGTCATCGACGTCAACCTCGGTCGGCTGGCACGGCTGCTCCGAGTGCTCGGGTTCGACGTGTGGTGGTCCAGTGACGCCGATGACCAAGCCCTGGCCGATATCAGCCTGGCCCAACAGCGGATCCTGCTGACCCGAGACCGTGGTCTGTTGAAGCGTCGCGCCATCACGCATGGCTTGTTCGTCCACTCCGACCGACCCGAGGAACAGACGCTCGAGGTGATACGGCGACTGGACCTGCGGCGACGGCTGGCGCCGTTCACGCGGTGCGTGCGGTGCAATGGCCGGCTGGTCACCGTGACCAAGCAAGAAGTGATCGACCACCTCGAGCCGTTGACCCGCCGGTATTACAACGATTTCAGCCGTTGCGCGGACTGCGGACGGATCTACTGGCCCGGGTCGCATCGAGCAAGATTGGTCAACTTCGTTGAAGGACTCCGCGACCAGCTTTGATCAACGCTCGCGCGGTGAGGTGCCCGCCATGGAGCGCTACTCGCTACTTGCCAATCGGCGATACCGAATGAATACAGGTAGTCCGCCACTCGTGACCCACGCAACGGACACCGCACGGCCTTGGTGCTTCAACGACGATGCCCAGTCCGGCAACGGGCCGGCCTCGAATAACTACAGCAGCGCCACACATGGTGAACCAGATGGTGTCCCAATCCGTTGAACTCGACAGGGACGCCGCATAACTGAATTGCCCGACTGGGGCAGCACAACAGGATGGCCCGACAGCAAACCCAGTGCCGCAGGCGCATGGGGCCGCGCGGTCAATCACACAATCGCCACGGAGCCGACGGTTTCGTTCGGCTTGATTGCTGTGCCTTCGGGGACAACGGAATCCGCAGGAATCGCGACGAATGCACCGAAAGGACGAATCGGCGAGAGGACGCAAAGGCCGCTGAAACAAAGAACAGACGACCCAAACAGCAAATGCCCATCATCTGTCACAAGAACACGAGAAAGCCACGAAAATGAAGAACATCCTCCTCACCTCCCTCGCTGCGGGCGCACTGGCCTCCGCCGCGCTTGGCCTGACCGGAACCGCTACCGCCGCCCCGTCCGGCCCATCGTCCGTCGATGCCACGGTCCGCCAACTGCAGGCGCAGGGCTTCCAGGTCATCGTGAGCCGCGTCGACAGCGCCGCGGTTGACCAGTGCACGCTCAACGCGGTCCGCCCTGGCCAGACGTTCTCGCGGACCGACTCCGGTGTACCTGGAGCCAGCAACGACCTTGTCACCACGGTGACCAACAAGACCGTCTACGTCGACGTCACCTGCTGACACCTGATCCGGACACACGTCGGGCGCCCACATTGGGGAGACCCTGCACCCAAGACGGTTGGGTACGCCGGTGCCTCTTTGAGGCCTCGGGACTGTGCGATACCGCCAATCCCGTTGACTAACCGGGACCCGGCTACTCAGCTGCTGCTCGTCGCTTCACGTCCCTGTCAACGGCAGTGGCGATGTCATGGACAAGCCTGGAGTGCCATTGCTTGTGCGCCTCAAGGTCCGCGGCTAGCGCATGACAGTCTGGGCATTCCTGATGGGCCAAGGTCCCGTGCTGTGTCTGCTCCACGGTTCTGCACCTCCTTGAAAACTTGACGAAAAGGATCCACCTCCACCGTGGCACGAAGCCAACCCCTGCGTCGACTATCCGGTGTCCAACGCGCATTCGCGACGCAGTCGGCTAAGGAGGTCCCGGCCAGCACCAGTTGCTCGCGTGGATCGCGGACCTGTGCCGGGTGACGTGACAGTCGGCCCAGAAGGGTCAGTCGTTAGACGCGGCGAACGCGGAAGCGTCGGCAAGCATCGACAGGTGCGCACGATCGAAGCGCGCGACCGGCTTGGTGCGCGCTATCGACGATCTGACCGTGTCGTGCCTATTCGAACATGAAGTCCCGCATGAAGCGGGTCATCCTCCGGAGGTAGTCAGGCTGGCTGACGTGCAGGATGTGATTGCCGGGAAACCAGTGAAACGCGCAGCGGTCCCAGTGCTTCCACAATGCCTCGGCCTGCTCGGGTGGGGCCAACCGATCACCCAGACCGGTGATGATCAGGCGCCGGTCCTTGGGCACCAAGGGCACGTAGTTCAGCGGTGAGTGGTAGCTCGACGCGCCCGCCATCAACTCGGGGTCGGTGCCGGCGATCTGATTGCCGAGCCTCACCAGCAGATTGGCCGGGAACCAGTCGTCGAAAGCCGACTCCGGCGTGACGACGGGCACATTGGGGATGACGGCCTGGATTCGGTCGTCGACACCGGCGATCAAGGCCGAGGTGTAGCCGCCGAGCGACATACCGGTCAGCGCAATCCGATCCACCCCGGTGTACTCGAGATAGTCCAGGACCGAACGGAAGTCGTGCACCGCCTGTGCCATCGCCTCGGCGAAACCCGAGAATCCGTCGGCAAAGTAGCCGTAACCACTGAACGGCGAATGCCTTTCGGCCCTACGACCGTGGAATGGCAGCGTGTAGAGCAGGATGTCGTAGCCCGAACGGTAGAACCACGGAAGCGAGAAGAACAAACCGTTGAACAGGTACGCCGACCCCATGAACCCGTGAATCACGCACAACGTGGGATGGGGTCCGTCATCGTGCATCCAGTGCTGGGCGTGCACGACGTTGTTGTGCTCGTATTCCCGGCGGCGTTCGCGCACAGCCGGATTGATCGCCTCGAAGCTGCTCTTGAATCTGATGTTCTGCACTCGGCCGTGAGCCGTCCACTCCGCCACGGGGTTGGCCGGGCGGGACGAGACGCGCGGCGGTGCGGTGGGGGCGGGAAACGACACCACCGGATCCTTGGCGGCGGCCAGCTCGGCATAGAAGCGCAACGCCTCGTGCTCGGTGCGCGAACCAGATGGGCGCATCACGGCATTGGCGACCCGTGGCAGCATCGCCGCGCCCACGAGCGAGGCGATCGCCGTGCGGAGTCCAAGATCGGCGACGGCCGAAGCGTCGACGACGAGCTTCTGCTGCCACGTCAGATCGACGCGCCGGGGCAGCCCGCCCGGGGTCGCATCGGCGCCGGCGACGTCGGGAACGGGAATGGGGGGATCGACTGGGGCACTCGTGTTCGACTGCGAACTGGGCACGGCCCGATGCTAACCCGGGCGTGGTTCAGTTCAGGCGGTATACCAGCGAGTCGCCAACGGTTACCGATTGATAGTGCGCGGCCACCCAGTCGGCGATCTCGCGGGTATGCGACGCGGTGTGATTCTCCGCGCGGATCACCCTGCCCCGTGCGCGCTCGGCCCCACCGGCTTCGACGTAGTATCCGACCTCGCCTGCGCGTACGTCATCGATGAACTGCGCAAGGGTGGGTGCGGGGTCACCACTCCAGCCGCCGATCGCCATCACCGACGTGCCTGAAGCGAGCTCCAACTCCGCCGCTGACTGCGATCCGTTGGTCGCCGCCGACCACGGGGTGTGAGCGTCCGCAAGTATCCGGGCCAGTTCGCGGTTGGAGGACTCGTCGCCCGACCAGCCCCCGACTGTGAACGTGGCATCCACCTCCTCGGCCTTCGCTCGCTGCTCGGACGTCAGGCGCACCGAGGCGACCGCACTGGGTATCGCGCCGCGGTGAGGCGTCGCCGCCGTGGCCACGGAGTACCCCGCGGTGCCCGCGAGCGTCGCCACCGTGCCCATGGCGATGGCCACGATGGCCCACCGGCGCCGCCCGACAAGCGTGAGCACCGCCGCGAGCAGACCCGAGCCTGCCACCCACCACGGCATCGATGGTGGACCGAAGTGGTTGCGGGCGAGGAGTATTGCCGACCATCCGCCGCCAAACGCGAACATGACGAACAACGCGATCCGACCGTCCCAGCCGGGGAGCAGTCGCCACGCCCAGACCCCACCCAATCCGACGAGGGCACCGACGGCAGGAGCCAGCGCGACGGTGTAGTACGGGTGCACGGTGCCGTTCATGAAGCTGAGCACCGACCCGGTGACGAGCAGCCAGCCGCCCCACGTCAGCAGTGCAGCCACCTCGTCACGAATCAGCTTGCGGCGCAAGACCAGATACGCACCGAGGCCCACGACGAACACCGCGACCGGCAGCAGCCACGAGATCTCACGACCCATCTCGGCGGAGAACAGGCGATGTACGCCGACCGACGCGGTCGGCAACCGGGCCGCCGGACCACCCCAATCGGAGCTGTCCTCGGGCGATCTGCCGAGGATGCGGTTCATCCCGTTGTAGCCGAAGGCCAGATTGAGCACCGTGTTGTCGCTCGACCCGCCGATGTACGGGCGCGAGTTCGCCGGTATCGACTGGACGATCAACACCCACCAGCCGGCGGCGGCGATGAGCGCAGTGGTCGCTGCGGCCAAGTGCAGCAGCCGCTTTCGCCAGCCGATCGGCGCCAGCAGCAGGTACGACACGGCGAACCCCGGCAGCACGACGGCCGCCTGCAGCATCTTGGTCAGGAACGCAGTGCCCATCACCGCGCCGACCAGCGCCAGCCAGCGCCACGATGCCGACTGGACCGCCCGAGTGACGCAGTACGCGGCGATCGTCAGTAGCAACACCAGGAGCGCGTCGGGATTGTTGAAACGAAACATCAGCGTCGCGGCGGGGGTGAACGCCAGGACAGCACCGGCAAGCAGCCCGGCCGCCATGCCCTGCCGCGGGTCCGGGATGGTGCGCCGTACCGTCGCGTACAGCACGGCCACCGACGCGACGCCCATCAACGCCTGCGGCACCAGCACCGCCCAGCTGGACAGCCCGAACAGCCGCACGGAGAGTGCGGTCACCCAGAGCGCACCCGGCGGCTTGTCGACCGTGATGAAGTCGTGCGCGTCGAGCGAACCGAAGAACCACGCCGACCAACTCTGGGCTCCGGCCTGCGCCGCGGCGGCGTAGAAGGTGTTTCCGTAGCCGCAGGCCGAAAGGTTCCACAGGTACAGCACGGCGGTGGCGGCAAGCAGGGTGGCCAGTGCCCACCGTGGCCACCGCGCAGTCACGTCGCCAGCGTCCCTGGTGATCCTGGTGATCGGCGTTGGCATGGCTGCAAATCGGCTGTGGGTCATCCGGTCATCGGAGAGGATGATGACGAGATGTGGAATCCCGATGTCTACCTTGCCTTCGCCGACCATCGCGGGCGTCCGTTCTTCGACCTGGTGTCTCGGGTTGGCGCGGATTCGCCGCGACGCGTCGTCGATCTCGGTTGTGGGCCCGGTAATCTCACCGTCACCCTCGCGCAGCGGTGGCCCGACGCGGCGATCGAGGCGCTGGACAGTTCCCCGGAGATGATCGAGGCGGCCCGAAAGCGAGGCGTCGACGCCATCGTCGGCGGCATCGACGAGTGGTCACCGCAACCGGACACCGACGTCGTGGTCTCGAACGCGGCCCTGCAGTGGGTCCCGGATCACGTGGAGTTGATGGTCCGCTGGGCGGGTGCGCTGCCCGCAGGGGCGTGGATCGCCATGCAGGTGCCCGGCAACTTCAACGCGCCGTCACATCAGGCGGTGCGCGAGGTCGCTCGCAGTGCCCCGTTCGCGGAAGCGTTGCGGGACATGCCATGGCGCGACGAGCACGTCGTCGAGTCGCCGTCCCGGTACGCGGACGTGCTCACCGACGCGGGGTGCACCGTGGACGCATGGGAGACCACGTATGTCCATCAGTTGACCGGCGAGACACCAGTGTTGGACTGGATCACGGGCACGGCGCTCACCCAGGTGAAGAGCCGATTGACGGATGATGCGTGGCAGCAGTACCGCGAGGCGATCGTCCCGGTGCTGGCGCGGGCCTATCCGGTGCGGTCGGACGGCACCACGTTCTTCCCGTTCCGCCGCGTCTTCGTCGTCGCTCAGGTGCGTGTCTAGCGCTTCTTGTCGATCAGCTCGATCACTCGCGCGACGAGTTCGTCGATGTCCGCACCGGTGGTGTCGAGCACCAGATCAGGGTCCTCCGGCGGCTCGTACGGCGCGTCGACGCCGGTCATTCCCTTGAGCTCGCCCGACCGTGCCCGCGCGTAAAGTCCCTTGGGATCACGCTTCTCGCACTCCGCCAGCGAGGTCGACACGTACACCTCGACGAAGGGAAGCCTCGCGGCCTCGTTGAGCGCGCGGGCGACCTGTCGGTCGGACTTCAGCGGCGAGACCAGCGATGCCAGCGCGACCACACCGGCGTCGGCCAGTAGACGGGTCAGGTGCCCGACCCGGCGGATGTTCTCTGCGCGGTCGCCCGCGGAGAAGCCGAGATCGTCGGAGAGGCCATGGCGGAGGTTGTCACCGTCGAGCAGATAGGCGACGTGTCCCGACTCGACCAGCGCGCGTTCGACGGCCACTGCGACGGTCGACTTGCCCGATGCAGGCAAGCCCGTGAACCAGATGGTCGCGCCTCGCTGGCCCGTCTTGCCCCACCGGTAGTCGCGATCCAATGACGAAGGATGCCAACGGATGTCGTTGCGGGTTTGAGCGCCCGGTTTGACTTCGCGCGGTTCAGTGATCGTGCCCGCTCCGACGGTGTCGTTCGAGGTCTCGTCGATGAGGATGAACGCGCCGTTGTCCCGGTTGTCAGCGTAGGCGTCCGCGACGACTACTGAACTGGTGCGGAGCGTCACTGCACCGATATCGTTGAGCCCCAATTCGACTGGGCCGTCGAGATCGTCGAGCGTCTCGGGATCCAGCCTGCTGTGCAAGGCCTGAACCGTGGCTCGCACCGTTCGGGCACCCTGCTTGAGCGCAAGCCGATCGCCGGCCCGCAGCGGCGTCTCCGTGAACCAGCACACCGTCGCGTCGAGTTCGCGGGCCAGCACCGGCTGCGCGCTGTCGTCGGCGCCGCTGACGAACACGTCACCGCGGCCGACGTCGATGTCGTCGGCGAGCTCGATGGACACCGATAGCGGTGCGACCGCGACGGCGCGGTCGTCGTCGAGGGTGTCCAAAGCCGTGACCGTCGACTTCGAACCCGAGGGCAGCGACACGACCGGATCACCGACGCGAAGCGTTCCCCCCGACAGCCGTCCGGTGTACCTCCTGCGTTCCTGCGCGGTGGGTCGAGACACCCACTGCACCGGAAGGCGGAGTTTGGCCGTCTCGGGTTGAGGTGCCGAGAGTTCGATTCCCTCAAGGTATTCCAGTAGCGTCGGCCCGTCGTACCACGTGGTCTGGGCGGAGCGTTCCACCACGTTGTCTCCGTGCTTGGCGGCGATCGGGATCACCGTGAGCTCGGCCCCTCCCAGTCGTGCCGTCATCTGACGGAGCTCCGATTCGACCTCGGCGAATCTAGATTGATCGAAGTCGATCAGGTCGATCTTGTTCACCGCTGCGACGAAGTGTGCAATACCAAGCAATTTCGCGATTCTGGCATGCCTTCGGGTCTGCCGCAACACGCCGGCCCGAGCGTCGACGAGGAGTATCGCGGCATGCGCATTCGATGCGCCGGTGAACATGTTGCGCGTGTAGCGTTCGTGGCCAGGCGTGTCGGCCAGGATGTAACTGCGGTGTGCCGTGGAGAAGAAGCGATACGCCACGTCGATGGTGATGCCCTGCTCACGCTCGGCCCGCAGCCCGTCGGAGAGCGCGGCCAGGTCGGCGACTCCTGCTTCGTCGGTGACCGCTTCGAGGTGGTCTAGCGGCAGGCTGTCCGTGTCGTGCAGGAGGCGGCCGATCAGCGTGCTCTTGCCGTCGTCGACCGAACCCGCTGTGGTGATGCGCAATAGCTGCCGGGTCATCAGAAGTAGCCCTCCCGCTTGCGGTCTTCCATGGCCGCCACCGAGGTCCGGTCGTCAGCGCGGGTCTCGCCCCGCTCGGACACCGTCGCAGCGGAGATCTCGGAGATGACGCCTGCGATGTCCGTGGCACGTGATCGCACCGCACCGGTGATGGTGAGGTCGCCGACGGTGCGGTAGCGGACCCACTCGACCGCCGACGATTCGTCGCCCCGAGGCTGCACGTATTCCGAGACGGCAAGCAGGATGCCGTCGCGCTCCACGACTTCCCGCTGGTGTGCGAAGTAGATCGACGGCAGCTCAAGTGCTTCCAGTTCGATGTAGCGCCAGATGTCCAGCTCGGTCCAGTTGCTCAGCGGGAACACCCGGACCTGTTCGCCCTTCCTGATTCGGCCGTTGTACAGCGACCACGGCTCGGGCCGTTGGGCGCGCGGGTCCCACTGGCCGAACTCGTCGCGGAAGCTCAGGATGCGTTCCTTCGCGCGAGCGCGTTCCTCGTCGCGCCGCGCGCCACCGAACGCGGCGTCGAATCCGCCGGCCTCGAGTGCATCGAGGAGCGTGCGGGTCTGCTGTCGGTTGCGCGACTCACCTTCGCCGGGGTCGGCGACTCTACCGCTGTCGATGGTCTCCTGCACCGATCCGACGATGAGCCGGTGACCGTGTTCGCTGAGGCGACGGTCGCGGAACTCGATGACCTCACTGAAGTTGTGGCCGGTGTCCACGTGCAGCACGGGAAACGGCAGCGCCGAGGGCCGGAATGCCTTCTCCGCCAACCGAAGTAGCACGATGGAGTCCTTACCCGCCGAGAACAGCAGCACTGGGCGCTGCAATTCCGCCACCACTTCGCGGATGATGTGGACGGCCTCGGCCTCCAGAAGCCGGAGCTCGTCGACGTGGGTGTCGTCGAACGTCACCGTCGTCGTCATTGGGGCAACCCCTCTCGCTCGGCCTCGGCGCGGTAGCGGTCCACCCACTCGTCGGAGCGCTGGTCGGCCTGGCGTTCCAGCACCGGCGGTGGCGCGAGTCGCGGATCCAAACCCAGCGCCTCGAGCACGGTGCCGACCACTTGGGTCAAGTTGCGCCACAACACCGGATACGCGACGTCGATGGGTTCGATGCCCTCCTCGGCGAACCACGTGCGCCACCCCTCCTGCTGGGCGCGCAACATCGTGACGACGTGGGCGATGGCGCCGGCGTGGTACTCGGCGCGGGCATCGCGTACGGGGTCGGGGCGACCCCGCCAGACGCGCGTTTGGACGGCGCGCCAGAACGACACGGCCTGCGACACGACGTCCGGCCGGTGGACGTGCACGAGGACGGGGTCAACGCCGACTACGTCGCGGATCGCGGCCAGCAGTCCGTCGCCCGAGCGGTTCGGAAGGCCCTCGACGCGGTCGAGCAGCAGTGGGGTCTGGTTCCACATCAGCTTCCCGCCCCACACACCGTTCGGGGTGCGTCCAATCGTGCGGATGTAGTCGCGCCAGATCTCCGCCGGGGCGAGGTCGGGTTTGCCCTCGTCGAGCGGGTCCAGCAGACGCAGGATCGATTGATCCTCGACGCCTTCGAACCACTGGCGGGGCTGGGGCGACTGGCTGGTGGTCGGCAGATACTGAAAGAACTCCTGCGGTTCACCTGCTACGCCGGTGGCGCGGAGCGACTCGACGAGCAGCGTGCTTCCACTGCGTTGGGATGCGAGCACCAGGTAGGCGGGCGGGGCCATGCGCTGCAGCGTAACCGGTGCCGCAACCCCGTGCAGTCGCGCTATTCTGCTCACCACGAGCAGAACTATTGTTGGATTTCGCCGTGAATGCCACGGTCAGCCGCGATTGCCGAGCGGCTGGTTGCGGGTCTACCGCGGATGTGCAGATAGGTCTCGGTGAAGCGCTCGGCGATCCTGGTTCCCGCGAAGTCGGAAGGGATGACGTCGTTGGTCTTCTGGCGCCACGCATCGAGCAGGATGGCGAGCTCGCCTGCGATGGCCTCGGCCTTGTCGGTCGGCTCCCCGTCGAGCAGGTTGTCGCGTTCGGTGGGGTCGACGACGAGGTCGTACATCTCGCGGGCCGGACGGGGGCCGCGTGTCAACGGCTCGACCACCTGGCCGGGCGCGCTGTCCGCGATGTCCCACGGCAGATCGAGCACCGGCCGCGCGGCGTAGTTCTCGATGTAGCTGTACTCCTTAGTGCGAACCGCGCGTATCGGATCGAATGAGTCGTGATACGTCTTCGTGGTGTAGACCTCGGTGCGCGCGGGCTCGCTCGGGTTCCCTTGGCGCAGTTGGCGCGCGTGCGAAATGCCTTGAACCGCTTCGGGAACGTCGACGCCAAGCAGATCCAGCAGGGTGGGAAGCAGGTCGACACCGCTGAACAACTCGTCGTAAACCATTGGGACACGGTCCGTCCCCTTCGGTGGGCGCACGATGAACGCGATCCCGGTACCCGCGTCGTAGAGGGTCGACTTGGCCCTGGGCAATGCCGGGCCGTGATCGGTCATGAACACCACCCACGTGGTGCGGTCGAGTCCCGTCGACTCGAGGGTGTCAAGCAGTTGCCCGACGGCGGCGTCGGCGACCGCGATGGATCCATAGAAGTCGGCGAGATCCTGCCGGACGGCGTCGGTGTCGGGAAGGTAGTCCGGCACGGCCACGTCGTCGGCGTCGGCAGGTTCGTACCGGTCGTGCGGATACGGGCGGTGCGTCTCGAAGAAGCCTGCGGTGAGCAGGAACGGTTCGGTGGGTGGATCGGCGAGCCAGTCGGTGGCGCGTTCGACGACGTACTCGCAGTATGAGTTGCTCACGTCGTATTCGTCGAAGCCGAGTCTCGCCGGGTACGAGGTCTCGTGCTGCATGCCGAACAGCGCGGTATGCCAACCAGATTCGGACAGCAGGCGGGGCAGGGTCTGGACGTCGGCGCGGTACTCCCAGCCGTGGTGTGCCAGGCCGATGAGCCCGTTGTCGTGTGGGTAGCGGCCGGTGAACAGCGATCCGCGCGACGGCGAACACAGCGGGGCGGTGGCGTGGGCCCGGGTGAAGAGAATGCCCTCGTCGGCGAGCTGGTCCAACCGTGGACTCGACACGTCGGGGTGGCCGTACACACCGAGATACCGGCCCAGGTCGTGCCAGTGCACGATCAACACGTTGTCGCGCTGTGGTCGGCTCACGTGGCGTCCTCCATCGTCAGTACACCGAACCCGTCGAGTCGATCGTCGGCAACCCTTTCACTCATCGAAAGCAACCTATCCCCAGTCTTGGTTGTCCACAGTCTGGGTTTGGCCCGCAGCTTGGCCTTTGGTGGTGGTCGGGGTCTGGTCGGGGCGGGTGGGCATGATCGAATACGCGTTCGATGGATTTCGGGAGTTGGACGACGCCGGGTCATCGACGCCGAACACGAGACCGCATCGTGGTGCGTGGAGGACTGGGACGCCGCGGCTGCCGAGATCGGCGCCGAACTGGGCATCAGCCGATTCCGCGCCTGACGCTCGACGCGCTGGCCACCGCCGTCCGCCCATGACCGTTCTTTGGGCATTCGGAGTCAAGTTTGTACACGAGGTACGGCCCCGCCCGACGGAGGTCGATCGGGATAAGCGCATAGCCTCTGACGATGCCTAACGATGGGGTGACGCCCGGCGAGGGACCATTGATGGCGATCGGTCCTTGGCTTCCGGCGGCTGCGCGCTTCTTGCCCCACCGAAGAGGGCTATTCGCGCGGCACTTGCGTCCTATGCGAACCGGAATGGCGCTCGCGGGTCGGATGGCGGCCCTTCGAGACGTGGAGGTCGCTCCGGTGTCGGCGACCGCGAGCGTGCGAGTTCACAGGCCAACGGGGTTGAGCGAAAGGCCCCCCGCTCTGCTGTGGATCCATGGCGGAGGGTACGTGGCGGGATCAGCAGCCATGAATGACCGCGCGGTGCGGAAGATGGCCGCGCATCTGGGCGCTGTGGCGGTCAGCGTCGAATATCGACTCGCCCCGGAGCACCCATACCCGGCGGCACTCGACGACTGCTACGCCGCCTTGCAGTGGCTGGTCGCTCGTGATGACGTCGACCGACGGCGGATCCTGATCGCCGGAAAGTCAGGTGGTGGTGGACTTGCCGCCGCACTCACTTTGCGGAACATCGATGCCGGACTGGTCGGCTTGGCCGGGCAGATCCTCGTTTATCCAATGCTCGACGATCGAACGGTTCGGCGATCGACCGCTACCTCAGCAAGAGGGTGGACGCCGCAAGACAATTCGTTCGGTTGGCACTCTTACCTCGGTCATGAGCCCGGCGCGGGGGATGTGAGCGCCTACGCAGCGCCCGCACGCCGCGCCGACTTGTCAGGTCTGCCGCCGACCTGGATCGGTGTCGGCACCGCAGACCTTTTTCACGATGAATGTGTCGACTACGCAAACCGGCTGCGCGCAGCAGGAGTGCCGACACAGCTCCGGACTGTTCTCGGTGGCTTCCATGGATTCGATGTAGTGGGTGCACGAACTGCGGTCGTGCGACAGTTTCGCGCGGATCAGCTGGCAACGATGCGTCGACTCTTAGCGTCTCAGGGGAACAGCCGCGCTTAACGGGCCAGCAGGGTAACCGTCCCCGCAAAGGGTATTCAACCAATTCGCTGCCATTGCCAACTAAACGCCTTTTGCCCACGCCCAGGCGGACAGGCGCCAGTCTGCGCCGACTTTGCGAAGCGCGACCGTGTACACAGAGCCAGTTTGCCTGATCTGGTTACCGCGCAGATCGAACGTCATGGTCGCTGGGGCGACGACATAGGCGTTTTCGCCGTTGACATCGACGTGTCGTGGCTCGTCAAGAGTGATGCGATAACCCGAAGCCCCGAGGTGCTCGCCCTCAGTGAGCACATCCCTCCACCAATCTTCGGCGGCGGTCGGCCCCTGCCAGACATGAGGCGACATTCCGTCAAGAATTTGCATGGGATCGGCGCATGTCGCTGCCATCGCCGCCGAGTCACCGTTGTTGAACGCCTCGACGTATTGCAGCACTGCGCCCATTGGATCGTCTGAAGTAGCCATAACCGTGCTCTCCCGTCGCTTGCTGCCCGCGTCTTACCGTAGTCGCATGGGCGGCGCGACCTATCTGAAGTGTTCTCCGCGCAGTTGTCGACACCATGTGCCCAAGACCCTATACACCGGCCCCGGCGGCTGACGGAAACCCAACTGCCCGACGCCACCCTGATCGTGCGCTCCTCCAGCGGACGGATCTACACCACCAAACGCGGGGTCGACCGCGCACGCATCGAAGCCAATCCACCACCCTTCTGACGGCCTCAGTCGGCTGGAATACCAACTTCGCAGGCACGCCGAACCCGAACGAGCGGTGCAGGAGTCGCATGAGTCGGCCGAGGCCCAGCGACGTCAGGATTCGCAGCGTACTGAATCTGCGGCCAGTTTCCAGAATGCGGACGACTGCCGAGCCGCCCGCCGCGCCGGCAGGCCCCGGTCCGCATCACGAACGGCACATGCTGAAGGGGTCGAATCTCGTTGTGGGAGAAGCATATCGCCGTGAGCGCACAGCAGTCGCATAGGCGAGTGCGGGCGCCGACTGCCATGCAGTCGACGCCCGCACCAACAATCGAGGCCCTATACCTCAGTTTCGACGGCTATGCGGGGTCGTCGCAGCCGGGTAGCCGTAGGGCTGACCATCGTTGCCGCCGAAGGCCGCCCGCGCCGGCGCCGATCCTACGCCACTGCCGCGACCGCCGTCGGCGGTGCCGACCCGGGTCGCCGGTGACTCGGCGGTGCCGCCCCTTCCGCCGTCGCCGCCGTCGGCGAAGAGGCCGCCGGTGCCGCCGCCGCCGCCAGCGCCGCCCACGGCGTCCCCCACACCGGTAATAGCCGAGCCGCCCTCGCCGCCAAAGCCGCCGTCGCCCCAGAACCAACCGCATCGGCCACCGTCACCACCGTCGGCGGCGGTCGCGCCAGGAGCCACGACGTCGGGGTTGTCGTCCCAGCCGCCGGAGCCGCCGTCACCGCCGTTATCGATCAGGAAACTGGCCCTGCCGCCGTTCCCGCCTTCGGTCGGCGCCTCAATTTGGCCGCCGAATGTGTCATAGACGGCATTTATGCCGGCGCCGCCGTCACCGCCGTTACCCCAGAAGAGGCCGGCGTTGCCGCCGGCGCCGCCGAAGGCGCCGGCGCCGCCGGAGCCTCCGAGAAGTCCGCCGTTGCCACCCTGGCATAGGGATGTACACGTCGGGTCGATCTCGAGGGCGTCGAGGCCGTCGCCGATCAGCCAACCACCCGGACCGATGATCGGTCTCAAGTTGCCGAAGATCCCGAAGGGCGACGGCGATGCCGCGGCCAGCGCCGTCGGCGTGGGCGAGCCGGCCGAGCCGATTAGGCCACCGCAGCTTGCCGGGTTGAACAGGCAATCCAGCGGGCCGAGCGGGATCTCGGTGGATGCCAGCTTCACCTCCGCAGTGGTCGGCGCCGGCGCGCCCGGAGCGGCGGCCAGCAGGACGCCGGTCCCGACCATTGCCGCGGCCGTGACCCCCGCACTTTCGTATTGGCGAGCCCGCCATCCCCGGCGTGCGCGACCCGGGCTTGCTGTGCTTGGACACTGGTGGGACCCCCTTGGTAGATGCCTGTCTGCCACTGGCAAGTCGTGCTGTGTCCCGGCTGAACAAGGACGCGTCCAACCAATGTTTTGGCTGTCCTACGTGTCAGCCAAATTGCGTTACCTGGGGGTCAATCGTTGCGACGACGGCAGATACGCTCGCTCAAAACACCGGCGGGGAGCGCCAACCCACTCTTTTATCTGCGGCAGAGCCGAACTTGGTCATGTTCCGTGCGCGCCCATGCCTTTACGCGGTAGCGGTCATCGGTGGAAGGGCACGCCGCAGGCGGAGTACACGAACTTCGCAGGCACGTCGAACCCGAACGAGCGGTGCGGGAGTCGCATCAGCACGTCCTCGCTGAGGTGCGACTTGTAGTGCAGCGAGAGCCTTCCAGAGAAGCCGGGATCAACCGCGGAGAGGTTGGGCAGGTCGAGCAACAGTCCGGACTCGTCGAGCGTGGCCTGAACCATGGTGCCGTCAGGGGCGTTCCACGGATGGTCGACCGCACAGCCGGCCTTTTTCGGGACGACGGACAACGTGCCCAACACCCGCTGCGTGGTCAGCGCTAGACACCCGACGTAGCTGCGGATGGCGCCGTGCGCCGTCTTGCCGGGCACCTTGCCGGAGAAGCGGAACGTGACCGCCACGAACTCCGCAACGTGGACTATCCCCTCGGGTTCGAGTGCGGCCCGCATGTCGTCGGGCAGGTTGCCGATGCCCAGCAGCTTGCGCAGAAGCACGCCCATAGCCACGCAGAGTAGTGCTCAGGCACAGCGAGCAGATGAATTCCCACGAATGGCGAAAAACGTCCGTGTTGCCGTCAAGAGTCGGGGGGTTATGACGGCAGCACGGACGCTTGCTCTAGACATCGATACTCCTGTGCATGGTGTTACAGGTGGTACAGATTGATCGTGACGCCGAAGAAGTCGTGGCTGGCGTGGACCGCGGTCGTGGCCGTGGTGCTCTATGCCGCCGCGTGGATCGGCTGGTCGCAGCAGTGGACCTGGCTGGTGAGGGTCGATGACGCGGCCTTGGCCGTCACGTACCGGTTCGGACTCGCACACCCCGGCTGGGTCACGTCGTGGGATGCGTTGTGCACCGTGTTCTCACCCCTGACGTTCCGGGTGCTCGTGGTGGGCGTCATCGTCTGGTCGCTGATGCGGCGCCAGCGCCGGCTCGCGCTCTACCTCTTCGTCAGCATCGAGCTCACCGGTGTGCTCACCGAAATCGCGAAGTTCGTGGCGGACCGGCCGCGGCCGGCGACCGCCCTGATCTCCGCGTCGTCGACCTCATTCCCATCCGGCCACGCCCTCGGCACGATGGCCGCGGTGCTCGCACTCCTGTACGTCGCACTGCCGTTGGTCGGGCACTCGCTACGCGCGCCGCTGATCGGCGTCGGCGTACTCATCGTCGTCACGGTCGGGGTCGGGCGCGTGGTGCTCAACGTGCACCATCCCTCGGACGTCATCGCGGGTTGGGCGCTGGGCTACGTGTGGTTCGCGCTGTGCACGTTGGTGATGCCACGCGTCACGGCAGCGGACGAAACACCGGCAACGCCCGGTAGTGGACCTTGAAACTCGCCTCTTGACTGGTGATTTCGACCTCGCCGTCGTGCGCGAGGGGGATCGCACCGTCCACCGCGGTGAAGCTGAACTCAGGCACCTGCAGTTCGTGATAGAGCGGGCTGCGCACGAGCCGACCAAGGACGAGCGACGTCAGGAGCCGCAGCCTGCTGAACCTCCGTCCAGTCTCCAGAATGCGGACGTCGATCAAGCCGTCGTCCATCCGGGTCCGGCGGGCCGGCGCGAATCCGGACGGCAGGTACAGCGAGTTGCCGAGGAAGAACAGCGATGTCTGCAAGGTCTTGCCGTCGTAACAGATGCGGACCGGGGGTTCGCGGCGCAGCGTGTGAAACAGCGCGTATGCCCCGGCGAGCGGCTTGCCGATCTTGTGCTCGAGCTTCTCGCGGGTCCGTACGAACGCCGGGTACGCACCGATGCTGGCCGTGTTGAGCACGGTGTCGGTCTCGTTGAGTCGGATCACGTCGACGTAGGCCGCGCTGCCGTCACGAATCGCGGAGACGGTCTTGGCGACCGTGTCGCAGCCGATGTCCTTGGCGAAGTGGTTGAACGTTCCGCCGGGGAAGACCGCCAGCGGCACGCCGGCGTCGAGTGCGATGCCCGCTGCGCTTGACACGGTGCCGTCGCCCCCGCCCACTGCGAGTACCTCGGCCCGTTCGGCGGCCGAGCGCAGCGCAGCCACGACGTCGTCGCCGTCGCTGAGTTCGACGAGTTCGGCGCGGGGCAGGGCGTCTCGTACCTCGTCGAGCACCCGCGCGCCGGTTCCGCCGCCCGATGCGGGGTTGATCACCAGCACGACACCCTCGCCTGCCGGTCGTGTGGGAGTGTCCAGCCGCAACGGCTCGGCGGGGCGGAGCCGGGGTTCCACGATCGGCGGGACGATGCGAGCGCCGACGACGGCCACGGCCGCGCCGATACCGAAGCCGGCGAACACGTCGCCGGGGTAGTGCGCGCCGGTGGCCACCCGCGACAGCCCGACAAGCCCCGCGAGCAGGGCCAGCCCCAGCCCCAGCGGTGCGCTCTCCAGCCCGACGCCGACGGCGAACGCGGCGGCGCTTGCCGAGTGGCCCGACGGCAGCGAGTTCGACGTGGGCATCCGGTGTGACCGCCGAATGAGGGGTACCGGGGTGAAGTTGGGTCGCGGGCGCTTCCACACCCGCTTCGCCACCTGGTTGGTGAGCAGGCTCGTCACGGCGAGCGTGACCACGCCTCGGGCGGCTCCGCGGCGCATCGAGGGGGTGCCCACGGCGCCGATGATCGCCGCGATCCCGAACCACAACTTGGAGTGGTCAGCCGCCGAGGTCAGCCGTGGCATCAGCGCGTCGAGGAGCGGACTCGGCGACTCCGCCACGGCCTCGAAGATCTCGCGGTCCAGGGAGCCGAGCCCCTGCCCGATCTGTTGAACGCTTCGTCGGTGCCTTAGCAGCTGCATGTCCTTCAACCTAGCGGGCCGCTCGACTGCCCAATCGTGTCTAAACCTTTACTTGACCAAGCAAGACCCGCCCACTGACGATGGAGGGCGTGCGCCGATTGCTGACTCTTCTCTGCGCGGCGACGGTATGGTTCGCGATCGCGCCGATGGCGCGAGCCGACCTCATGCCGTGGTTCGCCAACCAGGTGGGTAACGCAACTCAGGTGATTTCCGTTGTGGGCGTGGGCGGTTCGGATGCGAAGGTCGACGTGTACGAGCGCACTGCAGCCGGCTGGCAGGCCGTGGGCGCCGGCATTCCGGCGAAGATCGGCGAAAGGGGGATGTCGCCTGATCACTACGACGGGTCGATGATGACGCCGATGGGCATCTATACCCTGGACTTCGCTTTTGGCACGCAACCGAATCCGGGCGGTGGCCTGCAGTACGTCCAGGTGGGACCCACCCACTGGTGGGACGGCGACATGAAGAGCCCGACCTACAACCTCATGCAGGTGTGCGAGAAGTCCAAGTGCCCGTTCAATACGTCACCGAGCTCCGGCACCGAGAACCTGGACATCCCGCAGTACGCGCACGCCGTCGTCATGGGCGTCAACAAGGAGCGGATTCCGGGCAAGGGTGGGGCATTCTTCCTTCACACCACCGACGGCGGGGCGACGGCCGGCTGCGTCGCGGTCGACGATGCCATGATGGTCAAGCTCATTCAGTGGCTGCGGCCCGGCGCATTGATAGCCGTGGCGAAGTAATCAAAGGGCAACGGCCCGACCGGCTTTCACCTTGAAGTCCAAGGAAGCCGTCGACATCGATGCGTCGTAGGTGCGGTCGTAGCCGGTGGCGCTGATCCTCCAGCCGTCGGCGGTTCGCCGGTAGCGGTCGTGGTAGAACCCCGCGCCGATCAACATGAAGTCGTACTTCGGCACGATGACCTTGTCCTGCAGATACCAGATGCCGGTGGCCTCGTCGCCGTCGACGTCGATCTCGGGATGCGTCACCCGGTGCTCGGTGATCACATCGGCAGGCATCGACTTGACCATGAACTCGACCAGCGAGGTCCGGTCGGTGAAGTGGTGTTCCTCGCCCAGGGACTCGCCGTAGTCGCCGACGACGTCCTCGGTGAGCGTGTCGGCGAACTCGTCCCAATGCTTGGTGTCGAGTGCGCGCAGATACCGGTACTTGACACGCTCGATGTCGTCGATGTCACCCATGGCGACATTGCAACACATGATCCGTCGGCGGATAAGCCCGGGCACGAGATTCGGGCTGGGCGGCGGCATCCGGACTGGCTGGATCCTGCCCATCTCGGCGCAGTTCACCGGCGTTCAGCCTGGTCACCCGGATGGCCGGCGGCTATCCGACGCCATCCCCCCGCCCACGCGGCCCGACCGTTGTTGCGGCACATGGGAAATTCCAAAATCTAGCTGCGAGAACGCTGTTCGCCGGGGTTGCCACGGAGTGTCTGACCGATCCCACTGACGATCCCGGCTATGGTGGGCTCCGTTATGAGCGACCCAATGGGGTTGTCGATCGGGACGACAAACCTGGTCGCGGCTCGCGTAGGCAACCCACCCGTCATCCGGCGTTCCGTGCTGACCGTGTCGGGTCAGGACGTCACCGGGTTCGTCGAGCGCGTTGGCGACCCCATCCCCTTGGTGACGGCGGACGGAACCTCCTACCAGGCCGACCAGTTGGTGGTCGACGCGCTCGCCGCGATGGTGGACGACGATCCGTCCAACCAGCTCGCGGTGGCGGTTCCTGCGCACTGGACGGGTGCGACGTTGCGCGGGCTGCGAACCGCCATGCGCAACGAGCCGAACCTGGCACCCAACGGCGTGGCGCCGCGGTTGGTGTCCGACGCCGTCGCCGCCCTCACGGCGCTGCACTCCAATCCCGGCCTGCCCGCTCAAGGTGTGGTGGCGTTGTTGGACTTCGGAGGTGGTGGAACCAGCATCACGTTGGCCGACGCGGCTTCGTCCTTCGAGCCGATCGAGACGGTGCGTGACACGGAGTTCTCCGGCGATCAGCTCGATCAAGCGCTGCTCGCTCATGTGCTCGACCGCGTCGCCGACGCCGGGACCCTCGATCCGGCGGGCACGGCTGCCGTCGGGTCGCTGAGCCTGCTTCGCGAGGAGTGCCGCCGCGCGAAGGAGACGCTGTCCGAGGACGCGGTCGCCGATGTGCGCGTCGAGGTTCCCGGCTACTCGTCGGTGGTGCGCATCACCCGGTCCGAGTTCGACGCGTTGATGGACACCAGGCTCGCTGGAGTCTTCGTAGAGTTGGACGATGCGTTGCTGCGCAACAGGATTACGTGGGCGGACGTCACCGCGGTCGCGATCGTCGGTGGAGGCGCTCGCATCCCGCTGATCGCGCAGCGACTGTCTGGACACACGCAGGTCGCCCTGGTGGCGACATCGCAACCGGCGCTCGACGCCGCGGTCGGTGCGGCGATCTTCGCTGCGTACGCCGCGGATGCCGAAGCGGCGACCGGCGTGGGCCCTACCGCACTGATGCCGCCCGACCTCGAGGACGTCGCCCCGGGCTCAGCGACGTTCCGGGCGCTGGCCTGGTCGCAGGCCGACGACCCCGATGACGACCCGCTGCTCTACACCGACGACACCTCGTACGGTTACGACACCGGAACGACGCGAGCCGTTGCCCAGTACGTGCCGCCCACGGGGCCCGTCGTCGTCGACAAGCCGCGGTCGTGGCAACGGTTGCCGCAGTTGCTCTTAGGGCTCGTTGCGGTGGTGGCGCTGCTCGCCGTCGGCGGTGTCGCCGTCGTCCTGACCACTGCGGTCGACGACGCGCGGCCCACCCCGAGCACCGCGCCGCTGACCGCCACGTCGGCCCCGCCGACCAGCGTCGAACCGCCTCCGCCGCCAAGCACTCAGGCGCCGCAGAGCATCGTCACGGTGACCAGTCAGGTACCGCCTCCGCCACCGCCCGAGACCACCGTCGAACCGCCGGTGACCATCACCAAGACGGTCGAGACGACACCACCCACCACGACCACTACCACGACGTCGCCGACCACGACGACGACGACCACCACCACCACGACGACCACTCCCACCACCACCACGACGACCACGCCGCCGATGACGACGAGCTACATCACGGTGCCGTTCGTCCCGGTGCCGATCCCCATTCAAGTGCCCAATCGCGGTGAGCCTCAGCCCGCCCAGACATATCCGCCGTACCAGCAGTACCCGCAGTACCCACAGCAGCCCCAGTTCCCGTACTAGGGCGGCTAGCCCGACTCGGGGTCCATGTTCCGCGGATGATGGCACGCGGCGACGTGATCCGCCTCGAGTTCGCGAAGCGCGGGATCGTCGGTGTGACATACCTCGGTGGCCCACGGACACCGGGTGTGGAAGTGGCAACCCGACGGCGGATCGATGGGACTGGGTACGTCCCCTTCGAGGATCAGGCGCTCCCGTTGAACGTTCAGCTTCGGGTCGGGTATCGGCACCGCGGACAGTAGCGCATTGGAGTACGGGTGCAGCGGGCGCTGGTAAAGGTCTGTCGCGGCGGCACTTTCGACGATCCGGCCCAGGTACATCACCGCCACCCGGTCGGATACGTGCCTGACTACGCCGAGGTCGTGTGCGACGAACAGATACGACAGGCCGAGTTCGGCCTGGAGGTCCTTGAGCAGGTTGACGATCTGCGCCTGCACCGACACGTCGAGCGCAGACACCGGTTCGTCGGCGATTATCAGCTTCGGTTGCAACCCAAGGGCTCTCGCGATGCCGATGCGCTGGCGTTGCCCACCCGAGAATTCATGGGGGAAGCGGTTGCGGTGCTCGGGTTGCAGCCCGACCCGGTCGAGCAGGTCCTGGACGTGCTTGCCGACGTCGCGGCCGCTCGCCAGCCCGTGCAACTCCATGGGCTCGCCGATGATCTGACCCACCCGCTTGCGGGGATTCAGCGACGCGTACGGGTCCTGAAAGATCATCTGGATCTGACGTCGGATCGGACGGAGCTTGCGGGCGGACCGGCCCACCAGTTCCTCGCCGGCGAACCGGACCGAGCCCGAGGTTGGCGCGACCAATTGAAGTATCACCCGGCACAGCGTCGATTTGCCGCAGCCGGATTCACCTACCAGGCCCAGTGTTTCGCCAGCGTTGATGGTGAGGCTGACGCCGTCGACGGCACGCACGCGGCCGACCTCGCGGTCGACGACGATGCCCGACTTGATCGGGAAGTGCTTGACCAGATCGGTCACCTCGAGCAGCGCATCGCCCGTCGTGGATGAGCGCTCGCGCGAAGACTTTGTCATGGACGCACCGTCTTGTTCTGATCGGTCGGCGCGCCGACCCCGCGTAACCCGATCCGGCCGTCCACCTCGCGCAGCTCGCGTTTCTGCTCGGGTTCGAGCCAGCAGCGGTTGCCGTCCACCAGTGGCGGAGGAGCATCGCACTTCGCGAACACGTGCGGACACCGCGGCGCGAACCGGCACCCGGATCGGGGGATTGGTCAACGACGGCGGCTGGCCGAGGATTTGGGCCAGCCGGCCCGGCCTGGGTTGATCGAGCCTCGCCAACGAGCCCAGCAGTCCCCACGTGTAGGGATGCTTCGGGTCGTAGAACAGGGCGTCGAGGGTGGCGTCCTCGACGATCTGGCCGGCGTACATCACCGCGACGCGGTCGGCGATCTCGGCCACCACCCCGAGATCGTGGGTGATGAGCACGACGGCCAGTTTGCGTTCGTCGTTGAGCCGCTCGAGTAGCCGAAGGATCTGCGCCTGCACAGTCACGTCCAAGGCGGTGGTCGGCTCATCCGCGATGAGCACGTCCGGGTCGAGTGACAGGGCCATCGCGATCATCACCCGCTGCCGCATGCCGCCCGAGAACTCGTGTGGGTAATCCCGCACGCGCCGTTCGGGATTCGGGATACCGACCGACTGGAGCAACTCGATGGCACGGTCCCCGGCCTCGCGCTTGGACACGTCTCGGTGGGCGCGGATCATCTCCGCGATCTGGTCTCCGACGCGATACACGGGATTGAGCGACGTCATCGGATCTTGAAAGATCATCGCGATGCGCTCGCCGCGCACGGCTCGAAGCCGCTGATCGTCGAGCTGCACGAGGTCCTGTCCGTCGAACCGAACGCTCCCCGTGATCGTCGTGTTGGGCGCCCGGGTGAGCCCGAGCACGGTCTGCGCGGTGACGCTCTTGCCCGAGCCGGATTCGCCTACGATCGCCAGGATTTCGCCCGCGGCCAAGTCGAACGAAACCCCTTCGACCGCGCGCACGGTGCCACCGTCGGTGGCGAAGCGGACGTTGAGGTCCTCGACGGAGAGAATCACGCGGGTGCCGCCTCTCCCAACCGGATGCGCGGGTCGAGGAATGCGTAGAGCACGTCCACGATGGTGTTGAACAGCACGATGAAGAACGCGCCGAACATCGTGACACCCATCAGCGGGGGGAGGTCCAGGCTGCCGATCGCCTGCCCCGCGTACAAGCCAACACCGTTGAGATTGAAGACCGTTTCGGTGAGAATCGCACCTCCGCCGACAACCGCACCGAAGTCCAACCCGAACAGCGTGATGACCGGAATCATCGAGTTGCGCAGCACGTGTTTGATGCGGATTTGGTGCTCGCTGAGCCCCTTGGCGCGCGCAGTGCGGACGTAGTCCTCGTTCATGACGTCGAGCATGTTCGAACGCAGCACGCGGCTGTAGAACCCGACGAACAGCACGGCGAGCGTGATCCACGGCAGAATCAGGTGATAGAGCCAGTCGACGGGATCCTTGGTGAGCGGAACGTAGCTGCCCGTCGGAAACAGCTGGGCCTTGAAACTCAAGTAGTACAACAGGATCGCTGCCAGCCAGAACACCGGCACCGAGATGCCCACCAGGGCGAGGATCGTCAAGGTGCGGTCGGTGAACTTTCCTGCGTGGACCGCCGACAGGTAGCCGAACACGACTGCGAGCGTCATCCACAGCAAGGCGGCGCCGATGCACAGCGAGAACGTCGCGGGCACCCCCTTCCAGATCTGCTCGGCGACGTTCTGAGAACTCGCATACGACGTCAACTCGCCGGTGAAGATCTTCTTCATCATGGTCGCGTACTGCACCGGGAGCGGCTGGTCCAAGCCGAGATCCTGGGTGACCCGCGCGATCAGTGCGGGGTTGGCGTTCTTGCCCGCGATGCGGACCGCCGGATCCGAGTTGGGAATCACGTTGAAGATCAGGAACACGATCACCGAGATCGCGAACAGTACGGCGATCATGCCGAGCAGACGTCTGGCGACGAAGCGGGCCATGGCCTAGTGCTCCAGCCGGATCTTCGCCCGCGGATCCAGCGCGTCCCGTAATCCGTCGCCGAACACGTTGAGCGACAACACCGTCAGCACGATCATCAGGCCGGGCACGATGGTGAGATGGGGAGCCGTGTAGATGGTCTGGTACCCGTCGGCGATCATCGTGCCCCAAGACGCGTTTGGCGGACGGACGCCCGCGCCCAAAAACGACAGCGACGACTCGAGCAGCATGTTGTTGGCGATGTTCAGCGTGAAGAAGACGATGGCCGTCGACGCCACGTTGGGCATGAGCTCGGACGCCATGATGCGCAGCGGCCCCTTGCCCTGTGCGACGGCCGCCTCGACGAACTCCTTCTCCCGCAGTGCCAGGATCTCGCCCCGGATCGGTCTGGCCATGTAGGGCACGTAAACGAAGCCGATGATGAAGATGGGGATCCAAAGCGAGTCTCCGGCGACCACGATGTCGCCGATCTTCAACCCGCCCAGGGAAAGAGTCGTGCCTAGGGCGATGCCGAGCAGGAGCACGGGGAAGGCCCAGACGACGTCCATGGCCCGCGAGAACAGCGAGTCGATCCACCCGCGGTAGTAGCCGCACAGCAGGCCGACGAACACCGCCAGCACCGTGGTGACCACGGCAGCGGCGACTCCGATGAAGATCGACGTCCGCCCGCCGTAGAGCAACCGCACCATCACGTCGCGGCCGTTCTGGTCAGCGCCGAGCAGGAACTGACCGTGCAGTCCGGGCCCGAGGGGGGCGCCGTCTGGCGCGACGACGTAGGTCTCCTGACCACCCCGCATCACCTTGTCGGTGATGTGATTCTGGTTGGGTCCGGTGTGTGCGACGTGATCGGCCCACAGCGGTGCCGCCAGGCAGGCCACCACGATCGCGATGAACAAGACACCGAACGCCAGCGCCATCTTGTTGCGGCGCAACCGCATCCACGCCAGATACCAAGGATTCCGGCCCCGGATCTGCTCGCTGGGGACGCCGACGGGCAGCGGCGGTTCACCAGGTGCCTCGACCTGCCCGATCGGGGCGCCCATTTACTTGATTGCGAACGAAGAGTAGTCCTGGTTGAACAGCAGATGGTGATAGCTCTTGTCGAAGTCCATCCGCTCGGACAGGAACGTCGTGAACTGCTCGTTGCCGTACGGTGCCCACACGGCCTGCTCCATGTACGACTTGTCGAGCGCGGCGTACTGCTTCTCGACGTCATCTGAGAGTTGCTCCGCCCGAAGCTCGTTCATCTTGGCGTCGAGCTCGGGGATGCTCACCCGCGAGAAGTTGTTGCCGTTGGTCGGCAGAATGCTCTCGCCGTTCAGCAGCGGTCGGAAGAAGTCATCCGGGTGCGGGAAGTCCTGGAACCAGTCGGAGAAGCCGGTGTCGAGGTCAGGTGTCGACTGGTTGCCGATGGTGGTGAAGTAGACGTCGCCGGCGATCACCTTGAGCGTCGCGTTGAAGCCGAGCTGGGTCAGCAAGTCGTGGTAGTACTCGCCGAGGCGCTTGCGGTCCGGCTCGTCGTCCGTCCACACCGTGATGTCCTTGTCGGCCGGATTTGCCTCGGCGATCAGCGCTTTCGCCTTCTCCATGTCCGGTCCCTGGTAGAGCTTGTACTCGTCGTAACCGGGCATGCCGGGCGGCAGGATCTGCTGGGTCGGATGCAGCCGGCCGCCGAACACCCGGTTGAGCGCCTCGGGATCCATGGCGTAGTTGACGGCCTGTCGCACCCGGAGATCGTTGAACGGGGCCGTCTGGGTGTTCATCCAGAAGTAGTAGGTGTTGATCGACTCCTCCATCCGGAAGCGATCGGCGAACTTCGCCTTGACCTCGGCAAGTCGATCGGCGTCCGGGGGGTCGACCATGAAATCGATGGTGTTCTGCTCGACGCCCGTCACCTGAGCGGAGTTGCTCTTGTTCTGGGTGATGGTGATCTTGTCGACGTTCGCGTCGGCCACTTCGCTTGCACCGGCGTCCTTGACGGTTTGGAAGTTCGGGTTGCGCTCCATCGTCATGGTCTGTGGCGCTTCGACTTTGGTGATCATGAACGGCCCGCTGGATGGCGGCGGGTTCGGGGTGGTGTCCTTGTCCAGCGGCGTGCTCGGGGGAACGGGAGCGGCGAACGTCAGCGCCAGCAGGCCGTCGAAGGTGCCGTTGGGCTCCGTGAGTTGGATGGTGATGTCCCCGGTGTTGTCGTCGGTGGTGATGCCGCTGATCTTGTCGGACTTGCCGTCGGCATACTCGCTGGCGCCCACGATCGATTCGTAGAACACCGACCCGCCGGAATCCGCCTTGAACAGCCGTTGAATCGCGTAGGCGAAGTCGGACGCCTTGATCGGGGTGCCGTCGGAATACTTCATGTTCGGGCGCAGGGTCAGCTTGTAGGTCTTGCCGTCGGCGGAGACCTCCGGCATGGCCTTGGCCAGGGCCGGCACCACCTCGGTGCCGTCCTTGCCCTTCGCGTGCTTGTAGGTGAGCAGCGGCGTGTACGTGTTGTACATGACCTCCCAGCCCTCGAGCGTGTACGACAGCTGTGGGTCGATGTAGTCGGGGAACGACGTCATCGTGACGTTGATGTCGCCGCCCTTTTGGCCGCTCTCGGTGGTACCACCGCCACCGCTCTCGGACTGGCCACCGCAAGCCGCGATACCGAACGCGGTCAGCGCGGCCGCACAGACGATGGTCAGGGCTTTCCGTGGCGTGCTCATGTCGCTCCCTCGGATCTGTCCGGCAGATGTTCATAACCTGTACGCCACATGACGACGTCGCATGCATCTTTTCCGAAATACCGCCGTCGTCAATTCGGGTGGCACACCCCCACCGGTGGTAGCGTGCGGCCCTGGCGCGCAGGATCGCCCGACGTCCGCTCGAAGAGGCTCAGCCTCCCTGCCAGCAAACCCATGATCGTGACCGACCTCCCCTCGGCCCGACCTCGCGGACACCGGGCGCACGAGAGGAGGACTCATGGCCAGCTCACTACCCGACAACCCGTCGCTCGACCGGCTCCGCGCCGAAGCGAGACGGCTCCAGCGCGGCGTGACAGCCGACACCGCAGGTGCCACCGAGCTCGTGCAGCGGCACCATCCCCGGCCCGGTGCCGCGCTTGCGAATGCCCCGCAGCGGTTCTCGCTGCACGACGCGCAGCTGACCGTTGCGCGCAGCGTCGGCTTCTCCGGCTGGCCCGCGCTCGTCCACTACCTGGAGCTCGCCGCCGACCTGACCGTCGACCCGGCCAAGGTCGACGACGACGCGCTCGACCCGGACGACCGGTTTTGCGCGCTCGCATCGCTGCGCTATGACGACCGTGACGCCCCGCCGCGGCACCGGGCCGCAGCCGACCTTCTTGCGGGCGATCCGGCGCTCGTCGACCGGCACGTCTGGGCGGCAGCTTCGGCCACCGACCCGGCGGCGCTGGCTCGCCACCTAGCGGTCGAGCCAGGTCTTGCGCGAGCCCGGGGCGGTCCGTTCGGCTGGGTGCCGCTGATATACCTCTGCTATTCGCGGGCGCCCCTCGGCCGGACCGAGGACGAAACGATGGCGGCCGCGACGCGGCTGCTGGATGCCGGGGCCGACGCGAATGCCGGCTACCTGTGGCGCGGGATGGCGACGCCGTTCACGGCGCTCACCGGCGCGTTCGGCGAGGGGGAGCAGGGTCCCCGCAGGCAGCCACGGCATCCGTTCGCTCCCGCACTTGCCACGCTGCTGCTGGAGCGGGGTGCCCATCCCGTCGACCAGCAGACGCTCTACAACCGGATGTTCCGCCCGGACGACGCTCACCTCCACCTGCTCTTCGCGTACGGGCTGGCGACTGCGGGCCCGAGCATCTGGGAACGGCGGCTGGGCGAGGCGATGGAGACCCGCGACGAGATGTGGGCCAGGCAGGTCGCCTGGGCCGCCGAGCACGGCTTCACCGGCCGACTCGAGCTCCTTGCCCGCCACGGCGTCGACGTGTCCGGTGCGGAACCAGTGGTCTCGTCGGCGACGGAGGATCCGCACGGCCGCGACGAACAGGGCGCGACGCCGTTGCATCATGCCGCCTGGGACGGCGACCTGGAGCGGATCCGGCGCCTGCTCGCCGCGGGTGCCGACCCGGCCGTCGCCGACGGGCGATTCGGCGCTACGCCGCTGGGCTGGGCCGAGCACGCCTACCAGACCGAGGCCGCCGACTTACTGAGGGCGCACTCAGGGCAGTGACGCCCCTTGAGCATCGAGGCAGCCGTCACCTGCGGAGACGCCCCTTGTCGGATCTCTTGGTGGTCTGCGACACACGCCGTTATGATCACGATGATGTAACAACTAACAAACGGTCAGATCTCGGAAGGTTGCCGTGTACACCTCAGTTTGGTCGTAGGGTAGCTGCTCGTGGGCCGACATGAATTAGCCAGGCGCCGACGGACGTCGTCGGTACTGTTGGCCGCCGTCGTCGGCCCGGCCGCGGTGTTGTTTGCAGTCGGGGCAGATGTCCGTCCGGTCGGTGCCGATCGCGACGCCGACCCAATCGTCGACACCGTGGCGTCGTGCTGCATGGAGATCGTGGCAGCGACACCAACCACCTTCTCGTCGGCCATGTCCGGCGGGCAGGGCGCGAGTTTCGTTACCGGCCAGTTCGTTTCGGCATCGAGACTGCGGGTCGTCGAATTACCACGCTTGTTGCCCGCGGGGGTGGCTCCAGAGCGGGGTCTGCAGGTCAAGACGATCCTGACCGCTCGCAGCATCAGCGCAGTGTTCCCCGAGATTCACCAGATCGGCGGCGTTCGACCGGATGCGCTCAGGTGGCATCCCAACGGTTTGGCGCTCGACGTAATGATCCCCAACCCCAGCAGCCCCCAGGGCATCGCGCTCGGAAATCAGATCGTCGCGTTCGTGCTGAAGAACGCGACTCGATTCGGGATGCAGGATGCCATTTGGCGCGGCATCTACTACACGCCCAACGGCGCACAAAGTTCTGGATTGGGTCACTTTGACCACGTCCACATCACCACTACCGGGGGCGGATACCCCACCGGCAGTGAAATGTACGTCCGCTGAGCCGGCCGCACTGCGTGACGGGTGCATTGGCCAATGCCGTCGGTGGTCTCACCGGCGGGCTGGCGTAGTCGAGGTTTCTCGGGCGGTTTAGCGGGCCGTTGGTCAGGGCCGGGGTGCGTAATCGACCGAACGGAAGGGCCAGTCCCGGGCGAGCCAATCCCGAACGGCTGTATACAGAACGCGGTCCAGCGCGGCGTGATCCGCGCGCACCCAGGAACGGATCGAGGCGTCGCGGGGATCGCCGGCCTGGGGCGGGTAGATGTACACGCAGCCGAGTACCTCTTGAGCGTCCGGACGGTCGCTCGGCAGGACGGTGTAGGTGAAGCCGGTGCGGGCGGCGAAGTCAGCGGCGTGCTGCTCCAGGTCGGCCAGGTTCTGCGCGGCAGGCATCAGGTGCGGCCAAGGCCGCCCAGCGAAGCCGGGGGTGGCGTGGATGTGCTCCATGCTTCCGGACCACGCGGCATGGTCGGCGGCGTTGTGCTCGGGCCCCAGCGGAACCAGCCGAAAGCCGGGTCCGGCAAGCTCCAGCGGCACGACGAAGTCGGTTGGCACGAAAGGCCGTTCAGTCACGATCGTGAGCGTACCCGGCGCGAACACGACGACGACCGAACGCATCTAAGCCGACTCGTTCGACGCTGGACGCCTTGGATCGGCCGATTACCAAACCGAGCGACGTGATGTCCCAGCGGGGTCAGAATTAAGTCGTGTATGCCGTCGCGGACAGTTGCTCGGCGCCGTCCATCAACAGCTTGCTGAGCTCGGCCATGAAATTCAGCGCGTCGCCCTCGACCTCGAAGCTAAATGGAACAAAGGCATCACCCTTGGAGACCGGGATGGACGGGCTGCCCAGCGTCGGGCTGGCGTCGGCGACCTCGGCGGCTTCCGCGGTCACACCCGCCGACGTCACGCCCTGCCATGCATCGGTGGACGTATGCACCACGCGGGCCAACGAGCGCAGCGGATTGACGCTGCCGTTCGACGTGAGCAGCACGGCCGGGTCAAGGGTCATCGGTACGAGGTGTCCACCGGCGGTGTCGGTCAACGACATTGCCCGCTGTTCGGTCTGCACCGCGGCGACCGCGCGCCAGGCGTTGCCCTCCTTGACCGTCCACGTCAGCTGCCCGTTGTCGGGGTCGGCGAGCTTCTTGGCGAATGCACGCTCATAGGCTTCGGCGCCAGTTGCGGCGGCCCAGCGTTGCACCCAGCTTTGCGCGGGCGCCGAACCGGTCGACATGATCCCCTCGACGAGCTCAGCACCGCGGGCGTTGAGCCGGTCGGTCTGTACGGCACGCTCGAGGGTCCGCATCGCGTCGTCGCGCTGAGCGAGTGCGGGCGAGCGGTCCTCGTCGCGCTGCCGCTCGCTTCAGCCACAGCGGCTGAATGTCTCCGGACACAACACCGACCACAGCACGCCACGACTTCACCGTGGACCGTCATGAGTGACGGGTAGCGCGCCGACGGGGATCAGCGGCCGCCATCCTCGACAGATTGACGGGCCCCGCTCAAAGCGGCGTGCATCCAGATCCGCCACCGCGGCCTCACGCTTGAGCACATCGCCGAGGCTAGGAAGCTCTACGTGGAACGACTCGGTGAGTTTTCGGCGCTCATTTAGCAGGTGATCTTGCCGACTGGCGTTTCATGTTCTCCCACACCGTCGGTGCGCACCGCTATATGCCAGCCGGGCTACCGTTCCGCGCGTGACGGCGACGGCCAGGCTGGGCTACGTCAGCTTTCGGTGGCGTTTCGACCGTCGTCCAGTCCTAGCCGCTGGCGGACGACCTGGCGGGCCAGGTCCAGGACTGCCGGGTCGTCGTGCAGGACGAATTTGGTGTCGGCGGCCAGGAGCATCGCGTGCAGCTCGAAGGCGAGCCGGTCGGGGTCCTCGGGGGCGGGGAGTTCGTGCTGCTCAATCGCGGTGGCCGCGAAGGCTCGGAGCATCGCCACGAAATCGGACTGGATGGCGGCGATCCGTTCCTTGACCGGACCGGGGCGGGTGCCCATCTCCAGCGCGGTGGCAGCGAAGAAGCAGCCGCCGGGGAAGACGCGGCGCTGCACGTAGCTGAAGAACGCCTCGCACACCGCTGCCAGCTGGGCCAGGCCGGGGCGGGCCGCGAGCGCGGGCTGTACGACTTCTGCGTCGAGGATCCGCTCCGCCTCGTCCACGGTGGCCAGCTGGAGTTCCTGCTTGGAGCCGAAGTGCGCGTAGAGGCCGCTCTTGCTGATGCCGGTGGCGGCGGCCAGGTTCCCGATCGACAGGCCCTCCAGGCCGTCGACGGTGGCCAGCGAGGCGGCGGTCCGCAGGATCGCGCCGCGGGTTCGTTCGCCGTCGGCGCGCGGCTGTCGTTGTGCACGGTTGCGCTGGATCATCGTGTCGGCTGCCATGTTGACAAGATAGCACGACCGGTCGTACTTTCTGATTAGCACGATCGATCGTGCTAATACAGCGGTCTCAAGCCAGGCCACAGCCCTGTAACCCACTCAACCGCAAGGAGCTCACCATGCACACAACCACCATCGTCAATGGCGTCGACGTCGACCGCCTCTCCGGAACGATCGACGCCGTCACCGCCAATCCCGCGCTGGCGCGGTTTCAGTTCCGTGCTCGCAACCAGTGGATCGACGGCGGCTACAGCCGCACGACGATCAAGGACTTCTACGGCGTCGGCCAAGAAGACGCCACCCGCACCGAGCCGTTCACTGTGGACACCGACGAGCCGCCGGTCCTGCTCGGCGAAAACCGGGCACCCAACGCCGGCGAGTACGTCCTCCACGCCCTCGCGGCCTGCGTGACCGGCACGATCGTTTACCACGCCGCCGCCCGCGGCATCGCACTGGAGGGTCTGGAGACCACGATCGAAGGCGACCTGGACCTGCACGGCTTCCTCGGGCTCGACGGCAATGTCCGCCCTGGCTACGAGCAGATCCGGGTCACGATCAAGGCCACCGGCGACTTCGATGACAATCAGCTCGCCGAGCTCGCCAGCCTCACCCGCTACTCGCCCGTCCGCGACATCGTCAGCAACCCCGTCCCCGTCGCCATCGACCTAGCCCGGGCCTGAGCGATCCGCACGATGTCCGCGCCAGCAGTCCCGCCGGCGCGGACATCATGCCCTGGTGCGCCCGGCGGACCAGATCGACAGCCCCGAGATCACCGGCGGCCCGGCTGCGTCCGGGGGCGCTGGCGCGCCGTGCCGACATTGAAAATACCTTCGCCACAGTATGTTTGAGAACGAGGTCACAAAAGGACCCCGATCCGCAGCCGGGCCTGGCGTTGGTCCACAAGCTGATCGAGTCTGCACAGACCCGCTGGCGACCGGGGCCAGCGGCGTGCAGCCCGCCCCCGTCGGCAGGTGCTTCCGCGTTCTCACCGTAGGAGCGCACAGTCGGGGTACCCGGGCGGTCAAACGAGCCGACCTTCGTCGGCATCGCGGCTGGTGATGTGGAGCCGATGACGGGAATCGAACCCGCGTATTCAGCTTGGGAAGCTATTTCCAAGGCCGAGCCCCCTCGCGCCACGGTCTACCGATCGGCCCACCTCGCGACGGCAGCTTGATTGTTCAGCCACACCAAGGTCGTCGTCGACCGTGAAGTTGTACTGCTAACGAGTGCGAACTTCACTACAGCGCGGAGAACCGCATGGTCAAGCGCACCGCTATGTTTCTGCGCGGCCGAGTAGGTGACGCAGGGCCTGGTCGAGGTCGGGATGGCGGAATCGATGACCGGCTTGTTGCAGCTTGGCGGGAGTCACGCGTTGGCTGGCGCACGCGAGTTCGCGGGCGCCCTGCTCGCCGAGCAGCAGCCGCGGACCCAACGAAGGGACCGGCAACACCGCTGGTCGGCGCAGGACATGCGCGAGCGTGCGGGTGTAGTCGACGTTGCGAACCGGTTCTGGGGCAACCGCATTCATCGGTCCGGACAGGACGGTGTCCCACAGCCCGCGGTAGTAGGTGTCGACGAGGTCGTCGATCCCGATCCAGGACAGCCACTGCCCGCCATCGCCGATCCGGCCGCCCAGGCCGGCGCTGAACAGCGGTCGCAGTAGGCGAAGAGTCCCCCCGCGAGGAGATTGCACGATGCCGGTGCGCACCAGCACGACACGCACCCCGGCCCGCTCCGCCGGCGCCGTCGCCTCCTCCCACTCGGCCACCACGTCGGCGAGAAACCCCTCACCGCGATCGCTGTCCTCGGTCAGGACCTCGTCCCCGCGGTCGTAGCCGTAGTAGCCGATCGCAGAGGCGGAGATCAGCAAGCTCGGCCCATCGGGCATCCGCGCGACGAGTTCCGCCAACCTGCGGGTGGGACCGATTCGACTTTCGCGGATCGCGCGTCGATGCGCGTCGGTGAACCGGCCCGCGATCGAGGCGCCCGCCAAGTGGACCACCGCGTCGACCCCGGCGAGCAGATCCGGATCGGGATCGGCCGGCTTCCACTGCCGCTCGTTCGCGTCAGTCGCGGCATGACGCACCAGCCGGATGACCCGATGTCCGCCCGTGCTGAGAAATGCGCTCAAAGCCGACCCGACGAGGCCCGAAGATCCCGTGACCGCCACCGTTGCCGCCCGCAGCCCGTGCTCGGCTGCCTGCTTGTGCGCGGCGATGTCATCGGCCAACTGGCGGTGCCGATAGGCGAACATCGGGCGCAATGCCAGCGCGGGCACCGGTGTCTCAACCCGGTCGATCACCCGGGTGCGGTCGTCGCCGGCATCTTCGAATTCGTGGATATGCCGCCAGCGCAGCGCAATCCGCGCTGGCAGCGAAGCCAGTCCGGCTGCGCCGATCGTGTCGACGAAACGCCGCGGCGGGTCGTAGCCATCCGCCTGGTGCTCGGCCACCCAGCGAAGCCCCCCGGGCAGCGCGAGCTCCGCCCGCCCGTTCTGCAGCGAGTCAGCTTCGGTGATTACCCCCATCGGCTGCCACGGCGGCGAGAGCCGCAGGAACGCACCGGGCCGGGCATGCCAGGCGAACACCTCGTCGCGCGGCGCGTCGACCACGCTTGAATACACCAAACCCATCGCTCGACGCTACCGGCGAACCGCCGGGCATGCGATCAGGCACAGTGGGTGGCATGGGTGTGCGCAACGGCGGCAGGTCGCTTCTGGACACGGTGCTGGATCGCGCGGTCGTCCCCGGCTATACCCGCGTGGGCTATCGGCTGCGGCGACCCGGCTGGGCGGACATCGACCCGGCACCAGACGCACTGCGCGGCCGCATCGCGCTGGTAACGGGCGCGAACCGCGGCATCGGCCAGGCGATCGCCGCAGGCTTGACCCGGCTGGGGGCGACGGTTCTGCTGACCGTCCGCGACAAGGAGCGCGGCATGCGGGCACGGGATGAAATCAGCGCCGCGCTGCCAGACGCCGATGTGCGGGTCGAGGTCTGCGACGTGTCCGATCTCGCCGGCGTTCGTGCCTTCGCGGCTGACTTAGCCGACCGGCTGTCCCGGTTGGACGTGCTCGTGCACAATGCCGGGGTTATGCCGGCCACCCGCACAGAGACCGGCGAGGGGCACGAAATCACCCTTGCCACCCATGTTTTGGGTCCGGTGCTGTTGACCGAGCTCCTGCTGCCGGTGCTCGCCAACTCACCCGATCCGCGGTTGATTTTCATGTCCTCGGGGGGGATGTACACCCAGGCGCTTCCCGCCGCCGACCCCGAATACCGCGATGGCCGATACCGCGGCGCCATCGCCTATGCGCGCACGAAACGGATGCAGGTAGCGCTGACTCCGATCCTCGCCGAACGCTGGGCGGCGCAGCGCATCTCGGTGTATTGCATGCATCCCGGGTGGGCCGACACACCGGGGGTGGCCGACGCGTTGCCGATCTTTCGCATCGTCACCGGCCCGCTGCTGCGCTCACCCGAGGAAGGCGCCGATACCGCGGTTTGGCTCGCCGCGACCACACCGGCACCGCCAACCGGCCGGTTTTTCCACGACCGGCGGCTCCGTCCCGAGCACTACCTGCCGTTCACGCGGCAAAGCGACCGTGACCGCCAATCCCTTTGGCGGTATTGCGCGGACGCCATCGGCTTCGATAACCCTTGACTGACGTTGCGTTCCCACCTCGAGGCGAACTACCGATTCGCTGCGCCTGGACAAGCGACCGGGAACCGCGTCACTTACAGCGGATCCCAATCAGGGAGGCAGGTCGGCACATGCAGCCAGAGGTGCGCCGCCAGAGCAGCGCGAGGAACCCGCCGCTCGCCACCAAGACCAGGAACGCGAAATGCGCACTGACCGCGACGATCACGACCGCGACGTACACACCGCCACCACCGTCGCACGACGACGGGGCTCGCCGCTACGACTTCGTCGTCACTGCGCCGACGGCATCAACACCGAGTCAATCAGGTAGACCGTCGCATTGGCCGTCTGTACGCCACCGCAGATCACTGACGCGTTGTTGACCGTAATGCTGTCACCCATGCCGCTCACGGTGACCGACTGGCCCTGTACCGTCTTGTGGGTGCCGTCGATGTTGCTCGGGCTGATCTGCCCGGGCACCACGTGATAGGTGAGGATGTTCGTCAGTCCGGCCGCGTCGGTCTTGAGCGCATCGAGGGTGGCGGGCGGTAGCTTCGCGAACGCGTCGTCGGTGGGGGCGAACACGGTGAACTGCCCACCATTGAGCGTGTCGACGAGGTTGACGTTCGGGTTCAGTTTCCCGGACACCGCGGCGGTCAGCGTGGTCAGCAGCGGGTTGTTGGACGCGGCCACCGCGACCGGATCCTGAGCCATTCCCACCACCGCTCCGGGTCCGATGGGCACCTGCTGCGCGTAGCTGGCGCACCCAGGCCCGACCAGACTGGTCATCGGCTCGGCGCTGGCAGTACCGCTTAATAGCGGCAATGCGCGATCGCCACGGCGTGCATCTCGAGGAGATCTATCCCGTATCGACCGCCGTCAACGGTCAGGCCCTGAACGTGACGATGTGCTCCTATGCCGACCGCGTGACGTTCGGCTATGTTTCCGGCCGTAAGGTGATGCCGGACATCGGGTCGCTCATCCCGCTGACCGAGCGTGTGCGGGTTGAGTTGGAGACGGCGGTCGCAGCGACGTGAAGCCGCCATCCAACAGGGGTAAGGAGATGCGCTCGTGGGTATCTACGCGATCACCGGATCGGCCTCCGGCATGGGCCGCAAGGTCGCGGAGACGCTGCGCGAGGCCGGCCACACCGTGATTGGAGTGGACATCCAGCACGCAGACATCGTGGCCGATCTGTCGAGCGTCGAGGGACGCCGGGCGGCCGCCGACGGCGTGCTGGCGGCGTCCGAGGGCAGGCTGGATGGCGCCGTTCTCGCGGCCGGTCTCGGCCCCGGCCAGGGTCCTGACCGTCCGCGGTTGATCGCCCAGGTCAACTATTTCGGCGTCGTCGACCTCCTCGACGCGTGGCGACCTGCACTGGCTGCCGCCGGCCGCGCGAAAGTCGTTGTCTTCTCCAGCAACTCCACGACGACAACGCCCGCGGTTCCTGCACGTGCGGTCCGGGCATTCCTTGCCCATGACGCCGAGAAGGCGGTTCGCTCCGTCAGAATGTTCGGCAACAATGCTTCGGTGATGCTGTACGCCGCATCCAAGATCGCCGTTAGCCGTTGGGTTCGACGCGAGGCAGTGAAAACCGAGTGGGCGGGCGCACGGATACGCCTGAACGCTCTGGCTCCGGGCGCGATCATGACGCCCCTTCTGGAAGAGCAGCTGTCAACGCCGAAGCGAGCGAAGCTCGTTCGTTCCTTCCCCGTCCCGACCGGCGGGTTCGGCGATGCCGGGCAGCTGGCCGACTGGGTGCTCTTCATGCTCTCGGATGCTGCGGACTTCCTCTGCGGGAGCGTCGTATTCGTCGATGGCGGAACGGACGCGTACTTCCGTGCCAACGACTGGCCGAGGCCAGTGCCGACGTATGGTTTGTTGCCCTACTTCAAACGATTCAGAGCCGGGACTCGCAGGGAGTAGGGGAAAGACGCGTCTAGGGTGGTCCATAGCCGTCCGCCAAGGGTGTGGGGCACGAATACCTAGCCAGTTGACACGTTGTGACACCGCCGGGTTGAACGCAGTGTCGGTTGGTAGCCCAATGGTTTCGACCGGTCGGGCGCCAGGCGGCAGCGGTCTCGCACCCCAATCTCACGCAGACGGAAGACCCGGGGGCCTCAGCCAAGTCGGGTTTGTGTCGCTTGGCGCCGAGTCGCTGCCCCCGCGCCTGCGGCCCGAGCACCACCCCGGATATTTCGGGCGTTCGTCCGCGGCCTCGACGTTGCCGTCTACGTTTGCCGATTCTTCAGCAAGTGCTGTGACCGGAGCCCTGAGCCAGCTAACGATTTCGGGCTGGCGTCTCGCCCGGGTGACGGTCAAACGACGGTCAAGAATGGTCTTCGGCGAGTCGGGGGAGACCCCATATTTGCCGCTGATCTGCGTCTCGGTGGAGCCGATGACGGGAATCGAACCCGCGTATTCAGCTTGGGAAGCTGATGTTCTGCCATTGAACTACATCGGCGTAGCCAGCTGAGCTGGTGACCACGAAGGTTAGCACCCCTACGGTTAGGCTCGTCGGGTGCTGCTCTCCGATCGCGACATTCGGGCCGAAATCTCCTCTGGGCGGTTGGGCATCGACCCCTTCGACGACGGCCTGATCCAGCCCTCCAGCGTCGACGTCCGGCTGGACAACCTGTTCCGGGTCTTCAACAACACGCGGTACACCCACATCGACCCCGCGATACGCCAGGACGACCTCACCACGCTGGTCGAGCCGAAGGAGGGGGAGCCCTTCGTCTTGCATCCCGGCGAGTTCGTCCTTGGCTCGACGCTGGAGCGGTGCACGCTGCCGGATGACCTCGCGGGCCGGCTCGAGGGCAAGTCGTCGCTCGGCCGACTCGGGCTGTTGACGCACTCCACGGCGGGGTTCATCGATCCCGGCTTCACGGGCCACATCACGCTGGAGTTGTCCAACGTCGCGAATCTTCCGATCACGCTGTGGACGGGCATGAAGATCGGCCAGCTGTGCCTGCTGCGGCTGACGAGTCCCGCCGAACATCCGTACGGCAGCAGTCAAGCCGGGTCCAAGTACCAAGGACAGCGTGGCCCGACGCCGTCGCGGTCGTATCAGAACTTCATCAAGTCCAGCTGACAGCCACGGCCGGAGATCGTCCCCGAGAACCGCGTCGCCGCGTCGAGCGCACGGGAGTAGGGTCGAAACAGTGGCAGGCCGGCGAGCCTTCAGCTACTGCCGCTCGATGTAACGACTGCGCTGGTAGGTGCGATGAAACATCTAGTCGTCGGCTCGCGACAGGTGATTTCGCGGCCGCGGCCTAGCTAGCGTAGCAAACCTATTGGAGGGATTGGTGGACATCGTACTGGGTGTGTCGTTGACACCTAAGACGGTCCGCATGGTGCTGGTCGAAGGTGCATTGGGCGACGGGCCGATCGTCGACCACGACACCTTCGACGTGTCTTCGTCGGATGATTCAGCAACTACGAGCGCCGCCGATCAAGTGGTCGCGGCGGTGGTGGGAACGCAGGAGAGTGCCGCCGAGGGCGGCCACGAATTGATGTCGATCGGCGTGACGTGGAGTGACCGCGCCGAGGCCGCCGAACTGCGCGACGCGCTCGCTGCCCGAGGCATCCGCGACGTGATCCTGGTCTCCGAATTGCACGCCGCAGGCGCCCTCGCCCAAGCGGCGGGTAAGGCCGTCGGATACGACAGCACGGCGCTCCTGTTCATCGACAGGGACAGTGCGACCTTGTCGGTCGTCCGGAGCGACGACGGGTCGATCGTCAAGGTCCTGACCAGCAACCTTCACAGCACGGATGCCATGGCCGTGCTGGCCGACATGGCGTCGGCAATCGAGGCGCAGGATTCACCGCCTCAGGGCCTGTTCGTCGTTGGCTCCGGTGTCGAGATTGCGTCCGTCAAGGAACACCTGGAAGGCCTCGTTTCGCTGCCCGTCCGCGCACCCGAGGAGTCCGCACTGGCATTGGCGCGCGGCGCCGCGCTGGCGGCCGCCAACTCGCCCGCGTTCGAAGCGACCACCGCAGGGCTCGCCTACTCGCTGGATCCCGACGGGGCGACCGCGGGCAACGAGTACGCGGGGGTCGTGAGCGCGGCGACGATGATGCCTGCGGTGGATGCGGATGCGCCGCCGATGGACGACGACTACGCCTTCGCGGACGTCGACGACGAACCGGTCGAGGAGGGCCGAAAGCCGTTCATGCTCGTCGGCAGCGCGCTGACCGCCATGTTTGTGATCGGCGTTGTCGCCCTTGTCATTTCGCTCGCCGTGAGTATCCGGCCGACCGTCGACTCGCGGCCCGATCCAGGGCGAGGCGCCATCATCCCCGAGGCAGTGCCGCCGGTGGCGCCCTCGGTACCGGAGGCGAAGCCTCCCGCTCCCGCCCCCGCTCCGGCGCCGCCGCCACCACCAGCGGAGACCATCAAGCCGCCGGTGCCCGTCGTCCAGGAACAACCCCAGGCCCCGCCACGCACCGTGTACGTCGAGGCGGCCCCGCCGCAGGCCCCCGCACCGCCGCCTCCCGCCGCAGCGCCACCTCCCGCGGCCCCGCCGCCGCCGGTGATCCCGCCGCCGGTGCTGTTCCCGCCCATCTGGGGGCCGCCGGTGTGGCGCCCGCCGGTCTACCAAGTTCCCGCGCAGCCCGCTCCGCCGTGGAACCCGTGGCCGCAGCAAGGGTCTTCTCATGACGATGACTGGCCTCAGCAGGGCAACGGTTCGGGGTCACGGGGGTCGCAGGTGCCCTGGCCTCAGCAGTCAGGTCGTGGTGGCCAGGGCGGTTCCGGTGGCGACGAGGGGGTGGTCGTGGCGGCCGTGGTGGCCAGGGCGGCAACAACTGTTTCCTGATCTTCTGCGGCTGACCACCAGTCGTTACCCAAGCGTTGGTCTGCTGCTCAGTGTCGCTTAGCAACTAGCTCATCGCGAGGGCCTATCCAGGCAGTATGCGATGCACCGTATTTGGCACCGGGTACCTCGGTGCGACACATGCCGCGGGCATGGCTGAACTTGGGCACGAGGTCGTCGGCGTCGACATCGACCCGGGCAAGATCGCGAAACTCGCCTCGGGCGACATCCCCTTCTACGAGCCGGGGCTGCGAAAGGTCCTGCGCGACAACATCGAAGCCGGAAGATTGCACTTCACCACCGAGTACGACGAGGCAGCGGAGTTCGCCGACGTGCACTTCCTCGGCGTCGGAACGCCCCAGAGGAAGGGTGATTACGGTGCTGACCTGCGCCACGTCCATGCGGTGATCGACACCCTGGTGCCGTTGCTGCGCCGCTCGGCGGTGATCGTCGGCAAGTCGACCGTCCCCGTCGGCACCGCCGCCGAACTGGCCGAGCGGGCCCGTGAGCTCGTTCCTGCGGGCATCGACGTCGAGGTGGCGTGGAACCCGGAATTTCTGCGTGAGGGCTTCGCAGTGCACGACACGCTGCATCCCGACCGCATCGTGCTTGGCGTGCAGCGAAACTCGACACGTGCGGAAGCGGCCGTGCGAGAGCTCTACGCGCCTCTGCTCGATGAGGACGTGCCGTTCCTGGTCACCGACCTGCAGACCGCAGAACTGGTGAAGGTGTCGGCGAATGCCTTTCTGGCCACCAAGATCTCGTTCATCAACGCCATCTCCGAAGTCTGCGAGGCGGTCGACGCCGACGTCACGCTGCTGGCCGACGCCCTGGGTTACGACCCCAGGATCGGTCGGCGATTCCTCAACGCGGGCCTGGGATTCGGTGGGGGATGCCTACCGAAGGACATCCGTGCATTCATGGCACGGGCCGGCGAACTCGGCGCGAACCACGCGCTGACGTTTCTGCGCGAGGTGGACAGCATCAACATGCGCAGGCGCACCCGCATGGTGGAACTGACCACCAAGGCGTGCGGCGGATCGCTGCTCGGCGCCAACGTGGCCGTACTCGGCGCAGCGTTCAAACCCGAATCGGACGACGTGCGAGACTCGCCCGCGCTCAACGTGGCCGGCCTGCTTCAGCTCAATGGCGCGACGGTCAACGTCTACGATCCCAAGGCGATGGAGAACTCGCAGCGCGTGTTCCCGACGCTGAACTACTCTGCGTCCGTTGCCGACGCTTGCGACCGCGCCGACGCGGTCCTGGTACTCACCGAGTGGCAGGAGTTCGTCGACCTCGATCCCGAAGAGTTGGCCTCGACCGTGCGCGCCAAAGTCGTTGTCGACGGCCGCAATTGCCTGGACGTCGCCAAGTGGCAGCACGCCGGCTGGCGGGTCTTCGCGCTGGGACGTCGGCTAGCGGAGCTCCCGGGGCCCGTCGCGTCCTAACGTGGGCTCGTGACGGTCTACGCCCTGAATATCTCGCCTACTCCCGGCGCTCGGTCGACGAGGCCGCCAGGTCATGATCCTGGTCGAGTGGCCGAGCAAGGGTGGCCTTTGACGGATATTGCAACGACCCCACGTTGGCCGACCTGCACGCCCACCGTGAGGAGGGGACCTCGGCGTACGTTTGGCAACTGTTCGACCGGTTGGACGATCTGCGACCGGTGCTTAAGCTCGAACCATGACGCTGCGCGAGCGCACACACTGGTTCGCTCTTCACGGGGTAATCCGCGCGCTGGCATCGTACGGCGCCAAGCGCGGCGAGATGCAGGGTCGGCTGATCGCCGATCCGTCGGTGCGGGCCGACCCGGGGAATTTCGCCGACGAACTCCGGGCAAGGGGACGTCTGGTCAGGGGCCGCGCCGCGTGGCTGACCGCCGATCACGCGCTCGCCCATCAACTGCTGCGCTCCGACGACTTCGCCGTCACCGCCATCGGCAAGACGCTCCCAGGTCCGCTGGGTTGGCTCGAGGAACGCACCACCGTGAAGGGTCGGCTGCATCCACTCCTGCCGCCGTCGTTGCTGTCCGTCGAACCGCCTGAACACACCCGTTACCGCAAGACGGTTTCATCGGTTTTCACTACCAGAGCCGTTGCGGCGCTTCGGGTTCGGGTGCAGGAGGCCGCGGCGGCGCTGATCGACGGATTGGACGATGGAACCGTCGACGGCACCGTCGACGTCGTCGACCGCTACTGCTCGAAGCTGCCCGTCACCGTGATCGGCGACATCCTCGGGGTGCCGGACGGCGACCGGCCGCGCATCCTGGAGTTCGGCGAGCTCGCCGCGCCCAGCCTCGACATCGGCTTGTCGTGGTCGCAATACCAACGGGTCGAAAACGGACTGGACGGATTCAACACCTGGTTGGCCGACCACATCCGCCGACTGCGGAGCACCCCGGGCGATGACTTGATGAGCCAACTCATCGAGACCAGTGAGGGCGGCACCCGACTGACCGACTCGGAACTGCGGGCCACTGCCGGGCTGGTGCTCGCAGCGGGCTTCGAGACCACGGTGAACTTGCTCGGCAATGGAATCCGAGTTCTGCTCGAACATCCCGACCAACTCGCCATGCTGTTGGAGCAGCCGGACCGGTGGCCGGGTGCCGTCGAGGAGATCCTCCGACTGGAGTCGCCGGTGCAGCTGAGCGCGCGGCTTGCATGCGTCGACACGGAGGTCGCAGGCCGCAAGGTACGGGCCGGTGATCTCGTCATCCTCTACCTTGCCGGGGCCAACCGCGATCCTGAGGTGTTCGCTGATCCGCATCGCTTCGACATCACCCGGGACAACTCGGGCAAGCACCTGTCGTTCTCCGGCGGCAGGCATTTCTGCCTGGGTGCTGCCCTGGCCCGCGCCGAGGGAGAGGTGGGGTTGCGCACGTTCTTCGAGCGCTACCCCGACGCACGGCTGGCAGGCGCCGGCAGCCGCCGCGAGACGCGTGTGCTGCGAGGATGGTCGACGCTGCCGATCCGGCTCGGGCAGGCACGGGCCGCGGTACGTTCGTAGGCGTGGACTTCCGAGCAGCCCTCATCGGGGAGACCAAGGCCTTCGGTGACGTCTACCGCGGTGCCGACCCTCAGACACCGGTAGCGACGTGTCCCGGCTGGACGCTGAACCAACTTTTCAAACACCTCGGCCGAGGCGATCGGTGGTGTGCGCAGATCATCGCCGAACGACTGTCCGAGGGGCTGGATCCTCGACAGGTGCGGAACGGCAAGCCGCCGGACGATCTCGAAGCCGCGATCAAGTGGCTCAACGACGGCGCGCAGGCCGTGATCGACGCCGTCGACCACGTCGGTTCGGACGCGCGAGTATGGACGTTCACCGGACCCAAGCCGGCGGGGTGGTGGATTCGCCGGCGCGTTCACGAAACCACGGTGCACCGGGCCGACGCCGAGTTGGCTCTGGGCGGTGAATTCGAGCTGCCGTCCGAGCTGGCTGCCGATGGCATCAGTGAGTGGATCGAGTTGATCAGGGCGGGAGCCGACCGACATTCGCCTCCGCTGGCCCGCGGTCTGACAATGCACCTGCATGCGACCGACGATGGGCTCGGTCCAACGGGAGAGTGGACGATCACCAACGATGAGGATGGGTTGAACTGGTCGCACGACCACGCGAAGGGTGACGCCGCGGTCCGCGGTAGTGCGACGAACCTGCTGCTGGCGATCACGCGGCGCAAGGACTCGGCCGACGCTGGGTTGGAGGTGTTCGGCGACGCCGGGGTATGGGATGGCTGGTTGAGCCGTTCGCCGTTCTAGGGTCAGACAACGGCCCGACTGTTGGGTTCAGGCGCCAACCTCAAGCAACTCGAAAACATCAGCAGTGGATCGGTTTTCGCGTACTGGGTGGCCAACCCGTCTCAGCGGAGCGTGGCTGGGCGGCGCTGCGATGCGAAATCGCACCGCGCAGGGCAGCGGAGCGGTAGTTTCGTCGCGTGGGGATCGAGGTGTCGATTGGCGACGACGACGCGCGCGCCGTCGCGAAGCGACTCATTGGGATGAACGGTAATCCCGATACGGCCGCCGACGTGATCGCAGCCTTTGCTCAGCTAGCCGTTAGTGAACACGTCGATTGGCTGTTGGGGCGAACGAGGCATCGCAGCTTGTCCGAGATGCAGATCGACCGGATTGCGGCAATCTTTGGTCAAGTCTTGCCGACCGAGGTTCCTACGGCGACGCGACTTTACAACGATCTTGGTCTCAGTCACGGTCAGGCCATTTACGTTGCGCGTGTGTTGGCTGATCGCCAGCTCTCCACGTGGCGTGAGCGGGCCCTCAAGGATCTGATCAAGCAGATTGCGGCGAAGCTCGACAAGGCTCGCGAAAATGTAGGCAATGACCGGGGCGAGGCCGAACTGCAGCTACACCTCACCAAGCTGGCGACCCGCGAGCTCGAGGCAGCATTCGAGCAGGCATTCCGCGATGACGAGTTGATCAATCCGCCGAAACGGCAGAGCTCGATTGGAGACCTCAACTTCGTGGCCGTCGCGTCCGCAACCGTCGTCGCACTCGCGAAAACACTTGGGCTGACTGGCGACTAGGCAGGGACGCCGTGCTGGACGAAACGACGACGATCGGACTGATGCTGACGCTGGTTGGTCTGCTGGCAAGCTTCTTCTGGGTCAGTCTTGGCGCGTGGATGCGCGACCTCGTCGCGCTGCGGTCGGAGGCCAAGTACTGGCAACCGATAGATGGTCCGGACGCAAAGAAGGAACGTGCCGGCATCCGCGCCAAGGCAGACGGCCTCGGTGAATTCACCACGGGCCTGACGACTGTCGTGGTACTCGGCTTCGGAGTGTTTCTCCTCATCCGTGCCTTGCAGCTGACGACCCACCTTCAAGGCGACTTGGCGTCAAGCCTGGAGTCGGCGCTGTGGGTGTTCTTGGTCATTCTCGTCGTCTTGACGCTGTTCTTGATCATTCGCGGCTACCGGTTGGTGGCGGAGATCAAGCGACTCGTAGCGTCGGGTGACGCCGCGAAGACGCCAAAACGATGATGTGGCCGGCCAACCGAACAAGACTTCCGTGAGGCAATTGCCGCCAGCCCCATAGTGATCGAGCGCGCGACTACTGGCGGTAGCTGGCTAGGAAGTTGCCGAGCCGCTCGATGGCGTTGGACAGGTCGCGTGCCCACGGCAGCGTCACGATGCGGAGGTGATCCGGTGCGGGCCAATTGAACCCGGTGCCCTGCGTGATCAGGATCTTCTCGGTCAACAGCAGATCGAGCACCAGCTGCTCGTCGTCCTGGATGTCGTGGACTTCAGGATCGAGGCGCGGGAACGCATACAGCGCGCCCTCGGGCTTGACGCACGACACCCCGGGAATCTCGTTGAGCTTGGTCCAGGCGACGTCGCGCTGCTCGAGCAGGCGTCCGCCTGGCAGCACCAGATCCTCGATGCTCTGATGCCCGCCGAGCGCCACCTGAATGGCATGTTGCGCAGGCACATTCGGGCACAGCCGCATGTTCGCGAGCAGGTTGATGCCCTCGAGGAAGCTGCTCGCGTGTTCCTTCGGGCCCGTGATGACCAGCCAGCCCGAGCGGTAGCCCGCCACCCGGTACGCCTTTGACAGCCCGTTGAACGTGAGCGTCAGCAGGTCCGGGGCGACGGACGCCAGGCTGATGTGCGTGGCGTCGTCGTACAGGATCTTGTCGTAGATCTCGTCGGCGAGCAGCAGCAGCTGGTGCTTGCGTGCAAGCTCGACCATCTGCTCGAGGACGTCGCGGCCATACACCGCGCCGGTCGGGTTGTTCGGGTTGATGACGACCAGCGCCTTGGTGCGTTCGGTGATCTTCGACTCGAGGTCGGCGATGTCGGGTTGCCAGCCCTGCGTCTCGTCGCACAGGTAGTGCACGGGGGTGCCGCCGGCCAGTGCCGTCGACGCCGTCCACAGGGGGTAGTCCGGAGCGGGTATGAGGACCTGATCGCCGTTGTCGAGCAGCGCTTGCAGCGTCATCGTGATGAGCTCGGAGACACCGTTGCCCAGGTACACGTCGTCGACGTCGAAACGCGGGAAACCGTCGACGAGTTCGTAGCGGGTGAATACGGCACGGCGGGCGGCCTGGATGCCCTTCGAGTCCGAGTACCCCTGCGCGTACGGCAGCGCCTGGATCATGTCTCGCATGATGACGTCGGGCGCCTCGAAGCCGAACGATGCAGGGTTGCCGATGTTCAGCTTGAGGATGCGGTGACCCTCGGCCTCGAGCCTGGCCGCGTGATCGTGTACCGGACCGCGGATTTCGTACAGGACGTCCTGCAGCTTGGTCGACTGCGTGAACGTGCGCTGGCGGGGCTGGTGACTCGTATGCCAGGTACTTCCGGCTGGCAGCTGGGGCGGACTCACGTCACTCATCGTCCCATTGCTTGTCCACTGATTTAGCGCTTCGGCGGGCGGCGCACTCCCGGCGCGATGCCGAGCCCCTTGACCTCCACCGACGGTGCGGCGGGCTCATCCGGCTCGGCGGATTGACCGTTCGGGCTGGCCTGCTCCGGTTCCGGTTGTGCCGCAGCGGGTTCGGGCTCGGGCACCGGCTCGGGTGCTGCTGAGGCGGCTGGGGCCGCAGCGGGTGCGGACGCCTGGGCGCCCTTCTTCGGCGGACGCTTGGCTTGAATCGCCAGGCCCTTGACCTCGACCCTCGGTGCCTCCGAAGGAGCCTCGGCGGCCGGGGCCTCCGATTCTGCCGGAGCCGCAGGAGCTTCCGCCGCGGGAGCAGCGGGGGCAGCGGGCGCGGCAGACGCCTGGGCACCCTTCTTCGGCGGGCGCTTGGCCTGAATTCCGAGCCCCTTGACCTCGACCTTGGGGGTCTCGGCGGGAGCTCCCGACGGCGCCGCCTCGGCGCTGGGGGCCGCTGGTGCGGCCGATGCGGCGGCACCCTTTTTGGGTGGCCGCTTGGCTTGAATGCCCAGCCCTTTGACGGGGACCTCGGGAGCCTCGGCGGCGGGCGCCTCCGAAGCAGCAGGGGCCGCTGGTGCGGCCGACGCGGCGGCACCCTTCTTCGGCGGGCGCTTGGCTTGAATGCCAAGGCCCTTCACCGGCGCTGCAACGGTCTCGGTCTTGGCGGCGGGGGTGTCGTCTCGCTGCGGCTCGGCTTCGTCGGCCTCCGCCTCGGCGGGTGCTTCCTTCTCGACCTTCGCGGGCGCGGCGGCAGCGCGGGCCGCGGCGGCTTCGGCGGCAGTGCCCTTGGCAGGCAACGTCACGGTGGACTTGTCGAGTGACCCCAGCAGCAGCTGGGCCACGTCGAGCACCTCGGCCTTTTCCTTGCCCATCGCCTCGGCGCGGTCGTCGACGCCGTCAGTCATCATGACTCGGCAGAACGGGCAGGCCACGGCGATCTTGGACGCCCCGGTGTCGAGGGCCTCCTCCACGCGTTCGTGGTTGACGCGCTTGCCGATGTGCTCTTCCATCCACATCCGGGCACCGCCTGCGCCGCAGCACAGGCCGCGGTCGGCGTGCCGGGGCATCTCGGTGAGCGTGGCACCCGAAGCGCCGATCAACTCGCGCGGCGCCGCGTACTCCTTGTTGTGCCTGCCCAGGTAGCAGGGGTCGTGGTAGGTGATGTCCTGGCTGACCGGGCTCACCGGCACCAGCTTCTTGTCGCGGACCAGGCGGTTCAGCAGCTGCGTGTGGTGCAGCACCGTGTAGTTGGTGCCCAGCTGCGTGTACTCGCGGCCCAGCGTGTTGAAGCAGTGCGGGCAGGTGACGACGATCTTGCGGTCGACGGTCTCCACGCCCTCGAATACGCCGTCGATGGTCTCCTTGTTCTGCTGCGCCAGCTGCTGGAACAGGAACTCGTTGCCGGCTCGGCGGGCCGAGTCGCCCGTGCAGGTCTCTCCGGTGCCGAGCACCAGGAACTTGACGCCCGCGGTGGCGAGCAGCTCGGCGACGGCCTTGGTGGTCTTCTTCGCGCGGTCCTCGAACGCGCCTGCGCAGCCGACCCAGAACAGGTACTCGAAGCCGTCGAAGGACTCGACGTCCTCGCCGTAGACGGGCACGTCGAACTCGACCTCGTCGATCCAGGTGGTGCGCTCCTTGGCGGACTGGCCCCAGGGGTTGCCCTTCTGCTCCAGGTTCTTGAACAGCACGCCGAGCTCACCGGGGAACTCCGAGGCGACCATCACCTGGTAGCGCCGCATGTCGACGATGTGGTCGATGTGCTCGATGTCCACGGGGCACTGCTCGACGCAAGCGCCACACGTGGTGCAGGACCACAACACGTCGGGATCGATGACGCCGCCCTCTTCCAGCGTGCCGACGAGCGGGCGGGTGGCCTGCTCGGGGCCGGACCCCAGGATCCGTTCGAAGCCGGACTCCGGGACTGCGTGGTGCTCCGCGTGCTTCTCGCCGCGCAGTTCCTCGCCGACGCCGCCCTCGGGAGTGTTCTCCAGCGGCGTCTCCTTGTCCCCCAGGATGTATGGCGCCTTGGCGAACAGGTGGTCACGCAGATTCATGATGACGAGCTTGGGGGACAACGGCTTTCCGGTATTCCACGCCGGGCACTGCGACTGGCAGCGCCCACACTCGGTACACGTGGTGAAGTCGAGATAGCCCTTCCAGGTGAAGTCCTCGATCTTGCCGCGGCCGAACACCGCGTCCTCGTCGGGATCCTCGAAGTCGATGTATTCGCCGTTGTACTCCATCGGCAGCAAGGGGCCCAGCCCGTCGGGCAGCCGCTTGAAGGTGACGTTGACCGGCGCCAGCCCGATGTGCAGGTGCTTGGAGTGCAGCACGATCAAGAGGAAGACGAGCATGACGCCGATGTGGAGCAGCAGCGCTACGCGCTCGATGATGAGGTTGGGCGTTTCGCCGAGCGGGGAGAGCACCGCCCCCATGCCGTGGGAGAAGAAGGCGCCCCAGCCGTAGGGCAGGTTCTGCGTCGCCGCTGACGCGCCGCGGAACAGGGCGTACGTCCAGATGACGTTGAAGATCATGAAGAGGATCAGCCAGGCACCGCCGGTGTGCGAGCCGTAGAAGCGGGAGTCGCGCCCGTACTCCTTGGGTTCGGAACGCAGTCGGATGACGGCGAACGTGGCGATGCCGAGCAGCACCGCGAGTGCGAAGAAGTCCTGAAGGAACCCGAGTGCGTCCCAGTGGCCGACGAACGGAATGGCGAACTTCGGGTAGAACAGCACGCCGAAGGCCTCGACGTAGACGCTGCCCAGGATGAAGAAGCCCCACATGGTGAAGAAGTGGGCGATGCCGGGGATCGACCAGCGCAGCAGTCGTGTTTGCGCGAAGACCTCTTTGAACTGTGTGGTGATGCGCGTGGCGATGTCGTCTTTGCGGGCGTCCTCGTCGATGGTCTTCTGGCCGGACCGGATGAGGTTGGTCAGGAACAGCACCCGCTTGGCGGCCAGAGCCAGTACGACGACCGTCCCCACCACGCCGATGATCATGGTGATCAAAACGAGGGTGTGCTCGTCCACCGCGTGCCTCCCGAGATCCAGTTACTCGAGAGTAACTTAGGCGGGTTACTCACCGGTAACTTAAGCTAGATGCCTGCTCATAGTTGCATCAACGCGTAGAACGTCGCTACGAAGGCTTACCTAACTCGATATGGCTCGGCACTCGGTGGGGTGCAGATGATTGATCGGGTGCCTGATCGCCATTCGCGGCCCAGACGTCGAGGTAGCCACGGTTGACGTGGTGGTGTTCGATGCCGGCGTCGGGGTGGTCGTCGGCGTGGTCGTGGTCTTCGCGCTCGGGGTCGCTGTGGTGGTTGTCACTGGCGCGGGGATCGAGCGCATGGGCGCGAAGGGTTCAGACGAGGATCGCCCGCAGCATCGACAGCATCTCCGACCGCGACTCCGCGCCCAGCCGGCGGCGGATCCGCGCCACGTGATGTTCGACGGTCTTCGCCGAGATCAACAACTGACTGCCGATGTCGCGATACTGCATGCCCTGCAGCAGCAGTTCGGCGACCTCCCGCTCGCGATCCGACAGCCGTGAGAACGGCGGCTGGGCGATGCGGGCATGGGGAGCGGTCGAGGTCGACGTCGGCATGGCCAACGGGTCGTCGTCGGTCGACACGTTCAGTTTCAGGTCGCGGGCCACCTGCAGCATCGCGCCCGAGACGCGGCCGTCGGGTGTCTGCAGCGCGGCCTGGCTGGCCAATCGGGTCGCGTCCCAGGTGAGTCCGTACTGCGCCAACGCCCGCGCCGCCAAAGTGACCTCGTCGACGTCGACGTGGTTGGCCAGCACCCGCAGCCACGTGCGGCCCGCGCCGGCGAGTGCCTTGGCGAACGGGCTGTGGGCCGCGGCTGCGGTGAGCGCCTGGCCGTGCGGCGCCACCGCCGCGGGATCTCCTGCCAGGATCCCGGCGTGCACGCCCGCCCAGTGCAACGGCACCGACCACAACAGCGGATTGCTCAGCGACTCGAGAAGACCGAAGGCGTCGGCGAGCGGATGGCGCAGCCGGTCCACCTGATGCACCCGCGCCGCCGCCACCCATAGTTCGCCGAGGGGTAGCAGGGACATCAAGTCGACGGAGTGCTCGGACAGCACCTCCATCGCCGTGTACCAGTGTTTCTGCACCGCCCCGCTGTCGCCGCTGCGCCGGGCGATCGCGGTCTGTAGCGCCGCCGCCCAGAGCGCGTCGCGCCGGTGGAGGTCGGCGCCCAACGTGGTCGCCACGTCCGCGGAGGCGGCGGCGAGTTGGCCTTCCAGCATGCGCACCCAGCCCAGCAGCAATCGGTGCCGGTGCGTCGACGAAACCCTCGTCGTCGCCTGCCGTGCGCACCGCGCGAGCGATGACGCTGCGGGCCCGCGCTGGATCGCCGCCGTGGAGCGCGACGAGTGTGACGAGCGCCGCCGCCGAGTCGGGTGCGACGCCCGGCGGACGCTGATCGGTGATCGACTGGGACAGTCGGGCCATGGCCGCCGAGTACGGCCGGTCGAGGGTGAGCAACATCCCCTCGGCGAGGCTGCGCGCGGCGCGCGCCGTCGAGGTGGGCGGTCCCGCCGCGTCGAGTTCGAGCGCCGCCCGGGCCGACGACGGATCGCCCGTCGCCACGGACACGACGGCGCTCGCGGCCGCGACGTGCGCGTCGGACGGGGGCCCGAGCCAGCGGAACAGGTCGGCGGCCTGCGTCGCGCCGCCGTCATGCATGGCGATGCTGGCCGCGATCCGTACCGCCGTCGCGCGTTCGGCGGGATCCTCGGAGCTCAGCAGGTCGTCGGCGAGGCGCCCCGCGGTCGCGCAGTCACCGATCATCGCCAGGGCATCGGCCAACCGGGCCGTGAGCGTCGTCGCACCGGCTTCGGCAGCGGCGCGGTAGAGCCGGGCGGTCTGGCCGGGATCACCTCGACCGAGCGCCGCTCGGGTCGCCAGCTCGTCGGCCAGCCCGCTGTCCCGCAAGCCGTGTTCGGCCAGCCGTAGTGCGAGATCGGTTGACAGCGTGGACATTTCCTGCTGCGAGTGCAGCAGGGACGCTTCCACATCGTGATGTCGGGCGGTGCCGACGAGCTGCGCCAGGCTGCGGTGCAGGGAACGCAGGAACGTCTGGTTGTGCGACGGGGAGAGTAGGCCGGTTGCCCTGGCCTGGTCCACCAGCGCCCCGGCAACGCCGCTGTCGACCCGCAACGCAGCTGCGACGTCGTCCGGGCCGAGCTCCGGGCTGAGCGAACACAGCAGCAATGTGTCCAGCACGGGTTCCGCGACGCGCACCAACCGCTCGACCAACGCGACCCGTGCCGCATGGACCGCCGCCACGGGCGCATCGCCTTCCGCCAACCGGGCCGCCTCGATCGCGGGGTAGAGCAGGAACGGCAGACCCGAGGTCGACGCCATCAACGCCCGCCCCAACTCCGCAGGCGGCACCGCGCCGAGGACCTCCGAGGCGGCGCGGAGCAGATCCTTTCCGGGTAACGGGCCCAGCAACACCGCAGGGTTCTCCCGCGCGATGGCCGTGGTGAGCTCCGTCAGCGTGGCGTGGTGTGCCAAGGGCTGACAGGCGATGACGACGGTGCTGCGCGGCTCTCCGACCAACTCGGTCAATCGGTGCAACTCGTCGTCATCGAGCAGGTGAGCATCGTCGACCACGACGGCCGCATCGGTTGCCTCCCCGGGGCGCGGCGGTCTGCTGAATACGGGCACGCCCGCATCGCGCAACGCGGATCGCACCGTCGCCAGAGCCGAGGTCTTCCCGGTGCCGATGCCGCCGGATACCAGCACCTTGGTGGGTTCCGTCGGTGCCGCGGTCAGCGCTGCGATAGCGCCGCATCCGGTCACGGTGCTCGGGGAACCAAAACGGGGATCGTCGTTTCGGGCACCGCTACGGGGCTAGCCGCTGCGGGGCTCACCGTCGACGGCGCGACGGAGGCAGGCGACGCCGCGGCGTTGGGGACCGCCGGCGTGGTGGTCGTGGTCGGTGGTGTGGTCGTGGTGGTCGCGGTCGTGGTCGTCGTCGGCTGCGTCGTGGTCGTGGGGGTTGTCGTGGTGGTCGTGGTCGTGGTCGTGGTGGTGGTGGTGGTCGTCGTCGTGGTGGTGGTCGTAGTTGTTGGCGACGTGGTGGTCGTCGTGGGGGAGGTCGTGGCGGTGGTGGTCACCGGTGGCGCGACCGAGGTCGTCACCTCACCGTTCGGCTTGGTGATCGTCACCGTCTGCGACTCCGAATTGGGGGGCAGCACCGGGACGGTGTTGCCGTTCGAATCGGTCGTGTAGCTGGTCGCCGTCTCGGTGACCGGACCGGACGGCTCAGACGAACTGGTCAGGGTGATGGCCAGGCCGCCCGCGGCGAGCAGTAGCGCGGCGGCAGCCGCCCCGAAGAGAATCGGCGGCCGCTTGTACCAGGCCAGCGGCTCGGAGTCGGGAAGGTCGTCTTCCTCCTCGTGGGCGTACACCACGGGAGGGCGGGCGGCGGTCGGTCCGGTGTACTCCGACTCGTAGTCCGCTCCGGCGTACGGGACCGGCTCGGCGCCCCGGGTGTCGTCCTGCGACCAGGCCAGCGCGCCCGCGGTGCCCGTGGGCGTACCCTCCGCAGGGGCCCGCTCGGTGGGCGGGGAGTCGGCGGCCCACCCCATGGTCGCCGCCAGCCCGGTCGGCGCGTCCGCGACCGGTCCCATGCCCGTCGGGGTGTCTGGGGCAAGTCCACGATCGGCGACGACGAATGCGCCTGCGGCAGTGGCGAGTAGTGGTGCGGGCGTGGTCACCACGGGTGCGCGGAGCCGTTCCGAGAGTCGTTGCGTGACGAGCGGAATGGCGGCGCCGCCGCCCACCGTCGCCACCGCGGACACACTCGACAGAGGAATTCGGTTGCGCTGCAACGTGTCTTCGACGGCGTTGATCAGGCCGCCGAGCGGCTGCTCGATCAATCGCTCGAGTTCGGCGCGCGTCACCCGGAAATCCGAGGCGTAGCCGGGCAATTCGGCGGGCACGGCCGTCGCGGTGTCGGCGGACAGCCGTTCCTTGGCCTGTCGGCATTGGCCGCGCAACCGCGCGAGCGACCCGACGGCGGCTGTGCTGCCAGGGTCGGCGTCGTTGGCCTCGGCGATACCGGCGACGACATGGTTGAGCAGCGCTTGGTCGATGAGCTCGCCCGAGAACTCTTGGTATCGCACCGTATCGCCGATGGTGGTCAGGCCCGCGTTCGCATCGGCGAGCGTGATGCTGGTTCCGGCTCCACCGAAGTCGCACAACACGACGACTCCGCTCGCTGGCAGTCCGGGTGCCGTGCGCAACCCCGTCAGCGCCGCCTCCGAGTCCGGGATGATCGATGGGACAACGCCATTGGGGGCCAGGGTCGGTTTGGCACGCAGTGCCGCCCTGAGCGCACCCACGACCGCCGGACCCCAGTACGCAGGCACGGCGATCGTGATCGGTGCCCCGCCCCCGACCGTCCGCGCCAACGCGTCGAGGGCGTCGACGAGGACGTACTCGGCCCGATGCGACGACCCATCGGGAGCGATTACGGCGACCGGGTCGCCGACGCGTTCGACGAACGACGTCAGTACGAGCCCTGGCCGGTTCGGGTTCGCGTACTCACCCGCTGCACCGACCTCGGGCGCGCGGTCGTCGAAGAACGTCACGATCGACCGGCGAGTCACCGGGGCCCTACCGTCGCGGATCGCGACCAGATTGGTCGTCCCGATCGACAAGCCCAGCGCGTCGCTCATGTCATACCCCTGTGTCGGAACTGTGTCGCATGAAAACGGGCGCCGGAAACGGGCCGCCATCGAAAACGGTGTCGCTTCGGAACCAGTCCTCACCATAGCGGCCGGAGGCCGGCCGGCGACGTCGATCCCCCTAGTGTCGTCGAACCCCTAACGGCCGGTCCCCTAACCGGGCGCGGGAACGCCTGGGTTTCGCACCGATCACGGCGACCGGGTTGGTCGATAGCATCGTCGGTGACGAATCGCTGACGGGAAGACATCGAAAGGAGGTGCGTCGTGACCAATTCGCTCCTCGACTTCGTGATGTCGCTGGTGCGCGATCCGGAGGCCGCTGCCCAGTATGCCGCCGACCCGGCCCGGGCCATCGCGGACGCCAACCTGACGGATGTGACCAGTGCAGACGTCAATCACCTCATCCCGGTCGTCGCGGAATCGCTGTCGTCGGCCATGCCGACGACGGGTGTCGACCCGTTCGGCGCGGACGCCGCGTCCAACGTGTGGACCAGCGGAGCGGCCACCGCGGCGTTCGACGCGTTCGACGACCACCTGCCAAAGCAGGTGATCGACGACCCGCACGGAGTGATTACCGACCTGATCGGGACATCCGATCACGCGCTGCTCGAGGCCGCGGCCCCAGTCGTGGACGTGCCGATCGTCGCCGGCGCGGACGATGCGGCGCTGCAGCTCGACGCACCCGTCATCGACGACTTCCCGATCGTTGACGCGGCACTGGAGCCGGAGTGGGTGCAGCATGTGGTCGACGACCATCACCCCACCCCCGACGACCCAGGATTCGACGACCTGCTGTAGGCGTTCGGTACCAAAACGACGACGGCGCGGCCCACTGTGGCCGCGCCGTCGTCGTCTTGGGCAGGTCGAGAGGGTTTCCCGAGCATCCCCAGGACTCCCCCTAATCCCCTAACATCAAAGCCCCCTGTCGGCCCCCATATAGCCTTCTGATCGACGGGAACAGACCCCGTTTCGAGCGCAACCCACGCTCCATACCGTGGTCTTCAGTTCGCCGGACGACCCGGCGACAGACCACGAACACACCGAGCAACACCTCTGAAAGGAACTGCAATGACCACTCTGATCGACTTCATCATGGATCTCTTCCGCAGCCCCGACCGGGCCGCGCACTTCATTGCGAACCCGGAACAGACCCTGCGGGACGCAGGCGTGCCCGCCAACGTCACCGCCGCGCAACTGCAGGCGGTCGCGGCCACCGCCGCACCGGCCGGCGTGGCGCTCGGTGGGGGCGACCCCATCGTCGGACTGCAGCGTGCAGTGGCCGACCACCACAACATCGCGTCACCGTTCTCGCCGTCCTACACGTCGCAGCCGACCTTCGCGCCGCAGACCCATGCGGACCTCGCGAGCCACAACGCCACCGAGGTCGCCAGCAACAACGACTTCATGAGCCCCGATCAGCATTCGGGAGCCAACTCTCAGGTGGGCGGCTTCAACCTGGGCTTCGGTGACATCACCTTCGGACACAAGGAGACGAACACCGCCACCAACGGGGGCGTCATCACCGGAGATGACAGCGACGGCGACATCGTCACCGGCGACGGCGCCGTGCTCGGAAACGACAACGACGTCGCCAATGGCGACGGGTCGGTAGTCGGCCACGGCAACACCGTCAACAACGGTGACATCGAGACCGGTAGCCACTCGCCCGTCGTCTTCGGCGACGGCAACGAGTCGGCCGACAACTCGCAAAGCGCGGGCGGCGACGTCATCTCGGGCAATGACGGCCCCGTGATCAAGGACGTCGACATGAGCGGCGGGCACGGCGGCAACGCCAGCGCCAACGGTGGCGGCGGACTGCTGGGCATCGGCAATGGCGGCAACGACGCCAACGCCGGTGGTGGCGGCGGGGGCGGCTCGATCATCCTCACCGACTCTCACGCCAACACCGACTCGGGCAACACCAGCGTGGGCGGCGACCAGACCGACGTCAACGCGGGTCACGACGTCAGCGGTGTGGATGCCAGCGACACCGACGACTCGGTGCACACGGACAACTCCGTCCAGGACAACTCGTTGCACGAGGACAACTCCGTCCACCAGGACATCGACGTGCACACCGAGGTCGACGCCGGTCTGTTCTGATCCGCCGGTGACCAGCGCGACTGGCGGGGACTTCCTTTCATCGAGGTGGTCCCCGCCACGTTCGTGCGCCTAACGTGAAGCCCATCCACCCGAGGAGCGCAGCCGTGACGCAGCCGTCCAACGACCCCCGCAAGGTCAAGGTGATCGTCGAGCTGATCGACCACACCAGCAGGATCGCCGGGCTGCACGACCGTGGTGATCTGGCGGACCGGCTGATGGCGGCCAAGGAACGCATCAACGATCCGCAGATCCGCGTCGTCATCGCCGGACAGCTCAAGCAGGGTAAGAGCCAGCTGATCAACTCACTGCTGAACATGCCGGTCGCGCGCGTCGGCGATGACGAGAGCACGGTGCTGGCGACGTTCGTCTCCCACGGTGACCCGGCGTCGGCGCGGCTGGTCGTGCTAGGGCCGAACGGTCCGGAAGGCGAGGTCCCCGAACGTGTCGACATTCCCATGGCCGAGCTGAAGAACGACCTCCGGCGCGCACCGCAGGCCGGCGGCCGAGAGGTGCTTCGCGTCGAGGTCGCCGTCCCGAGTCCCATGCTCGCGGGTGGGCTCGCGTTCATCGACACCCCAGGCGTCGGAGGACTCGGGCAGCCGCACCTGTCGGCGACGTTGGGCCTGCTACCCGAAGCCGACGCCATGCTGATGGTCAGCGATACCAGCCAGGAGTTCACCGAGCCCGAGTTGAAATTCATCAGTCAGGCGCTCGAAATCTGTCCCGTCGCAACGATCGTCGCCACCAAGACCGATCTGTACCCGCATTGGCGTGAGATCGTCGCGGCCAACGCCGCCCACCTCAAGCGCGCCGGCATAACTGCCCCGGTGACCCCAGTCTCCTCAGTGCTGCGCAGTCACGCCATCTCGCTCAACGACAAGGAACTCAACGAGGAGTCCAACTTCCCGGCGATCGTCAAGTTCCTCAGCGAAAGGGTGCTGTCAAGGGAGAACGATCGCGTCCGAGACCAGGTGGTCGCCGAAATTCGTTCTGTTGCAGAGCATCTCAGTTTGATGGTGGAGTCCGAACTGTCCGCGCTCAATGACCTCGGCGCACGGGAGCGGCTGACCGCGGACCTGGAGCGGCGTAAACAGGAAGCCCAGGACGCACTACAACAGACGGCGCTGTGGCAGCAGGTGCTCAACGACGGCATCGCCGATCTCACCGCCGACGTCGACCACGATCTGCGAAACCGGTTCCGGCACATCACACAACACACCGAGCAGGTCATCGACAACTGCGATCCCACCCAACACTGGGCGGAGATCGGTGCCGAGCTCGAGGACACCGTGGCCACCGCAGTCGGTGACAACTTCGTGTGGGCCTACCAACGCGCCGAGGTATTGGCGGCCGAGGTCGCGAACACCTTCACCGAGGCGGGCCTCGAGGCCGTGCAGATGCCGGAAGTCAGTGCCCGCGAGATGGGTGCCGGGTTCGGCGAACTCAAGTCGTTGGCAAGGCTCGAGGCCAAGCCGATCAAGTCCGGCCACAAGGTGATCACCGGAATGCGGGGCTCCTACGGCGGTGTGCTGATGTTCGGCATGCTCACGTCCTTCGCGGGTCTCGGCATGTTCAACCCACTGTCGCTCGGCGCAGGCCTGGTGCTCGGGCGCAAGGCCTACAAGGAGGACATGGAGAACCGCATGCTCCGGGTGCGCAACGAGGCGAAGGTGAACATGCGGCGGTTCGTCGACGACGTGTCGTTCGTCGTGAACAAGGAGTCCCGCGACCGGCTGCGGGCCATCCAGCGTCAGTTGCGCGACCACTATCGTGGCATCGCCAACCAGACGACACGCTCGCTCAACGAATCCCTGCAGGCGACTTTGATGGCGGCGCAGCTGGAGGAGAACGAGCGCAAGTCCCGCGTCCAGGAGCTCGAGCGTCAGCTCAACATCCTGCGGCAGGTGGTGGACAACGCGATCAAACTGGTGCCCGCCCCGTCCGTCGGCACTCCCGGATAAGTCATTGGTTGCATGTCCCGCCCCGCAGGATTCCCCGAGTCGGGGTGCCTAAGCTGGGTGCTCGGGTCATCGCAGCGCCGGCGCATGATCCCGTGCACGTGAATCAGCCAGTGGGAGGACGTCCGAGGTAGCGATGAGCACGAGCGATAACGTGCGCGCAATCCTTGGCGGCACGATCCAGGCCTATTGGGCCGATCGAACATACGACAATCGGCCCGACGTGCACAACGAACTGGAGTGGATAGGCCGCCGACTCAACCAGCCGATCCGCATCGCACTCGCGGGGACGTTGAAGGCAGGTAAGTCGACTCTGGTGAATGCGCTTGTCGGCGAGGACATTGCGCCCACCGACGCCACCGAGGCCACCCGCATCGTGACGTGGTTCCGCAATGGGCCCACGCCCAAGGTGACCGCCAACCACCGGGGTGGACGACGCTCAAACGTGCCCATCACGCGGGGAACGACTGGATCGTCGAGTGAGCGAGGCCTGACGTTCGACTTCGCCAGCCTGGACCCCGTCGACGTCGTCGACCTCGACGTGGAGTGGCCCGCGGCCGAACTCATCGGCATGACGATCATCGACACCCCGGGTACGTCGTCGCTGAACCGCGACGTCTCGGAGCGGACGCTGCGTCTGCTCGTGCCGGAGGACGGGGTGCCCCGGGTGGATGCCGTGGTGTTCCTGCTGCGCACCCTCAACGCGGCGGACGTCGCCCTGCTCAAGCAGATCGGCGAACTCGTCGGCGGATCGGCGGGCGCGCTCGGCGTCATCGGCGTCGCCTCCCGGGCCGACGAGATCGGCGCTGGACGGATCGACGCGATGATGTCCGCCAAGGACGTTGCGAGCCGCTTCACCTCCGAGATGGACAGGACCGGCATCTGCCAGGCGGTGGTGCCGGTGTCGGGGCTGTTGGCGCTCACGGCCAGGACCTTGAGGCAGAGCGAGTTCGTCGCGCTCGAGAAGCTCGCCGCCACGGATGCCGCGGAACTCACCAAGGCGATGCTTTCCGTCGACAGGTTCGTCCGCGAGGACAGCGCGTTGCCCGTGGACTCCGCCACCCGCGCAGCACTGCTCGACCGGTTCGGCATGTTCGGAGTGAGGATCTCGATCGCGGTGCTGCGCGCGGGGATCAGTGACTCGGTGGCCCTGGCCGACGAACTGCTGGAACGCAGCGGATTGATCGCCCTGCATGACGTCATCGATCAGCAGTTCGCGCAGCGGTCCGACCTCCTCAAGGCGCACACTGCGCTGCTGGCGTTGCGGCAGTTCGTGCAGGCCAACCCGATCTACGCCACGCCGCACATCCTCGCCGACATCGATCCGCTGCTCGCGGACACGCACGCGTTCGAGGAACTGCGCCTGCTGAGCCAGTTGCATTCGCGGCCAACCACGTTGAACTCCGACGAGATGGCCTCCCTGCGTCGCGTCATCGGAGGTTCGGGCACCGACGCCGCCAGCCGGCTCGGATTGCAACCCGACGCGCCGTACGACGGTCCGCGCGCGGCGTTCGCCGCCACGCAACGTTGGCGCCGCCGCGCCGACCACCCCTTGAACGACCCCTTCACGACGAGGGCCTGCCGAGCCGCGGTGCGCAGTGCCGAGGCGTTGGTCGCCGAGTACGCCGCACGCGGGCGCTGATTCCGGTTCCTCCTCGCGTCCTGAGCCGCTAACGATTCATCGGCGTGCCGCGAAATACCGGTCATGCGTGGCTTTCTTGGGTTGTCGGTCGGTGCGACGAATCTCGTCGCGGCCCGTCCCGACGGCACGTCGATCCTGCGCCGCGCGCAGCTCTCGGGGAGGGGTTCCGTCCTGACCGGCTTCGTCGAGCGCGTGGGCGACCCCGTGCCCATCGTCGCGCCCGACGGGTCCGCGCACGCCGCGGACCGGCTGCTCGCCCTGGCTGTGGCCGACCTCGTCTCAGTGGCGGGCAGGCCAGGCGAACGCTTCGCAGTGGCCGTTCCGGCCCACTGGCCCGCTCACGTCGTCAGCCGCGTTCGGGCGCTCCTGCCGGATGTGCCGGTGGTATCCGATGCCACCGCGGCGTTGACGGCACTGCGCGCCCACCCCGGACTGCCCTCGCGCGGTGTGGTGGTGCTGTGCGACTTCGGCGGCACCGGCACCAGCATCACGGTCGCCGACGCCGCGCGGGACTTCGCGCCGCTCGGGCCGACCCTGCGCTATGACGAGCTCTCCGGCGACCTGATCGACCGCCGAGTGCTTGCGCACCTGCTCGCCGAGGTGGACCTCGACCCGGCGCGCACGTCGGCCGTCGCCTCGCTGGCCAGGTTCCGCGAGCAGTGCCGTGGCGCCAAGGAGCGATTGTCATACCAGGCCGCCACGGGGCTGTCCGGCCCTGTGGTGGGCTCGACGGTGCGGCTCACCCGTAGAGAGCTCGATGCCCTGGTGCGGGAACCGGTCGACGGGTTGCTCGACGCCATCCATGTCCAGCTGCGGAGTGCAGGGGTGCACCCCGCCAAGCTCGCGGCCGTCGCGACCGTAGGGGGTGGAGCCCGTATTCCTGTTGTCACACAACGTCTTTCCGAGTCGCTGCGCAGTCCGGTAACCACCACCCCCGACGCGCAAACCGTCGCAGCCGTCGGTGCGGCACTCCTGGGCGGCCGAGAGCCCGAAACCGCCACACGGGTCGTCGCGTCACCCGAGGGCGCGTCGACGCTGCCGACACCCGCCGCCCCCGTGCCGCCGAAGGCCGAGCCCGCGTTGGCGTGGTCCCAAGCCGGGGAGGTCGAGGAGTTCGAGGACCTCGAGTGGGCGCGACCCGAGGTCGTCTTCGAGCCGCCCGACGCGGAGCCCGCGGCCGTGCCGTTGGCGTGGTACCGGCGGCCGGCCGTGCTGTTCGCCGCAGCGGCATGCGCCGCCCTCGCCTCCGCGGCGGGTCTCGTCGTGACCACGGACGAGACGGTGAGCACGGCGGCGGGGAGCCCGACCACGAGCGTGACGAGGGTAGAGCCGCCCGCGACGGTTCCTGCCGGTGAGCTTGCGGCACCCACCGTCGCCGAGACGGTCGCCCAGACCCCGGGCCCCACGGTCGTGCGCTATACCGAGGTTCCCGTGCCGCAGCAGCCTGCGCCCCAACCGCCGGTGCCTCAACCACCGGTGCCAGCCGCGCCGCCACAGGCTCCCACGCCGACAACGACGACATCTGTCCCGCCGCCGACGTCCGCTCCGTCGACGTCCACTCCCACGACGTCCACTCCCACGACGTCCACTCCGACCAGCACACCCACCACGACGTCGACGCCGCCGCCCACCACGACGTCGACCGAGACATCGACGTCCACGTCGTCGAGCGCGCCGCCGCCTCCATCGAGCCAGCCTCCGTCGAACGAGATTCCGCCGCCGACTTCGAGTCAGCTCCCGAGCAGCGCCTCGGCGTGACGGGCCTCCGCGGACCGCACGTCGCTGACCGAGCTCGACCGCACCGACCAGGTGGTCACCCGGCCGTCCGGCCCCACGAGTGACCCAGATCGCAGCGCATCGTCGATCAACGCCCGAACCTCGGCTTCGCGCTCGGCATCCGCGGCGAACAGCACGCGCAGCCCGACGAGACCGTCGCCGCGGGGTTCGGCCGCGGTGTGGTGCGGCGCCAGTGGACACGGCGGCTGGTGATCCCAATGTCCGCACAGCGCAACGGTTATCGCGCCACCCGGCGCCGCTGGATCGCCGTCCAGAACGACGACGGCTTCATGCGCGAAGGCGGCGCGCGTCATGGCGCCGGGTACAGCGTCCTGGTCTGGTTGAGCCGGGGCCGCGAACGCGTCGACCCGGGTTCGTGGGTGCGAGGCGGTATGCGGACGGTTGGCTCGCTGCTGGAAGTGTCCGTACTGGAGGTGTCCGTGCCGGACGTGGTCGCCTCGGCAGGATTGTTGATGTCGCTGGTGACGGGCGCACGGGTGCTCGTGATCGTCTGAGTGGTGGTGGTGGGCGTCGACGACTCGGTGCGCGACGTCGAGCTGGAGCCACCGGGGTCGACGAAGTACTGAGGCGCCGGTGTGGGTTCGCTGGACTCGCGGGCCACCGTCGAGACGATGAAGTAGAGGAGCGCCAGCACCACCAGCGCCGCCGCGCTTGCGCCGGCGAGGGTCGGGGTGTGCTCGTGCCAGGCAGGCGCGCCACTGCGCCCGGCGTCGGCACGGTCACCACTCACGGGGACCGATAGTAGCCGCGGGCCGAGGGCGTGCGCCGGGTCAGCCAAGTTGCGGGAGCACGTCACCGGCAAAGAACGCCAGGTGATCGAGGTCGTGCATGTCGAGCAACTGTAGGTAGACGCGTTGCACTCCGGCCTCCGCGAACGGGGCGAGACGGTCGACGATCTCCCCAGCGGTTCCGACGAGGGGAGAGTTGCTGCGCAGGTCGTCGAGTCCGCGACCGATCGCGGCGGCGCGGCGGGTGAGGTCGGCGTCGTCGCGTCCGGCGCAGACCACGAAGGCTGCCGAGTACGTCAACGAATCGGCCGCGCGACCCGAGTCGGCCACCGCCGCGGCGACGCGGTCGTACTGGGTCTTCACGAAGTCCAGCGATGCGAAGGGGATGTTGAACTCGGCCGCGAACTTGGCGGCCAGCGCGGGAGTGCGCTTGGCGCCTCCGCCGCCGATGACGATGGGCGGGTGTGGAGCCTGTACCGGCTTGGGCAGGGCGGGGGAGTCGGCGACGGCGTAGTGCTTGCCCGCATAGTCGAAGGTTTGCCCCGTCGGCGTGGTCCACAGGCCGGTGAGGATGTCGAGTTGTTCGCCCAAGCGGTCGAACCGCTCGCCCAGTGACGGGAACGGGATGGCGTACGCCTGGTGTTCGGCCTCGAACCAGCCCGCGCCGAGCCCCAGTTCCACACGGCCACCGCTCATTTCGTCGATCTGAGCGACGGCGATCGCCAACGGCCCTGGATAGCGGAACGTGGCCGATGTGACCATCGTGCCCAGCCGGATCCGCGACGTCTCCCGCGCGATGCCGCCGAGCGTCACCCAAGAGTCCGTCGGCCCGGGCAGCCCGTCCCCGCTCATCGCCACGTAGTGGTCGGACCGGAAGAACGCGGAGTAGCCCAACTCCTCGGCGGCGCGCGCGACGGCCAGCTGATCGCCGTACGTGGCGCCTTGCTGAGGTTCGACGAATACTCGGAAGTCCATGAGAACCAGCCTAGATACGGCGCCTCAGATCCCGCCGCGGCCCTCGCGCACAGCCGCGACGGCGGCATCGTCACCGGCGAACTCGACTTTCGCCTGATTGCGGCCCGAGCCGAACATCAGGAGCTCGCCGGGTGTACCCGTCACCACGACGGCAGGGCCGCGACCCACGGAGGCCAGCGTCTTGCCCTCGGGGGTGCGCAGGGACACGTGAGCGGGCACCTTCGACATCGCCATTCGCGCCATCATGGCCACCTGACGGGCCAGCGCCGAGGTCATGGCGTCATCGATTTCCCTTGGTTCCCAATCATTTCCAGCACGACGCACGTCCTCGTGGTGGATGAACATCTCGGCGACGTTGACGAACGGGTCGAGCAACTTGAAGGGCGAGAACACCGGCGGGCCGGAAGCGATCAGGTCCAGCAGTACGTTCCAGTCATGCTCCGCGGCGAACTGGCTCTGGACCCGTTCGGTGTAGCCGGCGAGCTTCGGAATCATGATGCCGGGGGCGGCGTCGAGTCGACGCTCCCTGACTACCAGGTGTGCCGCCAGGTCCCGGGTGGTCCAGGCCCCGCACAGCGTCGGATGGTCGGGGCCGACGCCCCGCATGGTGGTGACGAGCGCGGCCCGTTCGGATTGGGCGATGGTCATGAGTGCATACCCCTGATCAGCAGGATGTTCGAACCGTCCAAACACTACGGTCAGAAGACGTCGACCTTCTCGATGGCCACGAACATGCCGTGTCCCGTGGCGTCGTTGGTGAATCGGGTGCCGGATTCTCCTGCGTCGATGGTCCAGCCCTGCGCGGTGTACGTCCGGTAGTCGAGCGAGACCACCGGCGGATCTCCGAGATTGCCGATCAGCCACTCCAGCTGACCGCCGGCCGTCAGGCGCACTCCGTTGGCCTGGGCGCCGTCGATCATGGGTGAATTGACGAACGGCGCTTCGCAGCCCACCTCTTCGCGGCTGAGCTGGCAGCGCGTCTTGCCCGACTTGGTCTCGATGAACGACCAGCCGTTCTCCGACGGGAGTGCCTCGGCCGGTGTCGGAGCGGCAGTCGGCGTACCACGCGGCGACGTCGGAGGGGGCATCGACCGGGTCGGCCGTGGCGTCGAGAAGCTGGGCTCCGTCGGATTGGCTGCGTCGTGTTTCGGCTGGCCCGGCACGGTGGACTGGCAGCCGGCCAGCAGCACGCCCGCCGCGAGCAGACTTGCCGTCATCAGCCGGGCCGTCATCATGTCGTTCGCCTCCCTCGGCATGTCTCCCTGACGGTACCCAGGCTGTGGCGGGTGTGAAACGTGTGACGGGCGATGGTTATCGAGCCGTGTCTCTTCGCCGATTTAGAAACTCGAGGGCTCGGACTCGTTCGCGGCCCCGACGCGAAGGGTCACGTCGTCGCGCCGGGAACAAATCCGCACGGAGCCTCGTTGAGCGGTTCGACAACTTGAGTGGATTCGACTCAAGTCTGGGGTTGACTTAGACCGTCGGCCGGTAGCAGACTTGCGCGTGGTTCACTCAGACCAACAACTCACTCTTTATCGGAGTATCTAGGAGGCATCACCATGGCTCGTGCGGTCGGAATCGACCTCGGGACCACCAACTCCGTCGTCGCAGTTCTAGAAGGTGGCGACCCCGTCGTCGTGGCAAATTCGGAGGGCTCGCGCACCACCCCGTCGGTGGTCGCCTTTGCGCGCAACGGCGAAGTGCTCGTCGGCCAGCCCGCCAAGAACCAGGCGGTGACCAACGTCGACCGGACAATTCGTTCGGTGAAGCGGCAGATGGGCACCGACTGGTCCGTGGAGATCGACGGCAAGGAGTACACAGCGCAGGAGATCAGCGCCCGCGTTCTGATGAAGCTGAAGCGTGATGCCGAGGCCTATCTCGGTGAGGACATCACCGACGCGGTCATCACCGTGCCCGCCTACTTCAACGACGCCCAGCGTCAGGCCACCAAGGAAGCCGGCCAGATCGCAGGCCTGAACGTGCTGCGCATCGTCAACGAGCCGACCGCGGCAGCCCTGGCCTACGGCCTCGACAAGGGCAGCAAGGAACAGACCATCCTGGTCTTCGACCTCGGCGGCGGCACGTTCGACGTCTCGCTGCTGGAGATCGGCGACGGCGTGGTCGAGGTTCGCGCCACTTCGGGTGACAACCACCTGGGCGGCGACGACTGGGACGACCGCATCGTCGAGTGGCTGGTGGACAAGTTCAAGGCCTCTGCGGGCATCGACCTGACCAAGGACAAGATGGCCATGCAGCGGCTGCGCGAGGCCGCCGAGAAGGCCAAGATCGAGCTGTCGAGCTCGCAGGGCACCTCGATCAACCTGCCCTACATCACCGTCGACGCGGACAAGAACCCGCTGTTCCTCGACGAGCAGCTGTCCCGTGCGGAGTTCCAGCGGATTACTCAGGACCTGCTGGATCGCACCCGCAAGCCGTTCCAGTCCGTCATCGCCGACGCCGGCATCTCGGTCTCCGAGATCGACCACGTGGTGCTGGTGGGTGGTTCCACCCGTATGCCCGCGGTCTCCGACCTGGTCAAGGAGATGACCGGCGGTAAGGAGCCCAACAAGGGTGTCAACCCGGACGAGGTCGTCGCCGTGGGTGCCGCGCTGCAGGCTGGCGTGCTCAAGGGCGAGGTGAAAGACGTTCTGCTGCTGGATGTTACGCCGCTGTCTCTCGGTATCGAGACCAAGGGCGGCGTGATGACCAGGCTGATCGAGCGCAACACCACGATCCCGACCAAGCGGTCGGAGACCTTCACCACGGCCGACGACAACCAGCCGTCGGTGCAGATCCAGGTCTATCAGGGTGAGCGCGAGATCGCGGCGAGCAACAAGCTGCTCGGCAGCTTCGAGCTGACCGGTATCCCGCCGGCCCCACGCGGTGTCCCGCAGATCGAGGTCACCTTCGACATCGACGCCAACGGCATCGTGCACGTCACCGCCAAGGACAAGGGCACCGGCAAGGAGAACACGATCAAGATCCAGGAGGGCTCCGGCCTCTCCAAGGAGGAGATCGACCGGATGATCAAGGACGCCGAGGCGCACGCCGAGGACGACCGCAAGCGCCGCGAAGAGGCTGACGTCCGCAATCAGGCCGAGTCGCTGGTCTACCAGACGGAGAAGTTCGTCAAGGAGCAGCGCGAGGCCGAGGGTGGCTCCAAGGTTCCCGAGGACACGCTGGCCAAGGTCGACGGCGCCATCGCCGAGGCCAAGACGGCACTCGAAGGCACCGACATCTCGGCCATCAAGTCCGCAATGGAGAAGCTGGGTCAGGAAAGCCAGGCCCTGGGCCAGGCGATGTACGAGGCCACGCAGGCTGAGCAGCCCGCGGGCTCCGCCGAGAACCCCGGTGCACGTGACGACGACGTGGTCGACGCCGAGGTCGTCGAGGACGATGAGGAGCGCAAGTGACGCAGAACGATCCGCACGACGAGCCGGTGACCATCACCGACAAGCGGCGCATCGATCCCGACACTGGCGAGGTACGCGAAGGTTCCGGCGGGCCGGACCGGGGATTCAACGCAGCGCGGCCGGCCCCCAATGGGCCGGCCGCGGAGGCGGCCGGACCGACGACGGAGGCCGACGAAGCCCAGGAACTCAAGGCCACCCTGCAGCGCGTGAAGGCGGAGTATGACAACTACCGCAAGCGGTCCGTCCGACAGGAGCAGGCCGCCGCCGATCGGGCCAAGGCCGGTGTCGTCATGCAACTGCTGCCGGTGCTCGACGATCTCGACAGGGCGCGCCGCCACGGCGACCTCGAGTCTGGTCCGCTGAAGTCGGTGGCCGACAAGCTGGCCGCCGCACTCGAGGGAATCGGCGTGGTGGCCTTCGGGATCGAGGGCGACCCGTTCGATCCGGCGAAGCACGAAGCAGTCCAACACGACGGCGACGGGGCCAACCCGGTACTCGGCATGGTCATGCGCCAGGGCTATCTGCTCGGTGAACAGGTACTGCGGCACGCCCTCGTCGGGGTCGTCGATGCCGTCGACGAAGCCGACACGGTTGACGATGTCGGCGCTGATGACGACATCGGCGGCGAAGACGGCCGAGAATCAAACCAATAGACGACGCGCGAGTCATGGCGAGGAGGTGACGCGGGATGGCCCAACGCGAATGGGTCGAGAAGGACTTCTACAAGGAGCTCGGCGTCTCCTCTGATGCCAGTGACAAAGAGATCAAGACCGCCTACCGCAAGCTGGCCTCCGAGCTGCATCCGGACAAGAACCCAGCCGGAGCCGAGCGGTTCAAGGCCGTGTCCGAGGCGTACAGCGTGCTGTCCGACGAGGCCAAGAAGAAGGAATACGACGAGACCCGAAAGCTCTTCGCCAACGGTGGCTTTGGTCGCGGCCGGTTCGGTGCTGGTGGTGGCGGCGGCGGCAACTTCGGCGGATTCGGTGGGGACGGCGTCGAATTCAACCTGAACGATCTGTTCGACGCGGCCGGCCAGACCGGCGGCGCGAACATCGGCGATCTGTTCGGCGGCCTGTTCGGCCGTGGCGCGCAACAGCCGCGGCCCAGCCGCCCCCGACGGGGCAACGACCTGGAGACCGAGACGGGACTGTCGTTCCTGGAGGCCACCAAGGGCGTCGCCATGCCGCTGCGGCTGACCAGTCCCGCGCCGTGCACCAACTGTCACGGCAGCGGGGCGCGTCCGGGCACCAGCCCGAAGGTGTGCCCGAACTGCAACGGCTCGGGCGCCGTCAGCCGCAATCAGGGGGCCTTCGGATTCTCTGAACCGTGCACCGAGTGCCGTGGCAGCGGCTCGATCATCGAAGAGCCATGCGACGAGTGCAAGGGCACCGGCGTGACCACCCGCACACGCACCATCAACGTCCGGATACCGGCGGGCGTCGAGGACGGCCAGCGCATCAGGTTGGCCGGCCAAGGTGAAGCAGGCCTGCGGGGTGCGCCGTCGGGCGATCTGTACGTCACCGTGCACGTGCGGCCAGACAAGGTCTTCGGCCGCGACGGTGACGACCTGACCGTCACGGTTCCCGTGAGTTTCCACGAACTCGCTTTGGGCACAACGCTTTCGGTGCCGACGCTGGAGGGCAAAGTCGGCGTCCGGGTGCCCAAGGGCACCTCCGACGGCCGCATCCTGCGGGTGCGTGGGCGTGGGGTGCCCAAGCGTTCCGGCGGCCACGGCGACCTGCTGGTGACCGTCAATGTCGCAGTGCCGCCGAACCTCGAGGGACAGGCGGCCGAGGCGTTGGAGGCCTACGCGAAGGCGGAGCGGTCCAGCGGGTTCGACCCGCGGGCGAACTGGGCCGGGTCGTGATTAGGGCTCGCCGGAAGAACAGAAGGCGCTGAATGGCTGCGAACCGAAATGGAGACGACGCGCGGACGTTCCTGATCTCGGTCGCCGCCGAACTCGCGGGCATGCACGCGCAGACGTTGCGCACCTACGACCGGCTCGGGCTGGTCAGCCCGCGGCGCAGTTCCGGCGGTGGCAGACGGTATTCCCAGCACGACGTCGACCTGCTTCGCGAAGTGCAGCGCCTATCCCAAGACGAAGGCGTGAACCTCGCCGGGATCAAGCGCATCATCGAGCTCACCAACCAGGTCGAAGCGTTGCAGGCCCGGCTGTCCGAGGTGGTCGACGAACTCACACGGCTGCGCGACGTGCAACGCCGCGACGTCGCGGTGGCGCCGAAGAGCACCGCGCTCGTGGTGTGGCAGCCGGGTGCTGGGCGCCGCCGCCGCCAGGGCGAGTGACCGTCGACAGTGGCTACGACACCTTGATGGAGAAGCGTGCCGTCTCCGGCTTGCCTGCGACGGCGAAGCGATAGTTGCCGCGGCGCAGAGCGTCCGTCGGGGCCGCCATCGGTTCGATACCGACGACGTCGTCATTGCGCGGCGCGAAGAGTTGGGCAGCGGGGTAGCCCTTTTCGAACTTGACCTCGATGCGGCGGTCTCCGCCCGACAGCGCGAACACCGACCCTTCGGGCACCTTGTCGAAACCGTCGTCGTACTCGACCGTCCGGAGCGATTCGGTTGTCCCGTTCCAGTCCTCGTGCTCGCCCGTCGGGATGCCCCAGTTGTCGACGGGCAGGTGGCGCATGTTCGGCGTGGTGAGCTGCCAATCCTCACGCGGCACGTCCGGGATCCGGAGGTACGGGTGGTAGCCGAAGCACAGTGGCACCGAAGCCGCAGTGATCGGCATGACGGTCGTCTCGATGGTCAACGTGCGGTCCTCCAGCGTGACCTCCTGGGTCAGCACGTGCGGGAACGGAAAGGACGCCAAGAGTCGTGGTTTGCCGCCGTAGTCGAGGACGGCCGTCAACTTGTTGTCCGACCGCGCGGTGACCAGCCAGCCCGGGTACGCGGCGAGCACGCCGTGTATGGGTACCCCGTGCTCGTCGGTGCGCACACCACCGGTGCCCGCGGTCAGGGTGACGACGGCGCCGTTGATGCCGTACTTGCTGGCGCTCAACCGGTTTGCCCATGGGTAGAGGATCGGGATACCCATGGTCTTGCCCATCGTCACATAGGCGTCGAGACCGCGGCGCTGGCCTAGGAATTCGACGCCGTCGTCGGCCAGTGAGGTGCCGATCATGCCTGCGACGGGTACGAAGGTGGCGGTCAGCGTCGACGACGGATCCTTCAGCGTGACGGATTCGAACTCAGGCATCGTTGGATCTTGTCACGGAGCCGGGAAGGGCGACATCAGGCAAAGTCAACTGCCAGGTGGATCGTGTTGGATGCGGTGCTCGTGTGCGCCCTTGGCGATCAGCGCGGACTTCGTCGCCTCGACCATCCGGGGTCCGCCGCAGATGAGGATCTGCCGATCGCCCCAGTTGCCGTAACTCGTCACCACGTCGGGCAGCGCGCCGGATTGGCGCACGTGCAGACCGCGGGGCGGTTCGGGGTCCGGATAGTCGGCGGCCCACGGGGGATTGGTCGGGTACTCCGACACCGGCGTCACGGACAGCCACGGATTGGACGCTGCGAGCTGCCACAACGTCGGAAGGTCGTACAGGTCACAGGGATGGCGGCCGCCGAAGAACAAGTGCACCCGCGGATTCACTCCCCATCGAGTCAGGTCCATGATGAGCGTCCGCAGCGGCGCCAGTCCGGTGCTGCCCGCGATCATCAGAACGTCGCCGCCGTCCCGGTCGACCTGCATGGCGCCGTGCGGGTTGGACACGCGCCACCGGTCACCGGGCTTGGTCTTCTCCACGATGGTCGGGCTCACCATGCCACCCGGGACCGAGCGGACGTGGAATTCGATGGCGCCTCCGCGGTCGGCGGGGATCGACGGGCTCAGAAAGCGCCACCGGCGTGGCCACTGCGGCACTTGGACGGCTGACGTATTGGCCCGGGTGGTAGTACAGCGGCCGATCGAGTTGCAGGCGGACGATGGACACGTCGCGGGTGGCCCGGACGTGTTCGACGACGGTGCCGTCGCGGTAGGGCGGTCCCTTCTCGGCGGCGGCCGCGCCGCGCATCACCCCGATGATCAGGTCGACGGCGTCGCGGGCGGCCGCGGCGAGCCGGTCGTCCCACTGCTCGACGAGGTGGCTGTGCAGCGTGGTGTCCAGGGCGTCGCGCATGCTGTCGTAATGCCGTTGCGTGACACCGTATTTGCGATGGTCGCGACCCAGTTGGGCGAGGAAGGCGATGGGCTCCTCGGCGCGCTGGGCGATGAACTCGCCGAACAACCACGTCAGGGCGTGCGCGAACTTCGCGCGCTGCTGCTCCATGTCGGGCGGGAAGAGGTCGCGGGCGGAGGTGTCGATTTCGAACCAGCGGGTGTAGAACCTGCGGATCAGTTCGTTCGAACCACCGTCGTCATCGACCGCGGCGCGCAGTGTCGCCAGTGCGTCACGGTCGTCGAGCCCCACGCCATTCGAGTCTATGTTCCACATTGCGATGACGTCGCACGATTGCTCGCTCCCACCGTCACGCGGTACCTGACCGCCGACGCCGACGAGTTGGGACTCCCGGAGGTGTACTCCTACAGTCCGTGAATTCCCTTGTACAGCACTAGCGCACCGATCACGATCAGGATCACGGCCACCAGCGCGGCGTGCTGATGTTCCATCCAGTCCTTCAGCCGGCCCAGGGGCGCGTCGAGCCGAGCCCCGGATACGGTGTACGCCAGGATGGGAAGCGCCACCGTCGAGCCGGCCACGGCGACGTACAAGGCGTACGCCAGCCACACCTCCGGACTACCGATCCCCTCGGTGCCGATCGCCAAACCCGCTGCCGCACAGATGAACAACACCTTGGGGTTGACGACGCTGAGGGCGATGGCGGTGACCAGCGCCCGGGCGGGCCCGATGGTGGTGAGGCCGTTCAGCCACTTCGGGGAGTGCGTCGAACGCCTGCGCACGAGCCATCGGGAGATGCCGAACACGATGAGCGCGGCGCCGAGGACGATGCGTAGCCACGAGGCCCAGCTCGGCGGCTGCTCGTGCAGCCCGCCGAGGAGCGCCGACACCTGGACGAAGATCGCCGTCAACGCGAAGAGCCCGACCAGCCATCCGACGAGGAACGCCAAACCCGTCGGTCTGGGTCGCGGGGTGTGCAGCATCAGCACCGCTGGAATGATCGACAGCGGTGAGAGCGCGACCACCAGGGCCAGGGGGATCAGTTCAGTCAACACCGCTCGCAAACCTAACAACCAAACGCCGTCTGGTGGCGAACGTCGGACGTTATTGACATGAATGTGGCCGGACTGCGGGCCCTCCCCGCGTGGGTGGCGTCGATCGGTCGAGGTCTTCTCGCAGCCGGGCCGATACCGCTGCGGCCTGGGAAGCTGGTCCGATGAGCCACGTTCACTACGGGCACGTGTTCCACGTTGCGGGCCGGCCGACCGTCGCGAATGCGGCTGCCGCGCTGGTGGGCATTCCCGACGGTGCCCTCGTGGTCGACGGTGCCGGTCGTATCGTGTTCTGCGGAAGCAGGTCCGACCTTCCCCAGGAACTTGGTGCGCCGACGGTCCATGACCACCGTCCCGGCTTCCTGCTGCCCGGCTTCGTCGACACGCACGTCCACTTTCCCCAGACCTACGCGGGTGCCTCCTACGGTGGCGGCCAGTTGTTGGAGTGGCTGAACCGATGCATCTTCCCGTCGGAGTCGATGTTCGCCGACCCCGAGTTCGCGCACCGGGCGGCGGTCGAGTTCTGCGACCGGCGCGCTGCCGCGGGCACCACGGCAGCGATGGTCTTCGGCTCGGCATTCCCCCACGCGCAGGACGCGCTCTTCACCGAGACCTTGCGGCGCGGTCTGCGCGTCGTCAGCGGGCGCGGCATCCAGACGGTCGGACCCGAGCCCGCGGGCCCGCTGCTCACCTCGGAGCAGGATGCGATCCGGCTGACCCGCGAGGAGATCGACAAATGGCACGCCACCGACACCGGTGACGTCGACACCGCGCTGCTCCACGTCGCGATCGTCCCTCGGTTCTCGCTGTCGGTGACCACCGAGACACTGAAGAACCTTGGCGAACTCTACGATTCCGTACGCGACCGTGGGGTCTACGTCCATTCCCACCTCAACGAGAACAACCGGCCGGGCACCGGTGAGGTCGACGTGACGAAGCAGGTCTATCAGGTCGACTCCTACCTGGACACGTATGACGGGAAGTTCCTGCCCGGATCGAAGGTCGGCGGAAAGAGTCTGCTGGGCAGGCGCACGATCCTCGCGCACTGTGTCCACTGCGAGGACGCCGAGTTGGAGCGCATGGCCGAGACGGGAACGTCGATTTCGCACTGCCCGATCTCCCAGTTGTTCCTGGGTTCCGGCACGATGCCGTGGAAGCGAACCGTCGCGTCGGGGGTGAACATCGCGGCCGGAACCGACGTCGGGGGCGGCGACGAGTGGTTGATACCGCGGGTGCTCGGCGACGCGTTCAAGGTGCACATCACCGAGCCGGGCGACGACGGCGTGTCGATGCACCCGGCCGAGATGCTCTTCATCGGGACGTTGGGCGGAGCGCGGGCGTTGGACATGGAGCACCGGTTCGGCAACTTCGACGTCGGCAAGGAGGCCGACTTCGTGGTCGTCGACCCTTCGGGAACGCCTGCGCTGGCGGCCAGTCTGACGAAGGCGGTGCGCTCCCCGGATCCCGGGTTAGCCGGGGAACAAACACTTTTCGCGCTGCTGATGGGTATCCGGGAGTCGTCCATCGCGGAGGTGTACGTGCGTGGCCGTCGACTCGGTCCCGCGTAGGAGCTGGACTACCGCCGACGCGGGCCGGTCAGATTTCGCACCACTTCCATTCGCCGTCCTCGCGGACGAATCCGATGTCATTGGGGTCTTCGCCGACCTGCATGACACTGGCAGTCGCGGAGTCACCGTCCACCTCGACGGCGACCACCGATACGTCCATGTCCTCACGAACGTCTCTCGCTTCGAGGAAGTCGTCCTGGTTGAACTCGTCGGCGTTGCGCATTTTCTCGCACACGATGGGCGCGAACGCCGCGAAGTCGATGTCGTTCCACGCCATTTGGAACCGCTCGACGACGGCCTCGATCTGTTCCCTATCGGTCAGTGTTTCCGAGGCGGCGGCGGTGGTCGTCGGCGTTGCGGTGATGTCGGGCGGTCGCCTGGTGGCGACGACCGCGACCAGGACGCCGATGGCGACCAACAGCGTGGCCGAGATCGCGCCGATGATCAGCCCGGCCTTGCGACGGGGAACGTCCCGGACCCAGAGGTGCCAGCCGGGCGGCGGCGGCGGCCACGACGCGTCGGGCTGCCACCCAGGTGGGGGTGTCCAACCCGGGGGGGCTGGCGGCCAGTTCGGCGGCGGATTGAAACGCATGGCCCCCAGTGTGGTGGTGGGGGCCAGAACTCGCACCACTTACAGTCGCCATCCCGCGCGGACAGGTCCGTAGTCCTCGGCGGGCCGGGTGCGGAAGATATTGGTTAGAGTTGAGCGGAACAGACTCAACCTTGACGGCGTTGGTTTAGGCGACAAGCATTTTCTCAACCCGTTCACGGCCGTCGGAGACGGCCACTTCGACGAATGGAGGTTTCGTGGACTCGTTCAACCCGACCACGAAGACCCAGGCGGCACTCACTTCGGCGTTGCAGGCAGCCACCACCGCGGGCAACCCCGAGATTCGGCCCGCACATCTACTGATGGCGTTGCTGACGCAGAACGACGGCATTGCCGCACCCCTACTGGAAGCGGTCGGAGTCGATCCCGCGATCATCCGGACCGAGGCCCAACGCCTCGTCGACCGGCTACCCAGTGCCAGCGGCGCCAATTCGACGCCGCAGCTGTCCCGTGATTCGATCGCGGCGATCACCGCTGCCCAGCAGCTCGCTACCGAGATGGACGACGAGTACGTCTCGACCGAGCACCTGCTGGTCGGCCTGGCCACCGCCGACGGCGACACCGCGAAGCTGTTGACAGGTCACGGCGCCTCGCCGCAGGCGTTGCGCGACGCGTTCGTGAAGGTGCGCGGCAGCGCCCGTGTCACCAGCCCCGACCCCGAGGGCACCTATCAGGCGTTGGAGAAGTACTCCACCGACCTGACCGCCCAGGCCCGCGAAGGCAAGCTTGACCCAGTGATCGGGCGCGACAACGAGATTCGCCGCGTCGTGCAGGTATTGAGCCGCCGCACCAAGAACAATCCCGTCCTCATCGGTGAGCCGGGCGTCGGCAAGACCGCGATCGTCGAGGGCCTCGCCCAGCGGATCGTGGCCGGCGACGTGCCGGAGAGCCTGCGGGACAAGACCGTCGTCTCGCTGGACCTCGGCTCCATGGTGGCCGGCGCCAAGTACCGCGGCGAGTTCGAGGAGCGGCTCAAGGCCGTCCTCGACGACATCAAGAACTCGGCCGGGCAGGTCATCACGTTCATCGACGAGTTGCACACCATCGTCGGCGCCGGCGCCACCGGTGAGTCCGCGATGGACGCGGGCAACATGATCAAGCCGATGCTGGCCCGCGGCGAGCTCCGCATGGTCGGCGCGACGACGCTCGACGAGTACCGCAAGTACATCGAGAAGGACGCCGCCCTGGAGCGCCGCTTCCAGCAGGTGCTGGTCGGCGAGCCATCCGTGGACGACACGGTCGGCATCCTGCGCGGGCTGAAGGACCGCTACGAGGTTCATCACGGCGTGCGCATCACGGACTCGGCCCTCGTCGCGGCCGCGACGCTGTCCGACCGCTACATCACGTCGCGCTTCCTGCCCGACAAGGCCATCGACCTCGTCGACGAGGCCGCCTCGCGGCTGCGCATGGAGATCGACTCCCGGCCCGTCGAGATCGACGAGGTCGAGCGGCTGGTCCGGCGCCTCGAGATCGAGGAGATGGCACTCGAGAAGGAGGACGACGACGCGTCGAAGGAGCGGTTGGAGAAGCTGCGCGCCGAGCTGGCCGACTACAAGGAGAAGCTCGCGGAGCTCACCACCCGTTGGCAGAACGAGAAGAACGCCATCGACGTCGTCCGCGAGCTCAAGGAGCAGTTGGACACGTTGCGCGGCGAGGCCGACCGGGCCGAACGCGACGGCGATCTGGCCAAGGCCGCCGAGCTGCGCTACGGCCGCATCCCGGAGGTCGAGAAGAAGCTCGACGCGGCGTTGCCCGTGGCCGAGGCGCGCGAGGACGTCATGCTCAAGGAGGAGGTCGGGCCCGACGACATCGCCGACGTGGTGTCGGCGTGGACGGGCATCCCGGCAGGCCGGATGCTCGAGGGTGAGACCGCCAAGCTGCTGCGCATGGAGGACGAGCTCGGCAAGCGCGTCGTCGGCCAGCGCAAGGCCGTACAGGCGGTCTCCGATGCGGTGCGCCGCAGCCGGGCCGGTATTGCTGACCCCAACCGTCCGACGGGCTCGTTCATGTTCCTCGGGCCGACCGGCGTCGGCAAGACCGAGTTGGCAAAGGCGCTGGCGGAGTTCCTGTTCGACGACGAGCACGCGATGGTCCGCATCGACATGAGCGAGTACGGCGAGAAGCACTCCGTCGCCCGCCTTGTCGGTGCCCCTCCTGGCTACATCGGGTACGACCAGGGCGGTCAGTTGACCGAGGCGGTGCGCAGGCGGCCGTACACGGTGATCCTGTTCGACGAGATCGAGAAGGCCCATCCGGACGTGTTCGACGTGCTGCTGGCGGTCCTCGACGAGGGTCGGTTGACCGACGGTCAGGGCCGCACCGTCGACTTCCGCAACACGATCCTGATCCTGACGTCCAACCTCGGTTCGGGCGGGACGGAGGAGCAGGTGATGGCGGCGGTGCGCGCGGCGTTCAAGCCGGAGTTCATCAACCGCCTCGACGACGTGATCGTCTTCGATCCGCTCAACCCCGACGAGCTGGTGCAGATCGTCGACATCCAGCTGTCCCAGCTGGATAAGCGGTTGGCCGGGCGACGGCTCACCCTCGAGGTGTCGCTGCCCGCCAAGAAGTGGCTGGCCGAGCGCGGGTTCGACCCGCTCTACGGCGCACGGCCGCTGCGACGGCTGATTCAGCAGGCCATCGGCGACCAGCTGGCCAAGATGCTGCTAGCCGGCGAGGTTCATGACGGCGACGTGGTTCCCGTCAACGTCAGCCCCGACGGGGAGTCCCTCATCCTGGGCTGATCGGCGGGAATGTGTCACCCGGTAACAGGGTTGTGACCAGTTCGAGTTCGGGGTTCGCCGCCCTCAGCAGATAGGCTGGGGGCAATGGTCCCGCTCTGGTTCACGTTGTCCGCACTCTGTTTCGTAGGTGCGGTCGTGTTGTTGTACGTCGACATCGACCGTCGCCGCGGGCTAGGACGTCGCCGCAAGTCGTGGGCCAAGTCACACGGCTTCGACTACGAACACGAGTCGGCCGACATCGTCAAGCGGTGGAAGCGCGGCATCATGTCAACGGTCGGTGACGTGACCGCCAAGAACGTGGTGCTCGGTCAGATCCGGGGCGAGGCCGTCTTCATCTTCGACCTCGAGGACGTGGCGACCGTCATCGCGCTGCACCGCAAGGTCGGCACCAACGTCGTCGTCGACGTGCGGCTCAAGGACATCAAGGAACCGCGCGAAGGCGACATCTGGCTGCTCGGCGCCATCGGCCCCCGCATGGTCTACTCCACCAACCTCGACGCCGCACGACGCGCGTGCGACCGGCGCATGGTCACGTTCGCGCACGCCGCGCCCGACTGCGCCGAGATCATGTGGAACGAGCAGAACTGGACACTCGTCAGCATGCCGATCGGCAGCACCCGCGCGCAGTGGGACGAGGGGCTGCTCACCGTGCGTCAATTCAACGATCTGCTCCGCGTGCTGCCGCCCGTGCCGCATCCGGGGCAGAGCGGCGTCGCAGGCCATGCCATCGCCCGGCGCCCTGCCTCCCCGAGCCGCCCGATCGCCGGTCCGGCCGAACTGCCCGCCGGCCGCAGCGACCAACCGCAAGGCCAGGCCGACGTCGACCACTACACCCAGCCGCGCCCACCGGTGCGCAACGGTCGCCAGTCGCCGCACTATCAGCGCTAGTAGGCCGTTCTACGGTGTTGGCTAAAGTGGCCGCATGCCACGCCCCGTCGCACTGATCACCGGACCCACGTCTGGCCTGGGGGCCGGTTTCGCCCGCCGCTACGCCGTCGACGGCCACGATCTCGTGCTGGTCGCGCGCGACGTCGAACGCCTGGAACGGCTTGCGGCGGAACTCCACGACGAGGCGGGCGTGAACGTCGAAGTGCTGCCCGCCGACCTGGCGGTCGCCGCGGACCGCCAGAAGGTGGCCGACCGGCTCGCCCGGGGCGTACGAATCCTGGTGAACAATGCCGGTTTCGGTACGTCGGGTGAGTTCTGGACGGAGGAGCTCGCGATGCTGCAGTCCCAACTCGACGTCAACGTGACCGCGGTGATGCAGCTGACCCATGCCGCGTTGCCCCCGATGCTGGCGTCCGGCGCGGGCACCATCATCAACGTGGCCAGCGTCGCCGGACTGCTGCCCGGTCGCGGTTCGACGTACTCGGCTTCCAAGGCGTGGGTGATCGCGTTCTCGGAGGGCCTGGCCAACGGGCTCGGCGGTACCGGCGTTGGGGTTCACGCGCTGTGCCCGGGCTTCGTACGCACCGAGTTCCACGAGCGTGCAGGCATCGACATGGCCGGTATCCCGTCCATCCTTTGGCTCGAGGTGGCCGACGTGGTGCGCGACTGCCTGGCCGACGTCGCCAAGGGTCAAGTCGTGATCGTGCCCGGGCTTCAGTACAAGCTGCTCACCACCGGCGGCCGCGTGGTGCCACGAAACCTGGTGCGCGCCATGACCAAAGTCGTTGGCCGCGGCCGCGGGCGGACCTAGGGTCGCGTGCGCACAGTCGTTGCGGTGCTGCTGGCCTTCGTCACCGGAGCCGCGCTCGCGGCCTGTTCGAGCGATCCGAACGCCGACCGCACCTACGGGGCGCAATCCGCGAAGCTCGGTGAATCGCTGGCCGTGCTCGGGTGGAACGTCTCGGTGGCCAATCTACGATTCGACGGCGACTACGTGCTCGTCGACGTCGACGCGTCGGCCGCGCAGTCCGGTGGCCAGCACGCCAAACCCGAATCGATTCGGCTCGGGCTCTATGGGGCGCTTGCGCATCCCATCGAGGCGTACGCGCTGGGCGGCTGCGCCGGAGTGACGAGCCTGAACCTCCGGCCGGCTGAGGCACCGACACCCGACAAGCTCACGGGCACAGCGTGTTTGGGGCCGCTGCGGGACCAGTCTCAGGTTCGTGGCGTGTACGCGTACTCTCCGCAGGACAGGATGGCCGGAACGACGGTGGCCTACGCGGCGGCATTTCCGGTCGGTCTGCTGCCGACCAACGAGAACGACACCGGACTGATCCTGAAGTCCACCAGCGTGGACGCCTTCCGTGCGGACGGTGCGCAGCTCGATCCGACGGCGCTGGGCGATCCCGCGGCGTTCACTGGCAACGGCTACATGCTTCTCGGACTCGAAATCACCGGTCTGGCAGCGCGATACCGCGACGAATCGCTCACTCGGGGCGGACCGCTCATGATCGTGGTCGCACCCACGTTGCCGGGCCGGGGCCTGTCGCACGCGTGCGACGTCTACGGCGCCTCACTGTTGGTGCTGCCCGACGCCTCGCTGGACGCGGTGTCGGTGCGGGCCTCGCTGTGTACGCAGGGCGAGATCAACCAGGCGCTGCTGTTCGCGTCGGTGTCGGCGATCGGCACGCACGCCGCACTGTGGACCACGCCCCGTGAGTGACGCGCCCGGACCCACCGAATGGTCCGATGGCCCTGGCGTGGGGCCGTGGGAAGGGCCGCTCCCCGACGATCCCCGCTACGACCCGCAGTTGCTGACCGACGGCGACACGCGCAACGTCGTCGACGCCTACCGGTACTGGACGCGGGAGGCGATCGTCGCCGACATCGATACCCGCCGCCACCCGTTGCACGTCGCGATCGAGAACTTCGGCAACGACGCGAACATCGGAGGGGTGGTGCGGGCCGCCAACGCGTTCGCCGTCGACACCGTGCACATCGTGGGCAGGCGACGCTGGAACCGGCGCGGAGCCATGGTCACCGACCGCTACCAGCGTTTGCAGCACCACGAGACCACCGCGGGACTGCTGGCGTTCGCCGCTGACGTGGGCCTGACGGTCGTGGCGGTCGACAACGTGCCCGGCGCGGTGCGGCTCGAGCACGCGCGGCTGCCGCGCGAGTGCCTGATGATCTTCGGCCAGGAGGGTCCGGGCATCACCGACGAGGCCAAACTCGGCGCCGCGCTGACGGTGTCGATCGCGCAGTTCGGTTCGACGCGCAGCATCAACGCCGCGGTCGCTGCGGGCATCGCCATGCACGCGTGGATCGCGCAACACGCCGACCTCAATCGGGCGTGGTAGGGCAATATCGTGACCATGGACCAGGTATGGGGAAATCGCGCAGCCAGCGCGGAGGCCGCAATCAACAAGCGGCACTGCAAGAAGCTGTGGGCGCTGCCTGGCACCCAACTCGCAGTGGTCGCGTGGCCGTCCGAGCGGAAGTACCGAACGTTTCAGTACTGGCACTACTGGTGGCAGGCGCACGTGCTGGACTGCCTGGTCGACGCGCACGTGCGCGATCCGCAACCCGACCGCGTCAAGCGCATCGAACGCCAGGTCCGCGCCCACCGGATCCGCAACACCGGCCGATGGACCAACGAGTACTACGACGACATGGCGTGGCTTGCGCTGGCGCTGGAGCGGGCCGGCCGGCTCGCCGGGGTCGAGCGGCCGAGCGCGCTGGAGACACTCTCCGAACAATTCCTCAACTCCTGGGTGCCCGAGGACGGTGGCGGTATCCCGTGGCGCAAGCAGGATCAGTTCTTCAACGCCCCGGCAAACGGGCCCGCGGGCATCTTCCTCGCCCGATACGACCGGCTGCGCCGCGCCCAGCAGATGGCCGACTGGATCGACGAGACCTTGATCGACCCGGAGACCCACCTGGTGTTCGACGGCATCAAGGCCGGTTCGTTGGTCCGCGCCCAGTACACCTACTGCCAAGGCGTGGTGCTGGGCCTCGAGGTCGAGCTCGCGACCCGGACCGAGGACGAACGTCACGCGCAGCGGGTCCACCGGTTGGTTGCGGCGGTGAGGGAACAGATGGCCCCCGAGGGTGTGATCCGGGGTGCGGGCGGCGGCGATGGCGGCTTGTTCGACGGGATCCTGGCGCGCTTTCTGGCGCTCGTCGCTACGTCGCTTCCCGAGCGGACGGCGGAGGACACCACGGCTCGCGCCACTGCGAGGGAGCTGGTGCTGAAGTCCGCGCAGTCGGCCTGGGACTACCGGCAGAACGTCGAGGGCCTGCCCTTGTTCGGGGCGTTCTGGGACCGCACCGCCGAACTGCCAAGGGGCGCAGGCAAGAACGCGCAGCTCGTCGAGGGTGCGGTGCACGCCTCCGACATACCCGAACGGGATCTCTCGGTTCAGGTGGCGGGCTGGATGCTGATGGAGGCCGCCCACACGCTGGGCGACGGGGAGACGCCTGACCCTCGCTCAGGCCAGGTCGACGGTCAGCTCGGGGTCGGTGACGGCGACGACGTCCTCGACGGTGACGCCGGGAGCCACCTCTCGGAGGATCAGCGTCCCGTCCCCGGGGACGTCGATGACACATAGGTTGGTGATGATCCGGTCCACGACGCCCTGACCGGTGAGCGGCAGGGTGCAGGTCTCGACGATCTTGGGGTTGCCTGCCCGATCCGTGTGCTCCATCACGACGATGACGCGCGCCGCGCCGTGGACCAAGTCCATTGCGCCACCCATGCCCTTGACCATCTTGCCGGGCACCATCCAGTTCGCCAGGTCGCCGTCCTTGGACACTTCCATTCCGCCGAGCACCGCGGTATCGATGTGTCCGCCGCGGATCATGCCGAACGAGAGCGCCGAATCAAAGTACGCCGCACCGGCATTGACGGTCACCGTCTCCTTGCCCGCGTTGATGAGGTCGGGGTCGACCGCGTCGTCGGTGGGGTAGGGGCCGGTGCCCAGGATGCCGTTCTCCGAATGCAGCGTGACGTGGACGTCGTCGCCGAGATACCCAGGGATCAGGGTCGGCAGCCCGATGCCGAGGTTCACGTACTCGCCGTCGATCATCTCCGCAGCGGCGCGGGCGGCCATCTCGTTGCGAGTCCATCCCGCGGTGGTCGTCCCGTCGCTCATCGGCCCGCTCCTTCGGCGTCGCGCACGGTGCGCTTCTCGATCTTCTTGTCCTGCGGGCCGGTGTGCACGATTCGCTGCACGAACACGCCCGCGAGATGCACTGCGTCCGGGTCGATTTCGCCTGGTTCGACGAGCTCCTCGACCTGCGCGATGGTGATCCGCCCCGCCATCGCGGCCAGCGGGTTGAAGTTCTTCGCGGTCTTGTTGAACACCAGGTTGCCGGTGGTGTCGCCCAGCTTGGCGTGTACCAGTGCGAAGTCGGCGTTGATGGCCTCCTCCAGCACGTACCGCTTGCCGTTGAAGACGCGCGTTTCCTTCGGCGGCGATGCGAGCTCGATGGACCCGTCGCGGGCATACCGCCACGGCAGTCCGCCGTCGGACACCGGGCTGCCGACACCTGCCGGGGTGTAGAACGCGGGGATGCCTGCGCCACCGGCGCGCATCCGTTCGGCGAGGGTGCCTTGCGGCGTCAATTCGACCTCGAGTTCGCCCGCCAGGTACTGCCGTGCGAACTCCTTGTTCTCACCCACGTACGAAGCGGTCACGCGGCGAACACGCCCGAGGCCCAACAGGACGCCGAGGCCGACCCCGTCGACACCGCAGTTGTTCGAATAGACCTCGAGATCCGTCGCGGACGATGCGGCGATGGCGTCGATCAGCGTGTCGGGGATGCCGCAAAGGCCGAACCCGCCGACAGCGAGGGTGGCTCCGTCGGTGATGTCGGCGACGGCTTCGGCCGCCGACCCGTAGACCTTCGAAGACATGGAGCTCCTTCCGTGCTCGGAGGCACGTTCATTCTGCAAACGCGTAGAGAACTGAACAACGAACGAAGGAACCTTATCAAGGGTTGGTGACAACGATCGGAAAATTGCTCGCCCAGTGACCACGCACGAGCTTGGCGTTCATTGAGTGAACGCATAGCATCGGTGCCGTGGCAGGCCAGGTGCAGCGTCCGCACGTCGTGGCGAGGGTGGGCGCCATGCTGCGTGCGGTCGCCGCCGCCGAACCCGCGGGCGCATCCACCACCGAACTCGGCAAGCTGGCCGACCTCGCCCGCCCGACTGCGCATCGGCTTCTGGTGTCACTGGCCGACGAGGGTCTGGTCAGCCGGGACCCGAAAACGGGCAGGTGGTCGCTCGGGCCCGAGTTGTACCTGCTCGGGGTGGGGGCGTCGTATCGCTACGACGTCACCGATCGGGCGCGGGAGATCGTCAGCCTGCTGGCCCGCGAGACGGGGGAGAGTGCGTTCTTCTCGGCACGTCGCGGTGACGAGACCGTATGCGTGCTGAGTGAGGAGGGCAGCTTCCCGGTCCGGTCTCACGTCCTGCACGTCGGCATCAGATTCCCGCTCGGCGTGGCCAGTGCGGGCCTCGCGATCCTCAGCCATCTGCCCGCGCGGGAGGTGGACGCGTACTTCGGCCGGGTGCGACCAGAGACGGCGTGGGGGCCGAGCCACAGTGAGGCCGAGATTCGCGCGCGCATCGCGTCCACGCTGCGCACCGGCTACGCGGTGAATCCCGCCCTGATCGTCGAAGGCAGTTGGGGCATGGGCGCAGCCGTCTTCGACGGGAGCGGGCAGCCTGCCTGGGCGCTCAGCCTCACCGGAGTGGAGACGCGCTTCAAGCCGGAGCGCCAACACGAGTTGGGCGGACTGCTTCTGGAGCAGGCGCACCTACTGTCGGGGCGGCTTTAGGGGCGGTCAGTCCGACCGCGAGCCCTGAAGGTAGGTCACGATCGCGTTGGTCAGCCCGCGCCGGGCCAGGTCGAGGTCGTAGTACGAGCCAAGCTGACGTTCCGAAGCCAGTCCGCGCATCGCGCCCGGGATGAACGAGGCGACCTCGCGGACGCGCTGCGGGTCGACGTCGACGTCGGCGAAGGCCGTCTGGCAGGCCTCGATCCAACTCCGCCCCCAGGACTGGAGTTCGGCGGCGGTCTGCGGGTAGAGCCGCTCCAGTTCTCCGCCGTCCCGGGGCAGCGCCATGCGCAACGTCTCGATCGCGCGCGAGTCCGGTGCCGTGAGTCCGTCGAACAGCAGGTCGATGATGCCTGCCACGCGTTCCCGAAGGGGCGCATCGGGATTGGCGTGGGACTTGCCGATGAGCGCTTGCGCGAAGAGCGAGGGCTTGAGTTGCCCGCGGCGCTCGGCCGTGCGACGTAGCACCGCCGCCCACAGTCCGTCGATGTCGCCGAACTGGTACTTGACCGCGCCCCAGGTGGCGCCGGCGTCCTTGGCGATTCGGTTGGCCGAGGCGGCGGCCGCATCACCGGTCGCGAGTGCCCGCAGAGCCGCATCCAACATGCCGTCCCGCGTCGCCTGGCCACGGCGGTTCGTGCGTCGCACAGTGGACACCGGTTCGGACACTTGACGAATGATAGAACCCTCTGTGATTCTTGTCGACATGGCAAAACCGCCACTGTCGATGAAGCCGACCGGATGGTTCCAGGTCGCCTGGTCGGACGAGGTCGGGGTGGGCGACGTGCACCGGATGAAGTACTTCGACCGGGAACTGATCGCGTGGCGTGCGCAGTCTTCTCGGGTGACCGTGATGGATGCGTACTGCGAGCACCTAGGGGCGCACCTGGGCTTCGGTGGTCACGTCGAGGGCGAAGTCATCGAATGCCCGTTCCACGGTTGGCAGTGGAACGCCGAGGGCCGCAACGTCTGCATCCCGTACGAGCCGCGACCGAACCGGGGCCGTCGTATGCGCACGTACCCGGTGGTGGAGCGCAACGATGCCGTCTACATGTGGCACGACGTGGAAGGCCGCGAGCCGTTCTTCGATGCGCCCGACGTGTTCGCGAGCTTCGGCGACGGCAGCAGCGCCGCCGACTACTACCCGAGGGCCAGCCTCTATGAGCCGAACCTGGAGATGCATCCGCAGTACGTGCTCGAGAACGGGGTCGACTTCGCGCACTTCAAGTTCGTGCACGCGACCCCGATCGTCCCGGTGTTCACCCGACACGACTTCGCCGAGCCGGTGTCCTACGTGGACTTCACGATCACCTTCGAGGGCGACGAGAACCAGTCGATCGACGACGTGCGCAGCGGTGTCGAGGCGATCAACGGCGGCCTCGGCATTGCGGTCACCAAGAGTTCGGGAATGGTCGACAACCGGACCATCTCGGCGATCACTCCAGTCGACGAGTACACGTCGGACGTGCGCTTCACCGTGTACATCGGCCGCACTCCGGGCAAGGACACGCCGCGCGCTGAGATGAAGGCACGGGAGTTCGGCCAAGAGGTCATCCGCCAGTTCAAGCAGGACGTCTACATCTGGTCGCACCAACGCTATTCGGATCCGCCAGCGCTGTCCTCGTCCGAGTTCGAGGGCTTCACCGCGATCCGCAAGTGGGCCATGCAGTTCTATCCCGATGGCCGCGGCGGCAGTGCCGCGGACCTTCATGCCGCGTCACTCAACGAGAAGGACTGATCTTCGATGAATTCACCTGCCGGCCAAGCAGTTCGCGTATTCCAGGTGGCGACGGGCAACGTCGGCTCCGAGATGATCAAGCGCATCGCCACGCACCCCGACCTCGAACTGATCGGATTGCACTGCTACACAACGGATAAGATCGGACGCGATGCAGGCGAGCTCGTCGGGCTGCCCCCCATCGGGGTCACCGCGACCGGTTCCGTCGACGACATCATCGCCGCGAAGCCCGACGTGCTGACCTTTCATGGTGTGTTCCCCGACGAGGACCTCTACGTGAAAGTCCTTGAGGCCGGCATCAACATCGTCACGACGGCGGACTGGATCACCGGCTGGCACCGCGACACCAACCACCCGCACCCGTCGGGCAAGCCCGTCTCGCAGCTGTTGGCCGAGGCCTGCGAACGCGGCGGTTCGACCTTCTACGGCACCGGAATGAACCCCGGCGTGAACCAGATCCTCGGAGTGGTGTGCTCGGCCGACGTTGCCGAGATCGAGAACGTCACCACGATCGAGTCGGTGGACGTGTCCTGTCACCACAGCAAGGACACCTGGATCGAGGTGGGATACGGTCTGCCCGTTGAAGATCCGTCGATCCCGACGAAGTTGGAGAAGTACACCCGCGTGTTCGCCGACAGCGTGCTGATGATGGCCGACTGCTTCGACATTCAACTCGACGAGGTGAAGTTCGGCTACGAACTCGGCGCGTGTACCAAGGACGTCGACCTCGGCTGGTACCAGCTGCCAAAGGGCTCGCTCGGAGGCAACTACATCAAGTATCAGGGCATGGTCAACGGCGTGCCCAAGGTGGAGACGCATCTGGAGTGGCAGATGACTCCGCACACCGACCCAAGCTGGGATATCAAGGGCTGCTACATAACGCAGATCATGGGCGACCCCTGTATCTACAACAAGCACATGATCTTCCCGAAGCCTGGGGTCGACCTGTCGAATCCGGAGAGCTTCGCTTCGATCGGCATGACGGTGACGGGGTTGCCCGCCCTCAACGTCATCAAGTCGGTCGTCGCCGCGCCGCCGGGGCTGCTGACGAGTGCCGACGTGCCACTGCGGGGGTTCGCCGGACGATTCAAGCAGTAACCCGCGCCCAACGTACGGTTGTTGTACGCAAACGTCGAGAGAACCCGCAAACAACCGTATTCTCGGCGTTGCCTAGAGTCGGGTGATGACCGATCCCCAGCGCCCGCCCGTTGACTTCCCGAGCCGAATCGGCGTCTGGTGGGTCAGTGAAACCTGGCCCATCGCGGACGCCCAGGAGGTGGCCCGCGAGATCGAATCCCTCGGCTACGGTTCACTTTTCATCCCCGAGGTGGCGGGCAAGGAGTGCCTGACGCAGTCGATGGCTTTCCTGAGCGCCACCGAGCGGCTGGTGGTCGGGACGGGTATCGCCAACATCCACGTCAGGATCCCGTCGGCAGCCGAGACGGGTGGCCGCACCATCAACGCGCTTTTCCCAAGGCGGTTCGTGCTTGGCCTCGGCGTCAGCCATGCGCCACTTGTCGAACGAGGCATGGGCGGTACCTACGCCAAGCCGCTGGCCACCATGCGTGCATATCTGGAGAGGATGACCGCGGTTCCGGAGATGTTCGAACCGGGTACCGGCCGGCCCGTCCGACTGCTGGCTGCACTCGGCCCCAAGATGATCGAACTGTCCGGCAGCCACGCCGACGGTGCCCACCCGTATCTCGTGCTGCCCGAGCAGACACGGGTAACCCGCGAGATCCTCGGACCCGACAAATGGATCGTGTCCGAACAGGCCGTGACGGTCGGCGGCACTCCCGATGAGCAGTTGCAGTGGGCGCACGGGCACCTCATGGCCTACAGCGGGCTACCCAACTACCGGAACTCGTGGCTGCGACAGGGCTTCGACGAGTCGGATCTGGTACCCGGCGGCTCCGACAGGCTGGCGCGGGCGTTGGTCGGGATGGGCACGATCGAGCAGGCGTCGGCGTCAGTGCGAGCGCATCTCGACGCCGGCGCCGATCACGTCGTGCTCCAGGTGCTCGGGGAGAACCCGACGCTCGATCCGCGACCTGCGTTGCGCGAATTGGCCTCCGCGCTCGAACTGGGTTAGGACTGCTCGGCGGCTGGCTCGCCGGCCTCGCCTGCCGTCCCTTCGGTGCGCTTGGACGCCCTGCGCCGTTTGTACCACTCGATGAAGATCGGCAGGACCGACACCAGTGCGATGAGGATGAAGATCGGCTCGATCAACTTCTGGACGATGTCGAATTGTCCGAGCCAGTACCCGAGCAGCGTCAGGCCGACGCCCCAGACGACGGCGCCGATGACGTTGAAGATGGTGAACACGGCGTAGTTCATGCGGGCGGCGCCTGCGGTGATCGGCGCCAGGGTGCGCACGATCGGCACGAAACGGGCGAGCACGATGGCGAAGGGGCCGCGCTGTTCGAAGAACGCGTGTGCCTCGTCGAGATATCGCTGCTTGAGGAACCGCGCGTTGGGTTTGAACATCGACGTGCCGATGCTGCGCCCGATCCAATAGCCGAACTGGCTGCCGAGGACGGCGGCGATCGGGATGAACACGAGCAGCTGCCAAAGCTGGAAGTTGGCGTCCACGGTGTCGGCCCGGGCCGCGGTTCCTGCGGCCAACATGCCCGCGACGAAGAGCAGCGTGTCGCCCGGGAGCACCGGAAACAGCACGCCCGACTCGACGAAGACGACGAGCAGCAGCCCCACCAGGGCCCAGGTACCGAAGTACCCGATCAGCGTCACCGGATCCATGAAGTCCGGCATGAGCGCGAGGGTGGTGGTGGTCATGGGACACCAAGATACCGGCGCGGCCTGCCGGCGCCTGCCATCCCTCAGCCGGCACTCAGCTGCGCAGGGGCTGGCCGGCCCCGCGCCGTGGCGGCCGCTGGTCGGGATCACCGGTCCGCGGGCGGTGCCCATCGAGTTCGTTTCGGGGTGCTGAAACCGGGCCACTGCGGGACTAATGTCGAGCCATGCCCACTCACAAGGCCATTCACGTCGCTGCCGCTGGTGAGCCACTCACGCTCGCTGATGTCGAAACCACTTCGCCACCAAGGGATTACGTCCGCATCGCCGTCGCCGCATGCGGCGTGTGCGGAACCGACCACGGCTTCGTCAATGGCGGCTTCCCCGGGCTGCAGTGGCCCATCACCCCGGGGCACGAGGCCGCCGGAACCATCGCCGAACTCGGCGACGGGGTGGAGGACTTCGCGGTCGGGGACCGGGTCGCCGTCGGCTGGTTCGGTGGCAACTGCAACCGGTGCGTTCCGTGCCGCAAGGGCCAGTTCATGCAGTGCGAGCGGATGCAGGTGCCGACCTGGCACTACCCGGGTGGATACGCCGAATCGCTCACCGCGCCCGCGACGGCGCTGGCCCGCATTCCCGAAGGGCTGTCCTTCGTGGAGGCCGCGCCCATGGGGTGCGCCGGCGTGACGACGTTCAACGGACTGCGGAACACCCGTGCCAACGCCGGTGATCTGGTCGCGGTGCTCGGCATCGGCGGACTTGGCCACCTCGGCGTCCAATGGGCCAGAGCCATGGGCTTCGAGACCGTCGCCATCGCCCGCGGGACAGGAAAGGAAGCGGACGCCAAGGAGTTGGGCGCCCACCACTACGTCGACTCCAACTCATCCGATGTCGCGGCTGAGCTCAAGAAGCTGGGCGGGGCGGTCGTCGTGCTGGCGACGGCGGCGAACGCCGCAGCCATGGCGGCCACCGTCGGTGGGCTGGCCCCTCAGGGCGAGCTCGTCATCATCGGCGTCACACCCGACGACCTGCCGGTCAGCCCGCTCCAGCTCATCACCGACGGCCTGTCGGTCACGGGTCATCCGTCGGGCACCTCGCGCGACGTCGAGGAGACCATGCACTTCGCGCTGCAGACTGGCGTGCGGGCGGTGATCGAGGAACGACCGCTGGCCGAGGCCGCAGAGGCGTATCAGGCCATGGACACCGGCAAGGCGCGCTACCGGATGGTGCTCACGACCTAAGCGACGCCAGGCCGCGGAGCGAGTCGATGCACAACCTCCCGGGCGGGGTCCGTTCTTGAGATACTGCTGGAAGCAAATCGCCGAAGCAGCATCCCCAATAGGAGTCCGCCATGCCCATCGCCACGCCCGAGGTCTACGCCGAGATGCTGGACCGTGCCAAGGAGCACTCGTTCGCGTTCCCGGCCATCAACTGCGTCGGCTCGGAGAGCGTCAACGCCGCGATCAAGGGCTTCGCCGATGCCGGTAGTGACGGCATCATCCAATTCTCCACCGGTGGTGCAGAATTCGCGTCCGGGCTCGGTGTGAAGGACATGGTGACCGGCGCGGTGGCCCTCGCCGAGTTCGCCCACGTCGTCGCCGCGAAGTACCCGATCACCGTCGCGCTGCACACCGACCACTGTCCGAAGGACAAGCTGGACACCTACGTCAGGCCGCTGCTGGCCATCTCGGCAGAGCGCGTGGCCAAGGGTGGCAACCCGCTGTTCCAGTCGCACATGTGGGACGGCTCCGCGGTGCCGATCGACGAGAACCTCGACATCGCGAAGGAACTGCTGAAGCTCGCCGCCGAGGCCAAGATCATCCTCGAGATCGAGATCGGGGTGGTCGGCGGCGAGGAGGACGGCGTCGAGGCCGAGATCAACGACAAGCTGTACACGACGCCCGAGGACTTCGAGAAGACCATCGAAGCGCTTGGTGCCGGCGAGCACGGCAGGTACCTGCTGGCGGCCACCTTCGGCAACGTGCACGGCGTGTACAAGCCCGGCAACGTCAAGCTGCGCCCCGACATCCTGGAGCAGGGTCAGAAGGTGGCGTCGGCCAAGCTCGGATTGCCGGAGGGCAGCAAGCCCTTCGACTTCGTCTTCCACGGTGGCTCGGGCTCGTTGAAGTCGGAGATCGAGGATTCGCTGAACTTCGGTGTGGTGAAGATGAACGTCGACACCGACACGCAGTACGCGTTCACCCGGCCCCTCGCCGCGCACATGTTCACCAACTACGACGGCGTGCTCAAGGTGGACGGCGAGGTCGGCAACAAGAAGGTCTACGACCCGCGCAGTTACCTCAAGAAGGCCGAGGCGGCCATGTCGGAGCGTGTGATCGAGGCGTGCAACGACCTGCACAGCAGTGGTCGGAGCGTCACCGCGAGCTAGCGAATTCGGCGCGCTTTTCGGGTGTCCGCCCGGAATTGCGCGCCGAAACCGCGATTAGCCGGCGCCCTGGCAGATCTTCCACTGCTCGTCGCGGAACTCCAGGTCGAAGCTGCGCGTCGAACGGGTCGACGGATCGAAGGCCATGAACGTCGTCACGTTGGCCTCCGCATGCGTGTCGTGGACGACGACCTGGTCGATGCTGGCCACCACGGGGTACTGACGGGCCGCCGCGACGCGGGCGTGGATGTCCTTCCACTGCCTGTCGTCGTACTTGATGTAGCTGTCGGCGGTCTCGCCGCACGTGATGCTGCGCAGTGTGGCCAGGTCGCCGTTTTGGATCGCGGTGTCGAAGTTTTGGATGGTGCTGCGCACCTTGTCCTGCTGTGACACCGTCGGGGCTTCGTCGCGGGTCAACAGAACCGTGCCGAAGATGGCGACCGCGACGATTGCCAGAATCACCAGGATCACCGCGATCACCCAGCCCCAGCTGTGCCGCCGCTGGGGGAGCTTGGGTGCATCGTCGCGACCTGGAATCAGTTGTGGCGCAACGGGAGCCGATGCTGCGATCGGCTCGGTGGGGGCCGCCACGTTCAACGGGCCATCCAACGGCGCGAACACTTCGGTGGCCGGCTCGGGGACGGCGTCGATGATCTGCGTCTTGCCTGCGTCGAAACCGGACGGAGCCGTAAATCGGCGCTCCGGAGGGTCCGCCAACGGTTCGGCCCCGTCGACCGCAGATTCGGCGGAGGCGACGTAGTCGGTCTCGGTCCCCGCGTTGTCGGCGGTGGGCTGCGTTTCCTCGTCAGACCCCGATGGGTTCGACATGCCTGGCTCAGTCTCCCTCGTCTTTACGTGCCGAGTCTTGCTACCAGCCGAGCTTATCCACCCGCCGCTGGGCGTGCCCCTGGCCACTGCTGCGGATCAGCACGGCACAATGGGCCCATGACGAGGATGGGTGATCTTCTGGGGCCGGATCCGGTGCTGCTGCCTGCGGACGGCGAGGCCGAGGCGGAGCTCGCCGCAGGTGAGCAGGCGGCCCTCGTGGCGGCCGCTCACCCCGCTGCCTCGATCGCGTGGGCGGAGCTCGCCGAAGAGGCGCTCGCCGACGACAAGGCGATCACCGCCTACGCGTACGCCAGGACGGGTTACCACCGGGGCCTGGACAAGCTGCGGCGCAACGGGTGGAAGGGCTTCGGCCCGGTGCCCTACGACCACGAACCCAACCGCGGATTCCTGCGTTGTGTGGCCGCGCTGGCCAAGGCCGCCGATGCAATCGGCGAAACCCCCGAGTACTCCCGTTGCCTGGACCTGCTCGACGACTGCGATCCGGCGGCACGCGCGGAGCTGGGCCTCGGCTAGTTTCGCGCAGGCCACCTACCACTCGGTGCGCTGCTCGCAATCCCCGGCGGTCTCGGGGGGTTCGACCTGAACGGTGGCGTGCTCGAGTCCCCGCGCGGCCAACACCGCCCGCGCGTCCTCGAGTACCTGCGCGGAGTCACCGCAGCACGTGACGTGTGCGGTGGCCATGTCCTTGCCGGGCACCAGGGTCCACACGTGCAGATCGTGTACGCCCGTCACGCCGTCGACGGACTCGAGCGCCGTCCGGAGCTCGACGACGTCGATGTGGCTCGGTGACGACTCGGACAGGATGCGCAGGGCGGCTCGGGCTAGCGAGATCGCCCGCGGCAACACCCACAGCGCGACGAGCACGGCGACCACGACGTCGGCGTACGGCCAACGCGTCGTGACCGTGACGATGCCCGCGATGAGCACGCCGATGCTGCCAACGGTGTCGGCGACCACCTCCATGTACGCGCCCTTGACGGCCAGGCTCTGTTCGGACTGCGAGCGCAACAGCAGCACCACGACGAGGTTGGCCAGTAGGCCGACCAGGGCGACCACGATCATCGGGACGCCGGGCACGTGGGGGGCATTGCCGACGCGCTGCACCGCCTCGTAGAGGATGAATCCCGCCATGCAGAGCAGCAGGACGGCATTGGCGACGGCGGTGAACACCTCGGCGCGATGCCAGCCGTAGGTGCGAGCGGCCGACGCGGGACCGTGGCGGGCGAGCAGGACGGCCGTCAGCCCCATGAACATCGCGACGAGGTCGGTCAGCATGTGGCCGGCGTCGGCGAGCAGCGCGATCGAGTTGATCCAAAGTGCGGTGCCGAGTTCGACGACGAAGAAGACGCCAAGCACGGCCGCCGCGGTGACCATGCGGCTGACTCGAGTGTCGGCGCCGACGTCGTGGCTGTGGTCGTGGCCGGCACCCATGTCAGCAATCTATGCGCAAACCCGCATATATCGCAAGCGGTCGCTGTTCAGCCAGGCCGCAGTCGGCGCGTGCTCGGCTGCAAGCCCTTTCGTCAGATCCAGGCCGACCAGAATCGAGTGAGCTGATTGCCCCAGCCGACCAGATACTGGTCGACACCGGTGAGCCCGACGACGTCGGACACCACCCCGAAGAACACCTTGTTGAGCAGCGGGACGAACAGCAGGATCAGCAAGACGAACAGGCCCCACTGCTTCACGGGGTTCAGCTTGGCCTGAAGCTCCCGGCTCAAGTGCGGCTCGAGTGCGCCGTAGCCGTCGAGTCCTGGCACCGGCAGCAGGTTGAGCAGCAGCGCCGTCACCTGAAGGAAGCCGAGGAACGCCATCGCCGCCCAGAACACGAAGTGCGTGCCGTCGTAGAACAGGGCGGTTGCCGTCAGCAGCACGCCGGCGAGCACGACGTTCGCGAACGGGCCGGCCAGGCTGACGATCGTCCGCTGCCGTGGGGTCATCTGCCACGTGCGCACCCACACCGCACCGCCGGGCAACCCGATGCCGCCGAGCGCGATGAAAAGCAGTGGCAAGCCGAGCGAGAGTCCCGGATTCGCATACTTGAGCGGGTTGAGCGTCAGGTACCCGCGGACTGCGACGTCGTGATCGCCGAACCGCCACGCCGAGTAGGCATGCCCGAACTCGTGCAGGCACAGCGACACCAGCCAGCCGAACACGACGAAGACGAACACCCAGACGTAGGCCGTGACCGGCGGACGACCGTCGGGCGGTACAGGGGTCAGCCAGGCGAGCGTCCCGCCGGCAACGGTGATCGCCACGATTGCGAGGAAGATCGGGCTCGGGCGCACTGATTGGCGCAGCGGACGGATGCTCACGTGATCGAAACTACCTGGCTGCGCCGGTGCGCCACGTCAACGAACGGCCAGCCAGCCCTGCGTGTGGCGGTAGAACGTCGAGCGTCTGAGGGGCCGCGGGCCGGCCACCCCGTCCCGCACGACCAGGGCCCCCGTCGTGCCCAGCTGCGCAGCACGGCCGGTTACCCAACGCCGTGGCCGCATCCGGGTGGTGAGCTCGCTCGCCCGCAGGCCGGGCAGTTGTGGGATCGGCTCGATGCACACCCCGGTTGCCTCGCCGTCGAAGAGCACGGTGTCGTCGACGACGGCCTCGCCCGCGATGGTGCGTGCCGTCTCGGCGCTGGGCAGCCAGTACGCGGCCTGGGCGATCACGGTGCCTGTCTCATCGCGGATCAACGGAACCCGTCGGGCAGTCCCGGTGCGGGCCCGGCGCGCCGTCCAGCGGCGGGCGGCGAAGCCCACTTCGACGTCGAGGCGGTCGGTGCGCAGCAGCCGGGTCAGCACCGTGGCGAGGTCCGCATGCGTGCCGAGCACCACGACTCGGCGCGCGTCGGCCTCGTCGACGTCGCCGGGTGTGGCCACGGCGATCACGGGTAGGTCGGCGAGCGGACGCGGCACGCGCCGGCTGCCGAATCGCAACACCACGACGTCGGGGGCGGTCAACGCGGCTCCTCGTTAGCAGCTGAGATAGGGTGGCTCACCGGCTGCACACAGAGTATTGAGGCAGATGAGCGGGAGACTAGGCCATGCCGGCAATCGTCCTCATCGGCGCCCAATGGGGCGACGAGGGCAAGGGTAAGGCCACCGATCTGCTCGGTGGCCGCGTCCAATGGGTCGTGCGCTACCAGGGCGGCAACAACGCCGGTCACACCGTGGTGCTACCCACTGGCGACAACTTCGCCCTGCACCTCATTCCGTCGGGCATCCTGACCCCCGGCGTCACCAACGTCATCGGCAACGGCGTCGTCGTCGACCCGGGTGTGTTGCTCACGGAGCTCAAGGGGCTCGAAGAGCGCGGAGTCGATACCTCGCGCCTGCTCATCTCCGCCGACGCGCACCTACTCATGCCGTATCACGTCGCCATCGACAAGGTCACCGAGCGCTACATGGGCAGCAAGAAGATCGGCACCACCGGTCGGGGCATAGGTCCGTGCTATCAGGACAAGGTCGCCCGCCTCGGAATTCGTGTCGCCGACGTGCTCGACCCCGAGCAGCTCGCCCAGAAGATCGAGGCGGCACTGGACTTCAAGAACCAGGTGCTGGTCAAGATCTACAACCGCAAGGCGCTTGACGCCGACGAGGTGGTGGCCGCCCTTCTCGAGCAGGCCGAGGGCTTCAAGCACCGCATCGCCGACGCGCGGCTGCTGCTCAACGAAGCGCTCGAGGGCGGCGAGACGGTTCTGTTGGAGGGTTCGCAGGGCACGCTGCTCGACGTCGACCACGGCACGTATCCCTTTGTCACGTCGTCGAATCCGACTGCGGGCGGCGCGGCCGTCGGCTCTGGCATCGGTCCCACCCGCATCACCACGGTGCTCGGCATCCTCAAGGCGTACACCACGCGCGTCGGTTCGGGTCCCTTCCCCACCGAACTGTTCGACGAGTTCGGTGCCTACCTGTCCAAGACCGGTGGCGAAGTCGGCGTGACGACCGGACGGCCCCGTCGTTGTGGCTGGTTCGACGCCGTCATCGCGCGTTACGCCACGCGCGTCAACGGCATCACCGACTACTTCCTGACCAAACTCGACGTGCTGTCCAGTCTGGACACTGTGCCGGTGTGCGTCGGCTATACCGTCGACGGGAAGCGCACCGACGAGATGCCGATGACGCAGAGCGACATCGCCCGCGCCGTGCCCGTATACGAGGAACTCCCCGGATGGTGGGAGGACATCTCCGACGCCCGCGAGTTCGACGACCTGCCCGCCAAGGCCCGCGACTACGTCTTGCGGCTCGAAGAGCTTGCCGGAGCTCAGGTTTCGTGCATCGGCGTCGGTCCCGGGCGTGACCAGACGATCGTGCGGCGCGACGTCCTGGCCGATCCGCGGTGACCGGCCATGAGCGCTTGCGCGAAGAGCAGACGAGCGGCGATGAGCGCTTGCGCGAAGAGCAGACGAGCGACGATCCGAAGGCCGTCGACCCCGACTACGACAGGCACGGCGGCTTCCCGATCTTCGAGCCTGCTCAGCCGGGACCGGGCTTCGCGCCGTTCGTCGCGTCGATGCGCAGGTTGCAGGACCTTGCGGTGTCGACCAATCCCGACAGCGACACCTGGGTCGAGGCGGCGGCCCGCGTCGCCGAACTGGTCGCGTTGCTCGAGCCGTTCCAGGTCGCGGAGGGAGTGAGCCCGGCGGGTCGCATGCCGTCGATGCCCGGTGCCGGCAACCTCCTGATGCCGCCCTTCACGGTCAGCAAGATGGACGCCGAAGGTGTCAAGGCGACGGTGCAGTTCAGCCGCTACCACGTCGGCGGCAACTACGCCGTGCACGGCGGGGTGCTGCCGCTGATGTTCGACTCGGTGTTCGGCATGGTCATCCATGGCGCGGGCAGGCCGATCAGTCGCACCGGGTTTTTGCACGTCGACTACCGCAAGGTCACGCCGATCGACACCCCGCTGACGGCGCGGGGCTGGATCCGCGAAACCGAGGGGCGCAAGGCGTTCGTCAACGCCGAACTGCGTGACCCCGACGAGAACTTGCTGGCCGAGGCGAACGGCTTGATGATCCGGTTGCTACCCGGCCAGCCCTGAGTTCTTCCCTCGGACCTTGCGGGGAGATCACGATTTCGCCGATCTCCATGCAGTTTCGCCCAGTTCGGGCGATGCCGTGACACCATGACGCGGTGAGTGAACGTCCCCCGGATTGGCGGCTTCGCCGGCTCTCGACTCCCCGCGCGGCGGCTTTCGCGGGTGTGCTCTTCGCGGTGCTGTTCGGCACCGCGCTGGTGCTCATCAAGACAGCCTTGCCCGAGGGTGGTCAGCCGGGGTCGCAATGGATCGACGGTGCCAACGGCAAGCTCCAGGTGGCGTCGGTGTTGATGCCGTTCGCGGGGATCGCGTTCCTGTGGTTCATCGGTGTGGTGCGCGACGGGTTCGGCAGATTCGAGGACAGGTTCTTCTCGTCGGTGTTCCTCGGCAGCGGACTGCTGTTCCTGGCGCATGATCTTTACGTCGTCGGCGGTCGGCGCCGCGCTGGTCGCCATCAGGGCCACCAAGGCAGACGCGGCCGTCAGCGGCGAGGTCGCGGTGTTCGGCCAGCATCTGCTGACCACGTTGAGCACCACCTACGCGCTACGCATGGCTGGGGTGTTCATGATCTCGCTCGCCACGATCTGGTTGAAGACCAGACTGATGCCGACCTGGCTGGTCGGGACGACTTATCTTGTCGCGCTGACGATTCTGATCATCAGCGACGTCAGCATGTGGATCACCGTGGCCTTCCCGATCTGGGTGCTGGTGGTCAGCCTGCTCGCGCTGGTGCGCGCCGGGATCATCGACCTACATCACGACGACCACGAACGGGTCGCCTGAGAACCAAGAGTCATGGCCGTCAGGTCAGGTGCAGCACCGACGCCGGACAGGTCTTGACGGCCTCGCGGGCGTGCGCTTCCTCGGACTCGGGCACGTCCTCGGTCAGCAGCACCACGACGCCGTCGTCGTCCTGATCGAACAAGGCGTCCGAGATCATCACGCAGTTGCCCGAGGCGATGCAGTCGTCTCGATCGGCACTGAGTTTCATGTCCATCACCACCTAACCAACAGAGACCGTAGTCCGTAGATGAAGTGAAACGAGCGGAACTGGACATCCTCGAAATCCTCGGCGAGCGCGAGGTTCGGGAAGCGCTTCAGCAGCGCGGGCCATGCGATGCGCATCTCCATGCGGGCCAGCGGCGCGCCGAGGCAGTGGTGCACACCGTGACCGAAGGCCAGGTGCCCGGGGGCGCCGCGGCGGATGTCCAGCACGTCGGGCGCGTCGATGAACACAGGATCGCGATTGCCCGACGGTAGGGAGGCGAAGACGAGATGGCCGGCCGGGATGCTGACGCCCGCGACCTCGACATCGGCGGTGGTGATGCGCGGAATCGAGGTCTGCACGATGGACAGCCAGCGCAGCAGCTCCTCGACGGCCGGGCCGATGGCATCCGGATCGTCGCGCACCGCGGCGAGCTGCTCCGGGTGGCGCAACAACGCAAGTGTGCCCAGCCCCAACATGTTCGACGTGGTCTCGTGGCCGGCCAGCAGCAGCAGCCCGGCGATGCCGACGAGCTCGTCGTCGCTCAACTCGACGCCGTGCTCGCGGATCAGCATGCCGAGGATGTCCTCGCCGGGCTTGCTGCGGGCCCGGTCCACCAGCGAGTGCATGTACTCGCGGCCCTGCCGCTGCATCTCCAACCGTTCGGGGATCGGGAGCAGACAGGTCGAGCTGGCGGGAAGCTCGCTTCTGGAAGTCGCCGCGGTCGCCGTACGGGACGCCCAGCAGTTCGCAGATCACCAGCGACGGGATGGGCAGCGCGAAGGACTCCACCAGGTCGACGGGCGCGCCCGCGGCCTCCATGGCGTCGAGGTGCTCGGTGACGATCTCGGCGATGCGCGGTTCGAGCCGCTTCATCCGGCGGATGGTGAACTCCGGGGTGAGCATTCTGCGCAGCCGCTGATGTTCGGGTGGGTCGAGCCCCAACAGGTTGCCCGCGCGTGCGCTGGCCTGCTCCTCCTCGGGCATCGCGGGAGCGCCCGGCAGCACGAATCCCGGTGGGCGCGAGTTGGCGAAGTGCGCGTGGTCGGAAAGCATCGCCTTGACGTCGTCGTGGCGGGTGACCAGGTAGACCTGCATGCCGAACGCGTTGGTCACCGCCTGCACCCCGGCGCCCGTCCCGGATCTCGCCGAGCTCGGGGACCGGATCGAACGCGTTGCGGCGCATGTGCACCGGTGGCAGCGCGGGAGCGGCGGTCATGTATTCGACGGTACCGACGGTTTCGGCGGGCGGCACGGACCAGAACGGGTGATGGAGTTCGAGGATGCTGCCTGCCGTACGACGCAATGCAACTCACCCCGCCAGGAAGTCCTGCACCAGCCGATTGATCAATGGGGGATCCTCCAGCGCGGCCAGGTGCGCGACGCCGTCGAGCACGACGAACCCCGCGCCGGGGATGGCATCGGCCATCGCCTTGGTCTCGGCGTTGGGGAACGTCGCGTCCTCGGCGCCCGCGACCACCAGCACTGGTGTCGTGACGTTGGCCAGCAGCGCTCGCTGATCTGGGCGGCGGGGTACGACACTGCGCACCGCCCACGCGCTGGAGTCGAGGTCGACGGACTGGACCGAACGTCGCACGAAGTCGACGACGTCGGGCCGCTGGCGGAACGTCGTCGGGCCGAGAAAGGCCTTGAGCACCGAGCGCGTCAACGGCGGACGGATGCCGCCGATCAGCTTGGCCGTTTGGAGCAGCACGCCGTACTCGAGCTTCTGCCACGCTCCGGCGGGCGACGCCGTGGCGTTCATCAGGACCGCCGGCCGATGCGCTCGGGATGCGTCGCGGCGAACGTGCCGCCGATCATCCCGCCCCAGGAGTTGCCGACGAAGTGGGTGCGTTCGAGGCCGAGCCCATCGAGCACGTCGACGATCACCTGCGCGCACTCCGCAAAGGTGAACGGTGCTGTGAGGCTTTGGCTTTCGCCGTGACCGGGAGAGTCGACCAGGATCACTTGGTGTTGGCGTCCGAAGTGATCGGCCTGCGCACGCCACATGTCGCCGGTCATCAACAGGCTGGGCCAGAACATGATCGGCTCACCGTCGCCATTGGTGCGCACGCGCACGTGGCCCAACGTGGTGTCGATCGTGTGGTCCTCCACGACTTCCTCTCCCCGGGTCGCTTCGCTCCTGCCCGCCGGCGACCTACGCTAGCGGTCGGGCCGAAGCGCGGGCCACCAGATCCGCGGACCGATCAGGGTGAACAGCGCGGGAATGATCACCGTGCGAACGACGAAGGTGTCCAACAGGATCCCGAGTCCGACGATGATCCCTATCTGCGTCAGCACGATCAGCGGCAGCACGCCTAGTACGCAGAAGACCGCGGCCAGCACGATGCCTGCGCTGGTGATCACGGCGCCCGTCGCCGACACCGCGCGAACGATGCCGTCGCGCGTCCCGTGCTCGGGGGTCTCCTCGCGGGCGCGGGTGACCAGGAAGATCGTGTAGTCGACGCCGAGTGCGACCAGGAACAGGATCGCGAACAGCGGCGTGGTGTTGTCCAGCGCGGGAAATCCGAAGACGTGCACGCTGACCCAGCCGCCGAGTCCGAGCGCCGCGAACGCACTGAGCACCGTCGCCGCGACCAGGACCGGCGGGGCCAGCGCCGCACGCAGCAGCACGTAGAGCACGATCAGCACGACCGCGAGGATGGCGGGAATGACCACCCACTGGTCATGTTGGGCGGCGGCGCGGGCATCGCGGGCAGAGGCGTCCGAGCCGCCGACCAACGTCGATCCGTCGACTGCGTGGACCGAGTCACGCAGTGCGTCAACGGTTCTGAAGGCGTCAGCAGAGCCCGGCTCGGCGTCGAGCACCACCGACCATTGCGTCAAACCCGATGGGGAACGGCCGGTTTCGCCTGAGGACACCACACCGGGCGTGGCGGCGATGGCCGCGTCCAGTTCCGATGCCTGGGCGGTCGGGCCGACGACGCGAGTCGGGTCGGTCAGGCCGCTGGGGAAGTGTGCGGCCAGGGTCCGGTATCCCGTCACCGATTCGGCCTTCACGCGGAACTGCTCGGTCTGGGACAACCCGATCGACGTGCCGAGGAGCCCGGTGCACAACAGCGCGAGCACCAGCACCGCGACGCCGGCGATCCGGCCGGGCCGACGAGCGACCGCGGACGCGACGCGGTGCCACACCCCGGTGGTGGTGAGGGGCGGCGCTCCGACGCTCGGGATGAAGGGCCAGAACAGTCGCTTGCCGAACAGTGCCAGCAGCGGCGGCAGCACCACCAGCACGAACACGGCCGCCACGACCAGCCCGGTCGCGGCCTGCACACCGAGGCTGCGGGTGCTCGGCGACGAGGCGAGCAGCAGGGTCAACAGCGCCAGCACGACCGTCGCGTTGCTGGCGATGATCGCAGGCCCCGCGTGGCGCACGGCCGTCCGGAGGGCTGCGCGATGGTCGTCATGATGACTCAACTCCTCGCGATAGCGGGAGATGAGCAGCAACGCGTAGTTGGTGCCCGCGCCGAACACCAAGACGCTGGTGATGCCGGACGTCGATCCGTCGGGGGTGGTGCCGACGGCGGTGGCGATCGCCGCGCCGAGTACGGATGCGACCCGGTCGGCGAAGGCGATCACCAGCAGGGGCACGAGCCACAACACCGGGGACCGGTACGTGACGATCAGCAACACTGCCACCACCGTCGCGGTCACGGCCAGCAGCGTGAAGTTGGCGCCGGCGAAAGAGTTGGCGATGTCGGCGCCGAACGCGGGGCCGCCGGTCACCTCCGCACTCAGCTCGCCGGGCAGACCATTGGACGCGGCTTCGCGCAGTCCCTTCACGGCGTCGTTGAGCGCGAACCCGGACAAGTCGCCGCGGAGCGGAACGGTGGCGATCGCGGCCTTGCCGTCGGTCGAGACCACCACCTGAGCCGCGTCGCCGGGCACGTTCGCGGCGGTGAGCATCCGCGCTCGCGCGGCATCGGTGGCCGCGACGTCCGCAGCGGCGAGCCTGGCGCCGTCCGTACGCGTGACGACCAGTATCGCCGGGACGGTGTCCCCGCCGGGGAACTGCGTGCGGGTGGAGTCGGCGCGCGCCGACTCCGCGCTCGCAGGCACGGGGTCGGGGGACTGGCTGGCGGAGTCTCCGGTGCCGACCAGGGCCATCAGTACGCCGGAGGCGAGAGTCACGAGCAGAGCGGCGATCCACGACATCCGAAGCGACACCGGCCTAATATATTTCACTGAACTAACGATCGGTCGAAGGAGCTTGCTGAGCGTTCTCCCTATGTTGCTGGAGGCGCCCCGTTGCAGTACTGCTATTGATCATGAAGGGGATCCCACGCTGATGTCTGAACGGACCAGCGCGTCCGACGACCGGGCGCAGCTTGAACGCCGAACGGGGGCTGATCTCCGCGAGTTGACGTCCGAGACGGATTGGGTGACTCGCATCTTTGCGGAGCAGAACAATTTGTCCGCCAACGAGTTTCGGGCGCTCTTGTTCGTCATGCTCGCGGAAGGGGCGGGCGTCGACATGACCGCCGGCGATCTGCGCCGGCAAATGGGTCTGTCCGGTGCCGCGATCACCTATCTGGTGGAACGGATGGCCGAGACCCGACATCTGCGCCGCGAGACCGACCCCAGTGACCGGCGGAAGGTCATCCTTCGCTACGACGAGCACGGGATGGAGATCGCCATGCAATTCTTCGGTGAGTTGGCGGAGCACAATCGGCGGGCGATGGCGCATCTGCCCGACGAAGACCTCGACGCCGCGCATCGCACGTTCCGCGCGATGGTCGAGGCAATGCGCGCCTTCCGGACCGAAATCGCGGAAAAGGACGCACCGAACGCCGGCTAGTTCCGGTTGAGGCTCGCCTCTTCCAGATCCAAACCGTACAGCGCCGACCGCAGCACCTCGTCGCTGATGTTTCCTGCGTCGCGTTCGGCGATGAACGTCTCGCGTTCGGATGCCAGCATCTCCAATCTCAGCCGTTTGAATGCCGCGGTCGGGCTCTCCCCGATCTCGTCCGCACCGCGCCCCAACCGCTCCCACGCCGCGCGTTGGCGCCGTTCGTTCCAGCCGCGCAACACGTCGGCTGCGTCGTGGGCACGTGACCCTGGCCGCTGATCGGCGAGGATCTCGTCGAGCCGGGCGACTGCAGCCGTCGCGGCCTTCGTCTGCGCCGCCGCCTGTTGCAACGTGTCCTGTTGGTCGTCATCGCTCTGCACGTCGAGCACCTTGATGAACCAGGGCAGCGTGAGCCCGTGCAACAGCAACGTTCCGACGACCACGACGAAGGTGAGGAAGACCAGCTGCGGACGTCCCGGGAAGGGAGCCCCCGACGTAATCGTCATCGGGACGGCGAACGCGGCGGCAAGCGACACCACACCGCGCATGCCCGCCCACGCGACGATGAAAACCTCTGCGGGCGTGGGTTTTCGGGGCTCACGCTCGCGGATCCGCGCCGACAGCATGCGTGGCAGGTACGCGAAGACGTACACCCACACCAGCCGGACGCCGATCACCGTCGCCAAGACGGCGGTCGAAGCGATTGCCAGGGTCGACGCCCGGATGCCGGACAGCTCGCCGACCACCGTCGGCAGCTGCAACCCGATGAGCAGGAACGCGAACGACTCCAACACCAGCTGCACGGCCTTCCACACCGCGGTGTCCTGCAGCCGGGTCGCGTAGCTCGCCCGCGTCGAGCGCTGACCGAGGATCAGTGCGGCCACGACGACGGCGATCACGCCGGAGCCGTGCGCCTCCTCGGCGACGAAGTAGATGGCGAACGGGGCGACCAACCCGATCGCGCTCTCCACCATCGGATCGTCGAACCAGGATCGGATGAACACGATCAAGCTGCCGGAGAGACCTCCGATAACGACGCCACCGGCGGCCGCCAGCGCGAACGTGCCGAGCCCCGACTGCCACGTCGCGGCGGTGCCGATCGCGGCGGCGAGCGCCACCTTGTACGCGGTCAGGGCGGTCGCATCGTTGAGCAGGCTCTCGCCGCCCAGCAGGGTCATGATCTGGCGCGGCAGGCCGAGCCTGCGACCGATCGCGGCGGCCGACACCGCGTCCGGCGGCGCCACGATCGCGCCGAGCGTCAACGCCGCGGCGATCGTCAGCTCGGGCACTGTGTGAAACGCCACGACGCCGACCGCGAACGTCGTCGCCAACGGAAGCCCGACCGCGAGCAGCCCGATGGGCCGTAGGTTTCTGCGCAGCGCCACGTAGCTGCTGTCCAGGCCGGCCGACCAGAGCAGCGGCGGCAGGATCACGAACAACACCAGTTCGGGTTCGAGTTCGATGCCGGTGCCGTGCAGGCCCGGGATCATGCCCGCCAACAGGCCGGCGACGACGAGGGCCAGTGGCGCGGACACGTCGTATCGACGTGCCACGCCCGCCAACAGCACAGAGATCACCAGGACTGCAAGTAGTGGGGCACCCACGTGCCTGACCTCCCTAGCGTTGAAGCAGGACCAACCGCCCTATCCTTGAACAGCATGCGGAGGAGAACCCGACGGCGCACCGATGAGCGCTCGCGCGAAGAGCATGGCACCGATGAGCGCTCGCGCGAAGAGCATGGCACCGATGAGCGCTCGCGCGAAGAGCATGGCAAGGTGAGTGCCTCGCCCCAAACCTGCGAGCATCTGTCCGAGGCCGCTGATGCCGACGAGCCGGCGCCATTGACCCCGGGGCGCTGCGCGGAGTGTGCGGAGCACGGCGACGATACCTGGGCGCACCTGCGGATGTGCCTCACCTGCGGACACGTCGGGTGCTGCGACTCCAGCCCGCAACAGCACGCCACCACCCACTTCCACCAGACCGGTCACCCAGTGATGCGTTCCGTCGAGCCGGGCGAGAGTTGGCGGTGGTGCTATGTCGACATCCGACTGGGCTGAAGGTCTGGCATGGTGGTCTCGCGATGAGTGAACCAAGCCAAACCACGGTCCCGAACCGTCCCACGGTGATGCTGCTGGGCGACTCGGACGGTGAGATGGCGTCGGCGTTCGGGCGCCTCGGCACCGTCGTCGTCGCCGTCGAGTACGGCGCTGACGCCGAGGCGGTGACGGCCCTGATCGACGAACATGCGCCGAGTTACGTCGTTGCCACGTCCGGCGACGTCTCCTCAGACGTGTTGATCGCCGCCGCCGAACGCGAGGGCGTTGAGGTGTTTCCCAGTCCGCGCGCCACTCGGCTCGGCCTCGATCGTGAGGGCTTGCGTCGGCTGGCCGCCGACGAACTCGGGTTGCCGACGGTGCCGTTCTGGTTCGCGGGATCTGCCGACGAACTCGCCGCCATCGCAGAGCACGCCGGGTTCCCGCTGGCGGTCGCGCCCGCGGCAGGCGCCCTGTCCGACGGGCGTTCGGTGGTGCTGCGGCCCGACGACGTCGAACCGTCGTGGCAAGTGGCCACCCAGTCGGCGACGGGTGGGTCCCCGGCCAACAGAGTGATGGCCGAGACCATCGTGGAGGTAGACGACGAGGTCACGTTGCTGACGGTGCGGACCACCGGCCAATCGGGTCCCGCGGTGCATTTCTGCGAGCCCATCGGCCACCGCGCTCACCCCGACGGTGCGCTGGAGGCGTGGCAGCCGCATGCGATGTCGTCGGCCGCGCTCGACGCCGCCCGCTCCATCGCGGCGCGCATCGTCAACTCGCTGGGCGGGCGCGGCGTGTTCGGGGTCGAGTTGTTGTTGCGCGGCGACGAGGTCTACTTCGCCACCGTGCTCGCGCGGCCTGGCGACAACGGGCTCGTCACGCTGCGGTCGCAACGGCTCTCGCAGTTCGAGCTGCACGCCAGGGCGATTCTCGGGCTGCCGCTCGACACGATCATGATCTCGCCGGCGGCCGCCGAGGTGATCGATGGCGCCGAGCCGGCTGTGCCGCTGCCCGATTTGGCCGAGGCGCTGGCGATCCCCGAGACCGACGTCCGCCTCGTCGGCGGAACATCGGTTGCATTGGCCACCGCGCCCGACGTCGTGCGGGCGCGGGACAGGGCGCACCGGGTGGTGGCCGCCCTCGGCGGTGCCGGGACGTGAGTGCGTCCGAGGCGTCGCAACCGGCGTCCGATTCGCCGGACCGGCCCACCATCGCGCCCTTTCTGGGTGCACTGGCAATCATCGTGCTCGTGGTGATCGGAATTGTCCTCGTGAACGTATTCAGCGGCAGCGATCCGACATCCGAGCAGCAAGTGAGGGGTGCGGTCGTCGGTCAGAACGATGCCCTGCAACGCGCGGACTACGCCGACTTCCGCGACTTCACGTGTCGCGCCGCCCAAGGCAACGAGGCCGATGTCCTTGCTGGTCAGCGCGATTCGGTCGAGAAGAAGGGCGAACGCTACGTCGACGGTGTCGCCGACCTACGGATCGACGGCGACCGGGCCACCGCCAAGGTGACCTATCACTTCGACAAGAAGCCCGACGAGAAGCCGAGCTCCGAGGTGACCCTCGTCCGCGAGGACGGGGCGTGGAAGGTTTGTGCCGCGTAGTTCGGGTGCCCCGCGTTGTGGGACACTCGCCGTCGTGAGCTACGCCGGAGACATCACGCCTCAAGAGGCGTGGAAACTGCTTAGCGACCACCCCGACGCCGTACTCGTGGACTGCCGGACGGCTGCCGAATGGCGCTTCGTCGGGGTGGCCGACATCTCCAGCCTTGGGCGCGACGTCGTCTACATCGAATGGAACGGTGCGGACGGGACGCACAACGAAGGCTTCGTCGACGACCTGGCCGCCGCGGGGGTGACGCCCGGCGACCACCCGGTCGTGTTCCTGTGCCGTTCGGGCAACCGCTCCATCGGCGCCGCAGAGGCCGCGACGGCCGCGGGCATCGCCCCGTCCTACAACGTGCTCGACGGGTTCGAGGGCAACCTCGACGAGCAGGGACACCGCGGCGGTACGGGGTGGCGGGCCGTCGGACTTCCGTGGAAGCAGTCGTGAACGCGATGCGCGCGCGAGGAGTGAAATGAGTCCCGAGAATCCTGTGCCGTCGGTGCGGATCCCCGCCGAGTTGCCCGACGGCGTCAGCCAGGCGACCATCGGCGTGCGGGGCGGTCTACTGCGTTCGGGGTTCGACGAGACGGCCGAGGCGATGTATCTCACGTCCGGGTACGTCTACGACTCCGCGGCCGAAGCGGAGAAGGCCTTCAGCGGCGAGATCGACCGCTACGTGTACTCGCGGTACGGCAACCCGACGATTTCGATGTTCGAGGAGCGACTGCGGCTCATCGAGGGTGCGCCCGCGGCGTTCGCGACCGCGACGGGCATGGCGGCCGTCTTCACGTCACTCGGCGCGCTGCTGCAGGCGGGCGATCGACTGGTGGCTGCGCGAAGTCTCTTCGGGTCGTGCTTCGTGGTGTGCAGCGAGATCCTTCCGCGCTGGGGCGTCGAGACGGTATTCGTCGACGGTGACGACCTGTCGCAGTGGGAGGAAGCGCTGAGCAAGCCGACCCAGGCGGTGTTCTTCGAGACGCCGTCCAACCCCATGCAGCAGTTGGTCGACATCGCCGCAGTGTGCGACCTCGCCCACGCCGCCGGGGCAAAGGTGGTGTTGGACAACGTCTTTGCCACCCCCCTGCTTCAGCAGAGCATGCCCATGGGCGCCGACGTCGTGGTGTACTCGGGTACCAAGCACATCGACGGTCAGGGTCGCGTGTTGGGCGGAGCGATCCTCGGTGACAAGGAGTACATCGACGGACCGGTACAGAAGCTGATGCGCCACACCGGGCCTGCAATCAGCGCGTTCAATGCGTGGACGTTGCTGAAAGGCCTTGAGACACTGGCCGTCCGCGTCAACTACTCGAACTCGTCGGCCCATCGGGTGGCGGAGTTCCTCGAGGGGCATCCGGCGGTGAGCTGGGTGCGTTACCCGTTCCTCGAGTCGCATCCGCAGTACGACCTGGCCAAGCGGCAGATGCGTGGTGGCGGAACGGTGGTCACGTTCGAGCTCAAGGGCGGCAGCAAGGAGCGCGCGTTCGAGGTGCTCGACAAACTGCAGTTGATCGACATCAGCAACAACCTCGGCGATGCGAAGTCGCTGATCACCCACCCGGCCACCACGACCCATCGCGCCATGGGTCCCGAGGGTCGTGCCGCCATCGGACTAGGCGACGCCGTGGTCCGGGTGTCGGTGGGCCTCGAGGGTACCGACGACCTGATCGCGGACCTCGGCCAGGCACTGGGTTAGACATCAGAACCGGGGCCGAGCCGGCCACTTAGCGCCTCGGGGGTGTACACACCACCTGCAAATGTGTTGCTCACACGGTAGGCAGGCGGGTGCCACCGCAGCAGGATGGAACCACTTCCTCGAAAATCTCTGACTCGCAGCATGTTCGACGAACAGGGGCTCGCATGTCGATAATCGAAAGCCCGATGTGATCGGCATCGGCACCGGAATTGCCGGGCCTCTCGCCGCGACTCAAATTGGCGCCGAAGGACTTGGCGATCACACCGCGGACAGATCCTTGCCGACCGGCACCGTGACGCTTCTGTTGGCCGACGTCGAGGGCTCCACTCGTATGTGGGAAACCCGGCCCGGCGACGACGAGCGCACCGAAGCGGTGACGCGGATCTGGGTCAGCGATCCCGAGGAGCCGCACGTCATTCTTGTGGGTCCCGACTTAATCGACGAGGCCCTGACGGTCGAGCAACTCTTCGAGCGGCTCGAGACGATCGAGGCGTATCGCCCGGGTGACACGGAGCCCGACTGGGGCAAGGCGCACATGCCGTTTCGGCGCCCGGCAGCGCCTTGCACAGATATAGTCGGGCCGTGACCAGCGGGGACGCGCTGACCGGGCGCGACACAGAGCTGGCGGAGTTACGCCGCGCGCTGAGCGGAGCCGGCAAGTATGCGGGCGTGATGATCGCCGGGGCGCCCGGTGTGGGCAAGACGCGGCTGGCGCGTGAGCTCGTCGCCCGGGCCGCTTTCACGGGAATGCACACGAACTGGATAGTCGGGACGGAGTCTGCGCGTCCGATCCCGTTGGGCGCGTTCACCACAACGCTCAGCAGCGAGGCGATGGCGGCGGTCGCCGCGTCCGCCCCGAGCGTGCGCCGCGTCATCGATTCGCTCGTCGGAGGACAGGGTCGGGGAAGGTTCTTGATCGGGGTCGACGACGCGCATCTGCTCGATGGGTTCTCCGCGCACGTCGTTCACCACCTCGCGCAGACCCGCCAGGCGCGGCTGGTGGTCACGTTGCGCACCGGCACCGGTCCGCCCGACGCCGTTACGGCCTTGTGGAAGGACGGCCTACTGGCCAGGCTCGACCTGGACCCGCTGACCGAGGACGCGACGCGGTTGATGGTGGAGGGCGTGCTGGGCGGTCCGATCGACGCCCGCAGTGCCAAACGGTTCTTCAAGCTCACCGGTGGAAATCCGTTGTACCTGCAGCAGCTGATCAGGGACCAGGTGGCAGCGGACCGCCTCCGCAAGGCCGCCGGGTACTGGATCTGGGACGGTGGCGTCGCAGTGTCGCAGAGCATGAGCGACCTGGTGGGCAGCCAACTGGACCGATTGCCGCCCGAACTTGCCCACGTCGTCGACACGCTGTCGCAGTGCGAGCCGCTCGAGGTCGAGGTGCTGGCCGAGGTGGTCGGTCGCGAACAGGTCGAGGCCGCGGACGCCATGCACCTGATCACCGTCGAGCGCACGGGCGGCACCCTGATGGCGCGCCTCGCTCATCCGCTTTTCGGGGAACTTCGGCGTGCGGCGGTCGGCGAGCTTCACCTGTCCAAGGTGCGGGGTGAATTGGCCCGACGCTTCTACGAACGGGACGATCACGATGCGCAGGCGACGGTCCGCCGTGCCTTGCTCGTGCTCCAGTCCGACCTGGCGCCGGATCCGAAGCTCTATCTCGACGCGGCCCGACATTCCATGCGGCTGCTGGATCTGGACCTCGCCGACCGGTTCGCGGCGGCCGCGACGGCACTGGGTTTGGTGGAGGCAGTCGAGCTTCAGGCGATCAACCGGTTTCTGGCCGGGCAGGGCGGGAAGGCCGAGGATCTGCTTCGACTGCTCGTCGCGCGCGGTGGGGCGGACCGCCACCGGTGGGCCACCGTGCTGGCGGCGAATCTGATCTGGATGCTCGGCCGCCCCGCGGAGGCCGCCGACGTTCTGGCAGACCTCGCCAAGGGTCCAGAGACCGATGCGGAGCGCGCAGAGCGGTTGGCCGTGGAGTCCTGCGTCGACGCGGTGTTCGCCAGATGCACCGAGGCCGAGCAAAAGGCCAGGGTCGCACTGGATTCCGAGGACCTGTCCGATTTGTCCGCGATGCTGGCCGCGGTGGCCCTGGTGATGTCGTGTGGCGCGCTTGGTCACGCCGATGAGATCACACCGGTGGCCCGGGCAGCGCTCGACCGTGCGATGACCTCCTACGAGACCTCCCACATGCGCTTCTGGTTCGCTGGCGTTTACGCCCGAGCCTGCCGCCTGACCGGCCGGGTGGCGGAATGCCACGATGCGGCCGCAGTGCTTGCAGAGTTGGCCAACGATGCTCCGGGGCTGGCCTACGCCAACCTCGTCTTTCTGCTGGGCAGCGCCGAACTGATGCGCGGCAATCTACGGGAGGCGGGAAAGCTTCTGCGCGAAGCCCTCGCCGGCGTCGAGAACCATGGTGTCACAACGGGTCTACGGCCCGCATGTGCCTTTGCACTGACAGAGCTGTATGCCAAGCAGGGGGAACCGGCCGCCGCGGCGGAGATGTTGGCGGAGGCGCGTCGGGCCATCCACCCGGACTTTCTGTTCATGCATACCGGGCTCGCGCTGGCAACGGGCTGGACGCTCGGCGGCCGGTGGCACGCTCGCCGAAGCGATCGACACGGTGCTGGCCGAAGCGAAGTTGGCCCGGGACCGGCGTCAGCCCACGCACGAGGTGGCGTGCATGCAGGCCGCCCTGCAATGGGGCGTCGTCGACGGGTTGGACGACATCGTCAAACGGACCCGGGAACTGGCCGATGAGTTGGCGCTCCCGCTGGCCGATGCCGTTGCGTTCCACGCCGAGTCGCTGCGTGCGCACAGTGGCGACGGACTCCTCGGGGCGTCCCGGGCCTATGAGGCCATCGGCGACCGGTGCACTGCTGCGGACACTGCCGCCCAGGCGGCGGCGGCATTCACGGCCGCGCAGCACCGCGGTCGCGCGCAGCTGGCGGCGTCGGTGGCCGAACAGCTGGCCCACGACTGCGGTGGCTTGTGCACACCGGCCACGCGAAGTGCGGCCGCACCGGTATCTCTCACGGGCAGGCAACGCGAAGTCGCCGAACTCGTCGCGGCGGGCCTGACCAACAAGGACATCGCCGACCGGCTCTACATGTCGGTGCGAACCGTCGAGGGCCACCTGTTGCGAGCATGTCAGCGGCTCGGGGTGACCAAGCGCGGTGAGCTGGCGGCTATCGTGCGCTCGAGTATGGGGAGCCCGTCTCGGTGAACTCCGCCGTTCCTCAAAACGGTCCGCCCCGGTCGTCCCGGGTGCGCAGCGGGCGTTCTGGATGTCGAGCGGATGGCGGAAGTCCGGAATCCGCGCGGGCCGCATGGTCGGTGGCCGCGCATCGACTGCAGACAAAGTGATCTCGGCGCTGGCGCCAGTGAGGACGAGTCGATTTGGACCGAGCGTTACGAGGGGCCGCCTGCGAAGGAATGATGCCAGCCATTCCTCGGCGTCACGGACCGCGGGCGACGTCGGCACGTCGGTCCGTGAGACCGGTTCCGTGACGACGAGGCTCTCGGCGTCCGGCTGGACGTCGAACCACAGATAGTTCGGACCGGCTCGCGCAATCAGCTTCCGACCGGACGCGGCGAACGCCAGGGTGATCGTCGTGCTCGGCAGCCGTTGCGGGCTTACCCGCCAAGTGATGTCGGTGGATTCGTAGATCGCCCCGGCGGTGGATTCCGCGGGCTGCGTGCCGGGCTGGTCGTCGGCGGCGTTCATTGCGGTGGTAACCGGGGGAGGACGTCGAGAGCCAGCCGATCGTTTGCAGCCCGGGGCTTCGAAGCGAGTTGTCGACGATCCCCGAGTCGATCTTGAATGGGCCAAATGACATCGCCTCCTGGCTCCGCGCCACGTCGGCGGCGTCCCAGTCGGCCGTGACCACGAGGTTGCGGATGACGACGACGGCCGCGGGAACTGCCCACAGTCCATCCTGTGCACCCGTGAACCCTCCGGCGGCGAGACCGGGAATGCCCCAGTACCGGTTGGTCAGGAACGCCGACATCAACCACGGACGGCTGATCGTCACGACGCAGTAGTCGAAACGAGATGTGCGCCTTCGGCGTCGACGCTGCCTTCACCGGGACTTGTCGACGATCTCCGCGCCGAGGCGAAGGCGGTCACGGACCGAGAGCTTGCGGAACCGGTCAGTCGCGGTCGACCGCTCGACCGTTGTCAACGACGAGCGCACGAGGGGACTTCGCCGCGCACTGCCGGACCGGCGAAGCCGAACACCGGTCGGTTCAATCTGGGCGCGATCGCCTCGACTCCGACGCGGGCGAGCACGTCCCCGCGGCCGGCAATGACGGCGTGCAAACCTTCGACTCTCGGATCGAGCTCCTCCCTCGGGATCACCACCCTGAATCTGCCGCCGGCAATGCGGCGCTCCAGGTCCGCTTGGGCGCGGTCCGGGCGCTCCCTCGGAAATGGTTGCGGGACCAAAGGTTCATCACCGTTCGAGCGGGTAGCTCGCGGCCACGGCAGTCGACGGGACCTGACGCGCCCTTTTCGCTCATGCTGACGCGAAGTCGGCAATGCGGAATGTCCTCGACCGACTCGCGTTGGACCCTGTCGTGGGGCTACAAACGTCTGTGATGTCCGAGTCAACCCGCGCCGCCCCGACCTTCGTTCCGGTCGGGCAGAACGATCCGCTGGCGCAACCGCTGCTCGCCGAGCTGGCCGTCGAGTACGCCGCGCGTTACGACGGCACCGTCCACGGTGTCGCGGCTTGGCTGCGCCAATACCCAGCGGCCGAGTTCGCTTCGCCAAGCGGCGGCATGGTCGTCGGGCTGATCGGCGGCGTCCCTGTCACCGGCGGCGCGTTTCGCCGCTTCGATGACGACACCGCCGAACTCAAGCGCATCTGGACTGACAGCCGGCACCGCCGTCGGGGACACGCCCGCGCGCTGCTCGCGGTGCTCGAGGCCGACATCGCCGCGCGCGGGTACTCGCGTGTCTATCTGACCACGGGCGACCGCCAACCCGAGGCCGAGGCGCTATATCTGGCTACCGGGTATCACAGGCTGGACGGGCCGCTGCCTTTCGGAGGGCAGGAGCGAAGCGACCCGGAAAGCAGGACTGAGGGCGAGGTCTACCCGGTGGCGTTCGTCAAGGAGCTGAGGGGCGAGAGCGCTGCGGAAGAGGGAAGGCGGCGATGAGCGCTTGCGCGAAGAGCAGAAGACGATGACCGATCTGCTGCACGTGGCCGTCGCGCTCGAGGGATACGGCTGGCACCCGGAGGCGTGGCGCCACACCCCCGATCGTCAGTCGGTCTTTTCCGGTCGGTACTGGGCGGAGCTGGCGGCCACCGCCGAGCGAGGCCTGATCGACTTCGTGACCTTCGACGACGGCCTGAGCCCGCAGCGGCGCCGCAAGCCCGGACTTGAATCGCGCTGGCTCGCCGGCCGTTCGGATGCGGTGTTGGTCGCGGCGCGGGTCGCACCGACGACGACGCACATCGGTCTGGTTCCGGTCGCGACCGTCACCCATACCGAACCATTCCACGTGTCGAAGGCCATTGCGACACTTGACTTCATCTCCCACGGCCGGGCCGGCTGGCAACCCAGGGTGAGCGGCGCCACGCACGAGGCCGCGCTGTTCGGCAGGCGCGACGTCGGCACCGGCGACCTGTTCGAGGAGGCCGTCGACGCCGTCGAGGTGGTCCGCCGGTTGTGGGACAGTTGGGAAGACGACGCCGTGATCCGCGACGTCGCTTCGGGACGCTACGTCGACAGGGACAAGTTGCACTACGTCGACTTCATCGGGAGCTACTTCTCCGTCAAGGGACCGTCGATCACGCCGCGGCCGCCCCAGGGGCAGCCGGTGGTCGCTGCATTGGCCCACGCTCGCTCGATCTATGAGTTCGCGGCTCGAAGTGCCGATCTCGTATTCATCACACCCACGGACGACGACTCGCTCCGCACGATAATCGGTGAAGTCGCGGATGCGGGCGGTGCGCATCTGAAGGTCTATGCCGACGTGTACGTCACGTCCTCGGGTGTGGCCGACGCCCGGTCTGACGCCGCCGTCTTCGACGGCGGCGCAGAAGAGTTGGTGGAATTGCTCCTGCGTTGGCAGCGGTTGGGCGTTGACGGTGTACGGTTGCGGCCCGCGGTCAACGCGATCGATCTGCCCTTCGTCGTCGACGAGGTGCTGCCGCTGCTGCGCGCGGCCGGAGGGTTTCGCTCCGCCTACTCTCGGGAGACGCTGCGGACGCGGCTGGGGCTGCCGATAGCGCGCAACCGCTACGCAAAGATGTTGCAGCCGTGAGTGTTCCGCTTTCAGTCTTGGATCTGGCCCCGATCAGCGAGGGTAGCGACGCCGCTACCGCCCTGCACAACACCGTCGAATTGGCTCAGCACGCCGAACGATGGGGGTATCGGCGGTACTGGATCGCCGAGCATCACTTCGTCGCGGTGGCGAGCTCGTCGCCCGCGGTGCTCATCGGACAGCTCGCCGCCGCCACCGAGCGGATCCGCGTCGGGTCGGCTGCGGTGCAACTCGGGTACACGACCGCCGTCGCCGTCGTGGAGGCCTTCGGCATGCTGGATGCCCTTCATCCCGGCCGCATCGACCTGGGAATCGGTCGGTCGGGGCAACGCCGCCGGGACGCGAACCAGCCGCGCCGCCAGGCGCCACCACCGGCCCGGGAGTGGCGCGAGATCGACGGCGTAACGATTCCGCCGCCCTTCGACATGAGCGCCTTGATGCGCAACCCGAGGATGCGGGCGACGATGTCGGTGCTTCAGCAGCCGGAGGCCGTTTCCCCCGATTTCGCCGAGCAAGTCGACGACATCCTCGCGATGCTCGCCGGCACGTACTCGGTCGACGACTTCGACGTGCAGGTCGTGCCGATCGCGCGGACTGGACTCCGACCGTGGGTGTTCGGCAGCAGCAAGGGTCAGAGTGCGCGGGTAGCGGCTGCGCGCGGGCTACCATTCGTCGCCAGCTATCACATCACGCCGGCCACGGCGCTCGATGCGATCGAGGTGTACCGCAATGCCTTTCAGCCATCGCCCGAGCTTGCCGAGCCCTACGTGGTGGTTTCGGCCGACGTCGTCGTGGCGGACGACACCGCCACGGCGCGGCACCTGGCGTCGAGTTACGGCCATTGGGTCTACTCCATCCGGGCGGCAGGTGGCGCCGTGCCCTACCCGGATCCCGACGCATGCGAGCCGTTGACCGAGGAGCAGTCTCACGTCGTGAAGGACCGTACTGCAACGCAGTTCGTCGGTGACCCCGACGAGGTGGCCCACAGACTAGACTCGTTGCAGCGCTTCGTCGATGCGGATGAACTGGTCGTCACTTCGGTCACACACGGCCACGAGGACCGACTGCGTTCGCATCGACTGCTCGCCGAACGTTGGGGACTGACGTGAGAGAAGGCAAGCATCGCAAGCAAATCCATCTCGGCGCGCACTTCCCTGGGGTGAACAACACCACGGTCTGGTCCGACCCGGACTCGGGCAGCCAGCTTGAATTCGAGTCCTTCGTGCACCTCGCGCAGACAGCCGAGCTCGGCCTGTTCGACTTCTTCTTCCTGGCCGAGGGGTTGCGGCTGCGTGAACATCGCGGGCGCATCCACGACCTGGACGTCGTGGGCCGACCGGACACATTCCCCATCCTGGCGGCCTTGGCGGCGGTGACCGAACGACTGGGCCTGGCGGGCACCGTCAACACCACGTTCAACGAACCCTTCGAGGTGGCAAGGCAATTCGCCACCCTGGATCATCTGTCGGATGGCCGGGCGGCCTGGAACATGGTGACGTCATCGGATACCTTCACCGGGGCCAACTTCCGGCGCGGCGGGTATCTCGCACACGCTGACCGCTATCTGCGCGCCGACGAGTTCCTGACGGTGGCGCAGAAGTTCTGGGACAGCTGGGACGCCGATGCCGTCCGGGCCGACGAGGCGGCCGAGGTGTACGTCGAGCCCGACCGGGTGCACGTCGTCGAGCACCGCGGAGCGCAGTTCGACATCCGCGGTCTCGCGACGCTGCCCGGAGGCCCCCAGGGTCATCCGGTCCTGTTGCAGGCCGGCGACTCCCCCGAGGGCCGGGACTTCGGGGCGCGGCACGCCGACGCTCTGTTCACCCTGCATTCCGAACTCACCGCAGGCCAGAAGTACTACGCTGACGTCAAGGCTCGAGTCGTCGCCAACGGGCGAAATCCCGATCAGGTCAAGGTATTCCCCGCCGTGACGTACGTACTGGGTGACACGCCCGCCGAGGCGGCCGACCGGGCACGCCATATCCGGCGGCAGCAGGTCACCGGACCCACCGCCATCGCGATGGTCGAGCAGGTGTGGCAGCGCGACCTCTCGGCCTACGACCCGGACGGACCGCTTCCCGACGTGGACCCACTCGACGATCCCACGGTGACGCAGGGGCGGGTGCGTCACGGCGACCCGAAGGCCATCGCCGCCGCGTGGCGCGAGCGGGCAGAAGCCGAGCGCTTGAGTATCCGCGAACTGGTCATCGCGGTGACCGACCGGCAACAGTTCGTCGGCACCCCCGAACAGGTGGCCGCGGAGATCGACCTGCACGCGCAATCCGATGCGTGCGATGGGTTCATCCTGGTGCCACACCTGACTCCGCGCGGCCTCGACGACTTCGTCGCAAAGGTCGTCCCACTACTGCAGGAACGCGGGTCGTTCCGGTCCGAGTACGCAGGCACGACGCTGCGCGAACATCTGGGTGTGACGGGCGCGTTGGGCTGACCCTGGTGTGGCGAACACACAGCAGTAGTTCAGCGCGTCGTGCGGCTTCTGCGAGACCGGCTTTGCGCGGATGCTGTTCGGGCCCATCGCCAATGACACGCTCGACGACGACGAACCCGACCAGACGTTCGTGATACCCGCGATCGTCATCGCCTTGCGGCTCGTGCCTCACCGCGGTCTTTCTGTTGGGCTACGAGGTCGTGCACGAGATCGCGAGGGCGTCGTTGATCGCGTCGACCCCGGCGTCCCCGATGCACGTATCGAGCCGGCGCGCAGGTCTGCCTGGTCGATTGGATCCAAGGTGAGCACGTTGGAGTAGGTGGTCACCATGTTCACCCAGTCCGCGGTGCGGTAGTGCAGGTGCTCGACATACCATCGGCGCTCGCTCGTCAATCCGGCCTCGTCGAAAAGCGGCTCGAGCTCGCCGTTCTCGATGCGACCGACGTCGAGGGTACGCACGCCTTCACGCGCAACCAATTCCGAGATGAGCGCCTCGGGGTAGTGCGGACGGTAGGCGTCGTAGCGGTCGGCCGCGGATCCGAACGCCTCGGCTCGCTGCCGATCACGATGCACCGGAACGCATTCGGTCACTGCGCGGCCTGCTCGGCGGCCTCCCGGATGGGCCCGCGCCACACTGGTCCGTGCCCCGGCAGCAGCACGTCGGTATCGAGCATGCCGAGCGCGGCGAGGCTGCGCACACACCCGTGCTGATCGTGGTTGAAGAGGTCGGGCAACAGCTGCGGGCCGCGCCGGGTCGACACCGGATGGCCGGTGACGAGCGCGTCGCCGCTGACGAGTACCCCGTCGACGACGTAGGAGCAATGCCCACCGGTGTGGCCGGGCGACGGGATCGCCATCGGAGTGCCGGGCAACGCGGCCGCGACCTCCTCGGTCAATGCGTGGGCGGTGGGAATGCCGTCGCGTGTCATCGCGCCCTTGGCGCCGATCTCCACGGACCACTTCAAGTAGCGCGGCTGCCACAACTTGATGGTCAGGTCCAGCAGCGACACCTGCTGGAGGTACTCGCGATGCGCGTGGCCGACCTCATCGGCGTGGCAGAACACCGGTGTGCCATGGGTTTTCGCGAACCAGATCGCCGTGCCCAAGTGGTCGACGTGAGCGTGGGTCAGCAGGAACGCGTGAACGTCGTCGATGTCGAACCCGAGCGTGCGAATCGACGCGAGCACTTCGTCGCGTTGACCCGGAAACCCCGCGTCGATGATCAGCAGCCCGGCGTCGTCGGCGACCAGGGTCCAGTTCACCAGGTCGGTCTGCGCAAAGTGGACGTTGTCGGTGATCTGCGTCAACTCGACTGAAGTCCCCACGGGGTCAGTCTAGGCGTGCCCCCGACCGGCTTCGGCGGGCGACGCGACCGCGAATCTCACGACGAAATCGCCCGGGAATCGTCGTGAGATTCACACTGGGCCCACTGCCGAGGAATACGCGACGACGGTCGAGGAGTAGAAAAGAACTGTGGCTGAACTGAAACTCGGATACAAGGCGTCGGCGGAGCAGTTCGCCCCGCGCGAACTCGTCGAACTGGCCGTCGAGGCCGAGGCGCACGGCATGGACAGTGCCACCGTCAGCGATCACTTTCAGCCGTGGCGGCACGAGGGCGGCCACGCCCCGTTCTCGCTGGCCTGGATGACCGCCGTCGGCGAGCGCACCAAGCGCCTGATCCTGGGCACGTCGGTGCTGACCCCGACGTTCCGGTACAACCCGGCCGTCATCGCCCAGGCGTTCGCCACCATGGGGTGTCTCTACCCCGACCGGATCTTCCTCGGTGTCGGCACCGGTGAGGCGCTCAACGAGATAGCCACCGGCTACGAAGGGGAATGGCCCGAGTTCAAGGAGCGCTATGCGCGGCTGCGCGAGTCTGTGCGGCTGATGCGCGAGCTCTGGCTCGGCGACCGGGTCGACTTCGAGGGCGAGTACTACAAGACCAAGGGGGCCTCCATCTACGACGTGCCCGAGGGCGGGATCCCGATCTACATCGCCGCGGGTGGGCCCCAGGTCGCGAAGTACGCCGGCCGCGCGGGCGACGGCTTCATCTGCACGTCGGGCAAGGGAGAAGAGCTCTACAAGGACAAGCTCATCCCCGCGATGAAGGAGGGCGCGGAGGCTGCGGGCAGGAACCCCGACGACATCGATCGGATGATCGAGATCAAGATGTCGTACGACACCGACCCCGAACTTGCGCTGGAGAACACCCGGTTCTGGGCCCCGTTGTCGCTGACCGCCGAACAGAAGCACTCGATCGACGACCCGATCGAGATGGAGAAGGCCGCCGACGCGCTGCCCATCGAGCAGGTCGCCAAGCGCTGGATCGTCGCGTCCGACCCTGACGAGGCCGTTGAGAAGGTCGGCCAGTACGTCGGGTGGGGGCTAAACCACCTGGTGTTTCACGCGCCGGGCCACGATCAGCGTCGATTCCTTGAACTCTTCAAGAAGGATCTGGAGCCTCGACTGCGCAAGCTGGGGTAATGCGGCAGGCTGAGAGCCGTGCCTACCGTGTCTGCGATCTACATTGCGTCGCCCGAGGGTGACACGGGCAAGTCGACCATCGCGCTTGGCATACTGCACCGGCTGGCGGCCACGGTCGCGAAGGTGGGGGTGTTCCGGCCCATCACCAGAATGGGCGAGGACCGGGACTACATCCTGGAGCTCCTGCTCGCCCACACGACGGCGGGTCTGGGCTACGACGAGTGCGTCGGCGTCGACTACCAACGCCTGCACGAGGACCCCGACTCGGCGATCGGCGACATCGTCGACCGATACCACGAAGTCGCCGAGCGATGCGACGCCGTACTGATCGTCGGGAGCGACTTCACCGACGTCGCGTCACCCAGCGAGCTCTCGGTCAACGCGCGGATCGCGGTGAACCTCGGCGCGCCGGTGGTGCTGGCCGTCCGCGCAGCGGACCGCACACCCGAAGACGTCGTGCAGGTCGTCGAACTGTGTCTGGCGGAGCTCGCCAGCCAGCACGCCCACACCGCTGCGGTGGTCGCCAATCGTTGCGATCCGGCCGAACTCGACGCCGTCGCGGCGGCGCTCAAGCACGTCGAGCCAGGGGCTCTGCGGTGCTACGTGCTACCGGAGGAGCCGCTCCTGGTCGCCCCGTCGGTCGGTGAGCTCCGGGATGCGGTGCACGGAACGGTCATCAGCGGCGACGAGGATCTGCTCACCCGAGAGGCGCTCGGCGTGCTGGTGGCAGGCATGACCGCCGAACACGTGCTGGAACGGCTGTCCGACGGGATGGCGGTCATCACCCGGGGGATCGCTCCGACGTGGTGCTGGCGATGGCGAGTGCCCATGCCGCAGCAGGTTTTCCGTCGCTGTCATGCCTCATCCTCAACGGAGGGCTGGCGCTGCACCCGTCGATCGCGGCGCTGGTGTCGGGCCTTGGCCTGCGGCTGCCGATCTTGGCCACCGACCTCGGCACGTACGACACCGCGCGTGCGGCCGCGCAGGCCCGGGGCCGGGTCACCGCGAGCTCGCAGCGCAAGATCGATACCGCGCTGGAACTGATGGATACCTACGTCGACACCGCCGAGCTCATTGCGCAGCTGTCGATTCCGATCCCGTCCGTCGTGACACCGCAGATGTTCACCTACCAGCTGCTGGACCGGGCGCGGTCGAACCGCAAGCGCATCGTGCTCCCCGAGGGCGACGACGACCGGATCCTCAAGGCCGCGGGACGGCTCCTGCAGCGCTCGGTCGCCGAGCTCACCATCCTCGGCGACGAACCCCTCGTCCGGGCGCGCGCGTCTGAGCTCGGCGTCGACTTGTCGGACGCCGTGGTGCTCAATCCGCTGAGCAGCGACCTATGCGATCGGTTCGCCGAACAGTACGCGCAGCTGCGCAAGCACAAGGGCGTCACCGTCGAACAGGCCCGCGAGATCATCCACGACGTTTCGTATTTCGGCACGATGTTGGTGCACAACGAGATGGTCGACGGCATGGTGTCGGGGGCTCGGCACACCACGGCACACACGGTGCGGCCGGCCTTCGAAATCATCAAGACGCTGCCGGATGTGTCGACGGTGTCGAGCATCTTCCTGATGTGCCTCGCAGACGAGGTGCTGGCCTATGGTGACTGCGCCATCGTGCCGGACCCGACCTCAGAGGAACTGGCGGACATCGCGATCTCGTCGGCCCGAACGGCCGCCCAGTTCGGCATCGATCCGCGGGTGGCGATGCTGTCGTACTCGACCGGAACGTCAGGGACGGGCGCCGACGTTGACAAGGTCAGGGCGGCAACCGAACTAGTGCGACAACGGGAGCCGGACCTGCTCGTCGAGGGGCCCATTCAGTACGACGCCGCAGTGGAGCCGTCGGTGGCCATCACCAAGATGCCCGAGTCGAAGGTCGCAGGCCGCGCGACCGTGTTGATCTTCCCCGACCTCAACACGGGCAACAACACCTACAAGGCCGTACAGCGCAGCGCGGGCGCCATCGCTATCGGGCCCGTGTTGCAGGGGCTCAACAAACCGGTCAACGACCTGTCCCGTGGCGCTCTCGTCGAAGACATCGTGAACACGGTGGCCATCACCGCGATCCAGGCGCAGGAGCAGGTCTGATGAGCACCAACCGCACCGTGCTGGTGCTCAACTGCGGGTCGTCGTCACTAAAATATGCTGTCGTAGAACCGGATTCGGGCCGACTGGTGGTCGACGGAATCGTCGAGCGCATCGGGGAGGGCCCGGTGGCCGACCACGAGGCGGCCTTGCGGGCAGCCTTCGACGCACTCTCCGACGAGGGGTA
>CAVPRG010000011.1:0-90070 GCA_963707745.1 uncultured Actinomycetota bacterium
AGGTGCGCACTGATTCGGCATCACCCTGGTTCCACTGCATCGCGACCTCGACTTCAACTGTCCGGTGGTCTGCGCCGTCAAACGCGATGACGCTCGAGTGGATCGGCCGATGGTGTGCGTGGAGGTGCTTGACGAAGTCGACTAGTCCGTCGGGGTAGTGGAACGTCTGGCGCCGGGCATCCTCGGCGGTCGTCGCCCGCTCGTCGACGAGCGTGATGGTCACTCCCCTGTTGAGGAATGCGATCTCCCGCAACCGGTCTGCGATGGTCTCGACGTTGAAAGTCGTCGTCTCGAAGATGTCCGAATCGACCCAGAACCGGACGGTCGTGCCCGTCGTTTTGGACGCCCCCCGCCGCGTCAGCAGGCCTGGCACCGCGCGATCGTAGGTCTGCGACCACTGATACCCGTCGCGCCAGATGTCGACCTCGACGCGCGTGGACAATGCGTTGACCACAGATATGCCCACGCCGTGTAGGCCACCGGCCACCTTGTACGCGGCCTGGTCGAACTTTCCTCCAGCGTGCAGTTCGGTCAGCACGACGTCGACCGTCGGCGTGCCGGATTCATCGAACGGCTCCACCGGGATGCCGCGGCCGTCATCGGACACCTCGACACCGCCGTCTTCGAGCAGCCTGACGCCGATCGTCGTCGCGTATCCGGCCATCGACTCGTCCACCGCGTTGTCGACGACTTCCCACACCAGATGGTGCAGACCAGCCTCCGAGACAGACCCGATGTACATGCTTGGGCGTTTGCGGACAGCGTCCAGCCCTACGAGCTTCGTGATCGACTTCGCACCATAGGAATGATCGACCTTGTTTCGGGCAGCAGCCATCGGCAGGGGTCCTCCGTGGGATTTCAGAAGCACTGTCGATGACCGCCAGCGCAGGTACTCCAGCAGTCTACCCGAAAGTCATCGCCGGACACGATTTTACGACCGTGTCTTTGGCGCTTGATTTCGTCTCAGAGCGATGTTTCTAGTCACATGATGGTTCGACCGGCTGCCAGATGCATTCAACGCGATCTGCGAGCGTTCAGCGGTTCGATACGCGTCTCGTGTTGACCACCCCCGGGCCACGCGCCTCAACACGCCGGTACCGACGCGGCCAGCACTCGCACGACACCCCGCTGGACCACCACGACAGCCCTCGTTCGGCACTGCCGCCCGACTGGCACCAGGTTTGCCGACGCAGACCGTTGTCTCGAGGATGTTGTTACCGATGATCTGAAGGATCGCGCGCACGCCGGCTTTGAGTTCCTAATGGATGTCAAGCGACCTGACGGCCCGTAGGCTTGCGTTTGGCGGGCTGGGATGTTGGAGCGCTTGGCGACTCCTGTGACACCTGGTCCGCCGCTTGCTTGCGGCGGTCTCGCATGCGCTGGTGCCGAATGTGGTCGCGGCGGCGAGGCTCGATCTGGTAGCGCTCTTTGACGATGACGCGGCCTTCGGCCTCGCTGATCGGGGTGCCGTCGACGTCGCGCAAGGCGTAAGGCTGGCGGTTGCGCATGCAGGTAGCGATCCGGGTGACCAGCAGGGTGGCCAGGTGACAGATCGCCGAGTCGTGGTGGCGGTCGCCAGTCATCAGTCGCTGGTACTTCGCAGCGATCTGCGGGTCGACCTTGCGGGCTTGATCAGCTGCGGTGCATAGCATTTCGCGTAGCAGCGGGTCGCCGGCCTTGGTGATCGAGGACTCGACTTTGCTCACCCCGGACTGGCTGACTTTCGGGACCAGTCCGGTGTAGGCGCGGATCGCGGCCAGCGAGGTAAACCGGTGAGGGTCACCGATCCGCCCGGCGATCACCGCGCTGATGACCGGCCCGACACCAGGCGCAGAGGCAACGATGCCGTCGGGGTCGGCGTCGGCGTAGAGGTTGGCGACCCGCTCATCGATCTGCTTGATCTGGCGGGTCAGGAACAGCGCCTGCTCGGCTTCGTGAGCGATGTCGTCGGCAAGTTCGGCGAAGTTCATCCCGTCGGCTCCCCACAGCGCGAGGGTTTCCTTGGCCGCGACGATGAGGCCGGCGGCGTGGTTCTCACGCCACCCGCCACGGGACCGGGCTATCAGGAACCGGCTCAGACGCCCCTGGCCGAGCCGGATCACTGCGTTCGGGTCGGCGTAGCGAGCAAGGAACTCCAACGCGGCGATGCCGTAGTTCGAGCCGAGCACCGCATACCAAGCCGGCCCGAGGAGCTCGACGAGCGCGTCGAGTCGGGAGTAGACCGCGACCCGGCGTTTGACCATCGTGGAGCGCTGCTTGACCAAACGCCGCAACGGATCCGCTGGTCCCTGACCGGAATACTCGCGCAATCCTTCGGGGTGCAGCAAGCGGCAGCCGAGCCAGCAGTTCAGAGTCGATCCGGTCGTTCTTGGCGTGCTTGGAGTAGTACTTGCGCAGATCCGCCGATTGAGTGGTGGGGACCATCACCACCCGGGCCCCGCGGCGGCGGAACCACTCCGCCAACACGATCCACGCGTTGCGGGTCGGCTCGACCACCACGGTCAACCCGCCCGGATCGGCCAGGTCCAGATCAGACCACAGCCGCTCCAGACTCCGTAGGCCGGGTCGAGAACTTCCGGCCACGCCACACCGTGGCTCCGTCACGGGTCAGTGTCGCTTGATGCACCGCCCGCACGGCCACGTCGATACCCAACGTCAATGCCATCTCCGTTGCTCCTGTCAGTCCTGATCCCGTCGACCCAGGTGACTGACCATCGCGGCCACGGCCCAGACATTCTCCAAGCAGGAGTCCACACCCCACAGGCTGGCTCCAAGTTCCCGAACAAGGACACCGCTCGACCAGACACCGAGTCCGCGAGCGACCACTCAAAATTCAAGGATCACCAAGTGTCCCGGTCGGACGTTCGGCCCTCCCGCGGACTCACCTCAAAGGCTAAATGTCGGACGTGCTGGCTACATTTGTGGCGTGATGGCGAAACGTCGCTCACGGTCGAGCGGGGGCTCAGGCTTCGCCGCGCTCTTCGGTGTTCTGTTGATCATCGGGCTGATCGCGAAGTTCTTCTGGTGGCTGGTCGGCATCGCGGCGGCGGTCGGGCTGTTCTTCGCCATTCGCGCACTCGTGCGTCACCTCCGCGAGCGGCGTGCCGCGGCCGCACTGGAAGCCGACGAACTCGCCTACCGCGCCGATCGCCAGAACCGGTTGGCACAACGCGGCGACAGCCGAGGCGTATATGGCGTCGCGGGCGCCGAGTTGATGCGTGACCTGACGCCAGAGCCTCCGGTCGTGCCGCTCGACGCACCACCCGAAGGAGTCACGATCGCCGGGGTGGCCAAGACGCCTGCCGAGCTGGATCAGCTACTCGCCGATAGGAATCCGGGCTGGCGGTGGGCGGCGTTCACGTCGGTGCTCGTCCAGCGGCGCGCCGCGGTCCGCGCCAGGATTCGTGATTGTCAGCTGGGCTACGCGGTGCCGCCGGGCGTGGAACTGCGCACCGGCGGCGAGGTGGCGCAGTTCGTCACGGCCAACATGGACGACCTGGTCGAGCTCGTCGGCCAACTGGAGGCGTTCATGCTGACGCCGGCCTTCATGGAAGTGTTCGGCCAGCGCGGAGACGAGAGTACGGCGGATGCCGAAGGCATCGTGCAAGTGGCGAATCGGCTGATGGACTACCACGAGCGCTTTCTCGAGCGGGCCGAGCGATGTCGGGACCTCGACGTCCCGGCTCGATACCGGGGCCTGGCCCGGGACTGCCTGCAGCTGTTGATCATTCCCCTGGACGGCTACGAGATGTTCATCGACGATCTCGTCGAGTTCGTGAACGACATGCCCGCCATGATGCGTTACGCACGAGGGGCGGTGGAGGCCGATCCGGTCTTCCTTCACATGAATGTCGACGACGATCTGATGAAGCGGATCACGAAGCAAGTTCGCGCGGCCGCCAAGTCATAGCGATGCGGCCGGCGTGGCGTCGCGACGCTGGAACAACTCCGCGGGCCGCCCGCGTCCGCCTGATGACGTCGTGCCGGTGGCGATCAGTTGGGGTTCCATCGTGCGCCGGAACCAATCCCGCTGCAGCGGATGCCCGGCGACCGCCTCATGAGCTAATTGCAAGTCCCGCAACGTGAATCGCTCATCGAGTAGCCCGTCGGGGTCTGGCGCCCGGTGGTAACGGGCACGAAGATCGTCCACGGCGAGATCGATGATGCGGGGATGGTCAAAGGGCAGCCGACCCGGGGCGGCGACCGGCATGAGCCTGGTGGACTCGCTATTTCGCGATGCCAGCCGGTCTGGGCCGCCCACGTCGAGGTGGGCGACAGACAGCACCCAACCGCGAGGATCGCGCTTGGGATCGTCGAACACGTAGAGCTGGCGGGGGTGCAGTCCCCTGACGTTGGCCTTCTCGCGTAACGACCGGTCGACCGCATCGGCGAGGGTCTCGCCCGGGTAAAGAAAAGTGCCCGGCAGCGCCCAGCCCGGCCCGTTCGCACGACGCACCTCGAGGACCACCAGACCCTCATCGGGATCGAACGTCAGCGCCGCCGTGTCGACGGCGACGGACGGCCGGGGGTAGTCGGCCAGCGTCTTGCCGCTGGCTGTCGCGGTAGGTGTGCTCTGCCATGTCGGGAATAAAGCGTACAGTGAGCGAATTAGATCAGATATGCTCAAATTAAGTACGAGACAGGAGATGGTGAAGATGACTTCACGAGAAGACCGCATCGAGGGCGTGCTGCTGGCCACCGCGGCAGGCGACGCGCTCGGCGCCCCCTACGAATTCGGGCCCGCCCGCGGCCCGGAACTCGACGTCGCGATGGTCGGCGGAGGGCCATGGGAGCCCGGCGAGTGGACCGACGACACGGCGATGGCGATCGCCATCGCCGAGGTTGCGGCCACCGGGGCCGACTTGCGCTCCGCCGCCGCGCAGGACGCCATCGTTCAGCGCTGGTACCAGTGGTCGCGCACTGCGAAGGACGTCGGGATCCAGACCGGGACGGTGTTGCGGTCGGCGGCGCGTGACGGAACGATCACCGCAGCGCGTGCCCGCGCCGCGTCCATCGAGCTGCACGAGCGCACGCGCCGGACGGCGGGAAACGGCTCGCTGATGCGTACCGCGCCGGTGGCTCTGGCCTACCTCGACGACGAGGACGCCATGGTCGAGGCCGCACGTGCGATCAGCGAACTGACCCACGCCGATCCCGACGCCGGTGACGCATGCGTGTTGTGGTGCAGCGCGATCCGTCACGCGGTGGAGACCGGTCGCCTCGACATCCGAATCGGCCTGCATCACTTGGATCCGGCCCGCCGCAGCCTGTGGCTGGACCGGCTGAAGGAAGCCGAGTCTGCGCGGCCGTCGGACTTCGCCAACAACGGCTGGGTGGTTGCCGCCCTGCAGGCCGCCTGGTCGGCCATCGCCACCACGCCAGTCCCCGAGGACGACACGGCGTCGGGCATCTTCCGCGCCGATCACCTGCGACGGGCCCTGGACGCGGCGGTGCGCGCCGGCAACGACACCGACACCGTCGCGGCGATCGCCGGCGGACTGCTCGGCGCCGTCTACGGGGCGTCGGCCGTACCCCTGTCCTGGCGTGTGCTGCTGCACGGTTGGCCGGACAACACTGCTCACGACCTGGTCGGACTCGCTGCCGCCATTGCCCGCAAGGGCGCGCCGGATCGATTCGACTTCACCTATCCCGGCTCGCCCGTCGATGTCGAGGCGCGTCATCCCTACGACGACCATGTGGTCCTCGGCGGGATCGGCGTACTTCGACGGCTCCCCGCCGACGTCGACGCCGTCGTCTCGCTGTGCCGGCTGGCCGATTCCGACATGCGCCGGGACATGCCCCACGTCGAGGTGCGCCTGATCGACCGACCCGAAGCCGATGAGAACCCGAACCTGGACTTCGTGCTGTCCGAGGCGGTGCGCGCCGTCGAGGAACTCCGCGCGCAAGGACGCACCGTGCTGGTGCATTGCGTCGGTGCATACAGCCGGACACCGACGATCGCAGCGCTCTACGGCGCGCGCCTGCGCGGCGTCGGCTGGGAACAGGCGCTTGGCGACGTCATCGGCGAGGCGTTGCCCGGCGCGCACCCGAACTCCGCATTCCGCAAGGCGTTAGGCCGCCTGCAACCGCGGTCAGCCAGCCCCGAACAGTCCACTTCAAAGGAGTCGAGATCATGAGCCAGCGAATCGAAAGCCTTGAGAGCCAGGCGTTCTCATGGAATGGGGTCCTCGACCCGTCCCTTGTCAACAGTGAGCACGTGGCCGCGAGCCACTCGCTGGCCGACGCGGCCAAGATCGGCGACTGGTCGACGGTGTTCGATCTGCTCGACGACGAGACGCAAACGGTGGACATCAACTGGTGGCGTCCAGGCGGTACCGCCTGGTTCACCGTTCTGCACCAAGCGGCATGGCACGCTGCGCCACCCGCCGTGGTCGCTGGGCTCATCGCCCGCGGCGCACTGACGTCGCTGACCGACTCGCGCGGACGCACCGCACTCGACATCCGGATGGAACGCGACGCGGCCGCCGGCACGCGGACACGCGTCATCGGAGGCGCTTCGGAAGCTACTCGAACCCTCGACCTCGCCGCTGGCCGCCACGCGCATCCGGGCGCTCGATCACCAGCTCGCCGCGGTCATCGACAGCCGCATCGGCGGCAGGCTCTACGACGGCCGCAACCCACAGCAGGTATTGCGCTACCCGCCCGTTGCGATCCTGCAGGAAGTCCCCGACCACCGCCTGTGGTTCCCAGTGCCTGGGATGTACGGCGGATTCGACATCGCTTTGCGCCGAGGCTATCTCGAGACGAGCAGCTGGAGCCGCGTCGTCGGCGGGTCCGGTCAGGCACACGTGATCACCCACGAAGGGGCGGTCCTCGTCGACGAGGGGTTCGTCTGACGCCCTTGGTGAGACATGGCGTTCGACGAACCTCCGCAGAGAAGGGCAAGGCGACATGGGTAGCACTAACACCGGACGGTGGCGGACCCCGCTCTCCTACTATGGCGAAGTCGGCCAATACCTAGCTTTCAGTGCAGGACGAAGGAGTCGCAGTGGAGCTCAACGAAGCGCTCGCCAGCTACCTGCCGCGCCGCAGGGCGCAACGTCCCAAGCAGGAGGCGCAGCGATCGGCCTTCCTTACGAGCTTCCCACTCGAATCGTGGCCACAGACTGACACTCGAGGATTATTCGCTGAACACGCCCGATTACCGCAACAGCTACTCCTACTTCCTGGAGTGGGGCACCCCCGACCTCGGCAGCATCTCGGGCGGCAGCGCCCACAAGCACGTCATCTTCAAACGCGACTCCGGCGAATGGTCATATCCCAGCGGATACGGAAACGTCGAATCAGCATGGGAGGCATTGAAGTCCGGCTTCATCAAGATGTTCGACCTTGCTCGACAAGGCGATTGGACGTCGACGTCGGAGATCGACATCCTGCGTGGCGCCAAGATGGTACGACTCAAGTCGCTGTTCATGTACTTCCCCGACGAGGTGCTACCGGTCTATAGCCGCGACCACCTGGTCTACCTGGCCGCCAAGTTCGAACTGGACACGTCGGGTGACTCGATCGACATCAACCGACGCGTCCTGCACTTCCTCGGGAATCACCCGGACCTTGGGGGCATCGACCCGCTCACGATGGCCGGTTTCCTGTACGACTGGTCACCGCCTCCGTGTCGCGCGAACCACGAAGTACTGGAAGATTGCGCCCGGCGAGCAAGGGCGCCTGTGGAATGAGTGCCTCGACGGCGGGTACATGTGCGTCGGGTGGGACCAGATCGGCGATCTCTCGCTGTTCGACACGGAGGACGACTTCAAGATCGCGTTCAACTCGGCATACACCGACGAGTACAACGGCCACAAGTCGGCGATCACCCGCAAGTCCAAAGAACTGTGGCGGATGCGGGAGATGGTGGAAGGCGACAAGATCATCGCCAACCGGGGTACCCGCGAGATCCTCGGAGTCGGTACGGTGACTGCGGCCGGGTATCAATACCGACCCGAGCGTGCAGAATACAAGCACACCATCAACGTCGACTGGGACGTCAGCCCGGCGCGGACGCTCACCGAACCCGTCAAGCTCTGGGCGACGACCACCATCGCAAAGGTGCCACTAACCCAGATCGACGCGCTCCTCAACCGGTGGGACCGCTGCACAGCCGAAGGTCGTCGAGACCGCGATTGCTGTCGAGGACGAACCCCGTTACGCGCAATGGAAGAAGATCCTCGACCGCAAGGGCCAAGCAATCTTCTACGGGCCGCCGGCACCGGAAAGACCCGGGCTGCCAAGGGTTTCGCGTCATGGCTGCTTCGGCAAGCTTCACCCGCCGCAGCAGCTGTCCGACGGCCAGCTCACGGAGATTACCTTCCACGCCTCGTACGCCTACGAGGACTTCATCGAGGGCTTTCGCCCGAAGACCGGCGAGACCGAACTCAAGCTCGAACTTCGCGACGGAATCATGAAGCGGTTGGCGAAGGACGCGATCGCCCACCCCGACGACCCTCTACGTGCTCATCATCGACGAGATCAACCGCGCCGACGTGCCAAGGGTGTTCGGGGAATTGATGACCGTCGTCGAGAAGGACCGGCGAGGGCAATCGGTGACGTTGCCGACCAGTGCGGCACAGCTGACGATTCCCGCGAACGTCATCATCCTCGGCACGATGAACACCGCCGACCAGAGCATTCGATCGCTTGACACCGCGCTGCGCCGGCGGTTCGGGTTCATCGAGCTGATGCCGGAACCGGACCTCTTGTCCGACGACCGTCATCGACGACTTGCCACTCGATCAGTTCCTGACCGAACTCAACCAGCGGATCACCGAACTCGTGGGCCGCGAGCGGCAGATCGGGCACTCGTACTTTCTCGACAACGGAGCACCGATCGAGTCAGCGGAGAGCCTTCGGCGAGATCATCCGCACCGACATCATCCCGCTGCTGCAGGAGATCGTCTACGACGACTACAGCCAACTAAGGGAATTCCTCGGCAGCGGCATCGTCGATGCCGGCGCCTCGCGCCTCACTCCCATCGTGATTCACGACGACACGCAGCTCGTCGCCGCCTTGGCCGACAACTACGGGCTCAACCTGCAGTCCGCGCCGGAATGATCGAACTGCCGGAGCACACGAGCCGCGAATTGCTCGAGCGTCGCTACCATCTCCGTCGAGCACCAAGACCGAGATGGCGAGTCGACTGGGCAACCGTCTGGCGGTCACCTGGTTGTCGAACGAACGCGTCCAGGTCCGGTCGTCGTCGTGGGTGGGCAGCATCCATCTGACACCAGACCTTCGGGTGCGGGTGCTGCCGAAACTGGCAGGCAACGGTCTGGGTGTTCTGACGATGCTCGCCATCACCGACGGCAGCCCGCTGGCTCGATCTGCCTCAGTACCTTCGCGGGCTGTCGCGACGATCCCGACGAGGACGCCACCGAACTGCTGTGCCGGATGGTGGCGACCATACCGAGAAGGTCCTGGCGCGGGGACTCATCCGCAACTATCGCAGCCACGACGACGACCTGCCGTTCCTCCGAGGAAGACTCGACGCGTACCGGCAGGCCACGGTCTACTTCGGCAAGTTCACCGAGTTCGCCTGTGAATTCAACGAGTTCGACCGGGACACCGCGGAGAATCACCTGCTGCTGGGTGGCGTGAAGGCCGCGCGGCGGGCGACCACGAGCGCGAGCGTGCGACGGCGAGCGGCCGATCTGGAGCGACGTCTCTCCGACGTGGCTCCCACGCTTCCCTCGCGACGTCAGCTGCTCGGCACGAAGATCGTGTACGGACGCCGGAACGCCCACTACCGGGCGGCGCACACGTGGTGTCGTTCGCTGCTGAAGCTCGGGCGCCTCGACGACATGGAACGCCGTCGGGTGCACCCGAGATCGATACGTTTCTGATCAACATGAACGCGCTGTTCGAGCGGTTCGTGGAGTGGCTGATCGCTCGTGCCTACGAAGGCGCGAGCGTCGATGTACAAGCGCAGAAGCGCAACCCGTCGCTCATCACCGTCAACGGCCAGTACAGGCGATCCATCGCACCGGACCTGGTCGCTCAGGCAGCCCGGACGATCGATCGCGATCGACGCCAAGTACAAGCGATACGACGAGCGGGAGATCTCCTCCTCCGACGTGTACCAGCTGCTGCTCTACGCGCAGTGCTACACCGGCTTCACATCAGTTCCGACGTCGTACCTCATCTATCCGGCGTCACGACAGCAGACTTCACCGACCGTCGTCGAACTGACGGTTCCCGCAGACGACGGGCTCACGAAGGGTGCGGGTGCATGCGATCGGTATTCCACTCGCGGAGCTCGTGAATGGGCTCAGGATCGATGACCAAGAGCCCTTGGCGAGTACCGTTGAGCAGATACGGGCCCTACTTCCGATCCCACTGGCGATTTCGACGTAGAGCAGGTTTCGGAGCCTTGCCCGGATCGCAAGTTCACTCAACGGCGGTCGTAGCCCAGGTAAGGGACAACGGTTATGCCGGTTAGGGTTTAAGGGGATTGGCAGCGAGGGGCGCGACATGGGGTCTGACTGGTTCACAAGCCTCGTCGGTTTCGAGGAGCAAGGTTACGACGTGACGCGTAGCCAGCTGCTCGTCGAGGGCGACGAGCTGGTCTCGACGGTGAATGACAAGCGGTATGGCATCGGGTCGCTCTCCCTGCCGACGTTGGCCGAATTGCGTTCTCGTATCGAGGTTCCCAGAGCGAGGGCCGCGCAGCACCGTCAGTTGCATCACCGGGGATGCGCGGGAGTTGCACAGCGATCCGGAACTGGAAGGCGCGCTGTTTCAGGCAGCATCGCAGTTCAACGTGCTCGAGATGGCGGGTCCGAGCGTGACGCCGGAAGACGGGGTGAGGGGTTACGTCGACGACCACACGCAGGGGCCTGCGTGCGCGCTAGCGGCGGGGGCCGCGGCGATCTATCGCAACTACTTCGCTCCCGTCGACGGCGAGAGCGGGCAGACGCGGGAGCGGCAGATCGATGCCCTGCGCCCGATGGGCGAGGCGTTGTCGTCGAAGCTCGGCCGTCCGGTGTCGGAGCTGTGGACGATGAGCAACGGCTATGCGTTGTGCACGGAGGATGGGCTCGACGCGATCGCGGGCCTACTCGCGGAGTGCACCGACGCGGGCCGTGACGAGTTGAGGTCGCGGCTGGCGATCGGCGTGCACCGCGACGTCGAGGTCACGGATGTCCGGAATGGCCCGCGTCGCCTTGTGTCGCAGGCATTTTGCTCGGCGCTGCCCGTCGCATACGGGGGCGGCCGGCAGTCGGCGTGGGAGCTGTTCGCTCGACTGGTGCTGGAGGCCAGCTACGAGGCAACGCTGTTGTCGGCGGTGGAGATGTCCGCGGCGGGCCGCTCGGGCATCGTCTTGTTGACGCGCGTGGGCGGCGGAGTGTTCGGCAACGCGGACGCGTGGATCGACGGCGCCATCGTGCGGGCCCTGGGGATCGTGGAGCATGCGGGTCTCGACGTTGCCGATTGGTGAGCCGTGGCGAGGTGCATCCTTCATTCCAGGCGATTGCGGAGCGGTTCAGTGGGTAGCGGCGCCTCGCCGGTCAGGTCGATGAGGGAATTGCACCCACTGCATCTGCCCCGTGAGCGGAGTAGGACGCGTGCGGCGGCGACCGACGAGTGCCGAACCGCATGGGCTGGTCGCGGCGATAGTTGGCTTCTTCCAACGCCAGCTCGAGCCGGCTGCGCGGCCCTCGCCGCGCAACGGCCCATACGTTGCGAGGATCGGAATCACCCTCGAACCCGAGAAGCGTGACCAGCGAGTCCAGATCGACGAGACCCGGACCGGTCGTGAACCTGAAGGTTTCCCATTGCGAGTTTGGACGCTGGGGGTCGGGCACCGCTAAACGGGCGGTTGGATCACTGGGTCAGCGCCGCAATAGTTCGAGACACGTCGGCCGAGTTTCACGAACATTCACGTCACGGAACGTGGCTAACAGCGCGCAGACGAACGCCGACCTCTTCACGCTGAGCTCGTTCAGCAACTCGTCCTGGCTCAACTGGCCGTTGCGACGGAGGTGCGTCCACGCCGCGACGATCATCCATGCGGGTACGAGTTGCGGACCCGAATCCCGATCCTCCGATCGCAACGTTTCGACTTCGATTCCGTTGCGCTCGATCGACACGATTCTATTGGGCGCGGCGTCACCCGAGTCACGTCGCGGGCGCAGGGAAGACGATCGTCGGAGCGCGCGCGATCCGGGAACTCATCAAGACTCCTTTGCATCGACGGATGACGCGACGGATCCGCGCGCGGCATCCAACCGCCACGCTGCGCGAGGCCAAAGTATCGCCCAGTCGGATCTGAACGTCGGTTTGGGTGACCGTCGATACGCGCCATCGTGACGTCGGAGTCCGATAGGCTACGACGTTGAGCCGTCGGGCAAGGTCTGGTCCGCCGACCTCACGGATGAAGTCGGGGTCGCCACAGACGACGAGTTGATCACGCGCCCTGGACAATCCGACGTAGAGCCGCTCGCGTGAGCGTTCTCGCTTGGATTCCTCGTTGACGACGAGCACGACCGCCCGGCGTTCGAGGCCCTTGAACCCGAGCACGTGACCGTAGAACACCTGGTCGGTGTCCCAGAAGGTGTCCCAGTACGCCTTGTGTCCGTCCCGTTGCCGCTCGATCTGTTCGGGATGACGGCTGCCGGTGGTGAGCAGCGCGAGGTCCTCGGGCCGCCAACCGTCCTGCAGGAGCGCCTCGATCTGGTCGTCTCCGGCGTCCATCGCCTCGTCGGGGGTGCACGGGACGAACGTGACGGCCGGCCCGTCGCCGCCGAGGAACCGCATCGGGTGATCGACGAGTGGTTGGAAGGCGTTGGCGATCTGACGGGTGTTGCGCAGGTTGTGGTCGAGGATCAGCGGCACCAACGGCACCGGCGGGGAGCCGACGCGGTCGAACACGCGTTGACCCTCGTCGCTGAAGACGTAGATCCCGCCGTCGACGGGGTCCTTCAGCGCGGCCAGCAGCGGATCCCACCACGTGTCGGCGAAGTCCTGGGCCTCGTCGATGACGACGGAGTCGAACCGGTGGCCAATCTCGAGTTGTGCTGCAAGATCGGCCATTTGCAGCGGAAGGTCGCGTTCCCAGAATTGAGACGTCTCGTCGGTGCGCACCAACTCGTCCGGGCCTTCGGGTGCGCCCCACTGCACGCCGAGGGCGTGGAACTCGCCGACGTAGGCGGGGCGTTGGCGCCGCGGCCACGTGGTGGCGATGCGCTCGAGGTAGGAGGCTAAGCCATGGGAGTAGCAGACCAGCGCGACCCGCTGCCCGCGTTGGGCCAGACGCCGGGCCTGTTCCATCGCGAGGAACGTCTTGCCGCTGCCCGCGCCACCGCGCACCTCGACGCGCGGGAGCAGCCGGATGGCGTCGAGGATGACCGACTGATGTTCGGTCAGTAGGTCGGCGGCGTTGTCGTTGCCGAGCGCTCGGGCGACGACGTCGCGTTGCGGTAATCCCCTGCCGCTCAACGCGATAGAAATCTGTTCGATGCCCTCGCTAGTGAGTAGCGGGCGTTCGAGCTCCTGGCGGACGAGGACGTAGCGGAGTTTGTCGACGAGGCACTTGAGGTCGTTGCGGTCGACGATCTTCCAGCGTGGGCACTCGGGCAGGCCGAACTCGGTGGGGATGACCGCGTTGGGCAGGACGACGACGTGATCCCAGCGCAGCCGGCCCTGGGTCCAGCGGGGGTCGCTCTCGATGAAGTCGCGCAGCGCGTAGCAGGCGTCGCGGGCCTGCCGGACGGGGTGGATCTCGTGGATGCGGTCGCCGCGGGTCTGGCACCAGCCGTGGCCGTCATGCCAGACCTCGCCGCCCTTCACCTCGATGCAGACGATGCCTGCGCCTTCGATGGCGACCATGAAGTCGACCTCGTGGTCCTTGAGGTGGTCGGTGACGCGCTGGCCGGGGACGACGAGGTCGCCCGGCTCGAGTTGGTCGACGAGCGTCTGCCAGACGAGCTTCTCGGCGCCGTTGGCTAGCCGTGGGGTTTCCGTGGGAGTGATGGTCACGGTGCTGACGGCTTCTCATCGATGCCGTCGAGCCACGTCCGCATCGTGAAGCCTCCCCGCTCGGCACGCTTGCGGTGCCCGACGTCGATGATCGTATCGATGGTGGCACCGTGTTCGGCGGCAATCGCAGCCAATACCTCGAGCACGTCGGCGGCCTCGGCAAGAACCGCGTCGCGCTCTGCGGCGACCAGTTCGGCGACCTCTCCGTGCAGCTTGTCCCGGAGGTCGCCACGGTGCTGCTCGACGACGACCGTGCCGACTCGCGGTGAGCGCCCCGAGGCGCGGATGAGGTCGCGCGCGCGCACGAGTTTGGCCATGGCGTCACTCCCCCTCGCGATAATGCGTGAGTGCAGTTGTACCGCTGGGTGCCGACACCGGGGGCTCGCCGTGGCCGGTGATCCCTTGTTGCTGGGTCAGCGCGTGGTGGCGATCTTGGAGACCGGCCTACGCACCGCGACGTACAAGCTGGCGACATTGATGGCACTGATCGAGCACTGCATCGAGAACCTGCCGCCGCAGCCAGATGATCCGCTGGCGGTGCCAATCCCCGATCTGGCGCACCGGGTGCTGAGCATCTACTGGCAGCAGGTGCGACCGTTCGACGGGCATGAGTTGCGCCAGTCGACGCAGCCGCGGGCGCGAATTTTGATCGCCGCCAATGGCTTACGCGCGGCCTCAGGCGGTGCTGCGTCGGTCGACGTGGCGCGGATCCGCGCGCCAGCGCCCTACGAACGGGCTATCGACGACATCACCATGTGCCTAGCCCAGCAGCCGCTGCACCGACTGCAGAAGTTGCCCGGCGCCACGGCGAGCGATCCGTTCTTGTACGACGACTCGTTCCTCCACGACCACGTGTCGCGTTCGACGCTGCGGTCGCACGGCGACGCGATCACGCTGAATCCTGGCGTCGCTCACGGCTTGGCGCGGCTGGCCGGATTGTTGAAACCAGCGCTGGAGATCATGTGGGTCGATGACGTGCGTCGCATGAACAAGTTCCTGGACGCCGAGGTCCCCGACGTCGCAGGGCATCTCTTCGGACGGGCGCGAGCAGCGCTGACCGCCGTGCGTGAGCCCTTCAAGGACGCCTTCGGGCCGCACTGCTTCTATTGCGGAGCGCATCTGCCGGCGAACAACCCGATCGATCATGTGCTGCCGTGGTCGCTGGTCGGAATCGACGGGCTGGCCAACCTGGTGTTGGCGTGCGCGCGGTGCAACGGCGACAAGAGCGGCGCACTGCCGGCGGTGACGATCGTCGAGAAGGTGCTCGCCGACAACCGCTTGTCCGTCCTTGAGGAGATCGCCGCGTCGCTGCAGTGGCCGACGCAGCGTGAGCGCGTCGTGGCGGCTGCACGAGGTATCTACCGCGGGCAGCCCGCCGGGGTGCCGACGTGGTCGGGATTCAAGCGGATCGAGCGGTTCGACATCGGCTTTCCGCCGTCATGGCTGCAGGTCTGAGCGGACGACGTGTCGGTGCTTTACGCGATCCTTGACGTTCAATTCAGCAAAATATTCAAGCTGACAAATTGACCTCTCTCGACGCTGTTTGACTCGGCCGATGCATGGCATCGGGTCCGCCGTTCGAACGGTCCTCCGTGATGGGTATGCATCTATCTAGACTGACATCGGCGAGCCCTACGGAAGGAAGTCGATGACGAACGACATCGATCCGAACTCAGGTCAGACCGACGATTCACCGGAGAACCTTCCTGCAACTCTCGCCCGAGACGGCGAGATCGCCATCTCCGTTCAACCAGAAGGCCTGTTGGTTTCGGGAGATCCCGTCGAGGTGGAGGCCTACCTCGAGCGCATCAGGGGTTCCGTCGGGCATGCGGTTGACGTGATCGGAATCGATAAGGCCATGCTCGGCAATGCGACCGGCTTGGCCGCAGGTGCGGCGGCATTTCTAGGGCAATCGGCCAAATTCGTACAGCTGCACCCCGAAAGCCTGAAGGCAATTCACCGCGACCAGCTGATCTCCGGCACCGACGGGTTCTTCCGCATGATGACTCGCGGCGCCGACAAGAAGTTCGTCAAGCAACTGCAGTGGAAGCGAGACCGACGTCAGTCCCGCGCGAATGATGTCCCTTCAGATGGTCGCGGTGCAGCTCGCGTTGAAGACTGCGATCGCCGAGGTCGAGGAGTCGGTGCAGCGGGTCGAGGGCAAGGTCGAGGAGGTGCTGCGGCTAGCGCACGCGAATCGATCCGGCGACGTGCTCGGTGATCGGGTGACGATCGACCGCATGGCGGCGTACCTCGACAGACACGGTGGCTTCTCTGACGCAGATTGGGACTCGATCGCGGGCATCGGGCCGGCACTCAACCGCACCGTCGAGCAGCTCCGCCACCATGCCGACCGCACGTTGCGATCGTTCGATCCGACCCGGCCGATCCAAGATCGGGCGGACTTCATCGTGAAGGCAGTCGAAGGCGATCAGCTGGGAGAGACACTAAGCCTGCTGGTGGTGGCCCAGGAGTCGCTCTTCAAGTGGCAGCGGTTGCGGTTGGCTCGGGTCGAGGCCACCCAACCCGAGCACGTCCAGCAAGTGCTCGACGACGCGCGCGATCTGCTCGCACGACAGTTGGTCGACGACGACGCCTTGTTCCAGCGAGCCAAGGAGATTCTCGAGGCCGTCGCGAAGACCGAGTCGATCGACGGTTTCCGGTATTGGTCTGTTCAAGGCTTGCAGCGCGACCTCCCCCTCCTCCGCGCTGACCTCGACCGGTTCGCGAAGGCACGGCGCGCCCACATGCAGGAGTGGCAGGACTTCAAGGCGCCGACTCCGATGGAGGCCGCGTCCGCCGCGTTGGACAAGGTCAGCGACACCGCCACCATCGCGCTCGGTGCAGCGACCGACGGCATCGACAAGATCAGCGGCTTCTTCGGCAGAGCGCGGGAGAAGACGAAGGTTTGGCGCAAGGAGGGAACCGACGAGGCCGATCCCTCCACGCAATCAGAGCCATGATTGTCAGCCGTCACCAATCACCGAAACGGTGAGGAGTGATCAACGGCGATCAGCGGTGCTGGCAATATCTAGTGCCAACCGTGGCCCTGATCTTGTTTCTGCTCAACAAGACTCACGAATTACTGGACCAACCGAGCACCATACTGAGCCAACAGCGGGAGGCCTCAATCGCCTACATTGGGTACGCGACAAGATGCGGAAGTCAACGTGGCGTAGTCAATCGAGGCAAGATGGCCTACAACGGCACACGCCGCCGTTACCAGGATCCAAGTGATCGAAGAGGCTGACGCGTAGGGGAAGTAATCAGGCACCAAACAGCTAATCCCGCGGAACTCCACGTCCGACCCCGGTCGTGCTGGCAATAATGCCCCTATGCACTCCGATCGCCTTGTCACAGCACACGCGCGGACGGCGCGATGACGCCGTCAGCGCATCCCGGCGAGGTCACCCGCGGCGATCAACGACGCATGATTCGGCGACTCCAGCAGATGCTGACCACGCGAGAAGCACGAGATGCGCTCGCGAGGTTCTCGAAGGACAGCCGTGGGCGCTCGATCGAGTGGATCGTCGCGGCGGCGGAGTACGACGGGAGTCCGCCCCGGGGCCTGCAGTTGTCGGACGACGACCTAATCAGGTTGCTCGTCGAATTGACAGGTGCGGACCTGCTTGCTGACAGAGAGCTTCGAAGAATCATCGCCGACCAAAGCGGACCGCGTTACCTGGATCGTCTGCACGACTACGAATCGGGCGTGCGTGGCACGCGGACTCACCGATCCAAGGTGGACGCGATCGCGGAACGCAAGTGGCATCCAGGCAAGTCGTGGGCGATGCATTTCGTTCGGACACTCCGGTTCCCAGTGGTTTATGCCGGATCGAAAGGCGAGGAGTCCCTGCCCGACTCGCTTGACGTCGAACCGTGCATCGCGCTGCCACGACTGCGTGACTTCCAGATCGAGCTGCGGGACCAAGTGCTCGACATCCTCAACCGCCGCCACACTGGTAATCGCGCAATCCTCACGCTGCCCACCGGAGCCGGAAAGACCAGGACAACGGTGGAAGCGTTGTTGACCTGGAGGCAGTCACAGGAAGATCCGTCAATCATCCTCTGGGTCGCTCAAAGCGAAGAGCTTTGTGAACAGGCTGTTCAATCGTTCCGGGAAGTCTGGTTTGACCTGGGTCATCGTGGAGCGTCCCAGCGGGAAACACTCACGATCGGACGCTTGTGGGGCGACAGAAACGCAGTCCCTATCGAGTGCGGCGTCGTGGTCGCCAGCATCCAGAAGCTGCGGGCTGCCGAACGGGGTGCCGGCCGCGACTTGACGCCGGAGGATCTTCGAATAATTGGCGAGAACACCGGTGTGATCGTGATCGACGAAGCCCACCGGGCCCTTGCTCCGAGCTACACGGGTGTCCTTCACTCGTTGGGAATCAACTTCCGTCAAAAGAGTGCGGACACCGCATTATTGGGCCTTACCGCAACGCCACGTCGCACAAGCGAGGACGAGACGAAACGACTAAGGCGACGGTTCAACAATCGGATCTTGAATGCTCCGACGTTAGGCCAGGACCCTGTGCAGTCGCTCCGCGGGCAAGGGGTTCTGGCTCGGGTGGACTACGAGAGCCTGGACTATGAGGCGAAACGCATCGACCTCGACGCGAATGCACGGCACGCCCAGTACTTCGAAGACTTCGAGGACGTCCACCCGGACGTCCTTCAGAGGCTCGGCGAGGAGCATCACAGAAACCGTCGCATCGTCGAACGGCTCCTTGAACTCGATCCCAGCTGGCCCGTCCTACTCTTCGCGTGCTCCACCCAGCACGCACAGGCGGTGACAAGTTTGTTGAGGCGAGGTGGCCGTTCGACGGGCTGCGTGCTCGGCACGACGAGGTCGACAACCCGCCGAGCACTCATAGAGCACTTTCGGAACGGTGAACTGTCGGTGCTTTGCAATTACGGCGTCCTGACTACAGGCTTTGACGCGCCGAGCGTCCGATGCGTGGTTGTCGCGCGACCTACTGCGAGTCCGATCTTGTATGAGCAAATGGTGGGGCGCGGCATGCGCGGACCTGAATTCGGAGGGACGAGCCGATGCCTGTTGATCGATGTCGACGACAATCTTCAGTGGCAGGACAGGCGCGCGACGATCGAGTACCCCTCACTTGAGGACGACATGCGGCACGCTCAGTAGCGGCAGCGCATCTAGATCAAAAGTTGAGTCTGATGGGAGGTTCGGCATGGCAGACGCCACAAGGTTTCGACGCGAGAATGCCGCGATCGCTGCACGCGCCGGATGGAAAGTTACAACGCAATCGGAAAGTGACCAGTTCACGCGGGGCGACGTCACGATCGAAGTGGTGATAACGGAATTGCGGCGACACCGAAGATCGGCGACGTATACGCCGTGACCGTCGACTACGTCGTGCATGGCACACCTACGGCGGATTACATCGTCCGGGCGACGGTCGCCGGGCGGGCCCACGACGTCACGGTGAACGATCTGACGTCCGGCAGCAAGACCGCCTCGCTGTGGTACTGCCAGGCGCTGGACGGCGAGATCCCGTGGAAGGTGCACGTCGACCCGGACCACGCCACGAGCTCACCGGGCAGCGGGTCGCCCACCAAAAGCGGTTCCTTCGAACCCATTCCACCGCACAAGGCCATCGAGTACTACGACCCGGTCTACGTCCACGGCCTCCAGCAGTGGGGCATCGACGTCACCGGCCACATCGGGAACGTCAAGGCGATGCTCGGACGTCCGGAGACCGGGGTCTGGCAGAAGGTGCTGTCCCAGTCCTCCTTCGCGTACCGGTACATCGCCCAGACGCCCAGCGCCTACCGCATCGACCCGATGGTCGAGAAGAAGGTCGACAACGCGGGCAAGTACGAGGTGTACTTCTGGAACAAATCCGAGGACCCGCACCTGAAGTCGATCACCATCGGCATGGAGTTCGACATGGAACTCCAGAACGTCCGCGTGAACGCCGACAAGCTCCGCGACGTCACCTGGGCCGACCTCAACGCGATATCCGACCCGGTACGCCACCACTACCAACAACCCGAATCCATCGTTCAAAGCGACAGCCCGAAGATCACCGCCTTCGTCAAGAACCACCTGGGCGACGACTACAAGACCACGATGACGCCCTACGACGCGGCTCGAAAGATCTTCATGGCCGTGTGCAAGCACACGACTTACTACTACCCCGACGAGAATTCCACCGAGGACCTCCGACCGGCAGACGCCCTCGGCATGCTCAAGGAGGGATTCGGCGACTGTGGCGGCTTCAGCATTCTGCTCGTCGCCGTGTTCAGGAACATCGGCTTCCCGGCACGCACGTCCTGCGGATACTGGATCGGGCCCTATGCCCACTGCTGGTGCGAGCTCTACTTCCCCGGCCACGGATGGATCGTGGCCGACGGCTCCGGAGGCAACGCCTCCTCCGAAGACGGCAAGTTCGCCTTCTGCTTCGGCAACCAAATCGACATGAACGCTCGCCTCGCGGTCATGCGCGGCAATACCTTCTTCATCAACGGCTTCGGAATCGAGTGGCTCCAAGGGCCATTCGGGCCGTTCGCCGACGGGGCCACCACCGTCACCAACGGCGCAAACTTCTCCCAAGGCGTGTACACGGTCGTCGACGAAGTGCAGCAGGCCTTCGCCACCACCCTCAGAGCGACGAAGCACGAGCCGTCCGACAAGCCACCCGTCACGGCCATCCCGGAGAACATGGTCATCCGTAAGCCGCAGGCCGAGCGTCTGCGCGTGGCAACGCAGGGATGTCCGTGCGCGCTGCACGGCGGCTTCAAGGGGTTGAAGGCAGCGAAGCGAGCCGAGGCCAGGGCTTAGCGCAATCGACTCGGCGCACGGGCGGCACTGCCCACACCTTGGCCCAGACGTCTAACCCGTGCCGTACTCCAGCGCAGGGTCCGTTTCGCTCCCACGGCTACTCGAGATCGTCAGCTGGTCCGGCCGCACCTGATACCGGGCGCCGTCGGCCGGGTTGACGACGTCGAAGCCACCACCGGCCGGCACGGCATTTGCCAGCTGGAGCTGGGCGCCGTCGCTCAGGCGTTCGCCGCGGTAGTAGTAGCTGCCCGGCGCCGTCTCGCAGACGATCGCCAGCGAGTTCGCCGTTCTGATGGCCGCCGCCGGCGTACTCCCCGCATCGCAGCGCGCCGTATGACCGACGAACCCCTGCGCATCCGTGCCCGACAGTCCGGCGATGGCGCCCGCACTGGTCGACGGCGTCGTCGACGGTGACGTCGTGGTGGACGTCGTCGTCTCCTCGGAAGCGGACGGTGCCGTGGTGGTGACGGTCGTCGTCGACGGTGGCGGTGCCGCCAGCGGCCTCGAAGGCTCGGAGCCGCCACTACCGCCCGTCATGACGATCACCCCAGCCAGCACCGCCGCCAGCGCGAACATGGCGATCGTCCCGGCCAGCAGCGCCTTCTGTGTCCCGCTGAAGCGCGGCTTCGTGACCGGCGCCGCGGCCTGCGGGTAGGGCACGTAGCCAGTCGGGGTCGGCGGCGGAACTGGGGCCGGGAACTGTCGCGTGCTCTGCGGCGGACCCGAAGGAGCGACCGCCACGACGGGAGCCGGGCGTGCGTGCGCGGCGTCGGCAGCCGCCCTGGCCAGCTCGCCTGCCGACGCATACCGGTCGGCCGGATTCTTGGCCATCCCCTTCGCGACGACGTCGTCGAACGCAGGGCTGATCCCCCGGCGCACGACGCTCGGCCGGGGCGGCGGCGCGAACATGTGCGCGCTCATGACCTGCCTCAGGTCGCCCGCTTCGAACGGCGCGCGACCGGTCAGGCATTCGTGGAGCAGGCAGGTCAACGAGTACACGTCCGACGCCGGACCGCCGGGCTTGCCGCTCAGGCGCTCCGTGGCCATGTAGGCGCACGAGCCGATGACCAGCCCAGTCTTCGTGACGGTCGCCTCACCACCGCCGTAGGCGATGCCGAAGTCGACCAGGTAGGCGAAGTCGTCCGGCGTGAGGAGGACGTTCTCGGGCTTGATGTCGCGGTGCACCAGGCCGTTGGCGTGCGCGGCGTCCAGCGCAGCAGCGACCTGGGTGATGATCGACACAGTTCGCGCCGGCGGGAGTGCGCCGTTGACGCGCAGCTCGTCCTTCACGCTGGGGCCCTCGACCAGGCGCATGTCGATGTAGAGCACGCCATCGATCTCGCCGAAGTCGTGCACGGGGATCACGTGCGGCTCCTGCAGCCGAGCAGCGATGCGCGACTCGCGCCGGAAACGGTCCTGGTAGCTCGGGTCGGCAGCCACGTCCGTCCGCAACAGCTTGAGTGCCACCGTCCGCTCGCGCACGGTGTCGTAGGCGCTGTAGACCTCGCCCATCCCGCCGATGCCGATCAGCGATCGAATCTCGTAGGACCCGAATTGCGTGCCCAGCCGTGAGCCGACACTCGGGGAGCCCATATGCGTTCCTTCCAACCTGTCGCGATGCGATTAGTGGTGACCGCGCAGGTCAAACCCGTCAACGTCGACAGAGTTCCCACATGCTGTCCGGTTCAACCCGCTCCCCGCGGCAGGCGACCTGCGACGACACCGAAGTCGAAGCAGCACAAGCCAATTGCTCGCACGCCAGGATACACGATTTGCCACGCCCGCGCTCGACCGAGGGAGCAGCAGCGCTTCGACCCCTTCTGTACCCCTCGTCCGTCAACGCGATGCAATGCTGAGAGCGTGACCGAACTCGACGACCTCGTCGCCGAGTGGGACCTGCGCCCCGACGGCGACGCCGTCCAGACCTCGCGCGCCGTGGTGCTGCCCGTGCGCGCCTCCGGCGCGGCAGCCGTCCTGAAGGTCGGTAACTCCGACGCCGAGTCCGAGCGCGCGCACCTCGTGCTGCGACGCTGGGGCGGCGACGGCGCCGTCCGCCTGCACCGGGCCGACCCGTACCGGCGGGCAGTGCTGCTGGAGCGGCTGCGACCGGAGTCCCTCGACACGCTCTGGGACGTCGACGCCTGCGAGGTCGTGGCCGGGCTCTACCGACGGCTCCACGTGCCTGCCATGCCCCAATTGCGCACGCTCACTTCGTGTCTCGAGGAGTGGGCTGACGACTTCGCTGCCCTTCCGCGTAGCGCGCCGATCCCGCACCGGCTGGTGGAGCAGGCGATCACGCTGTGCCGCGACCTGGCGGCCGAGCCCGCCGACCGCGTCCTGCACGGCAACCTCCACTACGGCAACGTGCTGGCCGCCGAGCGCGAACCTTGGCTGGCGATCTCCCCCACCGCGCTCAACGGCGACCCGCACTACGAGCTCGCGCCGATGTTGTGGAGCCGCTGGGACGAGCTGGCGGGCGACGTACGCGGCGGGGTCCAGCGCCGCTTCTACACGCTGGTCGACGCCGCCGAGTTCGACGAGGACCGCGCCCGCGCCTGGGTCGTCGTCCGGGTCGTCCGCGAAGCCGCACGCACGCTGAGCCGCGGCCACGATCCGTCGACGTTGACGACGTACGTCACGTTGGCCAAAGCCGTCCAGGATTAGCGGGTCTCGTCCGGCTTACCTGAGCGCGGCGGAGATCGCGTCGCGGGCCCGGTCCAGCATCGAAGCGAACGGTCCGACCGCGAAGTTCAGCTTTGCCGACTCGACTCCCGCGTGCGGCCGTGTTGGAGCGATGGCTTCGACGGCCTGCACTGCGGAAGCCATCCGCTTGAGATCGTCGGCGCCTAGTTCATGTTGCAGCTGATCGAACTCCTCTTGCTCTTCCCGCTCGGCGTGTTCGACGACCGCGTCTCTGAACACCGTCAAGGCGTCGAGGAACTCCTGCGAGTCGATGTCCATGCCTTCGAGATCAGACAGCTGCTGCTTCGCTTTGTGCTCTTCGTGCAGCCGTTCGTCGACGACCGCCTCACCGCCGTCGATCTCACCGCGCGCTCGGGGATGGATCACCATCTCCTCGGCCGTCTCGTGCACGGCGAGCAATTGGCGCAGCTCGACGAATGCCTTCTCCCGCGCCTTCGACTCCGATGCGTAGAGCACGTCGTCGAACATGTCCTTGATCTGTCGGTGCTGTCCCTTGAGGAACTCGACCACGTCCTGGGTCGAATTTACGAACGTCTGTACCACGGTATGAACCTCCGGCGATTTCACGAATCGTTGAATGAAGCGCGTGGTCTGTGCGCTGTTTGCAGGGTTACCCAAAACGCGCAGGTCAAACATCGTCGCCGCCGATGCACCAAGACTCGGCGCTATTGCGATCGCGCCGAGGTGATCGACGCCAAGGTGTAAATCCGGACCCGGCCGGGCGCCTTCGCGTGACATTGCGACAAGAGCGGCTCGGACATCTCCTGGTTGAGGATGACTTCGACGGGACCCGACTCGCCGCCGAGCACCACGCGAGCGCCATGTTCGATGTGGTCGACCTCGAGTGGGTGGAGGCTGGCGATGCGGTCGTCGCCGTATTCCTCGCGCGCGAAGTACTGCGCTGCTTGCACGGCATGCAGTAGCGAGGTGCGTCCGCGGAGAAACCCGTTGTGGAGTCGACCGTCGAGATACAGACGCACGAGGTCCGCCGAATCGGCCAAGTCGACCCGCCCGTAACAGAGTCCCTCGGGCAGGACGAGCATGGTGGCCGCGAAGCGATCGCCCCCCAAATGCGAACATTCCCAAGTGAATTCGGGATACTTCGCCGCAATGGCCTGACAAGCGCTTCGCCCGCGCACCGCGCAACATTGGTCGTGCTTGCCATGCGCACAGACGGCCACGAGCGGATCGGTGGACGCTTCCCCGTCCGTCCCGTCGAGCGCAAGGTCAAGGTATTCGCGCGGACCGCTCACCTCTCCGCAGTACAGCGCCTCGTTGCCAACCCCGGACTGGGCGATGAACCAACGCCATTGCGGGGTCGCGGGCCGACGACCAGGCCGACGTATCGCCGCAATTCGCATGCCCGCCTTCTCCACACGCCTGACGATCGCGCGCCCTAGCTCGGGATCGATGCTGGCCGGAGACTGGAGGAAGGCCGAATGTCCCCATGCGCCAGGCAATTCGAGCAGCACCCAGGAAGAACCCGCCGACGCCGTGCCGTACATCTGATCGTTGCGGGCCAGCGACTGATCGCTGCACGGCTCTCTCTTCGCAGGGGTCATCCGTTGGCCGTCGGCGAGGACCCATCCTGGTCGACCGCGGGCATGACGACGGCCTCCCGCAGAAGTCTGCGTATCAGCACGGCGGCGTCAGCGCGGTCGAGGCCCGGCAGGGTATCGGCTCCGGCGACGAGCCCGCGATGAAGCGCTTGGACCGCCTCTGCACATGACGCGGGAAACGTCATGACTCGGTCGGGTAGATGCAGAATGACGCGTTCTTGGAGTCGTCCACGGTGGCGACGAGGCCATGGCGCCATCGAACAATCGTCGTTCCTGCGGACTCCGAGGCTTCCAGCGAGGCCAGCGGACGGACGGGAACGGGGCGGGTTCGCTCGGCGTGACGATGCGTCAACCGTGCCGCGGCACCGCCACTGAGGCTCGTCGCCTCATCCCGCAGGCATTCGACCATCTGCGCCATCACCTTGGTCACGGTCGCGATCGTCTCATCCTGATCGGTGGGATCGCTGCCCATCGGCAACGACTCCCTGAACGCGTCGATGGTCTCGATCTGTTCGACGACGGCGCGCGCCACGTCTACGCCGGTCACGGAGGAGACTCCGATGGTCAGATGGATCGACGTCGTCTCCAGAGCTTGCGCCGAATGCACCCATCCGCGGGGTAGATACAGTGCGTCGCCTGCCGACAGCACCTCGTCGATGACCGGCTCGCCGGTGACGCGTTCTGCGATCGCCGCGCGATGCCGTGTCCACGGCTCGGACGGCAGCGGATGGCGGTACACGGGCTCGTGCACTACCCACCGCTTCTCGCCTGACACCTGCAGGACGAATACGTCGTGGACGTCGTAATGTGCGTCGAACCCACGGCTGCTGGGTGGCGTGACGTAGGCGTTCGCCTGCGCGGGATGACCCAGATCGTCCACTGCCCGCCGGACGAAGTCGATCAGCGGTGGCCACAACCGGTGCAGTCCCTGCAGCACTATCGTTGCGCCGGAGCCGAATTCGCCCAGCACCTTGCCGGAGTCCACTTGATCGGGCATCTCCGCGCCGAATCCAGCCGGCCCGAGATAACAGTCCCGGGCCAGCACGTCGCCCTCCTTGGCCAGACGAATGAACGGCGCGCGTACCCCTCGCTCGGCAATCAGCTCGTCGACCGCATCGGGCGAGAGCAGATCACCGAAGTCGCGGGGCAGCGCACCGGACGGGCTGAGCAGTGGCCTGCGACCCCAGTACTCGGCGGAGAACGCCTCGGGGGCGATCGCGATGCAGCGGCTCAGCATCGAAAGGCGATCACGCGGTTCCGTCGGCACCGCCGTCCTGACCTTCGGGGTTGGAGCCGCCGTCCGCGGTTCCTTCGCCGTCCGCGGTTCCGTCGGCACCGCCGTCCTGACCTTCGGGGTTGGAGCCGCCGTCCGCGGTTCCTTCGCCGCCCGCGGATCCATCGGCACCGCCGTCCTGACCTTCGGGGTTGGAGCCGCCGTCCGCCGGTCCTTCGCCTCCGCCGCCAGAGGTGGTGATGTCGTCGTCGTTGAGAGTCATGCTGATCCTTTCTTCGGGGCTTGTCCGCAAAGCATGCGGAGCAGTGTTGCCGCCGAACGATCATCCGAAACGCCTCACGACGTTTTCGCTACGAGGCGGGCAACTAGGACGGTGCTCTGGTCACGCGTAGCGCAGCAGTCGGGTATGCCTCGTCGTCACGGTTGGGCGCCAGCGGGACGGCTGCCAGCCCGACGCTGAAAGCCGTCAGGTGACCCAACTCGGTGAAGGTCGGCCGCACCGCAACGTTGGTCGCCAACGCGACCACGGCCCCCAGCTGGCACCGGGACCGCCACGGTCGCACGACGTACCCCGACAAGGCGCCCGCCACTCCGAGGACGAAGTAGCTCACGCCGACGTCGCGGGCATTCACCAGCCGCGTCGGCGCCATGCCCTTCTTGATCGACCGCCGCAAGAAGCCTTGACCGACATATGTCGCGATGACGTGCGCCCCGAGGCCGACGAGAAGCCAACGCCACCAACGCAATCGCCGTTCAGCCGGGGCCATCACCCCGACGAACACCGGCACGTACGGCCACCACTTCCGGTCGTCGAGCCAGAACAGGCTCGTCGCCAGAGCGCGCGACGGTCGGCGGCGCAGCCGGCTCAGGTTGGTGGAATGGCGTCGCTGAATCCGGTGCGATCCTCGTCGCCCGGCCCACCGCTGAATCCGCGTCGTGACGAACAGAACGGACAGCCACGCGAACGTGAGTGGAGCGCTGGCGACGCCACGACCGACCGCAAACATCAGCATTCCGGAACGTTGACCGCCAACCCACCAAGCGATGTCTCCTTGTACTTGGAGTGCATGTCCATTCCCGTCTGCCGCATGGTCTCGATCGCCTGATCCAACGAGACGCGATGGATGCCGTCGCCGTGCAGCGCGATCTTGGCCGCGTTGACGGCCTTCACCGCGGCGATGGCGTTGCGTTCGATGCACGGGATCTGCACCAGGCCACCAATCGGATCGCACGTCAGGCCCAGGTTGTGCTCGATGCCGATCTCGGCGGCGTTCTCGACCTGGCGCGGCGAGCCGCCGAGCAACTCGGCCACCCCGGCCGCGGCCATCGAGCACGCCGACCCGACTTCGCCCTGACACCCCACCTCGGCACCGGAGATCGACGCCCGTTCCTTGTACAGCACGGCGATCGCAGCCGCCGTCAGCAGATACCGCACCACCGCGTCGTCCCGCCGATCCGGGTCGTTTAGCCCGGGCAGGTAGCGAAGCGCCCAAAACATCACGGCGGGAACGATTCCCGCGGCTCCGTTGGTCGGAGCAGTCACTACCCGACAACCGCCGGCGTTCTCCTCGTTGACGGCCATCGCCGCGACGTTCAACCAGTCCATCGAATCCGCATGCGCGTCACCGCCGTCGCGAAGCATCAACTGCCCATACAGCCCCGGCGCCCGGCGCCGCACGTCGAGCCCACCCGGAAGCACACCCTCGGCGTGGAAGCCCGCATCGATGCAGTCAGCCATCGCCGCCCAGATCCGCAGCAGCCCGGCGCGCACCTCGGACGCGGGACGCATCGCACACTCGTTGCGCCACACGATCTCCCACATCGACGCACCGTGCCGATCACACAGCTGCAGCAACTCGTCGCCGGTGCTGAACGGCAACGGCACATCTACGGGCGGCTCGGGTAGCTGCCCTTCGCGCTCCACGAATCCGCCGCCGATCGAGTAGTACATGGCCTCGTGCGATCCGCCGTCGCGGAACTCGACGGTGAACCGCACCGCGTTGGTGTGCCGGTTCTTGATCTCGGTGGGATGCATGCCGATGTCCGCGGTGGTGAACGAGACCGCAGTGACGCCGCCCAACATCAGCGGGGCGCCCGCGTCGATCGCCGCGACCTGCTCGCGCCCGGCGTGCGGGTCTACGTGCTCGGGCGTCTCGCCCGCCAAGCCCAGCACCACTGCGCCGGGCGTGCCGTGCCCCGCTCCGGTGGCGGCCAACGATCCGTACAGGTCGACACCGACCCCGACCACCGACGACACACGTTCGCCGAGCTCCTCGACGAAGCGCTTAGCGGCACGCATCGGCCCGACGGTGTGAGAACTAGACGGACCCACGCCGATCGAGAAGAGGTCGAAGACACTGACAGTCATCGAGATTCGCTACCGCGTCGCCATCGGTGGAACCTCCGAACCGGCCCGATGAGCATCGTCGAGCCAGGTATCTACACTACCCCCGGTCGGCGGGCGTGCGTCAAAGCGTAGACAGAGTCGCTAAGTACGGGACGATCACCGTCGTCACGGGCGCCTGCGGAGCCACCGGAACGTGCGGGGGTGACGCCGTTTCAGTGCGCAAATCCCGGGTACCTGCGAGCCATGCAGTCAGCCCACTTCACCGATATCACCCTGCGCGTCGACGGCGCCGAACGACACATCGCCGTCGACAACCGCATCACTCTGCTCGACCTGCTGCGCGAGCACCTCGGCGTCACCGCTCCCAAGAAGGGCTGCGACCACGGCCAGTGCGGATCCTGCACCGTGCTGCTCGACGGCCGTCGCGCCACCATCTGCCTGGCCCTGGCGGTTGCACATGACGGCGCCGAAATCGTCACCGCCGCCGGCCTCGGCGACACCGACGCACTGCACCCCGTCGCGCAGGCCTTCCTCGAGCACGACGGCTTCCAGTGCGGTTACTGCACGCCCGGCCAGATCTGCTCGGCCGTCGGCATGCTCGACGAGGTCAAGGCCGGTGCGCCCAGCCACGTCACCGACGACCTCGAGCAGACGCCCGAACTGGACGACGCCGAGATTCGAGAACGCATGAGCGGCAACCTCTGCCGCTGTGCCGCCTACCCCAACATCCTCGCCGCCATCCATGAGGCCGCCCGATGATCCCCTTCGAATACCACCGCGCCACCAGCGTCGAGGACGCCGTCACCGCCGTCGCCGACCGCCCCGACGCCGTCTTCCTCGCCGGCGGCACCAACCTCGTCGACCACATGAAGCTCGGCCTCGTCGAACCCGGCCTCCTCGTCGACGTCGGTCACCTTCCCCTCGCCGACGTCGATCAACTCCCCGACGGCACGATTCGCATCGGCGCCGACGTCCGCAACAGCGACCTCGCCGCCCACCCCGTCGTCCGCAGCACCTACCCCGTGCTCGCCCGCGCCTTGCTTTCCGGCGCCTCCGGCCAGCTGCGCAACCTCGCCACCACCGCGGGCAACCTGCTGCAACGCACCCGCTGCGTCTACTTCCAGGACGTCACCACCCCCTGCAACAAGCGCAGCCCCGGCACCGGCTGCTCGGCCATCGGGGGCTACGTCCGCTACCACGCCATCCTCGGCGCCTCCGAGCACTGCATCGCCGTCCACCCGTCCGACATGGCCGTGGCCTTGGCCGTGCTCGACGCTGACGTCGTCTACGTCGACGCCGACGGCGAACACCGCATGCCGATGGCCGACTTCCACCGACTGCCCGGCGACGAGCCCCAACGCGACACCAACCTGCCGCCCTGTGCGCTCGTCACCGCCGTCGAACTCCCCCCGCCGCCCGACGGCGCCCGCTCTACCTACCGCAAGGTCCGCGACCGCGCCTCCTACGCCTTCGCCCTGGCCTCCGTCGCCGCCGAAGTCGTGATAGACGACGGCATCGTCGGCTCCGCCCGCATCGCGCTGGGCGGCGTCGCCCACAAGCCGTGGCGCGCGCACCTCGCCGAGCAGGCGCTGACGGGCAAGACCGCCAACGAGGAGACGTTCCGGCTGGCCGCCGACGCCGAACTCGCCCAGTCAGAGCCGTTGCGCGGCAACGAATTCAAGGTCGCGCTCACCCGGCGCACCATCGTCGCCACGCTCAGCACTCTCGCGGAAGGACGCCAGCGATGACCCTCGTCGAACCCCGCGCCATCGGCACCCGGCTGACCCGCCTCGACGGACGGGCAAAGGTCACCGGCACCGCCGCCTACGCCTACGAGTACCAGGTCGAAGCGCCGCTGTACCTGCACCCGGTCCAGGCCACCATCGCCCGCGGCCGCATTACCGCGATGGACATCTCCGAGGCGCGCGCCGTCGACGGCGTGGTCGCGATCCTCACGGTCTTCGACGCACCGAAACTGGCCGACACGTCCGACGGCGACCTCACCGTCCTGCAGGACGACCAGGTGCACTACCGCGGCCAACTCATCGGCGGCGTCCTCGCCGAGAGCGCCGAAACCGCCCGCCACGCAGCCAGTCTCGTCCGTATCGAGTACGACGCGGCGTCCCACGACACCGAGATCCGCGCCGACCACCCCGGTCTCTACGCCCCCGAGCAGGTGAACCCGGACTACGAAACCGACACCTCCGACGGCGACGTCGAGGCCGCACTGCGCGATGCACCGGTCACCGTCGATGCGACCTACACCACGCCGCACGAACACAACAACCCCATGGAACCCCACGCCACCATTGCCATTTGGGACCCCGACGGCCCGCGGCTGACGCTCTACGACTCGACGCAGGGCGTCCACGTCGCCCGGCAGATCATCGCGAAGACGTTCGGCCTCGACGAGGACCGGATCCGCGTGGTCGCCAAGAACGTCGGCGGCGGCTTCGGGTCCAAGGGCGAACCCCACTCACACAACGTGCTCGCCGTCATGGCCGCGCAGCGTGTCGCCGGTCGACCCGTCAAGATGGCGCTCACCCGTCAGCAGATGTTCGCCATCGTCGGTTACCGCACCCCGACCATCCAACACGTCCGGCTCGGCGCCGAGCGCGACGGCACGCTCACCGCCATCAGCCACGAGGTCGTCGAGCAGACCGCCACCGTCAAGGAGTACGCCGAACAGACCGCCGTCCCGTCGCGGATGCTGTACGCCGCCGCCACTCGCAAGACCAGTCACCGGCTCGCGAAACTCGATGTGGCTGTCCCGTTCTGGATGCGTGCGCCGGGTGAGTGTCCCGGTGTGTTCGCCCTCGAGGTCGCCATGGACGAACTCGCCGTCGCCTGCGACGTCGACCCGATCGAACTGCGCATCCGCAACGAACCCGACGTCGACCCGGAGACCGGCAACCCGTGGTCGGACCGCCGGCTCGTCGAGTGCCTCCAGACCGGCGCCGAGCGGTTCGGGTGGGCCGATCGGGACCCGACGCCGGGCGCACGCCGCGACGGCGAGTGGCTGGACGGCAGCGGGGTCGCCACGGCGGTGTACCCCGCGATGGTCATGCCCGGCAACAGCGCCCGCATCGAACACGTCGCGCCGGGCCGCTTCGCCGTGCAGATCGGCGCGGTCGACATCGGCACCGGCACGTGGACCGCGCTGACCCAGATCGCAGCCGACATGCTGGGCTGCGACGTGGAGGCCGTCGACCTACAGATCGGCGACACCGACCTGCCGCCGGCCTCGGTCGAGGGCGGCTCGTCGGGCATCAGCTCATGGGGCGGCGCCATTCACGCTGCGGTACAAGCCTTTCGCAAAGAACACGGCGACGATCCCGCCATCGGCACTGCGAGCACCGCCGACGCACCTGAGAACGATGCCGAGGAGCACTACGGGATGTACTCCTTCGGAGCCCACTTCGTCGAAGCCCGGGTCAGCCGATACACCGGCGAGATCCGCCTGTCCCGCATGCTCGGCGTGTTCTCGCTCGGCCGGGTGATCAACCCGACGACGCTGCGCTCGCAGCTGATCGGCGGCATGACCATGGGCCTGTCGATGGCGCTGCACGAGGAGAGCGTCCGCGACCATCGTTTCGGCCACGTCGTCACGCAGGACTTCGCCAGCTACCACATCAGCAGCCACGCCGACATCCCCGACATCGACGCCATCTGGCTCGACAGCGTCGACGAGCACTCCAATCCGATGGGCTCGCGCGGCGCAGGCGAGATCGGCATCGTCGGCGCGGCCGCGGCGGTGGTCAACGCGGTCTACCATGCCACCGGCGTGCGGGTGCGCGACCTGCCCGTCACGTGCGAGGCCATGCTCGATGCGTGATCGAGCTCGACGACCCCGTCGCCGAGGCTGGCGCTGGAGCGTTGAGCTATCGCCACGTTGAACGGGGCATTACGTCAAGCATTGTCTCGGATGCTGACCTGTCTCCAACCGATCGGCATGGTTGCTTCGCGCCAAAGCGGGTATCGGAATCCGTGCCCACACACGAAAGGAGCAATCCATGAGCACGACTACCGCATCAGTGGACGTGAACCGTCCGATCCGCGTGGTCTACGACCAGTGGACTCAGTTCGAGACCTTTCCCGAGTTCATGGAGGGGGTCGAGCGCATCGAGCAACGTGATGACACCCATCTGCACTGGGTCGTCAAAGTAGGCCCGGTCACCCGCGAATTCGACGCCACCGTCACCGAGCAGCATCCCGACGAGCGGGTGGCTTGGAAGTCCGACAGCGGCCCCGATCACGCAGGGGTCGTGACCTTCCACCGTCTCGACGACCAGAACACCCGGGTCACCACGCAGATGGAAGTCGACCCGGACGGCTTCGTCGAGAACGTCGCCGACAAGTTGGGCATCCTCAAGACCCGGGTCAGCGGTGACCTGCGCCGGTTCAAGGCGTTCATCGAGAGCCGGCCGTCCGAAACCGGTGCGTGGCGAGGCGACGTCCCGCGCCCCGACGCCTGATCGCCTGACCGCGGGGACGCGGCACTGTTTCATTCACCGATCGTGACGTGGAATGCCGGCCGTGTCCCCGCGGTCATGCGTCGGCCGACATCACCCACCGAACATCCTCAGGATCCACTACACCGCGGTCACTAGGAGGAAGGCGAGGAACAGCGCGATCGCGACGAAGGCGATCGTTGCCGCGGATAGCCGGACGCCATGGCCGGGGCTAGGTGGCCTGCCTTCCTGCGTTCACTCGCTCCCGCTGCGGCACCACTACGTACTTCGGGTCCCGCGTCGAGGCCACCCCCGCCTCAAAGACGCCGAACCTCTGCAGCGCACTTCCGGCCAGCAGTGCGAGCCCCGACCCCGCCACCACCGCGCGCTTCCGACCGACGACCGCGCCCACCGCTCCCGCGACTGTCAACAGCTCCGAACACTGGCGCAGCCGGTGCGCCCTGCCCGTCGTGTACGCCTCCGCGGACAGCCCGAGCCGTTGCTCGAGGATGCGCGACGCGGCCACCTCCATGACTGCCCCCGTGACGGCCATCCGCCGCGCGGGACTCGATTCGTCGAGCGGCGCGAGCAGCATGCCCAGCCCCCCACCGCTGGCCGCGGCCGAGCCGGTGAAGACGAACGGCAGATACGGGTGCGCCTCCCGCCACGCGGGAACGGCGGTCTGCGACAACAGAACTGCGGTGTAGGACGCCACTCCCGGTGCCGTGGCGGCGGCCCACAGTCCGGCAGGCCTCGCCAACCGGCCGACCAGTCGACCGGGCCAGGTGCGCCGCAGCCGCGACGGCATCATCTCGGCGACGCCGGCGATCCCCGCTCCCGGCCCGTACACCGTGAGGATCCACGTGCCGACGCTCATGGGGGAGCTCGGCTTGGCCACGCGCAGCATGTGGTGGAATCGCTCGGGCCTACCCAGATCCGCCACCAGGAAGTACAGGCTCGCCAGGATGCCGGCCAACGAGCCCACCCGCGACGCGCGCCGCAACGCCGGCCGACCCGTCAGGTCGGCCCCGGCGCCCAGCATCGCCGATCCCGCCGACAACCCCCCGCTGAACAGATACGCCGCGATCTTCCAGTCCCACGCCGGCGGCTTGAGCACCGGCCGTCCGTAGTACGACCGGAACTCCGCAGGCGGCACCGCCAGTTGCTCCTTTGCACCACGGCCTCGCATCTTTGCATGCTGGTCGGAAGCACCTGCGTCACTGCGCAATTCGCGAAGCAGCGGATCCCCGTCGGTCATCTGCCCCGCCCCACGAACGCCGACACCGCAAGGCCCGCCAGCGCCGAGGCCGCCATCCCTGCGTAGCGCCACATCGCTGCCGCGTCGCGCGTCGGCACCACGGGGTCCGGCGGCAGCCCGTACACCTCCGGCTCGTCGAGTAGCAAGAAGAACGCCCCGTCGCCGCCCACGCCGTCATTCGGGTCGTGGCCGTACAACCTGGCTTCGGTCACCCCGCGCTCGCGCAGCTCGTCGACACGCCGGCTCGCGCGTTCGCGCAGCTCGTCCAATGGGCCGAACTGGATCGAGTCGGTCGGGCACGCCTTCGCACACGCCGGCTCCAGGCCGTCGTGCAGCCGGTCGTAGCACATCGTGCACTTCCAAGCGCGACCGTCGCCCTTGCGCCGCTCGATGACGCCGTAGGGGCACCCCGAGACGCAGTAGCCGCAGCCGTTGCAAATGTCTTGCTGCACAACCACTGTGCCGAACTCCGTGCGGAACAGCGCACCCGTCGGGCACACGTCGAGGCATCCGGCATGCGTGCAGTGCTTGCACACGTCCGAACTCATCAGCCATCGGAAGTCCGGGGGTTCGCCGAGCATGTCGTCACGAGTCTTGAACTCGGGCATGCCAAGCTCGACGGGCGGTTGCGCCGGCTGCTCGATGAAGGCGACGTGCCGCCACGAGTTCGCGCCCAACTCGCCCGTGTTGTCGAACGACATGCCGAGCAGGTCGAAGCCGTCGTCGGGCACCATGTTCCATTCCTTGCACGCCACCTCGCAGGCCTTGCAGCCGATGCACACCGACGTGTCGGTGAAGAACCCGACGCGTGGCGGGTGGTCGCCGTCGTACCCGGCATCGCCTGCGGGATCGTCCAGCGGTCCGTAGAAGCTGTTGTGGGCGGGGCCGACGCGCGACCCGCTTCGCTTGTCGCTCATGGCGTTTCCTCCGTGTGCGCGGTCGACGGCTTGGTCGTGTCAAGTGTGGTGCCCGTGGCGATCGTGATGCCCGCCCGCTCCCGATATCCGGCGATGTACTCCAGCAGCGCGGGGCCCCGCGGGCGCCGCCCCGGCTGGATGTCGCACGTCGCGACCTTGCTCTCCTGGATGAACACGTTCGGGTCGGCCACCACGCCGAGCAGGTCGTTGACCACGTCGCCGTCGACGAGGCCCTTGTTCCCCCAGTGGTACGGCATCCAGATCTGGTGCACCACATGGTCTTCGATGCGCAGCGGCCGCATTCGGTCCGTCACGAAGACCCGCGCGTCCACTGCCGTGCGACTGGTGATGACGTGCGCCCACTCCATGTGCACCAAACCCCGCATCGTGGCGAGCTCCGGCGACACCTCGACGAACAACCCGGGCTGCAGCTCGCTCAGATACGCCAGCTGCCTGCTCATCCCGCCCGCCGTGTGATGCTCGGTCAGCCGCGCCGTGCTGAATACGAAGGGGAACACCTCGCCGTGCAATTCTGGTGGTGACGGGTTCGACGGATTGTCGATGCGCCCGTACACCTTCCGTGCCGGATTTCCTTGCTGGGCGTACAACGGGTTGCGCACCGGCGATTCGTGCGGCTCGTAGTGCGTCGGCAGCGGACCGTCCTGCACGCCGTTCGGTGCGAACAGCCAGGCCTTGCCGTCGGCCTGCATGATGAACGGGTCGTCGCCGCGCAGCGCCTCCACGCCAACCGCGCCCTCGGGCGGCCGGTAGTCCGGCGGCTTCGTCTTCTCGAAGTCCGGCACGTCGTGGCCCGTCCACTCGGCCTTCTCGGGGTCCCACCAGACCAGCTTCTTGTTCTCGCTCCACGGCCTGCCTTGCGTATCAGCCGACGCGCGGTTGTAGAGGATTCGCCGGTTCATCGGCCACGTCCAGCCCCACTCGTTGTCGTAGGGGCCCTGCTCGGTGTGCGGTTTGCGCCGCGCCGCCTGGTTCACCTCGTCGGCGTACACGCCGCTGTAGATCCAGCAGCCGCACATCGTAGAGCCGTCGGCCTTCAGCTCGGTGTAGCCGCTGATCGCCTTGCCGTTGGTGAGGTCGACGCCGCTGATGCGGCGCAGCACGTCCTCACCCGACGGCTCGTCGCCTTCCAATGCGTAGTCCCACGCCAGGTCCAACAGCGGGCGGTCGCGCTCGTCGGTCGAACCGGCCAGCTTCTCGCGCAGGATGCGGCCCAGATGGTAGAAGAACCACAACTCGGAGCGGGCGTCGCCCGGCGGCTCGACCGCCTTCTCGCGCCATTGCAGCATCCGCTGCGTCTGCGTGAACGTGCCCGCCTTCTCCACGTGCGATGCGGCCGGGAACAGGAACACTTCGGTGCGACAGGTCTCCGGTAGTGACCTCCCCGGTCTCGATCTCGGGGCCGTCCTTCCAGAACGACGCGCTCTCGATCTCGACGAGGTCGCGCACCACCAGCCAGTCGAGGTTGGCCATGCCGAGGCGCTGCAGTCGTCCGTGCGCCGAGCCGACCGCCGGGTTCTGGCCCAGCAGGAAGTAGCCGAACACCTTGCCGTCGACCATGTCCATGACGGTTCGATAGGTGCCGTGGTCGCCGTTGATGCGCGGCAGGTAGTCGAAGCAGTAGTCGTTCTCGGCGGTGGCCGCCTCGCCCCAGTACTCCTTGAGCAGCGACACCATGTACGTATCGGCGTTGCGCCAGAAGCCCTTCTGATTCTGGCCCGTGATGCGGTCGAGGTAGACCGACAGCGTCGCGTCGCCCGCACTCGGCATCGCTAGATATCCGGGCAGCAGGTTGAACAGCGTCGGCACGTCGGTAGACCCTTGGATGCTCGCGTGCCCGCGCAGTGCGATCACGCCACCGCCGGGACGGCCGATGTTGCCCAACAGCAACTGGATGATCGCGCCGGCGCGGATGTACTGGGCGCCGACCGAGTGCTGCGTCCAACCCACGCTGTACACCAGCGCCGCGGTGCGTTCGCGTCCCGAGTTCTCCGCCCACGCCTTCGCGATCGCGAGGAACCGATCGGCAGGCACGCCGCAGATCCGCTCCACCATCTCCGGCGTGTAGCGGGCGTAGTGCCGCTTGAGGATCTGGTACACGCAGCGCGGGTGCTGCAGCGTCGGATCGGCGGGGATGTGGTGTGCGCCCTCGATCGGCGCGCCACCCGAACCGTGCTGATCCGATGGAGCAGTGTCCTTTCGATTCGTGTCCGAGGGGCTGGTCGATTCGTAGTGCCAGGACGACGGGTCGTACGAGGCGGTCTCGTCGTCATAGCCGCTGAACAGTCCGTCGAGGTCCTCGGTGTCCCGGAAGCCTTCGTCGACGATGAACGAGGCGTTCGTGTATGCCGTGACGTACTCCCGGAAGTCGAGCTCGTTGGACAAGATGTAGTTGATCACCCCGCCGAGGAACGCGATGTCACTGCCCGCACGCAGCGGCACGTGTTTGTCGGCCACCGCGCTGGTGCGGGTGAACCGCGGGTCGATGTGCACCACCTGCGTGCCGCGCGCCTTGGCCTCCATCACCCACTGGAACCCGACCGGATGGGCCTCGGCCATGTTGGACCCCATGATGACGATGAAGTCCGAGTTGACGAGGTCTTGCTGGTAGTTCGTCGCCCCGCCGCGACCGAAGGAGGCTCCCAGACCGGGAACCGTGGCGCTGTGTCAAATACGCGCCTGGTTCTCGATCTGCAGCGCGCCCAGGGCGGTGAACAGCTTCTTGATCAGATAGTTCTCTTCGTTGTCCAGCGTCGCGCCGCCCAGGCTCGCGATGCCCATGGTGCGGCGCAAGGTGTTGCGATCGGCATCGAACTGCTGCCAACCCTTGCTGCGGGCATCAAGCAGGCGGTCGGCGACCATCTCCATCGCCTCGTCGAGGTCGAGGTCCTGCCACTCGGTGGCGTACGGCGGCCGGTAGCGCACCTTGGTCAGCCGCTGAGGGCCGGTGACCAGTTGCTTGCTCGCGGAACCCTTGGGACACAGGCGGCCTCGCGATATCGGGCTGTCCGGGTTGCCCTCGATCTGGACGACCTTCTCGTCCTTGACGTACACCTTCTGTGCGCAGCCGACCGCGCAGAACGGGCACACCGAGTGGGCGACGTGGTCGGCCTCTGCGGTGCGCGGCGTCAAAGTGAGCGAGCGCTTCGATTGGGCGGCCTTGCCGCGGCCCAGCAGATCTTCGCCTGTGAGCTGCCTGTACACAGGCCACGACTCAAGCCAATTCCTGAGGTCCATCGGCGTCTCCCTACCCTTGGGATACCCCGATCAAACCACCCTTCGGGTGCCGTCGTCGGCACGCCGCGTGATCCGCCGCGCGTCAAGCCGTTCGAGCAGCGGAACCGCGACGCGGCGGGTGGTGTTCAAGGCGCGCTTGGCTTCGGCGACGGTAAAGGGCTGCGGCAGCGTCGTTGAGGATGTCGGCGGCCCGTTCGAACGCCTCGGGGCCAAGCACGACGCCGTCGGCGATCTTGACCAGGCGCCCGGCGCGGACCGCCGCGGCGAGCTCCTGTGTGCCCAGCTCGAGCTCCTTGAGCTCGTCGGCCTCGGGCGCACGGAACGGCTCGACGGCCAGCCGCTCCTCGAGCCTGCGCACCGCCTTGTCGACGCGCGCCGGTAGCGGCAGGCCGGGTCTCCGGACACAACCGTCGACCACCTCGAGGGGCGTCCCGGTTAGCAGCGGGGGCACTAGTTCGAGCGCGGGTAGACCGGCCTGCTGCCGCAAGGCCTCGAGGGGCATCCCCGCCGCGATGTCGTGATCGGCGGCCCATCGGTCCACCGACTCCAGCGCGGCGGCGCGCCTTGAGGCCCACCACCGCGGTTCGACCACCCAGTCGCCAAGGCGCTCGCCCGTCGCTTCGAAACCCATGGCGCGCAAGTCCTTTGCCCGAGCGCAGACCGGCGGGCGAGCGCGACCCGTCGCGAGCTCCTCGGCCCGAACACGGGCGGCGCCCCGCCGGCGTAGCGCCGGTGGCCGCACGTCGAGCACCTCGAACCCGGCGGCGATGCGGTGCTCTCCGGGATCGCGCAGCAGCCCGATGTCGCCGATGCGCAACGGCAGCGGACGCGTCAGCCGCAGTCGCACCGCGCTGCCTAGTGGTCGGACATGCACCGGCACCGCGGCCGAACCGATGTGCAGCACCAGATCTCGGTGCAGCTTTCCGGCGCTTCGCAGTGCGGCGTCGATCTCGGCGGTGTCCAGCCACGCCCCCGGAGTCCGGAGGGTGTCCCCGCGGCCCATGTGATGGTGGTCGATACCGCGCAGGTTCACCGCGACGCGGGCCACCGCGCCGACTTCGGTGTGGTCCCGTTCGAGCGACTGCAGCCCGCGCACGGTGACGCGCCGGCCGTCGTGGTCGAGTTCGTCGCCCACGCGGATCGTCCCAGCGGCGAGCGTCCCCGTGACTACCGTGCCCGCGCCGCGGACGGTGAAGGAACGGTCGACCCACAGCCGTACGTCGGCGTCGAGGTCGGGCGGAGGGAGCCGGTCCGCCAACGCCGTCAGCTCGGTGCGCACGGCATCGAGGTCGGTCCCCAGTACGACCGGCGCCTTCGGCAACCGTTCCCGGGTCTGCGCGATGGCGGCGGCCGGGGCGGCGAGGTCGGCCTTGCTGATGACGACGACGACGTGCTCGACGTTCAGCGCCTGCAACGCCGCGAGGTGCTCGTCGGATTGCGGCATCCAGCCCTCTGTCGCGGCCACGACGAACATCACCGCCGGGACCGGCCCAACACCCGCGAGCATGTTCGCGACGAACTTCTCGTGGCCCGGTACGTCGACGAAGGCGAACTGCCGCCGGTCGAGCTCGGTCCATGCGAAGCCGAGGTCGATGGTCAAGCCGCGGCGCTGCTCCTCGGCCAACCGATCGGGCCACATGCCGGTGAGCCGTTGCACGAGCGTCGACTTGCCGTGGTCGACGTGCCCGGCCGTGGCTACGACGAACATGCCAGCACCGCGCGTAGCAGCTTCTCGTCGTCCTCTGGCGGAACCGTCCGCAGGTCGAGCAGGCACCGGCCGGCCTCGAGCCGCCCGACAACTGCCGGGTTGCCCGTCCTAAGCATGCCTGCGTAGGTCTCGGGCAGGCTGACGGCGGCGCTGGGTAGCTCGACGCCGGGCGCCCCGCCTCCGCCGACGGCGGCAATGCTGTGCACCGCATCGGCATCGGGGAGCTGCGCGGCGAGCCGTTCGGCACGCGCGCGTAGGTCGGCCACGTCGGCGTCGAGCGCCCACGTTACGGGCGGCGGCGGACCGACGAGCGTCGCTTCCAGCGCGGCCAGCGTCAACTTGTCGACGCGCAGCGCGCGGGCGGCGGGGTGCCTGCGCAGCCGCTCGATCAGTTCTGCCTCGCCGAACAGCAGACCGGCCTGCGGGCCGCCCAGCAGCTTGTCACCGCTGGCGGTGACGACGTCGGCGCCGGCACGCAGCGTGCTCGTCGCGTCCGGCTCCTCGGGCAGCAGCGGGTGCGGAGTCAGCAGTCCGGAACCGATGTCGACGACCAACGGGACGCCGAGCGCGGCCAGTTCGGCGATCGGAACGGCCGAGGTGAAGCCGCTCACGTGGTAGTTCGAGGGATGCACCTTCATTACGAAGCCGGTGTCCGGACCGATCGCGTCGGCGTAGTCGCGCACGTGGGTTCGGTTGGTGGTGCCGACTTCCCGGATGCGCGAGCCGGTCGACGCCATGAGCTCGGGCAGCCGGAAGCCGTCGCCGATCTCGATCAGCTCGCCGCGACTGATCACGATCTCCTTGCCCGGCGCCAGTGTCATCGCGGTGAGCAGCAAGGCGGCGGCGTTGTTGTTGACGACGTGCACGCCACCCGCCGTGGGCACCGCTCGAGCGAGCGCGGCCAAGGCTCCGCGGCCGCGGCGGGCGCGGCGACCCGTTTGCAGGTCGAACTCGACGTCGGTGGCTCCGCTGGCGGTGACCACTGCGTCGACGGCGGCCTGCGACAGCGGCGCGCGGCCGAGGTTCGTGTGCACGACGACGCCCGTGGCATTGATGATCGGGCGCAGGCTTGTCGCGCCGGCAGGCAGGTTGGCGACGGCGTGGTCCGCCACCTGCTCGGGATCGATCTCCCCGGCGCGTGCCCGCTGCTGAGCCTGGGCCACAACGGTCTTGACCAGCGTGCGACCGAGTGCACGCTCGGCGTCGGCGAGCCGGGGGTCGGCGAGCAGGGCGTCGGTGCGAGGCACGCGTCGGCGAGGGTCACTCACGACGAGTCCTCGAAGATCGGCGGAGGCGGACGGGAATCGAACCCGCCAGCGACAGGATCTGTCGCTCAGCGATTTTGAAGATCGCGCCGGTCACCAGACCGGATACGCCTCCCTGGCCCATCGATCCATCATGGCAGGCACCATGGAGCCCATGACGTATCGGCTGACCCAGTACGCCCACGGCGGCGGGTGCGCGTGCAAGATTCCGCCCGGCGAGCTGGAGGACGTCGTCCGCGGATTGACGAAGTCCCTGCCGCGCGACCCGTTGGGTGAACTGCTCGTCGGGCTGGACGACGGCGACGACGCGGCCGCGGTGCGCATCGAGGGTGGCGTGGCCTTGATCGCGACGACCGACTTCTTCACGCCCGTGGTCGACGACGCCTACGACTGGGGTCGCATCGCGGCCGCGAACGCATTGTCGGACGTCTACGCGATGGGCGGGCGGCCGGTGGTCGCACTAAACCTTTTGGGCTGGCCGCGCGACGTTCTTCCGCTCGAGTTGGCGGCCGAGACGCTGCGCGGCGGCCTGGACGTGTGCAACGAGGCGGGGTGCCACCTCGCAGGCGGGCACAGCATCGACGATCCCGAACCGAAGTACGGGCTGGCGGTGACGGGCGTCGCCGACCCGAACCGATTGCTGCGCAACGACTCCGGCAGACCGGGCACGCCACTGACGTTGACAAAACCGCTCGGCATCGGCGTTCTGAACAGCAGGCACAAGGCCACCGGTGAGCAATTCCCGCAGGCGATATCGGCGATGACGGCACTCAACCGCGACGCATCGGCGGCGGCGCTGCGGGCCGGCGTCCAATGTGCCACGGACGTCACCGGATTCGGGCTGCTCGGACATCTACACAAACTCGCCAGGGCCAGTGGCGTCACGGCTCTGATCGATTCGGCCGCGGTCCCCTACCTGGACGGCGCGCGCGAAGCGCTGAAAGCGGGCTACGTCAGCGGCGGCACGCGGCGAAACCTCGAATGGGTCGCCCCGCACGTCGATCTCACGGCGATAGACGACGCGGAAGCGTTGCTGCTCGCCGATGCCCAGACCTCCGGCGGATTGTTGATCGCCGGTGAGATTCCCGGTGCGCCGGTGATCGGCGAACTGGTGTCGCGCAGGGAGCACACGATTGTGGCCCGCTAAGTGATCCGGTTAGAAGAAGCTCACCGCGGGGCGGGGTCGTATTGGTCGATCGCGTCCACCTTGCTCGCCGACGGACTTTCGGGATCGAATTCGTAGTTCAACCATTCGCGGGCGAGGCGGCGGGCCAGTTCAAGCCCGATCACTCGCTGTCCGAAGCACAACACCTGGGCGTTGTTGGACAGCACCGAGCGCTCCACCGAGAAGCTGTCATGCGCGGTGACGGCACGGATGCCGGGAACCTTGTTGGCGCTGATCGCCACGCCCAATCCCGTTCCACAAACCAGCAGCGCCCGGTCCGCCTTGCCCTCCGCGACCAGTCGGGCCGCCGCCACGGCGATGTGAGGGTAAGCCGTGTTCTCGTCCGTGCCGACCCCAACGTCGGTGACCTCGACGACGCGATCATCAGCGCGCAGATCACCCTTCAGTGCTTCCTTGTATTCGTATCCGGCGTCGTCGGAGCCGACGACGACCCGCAGACCTTGCGACATCAGTTGTCTCCCTTTGCAGTAAGCGTGAAGCAGTCGACAACCGTGCACGCACACATCGCGAGCGAGGTCGCGCCCGCGTCCGGCGTGCCCACACTCCGTTCGGCCAGCGGACGGGCCCGGCCGATCTTCGGTCGCATGTCGGCGGTGGCACGCGCGGCGTCCGTCGCCACGTCTGCAGCCGCCCGCCACCCGTCCTGCCATGGTTCCCCGTCATCGACCCGGCGCTGCAGTTCCTCGACGAACGGCAGCAGCGCATCGAGCATCGTCTTGTCCCCGGGAGCGGCACCACCCAACTGCACCAGTGCGTCGTACCCGTCGCGCATGCCCGCCGCCACTGCCGCAGATTCCGGTCGGCCGCGATCACCCAGCCGGGCACCCAACGCGCTGAGCATGGCCCCCCACAGCACACCCGACGTGCCGCCCGCCTTCGCCGCCCATTCCTTGCCGGCGGCGGTCAGCACCGAGCCGACGCCTCCCCCGTCAGCGACCGCCCGCGCCGCGGCCTCGCGTGCCGCGGACGAGCCCTTGACCATGCCGCGCCCGTGGTCGCCGTCGCCTGCGATCGCATCGATGCGACCCAGCTCATCCTCCGCGTCGGCGAGCATCGCGGCCATCGCGTCGATGGCCCGCGCCACCACCTGCGCGCCGGCCCGGCCGTCGTCGTCCGACAGCTCGGAGAGCGCCACAGTGGATACCGCGGCCTCCGCGTCCGCATCGGTCCGCACCTCGCCTGCCGGTTGCGCAGCGGACGTCGACCCCTTGCGGTATGCCGGTGTGTCCGCCGGTGCAGTCCAGTACTTTTCGAGTTCGTCGTCGAGCCACATGATCGTCAGCGAGCACCCGGCCATGTCGAGGCTCGTGACGAGTTCGCCGACTTCGGGCTCCACGATCTCGTACCCGCGATCCTGCAGTAGACGCGTCACGGTGCCCCACACCACGAACAGTTCTTCGTATTTGGTGCGACCAAGTCCATTGAGGATCACCGCAATTCGCTGCGATGCCGAATCGGGCTTCTCCTCGACCAACCCGTCGACGAGCGTCTCGGCAAGCTCTGCCGCCGTCGGCATGTCCTCGTCGCGGACGCCGGGCTCGCCGTGGATACCCAGCCCGATGCCCATCTGGCCGTCCGGCACGGTGAACAGCGGCTGATCCGCGCCGGGCAGCGTGCAGCCGTCGAACGCCACCCCGAACGTCCGCGTCGCCGCGTTCGCCGCCTCCGCCACCCGGATCACGCCCGGCAGGTCCAGCCCGTCCTCGGCCGCCGCGCTCGCGCACTTGAAGACCGTGAAATCACCTGCGATACCACGTCTTTTCGCTTCTTCACCCTTCGGTGCGCTGGCGATGTCGTCCGTCACTGCGAAGTAGTGCGCCTCGATGCCTTCGCTGCGCAACTGCGTGACGGCAAGGTTGAAGTTCATCACGTCGCCGGCGTAGTTGCCGGTCGTCAGCAGCACCCCGGCGTCTCCGTTCGCGGCCCGCGCAACGGAAGCGGCCTCGTCCGCGGACGGCGACGTGAAGATGTTGCCGACCACCGCACCGTCGGCGAACCCCGGGCCGACCACGCCGCAGAACGCCGGGTAGTGACCGGATCCACCGCCCACCACCACCGCAACCTTGCCCGGCGCGGTCTTGTGGGCCCGCACCACACCTCCCGGCACGCCGGCCACATATCGTGAGTTGGCGTCGAGGAAACCGACCAGCATGTCCTCGGTGAACCGCGCCGGATCATTGAACAGTTTGGTCATCGCAACCGCTCCCCACTGTCAGCATCGAACAGGTAGACCCGCTCGGGTGGCGCACTGATCGTCACCGCCTGCTCGGGCGTATGGCTGTCCTGCGCCGGTGTCTCGGCCGCCTCCGCCCACCTCGGGCGCGGCAGGTCCTTCGAGTGGGCGAGCGTCTCGGACGCCAAGACCGTGCCGGCGGCGTCCACGAGTACGCCGTTTGTGCTTCCCGTCCCCATGTCGGTGCCGACCAACACGTCCACGCCATCACTCTACGTCCGGGGTAGACGGGTCGATTGAGATTCCCGGTGCGCAGGTGATCGGCGAACTGGTGTCGCGGGGGGAGCACACGATCGTGGCGCGCTAACCCGTCGGCGGCGCCGAGTCACGTCTCGTTTCGCCCACCTCGGAGCGACAACGCCCTGACGGCTGAAAACCTCGGCGTGTCGCTTTGCCACGAATCGACGCGACGTCCGTGGCCCGTCTACGGGAAACGGAACGACCACGGTCGTCACGGGCGCCTTCGGAGCCACTGGAATCTGCGGGGCAGCCGGGGCCTGCTCGACCGCGGGAGGCGGCGTGTAGGCCGGCACCGCGGCGGGAGGGGTGTACGCCGGCACCGACGCGGCCGGTGGCGTGTAGGCCGGCACGGGTGGCGCCGTGTACTCGGGCTCCGGTGCGGGCGCGGGCGGGGTGTACGCCGGCACCTTCGGCGTCACCGGTGCCGACGACGCCACTGTGGGCACCGTCGACGGCGGCGTGTACGCGATGGACGGTGGTGAGGACGGCGGCGACGAGGGTGGGGAGGACGGAGGCGACGACGGCGGACTCGAGGGTGGGCTCGAGGGCGGAGATGACGGCGGACTCGAGGGTGGGCTCGACGGCGGACTCGAGGGCGGCGACGACGGTGGTGACGAGGGCGGACTCGAGGGCGGCGACGACGGTGGTGACGACGGCGGACTCGAGGGCGGGCTCGATGGGGGCGACGACGGAGGACTCGACGGCGGCGCGGAAGGCGGTGTCCACGGCGTCTGGGCCGGCGGGAAGATCACGATCGGCGGGATCGGGATCGGGATGAACGGCGGGAGCTGCGGAATGCTCGGCGCCGGAGGAACGTCGGCCGGCGGAGGCGGGGGCGCCTCAACTTGCGGCACCTCGACCGGCGGGGCGGACGGCACGTCGTTGACGACGGGTCCGTTGTTGGTCTTCGGGCTGAAACTCGGCTGGGCCGGCGCGGGCGGGGCGGCGGGCGGCGGCGTCAACACCGCGACCGGAAGGGCCACCGGGTCGGGTTCGTGCGGAACGGGAGGCAGGTAGCGCCCCGGCACGGTATCGGATTGGACGGCGGGCGTTGGCATTTCGCTGACCGACGCCGTGGGCCGGATGTTGATCGCAAGGGTGACGGCGAGCGTGGCGAAGCTGACGACGACGAAGGCGATCGCGCTGCCCATCAACAGCATTCGCGGCGCCGCAGGCGTCACCGCGGGGGTGTACTCCGTCGCGTCCGCGTCCTGCTCCGGGATCAACTCCTCGAGCGGATCCATCGGCATCTCGTACGGGCCGTAGCCATCGCCGGTCTCCAAAGGTGTCGACTCGGGGTCGGCCATCGAGTAGGCAAGCTGCGATCCCACCACCCCGCCGAGCGCCGTCGCGTCGCCGGCGGCCGGCGCCGCGGGGGCCATCTGCGTCGCCGGGGACGCGGGTGCCAACTGCGTCGCCGGGCCAGCCGGGTCGACGCCGACCAATCCGACCGTCTGCGCCGCTCCCCGGGCGATCGCGAACGTCGCATCGGCCGGTAGTTCCACGGTGATCGGCGACTGGTCGCGCAGACCCGCGGCAACCGACTCGAGGTCAGCCGAATGCCCGACGAGCATCACGCGGACGGGCGCATCCGGCCGCGAGGCCATCCCCTCCAACACCGACGCGCACGCAACGGCCGCACCCGCGGCGCCGATCGGTGCCGACGCCAGCACCGACGTCGCCAACGAATCCGCACCGACGATCGTCAACGTCGCGGTGTCGTCGTCGACCAGCAACACCGCGGCATCGGCGTCGGCGCTCCGGACCAGCGCCGTGGCCGCCTCGGCCTCCGACACCACCTCGACGTCCTCGACGCCGGCACTCAGCAGTTCCTGACGCAGGGTGTCGGCTTGCGACGCGTCGGGCAGGCACAGCCGCGTCGCGGCCAGCCGGTTACCCGACTCGGCCACCGCACGGAAGGTGCCGACGATGGTGTCGGCCAGGTCGGTCATCGCGTCGTCGGGCAGGTCGAGGGCGTATTGGTCGTACACCTGGCCACCGTCGGCAGGCGACCCGATCATCGCCAGGCGAGCCACCCGATCGGTGACCGCCACCCCCAGGACCACGTCCACCGGACCACTCCTTGTCTCACGCGTTAGTGCGCATTCATAGGACTTTCGTCCCCAGCACTGCGACCGTTACCCCGACGCGCCGAGTCTGCGATTCGACCCCACAACGCTACCGAAGATCCTTGAGAGAACCCTGGGCTCCCAGCAATGCGACGACTCGCGGCCTCCCCCGGATTCGCCTTGTGCACCCGGCCGAAAATGGGAACAGTTGAGTCCAGCTACATGTCACCGGCGGAGAGGACTCGTCACGTGAGCGACGATCGCGACGACGTGCCTGGCGGTCGTCGCCTCCCCGAGCCCGCGACGGCCCAGGTGGCCACCGCGGCTGCGCCCGCCGCGGTCCGGTCGCCGCGGGTCGGCTACGTCCCCGCCCGCACCAACCGGGTGCGCGACGGGCTCGCGGTCGTGCTGCTCGTCGTCGCGCTGCTCCTCCCGTGGAGCATCGAGTTCGGCGTCGGCGTCCCCGGCAGCAGCGCCCTCGTGTTCGTGGCGGTCGTCGCGGTGACGCTGCTCGCCATCGCGGCCGCGCTCGCGCCGCACGTCGGACCGTTCCGGCTCACCGCGGCGCAGGCCGACGTCCGCCGCACCAACCGGATTCGGTTCTGGCTCAGCGCCCCGTATCTCGTCTGCGTGCTCGTCTTCATCGGGTTCCACGTCGCGCAGACCGTCCGCAACGGCGGAACCGGTGCCGTGCCGCCGGGTTCCGGACCGGGCATGTGGCTGGGCGTCGCGGGCGCGTTGCTCGCGGCGCAGCCGCCGATCACCAGTACCACCTTGGAGGACAACCGCTTTCGCCGCTGGTACGCGTCGGCCCGGATCATCGGCGTGGTGTCGATCGTGCTCGCGGCGCTGTCGGTGGCATTCAACCTGTACTGGCGACTGCGCTACCTCTTCGTCACCAACGTCGACTTCGGCGGCCACGACGCCGCGGTCGTGATCACCACACTCCTGTACGGCGCGGTGGCGATGATCGCGTTGGTCATCGGTTCGATCTGGCTGGTGCAGAAGACGGCCGCAGCCCGCCTCGCGACGACGGCACTGGGCGCCTCCGCTGCACTCGCAGGCGTGCTGGTGTGGGTGGCCGGCGTCGGCCGCGACGTCGACGCGTTCCACGGCATCGCCGAGAACACGTCGACTGCAGCCGTCGGGTACGAGGGCTACCTCGCCTGGGCGGCCGCCGCCGGGATCGTGGCACCGACGACGCTCTACGCCGTCTTCCTCATCAAGCCCCCGACCCTTGCCGTCTACCGCGGGGCGGCGCTGAAGTGCTTGACGCTCATCGCCTTTTGGTCGTTCGCCGCGGCCGGACTGCGCGTCACCGACTACGTGATCGCGCTGTCGCTCGACCTGCCGCGCGCCATCTACGACAGCGTCGCTCTGACCGGGTTCAACGTCTTCAGCGGATGCATCGCCGTGTGGCTGAAACGGCATCTCGCCAAGGGCGGGCTGTCGTCGACCGTCGTCGCCGCGTTCAGCGGCGTGCTCTGCGTCTTCACCGCCGCCCAGCTGGTCCTCGGCGTCGCGCTCGCCCCGCGGTACGCCGACCCGACACCGCGAAGCCCCGACGCCATCTACGGCAACGACCTCGCTCAGCAGATCACCAGCACGTTCGACGTCGTGATCTGCGCGCTGAGCCTGGCCATCCTCGTCGCCGCGCTCGTCACGGGACCGTTGGCGGGCTACGTATTACGGCGGCGCGAAACCCGTGTTGCCACACCGGTCGCCAGGCCAAGCGCTCCGGCCGCGGCAGCGCCGACGGCCAGTGCGCCGCCCACCGTCGCCCGGCCGCGCCAGAAGACGGTTCCGAAGATCGTTCGGATCAAAGAGGATTCGACGAGGCGCGCTCGCAGAGGCGACTACCGAAGTACCGGTGCCGACGACCGCATTGCGGATCCTGCGGCGGCCAGAGCCGACGTCATCTCCGGCGGCGACCGATCCCGACGCCGAGAAGGGCAGACAACCATGAACGCACTCGAATTCGCCGATTCAGTCGTCGTCTCCGTCGAGCCCGACGAGCTCTACGACATGGTGTCGGACGTGACCAGGACGGGCGAGTGGAGCCCGGTCTGCCGGGCGTGCTGGTGGGACGACGGCGACGGTCCCCACGTCGGCGCTCAGTTCACCGGCCGCAACGAGACCCCGGAGCGGACCTGGGAAACACGCAGTCAGGTGGTGGCCGCCGATCGAGGCCGCGAGTTCGCGTGGGAGGTGAACGGCGGTTGGGTGCGTTGGGGTTTCACGTTCGAGCACGTCGACGGCGGCACCCGCCTCACCGAGTCGTGGGTGTTCCTTCCGCGCGGACTCGCCGGGTTCCGCGAGCGCTACAAGGAAACCGCCGAGGCGGAGATCGCCAGACGCACCGAAGCGGCCCACCAAGGCATCCCTGAAACACTCGCCGCGATCAAGAAGGTGGCCGAAGCCAGCTGATCAGCCGCACGGACGGCGCGCGACGAGCAGAACTGATGCGCCGTCGGCTCAACCCACCCCAGTCATCGTGATCCTGAGGCTCAGAAGTTGTTGCAGCTACCTGCGACCTGGTTGAACAGCCCAGTCCATGGCGCAAATCCCGGTATCCCTTGCGCCTGCTCGATCATCGCCCGGCGCCCGTCTGGTGGCGACGCGACGAGTTGCTGCAGCCACGACGTCACCAACGGGCTATTGGACAGCTGATTCGCGGCGGCCGGGTTCTCCGCGTTGATTGCGGCCATCACCTGTGGATAGGTGCACGTCGAATTGGCGATCGCATTGACGTCAGGTTCGGCGGAAGCGATTCCGCAACTTGCGATCAGCGCGAGCATGAACCCACTACAGCCAACGATCAGTCGGTTCGTCACCGGCATTCTCGTATACCTTCCGACACATCGCCTGATTGGCAGCCGCGGTCATCTGACCAGTCGTTGTTACCCGCCAACCGTAGCATCGTCATCCGAGCGACGGACCTTTCCCGCATTTCGTCCACGAGCCCACCGATCCCGACGCCGACAAGAGCGACGGTTAGCACGTCAGCCGCGGGGATAAGTCGCGGCGGCGATGTCGAGAATCTCCTGGCGGTCGGCGGCGAGCAGGAACCCCGCATCGATCGCCTCGTCGAGTGACTCGGTGAACCGCTCGACGTATTCGGTTGCGCCGCCAGGGTAGAGCCGCGCCAGGGTTTCGGCGTCGAAGACCTCACCGGAGCCGAAGAGCAGCGCCATCACCGGCTCCGTGCTGCCGACCCCCGACGTCCGGGCGATCGGCACGTCCACCCACGGCGTGCGCACACCGCCCGTCGCAAGCCCGTTCGCGTCGAGGGTCATGTGGAGTCCCTCAGCGTCGGTCACGTCGATCGGCGGGGCGGTCGGCGGAGACACACCCGTGCGCGTCCAGGCGACGAATTGAGCGAGCGCCGCCTGCAGCACGTAGTGGTGCTGCGGCGCGAAGTTGATGCAGTGCGGCAACTCCTGGCCCATCAGGGTGGTGGTCGGTTCGTACCCGGCCACGAGGTCGGCCAGCGGCGCCGAGCCGGAGTCGATGAACCCCACCTTGATCGTGTAGTTGTCGGCATGCGCGGTACCGGGGATCTCCCACGCGCGCAGCAGGTCCCCGTCGGGCTGCCTGGCCAGGTAGTAGCCCGTGAGTACGCCGCCGACGAGGTCGGTCTCGGTGATGACCGTCATGACGGGGACGCGCAGCTCGCGGACGAACGGCACGGCGTGCGACGGCGTCCAAGGCGGACGTTCCGTCAAGCGGCGCGGCGGGGCCGAAGCGAGAATGGACCAGGAACCCGTCGTACACCTTCGCGAGCGGATCGACGGCGTTGACATAGGTCGTCAGACACATCGCCGACTGCGATTGCTCCCACCGCCACAACGGCTTCCGGCCGCAGCGTGCCCAAGACCGTGTCCGGCCGTTCCCAGAGCAGCCGGCCGACCTGAGAGTAGATGTCGAAGGCGTAGGCGTCGCCGGGATGGTGAAGCGCCGAGTAGCGCGCAGCGTCCTGGGCCTTCAACGACATGTCGAAACCAGTCATGTTGTCACCGCCCTCGACGCCGACCCGTTGAACCGACACCGCGACGTAGGCGTGCCCCGCCCGGACGATTTCCCGATGCGCCATGAACCACACTGCGGGAGCATCGATTCCGCCGCTGACGTTCAGCCATTCGACGATGACCGTTCCGCTGAACCGACCCGGGTCCGTCGGCGTCATGACGACGATGCGCGTCGCGTAGTCCGCAGTCTCGTCCGAGTCCGGCGCGTAGCTGGCCGCCGTTCCCGAGACGAAGAACTCCTGCTCCGAATAGCCCACGGTGGCAACGTCATACGCCCCGATCAGCAGGTTTGGCTTGCCTGGCACGTGCTCGACGGCCACTTCGTTCACCCGATCAGCTCCTCGCTCCGTTGATCACCGGCGTATCGATGATGCCCTTCTCGACACCCCACATCGTGGCGATGGTCCGGTACTCGCCGGTCTCCATCAAGTGCTTCAGCGCCTGGCGCATCGGCTCCGCCAACCCTGAACCCTTGGCCACCGGCCAGCCGTACGGGGCCAGGTCGAAGATCTGGCCTGCCGTATCCAATGCGCCGGCACTGAGTTTCACCGTGAAGCCCGTCACCGGCGAGTCCGCCGACATCGCCTCGACCTCGCCGGCGAGCAGCGCCGCGGTCAGATCGTCCTGCCGGGTGAAGATCACCTTGTCGATCGGCGACAGCCCCGCCGCCACACAGGCGTCGCTCTTGGCCGGAACCTCCGTGGTCTCCTGGATCGACGCGTACGTCACGCCAATCCTCAACCCGCACGCGGCATCTGGCTCGACCGCCGACCCGCTGCGCTTCGCCCACTGCGTGCCCGCCTGGAAGTAGGTCACGAAGTCGACCAACTTCTCCCGCTCGAGGGTGTCGGTGAACGACGACATCCCGACGTTGAACTTCCCGCCGCTGACCGACCCGAAGATGCTCTCGAACGCCGTCTCGCGATAGTCCGGTACCAGCCCGAGCGTGCGGGCCACTGCGTTCATCAAGTCGACGTCGAATCCGACGATCTTGCCCGACGAGTCCTTGAACTCGTTGGGTGCGTACGGCACGTTGACGCCGATCACCAACCGGCCCGTCGCACGGATGTCGGCAGGGACCGTCGCCGCGATCCCCGGCACCGCACCGTCGGGAGCCGAAGCGGGCGTGGAACTCTCGGCGACGCTCGCCGGCCGGGTATCGCCGCGTCGCGGCCCGCCCCACAACTGCCACGCCCCGACCGCACAGGCCGCGACCAAGAGCACGGCGGCGGCCGCCACGAACAGGTTCCGCTTGGACGACCCTGGAGCGGCCGCGGTCTTGACCCGACCGGCGGAGTGCCGCCCGGAAGTCCGGAGGCCCTTGGGCACCGGTGCGTTCAGCGCACGCCGCGCCGCGGCGGCCAACTCGGCGGCCGTCTGGTAGCGCTTGCCCGGCTTCTTCGCCATGCCCTTGGCGATCACCTCGTCGAACGCCACCAGCTTCGGATCCGATTCCGACGGCCGCGGCGGCGGCGACATCATGTGCCCGGCGATCTGCTGCTCGAGGCTGTCCGCCTGATACGGCCGGTTGCCGGTGAGGCACTCGTGCAGCACGCACGTCAGCGCGTAGATGTCCGCACGCCCATCGATCGGGCCGCCCTCGAACCGTTCCGGGGCCATGTACCCCAACGTGCCAAGCGTGTTGCCCGCCGTCGTCAGGCCTGCCTCCTTGGCGGTGCGGGCCAGCCCGAAGTCGATCAGGTAGGCGAAGTCGCGCGTCGTCATCAGGATGTTCGACGGCTTGACGTCACGGTGGATCAGACCGGCCTCGTGGGCGGCGTCCAACGCCGTGGCCACCTGCTCCACCACCGAGACGGCGTAGGCCGGGGCGACGGGCTCCTTGGTCTCGGTCTCGGCGAGCATCTCGCCCAGCGTGCGACCCTCGATCAGCCGCATGTCCAGGTAGAGCCGGCCGTCGATCTCGCCGAAGCCGTGGATGGGGACGACGTGCGGGTCGTTGACCCCGGCGGCGGCCTGCGATTCGCGGCGAAAGCGCTGCTGGAAGATCTCGTCCTCGGCCATGTGGTGTGGCAGGACCTTGAGCGCGACGACGCGGTCGGTCCTGGTGTCGTAGGCCTGATAGACCTCGCCCATTCCGCCCCGGCCCAGCAGCTTCTGCAACTGGTAGTGCCCGAATGGTGTCGCATCCACCGGTGAACTCCTCGGCAGCGGCCAGACGGTGTGTCGGTTGAAACTACCTCACCGTCGCCACAGACGCCGAGACTCCTGCCGAGCGGGATCCTCGGCTGGCTGGTTCTGCGGGTCAGCGAACCCGGTCGACGCAGCGCTGGCTGGTGAACATCGCGACGGGCAGCCGGACCCGCGCCGCCTCCGAAACGCTCAGGTAGCCGGCGGGCGGCTCCACGGTGAGACCGCTCGTGAATCAATACGGCCTGCGCATATTGCATGTTCATCGCTGGCCTCCTTCGCTTGGCGCCGCCCGAATGGCCGCGTGTACAGGTAGGAGGAGCGAAGCGGCCGCGAAGGCGACACTTTTCTGTAGCGCGTTTCTGAGTCAGCCGCCGCGCACGGTGTTTAGCTGTCCGCAGCGCGTTCCCCTGGCCGTTGGAGGTTCCATGGCCCACGCAACCAGAAGGCGTTCGCTGGTCCTCGCCATGCTGATGCTGACCGCGGTGAGCACCCTGTTCGTCGCGTGCGGCGTCACCAGGGTCGTCGCGGGCGAGGGAAGTAAGGCCTCGGAACCCACCACGACGGTCCAGTCCCCGCCTGCCGGCGCCAACGCGTTCGCCATCGCGGGCCGCGGCGACTGCCTCACATGGCCGGAGGAGCGGCCGGATGAGGTACACATCGTCGACTGCTCCGACAAGCATCGCGTCGAAGTCTCCGAGATCATCGATGTCGCCCGCGACTACGGCCCGGACGACCCGCCACCGACGACCGCCGAGATTCACCGGCTAAGCCAGGAGCGGTGTGAAGCCGCGGCGCGCAGCTACCTCGATTCCAAGTACGACCCGAACAGCCGGTTCAGCATCAGCCTGCTGTGGCAGGGCGAGCAGTACTGGCGTCAGACCGGTGACCGGCGCATGCTGTGCGGCCTGCAGTTGGCCGGCGCCGACGGCCGACAGCTGACCTTCACCGGACGTGTTGCCGACCAGGATCAGTCGAAGGTATGGCCCCCCGGAACTTGCATCGGCATCGACACCGCCACCAACCAGCCGACCGACGTTCCCGTCGACTGCGCGATACCGCACGCGATGGAGGTCACCGGCACTGCTGACGTCGGGACACGGTTTCCCGGCGCCACGCCCGCCGGGCCGGATCAGGATGCGTTCATAAAGGACGTCTGCATGCAAGCCGCCGAGGCGTATCTCGCCCCGGTCGGGCTGCGCGAGACGACGCTCACCGTCGTCTACAGCACGATCCAGCAGGCGAGTTGGGATGCGGGCAGCCGGCAGGTCGCATGCCTTCTCGGAGCCGTCTCCGGCGGCGACTGGGCGACGTTAGTCAACAGTGCCAGGGGATCACTGCTCATCAACGGCCGGCCGCCGGCGCGGTAGCCGCGGCACAGTCGGGTGAGAACGCGTTCTCGCCAGACGGTATTGCCATAGGCGCTGAGCGAGAATACGCTTCTCATCGCGGGCGGAGGAACGCTCCACCGGCCAACCCACAGCCTTGGGGCTCGCAACGACGGGAGCTCGTCATCGACGCATGGATTCTGGATGCCGTCCGTACGCCGCGCGGTAAGGGCCGCCCGGACGGCGCCCTGCACGGAATACACCCCCAGGCGCTGCTCGCTCAGTGCCTGACCGCGCTCGCGGCGCGCACGGGATTCGATCCCGTCGGCGTCGACGACGTGATCGCAGGCAACGGCATCCTCGCCGGGGACCACGCCGACGACATCGCCCGCCTCGCGGTCCTCCTCGCAGACTGGCCCGAGACGGTGCCCGGCATGACGCTCAACCGCTTCTGCGGGTCCGGCCAGCAGGCCATCACCGTGGCTGCCACCGCCGTGGCCTCCGGCGCCGAACGCCTCGTCGTCGCGGGCGGCGTCGAATCGATGTCCCGCTGGGGCGTCACCGTCGGCGTGCCGACCATCGACGGCGACAACCCTGCCCTCCGGAGTCGCTACCCCACGGTCCCGCAAGGTATTTCCGCGGACCTCATCGCGACCCTCGAACGCTTCACCCGCGACGACGTCGACGCCTACGCCGCCGAGAGTCAACGCCGTGCCGCCGACGCCATCGCCGAGGGCCGCTTCGACCGTTCGGTCATCGCGGTCACCGACGAGAACGGCGCGACCGTGCTGAAGCACGACGAACATCCGCGACCCGGCACCACCGTCGAGAAGCTCGCCGGGTTGAAGCCCGCCTTCGCCCAGATGGGCACGGCCTCCGTCGACGGTGAGACTCGCACGTTCGACGAGATCTGCCTCGACCGCTACCCGCAAGTCGACGCCATCGACCACGTCCACCACGCCGGCAACTCGTCGGGCGTCGTCGACGGTGCGGCCGCCGCCGCCGTCGTCTCCAAGGACTGGCTGACGAGCCACGGCGTCAACCCGCGGGCCCGCATCCGCGCCACCGCCGCCATCGGCAGCGAGCCGATCATCATGCTCACCGCGCCCGGACCCGCCGCCCAGCGCTGCCTGGAGCGCGCCGGCATGAGCGCCAACGACATCGACCTCTGGGAGATCAACGAGGCCTTCGCCGCCGTGCCGCTCAAGACGATTCGCGACCTCGGCCTCGACCCCGAGCGAGTCAACGTCAACGGCGGCGCCATCGCGCTGGGCCACCCCATCGGCGCCACCGGCGCGATGCTCATCGGCACCGTGCTCGACGAACTCGAGCGCCGCGACCTGACCACCGGGCTCGTCACCATGTGCACCGGCGGCGGCATGGGCACCGCGACGATCATCGAACGGGTGTGACGGTGCCCGAGACCCTCGAACTGGACATCTCCCGCGACGGCGTCGCCGTGCTGCGGCTCAACCGGCCCGAGCGACTGAACGCCGTCAACCAGGTGATGCAGACCGAGCTCGTCGAGACGTTCGCCGCACTCGCCACCGACCACACCGTGCACGCGGTGGTCCTGACGGGCACGGGCCGCGGCTTCTGCTCCGGGCTCGACATGCGCAACTTCGGCCCCGGGATGCTCGACGCCGACGCCCCCGCGATCGACCGGCTGCGCTTTCAGGAGGCGATGGCCGCACTCCCCCAGGCGATCCGCGATCTGCCGCAACCCGTCATCGCGGCCGTCAACGGTCCCTGTGTGGGCGCCGGCCTGGCACTGTGCCTGGCCTCCGACATCCGAATCGCCTCGACGGCAGCATCATTCGGCAACGCGGCGATTCTGCTCGGGCTGTCCGGTGCCGAGATGGGCATGAGCTACCACCTACCCCGCACCGTCGGAACCAGCGTGGCCGCCGACTGGATGCTCACCGGCCGCACCGTCTCCGCCGAGGAAGCCGACCGCCGCGGTCTGGTCAGCGAACTCGTCCACGCCGAAGGACTGCTGGATCGGGCACTCGAGTTGGCCGGCCTGATCGCCGGGCTGGCACCCCTGGGCGTGCAGCTGACCAAGCGCGCTCTGCAAGCCAACACCGACGCGCCCTTGGACGCGGCGCTCGAACTCGAGAACCGCAACCAGGTACTCACTCATGCCACCGACGACGCCGCTGCGCGTCGCGCCAAGTGGTCGTAAAGACGGAAGGGAACTAGCTGTGTCGTGGGACTTCGAGACCGATCCGGAATGGGCTGAACAACTTTCCTGGGTCGATGATTTCGTGCGCGCCGAGTGCGAACCGATCGACTACATCATCAAGGAGTCACACGACCTCAACGACCCCGTGCGCCAGGCGCTGATCCCGCCGCTGCAGCAGATCGTCAAGGAGCGGGGTCTGTGGGCCACCCACCTCGGGGCACACCTCGGCGGCCCCGGCTTCGGCCAGATGAAGCTCGCTCTGCTCAACGAGATCCTCGGCCGCTCCGAGTGCGCGCCCATCGTGTTCGGTTCGCAGGCACCGGATTCCGGCAACAGCGAGATCCTCGCCCACTACGGCACCCCCGAGCTCAAGGAGCGCTACCTCAAGCCGCTACTCGAGAACAAGATCATCTCCTGCTTCTCGATGACCGAACCGCAGGGCGGCGCCGACCCCAAGGTGTTCACCACCACCGCGGTCCAGGACGGCGACGACTGGATCATCAACGGCGAGAAGTGGTACTCGTCGTTCGCATCCATGGCGTCGTTCATCATCGTCATGGCGATGACCGACCCGGAAGCCCCGCCGTACGAACGGTATTCGATGTTCGTCCTGCCCGGTGACACTCCCGGCATCAACGTGCTGCGCGACGTCGGGCTCGGTTACCAGCCGCTGGGCGGCGGCGGCCGCGAGGGCTACGTCCGCTACGAGAACGTCCGCGTGCCGAACGATCACATGCTCGGTCCGCGCGGCGGCGCGTTCGTCGTCGCGCAGACGCGGCTCGGCGGTGGCCGCATCCACCACGCGATGCGCACGGTCGGGCTGGTGCGGCGGATCTACGACATGATCTGCGAGCGCGCGGTCTCCCGCTACACGCAGGGTGAGGTGCTGGCCAACAAGCAGATGGTCCAGGAGATGATCGCCGACTCGTGGATGGAGATCGAGGCCTTCCGCCTGCTGACACTCCAAACCGCTTGGAAGATAGACAAGTACAACGACTACAAGGCCGTACGCGCCGACATCTCGGCCGTCAAGGCCATGATGCAGAAGGTGCTGCACGACGTCTCGGCCCGCGCGTTGCAGATTCACGGCTCACTGGGTACGTCGCACGAGATGCCGTTCGTGCAATACCTGACGGAGTCGTTCGTGCTCGGCCTGGCCGACGGCCCCACCGAGGTGCACAAGGTGACCCTGGCGCGGCTGCTTCTCAAGGATCAGAAGCCCGCCCCGGACACGTTCCCCTCCGAACACCTGCTGCGGCTGCGGGAGGCCGCCGAGGCCAAGTTCGCCGACAAGCTGGCCGGTATCCCGCGCGGCTAGTCGAATGTGATCGCCGAAAGTACGCTTGTTCACGGCCTCACTCGACATTCGCGTACAACAACCGTACTTTCGACGTTGGCTTGCTAGCTCAGCAGCGCCCGAGCCCGCTCCAGCAGGCCGGGCAACACGGGTGCCATCGCCTCCAATTCGGGCCGCGGAGTAGATCTTCGGCGATTGTGCTTGACGATCAGCCCCCACGTCGCCGCCGACTTGAAGCACGCCAGTGCCATGAACCATTCCACGTCGGGCACGTCGGCCCCGAACGCCCCGCAGTAGCAGGCAGCCAACTCCCCCACCGGCGGCACGACGCTCGCATACGTCGTGGGCCCACGGTAGGTGGCGGGGTCGGCGTTGACGAGGAACCAGCCGACGTCGATGCGCGGGTCGCCGATCGACCAGATCTCCCAGTCGATCACCGCGGTGATGCGCGCGTCGACGGCCAGTAAGTTGCCGAGCCGGAAGTCGCCGTGCACGACGGACGGCCCCATGGGCGACGGGACGCTCGCCCGCAGCGCGTCACGGGTCTCGGTCCAGCCGGGGACCAGTGCGGGGTCGACGGTCTGCAGGGTGGCACACCACCGGTCGATCTCCGCGGCCGCGTCGACGACCGGCTCACCGTCCAAACCCAGGTCGCTGGGGCGCAGCCGGTGCAGTGTCGCCATCGCCTCGGCGGCATGCCGAAAGCGTTGGGCCACATGCTGATTCGGGACACCGTCGGGCGGGTCGAACAGCGGCTCGAACGACTCGCCCTCGACCAGCGACATCACGAACAGCGGGGGCACGTCCACCGGTGCGCCGGGGTCCGCCCACAGCACGGCGGGGACCGGCACGTCCGTCGGCCCGAGTGCCGTGATCATCCGCGCCTGCCGCAGCACGTCGCGGTGCGCGATCGGCTCGACCCCGGGCGGGGCCACCTTGACGACTACCGCCCGGTCGGCGAACACCCCCCGGAACGTCAGGCTGGACGCCCCACCCGCCAACGGGCGTACGGCGGAGACTCCGGCAACCGACAGCCGGTCCTGCAGCGCGTCGAGGTCCAGCTCACCCACTCAGCCAACCGATTTCGCGGAGGAACGGCTGGGTGTGGGCGATGCGGCCGGTCAACGTCTTCGGGTCACCGGTGCACAGCGTGGACGCCGTCTCGGTGATCAGCGAGATGTCCTCGGTGTCGGTCTTCGCGAGGTCCAGCGTGCCTGCGCCCGGGGTGGCGACGGGGTTGGACGGCGCGGCGGCGTTGACGGCGATGCCGTCGTCGTACAGTTCGGCGGCAAGGCTCTTCGTCAAGCGGTTCAGTGCCGCCTTGACCGTGCCGTAGATGCCGAAGCCAGCCGACGTGTCGAACTCCGAGAACGGCGGCCCGTCGGGCAGGTCACCGCCGACCGACGTGAGATTGAGGATCCAGCCGCGGCCACGCTCGCGCATCGCGGGGATCGCCAGCTGACTGAGATGCAACGGCCCGACCAGATGCATCTCCAGCATCAGCCGGACGCGCTTCTCGGGGAACCCGGCGAGCGGACGCAGGAACGTCACCGCCGCATTGTTGACCAAGATGTCAGGTGCCCCGACTACGTCGACGACCTCGGCGAAGAGCCGCTCGCGGTCCTCGCTCTGGGACAGGTCGGCCTGCACGGCCATCGCCCGACCTCCGGAGGCGACGATCTCGTCGCGCGTCTGCGCCAGCGAGCCGTCGTACTTCGGATCGGGGTCCATCGTCCGGGCGGTCAGCGCGACCGTCGCCCCTTCGGAGGCCAACCGCTGCGCGATCGCCTTGCCCAGCCCCCGGCTACTGCCGGTGACCAGCGCCACCTTGCCGTCACAACGTCCCGTCACCGTGATGCATCCTCTCCAAGCTGGGGAAACGCCCTCTCCATATTGGAGAATGCCGTTACCATCACCCTGCGCGAGTATAAGCAGCACGCGCGGTGGTTCACCGGCGATTGAGAATTTGGGAGTGCGCGCATGGCGGAGTGGTTCCTCTACGTCCCACAGAGTCGGCAGGGGCTCGACGATCTGGTGGCCCGTGCGCAGGCCGCCGAGGCCGCGGGCTTCGACGGCATCGCGTTCCTCGACCACCTCGAGACGCCGATGGCCCCGACCAGCCCGATCTGGGAGGCCATGACGGTCGCGACCTGGGTGGCGGCCAGAACCGACCGGCTCAAGATCGGCCACCTCGTGCTGTGCGACGCGTTCCGCCATCCCGCGGTGCTGGCCAAGCAGGCCGTCACCCTGGCCGAGGCATCCGGCGGCCGCTTCGAACTCGGGCTCGGCTCCGGGTCGATGCCCGACGAGCTCGCCAAGTTCGCGCTGAGCACCGCGAGCCCCCGCGAGCGCGTCGCCGCACTCGGTGAGACGCTCGTCGCGCTCAAGCAGTACTGGGACGCCGACGACGAGCGCGCGCAGAACCCGACGCCCAGCCAGCCGATACCGATCGTGCTCGGCGGCGTCGGCCCTCGCATGCTCGACCTGGTCCGCCGGCACGCCGACTGGTGGAACCTGCCCGCCACCTACGTCGAGCGGCTGCCCGAATTCCTCCCGAAGATCGGATCGGCGAAGGCCTCGGTGCAACAGATGACCGGCTTCATCCGGCGCGGCGACGACGCGGCCGCGGTCACCGAAAAGGCACAACGCAGGTTCGGACACTTCGGACCCGGGCTGGTGTGCGGCGACGCCAGCGCGCTCGCGAACTACTTTCACACCCTCGAAGCCCAAGGCGCACAACGCATCTACGTGTGGTTCGCCGACTTCGCGCCGCCGGACACCATCGCCGAGTTCGGCGAGACGGTGATCGGCGGCTAGCTTTCGCGGATCGACTCCTCGACGTTGCGCAGCATGACGACCTGGTCGACGAAGTGCTCGAGGCGCGCCCACACCAGATGCCTTGTCGGCGCGAAGTTGTGCATGTGAGCCGACCGCGGCACCAGGTATACGGCGACTTCCGGCGCCGAGCAGAAGATGGCGGCGTTCGCGAGCGGTTCGGGCGTCACGTCGATTTCGCCGTAGATCAGAAGCACGGGGACCCGCACCAAGGCGGCCTCGCGGGCAAGTGCGAACGGCTTCAAAGCTTCTGCCGCACAAGGCGGCACCGTCGCTGATCGCCACGGCGCCAGGTCGACGTTGTCCAGGTCGGCCGCGACGACCCACGCCGGCTCCTCGCGCCAGTGGAAGGAGGCGGCCTCGTCGACGTGACGCCAAGAGTGGACGACCTTCGATGGAAGCGCGCGAAACGGGCGGCGCTTGCCGGGCGGCAATTCTCCACGCAACTGGGTGAAACTGCTTCCAAGGGCGCTTATCCCGTCGAACGTCGCATGATTGGCTTGCATGACGGCGGCGACGTGACCGCCCATCGACTGCCCGGCGCCGATTGCCACAGCAGAGGGTATCGCGGGCACGCCGTCGAGGGTGCCCGCACGCACCTGACCCAGGATGTCCACCACCGCAGCATGATTGGCCTCTGCGACGCGCGCGTACGTCAACGGGCCGCGTGGATCGTCGCGCGCCGGCACGGTGCTGTCGCCGACGCCGAGATGGTCGACGGTGACGGTGACGAGCCCACGGCTCGCGTGGCGCTGCGCCTGGCTGTGGTCCGGTAGCCCGTCGAGTTGCAGGTCGAAGTACCGGCGGCCGTAGCCGCCGCCGGGGAAGAGGAAGAGGACGGCCGGGCTGAGATCGGCGGGGCCGCTCTCGGGGACGAAGACGGTGACGGCGATGTGTCCGACGCCGGCGACGTCGACAACGCGCTCCACTCTTGTTACCACTTCTTGTGCCCCCGAGTCGATTGAATGCTCAGCGTAGGACACCGATTACGAGCAGAACGCGAATTTGTCGATCTTGAACACCTCAGCGAGAGCCGTTCCTACCATCATCGGCATGACGACGTTCGCGCTTGCCCACGGTGCATGGCACGGGGCGTGGTGCTGGGAACTACTGACTCCACACCTGCAGCGGGCTGGCCACGACGTGATCGCAACGGACCTGCCCATCGACGACGGATCGGCGAACTTCGATGACCACGCCGACGTCGTGTGCGCTGCGCTCGAGGGTTGCGACGACGACGTGGTGCTCGTCGGCCACTCCTTCGGCGGCTGCGTGATTCCGTTGGTCGCGGCGCGTCGACGGGTGCGACATCTGGTGTACCTGTGCGCCGCGGTGCCGGACATCGGCCGCAGTGTCAAGGACCAGCTCGCGGACGGCATGCTCAATCCGCGGATGAACGCGGGGATCGCTCCACCCGACGCCCAAATGCGGACCAGCTGGGTCGATCTCGATATAGCGCGTGAGGTGTTCTACGCAGACTGTGGTCAGTCGGTCGCGGATGCGGCGTGGAGCCGACTACGCCCCCACGCGCTACATCCGTCCAGGGTACCCTTTTCGCTGTCCGAATTCCCCTCCGTACCAACGACTTCCGTGGTTTGTAGCGAGGATCTCGTCGTAGAACCCGAGTGGTCGCGGCGAGTCGCTCGCGACAGGCTCAATGCCGAGGTCATCGAGCTCCCCGGCAGCCACTCGCCGTTCTACTCGCGGCCCGCGGTCCTGGCCGACGTGCTACTCGGACTCGCCGCAGACTGACGGTCGACCATCGCGCCGCCGAGTTCTGCACGATGGTCGTTACCCCGGCGAATCCACGACCATGACGCAGAACTCGGCGAAGGTCGAGCGCAGCCGACGCCTCGCCGGAACTAGCCCGGGTACTTGGGCTCGTGGAACCGGTTGATGATCGGAATCTTCTCGATGATCCGATCACGAAGGCGCGGCTGGGGCGGCACCGGCGGCGGGACATAAGCAGGCGGCGCCGGCGGAACATAGACAGGTGGGGCGGGCGGCTCGTAAGCAGGCGCTGGCGGCTCGTAAGCAGGCGCCACCGGTGGCGCGGGAGCTTGGTACACCGGCGCTGGTTCGACGGGCGCCGCCGCGGGTGGGTCGGGAACGGCTTCGGGGGCAGGCGGCGCGAGCAGTGCGACCGTCTCCGCGACCTCCGGCGGGGCGGGGTGCGGCGGTGCCGCGGATGGCGTGACCGGAGCCGCCTGCGCGACCGACGATGGGGGTGCCTCTGGGACCGCCCGATCGGCGGCGTCGACGCCCCTTTGTACGGACTCGTCCGGTACCGCCTGAAGCCCGACTGCCGCTGACACCGAGACGACGAACGTGACCACGGCGGCGGCGAGGACAGACGTCAACGCGCCGGTCTTCGACTTCCCAAACAGCCCACCCGATGCGGCCTGCGCATCGAGCGTGTCGACTGCCGTCGCCGAGGCCAGCGCCGCTCCTCGGGCCATGGCCAGATCGGCTTCGGTGGCCGAGATGACCGGCACCTCCGACGCAGCGGTGAGCTCCGAGATGATCGGATCGAGGTCGTCCGATCCGAGCACGAAGATCGCCTCGGGCTGGCGAACGTCTGGCTCCCAGATCGCCACCGCGGCGGCGGTCAGCTCGGTCGCGTCCGCGCCAAGGACCGAGCGGTCGATGCGCTCGACGGTCACGCCGCCGACGTCGACCACCGCGACCACCGCGACATCGGGTTCGACGACGCACACGGTGACGTCCTCATATCCGGCGACGTCGGCGATCCCCCACGCGAGCACTTCGACGGCCTCGACGTCCGAGATCGCGACGACGCTGTCGTGGCCCCGGGCCGCCAACGCCGCCAGTAGGGCATTCGCCGCTGCCTCCGCTTCAGGGGCCCAGGTGACCCCCACCGCGTGGACTTGGTAGTCCGCAGCCGGCTCGGATCCGAGCACCCCGTCGAGCAGCGCGTCGGCGTCGAAAGTCGCCTCGATCTGGCGTGACCCGCGATCGACGGGGGCGCCCTCACCCGTCGTCCCCTCGACGAGCACCCAGCGCACCGCGGTGGTGCTCGTCGAGAGCCCGAGCACCACGTCCATTGGTTCGCTCCGATCCGCCCGCACGTCGAAACCGAGGTTACCGCCGTGGCCCGAGCTGCGGCAAAGGTCAACGTTCACCCGCGATGATCTTTCGGCGCAGCGCAGATACGACCAAGATGTGATCGAGGACCTCGATCGATCCGCTGTGGGGTGGTCAATGCCTGACGAGATGGTTGCCGCGGCCCGCGCGCTGGCCGATCGCCTACTGGTGGACGACAGGACGACATCGGGTATGCAAGCGCTCTGCGGGACACCCATTTTCATTCCTTGCGACGGCGCTCGCTAACTGCGGCAGGAGGGCTGGCCCGCGCCGATCTGCGACCTCGTCGCGCATCATTCGGGGAGCCGCTTCGTTGCGCGGATTCGGGGTTTCGCTGATGAGCTGAGCCAGTTCGTGTTCGTCGAGGATGCGCTTTCGGACGCGCTGACGACCGCCGACAACACCACTGCACCTACCGGGACCGTCATGACACTGGACGACCGGCTGCGCGAGAAGAGCGAGCGCCACGGACCCTCCGAACGCGAGGACCAATCCCGATCGGGACGACTACATCCGCGCCGCTGCGAACCGAGTCGCCCGACGCCTCGCGGCGCTGGGTCGGCACGACGTTGCGTTTGAACAATTCCGCGGCTTCACTTCGAGGCCGGTCGACGAACGAATAGCCGAGGTGGTCGGCGAGCGATGCCGCATAAGCTTGACCCGTGCTGTCCGAGACGCCTTCGGAGGACCCCCGCTGGGTCTTCCAGAACATGCTGAACTCGGCCATCGTCAGCGGCCGATTGCCCTCTGCGAGCGCGAATTTGGGCGCTCAGACGTGGATGGCGATCGCCTCGGTTGCGCGCGCACATCCCGACGCGAGTGCAGACGAGATTGCATTCGCCTACGACGCCTTCCAACGCGAACATGGCCAGCGGTTGACGACTGAGTGAACCCAGTGCGACCATTCGATGATGTTCGCTGTGGGCGAGATCAGATCAAGCGAATGGACGGCGATCAAACGTATCGTCGACCGGCTGAAGGAAAGCTTCCCCACGGTGGCCCCGGACACCGTCACGCTGGTGGTGCACCACAATCACGCACGGTTCGACGGAAGCCGCATCCGGGACTACGTGCCGTTGCTCGTCGAACGCGATGCGCGGACTGAACTCAGTCACCTGCAGGGCTAGCCGCCAACTACCCAGTGGGAGGCGAAGCGGCGGTCGAGTCGCTCGATGAGGCGGTTGATGTATCGCACCTCGGCCTCGGCGCTGCGCACCTGAGATCGCATGTGATTGGCGTTGGTGCGGCGGTCGATGATGGCCCGGCGCTTGACGATCGAATCGAGAAGCTGCGCGCGCTCGGCGACGAGTGACTCGCGGAAATGTGCCGCCTGCATGGCGTCGGCGCCCGCCGCGCCTGCGGTCTCGTCAATTATCGTCACCGGCGTACCGTAACCCGGCCAGCCCACTTTCGCAGCTCGACTATGAGAAAGCCCTCATCGTGCGGCCATCATTTGCCAATGATCACGGATACGGGCCGTCACATGGTCGGGGTCGCCCGAGCCGCGTGCACGTTCTGCGCGATCTCGTCGAGGTGTGTCTCCCACGTCCCGCAGCACCCGCCCCACATGTCGATGTGGGGATACAGCCGGGCCAAGCCGCCCATGAGCTGACCGAGCTCGACTGGATCCCCAGATTCGAGGTGCCCGAGCGTGCAGAGCGAAATCTTGTCCATCATCGCGGCATTGGGGCGCAGCACTCGCACTCGCTCGAACCAATCACCCGGCTCGATGACGGACGCGAACTCCAGCGGGTGCGAGCAATTGATGCCGTAGAACGCCGGTCGGTCATCCCCCGCCTGGGCGGCGCGGAGCCGAAAAGAACTCCCTCATAGCAACTTTCGCGCCCGCTGTCGGCACTCGTCGGCGATTCGCTGTTCCCGTCCGAACAGCAGCCCATAGGTAAAGCCGTTCTCACCGACCGTCGTCCCGGCTGCCAGCGCCATTCGCCGCAAGGCGGCGGAAGCCACCACCGTGTCCTGATGGTCGCCAAGAACGGACTGAAAATGCTTGTAATGCTTCACCGTTCGCTTCGACTTCTTCTTACCATCGACGGGTTTGCACAGCTCGGCGGCGTAACGGGCACGCTTGGCAGCCTTGCGTGCCCGGTGCAGCCCGGCGTCGTCGCCGTCGGTGAGCGCACTGTCGATCCGCCGATCGGCCTTGCGCTGGGCCCGCCGCGCCCGATCGATCAGCTTCCGGGTCGGGGTATCGGGATCCACGGGCGGCTCGGTGCGCCATTTCCGCAGCACCGTCATGATGTTCAGATAGCGCTGCGAGTCCATGGCCTCGGTCACGCGAGCACACGCGGATTCGCGGCGTCCTTACCGTGGCTCGCCGGCGAGATCGGGACACCGAATGTGCCCGAAACCCCAATGCCCGGCGCAAAGTGAGGCCGCGCTGATCACACCACCCCGCGGAACCGACATCGGCGGTTCAACCCGTTCGGCGGCACCGTTCGGACCAAGATCGGTCTCGGTGGCGAGTGTGCCGGGTTACGGTGTCGCGGTCCTTTCACTACGCTTGCCTGATGGGCCTGTCGTGGCCGCTGACCGGGCGCTCGGACGAGATGCGTTCGATTGAGGCCGCCCTCCTGGCATCGGACGCTTCCGGTGTCGTGATCAGTGGCACCGCAGGCGTCGGAAAGAGCCGGATCGCCCGTGAGGCGTTGTCGGCCGCAGTTTCTCGGGGATGCGAAGGCCGATGGGCGGTCGGCACGTCGTCGGCGCGGACGCTTCCGTTGGGTGCATTCAGCGCCTGGGCGCAGTTCGGAGTCACCGCGACCGTCGACTTGGTGCGCGGAGTGATCGACTCGCTGACGGCAGCACCCGCCGACACCATGGTGGTGATCGCCGTCGACGACGTGCACCTGCTCGACGACTTGTCGACGTTCGTCGTCCAGCAGATCGCCCAACGCGGGGCGGCCAAACTGATCCTCACCGTCCGGGACGATGATCCGATTCCTGTTGCAGTACAAGAGATTTGGAGGGACGTTCAGTTCACCAGGCTCGATCTGCAGCCTTTGTCATTCGACGGATTGACCGCACTCTTGGCGGCGACGTTGGGCGCATCAGTCGATCTGGGTGCGAACCAGCGCTGTGGACGCTGACTCGCGGCAACGCCTTGTACCTGAGGAACATCGTCGAGCAGGAGGTCGCCGACGGTCGGCTGGGAGTGGACGACGGATACTGGCGATGGGTGGGTGAGCCGACCATGCCGCCGGGCTTGGTCGAGCTCATCGAATCCCGATTCGGGGACCTGCCCGCGCCCGTCGCCGACGTGATCGACGCGTTGGCGATCGGGGAGCCGATCGAGCTGTCGGCCCTCACGCGGATGTCTGATCGGGCGGCGGTCGAGGAGGCCGAGACGCGCGGCCTCATCGTGCTCGACCCGGTGGTCGGCGGCATGGACGTGCGCGTGGCCCATCCGCTCTACGGTGAGGTACGTCGGAGACGTGCGGCGCAGTCCAGGTTGCGCCGGTTGCGCGGGCTGGTCGCGACGGAGCTGGCCGCATCCGAGGACCGCGACGACATCCGAGTGCTGGTGCGCCGCGCCACACTGAGCCTGGACTCCGACCTCGCCCCAGACCCGGACCTGCTCGTCAAGGCAGCACACGGAGCGGTGTGGCTGGCCGATCTGCCGCTCGCCGAACGGCTTGCCGACGCCGCAATTCGCGGCGGGGCGGGTCCGGACGCAAGCTTCGTCCGCGCGCACGCGCTGTCGTGGCTCAGCCGCGGAGAGGAGGCTGACGCCGTCCTCGCTCAGATCCTCACCACCCAGCTCAACGACGCCGACCGCGCCAGATCCGCCTTCCTGCGGGCCAGCAACATGCTCTGGGTGCTCGCCGATCCCACGCGCGCGAAAGCGATCATCGACGACGCCGCGGACCTCACTTCGGCACCGGCCCGGTGCTACGTCGACGGATTCCTCACCGTGTACTGGTTCGCCACGGACCAGCCCGGTCGGGCGATGCAGGTGTCGCAGAACCTCGTGCTGAACGATCTGCCAGCCGTCGTCGCGGCCGAGATAGCTTGGGCGCTCGCCGTCATGTACGGAGACGCGGGGCGCACCACCGATGCGGTGGCCGCCGCGAATGCGGGATACGCCGAAGCGACACGCTCCCTCGATGCTCCGCAGATGAGGTTCAACATCGTCGATGCACACGTCAGTGCACTGTTGCTGTCCGGCCGAGTTCACGACGCCGTGTGCGGTGGCCGAGCGGGCGCGCGAGCAGGCAGCTGATCTTCCTGGAACGGCGAATCTCCTCGGTGCCGCGGTCGCGGGCCGGGCCGCGCTTGGTGCCGGCGACCTGACAACTGCATGTTCCCTCTTGCGGCAGGCGGCTGCGGGGTTGTCCGCTTCCGGCCATGTCATCGGCTGGGGATACAGCTACCGATTCCCACTATCGACTGCCCTGGCCATACGTGGTGCGAGTGGAGAGGCGGCTGCCGGGTTCGCCGCGCTGCACGAGTTGCGACGTCCTTTCCGGGCCCTGGACTACGAGCGGAACTTGGCTCGCTCCTGGGTGGCCGCCAGCCAGGGAGCAGTGAGCGAAGCGATCGAAGTCACGCTGTCTGCGGCCGAAAGAGCCCGAGCGAGTGAACAGTTCGCGATGGAGGTGATGTGCTTGCAGACCGTCACCCAGTTCGGCAATCGTTCATGCGCCCCACGACTGCGCGAGCTCGAGACAATGGTCGAAGGCCCGCGAGTCGGTGTCGCGGCCCGCTTCGCCGGGGCGCTAAAGGACGGTGACGCCGCGGGATTGGTCGAGGTCTCGGCGGAGTTCGAGCGCATGGGCGACCTCGTCGCCGCCGTGGATGCCGCCGCGCACGCGGCCATTGCATATCGCCATGACGGCCATCGCGGGTCCGCTTTGGGATGCTCGACACGGGCGGGCGCGCTTGCTCTGAAGTGCGGCGGCACGAGCACGCCGGCCCTTCGTCAGGCCAGCGAAGATCTACCGCTGACCGACCGCGAGCGCGAGATCGTCATGTTGATCGCTGACGGCTTGTCAAGCCGCGAAGTCGCCGAGCGACTGACGCTTTCGGTGCGCACCGTCGACAGCCACGTCTACAGAGCCATGGCGAGGACTGGAACTACCAGTCGCAACGAACTCGCCAAGTTGCTGGCACTCGGCGAGCCCGGAGTGCACCAACGACTCTCGCCGTGACGAGCACGGCTCGACGCGACTCGTCGACGCGGCACCTCCCTACGGCTGCCGACGGGGTTGACGTAGTGGTCTGCCGCGGGAGATCGAAACTGCAGTAGGGCGCTACTGCACTCATCCCGTCCAGCGGGAGCGACGATTTCAGTGCAGGAAATGCCGAAAGACGGTTAACGACAACCAATGTGCGAGGCAATGCAGTAGTAGCCAACCACGCACGAATGGTCTTCGCGACACCGGCACCGGCATCGACACGAAAACTCAAGGAAGGCATGACGATGTCGAAACTCGTAGTAAGCACGCTTGCCGCGCTGGCCGCCGCTTCCATCGGACTGACCGCAACTGCCCAGGCGGCGCCGGCAGGCCCGTCGTCGGTCGACGCCACGATCGACCAACTGTATGCGCAGGGCTTCGATGTCGTCGTGAATCGCATCGGTGATTCTGCGCCGGAGCAGTGCACCCTTGGCTCGATTCGCCCGGGCCAGACGTTCTCGCGCACCGACTCCGGTGCCCCGGGAGCAGGCTCCGACCTGGTCACCACCGTGATGAGCAAGACCGTCTACGTCGACCTCCACTGCTGACCACCGCTCGGATGTCGCACCGAATCGAGCCGGGTCGGGTTGTGTTCTTTGTCGATATTTCCCAAGCGTCCGGCGGCTACGATCGCGTCGGAGAGGGGGTTGAGGCCATGACTTCTTCGAACACCGTAGACGCTCGGGCCTCCATGGCTTGGGTGCGACGCCTGGTGCACACGACGCCCGGCGTCATCGGTGCGACCGCCATCGCCCTCGCGGCGTTGTGCGTGATCGCCGGAGTGGTGTGTGCGACTCAGCTCCAGAACCGAATCGTTGAGCACGACGAAGTTCTCGACCGTTCGGAACCGTTCGCCTACGCGGCGCAGGATCTCTACGCCGCGTTGTCGGCCGCCGATGCCGCTGCCGCCTCGGCGTTCCTGACCGGCATCGAAACACCCGCCGCGCGGGCGCGTTATCAGCAAGCCCTCGCCGACTCGGCGGCGGCATTGACGGACGTGACCGCCGGCGCCATCGATCCGGCCACCCGGAAGGCGGTCGCGGACATCACGGCACAGCTGACCGCATACGCAGGCATGGTCGAGACGGCACGGGCGAACAACCGCCAGGGATTGGTGGTGGGATCGGGGTACCTGCGAGAGGCGTCAGCGCTGATGCAGACGAAGATGCTGCCAAGCGCCGAAGGGATCCACACCGAGGAACTCGCGGCCGTCGGTGACGACCAGCGCGCAGTCGGCAGCGTGCCGGTGGCCAGCTTCGTGTTGCTCGGCCTCGTGCTGGTGGCCATCGGCATCGCCTCGGTGATCGTCGGCGCCAGGACGAATCGGCAATTCAACATCGGTCTCGTCGTCGCCGCCGCCGCCGTCGTGCTCGTCGGCGGGTGGATCGTCGTCGCCACCACTTCAGCGGCGAGTGCCATCGACGCGAGCCGAACCGAGGCGACGGCGTTCGGGCGACTGGCCGATGCCCGCAGCGAAGCGTTGCAGGCCCGCACCGACGAGACGGTCGAGTTGATCGCGCGCGGCGACATCACTGCGGACGAAAAGTCGTTCAACCACCACATCGACGAGCTGAGCGCGTTGCTCGACGGTGAGCCATCGGCCGCTGCCGACGGTGTGGCGAAATGGACCGAGAGTCACCGCAAACAGGTAGACGCATACCAGAACAGCGACTACGACGCCGCCGTCGAACAGGCCATCGGGCCCGATCCCCATGCTTCCGCAGCACAGTTCGCCATCGTGGAGAGCAGCCTTCGCGACGAGATCGAAAAGACGCGTGCCGCCCTGAGGGACCAGGTTTCGGCGGCGGGCGCATGGCTGGCGTGGAGCCCAACCGGGGCCCTCGTCCTGATGACCCTTGCCGCGGCGGCAGCCGTTGTCGGCTTGTGGCCGCGGCTCAAGGAGTTCCTATGACAACGCGATTCGCCGTCGTGATGCTCTCCGTCGTGTTCGTTGCCGGATGTGGATCCCCGTCGACCGCCGCACCCGCCGTCACCGTCTCGCCGGTCGACGCAATGCCTGCCCATGCGCACGAGGTCACGACGGTTCCGGAGTCGGGCAATGTCCAGTGCGACCGGGAGGCGAGCCTGCGTCCCGATCCCATGCCGGTGCCGGGGACGGCGCCCCCCGGTTCCGCGCTAGCGGCCATCGCCGAACGGGGGCGGCTCATCGCCGGGGTCGACCAGAACACGAATCTGTTCGGCTTCCGCGACCCCGCCACGCGCCGGATCGAGGGCTTCGACATCGATGTCGCGCGCGAGATCGCGCGCGGCATCTTCGGCGATCCGGACCGCGTCGATCTACGCGTGGTCGACGCAAGCCAACGCGAATCCGCCTTGGAGTCGGGCTTGGTGGACGTGGTGGTCCGCACCTATTCGATCACGTGTGACCGCAAGCAGAAGGTCGCCTTCTCCACGACGTACTTCAACGCGCACCAGAAGATCCTCGCTCTCAAGGGTTCGGGAATCGATTCTGCTGCTTCACTTTCGGGCAAGAGAGTGTGTGCCGTCGATGGCACGACCTCGCTTCCCACAGTGTTCGCGCTCAACCCACGGCCGACACTGTTCGGCGTGAGCACCTGGACCGACTGCCTGGTGATGTTGCAACAGGGACAGGTCGACGCGATCAGCACCGACGACGTGGTGCTTTTCGGGCTAGCCGCGCAGGATCCCAACGTGGAGGTGGTCGGCGACAGCATGGGCATCGAGCCCTACGGCGTCGGAGTCAAGAAGGAGAACGAAGACCTGCTTCGATTCGTCAACGGTGTCCTGGAACGGATGCGCGAGGATGGAACGTGGGAGCGCCTGTATGCCAACCGCCTGCAAAGCCTCGGGCCGTCACCGGGCCCGCCGATGGCACGGTACGAGGACGGACCATGACCGTTCTGAGCACCGATCACATCGACCGTGAACTCGCGTTTCGGGCAGAAGAAGTCACGGCGATGTCGATGACCCTGATCGAGCTGGACGACCATCCGGGCCTCGACCACGTGCGTCGCTATACGCCGAGCGGGACGACCGCTCGACTGTGGGCGACGGCCGAGAAGTCGCTCGCGCAGCTGTGGGAGGACCTGGGCCGGGCCACGTCAATCCTGCAGTCGGCGCACGCGATACGGGCACGCCGATCAGAACCGACTGACGCAGACCGCAGCGAGCTGGCGAGATTGCTGTGCGAGTGTTCGCTCGATCGGATGCGCGCGACGTATCCGGCCGTGGCCCATTTCCTCGACGCCGTCGACGAGATCGACTGCGCTGATCGCAAGACGGCTTGCTCCGTTGCAGAGGCGACTCGACGAGTCGGGCGCCACGTGCCCCAAGGAGATCGCGGACCTGTTGCGGGAATCAGCGACCGATCCACTGTCGCTGACCACGCAGATCGTCGAGGAGCGCATCGCCGAGATCGCCGACGGGATCGAACGGAGGGCAACCGAACTCGCCGAACTAGCAGCGATCAAAGCGAATTGGCCCGAGGCTCTCGCGACGACGGCCTTGCGCCTGGATGCGCTGCGGGACGCGACACATTCGATGACACGGCTTCGCGAGCAGGTCGACCGGACCGTGGTGGCTGGTCCCCTGCCGATGTCCGAGGACACCGAATCGAGTCTGCGCGCCGTCCTCGTGACCATCTCGGTACGGTGTAGCGGCGCACCGGATCCGGACGCGCTGATGTCGCTGCGGAAGCGGATCGACGCGGCACTAGGGGTGCTTCAAGAAGGCGAACGGCTTGCCCAGGGACTGCTCGACCGCCACAGGGAACTGAAGGGGCGGCTCACGGTGTACCAGGCGAAGGCAGCTCGGCTCGGGCTCGGAGAGGATCCAGATCTGCTGGCATCCGGCCGGATTGCGGCCGGCCTGTTGTCGCGGCGACCGTGCGATCTACGCGCGGTGACCCGCGCAGCCCGAGACCTCCAAGAGCTGGTCGCCAAGAAGCAGGGACGGTCCTCGTGACGTGCGCCGAGCCGGGATGCGTTGGAAAGGTCGTCGCCGGCTACTGCAACGCCTGCGGTACCGCACCTGCGGCCGAGGCGCCGGAAGGTCCGCCGACGGCGCAGGCAAATGGTGTATCGCGTGGTGAATCCATACCGACCGCGCGGGCCGGGTCGTCCAAACCCTCGACCGCTCGCGGCCGTCTCGGCGCCGGAGTCGTCGCGATACCGCGTGTCCCGAAGGGCGACCCAGTCGCCGCCATCCTGTCCGATCCGCAAGTGCCGGAGGGCCGACGGTACTGCGGCAACTCCGAATGCAGGAAGCCGGTCGGCCGCGCGCGGGACGGTCGCCCCGGCCTCGCCGAGGGCTTCTGCCCGCAATGCGGTTCGCGATACTCGTTCGTTCCCAAACTCGCTCGCGGCGACTTGGTGGGCGGCCAGTACGAAGTTCAGGGATGCATCGCCCACGGCGGCCTGGGCTGGATCTACCTGGCGATCGACCGCAATGTGCACAACCGGTGGGTCGTACTGAAGGGTCTGTTGAACTCCGGCGATCCCGACGCCATGGCTGCTGCCGCCGCCGAGGTGCTCGCACTGGCCGAGGTGGAACACCCGAACATCGTCCGGATCTACAACTTCGTCGAGCACGTCGACGCGTCCGGTGTCCCCGTCGGCTACATCGTCATGGAATACGTGGGCGGCACGACGCTGAAGCAGATCCGCCAAGCCCACGACGGCCCGCTCCCCGCAGACCGGGCCGTCGCGTACATCGTGGAGATCGCACCTGCACTCGACTACCTGCACGCGGAGGGGTACGCCTACTGCGACTTCAAGCCGGACAACGTGATGCAGACCGACGAGCAACTCAAGCTCATCGACCTCGGGGCAGTGGTCGCGATGGACGACGACGGCAGCGCGATCTACGGAACCGTCGGCTACCAGGCACCCGAGATCGCCTACACCGGTCCCACGGTCGCCAGTGACGTGTACACGGTCGGCCGCACCCTCGCCGTTCTCCTGATGGACGTTCCGCAGCACAAGGGACGCTTCGTCGAACGGTTGCCCGGACCCGACACCGTCCCGGTTCTCGCGCAACACGAATCGCTATATCGCGTGGTGGTCCGCGCCACCGATCCGGACCCGAACCGTCGATTCGCCTCGATGGCGGAGCTGGCAGACCAGCTGACTGGTGTCCTGCACGAGATCGCAGCCGTGAACACCAACAGTGCGCAACCACGGAAGTCGAACCACTTCAGTCCGCAACGCTCGGTCTACGGTGTCGGCGGGGAGACGCCGGTGGACCCCGCCAGCGTGATCGCCGCACTGCCCGTGCCGGTCGTCGACCCCAGCGACCCCGGTGCGGCGGTGCTCGCCACGACCAGCGGCACGCCTCCCGCACAACTCGAGCAAGCTCTCGTACTCGCCCGCGGCGGTGCGCGGCAAGGCAACCGCTCCTCCGTCGAGATCCCACTCCGACTGGTCCGCGCGTCGTTGGAACTCGGCGCGGCGACCGACGCACGGACGCGACTCGACGATCTGGAGTCGGTGATCCCAGGAGATTGGCGGCTTCTGTGGTACGGCGGACAGTGCGCCCTGCTGCAGGGTGAATTCGACCGAGCCGCAGCGTATTTCGATGCCGTCTTGGCGATGTTGCCTGGTGAGCTCGGCCCCAAGCTTGCAATCGCGGCCACCGCAGAACTGCGAGATGCGCACGAGCATGCCACTCGCTACTACGAGACCATCTGGCGGACGGAGCACAGCTACTACAGCGCCGCATTCGGGTTGGCCAGGGAGCGTGCGCGGGCGGGAGACCGCGCCAAGGCGATCGTGCCACTCGACGAGATACCAATCTCATCAGCGCATTTCACCGCGGCAGGCGCGGCCGCGATCGAGATTCTGCTCGATGGGCGATCCGCCGAGGAACTGGACGAGCAGACGCTGGTCAATGCGGGCGAGCGGGCCGCGGCGCTGACCCTCGAGTCGGCCTCGAAACGGGCGACACTGCGACTCCGGGTGCTCGGCGCCGCATTGGACTGGCTGCTGGCCGGCAACGAGTCCACCGCCCCGCGACTACTCGGTGCCGACTTCGACGAAGTCGGAATCAGGGCCGGAATGGAACGCTGCTACCGCGAGCTGGCCCATCAGTCGACCGATGTATGGGAGCGAATTGCGCTGGTGGAGACAGCGAATGCGATCAGACCCAGGACGCGACTATGACCCATCAGCGCACGTCGTGCCAGAGGTGCACCGCTCCCGTCACCCGCACCGACCGATTTTGCGAGAACTGCGGCGCCACACTGGCCGAACTTCGCCGAGTGGCCGTACCGCGCAACGACCGGCGGTTGGAGGGTCCGTGCTCGGAATGCGGCAACTCAACCTACGCCCACGGATACTGCACCACCTGCGGCAGCCGGCTGGCTGAGCCAGATCGCGACGAGGTACGGCTGGGCCCCGTCTCGCTTGTCACCGACCGCGGCCTCGAACGCGCACGAAACGAGGACGCTGCCTCAGCTGGCATGTGTCTAGATGTCGATGGTCGGGCAAGGCAGGCCGTCGCCGTTGCCGTGTGTGACGGGGTGTCGACGTCCAGTGGTTCGCAGATGGCCGCAGTCGCTGCATCCAACGCAGGCGTGGATGCCATGCTTGCCGCACTCGCCGGATCCCGAACCGGACGCGCGGCCGTACTTGCGGGTCTGGCCGGCGCCGCCGACGCGGCCGCAGCGGTGGGAGCGGGCACCGACCCGTCGAACGCACCTTCCTGCACCTACCTTGCCGCGGTCGTCATGCCCACTCTCGAAGGGACAGTGGAGATTACGGTGGGCAACGTCGGTGACAGCAGGGCGTATTGGCTTCCCGAACCGCCCGCGGCGGCGCAGCAGTTGACCGTCGACGACTCCGTGGCGCAGGAATTGATCACCGCCGGGGCGACGGCCGAGTCAGAAGCCGTCCAACGGAGCGCACACATCCTGACTCGTTGGCTCGGTGCCGACTCCGAGCCGACGCCGTGGACGGAATCAAGTATTCGGACGATGACGGCCGCCGGTCCGGGTTCGCTCGTGATGTGCACCGACGGACTGTGGAACTACCTGCCGCACGCCGCTGAGATCGCGCCGTTCTGCGCGAACGACGACTCGACCACGACCGCCCGTGCGCTCGTCGATCATGCGTTGGGCGCCGGCGGTCACGACAACGTGACCGTCGCCGTAATTCGGATCGGAGGACTACATGAGTTCGACTGAGCACGACGCGATGTCCGGCATCACCGTCGACGTCGACCACAATCCCTATCTCGCCGAGGGATCCGGGACGGTCGATGCCATCGTCAGCGTCACCGTCGGAAGGGATGTCGCGGAGGCGGCAACTCCACCGAATCGGGTCGAGGTCATCATCCTGGACTGTTCGACCTCGATGCAGTCGCCGACCACGAAGTTCGACGCAGCGAAGCGAGCCACCGCGGCCGCCATCGACGAACTGGTCGACGGCACCCACTTCGCCGTCGTCGCCGGCACCGAACGGGCCGCCCCGGTCTATCCGGCGGAGGGAGGGTTGGCACAGGCGAGCACGGCGACCAAGGCTGCGGCGGCGGTGGCCGTCGACGGTCTGCGGCCCAACGGTGGGACCGCGATGGGCAGTTGGCTCGCCTACACCCGCGCGATCGTCGGACGACAACCCGGCGGGATCACCCACGCCATCCTGCTCACCGACGGAAGGAACGAGCACGAGACCCCGGAGCGGCTCGACGAGGAAATCGCGCTCAGCGAAGGCACATTCAGTTGCGACTGCCGAGGAGTGGGAACCGACTGGCGCGTCGACGAGTTGCGACGGATCTCATCGGCACTCTTGGGCACGGTCGACATCGTCGCCGACCACGAGGACCTCGCCGACGACTTCGCAGCGATGATGCGCACCTCGATGGGCAAGTCGATCCCCGACGTGACGCTGCGCCTGTGGATTCCCGTCGGTGCGCGAGTCGGGTTCGTCAAACAGGTCGCGCCCACCGTCGAGGACCTGACCCAACGCCGAGTCGCTGCGGGTCCCCAGACGGGGGAATACCCGCTCGCCTCTTGGGGCGCCGAGGACCGCGACTATCACATTCAGGTCGAGGTCGAGCCTGCCGCGGTTGGACGCGAGAAGCTGGCCGCGCGCGTCAATGTCGTTGCGGGCGAAAAACTTCTGGGCGAAGGGCTGGTGACAGCGGTGTGGACCTCCGATACGGCCAAGTCGGCCCAGATCAGTCGCCGGGTGGCGCACTACACGGGACAGGCGGCGCTGGCGCAGGCAGTCCAGGAGGGACTGGCCGCACGGAACGAGGGGGACATCGCCACCGCGACCGCGAAACTACGGCGTGCGATGGAACTGGCAGTCGAATCAGGCAACGACGAAACGGCCAAGCTGCTGGGCCGATTCATCGTGGTGGACGAGCACACCGGCACGGCACGGCTGCGACACGAGGTCACGGCCGCAGACGAAATGGCGCTCGACGCCCGATCGACGAAGACCGCCCGCGTACGGAAGGAAGCCTGATGCCCACCTGCGCCGAGGGCCACACCTCAGCGGCCCACGACTATTGCGACGTGTGCGGGGCGCCTATCGGAGGCGTCGAAGCGCAACTAGCCCCCGAGCGCGCGCCGCAGGAATGCCCCACGTGCGGGACACCGGTCGTCGGGCGCTTCTGCGAAGCCTGCGGACGCGATTTCGCGCTACCCGAGCCACCACCGGCCGCGCAGCCGGCGACCGCACCCGTCGAATGGACGGCCGTGGTCAGGGCCGACCACGACTTCTACCTACGTGTGCTCGCCAACGGAGGTCCCGACACGGTCGAGTTCCCTCAGTTCTTCCCGGAACGTCGAATCACCCTGCAGCGTGACGCCACGCTGATCGGCAGGCGCAATCGGGCCCAGGGCGTCGAACCCGAGATCGATCTCGGTATCCATCCCGGCGACCGCGGCGTCTCCACGCAGCACGCGGTGCTGCGCATCCGCGCATCGGGGCTCACCATCACGGACCTCGGATCGACGAACGGCACCAGCCTCAACGACAGCGACGACCTGCTGCGGAACGGTGAAGAGACGCCAGTCGGGCACGGCGATCGCATCCACGTCGGCGCCTGGACCACCATCACGATTCAGCGAGGCACTTGATCTGCTCAATCGAAAATTCCGTCGTTGCCTCGACCAACGCAAGGGAACAGACTGATGACGGGTCCGGAAGGGGTAACTGTGACCGAACGGGGGACATTCGCACCGGCCTCGTCGGGCGATGTGTCCGGGCAGCACCGAGAACTACGACATGCCCGCGAGCAGTCCGCCGCGAGCCGAGAGATCATCGCAGCGCTCGGCCGCGACGTGGACAACCCCGGCGCGGTCCTCGACACGATCGTCGAATACGCAACGCGCCTGTGCGGCGCGAAGGCCGCTCAGCTGTTCCTGACCGACGGCGACGTGTTTCGCGTGTCGCGCGTATCTGGCGAGACGCCGGAGGACTATCGGCAGTATCTGCTGAACCATCCGATCGTCCGAGACCGTTCGTCGACGGTCGGGCGCGCCGCCGAGGACATGAGCACCCATCAGGTTCCCGACGTGCTCGCGGACGCCGACTACGGTCGCCGAGATCTCCAGAGTCGCACCGGATTCCGCACGTTGCTGTCGACCCCGATGATCCTGCAGGGCGAGGTCGTCGGCGTGCTGTCCATCTGGCGCACCGACGTCGCCCCGTTCGACCGGCACGAATGCGAACTGCTCGAGGAGTTCGCGGCGCAGGGGGCCATCGTCCTACGTCAGCGGGACCTGACGACTGCCTTGGAATCAAGGGGATTCGAGCTTGCGGACAAGGTCGCTCAACTGGAGGCCCTCCAAGAGGTTGACCAGGCCGTCGGTTCCAGCCTCGACCTCGACGAGGTTCTGGAAAGGGTGGTGAGCAACGCGGTGCGGCTCACCAATCTCGGCTTCGGCGACATCACCCTGAGAACCGATGGCGGGTCGATCCTGGAATTCGACGAGTCGAGTGACTCGTTCCACGTCCGCACCGCGCACGGCAGCAGCCCGGATCTCCTGGAGCAGCTTCGGGCGATCACCATCGACCGCGAATCGACCCTGGTGGGCCGGACCGCCATGGCGGACCAACCTCTGGAGGTCCCCGACCTCGCGCAGGCCGAACTCGATCCCCATCTCGACGTCTTGTTCCGGGACGGCTGGCGCTCGGTTCTCGCCGTTCCCATGGTGCGGGGCGACACGATGATCGGCGTGCTGGTGATCGGACGCCGCGGCACGGGCAGCTTCCCTCCCGACGTCACCGAACTGCTCGAGACGTTCGCGAGCCAGTCAGCGCTTGCCATCGTCAATGCACGGCTGTTCCGAGAGTTGCAGACGAAGACCACGGAGCTCGAGGTCGCCAGCCGCCACAAGTCGGAGTTCCTGGCCAGCATGTCTCACGAACTACGGACTCCCTTGAACGCGGTCATCGGGTTCTCCGAGGTGTTGTTGGATCGCATGTTCGGCGAGCTCAACGAACGACAGGACGAGTACCTACGCGATATCTGGAACTCGGGCAAGCACCTCCTCCAGCTACTCAACGAGATTCTCGACCTGTCGAAGGTCGAGGCGGGCCAGATGGTGCTGGAGCCGAGCATCTTCAGTGTCCACGGCGCCTTGGACTGGTCACTGGCAATGGTTCGGGAGCGGGCCGCCCTGCATGCGATCGCCGTCACCGTGACCGTGGCCGACGACGTCGGCTTGGTCGAATCCGACGAACTGAAGTTCAAGCAGGTGGTCCTGAACCTCCTGTCGAACGCCGTCAAGTTCACCCCCGACGGCGGCAGCGTGACCGCCTCCGCGCATCGCCACGGCACCGAGCTGGTGGTCACGGTCACCGACACCGGCATCGGGGTGCCCCCGGAGGACCAGGAAAGGATCTTCGAGTCGTTCCAGCAGGGTCGTCGGGGTGCGTCCAGGGAGGAGGGCACCGGCCTCGGGCTGACGCTGTCGCGACGCATCGTGGAGCTGTTCGGGGGTCGAATGTGGCTCGACAGCGTGCCCGGCTCCGGAAGCACGTTCGGCTTCTCGATTCCGGGCCTGCCCGAGCAGGGCCGCGACGTCGCCGCCGCTCGGCACGGCGAACTGCCCGTCATCGTGGTCGTCGACGACGATCGAGCGTCTCTGGACCTGTTCTCGGCGTACCTGGACGCTTCGCCGACTCAGGTACTTCAGGCCCGCGACGGTGTCGAAGCCCTCGCGTTGATCCGCAGGGTGGTGCCCGCCGCGATCGTCCTCGACCTCCGGCTGCCCGGGCTCGATGGTTGGCAGGTGCTGACCGAACTGAAGGCCGACACGGCGACCGCCGACATCCCCGTGGTCATCGCGTCGGTCGACGACGACCGGGCCCGCGGCTTGGATCTCGGCGCGGAGGTATATCTGCAGAAGCCGGTGCGGCGCGACGAGCTCCTCGACGCTCTGCGGCACGTCGGTGCGTTGACCGATCGGGATTCCGGCCCCGCGAATGCCGAGGTCTCGTGACGCCCCGCCGCATCCTCGTCGTCGAGGACAACCCGTTGAACCTCAAGCTGATTCGCGATGTTTTGCAGGTCTCCGGATATCACGTGACCGAGGCACGTTCTGGTGAGGAGGGATTGCAGGCGGCCCGGGACGACCCGCCGGATCTGGTGTTGATGGATCTCCAACTCCCTGGCATCGACGGCACCGAGACGCTGCGCAGGTTGAGGCAGGGCAACTTGCCATCGGGCGTACCCGTCGTCGCGGTCACCGCGTTCGCGATGGCAGAGGACCGGAACCGAGCGTCGCTGGCCGGCTTCGACGGCTACCTCGAGAAGCCGATCAGCGTGCGCGCGCTACCCGGCCAGATCGAGGCGTTCTTCGCCGGGGCGAGCGAAGCGACGGGAAGCAGGTCCGGGGCGAGCGAAGCGACGGGAAGCAACTGATGGACCAACCGACGACGGTATTGGCGGTCGACGACCAGCCAGCCAACCTGAAACTGCTTGACGCGGTCCTCACACCGCGCGGGATTCGGGTTCTCACCGTGGCGTCAGGGGCGGAAGCGTTGGCGCTGCTCGAGACGGAGGACGTCGACCTGGTCTTGCTCGACATCGCCATGCCCGAGATGGACGGCCACGAGGTCTGCCGCAGAATCCGGGCCACGCCGGCCACCGAATTCCTGCCCGTCGTGATGATCACGGCCAGCGGCAGCGAGCAGCGCCTGGCCGCCCTCGAATCCGGAGCCGACGACTTCATCACCAAGCCGTTCGACAAAAGCGAGCTACTGGCCCGGATCGCATCGCTGGCTCGGATCAAGCGATTCCACGACACCATCCGGCGCCAGGCCGACGAGTTGTCCAGGTGGAACACCGAACTCGAAACCCGGGTCGCCGCACAGGTGGTCGAGCTGGAGCGCACCAACCGACTTCGCCGCTTCCTGTCGCCACAACTGGCCGAGTTGGTCGTGAGCGACGAGAAACTCTTGCAGAGCCATCGGCGTGAGATCGTCGTCGTCTTCTGCGATCTGAGGAACTTCACCCCCTTTGCCGAAGCGAGTGAGCCCGAAGAGTTGATGGACGTCTTGGGTGAGTATCACCGCGCCATCGGGGCGTTGATACACGAATACGAGGCGACCCTTGAGCGCTTCACCGGTGACGGGATCATGGCGTTCTTCAACGACCCGGTCCAGTGCGATGACGCAGCCGAGCGAGCGGTCCGGATGTCCATCGGCATCCGCGATGCCGTGAACAAGCTTGCCGCGCAATGGCTTCGAAGCGGTCATGAACTCTCCCTCGGCATCGGGATCGAACAGGGGTTCGCGACGCTCGGCAGGATCGGTTTCGAGGGCCGCTTCGACTACTCGGCGATCGGTAGTGTCACCAATCGCTCCGCCCGACTGTGCGCCATGGCGGGTCCATGGCAGGTACTCGTCACCGACCGCGTGCTGGCGGCCACCGAGAACGTCGCGGTGTCGGAATTGGTTGGCGACGTGCAGCCCAAGGGATTCAGCCGCCCGGTACGGGTTCACAACATCACCGCTCTCACCGACAGGAAGGTAGGCACATGACACAGCTACAGGTCCCAGACGAGCGCGCCACCGGTCGCGCGCTTTCGCAACTCGACGAGGGCGAGCGTTACCAGTTCTTCGACCGTCTGCAACTGACGATGCCGTCCGTATGGGAGTCGATGCAGCTCGGCTTCGACGACGAATCCGTCGTCGTGGTCCCTTCGATCAGCATGGACGGCCCGACCGCCAAGAGCGGCACGATCATGCAGGCGTTGGAGGAGCGGGCTCTGTTCATGCTCCTGCTGCTTCGCCAGCCGCGGCTACGGATGATCTACGTGACCTCGCAGCCGGTGTCGGAGTCGACGATTGAGTACTACCTCGGGCTGCTTCCCGGAGTGATTCCCAGCCATGCCCGGGCGCGGCTCACCCTGGTACCGGTCGGTGACGCCTCGCCGGCCTCACTCAGCTCGAAGCTGTTGTCTCGTCCACGGCTGCTGCGCAAGATCCGGTCGTTGATCCCCAACGCCGCCAAGAGCCACCTGATCCCGTACAACACCACATCACTCGAGCGGGACGTGGCCCTCAGCCTCGGCATCCCGATGTATGGCGCCGATCCCCGACTCGAGGAGCTCGGCTCGAAGACGGGGTGTCGCAGGGTGTTCGAGGAACTCGACGTCCAGTGCCCGGTCGGGGCGGAGGACCTCCACACGGTCGACGACATCGTGGCCGGCGTGCAGGGCATGCGCGTGAGACGACCGTCCCTCACTCAGGCGATCGTGAAACTCAACGAGGGTGTTTCGGGATCGGGCAATGCCGTGGTGGACCTGCACGGGCTGCCGGCCCCGGGTTCGTCCGACGAGGCGGAGGTGATCAGGAAACGCGTACTCGGCATGCAGTTGGAGGCAGAGAACCTTGCACTGGACGTCTACCTGGCCGCCTTCGAAGAAAACGGCGGCATCGTCGAGGAGCGCATCACCGGAGTCAGGCTGACCAGCCCGAGCGTCCAGATGCGGGCACTGCCGGGTGGCACAGTCGAACTGCTCTCCACGCATGACCAGCTTCTTGGTGGTGCCAGCGGTCAGAAGTACCTCGGTTGCGTGTTCCCGGCAGATCCCGCGTACGCCGCGCTCATCGCCGAACCCGCGATGGTGGTCGGCCGTCACCTCGCGCAGCTTGGCGTGCTCGGGCGGTTCGCGGTGGATTTCGTTGTCGTGCAGGAGGAAAGCGGCGAATGGACCCCCTACGCGATCGAGCTCAACCTCCGCAAAGGTGGGACCACTCACCCGTTCCTGACCCTGCAGTTCCTCACCGACGGAAGCTACGATGGTGAACACGGGGTCTTCCATACCCCAAGTGGAAGCAGCAAATACCTTGTTGCCACAGACCACTTCGAGGACGATCGGCTAAAGGCGCTGACTGTGACGGACCTTCTGGACATCGTCGTCAACCACGGCTTGCACTTCGACCAAGCACGTCGTACCGGCGTGGTGTTTCACATGCTCAGCTGCCTCACCGAGCGCGGCCGCATCGGCCTGACGGCAGTCGGGGATACCCCGGAGGATGCGCAGCGGATTTACGAGAAGGCGCAATCCGTGCTGTTGCGTGAGGCAGAACTGGCACTTGAAGAAGGGTCGCTGATCGGTTGAGTCCTCGTCTAGGCACTGACGATCCCGTCTGGTACGTCGCCTACGGGTCGAATCTGAGTGCTCGGCGGTTCGCCTGCTATGTCTCCGGCGGACGACCACGGGGCGGGAGCCGAACGTACCTGGGATGTCGTGATCGGACGCCCCCTCGGCGCGACGTCGGGATCCGCCTAACCGGCGGCGTTGCCTTCGCGGGTAGCTCCACCGTGTGGGGCGGGGGCATGGCCTTCTACGACCCGCACGCCGACGGCGAGATGGCAGCGCGCGCCTACCTGCTCACCTCCGGTCAGCTCAGTGACGTTGTCGCACAGGAAGTTCGGCGACCAGTTGGCAGCTACCTGGCACTAGGCGACGAACGACCCACCGCATGTGAACGACGATGGCCAGTTCCGTCTGACGTCTACGACACCGTCTTGCACGTTGGCGACCGGGCTGGCGTGCCGATGCTCACCATCACCTGCTCTCGGAAGCTCGAGCCTGCACCGCCGTCGGCTTCCTACCTTCGCACGATGCTGGACGGCCTCGCCGAGGCGTTCGGCGGCACTGCGGAGGAGCGCGCCAACTATCTGCTCGCGGCGCCAGGAGTCAGGCCCGCATGGACGGCGAGCCAACTCGTCGACTTGTGCGACGGTGGCGCCGCCCGCTAACGGGACGCAAAACTCGCCACTGTGCTCGGGTGTTCAGACGTCGGTTGGGTCGGTAATCAGAGCGCTTCAATTTATAAGGTGGACTATGTTTTTCACCCAGTGAGTTCCTGGGAAGTTCCACTGCCGCGTACGTTGATCAACGAGGATTATCGTCCTTCGATAGAGGTTCGGTCGACAGACTGGGCCATCAATCGATCGAGCGACGGCAAGGGAGCCATCATGACGGCGACGGTTACGGACGACCTCAACGAGCGCCGAGCCGCGGAGATTCGAGGGACCAAGCTGCGTGGGCGAGTTGCCTTCGTGACCGGTGGCACCCGCGGAATCGGTGCGGCGATCAGTAAGAGCCTGGTCAGCCAGGGCGCAACGGTGGCCGCGGGGTACGGCAGGAACAGCGAACACGCGCAGAAGTTCCTCGCCGAGTTGACGGCGGCCAGTAACGGCGCCCAGGTCAGCGTTCATCATGGCGACGTCGCGAGCGCCGATGACTGTCGACGAACCATCCAGGAAGTCATCGACATGCACGGCCGACTGGACATCCTGATCAACAACGCCGGCATCACGATCGACAAGACCGTGGCCAAGATGACCGAAGAGGAATGGAACAAGGTCATCGGAGTCAACTTGTCCGGGGCCTTCTTCTTGGCCCAGGCCGCGTTGGCGCACATGCTCGAGCGTGGCAGCGGCCGAATCGTGATGGTGTCCTCGGTGATCGGTGAGACGGGCGCCATCGGTCAGGCAAACTATGCGGCTTCCAAGGCCGGGCTGTTCGGCCTGACGAAGACACTCGCGCGCGAGGCGTGTTTCCAGATGGGGCGCGCGGGCAAGCTGACGGACGACGGTATCGGCGTCACGGTCAACGCGATCACGCCCGGGTTCGTGGCGACCGAGATGGTCGAGTCCGTCCCCGAGAAGGTCCTCGAACGCATCAAGGGCGACATCCCGATGGGCCGGCTGGCCCAGCCGTGGGAGGTCGCGCGGGTGGTGCACTTCCTGGCCGCGGACGCCTCGAGCTACATCACTGGACAGGTTTGGGGGGTGAACGGCGGGCTGGACATGTGATTCGGGTGCGGTCCGCTCGCCCACCGCCTAGCGTTACCTCCAACTCACAACGTCTCATCGAAGGGTGATTGGCAGTGCAGTCTTTTGAACTGAACAAGCATGGCAAGATCGTCTTTCCGGCCAATTGCTTTCCCGATCTCGACTTCTCCACCTTCGAAAGCATCGAGCAACTCGATGCCGTCATCCGGCGGGACTTCGATTCCAAAGCGCCAACCGGGACTGACATCCTCGAGCGGATCAAGACCGGCGCCTACCAAACCAAGTTCGAGCTGATGCGAGACATGGCGCTCAACCTGTTCTGGGCCAATCGTTTCAAAATGACGATGTTCGACGTCCGGCCAACCCGCTGGGCCGACGTGCCGCGTAGCCGCGACGACATCTTCATACCCATCCAGACGCCGTGGGAGGATCGCGAGACAAAGGTATCGGCGGTGCAGTCCGCCTTTCCGGGTCTTGCGGCGCAGTGGGACGCCGAGGTCGAGGACAGCATCTTCAAAATTCTCTTCGACGTGTTCGGCCATCGTAGGAATCATGCGACCAAGCTGTCGGCCGTCGTACCGACCGTTGCCGAATTGCTGTCTGATCCCGCTAATCAAACGCTGCGGCTGAATCGTTATGACCCCGACTTCCGCCGGTACAGCTACGCCGAGATCATCGACTGCAACGAGGATGTGGCCGAGCTGGAGGCGCTGCGCCGCTGGTCGATGGTCTTGCACAATCAGTATCCGTGGTCTCGTGGCGAAGCCGCCCTGACCGCGGTCAAAGACTTGCGAGACGACGACTACGTGGTGGTGTTTCATCCGCGTGATCTTGACGTCCATCTGTTTCTGTCCCGGGTCGCCTCGGGGCACGCTCCGAAGCAGGCTGTTCCGGCCGCCCCCGAGGTTTCTGCCCCCATTCGGCCGTACCCCGCCATCAACGTCCGCAAGGACTTGGCAGTGCAACCTCGCTTCGAGGCCATCGCCGCAGTGCACGGCGAAGTTGTGTGCACCAACGAGGACCTCATCCGCAACAGCGCCTACAACTGGTCCCCCATGTCAGCGGACGAGATCAGTGCCAAGACCGGCATCGAGGCGCGTCGTTACACCTTCGACAGCCTCGAGGAACTCTCGTTGCGCGCCGCCCGGTCGGCGCTGGCTCATGCTCAGGTGGGTCCAGACCAGATTGGCGCGGTTATCGTGTGCACCTGCACCAGCGATCGCCTGATACCGTCAGTCGCAGCCTGGCTCTCCGGCCAGTTGGGCATCCAGCAGACGCACTGCTCGTTCGACCTCGTCGCCGCGTGCGCGGGCCTCAGCTATGGACTGGCCGAGGCCACGAGAATCCTCCAACTGGTTCGGCGGCCGGTGCTCGTGGTGTGCGCGGAAAAGTTCTCCAACAAGATCGGGAACGTCCGGCCATCGCGGATGATCTTTGGCGACGGTGCGGCCGCGATTGTCGTCGGCCCCGCACCAGAGGGTTCGCCGCCGGATATCGAATACCTGCAGACGTATGCCAGCGGCCCGACCAGCCAGGTCAACTCGATCTTGTGGCCCAACCCCGCTTTCGCCAACAACATCACGGTCTACGGGCCCGAGGTGAAGAAGCTCGCGGGGCGCTACCTCGTGCAGATGCTCGACGACATCAGGGCCCTGCCGGACCCCGATGGGGTCGCAGAATCGCTTCTGGCCAGCATCGAACTGATCATCCCGCATCAGGCCAACAAGACCATGGTGATCGACCTGGCCAAGGGCGCCGGTCTCTCCCCGGATCAGCTGTATTTCAATATCGAACGGGTGGGGAACGCCTCCTCGGCGAGCATTCCGCTGGCAATCCACGACGCGGTCCGCGACCAGGTGATCACCAAGCCGATCCGGGTTTTTGCCCCCGGCTTCGGTGCCGGCGCGGTTGCGGGCTACGGGGTTCTCCGGATCGATCCCGCCGTCATCGCACCCGACGATCAGGCCGCACCAACCGGCGAGTCGGTCGGCGTTCCCGAGCCCGAGCAAACTATGCCGGGCGGGGCCAATATGGCCGTCGCGTTCGGATGACAGCCCGCTTTCGGCGGGCGTTCGTCCCGTCGGGGGTCTTGCCAACCTGACCGCAAGTATTTCGTGTTCGGAGTCGAAGTTTCCGAATCGAGAAACTGATCCACCAGTTGGGCCACGATGGCTGCCGAACGGGGCTTTTGCAGATCGTGTCCGTCCTGGATCGTGATGAGGCGGGCGTCGGGGATGCGTGCCGCCAACAGCCTGCTGTTCGCCGGCGGGACGGCCTTGTCGTGCTCGCCGCAGACCACGAGGGTCGGCACATCGATGCAGCCGAGAACGGGGATGCTGGACCAGGTCGAGATGGCCAGAATCTGCCATAGCAAGCCCAACGGATGTGGTCGCGGCCAACGTGTTCCGCGATTCGGCGTCAGCAATATTTGGGTGACATCGCTGGGGCGCCCAGGCACCGCGCCGATCCCACAAGCAGTCGCAAGCAGCACGAGTCGGTTCACGCGGGTGGGATGGCCGACCGCGAACTGCTGGGCGACTGCGCCGCCGTGGGAGTACCCGACGACATCCGCCTTCTCGATGCCGACTGCATCGAGGACCCGTGCAGCGACATCCGACAACATGGGCATCGAGTACGGGACGACCGGAGTCTCGCTCGCCCCTACCCCGGGAGCGTCAAACGCAATGACAGTTCTGTCTCGAAGGGCGCCGGCGAAAGACGCCCAGCTGCCCATCGGGCGGGACATGCCGTTGAGCAACAACACCGGATCACCTGATCTGGTAATCCGCACCGCAATGCGCAGACCACCAGTCGAAAGGACGAATGTGTCCGAGCCGACGGTCTTCGACGCGTGGGTCACGCGGTGGCCCGAACGTAACTACCCGGCGCTTTCTCGATGGGGGGATAATCGTCGTTGCCCGGGTGATCGGGCGCGGGAATCATCTCTCCGCCCCGTTCGGCGATCCATGCGGTCCAGTCCTGCCACCAGGTGGCGTCCACTAATTGGGCGTGCGATTTCCATTCATGCGCGTCGCCGGGAAGGCTGTCGTTTACCCAATGCTTGGCCTTCGGACTGGGAGGATTGACGATTCCGGCTATGTGGCCGGACGAACTCAGGACAAACCTGCTCTTGCCTCCCAGCAGCTGTGTGGTCTTGTAGCCCGATGTCCACGGCACCACATGGTCGTCCACCGCAGACAGCACATAAGTGTCGATGTCGACAAGGCCGGGGTCGAGCCGATCGCCGTCGATTTCGAATTCACCTCGGGCAAATTCATTGTGCAAATAGCACGAGCGCAAGTACTCCGAGTGCATCCGGGCCGGCAAGCGGGTCGAGTCTTCATTCCAGGCCAGCAGGTCGAACGACGGTGGTTTGTTTCCGAGCAGCCAGTTGTTCACCAGGTATTGGAAGATCAGATCGTTAGGCCGCAGCGCACTGAAGGTCCGTGCCATAGTCGCCGAGTCGAGGAAACCAGTCTTCCGCATTTGCTTCTCAAGTCCGGCGACCGTTGCCTCATCGGTGAACGTGCCGAGCAGGCCCGGCTGGGTGAAATCGGTATGGGTGTTGAGGAATGTCGCGGATTGGATGGATTCATCACCTCGTGCCGCGTTGTAGGACAGCCCCAGTGCGGTGAGCGTTCCACCCAGGCAAACCGACACCGTGTTCACCGCGGGTGCACCGGTGATGTCTTTGACGACTCGCACGGCGTCCAACGGTCCTTGGAACAGGTAGTCGCGGAATCCGAGTTCGCTCATCGACTTATCGGGATTTCTGTAACTGAGCGCAAAACACGTATGTCCGTGTTGCACGGCCCACTCGATAAGACTTTTGCCCGGTGCCAGATCCATGATGTAGAACTTGTTGATCCAGGGCGGGCAAAAAACCAACGGAACCGCGTGCGTATTCGCAGTCTGCGGCGAGTATTGGATTAACTCGATGAGGTTGCTGCGGTAGACGACGCTTCCCGGTGTGGCACCCATGTTGACGCCAACCTCGAATCCGGAGCTGTCGACCTGCGACGGCCATCCACCGTTGTGGCGAAGATCGTGCACCAAGTTCTTGAGGCCTCTGCCGATGCTCTTGCCGCCGGTGTCGAAAGCCTTGCGAACTGCCGCGGGGTTGCCGACCAGAGTGTTTGTCGGGGCGAGCGCATCGACAAGAAAGTTGGCCGCGAAGCGCGCTTTCGCTTTTTGCGCCCCACTCACTCCGGCGGTGTCAAGGAGTTCGGCGACAAGCTGGCCGAACAACAAGTACTGCTGAGCCAGCAGGAAGTAGGCGGGATTCTCCTGAAAGGCCGGATCGGAGAACCGCTTATCGCCACGGGCGATCGCGATGGGACCGGGATTGTCACGGCCGATCGCGCGTTCGGCGGCAGCTCGAAAGGCCCCCGCGGAACCCCAGGCCAGACGTGCATTGGCAGCGATGACTCCGGCAGGGTTTTTCAGCGTCATCCCTGCGGCCGCTAGCAGCT
>CAVPRG010000012.1:0-88804 GCA_963707745.1 uncultured Actinomycetota bacterium
AGCTGGTGACGCCCCGCGTCAGCTGAGCGCGGCGCGCACGGCGTCGACAGCCGCGTCGAGGTCCCCTTTGGTCGCCGTCAGCGCCGGACGGAACCGGATGCTGTCGGGCCCGCTTGCCAGCATGATCACGTGCCGGTCCCAAAGCTCTTTGACCAGGGCGTCGCGTTGGTCGGCCGTCGGCATGCTGAAGGCGCACATCAGTCCTCGTCCGCGTGGGTCGAGAACCAGCGTGGGGAACTCCGCCGCCAGGTCCACGAGCCGATCGAGCAGGTAGCGTCCCGCCATGGCGGCGTGCCGCAGCAGTCCGTCGGATTCGATGACTTCGAGCATGCGCCGCGAGCGCACCATGTCGGTCAGGTTCCCGCCCCAGGTGGAGTTGATCCGGGAGCTCACGGCGAAGACGTTGTCGGCGACCTCGTCGACCCGGCCACCTGCCATCACACCGCACACCTGGGTCTTCTTGCCGAATGCGACGACGTCCGGCACGACCCCCAATTGCTGGAAGGCCCAGGGGGTTCCGGTCATCCCGCAGCCGGTCTGAACCTCGTCGAAGATCAGCAAAGCGTCGAACTCGTCGCACAGGGTGCGCATTGCGGCGAAGAACTGCGGCCGGAAGTGCCGGTCGCCGCCCTCTCCCTGGATCGGCTCGGCGATGAAGCACGCGATGTCATGCGGGTGCGCCTCGAACGCCGCGCGCGCCTGCCGTAGCGACTCGGCCTCGAGTGCGTCCATGTCGGCTTCGGGCCGAAGGTACGGCGCGTCGATGCGCGGCCAGTCGAACTTCGGGAACCGCGCCACCTTGTTCGGGTCGGTGTTGGTCAGCGACAGCGTGTAGCCACTGCGGCCATGGAACGCACCGCGAAGGTGGAGCACCTTGGTGCCGAGCTCGCTGCCCAAGCCGCGCGACTCGTTGAGCCGGCTCTTCCAGTCGAAGGCGACCTTCAGGGCGTTCTCCACGGCGAGCGCCCCACCGTCGACGAAGAACAGATGGGGCAGCGCAGGATCGCCGAGCACGCGCTTGAAGGTGTCGACGAAGCGCGCCATCGGCACGCTGTAGACGTCCGAGTTGCTCGGCTTGTTGACGGCCGCGGCCGCGAGTTCGGCACGGAAGTCGGGATCGTCGGCCAGCGCCGGGTGGTTCATGCCCAGTGCCGACGAGGCGAAGAACGTGAACATGTCCAGGTAGCGCTCACCGGTGCGGGCATCAATCAGGTATGAGCCCGCCGAGCGATCGACGTCGAGCACGAAGTCGAATCCGTCGGCCAGAATGCTGCGGCGCAGCACGCCGTGCACGTCGTCGGGGCCGAAGGTGGGGTCGGCGGCGGTGCGAAGCGGGAGGACAGCGGTCATACCGCGATCCTAACGTATTATTTACGGTCTATCGAGTCATATGCAGGATTATCTACGGTATGAAGTCGCGTCCATCGTAAAAAGTCTGTAATATTATGGTGCTTCGGGTGCGGACGTTGGCTGCCGTCCGGATCTGTTGCAGAAGGTCTTCAAGCGCTCGCGACGTCGAGACACGTACCAGGAGGACATAGCTCTCCTCCCCCGCCACCGAGTGACAAGACTCGATGGCCTGGATGTGCTCGAGCCGCGTGGGCGCATCATCGGGTTGAGACGGATCGAGAGGGGTGATGGCGACGAACGCCGACAGCATGTTCCCGACTGCCTCGGGGTCGATCCTGGCCCGATACCCCGTGATCACCCCGCGAGACTCGAGTTTGCGAACCCGCGACTGCACGGCCGATACCGAGAGGCCGACCTTCGCCGCGAGATGGGCCAGTGTGACCCGCCCGTCGGCGACCAGTTCACGCGCGAGCGTTCGATCGACCTCGTCAAGCTCGTCAGTCGCGTCCGTCATGGCCGGAGAATATCGCGGGTTCGGCGTATGAGCCAGCACGTCCAAACCTGGCTTCTCCGGGCGAGATTCGCCGCAGCGCTATCGGCGATGTACGGCGCCGAGGTGCCGGCCCACACCACCCTGGTCGACGTCAGCACCGAGGTCAACCGCCAGTGCGCGTCCGATCACCGGCTCGGCTCGCTTGAGCGGGTCACCGCAGAGCGACACGGGGCGATCCGGGTGGGCACCGTCCGCGAACTCGCCGACGTAGCAGACCTCTTCTCGGCCTTCGGCATGTACGCGGTGGGCTACTACGACCTGCGCGAGGCCATCTCCCCCGTACCGGTGGTGTCCACGGCGTTTCGGCCCATCGATGCAAACGAATTGGACCGCAACCCCTTCCGCGTGTTCACGTCGATGCTGGCCACCGCAGACGCCCGGTTCTTCCCCTCCGAGTTGCGGGCCAGAGTGGAACGCTTCCTCGGCGAGCGTCATCTGTTCGACCCGGCGCTGATCGCCGATGCACGCCGCATCGCCGCTGCCGGTGGCGCCACGCCCGCCGAGGCCGACGACTTCGTCGCGCGTGCGACGGCCTCGTTCGCACTCTCGCGAGAGCCGATCGAGCGCGCCTGGTACGACGAGCTCGTCACGGTCTCCGCGGTGGCCGCCGATATCGCGGGGGTTCGCTCCACCCACATCAACCACCTCACCCCGCGGGTGCTGGACATAGACGAGTTGTACCGCCGGATGACGGCTCGGGGCGTCACGATGATCGACGCCATCCAGGGTCCACCGCGGGTGAACGGTCCGGACGTGCTGCTGCGTCAGACGTCGTTCCGCGCGCTGGCCGAACCGCGCCGCTTCCGCGATTCCGACGGCACCGTCACCGAGGGCAGCCTGCGGGTGCGGTTCGGCGAGGTCGAGGCTCGCGGGGTGGCCCTCACACCCAAGGGCCGGGACCGCTACGACGCGGCGATGAGCGTCCTGGGGCAGGAGCGAAGCGACCCCGGGATGGATCCCGTCGACCCGGCCTCGGTGTGGGCGCAGCACTTTCCCGCGACCGACGCCGAGCTCGCAGCGCAGGGGCTGGCCTACTACCGCGGCGGAGACCCGACCAAACCCGTTGTGTACGAGGACTTCCTGCCTGCATCGGCGGCCGGCATCTTCCGATCCAACCTCGACGACGACACCGAGGCCGCCGCGGTGGCCGACGAATCGAACTACAGCCTCGACTGGATGGCCGGCGCGATCGGCCACCACATCCACGACCCTTACGACCTCTACGAGAAAGCGGCACTATGACGAGCATGAAGACCACCACCCTGCCCACCGCCGACGACCTGCGCGACCGGGTGCGGGCCGCGCTGCGTGCGGTCGGGTCACATGTCGAGTTCGGCGAGCCGGGAGCACCGGGGATGCCCGCAAGCACCCCGATCAGCGGTGACGTGTTGTTCAGCGTCGCCGAAACCACCGCCGAGGAGACCGACGCGGCCATCGCCGCCGCTGCCCGGGCGTTCACGACGTGGCGCGTGACGCCCGCGCCGGTGCGGGGCGCATTGGTGGCCCGGCTCGGCGAGCTGCTCGTCGAGCACAAGGCGGATCTCGCGACGCTGGTGACGGTCGAGGCGGGCAAGATCACCTCCGAGGCGCTCGGCGAGGTGCAGGAGATGATCGACATCTGCCAGTTCGCCGTCGGACTGTCCCGGCAGCTGTACGGAAAGACCATCGCCTCCGAGCGGCCGGGCCACCGGTTGATGGAGACGTGGCACCCGCTCGGTGTCGTCGGTGTGATCACGGCCTTCAACTTCCCGGTCGCGGTGTGGGCGTGGAACACCGCGGTTGCGCTCGTGTGCGGTGACACAGTGGTGTGGAAGCCCTCCGAACTCACCCCGCTGACGGCGATCGCCTGCCAGGCGCTTATCGAGCGGGCGGCCGATGACGTTGGCGCGCCCAAGGACGTCAGCCGACTCATCCAGGGCGCCCGCGAGCTCGGCGAGCAGCTGGTCGACGATCCGCGCGTGGCACTGGTCAGCGCGACCGGTTCGGTGCGCATGGGCCAGCAGGTCGGCCCCCGCGTCGCGCAGCGGTTCGGCAAGGCGCTCCTCGAACTCGGTGGCAACAACGCGGCGATCGTGACCCCGTCTGCCGACCTCGACCTCGCTGTGCGCGGCATCGTGTTCTCCGCGGCGGGCACGGCGGGCCAGCGCTGCACCACCATGCGCCGGGTGATCGCCCACCGCTCGGTGGTGGACACCCTGGTGGAGCGGATCGTCGCGGCGTACCGCAGCCTGCCCGTCGGAGACCCCTCGTCCGACGGCACGCTGGTGGGTCCGCTGATCCACGAACGGTCCTACCGCGACATGGTCGGGGCGCTCGATCAGGCCAAGGCCGACGGCGGTGACGTCGTCGGTGGTGACCATGTGGACCTCGGCGAGGGCTCCTACTACGTCCGCCCGGCGGTGGTCCGGATGCCCGCCCAGACCGCGGTGGTGCACGACGAGACGTTCGCACCCATCCTCTACGTGCTCACCTACGACGACCTCGACGAGGCGATCGCGCTGAACAACGCCGTCCCACAGGGGCTTTCGTCAGCGATCTTTACCACCGACATGCGCGAAGCCGAGCGGTTCATGGCGGCCGACGGATCGGACTGCGGCATCGCCAACGTCAACATCGGCACGTCGGGTGCGGAGATCGGTGGTGCGTTCGGCGGTGAGAAGCAGACCGGCGGTGGCCGCGAATCAGGGTCCGATTCGTGGAAGGCCTACATGCGGCGTGCCACCAACACCGTCAATTACAGCTCCGAGCTCCCGCTCGCTCAGGGAGTCCACTTCGGCTAGCACCTCGGCGGTGTCGGCGCCCAGCTCGGGTGCATATCCCCTGACCCGTCCCGGAGTGCGCGAAAACCACGTCGGCACACCGGGAAAGCGCACCGGACCGTGCTTGGTCTGCACGGTCTCGAACAGCCCGACCGCGTTCAGGTGCGGGTCGTCGAACAAGGCGTCGGGCGTCTGGATCGGGGCGGCGGGAATCTCCAGCTCGCGGAACAGCGCCAGCCACTCGTCGGTGGTGCGCTCCAGCAGCGTCTGGGCGATGAGGCCGTACACCACGTCGATCTGCTTGGCGCGCCGCTCCAACGTCGCGTAAAGCTCGCTGTTCCAGGCGGGTTGGACGGCCGCGATGAACGCGTTCCAGTGCTTGTCGTTGTAGATCAGCGCGGCGATGGAGCCGTCCTTGGTTTGGTACGGCCTGCGGTTCGGTGCCACCGTGCGCGGGTACACCGCGGGACCGAGCGGCGGATCGAACATCGCGCCGTTGGCGTGCTCGACGAGCATGAAGGACGCCATCGTCTCGAACATGCTGACCTCGACCTCCTGCCCCTCGCCGGTCCGCTCACGGTGGAACAGCGCCATCATCGTCGCGTACAGCGCAGTGAGCCCAGCGACCTTGTCCGCCATGATCGTTCCGACGTAGTTGGCCTCACCGGTGAGTTGCTCCTGGACGGCGGGCAGGCCGCACTCGGCCTGGATGGTGTCGTCGTAGGCGGGGCGGTCGGCCTCCGGGCCACGCCTGCCGTAGCCATAGCAGTTCGTGTAGACGATGTTCGGGTTGATCGCGGCGACGTCGTCGTAGCCGAATCCGAGCTTGGCGACCGCCTTGGCCCGCATGGAGTGGATGAACACGTCGGCATGAACGATCAGCGCGCGCAATGCCTCAGCGCCCTCCGGCGTTCGCAGATCCAGTACCACGCTTCGCTTTCCGCGGTTGACGTTGACGAACACGCCACTCATCCCGGGCGCCGGGCCGACGGAGATGAATCGGGTGTTGTCGCCGGCAGGCGGCTCGACCTTGACGACGTCGGCGCCCATGTCGGCCATGATCTGCGTGCAGTACGGACCCATCACCATCGCCGTGAGATCGACCACGCGCACGCCGTGCAGCGGGCCGAGCGGTTCGCGCTCAACCATGACCGGCTCCCTGCGCGGCCATTCCGAAGCTGTACCGGATGTGGTCGGTATGTCCGTCGGGAACGGCGGGGAACACCAAAGGCGCAGTGTCGTCACGGATTGCATCGATCTGCTCGCCGACGTCTTCGATCGACCACGACGGTCGGTACACACCCGGCGTCTCGCCGATGAACGCACGCGCAATGCGGCCAGCGATCGCCACGAACATCTCGCCTGTGACCGTGCACGATTCGTGAGCCAGCCAGCCGACCGCCGGCGCCACCAGATCGGAGCCCATCGGTGGATACGCCGAGGTATCCAGTCCCTCAGCCATTCTCGTCACCGCACCAGGGACGATGGCGTTGCACGTCACGCCCTCGGCGGCACCCTCGAGCGCCACGACGTTGGTCAGCCCGATGATCCCCGCCTTGGCCGCGGCATAGTTGGCGACACCGTGGTTGCCGTACAACCCACCGATCGACGACGTCAGCACCACCCGGCCGTACCCGGCGGCGCACATGAGCGGGAACGCGGGCCGCACCACGTGGAACGCACCGCGCAGATGGACGTCGAGCACGGCGTCGAAGTCGTCGTACGTCATCTCCTTGAGCGAACCGCGCCGCACGTTGCCCGCGTTGTGGATCAACACGTCGATGCGACCGTAGTGCTCCAGCGCGGCGGCGATGATCGCCTGGCCACCCGCCGCGGTAGCCACCGAGTCGGTGTTGGCGACCGCAGCGCCTCCGGCAGAACGGATCTCGTCCACCACCTGATGTGCGGGTCCGTCGTCGGTACCGTCGCCGGTGAGATTGCCGCCCACGTCGTTGACGACGACCTTGGCTCCGCGGGCGGCGAGCAGCAACGCGTACTCGCGACCCAGCCCACGCCCACCGCCGGTGACGACGGCGACGCGACCGGCGAAGCTCAACTCGGAGGGGTCGGCCGAAGAGTCTGTCATGTCAGGCGAACGGCTCCTCACCGGCGAGCTTGGTGCGCTGCAGCAGTCGGCCCGAGTTCGGGTCGTAGGGCCGGGCACGGTGCATGGTTCCGGTGTTGTCCCACATCACCAGGTCGCCGACCGACCACACGTGGCGGTAGACGAACTGCGGCTGAGTCGCCCACTCCCGCAGGCGCACCAACAGTTCGATGCTCTTGGCCCGATCCAAGCCGACGACGTGCCCCGCTGTGCAGCCGAGCACCAGCGACTTGCGTCCGGAGCGGTGCTTCCACACCAGCGGCAGCTCCCGCTCGCCGATCGACATCATCTGCTGCAGCATGCGCAGCTCGGGCTCCGGCTCGTAGTACAGCAGCGTCGTCCACGTCGAATGCATCACGCGCAGTGGCTCGTACGCCTGCTTGTCCTCGTCGGGAAGGTCGTCGTACGCGGCGTAGGTGTTGCAGAACTCGGTGTCCCCACCACCGTTGCTGGGCAGCACCTTGCTCGACAACAACGAGGCCAGGATCGGCACCTCGTTCATGGTGCCGTCGAGGTGCCAGTACAGCGAGCCCTTCAGGTAGTCGGCACCCTTGTTGACGGACTTGTCGAGAGTGACGTTGTAGACCTGCTCACCCTTCATCTCGGTCGCGAGCGTGCCGAGCGTCTCGGTGAACGCCACCTGCTCGTCGTTGGTGAAGTCGATCTTGGGGAACACCAGCACGCCGCGCTCCTCGAGCAGCTCGCGGATGGTGGCGGAGTGTTCACCAGACAGCAGCGTGGCCTTGTCGGCTGTGATCTCAGTTCCGATCCGGGCGCTGAGTTCCCGTGTGCTGAAGGGAGTTTCGGTGCTCGTCACTTGTCCAACTCCAGTCCTTCGAGGTCGCCCGTGGCGCGCCAATCGGCGAGGAGGTCGTCGAATGCGTAGAACCCGGGCGAATAGAAGTCGCCGAGGAACGAGCCGTTGCCTACCGCGCCGCCGCGACCTTCGTTGTTGTAATAGCCAGGTGTGCAGGAGAGTTCAAACGCGGAGTTGTCGATCGCCAGTTCCCTGATGGTGCCGACCCAGGCCTCCTGGCCGTCTTGACTCGGCTCGACCGTGGTCGCGCCGCGGTTCTGCGCCTCGGAGAGGATGTAGGCGATGTGCTTGGCCTGCTGCTCGAACATCGCGGTCGTGTTGGCCGAGACTCCGCCCTGGATGAAGCCGGTGAAGAACAGGTTGGGAAATCCCCGACTGGTCATCCCGTGCAGAGTCTTGTAGTTGTCATGCCAGTACTCGAAGAGTGACAGGCCGTCGCGGCCCTCGATCGTGTCGATCGCGTACCGACGGCTGATCTCGGTCGAGATCTCGAATCCGCTCGCGAAGATGACGCAGTCGACTTCGTACTCCACGCCGTCGGCGACGATCCCCTTCTCCGTCAACCGTTCCACGCCCTTGGTTTCGGAAACGTCGACAAGCGTGACGTTGGGGCGATTGAAGGTGTCCAGATACTGCTCGCTCGAACACGGCCGCTTGCACATGAATCGGTAATAGGGCTTGAGCGCCTCCGCGGTGGCGGGATCATCGACGACGGCTGCGATCCGGCGCCGCAGCCGCTCCATGATCTTGTAGTCCTCTTCTTCCCGGAACGCCATGATCTGCTCGATGGTCACCGATGCGGGATCGGCGCTGCCGGCGATACGCGCGGTCAGGTTGCGACCGAGTTCGGTCCAGAAGTCGCATACCAGGTCCGGCTCGCCGAACACCACGCCGACGAACGGTGACCAGTTGTGGAAGTTGCGCTTGCGCTCCTCCTGCCACCCCGGCTCCAGGGAGGCTGCCCAGGCCGGGTCCGTCGGCGTATTCTCCCGCCCGTCCACCGACGACGGGGTTCGCTGGAACACATAGAGCTGCTTGGCATCTCGACCCAAGTGCGGAACCAGCTGGATGCCGGTCGCGCCGGTGCCGACGAGCGCGACGCGTTTGTCCGCCAGCTTCTCCAGGCCGCCGTTCGCATCGCCACCGGTGTAGTCGTAATCCCAACGCGCAGAGTGGAAGACGTGGCCAGTGAAGTCCTTGATGCCTGGTATGCCGGGCAGCTTCGGGCGGTTGTACGCGCCTTGCGCCATGACGACGTACCGGGCCCGGATATCGTCACCGCGGTCAGTGCTGATCCGCCACCGCTCGAGTGAGTCGTCCCAGCGCATTTCCCGTACCTGGGTGGAGAACAGAGCGCCGTCGTACAGGCCGAAATGCTTGCCGATGTTGCGGCAGTGTTGAAAGATCTCCGCTCCGTCGGCGAACTTCTTCGAAGGCATGAAGCCCAGCTCTTCGAGCAACGGGATGTAGCAGTATGCATCGTTGTCGCACTGGATCCCAGGAAATCGATTCCAGTACCACACACCGCCGAAGTCGCCGGCCATCTCGATTACCCGGACGCCCTCGACACCGGCCTTCTTCAGATACGCCCCGGCCAACAGTCCGGCAAATCCTCCGCCGAGGATGACGACTTCGGCGTTCTCGACGACTGGGTCACGCTCGGTCACGGGCGTGTAGGGATCGATCTCGTAGAAATCCGCGAAGTCGTCCTTGAGCTCCAGATACTGGCTGGCGCCTTCCGGCCGCAGTCGCTTCGTGCGCTCGTAGGCGTACTTCTCCCGCAACGCGTCGACGTCGAAATCGTCGGGTGTATCGGTCGGGCCGCAGGTGCGGTCCAACGAGTTGCCGTGCTCGTGGGCTTCGGCCTCCGAGATGGTCAACTTTGCTCCTTCTTGTTGAGTTCGCGGGGCGCGCCGGTGCCCATGTACTTGGACAACTGGGTGTGCAGGTTGACCGTGCTGCGCTCGCGGTAGGGGTTGGGTTTGGTGCCTGGGAAGCCGAGTGACTTCATGCCTTGCTGAACGGCCGCCATGTTGGAGAAGTCCTGCGGTAGTACCGAAAGCCAGTTGGGATCACCGACCGGTGTGTACACCCACTCCGTCTTGGGTTCCGCGCCCTTGGGATACAGCTCGAACACCGACACCTCGAAGATGCACTTGTCGGGGTTGTAGCTCGGATCGGGGCGCGCGCTGTAGCAGAGCGCGCTCGTGAGCCCCTGGCCCACTTGGAAGTTCGGGAAGATCTGCCAGGCGGTGCCGCTCTGCCCGAGGATGTCGGCGGGAATGGTCGGCCAGACCACCCCGCGCGCCTCGTCCTCCTGGCGGGCGGACGTCAGCCAGTGCTGAAGCACCTCGTCGGCGGGCGTGCCCTCCGGCAGCTCGTCGACGAGTCGCTTGGCCGCGTTCACGAGCGTGTTCGTCGTGGTGGCGTTCGTCTCTTCCATTGTGTAGATCTGCATTTCGGCTGTCGAGATGCGCGGATCGCCGGTGCCGAGACGGATCTTCGACTTGGTCTCGTCCATGCCCTTCGGCGCGTCGTAGCCGATGTTGCTGTGCTTGCCTTGCGCCTTGGCCCAGCCCTTGAACTCGCCGAACTTGTTGAACTCGGGGTGGGTGGTGAACACGTGGTACGTCTCGTTGAACGCCTCCATCGCGACTTTCCAGTTGCAGTCGAAGTTCAACCACTTGCGCCACTTGAAGCGCATGTTCTCCAGGCCGAAGGGATCGAGGATCTTCGCAGCGGGAAAGAGGAAGTCTGCCAAGGGCTCACAGTCGGGATCCATGTTGATCCACAGCCAGCCACCCCAGGTGTCGACTTTGACGCGGCGCAGATGGGTGTTGTCCGGCGTCAGCGTGCCCTTCCAGTCGTCCTGCTCACGGATGTGGGTACAGGCGCCGTCCAGCCCGTAGGTCCAGCCGTGGAATCCGCACACGAACGACTTGCGTGACTTGCCGCCGGCATTCTTGGCACCCGGCGGTGTGTCGACCAACTTGCGCCCGCGGTGCATGCAGACGTTGTGGTGCGCGGCGAATTCGTTGGGTCCGGTGCGCACGACGATGATCGAGTCGTCGAGGATGTCGTACGTCAGGTAGCTGCCGACCTCCGGAATGTCCTCGATGCGGCCGGCCTGCTGCCACACCTTGCGCCACAAACGATCCCGCTCGTTGCGGGCGTACTCCTCCGAGATGTACGCGTCGACGCCGATGGTCACCGGTTCGGCGAGCTCTTCGGCCGCTTCGGCGTCGGGCCGGTTGTCGATATCGGTCATCTACTCGTCCTTTCAGAGCCGACTTATGCTGCTACGGAAGGAATCGTCTTTGAGGAACAACGACGTGTTGTCCGCGCCGAGATGGGTCCACTTGAGGTTCAGCCCACCGTCGACGAGCAGGGTCTGGCCGGTGACGTAACCCGACAGATCCGACAGCAGAAACAGGATGGCGCCGGCCTGCTCCTCCGGCGTGCCGCGCCTACCCATCGCGATGGCCTGTCGGTCACGGTCCGCGTCGTCGTCGACATAGGTCCGCGAGGCCGCGGTCTCGGTGACACCCGGGGCCACAGCGTTCACGCGAATTCCTGCGGTGGCCAGTTCGACCGCCATCGTGCGCGTCATCGCCACGATCGCAGCCTTCGCGGTGCCGTAGGCGATATGAAACGGAGCGGTGTTCATCCCGCTGATCGACGAGACGGACACGATCGATCCGGGCAGGCCGTCGGCGACCAGCTTGGTGGCGACGGCCTGACTGGTGAAGAACGCCGTCTCGAGGTTGGCGGCGAACAGCGCGCGCCAGTCGTCGCGGGTAACCCGCGTGGACGGCATCCAGGTGTCCGGCGCAGCGCCACCTGCGATGTTGACCAGTCCGTAGAGCCGGGCCTTGGTGGTTTCGGAGGTCCGCTGGACCTGCGCCATCACCGTGGCGATGCCATCGTCGGTCGATGCGTCAGCCGAGACGGGGATCACCGAAAGCCCTTGGTCCGCAAGCGGAGTGACGTGCTCGTCGAGGTTGTCCTGCCTTCTGCTCACGGCGACGACGGTGGCGCCGGCCCGAGCGGCCATCGCGGTCACCGTCGTGCCGATGCCGCCGCCACCGGCGCCCGACACCACCACGATGCGGCCCGTGAGGTCCAGCAGGTCATCCATCTACTGTGCTCCGGCCGTCCCCGTCGCTTCGCTCGCCCCAGCGGCCTTCCCCGTCGCTTCGCTCGCCCCAGCCGGGGCGAGGATCGACTTGGTCTCCAGGTACTCGTGGAAGCCGATGTCGCCCCACTCGCGCCCGTTGCCGCTCTGCTTGTAGCCGCCGAAGGCGGAGTTGAAGTCGAAGCCGCCGTTGATCGCCACCCATCCGGCCCGGATGCGGCTCGCTACCGCGCGGGCGGTGTCGAGATCCTCACCGGAGACATAGCCGGCCAGTCCGTACTCGGTGTCGTTGGCGATCTCGACGGCGTCATCGAGATCGTCGTACCCGATGATGGTGAGCACCGGCCCGAAGATCTCCTCCCGGGCGACGGTCATGTCGTTGGTCACGTCGGTGAACACGGTGGGCTTGACGTAGTAGCCCTTCGCCAACCCGTCGGGCCTGCCGGTTCCGCCGACCACCACTGTGGCGCCCTCGTCGATGCCCTTGGCGATGAGCGCCTGGATCTTCTCGAACTGGGTGCCCGAGACCACGGGGCCAAGGGCGACACCGCCATTCGGGTCACCGACCGCAATGCCTGCCGCCGCCGCGGCGGCGAGTTCGCCAGCCTCGGCCATCCGTGCGGCGGGCACCAGCATGCGCGACGGTGCGCTGCACGACTGTCCGGAGTTGCCCATCATGTTGACCACGCCGGACGCCACGCTGTCGGCGAACGACGCGTCGTCGAGGATGATGTTCGGACTCTTGCCGCCGAGTTCCTGGGCGACGCGCTTGACCGTCGGCGCAGCGTTGCGCGCGACCTCGATGCCCGCCCGCGTGGAGCCGGTGAACGACACCATGTCGATGTCGGGGTGGCTCGACAGCGCCACGCCCACACTGGGGCCGTCACCCTGGATCAGGTTGAACACGCCGGCGGGAACGCCTGCGGCGTCCAGGATCTCGGCGAAGATCTGCGCCGAGAAGGGCGCTACCTCAGACGGCTTGAGCACCGACGTGCAACCGGTCGCCAATGCCGGGAACACCTTGACGGCGATCTGGTTGAGCGGCCAGTTCCACGGCGTGATGAGCCCGCACACGCCGATCGGCTCCTTGACGATCGTCGTCACGCCGCGCTGCTCGGTGAAGGCGAAGTTCTTCAGCGACTCGATGGCCGTCGTCAGATGCCCCAGGCCCAGGCCGACCTGCGGTCCGGCGGCGAGCCCTGCGGGCGCCCCCATCTCCTCGGTCACGGCGGCGGCCAGCTCCCCCGCGCGCTTCTGGTATTCGGCGAGAATGCGATTGAGCAACTCAAGTCGTTCGTCGATCGTCGTGACCGACCACGTCGCGAACGCCCGTCGAGCGGCCTTGACGGCCTTGTCCACGTCGGCCGCGGATCCGATCGAAATGCGGCCGCATACCTCTTCGGTGGCGGGGTTCTCGACGTCGGCCGTCTTGGGCTCGACCGGGTCGACCCACTGGCCGTCGATGTAGAACTTCAAATACTCGCGCATCATTGCGTCCCTTCCGCGTACCAGGTCCTGAACTCGTCGTAGCTCGGCATCTCCTCGGAGTTGACCTTCGGATCGATCGGCACGTGGATGACGGTGACCTTGCCGCTCGCATAGCCTCGTTCGATCGCAGGCCCGAGATCCTCGGGTTTGTCGATGTACTCGCCGCGACACCCGAAGCCCTCGGCGATCTTGTCGAATCGCACGTCCTTGCTCCAGTGCACGCCGGTCTCCAGCGAGCCCTGACCGAAGGTACGCTTGTACACGCCGACCTCCAGGCCCCACTGATGATCCACGCCGACGACGCAGACAAGCGGAAGCTGCAGGCGCGCAGCGGTTTCCAGCTCGGAGATGGCGAACATGAACGACGAGTCACTGGTCAGCAGCATCACCGGCCGCTTGCGGCCGTCGGCCACCGATGCGCCGACCGCATAGGGCAGACCGGTCCCGATGTGGCCGAAGTTCTGGTTCCACACCACGTCGTGAGGCTTCGCCTGCGAGTAGGTCCACTGGAAGATCACGGTCGCGCCGCCGTCGCGCACCATGATGCCGTCCTCGGGGAACGCCTTGGTGGCCTCGACCACGAAACGCGCGGTGTGCAAGGGCGTTCCGCCGGGAGCGCTCTCCGCGAGTTCCGCGATCCGGGCCGCGTCGGCCTTGATCCAGCCGTCGAGTTCGGCGGTGGGCTGGCGCGGCGAGTCCTTCAGCGCGTCGACCAACTGGGGCACGATGGCGCGGAGGTCACCGACCAGCGGGACGTCGATGCGCCGGTTGACGCCGATGGCCGTGGGGTCGAGTTCGATGCTTATCCACTTGCGGTTGGCCTCTCCTGCCACCCAGTGCCTGCCGCGGCCGTAGTGCACCGGCTCGCCGAGTTCGGTGCCGATCGCGACGACGAGGTCGGACTTCACCACCGCGTCGACCGCCGACGGCGAGAACCCGTAGGGGAAGGTGCGATCCTCCAGGCCCTTGATGAACGACGTGCCGCCGGAGGTCTGAATCACCGGGCAGTTCACCAGCTTCGCCAGCGCTTCCACGGATTCGCCTGCCCGGTTGGTGTGCACGGCGTGGCCGACCAGCAGGATCGGCTGTTCGGCCTTGCGGATGAGTTCGGTTGCCCGCTCGATCATCTGCGCGCTGGCCCCCTGCTGCACCAGGCGGTAGGCCTCGGGCGGCAGCGGGTCCGGAACGTCGAGTTCCTCGAGGATCACGTGTGACGGGTATTCGATGTATGCCGGTCCCGGGGTGCCGGTCTGCGCGATGCGCAGTGCGTTGCGCACGATCTCGTCGGTCTGGTCGGCGTACTCGATGCTCGCCGAGTACTTCACCGACGGCGCCAGCAGCGGCGCCTGGGACACGAACTGGATGCGACCGCGGCGGACCCGCTGCTCGGTGATGCGGGCGCGCTGCCCTCCGAGGAAGATGACGGGCGAGTTCTCCACCTTGGCGCACATGATGGCGCCGGCGAGGTTGGCCAGGCCCGGTCCCAGCGTGCCGATGGCCAGTCCGGGCTTGCCGGTCATCCGCGAGACGGCCTCTGCCATGAAGCCGGCGTCCTCCTCGTGGTGTGGCGCGACGACCGTCCAGCCACGCTCCTCGGCGGCGTGGAACATGTGGACGAAGTTCGGGTCTGGGATGCCGAACAGCGTGTTGATGCCCTCAGCCTCGAACAGCTGCAGGATTCGCTCGTAAACCTTGACGGCCACTGTGGAATTTCTCCGTTTTCTCTCTTGTCGCGATCGCCCGACGATCCGGATTCACGAGTGGGACGCTAGACGCGCCGCCGCTCACACCGGGGTCGGAGGATCGCAACCACCTTCGGGCAAACCCGTTGAGCTCACACCCCAGTCCGTTAATTGTCCGGACAAGACAGCGATGTGCACCATTTGGAGAGCATGATTCTCTACAGGCAGGCTCGACGTCAAGACCGCATGGAGATTCGCTCCGACTTATTGTCTGGACTAACGAGAGTTGCTATCGTCCGAGCGATGACGACCAGTGGCACTCCCATTCCCCAAGACGAGCGGGAGCAACAGAGTCGCTACGCAGCCGCCCAGGTACCGGAGGTGGCCGAGGGCTGGCGGCTCGACCGCGTCACCGCGCCCAGCCGGCTGTTCGGCGCCAACGGCCTGCGTACCGGCCCTGACGGCCGCATCTACATCGCGCAGGTCACCGGCAGTCAGATCAGCGCGCTCGACGTCGACACCGGCACCGTCGAGACCATCAGCGCCAAGGGTGGTGACATCATCGCCCCCGACGACGTCGCCTTCGACTCTCGCGGCAACCTCGTCGCGACGGAGGTCATGGATGGCCGGGTCAGCCTGCGCGACGCGTCGGGCCGAACCCGGGTGCTGCGCGACGACGTGCCGTCGGCCAACGGCATCACGTTCCATCGGGACCGGCTGTTCATCGGCGAGTGCCGCGAAGGCGGCCGGCTCATGGAGTTCGACCTGAACGGCGGGCCGCCGCGGATCCTGGCCGAGAACCTGCCGTCGCCAAACGCGATGGAGGTCGGACCCGACGGGCTGCTCTACTTCCCCGTGATGGGCGCCAACGAGATCTGGCGTTTAGATCCCGACCTGAAGAACCCGAGCGTCCCGGAGACCGTCGCCACCGGTCTGGGGGTGCCCGACTCCGTCAAGTTCGACGCCGAGGGCTTCATCGTCTCCACCCAGGTGGCCAGCGGACAGGTGCTCCGCATCGACCCGCGCACCGGCGAACAACGCGTGATGGCTCAGCTCAATCCCGGGCTGGACAACTGCACCTTCGTCGACGGACGGCTCTTCGTCTCGAACTTCACCGGCGAGATCACCGAGATCGTCGGCGTGGGCGCCACGCGCACCACGCTGCCCGGTGCGCTCAACTGGCCACTGGATCTCGCGGTCGGCCACGACGGCCGGCTGTACGTGGCGGACGGCACCTACTTCTACGTGGTGGCCGACGACGGCTCGCTGGAGACGGTCGGCATGCTGTTCTCCCCCGGCTACCCGGGATTCCTGCGGGGATTGGTGCCATCGGGACCGGGCGAGTTCGTGGTGACCACCTCGGGCGGACAGATCGGCCGCTACCGGCCGGGGCCCGACGAAACCGATTTCCTGGCCGACGGATTCGACCAGCTGTACGGCGTGGCGATCGCGCCAAGTGGCATCGTCGCCGCCGAACAGGGCACCGGGCGCGTGGTGTTGGTGGACGGCAGCGGCAACGTCGAGGTGATCGGCTCCGGCCTGGCCGACCCAGTGGGTGTCGAGGTCACCCCTGACGGCGACGTGCTGGTCGCGGAATCCGGTGCGGGCCGGGTGGTTCGGTTGACGCCGTCGGGTGCCGAGCCCGTCGTCGACGGGTTGGGCCGCCCACAGGGCATCCTCGCCTTCGGCGGGCAGGAGCGAAGCAACTCGGGATTTGGCCGCGGCAGAACTCGGGATTTGGACCTCGCGGGGCGCTGTTCATCGTCGACGCGGGCGAGAAGGCCGTCGTCGCCTTCGACCCGGCCACGGGTGCGCGCACCACGATCGCCTCCGGTCTTCCCGTCGGCCCGCCGCCTGGAGTGGTACCCAAGCCGCTGAAGGGCATGCCCCCGTTTTCCGGACCGCAAGGTCCGTTCGCGGGGATCGCGGCCGGACCGGATGGCACGCTTTATGTTTCGGCCGACGGCGACGGCAGCGTCCTTGCGCTGCGGCGGGATCGCGCATGACAGCAGAGGTCGGGACGCCCGCGGACCACCGCTACCTGCAGGTGGCGCGCATCCTGCGCAAGGAGATCGTCGACGGGGTGTATCCGGTGGGTACGCAGCTGCCCACCGAGCACGAGTTGTGTGAACGCTTCGCCGTCAGCAGGTACACCGTGCGGGAAGCGCTGCGCAGGCTACGCGACGACAATCTGGTTTCGTCGCGGCCACGGGCGGGCACCATGGTGGTCGCCCGGGCAGCGTCGAATTCCTATGCGCAGGAAGTGATGTCGATCAACGATCTGCTCGCGTTCGCTGCGGGGGCAAAGTTCGACATCGAATACAACGCCATGGTGACGCTCGACGAGGAACTCGCGGCGCACACGGGGCTGCCGGTCGGTTCGGAATGGCTCGTCGTGCGGGGATTCAGGCAGGCCGACGGAACGCCCGAACCGATCTGTCACACCGAGTACTACGTCAACAGGGCCTTCGCCGCGGTGGGCCGGCTGTTGCAACGGCACAACGGACCGATCTTCCCGCTCATCGAGGACCTCTTCGGGGTCAGCGTCGTCGAGGTCCATCAGGAGATCGCAGCAGTGGTCGCCTCGCCCAAGCTCGCCGACGAACTGAAGGTCGCCGTCGGGAGCGCCGCACTCGAGATGCGCCGCACCTACACCACCTCGGACGGGGAGACCGCCCAGGTCACCATCAACACACATCCTTCCTCGCGGTTCCGCTACTCGATGACGATGCGCCGAGTGAAGGCGTAGGGCGGTCGGGCGTGACGACCATGACCCGGGACGGAAACGGCCGGAAATCGGTTGGCGGACGGTCGATCCGGTGGAACGACGAACGGGCCGCCGAGGCATACGCGGCCGGCCATTGGGTGCACGGCACGCTCGCCGATGCGCTGCGGGGCGCAGCGCGCGACACGCCCGCACGCGTCGTCGTGGTCGATGGCGACGTCCGACTGGACTGCCGTGGATTACATTCCCGTGCTCACGCGTTGGCGATGGCGCTCGGCGAGCGCATGCCGGTTGGCAGCGTGGTGTCGTTCATGCTGCCCAACTGGCACGAAGCCGCCATCGTGTACCTCGGCGCGACATTGGCCGGGATGGTCGTGAATCCCATTCTGCCCTCACTGCGCGACCACGAGCTGCGCTTCATCCTCGACGACGTCGAGAGCCGGATGATCTTCGTGCCCGCGGAGTTTCGTGGACACGACTACGCGGCGATGCTCAGCCGCGTCGCCGAAGCACTCGACTCGCCACCCGAGGTCGTCGTGGTGCGCGGAGCGCCGGGCTCGCACACTGCCTACGCCGAACTGTTCGACGAGGACGCGGAAGCACCTCCTCCCTCGCTCGATCCGGATGCCGTCCGGATGATCCTCTACACCTCGGGTACCACTGGCAGACCCAAAGGGGTACTGCACACACACAATTCGATCCACGCCTTGATCCGACAGATCGGTGAGCACTGGCGGGTCGAGCCGGGCGACACCTTCCTGGTGCCCTCGCCCATCGCCCACATCGGCGGCTCGATCTACGCCTTCGAGATCCCCCTGCTGCTCCGGACGACGGCGATACTCATGGAAACGTGGAATCCCGACGACGCGGTGGCCCTGATGCAGACGCACCGCTGCACCCACATGGCGGGCGCGACGCCGTTCCTACAGCACCTCCTAACTGCCGCGGAGAACGCAGATACCCGTCTGCCCGACCTCAAGGTGTTCATCTGCGGTGGCGCCTCAGTACCGCCGTCGCTGATCCGCAGGGCCACCGGCTACTTCGAGCGCGCAGCGGTCACGAGGGTCTACGGATCCACCGAGGTGCCCGTGACGACGGTCGGTGCGCTCGACGACCCGGACGCCGCGGCCGACACCGACGGACGGCCCGGCATCGCCGACGTCTGGCTGGTCGATCAGGGTGGCACGGGCACCGGCGAGATCCGAGCGCTGGGCGCGCAGATGCTCGTCGGCTACCTGCACGCCGAGGACGAGGCCGAATCCTTCGACGAGGACGGCTATTTCCGCACCGGCGACCTCGGCCGCTGGGACGGCGACGCACTGGTGGTCACGGGTCGGGCCAAGGACATCATCATCCGCAACGGGGAGAACATCTCGCCCAAGGAAGTCGAGGACATCCTCATCGGCCATCCCGCCATCGCCGAGGTTGCCGTGGTCGGGCTACCCGATGCGCGCACCGGCGAGCGGGCGTGCGCGGTGATCGTCCTCGCGAGCGAACCTGGCCCGGACGTCGGAGCGCTGCGTGAGTTCCTGCAAGGACACGGTGTCGCGAAGTTCAAAGTGCCCGAGCAGGTGGTCGTTTGGGATGCACTGCCGAAGAACGATGCAGGAAAGGTCCTGAAGCACCAGATCCGAGCCAAGTTGGACCCTCGGGCGAGCGAAGCGACGGGAAATAGGTGAGGTGGAGTGACATGCAGGTAGCGATTGTGACCGGCGCCAGCAGCGGAATCGGGTTCGGCACCGCGTTGAAGCTGGCGGGCACGGGAATGTCGGTGCTCGGCACGGGCCGCGACGAAGCGCGGCTCGCCGAATTGTCCAAGGCCGCAGTCGAAGCCGGTATCGACGCGGACCGGTTCGCCACTCTGTCCGTCGACCTCACCGCCGACGATGGTCCTGGGCAAATCGTCGACACCGCCATGAAGCGTTGGGGACGCATCGACTTCCTGGTGAACAACGCGGGAATCGGCAGCCCGAAGCCGTTGCACGAAACCGATGACGACACCTTGGACCACTTCCTCGGCATCATGCTGCGGGCGCCGTTCCGATTGGCGCGCGACGTGATCCCCCACATGAAGTCTGGCTCGGGAATCGTCAACGTCACATCGACGTTCGCGGTCATCGGTGGCCTGCGCGGAGGGGCGTACTCGGCGGCCAAGGGCGGCCTCGCCGCGCTGACCACCCACATCGCCTGCCAGTACGGGCCCCAGGGCATCCGCTGCAACGCGGTGGCACCCGGCGTGACCATCACGCCGATGGTCGAGCACCGACTGGAGGACGAGCGGTTCCGCAAGATCAACACCGAGATGACGCCGTACCCGCGGCTCGGCCGCGTCGAGGACATCGCAAGCACCATCGCGTTCCTGTGTTCTGACGGAGGCAGTTTCATCAACGGCCAGACGATCGTCGTCGACGGTGGTTGGACGTCGACCAAGTATCTGTCGGACTTCGCGCTGTCATCGGAGTGGGTCGCACGGTGAACTTGTTCGCCCTGCTCGACCAGACGGCGGCCCGGCACGGCGACCGCGGTGCTGTCTACCTCGGCACGAGGGAGCTGCACACCTGGCAGCAGCTGCGCGACCGCGCGCTTTGCTTGGCCGGGTCCATCCGGGGAGCCCATCCGGCGGGAACGCGGATCGCGGTCGCGAGCGAGAACCGGCCCGAGCTAGTGGAACTCATGTTCGCGACGTGGGCCGCGGAGTGCGTCATCGTGCCCATCAACTACAAGCTCCATGCACTCGAGATGGCCCAGATCCTCGACGATTCAGGCGCGGCAATGGTTTTCGCGTCGTCCAAGATCGCCGCAGGGCTCTCGGGCGTCACCGAGGCGCCGGTCGAGGACGTCACTTCCACCGAGTACGCATCCAGGCTGGCGGGCCCGCCCGCGGCGCCGCCACGGGACACCGATCCCACCACGCTGGCCTGGTTGTTCTACACCAGTGGCACCACCGGCCGGTCCAAGGGCGCGATGCTGTCGCACCGCAACCTGATGGCGATGACCGTGTCGCACCTGGCTGACTTCGACAATCCCGACCACGACTGCAGTCTCGTGCACGGCGCGCCGATGTCGCACGGCTCCGGGCTCTACATCGCCCCCTACGTGCTGCGCGGTGCGCGCCAGGTGATCCCGGTGTCGGCGGCCTTCGAACCCGACGAGTTCCTCGACCTCTGCGACCACCATCGGGGCTGCAGCAGCTTCCTGGCCCCGACCATGGTGCAGCGGCTCGTCCAGACCGGACGCCCGTGCCCGAACAATCTGCGCACGGTGGTCTACGGCGGTGGTCCGATGTACGTGGACAGCCTGAAGAAGGCGATGGCTGCCTTCGGCCCGATCTTCGTTCAGCTGTACGGCCAGGGCGAGGCGCCGATGACGATCACTGGACTGCGCCGCGCCGACCACTTGGACGCGGACGACGCGATCTTGGGCTCGGTCGGGTACGCGCGTTCCGGCGTCGACGTCGCGGTGCTCGACGACGGCACGCCTGCCGGTGTCGGCGTAGTCGGTGAGATCGTCTGCCGCGGCGACGTCGTCATGTCGGGCTACTGGAACAACCCCGAGGCCACCGCCGCCACGCTGCAGGACGGCTGGCTGCACACCGGCGACATGGGCTCCTTCGACGCGCATGGCTTCCTGACCTTGCGCGACCGCAGCAAGGACGTGGTGATCAGCGGCGGCAGCAACATCTACCCCCGCGAGGTGGAGGAGGTGCTCGTCACCCACCCCGACGTCGCCGAGGCCTGTGTCGTGGGCGCCCCCGACGCGGAGTGGGGTGAGGTGGTCGTGGCGTTCATCGTGGGCACCGCCACCGAACCCGACCTCGACGCGCACCTGCTGGAACGCATCGCACGCTTCAAGCGTCCGAAGCGCTACCTCTACGTCGATGAGTTGCCAAAGAACAGCTACGGCAAGGTGCTCAAGCGCGAATTGCGGGAGCGACTCGCCTGACTGGCAGTAAGGGGATCGCATGCGCATCGAGGGCAGTGTCGCCGTCGTCACCGGCGCCGGATCGGGTATCGGTCGGGCGCTCGCTCAGGCCTTCGCCGCCGCGGGAGCGTCGGTGGTGGTCGGCGACCTCGACGGTCCGGGCGTCGACGTCACCGTGGAGTCCATTCGTGCCACGGGCGGTTCGGCCGTCGGCGTCGCCACCGACGTCAGCACCGCCGACGGGATCGGCGCGCTGCTGGGCACCGCGCGAGGCGAGTTCGGTCCCGTCGACGCGTACGTCGCCAACGCCGGGATCACCGGGCCGCCCGGCCTCGGCGACGACGAACACGACTGGGATCGAATCATCGACGTGAACGTTCGGGCACACATCCGGGCGGCGAAGGCCTTGGTGCCGGAATGGATCGAGCGGGGACGCGGATACTTCGTCGCCGTGGCCTCCGCAGCCGGCCTACTCACTCAACTCGGGGCGGCGGGCTATTCCGTGACGAAACATGCCGCCGTCGGATTCGCCGAATGGCTGGCGATCACATACGGCGACAAGGGAATCGGCGTGTCATGCGTATGCCCCATGGGTGTGGACACGCCGCTGCTGAACGGAATGGTCGAGTCGACGGATCCGGCCACCAAGTTGGCCGCCGCGGCAGTCAGGCAGGCCGGTGAGGTGCTGAGCCCGGACCGCGTCGCTGCGTTGACCGTCGAGGCGGTGCGGGCCGACCGGTTCCTGGTACTGCCCCACCCCGTCGTGTTGGACATGTACCGGCAGAAGGGCTCGGACTACGAGCGTTGGATCGCTGGGATGCGGCGCTATCAGGCCACCTTGGGCTAGCCCGAATCCCCTGTGCCTCTTTGGTTTCAGTTGTCACATTGCGGGCGGAGCAGCCGGGGCACCTCGGTGAGTCGTTCGGCGATGACCCACTCGTGACCCGTGTCCGCGACGACGCACGCAGTCACGAGGCCAGCCTCCACAGCTGTTGCACATGTGTCAATTAGTATGTCGGCATGGGTGACCGGAGGCGACTCTCTCCCGACGACCGCCGCAACGAGCTGCTGTCCCTGGGTGCCGAGGTCTTCGGCCAACGACCCTACGACGAAGTGCGCATCGACGAGATCGCCGAACGCGCCGGCGTTTCGCGCGCCCTGATGTACCACTACTTCCCCGACAAGCGCGCGTTCTTCGCCGCGGTGGTGCGCGCGGAGGACGAGAAGCTGTTCGAGGCCACGAACACCCCGCCACAGCCGGGCGAGCGCCTCTTCGATCAGCTTCGTGCCGGCGTGCTGGCCTACGTCGAGTACGACGAGGCCCACCCCCACGGCGCGTGGGCGGCGTACATGGGCATGGGGCGCTCGGATGCGGTGCTGCGCGGTATCGACGACTTCGACAACGACCGACAGGCCAACCGCATCATCGCCAGATTCACCGACGCGTTCGGCGACGCGCTCGACGCCAAGCTCGAACGCGACCTGCGGGTGCTCGTCTACGGATGGCTGGCGTTCACGTTCGAGATGTGCCGCCAACGCATCATGGACCCGTCGATCGACGGGGGCCTCGTCGCCGACTCGTGCGCGCACGCGTTACTCGACGCCGTGGTGCGTCTGCCGGGCGTGCCCACCGAGTTGGCGGACGCCTGCCGCGCCTGAATCCTGGACGTTCGGGTCGACAACAGCGGATGCCAACCACTTTTGTCGGTGGGCATTGGCACGATGGTGGAGTGCCCCGCACGACCGAGTCGCTCGACCGCTTCAGCGCACTGACGCGCGAATGGTTCGCGGGCACGTTCGTGCAGCCCACGCCCGCGCAGGCCCAGGCTTGGAACGCCATCGCAGAGGGTGACAACACCCTGGTCATCGCGCCCACCGGCTCGGGCAAGACGTTGGCGGCGTTCCTGTGGGCCCTCGACGGGCTGGCCCGGCTGACCGAAGGGCCCAAGGCAGGCACCCGCGTCCTCTACGTCTCGCCGCTGAAGGCACTGGCCGTCGACGTGGAACGCAACCTTCGTACCCCGCTGACCGGTATCGCGCGGATCGCACAGCGAAACGGCGAACCGCCACCCGACATCAGTGTCGGAGTGCGCTCTGGCGACACCCCGCCCAACCGACGGCGCGAACTGATCGCCAAACCGCCCGACATCCTGATCACCACCCCGGAGTCGCTGTTCCTCATGCTGACCTCCGCAGCACGCGAGACGCTGGCCGGCGTGCAGACCGTGATCGTCGACGAGGTGCACGCCGTTGCGGGCACCAAACGCGGTACGCACCTGGCGCTGTCTCTCGAGCGGCTGGACGCGTTGTTGCCCACCCCGGCACAACGCATCGGACTGTCGGCCACGGTGCGTCCACCCGAGGAGGTGGCCCGGTTCTTGTCCGGGCAGGCGCCCACCACCATCGTCGCGCCGCCTGCGGCGAAGACCTTCGAGCTGACCGTCCAGGTGCCGGTGCCCGACATGGCGAATCTGGAGAACAACTCCATCTGGCCCGACGTCGAGGAACGCATAGTCGACCTGATCGAGTCGCACACTTCGTCGATCGTGTTCGCCAACTCCCGTCGGCTAGCTGAACGACTTACGTCCCGGCTCAACGAAATTCATGCCGAGCGGGCGGGAATCGAACTAGGCGAACACAATTCCGGAGTCGCGGGCGGGGCGCCCGCCCACATCATGGCCAGCGGGCAAGCCCATGGAGCCGAGCCGGTGCTGGCCCGCGCTCACCACGGCTCGGTCAGCAAGGAGGCCCGCGCCGACGTCGAGGACGCCCTCAAGAGCGGAAGACTGAAGGCCGTCGTCGCAACGTCCAGCCTGGAGCTCGGGATCGACATGGGCGCCGTCGATTTGGTCATCCAGGTCGAGGCGCCGCCATCAGTGGCCAGTGGGCTGCAGCGCATCGGCCGGGCCGGCCATCAGGTGGGTGAGATTTCCCAGGGGGTGCTGTTTCCCAAACACCGCACCGGTCTGATCGCCTGCGCGGTCAGTGTCCAGAGAATGCTCGCGGGGCAGATCGAGACCATGCGGATACCCGCCAATCCGCTCGACGTGCTGGCACAGCACACCGTGGCCGCATGCGCTCTCGAGCCACTGGACGTCGACAGTTGGTTCAACACCGTACGGCGCAGTGCACCGTTTGCCGCGCTGCCGCGCAGCGCATTCGAAGCGACCCTGGATCTGCTGTCCGGGAAGTATCCGTCCACCGAGTTCGCGGAGTTGCGGCCGCGCGTCGTCTACGACCGTGACGCGGGCACCCTCACGGCCCGGCCCGGCGCTCAGCGGCTGGCGGTCACCTCCGGCGGCGCCATTCCCGACCGAGGGCTGTTCACCGTCTACCTTGCCTCGAATGCGGACTCCGAAAAGCCCTCTCGGGTAGGTGAACTCGACGAGGAGATGGTGTACGAGTCGCGCCCGGGCGATGTCATCTCGCTGGGCGCCACCAGCTGGCGGATCACCGAGATCACCCACGACAGGGTGCTGGTCATCCCCGCACCAGGCCACCCCGCCCGGCTGCCGTTCTGGCGTGGAGACGGGGTTGGCCGCCCTGCCGAACTTGGCGCCGCCATCGGGGCGTTCACGGGTGAACTCGCCCGCCTCGACCGGACAGCGTTCGACGGACGATGCCGTGCAGTCGGTTTCGACGAGTACGCGACCGGCAACCTGTGGCAACTGCTCGACGAGCAGCGCAACGCCACGTCGACGGTGCCGTCGGACACGACGTTGGTCGTCGAGCGCTTCCGCGACGAGTTGGGCGACTGGCGACTCATCCTGCACTCGCCGTACGGATTGCGCGTGCACGGCCCGCTCGCACTGGCGGTCGGCAAGCGGCTCTACGAACGCTACGGCATCGACGAGAAACCAACCGCTTCCGACGACGGCATCATCGTCCGCCTGCCGGATACCGACGAAAATCCGCCGGGTGCAGATATTTTCGTGTTCGAGCCCGATGAGATCGAACCGTTGGTCACGGCGGAAGTGGGCGGCTCGGCGCTATTCGCGTCCCGGTTCCGGGAATGCGCGGCCCGCGCCTTGCTCCTTCCCCGCCGTCATCCCGGCAAGAGGGCACCCCTGTGGCACCAGCGGCAGCGCGCGGCGCAGCTGCTCGACGTCGCCCGCAACTACCCCGACTTCCCGATCGTCCTCGAGGCGGTGCGGGAATGCCTGCAGGACGTCTACGACGTGCCGACACTCACCGACCTGATGTCGCGCATCGCGCAGCGCCGAGTGCGCTTGATGGAGGTCGAGACCGCGACCCCGTCGCCATTCGCCGCCTCGCTGCTGTTTGGCTACATCGGGGCGTTCATGTACGAGGGCGACAGCCCACTGGCCGAACGTCGCGCCGCCGCACTGGCGTTGGACACCACACTGCTGGCGGAGCTGCTGGGCCGAGTCGAACTGCGCGAGTTGCTCGATGCCGACGTGGTCGCCTCGACGGCCCGCCAGCTTCAGCATCTGACGCCCGAACGGGCGGTCCGCGACGCCGAAGGGGTTGCCGACCTGCTGCGGCTGCTGGGCCCGCTGACCGAGGACGAAGTGGCCGCGCGGGCGACCGCGAGCGACATCGGTGGCTGGCTCAACGGGCTACTCACCGCCAAGCGGGCGCTGAGTGTGTCGTTCGCCGGTCAGACGTGGTGGGTGGCCGTCGAGGACGTCGGCCGGTTGCGCGACGGAGTCGGGGTCGCCGTCCCGGTCGGGGTGCCCGCCACTTTCCTCGAGCCCGTCGTCGATCCGCTGGGCGAGCTGCTGAGCCGGTACGCGCGCACGCACGGACCGTTCACCACAGCCGACGCGGCCGGTCGCTTCGGGCTCGGCCTCCGGGTAGCGGCCGACGTGCTGGGCCGACTTGCCGTAGACGGCAAGTTGTTACGCGGAGAGTTCACCGACATCGCCACGGACGTCCCCGGTTCCGATCAGTGGTGTGACGCCGAGGTGTTGCGCATCCTGCGCCGACGGTCCCTGGCCGCGCTGCGTGCCCAGGTCGAACCCGTCGGTACCGCGGCATATGCACGGTTCCTGTCCGCGTGGCAGCAGGTCGGCTCCGACGCGACGTCGGGCGTGGACGGGCTTGCGGCCGTCATCGACCAACTCGCCGGCGTGCCGATGCCCGCGTCGGCGGTCGAGTCGCTGATCTTCGGGCAGCGGGTGCGGGACTACCAACCTGCGATGCTCGACGAATTGCTCGCCTCCGGAGAGGTGCTGTGGTCGGGTGCCGGGGCGCTGTCGGGTGGCGATGGCTGGGTCGCATTCCATCCGGCCGACACCGCACCGCTGACGCTGCTGCCCACCAGCGACCTCGAGCTCACCGATACCCATCGCCTCATACTCGATGCCCTTGGCGGTGGCGGGGCCTACTTCTTCCGCCAACTCGGCGTCGCCGGGGTCAGCACGGAATCCCTCAAGGAGGCGCTGTGGCAACTGATCTGGTCCGGCCGCGTCACCGGAGACACCTTCGCGCCGGTGCGGTCGGTGGTGTCGGGCGATCGCCGTCCTGGCGCTCGCCGGCCAGCCACACCCACACACCGGCAGCGTCGAGCCCCACGCATGAGTCGCTACAGCGTCGCCCACCCGCAGCACCGCAGTGCGGATCCGTCAGTGACCGGACGGTGGTCGGCATTGCCTGCCGCAGAACAGGATTCGACGGTGCGGGCACACTTTCAGGCGGACCTGCTGCTGGGCCGCCACGGCGTGCTGACCAAAGGAGCGGTCGCCGCCGAGAACATGCCGGGTGGATTCGCGATGCTGTACAAGGTGCTTTCGGCGCTGGAAGAGGCCGGGCGCTGCCAACGCGGCTACTTCGTGGAATCGCTGGGCGGAGCACAGTTCGCGACGGTCAACACCGTCGATCGTCTGCGAACGTTCGCCGACGGTGTCGATCAGCCGCAGGCCCGTGAACACGCCGACGCGATGGCCGTCGTCCTGGCCGCGACCGATCCGGCCAACCCGTACGGCGCTGCCCTGCCGTGGCCCGTCCGCGACGCGGAAGTGGACAACGCCCATCGCCCGGGCCGCAAGGCCGGCGCGTTGGTGGTCCTGGTCGGCGGTCAACTCGCGTGGTTCGTCGAACGTGGGGGCCGGTCGCTGTTGGGCTTCACCACGAATGCCGAGACGCACAACGCGGCCGCGGCTGCTCTGGCCGACCTGGTCACTGGCCGTCGGATTGCGGCACTGCTCGTCGAACGCATCGATGGTGTGCCAGTACTAGAGAACCGCGATTCGCCGGCGGCCACCGCACTCGTCGTGGCCGGGTTCTCCCGAACGCCGCGCGGCCTGCGGTTGCGCTGATAACCGATAGCGTTCAGACCAAGGACATTCGCAGGAATCGCTCCGCGCTGTCGATCGTCGCTGGGTCGATGAGGATGCCGTAGTGGTCGGCCTGCTCGAGGTTGACCACCGAGGCGTCACGGATCTCGTTGGCGGCTCGCTCGGCGTCGCGCGCCGACACCACAAGTCCCCCACCCGGCTCCATCGGCCGCGTCGCCCGTATCAACAGAAGCGGACACAGAATCTGCGGCCACAGTTCGTAGAGGTCATGCTTGCCCGCATCAACGCTGTCCTCGCTTACCGCAGCCAAGTCGGTTCGAACGCGGACGCTCGAATCCCCGACTGCTTCGAGCTCCCATTCGATGTACTTGTCCCAGAATTCATTCCACGCGGCGATGCTGCCCGAACTTCGGATGTAGGACAGTGCGTCCGCCGCCGAAGGGTAGGTTCGGCCTAGCCGGCTGACGGATTTCGCGATGGGCACCAACGCGCTGGATTCGGGAACCCCGAGAGCGTCGATGAGGACGAGCCGACGGCAGCGGTGCCGATGTTGCGCGGCGAGCGTCATTCCGATGAACCCGCCCATCGAATGCCCGATCAAGTCGAACGAATCGGCGCGAAAGAAATCGCCGATCTCCAGCAGATCGCGAACATGGCTGTCCCAGCCGTACGTGCCGGGCGGAGTTATCTCGCTGTGTCCACGACCACGCAGATCCATGGTGACGACGTGATGGCCCGCAGCCGTCAGCGCGGGCACCAGCCGATCGAATGATCGGCAGTTGGCCGACAGGCCGTGCACGCACAGAACGAGGCCTCCGCGCGGGTCGCCGTTGGACTCCACGTGCAGGGCACCGGACGCCAAAAGGATCCGCGTCACGGTCGTCAACGGCTGATCCGCACGATCGGGCGGGCTAGACCGTCGACGGGAGTGAATCCTCGTACACGACGACGCCCATCCCGTTGATCCACTCGTAGATCGGCTGATACGACAAGGTGGTGCCAGGGTGCCCGTGCATCGCGCCGGCCACCGCCACCCATGCTCGGACCTCGCCGGTGCCGTTACCCGCCTGCATCAGTTCGTCGTTGGGCGTATCGAGCAGCTCACCCAAGTCCGCCTTCTCGAGTTGGCTGACGAACCACCGGTCGAACTCCTCGTCGATGTCGCCGACCCGGGGCTCACCGATGAAGTGCGACAGTCCACCCGCTGCGCACAACGCCACCCGCTGTAGACCCGGATAGCTGCGGATGGCGTCACCGAGTGCCTTGCCGAACTCATAGCATTGCCGCAAGGTCATCAAAGGCACTGTCGTGCAGTTCAACACGATCGGGACCATCGGAAGTCGCATCATGGGGTCGAGCTCGTAGTAGACCGTCATGAAGCCGTGGTCGGCCTTCATCTTGTAAGACAGCGCGGGCTGGAAACCGGCGGCGACCGTCTGATCCATGATGTGGCTCGCCAGGCCTGGCTCGCCGGGGACAATCACCTTGGGAATCTTCAGCCACTTTTCCAGGGGCCCTTGATGCCCCTCGCCCAGTCCGATGGCGATCTGGGGGAGGTTGTCCAGGAAGAAGTTGGTGAAGTGTTCACCGGAGACCATCACGACCGCCTCGACCTCGGCATTCGTCGCGCGATCGCGGACCTGCCGCAGCGCTCCGAAGAAGCTGTCGGCCTGCTCCCGGGGAGCCGACTCCCGGTCCGCGGCCATCATGGGTGCATGGGAGGCCGAGTAGGCCATCACGATTTCTGCCATCGAGCCTTCCCTTCGATGTTTGGCTTGACCGAATCGAGCAGCGGCCGGTAGTCGGCGCGCTTGTAACCCATTGCCCGGCAGTAACCATTGACGATCACCGGATGGGTGCCTGCCGCGTATATCGCGGCGATGTCGCCCTCCACCAGTGCGTCGCGCTCGGCGTCGGTCAAGTCGAAGCCCTCGACCGAGAGCGTCGGACGCGGAGACCCCTCGGTCGCGTTCTCCATGGCGCGCAGATAGTCGAAGAGGCACCTCTGCAATTCATAAAGGCTCACACGCAATACCTCCACCGACGTTGACGGGTTAGACAAGCTTGCATTACCCGACACCCGCGACAAAAGGTCGTGGCGCAGCCTTTCCGCTCGATGAAATGCGTTAGCCCGCTGAGAATCGTGCGGTGACCGATCCGATTCCGGCGAAGTCTGCCCGGAACGCGTCTCCGGGTTGCACGTCCACCATCTTGTGCACAGCACCCGGCAGGACGATGTCGCCGGCGCGCAAGCTGGCACCGAACGTTGCCAATTTGTTTGCCAGCCAGGCGACACAGCGTGCGGGATTGCCCAGCGCCGCCGCCCCCGCGCCGGTGTCGATGACCTCTCCGTTGCGGCTGACCACCACACCGAGCAGGGGCAGGTCCAGTTCGGTCACCTTGCGCAAGCTTCCTCCCATGACGAACAGCCCTGAGGACGCGTTGTCGGCCACGGTGTCGACGAGCTTGATCTTCCAGTCCGCGACCCGGCTGTCCACCACTTCGATGGAGGGCAATACCCCGGCGATGGCGGCGAGCGCCTTTGCAGTGGTGACGCCCGGACCGGTGAGATCCCGCTCCATGAGGAACGCCATCTCGGCCTCAACGCGCGGTTGCACCAGCGATGACAGCGCGATGATGTCGCCGTCTTCCACCACCATGTCATCGAGCAGCACCCCGTAGTCGGGCTCGTCGACCCCCAGTAGTTGCTGCATCGGCTTGGAGGTCAAGCCGACCTTGCGCCCGATCACGTGGGCGCCCGCGTTGACGCGCCGGTCGATGTTGTGGGACTGGATTGCGTACGCGTCCTCGATGACCAAGTCTGGATACCGGGCCGTCAGGGGCTGGATCGGCGCCGCCTTGCGATCCGCCATCCATAATTCGTCCGCGAGTTCCACGATCGTGGATTCAGCTATCACACCTCGAGCATCGTGGGTCGCGGTGGACGCCACAACAGGGCTTCCATTGAGCGAAATCACCTCAGGTGCTGATGTAGGTTCCCGGTGCGTCGCACAGCGCCGGGTGCGCATCGCTGCCCATCGGCGGCGGATCGACAAGGTCGCCCGCGTTCGCCGCCGACCATGCCGCCCAGTCTTCCCACCACGAACCCTGATTGCGGGTGGTGCCGCGCCGCCAGTCGTCGGGGTCGGCAGGTACGTCGTCGGACGTCAGGTACCAGTTCTTCGGACCCGGCGGGTTCACGATCCCGGCGATGTGGCCGCCGCTGCTCAGCACGAATCGCGCCGGACCTCCGACCAATTGCGTTGTCGCGTAGCCCGACCGCCACGGCACGATGTGGTCGTTCTCGGCGCTGACCACGTAGACGTTGTGTTTGATGTCGCCGAGTGCGATGCGACGTCCCGCCAGTTCGAGATCCCCGGTGATCACACTGTTCTCCACATAGAACTTCCGGAGATAGAAGCCGTGCATCGCCGCCGGCATCCGGGTGCTGTCGGCGTTCCAGGCCAGGATGTCGAAGGCCGGCGGACTCTGTCCGAGCAACCAGTTCGATACCACGTAGTTGAAGACCAGATCGTTGGCCCGAAGCATGTCGAAGGTACCCGCCATCGAGACGCCGTCGAGGTAGCCGGTCTTAGACATCTTCTGCTCCAAGCGTTCTACCGCTTTGGCGTCAGTGAAAAGCTTCAGCTCGCCGGGATCGGAATAGTCGAGCATCGTGTTGAGCAGGGTCAGGTTGCCCACCCGTTCGTCGCCGGACGCCACGAGATAGGCCGCGGTGATCGCGGTGAGCGCCCCGCCCAGGCACAAGCCCACGATGTCGACCGTGTCGGCACCGGTGATGTCGGAGATGACGTCCAGCGCCTCCTTCGGGCCGTTGAGCAGATAGTCGTCCAACTTGACGCCCGACATCTCGGCCGTGGCGTTTTTATAGCTGATGGCGAAGACGGTCCGGTTGTGCTGCACAGCCCATTCGATGAAACTGCGCTTCGGGGCCAGATCCATGATGTAGTACTTGTTGATCCAGGGCGGACTGCACAGCAGGGGTGCGGCGTGCACCTGCGGAGTCTGCGGTTCGTACTGGATCAACTCGATCAGATCGTTGCGGTAGACGACCTTGCCCGGTGTCGCTGCGGTGTTCTCGCCGAAGACGAACGGCGTGGTGTCGACCTGTCGCGGGCGGCCCCCGTTGTTGCGCAGGTCGTCGAGAAAATTGCGAGCGCCATTGAGCAGACTGCGTCCGCCGGTCTCGAAGGCTCGTTTGAGCGCTGCAGGATTGGTCGCCAGGAAGTTCGTCGGAGCCAGCGCGTCGAGCGTGAGGCTCGCGAGCATGTGCGCCTTCTTCGCCGTCAGCGGGTCGGCGCCAGGCGGATCGATGAGCTCCAGCACGGACCGGCTGGCCGCCGCGTGGGCCAGCCGCAATGCGACGAAGAACGGGTTGCCGTTCCACGCCGGGTCACTGAACCGCCGGTCCTTCGGATCCAGTCCGGGCGGCACGGTGTCACCGCCGCTGAGCCATTGGGTCAGTGTCTTGGGGGGCACTTGAGCCAGTGCGACCGCCAGATGCAGCCCCACATTGGCCACGTGTAACGGGTCACCCGCAGCCTGGCGGACAACTCTGAGCAGGGCGTCCCCGAGCTGCGCTACGTCGTCGGGACTGGACACAAACCCAGATTCAGGAGCCAGCTCATCGGCGGCGCGCCTGGCTACGTCCCACGGCGTCTCGGTCATTGGCCCATCATGGGCGCTGCGCACAGCGAGCGGCGAAAAATTCCACTGCTCGGAAAGCTACGCCCAGCACTGTCTTACACGAGCCTGCCCGCCGGAGCCGTCGCCTTCCGAGTCGTCCCGACCAGCGGGATTGCGGTCACGGCTCGGTTCCACCACTCCCAGCCGCCCTACGATCGACAAGACACGAGACCACCGGCAGGCAGGGCGGGCGTTGAGCTACCACACAGTCACATCAGCCGATGGGACGTCCTTGCGGTCGTGGAGCAATGAGGGCCATGGCATTCCCGTCGCCATTTCCAACGGACTCGGCACGCCGCACGACGCGTGGCCCGCCATCAACGAGCGAACCGAGAACTACCGGGTGTTCACCTGGGACCATCGTGGTCTAGGCGGATCGGCGCGCCCCGCGGACGAATCGCGAATAACCGTCGCGGATCATACCGACGATTTCCTCGCGGTCATGGATTTCTATGGTGTCGACCGGGCAGTCGTCATCGGCTGGTCGGTCGGCGTCAACATCGCATTCGAGGCGGCCTTGCGCGACCAGCGGCGGATAGCCGGAGTGCTAGCCGTCGCCGGTGTCCCCGGTGCGACGTTCGAAGCCCTGCTGCACCCCCTGCCACGGGTGCTTCGTCCGCGCGCCGGTCGCGTGGGATCCCACCTGATGCGGTACCTCGGTCCAGTTCTCAACCGTCTGGGAGACGGATTGCCTGCTTCATCCGATGGGCGGTTCGACACGCGCGGCTTGAGCACTCTCGGTCTCGACCTCGTTCACGCGCACACTCTGCTTCGCGTACTGAAATCCTTCGCCGGCCACGACTGGCCCTGGTATTCGCGTCTGGCGCGCGCGGTCGGCGACCATCCCGCCATGGACCTCGCCGAGATCGACATGCCCGTCACCTATCTGGCGGGCACGTGGGATGCGATCACCTCGGCCGAACGAATGCGCGCCGCCAGCGCGCAGACACCACACAGTCAGTACGTCGAATTGGCAGCCACACACTTTGTGCCGCTTCAGTTTCCGGACCGGATCGTGACGGAATTGAACAGCCTCATCGACCGCTGCGAACTCTAGCGACGGCTAAACCGAAGCTCGCCGGCAGCCGAGTCAGTCACCTGGTCGTCCAGTCACCGTCAATCGACAACGCAGCACCGCGCCCAAGCGCCCGCGACCCTCGTTCCGATCAGCGGAAAGCAACCGTCATCCGTGGCGACGGCAATACACCATGGACCGCGTAGACGACTCGGTTGTCACCCCCGTAGGAGGATCCGATGATGGTGCGAAAGTCGATCAACATCGCCGCATCAGGCCCGACGATCGAGGCGTCGGTACAGGAGGCGATGGACCGGGCGAGCACCACGCTCGAGGGGATCACCAAATTCGAGGTGACCAAGATCAGCGGCGAGCTCACCGACACAGGGCTGGTTTACGACGTCGAGCTGACCGTGTGGTTCACACTTCTCGAACGGATGCACGAGTGAGCGGTAGCTCGTGACCCCCTCGCACGAACTCCGTAGCCAGACACAGCCCGACGGCATCGGACTGGCCACGATGCCCATCGGCATCAACCACATCGAGAGCGTCAACGTCTACCTCGTCGAAGACGGCGACTCGGTCACGTTGGTGGACTGCGGCATGTGGCACCCCGGCGAGCCGGACGACGGCTTGACCACGCTGCGTCATGCCCTGAATGTGCGAGGCTACGTGCTCGACGACATCGCGCGGATCTTCGTCACACACGCCCACATCGACCACTACGGCATGGCCGGCAGGCTGATGGAACTAACCGGTGCCGAGCTGCTCATGCACGCCATGACGGACCTGGACTGCGAAAAGTACCGGCACCCCGACACCGCGCAGGCCCGAAAGCGCGATACCTACAGCGACCACGGCGTACCGCGCGAGGACCTGCCCGCCTTCGCCGACACACTCGCCAATTGGATGCCGTATCTGCACTCCGTCGTAGAGGCATCCACCCGCCTGCAGGGCGGCGAGGTCGTCGCCATCGGCAACCGACAGTGGGAAGTCCTGCACACTCCCGGCCATTCACTGGGCCACATCTGCCTGTGGTCGGAGGCAGACGGGCTGCTCTTCTCCGGCGATCACCTCCTCCCCGCTGTCACCCCCCCGGTGACGTTCGAGCGCGGATTCGACAGGGACCCGCTGCGCAGTTATCTCGCATCCCTCAAGTTGGTCGCGGAGCGCGACCCGACGCTGGTGATGCCCGGACACGGCCGGGCGTTCGCGGACGGCCGGCGGCGTGTCGACGCGATTACCCGGAACAAACAACGCCGACTCGACGCCATCCACGCCATGATCCGCAACCATCCCTGCACCGTTCTCGAGATCGCGGAAGTACAGGTCGCCAAGGCGTTCCTTCAGTTTCAGCGGAACTTGGCAATGGCTGAAACATTGGCACATCTCGCCTATCTGCGGTGGCAGGGACTGATCGAGCGACGAACGCGCAGTGACGGAGTCTACGAGTGGTATTCGACCGATGACGCCGACCATTAAGCGGAGCGGTCAGATCGCCCTCGGATGACATCGTCCGAAGTGCCTGACGATTCGGCGAAACGAGCTGGAGCTACGCCGCCGAGTCGGACTCGCAACCCTGTGCGCCGACTCTTCGTGGTGAACGACGTGCAAGATCGGTGGCCGTTCGCGCTGCGGGCTGGATTCTGTGTAGCGGTACCCGTTCTGATCGGCTGGGCCGCAGGCGATATCGCGGCCGGCTTGATGGCAACGATAGGCGCGTTCACCTCGCTGTACGGCAGTGGCCGTCCCTACCTGAATCGCGCAGTCCACCTCGGCGTGATTGCGATATGTTTCAGTGTTGCTGTCGCACTTGGGAACTGGGCCGCAGCGGTGCCCTGGGTCGGCGTACTCACCGTTTCCGTGATCGCCATGGCGGCGGTCCTTGTCTGTAATGCGCTATCGGTGGGACCACCGGGTGCGTACATGTTCGTGCTCGCCTGCGCTGCAGGCATCGGCGTCTCGGCGGAGCACCTGAGCACCTGGCACATCGGAGCTCTGGTGGCGGCGGGTGGCGCATTCGCCTGGCTCGTGCACATGACCGGCGCGTTGACCAACTTCCGCGGGCCGGAGAAGTCCGCGGTGGGTGCCGCCGCGGCGGGGGTTGCCCACTATCTCGACGCAATCGGTTCCGCCGAGGAGGACTCCAGCCGGCGCAAGGCGGCGGCGGCGTTACATCAATCGTGGAACGTGTTGGTCACGTTCCAGCCCGTCAATCCGCGACCGAACAGCACGCTGCGACAGCTGCGGATCAACAACCACGAACTGCATCTCCTTTTCGCCCGGGCGATGAGCGCGGCGGCGGAACGGAAACCACTGCCTGCGGCGGCCGCACTGCGTGCACACCGACTCGTCTTCCTGGCTGGTCGCCCGGCGACCTTCGACGCGACAGCCGACGTCGATGAAATGCCACTGGGCCGCCCCCGCCCGTGGGAGCTGATCCGTGACGCACTCACCCCTGGATCGCCGTCCCTGTACGTAGTCACCCGAGCCGGTATCGCCGTGGGTATTTCGGGATTCGTCGCTTCGGCACTGGGCATCGAGCACGCTTACTGGGCGATGTCGTCCGCCGTGCTGGTTCTACACCAAGGCTTTGACTGGATCCGCACGCTGCAACGCGGCTTCGAACGGATGGTGGGTACATGGGTCGGGTTAGTGCTGGCGGGTGCGGTTCTTACACTTCACCCTGATGGCCTGTGGCTGGTGCTGATCATCGCGACGTTGCAGTTCACAGTCGAGATGTTGATCGTGCGCAACTACGCACTCGCAGCCGTGTTCATCACGCCGCTCGCATTGACCATCGCCTCCGGTGGCCATCCGGTCCACGATGTCGGCGGTCTGCTGTTCGCCCGCGGAATGGACACAGTGATCGGTTGCGTGCTGGCGCTCGTGGTCTACCTGGTGGTCGGGCGCCGTCAGAAGCCCCGGCACGTCCCGGAGGCGCTCGCCCGCGTGCTCGACGCCGTAGCTGCAACGTCGCACCACCTCGCGATCGGTGCAGTGTCCACGGAGTCCGCCAGGGCCGCCCGCCGCGATCTCCAGATCCGAGCCATCGCCATGTTGGCCGCCTACGAAGCCGGCATAGACGGCACGCCGCGCGAGCGTCGTTCCGCGGAACGGATGTGGCCCGCCGTAGTGGCCACCGAACAGCTCGCGTACAGGACGCTTCGGTGCTGCTGGTCGATGGACCGCGACGCCAGTTCCGAGGCAGCAGGTGATATACGTCGATCGTTGTTCGGGCCAGATGGCGCTGACCAATTCACCACGACGCTCGGCGAATTGGCGACTGTGGTCCGACACGGTTCGACAACGCACGACCTCGGCCAGCTGCCGCTTCATTGCGCGGCCGAACTGACTTCGTTACGAGACTCGTTGGTGCGCGACACCGACTGATTGTCAGTGGAAGTCAGCCGTCGGCCCCGTCTGCGCTGCCACGCTCCCACGTCACCACGAGCTCGCGTCGGGCCCCGAAGCGCTCGAGGTGGCGGGCCAACACGTCCTCGACATGGGCCAGCGAGTCGGCGTCCGCCGCTTCGGCTTCGAGCACCAGCCGGTTGTTCAGCGGCCGGATGGTCCCGGTGCCGTAGGCGAACAACAGCCGGCCGCCGCCGGACTCGCCCTGAAGGGCCTCCACGGTGTTCTTGCGGCCGAGATGGGCGAGGAGTTGCTTTGCATAGCGTTCGGGGGCATCAGTGGCCACCAGTGCGATTGATTGGAACATGTTCGCGCCCTCCCTATTCTTCAGACGCCAGCTACCTCGATGGAGCCCCGGCCATCACAGCTACGCCTCGGCAATGCTCGCCCGATGCAGGCGCATCCTCGAAGACTCGCCGCGCGCTGCAGATGTGCGCAAGGCCTAGGTCGCCCCATCCCGTTCAGTGGGACCGCGCTCGCACACAGCTGCGCCGACGAAAGCGCTGCAACAAGAAGAGCTTTGGAGTCGAGCGCAGGCGTGGACGCGAGTCAGATTCGCTGGGCGATCACGCGCTAGCTAATTCGTAACGCCGCCGGTCGCGCAGAGGGCAGCGCCACAATCGCTTCCAAAACCCACACGGGCGGGTGTGTGCGCATGTGTTCGCGGTCATGCTCCGACATCTCGTCGAGATGGGCATCCCACCTCGTCAAGACGTCCTTGGCGGTCACGCCGTGGAAGTGGCGCAGGATCACCGCGAACCACGCATAGAGCGCCCCACTAAGGCCTACCACTACGGTGATCGCCGCCAGTACGGCCAAGACGTTGGTTGTCATCGGACCCTTCCGATAGTGGATAGCAAACTGGCTACACTCAAGCACTACCAACCAGTAGGTCGCGAATTCTATTGCCGTTGTTTCGATCACCTTGACGATCGATTGTGCGCTGCATCACTCTGATTGGCCCAAGCGGAACAGTTCGCCACGTCCGTTCCGGGTGGCTTCCGGTGCCGAGTGCGACTGGTGACCACGTCCGCTACCGCAAAGCCGCCCCGACCCTAGCGCGACTCCACAGGTCCCGTGGATTCCCGAACGACGAGTTGGGCGGGAATCACGATCGGGGCGTTCGGTCGGCTGAGAATCCGACCCAGGACCAGGTCGACGAGCGTTCGGCCTGCGTGCTCTGCGTCGGTGTGCACGGTCGTCAATGACGGCTGGCAGAAGTCGGCTCCGAAGATGTCGTCGTGGCCGACAACGCTGATCGCACCGGGCACGTGCATCTTGCGTCGCCGCAGCCGCTCCAGAATTCCTATCGCGAGCAAGTCGTTGAACGCGACCAGCGCAGTCGCCCCACTGCCGAGTCCCACGTCGGCGGCCGCGGTGCCTTGGTCGAGCGTCGGCAGAAAGGGACCGAGACGGACGATGTCCACGCCGAGCCGCGCTGCGTTGTCGGATAGGCCGCTCCACCGTTGCTTGTCGGTCCACGACGCGGGCGGCCCAGACAGATAGGCGATCGAACGATGGCCCAGCGCCACCAGATGCTCGATTATCTGGCGACTACCGTCGAGCGAATCCGTGATGACGCTCGCGAATCCGGCCACCTCCCGGTTGAACAACACGACGTCGGCCCCGCCCACCGCCGAACGTAGTTCCGCCTCGGGCAGGAGGCTGGAGGCCAGGACGATTCCGTCGACGCCTCGATCGCGCAGCCGCTCGACGTGAGCCAACTCGACCTCCGGTCCATCGGCGATGTCGCCCACGATCAACGACGAGCCCGCCGCGCGGGCCTGGGACTCCACTCCGCGGATCAGGGCGGCGTTGTACGGATTGGCGACGCCGCTCACCATGACGGCTAGCAGGGAGTCACGAACCGGCGCCCGGCCCGACGTGTACCCGAGCCGCTTCGCGACTTCCTGGATCCGCTCGCGCATCGGTCTGCTGACGCGATCGGGATTCGACAGTGCACGTGACACGGTGGAAATTGCGACGTCGGCTTCCCTCGCCACATCCTGCAGGGTCACCGCCCGAGCACCGCTCCCAGCATCAGGACTGTTCATCGCGCCCCCGTCCGTTGCTCCCTGCGTCAATTGTTGCCATGCTACGGCAACTATGGCAATATTTTGCCATAGTTGCCACACACTAGAGAGCGAGCGTCGCCGTGACATCCATCCCCGCCGCATTGCCGGCGCGGACCCGCATGGCATGGCTGGTCTGGACTGTAGGCGTGGCCGCCTACATCCTGACGGTCATGCAGCGCACCACCCTCGCCGCTGCAGGCCTCGACGCCGCCGACCGTTTCGGGCTCAGCCCGGGCACCCTGGCCGCATTCGTGTTCATTCAGGTGGGCGTGTTCTCGGTAGCGCAGATCCCGGCCGGACTGCTCGTGGATCGCTACGGGCCTCGGGCGATGCTGGTCGCCAATGGAGTCCTGTTGGCATGCGGACAGATCCTGTTGGCGCATGCGACATCCATGCCCGTCGCCGCTGCGGCCCGCGTTCTCGTCGGTACCGGCGATGCGATCGTCTTCGCGGCGACGCTGGCGCTGATTCCACGGTGGTTCCCCCCGCGACGGGTGCCCGTGATGACTCAGCTGACGACGATCGTCGGTCAACTCGGTCAGATTCTGTCCGCAGTCCCGTTCGTCGCACTGCTGCGCCACAGCGGGTGGTCGACCGCATTCACCAGCGTCGGCGCCGCCAGCGCGCTGATGGGAGTGCTGGCATTCGCGGTCGTGCGCAATGGGCCGCCGGGAAGCTGGGTGCCGACTCCCATCGCGTCGGTCCGCGACATCGGCGATGCGCTCAAGCAGGTGTGGTCACGGCCGGGGACCCGCCTGGGGTTCTTCGGCCACATGGCCACACAGTTTCCGATGATGGTGTTCGCACTACTGTGGGGTCTGCCGTATCTCATTTCCGGGCAGCATCTTTCGGAGTCGACGGCCAGCTTGCTCATCATGGCCTTCGTCCTGAGCACGGTGGCCATCGGGCCCGTGATCGGCGTGCTGACGTCCCGCCATCCCCTGCATCGATCATGGTTGATCCTCGGCATCGTGGCGGCCGACATCGCGGTGTGGACACTCATCCTGGCGTTGCCCGGACCTGCTCCGCTGTGGCTGCTTGTCGTGCTCGTCGTCACCTTGGCCGCGGGCGGCCCCGGTTCAGTGGTGGGTCTGGACATTGCCCGGACCGCGAACCCCCGCCTGAACATCGGCGTCGCACAGTCCATCGCAAACCTCGGCGGGTTCCTGGCCACCCTGTTCGTACTGGCGGCCATGGGCGCGGTGATGACGGTTGCCGGTGGATTCACGCCGGAGGCATTCAGGGTGGCATGGCTGGTCATGTATCCGGTGTGGGCGTTGGCCATCGTGGGCGTTGTCATCACCCGGCGGAAGGCTCGCAGGCTCGACGCCGAGAACGGCATCGTGCCTAGGCCGCTGCGTCAGGTGCTGGCCGAAGCCGCGCACCGGTAACGGCCCCGGGCGCGGCTCAGGAGACCTAAGTGACCGGCCGCGTCAACTCGTAGAGACCGTTGATGGCCAGCGAGTAGCCGAGCACACCGAATCCAACGATGATTCCGCGCGCGAGCGGTGAGATCACCGAATGATGCCGAAATTCCTCTCGCGCATGAACATTGGATATGTGCAGCTCGATCACCGGCAGAGTGGCCGCCTCGATCGCGTCGGCAATCGCATACGAGTAGTGGGTGTGCGCACCAGGGTTGTACACAGTGCCGATCGAGTCGCCCGCCTTGACGTCCGCACCGGTCTCGTGGATCCAATCCACCAGCTGCCCTTCATGGTTCGACTGCAGGAACACCAAGTCCAGGCCGAGCTTTCCGGCATCCTCTCGGCACATCCGCTCGACGTCGGCGAGTGTCGTAGACCCGTACACCTCCGGTTTACGGGTGCCGAGCAGGTTCAGATTCGGACCGTTCATCACGGTGACGGACGTCATGGAAACTCCTGTAGGCAATGGCGACTACTGAACCGCAGCGGCACTACTTCGACACGAGCGCCTTTGCCTCGGTCCGCAACCGCTCGTACTCGTCCTTGGGAACGGGCACGGCGTCCTTCTTGCCCAGATCGTTCATGTGAATCCTGGACGTCTCGCGCGCGCTCAACGCCGCGAGCACCGCGATGACTGCGAACGCCAGTGTGAAGCCGCCAACCACCATGATGACGCGACCTTCGGCGGCGTCGGCCGCCGCCCGGCAGGTCTCGCCCGACGGCAGGATCTTGTCCGGCACGAACTTCTTGCTCTCCACACACTCTTTCGGCGCGGTGGGCGCGAGCACCGCGTAGATCAGGGGCAGGAACGCGGTGATCAATGTGCCGATGTTCTGCGACATCGCGAACCCGGTCACCCGCGTCTTGGTGGGGAAGAGTTCCGGGTAGAAGGACGGGAAGACGGCGTTGTAGCCCTGGTAGACAATCCCCCACATCAGGATGGCGAAGACGAACGCCATCACCAGATTGCCCTGGGAGACGAAGTAGAGATACGGGAAGCCCAGGATTCCGGAGCCGAGACAACCGGCGATGATCACCGGGCGGCGGCCGATCCGGTCGGAGAGGTTGCCGACGAAGGGGATGAGGATCACCGCAACGACGTTGCCTGCCACCGAGATCCAGAGGTAGTTGGCCGCCGTCAAGCCGACGCCGTAGCCGGCACTGGTCGCGAAGGTCGCGCCGAAGACGGTCACCGTGGTCGGAACGACATTCATCAGTGCCATGCAGATGACCCGGAGCATGTCGACGCCGTTCTCCTTGACCGCCATGACGATCGGCGCCTTGGGCACCTCGCCGTGGACTTCCTCCTCCTTGAACGCCGGCGTCTCGTCGACGCGCCGTCGGATGATGATGCCCGCCAGGACCACGACCGCGCTGAGCAGGAACGGGATCCGCCAACCCCAGCTCTCGAAGGCGTCTTTCGGCAATATCACGGACAGCGGTAGGAAGACCGCAGCAGCGAGGATCTGCCCGGCCTGGACACCCTGAAGGGTGAAGCTGCTGAAGTAGCCGCGCCGACCGAATGGTGCGTGCTCCATGATCATCGAACCGGCGCCTGCGATCTCGCCACCGACCGCGAAGCCCTGGATCAAGCGGAGGGCGACCAACAGAATCGGCGCCCAGATCCCGATCGACGCGTACGACGGCAGCAACCCGACGCAGAACGTGGAGAGCCCGATCAGCATCATGCAGAGGATCAGGACGGTCTTTCGGCCGTGCTTGTCGCCCCAGTGTCCGAGAATGAAGGCGCCGAGTGGTCGCGCGGCGTACCCGACGCCAAACGTGGCGAACGACGCGACGATGCCGACTTGTGGGTTGTCCGCGGGGAAGAACAGCGTCGGGAACACCAACGCCGCGGCCTGTGCGTAGATGAAGAAGTCGTAGTACTCCAGAGCACTGCCGATCCAACCGCTCATGGCGGCCTTCTTCGGCGTCTTGGCGAACTCCGTTGGTTCATTCGGACCCGCCGGCTCAAGGATCTGATCTGCCATTGCTGATTCTCCTCGTCACGGTACCGAGCGCGCTCCGTTGGCGGCGGTATTCGTAGTTGACCCGCGCAAGCCTGCGTGGTCAACGACACAGGGAACCATTTCCGCTGAGCGGCACAGGTACTCCATGCCGACCGCGGCGGCGGCGTGAACATGCCTCGTTGTGAATGCTCGCGACCGCTGGCTAATGGCCTTCACGGCCGACTATGCACGAATTCGTGTAGACACCTCGACCATGAAGCGCGAACGTTCCGCCGGTCTCCCGAACGCGGCGACCTCCACGGCCGACCTGGCGGGCCGGTGATCACCAAAGGTCTGCTTCCACACCGCGTTGAAGGCAGGCCGGTCACGCTGCAGGTGCGTGGCGAAGATGCCGACGCGGGATCTCCTCAGTGAGCTCCGTGGGCGCGACGATTCAAACGCTCGCATGCATCCCTCCGCTGCGAGACGTCCCGTCGAGCGGAAGGCGCCCGTCGTTCCGGCGAGTGGGAAGACCTGGCCCGCAGCTTCTGCTGTGGCCTCGGACGCGCGACTCTGGTCATGTTGCCCAGTGCCCACGGAGGTCGCGAGTGAGCCATTACCGTTTGGAACAGTGCGTATCTGAGCACGCGCGCACTCCGGAGACTGCCGAAGCCCAGGGAGAACCGGTCGGAGGACCATCGTGATAAGCGGCCGCACCACCTTGATCGCCCATCTCGGTTACCCGACCGAGAGTTTCAAGGCACCGATGATCTACAACCCATGGTTCGAGAAGGCCGGCATCGACGCAGTCGTGATGCCAATGGGCATCACGGTCGAGAACTATCCGAGCTTCCTTCGGGAGTTGTTCTGCGTCACCAACATCCGTGGTGCGTTGGTGACGATGCCGCACAAGAAGACCACCATCGAGCTCGCCGACGAAGTGAGCCCGACGGCGCGAATTGCCGGTGCGGCCAACGCTCTCTTGAAACGGGAGGACGGAACGCTCGTCGCCGACATGTTCGACGGCGAAGGGTTCGTGCGGGGCGTACGCCGCAAGGGACACGAACTGACCCACGCAAGCGCACTGGTCATCGGTTCCGGTGGGGTCGGGTCAGCGATCGCGGCGTCGCTGGCTGCCGCAGGGGTATCGGAGATGGGTCTGGATGATGCCGTGGACGAGGCGGCCAAATCGCTCGCGAGTCGACTGGCCATGCACTACCCCGAACTGGCGGTGAGCACCGGGTCTTCGGACCCCACCGGTTACGACATCGTCGTCAACGCCACGCCCCTCGGCATGAACGAAGGCGATCCCCTGCCGATCGACATGAGTCGGGTCGCGCCGACCACGTTCGTCGGCGAAGTCGTGATGAAGGCCGAAGTGACTCCCTTCCTACGGGCGGCGCGGGAGCGGGGCTGTCAGACTCAGGTCGGAACCGACATGCTGTTCGAACAGATCCCCGCATACCTGGAATTCTTCGGTTTCGGTACGACGACTCCCGATGAGCTGCGCGCCGTCGCGCAACTCCAATACTGACCGAGAAACTACGGATCCACGCGGACAATCGCTCACACATCGCCATGTGTAGCAACCCGATGAGGCTCCTTCCCACTGGGTAGCAAACGGCTTTACCTCGCCTCGCCTCCACCTGTTGGTGGAAGTAGGCTAGGCGGCGCAATGAAGGGTTTGCGATGTCGACGGGTGCCGTGAGCAATGCCTGCCTTGAGCGAGCAGGCGACCGTCGACAACCCGAACTCGGATTTCAACTCACGACTTTCCGGGCGTCGACGCCCGATCTAGGCCGGCCAGCGGCTAGCCTTCTCACTGCGGGATCGAGATGACGAGATGATAGGCGTAGGAATGGCACGTGGCGCCCCGTCGACCCTCATGGGGCCGCGCGTCACATTCGCGTTGCCGCAAGGCCCGGCGATGGCGTACCGAGACAGCATCCCGTCGTCGGCCGGCCAGTCGGTCATGCTGCTACACGGGGTTGGCATGACGGCCGATCTCAACTGGCGGGCAACATATCCCGACCTGTGTCGGCAGTTCCGGGTCGTCGCGCCCGATCTGCCGGGCCATGGCCGTGACATTCGCCCGTGGCCGAAATTCACAATCGACGCGTGTGCGGATCACATCGTCGCGTTGGCAGATTCCCTTGGCATCGATAGGTTCATTGCGTGCGGCTACTCGATGGGAAGCCTTGTCGCACAACAGGTGTGGCGAAGTCATCCGGACAGGGTCAGTGGGCTCGTGCTCGGTGCAGCGTCCCGCAACTTCCTCGGTTCCACCGGTGAGCGCATGGTCTCATCACTTTCACCGGTCTTCGCCGTCGCGGCCCAGATTAATCCCTTTCTGCACGTACTTCGGGCCGACGCCTTAGGCCTCGGCTATCTGATCGACCTCGACGCGGAGGCCCGTGCGCACGTTCACGCCGAGATGAGTCTGACCAGCATGGCGACGGTGGCGGCAGCTGTCACATCCGTTGGAAAGTTCACCTCGCACAACTGGATCGGCGATGTCGACGTCCCGGTGGCAGTCCTGGTCACGACGAGGGACTCCGTCGTGCCGACCAGTCGGCAGATGAAACTCGCCCATGCGATACCGCATGCCACCGTGATCAACGTGGAGGGCGATCACGGCGTGTTCGTCGCGACACCGAGGCTGTTCGCCGACAAGATATTGGAGGCGTGCCGGGCCGTGTATAACGCGCCTCCCAGAAATGGCCGCGTCTTGCCTTGGCGCCCTGCATAATTCACCGCGCCAATAGAAGCCCGAGCCCTACACCGTGCCTACCGTTTGGTCGACTCGTTCGCCGGCGGTGGGAAGAGATAGGCCACCTCCGCTTCCCCGAGTGTGTGGCCGCGGGCCTGCTCTTCGAATCGGCGATCAGCGCCGGTCAACCGGTTCTCGCGCTGTCGTACATGCTCTGCCCAGGTGCCGACGAGGTACGACTCGACGAAGCGGGTGGGTTCGCCACCGTCTCGGAACAGTTCCCAGCGAAGGGCTCCGGTGCGTCGGCGGGAGCGGCCGACGTGACGCATGGCTTCGGTGAACGCGACCGCGTTGTCCTCGTGGACCCGATAGGTCACGGTGACCAGGATCGGTCCGTCGTCGGCATCAGGGGTAAACGTCAACTGCGGAGCCGGCCAGTGCGCCGACGGCGTCCGGTCCAGCGTGGCGGTGTCGGGCAGGGGACTGCGCAGCCCGACCAGGGCGCCGGTGACCAGTGCCACGGCGGCGACGAGCAGGGCAGTGGTCACCGACGTGCGGTCGGCGACCACTCCCCAGATCAGCGCTCCGAGCGCCTGGGCACCCTGGAACACGACTAGGTAGTACGCCAGGCCGCGGGCTCTCACCCAGTTCGGCAAGGCCAGCTGCAGCCCCGAGTTCAAGCTGGACATCACGGCAATCCAGGCACCCCCGATCGGCAGCAGGGCGATGCCCACCAGCACCGCGTTGCTGACCGCAGCCACCACGGCGACAGCCATCGCGGTGACGAACATCGCCACGGTGACCAACCGTGCCGAGCCGACCCTGGCTCGCAGCCGTGGAATGACCAGTGCTCCCGCCACGGCGCCGATGCCGACCATGCCGAGCAGCAACCCGTACCCGGCGGAGCTGAGGTGCAGGTGCACGGCTGCCACCACCGGCAGCAGCGCCCAGACCGCGCTGGCAGCCGGGATGAACAGGATCGCCCGGTACAGCAGCCGTCGCACAATCAGCGCATGCCGGACATACCGCCCGCCCGCCCGCAGCGCCTCGACCAGCCCCTCACGCGGGCCCACGTCGGCCCGCTCCGGCGCCCGCCAACTCGCCACCGTCGCTGCAATCGCCACAAACGACACCGCGTTGAGAGCGAAAACCCAACCGGCGCCGACGGCGGCCACGACGAAACCGCCGACCGCCGGGCCTACAGCGCGGGCGACATTCATGTTCAGTCCGTTCAACGCCGCCGCCTGCGGAAGAAGCTCGCGATCGACGAGGTCGGGCTGTATCGCCTGCCACGCCGGGCTGGCCACCGCGTTACCGCAACCCAGGGCAAAGGTCAGTCCCAAGACCAGTGCAGGAGAAGCGGAACCGACGAACGTGATCGCGGCCAACGCCGACGCGGCCAAGAACATTGCCAGCTGAGCGCCCAGCAGCAGCCGTCGCCGATCCACCAGATCCGCCCAGGCACCGGCAGGCAAGGCCAGCAGCACGATCGGCAGACTCGACGCGGTCTGCACCAATGACACCAGCAATGGCGATTGGTCAATCAGCAGCCACTGCGCGCCGACGGTCTGCATCCAGGTGCCCACATTGGAGGCGAACTGCGCGATCCACAACATCCGGAAAACCGGGAAGAAACGCAGCGGCGCCCACGCCGACGCGGGTCGGCGGGCAGGAGTTGGCTGCGACGTCGGTTCTGATGTTGGGGAGCGACTAGCGTCGTCGTTCTCGCCGGGCATCACAAACGCACCCCTTTAGGGGAAGGTTCGGATGTCACGCGGTCGACGGTCTGGCGCTTCCCCAATTGATCGCGTCACTGCAGAGCACTCTGCAGATCGAGCGTGCCGCGCACGCCGATTGCCTCGTAATTCTCCGCAAGCCATGACCGTGCGGCGTCCCGACCGTCATCGCGAAGGTGTACGAAGAAATCCCACTCCGCGGTGCGTTTCGAAGAAGCCTCGTAATCGCCGAGCGTGCCGCTGGCGTCGATCCGATGCAAGTGGGCGTCCTCGTGTTCGTCCGACGACAATTTCCCGTCGTCGATCAGGCCCTTCACGAACGATACGGCTCGCAATTCGCGCAGGAGATTGCCATTGAAGGTGATCTCGTTCAGTCGGTCGTAGATTTCGCGTGCGGTGCGCGGGGTCTGCCGGCGCTCGATCGGGTTGATCTGCACGAGCAGGATGTCGTCGGTCATCGTCCCGTCGAAGAGCGGGAAAAGGGCCGGATTGCCCATATAGCCGCCGTCCCAATAGGGCACGCCGTCGATCTCCACCGCCTGAAAAACCGTGGGCAGGCACGCCGAGGCCATCAGGTGGTCGGCCGTGAGCTCCTGCCTCGTGAAGATCGCCACCTTGCCCGTCCAGACATTGGTCGCGCTGAGGAAGATCTCGACATCCGTGCACGCCCGCACACGATCGAAGTCGATCAGCGCGTCGACCACGTCGCGCAAAGGATTGATGTTGAGCGGGTTGGTCAGGTAGGGACCGAAGCCCTGGGCAACGACATCTGTCCAGGCCTGGTTGGTCCAGAAGCCGAGTATCTCGCTGAGAAGTCCGCGCTGCGTGACGGAAAGCGACCCGTCGATGCTGGCCCGGCGCCAAAACGCTTCGAGGGCGCTGCGCGCCCCGTCAATGCCGCCCTCGAGCCAACCGTCCACCATCACAACGGCATTCATGGCGCCGGCACTCGCACCGGCGATCGCATCGACCGCGAGGCGCCCGTCTTCGAGCAGGGCGTCGAGCACTCCCCACGTGAAGGCGCCGTGGGCTCCGCCGCCCTGCAAAGCGAGCGATACCGCCTTCTCGGCGACCGGTCCCGCGAGGCCGCCGGTCTTGCCGGCGTGGCGTCGATCGTGGCCGGTCATCGCGCCGGCCCGCTGGCAATTCCGTCGATGAACAGTGCCTTGATCATTGAGGCGTTGACAACCCTCTCCATTCTTCTGGCAAGTGCCATGATCCCGCCAGGCGGAGCATTCGGCCATCCTTCCCGCTCGATGGAATGCGTCGACACGCGAAACGACGCGTCGCATTCTCGCGACGGACGGGCCGTGTCTACGTCCGCTACCGCGTAGTGGGCTAGGGCATGTCTGTTAGTCAACCGGATCTCCGAGGCGCATAGAGCCAGCGTTCGAGCAGCAACGCCAACCGCGGCTGGACAACCCAGGTCATCAAGGCCGACACCGTGAACGAGATCAACGCTACCCGCGGCACCAGTGCGATGGGCGAAGGCACTTGGCGCAGAACCAGATTCAGCATCAGCTGGAGCACGAAGATCACGACCGAGGTGACGGCGAACATCTTCCAGCGGGGAGGTGCGGGCGCGGTGCGGCCGGGCACGTCGAACCAGGTCTCGAGCCCAGTCATCCGCCGCTCGTGCGAGGTCGACATCACCTGCTCGCCGATTTCCAGTAGATCCAACCGCGTCTGCGACCGTTCCCACCGGGCCAGCTCGGCGGCCGAAGCGAATCTGTAAACGACGTGCCACGGCTCACCAACATGCCCCGGCTGGAGCAGCCCCGCTCCGAGAAATCCGTCGAATGACGACGCGGCCCTGGTCAACTCCGACGCCCACTTCTCGAACTCGATCTCCTTGCCTGGCACGACACGCCGCGCAACGAGGACGGTGACCGGCCCGTCGGTGTCCTCGGCCTCGCTCATCCCCGGCCGCACACGTTCAGCTGAGCTCGGCTGACCAGTCCCGCTGCTCGAGCGAATCCCTGATGTGCAACAAGAACTTCGACGCAGTCGACCCGTCGAACGCGCGGTGGTCATACACCATCCCGATGATGCCGACGGGGTGGATGGCGATGGCATCGCCGATGGCGACGGGGCGGCGCTTCACACCGTCGGTGCACAGGATCGCGACGTTGGGCTGGTTGATGATCGGCGACGAGGCGTAGCTGGCGAACGGCCCGGGATTCGTGATCGTGAACGTCGAGCCCTGCATCTCCTTGTTGGGCAGTTCCTTGGCCCGTGCAGCCGCAGCCTTGGTCGCGATCTGGCTGGCAATCCCTCGGATGTTCAGACTGTCGGCATCCTTCACGACCGGCACCACGAGCCCTTGCTCATCCAGATCCACTGCGATGCCGAGGTTTACGTATGGATGCAGGGTCATGGTCTTGGATTCGAGGTCGATCGACGAGTTGACCGTCGGGAACTGCCGCAGCGCATCGCAAACCGCCCGAGAGATGAACGGCAGGTAGCTCAACGACGCGCCAGTCTCCTTCTTGAAGCGCGTCTTGTACTCCGTGCGTACCCGTTCGACGTTGTCGAAGTCCACTTCCACCGAGGTCCACACGGATGCCGCCTGCGTCTGTGACGCTTTGAGGGTGTCCGCAAGGATCAGACGCATCCTGCTCAGCGGGACCTCTTCGTCCCGCGCGTCCTTGCCTGCCTTGGGCGCCCGGGCAGCGGCTGGAGCGGCCGCCGGCGGGGCTGTCGGCGCGGCGGTCTTGGTCTCGGCCGCAGCGATGGCGTTACTGATGTCCTCGCGCCGGATGCGTCCACCGACGCCTGTCCCGGCAACGTTCGTCACGTCGATTCCGCTCTCGGCAGCGAGCCTGCGCACCAACGGCGACAGCAGGCGTCCACCCGCGGCATCGCGAGTCACCGTTGCCGTGGCAGTCGCCGCGACGGCGGCGGCCGGGCTGGCGGCGCCGGCTGGCTGGCTACCGTTTCCGTTGCCCGCCGAAGCGATCACCTGCGAGCCCGGTGCCCCGATGCGTGCCAGCACGGTTCCGACCGGCACCGTCTGGCCTGCGTCGACCAGGATGGCCAGCACAGTCCCGTCGTAGGGGCTCGGGATCTCCGAGTCGACCTTGTCGGTCGAGACGTCGAACAACACGTCGTCAAGCGCGACCGTGTCCCCGACCGCCTTGAACCAGGTGCCGATCGTGCCCTCGGTCACCGACTCGCCGAGCTTCGGCATGGTGATCTCGAAGACCTCACCTGCCTCAGAAGGCGAGAAGTCGGCGTTCTCGGTCGTCGGGCCCTCCGAACCGCCCACCGAAGGCGCGGAGGGATCGTTGAGGGACCGGCCACCGGCCGCGGCGACGCCGTGTGCGGCGGAAGGGAGCCGGTTTTCCACCGTTGTGCCCTTGCCGCCTATCCGCATGATCGCGGCGCCGACCGAGACGGTGTCGCCCTCCTGCGCCAGAACCTCGAGGACGACGCCGTCGTACGAGCTCGGGACCTCGGTGTCGACCTTGTCGGTCGACACTTCGAACAGCGGGTCGTCGAATTCGACTTCGTCGCCGACGTTCTTGAAGAAGGTGCCGATCACACCCTCGGTCACCGACTCACCCAACTTCGGCAGGGTCACAACCCATGTCTCGTCGGACATTTCATCGCCTCCAGAGGTGTATCAGCCGTGCAATGACCGGCCGGAGAATGTAATCATCGTCTCGCCGATTGCCTCGGAAAGGCTCGGATGAGCGTGGATGAGCGAGCCGACGTCAGACGGCAATGCCTCCCAGTTCACCGCCAAATATCCTTCGTGGAGCAACTCACTCGCCCACGGCCCGACCAGATGCACGCCGAGTATCGGACCGCCGCGGGCCGCCACGACCTTCACCAGCCCATCGGTGTCACCGACGATCATCGCCCGACCGTTGCCGGCGAACGAATGCTTGTGCACCTCAACGTCGTATCCCGCTTCTCGCGCCTCGGCCTCGGTCATCCCCGCCCACGCGACCTCCGGATGCGTGTAGACGACCCAGGGCACCTTGCCGTAGTCCACCGGAGCGGGGTTCTCACCGAGCACCGACTGGACTGCGACGACCGCCTCGGCATAGGCGACGTGCGCGAGCCCCGGGGTGGGCACGCAGTCACCGATGGCGTAGACGCCCGGACGGGTGGTCTGCATCGTCGAGGTGTCGACCGAGATGAATCCGCGGTCGGACACCTCCACGCCGGCCCCCTCCAAACCCATCCCCTCGCTGACCGGACGGCGACCGATCGCGACGAGCAGCTGGTCGACCTCGATCTTCTCCGAGCCCTTCGGAGTCTCGAACGGGACCAGTACCCCGTTACTGGTCGCCTCGACGGCCCCGACGCGGGCCTCCGCGTGAATGTCCGTGCCGCGCTTGGCAAGAGCTTTCGCAAGGACGTCCGCTGTGTCCCGGTCCGGACCGATGGGCAGTACGCCGTGCGGAAGCGCCTCCAACAGCGTCGTCTGCACTCCGAAGTCGGTGTAGACCGACGCGAACTCGGCGCCGATGACGCCGCCGCCGATGACCGCAACCCGTTCGGGAAGCTTCTTCGCCTCGCTGTTCGTGGCCTGATCGGACGTGACGATCCGCTCGCCGTCGACCTCGAGCCCCGGCAGCGACCGCGGTTCGGAACCGGAGCAGATGATCACGGCCCCGCCGCTCATCGTCTGCCCATCGACCGCAATGGCACCTTCCGGTGTCAGCGAGCCGAACCCGTTCACGACCGTGATCTTGCGACGCTTGAGCAGGCCCGACAGGCCCTTGTGGAGGGTGGACACGATGCCGCTCTTGCGTTTGTTGACGGCCCGCCAGTCCGCCTCCGGTGCGGCGTCGGGGCCTAGGCCGATTCCGAAGTCGTTGGCATGGTGCACGGTTCGGAATACCTCGGCGGCTTGCAGCAGCGCCTTGGCCGGGATGCAGCCGCGATGCAGGCAGGTGCCGCCGACCGTCTGCTTCTCGACGAGTGCCACCTTCTGGCCGGCGGAGGCAGCGTAGAGCGCGGCGGCGTAGCCGCCGGGTCCGCCGCCCAAGACGATGATGTCGAAATCGCTCACGCTTTCGCCACCTCTCTTAGCGTCGCCGCGATCTCGGCGGGCTGCGGGATCACCGCGTCCTCCAAGGGAGGACTCGTCGGAACCGGGGTGTTCTTCGCGGCGATTCGTACCACCGGCCAGTCCAGATCCCAGAAGCATCTGTCCTGCACCTCGGCGGCGATCTCCGCGCCGTACCCCAGCCGTTTCGCGGCTTCGTGCAGGACGACCGCCTTCGCGGTCTTCTTGACCGACGTGACGATCGTGTCGATGTCGAGCGGCACCAATGTCCGAATGTCGACGACCTCGACCGAAATGCCTTCCTTGTCAAGCTCGTCCGCGATCTCGATTCCTTGCGAGACACCGGCCGAGTAGGTGATCAGCGTTACGTCGCGACCCTCGCGGACCACCTTGGCCTGCCCGAGCGGGATGGGGTCGAGATTGATCGGTCCGTCGCTGCGCAGCCTGCGGTACAGGTACTTGTTCTCCAAGTACAGGACCGGGTTGTTGTCCCTGATCGCACTGATGAGCAGACCCGCCGCGTCCTGCGGGGTGCCGGGCATGACGATCTTCAATCCGGGCACGTGCGCGAAGTAGGATTCGACGCTCTGGGAGTGCGTGGGACCGGCCCGAAGTCGCGCACCGAACGGCGCCCGCATCGTCACCGGCATCGCATCCCCGGTGCGGTAATGGTGCCGTGCCATCACGTTGATGATGGGGTCGAACGCACACGAGATGAAGTCGGCGAACTGGTACTCGACGATCGGGCGAAGCCCGACCAGCGCCGCGCCCGCCGCCAGGCCGGTGAACCCGGTCTCCGCGATCGGGGTGTCGACCACCCGCCGCGGTCCGAACTTCTCCAGGAAGCCCTTCGTCACCTTGAAGGCGCCGCCGAACTGGCCGACATCCTCGCCGATCAGGAAGACGTCCGGGTCGGCCTCCATCTCCGACATCATCGCCGCACCGATGGCCTCGAGGTACGTAACTCCGCCTGTATCGGCCTTAGTCGGCATAGACACCCTCCTCCACCGTGCTCGCGTCCGGCATGGGATCGGCGAGCGCCTTCTTGCGGGCGTCGATCGCGTGCTGCCGAGCCTTTTCCCGGGTCTCCTTCGCGACGTCCGCACTGATGACGCCGTTCTCGAGCAGCACGCGCTCGTACAGTTCGACGGGATCCTTCTTCCGCCACTCCTCGAACATCTCGCGCGGGACGTAATCTGCGGGGTCGTGCTCGGCATGACCGTGCATCCGCATCGTCACGGCTTCGACCAGCGACGGTCCGCCGCCCTCCCGGGCTCGCGTGACGGCTGCACCGACCGCGTCGTAGACCGCGAGCGCGTCGGTGCCATCCACCTTCACCCCCGGAAATCCGTAGGCCGCGGCTTTCGCGGCGAAGTCGGCCGACGCCGTCTGCATGCTGACGGGGGTGGAATACGCGAACTGGTTGTTCTCGATCACGAAGATGCACGGCAGGGTGAGCGCGCCGGCCATGTTCAGCGCCTCGTGAAAGTCCGCCCGGGATGTCGAACCGTCCCCGCAGAACGCGAGGCACACCCGGTCCTCGCCCCGGTACTTCGCGGCGAACGCCATTCCGGTCGCGACGGGAAAGTTCGCCGGAATGTGGCTGGGCAGGTTGTAGATGCCCAAGTCGAGACGGCCGTAGTGCAACGTGCCGTCACGCCCGCCCGTCGGCGACGTGGCCTTGCCCATGAAGCTGGCCATCACCTGCCACGGTTCCATCCCCCGGACCAGATGCGCTCCGAGGTCGCGATGGATCGGCGCCATGTAGTCGCCGTCGCGCAGCGTCGCCGCGGACCCGACCGAGATCGCTTCGTGCCAGTGCCCGGTATACAGCGAGCCGAGCAGATCGCCGCTCTTGTACATCGCGACCATGCGGTCCTCGACCGCCCTGGTCAGCACCATCATCTCGTAGATGCGCACGAGCACCTTCGGATCGCGGCCAGACAGTGCGCCATCCGCCGACTGAGGCTTGGACTCGGTCGAGGTCGCCATCGCTATGCCGGCTCTGATTTCGAAAAGAACTCGAGCAGGCTGCGATTGAAGTCGGCGTTTCGCTCGATCATCGACCAGTGTCCGCAGTGCGAATAGACGGACAGATCGGCATTGTCGATGAGCTCCATCAACCGGAGCGACGTCTGGACCGGTATCACCTGGTCCTCGCGTCCATGGACGATGAGTGTTCGGTGCGGCAGTCGTCGAATGTCCTCCTCCGGCGTGCACATCGCCTCGACCCATCGCTGACGCGGCGCCGGAAACATCGACGAGAACGATTCCTGGAACCCCGGCTGAATGCTGCCCTCGTAACGCACCTGGGCCAGTTCGTCATTCACCAGCTCGCGCGAATAGGCGAACACATCGAGCACCTTGCGCATGTTCTCGAACGACGCCTCGTAGCCCCATACGCGGTCGAGACCCTCGGTGATCGGGAAGGGCACGCCCATGCTGCCCATCAGGACCAGCTTGTCGACGCGCTCGGGATGCTGAGCTGCGATCCGAAGGGCGATCGCACCGCCGAAGCTGTTCCCGACGAGACTGGTTTTTTCGATTCCAAGCGCGTCCATCACCCCAACGGTTTGATCCGCCCACGTCTGCAGGTTGTACTGCACATCCTTGGGACGCTCGGAGAAGCCGAAGCCCACCATGTCCGGTGCGATGACACGGAATTTGGTGGCAAGGGCGGGAATCACGAGGCGCCAGTTCGCGTAAGACGTGACACCCGGGCCCGAACCGTGGATCAAGAGGACGGTGTCTTCACCGGAACCGTCCTCGAGGTAGTTCGTTTCGATTCCGTTTGCGGTTACCGTCGCGCCGATCTCCGGCTTGGCCGTAGCTGTCATGTTTGCTCTCCGTCCACAATTGCGTTGTCCTGCAGTGTGTCTCGCCCGACCACGGCTCGAGCCTGGTCAGTCGTAATAGCGAAAGACCAAGTCGGCTACGCAGCACGGCTTCGACTCGTTTTCGACCTCGTACTTCAGCCGGTAAACGGCTTCTGCGCCGCCCTCAATCTCGTTCACGTCTGCCAACTCGACGTGCATGCGGCTGCGCGAACCGACCTTCAGCGGCGTGGGGAAACGCACCTTGTTGAGCCCATAGTTGAGGATCACGTTGAAACCGTTGACGACGGCCACCGACCACAGCAGCCCCGTGGCCGTCCCCAGGGTCAGGAATCCGTGCTGAACCGTGGTGCCGAACGGGCCGCTCGCAGCGCGTTCGGGGTCGACGTGAATGTACTGCTCGTCACCCGTGAGTTTGGCGAACGTGTCGACGTTCTCCTGCGTGGTCTCGACCCACTCACTTACACCGAGCACCGTGCCGACTCGATCCTGCAGCCCGGCAAGACCCTCGAGGACGAGCGGTTGACGTGTGTCACCCGGTGCGGCATCGACAGTCATTTGTTGACCCTTCTCATCAGTCCAACAACCCGGAGGCGGGCTCATCAGTCCAAATGCCTGCCGCCTGCCGCGAGTCAAACACCCGCAGGGCGTGACTGGCCAGCACGAATGGCGCTCTTTCCGTCCAGCGAAAGCGCCTGCCGCCCCGCTGGTCGCGATCGATTCCGCCGCACGAACTCCTACGTCCGCGCGGACGACTGCCACCGATCCCGACCCAGTTCCACTACACGGGACGGAATAGGTGACATCGAGTGGCGCGGCGTGGAAAAGTTAGGCCACGCAGTGCCCACGTGTGCACATTCTCGTGAGAGTGGCGCGGATCGTGCTTAAGGAGGGACGTCGTGGCAGGAAACTCGACTGAACCTGGTCAATCGGTCACGAGCAGAGTCTCCGCGATTCTGCTCACGTTCACCGATTGCGACGATCGGTCGTTGACCGAGATTGCCCGGCTTGCCGGCCTCCCCGTCTCCACAGCCCACCGGCTCGCGGTCGAGTTGGCGAGCCGGAACCTACTCGAGCGCGACGCCAACGGTCATTACCACGTGGGATCGCCACTCCGTGGGATCGGATTCTCCGAGTGGGCGACGCCAACTCTGGTGGAACGCGCGTCATGCATTCTCGATGACCTGTCCGGAGCCATTAGTCGCCCGACCCGCTTGGGCGTGCTCTTGGGGACCGAGGTCAGGTATGTGGAGAAGCGGCCGAATTACCCCGTGACGAGTTTTGACGTCGCTGCGACGCTACCCGCGCACGCGACAGCCCTCGGCAAGGTGCTGCTCGCCTTCTCGCCGACGCGTATCACCGACGGCCTCATCGCGAAAGGTCTCACGCAGTTCACCCGATACACCATCGTGGCTCCGGAGAAGTTCCGCCATAGCCTCACCACCATTCGCCAGGCACACGTTGCGGTCTCGTCGGGTGAACTGGAGATCGGAAACCACTGCATCGCGATGCCGGTGTTCGCAGATGGGAAAGTCCTCGCAGCGATAGAGGTGCAAGTCGCAGATCCCCAGAACGATCTGGCCAGAATATCCCCGGCCCTGGCCGTGGCGTGTGGAGGCTTGTCGCGCGAACTCAGCGTCGCAACGAGAGCACGCCAGGCCGACCCAATAGCCGTGCGCGCCAACGGAAGTCCGCAGCGGGGATCTGTGGCAACCCAGAACGTCTGACAGCTAGTCCGCGCCTGGATGCCCGTTCATCAGTCGGTCGGTGCGAATGAGGGTGCGCACCTGGCGGTCTCAAACTGGTATCACCCATTACCCGATGGAGTTTCGGGAGCTGTCCGGTGGCGACCGCGGGGGCCGCGAAGAGCCCGACTACTTCAGGCGATCCTTGACGGCACCGAGGTATGCCTTCGACGTCTCACGCATCAGGTCGGCTTGCGTTGACACGAGCGTTTCGACCCAGTCGGATTTGAGCTCCTTGGCGGTGTCCTCCTCGAGCTTGAGCACACCGTTCAGCATCTTCTCGTACGCCTCCAGCCAGACCAGGCCGTTCTCCTTGCTCAAGGCAAGTACACGTTCACTCGTCTTCTTGATGCGCTCCGCTGCCTCTTCGATGTCCGGTGCGAAGTTCGGCGTCTGAGTCATCTTGCGTCCTCCTTGGCTGGGTTCCTTTGTCCGCGCGACTCTCGACGGCACAGGGGCAGCGTGTGGAACCGCGTGAGTCGTTAGAGCGTGGGTGCTGACATTCGCTCAAGCGGAGTGTGGCATCCGAGCGCGAGCGCACGGTAGAGCTGGACGGTGAAGTTCCATCCAGCAAGAAGGCCGTGGCTCGGTCGTTCTCGCACGGCCACCATGGACTTCGACCCTAGGGACGTGGAGGGATCGGATGCACACACACGAGTCCAGCGACAACCGGCCCGCCGACGCAGGCAGCGGGGATCCCACGGCGATCGACGTGCACAACCATGCGATGCCCCTGCCGTTGCTCGAATGGCTCGAGCGTGCCGGCCTCTCGGACCTGTCGAGGATCGGCGATGGCATCGTCCTTCTCGATCCGTCTGTGAGTGGCGTCGGCAAGAACACACCGCTGCCCCTTGCCCGCTCCCAGTACGACCCGCGCACCCGGCTGGCCGAGATGGACGACGTCGGGGTACGGGCCCATGCGGTATCCATGCCGCCGTTCCTGTATTGCTCCAATTCCGAAGACACCGAGCTCGTCACCACAACCATCGCGCGGGGCAACGACGAACTCGCGGGCTACGTCGCCGAGGGAGCCGGCCGGCTGTACGGCCTCGGGTCGGTTCCGCTCGGCTTCCCCGACGCTGCGAAGGAGGCTCGACGCTGCCTCGACGACCTGGGTTTCCCGGGCGTCGCGATCGGCACTCGCGGTGGCGGCAAAGAGCTCGATGACCCTGTGAACGAGGATCTTTGGGCGCTATTGGCGGAGCGAAACGCCTTCATCTTCGTCCACCCCAGCGGGGTCCCCGATGCGCACCGGCAGCGCGATTTCTACCTGCCCCAGCTCGTCGGCTACCCCGCAGAGACGGCGATCAGCATCGCCCGGATGATCTATGGCCGGGTGTTCGAACGTTTCGACCTGACCATGTGCCTCGCGCACGGGGGAGGCTGCCTGCCGTGGCTGCGCGGTCGACTCGACCTGGGCTGGCAGCGCAAGGACGTCGCTCACACCACGGAGCTGCGACCGAGCGAATTCTGCAGGCGGCTGTACTACGACACCGCGGTATTCGACACCACGCTGCTGTCTCACCTCGTCTCGGACATGGGCGCCGATCGGGTGCTCCTCGGCACCGACCATCCTTTCGAGCTGGGTGACACCGATCCAGTCGGAACTGTGCGCTCACTTGGTCTTGGCGTCGAGGACACTGAGGCAATCCTCTGGCGCACGGCGGATTCCCTGCTCGGATCACCCGCGTCAACGCAGCCCGCGGTACGTTCATCCCAGCATCGGCGGTGACGTCTTCGGCGCACCATTGGCAATGACGGCGTTGATCGACTCCTTCCCGGAGGGGACCGCTCTTGGGGAGGGTGGTCAGCGACTCTCCGCGGGAGAACGGCGGCGGGTTTCTGTCGCGACGAGGCCCTCCTGACCGGCCTCCACCCGGATCAATTGTTGGCGCGCCGCGCGTGCGTCGGCACCCCCTACGTTTAGCAATCGTGTCGGGGGGGATACTCAGATAGTCGTCCGGAAGGAGCGCGGCCTATCGCAGCAGCGTCAAGGTTCCTCTGAGGGAGGCTTAGGGTGACGGCAGGCGACTATGAACCAGGTGTGGTCCACGTTGTAGCTGACCCGCCTTTGGCTGCGGCCCTTGTCTCCAAGAGATGAGGAGTTAGCAGTGGCGGGTAATTCGACCGATCCTGGACGGTCAGTGACCAGCAAGGTCACCGCGATACTGATGGCATTCGCCCACGGCGGCGTTCACACGTTGACCGAAATCGCCGATTTCGCAAACCTGCCCACGTCGACCGCGCACCGCCTGGCCTCAGAACTGGTCGCCTGGCGCCTGCTCGAGCGAACCGAAGAGCGCAGCTACCGGATCGCCCTGCCACTGCGCATGATCGCCGGCGAATACGACGAATCCGAAATCTGCTCATACACGCTGACGGTGATGCGGGCCCTGCCGGTACTCGACGACCTCTCCCGGGCAACCCAGAACCAAGTACGTCTGGGCATCCTGCGCGGCACCGACGTCCTGACCCTGCAACCCCGCCACCACCGGGCCAACGAACGCATCAACGCCGAATCACTGATCCACGGCGTCACGCCAGTACACGCGACCGCAGCAGGCAAGGCGCTCCTGGCCTTCTCCCCACCCGAAGTCGTCGACCACGTCATCGCATCCGGGCTGTGCGCATTCACACCGCACACCATTACCTCCCCCGACGTCCTGCGCCAGAAACTCTCCGTCATCCGGCTGACGCAGGTCGCGACCGCCCGCGACGAATTCGACGGCGACAAAGCCGCGATCGCCATGCCCATCTTCTACGGCAGAGGCCGCGTCGCGGCCGCCATCGAACTCACCGTCGAGAACCCGGGCATCGAACTCAAACCCGCCTGCAGCGCACTATCCGTTGCCTGCCGCAGCCTCTCCCGCCAACTCACCACCGAGTTACACGTGATGGGCAGCCGACATTGTCGTACGACCAACGGCCATGACCTCACACTGAATTCCCACCGCTGACCTATTTCCCGCACGGAGCGAAGCCAATTTGCACCACCCGAGAGTCATGAGCGTCAGATGTCGTCGACGGGCCGACCAGTGTTCCCGTCCTCGCATTGACGCCACGACGATCCCGTAGGAGTGGCCCACTCTGCGGGACAGTCTCCTAGGTACAGCCGCCTTTCGCTGGAACGCTTGTCTCCAAGAGATGAGGAGTTAGCAGTGGCGGGTAATTCGACCGATCCTGGACGGTCAGTGACCAGCAAGGTCACCGCGATACTGATGGCATTCGCCCACGGCGGCGTTCACACGTTGACCGAAATCGCCGATTTCGCAAACCTGCCCACGTCGACCGCGCACCGCCTGGCCTCAGAACTGGTCGCCTGGCGCCTGCTCGAGCGAACCGAAGAGCGCAGCTACCGGATCGCCCTGCCACTGCGCATGATCGCCGGCGAATACGACGAATCCGAAATCTGCTCATACACGCTGACGGTGATGCGGGCCCTGCCGGTACTCGACGACCTCTCCCGGGCAACCCAGAACCAAGTACGTCTGGGCATCCTGCGCGGCACCGACGTCCTGACCCTGCAACCCCGCCACCACCGGGCCAACGAACGCATCAACGCCGAATCACTGATCCACGGCGTCACGCCAGTACACGCGACCGCAGCAGGCAAGGCGCTCCTGGCCTTCTCCCCACCCGAAGTCGTCGACCACGTCATCGCATCCGGGCTGTGCGCATTCACACCGCACACCATTACCTCCCCCGACGTCCTGCGCCAGAAACTCTCCGTCATCCGGCTGACGCAGGTCGCGACCGCCCGCGACGAATTCGACGGCGACAAAGCCGCGATCGCCATGCCCATCTTCTACGGCAGAGGCCGCGTCGCGGCCGCCATCGAACTCACCGTCGAGAACCCGGGCATCGAACTCAAACCCGCCTGCAGCGCACTATCCGTTGCCTGCCGCAGCCTCTCCCGCCAACTCACCACCGAGTTGCATTTGGGCCATCACGCCCCGGCGACCGAGTAACCCGGCTCCATCAAGCCTTGCCTTGCAGCGCAACGGAATTCGGTCCGTTGGCGACGCCGATGGGTCTTAGGACAATAACTGTCCTAAGTCACCCATAGCGTCGCGGTCATGACCACACACGACGAAAACATAGCGTCTTTCCGGATCGACATCGAACAAGGCGATATCGAGGAGTTGCATCGCCGTCTCAGCGAGACACGTTGGCCTGCACAGCTTCCTGGCGACGACTGGGATACCGGAGTGCCAGTGACCTGGCTGCGCGACCTCGCTACGTACTGGCGCACCGACTACGATTAGCGTGCCGCCGAGCGTGAACTCAACGACATTCCGCAATTCACGACCGTGATCGACGGTCAGCGAATCCACTTCCTGCACGTCCGCTCGCCGGAGTCCGGCGCATTGCCGTTGATCCTGACCCATGGCTGGCCGGGGTCGGTGGTGGAGTTCCTCGACGTCATCGGCCCGTTGACAGACCCGGCCGGCCATGGTGCGGATCCCGGCGATGCCTTCAATGTGGTGATTCCTACCTTGCCCGGATTCGGATTCTCGGGTCCAGTGTGCGGACCGGGTTGGACGACAACCCGAATCGCCTCGGCATGGGACGAACTGATGGCACGTCTCGGGTATGGACGCTATGGAACCCAGGGCGGGGACATCGGCGCCGCGGTGGCACCGGAGGTCGCCCGCGTCGCCCCCGGCCACGTGGTCGGGGTGCACACCAATGGCGGTCCCGGCGGCTTTCCGCAAGTACCCTTGCCAGACCACGTGATGGCATCCCTGTCACCGATCGAACGCGACCGGATCGCGCGGGTCGAGGCAGCCGCCTCTGCGGCCGACGTCGGCTACGCACAAAGCGAAGCATGGGGTGCACCGAAGACCAACAGTGGTATCCCTACGGCCGGCGATCGCATTCGCCCACGATGTCGGCATCCGGCGATTAGCCGAGGCTGAAAACACGATCACCCGCTGGACTGACGTCGAACGCGGCGGACACTTCGCCGCCCTCGAAGAACCCGACATACTCGTCGCTGACATCCGCGCGTTCTTCAGGACACTGCGATGATTCGACAACCCCGGGATGACATTCTCATCAGTCGCGACGATCAGAGTGCATACGGACCTGTTCGGCAATGGGCCTCCAGTGCTGAGCGAGCGCAGCGCGACCCATGAAGAGGCCGAGATGGCCCGCCTCCACCAGCTCACGCGTGATGTGCTCGGCCGGAGTCGATACCAAATCCGCGAGCGCCCAGACCTGCTCGGGAGGGGTGATGTGGTCTTGGGTCCCCGCGAGCAAGAAGATCGGACAATCGATGGTCGACAAGTTCACCGGCTCGTCGCCGACGACCAGCACGCCACGAGCGAGTTCGTTGTGGACGAACAGGTGCTCGATGATCCACAAGTAGAAGGCTCCGGGCAGGTCCTGCGTCCATTCGAACCAGTTGGTGAAGTCCGTGTGTCGGGTCACGTAGTCCGGGTCGCGGATATTGGCGAGCAGTCCCATCATGCGTGCAGCCTCGGCACCCGGTTCGAGCAACTTGAATCCGGTCAGTTGATGCTTGCCGCGCTGAACTCCACCGCCGGCCCTCACCAGTCCCCGGTAGAGAGCGATCTCGTTGCGCCGCGCGAGAAGTCGTGTCCATTCCCGGAGCCCGGACTGGCCGACATGTGTATCGATTGGTGCGCCGCCGATGGAGAGCGTGTTCACCTTCGCAGGATGCAGGCCGGCATAGACCACGGCGAGCCAGCCGCCCTGGCAGTCGCCGACGAGATTCACTCGCCCCCCGAGCGACCCCACGGCGTCATCCAGGAGGGCGACGTACTCCTCGATCGAGAAGCCCGACGTCTCAACCGTCGCAGGCAACCAGTCGATGGCGAAGAGGTGGTCCAACCCGGCGTCGCGCAGGGTCATCATCTGGCTCTGGTCACGCCCGTAGTCGACGATCGACGACGCATGGCCGGCCTGCGGTGGAAGCACCAGCGTCGGCACGGCAGCGGTCGGAGACGGTGTCGAATAGTCCAGCAGTCGTGCTATGGGCCAGGCTCGAACTTCGCGCGAATCGTGTGCCCACGTCGGCGTCCCGCGAAGCGTTGCAATGCGAGCGAACTCCGCCAAGTCCTCGGCGATGTCCAGTGGTGAGCTCTTGCGGGCTACCGCTCGAGCCGCATACTCGCTCGCACTGGTTGCAGTCGACACCCATGCTTCGATGGGCATCCACGCGAACTGGGTGGCGATTTTCGTTGGCAGACCGTCGAGCACGTGCCGTCCTTCCGTGGTGGGTGCAGACGAACACCGGCATTCCCGAGGCCCTCGAAGCACGGGCGTGCTCGTCAAACAGCAGGAAGTGCCGGTGTTCGGGTAGGTGCGATGTTCTTACTTCAGCAGATCGCGGGCAGCCTTGGTGTAGGCGTTCGTCATCTCGGTGATGATCGACGCCTGCGACTTGGCGAGTGCCGAGATCCAGTCCACCTTGGTGGAGTCGGCGGCCTTCTGGCCGAAATCCAGCACGCTGTGCACCGTCTCCTCATAGGTGTCGAGTGACGTGGTCCCGGTCTGCTTCGCCGCGGCGAGAACCTTGTCGCTCAGCCCGCGAATCCGCTCCACGTTGGCGTCGAAATCGACGTCGAACGGCGCTGCGAACTTGGTGTCGGTGTCGGTCGTGGTCATTGTGTGTTCTCCTGTGTCGATCGTTGGCCATCTGCGGCCCCGTCGTTAGCTACGTTAGCACGATATCTGCTAACTCTGCTACTGGTGATCGAACTCACGGGTCGCGGCCTGCCACTGCCGCAGCTCAGGCTACCGTTTAAGCCCGGCAACGGCGTACGGATCAGCCCACCACGATCGTCGCGAAATACGTTGGCTGCGTTTCCCTTTCATCGCTTCTGCAGGCGAAGGCGCGGCACTGCGGTCGAACTCCCTCGAGACCGAATCAGTCGGCGGCGTGGTTTCCAGACGCTCGACGTACCCGGTTGGCGTCGACGAAACTTCGGTGGATCTCCGCCATCGCGCGCCGCTGGGCGGCCGTGAGTTCGGGGGCTGTCGCGATCGCCGCCGCGAGGTTCGATTGCGGCGGATCGTCGTCAGAGGTCTCCGCCTCGACGAAACCCGCCCGCCGGTACAACTCCGCGACCGACATATCCAGCGATTCGGCCAGCGCCTCGATCACCGCCTCCGAGGGTGCCCTCAGTCCCCGTTCTATCTGCGAGAGATAGGGATTGGAGATCCCGACGGACTTGGCCAGCTGACGCATGGGCAGCGCCGCAAGCTCGCGCTGTTCCCTGATGATCGCGCCCAGCAGACTCTGTGGCTTGTCTTGATCCACACCGTGAGACTAGCCCCACATCCCCGTTCCGACGACGGATGACCCAAGCGCGGCGAGCAGTCGTCGCTTGGCTCTAGAACCAGCCCTTGCGCTTCGCCCAGATCAGCAGCGTCGTCGACATGGCCAGCATCACCGCCAGCAGGACAGTCAGCGCTATCCAATGCGTCTGCTGGTTGACGATCACGTTCATGCCCAGAACCGAGGACAACGCGGTGATCGGTAGCGTCACGGCCGCGATCACCGCGAGCCGCTCGGCGGCGACGGTCATCTTCGTATTCGTTCGAGCCTGGTAGAACTCGATGGTGCCCTGGAGGTACGCCTTCTGGCTGTCGGCCATCACCGACAGGTGTTGGAACTGATCGACAGCGTCCTGAAGCAGTAGTTGTCCGGGCCCCGGGCCGAAGGCCACGATGGTGACCATCCGGCCGTAGACCTCGCGGCTCAGCGCAGACATGGTGCTGACCGTGAGCAGGCCGTGCCGCGCGCGGAACATCTCGTCGAGAAACTCCTCGGGATCGCCGAGGTGGCCACCGGTGACGCGTTGTTCGAGCTGCCAGACGTCCTTGGTGAGCTCCGCGGCGTAGGTGCGCAGCCGCCCGGTCAATGCGGTGAGCAGAGCATACGAGAGCTCGCAAGCCTTGTCGGGCTTGAGCTTTCCGCTCATCAGTCGACCGAGCACCGCGTCCACCTCGACCATCGCCGCCGACTGGTCGACCGCGGGGTTGAGTGGGCCATGAACCGTGACGAGGTATCGATCGCCGATGAACTGGTCGAGTTCAACGTAGTGGACGTGGCCGCCGGCGCCAGGCTGCGGCGCGTGCAGCACCAGGAACAGATGGTCGTCATAGCGATGAATCTTGGGTACCTGATTGCGATTCGCCGAATCGCGAATCGCCAACCGATGGAACCCGAAGGTCGTCGTCAGGGTCTGCTCGGCCTCATCGTTCCACTCGGGTATGTCGACCCAGACCAGCCCATCGGTCCGGGCCAACAGCGCGGGCAGATCGGCAGCGTCGCAGGATTCGACTCCCGCAGGGGAAACGAATCGGACCTCCATGTCGCCTCCCGGCTGCCCGCCAACGCCCTTCTCCGTCTTAGCACTTTCCAGAACTCATCGGTCCACGGGTTCACTCAGCGGAAGCGCATTCTGCCGACCTTGACGGCTAGCTGGCCGGGCGAGAGCGTGACGCGATGAGCCAGGTTCGTATCGCGGTGGCCGGCGCCGGCCTCATCGGCGGGCGACACATCGAGGAGGTCGACGCCAGCCCGTCCGCCGCTCTCGCGTCCATCGTGGACCCTGGCCCGGCCGGGCCGCAGTTGGCGGAGAAGTACGGTGTGCCGCTATACCCATCCCTCACCGAGTTGTTCGCCACGGATAAGCCCGACGGCATCATCCTGGCCACGCCGAATCGGATGCACGTCGAGGGCGGCCTGGAGTGCGTCGCCGCAGGGGTACCCGTGATCGTCGAGAAGCCCATCGGCGACGACGTCATATCCGCCACCCGCCTGGTGGAGGCCGGCGAGAAGGCCGGCGTCCCCGTGCTCACCGGGCATCATCGCAACTACAGCCCGATCATGGCCAAGGCCCGCGAGATCATCCACAGCGGCATCCTGGGAACGCTTGTCGGCGTCTCGGGCACGGCCTTGTTCTACAAACCCGACGACTACTTCGAGGTCGGCGGCGGGTGGCGACGGCAGTCCGGGGGCGGGCCCATCCTGCTCAACCTGACCCACGAGCTCAACAACCTGCTCTCGCTGCTCGGCGACATCGACACCGTGATGGCCCTGACGTCCAACTCGACTCGAGGGTTCCCGGTCGAGGACACCGCGGCGATGATCTTCCACTTCGCGAACGGCGCGCTCGGCACTTTCCTGCTCTCCGATAGTGCGGCATCGGCACGCAGTTGGGAGCAGACCTCCCGGGAGAACACGAGCTACCCCAACTATGAGGACGAGGACGCGTATCACATTGCGGGGACACGGGGTTCGCTGTCGGTACCCACGATGCGCATGAAGACCTACGAAGGTGAGCGGTCATGGTGGAAACCGTTCACGACCTCAGCCGAAAGCGTCGATCGCAGCGATCCGCTGGCCAACCAGGTGAAGCACTTCGTCGACGTCATTCGCGGCGAGGCCGAGCCGATCTGTAGCGGCCGGGACGGACTCAAGACCATGCACGTGGTCGACGCCGTCGTGGAGTCTGCCCGCACCGGCCGACCCGTTGACATCGCCAACTGAGTTCCCTCTTGCGCGCTGAGGCTCTTGTAAGTCACGCCACTTTTCAGGACGTGCTGGGTGGGTAACACCGCACTGTCCCCGTTGTGAAGCGCCGAGGGTCGGGGTAGCCGCACCTACAAACGTCACCTACGGCGATACCACCTCGACTCCTCTATCCGCAAATTGCCTAGCTTACCCACTCACCATCCCAGTGGATGGGTATAGGATGGCGGCGAGCGGAAGGGGTGACAGTGGCCGAGATCGACAAGAGTGAGAAGATCACCATCAACCTTGGCCTTGTCGACCTCGGCCAGATCGATCTGCTCGTCGACGAGGGCTTCTACGCCAACCGCACCGATTTCATCCGCACGGCGATCAGGCGTCATCTCGAAAGCCGGGCCGACGCCGTAACCGACACGGTGGCGCGCCGGGCACTGATGCTCGGTACGCAACACTTTAGCCGTCGTGACCTCGAAGAACTCCGCGACGCAGGGCAGACAGTCGAGATACGCGTCCTCGGGCTTGCGACGATTGCCAACGACGTGAGCCCCGAGCTCGCGCTGGCGACGATCAGCTCGGTCAAGGTCCTCGGCGCCTTCCGGGCGCCGCGGGCGGTCAGGGCTGCCCTCGCCACCCGAACCACCTGAGCCATCACAAAGCGCCGACCGACCGGCCGGCGCGGACAACACACCCAGAAGGGCCCCATGGACGACTACCGCAAACCCGGTATGGCCGAAGCACTCCGACTGACCCGTGCGGGGCAGCTTTCCGAGGCGTTAGCGGTCATGCAGCGCTCGCTGGGGCTACCGGCCAGTAGCGGCGGCCACATGCCGACTGCGCTACGGCACAGCGCGCCAGGCGCGGGCAGGCTGATGGACACGGTCCGGGACAAGTTGACCACGCGGCCCGGCGCGCCGGCGGCGGCCGCCGCGCCCGGCGGTGAAATCCGGCGCCTGAACCACACAGAGCGGGCCGGGACTAGAAGCTACGACCTCTACGTCCCGACCGGCTACACCGGTGCGCCGGTGCCCCTGGTCGTCATGCTGCACGGCGGCAAGCAGAACGCCACCGACTTCGCCGCGGGCACCCGGATGAACGACTTCGCCGAGCACCACACATTCCTCGTCGCCTATCCACAGCAGTCGGTCGCGGCCAACATCGGCGGGTACTGGAACTGGTTCTCCCCCGGCGACCAACGGGCCGGGTCGGGCGAGCCGGCGATCATCGCCGGCATCACCCGTCAGATCATGGCCGACCACGCGATCGATCCCGCCCGCGTGTATGTCGCAGGACTATCGGCCGGTGGCGCGATGGCAGCGGTGATGGCCGCGACCCACCCGGAGCTCTACGCCGCGGTCGGAGTGCATTCCGGGATCGCCTACGGCGCCGCGCGCGGTGCCGCGGCGGCGTTCGCGGCCATGCGGACGGGCGGTGCGACGGGGCCGGGCACCGAAGTGCCGTTGATCGTTTTCCACGGCGACCGCGACGGAATCGTCGCGCCGGTGAACGCCGAGAAGCTGATTGCTGCACGGCTGGCCACGGCCGACACCTCGTTCTCAGACACAACCGCCCTTGCCGAGCGGACGACGGGCCGCGCGTGCACCCGAACCGTGCACCGCGACGCCGACAACGTCGTTCTCGCCGAGTGCTGGATCGTGCGTGGCGGCGGGCACGCCTGGTACGGGGGAAGCCCAGTCGGAACCTATACCGATCCGGCCGGTCCGGATGCGTCCGCCGAGATGGTCCGGTTCTTCCTGGCACAGAGCCCCACGGCCTGAGCGACGTTGCAGCGTCCAGTCCTCCCACTCGCCGGAAGACGCCGCCGGAAGTCTGTTTGGTGGGATCCCCTTCCTGGAAGCTGTCGTTGTGACGATCTACGACGAACCCAAGGTCGATTGTCACAACCACCTTCTCGATCCCGCACATTTCGCGTACTCGCCCGACGCCTGGTACCACCCCGTCGCCAACGAGCAGGGCACGGCGCACCAACTGACCGAGCTGTTCGATGCGTACGGCGCCCGGCATGCGTTGGTCGTCGGACCCAACTCTGGATACGACACGGACAACCGATGCCTTCTCGACTTCCTCGAACGGGGAAACGGTCGGTTCAAGGGCGTGGCCGTGGTCGACAACCGCATCGACCGCTCGGAACTTCAGCGGCTGCGCGACCGCGGCGTTGTGGGCACCACGATGCAGACCTCGCTGCTCGGCGTCGAACACTTCCGTGACACAGGGCGGCTCCTGTGCGACCTCGCTGACCTCGACATGTTCGCCGACGTGCAGGTCGAGGGCGACCAGCTGCTCGACATGGATCCAATGCTCGCGCCGTCCGGGGTTCGCGTGCTGATCGACCATTGCGGCCGACCTGATCCCACGGCCGGATTGAATCAGCCCGGCTTTCGCCGACTACTCGGCCTGGCATCCAGCGGGCGGTACTTCGTCAAGATCTCCGGCTTGGTGAAATGCTCGACGACGACATACCCGTGGGCGGATTCCTGGCCGTTCGTGCAGGCGCTGCTCGAGGCATTCACGCCCGATCGGTGCATGTGGGGTTCGGACTGGCCATTCCTGCGGGCACCCGAGCGCATTGACTACGGACTTGTTCTCGCCCTCATCGAGCGACTCATACCCGATCCCGGTCACCGTCGAAAGGTGTTGTGGGAAACGCCCATGCGGCTCTTCGGCTTTGAGGAATCGATGCCGCAGCGTGAGCCCTTGGCCCAGCCAGAGGAGGACCGACGCGGATGAACGACAACCCGGTGGCGGTGGTGACCGGCGGCGCTGGTGGCCTCGGGTCGGCGATCGGCCGGGCCATGGCATCCGACGGTTTCCAGGTTGTGTTGGCTGGTCGAAACTTGGCCGCTGCACAACGGGTCGCCGACGACATCGGCGACAGCTTCGGCGTTCGGCCTCATCCCGGACAGGTTGACGTCACAGACCGTGAATCGGTCGCCAGGCTCGTCCGCGACGTCGGTGAAAGATTCGGGCGCCTCGACGTTCTCGTCAACAACGCCGGCACGGAGCCCAGCAATTCGCTCGAGGACACCACGGTCGCCGATTGGGATCTGACCATGGACGTGAACGTCAAGGGCGCCATGCTGATGTCACAGGCGAGCGTCCCCTTCTGGCGCGCCCAGCGTTCGGGCAGCATCGTGAACATCAGCTCGAGGACCCATCTGGGTTGCGTACGGAACGCGGCCTACGTCAGCTCGAAGGCGGCGGTCGTCGGGCTCACCCGAGAGATGGCGGTCGAACTGGGTCCGATCGGGGTGCGCTCGAACGCGGTTGCCCCGAGCTTCGTGCTCACCCCGTTCAACGCCCAACGACGAGACCTCGATGACATGCAGGCGATGATCGCCAAGTACGTGGCCTTCACACCGCTCCGCCGGCTGATCGAACCGGACGACGTGGCGAACGCGGTGGCGTTCCTGGCGTCCGATCGAGCCCGCAACATCACCGGTGAGGTCATCCACGTCTGTGCAGGCTCGCAGCTACCGCCGATCGTCTGACCGGATCAATTGTTTCGACTCGCCAGCACCCGGGACATGCTCAATGCGGCGGTGTGGACGGCAGGCCCGACTCGTCGGATATCGACCTTCCCAGCCCATCCCGACGCCGAAAGCGCAGCTACCGGAACGCCTTCGGCGTCGAGGACCGCGCTGGCTACGCAGACGATCCCGGGCCCGGATTCCTCCTGCTCGTAGGCGATCCCGTTGACCGCCGCGCGACGAAGCTGCTGCCTCAGGACGTCGGCATTGCGAATAGTTCGCGGCCCGACCGCCACCAGTCCGGCAGCGATGGCCCGCTCTATCACCGCGGGATCTGATGCGGCCAGCAGGGCTTTGCCGACGCCGGTCGCGTGCGCAGGCAACCTGCCTCCCACCGCCGACGGAAGACGAGGGGCATCCTCACGATGGAGTATCTCCACGTAGACCACCTCGGTGCCGTCCAGCACAGCGAGGTGGATCGTCTGACGGGTCGCTTCGCGTAGGTCTGCCATGAACGGGAGCGCCACCTCACGGATCGATCGCCGCCTGGAGGCGCGCTCTCCCCATTCGAACATCTGCAATCCCAGCCCGACCTTCTCCGCCCTGCGCTCCAGGAAACCCGTCTCTTGCATCTCCTTGACCAACCGGGACACGGTGGATTTCGGCAGTTGGGTCCGGCGGGCGATTTCGTTGACGCCGAGGTACACGTCCCGGGCGCGGAACGCGTCGAGAACGGCAGCCAGCCTGCGCACCACTGACGTCGATGAGTCCTGGCTCGGCACGGAAGTGTTCCGCTCTGTGGGACTCACGTCTCGAGTATGGCTGTGAAGAGGTGCGCCTAGGCCAATTTTCTCGAACGCGACGAAGCCCGGGCGCCGGCATGGGCACACTGAGGCCATGGTTTCGCTCTTCGCCCATCTGGTCCTTGGCATCGCAATAACAGCCTGGATCATCCGGGCCAACCGCCATATCTTCGCCAGACCTGCGACGGGTCCCCTCTTCACACCACTCGAGCTGACCTACTACGCGGCGGGTGTCGCGGCGACCGTCATCGGCTACTACTTCAACCATCAGTTCGTCGTCGAAGAGGCGGTAACCGGTGGCAACCCATTCTGGGGTCCTGGCAGCTGGCAGCAATACATCATGCTGGGCTACGACAATCCGGCGGCCAGCTCGGCCAGCCAGGACTACACGATCCTCAGTCTCGTCCTGCTTCCGGTATTCGTCATCGTCGACGGGTTGCGACGCGGCATTCGACGGTCATGGCTGTTCTTCGCCGTGATCCTCTTCACCAGCACCGCGTTCGGCCTGGCGTTGTACTTCGCGACCATCGAACGACAGCGCAGGCACGAGAAGGCGGGGCAGAGCGCGGAGCGCGTCCCGACCGACGCATAGCATGCCCGAAGGCGACACGGTCTACCGCGCCGCAGCCAAGCTGCGTGAGGCGTTGGCCGGAAAGACATTGACCCGCTGCGACGTTCGGGTGCCGAGGTTCGCGACCACCGATCTGACCGGCCAGCCCGTCGATCAGGTGCTCAGCCGGGGCAAGCACCTGTTCATCCGCGTCGGCGATGCCAGCATCCACTCGCATCTGAAGATGGACGGGGCCTGGCTGATCGGTGGCCAGCTCGGGCGGGTGCAGGCCCACAGGATCAGGATCATCCTCGAAGCAGGAGACGTTCGGGTCGGAGGCGTCGACCTGGGTGTGCTGGAGATCCTGGACCGCGCCCACGACATGGACGTCGTCGCACATCTTGGACCCGACCTGCTCGACGACGACTGGGAGCCCCGGACAGCGGCGGCCAATCTGGCGGCCGACCCCGACCGGCCGCTGGCCGAGACGCTGCTTGATCAACGCGTCATGGCCGGCGTCGGCAACGTCTACGCCAACGAGTTGTGCTTCGTGACCGGGCACCTGCCCACGTCGCCGGTGGGCACCGTCAAGGATCCGCTGCGGATGGTTCAACGGGCCCGGGACATGCTGTGGCTCAACCGGTCCCGCGTCAACCGGACTACCACCGGCGACACCAGACCCGGCCGTAATCTGTGGGTCTACGGCCGGGCAGGTCAGGGCTGTCGGCGCTGTGGAACGGCGATCGAATCGGACCGTGCGCATGCGAGGAGCGCAATCGTCGCCAGTGGCGACCGCGTCTCGTTCTGGTGTCCGGTCTGTCAGACCTGACTCAGCGGCCCGCTGCAAGAAGTGAGGAATAGGGTGTGGCGCTATGCCGCATCTCGAAGTCACCCGCCCGCGACCTGACGTCGCGCTCGTCACGCTCAATCGCCCCGAGAAGCTGAACGCGCTGAACTACGGCTTGGTCGAGGATCTGCACCGCACGCTCGGAGAACTCGACGCGGACAACGATTGTCGCGTCGTCGTGCTGACCGGGTCGGGCCGTGGATTCTGCTCCGGACTCGACCTTACGGACCCGTTTCCGCAGGAGGCGACCGCCGGGCTGGAGCACCCCCGGTCGAGCATGCGCTGGCAGGAACGCATCGCCGCCCTGACGACGCGCCTGATCCGGATGCGGCAGCCCGTCATCGCCGCCGTCAACGGCCCTGCCTATGGCGGCGGCTTCGCCTTGGCGCTGGCGTCCGACATCCGCATCGCGTCGCCGTCGGCGCGGTTCTGCACCCAGTTCATCAAGCTCGGGCTCGGCGGCTGCGACATCGGGGTGAGCTACACACTTCCGCGCGTCGTGGGGTCCGGTCAGGCGTTCGATCTGATCCTCACGGCACGCACGGTGGACGCCCAAGAAGCGTTGCGCATCGGCCTGGTGTCGCGGCTGTCCGACGGTTCGGTGGTCGACGATGCGCTGGCGATCGCCGAAACACTCTGCGGCTACGGCAAGTTCGGCGTCGAATCCACCAAGCAGGTGCTGTGGGCGAACCTCGAGGCGCCGAGCCTGGAGGCGGCACTGCACGTCGAGAACCGCAGCCAGATCCTGGCGTCGACCAGCGGCGAGCTACGCGAGGCGGCGACGGCCTTCGCTACCCGCAAGAAGGGTTAGGGCTCTCCTAGCCGAACGTGCATTACCGATACGCCGTCGCGCGAAAACGCGTATTGGTAACCCACGTTCGGCGTGCTGAATCAGCGCGGGGTTCCGCCGCCGTCGACGATGACGACCGTCCCCGTGATGTAACTGCCTGCGGCCGAACACAACAGCAGCGCCGCGCCGATCATCTCGTCGGGCTGCGCGAGCCGCTTCATCAGCGTCCCGTTGACCATGTAGTCGATCGCCTGCTGCGGGTTCTTGCTCATCATGTCGGTGTCGACCGGTCCCGGGGCGATCGCGTTGACCCGAATCCCGTCGCCGACGAACTCCGCCGCCATCGACCGCGTCAGCGACATCAGCGCGGCCTTGCCCGCCGCGTAGATCGACAGGCTGGGGGCGAAGTTGAATGCACCGACCGACACCATGTTGAGCACCGCGGCGTGCTTGCTCGCCCGCAGCTGCGGTAGCGCCGCCTGCACCAGGAACACGGGCCCCCGCACGTTGACCTCGTTGGACTTGGCCCACGCATCGGCGGTCATCTCGCCGAGAGGCTGGGCCAACGCGTTGGCGGCGTTGTTGACCACGACGTCGATGCCGCCGAACTCTGCCACGGTGCGTTCGACGAGCACGTCGAGGTCGTCGAGGTCGCCGGCGTGCGCGGGCACCCCGATGGCCTGTCCGCCGAGGCCGCGAAGGTGCTTGGCGGCTTCCTCGCAGGCGTCGGCCTTGCGGCTCGCCACGACGACCCGCGCGCCGGCGAGCGCGAAGCCCTCCGCGAGCGCGAGCCCGATGCCCCGAGTGCCGCCCGTCACGATGACGGTGCGGTCGGTCATGTCGAACAGGCTGTCGAAGGCTGCGCGGTCCATGCCCGTCAGTAGAACACGCGGGGCGAACGTCTCAGGAGAACACGTCGCGGTGGGCGGCGACGTACTGTTCAACGGTCTGCGCCGGGCGCCCGATTATGCGTTCGACGTCGCCGGTGGCGCGGTTGTAGCGGTCCTCCCGGTGGAGCCGGGCCATGGTCGAGATGTGTTGTGCCACATGCTCGGGAAGCCCCACGCCCGCGAGCTGTTCGCGGAGTCGTTCGTAGGGCACGTCCTCGGCGCCGATCGGCCGTCCCAGCGCGCGACCGTACTGTTCGGCCAGCCCGGCGACGTCGAGCACCTGCGGACCGGTCAGCTCGTAGACGTGCCCGACACGTCCCTCCGGTTCGCGCAACAGCGTGGCAACCACGTGGGCGACGTCGGCCGCCGCGATCGGCGAGGTGCGCCCGTCACCGAACGGCAGGGCCAGTACCCCACGCTCGCGCACCGACGCCGCACCCAGCACGGTGAACAACGGGTTGTCGAGGAACACCGTCGGACGGACGTGCACGACCGGAAGCCCCGACCAGTTCAGTACGCGTTCGCCGAGCCAGTGCAGCCGCTGGTGGCGCGACTCCTCGGTGCTCGTCAACGTCATCTGCGAGACCGTCATCTGCGACATGTTCACCAGGACCTCGAGGCCGGCGAGTTCCGTGCCCACCGCGGCCACCACGGCAGCCGCCTCGACGTAGTCGGGAGACACGCTCATGTTGAAGAACGTCCGCGTGACACCGTGCATCGCGTTGGCGACGTCCAGCGGCGAGGTCAAGTCGCCGACGACGACTTCGGCACCGACGTCGCGCAGCCGGTCCGCGCGGTGGTCGTCGCGGCGCACCATCGCCCGCACCGGAAGGTCTTTCGCCCGCAACTCCTCGACCACGGAGCGGCTGACACTTCCGACCCCGCCACCCGCACCTGTGATCAGGAACATGCCCATACCCATGCCCCGCTTAGCGGCGGAATTCCCGGTCGCCGCACCATCAGTCGGCCATCGTCCACACTGACGTGGCGATGAGGTCGCCGTGTTCGAGGGCGGCGACGCGATGCTCGTGCACCGTCAGGTACTCGGCATCGGTCACCATGTCGATGAAGGCCTGCGGCGACGGGTACTCGACGACGAGGATGGCGTCCCAGCCGGGGCGCTCACCGTCCCCGATGACGATCGTCGGCGCGTCGCCCGCGTAGCGCACCGTCCCTCCCACCCGTTGCACGTGCGGCACCACCTCCTGCGCGTACTGCAGGTAACGCTCCCGACCGCCATCCGTCTTGAACGTCAGCAGATTGACCATCACCACCGGCTCGTCGGCGGGTCTGGCCGCCAGCGCGGCGAATTGCTCGGCCGTCGGCTCCAGCCGTCCCATGTCGTTAGACGCAGCCGCTGACGCTGATGCGTCGGCCGACGTTGGCGCAGACGGTGACGTTGGGCCGCGGCGGAGGTGGCGGCGGGACGTACGCAGGCGGGGGCGGCGGAAGCGCGTCGTTGAGCTCGTTCAGCGGATCGGCGCAGCCGCTGACGTCGAAGTATCGCCCACCGACCGAACCACAGACGGCCCCCGCGACAGGCGCCTCGATCACCGTCAACCCTGCGGCGAACGCGATTGCTGCCGCGGCGCATGCGGCGGCGCGTGTGAAACTCGTCGGCATCGGTCCTCCTGAGCCGCGGCCGTCGGTGCCATCGACCGTTGGTGGCACCCAACGCGCGTAGTACGTCAACCGTAGCCGGGGACGACACCGCGCGGGCAGAGTAGAGCAACTTACGAAGCGAGCGAGCGTCTGCTCGTGAATTCATGCCGGACGCCTGTGAGCGGGTCATCGAAGGCGAGTGTGTGCGCGAGCAGTTCCAACGGCCGACTGAAGTCGTCCGGCGCGACGTCGATCACCTTGGGGTACAGCGGATCGTTGACGATCGGCAGCCCCAGCGACGCCATGTGCACCCGAAGCTGGTGGGTGCGCCCGGTTCGCGGCACTAGTCGGTACAGACCGTCGCCCAAGTGGTCGATCAACGTCTCGGCGTTCGGCTCACCGGGCACTTCGAACGCTTGTAACCGACTGCGCTCCTTGAGGATCCGGCTACGTAACACCATCGGGAACGAGAGCTGGGGATCGACGGTGGCCCGGGCCATGTACGTCTTGCGCACCTCGCCCCGGGCGAACAGTGTCTGATACGCACCACGTACCTCACGTCCCGTGGTGAACAACAGCACCCCGGCGGTCAATCGGTCCAGTCGGTGGGCCGGGCTCAACTCCGGCAGGTCGAGTTCGCGCCGCAACCGCACCACCGCGGTCTGCGCGACGTGGCCGCCGCGAGGCATGGTGGCCAGGAAGTGCGGCTTGTCCACCACGACGATGTCGTCGTCCCGGTACAGCACCGGGATGTCGAACGGGACGGGCACCTCGTCGGGCAGGTCGCGGTAGAGGAAGACCTGGCTACCTGCAGGCAACTCCGTGGTCTCGGTGACGACGGTGCCGTCCGCGCAAACCACCTCTCCGGCACGCACTTTCGCCGTGGCATCGGCGCCGAAACGGGTCCGCAGCTCGTCGGCCACCGACACCATGTCACCCCGGGTCGCTGCGCTCTCCCCCGCAAGCGGGGCGCCCCTGCCCGCCGCACCAAACAATCGCACCCGCGCCGGGCCAAGACCGTCGCGATCAGGCAGCGGCGCAGGCTTCTTCACTCCCGGGTCGCTCCGCTCCTGCCCACCGCTCGCCTCACTTCAGCGGGACTGGTTCGAGGATCTCGGCACGGGCCTCCGGAGCAGCCGCGCGCAAAGCGTCGGCGGACTCGTCGTCGGGCTGCTGCTGGGACTGCACCTCGGCCTCGACTCGGGCGATGTACGTCGACACCTCGCGATCGATGTCCTCGGCGCTCCAACCAAGTATCGGTGCAACGACTTCCGCGACCTCACGTGCACAAGCCACGCCGCGATGCGGATATTCGATCGACACCCGCATCCGTCGCGCCAGGATGTCCTCGAGGTGCAGCGCCCCCTCGGCCGCCGCGGCGTACCACGCCTCGACCTTCAGGTAGACCGGCGCCTCGGTGATCGGCGTCAGCAGTTCCGGTCTGCCCTCGGCCATTTCGAGCACCTCACCGATCAGGGATCCGTAGCGGTCCAACAGGTGCCGGACCCGGTAGGGATGCAGAGTGTAATGGGCGCCGACGTGCTCGGTCTGGTTGATCAGCGCGAAGTACCCGTCGGCCCCCATCAGCGGCACCTTCTCGGTGATCGATGGCGCGACGCGGGTCGGGACGAACTCGGCCGCCGCGTCGATCGCGTCCTCGGCCATCACGCGGTAGGTGGTGTACTTGCCGCCCGCGATGGCGACGAGACCCGGGGCGGGCACCGCGACGGCGTGCTCGCGCGACAGCTTCGAGGTCTCCTCGCTCTCCCCCGCCAGCAGCGGCCGCAGTCCGGCATAGACGCCGTCGATGTCGTCGTGGGTCAGCGGAGTGGCCAGCACGGTGTTGACGCGGCTCAGGATGTACTCGATGTCGGCCTTCGTCGCCGCCGGGTGCGCCAAGTCGAGGTTCCAGTCGGTGTCGGTGGTACCGATGATCCAGTGCGTGCCCCACGGGATCACGAACAGCACCGACTTCTCCGTGCGCAGGATGATCGCCACCTCGCTGACGATGCGGTCGCGCGGCACCACCACGTGTACGCCCTTGGACGCCCGCACCCGGAAGCGGCCGCGCTGCTTGGACAGCGCTTGGATCTCGTCGGTCCACACGCCGGTGGCGTTCACCACCACGTGCCCGTGCACCTCGGTGACCGCGCCGTCCTCGGAGTCGCGCACACGCACGCCGGTGACCCGGTCGCCCTCGCGCAGCAGCGCAACCACCTGTGTCGACGTGCGGACTACCGCCCCGTAGTGCGCCGCCGTGCGAGCGACGGTCATCGTGTGGCGGGCGTCGTCGACAACGGTGTCGTAATACCGGATGCCGCCGATCAGCGAGCCGCGCTTGAGGCCTGGCGCCAGCCGCAGTGCGCCGGCCTTGAAGAAGTGCTTCTGCGCGGGAACGGATTTCGCGCCGCCCAACTGGTCGTAGAGGAAGATGCCCGCCGCGACGTATGGCCGTTCCCACCAGCGCTTGGTGAGCGGGAACAGGAACGGCAGCGGCTTGACCAGATGCGGCGCGAGCGTGGTCAGCGACAGTTCGCGCTCGTGCAGCGCCTCGCGGACCAGGCCGAACTCCAACTGTTCGAGGTAACGCAGGCCGCCGTGGAACATCTTCGAGGACCGGCTCGACGTGCCCGATGCGTAGTCGCGGGCCTCGACGAGAGCGACCTTGAGCCCGCGCGTGGCGGCGTCGAGTGCCGCACCTGCGCCGACGACACCGCCTCCGATGACGACGACGTCGAACTGCTCGCTGCCCAGCCGCTCCCAGGCCGCGGCGCGCTGTTGAGGGCCTAAGAGGGTCTGCCCGTTGCCCGGACCGGGGATCGGGTCAACTGCGCCGATGGTTCGCTCGGAAGCGTCGCTCACAGCCAAGGGCTCCTCGGTTACTCGTCAGTACGTGACCAGGCTACGGTTCCCCAGCGACTTGTGGAATCCGACCGGCGCTCACCGCCGCTGAACTCCACAAATCGCGCTGCCTCAGTCAAGATCGTCGTGTGCCATCAACCGGCGGGCGGCCTCGACCGTCGAACCCGACAACGACGGATAGACAGACAACGTCTGTGCCAGATCGGTCACCGAGATGTTGTTCTGCACCGCGAGCGCGATCGGCAGGATCAACTCGGAGGCGATCGGCGCAACCACCACACCGCCGATGACGACGCCGGTGGCCGGGCGGCAGAAGATCTTCACGAAGCCGCGTCGAAGCAGCGACATCTTCGCCCTGGCGTTGGTGGTCAGCGGCAGCATCAGCGTGCGCGCGGGCACCGAGCCGTCGTCGATCGCGGTCTGCGGCACGCCCACTGCGGCGATCTCGGGGCGGGTGAACACCGCGGCGGCGACGGTCCGCAGCCGGATCGGCGACACGCCCTCGCCGAGAGCGTGGTACATCGCGATGCGCCCCTGCATGGCTGCCACCGAGGCCAATGGAAGCAGGCCGGTGCAGTCGCCCGCCGCGTAGATGCCGGACGCCGTGGTCCGCGAAACCCGGTCCACCGCAATGTAATTACCGGGCCCGAGTTCGATGCCGACCTTCTCGAGACCCAGTCCGGACGTATTGGGCACCGAGCCGACGGTCATCAGCGCGTGACTACCGTCGACGGTGCGCCCGTCGGCCATCGCCACCCGGACTCCGTCGGCGGTGCGGGTCACCGAATCGGCGCGCGCGTTCTTGACCAGCGACACGCCACGTTCGGCGAACGCCTCCTCCAGGACCGCGGCGGCATCGGAGTCCTCGTGCGGGAGGATCTGGTCGCGGCTGGCCACCACGGTGACCTTGACGCCGAGCTCGGTGTAGGCATTGCAGAACTCCGCCCCCGTCACGCCCGATCCGACGATGACCAGGTGCTCGGGCAACTCGGTGAGGTCGTACAGCTGGCGCCAGTTCAGGATGCGCTCACCGTCCGGCACCGCCGACGGCAGCACGCGCGGGCTCGCGCCGGTGGCGATCAGCACGACGTCGGCCTTGAAGACGCCGACCTTGCCATCGGGCGTGGTTACCCTCACCCGGTGGTGCGCCATCCCGGCCACCGCGTCGACGAGTTCACCGCGGCCCTGCACGATGTTGACGCCTTCGCGCAGCAGGTTGCTGCCGATGTCGGCCGACTGTGACCTGGCCAGCGTCTTCACCCGGTTGTGGATCTGCTCCAGCGAGATCTTGGCGTCCTCGATGGCGATGTCGAAGCCAAGCCCGTTGGCGCGGCGCAGCTCGGTGCGCACGCCGGACGAGGCGATCAGCGTCTTGGACGGCACGCAGTCGAACAGCACGCACGCGCCGCCGATGCCGTCCGAGTCGACGACGGTGACCTGGGCAACGTCTGATCCGCGGGCTGCCGCGACCAACGCGGCCTCGTAGCCGGCGGGGCCGCCGCCGATGATCACGATGCGGGTAACCACGGGCCCTAACTTAGGCCAAGCCGGTGGTTGGCCGCCCGACATAGGGGCGAACCCTTAGGCTTGCCCCCGTGCCGATCTACGCCGCCTACGGATCGAACATGCATCCGGAGCAGATGCTGCAGCGTGCACCCCATTCTCCGATGGCGGGAACGGGGTGGCTGCACGGCTGGCGATTGACCTTCGGAGGCGAGGACATCGGCTGGGAGGGCGCGCTGGCCACCCTGGTCCAAGACCCGGACTCCAAGGTGTTCGTCGTGCTCTACGACATGACCAAGGAAGACGAGGCCAACCTCGATCGTTGGGAGGGTGCCGAGCTCGGCATCCACACCAAGATTCGGTGCCGTGTCCACCGGGTGTCGTCGGACACGGACACCGACCCCGTGTTGGCGTGGTTGTACGTCATCGATGCGTGGGAGGGCGGCATCCCGTCCGCGCGATACCTCGGCGTCATGGCAGACGCAGCCGAAATCGCCGGTGCGCCAGCCGAATACGTGCACGACCTTCGGACGCGCCCCGCGAGCAACATCGGGCCGGGAACGTAGGGAACGTCGGGGCGCCGGCGAGCAACACCAGGCGCCCACCCGACGAACGTCGTTCCGATTGCACTGAGGGCGGCAAATTTCGTGAATACACGACCCTGAGCGCAATCGAAGCGCACGACTAGCACACCCTGCGATTGCGGGATCGGGTCAGAGCCCCGCGGAATGCTCGACCGCGTTCACCATCACCCGCACTCCCACTGCCAGCGCCCGCTCGTCGAGATCGAAGTTGGGCTGGTGCAGGTCCAGCTGCGGGCCACGGCCGGACCACACGCCGAGCCGCGCCATCGCGCCCGGGACCTCTTCGAGATACCAGGAGAAGTCCTCGCCGCCGCCGGACTGGTGCGTGTCTGTCAGCACGTCGACGCCGACGGCCTCGATGGCGTGCATGAGGATGCGCGTCGACACTTCTTCGTTGACCACCGGCGGAACGCCGCGGCGGTACTGCACGCTGAACTGCACGTTCAGAGGCGCCAAGAGCGATGAAACGATCTCGCCGACAAGCACTTCCATCGCCACCCACGCTTCGCGGCTCGCCGTCCGAATGGTGCCGGCGACCATGCCGGTCTGTGGGATCGCATTGGCGGCCACGCCCGCATTGACCGCGCCCCACACCATCACGGTGCCGTGGCGCGGGTCTACCCGCCGTGACAGCACCCCGGGCAGCCCGGTGATCAACGTGCCCAACGCGTACACCAGGTCGCCGGTCAGATGCGGTCGCGAGGTGTGCCCGCCTGGCGACAGCAGGGTGATCTCGACCTGATCGGCGGCCGACGTGATCGGGCCGGCCTTGATGGCCACCCTGCCGACGGCAAGCCGCGGGTCGCAGTGCAACGCAAAGATGCGCGACACCCCCGTCAGGGCGCCGGCGGCCACGGCGTCGATGGCCCCACCTGGCATGAGCTCTTCGGCAGGCTGGAAGATCAGGCGAACGCCGACAGGAAGCTCCGGTACCGACGCCAACGCCAGCGCCGCGCCGAGCAACACCGCGGTGTGGCCGTCGTGCCCGCAGGCGTGGGCGACTCCGGCCACCACTGACGCGTACGGCGCGCTGCTGCGGTCGGCCATCGGCAAGGCGTCCATGTCGGCGCGCAGGGCCACGCGGGACCCAAGCTCGGGACCGATGTCGCAGGTCAGTCCCGTTCCACCGGGCAACACCTTCGGATTGAGCCCCGCGTCGGCCAGGTGCGACGCGACGAACTGCGTGGTGGCGAACTCCTGCCGCCCCAGCTCGGGGTGCGCGTGGATGTGCCGTCGCCAGGCCACCAGCTCGTCGTGATGCGCGGCCAGCCACGCCTCGGTGTAGTCGCTGAGGCTCATGCGCGATCCCGCTTCGCTTCTCGCTCGAAGCTCATGACGCCACCCTGCGGGCGTGCAAGTCGAGCACGCGGTCGCGTTCGGTGGGCGTTTCGGCCAGGCTCACCACCGTGCGGGCCAGCATGATGGCCCCCTCGACGACGGCCTTGTCGGCGCTGGGCCCGGCGGCCGCTGCGGCGAAACCTGGCTGGTGCACCGATGCGCCGTTGGCGTCGATGCCGACGATCGGGTGGATTCCGGGCATGACCTGCGTGACGTTGCCCATGTCGGTGCTGCCGAGAGGTAGCAGCGCCTCGACGTCGACACCCACCGGGGTACGACCGAGCCGCACCATCTCGTTGCGGAAGGTGTCGGCCAGCCAGGTGTCGGGGGCCAGTTCGTGGTACGCCGGTTCGGTCTCGGCGACCCGGTAGTCGCAGCCCGTGGCGATCGCGCCCGCGAGGAAGCAGTCGGCCATCCGGCCCTCGAGGGTGTGCAGCGATCCGGCGTCGTTGGCGCGCATCGTGTAGTGCATCTCGGCGTGCCCGGGGATGACGTTGGTGGCCTGCCCGCCGTCGGTGACGATCCCGTGCGTCATGTGCCCAGGTTCCATCTGTTGCCGCAGCAGGCCGATGGCCACTTGTGCGACGGTGATGGCGTCGGCGGCGTTGAGCCCCAGATACGGTGCGACAGCGGCGTGCGCCTCGCGTCCGGTATAGCTGACGGCAACCTGCGACAACGCCAACGACCGCGCGCGGGCGATGTCGAGCGGCCCGGCGTGCAACATCACCGTAGCGACGACGTCGTCGAACGCACCGGCGTTGAGCAGCAACACCTTTCCGCCGCCGGCCTCCTCGGCAGGCGTGCCAAGCAGCACGACGGTGAGGCCGAGTTCGTCGGCGACGTCCGCCAAAGCAAGCGCCGTCCCCACTGCCGACGCCGCGATGATGTTGTGCCCACACGCGTGTCCGATGCCGGGCAGTGCGTCGTACTCCGCGCAGACGCCGATGACCAGCGGCCCGCTTCCGTAGCTCGCCCGAAAGGCAGTATCCAATCCGCCGGGGGCGGCGATGATCTCGAAGCCGCGTTCGGCGACCAGCGCTTGCGTCTTGGCGCAGCTGCGATATTCGTCGAATGCCAGTTCCGGCTCGGCGTGAATCGAGTGCGACAACTCGATCAGTTCGCCGCGCCTGCGCATCACCGCTTCCTCGACTGTGGCGGACGCGGTCGCTGCGGACATCCTCGAAGTATCTCACCGCTGGTTTGTGCTCTCCTTCTTGCGTTCAGATAGCGGTGGCTGCTGGCGCCACACGAACTTCCTCGCAACGGGTGCTCACTCAAAGCGCTGCCGCGAGTGTCCTCGGCTGGCGACGTAGGCTGCCTCGTTGTGACGGGTGCGATCGATCCGCAGGCCCTCGCCGACGCGGCGGCTGCCGAACTCCGAGCACGTACCGGCATCGATCACTTCGACGTCGCCGTCGTGCTCGGCTCGGGCTGGGCCCCGGCCACCGCCGCACTCGGCACGCCCACCCAGATAGTCGCGATGGCCGACCTTCCCGGATTCACTCCGCCCACGGCGGCCGGACATGGCGGACAGGTGCAGGCGCTGTCGGTTGGCGGCAAGCAGGTCCTCGTGCTCGTCGGCCGCACTCACGCCTACGAAGGTCACGACCTGCGCCACGTCGTGCATCCCGTGCGGACCGCGTGCGCGGCGGGCGTGCAGACCGTCGTGCTGACCAACGCCGCAGGAGGGCTGCGCGCGGACTTCGCGGTCGGACAGCCGGTGCTCATCGCCGATCACCTGAACCTGACAGCGCGTTCGCCGCTGGTCGGGGCACAGTTCGTCGACCTCGTCGACGCGTATTCAGCGCGGTTGAGGGCGCTGGCCCGTGACGTCGACCCGACGCTGGCGGAGGGCGTCTACGCGGGGTTACCCGGACCGCACTACGAGACGCCTGCCGAGATCCGGATGCTGCGCACCCTCGGCGCCGACCTGGTCGGCATGTCGACCGTGCACGAGACGATCGCGGCACGCGCCGCAGGCGCCGACGTGATGGGCGTGTCGCTGGTGACGAATCTGGCGGCGGGCATGACGGGCGAGCCGCTGAGCCACGCCGAGGTACTGGAGGCCGGCCGTCAGTCGGCGACGCGGATGGGTTCCCTGCTCGCCGAGGTGCTGGCGCGCCTGTAGGCCTTCCGTCGGCCCACGCGTTCGGTCAGCGCGACGAAGCCGCGGGCCATCAGCGGCGCCGCGAACAACATCAGCAGCACGCGCACGACCTGCGCGGCGATGATGAACGTGACGTTCGATCCGGTCTCGACGGCGGTGGCGAGCACCGCGTAGATGCCACCGGGACTGGTCGACAGGTATCCCTCCAACGGGCTCAGGCCCGCGACGTGGGCCAGCAGCACGCCGAGGCCCGCGCAGGCGACGTTGAGGAAGACGATGAGCCCGAGCGCAGCGGGCAGTGCCCGCCCGATCGCGCGCACCGATTCGCGGGTGAATGCGACGCCGGCCTGCCAACCGATCACCGCGTACCCGAGTTGAACCAGCGCGATGGGCACCCACAAGCCGAAGGAGAAACCCGTCAGCTCGAGCGTGATCGTGATGGCCATCGGACCGAGCAGTCCGGCACCGGGCAACCGAATCAGCCGACCGCCGGTGGCGCCGACGAGCACGATGACGACGAGCATCGCAACGCTGAGATACCAAGGAGCGGAACCACTTTGCATAGCCACGGGCGCGTTGGCAGTCCTCTCGGCGTGATAGACGAGGGTGACCACGACGGGCATCGACGCGGTGATGAGCGCAACCCTCAGATACTGAACCACGGCGACGACGCGGTCATCGCCGCCGAGCTCGCGGGCGATGGCGACGAGGCCGGACGCTCCGCCCGCCACCAGTGCGAGGGCTCCCGTCAGCGGGGTGATGTCGCGATGCATGCCGAGCAGCGCACCCGCGAGGATGCTGAGCATCAGCGTCGCGATCGCGACGGCGAGCACGATCGACCAGTCCGAGCCCAGCGCCGACAGCGCGTCGCGGTGCACCATGGTGCCGATGTAGACGCCGAGCACGCCCTGCGCTGCGAGGCCCGCCTTGCGCGGCAGCCCGGTGGGCGCCAGCGAGAGCAGGGCGAGCGCGATGCCCACGATCAAAGCCGCGAAGAGCGCGGCCGACGGGACACCGAAGTACGTCAGGGGCACGGTCACTGCGACCGTGACCACCACCAGCAGCGCCCACTTCCACATGAAGACAAGTATGCACTTGTTAAAAGATGGTCACAAACTGGCACTAGTCACACAGATACCAAGGTATAACTTGGTAATGAACACGAAAACTGTCGAGAGCGCCACTGAACTGCGGGAGTCGATCATGGCCCTGACCCGCCAACTTCGCCGCCACCGCAGCGACAACGGACTCACGCTCAGCCAGCAGCAGGTGCTCGGCGAAGTGAGCCGTGCCGGCGTGACCACGCCGGCCGAACTCGCCACGCGCATGCACGTACGCGTGCAGTCGCTGACCGACGGCATCAACACCCTGGAGTCGCGGGGATTGATCGAGCGCCGAGCCGACGTCGCCGACCGACGCCGCCAACTGATCGAGGTGACGACCGAGGGCATGGCCCTGCTCGAGGCGGACCGCGCCGAGCGTGACCAATGGCTCAACGCGGCGATGCGCGAGCACCTCACCGACCTGGAGTTCGACCTGCTGATGCTCGTCGCACCGGTGCTGCGCAAGCTGGCCGATGCTGACACCACGATGAACACGTGACGGACTCGCCACTGACGTTCGGAACCGCGGGCTTGCGCGGACCCATCCGTGACGGACCCGGCGGCATGAACCTCGACACCGTGACCAGAGCGACTTGGGCGGTCGCGAAGGTGCTCAAGGATGGGCTGTCTGGCTAGCTCGACTGTGGTCGTGGGAGGCGACGCGCGTCACCAGTCCGACGACTTCGCCATGGCTACCGCCGACGTGCTTGCTGCAGAAGGCTTCTCCGTCGTCCTGCTGCCGGACGCCGCGCCACTCCCGTCGTCGCGTTCGCGGTTCGACATCTGAGCGCGGCGGCAGCATTCAGATCACCGCCTCGCACAAACCTTCGATGGACAACGGTTATCTACTTCGATGGCGGAATGACCATCGCGCCGGGGTGCGGCATCCGGAGCGCCTCCGAACCGGCGCGGTTCTGCACGCAGTTCATCAAGCTGAGGCTCGGCGGCTGCAACATCGGTGTCAGCTATACATTGCCGAGGATTCGCCGGCGCCGGTCCGCATTCGACCTCATCCTGACTGCGCAAGCGGTGGGCGCCGACGAAGCGCTGCGACTTGGCATGGTGTCGCGAGTCTCCCAGGACGACTCCCGTGGTTGACGATGCCCTGGCCCTCGCCGAAACACATTGCGGCTACGGTAAATTCGGTGTCGAGTCGACCAACCAGGTGCTATGGGCCACCTTGACGCGTCGAGCCCGGAGTCGGCATTAGATTTGGAGAACCGCAGCCAGATTCTGGCGTCGGCCGGTGGGGTGATCGGCGAGGCTACCGAGGCGTTCCGGCACCGTCAGCTGATGATGACCGTCCCCGCAATGTAACTACCGGCATCTGACGCCAAAGCATTGCAGCACCGACTATTTGGTCCGGGTCGCTTCATCAGCGTGGCGGCCATGTGGTCGATGGCCGCTCGTGAGTTGTTTCGCATCATGTCGGTATCGACCGGTCCGGGTGCAAATAGCGTTCACCCGGATGCCGACCGAGGCGTACTCGGCAGCCATCGAAACGGGCGAAAGACATCGACGCCGCCTTGGTGGCTGAATGGATCGATGTCGCCGCCGCGAAATTGAACGGCCGACCGAATCATATTCACCACGGCGGCATGCGAAATCGATTCGAGATGGGGCAAGCGCGGCCTGCTAGTGGTCACGGTCGTAAATTCGTCGGGGGTCACGCGGCGTGCGATGGGTTGGGAGGGTCTCGCGCAGGCGAGGTGGTTCAGGAAGCTGTTGAGGTCGTCGCGGGTGTAGGTCCATCGAATGGTGCTGCGGTGTTTGTGTAGCGGTCCTGAAAGCTCGGGATGCGTTCGGAGAGTTCGTCTAGATCGCCGCAATTATTGGGGTTGATTGCTTTTCGCTGCAGGATCGATGAATTAGATCTCGACCTGGTTGAGCCAGGATGCTTGCAGCAGGTCGACCGCTCACCGATAGTGATCCGTCGGCCCGTGTTGATGCAAACACTGACGTTGGGAGCCGGCGGTGGGGGGCGGATACAGCGCATCGTTCAACTCAGACAGCGGATAGGCGCACCCCGTGATGTCCACGCGGGCTCCACCTACCGAGCCGCAGACGGGTCCCAGTGCGACCGGCGGGTCGAAGAACATCAGCCCCCCAAAGCGCAGAACACCTGCCGCGCATGTGGCGCCGATCGACGGGAGTTTCATCAGTGCAATCCGTTTGCTCAACAAGAAATGGCAATTCTTGCCGCTGCCGCCGCTCAGCGGCAAAACAGGTACAACCCGAGTCGAAATGTGTTGAACACGTTTTATTTTCCAGCGCAACTATGGGTGCCAAAGTTTGTCGAAATATGTCTGTGAAGTCTGTCGAATTTCACAGCGCGCGTGTAGCTTCTGCACGAGCGCAACTTCGGTGTTGAGGAGCCCAGCACCGCGGTGCGTCGACGGCATCACGGTCTGTTCGAGGTCCGCGGTGTTTCGTTTGGCGGCACTGACTCGGCCCTGAGCAGAGAGGGATCGTGCGCGATGGGAACCAAGAAGCATCAGGACGCGGGGCGAGGAAACGCTCGCCATGGCAATTCGCGACGCACCGGTTCGCGCCAAGCCATCCATCCGACCTTCAGTGTCGAGCCGCAATGCTGGATGGCGGCGTCCCGCCGCCGATGACGTTCACCGCGGGTTCGAGCAAGTTCATCGGCCGCGTCGGGGCTTTGGCGGTCGCACTTGGCATCGGCGTGCTCGTGACGAACGGGCAAGCCCTCGGCGTCGCATACGCTGAACCCGGCACAGATTCTTCGGATACCTCCTCGACGTCTTCGGATACCTCCTCGCCGGAGGCTGGCCCCAAGCCGGCAACAGACCCTGCACCCCCGGCCGGTCAGTCCAGCAACACGAACTCGCCGTCAACGGAGTTGAAGCCGCCATCACCGGGGAGCCTTCCAACGAACGGCAGCGGCGTCCACCCGACCAGCCCGGCGGACCAAGCCACGGCACCGCAGATGCAAACCGACAACTCAGGCGGCGCCGACACCTCGAACAACGACGCCGGCCAGCTCACCGACAAGGACGATCCCGTAGCGTCGGCGGAGCCTGACGCCGGCACGGTTCCACCCACGCACACGGAGTCCGAGGGGGACTTGGACACCACGGAACCCCCTGCAGCACAAGATGATTCGACACCGACAGAGACCCCGCCAGGCCAGACCCCACTGAAGGGCGGACCGGTTCACGGATCTCATGAGGCCGCCAACAAGCAGTCCTCAGTAGCGGCCCATGACGGTGACGATGCACCTGCCCTTGCGAGTTTGACCTCGACCACCGACGACTCGGACACCATCGGCGACCAGCAGACCTTCTCGACGTTTACGGCGGACACCAGCAACCTCCCCGACGTTCAGACATTCCGCGCCGCAGCCGCCGCACCATCCGTAGCCCCCGACCCAGTGGCGCAGCCGAGGGTCGGCATCCTCCAGGGCATGGCCAACGCCGTCGACGCATTCTGGAGCATGTTGTCGCCGTACCTGGCGCCGAATCCGACTGCACCCGCCGGAGCCTGGATGTTCGGGGACGTAATTAGCTGGTTTTACACCGGGGTCCAGCGCACCTTCTTCAACCGCGATCCGGTGATGAACGACCAAACCGTTCCGACCTGGTGCTCGGTCCAGGCGGAGTCAGCGACCCGATCGCGTTCGGCGCCACCGACGGCGACGGCGATCCCCTGACGTACACGGTGCCCGCGCGCGGCGCCGTCGACGGGCCTCAGCACGGCACCGTGACCATCGATCAAGCGACCGGAACGTTCAGTGTGCGGACCCCCGACGAGGACGCCCAAGGCGTCAGCTACACAGGGCCCGATGTATTCACCGTCACGGTGTCCGACTACACCTGGCCCTGGTGGCACTCTCACGGTCTGAGCAGCCTGTTCGGCCCCCGTCGGGCGCATACCGACGTGGCCGACGATCGTAGCTCAACGTCACCAGCACCGGCCGACGGCGCGCCGAACGCGGTCGATGGACAGGCGGATTCAGCACCCCGGAGGGGACACCGCGCTCGACCATCGCCGCCGCTGATCTGTCGTGGCCAACGATTCCACCGGCGACACCCCAACCATCACCGCGGTCGACGGCGCGGTCGGGGGCACCGTCGGCCTGGTTTTCGGCACCACCATCACCTTCACCTTTCCGACTTTCCCCGACACCTCGGGGCCGGCGTCGTTCAACTACACCATCGAAGACGCCACCGGGCTCACCGACACCGCCGCGGTGGCGATCACCGTCACCGCGGTCAACGACGCCCCGGTCGCCCTCGACGATTCCTACAGCATCAGCGAGGACGGCACCTTCACCGTCGGCGCCTCAGGGGTGTTGGGCAACGACACCGACGTCGAGGACGACCCGCTGACCGCGACCCTGGTCACCGACGCCAGCAACGGCACCCTGACCCTGAATGCCG
>CAVPRG010000013.1:0-403489 GCA_963707745.1 uncultured Actinomycetota bacterium
CGGGCCGGTCCTCCTTGACCACGTAGGTGACGTTCCAGCCGAATCGGGTGAGCTTGCGCTTCACCTGTACGTCCTTGACGTACTGCCGGCGATCGGTGCGGTGCTGCTCGCCGTCGTACTCGGCGCCGACCATGAACTCCTCCATCCCATGTCCAGCACCCGCACCAACTTCCCTCGGCCCTCGACGACCGGGATCTGCGTCGTCGGCTTCGGCAGCCCCGCATCGTGGAACAGCATTCGCAGCCATGTCTCCTTCGGGGACGCCGCGCCGGCGTCGACCAGCGGCAAGGCGGTGCGGAGCGGCTTGAGCCCGCGGGCGCCGAGGTGCCGATCGGCCAGCCGCAGCACGTCGTCGACCTGGAAGGCCGTCGCACGCTTGAGTGCGTCGAGCCGCGCCACCGCCTCGTCACGGGGCAGGTGTCGCCCGAGGTCGTAGGCGGTGCGCGCCACCGTCGTCACTGGGATGCCTGCGACCTTGGTGACTTCGTCGGGCCGGAGGAGCTCATTGCGAACCACGATTCCGGGTTGCGGGCGGGGGCTCCCACCGACCAGTTCGATGGGGGTGGTGGCATCGACCCAGTTCGCGCCGTGAAGCCCAGCCGCAGCTGCACCCGCGATGACGCCACGGCGTCCGGACCAGAGCCACGCGCCGACCGTTCTGTCCCGTAGCGACGGCTCACATCGTGTCGGCATGTACACGTCGCGGAAGATCCGCCGATACCAGCGGCGTAGTTCATGACTAGTGAGGCCACCGCCCGCGAGGGCCTCGGTGCCGACGAAGACTTCGCTCTTCATGGCCGAAAACTGCTAAGCGGACCGACAATTCCGCGAACTCGACGTTATCGCGGAAAAGACCGAGTAGCGGCCGCAGTAACGTCAATCTCGCGGAGGGCGAGCGGACGGAGGGAGCGCTAGAGACCCAGGTCGCGCAAGAACTGCGGCCTGTACGCCTCGAGGATCACGTAGCTCGGGTCCGGCGCGGCCCATATCGGGCGCATCGTCGGGAACGACGTCGCCGTCGGTCGGGTCCACCCACTCCTGTTTGTCCGCATCCCAGCGGCTCACGGTGTACTCGGCATCGACGTGGTCGTCGGAGACCAACTGCCGGATGGTGCGCTCCGCTTCCTGCGCATCAGCCAGCGTGTGCGTGTACAGCTGGATTCGGTTGCCATCCCGCGTCACCGTCACCCGCGAACCGAGCCGGTCCCGCGCATCGCCGTCCAGATCGAGTGTCCGCAACCTGCCCCAGAACGAGAGCCGATGCTCGTCGCTCCCGAGCTCGACTTCGACCTTGAACTCTTCCTGGGCCTCGTCACTGGGCATGAGCGCCACCCTAGGCCACCGCGTTTGGGCGCGAATCAGGCCATGGCCCTGCGACCGAGCAGAGCCCGTCCCAAAGTGAGCTCGTCTGCGAACTCCAGGTCCCCGCCCATCGGCAGTCCCGACGCGATGCGCGTCACGGTGAGTCCGGGGATGTCGCGCAGCATCCGCACCAGATACGTAGCGGTTGCTTCGCCCTCGGTGTTGGGATCGGTCGCGATGATCACCTCGGCGACGTCAACACCGTCGACGCGCTCACCAATCCGGTTGAGCAGCTCGCGGATTCGCAACTGTTCCGGCCCAATTCCCGACAACGGATCCAGCGCCCCACCCAATACGTGGTAGCGGCCGCGGAACTCGCGGGTGCGCTCGACGGCCTGGACGTCCTTTGGCTCCTCCACGACGCACACCACCGACGCGTCGCGCCGCGAGTCGCTGCAGATGCGGCACCGGTCGTCGTCGGACACGTTGCCGCACACTGCGCAGAACTTCACCCCGTCGCGCACCTTGCCGAGCACGGCCGTCAGCCGATCGATGTCCGGCGGCTCAACCGAGAGCAGGTGAAAGGCTATGCGCTGTGCGCTCTTTGGCCCGATACCAGGGAGCTTGCCGAGTTCGTCGATCAGATCCTGGACGGGGCCTTCAAACATTGCCGTCCACGTCTACAGCCCCGGCAAGCCCCGGTCACCAGGCCGCCCGCCAGCGGTCCGAGCCGCGACTGCGCCAGGATGGTCACCTGCTTGGCCGCATCCTGCAGCGCCCCGACGATGAGGTCCTGCAGTGTTTCGACGTGGTCGGGGTGGACGACCTTGGGATCGATCTGGATCGCGGTGATCTCGCCGCTGCCCTTCGAGGTGACCTGGACCAGCCCTCCGCCTGCCTGCCGTGGACCTCGGCGTTGGCGAGCGCCTCCTGTGCCTCCATGAGCTGCTGCTGCACCTGTTGTGCCTGCGCGAGGAGCGCAGACATGTCGGGCGTTTGACCGGGTTGCATGACGTGTCCCCTTGCGTGTTGGTCGCAGATTGGTCTCGACTTCATTGCGCTCGTCCGCACGCGGCGGTTTGGAGTCCAAGCCTCATCGTCGCCGGGGCTACCGTGGCGCCGTGCACCTACCTGCCTGCCTGCGTGTCGGCGCCGCTTCCATGCGCGGCCCCGCCGCGGTGGCCGTCGGCCTGCTCATCGCCGTATCCACCGTGGCCGTCCCCGCCAACGCGGCACCCGCCAACATCGCGGGCATGATCGTCTTCCTCGACCCCGGCCACAACAGCACGAACGATGCGTCGATCAGCCGCCAGGTTCCGACCGGCCGCGGCGGAACCAAGGACTGCCAGGCGAGCGGGACGTCGGCCAACGACGGATACCCGGAGCACTCGTTCACCTGGGAGACGGTGTTGCGCATCCGGAGGGAGTTGACGGCGCTCGGCGTGCGCACGGCGATGTCACGAGGCGACGACACCGGCCTCGGCCCGTGCGTCGACCAGCGCGCCGAGATGGCCAACGCGCTGCGCCCCGACGCGATCGTGTCGATCCACGCCGACGGCGGACCCGCGACGGGCCGCGGGATTCCACGTGAACTTACTCGTCGCCGCCGCTGAACGACGTGCAGAAGGGGCCGTCGGTGCAGTTCGCCCAGATCATGCGCGACCAGTTGCAGGCCTCGGGGCTTACGCCGGCCAACTACATCGGCCAGGGCGGGCTCTACCCGAGGGCTGACCTGGCCGGGCTGAACCTGGCGCAGTTCCCCTCGGTCCTGGTCGAGCTCGGCAACATGAAGAACCCCGCCGACTCGGCTCTGATCGAGATCCCCGGAAGGGTCGGCAGAAGTACGCCGACGCAGTAGTGCGGGGCATCGCCCGGTTTCCTGGCGGGGGGCACGCGGCCCCGCAGCGACACCGCCTAGCGCTGGCCTCCGACGTGAGACTTCAAGTTCGCCAGCACTTCGGCTTGAATCTTGCGCAGGCCCAAGGGCGCGGGAACCGTCCTCTCGAAGAAGCCGCCGATCCCGCCTGCGCCCTGCCATGACGGTCTTCAGTCGTGACGCTCGACCCCCGTCCCGGCGGGCGCGACGGTCCAGTTGGTCACCATCGTCGAGTTGGCGTCCTTCTCGATCACCGTGCGGCCCGCGACGTCGACGCTGGCCTTGACGTCACGCACGCGCGACTTGGTGGCCTGCAGCTTCCACGTGGCGACGGTTCCGGCGCCCTTCACCGCCCTCGAGTACCTGATAGCCGCTGTAGTGCGACGAGAGGATCTTCGGCCGCACCGTTCTGATAGTCCGCGACCGCCGTGAGGACGGCATCGGGCTCGGCGTTGATCATGACGGTGCTGGACGCGCTGACCTGTCCCATCGGTAATGACTCCTAGCTGATGACGATGTGCGGGGTGTGATCCCGGGTCGCTGCTGTCGCATCGGTTGCGACCGCGGACTAGCGTATATGTGTGTCTGTTGTTGCCACCGGCGCACAGGCTGCGCACGCTGAAGGCGTGCAGCGGCTGCTCGCGAGCTACCGTGCGATACCTCCTATCACAACGGTTCGGCTGTCCAAGCCCACATCCAACCTGTTCCGAAAGCGCGTGAAGGCCACCACCAAGGGCCTCGACGTATCCGGCCTCACCGGCGTCATCTCCGTCGACCAGGACGCGCGGACCGCCGACGTCGCGGGCATGTGCACCTACGAGAACCTCGTCGCCGCCACCTTGCCCTATGGGTTGTCGCCGCTGGTTGTGCCTCAGTTGAAGACCATCACGCTGGGCGGGGCCGTCACTCGCCTCGGCATCGAGTCGTCCTCGTTCCGCAACGGGCTGCCGCACGAATCGGTGCTGGAGATGGACATCCTGACCAGTACGGGGAGATCGTGACGGCATCGCGTGACAAGCACACCGAATTGTTTCGGGCGTTCCCGAATTCGTATGGGACGCTTGGGTACTCAGTGCGGTTGAAGATCGAGCTGGAGCCTGTCCGGCCGTTCGTCGCGCTCAAGCACGTGCGTTTTCACCAGGTGAGCGATCTGGTCGCTGCGATGGACCGAATCATCGAGACCGGCGGCTACGAGGGCACCCCAGTCGACTACCTCGACGGCGTGGTGTTCAGCGCGGACGAGAGCTACCTGTGTCTCGGCATGCAGACGGCGACGCCCGGTCCGGTCAGCGACTACACCGGCCAGGACATCTACTACCGCTCGATCCAGCACGCCGACGGCGAGAAGCACGACCGGCTGACCATCAATGACTACCTGTGGCGTTGGGACACCGACTGGTTCTGGTGTTCACGGGCCTTCGGCGCCCAAAACCCGACGATCCGGCGGTTTTGGCCGCGGCGATACCGGCGCAGCAGCTTCTACTGGAAACTCATCGGCTACGACCAACGGTTCGATATCGCCGACCGCATCGAGAAGCGCAACGGGCGGCCACCACTGGAGCGGGTGGTCCAAGACATCGAGGTGCCGATCGGACGGACCGCCGAGTTCGTCGACTGGTTCCTGACCAACGTCCCGATCGAACCGATCTGGTTGTGCCCGCTGCGATTGCGTGACGACGCAGGCTGGCCACTGTATCCGATTGCAGCACACCGCACCTACGTCAACGTAGGCTTCTGGTCGTCGGTGCCTGCCGGGCCCGAGGAAGGCCACACCAACAAGCTGATCGAGCGCCGGGTGAGCGAGCTCGACGGCCACAAGTCGTTGTATTCGGATGCGTACTACACGCCCGACGAGTTTGCTGCCCTATACGGAGGGGAAGCCTACAAGACGGTCAAGAAGAGTTACGACCCCGATTCACGTTTGCTTGATCTGTATGCGAAGGCGGTGCAACGGCGATGAGCGCTTGCGCGAAGGGCAGGGGGCAGCGATGAGCGCTTGCGCGAAGAGCAGGAGGCAGCGATGAGCGCTTGCGCGAAGAGCAGGAGGCAGGCTGCCTCCTGCTCTTTCGCGCAAGCGCGCATCGCTCCCTCCTGCTCTTCGCGCAAGCGCTCATCGCTGCCCCCTGCCCCTTCGCGCAAGCGCTCATCGCCGTTGCACCGCCTTGGTGCAGGAATAAAAGCGGTCGTAACTCTTCTTGACCGTCTTGTAGGCTTCCCCTCCGTATAGGGCGGCGAACTCGTCGGGCGTGTAGTACGCATCCGAATGCGACAATGAGACTTGTGGCCGTCGACGCGCTCACCGTCGATCAGCTTGTTGGTGTGGCCTTCCTCGGGCCCGGCAGGCGCGCCCGACAACCAGAAGCCTACGTTGACGTAGGTGGTGTGCCTGCAATCGGATACAGTGGCCAGCCTGCGTCGTCACGCAATCGCACGGGCACAACCAGATCGGTTCAATCGGACGTCCAGTGCCAGGAACCAGTCGACGAACTCGGCGGTCCGTCCGATCGGCACCTCGATGTCTTGCTCCAGTGGTCGGCCACCCATTGTCTCGATGCGGTCAGCGATATCGAACCGTTGGTCGTAGCCGATGAGTTTCCAGTAGAAGCTGCTGCGCCGGTATCGCCGCACCAAATTGGCCCGGATCGTCGGGTTTTGGCGCCGAGCCCCATGAACGCCAGAAGCCCGTCGGTGTCCCAACGCCACAGGTAGTCATTGATGGTCAGCCGGTCGTGCTTCTCGCAGTCGGCGTGCTGTAGTAGAGCGGGTGGTGATCTCCTGGCCGGTGTAGTCGCTGACCGGACCGGGCGTCGCCGTCTGCATGCCGAGACACAGGTAGCTCTCGTCCGCGCTGAACACCACGCCGTCGAGGTAGTCAACTGGTGCCCTCGTAGCCGCCGGTCTCGATGATTCGGTCCATCGCAGCGACCAGATCGCTCACCTGGTGAAAACGCACGTGCTTGAGCGCGACGAACGGCCTCAGCTGGATACCCCGACCCGCACTGGTGCCCAAGCGTCCCATACGAATTCGGGAACGCCCCAAACAATTCGGTGTGCTTGTCACGCAATGCCGTCACGATCTCCGTACCGGTCAGGATGTCCATCTCCAGCACCGATTCGTGCGGCAGCCCGTTGCGGAACGAGGACGACTCGATGCCGAAGGCCAGTGACGGCCCCGCCCAGCGTGATGGTCTTCAACTGAGGCACAACCAGCGGCGACAACCCATAGGGCAAGGTGGGCGGCGACATAGTAGGTGCACATGCCCGCGAACATGGCCGTCGCGCATCCTGGTCGACGGAGATTCGAGGCCCTTGGTGGTGGCCTCGCCGCGCTTTCGGAACAGGTTGGATGTGGGCTTGGACAGCCCGAGCGTGATAGGAGGTATCGCACGGTAGCTCGCGAGCAGGCGCAGTTGCACGCCTTCCACGTGCGCAGCCTGTGCGCCGGTGGCAACAACAGACACGCGTGGTACCAGCGGTCGCAACGAATGCGAAGACAGCGGCGACCGGGATCACACCCCGCCGCATCGTCATCAGCTGGTCATTTTACGATGGGACAGGTCAGCGCGTCCAGCACCGTCATGATCAACGCCGAGCCCGATGCCGTCCTCACGGCGGTCGCGGACTATCAGACGGTGCGGCCGAAGATATCGTCGCACTACAGCGGCTATCAGGTACTGGAGGTCGGGCGCCGGAACCGTCGCCACGTGGCTTTTGCAGGCCACCAAGTCGCGCGTGCGTGACGTCCAAGGCCAGCGTCCGAAGTTGGTGATCGAGAAGGACGCCAACTCGACGATGGTGACCAACTGGACCGTCGCGCCCGCCGGGGTCGAGCGTCACGATGAAGACGTCATGGCAGGGCGCAGGCGGATCGGCGGCTTCTTCGGGACGTTCGCGCCCTTGGGCCTGCGCAAGATTCAAGCCGAAGTGCTGGCGAACTTCAAAGTCGAGGCGCGCTAGGCCGTTCGCTGCGGCACGTGCGCCCGGGCGATGCCCCGCACTACTGCGTCGGTACTTCTGCCGACCTTCCGGGGATTCGATCAGAGCGAGTCGGCGGGGTTCTTGGTGTTTCCCAAGCTCGACCAGGACCGAGGGGAACTGCGCCAGGTTCAGCCCGGCCAGGTCAGCCCTCGGGTAGAGCCCCGCCCTGGCCGATGTGTCGCAGGCGTAAGCCCCGAGGCCTCAACTGGTCGCGCATGATCTGGGCGAACTGCACCGACGGCCCCTCTGCACGTTCAGCGGCGGCGAGGTAGGTTCACATAAAACCGCGGCCGTCGCGGGTCCGCCGTCGGCGCTGATCGACACGATCGCGTCGGGGCGCAGCGCGTTGGCCGCTCGGCGCGCTGGTCGACGCACGGGCGAAGGCCGGTGTCGTGCACCTGGTGGCATGGCCGTGCGCACGCCGAGCGCCGTCGTTCCGGATGCGCAACACCGTCTCCCAGGTGAACGAGTGCTCCGGGTATCCGTCGTTGGCCGACGTCCCGCTCCGCCTGGGCAGTCCTTGGTTCCGCCGCGGCCGGTCGGAAGCTGCTGGCGGCTGATCGACGCATCGTTTGCGCCGTTGTGGCCGGGGTCGAGGAAGACGATCATGCCCGCGATGTTGGCGGGTGCCGCGTTGGCGGGGACGGCCACGGTGGATACGGCGATGAGCAGGCCGACGGCCACCGCGGCGGGGCCGCGCATGGAAGTGGCGCCGACACGCAGGCAGGCAGGTAGGTGCACGGCGCCACGGTAGCCCCGGCGACGACTAGGCTTGGACTCCAAACCGCCGCGTGCGGATCGAGCGCAATGAAGTCGAGACCAATCTGCGACCAACACGCAAGGGGACACGTCATGCAACCCGGTCAAACGCCCGACATGTCTGCGCTCCTCGCGCAGGCACAACAGGTGCAGCAGCAGCTCATGGAGGCACAGGAGGCGCTCGCCAACGCCGAGGTCCACGGGCAGGCAGGCGGAGGGCTGGTCCAGGTCACCTCGAAGGGCAGCGGCGAGATCACCGCGATCCAGATCGATCCCAAGGTCGTCGACCCCGACGACGTCGAAACACTGCAGGACCTCATCGTCGGGGCGCTGCAGGATGCGGCCAAGCAGGTGACCATCCTGGCGCAGTCGCGGCTCGGACCGCTGGCGGGCGGCCTGGGTGACCTGGGCTTGCCGGGGCTGTAGACGTGGACGGCAATGTTTGAAGGCCCCGTCCAGGATCTGATCGACGAACTCGGCAAGCTCCCTGGTATCGGGCCAAAGAGCGCACAGCGCATAGCCTTTCACCTGCTCTCGGTTGAGCCGCCGGACATCGATCGGCTGACGGCCGTGCTCGGCAAGGTGCGCGACGGGGTGAAGTTCTGCGCAGTGTGCGGCAACGTGTCCGACGACGACCGGTGCCGCATCTGCAGCGACTCGCGGCGCGACGCGTCGGTGGTGTGCGTCGTGGAGGAGCCAAAGGACGTCCAGGCCGTCGAGCGCACCCGCGAGTTCCGCGGCCGCTACCACGTATTGGGTGGGGCGCTGGATCCGTTGTCGGGAATTGGGCCGGAACAGTTGCGAATCCGCGAGCTGCTCAACCGGATTGGTGAGCGCGTCGACGGTGTTGACGTCGCCGAGGTGATCATCGCGACCGATCCCAACACCGAGGGCGAAGCAACCGCTACGTATCTGGTGCGGATGCTGCGCGACATCCCCGGACTCACCGTGACGCGCATCGCGTCGGGACTGCCGATGGGCGGGGACCTGGAGTTCGCAGACGAGCTCACTTTGGGACGGGCTCTGCTCGGTCGCAGGGCCATGGCCTGATTCGCGCCCAAACGCGGTGGCCTAGGGTGGCGCTCATGCCCAGTGACGAGGCCCAGGAAGAGTTCAAGGTCGAAGTCGAGCTCGGGAGCGACGAGCATCGGCTCTCGTTCTGGGGCAGGTTGCGGACACTCGATCTGGACGGCGATGCGCGGGACCGGCTCGGTTCGCGGGTGACGGTGACGCGGGATGGCAACCGAATCCAGCTGTACACGCACACGCTGGCTGATGCGCAGGAAGCGGAGCGCACCATCCGGCAGTTGGTCTCCGACGACCACGTCGATGCCGAGTACACCGTGAGCCGCTGGGATGCGGACAAACAGGAGTGGGTGGACCCGACCGACGGCGACGTCGTTCCCGACGATGCGCCCGAGATCGCCGCGCCGGACCCGAGCTACGTGATCCTCGAGGCGTACAGGCCGCAGTTCTTGCGCGACCTGGGTCTCTAGCGCTCCCTCCGTCCGCTCGCCCTCCGCGAGATTGACGTTACTGCGGCCGCTACTCGGTCTTTTCCGCGATAACGTCGAGTTCGCGGAATTGTCGGTCCGCTTAGCAGTTTTCGGCCATGAAGAGCGAAGTCTTCGTCGGCACCGAGGCCCTCGCGGGCGGTGGCCTCACTAGTCATGAACTACGCCGCTGGTATCGGCGGATCTTCCGCGACGTGTACATGCCGACACGATGTGAGCCGTCGCTACGGGACAGAACGGTCGGCGCGTGGTTCTGGTCCGGACGCCGTGGCGTCATCGCGGGTGCAGCTGCGGCTGGGCTTCACGGCGCGAACTGGGTCGATGCCACCACCCCCATCGAACTGGTCGGTGGGAGCCCCCGCCCGCAACCCGGAATCGTGGTTCGCAATGAGCTCCTCCGGCCCGACGAAGTCACCAAGGTCGCAGGCATCCCAGTGACGACGGTGGCGCGCACCGCCTACGACCTCGGGCGACACCTGCCCCGTGACGAGGCGGTGGCGCGGCTCGACGCACTCAAGCGTGCGACGGCCTTCCAGGTCGACGACGTGCTGCGGCTGGCCGATCGGCACCTCGGCGCCCGCGGGCTCAAGCCGCTCCGCACCGCCTTGCCGCTGGTCGACGCCGGCGCGGCGTCCCCGAAGGAGACATGGCTGCGAATGCTGTTCCACGATGCGGGGCTGCCGAAGCCGACGACGCAGATCCCGGTCGTCGAGGGCCGAGGGAAGTTGGTGCGGGTGCTGGACATGGGATGGGAGGAGTTCATGGTCGGCGCCGAGTACGACGGCGAGCAGCACCGCACCGATCGCCGGCAGTACGTCAAGGACGTACAGGTGAAGCGCAAGCTCACCCGATTCGGCTGGAACGTCACCTACGTGGTCAAGGAGGACCGGCCCGACGAGATGGTCCGCAGCGTGCGCGACGCGCTCATCGCGCGTGGGTGGCGGCCCTAGGCCCGGCGTGGGGCGGCCAGTCGCTCACGGCGCAACAGTTCGACCTCGGACAACTCCAGCGGCGCCAGGTCGCCGACGACCCGCGACAACAGGTGATCTGCCAGTTCGGGATTGCGAGCCAGACAGGGGCCGTGCAGGTAGGTGGCGACGACGCTGCCCTGTACGGCACCGTCGACGCCGTCGCCGTCCCGGTTGCCCGCGCCGCTGATCACCTTGGCGAGCGGTCGCGCCGCTGACCCGAGAACCGTTCCGCCGCGGTGGTTTTCGAAACCCGTGAGCCGCTGGGACAGGCCCGCGACGACGGGTTGCGACACCACCTCGCCGATGGTCCGCCTCGGTTGCGGGGAGGTCGTGACGTCCAGCAGTCCGACCCCGTCGACCCGTTCGCCCGCCGAGGTCTCATACCAGTGACCCAGCACCTGGATCGCCGCGCAGATCGCCAGTACCGGAGCGCCTCGTTCCGCGGCCCGCTGCAGGCCGGGGTAGCGGATGAGGTGCTTGGTCGCCAGACGCTGCGCGTAGTCCTCGGCGCCGCCGAGCGTGTAGAGGTCGAGGCTGTCCGGCACCGGGTCCGACAGCGTGATCTCGACGATCTCCGCGTCGACGTCGCGCAGTCGCAGGCGCTGGGCGAGCACCACCGCGTTGCCGCCGTCGCCGTAGGTTCCCATGACGTCGGGCAGCACGAGCCCGATCCGGACCGTCATGGAAGCCGCCGATTCAACTGCAGAAACGCCGTGTAGTTGGCAATCACTTCGACGTGGCCGGGTGGACACGACGCGATGGCCTTGATGGTGTCGTGCACCAGAGTGTGTTCGACACCGGCGTAGCCGAGCCGCACCGCCAGATCGGTGCCCCGCTCACCCGCCGCCACCACTGCGGTGTCTTCGAAGTGCTCGAACCGGACGTCCCACAACCAGGACAGGTCCTCGCCGTCGGGCACCTGCCCATTGACCGCGATGACGACGCCCGCGCCGTGCTTGTCGACCATCGACAGCGCCTCCTGCCAGCCCGCGGGATTCTTGGCCAACAGCACACGCGCCGTGTGCGGGCCGAGTTTCACGGTCCGATAGCGGCCGGCGACCTCGTCGACCGACGACACGGCGGCCACTGCGGCCGCGGCGTCGGCCCCGAGCGCGACGGCGGCAGCGACGGCCTGGGTGGCGTTTCCGCGGTTGACGGTGCCGGGCAGCGACAGCGTCATCGGCAGCGCCAACCCGTCTGGGCCGTAGACGTTGACGTCGTCGAACCACCACTGCGGCTGTGGCCGCTCGAGGACCGGAGGGCTTCCGGGCCCGACATCGGGCACCGTTCCAGTTGAGTACCAATGGTTTTCGTCCCGCACGATGATCTCGCCACTGCGCGGGCAGCTCACCGAATCGGCCGCCCAGCCGCTGCCGGCAGCCACCCACACCACGTGTGGGCAGTCGTAGGCGGCCGACGTCATCAGCACGTCGTCGCAGTTGGCCACGACCACGGTGTCGGGATGACGGGCCAGCCCGCCGCGCAGTGTGCGTTCGATGTGGTTGATCTCGCCGACGCGGTCGAGCTGGTCGCGCGACAGGTTCAGCAGCACGACGACGGCCGGCTCGACGGCATCGGCGACGTGTGGCACGTGCATTTCGTCGACCTCGAGCGCCGCCAGCCCGGCGTCACGTGCACCTGCCAGCGCGGCCACCAGACCGGCGTCCATGTTCGCGCCTTCGGCGTTGGTGGCGACGGGGCCCAAGGTGGCGAGCGCGGCGGCGGTCATCCGAGTGGTCGTCGACTTGCCGTTGGTCCCGGTCACGATGACCGAACGCCGGCCCGTGCCCAGCTGACTCAGGATCGACTTGTCGAGCGTCATCGCGACGAGTCCGCCGATCATCGCGCCTGCGCCGCGGCCGGTGAGCCGCGACGCCCAGCGCGCAGCGGTCCCGGCGCCCAGCGCGATTCGTCCACGTGCCGAGATTCCCCGGTCGCTGCGCTCCTGCCCTCGCACCGAGATTCCCTGGTCGCTGCGCTCCTGCCCGCCGGAGGTAACCATCCCAGGCAGTCTAGGAGGGCAAAAGTCGGTGGGCGACACGCGGCGTTGCCGGTCCAGGCTTGTCGGCGCAGCGTGCCATCCTCGAAACGTGAGCCACACCTGGGGTCGGCCAGCCACCGCACCCGGTGCAGGCTGGGCGGTCGTCGACGTCGAGACGTCGGGTTTCCGCCCTGGGCAGGCACGCATCGTCAGCGTCGCTGCTTTGGCGGTGGGCGACGACGGCAACGTCGAGGGCAGCTTCTCCAGCCTGCTCGATCCCGGTGTCGATCCCGGGCCGACGCACGTGCACGGGCTGACGGCCGACATGCTGGCGGGCCAGCCGACGTTCGCCGACATCGTCGACGAACTCATCGGTGTGCTCCGAGGCCGCACCCTGGTGGCCCACAACGTGGCGTTCGATTACTCCTTCCTGGCCGCCGAGGCCGAGTTGGTCGGCGCCGAACTGCCGATCGACACCGCCATGTGCACGGTCGAACTCGCGCGCAGACTCAACCTCGGCGTCGAGAACCTGCGGCTCGAGACGCTCGCAGCGCATTGGGGCGTGACGCAGATGCGGCCACACGATGCGCTGGATGACGCGCAGGTGCTTGCCCAGATCCTCAAGCCGGCGCTGGCGGGCGCCCTCGAACGCCGGGCCTGGTTGCCAGTGCGCCAGGTGACTCGACGCACCTGGCCCAATGGCCAAACCACGCACGACGAATTACGCCCGCTCAAGGCGGTGGCCGCGCGGCTGCCGTGCGCCTATGAGAATCCCGGCCGCTTCGTGGCCGGTCGGCCGTTGGTGCAGGGCATGCGGGTGGTGCTTGTCCGCCGAGGTGTCGCATACGTACGAAGAGCTCATCGAGCGGATTCTGCACGCCGGGATGTCCTACGCGGAGGCAGTCGACCAGCAGACGTCGCTGGTGATCTGCGACGAGCCGAAGCCCGACCAGGGCAAGGGCTACCAGGCCGGCGAACTGGGTGTCCCGGTGGTCGGCGACGCCGAGTTCATGTCGCTGCTGGAGCACGTCGTCGGTGGCACAGACCTCCAGGAGTTCACCGACCCGACACTCTCCGGGGACCAGTTCACGCTTTTCTAGATCCGTTTCCGTAGCGCCTCTGCCACTGCTGCAGGATGAGCGTGAGGGGTTCGCCGCCGGTGTTGAAGTCCCCTGGGTCGATGGTGGTGAGACTTGGTGCGGAGGGGGCCGAGTACTCCGGGCGGAACAGCACCACGATGCGGGACTTGATGCCTCCCTCTCCGTCTGGTTCCTCGTGTAGCGCGATGTCCGTCATGTCGTTCCAGGACCACCGGTTCCTGAGGAACTGAAAGTCGTTGCTGCGCAAGATCAGACCACGTGAAAAGAGGATGCGCAGGTCGCGATAGGCGAAGGAACCAGCGACTACGGCGAACAACGCGGCGAATGAACCGCTGATCAGTACGGCGAACCACCCCCTTTCCGCCATGAGATACGGGATGGCGAGAGCGCAGACAGCCAACATCCCGAATCGCGTCAGCGAATACGCCGAGCGGCCGAATACGCGCGAACGCCTTGGCGGTATGACCAACTCGTCGTCCATGCGATCCTCGTGCCGCCGTCAATGGGGAACGCGTGGATTGCCCTGCGCGGCGAAACTAGCTGAGCGCCTTGGCCTTCAACGAGTCGTATTCGCCCTGTGAGATCGTGCCCGCGTCGAGCAGTTCCTTCGCGTGCGCGATCTCCTCGGCCGGCGAACGCCCGGCGGCCTGACGGATGTAATCGTCGGTCTGCTTCTTGGCCGCCATGGCCGCCTCGCGCGAACGCTCGGCCATGCCTTGGCCGCGGAAGATCAGGTACACCAGGGCGGTAAGCCAGGGGATGAGGAACAGGAAGATGACCCAGACCGCCTTGATGAACCCCGACGTCTTGTGGTCACGCCAGAACAGATCCGTCAGGATCTGGAACAGCACCAGCAGGTAGGCGATCCACGCGAAGATGATCAGGAAGTGCCACAGGAAATCCCAAGTCGAACCCCAGTCCACGTCCACTCCTTATGTAGTTCGGCGCACCTTGCGCGATCGTCAGTCAACCACGGGAGGCCCGGTTGACGGCCGATACCACCGCGCGAAGTGATGCAGTCGTAATCGACGTCGCAATGCCGACGCCCCAGACCGTCTTGCCGCCTACCGACGCTTCGACGTATGCCGCCGCCTGGGCGCCTTCACCCGAGGACATCGCGTGCTCGGAGTAATCCAGCACCGAGACGTCGAACCCGACGGTGCCCAGCGCGTCGACGAACGCGGCGAGCGGGCCGTTGCCGGTACCGACGATCTCGCGCTCGACCCCGTCCACCTTCACCACTGCAGTGATGGTGTCGATCCCACCGTCGACCTCGGCCGCGTCGACCTTCTGCCGCATCCGCTCAAGCGGTCGGATCGGGGCCAGGTATTCGTCGGCGAAGACGTCCCACATCTCCTTCGGCGACACCTCGCCGCCCTCGCCGTCGGTGATCTTCTGGATGACCTGGCTGAACTCGATCTGCAGCCGACGTGGCAGTACCAGCCCGTGGTCGGCCTTCATGATGTAGGCGACCCCGCCCTTGCCGGACTGCGAATTGACCCGGATCACGGCCTCGTACGTGCGGCCGACGTCCTTCGGGTCGATCGGCAGATACGGGACCTGCCAAAGGATGTCGTCGACATCGGCGTCGGCCTCGTCGGCGGAGACCTTCATGGCGTCCAGGCCCTTGTTGATGGCGTCCTGATGGCTGCCGGAGAACGCGGTGTACACCAAGTCGCCGCCGTAGGGGTGGCGCTCGTGCACGGGCAGTTGGTTGCAGTACTCCACGGTGCGACGGATCTCGTCGATGTTCGAGAAGTCGATCTGCGGGTCGACACCGCGACTGAACAGGTTCAGGCCCAACGTCACCAGGCATACGTTGCCGGTGCGCTCGCCGTTGCCGAACAGACAACCCTCGATGCGGTCAGCGCCAGCCTGGTAGCCCAATTCCGCTGCGGCGACGGCGGTTCCGCGGTCATTGTGCGGATGCAGACTCAGGATGATCGAATCGCGACGGGCCAGGTTGCGGCTCATCCACTCGATCGAGTCGGCATAGACGTTCGGGGTTGCCATTTCGACGGTGGCGGGCAGGTTGACGATCAACGGCCGCTGCGGCGTCGGCTCGATGATGTCGGCCACGGCGTCGCACACGTCCTTGGCGTACTCGAGTTCGGTGCCCGTATAGGACTCCGGGCTGTACTCGAACCGCCACTGCGTGTCGGGGTAGCGCGCAGCCTGTTCGACGCACATCCGGGCGCCGTCGGTGGCGATGGCCTTCACGGCTTCGCGGTCGGCGCGGAACACGACGCGGCGCTGCAGGATCGAGGTCGAGTTGTAGAAGTGCACGATCGCCTTCGGGGCACCGGCACACGCCTCGAAGGTCCGCTCGATCAGCTCGGGCCGGCACTGGGTCAGCACCTGGATGGTCACGTCGTCGGGAACGGCGCCCTGCTCGATGATCTCGCGGACGAAGTCGAAGTCGGTCTGGCTCGCTGACGGGAAGCCGACCTCGATCTCCTTGTAGCCCATGCGGACCAGCAGGTCGAACATGCGGCGCTTGCGCGTCGGGCTCATCGGATCGATCAGTGCCTGGTTGCCGTCACGCAGGTCGACCGCACACCACATGGGAGCGGTCTCGACGACCTTGTCCGGCCAGCTGCGGTCGGCCACAGTGATCGGCTCGACCTCTTCGGCGAAGGTGCGATACCGGTTCACGGGCATCGACGTGGCGCGCTGGGTGTTCCACGCGGGTTGGCCGGGGTGGGGCGCACCCGAGGGCGTGGATATCGTCCGCACCGACGTGAAGGCGTCGATGGAAGGGGGGATGGGGTTGTTCACGGCTCTGCTCCGGATTCGTCTGGTTGGAATTCAGACCGGCGCATCACGACCACCCGCGACGGGAAGCCAGTCTGGATCAGACCCCGTCGCGGCGTCCGAGGAGGAGCAGCCGCTGCACGTGGGAAACTGTACTCCGCGAAGTCGCAGGTCCAAAACCCCTGGGCAGATGCCACTGTCCATGGCGAACGGCTCCGCTGAGCCGCTACACCTGCGAGTCGGGGAAGGCGATGACCGACAGGAACCGGATCGGCACCTCGATCAGGTCGACGGGACCGTGTGCTCCCTCACCGTCGAGCTGCAGCGAATCGCCTGCCTCCAGGCGATACACCGAGCGGCTGTGGCTGTAATCCATCACGCCCTCGAGCATGTAGATGAACTCCGTGCCGGGATGCTGAAACAGCGGGTAGGTGCTGCTCTTCGCCGACAACGTGACGTAAAGGCACTCCAAGCGCTTGTGCTCACCGCGCAGCGAGCCCAGCAGCTGGTACTCGTGGCCTTCCTTGGTGCCGTTGCGCACGATCCGCGCCCCGGTGCCCGCCTTGACGAATGCCGCGGGCCGCTCGACGTCGGCGCCGCGGAACAGGCTGGTCACCGGGACGTCGAAGCCCTTGGCCAGCAGCGCCAGCGTGGACAGGCTGCACGATGTCTGGGCGTTCTCGATCTTGCTCATCATGGCCTTGGAGATGCCGACGCGCGCCGCCATGTCCGCCACCGTGAGCCCCTGCTGTTGTCGCAGCTGACGCACGTTGCGTCCGATGGCGGCCTCGATCTCGACTTCGTCGACGGGTTCCCGCGGGTCGCGGTCGCGGGCGGTGCCTGACTTGTTGCGAAGCAGTGGCACGTGGTCGCCAGGGGAGCTCACGGATTTCCTGTCTAACGCATCTCGCCGGCGCCGACATACGGATACGGCGTCTTGAGCGGTTGGCCTTCGGAGAACCGCGACAACCGGAAGTCGGACTCCGGGATGCGGGGATCGGCGCTGCGACCGTCGACGATCAAGTCGGCTACCAACCGACCGACCGCCGGTGCGATCTTGAAGCCGTGCCCACTGAACCCGGCGGCCACGAGGAGGCCGTCGACGTCGGTTCGCGAGATCACCGGATTCCAGTCGGGGGTCACGTCGTAGCAGCCGGCGTAGCTGGTCGTGATGGCGGCGCCGGTGAAGCCGGGGAATCGGGTGCCGACGCGGTCGATGGTCAGGTCGATGAACGCGTCGCTGGCGCGGTTCGAGTAGGCGTCGGGGTCGGCGTCCTCGACGTGGGAGAGGTCGCTGTTGCCGAACAACACCGTGCCGTCGGGTTCGGGCCGGATGTATTGCAGCGAGACGAGATCGGAGAACACGGGGACGCGTCCAATGTCTACGCCCGGGGAGACCATGACGAGTTGTTCGCGCACCACCCGAATCGGAACGTCGACGCCGTAGGGCGCCAGGAACGGGCGGGTCCACACGCCGGTGGCGACCACGACGGTGCCCGCGGACACCTCGCCGCCGTCGGCGAGCCGGACACCCGTCACCCGGCCACCGGCGACCACCAGTTCGGTGACGTTGGCGCCCTGACGAATTCGCACTCCAGCTCCGCGCGCCGCGATCGCGAACGCCTGCGCCGTCTGATACGCGTCGCCGTACCCGCCGCGGGCTTCCCATGCGAAGGCGGCGAACGGCGAAAGGTCGGCGAACGGCCACAGCCGGGCCACCTCGGCGTGGTCGACCTCCTCGGTCTGGACGCCGACCGCACGCTGGGCGGTCAGGCTCTTCCGCAGTGAGTCGACGTTCGGTGCGCCGACGCCGACGACGTAACCCGTTTGGCGGAAACCGATGTCGGTTCCGAAGATCTCCTGAGCCTTCTCGAACACCTCCAGGCCGACGGTCGCCATCGCCGCGAGCGAGCTGACACCGTAGTGGCAGCGGACGATCCCGCTGGACTTGCCCGTCATGCCGGAGCCGACCGTGTTGCGTTCCAGGACGACGACGTCGGTGATGCCGCGTTGGGCCAAAGCCCATGCCGCCGAGGCGCCTTCGATGCCGCCGCCCACCACGACGACGTCCGCCGTCTCCGTCACGACTGAACGTTCCCTCCGCTCGACGCAGCGTCTGCGTTCTCGCTCATCGTGATCCCGGGATCCAGTCGGTTCCCGCCAGTGGCACGCGGGCCATCGCGGCGGCCTCGATCGTGACGGCCACGAGGTCCTCGGGCTCGAGATTCTGCACGTGCGCCTTGCCGCACGCCCTCGCGATGGTCTGGGCCTCCATCGTGAGCACGCGCAGGTAGTTGGCGAGCCGGTGGCCGCCTGCGACGGGGTCGAAACGCGCCGCGAGTTCGGGATCCTGCGTGCTGATGCCCGCCGGGTCGGTGCCGTCCTGGAAATCGTCGAAGAAACCCGCTGCGCTGCCTAGCTTTTCGTACTCGGCCTCGTAGCGCGGGTGGTTGTCTCCTAGTGCGATGAGCGCGGCGGTCCCGATGGCCACTGCATCGGCGCCGAGCGCAAGGGCCTTGGCCACGTCGGCGCCCGTGCGAATGCCGCCGGACACGATGAGTTGGACGGACTTTCGTCCCGTCGCTCCGCCCGCCCCGGCGCGATGCACCCCGAGTTCGGCCAGTGCCTGCACCGCCTGCGGGACCGCGGCGAGCGTCGGCACACCGACGTGTTCGATGAACACCTCTTGGGTGGCCGCCGTGCCGCCCTGCATACCGTCCACGACGACGACGTCCGCACCCGCGTGCACTGCCAGCTTGACGTCGTAGTAAGTGCGGGTGGCACCGACCTTGACGTATATCGGCTTCTCCCAGTCGGTTAGCTCGCGTAGCTCGTTGATCTTGATCGTGAGGTCGTCGGGGCCCGTCCAGTCCGGGTGCCGGCAGGCCGAGCGTTGGTCGATGCCTTCGGGCAGCGTGCGCATCCCTGCCACGCGTGCCGAGATCTTCTGGCCGAGCAGCATTCCTCCGCCGCCGGGTTTGGCGCCCTGGCCGAGCACCACTTCGATCGCGTCGGCCTTGCGAAGATCATCGGGGTTCATGCCGTACCGCGACGGAAGATACTGGTACACGAGGTGTTTGCTCTGGCCGCGCTCCTCGGGTGTCATTCCGCCATCGCCCGTGGTTGTCGACGTGCCGACCTCACTGGCGCCACGCCCCAGGGCCTCCTTGGCCGGGCCCGACAGCGCGCCGAACGACATCCCGGCGATCGTCACGGGAATGTCAAGGTGCAGAGGGTGTTTGGCGTGCCGGTCGCCCAGCACCACGTCGGTGCCGCAGCTCTCCCGGTAGCCCTCCAACGGGTAGCGCGACATCGATGCACCGAGGAACAACAAGTCGTCGAAGTGCGGGAGCGGACGCTTGGCGCCCCACCCACGGATGTCGTAGATGCCCGTCTCGGCGGCGCGCTGAATGGCCGCGATGGTGGCGCGATCGAATGTGGCGGATTCGCGAAGCCCCAGCCGGGCCCTGGTGTCATTGGTCAGCATCAATAGCTCTCGGCGTGGTCGACGTGGAAGTGATACAGGTTGCGGGCGGAGCCGTAGCGCGTGTAGTCGCAGGTGTCGTCGTCGGGGTATCCGGCGGACTTCAGCAGCAAGGCCAACTCAGCGTGATGCTCGGGCCGCATCTCCTTGGCCACGCAGTCGGCACCGAGCGACGTGGCCTCGCCCCGCAGGTAGATACGGGCTTCATAGATCGAGTCACCGAGCGCGTCGCCCGCGTCTCCGCGTACCACCAACCGGCCGGCCTGAGCCATGAACGCACTCATGTGCCCGACGTCGCCCCCGACGACGATGTCGACGCCCTTCATCGAAATGCCGCACCGTGCAGCAGCATTGCCTTCGATGACGAGCAGTCCGCCGTGGGCTGTGGCGCCGGCCGACTGCGATGCGTTGCCCTTCACCCAGACGGTGCCGCTCATCATGTTCTCGGCCACCCCGGTGCCGGCATTGCCCTCGATGGTGACTTCGGCCTGCTGGTTCATGCCGGCGGCGTAGTAGCCGACGTGCCCGTCGACGGTGACCCTGACCGGCGCATCGATTCCGACCGCGACGTTGTGTGTACCGGCGGGGTTGACGATGACGAACTCGCCGGCCAGGCCCGGTGCGTGCAGCGCGGCGTTGACGTCGCGCAGGGAGACGTAGCGCAAGTCGAACTCGGTCGATGAGCTCGTCGCCGATGAGCGCTCGCGCGAAGAGCCTGGCGCCGATGAGCGCTCGCGCGAAGAGCCTGTCACCGTGTCCATGCGTAGACCACCTCCGGCTCGGGTTCCCAGATCGCCGCGTGCTCGACCCCGGGAAGCCCCGACAGCGCGCGGTACTCGCTGCCCATCGCGACCCAGTCGGTGGTCTCGGCGATGACGGCGGGCTTGCACGCGATCGCGTCGCGCACGACGGCGAACGAGTCGCGGTTGGACACCAGCAGTGTGTAAAAGCCGTCGAACGTGGCGCAGAGTTCCTTGAGTGCCGTCTCGACGTCACGACCGTCAGCCAGCCTGCTTGCGACGAACCGCGCGCCGACCTCGGTATCGTTCTCGCTGTCGAACTGCACTCCTGCGGCGCGCAATTCGCGGCGAATGGTGGCGTGGTTGGCGAACGATCCGTTGTGAACCAGGCACTGCTCGGGTCCGACGGCGAAGGGGTGAGCGCCCGACGGCGTGACTGCCGACTCGGTGGCCATCCGGGTGTGGCCGACGCCTTGCCAGCCCTGCGCACCGGCCAGGCCCCACGATCTGGTCAGCGTCGCCGGGTCGCCGACCCCCTTGAGCACGGCCAGGTCGGTTCCGAACCCGGCGACCAACGCGGTGGGATATGCGGTCTTCGCGGCGGCCAGAAGCGCGTCGGACGCGACGTCGGCGGTGAGTAGGTGGGTGTCGCCGATGACGGTCACCTCGACGGGAGTTCCCAGCTCCGAACCGACGGCCGCGCTGACGGATACCTCGTCATTCTCGACTGTGGCCTCTTCTGCTGCTCGCGGGTGCACGAGCAGGGACACGCAGCCGCGGCCTGGCGGTGTCCACGTGGGATCGCCGTACACCGCAACGCCCGCTGAGTCGCTGCCCCGGTTGGACATCTCGCACAGCATCCCGGTGAGCAGTTCACCCAATTGCGGGTAAAGGTCGGGGGTGCGGAGGTGCAGTCCAACGATGCCGCACATCGGTTGACTCCCTTCGAATCTCGTCGTTAGAAGGCGGTCAGGTACTGGTCGATCTCCCATGGGGAGACCGAGCTGTGATAGGCGAAGAACTCGTCGCGCTTGAGCCCGCCGAAGTAGCTCGCGACCCCGTCGCCCACGCTGTCGAGCACGCCGGATATGACTGGGTCCGAAGCCAATTCGTCGACGGCGTGCAGCAGCGTCGGCGGCAGGGTGGGGCGCCCGTTGGCGCCCACCGCCCCGGGGTCGAGGCTGCGTTTGATGCCGTCGATGCCTGCGCCAAGAGCGGCCGCGATGGCCAGGTACGGGTTGGCCGACCCGTCGCCGCCCCGCAGTTCGACGCGCTGATCGTCGGGCACGCGGACGTAGTGCGTGCGGTCGTTGCCGCCGTACGTCGGTGTCCTCGGTGCCCACGACGCGCCCGAGGCCGTCGTGAGCGCGCCGGTTCGCTTGTAGGAGTTGACCGTTGGTCCGACGATTGCCTGCAGCGCGCGGGCGTGCTCGAGGATGCCCGCGATGAACGAGTAAGCGGTGGGCGAAAGGCCCAGCCCGCGGGCGTCGTCGCCGTCGGGAAAGACGGGCGAGCCGCCGCTGGCCAGGGACATGTGCAGATGCAGGCCGCTTCCGGTGCGATCGGCGAAGGGCTTCGGCATGAAGGTCGCGATCATGCCGCGCTCGGCAGCGATCATCGACAGCAGGTAGCGCAGCGTGACCACGCGGTCCGCGGTGATCAGCGCCTCGGCGAACTGGAAGTTCTGCTCGAACTGACCGTTGCCGTCCTCGTGGTCGTTGGCGTAGTTCGACCAGCCGAGCTGGTTCATCGCGGTGGAGATGGTCGTGAGGTGGTCGTACATCCGGGTGACGCCACGGGCGTCGTAACACGGCTGGGCGGCGGTGTCGGCCGCGTCCGCGGTGGCGAGGGTTCCATCGGCGTTGCGCGTGAGGAGGAAGTACTCGACCTCGGCGCCGACCCACGGCTCGTAGCCGGCATCGGCCGCGCGCTGGATCAGTGACTTCAGGATGATGCGGGGTGCGTACGGCCACGGCGCGCCTTCGACGTGGGGGTCGCAGTGCACGATGGCCAGCCCCTCCTTGATGAAGGGGATCGGGGTGAAGGACGCCGGGTCCGGGAGCGCCATCAGATCGGGGTCCTTGGGCTCCTGGCCCATGGCGCCGACGGCGTATCCGGCGAATCCGACGCCCTCGGTGGCGAGGAGGTCGACGGCCTCGACGGGCACCAGCTTCGCGCATGGCTTGCCGCGAAGGTCGACGAACAAGGCGAGCAGGAAGCGGGTGCCCGCATCCCGTGCGAGGTCCGCGAGTTCGGTGTCCGCCATCGTTCTCCCGGTTTCTTAGTAGGAATCAAAGTATCATGGAAGGAAACTCGCGTGCGCTGAAAGATCCCGGCTGACGCGGGGCGAATCGCGTCAGCCGGGATCGGTTGTCAGGCGGGCAACAGTTCGTATGCCGCGTCCCGGTGGACGTGGGTGTCGATGCCCTTCTCTTCGTCCTCGGGAGAGATGCGGATGCCCATCGTCTTCTTGAGCGCGAAGGCGATGATGTACGCGATGGTGAACGAGTAGACCACCACAGCACCGGCGGCAACCGCCTGCCGCCACAGCTGGTCGAACCCGCCGCCGTAGAACAGACCGTTGGTGGCGTTGGGCATGCTGTCACTGGCCAGGAAGCCGATCATCAGCGTGCCGATGATGCCGCCGGCGAGGTGGACGCCGACGACGTCGAGCGAGTCGTCATAACCGAACTTCGTCTTCAAGCCGACGGCGAACGGGCAGATCGCACCGGCGATCAGGCCCAGGATGATGGCACCGACGGGAGTGACCGCGCCACAGGCGGGGGTGATGGCGACGAGGCCGGTGATGGCTCCGGCTGCGGCACCGACACCTGTCACGTGACCGTCCTTGAACTTCTCCACGGCCAGCCACGCCAGCGTCGCCGCGCAGGTCGCGACGAACGTGGTGACCATGACGATGGCGGCCGAGTTGCCCGCGGCGAGCGCCGAGCCACCGTTGAAGGCGTACCAGCCGGCCCAGAGCAGCCCGGCGCCGAGCAGGGTGAGCGGCACGTTGTGCGGCTTGCGCAGCTGGCCCCAGTTGGCGGCCTTGCCGAGCACGATCGCGACGGCCAGGGCGGCGGCGCCTGCGTTGATGTGCACCGCGGTGCCACCGGCGAAGTCAATGGCCTTCAGCTGGTTGGCGATCCAGCCGCCAACCGAGTTCTCGGTCACCACGCCGTCGAAGGCGAACACCCAGTGCGCGACGGGAAAGTACACCAGCACGGCCCAGAGGCCGGCGAACACCATCCATGCGCCGAACTTCATACGGTCCGCCGCCGCACCCGAGATCAGCGCGACGGTGATGGCGGCGAAGAGTGCCTGGAACAACGCGAACAGGCTGACGGGCAGGCCGTTGATCGTGGTCTGCGACTCGAGCAGATCCTTCATGCCCGCGAATTCGGTGATGCTGCCGACGAACCCGCCCGTCGAGGTGCCGAAGGTCATGGAGAACCCGAACAACACCCACAGCACGCCCACGAGAGCCACTGCCCCGAAGGTCATCATCATCATGTTGGTCGAGCTCTTGACCGAGACCATGCCGCCGTAGAACAGCGCGAGGCCGGGGATCATCATCGTCAAGCCGATGATGCAACACAGCATGAATGCCGTGGTACCTGTATCCATCACTTCTCCTGTGACCGCGGCCCGATGGAAGGGTGGGCCGATCACTGGCAGTAACCAATGTTTCTGTTACGTGGACGGGATCGCGATGTTGCCGCGACGTTAATAGTGCTTTCGGCGGTGTGTAACCATCGGAGCATGTGGCGAAGGAGACCGTTCGGCATCACCGTGCTCGCCGTCGTCATCATCGCGGCCGTTGCGCTGGCGTGGAACTACTTCGCCGGGCCGTCGTCGACCGACTGCGCGCCGGTGCGTGAACTGTTGGCGTTCAACAAAACCCAGACCGATTCGCTGAACGCCAAGACGCACATTCCCGAGGAGGGATCGACCGAGCAGGCGACCGAGCCGAGCGAGCTCGACTACCGGGCCTGGGGTGACGGACTGATCGATCGGGCGGCCAAGGTTACGGCGCCCGAGCTAGCCGACCAGGCGAGGGCGCTGGCGCAGACCGTCGACCGGCTGGTCCGCGCCCGGGTCGACCTCATCGACCGATCCGCGGCCACCGCGCCAGGTGCTGCTCCGCCCCCGGTGGCCTTCGCGGTGGCTGCGCTCTACGACCAGTTCGAAGCTCAGCTCGGTCAGCTGTCCAAATCCTGCCCCGGCTAGAGTTCCGCGCGGTGGCCCCACCGACCCGCGAATGCGATCTGGTCGAGCGGTAGCCGGGTGCGCGGGCGGTTGTCCCGCTCGATGAGTTCCGGCGCTGCCGTCGCGTAATCCCCGAGCGTGCCGACCGCGACGATCGCCAACGGTCGGACCTCGGCCGGGATGGCGAATGCTTCCCGCGCCGCGTCGGCGTTGAACCCGGCCATGGGATGTGCGAGGAGGCCACGCGACACCGCCTCGACGGTCGCGTTGGCGATGGCCGCTCCCGCATCGACGGCCGAGTAGAGCGCGGTCCGCTCGTCGGGGCCCTCGTCGGCGCACACCAGTATCAATGCGCTCGCAGCACGCGCGTACGCGTTGCCCCGCTTCAGCGTCGCCGCCAGTGAGTCGAACGTGTCGTCGCTGCGGAACCCGACGACGAAGCGGACGGGCTGTCGGTCACCCCACGTGGCGCCCCAGCGTGCCGCCTCCAGCAGCGCCGCTAGCTGTTCGCCCGTCACGCCGGCGTCGGGGTCGAAGACCCGGGGACTCCACCGCGCAGCGAGGTGCCGGTGGATCGGCACCGACGTGTCGGCCCTCCGCGGTGCTTCCCCGGGTCGCTCCGCTCCTGCCCTCCGCGCCTCTTCCCCGGGTCGCTCCGCTCCTGCCCTCCGGTCGTGGCTCACGGTGATCCACGCTACGGCCGGCACCTGCGACAGTGCGGTTTCGTCCGGGGCATGCCGCGGGGTGCGTATCAGTCGGCACAGCCGCTCATGGGCCGGAGCAGCCGCGGGACGGGAGGAAAACCGCGTGCGCAGACCCCTTATCCTTTAGAAGACTCCAGGCTCAGCACAGAAAGGCGGACAGTGGCGCTCGTCGTGCAGAAGTACGGCGGATCCTCGGTGGCTGACGCCGACCGGATCCGCCGCGTCGCCGAGCGCATCGTCGAGACCAAGAAGGCGGGCAACGACGTCGTCGTGGTGGTGTCCGCGATGGGCGACACCACTGACGACCTGCTCGACCTGGCGCGTCAGGTGAGTCCCGCCCCACCGGCCCGCGAAATGGACATGCTCCTGACCTCGGGTGAGCGAATCTCCAACGCACTGGTCGCGATGGCGATCCACTCGCTTGGTGCGCAGGCTCGCTCGTTCACCGGATCGCAGGCCGGCGTGATCACCACCAGCACGCACGGCAACGCCAAGATCATCGACGTCACGCCGGGCCGGTTGCAGGCCGCGCTCGCCGAAGGATTGATCGTGCTGGTCGCCGGCTTTCAGGGGGTCAGCCAGGACAGCAAGGACGTCACCACACTGGGCCGCGGAGGGTCGGACACCACCGCCGTCGCACTGGCCGCCGCCCTCCACGCCGACGTCTGCGAGATCTACACCGACGTCGACGGAATCTTCACCGCCGACCCGCGCATCGTGCCCAACGCCCGGCGACTGGACACCGTCAGCTTCGAGGAGATGCTCGAGATGGCGGCATGCGGGGCCAAGGTGCTCATGCTGCGCTGCGTGGAATACGCGCGTCGCTACGACGTTCCGATACACGTCCGGTCGTCGTACACCGATAGGTCGGGCACGCTAGTCAAAGGATCGATGGAGGACATCCCCATGGAAGACGCCATCCTCACCGGAGTCGCCCACGACCGGAGCGAGGCCAAGGTCACCGTGGTCGGACTGCCCGACGTTCCCGGCTACGCCGCCAAGGTGTTCCGCGCGGTTGCCGATGCCGACGTCAACATCGACATGGTGTTGCAGAACATCAGCAAGATCGAGGACGGCAAGACCGACATCACGTTCACCTGCGCGCGGGACAACGGACCCGCCGCGGTGGAGAAACTGACGGCGCTGCAGGATGACATCGGATTCAGCCAGGTGCTCTACGACGATCACATCGGCAAGGTGTCCCTCGTGGGCGCGGGGATGCGTAGCCATCCCGGGGTGACGGCGACGTTCTGCGAGGCCCTCGCTGCCGTCGGCGTCAACATCGACCTCATCTCGACTTCGGAGATCCGAATCTCGGTGCTGGTCAAGGACACCGAGCTGGACAAGGCCGTCAGTGCGCTCCACGAGGCATTCAACCTCGGCGGCGATGAAGAGGCCGTCGTGTACGCGGGAACGGGACGCTGATGGTCAGCATCGGAGGGCAGGAGCGCAGCGACCGGGGAATCAACCTCGGAGGGCAGGAGCGCAGCGACCGGGGAATCAGTATCGGAGTAGTGGGCGCGACCGGGCAGGTCGGCCAGGTGATGCGGAAGCTGTTGGAGGAGCGCGACTTCCCTGCGACCTCGGTGCGGTTCTTCGCCTCGGCGCGTTCGCAGGGCAAGAAGTTGACGTTCCGCGGTCAGGAGATCGAGGTCGAGGACGCCGAGACCGCCGACCCGAGCGGACTGGACATCGCGCTCTTCTCCGCGGGCGCCACGATGTCGCGGGTGCAGGCACCCCGCTTCGCTGCGGCAGGTGCGGTCGTCATCGACAACTCGTCCGCCTGGCGCAAGGACCCCGAGGTGCCATTGGTGGTGTCGGAGGTCAACTTCGGAAGAGATGTCGCCGACCGTGCTCGGTCCCTTCCCAAGGGCATCATCGCCAACCCGAACTGCACCACGATGGCTGCGATGCCGGTACTCAAGGTGCTTCACGACGACGCCCAACTGACCCGGATGATCGCCTCGACGTATCAGGCGGTCTCCGGCAGCGGTCTCGCCGGCGTCGAGGAACTGTTCGGTCAGACCCGCGCGGTAGTCGAGCTTAGCGAGCAACTAGTGCACGACGGCTCGGCGCTGGAGTTCCCAGCACCCAAGAAGTACGTTGCCCCAATCGCATTCAACGTGGTGCCGCTGGCCGGGTCGCTGGTGGACGACGGTTCCGGCGAGACCGACGAGGATCAGAAGCTGCGCAACGAGAGCCGCAAGATCCTCGGCATCCCCGATCTGCTCGTCAGCGGTACGTGCGTGCGGGTGCCCGTTTATACGGGACACTCGCTGTCGATCAATGCCGAGTTCGCCAGGCCCATCTCGCCCCAACGTGCTCGCGAATTACTCGACGGTGCCCCGGGTGTCACCCTGGTTGACGTCCCGACGCCGCTGGCCGCGGCTGGCTCGGACGACTCGTTCGTCGGCCGGATCCGCCAGGATCCCGGCGTGCCAGACGGACGCGGACTGGCGCTGTTCGTCTCAGGCGACAACCTGCGAAAGGGCGCCGCACTCAACACCATTCAGATCGCCGAGTTACTCGCCGCTCAGTTGTGATCCGCAAGGCGTTGGGTATTGCGGTCGTCGCATGCCTAGCGCTGCCCGTCCCGCACGCGGAGGCGGATCCGCCCGCCCCGGTCCCTGCTCCCGTACTGCCGCCGCTGGCACCCGGACAGGTAATCCGCATCGGGCCCACTGCCGGAACGGGCACGCCCACAAGGGATTACGGTGTCGGTGCGACCGACCTGTGTGAGTTCGTGGAGTTTCCGAGCGGCATCCTGCAGGTGTGTGGTGATAGCTTCGCCGGGCAGGGTGCCGGGTTCGGCGGCTGGTACTCACCGATCGCACTGCACGTCGAGACGGACTCGATCGACGATCCCACCGGCGTGCGTTACGACCGAGTCATGGGTGTCGACAAGCCGCTACTCGCCGACCCGACGCCGCCGGGATCGTCGCAGCTGCCCGCGGGCGTCATCTCGATCAACCGTGAGAACTACATGCTGGTGACCACCACCGAGAACCTCGTGCCGGTAACGTCGCGGTTGGTGAAGGCCGATCCGGCGCAGGGGAATTGGCCGACGGTACCCAAGTCCGAACGGCCGGCGGACTACGCAAGGGGGCGACAGTCCCAGATCAGCGGCTACTACGACCCGGTTCCCACGCCGGACTCGGCGAGCGGCTGGGTGTACATCGTGGCCAACGACTTCGACCGCAGCGGCCCGGTAGAGCTGTACCGTGTCACACCGCAGCAGCTGACCGAACGCTCGAAGTGGCAGAGCTGGTCGTCGCTCCCGGGGGCCGGCTGGAACAAGCCGCCGACGCCGCTGTGGAACGACCAGGTCGGCGAGATGTGCATTCGGCAGATCGACGGCAAGACGGTGCTGAGCTATTTCAACGCCAGCACCGGCAACATGGAGGTCCGGGTCGCCAACGACCCGACCCAGCTGGGTTCGGCAGCGGTGACGACCGTCGTGGTCGCGGCACCGTGGCCCGACCGCGTCGACGACCTGCCCCCGCCCGAGGACAACCGGCTCGCGCAGCCGTACGGCGGATACGTCTCGCCCGGGTCGACGCTGGAGGAGCTGCGCGTGTTCGTCAGTCAATGGAACACGGTGCCGCGAGCCGACAACGCGCCCTACCGGGTGATCCAGTTCGCCGTGAACCCGTTCAAGCCCTAGTCATCAGGTGTCTTTGCGAGCTTTCACCGGACCACCCGGTGCCGGCCGACCGTTCTCGAGGACGCCATGTTTCCGTCCACAGGCGCAGGTGAACCCAAGACCACGATGAATGCACCGCGCAGGCGGCCTGACCGTTACGGAATACCGACGGGTTCGGCGCGCGCCACCATGGAGGGGGCCGATACGGCAAACGTGGGTCACGTAACTTGGCGTCTGCAATTCGACACGTGCGCTGAATAGCGTCGCAGGCAGGCGATGGTGTGGTGGGGTGGGGGTGGGCCGCGTAAAGATGCGCGGGAAATCCTAGGGGGAACGTTCAGAGTGAACGCCATCGGTGAGACGCCGAAAGAACGGCAACAGACCAGCCGCCTTCAATGGACCGCGACCGGTGTGGCTGTGATCGCCGCTATCGCCGCTCTGCTCGGGGCCATTCTGACCGGGGTTGCCAATTCGAAGAGCGCGACGGCGGCCTCGGAAGCCGCCAGGACTGCGAAGCAAGCCGTTACGAACCAGGACCTCACCACGCTCATAACATCACTGGTTGCTGCGAGCCAGAAGACGCAGGAACTGGAACGTACTCTGCAGGCCCGCCACGACTTGGAACGACTACGGGGCGTGCCGGCGGCGGACGCGCCGATCGAGGCAGCTCTTGAAGCCTTGCGCGACGGCGCGATCAACCTGGGACTGACAGTTGACTCGCTCATCACCTCCGTGGGTGACGCAGAAGTCCGGCAGTGTGTGGAAGCGATCCGGGTCGCCACTTCCCTGATCGTGCTGAAGTCAAGCGACAAAGGGCCAGGGTCCCCCGCACGGCCGTACCAACGCGTGAACAGTCGGGCCATTGCGAACAAGGGAAAAGACCCCGCGGTCAATCTCGATACGCAGATCACACAACTCAATTCGGCCTCGAGGGCCGCTATCGCCGCGCTGGGATCGATGAAGGCGCCGGTGCCGCCCGCGACGTTTGATCTGAGGGGCTGCCTGTCCATGAAGTTCGAGAGCTCATAGTCGCCCGCCGAAGTACCGCATGGCGGTCGGATCGCTGGGATCGGGATACCACCCGGCGCCGCCCGCGATGGAGCCCGATCAACTAAGCGTGACGCTCAATCCGCCCGCCCCGAAACGCCACTCAGATTTTTCTTGACTGATTCCAGAAAAGAGCTAGAGTTCGGGTCGTGGGGCAGACGGCAGACTTCCGGCAGATGCTGCAGGAGTCTGCACTCCGAGTCACCCGTCCACGGGTGGCGGTGCTGAGCGCGGTCTACGCGCATCCGCACGCCGACACGGACTCGATCATCCGTGCCGTGCGCAAGGACCTGCCCGAGGTGTCGCACCAGACCGTCTACGACTCGCTCAATGCGCTGACGGCGTCGGGCCTGGTGCGGCGAATCCAGCCGTCCGGCTCCGTGGCTCGCTACGAGTCCCGGATCGGAGACAACCACCACCACGTCGTGTGCCGGGCGTGTGGTGTGATCGCCGACGTCGATTGCGCCGTCGGCGACGCCCCATGTCTCAACGCGTCGGATGACAACGGTTTCTCGATCGACGAGGCCGAGGTCATCTACTGGGGCCTGTGCCCCGACTGTTCCACAGTGCGTAGTGATTGATCAGTAACACCCTTAACCCGCCAGCCCCGGAAAGGATTTCACATGGCCGAAGGTCAACATCCGAACGCCGAAGTCGGAGAGATGAGCAAGTCGAGCATCGAGGGGGAGTGCCCCTTCCGTGCTCCGTACCCCACCGAGAGCGCCAGGACCAACGAGAGCTGGTGGCCCAAGAAACTCAACCTGAAGATCCTGGCCAAGAACCCCGTCGAGACGGATCCGTTCGGCGGAGAGTTCGACTACGCCGCGGCTTTCAACGGCCTGGACCTACCCGCGGTCAAGCGGGACATCGAAGAGGTGCTGACCACGTCGCAGGACTGGTGGCCCGCCGACTTCGGCCACTACGGCCCGCTCATGATCCGCATGGCCTGGCACAGCGCGGGAACCTACCGCGTCAGCGACGGCCGCGGCGGCGCGGGCGCCGGACAGCAGCGCTTCGCTCCGCTTAACAGCTGGCCCGACAACGGCAACCTCGACAAGGCGCGTCGCCTGCTGTGGCCCGTCAAGAAGAAGTACGGCAAGGCGCTGTCCTGGGCCGACCTGATGGTCCTCACCGGCAACGTGGCGCTCGAGTCGATGGGCTTCAAGACGTTCGGCTTCGCCGGCGGTCGTGCCGACGTGTGGGAGCCCGAGGACGATGTGTACTGGGGTCCCGAGACCGAGTGGCTCGGCGACGAGCGCTACACGGGTAAGCGGGATCTCGAGGATCCGCTCGGAGCCGTGCAGATGGGCCTGATCTACGTCAATCCCGAAGGGCCCAACGGTCAGCCGGATCCGCTCGCCGCTGCCGTCGACATCCGCGAGACGTTCGGCCGGATGGCGATGAACGACGAGGAAACCGTCGCGCTGATCGCCGGTGGCCACACCTTCGGTAAGACGCACGGCGCCGGTGACCCCGACGCCAACGTGGGCCCGGAGCCCGAAGGCGCCCCGCTCGAATTGCAGGGCCTCGGCTGGGCCAACAAGCTCGGCAGCGGCAAGGGTCGCGACGCGATCACCTCCGGCATCGAGGTCATCTGGACCCAGAAGCCGACGGAGTGGACCAACCTCTTCTTCGACAACCTCTTCGGGTTCGAGTGGGAGCTGACGAAGAGCCCCGCGGGCGCCAACCAGTGGGTGGCCAAGGATGCGCCCGAGTCCGCCTTCGTGCCCGACCCCGAGGATCCGTCGCAGAAGCGCAAGCCGATGATGCTGACGACGGACCTCGCGCTGCGACTCGACCCGATCTACGGGCCGATCTCGAAGCGCTTCCACGAGAACCCGGATCAGTTCGCCGACGCGTTCGCCCGCGCCTGGTACAAACTGACCCACCGCGACATGGGACCCATCCAGCGCTACCTCGGACCCGAGGTGCCGTCGGAGACCCTGGACTGGCAGGATCCGGTTCCGACCGGCCAGAGCCAGCTGTCCGACGCCGATGTCGCCAAGCTCAAGGGTGACATCCTGGCCTCGGGTCTGACTGTCCCACAACTGGTTTCGACCGCGTGGGCGTCGGCGTCGACGTTCCGTGGCAGCGACAAGCGCGGCGGCGCCAATGGTGGCCGCATCCGGCTCCAACCGCAGGCGGCATGGGAGATCAACAATCCCGACGAACTCGCCCAGGTGATCCGGACGCTGGAAGGCATCCAGGAGTCGTTCGGCAGGTCGGGTGATGACTACCGAGTGTCGTTCGCCGACCTCGTCGTTCTCGGCGGCGTCGCAGCGGTCGAGAAGGCCGCCAAGGACGGCGGCGTCAGCGTCACGGTGCCGTTCACCCCGGGCCGCGGCGACGCGACCCAGGAGTGGACCGACGAGGAGTCGTTCGCCTACCTCGAGCCGAAGTCGGACGGTTTCCGCAACTACATCGGCAAGGGCAACCGGCTGCAGGCCGAGTACCTGCTGGTGGATCGCGCGAACCTGCTCACGCTGACCGCTCCCGAGCTGACCGTCCTGGTCGGTGGCCTGCGCGTGCTAGGCGCCAACTGGGACAACTCGTCGCTCGGCGTTCTCACCGACAAGGTGGGGACGTTGACCAACGACTTCTTCACCAACCTGCTCGACATGGGCATCACGTGGAAGGCGACCGACGACAGCCAGGACACGTTCGAGGCGCGCGACGCCTCGGGCAACGTGAAGTGGACCGGCACTCGGGCCGACCTGGTGTTCGGATCGAACTCCGAGCTGCGCGCCCTGGCCGAGGTGTACGCCAGTGACGACGCGAAGGAGAAGTTCGTCACGGACTTCGTCGCCGCGTGGTCCAAGGTGATGGATCTCGACCGGTACGACGTGGCCTGATCCCCGCGTGAAGCGACACCCCGCGAGCAGCAGCTCGCGGGGTGTCGTGCATTTCGAGCACCGTCTCTCGAAGTTGCCCGCAGTCTCGCGTTGCGGCAGGCGCTCCGAGTCTCCTTCACAGCTGATTCATAGCAGGTTCTTGACTGGTACCTCAGCTGGCCGATCATCATCGACGTCATGAGCGAAACAACGTCGTCTTCCGAACCCACGACCGGGCCCATCGATCCGGTCGTGCCTGCGCCGACACCGCCACCGGTGGTCGTTCGCGAGCAGAGCAGGCTCACCCAGATCGCCGCGTGGGTCGGCATCGTTGCGGGCGTCGTGTTCGTCATCGCGGTGATCTTCTTCAGCGGTTTCGTGCTGGGCGCGCACGCCGGCAATGGCCACGGTGGCCACCACCGCGGCGGACCAGGGATGTCGATGCACCACGAGGGTGCGCCCCCGATGTTCCGCGGCCCGATGATGCGCCCCGGGCAGGGCTTCGTGGTCCCGGGTGGACCCGGCATTCAGGTGCCTCAACCTCCCGAGTCGCCAGCGCCGACGACGTCGACCGCGCCGACGCCGCCACGCTGACCATCTGAGAACCGACGCACCCCCCTGCCTCAACGGCTGGGGGGTGCGCTGGTTTGCGGGCTGTCCGGCCGGGTATTCCGTCGTCAGGCATGTGGTCGATGTCGCGTCGTGCGCTGGCCGAGTGCCTCCAAGAACCTGGAACACTCACCACGACAAGGAGATCGAACGATGGCGGAGAAGATCGCAACCACAGACGCAGGTGCCCCGGTTCCCAGTGTCGAACACTCACTGTCCGTGGGGCCCGACGGCCCGCTGTTGCTCCAGGACCACTACCTCCTCGAGCAGATGGCGAACTTCAACCGGGAGCGGATCCCGGAACGTCAGCCCCACGCCAAGGGTGGCGGCGCGTTCGGCCACTTCGAGGTGACGAACGACGTCAGCCATTACACCAAAGCCGCGGTGTTCCAACCCGGCACCAAGACCGAGATGGTCGCCCGGTTCTCCACCGTCGCCGGTGAGCGCGGCAGCCCAGACACCTGGCGGGACCCTCGCGGATTCGCGCTGAAGTTCTATACCTCCGAGGGCAACTTCGACATGGTCGGCAACAACACCCCGGTGTTCTTCGTGCGCGACCCGATGAAGTTCCAGAACTTCATCCGCAGCCAGAAGCGGATGGCCGCAAACAACCTTCGCGACCACAACATGCAGTGGGACTTCTGGACGCTCGTGCCCGAGTCGGCGCACCAGGTCACGTATCTGATGGGCGACCGCGGCATCCCGAAGAGCTGGCGGCACATGAACGGCTACTCCAGCCATACCTACAGCTGGATCAACGCAACCGGTGAGCTGTTCTGGGTCAAGTACCACTTCAAGACCGATCAGGGCATCGACTTCCTTACCCAGGCGGACGCGGATCGAATCGCCGGCGAGGACGGCGACTATCACCAGCGCGATCTGTACCACTCGATCGAGGCCGGCGACCATCCGACCTGGACGCTCAAGGTCCAGATCATGCCGTTCGAGGAGGCCAAGACCTACCGGTTCAACCCGTTCGATTTGACCAAGGTGTGGCCGCACCGCGATTACCCGCTGATCGACGTGGGCACGATGACGCTGAATCGCAACGTCGTCGACTATCACGCACAGATCGAGCAGGCGGCCTTCGAGCCGAACAACATCGTGCCCGGCACCGGTCTGAGCCCCGACAAGATGCTTCTGGCGCGAGGGTTCTCCTACGCCGACGCGCATCGCGCCCGCCTCGGCGTCAACTACAAGCAGATCCCCGTCAACGAGCCCAAGGTCGAGGTCAACGCCTACTCGAAGGACGGGACGATGCGGATCCGCAACGCCACCGACCCGGTGTATGCGCCGAACTCGATGGGCGGACCGGTGGCCGACGACCCGAAGCGGGTGGCCGAGGCGCACTGGACGTCGGACGGGGACATGGTCCGAACCGCCTACACGCTGCGGCCGCAGGATGACGACTGGGGTCAGGCGGGCACGTTGGTCCGTGAGGTGCTCGACGACGCCGCGCGGGACCGATTGGCCGACAACATCATCGGTCACGTGTCGGATGGCGTGAAGGAGCCGGTGCTGACCCGGGTGTTCGAGTACTGGAGGAACGTCGACCCCGATCTCGGCAAGAAGGTCGAGGAAGGCGTGCGTTCCGGCGACTGACACCCAGCGCCCGGCAGGTTCGTCGAGTTCTGCATCCGGGTCGCAATTCGGGGCGCAGCGCGACCGTCGTGCAGAACTCGCGACCCGATTCGTCGAGTTCTGCATCCGGGTCGTCGAAGCACGCACGGGCCGCGCGACACGCCGTATTGAATCCCAAACCTGTGATTCCCATGTGGTCTGTGGGACTATTGAGAACTTTGGGGATGTGTGGTGTGAGCGCGTGACTCGTGGAAGTCTCGCTAACCATGACGCGTTGGCGATCGCCCCGATGGGCGCTCGTCGCGTTGGCGGTCCTGCTGGCGATGGTCAGTGGCTGCGGATTGCGAGCCGAGGCGCCGCAACGCGCCGGGGCCACCTTGTTCGCGGTCGGCGACTGCGTCGAAATCCCGTCGTCCGCTCCCGATACTCTGCGGGCGAAACGGGTGGGGTGCACAGCCGACCCGAGCTACACCGTCGGTGCCATCGCGGACGCGTCGGGGTCTTGCCCGAGTGTCGAATACCAGCATTTGCCAACGCAATTCGCTGATCCGTCGACAGCGCGGCTGTGCCTGGTGCCCAACCTCGTCGCCGACCACTGCTACGTGCTCGACGTGCCGATCGGCGTGCTGCAGCGGGCCGACTGCGCCGATCGCGGGCAACGAGGCCTGCTCGTCCGGGTCACTCAACGGCTCGACGTGCGCGACCAGCAGGCTTGCCAGTCCGGGGCCGGTCAATACGCCTGGCCCTACCCGTCGCCCCCGCGGACGTACTGCACGCTCACGATGATCTGACCGTCCCGCAGGGCCGTCCCGCCGCCGAACCGGACCTGGCATGATCGAGCCCATGAGCATCGACGTCGTTTACACCGCAGAATCCACCGCAACCGGAGGTGGCCGCGACGGCCACGTGAAGTCCACCGACGGCAAGATCGACCTCGACACCCGTCCGCCCAAGGAGATGGGCGGCAGCGGCGAGGGCGTCAACCCCGAACTGCTGTTCTCGGCTGGCTACGCGGCCTGCTTCCTTGGCGCGCTGCGCCTCGTCGCGCGCAACGAGAAGGTCACCATTGACGACGCATCGGCCATCACCGCGCAGGTCGGGTTCGGCAAGGACTCCGAGGGCGGCTTTGGCATAACGGCCCAGCTCATCGGCTACCTCCCCGGCCTCGAGCAGAGCGCGGCACAGGAGCTGATGGAGAAGGCGCACGGCGTCTGCCCGTACTCGAAGGCCACCAGCGGCAACATCGACGTCGAGCTGTCGGTCAAGGTCTGACCTTGCGCAGCTCCGGCGGGCAGGAGCGCCGCGGCCGGGGCGTGTGGATGGTCGCTGCCGCGACGGGCCTGAGCGTTGCCCTCGCGGTGGCGGCTCCGGCCGCTGCCCGGCCGTCGGACCCCGGTGTGGTGTCCTATGCCGTGCTGGGCAAGGGCTCGGTGGGCAACATCGTCGGCGCCCCGATGACGTGGGAGTGGACGTTCACCGACCCCTTCCAGGCGTTCTGGGTCGACGCCCCGGAGTGCAACAACTGGGCAGACATCGGTCTGCCCGACGTGTACGCCGATCCCGACCTCGCGTCGTTCAACGGCGCCGTCGCGCAACGGGCGGTCAACGACGACACTCGCCTGGTCAAGCAGGCCGTTGGAGTGTTCGCCACCAGCGACGCCGCCACCAGGGCATATCACCGCGTCGTCGACCGGACGGTCGGATGCACAGGCCAGACCACGGCCATGCACCTCGACGGGTTCGTCAACGAGGTCTGGTCCTTCAGCGGTGCGCCTGCGACGCCTACCGACGCTGTGTGGGTCAAGCAAGAAGCGGGTACAGACCGTCGATGCTTCGTCCAGACCCGCTTACGCGAGAACGTTCTGCTACAAGCGAAAGTATGTCAGCCGGGCAACGGCGGACCCGCGGTCAACGTGCTGGCTGGGGCGATGCAGAACACCCTGGGTCAGTAACGGTCGGGGCGCTGCGACACACGCAGGAATGCGTCGGGGAAATGCGCGAGACTTTGTCGGTGCTCTCTGGAAGATAGAGGGAACAGCGGCGACGCACGAGGCCACGTCCAAACCCGGGAGGGGATGGTTCACATGACCACCACCGCTTCGGATGTGTGCGGAGCACACCCCGACACTGCTGAAGTCTCCAGTGCCTATAGTGCGGCGCTGCACGTCGGCGGCGATTGCCTTTGGGATGGCCCGGTCGGCAAGGTCGGACTGGAGATCGAGGCCCACTGCTTCGACCTGACCGATCCGATGGCTCGCCCCAGCTGGGATCGACTGACCGACGCCATCTCCACCGTCCCGGCGTTACCCGGCGGCAGCGCGATCACCGTAGAACCCGGTGGCGCCGTCGAACTCTCCGGACCACCGTGCGACGGACCAACGGCCGCCATCGCCGCGATGCGCGCCGACCGAGCAGTGCTGCGGAGCGCCTTCGCCGAGGATGGACTCGGTCTGGTCCTGCTCGGGGCCGACCCGCTGCGACCCGCCAAGCGGGTCAACCCGGGCGCGCGTTATCGCGCCATGGAGCGGTTCTTCGCCGCCAGTGGCACCGCGGCCGCCGGCGCGGCGATGATGACGTCGACGGCCTCGGTCCAGGTCAACGTCGACGCCGGTCCGCGCGATGGCTGGGCGGCACGGGTCCGGCTGGCGCACGCGCTCGGGCCGACGATGATCGCGATCTCCGCCAACTCGCCCCTGCTCGGGGCCAGGTTCTCCGGCTGGCGAAGCACACGGCAGCGAGTGTGGAGTCAACTCGACTCGGCCCGCTGCGGCCCCATCCTCGGTGCCAGCGGGGACGACCCGGCCAACGACTGGGCCCGCTACGCGCTGCGAGCACCGGTCATGCTCGTCCGTTCATCGGCCCCGGAATCCACTGCGGTCCCCGTGACGGAATGGGTGCCGTTCGTGGACTGGGCCGACGGCCGGACCTTGCTCGATGGGCGCCGCCCCACGGAGGCCGACCTGGACTACCACCTCACGACGCTGTTCCCACCGGTGCGGCCGAGAGGATTCCTTGAGATCCGATATCTGGACAGCGTGCCCGATTCGGTGTGGCCTGCAGTGGTGTACACCCTGGTCACGTTGCTCGACGATCCAGTCGCGGCCGACGTCGCGGCGGAGGCCACCGAGTCGGTCGCGACGGAGTGGGATCGCGCTGCGCGCTGCGGCCTCGGCGATCGGCGACTCCGTGCGGCGGCCGCCCGCTGTGTACTGGCCGCCGCGGAACGGGCACCCGCCGAGCTCGGCGACGCAATGACTCGGCTGGTCGATCAGGTGGAGCGGGGCCGCAGCCCAGCCGACGACTTCTCCGACCGCGTGGTGGAGCACGGCATCGCCTCGGCGGTCATCGAATTGGGAGAGGACCACTCTTGAGCAGCCGCGACTTGCTCGCGCGGGAGCTCACCCGCGCCCGTGAGCGCACGCTGCGGCTGGTGGACTTCGATGACGCCGAACTGTTCCGGCAGTATGACCCATTGATGAGCCCACTGGTCTGGGACCTCGCGCACATCGGCTGGCAGGAGGAACTGTGGCTGCTGCGCGGCAACGATCCCGGACGGCCTGGCATGTTGGAACCACAGATCGAGCGCTGTTATGACGCCTTCTTGAACTCGCGCGCCAGCAGGGTCGACTTGCCGCTGCTCTCGCCGTCTGAGGCCCGGTCCTACTGTGCGAACGTCCGAAACAAGGCGCTGGACAGTCTCGACGTACTCCCCGAAGACGGCGACGAGTTCAACTTCGGACTCGTCGTCAGTCACGAGAATCAACACGACGAGACCATGCTGCAGGCGTTGAACCTGCGGTCGGGGCCCGTGCTACTTGACGCGGGCGCGCCGCTGCCCGCCGGTAGGTCTGGCGTTGCGGGCACGTCGGTCTTGGTGTCCGGCGGCCCGTTCGTGCTTGGGGTCGACGCCGCCGACGAACCCTATTCGCTCGACAACGAACGTTCGGCGCACATCGTCGACGTGGCGTCGTTTCGCATTGGGCGGGTGCCCGTTACCAACGGCGAATGGCAGGGGTTCATCGACGACAGCGGCTACCGGGAACCGCGATGGTGGTCCGAACGTGGCTGGGCGCACCGGTGCGACGCGAATCTCGTTGCGCCGCTTAATTGGAACATTGGGGCGAGCGGTGCGACGGGAGAAGGTGAAGACCACACCCGCACGCGATTCGGGCACGTCGAGCAGATTCCGTCCGACGAGCCGGTGCAGCACGTCACGTTCTTCGAAGCCGAGGCCTACGCCGCGTGGGCGGGTGCACGGCTGCCCACCGAGGTGGAGTGGGAGAAGGCATGCGCGTGGGACCCCGCGGTCGGCCGTCGCCGCCGGTATCCGTGGGGCGCTTCGGAACCGACCGCTGAGCTCGCGAACCTCGGCGGTGACGCACTGCGGCCCGCGCCGGTTGGCGCCTACCCGGCGGGAGCGTCGGCCTACGGCGTCGAGCAGATGCTCGGCGACGTGTGGGAGTGGACGAGTTCGCCACTCCGGCCGTGGCCTGGCTTCACGCCGATGCTCTACGAGCAGTACTCGCAACCGTTCTTCGACGGTGACTACAAGATTCTTCGCGGCGGCTCGTGGGCCGTCGCGTCAGGGATACTGCGGCCGAGCTTCCGCAACTGGGACCACCCGATCCGTCGCCAGATATTCTCCGGTGTGCGACTGGCCTGGGACGTCGGCGATGAGCCGCTTGCGCGAAGAGAAGAACGCTGATGTGCAGGCATCTCGGGTGGCTCGGAGCACCGGTGTCGGTTGCGTCGTTGGTGCTCGAGCCGCCGCACGGGTTACTCGTGCAGTCGTATTCGCCGCGCCGGCAGAAGCATGGCTTGATGAACGCCGACGGCTGGGGCGTGGGCTTCTTCGATCAGGACGTCGCGCGACGGTGGCGCAGCGCGGCGCCGTTGTGGGGCGACGCGTCGTTCGCGTCGGTGGCGCCGGCGCTTGAAAGCCGTTGTGTCGTGGCCGCAGTGCGCTCGGCCACCGTCGGGATGCCGATCGAACCTTCGGCGTCGGCTCCATTCACCGACGGCCGGTGGCTGCTATCGCACAACGGCGTGGTCGACCGTGGTGTCCTGCCGATGTCGCGAGCCGCCGAGTCCACTGTGGACAGCGCCCTGCTGGCTGCGTTGCTCTTCGACCGCGGTCTGGACCGGCTGGGCGAAACCATCGTCGACGTCGGCACTGCCGACCCCAATGCCCGGCTGAACATCCTGGCCGCCAACGGTTCGCGCCTGCTCGCCACCACGTGGGGGGACACGCTTTCGGTGTTGCGCCGTCCCGATGGCGTCGTGCTCGCCAGTGAGCCCTACGATGACGATCCGGACTGGCAGGAACTCCCGGACCGTCACCTGGTGGACGTCGTCGGAACCCGCATCGAGATGACCCCGCTGAAAGGATCGTCATGACGGCGACGATGTCCAACTATCTCGCCACCGACTCCGCCGCAAGGGCGTTGCGACGCGACGTGCGCGATGGGCTGAGTCAGACGCCGAAGTCGTTGCCGCCCAAGTGGTTCTACGACTCAGTGGGTAGCGACCTCTTCGATCAGATCACGCGGTTGCCTGAGTACTACCCGACGCGCGCCGAAGCCGAGATCCTCCGCGCCCGGGCGGCCGAGATCGCCATCGCGTCGGGCGCCGACACGCTCGTCGAACTCGGCAGCGGAACCTCCGAGAAGACCAGGATCCTGCTCAACGCGCTACGCGACGGCGGATCGCTACGCCGGTTCATCCCCTTCGACGTCGACTCCGGCGTGCTCGAGGCGGCCTCCGCGGCGATCGGGCACGAGTATCCGGGCATCGAGATCGACGCCGTCTGCGGCGACTTCGAGGAGCACCTGGGCAAGATTCCTCGGGTTGGCCGCCGGTTGGTGATCTTCCTCGGGTCGACGATCGGCAACCTCACCCCCGAACCCCGCGCTCAGTTCCTCGCCGCGCTGTCCGACACGTTGCAGCCCGGCGACACCCTGCTGCTCGGCACCGACCTGGTCAAGGACGCCAGCCGATTGGTCCGGGCCTACGACGACGCGGCGGGGGTGACGGCGCGCTTCAACAAGAACGTGCTCGCCGTGGTGAACCGCGAACTGGACGCCGACTTCGAGCTCACCGCGTTCGAACACGTGGCCCGCTGGAACGCTGACCAGGAACGCATCGAAATGTGGCTGCGGGCAGCCACTCCGCAGCGCGTTCACGTCGGCGCGCTCGACCTGACCGTCGACTTCGCGGCGGGCGAGGAGATGCTGACCGAGGTGTCAAGCAAGTTCCGGCCCGACGGGGTGGCCGCCGAACTCGAGGCCGCCGGCCTGCGCCGTACTCAGTGGTGGACCGATGCCGCCGGGGACTTCGGCCTGTCACTGTCGATGCGGTGACCACCTCAGAACCGACCCTGGCCGACGAATGGCGGGCGGCGAGACCGCCCGTCGCGGGACTACACGTCGACAGTGCGGCCTGCTCCCGGCAGAGCTTCGCGGTGATCGATGCCGCCGCCCAGCACGCCAGGCACGAGGCCGAGGTCGGCGGATATGTCGCTGCGGACTCGGCGACGCCGGCGCTCGCCGCGGGACGCGCCGCGGTGGGCGCCTTGACCGGGCTGGCCGGGTCCGACGTCGTATTCACCACCGGTGCCAACCATGCGCTGGACCTGTTGTTGTCCAGCTGGCCCGGTGAACGCACCCTGGCCTGTCTGCCGGGGGAGTACGGCCCGAACCTCATGATCATGGCCGCCAACGACTTTCACGTCAGCCCGTTGCCGGTCGATGCAATCGGGCGAGTCGACGTCGATCGGGCGGCGACCCGGCTGGCGGCCAGCCCGCCCGCGCTGGTACATCTCACGGCACTGGGCAGCCACCGAGGCATCGCTCAACCGCTTGGTGAACTCGCTGCAGTATGCCGCGGGCTCGGCGTGCCGTTGGTGGTCGACGCCGCGCAGGCACTGGGTCACCTCGACTGCGCCGTGGGTGCGGACGCCATGTACTCGTCGTCGCGCAAGTGGCTCGCCGGACCGCGGGGAGTCGGCGTGCTGGCCATCGATCCGGAGTTCGCGCGGCGGTTGCGTCCACGGCTTCCTCCGCCGGAGTGGGGAGACGAGATACCCGTGCTGCACCGGCTCGAGTACGCAGAAGCCAATGTCGCTGCCCGAGTGGGGCTTTCGGTGGCACTTGGCGAGCATCTGGCATCGGATCCGCAACGCGTGCGCTCCCGGCTGGCCGACGTCGGCAGGACCACCCGTATCGCGCTGGCCCAGTTACCCGGCTGGCGAGTCGTCGAACCCGTCGATGAGCCGACGGCCATCACGACCCTGCAGTCGACCGATGGGCTCGACCCGCACCGCATCCGGGCCTGGTTGATTGCCGAGCGTGGCGTCGTCACTACCGCAGCCGACTTCGCCCGCGCCCCTTTCGAACTGCGGGCACCGGTGCTGCGAGTGTCACCGCACGTCGACGTCACCGCCGACGAACTCGAACTGCTCGTCGAATCGCTTGCCGCCGCAACGACCGCCGCGTGATGGTGCGGCCTAGCCCGGGCCATCCCATGTGTGGACGGGCTCGTTGCTGTGCATCCGCTCGCAGTACAGCTTCAGCATCTCCGCCAACGCCTGCGGCCGCGCGAGTCCGCGCTCCTGCAACGCGTGCACCGTCGCCACTTGCCACGCCGATCCGTTTCGACCCGACTTCACGCGGCCCTCGATGGCCCCGAGAAAACGATCGCGAACCTCGCTCGCGACCCCCCAGCGTCGAAGGCCCTCGTGCGCCATCGGCAGGAGCTTGCGCAGCACCAGCTCGTCGGGAGTCACCTCGCCGAACCCCGGCCAGTACAGCCTTGCGTCCATGCCGTGTTTGGCGGCAGCGGTGAAATTCTGTTCGGCTGCAGCGAAACTCATCTTCGTCCACACCGGCCGCTCCTCCTCGGAAAGCGCGCGCAGCAACCCGTAGTAAAACGCCGAGTTCGCGAGCATGTCCACCACCGTGGGCCCCGCCGGCAGAACGCGGTTCTCCACCCGCAGGTGCGGTCGGCCGTTGACCACGTCGTATACCGGGCGGTTCCAGCGATAGATCGTGCCGTTGTGCAGGCGCAGTTCCGGCAGGGTCGGCGTGCGCCCAGCCGCTAACTCGGCCACCGGGTCTTCGTCGGACACTTCCGGCAGCAGGGAGGGGAAGTAGCGGACGTTCTCCTCGAAGAGATCGAAGATCGACGTTATCCACCTTTCCCCGAACCACACTCGGGGCCGCACGCCCTGCGTCTTGAGCTCGTCGGGCCGCGTGTCGGTGGCTTGGGTGAACAGTTCGATGCGGGTCTCCGACCACAATTGATGACCGAAGAAGTAAGGCGAGTTCGCGCCCAGTGCCAGCTGCGGACCGGCCAGCACCTGCGCGGCGTTCCAGTACTGCGCGAAGTCGGCCGGCGAAACCTGAAGGTGCAACTGCATGCTGGTGCAGGCGGATTCGGGGGCGATCGACGCCGTCTGCAGGCTCAGCCGCTCGGGCCCGTCGATGTCGATCACGATGTCCTCGCCACGCGCCGTGAAGATCGAGTCGTTGAGCGCCTGGTACCGCGTCGACGCGCTCATCCAGTCACCCGTCAGGTGCTCGGGCATCAGTGTGGGCAGGATGCCGATCATCACGATGTGAGCGCCGTCGTCGGCGGCCTTCGACTCGGCTGCGTTGAGGCTCTCGCGCACCTCGGCTTCGAGGTCGAACCCGGCGCGGCCCGGAAGCGGGCGCGGTGGCACGTTGAATTCGATGTTGTAGGCGCCCAATTCGGTTTGATAGGCCGGATCGGCGATCGACACGAGCACGTCGGCGTTGCTCATCGCGGGCTGGTAGTCGGCGTCGACCAGGTTGCACTCGATCTCCATGCCGGTCATCGGCCGCTCGAATTCGAAGCTCGACCGCTGCAGCATCGTCTCGAAGACGTCAAGGCACAACTGGACCTTGCGCCGGTACTCGCGGCGATGCGCCCGGGTGAAGGCGGTCTGAGTGACGTCGTCGCCCACCACCCGAGCCTATCGGCGAGTCGCCACCGCCACCTGCGGACTCATGAACCCGCCACGCAATTCGATGTCGATCGTCGGATCCGCGTGTGCCGCCAGCACCCGCAGCGCCGACGGGCTGTACGTGCGCAACGAGCTGATCACGCCGTCGTGGACGAACGGCACGAACGGGGCGAGCGGCAGCATCGCCGCCAAGCGCAGCAGATGCAGCGGCGCCGGAGGTCGGGGCAGGTCGATGACCAGCAGCTTGGCCGCGACGCGGGTGCCCTCGGCGATCACGCGTGACGCGGCCGGCGGGGGTAGATGATGAAACGACAGCGCGAAGACGGCCAGGTCGAACTCGCCGTCCGCCGCATCTATCGCGGTGGCATCCATCTCACGGACCACGACCCGCGGGTGTGCGCCGACCTCGCCAGCGGCGATCGCGGCCACCGAATCGGGCTCGACGTCGGTCACGGTCAGCCGGGCGGTGGGGTGCATCTCCAGCAACTTGGCCGACAATCCGCCGTGCCCGGAGCCCAGTTCGAGGATCTTGGGGTCGGGTACGTCGGCCACTTCCTCGAGGGCGAGGTGGGCGAACTTCTGGTGGTTGCCGAACCATTCGCCAGTGCGTTCCAGGGCCCGCACGACGCTGCGCTTGAGCTCGGGGTCGACGTCGTCGCGGTCCAGGTATTCGAGCCGATCGGTCTGCAGTGCCCGGTCCAAGCACGATGCGTTCGGCCCGCCACGGGGCATGCTGGTGATGTCGGAGATGTGGTGGGCCATGTAGTCCATGATGGACTTCAGGCGGGTGTTGGGGGTACCCCCGCTTGCGGGGGAGAGCGGAGCGACCCGGGAATTGAATTTGGCATCGCCACACTGGAGAAGGAGCGCGCGTGGCCGACTTCGTCGCAGCCATCGACCAGGGCACCACCAGCACGCGGTGCATGATCTTCGACCACGCCGGCGCCGAAGTCGGCCGTCACCAGCTCGAGCACGAGCAGATCATGCCGAGGGCGGGCTGGGTCGAGCACAATCCCGTCGAGATCTGGGAACGCACTGCCTCGGCGATCATGTCGGCGCTGAATTCGACGAACCTGACGTCGGCCGACCTGGTGGCACTGGGCATCACCAACCAGCGCGAGACGGCCTTGGTGTGGAACAAGCGCACGGGCAGGCCCTACTACAACGCCATCGTGTGGCAGGACACCCGCACCGACCGCATCGCGTCGGCCCTCGACCGGGACGGCCGGGGCGACGTCATCCGGCGCAAGGCCGGGTTGCCACCCGCGACGTACTTCTCCGGCGGCAAGGTGCAGTGGATTCTGGAGAACGTCGACGGGGTGCGCGCCGACGCCGAGAAGGGCGATGCACTCTTCGGGAACGCCGACACCTGGGTGCTGTGGAACCTCACCGGTGGGCCGCGCGGCGGCGTCCACGTCACCGACGTCACCAACGCCAGCCGGACCATGCTGATGGACCTCGAAACGCTCGACTGGGACGACGAGTTGTTGTCGTTCTTCGGGATTCCGCGTCAGATGCTGCCGCGCATCGCACCGTCGTCGTCGCCGGAGCCGTACGGGACGACGCTGGCGACGGGTCCGCTCGGCGGCGAGGTTGCCGTCACCGGCATCGTTGGCGACCAGCAGGCCGCGATGGTCGGCCAGGTGTGCCTGAGTGCCGGCGAGGCCAAGAACACCTATGGCACAGGCAATTTCCTTCTGATGAACACCGGCGAGAAGATCGTGCGCTCGCAGAACGGCCTGCTGACGACGGTGTGCTACCAGTTCGCGTCCAGAGCCGGTGGTCCGGCGAAACCCGTTTACGCGCTTGAGGGTTCGATCGCCGTCACGGGTTCGGCGGTACAGTGGCTGCGCGATCAGCTGGGCATCATCAGCGGTGCCGCGCAGAGTGAGGCGTTGGCGCGTCAGGTCGACGACAACGGCGGCGTCTACTTCGTACCGGCGTTCTCCGGCCTGTTCGCGCCGTACTGGCGGTCCGACGCGCGCGGGGCGATCGTCGGGCTGTCCCGCTTCAACACCAACGCGCACGTGGCCCGTGCGACGTTGGAGGCGATCTGCTACCAGAGCCGTGACGTCGTCGACGCGATGGAGGCCGACTCCGGCGTGCACCTCGAGGTGCTCAAGGTCGACGGCGGAATCACCGCCAACGACCTCTGCATGCAGATCCAGTCCGACGTGCTTGGCGTCGAGGTCGTCAAGCCGGTCGTCGCCGAGACCACCGCGTTGGGGGCGGCCTATGCGGCCGGGCTCGCCGTCGGGTTCTGGGCCGGTCCCGACGACTTGCGGGCCAACTGGCAGGAGGCCAAGCGGTGGACGCCGTCGTGGACCGACGACGAGCGTGCGGCCGGCTACGCGGGTTGGCAGAAGGCCGTCCAGCGCACGCTCGATTGGGTCGACGTCGAGTGATTTCGGCGCGCTATTCCGTGGTGAGCGCGGGGTTGCGCGCCGAAATCGCTACGGGGTGAGGGCGTCGAGCTGGGTTTTGAGCTCGGCGGGCAGTTCGATGTCGGCGACGGCGAGGTTCTCCTCGAGGTGCGCCACCGACGAGGTGCCGGGGATCAACAGCACGTTGGGGGCCACCGACAACGTCCACGCCAAGACGATCTGTGCGGGCGTGCGGCCGAGGTCGGTGGCGGCCTGCTGCACGACGGGGTTCCCGAGCACGGGGTTGTCGGCGATGAAACCGGAGCCCAACGGGAAGAACGGCACGAACGAGATGCCGTGCTCGACGCACGAATCGAGAATGGGCTGCGACGTCCGGTCGAGCAGGTTGTATGCGTTCTGCACGGTCACGATCTCGGTGCGGTCCAACGCGATTCGCAGATGGTCGGGCCCTATGCCGCTCAGGCCGATGCCGGCGATGAGGCCTTCGTCGCGGGCGGTGATCATGGCCGTCAACTGACGGTCGAACAGTTCGCGAACGACGTCGCCCGGGGCGTTGGGATCGTCACCCCCGTGAATGCGCAGGTTCACCGCGGCCAGCTTGTCGACCTCGAGCGTGCGCAAGTTTTCCTCTATGCCCCGCCGTAGTTCGTCCGGTTCCTGGGCCGGTAGCCACGCGCCGGTGTCGTCGCGGCGCGCACCGACCTTGCTCACCAGCGCGAGGTTTGCCGGATACGGGTGCAGCGCCTCGTGGATCAATTCGTTGGAGACGTTGGGCCCGTAGAACTGGGACGTGTCGATATGGTCGACACCGAGCTCCACGGCCCGCTTGAGCACCGCGACCGCCTGGTCGTGATCGCGCGGTGGCCCGAATACCCCCGGGCCAGGCAACTGCATGGCGCCGAAGCCGACGCGATGAACGGTATACGAGCCGAGCGGGAAGGTCTGCATGACTTGTATCTACGCGGATTCGGCGCGGTTTCATCCGGGGAGGACGAAACCGCGCCGAAGTCGCTGTTAGTCGGACTCTCCGAGGAGGTGGTAGATCTCGCGGCGGGCGTTGTTGACGATGTCGACGATGCGCTGCTGCTGCTCCGCCGATGCGGCGTGCGCGGACTGCGCGACGGCGCCCATCAGCTGGCCTACGGCACTGCGCAGGCTCACGGCGCCCGGGTCGGCACCCTCGGTGATCTCGTCCCACGGCGCGGTCTCGATCTTCTCGGCGGCGGCGCGGCCATCGTCGGTCAGGTCGAAGAGCTTCTTACTGCCGTCGGATTCCCGTGCGACGATGAGGCCCTCGTCGACGAGCAGTTGCAGCGTCGGGTACACCGAACCGGGGCTGGGCTTCCACAGTTGCTGACTGCGTTCACTGATCTCCTGGATCATCTCGTAGCCGTGCATGGGCCGGTCGGTGAGCAGCTTGAGGATCGCAGCACGCACGTCACCGCGCCTGCTGCGGCCGCCGCCGCGCGGTCCTCCGCGTCGCCCGCCTCGGGGTCCGCCGGGTCCAAAACCGAATCCGAAGCCCGGGCCGCCGGGACCGAAGCCCGGGCCGAAGCCGAAGCCTCCGTCCCCGCGGTGTTCGCGTACGTGGTCGCGGAAGTCGCGACGAGCCTGTCGCCGCTGCTCGTGAAGCGCGCGACGTTCGGCGGGGCCGACGCCGAAGCCGCCGGTGAATGGTGCCCCGAAGGGGCCGTCTGGTGGTGTGAAAGGGGTGTTCATGTCTGTGTTTCTCCTATGCCGGGAAACGCGGACTGCGTTTCCGATACGTTGACGATATATCGGAAACTATCGTGATGCAACGTTTACGTTAAGCAAGGCGCCCGCTACCTGCGTGCCCGCTCGTCGATCGCGTTGATCAACCAGTGCGCCCAGCGCACCTCCATTGCTGAGTTCTGGATCCCGTACTCCAGCGCGGCGCGACTGTAGAAGTCTGTATCGTCGTCCTGCCAGTCGACCGAATCACGAAGTTGCTCATACCTTTTCAGTTTCGATTCGGCATTCTCGGAGAATGTCGTGACGTACTCGCGAGCGACGTCGGCCGACACCTCGCCGAGGAGGAACACGCGCAGCACGCCGGGCCGTCGCACCGCGGGATCGTCCTGCGGATTGGTGATCCAGCGGACCAGCTCTGCACGCCCGCTGGCGGTCACCCGGTACTCCTTGCGGCCGCGTGGGCCGGCGTCGGAGACCTCGATGAGTCCCGCATCAGCCAGCTTGTTCAACTCGCCGTACAGCTGGCTCTGGGTCGCGGGCCACACGTTGGCCATCGACTTCTCGAACCGTTTGAGCAGGTCGTAGCCGCTGCCGGGAAACTGCGCCAATAGTCCCAGCGCCGCGATGCGAAGGCTCACGACGAAATCCTACGGCCCTGACCTTCCAGAAGTGGAATGTCAGGGCCATAGTAGTGCGTGGATCAAGCGGCCTCGGGCACCGGTTCCTTCAATTCGGGCATCTTCCAGGCTCCGCGGGTGGACAACAGCATGTACAGGACGAACGCCACTCCGCAGCCGATGAACCAGCTGTACTGCGCCGCCGTATGCATGCCCGCCACCACGCCGCCGAGCAGCACCGGGATGACGGCCAGCACCGCACCGACGATCGTGGCCGCCACGGCGACCGGGTTGTAGCCCTTCGTGTAGTAGTAGTTGCCCTCCTCGGAGAGGGTGAACAGATCGTCGACGACCACCTTCTGCTTGTGGACGAGATAGAAGTCGGCGATCAGGACGCCGAACAGAGGACCGATGAACGCGCCCAGCGTCTCCAGCGTGTAGTGAATGACGTCGGGGTTGTTGTACAGGTTCCACGGGGTGATCAGAACCGAGCCCACCGCGGCGATCATGCCGCCCGCGCGCCAGTTGATCCTCTGCGGGCTCACGTTGGAGAAGTCGAACGCGGGCGAGATGAAGTTGGCCACGATGTTGATGCCGATCGTGGCGATGGTGAACGTCAACGCGCCCAGGATGATGGCGAAGGTGCTGTCGATCCTGGCCACGGTCTGGACCGGATCGGTGATCAATTCACCGAAGACCGGGAGCGTCAGCGACGCGCAGACGACCACCAGGATGGAGAACACCAGGAAGTTGACCGGCAGGCCCAGGAAGTTGCCCCTCTTGACCGCGGCGAACGACTTGCCGTACCGGGAGAAGTCACCGAAGTTCAGCATCGGGCCCGAGAAGTACGACACCACGAGGGCGATCGCGCCCAACATGACCGGGATGGAGTCGAAACCCGTGTACTTGACGTCACCCAGGTTTAGGTCGATGGCACCCCAGCCGGCCTTGTAGATCAGGTAGCCGCACAGGACGAACATGACGACGTACACGGCGGGTCCGCAGAAGTCGATGAACTTGCGGATGGACTCCATGCCGCGCCAGAACACGCATGCCTGCAGGACCCACAGCGTCAGGAAGCTGCCCCAGCCCAGCAGTGGCAGGCCGAGGAACCCGTACTGGGTGACGTCGGCGTAGGGCGCGAGTCCGGGAAACAGCTTGAGCAGCACGACGTCCAGTGCCGCCGAAGCCAGGAAGGTCTGAATGCCATACCACGCAACGGCGATCAAGCCGCGGATGATGGCAGGAATGTTGGCGCCAAGCACGCCGAACACACTGCGGCAGATGACCGGATACGGAACACCGGTTACCTGGCTGGGCTTGGCGACCAGGTTGCACAGGAAGTACACGATCGTGATACCCACCAGCAGCGCGATGAGCACCTGCCAACTGGCCAGTCCGAGGGCGAACAGGCTGCCCGCGGTGACGTAGCCGCCGACGCTGTGCACGTCGGACATCCAGAACGCGAAGATGTTGTACGACGTCCAGGACTGCTTGCCCAACGGGGCGAGGTCCTCGTTGGTCAATCTGGGGTCGTATCCGGGCTTGACGACTCCACCGCCGACGGGATGGCCGGCGGCTTCAATCATGTCCCCGGCGGCGACTCCCGCGCGGGGAGGTAGATCTCGGGTATCGGTCATGGCAGCTTCCTGTCGCTACGTTGGATGCAGGAAACCTAGCCGCGGGATATTTCGTAACGGTTGCCCCGACAATATATTTTCGTCAGCTAGCTATTCGGCGTCGATGAGCCCGCTGCCAGGAGGAAGCGTCGCGACGACGGTGTTGAGCCGTTGGTGGTGAACGGCCGCGACGGCGAGCAGCCGTTCGATGTCCTTGGATACGAATGCGTCGAGCATGTCCTCGTGGTCCTCGTGCAGCCGGGCGCGATCCGCGTGCTCGACGTGCACCATCACCTGGACGGGTTCGGTTATGTTCCAAGCCGATTCGAGCATGTGCATGAGGCGTAGCATTCGCGAGGGCCGGGTCAGGCCAATGTGGAACTCGCGACTCTGTCGGTGATAGGTCTGCGGATCATCCTGTTGTACAGCAATTTCCAGTAGCCGGTGGACCTCTGTCACGTGTTCGCAGTCCTCGTCGGTGGCCAGGCCCACTGCGGCGGCCAGCGCGGCGGACTCGAGTGTCTCGCGCACGATGTACATTTCGGCGAGCTCGGCGACCGTGAGCTGGGCGACGGCGTAGCCCGCGTTCAGCCGGTGCTGCACCAGTCCCTCCCCGCTGAGCGTCTTGAGGCTTTCACGCACCGGAATGGCGCTGACCCCGAACAGGTCGGCAACGTCGCCCACTGGGATCGGCGTACCGGGTGGGACGGCACCGTCGAGGATCACCCGCCGCAGTTCGTCCACGATGGTCTGCTGCGACCTTCCGTCCCGGTTCACCGCGAGCTTGAACAGCTGCGCTGAGTGGCGACGGTCCGGCATTCCGCGATCTTCCTATGTTTGGAGCGGCGCTGCGCGACGACTGTATTCCACTATTGACATGTCAGTACTGGAGTATCAGACTGGTTGCAATTCTCCCGCACCACCCCAGGAGTCCGACATGACCGATTCCCACGACACCATCGCGACCGACAACATGGCCTCAACGGGCGACTTCTTCCAGGTCGGCGACTACGCACCCGTCGCCGACGAACTCACCGAGTTCGACCTGCCCGTCGAGGGCGCGCTCCCCGCCGAACTCGACGGGTGGTACCTGCGCAACGGACCCAACCCCCGCCAGGCGACCGCCCACTGGTTCACCGGCGACGGCATGATCCATGGCGTTCGCATCGAGGGTGGACGGGCCAAGTGGTACCGCAACCGATGGGTACGCACGGACAGCTTCGTCGAGGACTTCCCGCTCTACAACGCCGACGGCACGCGCAACCTGCGCGCCAGCATTGCCAACACGCACGTGGTCAACCATGCGGGCAAGACGTTGGCGCTGGTGGAGTCGTCGCTGCCTTACGAGATCACCAACGATCTGGAAACCGTCGGCGCGTACGACTTCGGCGGCAAGCTCGTCGACTCCATGACCGCCCACCCGAAGATCTGCCCGACCACGGGAGAGCTGCACTTCTTCGGCTACGGGAACATCTTCGCGCCGCACGTCACGTATCACCGCGCCGATGCCAACGGTGAGCTGACCATCAACCGGCCGCTTGACGTCAAGGCGCTGACGATGATGCACGACTTCGCGCTGACCGCGAACCACGTCGTCTTCATGGACCTGCCGATCGTGTTCAACCTCGACGTCGCGATCAAGGGCGACCGCGACATGCCGTACCGGTGGGACGACGACTACGGCGCGCGGCTCGGGGTGCTCCGGCGTGATGACCCGTTCGGCGAGGTTCGATGGTTCGAGATCGATCCTTGCTACGTGTTCCACGTCGCGAATGCCCACGACTCTGACGATGGGAAATCAATTGTGCTGCAGGCGATTCGGTATCAGGAACTGTGGCGAAACGACGGTGGCTTCGACGCCGAAGGGGTGCTGTGGACGTGGGCGATCGACCTGCAGGCCGGCACCGTCGCAGAGCGCCAGCTCGACGATCGCTCCGTCGAGTTTCCTCGCATCGATGACCGGCTGGCGGGGTTGCCCGCGCGCTACTCGGTATCAGTCGGCGCGAAGGCGTGGGTGCGTCACGACCTGTCCACTGGCGAGGCCGTCGAGCACCGGATGGGCGTCGGCGGTCCGGGCGAGGCGGTGTTCGTGCCGTCGGCATCGGGGCCTGCGGACGAAAGCAATGGTTGGTATCTCGGGTACGCGTACGACCCGACCCGCGACGGCAGCGATCTGGTGATCGTCGACGCGTCCGATTTCACGGGCAAGCCTGTGGCCACGATCAAGCTGCCAGCTCGAGTGCCGTACGGATTCCACGGAAACTGGATACGCGCCTAGTCAACTTGCGACCGGCGAGGCGGACGCGATGGACGCGATGGCGGCGTCACTCGGCCCCACGCACGCATGGGGCATTACGCCGAAGGGGTAGTCGCAGACCGGACACTCGTGATCGAGTAGCGGCAACTCGGCAACGCTACGTGTGCGCCTGCCTGGAACTGCGAGCAAGCTAAGCAAGGAACGCCTCATTGATCTTCCTCACCGCGTGGAACCGGCAGTGAGCAAGTTCCGATACTGAAATAATAGTCGTCTTCTGCGCGTGCGTCAATCGAAGTCCTTGGGCGAGTCTGCAGCGTCAAGATCAGGCTACGCCGGACGAAAGTTACTGTGGCGCAAGATCATCACGATCAGATAACGCGACAGTCGACATAGAACAGTAGGGGGACTAGCAAGTTCCTGTTGCCTGGCAAAATTGTCGAAGATTCGTTGTAATGGCAAATACATAACGTCCGCGAAGGCCAACACGGCTAGTTAGCCACCAGGAAACACCGCGGGAGTGGAACACGAACCGACCCCTCATCGACAGCTATCGGTCTGTGGTCACCGGATGGCTGACGAGCGGCTCGAGCAGTACTGCGATCGCTTCCTCGAGTTTCTCGCATCGGCACGAACGTGGGGGTGCGTCGCGACCTGCCCGCTGGCGAGGCGGTCGAGCCGGATGTGTCGGCGGTCCGGTCGAGGAGTGTTCGTGGTCGTAGACACGTCCGACTTCACGGGGAATGCCCGTGGCCACGATCAAGCTGTCGACGGGTGAGCCGTCCGAATTCGACGGAAACCGAATCGGCGCCTAGTCAAACTGTGACGAGCGACACGGACGCGATGGTGGCGTTACTGGGTCCCACGCACGCGTGCACCATAAGGCCGAAAGGGTGGTCGCAGACCGGACATTCGCGATCGAGTTGCGGCAACTCGGCGACGCTGCTGGCACGCCCGCCTGGAATCGCGGATAGCGCGAGCAGGCTTAGTACAGCACGTCTCATCGATCTTCCTCACGGCATTGAACTGACATTGAGCAATGTTGCTCATCCAGCAAAGATAGTTGGCATTTACACACACGTCAATTCGAGTCCTTGGACGGCCGTACCACGTACGAAATCATGTCCGATAACCAGGTTGACTGGGTGCAAGGCCACCACCGTCGGATGGGACGGCGGGAACAAGAGCTGCACGGAACCGGTGGGTCCGCGCCAGCTAGCAAACTACCAGCGGACAGCTTCCCGCGGCAATGTCGAGATCAATGTTGTGAGCAACGCCACCGACAGATCCACGGCCTGTCTGGAGCCCAACACCTCTATACAGCCATCCGGTCTATGGTGACCGGATGGCTGTCACGTGGCCCGACGTGCCCAAGGCGCACGACTTCGACGCCGCGGCCGACCACCTGAGCCCCATCACGAATCCGATGCGGTGAACGGTGGTGATGGCACTGAAGGGCGCGGAGCCGGCGTTCCAGGAGGCGAAGGACGTCCTGCGTGTCAAGAGCGATCTGGAGCAGATCGCCGATGGGGTCCACAGCGTGTATGCCAGCCATTTGACCGACGGGACCACGCTGATCCCGCTCCGCCTAGTGTCGCGGCAGTCGTGAACCGCTGACATGTCCGGGTTCGGCTTCGACACGCTGGCGTTGCTCGTGGTCGTCGGCATGGTTGGGCCATTTCTGACCGCGGTGCCTCGGCTCGCGATTCCAGTGATCATCGGTGAACTCATCGCCGGAATGGCCATCGGCAGAACCGGTTTCGACATCGTCGACACCACCGATCCCACCTTCACGCTTCTGGCGAGCATCGGGTTCGCGCTGATGATGTTCGTCGTCGGCACCCATGTGCCAGTCCGCGACATGTCCCTGCGTGCGAGCCTTCCCACGGCGGTACTGCGCGCCGTGCTCGTCGGTGCCGTCGCCGCGGTGCTCGGGGTCGTGCTGGCGTGGGCCTTCGACACCGGCCACGCAGCGCTGTACGCCGTCTTGATGGCGTCGTCGTCGGCCGCGATCGCACTGCCCGTCATCGATGAGCTCAAGCTCGACGGGTCACCCGTACTCTCGGTCAAGGCACAGATCGCGATCGCCGACGCCGCGTCGATCGTGTTGTTGCCGTTGGTGATCGACCCGAGCAAGGCGCCAAGCACAGCACTCGGCGCACTGGCGATCGGGGCATTCGCCGTGGTGCTGTTCTTCGTCCTACGGCACTTCGAGCGAAATGGGACGCACAAGAGGTTTCGTGAGTACTCGAAGCGCCACAACCTGGCGCTGGAGTTGCGCGTCAGCCTCATATCACTGTTTGCGTTGTCCGCGTTGGCGGTCAGCACGCACGTGTCGATCATGTTGGCCGGCTTCGCGCTCGGCCTCGTCGTCAACGGTATTGGCGAGCCGAAACGCCTGGCTCGTCAGCTGTTCGGCGTGACAGAGGGTTTCTTCGGGCCATTGTTCTTCGTCTGGCTGGGCGCATCGCTGCAGGTGCGTGAGCTCGCCGACCACCCGGAGTTCATCGGGCTCGGCATCGCGCTGGGGGTAGGTGCTGTCGTTGCGCACTGCACCGGCCGGCTGACCGGTCAACCAATTCCGTTGGGGGTCCTCGCCGCAGCCCAGCTGGGCGTACCGATCGCCGCCGCCACCCTCGGTACCGAACAGAACCTGCTCGGCCCCGGCGAACCGTCAGCGCTGATCCTCGGAGCCATCGTCACCATCGCCCTCACGTCAGCGGCGGCCACGGTGGCCAAGCGGGCTCAGGACCGCGGTGACGAGCGTGCCGAGGACTCGGCGACGTAGGCGGCTTCGCGTCGGTACGTATTCGGGCTCACGCCGTAGGCGCGCTTGAATGCGCTACTCAGTGCGAAGGGGGTGCCATAGCCGACCTCGCGGGCGATGGTCGCGATGGTGGTTCGGCGTGAGCGCAGCATGTCGGCGGCCATGGCGAGCCTCCAACTGGTGAGGAAGGCGATGGGTGGCTCGCCGACCTGTTCGGCGAAACGGCGCGCGAACAACGCCCGCGAACCCCCAACGGCCGAAGCGAGATTGGCGACAGTCCAGGGGTGTTCGGGATGGTGGTAGATCAGTTTCAGCGCACGCCCGATCAGCGGATCGCGTTCGGCGTGCCACCAGGTGGGTGCGGTCTCGGCACGGTCGAACCACGCGCGAAGCACGTCCATCAGCAGGAGGTCCAGCAGTCGGTCGAGGTAGGCCTCCTGCCCAGGTCCGTCCCTACCTGCCTCGGTGTTGAGCAAGCCGACCAGCGGCGTGCGCCAGTCTTCGGTGCGCATCACCAGCACTGTCGGCAGAGCGTTGAGCAGTCGGGCGCTCACCTCGCTGCGGCCCTCGTACGCGCACACGATGCCGCGGTGCGCGCCCTGCTCGGCATTGCCCCATGTGCGCACCCCAACGGACATCGCGAACCGGAGGTCCTCGCCGCGCAAGGTCGTGCAGCGGTTGCCCGGGTGGATGACGACCTGCGGCGTCGTCGCGGGCGTGTCGGCGAACACGTAGTGCTCGACGCCGCGGGCCAGCGCGACGTCCCCGGAGCGCAGCGGGAATGTCTCCCCCGAGTCGGTCACGACAACCGCCTCACCCGCGGTCATGCAGATCAGCGTCAGCGGGGCGTCGTCCTGGATGCGCATCGACCACGGCGGGTCCAGGGACAGTCGCAACACGAAAGCCCCGCGTGCACGTACGCCGTCGAGCAGTCCCCCGAGTGCGTCCATGCCACGCAATTGTAGACGTCGGCGTATGAAAATCGGACTTTCAACTATGGATCGTCGCTCCTTGAGCCGATTGACTGTAGCAATGTCCACGAGCCCATATGTCATCGCCGCCGGTGCCGCGACCATCTCCAGCGCCGCCATCGGCGGATTGTTCTATGCCTTCTCGACATTCGTCATGAAGGGCCTCGACCGCTGCGAACCCGCCGAGGCCCTGACGGCGATGCGCGGGATCAACGCCGAAGCGCAGGCCAACGCGCCGTTCCTGATCTTCTTGATGGGGTCGACGCTGTTGGCCGCGGTGGTGGGAGTGCTTGCCGCGCTGCGGTGGTCACAGCCCGGAAGCGCCTACTTGGCAGTGGGTGCCGTGCTGAGCGTGCTGGCCTTCGCCGTCACGATGGCCTTCAACGTGCCGCTGAACAATCACCTCGACGGACTCGACCCGTCCGCGTTGTCGGCTGCCGACGCGCTGAGCGAGTGGCGGGCCTACCTGGTGACCTGGTCGAACTGGAACCACGTCCGCACGGTCACGCCATTGGTGGGGTCGGTGCTGATGCTGATCGGGGTGCGGAGCCTGCCCTGACGCCACCGCCGCGGAAGGTGAGCGCGACGACGCCGGCCGCGACCAGGGTGAGCAGCCCCGCGATGGTCGCCGTCGGCGCGATGCCCGAGTCGAACGCGATGTGCGCAGAGTCGAGCAGTCGATGGGCCACGTCGACGGGCAGTGTCCCCGCCACCGCCGTGGCGCCACCGATGCTCTCTCCGGCATCTGCCGACTGGCTCGGCGAAAGCCCATACGGGACTTGCACATTCGCTCGATAGAAGGCGGTGAATATCGTGCCGAGGATGGCGGTGCCGATGACGGCGCCCAGCTCATATGCCGTCTCTGAAACCGCCGCTGCGGCGCCGGACTTCTCCGGCGGAACCGACGCGACGATGGTGTCGTTGGTGATGGTCTGGGAGATTCCCACGCCGAGTTCGAGCACCATGAACGACGCGATCACGGCGGCGACGGTCAGGTCGTGCCGGAACAGCAGGATCATTCCGAAGCCTGCGGAGACCAACAGCAGCCCACCGACGATCAGCACGTCTGGCGTGAACCACTTCACGAACCGCACCACTGCGATGCCCGCGACCATCGAGAGCACGGCGCCTGGCAGGGTGACCAGGCCGGCGGCCAACGGGCTCAGTCCGAGCACCAGCTGTAGGTGCTGCGACACGAAGAAGATGAACCCGATGAGCCCCACGATCGACAGGAAGTTCGCCAGAATCGACGACGAGAACGGCGCGTAACCGAACAGCTTCATGTCGAGCATCGGTGTGGCACTGCGGTTCTGCCGTCGGACGAACGCCACTCCCGAGCCGATGCTGACTGCCAGTGCTGCCGCGATCGACCAGGACAGCCCATCGTGTGCACCCGTCTTGATGGCCCAGACGAGCGGGAACATCGTCGTCAGCGAGAGCAGCACGCTGATCGGATCGAGCGGGCCCGGGCTGGGATCACACGACTCGGGGACCAGACGGGGCGCGAGGACGAGTAGCGGAAGCAGGATCGGTACTGCGACGAGGAAGACTGCGCCCCAATGGAAGTGCTGCAGTAGCGCACCGCCGACGATCGGTCCGAGCGCCGAGCCCGCGGTGAAGAAGGAGGCCCAGATCGCAATGGCGAGGCGACGGTCCGAGGCGTCGACGAAGATGTTACGAAGCAGCGACAGCGTGGACGGCATCAGCATGGCCCCGAACACGCCGAGCACCGCGCGGGCCGCCACGAGGTACCCGGCGCTGGGGGCGAACGCCGCCGCAACCGACACCACCATGAAGCCGCTCGCCCCGATCATCAGCATGCGGCGGCGGCCGATCCGGTCGCCGAGGCTGCCCATCATCACGAGCAGTGCGGCCAGCACCAACGAGTACACGTCGATGATCCACAACTGAGTCGACGCCGACGGGGTGAACTCCTGGGCGATGCTCGGCAGCGCGAACGCCAGAATCGTGTTGTCGACGGCGACGAGCAGCACCGGTAGCAGCAGCACCGCTAGTGCGACCCACGCTCGGCGTGGGGTGCGGACGGTCGGTTCGACGTCGAACCGGGCGGACATCATTGACTCCTGACGGTGTGAACTAGGAGAAAGCCGTTGGATCACGGTTGGTTTGGGTTGATGGTGCCGCCGACGAGGCTGGCCATGATGGCGTCGACGATCTGGATCCGTGGAGCACTGTTGAGCTTTACGGCCTCGTAGCCGGCGTGCAGCAGCGCCCAGAAGACCAGTCGGGGCCAGCCGGGCGGTCCGGCCGAACCCTGGCATGCGGCGCGGTTGAGCACCTCGACGATCAGTTCGTCGCCCGTATCGAGTTCGGCGGCCAACTCCGGGTCGGACGTGATCGTGGGCTCGTTGTAGATGAACGGCACGATCGGGCCGAGATCAAGCTGGCATTCGACGACGCGGCGCAATGCTTCGACCGGGGGTCCGCAGTCGGGTTCGGCGTGCTCGATGGCCGCGTTGCTCAGCGCGTGGACGTGCCGCGCGAGTGCCCGCAGCAGGTCGGACCGCTCCGCGAAGTACCGGTGCAAGGTGCTACGCCCGACGTCGGCCGCGGCGGCCAAGTCACCGAGTGACGCAGTCGGATTCTGCGCGAGCACCGCCATGGCCGCGTCGAGGATGGCCCTACGGGTACGAGACCGTGGGCCACCATCGTTCGACTGCGGAACCATAATGATCACTAATGTAGCACGGAACATCTAAAATAGGACAGTGGTGTCCCATCAATCAGGCGGGGTGAACCCTTCGGACGACGAGGCGCTGGGAGCGCCTGGAGCCGCCGCCGGGGGCGCCGGCGGCCACTGCGCCGTCGGTGGGTACTGCGCCGTCGGGGGTACTGCGGCACCGTCGGTGGGTAGCCGGGAAGCGCGTAGCCCGGAGCGACGTGCCCCGGCGAGGGCGTCACCGGGGGCCGCAATCTATCGAGCTCGCGGCGGTGGCGTTCGGCAAGCACCGCGGCGAGCACGAGCGGAGGGGGTGCGTCGGGCGGTGGGGGTGGCGAGATCTGCGCCACGACCTCGGCGCAAATGCGGTAGGCCATCTGGTCGCGAAGTCGGGGCTCCAATTGTGTTGCACGGGCGAGGAACTGGCGCGCCCGATCGGCCTGTTCGCCACCCAGACCCGACAGCTGCAGCGAAGCGGCCCACCACGCCAGTGCGGGCGGCATCGGCGGCGGCGGACTCAGTCTGGGCGTCCGCACACTGATCACCATGGTGCCGGCGAACACGTCGCCGAGCCGTTTGCCCTTGGCCGACACCAGGCTGCAGATCACGGCGGGTCCGCCGGCGAAGAGCCAGATCTCGATCACCGACGCCAACGCACGAAACAGGGCCTGGCGGAAGCGTTCCGGACCTCCGTCGTCTGACACGACCCGGAGCCCCATCGCCATCTTTCCGAGCGACCGGCCCCGTGTCGCCACCTCGAAAACGACCGGATAGCCGACCAGGGCCAGCACCGTGAAGATGATCAGCGTCGCGGCGGAGAGCGCGTCGTCGAACTCGTACAGCGTCACCGCCCACAGGATCACGCCGATCAGGTAGCCGATGATCATCACGGAGATGTCGATGAACGCCGACACCGCCCGCACCGGCAACTGTGCGATCTGAATGTCGAGCACGACAGCGTCGCCGGTCACCACCGGTTCCGGTTGGGCCGTCATGCCGAACCACGCTACAACTAGCATCTGCGGGGTGGATGTCGACGCGTTCGTCCTGGCTCACCGCGATACGTGGGCTCGGCTCGAGGCGCTGGTCAAGCGTCGTCGCTCGCTGACCGGAGCGGAGATCGACGAGCTCGTCGACCTGTATCAGCGCGTGTCGACACACCTGTCGATGGTCCGTACGGCATCGACGGACGGCGTGCTGGTGGGCCGACTCTCGGGGTTGGTCGCCCAGGCGCGCGCCGCGGTTACCGGCGCGCACGCACCCTTGTGGAGTGAATTCGCCCGGTTCTGGACAGTGTCCTTTCCCGTCGTGGCATACCGGACGTGGCGATGGTGGGCGGGTTCGGCACTCGCGTTCTTTCTCGTCGCGGTGATCATCGGGACGTGGGTCGCGCACACCCCGGAGGTACAGGCGACGATCGGCACACCCAGCGACATCGACCAGATCGTGAATCACGAGTTCGCCGACTACTACAGCGAGAACCCCGCCGGGTCGTTCGCCTTCCGGGTGTGGGCGAACAACTGGTGGGTGGCCGTCCGGTGCATCTTCTATGCGATCGTCCTCGGCATCCCCATCCCGTACGAGCTTTTCGCGAACGCCGCGAATCTCGGTGTCGTAGGCGGGCTGATGTTCCATGCGGGCAAGGGTGACGTGTTCCTCGGCCTGATCACCCCGCATGGGCTGTTGGAGATGACCGCGGTGCTTCTGGCCGCCGCGGCCGGCATGCAGCTGGGCTGGTCGGTGGTGTCACCCGGGGACCGGCCGCGGGGACAGGTACTGGCCGAACGGGGGCGAGCGGTCGTCGCCGTTGCCGTGGGAATGGTTGTCATCCTGCTCGTCTCGGGACTCATCGAGGCGCTCGTCACGCCGTCCCCGCTGCCCACGTTCGTGCGCATCGGCATAGGTGTCGTGGTCGAGGCCGCCTTCCTGGCCTACGTCATTCACTTCGGACGCAAGGCCGTTCGGGCCGGTGAGACGGGTGACATCGACGATGCCCCGGACGCGGTGCCGACAGGCTGACGCTACAACTTGCCGCTGGCCTTCATCGCCAGGTAGCGGTCGGCCAGCGCAGGGGCCAGCTCTTCCGGTTCCGCATCAACGACGTCGACTCCCATGCGGCGCAGCCGCGTTGCGGTGAGGCTGCGATCGCTGCGCGCCCGCTCCGCGGAGGCGGCGTCGTACACCTGGGCCGCATCCGCGCGCCCGGCAGCCAGCCGATCCACGCGGGGGTCTGCGACCGCGGCGATCATCACCTCGTGTTTGGCCGACAGCCGTGGCAGCATTCCCATCAGACCTTCATCCAACGCCGATGCGTTGAGATCCGTCATGAGTATCACCAGCGCGCGTCGCCGGATTCGACGCTGCACCGCCGCCACCATCGCGCGGGCATCGGACTCCACGAGTGCCGGTTGCAGCGGAGCCATCGCCTCGACGAGTTGGGCAAGCAGTTCGTTGCGCGACGCGTTGAACACCCCGGCCCTCAGTACCCTGTCATGCGCGACGAAGTCGACGTGGTCACCTGCGCGAGAGGCCAACGCAGCCAACAGCAATGCGGCGTCCATCGACCAGTCCAGGCGTGGCCAACCGTTCGGGTCGCTCGCAGTCGGGTCGATGCCGACCCGACCCGCCGACGTGCGTCCGGTGTCCAAAACGATCACGACGCGGCGGTCGCGCTCGGGACGCCACGTTCGCACGACGACGTCGGCCCGCCGCGCGGTGGCGCGCCAGTCGATGGAGCGGACGTCATCGCCGACGACGTACTCCCGCAGCGAGTCGAACTCGGTGCCCTGCCCACGGATCAGCACGGGGGTCATGCCTTCCAAATCGCGCAGCTTAGCCAGCCGCGACGGGAGGTGTTTGCGCGACAGGAACGGCGGCAGAATGCGCACCTGCCACGGCACGCGATGCGAGTTCTGCCGACCCGCCAGCCCCAACGGTCCGATCGAACGCGCCGTTACCAGTGCCGAGTGGTGATCGCCCCGGCGCACCGGACGCAACTGCGTGACCACCTGCACCCGTTGTCCCGCCGCAAGTTTCACCATGTGAGTGCGGGGCTCCGCCCTGGCCGACGGAGCCCAGGCGTCGCGCACCTGACCCCGGAATGCCCGCCGGCCTGGATGTTCGATCACGAGGCGGGCATCAACGTGCTCACCCAGCCGGGCGGCGCCGTCACCGAGCCGGGTGAAGCGCAGGCCGCGAGTGTTGGCCGCCAGGGTGACGTCGACGGCGATCGCCAACAGTAACGACAGCGCCAATAGGGTGAACGCCGTTGCAGGCCAAGGTGAGAAGCCGATGGGGAGCAAGAACAGCAGTGCCACCAGGCCAGCGCGGCCGGTGAGTACCATCAGCGCGGCACCGGCACGGCGTTCAGGACGCCCTCCAGCACGCCGTCTGGGTTGGCGCCCTCCAGTTCCGCCTCGGGGCGCAGTGCGACCCGGTGTCTCAGGGTGGGGCGTGCCATCGCCTTGACGTCGTCGGGTGTGACGTAGTTGCGTCCCGACAGCCACGCCCACGAGCGGGAGGTGGCGAGCAGCGCAGTCGCACCGCGGGGCGAAACGCCGAGCTGCAGGGACGGCGAACGTCGCGTGGCCCCGACGATGTCGACGATGTACCCGAGCACCTCGTCGGCGACGAGCACGCATTGCACCGCCGCGCGGCCTGCGGCCAGTTCGGCTGGACCCGCCACCGGTTGGATGGCCGACAAGTCGCGGGGGTCGAAACCATGCGCATGCCTCGTCAGGATCGCGATCTCCTGGTCCCGGGGTGGGAGCGGCACGTTGAGCTTGAGCAGGAATCGGTCGAGCTGAGCCTCTGGAAGTTGGTACGTGCCTTCGTATTCGATGGGGTTCTGTGTCGCGGCGACGATGAACGGATCGGGTAGCGGGCGGGCTACGCCGTCCACGCTGACCTGCCGTTCCTCCATGGCCTCCAGCAACGCGGCTTGTGTCTTGGGCGGAGTGCGGTTGATCTCGTCGGCCAGCAGGAGGTTGGTGAATACCGGGCCGGAGCGGAACTCGAACTCGGCGGTGCGGGCGTCATAGACCAACGATCCGGTGACGTCCCCCGGCATCAGGTCCGGGGTGAACTGCACGCGCTTGAACTGAAGCTGCAGTGCCGCCGCCAGCGCGCGAATCAGTAGTGTCTTCGCGACCCCTGGTACGCCTTCGAGCAGCACGTGGCCGCGGCACAGCAATGCGATCACGAGCCCGCTGACGACGGCATCCTGCCCGACGACGGCCTTGGCGAGCTCGGTGCGCAAGTCCAGCAACGCCTTTCGCGCGGAGTCCTGATCGACGGCCTCGTTCATGAGAGTGCGACCTGCCTTTCGAGGTGATCCAGTTGGCGGGAGAGTTCCAGAAGTTCGTCGTCGGTCGCCGGCGGAGGTCCGTAGAGCCAGTGCTCGATCGTCGCCGGATCACCTCCGACGCGGTGTGCGACGGACTGCACGACCGCAGCGGGATCCGACTGCGCGCCAAGGCCGAGCCGGGGCACCGTTCGCTGCAGCGTGGCCGTGCGCAAGGCGTCGGCAGCGCGGTCCCGTGCACGTCGGGAACGGTACAAGCGACCACGTCCCTCGACCGTCTCGGAAGCGCGCACAACGACTGGGAGTTCTTCTGCCACCAAGGGTCCGACCCGCCGGACCTTCCACAGTGCAACGAGCAGCACGACTAGACCCAGCTGAAGCACGAGCCACGTCACCCGCGCCGGGATGAGATCCAGAATCGAACTGCTGGAGTCGGATTCACCTTCGATGCGCTGCGGGGCGTACCAGACGACGCGCGAGCGGGTGCCGGCTAGGTTCATCGCCAGGGCGGCGTTGCCTTGCTTGACGAGCCCGCCGTTGGTCATGAAGTCCGCGCTGCCTGCCACCGTGACGGTGCGGCCGTCGTGGGAGTAACGCACCACGGCGCCGTCGTAGCACCTGGTAAGCGGGATGTCGCCCGTCGCCTCGTAGGTGTCGCTGACGCCCAACTCGACGTCGCCGGCGCGCTCGGCTTCGCGCATGTCGCATCGGGGCGCGCCGCCGAAGCTGCTCGTTGGGGCCTCGCGGACTTCCGGTGCCAGGGCCTCCCGGGTCCGTGCCACGGGTTCGACGAGCAGCCGGTCGCCCGGCAGGTCGGCCAGCCGTCGTAGTGCATCGTCGTCGACGAGGTAGTACGTCTGGGCGACGAGCAGCAGTGCATCCGGTCGCATCGCCCGGACGACGTCGTCGACGCCGGCCGCCTCGACCACCTCCACTCCGTGGTCGCGCAGGAGCGCCACCAGGGCGTGAGCGCCGTCCGACGAGGTCGCCCCGGGATCCATGCGACCGCCGGAACGTGGTGCCGTCAGGTACATGCTCACCGCGGAGATGACGGTGAGCGCCGCGAGGGTCAGCAGCACCCACCGGATGGTGCGCCAGCGTTGCCGGAGGGTGGGACCGACGGCGGTGGTGGTCACCGCACTTCCGCCCAACTGGCGTTCGGGCCCGCGGGCGCCGCGTCGTCGCCGCCGGTTCGCATCCGCGAATTCAGGCCGTCGTCGAGATCCGCGATCAACCGGTAGCCGGCCTCGGTTCCGGGTCGCTCCCCGTAGGTCACGTCGTTGAATGCCACAGCGGCACGGTGCAATTCAGCGGCAAACCCGGGGATCGCAACACCGGCGTCGCGCGCCAGTTCGGTGGCCGTGCGGCCAGGCACCGGATTGAGCACGCCCATCTCCTCGAGATGACGTGCGACGGCGCGGAGTCGATGCCGGATGGCCGATGCCCAATCACCCTGGGCGGCAAACTGTTCGGCGACCGCGCGATGTTGCGCTGCACTCATCTCATGGGTGCCGAACAGGGCAGCGCCGGCACCGCGGTTGGTGCGCATGGTGCGCATCGCAACCCGAATCGCCACCGCGACGACGACAACGAGCAGCATGATCAGCACCGTGATGGTGAACCAGCCGCCGGGCACCGACGAGCCCTCCACCATGATCTTGTACAGCAGGTCGTCGAACCAATCGGAAAGGCGTTCGCTCAGGGATGCTTTGGGGTAGATCGGCTTTCCGAGTTCGTTCTGAGCCGCGTCGCGCGCTGCGTCGCGGTTGATGTCTATCGTCGACACGTCACGATTGCGTCGTGAGCCACAGATGGTCGGTGGAATCTGCCGGCGCGTCGGCCGGACCCACTGCACCCGTCTGCAGAACCAAGTCGAACGCCTCAGCGCGGATCCGTCGATCGGTGTAGAGCAGCACCACGACCCCTGCGCTGAACGGCGCGGTGATGATCTGTCCGATCGCCGCTCCAATGCCGACGAGCACCAGAGCGATCACCGATCGCGGGGTGGATTCGCTCAGCACCAACATCACTTCGCCGACCAGGTTGAATGGTACGGATACGGCCCACGCGATGAGCCCCGCGACGAACATTCCGAGGAACCAGATGCCCAGCACGCGCCAGAAGTCCCCGCGTACCAGGGCGAAGGACCGTGTAATGGCTTGAACGATGCTCAGCCGCTCCAGCACGATCAGGGCGGGTGCGAAGAGCAGGATCGTGCTGACGTACACGAACAGGATGACGAGCATGCCGGCCAGGAGTATGCCGGCGATTACTCCGGCGGCTCCGCCTGCGACGTAACCGATTCCGAAGGCCAGCATGACCGCGATGACGACGAGCAGCGAGAACCCGATGCCCTGCAGCAGGGTGATCCCGATCAGGGGGAGGAGCCGTCCGCGGGCGCGCCGCCAGGCGCCCCCGGTGGTGATCTTCGCGCCGAACACCGCTCGTCCCACGATCACCGTGAGCAGTCCGCTCAGCACGATGGCTGCCAGGCCGGTGGTGACGGGACCTACGATGCTGGCCAGCAGGGAGCCGACGAGCGCTTCGGTCGAGGGCTCAGCGCTGCCGAACGTGTTGAACGTCGACGGTTCCAGCGCGCCGAGAGCGGCCAGCGGCCCAATTTGGAGAAGTAGCACGAGGACCTGTGCGACGACCACCACGATGGCGGTCATGCCAAGCGTGGCCTTCGGGTTCATGCGGACGTACGCGACGGCTCCGTTGTAGATCTCGGAGAGCGTGAGTGGGCGCAACGGGATGATGCCGGGCTTGAGCGGCTTTGCGGCGGCGCCGGGGTAACCCGATGGTGGATAGCCGTAACCCGGCGGGTAGCCCGGGTATCCGTAGTAACCAGGCGGCTGGTAACCAGGCGGCTGGTAGCCCGGGGGTGCGTAGTAACCAGGCGGCTGGTAGCCCGGGGGCCCGTAGCCAGGCGGCGGGTAACCCGGGGGTGCATGACCGATTGCCGGCGCGCCGGAAGTCGGATACACCGGCGGCGCACTCGACTGCACGGGCGGCTGAGCGTAGGCGGGCGGCGGCTCGTCCGGTGGCAAGGGCGGGGGGTCGACCGGATCGGACCCGCCGACCTCGTTGCTCATGCCACCATCCTGGCGATCGCCGGCACGATTGACAATGTGCACCGTCACACCACCGATAATGGGCGCGTGACCGAAGCCGTGCACTCCGACCTGGCCGATGTTTTCCGCCGCGCCCGGGACCGTGACGTCGCCCGCGCCATCACGGCGTTGACTCGATGGCCCCATCCCGATGCTTCGCAACGCGCGGCCATCGCCGACCACGTGAGCTGGATGTCGAGAAGCGTTGTGCAGCAAGACGAGAGTGCGCAGGGGGCCGCCGCCGAGTTGACCACGACGGCACAGCGGTATCGCTTGGACGCAGGTGCCCGCGCCCCGTTGGTGGCCGCGCTCGACGCATCCTCAGTCGCAGGTTCGGCCAACGGTGCCTTCGAACCGCGGACGAATGCGCAGCGGGCCGCGACGGCCTGCTGGCTCGAGGACGAGGCCGACGACGATGCGCGGGCCCTGATCCGGAACAGCTTCCACAGCCGCGCGTCCCGATTGTTGGCGTTCACCGCACGACGCACGTACCGGAGTGAGGCGTACCGGCGTTGGTATCTGCCCGAGCACTCTGGGCTGAGCCGTCACCTGACCCGCCGCGTCGAAGTCGAGGTCGCCGCCCCCGTCGAGGCGGTGTGGCAGGTCGTCGCCGACCCCACCCGCACGCCGGAGTGGAGCCACGAATGCCGCCGCATCGAATTCCTCGACGGCGCAACCGAACCCGGGCTGGGCGTGAAGTTCGCCGGGACCAACCGCAACGGCCGCACCACGTGGTCGCGGACGTGCAGGATATTCACGTTCGACGAGCCCCGCGAGTTCGGTTACATGACGTCCGGTAGGCAGGGGGACGCCACCGCGTGGCACTTCCGATTGGAGCCGACCGCCGTTGGCACCAAACTCACCCAGGCCTACCAGATCGTCTCGATGCCGAGGTGGGTATCCGTCATCGTCGGCATGCTGCTGCCCTCACACGACGATCGGACGGACGCGCTGCGGGCCGACATGACCCGACTCGGTGCACTGGCCGAGCAGCACCATCGGCACGACTCCCGGGCGTAGCGTCGAGCCATGGCGGAACTCAAGGATCGGCTGCGGGACGATCTGAAGACGGCGATGAAGGCACGAGACAAGTTGCGCACCGCGACGCTCAGAATGCTGATCGCGGCGATCCAGGCCGAGGAAGTGGCGGGCAAGCAGGCCCGCGAACTGTCGGACGACGAGGTGCTCAAGGTGCTGGCCCGGGAATCCCGGAAGCGGGGTGAGGCCGCGGAGATCTACGTGACCAACGGCCGCGGGGAGCTCGCAGCCAACGAACGGGCCGAGGCGAGCGTCATCGACGAATACCTGCCGACCCAGCTGAACGACGACGAGGTGGCCAACGTGGTCGACACCGCCATTGCCCAAGTTGCCGAGGAACTCGGAGAGCGTCCCCACCAGAAGCAGATGGGGCTCGTGATGAAGGCCGCGCTCGCGATCGCCAAGGGCAAGGTGGACGGCCCGCGGCTGTCGGCCGCCGTGAAGGACCGGCTCTAACGGCGTCACGCCGATCCCCCCGTCGACGCGTACGTCGCTGGTGCGGGCCAGGCGGTGATGGCGCCGAAAAGCGAGGTACCACGGCTCATACCGCCAATGCGTCCGCATGAAGCCGGCGTAGCTAGTCGGCGCGTTTAGCTCGAGTGGCTCCAGGGAACTCTGAATCGACCACGCAATGGGAGGTAGTCGTGTTCTGGCAATTCGTTCTCGCGTATGTCGCGTCGGCCTTCGTCACCACCGTCATCGTCTTCGTGGCGAGCGAGTGGGTGGGTGACGAGCGGCGGCCCGCAACGCATCGGGTGAGCCTGAGTATCGCTGCTGGGCTCGTCTGGCCGCTGCTGATGCTCGGCGTGTTCGAGCTGGGCTCGTTCATGCTGTACACCAAGGCACACCGCCGCGACGACCGTGACCTGGACGTCTTGGTTTAGTCGTCGTCACCCGCACCCAACCGTCCGGGGTGGGGCTGCAGCTCAGTATGCGGCGAACCTTCGAGGGTTGAAGCGGCAGCGATGAAAACCGTTACCCACTAACAAGTTCAGAGCTATTCGCGTGACATTCGATGTCGCGAATTTGGGTGGTTGGTTCTTGGGTGGGCCGGTGCGACGGTCGGCTTGCAGCCCGGTGAGCAACCCGAAAGGTGGTTGCTGCTAACGCCCCTCGAACGATCGCGCCGGAATCGGCCCGGGCCCGGTGATTTGTGGGACGATTGCCGGACATTTACGGACATCGGCCCGTCCATCGGCATGGCGCCTGACGGCACGGGCCGCCTGGCCAAAGGACGAATCATGCCCGCCGACCTCCGCATCAGCCAGCTTGTCGTCGAGCCCCAGAACCCCGAAGCGATGGCACCGCTTCGCTTCTCGGCCGAGTGTGCCAATGTCGGCGACGAGGGGACGGACCCGTTTTCCGTGTTCTTTGAGCTCGATCAGGCTGACAACGTGGCAATGACCGTGCAGAACGTTCCTCCCCAAGCGACGGAGTGGGTCAGCTGGGACCACGATGGCATTGGCGCAGGCAATCACTTCATCCACTGCGAGATCGATGTGTCCAATGCGGTACCCGAGTCCGACGAGAACAACCTTCAGTCCAGGTCCGTCTACTTCACCGTGGCGGACATCGAGTTCGCCCCGCAGGACGCGCGCGGCGAGACGGACTACGACAAGGTCGCGATGGCCAACGCCGTAATCGCCGCGATCAACGGTCGGGTCGGCCTTTGGTTCACATACGCCGTCCAGGCCACGGAGGAGTGGGAGATCGAAGCCAAGAGGCGGGTCGCGGCGGACTACGGCGATGCCGACGCCACAGTCGACGCGGCGCCGGTCATCGCCGCGTTCGCCGAGGCCATGCTCAACTACGTGCCCGGGATGTCGACCGCGCTTGGGATCATGAAAGACGTCTACGAGCTCGGCGGACTCGTTCGGTCATACATGGGCGATCAGCCCATTGGCCTCGTGGGCGCCCGGGCGAGGCTGACCGCCGCCATCGACGACGTGAAATTGGCGACTGGCGCGGTGATCCGCCAACAGATCCAGGGCGCCGACGGCCGGCTCCGCGCCCGTCTCTCGCCGACGAACCCCGACAGTCCGTTGCAACAGGTCCAGTACGGCTCGTCCGAGCCGACGTATGTCGCACAGTTGGCGGACTGGCTGGGGGTCCCCGAGCCGACACCGGAGAACACGACCGCGCCGATCAAGCAGATGATGATGGAAGGTTTCGAGCGCGTGATGGAGGACGTGAACCGTCAGCTGTGGCGGGAAATCCAGTAACAGCGGCGAAGGGTCGTCTCCTGAAGACGACCCCCGCACTCCTCGGAGCCGGAGGGGTCAATTCATCTCAACCAAATGCGTGGCCAAGCGAACCCCGACGGAGCATAGAGTCAGCACGTGGCGGAGGAACAGAATGAATCATCGTCGAGATTGCCCGATAACCTTCTAGCGCTCCCGCTCTGGGCGGCAATAACGGCCATAGGCCTATTGAGTGCTGGTGTGGTGGTCGGCTTCGTCTTCCTTCTAACTCCCGGTCTAACCGAAGCCGAACGCAGCGCCGGTAGCCACCTCCTCATAATTTCGCTTCCAGCGTTGGCGGTCGCAACCGGCATTCTGGGTGCAAGCTGGGCTCGTACTGAGCGCATCGACGCCATGCAGGCAAGTTTCTTGCGTGACACCGTCGGAAAGAAACTTGAGACGTACCTTGTTGCACCCAAATCCAACGAAGATGGGGTAACCCCGTACCCACCGTTGTTCAAGCGAATCGAAAACGTCTCCCGATCGGCGATTACGTCGTTCTGCTACTTTCATCTATTCGACGAGAAGGAGCGGCGATTCGACATTCTCGTCAAGTCCAACGTGTTCAACATCGAGATCGCGTATTACCTCCATCTGGCCTCGTCGCCGTCCGGATATACGGTTGAGCACAATGAACAGTCCTATGATCGCGAATCGCTCAAGGACTGGTCCAAGGCGACTGCCGCCAATCCGTTACTTGCCGTCGTCGCGGCGGCGATTCATGGAAGTATCGCAGAGGGATATACCGTTTACGTCCAGGCCAAGCCCGATGGAATCGGAGGAATCAAGGCAACGTATCGACTGCGCCAGAAGGTCCAATCCAATTTCTTGACGTCACCCTATCTTCGTCGCTATTTCTCCGAAGATGCTGCGATTGCGAGCTACTACTTCTTCGCCGAAGCATTCGCTATGGCTGGAAGCGCGATTCTGGGCGGATCGGCTGGGGCCTTAGAAGTCCGCCCGCACCCGCCGACCGTTGAGATGCCACAGTTGCCTGCGTCTTAGCACTCGTGTTTCGAGTTGTGGTTGTGGTTGCTTGATCTGCCGGATTTTCGATTGGTGATCGTGATTTATGCCGATGTACCGAAACTGCATGCGCGGCGAGCGTTGACATGACGGGGGGCCGCGACGGACTCGGGGTGCTCGTGGCGGTCAGATGAATCCTTCGTACACGTGCTGCGCGGGTGCTTCGTGGAGGAATTCCACGCGGGGATCGCGCCGGACCTGGTGTGGATCGCGGCCGTCGAACAGTGCGTCGCTGCGGTCCAGTCGACTCGTCGGTTTCGGCAGTTGCCACCGGCGGCCGTGGTGGATCGGCCGCGAACTGTGGAGGCAGCTACCGATGGCGGCTGAGTGGACCGGCACCAACTGTGGGGGCGGGCGCGGTCAAGTTTGCCCACGCACTGCCTGCTAGTTCAAGAAAACAGCACAGCTAACCCAATGGTTGACCACCACGCGTATCAAGGGGAATGCCCACGCCGTGCCGTGCGTGAGATTTTGTCACGCTGTTTCGCTGGAATCCGTGCTTGATCGGTGTACATTCGCTGCACATCGACTAAGAGTTTGAGCAAATGTCTACTCGCCCTGTGGCAACAGCGGGTGGTTTTGCGAGGATCGCGGTGAGGGGCAGCATGACGAATTCAGCAGCGTATGTGGCTCGGGTTGGCAGACTGGCTGTAGCGCTCGGGATCGGGACCGCGGTGGCCACCGGCCAGGGCGTGGCGCTGGCCGACTCGCCGGATGCCGGTTCCTCGTCGGCCGGTTCGCCGTCGACTGATTCGGCGTCGGCCGGGTCGCAGTCACCGCCGTCGGTGGGGGCGTCCTCGTCGGTGTCAGAGGCCGGTACCTCGCCGTCGACCGGTTCCTCGTCGACCGGTCCGCAGCCGTCGTCGGACGCGGGTGGGGATCCCCGTTCCGGGATCGTCTACGGTTCGGGTGGCGCGCACACTTCGGCGAAGCCCTCCGCCGAGCCGACCCAAACGGCGCCCGGCGAACCGAGCGCGACCTTCCCCGACATGGTGGCGAAACCGACTGTGCCGCAGACCCCGCAGGCCGCCAAGGGTTCCAAGGTCACCCCCGGTAAGCCGGCGCGTCGGTGGAAGATTCCGACGGGGGTATCCCCCGCCGGCATCGACACTCGGTCGACCACGGTCAGCGCTGAAGCGTCGCGGCCGCAACTCGATCAACACGCCGCAGCGCCGCCCCCCGCCACGACCGTGAGCGGGCCTTCGGTGCTGCAGACCGAGCCGGCCGTCTCCCAGGCCACCCCAGTCACCGTCACGACGCAGATGACAGCGCCGTCCTCGACGATCCGTCCGGTATCCGCAGTGATCACCGCCGCGCTGACCTGGATGGGGCTGAGCCCGGCGCTCACAGGCAGCCCGGTCGCCCCGGTCGAGTCACCGACGATGTTGGCGATGCTGGCCGGATGGCGCCGCCAATCCAGACAAGCCCTGACCGGCGAACCGACGAACGTCGCCGACCTCCCGCAGACCAGCCAGACCGCCGCTCCGATTGTCACCGGCGATCTCAATGCCACTGGCGTTCAAGGTGATCAGGCCCCTGCCGACACATCGACCATGCAGTCGTCAGCGCCCATGAACCTCACCCTCGCCGCCGCGGCGGTCACCCTGGCCGGGACTGCGCCCACCGCGGGCAACGACGCCGCCACCACCAGGGAGGACACCCAAGTGGTCGTCAGGGTTCTGGCGAACGACAGGGACGTCGACGGCGATGCGCTGACCACGTCGGTGGTGACCGGCCCGGTCAATGGAACCGTCACCCACAACGCCGACGGGTCGTTCACCTACGCGCCCAAGGCCAACTTCAACGGCACCGACACCTTCACCTACCGGGTGTCCGACGGCACCTTCGACAGCAACCCGGCCACCGTCACCGTCACGGTCACCGCCGTCAACGACGCCCCGGTCGCCAACCCCGACGTCGCGACCACCGCCGAGGACACCCCGGTTCTCATCGACGTCAAGGCCAACGACACCGACGTCGAGAACAGCCCCCTGAGCCCGGTGCTGGTCACCAACCCGGCCAACGGCACCGTCGTGGCCAATGCCGGGAAGTACACCTACACCCCCAAGGCCAACTTCACCGGCACCGACTCCTTCACCTACCGCATCTCGGAGAACCCGTGGTGGGGCCCTCAGAGTGCCCCGGTCACCGTCACGGTCACCGTCACCGCCGTCAACGACGCCCCCACCGCGGTGACGGATTCGGCCACCACCAAGGAAGACACTCCGGTGGTCGTCAACGTCAAGGCCAACGACAAGGACGTCGACGGCGATGCACTGACCACGTCGGTGGTGACCGGCCCGGTCAACGGAACCGTCACCCACAACGTCGACGGGTCGTTCAGCTACGCCCCCAAGGCCAACTTCAACGGCACCGACACCTTCACCTACCGGGCGTCCGACGGCACCCTCGACAGCGCCCCAGCGACCGTCACCGTCAAGGTCACCGCCGTCAACGACGTCCCGATCGCCAACCCCGACACCGCGATCACCAAAGAGGACACCCGCCTGGTCCTCAACATCAAGGCCAATGACACCGACGCCGACAACAACACGTTGTTCACGGCGGTGCTCACCAACCCGGCCAACGGCACCGTCGTGGACAACTACAACGGCACCTACTCCTACATTCCAAAGGCCAACTTCACCGGCACCGATACCTTCACCTACCGGGTGTCCGACGGCGCCGCCAATAGTGCCCCGGCCACCGTCACCATCATCGTCACCGCCGTCAACGACGCGCCGACCGCGGCCAACGACGCCGCGACCACCAAAGAGGACACTCCGGTCGTCATCAACGTCAAGGCCAACGACACCGACCCCGACGGCGACGCGCTGACGGCCACGGTGGTGACCGGCCCGGCCAACGGCACCCTCACCCAGAACGCCGACGGGACGTTCACCTACGCCCCCAAGGCCAACTACAACGGCACCGACAGCTTCACCTACCGCGAGTCCGACGGCACCCTCGACAGCGCCCCGGGCAGGGTCACCGTCACGGTCACCGCCGTGAACGACGCCCCCGTCGCCAACCCCGACACCGCCGCCACCAACGCGAACACCCGGCTGGTCCTCAACGTCAGGGCCAACGACACCGACGCCGAGAACACCTCCCTCACCACGGCGGTGGTCACCAACCCGGCGAACGGCACCGTCGTGCGCAACTGGGACGGCACCTTCACCTACACCCCCAAGACCAACTTCATCGGCACCGACACCTTCACCTACCGCGCATCCGACGGCGCCGCCACCAGCAACCCGGCCACCGTCACCATCAGCGTCAACTCGACCACTGCATTCACAGCCACGACTCTCGCGTCGGGCCTCACCCCGGCGACGGATTTTCGGTTCCTGCCGGACGGCCGAATCCTGATTGCTCAAAAGGGCGGAACGATCAAGGTAGCCAACGCGAATGGGCAGCTGCAGAGCACACCGCTGATCACGCTGCCGACCGACTCCACCGGGACGCGCGGGCTGCTGGGTATCGCGGTGGATCCGACCTACGGATTGCCGGGCGGCAACAACTACGTCTATGCGGTACGTACCCTGCCAAGGGACGCCTCGAACAACACCTACGAAGTGTTGACGCGCATCACGGTAACCGACCCGACGGCCGCGGTCCTCACCGCAGATCCCGCCTCGGAAGTCGTACTCGTGCAAGGAGACCAGCCGGGTACCGCCGACCATTTCGGCGGGGGACTCAGCTTCGGCCCGGACGGAAAGCTCTACTTGTCGGTGGGCGACAACGTCTGCTGCTCCGTGATCGACGACCACAATGCACAAAGCCTCACCAACATCTACGGCAAGGTTTTGCGCCTAAACCCCGACGGCACTGCACCATCCGACAACCCGTTCGTCAACACGCCCGGCGCCGACCCGCGGATCTATGCCTACGGTTTCCGCAACCCGTTCCGGTTGACGTTCACCCCGGACGGAAAACTGTTGGTGGGTGACGTCGGCCAGGCCACCTGGGAAGAGCTCGACCTCGTGACGGCCGGCGCCAACTACGGCTGGTACCTCGCCGAAGGACCCTGCAACGGCATCGGCGTAACCAACTGTGCAACGCCTTCCTCGTACACCAACCCGATCTATGCCTACGTGCATAACGGCTTCTCTTCGATCACGTCCGTCATGGTCTACACCGGCCCGGGATCCGCAGGGGGCTCCCAACACACGGTCTTGATCGCGGATAACAACCAGGGCTGGGTCAAACAGCTGACCTGCACCTCTGACTACTCCTCGTGCGGCAACGCGACGACGTTCAACTACGCAACGGGAGGCGCCACCGTCCAGCTGGCCCAGGGACCCGATGGCGCCATCTATCAACTGACGATCGACACCGGCCGGCTTACGCGCATCGCCCCAACAATCGTGTAATCGAGCGCTGACCGCCGTCGTCACTGGCACGAACTCGTTTCAGTCGCGCTCGACAAAGCCCGATCGCCTGGACAGTACTGCGGACCGAGACAGATCAAGGCCCCGACCAGATTGACTGGTCAGGGCTGTCAACGGCGGCCGAAAATTGACCCCATTTCAGCCGGGTGGTTTCCAGGAGTCGATGCAACTCAAGCCAACAGTGTGGAGGTTTGTGTGGTGTCGTTTCGGCGGGTGTTGCGTAAGGGTCCTGGGCGTCGTCGGATGTCGGCGAAGCGTGAGGTGTTAATCGATGCGGCATAGGCAGCTTCCCACTGTCTTCGATTCAGGCCGGAGCTAGTCGTCGTGTACTCGACCGGAGCGTTCGCCCTCATACCCTTTGGCCGCGCTCAAGAATCGGCCTCACGCTCGAGCAGGTCGGTCGACTACTCGATGCAGGAATCGAGGCCGCCGAGTCGTGAGGGATGCTCCGGTTGAGAGCTGCGGCGTTAAAGACGCGTCTGCTTGACGCCCACGATGCGCTCGATCGCGTGTGCGCACGGCTCGACGGTGGTGCGCTCATCGCCGCACCGCCTGGTGTGCGTTGGGGGATGCTGCATTTCTGATCCTGCGCGACGACCGCGTCGACGACACCGGAAGCCTCACCCTGCGCGTGGGCGGCCCCGTCTACACCACATCGGCGTCGGGCGCACCCACGTTTTGATGCTCATCCGCGACCTCGACGTCACCGTCACAACGCCGCCACCGGAGAACTCATCAGAGCCCTCACCATCGACCCCACCCGCGACTAGCAACCCCGCGGAGTCCCCAGTGGCCACACGAAATAGCCCTGAACCCACAAACGCAGGTTCAGAGCTATTCGCATGTCTTGCGACACCACGCGGTCGGGGTGGCGGGATTCGAACCCACGACCTCTTCGTCCCGAACGAAGCGCGCTACCAAGCTGCGCCACACCCCGCGTAAAGCCACGACAGCGTATCGCACCGGGTGAGCCGGAGGCCAAACGCGTGCTCCGTCGCTCGAGGAGCGTGACCGCGCTCACGGTTACGTCGAGCCGACCCGGGTAGCCGTAGGGCAGGAGTGCGACATGGCGAAGCTCACCCCGGCTTCCGGGATGGAAGTGGCTGTCGGTGGCGTTCTACATCGTGAACTGCATACGTGACCACCGGAGAAGCGAGGATTGAGATGACTGGGTTGGGAGCCGCAATCTACGGCGGATTCTTCGCCCTTGCCGCGCTGTGGCTGTTTCTGACTTCCGACTACGTGGGAAGTGGCGCCAACGATCACGACCAGCGGCCAGAGCGCTCGAACTCGATCAACACCGCTGCCGACTCGGACGGATCGAGCCCGTGGCTGGTCAGCCATTCGTCGTCGAAGTAGGTATCCGCGTAGCGGTCACCACTGTCGGCGATCAACGTGACCACGGATCCGCTGCGCTGCTGCGCGACCATCTCGGCCAGTAGGCCGAACGCACCCCAGACGTTGGTTCCCGTCGACGGGCCCACCCGTCGGCCCAATACCGCACTGACGTGATGGGCGGCCGCGACCGACGCTGCGTCCGGCACGGTCACCATCCGGTCGATGACATCGGATAGGAACGACGGCTCGACCCGCGGCCTGCCGATGCCCTCGATGCGTGACGATGCGCCCGTGACGACGTCACGACGGCCCTGCGCATAGGCCGGGAAGAACGCAGAGTTCTCCGGATCGGCGACGCACAGCCGGGTTGGGTATCGCCGGTAACGGATGAAGCGTCCGATCGTCGCGCTGGTGCCGCCCGTGCCCGCACCGACGACGACCCATTCGGGAATGGGATGCGGCTCCTCGCCCATCTGTTCGAAGATCGACTCCGCGATGTTGTTGTTGCCACGCCAGTCCGTGGCACGCTCGGCGTTGGTGAACTGATCCAGGTAGTGCCCGCCAGTCTCCTCCGCGAGCCGCTCTGCCTCGGCGTACACCTGCGACGACTCAGCGACGAAATGGCAACGGCCGCCCTGTGATTCGATCAGTGCGATCTTGGCGGAACTGGTCGACGATGGCATCACTGCAATGAACGGCAGCCCCAGCAGCGCTGCGAAGTACGCCTCGGACACCGCCGTCGACCCCGACGACGCTTCGATCACCGTGGTGCGTTCGCCGATCCAACCGTTGCACAGCGCGTAGAGGAACAGCGACCGAGCGAGCCGGTGCTTGAGGCTGCCGGTGATGTGCGTGGACTCGTCCTTGAGGTACAGCTGGACGTCCACCCCGTCGCACCACAGTGACGGCAGCGGATACCGCAGCAGGTGCGTGTCGGCGCTGCGCCGGGCGTCGGCCTCGATTAGCCGGACCGCGTTGTCCACCCACTCGCGTGGTTGGCTGCGGCTCGCGACAGAGGCCGGTTCGGTCACCGGGCCGATACGGCCGAGCGGGACACGCCCGCTTTGGTTCCGGCGTAACCACCGCCGGTCGGGACGGCAACCAACGTCAACAAAGTGGCCTCCGGCCGGCAGCAGAACCGGTACGGCGCATACGGGGAGGTGCCGATGCCTGCGGACACGTGCAATTGCATGTCTGCGCCCCACCGGGACACGCCCCTGGCCCGCGACGGATCGAGATCGCAGTTGGTGACGATGGCGCCAAGCAACGGCATGCACAACTGTCCGCCATGGGTGTGTCCGGCCATCACCAACTGGTAGCCATCGGAAGCGAAGCGGTCGAGCACTCGGGTGTACGGCGCGTGCGCCAGGCCCAACGTCAGGTTGGCCGCTGGGTTGGGGCGTCCCGCGATGGTGTCGTAGCGGTCGCGGGACAGATGCGGGTCGTCGACGCCCGCAGCAGCGATGAGCTGGCCGTTGACCTCGATCTCGCGCCGCGTGTGCGTCATGTCCAGCCATCCGCGCTCGGTGAACGCCGCGCGCAGATCCTGCCATGGCAGCGGCTCACCCGTCATGCGCCGCGACGGCTTGAAGACGTAGTTCGTCGGGTTCTTCGGTGTGGGACCGAAGTAGTCGTTGCTGCCGAATACGAAGAGGCCGGGCACCGACAACAGATCGCCCATGGCTTGCACCACGGCGGGCACCGCTTTGGGGTGGGCCAGGTTGTCGCCGGTGTTGACGACCAGATCCGGATCCCACCGCGCGAGGTCCCTCAACCACGCCTGCTTGCGGCGCTGCTGGGGCCGCATGTGGAAGTCGCTCAGATGCAGCACCCGCAGCGGCGACGACCCGGGCGCGAGCACTGGCATCGTCAATTCCCGTACCACGAAGGCGTTGCGCTCGATGAGCGTCGCGTAGCCGACGCCAGCGACCAGCGAGCCAGCGGCGACCACGGCGGAGTTCTTCAGGACCGTCGAACGGGCGGACATGGAGGCAGCCTACTGCCAGATCCTGCTACTTACCGCTTCTCCTAGGGGGCCCTCATAAACTCCACACGTCGATCAGGGTGGCGGAGGCGGCGGTGGGGGTCCCAGCACGGGCACCGTGATGGGTGGCAACCCGGGGATCTCCACGACCGTCATTCCGATTTCCGGTGGGGGTGCGTTGGGATCCAGGGGCGGCGGCATTCCGGGGGGTGGCGGCGGGGGCGCCGGCGGGATGCCGTTGCTGACCTGGATGGTGATGATCGATCCTGGCACCGTCTGTCCCGCCGGCGAGCTCCCGACCACCGCGCCTGACGGCGAGTTGCTGTTGACCGGGGTGGCCTGCTCGGCGACCTGGAAGCCGGCCTCCTTCAGTCGCTGACGCGCCAGGTCCTGGCTCATTCCGGAGATGCTCGGCACCCTCGAGCCCGGCGCCCCGTCGACATAGCGCGGGTCCGTCGGGGGCAGCGTTACGTTGTCGGGGGTGATGACCTTCATTGCGGTGAACCAGGTGCGGGCCGGTTCGTTGCCGCCGAACAGGTCGCCGGAGCCGCACTGCCGCAGCGGAAAGGAGCATAGGTCCGACGGCGTCGTCGAGTCGTCGTAGATGTAGTTGGCCGCCGCGAAGGCGTTGGTGAAGCCCACGAAGCCCGACGACCGGTGCGCTTCGGTGGTTCCGGTCTTGCCCGACATCGGGAGGTTCCAGCCCGCCGACCCGGCAGCCCCGGCTGCAGTACCGGACCCGGAGTCGTCCTTGCTGAGCGCGTTCGCCAAGGTGTTGGCGAGGCCCTCGGGGACCACCTGCTCGCAGGTTTCCGTCGTCACCGCGACCTCGTTGCCGGTGCGGTCGAAGACCTTGTCGATCGGGTTGGGTGGGCACCACATGCCGCCCGAGGCGAGCGTCGCCGCGACGTTGGACAGTTCGAGCGCGTTTACCTCGATGGGCCCGAGCGTGAACGACCCCAAGTTCTGGCGCTTGACGAACTCCGCAAGGCTCTCGTTGCTCTCCGGGTCGTAGTCGCGTGCGGTGCCAGGCAGCGCGTAGGACCGCAGCCCCAACTTGACCGCCATGTCGACCGTGCGCTGCACGCCGACCTGCGAGATGAGCTTGGCGAAGGCGGTGTTCGGGGACGTCGCCAGCGCGTCGGTGACGTTCATCGAGCCGCGGTAGTTGCCCGCGTTCTGCACACACCACGTGTTCTGCGGGCAACCCTTGGCGCCGCCGGTGCCAAGTCCCTTCGCCTCGAACCGTGCCGGGGCGTCCAGCTGTGCGTTGATGCCCATGCCCATCTCGAGCGCGGCTGCCGTGGTGAAGATCTTGAAGACCGAACCGGCACCGTCGCCGACGAGTGAGAACGGTTGTGGCTGCATGGTTTCCGCGGCATCGAGGTTCAGCCCGTAGGTACGGTTGCTGGCCATCGCCAACACCGGATGGGACTCCTTACCAGGGCGGATCACGCTCATGACGCTGGCGACGCCGTCCAGATCCGGCGCGGCGATGCCGTCGATCGAGGACTTGACGGAACCCTGTACGTCGGGATCGAGCGTCGTGCGTATGAGGTAGCCGCCCTTGGAGACCTGTTCCTTGCTGATCCCAGCCCGGGCGAGGTAGTCGAGCGCGTAGTCGCAGAAGAATGCGCGGTCGCCGGCGGCGATGCAGCCGCGCGGCAACTCGTTGGGCCGCGGCAGGACGCCAAGCGGCTCCTCCTTGGCCGCCCGCAGCGCCTCAGCTTCCTGAGGAATGTTGTCGATCATGGTGTCCAGCACCACGTTTCGGCGCGCGAGAGCGCCGTCGGGGTTCGTGTAGGGGTCCAGGGTGCTGGTCGACTGGACCATGCCCGCCAGCAGCGCGGCCTGCTGCCAGTTCAATTCCGAGGCATTGATTCCGAAGTAGGTATGAGCGGCGTCCTGGACGCCGAACGCACCGTTGCCGAACGACACCAGGTTCAGATAGCGGGTAAGAATCTCGGGTTTGGTGAACGTCTTGTCCAGCGTCAGTGCCATGCGGATCTCGCGCAGCTTGCGCGCGGGCGTCGTCTCGATGGCCGCGCGCTTCTCGGCGTCGGTCTGTGCGATCACCAGCAGTTGATAGTTCTTCACGTACTGCTGCTCGATGGTTGAGCCACCGCGGGTGTCCAGGTCGCCCGAGGCGTAGCCGGCGAACCCGGTCAGCGTGCCCTTCCAGTCGACGCCGTTGTGTTCGGCGAACCGCTTGTCCTCGATCGAGACGATAGCCAACTTCATGGTGTTGGCGATTTGGTCGCTGGGTACCTCGAACCGGCGCTGGCTATAGAGCCACGCGATCGTATTGCCCTTGGCATCGACCATCGTCGACACGGCGGGCACTTCGCCCTCCACGAGTTGGGCGGAGCCGTTGGCGACGACGTCGGAGGCGCGGTTCGACAGCAGACCGAAGCCGCCGACGAGAGGAAACATCAGCGCGGCGGCGATCACACTGGCCAACAAGATGCACCAGGCGAGCTTGATGACCGTCACCGCCGTCGGCGGGGGCGTCGACGGTCGCTCAGACATGGCTACAGACTAGCCACGTCGATTGGTGGGAGCCTCGTGACGGTGGGATCGGTGCAGAACAAGGGCCCGCGGCGGGTCTAATCGTGCGCAAAGACCGGTGACGGCACGGTCGTCCCAAAAATTCGCGATTTGACTGTTGCGCGAAACCCCCCTGACCACCTAGCTTGGACACACAGTGCGATCTGGGTAACACTCCTTGGCGCAATGTGGCGTAGATCGCATCGGCGTTCTACACCTTGGGTTTGGACCGCCGGGGTGGCGGCTGGACGAAGGGATCGCTGGTGTCAGGAACACGGCCCGCGGCGCGCAGGACAATGACCACCTCCCCCGTCAGCGGGGTAGTCCAAGGAGCCGAGGCCGAGGCCCGCATCGCGTGGGTTTCCCAAGCCCGCTGTCGCCAAGCCGACCCCGACGAACTCTTCGTGCGCGGCGCAGCCCAGCGCAAGGCGGCCGTGATTTGCCGGCATTGCCCCGTGATCCTGGAGTGCGGTGCCGACGCACTGGACAACCGCGTCGAGTTCGGCGTCTGGGGCGGTATGACCGAGCGTCAACGCCGCGCCCTGCTCAAGCAACATCCCGAAGTCGTTTCCTGGGCCGAGTTCTTCGCCGCTCAGCGCAAACACCGCAGCGCGGTCTAAGCCGCACGTCTAGCCCGCGGTCGCGGCGGCTTCTGCTTCACCTGTGATCTGATCGGCGATGGCGCGCAGCGCCTCCAGATCGGAGACGTCGAACGGCAGCGACGGCACCCCCACGATTGCCACTTGCGGGTTGGCGCCGGTAAATCGCGACAACAACCGAACCTCGCGCTTGGCGGTCATCGCCCGGTCGGCGTGAATCCGCAGCATTGCGGCGGTCAACGCCTCGGGCCCATCCTCGCCGCCCAACCGATCGGCGGCTTCGTTGGCCGAGTCGGCCTTGAGATCGCACAGCATCGGATGGGTGCGGTTGAGGATCAGGCCCGCCAGCGGCATCCGTTCCTGCGACAGCCGGTCGACGAAGAACGTCGCCTCGCGCAGCGCATCCGGCTCGGCCGCGGAGACGACGACGAACTGGGTTCCGTGCCGCTTGAGCAATTCGTACGTGCGATCGGCCTTCTTGCGGAATCCGTCGAACGTCGCATCCAGTGCTTGCACGAATCCGGCTGCATCAGAGAGCATTTGGGAGCCGAGGACGGTGGACAGCGCCTTCATCGCCAAGCCGACGGCGCCCGTGACCAGCTTTCCGATTCCCCGGCCGGGGGTGAGCAGCAGGCGCCACAACCGACTGTCCATGAAGCTGCCCAATCGCTTTGGAGCGTCGAGGAAGTCGAGTGCGTTGCGGGACGGTGGGGTGTCGACGACGACGAGATCCCACTTGTCCTCGGCGAGCAGCTGGCCAAGCTTCTCCATCGCCATGTACTCCTGCGTGCCCGCCAGCGACGTCGCCACGGTCTGATAGAACTGGTTCTCCAGAATCGCCTCGGCGCGGTCGCCTTCCGAATATTGGAGGACCATCTCGTCGAACGTCCGGCGCATGTCCAGCATCATGGCGTGCAGTTCGCCCTTGACCTCAGGAGCAAGTGGCACGCGCTGGGGTGAATTGCCGAGATCCTCGATGCCGAGCGCCTGCGCGAGTCGCTTGGCCGGGTCGATCGTCAGCACGACGACGGTGCGACCGTACTCGGCGGCCCGCAACGCCATGGCCGCCGCGGTCGTCGTCTTCCCGACACCGCCTGCGCCGCAGCACACGACGACCCGGTTCGCGGTGTCGGCGAGGATGGCGCCCATGTCGAGGGCACGCGGTGTGGTGCTCATCTACCGTTCCTTCGGCTCTTCGCGCAAGCGCTCATCGCACACCCTGGGATTCGAGTTCTTCGGCGAGCTCATAGAGGCTGCCCAAGTCCACGCCGTCGCGCAGGGCGGGCAGTTCGAGCCGCGGCACGTCGAGTTCGTCGAGTTGTTCGGCACTCTCGGCGCGTGCGGCGATGCGCGTCGCATGCTGGATTGCCTCGGTGAGCAATCCTGCGAAGTCGTTGTCGGACAGCTTGATTCCCGCCTCGGCCAAACCTGCCCGGACGGCGTCCGCGTCCACGTCGCCTTCGGCGGCCTTGGTCAGGTCCGCGGGCGCGAGGTAGTTCGGGATGTTCCGGTTGACGATCACGCTGCCGATGGGCAGCCCGAGTTCCTTGAGTTCGTCGATCGCTTCTAAGGTCTCCTGGATCGGGAGCGCCTCCAGCAAGGTGACGAGGTGGATGGCCGTCAGCTCGGAGTGGAGCACCTTCACCACGCTTTCGGCCTGACCGTGCACCGGCCCACCCTTGGCCAGGTCGGAGACGGCCTTGGTGACGTCAAGGAAGCGGGCGATGCGACCGGTGGGCGGGGAGTCGACGACGATGGCGTCGTATACCGGCGTCTTGCCCTTCTCGGCCCGGGTGACGATCTCGCGGATCTTGCCCGTGAGCAGAACGTCCCGCAGGCCCGGCGCGATGGTCGTCGCGAACTCGACCGCGCCGATGCGGTGCATCGCCCGCCCGGCGAGGCCGAGGTTGTAGAACATGGCGAGGTACTCGAGGAACGCGGCCTCGGTGTCGATGGCCAGCGCGTTGACCTGGCCGCCGCCCTCGGCCGTCGCGATCTTGACCTCCTGATACGGCAGCGGCGGCACGTCGAATAGCTGCGCGATGCCCTGCCGACCCTCGACTTCGACCAACAACACCTTGCGGCCGCCCGCAGCGAGAGCGAGTGCCAACGACGCCGCAATGGTCGACTTTCCGGTGCCGCCCTTGCCGGTGACGAAGTGCAAGCGGACCTTCGTCAGGCGAGACGGCCAGGGAACAGGTGTTCGGCCTGGAGGTGCGGAAGACAGGGAAGCCACCTGAGCATGCTAACCAAGGTCGGGCGGCCGACCGATAGGCTCAGCCACATGAGCGAACCGACCAGGTGGGAATACGTGACGGTCCCGTTGCTAGTACACGTGACCAAGCAGATCCTCGATCAGTGGGGCGAGCAAGGCTATGAACTGGTCGCCGTGCTGCCAGGACCCACGGGCGAGCAGCACATCGCGTACATGAAGAAGCCGAAATGAGCACCTCGGCGAGGCTGGCCGAGCTCGGCATCGAACTGCCCGAGGTGGTCACCCCGTTGGCTGCGTACGTTCCGGCGGTGCGCACCGGTGACCTCGTCTACACGTCGGGCCAGCTGCCGATGGTCGCGGGTGAGCTGCTGCAGTCCGGCAAGGTCGGTGCCACCGTAAGCCCCGAGGACGCGCAGGCACTGGCCCGGGTCTGTGCGCTCAACGCGCTTGCCGCCGTCCACGCCCTCGTCGGCATCGACTCCGTGACCCGGGTGGTGAAGGTGGTCGGGTTCGTCGCCTCCGCGGCGGGTTTCAGCGGCCAACCGGGCGTCGTCAACGGAGCGTCACAGTTATTCGGCGAGGTCTTCGCTGAGGCGGGTGCGCACGCCCGGTCGGCCGTCGGTGTGTCCGAGCTGCCGCTGGACGCGCCTGTGGAGGTGGAGCTGATTGTCGAGGTCGCCTGATCGCGTGACCTCCTCAACCGAGCCGCTCGAACACCCGGCGTACGGCAAGCTGCGCCGGGTGACCGACACGGCGTCGGTGCTGCTGTGTGACAACCCCGGCCTGCTGACGCTGGACGGCACGAACACCTGGGTACTGCAGGGTCCACGCAGCGACGAGCGCGTGATCGTCGACCCCGGCCCCGACGACGACGCGCACATCGAGCGGATCGCCGGCCTCGGCAAGATCCCGCTGGTGCTCATCAGCCACAAGCACGGCGACCACACCGACGCCATCGACAAGCTCGTCGAACGCACCGGGGCGACGGTGCGCTCGGTGGGCAGCGGCTTTCTGCGCGGCCTCGGCGGGCCACTGACCGACGGTGAGGTCATCGACGCCGCCGGGCTACGGATCACCGTCATGGCGACGCCGGGCCACACGGCCGACTCGTTGTCATTCCTGGTCGACGTCCGGGGCGAGCGTGGCGATGGGAAAGGTCCCGTCCTGACCGCGGACACGGTGCTGGGCCGCGGGACCACCGTCATCGACAATGAAGATGGCAGTCTCCGCGACTACCTCGAGTCCCTGCGGCGGCTGCACGGGTTGGGCGGGCGGACGGTACTGCCCGGCCACGGCCCGGACCTACCGAACCTCGAGGACGTCACCGCCATGTACCTGACGCACCGCGAACAGCGACTCGAGCAGGTGCGTGGCGCGCTACGCACGCTCGGCGACGACGCCACCGCGCGCCAGATCGTCGAACACGTCTACACCGACGTCGACGAGAAGCTGTGGGACCACGCCGAGTGGTCGGTCCAGGCGCAGCTGAACTACCTGCGGGACTGACGCCGTCAAACGTCAGCGGGCTACCGCGCGTCGCCGACATTGATGCTAGGCAACAAGAATGTGAGGGACTTACCCGAGTGCAATCTCGCGCCCGAAGCTCCGATTCCGTTCGCTCGCCCCGGTTGGGCCCCGACGTCGCGAGATCGACGTTGGCGCGAAGAAGTGTTAGTGCGGCCCACAGTAACGCCTATTTCGCGATCGTCCCGTCGACGTCACGAGTCGCTAGCGGGCGCGGCGGGCCAGCCGCTCGGAGTCGCTGATCAGCACGCTCTTGCCCTCGAGGCGAATCCAGCCGCGATGGGCGAAGTCGGCGAGCGCCTTGTTGACCGTCTCGCGCGATGCGCCGACCAGCTGGGCGATCTCCTCCTGAGTCAGGTCGTGCGTCACGCGCAACGCCCCGCCCTCCTGAGTGCCGAACCGCTGGGCCAGCTGCAGCAGCTGCTTGGCCACGCGACCGGGCACGTCGGTGAAGATCAGGTCGGCGAGGTTGTTGTTGGTGCGGCGCAGGCGGCGGGCCAACACGCGCAGCAGCTGCTCGGCGATCTCCGGCCGATCGGCGATCCACGCCCGCAGCGCGTCGCGGTCCATCGACACGGCGCGCACCTCGGTGATGGTGGTGGCGCTGGACGTCCGGGGGCCGGGGTCGAAGATCGACAACTCGCCGAACATGTCGGACGGACCCATGATGGTGAGCAGATTCTCGCGACCGTCCGGAGACCGTCGGCCGATCTTCACCTTGCCGTTGATGATGATGTAGAGCCGATCACCCGGCTCACCCTCGGCGAACACGGTGTGCCCTCGCGGGAAGTCCACGGGCTGCAACTGCTTGGTCAGCGCGGATACCGCGGTGGGTTCGACTCCCTGGAAGATTCCGGCCCTGGCCAGGATCTCGTCCACGTTGCCCCTCTTACGCTCTTCGGTGATATGACACGCGCAGGCCAACCGCTTACTGGTTAGCGAAATTCAGTCTAGAGGTAGGCCACTTCGCGACGTGCCAACGCTACACACGATCGGCCTGTCGAGTCGGCTGAAATTGCGTATTCGGCCGGTGGTGGACGTAGACGCGTGTCGGCAAACCAGACGTACGTTCGGCGGCTGGGTGGGTTTCGGGGCGGGTTTCGCGTAGCGGCAACGTGCCCGGCGGGGTGATGTCGGCGATGGCGAGCGCCTTACGCGCCGAGTCTGCCTTGGCCTGTTCTAGCAACGCGGCCACGTCGGTCGGCGAAACCGTGTCGCCGTCGAGGCCCGCTTCGAGTCGGTCCAGCCCAAAGGTTGCGAGCATCAGCAGCCCAGGAATGAACGCGACGAGCAACCACGACACAAGGCTGAAGTAAACACGTCCAAGGTCTCAGCGGGATCACAAAATGTCACCGGTCCGCACCTGCGATTGTCGGCCCCGTCAGTACGCTGATCTCGTGGCAGTTCACGCGGCGTCGTCCCCGAAGCTCGGCAAGCGGGCCGCCAAATTCGACGCAGAGACACACACCGGTCTGGTGCGTCGCGCACGCCGGATGAATCGTGCTCTTTCCCAAGCATTTCCGCACGTCTATTGCGAGTTGGACTTCACCAACCCGCTGGAGCTGACGGTGGCCACCATCCTGTCGGCGCAGAGCACCGACAAGCGGGTCAACCTCACCACCCCGGCGTTGTTCGTGAAGTACCGCACCGCGTTGGACTATGCCACCGCCGACCGCGACGAACTCGAGGCGATCATTCGGCCGACCGGTTTCTACCGCAACAAGGCGACGTCGCTGATGAAGCTCGGCCAGGAGCTGGTCGAGCGGTTCGACGGGCAGGTTCCCGATACCCTCGACGAACTGGTGACGTTGCCGGGCATCGGCCGCAAGACCGCCAACGTGGTGCTTGGCAACGCGTTCGACGTTCCGGGCATCACCGTCGACACTCACTTCGGCCGGCTGGTCCGGCGATGGCGTTGGACGGCCGAGGAGGACCCGGTGAAGGTCGAGTTCGCCATCGGCGACCTCATCGAGCGCCGCGAGTGGACCCTGCTCAGTCACCGGGTGATCTTCCATGGCCGCCGCGTGTGTCACGCCAAGAAGCCGGCCTGCGGAGTGTGCGTGCTGGCCAAGGACTGTCCGTCGTTCGGGGTCGGGCCAACGGACCCCCTGCTCGCCGCGCCGCTGGTGAAGGGGCCGGAAACGCAGCACCTGTTGGCGCTGGCCGGGCTCTGAGCCCGAGCCGATGAGCAGGTCGACCCGCTGGACCGTCGGGGTATTGATCGTCGTCGTGGCCCTTGTCGTGGCGTTGTGGACGGAATTACGCGACCCAGGGACGGCGGCGGACACTCCGATCGGTGTGGGCGACCCAGGAGCGGCGCGCGATCACCGCGATGCCGACACCGCGCAGGCGCTCGCCGAACCGCGCGCCGAGGCCAAGCTGCGGCGCTGCCCACCGCCAGGACGGGGCGACGGTCCGCAACCACTACGCGGCATCACGGTGGAGTGCGCGGGCGACGGGACGGCAGTCGACGTGGCGAGGGCCGTGGCCGGCCGGGTGACAGTGCTCAACCTGTGGGCCTACTGGTGTGGGCCGTGTAGGGACGAACTACCGGCGATGGCTGCTTACCAGCGCCGGGTGGGCGATGACGTCACGGTGCTCACGGTGCATCAGGACGAGAACGAGACCGCGGGCCTCTTGCGCTTGGCGGAATTGGGCGTGCGGTTGCCCACCCTTCAGGACGGGCGACGGCTCATCGCCGCCGCCTTGAGCGTGCCCAACGTGATGCCCGCAACGGTCATAATGCGGTCGGACGGTAGCGTGGCCGAGGTTCTACCGCGGCCTTTCACCAATGCCGACGAGATAGCCGCGGCGGTGAACGCCGCGATAGCCTAGATCAGCTAGAGATTGGAGTGCCGGGTTGAGCTCCGACCGCGCAGGCAGTCCGCTCAGGCCCGACGCCGCTCCCACGTGGCTCAAACGGCTGGTCGACAACGTCGGTCACGTCCCGAGTGCCTACCGGCGGCGCGTGCCCGCTGATGTGTTGGCCGCGGTGACCTTCGCCAACGCCGCCGCCACACTGACCGGTAAGAACCGCGACGCAGCGGTGCTGGTGCTCTTCTCGGGTCCCGAGGACTCCACGACGGGCGGATTGCCCGACGATGCGGATCTTCTGGTCACGGTCCGCGCGTCGACGCTGCGAAACCACGCAGGCCAGGCGGCGTTCCCCGGTGGGGCGGCCGACCCGGGCGACAAGGGTCCGGTGTTCACCGCGTTGCGTGAGGCACGAGAGGAAACCGGCATCGACGCCACCCGGCTGCTACCACTGGCCACGCTGGAGCGAATGTTCATCCCCCCGTCGGGCTTCCACGTCGTTCCCGTGCTGGCGTACTCGCCGGACCCCGGCCCGGTCGGCGTCGTCGATCCCGGGGAGACGGCGATCGTCGCGCGCGTCCCGGTCCGCGCCTTCATCAATCCCGAGAACCGCCTGATGGTGTACCGCCAGCAGAACACCAGCCGCTTCGCAGGGCCCGCGTTCCTGTTGAATCAGATGCTCGTGTGGGGTTTCACGGGACAGGTCATCTCGGCGATGCTCGACGTTGCGGGCTGGACCAAGCCGTGGAACACGCGTGACGTCCGTGAGCTGGACGCCGCAATGGCGCTCGTCGGCGACGGCAGCGGCTACCGTGAAGACCAACAATGACGTCGTCACAGTGGCTTGATCTCGCGATCTTGGCCGTCGCGTTGGTGGTCGCCATGTCGGGCTGGCGTAACGGTGCGCTCGGCTCGCTCTTGTCGTTGGTGGGGGTCGTGCTCGGAGGGGTCGCGGGAATCCTGCTGGCTCCGCACGTCGTCAGCAATGTCGAGGGGCAACGCACGAGGTTGTTTTTTGCGCTGTTCCTGATCCTCGGCCTCGTCGTGATCGGCGAAATCGCGGGTGTGGTGCTGGGACGTGCCGCGCGCGCAGCGATCCGAAATCCGGTCCTGCGCAGCTTCGACTCGTTGGTGGGGATGGCGTTGCAGGTGGTCGCGATCTTGCTGGCCGCGTGGGTGCTGGCCATCCCGCTGACCTCCTCGAGTCAACCGAATCTCGCTGCGGCAGTGCGTGGCTCGAGAATTCTCACCGGTGTCGACGAGGTGGCACCCGACTGGGTGACCAGCAAGTTGCGGGCGAGTGTGAGCAAGCTCTACGGCACTTCCGGACTGCCCGACCTGATACCGCCGTTCTTCCGCACTCCGAACGTGAACGTCGACGTTCCGGATGCGGGCTTGGCCACCGACCCGGTGGTCGCCGCCACTCGGCCCAGCGTGTTGAAGGTCCGCGGCGTGGCGCCGAGTTGCCAGCGGGTGCTCGAGGGCAGTGGTTTCGTCGTCTCGCCCAATCGGGTGATGTCCAACGCGCACGTCGTCGCTGGCTCCGACACCGTAACCGTGGAGGCCGACGGTCAGTCCTACGACGCCAGCGTCGTGTCGTACGACCCCGAAGCGGACATCTCGCTACTCGACGTTCCCGGCCTGCCGTCGGCGCCATTGGCCTTCGACATGCAGGAGGCCGAGACCGGCACGGACGCCGTGGTGATGGGCTACCCCGGCGGCGGCGACTTCACCCCGACGCCGGCCCGCATTCGCGAGATCATCAAGCTCAAGGGGCCGGACATCTATCACACCAGCACCGTGACCCGTGAGGTCTATACCATCAGAGGCACTGTCCGACAAGGGAATTCGGGCGGTCCGCTCATCGATCGTGACGGCAGGGTGCTCGGCGTCGTCTTCGGGGCCGCGGTAGACGACGAGGACACCGGCTTCGTGCTCACCGCCAACGAAGTGGCCGGGCAGATGGCGAAGGTCGGCAATACCGCGCGGGTGCCCACCGGTACCTGCATCCCCTAGCGTCAGGGTTCGTAGACCTGACCCAGGAAGCGCATGAGGTGTTCGTTGACCTGATCGGGGGTTTCCTCGTGACCGAAGTGCCCTGCGCCCGCGAGTGATACGTAGCGGCCGTGCGGCGCGAAGCGCTGCGTGCGGTCGACCGGGTCGGCCAGCACGTAGGGGTCGGCATCACCTCGCATGTGCAGAACGGGGACGGCCAGCGGTCGCTTCATTGACCTCGCGAATCGGCGGCCTTCACCGCGCAATTGGCTGCGCACCGCCCAACGTTGATACTCCAGCGCCGAGTGGGCTGCCGATGGGATCTGGATGGCTCGGCGCATGTGGTCCATGCTCTGCGAGAAGTCTTCGGAGGCAAGCCATTTGCGACTCGCGCGGCTGCGTACCAGGCGCTCGAGCTCCTGCGCGTCGTTCCGCGTCAGCACGTGCTCGGGCCACCACGGCAGCTGGTAACGCAGCATCCACGGCAGCAGCGCCAGCCCTTGATCGCGCCGCGTCAGGACCGAGGCGCGCAGTGCCACCGGATGCGGCGAACTGACCAGCGCGATCGCCCGGACCACCCGCGGATGCAACACCGACGTCGCCCAGCACACCAGTCCACCGTCGGCGTGACCGACCAGGGTCGCCCGCTTGTGCCCGAGCGCGCGCACCAGTCCCGCGGTGTCACCCGCCAACGTCCAGCCGTCGTAGCCTCGCGGGGGTTTGTCGCTACCGCCGTAGCCGCGCAGGTCGACCGCGACCACCCGTGCCCCCGTCAACGCCCGCAGCTGGTGGCGCCACGACCACCAGAACGAACCGAACCCGTGCAGGAGAATCACCAGCGGTCGCTCACCGGCCCCGTTCGCGTCGCGGTCACTAGCGGCGTTCGCCTCGACGACGTGAAAGCGAATCCCGTTGGCGTGCACCTCCAGATGACGCCACGGCCCGTCGATGCGGGTTACCGACGGATCAGGCGGCTGCCGGAAGTCGCCGCCGGGACGGCTCCGTGGCATTTACCAGCCCGATGGATCTGCGGTCGCCTCGGGAATCGCCGGCTTGGACGCAGTCGGCTTGTCCGGGCCCGGCACCAGCGCCACTCGCGCTTCCTTGACGGACTCGATCGTCTTCTGGGGGCCGCGGATCCTGCGCACCTTCAGGTAGCCGAGAAGGCCGAACACGATGGTGGTCAGCACCATGATGCCGAACACGATCAGGTACGCGGCCCAGGTCCACAGCCACATGTCGAGCAGCACCGCGAGGAACAGGAAGAAGAAGAACGTCGAGTAGAACAACACCACTAGCGCCAGGACGAAGTAGACGCTGCCGGTGAGCCCCTTCTTGACGTCGCGGGTGATCTCCGCTTTGGCGAGTTCGACCTCGGCCCGGACCAGCGTCGACATCTGCGCCGACGCGTCCTTGACCAGGTCGCCGATCGACGGATCGGGTTTGGGTGCATGCGGGTCGACCAGCGGAATCGACGTCACGGTCGCCGGCACGCCGTTCTTGCGGTCGCCATTGCTCACGGCTCACGTCCTCCCAGCGTCGGATCCATCCTGACGGTCAATGCGGTTTCATGTTGCCATGTCGCAGCGGGCCGTTCGATGCCGCCCGACGATAGACTGGCCGCGTTTGGCGAACAGTCGGGTCCGACGATCGGAGTTGCCGTTGATCAACCGCTGGCCATTGATGGTGTCGGCGGTCTCCGCGGTCGTGATCCTGGCCCTGACCACGTCGTTCCCGCTGCCCGCCCGGGCAGACGTCCCGGTTCCGCTGGGCGGTGGCTCGGGCATCGTCATCGACGGGGATGCGTTCTGCACGCTCACCGCCATCGGCAACGACAACCGGGGCAACCTGATCGGCTTCACGTCGGCCCACTGTGGAGGTCCCGGCGCACAGGTGGCCGCCGAGGGGGCGGCGGATCGCGGCACGTTGGGCACGATGGTGGCGGGCAACGACGGCTTGGACTACGCGGTCATACAGTTCGATCCTCAGAAGGTGCAGCCGGTCGACACCGTCAACGGCTTCCGGATCGACGGCATCGCGCCCGACCCCGTGTTCGGCGAGGTCGCCTGCAAGCTCGGGCGGACCACCGGCTACTCGTGCGGCGTCACTTGGGGACCTGGCGACAAGCCAGGCACCATCGTGAACCAGGTGTGCGGTCAACCCGGTGACTCGGGCGCACCGGTCACCGTCAACGACCATCTGGTCGGCATGATCCACGGTGCGTTCACTGAGGAATTACCCACGTGCATCATCAAATTCGTGCCGCTGCACACGCCGGCTGTCACGATGTCGATCAACGCGATCCTCGCCGACATCGCGGCGAAGAACCGGCCGGGTTCAGGCTTCGTCCCAATAGGTGCGGTCGCCTGACCCGGTCAGCCCTCCCGGTAGTCGATGACGATGCGGCCATCGATCTGGCCCTGTTCCATCCGGCCGAATACCTCGTTGACCTCGTCCAGCTTGGCGCTGGCGACGGTCGGGTGGATCAGCCCGCGGGCGTAGAAGTCCAGTGCTTCCGCCATGTCCTGACGGGTGCCGACGATCGAGCCGCGGATCGTCAGACCCTTGAGCACGATGTCGAAGATCGGCGCGGGGAAGTCGCCCGGCGGCAGCCCGTTGAACACGATCGTGCCGCCACGGCGCGCCAGGCCGATGGCCTGACCGAATGCCTGTGGGTGGACGGCGGTGACCAGCACGCCGTGCACTCCACCAGTCGCCTTCTGAACCTCGGCTACGACGTCGGATGTGCGGGCGTTGATCGCCACCTCGGCGCCGAGACGGGATGCCAGGGACAACTTGGAGTCGTCCACGTCGATCGCCACCACTCGCAGACCCATCGCGCGCGCGTACTGCACCGCGATGTGGCCGAGTCCGCCGATTCCGGAGATCGCGACCCATTGACCCGGGCGGGTGTCGGTGACCTTGAGGCCCTTGTAGACAGTCACACCGGCGCACAGGATGGGTGCCACTTCGAGCGGGTCGGCGTTGTCGGGGATCCGCGCGGCGTATGCGGCGTTGACCAGCATGTAGCTGCCGAAACTACCGTTCACGCTGTAACCGCCGTTCTTTTGGCTCTCGCACAGCGTTTCCCACCCGGTGCGGCAGTACTCGCACGTCCCGCACGCCGACCAGAGCCACGCGTTGCCGACCTTGTCGCCGACTTCGAGGTCGGCGACGCCGTCACCGAGTGCGACGACGGTGCCGTAGCCCTCGTGCCCTGGGATGAATGGGGGTTGCGGCTTGACGGGCCAATCGCCGTGTGCGGCATGAAGATCGGTGTGGCAGATGCCCGAGGTCTCCAGCTTCACGAGCGCTTCGCCGTATCCGGGTGCCGGAAGGTCCAGCTCGGAGATCTGCAGCGGGGCACCGAATTCGGTGACGACTGCGGCGCGCATCGTGTCGGTCGAGAGTTCGGATGTCGTGGGGTTGTCGATGGTGTGTGTCATGGTTCCAGTCCAATCGCGAAATAGTTTGAAAAGAAGGGCCTTTAGTCCCGGATCAGAAGAATCCGAGCGCCTGATCTGAGTAGGAGACGAGCAGGTTCTTGGTCTGCTGGTAGTGGTCGAGCATCATCTTGTGGTTCTCCCGACCGATGCCGGACTGCTTGTATCCGCCGAATGCCGCGTGCGCGGGATACTGGTGGTAGCAATTGGTCCACACCCGGCCGGCCTTGATGTCGCGTCCTGCCCGGTAGGCGGTGTTGCCGTCGCGGCTCCACACGCCCGCGCCCAATCCGTAGAGCGTGTCGTTGGCGATGTTGATCGCGTCGTCGTAGTCCTTGAAGGACGTGACCGCCACGACGGGACCGAAGATCTCCTCCTGGAACACCCGCATCGCGTTGTGCCCGGTGAAGATGGTGGGTGCGACGTAGTAGCCGCCGGAAAGGTCGCCGCCGAGTTCGGCCCGTTCGCCGCCCGTAACCAGTTGGGCGCCTTCGGACTTCCCAATCTCGATGTAGGACAGGATCTTCTCGAGCTGGTCGTTGGAGGCCTGCGCGCCGATCATCGTCTCGGTGTCCAGCGGGTCGCCCTGGCGCACGGCCTTCGTGCGGATGGCCGCCTGCGCGAGGAACTCGTCGTAGATGTCGGCCTGGATCAGGGACCGCGACGGGCAGGTGCAGACCTCACCCTGGTTGAGGGCGAACATCGTGAAGCCCTCCAACGCCTTGTCCTGATAGTCGTCGACTGCGGCCATGACGTCGGAGAAGAAGATGTTCGGGCTCTTGCCGCCGAGCTCCAACGTGACCGGGATCAGGTTCTGGCTGGCGTACTGCATGATCAGCCTGCCGGTGGTGGTCTCGCCGGTGAACGCGATCTTGGCGATCCGGTTGCTCGACGCCAACGGTTTACCGGCTTCTACGCCAAAGCCATTCACGATGTTGACCACGCCGCCCGGAAGTAGGTCACCGATCAGCGAGAACAGGTAGAGGATCGACGCCGGCGTCTGCTCGGCCGGCTTCAGCACGACGGCGTTGCCCGCCGCCAGCGCGGGCGCGAGCTTCCATACGGCCATGAGGATCGGAAAGTTCCACGGAATGATCTGTCCGACCACGCCGAGCGGTTCGTGGAAGTGGTACGCGACGGTGTCCTCGTCGATTTGCGACAGCGACCCCTCCTGAGCGCGGAGCGCGCCGGCGAAATACCGAAAGTGGTCCACTGCCAAGGGAATGTCGGCGTTGAGCGTCTCCCGCACGGGCTTGCCGTTGTCCCAGGCTTCTGCGACGGCGATCGCTTCGAGATTCTGTTCGATGCGGTCGGCGATCTTGTTGAGGATGACCGCACGTTCGGCCGGCGCTGTTCTCCCCCAGGCCGGTGCCGCGGCATGGGCGGCGTCCAAGGCGCGCTCGACGTCGGTTTCGTCGGAGCGGGCAACCTCGCAGAAGGCCTGGCCCGTGACGGGCGTCGGGTTCTCGAAGTATCGGCCCCGTGTAGGTGCGACCCACGCGCCGCCGATGTAGTTGTCGTAGCGGGACTCGAAGGCCATCACCGAGCCTTCGGTACCGGGTCGGGCGAAAATGGTCATGGGCTCTACCTCTCCTGTACTTGCGACGAATGTGTCGGTCGTCACTCAAGCTAGGCGGGGAGGGGTTGCAGCACGGTTGCACGGATGCGCAACGTTGAAGTGCTAGCCGAGTTCGAAGTCCAGGCCGGCGAGATGCCCACGGGCCTGTGCCCGGACGATGGGCTTGGATCCGGCGCTGTCGTGCAGGATGCGCCAACCGTCGCGGTCGTCGCGACCTTCGGGTAGTTCCAGCCAACGCCGAAGCAGTGCAACGCTTCCCGTTGCGACAACGGCGCTGCGCAGGCTGGTGGCCAGTTCGGTGCGCAGCCGGGCGATGGCGGGGGACACCGACTGGCTCAGAAGCGGACCGCGGTAGCCGTCGAGGGCCGAGGCCACGTCGCCGGCCGCGAGTGCATCGAAGACGGCGTCGAGATCGCTGGCGAGGGGCGCCGTCAACCGGTAGGGCCGCGAGGCGATGAACGCCGATCCGACGACCTTGCGCAGCCGCGACATCTCGGCCCGGATGGTGACCACGTCGAGGTCCTTGTCATCCAGCAGCATCGCAAGGTGGTCGGCGCTGAGGCCCTCGGGGTGGCGGCTCAGGAGCACGAGGATGTCGGCGTGCCTGCCCGTGAGTACCGTCCGGCGCAGGAGGCCGTCCTCGTCGGTGACCTGCCATGCGGGACGGTCACCGCCGAGCACCGTCAGGCGCGGTACGCCCGTCGGCGTGTCCGGGCATCGCGGCTGGGTGAACCGCAGCAGGGCCAGGTGATTCTCTACGGCCGCGACCGTCGCGCGGACCAGAGCCAACGTCTGTGGTGACGCGACGTCGGTGCCGCCGGTGAGGTCGATCGCACCGATCAGGGCCCCAGTCACCGGGTCGTGCACGGGAACCGCCGTGCAACTCCACGGCTGGACGAGCCGCGAGAAGTGCTCGGTGCCACGGATCTGCACCTCGGCGTCGAGTGCCAGCGCGGTACCCGGCGCATTGGTGCCCGCGCCGGGTTCGCTCCAGTCCGCGCCCGGCACGAAGTTCATCGCCTCGGCCTTACGACGTGCGCCGGCGTCGCCCTCGACCCACAGCAGCGTGCCGTCGGCGGCGGAGACGGCGACCATGACGCCCGAGGTCGTCGCATCCTCGACGAGTAGACGGCGGATGACCGGCAGCGCGGAGGCGAGCGGGTGAGCGGCCCGCATCCTGGCGACGTTCTGCGCAAGTTCAGATGACCAGGCGCCACCGACGTCGGGATCCACTCCCCTCGCGAGGCTGCGCTGCCAGCTCTCGGCGACGACGCGACGCAACGGGGTCGAGTCGAGGTAGGAGGCATCCACTTGACCAGCGACGAACAGTTCGTGGATCGCGCGCACCGCCGCCGACGGCCCGCGGGCCGTGGCCCGTCCGCCCGAAGTCTTCGATGTGCCCACCGGCGATCACGCTCCTCGCGAGGCGTGGCGATGCCGCGCGTGGCGCCACCATAGCCCAACACCGGCGAATGCGAACAGGGACTTTTGCCCCGCCGGTGCTGGCGGAAGGACTCGGCGGTTGCGTGCGGGACCCCGCCGTCAACTGAGGTGATGGACCTCTTGCCTGCCGTAAACCGGGGTCGGGATGCCCTCGTGACGCGCCTTCAGTTGCAGCGCGAGATACAGCGAGTAGTGCCGCGACTGGTGCAGATTGCCGCCGTGGAACCACAGGTTCTCCTGTTGCGTGGGCTTCCACATGTTGCGCTGTTCGCCCTCCCACGGGCCGGGATCCTTGGCGGTGCCGCTGCCCAGACCCCACACCTTGCCGACCTTGTCGGCAACGTCCTGACCGATGAGATCGGCGGCCCAGCCGTTCATCGAGCCATAGCCGGTCGCATACACCACCACGTCTGCGGGCAGCTCGGTGCCGTCGGCGAGCACCACCGAATCCTCGGTCAAGTGGTCCACCTGACCGTGAGCCAACTTGATGCTGCCGTCGGCGACCAAGTCGGAAGCTCCGACGTCGATGTAGTAACCCGAACCTCGTCGGAGGTACTTCATGAACAGTCCGGAATCGTCGTCGCCCCAATCCAATTCGAATCCTGCGGCCGCCAACCTGTCGTAGAAGTCCTTGTCCCGCTCTCGGATTGCGTCGTAGATCGGGATCTGGAACTCGTGCATGATGCGGTACGGCAGTGAGGCGAACGTGAGATCGGCCTTCTCGGTGGTCATGCCGGCGGCCACTGCGCGCTCCGAATACAGGTCGCCCAGGCCGAGATCCATCAACGAATCCGACCTCACGATGTGCGTCGACGACCGCTGCACCATGGTCACGTCGACGCCGTTCTCGTAGAGCGCCTTGCAGATGTCGTGTGCCGAGTTGTTGGACCCGACCACCACGGCTCGCTTGCCCTTGTAGCGATCGGGACCAGGGTGCGCGCTGGAGTGGTGTTGATCGCCACGAAAGACGTCCTGACCCGGCAGCGTCGGGACGCTGGGCTTGCCCGACATGCCCGTCGCCAGCACGAGCTGAGTGGGGTGCAGCGTCACGCGCTCGCCGTCCCGGTCGACCTCGACGGTCCATCTCTTGGACACGTCGTCGAACGACGCCGACAGGCACGTCGTCTTCGACCAGTACGGAACCTCCATCACACGGGTGTAGAACTCGAGCCAGTCACCGATCTTGTCCTTCGGCGCGAACACCGGCCAGTTCTGCGGGAACGGCATGTACGGCAGGTGGTCGTACCAGACCGGGTCGTGCAGGCACAGCGACTTGTAGCGCTTGCGCCACTGATCACCGGGCCGTTCGTGGCGGTCGACGACGATTGCGGGCACGCCGAGTTGACGCAGCCGGGCACCCAGTGCGATTCCGCCCTGACCGCCGCCCACCACCAGCGCGTACGGCTGGATCGCGTAGCCGAGCGTCGCCTCCTCGTCGTGGCGCTTCTCCGCCCACGACCTGGTGTCCGGATCGGATCCGTGCACCGCGCCCAGGGCGCGTGTGGTGCCCTTGCGCTCCTCGTGGCCCCGAAGTTCCTGCAGCGCGGTCAGCAGCGTCCAGGCCTGATCGCCGGCTTCCGGGTCGGCCTTGAGGCGAAGGTGCCCGATGCCGCGTCCGTGGGCGGTCTCGAACTCGATGAACGCCGACGTGACGTCGCCGTCGGTCGTCGCGGCTTCGCGGGTGCGGAAGCCGGACGGATCGGTCTCGGCCAGGCGGGCGCCGAGCATGTCGGCAACGGCGTCGCGGCCCTCTAGGGTCTTGAGGTTCCAGGTGAAGGACACGAGGTCCCGCCAGAAGGTGTCGACGGCAAACTTGGCCACGACCCGTTCGATGTCACGGACGGCCAGCGCGGCCTCGAAGTCGGCCAGCCAGGCGTCGACACGCGCCTGCGCCGATGAAGCGGTCGTAAAGGGCTCGATGGTTTGGGTCATGTGAGGCAGGACACACCCGTTGCCCCGGTTCACGCAAGGGTTGCAACGCCTTGCAACTCTTTGCACTGTGGTCGCGGTCACATAGACATGGCCGCATGAAAGCAGCTGTCTACTACGGACCGAACAAGCTCGAAGTCACTGACGTGCCCGAACCCGACCCGACCGCGGGCACCGTCAAGGTGCAGGTCGGCTTCAACGGCATCTGCGGCACCGACCTGCACGAGTACTATGCGGGGCCGATCTTCGTGCCGACCGAACCCCACCCGCTCACCGGTCAGCAGATGCCGTTGACGATGGGCCACGAGTTCTCCGGCGTCATTACCGACGTGGGCGCAGGCGTCACCGACTACACAGCGGGCGACCGGGTCGCCATCATGCCGCTCTACCGCTGCGGGCGCTGCCCGGCGTGCAAGGCGGGCAACTACAACATCTGCGCGCAGATCGGATTCCACGGGCTGATGTCCGACGGCGGCATGGCCGAGTACACCGTCGTCCCGACCGACATGCTCCACCGCCTGCCGGACAACGTGTCGCTCGAACTCGGCGCGCTGGTCGAGCCGATGTCGGTGGCGTACCACGCGGCGACGCTGGGGGACCCGGACCACGACGGCACCGCGATGGTGTTCGGTGCGGGCCCGATCGGCATCGGGTTGTGGTTTGCGTTGCGCGGCAAGGGCGTCGAGGACGTCTTCGTCGTCGAGCCGTCGGCGACGCGTCGCGCGGCCATCGAGGCACTGGGTGCACGGACCCTTGATCCGACGAGTGTCGACGTGCCCGCCTTCATCGCCGACCACACCGACGGCAAGGGCGCCGACGCGGTGTACGACGCCGCCGGGGTGCAGCCCGCCGTGAAGACCGCGCTCGAGTGTGTCGGCGCCCGACGGGCCATGGTCAGCGTCGCGATCTACGAAAAGCCATTGACCACACCACTTCTCAACCTAGTGATGAACGAATCCCGCATCCAGGGCTCGCTTTGCTACACGGCTCCCGACTTCGCCGCGGTGATCGACCTGATGTCCCGGGGCATGTACGACACCACGGGTTGGGTGACGCCGATCCCGATCGACGACGTCATCGACGAGGGCTTCGAGGCACTCCACGCCGGAACCAAGATGAAGGTCCTCGTCGACCCCTCCAAGTGAAAGGACCCGTCGTGACTAGATCCATCGCGCTCGGCCGCTCCGAGACGCCCGACGACGTGGCGGGATTCGTCACTTACCTCGCGGGCCCGGTCGCCGCCTACATGACGGGCCAAGCGGGCCTGATCGACGGAGGCATGGTGTACCGGTGACGCGTACGTGAGGAGCAGTCAGAGATCATCCCTACCGCGACCAGCAGGTGACACCCGATGTGACGGGGAGCACAATCGATCGTGATGCCCTCACAATCGACTTCATCTCTCACGCCAGAACCTGCCGTGGCCGCGGGCGATGACCCGCGCAGCTACGCGATGCTGCTGTCCGAGGTCTACGACGCCACCATGGCGGGCAACAGGGCGCCGGCCCGGCCGCGCGACGTCATCGCCGACTCGTGGAACAGGCTGCTCGGCAAGGGGATCGACCCCGAACACCACTGCCCACCGGACGTCGACACCAGCGGCCTCGACGCGTTGCGGCAGGCCTCCGGGTTGTTCGCCGTGCTGGACGACGTGTCGCGGGGGCTGGACTCGGTGGTCGAAAGCGGAGACAACATCCTGGTGGTCGCCGATGCGCGAGGTCGGGTGTTGTGGCGGTACGGTTCGCCGCGGGTGCTCGGCAATGCCGACCGTCTGGGCTTCGTCGAGGGTGCGCAGTGGGCTGAGAGCGCCGTCGGCACCAACGCCATCGGCACCGCGCTGGCGTCTCACCGGGCCGTCCAGGTGTTCTCCGCCGAGCACTTCCTGCGCAGCCATCACGCCTGGACGTGTGCGGGCGCCCCGATCAAAGACCCGCGCACCGGACAGGTCGTCGGCGTCGTCGACGTGTCGGGCCCGGCGGCGACGGTGCATCCCACCACCATCGCACTGGTCGACCTGGTCGCCCGTTTGGCGGAGGCCCAGTTGCGCGAGGTACACGACCGCACGCTCAACCGGCTCCGCACGGTCGCGGCACCGATCCTCGCTCGCGTGGGCAGGCCGGCGCTGGCGGTCGATTCGGACGGCTGGGTGGCCGCCGTGGACTCACTGCCGCCGCACAACCGGATTCTGTTGCCGGACAACGGCGTTCCCGGGCGCACCTGGATTCCGTCGCTGGGCGCCTGCGATGTCGAATCATTGCCGGGTGGCTGGTTGGTGCGGCTCGCCAACGACGTCGACGAGGCGCCCGCGCCGTCCCGGGTCACGCTCGACCTGTCCGATGGTGCGGCCCCGAGCCTGGACGTCGTCGGGCAGTTCGGCACCTGGCGGCGCGACATCTCGCCACGGCACGCCGAGATCCTGCACGTGTTGGCCACGCACCGGCAGGGGCGGTCGGCTCCCGAACTGGCCGGGGACCTCTACGGAGACCGCTCGCGCGTAGTCACCGTGCGCGCCGAGATGTCGCGACTACGGCGGCAGTTCGTCGGTTTGGTGCTGGGCAAGCCATACCGGTTCCCAGAGTCGGCCGTCGTTCGCGTGAACTACCCCGGCGACATGTCGACGTTTCTGCCTGCGTCGACCGCACCGGCGATACGTGCGGCCCGCGGAACTTTCGCGGACTGATGAGGGCGTTGGCTACTTGCTGGCGCGAATCGCTTCGAAGACGCTGGGATCCAACAGGGTTGAGGTGTCTCCGAGTTCGCGGCCCTCGGCGACGTCGCGGAGGAGTCGGCGCATGATCTTGCCGCTGCGGGTCTTGGGCAGCTCGGGCACGACGTGGATTTCGCGGGGGCGGGCGATCGGCGAGATCTCCTTGGCCACCTCGGCGCGTAGCTCTTCGACCATCTCTTCGCGCGGTGTGTCGGCATGGTGGGCCTTCAGGATGACGAACGCGCAGATCGCCTGCCCGGTGTGGTCGTCGGTGGCACCGACCACGGCGGCCTCGGCCACTCCAGAGTGGCCGACCAATGCGGACTCCACTTCAGCCGTCGAGATGCGGTGCCCGGACACGTTCATCACGTCGTCGATGCGGCCCAACACCCAGATGTTGCCCTCGGCGTCATAGCGGGCGCCATCTCCCGCGAAGTACCAGCCCTGCTCGGCGAACCGCGACCAGTAAGTCTCGTTGAACCGCTCCGGATCGCCCCAGATCCCGCGCAGCATCGACGGCCACGGCTGGTCGAGGACGAGGTAGCCGTTGGGCTGCTCGCCGTGGTCGGCCCCAGGTTTGAGTTGGTTGCCGTCGTCATCGACGATCTTGGCCGAGATGCCGGGCAGTGGCGTCATGGCCGAACCGGGCTTTGTCGCTGTGACACCGGGCAGAGGCGAGATCATGATCGCTCCGGTCTCGGTCTGCCACCACGTGTCGACGATGGGTGTCTTGTCGTCCGCCGAAAGCCATTCGGTACCAACGCCATGCCTCGGGGTTGATCGGCTCGCCAACCGACCCGAGCAGCCGAAGGGTGGACAGGTCATGCTCCGCTGGAATCTGACGGCCCCACTTCATGAACGTCCGAACCAGGGTTGGTGCCGTGTAATAGATTGTCACGCCGTACTTTTCGATGACTTCGAAATGGCGATGCTCCGTCGGCGAGGCCGGGGTGCCCTCGTAGACGACCTGGGTGACACCGTTGGACAGCGGCCCGTACACGATGTAGGTGTGCCCGGTGACCCAGCCGATGTCGGCGGTGCACCAGTACACGTCGGATTCCGGCTTCACGTCGAAGACGTTGAAGTGGGTGTAGCTCGACTGCGTCAGGTAGCCGCCGGTGGTGTGCATGATGCCCTTGGGCTTGCCGGTGGTGCCCGAGGTGTACAACAGGAACAGCGGATGCTCGGCGTCGAAGGCCTCCGGAGTGTGCTCGGCCGACGCCTGCGGAACGGTCTCGTCCCACCACAGGTCGCGGCCGTCGGTCCACGGCACGTCGATGCCCGTGCGTCGCACCACCAGAACGTGTTCCACCGTGCTTGACTTGCCGTCCGTGACCGGACCCACCGCCTCGTCGACACCCTCCTTCAGCGACACCGCCTTGCCGCGGCGGAACTGTCCGTCGGTGGTGATCACCAGCTTGGCTTCGGCGTCCTCGATGCGCGCCTTCAGCGCCGTCGCCGAGAATCCTGCGAACACCACCGAGTGCATGACGCCCAGCCGGGCGCAGGCCAGCATCGCCACGATGGCTTCGGGAACCATCGGCATGTAGATCGCGACCCGGTCACCGGCGACCAGGCCGAGGTCGGTCAACGCATTGGCCGCCTTGCAGACCTCGTCCTTGAGTTCTGCGTAGGTCAGGGTGCGGGCGTCCCCGACCGGTTCGCCCTCCCAGTGGATCGCCACCCGGTCGCCGTGGCCGGCCTCGACGTGGCGGTCCACGCAGTTGTAGGCGACGTTGAGCTTCCCGCCGACGAACCACTTGGCGACCGGTGCGCCCGACCAGTCCAACACCTCCGTGAACGGTGTCGCCCACGAAAGCCGGTTGGCCTGCTCGCCCCAGAACGCGAGCCTGTCGCGCTCGGCCGCGGCGTACAGGTCGGCGGTGGCGTTCGCGGCGGCGGCGAATTCGGCCGACGGGGGATAGGTCGATGGCGTCGCGGTATGAGTCTCGGACATGTCTGTGAGCCTAGTCACCGAAGGTTGCAACGACGTTGGGATAGCGTTGGGCGCCCATGATCTCCAAAGGCTCAGCCGACCCGCTTGCCCCGCTCGTGGAACTGCCAGGCGTGGTCGACGCGAGCGACGCCGCGCGTGCGGCGATTGCTCGTGCCCACCGGCACCGCGTGAACCTGCGTGGCTGGCCCGCGACGGCGGCGGAAGCTGCGGTGCGCGCCGCGCGGGCCTCGTCGGTGCTCGACGGCGGTGCGTTGTCGATCTCGAGTGACGACGGGGTTCCCGAGCCGGTGCTCGCAGGCGCGCTGCGGGTCGCCGAGGCACTCGAGGGTGGGGCGACCGCGCTCGTCGGCGTATGGAAGCGCGCACCGCTGCAGGCGATCGCGCGGCTCCATGCCTTGGCGGCTGCGGATCTGACGGACCCCGATGCGCTCGGGCGGCCACGATCCGACCCCGACGTGGGGCGCCGGCTCGAGCTACTGGGCGACATCGTGACCGGCGGAACTGGAGTGCCCGCGCCCGTCCTGGCGGCGGTGGCGCACGGCGAATTGCTCACGCTTGCGCCGTTCGGAGTGGCCGACGGGGTGGTGGCGCGGGCGGTGTCACGGCTGATCACCATCACCAGCGGGCTGGATCCCCATGGCCTCGGCGTTCCCGAGGTGTTCTGGATGCAGCAGTCGGGCGACTACCGCGCCGCGGCGCGAGGGTTTGCGTCGGGTACGCGTGACGGCCTTGCGGTGTGGCTGATGACCAGCTGTCGGGCGTTGGAGGACGGCGCGCGCGAAGCGATTTCGATTGCCGACGCCTCGTCTGGCTAGTTGCCAGCAAAGTGAAGCGGGCGGCGCTCCGAACTGATTCGGCTCACCGCCCGCTAGCACGGATTCCGCGGTTACCAAGCGTGCTCGGTGGGCTGCGTGGGTGGCCTCGGCGTCCTTACCATGCGCTATGACTACAGCCCCACCCAAGGGGTTTCGTGGTCATCCGCTCTTCGTAATCACGCAGGCCCGCAACACTTCTGCCATAACGCGGCTTGTGCTCCGCGTGGGTACCGGGATCCGTGCTGGGTCACCTGACTTGGGAGAGCGAGCCTTCTCTTCCGACTCGAACTTGGCCTTGCCAGGCGTCCTTGACTCCTTTGTACTCCGTGACCGCGGTCACAGCAAGTAGCAATTCGGGCTGACTCCCGATCGTTACCGCGCAGTGGCCAGCTATTGGTCCGGTCGTGTCAGAAGCCGAATCGGCGCAGCAGCGAGTAGGTCAGGGCGCCGGCCGCCAGTGCGCTCACCCCGACTGCCACCGTGGTGGCGACCGCCGCACCCGACGGAGCTGGGATGCGGTCGCGCAATGGGATCGGCCGTGAGAACTCGAGCACCGGCCAGCCGCGCGCCGTCGCCTCCTTGCGCAACGCGCGGTCGGGGTTGACGACCGTCGGATGTCCGACCGCCTCGAGCATCGGGGTGTCGGTGATCGAGTCGGAGTAGGCGTAGCAGTACTCGAGTGCATAGCCTTCGCGGGCGGCCAGCTCGCGGATGGCCTCGACCTTGCCCTCGCCGTAGCAGTAGAACGCGACTTCGCCTGTGTACTTGCCGTCTTCGACCACCATCCGGGTGGCCATCGCGTGTGTCGCTCCGAGTGCCCGCGCGATCGGTGCCACGATCTCCTCGCCAGAAGCCGAGACGACCACGACGTCGCGGCCACACAATTTGTGGTCGGCGATCAGGTTGGCGGCCTCCGCGAACACCAAGGGGTCGACGATGTCGTGCAGCGTCTCGCTGACGATCGACTTCACCTGTTCGACGTTCCACCCCGTGCACATGTTGGTGATGTATGAACGCATGCGGTCCATCTGGTCGTGGTCTGCGCCGGACATCAGGAAAAGGAATTGCGCGTACGCAGACTTCAACACGGTCTGCCTATTGATGAGCCCTTGTTCGAAGAAGGGTTTGCTAAATGCCAGCGTGCTCGACTTCGCAATGACCGTCTTGTCGAGATCGAAGAACGCCGCGGTAGGTGTCGGTCGGCTCGGTGCGGCCCCGACCCGCGGCGCGTCCGAACCGCCTGGCGCCGATTCGGAAGCGGTCACGCTGCTCAGCATATGCGGCGCTCGGTTTCGACGGGTCGCGAGCTCGGCGGAAGTGTCAGTCGATGACAGGTGACTGGTCCTGCAATTTTCCTGGTCACAGGATGCTTTCATTGGCAAGCAGGGTTGCGTCACACCATATCGCCGCGTGTATAGTGAACATCACTCGGCTTATGCTGAGTGTGCATCAGCCCGACCCCCCGGGGCTGATACACGACGACCTCCGCCTCCTCCCCCCCTGGCGGGGGTCGTCCCCTTTCTGGGCAAGTTTGTCCAACGCTTCTTGAGCAACGCAGTGGTTACGCGCGTCCAAGATTGCGCAATGCCGTTTTCTGGCTGCCCATTTGGAGCCCCACCTTTGCTGGGGCGTTGCGCACAGACACGACTTCATCCACAAACCCTTCGTCGGGCGTAGCGCCGCGTCGGTCGGCCCGCTCACAGTGGGGACGTGAGCACGAGCAATGGGGTCCTGGCGCTGGTAGTCGACGAGGCGCTGCGCCACGCCGTCGACCGCATTGCCGCCGCAGCCGGAGTGCGGGTCGTCCACGTATCCGAGCCCTCGAGCCCGAAGGTCTGGGTCGCCGCCTCTGCAGTCTTGCTCGATCTCGAGGGCGCGAGGCGCTGCGCGAAGCTCCCGTTGTCACGACGCGGGTCCCTGTTCGTGATCAGTCGAGCGGAACCGAGTCCCACCGAATGGCCGATCATGATCGCGGTTGGCGCGCAACGCATCCTCACCCTGCCTGCGGAGGAGGCGGATCTCGTGGCAGTGCTGTCCGACGCCGCGGAGGCGGGTCGCGAGGTGCAGCGACGTGGTGCCGTCCTCGCGGTCGTCGGCGCCCGTGGCGGCGCGGGGGCCTCGGTGTTCGCGACGGCCATTGCGCATTCCGCCACCGACCCCTTGCTCGTCGACGTCGACCCCTGGGGCGGAGGCCTCGACCTGGTGCTGGGCAGTGAGGACGAGCCGGGGCTGCGTTGGCCGGAGCTGGCGTTACAGGGTGGACGCGTCGGGTGGATGGCCTTGCGCGCGGCACTGCCGGTGCACCACGGCATCGCTGTGCTGTCGGCTGGTCGGGCTGGCGGTCAGGTCGACGCGGCGGCGCTCGACGCGGTCGTAGATGCTGGATGTCGCGGCGGGGCCACGGTGGTCTGCGATCTTCCTCGGCGGGCCACTCCCGCAGTCGAAACCGCGCTTGCGTCAGCCGATCTCGTCGTACTCGTCACTCCCGCCGACGTCAGGTCTTGCGCGGGCGCCGCCGCCATCGGCCAATGGCTCGCCGCCGCGAATGCGAACGTCGGACTCGTCGTACGCGGGCCGGCGCCGGGAGGACTGACTCCAGGAGACGTGTCACAGGCCGTCGGTCTTCCGCGCCTTGCCGCCATGCGCGCTCAACCGGGCTTGGCCAATGCGCTGGAGCATAGCGGGCTGAGACCCCGACGGCGCTCGCCGTTGGCGCGTGCCGCGCGTCGCGTGCTCGCGGTGCTGCAGCAACTGCCGACCGAGTCGAGTGTTGCGTGAGCGCGTCATTGATCGAGCGTGTCCGCGAACGGTTGGCCGCGGAGTCGATGCCTTTGCGGCCCAACGTCGTTGCCGCAGCCATCCGCGCCGAGTCGGGTGGTGTGCTCGGGGACACCGAGGTACTCGACAACCTGCGTGTCCTGCAGACGGAACTCTCCGGCGCCGGCATCCTCGAGCCGCTGCTGAGCGCGGAGGGCACGACGGACGTGTTGGTCACCGCACCCGACGCGGTGTGGGTCGACGATGGTTCCGGATTGCGGCGCGTGCCAATCGAATTCGTCGACGACGCTGCGGTGCGCCGACTGGCTCAGCGGCTGGCGCTGAGCGCCGGGCGGCGTCTCGATGAAGCACAACCTTGGGTCGACGGCCACCTGACGGGGCTCGGCGGCGGTGAATTCGCCGTTCGGCTGCATGCAATCCTTCCGCCGATCTCCGCAGCAGGCACGTGCTTGTCGCTGCGAGTGCTGCGGCCGGCCACGCAAGACTTCGAGGCCCTCGTAGGATGCGGGGCGATCCCTGCGCCAGTAGCCGACCTGGTGCGCGCAATCATCGCAGCACGACTGGCATTCGTCGTGTCCGGCGGCACGGGCGCAGGCAAGACGACACTCCTCGCCGCCGCGCTCGGCGCCGTCGCACCGGAAGAACGCATCGTCTGCATCGAGGACGCAGCCGAACTCGCGCCGCGGCATCCGCACCTGGTCAAACTGCTCGCCCGGGGCGCCAACGTGGAGGGCATCGGTGAGGTCACGGTGCGCGATCTCGTCAAGCAGGCCCTGAGGATGCGGCCCGACCGGATCGTGGTCGGCGAGGTACGTGGGGGCGAGGTCGTCGACCTGCTCGCGGCGTTCAACACCGGCCACGAGGGTGGCGCAGGCACGGTGCACGCCAACGAGCCCGCCGAGGTGCCCGCCCGACTCGAGGCGCTTGCCGCGCTCGGCGGCCTGGATCGCGTGGCAACGCACAGCCAGTTGTCCGCAGCCGTTCGTGTCGTATTGCACGTCGGCCGCGATCGGACGGGACGTCGCAGACTCGAGGAGATCGCCGTCCTGCGGCGGGGTGTCGACGGGTTGGTGTATGCCGTCACGTGCTGGCACGCGGACCGCGGACACGCGAAGGGCATGGAAGATCTGAACCGCTTGCTGGCGGCTCGGCGGCGGCCGTGACCGGCGCACTGTTGGCATTGGCTGCCGCGTTGCTCGCGGCACCTGCGCGGAGGCGCACCGTCGTTCCCGACCGAGGAGTGCCGAGGCAGCACGGGATGTGGTTGGCGGTGGGTGCGGGGACGGCGGCCATCACCGTCGCCTTCATCGCGCCTCCGAGTGTGGTAGCGGCGATGGCCATCGTGGGCGGCACCGTCGCGTTGCGCAGGCAGCGGACGATCCAGCACGCCCGCAGCGCGGCCGAATCAGCCGCGCTTCAGGGGGCGCTCGACGTGCTGGCGGGTGAGTTGCGCGCGGGCGCACATCCCGTGGTTGCCTTCGAGACAGCGGCGGGGGAGGTCTCCGACGACGTCGCCGCAGCGCTGCGGGCCGTCGCTGCTCGAGCCCGCCTCGGTGTCGACGTTGCCGCCGGGTTGCGCTCCGTCGCAGCTCATTCCGCAGTGCCGACGCACTGGACCCGGCTGGCGGTGTGCTGGGAGTTGGCGCAACGGCACGGCTTGGCCATCGCCACGCTCATGCGCACGGCGCACGGCGAAATCGTCGAACGCGAGCGGTTCGAGTCGCGATTCACCGCGGGTATGGCGGGTGCTCGGACGACGGCGCTGGTGCTTGCCGGACTACCGGTGCTCGGCATCGGGCTCGGCCAGTTGGTGGACGCCGATCCCGTGCAGTTCCTGGTGTCCGGGGGACTCGGCGGCGCACTGCTCGTCGTCGGCACGACGTTGGCATGTGGCGGCCTGCTGTGGTCGGACCGCATCACGAAGATGACATCGACATGACCTGGGCCGCAGTGTGTCTCGCAGTAGCAGTGCTGCTGTCGGCCGACAGGGCGCGGGTCGAGTGTCGCGCCGGGCTTGGCGTGCCGAAGCGCGTCGAGCAGAAAAAATCCGCCGAATCCGTGGATCCGCTCGCGGTGGCGGCCGCTCTGGACGTGCTCGCGGCCTGTCTGTCGTCGGGGATGGCCGTAGCGGCTGCCGCCGCCGCGACGGTGCCCTCGGCCCCGCTGCCGCTGGCGGGCGTGTTGGGCCGAGCGGCCGAGCTACTCGCACTGGGCGCAGATGCCGCGACTGCGTGGTCGAGTCACGCCACATCCGACCGACACGTCGAGGCCTTCACCCGCTTGGCCCGTCGGTCGGCCGCCTCGGGTGCCGCACTGGCGCAGGGCGTTGCCGACCTGGCCGAACAATCGCGCCAGGACGCCGGCGACGATGCCCGGGCGGCCGGCGAGCGCGCCTCGGTCCTCATTGCCGGGCCGTTGGGGCTGTGCTACCTCCCGGCTTTCTTGTGCCTCGGTGTCGTGCCGGTGGTCATGGGGTTGGCCCGCGACGTGCTGACGATGGGCGTCCGGTGAGCGGTCGGGAGGTCGGCTCGCGGAGTGACCGTGAGCCTTGGGAGGAGCAATGGAAGGGAAGAACGTTGATGGGAAACACTATTCGCCGAATTCATTCTCGGCTGGCGGTGTTGTGGGTCGACGAATCCGGAATGTCGACGGTCGAATACGCCATCGGCACTGTCGCGGCGGCGGCGTTCGGCGCGATTCTGTACTCCGTGGTCACGGGCGACTCCATCGTGAGCGCCTTGACCAACATCATCGCCAAGGCGTTGAGCACCAACGGCTAAGGGGAGCTGCGGGTGGCGCTACGGTCGAGGCCGCCTTCGCGATCGCGGCGTTGTCCGTGGTGCTGGTCGTCTGCCTGGCGGGCGCGTCCGCGATGTCGATTCAGGTGCGCTGCATTGATTCAGCCAGGGAGGCGGCCCGGTTGGCTGCGAGGGGCGACGAGCGCACGGCAGCGGAGGCGGCGCGCCGGATTGGTCCCGATGGGTCGCTTCTGCAGCTGCGGCACGACGGTGACTTCGTCGTGGCGAGGGTCAGCGCGACTGCACCACTGTGGCTGGGCTTCTCCATCGCGGCGGAGGCGATGGCGGCCCGCGAGCCAGGGGCGTGAGCGCGGCTCGGCGACCTTGGTGGCGGTGGCGATGATGGCGGTGGTGATGTCGATTGCATTGGGAGCCACCGTGCTTGGTTCGGCTGTCATCGCGCGTCACCGCGCTCAGGCCAGCGCTGATCTGGCCGCGCTGGCTGCTGCAGGTCGGCTCGCGTCGGGTGTTCAGGAGGCGTGTTCGTGGGCCTCATCGGTTGCCGGGGCCATGCACTCGGTCGTCGCGACGTGCCGCGTGGAGGGTCTCGACGTGATCGTGGGTGTCGACGTCCCCGTCGCTCTTGGGCGGTGGGGTCTCGGTTCGGCCCGGGCCGCTGCCCGAGCAGGCCCAGACGAGAGGTAGCGGCTAGTGCTGAATCGCCATTGTCCTTGCGTGCCCGTGACTTGCGCAGTTTGGCCGACTTCGGCGGCGAGGCGGCCGCCAGCTCGTCATCGGTGGGCAAGCGCAGGGACAACAGGCCGGCGAAGGTGCCCTCGTCGAGCTCGACGCGGTGAACGGTGACGTGGATGGGCGTCCACCCGCCGCCGATGGCCCGCAGTCGCAAGACATGCGACGCCGCGCCCTTGTCGAATTCGGTTGTCATGGAAGCCATTGCGGCCTCGTCGTCAGGGTGTACGACGGGATCGCCCGATTCCCGGGATCGCCAGTCGTAGAACGGGCACGGGTCGTCCAGCCACTTCAGCAGCGTCCAAGTCCGTAGGTCGACGAGCGCGCGGTGCACCCCAGGCTGGGCCAGCCCGTTGAGGATCCGCTGCCCGAGATCGACTGGTACGAAGGTCGATTTGTCCCGCACACTGCGCCAGTTCATCGCTCTGCAGATCAACGTGTCAGGTCCACCGTCGTCGGCCTCGAGCAGCACGCGGGCGACGAAGCCCACGGTGATGGGCTTGCCCTCGTGATCGGTGACATCCCACGTGCTACAGAGGGTCCGGCCCGGTTCCGGCTTGATCGCCTGAGACAGCACCTGCGCCTCACTCGGCTTGAGCGCCCGGGTCGGCAGGTCTTCGGCGAACGCCCGACCGTGCGTCGCTTCGGTCGACGGATCTCGCCCGCTGTTGAACAGCGACTCCGGTGTGTCTGTGGCGATCCCACGGGTCAGGTCCCACTTCAGGGGGCCCGGAAGCATGCGGTCGGGCGGGTCGATGTCGGGCGGCCCGATCCACACGTGGACGCCGTGGATTCGGCCATCCGTCATTTGGACCACCTCGGTGCGAATCACGCAGTCGTGCTTCGGCGTGATGCTGCTGAGGGGAAGGCCCGCCCGCACTGTCTCGCCGATCGCCGTCTGGATGGCCATGAGGTTGGGATTGCGCCGCAGAAAGGCACCGATCGGGACGAGATTCTTGGTGGCCTGTCCCTGGGCCACGACGGCTGGCTCCCTGCCCAGCGTTTCCACGAGGAGCCAATCGTGGGTCATGACCGCATCTTACCGGTCGGGACACAGCCCTCTGGCTGCAGAACGGTGCCACGGCCTCCTCGGGAAGGTGCTGTCGGCCGCGCTTTCCGACGCGTAGAACCTCTGGGGCGGCGGTGGCCGATCGGTTGCACCCACCCGTGCTACGCGGTATTTTTCCTTTGCCTGGGCTGCCGGGAGGGGACCGATCTCGTCGCCATCCGACCGTTCGTTGCCATCACCCGAGTGTCCGGCGTGCCCGCGTCAGCGCCCGACGCAAATCCTGGTGACGACTGTCGAGGGGTCGGTCGTCGACCCGGCTAGGTTCACGCAGCGTTGTCGGCGAGTTCCCGCAGTACCAGACGTAACACGCCGATTGCGCCCGCCTTGTCGAGTGGTTCGTTGCCGTTGCCGCACTTCGGTGACTGCACGCATGACGGGCAGCCCTGCTGGCATTCGCACGCTTCGATCGCTGCCGCCGTCGCTTCCCACCAGACGGCGAACTGCCGAAACCCCCGATCCGAGAATCCCGCACCACCGGGATGACCGTCGTAGACGAATATCGTGGGCAGTCCGTCGGGTCCGATCGCCATCGACACCCCGCCGATGTCGCCGCGGTCGCAGCTGGCGACCAAGGGGAGCAGGCCGATCGCCGCGTGCTCGGCGGCATGCAGGGCCCCGGGAACACGAACGGGCTCAATACCCCTGTCCTGCAGCGCTTCGGGAGCGATCGTGCACATCACTGCCACCGTGTCCAGGGTTTGGGTTGGCATGTCGAGTTCGACGAAGTCGATCACCTCACCGTTGAATCGCCTCCGGAGGTACCCGATCACGGTGTGTCTCACCGACACCGGCACCAACCCGGTCGTGACGCGGCCCACGACGTGACGCTCACCGACTCCCGACACCGAGATGTCGGTGAGTTCCCGCGCCGACGTCGTGTACCCGGGATCGGCCGCGTGCACGAAGGCGAGCCCGCCCTCGAAGTCGAGCGAATCGACGACGTAGCTTTCGCCGCGGTGCAGATAGACCGCGCCGGGGTGCACCGTCGCCGGAGCCTGCCCCGCCCCCACACTGCCCAGCAGTCGACCGGTTTCCGCTTCGACGATCGCGATCTGTCCGCCCACCGAGCCGCGGATGTCGACGGCGGGATGCGGATCGATGCCCGGGGCCGGGAAGTACCCTGCTGGCCTTCGTCGCAGCAGGCCGTCGTCGACGAGCGACTCCGCCACCGCCTCGGCGTCCCACATTCGCACCTCTGCATCGGTCAGTGGCAGTTCGGTTGCTGCGCAAAGCAATTGCGGGCCGAGCACGAATGGGTTGGTGGGATCGATCACGACGCGTTCGAGCGGCTTGCCCAACAACGCAGCCGGATGGTTCACCAGGTACGTGTCCAAGGGATCGTCGCGCGCGATCATCACGATCAGCGCACTCTGGCCCCTGCGCCCCGCCCGTCCGGCCTGTTGCCAGAACGAGGCGACGGTGCCGGGGAAGCCGGCCAACACCACCGCGTCCAAGCCCGCGATGTCCACGCCGAGCTCGAGGGCGTTGGTAGTCGCCAGTCCCCGCAGTCGGCCATCGGCCAAGGCGGACTCCAGTTCTCGGCGGTCCTCGGCGAGGTAGCCGGCGCGATAGGACGCGACGAGGTCGACGAGCTCCGGTGCGACGTCCTCGAGGCGGGTGCGCGCCCCGAGCGCGGTCAGCTCTGCGCCACGCCTCGATCGAACGAACGTCAACGTGCGCGCACCCTCGGCCATCAGGTCGGCCATCACCCGCGCCGCCTCGGCGCCCGCGGAACGCCGTACCGGAGCGCCGTTCTCGCCGAGCAGATCGGTGCGCAGCGCAGGCTCCCAGAGGGCCACCGTGCGGCCACCCTGCGGCGACCCATCCTCGGTCACCTCGGTGACCGCCTGACCGAGCAGTTCGGAAGCGGTGGCTGCCGGCGAGGATGCCGTCGCACTGGCGAAGATCACCGTCGGCCCAGCGGAGTCACCGGTCGCGTAGCGAGTGCAGAGACGCACCAGCCTGCGCAGCACCAACGCGACGTTCGAGCCGAAAATCCCTCGGTAATAGTGACATTCGTCGACGACTATGAATCTCAGGTTGCGCAGGAACACCGCCCAACGGGGGTGATTTCGCAACAGTGAGAGGTGAATCATGTCCGGGTTGGAGAAGATCCACCGCGACCGTTCGCGCGCAAAGCGTCTGGCCTCGCCGCTGCTGTCCCCGTCGTACGGGCTCGGCCCCACGTCGGCCAGTCGCTCGACGGAATTCGCCAAGGCCTGGGCACTGCGCAGTTGATCGTGCCCAAGCGCCTTGGTCGGTGACAAGTAGAGCGCCCGGGCGCGTGGGTCGGTGGACAGCGCGCACAGGATGGGTAACTGATAGGCCAGCGATTTGCCCGACGCGGTCCCGGTGCTCAGCACGACGTGGCGACCCGAATGCGCGAGCTCGGCGGCCGCAACCTGATGTGACCATGGCTCGGTGACGCCGCGATCAACGAAGGCACGCACCACATCCGGCTCGGCCCATGATGGCCAGGGCCGTGCGCTGGCCCGCCGCGGAGCGAGGTCGGAGACGTGCCGCAGCGGGTGCTCGTCGGAGCCGGTTCCGTCGACCGCGCAGGCGAGTAATTCGCGGCCGAAATCCGACCCTGGATGCGACACGGCCTGCCTCCTGATTGAGGGTGCGACTGGCCCCTGGGAATTCCCAAGACCGCCCTCGGTGAATTGTTAACCACTTGATGCTCGCGAGACTGTCGCGACGGCGCTGAACATGATTGACTTATGGACGGTCGCAGCTTCTGTGTTCGTGTGTCAGCACTCGCAGGAACGTCGTTGCGGTCGCGGTTCCTGCGAGGGTTGTACGTTGGCCAGTTCCGGCGCTTCCACGAAGGTATGGCGGTCGGAACGGGCCCGGTCCATCGAAGCACGATGGACCGCACCCGAAGTAGTAGAAGGAATGAAGTACAGATGGCACAGGGCACTGTTAAGTGGTTCAACCCGGAGAAGGGTTACGGGTTCATCGAGCAGGACGGCGGTGGCGGCGACGTCTTCGTGCATTACAACCAAATCCAGTCCAACGGGTTCCGCACCCTCGAGGAGAAGCAGAAGGTCGAATTCGAGGTCGAGCAGTCCCCCAAAGGACCGCAGGCCGTGAACGTCCGCACCGTCTGACTGACGCTTCCGAACACACCCCGCACCGTCTGGATGAGGATGATGCGGGGGTGTTTCGCTTTCCGGCCCCGACAGGAGAGCCCGGCGACTCCTACTAAGGCGGTCGCTGCCCTAGTGTCGTTTTGGTGAGTCAGCTGTCGTTCTTCTCGGCTGAGTCGGTGCCGCCCGCGGTGTCCGACTTGACCGGGATCTTGGCGGCTCCCGGACAAGTGGTTCTGGTGGGTTCGGGCTTCGAGCAGGCCGCCCGGCTGTCCGTCGTCGTCGATCGACTCTGGCGCGCCGAGGCGCTGGCCGAGATGATCGCCGAGGCAGGCCTGCAGCCGGAGCTGGCCCGCACCGACGAGAACACGCCGTTGGTACGCACGTCCGTGGATGCACGACTGACGGCGATTGCGACTCAGTGGACGCGTGGGGCGGTCAAGACGGTGCCTCCACAGTGGCTGCCGGGCCCCAGGGAATTGCGCGCCTGGACCTTGGCGGCCGGCACTCCCGAAGCCGACCGGTACTTACTCGGGCTGGACCCGCACGCTCCCGATACGCATTCCGCGCTCGCATCGGCGATGATGCGGGTGGGAATCGCCCCGACGTTGATCGGCACCCGCGGAGCGCATCCGGCGTTGCGGATCAGCGGTCGAAAACGGCTATCTCGCCTGGTAGAGAACGTTGGGGAACCCCCGGGTAACACCGAGGCGTTCCTTCAGTGGCCGCGTGTTTGACGTCGGTTCGCAAGCGAGCCGGTTTGCGTAGGCTGCCGCGGGGTGCGAAATTGTCCCTTGCCATGGGTGCCATCGGGCGATTCGACTCGGGGCTCGTCGTATGGTGCGCCAGATGGCGGCAAAGAAGTGGAGCGTAGACACAGTTGGCTGACCAGGATGGCAGCGGCAACGGTCGAGTGCGGCGACTCGTCATAGTCGAGTCGCCCACCAAGGCGCGCAAAATCGCTGGTTACCTAGGCTCCGGATACATCGTCGAGTCGTCGCGCGGGCATATCCGCGACCTGCCCAGGGCGGCGGCCGACGTACCTGCCAAGTACAAGTCGGAACCGTGGGCCCGATTGGGTGTGAACGTCGACGCCGACTTCGAGCCGCTCTACATCATCAGCCCCGACAAGAAGGGCACGGTCACCGAGCTCAAGGGCCTGCTCAAGGACGTCGACGAGTTGTACCTGGCCACCGACGGTGACCGCGAGGGCGAGGCCATTGCCTGGCATCTGTTGGAGACGCTCAAGCCGAGCATCCCGGTCAAGCGGATGGTGTTCCACGAGATCACCGAGCCCGCGATTCGGGCCGCCGCCGAGAGTCCGCGGGACCTCGACATCGACCTGGTAGACGCCCAGGAGACCCGGCGGATCCTCGACCGGCTGTACGGCTACGAGGTCAGCCCGGTGCTGTGGAAGAAGGTGGCGCCGAAACTGTCCGCGGGTCGGGTTCAGTCGGTGGCCACCCGCATCATCGTGTCGCGCGAACGGGAACGCATGGCGTTCCGCAGCGCGGGCTACTGGGACGTGACCGCGGAGCTCGACGCCAGCGTGTCGGATCCCCAGGCGTCGCCCCCGAGGTTCACCGCGAAGCTCAACACGGTCGACGGGCGCCGAGTCGCGACCGGGCGTGACTTCGACTCGCTCGGCGCGGTCCGCAAGCCCGACGAGGTGTTGGTGCTCGACGAGCCGGCGGCGACCACTCTGGCCAGCGGGCTGCGTGGGGCGCAGCTCGCGGTGTCCTCGGTGGAGCAGAAGCCCTACACGCGCCGGCCATACCCACCGTTCATGACCTCCACGTTGCAGCAGGAGGGCGGACGCAAGCTGCGGTTTTCCTCGGAGCGCACGATGAGCATCGCGCAGCGGCTGTACGAGAACGGGTACATCACCTATATGCGTACCGACTCGACGACGCTGTCGAGTTCGGCCATCGACGCGGCGCGCAACCAGGCCCGGCAGCTGTACGGCGAGGAGTACGTGCACCCGTCACCGCGCCAGTACACGCGCAAGGTGAAGAACGCGCAGGAAGCCCACGAAGCCATCAGGCCCGCGGGTGACGTCTTCCAGACGCCGGGTCAGCTGCACTCTGCGCTGGACAATGACGAGTTCCGGCTCTACGAACTGATCTGGCAGCGCACCGTGGCCTCGCAGATGGCCGATGCACGCGGCACGACGCTGTCGCTCCGCATCGGCGGCTCCGCCAGCTCTGGCGAGCAGGTTGTCTTCAACGCCAGCGGTCGCACCATCACGTTCGCCGGGTTCCTGAAGGCCTACGTCGAGAGCCTCGACGAGCAGGCCGGTGGTGAGGCCGACGACGCGGAGAGCAGGTTGCCGAACCTGACGCAGGGCCAGCGCGTCGACGCCGCCAACTTGACCGCCGACGGGCACACCACCAGCCCGCCGGCGCGCTACACCGAGGCGTCGTTGATCAAGGCGCTGGAGGACCTGGGGATAGGCCGGCCCTCGACCTACTCGTCGATCATCAAGACCATCCAGGACCGCGGCTACGTTCAGAAGAAGGGCAGCGCCCTGGTGCCGTCCTGGGTTGCGTTCGCCGTGACCGGACTGCTCGAACAGCACTTCGGGCGTCTCGTCGACTACGACTTCACCGCCGCAATGGAGGACGAGCTCGACGAGATCGCGGCGGGTCACGAGCGACGGACCAACTGGCTCAACAACTTCTACTTCGGCGGTGACCACGGCGTCGAGGGCTCGATCGCGCGCTCGGGCGGGCTCAAGAAGCTCGTCGGCGGCAACCTCGAGGAGATCGACGCGCGGTTGGTCAACTCCATCAAGCTGTTTGACGACGATCAGGGGCGCGCGATCAACGTGCGCGTCGGACGCAACGGGCCGTACCTCGAGCGAATGGTCGCCGGTGACGACGGGGAGCTCACCCCGCAGCGGGCGAATCTCAGCGATGACCTGACGCCTGACGAGCTGACCTTGGAGCTCGCCGAAAAGGCCTTCGCCACACCGCAAGAGGGCCGGTCATTGGGCGTCGACCCAGAGTCCGGACACGAGATCGTCGCCAAGGACGGCCGCTACGGTCCCTACGTGACCGAGGTGCTGCCCGCACCGCCGGAGGAGCCCGAAGATGGGGCGCCTGCGAAGAAGGGCAAGAAGCCGACCGGCCCGAAGCCGCGCACCGGCTCGCTTCTGCGCACAATGGACCTCGAGACGGTGACCCTCGAGGACGCGCTCAAGCTGTTGTCACTGCCGCGCGTCGTCGGTATCGACCCCGCCAACAACGAGGAGATCACCGCGCAGAACGGCCGTTATGGCCCGTACCTGAAGCGCGGCACCGATTCTCGCTCCCTGGCGACCGAGGATCAGATGTTCACCATCACGCTCGACGAGGCGCTGAAGATCTACGCCGAGCCGAAGCGCCGCGGCGGGCAGGGCGCGGCCACTCCGCCCCTTCGGGAACTGGGCAACGACTCCGTTTCGGGTAAGTCGATGTCGATCAAGGACGGCCGCTTCGGCCCGTACGTCACCGATGGCGAGACCAACGCGAGCCTGCGCAAGGGCGATGACGTCCTGTCGATCACCGACGAGCGGGCGTCCGAGCTGCTCGCCGACCGGCGCGCCCGCGGCCCTGTCAAGAAGGCCGCCAAGAAGACGACCAAGAAGGCCCCCGCGAAGAAGGCGGCAAAGAAGTCCTAGGTTCGCTGCCTCGGTCTTGCTTACGAATTCACCTGCGCGCGTAAGGCATCCGCTGACGGCTCGTCGACCTCCGGATACGAGGTGTTCTTGTAGCCGTTCGCCGCGCGTCGTTGACCGGGTCCTACGAACCGGAGACGTCCACTTCGTCCACTTCGCTTGGTATCAGGAGATTTACCGGTCTGGCCAACTGGGTGGGTGCCGACCGGCCACGAAGCTCGACGATCTCGCCGACGTCCCAACACAGTGCCTCCGCATCGAGGGCGTTGCTCACCGCCATCGCCGACGCGAGTACGTGCCCCTCTTCCAGCTTGGCCAACTCGGTCAGGCGGGCGGCTTCGTTCACCGGGTCGCCGATCACGGTGTACTCGAATCGGGCCTGCGCACCGATGTGTCCCGCGATGGCGCGGCCTGCGGACACTCCGATGCCGAACTCGGTCTCGCCCAACACCTCTATCAGTTCGTCGTGCAGTTCGCGCGACGCGGCCAAAGCGGCACCCGATGCGTCGGGATGTTCGATCGGCGCGCCGAAGATGGCCAGCGCCGCGTCGCCCTGGAACTTGTTCACGAAGCCGCCGTGCCGGTTGACGGTGTCGACGACGACGCGGAAGAACTCGTTGAGCAGGCTCACGACCTCCGACGCGGGCCGGGTGGACGCCAGCTGCGTCGAGCCGACGAGATCGACGAACAGCACGGCGACGTCGCGCTCCTGACCGCCGAGCTCGGTCCCGCGCTCGAGGGCGCGACGGGCCACGTCCTCGCCGACGTACCGGCCGAACAGATCCCGCAGCCGTTGCCGTTCGGCGAGATCGCGCACCATGTCGTTGAATCCGGCTTGCAGCAGTCCGAGCTCGCTGGCGTCGTAGATCTGCATGTGGGCGTTGTAGTTGCCCCGCTGGACCTCGCCCAGGGCCCAGCGCAGTTGACGGAGCGGGTCGGCGATGGACATCGCCACCAACACCGTGCCCGCCAGGCCGATGACCAACGCGGCGATGGCCAAAAGCAGGATCGGCGTGTTGAGCCGCTCCGCAGGCGCGGTGAGGATCCCGAATTTGCTCGCGACCAAGGCCAGCACGATCGCGAGAACCGGCACCCCGGTGGACAGCACCCACGTCAGAACCTGGCGCTGGATCACGCCGGGGGCGCGGAAGGTCTCGGGCACCCCACCTCGCAAGGCGGCGACGGCGACCGGCCGGAGCACCCGCTCGGACTGCAGATAGCCGATGATCGCCGTGGCCGTTGCGCCGAGTGCAGTGGCCACCGCGACGACGGGTGCGGAGTGGCTGGCCACGGGCCAGCTTGCGACGATGAAGACGATGGACCCCAGGCACCAGTTCGACACGTTGATCACAGAGCGGTAGAACGGCATCTTCAGCGCGCGAACACGCGCTACCTCGGTGGTTGCCGGGTCGCTGCTGCCGAGCAGGGTGTCGCGGCGCTGCCACCGGATGACGGGGATCAGCATCCTCAGGGTCAGCCAGGCCGCAACGGTGAACGACACGAAGAGGTAGCCGAGGAAGACGGCCAGGTTGAACGTCGGGAGGTCCTGAAGCTGGATCCGGTCCTCGGGCGGCAGACCGAATCGGAGGAAACCGAGCACGAACAGGGCGCCGATGATGTCGGACTGCAGCATGCCCAGGGTGAAGACTGGCCATGGCGTGCGCGCCACCCAGCGGACGAATGCGCTGATCCGCCCAATCGGTGGCACCGTCGTTGTCACGTCATAACCGTATCGGGCCGGGGCGACCGGCAGCGTCGCTGCTTCTAGGTCGTGTCCGCCACGAGCACTACGCTTGGGCCCGATGAGCGGTGTTTTCTCGCGTCTGGTGGGTCAGGATGCCGTTGAGGCCGAGTTGTCGGCTGCGGCCAGGGCCGCACGTGGTGACTCGGCTCACAATGGACTCGCCACGGGAACCATGACACATGCGTGGCTGATCACGGGGCCTCCGGGGTCGGGGCGCTCGGTCGCGGCGCTGTGCTTCGCCGCGGCGCTGCAGTGCACCTCCGAAGGCCTTCCCGGCTGTGGCGAGTGCCGCGCCTGCACCACCACGATGGCCGGCACGCACGCCGACGTGCGCCGGATCATCCCCGAGGGGCTGTCGATCGGCGTGGACGAGATGCGCGCCATCGTGCAGATCGCATCCCGGCGGCCGGGAACCGGCCGATGGCAGATCGTGCTCGTCGAGGACGCCGACAGATTGACCGAGGGCGCCGCGAACGCGTTGCTCAAGGTGGTTGAGGAGCCGCCGCCGTCGACGGTGTTCCTGCTGTGCGCGCCGTCGGTGGACCCCGAGGACATCTCCATCACGCTGCGCTCGCGCTGTCGGCACGTGGCGTTGGTCACGCCACCACTCGACGCGATCGCCCAGGTGTTGATAGACACCGACGGGCTGCCCGAGGCCGATGCGCGGTGGGCGGCGTCGGTCAGCGGCGGGCACGTTGGCCGGGCGCGCCGGCTCGCCACCGACGAGCAGGCGCGCCACCGGCGGGAACGCGCGCTGGGCCTGGCGCGCGACGCTGCCACGCCGACCAAGGCTTACGCGGCCGCCGAGGAACTGGTGGCCACTGCGGAGGCCGAGGCGAAGGCCCTGACGGAGGATCGCAACGAGACCGAGACCGAGGAGCTCCGTACGGCGCTTGGTGCGGGCGGTAGCGGGAAGGGCACCGCAGGGGCGTTGCGTGGCTCGACCGGTGCGCTGAAGGATCTCGAGCGACGGCAGAAGTCACGCCACACCCGTGCGTCGCGCGATGCGCTGGACCGGGCGCTGATCGATCTGGCGACGTACTTCCGCGATGCGCTGCTGGTGTCGTCGGGTGCCATCGACGTGCAGGCCAACCACCCAGACATGGCCGAGAAGATCGCTGCGATGGCAGCGCACGTCCCGCCGGACCGGCTGTTGCGGTGCATCGAGGCGGTGCTGGAGTGTCGGGAGGCCCTGGCGGTCAACGTCAAGCCGAAGTTCGCCGTCGACGCGATGGTGGCGACGGTAGGCGGGGCGCTGCGGAACTGAATTGGGTCGCCTGCATGCCCTGTCGTAGACTCGTCCCGCCGGTTAGCCGGTACGCCGCCTTAGCTCAGTCGGTAGAGCGATTCACTCGTAATGAATAGGTCGGGGGTTCGATTCCCCCAGGCGGCTCCATGTACCAGCGGAAACGCTGCTTAACCGCTTCGCGGGACTCCCCGGAATCCGGTCCACTTGATACTTTCCTGTATTTTCCCAGCCGCGAACCGATCCAGGGTTATCCGTACGTCGGGACCGTGTGTCTGCCGCTGCAGGTAATGCGCTTCCGTCGATCGCCAGCTTCGCGTGCGACAACTGCTGTTGAGCCAACGCGGGCCCGCGAGCGTTGCGGACCACCGTCGCGACCGTGCGCCGGAAGCTGTGCGGGGTGACCCACACCAGATCCTTCAGGAGCGCCGTCCGAAACGCCCGCCGCAGATTCGCCAAACTCATCCACCCACCCGCCTACGGGCGAACCCGGCCCATCCGGTTCATCAAGCCCGCCACCGAAGAGACAGCAGCGCATCGCATTTGAGATGTGACCCTGTGCAGCGGGTGTTCATCGGCGGCCAATAAACCACCTCGTTGCAGGTGCGGCAGAGCCAGGTAGATGATGGAGGGCAAAGGAGCTTGATATCGGACATGTGAAACCCCCGCCAGTGCCGAAGCACTGACGGGGGCTCATGAGTGATGCTGAGTCAGACGCGCGGGGTACTCGGGCCGCGAGCAGCGCCGGCCGCGATGTCGGTGTCGTTGCGTCGTTTCAGTCCCGCAAGTCCGAGTAGACCGAGAAGGCCTACCAGGCCCCACAGACCGGTGTTGTCACCGTCGTCGTTGGTGGTGGTGGCGTCGTCGGCCAATGTCGTCGTGGTAGACGACGGGACCGGGGCGCTGGGGGCGGTCGCGTTGGCTACGCCAGCGCCGCCGAACATCAGGGCCGCGGTGGTCAACGTGATGCCTACTGTCTTACGCATGTGTTTGCTCCTGAGAGATAATGGTCAATGGCGACCAGTGAAGGGGTGTGCGGACCAGTGATCTCTAGCCTGTGTGGGGCTGAAGCGTTACTTCTGCGCTCCCAGCCGTCAACTCGCAGGTAGTTGATACCCGACGACGAGGACTCCAAAACCTGGAGACATTGACTAGGACATATATCACAAACGGTTTGAACGGAAATCGTGTCCTGGCCACGCGCGACCCGGATTAGTTGCTGGCGGAAACTAGAAGGGGTTTTCTCCGCCTGCGCTCTATATGCCAAACGGCGATGCCTAGAACGCTGTTACCGACCATGTGAGACTCTCCACTTTCCTGATACAAACGCCCGGACATCTGGCTGTACCGACGTGTACGGGTGTGGACTCCGAACTGTGGGTTACTTTGGGCTGCAATACGTTAACGGACTAGTGCGGACTCCTCGCCGGGGTCAGAATCCTTGAATAGGTCGGGGGGCGGGGGGCGGGGGCGATCTCCCCAGGCGGCTCTCTTCGGAATCGTCGAACGTGACGCCAGTGCGATTCGCCAGCCAAAATCTCGCCGTCACTTCACGTTCGGTGCGTGAGTCGCCGCCGAACGCCTGCCGCGCCATGGCCTTGGCCTTGTTGCCCGCGGGGGCCGGGCTGGGCTCGGCTACTTCGGGGCGACGTACCCCACCGGTCCGGCGGCCAGGCAGACCGACAACGCGGAGGTATTGGCGCGCACCAGGATCGCATCGCCCGCACCGGACAATCGCACGAAGACCCGGTTGAGCCCCGGCCGCACCGGCACCTTGGACTCAGCACCCTCGGGCAGCGACAACGTCAGCGACCCGTCGCTGTTGGCGAGGTAGTTCAGCTCGGCCGTCCACTCAGCGGGTAGCAGTGGACCGTTCAGCGGCATCCGAACAGGGGCATCGGGTTGAACGAGGTAGCCGCACCGGGGATCGGGCCCGGGCACCATCGAGCGCACCCAGGTCACCTGGGCGGCGCGCAGTCGGCCCGAACTGTCGAGCATGCGCAACTCCGTCGTGCTCGACTCGAACCGGGGCCGGTCGCGCAACAACGCGAACATATGGCTGGCCAGATTCTCGGGCCAGGCGACGCGCTGCAACACCAGGGGATCGACCTCCTGGTCGAGCATCGGTGCGTTGGTCGACGAGTTCGCCTGGGCCAGTGCGGCTTCGGCGTTGATCAGGTACTCGCGAGTAGGGTTGTCACGCCAGCTGTGCAAAAAGGTCGCCGTCGAGAACAAGCTACTGACGACGAAGAGCACGGCGCACGAGACGACGACGAGAGTCCGGACGCGAGAAGCATCGAGCCTGTGCGACCGGGCCCGATTCGGGGCGCACAACCCGATGGCGGCCAGCAGGGCGAGCACGACCACCAGGTCGGGCAGGTAACGCAGGGTCTGAGCCAGCTCGAGCGCCGTGAAGCGCGACGATCGCATGAGGTAGATCGGCACCTGGCAGACCACCGTGTAACCCGCCGCCACCAGCCACACCGGGCCGAGGCGTTCCTTGCGCACCAGAGATACGACGAACACCGCTCCCAGCGCGGCCCAACCCAGAACCATCACGGCCAATGTCGGTGTCGCCCATGGCGATGCGGGTGCCCAGCGCTGCCACTCCCACGGTCCGCCGACCAACCCCGGCACGATCCCGTGGGTCACCGAGCGGTGCAACAACTCCCACGTCATGCCCACGTCGAAACTCCACCGCTTCTGGTCGACGACGGCCAGATAGACGCCGATCCACCCCGCCGTCACCGCCAGTGACGCCACCCAGAGCCGAATTCCGCGGTGCCACACGGTCTTCAGTGGGGCGTCCGCGCCGGTGACGTGGGCGAGCAGCGCCGTGAGCGTGAACGCGACGAAGGGGATGATCGCGGCCTTCTCGAAGAACAGCAGTCCCCCGAAGTAGACCGCGAGCGCCGACACCGCGTAGCGCCGTTCACCGGTCCGCACCAACAGGATCGCGTCCCCGCACACCCACGCCAGGGCCGCGATCATCGGCAACGCATTGAGCGCGGCCGCCCACCATGCGAACGCGGGCACCCCGAGCGGGGTGAACAATGCGAACGTCAGCGGGATCAGCATCACGGGACGCCAGCCCAGGATGATGCGCAACGCCCGCAACAGCGTCAAGGACGCGATCAGCTGCATCACGACCAAACTGAGGGCCGGACCGATCCAGTTCAACGGCGCCAACCGGGTGATGCCACCCGCGACGAGGAACGCCCCCGGCATCACGTGTCCGTCGTGGTCGTCGAACAGGTACGACGCGGAGAGCAGGCTCTGGGTGCCTGCGCGTCCGGTCAGGATCAGGTCGTCCCAATAGAAATAGCCGCCGAAGGCGAGCACCGCCCGAAGTACCAGCTGCAGCGCGATCAGCGCGACGGCGGTGCGGGCGACCCAGCCTGCCGCCCGTCGCTCCGCTCTGCCCCGCCCGATCTTCACGCTCGCCGACTGTACGGACCCGCAATGCGCCACAGGTATGGTGACCCGGTGCGGACACTGGTCACCGGCGCTGCCGGCTTCATCGGGTCGACGCTGGTAGATCGGCTGCTGGCCGACGGTCACAGCGTCGTGGGCGTCGACGACCTCAGCTCGGGGAACAGCGCCAACCTGGGTCAGGCGGAAGGCCATGACGCCTTCCACTTCGTCAAGGCCGACATCGTCGACGCCGATCTAGTGGGGCTGTTCACGGACACCAAACCGGAGGTGGTCTTCCACCTCGCCGCCCAGATCTCGGTGAAGCGCTCGGTCGATGACCCGCAGTTGGATTCGAGCGTCAACGTCGTGGGCACCGTGCGGCTCGCCGAAGCGGCCCGCAAGACCGGTGTCCGCAAGGTGGTCCACACGTCGTCGGGCGGTTCCGTCTACGGCACGCCGCCGGTCTACCCGACCAACGAAGACGTCGCGGTCGATCCGTCGTCACCGTACGCGGCCAGCAAGGTGTGCGGCGAGGTGTATCTCAACATGTTCCGCAACCTCTACGGCCTGGACTGCTCGCACATTGCGCCTGCCAACGTGTACGGCCCGCGCCAAGACCCGCACGGCGAGGCCGGCGTGGTCGCGATCTTCGCCAAGGCGCTGCTCGCCGACAAGCCGACCAAGATATTCGGCGACGGGACCGACACGCGCGACTACGTCTTCGTCGACGACGTGGTCGACGCATTCGTTCGCGCGGGGGGAGAGACCGGCGGCGGTCAGCGGTTCAACGTCGGAACGGGCGTCGAAACATCAACGCGCCAAATGCATTCAGCGATCGCGGCGGCCGCCGGAAAGCCGGACGAGCCGGAGCTTCACCCCCCGCGGCTCGGAGACCTGCGGCGGTCCTGCCTCGACATCAGCCGGGCGAAGGACGTACTGGGTTGGACGCCGAAGGTCGGGCTGACCGATGGCGTGAACAGAACCGTCGAGTTCTTCCGGCTCAGCTGATTCCGCGGTCGCTTCGATCCTGGCCCGCCGGACCCTAGCGCTCCTCGGGCGCCCGCGCACCCTCCAACGCGACCGCGCGCGCCAATTGGGCGTAGCGCAACTCGAGATCCTTGAACCGCATGTAGGCACTCAGCGTGGTGAAGAGGAACGCGATCACCAGCGCGTACTCGATCAGGTCGGCGCCGCGGTCCACGCCGAGCCAGTTGGCCACCACGGTCGTGTCGTCGGGCCGGACCACCGCGTAGATCGCCGCGACGACGAACAACACGTAGCCGACCTTCACCCACGCCTTGGACTGCGCACTGCGTCTCGAGCGCAGCAGGTACACCAACAGAACGACGATCGCTGCGATCAGCAGTACCTGAATCCAGTTCACTTGCGCATCCTTCCGCGCAGCAGCCCATCGAAGACGATGTTGACCCCGTTGATCAGCGGCTGGCCCTTGGACATCGAATAGTCGGTGTAGAGGATCTCGACGGGCTCTTCGGCCACCCGCCAGTCGTTCTCGGCGATCAGCGCGACGAACTCGCTGGCGTGGCTCATGCCGTTCATGGTGAGGTTCAGCCCGTCGGCGACGGTCTTGTTGAACACCCGCAGCCCGTTGTGCGCGTCGGTGAGGCCCAACTTACGGCTCGCGGGACTGAGCTTGGCGATGATCGGAAACAGGATCCGCCGCAGCTTCGGCATCTGCTCGGGGGCACTGTCGCCGAAGCGAGTGCCTACGACTATGTCGAGGTCCTCGGCCACCAGCCGGTCGATCATGCGGACGACGTCCTTGACGCGGTGCTGACCGTCGGCATCGAACGTCACGAACACCGCCGCACCGGGCCTGCTGCGGGCGTATTCGACGCCGGTCTGGATGGCCGCGCCCTGACCGAGATTGACCGGGTGGCGCACCAGGTGTGCGCCCGCGGCCAGGGCTCGCTCCCCGGTGTCGTCGCGGCTTCCGTCGTCGACGCACACGACGTGGTCGAAGACGGTGCGGACGTCGGCGATCACCTCGGCGATCACGCTCGCTTCGTTGAAGGCGGGGATGACGAGCCAAACGTCGTGGTAGCGGGTGTCTGGGGTGTCGATGCCGAACAAACTACACGCTCACTCTCGTGGTGCTCTGACCAGCGCGACCAGATGCACGACGATTCCGACCAGCGGTCCACACAGCAGCGCGACCACCGTGCGCGTCTCCAACGGTGCAGGCAACAGCAGGAGGAGTGCCGACGCCAGGGTGGCGCTGATCCAGCCCGCGGCGTAGGCCCGGTGCAGCGCCGCCGCCACCGTCGCGGCACCGGTGAGCGTGAGCAGCGCGATGGCGATCGCCGCCGCGGTGAACCAGGCCAGCAAGCCACCGCCGGCGCGATACTCGGGTCCGAACGCGACCTGCAGCAGCCACGGCCCGGCGAGACCGGCGATGACCACGGCGAGCAGCCCGAGCCCCGACACCACCAGGGATGGAAACACCAGCGCCCGCAGTCGCGCCTCGCGCTCGTCGACGAAGTGCGCGATGAGATTGCCCTGCATCGCGGTCAGTGGCACCAGCAGCGGAGCCCGGGTCAACGTAACCGCGAGTATCACCACCCCGCCAGCAGCACCGAGATCCTGCGAGGTGGCCTTCAAAAGCACCGGGAAGCCCATGATCAGGATGGCGCTCGCCCCGGCTGCGGCGATCGAGTGCGACGCGCCGCGCAGGAACGTCATGGCGGTGCCGGGGGTGGGCAGTCGCGCCGCCGCGCGTGTGGCGGGTGAGAGTAGGAGAAGTACGAGCCAGGCGATCGAACCCGTGACGGTCGCCCACAGGTAGCCGACCAGGCCCCATCCGACCAGGAAGGTCGCGGTGGCCACGGCGACGCGGCCGGTGGCGTCGCCGACGATGAGCGATCCGTACTGGCTCCACCGGTTCACCCCGGCCAGCACCCCCAGCAGCGTCGCGTGCATGCAGAAGCCGGCGATCCCTGCAGCCAGCAGCGCGACGCTGAGTAGTCGGGAGTCGACGAACACGTGGCCCGACCACAGCGGAGACGTCCCGACGACGACGCCGGCGGAGACCAGGCCGACGAGGACGGCCACCCGCATCGGGTGGATCCGTGGACCGGAGACCGTCGTATCCCCGGGCGGCCTGTGCCTGACGGACTTCGCGGGTGGATTCCTGAAGCAGGCCGTTGGCGGCGCCGGCGAGAAGCCCGAAGGCGCCCCAGAACACGGCGAACACCGAGAAGCCGGCGGGTTCGAGGTCACGCGCGGCCAGATACAGCACCGCATAGCCAAACAGCGCGCTCACCACGGTCGCGATGCCGACCCGGGCGACACTGCCTCGGGTCACGGGGCCCTGGGCGGCTACCGGCGAGGCCCCGTCGGTCACAGGTCGGGGACTGCCGTCGAATACAGCCAGGCCTGCCACAGCGGCCGCAACGACTCGTGGGCGTAGTTGGCGGCCAGCCCGGTGAAGTCGTCGGTGACCGCGGTGGCGTGACGGTGGCGCGTCGTCCAGTCCCGAAGCAGGGCGAAGAAGTTCGCGTCGCCGATCGTATGCCGCAGCACGTGCAGCGTCAGTGCGCCCCGCTTGTACACGCGGTCGTCGAACATGTCGCGTGGCCCGGGGTCGGAAAGCAGAAGGTTCTGCGGCGACCCCTTCAGACGCTGGTGGTAGTACTTGCGCCCAATCGTCGGCGCTACGCCCGCCGGACTCCTCCGACCACAGCCATTCGGCGTAGCACGCGAAGCCTTCGTGCAGCCAGATGTCACGCCAGCGCCGCACAGTCACCGAGTTGCCGAACCACTGGTGGGCAAGTTCGTGCGCGATGAGCCGTTCGGCGGTGCGCTGCCCATCGCAATGGTTGGCGCCGAAGATCGAGATGCCTTGGGCCTCCAACGGAATCTCGAGCTCGTCGTCGGTCACGACCACGGTGTAACCCGCCGCGAGTGGGTAGGGACCGAACAGTTTGACGAAGAGCTTCATCATCTGGGGCTGGCGGCCGAAGTCGTGGTCGAAGTTGCGCCGCAAGCGTTGTGGCAGTGCGGCATTCATCGTTACTGGGCTCTTCGCCAATCGGTGCGCGTCGTACTCGCCGATCTGCAGGGTGACGAGATAGGTGGACGTGGGCTCGGCCTGCTCGTAGACCCAGGTCGTCATCGCGGCCCGGGTGCGCCGGGACAGCAACTCGCCGTTGGCGACCGCACGGTACGGGTTGTCGGTGCTGATCTGTATGCGGTAGCTGGCCTTGGCTGCTCGGGTGGTCGTCGCACGGGAAACCATGACGCCGCGCCGTTGGGCTGACCGGCGACAAGGGCTCCGTTGGTGAGTTCTTCGAATCCCACTTCTCCCCAATGGGTTCGGATGGGACGCGGGTTGCCTGCGTAACGCACGGTGATCGACATGGCCGCCCCCGCGGGCAGCGTCGACGACAAGGTGACGTGCAGCTTGCCCGTCGAATGGCGGAACTGGGCGGGCCGTTGGCCGTTGACGGACACCTTGGACACCGTCAGGGCGTCGGCGAGGTCGAGAGTGAACGTCTTGAGCGACGCCAACGTAGCGGCGGTGATGGTGGCCGCGCCGGACAACCGGTTGGCGTTGACCTTGTACTCGAGGTCCAGCTCGTAGCGCGACACCCGGTAGCCGAAGTTGCCATTGGCGGGAAGGTAGGGATCGATGACTGGCGGTGTGCCCTTGCGTGCTCGAACCTTTCCCCGGTCGCTGCGCTCCTGGCCGCCGGCCTTCTTCGCGGATCGCGTCACGCGGCGGATTCCCCGGTGGTCTTTGACGTCTTCGGGGACTTGGATGAACCATCTCGCTTCGTACCGAACACATTCCACGGCGCGATGGGGTTGCCCTGCCACCGGGTCGACGCAGGGACCTCGTCGCCGCGCATGACGAGTGAGGCCGGGCCCACCGTCGCGCCCGCGCCGATCTTGGCGGCGGGCAACGCCACGCAGTGTGGGCCGAGGGTCGCGCCGTCCTCCAGCACGACGGTGTCCATGCGCAGGATGCGGTCGTGGAAGAGGTGCGTCTGCACCACACACCCCCGGTTCACTGTCGACCCGTCGCCGAGACTGACCAGGTCGGCCTCTGGCAGCCAATAGGTTTCGCACCACACGCCGCGCCCGATGGATGCGCCGAGTGCGCGCAGCCACAGGTTCATCACCGGGGTCCCGCTCGCCGCGCGGGCGAACCACGGTGCCGCGACCGTCTCGACGAACGTGTCGGACACCTCGTTGCGCCATACGAACGACGACCACAGCGGGTGTTCGATCGCCCTGATCCGCCCGATCACCAGCCACTTCGCGACCACCGCGATGGCTCCCGCTACCGCACCCGCGATGAGCAGCACGACGCCCCCGGCCAGCGCGGACCACAGCCAGCCGAATTCGCCTGCCAGCGCCTGTAATGCGCCGAGCACGGCGACACCGATCGCGAACGTCACGATCAGGGGGATGATTCGGAACGTCTCGACCACGGCGCGCATGACCTTCAGCCGCGCCGACGGGATGGAAGGTGCGCAGAACGTCGGCGGCGGTGGGTTCGCGGCGCAGTCGGATCGGTGGACTGCCCAACCACGACGATCCGGCCTTGGCCTTGTGCGGCGTCGCGCTGAGCACGGCCACCAGTCCGTCGTCGGGCACCCGCCGGCCCGGCTGGGTGATGCCGGAGTTGCCGAGGAACGCGCGCTTGCCGACGGTGGCCTTCGCGACGTGGATCCACCCGCCGCCGAGTTCGTAGGACGCGACCATGGTGTCGTCGGCCAGGAAGGCGCCGTCCTCCACGACGGTGAACTTCGGGGTGAGCAATGCGGTCGAGATCTCAGTGCCCTTGCCGATCTTCGCGCCGAGCAGCCGCAGCCACCACGGTGTGAGCAGGCTGGCGTAGACCGGGAACAGGTAGTTGCGGGCCGCGTCCATCAGCCGCTCGGTCGCCCACAGCTGCCAGCCCACCCGACTGCGCACCGGGTGGTAGCCCTCGCGCAGGCCCAGCGCCAGCATGCGCACGCCGATGACGGTCAGCGCCGCATAGACGACCACGGCGACGATGGTGGCGACCGGGGTCCACAGCGCGAGCAGGAACGATCGCGTCCGCCAGCGACGTGGTGTCTCGCACTGCCCAGCCGAGGACGGCCAGTCCAGCGCCGAGCGCCAGCAAGCGGCACCCCGCCGAGCAGCATGGACGTCACGCCGTACACCGCCACCCAGAACGGGGCGCGGCGCGGCCGCTCGTCCGGCCAGGGATGCCGGGCCTTGCCCGACTTCATCGCCGGTGAGCCCTTCCAGTACTGGCCGGCCTTCACCTTGCCGACCACTCCCGAGCCCGGTGCGACGTCGGCGTTCTTGCCGACGACTGCGTTGGGCAGCAACGTCGTTCGGGCACCGATGGTGGCGTCGTTGCCGACGGTGATCGGACCGACGTGAAAGAGGTCGCCGTCGATCCAGTGGCCGGTGAGGTCGACCTCGGGTTCGATCGAACATCGGTGGCCCAGGGTGAGCATCCCGGTGACGGGTGGGGCCGAGTGCAGGTCGACGCCCTTGCCGACCTTGTTGCCCAGCGCGCGGGCGTAGTAGACCAACCACGGTGCGCCGGACTGATTCTCGGCGCCGCTGGCCTCACCGAGACGTTCGGCGAGCCAGACCCGCAGGTGGACCGACCCGCCGCGCCGGTAGGTGCCCGGCTCGAGTCCGCCGATCAGGATGCGGGCGCCGAGCACCGCAATCGCCATGCGCCCCAACGGCGTAACGAACACCAGGAAGCCCGCGAGCACCCACCACCAGTTCACCGGCACCGCCCACGGCAGCAGGTCGAGCGCCGCAGCAACGTTGTTCAGCAGTGCCAGCCACACCACCCACTGCATGCCCGCGATCGTGGCCAGCGGAAGGGACGCCACCACCTGGGCCAATCCCGTCCACTTGGATACCGGCTTCACCATGCGGGTTTCGACCGCGGCGGCGGGTCGAGCTCGTCGAGGTAGCCGGCGAGTGAGCCGAGCCGCGGGTGGTCGTAGAGATCGGCGACCGTCACCTGCGGGTAGCGGGCGCGCAGCGCGGCCACCAGCTGCGCGGCGGACAGCGAACCGCCGCCGAGCGCGAAGAAGTCGGCCTCGGGCCCCTCGATCGGCGCGGCGAGCACGTCGCGCCACAGTCCCGCCAGCCAGCCCGTGGTGCCACCGAGTGCCGGGCTCGTCCGCGCCGCTTTCGCCCTCGATCGGCCATGGCAGCGCGTTGCGGTCGACCTTGCCCGACGTTCTGGTCGGCAGTTCGTCGACGAGCACCAGCCGCGGCACCAGCGCGGCGGGTAGCGATTCGGCGAGTGCGGCACGCGCGGCCGGCCAGGTCGAACGACGGGTCGGCGCTAGCGACGTAGCCGACGAGCAGGGGAGTGCCACTGGCGGTGCGGCGCACGGCGGCCGCGCCGCCGCTGACGCCGGGCAGGTTCACCAGGGCCGAGTCGACCTCGCCGAGCTCGATGCGGCGGCCGCCGACCTTGACCTGATCGTCGGCGCGGCCCTGGAAGTAGAGGCCTTCGGGTTCGAGGCGGACCAGGTCGCCGCTGCGGTACGCCCGGGCCCACCCCAGCGTCGGCATGGGTGCGTACTTCTCCGCGTCCTTCTCCGGGTCGAGGTAGCGGGCGAGGCCGACGCCGCCGATCACGAGTTCGCCGATCTCGCCAATGGCGACGGGGTTGCCGTCCTTGTCGACGACGGCCAGGTCCCAGCCGGGCAGCGGCAGGCCGATGCTCACCGGCGAGACGCCATCGAGCTTCGCCAGGCACGCGACGACGGTCGCCTCGGTCGGCCCGTACGTGTTCCACACCTCGCGGCCCACGATCGGGACCGGCGGCCAGCCGCTCGGCGAGCTCCGGCGGGCAGGCCTCGCCGCCGAAGATGAGCAGCCGGACCGCCTCGAGGGCCTCTGCCGGCCACAGCGCGGCCAGCGTCGGCACCGTCGAGACGACGGTGATGTCGCGGGACACCAACCACGGCCCCAGGTCCATCCCGCTGCGGACCAACGAGCGCGGCGCCGGAACCAGGCATGCGCCGTGGCGCCACGCCAGCCACATCTCTTCGCACGACGCGTCGAACGCCACGGACAGGCCGGCGAGCACACGATCGTTCGGCCCGAGCGGGTTGTCCTGCAGGAAGATCTGCGCCTCGGCGTCGACGAATGCCGCCGCGTTGTGGTGCGTCACCGCGACACCCTTCGGGGTTCCGGTGGACCCGGAGGTGAAGATGATCCAGGCGTCGTCGCGGCCGAGCGGGCGTCCCGCACGCCAGCCGCGGGACGAACCCGTGGCCGCGGACGCAGGCCGCGCTTCGGTGATGATGCCGACGACGTCGGCCTCGCCGAAGACCAGCTCGGCGCGCTCGTCGGGGTCGTCGGCGTCGACGGGTACGTATGCCGCACCGGCAGCCAGGGTCGACAGGATTGCGACGTACAGCGCATAGCTGCCGGACGGCATGCGGATGCCGATGCGGTCGCCGCGGCCGATTCCCCGCGCGGCGAGCCATTCGACGCTCTCCTCGATGTCGGTGATCAACTCGGCGTAGGTCAGTTGCACCTCGCCGTCGTCGATCGCGGGGGAGTCGGGGTGACGCTCGGCGGTGGCGTAGAGCATGTCGATCAGCGTCCGCGGCTTGGGTGCTCGCCGTGACAAGAGGTACTGGGCGGGGATGTCCGGCCGAGGGTCCACCGGATGTCCCTCGGTCCTAGCGTCCGCTGGACTTCCATTGCTCCTCGCGTCCGCAGTCACGAGTACAAACTACTAAGCCTTCGCCCCCGCCCGTCCGCGCCGCACGCAGATTGACGCCAAACTCGACATTCCGCTGGATTCGCGCTGATTGCAACCGTCGCGCGACCCAGGCACGTCGACCTAGGGTCGAGGCCGTGCGACTCTTCGTGAGCGGACGAGACGAGGACGACTGGAGCGAGCTGACATCCGACCGTCGACCGGCGGTCCGGTTCGCGGCCTCCGACCTGCAGCGCGCCCAGCGTGGCGCCGCCCGGATCAGGGCGGAATACCAGGACGTGGCGGTCATTCTCGACATTGCCGTGGCCGTACCGGGTGACTTTCGCACGGCCCGCGCCGCGCTCGCCGCCGATCACGGCAGACCGTGCGGTATGCGGGCACCGTCGACGGACTCACCGGGCTCATCGCCGACATCGAGTTGGCCGGGGTGGCGGACGGCGTCACCCTGATCCCGGTGGGTCCGCGGCAGGATCTGCGCGGTGTGGGCCGAGACGTGCTGAACCGGCTGGCGTTGCGGGGCGGGCCTCTGCTTAGAACCAATTCATTCAACTATCCGCATTAATAAGGGCCAAATTGGTCTTGGACATGTATCGATTGCGGTCATAGCGTTGGGGTCGTGACAGCAACGATCCCCGATTCCAGCCAGCTGACCGGACAGATGATCATCGCCGGCGTCCCCGTCTCGGGCACGGGCGCTGAGATCCGCGCCTTCGACCCCGCCGCGGGCGTCGCCGTCGAACCCGTGTACCGCCACGGCGACGCCACGCACGTCGAGGCGGCGTGCGCCGCCGCCGCGGAGGCCTTCGGGGCTTACCGGTCGACGACCTCCGAGCAGCGCGCCCAGTTCCTGGAGACCATCGCCTCCAACCTCGAAGCGCGTTCCGCCGCGATCATCGCCCGCGCCGTGACGGAGTCGGGTCTGCCCGAGGGCCGCATCACAGGTGAGGTGGGCCGTACCACCGGTCAACTGCGGCTCTTCGCCGCGGTGCTGCGCGAGGGCAGCTGGACGGGTGCGCGCATCGATCCCGCCCAGCCCGATCGAACGCCGTTGCCGCGGCCCGACATCCGCCAGCGCGAGGTCCCGCTCGGACCGGTCGCCGTCTTCGGCGCCAGCAACTTCCCGCTCGCGTTCTCGGTGGCCGGTGGTGACACCGCGTCGGCGCTTGCCGCAGGCTGCCCCGTGGTGGTCAAGGGACACGACGCGCACCCAGGCACGTCCGAACTGGTCGCCCGCGCCATCGCCGACGCGGTGGCCGCCGCAGGACTTCCCGCCGGGACGTTCTCGCTGCTCTTCGGTTCGGGTCGCGGCCTCGGCACCGCGCTCGTCACCGACCCGCGGATCAAGGCCGTGGGCTTCACCGGATCACGTTCCGGCGGAACGGCACTCGTTGCGGCCGCGGCCGGGCGGCCGGAGCCGATCCCGGTGTACGCCGAGATGAGCTCCATCAATCCGGTCTTCCTGCTCGACGGAGCACTGACGACCCGGGGCGCCGACCTCGGCCGTGCGTTCGTCGGCTCGCTCACCATGGGCTCGGGCCAGTTCTGCACCAACCCCGGTCTGGTCATCGCCGTGGACGGCCCAGGCCTCGACACCTTCGTCGCTTCGGCGCGCGATGCACTCGGGCAGTCGACCGCAACGCCGATGCTGACGCCGAACATCGCCGCGAGCTACGCCGAGGGCGTTACGGCGCTGGCCGCCGAAGCCGACCTGGTGGTCCGCGGCGAGTCGAGCGACAACCCGACGACCTGTCGGTCCGCACTGTTCAGCACCGACGCAGCGTCCTTCCGGAGCTCCGAGGTACTCCAAGCCGAGGTCTTCGGCTCGTCGAGCCTGGTGGTCCGGTGCAGTGACGTCGACGAGATGAACTCCGTCGCAGCGGCTTTGGAAGGTCAGCTGACGGCGACCATCCACGCCGACGAGTCGGACCACACCGATGCGGGTCGGCTGCTGCAGACACTGGAGACCAAGGTCGGACGGATCCTGTTCGACGGCTGGCCCACCGGTGTCGAGGTCGGCTACGCGATGGTGCACGGCGGGCCCTTCCCGGCGACGTCTGATTCGCGTACCACCTCCGTTGGTGCACGCGCCATCGAGCGCTTCCTTCGACCCGTGGCCTACCAGGACGTGCCGAAGTCGTTGCTGCCCAGTGCAATTGCGGACGGCAACCCCGATGGGCTGTGGCGACGCGTCGACGGCCAACTCGGCCGAGATTGACCCCCGCCCACCACCCGATACCTGACCCAACCCCACCAGCGAGGAGTTCCACGACATGCTTGACGGCGTACTGTTCTTTCCCGTCACCCCGTTCACCGAATCGGGTGAGGTCGACCTGGCCAAGCTCGCCGAGCACGTCGCCAAGGGCGTCGAGGCCGGTCCCGGCGCAGTGTTCGTCGCCTGCGGCACAGGCGAATTCCACGCCCTGGAGGCCGGCGAGTTCGCCGACATCGTCCGTACCGCGGTCGAGGTCACCGGCGGCCGTGTACCGGTGTACGCCGGCGCAGGCGGGTCCGTCGCCCAGGCGAAGGTCTTCGCCAGAGTGGCGGCGCAAGCCGGCGCCGACGGGCTGCTCCTGCTCCCGCCGTACCTCGTCTCGATGCCGCAGGAGGGGCTCGTTGCCTACACCCGCGAGGTCGCCGAGGCCACCGAGCTTCCGCTGATCGTCTACAACCGCGCGAACGCCCGCTACACCGAGGCCTCCGCCGTCGAGGTTGCGCAGTTCCCGAACGTCGTCGGGTTCAAGGACGGCACCGGGGACATCGACCGGGTCGCCCGGATCGTCCGTGCCGTCACGGATGCCCTTGCGCCGTCGGGCAAGCCGTTCCAGTTCTTCAACGGGCTGCCCACCGCCGAGGTGTCCCAGCAGGCGTACCGCGCCATCGGCGTGACGCTGTACTCGTCGGCTACCTTCGCTTTCGCCCCCGAACTGGCGCTGGCGTTCTACGAAGCCTTGGAACGCAACGACGAAGCCACGACCGCCGCGCTCCTGCGTGAGTTCTTCCACCCGCTGGTCCGGCTACGCGACACCGTGCCCGGATATGCCGTGTCGCTGATCAAGGCCGGGGTGATCATGGAAGGCATCGAGGCGGGCCCGGTCCGGGCTCCGCTGATCATGCCGTCGCAGGAAGACCTCGTCGAACTCAATCAGATCCTGGCGGCGGGCCGCGCGGTGATCGCCGAGCAGCTGGCGGCCGTGCGGTGATGAGCGCTTGCGCGAAGAACAGGGGATCGTGATGAGCGCTTGCGCGAAGAACAGGGGATCGTGATGAGCGCTTGCGCGAAGAACAGGGGATCGTGATGAGCGCTTGCGCGAAGAACAGGAGGATGCTGATGGCCGCCAGCCGGATTCGCATCACTGGGGCGCGCATCACCCCCGTCGCGTTCGTCGACCCGCCGTTGCTGAACACCGTCGGCGTGCACCAGCCGTTCGCGCTGCGCGCGATCATCCAGCTCGACACCGACGCCGGGCTGGTGGGTCTCGGCGAGACCTACGCGGACATCGTGCATCTCGAGCGCTTGCAGGCGGCGGCGGACGCGATCACCGGCCTCGACGTGTTCGGGCTCAACGTGATTCGCGCCGTCATCTCCGATCGGTTGGGTGGCGACAGCACCGGTGACGGATCCGGCCTGGCCGGGATGATCACGTCGGCCAGCGTCGTCGACCGGGTGTTCTCGCCGTTCGAGGTGGCCTGTCTGGACGTACAGGGCCACGCCACCGGCCGACCGGTGTCCGATCTGCTCGGCGGGCTGGTCCGCGAATCCGTGCCGTTCAGCGCGTACCTGTTCTACAAGTGGGCCGCCCACCCCGGAGCCGCTCCCGACGAATGGGGCGCAGCGTTGGATCCGGCGGGCATCGTCGCGCAGGCCACGCGCATGATCGGTGAATACGGTTTCACTGCAATCAAACTCAAGGGCGGCGTGTTTCCGCCCGACGAGGAGATGAAGGCGATCGAAGCGCTGCACGAGGCGTTCCCCACCCTACCGCTGCGACTGGATCCGAACGCCGCGTGGACCCCGCAGACGTCGATCAAGGTGGCAGCCGGGCTCGCAGGCATCCTCGAATACCTCGAGGACCCGACCCCTGACCTCGACGGCATGGCCGAAGTCGCCCGACAGTCCGCGATGCCGCTGGCGACGAACATGTGCGTCGTCGCGTTCGACCAGCTGGCCCCGGCAGTCGCCAAACAGTCTGTGAGCGTGGTACTTTCGGACCATCACTACTGGGGTGGCCTACAGCGCTCCCGCCTGCTCTCCGGGATCTGCGACACCTTCGGGCTTGGCCTGTCGATGCACTCCAACTCGCACCTCGGCATCAGCCTTGCCGCGATGGTGCACCTGGCCGGCGCGACTCCGAACCTCACCTACGCGTGCGACACCCACTGGCCGTGGAAGACCGAAGAGGTGATCAAGCCAGGTGTGCTTGAGATCCGCGACGGGTCGGTAGCCGTTCCCACCACCCCCGGACTGGGCATCGAGCTCGACGACGACGCGCTCGGGGAGCTGCACGAGCAGTACGAGCGGTGCGGGATTCGCGACCGTGACGACACCGGCTACATGCAGAGCATCGATCCGGATTACGAGGCCGTCAGCCCGCGCTGGTAGCTAGACTGATGCACCATCGGCGCAACGGAGACGCCGAATGATACTGGGAGTGCATCGATGTTTTCCCTCGCCCGGCTGTCCTGCTTCGTCGCCGTTGCCGAGGAACTGCACTTCGGGCGAGCCGCCGAACGGCTCCACATGACTCAGCCACCGCTAAGTCGGCAGATCCAGCAGCTCGAGGGCGAGCTCGGCGTACAACTCATCGACCGCACCACCCGCAACGTCATGCTGACCCCGGCCGGCGTCGCGTTTCTGCCCGACGCCCGCCGCATCCTGCAGCTCGCCGAAGGCGCGGCGCAGACCGTGAAGCGCATCCCCGCCGGCGATCTCGGCACCGTCGTCGTCGGCTTCACGGCCGCGTCGGCGCACGCGGTGCTGCCCCGCCTGCTGGAGCGGGCCCGCGAGAAGCTGCCCGACGTCAAACTCGAACTGCGGGAAATGGTCACGGCCGTGCAGATCGAAGGGCTGATGACGGGCGAACTGGATCTCGGCATGGCACGCCCGCCGCTGAACCGACCCGGCCTGGTGTCACGGCCGCTGCTGCACGAGCAACTCATCGCCGCACTTCCCGAGGGGCATCCGCTGGCGGGACTCACACGGCAGCTGACGTTGAACGATCTCGACGGCCAGGACGTCGTCATGTACTCGCCCGTGCAGGCCAGGTATTTCAACGAGTTGTTGATCAGCACGTTCACGATTGCCGGTGCGACGCCACGCTACGTGCAGTACGTGACGCAGGTGCACACCATGTTGGTGCTCGTGCGGTCGGGGATCGGCGTCGCGCTGGTGCCCGCGTCGGCGGCGACACTTCATCCCGAGGGTGTGTTGTTTCGCTCGATCGGCGCCTTCCGCGAACGTCCGGTTGAGCTCGACGCGGTATGGCGCGGGGACAGTTCGAATCCCGCATTGTTGCGTTTGCTGAGAGATGTTCTGCCGCAACGAGAATGGACGACCGATGATCTGGTCGAGGAAGTGGTGGGCTAGGTCCGGAGTCGCGCGACCTCGTTGCACCGAGTTCTGCGCCAGGGTCGTTCAGCGGTCAAAGTTACAGCCCCGGTGCAGAACTGGACGTCGACCATCCACTGCTAGTCGAGCGCTCAGCACGCGGCCGCGAGCGCGCGTTGCCAGTCACCGTCACGCGGACGGGTCGCGAACTCGACGAAGGACGTCAACCAACCCCGAGACCGTGGCTTCCACACGTCGCATTGATCAGCAGGCCAGGCATAGGCCGGCTCACCGTCCCGGATCAAGTCGACCAGCAGCGGCTCACTCAACGCTCGTGCGGAGGAGGTGTACAAGTCGTGGACACGCGAGCGGATCACCCCGTAGTCCATCATCCGGCCGATCCCGCTTTCGCCATCGATGACTTCCGCCACGGTGCCCACGACCGGATAGCTTTCGGGCAGTACGTCTCTCATCGAGAGCAACGCCTGCGGGCCCCGCGACCGGGGATGGCCGATCAGCCGCGCGAGAAACGACAGTCGTCCCAGCGCGAGGTCACCGTCGAGAACCAGTGCCTGCGCGTACAACACCCGCACGAGGACGACGTTCATGAAGAATCGCTCGACGGGTGACTCGAGCGTGGCGAGTGCCGAGTGCGCAAGGTAGCCCGCGACGACGCTCGCATTGTGGGCGCGGTACCACGACTGCGCGGACGGTGCGTCGAAGAACTCGACCCAGCGTGAGACGGTGGGCCGTGACGCGTGTCCGCCCCCGCGCTGGACGAGGAGCTTCGCCTCGATCGTGTCGCATAGCAGGTCCTCGTTGACTGCGCGCCACCACGGGCTGCCGGGCATGTCGGCGTCCAGCGGATTGAGCACGCCCCGGGCCCGCTGCCAACGCATGAATGCGACGACCGCCTTCCCGTAGGGCCGATACCGTCGCCCCCCGCGACGAAATACGTAGGCGTCCATGGCAAGTCGAATCCGACCGGTGGGGTCGTCCCTCACCTCGGCGACCATCTGCGCGGCAGCGTCGATTGCCGCTGCGCCGCTGCCGGTGATCATTTCGGCGCGGCGAGCACTCGAGGCGTGCCTGTCGGACGGAGCATCCGGCCACTGATGAGTGCACCCACCCAACCGGGGCTGAGCCGTGAAGCGTTGGCCATCAACCGGTTCCGCAGACCGGGCACGACCACCGGTTGTCCGCGATCCATCGCGCGGAGTCCGGCAGCCACCACAGGTTCGGGTGAAGCGAGGTGCTTGTATACCGCGGTCTGCGAGACGTCGGCCTCCAGCGCGTCGACGAAGCCGGTCCGGGTGGCGCCGGGGCACAACGCGGTCACCGTGACGCCCGAGCCCCGAGTCTCGGCCCACAACGCTTGACTGAACGACAGCACGAACGCCTTCGAACCTCCATAGGTGGCCTGAAACGGGCCGGGCTGAAACGCAATCGTGGACGCGACGTTCAGAACCCGCCCATGCCCGCGTGCCAGCATTCCCGGCAACACCGCGTGCGTCAGACGCACCAACGCGTCGACGTTGACGGCGATCAGGTCGCGATCGCGGTCCGGGTCGATCCCCTGCAGCGGACCGTAGGTGCCGAACCCCGCGTTGTTGACCAGGACGTCCACTACACGTCCGTCGAGCACGCCCACGAGGTCATCGACACCGGCCTCGGAGCCAAGATCACCCACTACGAGTTCGACGTCGATGCCAGAAGCGAGGCGCTGAACTCGCTGTCGCACCTCGGTCAGACGCGCTAGGTCTCGTCCGGTGAGCACCAGTGGCATACCCCGCTGGGCGAGTCGTTCGGCGAACAATGCGCCAAGGCCTGAACTCGCGCCGGTGACAACGGCCCAGCCGGCCTCGTGATTCTTCGACATTGGAATCCCTTCGTAGATGTTAGCGATGTTCACATTGAAGATGTTAACATCGTAAACATGGCGCGTCCAGAGAACATTCCCGAAGCCTCCGAGCAGCGGGCTTCCTATCACCACGGGGATCTGAAGCGTGCCCTCACTGACGCGGCGCTGGGTCTGGTCACGGAGAAGGGACCGAAGGGCTTCACGCTCAGAGAGGTCGCCCGGCGCGCCGGCGTGAGCCCAGCTGCGCCATACCGACATTTCTCGGACAAGGCGCACCTCGTGGCGGCGGTCGCCACTGCGGGTTTCATCCAGCTACACGAGACGTTGAACGCCGTTGTCGCCGAGAAGTCCGATCGGACCCGACAAACCCTCGACATGGCACGGGCGTATGTGCGCTGGGCTGTCGATCACCCCGACTACTACCAGGTGATGTTCGGAGCCGAGTTGGACAAGAGCAACAACCCCGAGCTACTCACCGCAGGTGAACGCGCATTCGACGACCTGCTCGACATCATCGTTGCCTGCCAGCAGGAGAAGGTCCTGCCGGCCGGGGACGCACGCGAGATCGCCGGACCGACATGGTCGCTACTCCACGGAATCGCGACGTTGTCCATCGGCGGCGACCTTCCGCAGGTCGGCATCTCGGAGGATCCGCAGGAGATGGCCGAGCGTGCCATCCGGGGATTGCTCTTCGGTGGCCGTTGACCGATTCACGGGGACGGCGAAAGCGCTCGTGTGGCCGAAATCCAGGGCTAGCGTTGGGTGCGCAAAGGGGCAACAATGCTCACGTTCTAGGGAGTCGACATGCCACGACATCGACCGGGCCGCCCAGACCACGACCGCGACGTCTACATCCAGCAGCCCCCGCCGCGCCCCGCGCCGCAGGCGCACGTCAAGTGCGGTTGCAGCTGCGGCACCTGCAACAGCGGGCACTGCCACAACGCGGCCACCGGCTGCAACGTCAGGTGAGGTGACCTCAGCCAGCCGCGACGACGGGCATCGGCACCGGAGTGACGAGCTGCCCGGTGCGCAGGAAGCCGTCGAGATTGCGCAACGTCAGATCCTCCATCGCTGCGCGCGTCTCGACGGTGCCGCTCGCGACGTGCGGTAGGAGCACGACGTTGTCCATACCCGACAACACCTCGGGTACGTGCGGCTCGTCGGCGAACACGTCGAGCCCAGCCCCGGCCAACCGGCCAGTCACGAGCGCCTCCACCAACGCGTCCTCGTCAACCACGCTTCCGCGCGCGATGTTGACCAGATAACCTTCCGGGCCAAGCGCTTCGATGATCTCCCGACTGACGAGCCGCTGCGTCCCCGAACCGCCCGCCGCTGCCACGACCAGGACGTCGACGCCCGCCGCCAACTCCACCGCCGACCGTACGTACTCGTAGGGCGAGCCCTCGACGGGACGGCGATTGTGATACGAGATCGAGCACCCGAAAGCCTTGAGGCGCAATGCAATCGCGCTGCCGATCCGACCGAGACCGATGATGCCGACGCGGGTGTTGCTCACCTGTCGCGTCAGCGGGTAGTTGCCTTCGGCCGGCCAACGGCCCGCCCGCACGTACCGATCTGCGGCCGAGAATTGCCGCATCACGTCGATCATCAACCCGACCGCGGTATCGGCCACGCAGTCGGTCAGGACGTCGGGGGTATTGCTGACGCCGATACCGCGCGCCGCGGCGGCGTCGACGTCGGTGGTGTCGTACCCCACGCCGAAGTTCACGACTGCGCCCAGGTTCGGCAGTGCTGCCATCAACGCCGCGTCCACTCCGGTGCGTCCCGACGTCACGACCGCGCTGACCTCCGGGCCCTCAGTGGTGAGGAACGCGTCGCGGGCCGCGGGGTCGTCGGGCAGTACGTGGGCCGCGTACTGGGCGGCCAGCGTCTGCGCCAGGGATGGCTTTAGCGGTCCGACCTGCAGGACGGACCGGGGCTGCGGGGTGTCGCGTTCAGTACTCATGATGTCCACCACGCTACGGCGACCTGGGAATACCCGTCCAACTCTGAATTGGTATGGACTTATAGCAAAACGGCATGACTGGGCAATTCGCCGTGCCTGCACGGCATCGACGACCCGCCGATGGTGCTGAACTACCAGGTCAGAACGCCTTTTCGGCCTGCTGGATCAAGTCCAGCAGCGGCCCCCGAGTCCGTTTTGGCCCATTTCGCTGGGGTTGACGGTGTCTCCACACCCTCCTTACCGTGTGTCTGCGATCACAAGTCCCATCTACATACGTGGACGTCACAACAGCAGCCCGGAGGATCCATGAGCCCCGCAGCACGCATCCCGCGGCGACGCCGCATCAGCGCGGCCGTAGCCCTGGCGGGACTCACCGTGATCGCCAGCGGCTGCACGGTCGCCAATTCTGGCCACGGCGGATACGACGCCGACACGCTGCGGGTCGTCATCTCCCAGGAGCCGCCGACCCTGGAGCCGTGCGAGAGCTCGCTGACGTCAACGGGGATCGTCGTCCGCTCCAACATCACCGAGCCGCTGATCGAGCGCGACCCCAACAGCGGTGAGCTCACACCGCTGCTGTCCACCGGCTGGCGGCAGACCTCGCCGACCGAATGGACGTTCGACATCCGCAAGGGGGTCACCTTCTCCAACGGAGCGCCGTTCACCGCACGAGACGCGGCCTTCGCGATCGACCGGGCCGTGAACTCCGATCTGCAGTGCAACGTCGACGGCTACGTATTCGGCGACGAGAAGCTCGAACTGGCCACGCCCAACGACACCACGCTCACCGTCACCACGACGGAACCGGATCCGATTCTCCCGCTGCGGATCTCGTTCGTCGAGATCGTTCCCCGCTCGACGAGCACGACCGAGAAGGTGCGCGAGCCGATCGGTACCGGCCCCTATGCCATCGAGGACTGGGAGTACGGCCAGAAGCTCCTCCTCAAGCGCAACGACACCTACTGGGGCAAGGAGCCGGCCTTCGCCCGCGCCGAGTACCAGTGGCGCAGCGAGGGCAGCGTGCGGGCCGCGATGATCACCAACGACGAGACCGACATCGCCACCTCGCTCGGACCCGAGGACGGCGCGGGCGACCTCGGAGTGCCGTTCCAGAACAACGAGACCACTGCGCTGCGCATGCAGGCCACCGAGGCCCCGCTCAACGACATTCGGGTGCGGCAAGCCATCAACTACGCCGTCAACCGCGAAGGCATCGTCAAGGCGCTGTTTCGCGGGCTGGGTCAGCCAGCCGCCCAACTGATCCCATCGGGCGTCGTCGGCTACAACGCGCAACTGCCGATCTGGCCGCACGACACCGATAAGGCCAAGCAGCTGATCGCCGAGGCGAAGGCCGACGGCGTACCGGTCGACAAGCAGATCCGGCTCATCGGCCGCACCGCGCAGTTCCCGAACATCAGCGAGACGATCGAGGTGCTGCAGAGCGAGTTCGCCGAGATCGGGCTCAACGTCAAGATCGAGATGATGGACACGTCCAACCAGCTGCTGTACCAGTTGCGGCCGTTCCCGGCGGACACCGGGCCTTACCTGCTGATGATCCAGCACGGCAACCAGGCCGGTGACGCCGCGTTCACCATGGACCAGTACATGCTGAGCGACGGTCCCCAAGCCGCTTACGGCACAACGGAGTTCGACAAGAAGATCCATGCCGCCGAAGCCCTCACCGGCCAGGCGCGACAGGACGCCTTTGCCAAGCTATTCGCCGAGGAACCTCAGGAGATCATGCAGATGGCCTACATCGCGCACATGAAAGGCATCCTCGGGAAGTCGCCCCGCGTCGCCTACACACCCAACTCCGCCACCGGCGACGAGATGCGGCTGGCCGAGATGACGCCTGCCGGCGCCGACCACACCGACGCCCAGTAGTAAGGAAGCCAGCCCAATGTTCTCCTTCGTTCGGCGCCGGATGTATACCAGCGCACTGCCACTCATCATCGTTCTGCTCGGCGTGTTTCTGCTCGCCCGCCTGACCGGTGACCCCACCAACCTCTACCTGCCCGAATCGGCCACCGCCGATCAGCGCGCGGAGTTCGCCGCCAAGAACGGCTTCGACCAGCCGATGCTGACCCAGCTGGTCGACTATTTCAAGGGCGTCGTCCACCTGGACTTCGGCACCTCGCTGAGGACCGGTGAGCCGGCCTCCGAGATGGCGCTGCGAGCGTTCCCCGCCACGCTCCAACTCGCTTTCACCACAATGCTTCTCGCGATCATCGGGGCTGTCGTCATCGGCTGCTGGGCGGCATACCGGCCCAACTCGCTGGCCGACCGCTTCTCGAGCCTGCTGTCGATGACCGCCGCAAGCATCCCCGACTTCTGGTTCGCCATCACCGGTGTGTGGCTCTTCGCGGTGCTGCTCGGCGTGCTGCCAACCTCGGGTGTCGACAGCGGTGTGCTGTCGTGGATACTTCCGATCGCCACACTGATGATCCGGCCGCTCGGCGTGCTCACGCAGGTGGTGCGAGGGGCGATGGTCTCCGCGTTGTCCGCGCCGTACGTCAGGTTGGCCCGCAGCAAGGGCGCCAGCGATCTGCGCGTCGTCACACACCACGCGCTGCGCAACGCTGCCGCGCCGGCGCTCACCGTCGCAGGTGACCTCGCCGTCGGTCTCATCAACGGTGCCGTCGTCGTGGAGGCGATCTTCGGCTGGCCCGGCATCGGCAAGCTGATGATCGACGCCATCCTGCAGCGCGACTTCGCCGTCCTGCAGGCCGCCGTGCTGCTCACCGCCGTCAGCATATTCGTGCTGAACATCTTCATCGACGCCTGCTACGCGCTGCTCGACGCGCGGGTGCGGGAACCGGCTCGGGTCTAGATGAATCCCCCTTCGCTTCGCTCGCCCCATGGGAGAGGACAACAATGAGCACTCAAATCGACCTCGTACCGGTCAAGCCGACCACCGCCATCGTCGGCGAGGCCGACGCCGGGAAGCGCAAGTCCGGCCGATCGCTCTGGTTCCGGATGCTCGTGAACGATCGCGTCGCGGCATGCGCTGCGGCCGTGCTGGTACTGGTCTTCCTCACCGCCCTGATCGGGCCGATGCTGATGGGCAACCTGGCCACCCACATCGACCTGGACAACTCGAATCAGGCGCCGTTCACGTTGGCGCACGGATGGGCCAACGTGCTTGGCACCGACCCGCTCGGTCGCAGCATGCTCGCCAGGCTCATCGTCGCGTGCCAGACCACGCTGTCGGTGGCCATCCCCGCGGTCGTCATCTCCGCGGTGGTGGGCTCCCTGATCGGCATGTGGGCCGGCTACTACCGCGGCTGGCGCGAGACGATTGCCATGCGGGTAGCCGACGTCATCATGAGCTTCCCGTCGCTGCTGCTCGCGGTGGTGGTGCTCTACGTGTTCTCCCCAAGCGCGGCGAACATCGTGCTGGTACTGGCGATCACCCGCATCCCGGTCTACCTGCGCACCGCCCGCGCCGAGTCGGCCGAACTGTCCAGCCGGATATTCGTCGACGCCGCAAGGACGTTCGGCGCCAGCGGCACCTCGATCATCACGCGGCACGTGCTGCCGATCGTGCTTCCGACCTTGCTGACCGTCGCGACGCTCGACTTCTGCTACGTCATGCTGGCGGAGAGCTCCTTGAGTTTTCTGGGCATCGGCATCCAGCCGCCCGACGTCAGCTGGGGCCTGATGGTCGCCCAGGGCCGCACCTACCTGCACACCGCGTGGTGGCTATCGTTCTTCCCCGGCCTGGCCATCGTCATCACCACCGTGTCGGCCACGATCCTTGCTGCCTGGGCCCGGATCGCCACCGATCCCGGTCAGCGGTGGAGACTCACCGTTCCACAAAAGCGCCTGTCCCGCTTCACCAAGACCACGAACCGAATCTAACGAAAGGCGATCTGATGACCGCTGTCGCCGAACACCCGCCCGCCAAACGCGTCGATGCCGATCCTGCCCTGCGGGTCGAGGGACTGACCGTCGACATCCGCACCATCACCGGCACCGTGCGCGCCGTCGACCAGGTGTCGTTCGCCGCTCACAGCGGCGAAACCCTGGCCCTGCTAGGCGAATCCGGTTGCGGCAAGTCCATGACCGCCACCGCGCTCGTCGGCCTGCTCGAGCCGGTGGCCGAGGTAACGTCGGGCTCGGCGCGGCTCGCGGACGTCGACCTGCTCGCCGTCGACCGCAAGAAGCGCCGCCAAATGGCCGGCACCGAGCTGGCGATCGTGTTCCAGGACGCGCTCACCGCGCTCAACCCGCTCTACACGGTGGGCACACAGCTCGCCGAACCGTTCCGCATCCATCACGGCATGAAGGCCAAGGAAGCCAGGCGCAAGGCCATCGAACTCATGGCGCGCGTGGGCATTCCGCAGCCCGAGGAGCGGCTGAACTCCTACCCGCACCAGTTCTCCGGCGGTATGCGCCAGCGGTTGTTGATCGCCATGGCCGTGGCGCTGAACCCGCGGGTGCTGATCGCCGACGAGCCCACCACGGCGCTCGACGTCACGGTGCAGGCGCAGATCATGGCTTTGCTCAAGAGCCTGCGCGCCGAGTACGACATGGCCGTCGTGCTGATCACCCACGACTTGGCGCTCGTCGCAGAGGAGGCCGATCGCGTCGCGGTGATGTATGCGGGCAACATCGTCGAAACGGGCACGGTCGCTGAGGTATTCGCCGATCCGAAGCACCCCTACACGAAGGGTCTGCTGAACTCCGTACCCGTGAACGCCGAGCGGGGCGCGGAGCTCAAGTCGATCGGGGGCGCCCCGCCCGACCTGCACTCGATCCCGGAGGGCTGCGTCTACCAGGCGCGGTGCCCGCTGGCCAGTGACATCTGCCGCACCACGCGGCCCTCCCTTCAGTTCGTCGGCACGAAGCGCAAGTCCGCGTGCCACTTTCCCCAGGAGGTCACGAATGTCTGATCAAGCAACGGCGGCCGACCAACTGCTGTCGGTCCGCGACCTTTCCAAGTCGTTCCGGGTGCCCAGTGGGCGCGGCGGCAAGAGCAAGCTTTGCGCGCTCGACGGGATCAACCTCGACCTGGCCCGCGGCGAGACCCTGGGACTGGTCGGCGAATCCGGTTGCGGCAAGTCCACATTGGCGCGCACTCTGATGATGCTCGAACGTCCGGATGCCGGCAGCGTCACGTTCGACGGTATCGACCCGTTCTCGCTGCGCGGGAAGGACCTGCTGAAGTTCCGCAGGCGCGTGCAGATGGTGTTCCAGGATCCCTACGCGTCCTTGAACGCCCGGATGACGGCCGGCGACATCATCGCCGAGCCGTGGCGAACCCACAAGGGCCTGTACAAGTCCAAGCGTGACCGCGACATGCGGGTGCGGGGCCTCCTCGAACTTGTCGGGCTCGGCGCCAAGGCCGTCGACAAGTACCCCCAGGAGTTCTCCGGTGGGCAGCGCCAGCGCATCGGAATCGCCAGGGCGCTCGCGCTCGAACCCGACGTGATCATCTGCGACGAGCCGGTATCGGCGCTCGACCTGTCGGTGCAGGCCCAAGTGCTCAACCTGCTCAATGACCTGCAGCAGGAGCTGCAGATCTCGTACGTCTTCATCTCGCACGACCTGTCGGTCGTGCGTCACGTCGCCGACCGCGTCGCGGTCATGTACCTCGGTCGAATCATTGAAAGCGGGCCGACTGAAGCGGTTTTCGATCGTCCGCAGCATCCGTACGCCGCCGCTCTGGTGTCGGCCGCCCCGAAGCTGGACGCGGCGCAGCGTGGCGAGCGCATCCTGCTCAAGGGCGAGGTGCCGTCGCCGGTGAACCCGCCGTCGGGCTGCCGGTTCCGGACCAGGTGTTGGAAGGCAACCGACGTGTGCGCGCAGGAAAGGCCACCGGTGGCACTGGATCTGAAGGTGGTCGGGCACTCCGCCGAATGTCACCACCCACTGACTGAGGATGGGCCCGCGTTGTCTCGCACGGCATGAGCGCTCTCGGCGTCGCCGACTACACCGTGATTGCGATCGCGGTCCTGCTTGCGTCGTGCCTACAGGCTTCGATCGGCTTCGGCATGGGGATGCTCGCCGCTCCCGTCGTGGCGCTGATCGATCCGAGCCTGATACCCGGCACGCTGATCATGCTGGCGGCGCTCGTCACCTTGATGGTGGTGATCCGCGAGCGCACGGCGATCGACGTGCGGGGCACCGGCTGGGCGCTCGTCGGACGGGTCCCCGGTACGATCGCCGGAGCCCTACTCCTGGCCGCGATACCCGAACGCGCACTGGCGATTCTGATCGCCTGCGTCGTGCTCGTCGGCGTAGCCGTGACGAGCTTGGGCTGGATTCCGGCTCCGCGACGACGCAATCTGGTGCTCGCAGGCGCGACCTCGGGTGTGCTCGGCACCGCGACCTCGATCGGCGGCCCGCCCATGGCGCTCGTCTGGCAACGCAGCACCGGCGCACGGCTGCGCGGCACCATGAGCGGCTTCTTCCTCATCGGTTCGGTCATGTCCATCGGGGCACTGGCGCTGACCGGTGCCGTCGACGCCGATACGTTCCGGACCTTTGGGCTCCTGATCCCCGCGACCCTCGGCGGATACGCGTTGTCCCGCTGGGCCAATCGATTACTCACCGTGCGGCGGCAACGGTGGACGGCGATCGTCGTGTCGGCGGCCGGCGCGACGTTGCTCGTCGTCCAGCAGAGTGGTCTGATGTCATGACCGAATCCGGGCGAGCGCGGGAGCACCCCATGCACGATGCATCCGACGGATCGGAAGTTGCCGTGCGCACGACCCGTTCGTCATCCTCGCGTGCGGGTGTGAAGTCGGCCATGCGAACCGTCGAACTCTTGGAGTACTTAGCAGCGCGTCAGGACCGTCCGGCGCGCCTCCGCGAGATCAGCGCGGCGCTCGACATGCCGCGCAGCAGCGCGCACGCGTTGTTGCGCACGCTGATGGCGCAAGGCTGGGTGCGCTCCGATGACTCGGGAACGCTGTACGGCATCGGTATCCGCGCGTTGCTCGTCGGCACCAGTTACCTCGACAGCGACCCCTACCTGCCGTTGATCACGCCGTTCCTCGAGGACCTACGCCGAGACTTCGACGAGACCTTCCACGTCGGCAGGCTCGACGGCACGGACGTCGTCTACCTCGCGACCCGCGAGTCCCGGCAGTACCAACGCGCCACCAGCCGGGTTGGACGCCGACTGCCCACGCATGCCACCGCGCTGGGCAAGGCGCTGCTGGCCGAACGCTTCGGGGCCGATCTGGCCCGCCACGTTCCGGAGGCGTTGCAGGCACTTACCCCACACACCATCGTCGACGCGACCGAACTCGCCGACGCGCTGGAGACGATCCGCGTACGCGGCTACGCCACCGACGATGAAGAGAACACTGCTGGGCTGCGATGTTTCGCCGTCGCGCTGCGCTACACGCGACCGGCTCAGGATGCGATCAGCGCGTCGATCCCGCTGGCGCGGCTGACCCCCGAGCGGGAGAGAGACCTCGTCGAGGCGCTGTGCACGGTGGGGGACAAGGTGACTCGCGTGCTGCGACCCGTCGCGAACGGGGACAAATGGTTCGCGCAATGAACAATGCAGACAACGCATCAATCCATGCGATAACAGTGTTGGACGTGCATCAACGAGCGTTTGTAGGCTGAGGCCATGACCCAGCAGCGTCGCACCCCGGTCGTCACGGAAATGCGGGTCGTCCCGATCGCGGGACACGACGGCATGTTGCTCAACCTCAGTGGGGCCCACGGTCCGTTCTTCACGCGAAACGTCGTCATCCTGAAGGACTCCGAAGGACACACCGGCGTCGGCGAGGTACCCGGCGGCGGGCCGATTCAGCGCACCCTCGCCGATGCCCGCACGATCGTCGAGGGCAGGGCCATCGGCGACTACCACGCAGTGTTGGCCGACATCCGCCGAGCGTTCGGCGACCGCGACGCCGCGGGGCGCGGTGCCCAGACGTTCGACCTACGCGTCGCCGTGCACGCCGTCACCGCCGTCGAGTCAGCCCTGCTCGACCTGCTTGGCCAGCACCTCGAGGTGCCCGTTGCGGCGCTGCTCGGGGACGGACAGCAGCGGGACCGCGTGCAAGCGCTCGGCTACCTGTTCTTCGTCGGAGACCGCACGAAGACCGACCTCGCGTACCGATCGGGCGCGGACGAGGATTCGGCCGCCGACGAGTGGTTCCGCATCCGCCACGACGAAGCCCTGACTCCCGAGGCGGTCGTTCGGCTGGCCGAGGCCGCGCGTGAGCGCTACGGATTCCGCGACTTCAAGCTCAAGGGCGGGGTGTTGCCCGCCGCTGACGAGGCCAAGGCCGTCATCGCCTTGGCCGATCGCTTCCCCGACGCGCGAATCACGTTGGATCCCAACGGCGGGTGGCTGCTCGCGGATGCGATCACCACGTGCCGCGAACTGACCGGCGTGCTGGCCTATGCGGAGGACCCCGTCGGTCCCGAGGGCCGGTTCTCGGGCCGCGAGGTGATGGCGGAGTTCAAGCGAGCCACCGGGCTGCCCACGGCCACCAACATGATCGCCACCGACTGGCGCGAGTTGGGCCACGCGATCCGCGCGGGTGCCGTCGACATCCCGCTGGCGGATCCGCACTTTTGGACCATGGCCGGATCGGTGCGCGTCGCGCAGTTGTGCGACGCGTGGGGTTTGACGTGGGGGTCGCACTCCAACAATCACTTCGACGTCTCGCTGGCGATGTTCACCCACGTCGCGGCGGCCGCGCCCGGCGACGTCACCGCCATCGACACCCACTGGATCTGGCAGGACGGGCAGCGAATCACCAAGCGGCCCTACGAGATCGTCGACGGTTACCTCGACGTTCCCGACGCGCCGGGCCTGGGAGTGGAACTCGACGAGGACGCCGTCGCCGCCGCCCACGAGCTTTACCTCGCCGAGGGCCTTGGCGTCCGCGATGACGCGATCGCCATGCAGTACCTCATTCCAGGTTGGACGTTCGACTCCAAGCGCCCTGCACTGCAACGGAGGTAGCGCCGTGCGTATCGTCGTCACCGACGCCAACTTGCGGCCCCATCGCGAACGGCTAGAGGCGGCGCTGCCCGCCGACGCCGAGGTGCGTTGGCGCTTCGGAGCCGACCCAGCGGCGTTGCTCGTAGACCTCCGCGACGCCGAGGTCTACGTGGGGGGCCGGTTCACCGCAGACATGGCCGACATCGCGCAGAAGCTGCGGCTCGTCCACGTCGTCGGCGCAGGCACCGACCGCGTCGACTTCACCGCCCTACCCGACGACGTGTTGGTGGCCAACACCTTTCACCACGAACGGTCGATCGCCGAGTACGTGCTCGCGGCCACGATCATGCTCGCCCGGGACTTTCTCGGCCAGGACCGGGCGCTGCGCAGAGGCGTCTGGGCGACGTCGGTCTACGACGACACGATCTCACAACCGCGCATCACGGGGGGCGTCCGCGTCGGCTTCCTCGGATTCGGTCACATCGGGCAGTTGGCGTGGGAGTTGCTGCGCGGCATCGGATGTGTCGGCGCCGCGGTGACCGGTTCGGGTCGTGTCGATGCCGCCGCGAACGGCCTATCCTGGGCGGGCGACACCTCGCGGCTCGAGGCGCTGTTGCGCGACTCCGACGTCGTCGTGGTGTCCGCCCCGCTGTCCGAACAGACGAGGGGCATGATCGGCGCGGCCGAGTTGCGCGCGCTGGGGCCGGATGGCGTGCTCGTCAACGTGGGCCGTGGGCTGGTCGTCGACGAGCAGGCGCTCTACGAGGCGTTGCGCGACCGCGTCATCCGTGCGGCGGCCATCGACGTCTGGTATCGATATCCCGCCGGGCGCGGCGAAACCGCCGCACCGAGCGACCTGCCGTTCCACGAGTTGCCGAACGTCTTGATGACGCCGCATTCTTCGGGCGTCACCGCTGACACGTTCATAGGCCGCGCCGACGACGTCGCAGCCAACATCGGAAGGCTTGCGCGCGGCGAGCCACTGCACAACATCGTCACCCGACACGTAGGCGAGTAACCAGTTAGCTCATCAAATGAGCAGTCCCAACCAGCATCAAGATCGGTAGTTGGCAGTAGCCGACGATGTGTGCTGCTCTAGATACTTTTGGGCTGGCAAATTAATTGACGCATCAAAAAGTTGCGCTCATGTGCAAAAACGCGATCTGTAGGCTACCGTCTTGATACCGCTGAACGGGAACTGCCACCTGAACTCGGCTCCGAAACTTGGTGCCGTGATCCGAACAATTCCACGTTTGCGGTCCGGGTTTGTTTGGGTGCGCCGTGAGGGGAATCGTACGGCGTCGACGGGAGTCAGCAGGGGGTGACGACGCCTAGTGACTGAGATAGCCAGCGCGGCGCCAGCAAATCAAGGTTCTGTTTTCACGGATCAACGACCCGCGCGGGTGCGGATCATCGGGCTGGACGGTGTCCGCGGAATCCTGTGCCTGAGCATTGCGATCACCCACGTGACCGGTCATTACTCGCCGGTTACCGCGGGCATCTGGCACACCAACGTCTTCGGCTTCTCGCTCGTCTACTTCTTCGTCCTCAGTGGCTTCCTTCTGTCACTTCCGTTCCTTCGCAACGTGATCAAGGAACTCGGCGTCGGCAACCATGCCGAACGTGACCGACTACGCAGTGCACAGATTCGCCAGGATCATGCCTGGCTACCTCGTCATCTTCCTGATCTGCAACTTCGTGCTGCGCGTGGCATACGTGGAGAATCCCGCGACGCAACCGGCCGGCACGGACGAGGGCACCGGCATGATCACCGACCCGGGCCAACTGCTGGCGAACCTGACCCTGACCCAGTCCTACTTCCCGGCCTACATTCAGACCGGGATCAACCCGTCGTGGTCGTTGTCACTCGAGTACGCGTTCTATGCCTCGTTGCCGCTGGTCTTCGTTGGCGTGTTCGCCTTGCGCAAGCGAGTCAACGTGAACCCGCTGCTGCTCGCGAGCCTGGTACCAGGATTCCTCATCATGCTCGGGTTGACCGGCCGCGCCTTCGTTCCGCTGGTGCATGCGCATGTCAGCCACCACCGACTTCATGCTCCTGTGCTGGGGTCCGAACTGGGCTGCGGTGTTCAGCCAGAGTTTCCTGACGAATGCGGACAACTTCGCGTTCGGAATGCTTGCGGCGATCCTGTTCGTCGCCATCGAGCGTGGCGCGCTTCCCGAGCGGCTGACCCGTCGAATACGACTGCTCAGCGTGGTTGCGATCCTGCCTGTGCTGTTGGCATCGGGGGTCCTGCTCGTCGTCGCCAGCCAATTCGTCACGGCCGGGGTCGGAGTCGTCGCCGCCCTGATGGTCCTGGTCATCGTGGTGCCGCTTGCACAGCACCGGAAGTCGAAGTTGGCCACGGCGTTGGACTTCCGTCCGATCCGATTCGTCGGCGAGATCTCGCTGTCCGCCTACCTGTGGCACTTCCCAGTGCTGTTACTCCTGGGCCGGATCGGCTGGATGGCCGGTGACACGCTGCCCGGCATGCTGGCGAACATCGTACTCGTGCTCGCCGTGACAGTCCTCTTCGCCACCATCACCTACTACCTCATCGAGAAGTCGGCGATGAACTACGCGAAGCGCAAGCGCGCGGCCAAGGTCGCGCCGGCCGCAGCCCAGGGCACGGCGTCGTAGATCAGCGGCATGTGACACGCAACGCCGCGGGATGCCCGAGGCGCGGAAGCGCTCTTGTACAGTGCGGCACAATGGATCGGTACCGCTACTGTGTGATCGGGGCCGGCATCGTCGGGCTCTCGACGGCGCACCATCTGCTCGAGGCACAGCCCGACGCGTCGGTCGTGGTGCTGGACTCCGAGCGGGACGTCGCCGTCCATCAGACGGGCCACAACAGCGGCGTCATCCACTCCGGCATCTACTACGAGCCTGGCAGTCTGAAGGCGACGTTGTGCAGAGCGGGGGAGCGCGAAACGAAGGACTTCTGCACGCGTCACGGCATCGCGTTCGACGAGTGCGGGAAGCTCATCGTCGCCACCGACTCGACCGAGGTGACCCGGCTAACCGGATTGCAGGAGCGCGCCGCGATCAACGGAATCGCCTGCCGAGCGGTGGATCACGACGAGCTCGTCGAACTCGAACCGAACGTCACCGGATTGCGGGCCCTGCACCTTCCTGCGACGGGGATCGTCGACTACCGCCTGGTGACACGCAAGCTCGCCGAGCTCGTCACGGCCGCTGGAGGAGAGGTGCGGACCGGGTCGCGGGTGCTCGGCATCGTCGAGGCTGCGGCGGGGGTGACGGTCTCCACCGAGTCGTCCTCGCTTCGGTGCGACTCACTGGTGGTCTGTGCCGGTCTGCAATCCGACCGGATGGCCGAGCTCGCCGGGGTGCGTACGGATGTCCAGATCGTCCCGTTCCGCGGTGAATACTTCCAACTGCCCTCGGCGCGTGCGGGTTTCGTACGCCGGCTCATCTATCCGGTGCCGGACCCGGACCTACCGTTCCTGGGCGTGCACCTGAGCCCCACCATCGACGGCGACATCACGGTAGGGCCCAGCGCCGTACTGGGATTGGCGCGCGAGGGTTATCGGAAGTACTCCGTCGACGTGCGCGACGTCGGCCGGATGGCGCGCTTCCCCGGGCTGTGGCGCGTCGCGCGTGCGAACGTGCGGACCGGCCTGCACGAGATCCGTAATTCGTTGTCCAAGAGCAGCTATCTGCGTGAATGCCGCAAGTACGCACCCGCGCTCACCAAGGCCGACCTGCTGCCGCGAGAAGCCGGCATTCGGGCGCAGGCCGTGCGCCGGGACGGCACGCTGGTGCACGATTTCGTCATCGAGCGGACCGAGCGGATGGTGCACGTGCTGAACTCGCCGTCACCGGCCGCGACGGCATCGCTTCCCATCGGACGCCGCATCGCCGACCTGGTGACCAACAGTCAGGACAATGCGTCGTAGATGGTTCGGCCGAGCGCTTCGGCGACGTTGTCGAACTGGGCGTCGCCTCGTGAGCGTCTGCGTTGGTTTCGTTTGCTGTGGCGAATCGCGAGTGATGGCCGCAGCAAACGACACAAACAGGTGCAGTACTAACCGTCAGCCGCTGACGTCCCAGGACTGCTCGGATGTCGCGCAGCCCTTCCGCCGTCAGCTTGCCGAAGAGCCGAACCCTTGCCATTCCCCCGTCGGGGTGAATGTTTAACCGCGCCTGCGTGATCGGTCGCTCGTCGTGGACCCGGAACCGATGTCGGGTGTCGGGCTGTAGTTCCGTCGTCGGCAGGATCTCGAACCAATCGGCCGACGGATCGCTGCCGTCGCGGCCCGAAAGCCGCGCGGACCCCGGCGCGTTGCCGACGAAATACGAGGTGTCCAGTTCGACCGCATTGAGCAGCCCGTGTCCCGCCAGATGCAGCTGGACCCAGTCGTTGCCCGTATCGCGGCGACGAGACGTCTCCCAGCCCTCGCCCATCGTCCTGGCCGTACCGGGAAGCAACAGATTGTTGGGCGAACCGTAGAACATGTTGGAACACGCGGTGATTCGGCCACCATTCTCGAGCGCGGCGAGGTCCAGTGTCATGTCCTCGGCGAAGTCCGGGTCCAGCAGACCCTCCCCGTGCACGCGGAACCGGGCCACCCCACCGTCGGGATAGATCGACAACCGCACGTGCGACCAGCGTTGGGACGAGTTGACCTTGAAGGGGTTTCGAGTGTCACCGTTGACCGCGCTGCGTTCGACGATCGTCGTCCAGGTGACCTTGTCGACGAGTTCCTCGGCCGAGGGATAACCGTCGACGTAGGTGGCCTCGACCGAGATCTGCGGTGGGTAGTTTCCGGTGAACCAGGCGGTGTCGACTACGACGCCCCGCACGATGCCGGGTACGCCCAGTCGGATGATCGCCGAATCGTGGGAGTCGCTCGTCGCGCCCCGCCGACGCCGAGTCTCCCAGCCGTCGTACACCTGACCCTTGTGGCCGAAGGTGGCGGGGCGGAACTCGGCGGGCGCTGGCTTGATCAGGTTCTCCTTCTCGGCGAACAGATCGTCGTTGGCCCACAACACGGCGCCTCCGGCCGGGCGGGCGGCGAGATCGGGTAGCGACAAGAAGTGCGAATGCGCCCGGTTCGGTTCCGATGGGGTGCTCACTCAGAAGAGCCTAAGCGAGTGGGCGGGCCTTACCAGTTGTAGTAGCCGCCTTCGGGTCCCAGCATGCGCTCGAGCCTGGTGCGGTTGATCCTGGCGAGCTCGTTTCGGACCACCTTGCGCTCGGTCTCGGCGTCGTGGTGCATCCGGTTGGAGATCACGGCCTGGACGTCCGTGGCGCTCAGCCCTCCGACGTACATCACGAACTCGAAACCGTACTTCTCGGCATACTGCAACGCCGACTCGTTCAGTCCTGCCATGAGCGCCGGGTCGTCGTCCCAAACCGAGCACTGTTCAGCCCGCGACTTCGCGCTGCGCGGTCGTGTGCCGATGTGCGGACACGCGTCGAGAATCTGGTCGACGGCCTGCTCGGACAGCGAGAACAGCTGCGCATCGGCCCGGCGAAACAGTGCGTCGTGGTCGTTGTACACGCGCCCGCGGGCCAGGTCGCGAGCCATCGTGAAGCTGTTGCAGCACTCGTAGAGCGCGTGGATGGCCTTGCGTTCCGGCAACTCGTTGAAGGCGTCGAGGCCGATTCCTTGATGCATCAACACAGGAGCCATGATCGAAGGCCGAAGACACGAGCGCGTTACCACGTGTTACGGCGGTGCTAAATCAATGCCCCGACCGCCGAAAGCCCTGCGCCGAGTGTGCGATCAGGGCGATTCTCGGGCCCGATTCTCGCCCTCACCGCACGTTGGGCGCGGTGGAGTGGCCAGGCCGTCGTCAATGCCCGGACGACTTGAACCTTTCAATCGACCGGTTGACCTCGGCTTCTGCCTCTTCGCGTCCGACCCAGTCCGCAGCCTTCACGTACTTGCCCGGCTCGAGGTCCTTGTAGTGCACGAAGAAGTGCTTGATCGCGTCGAGTTCGAACGCCGATACGTCGCCGACGTCGTTGACGTGATCCCAGCGGGGGTCGCCTGCGGGAACGCAGAGCACCTTGTCGTCGCCGCCCGCCTCGTCGGTCATTCGGAACATCCCGACCGGCCGGGCGTCCAGCGCCGCCCCCGGGAACAGCGATTCGGGCAGCAGCACCAGGGCGTCCAGCGGGTCGCCGTCCTCGCCGAGGGTGTTCTCGATGAAGCCGTAGTCGGTCGGGTAGCCCATGGGGGTATAGAGGTAGCGGTCGAGCTTGACCTTGCCCGACTCGTGGTCCACCTCGTACTTGTTGCGTGAACCCTTCGGGATCTCGATGACGACCTCGAACTCCACCGCCGCGACTCCTTACGTGTGTGCTGGGTCGTCGGACGACGACGCGGGTCAACCATAGACGAGCGATAGGCTGGTATACGCGGGCTGCTCGGCAGCCCCGATCCGCCGAACATCCCAGGAGAGTCATGCGGCCCACGAGGTGGCGCCGGTCCACCCATGTGTTGATCGGCGTGGCGGTGCTACTCGTCGTCGGCGCGGTGGTCGCGGTGGCCGCGTTCGTCACGTCCGGCGGCCCATCGACCAGCACTGCGGCGGCCATCAAACCGCAGCCACCACTCGCCACCCCGCAGCCAGGCGTCACCACGCTCGCCGATTCCGCGCCAAAACCCGCGCCGGACCGGCTGGCCGCCACCCTCGCCCCGTTCGTCGCCGACCCGAACCTCGGCATCCTGACGGGACGAGTCACCGATGCGCTCACCGGCGCGCAGCTGTGGGCGCAGGGCGCTGGAGTGCCAATGCAGCCCGCTTCGACCAACAAGGTGCTCACCGCGGCCGCCGCGCTGCTTGCCATCGACCGCGACGCGACGCTGGCCACCACGGTGCTCACCGACCCGGACAACCCTGGACTCGTCATCCTCAAGGGCGGCGGGGATCCCACGCTGTCGGCCGCCGCGCCCGGCTCGCCGACCTGGTACCGCGACGCGGCCCGGATCAGCGATCTCGTCCGACAGGTGCGCGACGCGGGCGTCGCCGTCACGAAGGTCCAGGTGGACATCAGCACCTACAGCGGGCCGACGATGGCGCCGGGGTGGGATCCGCTCGACATTCAGAACGGCGACATCGCCCCGATCGAGTCGGTCATGCTCGACGGCGGGCGAACCCAGCCAGTCAGCGTCGAGTCGCAGCGGTCCGCCACCCCAGCACTCGACGCGGGCCGCGCGCTGGCCGCCGCCCTCGGCGTGAACCCAGCCACCGTCACCATGTTGCGCACCACGCCCGCCACCGCCAAGCAGATCGCCGAAGTGCAGTCTCCGCCGCTGATGGCGCGGCTCCGCGAGATGATGAACAACTCCGACAACGTGATGGCCGAGTCGATCGGCCGCGAAGTCGCCGCGGCGCTCGGTCGCCCGCAGAGTTTCGACGGCGCGGTGCAATCGGTGCTCGGACAGCTACGCCAGGCCGGCGTCGACACGACGGGCGCTTTTCTGCGCGACTCCAGCGGGCTCTCAGTGGACGACCGGCTGACCGCGTTGACGCTCGACGAGGTGGTCAATGTAGCCGCGGGCGACGCGACGCCCGAGTTGCGCCCGCTGGTCGACCTGCTACCGATCGCCGGAGGCAGCGGCACCTTGTCCAACCGCTACCTCGACACCGAGGCGGGCAAGGCGGCAGCCGGCTTTCTGCGCGCCAAGACGGGTTCGTTGACCGGGACCAACGCCCTGGCCGGCATCGTCACCGACGCCAGCGACCGAGTGCTGACGTTCTCGCTGATCTCGAACAACGCGGGCCCGACGGGGCGCACCGCGATCGACGCGCTGGCCGCCACCCTTCGTTCGTGCGGATGCGCCGCGTGACCGCCGCCTCGACGCCGACCGTCGGTCGCACCGTCGACTGGACGTTCGCCGCGACCGTGGGCACGAAACTCGTCCGCCCGGCACCCCCCGTCACGGAGTACACCCGCAGGCAGGCCATCGAGCAGCTCGCGGAGTCCGCACGCAGCGCCGAGCTTCCCGTCCGCGACGTGACGTTGCTCAACGAGGGTGCCCCCGTCGCGGAGGCCCACATCGTGGACCGCTCCGAATGGGTCCGTGCCGCAACCGAATCCATGCGCATCATGACGGGAGGCGCTACCGGGCAGTCGAGCGGCGTGCTCACCGGCCGGATCACCGGTGCCCAGACCGGCGCGGTGCTGGCCTTCGTCTCGTCGGGCATCCTCGGCCAGTACGACCCGTTCGCCACCAACGGCGGCGAACTGCTGCTGGTGTACCCGAACGTCATTGCGGTCGAGCGGCAATTGCGGGTGGCGCCAGCCGATTTCCGACTCTGGGTGTGCCTGCACGAAGTCACCCACCGCGTCCAGTTCCGTGCGAACCCCTGGCTTGCAGACCACATGTCGCGTGCGCTGGCCGTCATCACCGACGACGCCGACCAGGACGTCGCCGCAATGATGGCGCGCCTCGGTGAGTTCGTCCGCAACCGGCGCAACGGTGTTGCCGCCGAACCGAACTCGGGGGGTGTGCTCGGCTTCATGCGGGCGATTCAGGACGAGCCGCAGCGCAAGGCACTCGACCAACTGCTGGTGCTCGGCACGCTGCTGGAGGGCCACGCCGATCACGTCATGGACGCGGTCGGTCCTGCAGTGGTGCCATCGGTGGCGACGATCAGGCGCCGGTTCAACGAACGGCGCCAACGCAAGCAACCGCCGCTGCAGCGCGTCATCCGTGCGCTGCTGGGGTTCGACGCCAAGCTCAGCCAGTACACGCGCGGCAAGGCGTTCGTCGACCACGTGGTCACGAAGGTCGGCATGGCGAGGTTCAACACCGTGTGGTCCGGTCCCGAAACCCTGCCACTGCCAACGGAAGTCGATGAGCCTCAGCGATGGATCGACCGGGTTCTGTAGCGACGCTGCGCAAGGCGGTCGCCGACTTCGCCCGCACCCACCTGCCCGGCGAGGACCGCTGGTGCGTCGCGCTGTCCGGCGGCGCGGACTCGCTCGCACTCACCGCCGTCGCCGCCGGCGAACGCCCCACGACCGCGCTGATCGTCGACCACCGTCTGCAGACCGATTCGGGACGCGTCGCGGCGCACGCCCGCCAGCAGGCGCTGGACGTCGGATGTGTTGACGCCCAAGTGCTTTGCGTCGAAGTGGGCTCCGATGGCGGCCCCGAGGCGGCGGCCCGTAGCGCCCGCTACGCGGCGTTGGACGTCGCGCGCGTCGGTGCGCCGGTGCTGCTCGCGCACACCTTGGACGACCAGGCCGAGACGGTGTTGCTCGGCCTCGGCCGGGGCTCGGGTGCCCGTTCGATCGCAGGCATGCGCGCATACGATCCGCCGTGGGGCCGGCCGCTGCTCGGCGTTCGCAGGGCGGTCACCCATGCGGGCTGCGCGGAGCTCGGTCTGACGCCTTGGCACGACCCGCACAACGCCGACCCTCGCTTCACCCGGGTGCGTCTGCGTCGCGAAGTGCTGCCGCTGCTCGAGGACGTACTCGGGGGAGGTGTCGCCGAGGCGCTCGCGCGCACCGCCGCGGCCTTGCGCGAGGACACCGACACCCTCGACGATCAGGCCGCACAAGCGCTGGGCGCGCTAGGCTCCGGCGGCAATCTGGACGCCGCCGCGCTAGTTTCGCTGCCGGCCGCCGTCCGACGAAGAATCATCCGCGGCTGGCTGCTGGGCGGCGGCGCAGCCGGGTTGACCGACAAACAGATCAGGGCCGTCGACGCGCTGATCACCGACTGGCGCGGGCAGGGCGGGGTCGCCGTCGGATCCCCGTTGCGTGAGCAACGCTTGTTCGCAGGACGCCGCGACGGCAGGCTCGTGCTGACGCGCGAACCGGTGTAGTGGGCCTCGCATTGGTCGAGTCGCCGTGAACGTGGCACGCTGATGCCGTGCCTGCGCATTCCGCCGCCGAGCTGTACCCCGGCGACATCAAATCGGTGCTGCTCTCCGAGGACCAGGTGCAGGCTCGTGTCGCTGAGCTCGGCGTGCTGGTCGGCGACGACTATCGCGACGTCGTCGGCGACCAGGATCTGCTCCTGGTGACCGTGCTCAAGGGCGCCGTCATGTTCGTCACCGACCTGGCCCGCGCCATCCCGCTGCCCACCCAGCTGGAGTTCATGGCGGTGAGTTCCTACGGGTCGTCGACGTCATCTTCGGGCGTCGTGCGCATCCTCAAGGACCTCGACCGTGACATCAACGACCGCGACGTGCTGATCGTCGAGGACATCGTCGACTCTGGGCTCACGCTGTCCTGGCTGCTACGCAACCTCGCCACGCGGCATCCGCGGTCGCTGCGGGTGTGCACGCTGCTGCGCAAACCCGACGCGATGCGCGCCGACGTCGACATCGCCTACATCGGGTACGACATCCCCAACGAGTTCGTCGTCGGATACGGCCTGGACTACGCCGAGCGCTACCGCGACCTGCCGTACATCGGCACCCTCGACCCGAAGGTGTACGAGAACGGCTGACGAGCGCTTGCGCGAGGAACATTGGAGACGAGCGCTTGCGCGAGGAACATCGGCCCAGACGAGCGCTTGCGCGAGGAACATTGAGAGATCGAGCGCTTGCGCGAGGAACATCGAGCGCGCCAGGACCCCGAAGGGGAGCGTGCGACGTGACCGACACCGAAACCGCCGATACCCGGACGGCGCTGCGCATCTGCCCGTTCTGCGAGGCCACGTGCGGCCTGACGCTCACCATCGAGGCAGGCAAGGTCACCTCCGCCCGTGGCGACCGCGACGACGTCTTCAGCTCGGGTTTCATCTGCCCCAAGGGCGCCAGCTTCGGCGAACTCGACGGCGATCCCGATCGGCTGACCGGACCGCTAGTTCGGCGCGACGGCGAACTGGTCGAGGTGAGTTGGGACGAGGCATTCCAGGCCGCCGCGGACGGGCTGGGCGCAGTACTGCGCGACCACGGCGGGCAGTCGGTCGCGGTCTACATCGGCAACCCGAACGCGCACACCATCGCCGGCGGCCTCTACCTACCGCTCATCATCAAGGGTCTCGGCACGCACCAGACCTTCTCGGCGAGCACCCTCGATCAGATGCCGAAGCACGTCGCGCTCGGGCTGATGTTCGGCAACCCGGTCGCATTCACCGTGCCAGACATCGACCGCACCGACCTCCTCGTCGTCATCGGCGCGAACCCGTTGGTGTCCAACGGAAGTCTCGCGACCGTCGCGGACTTCGGCGGCAAGCTCAAAGCGCTGCGCAAGCGCGGCGGACGCCTGGTGGTCATCGACCCGGCCCGCACCCGGACGGCCGAACTCGCCGATCGCCACCTGGCGCCCCGGCCCGGAACGGATGCCGCGCTGCTGTTCGCGGTCGTGCACACGCTGTTCGACGAAGGTCTGGTGGCCGATGACCTGAACGGGTTGGCCGCGCACGTCGTCGGCGTCGACGACGTGCGGGCACTGGCGGACGGGTTCGCACCCGAGGCCGTCGCCGAACACTGCGGCGTGCCCGCCGAGGCCATCCGTGACCTTGCCCGGGAACTCGCGGCCGCGTCCGCCGCGGCGGTCTACGGCCGAATCGGCACGTCCACGGTCGAATTCGGGTCCGTCGGAAGTTGGCTCGTCGACGTGATCAACGTGCTCACCGGGAACCTGGACCGACCCGGGGGAGCGATGTTCCCTCAGTCACCCATCGCGCAGGCCCCGCGTCCGCCGAAGCCCGGCCGCGGGTTCCGCACCGGCCGGTGGCACAGCCGCGTGTCCGGGCATCCCGAGGTGCTGTCCGAACTACCCGCCGCCGCGCTGTCGGAGGAACTAGAGACGCCCGGCGAGGGACAGGCCAAGGCGGTCATCACCATCGCGGGCAACCCGGTGCTCTCGGCCCCTGACGGGGATCGGTTGAGCCGGGCGCTCGAAGGGGTCGGCTTCATGCTGAGCGTGGACCCGTATCTCAACGAGACGACCTGCCACGCCGACGTCATCCTGCCGCCGCCACCGCCGTCGCGCAGCGCCCACTTCGACGTCGCTCTCAGCGGTACCCCGGTGCGGAACAACGCGCGGTATTCGCCGCCGGCGGTCCCGCTCCCGCCGGGCCGACCCGATGAACCGGAGATCCTGTCGCGGCTCGCCCTGATCCTCTACGGGTTGGGTCCGTTCGCCGATCCCGCTCTCGTCGACGAACAGGTCATCGCGGCGACGCTGACGAAGGAGACCGCCGATCCCGACTCACCGGTGGCGGGGCGTGATCCCGACGCGATGACCGCGATGCTCCCGCCGGGCCGCGGGTACGAACGGCGGCTCGACATGATGCTGCGGCTCGGGCCGTACGGAGACGCGTTCGGTGCCACTCCAGGTGGGCTCACCCTCGAGCGGCTCAAGGACGCTCCGCACGGCATCGACTTCGGTGCACTACAGCCGCGTTTGACCGAGGTGTTGAAGACCCCGTCGGGCAAGGTGGAGCTCGCGCCGGCGCCACTGGTCGCCGACGTCGCGCGGTTGAGCGCGTCCCTGACCCGCGGTGTCGACGGATTCGTGCTCATCGGCCGCCGTCATCTGCGGTCGAACAACAGCTGGATGCACAACGTGCCCGCGTTGGCGGGCGGCTCGAACCGGTGCACCCTGCGGATCCACCCCGCCGACGCTGCCGAACTCGGGGTCACCGATCGAGCACGCATCAAGGGCCCGGGCGGTGAACTCGAGGCGCCCGTCGAACTCACCGATGCCATCAGGCGAGGCGTCGTCTCCCTACCGCACGGGTGGGGTCACGACCGCGGCGGCACCAAACAAGCCGTAGCGGCCGGAGCGCCCGGAGTGAACGTCAACCAGCTCAACGACGGGGCGTCGCTGGACCCGCTGTCCGGGACCGCGGTGCTCAACGGGATTCCGGTACAGATCGCGCCGGTCTGAACCCGGTGCTGCGACGTCAAGGTCGCGAGGCTGAAACCAGGGAAGTCGCTACTCGATCGTTGGCTGGCTTCAATCTCGCGAGAGTGCGCCCGCCTGAACCCGATTCAGCACTCGACTGACCGCCCCGCGGTCAGCTGAGCTCCCACACCACCGTCACAGAGAACCCGACCGTCTGCTGACCCGGCTCCAAGGGCACCGCCGCCTCGGCCATGGCGTCGTAGCGCGGCATCGGCGAGGGCGGCGGCACGGTGGCCCCGGCCTCCGAGATGGAGATGACCTTGCCCAGATCCATGCCGGACAACTCGGCGTACTGCTCGGCACGGTCCTTGGCGTCGTTGAACGCCCGTGTGCGGGCGTCCTTCACCAGCTGCGAGTCGTCCTCGATCGAGAAACTCACCGAGTTGATCCGGGTGGCGTTGCCCCCGGCGGTCTGAATCGTCGAGATCGTCGGCGAAGCGGCGTCGAACTTGCGGATCTTGACCGCGATCGAGTTGCTCGCCCGATATCCGGTGATGACGGAGTTGTCGCCGTACTGCGGCTGCAGGTTGACCTGGGTGGTGCTGACGTCCTTGCGGTCGACGCCCTGCTGCACCACGGCATCGATCACCGCGGACATGCGTTCGTTGGTCTGGTTCAGCGCCGAGGTGGCGTCGGCCGCGATCGACTCGATCGACGCGTCGACGGTGACCGTGTCGGGTGTGCCCTGCACCTTGCCGGACCCCACGACGGTGACCTGTCTGGCCACCGGTCCGTCGGCACTGGCCACCGGCCCCGCGGGCGTCGAGTCGCACGCCGCAAGACCGGCGGCGACGAACCCCGCCGCGGCGAGGACGAGAAGTCGGGTCGGCATCTTCGCCCACGCGCTGATCGACATACAGGCACCCTACAGATCCGCGCCTGGGGTCGGTTTGGTCTGCTGTTCGGCGGTGTGCTCGGTGATGGCGTTGACGATCGCCTGGCCGGCACGGCCGAAGAGTTGGTCCCGGATGCCCCTGGCCCAGTCATGTGAGGCCCGCGGTGCAGTCAGCTGGTGCCTGAAGTACGGCATCACCTCTCGGGCGAACAGCTCGTACGAGTGAAACGTGGCCTGCGGGGGCGCCCAGTCGTGTCCCAGCATCAGGAAGGTGCCGAAGCCGCCGGAGCGGTCGAGCAGGTCCTCGATGTAGGCGATCGCGTCGTCGGGGGTGCCAATACAGCAATTGCCTTGTCCGGCATAGTCCTCGACGAATTCGCGTGGCGACTGCGTGCCTTCGACGGCGTTGCCCAGCGGGACGAACCCGGCGGCGCCGAAGTAGGTGGCGAAGTCGGCCAGCCCGTATGTGCAGTCGTCGATCGCCTGTTCGCGGGTGTCGGCCAGGTGGACGATGCCCAGTACTCGCCAGCCGGCCCGGTCGGGCGCCGGGCGGTCGGACTTGGCGGCCTGGTCGCGCACGATGTCCCACGTCGTCTCCAGCGCGGCGACGCCGCCGGGGACCGACATCGACAGCGAAAGCAACGATGTGCCGAGCTGGCCGGCGAGTCTGGGTCCAGACGGGGAAATCATTGCCGCCGTGGATATTTCGGGATACGGCCACGTGTATGGGCGGATGTGCAGCGCGGCGTCCCGAAGGGTGAACCAGTCCGTCTTGCGGTCGATGCGCTCATGGGGCGCGGCGCGAAACAGCGCCAGGATGGCCTCGAGGGATTCCTGCATCATTGGTCGTTGGTCGACCGGGTCGATGCCCATCATGTAGGCGTCGGACGGTAGTGCGCCAGGACCGGTTCCGAACATCACTCGGCCGCGGGTGAGGTGGTCGAGCAGCACCCAGCGGTCGGCCACCATCAGCGGGTGGTGATAGGGCAACGAAACCACGCCGGTGCCGAACCTGATGTGCCTGGTCCGTTCGGCGGCCGCGGCGATGAACACCTCCGGGCAGGCGATCAGTTCGTAGCCACCGGAATGGTGCTCTCCGAACCAGGCTTCGTCGAACCCGAGCCGGTCCAGCGCGACCGTGCGCTCGAGGTCGTATTCCAGTGCGGTGGTGGGGGATTGGCCCACGGGGTGAAACGGTGTGATGAAAACACCGAAGTTCAGCGGTCGCGTCATTGCAACTCCAGTTCGTCGAGGAAGTCCAGCAGGGCGTCGTTGACCTCATTCGGACGTTCCTCCAGCAGCCAGTGGCCGCCGTCGATCATCACCTCACGGTAATCACCGGCGACGACGTCGCGGACTCGGTCGCGCGGCGTGTACGCGAGCGTTGGGTCCGCGGAACCCCCGAGGAACAGCGCAGGCGCGGTGATCGACGACGCCGGGGGATTGGCCGTCAGCTCCCAGTTGCGATCGAAGCATCGATACCAGTTCAGCGGACCGGTGAAGCCGTTGTTGGTGAATTCCGTGACGTAGTGGTCGAATTCGTCCTGCTCGAGCCACGGCGGGATGCGCCCTGGTTCGGGCATCCTGGCGATGAAGCCCTCGGGCCCCGGCGCGAGCATCCGCATCGCTGCGGCACCGCCGTCGGGTGTCGGCGGCGCCATCATCCGTCGCATCGTCGTCGCCGGATCGCGTGCGAGTTCGGCGTCGGCGGGCCCAGGCTCCTGGAAGTAGAGGATGTAGAAGAAGTTGTCCCCGAACACCCGCCGGAACGCCTGGGTGGTTGGAATGCGCGGCCGCGGCACCGGCGGAAAGCTGATGCCGACGACCCCCGCGAAGCGGTCGGGATGTAGCAGCGGCGCGCCCCAAGCCACGACGCCGCCGAAGTCGTGACCCACGATCACCGCCTGCTCGGCGCCGACGTCGTCGAGCAGACCGACGACGTCGGCCGACAGGTCGACCACCGTGTAGGCGTCGACCGCGTCGGGCTTCGATGAACCGCCGTACCCGCGTTGATCGGGGGCGAGCACGTGGTAGCCCGCATCGGCCAGCGCCGGAATCTGGTGGCGCCAGGAGTACGCGAGTTCGGGGAAGCCGTGCGCGAGTACCACGACGGGCGCGCCGCGCTCACCGGCCTCGGTAACCCGCAGCCGCACGCCGTTGGTGTCGACGAACCGTTCGGCCGGTGTGCGCACGGGCTCAGCCAAGCACAGGGCGTCGGCCCGGCTCCGTTGAACATGCTCTCAAGGCGGGAGATCCCTCTCGATGATCCCGCCATGGCCGCACGCTCGGCGAACGCACCGTAGACCCAGCCTGTTGGTTCCGTCCGGCAAGCCGTCGGGAACAATCGGACGTTGGTCTAGCGGTAGCCTGAACTAACCAAAAGCCGTATTGGAAGGAGCTGGCCGACGAGGCCAATGCTCGAATGAACCGAAAGAACGTCGTCCGCACCCTCACCGCGATCGCCGTCGTGTTGCTGCTGGGTTGGTCCTTCTTCTATTTCAGCGACGACACCCGCGGATACAAGCCCGTCGACACATCCGTCGCGATGGCGCAGATCAGCTCTGACAACGTCACGAGTGCACAGATCGACGACCGCGAACAGCAGGTCCGCCTCGACCTCAAGAACGGCAACGGCGACACCGAGAACAGCGACAAGATCATCACCAAGTACCCGACGGGTTACGGGGTACAGCTGTTCGACGCGTTGAGCGCCAAGAATGCCAAGACCAACACCGTCGTCAGCCAGGGCAGTGTCATCGGGTCGCTGGTCATCTACATGCTGCCGCTGCTCCTGCTCGTCGGGTTGTTCGTGGTGTTCTCTCGCATGCAGACCGGCGGCCGCATGGGCTTCGGCTTCGGAAAGTCGAAGGCCAAGCAGCTGAACAAGGACCTACCCAAGACCACGTTCGCCGACGTCGCAGGCGTCGACGAGGCGGTCGAGGAGCTCTACGAGATCAAGGACTTCCTGCAGAACCCCACGCGGTACCAGGCGCTGGGCGCCAAGATTCCGAAGGGCGTGTTGCTCTACGGACCGCCCGGCACGGGCAAGACCCTGCTGGCGCGCGCCGTGGCAGGAGAGGCCGGAGTTCCGTTCTTCACGATTTCAGGCTCGGACTTCGTCGAGATGTTCGTCGGCGTGGGTGCGTCGCGAGTCCGGGACATGTTCGAGCAAGCCAAGCAGAACAGCCCCTGCATCATCTTCGTCGACGAGATCGACGCCGTCGGCCGCCAGCGCGGTGCCGGTCTGGGCGGCGGTCACGACGAGCGCGAACAGACCCTGAACCAGTTGCTGGTCGAGATGGACGGATTCGGCGACCGCCAGGGCGTCATCCTCATAGCGGCTACCAACCGGCCCGACATCCTGGACCCTGCCCTGCTGCGGCCTGGCCGGTTCGACCGGCAGATTCCGGTGTCCAACCCCGACATCGCGGGCCGACGCGCAGTGCTGCGCGTGCACTCGCAGGGCAAGCCCATCGCGCCCGACGCCGACCTCGACGGGTTGGCCAAGCGAACCGTCGGCATGTCCGGTGCCGACCTGGCCAACGTCATCAACGAGGCCGCCTTGCTCACCGCCCGCGAGAACGGGACCGTGATCACCGGGGCTGCGCTCGAGGAGGCGGTCGACAGAGTCGTCGGCGGACCGCGCCGCAAGGGCCGCATCATCAGCGAGCTGGAGAAGAAGATCACCGCGTACCACGAAGGTGGACACACCCTGGCGGCGTGGGCGATGCCCGACATCGAACCCATCTACAAGGTGACCATCCTGGCGCGGGGCCGCACGGGAGGCCACGCCGTCGCCGTTCCCGAGGACGACAAGGGCCTGATGACCCGCTCGGAGATGATCGCGCGACTGGTGTTCGCCATGGGCGGGCGGGCCGCCGAGGAGCTCGTCTTCCGTGAGCCCACCACAGGCGCCGTCTCCGACATCGAGCAGGCCACCAAGATCGCGCGCGCGATGGTGACCGAATACGGCATGAGTTCCAAGCTCGGCGCCGTGCGGTATGGCACCGAGCACGGTGACCCATTCCTCGGCCGGACCATGGGCACGCAAGCCGATTACTCGCACGAAGTGGCGCAGGCCATCGACGACGAGGTGCGCAAGCTGATCGAGGCCGCGCACACCGAGGCGTGGGAGGTGCTGACTGAGTACCGCGACGTGCTCGACACGCTCGCCGGCGAGTTGCTGGAGAAGGAAACCCTGCACCGCGTCGAACTCGAGGCCATCTTCAGCGCCGTGAAGAAGCGTCCTCGCCTGACGGTGTTCGACGACTTCGGTGGCCGGGTGCCGTCCGACAAACCGCCGATCAAGACCCCCGGCGAACTCGCCATCGAGCGTGGTGAACCGTGGCCACCGCCCGCACCGGAGCCTGCCTTCAAGGTCGCCATCGCCGAGGCCAGCAAGGCCGCGCAGGCAGAGGCGCAGAAGAACGGCACGAACGGGTCCGCCAACGGCGCGCCCGTCAACGGGAAGGTGGGCGCCCCCGATAACGGAGCGCCCACCAACGGCCCGATGCAACCTGACTACGGTGCCCCCGCCGGCTGGCACGCCCCCGGCTGGCCGCCCCAGCAGCCCGGCCAGTACCCGCCCCCGCAACAGGGCTACTACGGCCAGTATCCGCAGGGTGATGGGTATCCGCCGCACGGCTGGGCTCCGCCCTCGCCGCCCGGTCACTACCCGCCGTACCAGTCCTATCCTCAGCCTGGGGCGCCCGTCCCGCAGGGCGGTGCACCGGCACCGACCCCGCACGACGAACAGGGCCACGATGACCGGCCCAACACGCAACCTCCTGGCTGACCAGAATGGAGTTCCCATAGATGACGCGGCAGCTCGATTCCGCCACGTTCACCGCTGCTGTATTCGACCAATCTCGGGCTGAAGCCGCGGTCCGCGAGTTGCTGCTCGCCGTCGGGGAGGACCCGGAGCGGCACGGTCTGTTGGAAACGCCGGCGCGCGTGGCACGGGCGTACCGGGAGATGTTCGCGGGGCTCTATGCCAATCCCGACGACGTGCTCAACACCACGTTCGACGAGCAACACGACGAAATGATCCTGGTCAAGGACATTCCGATGTACTCGACGTGCGAGCATCACCTGGTGGCGTTCCACGGCGTCGCGCATGTGGGCTACATCCCCGGGGTGGACGGCCGGGTAACGGGCCTGTCGAAATTGGCCAGAGTGGTGGACCTGTACGCCAAGCGCCCGCAGGTCCAGGAGCGCCTCACCGCACAGATCGCGGACGCGCTCATGCGCAAGCTCGATCCGCGCGGAGCAATCGTGGTCGTCGAGGCCGAACACCTCTGCATGGCGATGCGGGGCATCCGCAAACCGGGAGCCACCACCACCACCTCGGCCGTGCGCGGACAATTCAAGACGGACAACGCATCGCGGTCCGAGGCGCTGGATCTGATTCTGCGGAAGTGAGCCCACCCAGCCGGATGGCTCCTCACGAGACGCGCACTCAGGTGATGGGAGTCGTCAACGTCACCGACGACTCCTTCTCCGACGGGGGATTGTTCCTCGACCCCGATCGGGCCGTCGAACACGGGCTGGCCTTGGCGGCCGAAGGTGCCGACATCATTGACGTCGGCGGCGAATCGACTCGTCCCGGCGCCACCCGCGTCGACGCGGACGTCGAGACCATCCGTGTCCAACCCGTCGTCAAAGCCCTTGCCGGACAAGGTCTCGTGGTCAGTATCGACACGATGCACGCCCGGGTCGCCCACGCGGCACTGGAGGAGGGCGCCCGGATCGTCAACGACGTGTCGGGCGGCCGGGCCGATCCGGACATGGCACGCGTGGTGGCCGATGCGGGCGTGCCATGGGTGTTGATGCACTGGCGCTCGGTAGGCGCGGACCGTCCCCATGACGTTCCCGCGTACGCCGACGTGGTCGCCGACGTGCGGGCCGAACTGCTGGCGAGCGTCGACGCAGCTGTGGATGCGGGCGTCGATCCGGCCATGCTCGTCATCGATCCCGGGCTCGGCTTCGCGAAGTCCGCCGCACACAACTGGGCGCTGTTGCACGCCCTGCCCGAGTTCGTCGCCACGGGTATCCCGGTGCTCGTCGGCGCGTCGCGCAAGCGGTTCCTCGGTGCCCTGCTCGCCGATTCCGACGGTTCGCTTCGGCCACCGAGCGGCCGGGAGACGGCCACTGCAGTGATATCGGCCCTCGCCGCGCAGCTCGGCGTGTGGGGCGTGCGGGTGCACGACGTGCGTGCGTCGGTCGATGCGCTGAAGGTGGTGGAGGCGCTGGGTTTCGGCGGGCTGCAGCGACGCGACTCGGGAGAAGAAACCCGTGGCTGACCGAATCGAACTGCGCGGCTTGACCGTTCGTGGCCACCACGGGGTGTTCGAGCACGAGCGCACGGACGGTCAGGACTTCGTCGTGGACGTCACGGTGTGGATCGATCTGGCGGCTGCGGCGGCCAGTGACGACCTCGCCGACACGCTCGACTACGGTGCGCTGGCGCAAGGGGCGGCCGACGTAATCTCGGGACCGCCGCGCAACCTCATCGAGACAGTGGCCGCCGAAATCGCCGACGATGTGATGACCGACCAACGGGTGCATGCCGTCGAAGTGGTGCTCCACAAACCCGACGCGCCGATTCCGTTGACGTTCAACGATGTTGCGGTGGTGGCCCGCCGGTCCCGGCGCGGCGGGCGCGGCGCGTCGTGACTTCGGTGGTGCTGTCGGTCGGGTCCAACATGGGTGACCGCCTCGCGCATCTGCAATCGGTGGTCGACGGCCTAGGCGCGGCGGTGCGCGCGGTGTCGCCCGTCTACGAGACGGACCCGTGGGGCGGCGTCGAGCAGAGTCCGTTCCTCAACGCGGTGCTGCTGGCCGAGGATCCTGAGCTCGACGAGCACGGCTGGCTGCACCGTGGCCAGGAGCTCGAACGCGCAGCTGACCGGGTACGCGAAAAGCACTGGGGGCCAAGGACGCTCGACGTCGACGTAATCTCGTGTCGGGTTGGCGCCGTCGAAGTCGTGAGCCACGACGACGAGTTGACGTTGCCGCACCCCCGTGCGCACCAGCGTGCGTTCGTCTTGATCCCGTGGTTGGTGGTTGAGCCGGCCGCGTCCTTGACGGTCGGAGGTGAACTCCGCACCGTATCGGCGCTGCTGGCTGAACTCGATCCCGGTGAGCGGGACGGCGTGCGGCCCACCGACCTGGCCTTGGTCACCTGATGGGACCGACACGCAAGCGAGATCTCATCGCTGCGACCGTCGTGGTGGCGGTCGGGGGCTACGTCCTGGTGGTCGGGCTCTACAAGTGGTTTCCGCCGATCACGATCTGGACTGGCATCTCGCTGCTCGCCGTGGCTGCCGTGGAGTTCGGGTGGGCTTTCTACGTTCGGTCGAAGATCAACGATGGGGAGATCGGGGCGGCCCGGGGCTGGCTTCACCCGCTGTCGGTCGCTCGCTCGGTGATGGTGGCGAAGGCGTCGGCCTGGGTGGGGGCGGTCGTGCTCGGTTGGTGGGTCGGCGTGCTCGTGTTCCTGCTGCCGCGGCGCGGCGCGCTGCGCGTCGCGAGTGAGGACACTCCGGGCGCGGTGGTGGCCGCAGTCAGCGCACTGGCGTTGGTGATAGCGGCTCTGTGGCTTCAACATTGCTGCAAATCGCCGGAGGAGCCGCCGGACCATCCCGACGGTGTGCCGGAGTAGCCAATGCGTTACCTGACCTGCCGAATCGCCGAACGGGTCGACACGCTCGGTGACCTGTGACAGGTACAGTCAGCCCATGACCGAACCGACCCGCGGGGTGCGCCAGAGGCGCAGTAACCGCAGGCCGGGATGGCCGTTATCAACGGCGTTGCTGGTGCTGGCGATCGTCGCGAGCTCCGTCCTGGTGTTCACCAACAAGGTCGAACTGCTCAAGCTTGCCGTCATCGTCGCGTTGTGGGCCGCGATCATTGCGGCGTTCATCTCGTTCATCTACCGACGGCAGGCCGACATCGATCAGGCCCGGGCGCGCGACCTCAAGCTCGTCTACGACCTCCAGCTCGATCGAGAGATCCTGGCTCGGCGTGAGTACGAGTTGTCCGTGGAGTCCCAACTTCGCCGCGAGTTGACGTCGGAGTTGCGGGCCCAGGCGTCCGACGAGGTCGCGAGTCTGCGGGCTGAGTTGGCCGCGCTGCGGGCCAACCTCGAAGTTCTGTTCGACACCGATCTGCAGCAGCGGCCCGCGCTGGAGACCGAGCGCACTGCGGTTCACACGTTCGGCAGGGTGATCAGCAGCAGGATCGACACCGAGGATGCCGAGGACCTCGACCCCGTCACCGACGAGAGTCCGATCATCGACGTGCCCGAGGAGCCGCATCCGCCCGAGCGCGAATGGGTTCCCACGCCCGTGCCGGGTGGCGTGCACCGCAGACCGTCGGAACGCGAGCCGGCCGAAACGACCTGGGCCCCCACGATGTCGCCAACTCCGCGGCAAAGTGCAGTGCCCGAACCCGAGGTGCAGTCGCCGTGGCCGCCGCCTGAGCAGCCGCCGGTTCCCGCTCCATCGGCGCCGATTCCGATGCCAGCGTGGCAGAGTACGGAACGCGACGGCAGACGGCCTCCGGATGTGCCGGACTGGCAGCCCGTGCCTGCCGAAGGACAGTTCATCCCAGCCGGGGAACCCGGAAGCAACTGGACGTCCCCGCAGGTTGAGAACTTGACCACCCCGGCCCCGGCGCCGGCCGAACCGCACCTCACGTCCCCGGCCATGGCGCCTCCGACCTCCGAGTCGCGCCGCGCCCGGCACGCCACGTCCGACTCCAACGGCGAAGCACAGTTACGGCAGGCCAGGCACTCGACCGGCATGACGGACGATCCAGCCCCGCCCGCGCCCGCCCTGGCCACCCCGCCTCAGCCGTCTGGGCCACCACCTTCACCCGCGGAGATGCAGGGCGCGCCCCACACCGGAGGAGACGAGCCTGAGCGGAGCGACTCGGAAACCGGCACTGGCCAGCACGCCGGCGGTCAGCCAGTGTCCGAACTCCTGGCGCGTTTGCAGGTCAGCTCCACGGGAGGGAGCCGTCGCCGACGGCGCGAGGATTGAGCTAGTCTCATGGCGACCGTCCGGTACCCGCGAATGGGACTGGAACGAACAAACTCATGACGTCAGCGAGGTCGTCAGCATGGGGACCCCCAACGGACTGCGTCCGGCCAGGCTCGGTATTGGAATCATCTCCGCAGGTCGGGTAGGTACGGCACTGGGTGTCGCACTCGAACGCGCCGAACACGTCGTCGTGGCATGCAGCGCCATCTCCCACGCATCCCGGCAACGTGCGCAGCAGCGGTTACCCGACACGCCCGTGCTGCCCGTGCCGGACGTCGCCGCGCGGGCCGAGTTGTTGCTGCTGGCCGTGCCCGATGCCGAACTCGCGGGATTGGTGTCGGGCCTGGCCACCACCGGCGCCGTCCGGCCGGGCACCATCGTCGTGCACACGTCGGGAGCCAACGGGATCGCGCTACTCGCACCGCTCACCGAGCATGGTTGCATTCCGCTGGCCATTCACCCCGCGATGACGTTCACCGGATCCGACGAGGACATCGTCCGGCTTACCGAAGCCTGCTTCGGCATCACCGCGGCGGACGAGGTCGGATACGCCGTCGCCCAGTCGTTGGTGTTGGAGATCGGTGGTGAGCCCTTCCGGGTGCGGGAGGACGCGCGTTCGCTCTATCACGCGGCGCTGGCGCACGCTGGCAACCACGTGATCACCGTCCTGCTGGACGCCGTCGAGGCGTTGCGAGCGGCGCTGACAGGGCAAGAACTGCTCGGCCAGGAACTGGTCGTGGACGCGCCCGGCGGCCTCGCGGAGCGGGTCATCGCCCCGCTGGCCCGCGCGTCGCTGGAGAACGCGCTCCAACGCGGACAGGGAGCGCTCACGGGTCCGGTCGCGCGCGGTGACGCCGCCGCCGTCGCCCGACATTTGGAGGCCCTTGCCGAAGTCGCTCCCGAACTGGCCGAGGCGTATCGAGGGAATTCACTGCGCACCGCGCAGCGGGCCCACGCCCCCGAAGACGTATTCGCCGCGTTGGCAGGCCCGTCCTCCCTCGAGGGGGACGTCCGTGAGCGAGCGCAAGCCGCCGAAGTTCTCGCCAGGGGAACTGAACGTCTATCGCAGTCCGCGCGACGTGTCGGACGTGTCGCGGGCACTGCGGACATCCGGTCGTCGGGTGATGCTGGTGCCGACCATGGGCGCCCTGCACGACGGTCATCTCGCACTTGTCAAGGCGGCCAAGCGGGTTCAGGGCGCGGTGGTGGTGGTTTCGATTTTCGTGAACCCACTGCAGTTCGGTGCGGGAGAGGACCTCGACGCCTATCCCCGTCCGCTCGAGGGCGACCTCGCGGTGCTGCGCTCAGAGGGCGTCGAGGTGGCGTTCACCCCCACCGCCTCCGACATGTACCCCGAAGGGCCACGCACGACCGTCCTGCCCGGGCCGCTCGGAGCTGAACTCGAAGGCCATTCTCGTCCAACTCATTTCGCCGGAATGCTCACCGTGGTGCTGAAGCTGTTCCAAATCGTCCGCCCGGACCGCGCATTCTTCGGCGAGAAGGATTATCAGCAGTTGGTGCTCGTCCGCCAGATGGTGGACGACCTGAACTTGGACACGCGGATCATCGGGGTGCCGATCGTGCGCGAACCTGACGGGTTGGCATTGTCATCGCGGAATCGCTACCTCGACGAAGCGGAACGGGAGCAGGCCGGCGCGCTCTCGGCTGCGCTGCTGGCCGGCATGTACGCCGCAGCGCGCGGCACGGCGGAGGCCCTCGAGACTGCCCGCGCCGTGCTCGACGAGGTGCCTGCGATCGAAGTGGACTACCTGGAGGTGCGGGACGCCTGGCTCGGCCCCGCGCCCGCCGAGGGGGCGGGCAGGCTGTTGGTGGCCGCCAAACTGGGCAGCACCAGACTCCTGGACAACATCGCAATCGACATCGGCGCATCCGGCGGCATCGACGGTCATCCGCGGGTCGATTCGGAAGAGAATCACGAACTACCTTGGAGAAATTGATGTTACGCGCGAGGAAGTCGAACGTCCGCCGGGCCGCCGTCACGCACGCAGACCTGTGCTACGTCGGATCGCCGACCGTCGATGCCGACCTAGTGGACGTCTCCGATCCACTTTCCCGGCGGTAAGCCCATGCTGCTCGCGATCGACGTTCGAAACACTCACACCGTGGTCGGGTTGGTGTCGGGTTCTGGTGACCACGCAAAGGTGGCCCAGAACTGGCGGATCCGCACCGAGGCAGAGGTCACTGCGGACGAGCTTGCGCTCACCATCGATGGGCTGATCGGCGACGACGCTGAACGGCTCACCGGTGCCACCGGACTGTCCACGGTGCCGTCCGTGCTCCACGAGATCCGCCTGATGTTGGACCAGTACTGGCCGTCGCTGCCACACGTGCTGATCGAACCCGGTGTGCGGACGGGCATTCCGCTGCTGGTGGACAATCCCAAGGAGATAGGCGCCGACCGGATCGTCAACTGCCTTGCTGCCTACCAGAAGTTCAAGTCCGCGGCCATCGTCGTCGACTTCGGCTCATCGATATGCGTCGACGTGGTGTCCGCGAAGGGTGAATTCCTCGGCGGTGCAATCGCACCCGGCGTTCAGGTGTCCTCCGACGCGGCGGCCGCCCGCTCAGCTGCGTTGCGTCGCGTGGAACTGACGCGGCCACGTTCGGTGGTCGGTAAGAACACCGTGGAGTGCATGCAGGCCGGTGCGGTGTTCGGCTTCGCCGGTCTGGTGGACGGGCTGGTGAACCGGATCAGAGAGGACGTCGAAGGCTTTTCGGGCGACGACGTCGCCGTGGTGGCCACCGGGCATACCGCGCCGCTGGTGCTACCCGATCTGCACACCGTCGAGCACTACGACAAGTACCTGACCCTCGACGGGCTTCGTCTGGTATTCGAGCGCAACCTTGACAATCACCGCGGCAAACTCAAGCAGGCCCGCTGACACCGTCTGGCCGAATTCACTGCTGCGTCAACGGCCCCGACGGGAACCGATCCAACGGCTTGCGCGGATTGCCCGCCGTGCAACCCGAGACCGCGATGTGGCTGCCCGGATTCTGAGCCAGTGCCTGATTCTCGGCATCCTTGGGGGTCGCTCCCGTCGCGGTGTTCCATTCCTGCTGACCCAGGATGGCCAGTGCGACACAGGTGTTCTTCTCGATCGCATAGGTCCCGCAGTGGTTCCCGCCCTTGTCCTGGCAGTTCGCGAGCGAGTTGATCCTGGACTGCTCCGAGTCATTGGTGACGGCGATCCCCGAGATGCTGCTGTCGAACGAGTAGGACAGTGCGATGTACAAGTCCGGGGCAGCCTGGGCCGGGGCGACCGCACCGAATGCGCTGGCCAGTGCGGCACCCCCGGCGAGGGCTGCGACGAGGGTGTTGCGGGTCCGGTGTTTGATGGTGCTCTTCATGGTGTTGCTCCTTCGAGATGTGCCGAGCTCCGGGTGAGCGTCGGTTGTCGATAGGAGTGATCCGCTCGTCGCGAGCGGACGCTTTTCCTCGCGCCGGCTCAGAAGAAAGTGCGGATCAGGTCGACCACTCGGCCGTGATCGTTCAGCACCGGGATCAGCTGCCACTTGTCGAACACCGTGCACGGATGCGAGATGCCGAACTCGACCCACGAACCGACCTCTACGCGGTCCCGATCCGCCGCCCCCAGGCGCAAATAGGCGTGCTGGTCGTTCAGCTTGACCACCGCGCTGTCGGGCAACCCGTACGGGACTGGAAGGTCCTGGTCGAACGACACGTCGCGGCGACCCATCGTCACCAGTGCCAGGTCGGCTTCGGGACGAGACGTCACCTGCGCCCAAACGCTGAGGGCCGGACGCAGCCCCCAGAGCCCGCCCAACGGGGACGTGCGGCGGTACAGGCCATCGTCGTGTGTCAGGTAGCAGCCGCTGCGCAGGATCGTGCGGACGACCATGCCTGCCGGCCACCCCGTCAGTTCGTCGGCGACGGCGTCGAAGTACGTGCTGCCGCCCGCGGTGACGATCACGTCATCCGCCTCGAACAGCGGAGCCAGCCGCAGCACCGCCGTCCGCATCTCGGTCAAGTAGTCCCGCACGGTCGCGTAAGCGTCAGGCGTGACCTCGTGCCCGAGTGCCGCCTCGTACCCGGCGATCCCCACCAGTCGCAGCCGTTCGGAAGCGGTGGCGGCCCGGGCCACCTCGTCGACCTCGCCCGCTCCGCGGCATCCCGTGCGACCACCGGCCATGCCGACCTCGACGCAGACGTCGACGGGTCTGTGGGCACCTGCTGCCTGCAACGCGGCCGTCATCAGTTCCACCCCGCGCACCGAGTCCACCCAGCACGTCAGGTCGAAGTCCGGGTGCGCGTCCAGTTCGGCGCCCAGCCAGCGCAATCCGGCTTCGTCGACCAGCTCGTTCGCCAGGATGACGGCGCTCGTGCCGAAAGCGCGATAGGTGCGGACCTGGCTGATCGTGGCCAGAGTGACGGCGCACGCACCTGCCGCGCCCTGCATGGCGAACAGCTGCGGTGCCATGTGGGTCTTTCCGTGTGGGGCCAAGTCGACACAGCGGGCGCGGCACCACGCGGCCATCGTCGAAAGGTTGTGGTCCAAGGCTGAGGCCTTCAACGTGCACAGCGGTCCGACGGCACCGTCGTCGAACGGATCCGGAGCCGACGCGCACACCTGGGCGCTGGTGCGTCCCCACCACTGGTCTGGCAGACCCTTGTATCTCCAGTCCAGCGGCACGTCGGCCAGCGCGGCTAGGGCGGTCGCATCGACAGTGGCGGTCACGGGTTCATTTAAGCTGGCACGTCGTGAGCTCTGCTGATAACCCCGAGGCCGGCCCGACCGATCAGGACGACCTACCCGAGCAGTTCCGCATCCGCCAGGCCAAGCGGGAGCGCCTCCTGGCCGAGGGCCGCGATCCCTACCCGGTCGAGGTGGCGCGCACTCACACACTCGCCGAACTGCGCGAGGCGTACCCCGACCTCGCCGCCGACATCGAGACCGGTCAGATCGTCGGGGTCGCAGGCCGGGTAGTGCTTGCACGAAACTCGGGGAAGCTGTGCTTTGCGACGCTGCAGGACGGGGACGGCACCCAACTGCAGGCCATGGTCAGTCTGAACGGTGTCGGCCAGGAGTCGCTCGACGCATGGAAGGCCGACGTCGATCTTGGGGACATCGTCTTCGTGCACGGCGAGGTGATCAGTTCCCGACGCGGTGAATTATCTGTGCTTGCCGATTCTTGGCAAATCATTTCCAAGGCGCTGCGGCCGCTTCCCGTGGCGCACAAGGAGATGAGCGAGGAGTCTCGCGTGCGGCAGCGCTACGTCGATCTGATCGTACGACCGGAGGCGCGCACCATCGCCCGACAGCGGATCGCGGTAGTCCGGGCGGTGCGCACGGCGCTGGAGCGACGGGGCTTTCTGGAGGTCGAGACCCCGATGCTGCAGACGATTCCGGGGGGTGCGGCGGCCCGCCCATTCGTCACGCACTCCAATGCACTCGACGCCGACCTCTACCTGCGCATCGCACCCGAGTTGTTCCTAAAGCGTTGCTTGGTGGGCGGTTTCGAGAAGGTCTTCGAGTTGAATCGCAACTTTCGAAACGAAGGCGCGGATTCAACGCATTCGCCGGAATTCGCGATGCTGGAGACGTACCAGGCGTACGGAACCTACGACGATTCCGCGGTCGTGACGCGGGAGCTTATTCAGGAGGTAGCCGACGAGGCGATTGGCACGAGAAACGTGCCACTGCCCGATGGCACCACCTACGACCTCGACGGGGAATGGGCGACGCTCCAAATGTATCCGTCGTTGTCGGAAGCCCTCGGAGAAGAGATCACACCCGAATCGGGCGTCGACCGACTTCTGGCGATCGCGGGCGGGCTCGGGGTCGAGATCCCGCGCGATCGTGGGTATGGCCACGGCAAATTGGTCGAGGAACTTTGGGAACACACGGTGGGGAAGACGCTGTGGGCGCCGACCTTCGTCCGTGACTTCCCCGTGGAGACGACGCCGTTGACGCGCGCTCACCGCAGCATTCCGGGCGTCACGGAGAAGTGGGATCTCTACATACGGCGCTTCGAGTTGGCCACCGGATATTCCGAACTCATCGACCCCGTCGTACAACGGGAGAGGTTCGAGGATCAGGTCAGGGCAGCGGCCGCCGGCGATGACGAGGCAATGCGCCTCGACGAGGATTTCCTGGCCGCATTGGAGTATGCGATGCCGCCGACCACCGGCACCGGAATGGGTATCGACAGGTTGTTGATGGCCCTGACTGGTCTGACTATTAGGGAGACGGTTTTGTTCCCGATTGTCCGCAGGCAAGTGTGAACAGATCCTTCAGTAACTGATCGTTCAGTATCATACTTGTTGAATGATTTGAGTTAATATGTCAGCATTGGCCGTAGTTCGGCCGGAACCGGCAACGTTGCTCAGGCAGAAGGGTCAGTGGTCTAAATGGCAAAGAAGGTAACCGTTACCTTGGTCGATGATTTCGACGGTGGGGGTGCTGCCGACGAGACTGTCGAATTCTCGCTTGACGGCGTCAGCTATGAGATCGACCTTTCGTCGAAGAATGCCGCAAAGTTGCGAAACGACCTGAAGCAATGGGTCGAGGCGGGCCGGCGCGTCGGCGGTCGTCGCAGGGGTCGTTCGACGGGTTCAGGCCGGGGCCGCGCGTCGATCGACCGCGAGCAAAGCGCTGCCATCCGCGAATGGGCGCGCCGCAACGGTCACAATGTGTCTACCCGTGGTCGCATTCCGGCCGACGTCATCGACGCCTTCCACGCGGCAACGTAAGCACACGTTGCTAGCCACGGCCTATCGCGGCCGGGCGCATCGAACGTTTCGCCGACGGCGCAATCGTGACGCCCGCATCGGGGAAACGAATGGTGTTGGTCGGGCGTTGCTCGTCTGGAGCGCGGAGTAGACCTTGCCGCCGACGTCAAAAGACGACGACAGGCGGGGCACCCCGGGCCACCGCCCACTAGAGTGGACGGTAGGTGCAGAGTGCGGCGTGCCGCGCAGGGTCGTTCCAAGAGCTGCGCTATTTGATGGAGAGCAGGTAACCACCGATGTTCGAACGATTTACCGACCGCGCACGGCGCGTCGTCGTCCTGGCCCAGGAAGAGGCCCGGATGCTGAACCACAACTACATCGGCACCGAGCACATCCTCCTTGGACTCATTCACGAGGGCGAAGGCGTCGCCGCCAAGTCGCTGGAATCGCTGGGCATCTCGCTCGAGGGCGTCCGTAGCCAGGTCGAGGAGATCATCGGCCAGGGTCAGCAGGCGCCGTCCGGCCACATCCCGTTCACTCCTCGCGCCAAGAAGGTGCTCGAGCTGTCGTTGCGCGAGGCGCTGCAGCTTGGCCACAACTACATCGGCACCGAGCACATTCTGCTCGGGCTGATCCGTGAGGGTGAGGGCGTCGCCGCCCAGGTGCTGGTCAAGCTCGGTGCCGAACTGACCCGGGTGCGTCAACAGGTCATCCAGCTGCTGAGCGGCTACCAGGGCAAGGAGACGGCCGAGGCCGGGACGGGCGGCCGTGGCGGCGAGGCGGGCAACCCGTCCACCTCACTCGTGCTCGACCAGTTCGGCCGCAACCTGACCGCCGCCGCGATGGAGGGCAAGCTCGACCCCGTCATCGGCCGCGAGAAGGAAATCGAGCGGGTCATGCAGGTGCTGAGCCGTCGCACCAAGAACAACCCGGTGCTGATCGGCGAGCCCGGCGTCGGCAAGACCGCCGTCGTCGAGGGCCTGGCGCAGGCGATCGTCCACGGCGAGGTCCCCGAGACGCTCAAGGACAAGCAGCTGTACACGCTCGACCTCGGGTCACTGGTGGCGGGTAGCCGGTACCGCGGTGACTTCGAGGAACGCCTCAAGAAGGTGCTCAAGGAGATCAACACCCGCGGCGACATCATCCTGTTCATCGACGAGCTGCACACGCTGGTCGGGGCGGGCGCCGCCGAGGGTGCCATCGACGCCGCCTCGATCCTCAAGCCCAAGCTGGCCCGCGGCGAGCTGCAGACCATCGGCGCGACCACGCTCGACGAGTACCGCAAGTACATCGAGAAGGACGCCGCTTTGGAGCGCCGGTTCCAGCCGGTCCAGGTCGGCGAGCCGACGGTCGAGCACACCATTGCGATCCTCAAGGGTCTGCGGGACCGCTACGAGGCCCACCACCGGGTGTCGATCACCGACGGCGCGATCGCCGCCGCGGCCACCCTGGCCGACCGCTACATCAACGACCGGTTCCTTCCGGACAAGGCCATCGACCTGATCGACGAGGCAGGTGCCCGGATGCGCATCCGTCGGATGACCGCTCCGCCCGACCTGCGCGAGTTCGACGAGAAGATCGCGGACGCGCGCCGGGAGAAGGAGTCCGCGATCGATGCGCAGGACTTCGAGAAGGCGGCGAGCCTGCGGGATCGCGAGAAGCAGCTGGTCGCTCAGCGCGCGGAACGCGAGAAGCAGTGGCGCTCAGGTGATCTGGACGTGGTCGCAGAGGTCGACGACGAGCAGATCGCCGAGGTGCTCGGTAACTGGACCGGTATCCCCGTGTTCAAGTTGACCGAGGCCGAAACCACGCGGCTGCTGCGCATGGAGGACGAGATTCACAAGCGGATCATCGGCCAGGAGGACGCCGTCAAGGCCGTCTCCAAGGCCATCCGGCGTACCCGCGCCGGGCTGAAGGATCCGAAGCGTCCCTCGGGCTCGTTCATCTTCGCCGGTCCGTCCGGTGTCGGTAAGACCGAGCTGTCCAAGGCCCTGGCCGAGTTCCTGTTCGGAGACGACGACGCTCTCATCCAGATCGACATGGGCGAGTTCCACGACCGCTTCACCGCGTCACGGCTGTTCGGTGCCCCTCCGGGGTACGTCGGCTACGAGGAGGGCGGCCAGCTCACCGAGAAGGTGCGCCGCAAGCCGTTCAGTGTCGTGCTGTTCGACGAGATCGAGAAGGCCCACCAGGAGATCTACAACAGCCTGTTGCAGGTCCTCGAGGACGGCCGTCTGACCGACGGTCAGGGTCGCACGGTCGACTTCAAGAACACCGTGCTGATCTTCACCTCGAACCTCGGCACGTCCGACATCAGCAAGGCGGTGGGCCTCGGCTTCACCCAGGGTGGCGGTGAGAACAACTACGAGCGGATGAAGCAGAAGGTCAACGACGAGCTGAAGAAGCACTTCCGCCCGGAGTTCCTCAACCGCATCGACGACATCATCGTCTTCCATCAGCTGACCAAGGACGAGATCATCGAGATGGTCGATCTCATGATCGGCCGGGTCGAGAAGCAGCTCAAGGCCAAGGACATGACGATGGAGCTGACGCGACAAGGCAAAGGCGCTGCTGGCGAAGCGCGGCTTCGATCCGGTGCTCGGTGCGCGGCCGCTGCGGCGCACCATCCAACGCGAGATCGAAGATCAGCTGAGCGAGAAGATCCTGTTCGACGAGGTCGGACCGGGTCAGCTCGTCACCGTCGACGTCGACAACTGGGACGGCGAGAGCGGCAACGTCGAGGATGCGGTGTTCACCTTCGCCGGCAGCCGCAAGCCGACCCCCGCCGCGGAACCCGACCTCGCGGGCGCTGGAGCGGGCGGCACGGCGGGAACGTCGGCAGCCGAATAACGATCGAAGAGATGGGCGGTACCCCTCCGGGGGTACCGCCCATCTCGCATGCTGCGGGCCTTCGGCCATTCCGGAGGACTCCGCCAAGCCCACCGCTCGACAACGCGGTGTTGCGGCCCCGGGGCCGGACGCAGCGTTTAGACTGCTCGAGTAATCGACGGACAGAGGAATCTGGTGAAAGTCCAGAGCGGTCGCGCCACTGTGAGAGTCAGACCCGACGTCCGTCACTTCGATAGGGACGCGAAATCCCGAAAGGAATCGACATGACTTCTTCCGACGCTCAGAAGGGCGTAGCGCGCGCGCTGGACTTCTCCGCGACCAAGGCGGCGCTGTGGCTGTCGCTGACCGCATTCCTGGCGCTGCTGGTCCTCTACTTCGTCGGAATGGATCAGGGTGCGACGTCGGTGTTCGGCGACAACATGTACATCCACGAGTTCGTCCACGACGCCCGCCATCTCCTCGGCTTCCCCTGCCACTGAGCGCCCGGGATCCTACAGACAATGGAAAAGCACATCATCGGGCGCGGGCTTCTCGCAGGCGCCCTTGCAGGAGTGCTCGCGTTCGTCTTCGCGAAGATCTTCCTCGAACCCGTGATCGGTCGGGCGATCGACTTCGAGGACGGCACTGCAGCCGCGCACGAAGCGATGGAAGTGGCCGCGGGCGGCCACAGCCACGGCGAGGCGGGCGGTGAGCTCTTCACCCGCGGCATTCAGTCCACCGTCGGCATGGGTTTCGGCGTACTCCTGTTCAGCGTCGCCATGGGCGCATTGTTCGCCGTCGTCTTCGCGGTCGCCTACGGAAGGTTCGGCAACGTTTCGGCGCGGGTGATGTCCGTGCTGGTGGCCGGCGCCATGCTGATCTCACTGTGGATCGTGCCTGCGCTGAAATATCCGCCGAATCCGCCGGCAACGAGCGACGACGCGACGATCTTTCAACGCTCGCTGCTGTACCTGCTGATGGTTGGGTTGTCGGCGCTGCTCATGGTCGCCGCGGTGTACCTCGGTCGCCAACTGACCGCGAAACTCGGCGCGTGGAACGCGACGCTGGTCGGCGGCGTGGCGTACCTCGTCGCCGTGTTCGTCGTGATGCTGATCCTGCCCACGATCAACGAAACTCCCGGGCCCATCGTCAACGACGCGGGCGTGATCGTGTTCCCGGGGTTCCCGGCGGTCGACATGTACGAGTTCCGCTTGTACACGCTGACGACGCAGCTGATCATTTGGACGACGATCGGATTGGTGTTCGCCGCACTGGTCTCGCGTCTGCTCGACGGGAAGCGGCAGACGGTGGGGGCGAGTCTCACCACGTGAGCGACGTCGTCCGGCTGACCTTCGTGTCACACGGCATGACCGATGCGATCGCAGCCGGACGATTCCCCATCGACGAACCGCTCAACAACCTCGGACAGCGCCAGCTCGACGCCACGGTCGAACTCGGGCTCATCGACGCCGCAGTATGCGGACCGGAGAAGCGAACCCGCCAGACCGCGGAACTGCTCGGGGTACGCGCCGAGACAGACGACGCACTTGCCGATCTCGACTGCGGCACGTGGCGCGGCAATGTGCTCGGCGGGGTGCCACCTGCCGAACTGGCGATCTGGTTGACCGACCCGACGGCCGCGCCGCACGGCGGCGAGTCCGTGGTCGGTTTGATCGTCCGGGTGCGGCGATGGCTGGATTCGCTCGGGACGCGGCGCGGCCGCATCGTGGCCGTCACGCATCCGGCCGTGATCCGCGCGTCCGTTCTGATCGCGCTCGACGCGCCGCCGAAGTCGTTCTGGCGCATCGACGTCTGTCCGGCCAGCCGTACCGTGATGCATCTGCGCGGGCATGCGTGGACGCTGCGCTCGACGGGGTGACGCGAACGGGCGTCAGCGGACGGGCAGCAGGCCGAACGACTGCGTCGCTATCGACAGCAGCCACGCGGCGGCGGTCTGGCTGCGGTAGCTTGGCCAGTTCAACTGGAAGCTGACGACCCACGGTTGGCCGGAGCGGTCCTCGGCGTACCAGCTGAATGTCAAGTCGCCGGGCAGGTTTCCGCCCTTGGCGGCGATGTACGTCCACTTCGACGTGTCGAGGTCGATGCCCGGGACCGCGGAGAGGATGTCCCGCACCGGAGCGGCCGGGCCGGTCGCAGCGGCCTGCAACGCGGCATGGACACGGCAGATGTCCATCGCGCTGCCGTACCACTCGGCCCCGTACGGCGAGGCCGGAGTGTGGGTGCGTTCCGGATCCGGTTCGTAGGGACGGACATTCGTTTGTTCGAGCAGCTCGGCCCGTCTCTCTGGGGTCGCCCGCTCCCACTGTTCGCGCACATCGGGCTTGCCCCAGCCGACCGAGAACAACTCGTGCGCGGTGGGGAAGGGGGTCATGGCGGCTGGGTCGTGATGGCGAGCTGCCACCAACGCGCGTTCGACGGCACCGGGTCCCAATCTGTCTATCAACAGATCGGTGGCCATGTTGTCGCTCGCCGAGATCATCTGCTGCGCGGCGGTGCGTACCGATACCTGCGCGCCTGGGTCGAGTTCGTCCAGTCCCGCCGAGCCGACGGCCTTGGCCTGCGCGGTGATGGTCAGTTGGTCATCCCAACGCACGGTGCCCGCGTTCACGGCGTCCGCCACCGCAAGCAATACGTAGAGCTTGAAGATCGAGGCCAGCGGCAGCGACGTGTCCACGTTGGTGCCCGCGAAATTCGCACAGGTGCCGTTGTCCACCTTGGACGCCTGGTACGAGTAACGCGCGCCCGACTTGGTCAACTCCGCGTCGACGTCAGCCCAAGACTTGATGGAGGGCGGCTGCAACGAGACCTCGAAGCGGTCGACCAATCCGCCGTCGTCGGTGCGCAATTCGACGTCCTGGGCGACGCCGTAGGACGTGCGCAGGTGCAGCGTCGCCTGACCCGCTCCGATGTCCACGTTGGTGACGGTGAACGGACGATCCCACCAGAGTCGGTCCATCGTGGCGGCCACGTCATTGACCTTCTCGGGCACGGCGAGCGTGCCGACGCCGTTGGTGCCGATGGGCCAGTCGGAATTGAGCATGTCGACGGTCTGCTTGGCGCGGAGTCCCGGTGGCGTGTTCGTGTCGATGTGGGTTCCGTACGCGGCTTCAGCGGGTGGCGGACCGGTGTGCGAACAGCTGCAAGCGAGGGCTACGACCAACGAGGCGATGGCTGCGATCCCCGCCGTCCGGCGTCGCACCCGGGCTGCGCTATGGGTTGGCGTTGGACGCTGCAACGTCCAGCACTACCTCGAACTCGAGCAGCGATGCGCCGGTGGCCACCGGGTTCGCGCGCTGGCCGGCGTGCGCCTCGATCGCCGGACCGTTCTTCCACGCCTCGAACGCTTCGTCGGACTCCCACGTCGTCACCACGAAGTAACGGCTCTCGCCCTTGACTGGGCGCAGGAGCTGAAAGCCCAGGAAGCCGGGCTGATTGTCGACTGCGTGCGCTCGGTGTGCGAACCGTTTCTCCAATTCCGGGCCTGCATCGGCCGGCACCTCGATCGCGTTGATCTTCACCACGGTCATGTGGTTCAGGCTACCGTGCCATCTTCCCGAGTCGCTGCGCTCCTGCCCTCCGCACGCCATCTTCCCGAGTCGCTGCGCTCCTGCCCTCCGCACGCCATCTTCCCGAGTCGCTGCGCTCCTGCCCTCCGCACGCCGTCTTCCCGAGTCGCTGCGCTCCTGCCCTCCGCACGCCGTTCCCGAGTCGCTGCGCTCCTGCCCTCCGCACGCCGTCTCCCGAGTCCGGCGCGGCAAGATTGCGGCATGGGCACCCGACTGCTGACGGCGCAGGGTGGCGAGGGCACGCCCATCGTCTTGGTGCACGGCCTCATGGGGCGCGGCAGCACGTGGCCGCGGCAGCTGTCGTGGCTCACCGGGCACGGCGCCGTCTACACGTACGACGCGCCGTGGCATCGCGGCCGTGACGTCGAAGACGACCAGCCCATCAGCACGGAGCGGTTCGTCGCGGATCTCACCGACGCGGTGAGGGAGCTGGGCGGCCCGGTCACACTGGTGGGACATTCGATGGGCGGCCTGCACGCCTGGTGTTTGGCGGCGGCCAGGCCCGATCTAGTGACGGCCCTGGTGGTCGAGGACATGGCGCCCGACTTCCGCGGCCGCACGACGGGCCCATGGGAGCCATGGGTGCATGCGCTGCCAGTCGAATTCAATTCGGAGACGCAAGTATTCGCCGAGTTCGGGGAGATCGCGGGACGATACTTCCTCGAGGCCTTCGACCGGACGACGACGGGGTGGCGGTTGCATGGACGCCCTGAGCGCTGGATCGAGATCGCCGCGGAGTGGGGAACGCGGGACTACTGGCCGCAGTGGCGCGACGTTCGGGCGCCGGTGCTTTTGATCGAGGCGGGCAATTCGGTGACTCCTCCGGGCCAGATGCGCGAGATGCACGCGACCGGCGCCCGGACCACGTACTTGCGGGTGCCGGGCGCCGGTCATCTCGTACACGACGACGCGCCGCAGGAATACCGCGATGCGGTCGAGGCGTTTTTAACGTCGTTCGCCCATCACGCCTGACACCGGCCAAGCGGGGTGGTTTTCGAAGCGTGAGCGAGTGGCGTCTGAGTCGTGCTGGATCCGATACCAGTCGCGGTCATCGGCCACGCTGGCCAGATACTTCCGCGTCGGGTGCGAACGGCTGGATGCCCAGCTGAGCACGGCGGCGACGGCAAAGGGGGCCATGAGGATGAGAAAGGTCAAGGTCACGTCCATGGCAGCAATTATTCGGGCAAACATATTCCGCCAACAGTGGCAGAACCGACCCTGTGCACTAAGATACTGCCATGATTAGATCCGTCTCTGCCCTGGCTCTGGACGGCCTCGCCATGTTCGAGTTCGGCGTGCTTTGCGAGGTGTTCGGCATCGACCGTTCCGCGGACGGCGTGCCCAACTTCGACTTCAAGGTCTGTGGTCCCGAAGCGGGGCAACCACTGCGGACGTCTGTCGGTGCCTCGCTGACGCCCGACCATGACTTCACCGCGCTCGTCGGCGCCGACCTGGTGGCCATCCCCGCTATCGGGGGTTCGGAATATCTGCCGGAGGCCCTCGACGCGGTGCGGGCCGCGTCCGACGCGGGAGCGATCGTCCTGACGGTGTGCTCGGGCGCATTCGTCGCCGGCGCCGCCGGACTGCTCGACGGGCGCCCTTGCACGACGCACTGGATGCATGCCGACGAGCTCGCTCGGCTCTATCCGACCGCGCGCGTCGACCGCAACGTCCTGTTCGTCGACGACGGCAACCTCATCACCAGTGCCGGCACCGCGGCGGGCATCGACGCATGTCTGCACCTGGTGCGGCGTGAACTGGGCAGCGAGGTGACCAACAAGATCGCCCGCCGCATGGTCGTGCCGCCGCAGCGCGACGGTGGGCAGCGTCAGTACATCGACCAACCGATCCCGGTCCGTTGTTCGGAAGGCTTTGCGCCACAACTGGACTGGATACTGGTCAACCTCGAACGGCCGCACACCGTCGCCACGCTGGCCAGACGGGCGAGCATGTCGGAGCGGACGTTCGCCCGGCGATTCGTCGAGGAGACCGGCCGCACGCCAATGCAATGGGTGACCGATCAGCGCGTGCTGTACGCGCGTCGGCTGCTCGAGGAGACCGACCTCGACATCGACCGCGTGGCCGATCGGTCCGGATTCGGCGCCGCCACCCTGTTGCGGCATCACTTCCGCCGGATCATCGGTGTCACACCGTCGGACTACCGCCGCCGGTTCGCCTGCCCCGAATCTAGTTGTGCTGCAACGGCTTAGTCATTTCAGCGGAGGGCAGGACATCATCGGAAGCTGCCGACGCCACCGCGGGCCAGTGCGTACAGCCGCCAGCTGCCCGGCACGCCCTTGAGTTCGTACTCACCTCTGTCGACGAACGCGCGACGCGACCCGGTGACGATGTCGCTGACCGTCGACGACACGAGGATCTCACTCGCCCGGGCGTACCCGGCGACGCGCGCGCCGATGTGCACCGCCATGCCGGCGATGTCGTCACCCCGCACCTCGACCTCGCCGGCGTGGATTCCGACCCGCACCTCGATGCCGAGCGTGCGGACGGCGTCGACGATGGCCTCCGCGCAGTCGATGGCGCCGCTGGGACTGGTGAACGTCGCGACGAAACCGTCACCGGCAGTGTTCACCTCGCGTCCGCGGAACCGTTCGAGCTCGTGACGGACGACGTTGTCGTGGTTGTCGAGCAGGTCTCGCCAACGTCCGTCACCTAGTGCTGCGGCGCGTGCAGTCGAGCCGACGATGTCGGTGAAAACGATCGTCGTGAGTACGCGTTCGGTATCGGATCCGCTGCGACCCCCGGTGATGAACTCCTCGACGTGGTCCAGGATTGCGGTGGCGTTACCGACCCAGTGAAGGGTGTCCGCGCCAGGCAGTTCCACGAAGCGGGACCCGTCGATGCGCTCCTCGAGATACCGGCCGTACCCGACTCGCACGAACCTGGAGTCGGCGCGGTGCAGTATCAGCGTCGGCGCTGTGATCAGGGGCAGCTTCGCGCGCACGTCGGCCTCGGTCAGCGCCTCGTTGGCCTTTCGGGCCATGCTCGGGGACGCCGCGTGGTGGCCTGCCGTGTCCCACCATGATCGGAACGCCCGGTCTTCGGCGACGGACGGCGCGACGATCCGGAGGATGTCGAACCCTTGCTCGACCGCGTCCGGCTCCATCACGACCGTCGTGAAAGGAGTGGTGCCGGATGGCTGCGCCCCGACGTGGTAGTCGGGCGCCCACAAGACCCGGGCCGCGCCGTTCACGATGACCAGATTGCTGACTCGTTCGGGGTGATCGGCGGCCAGAAGCAACGCGCTGATGGCATTGAAGCCCGATCCGAAGACCGTGGCCCGTTCGCTTCCGACCGCGTTCATGACGGTGACCGCGTCCTCCGCCCAGCACGACGGCGTGATCGTGTCGGCAGAACCGATGCGCGAGGACATGCCCATCCCGCGATGGTCGAACCGGATGACCCGGCAGAATGACGACAGCCTGCGGTAGAAGCGGAACATCGACGGCTCGGAGTCGATCGAGTCGATCGGAATGAAGGGCCCCGGCATCACGATCAGATCGCTCGGGCCATCGCCCAGCACCTGATAGGCGATGTCCAAGTCGCCGCGCGACGCGTAGCGAGTTCGCGGCGCAGATGACACAGCCACGAGCAGAAGGCTAGTTGAGTTCTGTCACCGGTGAACCCGCTTCACCCATGAGCGCAAACCGCCCGTCTTCGGTCTGCTCGACCAGACCGTCCACCAGGAGTGAGTCGAGCGCGCGATCCCGCTGCACGGTGTCGGACAACCACGCCACGTCGAGCTGGGCCCGAGTGACGGGGCCGTCGCCCGCGCGCAGCACGTCCAGCAGGCGCCCGCGCACCTGACGGTCGGTGCCCGCGTATCGCTGGGGGCGACGCGCCGGCGTGACGGCTGGCGGAAATCCACCGGCTCGCCACGCGCACGCGCTCAACGGGCACAGGCCGCAGCGCGGTGATCGCGCCGTGCACACCGTCGCGCCCAGTTCCATCATGGCCACCGAAAAGCGTGGTGCGTCAGCATCATTGGGTAACAGCGCTGACGCGTCGGCGAGGTCGCGCACGCTGGCAGGGGAGTCCGCGCGTCCGTGCACGACCCTGGCGATGACCCGCCGGACGTTGGTGTCGACGACCGGTACCCGCTTGCGGTACGCGAAGCAGGCCACGGCCCGCGCCGTGTACGCGCCGACTCCCGGCAGCGTCAGCAATACGTCGACGTCGTCGGGGACCCGATCGCCGTGCTCGGTCGCGATCGCCGTCGCGCATTCGTGCAACCGCTTGGCGCGGCGTGGGTAGCCGAGCTTGCCCCACGCGCGCAGCACGTCGGCCGCGCTGGCCGCGGCGGTGGCCGATGGCGTCGGCCACCGCGCGATCCAGGCGAGCCAGACGGGCTCGACCCGCGCCACCGGGGTCTGCTGAAGCATGAACTCGCTCACGAGGATCTGCCAGGGCGTGACGCCCGGTCGTCGCCAGGGCAGGTCGCGCTGCTCGCGGCCATACCAGGCCAGCAGATCGGTGGCGTCGACCGTCACGTCGCTCGGCACGCTGCGCTCCTGCACAATGACGTCCATGCCACACACGAGTCCGGTGACCGCATGGAAGGCACTACGCGAGGGTAACGAGCGATTCGTCGCGGGTACGCCCGAGCATCCCAGCCAGAGCATCGAACACCGGGCCAGCCTGGCCGAGGGGCAGAAGCCGACCGCAGTGGTATTCGGATGCGCCGACAGCAGAGTCGCCGCCGAGATCATCTTCGACCAGGGACTCGGTGACATGTTCGTCGTGCGGACCGCGGGTCACGTCATCGACTCCGCGGTGCTCGGGTCGGTCGAGTACGCCGTCACGGTCTTGTCCGTGCCCCTGATCGTGGTGCTGGGCCACGACAGCTGCGGCGCGATCAAGGCGACGCTCGCGGCGCTCGACGATGGCGCGGTGCCCGGAGGATACGTCCGTGACGTGGTCGAACGCGTCATGCCGTCCATTTTGTTGGGCCGCCGCGACGGTCTGGCCAGGGTCGACGAATTCGAAGCGAAGCACGTCAACGAAACCGTCGCTCAACTCCGTGCGCGGTCGACCGCCATCTCCGACGCCCTCGATTCCGGGTCGCTGGCGATCGCCGGTGTGACGTATCACCTGGCCGACGGGCGCACGGTCTTGCGCGATCACCTTGGCGACATCGGCGAAGGCCCTTAGGCGAAGTCACACCAGTTCGATCCGCGACACGCCGGGCGAGGTCGGACGACTAGCGGTGACCTGGCCTTACCGTGAAGTTGTGCTGGATCTCGAACCGCATGGCCCGCTACCGCCGGAGATCTATCGACGGCGCCGAATGCTCGCGATCGGGGTCACCGCGCTCGTCGTCGCCATCATCGTGGCCGTCGTGGCCGTCGTCGTGGCGAACGTGACCGGCGACACGAAGACCGAACAGAAGCCCACCCCCAGCGCCGCGCCCCCGACGCCGCTCCCAGGCGAGAATCCCAAGGTCAAGTCCCCGGTGCTCCCGCCGGCGCCCCAGGCTCCGCCCCCGACGGTGACGCCTACGGCCGCGGTCACCCCGCCGCCGCTGCTCAAGGAGGGCGACGACTGCCCAGACTCCACCCTCGCGGTCAAGGGCATCACCAGCCAGCCCGACTACGTGGTCGGCGAGCAGCCCAAGTTCACGATGGTCGTCACCAACATCGGCCTCGTCGCGTGCAAGCGCGACGTCGGGGCGGCCGTGCTGGCGGCCTATGTCTACGGGCTCGACAACCAGCGATTGTGGTCCAACCTCGACTGCGCGCCGTCCAACGAGACCCTGGTCAAGACGTTCAATCCGGGCGAACAGGTGACGACCGAGGTGACGTGGACCGGCATGGGCTCGGCGGCCAACTGCCCGCTGCCGCGGCAGCCGATCGGCCCGGGCACCTACAACCTGGTCGTTCAGTTGGGCAATCTACGGTCGGCCACGCTGCCGTTCGCGCTGACCGAACCCGCACCTGCCGACGCCGCGCCTCCGCCAGCCGAAGGCGAAGCGCCGCCTGCTCCCGAAGGCGAAGCGCCCCAGCCCGGGAACTGACTCAGGCCAGTTGGTCGGCGATGGTCGACTCGGCCAATTGAGACAGGCCCTCGCGGATGTGCCGGGCCCACATCGATCCGATACCGTCGACGGACTGCAGATCGCTGGCGCTGGCCGCGAGCACTCCTTGCAACGAGCCGAATGCATGCACTAGCAGATCGACGTGTGCGAACTGCAGACGCGGGATGCCCGCCATCGCGCGGTAGCCCCGTGAGCTCATCGCGGAGTCCTGTGCCTCCAACGTCGTTGGATAGCCGAAAACCCTTGCCAGCGCAGTGAAGTCGAGGAGTTCGTTGTCGCTCAACCCGTCGAGCTCGTCCAACGTAGACGTCACCTGGGTGGTGTTCGGCGGGTCCGGGTTGGCGTGATAGTCGCGCACGATCAGCTCACGGGCGGTGTCGTTGTCCCCGACGAGCTCTTCGAGTTGCAGCTTGAGTTGTCGGCCGTCGGTGCCGAGTTCGACGACGTCGGCGTCGATCTCGAGGCTGATTCGCCGGACCATTTCGAGTCGCTGCACCACGGTCATCACGTCCCGCAGCGTCACGAAGTCCTCGATCTCGGCGGCCGACAGCTGCCGGTTGACCTCGTCGAGGCGGGTCTTGTAGCGCTCCAGGGTGGCGATGGTCTGGTTGGCCCGCGACAGGATGGTCGCCGAGTCGGGCACGACGTGGCGTTCGCCCGCCACGTAGACGGTCACGATGCTCATCGAATGGCTCACGGAGATCACCGGATAGCCGGTCTGTACGGCGGTGCGCTCCGCAGAGCGGTGCCGGGTACCGGACTCGTCGGTGGGGATCGAAGAATCGGGCACCAACTGCACGTTGGCGCGCATTATGCGAGTGCCGTCGCTGGAGAGCACCACGGCCCCGTCCATCTTCGACAACTCGCGCAGCCGAGTCGGTGCGTAGCGGATGTCGAAGGAGAAGCCGCCGTCGCAGATGGCTTCGACGCTGTCGTCGTAGCCCAAGACTATGAGCGCGCCCGTACGCCCGCGCAGGATGCGTTCCAGGCCGTCGCGAAGGGCCGTCCCCGGCGCGAGCCGGCCCAGGGTCTCCCGCAGCGTCGGGCGCGCGAGCTGCACCACGGTGCCACGGCTCGTCCTACCGCTCGCCTTCACGGACATGAGGTCTCCTCGGATCAGCCGCTATTCTCCGCGATCGACCGCAGCACCCGCAATGCCGCTCCGATGTTGTCGGCGGGACAGACCCGCAGCCCTGCGGGCGCGTCCTGCACCCCGGGCGGCACGACGGCGCAGGTGAACCCGAGCCTGGCGGCTTCGGCGAGCCTGCGGTCCATGCCGGTGACGCGGCGCAGATCGCCCGCCAGGCCGACTTCACCGATGGCGACGGCCGTCGTGGGCATGGGCAGGTCGGCGTACGCGGAGGCGATCGCCAGCGCGACGGCCAGGTCGGACGACGGATCGGTGAGACGCATGCCGCCGACCGTCGACAAGTAGATGTCGTAGGTCCCCACGGCGAGGTGAGCGCGCTTCTCGAGTACGGCGGTGATCATCGCCGCGCGGGACGAGTCGATACCGCTGACGGCTCGCCGTGGCGAACCCGTCGCCGCCGAACCGATGAGTGCCTGCACCTCTCCGATGAGTGGCCGCTTGCCGTCGAGCGTCACGGTGACCGCGGTACCGGACACCGGAGCCGGACGCTGGTCGAGGAACAACCCAGATGGGTCGGCAACGCATTCGATTCCATTGTCGTGCAACAAGAAACAGCCGACCTCGTCGGCCGCACCGAAGCGGTTCTTCACGCCGCGAACCATGCGCAGCGCCGATGAGCGGTCGCCCTCGAAGTGCAGCACGACGTCGACGAGATGCTCGAGGGAACGCGGTCCGGCGATGGCACCGTCCTTCGTGACGTGGCCGACGAGGATCATCGCGACCCCAGTGGTCTTGGCCGCCATGGTGAGTGCGGTGGTCACGGCGCGGACCTGGGTGACGCCACCCGTGACGCCGTCGACCTCGGTGGTGGACATCGTCTGGACCGAGTCGACGACCACGAGCGATGGCTGTACCGCCTCGATGTGCCCGAGCGCGGTCGGAAGGTCCGACTCGGCGGCCAGGTAGACCTCGTCGTGGCTGCAGCCCGTGCGCTCGGCACGCAGCCGAATCTGCCCGGCCGACTCCTCACCCGAGAGATAGAGCGCGCGGCGCCCCGATGCCGCCCAGCGGTGGGCGACCTCGAGCAGCAGGGTCGACTTGCCGACTCCCGGGTCGCCCGCCAGCAGAGTCACCGAGCCTGGGACGAGCCCGCCGCCAAGCACGCGGTCCAGCTCGTCGATGCCGGTGTGGAAGTGACGCGTCGCACCCGGATCGATGGAACTGATGGGCACCGCAGGGGAGGACGGTGTGACGGCGCGTTGCCCGGCCGCACCGCTGCGGGTGCTGACCCCCGCGACTTCGTCGACCGTGCCCCACGTGCCGCAGTCCGGGCAGCGGCCCACCCACTTCGACGTGACGTGCCGGCACTCCGAGCAGCGATACTGCGAACGCACCCTCGACCCAGCCCTAGTCACGAACCGACGTTAGCGGCTGCGACCGACAGAACCGTGGCAGCGCGCTAGTGGTGGCCCTCCGTATTGGCGGATTCGCCCCCGCTCGCGGCGTTTTCGGACTCACGCCGCGGCGCCTCACCCGACGAGATGGGCACCTCGACCTTCTTCTGGCCCGCCTTCTCGAACGTGAAGGTGAATCCGTAGGTGAGGCCGTTGGTGATCGGCTTCGTCAGCGCGACCGCGGCCTCGGCGGTGCCGGCGCCCTCGGTGGTGCCCAACGGGCTGGGTTGAAGATCGGGGGTGCCGACGATCAGCGTGCCGCCGGCCGGAATCTCGCTGTCACCGGTCAGTGCGACGGTGCCGACGTCCGACGTGATCGATATCAGCCGGTCACCGTTGGTTTCCGAACCGTTGACGGCCACGAACAGCAATTCGACATCGCTGCCCGGCTGCACGAAGTCGCCGGTCTGGGGAGCCCGCAGATGCACGTTGCGCAGATCGATCGAGCCCACCGTCGCTGCAGTGCCGTTCACCGCGGGCTGCTGCATGGCGGTCTGGGACACCTGCCCGGCACTGCACCCGGCTAACGTCACCACCGCGGCCAGGGCGACTGCCGCCAGGCTCGCCACTTTGGCAGAAGTGCGCGTTCTGAAGCGGTTCACTGAAGCCTCCTGCTCGGCCGACGAGACGACCGTGAACGTGGGGTCCGGGGTTCGACTATGCACAGTAGTAGGTAGCGGTTGGACGCGGTAGCCGAGGTCTCGGACGTGACCGAGACGTGGCCGAATCCCGTTCGTACGCCGGGTAGACGGCGTCCGGCGGGTTGCCCGGCGGTGCGCTCGTTGCGGGCCCCGGGGGCTTGCTCGACTTCATACCGGTTGCACGGATTCGTCACCCTGTCAACCCCTAGTCTTCACCCATGATGCCCCTGACCTGCATAGTTGTTCCACGCGTGTCTAGGCCCCGTGGTAGCATTGTGAAGTGAAAGGGGCTCGAATCTGATGATTTTCAAGGTCGGAGACACCGTCGTCTATCCACACCACGGTGCTGCATTGATCGAGGCGATCGAAACCCGAACCATCAAAGGCGAGCAGAAGGAGTATCTCGTCTTGAAGGTCGCCCAGGGCGACCTGACCGTTCGAGTGCCTGCAGACAACGCCGAGTACGTGGGAGTTCGTGACGTGGTGGGACAGGAAGGCCTCGACAAGGTCTTCCAGGTGCTGCGCGCCCCGCATACCGAGGAGCCGACCAACTGGTCGCGGCGGTACAAGGCGAATCTCGAGAAGCTGGCTTCCGGCGACGTGAACAAGGTCGCCGAGGTGGTGCGCGACCTGTGGCGTCGTGACCAGGAGCGTGGGCTGTCAGCAGGCGAGAAGCGCATGCTGGCCAAGGCTCGCCAGATCCTCGTCGGTGAATTGGCGCTGGCCGAGAACACCGACGACGAGAAGGCCGAGACCATACTCGACGAGGTACTCGCCGCGGCGTCCTAAGGGACAACCACCGTGGTGCCGGCGATGAGCGCCCGCGCGAAGTGCGTTGACACCGCCGACGGCATACAAGAACAGCAGTGACGCCGAGGATCGGTCTGGGCACCGACGTCCATCCCATCGAGGCCGGCCGTCCGTGCTGGCTGCTGTGCCTGTTGTTCGACGACGCCGACGGCTGCGCCGGGCATTCCGACGGCGACGTCGCGGCGCACGCATTGTGTGACGCCCTGCTCAGCGCGGCCGGACTCGGCGATCTCGGTGCCGTCTTCGGCACCGACCGGCCCGAATGGCGCGGCGTGGGTGGCGCCGACATGCTGCGCCACGTGCACCGGATGCTGCATGCCGAGGGCTATCGGGTGGGAAACGCCGCCGTGCAGGTGATCGGAAATCGACCCAAGGTCGGACCCCGTCGCGCCGAGGCGCAGAAGGTGCTCTCCGACTTGCTCGGCGCGCCGGTGTCGGTGTCGGCGACCACCACCGACGGCCTGGGATTGACGGGCCGCGGCGAGGGCCTGGCGGCCATTGCGACAGCCCTCCTGTTCAGTGTTGAGGCCTGACTGTCAAACAACCGGGAATTTGGCCGGTAAGCTGGCACGTCGTGACCGACAGCGCCGGAGCGGATCGGCCGGCGACAACAGACAGCCGCCTGCGCCTCCACGACACCATGACCGGTGCCGTGCGCGAATTCGTCCCACTGCGGGACGGACACGCGTCGATCTACCTGTGCGGCGCAACCGTGCAGGGCCTGCCCCACATCGGTCATGTGCGTAGCGGCGTCGCATTCGACGTGCTGCGCCGATGGCTGACCGCCAAGGGTTTCGACGTCGCGTTCATCCGCAACGTCACCGACATCGACGACAAGATCCTCAACAAGGCCGCCGATGCGGGACGTCCGTGGTGGGAGTGGGCGGCCACCTACGAGCGGGCGTTCGACGAAGCGTATGACGCGCTCGGCGTGCTGCCTCCGTCGGCGGAGCCACGCGCCACCGGCCACATCACGCAGATCGTCGAACTGATCGAGCGGCTGATCGACACCGGGCACGCGTATGCAAGCGGCGGCGACGTCTACTTCGACGTGTTGAGCTACCCGGAGTACGGGCAGCTGTCGGGACACCGCATCGATGACGTGCACCAGGGCGAAGGCGTCGCCACCGGCAAGCGCGACGAGCGTGACTTCACGTTATGGAAGGGCGCCAAGCCGGGTGAGCCGTCGTGGCCGACGCCGTGGGGCAGGGGCAGGCCGGGCTGGCACACCGAATGCGTCGCGATGTGCGAGTCGTATCTGGGCCCCGCGTTCGACATCCACGCGGGCGGCATGGATCTCGTCTTTCCGCACCACGAGAACGAGATCGCCCAAGCCTGCGCGGTAGGCGACGGTTTCGCCCAGTACTGGATGCACAACGGCTGGGTCACCATGGGCGGCGAGAAGATGAGCAAGTCGCTGGGCAACGTGCTCGCCATTCCCGCTGTGCTGCAACGGGTCCGAGCGGCCGAACTGCGCTACTACCTCGGAAGTGCGCACTACAGGTCGATGCTCGAGTTCTCCGAGACGGCGCTGAACGATGCGGCCAAGGCGTACACGGGCATCGAGGACTTCCTGCACCGGGTGCGCAGTCGCGTCGGGCTGGTGGTGCCGAGCACCTGGACGGACAAGTTCGGGGCGGCACTCGACGACGACCTTTCCGTGCCCGTCGCGTTGGCGGAGGTCCACGCGGCCAGGGCGGAGGGCAACCGCGCGCTCGACGCCGGCGATCACGACGCGGCGATGGCGCACGCGCAGTCCATCCGGGCGATGATGGGCATCCTCGGCTGCGATCCGCTCGACGAGCGCTGGGAATCGCGGGACGAGACGCTGGCCGCGCTGGCCGCGATCGACGAGTTGGTGCAGTGGGCGCTCGTGCAGCGCCAGGAGGCGCGCGAACAGCGGAACTATGCACAGGCGGACGAGATCCGCGATCGGCTCAAGGCGGCGGGCATCGAGGTCACCGACACGGCTGACGGCCCACAGTGGAGCCTGCTGGAGGGGAGCTCCAAGTAGATGGGGCGAGCGAAGCGACGGGAAATGTAGATGGCAGGCAATTCACAACGTCGAGGCGCCGTGCGCAAGGCGGGCACCAAGAAGGGCCCCCAGGTGGGTTCGGGTGGTGTGCGGCGACGCGGGCTCGAAGGCAAGGGCGCGACGCCGCCTGCCCACGAGCGTCCGCACCATCCGGCGGGCAAGCGCGCCGCCAAGACGGCCAAGCAGCAGCGCGGCAGGCCGGCCCGCAAGACCGACGACGTCGAACTGGTGCTGGGCCGCAACCCCGTCGTGGAGTGCCTGCGCGCGGGTGTTCCCGCTACCGCGCTATACGTCGCACTCGGAGCCGAGTCCGACGAGCGTCTAACCGAATCCGTTACGCGTGCAGCTGATTCCGGCATCGCAATCCTTGAGGTGCCCCGCCACGACCTCGATCGGATGAGCACCAACGGACTGCACCAGGGCGTCGCGCTGCAGGTGCCACCGTACGACTACGCGCACCCAGACGACCTGCTGAAGTCGGCGATGTCCGAAGCCTTCCCCGCGCTGTTGGTGGCGTTGGACAACATCTCGGACCCGCGCAACCTCGGAGCCATCGTGCGGTCGGTGTCGGCGTTCGGCGGACACGGAGTGCTGATCCCGCAACGCCGTTCGGCGTCGGTGACCGCGGTGGCGTGGCGCACCAGTGCCGGAGCGGCGGCCCGCCTCCGCGTCGCCCGCGCGACGAATCTCAACCGGACGCTGAAGAGTTGGGCCGACGCAGGTCTGCAGATCGTCGGTTTGGACGCGGATGGTGACACGACGCTCGACACACTGGACGCCTCAGGGCCGACGGTCGTGGTGGTCGGCTCCGAGGGCAAGGGGCTGTCGCGGCTGGTCCGAGAGAACTGCGATGCGATCCTGTCGATCCCGATGGCCGGGCCGACCGAGTCGCTGAACGCCTCGGTGGCCGCCGGTGTGGTACTCGCGGAGATCGCCCGCCAGCGCCGCGGCTGACCCGCGCTGCGCGTCCGCTCGCGGAGGATCAGACTCCGAAGACTCGCATACCTACCCACAGGCCGAGCACTGCGATGACGAGCGTCGCAGGCACCGTGCACAACCCCACCCGACTGAACTCGACGAATCCGGTGTGCAGGCCATCGCGGCGAACGACGTTGCGCCACAACAGGTTCGATAGCGATCCCGGATAGGTGAGGTTCGGCCCGACGTTCACCCCGATCAACACGGCGAGCACCGTGGCAGGCCCGGCGCCACTCACCAGCGGAAGCAACACCAAGACCGCGGGCAGGTTGTTGACGATGTTGGCCAACAGCGCGGCGACGATGGCGACGCCCAACAGTGCGGGGAACGTCGTGCCGGCCGGTAGCACGGCGGCCATCGCGGTGCCGAGCCCGTGTTGGGTGACCCCGGTGACCACGACGCCCAGACACGGCACGAACGCGAGGAAGGGTACGTCGGCGGCCTTCGCGATACCCAGAACGGTGGTGCGGCGGCGCGCCAGACCATGGACACCGAGGACGGCAGCGCCGCCCAACGCGGCCCACGCTGGAGCCGCGCCGAGCGCGGACGTGACGGCGAAACCCGCCAGCGTCGCGCCCAGCACCGCGAGCACGAATACGGGCACCTCGGCTGGCGGCGGTGTGGGCGGGCTGGTCCCGGCGGTGAGTTCGCCTCGAAAGACAAACCGCAGCAAGGCAAATTCGACCGCGATCGCCGACAGCCACGGGAGCGTCATCAGTGCGGTGAAGTGTGCGAAGCTCACGCCAGCTGCGCTGAATGCCAGCAGGTTCGTCAGGTTGGACACCGGCAGCAGCAGGGACGCCGTATTGGAAAGATGAGCGGTGGCGAAGGCGTGTGGCCGCGCCGGGCTTCCGAGCGTGCGGGCCGTCGCCAACACCACCGGCGTCAGCAGTACTACGGTCGCGTCGAGGCTGAGCACTGCCGTAGTGCAGGCCGCGATGACGAACACCGTGGCGAGCAGTTTGCGCGGGTCACCTCCGCTACGGCGGGCCATCGTGACCCCCGCCGCGTGAAACAGCCCCTCGTCGTCGCAGAGCTTGGCGAGCACCAGTACGGCGGCCAGGAAGCCCACGACGGGTAGCAGTCGAGTCACCTCGGCCACGGCGGCGTCCCACGTGACCACGCCCGTCGCCACCAACGAGCCGGCCGCGGGCAACGCGACGACAGCTTCGGGCCAGCCCCTCGGCCGGACCATCGCGAACGCGAGCACCACGGCCAGCGCGCCGAGTGCCAGCGTCAGCTCCACGGGTCAGCGCACCGCCACAGAGTTGGAAGATGCAACGGTATGTCGTCCTCGTGGGCGAGCCGGGACAGCACCCGCATCGACACGTCCAGGTCGTCGACTGCATACGGCAGCGCGCGCAGCGGCTCGTGCAGCGGACGGAAGAAGTCGTCCCAGTGGATCAGCACCACGCGGCGCGCGTCGACCGTGCGCACCGTCTCCGTCCAGTAGTCGACGAGGTACCGCTCGGGCTGCAACCCGAGCTGCCCGACACCGAGGTACACCACGTCCGCGCGCTGGCCCTTCAACGCGCCGGGCACGTAACCGGCGCTGCCGACGACGAGCATCCGGCGGTCGGTCGGCACGTGGTGGATCAGCGTCGACCACGCCTCCCCGCACTTGTACGCCGACGCTCTGACCGGCGGGACGACGGGACCGGTGATCCGGCCAGGAAAGCGATCCGGCGGACAGTGGTGGCCCTCGATCAGCGTAATGGCCCAGTTTCTCTTGGCGCCCAACGTGATCGGCTCGCCAGGGGTGGCCACCACCACCTGATCGTCGGGCAGTCGGTAGCCGCGTCCGATGTGCGCGGCGGACGTGCCGCCCACCACGGTCGCACCCGTCCGCTGAGCGACGAGTGCCGAATCCATCGCATGGTCGTAGTGGGTGTGCACGGGCATCACCGCGTCGAGCCTGGTGACATCCAACCGGGCCAGGCATCCGTCGACGCGGGGCAACGATGACGAGATGCGGCGCGTCGCAACGGAGGTGAGTGGCGGGCGGGAGAAGAACCCATCGGTCATCAACGCGGAATCACCGTCGTCGATCAGCAGCGTGGTGACCCCGGCCCATGTCACCTTGACCAGGGTGTCGGCGGTGGCGGTGGGTTCGTCGAAGTAGTCCGCGTAGTCGCCGAGCGTCGGCCTGCCGAGCTTCAGCCGCATCAGGTGAATGCGCCCAACGTGATCCCCTCGGCGACCAGACGTTCCCGCAGGGTCGTGGCGATCCGGACGGCGCCCGGTGAATCCCCGTGCACACAAATCGATTCCGCGTCGATCGTGAATGTTCGATCCGTCCACGGCGGCCACCCGGCCCGTCGTGACCATCGCCACCGTTCGTTCGGCGATCTCATCCGGGTCGTGCAGCACCGCGTCGGGTTCCCGGCGCGAAACCAGTTGCCCGTCAGCTCGGTAGGCCCGGTCTGCGAATGCCTCGGTCACGGTCCGCAGACCCAGGCCGTGCGCCGCCGCGAAGAAGGCCGACCCGGTGAGCCCAAGGACGGGTAGCCCAGGGTCGACGGAGTGCACGGCATCGGCGACCGCCTGCGCCTGGGTGGCGTCAGTGACGATCGTGTTGTACAGCGCGCCATGGGGTTTGACGTAGCTGACCACCGAACCAGCCGCGTGTGCGAGGGCCTGCAACGCCCCGATCTGATAGACCACGTCGGCGACGAGGTCCTCGGCGGCGACGTCGATGTAGCGGCGGCCGAATCCGGCCAGATCCCGATAGCCCACCTGGGCTCCGATGCGTACCCCGCGTTGGGCGGCGGCCCGACAGGTGCGGGCCAATCCGGCCGGGTCGCCGGCATGGAAACCGCACGCAACGTTCGCGCTGGTGATCACGTCGAGCATGGCGTCGTCATCACCGAGTTGCCATACCCCGAAGCTCTCGCCGAGGTCGGCATTGAGGTCGATCGTCACGACGGGCACGCCGGCAAGCCTACGACCGGAGCGGGGGCTGTGTGGGCGTCGTCCGGATGAGGCGGTCGCTTGGGTGGCAGCATCGTGGGGTGAGCGCAAGCCGTGACGACGTCCTGATCACCGCGATCGAACTCAGGGGTCTGCAGGCGGGCGCCACACCGCCGGTCGTCCTCGACGTGCGCTGGCAACTGGCCAAACCCGACGGGCGGCTCGATTACGAGGCCGGTCACGTACCTGGCGCGGTGTACGTCTCACTCGAGGACGACCTGACGGACCACTCGGTGGACGGGCGTGGGCGCCATCCGTTGCCGTCCGGGCGTGCCGTTCAAGAGGCGGCGCGACGGTGGGGAATCCGGACCGGGGCGACCGTCGTGGTCTACGACGACTGGAATCGGGCGGGGTCGGCCCGCGCTTGGTGGGTGCTCACGGCAGCGGGCATCCCCGGTGTGCGGATCCTCGACGGTGGGTTGTCCGCGTGGACGAAGCTCGGCGGCGAACTGGAGACCGGTGCGACGACCGTCGAGCCCGGAGACGTGGAGGTCCGCCATGACGACCTCTATTCGGGCGGGTTGCCGACGCTGACCGCGGATGAGGCGGCAGCGTTGGGACCACGGCTCGTCGACGCGCGTGCACCGGAGCGCTTTCGCGGGGACGTCGAACCGGTAGACCCGGTGGCCGGGCACGTGCCGGGGGCCGTCAACGTGCCGAGCACCTCGCTACTGAGCGCCGACGGCAGCTTCGCCGCCGACGCCGACCTTCGGCGCGCCTGGGGCGACGCGGTAGGCGCGTACTGCGGGTCCGGTGTCACGGCGTCGGTGGCGGTCGCCGCGCTCGCCGCGGCTGGGGTCTCGGTGGCGCTGTTTCCCGGTTCTTGGTCGCAGTGGTGCGCGGACCCGTCGTCGCGTCCGGTGGCGACCGGCGACTGACCTGATGGGCGCACCTCGAGTTTGGCGTCCTTAATGGAAACGGTTATCGTTATCAAGGTGCCGATAACCGCACCACGTCTGCCTGGCCGCCGCGGTCCTGTTCGCCGCCTCGTTGGCACTGGTGTCGTGCTCCGGCGGCGGGGACGACGACGCCGCCGGCTCGAGGCCGAGCGATGCCGCGCCGTGTCCCACGACCCCGGTCGAAGTGGTGGTCAGCGTCGACCAGTGGGGCGACGTCGTCTCCGAACTTGGCGGCGCCTGTGCCGACGTCACGACCCTCCTGGCCAGTTCGTCGGTGGATCCGCATGACTACGAGCCGTCGCCCGCCGACGCCGCCAAGTTCGAGGGTGCCCGGTTGGTCGTCGTCAACGGCGGCCACTACGACGAGTGGGCGAAGAAGCTGGCGGCGGGCTCGGCCCCCGACGCGCCGGTGGTCGATGCCGTCGAGCTGCGCGGCGGGGACGAGCAGGGCGGCGTGAACCCGCACGTCTGGTACGAGCCGTCGGCGGTGACGGGCGTCGCCGACGCGGTGACCGCTCAGCTGACGACGCTGGCACCGGCTGCAACCGACTACTTCGCCGAGCGCCGCCGCACGTTCGCCGCTTCGCTTGGCGAATACGACCGGCTCATCACCTCGATCAAGGGGTCGGCATCGGGTAAGTCCTACGCCGCCACGGAGAGCGTGTTCGATGACATGGCCGCGGCCGTCGGCCTGCAGGACAAGACCCCGCAGGGCTACCAGAACGCCGCGAGCAACGGAACCGATCCTTCGCCGGGCGACCTCGACGCGTTCCTCGGACTGCTCCAGGGAAGGGGAGTCGACGTGTTGATCTACAACACCCAGACCCAGGGTTCGGTGCCGGAGCAGATTCGCAGCGCCGCGGAGGCAGCGGGCGTTCCGGTGGTCGAGGTCACCGAAACGGTGGCGCCGGGGGCGGAATCGTTCGAGGCTTGGCAGGTGGACCAACTCCGCTCCCTAGCCAAGGCGCTCGGTGTCGTCGGCTGACGGCGCGGCCGAGCCCGCCGCGCCTGCGCTGTCCTTCGACGACGTCAGCGTGGTTCGCGGCGGCCGGCTGATCTGGTCGGAAGGGACGTTCGAGGTGCCGGCGGGTGGCATCATCGCCGTCATCGGAACGAGCGGCTCGGGCAAGACGACGCTGTTGCACGCGGTGCTCGGGACCATCCCCACGGCCTCCGGTGAGATCAGGGTGCTCGGCAAGCCACCGGGTGTCGCGACCGGGCTGATCGGCTACGTGCCGCAGAACTACGCCGCCGCGGCAGGCAATGCGATCCGCGCACGCGACGCGGTGATGCTCGGATTGACCGGCAACCGTTGGGGTTTCGGCCGCGCCGACGCAGCCCATTGCCGCCGCGTCGACGAGATCCTCGCCGCAGTGGACGCCTCCGAGTTCGCGGGACGCCGGCTGTCGCAGCTATCGGGTGGGCAGCGGCAGCGCATCGCCATCGCTGAAGCGCTCGTCGGCAGGCCCCGACTCCTCATCCTCGACGAGCCGCTGACAGCGCTCGACGTGCGCAACCAGCGGGGCATCGTGGGTCTTCTGGCAAGGATCCGGGAGGAGTTCGGCGTCACCATCGTGGTGGTCGCGCACGACCTCAACCCGCTGCTGGGGATTCTCGACGGTGCGATATACCTCTTGGACGGTCACGCGCACTTCGACACCATGGACGAGGTGGTCGACGAGCACCTGCTGACCCATCTGTACGGCACGTCGATCCAAGTCGTGCATACCCCGCAGGGCGACCTCTACATGCGGAGCGTGTGATGTCCACAGCCCTGATAGCCCTTGGCTACCAAGACAACTGGGGGCAGATCCTGACCTCGGCGTTCATGCGCAACGCCTTGGTGGGCGGCACGCTGGTCGCGCTGGCGGCTGGGTTGATCGGCTACTTCATCATCGTGCGCAACAGCGCGTTCGCCGCGCATGCGTTGGCGCACATCGGTTTTCCCGGTGCCACCGGTGCGGTCCTGCTCGGCATTCCCGTCACGGCGGGCCTGGCCGTGTTCTGTGTGGGTGGCGCTCTCGTCATCGGTGCGCTGGGCAAGCGAGCCGACGAACGCGAAGTGGCGACCGGGACGGTCCTGGCCGCCGCCACCGGTCTGGGGCTGTTCTTCAGCTCCCTGGCGACCAAGAGCAGCAGCACCGTCACCAACGTGCTGTTCGGCAATCTGCTGGCCGTGACACACCAGCAGTTGGTGACGTTCGCGGTTGCGCTCGCGGTGATCGCCGGGGTCATAGCGTTCGTTTACCGACCGCTGCTCTTCGCTTCGGTCAACGCCGAGGTCGCGGAGGCCAAGGGGGTGCCGGTGCGTGTGCTGTCGGTGATCTTCATGGCGCTGTTGGGGCTGGCGGTGACGATGGCCGTTCAGGCCGTGGGCACCCTGCTGTTGTTCGCGCTGGTGGTCACGCCTGCGGCGACCGCGATACTGATGACGGCGCGACCGGGTGCGGCGATGGCGGTGGCGACTGGTCTGGCCGTGGTGTCGGTGTGGTCCGGGCTCACCGTGTCGGCGATGTTCAACGTGCCGCCCAGTTTCGTCATCACGACCATCGTGTGCACGGTCTGGCTGATCGTTCGGTTGGTGGCGCAACGCAACGGGAGCGAGCGTGGCACGCCCGCGACATCGCACGGTGCCGCGCACGCCGAGGCGTGACGGGCGGCCACGAGCCCAGCGCGAACCCGCTAACCTCATGGAGCATGTCCCGAGGTGCAGTTCCCCGCCGGCGGGCGACACTGGCCTCTTTGGCCGCAGAGCTCAAGGTCTCGCGCACGACGATCTCCAATGCCTACAACCGACCCGACCAGCTGTCGGCGGACCTTCGCGAACGGGTACTCGCCACCGCCAAGGAGATGGGCTACCCCGGACCCGACCCGGTCGCGCGTTCGCTGCGCACCCGCAAGGCCGGGGCCGTCGGGCTGGTGATCACCGAACCGCTCAACTACTCGTTCAGTGACCCAGCGGCACTCGGCTTCGTCACGGGGCTGGCCGAATCATGTGAGGAAGCGGGTCAGGGGCTGCTCCTGGTGGCAGTCGGACCTGGCCGCGCCGTGAGCGACGGGACCGCCGCAGTGCTGGCTGCGGGCGTCGACGGGTTCGTGGTGTACTCGGCGTCCGACGACGATCCCTACCTGACGGTGGTTGCGCAGCGCGGGCTTCCCATCGTCGTCGTCGACCAGCCCATGGACGTCCCCGGTGCGTCCCGGGTGTGCATCGACGATCGGGCGGCCATGCGGGCGGTCGCAGAACACGTTGTGGGACTTGGGCATCGACACCTCGGACTCCTGACCATGCGACTGGGCCGGGAATGGCCATACGAATCCTCAGCCCCCGCGGTCGCCGACCCCGAGCGGTTACAGAGCCCGCACTTCCACGTCCAGCGCGAGCGCGTCAACGGGGTGTTCGACGCGATGAAAAGTGCTGGGCTCGACCGCGGTTCGCTGACCGTCGTGGAGAGCTTCGAACATCGTCCGTCGTCGGGTGGGGCTGCCGCCGAAGTCGCGCTCGAGACCAATCCGCAAATCACCGCGCTCATGTGCACTGCGGACGTGCTGGCTCTCTCGGCGATGGATTACCTACGCGCACATGGGATCTACGTTCCCGGCCAGATGACGGTGACCGGGTTCGACGGGGTGGCGGAGGCTTTGGCGCGCGGGCTGACAACCGTGAGGCAGCCCAGTGTCGAGAAGGGCCGTCGCGCGGGCTGGCTGCTCCACAATCCGCCCCGGTCGGGATTGCCCGTCGTCGAAGTGCTCGACACCGAGCTAGTGCGCGGCCGCACCTCCGGCGCCCCCGCCTGACCCTCACTACGCGATCGCGGTTTCTAGGATCGCGGTGTGTAGGCGCGTCGTCGGTCGAGCAGGTACGCCAAGACGGCAGCGACGTCGTCGGGCGTGTCCACGCGGAAGGCCGCCAATGATGGGCCCGGGCCGACCTTGACGCCGACGTCGGCCTCGCGTAGCCGTCGGAAGGCCTTCTCGTCGGTCACGTCGTCGCCGAGGAACACGACGGCCGTCGCGTGGTTCTGTTCCCGCATGATGTCGACGGCCTCGCCCTTGTCGGTGGTGATCACCGCGAACTCCAGCACCGCCTTGCCCTCGGTGGTGTGTGCGTCCCAGGAAGCCGACGCTGCGCGCGCCATCTTGAGTGCCGTGTCGCCGTCGGAGGGACTGGCGTTGCGGATGTGAAGCGCGACGCTGGCGGGCTTCGTCTCGACAGTGACTCCGGGGCGGTCCCCCGCGATTGCGTTGAGTTCAGAGGTGATCCGTGCCAGCAATGATTCGTCCACCGGGTGCGCGAAGCCGGCGTCGAACTCAGCGCCGTGGCTACCCACCAGGTGAACCGAAGTCGGCGCACCCGAGAGTTCGCGCAGCACGCTCAGAGCGCGGCCCGAGATCAGTGCGACGGACGTCGCGGGTAGGTCGGCAATCGCGGTCAGCGCCTCCGCGGCCCGGGGCAATGGCCGCGCGTCGGCCGGGTTACTGACGATCGGCGCGAGTGTGCCGTCGAAGTCCGATGCTACGAGCAGGCGGTCCGTCGTGGCGGCGACGTCGAGCGCGCGGACGAGATCTGGCGGGAGCTCGCTCACCGGACCATTCCCCGGGTCGTTCCGCTCGTGCCCACCGTTCAGATCTTAGGGTGCTCACCGTCGCCGATGAGCAATCGCATGGCCAGATCCAGTCGTTTGCTGACATCGGTGGCCGAGGCCCGCCGCGTCAACCAGGCCAGCAGATTCGACAGCCAGACGTCTGAGATCACCCGGGCGATGTGGTACTGGTCCTCGGTCGGTTCCCCTTCGCTCATCGCGCGGGCGAACATCGAATCCATCAGCTTGCCGACGTGATCGACCTCACCCGCGGCCGACGCGTCGGCGAACACGAACGCGCGTGTCATCGCCTCGGTCAACAGGGGGTTGCGCTGCATGGCGCGGTTGAGCCGGCCGACCATCATGTTGAGCCGTTGGTACGGGGTGCCCCCGGCGAGGGACGCGCGGTCGGTCTTGGCGTCGATGCGCTCGAACTCGCGGCCGAGCGCCGACACCAGGAGGTGCACCTTCGACGGGAAGTACCGATAGAGCGTTCCGACGGCGACGTCCGCCCTTTCGGCGACGGCTCGCATCTGAACTGCCTCGTAACCGCCCTTGGAGGCGATGGCAAGGGTGGCGTCGAGGATGCGCTTGCGGCGTTCGCGCTGCGCTTCGGATCCGAGTTCGGACTCAGCCAAGACGGCCACGTTCATCACCTGACGTGGGCCGGCGGCCGAACCGGACCCCGACCCCGAGTTTGCGGCAGCTGGTAGCGACGACCCGGACATGTGGCGGGCAGCTCCTTCACATTGCGCACTGGGTGAAAACGATACGCATCACGTTCGTTGATTTCCCACCTCCGTGCCCCCGGGACACCGACGTGTCCTGCTCTAACGGCGGTCGACTTGACGTTCGATCGCTGTCACCATTAGAACACGTTCTAGTGAGAAGCATCGCCTTCTCGCACAAGGCTAGGAGGCCGGAGATGGCGCAGTCTGTTGTGGCGGGGTCTGCCCCCGGCACTGACGAACAGTTTGCGGCGCGTGAACTGGTCCGTAGCTGGGCCTCTGGCTCCGGTGCCATACAGGCCGTGCGCGACGTCGAACAAGGTCACGCCGACGCGTGGCGTGCGCCGTACGAGGGGTTGGCGCAACTAGGGATATTCGGCGTCGCAATCCCCGAGGAACTCGGTGGCGCAGGCGGCAGCATCGAGGACCTGTGCGCGATAGTCGAAGAGGCCGCCGCGGCGCTGGTGCCCGGTCCCGTCGCGACGTCCGCCCTCGCGACGCTCGTCGTGACCGACGAGACGCTGCTCGAAGGGCTGGTCTCCGGCGAACGCACCGCGGGCGTCGCACTGAGTTCGACCATCACCGTCGACGCAGGCACTGCGTCGGGCACGGCGGAGTTCGTGCTGGGCGGGCTGGCCGACGGGCTGCTGCTGCTTCCGGTTCAGAGGCAGGAGCGCAGCGACTCGGGGAATGACGGCGCAGCGCAGTGGGTGCTGGTCGACGCCACTGCCGACGGGGTCACCGTCGACCCACTGGACGCCACCGACTTCTCCCGGCCGCTGGCCCGGGTTGAACTCGCATCGGCACCTGCGACGGTGCTGCCCGTCGCGGCTCAGCGGATGGTCGACCTGACTGCAATGGTGCTGGCCGCCGAGTGCTCCGGGCTGGCCCGCTGGATGTTGGACACCGCAACCGAGTACGCGAAGGTGCGCGAGCAGTTCGGCAAGCCGATCGGCAGCTTCCAAGCGGTCAAGCACATGTGCGCCGAGATGCTGCTCCGTTCTCAGCAGATTTCCGTCGCCGCCGCGGACGCCGCCGGTGCGGTCGCCGACGCAGACGAGGCGCAGCTGTCCATCGCCGTGGCCGTCGCCGCGGCCATCGGCATCGAGGCCGCGAAGGTGAACGCCCGCGACTGCATCCAGGTGCTCGGAGGCATCGGCATCACGTGGGAACACGACGCGCACCTGTACATGCGTCGGGCCTATGCCATCGCACAGTTCCTCGGCGGGAAGTCGTTCTGGCTCAGGCGGTGTGCCCAGCTGACGCGGGACGGAGTGCGGCGCAAGTTGTTCGTGGACGTCACCGCGGCCGAAGACATCCGCCCCGAGATCGCTGCCGTGGCCGCCGACATCGCCGCGCTGCCCGAGGAGAAGCGACAGGTCGCGCTGGCCGAAACGGGATTGATGGCGCCGCACTGGCCGAAGCCGTACGGCCGCGACGCGTCGCCTGCCGAGCAGCTGGTGATCGACCAGGAACTGGAAGCGGCGGGCGTGAAGCGTCCCGACATCTCCATTGGATGGTGGGCCGCCCCCACGATCCTCGGGCACGGTACCCCCGAGCAGATCGAGAAGTTCATCCCGGGCACGCTCAACGGCGACGTCTACTGGTGCCAGCTGTTCAGTGAGCCTGGCGCAGGCTCGGACCTTGCGGCGTTGCGCACCAAGGCGGTTCGCACCGAAGGTGGCTGGCTGCTGACTGGGCAGAAGGTGTGGACGTCCAACGCGCACCGCGCCGACTGGGGCATCTGTCTGGCCCGCACCAACCCCGACGTGCCCAAGCACAAGGGCATCACCTACTTCCTGGTCGACATGCGCTCACCCGGCATCGACATCCGGCCGCTGCGGGAGATCACCGGTGAGGCGCTGTTCAACGAGGTGTTCCTCGACGACCTCTTCGTGCCCGACGAAATGGTGGTGGGTCCGGTCGACGGTGGCTGGCCGCTGGCGCGCACGACGTTGGCGAACGAGCGGGTGGCGATCGCGACGGGTGGCGCTCTCGACAAGGGGATGGAGCACCTGCTCGAGATGCTCGGGGACGACGAGGTCGACCCCGCCGAAGCGGACCGGCTCGGCGTCCTGATCGTGGCCGCTCAGGTGGGCGCGTTGCTGGATCAATTGATCGCGAAGATGGCGGTCGGCGGACACGACCCCGGGGCTCCGTCGAGCGTGCGCAAGCTGATCGGGGTGCGATACCGGCAGACGCTGGCCGAGATGATCATGGATTCCCACGTCGGGTCGGGCATCGTCGATTCACCCGACGTGCGCTACTTCCTGAACACGCGGTGCCTGTCGATCGCGGGCGGCACCGAGCAGATCCTGCTGAACCTGGCGGGGGAGCGGTTGTTGGGGCTGCCGCGCTGACCCACGGATTGTGACTAGTACGTCGTCTGTGCGCAGGCGGTCGGCGAGGTGAGGTTCACGTTCGCGTAGACCACCTGAATGAAGGAACAGACGATGTAGTCGGCATCGAGCTTCGGCCGGCCGGTGGCCCAGTCGGTGGTGCGTGAGTTGCCGTGCACCACGAACTTCTCCGGCGGTCCACCCTCGAAGTAGACAGTGGGGAACTCAACGGGCCCAATGGATTTCATCATCCTGGTGTTGGGGGCGTCGAAGTCCGAATCCAGGTAGGCCATGCGGTCCGACGATCGCACCGTGGTGTTCTGGCGGGCATAGAACTGTAGTGGGAAGCCGGTGGGTCCGTCAGGCGTGAGCAGGTTCGCCGACGACGTGAAGTAGCACTGTTCGTCCGCCTTCACACAGTTGGCGGTGGTGTGGATCTCCAACGTGGTCACGGCGTCCACGGGGATCGAGGCCGTCGCGGAGTTCGATGCGGCCGAGGCCACGACGGCCGGGGTGACGAGCGCGATGGTCAGCCAGGTCGCCAAGATCGGAGCGGCGATGCCGGCAAAGCGCCTCACGGTGCTGCTCCCTCCGCTGAGTCGAATGACCGGTCGCTTCGCTCCCGCCCCTCCGGGAAGCGAATGTTAGCCCTCTGGCTACTCGTCATAGGTGACTTCAACCGAATCCGACTTCGGGTGGGCCTGGCACGCCAGGATGAGCCCCTCGTCCAGATCGGATTGTTCGAGCACGTCGTTGACGTGCATGTCGACGTCCCCGTTCTTCAGCAGCACCGCGCACGCGCCGCAGTGTCCTTCGCGGCAGGAGAACGGCGCGTCCAGGCCCTTGTCGAGCAACACGTCGAGAAGCTTCGCCTTGCGTGGCCAGGGCACCTCGTGGGTCTCGCCGTCGAGGGTGACGACGGCCGTTGCCGGTCCTTCGTCGCTGTCATCGGCCTCGATCACGACCGCGGCGAACGGGTCGGACTCCAGCGACTTGAACACCTCGATGTGGATACGCTCCGACGGTGCTCCCGTCGCCTTGAGTGCCTCCTCTGCGGCCGCCATGAACGGCCCCGGCCCGCAGATGAAGGCGTCGCGGCCGTGGTAGGGCGCCACCAATTCGCCGAGCGCGACGGCGTTCGGCAGGCCTTGCACCGACTCCAGCCAGTGCACAACCGTCAACCGGTCGGGGTACTTCGAGGCGAGGTCGCGCAGGGCGGCGGCGAAGATCACCGACTTCTCGTCACGGTTGGCGTAGACGAGTGTCACCTTGCCCGCGCCCTCGGACAATGCGGACTTGAGGATGGCCATCATGGGAGTGATGCCACTTCCCGCGGCCAACAGCAGGAAGTCGGTGTCGAGCGTCTTGGGCACGAAGGTGCCGGACGGGGCCAGCACGTGAATGCGCATGCCCGGATGGGCGTTGTCGCAGAGCCAGTTCGAGGCGTAGCCGCCGTCGGTGCGTTTGACGGTGACGGTCAGCGGGTCGCCGGCGAACGGTGAACTGCACAGCGAGTAGCACCGCGCCACCGACCCGGTGCGGTCGCTGGGCACCCGCAGGGTGAGGAATTGGCCGGGCGCGTACTTCAGTCGCTCAGCGGGCACGTCTGGGTCTCCCGGACCGTCGGGCACCTTGAAGACCAGCGAACGCGCGTCGGCGGTCTCGTCGACGACGTCTGCCAGCTGCAGCTCGAGCACGTGGCTGCCGAGCGGCTCGTCCGTCACGCTAGCGTCACCTCTCGAAGTAGAACCGTGGCGATATCTGGTCAGAATTAGAACATGTTACAAAAATGCGCTTCCGCAGGTCTAGCTACCATAGGAACGCCTTACTCGACACAAATCGTAACGTGTTCTAATCTCTGTCTAGAACTTGAACTCACCTAGATCAAGCCCCGTCGATTCCTGGAGGCAGTCAGTGACGTCCATTGAACAACGCGACGCCCAATCCGTCCTAGACGCCGTCGATGATCTCTTGCCGTTGATCAGCAAGCGAGCCCAGGCGGCCGAGGATCTGCGTCAGATTCCCGACGAGACGGTGGCGGAACTCGACGAGGTCGGCTTCTTCAAGCTGCTGCAGCCCGAACAGTGGGGTGGACTGCAGTGCGATCCGTCCGTCTTCTACGAGGCGGTGCGTCGGCTCGGCAGCGCGTGCGGTTCGACCGGCTGGGTCAGCTCGATCATCGGCGTGCACAACTGGCACCTCGCGCTGTTCGATCAACAGGCGCAAGACGAGGTCTGGGGCGACGACCCCACCGTCCGGGTGTCCTCGTCGTACGCCCCCATGGGCGCTGGTGTCGTGGTCGATGGCGGCTATCTGGTCAGCGGCGCCTGGCAGTGGTCGTCCGGATCCGGCCACGCCACGTGGGCGTTCCTCGGCGGCCCGGTGATCAAGGACGGCAAGCCCGTCGACTTCGGTAGCTTCCTCATCCCGCGCAGCGAGTACCGCATCGACGACGTGTGGCACGTGGTCGGACTCAAGGGCACCGGCAGCAACACGGTCGTGGTCAAGGACGTGTTCGTGCCCCGACACCGCTTCCTGTCCTACAAGGCGATGAACGACCGCACCGCCGGTGGCCTGGAGAACAACACCGCCCCCGTGTACAAGATGCCTTGGGGAACCATGCATCCCACCACCATCACGGCGCCGATCATGGGCATGGCGTACGGCGCCTATGACGCGCACGTCGAACATCAGGGCAAGCGCGTACGAGCCGCCTTCGCAGGCGAGAAGTCCAAGGACGATCCGTTCGCGAAGGTCCGCATCGCCGAAGCGGCCAGCGACATCGACGCCGGGTGGCGGCAGTTGATCGGCAACGTCCGCGACGAGTACGAGTTGCTCAAGGCGGACAAGGAGATTCCGTTCGAGCTGCGTGCCCGCGCCCGACGTGACCAGGTGCGCGCGACCGCGCGTGCGATCTCGTCGATCGACCTGCTGTTCGAGGCGTCGGGTGCCACAGCGCTCAACCTCGACCAACCCGTCCAACGATTCTGGCGTGATGCTCACGCGGGCCGCGTGCACGCCGCCAACGAGCCAGAGCGGGCCTACCTGATCTTCGGGAACGACGCGTTCGGCCTGCCACCTCAGGACACGATGGTCTGATGACGTCGTTCGCCAAAGAGGTCGAGAACCAGCAGGAGCTCACCTTCGAGTCGACCTCCCGCTACGCGCAGGTCCGCGAGGACATGCGCTTGCATTATCACGAAGCGGGCGTGGGCAATCCGGAGACGGTCGTGCTGCTGCACGGCGGTGGGCCTGGCGCTTCGAGTTGGTCGAACTTCTCCAAGAACATCGCCGTGCTGGCGCGGCACTTTCACGTGCTGGCCGTCGATCAGCCCGGCTACGGCCATTCCGACAAGCACACCGAACACGAACAGTACAACCGCTACAGTGCCACCGCACTGCTGAACTTGTTCGACCACCTCGGCATCGAACGTGCTGCGCTGGTGGGTAATTCGCTCGGCGGCGGTACCGCGGTGCGGTTCGCGCTGGACAATCCGAAGCGAGCGGGCCGACTGGTGCTGATGGGTCCGGGCGGGCTGAGCGTGAACCTGTTCGCACCCGACCCCACCGAGGGCGTCAAGCTGCTCGGCAAGTTCACCGTCGAACCGACGCGCGAGAACATGGAGAAGTTCTTGCGCATCATGGTCTTCGACCAGAAGCTCGTCACCCCCGAACTCATCGACGAACGCTTCGCCATCGCGAGCCAGCCCGAGTCGCTGGCCGCCGCACGCGCGATGGGAAAGTCCTTCGCGGGGCCCGACTTCGAGCTCGGCATGATGTGGCGCGAGGTGTACAAACTGCGCCAGCCCGTGCTGCTGATCTGGGGTCGCGAGGATCGGGTCAACCCGCTCGACGGGGCGTTGGTCGCGCTCAAGCAGATCCCGCGCATGCAGTTGCACGTGTTCGGGCAGTGCGGACACTGGGCTCAGTTGGAGAAGTTCGACGAGTTCAACAAGCTGACCGTCGATTTCCTTGGCGGGTCCAAGGGGGCACAGTCATGAGCATTCGGTCGTTGGGCTACCTGCGCCTCGAAGCCACCGACGTGTCGGCGTGGCGCGAATACGCACTCAAGGTGCTCGGACTGGTCGAAGGGTCCGGGGTGCCCGGGGCGAGCCCAGAGGGTGCGTTGTATCTGCGGATGGACGAGTTCCCTGCCCGGCTGGTGATCGTGCCGGGTGAGCATGACCGGCTGCTGCAGTCCGGTTGGGAGACAGCGAATGCCGCTGACCTGCAGGACATCCGCAACCGGCTCGAACTGGAGGGCACCCCCTACAAGGAGGCGACGGCGGCCGAACTGGCTGACAGGCGCGTCGACGGGATGATCGTGTTCGACGACCCGTCGGGCAATACGCTCGAAGTCTTCCACGGGGTGGCGTTGGAGCACCGTCGGGTCGTCAGCCCATACGGCCACAAGTTCGTCACCGAGGAACAGGGACTCGGTCACGTAGTGCTGACCACCCGCGACGACGCGGAGTCGCTGCACTTCTACCGCGATGTGTTGGGCTTCGCGCTGCGCGACTCGATGCGCCTGCCGCCGCAGCTGGTCGGACGGCCCGCCGACGGAGCGCCGGCCTGGCTACGGTTCTTCGGCGTCAACCCGCGCCACCACAGTCTCGCGTTCATGCCGGGGGAAACCCCAAGCGGCATCGTCCATCTCATGATGGAGGTGGGCAACAGCGACGACGTCGGCCTGTGCCTCGACCGCGCGCTGCGCCGCAAGGTGCCGATGTCGGCCACGCTGGGTCGTCACGTCAACGACAAGATGCTGTCCTTCTACATGAAGACTCCTGGCGGGTTCGACGTCGAGTTCGGTTGTGAGGGGCTCGAAGTCACCGACGACAGTTGGGTGGCGCGCGAGAGCACCGCCGTGAGTTTGTGGGGGCACGACTTCAGCATCGGCTTCAAGTAGCGGCGATGAGCGCTTGCGCGAAGAGCAGAAGGCCGAGATGAGCGCTGACGAGATCGACCCGCGCACGTTTCGTCACGTGCTCGGTCAGTTCTGTACGGGCATCACGATCATCACCACCGTGCACGAGGACGCGCCCGTCGGATTCGCCTGCCAGTCGTTCGCGGCACTGTCGCTTGATCCCCCACTGGTGTTGTTCTGCCCGACCAAGATGTCGCGGTCGTGGCAGGCCATCGAGGCAAGCGGAAAGTTCTGCGTCAACGTCCTGCACGAGAAGCAGCAGGACGTGTCGGCGCGCTTCGGTTCGAAGGAGCCGGACAAGTTCGCCGGGATCGAGTGGGGCCCTTCGGAGCTCGGTTCGCCGGTGATCAAGGACACCCTGGCCCACATCGATTGCACCGTTCACTCCGTGCACGACGGCGGCGACCACTTCGTGGTGTTCGGTGCGGTGCACTCGCTTTCGGAAGTGCCGAAACGCAAGCCGCGGCCGTTGCTCTTCTATCGCGGTGAGTACACCGGGATCGAACCCGACAAGAACACTCCCGCGCACTGGCGCGACGACCTCGAAGCGTTCCTCACCACCACGACGGCCGACACCTGGCTGTAGCAGCGGCGAAGCACGAGTCTTTTGTGTCGTTTGTTGGGCCGAATCGTGGGTACACGCCGCAACAAGCGACACGAGCTTGTCGCTGTTTCGTGCTGACGAATTACAGGGATGCGATTCACGCACAGTGTGGACAATTCCTGTGGATCAGCGCTTGAACGGGCTCGTCAGCCCGTGTGCGCGGCGACAAACTCCACTACGGCCGCCGCCACCTCACGATGCGCGACGTCGTTGAGGATGTCGTGGCGCCCATCGGGAATCTCGTTCAGCCGAAGCGGTTCGATCTGCTCGGCGTATGCTCGCACGGCGCCGACGTCGGCGATCGGGTCGTCGCTGCCATGCACCGCCAGCGTCGGGAGGCTCAGCGTCGGCAAGGCCGAGCCGAACCGGTCCCAAGCTCGGTCGAGCTCACGGGCCAGCGTGTGGCCGTTAGCGTCGACGAAGGCCAATGGGTCGTGCTCTAGTGAGTCGAGGTAGAACGGGTCGGCCGACAGCCAGGCGGGTTCCAGGTCGAACGACGAGTCGGCATCGAGCAGCCCGGCGATCGGCACCAGCGGCGCACCCGAGACGACGCCGGCGCGGTAAGGCCGGGGATCGTCGATGAGCCTCCACAACGTGGCGACGGCCCCGAACGAATGTCCCTGAGCAACAAGCGGAATGTCGGGTGCAGCGGCCGATGCCAGCTCTGCCAGCTTGTCGGCCAATCGGACGCTGGCTTCGATCGACCCGAAGTCTCCACGCTTGCCAGGGGTGAGCCCGTGCCCGAACTGGTCGACTGCCCATACGTCGATGCCCGCGGCGTTCAGTGTGAAGCCGTATCGGTGGTAGACGCCGGTGTGCTCGCCGAAGCCATGCAGGAAGATCACGGCGGCGCGCGGGTTCTCGGAGGCCCAGTGCCGGTAGTAGGCCCGTCCGTCGTCGGTGTCCAGGAGTGGCATTTTCCGACTGCACCAGGTGAAGCCGCGTCGCGCAAGGGATTCGCTCAAGCGCGTGGCGAAACGCGCCCACTAACGCCTGCCGAGCAGGACGTCGTGCTGATCCTCCATCCGGGTGCAGATCGCGCTGACGAGGGCGGCGACCTCCGGACGTCGCAACGTTTCGGGGCGGACGACCAGCCAGTAGGTCAGCCGAAGTGAGATGTCGTCCGGGAGCACGCGCATCAGATCGTCGTGCGGATCGGCCATGAAGCATGGGAGAAGGCCGAGCCCGGCCGCGGCGCGCGTGGCTTCAACGTGTACGAAAACATTTGTGGAGGTGACTGATTCGCGCATCCCAGGGGTGAGCGTGCGGGCCAGGTCGAGGTCGTCCACTTGGAGCATGGAGTCGATGAAGTAGACGAGCGGGTGCTCGGTGAGCTCCGACCGCTTCGACGGCGTTCCGTGTGCGGAGAGGTACTCGCGCGAGCCGTACAGGCCCAGCGTGTAGTCGCCGAGCCGGATCGCCTGCGCGCGGTGCACCTGCGGTTCTCCGACCACCACCTCGATGTCCAGGCCGGAGCGCTGCTGAGTGGCGCGTCGAGTGGTGGCGACGATCTCGACAGCGACTCTGGAGTGACTGCGCTGCACCTCCGCCGCGGCGGGTGCGGCGATGTAGGCGCTGAAGCCGTCCGTCGCCGACATCCGCACCACGCCGTCGAGCGTGCGGGCCCCCTCGGGATCCGCGGCCAGCGTGCGGACGGCGGACTCCACCGCCTCGGCGGCGGACAGCGCCTCGCGACCGAGCTCGGTCAATTCCCAACCACTTCCGACGCGGGCCAGCAGCCGGCCGCCGAGTGACTGCTCCAGTGCGGCGATGCGACGGGCGATGGTGGTGTGGTTGATTCCGAGCTCCTCGGCCGCGGTGACATACCGACCCGACCGGCCGACGGCCAGCAGCACCAGCAGGTCGTCGGCACTGAGCCGCTGTCCAGAACCAGGCATATCTGCATTTTCGCAGATTGCTCCTGCAGGTTTGGCCATTGCCGGGCCAGGGAAACTGCATGAATACTCGGATAGGCTGTGTGCCACATCACAGAAGGAGTCGCCCGGATGAGCGCCCCAATATCGACCGGACTCAAACGGGTCGTCCTTGCGTCGATGGCCGGCACCGTCGTCGAGTGGTACGAGTTCTTCCTCTACGGCACGGCCGCGACGATCGTGTTCAACAAGGTGTTCTTCTCGGAGACCACCAGCGAGCTCAATGCGATCTTCCTGGCATTCGCCACCTACGCGGTCGGCTTCGTCGCGCGGCCGGTCGGCGGCGTGGTGTTCGGGCACTACGGCGACAAGTACGGCCGCAAGAAGCTGCTCCAGTTCTCGCTTCTGCTTGTCGGCGCCGCGACGTTCCTGATGGGCTGCCTGCCGACCTTCGGGCAGATCGGCTACTGGGCCCCGGGGCTGTTGGTCACGCTGCGGTTCATCCAGGGGTTCGCCGTCGGGGGCGAGTGGGGCGGTGCGGTGCTGCTGGTGGCCGAGCACAGCCCGAACAAGCAACGCGGCTTCTGGGCCAGCTGGCCCCAGGCGGGCGTGCCGGTCGGCAACCTGCTCGCCACCGTTGTCCTTCTGATCCTCACGGGAACGCTCTCCGACGCGGACTTCCTGTCGTGGGGCTGGCGGGTCGCGTTCTGGCTGTCGGCGGTGGTGGTGCTGATCGGCTACTACATCCGCACCAAGGTTACCGACGCGCCGATCTTCGTCGAGGCGCAGCAGGAAGCGGAGCGCATCAAGGCCAGTTCCCTGTCCGTCGTCGAGGTGCTGAAGCGTTATCCGCGTGGGGTTTTCACCGCGATGGGACTGCGGTTCGGCGAGAACATCATGTACTACCTGGTGGTCACCTTCTCCATCACGTACCTGAAGGTGCAGGTGGGTGCCGACACCAACTCGATCCTTAGGTACCTGCTCGTCGCACATGCGGTGCACTTCGTCGTCGTCCCCCTGGTCGGGCACTTCTCCGATCGCTTCGGACGGCGTCCCGTGTACCTGGTTGGCGCGATTCTGGGCGCCACCTGGGGCTTCTTCGCCTTCCCGATGATGAACAGTGGCAACTACGTCGTGATAACGGCCGCGGTCACGCTCGGCCTCGTGATCCACGCGTTCATGTACGCACCACAGCCTGCGATCATGGCGGAGATGTTCCCCACTCGGATGCGCTATTCCGGTGTGTCCCTTGGCTATCAGGTCACCTCGATCGTGGCGGGCTCGCTGGCTCCCCTCATCGCGGTGAAGTTGCTCGACGTCTATGACTCCGCGGTACCGGTCGCGATCTACCTGGCCATCGCCTGCGCCATCACCTTGGTCGCGGTGCTGTTCACCCGCGAGACCAACGGCATCGACCTGAAGTCGCTCGACGACTCCGACGCCGAACAGTTGGCCGCCGAGCACGAGGCCATGGTCGGATGACGGAGTTGACCGGCCGCACCGCGCTCGTCACCGGCGGCGCGAGTGGCATCGGAGCGGCCTGTGCCAGGGAACTCGCGGCGCACGGCGCCAGCGTGACGGTGGCCGACGTGGACGAGGCCGCCGCGAAGGTGGTCGCCGACGAGATCGGTGGGAATGCTTGGGGGATAGATCTTCTCGACGTCGGCGCGCTCGAGGACCTCACACTGGAGGCGGATGTCCTGGTCAACAACGCGGGGATTCAGAGCATCGACCCGATCGCCGACTTCAGCCCGGAACGCTTCCGCGCCATGCTCGCGCTCATGGTCGAAGCGCCGTTCCTGTTGATTCGCGCGGTGCTGCCGGGCATGTATTCCAAGGGATTCGGACGGATCGTCAACATCTCGTCCGTCCATGGGTTACGGGCCTCGCCGTTCAAGGTCGCGTACGTCACCGCCAAGCATGGGCTGGAAGGGCTATCCAAGGTCACCGCTCTCGAAGGCGGCGCGCACGGCGTGACCAGCAACTGCGTCAACCCCGGTTATGTGCGAACGCCATTGGTGACCAAGCAGATCGCCGACCAGGCACGTACACATGGAATATCCGAGGACGAGGTGCTGAGCAAGGTGCTGCTCACCGAGAGCGCCATCAAACGGCTCGTCGAACCCGAGGAGGTCGCGGCCCTCGTGGCGTGGCTCGCGTCGCCCACTGCGGGCATGGTGACGGGTGCCTCCTACACGATGGACGGCGGCTGGACTTCCCGCTAGGCCTGCGCGGCGAGCCACGGCTTCAAGCGGCGAAGCGCTTCGGTGATGTCGGACGTCGGACCCGCGAACGACAGCCGGACGTACGCGCCGCCGTGCACGGTGTCGAAGTCGACCCCGGGGGCGATGGCCACGCCGGTCTCGTCGAGGAGTTTGGCGCAGAACGTCAGGGAGTCGGTCGAGTAAGCAGACACGTCGGCGTAGACGTAGAACGCGCCGTCGGCGGGCGCCAGCCGGTCGAGCCCGATGGTCGGAAGTCCGCGTAGCAACAGGTCCCGGTTGACGGTGTACTGCTCGACGAGCGCTTCGGCCTCGGTGAGCGATTCCGGCGTGAACGCCGCGACGGCCGCGAGCTGCGGAAGCGTGGGCGGGCAGATGGAGAAGTTTCCGGTCAGCCGGTCGACGGCGCGCTGCAGCGGGGGCGGCACCAGGAGCCAGCCGAGTCGCCAGCCCGTCATGGCGAAGTACTTCGAAAAGCTGTTCACCACAATGGCTTCCCGCGACGTCTCCCACGCGCAACTGGTCGGCGGAGCCCCGGGATACACCAGGCCGTGATAGATCTCGTCGCTGACCAGCTGCACGCCCGACTCCTCGCACCACGACGCGATGGCGGCCAGCTGCTCGGGCGGAAGGACGGTGCCGGTGGGGTTGGCGGGGCTGGCGATCACCAGCCCTCGCACGGGTGGGTCGAGCTCGGCCAGCATCTCTACGGTGGGCTGGAATCGGGTGTCGGGGCCGCATGGGACCTCGACAACCTCGCAGCCCAGCGCCGAGAGGATGTTGCGATAGCAGGGATATCCGGGCGAGGTCACTGCGACGCGGGCTCCGACGTCGAAGCAGGCGAGGAATGCCAGCAGGAAGCCGCCGGTCGAGCCGGTGGTGATGACGACGGAGGTCGGGTCGACGGTGATCCCGTACCGGCGCGAGTACGACGCGGCGACGGCCTCACGCAGTTCCGGAATCCCAAGCGCAACGGTGTATCCCAACTTGTCGTTGGCCAGCGCGGCGGCGGCCGCGGCGCGTATCGGGGCGGGCGCCCGTGCGCCGGGCTGGCCCGCCGACAGATTCACCAGGTCGCCATGGGAACGCTGGCGTTCGGCGGCGGCCAGCCACACGTCCATCACGTAGAACGGTGGAACGCTGGCTCGCAGCGCCGGACCTCTGACGTTTCCCGCATCCGCACTCATCCGTTCGAGGCTAAACGATCTGTCGGCGAGCCTTCCCAGTCGGCCCGGTGACCGGTCTGACCTCGTGACTACAGGCGCGGCTCGGCGGCGACCAGTCGTCCGATGTCGTCCAGCAGCGACTCGGCCAGTGCAACGTCGCCACGAAGATCGCGATCCTCGTCGTCGCGCGGTAACACCGCCGTCAGCCCCAGCGTGTCCCCGACGACGCCGCGGAACTTGTCGTCGAACCCGCGCTGACGCAACAGCCTGACGGCTCCCACGAGTTCGCAGCACAGCAGCACGCGGTAGGCCGCGATGGACCGCTCTAGTTGCTGCACGCCCTGTGACGCGAAAGTGGCGTCCTCCTCCGCGCCGCGGGAGAGTACGAGCGTGCCCGCCGACGCAGGCTGTGCGGCATTGCGGATCTCGGCGATCGCACCGGCGGCGACGTACTCGACCATCATCAAGCCGGATGACCCGTCGGCGTCGCCGGCCAGAAACGCGTTGCCGCCGTTGGTGTCCGGATCGTTGAGCATTCTGATGCGGGAGTGTGTGATCGGAGCAGTCAGGGCCAGTGCCAAAGTGGTGCCGTCCAGTTCGAGCGACAACGACGCCTGGTAGAACGCGCCGTGATGAATCACGGATTCGTGCTCGACGTCGAAGAGCGGGTTCTCCTGGGCGGCATTGAGTGTTTGTTCCAGTTGTCGCTCGAGGGTGTGCAGCGACGCCACCACGCTGGCTTGGGCGACCGGGTAGACCCGCAGTCCGTACGGGTCCTGAATGCGGGCGGGGTGGACGTCCGGTTGGCCCGTCGTCGCGAGGATGGTGCGTAGTCGATCAGCGACGATGCCGACGTACGGCGCCGCCGCCGCATTGGCCGCAATCGGGGAAAGTGCTTGCGGATTGCCTTCGAGGGCAAGGAAACTCAATGTGTAGATGACGCTTGACGCGCGTTCCAATCGCAACAGCTCGTCCAACGCGAGGCAGCCCCGTCCGACGGTGAGGGCGCTGCTGCTCATGAACGGCAGTGCGCTGTCGGCCCCCCACGGCGCCATCGGTGTCAAGGGTTTCGACGCGGGCCGCTCGCCGATCAGCGTCAGCGCCGTGCCTGCGAGCGGCGCGAGGTCGCCCGTGCCGATCGAGGCGTACTGGCGAAGCTCGGGAAGCGCATCCTCGTTGAGCATCGTCTCCAGCCCGGCCAGGATCGCGGGATCGAGACCGGCGCCTGGCACGCACAACTGGATGAGTCGCACCGCCAGCATCGCCCGAACCGTCCTGACGTCGAGCGGATCGCCGGCGTCGACCGCGTGGCTGCGCAGCAGTCGCATGCCGTATTGGGAGTCGGACGGCGATACCGCGGTGGCGCGATTGGCGCCGACGCCGGTCGTTCGCCCGTAGACGTCACATCGAGTGCTGAGCTCCGCCGCGACCCGGTGCGCATGCCTGACCGCCTCGACCGTCGCCGGTGCGACCGAGACTTGCTCGCTACGCTCCGCGAGCGCCACCACGTCGGCGATGGTGGCGAAGTCCGTTAAGCACGAGCATGAAATTCTCCTTCGTCCCTATCGCCGACGAGCGATGGGATCTATCATCACCAAAACCACACATTGCCGCCAGATGGAATTTTAATTCTGTTACGTGGAAATGAGAAGCGGTTGCAGGAGGTGGCCAGTGGCCGAACCGTCGACGCGGGCCGTCGAGCGCGCGCTCGCGTTGCTCGCAACCATCTGCGAGCGGGGCAGTGCGAATCTCGCCGACAGCGCGAGGGATTGCGACCTGGCCCCCAGCACCGCGCTGCGGTTGTTGCGCACCCTCGAGACCACGGGATTCATCAGCCGCGAGGAGGCAGGCGGTACCTATCGGCCGGGAGCTCGCCTCATCCAGCTCGGTGCGCAGGCACTATCGAACGAGTCGCTGATCGACCTCGCCAAGCCGACGATGGAGAAGGTCGTCGCCGAAACCGGCGAGTCGGTGTACCTCAGTGTCGAGGGCCACGGCGCGACCGCGCTCTACATCGGAATCGTCGAGGGCACGCACTCCGTCAGGCACACCAGTTGGGTCGGCCGAACGGTGCCGCTGGGCAAATCGGCGGCAGGCCGAGCGTTGCGCGGTCGCGTTCCGGATGTCGGATACGTGGTCGTGGAGCGTGGCGTCGAGGCGGACGTCACGGCGATCGCGTGCCCGGTGTACTCGCAAGCGCGCATCGTGGCCGCGATGAGCCTGGTGATCCCGAGCTACCGGGTGCCAAGTGGTCAGGCGGCCGAGTACGGACGCACGCTGACGCTGGCGACGGCGGATGTCTCTGCCCAACTGAGCGGTTCTTCGAATTCATCCCTCCCAGAAGGACAGTCATGATCACGTTCGACAACGTCTCCAAGAGGTACCCCGACGGCACCGTTGCGGTGGACGGTCTCACGATCACCGCCCCGGCCGGAAAGATCACCACGCTGGTCGGTCCTTCGGGCTGCGGCAAGACCACGTCCATGCGGATGATCAACCGCCTCATCGAGCCGACGTCCGGCACCATCGAACTCGAGGGTGTCGACACCCAGAGCCTCGATCGCGTCGCACTGCGCAGGCGGATCGGCTACGTCATCCAGAACGCGGGGCTGTTCCCCCATCGCACCGTCGTGGACAACGTCGCGGCACTTCCGCGCCTGCTCGGCGGCAGCAAGAAGGAAACGCGTTCGGCAGCAATGGAACTCCTCGAGCGCGTCGGGCTGGACGCCAAATTCGCCAAACGGTATCCGTGGCAGCTGTCCGGGGGACAGCAGCAGCGGGTCGGGGTGGCCCGTGCGCTTGCGACCGACCCGCCGTTCCTGCTGATGGACGAGCCGTTCAGCGCGGTCGACCCGATAGTACGAAGTCAGTTGCAGGATGAGTTCCTGCGGCTGCAGGCCGACATCTCCAAGACGATCGTGATGGTCACCCATGACATCGACGAAGCGCTCAAGCTTGGCGACCAGGTCGTCGTGTTGCGACAGGGTGGGACGTTGGCCCAGGCCGCGACACCGGCAGAGCTGCTGGCCGCACCGAGCGATACGTTCGTCGCCGATTTCGTCGGTTCGGCCCGAGGCTACCGGGCGCTGGGCTTCCAGAACTGCGACAGTCAGCTGGAGCTGTCCGACGAGCCGACCATCACGGTCGGACAGCCGGTTTCGGCGATCCCTTCGGAGCACGGACGTTGGATTCTGGCCGTCGACGTCAACAAGGCGCCCATCGGTTGGGTCGATCGCGAAAGCGTGCATGGCGACTCCGTCACCGACACCGACATCAACCTCAGTGGAACGTCTGCGTCACGCGGCCAACCGCTACGCGACCTACTCAACTCGGCGTTGTCGAGTCCCAGCGGCCGCTGCGTGGTCACCGACGACTCGGGACGGCTGATCGGCACCGCGACCGACCACGACGTCATCGACGCCATCAGGCGGGCCAAGGAAGCGCGGTCTGCCGGCGGGCAGGAGCGAAGCGACCGGGGAGTCAGAACAGCATGAACTGGGTCTCGTCGAACATCGATCGCATCGTCGATCTGACCATCAGCCACACGTGGCTCACGCTCGTACCGACGATCCTTGGCCTTGTCGTCGCGCTACCGCTGGGCTGGTGGGCGCACCGGTCGGGCCGCGGCTACGCGGCCATCGTGGGCACCGCGGGGCTGCTGTACACCATTCCGTCGCTGGCCCTGTTCATCATCCTGCCGGCGGTACTCGGTACGAAGATCCTCGATCCGATCAACATCGTTGTCGCACTGACGCTTTACACCGTGGCTCTGCTCGTCCGCGTCGTCGCCGACGGGCTGAGCTCGGTGCCACACGACACCGTGGCCGCCGCTGAAGCGATGGGCTACCGAGGCTGGCAACGGCTGTTGCTGGTCGAGCTGCCGGTCGCCGTGCCGGTCATCGCGGCCGGACTGCGGGTGGCGGTCGTGTCCAACGTCAGCATCGTCACGATGGCTGCGCTGCTGGGCATTCCGCAGCTCGGTTCGCTGTTCACTCAGGGCTTTCAACTCCGGCTCTTCGCCCCACTCGTCGTCGGTGTGGTGCTGTGTGTCGTGCTGGCCGTCGTATTCGACGGCCTGATCCTCTGGCTCAACAAGCTCCTTACGCCTTGGCGGCAGAGGACGGTCACATCATGAACATCGTTGGCTGGTTCACCGATCCCGCCAATTGGACTGGCTCAGGGGGCATCCCAGCCCAGGTCGGGTATCACCTGCTGTATTCCGCCGTCGCGCTGCTCATCGCCCTCGCGATCGCGGTACCGCTCGGGATCGTCATCGGCTACACCGGACGCGGGGAGGCGCTGGTCGCCGGGTTCGCGAACGCATTGCGCGCGCTCCCGTCGCTTGGGCTGCTCGTGCTCCTCTTCCTGATCATCTCGCCCGTTGCCGCCGGAAAGCTCGTGTACGTGCTGCCCACCATCGTCGTGTTGGTTCTGTTGGCGGTGCCCCCGATCCTCACCGGTACATACGCGGGCATCCAGAACGCCGATCCGGACGCCGTCGGCGCGGCACGCGGTATGGGCTTCACGAAGCGTCAGATCCTGATGCGCGTCCAGATTCCATGCGCGCTACCGCTCATGGTGTCCGGAGTGCGGGCCTCGACGTTGCAGATCGTCTCGACCGCCACCATCGCCGCGTATCTCGGGCTCCAAGGCCTCGGCCGGTTCATCATCGACGGCCGAGCGCAGGCAAACTTCGCCGAAATGGCGGGCGGGGCAATCCTTGTCGCCGGGCTGGCCATCGTCCTCGAGTTCACCTTCGCCTGGCTCGGCCGGATCATCGTGTCACCTGGTCTGCGGCGCGCGGCATCGAAGGACAGTTCACCGCTGGCCACCACCGTCATCGAGCCCGCCACCACCTAGGTGCCGCCTGGCGCCGATCACCCCTTAGGAGAAACGCATGAAGAAGCGCAGTATTTTCTCGGCCATGGCGTTCGCGTCCGTTCTCGCGCTGTCCGCCTGCGGCGGTGGCGGTGACGGCCCGCTGTCAGGCGGCGGCAACACCGGCGGGTCGGAGGGCTCGCAGGTCATCGTCGGCTCGGCCGACTTCACCGAGAGCCAACTCATCGGAAGCATCTATTCACAGGCGCTGCAGGCGGCCGGAGTACCGACGAAGGAACAGTTCAACATCGGCAGCCGCGAGGTGTACATCCAGGCTCTCAAGGACGGGTCGATCGATCTCGTACCCGAATACACGGGCGCGCTGCTGAGCTACCTGGACCCCAAATCGACCGCCGCGACGCCGGACGCGGTGTCGAGCGAACTCTCGACGAAGTTACCCCCCGGCATCTCGATGCTGACGCCGTCGCCCGCGGAGGACAAAGACGTCGTGGCCGTGACACAGGCCACCGCGGACAAGTACAAGCTGAAGACGATCTCGGATCTCAAGCCCGTCGCCGGCGAACTGGTGCTCGGAGGCCCGCCGGAATGGAAGACGCGAACCCAGGGCGTCGCCGGCCTGCGCGACGTATACGGCTTGAATTTCAAGGATTTCGTCAGCCTCGATGCGGGCGGCACTCTGACGATGACGGCGCTGACCAACGGTCAGATTCAGGCAGGTGATCTGTTCAGCACGGATCCCGGTCTGCACAGTAACCATCTCGTCGCCCTCGAGGACGACAAGAATCTGTTCGCCGCCGAGAACGTCGCTCCGCTGATCAAGTCGGCGAAGCAGAACGACAAGATCAAGGAGACTCTCGACGCGGTCTCGGCCAAGCTCACCACCGACGACCTGATCTCCATGAATGCGGAGGCCGCCACGGGCGCCAATCTCGCCGACATCGCCAAGAAATGGCTTGCCAGCGCCGGCCTCAGCACCAAGTGACGGACTAGAGCAGCTCTGCTTCGAGCCGACGCAGATGGTCGCGCGGCGGCCCGAGCAGCTGTGCGCTGCCGTGGGCGCGCTTGAAGTACAGCTGGATGTCGTACTCCCATGTGATCGCGATGCCGCCGTGCATCTGGATCGACTCTGCGGCCACGTCGCTGAACGCCTCGCTGGCTGCGACGCGGGCCAGCGCCGCCGACGTCGGGCTGGGTTCGGCGACAGCGTCGTTGACAACCGCGCGGGCCGTCTGCACCTTGACGTAGAGGTCGGCCATCCGGTGCTTGAGCGCCTGGAAGCTACCGATCGGCCTGCCGAACTGGACGCGGTCCTTGGTGTAGGCGACGGTGAGGTCGAGGCAACGGCTCGCCGCACCGATCTGTTCCACTGCCAACAGGATTGCTGCGGTGTCGGCCAGCCCGGGGTCGGTGCCGAGGTCGACGGTGGCGCCTGGCTCGAGGCGGGCGAGCCGCCGGGTGGGATCCATCGACGTCGCCGGGTGTGCGGTGAACTCGGTCCAGCGCGTCAGCTTGCCGTCCGCGGCGGCGACGACGACGTCGGCTACGTCGCCGTTGACGACGTAGTCGGGATCGAACACCACCGCCCCGATTGAGCTACCCTCGGCGAGCTTCTCCAGCGCGTCCCCATCGGGTTCGGCGGCGGCCAACAGCGCAACCTGCGTCAGGGTGTTGCCGAGCAGCGGGGTCGGGACCAGGCCCTTGCCGAGCTCCTCGATCACCACGGCCGCGTCGGCCAGTTCGCCTCCCGCGCCGCCGAGTTCTTCAGGAACCACCAACGCCGCGACGCCGACCTGCTCGCACAGCAGCGTCCACAGGTTCTCGTCGTACCCGCGCTCCGACTCCATCGCGCGCCGCACCGCCTCCGGGTTGGCGTGCTTCTCGACGAGCGACGCGACGGTCTCGCGGAGTAGTTCCCGTTCTTCGCTCATGTGCGATCCGCTCCGCTTCTCGCAGGTACGTCATGCGGCGCAAGGCCCTCCAATACTCGGCGGCGGTGCCATGTTGCGTCGCCCCACGCCGAACGCAGAGCCTGCACGCGCAGCAACAGCAGTGACAGGTCGTGCTCCTGCGTGAACCCGATCGCGCCGTGCGCCTGCAGCGAGGAACGTGCCGAGAGCAGTGCGGCGTCGGCGGCGGCTGCGGCTGCGGCACTGACGTCGCGTGCCACGTCTGGGGTGCCGTCCGCGAGGGATAGCGCTGCGCCGTAGACGAGTGGGCGCGCCAGTTCGACGGCGATGTAGACGTCGGCGAGCTTGTGCTTGATCGCCTGGTACGAGCCGATCAAGCGTCCGAACTGGCTGCGCTGCTTGGCGTATTCGACCGAGCCGTCGAGCATCGCCTGGCCCGCTCCAACCAGCTGTGCCGCCGTCGTCAACGCGCCGAAGTCGAAGGCGCGTGCGGTGTCAGCCGTCATGCCGTCGCCCGCGGCCGTCGTCACGTCGAACAGCCGGCGGGCCGGATCGACGGATTCGTACTGGTCGCCCGGGGTGCCGTCGCGGACGTCACCCTCACCGGCAACCAAGACCAGGCCCGCGATGTCGGCGTCGACGGCACGCGGCACGTGTGGTGGCATCGCGACGGTGGCGATGAGTTCGCCCGACGCCAGGCCGCCGCAGCGCTCGTCGTCCGCGAGCAGGATCGGTGCCACCGCAATGGATTCCGTGACGGGTCCCGGGACGCCCCAATAGCCAAGGCGTTCCGCAGCGACCACCAGGTCGACCGGGTGGGCTTCGATGCCGTCGAACTTCTCGGGCACCATTAGGGCCGTCACGCCCAGGTCGGTCAGCGTCGACCACACCTTGCGGCCGGGTCCGGTGTCTCCCGTGGCCCAGGCCCGCACGGCGGCGGGCACGTCCGCGGCGCCCAGCGCCCGGTCGATGCTCGACGCGAAGTCGCGCTGCTGTTCGTCCAGATCGAATTTCACTTGGGCTCCCGGGGTAGACCCAGCAGACGTTCGGCGATGATGTTGCGCTGAATCTCGTTGGTACCGGCATAGATCGGCCCACCCAGCGCGAACAGCAGACCGTCGGTCCACGAGTCGACGAGTTCGGCGTCGGGGCCGCGCAGGTCGAGCGCGGTCTGGTGCAGCGCGACGTCGAGATCGGACCAGAACACCTTGGTGATCGACGATTCCGCTCCGAGCTCGCCGCCCTCGGCCAGTCGCGTGACGGTTCCGAACGTGTGCAGCCGGTAGGCCTGAGCCTTGATCCACGCGTCGGCGACCCTGTCGGCGTACGCGGGGTCGCGGTGCTCGGCCCACGCCTCCACCAGGCGCTCGGCAGGGGCCAGGAAGCGGGCCGGGCTGCGCAGCGACATGCCACGCTCGTTGCTCGACGTACTCATCGCCGCGCGCCAGCCGTCGTGCACGCCGCCGATGACGTCGGCGTCTGGAACGAATACGTCGTCGAGGAAGATCTCGCCGAAGCCGGTGTCACCGCCGAGCTGGGCGATGGGGCGCACCGTGATGCCATCGGCCTTCAGGTCGAACATGAAGTAGGTCAGCCCCTTGTGGCGCTGCGCCTCCGGGTCCGACCGAAAGAGTCCGAATGCCCTGTCGCCGAACGGTGCTCGCGAGCTCCAGATCTTCTGACCGTTGAGCTTCCAGCCCCCGTCGGTCCTGGTCGCGGTCGAACGCAACGACGCGAGGTCGCTGCCCGACTCGGGTTCCGACCACGCTTGGGCCCAGATCTCCTCGCCGCTGGCCATCTTCGGCAGCACGCGGTCGAGTTGCTCTTCGGTGCCGTGCGCGAAGAGGGTCGGGGCCAGCATCGAGGTGCCGTTGGCGCTCGCTCGCCCGGGGGCGCCTGCGCGGAAGTACTCCTCCTCGTAGACGATCCACTGGAGTAGCGTGGCGTCGCGGCCGCCGTACTTCTCGGGCCACGCGATCACCGAGAGACCAGCGTCGAACAGCACCCTGTCCCAGACGCGGTGCTGCGCGAAGCCGTCGGCGGTGTCGTACGACTTCGTAGGGAAGTGCGCCCGGTTGGCGGCGAGGAAGTCGCGCACTTCGTCGCGGAACTCCTCGGTCGCCTCGTCGAAATTCAGATCCATCAAGTCAACTCTCGCAGTTGAGGTTTCACTACTTTGCCTCCCGGGTTGCGCGGCAGTACGTCGAGGAAAGCCACCGAGCGTGGGGTCTTGAAGTTCGCCAGATGCTCACGGGTGTAGGCGATCACGACGGCCTCGTCGAGCTCGGCGCCGGGCTTGCGCACGACGAAGGCCTTGCCCACCTCGCCCAGCCGATCGTCGGGAACGCCGATCACCGCACTGTCCGCGACGCCGTCCAGCCGGGCCAGCACCTGCTCGATCTCGGCCGGATACACGTTGAAGCCGCCACAGATGTACATGTCCTTGAGCCGGTCGGTGATGCGGAGATTGCCGTGCTCGTCGAGCATTCCGATGTCGCCGGTGTGCAGCCACCCATCTGCGTCGACGGCCGCCGCGGTCGCCTCGGGGTCGTCTAGGTAGCCGAGCATCACGTTGGGACCGCGCAGCAGGACTTCACCCGTGCCGTCCGCGATCTTGAGCTCGAAACCCGCGATGGGCCGCCCGCTGGTGGTCGCCACGGTGACCGCATCGTCGTCGGCGCGACACATCGTGCCGAATCCGCTTGCCTCCGTTAGGCCGTAGGCCGTCAGCACGATGTCGATGTCCAACTCGGTCTGCATCCGCTCGATGAGCACCACCGGTATCGTCGCCGCGCCGGTGACGGCGAACCGCAGCGACGTGAGGTCGTACTCCGCGCGCTTGGGGTGGTCGAGCAGCGTCTGGTAGATCGTCGGTGGACCCGGCAGCACGGTGATCCGATGGTCCTGCACGGCGCGCATCGCCCGCTCGGGATCGAACGTCAGCTGGGGGATCAGGGTGGCGCCCTTTTGCAGGCAGGCCAAGATGCCGGCCTTGTAGCCGAAGTTGTGGAAGAACGGGTTGATGCAAAGGTAGCGGTCGGCGCTGGTGAGCTGTCCGCACGCGGCCCACGCCGCCGGCGCGTCGAGGGACTGCCGGTGTGCGCACAGCACGCCCTTGCTGCGTCCGGTGGTGCCGGAGGTGAACAGGACGTCGGACACGTCGTCGGGCGTCACCGCGGCCGCGCGAGCGGTGACCGCGTCGGCGGCCCCGTCCTGCTCGCCGCGCGCCATGAACTCGTCCCACGTCCCGTCGGCCTTGTCGACGGGGATGCGGACGACGTCGCGTAGCGCGGGAAGCGTGGCCCGGTCGAGCTCGGCGGCCTTGTCCGCGCCGAGGAACTCGCCCATGACGAACAGCAGCGGAGCGGCGGTCCGGCCGAGGATGTCGGCGGCCTCACTGGCGGTGTAGCGGGTGTTGAGCGGGACGACGACGGCGCCCGCGTAGTGCGTGGCGAGGCAGGCGACCACCCAATGCCAGGTGTTCGGGGACCAGATCGCGACCCGGTCGCCGGCCTTCACCCCGAGGTCGATGATCGCGGCGGCAGCGCGGGTGACCTCGGACTTCAGCACTGAGTAGGTGAGCGTGCGGTCCTCGGTGACGAGGGCCTCGTGATCGGCGAACTCGACGCTGATCCTGTCCAACACCGCCGGAACGGTGGACGGATGGGTCGGCATTGACGCTCCTCTAACAAAGCAAGTGCTTGGTAGGTTAGCCTACAGGGGTGATAGGGGTCCAGGAGTTCCGGGCCGAGGTCCGGCAGTGGCTCGCCGACAATCTCGTCGGCGAATTCGCCGCGCTCAAGGGGCTTGGCGGCCCAGGGCGCGAGCACGAGGCGTTCGAAGAAAGACGCGCGTGGAACCAGCACCTCGCCGCGGCTGGGCTCACCTGCCTGGGCTGGCCGGAGGAGCACGGTGGGCGCGGACTGTCCGTTGCGCACCGGGTCGCGTTCTACGAGGAGTACGCCAAGGCTGACGCCCCCGACAAGGTCAATCACTTCGGCGAGGAGCTACTGGGCCCCACGCTGATCGCCTTCGGAACGTCCGAACAACAGAAGCGTTTCCTGCCGAAGATCCTCGACGTCACCGAACTGTGGTGCCAGGGTTACTCGGAACCGGGCGCCGGCAGCGACCTTGCGAACGTGTCCACGACCGCGGAGCTCGACGGCGACGCGTGGGTGATCAACGGGCAGAAGGTGTGGACGTCGCTGGCCCACTGGGCGCAGTGGTGCTTCGTCGTTGCGCGCACGGAGAAGGGCTCGAAGCGCCACGCGGGGCTCTCGTACCTCTTGGTACCGCTCGACCAGCCGGGCGTCGAGGTGCGCCCGATCGTCCAGCTGACGGGCGACTCGGAGTTCAACGAGGTGTTCTTCGACGACGCGCGCACTGACGCCGGCCTGGTGGTTGGCGAGCCAGGCGATGGCTGGCGGGTAGCCATGGGCACGCTGACATTCGAGCGCGGGGTGTCCACGCTCGGGCAGCAGATCCGTTATGCACGTGAGCTTTCCGGTGTGGTGGACCTCGCGAAGCAGACCGGCGCCATCGACGACCCGCTGATCCGGGAACGGCTGACGCGGTCGTGGGCGGGCCTGCAGACCATGCGCTCGTATGCACTGGCGACCATGGACGTCGAAGGAGGCGGCCAGGCCGCGGGAAAAGACAGTGTGTCGAAGCTGTTGTGGGCCAACTGGCATCGCGATCTCGGTGAGCTCGCCATGGACGTCCAGGGCAAGGCGGGGCTGCTGCTCGACGGCGGCGAGTTCGACGAATGGCAACGGCTCTATCTCTTCTCCCGCTCGGACACCATCTACGGCGGTTCCAACGAGATCCAGCGCAACATCATCGCCGAGCGGGTGCTCGGACTACCCAGGGAAGTCAAGGGATGACGGACTTATCGCTAGCCCCCAAGGAGATCGACGGACACGGGCTGCTCGCGGGCAAGGTCGTCTTGGTGACGGCCGCCGCAGGCACCGGGATTGGTTCGTCGACGGCCCGCCGTGCCCTCGCCGAGGGAGCCGACGTCGTCGTCTCCGACTACCACGAGCGGCGGCTGGGCGAGACCCGCGACGAGCTCGCCGGATTGGGGCTCGGCCGCGTTGACGCCGTGGCGTGCGACGTCACGTCGACCGAGGCCGTCGACGGGCTGATCGAGATGACCGTACAGAAGATGGGTCGGCTCGACGTGCTGGTGAACAACGCCGGACTCGGTGGTCAGACACCGGTCGTCGACATGACCGACGACGAATGGGACCGCGTACTCGACGTGACCCTGACGTCGGTGATGCGGGCCACCCGCGCGGCCCTGCGCTACTTCCGAGACGCCTCGCACGGCGGCGTCATCGTCAACAACGCCAGCGTGCTCGGATGGCGCGCCCAGCACTCGCAGTCGCACTACGCCGCGGCGAAGGCCGGCGTGATGGCGTTGACCCGTTGCAGCGCAATCGAAGCCGTCGAGTATGGCGTGCGCATCAACGCCGTCTCGCCGAGCATCGCCCGCCACAAGTTCCTCGAGAAGACCAGTTCGTCGGAGCTACTCGACCGGCTGTCATCCGACGAGGCGTTCGGCCGCGCGGCCGAGCCGTGGGAGGTCGCGGCCACCATCGCCTTCCTCGCGAGCGACTACTCGAGTTACCTGACGGGTGAAGTGATTTCGGTGTCGAGCCAGCGGGCCTGAGCGATGAAGCGCATCGTGACCGCCGCGACGGCAGTCCTGTACGCGGTGGCGATCGTCAGCGGTTGCGGCGGTGCCAGTAATGACGGCGGTGACACGACGTGCAAGGACTTCCTCGCGTTGAATGACAACGGCAAGGACGCGACGGTGGCCAAGATGCTCAAGGTGCGCAACGGCCGGAATTCGTCGACGAGCGACGTCGAGCTCAAGCGGGTGACGCTGGTTGGCTCGTGCCAGCCTGCCGACAAGCGAGATTCCAAGATCGGCGACCTCGCCTGAGGCTGCGCACTGCGCGCGGCGGGCCTTGGTAGCCGAGCAAGCGCTTGGTTGATACTCTGATCGAGTGGACAAGGCGCTTCCAAGCCGCCGCGACGAACTCCTGGAGCTCGCCGCGACGATGTTCGCCGAGCGTGGTCTGCGTGCCACGACCGTGCGCGACATCGCCGACTCGGCGGGCATCCTCTCGGGCAGCCTGTACCACCACTTCAAGTCCAAGGAACAGATGGCCGAAGAAGTCCTTCGCGACTTCCTCGACTGGTTGTTCGCGCGGTATCAGGAGATCGTCGACGGCGAGGCCGATCCGCTGATGCGCGTGAAGGGGCTGTTCATGACCTCTTTCGAGGCGATCGAGGACCGCCACGCGCAGGTCGTCATCTATCAGGACGAAGCGAAACGGCTGTCGGCGTTGCCGCAGTTCGCCTTCGTCGACGCCCGAAATCGCGAGCAGCGCAAGATGTGGGTGGACGTGCTGAAGCAGGGCGTCGCCGAGGGGTGCTTCCGGCCCGACCTCGACGTCGACCTCGTCTACCGGTTCATCCGCGACACCACGTGGGTGTCGGTCCGCTGGTATCAGCCGGGCGGGCCGCTCACCGCCGAACAGGTCGGCAGGCAGTACCTCGACATCGTCCTCGGCGGAATCACCGCCGGGGGCCGGTAAGCAAGGAGAACGAAACAATGGCTTCAACGTCGCAGGCGTATGTCATCGATGCCGCACGCACCGCAGTCGGCAAGCGCAACGGGTCGCTGGCCGGACTTCATCCCGTCGATCTTGGCGCGGCCGCTTGGCGTGGCTTGTTCGACCGCAACGACGTCGACCCGGGTGCCGTCGACGATGTGATCGCGGGCTGCGTCGACGCCATCGGTGGGCAGGCGGGCAACATCGCCAGGCTGTCGTGGCTCGCCGCGGGCTTCCCGGAAGAGGTGCCCGGGGTGACCGTCGACCGGCAGTGCGGTTCCAGCCAGCAGGCCATTTCCTTTGGCGCACAGGCGATCATGTCGGGTACCGCCGACCTCATCGTCGCCGGCGGCATGCAGAACATGAGCCAGATCCCCATCTCCTCGGCCATGATCGTCGGCGAGCAGTTCGGCTTCACCTCGCCCACCAACGAGTCGAAGAGCTGGTTGCACCGCTACGGCGACCAGGAGATCTCCCAGTTCCGGGGCTCCGAGCTGATCGCCGAGAAGTGGAGCATCTCCCGCGAAGAGATGGAGCAGTACTCGCTGACCAGTCACCAGCGTGCGCAGGAGGCGATCCGGGCCGGGTACTTCGAGAACGAGATCATCCCGGTGGACGGCTTCGTCACCGACGAAGGTCCACGCGACACGTCGCTGGAGAAGATGGCCGGGCTGAAGACGCTGGTCGACGGCGGCCGGCTGACGGCGGCGATGGCCAGCCAGATCTCCGACGGTGCCAGCGCGGTTCTGCTCGCGTCCGAGCAGGCGGTCAAGGACCACGGGCTGAAGCCGCGGGCCCGCATCCACCACATCAGCGCGCGCGGCGCCGACCCGGTCTACATGCTGACCGGCCCAATCCCCGCCACCCACTACGCACTGGAGAAGACGGGTCTGTCGATCGAGGACATCGACACCGTGGAGATCAACGAGGCGTTCGCGCCCGTCGTCATGGCGTGGCTCAAGGAGACCGGGGCCGACCCCGCGAAGGTCAACCCCAACGGTGGCGCGATCGCCCTCGGACACCCGCTCGGCGCGACGGGCGCCAAGCTGTTCGCCACCATGCTGAACACGTTGGAGCGCACCGGCGGTCGCTATGGCCTGCAGACGATGTGCGAGGGCGGCGGCACGGCCAACGTGACGATCATCGAGCGTCTCTAGTCGTCCTCATCCGTCGAGTGTGCGGGTTCTGAATGCAAACTGCGAGTAGCGGTGCGGAGAAGCCACACGCTCGGCGTTACATTGGGCACCCGGCGGCCTTCAGCTTCTCGCGCACCCGGCGAATCACTACGTCGGGTCGGCTGAGTAGTTCTGCGCTTACGCGCACGACCACCCATCCCGAAGCCTCCAACAGAGCGATTCGGTCGATGTCCCATGACCTTTGGCGGCGGTCCGACCAGTGCTGTACGCCGTCGTACTCGACCGCCACCTTCCATTGACGCCAGCCCATGTCGACTCGAACCCGCACCACGCCGTTGCGGTCGCGGAACTCGATCTGCGTCTCGGGTACGGGAAGCCCCGCGTCGACCAACGCCAGCCGAAGTCGGGTCTCTTGAGGGGACTCCGCGCCGCCGTCCATGCGCTGCACGACACTTCGTAACTGGCGTACCCCGCGAATACCCGGCTGCCGGTCGGCGATCGCCACCACGTCGGCGGCGTCCAGGCCGGTCGCATGCGTCAGGGCGTCGACGTAGATGACCGCGTCATCGCCCCGCAATTTACGGCCCAGATCGAAGGCGGTCCGCTCAGGCGTCGTCAGCGTCATGCCGTCGATGACACATAGGTCTGCGGGCACCAGCCGATCGCTGCGAACGACGAGTCCGCTCGGCGAGTGCCGGTCAAGCCGATTGACCTCGGCAGGACGACCGGGCTCGATCCACTTCGTTCCATGAACTGCGGCGGCCGACAGCCCGACGAGCACGCCGTCGCTCCGCGCCCACAGCCAAGCCGCTCGCGCGCGTGTCAACGCCGTGACGGGCGTACGTTTCGGCACGTAGACGTTTTGATAGATCGCGCGGTAGTCCTTCTGTAGTCGGCGCGCGGTCACTTCGCCCCGCCGGACTGCTGCCTGACCAAGGAATGGCCATTCGTCGTCGCTCATGTGCGCGATGTTCGACATGGGTCCGGACGCGACCCGTCGAATGTGGGGCTTCTGAATGCGTTTCACGGGTAGAGGTGTGGATAACACCCACACTCGGGATGAAGCTAGTGGTCGTGAATGACGACGCCGCGGATGTTGCGTCCCGCGAGCATGTCGTCGTAGCCCTCGTTGATGTCCGCGAGCTTGTATTCGGCAGTGACGGTTTCATCGAGCAGCAGCTTGCCCTCGCGGTACAGGCTGAGCAGGCGCGGAATGTCGGAGCGCGGGTTGGCCTCGCCGTAGAGACTGCCCAGCAGCCGCTTCTGGAACACTGTGAACATCATCATCGACAAGGTGGGCGCCGTGTCGTTGACCGACGCGATGGCGGTCAACACCACGGCGCCGCCTTTGCGCACCATGTTCATCGCGACCTCGATCATCGGGCCTTCGACCAGCCCCAACGTCAGCAGCGCCGAGTCGGCCATCACGCCGCGGGTCAGCTCGGCGACCAGCACGGTGGCTTCCTCCATGGAGGTCACGAAATGGGTAGCTCCGAACTGGAAAGCCTTCTCGCGCTTGGTCGCCACCAGATCCACGGCGATGATCTTCTCCGCACCTGCCAGTCGCGCACCCTGGATCGCCCCACTGCCGATGCCCCCGCACCCGATCACGACGACCGTGTCGCCCGGCGCAACGGAGGCGGTGTTGACAGCCGACCCCCAACCGGTGGTGACGCCACAGCCGAGCAGGCAGGCCCGCGATAGCGGTAGGTCGTCGTCGATCTTCACCACCGACGCCTCATGCACGGTCCCGTACTGAGAGAAGCTGCCCACACCGCATAACATCCCGATGTCGCGGCCGTCCAGGTGCCGGCGGTAGCTGCCGTCGACCTGGGTCCCGATCATGATGATCGCGCCTGTGTCGCAGAGGTTCTGGTGTCCGGTCGAGCACCAGCGACACCGCCCACACGCGGGCACGAACGACGCCACTACATGGTCACCAACGTTCAGACCCTGCACGCCCGGTCCTACCTCGGCCACGATGCCGGCCCCCTCGTGGCCGCCGACCATCGGCAGCAGCGAGGGAAGATCACCGGTGCGGGCGTGTTCGTCGGAGTGGCACAGTCCGGTCGCCTCCCATGACACCAGGACCTCGCCCTCTCTCGGCGGATCCAGGTCGATCTCCTCGACACTCCAGTCCTGTCCGAACTCCCACAAGATTGCGGCGTTTGTCTTCATGAGGGCAGAGTGTAGGAACCGCCGCAGCCTTGGTCGGCGGTTTCGCTGCGTTTGAGTGTCAGGACTCGATGAAAGCCGAAGCCGCCTGGAGTTGCTTGACGGCCTCCGCGACGATCGAGTCGATGAGTTCGGCGCACGACGGCAGGTCGTCGATGATGCCCGCCACCTGGCCCGAGGCCAGCACGCCCGCCTCGGTGTTCCCTTCGACCAGGCCGGCCTTCAACAGCATCGGGGTGTTGGCGGCCATCACCACCTGCGACCAGGTGAGTTCCTTGCCGTGGCGCATCGCCATGCCGTCCTTGAGCATCGAGGCCCACGTCATGCCGGACATCTTCTTGAACTTCTGGGCATTGCCGATCGCTGCGCTGAAACCCCGTGCCCGCGATCCACTTTCCAGCTTCTCGACCAATCCGGTGCGCAGCACGCGGTGCGGCATTCCGTCGACGCGCTTGGAGACCACGGTGCCGTCCAGAGCCGCGTCCAGGTAGCGCTGCTTGACGGCGTCGGGCACCGTCGAGTCCGACGTCAACAGGAAGCGCGTGCCCATCGCGACCCCGGCCGCGCCGTACGACAGCGCGGCGGCCAGCCCGCGTCCGTCGAAGAATCCACCCGCGGCGATGACGGGCATGCCGGTGTCGGCGACCGCGTCGAGCACCGACGGCAACAACAGCGTCGTCGCGACCGGACCGGTGTGGCCGCCGCCCTCACCGCCCTGGACGATCACCGCGTCGGCGCCCCAACTCGCCACCTTCTTTGCGTGCTTGGCCGCACCGACCGACGGAATGACGACGACGCCGGCCTCCTTCAGCTTGGCGATCAGTTCGGGCTTCGGGGCGAGCGCGAACGACGCGACCTTGACACCCTCGCGGATCAACAGGTCGACCCGGTCACCGGCGTCGCCTGCGTCGGCGCGCATGTTGATGCCGAAGGGTTTGTCGGTGGCGGCCTTGACCTTTGCGACTGCCGTCTGGAGTTCCTCCAGCGTCATGGTGGCCGACGCGAGGATGCCCAGTCCGCCTGCATTGGACGTCGCCGACACCAGTCGAGCGCCCGCCACCCAGCCCATGCCGGTCTGCACCACCGGGTGCTCGATACCGACCAGTTCCGTGAGCGGGGTGCGTAACTTGCTCATGGGCTATACCTTGACTGCTTTCACTTCTCGGTCCCTGAGACCACCCGGATCGATGACCTCCTGGATCAGCTTCTGCTCGTGTTCGGTCGGCAGCCGTGTGGCCTCGGCCGAGTCGAGGCCGTGCACCTCGAATGAGGTGTTCTCGGCGACCTGGTCGGGCTCGACGCCAGGATGTAGCGACAGCGCACGCATCTGGTGGTCGGGCCCGTTGAAGTCGAACACCCCGAGGTTGGTGATCACGCGGAAGACGTTGACGAACCGATAGGCCGGGTTGTCGGGATCGACCTTGTCCCAGCCGATTCCGGACACGATGTCGACCGACTCGCCGAACACCCGCTTGGAGTGGTTGCCCACCCAGTAGCTGGTGGCGTGGTTGATGGTGTTTCCTGGGGCGCCCCGCACGCCGAACATCTGGCGGGTCGGGTGCTGCATCGGCCCGAACGCCGACAGGTTCTGGTTGCCGTACCGGTCGATCTGGTTGGCGCCCATGACGACGTGGCGCCGACCCCAGGCCAGCGTCTCGAACACGCGGCCGAACGGCATCCAACCCTCGATCGTGGCCTCAGCGCCGATGGCGGGGGTGTCGGCGATCAGCCGGGCCTCGCCGTCGGTGAGCAGGATGTCCGGCGAGAACGTCAGCCGGGCCAAGCGGGCACCGATCGACACGATGGTGGTCATCGGGCTGACCATGATTTCGCCTGCGTCGCGGAACAATTCGGCGCACGCGACGGCGCATACCTCGGCGCGGGTCACGGAGATCACTTGGCTCCTCCATCTTGGGCCGACTTCGTCGCCGCCTGCTGTTCGGCGAAGGCGCGGACCGCGGCCTGGTAGTCGGCCTCGCTACCGGACAGATACGTGGTGACGAACTCCTGCCACGTCTCGTCCGAGCCCGCGGCTTCCGCGTAGTGACGCTGGAATTTCTCGTCGCGCTTGTAATCCGGTTCGGCGGTGGTGAAGTGCGCGCCGTTGGGCGCCTCGACGACGGTGTCGACCATCATCCGGTTGACCAAGAGCGCCTGCGGCGGCACCGCTTTGATCAGTTCGTCGGTGGGGACCACCCGCTCCACTGACAGGAAGCGGCGCTCGGCGGCCATCAGGAAGAGGTCGTCGAAGTAGGGGTCGATACCGGTGTAGGCCGCATTGCCCTGTGCATCACCGAGATTCAGGTGTACGAACGCTGCATCGAGGTTCAACGCGGGCATGGCGACGAGTTCTTCGAACGCCTCGTCGGTGGGGTACGGCGAGCGCACCGTCTTGAGCTCGTCACCCCAGAACGCGCGCACGTCGCTGCCCAGTCCGGCGCGAATCGGCAGGAACGGCAACCGCTGTGCGGCGGCTTGCAGCCCACAGCGCAGCATGCCCTCGTCCATCTCCCGGGCCTCGATGGCTCCGGTGGTGCGTGCCTTGGCGAACCACGGGTCGTAGAACGGCGCCGAATCCAGTGAGACGAAGCCGTAGTACACGCGCCTGACCTTGCCCGCCGAGCACAACAGCCCGAGGTCGGGGCCGCCGTAGGTGACGACGGTGAGGTCGGTGACGTCGGTGCGCAGCAGTGCACGCACGAAGGCCATCGGCTTGCGCCGTGAACCCCAGCCGCCGATGCCGACGGTCATGCCGCTCTCGATGGACGAGACGGCGTCGTCGAGCGTGGTCCGCTTGTCTGTCATTCTTTCCCTGCTCGCTTCGCTCGTGCCCGCCGAATCATTCTTTCCCCTGCTCGCTTCGCTCGTGCCCGCCGAATCACTTGCCTTCTCCCTTGGACGTCCCCGCGAACGCGTCGCGGTGCTCATCCGCCACGCCGGCAAGGTTGAGTTCGAATGTAAATCCTTGTTCCATACGGTAACTCGAGTGCACGCGCTGGACGTCGATGAGGTTCAGCGCCTCCTTGGCGGCCCGGATCACTCGGGTGTCCTTGACGGCGATGTCGCGAGCGACGCGCAGCGCAGACTCGTCGAGCTCGGCGCGCGGGACTACCTCGTGCACCGATCCGAACTGGTGCAGGGTTGCCGCATCGACCGTCGCGGCGGTGAAGAACAAGCGCCGCATCATGTGTTGCGGCACCAGGCGGGAGAGGTGGGTCGCCGCGCCGAGCGCGCCGCGCTCGACCTCGGGCAGGCCGAACTTCGCGTCGTCGGATGCGACGATGACGTCGGCGTTGCCGACCAGGCCGATGCCACCACCGACGCAGAATCCGTTGACCGCCGCGACAACGGGGACCTCGCACTCGTAGACCGCCCGGAATGCGTGGTAGCAGCCGCGGTTGGCGTCGATGAGTGCGGTGAAGCCCTCGGTGTTCTGCATCTCCTTGATGTCGACGCCGGCGTTGAAACCGCGTCCCTCGGCGCGCAGGATCACCACGTGGGTGCTCCGGTCGCGGCCGGCTGCAGTGATGGCGTCGCCGAGCTCGAACCAGCCGCGCGATGGTATTGCGTTGACCGGCGGGTAGTCCACGGTCACCGAGACGATGCCCGGTTCGACTGTCTTGGTGGTGATCGTCATGCAGATACCTCGGTTACTCGTGGGGTGGCTACCTAAGCAAGCACTTGCTTGGTACGCTAGCACAGTGACCGACGCCGCTGACAGTGCCGATCCGAATGCCGACGTCAACCTCGCGCTGGCCGGTCGAGTAGTCCTCGTGACGGGCGGGGTGCGCGGTGTCGGTGCCGGCATCAGTGCCGTCTTCGCCGCTCAAGGGGCCACGGTCGTGACCTGCGCACGCCGCCCAGTGGAGGGGCTGCCTTACGAGTTCCACTCCTGCGACGTGCGTGACGACGACTCGGTAAAGGCACTCGTCGACGCCGTCGTGGCCAAGCACGGCAGGCTCGATGTCGTGGTGAACAACGCGGGTGGGTCCCCCTACGTGCTAGCGGCCGACTCGTCGGCGAAGTTCAGCACGAAGATCATCGAGCTGAACCTTCTTGGGCCGCTGTCGGTTTCGACGCACGCGAACGCGGTGATGCAGACACAGCCGCAGGGCGGTTCGATCATCAACATCGCGAGTGTCAGCGGCCGCAGGCCCACCCCTGGCACGGTTGCATACGGCGCGGCCAAAGCCGGCATCGAAAGCATCACGAGCACACTGGCGGTCGAGTGGGCGCCGAAGGTGCGGGTGAACTCGGTGGTGGTCGGCATGGTGGAGACCGAGCAGTCCGAACTGTTCTACGGCGACGCCGATTCCATTGCGGCGATCTCGAAGAACGTGCCGCTCGGTCGGCTCGCCAGGCCGACTGACGTCGGTTGGGCCGCCGCGTTCTTGGCGTCCGACGTGGCGTCCTACGTCAGCGGCGCGTCACTGGAGGTACATGGCGGTGGTGAGCCACCGCACTATCTGGCCACGACTACTGCGATCAAATAGACGGCGCTTCAAAAACCAAGGAGACATAGGGATATGGGACTGCTCGACGGCCGCGTGGTCATCGTGACGGGTGCGGGTGGCGGCATCGGACGCGCACACGCGTTGGCGTTCGCCGCCGAGGGTGCGCGTGTGGTGGTCAACGACATCGGCGTGGGCCTCGACGGTTCGCCCGCGGGCGGGGGCAGCGCGGCGCAGGGCGTCGTGGACGAAATCACCGCCGCCGGAGGCGAAGCCGTCACCAGCGGGGCCAACGTCGCAGACTGGGCGCAGGCCGAGGGACTCGTCCAGACCGCGGTGGATGCGTTCGGCGGGCTGGACGTCCTGGTCAACAACGCAGGCATCGTCCGAGACCGGATGTTCGCGAACACCAGCGAAGAAGAGTTCGACGCCGTCATCGCCGTGCACCTAAAGGGCCACTTCGCCACCATGAAACACGCCGCGGCGTACTGGCGCGCGCAGTCCAAGGGGGGCAAGCCGGTCGACGCCCGCATCATCAACACGAGTTCCGGTGCAGGCCTGCAAGGCAGTGTGGGACAAGCGAATTACAGCGCCGCCAAGGCGGGCATCGCCGCGATGACACTGGTCGCCGCCGCCGAGATGGGCCGCTACGGCGTCACCGTCAACGCGATCGCACCGTCGGCGCGTACCCGCATGACCGAGACGGTGTTCGCCGACATGATGGCGACGCAGGATTCCGACTTCGACGCCATGGCCCCGGAGAACGTCTCCCCGCTGGTGGTGTGGCTGGGCAGCGTCGAGTCGCGCGACGTCACCGGCAGGGTGTTCGAAGTCGAGGGCGGCATCATCCGCGTCGCCGAGGGCTGGGCCCGCGGCGGCGAGGTGGACAAGGGTGCGCGCTGGGATCCCGCCGAGTTGGGCCCCGTCGTCACCGACCTGCTGGGCAAGTCCCGCACGCCGCTGCCGGTGTTCGGCGCGTAGCGGAAGCGATCAAGCCGCCGCGGGCTTGGCGTTCTCGCCGCCGCCAACGCCGCGGGTTTCGGATCCCTTCCCGGCGTCGACCTGCTTCGGCGCGACGGGCGGCATCGACGGACCGGTCGGAGATGGCTCGGGCTCAACCGATTTGGGCTTGGCGGGTTGGGGCTTGGCCGCGCCGCGGCGCGCCATGTTGCGATCCGACGTCTCGTCGGTCTTCGACTCGACCACCCTCAGCGTCGGCACGGCGTCGCGCTTCGCCGACTTGCGCTCGGACACCGCGGTAACGGATCGCTCGGCTGCAGCCGACGGTGTTGCCGCCGGAGCCTGCGCACCCAGCGCAACCACGTCCGCCTGCCCCGCCGCGGATCGCTCGACGTCGTGCGCGACGGTGGTGACACCCGTGACGGGCACCGACTGAGTTGCGGGCCGCGAGCCCCCTTGCAGCCCGGCGACGACGTCGCGCACCGCGACGAAGAGTCGAGTGACGAGCGAAGGGTTGGGATCCACCTTCACGTCGTCCCAGTCCGTCAGCGTCCAGCCGTCATCGGGCGTGCCGTTGACCACCACGACGTCGGTGTTGTCCAGCGGGTGGGTCAGGATGAGCAACGGGTCGGGGTTGTCGACGTTCATCATCACCCAAAACATGATCGTGGCACCGTGTGAGAACACGACCGGGCTGCGGTCCCCGGCGTCGTAGATGGTCTTGACGGCGCCGTCGACCCGCGCGTCGAACGCATTCCCCGAGTCGGCCGAGCCGAGGATCGGAACGGCGCGCAACCCGAACGTCCACGTCAGTGGGGGACCGCCATAGCCGAGCAGCGCGAGCGGACCGCGTTCGGCCGTGCCCTCGAAGACTCCCGCGCTGATCTCCTGCAGGCCGGGCAGCACGACAACGGACTCACCCAACGTGGCCGCCAACGGGGCGGCGGTCTGCTGGGTCCGGGCCATCGTCGAGGCGTAGACGCCGTCGTAACCGCCGTCAGCGAGGGCAGCCGCCACGTCCTGCGCCTGCTGAACCCCGAGCGGAGTCAGGTTTGGGCCGGGGACGACGGTGTTGAGGATGCCAGCCTCGTTCGCCGTTGACTGGCCGTGACGCACGAACGTCAGCGTCATCGGCGTGCCCACGGCCCACGCGGGTAGCGCCATCACGATGAACAGGACGATGGCGGCGAGCGCACTCCCCGCGGCGTTCATAACCCTGCGCACCGCCACATTCTGTACGCGCGGTCGACGACGGGAGGGCCAATCGCGAATGTCGCCTAGTCGGGTTCGCACACCACCAGCGGAATCGCGCGGTCGGCGGCGTCCCGGTAGTTCTTGTACGGCGGATACATCCGGATCAACACCGGCCAGTACCTTCGCCGCTCCTCGTCGGTTGCGTCGCGGGCCGTCATCGCCAGGTGCTCGCTGCGGACCTGCACCAGCACAAGGGGATTGGCCCGCAGATTGCGGTACCACATCGGGTCGGCGTTCCGCCCACCGAAGGACGCAGGCAGCACGACCTTCGGGCCGTCCCGCAGATACAGGGTGGCGGTGGTTCTCGGCAGCCCTGACTTGCGGCCGGTCGTGGTTATCAGTGCTGCCGGGAACCACAGCAGCTTCGCACCGAGCCTGCCGTTGGTCCGCCGGTACACCGCGATGTGGGCACGCGCGAAGTACTTCAACGCCCGCGCCAGTAGCGCCGAGTTGCGGATCCGTTCGGACAGGCGGCCCATGCCCCGTGCGTAGCCTGCGGCGTCTGGTTGCAAACGCCTACTTCTTGGTGCGACGGCTGCCGCCGTGCCAGTCCTCTTGCTTGCCGGGAGATGCCGGGTCGACGCCGAAGCTGGCCAGCTGCGGCCGCTCACGTAGCGAGCGCTTGAGTTCGGCGAAACCGGGGAACGACGCGAGGCCGACGACGTGGTCCCACAGCGCGCCGGCATCGGCTTCATTGGGCAGTCTGCTGATCACGGGGCCGAAGAACGCGGTGCCGTCGGGTGGCTGGAAGTGCAGAATCGGGGTGCCGACGTCGCGGCCCGTCAGCGCCAGCGCCTCCTCGGTCTCCGCGCGGATCTCGTCGTCGAGGCGGGTGTCGTCCAACGCGTCGGCGAGTGCGGTCGGCAGACCCAGCGACTCCAGGAGTGGCTCGAGCACGTGTCGCGCCCCCTGATCGGACGCCGAGAGCGGGTCGACGGCGCGAGTGGTGTCGAAGATGCGGGTACCGAATGCCTCGTACAGCGGGCCGACCGCCTCGCGGCCGTGTTCGGCCCGGACCCTGGCGGCCACCCGCAACAGGCGCAGGCCCGCGGTGTGGCCCGCCTCGTACTCGGGAGGGAAGTGCGCGTCGTAGTCGATGTGCGCGTTGAGGATTCGCAGTGAGATGAACCGCCAGTCCACCCGGTAGTCACGCTGGGCGGCGACCATGCGCACCCACTTGCTCGTCATCCAGGCGAACGGGCAGACGGGGTCGAAGTAGAAGTACAGGTCGGCGTCCACTACCCGATTCTGCCCTGCTGCCTAGTCGGGATCGCAGATGACGATCGGGATGACTCGGTCCGGTATAGGAGCGGTAGTTCTCGAAGTCGGAGTACATCGCGTCGAGTTTGGGCCAGTACTCGGCGCGTTCGACATCGGTGGCGTCGCGTGCGGTGAGCTCGAGCACCTCGTCCTTGATCTGGAACGTGACCTTCGGGTTCGCCTTGAGGTTCAGATACCACGGCGGGTGCTTGTCGCGACCGCCCGACGACGCCACCAGGACCACCCGCTTACCCTCCCGCATGTACAGCAGGGGAACTTCTCTCGGTTCACCGGTCTTGCGCCCGATGGTGGTGAGGATCCCGACCGCGGTGCCGCGGAGGAACTTGTCGGCGAACTTGCCACCCGTCTTCTTGTAGATCCAGGTCTGTGCGCGTGACATCCACTTGATGATGACGTCGGTCTGTTTGGAGTTCAGCGCGCGTGGCGAGTTGGCCATGGCAGGTATTCCTATCGCTGGATGAAGGGCCGGATGCTGGCCCGGATGTGGCGGATCTTGCCGTCGGCATGGATGAGGAACGTCTCGTCGACGTGCGCGCACACCCGCCTGCCCGCGATGGAGGGTTTGGTGATGCACGTCGAACTTCGCTCGCACCTCGTCGCCATCGACGGTGAAGTCCGGCGTCGTGGTCGACTCGATGATTCGGTACTGCGGGCCGCGACTGAGGCTGCGGCGCAGGTGATCTCCCGAGAATCCGGTCTTGAGCCCATTCTCGATCCGCGTGCACTCCGGCGCGAACGGGCACGTCGTCGGCTCGGTGATCCGACAAGCGCACTCGATGTACGCCTGTGCGGCGGCGATGCGTTCCGTCTCGGTGAGGACCCGGGTGTCGGGCACTAGATCCGCTCGATGATGGTGCCCGTCGACAACGCGCCGCCGGCACACATCGTGATGAGTGCGGTGCTCTTGTCGGTGCGCTCCAACTCGTGCAACGCCGTAGTGATCAACCGGCTGCCGGTGCTGCCGACCGGGTGGCCCAGCGCTATCGCGCCGCCATTGACGTTCACCGTGGCCATGTCGGGCTCGTGCACCCGGGCCCACGACAGCACGACCGACGCGAACGCCTCGTTGATCTCGGTGATGTCGATGTCGCCCATCTTCATGCCGGCCTTCTCCAGCACCTTTGCCGTCGACTGCACCGGGCCGTCGAGGTGGTAGTACGGCTCGGCGCCGACGAGCGCCTGGCTGACGATGCGGGCCCGCGGCGTCAGGCCGAGCGCCCTGGCCTTGTCCTCGTCCATCCACAGCACCGCGGCGGCGCCGTCGGAGATCTGCGACGACGTGCCCGCGGTGTGAATTCCACCCTCTATCACCGGCTTCAGCTGCGACAGGCCCTCCAGGGTCGTATCGCGCAGGCCCTGGTCCCTGGTGACCGGCGGCACGCTCGGCGGTGGGCTTCTTGTTCTCGTCGAGCACCGGGGCGACGATCGGGGAGATCTCGCGGTCGAAGCGGCCCTCGGCCCAGGCCTGGGCGGCCTTGCGCTGCGAGTCGAAGCCGAACTGGTCGATCTCCTCACGGGTGATGCCGCGCCGCTTGGCGATCCGCTCGGCGGCGGTGAACTGGTCGGGCAGGTCGATGTCCCACGACTCCGGCCGCAGGATGCCTCGATCGGGACCGGCGTTCGCGCCCAGTCCAACGCGGCTCATCGCCTCGATGCCGCACGCGATGCCGATGTCGATGGCGCCCGCCGCGATGAGGCCGGCAATCAGCCCGTTGGCCTGTTGGCCGCTACCGCACTGGCAGTCCACCGTCATCGCGCCGACGTGTTCGGGCAGACCGGCCACCAGCCAGCCCACCCTCGTGATGTTGTTGGATTGCTCGCCGTACTGCGTCACGCAGCCGCCGATGACCTGCTCGACTAGGCCAGCTTCAAAGCCAGAGTCGAGCCCTGCCTTCTCGACGAGCGCCTTCTGGGTCAACCCCAGCAACTCGGTGGCGTGCAGGCCAGACAACCATCCATTCCGCTTGCCGATGGGGCTGCGGGTGGCTTCAACGATGACAGGGTTACCCATTCCGCCAGGCTAGAACACGTTTCATAACTCTGACAAGCTGCGATGTCCCCACGCCTTTGATCTGCGGTGAAGGCATGTTTTACTGGCACTAGAACACGTTGCAATTAGGAGCGCACACCCTATGGCACCCCCCAATATCCCAGCTGACTTCGACTTCCTCGACGCGAACCTGAACCTCGAGCGCCTGCCCGTCGCCGAACTCGCCGAGTTGCGCAAATCCGAGCCCATCCACTGGGTCGACGTGCCGGGCGGAACCGGCGGGTTCGGCGACAAGGGCTACTGGCTGGTCACCAAGCACGCCGACGTCAAGGAGGTGTCCAAGCGCAGCGACGTCTTCGGGAGCTCGCCGGACGGAGCCATTCCGACGTGGCCGCAGGCGATGACACGCGACGCGATCGACCTGCAGAAGGCCGTCCTGTTGAACATGGACGCGCCCCAGCACACCCGGCTGCGCAAGATCATCTCGCGCGGCTTCACTCCACGGGCGATCGGACGCCTCGAAGAAGAGCTCAGCCAGCGCGCGCAGGACATCGCCAAGACCGCGGCGGCAGAGGGCTCCGGCGACTTCGTCGAGCAGGTGTCCTGCGAGCTGCCACTGCAGGCCATCGCGGGCCTACTCGGCGTGCCGCAAGAGGACCGCGACAAGTTGTTCCGGTGGTCCAACGAGATGACCGCCGGTGAGGACCCCGAGTACGCCGACGTCGACCCGGCGATGTCCTCGTTCGAGTTGATCACCTACGCCATGAAGATGGCCGAGGAGCGCTCGAAGAATCCCACCGACGACATCGTCACGCAGCTCATCGAAGCCGACGTGGATGGTGAGAAGCTCTCCGACGACGAGTTCGGCTTCTTCGTGGTGATGCTCGCCGTGGCGGGCAACGAGACCACGCGCAACTCGATCACCCACGGCATGATCGCGTTCTCGCAGCACCCCGAGCAGTGGGAGCTGTACAAGAAGGAGCGCCCCGGCACCGCGGCCGACGAGATCATTCGCTGGGCCACGCCGGTGTCGGCGTTCCAGCGCACCGCGCTCGCGGACACCGAACTCGCTGGTGTCCAGATCAAGAAGGGGCAGCGGGTGGTCATGTCGTACCGCTCGGCGAACTTCGACGAAGAGGTCTTCGAGAATCCGCACGATTTCAACGTCCTGCGCGACCCGAACCCGCAGGTCGGGTTCGGCGGCACCGGCGCGCATTACTGCATCGGCGCCAACCTGGCCCGGATGACGATCAACCTGATCTTCAACGCGGTCGCCGATCACATGCCCGACCTGAAGCCGATTGGTGAACCCGAGCGGCTGATGTCTGGTTGGCTCAACGGCATCAAGCACTGGCAGGTCGACTACACCGGGGCCGGCGCTTAGCTCGCAAGACTTCCCACGCGCGTTGCGCGCAATCGGATCAAGGAGGATTCGGGTGGATTTCAGTCCGGACGAAGGGCAGCAGGCCGTCGCCGACGTGGTGACTTCTGCGCTCGGACGGGACAACAGCTGGCAAGCGCTGGTCGACGGCGGCGTCGTCGCGTTCGGTGTCCCGGAACGACTCGGCGGCGACGGGCTCGGGCTGGCGGAGATCGCGGCCGCGCTGACCGAGATCGGGCGACACGGCAACACCAGCCCCGCGTTCGCGACACTCGGACTAGGCCTGGTGCCGCTTCTGGACCTGGCCTCGGACGAGCAACAGGACCGCTTCCTGGCCGGGGTGGCCAAGGGTGGCGTGCTCACCGCGGCGCTCAACGAGCCAGGCAACTCGCTGCCGGAGCGGCCCGCCACTCGTCTTACCGGCTCGGCGGGTGGGTTGAAGCTGTCGGGCACCAAGGTCGGCGTTCCGCATGCGGAACAAGCGGATTGGGTGCTCGTCACCACCGACGGCGGAGTCGTCGTCGTGTCGCCGAAGGCCGACGGGGTGACGCTGACCAAGACGCCGACGTCCAACCACTCCAATGAGTACGTGGTGACCTTCGACGAGGTGGCAGTACCCGAGGCGGACGTGCTTGGAGGCACCGTGCAACGGGTCAACCAGTTGGTGCTCGCCGCCACCGGTGCTTACGCGGCAGGCCTGGTCGCCGGCGCGCTGCGGCTGACCGCCGACTACGTGGCCAACCGCGAGCAGTTCGGCAAGCCGCTGTCGACCTTCCAGACGGTGGCGGCCCAGCTCGCCGAGGTGTACATCGCCTCGCGCACCATCTCGTTGGCGTCCACGTCGGTGATCTGGCGGCTGTCCGAGGGCCGCGACGCCGCCGAGGACCTGGACGTGCTCGGCTACTGGGTGACGTCGCAGGCGCCGCCCGTCATGCAGCTGTGCCACCACATGCACGGTGGCATGGGCATGGACATCGCCTACCCGATGGACAGCTACTACTCGACCATCAAGGACTTGACCCGGCTGCTGGGCGGTCCGTCACACCGCCTCGACCTGGTGGGAGCGCTATGTACATCGAACTGACCCCCGAGCAGCGGCAGCTGCAAGCCGAACTGCGGCAATACTTCTCGAACCTGATCACGCCCGAAGAGGCCAAGGAGATGGAGACGGACCGCCACGGCAAGGCCTACCGCGCGGTGATCAAGCGCATGGGTTCCGATGGCAAGTTGGGTGTCGGCTGGCCCAAGGAATTCGGTGGGCACGGCTTCGGCCCCATCGAGCAATCGATCTTCGTCAACGAGGCCCAGCGTGCCGATGTGCCGCTGCCTGCCGTCACGCTGCAGACCGTGGGCCCCACGCTGCAGGCATACGGAACCGAACTGCAGAAGAAGAAGTTCCTGCCCGGCATCCTGGCCGGCGAAGTGCACTTCGCGATCGGGTACACCGAACCGGAGGCGGGCACCGACCTGGCGTCATTGCGCACCACCGCGATTCGTCAGGGTGACGAATACATCGTGAACGGCCAGAAGGTCTTCACCACTGGCGGCCATGACGCCGACTACGTCTGGCTCGCGTGCCGCACCGACCCGGAAGCGGCCAAGCACAAGGGCATTTCGATGCTCATCGTCGACACGACCGACCCGGGTTACTCATGGACGCCGATGATCCTTTCCGACGGCGCGCACCACACCAACGCCACCTACTACAACGACGTCCACGTGCCCGCCGACATGCTCGTCGGCGAGGAGAATGGCGGCTGGCGACTGATCACCACGCAGCTCAACAACGAGCGGGTGATGCTCGGTCCGGCCGGGCGGTTCGCGGGGCTCTACGACCGCATTCACGCGTGGGCATCGAAGCCGGGAAGCAACGGTGACGTTCCGTTGGACCACGACGACGTCAAGCGCTCGCTCGGTGAGCTCAAGGCCATGTGGCGCATCAACGAACTGCTGAACTGGCAAGTGGCGGCGTCGGGGGAGACCATCGACGTCGCAGATGCGGCGGCGACCAAAGTGTTTGGCACCGAACGCATTCAGTACGCAGGACGCCTCGCCGAGGAGATCGTCGGAGCGCACGGCAATCCGGCCGACCCGGATACCGCCGAACTGCTCGAGTGGCTCGACAGTCAGACCAAACGCAACCTGGTCATCACCTTCGGTGGTGGCGTGAACGAGGTGATGCGCGAGATGATTGCCGCTGCGGGACTGAAGGTTCCGAGGGTGCCCCGGTGATGAGCACTTGCGGGAAGAACAGAGAATCATGAGCGGCGATGAGCGCTTGCGCGTAGAGCAGACGGCCGTAGTCGACGACATCAAGGCGGCGGCCGAGCGGGTCAAGGCCGAGGGGAAGAGCAAGCCGCGGGTCGGCCGTCATCCCGTGAACCAGCCGATGGTCGACCACTGGACCGACGCGATGGGCGACCGGAACCCCATCTACGTCGACGAGGCGGCGGCCAAGGCCGCGGGTCACCCCGGCGTCGTCGCGCCTCCTGCGATGATCCAGGTGTGGACGATGATGGGGCTCGGCGGTGTTCGCCGCCCCGATGACGATCCACTGGGCAAGATTCTCGAATTGTTCGACGACGCAGGCTATATCGGTGTCGTGGCCACCAACTGCGAGCAGACCTACCACCGCTATCTGCGCCCGGGTGAAGACGTCAGCGTCGCCGCCGAACTGACCGACGTGGTCGGTCCGAAGCGCACGGCGCTCGGTGAGGGGTTCTTCATCACGCAGCGCATCACGTGGTCGGTCGGCGACGAGGACGTCGCCGAGATGATGTGGCGCATCATGAAGTTCAGGCCTGCCGATCAGGATGCCCCTGCGTCAACGTCGTCGGTGCCCGACGATCTCGACGCGGCCACCATGATGCGGCCCGCGTCCTCGAAGGACACCAAGTTCTTCTGGGACGGCGTCAATGCGCACGAACTGCGCATCCAGAAGCGGCCCGATGGCACCCTGCAGCATCCGCCGGTGCCCGCACTGTGGGCTGACAAGGAAGTTCCAACCGACTACGTCGTCGCTTCCGGCAAGGGCACGGTGTTCAGCTTCGTCGTGCACCATGCGCCCAAGGTCCCTGGCCGTAGCCTCCCGTTCGTCATCGCGCTCGTCGAACTCGATGAGGGCGTCCGGATGCTCGGTGAGCTCCGTGACGTCGACCCCGCCAGTGTGGAGATCGGAATGCCCGTTCGCGCAACGTATATCGACTTCCCCGAGGGCGACGTTGGTCCGGCCTGGACGCTCTATGCGTGGGAGCCCGGCGAGGAGGCTGGAGCATGAGCGCTCCTTCAATCGAGGTGGGCACGAAGCTGCCCGAGCTCAAGCTCTACGGGGACCCGACGTTCATCGTGTCCACCGCGATCGCGACGCGCGACTACCAGGACGTGCACCACGACCGGGACAAGGCGCAGGCCAAGGGGTCCAAGGACATCTTCGTCAACATCCTCACCGATACCGGTCTGGTGCAGCGGTTCATCACCGACTGGGCGGGTCCCAGTGCAGTGATCAAGTCGATCGGTTTGCGGCTCGGGGTGCCCTGGTACGCCTACGACACCGTGACGTTCAACGGCGAGGTGACCGCGATCGAGGACGGGTTGATCACGCTGAAGATCGTGGGTAGCAACAGCCTTGGCGATCACGTCATCGCCAACGCGACGCTTGTCATTGGGGAGAGTGCCTGATGCCCGGTGAACTGTCCGGAAAGGCGGCGATCGTCGGGATCGGCGCCACCGACTTCTCCAAGAACTCCGGCCGTAGCGAGCTCCGGCTCGCCTCCGAGGCGGTGCTCGATGCGCTCGACGACGCCGGGCTGACTCCCGCCGACGTCGACGGCATGGTCACGTTCACGATGGACTCCAACACCGAGGTGGCGATTGCACGCGCCACGGGTATCGGCGATCTGAAGTTCTTCTCCAAGATCCACCACGGGGGTGGCGCGGCGTGCGCGACCGTCCAGCAGGCGGCCATCGCGGTCGCCACCGGAGTCGCGGATTGCGTTGTGGCATACCGAGCCTTCAACGAACGTTCGGGGATGCGCTTCGGCCAGGTGCAGATGCGGCTGGTGGAGAACGCCGACTCGACGGGGGTGGACAACTCTTTCTCGTACCCGCACGGCTTGTCCACGCCCGCCGCGCAGGTGGCGATGATCGCAAAGCGCTACATGCATCTGTCGGGTGCGACCAGCAAGGACTTCGGCGCGGTGTCGGTGGCCGATCGCAAGCACGCCGCCAACAACCCGAAGGCCTACTTCTACGAGAAGCCGATCACCATCGAGGAGCACCAGAACTCGCGGTGGATCGCCGAACCGCTACGGCTGCTGGACTGTTGCCAGGAGACTGACGGCGGCGTCGCTCTGGTCATCACCTCGGCCGAACGTGCAAAGGATCTCAAGCACCGGCCGGCCGTCATCGAGGCGGCATCGCAGGGCGCCAGTCCCGATCAGTATTCGATGGTGAGTTACTACCGACCGGAGCTCGACGGCCTGCCCGAGATGGGCCTGGTCGGCAGGCAGCTGTGGGCGCAGTCCGGGCTGAAGCCCACCGACATCCAGACCGCGATCCTGTACGACCATTTCACGCCGTTCACCCTGATTCAGTTGGAGGAGTTGGGATTCTGCGGTTGGGGTGAGGCCAAGGACTTCATCGCCGACGGCGCCATCGAGATCGGTGGCCGCCTGCCGATCAACACCCACGGCGGTCAGCTCGGTGAGGCCTACATCCATGGCATGAACGGCATCGCAGAGGGTGTGCGTCAGCTGCGCGGCACCTCGGTCAATCCCGTTCCCGACGTCGAGCACGTGCTCGTCACCGCGGGTACCGGCGTCCCGACGTCCGGGCTCATTCTGGGTTAGGCGCACGTCGGGGTTCGGCCTGACCCGTCACGGTTTCGTGTGTTCCCGCCCATCTCGACGGCGGTAATGTCGATCCACGTAGCTGAACAGGCGTGAGGGGAGCCGTGTCGTGGGGATCCAGCCCGACGTCAGTCCGTACGGATCACGGACGGTGACGGGTCCCGGTTGGCCGAACGTCGACGAGGATCAACTTGCGGCCGCCGCCGCCCAGTATGAGGCGTTCGCCGCAAAGCTGACCGGGTCGGTGGTGCCCCAGCAGACGAGTCAGCTGATGAGCCTGACGGACAGCTGGAAGGGCGGTGGTGCGCTCGCCGCCACGGGGGAGGCCACCCAGATCATCGGCGGCCACGAGTCCAACGCCGCCCAGGCGGCGGCCATCGCCCTCAAGTTGCGCAGCATGGAAGTGACGGTCGCGAAGACCAAGGCATTGGTGAACGCCACCGCGCTGGAGGTCCAACGCGAATGCGAGATGATTCAGGCGTTGCCGGTCAGCAACACCTCCGAACTGATTCAGAGCCGCGTCAAGATGGGCCTGTCGCAGAACATCGCCTACGTGAACGCCAACACCACCGAGTTGGCCAACGGTCTCGGGTTTCCGCCGAACATCCCCAATCCCAGCGCACCTCCAGGAACGGCTCACGCCCAACAAGCCGGCCAGGACGGTTCGCAGCAGGCGATGCAGATGCTTGGGCAGGCGGGTGGCATGGCGGCGCAATTACCGGGACAGCTTGCCGGAATGATCACTCAGGCGCCGCAGCAGCTCCTGCAACCGCTGCAGCAGGTGTCACAACCGGTGCAGCAACTCACGTCGATGTTCGGCGGCAAGGGCGGCTCCAGCGCGGGAGCGATGCCGTTTTCGGCGTTCTCCAACCACCCGTTGGCCGGTGGGTCGGGCGCGGGCGGCGGGGCAGGCATGGTGAAGGCCGCGTCGGTTCCCGGCTCGGGCGGCAGCCCCGCGCAGACCCCGATGATGGCGAAACTGGTGGGCACCTTCCCGGAAGCCGTTGCGATGCCCGCAGGTGCGAGCAGTGCGGCGGTCGGCGGTGTGGCGCCGGTGGCGGCAGGCGCAGGGATGGGCGGTATGGGGATGATGGGCCAGCGTGGCGAGGGCGACGGAGGCTCCGCTGCATCGCTGTCGGCTCCGCCGCCACTCGAATACGACCTCGGTGAGGACGTCGACGATGACTGGTGAGTCAGGAGGTGGGCACTGATGTCTAGTCCGTTGGAGAAGCCCGACGGCATTTCGTGGAACCCGGCGTCAGTCGAGATGCCGCCGATGCCAATGATTGCGCCCGGCGAGGATGCGATGAGCATGACGATCTCCGGAGTGCTGCCGACGTTGACCACGCCGCTGGCCACCAGCGTGACCGCACTGTCGGCGAAGGAGACCATGTTCTCGGGCAAGGTCGTCGAGGCCCAGTCGGCTTACCAGAATGCCGACGATTCTGGAGGACAGTCCGTCGGCCAGCTGTCCAGCATGATCGGTCAGGTTGGTCAGATGGCGCAGCAGGCCGGGGGCGCTGCCGGGGGCGCCGGCGGCGGTTCCAGTGTCTTCGGCTCGCTCATGGAACAGGCCATGAAGGCCGCTGAGGGCGGCGGCTCGGAGAGTGGGAGCTCGCAACAAGCATCCGTCGACCAATCCGCGGCCAGCATCTCACCCGCGGGTCAGCCGACGGCCGGGCCGCCCCCTGCTGGCCAGCCGTCCGGCGGCCAGGGTCCCGCAGGCGCGAGCGTTGGCGGTCCGCAGCAACGTGACGATGGCGTGGCCCCCAGGCAGCGTGAGGCGCCCGCCGAGTCTCCCGCTGCCGAATCCGCGGGACCCGGTGATCGCCCGGACGGTGCGGGCCCGGCCCCGATCGCGCCGCCCGAGCACCCCCGCCGCGGCGACGACCTCGCGCGCAGGATGTAGCGGAACGCCCAATGAACTCGTTAGGTAAGGACCGACGGATCGAAAACCAGAACACCGTCGCGGCTACCGTCCTGGTCATAGAGAGAGATGATTTCCGCGGGCAGGGATTCCCTGGTGTCCGCGCGGATGTAGTCGCGAACCGAGGTTCCGGTGGATCGGGAATCAACATTCTCTGGACCGGCTTGAGACGCGAGGTCGTCGATGTGTACCGTTCGGAAGTCAATGCTGAGGCGCGCCTTGTCGGTCTCATTCGGAACAGTGGAATGTAACTGTGCGCCCGAGAAGTTCAGAATCGAACCCGGCTCACCGACGACCCGGAGTTTGGTGCCTGGATCATCGGCGGCAAGCCTTGGATGGGGCCGGGGGTCCTCGGTGATGTACGTGGCAGCATCCCGTCGAGACGTCCGGTTCCATTCGTAGGCATCGAAGTCGTCGCTCGTGTTCGGTACAGGACTCTGCCACCCGTCCGGATGAAACTGCATTCCCGTGGCCGCGGAGTTGCCCGCAATCGGTGTCCACCAGTTGTTCTGGCACTGTGGCGCGGAGTACCACGTGTCGCGATGGGGTTTGTAGTTGTATCCGAGACCCGACGACAGGTAGGCCGACGGCGGTACGACCCGCAACTTCGGTACATCGAAATACGTCTTCGCGGGATCGGCGCCCAGGTCGATCAGGATGTCACGCAGCAACGCCTTCGACGTCGGGTGATGAGTAAACGCCGGCTTCAATGTCTTGAGAATCGCAACGTACTCTTCGACGGGCAGGTCGTGATGGGCTGTGAGCGGATCAAGATTGCCGAACGCGTCGGCGATCATCTCGTTGCCGAAGGTTGCCAACGCCTGAATCGTCGCTCGCGGCGGTATGCAGAACACCTCGCCGGCGTACAGGCGCTGGCGCCGTTCGTCATCCGTGAAGTTGGCTTCCGTCGACACTATTACGGGCATGACCGGAGTCCTTTCTTGTCTAGTCCGGCAGAGTCCGAAATCAATTGAGGATCGCGAGTTCGGGAATGGGGACGACGAACCGGCCGCCCCATTCGCGGATGAATCCCATCTCTTGCATGATCTCGTCTTTTAGGTTCCACGGCAGAATCAAGAGATAGTCGGGGCGCGTCTCACGCACGTGTGACGGCGCGTAGACAGGGAGGTGCGTTCCCGGCAGGAAATGCCCCTGCTTGTGCGGGCTCTTATCGACGGTGTAATCGATGAGGTCATCGCGAATACCGCAGTAGTTGAGAAGTGTGTTGCCCTTGGCGGGTGCACCGTACGCTGCGGTCTTGAGACCATTGTCACGGGCGTCGATGAGAAATCTCAAGAGCATTCGCTTGACGCGTTGAACTCCCTCGGAATAGCCGAGGTAGCCCTCGATGCGGTCGAGGTCCGCTGCCTTCTCGGCGCTCTCCACGTCGGTCACGCGCGCCGTGGTCGTGTGTCCTTCGAAGCCGTTGTGGCAGGCGAAAATCCGCAGCGACCCGCCGTGGGTCCCGATCTGGTCGACGTCGAATATGCGCAATCCCTGTGCGGCGAAGACCTTTTGGACGGTCAATAGAGAAAAGTACGAGAAGTGCTCGTGATAGATCGTGTCGAATTGGTTGTGCTCGATCAGTTGAAGCAGATGAGGAAACTCCATCGTGATAACGCCGGTGGGGGCGAGGGCGACCGACAGCCCTCGCACGAAGTCATTCAGATCGGGCACGTGCGCAAGCACGTTGTTGCCGATCAGCAGATCTGCTTGAAGGCCGCGGGAAACCAAGGTGCGTGCGAATTCGGCGGTGAAGAACGCCACCTCAGTCGTAATTCCGTTCTGCTGCGCTACCTCCGCGACGTTGGCGGCGGGCTCGATGCCCAGCGCCGGAATTCCCGCGGCGACGAAGTTCTTCAGTAGATAACCGTCGTTGCTCGCGATCTCGACAACTTGCTTCGAGGGATCCAGCGAGAAGCGCGAGATTACGTCTTGCACGTAGGTCCGGGCGTGGTCCAGCCAGCTCTGCGAGTACGAGGAGAAGTATGCGTAGTCGGTAAAGATCGCATCAGGCCGCTCGAACTCGCCGACCTGGACGAGGAAGCAGTTTGAACATACCCGTGCGTGTAGTGGAAAGAACGTCTCGGGTTGGTCGACCTGATCTTCGGAGAGATAGGAATTCGCCAGGGGCGACATCCCCAGATCACAAAACGAATGCTTGACCGGCATACCGCAATGCCTGCAATCGACGGTCATCGCACCGTTCTCGAGTTCGAATCGTCAGACCATATCTTCCATGGTGCCTTGCCGCTGTTCCACAGTTCGTTCAGATTGATCTTGTCCCACAGGGTATCCATTCCCAACCAGAACCCGTTGTGCCGGTAGGCGGATAGCTCACCGTCGGCGGACAGCCGATTCATCGGTGCCTGCTCGAATACGGTCTGATCATCGTCGATGTAGTCGAGTATCGATGGCGAGGCAACGAAGTACCCCCCGTTGACCCAACCGCTGCTGCCTTGCGGTTTCTCCGCGAAGCGCGTCAATCCATTGTTGCTATCGAGTTCCAGCGCTCCGTAGCGCCCTGGTGGTTGAACGGCCGTGACGGTGGCAATTGAGTCCGACTTCTCATGGCATTCAATGACGTTTCGAATGTCGAGGTCTGTTACGCCGTCACCGTAGGTGAAGGAGAACGTCTCGTCGCCGATGTGATCGCGGGCGCGCAGTAAGCGACCACCGGTCATGGTTTCAGCACCGGTGTCGAGCAAAGTCACCGACCATGGTTCGGCCTGCGATTGCAGGGTCGTCACGGTGCCGGTCGCCAGGTCGATCTTCACATCGGATGTGTGCAGGTAGTAGTTGGCGAAGTACTCCTTGATCATGTAACCCTTGTAACCGAGCAGGATGATGAAGTCAGTTATGCCGGCCGCGGCGTAGATCTTCATGATGTGCCAGAGGATTGGACGACCACCGATGTCGACCATGGGCTTCGGGCGGTCCTGGGATTCTTCACTTATCCGGGTGCCGCGGCCGCCGGCAAGGATGACTGCTTTCATTCGTGTCCTCCGTGTGAGAGAAGTAGATTTCGTAAATGTGTGCACACCCGTGCGACATCCCCCTGCTCGAGCATGAGGGCCGAAGGTAAGTTGATCGAACGTGCTGCAACGTCATATGCCGTCGGATTCAACTTCTTGCCGCGAGCGGCTGTGTCGTACTCAGAGAAAGCCGGCAGCGAGCTCAGTGGTGGAAGAAATGGCCGGGTATCGATGCCCTGTTCGTCGAACGATGCCATCATCTGCCGAGTTGACAACCCATAGGAATGATCCACTACAACGGTCACCATCCAGAACGTGTTGTTGACTGATTCCGGTGTGTAGTTGAGACGGATTCCGGGGATATCGCGCAAGGCAGCTTCGTACCACCTGAAGATTTGCTTCTTCTTGTGCAGAAGCTCGTCAATGCGCGCGAGTTGCGCCCTTCCAAATGCCGCCGGGAGGCTACCCATCCGGTACTTGTAGCCGATTTCATCGGTGGTGAAGTACCTGTGATTCGCACGGCTCCGTCCGTGGTCGCGCAACGTCGACATCCGGTCGAATAAGTCATCGCGGTCCGTGACGACCATTCCACCCTCACCCGTGGTCATCGTCTTCGTCCCGTGGAAGCTGAATACACCGATATCGCCCAGCTTGCCCGCCGGGACGCCGCGCCAACTCGCGCCGATGGACTGCGCTGCGTCTTCGATGATCGGGATGTCGCCGGCGATGGCGCGGATCGCGTCCATGTCGGGCACACCGCCGTACAGGTCGACCGTAACGATCGCCTTGGTCCTCGGGCTGATGCATCCTGCCAACGAATTGCCAGCCATGCACCAGGTGTTGGGTTCGATGTCGGCGAATACCGGAGTGGCTCCGAGATACGCGATGGGAGCCGCGGTCGCGACCCAAGTCGACTCCGGCACGATCACTTCGTCGCCGACGCCGATATCCAGCGCGAGCATGGCCAGGTGCAGACCCGAAGTACCGTGGGGCACCGCCGCTGCGTGGTTGGCTCCGATGTATCCAGCGAATTCGGTTTCGAACTGACTTACTGACTGGCCGGCTCCGGCGTACCAGTCGTTTGCCGCCGCTTCGGAGACGTATCGGATTTCGAGTTCGGTGACCCACGGACCGGCGACCGGGATACGTGCGGCGGCGGGGGAGTCGCCGTTAGTGGCTCCCTGCATTGGGCACGCTGATGGTCATCGCAGAGCTTTCCGTCGCAGTTCCGTATCGACCTTGCCCTGCTCGATGAGGTTCTTCACAGTTCGGATGCGGAAGTACTTTGGTCCTGCGAAGAGTTCGGGCGTCATCCCCCCGTCCGAGTAGGCCGCCCACAGTTGCTCGATTCCACGCCTCACTGTCCATTGGGGCTGGTACCCGGGTAGTTCGCGCTCAATCTTGCTGAAATCGACTCGGTAGTCACGTATGTCGGGTGCTGCACCAGCCGCGAAGCTCACCGCACATTCGGGCACGATGTCGGCCACGAGGTTCGCCACGTCTCTCACGCGATAGTTCTCGCCGACTCGGCCGACGTTGAATGCTTGGTTGTGAATGACGTCCCGAGGAGCAACGAGCGCCTGGGCGAACGCGTGCGCGATGTCGAGCACGTGCACGAGTGGCCGCCACGGTGACCCGTCGCTCTGCATCATCACCTTGCCGCTGGTCGTGGCGTGGCCTACCAGGTTGTTGACGACGACGTCTGCGCGCAGCCGACGAGAGAGGCCGTATGCCGTCGCATTGCGCAGATAAACCGGAGAGAAGTCGTCGTCTGCGAGTTCTGACAGGGCGTGCTCTACCTGGACCTTTGATTCCCCATACGGCGTAACGGGGTTGAATGCGGCAGCTTCATCCAGTTCGTGGTCGCCGCCCTTCCCGTACAGGCTGCAGGACGACGAGAAAATGAATCTACGTACGCCGGCGGCCTTCGCCGCCTGCGCCAGCCGGACGGATCCGTCGCGGTTGATCTCGTACGTGAGCGAAGGATTCAGGTCGGACAGCGGATCGTTGGACAATGCGGCCAAATGAATTACGGCGTCGAAACCGACGAGGTCGTCGGCAGTCACATCTCGCAAGTCGACGTCGAGATTCGGGATGGGATCGGCGGGCGCGAGGAAGTCGCATTCGGCGAAGAGGTCCGTGTCAAGTCCGACCACCTCGTGTCCGAGTCCGCATAGAACAGACGTCATCTCGACACCGAGGTAGCCCAAGTGCCCGGTGACGAGAATTCTCATGGATTGCAATCCTAGGTGGCGAGAGTTGACGGCTCGTACGACCGAAGTCGGCAGTGCAAAGGGCCGTCCAAGGTATTCGGCCTTGCAACCGAGCAGACCCTGTTCAGCCATCGCACCAAGCTTGGCCTTCGTCTCTTGAATCATGTGTCCCCGAGGGCTGAATCAATTTTGCTGTGAGTTTGATCAAACCGACTGTATCGTCGGCCAAGCCAACGGGGTTGCTGGATGGTGCCGTCCCCGTGGCCGGGCTAGGACACATCATCGTGCATGCGAGGGTTTTGCGCAACCATGGTCATTACCAATTCATTAGCTGATCAACGCAAGTTGTACTCGGTGAGACCTGCTGTACTTCCGTCTAGCTGCGTCAATGCGCAGCCAGTACTTCGATGAAGGTCGTAGCCCAGGCAGGCAAGAGTTGCTTGATATCGGGCCAGCTAACCCTCCAGCCTTGACAGTAGCCATGGTCGGCAGCGATGAGACGATGGTGGCGTGCCCGTTTATCTGCACCAATACGGATCGTGTACCGGGTTGAAGAAACATCCGAGCCCCGACCGTCACTGACTTCGCTCGAAACTGATCAACCCGACGGCATGGCTTGATGGCCAATTCCCAGTTGAGCGCCGAGCTCGCGGTGGTGTTGGCAAACGAGTGCGGCCGCCACGACTGCACGCTCATCGTGGCAGCGACGTCTCGGTGTGTCGGCTCGTGCCGGGTGTGGCTCGACGTGGCTGGAGCATCGATGGACGTGGTGACGACGACGTACCACCACACAGGTGCGATCGACCACCACGTCGTACCCGACCAGCGGCATCTGGGATGGGCGATGCGGAACCGCCGCGCTGGTCAGGCCCGCTCGGGCTTGCGGTGAGTCAGCGCCCAAATCCCGGTAGTAGCCGCCCGAATGTCGGCGCAGGTATGGCCCACGGTGATCGCACTTTTGCTGGCTGGATTCGCTATTGGCTGGCGCCGACCCGTCATCGGGCGGTTCTTCCAACGACCGCCATGGGCTAGGATTTGCTCCTGGGCCGGCTGTCGACGTTCGTTCAGGCGTTGACGAGCGCGGCGGCCGATGAGGTGTGTACAGCCGCAAAGCGAACTGGGCGGTCGTAACCGCGGGGCTTTCGGCCGCGCCATGACCTGCCTCGGCGGTGTCCTGATCGTCGAGTCGTCACGCATCGCGGGCCGGGTCCGCAGTTTGCGTCATGCTGATAGCTCTGCACCTGGTCGGAGGATCACCGAGCCCGCCTCCCGGCGCCCTGGACGATCAACGAACTGGGCAACAAAGTTGGATGACGTCCTTGATGATCAGGGCATCGATCTCCGCCACGGATCTCACCGATGGTGCTGCGCGCAGTCAGGCGGGCGTAGTAGTCTCTCCTTCGCTGAGCTGCTACGTCTTGGAGAAACCATGTCCTCATTCGTACCGCCATATCGACACGACGTTGGGCCCGTTGTTGCGTAATCGTGAAATCTTGTGTCAGAATTAGCCAGAAGGGTCGGGAGCAAACAAGCCGTTGACGCCGCATTTGGGAATGTACTGTCTACGACGTCGCTTTCCCATGTGCGGTGACATCAGGACAGACCGACCCTGGCGTCGCCGCCAGCCATCTGGGTCCGAATGAAGCGCCGGTCGGGTTTGGTGGGCCGGAAGGCGCCCCATCGCCGAGCCAACCGAGGAGGGGAAGTCATACGCGATGAGGAAATGGCGGTTTAGTTCGAAAGCGCCGGATCCGCGCGTTCTCCTGTGTCTCATACCGGGATATCGCTCTGGTCATCTCGCGGTGCGGGCAGTACGAATTCGAGGACCTCATCGCCACGGTCGATGCCGTGGACGTGATTGCTCCCGAGGGCCTGATCGTTCCCGAGGACGCGGACACTCCCTTGCAAGCCGGCATCTTCACGCTTCAGCGGCTGGCGGTGAAGACATTCAGGCGGCTGAAGGTGAAGCTCCCGTTCAACGGCTGGCGGTGGCTCCCTCCCGGCCTCTCGCACAACTACGAAATGCTGCTCGTCAACTGCGAGGCGCCCGGCGATCTGTATGACCTCGCGCCCTGCGCGATGTGGCGTTCGAAGGCTCGTGTATCGGTGTGCGTCGTTCAGGAGCTGTACGCCTCGGACGTGCCCAAGTTGGGCGACATTCTGAAGATCCTCAAACAGTTCGATCACATCATCGTCTCGCACAGCGGGACGGTCGAGTCGCTCGCCGAGGCCACAGGCCGCCCGTGCCATTACGTGCCCTTCTCCACGGACACGCTCAAGTTCTCCCCGTATCCAGAGGACCCGCAGCGGGTCATCGACTTCTACGCGCTGGGTCATAGTCCGGCGACGACGCATAAGGCTCTGCTCTCCATGGCCGAAGCCGGCGGCTGGTACTACATGTACGACACGGTGTTCAACTGCCCGGTTTCCAGTCATGTCGACCACCGCCGTCGCCTAGCGGACATGATCAAGCGTTCGCGATTCTTCCTGGTGAACGTCGCGTCGTGGCACAAGGGCGGCCGCACCGGTGGTCAGGAGGTGTTTGGATGCCGTTACTTCGAGGGCGCCGCCGCCGGGGCGGTACTCATCGGCGGCGCGCCGCGCAACGACTCGTTCGACGAGGCCTTCGGCTGGGAAGACTCCGTCATCCCGCTTCCGTTTGATTCGGGTGACGTCGCCGACGTGATCGCCGAGCTCGAGGCCGATCCGAGCCGCGTCGAGTGGATCAGCAAGATGAACGTGGTGAACTCCCTCCGTCGACACGACCATCTGTACCGGTGGGGCCAGATTCTCTCCATTGCGGGCATGAAGGAGACCAGGGCGATGGAACGTCGCCGCCACGAGCTTGCAGAGCTAGCGGCATCGATCGAACGGACCATGCCGGAGTTGACGGATACGGCGATCAATGTTTCGCCGTCGCGGACGGGCCATTGACCTTGTCCTTCGACGGCTGCACGGGCAGCCTTGGCGTTGAACTCGGTACTGTCCATGGCGCCTGCCACCAATCGAGTCACCCGATATTGCCGACGCAGGGTGTTAGCGACCGACATTCGCAAACGCTGAATGCCATGTCGACGTTGGGGCAGGTATTTGCTGGCACTCCACGTGGAGCGACGATGGGCGGGGATCTGTGGGCGCGGCGCGGGCGGACTGACGGCGTCGGTGATTCGCCCCATCGACCTCTGCGTTCCCGTCGTGCAACCGCCAATACCAGGTTGTGCTCGTCAGGCCCGCGCCTGAGACCTGGCAAGTGGCGACTTGATGAAGATGGTTGCTAGAATAGTAACTGGTTACCTCCGGGGAGTGTGGCTGGGCTATCCAAACCATCGCCGGAGCGCGGCTAAATCCGGACTCGGGATTCATGCCGGCGGAAGGCGTCAGTAATGCAGCGGATATCCGAAGCAGATATGGCTGATTTGTCGACTCTGGGTGACATGGACTCCTCTGCCGACAACACCCCGGCCCTCGGTGCATGGGTTCTGGCGACCTGGGTCGGTGTCGCCATGGTGGTAGTTCTGCCTGCCTTGTTGATCTACGTGACGCCTGCTCAGAAGGACTCCGTCTGGGTGTACGCGTTGGTGGTAACGACGATCTCCGGCACTAGATACGCGTGGATCGTGGCTGAGGGACGACGGCGACTCTATGAGGTGTCGTTCTGGGTGTTCACCTACGTCTTTGTCGGGATCGCGCCTCTCGTTCAACTGCGCACTGGAGAGACGCCCTCCACGACACCCGGCATCGACACGACGCTCCACTTCGACGCCATGATGATGGTCATCGTCGGTGTCATCGCGTTCGTGATCGGACTGTCTATCTACGGTTCTCGGTCTATCTCCGGTTCCCGGAGCTTCCTTCGCGCACCTTACGCCGTGACTGGCGTGGACCTGAGGCGTGCGATATCGCTCGCAGTGTTCGCGCTGCTTGCCGATGCATACTTCATCCGGAAAGTAGGCATTGGAACTCTTCTCTCGAGTCGCGACGAATTGCATGCGATGGTTACGTCCATCTGGCCCGAAAGCTCGATCTCGGCACTGGTTGGTGGCGTTGTGACAATGACGTTGTTGGTCTCATTCATCGCGCTGGTGAAGTGTATCAAGGATACGAAAAACCGCGAATGGCCACTCATCGCGCTTACTGTCCTTGTCGGGTTGGCGCTCGCGATCACGGTCAATCCCATCGTGAGCCCCAGATATATATTTGGCACAGTAGCATTGTCGGTCGCCGCAGTGTTTGGTCTTTTTGCGACACCAAGGTTGTTTCGCCTTACCGCGATTTTGTGGGTCTTCGCTCTCATAGTTGTATTTCCCTTTGCGGATGCTTTCAGAAACTCGACGAACCCGGAGTTCAAATCGAGCTCTCCCGTCGAATCGATGACCTCGCCGGATTTCGATGTCATTGACCAGATCAACAACACCTTGCTGTACGTTGAACGGCATGGTGTGACCGTAGGTAGGCAAGCCATGGGCGCGGCCTTGACCTGGGTACCACGGCGACTCTGGCCAGACAAACCGCGTGACACAGGAGCTGTACTTGCCGAAGACCGCGGATATGGCTACACGAATTTATCTGGCCCCGTGTGGGCGGAACTGTATATCAACGGCGGCTGGCCGCTTGTTGTCATCGGTATGCTTGGGTTGGGAATCGTGATCAGATCTCAAGACAATCGGATCGAGGAAAGTATTCGGCGTGCGCGCGCACCGAGCATTTTTGCGCTGATTTTGCCGTTCTATCTCACGATTCTCTTGCGGGGATCGCTGCTGCAAGCGATGTCACATCTGTTCGTGATAGCGGGGGCTACGATATTCGTCTGTCGTTGGGAAAGGGCTTCCTCACGATGAGAATCTTGGGGCGATTCCACGCATTGCGAACATTCGTCGTGCTCGCATTCGCCGTGGTTGCGATTTTGGGAGTCGTGATCTGGCTCAGAGCGTCTCACGTCGAGAGTAAGGCTGCGTCTGAGCAGCCGGCCGCCACTCCATATCGCATTGTCTCGATGGAAGGGACGCAACGACCGTCTGTACTATTCGCTGGCGATGAGTTTACCGCCGGGTACGGAGGGATCGGCACCAATGCCTACCCCTATATTGTGTGTGATTCTATTGGCCTGAATTGCAATGTGGATGCACAAACTGGCACTGGGTTCGTGAACGTCGATCGAGTCAATTCACCGGGTACGGTTCGACTGATTGACAGGCTTCCAACCGATCGGATGATCTATGCCGCCGCCGACGTCGTCGTCGTCGACGCGGGGCGGAATGACCTCGGGACGCCGATCAACGAATATGGCGAAGCCCTGCAGCATTACCTGCGAGAAGTTAAACGATCATGGCCGGCGGCGAAGATCGTGGTGATAGCGCCTTCGTTCTTGTCGGCTGAACCCGACACGGACTATGGCGCCCGAATATCGATCATTCGCCAGATCACCGAGTCATACGGAGGAGTGCTGATCGATCCTGTCGCGGAGGGGTGGTACCAGGGGGTCGACGTATCCACCCTAGAACTATCGGATGGCATACACCCCAATCAGGCCGGCCATCGGTTGATCGCGAAGAAATTGACGGAATTACTGAATAGACCACGGGATCGGACAGCCAGGAGCCACGAACTGATGGATCTGCGTTCGTATTTACAATTCCTCCGCCAGAGCTGGGAGTGGGTGGCGGCATTCACATTGGTCGGAGTTATCGTCGCTATGGTGCTGTGGTTGTCAGGAACACCGAAGTTCGTCGCCACCTCGGAGCTCTTCCTTACCACCCCTGGGTATAGCAGCGAAGGTTCCCTCGCGACGGATGCGACCAGCCCGTACGCAGCGGATGAATTCTCGCAGCAGCGCGCCCGCAGTTATGTACAGCTTGCGTCGCGGGTGGATCTCTCGCGCCGCGTTGTCGAGAAGCTTGGCATAGCCATGCGGCCAGAGGACTTGGCAGCCGCGACCTCGGCGTCGGTACGGCCTGACACCGTCTTGATCGCCGTTAGGGTCAAGTCGAGTTCATCGACGGAAGCCAAGGTCCTCGCAGATGCGGTGACCGCGGAGCTGGCAAACGACATCCGCAAGTTGGAGACCCCTTCTGGGTCACTCATTCCCGTCGTTGACCCCGTTGTCACCCAGCTTGCAGAGACTCCGTTGAAGCCAGCCGAACCCGACATCGTGATGTACCTCGTGTTCGGTGCCTCGGGAGGGTTCCTGGTGGGAGTTACCGCTGCTCTGTGGCTCGGGCGTCGGCGGGCCGTCGAGGGATCACAGGTCGAACGGCTTACTGGTCGGCCCGTGCTGGGCGCGGTCGGGTCCAGCCACGTCGATTCCGACGGTATCGCCGATGGCGGATCGGCAGCGGAACTCCTTGAAGACCAATGGAGTGCTATTCAGCGGAACGTAGCGTTCGAGATGGGGGACGCGCAGGTTCTAGCGGTGACCAGCGCAAACGGTTCCGCCCAAATCGCAGCGACGGCTTCGGATCTCGCTTCGGCATTCGCGCGTGCAGGTTCACGCGTCGCACTGGTCGTGACGGAACCGAATGCTTACAATCAGATCACTACGCGAAAATATCCGCCGGTCGGCCTTGCGGGGGTTCTTGCGGGCGAGTCAGCGCTAAGCGATGCGATCCAGCCCGCCGACGTCGAGAATCTGTACTATCTCACCGGGCCGTCGCCCGACGACCCCACACCATTGCTGCGATCCGACAAGTTTTGCGACGTCGTTGATCAATTGCGTGACTCCTTCGATCTCGTGATATTTGATTCACCGAGGTTTCTGTACCAGGTGGAATCCACATCGTTTTCCGAGGTTGTCGACGCCGTCATTCTCGTTGTGACGGAGAACAAAACTGATAGACGCGATCTGTTGGCAGCGGTGCATGTAATCGACGACTGCCACTTGCGGCTGCTGGGGTCAATATGGACGTCAGGTTCGCGCAAAGATCTCATCAATACACCCCAGCATAATTTCGTCATATTTAGCAGGAGGCTTGGTCAGTGAAAGTGCAAAAGTTCGTGCGGCATTGGTGGCCAGTCGGCGCGGGAGCTGTACTCGGGATTGCCGGGGGCCTGGCATTGGCCTTAAGCACGCCAACGCCTTACACGGCGACATCAACACTATTCCTGGGAGCGCCTGTGAGCGCCGATTCGGCGGGTGCCTATAGCGGCGATCTGTTCTCACAGCAGCGTGCGGCTACGTACTCGCAGTTGGCCAACAGCCGTGACCTCGCGGTGAAAGTCATCGACGATCTTGCGTTGCCGATGACGCCAGATGAACTATCGGCGAAGGTCACCGCAGGTCAAGTCCCGAAGACCGTCCTCGTGGAAGTGTCTGTGACAGATAGTTCAGCACAGCGCGCAGCTGATATCGCGAACACGTACGCAACTGACCTCACCGAATATATCGCCAGATTGGAGACCCCCGTAGGGTCCAATCGCCCGGTAGCGGACGTATCAGTGATTCAGACGGCGGAGGTGCCGAAGTCGCCCGCGTCGAAGAATACACTGATGAAAATTCTTGTCGGTATGGCCGGAGGCATCGTACTGGGCCTCTTTGTAAAATGGCTGATGGGAAAGCTCGATCGCAGGGTGTGGACGTCCGAACAGGTATCCGGATCCACAGGCGCACCGGTGTTGGGCGTGCTTCCGAAAGACGTGGCACTTCGCAAGCAAAGGCTGGATCTGGCCAGTGAATCGTCATCAGCATACGCGGTGGCGGTTCGCAAACTCCGCACCAATTTGCTCTATGCTGATGTTGATGCGCCGCCGGTAACGATCGCATTCATATCACCCACATCGACGGTTTCGACGACTGCGACCGCGACCAATCTGGCGGTCGCCCTCGCTGGGGCAAGTCGCCACGTGGCGTTGATCGATGCTGACATGCACGAGTCGCGTCTGGCTCGCTATGTCGGTGAAGATTCAGATCGAGGTCTCATGTCTGTCATCACCGGCAATGTGGAGATAGACGATGCCATCGTTCGGGTGCCGGATACCGGTGTCAGCGTCCTGCTCGCCGGGCCGGCATCGAACACGGCAAGTGAAGTGCTGGCATCGGATTCACTGGCGAAACTTTTCACCGAGTTGCGGAACGGCTACGACTTCGTATTCTGTGATACGCCAGGGCTTCTCACGGCCGCTGACGCCGCCGTGATCGGCCTCGCGTGCGACGGGGTAGTCTTGGTGGCCTCGCAGGGAAAGACACGAATTGAAGGGCTGTCAGAGACAGCTGAGACGCTCCGGGGCCTTGGTGCGAAGGTCATCGGGGCGGTGCTTACCGAAGCGCGGTAAAAGGGTGCGAGGTGGCAGTGGCCGCAGCTGGGCTGGGCATGGCTCTTAGATCACTTGCGGTAACCGTATTGGTCGCCGTCCTAGCGAGTGGGGCGGTCGTCGTTGGCCCGAAGCGACCAGGCGCCGACCAGAACTCGAGCGCCAGCCAGCCATTCGCAGCGGGGCCCCTCATCTCGCCGAGAATGGTATTCGCGCACTATTTTCCGCCCTACCCGATATCGATCGACAATATGGATCCCAGCACGGATTATTACGCGACCGAATACCTCAACCCAGACGGTGAAAACGGGATTCACGCTCCGTATGGTGGATTTCTCCGTGATCGCCCTCTGCCCAGGAACAGCCGCCCTGGAGACAACTGGCGGGAGCTGGATCTGGCCGAAGAGATCAAATCCGCTTCAGCTGCGGGCATCGACGGATTCAGCGTATGTATCCTGACCCCGCATGATGATACTGAAAATTGGATAGCTCCCATTCCGTCGATGCTATTGCGCGCCGCCGAGGAGGTGGATCCGACTTTCAAGATCATGTTGATGCCCGACATGAGTGTGCTGGGTCCGGTGACACCACAGAAATTGGCCTCCGAGATGGCGTTACTTGCAGCGAGTCCGGCAGCCTTTCGCACTGCGGACGGTCGTCTCGTGGTAGCGCCGTATATTGCCGAGATCCGGCCAGTGCCGTGGTGGAAGGAGTTCCTCGCGACGATGAAGTCGCAGTATGGAATCGATGTCGCGCTGGTGCCGCTATTTCTCGGTGGCAGTGCCGCGGAAATAAGTGAGTTCAGTCCCATCACATTTGGAGTGTCTGCATGGGGCGGCAGGAACCCGGCGTTCAACCCCACCCGAGGATCTCCCCTGGAGTTCATCCGCATGGTCAAAGAATCAGGCCAAATCTGGATGCAGCCGATATCAGCACAGGATTACCGCCCAAAAGCCCAGATATACGATGAGTCCGAGAACACGACCAATCTCCGAAACACCTGGAAGATCGCGATAAACGGAAAAGCCCAGTGGGTTCAGATTGTCACCTGGAACGACTATGCCGAAAACACCGGTATCGCACCATCGGTCCGGCATGGTTCGGCTTTGCTTGATATCTGTTCGTACTACATCGCATACTTCAAGAATGGTGTGCCGCCGCCGATTCTCGATGACCGTGTGTTCTTGAGCCACCGGACCCAGCTGATCGGTGCGATCCCGTCCAAGCAGACGGACCTCGCCAGCTTGCGGGAAGGAAGCACACCGGGCCGCGACTCGGTCGAGGCGCTGAGCTTTCTCACTTCGCCCGCCAAGGTCACCGTCAGCGTTGGGTCGGCGCAGACGGTCTGTAATGTTCCCGCCGGTGTCTCGACATGCGTTGCGCCGATCGGCCAACCGGGCCCTGACGGCTTAACGGTCAGTGCGGACGTATCGCGTGACGGACGTTCGGTCGTGACCTTGATTTCGCCGTACAAGATCGTTGCCAACCCTGCCGTTCAGGATCTCTCTTATACCGTTTCGGAGGGTCGTGCAAGTGGTCATTAGACGCATGTGGCGAACTGCCAAACATAGGCATTTCGTGTGATGACCCGGGGCGGAACTGCAGCGAAGTATATGTGTCAACCAAATTCAACAGGGGAGTAGCGAGGTGTGCGCAACGAAGCCCATAAGCCGCACGGGGGCTCTGGCAATACTGTCGATGTTCTTGATCGCATTGGTTTCGGCTTGTTCGAACGCGGACTCGGAGATCGTCTCGCCGGCGTCTTCTAATTCTGCGCAACCGATCCCGACAATCGCGCCTGAGGTTCGGGATCAGCGGGGAACGATCGTCAGCTCCGTGCAGGTGTCGCAGCTGTCCGCTCCGCTAACTAGGGTTGGTGCTACCCAATACACGGTGGTGTATCGGTCAGTTTCCGGAATCGACGGAACGGAACGCGACGTATCAGGGACAGTCTTCGTTCCGCCTGGCACGCCACCGAACGGTGGCTGGCCGGTGATTGCGTACGGCCACTATGGTACTGGAATATCCAATGGCTGCGGACCTTCCCTCTATCCGGATCTGCTGGGCAACAACTTGGTGGTTGCGTCGCTGCTCGACTTGGGTTATGTCGTTTCGCTGACTGACTTCGAGGGTTTGGGCGACGGGGGCGTATATCCTTTCCTGGAGCCGAAAACGGCGGCCTTCAACATGATCGACTCCGTGCGCGCGGCTCGTGAGGTCGTTCCCAATACGTCGACGAGGTGGCTGGCAGTGGGGATGTCCGTTGGGGGCCAAGCCAGCTGGGCTGCGAACGAACTGGCCGGTGAGTATGGCGACGGACTGCAGTTCCTCGGTTCGGCGTCCTTATCTCCGGCCGTGGACCTTTCCGGTCTCCCGGCTCTCGCGGAGGCGGGGTGGCTGACGAAGGCCAGCAGGTGCTGTTACCAAAGCTGGTTTTCGGATTGAGAGCCACTCATCCGAACCTCAATCCCGACGATTATCTGCACGGCGCCTCTTGCACGGAACCAGGACGTGTGGTTGGCCTGCGCCGGCCCGCTCGCTCGAGCAGCAGTCAACGGCCGTCGGAGAGCTGAAGATGTCCGACAGTGAACCTGTCTCCGCGGAAGCGACCGACGCGCTTCGGCAAGCGCTGCTCGACTACGCCTTACCGCAAAGACCAGCTACCGGTCCGATGCTGGTAATCACTGGAGCCGACGACGACACCGTGCGTTGGCAATGGGTGGCTTCGGCCGTCAAGAAGGCGTGTGCTCAGGGGGACATCGTGGAGTTCGTCGTTCGGCCCAGGCGAAGGGCATGGCGATCTCAACGGCGGTCCACGAGTGGCTGAATGGCTGGGCGAACGTCTGGCCGGAGCACCCCCGGTGAACACCTGCGGCGCTTGAGTTACCCGAGACCCGGAACGCCGGCGGGCCGCCGTTCGTCACTCATGGTGATCAGGGCGTCCGGCCAGACTGCAGCCGCACGCCGTCGGTGCCAATAGGGGTCCAATCCCGACTACACCTTCATCTGCGACGACGTTCCGGCCGCCAAAGATCGCGAGGCAGACCCCTACGGCGATCGCGTATCAACCCGTAAGGGCTGCCGGTCGCAACGCGGCAACCTCGGATTGGCAGGCCTCCCCGGGCCGCAGCCACACGTACAGCGATCGAGTGCGAAGGCCGAGCTGCGAACGATAGGTCCGCGTCCCCAGCAGCTGCCCGCCGGGATCCGGGGGCGAGTTGCTGACCACGAAGCACCGGCGGGCTGGCGGCCAGAAGCCGAAGTAGTACGGCTCCGAGGGCGAGACGACCCGCTTGCCGCGTGCGGACAGATCCGCGTTGGCCGTCGAGTGCGAGCCCTCCCATTCCGATCCGCCGTCGACCTGACTCGGCGAAGCCCCCGCATCGACCAGCGCCTGAGCCGCCGCCCAGCGGGCTCCGTCGTAAGCGGCGGCGTCCTGGTTCAGGGTTGTGCTGGTCAGGAAGAGCACCAGGAGTGGCGCGACCGTAAGCCACGCGATACCACGCCTTTCGGGCGCAACAGGGCGCTCCGTACGGCCGACGACGATGATCGCAACCGGAAGCACCAGCGGCCAGATGTAGCGATCATCGAGCATCCCGACGACTGCGCCGTACAGCGCGATCATGATCGTGTACGCGACCGTGAAGGTTTCCAGCGGCAGAAACGCGTCGATTTCGCGATTGCGCAGCCGGCGCCGGACGAGATCGATGACGACCACAACAAGGCAGACGCCGCCGACCAAGGCGACTACATTGAGCACGATCCACGCGGCCCACGGGAACAGCTGGGCCGGGTGCCGGTCAACACGGACTGGCGGCTGACCCCGAATCGGTCGAGCATGTCGGCCGAGACGAGCTTGTGCGCTTTGACGTATAGCGGCAGCGCCAGCACGGCCGTAGCGATCGCCCCGGCGCCGGTAAGCCGATCACGAGCGCGCAGCAGCGAAAGGGCCGGCCGCAACGTCACCGGAAGCACGTAGAAACCCAGTGTGAACATTGCAAGCAACGGGAACGCAAGCGAACGGGGGTCCAGATGCAGCGCCGTGGCCTCGAGTCCGGACAGCTGCCCGTGCCATGCGTACCGAAGACGACGCACGCGAGGAGAACGGCGCCCGCCACGCTCGCCGCGAACGCTCGTGAGACCCGGCGCGCCAACGCGAGGGCCACGATAACCGCGCAGGGGGCGACCACGCCGAACTCGCGAACCGTAAAGCCGACGAATCCGAGCACCGCACTCACGACCAGCCAGTGCGGGGCATAACGCTGCGATTGAAAGCCCAATACGCCTGAAAGAAGGGTCCCGACGGTCAAGCACAGGAAAGTGGGTTCGGTCATGAATGTGGGGATGGTATTTGCCAGGCCCGGTACGAATATGAGGGTGAGCGTGACCACGGTTGCAAGCCCGCGGCGCAGAAAGAGGCGAGCGAGCGCGTAACTCAAAACAATGGCGATCGACATGGTGACGATGCCGAACACGTTTCCGGCTACCTCGCGATTGTTGATCAGTCCGAACAACGGTTGCGCGAGCACGATGTGGCCGATCAGCGACATTCGCCCGAGCCGACCAGCTGGATCGTCCCGTGATCGGCCAGCGTCTGCGCGATTTTGCTGTACGCGAACGCGTCGTTGCGAGGAACGGTCAGGGGGCAGGCGAGCACTGACACCAGTACCGGCCAGCCGACACCGAAGACTAGTAGGAACAGGACCGCGGCGAGATCGCCTCGCCGATTAGCCCGTCCGGGTGATACGTGCCCTTCAGGCACCTCGACACTCGCCATTGACCGATTGGAGCACATGTCTAGGCAGCTACTCAACCGTCATCACCGGGTGAGGCGGAATCTTACGAGTCGAACCGGCCGTGCGAAGGCACATCAAGAGCAGCAAACCCTCACGTGGGCGTCGGCGTCGCAGGTAAGCATCGTCGGGGATTCCTGTCTCGAAGGTCGACTCCAGCAGTCCAGATCACGGTTGAAGCGATGGGCCCTACAGGAAGCCTGCGGTGAGCACCCACGCGGCCTCCTCCGCCCCGCCCACCGCCCCGGTCTGGGCCGCAGCGCGTACGAATTCCTTGATGCTCCAACCTGTTTGACTGATCCTCGTCGCAGCCGAGCCCTACCCGACGACCTTCGCCGTAACCTCGCCGGAATCGAAACTCACTGCGCGCACCAACTCGGCACGAGTCGTGCCGCAGCCGGCTGTCGTGAAGCCGGACATCGACCTTCGGCGGGCGGTGTTCACGTTCGAATGCCTTCTATGTTGCGGCGGTACCAATCGACCGTTGAAGCTAATCCTTCCCGCAAGCCGATGCGGGAAGTCCAGCCGGAATTGCGAAGTAGGCTGACGTCAAGCAACTTCTGCGGTGTTCCATCTGGCATCGAGGTATCCCATTCGGTAACCCCTTCGAATCCGGTAGCTTCCGCCACCAGCGAAGCCACCTCTGAAATGGTTATATCGCGGCCGGTGCCGACATTGACCTGGCTCGGAGCGTCGTAGTTCTCGAGCAGGTGGAGGCATGCATCAGCCATGTCATCGACGTGCATGAATTCGCGACGCGGTTTGCCCGTGCCCCAGTTCGTGACGACGGCTTGCCCGTCTCGTGCCGCTTGATCGTAGCGCCGAATGAGGGCCGGCAGCACGTGCGACCCCTCTGGGGAGAAGTTATCGCCCGGACCGTAGAGATTCGTCGGCATGGCGGAAATCCAGGGGAGTCCGTACTGACGTCGAACGGCCTGCACATGGAGTATTCCCGCGATTTTCGCTATCGCATACGCATCGTTGGTAGGTTCGAGGTGACCGGTGAGGAGGTAATCTTCCTGGATCGGTTGCGGCGCGAACTTCGGATAAATGCACGACGATCCCAGGAATAACAATCGGCGTGTCTGAACCGCCGCCGCCGCGTCGAGCACATTCACCTGTATCCGAACGTTCTCGGATAGAAATTCGTGACGGGTACGTATTGTTGGCCTTGATGCCGCCAACCTTCGCGGCGGCGAGCACGACAACCGACGGCTTCAGGTCGGAGAACAGGTCGAAGACGGCATCGCGATCGGTGAGATCGAGTTCGCTAGAAGTGCGGCCGACCAGATTGGTGAAGCCGTCGGCTTCAAGTTTCCGCCAGATAGCCGACCCAACGAGTCCACGATGACCCGCGACGTATACGCACTCGTCCCTGTCCAGCTGGCAACGTGCCCGTCGAAACCTGCCGTGTCACGTGGCCGACCAGCCGGGTAGAACAGGCTCGTCGATCCAGGGCCGTCCCCTCTGCGCGAGCGCCTTGATGTCGGCGTCGACCATGATCCGAGCGAGGTCGGGAGTATGGACCGTAGCTTTCCAGCCGAGTTTGCGCTCGGCCTTGCTGGCGTCACCGATCAACGCGTCAACCTCGGTGGGCCGAAGGTATCGTTCGTCGAATCGAACGTGATCTTCCCAATTTAGTCCAACGTGCTCGAATGCAATCGTCAGAAAATCCAGTCACCGTATAGGCCTGACCGGTGGCGAGTACATAATCATCGGGTTCGTCGGCCTGTAGCATGCGCCACATTCCCTCGACGTACTCCGGCGCGTAGCCCCAGTCACGAACGGCGTCGAGATTGCCCATGAACAGATGCTCGTCAAGTCCGGCTTTGATGCGCGCTACCGCTCGGGTGATCTTGCGCGTAACGAACGTCTCCCCGCGTCGCGGTGATTCGTGGTTGAAGAGAATTCCATTCACCGCGAACATGTCGTACGCCTCGCGGTAATTCTTCGTGATCCAGTACGAGTAGACCTTCGCGACGCCGTACGGTGACCGCGGATAGAACGGTGTGGTCTCGTCCTGGGGAGGAGGCGTTGCGCCGAACATTTCTGAGCTTGACGCCTGGTAGAAACGGCATCGCAGACCGGCCAAGCGGACGGCCTCCAACATCCGCACCGACCCGACGCCGGTGGTGTCGGCGGTGTGCTCTGGCTCGTCGAAGCTGACTCGGACATGCGACTGCGCCGCCAGGTTGTAGACCTCGTCGGGATCAATCTGGGCGAGCAGAGTGACAAGTCGGGCGCCGTCACTCAAGTCGCCATAGTGAAGGAACAGCCGGGCGTCGCTGTCGTGCGGATCCACGTAGAGATGGTCGATGCGCATGGTGTTGAAGGTGGATGCCCGCCTGATGAGGCCGTGGACCTCGTATCCCTTCTGAAGCAACAATTCGGCGAGGTATGAGCCGTCCTGACCTGTGATTCCGGTCACTAGGGCGCGTTTTGCCATTAGTGTCCTGATCCTTCGTTGCTTCGGCGGCGCTTCCGTGCATGTACCACGAGTTCGTTGATCCATTCCTCATGTTTGTCGATCGCATGGCGCTGGGAAAGAGTCTCGGTACAGAATTTCATACCGGCGCTCCCCAGGCGACGCGCCAGGGTTCGATCGGTTCCCAGACTGCGAACGGCCGCGAGGAGTCCGGAGGGACTATCGGGCGCGACGACCAGGCCACCACCGGAGGACTCGATCTCGGCGGCGGTGATGCTGTCTGCCCGGGTGGCTGCGACGACTGGATTGCCGGTGGTGAAGTACGACGTGATCTTGCTGGGTACCGCCATTTCAGCAACACTCGGCTTCTCGTTGACCAGTAACACGTCCGCGGCAGCAAGCACCGACTGGTACTCGTTGTCGGGCAGCGGATCGATCAGTTCCAGATTCGTCACACCGGTGCCGATTTGTTCGAGTCTGGCGCGTTGGTTCCCATCCCCGAGAAGCACGAAACGCACTGGCGCATGGACGGATTCGGCCAGCTTGGCCGCGTGGATGACATTCTCGAGTCCCTGTTTTGCACCCATGTTGCCGGCATGCAGGGCAACGATGTCGTTCTCGCGCCAGCCGAGTCTTCGTCGTGTCTCAGCACGGTCTTGGCATTGGATGGGGCGCAAGTGAGTCCAGTTTCTTATCACCGTTACCGACGCCGGATCGACGGCCAATTCGCGGACCAAATGTGCCTTGAACCGGTCATGGATCACCGCGACCCCGTCAGCAGCCCGCAGCACCCTGGATTCGAGTCCGCTGACGAGTCCCGTCACTCGGCCACTCGCGGCTCCGGTTTCCTCTACGCCAACTCCATACAGGTCCTGCACCCAGACGCCCACTCCCGGACGTTGTCGGCTCGATTTCGCTCGTGCAATCGCCATCGCGGATGCCAGCAGAGCAGGACTGACGCACAGCACCACGTCGGGCGCATCCCAAGATGTTCGCCACAAGCGTTTACCGTAACTAAGTTCCATGCGGATCCGCCCACGCAAACTGGGCGGAGACGGCACGTGATGGACCAGATGCTCGACGCGAGGCTGGCCGGCCTGGTCGGCGACGTCGCGTCGTCCCGCCTCGTAGCCGGCCGCAACCTTCCACTGCGGATAGTGCGGCAGGCCGGTCAGGACGCGCACCTGATGCCCTTTCGCCGCCAGTCCCTCTGCCAATCCGGTGGTATACGGTGCTATGCCGGTCGTCTCGGGCGCATAGTTCAGGCCGAGGATCAGCACGCGTAGCGAATCCAACCCCCACCTCCTCGCCGAGTGTTCACGACCGAAACGCGCTCGGGGCGCGTTGCGTCGACACCTGTGAGGGCGACGCCCAACGGTGATGAATCAACCACGCCTGAACTCCAATGAAGCCCCTAGCCCGCAAGTCACGGAAACTTAGCTGAAGCATAGCTACATCAGCGCCGGTTACGCTCGCGCGGCAAGTACCAAGACGGCGAGTCGATCTGGGATGCCTCGTCAGACGGACTCCGGCGCGGCCTGTCCGTATCGGCCGTCTCGCCCTCGTCGGTCCTAGCGAACACCACGACGTAGACGACGTGCCTGTCGGATAGCCGTTGCTGGGCGTGCTGCGAACCGATGAGCAGGGAGTTAGCCGTGGATGGAGTAAAGTATCCGTGTGCTCGCCGAGCCGTTGGTTGAGGCTCGGGGTTAGGTTATGCTGTAGTTAACTTTCCGCTGTTTGCGAGGATGGTTTGTCTGCTCGGCTCGTCCGGCTGGCAAGCAACTCCAAATACCTGTTGGGAGAGATAATGCGGCGCACGCCTATGCCTGGTCGCCGAATCGCCGGGCTCAGCACGACCCGCTCTGCCGTCTTGGTCGGGGCGCTCGCCTGTGTGACGGCCGTTGTCTTGGTCGTGGGGATCGCCGCCGCGGATCAACGCGAAGGCGGCCTGACGAGCGCGCCTTGCTCGGTTGGCGCCGGCGTGACTACGGCGGTTAGCACTGGGCCAGAACGACAAGCGCCATTCGAACTGGATTTCGCGACCGTCGCGGACGGAAGCGTGCCGCCACGTAGCAATGGGTTCGAGCTGTCGACCGTCAGCGGCGATAGCAATGGATACGGCCTACGAGTGACCAACGGTCATTTGTGCCACGGCAGTCCGTTGGCGGGCAATGCTGCCAGTTACCTGGAAACTACCTTGCCGACGCCTGTGACTCGCATTGGTGCGACCGCAACGTTTCCAGCATATTCTGGAAGCGTTGGACTGGTGGCATGGCAGGAATCATTCGCGGGATCAGGTGGGAGGATCCCGAATGCGGGCATCCATCTCGTGTTCGGCGCAAACGATTGGCACTTTGGAGTTTGGCAGGAAGGTCAGGGGGAAGCGGTCTTGGCGTCTGGAACGTTCACTTCGGCTGGCTTCAACACCCCACACACGTTCGAAGCGATCAGGAATGGAGACACGGTGGTTGTCAAGCTTCCGGATGGGCAAAGTCACACAATCTCGGACCCGCGAATTGCCGAGTGGACTGGAGCCTTCCCCACATGGGAACTCTATGAATACAAGCCCGGCGTCGTACCGGCGTCGATTAACTCGATATGGGCTGCATGATGAGCGCGCGAGGCGCCGACGGTGATCGAGCGGAACCCGCCATCCCCACGATCTCGAAGAGAACGACGTGAGAATAATCGAAGCGTTCGTCTGGCTTCTGCCCGGTAGCGTGCTGAAAAACAAGCTACTGCGGATGTTCGGCCACGATATTGCCTCATCCGCGCACATCGGCCCCATACTCGCAGACAATCTCGGTCATGTCGTCATGGGTGAAGGTGCAACGATAGACCCGTTCAATATCTTCCGAAACCTCCGCCTCCTGAAATTGGGTGATGGGGCGGAGATCGGGAAGCTGAACACGATCACGGCATTCCCGGGCTTTCAAACGCTTGACCCAGATGGTGGATGTCTCGTGATGGACAATGGCTCATTCATCACCACGCGACACTATATCGACTGTTCCGGCGGAGTCCGGATGGGCGAATTATCGGCTTTCTGCGGGCATCGTACAACGTTGCTGACGCACGAAATCGACATGTCGACGAACGAGCAGACCTCAGGATGCGTCATTATCAGTGAGCGATCTGCGGTGTTGACGAACTGTGTCGTTCTGAAAGGCGCGTTCCTGCCACCTCGATCCCTGCTGGCTGCGCACTCGACGCTGATCAAGGCGAGGGATGAGAACCCGGCCGCGGGACTCTACGCGGGCACCCCGGCCAAGCGCATCGCACCCGTTCCTTCTGGAAGCGATACGTGGTTCGAGCGAAAGATAAGCGCTACGACCAACCTGAGGATCGACCTCTCTCTCGGTCGGCTTGACGGGCCGAAATAGACACGATGTGACTCCGCCCACAACCGGTGCCGCCCGCTCGAGAGCCATCAGCAGCCTGCTCGATCAAGCAATGTCGAGCGCCAGCAACGGCCTCATCGTTCTCGCAGTCGCGCGAGTCGCATCGGTCGATGCGTTCGGCGCGGCGACGCTGCTCTTCGCCTTTGCGGCGGCTGCAATGGGTATCGGCCGCGGCGCCCTCGGCACGCCAATAATGCTGGCCGCAGGCCGTGGACACGCCGAACTGCGTCGCGAAGCCGGATTTGCTACTACGACGGCACTAGCCTTCGGGCTCGCGGTGTCGTGTGCGGCCGCGGTTTCGTCCTTTCTCCTGGGGGTTCCGGAAATGGGCGGCGCGTTCGCGATCGCAATACCGCTGGTCGTCGTGGTCGACGTATTTCGGTATGCGCTTATTTCGGCTTCCAAGCCGCACCTTGCATTGACGTGGGATGCAATGTGGGCGATCGGTAGTGCGCTGCTGTTCGTCGTCACCTTGTTGTGGCGCGACGCATTGAACGACGTGGCGATGGTTCTCTTCTGGGCAATACTTGCCGGAATCAGCGCAGTCGGGATGGCGGCTGAGCTACCGGCTGCGTCCTCGGTTTCGTGGCATCAGCACGCTGGTGGCGTGCGACGTATGGATCACGAATTCGATACGGCCTCGAAGCGGGTCTGCAGCAGATCAATGTCATAGTCATTACTTCAATCGCCACCGCGGCGATCGGCGCGTCTGCAGCAGCATCACTTCGCGGCGCATCAACAATATTGTCGCCGCTCGCCGTGCTGCTCAGCGCGCTCCCGCTGGTGATAATTCCCGAGTCGGTCCGCAGCGGCACATCCGCGCATGCCGTGTGGCGCAAACTGTGTCGGATCGGGTTCGTGGGGTCGTTCGCGGTGATCACACTAGGGCCGGCACTGGTGCTCTTACCGGCGCGAGTCGGTCAGTTGATTCTCGGCGACTCATGGGACTACGTGCGAGTTGTGTTGCCGATCGTGTCGATTGAGTACGCTGCTCTCGTTTGGAGCTCGATAGCGACGAGTTTTCTGCGGTTTCAAGGAAAGAGCGGACAGCTGTTGGCCGCGACGGTGGCTTACTGCGTAACCTCGATCGCGCTGTGCACCACCGCGGCATTCCTCACTGGTACAGCAGTGGGGGTGGCGACAGGTTTGGCGGTCAGCGCAGTTGCAATGGCAACCGTGATCACCATCTACGTGCGTCCAGCGCGCCAGGAGCATCGTCCGCCAGGTCGGCTGGCGCCGCACTAGCCCGTGTCACTGGACCACCGCCCGGAACTGGTGGCCGGTGTGCTCGTGCAGCGCCTCGAAGGCGGCGCGTAGGTGCGCCGACAGCGCGGCGAAGGTGTCGTCGTCGAGCTCGACTATGCGTGCGATGGCTGCGGCGACGCCATCGAGGTCGCCGACGGGGAACACGTACTCGTGGAGTCCAAGGCGGGCGAGCTGTTCGCCGACCCACCCGGCGCGCCAGGCGACGGGTATGCACCCGGCGGCGACAGCCTCGTAAAGCACCAGTGGCTGTGCCTCGTGTCGGTACCGCGACAGGAACAGAAAGCAGCGTGCACTCCGCCAGCTCGCGAAGCTTGGCGTCGCCGTACCGGGGACCGAGCGCCTCGAACGGGACGCCGCGACCGCGGGCGGCGTCGAGCAGCGCCGTCGCCTCCGCCGACGCCCCGCCGATGAGTCGGACCGGGATGCCGGTGCGCTCCGCCACGTCGAGCACGGCCCCCAAGCCCCTTCTCTGCCGAGAGGTTCGACAGGTGCACTACGCCGCGCCGGGTGACACCGGGATCGGGGGCCGGGTGCAGCGGCATCAGGCCGGCGTTGTCGACCACGACGACTCGATCGGCCTCGATGCCGTAGCGCGACGACAGCTCCGCGCCCATCGCGTCGTCGAGCACAGCATGGCGCAGCCGCCGCCCGCCGGCCGTCAGCGCCAGTCGCAGCAACCACGACGGCTCGCGCACGTAGCGCGCCGAGTGGTGAGTCAGCGTCGTCGGCACGCGCCGGAGTCGGGCGGCGAGCAGCGGCACCGCCTCGGCGGCGAGGCCGGATCCGCCCGACGCGACCACGACGGCGCGGTCGGGCCGGCCCCGGCGCAGCAGCGCCAGCGCGGCTTGCAGGCAGCGCTGCGCCTTGGCGGCGGCGCCGGCGTGGGTGTCGAGCACGGTCACGGCATGGCCGTCGCCGCGTAGAGCGTCGATGAGCCAGCTCGTCGCCAGCGCCCGCCCGTCGACGGGCGGCGGGACGGGCCCAACGACGAGGACGTCCAACGAACCGACCTCTAACGCCGTTCGAAGAGCAGGTCGGCCTGATCGAGCGCCCAGGGCGAGGGCGAGCCCGGTACGCGGGCGATGCCGGTAAGCGAGAATCCGGCGTCGACCAGGTGGGCGACGACGGCGGACGGGTCGGCCTGGCCGTCGTAGAGCGGCGTAAAGGAGACCTCGACGAGAACGGCGTCGGCGACGGCGAGCAGCTTCGGCATGCCGGCGAGGACGTCGAGCTCAGCACCCTGCACATCGAGCTTGACCAGCAACGGCCGTTCGAACGGCCCGGGCAGCGCATCGTCACCGGCGAGAACGTCGACCTCGACGGTGGCGGTCACCTGGAGTGCGGGTCGCCGCCGGGCAGCGGCGGCGACCGACAGCAGCGAGGAGCTGTCGGCAGCCGCCGTGACGTTCAGGACTCGGCGGCTGGGCGTCGAGCCGAGCGCGGCGACGACGACGTCGACCCGGCACGGAGCCAGCCGCGGCACGACCTCGCGGAGGCGCTCGACGGCGCTCGGCAGCGGCTCAACGCACGCGATGTGTTCGGCACCTAATACGTCGGCCGCCCAGATGGCGAACTGGCCGACGTTGGCGCCGACGTCGACCACCGAGCGGAAGCGTCGCCCGCGAGGAGGTCGTCGTGCTCGATGGACGGCGCGATGCCGTGCCGCAGGAGAGCGCGACGCCCACGACGACGGGCCAGCCACAGCAGCTTGCGCAGCCGCAACGCGAGCAACGACGGATCGACTGTTCGCACCATCTCAGACCCGCATCCCGGCCAGCTCAAGAGCGCGGATTCCAGCGATCGTCGGTGACCATGCTCGCCAGAGCGTTATCACGTTTGCCACAGTACCGAGGTCCGTTCCTGTAGTCGCCGCGGGGGTGGACCCGAACCGGTCCTCGCCAATCTGCCGGTGCCCGCTGGTGCGGCTTGAGGGAGGGCTGATCCTGTCGCGAAGCAACGCAAGGTGCTTCGAAGGCTCAGAGGTCCGGGGCAGCCACGAAGAGGTGCCCGCGGTTCGACACGTTTCGGATGGATTGGCAAGCAGCTTTACGCAGAGAGTGTTAGCGTTCGTGCACTCACAAGCCTTTGCTGGACAGTCAGGTGAACGAATCGCATGGTCGACGTAGCGAAGCAACTACCAGTGCACGGCCGCCACAGCGCCGGTTACGCCAAGTACATCGGGCGGGTCGGCGCACTGGCGATTGCGCTGGGCATCGGGGCGGCGGTCGCTACATCACCCGGGCATGGCTTGGGCAACGCCAGAGGACCATTCGTCGACCACTACGGCGGGCGAAGCCGACGCCACGGACACCACCACAGACACTTCGGCAGACTCCTCGCCTTCAAGCCCGCCGTCGTCCACCGCGTCGGATTCGACTCCGGCCACTGGGGCTCAGACGACACCATCGACGGGCACCACTACCGCACAGTCGTCGGCGGAGACCACCGTGACCACCACGACCGGCCCCGAAGTGACCATCAGAAGCAGTGGAGGAGCCAACACTTCGACGCACGACGGCTTGACCGGTTCCACGGATTCGAACGACACCACTGAGACGGCGAGCGCACCGCCGCCCGAGGTGTCCGAGAGTGCCCCGTCGGTCCCGCAGCCGGACCCACCGCCCTCGGAATCCAGCGCCGTTGTTCCGAACTCCGATGTGCAGCAAGTGGGTACCCCGAGCAGACGAACGTCGGTCACGCCGCAGCGCCTAACGCGCAAATCACTTGCAAGGACGACGCCGGCCACTGAATCGGTGCCTGCGCAGGCCGTTGAATCCGAGGCGCGATTCTCCGCGGCCGCAACCGACCCGTCAGAGGACGTTGCGCCGACAACGGCACTCGGCGCTGCTCGGCCGCCGACTCCCAGTTCGTCGGTGGCGGATGTGGTGGCCTCGGTGCTGGCCATCCCGCGCACGCTGATGGCAGCGGTGTTCGCGCCTTTGGTGGCGCCTGGGCCCGCTGGACCCGCCGACCCCCCGTTGCTGTGGGCGGTGCTGGGATGGGTGCGTCGACAGTTCACCGAGGACGCCGTCAACAGCACATCGGTGCCGAAGCCGTTGCAGACCGCCGAGATCGAGCCGTCGCAGACCGACGAGATCGAGCCGTCGCAGACCGCCGAGATCGAGCCGCTTGCGGCTGCGCAAGCAGAAGCGGTCGACGCCTTCGCAGCGGCCGACGCGGCGGCAGTGCAGGCCCTACTCCCTGCGGATTTTGAACGCACCGTCGTCGTGGCGGGCCTGAACGGGCCGGTGGCCTTTCGGTTCCTGCCAAACGGTGAAATCCTCATCGCCGAGAAGGACGGCGCCATCAAGGTCTTCGACGTCGATCACCTGCATACGGCGATCACGCTCCCCGTCAGCAGCGACGCCGAGCGGGGTATCGGGGGCATCGAGGTGGATCCGCACTTCGGGGAGACCGTTGCGGGCACCGGCTATGTGTATGTCTCCTACACCACGGCCGCGAACCGGGACCGGCTGTCGCGTTTCACGATGACGGGGGAAACGATCGATCCCGGTTCTGAGCGCGTACTCATGGAAGGCAACCCAAGCGGCCGGCGATCTTCACCACGCGGGCGACATTCATTTCGGTCCCGATGACAAGCTCTACTGGTCAACGGGTGACAACACCATCACCACGAATTCACAGGATCTGTCGAACATGTACGGAAAGATTCTGCGGCTCAATCCTGAGGATGGCAGTGCACCCGCAGACAACCCGTTCGTCGGCGACCCGGGCGTGCTCCCACAGATATATGCCTACGGTTTCCGAAATCCGTTCCGATTCACGTTTGCACCCGACGGACAACTATTGGTCGCTGATGTGGGCGCAGCTGCGTGGGAAGAACTCAACCTCGTCACCGCTGGCGCCAACTATGGCTGGCCGCTTGCTGAGGGGAATTGCACTGCCGCATGCGCTTTCGTCAACCCGATCTATACCTACCCGCACACGCCAGTTGGCTCAGGCGCGTCGATCCAGTCCGTTCTCGTCTACGACGGGGCGACATTCGGGGAAAGCTATCAAAACAAGGTGTTCATAGCGGATGGTACGCAGCAGTTCATCAAGGTGTTGACCTTCGATTCGGAATTTACGAGTTTGATCAGCGAGAGCACGTTCGACACCCTGGTCGGCAACACCGTTCAGTTGACCCAGGGTCCGGACGACAACATTTATCAGCTGGCGATCGATCAAGGCGCGCTTATACGCATCGCCCCGTCGGGGGGTAATCGGGCGCCGACTGCGGTCATCACCGCGACACCGACCTACGGCTACGGACCGCTGAACGTCGGCTTCTCGGCTGCCAACTCGAGCGATCCCGAAGGCGGAAACCTCACCTACGCATGGAATTTCGGCGACCCCTCCACAACGAGCGATGTCTCAACGAATCAGAATGCGACCTGGAGGTACACCACCAACGGCCGGTACGTCGCGACGCTGACCGTGAGTGACGGCGCGAAGGTCGGCCAGACCACGCAAACCATCGTTGTGGGAAGTACTCCTCCGGTCGCGCAGATTCAGCAGGTGACCACACCGCGCGGTGATCTTACGTATTACGCGGGCGACACCATTTCGTTCTCCGCACTTACCGGCGCAGGAGTCGATGCAGAAGACGGCGCGTTGCCGAGTAGCGCCTATCACTGGACGGTGGACTTCCACCACAACACCCATCTCCATCCATTCCGAGACGACATCGTTGGACCCACCGGCAGCATCACCATCCCGCGCACCCCAGACCAGCTCGACAACACTTGGTATCGGATCAATCTCACCGTCACCGACAGCAGCGGCCTGTCCTCGACTCAGTCCATCGATGTCCTACCGCGTACGGTCGCGCTCACGTTCAACGCCACCAACACCGACGGAACTCCCAACCCGAATGCGACGTTCACGGTCGACGGAATACCGATAACTGGGACCTATACCGAAAACGCCGTCGTAGGCGTCCAACGCGTACTCAGTGCTCCATCTACACAATTCGCCAACGGCGCCCAACTCACATTCGCCGGTTGGTCCGATGGCGGAGCTCAGACCCACACGATTACCACGCCCGCCACTGCCGCCACCTATTCGGTCAAATACGCCGTTCCGCCGGTAGTGGTGTCGTCTTCGGCGCCGACGGGTGTGAGCCCGATGGGGGTGGTGGTTTCGGGGACGAAGACGTATGTGGCCAATCAGGGTTCCAATACGGTGTCGGTGATTGATCGGGCGAATCCGACGGCGGCGCCGGTGACGATCAACGTGGTGGCTTCGCCGATTGCGATCGCGTTGGCTGCCGATGGCACTCGGGCGTATGTGGCGGGTAATGATGCGGTGTCGGTGATCAACACCGCGACCAATCAGGTGGTCACTTCGGTGTCGCTCAATGGTGGTGGGCAGGCGTATGGGATCGCGGTGGCCCCGAGTGGGAATCGGGTGTACGTGACGACGATCGGCACCGGTCGGGTGTCGGTGATCAACGTCAACACCACGGCCAATACGTATGCGTTGGGGGCCACGGTGGCCGTGGATGCCAATCCGGTGGGGATCGCGTTGTCTGCCGATGGCACCCGGGCGTATGTGGCGAACTGGGGTTCGGGCACGGTGACGGTGCTGAACACCTCGACGGCGACCCCGACGCTGGTCTCTCGGGTTGCGGTGGGTACCGGTGCGGCGTACGTGGCGGTGTCCCCGGATGGGTCGCGGGCGTATGTGAGCAGTTATGACTCCGGCAAGGTGACGGTGCTCAACACGACCGCGGCCACTCCGACGGTGGCGACGACGATCACGGTGGGTGCGCAGCCGTTCGGGTTGGCGCTCAGTCCCGATGGCGGCACGCTGTATGTGGCCAACGGCAATGACACGGTGTCGATCATCAATACCGCCACCAACGCGGTGAGCAGCACGGTGCCGATCGACAATCAGCCCGAGGCGCAATGGCATTCGGTGGCGGTGTCTCCCGATGGGCGTCAGGTCTACGTGTCGGACATGTCCGATGGCATCGTGCGGATCCTGACCAACCAGGGTGGTGGTCAAGGTAACGCCGCGCCGGTGGCGGGCACCCCGAGTGTGGGGACGCCGAATCGGGCGACCGGTGTGGTGACCGGGTCGTTGAATTTCACGGATCCGAATGGCAATGCGTTGACCTACGCGGTTCCGACGCAGCCGGCCAGCGGCACGGTGACGGTGACCGCGGCGGGTGTGTACACCTATACGCCGACGCAGGCGGCGCGTGATGCGGCGGCCCTGACCCCGGGTGCGGATTCGGCCAGTCTGACGGTGGTGGCCAGTGACGGCCAATTGTCCACTCCGGTGACGTTCTCGGTGCCGATCGCTCCGCCGAATCGGGCCCCGGTGGCGGGCACCCCGAGTGTGGGCACGCCGGATACTGCGACCGGCACGGTGACCGGGTCGTTGAATTTCACGGATCCGGATGGGGATTCGTTGACCTACAGTGGTTCCGACGCAGCCGGCCAGCGGCACGGTGACGGTGACCACGGCGGGCTCCTACTCGTATACGCCGACGCAGGCGGCGCGTGATGCGGCGGCCCTGACCCCGGGTACGGATTCGGCCACCTTCACGGTCAACGCCAGCGACGGGTTGGCGAGTGCGTCGGTGTCGGTGACGGTGACGATCGCGCCGACGGCGTCGGGCACTGGTCCGCCGGTGGTGTCGTCTTCGGCGCCGACGGGTGTGAATCCGATGGGGGTGGCGGTTTCGGGGACGAAGACGTATGTGGCCAATCAGGCGTTCCAATACGGTGTCGGTGATTGATCGGGCGAATCCGACGGCGGCGCCGGTGACGATCAACGTGGTGGCTTCGCCGATTGCGATCGCGTTGGCTGCCGATGGCACTCGGGCGTATGTGGCGGGTAATGACGCGGTGTCGGTGATCAACACCGCGACCAATCAGGTGGTCACTTCGGTGTCGCTCAATGGTGGTGGGCAGGCGTATGGGATCGCGGTGGCCCCGAGTGGGAATCGGGTGTACGTGACGACGATCGGCACCGGTCGGGTGTCGGTGATCAACGTCAACACCACGGCCAATACGTATGCGTTGGGGGCCACGGTGGCCGTGGATGCCAATCCGGTGGGGATCGCGTTGTCTGCCGATGGCACCCGGGCGTATGTGGCGAACTGGGGTTCGGGCACGGTGACGGTGCTGAACACCTCGACGGCGACCCCGACGCTGGTCTCTCGGGTTGCGGTGGGTACCGGTGCGGCGTACGTGGCGGTGTCCCCGGATGGGTCGCGGGCGTATGTGAGCAGTTATGACTCCGGCAAGGTGACGGTGCTCAACACGACCGCGGCCACTCCGACGGTGGCGACGACGATCACGGTGGGTGCGCAGCCGTTCGGGTTGGCGCTCAGTCCCGATGGCGGCACGCTGTATGTGGCCAACGGCAATGACACGGTGTCGATCATCAATACCGCCACCAACGCGGTGAGCAGCACGGTGCCGATCGACAATCAGCCCGAGGCGCAATGGCATTCGGTGGCGGTGTCTCCCGATGGGCGTCAGGTCTACGTGTCGGACATGTCCGATGGCATCGTGCGGATCCTGACCAACCAGGGTGGTGGTCAAGGTAACGCCGCGCCGGTGGCGGGCACCCCGAGTGTGGGGACGCCGAATCGGGCGACCGGTGTGGTGAGCGGGTCGTTGAATTTCACGGATCCGAATGGCAATGCGTTGACCTACGCGGTTCCGACGCAGCCGGCCAGCGGCACGGTGACGGTGACCGCGGCGGGTGTGTACACCTATACGCCGACGCAGGCGGCGCGTGATGCGGCGGCCCTGACCCCGGGTGCGGATTCGGCCAGTCTGACGGTGGTGGCCAGTGACGGCCAATTGTCCACTCCGGTGACGTTCTCGGTGCCGATCGCTCCGCCGAATCGGGCCCCGGTGGCGGGCACCCCGAGTGTGGGCACGCCGGATACTGCGACCGGCACGGTGACCGGGTCGTTGAATTTCACGGATCCGGATGGGGATTCGTTGACCTACGCGGTTCCGACGCAGCCGGCCAGCGGCACGGTGACGGTGACCACGGCGGGCTCCTACTCGTATACGCCGACGCAGGCGGCGCGTGATGCGGCGGCCCTGACCCCGGGTACGGATTCGGCCACCTTCACGGTCAACGCCAGCGACGGGTTGGCGAGTGCGTCGGTGTCGGTGACGGTGACGATCGCGCCGACGGCGTCGGGCACTGGTCCGCCGGTGGTGTCGTCTTCGGCGCCGACGGGTGTGAATCCGATGGGGGTGGTGGTTTCGGGGACGAAGACGTATGTGGCCAATCAGGCGTCCAATACGGTGTCGGTGATTGATCGGGCGAATCCGACGGCGGCGCCGGTGACGATCAACGTGGTGGCTTCGCCGATTGCGATCGCGTTGGCTGCCGATGGCACTCGGGCGTATGTGGCGGGTAATGATGCGGTGTCGGTGATCAACACCGCGACCAATCAGGTGGTCACTTCGGTGTCGCTCAATGGTGGTGGGCAGGCGTATGGGATCGCGGTGGCCCCGAGTGGGAATCGGGTGTACGTGACGACGATCGGCACCGGTCGGGTGTCGGTGATCAACGTCAATACCACGGCCAATACGTATGCGTTGGGGGCCACGGTGGCCGTGGATGCCAATCCGGTGGGGATCGCGTTGTCTGCCGATGGCACCCGGGCGTATGTGGCGAACTGGGGTTCGGGCACGGTGACGGTGCTGAACACCTCGACGGCGACCCCGACGCTGGTCTCTCGGGTTGCGGTGGGTACCGGTGCGGCGTACGTGGCGGTGTCCCCGGATGGGTCGCGGGCGTATGTGAGCAGTTATGACTCCGGCAAGGTGACGGTGCTCAACACGACCGCGGCCACTCCGACGGTGGCGACGACGATCACGGTGGGTGCGCAGCCGTTCGGGTTGGCGCTCAGTCCCGATGGCGGCACGTTGTATGTGGCCAACGGCAATGACACGGTGTCGATCATCAATACCGCCACCAACGCGGTGAGCAGCACGGTGCCGATCGACAATCAGCCCGAGGCGCAATGGCATTCGGTGGCGGTGTCTCCCGATGGGCGTCAGGTCTACGTGTCGGACATGTCCGATGGCATCGTGCGGATCCTGACCAACCAACAACTGGTCTAGTCCCTGGACCCGCACTCGCACAGCTGAAGTCGGTGACCCATTCGTGGGTGGATCCCAGGGCGGCGAAGCCACGATCGATCGGGTGAGCAGCCCGCAGGGAGTCCTTGCCGCCGGACACCGTGTGCGGTATTTGGGGCCACGGGGGCTTCCCAACCCCTTATCTGCTCAGGTTCACGCCTGGTTCGGAACCATCTCCACGCCCGACAGAACGGTCGCGTCGTCGCGGCCGGGTGCCGTGACAGTCGCCAGCACTTTGTCGCGTTCCTTCCAAATGCCGACCCGCAGTGTCTCGCCCGGGAATACCACGCCGGCGAACCGGGCACCGTAGGAGCCGACCTGCGTCGCGTCCCCGTCGAGCAGTGCGTCGGTCAGCGCCTTGCACGTCATTCCGTACGTGCACAGCCCGTGCAGGATCGGCTTGGGAAAGCCTGCTGCAGAAGCGAATTGAGGATCGGAATGGAGTGGATTTCGGTCGCCGCAGAGTCGGTAGAGCAGCGCCTGCTGCGGCAGCGTCGGAATGTCGAGTTCGAGATCCGGTGCGCGCTGCGGCGGTTCGGAGGACGTCGACGGGCCGCGCTCGCCCCCGAACCCGCCTTCGCCGCGGGCGAAGATCGAACGCTTCTGCGTCCACAGCAAGGTGCCGTCGGGTGCGGTGACCGTCGTCTCCGACCAGATCACCGCGGCCTTCCCCTTGTCCCAGATGTCGGTGAACCGGGTGACCGCGACGCCGGTGCCCGAGGGTGGGATCGGGCCGGGCGCGATCACGGCCTCGCTGGCGTGCAGAACCTTGCTCAGCTCGATGTCGATCCCGGGAAACTGAACCGTGGGCGGCTCGGTGTCGTGGAAGGTCTGCGCCACGTTGCCGAACGTCGGCAACACCTGTGGGGTGTCGTCGGTGAGATACCGAAGTTCGCGCGGGTCCATCGGGTCGGAGCCAGCCCCAAGGCCCAGGTGGTAGAGCTGGATGTCACTACTGGTCCAAGAGAATTCGATGGGCGGCAGGTCGCCCGCAAGCGCCTCGTCGAGGTTGATCGGCATCAGGCTCTGCCAGCCAGATGCAGGGCCGCGAGGTAGCCGAAGGTCATCGCGGGGCCGATCGTGCCGCCAGGTCCGGGGTAGGTATGGCCCATCACCGGCGAGCTGGCGTTGCCGGCGGCGTACAGGCCCTCGATGATCGAACCGTCGTCGCGAAGCGCCCGACCGTGCACGTCGGTGCGGATCCCGCCCTTGGTGCCGAGGTCGCCTGGCACCATCTTGGCGGCGTAGTACGGCGCGTGGCTGAGCTCCCCGAGGTTGGGGTTGGGCTTGTTGGTCGGATCGCCGTAGTAGCGGTCATAGGCGCTCTCGCCGCGCTTGAAGTCCTCGTCGACGCCCGAGCGGGCGAACCCGTTGAACCGCTCTACGGTGGCCTTCAGCGCATCGGCCGGCAGCCCCGTCAGCTGCGCGAGCTCCTCGAGCGTGTCGGCCTTGACGATCACGCCGGACTCCAGCCACTTCTTCGGAATCCGTTGGCCCGGTTGAAGTCCCGCGAAGATGAACCGGTCGCGGTACTGCTGGTCGAAGATCAACCAGGCCGGAATGTTCTCACCGGGTCCCTGGCCCTGGCCGTACTCGCCGCCGTACATGTGGTGGCAGGCCTCCACGTAGGGCATCGACTCGTTCATGAACCGCTTGCCCGCCATGTTGACGATGATCGAACCGGGTGAGTTGCGCTCGGACAGCGCGAACCACGGTGCGCCGACCAGCGGCACCGTCGGGCCCCACCAGGAGTCCTCCATGAATTCCAGTCCGGCTCCGAGCTTCTCGGCGGCCAGGATGCCGTCACCGGTGTTGGCCTTGGCGCCGACCGTCCACTCGGTGGTGATGGGCGCGCGCTGGTACTTCACGCGCATCTGCTCGTTGTGCTCGAAGCCCCCACTGCCGAGGATGACCCCGCGGCGCGCCCGGATGAGTTGTGGCTCAGCCGATTCCGGTGCATTGGTGTCGCGCACGTAGATACCGCGCACGACACCGTCCTCGACGTACAGGTCCGTCAGGGCGGTGTTCAGCAGCACCGGGACGCCGGCCTTCTGAAGGCCGATGCGCAGCGGGGCGATCAAGGCCCGGCCCATGCCGACGAGGTTCTGGCCAGTCGCCTTGGCCCACATCGTGCGCGCGCCGACCTTCAGGCTGCGCAGTACGCCGCGGGGATGACGCTTGAGCTGGTTGAGCCTCACGTAGTCCTGCTGCATCACCACGACGTTCAACGGCACCTTGCCGTACGGCGGTTCCAGGCCGTCCTCGTCGGCCCCGAGCTTGCGGGCGTTGAACGGCTTCGGTTCGACGGAGCGTCCGGTCGGCTTGCCACCCGCGGTCTCGGGGTAGTAGTCGGAGTAGCCGGGAACCCAGCACAGCTTCAGCGGCGAGTTCTTGAGCACGAACGACAGCATCTCCGGCCCGCGCTCGAGGTAGGTGTCGATGCGTTCGGCGGGCACGACGTCCCCGATGATCGCGTGGAGGTAGGTGCGCGCGGCCTCCGCCGTGTCCGTCACTCCGTCACGCTTGAGGATCTCGTTGTTCGGGATCCACACGCCGCCGCCGGACCGCGCAGTGGAACCGCCGTAGTGCGGGGCCTTCTCAACGACTACTGTCGAGAGTCCCTGATGGGCGGCGGTGAGGGCGGCGACCATGCCGGCCGCTCCGCTTCCGACTACGACGACGTCGTACTCCTGCTCAGTCATGTAGAACACGTTATAGAATTGCCTGGCCGACCCACAACTGCGCCGGTCGAAGAAACGAGGGGACTTCACGAATGCTGTCCTTTGAGGTGCGCGACGAGCTAGCCGCAGAGCTGGCCCAGGCCGAGCGCAGCAAGGTGCCGATCAAACCGTTGACCGACGGGGTTCCCGGCATCGACGTCGTCGACGCGTACGAGATCCAGCTGATCAACATCCGCCAACGCGTGGCCGAGGGTGCGCGCGTCATCGGCCACAAGGTCGGCCTCTCGTCGGAGGCCATGCAGAAGATGATGAACGTCGACGAACCCGACTACGGTCACCTGCTCGACGAGATGGAGGTCTTCGAGGACGTCCCGGTCAAGGCGGGTCGCTTCCTCTACCCGCGGGTCGAGGTCGAGGTCGGCTTCGTGCTCGCCGACGACCTGCCCGGCGAGGGATGCACCGAGGACGACGTGCTGGCCGCTACGGCGGCGTTCGCTCCGTCGATCGAGCTGATCGACACCCGGATCACCGACTGGAAGATCAAGCTGTGTGACACCATCGCCGACAACGCGTCGTCCGCGGGGTGGGTGCTCGGCAAGGAGCGGGTGTCCCCGAAGGACATCGACATCCGCAACATCGACGCGGTGCTGACGCGCAACGGCGAGGTCGTCGCCGAGGGCCGCAGCGATGCGGTGCTGGGCAATCCGGTCACCGCGGTGGCGTGGCTGGCCCGCAAGGTCGACCAGTTCGGCGTGCGGTTGAAGGCCGGGGACATCGTCTTGCCGGGGTCCTGCACGCGTGCGATAGATGCACGTCCGGGCGACGATTTCGTAGCTCAATTCGACGGGCTAGGTTCAGTCCACCTGTCGTTCGAATAGGAGGGACACCCACGATGCCGCAAAAGGCAACGGTCGCGATCGTCGGGTCGGGAAACATCAGTACCGATCTGCTGTACAAACTGCTGCGTTCGGATTGGCTCGAGCCGCGCTGGATGGTCGGGATCGATCCGGCCAGTGAGGGTTTGGCGCGGGCCCGCAAACTGGGTCTGGAGACCAGCCACGAGGGCGTGGACTGGCTGCTCGGCCTCGACGAGAAGCCCGACATGGTGTTCGAGGCCACCAGCGCCTACGTGCATCGCGATGCCGCGCCGCGCTACGCGGAGGCGGGTATCCGCGCCATCGACCTGACGCCTGCCGCGGTCGGACCGGGCGTCATCCCGCCCGCGAACCTGCGCGCACACCTCGAGGCGCCCAACGTCAACATGGTCACCTGCGGTGGCCAGGCCACCATCCCGATGGTGTACGCGGTGTCCCGTGTCGTCGACGTGCCCTACGCCGAGATCGTGGCGTCGGTGTCGTCGGCGTCCGCCGGACCGGGCACGCGCGCCAACATCGACGAGTTCACCAAGACCACCAGCAGGGGCGTCGAGGTCATCGGTGGCGCCAAGCGGGGCAAGGCGATCATCATCCTCAACCCGGCCGACCCGCCGATGATCATGCGGGACACCATCTTCTGCGCCATTCCCGAGGACGCCGACCAGGACGCGATCACCAAGTCGATCAAGGACGTGGTCGCCGAGGTGCAGACCTACGTGCCCGGTTACCGGCTGCTCAACGAGCCCCAGTTCGACCCGCCGTCGGTGCACTCGGGCGGCCAGGCCCTGGTCACCACGTTCGTCGAAGTGGAGGGTGCGGGCGACTACCTGCCGCCCTACGCTGGAAACCTGGACATCATGACCGCGGCGGCGACCAAGGTCGGCGAGGAGATCGCCAAGGAGAAGTCCGGGCGTCGCTCTCCGCTCGACAGGAGGTCAGGCATGAGCACGGCATCGTTGACATCCGGGGACGTCTTCTTCAATCCCATCTGGGACGTCCGGATGACGGACACGTCCCTGCGCGACGGTTCGCACCACAAGCGGCACCAGTTCACCAAGGACGAGGTCGGCTCGATCGTCGCCGCACTCGACGCCGCGGGCGTGCCGGTCATCGAGGTCACTCACGGTGACGGCCTCGGCGGGTCGAGCTTCAACTACGGCTTCTCCAAGACGCCGGAGCAGGAACTGATCAAGCTGGCCGCCGAGACGGCCAAGGAGTCCAAGATCGCCTTCCTGATGCTGCCCGGCGTGGGCACCAAGGAGGACATCAAGGAGGCGCAGAACAACGGCGGCTCGATCTGCCGGATCGCCACCCACTGCACCGAGGCCGACGTCTCGATCCAACACTTCGGCCTGGCGCGTGAGCTCGGCCTGGAGACCGTCGGGTTCCTGATGATGAGCCACACCATCCCGCCGGAGAAGCTGGCCGCCCAGGCCCGCATCATGGCCGACGCCGGGTGCCAGTGCGTCTACGTGGTCGACTCGGCGGGTGCACTGGTACTCGAGGGCGTGGCCGACCGGGTGGCGGCGCTGGTCGCCGAACTCGGCGACGACGCCCAGGTCGGCTTCCACGGTCACGAGAACCTCGGGCTCGGCGTCGCCAACAGCGTCGAGGCCGTCCGCGCGGGCGCCAAGCAGATCGACGGCAGCTGCCGCCGGTTCGGTGCGGGCGCGGGCAATGCACCCGTGGAGGCGCTCATCGGCGTCTTCGACAAGATCGGCGTCAAGACCGGCATCGACTTCTTCGACATCGCCGACGCAGCCGAAGAGGTCGTCGCCCCCGCGATGCCCGCCGAGTGCCTGCTCGACCGCAATGCGCTGATCATGGGCTACTCGGGGGTGTACTCGAGCTTCCTCAAGCACGCGATCCGGCAGTCCGAGCGTTACGGCGTTCCCGCGCACCAACTGCTGCACCGCGCCGGCCAGCGCAAGCTGATCGGCGGCCAGGAAGACCAGCTCATCGACATCGCGCTGGAGATCAAGCGCGAACAGGATGCCGCCGCGACGTCGTGAACGCGCGGACTGTGAATCGTGCGACGCGTGAGCAGCGTGTCGTGTCGTGAGTTTCGCAGTCGGTGCGGACCTCGTCCGGTACGTAGCCGTGCTAACCGAGATTTTTGGGTTACCGCGACACGCATGCCGGCCTGGGCCGACGGACGACCCAACGACTTGGTCGTGAGACCGGATTGTTTAGCCGACCCGGCCTCGTGGTTAGGCCATGGGCTGCGATCACCGCATCGCAGACCCAAGGAGGTAACCATGACCAAGATCATCAAGGCGAGCGTGCCTACCGTTCGCCGCGGCTTGTACGGGATGCTCGCCGGAGGCCTGCTCGGTGGCATCGCCACCGCGACGATCGCGCTGCCGAGCGCCAATGCTGCGCCCGATCAGTGCACCGCAAGCGGTTTGGCGACCACCCAGAGCTCGGTGTCGCTGTCGATGAGCACGTATCTGCAGACGCATCCGCAGACGAATGAGGCGTTGACGGACATCGCCAAGCAGGCGCCGACAGAGGCGCAGGTTTCGTACCGCACGTACTTCGCGGACAACCCGAAGGTCGCCGATGAGCTCCAGGCGATTCAGCAGCCGGTCTCCGACCTGTCCACGCAGTGCGGCATTCAGGTGTCGTCGAATCAGCTGACCGACGTACTGAAGACGGTCGTCTAGCAGCAACCAGGGGCTGGCTGGGGCGCTGACCGCCGTCCCGACCGAGTGTCGACGGCTCGGCTCCCAGGCTTGCCTGCTCGTACGCCTCATCGCGCTGGCGGTTTCCGCCAGCGCGATGAGTGCATTCGTGGCCGAAAGTCGTCGGCCTCGCATTCCCGGGTCGCTTCGCTCCAGCCCGCCGTCCCAATCCGTCACACCCGCCGGGCACGATTGGGGCATGGCGACCCGCGATGACGCGCAGGCAATCCTCGAACAGTTGGCCGGCCCCGGTGCGCGGTTGCGCGATGACCAGTGGTCGGCCATCGAAGCGCTGGTGGTGCACCGTCGTCGGGCGCTCGTCGTGCAACGCACCGGCTGGGGCAAGTCGGCGGTGTACTTCATCGCCGCCAAGCTGCTGCGTGCGTCCGGGTACGGCGCGACGGTGATCGTGTCCCCGCTGCTGGCGTTGATGCGCAACCAGGTGGCCGCCGCCGACCGGGCCGGTGTGCACGCAGTCACCATCAACTCGAGCAATGTCGCCGATTGGGCCGAGATCCACGAACGGGTGCGCCGTGGCGACGTCGACGTCCTGCTGGTCAGTCCGGAACGGTTGAACAATCCCGACTTTCGCGACGAGGTGCTGCCCGCGTTGGCGCACGACGCCGGCCTGGTGGTGGTGGACGAGGCGCATTGCGTCTCGGACTGGGGCCACGATTTCCGGCCCGACTACCGACGCATCCGGTCGCTCATCGCCGAACTGGGGGCCGACGTTCCGGTGCTTGCCACCACTGCCACCGCCAATGACCGGGTGGTCGACGACGTGGCAACGCAGCTAGGCGTGGGGGGCGGCGAAACCCTGGTACTGCGCGGCGGTTTGGACCGCGAGTCGTTGCGGCTGTCGGTGGTGAAGGCGGGCAATCCGGCGCAGCGCGCGGCATGGCTTGCCGCACATCTGGATTCGTTGCCCGGTTCGGGCATCGTCTACACCCTGACCGTCGCTCAGGCGAACGACGTGGCCGCGCTGTTGCGCGATCAAGGTCACCGCGTGGCCGCGTACACCGGGTCCACCGAGGCCGCCGAGCGTGAGCAACTCGAGGCGGATCTGCTGGCCAACCGGGTGAAGGCGCTCGTCGCTACGTCAGCGCTGGGCATGGGATTCGACAAGCCCGACCTCGGCTTCGTCGTGCATTTGGGTGCGCCGTCCTCGCCCATCGCCTACTACCAGCAGGTCGGCCGCGCGGGCCGGTCGACCGCCAGCGCCGAGGTCGTCCTGTTGCCGGGCCATGAGGACCAGGACGTCTGGCGGTACTTCGCCTCCGTCGCATTCCCGTCGGAAGTAATGGTACGCAACGTGATTCGGGCGTTGGAGCCGGAAAGGCCGCAGTCGACGCCCGCGTTGGAGCCGCTGGTCGACCTCGGCCGGACCCGGTTGGAGATGGTGCTGAAGGTGCTCGACGTCGACGGGGCCGTGCGGCGGGTGAAGGGCGGTTGGGTCGGCACCGGGCAGCAGTGGGAGTACGACGAACCGCGGTACCGCAAGCTCGATGAGGCCCGCAAGCGGGAACAGCAGGCGATGCTCGACTATCAGAACACTGACGGGTGCAGGATGGCGTTCCTGCGCGGCCAGCTCGACGATCCCGAACTGCGCGAGGGCGAACGGTGCGGCCGTTGTGACAACTGCACGGGGGCGCGCTACGACCCCGACGTCGATGCGACTGCGGTGGAGGACACCCGTCAGCGACTCATGCGGCCCGGCGTAGAACTCGCGCCGCGCAAGCAGTGGCCGTCGGGGTTGAGCAAGCTCGGAGTGAACCTCAGCGGCCGGATCGGCGACGGCCCCGAACCGGGCCGGGTGATCGGGAGGTTGACGGACCTGGGCTGGGGCGCCCGGCTGAGGCGTCTGCTCGACGAGCCGGACGCGGAGGTGTCCGACGACGTGGTGCAGGCCGCAGTGAAGGTTCTTGCGTCGTGGGGGTGGGAGACCAGGCCGACCGCGGTGCTGGCGCTGGACTCGGACCGCCATCCGGTGCTGATCTCGTCGCTAGCCCGCCAGCTCGCGCAGATCGGCAAGCTGACCGATCTCGGCACGCTTCTGTACGCGCCCGAGCGGCGGCCACTGACGGCGGCGAACTCCGCGTATCGCGTCGCCGCGTTGCAAGGCGCGTGGTCTCCTCCCGATCCGGCCGCGATCGAAGCGGCCGGTGGCCCGGTGCTGCTGGTCGACGACCTGGCCGACACCGGGTGGACGCTGACGATGGCTGCCCGCGTCGTGCGCGCGTCAGGCGCCGCGGCCGTGCTGCCGTTTGCGCTGGCGAGTACCAATTGACCAGCAACTTCCGTCACATCAGTAACACCAGGGTCGACGGGGGCGAAGACATCTCCAGTGGCCGGGGAAAGACCAGCGCGGCCCGAACCAAGGAGTGATCCGATGACCCGTGCCGTGACCCTTCGACGAACCGCTTTCGGCCTGCTCGCCGCTGGCGCGACCTGCGCCGCGCTCGGCCTGCCCGCCGCCAGCGCCGATCCCACTGATCCCGTTGAGCCCGTACCCCCCGCGACGCCCGCGGTCGACTCGACGGGACCCGTTGAGCCCGTACCCCCCGCGACGCCCGCGGTCGACGATTGCAACGCCGCCAGCCTGGCCCGGACCATCAGCTCGGTGACCGCATCGCTCACGACGTACTTCGAAGCGCACCCCGACGTCAATCAGGCACTGATCGACGCCACGCGCCAGCCCGCCTTCGTCGCCGTCGGGCAGTTCGACGCCTACTTCAATGACCATCCCACCCAGGCCGACGACCTGCGCGCCATTCAGGCGCCGCTGGTCGCGTTCAAGGACCGTTGCGGGTTGCAGGTGTCGCCCACCGACGCCCTCACGGTGCTGGCCGACGTTTAGCGGTCCGGTTTCGCGCCGCCGAGTCGGCTCGTGAGTGCGTCGGCGGTAGCGACCAGGCTGCGGGCCCGCTTGGTGATCTCGGTGTCGGTGAGCGCGCGTCCGATCTGAAGCGACACCACCATGGCCTGCCGCCGGTGGTGATCGTAGACGGGCGCGGAGATGACGCTGATGTCGTGGCGCTGCCGGGCGCCCGCCTCGTTACCGAGGTAGACCCGCTCGCCGACGTCGGAGACCAATTCGCCTAGCAGCGCCCGCAATTCGTCGGGCAGCGTGCTGGACATGCCGGCCATCAACGCGTACAACCGGCGCCCGCCTGGAGTCAATCGTTCGACGAGGTAGCCGGAGGCGCGGCATACGGCGATCACACGGTCCAGCCGCTCGGTGTCGGTGCGCAGCGGGATGGTCGGCTCTCTAGCCAGCCAGTCCTGCAGCGCCTCGTCGTCCCAGAGCACGAACATCAGTCCGACCGGTGGCGCGAACGGGTAGCTCTGTCCGACCCGCACGCCGACGTCCGCAGCGGGCGGGCCGACGAGTTCGAGCAGCGTGATGCGATCGTCGATGACCGCCGACAAGGCGGCCGTGGTCCCGTGTGCCGACGACAGCCGTCGCAATTCCTCGCGGGCGGCGGGATCGACACGCATCGACTCCTGGGCCGTGTGCCCGAGCGAGATCAGGGCCGGGCCGAGCCGGTAGGTCTTGTCCCGGCCGTCGCGTACCAGGTAGTCGGCCTCGGTCAATGCGGTCAGAATGCCAAGGCACGTCGGCTTGGACAGGCCGAGTCTTCGGGACAGATCGGATAGGCCGAACCGGTCATGCGGATAGCGGGCCAGGAAGTCGAGCACAGCCACCACGCGTTCGGTCGGAGGTGAGGTCCGGCCGGAGGATTGGTGACTGTGCATTGCAGAATCGTACCGCTGTGTTACAAATATGGACCAGCCCGGCGAGCGCTCGGCCGTTGACTCGAACTAGAACGCGTTCTAGCCTCAGTCTCGAACTGTCTAGCACCACGGTCCGAATACTGAACCGCGAAGGGCATGCAACATGTACAGCACACCGCTGGCCGAGGCGATCGCCGAGGCCGAAAGCCTGGTCGCCGCAGCGCCATTCATTCAGTCAGAGGCCGATCTGTTCGAGGGTCTGCAGTACCTCGCCGGCTGCATCTCAGGATGTACGCACCTGGCCTTCGACTACGACCGTGACCATCCATTCATGCAATCCGGCACCGGGCCGTTCACGAAGATGGGCCTGGACAACCCCGACACGCTCTACTTCGGCACGCGCGTGCAACCCGGTCACGAGTACGTCGTCACCGGCCGCCGCGGTACGACCACCGACCTGTCCTTCCAGATGCTGGGCGGCGAGTACACCGACGACAACGTGCCGGTCAGCCAGGCGGCCTTCGATGACCGCGAACTCGACATCGCCGCCGACGGCACCTTCGAGTACCGGGTCACGCCGAACAGCCCGTCGCAGTTGCTCGTTCGCGAGGTGTACAACGACTGGTCGGCCCAGCGCGGCCACATCAGCGTCGCCCGCACCGACACCGCAGGCACCGCACCGCCGCCGCTGACCCGGGCGTTGATCGAGAAGCGGTACGCCGTCGCAGGCAAGCAACTGGTGCAGCGCGTCAAGACGTGGCTTCAGTTCCCGCAGTGGTTCTACAACACGCTGCCGGTGAACACGATGGTGGCCCCGCGCCTGACGCCCGGTGGCCTCGCTACCCAGTACTCGTCGGTGGGCCACTTCGACCTGACACCCGACCAGGCGCTCGTCATCACGCTGCCCGTCACCGATGCGCCGTACCTCGGCTTCCAACTGGGCAGCCTCTGGTACATCTCGTTGGACTACATCAACCACCAGACGTCGCTCAACGGTACTCAAGCGCAGGCGGATCCGGACGGCAAGATCCGCATCGTCGTCGCGGATGCGAACCCAGGCGTGACCAACTGGGTCGAGACACTCGGGCATGCCAAGGGATACCTGCAGTTCCGCTGGCAGCGGCTGTCCCGGGAGTTGACGGAGGCCGACGGCCCGACCGTGGATCTGGTCGACCTCGACAAGGTAGCCGCCGCGCTGCCGTACTACGAGTCCAACAAGATCTCCGAGGAAGACTGGCGCGCGCGAATCGCCCTGCGTCAGAAGCAGATCGCCGACAGGATGGTGGGATAGAAGCATGGCTGGAATGCTGGATGGCAAGGTAGTCGTGATCAGTGGCGTCGGCCCCGCGCTGGGCACCACACTGGCGCGGCGGTGTGCCGAGAACGGCGCCGACCTCGTTCTGGCGGCGCGCACGGTCCAGCGACTCGAGGACGTCGCCAAGCAGGTCTCCGACCTCGGTCGGCGCGCCGTGTCGGTGGGCACCGACATCACCGACGACGATCAGGTCGACAATCTGGTCGAGGAATCACTCAAGGCGTACGGCAAGGTAGATGTACTGATCAACAACGCCTTTCGGGTGCCATCGATGAAGCCGTTGGCCAACACCACCTACGACCACATCCGCGACGCCATCGAGCTCACCGTGCTCGGAGCGCTACGGATCACCCAGGGGTTCACCCCGGCACTGGCAAACACCAACGGCTCGATCGTGAACGTCAACTCGATGGTGGTGCGGCACTCGCAGGCGAAGTACGGCGCGTACAAGATGGCCAAGTCGGCGCTGCTGGCGATGTCGCAATCGCTGGCCACCGAGCTCGGTGAGCAAGGTATTCGGGTGAACTCGGTTGTACCGGGCTATATCTGGGGCGACACGCTGAAGGGCTACTTCAACCACCAGGCGGGCAAGTACGGCACCACCGTCGAGCAGATCTACGATGCCGCCGCCGTGAACTCCGATCTCAAGCGGCTGCCCACCGAGGACGAGGTGGCGTCGGCGATTCTGTTCATGGCGAGCGACCTGTCTAGCGGCATCACCGGCCAGACGCTGGACGTGAACTGCGGGGAGTACAAGGCCTGATGCGAAGACGAACGCGAGTGAGAGTCGAGCCATGAGCGCCGGGCGCACCGACGTCGGCACCGTCGACGACCTGCACGCGTCGGCGGCCAAGGCCTGCGGCCTCGATGACTTCGGCGTCGACGACGACAACTACCGCGAGGCGCTTGGTGTACTCCTCGAGTCGTACCGGCGGGATGCCGATCTCACCGAGTTCGGCAGCAAGATGCAGCGGTTCTTCGTACGCAATGCGCTGGTGGCCCGGTTGGTGTCCGAGTCGGCGTTCAAGCAGTATCCGCAGCATGCCGACGTGCCCATCGAACGGCCGATCTTCGTCACCGGGCTCCCGCGCACCGGCACCACCGCGATCCATCGGCTGCTCACTGCCGACCCGCGCCACCAAGGGCTCGAACTCTGGTTGGCCGAGTTTCCGCAGCCGCGCCCGCCCCGCGAAACCTGGTCGGAGAATCCAGTTTTCGCGCAGCTCGATGCGCAGTTCACCAAGGCCCACGAGGAGAACCCGGACTACACGGGGCTGCACTACATGACCGCCGACGAGGTCGAGGAGTGTTGGCAGCTGCTGCGTCAGTCGTTGCACTCGGTGAGTTATGAGACGCTGGCACACCTGCCGACGTATTCGCAGTGGCTGGCCACGCAGGACTGGACCAGACCCTACCAGCGCCACCGCCGCAACCTTCAGCTGATCGGGCTCAACGACGCCGAGAAACGCTGGGTGCTCAAGAATCCCAGCCACCTCTTCGCCCTCGACGCGCTGTTCGCGACGTACCCCGATGCATTGGTGGTGCAATGCCACCGGCCCGCCGAGACGATCATGGCGTCGATGTGTTCGTTGTCCCAGCACACCACCGAGGGATGGTCGAACAGCTTCGTCGGCAAGGTGATTGGCGATGATGCCCTGGAGACCTGGTCGCGTGGGCTGGAGTTGTTCACTACCGAACGCGCCAAGCATGACTCCGCCCAGTTCTATGACCTGGACTACTTCGAGTTCATCAACGACCCGATAGGCGCCGTCGAGGGCGTCTACCGACAGTTCGGCATCGACTTCACCGACGCGGCCCGAGATGCGATGACGGCGATGCACGAGGAGAGTCAGAAGGGTCCGCGTGCGCCCAAGCACACCTACTCGCTGGCGGACTACGGGCTGACCGACGAGCAGGTCAAGGAGCGCTTCAAGGGATTGTGAGGTGTGCGGTGGCTCGGATGCCGATCTGCGTCAGGCCGCCATATTGGCCAGTGCGTCAATCCGTTTCAGAGCATCGCGTGCCAACGACAGCACGTCGAAGCCGTTGACGGGGCCACAGGTCGAGATTTCGACGGCTGCATTGTGCGCGGCCACGAATGCACTGTCGCATGCCCAGTCAACGCCGCTGTAGGACCAGGCAACGATGTCCGGCGAGCCGGAATCCACTTGGGGCAGAAGCCTGAAGACATACGCGCCGCCTCGCATGGTGGTGACCGCGAACGATGCGTTTCGACATGATTCGACGGTGCGTGTGGCCTCCGCGAGCGCGGCCTTCGCGTCGAAGTTGGCGGGATACACGCCAACCATCTCCTCGACGTACACCTCGCCGTCGCCGGCTGCCCAATGCCCGCCGTCGGTCGCCGCCGGGTCGAAGTTGACGATGAAGGGTGGATCCACCTCCCGGGCGACACCGCTGCAGCCGAGCGGTTCGACGGTGGTGAACAGGTTGCCGTCGCGGTTCTGGACACTCGGGCTCAACAGGTCCGCGACCTGGAGTGCGGTGATGGGCGCCACCGGCGGCTCTGGCAGGGGCTTCGGTGTGTCGACTACTTGCGTGCAGCCTCCGAGAACGAAAGCGAGAATGACGGTCAGGCTCCGTTTCGCCATGTGTGCCAGTTTAAGGACAGTTTCCGTTTGCGCTTAGGGCCGTCATTGCCGGTGGAACCACAGCCCTGGATGCCATCAAAGCGGGACGCAGCGGTCTGGCGAGCTCCCATTGCGGAGTCAACCCGGAGTCGGCTTTTCCGGATCGGTTGATGATGCGAGCGTTCTTCTCACTCCGGCCCTGGAAGGCGATGAACCTCGTGTCATGCTTCGATCTCGTCCGATTCCCCGGTGGAGGGGTTGCTTGATGGCGAAGCAGCTGCCGCGCGGAACGAGCCGCGACGCCACTACCGCGCCTACCGATGTCTGGCGCGCGACCGTCTGGGAACTCCCCATCGGACGCACAGAGATTCGCGCGTACCCGCTTGCGGAACTGCGCGTAGAAGCCCGGGCATCTTTCTTTTGCCGCCAACCGAGAGCCGCGTCAGGGCTGCCTGGCAACAGCGAGGCGATGTCGAATTCCCGGGAGACCTTTGCGAGCTCGACCTCCATCTCGTCGTAGACGAAGTCGAGATCGCCGTCGGCGACACGCTGTTGAGCTTCGACGAACTCGCCGCTTCGTTTCACGATCTCGTTGACCCGCTGGAATTCCCCGACAGCTATCGAGACGAAGACAGGTAACAGGGGAACACTGGAAGCATCGGTCAACCGCTGGTCGGGCGCCAAGCCGGAAGGAACGCGTTCTCCTTGAACAACTTCCGGTCGCTCCCGTCGGCGTTCACCACGAACAACGCCCAGTTGTCGGCGCCGTCAACCGTCGACTTATCGGCGAATATGATGCGCTTCCCGTCGGGTGACCAGACCGCACTGACGAACACCTCGCCGACAGTGTCCGCGATCTTGCGATCGTTGCTCCCATCGCTGTTCATCACCCGTATTGTGCCAACGTTGTCCGTCAACGTGTCATAGACGATTTGGGTCCCGTCGGGCGAATACGCCGGCGAACCGGCACCGCGTTCACCTCCGAGTCGACGCTCGTCACTGCCGTCGGTGCGGGATGTGAACAGGACGTTGTCCCCCAGGTTGGCTCCGTCGTCCGGTTTGGAGTACAAGAGCGTCTGGCCGTCGGGAGAGAACGCCAATCCGAAGTTCATGATGGGTGCTACACCTAGGACCACCCTTCGAATGTCGCTGCCATCGGCGTTCCCGATGTGAACCCCTGCCGTGCCGAAAAACGACCCGGCAATGAACGCGACGCGCTTTCCGTCCGGCGAGAGGACCGGGGCAACCACTGATTCGGACTTTTCGGGATCGGCTTCGAACACCCGGCGGACGTTCTTTCCATCCGCGTCGACAATCTCGACGGCGGTGCCACCGTTGTTGATCGACGTCATGTACGCGATCGACCCATCGGACGACACGCCGGGGAAAGAGGCGTCAGCGATGACTTCCCGGTCGTTGCTGCCGTCAGCCTTCATCACGTGAATGGAGATCGCGTCCATGTCGAAATTCGAGGGCGCTGCGTATGCGATGTCCCAGTCTCGTTCGACGTGTTGGGTTGCCGTCGTTGCCGGAGTTTGTGCCGTCGCCTGCGGCGTCGATGGTGGCCCGGATTCCTTGCCGCTCGCGCATGCCGCCACGCACGCCATCGAAACGACGGCCACGGCGACTCGTCTCAACTTACCCACGTTACCCACGACGGGCTCCCTCCGGACACCTGATCGTGCACATCAGACACGACGACACGAGGTTAGTTCAGAAGCAAGCGGATCCATCTGAGTAGTCGACTACTCGAATTACTCGGCAGAACTGTCGAGACCCGTTGGCGAGTCCCCGATAGTGAGTCAACCTGACTCATTCACGGGGAACACGCCAAGTTCAATAGCGCGGGAAATCGCTTCATCGAGGTCCGGTGTCCGCGGTTGGGCGGCACGGGTGTCTGCCGGGTAGAACGGGTTACGCTTGGCGTCGTATCCAACACGCCACGTCTCAACCGCGTCGTCGCCGGGCACGCCGCCCACAACGAAGTGCTCGATAGCCAGCGTCCGAGGCGCCCTAGCCATCTCCGGGCGATGGCGCCGAGGACACCTCGTCGAGGCAACCCTCTGCGACAGCATGCTTGATGCTGTCGGACAGTTTGGAACATGACCTGCTGCGACTACTGTCGCCGCCGCCCGCACGGATCTCGGCGAATACGGCGCAGCGCTGCAGGGCCTCGGAATTCCATTGCACCGCAGTGTGTTCGGGTCCCAACTTCTTGACCGCGACGGTCACGTGGCAGAACCGGCAGTCGACGGGCACCAGTCCGGATGTCAGGTAGCGCTCGCGATCTCGCGCAGTCGCTTCCCGCACCGCCGCAGCGCGTTCGGGATCGGTGGCGAAATCTGGTGCCTTCGACCATGATCCGGCCGCCGGGCTGTCGCCGGCTGGATGTTCGTCGTCGTCGTGCGCACCGTGCAACGCCAGCATCGAGCGGGCCAGCCGTTCGACGTCTGGCGTCTGGGTCCGTTCGTCGTTTGTGGTCATTCGGAAGACCTAGCTGGGCTGTCCTTCTTTTTCCTGCTCGGCCTGTGCGGCCTGCTGGGCCAGGTTCTCCTCGACCTCGACGTGCCACTTCTCGTTGGCCGCCGTGGTGTCGACCTCGATTTCGAAGCGGTCGGTCATGTCGGGTGTCACGTCGGCGGCGTCGACGTAAAACTGCTGATACCAACGGCGCATCTGGTACACCGCGCCGTCCTCCTCGACGAGCAACGGGTTGTCGATGCGTGTCTTGTGCTTCCAGATCTCGACGTCCTGCAAGAAGCCCTTGCTGACGCCCTCGGTGAATACCCGGGCGAGCTTGTCGGAGGTCTGCTCGTCCAAGCCCTTCGGCTTCTCGACGATGACGCCCCACTGGAGCACGAACGAGTCCTGGCTGACGGGGTAGTGGCAGTTGATCAGGATCGACTCGGCCTTGAAGCCGCCGTAGTTGTTGTGCAGCCAGTTGATCATGAACGACGGCCCGAAGTACGACGCCTCCGAATCGAGGTGTGCCTCACCGTAGGTGGTGCCCATGTCGTTGATGTCCGGGCGGCCGACGTTGTGCAGGTACTGCGACGCGATGTGGCCTTCGAAGACGTTCTTGAAGTACGTCGGCAGGCCGTAGTGGATGTAGAAGAAGTGTGCCATGTCGGTGACGTTGTCGATGATGTCGCGGCAGTTGGAGCCCTCGATCAGAATCGAGTTCCACCGCCAGTCGGTCCAGTCGTCGCTGGCGAACTCCGGGATGTCGGGGATGCGAACCTCGGGATCCGGCGGGTTGCCCTCCACGTCGTGCCAGACGAACAACAGGCCGGCGCGCACATCGGTATGCCAGGCGCGGGTGCGGGCCAGTCGCGGCGTGCGCTTGGCGTAGGGCACGAGCTTGCACCTGCCGTCGCCCCCCCAGCGCCAGTCGTGGAACGGACAGGCCACCTCGTCGCCCTTGATGGTGCCCTGCGAGAGATTGCCACCCATGTGGCGGCAGTACCCGTCGAGCACCTTGATCTCGCCCTGCGAGTCGGCGAAAACCACCAGCATGGTGCCGAAGATCTCGACACCGTGCGGCTTGCCGTCCTGGTAGTCCTGCACTGGTCCGAGGCAGTGCCAGCCGCGCGCATACCGGTCCGGCAGAGCGCCTGTGTCGATCTCGCGGATGCCGGCTGTATCACTACTCACGGTGGGCCTCCCGTTTTCTGAGCTGCTAACTAGAACACGTTACAGTTTTTGTGGCCTTGCGCGCAATGTATGGCGATCTACCTGCGGTATATCCAGGCGATTCCATCGTATTCGTGATTTCCGGCACTTGGGATCCCGCGCGCCGTCATCTCGCCGGCCTCGAGGCACTGTGGGCGGGAACTAGTGGGAGTCGGCCAGCCCCACGCGCAGGGCGATCTCCTGCATCTTGCCGATGGACGTGACGAATTGATCCGTGGTGGGGTCGCCCGGTGCGCTCTGAAACTCCAATCGAACCAACGCCCGGCCCTCGGTGAAGAACAAGAGCGTGACGGCCTTGTCCTCGTCGGGGTGTTTGCCGCTGATCATCACGCCGTCGGTCCCCACCGGTGCGGGGTTGGGCGTGCCTCCGGCCACCAGTGTGGTGAGCGTCCCCGACGCCTGGCGCAGGGTCGACGTCGCCGTGCCGGTGTCCGGGTACACCAAGAACGTATCGCTGATCGCCCGGGTGTCCTTGTCGTTCACGAAGAACGCACTGGCACCGGGCAAGCCATTGGGCCGTGATTCCCGTGAGCGCTCGTTGAAGGTGTCTTCCGCGTCACTGAGGTCGGCGGCGATCAGCAGGAGGTGGCGATAGTCGCCTGCATCCGCGTTCGCACTGGTGGACAGCTTGGTCGTGGTGGTCATGGTGGGCATCGCCAGACCGGGCGGCGTGCTCTGTGCGGGGGTGCCGAGGCCCGTTGCCGAGCAGCCGCTGACCCCCACGGCGAGCAGCGCTGCTACTACGAAGAGGGCGGAGCGGATCGGTCGGGAACGTCGAGGAAATCGCAATTGAGGCAAGAGTTATCTGAAGTCGGTGCGGGGGTTTTCGAACGAAATGTCCTCAATACGGTACGCGTTCGTCCGCCCGGCCCGCAAAGGCAGGGCTGCGAGCTACGCGGGCCGCGCGCTCGCGGTGGCGCGGTCCAACTCCCAGTAGGCGCGCAACGCGACGATCTTGCCCTCGTCGTCGACGCGGTAGGTGAACACCCCTTCGGCGACGACCCGGTAGCCGCTTGCGACTATCACGATGTTGCCGACGTTGGCTTCCTCGTTGCCGCATTGAAACGTCTGGGTGAAGTTGAATTCCAGCTGGCTCGGGGCGATCGCCATGTCGAAGAACTTCGCGATGGCTTCCTTGCCGCGGTGCCCCTTGCCGTCGGGGTCGAAGTGCGACGGCCCGATCGGATCCTCGACGACGGCGTCATCGGCGAACAGGGCCAGCCACGCGTCCTTGTCACGGGCCATTGCGGCTTCGCGGGAGCGCTTGCCCGCCAGGTGAACCGGGGCGTCGGGGTTCGTCACCGTCATGGCTTGTCCGCAGACACGACCCACATCGAGTAGTACTGTGAGCCGCCGCCGTACGCGTGGCCGAGCGCCTTGCGCGCACCCTCGACCTGATGGTCGCCCGCCTTGCCCATCACCTGTATGGCGGACTCGGCGAACCGGATCATGCCTGATGCGCCAATGGGATTCGACGAGAGCACGCCGCCCGAGGGGTTGACGGGGATGCGACCGCCAATCGCCGTTTCTCCCGCCTCGGTGAGCTTCCAGCCGTCGCCCTCGGGTGCGAACCCGAGGTTCTCCAGCCACATCGGCTCGAACCACGAGAACGGGACGTAGATCTCGGCGACGTCGATCTCGTCGATCGGACTGGTGATTCCCGCGGCCTCCCACAGTGCGGCTGCGGCGTCGCGGCCGGCCTGCGGGTTCACCTGGTCGCGGCCGGAGTAAGCCAGCGGCTCGGTGCGCAGCGCCGTGGCGTGGATCCAGGCCACCGAGTGTCCATCCCGAACGCGGCGATCCGCGATTTCTTCGTTGCCGATCACCAGCGCGCAGGCACCGTCGGACGACGGGCAGGTTTCGTCGAAACGGATTGGATCCCAAAGCATCTGGGAGTCCATAACCTTCTCCAGCGTGATGTCGGGCTGGTGTAGGTGGGCCAGTGGATTCTTGGCGCCGTTGAGCCGGTCCTTGACGGCGACCATCGCACCGATGTGCGTCGGCGCGCCCGAGCGCCGGATGTAGGACCGCACGTGTGGTGCGAAGTAGCCACCCGCGCCCGCGCCGACCGGCTTGGTGAACGGCACCGGAATCGACAACGCCCACATGGCATTCGACTCCGACTGCTTCTCCCACGCCATCGCCAGCACGCGTCGGTACTTGCCGGACTGCACCAGGCTTGCGGCGACGATCGCGGTGGACCCGCCGACGGAGCCTGCCGTGTGCACCCGGATCAACGGCTTCCCGGTGGCGCCGACGGCATCGGCCATGAACAGTTCGGGCATCATCACGCCCTCGAAGAAGTCGGGCGCCTTGCCGACCACGACGGCGTCGATGTCGTCGAACGTTGACCCGGAGTCCTCGAGGGCCCTGTCGATGGCCTCCCGCACCAGGCCGTTCATCGAGACGTCCTTGCGCTTGGCGACGTACTTGGTCTGGCCAGTTCCCAGCACCGCTGCGTTCTGTCCTGCCATGATCTACTTCCCCTCCATGACTGCGACCAGATTCTGTTGCAGCGCAGCGCCGCTGGTGGCGTGAGCCAGCACCCGCCCTGCCGAACCGTCGAAGATGTGTCGAGCGGCGAAGCCGATGCGCTCCAGCCCCGCGACGAACATCGGGTTGGCGGCCAGCGCCCCGCCCGACGGGTTGACCTTGGTCGTCGAGCCCAAGCCGATCGCCTCGGTGAGGATCAGCTGCTGGTGCGTGAACGGCGCATGCAGTTCGGCGACGTCGATGGACCGGGAGTCGCCTCCAGTAGCCGCCTGCGCCGACGCGGCGGTCGACGGCGAGGTGGTCAGGTCACGTGCACCGAGTACCGGTGTTTCGATCCGGTGCTCGATGCCGGTGATCCAGGCCGGCCGCACGCACAGTTCGCGGGCCCGGTCGCCTGCGGCCAGCACGATCGCGGCCGCACCGTCGGTGATCGGCGCAATGTCGTGGCGGCGCAACGGATCGGCGAAGTAGGGGCGGGCCAGAAGTTCGTCGATGCTCTTGGCCGGCCTCTCCGAGTCGTTGCGCTCGGAGTAGGAGAACGAGTCCAAGGCGACCTGGGCCATCTGCTCGGCGGTCCACTTGCCCGAGTCGAGGCCGAAGCGAGCCTGCAGGCCCGCCGTCGACACCGAGTCCGGCCACAGCGGTGCGACGGTGTACGGGTCGGTCTGCAGCGCCAGAACCCGGCGCAGGATTCCCGCCGACGACTTTCCGAACCCGTAGACGAGCGCGGTGTCCACCTCGCCGGTCAGCAGCTTGATGTAGGCCTCGTACAACGCCCACGCAGCGTCCATTTCGACGTGCGACTCGTTGATCGGCGGAACGGCGCCGATCGAGTCGATCGCAGATATGAACGAGAACGCCCGGCCGGCAAGGTAATCCGACGAGCCCGAGCACCAGAAGCCGATATCGGTCTGCTTGATCCCCAACTCCGAGTACAGCTCGGCGAAACACGGCATCAGCATCTCGACGCCGTTGGTGGTGCCTTCGGTTCGGCGAACGTGCGGAGCATGGGCAAACCCCACCACCGCTACATCACGAAAAGTCATCTCTTGAGCCGCCTTCAGAGGTGGTGCTTGTAGGTGTCGTAGTCGGCGTCGGGCTCACCCGTCGGCCGGAAGTACTCGATGTTGTCGATGCCCAGACCCCACTCGTCGCGCGGCCTCCACACCGCCTCCACCCGCATGCCCATCCGCACGTCGGCCGCATCGATCTCGGTGACCAGGTGGAGGAACGGGATGTCGGCACCGTCGAGCAACACGTAGGCCGCGACGTAGGGCGGCTTGATGCGCTGACCGGCGAATGGGATGTTGATGATCGCGAACGTCGTCACCGTGCCCTTGTCCGGCAACTCGACGAACTCGTCGAGCTGCTGGCCGGTGGCCGGGTCGGCCTCCCGCGCCGGGAAGTAGACCTTCCCGTCCTTGCCCGTCCGGGCGCCCACCAGCTTGCCCTCCTCGAGCGCCCGAAGGAACGTGCTCTCGGGCAGCGACGCGGTGTGCTGGATCTCGATCGAGGTGGGGACCACGAGGATCGTCACCGGGTCACGGTCGTCTGTGACGTCGGGGACGTCCTCGGGCTCGTCGCCGAGCTTGAAGTACGCGATGTCGGTGATCGCGCCCACCGGTTCGTCGGCCCAGTGCACGTGCACACGGGCGCCGGTGCTGATCGCATCCGACGAGCCGGCGTCGACCGCGTGCAGCAGCGGGGTGTCGGCGCCGTCGAGCTTGACCAGCGCCCAGGCGAACGGGCGGTCCAGCGGCTGGCCCTCCAACGGTTCGGGCTGCCACGTCCACGACACGACCGTTCCGACGCTGGCCACCGGTACGATCTCGGTCAGTCGCTCGTAGGTGACGGGGTCGAACTCGGCGGGTGGGACGTGCACTCGGCCGTCCGAGCCGCGCACGCCGACGACCCGTCGACTGCGTAGCGCGGTGAAGAACTGGCTGAGCACCGAACCGACTGAACGGGTGTAGTCGAAGGACAGTTTCAGCGGGGCGGAAAGGGGCGGCTCATGGTCGTCGATCTGGGCCGGGCTGCTTTGGCTGGCACTCACGGCATCGAGTAGAACAGGTTCTAACAATCGAGGCAAGAATGGGTCTGGAGACGCGGTACCTGAGGTCTCGAAGGGCTCGGGAAGGTTGGTCGGAATGAAGTTAGGACTGCAGCTCGGATATTGGGGCGCCAAGGCGCCGACCGACCATGCGGAACTGGTCGCTGCCGCCGAGGAGGCCGGTTTCGACACCGTCTTCACGGCCGAGGCGTGGGGCTCGGACGCCTACACGCCGCTTGCGTGGTGGGGTCGGGAGACGACTCGGATGCGGCTCGGCACGTCGGTCATTCAGTTGTCCGCACGCACCCCGACCGCATGCGCGATGGCCGCACTGACGCTCGATCACCTCTCGGGGGGACGGCACATCCTCGGGCTCGGAGTTTCGGGTCCGCAGGTAGTCGAGGGCTGGTACGGGCAGAAGTTCCCCAAGCCGTTGGCCCGCACCCGGGAGTACATCGACATCCTGCGACAGGTGTGGGCGCGCGAGGCGCCGGTGCACAGTGACGGACCGCACTACCCGCTGCCGCTGACCGGTGAGGGCACCACGGGACTGGGCAAGAACCTCAAGCCGATCACCCATCCGCGGCGCGCCGACATCCCCGTCATGCTCGGCGCCGAGGGTCCGAAGAACGTCGCGCTGGCCGCCGAGATCTGCGACGGCTGGCTGCCCATCTTCTACTCGCCGCGGATCGCCGACATGTACAACGAATGGCTCGACGAGGGGTTCGCGCGCCCGGGCGCCCGACGCACCCGGGAGGACTTCGAGATCTGCGCGACGGCGCAGGTGGTGGTCACCGATGACCGGGCCACCGTGATGGAGTTGATGAAGCCGCACCTCGCGCTGTACATGGGTGGCATGGGCGCCGAGGACACCAACTTCCACGCCGACGTCTACCGGCGGATGGGATACGCCGAGGTGGTCGACGGAAGTCACCGAGTTGTTCCGCAGCGACCGCAAGGATGAGGCCGCCAACGTGATCCCCGACGAACTCGTCGACGACTCGGCCATCGTCGGCGATCTGGACTACGTGCGCGAGCAGATCAAGGCGTGGGAGGCCGCGGGCGTCACGATGATGGTGATCGGAGCCCGCTCGCCCGAGCAGATCCGCGATCTCGCCGCGCTGGTGTAGACACTTCTTGCTAGTTGTCTAGAACGCGTTCTAGATTGACCGGATGACCGATGCCATAGCCCCCTCGCAACACACCATCGCAGGCACCGTGCTGACCATGCCGGTGAAGATTCGCAAGGCCGAGCAACGCATGGCGATGTTCTCGGTCGACGCCGATGCCGCGCAGCGCATGATCGACTACAGCGGGCTGCAGGTCTGCCGGTACCGTCCCGGGCGCGCCATGGTCGTCCTAATTCTCATGCACTACGTTGACACCGACCTGGGCCAGTACCTCGAATACGGCACGAACGTCATGGTCAATCCGCCCGGGTCGGACGCCAAGGGGTTGCGCGCCCTCCAATCGGCCGTTGCCTTCGTGCATCACCTGCCGGTCGATCAGGCGTTCACCTTGGAGGCTGGCCGGACCATCTGGGGTTATCCAAAAGTGATGGCGGACTTCACCGTTCGCGACGGCCGCCAGTTCGGAGTCGACGTCAGTATCGACGGCCAGTTCGCGGTGGGCGTGGACTTCCGGCCCGGGCTGCCGGTGCCGTCGGCGTTCACGTCCAAGCCGCAGGTGCGTCCCACCTACTCCCATCTCGACGGTGTCACCCGTGAAATCGCCGGAGAGATGACGTCTACCGGAGTCCGGTATCGACCCGGCGGCGTGCGGGTGCGACTCGGCGATCATCCCTACGGCAAGGAGCTCGCGTCGCTCGGCTTCCCGAAGCGCGCGGTGTTCTCGGGCTCCGCCGACAACGTCGAGATGACCTTCGGCGACCCAAAGGAGATCGCATGACATCAACTCTCACGACGAAGCCGGACGTTGACCTCACCGAGGGCACCTTTTACGCCGACGGCAACGCCCGTGAGGCGTATCGCTGGATGCGCGCCAACGAGCCGGTGTTCCGCGATCGCAACGGACTCGCTGCGGCCGCGAGCTACCAGGCCCTGGTCGACGCCGAGCGCAATCCCGAGTTGTTCTCGAGCACCGGCGGCATTCGTCCTGACAACCCGGGCATGCCGTACATGATCGACATGGACGATCCTGCACATCTGTTGCGGCGCAAGCTCGTCAACGCCGGCTTCACCCGCAAGCGAGTCATGGACAAGGTGCCGTCGATCGCCACGCTTTGCGACACGTTGATCGACAGCGTCTGCGAGCAGGGCGAGTGCGACTTCGTCCGCGATATCGCCGCGCCGCTGCCGATGGCGGTGATCGGCGACATGCTCGGCGTGCTGCCAGAGGAGCGCGGCACGCTGCTCAAGTGGTCCGACGATCTGGTGTCCGGGCTCAGCTCGAACATCGACGAAACGACGATTCAGGCCACGATGGAGGCGTTCGCCGCCTACAACGCGTACACCATGGAGATGATCGCCAAGCGGCGCGCCGATCCCACCGACGACCTCTTCAGCATCCTGGTCAATTCCGAGGTGGAAGGCCAGCGGATGGCCGACGACGAGATCGTCATGGAGACCTTGCTGATTCTGGTCGGTGGCGATGAGACCACCCGTCACACCCTGTCGGGCGGCACCGAACAACTGTTGCGCCACCGCGACCAGTGGGACGCGCTGGTGGCCGACCCGGAGCGCCTGCCCACCGCGGTCGAGGAGATGCTGCGCTGGACGTCACCGGTGAAGAACATGTGCCGCACGCTGACGGCAGACACGACGTTTCACGGTACGGACCTGCGCAAGGACGAGAAGATCATGTTGATGTTCGAGTCGGCGAATTTCGACGAGGCACAGTTCGGTGACCCCGAGAACTTCCGCATCGACCGGAATCCGAACAGCCACATGGCGTTTGGCTTCGGCACGCACTTCTGCCTTGGCAATCAGTTGGCGCGGCTCGAATTGTCGATGATGACCAAACGGGTGCTCGAGCGGCTGCCGGACATGCGGCTGGCCGAGGACGCCGTCGTGCCCCTTCGTCCGGCCAACTTCGTCAGCGGCCCGGAGTCCATGCCCGTCGTCTTCACCCCGACAGCGCCCGTGCTCGGCTGACGGTTTTCTCGCGAACAGACGCAAACCGGTCGCGACACGCCGAACGTGCGCACAGGGCGGAATTTCGCGCTGAATCTCGCCGTGCTTGCACGTTCGGCGAAAGGGGCGGCGCGGAGAGGCGAGAGCGAGCCCTACTTCATCTGGAAGTTGGGCGCCCGCTTCTCCTTGAAGGCCAGCGGGCCTTCCTTGGCGTCGTCGGACAGGAACACCTTGACGCCGATCTTGGTGTCGATCTTGAACGCGTCGTTCTCGTGCATGCCTTCGGTCTCGCGGATGGCCTTGAGGATCGCCTGCACGGCCAGCGGACCGTTGTTGTTGATCACCTCGGCGATCTCGAGGGCCTTGTCCAGTGCGGTTCCATCGGGCACGACGTAGCCGACGAGCCCGTACTCCATGGCCTCGGCAGCGGTGATGTGCCGTCCGGTCAGTAGCAGATCGCACGCGATGGTGTACGGAATCTGGCGGACCAGGCGCACGGCGGACCCACCCATCGGGTACAGGCTCCACTTGGCCTCGGAGATGCCGAACTTGGCGCTCTCGCCCGCGATGCGGATGTCGGTGCCCTGCAGGATCTCGGTGCCACCGGCGATGGCGGGACCTTCGACGGCCGCGATGAGCGGCTTGGTCAGGCGACGGCCCTTCAGCAGGGCGTCGATGCGCGACGGGTCGTAACTGCCGTCCTTGAACGAGTCGCCCGGGGGTTTGGCGGTCGCGGCCTTGAGGTCCATGCCCGCGCAGAAGTAGCCGCCCGCGCCGGTCAGGATGCAGGTTCTGATGTCGGGATCGTTGTCGACGCGATCCCACGCGTCGACCATTATCGAGAGCATCTCGGTGGAAAGCGCGTTGCGGGCCTCCGGACGGTTCAACGTCAGGATCAGAGTGTGTCCGCGCTGCTCAATGAGGGCGTGGGGGGCTTTCTCTGGCTCGCTCACGGGCGTCCGCCTTCCTGCATCGTTGCCTCAGACTTGTCTCGAAATGTAACACGTTCTAGTTTGGTGCCGTGGCCCTGAACATTGCTGACCTCGCCGAGCACGCCATCGACGCCGTGCCTGACCGCATCGCCCTCATCTCAGGCGATGAACAGCTGACCTATGGACAGCTGGAGGAGAAGGCCAACCGCCTCGCCCACTACCTGATCGACCAGGGTGTGAAGAAGGACGACAAGGTCGGCCTCTACTGCCGCAACCGCATCGAAATCGTCGTCGCGATGTTGGGCATCGTGAAGGCTGGCGCGATCCTGGTGAACGTCAACTTCCGCTATGTCGAGGGCGAGCTGCGGTACCTGTTCGACAACTCCGACATGGTCGCGCTCGTGCACGAGCGCCAGTACGCCGACCGGGTCGCCAACGTGCTGCCGGATACCCCGAACGTGAAGACCGTGCTCGTGGTCGAGGACGGTAGCGATCTGGACTACCAGCGCTACGGCGGGGTGGAGTTCTACTCCGCGCTCGAGGAGAGCTCGCCGGAGCGCGACTTCGGCGAGCGCAGCGCCGACGACATCTACCTGCTCTACACCGGCGGCACCACTGGCTTCCCGAAGGGCGTGATGTGGCGCCACGAGGACATCTACCGAGTGTTGTTCGGCGGCACCGACTTTGCCACGGGCGAGTTCGTCAAGGACGAATACGACCTGGCCAAGGCCGCCGCGGAGAACCCACCGATGATCCGCTACCCGATCCCGCCGATGATCCACGGCGCCACGCAGTCGGCCACCTGGATGTCGATCTTCTCTGGCCAAACCACTGTGCTGGCACCGGAATTCAACGCCGACGAGGTGTGGAAGGCGATTCACGACCACAAGGTGAACCTGTTGTTCTTCACCGGTGATGCGATGGCCCGCCCGCTGCTGGATGCGCTGCAGGCGGCGCATGACAAGGGCGAGGACTACGACCTGTCATCGCTGTTCCTGCTGGCCAGCACGGCCGCGTTGTTCTCGACGAGCATCAAGGAGAACCTGCTCCAGCTGCTGCCCAACCGGATCATCACCGACTCGATCGGCTCGTCGGAGACCGGGTTCGGCGGCACCAGCATCGTCGCCAAGGGCGAGCACCACATGGGCGGCCCGCGTGTGACGATCGATCACCGCACGGTCGTCCTCGACGAGGATGGCAACGAGGTCGAGCCGGGCTCGGGGGTGCGCGGTGTGATCGCGAAGAAGGGCAACATCCCGGTCGGCTACTACAAGGACGAGAAGAAGACGGCCGAGACGTTCCAGACCATCAACGGTGTGCGGTACGCGATCCCCGGCGACTACGCCGAGGTGGAAGCCGATGGCAGCGTCACGATGCTGGGCCGTGGCTCGGTGTCCATCAACAGCGGCGGCGAGAAGATCTACCCCGAAGAAGTGGAGGCCGCGCTCAAGGGGCATCCCGACGTCTTCGACGCGTTAGTGGTGGGCGTGCCCGATCCGCGCTTCGGCCAGCACGTCGCCGCCGTCGTGCAACCCCGGGACGGCGTTCGGCCCACCCTCGCCGAGCTCGACGCGTTCGTGCGCAAAGAGATCGCGGGATACAAAGTGCCGCGCAGCCTTTGGCTGGTCGACGAGGTCAAGCGTTCACCTGCGGGCAAGCCCGACTACCGGTGGGCCAAGGATCAGACCGAAGACCGTCCCGCCGACGACGTGCACGCCAAACATGCCGGGGTGCAGACGTAGATGCGTACCGAACTCTGCGATCGCTTCGGCATCGAGTACCCGATCTTCGTCTTCACGCCGTCCGAGAAGGTGGCCGCCGCGGTCACCCGGGCGGGTGGCCTTGGCATGTTGGGCTGTGTGCGCTTCAACGATGCCGACGACCTCGAAGCGGTCCTGCAGTGGATGGACGAGAACACGGACGGCAAGCCGTACGGCGTCGACATCGTGATGCCTGCGAAGGTACCCACCGAGGGCACGTCGGTCGACATCAACAAGCTGATCCCGCAAGCGCACCGCGACTTCGTGGACAAGACGCTCATCGACCTTGGTGTGCCGCCACTGGCCGAGGACGGGAAGCGCTCCGAAGGTGTGCTGGGGTGGTTGCACTCGGTAGCCCGCAGCCACGTCGAGGTGGCGCTGAAGCACCCGATCAAGTTGATCGCCAACGCACTTGGCTCACCGCCCAAGGACGTCATCGACCAGGTGCACGCCGCCGGTGTCCCAGTGGCGGCGTTGGCCGGTAGCGCCAAGCACGCGCAGCGCCATGTCGACAATGGCGTCGACATCGTCATCGCCCAGGGGCACGAGGCCGGGGGCCACACCGGGGAGATCGCGTCGATGGTGCTGGTGCCGGAAGTGGTTGATGCCCTTGGGGGCAACGCCGCGGTGTTGGCGGCGGGCGGGATCGGCAGCGGACGTCAGGTCGCGGCGGCGCTCGCCCTTGGAGCGCAAGGCGTCTGGATGGGCTCGGCCTTTCTCACCGCCGCCGAGTACGACCTCGGCGTGCGAACCGCGGGAGGCGCGTCGGTGATCCAGCAGGCGTTGCTCGCGGCAGGCTCCGGCGACACGGTGCGCAGACGCATCTACACCGGCAAGCCGGCCCGGCTGCTCAAGAGCCGCTGGACGGATGCCTGGGACGCGGAAGGTGCGCCCGAACCGCTCCCCATGCCGCTGCAGAACATCCTCGTCAGCGAGGCGCATCAACGCATGAGCGAGTCATCGGACCCGACCACCGTCGCGATGCCGGTCGGTCAGATCGTCGGCCGGATGAACGAGATTCGTCCGGTCGCCGACATCATCGCCGAGTTGGTCGGCGGCTTCGAGGACGCCACCACGCGACTCGACGACATCCGCGACAACTGAGTCGCTTCAGGCTGTCCGATTCGTTCATGACGGGGCCGGGTGCAACGCCTAGCGTTGAACCCGTGAATGCCTCAGTGAAATCAGTCGTGGTCGAGATCGTCGCGCGGGACGTCGAGCGGTCGCTGGACTTCTACCGGCTGCTCGGCCTGGGCGTACCGGACCCGCAGGGCCCACACGTCGAGGTCGAGCTACCCGGAGGGAACAAGCTGGCGTTCGACACCGAGGAGGTCATCGCAGGCATGCATCCGGGGTGGACTCCTCCGGATGGTGCCGGCCGGGTGGCCATCGCGTTCGGAGTGGCTTCCCCGGACCAGGTGGATGCGCTGTTCGAACGGCTCACCGCTTCAGGCCATCCCGGGACGCTCGCGCCCTTCGACGCGCCCTGGGGGCAGCGTTACGCGACGGTCGAGGATCCCGACGGCACGTCGGTTGATCTGTTCGCCCCGCTGGGTTGACCGCCGGCCAGCACGGTGACGGTGGTGCCGGCCAGCGCGCGCACCTCGCGGTGTAGGTGCGGCTGGTCGGCGTATCCGGCCTCCACGGCGACGTCGGCCGGCGTCCGTCCGGTCCGCAAGAGCGACACCGCGTGGCGGAAGCGCAGCACGCGGCGCAGCGTCGCGGGGCCGTAGCCGTAGACGGCCTGGCTTTGCCGCTGAAGCGTGCGGTTCGACCAACCCACGTCGCGCGCCACCCGTGCGACGGGCGCACCCGCCGCGAGCCGGGACGTGACGTGACGCAGCATCGTCAGCGACCACGGTGCCGTCTCGGCCGGTGGTTCCCGAGCGGCGAGCTCGTGGGCGAGCTCCGCGAGCGGCCGTCCGCCGGCCACGGTGCCGAGGTCGTCGAGCGCGATCCGTTGATCTCGCAGTTCGGCCGCGGGCACTCCGAGCAGCCGCGGCAGGACCCCGGGGCGAAAGCGCAGTCCCGCGAAGGGTTCCGGGCCGCGCGCACTGACGGATGCGGTCGTGTCCGGACCGGCGACCACGACGCGGCCGTGCATCCGGATGAGGTCCATGCAGCCGTCGGGCAGCACGCGTACCGCGTCACCCGGCCCGTCCACCACCCACGCGGTCTCGACCAACTCGCGCAGCGGGGCGGGTGGTTGCAGTTCGCGGTAGCCCACGAATCCCACGCTACCGCCTGATCGGATACACCAGGTCGGTGCAATCGATGCCCTCGGCCGACAGCTGGCGTTTGAGCACCTTGAACGTCACCGTGCGGGGCAGGCCCGTGCTGACGCGGACGTACTTCGGCCACTGCTTGGGGCCCAGGTCGGGCTGCTCGGCGAGGAACGCCGCGAACCGTGCCGCGTCGAATTCGGCGCTCGTGCTGAGGACGAGCGCCGCCATCACCTGGTCGCCGACGACCGGGTCGGGGATGGCGTAGACGGCGGCCTCGGCGACGTCGGGATGGCGCAGCAGGACGCGCTCGATCGGCGCCGTGCCGAGGTTCTCGCCGTCGACACGCATCCAATCGCCAAGGCGCCCGGCGAAGTAGACATAGCCCGCCTCGTCACGGTATGCGAGGTCACCCGAGTGGTAGACGCCGCCGGCCATCCGCTCCGATTCGGCCTCCTCGTCGCGGTAGTAACCGCGAAACCACCCGCGGCCCTTGGGGTTCACCAGTTCTCCCACCTTGCCGGGCGGGCAGGGCGCTCCCGGTGTCGACGTCGACGATCGCCACCTCGTCGGTCAGCGGACCCAGCGAACCGTCGGGCGTGTCCGGCGTGCGCGCGATCGCCACGCCACCCTCGGTGGAGCCGAATCCGTCGACGACGGTCACGTCGAACCGATTGGCGAAGCGCACCAGGTCGCGGGGTGCTCCCTCGTTCCCGTAGAGGAACCTCAGTGGGTTGTCGGTGTCGTCGTCGCGTGGCGGAGTGGCGAGGACATACGACAGTGGCTTCCCGACGTAGTTCGCGTAGGTGGCCCCGTACCGGCGCACGTCCGGAAGGAACTGCGACGCGGAGAACTTGCGCCGCAACGCGATCGACGCCCCCGCGGCAGCCGCGACCGCCCAGCCTGCCATCACCGCATTGGAGTGGAAGAGCGGCATCGACAGATACGCGGTGTCAGACGGACCGAGCCCGAACCGCTCGGCGAGCATGCGACCGGGGAAGGCCACCTTGTCATTGGTGATGCAGACCGCCTTTGGCTCGCCGCTGGTGCCCGACGTGAAGATCAGCATGTACAGGTCGTCGGGCCCCACGTCGGCAAAGCTGACCGGGGTACCGCTGTGCGCACCGAATTCGGCTCCCCACGAAGCGGATTCGACGTCGATGTGGTCGATCCCGACGGGCAGGACCGACGGGTCGTCGGTCAGCACCAGCTGGCAGTCGGCCCGGGTGACGTCGCGGGCCAGTGCGTCACCGCGTCGTGTCGGGTTCAGCCCGACGGGTACCAGTCCCGCCAGGCCCGCGGCGACCAGCACGGTCGAGAAGAACGGCGTATTGCCCAGCAGGACGCCGAAGTGCGGCGGTTTGGTCGGATCCAGTCGTGCCTCAAGGGCTGCGGCGAGTTGGGCGCCGGCACGGATGTGGTCGCGCCAGGACACGAACCCGGTCTCGTCGCTGATCCCGCGATCCGTGACGTCGACGAGGGGAGTCAGAAGGTCCGCGACGGTCGGGTTGCGTGCTGTCACATGCTCGCGCGCGTCAGGCGGGCGTTTCGGCGAGTTCGCGACCGATGCGTAGCAGTTGCCCGGTGGCGCCGCCGACTGCGAACTCGGTCTGCTTGGCCGCCAGGAAGTACCGGTGCACGGGATGGTCGGTGTCGATGCCGACGCCGCCGTGCACGTGGACGGCGGTGTGTGCGACGCGGTGGCCCGCATCGGCCGCCCAGAACGCCGCGCTGCCGACCTCGAGGTCCGCGGGCAGGTCCTCGGACAGTCGCCACAAGGCCTGCGTCAGCGTCAGCCGCAGTGCCTTGACGTCGATGTAGCCGTCGGCCAGCCGCGACGAGACCGCCTGGAAGCTGCCGATGGGCCGCTCGAACTGCTCCCGCTCACGGGCGTACGTCGCGGTGAGTTCCAGCGCCCGCTCGAGCACACCCAGCTGAAATGCCGTGTGGCCCACGGTGCCCTGGGTGCGCAGCCACCCCACGACGTCGTCGCCACCGATAACGTGGTCGTCGCTGACCTCGGCGCCCTGCAGATCGAGATGCCCGACGCTGCCGTGACCGGTCGTGTTCAGCGAGGTCACCGACACGCCGGGATCACCGGCGGCGATGAGGAACACCTTGACTCCGGACTCGGTCTCGGCGGGCACCAGGAATGCGTCCGCGACCGGACCGTAGGGCACCAGTGCCCGGGTGCCCGTCAACCGGTAGTCCGAACCTCCTGCCTGCGCCTGGACCGGGCCCTGACCCATCTCACCGTCGAGTGCGACGGTGAGGATCTTCTCGCCCTTGACCGCCGGGGTGGCCCAATCGCTCTGCAACGCAACGGATCCGAACTTGGCGAGCGCACCAGCGGCCTGGACCACCGACTCCAGGTATGGCACCGAGGCCAACTGGCGGCCCAGCGCGGTGAGGATGGCCGCCTGCTCCAGCACGCCGAAACCGCCGCCGCCCAACGCCTCCGGCGCCGCAGCCGACAGCACGTCGGCGTCGATCAGCTTCGACCACAAGGTGGTATCGAAGCGCTCGTCCAGCTTGTCGAGCTCCTTCAGGCGCTCGGGCGTCACCACCGACTCGGTGATGTCGCGCACCAGGCTGCCGAGGTCATTCGTTGCTTCTGGGATTGAAAAGTCCATTGTCAGTCAGTCCTTACCGGTTCACTCGGGGCAGGCCGAGCGCCACCATGCCGATGATGTCGCGCTGAATCTCGTTCGTGCCGCCACCGAAGGTGAGGATCAGGCAGGACCGGTGCATGCGCTCGACGCGGCCGCGCAGCAGCGCGCCCGGGGTGTCGGTGCGGAGCGTCGCCGCGGTGCCGAGCACCTCCATCAGCAAGCGGTAGGCCTCGGTGGCCAGTTCGGTGCCGTACACCTTGGCTGCCGAGGCGTCGGCAGGCGATGGGGCGGCGTCTTCGGTGGAGGCCAGCTCCCAGTTGATGAGCTTCAGCACCTCGGCCTTGGCGTGCACGCGGGCGAGGTTGAGCTGCACCCACTCCGAGTCGATCAACCGCTTGCCGTGGATGTCCTTGGTGTTCTGCGCCCATTCACGAACGCCGCCCAGCGCCGCGAAGATCGGCTGCGCCGACACCAGGGCGACGCGCTCGTGGTTCAGCTGGTTGGTGACCAGCTTCCAGCCGCCGTTCTCCTCACCGACCAGGCTGCTGGTCGGCACCCGGACGTCCTGGTAGTAGGTGGCGCTGGTGTCCACGCCCGCCATGGTGTGCACCGGCGTCCAGGAGAAGCCCTGCGCATCGGTAGGCACGATGAGCATCGAGATCCCGCGGTGCTTCTTGGCCTCCGGGTTGGTGCGGACGGCCAGCCACACGTAGTCCGCATAGGCGATCAGGCTGGTCCACATCTTCTGGCCGTTGATGACGTAGTCGTCACCGTCGCGGACCGCCGCGGTGCGCAGCGCGGCGAGGTCGGTGCCCGCGCCCGGCTCCGAATAGCCGATGGAGAAGTGCAACTCGCCCGCGGCGATCTTGGGCAGGAAGAACTTCTTCTGATCCTCGGTGCCGAACGCCATGATGGTCGGCGCGACGCTGTTGATCGTCAGGAACGGCACGGGGACGTTGGCGATCGACGCCTCGTCGTTGAAGATCAGCCCGTCCATGTGAGTGCGGGCCTGGCCGCCGAACTCCTTGGGCCAGGACAGCGTCAACCACCCGTCCTTGCCCATCTGCGCGACCGTGTCGCGGTACACGGTGCCGCGGCCCATCTCGCCGTCGCTCGAACTCAGCGCCTCGGCGCGCTCGGGGGTCATGAGTTTGGTGAAGTACGCGCGCAGCTCGCGGCGCAACTCCTCCTGCTCGGGGCTGTAGCCGATCCGCATCGGGTCATCCTCACTGTTTCGGGCACCTCGACGCGTCGTCCGCGGACCCGTCGACCTTCCCCGGTTGTAACACGTTCTAGTCTTGGAATCCAGGCCGGTGTCACACTGGCACCCGTCGGGTGAGGTCGTATTCTGACCCGCACACGGTTGGTGGAGTACTGCAGGGAGGTTTGTCGTGCGAGTGGAAGTCGATCGCGACCGTTGCGAAGGCAACGCGGTATGCCTGGGAATCGCCCCGGACCTGTTCGATCTCGACGACGAGGACTATGCCGTCGTCAAGCTCGATCCCGTGCCCGCCGACCAGGAGGAACTCGCGGAGCAATCCATTGCGGAATGCCCGCGAGCCGCATTGATCCGCAAAGACTAGAGGTATTCGTAAATTGACGACACATTCTGATGCGACCGACCTGTCTGGCCTGGTCGCAGTGGTGACGGGTGCGGCAGCAGGACTGGGCCGGGCCGAGGCGATCGGGTTGGCCAGGGCCGGCGCGACCGTGGTGGTCAACGACATCGCTCCCGCGCTGGACTCGTCCGACGTGCTTGCGGAGATTGCTGCGGCGGGCTCCAAGGGCGTTGCGGTGCCCGGCGACATCAGCCAGCGCAGCACTGCCGACGAACTCGTCGCGACCGCAGACGGGCTCGGCGGGCTGGCCATCGTGGTCAACAACGCGGGGATCACGCGTGACCGCATGCTGTTCAACATGTCCGACGAGGACTGGGATGTGGTCATCGCCGTGCACCTGCGTGGGCACTTCCTCTTGACCCGAAATGCGGCGGTGTACTGGCGGGACAAGGCAAAGGCCAACGGCGGCACCGTGTACGGGCGCATCGTGAACACGTCGTCCGAGGCCGGGCTGGCCGGTCCGGTCGGCCAGGCCAACTACGGTGCGGCCAAGGCAGGCATCACCTCGTTGACGCTGACGGCGGCGCGTGGCCTCGGGCGTTACGGCGTGCGCGCCAACGCAATTGCTCCGCGGGCCAGGACCGCGATGACAGCCGACGTGTTTGGCGAAGCACCGGCGGTGGCCGAGGGCGAGGTCGATCCGCTGTCGCCCGAGCACGTCGTCAACCTGGTCCGCTTCCTGTCGTCACCGGCATCGGACGGGGTCAACGGCCAGCTGTTCATCGTTTATGGTCCGACGGTGACGCTCGTTGCGGCGCCCGTCGCGGAAAGGCACTTCACCGCGAAGGCCGACGCGTGGGCGCCGGCAGACCTCGACGACACGCTGCGCGAATACTTTGCTGACCGTGATCCGGAGCTCGGTTTCTCTGCCTCTGGACTGATGGCGTCGCGCGACTGAGGTCTTGGTTTGGCAAGGTCCAGTTAGCGTTAGAACACGTTCTAGAATGATCTGCGTCACGCCGGTCCTGAACAGGATAAACGCACTTATGCCATGGATTTTGCGGTTCTTTGACACTGCGAACGTGTTCTAGTTAATATGAGCCGGCTCCTAGGAGCAGCGTCTAACCATGGGGGTGGAAGGCCGTCGCGGCGGATGGTTTCGGACCCCTTCGCCATGACGACCATTGGATCCGACGCCGAGAATGGAGCCAAGGTTGATCGAACAGCTTGCGGTTCCGGCGCGGGCCGTGGGCGGGTTCGTCGAGATGTCGTTCGACACCTTCGTGAAGATCTTCCGGCGGCCGTTTCAGTTCCGTGAGTTCCTCGATCAGACGTGGATGATCGCGCGCGTGTCGCTGGTGCCGACACTGCTGGTCGCCATTCCGTTCACCGTTCTGGTCGCGTTCACGCTCAACATCCTGCTTCGCGAGATCGGCGCGGCCGACCTGTCGGGCGCTGGTACCGCGTTCGGCACCGTCACCCAGCTGGGGCCCGTCGTGACGGTGCTGGTGGTCGCCGGCGCGGGCGCGACGGCCATCTGCGCCGACCTGGGCGCGCGCACCATCCGCGAGGAGATCGACGCCATGCGCGTGCTCGGCATCGACCCGATCCAGCGGCTGGTCGTGCCGCGGGTGCTGGCGTCGACTTTCGTGGCGCTGCTGCTCAACGGGCTGGTCTGCGCGATAGGTCTGTTGGGCGGTTATGTCTTCTCGGTCTTCCTCCAAGGTGTCAACCCGGGAGCGTTCATCGACGGCCTCACGGTGCTGACCGGATTGCCCGAGCTCGTACTTGCCGAGATCAAGGCGCTGCTGTTCGGCGTGGTCGCCGGGCTGGTCGGGTGCTACCGCGGGTTGACGGTGCAGGGCGGGCCCAAGGGCGTCGGCATCGCGGTGAACGAGACCGTGGTCTATGCGTTCATCTGTCTGTTCGTGATCAACGTGATCATGACGGCAATAGGCGTGCGGGTGTTGACGCGATGAAGAGTCAGGCACCGATGAGCGCTTGCGCGAAGAAGAGTCAGGCATGACCTACGACGCAACGGTGCGCTTGCGCCGGTATCTCGGCGGCCTGCCGAAGGCAGTTGACGGTGTCGGCGAGCAGGCGCTGTTCTACGCCGAGTCAATCCGCTACATCCCGAACGCGCTGACGCGCTACCGCCGCGAGACGGTCCGACTCATCGCGGAGATGACGATGGGCACCGGCGCCCTGGTGATGATCGGCGGCACGGTCGGCGTCGCCGCGTTCATGACGCTGGCCTCCGGCGGCGTCATCGCGGTGCAGGGCTATTCGTCACTGGGCAACATCGGCATCGAGGCGCTCACCGGCTTCCTGTCGGCGTTCCTCAACGTCCGCATCGTCGCCCCGGTGATCGCGGGTATCGCACTGGCGGCCACCATCGGGGCGGGCACCACGGCACAGTTGGGAGCGATGCGGGTCGCCGAGGAGATCGACGCAGTGGAAGCCATGGCCGTGCATTCGGTCTCGTACCTCGTGTCGACGCGGATCATCTCCGGGTTGATCGCGATCGTGCCGTTGTACGCGTTGTCGGTGCTGGCCGCGTTCTTCGCCGCGCGGTTCACCACGGTCTTCATCAACGGCCAGTCCTCTGGACTGTACGACCACTACTTCAACACCTTCCTGGTGCCCAGTGACCTGTTGTGGTCGTTCCTCCAGGCCATCGTCATGTCCGTCGCGGTCATGTTGGTGCACACCTACTACGGCTACAACGCGTCCGGTGGCCCGGTCGGCGTCGGCATCGCGGTCGGTCAGGCCGTCCGCACCTCGCTGATCGTTGTCGTGACAATCGTCCTGTTCATCTCGCTCGCCGTCTACGGCGCTTCCGGCAACTTCAACCTCTCCGGGTAGGGCGCAGATGGCCAACGGAGATGCGAAGCGCAGCCACGTGCGGATCGCTGCGGCGATCCTCGCGGCGATCGTTCTGGCCGCGACCGTCTTCACCTACATGTCCTACACAGCCTTCTTCACGTCGGTAGACACCGTGACGGTGAGCTCGCCGCGGGCGGGCCTGGTGATGGAACGCGACGCCAAGGTCAAGTACCGCGGCATCCAGATCGGCAAGGTCAAGAAGATCGAGTACGCAGGCGATCAGGCCAAGCTGACGCTCGCGATCGATAGCAGCCAGCTTCCGTACATCCCGTCCAACGCGAACGTGCGCATCGGCGGCACAACGGTGTTCGGAGCCAAGGCGGTGGAGTTCCTTCCGCCGGACCAGCCGTCGGGCAACGCGTTGCGGCCCGGCGCGCAGGTGCAAGCATCGTCGGTCCAGCTCGAGGTGAACACGCTCTTCCAGACGCTCATCGACGTGCTCAAGAAGATCGATCCGATCAACCTCAACGCCACCATCACCGCCTTGGGGGAGGGCCTGCGCGGCAACGGCGACGATCTCGGCGCGACCATCTCGGGTCTGAATTATTATCTGCAGCAACTCAATCCAAAGCTGCCCGCGCTGCAGCAGGATCTCCAGAAGACGGGGGTGGTCGCGAACGTCTACGGCGATGCAGCGCCCGACCTCGCCAAGGTCTTCGACAACGCTCCAACCATCGGCAACACGCTGATCGACCAGCAGGACAATCTGAACGCGACGTTGTTGGCTGCTACGGGGCTGGCCAACAACGGTGCCGCGACACTGGAACCCGCGGCCGAGGACTTCATCGCTGCCATCCAGCGGTTCCGCGCTCCGCTGAAGGTCGCCGGCGATTACTCACCCGAGATCGGCTGCGTGCTCAAGGGCACCAAGAAGGCGCTCGACACCTTCGCACCCGTCATCGGCGGCGTCCGCCCAGGTCTGTTCGTGGCGTCGAACTTCCTGCCGGGCGCACCGGCCTACACCTACCCGGAGAGCCTGCCGACCGTGAACGCCTCCGGCGGCCCCAACTGTCGTGGCCTGCCTGACGTGCCGACCAAGCAGTACGGCGGGTCGTGGTATCACACGCCGTTCTTGGTCACCGACAGTGCCTACGTTCCGTTCCAGCCCAACACCGAGTTGCAGTTCGATGCGCCGTCGACGCTGCAGTTCCTGTTCAACGGGGCGTATGCAGAACGGGACGACTACTGATGACCCACCACGGAACGCTGATCAAAGTCGGCATCTTCACGACCGTCATGCTGTTGGTGGCGGCGGGGTTGGTGGTCGTGTTCGGGCAGTTCCGCTTCGCGGGCGGCGACACCTACCACGCCACCTTCACCGAGGCGTCCCGGCTGAAGGCCGGCCAAGACGTTCGCATCGCGGGTGTGCCGGTCGGCTCGGTCAAGGGGGTCGAGCTCAATCCGGACAACACCGTCGACGTCGCGTTCGACGTGAACGACCGCTATCGGCTGTACACGTCCACCAGGGCGGCGGTTCGCTACCAAAACCTCGTCGGCGACCGGTACCTCGAGATCACCTCTGGCCCAGGCGAACTGCGCAAGTTGCCGCCGGGGGCCACGATTCCCAAGGAGAACACTCAGCCCGCGCTGGACCTCGACGCACTGCTCGGTGGGTTGCGCCCGGTGCTCAAGGGGCTCGACGGCCAGAAGGTCAACGAGGTCAGCAACGCGGTCATCGAACTGCTGCAGGGCCAGGGCGGTGCGCTGTCCAGCCTGCTGGCGTCCACCAGTTCGTTCACTCAGGACCTCGGCGCGCGGGACCAACTGATCGGTGACGTGATCGACAACCTCAACACGGTGCTCGCGACGGTCGACGAAAAGGGCGCTCAGTTCGACGCCAGCGTCGATCAACTCCAGCAACTGATCACTGGCCTGGCGCAGAATCGCGACCCGATCGCCGGTGCCATCCCACCGCTCGCCTCGGCGTCGAACGATCTGACCGACTTGCTGCAGAAGAGCCGCCGCCCCGTGCAGGGCGTCATCGAGAACGTGCGCCCCCTCGCGCAACGGATGGACGAGCGCAAGGGCGACATCAACAAGGTGATCGAGCCGCTTGCCGAGAACTATCTGCGGCTCAACGCGCTTGGCGCCTATGGGTCGTTCTTCAACATCTACTACTGCTCGATCCGGATAAAGATCAACGGCCCCGCCGGCAGCGACATCCTCATCCCATTCGGTGGCCCGCCCGATCCGTCGAAGGGGAGGTGTTCGGAGAATGGCTAGGCCCGACGGCGGAAATCCCATCCGTACAGGCATCTTCGGCATCGTCATCGTTGCCTGTCTGGTCTTGGTGTCCTTCGGTTACGCCGGCCTGCCGTTCTGGCCGCAGGGCAAGAACTATCAGGCCTTCTTCACCGACGCGGGCGGCATCACACCCGGCAACGACGTGAACGTCTCCGGCATCACGGTCGGCAAGGTCTCGGCCGTCGAGTTGGCGGGTGACACCGCCAGGGTCACGTTCACCGCCGACCGCAAGGTCAGGATCGGGGACCAATCCCTCGTCGCGATCAAGACCGACACCGTGCTCGGCGAGAAGTCGCTCGCGGTGACTCCGCAGGGGGCGGGTAGCACGAACGTGATCCCGTTGGGCCGCACCACCACTCCCTATACACTCAATACCGCGCTGCAGGATCTCGGCGCGAACACCAGTGAACTCGACAAGCCCAGGTTCGAGCAGGCACTGCAGACCCTGACCGCCACGTTGAAGGACGCGACGCCGCAGCTCCGCGGAGCGCTGGACGGCGTCGCGAGCCTTTCACGCAGCCTGAATCGGCGCGACGAGGCTCTGGATCAGTTGCTGACTCATGCCAAGCGGGTGTCCGACACACTCGCGCAGCGGGCGGGTCAGGTGAACCAGCTAGTCACCGAGGGCAACCTGCTGTTCGCCGCACTCGACCAGCGACGGCAAGCGTTGAGCAATCTGATCGCGGGCATCGACGATGTCTCCCAACAGCTTTCGGGATTCGTCGCCGACAATCGGCGTGAGTTCGCGCCTGCGCTACAGAAGCTCAATGCCGTGATGGACAACCTGCTCGAGCGGCGTGAGCACATCGGTGAGGCGCTGCGCAGGCTCCCGCCGTACGCGACGGCCCTCGGCGAGGTGGTGGGCTCCGGCCCAGGCTTCCAGATCAACCTGTACGGCCTGCCGCCCGCCAGCTTGTCCGAGGTCCTGCTCGACAGTTACTTCCAGCCGGGCAAGCTACCGGACAGCCTCGCCGACTACCTACGCGGTTTCATCTCCGAACGCATGATCGTCAGGCCGAAGTCGCCATGACACAGGAGAACTCGACGACCTCGCGCTCACGCTGGCCGCGGCTGGCCGTGGCGGCCATGTTGGTGGCCGCCTTGGTGGGCGGGATTTACCTGTTGTGGCCGTCGCGTCAGGGCAACACGGTGGTGGCGTACTTCACCACCGCCGTCGGGCTCTATCCCGGCGACGAGGTGCGGGTGGTCGGCGTGCCGGTAGGAACCATCGAGTCGATCCAACCGCGCGCCGCCGACGTCAAGGTCACGATGAAGATGCGCGACGACGTCAAGCTGCCTGCTGATGCGAAGGCGATCGTCATCGCGCCGAACCTGGTTGCCGCCAGGTTCGTTCAGTTCACACCGGCGTACACCAGTGGCCCTGCGATGGCCGACGGCGCCGAGGTGGGCCTCGACCGAACCGGCGTGCCCGTGGAGTGGGACGAGGTCAAGGAGCAGCTCACCCAGCTGAGTACCCAGCTCGGACCGCAGCAGGGCTCCATGGGCGGCCCCCTCAGCGAGTTCGTGAACCAGGCCGCCGACACCTTCGACGGCAACGGCGACTCGTTCCGCAATGCGCTTCGCGAACTCTCGCAAACAGCTGGGCGCCTGGGGGATTCGCGCACCGACCTATTCGGCACCGTGCGCAACCTCCAGGTACTCGTCAATGCGCTGTCGAACAGCAACGAGCAGATCGTGCAGTTCGCCAACCACGTCGCGTCCGTGTCGCAGGTGCTGGCCGACAGCTCGGCTGACCTCGACGCCACTCTGGGCACGCTGAACCAGGCACTCGGCGACGTGCGGGGCTTCCTCGACGAGAACAACGAGGCCCTCGTCGCCCAGATCGGCAAGCTCACCGACTTCACGTCGCTGCTCAACGAGCACAGTGACGACATCGAGCAGGTCCTGCACATCACGCCCAACGGGCTGGTGAACTTCTACAACATCTACAACCCGGCGCAAGGCACGGTCGGCGGCCTGTTGTCGCTGCCCAACTTCGGCAACCCGGTTCAATTCATCTGCGGCGGCACGTTCGACGTCGGCGCCTCACCCGACAACTACAAGCGCGCCGAGATCTGCCGACAGCGGATGGGCCCGGTGTTCAAACGCATTGCCATGAACTACCCGCCGGTGCTGTTCCACCCGGTCAACAGCATCACCGCCTACAAGGGTCAGATCATCTACGACACCCCGGAGACCGAGGCCAAGGCCCAGACTCCGGTGCCGTACCTGCAGTGGCAGCCCGCGCCCGGCGTGACACCGCCGACTCCGTCACCGGACGGCAACCTGTCCGACCTCATCCTGCCCCCGCCTGCCGTGGTGGGTCAGGTCTCGCCCGCGGGCCCGCTTCCAGGGCCGCCCCCAGGTGCGCCGCCACCAGCCGAGCACGGGGGTGGATAGTGCGTAACACGTTGCGGGGCAAGGCGTTGCGGTCCGGCCGCAACGCAGTGGCGCTCGGCTCGGGTGCGGTGCTGTTGGCCGGCTGCTCGTTCGGCGGGCTGAACTCGCTGGACATGCCTGGCACCGCGGGCCACGGCAGTGGCTCGTACACCATCACCGTAGAACTGCCCGACGTCGCGACGTTGCCGCAGAACTCGCCGGTGATGGTCGACGACGTCACCGTCGGTAGCGTCTCGGGCATCGACGCGGTGCAGCGTTCCGACGGCACGTTCTTCGCCGCGGTGAAGCTGTCGCTGGACTCCGACGTCGACCTGCCGGAGAACTCCACCGCGACGGTCGCGCAGACGTCACTGCTTGGCTCTCAGCACGTCGAACTCGTACGCCCCGTCGACCAGGCGCGGCAGGGCAGTTTGAAGGAGGGCTCCAACATCCCGTTGGACCGGACGGGGCGGTACCCGACCACCGAAGAGGTGTTGTCCTCGCTCGGCGTGGTGGTCAACAAGGGCAATCTCGGTGCACTGCAAGACATCACCGACGAAACGTACGCAGCGGTCGCGGGCCGGGCAGGCAGCTTCGCCCAGCTCATCCCGCGGCTGGCGGAACTGACCAACTCGCTGGAACAACAGACGGCGGACATCATCGCGGCCGCCGACGGGCTGAACCGCTTCGCCGGCATCCTCGCGCGAAGCAAGGACGGCCTCGGACGCGCACTCGACTCGTTGCCCGGCGCGCTGAAGGTGCTCAACGACAACCGGTCCAACATCGTGGACGCCTTCACCGCCCTACGGAAGTTCGCCGTGATCGCGTCTCACGTGCTGTCGGAGACCAAGGCCGACTTCGCCGCCGACTTGAAGGACTTCTATCCGGTCATCAAGGCGCTCAACGACGACGTCGATGACTTCATCTCGGACCTGGAGTTGCTCCCGACGTTCCCGTTCCACTACAAGTACTTGCGCAACGCCGTGCGTGGCGACTATCTCAACGTGTTCGTCACGTTCGACCTGACGGTGCGGCGCACGGGCGAGACGGTGTTTCCCACCTCGCTGGGGCTGGACCCAAACATGAAGCACCTCGACGAGGTCGTGAATCCACCGGACTTCCTGACCGGTGCCATGGCGAATCTGTCCGGCCAGGCGGTCGATCCGTTCACGATTCCGCCGGGCACCGCAACTCAGCACGGAGAGGGGCCGTAGATGTTGACCCGGCTCACCCGACTGCAGCTGGCGATATTCTCGATCGTCACGGTGCTGTGCGTCGGCGCCATCTCGGCGTTCTACCTGCACGTCCCGTCCGCGCTCGGCATCGGTTCGTACAACGTGAAGGCCAACTTCGTCGTCGGCGGCGGGCTGTACCAGAACGCGAACGTCACCTACCGCGGCGTGACGATCGGCCGCGTCGAGTCGTTGGGGTTGACCACCGACGGAGTCGTCGCCGACATGCGACTGAACACCAACACGCCCGTACCCGAGAACGTCACAGCCACGGTCAAGAGCGTCTCGGCGCTGGGTGAGCAGTACGTCGACCTGGTGCCGCCACAGGATTCGTCGAACACGATGCTGCGCGACGGGTCGACGATCAGCGTCGAACACACCGCCGTCGGACAGGACATCGCCGGGCTGCTCACTCAGGCCGACAGGTTGGTCAGCAGTGTGGGAAACAGCCGGCTTCAGGAACTGCTACGCGAAACGTTCAAGGCGTTCAACGGATCCGGGCCCGAGCTCGCCCGGCTGATCCAGTCGTCTCGGTTGTTGGTCGACGAAGCCAACTCGAACTACGAGCAGACCACGCAACTGATCGACCAGGCCGGGCCCTTCCTCGACGCCCAGATCGCAGCCGGCGACGACATCGCGTCGGCCGCGGACGGGCTGGCCCGCTTCACCACCGAACTCGCCAACGCCGATCCTCAGTTGCGCTCGGTCCTGCAGACGGTGCCTGGTGCGACCCAGGCGGCGAACACCACGTTCGACGGCATCCGCCCGACGTTCCCGATGCTGGCCGCCAACCTGGCCAACTTCGGCCGCATCGGCGTGATCTACCACAAGTCGCTGGAGCAGGCGCTTGTCGTCTTCCCCGCCTTGATGGCGGCGCTCATCACCGTCGGTGGCGGGCTGCCGGCCGACGAGGGCGGCAAGCTGGACTTCAAAGTCGACCTCGGTGACCCGCCGCCGTGCTCGACCGGCTTCATCCCGCCCCCGTTGATCCGGACCCCGGCGGACACGACGGTGCGCGATCTGCCGACAGATCTGTACTGCAAGACGGCTCAGAACGATCCGGCAGTGGTGCGCGGCGCGCGCAACTACCCGTGCCAGGAGTTCCCCGGCAAGCGGGCCCCGACCGTCCAGCTCTGTCGCGATCCGGTGGGTTACGTCCCGATCGGCAGCAATCCGTGGCGCGGGCCGCCGCTGCCCTACGACACGCCCGTCACCGATGGGCGGAACATCACGCCGCCGAACAAGTTCCCGTACATCCCGCCCGGTGCGGACTACGACCCGGGCCCACCGTCCGTGCAACTGCCACCGGGCGTGCAGCCGGGACCGGGGCCGGCGCCGCACGCGCCGTTCCCGCTGCCGGTGCCGCCGAGCGACCCTGGGATTCCTCCGCCGCCGTTGCCGTTCTACGCGCCGCCCGACCAGATCGTGCCGCCGTACGGCCGGATGCCACCTCCGCCGCCCGAGCCTGGGCCTCTGCCAGCCGAGGTACCGCCGCAGGCCAGCGCAACAACGGCGACGTACGATTCGAGGACGGGTGTCTTCGTTGACCCCGCCGGGGGGACTGGCGTCTTCGCCGCGGGGATGGATGACCTCGCCACCGCGGAGTCGTGGGTGGACCTGATGCTGGATCCACGGAAGGTGTAATGGACCCGGACTCGACCGAAGCCATGTCCGAATCGACCGACGAGACGGCCAAACCGGCCCGGGCGACGGCGCGCCGCCGCGCGTCACGCGCGGCCGGGCCCCCGACCGACGACGTCGGCCCGGCGCCGATCGGCATCACGGTCCCAAAGCCGTCGACCGCGAAGCCGCGGACGACCACCCCGGTCGGACCACCGTCGCGTCGCCAACCAAATCGGGGAAGGGTCGTCCTCGTCGCGTCGGCGGTCCTGGCGGTCATGGCGCTCGGGCTCGGTTCGGTGGCAACTGCGTCCGCACTGGCGCAGCGTTCAGCGGATGCCGAGCAGGCACGCGATCAGCGCTTCGTCGACACCGCGTCACAGACCGTGGTCAACATGTTCAGCTACGACCAGAACAACATCGACGAAAGCGTCAACCGGTTCGTCGGCGGTATCAGCGGACCGTTGCGCGACATGATGAGCCAGGGCAACAACGTCGAGAATCTCAAGGCGATCTTCCGCGACACCAACGCGACTTCCGAGGCTGTGATCAACGGTGCAGCACTGGAGAAGATCGACGACATTGCCAAGAACGCCTCGGTGCTCGTGGCGGTGCGCGTGACGGTCACCGATCTCGACGGGGTGAACGCGCCGTCGAAGCCGTACCGACTGCGCGTAATCGTTCACGAGGACGACAACGGTCACATGACGGGCTACGACTTGAAGTACCCGGACGGGGGCAACTGATGGGCCGCGGCGCGGCCAGGCTGCTGGCCTTCGTCGGGGTGCTCGTGGCCGTCGGGGTCGTCGCGCTGGCCGGCATCGGTGGCTACCTGTACTGGCAGCGAGTCGAGACCACTGAGCAGAAGCGGACTGCGGACACCCTGCCGAGCCTGGCCGCCGAGCAGATTCCGCTGATCTTCGGGTACGACTATCAGACGGTCGAGCGCAGCCTCGACGCCGCCGCCCGACTGCTCACCGTGGACTACGAGCGGGAGTTCAAGGACCGCGCCGCCAAGGACATCATTCCGCAGGCGCGCGAACGTCAACTCGTCAGCCAGGCGAACGTTGTGGGGGCGGGAATGCTTGATGCACAACGTAACTCGGGTTCCGTCATGGTGTTCCTGAACAGAACCGTCACCGATCAGTCCAAGCAGCCGGTCTATGACGGCAGTCGACTCCGCGTGGACTACCAGAAGGAACGCGGCGAATGGAAGATCAAGTACATCACTCCGATCTAGTCGGCTCGGGGCCATGCGTCGACGCCAGCACGTCCAGGAACGACCGGGCCCAGCGATCCACGTCGTGAGCGAGCACCTGACGGCGCATCGCGCGCATCCGGCGCCGGCCCTCCTCGGGCGACTGTTCCAGGGCGGCCTCGATGGAATCCTTCACGCCGTTCAGGTGGTGCGGATTGGTGAGGTAGGCCTGTCTGAGTTCGGCTGCGGCGCCGGTGAACTCGCTGAGCACCAAGGCCCCGCCAAGGTCGCTGCGGCAGGCGACGTACTCCTTCGCGACCAGGTTCATGCCGTCGCGCAGTGGCGTCACCAGCATTACGTCCGCGGCGACGAAGAACGCGATCAGCTCGTCGCGGGGTAGCGGCCGATGTATGTAGTGCACCACCGGATGGCCGACCTCGCCGTACTCACCGTTGATGTGGCCGACCTGACGCTCGATGTCCTCGCGCATCTCGATGTAGCTCTCGACGCGCTCGCGGCTGGGCGTGGCCAACTGCACCAGAACGGTGTCGTCGGGGTTGACGCGACCTTCGTCGAGCAGTTCGGAGAACGCCCGCAGCCGAACGTCGATGCCCTTGGTGTAGTCGAGTCGGTCGACGCCGAGCAGCACCTTGCGCGGGTTGCCGATTTCGGCGCGGATCTCGCGGGCGCGTTGTCGGATGCTTCGGTGGCGGGCCTTGCTGTCCATTTCGGCTGAGTCGATCGAGATGGGGAAGGCGCCGACCTTCACCGTGCGGAAGCCGACCTGAACCTCGCCGAAGCGCGACCGCACGCCGACCGTCGCACGGGAGGTGTTGGCGCCCACCAGCCGTCGCGCCAGGATCAGGAAGTTCTGCGCACCGCCGGGAAGGTGGAACCCGACGAGATCGGCCCCGAGCAGACCTTCGATGATCTCGGTGCGCCACGGCATCTGCATGAACAGTTCGATCGGCGGGAACGGTATGTGCAGGAAGAAACCGATCGTCAGGTCTGGTCGCAACATGCGGAGCATCTTGGGCACCAGTTGTAGTTGGTAGTCCTGAATCCACACCGTCGCACCCTGCGCGGCTGCCTTCGACGTGGCCTCCGCAAAGCGCCGGTTGACGTCGATGTAGGAGTCCCACCACTCGCGGTGGTAGATGGGTTTGACGATGACGTCGTGATACAGCGGCCAGAGGGTGGCGTTCGAGAATCCCTCGTAATAGTTGGCGACGTCGTCTGCGGACAGCCGGACCGGCTGCATGTGTAGGTCGTCGTCGACGATGGGATCCTCGTCGCCGTCCGTGATGCCCGGCCAACCGATCCATGCCCCGCGCTGGCGACGCAACAGCGGTTCTAGCGCGGTGACGAGGCCGCCCGGGCTACGCTTCCACGCCGTGGTGCCGTCCGGCCGGCGCTCGACGTCGATGGGTAGCCGATTGGCCACCACGACGAAGTCGGAGGTCCCGGAGTCGGCGTCCTTGCCGCCTCCAGGCGTCACTACGCGTCGAGTTTCGCGGGCCCGATGCCGAGCATGGACAGGAATATCCGGCATTCGTCGGCGTCAACGGCGTAAGCGGCTACAACGCGCCGGGCCTGGCTCGCGGTGTCGTCGGCCACGGGTTCGACGTCGTCGATCTCGGCGTGATCAGTCTTGGCTGCCATGACTCAACTCTAGGCGACTCGTCGAGTCGTCCGGAGTGTGGTTCCGTCCGACTACTCCATTCCGTGGATGGTCGGGTCGCTGCCCACGCTGGAGGTGGGCGGCACGTAGGCCGGTGCATCCTCCTGCAGGCCGATGCACTGGCCCGAGTTGCGGCCGGTGCAGGGGATGTCGCCGACCTCGGGGATGTCGGGGTTGCCGAGCGGGGTGTTGATCGTCGGCGAGTTGGGCACGGTATGCGGAACGCAGATGCCTGTGAAGATGTCTTCCTCTTCACCGGTGGGGCACGCCGCGACGTGTGATGCGGGACCGGCCGAGGGCGTCGTGATCGCAGCGGCGACTGCCGGCGCTGCCGCGACGGCGAGCGCGAATCCGCCGGCGAGAACGAGTCGTCGTACTGAGATCTCGCCGCGCACGCGAGGTGCAGAAGTTTCTTCGGTCGCCATCGTCACGCTTTCTGTCGTAAATGAAACGTGTGTTCGGGAGAAGTGTATGGAAGCTGCAGGAAATCTGCACGAGTTCCACCAGTTCCCTGACAAGGCGTCGCGCCGAGTCGCGACACCGTTCGCCACCGACTGGCCGACGGAACGTGGCTACGGGCTCGAGCTGATGACGGAACGCGGGACGGGTTGCGGTCCCTGAGCCTGTTGCTCCTCGCCCAGCCCGATGCACTGACCCGAGTTGCCTCCGGTGCACGGGATGCCGTCGACGGCGGGCAGTCCGCCCGGCGACGTGGAGCTGAACTCCGGTGAATTCGGAACCAGTTCTGGAGTGCACACGGTGGTGAAGGTGTCCTCGACCTCGCCGTTGGGGCACGCCGCGACGGATGGCGCGGGATCGGATGGGACGGCAAGGATGGCGATCGCGGGGGTGGCGGCGATCGCGACTGCGAATCCGCCACCGAGGATGAGGCGTCGCACTCGGCGCTCGGCGCGTACCCAAGGAGCGCAATTGTCTAGGTTCGCCATGTCACGCTCTCGGTAGATGTGCGCGTCGATTTCGCATGTTCGCTTCTCCCCTCAGAATACGCTCGGCGCGCCCATTTGATCGGTCGATCGGGCCGAAAATTGGTGCGGTCGTGCCATTTCTGAGAACTCTCTGTATGCGGGCTGTGGCGTTGCTGGCGAGCTCCCGAGGCCGCACTCCTACCGACCGCGCAGCGTCGCATGGTTCGATGACTAGAACATGTTCCAGTTCGTGCTTCTCTACTAATCGACTCGGAGGACAGCGGTGCAGCTTTCGTTGGCGGATAGAACGATCATCGTCACAGGCGGTGGCAGCGGGATCGGTAAGGGTGTGGCCACCGCCGTGGTCGCCGCCGGCGGTAATGCGATGCTCGTCGGCCGCAATGCCGACCGGTTGGCGGCCGCAGCCGACGAGATCAACGAGCAGGCCGGTCAGGCTGACGGCTCGGCACGTTACGAACCCGCGGACGTGACCAATGAGGACGAGGTCACGCGCGCCGTGGATGCCGCGACCGCGTGGCACGGGAGGTTGCACGGCGTCGTGCACTGCGCAGGCGGGTCGGAGACCATCGGGCCGATCACTCAGCTGGACTCCGAGGCGTGGCGGCGCAGCGTCGATCTCAATGTCAACGGCAGCATGTACGTGCTCAAGCACGCCGCACGCGAGCTGGTCCGCGGCGGCGGCGGATCCTTCGTCGGCATCTCGTCGATCGCATCGAGCAACACGCACCGCTGGTTCGGGGCCTACGGCGTGAGCAAGTCCGCCCTCGATCACCTCATGATGCTCGCCGCCGACGAACTCGGCGCGTCGTGGGTGCGGGTGAACAGCATTCGGCCCGGGCTCATCCGAACGGAGCTCGTGGCAGCGATCTTCGAGTCGCCCGACATCAGTGGCGACTACGCGAGCTGTACCCCGCTGCCGCGGCCGGGTGAGGTCGAGGACATCGCGAACACCGCGGTCTTCCTACTCAGCGATGCGTCGAGTTACCTCACGGGCCAGGTCATCAACGTCGACGGCGGAATGTGTCTTCGCCGCGGGCCTGACTTCTCTGCGATGCTCGAGCCGCTCTTCGGCGCGGATGGCCTTCGGGGCGTGGTGAATCCGCTGGCATGAGCTGACGCCGGACCAGAATCGGCTCGAGTTGACGGCTACTGGGGTATCGCGTTGGGGCAGTACGCGCGCGCGGCGAGGCTGCCGAATGTCCTGAAGTCGTCCATCGACGTCCATCCGGTTGCGTCCTTGAGGTGACGCAAGGCGTCGTTGACGGTGCCGCCACGCTCCACCAAGTCACACGTCGAATGGGCAAGCGCAATCGCGTCTTTGGGCGCAATGCTGAGCCCGCTGTTGGAAATGGCCTTGGTGAACGATTGGTCGACCTTGGAGCCGGCGGTGTCGGGGTCGGCGAACGCGGGCGCCGCGAGTGCCGTAGTGCTTCCGACGGCCACGATCGCCGCCGCCACGAGGTGCTTCATTCCCATTCCGTCCCCTAAATCACGAGCAAACCGTCGTTCACAGTATGTCAGCGAAAAATGTCACGCTGACTATCGGTCGCCGGCCGCCTGGTGTTACGCCTGTGACTGAGCAGCTTGGTGAACTGCGTTCACGATGCCCTGATAACCCGTGCAACGACAGAAGTTGCCCGATAGCCCTTCACGGATCTCCTCGTCGGTGGGCTGTGGGTTCTCACGCAGCAACGCGGTGATAGACGTGACGAAACCCGGGGTGCAGAACCCGCACTGCAGTCCGTGGCACTCCCGCATGGCTGCCTGCACGGGCGACAGCACGCCGTCGCTCGACGCGAGTCCCTCGACGGTGGTCACCTCCTGCCCGTCGACCTGCACGGCGAAGATCAGGCAGGCGCGCACGGCCTGGCCGTCCAGCAGCACGGTGCAGGCGCCGCACGCGCCGTGTTCGCAACCCAGATGGGTGCCCGTCAGTCCGCACTTCTCCCGCAGGAAGTCTGCGAGCGTCAGGCGTGGTTCGACATTGGCTTGGTAATGACGGCCGTTGACCGAAACCCCAACCGGCAGTTCATGCATTGAGCGCCTCCGTGATTGCCTCGGCCCAGGCCCGTGCGACCATGGTGGCGCCGACCCGGGTGCGGTAGGACGCCGAGCCCTGTAGATCGGCGGGAACGTCTTCGAGCCCCGACATCGCCAGCCGGCCGAGCTCCTCGGCGGTGATGTCGGTGACCGGTCGGCCCGTGATCGCGTCCTCGGCCGGGGTGCCCCGCTTCGGCGTCGATCCAAGGCCGAGCAATCCGATCCCGCAACGGGTGACGCGGTCCTCGTCGTCGAGTTCGACGGCCACCGTCGCGCCTGCGATTGCGAAATCGCCGTGACGCCGGGCGAACTCCTGCACCGAGAAACCACATCGACCCGACCACACGGGGAACCCGACCGCGGTGAGGATCTCGTCGGGGGCCAACGAGGTCTCCCACAGTCCCGTGAAGAACTCGGCGGCTGGGATCTGCCTGCGCCCCCGCGGGGATGCCGCCTCGATCCGCGCGTCGAGCGCGAGCGCGACGGCGGCGTATTCCGCGGCCGGATCGGCGTGCGCGATGGCACCGCCGAGCGTCCCGCGGGTACGGATCTGGAAGTGCCCGATGTGCGGTGTCGACAGCGTGAGCAGCGGAACCGACTCGGCCACTTCATCATCCATCCCAACGAGAGCGTGAGGCGTGGCCGCGCCGATCCACACCTGAGGGCCGTGGTCGTCGTGACGCAGGTCGATGTTCTTCAACTCGTCGACGCGGGAGATGTCGACGAGGTTCTCGAAATGCGTCAGGCGCATCGCCAGCATTGGCACCAGGCTCTGCCCGCCCGCGAGGATCTTCGCGTCGTCGCCGTACTCGCCCAGCAGCCCCACCGCATCCGCGACCGTGTCGGGGCGGTGGTAGGCGAATGGGGCGGCCTTCACGACAGCAGCCGGGCGAGTGCGGCCTGCAGGTCCTCGGCCAGCAGCGTGCCCGGGCTGGCGGCGCGACGATTTCGGCGGCGGCCGAGCAGGAAGCCGACGACACCCGCGGCCGCGGCCGCGGCCAACACCGGCCCGAACCGCTTGGCGACCGGCAGCGCGACAACCTTGAGCAGATCGACGGAGTCACCCGCGTCGGCCTGCGGAACGGCGGCGAGCCGTGGTGCGGCGGAGCCGTTCTCGGAGGGCGTCGCGGTGGGTGTCGAACCGCCGAGGAGTTCGGCTTCGAGGCTTCTGGCGAACTGCGCGATCAGGTTGCCGGAGACATCGGCGAGCACCCCTCGGCCGAACTGTGCGGCCTTTCCCGAGATCGCGAGGTCCGTGGTGATGACGACATTGGTCGAGTCGCCCTCGTCCTTGAGCTGCGCGGTCACCAGGGCCGCGGCGGTGCCATTGCCCCGGGTCTCCTTGCCCTCGGCCTTGAGCACGACCCGCTGCGCGGCGGCGTCCTTCTCTTGAAACGACGCAACGCCCTTGTAGGACACGGTGATCGGGCCCACCTTGACCTTCACCGCACCGGTGAATTCGTCGCCGTCGACGGACAGCAGGGTGGCGCCAGGCAGGCAGGGGGCGACGCGCTCGACGTCGGTAAGCACCTCCCAGGTCTTGGCGGCGGGCACCGCGACCCGGAATTCGTTGTTGAGTTCCACGCCTAGTGGTCCTTTCCTTCGCATGCTTCGAGTAGTTCCACGATCGTGGCGGGACTGGCAGGCAGTCGGGTGATGGTCACGCCGAGCGGGGCCAGCGCGTCGTTGATGGCGTTGATGACCGCGGGCGGAGATCCGATGGCACCGCCCTCGCCCGCGCCCTTGTAGCCGCCGATGCCAGGACCCGGAATCTCGACGTGCCCGAACTCGATCGGCGGGACCTCGGTGGCGGTCGGCAGCAAGTAGTCGACGAACGTCGACGCCACCGGATTCCCCGCGTCGTCGTATGCGAGTTGCTCCAGCAGTGCACCGCCAATGCCCTGCACGGTGCCGCCCGCGACCTGACCTTCCACGACGTTCGGGTTGATCATGGGCCCGACGTCCTCACTGACGATGTAGCGGGTCAGCTTGACGTGTCCGGTGTCGATGTCGACCTCGCACGTGCATGCGTGAGTTGCGTTGGCCCAGTGGATCATCGCCTGTGAGTTGAACCGTGCCGTCGCCTCCAGCGTTGGCGAGATGCCACCCAGCTGCGCCGGCTCGTAGTAGGACCGGTAGGCGATGTCGGCGAAACTCACGCTCTTCTCCGGATCGTCGCGGACGCTGGCCCGCGAATCCGCGAGCTCGATGTCGGATTCCTCGACGCCCAGTCGGTTTGCGGCCATCGCGACGATCTGCTTGCGCAGGATGGCCCCCGCCTCGTTGACCGCGCCCGCCGTCATGGGTGCACTACGGCTGCCCTGCGTACCCGCGCCGTACGGCGTAACCGCAGTGTCGCCCTGGATGGTGGAAATGTCTTCGATGTTGGCGCCCAAGGCATCAGCGGTGAGCTGCACGACCGTGGTCTCGATGCTGTTGCCACACGAACCGCCGTTGACGTAGACGTTGATCTTGCCCGTCGGCTCCATCCGCATGGTGGCGCCCTCGGTCGCGAGGTGGCCCGTCGCGGCGCCGGTCGGCTCGATGTAGGCGGAGAAGCCGAGGCCGAGGTAGCGACCCTCGGCGAGCGCGTCAGCCTGCTCCTTGCGGAAGCCCTCGTGGTCGAGGATCTTCACTGCCTGCTCGAACGTGTCGGCCGGGGCGCAGTTGTCATACGGCATGCCGTTGGGATTGAAATAAGGCATCTCGTCGCCGCGCAGGATGTTGATTCGACGAAGCTCGACGGGATCCATGCCCATCTTGCGGGCCGCACAGTCGAGAAGTATTTCGCGCGTGAGGGTTTCGTACTGCCACGGTCCGCGGTAGGCGTGCAGGCCTGGAGTGTTGGAGAAAACCGTCTTGTAGTTGAAACTCGCCTTGGGCACGCGGTAGGGCCCGGGAAAGAACATGCCGATGGCGGCGGTGGTGAGCACGGGGTAGGGCGTCGGATAGGACCCGATGTCCTGCACGAAGTCGATGTCCGCGGCCAGTATCTTGCCGTCTTCGTCGAACGCCATCCGAACGGTGCCGTCGACGTGCCGAGACTGCCCGGCAGACATCAGGTTCTCGCGCCGGTCCTCGATCCACTTCAGTGCGGACGGCACCTTGCGCGCGGCCAGCAGAATGCACATGTCCTCGCGCAGCGGTACGACTTTCTGGCCGAACGCACCGCCGGTGTCGCGCATGATGACTCGGACGCCTTGTGCGGGGATTCCCAGCAGCCGGGCCGCGAACGCACGCAACTCGTGAGGCGTCTGGGTGGACGCCCAAACGGTGAGCTCCTCTGTGGTGGCCGCCCATTCGACGACCATGCCGCGCGTTTCCATCGGGACCGGGACGTGCATCTGTTGGTAGATGTGCTCGGACACCACGTGCGCGGCGTTCGCGAAGACCTCTTCGTCGGGCGGGGCGCCGCCCATTCCGCCCGCGACGTTGTCGGGGTAGGCGGCGTGCACGACGACGTCTGCGTTCTGGGCCTTGCGGAAGTCGGCGATGGCGGGCAGCGGTTCGTAGTCGACGTCGACGAGGTCGACGGCGTCCTCGGCGAGATACCGGCTCTCGGCGATGACCAGGGCTACCGGGTCGCCGACGAACTTGACCTCGCCCTCGGCCAGTGGCGGGCGGGGAGTGTCGGGGATGTCCTTGCCCGCGACGGCGTGCCAGGCCTCCTTGACGTCGGGGTTGAGGTCTTCGGCGACGAACACGGCCTGCACGCCGGGCAGCGCGAGTGCCGCCGTCGTATCGATGCCGTTGATCGTCGCGCGGGCGAACGGACTGCGCACGAAGCATGCGTGCAACATCCCGGGCCGTGTGACGTCGTCGACGAAGGTGCCCTTGCCGGTCAGCAGGCGAGTGTCCTCGACCCGCGGGACCCGGGTGCCCGCGTAGCGGGTGGCGACGGTGTCCTGGGTGGGCGGGGTGGCAGTTGTCACCTGGCGTAGCTCCCCTCGATCACTTTCGCGTGTAAGTGATGGTCGTCACGTCCGTGACGAAGCCTCGTTATCGTACACAGAGAAGCCCCGTGCCAAAAAGCGAGAGTGGCGTTACCGCACGTCACCGGTGGTAACGCCTGCATGCTCGGCCACGTCGTGGTGAATCCGCCCGTCGACGTCGGCCAGCGGCCGCCCACCACCACCCCACCGGCGCGCGATGATCTCCGCAGCGATGGACACAGCCGTCTCCTCCGGGGTGCGGGCTCCGAGGTCGAGCCCGATGGGGCTGGCGAGCCGGCTGAGCTCAGCCTCCGTGAGGCCGAGTGCGCGCAACCGGTCGAGCCGGTCGTCGTGCGTCGCGCGGGAACCCATCGCACCGATGTAGCCGACCTGCGGCAGCCGCAGTGCCACCTCAAGCAATGGGACGTCGAACTTCGGGTCGTGGGTGAGTAGGCAGATGGCGGTCCGGGAGTCGATGGCGCCGTCCGCGTGCTGGGCCGAGAGGTAGCGGTGCGGCCAGTCGACGACGACCTCGTCGGCGGCAGGGAAGCGGGCGGGCGTGGCGAAGACCGCCCGGGCGTCGCAGACCGTCACCCGATATCCGAGGAACGCCGCCTGACGTGTGAGCGCCGCGGCGAAGTCGATTGCGCCGAACACGATCATGCGGGGGCGAGGCGCATGGCTCGCAACGAAAACCTCCATGCCGGTGCCCTGGCGCTGTCCGTCCGGGCCGTAGGTGAGCACGGCCGTGCGTCCGGCGGCGAGCAGCCCGCGCGCGTCGTCGGCGACCGCGTCGTCCGATCGTGCCGAGCCGAGCGAACCCTCGACCAAGGTCTCGCCGACCACCAACCGTCGCCCGATCCACTCGGGTTCGGGATGTGCGATGACGGTGGCCACTGCGGTTGGCCGATGCGCCGCGATGTCGTCGGCCACCGTGCCGAGTTGCGGAAAGGTGTTTTGCGACAAGGGTTCTGCGAAGATGTCGATGATCCCGCCGCAGGTGAGCCCGACGGCGAACGCATCGTCGTCGGTGATGCCGTATCGCTGCAGTTGCGGGTGACCGGTCCGCACCACCTCGGTGGCGAGTTCATACACGGCGGCCTCGACGCAGCCGCCCGAGACCGATCCGGCCACGGTCCCGTCCGGGGCGACCACCATGGCGGCTCCGGCCTGCCGCGGTGCGGAGCGCATCGTGCGCACGACGGTTGCAACGCCGGCAGTTCCGCCGGCGCGCCAGACCGACATCAGTTCGTGGAGCACGTCGCGCACATCTGGAGTCTATGACCGTTCTCTACGGGTGCGGCTTCGACGTCAACAGCGTGCCGACGACCAGGCGGAGCTCGTCGGCGGTCAACTCCTCGCCGTTGACTCCGTCCGCGATGAGCCTCGAGAGCAGGTCGTCGGTCGGGCGCCAGCACCGTTGCGCGACCATGACGTCGACATACGCGTACAACGCATCCCGGGTCCTTTCGTCGCTCAGGTCGTCGGCCCACCGGGCGAACAGGCTCCAGTCCTCGCGCGGTACGCCGAGCATCGCGCAGACGTTCCTCACTCGCTGGGCGGCTTCGTTGGTGCGCAGAGTTGAAGTCACGTTGGCCTCCTCGTCGGGTTGGTACTCATCGACTATCCGGCGCGGCGAGCACGAGACCATGCGCCGCGGGGCGTAGATCTGGTGCGCAGGGGGCGTAACTGGGCGACCCTCAGGAAAGCAGCGCGTCGGGGGTGTCCCAACGGATCCCGTCGAAGCGGTTGAAATCGCTGTCATAGCTGACGATTCCGGCTCTGTGCTCCACTGCCAAGGCCGCCAGGTGCGCGTCGTTGACGAGATTTCCTCCGGTCCCGACTCGGGCCAGCAAGCCCGAAAGAACGTCGGCGTGGCGTGGCGTAGGACCGACCACTACCGACCCAGGCGCACTACACCAGTCACTGACCTGCTGCATCGCTTCGCCCGGCGCAAGTGGCATCGGGAACAATCCATGCTTGGTGGTAAGGCGGACGAATGCCAACAACGGTACCCAGGCGAGGCCGACCGTGTCGGCGCCAGACAGGGCACCATCGAGCCAGCGCTTGCACGCAGTGTGGTGCTCGCTGGCCGAATTGACCGCATAGAGCAATACGTTGGCGTCGACGACCCTCATGCGCCTCGGCGCTGACGGCGGATCAATTCCTCGTCCTCGAGCTCAGCGGCGACCTGCAGGGCCCGGTCAAGGTTCACAGTGGGCACACCGAGATCGGCAGCTCTCGTCACGAACGCCGGACGGGCCGGTCTATGTCGCGCACCGTCGCGGATCGCATCATTGAGGGCTTGCTTGAAGGACACTCCACGCTCCTTCATGAGGCGGTGAACCAGAGCCAGTGTGTCGTCATCGAGGGTCACCGTGGTCCGCACGGATGACAGCATAGCATCAACATTATTGATGCATTGCTGTCATAGGGCACGCGCAGCGATGCAATTGCGCCTTAGGGCGGATGTTTTGGCGATGGTCGGAGCCTGATGCTGGCTAGCATGAGCGCGACTGAGTGGAGCGACGTTGACATGGCTGAGCTGCTGCCGACCGGCACGGTGACGCTGCTGCTTGCCGACGTCGAGAGTTCAACTCAGCTCTGGGGGAGCCAGCCGGAGGCGATGACGGCCGCGATCGTACGCATGAATCAGACCGCCTCAAGGCTCGTCGCGGAGCACGACGGCGTGCGCCCAGTCGAGCAGGGCGAGGGCGACAGCTTCGTAGCAGCATTCGCGCGCGCCGGCGACGCCGTGAGGTGTGCGCTCGAGTTGCAGCGGGCGGATCTCGCGCCGGTCAAACTTCGCATTGGTGTGCACACGGGCGACGTGCAGTTGCGCGACGAGGGCAACTACGCGGGCACGACGATCAACAAGACCGCCCGGCTACGCGACCTGGCGCACGGCGGCCAGACCGTCATCTCGGCCGCAACGGAGGAAATGGTCGAAGACCAACTCCCCGACGACGCGTGGTTGACCGATCTGGGCCGCCACGGACTGCGTGGTCTCCCGCGCCCCGTTCGGGTTTCCCAGTTGTGCCATCCCGATCTGCGCAACGACTTCCCGCCGCTGCGGACAACGGATGCCGTTGCTGCTCATAATCTCCCGGCTCAATTGACGAGCTTCGTCGGCCGCGTCACACAGATCACGGAAATCAGCCGATCCCTCACCGACGACCGGCTCGTGACGTTGACGGGCGCAGGCGGGGCAGGCAAGACCCGGCTGGCGATCGAGATCGCAGGCCAGATGGGCAATCAGTTCCCAGATGGCGTCTGCTACGCCGATCTGGCACCGATTACCCATCCAGACCTGGTGCCGCTCACGGTGGCTCGGGCGCTCCGACTGCCGGACCAACCCGGCCGCTCGATCACGGAGACGCTTCTGCGCTCAGTCGGCGACCGTCGGCTGCTGTTGGTGTTGGACAACTGCGAGCATCTGTTGGAGGCGAGCGCAGCGCTGGTCAACGATGTTCTGGCCGGCTGCTCGCGGGTGACGATTCTGGCGACGAGCCGCGAACCTCTGATCGTCGCGGGCGAGGTGAACTGGCAGGTGCCATCGCTGTCTCTGACCGACGAGGCCGTCGAGCTGTTCACCGACCGCGCCCGACGGGCCCGGCCGGACTTCGCAGTCACCGATTACAACGCAGAAACGGTCACCGAGATCTGTCGCCGGCTCGACGGTATGCCGCTGGCGATCGAGCTCGCGGCGGCGCGAGTGCGGGCGCTAACTCTCGACGAGATCGTCGACAGCCTGCACGACCGGTTCAAGCTTCTCACCGGCGGCGCCCGGACGGCGGTGCGCCGCCAGCAGACACTACGCGCCTCGGTGGACTGGTCGCACGCGCTCCTCACTGAACCCGAGCGAATCCTGTTCCGCCGCTTGGCCGCGTTCATGGGCGGGTTCGACCTCGATGCTGCGCAAGCCGTTGCCGGTGCCACCGAAGTGGAGCGCTTCCAGGTTCTCGATCAGCTCAGCCTGCTTGTCGACAAGTCGCTCGTCGTCGCCGAAAACTCAAGCGGCCGAACCCGATACCGGCTCCTAGAGACGGTGCGTCAGTACGCCCAGGAGAAGCTCGGCGAGTCAGGCGAATCCGACGCCGTCCGTGCACGGCATCGCGACCATTTCTGGTCAATGGTAGCGGGGTTGGACGCTCCTGCGACCAGCGGCCATGAACGGCGCATATCGCAGGCGTTGCGTGAAATGGACAACCTCCGGGCAGCGTTTGTCTGGAGCCGCGAAAACAGCGAAACCACAAAGGCGCTGGAGCTTGCCGCATTCTTGCAATCGGTGTGGCTCCGGCAAGGCCGCATTCGCGAAGGGTTGGCCTGGATCGACTCCGCCCTCTCCGACCGTGCGACGGACGACGCAGACGAAGGTGCTGCACGCGTGAGGGCCCTGGCGGATAGGGCACTGCTCGACTCCTGGTACGGCTCGTTGGACACCCCAGACGTGGAAGAAATACAAGCAGCCTTGGAAATCGCCCGCCAAATCGACGACCATGCACTGCTGATTCGGGCGCTCGTAGCACGTGGCTGCGTCGCGCTCTACGAAGTCGACGGGGCAGAGCCGTATTTCGCCGAGGCGGCTCAGCTTGCGCGTGACCTGGGAGATTGGTGGCGGCTGAGCCAGATACTCGAGCGGCAGTCGTACAGGGCGCTCTTCGTTTCAGGCGACCTGCACGGCGTCTTGTCGGCGAACGAAGGACGGGAACTCGCGCAACGAATCGGCGACCATGTGACAGCGCATCAATGCGGGATTTACATCTCGGGCGCACTGCTCGTCCTTGGTGACGTACCCGGTACTGTCGCCCAGGCGCGAACCGTCACGATAGAGGCCAGAGCCACCCACGATCTCCTGTCCGAAATGACTGGGCTGATGTCAGAAGCGATCGCCCTGTCGTTCCAGGGAGACGCCGAGGGTGCGCTGCTCGCGATTTCCGCGGCCCAGGACGGGGCGCCTGAGATCGGCGCCTACTTCGAGTACGCCTGCTATCCCAACTTCGTCCTGGCGCACCTAGCCCGCGGTGACATCGCCGCCGCCTGGGCGGCCTGCCAACTCGCGATGCCAACCATCACGCACCTCTACAACTCTGTGAACGCCTACTGGGTGGTCTATGCGGCGCTGGCCGCCGGTGAACTCGCGACGGCAAGTCGCGTCGTCGACATTGCCATGTCCACGGCGAGAGGCTGCTGGATCGCCGTCGGTCTATCCGTCCGGGCACGAGTCAAAATCGCATGTGGCGATTCCCGAGCAGCAGAAGACGACCTGCATGAGGCGCTCGTTGCTGCCGCCAAGAGCGATGCCCTCTTACATGTCCCGGATGCCTTTGAATGCCTCGCATATCTGGCTAGCGAGACCGATAGTCACCGCGAAGCTGCACGACTCATTGGCGCGGCGGACACATTGCGCCGAAAGATGGGAGCGGTCCGCCTGAAGGCGTTCGATGGCGAATTCGAGGCGCTGTTTACCTCTATTCGTAGTGAGCTCGGCGACATCGACTTCGACGCCGCCTTCGCCGAGGGCACCGCGTTGTCGACCGACGAAGCAATCGCCTACGCACAACGGGGCCGCGGCGAGCGCAAGCGGCCCTCGAGCGGCTGGGATTCGCTCACCCCAACCGAGCTCGACGTTGTCCGCCTCGTCGGAGAAGGCCTGCCCAACAAGGACATCGCGAGCCGACTCTTCATCTCACCGCGCACGGTGCAATCCCATCTGCGGCACGTCTACAACAAATTGGAAGTGACGTCGCGCGTGCAGCTGGCCCAGGAAGCGGCGAACCGTGTGTCTGCGAGGCTAGCCCGATGAAGGTGTCCATGGTGACTGGGCCAGGCAAGGTCGAGGTCGTCGACGCCGCGCAACCCGAGGTCGGCCCTACCGACGTGCTGGTCCGGATGCGAGCGTGTGGCATCTGCGGATCCGACGCGTTCTACATCACGATCGGCGGCATCCCACCACGACAAGGGTGCACCCCATTGGGTCACGAACCCGCGGGCGAGGTCGTCGACGTCGGCGCCGAAGTCACCGGCATCGTGGTTGGCGACCACGTCGTCGTCAATCCGATGGCCGCGCCAAGCGGAATCATCGGAAATGGCGGGGCCGCAGGCGCACTCGCCGACTTCCTGCTTGTTGAAGACGCTGTGCGTGGCGTCAGCCTCGAGGTGATCCCAGACCACATTCCCTTCGAAGTGGCCGCGTTGAACGAACCCATGGCGGTGGCCCGCCACGGCGCCAACCGTTGTCGCCCGAACCCCGGGGACAAGGTGGTGGTGTTCGGCGCGGGGCCCATCGGACTCGGTGCGGTGCTGGCGTTCAAGTCGCTCGGGGCAGGCCATGTCGTGGTCGTCGACCTCCTTCCCGCACGCCTGAGCAAGGCGCTCGAGATCGGTGCCGACGCCGTCATCAATTCCGCGGAGGAGGACGTGCTTGCGCGGCTCATCGAACTGCACGGCGAAGGCGACGCCATGTTCGGTGGCAGGGCAGGCTCGGACGTCTACCTCGATGCCGCGGGCGCCAAGGCTGTCGTCGACACCGCGCTGGCCGTCGCCAAGAATGGCGCCATTCTCGGCATCGTCGGGGTCCACAAGGAGCCGGTGCCCATCGAACTCGTCAACGTGATGTCCAGCGAGCTCACCATCGTCGGGTCGATGGGTTATCCCGCCGAGATCTTCGAGGTGACAAAGGATCTCGTCGCCAACTGGGAGAAGTACGCGCTCATCGTCAGCCACACGATTCCGTTCGCCGACGTCGACGTGGCGCTGCAGCTCGCGTCCACACCCGGAGCCGCCGACAAGGTCGTCGTCACGTTCAGCTGACGAATCGCTCCCGGTAACCGCGGAGCCTCGCGGCGACCTCGTCGGTGTCGAGGCCAAGGTCCTTGGGCGCGTACCGGACTCCGCCGTGGCGGCCGCGCGGATGCTTGGTGCGAAACTGCGACATCGCAGCCTGCGCGGGCTGGTCGTACGGCTGATTGGCGAGCGCGTAGATCGCAGCGACGGTACCCTCCTCGTCGGCCATGAAGTCGTCGAACTTCACGTCGATGGACTGCGCCGCGGGCAACATCGAGCGATCCCGGAGACAACCGTTGAGCAGGTCGTCGGCCCGGTCGAGCCAGTAGCGGCTGATCTTCGCGGGATCGGGCCGGTCGCATGCCATTCGGGACGCGTAACTGATCATGGTCGCCATCGATTGTGTGACCTCGACCGGATCCCGATGCGTCACGACGAAGGTGGCGTCGGGGAAGGTCTTGAAGAGAACCGGGAATTGCTCGAGGTGTTGCGGCGACTTCAGCACCCACCGCGTGCCACCGCGAAGCCACTGCATCGCCTGCAGCGAGCGTTTGAGGTAGGCGTACGACGGCGTCTGATCGTGGGACTTATAGTGCGCCGCGAAATCCGGTACCTGATATTGGGTTTCGAAGAGCATTCCGGAGATGTCGTTGGCCAGTAGTTGGATCTCCTCGTGCGCGTGGTCGACCGTCATCTCGTGCATCCGCTTGAACTCGGGCATCGATGCTTCGATGATGTCCAGGCCGGCCGCGCACCGGTCCCGGCGCGGCGCGGGGTCGTCCTCGCCGAGTGCGGGGAACGGCTCGAGGCTCTCCCAGTAGGGCAGGTATCGGATCGCGGGGTCGGCGGCGATGAGGTTGTGCAGGTGCGTCGTGCCCGTGCGGGGGAGCCCGCAGATGATGATCGGGCGGTCGATGGTGACGTCCTCGATCTCGGGATGGGCCGCGACGAGTGCCTCCAGCCGGAGTCGGTTGACGAGGTTGCCCACCAGCTGCTCGAACAACATCGCGGTGCCGACGTCGGACAGATTGGCTTGCCGAGTCAGTGCGCCGCACAGGACGTCGAGCCGCTCGCGAAACGTCGGGTCGCCCCAGTCGTCGAGTCCGGTGCGGTCGATTGCCGACTGCAGCAACGCTTCTGGTGTCAGTACCAGGGTCGTCCCGTATGCGGCCAGGCCTTCGCGCATAGGCAGCGACGCGTCGGGATAGATCGGAGCGGAAAGGTCGGTCAGGTGGATCGACGCGGGCCGCTCAGCCGTGGTCACGCGCTACCTCGGCGACGTCGACGACGCGGCACTCGGGACGCGCAGGCGTCTCTTCTGGGAGGAACCAGCGCAACCAGATCAGTCCCTTGGCGCGGCCCGCGGTGGACACCCAGTTCGGGTGTCCGGGATCCCTTGCGCTGATGACGATCTGCCACGATCCGTCGGGCTCGTACGTGACCTCGGCGCCGTTGATGGTGACGCGCTCGTCGGTGAAGTCGTAGGTGTGCAGGAAGGGATTCCACAGACACAGGTTCCAGAACACGCACTCGGGCGACGTGCCCCTGACGACGAGTGCCTGATCGGATTCGAGTTCGTAGGCGCCCATCGCGTATGCGGCGTCACCCGCTGCCCAGCCGTAGGTTTGGCTCGGCACGGGATACGGTTCGTGAATCTCGTTGGGGGGCTCCACTTTCGTGGGCAGGAACGAGAGTTGCTCGTGCAGCCAGGTGCGGGCCGCGCGCAGTCGGCGGGTCATGTCGGCGCTGTCGTCGTGGCGACGCTGTGGCGCGTCGACGGCTTCGATGGTCCACACCGGACGCCGAGCCGCATCGCGGTCGGTCACGTAGTCCCGGGTCAGCGCGAAGACCGCGTCGGGCTCCAACTTGAGCCACGCGCCGGGCTGAGGCGTTGGGCTGAGCGTGAATTCGAAGTTCCCATGCTCGTCGAACTCCAGGGAGCGGTCGTTCATGGTGCCCACGATCCGGTCGCTGTACCTTCCGTCGTCGGGACCGCCGTACACCGTCATCGACAGGTAGACGGCGTCACCGCGGTTGCCCTTCACTCGATAGGTGCGCGCGGGGTCGATCGGGGAGAGTTGGTAGTACGCGTCGGAGTTGTCGCCGCCCCACTTCAGGTACGGACCGATGACGTCGATCAGTCTGGGGCGTTCCTTCTCGTTCCACACGAAGGCGTCGACGGCGACTCGCAGCAGGCTGAACGCCAGGCGGTAGCCATCGAGGATGTCCACCTCCGCGAGCGGTGGATCGGCATCGAGCAGCTTGCGCTCGACCGCCCGAACCTCGTCGAGCAGCTCGCCGAAGGCCCCGGAAAGATCGGATGCGAGGCCTGAGGCGACGTCGGATTGGGAACGGACTTCGGTCATGCCTACTCCTACTGCCGGGGACGGCCAGAATCGTTACATGGCATAACGTAATGTGTCAACGGCGGAAGCGGGATGGTGCGCGCCCGATCAGCGATCGACCTTCTGCCACAGACAGTTGCCGCTCATCTCGATCGAGAACAGCAGTGGCACGACCTGAAGCGACAGCGCCTGCCCGGGTGGCGCCTCATCGATCCGCGGCTTGCCCACCCCGGCACCGGGCACGACGGGTAGTTGTTCGGCGCGACAGCGGTCATCGGGGGCCAGGGGAGTGGCGGTCCAGTCGCCCGACCTGATGCTGCTGTTGCGCAGCCCTTCGCCATGCAGTTTCATCGGCGGGCCGTAGCTGACCCACGCGTCGCTGACGGGGTAAGGCGTGTCGACCGGTTGCCACCCACGTTCCGTGCACACGAGCGGTGCCTTGGCGTCGGGTAACCACGTCATCGCATCGACGAGATTCGGCCCGCACGGTGTACCGGGTTGTGGCACAGCAGGATCCGCTGACGCAACCACCGGCGACGTCAGCGCGGCAGCAGCCGAGACGATGACGGCAGCCGCCCACCGCAACATCTGCGTCGCCTACACCTTCGTGAGGTCGGTCTTCATCAACGTCACGTTGTAGTCCGACCACCACGACAGGTTCCAGTAGAGATCGTTTCCGGTGCCCATCGTCGATGGCGACCATGGATGCATCATCGGCGCGTAGATACCGCCGGGTTGCTGTGGAATCAGCACCTTCGCCCCAGACCACGTGCCCTGCGGCGTATCCGACGTCCGCATGACGATGTTGTTGAACTGGTCGCCGTAGAGCACGACGTACTTCTTGAGTTGCTTGTTGTACTGGACGGACAACTCGCTGACCTGGTTGCCCGGATTGCCGACGCCGCAGGCACCCCTGTCCTCGCCGAAGACCGGGGTGGCGGCGGATGGGTTGTTCTTCTTCCAGCCGGCGGGGGTGGCGCCGATTCCGAACCATCCGCCTGCGGAACCCTTGCTGTAGTACTCGTACTTGGTCACGTCGAGGATGTCCTTCTCTGCGACGCGGGACAGGTACGCCGAACCTTGCCGTCCGTTCGGAGTGCCGTACGCGTAGACGTACCCGTCTCCCGGGCGCACGAACGCGGCCTGCTGGAAGTTCTGGTTGCCACTCATCGGTTGGTTGTATCGGACGGAGGTCGGTGCCACCTCCCAGTTCTCGCCGTTGTCCTCCGAGTACGCGATCGCGGAGAAGTTCGTCGTCCACTGACCGGGCGAACCCCAGTTCGTCACCGACATGAAGCTGACGTACTGCGTGACCCCGTACTTGGTGCTCGGCGTCGGAACGGAGATGCCAGCGGTCGGAATGAGCGTGATCCCTGCCTTCGCGCCGGCGGGCAGGTCTTCGGGGTTGATGATTCGTCTCGCGTAGTCCTCGTAGTCCCTCCCCGGGGGGACGTCCCACAACGGCATTCCGCCGTACCAGTTCCCGTTGCCGAACTCGCCGTCCGGGACGTCCATTCCGTCGCCGAGGACGTGGTCCGCGCTGCGCATCAGCACGTTGAACCGCCAGTCCTCACCCGGCACGCTGCGATCCCCGAAGGTGTCGCCGAAGGCCATGAGCACCTGGTGTTCGTCGAATGGGGTGGTCGGATCGTCGACCATCCCGTTGTCCCACATGGTGCCGACGTCGGTGCCAGAGACGCCGAAGCGGGTCAGGGTGTCGGCGATGAACGGTTTGTTGGTCACCTGGTAGTCGCCGGTCACCCATTGGACGATGCTCGTCGACGGGCTCAACTGCGGATTCGCAACGGGGAGCGCGGCAACCGTGTTGACGGTCGCCGCGGCGAGCGCCACGCGGGCGGTCTCGACGGAGGCGCTGGTGGTTTGGACCGCGGCGGCGGGGGCCTCCGTCGATCCGCCGGTGACGGCGGAGACGAAGCCGTCGAACTCACGGCGGGCGAACGCGAGCAATGCCCATGCCATCGGAGGTTCAGCCGGCGTTGCCGGACTGTTGCCTGCGATCGGGCCGAGCACCATGCCGACGACGCTCGTTACCAGGTTGCTCACGATCTTCAGCGGATTCGGCGGGGCCACCGGGGCAGGCTGCGCCGTCGGTTGCACGGTGGCCGAGGACAACGCGAAAGTCGTCACCGACTTCTCGGCCGACGCTGCGGGCGCGGTGGCAGCGGGCGCGGTGGCAGCGGGCGCGGTGGCAGCGGGCGCGGTGGCAGCCGGCGGCGCGGATTCCTTCTTCGCCGTGGTGGGCTGCTGTTCCGAGGCCGCAGCGACCGCCTGGGCGGAGCCCTTCTTCGTGCTCTGGGCGGCCTTGTCCTCGTCGATGGTGTGCGATGGAGTCTTCTTCTTCGTCGCGGTCTTCGTCACGGGTTCGGTGACCGGATCGGGCTTCGCGGGCTTGGTCGGTGGCGTCGTCTCCGTCGGCTGTGTGCTGCCCGACTTCCCGGTGTTGGTCTGGGCGTTCACCACGCCCGACGGGACGGGTCCGGACGCAGTTTGCGACGGCGTATGCGTGGTGCCCTCGGGATCGGTGGGCTCGGTGGCGTCCGACGGTTTGGTCGATGACGGGGTCGACGTGGTGGCCGACGGCGGTGAGCTCGGGTTGACCCCGGCGCCCGGGGTCGAATCGGTCTCCGACGCGGAAGCTGCGCCGGGCGCTGTGTCCGAGGTGGACGACGTGCTGGACGTCGTATCGACGCCATCGGCCGAAGCGATGCCGTGACCGGTGACTATCGCCGTGCCGACCCCCAGTGCGACGGCTAACCTGCCCACTCGGCCGATGTATGCGGAGGCTCCCATGATGTCCCCTCGTTGAGGTACGCCTGTTCTTCACCCCCGCCGATATGCGATTGAAGCGCATTCGGGCGGTGTTTGCGGGCAAACTCACATATTGCCACAATTTTCACATGCGTTTCTCTAGCAACGCGCGTCAGTCCAGTTTCGCAAGGGCTTCCTCGTACAGGTCGAACGCCTCCGACAGCCCGTCGTTGACCCAGGCATCTACCATCCCGACCTTGTCGGCGACCAACTGAACCTGAGTCGCCCACCGCTCGAACTCGCGGTCACCGCGAAGCGAATCGATCTGATCGCGGGTGCCCTGGATCAGGATGAAGCCACCCACCTCCGTGCTCTGCGGCTTGAGGATGGCGGTGTCGAAGCGCTCGATCCTGCCGTTCTCTACGAGCTCCCCGAGGTAGTCCGTGATCGTGTGCTTGAGCAGGTCCAGAGCGGGACGTTCGCGTCCGCGCGTCGGAATGCCCCATGCCACCCAGAGCCCAGCTTCGGCCACGGCTTCCTCCTCAGTCGGACGGTCGTCGGATGAACATATCGGGATTCACCTTGCGTGAGTGGAGTTTTCGATTGAGCGCCGCGCTGGCGGCGCTCGGAGTTCACGCGCCACGTCGGGACCCGAAGGGTCGTACAGCCAGTTCGCCGAAGTCGGGACCCGGAGGCGGTCCACAGGAGAGCTCAACGTCAGCCACGTCGGAAGGTCTAGCAGAAGGCCCGCGGTGCCGTGGCATGTCGACGGAACGCAGACTGTAGTGCATGCCCCGCATCTCACCGCTGCCGCCCAAGGAATGGCCCAAGGAGTATCGCGCCGCAATGGCCGCCTTGCGCCCGCCCAATCCTCGGCATCCGAACCCGTCCACCGAGAACCGGCCCAAGGGGCTCAACGTGCTGGGCACCATGGCCCATCACCCGGCGCTGGCGCAGGCTTACTTCACCTTCAACGGCCACGTCCTGCTGGCGACCACGCTCACCGAACGGCAACGCGAACTGATCATCATGCGCGTGGCCGCGGTGCGGAAGTCCGGCTACGAGTGGGCGCAGCATCTGTTCGTGGCCCGTGACGTCGGTCTGACCGACGAGGAAATCGGCCGCATCGGCTACGGACCCGACGCACCATTCTGGAGTGACCTTGACGCAGCGATGTTGCGCGCCGTCGACGAGCTCGTCGAAGACGCCTGCATCAGCCAGTCGACCTGGGGGACGCTGGTTGCAGACCTCGACACTCAGCAGGTGCTCGACTTGATCTGCACCGTCAGCGCCTACGACACATTGGCTCGGATCTTCAACTCACTCGAACTGGACGTCGACGACGACATCGTCGAACTCATGGGCAAGTACGACGAATTGTTCTGAGGGGACGGTCGATGCGCATCGACCTGATGGGCGTTGCCTCGCTGGCGTTTCCAACGCCACGCACTCTCGTGTGCGACACATCCTCAGGGATGGCGTTCGTCGGCGATCTGCTTCAGACGGATCAGCTGTGCTGCAGCCCCTTTGTTGTTCGACGAAGCGTCGGCGATGCCGTCGACACCACCCAGTGCTTCGACGGAGGACTTGATGGCTTCAGCCAGACGGTGCCCCTTCATGGCCTCTTGGTTCGCCTGCGTGGTGGCGGACTTCGCCTCCAGTCTCGCGTGCTTGGCATCGGTAATGGCCCGCTCCGCGGTCGAGCGGTGAACCTCCCGCCCGAAAACCCAACCGACAGCGGTGAATACCACCGAGGCGAAGGCGCTGAAGATGTAAACATAGCGGTGCCAGTCAACTTCGCCGACGTCTTTGTCGTCGGCGAGTTGTAATAGAACGGCGCAGGCCAACACGAACAGGACCACCAGCGCGACGGCAAACCCCCAATTGAACCAGTATTCGCGCCCAGTCAACTCGGGCGGTCGTGCGCTTCGCTGGACGGGTTCGTCCCCGGCCGCCGCCCGTCGTGCGCCGTCAGCAGATGCCGTCACGCTGGTCCCCTCTCCATGGACATATCCGGCCATCAAACAAGTCGTCGCTGCCTCACCGACCGACTGCATTTCGGTGCCGCAACTCTATGCGGTGACCTGGCTGTGTAGATCCGGATTGCGTGCGCCGGGTACCACCCTTCGGAACGGCCTTGCGGCGTGGCCTTGGCTTGTTACCATCGCGCGGTGCACGATTCGGCTGCGCCATGTGGACGCGGCGGACAGCGATCTGCGTCAAGGCGCGAAGTCCTCAAATATGGTCTTTCCGCACCGGTTCTGCTGAGTCTGGGCACGGTGGCTGCGACAGTCGACGCGCCGAAGGCATCAGCCGCCAGCAACAGGTTGATCGATTTTACGGAGCGACTGGTCCCGCCGGACCAGATCAAATCGGCGGGCTATGCCGGAGCACTCGTCTATGTAGCGGAGTCGCGGCCGGGCGCAAACTTCGACTTCAAGCCCGTCACCCGCGAGTATGCCGATGCGCTACGCGCAACGGGTCTTCACGTCGTCAGCTGTTACCAGTACGGCAAACCCGGTTGGCCCGACCCGTCGGACTACACCCGCGGTTATGACGGCGGCGTGGCAGACGCCCAGACAGCTCTGCGGCTGCACGGTGCGGCCGGCGGTGTGGATTCGGCGCCGATCTTCTTCAGTGTCGATGAGGACATCGACGTCGACACATGGAAAAGCGTTGCTGCCGAGTGGTTTCGGGGGATCAACTCGGTCCTGGGCGTTGACCGCACCGGTATCTATGGACATTCCCGGGCGTGTGGGTGGGCGATCGAAGACGGCGTAGTCGGGCCCTCAACCACTGCCGGACATTGGTGGGTGTGGCAAACGAGCGCATGGTCGCACGGTGAGCGCGAGCCCAGGGCGGTGCTATACCAGGCCGTGGTCAACACCCCGTCGAGCCCAGGTCCCCTCATTGGCGGAATACACGTCGACGTGGACGACGTGCTCGCGACCGATTTCGGCCAATGGGCTCTTGATCGATGAACTTTCGAGCACGAACGTTCGATGCGAACAGTGGGTCTACCTGCACATCCACTCGAGCATTGCGTAAGCCCTAGTGGCACACCGACGGACTTTGGTGTGGCCGCCGCTGTCATGTGGTTTCATTCGAGCACCGATCATGACCGTCGCCCACCGCGATTGCGCCACGTGTCGGCTCGAGTGTTGGAGGTGTCTGGGATGGATCGTCGCAGCATGATGTTGATGACAGGGATCGCTGCGGTGGCAGCCGCGATACCACTCCCAGAGGCCCGGGCGTTACCGGCGTCACCGGACGCACCCCCTACGGATCGGGTGCCACTGCCTACCGCGCCACCGCCCGATGCCGCTGCCGGGCCCTACATCTTCCAGGACGAGTTCGATGGCCCGCTAGGTGCAGGCCCCGATCCGGCGAAGTGGACGGTGCAGAGCTGGCCCGACGACGTGTTCCCGCCGGTCCTGGGGCAATACCGCGACGATCGCCGAAACGTATTCCTCGACGGCAACTCCAATCTCGTCCTCCTGGCCACACGAGAATCCGGCGACTACTTCGGCGGCAAACTGCGAGGCAACTGGAGGAGCCTCATCGGCCAGACGTGGGAAGCGCGGGTCAAGCTCGACTGCCTGACCCCTGGCGTCTGGCCCGCGTTCTGGGCGGTGCACGAGGATCCTCTGCCTGACGGCGAGGTCGACATCTTCGAGTGGTACGGCAACGGGAGCTGGCCTCCGGGAACCACAGTCCACGCAGCATCCAACGGGAAGACCTGGGAAGGGAGGTCAATCCCCGAATTGGTCGACGGTGGGTGGCACAACTGGCGAATGCGGTGGGACGACGACGGTTTCAAATTCTGGCGCGACTACGTCGACGGTGCGAAACCGTACTTCAGCGTGCCGCCAAAGCCCATACCCGTCTCCGGCAGACCCGACGACTTGCGGTGGCCGTTCAACATTCCGGGCTATTGGCTGAATCCCATGTTCACCCTTGCGGTCGGTGGGCCTGGAGCCGGCGATCCTGCCATGGGTAACTTCCCGGCGGCCATGCTCATCGACTGGATACGCGTCTGGTAGCTGCTTCCGACGCTCATCGCGCCGCCTTGATCACCTGAACCAGGTTGAACTGCCATCGCTCCAGAAGCCAAAATCCCTGGTCATAGATAACCGAGAAGGCGGGGGTGACGCCGAAGAGGTCGCCTGGTGGCAACCTCGACGCCTGCTCGTGAGCGGGTTTCGACGTGTCGGCTTGAGTGATGATCCAGACGACGCGACAGCCGCTCAACGGTCCGGCGGACGCCTCCGGTATGAGGTTGGTGTCGAAGACGTCGCCACGGTCCGTCGCACGCTGCCACAGGCTGAGATCGATCACCTTCCGGTATGCGTCAGGGCGCGCCGCCATCAACGGTCGCATGGGGGCAGGCATGAAGGTCACCGTGTCGTTCACGAGTAGACAATCACCCGGTGCTGCCTTCGCGGTGATGAGATCGGCCACTTGGCTGTAGTCCATTCCGTACTTTGCGTATGGACCTCGTTGCACCAGAAGATAATTCGGTCCTGCGGCGAAAGCGAAGACGACAACGATGGCCGCTGCCATCCAAGGCCGAAAAGCCAGTGCGCCAATGCAGATGCCCAAGACCAGTGCCATCGCCGGCGCGGTGAAGCATAGGTAGCGAGGCGTATAGATGGGGTGGACCACCGCTGACCAGATGACGATCAGCGCGGTCGGCATCACGAGCCATGCGATCGCCAACGTCAACAGTTGGCGACCTTCCTGCGCCAGTTGCGTGGATGTGAACAGCCACAAGGCAATAGCCGCCGCTACGACCAATGCCGACACGATCGTGAACGGCGGGCTTCTCTCGAAATACTGCTGAACCGCGACGTCTTCGATCGTCCGACGCCCAATCGGTGCGACCCAGATGATCTGATGCACTTGGCCAATGGCTGCGACCACGAGCGGCGTCACAGCGCAGCACGCCAGCACCGACGCCATGGCGAAGCGCACGCGGACCTTGCGACCGTGCCGGTAGAGACCGAGGAAGGCGACGTACGCCAACAACATCAGCGCGAGATACACGTCGACCAGAATCGACGTCGCCAGCATGATCCCGTAGGACAGCCAGACCCAAGCGTTGTCACGGCGGGTGGCGTGTACGAGCAGCACGGTCAGCCACACGGCGGCCATCATTGAAAGGGCATACGGACGAGCCTCGATACCTGCCCATGTCGCCCGAGGCAGAATCGCGCAGAGGGCCCCGGAACTCAACGCGACCGTGCGAGACGAGAACTGCTTGCCCAGCACCACGACGCCGGCCGCCGCACCTCCAACAGCCAGAGCGCTTGGCGCGCGGGACCAGAACTCCGTGGGCGGGACAATCTGGAACCACCCGTGCATCATCAGGTAGTACAAGCCGTGGACGGCGTCGACGTTGCCCAACATCTGCCACAACTGGCTGAGAGAACGACTGTACGACGCGGAAATGGTCGCGGCTTCGTCGTACCAGAACGATGGACGGCCTGCGCCGGCCAGACTCACCGCCGCGCCCAACGCTCCAACGACCAGTGGGTCCACCAGAGCGGTTGCATGCGCGAGACGCTTGGTGGGAAGCCCCGCGCGGCCGCGGGGCAACTCGCCGGTCGAGGAGACGCTCACCGAGCCGACCCCACCACGTAGCGTCGTAGGCCGCCATCGCTCATCTGCACTCCCCGCTGAATACGCCGCCATGTTGCCAGAAGGGCGTCGTGGCCTTCTAGCCCGTCGGCGGTGAGTCTGCACAATGGGGCGAGAGCCGTGGCGTCGACGCCTGAGGGCAATCGGCTCACGATCGTCGACGAGAACGTTGTCGGTCGACTACGACAGATCAGCGCGTGTCATTCATCTGTGTGGTCAAGTGCGCGAAGCACTACGATCACAAGGGCGACGGGGCCGTTGCGCCATCGGCCACGCTGGCGACACCGGCTGTCGAGAAGCCCATCTTGGCCATGATCAAGTCCTCGAGGTACGCGTTACCGGCGGCGTTCAAGTGCACGGTGCCGTCGTACATCATGTGCAGTGGGTCGGATCGGTCTGAGCTGTAACCGATTCCGACTGCGGCGAAGTCGGCGCGCAGGTCGATGACCATGATCCGTGTCGGGATCCTCGGCGGCGATGTCGTTGAGCACGTCGACGTAGTCCTGCTCGTCGTAGGTGCTGGCGTTGATATTCCAACTGCCGTATGAGAACACCAGTACATGGATGGGCGGGGTCGTTGCGGCGGCGTCGATCGCGGCGATACGGGCCTTGATGTCAGCTTCAGTGGTGGCCGGGTTCTTCTGGTTCTGGAAGTCGGCGGACATCGGCTGATGGATCACCAACACCGGGTCGAGGTTGCCGACCGTGGTGGCGTTGCGGGCCGTGCCCGACAACGTGAGGTAGCTGTCGGAGTCCTCGCCGCCGTGGCCGACGTTGATGACCTGCACGCCGTTCTCAGTCGGGACGCTCGGCGCCGTGGTGGGGAAATTGCGTGTGGCCGGCGAGGGGGCACCGTTGTCCAAGGGATAGGCACTCTGCAAGTCGGCCGCCAGCAGGGTGGGCCACCGGCTCGCCGGCGACAGGTAGGCACCCTCTGTGGTGGACGATCCGGCGGTGACGATCAATACCGGTGACGAGTTGCGGGTGGCCAGTGCTTCGCGGAACCGAATCATTGCCGGGGGTAGGCCGTTGTCCGCGGTGACCGTGATGGTGACGGTGGCGGGGGCGCTGGTGGCGACGCCATCGGATGCGCGGTAGGTGAAGGTGTCGGTGCCGGTGTAGTTGGTCGTGGGGGTGTAGGTGAACGATCCGTCGACGGCGTGGGTGACGGCGCCGTGGGTCGGGGCCGGTGACCAGTGAGGTGGTCAGCGGATCGCCGTCGGCGTCGGTGTCGTTGGCCTTGACGTTGATGACCACCGGCGTGTTGACGGCGGTGGTCGCGGCGTCGTTGCCCGCAATGGGGGCGACGTTGGTCGGCGCGACCGTGACGGTGACGGTGGCCGGGGCACTGGTCGCGGCGCCGTCGGACACGCGGTAGGTGAAGGTGTCGGTGCCGGTGAAGTTGGCCTTGGGGGTGTAGGTGTAGGTGCCGTCGTAGTTGCGCGCAACGGTGCCGTTCGCCGGATTGGTGAGCACCGTCGAGGTGAGGGGGTTGTTCTCGACGTCGGTGTCGTTGGCCTTGACGTTGATGACCACCCGAGTGTTCGCCTTGGTGGTCGCGGTGTCGGGGTTGGCGACCGGGGCGTCGTTGACGGCGGTGACCTTGACGGTGACGGTGGCCGCGGCACTGGTGGCGGCGCCGTCGGACACGCGGTAGGTGAAGGTGTCGGTGCCGTTGTAGTTGGCCGCAGGCGTGTAGGTGAACGATCCGTCGGCGTTGTGGCTGACGGCGCCGTGGGCGGGGCTGGTCACCAGTGAGGTGGTCAGCGCGTCGCCGTCGGCGTCGGTGTCATTGGCCTTGACGTTGATGACGACCGGGGTGTCCTCCTTGGTAGTGGCCGAATCCTTCACGGCGGTCGGAGCGTCGTTGACGGCTGTGACGGTGACGGTCACCGTCACCGGCGCGCTGGTGGCGGCGCCGTCGGACACGCGGTAGGTGAACGTGTCGGTGCCGGTGAAGTTGGCCTTGGGGGTGTAGGTGTAGGTGCCGTTGTGATTGCCCACGACGGTGCCGTTGGCCGGTTTGATGAGCACCAGCGGGGTGATGGGGTTGTTTTCGACGTCGGTGTCGTTGGCGACGACGTTGATGACCACCGGGGTGTCCTCTTTGGTGGTCGCGGTGTCGGGGTTGGCGACCGGGGCGTCGTTGACGGTGGCGACGGTGACGGTGACGGTGGCCGGGGCACTGTTGAGGGTGCCGTCGGATGCGCGGTAGGTGAAGGTGTCGGTGCCGTGGTAGTTGGCAGCGGGCGTGTAGGTGAACGATCCGTCGGCGTTGTGGCTGACGGCGCCGTGGGCAGGGCTGGTCACCACTGAGGTGGTCAGCGCATCGCCGTCGGCGTCCGTGTCGTTTGCCTTGACGTTGATGACCACCGGGGTGTCCTCTTTGGTGGTCGCCGAATCCTTCACCGCGGTTGGTGCAGTCCCGGCCAGTGTGACCGCAGCGGCGGCCATCGGGGTGAAGCTGGACGTCTCGGTGACCGGTTCGTCGGTCGCCAGCGACATCGCGGTCGTTGTGGCCGCCTGTCGCTGATCGCTCTGTGGCCGGCCGAACTGTCGGCGCACGAACGCCAACACCGCCCACAACACCGGAGTGTCAGCAGGAGTGGCGGGAACGGTGGGACCGAGCCCGGTGAACGGCGCCAGCGCAGTGGTGACGAGGTCGGTGGCGAATCTGAGCAGGTTCGCCGGCGGCGGTGGTGTGACTGCCGACGGATTTACGATCGGCGCCGCCGCCAAACTGGATGTCCGTGCGAACTTCTCTTCTGCACTGGCTGGCCCGACGTTCTCAACGGCCGGATCGTGGACCGCCTCGATCACTCCGGGCAAAGCCGAACGAGTCACCCTCTCAGGGGTGGGGGCCGGATCGGCGACAGTCGAGCGGCGGTGGCCCGCCCCGCTGGCACGGCCGTTGCCCGGGCTGGTCGACGGGTCCACCGGCGCGATCGCCGCCGACGGCGCAGACGCAGGCAGGCCGCTCGACATTGCCGGGTCGGCACTCGTCGGCTTCGACGATGTTTTGACGGTGGTGTTCAGACCACCGCTGGCCCGGACGATGCCGTCGCGCGGATCAGGGGTATCCGTGGACCCCGCCGGGGATGGGGGCGACGGCGGTGACATCGTCTGAGCCGAGACGGTCGAACTCGGTGGCGTCGCAGCACTGGTCGGGCCCGCCGGCGTCGGGTCGGGCGTGGGCGACTCCCCGGGTGTGACGTCGCCGCCGGTCGGAACCGTTGCCGTGTCGGTCGCCGGTGACGACGAATCCGAATCCCCTGTGGCCCGGGCTATCCCGGGTGTGGTCGCGACTGCGGCCCCGATGCCCAGTGCCACCGCCAGTGCGCCGACCCGCCCGATGTACTTGGCGTAGCCCACCCCAGCCGTGTCCGACGGCCTGGCAACCACTGCAGGCATAGACGCCTCAGGCAGTTGACACTCCGCCGGGCCCGCACGATGTCGACCCGGGTTTCCCAGAGTCTTTGTCCGCGACGCCCACGCTCGATGCCTATTTGCCACAAGTGCCCCTTAGCTGGGATCAAACCGCTCAAACAGTCATTGACTACCACGGGGATCAGCAACGGAATGCGAAAACGGCATTTACACGTAGTCCCAATAGTGGGACAGTCGTCCTCACTTTGACGTCGGGCCAGGCTGAGGCCCGGCACTGGCGGCGTTCGCGGTCGACGAGCTTGCCGCCACCTGCGAGGGCAGGGGCACCGGCCAGCTAATCTGGCTGACACCAACCGACCAGCACTTCGGGCCGCCGTCGTCGAATTCGGGGGCAGTAGCTCACCGTCAGCAGGCGACCCCTGTTACCGGCGTCCCGGCGATAGCTTGGGCCCGCCGCGGCGATGACGTTCGACGTCTACGCCGAACTGTTCGACTCCGACCTGGCAGTGAGTGCGCCGGCATTCTCAGCAGTCCGCGATCGTGATTGTGTTGCCGTTGGGCACATTTGGGACGTCGGTGGCCAGCGTTCTGCATGCCCAACTGTGTGGTGCCAATCAGCGCGTCAGAGGTTCCCTCCGGGTGTGCAGCACGACCACCGCCCCGGGGACGGACATCTCATTGGAGGCCCTGCATGCACGACGCCCGCGACGCGGCCGGATCGATGTGCTCGAGCGCGGACCATCATGGCAGGGCGACGTGGACTAGCAGCCCACGATCACAAGGGCGACGGATCTGTTGCGTCACCGGCCACGCTGGCAGCACCGGTTGCCGAAAAGCCCATCTTGGCCATGATCAAGTCCTCTAGGTACGCGTTACCGGCGGCGTTCAAGTGCACGGTGCCGTCGTACATCATGTGCAGTGGGTCGGATCGGTCTGAGCTGTAACCGATTCCGACAGCGGCGAACTCGTCGCGCAGGTCGATGACCATGATCCTTTCGGGATCCTCGGCGGCGATGTTGTTGAGCACGTCGACGTAGTCCTGCTCGCTGTAGGTGCTGGCGTTGATATTCCAACTGCCGTATGTGAACAACAGGACGTGGATGGGCGGCGTCGTTGCGGCGGCGTCGATCGCGGCGATGCGGGCCTTGATGTCAGCTTCAGTGGTGGCCGGGTTCTTCTGGTTCTGGAAGTCGGCGGACATCGGTTGATGGATCACGAGCACCGGGTCGAGGTTGCCGACGGTGGTTGCGTTGCGGGCCGTGCCCGACAACGTGAGGTAGCTGTCGGAGTCCTCGCCGCCGTTGGCGACGTTGATGACCTGCACACCGTTCTGGGTGGGGGCGATCGGCACGGTGGTCGGATAGGAGGTCGTGGCCGGCGAGGGGACACCGTTGTCCAAGGGATAGACACTCTGCAAGTCGGCCGCCAGCAGGTTGGGCCATCGGGTCGATGGCAACAGGAACTGACCCGCGGTGGTGGACGATCCGGCGGTGACGATCAATACCGGTTGCGCGTTGCGGGCGGCGAGCGCTTCGTGGAACCGAATGATTGGTAGGTCAGTGTCGAAGGCCGAGACGACGGAGATGGTGACGGTGGCCGGGGCACTGTCGAAGGTGCCGTCGGACACGCGGTAGGTGAAGGTGTCGGTGCCGTTGAAGTTGGCCGCCGGGGTGTAGGTGAACGACCCGTTGGCGTTGGCGGTGATGGTGCCGTTGGCCGGGCCGGACACCAGCGACGCGGTCAGTGGCTGGCCTTCGAAGTCTTTGTCGTTGGCCAGCACGTTGAGGACCACCGAGGTGTTCTCTTCGATGATCGCCCTGTTGGGGTTGGCGACCGGGGCGTCGTTGACGGCGGTGACCGTGACGGTGACCGTCGCCGGGCCACTGGTCGCGGTGCCGTCGGACACGTAGTAGGTGAAGGTGTCGGTGCCGTTGAAGTTGGCCGCCGGGGTGTAGGTGAACGACCCGTCGACGTTATGGGCGACGATGCCGTTGGCCGGGCCGGTCACCACCGACGTAGTCAGCGCGCCGCCACCGCTGTCGTTGACCAGGACGTTGACCGTGACCGGGGTGTCCTCGGTGGTGATGGCGGAGTCGTTTCCCGCGACCGGGGGGTTGTGGACGGCGGCGACGGTGACGGTGACCGTCGTCGGAGCGCTGTTGGCGGCCCCGTCCCAGACACGGTAGGTGAAGGTGTCGGTGCCGGTGAAGTTGGCCCTGGGGGTGTAGGTGTAGTTGCCGGCATTGAGCGCCACGGTGCCGTTGGCCGGGTTGGTGACCAGCACCGTGGACAGGGCGCTGCCCTCGACGTCGGTGTCGTTGGCCTTGACGTTGATGACTACCGGATTGTTGACAGCGGTGGTCGCGGTGTCGGGGTTGGCGACCGGGGCGTCGTTGACGGCGGTGACGGTGACGGTGACGGTGGCCGGGGCACTGGACAGGGTGCCGTCGGACACGCGGTAGGTGAAGGTGTCGGTGCCGTTGACGTTGGCCGCCGGGGTGTAGGTGAACGACCCGTTGGCGTTGGCCGTGATGGTGCCCTTGGTCGGGTTGGTCACCACCGTGGTGGTCAGTGGATCGCCGTCGACGTCGACGTCGTTGGCCTTGACGTTGATGGTGACCGGGGTGTCTTCGGCGGTGGTCGCGGTGTCATTGCCGGCGGTGGGGGCGTCGTTGACGGCGGTGACGGTGACGGTGACGGTGGTCGGGGTGCTGTTGGCGGCCCCGTCCCAGACGTAGTAGTTGAAGGTGTCGGTGCCGGTGAAGTTGGCCTTGGGGGTGTAGGTGTACTTGCCGGCGTTGAGCACCGCGGTGCCGTTGGCCGGGTTGGTGACCAGCACCGTGGACAGGGTGTTGTTCTCGACGTCGGTGTCGTTGGCCAGCACGTTGATGACCACCGGGGTGTCCTCGGCGGTGGTCGCGGTGTCGGGGTTGGCGACCGCGGCGTCGTTGACGGCGGTGACGGTGATCGTGACGGTTGCCACGGCACTCGTCATGGTGCCGTCGGACACCCGGTAGGTGAAGGTGTCGGTGCCGTTGACGTTGGCCGCCGGGGTGTAGGTGAACGATCCGTCGGCGTTGGCGGTGACGGTGCCCTTGGTCGGGTTGGTCACCACCGTGGCGGAGATGGGATCACCGTCGACGTCGACGTCGTTGGCCTTGACGTTGATGACCACCGGGGTGTCTTCCTTGGTGGTGGCGGAGTCGTTGACGGCGGTGGGGGCGTCGTTGACGGCGGTGACGGTGACGGTGACGGTGGTCGGGGTGCTGTTGGCGGCCCCGTCCCAGACGTAGTAGTTGAAGGTGTCGGTGCCGGTGAAGTTGGCCTTGGGGGTGTAGCTGTACTTGCCGGCATTGAGCACCACGGTGCCGTTGGCCGGGTTGGTGACCAGCACCGTGGACAGGGTGTTGTTCTCGACATCGGTGTCGTTGGCCAGCACGTTGATGACCACCGGGGTGTCCTCGGCGGTGGTCGCGGTGTCGGGGTTGGCGACCGCGGCGTCGTTGACGGCGGCGATAGTCACTGTGACGGTGGCCAGGGCGCTGGTCGCGATCCCGTCGGACACCCGGTAGGTGAAGGTGTCGGTGCCGTTGACGTTGGCCGTCGGGGTGTAGGTGAACGATCCGTCGGCGTTGGCGGTGACGGTGCCCTTGGTTGGGCCGGTCACCACCGTGGTGGTCAGTGGATCGCCGTCGACGTCGGTGTCGTTGGTCTTGACGTTGATGACCACGGGGGTGTCCTCGTTGGTGGTCGCGGCGTCGTTGGCTGCGGTCGGGGCGTGGTTGACGGCGCTGACCGTGACGGTGATGGTGACGGTGGCGGTGTTGCTGAGTGCGCCGGTGTTGTCCTTGATGGTGTAGCGGAAGCTGTCGGTGGTCACGTCGGCGCCGTTGGAGACGTAGGTGATGGTGCCGTTGGCGTTGACCGACGCGCTGCCGTTGGCGGGTGGTTGGGTGATCACCACCGTGGCCGGGTTGAGGGTGCCGTCAGCGTCGGTGTCGTTGGCCAGCACCGCGATGGTGGTGGTGGCACCCTCGGCGACCGTGGCGGTGTCGTTGACCGCCACCGGTGCGTCGTTGACCGCGGTGACGGTGAGGGTCACGGTGGCGGTGTTGCTGAGTGCGCCGGTGTTGTCCGTGACGGTGTAGCGGAAGCTGTCGGTGGTCACTTCGGCGCCGTTGGAGACGTAGCTGATGGTGCCGTTGGCGTTGACCGACGCGCTGCCGTTGGCGGGTGGTCGGGTGATCACCACCGTGGCCGGGTTGAGGGTGCCGTCGGCGTCGGTGTCGTTGGCCAGCACCGCGATGGTGGTGGTGGCGCCCTCGGCGACGGTGGCGGTGTCGTTGCCGGCCACCGGCGGGTGGTTGGGGCCGGCGGTGCCGAGGTGCAGGATGCGCAGCGCGTTGTCGGTGCTGTCGGTCTGATAGATGGTGCCGTTGGCGGCCACCGCCAACGACGGCGCGCTCGCGGCATCCGGTGTCGGATCGGTAACCAGCGTGGAGATCGTGGCGTTGGTGGCCACGTTGATGGCGGTCACGGTGTCGTTGGTGCCGGCCACCAGCAGCGTGGCGCCATCGGGGGTCAGGGCGACGCTGGTGGCCGGGGCCGGTGTGGTGATGCGGCCGGTGACGGTGCCGGTGCCGTTGCCGGTGGTGGTGGTGGTGATGACCGCGACGGTGCCGTCCAGGTTGCTCACGTAGGCGCGGGTGCCGGCGGCGTTGAGGGTGACGTCGGTGGGTGAGGTGCCGACCCCGGTGACGGTTTGAAGGTAGTTCCACGACAAGGTGACGACGCTGAGGGTGCCGGCGGCCTTGTTGGTGATGTAGGCGTACTTGCCGTCGGGGCTGATCGCGATGGCCGAGGGGGCATTCAGCCCGCCGACGGACCAGACGGCCTTGTTGGTGGCGGTGTCGATCCTGGTGAAGGTGTTCGAACCGGCGTTGGTGACCACCGCCAGGGTGCCGTCGGGGGTGATCGCGATGTCGCTGGGATTGGCGCCGACGGTGATGGTGCTCACGACGGTGTTGGTGGCGGTGTCGATCACCGAGACGGTGCCGGACCCGCCGTTGGTGACATAGGCGCGGGTGCCGTCGGGTTTGACCGCGACCGCGCTGGGCGCGGCGCCCACCGTGATGGTGGTGATCAGGTTCTTGGTGGCCAGGTCGAGCACCGACACGGTGCCGGCGCCCTTGTTGGTGACATACGCCCGGTTGCCCGCGATCGCCACCGCCGAGGGCGAAGCCCCCGTCGCGGCGGACCCGTCGTTGACCAGCCCGACGGTGGGCGTCTGGCCGGCCGGTGTCACCGGCACGGTGACCTGCACGACGGCACTGGCCTGACCGTCGCTGACGGTGACGGTGAAGGTGTCGGTGTCCGGGCCGGGGGTGCTGGCGGCCAGCAACCGGGCCTGCGCGCTCGGGGTGTAGGTGAACGACCCGGGCACCCCGGTCGGGGTCACCGCGCCCGAGCTGGGTGTGCTCAGCGTGTAGGTCGGCGGGCCGCCGTCGGGGTCGGTGACCACGATGGTCACGACGACGGCGCCGGTCGTCGGGTCCGGTGTGCCCACCACCGGGGTCCCGACTGTCGGGGCGTCGTTGACCGCGGTGACGGTGAGGGTGACGGTGGCGGTGTTGCTGAGTGCGCCGGTGTCGTCGGTGACGGTGTAGCGGAAGTTGTCGGTGGTCACTTCGGCGCCGTTGGAGACGTAGCTGATGGTGCCGTTGGCGTTGACCGTCGCGCTGCCGTTGGCGGGTGGTCCGGTGATCACCACCGTGGCCGGGTTGAGGGTGCCGTCGGCGTCGGTGTCGTTGGCCAGCACCGCGATGGTGGTGGTGGCGCCCTCGGCCACGGTGGCGGTGTCGTTGCCGGCCACCGGCGGCTGGTTGGTTGGGCCGGCGGTGCCGAGGTGCAGGATGCGCAGCGCGTTGTCGGTGCTGTCGGTCTGATAGATGGTGCCGTTGGCGGCCACCGCCAACGACGGCGTGCTCGTGGCATCCGGTGTCGGATCGGTAACCAGCGTGGAGATCGTGGCGTTGGTGGCCACGTTGATGGCGGTCAGGGTGTCGTTGGTGCCGGCGACCAGCAGCACGGCGCCATCGGGGGTCAGGGCGACGCCGGTGGCCGGGGCCGGTGTGGTGATGCGCCCGGTGACGGTGCCGGTGCCGTTGCCGGTGGTGGTGGTGGTGATGACCGCGACGGTGCCGTCCAGGTTGCTCACGTAGGCGCGGGTGCCGGTGGCGTTGAGGGTGACGTCGGTGGGTGAGGTGCCGACCCCGGTGACGGTTTGAAGGTAGTTCCACGACAAGGTGACGACGCTGAGGGTGCCGGCGGTCTTGTTGGTGATGTAGGCGTACTTGCCGTCGGGGCTGATCGCGATGGCCGAGGGGGCATTCAGCCCGCCGACCGACCAGACGGCCTTGTTGGTGGCGGTGTCGATCCTGGTGTAGGTGTTCGAACCGGCGTTGGTGACCACCGCCAGGGTGCCGTCGGGGGTGATCGCGATGTCGCTGGGGTTGGCGCCGACGGCGATGGTGCTGACGACGGCGTTGGTGGCGGTGTCGATCACCGAGACGGTGCCCGATCCGCTGTTGGTGACATACGCGCGGGTGCCGTCGGGTTTGATCGCGACCGCGCTGGGCGCGGTGCCCACGGTGATGGTGGTGATCAGGTTCTTGGTGGCCACGTCGATCACCGACACGGTGCCGGCGCCCTTGTTGGCGACATACGCCCGGTTGCCCGAGATCGCCACCGCCGACGGCGAACCCCCCGTACCGACCGACCCGTCACTGACCAGCCCGGGTTGCTCCGCGGCGGCCAGCAGCGCGAAACCCGACATCTCGGGTGCCGATTCGTCGGTCACCAGCGACATGGTGGTCATCGCACTCGCCGGCGGCTCAACGCTCTGCTGCACGCCGAACTCGCGGCGTGCCGCGGCGGCCACCGCCCACGTCAGCGGCGAGTCCACCGGCGCGTTCGGATCGCTCGAGGCGAACGGCGACAACAACGCCGCCACCGCGGCGGGCACCGCGGCCAGCCCGCTGGCAGCCACCTCCTCACTGGGTTCGGGTGCCGCCGACATGCTCGGCGGAGCCGGATCGGTCGTGGCGACGACGTCACTCGACGCGGACAGGCGGATTGCTTGGCAGCACCGCTCACCGTTCGCCGGGCTGCGCGGGACTGCCCGCCGAACCCGTCGTCGGGTCCGAATGCGGTGACCCTGACGGCGTGTCGAGGGCGGACCGGCGCGCGATGGATACCCGACGCGATGCCCTTGCCGACCGACGGCTCTGCGTCGGTCACCGCCGGCGGCGTGCGGGCGGCACGGCGTCGGCGACCGGCGTGGCCACCTCGGGTGTCGCGGCGGCGCTGGGTCGAAGGGCGGTCAACGTCGGAGGTGTGGGCGCCACCGGAACTCGACACCACCACCCCTGGGGCCACCTCGGTGCTGGTTTGTGACGGCGACGAGGAATCCGCGTCGGAGGCCGACTTCGGCGTACCCGTGGTGTCCGCGGGCGAGCCGGCCGATCCGGCCTGCTGCTCCGACGAGTCCGGCGCCGCAGATCCCGAATCCGGACTCGACGACGAATCCGATGCCGCCGACGAGTCCGGACTCGACGACGATTCCGATGCCGACGACGAACCCGAATCGGTGGGCTCGGCGAAGGCGATGCCGGCACCGTTGCTCAGCGCTACGCCGACTCCAAGCGCTACCGCCAACGCCCCGACCCGGCCGATGCACGTGGCGTAACCCATACCAGCGGTGTCCAATGACCCGTGAACCGGCACGGACCCAGCAGACGCCTCAGGCAGCTGAAACCCCGCCGGACCTGCGCGATGGCGACCCGGGTTTCGCAGAGTCCTCGCTCTCGACGCAGGCGCACGATGCCTAGCCGCCACAACTGCCCCCTAGCTAGCCCTGAGCAGTTTGCTCGAAAACCACTTGAAAAATTTGCTCGCCAATTATTACCACAACGATCGGACAACTGCGTAGGGTTGCCCGCTTTGTTGACTGCGCAGTAAATTTCTGCTGCGGGAGACCAGTCGGCGGCTGGTCCCGGCTCGAGCGGAATAAGCGACCTCGAGCCTGGCCGCCGGGATGTCGTCGCAGTGTTTGTACCGACGGCGGTTGAAAACCCGTAGCTCCAGCGTGCGGTAGCCAGGTCGGCACGTTAATTGGCTTGAATAGCTCGCACAACCGTCTTGGCTAGAGCGTCGTCCTAGGAGATGCAGGCCGAGCGACCGAACCCTAGATCTCGGCTTGAGCGAGACGTCACTGAACCGCGTGGACGCGAACTGCAAGTGTCTATCCGCAAAACGAACAGAAAATAAAATAGTTAGCTGTGCTCGCATCCAGTGCCATCGAGATGGATGGCCTCGCCGCCGCGGCTTGCGAGCCCACGATCCGGTCTGCCCCGACATTGTTGACCAAGGCCACGTAAGCAAACCTTCACCACGTCCACACGTAGGTTACCGGAGCCCCCTGTCAGGATTGAACTGACGACCGCTCGCTTACAAGACAGCTAAACACCGTCCGGGGAAGGTCTTCGCGGTCCACGCGTCAACCCATTGCCGCCGCACATAAGCCCGTGACCTGGGTGAATAGGTCCGCAAAGGTCCATCGTCGTACGCCGAGGTTGTGGCTGAGTTCTTTTGGAGTTGTGTCAATCGTGTGTCAGCGACGATGGGGACGATCCGTCGGGCTCCTGCCTGAACTAGGGCCGCCCGGCCCGGCCGCCATGATCGCGCACACGGTGCGCGTCCGCCGCTGTCGACGAGACCGTCGGTATCGATCGACAATAAAGAACACTGACCCCAACGGACTGGTCATGAGACAAGAAGCTCAGCTCGGGATCTTGTACTCGCCGGTGTCGTGGTGGGCGGCCACGAGCAGCTCGCGGTAAATGAATTTCAGCTTCTCCATCGGGAACCAGCCGTGTCTGTAGCTGCACGTCGATATGTCTTGGAGCATCGCCAGCGTGAAGCGCCGGTAGCCCCCCGGCGTGCGCAACGGCTGCACCACGGTGCCGTCAGGCATTACGAACTGGCCTCCGCGCACCCGCTGGTCTAGCCAGCTGTAGCTCCTCCCAAGGAGGACAGCAGCCTCCTTGGCGGAGTAGGTGGGCGCAATCCCGAGAGCGGCGATCTGAGCGGTGGGATCCGGTGACATAGTTCTGCTCTCCTATGTGGGGGGCCGGCCTGGTGGGCAGGCGAAGCTGCGCCCACCTACACGCATTCGCGTAGGAGTCAGACTGGATCACAGTCTTACGAACAATAGAGCGAACGGATAGGTACGAACTCCGGGAGGCATCCAGGCTCCCGGAGGATCGGGCAATCAGAGCTGTGAGCTGCGGTTTTGTCTCACGAGGCTGCCCAGAACCTTCGCATTTTTCGGCAACAAACTATGGCGTACCTCGACGATGGCGTTCCCGGGTTACGTAGGTGGTTGGTCGAGACGTTCGCCGGGGACTGCCCTGAGGTTGGGACACCGCTTACACGTTGCGGATGCTTGCCCACATGCCGACGGGCGCTGACCCGTACTTGTGTTGCCAGGCGAACTCCGCTTGCCGGGCAAAAAGGCCCAGAAAGTAACCACCGGCACAAACCGAGCCCAGAATGGGATTGGTCCACCACCGAAAGAGAAACCCATGACCGACGCGCCCGACGACCTGCCGTTGCCCGACGAGTACCTGAGGAAGATGGCCCACGTCGACCAGGAGTTCGCGGATGCCCGCCGGTACCTGTCGGCGTTGTGCGCCGAAGACAATCAGGGCCTCGGTGCGCTGATGGTGGAGATCCACCGCAGCGGACGGGCCATGAAGGTCTTGGCGGCGATGGCGGTACAGGCCCTCGACTTCGCCCAGCTGTCCGCGGACCGCCTCGGCGGCGATGTCCGGAAGTGGCTCGACGAGTCGGTGATGGCCCAGGACACCGCCGAGAATGAGCGGGACCAAACCGAACTCGGCGGCGAGGGATAACCTTCGTCGCCGTACTGCACCAATAGACCGGTGTCGGTGGCCGGCTGCGTGATCGTCGAAGAGTTCACCGCCGTCGAATAGCCCCCGAAGGTGGTGTGGCGGCATCCCGTGGACCCTTCGGGCGTGCGGCGCCCCGCATGCGGAAGTCGATGATTCGGCCGAAACCGGCTTAGCGGCGTGAACACTGGACGGTTTGATCTTGTGGGTCACGGCTGCCTGGGTGGCGTTGCAGGGGGTGAGTGGTGTCGCGCGTGTTCTTGAGTCATTCCAGCCGGGATAGCCGTGAGGCGATGGCGGTCAAGGCGTGGCTGATAGAGCAGCAGCCGGGCCTGGCCGACGAAATCTACTTGGATGTGGATCCGCACACCGGCATCGGCCTGGGACGCGGTGGAAGCAGGCGCTGCAGCAGGCCAATGCCCGCTGTGAGGTGGTGATCGGCCTGCTCTCGGAGCACTGGCTGAACTCGCACGAGTGCGAGGTCGAGTTCCGCTACGCCGAGACGTTGAACAAGGCGATCCTGGTGGCCCGGCTGGAGCCGCTGCCCGACACCAACATCACCTCGGAGTGGCAGCGCTGCGACCTATTCGTCGGCGACGGCCCCACCACCGCGATCCCGCTGGACGGCGGCGAGCCGGTGGTGTTGTCCGCCGAGGGCCTGGCGCGGCTGCTGAATGGGCTGCGGGCGTTGGGGATTGGCGCGGACTTACCGCTTCCGCCGAAGGGAGTCTCCAATTTTGGACAGCTAGTTGCGTTGCGACTTTTTGGGTTTCGCGCGGCGTCTTTGCATATCTAAGCCTCGATCCACCGACAAGCCGTGGTGACTTGATGTGGGGTTGTTGATTTTGATCGTCCGAGGTGCGGGCGTGAGGTAGCTGCTGGTCTGTCCAGCTTTCCTGTGTGCTCCGGTCGGGCCGGTGTCGGCGGTTGGTCAGGGTGTCGCGGGCAGTGGTGGGCTGTATCCGATGGTGTTGTGACCGTCGAGCAAGCATGCGCGGGCTGGCTGGCTGGTCGCCACGGAATCCGGCCAACCACGCGCGCCGCCTACGAGCACGCCTTGCGGCCGCTGCGCCAGCGGCACGGTCATCTGCCGGTCCAGAAGCTCACCAAGGCGCAGTTGGATCAGCTGGTGTCCGACCTCGCTATCGGCCACTGGTCAGGCCAGCGGCGCAAGTGGGGCGCGAACTCGATCAACCCGATGCTCAACCTGATCTCACAAGTGCTCGGCGGCCTGGTGAAGCAAGGCATGCTGGTGCGCGACGTGGCGGCGCTGGTCGACCGGCTGCCGCGGCCCAAACAAAAGATGAAGACCTTCACCGATGCCGAGGTCAAGAGGCTGCTCAAGCATGCGGAGGCCGACCGCCTGGCGCACGCCTGGCACCTGGCACTGTCGGGGTTGCGGCGCGGCGAGGTGTGTGGCCTTCGCTGGAGCGACGTTGACTTGAAGGACGGCACCCTCACTGTGGCGCATAACCGGGTGTCGGTGAACGGGCAGGCGATGGACTCCGACCCGAAGACCGACGGCTCGGGCCGCACCCTTCCGCTGAGCCCTGCCCTTACGGCGGCGCTGCGCCGCGCCCAGACAACCCAGAAGGCCGAAAGGTTTGCACTCGGACCCGATTACGGGCAGGGCGAGCATGTGGTCTGCGACGAGGCGGGTCGCGCCTATCACCCCGACACGATGAGCAACTACTGGCGGGCGCTGTGCCTGGCGGCGAAGGTGCCACCAATCCGGCTGCACGACGCTCGCCATACGTGCGGGACGCTGATGCATCTTCAAGGTGTGCCGATCGTGGTGGTGTCGGCATGGCTTGGGCACGCCGACCCGGCGTTCACCATGCGGACCTATGTGCACTCCCAGAACGACGCACTCAAAACCGCGGCGATGAGTTTGCAGCGAGTTGTGTCACCGTCGTGTCAATGAGGGTCCGAATCGAACATGTCTTCGCCCGCTCAGAAACATGCTTCCGCAGGTAGGCATGGTCTTCTGATGGAGCCTCCTATCGGGATTGAACCGATGACCGCTCGCTTACAAGGCGAGTGCTCTACCACTGAGCTAAGGAGGCCTGAAGAGGCCCAGTTTATCGGGGTGCTTCGGCGCCTACTCGTCGTGGTCGATGATGCGTTGTGACGTCACGGGCCGCGTTGTCGGGCGGCGCGGCCGCCTGCCCGGGAACGGGATCCGATCGGCGATTGTGCTCAATGGGTTGACTACCTGGCTCAGGACGATGACTGCCTCCCGCAACGCCTCGATCGTCGGCTCCAGTGCCTCCAACCCTGGGGCCAGGCGATTCAGCGTGTCGGCGACGTTGGCCAATTGCTCGAGTGGCCCGTTGCGGGCGGTTAGCTTGTCGACCAACCCGCCACGCGCCAGCAAGCGATCGGCCAGGCCGTCCTCGGATAACAGCCGTTCGATCAGCCCGTCCTGGTCGAGTAACTGATCGACCAGACCGCCCGGCTCGATGGCGCGCATCAGCCCGCCGTCCTCCTCGGTCAGCCGATCGAGCGCCCCGCCGGGGGCCGTCAGCTTGTCCACCACGCCGCCGGGTCGAAGCAACCGATCCAGCGGGCCGTCCGGAGCCAGAGCCCGGCCCAACGGCTGATCCTCGTCGAGCATGCGGGCCAGCCGGTTGGCCCGCACCATGGCGTCGTCGATGCCGAGCATCTGTGCGACGGAGCTGGCGCCGGACGTCGATTCGGTTCCGCCCAGGGAGCGCTGGACCATCCCGAGGGCGCCGGTGGCCAGCTCCAGCCCGGCATCCGCCACGGCCAGACCAATTCGCGCCGGGGCGGTAGCCATATCGACCACGGCCTTTCCGAGGTTCATGCCGCCAGTGTATGGCGGCCGTCACATTTACTTGACCCCTTGCTGAGTGGTGGCTGTGAACAACTCACAGGGATCTCACAGTGTCCACGCAGGGTGATTCCAAGCCAATGGGAGCAGATTGTGTGAATGGCCATGGCTGCATTGCCCGAGAGCACTCCCGAGGCACGGGTCCTCGTCGTCGACGACGAGACCAACATCGTCGAACTGCTGTCGGTGAGTTTGAAGTTCCAGGGCTTCGAGGTGCACACCGCCTCCAACGGTCCCGCCGCGCTCGACAAGGCGCGCGAGGTGAAGCCGGACGCCGTCATCCTCGACGTGATGATGCCGGGGATGGACGGATTCGGGGTGCTGCGTCGACTGCGGGCTGATGGCATCGACGCACCCGCGCTGTTCCTCACCGCGCGTGACACGTTGCAGGACAAGATAACTGGGCTCACGCTCGGTGGCGACGACTACGTGACGAAGCCGTTCAGCCTCGAAGAGGTCGTCGCGCGACTGCGCGTGATTCTGCGACGGACCGGACGTGGCGTCGAGGAGACCCGCAACGCCCGGCTGACGTTCGCCGACATCGAACTCGACGAGGACACCCACGAAGTGTGGAAGGCCGGCGAGCCAGTGCCGCTGTCGCCCACCGAGTTCACCTTGCTCCGGTACTTCATCATCAACGCGGGAACCGTGTTGTCCAAGCCCAAGATCCTCGACCACGTGTGGCGCTACGACTTCGGCGGGGATGTCAACGTCGTCGAGTCCTACGTGTCCTACCTGCGGCGCAAGATCGACACCGGGGAGAAGCGGCTGTTGCACACGCTGCGCGGGGTCGGCTACGTTCTGCGCGAGCCGCGAGAGCGCTTGCGCGAAGAGCGAGGTCGCGATGAGCGCTTGCGCGAAGCGCCGCAGGCACAGCTAGCTTTCGCAGACAATAGGGTTCATGGCAAGTCTTCGCGGAGGCGGCGTCCCGCTCCGGGTCGGGCTGGTCGCCGCGACCCTCGTCCTGGTGGCCTGCGGCCTGCTCGCCTCGGGAATCGCGGTCACGTCGATCTTGCGCCACAGTCTGATCAACCGGGTCGACCAGACCTTGCTTGACGCGTCGCGTGGTTGGGCGCAAGCGCCGCGTCGCATGCCGGACACGCCGATCGAAGGTCCCAACCCCGCCCGGCCCCCCTCGAACTTCTACGTCCGCGGGATCGACCCGGACGGGCGCATCTGGATGGCAGTCAACGACCGCGAGGCCGAACCTGCCTTGCCGGACAGCAACGATGTCGGGCCTGAACCCGTGACGGTCGGTTCGATCGATCACTCCGACGTGCAGTGGCGCGCAATGACAGTGCGTGGACTGCGTGGCGAACTCACCACCGTCGCAATCGACCTGTCCGACGTGGCATCGACGGTGCGCGCGCTGGTGTGGTCGCAGGCGGGCATAGGCGCCGTTGTGCTGTTGGTGATCGGCATCGCCGGTTACGCCGTCGTGCACCGCAGCCTGCGGCCGCTCGTCGAAGTCGAGCAGACCGCTGCGGCCATCGCGTCCGGTGAGCTGGAACGACGAATACCGCAACGCGATTCACGCACCGAGGTCGGGCGACTTTCGTTGGCGCTCAACGGAATGCTCGCTCAAATCCAGCGCGCCGTGGCGTCGTCCGAAGCGTCGGCCGAGCAGGCGCGCACCTCCGAGGACCGGATGCGGCGGTTCATCACCGACGCCAGTCACGAACTCCGCACGCCGCTGACCACCATCCGCGGCTTCGCCGAGTTGTACCGTCAGGGCGCTGCCCGTGACGTCGAGATGCTGATGAGTCGCATCGAAAGTGAGTCCAGGCGGATGGGTCTGCTCGTCGAGGATCTTCTTCTGCTGGCCCGGCTCGATGCGCAACGCCCGCTCGAACGGCATCGCGTCGATCTGTTGGCGCTAGCCAGCGACGCCGTCCACGACGCCCAGTCGATCGCTCCGAAACGGTCGATCAGCATGGAAGTCTTCGACGGTCCCGGCACGCCGGAGGTGTTGGGCGACGAGGCCCGGTTGCGCCAGGTGCTCGGCAACCTGGTGGCGAACGCATTGCAGCACACCCCCGAATCCGCGGGAATTGCGGTGCGCGTGGGTACCGACAAGGACGAAGCGATCATCGAGGTCTGCGACGAGGGACCGGGGATGAGTCGTGACGACGCGCACCGGGTCTTCGAACGCTTCTACCGCGCCGACTCTTCCCGCGCGCGGGCCAGCGGTGGCACGGGACTGGGCCTGTCGATCGTGGATTCCCTGGTGTACGCGCATGGCGGCACGGTCAGCGTCACCACCGCGCCGGGACAGGGTTGCCGGTTCAGCGTTCACCTTCCGCGTATCGCGGACGTGCCGGTGTCGGTCGGCTGACGCTCAATCCAGTTCTGCCAGCGCAGCTTTGATCTTGGACTGAGCCTCGTCGAGGGATTCCGGTGGCGGGTTGCGGTCGACGTTCGCGAAGCCGAAGTCGGCGAGGTTGCGGGCAGGAAACACGTGCACGTGCAGATGTGGCACCTCGAGTCCGGCGATGATCACGCCGGATCGCTGTGTGTCGAACGCGGCACACACCGCCTTGCCGATCCGCTGCGATACCGCCATCACCCGATTGAACGCGGCGGGGTCGACGTCCTGCCAGTTGTCGAGTTCCGCGCGTGGCACGACCAGTGTGTGACCCTGCGTCATCGGCTCGATGGTGAGGAACGCGACGACCTCGTCGTCCTCGTAGACGAAACGCCCTGGTATTTCGCGGTTGATGATCTTGGTGAACACGGAGGCCATGCGGTCGAGCATGCCAGACCGAGCTTTCAGTAGGTTCCCAGTGCCGGGGCAGACGTGTGGCAGCTTGCTCAGCGACGGTAGGTCCATGACCGACCTGGCGACATCCCGCCCGGCCGGTGTTGACGCGCCTTCCGCTCCGCTTCTCGCTGATGTCACCGAGCAATACGTCCTCGACATCGTCATCCCCGTGTACAACGAAGAAGGCGACCTGTCCCGAAGCGTTCGACGACTGCACGAGTTCCTCGTCGACCAGGTGCCCTATCCCGCGCGAATTACCGTGGCAGACAACGCCAGTACCGACGGCACCCTGGAGGTGGCGCGCCGACTGGTCGACGAATTGCCCGACGTCGACCTCATCCATCTCGACGCCAAGGGTCGTGGCGGCGCGCTCCGGGCGGCCTGGATGTCGTCGACCGCGACTGTCGTCGCCTACATGGACGTCGACCTGTCCACGGATCTGACCGCGTTGATGCCCCTCGTCGCGCCGCTCATCTCCGGTCACTCGGACGTCGCCATCGGGTCCCGGTTGTCGGCGTCCTCCCGTGTGGTGCGGGAACCCAAGCGCGAATTCGTCTCGCGCAGTTACAACTTGATCCTTCGGGGTGTGCTCGGCGCGCGGTTCTCGGACGCACAGTGCGGGTTCAAGGCGATGCGCGCGGACGTCGCGCGCCGTCTCCTGCCGTTCGTGGCTGACACCGGATGGTTCTTCGACACCGAACTGCTGGTGATCGCCGAGCGTGCGGGGCTGCGGATCCACGAGGTCCCAGTCGACTGGATCGACGACCCCGATTCCCGCGTCGACGTCATCGGGACCGCGATCGACGATCTGAAGGGGTGCTGGCGGGTGGGCCTCGCGCTTGCCTCGGGCGCCCTGCCCCTGCGCGAACTGCAGGCCAGCCTCGGCCGCGAACCACTGGTGCCCGGCGTCCCGCACGGGATGGTGGGCCAACTGGTGCGGTTCGCGTTCGTCGGGATCGTCAGCACACTGGCCTACGCGCTGCTCTACCTGGAGCTGCACTCCGCGATGGGGGCGCAGGCCGCAAACCTCACGGCATTGCTATTGACCGCCATCGCGAACACGGCGGCCAACCGCGCGTACACATTCGGGATTCGCGGCCGCCGCGGAGTCGCACGCCACCAGGTGCACGGATTGCTGGTCTTCGCGTTCGGGCTTGTCATCACGAGTGGATCTCTGTTCGCCCTGCATCGATTCGACCCGACGGTGAGCAAGGAGTTCGAACTGTCGGTGCTCGTGGTGGCCAACCTGGTCGCGACCTCGGTGCGATTCGTCGCACTGCGGCGGGTGTTCGGGATGCACCGCCGTTAGAAGGGGCTAGGTTTAACCCCCGTCGGTTCGGAATAGAAGCGCTTGTGACGCCTCCCTCTCCGCGAGGCAGGGCGTTAGAACGCGCGGATTGCTCTGGATCGCAACGTGTCTACGTCTGTATCAACAGATCCGGTGGGATGCTGGCGAATGCAGCACCCGGTGAGCGCGCTGCTTTCCGTGCTGGGGAAATGCGCGGAGAATGCAGCTATGGACGAACAGCGGGCCGCTACTACGCCCTCTCGGCCCCCGACCGCGACCGGCTGATCGTGGACCTGCGGCGGCAAGGCTGGACGCACGCGCGCATCGGTAGGCGGGTGGGGAAGAACGAGAGCGGCGTCCGGCGTCACCTGAAGCGCATGAGCGCGGGCGGCTTCGGCGAGGGGATGACGCGCGGCTGACGTACCCGCGACACGCGGCGATGAGCACGACGAAAGGGCAATCAATGACCGAGCCTATTCCGCTGAACCCACAGCAGCTCGACGCCGAGGCGGTGGTTCTGCTTCAGACCCGCAAACGTGACGGCAGCTGGGTAGACACCCCGGTCAACATCGCGGTACGGGGCGATCGCGCGTACTTCCGCACCCCGGGTAAAGCCGCGAAGAACAAGCGGCTGCGCAACTTCCCCGAAGTGCAGATCCAACCCTGCACATGGTCGGGCAAACCAACCGGCGGCCCCACCATGACGGCGCACGCCCGGCTGCTGTCCGGCGAGGAGTCCGAGGCGGCCGGGCGGCTGATCGACCGGAAGTACCCACTACTTCAACACCGCCTGGTGCGCCTCGCGCACAAGATCATGCGCACACCGACGCTCCATTACGAACTCACCCCGTAGTGCGAACAACCCCTCGAGCCCGCACAGGCAAGCGGGTCGGAATGTCAGAGAGCGGCGTGCGGGATAGCATCGACCGCATCCGCATGGGCGGCTTCGGCGAAGGTATGCGCCGCGACTGACGCCACCCAGCACTGCGAGATCGACGACTACAGCGACCTACGCCCCGCCCGCCAGACCAAGAACATCGTCCTGACCACGTGGCCAACCACTTCGGACTCTGGCCAAACGACGTCTCCCGGCTCGAACGCGGCCTAAACGCGACGACACCCTGCCCAACACCTACCGTCAATGGCTAGCAGCCGCCTAAAAGTCAGTCGTTGACACCAATAGGAGCATCAAATCGAGCGGGGTGGCGCGCCCCTGTGGATGGACTCACGTTCGGGACTGTTCGTCCAGCGCGCGGTGTTGATCCAGCATGATCATTCGCGATTCCGTAGCCATCGTTCACTCGTTCTGGGACGAAGTGTGGAACCGGCACGACCCAGCGGCGGTGGACCGGTTCGTAGTAGACGACTTCGTCATCGTCACGGGCGGTGAGACCATCGCAGGCCGCGAGAACTTCAAGCGGTGGATCGAAGGCTTTCTGGCCAAGGTCGACGACCTGCACCTGGAGGTCGTCGAGTCGTTCCAGAACGCCGATGGCAGCCGGGTGGTGTCGCGCTGGGTGCTGACCGGAAGGAACAACGGCATCCTCGGCACGGCACCCGACAAGCGGGACGTCGCAATGACCGGCACGGCCGTCTGGGCGGTACGCGAGGACGGGAAGCTGCTGACGAACTGGGTCGAGCGCGCGTCGTGGGAGCTTCACCAACGGCTGACCAGGCCAACCAAGGAGGTCAGCCCCGATCTATGAACCCGTGCAGGTCATCGAGTGACCAGGGCGGTGAGTCCTGGTGGTCGCGATACCCGAGGAAGCTCGGGGTGGTGCGATCGAACTGCCCGACGAAACCGCCTGCGGCGATGAAGATCCGGCCCGTCACGTCCTTGGCCCGGTCGCTCGCCAGATATGCGTAGGTCGGTGCCACGTACTCGGCTGGCGGCGCGTCCAACGCTCCCTGTGCGTTGACGTCATCGAGCAGGCCGCGGCGATTGAGGTTCGCGATCTGCGCCTCGTAGTCGGGCCCGGTGGATATCCGCGTCTTGGCGCCGGGGCACACCACGTTCGCACGGACGCCGTGTTCGCGAAGCTCGGCGGCGATGGCGAGCGTCAACCCGTTGACCGCTCCCTTGCCTGCGGGATAGCCCGTGCCGCCATAGTCGCCGAGAAACGCGAACGAGCTCGTGTTGACGATGGCACCACCATCCTGCGCGACCATCTTCGGCGCCGCGGCCCGGCAGGTCTCGAACGTCGTCATCAGATGCGCGTCGAGCAGCTCGCGGAACTGGGCCGAGGTCACCGTCAGGATCGACGAACCCGCCGGCTCGGGGGTGCCCGCACAGTTGACCAGGATGTCGATGCGGCCGAAATCGGCGACGCACGAATCAATCAACGCGTCGGCGACATCGGGGTCGGCCGGCGAACCGGAGAACCCGAGCGCGCGGTCCCCGATGCGCTCGACGGCCGCGGTCACGGCGGCCTCGTCGCGACCGTTGACCACGACGTTCGCGCCAAGGGCGGCAAGGAGTTCGGCGACGGCAAGCCCGATGCCGCGGGAGCCACCGACGACGACGGCACCGCGGCCGGCGAGCTCCTCGGTCAGGTCGGGTCCTCCTGGCCGAACTTCATGGCGTCCATGTTCCAGTAGCCGCGCAGGTTGGTGATCAGGCCCTCGTCGTTCACGCGGTAGGTGAAGACGCCGCGCACCGTGGCCGTGAAACCGTTCGGAAACTTGGTGTGCAACACCAGGATGTAAGCGATCTCCGTCGGCGAGCTCGACGGGAAGGTTTCCTCGCGCGTCACGGTCAGTTGATTCGGCCCGATGTTGGCGTCGTAGAACGCCGCAACGGCCTCCTTGCCGCGCACGCCGTTTCCGTCGGGGTTGGTGACGGACTCGCCGATCGGATCCTCGACCACCACGTCGTCCGTCATCAGGGCCAACCAGCCCTCGCGGTCACCCGACTGAACGCATCGCCACGAGGCCTCGGATGCGATGAGTACGGGCGACTTCTCGACGGTCTCCTGAGACACGGTCGGCTCCCTACCGGTCGGCGTCGGTGTAGCGGATGACGCCGCGGATGTTGCGGCCCTCCAGCATGTCCGCGTAGCCCTCGTTGATCTGCTCCAGCTTGTACTGCCTGGTGATCATGTCATCGAGGTTGAGCTTGCCCGCCTTGTACATCGACAGCAGCTGCGGGATGTCGAAGTGCGGGTTGCCGCCACCGAAGATGGTGCCCTGCAAGTTCTTCTGCATGAGGGTCAGCATCGCAAGGTTCAGCGTGACGTTGGTGTCCAGCAAGCTTCCGATGGCCGTTGCGACGCAGGTGCCACCCTTGGCGGTCAGGTTCAGATAGGTGTCGATGTCCTTGCCGTGCAGCTCGCCGACGGTCACGATGACCTGCTTGGCCATCAGGCCGTGGGTGACCTCCGCCATCCCCGCAAAGGCGGCGTCCGTGTCCGGATAGGCGTGCGTCGCACCGAACTTCAGTGCTGCTTCGCGCTTCCACTCCACCGGCTCGATGACGAAGATGTTGCGCGCGCCTGCAATGGCCGCGCCCTGCAACGCCGACATGCCCACGCCACCGACGCCGATGACGGCCACGTCGTCACCGGGCCGGATGTTGCCGGCGCGGACGGCCGAACCGTAGCCGGTGGTGACGCCGCAGCCGACGAGGCAGGCCACCTCGAACGGGATCGACGGATCGATCTTCACCACCGAACTCTTGTGCACCACCATGTAGGGGCTGAAGGTGCCGAGCAGCGTCATCGGGAAGACCGGCTGACCCTTGGCGTGGATGCGGTGCGTGCCGTCGGAGACGGCCTGGCCGCCCAGTAAGCCCGCCCCGAGGTCGCAGAGGTTGCGCAGGCCGGCCTGACAGGACGGGCACGCGCCGCAGGACGGGATGAACGACAGCACGACGTGGTCGCCGGGCGCGATGTCCTCGACGCCGGGGCCGACCTCGGTGACGATGCCTGCGCCCTCGTGGCCGCCGAGCACCGGGAAGCCGGCCATCGGAATACCGCCCGTGACCAGGTGGTGGTCTGAGTGGCACATGCCCGAGGCTTCCATCTGGATCTTGACTTCATCCTTGACGGGATCGCCGATCTCGATCTCTTCGATCGACCACGGCTGGTTGAACTCCCAGATGAGGGCGCCTTTTGTCTTCATCCGTATGTGCCTTCCATTAGAGCGAGTGAGGTCAGACTAGAGCCATTAGTTACGTGCGTCACGAGCACCCCCAAGCAACCGCTTGGCCGGGAGATGTCACCAGATCGGGACGGGGGCGTTCCCAAGGGGGTAGTAGCCGGGCAGTTTCTCGCCTGCGACGCTGCGCTCGATGCGCTTCTGCATGGTGGGGGTGAGGTCGCCGGACTCGATGAGCTTCACGAACGCCTTCTGGACGTGTCCGAAGTCGAAGAAGTCACGCTGCCACTCGATCAACAGATCGTCGTTCAACCGGAACCAGCTTCCGCCGATGCCGTAGATCTCGTCGCTGGTCCCGTCGGACTTGTGCGCGATCTGCTTCCAGAACCCGACGATCTCGTTCTGCTTCTCGTCGACGAGCACCTTCTGATACTCGTAGACCCAGTTCTCCAGGCCCTCCATCTCCAAACCGAGTGCGACGTCGCGGATCTCGTCGCGGCCCCGGCACATCACGTCTTCCTTCGGCCCGATGTTCCAGCCGTAGGTGGCGTCCTCGGTGTAGAAGTCCGCCAGGTTCTTCCAGTCTCCGGCCGCCTCCGAGTCCTTGTTGGCCTTGAGCCAGCGGGCGACCCAGTCATCGAGTTGTTCGCGTGACGCCATTGTCGTTGCCTTTCAGTCGGTTTCTTTGATCAACAGGGCTTGGGTCGGACACATGTCGACGGCCCGCTCGATCTCGTCGCGGGCGTCTTCCGGCGGTTCGTGGTCGAGGATCTCGACCTTGCCGCGCTTGGGCACCTTGAAGTAGTCGGGCGCCTCGAGTTCACACATTGCATGGCCCTGGCACAAGTCCAGGTCCACGTCCACTCTGAAAGCGGGCCATCGTGACAATCCCTCGGCTCTACGCCTGGCGCTTGCGGTAGCGCACCTTGGCCGGACGGGCCAGTTGCACGACCATCTTCGAGTGATCGTTTTGGTAGCTTTCGGCGGGCTGGGCCATCTCGAACTCGTACTCGCGCAAAAGAACCGAGAAGATCGCCTTGATCTGCATGGTGGCGAATGCCGCACCGACGCAGCGGTGCCGTCCGGCGCCGAATGGGATCCACGTCCACCGATTGGCGACGTCGGCTTGCTCGGGCTTGTCGTAACGGTCCGGTTTGAAGGCGTCGGGATCCGGAAAGTCCTCCGGGATCCGGTTGGAGATCGCCGGCGACGCGGCGACGAAGTCACCCTTGTGAATTGGGAAGCCCTCGACCTCGAACTCGCCCTGGGCCACCCGCATGAGGATGATCAGCGGCGGGTGCAGGCGCAGGGTTTCCTTGACGACGTTGTCCAGCAACGGAATCTGGCGTAGCGCGTGGAAGCTCACCTCTTGACCGTCGGCGTAGAGCTCCTCGAGCTCCTTGAGCACGTTGGCGTACACCTCGGGGTGGCGAATCAACTCGATCAACGTCCACGACGACGTGCCGGAGCTGGTGTGGTGGCCGGCGAACATCAACGAGATGAACATGCCGGTGACCTCGTCGGCCGAGAATCGGGGGGTGCCCTCCTCGTCCTTGATCGACACCAGCACGTCGAGCATGTCGCGGTCGGTCTTGTCCTTGGGCGGATTGGCGATCCGCCCGTCCATGATCTCCTGAACCAGCGCAACGAGTTTCACGCGGGCCTCGTCGCGGAGCCGGAAGCTCTCGATGTCCAGGTACGGGTCGACGTAGCACAGGGGGTCGGTGCCGCGCTCCAGTTGGTGATAGTAGTGGGCGAACCGGGCGTCCAGCTGTTCGCGGAACTTCAGTCCGATCAGGCAGGCCGTCGAGGTGTAGATGGTCAGCTCGGAGAAGAAGTCGAGCAGTTCGATCTCGCCCTCGTCACCCCAGTCGGCGATGATCTTCTTGACCTCGCCCTCGATGGTGGCGGCGTGACCTTTCATCTGCTCACCGCGCAGCGCCGAGTTGTGCAGCATCTCCTTGCGGCGCTCGGGGCTGGCGTCGAACACCACGCCCTCACCGAAGATCGGCGTCATGAACGGGTAGGCCTCGGCCTGGTCGAGATCCTCGTCGGCGGACCGGAAGAAGAACTCGTTGGCCTCGGCGCCGGACAGGAAGATGACGTGCTTGTCGACCAGTTGGAACCAGCCGACGTCGCCGCATTCCTCGCGGATGCGATTCATCAATCCGATTGGGTCGGTGCGGAATTCCTCGAGGTGTCCGTGTTCTTCCTCGCCGCCGGAAACCCGGGGCACGATGGCTGTGGTCATGACTGGGCCCTTCCCCTTGTCGCTTCGCTCTCCCCCGCACGCGGGGGGACCCCAGCGACGGAAGCGCCTTTTCGTCGACCTTGAGCTGTTGCCGTTCTGCGGGTGCGCCGGCCAGCGGCGCCTCCGGCTGAAGTTCCATGTTCGCGATGAACCCGCCGCGTGGTGTCTCGGCGACGAACGTGATGGCTCGCGCCAGGTCCGAGGCGCGCAGGAAGTAGTCGTGCCGCGCCTGGCCCCACTTGGCCCAGTCCTCAAGGGCGGGCCCAATTAGCTCGGCGGGCAGGCTCCAGCCCATCGATGTCTTCGTCGGGCCGGGGTGGACGATCGACGCCCGCACACCGGTGCCCTCGAGTTCCATCTGAAAGTTGGTCACCATGGCGACCAGTGCGGCCTTGGCGGCGCCGTAGGCGCCCATGTGCGGCCGCTGCCGCAGCGCGACATCGGAGCCGACGAAGATCAGGTCACCGCGTTGGCGTTCGAGCATGCCCGGAAGTACCGCGGTGGCAAGCCGATTGGCGCCGACCAGGTGGATCTGCAGCTGCGAGTTGAAGTCGTCCGTGCTGATCTCGGTGAGCTTGCCGAAGTACGTGTCGCCCGCGCCGGCCACTAGCACCTCGATCTCGCCGAGCGCGTCAACGGCGTTGGCCACGAACGACTTCACTGAGTTCGGGTCGGTGACGTCGAGGTGGAACCCGACGGCTTCGCCACCTTCGGCGCGGATCTTCCCGACGAGATCGTCGAGCTTCTCGACGCGCCGGGCGCCCAAGGCGACCGGAAAGCCACGGGACGCGAGTTCGATCGCGGTGGCCTCACCGATGCCGGCGGAGGCGCCGGCGACGATGGCCGGTCTGCGGTCGGGAAGCGGGGCGAAACGGGGCATCAGCGGGCCTTTACGGTGATGGGTAGGTGGGCGAAGCCGCGGACGTTGCTCGAGTGGACGCGGACCGAATTGGCTTCGTCCACTTCGTATCCGCGGATGCGTTTGAACAGTTCGTCGAGCGCGACGCGGGCCTCCATTCGGGCGAGGTGCGCGCCGAGGCAGAAGTGTGCGCCGCTGCCGAAGCTCTGGAGTTTGGCGCCGATCTCGCGGCCGATGATGTAGTCGTCGGGGTTCTCGAACACGCGCTCGTCACGGTGAGCCGATCCGGGCAGCAGTAGCAGCACGTCGCCATCCGGGATGGTGGTGTCGTACAAGGTGAGCTCGCCGGACACCAAGCGAGCCAGGATCTGGCTGGAGGTGTCGTACCGCAGCGTCTCCTCGACCCAGAGCGGAACGCGCGACCGGTCGTCGTACACCGGTGCCAGCTGGTCGGGGTTCTTGTAGCCCCAGAATGCTGCGTTGGCAAGGAGTTTGGTGGTGGTCTCGTTGCCGGCGATCACCATCAGGAACATGAAGCCGAGCACCTCTTCGTCGGTGAGGCGATCACCGTCGATCTCGGCCTCCAGCAATGCCGTCGTCAGATCGTCGGTGGGCTTCTTGCGGCGCTCGGCGACCATCTCCTGGTAGTAGACGATGAGGTTGAGTGACGCCTCGATCGCCTCGGCCGGCACGTCGTTGACGCCGTCCTCGCGGTGCATCACGCCGTCGGCCATCGCTCGAATCCGGTCGCGATCCGCTTCGGGTACACCCATGAGTTCGGAGATGACGTCCATCGGCAGCTTGCCTGCGAACTCGGCGACGTAGTCCACCGTCGAGCCGTCCTGTGCCTTCTCCATCATGGCGTCGAGGTGCTTGACGGCGAGTTCGGTTACGCGGGGCTCCAACTCACGGATCCGGCGCGGGGTGAAGCCCTTTGACACGAGCGTCCGCAACCGCAGGTGGGCGGGGTCGTCCATGGCGAGGAACGACATGGTCTTCGACGCGTGTGGTCCCCGTGAGATCGGGTCGAGCGAGACGCCCTCCCGGTTGGACAGCGTGGTGCTGTTGCGGAAGCCGGCGAGCACGTCGCGGTGCCGCGACAGCGCCCAGAAGCCGAGCTCTTCGTTGTGATAGAGCGGTGCCTCATCGCGTAGCCGTTTGTAGTACGGATACGGATCTTCGTGGAAGTCGTAGTCGTACGGGTCGAGCAGCACGCCTGGCGTGTTGAGTGTCATTTGTCTTCTCCGAGGATGAGCGCGACGACGTAGCTGAGCCGGTCGGCGATCTGGTGGTAGGTGAAGACACCGGTGCCTGCGTTGACAAGCGCGCCGAAGAAGGTCATCTCGAGAGCCGCGACCACGCCGGAGTCCGCGTCGGGTCCGACGGCCGAACGAATGCGACGGTGAATCTCGCCGCCGATGCGGTCGCGCACCCGACGGACCGTGGCGTCGGCGCCCGTCAGCAACGCCGTCGTGCAGGCCGCGGCGACCTCGGGTTCGTCGGCCACCGTCAGCGCCATGTTGCGCAGTGCCTTCTCGACGCGGACCGGCATTGGGTCGTTGACGTCGGTGAAGTAGGGCACCTGCTTGATCAGGTCGAGGTAGACCTCCGCGATCAGGTGGTTCTTGGACGAGAAATAGGTATACGCGGTGGCAGGGGCGACCTTGGCGCGTGCGGCGACGGCACGCACGGTGAGGTCGGCGTAGGAGGACTCGCGCAACATCTCGATTCCCGCTGCGAGTATCTTGCGGAAGGTCTCCTCCTGCCGCCGGTTGCGCGGCGCTTCGTCGGAGTCCGTTCCGGCCGCCGGTGTGATGGCCGCCACTGCATCGCTGGACACATGTCCAAGTTATCCGACATCGGCGCTGCAAAGCAAGCCGGTGGCGGAAAGTTGCAGGACAATGTACTTATTTCGGAGACACCACGCATACGGCGCCAGCGCACTCTTGCAAGTCGGACTCGTCTGAGGCTATGGTTCGACTGAACACAGCCGGACAGTTGTCCAGGCATTCACACCGGTACTTGGCACACGGGAGTTCGGATGACGCTACTGGGCGATCGCGAGAGTCGTCTGTTTATCGACGGAAAGCTGGTGGCCGGAAGCGGGGGCACGTTCCCGACGGTCAATCCGGCGACCGAGGAGACGCTGGGGGTGGCCGCGGATGCCACCGTCGACGACATGGATGGCGCCATCGGCGCTGCCCGTCGCGCCTTCGACGACACCGACTGGGCGACCAACGTCGAGTTGCGCGTGCGCTGCATCCGGCAGCTACAGCAGGCCTTGCGCGATCACGCGGACGAACTGCGCGAACTTGCCATCGCCGAGGTGGGCGCTCCTCGGATGCTGACGTCCATGGCGCAATTCGACGGTCCGGTCGAGGATCTCAGCTTCTGTGCGGACACCGCCGAGAGCTACCAGTGGATCACCGACTTCGGCGTCGCGGCACCGATGGGCATCAAGACCCACCGGACCATCGCCAGGGAGGCCATCGGCGTGGTCGGTGCGATCACGCCGTGGAACTTCCCGAACCAGATCAACCTCGCCAAACTCGGACCGGCGCTGGCGGCGGGCAACACCGTGGTGCTCAAGCCGGCGCCCGACACCCCGTGGAGCGCGGCGGTGCTCGGTCAGCTGATCCTCGAGCACACCGACATCCCGGCGGGCGTCGTCAACATCGTCACGTCCAGCGACCACGGCGTCGGTGCCCTGCTGTCGAAGGACCCGCGCGTCGACATGGTGTCGTTCACCGGGTCGACGAACACCGGGCGCGCCGTGATGGCCGACGGTGCGGCCACGCTCAAGAAGGTGTTCCTCGAGCTCGGCGGAAAGTCGGCGTTCCTGGTCCTCGACGACGCGGATCTCGCTGGCGCGTGCTCGATGTCGGCGTTCACGGCGTCGATGCACGCCGGCCAGGGTTGCGCGATCACCACCCGGTTGGTGGTGCCCCGGGCCCGCTACGACGAGGCCGTCGAGGCCGCGGCAGGCACGATGGCGGGGCTCAAGCCGGGCGACCCGACGGACGCGGGCACCATCTGCGGACCCGTGATCTCGGCGCTCCAGCGCGACCGCATCCAGCGCTACCTGGACTCCGCGATCGCCGAGGGTGGCCGGTTCGCCTGCGGCGGTGGACGTCCCGCCGACCGCGACACCGGCTTCTTCATCGAGCCGACCGTCATCGCCGGGCTCGACAACAACGCGAAGGTGGCGCGGGAAGAGATCTTCGGACCGGTGCTGACCGTCATCGCGCACGACGGCGACGACGACGCGGTGCGCATCGCCAACGACTCGCCCTACGGCCTGTCGGGCACGGTGTTCTCCCCCGACGAGGAGCGCGCCGCGGGCATCGCCGCTCGCATGCGCGTCGGCACCGTGAACGTCAACGGCGGGGTCTGGTATTCCGCGGACATGCCGTTCGGCGGCTACAAGCAATCCGGCATCGGCCGGGAGATGGGGCTCGCAGGCTTCGAGGAGTACCTCGAGACCAAAGCGATTGCCACGGCAGCGAACTAGAAAGCCAAGGAGGGCTCTTCGTGGGATTTTATGGGGACCAGTTCAAGGACAAGGTGGCCATCGTCACCGGTTCCGGTGGTGGCATCGGCCAGGCATACGCCGAGGCGCTGGCTCGTGAGGGCGCGGCCGTCGTCGTCGCGGACATCAACACCGAGGGCGCTCAGAAGGTCGCCGACGGGATCAAGGGTGAGGGCGGCAACGCGCTGGCGCTACGCGTCGACGTCTCGGATCCCGAGTCCGCGAAGGAGATGGCCGCGCAGACGCTTTCGGAGTTTGGCGGCATCGACTACCTGGTCAACAACGCCGCGATCTTCGGCGGCATGAAGCTCGACTTCCTCGTGTCGGTCGACTGGGACTACTACAAGAAGTTCATGAGCGTGAACATGGACGGCGCGCTGCTGTGCACTCGCGCCGTCTATCGCAAGATGGCCAAGCGAGGAGGCGGTGCCATCGTCAACCAGTCCTCCACGGCGGCCTGGCTGTACTCGAACTTCTACGGCCTGGCCAAGGTCGGCATCAACGGCCTGACCCAGCAGCTGGCCACCGAACTGGGCGGACAGAACATCCGGATCAATGCGATCGCACCAGGCCCCATCGACACCGAGGCCAACCGCACGACGACGCCGCAGGAGATGGTGGCCGACATCGTGAAGGGAATTCCGTTGTCGCGCATGGGCGAACCCGAGGACCTCGTTGGCATGTGTCTGTTCCTGCTGTCGGATCAGGCGAAGTGGATCACCGGGCAGATCTTCAACGTCGACGGCGGACAGATCTTCCGCTCATGAGTACCGATCCCAAGGTCGGATACATCGGATTGGGCAACCAGGGCAAGCCGATGGCCCGGCGGCTCACCGATTGGCCGGGCGGCCTGGTGGTCTTCGACGTCCGCCCGGAGACGATGACGTCCTTCGGCGAACGAGGCGTCGCACTGGCGGACAGCGTGGCGGCGGTCGCCGAGGCGGACGTCATCAGCGTGACGGTGCTCAACGACGTGCAGGTGCGCGAGGTCGTTGCTGAGCTCGCCCTGCACGCCAAGCCGGGAACGGTCATCGCGATCCACTCGACGATCGAGCCGACCACAGCCGGCGAACTGGCCGACGACCTGCGCCCCAACGGCATCCACATCGTCGACGCCCCTGTCAGTGGGGGCGCCGGGGCCGCCAAGAAGGGCGAGTTGGCGGTCATGGTAGGCGCCGATGACGAGGCGTTCGAGCGAGTGAAGCCGGTGTTCGGGCAGTGGGCCTCGTTGATCGTGCACGCTGGCGGCCCGGGTGCGGCCACCCGAATGAAGTTGGCGCGCAACATGTTGACATACATTGGTTTCGCCGCTGCATGCGAGGCGCAGCGGCTCGCCGAAGCCGCAGGCATCGACCTGCAGGATCTCGGCAAGGTAGTCCGGCACAGCGACGCCCAAAGCGGTGGGCCGGGCGCGATCATGTACCGCGACGACACGAAGCCGCTTACCCCCGAACACTTCCTGCACGACATGTTCATCCACACTCGCGGGCTCGCAGAGAAGGATCTCGGGCTGGCGCTTGCCCTCGGTGAGGCCACCGGCGTGGACCTCCCGCTGGCAGAAGTGGCGCTGAAGAACCTTGCGGCAGGCCTCGGGGTGCCGTACACGTCGGAGACGAAGGAGTGACGATGGACGAACTGCGCAAAAAGGGCCTCGCGAAGATGAACGAGGTGTACGGCTGGGAGATGCCGGACATGCCCGGCGAGTACTTCGCGCTGACCGTCGACCACCTCTTCGGCTCGATTTGGACGCGCCCCGGGCTGTCGATGCGTGACCGGAGGATGATGCTGCTCGGCGTGTTGGCCGCCCAAGGCATGGAAGAACTGATGGAGGTGCAGGCCACTGCGATTCTTCACAACGAGGAGATGACGCGGGAGGAGCTGCGCGAGATCGCGATCTTCCTCACCCACTACGTCGGGTTCCCACTGGGCTCCAAGGTCGACGGCGCACTCAAGCGAGTCGTGGCCAAGCGAAAGAAGGCCGAGGAGAAGGGCGCCAGCCGAGACAGGAAGGACAACGTCAACGACGCCGTCCAGATGCACGTGGGTCGGAACGTCCATGACAAGTAGGTACGCCGCCCTCTCGCGCGACGAGCTCGCCACGCTGGTACCCGAACTCCTGCTGATCGGCCAGCTCATCGACCGGTCCGGAATGGCGCACTGCATCAGCGCTTGGGGCCGCGAGGAGATGCTGCAGGTCGCCATCGAGGAGTGGGCCGCGTCCAGTCCGCTGTACACCAAGCGGATGCAGAAGGCGTTGAACTACGAGGGCGTCGACATCTTCACCCTCTTCAAGGGGCTGCAGCTCGACATCGGTGCACCGCCGCAGTTCATGGACTTCCGCTACGTCGTCCACGATCGGTGGCACGGCGAGTTCTACCTCGATCACTGCGGCGCGCTGCTCGACGTCGAGCCGATGGGCGAGGAGTACGTCCGTGGCATGTGCCACGACATCGAAGACCCCACGTTCGACGCCACCGCGCTGGCGACCAATCGCAAGGCTCAGGTCCGGCCCATCCACCGGCCTCCGCGGGCGTCTTCCGACCAGCACCCCCACTGCCGGTGGACGGTGATCATCGACGAGTCATACCCCGAGGTGCCGTTCATCCCGGCGATGGACATCGTCGCCGCCACCCACGCCCATTCGTGCGAGCTCGACCCCATCGATCCGAACGACGAAGGCATGGCCGACTATTCGGGGCCGCTGCTGTCCGACGTCGACTTCGGGGCGTTCTCTCATTCGGCGCTGGTGCGCATCGCCGACGAGGTCTGCCTGCAGATGCACCTGCTGGTGAAGTCGTTCACGATCGCGGTGGAGGCTCGCGCCAAGGACGATGCGGCGCTGGCGCGGTCGATCCGCACCAAGCAACTCATCGGCATCGCCGGCGTGGCCGCCGAGCGAATCCACAAGGCGCTGAAGCTTCCCGGCGGACCGCAGGGCGCACTGCGGGTGCTGGAACTGCACCCGCTGCTCAACCCGGCTGCATACGTGTCGGTGGACGTCGACCCGGACTTCGTGCACGTGCGCCGTTCGCCCGCCTACGAGGACGGGAGCTGGATCTCGTTGGTGTCGCCGGTCGCGGATACTCCGTTGCAGGCCATCGTGCAGGCCGTCGACCCGCACCTGCGCGTCGAGGTCAGCGGCACCGAGTCCGACTGGACCGTCCGCGTGATCGAAACCGACACCGCCGCAAAGGAGTTGCCGGAGGTTGCGGTGTGCAAGTTCAGCGGCGGTGCCACGTGGGTGTTCGAGGACCGGAAGTCGCTGCCGCTCACGGTGGTCTAGAAGGTGCGGTTGGCCGCGCGGGGGACCTACTCACGAAGGCCGTAACCGCACTGCGCGGGAAGTAGCCGGATCAGCGAGGCGCGCCGGTGTCAGGTCTTGGGCGTGGGCTCCTTGTCGAGCTTCGCGCCGCCCTTGCCCTCCTCGTCACCGAGCGCTTCGTACTCGCTGGCGATCCCACGGATCCGATCGGCGATCGAGGCGAGTTCACCGTGCGACCGCGCGACGATGTCCCGGATCTCACTCGAGCCCTTGCTGACGACCGGCCACAGCATGCGCTGACCGGCCACCGTGTTCGGCAGCCTCGCCGCCGCGTCAGACACCCACTGCTTGACGGCCTCCAAGTCGCGGCGGCCCGCTGCCACCACCGCGGCCGAGCGTTCGACCTCGGCGCCGAGTCGCTTGTCCAAGTCGCCGAAGCTGCCGAGGGTCTGGGCCTGCCTGCTGTTGGCCTCGGCATAGGCCTCGGACGCCGAACCCGTCCAGTTCGGGCCCGGTGCTGCGGAGGCCACATCGCCCTGCAGTTCGTGGAACCGGCTGCTCTGGTCGAACTGCGAACCGTCGGCGGGGGCGCCTTCGCCGAACGTTGCCCGGGCTTGAGCCCACGTCGTCATGAATGCGTCGAGCGCGCTCACGTCCGGACCTCCCCTGCGTACCGGGGGCCAGTCTATGGCTTCGTCCGGGCACCCGATGTCGGCAACATGGAGCCTGATACCCACCGTCGCATGTAGTCCCGGAGATCCCGACCCGTGCGCGGCGGTCGCCCCGGGTCGATGACGAACGACTGGATGATCCGCAGCAGGTGCTCGGCGAACTCGTCGAGATCGGCGTCCGAGTACCCGAGCGCGGCCCAGTCGACGTCGAATCGGCGCAGCATCTCGTTCGCGAACTGCAACGCGACCTCCGACGTCACGGACTCGACGTGAGCGTTCGCGCGGCCCGGCACCACCAGCAGGCCGATGTGCTTGTCCTTCGGCAGCCACTCCAATGCCGTCGCAATCGCCTCGGCCACCGCGTCGGCCGGGTCGGTGATGCCCTGTAGATGGGTGGCCAGTCGCTCCAGGAAGTCGCCGGCCGCGTGCACCGCGGCGGCGACCAGGAGTGCGTCGGAGCTGGGGAAGTACCGATACACCGTCTGCCGCGTCACCCCCAGCGTCCGGGCCACGTCGGCGATGCTGAAGTCGGCCCCGCGCTCGTCGATCGCCTTGCCCGCAGCGGCGAGAATCCGCGCGACGGCCTCATCGTCGCTGGCGGGGGCCGCGCCCGACCAGCCGTGGGTACGCACGCGCGAATAGTAGCCCGAACGGCAGCTCAGCCCCGGTAGGAGACCGGCAGATCCTTGACGCCGTTGATCCATCCGGACCGAAGTCGTTGCGGCTCGCCGAGTTTGGCGATGTTCGGAAGCTGGTCGGCGAGCTCGTTGAAGATCAGCTTGATCTCCATGCGAGCCAGGTTGGCGCCGATGCAATAGTGCGCGCCATTGCCGCCGAAGCTCAAGTGGGGGTTGGGGTTCCGCAGGATATCGAATTGGAAGGGGCGCTCGAACACCGATTCGTCGTAGTTCGCGGAGCTGTAGAACAGGCCCACGCGCTGGCCCGCCTTGACGGTCGCGCCTCCGAGTTCGACGTCGGCCAGCGCGGTGCGCTGGAAGCAGTGCACCGGTGTCGCCCAGCGGACGATCTCGTCGACGGCGGTCGCCGGGCGCTCGCGCTTGAACAACTCCCACTGATCGGGATTCTCGAAGAACGCGTTCATGCCGTGCGTCATGGCGTTGCGCGTGGTTTCGTTGCCCGCGACGGCGAGCAGGATCACGAAGAACGCGAACTCGACGTCACCCAGCGAGCCCCCAGCCTCGCCATCTACATCGGCCTGCACCAGCCGGGTGACGATGTCGTCCGCTGGACACCGTCGCCGCTCCTCGGCCATGTTGTACGCGTAGCCCATCAACTCCGCATTCGCCATGGTCGGGTCGGAGTCGAAGTCCGGGTCGTCGGTGTTCATGATGGAGTTGGTCCAGTGGAACAACTTCTCGCGATCCGCCTCGGGTACGCCGATGAGGTCGGCAATCGCCTGCAGCGGCAGGCTCATGGCGATGTCGTCGACGAAGTTTCCGCTGTCCTTCTCGGCTGCGGCTGCGACGATGTCGTGCGCCGACTGGGCGAGCTTCTCCTCCAGCGCCGCCACCGCTCGCGGGGTGAACAGTCGCGACACGATCTTGCGCAGCCGGGTGTGTTCGGGCGCATCGTGGTTGATCAGCAGCGCCTTGGTCAGGTCCAGTTGCTCGCTGGTGACTCCATCGGGTAGGCGCATCACGGCGCCCTTGGCATTGGTCGACCACAACTCGCCGTTCTTCGAGATCGACTTGATGTCCTCGTGACGGCTGATCACCCAATAGCCGCCGTCGTGGAAGATCGACTCGCCCTGCTCGTTCCACCACACCGGCGCGGTCTTGCGAAGTTCGGCGAACTCGGTTACCGGGATGCCCTTCAGCAGGACGTCGGGGTCGGTGAAGTCATACCCCGGGGGTAGGAGCGAAGCGACTCGGGGGGAGTCGGAGCCGGGGGGCAGGAACGGGCAGCTCTGCATTGTCGTCAAGTCGATCAACCCCTTCGTCTGACGTGCCGTACTCGTTTCCAAGACCATACACTGTCGCTTCAAGTGTATGGCCTGGGTCGAAGGATTAAGGTTGTCAACCGTGCGCGTCCTCGTGATCGGATCCGGTGCCCGTGAACATGCGCTGCTGTTGGCGCTGCGCCGTGACCCCGAAGTCGAGGGATTGGCCGTCGCCCCCGGCAATGCGGGCACCGCCGCCGTGGCCGACCAGTACGACGTAGACATCACGTCCGGCGAGGCGGTCGTCGCGCTGGCCCGGCGGATCGGCGCCGACCTGGTGGTCGTCGGCCCGGAAGTACCGCTCGTGCTCGGCGTCGCCGACGCTGTGAGGGCCGCGGGCATCGCATGCTTCGGGCCGAGCAAGGACGCCGCCCGCATCGAAGGTTCGAAGTCGTTTGCGAAGGACGTGATGTCGGCCGCAGGCGTCCGTACCGCCACGAGTGAGATCGTCGACAACCCCGCCCACCTCGACGCCGCCCTCGATCGCTTCGGGCCCGCCGCGGGAGACCCGGCCTGGGTCGTCAAGGACGACGGACTCGCCGCGGGCAAGGGCGTCGTCGTCACCGCCGATCGCGACATTGCGCGTGCGCACGCCGCCAGCCTGCTCGACTCCGGTCATCCCGTGCTGTTGGAGTCATTCCTCGACGGACCCGAGGTCTCACTGTTCAGTGTCGTCGACGGCGAGACGGTGATCCCGTTGCTGCCCGCGCAGGACTTCAAGCGGGTGGGTGACGGCGACACCGGCCCCAACACGGGCGGCATGGGCGCCTACGCGCCACTCCCGTGGTTGCCCGACGACGTCCTCACGTCCATCGTCGACGATGTCGTCAAACCTGTTGCTGCCGAACTCGTTCGGCGAGGAAGCGCCTTCAGTGGACTGCTGTACGCCGGCCTGGCGATCACCGCGCGCGGCCCCGCCGTCGTCGAATTCAATTGCCGCTTCGGCGATCCGGAGACGCAAGCGGTGCTCGCGCTCCTCGACAGCCCGCTCGGCCAACTGCTGCGTGCGGCGACCACCGGTGAACTGGCCGCTCAGCCTCCGCTGAGCTGGCGCGACGGTTCGGCGGTGACCGTGGTGCTCGCCGCCGAGAACTACCCGGGGCGCCCCCGCGTCGGCGACGTCGTCGTCGGTTCCGAGGCCGGCGGAGTGCTCCACGCCGGAACCGCCCGCCGCGAGGACGGAGCGATCGTCTCGTCCGGAGGTCGCGTGCTGTCCGTCGTCGGGACGGGCGCCGACCTTCCTGGCGCGCGCGAGACCGCGTATGCGGTGATGAATTCGGTTCGGTTGCCGGGCAGCCACTTTCGTACCGACATCGGGCTCGCCGCGGCCGAAGGGCGCGTCAGCGTCTAGCGCTCGTCGTCAGGCAACGAGGAGTGGTACTAGCCAAGCGATCTCGCCGGGCAACTGCGATCGCCAGAAGAAGCCGTCGTGGCCGCCGGGGGAGAACCCGCCCGCGGGGCGGACGGGCAGCTCGGCGATGTACTGCTGGGTCGCCTCGCGGAACGGATCCTCATTACCGCAATCGATTCGGATCGGTATCTCGCCCAGCGCGGGAAGCCCCCACACACTGTTGGCAGCGTAGTCGTCCGCACCGTCGAAGGCGCCTGGCAACGTCGCGTCCGAAGACGTCCACAGCGCGGGACTGACCGCACAGATCGCCGCCGTCCGCTCAGGCCCGAGTCGCGCCCCCAACAGGAGCGCGCCGTAGCCGCCCATCGACCACCCAAGGAACCCGACGCGCGACGTGTCGACGCCCTGGTCCCTCAGCATTGGAATCAACTCGTGGAGCACCATTGCGCCGGAGTCCTCACCCGATGCCCGCTTGTGCCAGTAGCCATCGCCGCCTTCGACGGTCACCAACGCGAACGGCGCGATGCCCGCGCGAACCGCCTTGGCCACGCCCTCCTCCACGCCCTCCTCGTCGCTGCTCTCCATCACCTTCGAGATGTCCCAACCCCTGCCGTGCAGCGCGATGACGGGCCGCAAGGGTTTCGTCTGAAATGGAGGGCGCGCGATGGCCCAATTCGTGTTCGCGCCGCCGCGCGCAGCCGATACGAAGGATCCGGTTACGTACGTGGGGGCAGCGGTCAGTGGCGGCTCGGCCGGAACGGGTGGGGCGAGTGTGGCGCTGGCGCGCGTCGTCGCCGTTGGGTGTCCGGTGGTCGCTGGCTGGCTCAGCACCGATCCCAGAGCGTAGGCACCCGCTGCGCCCATGGCCGCGCCCGCGCCCAGACGCAGCATCGCACGGCGGCTCAGCTGCGCATTCTGCGCTTCACGCATGCGCCTCGCCGCTGCCATACAGACCATCTTGCCGCATCGGCGCCGCACCTCTAAGCGACGAGTAGTCCACCCGTCCACATCAGCTCCGATGGAAACTGGGCTTCCCAGAACTGAAAGTCATGGCCGCCGCGGGAGAATCCGCCTGCGGGCGGGGGGTGCAGCCGCGCAACGAAGTCCCTTGTGGCCGTATAGAAGGGGTCTTCGGTGCCGCAGTCGATCCTCAGGGGTATCGAACCCAGCTCGGGAAGCCCCCACACGCTGTTGGAGTCATAGTCTTCGGCGCTGTCGAAAGCACCCGGCG
>CAVPRG010000014.1:0-238119 GCA_963707745.1 uncultured Actinomycetota bacterium
GATGCACTCGCGTCGTTGTTTACCGTTGCGCCGAAGCGCGAGAAGCGCGCGCGCGGCCGACGCTCGCGGCACGGGCGCGCCGTCGGCTGCGGATCCTGGTGGCCGAGGACCAGGCCGTGAACCGCCGGGCTGGTGACGACGATCCTCGAGAAGCGAGGACACACGATTGTGCAGGTCGAAGACGGCAAGCAAGCGTGCGACGCGCTGACCGCGCCGGGCGCCAAGCCGTTCGACGTTGTCGTGATGGACCTGCAGGAATGCCAGAAATGGGCGGGTTGGAGGCGACACAGATGATTCGTCAGCGCGAAGTGGCCACGGGCAGAGCGCGTGCCCATTGTGGCGCTGACCGCGCACGCGATGAAGGGGGACCGCGATCGATGTCTTGCCGGCGGCATGGGTGAGTATGCTATCCAAGCCGATCGACACGCCGCTACTCATTGCGACCGTGGAGGGCATGGACGATCGAGGTCGGCGCGCGGCTGCGGCCGAACGCGACGCCACCACGATGACGAGACACGACTCGCATGCCGTGTTCGACGAGTCGGCGGCACTTCGCCGCACCGGCGGCGACAGACAATTGCTGAAGGAGCTCGTGGCGCTGTATCGTGCTGACGCGCCGGTCACATTGCGCCAGATCGCCAAGGCGCTGGCCGCTCGAAATGCCGAGGCGCTGCGCGTGGCCGCGCATACCTTGAAGGGATCGGTGGCGACGGTGGGCGGCACGAGCGCGAGGCATGCGGCGGCGACGCTCGAGGATTTCGGCAAGACGGGTAGTCTCGACGGCGCTGTATGACTCTGCGCTCGCGATGCTGCGCGTGGAACTTTCGAAACTCGATCAGGCGTTTGTGGCGGCGCGGCTGGTTCAGGGCGCCCGGCGGGCGGAGGTTCTCCCGGCGAGACACCGCGCGCCGGCCGAAGACGTGGTACACGGAGCCGGCGATCATGATGTCCATTCTTGTTGTCGACGATGATCGAACGTCCCGCCATTTGACGGAGAGTCTGCTCAAGCGCGAAGGCTGGAAGGTGACGGGCGCCAAGGACGGCGTCGACGCGCTCAAGCTGCTGCGCACGCGCCGCTTTACGCTCCATGCTGCTCGACGTGTGGATGCCGCGGATGAATGGCCTCGAGCTGTTGGAGCAGCTTCGGACCCTGGAGCACCGGCCGCGCGTCGTGGTGATGACGTCGGACGAAACGCCCGCCACGTTACTGCAGGCCGTGCGCGACCAGGCGTTCACCTACGTGCACAAGCCGGTGGACGCCGAATTCCTGATCGAAACGGTGCGCCTGGCGATCGCGGCGCCGGAAACGCGCCCCATAGAAGTCATCTCGGCGCGGCCGGAATGGGTGGAGCTGATCTTGCCGTGTACTCGCGAGGCGGCAAATCGTCTGCAGAGCTTCATGGCTCACCTCGACACCGATCTCCCGGCGGAACTGCGCGACTCGATCGCGTACGCGTTTCGGGGCTTGCTGCTGAATGCCGTCGAGTGGGGAGGGAAGCTGGATCCCAAGCACACGGTCCGCATCTCGCTATCTGCGCGCCAAGCGGATGGTGATGTAGCATCGTCGATCCCGGCGCCGGCTTCAACATCGACAATCTTCCCCACGCGGCGATCAGCCATCCGGATTCGCCGACCGCCCATATGGACGTGCGCGATGCCAAGGGGCTTCGCGCCGGCGGATTCGGCTTGCTGACGGTTCAATCCTCGGTGGACGAGCTGCTCTACAATGAAAAACGCAACGAAGTGGTCTTCGTCAAATATCTCGATTGAGAATTTGCGCTGCCGCATCCTGGACGTAATTGAGGATGCTTTCGAGTACGTGGGCGTTGTAGCCCCGCACGGAGCAGCACACCGCTGGCGTGAATCACTGGACTGCCCAGCAGGGTGAGCGCCAAGATCCGCAGTCCGAATGGACGGCCTGGTCGCTTCTCGGAGCGGTCAGCCGACGCGCGCGCGGCTTCAGCCACCTCGGTCGGCGAGACCACGCCCAGCCGTCTCTCCATATCCCAGTCTACGACACGCGTTTTCTGGGAATGGAGCCGAAGGCGTACAGTCGTTCCATGAGCGACCGATCTTGTCGGACTGACTCGCCAGCAGCGAAAGTCCCGAGTAGGAATGCCCGTGTGGCAGCGGTACCGTTTTTCACCACGCTCGTCGATTCTCCACAGCACACCCCCACAACCGGGACAGTTGTACGGCACCTGCTCTCCCAGTCCGTTCACCTGCGAGATGTCACTCAACACGCGTTCGGCGATCACCGCCTCAGTCCGGATATCGTCTGGAGTCGCCTTACGCTTGCCATGGCGCTTCGAAATCAGTGAGGTCAGCAACGGCCCCATTTCCGCAGTCGTCACGCAGTGATCGACGTTTGCATTGTCGAGCGCGTCAGCGCATGCCGGAATATGCGGCGCTGGGTCCTGCACGACGGTCACACCACCGCACCGCTTCACGGCGATGAGGCCCGCCGTTCCATCGTCCATCATGCCGGTGAGGACGACGCCAATAACGCGCGAGCCGTGCGAGACGGCGGCCGATCGAAAGAGCGGATCGATCCCCGGTCGGTGCCGGTTTTCAGCCGCGCCCTTCGTCACCAGCATCTTTCCCTTCTTGATCAACAGGTGATTGTCGGGCGGAGCGATGTAGATGCGCGTCGGCTTCAACGCTCGCCATCTTCGGCGAGCTTGGGATGAAAAGCCTGGTGGCGGCCCAATCGTCGTAGCAATGGTTCGCCAGAGTTGCCAGGATCCATGTGCTGGACGATGACGATGGATGCCGGCAAGTCCGTAGGCAATAGTGCTCGAAGCGACCAGCTGTCGCTACGAGCTGTTGCCCGCCGCCCTGCGAATCATTGCACCCGTGCGGGAGCGATGATCGGATCGCGGTGTATTGCCGGCAATCGCGAACATGCCGTTAGCGGTCTGGAGGAACTTCGCGTCCACAAGCGCGGCCAGGACGGCGTCCCCGGTCTCGGCATCGAGACCGAACAGGCAACGGGCCTGGGGCGCCGTGAGCCGGAGACCGGGCATCTCAAGGTATTCCGCACGGATTCGGCACAGCTGTTCTGCAAACGTTACACGTTCGAGCAAAGACGCGCGGCCACAAAAGGCCTCCCATCACGAAAGAATCTCGAGTGACGCGCCGAACGACAATGGCCGATTTCTGCGCGCGTGCGTCTCAGTGCCGTTCGGCGGAGCCGGCGCGGCCGTGCTGGCCCGCGTCGCAGCCAGCCATCAGCGTCCGTGCCCGGTCGATCACGCAGCTCAGGTCGAGCTCCGCAATCTCGCACCAGTAGGACAGCATCGGCGACCCCGATAGAAACGATCGTGCGCTGGCACTGGCTATCCCCGTCCCGTTAAGATCGCGCAGGTCTCGAACGGCCTGACCAATGACGCGCGCGGCAAGCGATCGGTGGGCGGCAGGTAGCTGCACAAGACACCTCCATCACGTTGGGAGAAGACCTTCAGCTCGGAACCGACGACGCGCAAAAGAGGCGGGGTTCCTCGACCCCGCCTCGCCGCAGTGACCTACGCAGCTACTTCGATTTTGATCCGATTGGGCTTGGCATCCTCACGCAGCGGCAGCCGGACCGTCAGCACACCGGCCTGGTACTGTGCGCTGACCTTGCCAGCGTCGACCGTGGGCGGCAGCGTGAACGTCCGCGCGAACGCGCCATAACTGCGCTCGATGCGATGGAACAGCTCCTCGGTGACTTCCGTATCGAGCTTCTTTTCGCCACTCAGCGTGAGCGTGTTTTCTTCAATCGTCAGCTCGATCTCCTCTTCTTTCATGTCGGGCAGCTCGGCCTTCAGCACCAGGTCGTGCCCGTTGCTGTAAATGTCGACCACCGGCACCCACGCGCCGCGGTTGAGGTCTTCCTGAGGGCGGCGGTAGTAGCCCTCGAACATCCGGCTCAGGGTTTCCTGCTGCAGCCGGCTCAGGTTGTCCTGCTGTTGCAGTGCGGACAGGTCACGGGACGAATCCCAACGAACGATAGTCATGGTCGTTCTCCTCTCCAGGTAGTGAGCTGTCGCGGCGGGACGCCACCGCAGATCTCGCGGAGCCGGCATGCGACACGCCGGCCGAGAGTGCCACTACTGGAAAAGCTTTGGTGAGGGCTGTTGCTCGGGGTCGGGGAGGGTTCCCCGGCGGGGTGCGGCAGTGCTCAGGAAAGCGATGCACCTTAAGGCTACGCCCTTTTTGAGGCACAAACAAGGGGCGAGAGGAAACGGCCTTCACTGGTTCGACGCGTTGCGAGCCGTCAAGAGGCGCGGCAGCTTTTTCTGCCGGGCCCCTCTGTTTCGAACGCCTGTTATTGCGGGCCGCACGCGTCGATCGGCGGGTTCACGCTCAGGATTGGCGGTGTGTCCCGATCGATCGACTTGACGAATTGCGCGACGAGTCGCCGCAACAGCGGAACGTCGAGAACGTCCAGGTGATCGGGCCGGCCGGCTGTTCGATGCGTGACGTTCTTCAGGACGTCGTCGAGCGAGGCAGCGCGCCGCCGTGCAGGTAGGGCGCGCTGGCGAAGACCGAGATCAGTCAAGGCACGTTGAACCCGAGAACGCCACGGGCCTGGACGTTCGCGGCGTTGTTGGCGCGGATCTCGTGGCTGACACCGTCGGTGAAGAGGCCGGGTCGAATGTGCCGACGCGGCACAGGAATCTGACCAGTTGCGCGTCGACCACGTCGGTCGCGACCGCCGGCGGCGTGTAGTCGAGCGAGCTGATCGTCCAGTTCTTCCCGCCGTGGCAGTTCTGGCAGCCCTGCACTTCGAAAATCACCCGGCCGATCTGGGCTCCGACGTCGTGATTCGGAACAGGGGAGATCGGCGCGCGAACGCCGACGGCCAGGTAGGTGGCAATCGCGTCGAGATCTCGCTCAAGCCGCCGTTGGCGGTCGGGAGCAGGTCCGGCAGTTGGCCGAGCCCTGCGGCACCTTCCGGCACCGCCGCGCCATTGGCATCGGTCCGTATCAATCCGCCGCCACCCGAGACTGCACGCACGTTACGGGTGAAATCCTGGACTTCGTCCCGCACCGCCGACCAGTTGAGCGCGCGCTGATGCGAGTCTGGCAGCACCGGCACGCCGTTGACAATCTTCGCGGCACCGAACTCGAACGTGCTCTCCATCGAGATGGCCTGGCGCGGGCCGTCCGCAAACATCCACGTGACCGTGTCGGTGAGGGCGTTCGGATGACAGCTATAGCACGTGCCCCAGCCGGTGTCGGACATCCTGCCGGACGGCCGGACCGAGTTCGGCTGCGCCTTCCGGACCGATCGCCGTGTTGAACAGGTACTTGCCTCGCTGCACGATGGCGGCATCGGTGTTGGGTGCCGGCAGGTCAGCCGACTGAATGCGGGCCAGCGTCTTATTCCGTCGGGTCGTTTCCCGATACGTCGACGATGGCGATGTCGCGTGAGAGGAAGTCCATCACGTAGGCGCGAGTGTCGGTTCCGTTCAGCACGATGCCGCGCGGATTCTTTCCTCCGATCGTGTCGTCGGCGTCGACTTGGCCGATCTCGGTCGGGTTCTTCAGCTCGATTCGAATGATGTTGCCCGGGTCGGTTGCGTTGACCGGCGGATTTATTGTCGGCGCCCCGTCGTCGTTCAGAGTCACACGAAGCAGGCGGTTGTCGCCGCCAGCACGATGAACCCTTCATCGGTAGATCGCTTGAAGGCGACGGCGAACGGATTGGTATTGAACAACTTCTTGCCAGCCGGCTCGAACGGGACGCCGACATTCATATTGAGCCTCTTGAACGCTTCGAGGTTCTGCTCGATGTCGATTGTCGACAGGCAGCTCTGAACGTTGACGTTGAACCGGAACGGGCCATTCGTGGAGGAGCACGGCCGCCGTCCGGCAACTCGCGTTTCTCAACGCCTCCTTCGAGAGCGGCATCGACAACCCGATCGATGTGGCGATCGGCACGACGGCGCGGTGCTCGCCTGACGGATCTCCTCACCGCCGAGCTCGCTGCGTAGTGCAGTGGTTGCGTACCCGTTGGATCTCTCTCTGGCTAGTTGGCGGTGACCGCAGGCGACTGGCCGCGAGTGTTTTGTTTGTCCTGAGGGCGGGAGACCTCCGGTGCCGGACGATGCCGCAGCGCGTTACGTAAGCCCTTTCACGCGTTTGTAGTACGCGATGTACTCCTTCGGCGTCGGGCCGGTCCTCCTTGACCACGTAGGTGACGTTCCAGCCGAATCGGGTGAGCTTGCGCTTCACCTGTACCGTCCTTGACGTACTGCCGGCGATCGGTGCGGTGCTGCTCGCCGTCGTACTCGGCGCCGACCATGAACTCCTCCCATCCCATGTCCAGCACCCGCACCAACTTCCCTCGGCCCTCGACGACCGGGATCTGCGTCGTCGGCTTCGGCAGCCCCGCATCGTGGAACAGCATTCGCAGCCATGTCTCCTTCGGGGACGCCGCGCCGGCGTCGACCAGCGGCAAGGCGGTGCGGAGCGGCTTGAGCCCGCGGGCGCCGAGGTGCCGATCGGCCAGCCGCAGCACGTCGTCGACCTGGAAGGCCGTCGCACGCTTGAGTGCGTCGAGCCGCGCCACCGCCTCGTCACGGGGCAGGTGTCGCCCGAGGTCGTAGGCGGTGCGCGCCACCGTCGTCACTGGGATGCCTGCGACCTTGGTGACTTCGTCGGGCCGGAGGAGCTCATTGCGAACCACGATTCCGGGTTGCGGGCGGGGGCTCCCACCGACCAGTTCGATGGGGGTGGTGGCATCGACCCAGTTCGCGCCGTGAAGCCCAGCCGCAGCTGCACCCGCGATGACGCCACGGCGTCCGGACCAGAGCCACGCGCCGACCGTTCTGTCCCGTAGCGACGGCTCACATCGTGTCGGCATGTACACGTCGCGGAAGATCCGCCGATACCAGCGGCGTAGTTCATGACTAGTGAGGCCACCGCCCGCGAGGGCCTCGGTGCCGACGAAGACTTCGCTCTTCATGGCCGAAAACTGCCATAGCGGACCGACAATTCCGCGAACTCGACGTTATCGCGGAAAAGACCGAGTAGCGGCCGCAGTAACGTCAATCTCGCGGAGGGCGAGCGGACGGAGGGAGCGCTAGAGACCCAGGTCGCGCAAGAACTGCGGCCTGTACGCCTCGAGGATCACGTAGCTCGGGTCGGGCGCGGCGATCTCGGGCGCATCGTCGGGAACGACGTCGCCGTCGGTCGGGTCCACCCACTCCTGTTTGTCCGCATCCCAGCGGCTCACGGTGTACTCGGCATCGACGTGGTCGTCGGAGACCAACTGCCGGATGGTGCGCTCCGCTTCCTGCGCATCAGCCAGCGTGTGCGTGTACAGCTGGATTCGGTTGCCATCCCGCGTCACCGTCACCCGCGAACCGAGCCGGTCCCGCGCATCGCCGTCCAGATCGAGTGTCCGCAACCTGCCCCAGAACGAGAGCCGATGCTCGTCGCTCCCGAGCTCGACTTCGACCTTGAACTCTTCCTGGGCCTCGTCACTGGGCATGAGCGCCACCCTAGGCCACCGCGTTTGGGCGCGAATCAGGCCATGGCCCTGCGACCGAGCAGAGCCCGTCCCAAAGTGAGCTCGTCTGCGAACTCCAGGTCCCCGCCCATCGGCAGTCCCGACGCGATGCGCGTCACGGTGAGTCCGGGGATGTCGCGCAGCATCCGCACCAGATACGTAGCGGTTGCTTCGCCCTCGGTGTTGGGGTCGGTCGCGATGATCACCTCGGCGACGTCAACACCGTCGACGCGCTCACCAATCCGGTTGAGCAGCTCGCGGATTCGCAACTGTTCCGGCCCAATTCCCGACAACGGATCCAGCGCCCCACCCAATACGTGGTAGCGGCCGCGGAACTCGCGGGTGCGCTCGACGGCCTGGACGTCCTTTGGCTCCTCCACGACGCACACCACCGACGCGTCGCGCCGCGAGTCGCTGCAGATGCGGCACCGGTCGTCGTCGGACACGTTGCCGCACACTGCGCAGAACTTCACCCCGTCGCGCACCTTGCCGAGCACGGCCGTCAGCCGATCGATGTCCGGCGGCTCAACCGAGAGCAGGTGAAAGGCTATGCGCTGTGCGCTCTTTGGCCCGATACCAGGGAGCTTGCCGAGTTCGTCGATCAGATCCTGGACGGGGCCTTCAAACATTGCCGTCCACGTCTACAGCCCCGGCAAGCCCAGGTCACCCAGGCCGCCCGCCAGCGGTCCGAGCCGCGACTGCGCCAGGATGGTCACCTGCTTGGCCGCATCCTGCAGCGCCCCGACGATGAGGTCCTGCAGTGTTTCGACGTCGTCGGGGTCGACGACCTTGGGATCGATCTGGATCGCGGTGATCTCGCCGCTGCCCTTCGAGGTGACCTGGACCAGCCCTCCGCCTGCCTGCCCGTGGACCTCGGCGTTGGCGAGCGCCTCCTGTGCCTCCATGAGCTGCTGCTGCACCTGTTGTGCCTGCGCGAGGAGCGCAGACATGTCGGGCGTTTGACCGGGTTGCATGACGTGTCCCCTTGCGTGTTGGTCGCAGATTGGTCTCGACTTCATTGCGCTCGTCCGCACGCGGCGGTTTGGAGTCCAAGCCTAGTCGTCGCCGGGGCTACCGTGGCGCCGTGCACCTACCTGCCTGCCTGCGTGTCGGCGCCACTTCCATGCGCGGCCCCGCCGCGGTGGCCGTCGGCCTGCTCATCGCCGTATCCACCGTGGCCGTCCCCGCCAACGCGGCACCCGCCAACATCGCGGGCATGATCGTCTTCCTCGACCCCGGCCACAACGGCGCAAACGATGCGTCGATCAGCCGCCAGGTTCCGACCGGCCGCGGCGGAACCAAGGACTGCCAGGCGAGCGGGACGTCGGCCAACGACGGATACCCGGAGCACTCGTTCACCTGGGAGACGGTGTTGCGCATCCGGAGGGAGTTGACGGCGCTCGGCGTGCGCACGGCGATGTCACGAGGCGACGACACCGGCCTCGGCCCGTGCGTCGACCAGCGCGCCGAGATGGCCAACGCGCTGCGCCCCGACGCGATCGTGTCGATCCACGCCGACGGCGGACCCGCGACGGGCCGCGGATTCCACGTGAACTACTCGTCGCCGCCGCTGAACGACGTGCAGAAGGGGCCGTCGGTGCAGTTCGCCCAGATCATGCGCGACCAGTTGCAGGCCTCGGGGCTTACGCCGGCCAACTACATCGGCCAGGGCGGGCTCTACCCGAGGGCTGACCTGGCCGGGCTGAACCTGGCGCAGTTCCCCTCGGTCCTGGTCGAGCTCGGCAACATGAAGAACCCCGCCGACTCGGCTCTGATCGAATCCCCGGAAGGTCGGCAGAAGTACGCCGACGCAGTAGTGCGGGGCATCGCCCGGTTCCTGGGCACGCGGCCGCAGCGAACCGCCTAGCGCGCCTCGACGTGAGACTTCAAGTTCGCCAGCACTTCGGCTTGAATCTTGCGCAGGCCCAAGGGCGCGAACGTCCTCTCGAAGAAGCCGCCGATCCCGCCTGCGCCCTGCCATGACGTCTTCATCGTGACGCTCGACCCCGTCCCGGCGGGCGCGACGGTCCAGTTGGTCACCATCGTCGAGTTGGCGTCCTTCTCGATCACCGTGCGGCCCGCGACGTCGACGCTGGCCTTGACGTCACGCACGCGCGACTTGGTGGCCTGCAGCTTCCACGTGGCGACGGTTCCGGCGCCCTGACCGCCCTCGAGTACCTGATAGCCGCTGTAGTGCGACGAGAGGATCTTCGGCCGCACCGTCTGATAGTCCGCGACCGCCGTGAGGACGGCATCGGGCTCGGCGTTGATCATGACGGTGCTGGACGCGCTGACCTGTCCCATCGGTAATGACTCCTAGCTGATGACGATGTGCGGGGTGTGATCCCGGGTCGCTGCTGTCGCATCGGTTGCGACCGCGGACTAGCGTATATGTGTGTCTGTTGTTGCCACCGGCGCACAGGCTGCGCACGCTGAAGGCGTGCAGCGGCTGCTCGCGAGCTACCGTGCGATACCTCCTATCACAACGGTTCGGCTGTCCAAGCCCACATCCAACCTGTTCCGAAAGCGCGTGAAGGCCACCACCAAGGGCCTCGACGTATCCGGCCTCACCGGCGTCATCTCCGTCGACCAGGACGCGCGGACCGCCGACGTCGCGGGCATGTGCACCTACGAGAACCTCGTCGCCGCCACCTTGCCCTATGGGTTGTCGCCGCTGGTTGTGCCTCAGTTGAAGACCATCACGCTGGGCGGGGCCGTCACTGGCCTCGGCATCGAGTCGTCCTCGTTCCGCAACGGGCTGCCGCACGAATCGGTGCTGGAGATGGACATCCTGACCGGTACCGGGGAGATCGTGACGGCATCGCGTGACAAGCACACCGAATTGTTTCGGGCGTTCCCGAATTCGTATGGGACGCTTGGGTACTCAGTGCGGTTGAAGATCGAGCTCGAGCCTGTCCGGCCGTTCGTCGCGCTCAAGCACGTGCGTTTTCACCAGGTGAGCGATCTGGTCGCTGCGATGGACCGAATCATCGAGACCGGCGGCTACGAGGGCACCCCAGTCGACTACCTCGACGGCGTGGTGTTCAGCGCGGACGAGAGCTACCTGTGTCTCGGCATGCAGACGGCGACGCCCGGTCCGGTCAGCGACTACACCGGCCAGGACATCTACTACCGCTCGATCCAGCACGCCGACGGCGAGAAGCACGACCGGCTGACCATCAATGACTACCTGTGGCGTTGGGACACCGACTGGTTCTGGTGTTCACGGGCCTTCGGCGCCCAAAACCCGACGATCCGGCGGTTTTGGCCGCGGCGATACCGGCGCAGCAGCTTCTACTGGAAACTCATCGGCTACGACCAACGGTTCGATATCGCCGACCGCATCGAGAAGCGCAACGGGCGGCCACCACTGGAGCGGGTGGTCCAAGACATCGAGGTGCCGATCGGACGGACCGCCGAGTTCGTCGACTGGTTCCTGACCAACGTCCCGATCGAACCGATCTGGTTGTGCCCGCTGCGATTGCGTGACGACGCAGGCTGGCCACTGTATCCGATTGCAGCACACCGCACCTACGTCAACGTAGGCTTCTGGTCGTCGGTGCCTGCCGGGCCCGAGGAAGGCCACACCAACAAGCTGATCGAGCGCCGGGTGAGCGAGCTCGACGGCCACAAGTCGTTGTATTCGGATGCGTACTACACGCCCGACGAGTTTGCTGCCCTATACGGAGGGGAAGCCTACAAGACGGTCAAGAAGAGTTACGACCCCGATTCACGTTTGCTTGATCTGTATGCGAAGGCGGTGCAACGGCGATGAGCGCTTGCGCGAAGAGCAGGAGGCAGCGATGAGCGCTTGCGCGAAGAGCAGGAGGCAGCGATGAGCGCTTGCGCGAAGAGCAGGGGGCAGCGATGACGACCTACAAAGCATCGGCCCGCTCCGGGGGAGCGACGACCGAACGGCTGACTCTGGCCGAAATCCTCGAAATCCTCGCCGCCGGCGACGAGTTGCCACTCAAGTTCACCGCGTATGACGGCAGTTCCGCGGGTCCGGACGACGCCGCCCTCGGACTCGACCTGCTCACGCCGCGCGGAACCACCTACCTCGCGACCGCGCCCGGCGATCTGGGGCTGGCCCGGGCCTACGTGTCGGGTGACTTGGAACCGTACGGCGTACATCCGGGCGATCCGTATGAACTGCTCCGCGCGATGGCCGACAAACTCGACTTCAAGCTCCCGCCTCCCAGGGTGCTGGCCAACATCGTTCGCTCCATCGGCTTCGAGCACCTCAAACCTATCGCCCCACCTCCGCAGGAGGCGCTGCCGCGTTGGCGGCGCATCGCGGAAGGCTTCCGGCACAGCAAGATTCGTGATGCCGAGGCCATCCACCACCACTACGACGTTTCCAACACGTTCTACGAGTGGGTGCTTGGACCGTCGATGACCTATACCTGCGCGTGCTATCCGAACGCGGACGCCTCGTTGGAGGAGGCGCAGGAGAACAAGTATCGGCTGGTGTTCGAGAAGCTTCGCCTAGCGCCTGGCGACCGGCTGCTCGACGTGGGTTGCGGATGGGGCGGCATGGTGCGCTACGCCGCGCGCCACGGCGTGAAGACCGTCGGCGTGACGCTCAGCAAGGAGCAGGCTCAGTGGGCGCAGCGGGCCATCGAGGAGCAGGGACTGTCCGACCTGGCCGAGGTCCGTCATGGCGACTACCGCGACGTGCGGGAGTCCGGATTCGACGCGGTGTCGTCGATCGGGTTGACCGAGCACATCGGCGTCGCCAACTATCCGGCGTACTTCCGCTTCCTCAAGTCGAAGATGCGCACGGGTGCACTGCTGCTCAACCACTGCATCACCCGGCACGACAACCGCACCGGCGCGACCGCGGGCGGCTTCATCGACCGCTACGTGTTCCCCGACGGGGAGCTCACCGGGTCGGGCCGCATCATCACCGAGGCCCAGAACATTGGGCTCGAGGTGGTGCACGAGGAGAATCTGCGCCACCACTACGCGCTGACGCTGCGCGACTGGTGCCGCAACCTCGTCGAGCATTGGGACGAGGCGGTTGCGGAGGTGGGGCTACCCACTGCCAAGGTATGGGGGCTGTACATGGCCGGGTCCCGCGTCGGCTTCGAGACGAACACCGTTCAGCTGCACCAGGTTCTCGCCGTCAAGCTCGGCCAAAAGGGCGGCGACGGTGGACTGCCCCTGCGGCCGTGGTGGACGGCCTAGCCGTCGATTCGGCGCGCCCCCAGTTCGTTCTGCAGTAACTCGAGCGCCGCTTCCTCGGGGTCGCGGCGTGGAGGGGGTTCACTCGAAGCGGCTTCGGCAAGCATGGTGACCTCTTCTTCGTCATCGGGGTCCGGTGCGGCGGGCGTGGTCGGCGTAAGGTCGGGCGCGCCGACTTCATAACGCACCCGCCACTGCAGCCCTAGGGCATCGCGCAGGGCGTCCTGAATGACGTCCAGATTGCGTTGCTCGCCAAGGCGTTTGGCGAGGTTGGCCGATTCGTGTGACAGCACCAGCGTGGTGCCGTCGACGGTGCTGACCATGGCCCCGGCGAGCATCGCCGACAACGTGCGGCTGCGTTCGCGCACCTTGTCCATCACCGTCGTCCACTGTCTGCGAATGGCCGCGGCATCGGGAGCGCTGGTGACCGGATCGGCCGCAGCAGGCGCGGAAGGCGACACGGTGACAGCAGGCCCTGGCTCGGCGGCAGCGGGTTCCGGCTCGGGCGCTGGTGCCGGTTCGGGCGCAGGGGGTGGCGGAGGAGGTTCGGCCGCAACGGGTTTGGGCGTAGGCGCGGCGGCCGCGGCTGGCGCGGGGGGCGCAGGCTCGGGTTCGGGGGCACGGACCTGGACCTTGCGGACGTACTGCTTGGCCGGCGCGGCCTGAGCAGCCGAAGCCACGTCCGCACCCGGTCCGTCGGATGGAGCGCCCATGGCCAACCGAGTCTCGATACGCTCGACCCGTTGCAGCAGAGCGGATTCCGTGTCGCTGGCCGACGGCAGCAGTAGACGCGCGCACACAACTTCGAGCAGCAGGCGCGGTGCGGTGGCGCCGCGCATCTCACCGAGCCCCGCGTGCACCACCTCTGCGAAGCGCGTGAGCGTGGCAGTGCCGAATCGGGACGCCTGATCACGCATCCGCTCGAGCACGTCGGCGGGCGCGTCGACGACGCCGCGCGCCGCTGCGTCGGGCACCGCCTGGATGACGATGAGGTCGCGGAACCGCTCGAGCAGGTCCGTCGCGAAGCGGCGTGGATCGTGGCCGGCATCGATGACGGCTTCCACCGCACCGAACATCGCGGCCGCGTCCCCGACTGCGAGTGCGTCGACGGCGTCGTCGATGAGTTCGAGGTCGGTGGCGCCGAGCAGGGAGAGCGCCCTCGGATACGTGACGCGGTTCTCGTCGGCCCCGGCCAGCAGCTGGTCGAGTACTGACAGCGTGTCCCGTGGAGACCCGCCGCCTGCACGAATGACCAGCGGATAGACGGTTTCGTCGACGACGACGTGCTCTTCGGCACAGATGCGTTCCAGCAGGCCCCGCATGGTCTTTGGCGCCAGCAGCCGGAACGGGTAGTGGTGCGTGCGGGACCTGATGGTGGACAGCACCTTTTCGGGTTCGGTGGTGGCGAACACGAAGATCAGGTGCTCGGGCGGCTCCTCAACGATCTTCAGCAGCGCGTTGAACGCCTGCGGAGTCACCATGTGCGCCTCGTCGATGATGAAGATGCGATACCGCGACTGGGCAGGCGCGTAGAACGCCCGGTCGCGCAGTTCACGCGCATCGTCCACGCCGTTGTGGCTGGCGGCATCGAGTTCAGTGACGTCGAGATTGCCTGGACCGTTGGGCGCCAGCGCGACGCAGGACTCGCACACACCGCACGGCGTGGGCGTCGGGCCCTGCTCGCAGTTGAGCGAGCGCGCCATGATGCGCGCCGACGACGTCTTGCCGCAGCCGCGCGGGCCCGAGAACAGATACGCGTGATTGATCCGGCCGGAGGTCAGCGCCGTGGACAGCGGCTCGGTGACATGCTCCTGGCCGACCACTTCGGCGAACGACGCAGGTCGGTACTTGCGGTAGAGAGCCACGACAGCAGGCTACCCAGCGACCCCGACGCGGGGCCGCCTAGTCACGCTGGAGCAGCGCCTCGGTCGCCGACAGCAGGGCGCACGTCGCCAGGCCGTCGATCGCCTCACGCAGGTCGGGCTCGGCTGGAAACGACGGAGCGATCCGGATGTTCTTGTCCTCCGGGTCTTTTCGGTACGGGAACGACGCCCCCGCCGCGGTCACGGCGATGCCCGCATCCTTGGCCAGGGCGACGGTGCGCCGTGCCGTTCCGGGCCACACGTCCAGGCTGACGAAGTACCCGCCCTTTGGGTCGGTCCACGACGCGATCTTGGAGTCCCCGAGCCGGGCATCGAGGATCTCGGCGACCAGCGCGAACTTCGGCGCCAGCAGTGCCTGATGGCGTTGCATCTGACGCCGCACCCCATCCGCGTCGCCGAAGAACCGCAGGTGTCGCAATTGGTTGACCTTGTCGGGGCCGATCGTCTTCTTGCCCACGTGCTGCAGGTACCACGCGATGTTCCCGAGCGAGCCGCCGAAGAAGCTGACCCCGGCACCGGCGAACGTGATCTTCGACGTCGACGCGAACACGAAAGGCCGGTCTGGGTAGCCCGCGTCGGCGGCCAGCCCCAACACGTCGACGTGAGAGACGAAGTCGTCCGTGAGCGTGTGCACCATGTAGGCGTTGTCCCAAAACAACCGGAAATCGCTTGCGGCAGTCTTCATCTGGGCGAGCCGACGCACCTTCTCCGAGGAATACGTGGTACCGGTTGGGTTGGAGAACACCGGCACGCACCACATGCCCTTGATGGCCGCGTCCGTCGCGACCAGCTCCTCGATGAGGTCGACGTCGGGGCCGTCCTCCTGCATCGGCACGGTGATCATCTCGATGCCGAAGCTCTCGGTGATCGCGAAGTGGCGGTCGTAGCCGGGGGATGGACACAAAAACTTTACGTCCGCCTCGTCACGCCACGGCCGCGGCGAGTCGGCGACACCGTGGAGCAGCGAGAACACGACGGCGTCGTGCATCATCTCGAGGCTGGCGTTGTTTCCTGCGATCAGGTTGGGGACGGGGATTCCCAGCAGCTCGCCGAAGATCGCCCGCAGCTCGGGCAGCCCGTGCAACCCGCCGTAATTGCGGGTATCGGTGCCGTCGGCGTCGCGATATGCATCTTTCCCGGTGCCAGGTAGCTCCAACAACGCGTTGGACAGGTCCAGCTGGGCAGTCGACGGCTTGCCGCGCGTGAGGTCCAGGCTCAGCTTCTTGGTTTGCAAGTCGGCGTAGTTGCGGCGCTGCAGCTCGTGCTGCGCCAGCAGTTCGTCACGGCCGAGGGACTGAAACGACACGGCGCGCCTTTCCCTATATGCCGTGAATGAAGAAGGGGACCCCGCGCACCCGCCAGAGCCCATTGACCCTTGCTGCCTTCCGGCCCTGGGGGAGTTCACAGGATGGACGCCGCGCGGGGTCCGGCCCTGAGTGTAGTACCCGGGGTCCGGCGGGCAGGAGCGGAGCGACCCTCGTAGTGCCGAGCATCTCGCCCGTTCGGCTACCATTGCCCGCGGAGGATTCGCCTAGTGGCCTATGGCGCTCGCCTGGAACGCGGGTTGGGTTAACAGCCCTCAGGGGTTCAAATCCCCTATCCTCCGCACTTGGGCTCGGGGTGCGACCTGGCAGGTAAGGGCAGGTCGCGCTCCGTCCCATCAGTGGGTCAGGTCCCTCAGGGGGGCACCCTCGGACTCGAGGAGAAGTATGCGGCGCTCCGTCGCAACGGTGTGGCACGCGTCGTTCTTCACTCTGGCCGGAGCCCTCTACTTCTTCTTCGTGCTGCCCCGCTGGTTCGAGCTCACCGGCGCATGGGAGCCGACGCTGGGGAACCCGCTGCGCATCGTCGACGGCGTACTCATCGGGCTGTGTGCATTGCCCGTGGTGTTCACGCTGCTTCATACCCGTAGGCCGGAATTCGGCACCCCGCAGCTGGCCCTGTCGCTGCGGCTGTGGTCGATCGTGCTGCACGTGCTCGCCGGTGTGCTCGTCGTTGGCGCGGCGACCGCCGAGATCTGGATCAGCCTGGATCGCGCCGGACAATGGTTGTTCGGCATCTACGGCGGGGCCGCCGCCATCGCGGTGCTGGGCGCGCTGGGCTTCTACCTCGCGTACGTGGCCGAGCTTCCGCCGCCGCCCCCGAAGCCGCTCAAGCCGACCGGACGGGCCAACCGCCGCAGCCGCGAGTCGGCGGATGAGGCCGAGGACGACTCGGACGTCGCCGAGGAGCAGGTCCCACTGGACTCCGATGACACGACGATCGACTCCGAGCCCGCCGCCGAACCGGAGCCCGGGGCCGTCACGGAGGAAGCTCCACCGGTGTTCGTGTCGTCCGCAGAGGACGCTTCCGAGGATTCGGCCGAACCCGACACGGGCACGCCAGCCGACTCCGACGTACCCGCCGATCAGGACGTGGATGATACGACCCAGGGCAAGCTGCGCAATCGCCGCCCAGAGACCAGGTCGGGGACGCGCCGGTTCCGCCGTCGGCGCGGCAGCGTCGACCTCGACGAGTAACGACACCGGCCTGTCCGTCGACAGCCAGTGTGAACGCAGTCAAACTTGAGTGGGTAGCGCTTGGCTAGCTGTGGAGGGTCGTGCATGGGCAGGTTCCACACTCGATGGCGGGCCGTCATGGCGGTCGCCGTCGGCACGATGCTGGCCGTGGTCGCCCCCGCACCGGCGTCCGCAATCCCCCTCGACATGTCGGGGGCGATAGCGCAGGTCGAACCCGGTGTCGCGCGACTCGACACGACGATCGACTATCAGCACGCCATCGGGGCAGGCACCGGCATCGTGCTCGATCCCGGCGGTGCGATCCTGACCAACTTCCACGTCGTTCAGGGTGCGGACTCGGTCACGGCGACCGTCGCAGGCGCTTCCTACCCCGCCGACCTCGTCGGTTACGACCGCGGCCACGACATCGCGGTCCTCCAGTTGCGCGGCGCCGGAGGCCTGCCCGTCGCTCCGCTCGGCGACTCATCACGGCTGGGCGAGGGCGACCCCGTCGTCGCACTGGGGAACGCCTGGGGATCGGGCAGTCCACTGACGCAAGAAGCGGGCCAGGTAGTTGGCTTCGGCCGGACCATCAGCGCCAGGGACGAACTGACGGGAAGCTCCGAACAGGTGACAGGGGTGATCGAGTTCGCCGCGCCGGTGCGCGCCGGCGACTCGGGCGGACCTCTGGTGAACGCCGCAGGTCAAGTGGTCGGCGTGACCACCGCGGCCACGCTCAACTTCAGGATGGGACCGGGCGGCCAAGGATTCGCCATTCCCATCAACGACGCGATGGGGACCGTCGGTCAGATCCGATCGCTGACGCGCACCGATTCGGTGCACATCGGCCCGCCGACCCTGATCGGCGTCGGCGTCAGTGCCCGAGAGCAGCAGCGCGACCTGCCGGGCGTCATCATTCACGAGGTGCTGAGCGGCGGGCCCGCACAGCAGGCGGGTCTGTTCGACGGTGACGTGCTGATCAGCATCGACGGTGTCGCGTTGAATTCGGCCGGCGCGCTGACCAGCGTGCTCGACCGGCACTACCCCGGCGACGTGATCGACCTCGTCTGGATCGATCGGGCGGGTCAGCAGCGCACCGGCAAAGCCACGCTGGGGTCCTGAGTTCCACCCGAACGGCCGAGTCGTCCGCGCGGCATCCTATGCTGAGCGAGTGCCAAACAATTCTCCGTATCGCGTCGTTCAATGGACGACGGGCAACGTCGGCAAGAGCTCCGTCGCAGCCATCGCCCGCAACCCCACCCTCGAACTCGTCGGCTGCTACGCCTGGTCACCGGACAAGGCAGGCGTCGACGTCGGCGAGCTGTGCGGCATCGAGCCGCTGGGCGTGGCGGCCACCAACGACGTGGAAGCGCTGCTGGCACTGAAGCCCGACGTCGTCGTCTACAACCCGATGTGGATCGACGTCGACGAACTAATCCAGATCCTGTCGGCGGGCGTGAACGTCGTCGCGACGGCGTCGTTCATCACAGGCCACAACCAGGGTGAGGGCCGCAACAGGATCGCCGAGGCCTGCAAGCAGGGCGGCTCGACCATGTTCGGCTCCGGCATCAGCCCGGGTTACGTCAACCAGTTGTCCATCGTCGCGGCGGGCATCTGCGATCGCGTCGACAAGATCACCGTGAACGAAGCCGCGGACACCACGTTCTACGACTCCCCCGCGACCGAGAAGCCCGTCGGCTTCGGCCAGCCGATCGACCACCCCGACCTCCAGGCGATGACCGCACAGGGCACGGGCGTGTTCGGCGAAGCGGTCCGGATGGTTGCCGATGCGCTCGGGATCGAGCTCGACGAAGTGCGCTGCGATGCCGAGTACGCCCAGACCACCGAGGACCTCGATCTCGGCTCGTGGACCATCCCGGCGGGGTGCGTCGCCGGGGTGTACGCCAGCTGGAAGGGCATCGTGAGGGGGCAACCCGAAGACAAGGTAGTCGTGGAGATCACCGTCCGCTGGCGCAAGGGTCAGACCCTGGAACCCGACTGGAAGATCGACCAGGACGGGTGGGTCATCGAGGTCGCCGGCCGACCGACGGTGACGATGAAGGTGGGTTTCCTCCCGCCGCCCGATTTCGAGGCGACCACGCTCGAGGAGTTCATGGTGCTCGGCCACATCATGACCGCGACGCCGCCGCTGAATGCGATCCCCGCGGTGGTCGCCGCGCCTCCCGGCATCGTCACCTACAACGACCTGCCGCTCATCCTGCCGCGGGGGGTCGTGCCGACCAGCTAGTTGACCGGCACGTTGGCGCGACGCATGAAACCTATTGCGCTGAGGGCCTTCTCGTAGTCCGTGCGGTGTCATACGGGGCGTCCGCCCTCAGTCTCTTGGTAAGCCCCCACGGTGACGGCGAGCAACCGCGCGACGGTGTTGCCGCGATTGTGCCAGCGGTGGCGAGTGCCGTTTTGGACGACGACGTCACCTGGTTTGAGCATGACTTCGGTGCCGTTGTCGAGTTCGAGACCGATGGTCCCATCGAGAACGATGTCGTAGTCCATCGTTGCCGTGCGGTGCATACCCGGTTCGTCCGGATCCGCCCATGGCACGAGCGCGGTATGGACGAACTCGTGGAAGTCGTCACCCTCAGGGGCTAACTCCATCACTGCCAGTGAGCAGCCACCCGGCGGCGGGAACGCGGCCGACATGATCGGCTGGCTTCCGTCGTCAGGGAATCGGCCGGGGTCGTCGCGATTCCAGATCAGCGTCGTCGCTGAGCCCTTGCCGCCGATCGGTATCGAGGGAACCTCACCATCACTGACGACAACGGCCTCACCTTCGGGATTGTGGCCCGTCACTACCCGCCGTACCGCCATGATTCGCCCTTCCGCCGCGTCATCCGATGCCGCATCGTGCCGAATTCTTCCGGACGCGCCCATCGGTCAACGCGGAACTCGGTTTCGCGCGGCGACCCACGGTCGGCAAGTCGGTCGTAGCCCAACACCGCTGTCTAAACTCGACGTACTCAACCACGAGGTGCGAGAGGGGGATTCGGTGCAACCGTCACCGACATTCTGGCCGCCGCCTTCGCCGCCCTTCATCGCCGCGGCGGCACCCCAGCCCAACGATGATCCGTTCTACCGGTACACCGGACCCCCGCCGCTGGCGAGTGTCGCGCCGGGAACGGTGCTGAAGACCCGCAGTATCGGCTACCACATCGTCGGTGTACCGACGCCGCTGAAGACCACGCAGCTGCTCTACCGGTCGACGAGTCAGACCGGCAAACCGACGGTCAACGTCACCTCGGTCATTCAGCCGCCTCGGCCGCTCGACACGAAGAGGGTGATCTCGTATCAGTCCGCCTACGACTCGCTCAACGTGAATCACGAGCCGTCGTATGCGATCTCGGGCGGACTCACGCTTGGCGGACTCGTCAGCGGCGTCGAGCTGGCAGTCTTCGGACCGTTGCTCGCCGACGGTTACACGGTCATCGTTTGCGATACCGAGGGCCAGCGGGCGGACTTCGCCGCGGGCCCGGAATACGGAATGAACACGCTGGACTCGATCCGCGCCGCATTCAACTCGCCGACCGTCGGGCTTCCCAGCGACACACAGGTTGCGATGCTCGGCTACTCCGGCGGTGCGATCGCCACCGAGTGGGCCGCCGAGCTCGCTCCGACGTACGCGCCCGACGTCAACGCGCGCATGATCGGGGCGGCGCTTGGGGGCCTACTCGTCCATCCGGCGCACAACCTGCATTACGTCGAGGGCACCCCGATCTGGGCCGGCGTCATGGCGATGGCGATCGTCGGCATCGCGCGGTCGTTCGAGATTGATTTCATGCCCTACCTCAGTGCCAACGGAGTGAAGATCTACAACGACATGATGGCCGCGTCGATCGTCAACGTCCTTGGCCAGTACCCGGGCCTGAAGTGGACCGACTTGGCCAGTCCGGCATATCCGACTCCCGAGAGCCTGCCGCTGTACGTCACGCAGGCCAACAAGCTGATCATGGGCACCGGCGGTACGCCGACGGTCCCGCTGTTCATCGGTCAGGGCGCGTTCGGGGAGCTGGAGGGCACCCCGGGTAACAAGGCTGGCATCGGCGAAGGCGACGGCGTGATGATCGCCGGGGACGTGCGCACGCTGGCCCGCGACTACTGCGCCAGGGGCACGCAGGTCTACTACGAGCAGTACGACGCGCTGGGCCACGTCACGACCATCGTGATCTGGCTGTCGCACTCGCTCGCCTGGATCAAGCAGCGCTTCGCCGGTGTGCCGGCACCGCAGAATTGTTCGTCGATCGCGCCGGGCAACCCGCTCACGCCGATTCCCGTTCCTTGACACTCGTATGACGCGAGGGTTGACCCCTACTTATCCAAGGTGAACTGAGCGACATCGAGGTACCCGCCGCGGAACAGGTCCGCGCACCCCGTGAGGTACTTCATGTAGCGGTCGTAGACCTCCTGCGACTGGACCGCGATCGCCTCGTCTCGATGCGCCTCCAACGCCGCTGCCCACTGGTCGAGCGTCGTCGCATAGTGCGCTTTCAGCGACTGCACCCGGCTTACGCGGAACCCGGCACTGCGAGCACGCGTTTCGACCATCGACACGGTCGGCAGTCGGCCGCCGGGAAAGATCTCGGTCAGGATGAACTTGACGAACCGGGCAACCCTGAGGGTGATCGGTATGCCCAGTCGCGCGGCATCGTCCTGGGTTATCCCGCAGAGCGTGTGCAGCAGCATCGATCCGTCGTCGGGCAGCGCGTTGTAGGCCATGTCGAAGAAGGCGTCGTACCGCTCGTGGCCGAAGTGTTCGAACGCACCGATGCAGACGATCCGGTCTACCTTGCCGTCGAACTCCTCCCAACCCTGCAACCGCACCTCGACGTTGCGCTGCGTCGGAACCTTGGCCAGCTTGGCCTCGGCGTACTCGCGCTGGGAACGGCTCAGGGTCAAGCCAATGACGTTGATGTCGTAATTCTCGATCGCCCGTTGCATGCCGCCGCCCCACCCGCAGCCGATGTCGAGCAGCGTCATACCCGGCTGAAGGTTCAGCTTGCCCAAGGCCAGATCGAACTTAGCGTTTTGAGCCTCGTCGAGGGTCATGTCGTCGCGTTCGAAATACGCGCAGGTGTAGCCCATAGTGGGGCCTAAGAACAGTTCAAAGAATTCGTCCGAGATGTCGTAGATCGACTGCAAGATCTCGTAATGCGGACGTAGATCAGCCATCCCTGCCGATCCTAGGCCAGCCCCCTCGAGTCGGCCAGCGTCATTTTCTGGTGACACTGACGCCGAGCATTCCCATCTCGTTGCCATCCGGGTCGTCGGTCCCCGGCCGAGCCCTGGGCGTCGCGGGAGGCGCCGGCGACGAGCTGCACCATGCTGTGGCCACGGGTGGCATGAGGAAAGTGACCTGTACCTCTACACGGCCGCGCACCAGGACGAAACGGTCGCGGCGATCGTCTCAGGAGCGGACGCGGCGATGGCCGAACGGGTCAACGACCTGCTGCTGCCGATCGTCAAGGGCGTAGGAAGCGAGCGCGCTTACCAATGCCTGACCGAATCGCTGCAGACGCTCGGCGGATCCGGCTTCCTGCAGGACTATCCGCTCGAGCAGTACGTCCGCGACGCCAAGATCGACAGCCTCTACGAGGGCACCACGGCTATCCAGGCGCAGGACTTCTTCTTCCGAAAGATCGTTCGCGATCAGGGCGTTGCGCTGCAACACGTGATCGCCCAGATCAAGAACTTCCTGGGAGCCAGCAGTCCGCGCGAAGAGTTGGCGGACGGCCGCGCACTGTTGGCGACGGCGCTCGCCGACCTCGAGGCCATGGTGGCCGCCATGACCGGCTGCCTCTTCGAATCCCAAGAGAACGTCCGCGAGTTGTATCGGGTGGGTCTGGAGTCGGTGCAGTTCCTGCTTGCGGTGGGCGACCTGCTGATCGGATGGCAGCTGCTTCACCACGCCGAGATCGCACTCGACGGACTCGACCATGATCCTTCAGACCGCGACCGCGCGCTTTACAGCGGAAAGGTCGCTACGGCAAACTTTTTCGCAAAGCGTGTACTGCCGCGACTGAGCTCCGATCGGCAGGTCATCGAGAACGTCGACCTGAGCATCATGGACCTGCCAGAGGAAGTTTTCTAAAGAGCTGATTTCGGCGAGGGCTTGGAGCCGATGCGCCCCTCGGCTTCAGTGCCGCGTTGGCAAGCGGCGTCGCCGCAGAGGGCAGACAATTTGAGCTGACAAGGCCGCCGGGTGATCAGGGACATCGACAATGACTGCCGGGCCACGTCTTAGGAGTGCGATCACCCCTGGAAGGGAAGGGACCGATGGCCAATCGGACACCGACTGCTGTGATCGCCGACCCATGACCGTCTCGCCAATGCTGCTTCCCCTCGACGTCCTCGGCGCCCGGGAGTCCGCCGGCACGGTCACGTTCGGCCTGTGGTTGCCGTGGGTGTCGGCCGCTGACGGCAACAGCGTCAGCGTGAAGGTCATCCACGAACGCGACCAATTCCTGCAAGACATCCCATGTACCGAGGTGGCAATGAGCCACGGCATCCGAGCCCCCCACGGTGATTTCTGGTCAGTCACCGTCCCGATTGCCGGCACGCCGCCGCCGACGCCGCGCTCGGCCTGGGGTGGTCCTGGCCGCTATGTCTTCCGCTACCAAATCGATAACCCGAACGTCGGCACGCTCGACTGGATCATCGATCCCTTCGGTCGCGAATTCGGCGTGGGACGGATGTCGGCGTTCACGCTCGGTTATCAGCCCTACGCGTGGAGCGCAGCGGAGGCCGGCTGGCGCACACCGGCGCTGGCCGACCTGATCGTGTACGAGGTGAACATTGCCGAACTCGGCGGTGACCTCGACCGCGCCAGAGAATTGCTGGCCTACCTTGCGGACCTGGGCGTGAACGCGATCGAGGTCATGCCGCTGTCCAACGCCGGCGCGTCGGTCGACTGGGGTTACCTGCCCATCGGCTACTTCGGCGTCGATGAGCGCTTCGGCAGGCGCTCGGACTTCCAGGCGCTCGTCGACGTCGCGCACCAGCACGGCATCGCGGTGATCGTCGACGTCGTGTACGGCCACACCGGCGTGGGCTTTCCTTACTACGACGCCTACACGCGGCTGCGCTATCACGAGAATCCGTTCATGGGACCGTTCGCGAAGGACTACTTCAGCAACTTCGGCAAGAGCACCGACTTTGGGCGGCCGCTGACGCGCGACTATTTCTTCTCGGTCAACCACCACTGGCTCGAGGTGTACCACGTCGACGGCTTCCGCTACGACTGCGTACCGAACTACTGGGACGGTCCGCTGGGCGTCGGCTATGCCAGCCTCGTGCACGACACCTATCAGCTCGCCAAGGCCAACCTCGCCGGACCGCCCTCGCACTGGAGTCGATTCGACGGCGGGCAGGGCGAGCCGTTGCGCTTGATCCAGTGCGCCGAGCAACTGGAAGGCCCGGAAGAGATCCTGCAGACGACGTACTCCAACTGCACCTGGCAGAACGGCATGTTCGACGCGGCACGGTCGGTGGCGCGCGGCGACCGCGACCGGCTTACTGACTGGGGGTTGCGTCTTGGCCTTGCCGGATATCCCGAGCAAGCCGACAGCAATGGCGATGTCATTCCCAAGTCTGCCTTGCAGTATCTGGAGAACCACGACCACGAGCGATTCATCTGCAACTTCGGGCTAAGCAATCAGGACGAGGCGGGCAACCCGCTTTTCCTGGAAGGTGACCGCGCCCGCTGGTTCATGCTGCAGCCCTACCTGATCGCCACTTTGATGAGCAAAGGCATTCCGATGCTTTGGCAGGGCGAGGAATTCGGCGAGAACTACTTCCTGCCCGACTTCGGCGCTGGGCGGGTGGCACTGCTTCGTCCGCCTCGATGGGACTACTTCTACGACGAGGAGGGGCGAGGCGTCGTGTCGCTGGTGAGAAAGCTCATTCGGCTGCGCCGGGAGCGGGCACAGCTGCGCCTGGGCCGCTACTTCTTCTTCAATCACTGGGAGCGCTACCAGTCGCACGGCGTGCTGCTGTTCGCCCGATACAACGACACCGATTACACCGTCGTGGCGGTCAACACCACCGACGCCGAGCAGACGGTGCCGTTCTGGTTTCCCATCGCCGGCGACTACGTCGAGGAACTACACGGCGGCGACGTCGGCCTCAAAGCCGTTGCAGCGCTGGAGGAGACGCCGCTAACGATCCCCTCGCACTACGGCCGCATCTGGACGTCGCCCACCCACTAGCAGGCGAGTGTCGACATCGACTGAGCACGCCCCCATACGTTAGCGCGACAACGACCTCGATGGTGTGCCAGTCGGATCGGAATCGGCGAGCCCAGCCCGGCAATCCGCCTCAGATCCGTATCCCGTTTCGGCTCAACGCGTTTCGTCTCACCCAGCATCTTGGGAGTACGGCCCACCAGACATTCGGCGCCGTGGCACTACTGCTTCGAGGTGCCGGTGACCGCGAGAATGGTGCGCGCGACTAGGTCTGGATCGTCGATCATTGGCACGTGGTTGACGTCGGGCAGCATCGTGAACGTCGCCTGAGGCACCCGTTCGCGGGCGATCTTGCCGTATGTAGCAACCGGCAAGAGTGAATCCTTCTCTGACCATGCGATGGTGATGGGGCATGGCAGGGGATCCAGCGGGGCTATCTGCTCTTCGTCGGTAGAAAAAAGCTCGTTGATGACGGTGCACCCGACGGTGTCCCGGCACATCTCGTTGAGCGTGGCTGCTGCTAGTCGATCTCCGTGGTAGGCGGTATTGAGGAAACGCAACGCGAACCGACGCACGATCGCCGACTTGAAGATCAGCGGACCAACGGGAACGGCCAGTCGTGACAGGGTGGCGGTCCGGTGCACCTTCTTGTCCGCCCGTGCTTTCGAGCCGTCGGCGGTCGACCAGAAGCCCGCGGGCGACAACGCGCAAACGGTGGCGGCCCGGCCACGCCTGGCCAGCTCCAAGGCCACGAAGCCGCCCGCCGAATTGCCGGCCAGGTGCGGCCGCTCGAGGCCGCGCTCGTTGAGATACTCCTCGGCCGCGTCGACGACATCCCAGATCGCGGCCGGACGGCGCTGTACCGGCGGCCCGCCGCGATGACCGAGCAGCGTCGGGGTGAACACCTGGTGGTAGCTCGATAGCAGCGGCACCACGTCCTGCCACACGTTGCCCGACAGCAGGAAGGGATGCAGTAGCACGAGGGCTGGCTTGCCGGAACCCACACCCAAGTCTGACATCAGTGGTTTTAACTCTGCGGGAGGGTGACTCAGCTCTGCGAACTTGCGACCTTTTGTTCGCGTCGGCATCCCGTTCGCACCCCACCGCATGGCGTGAAGGGGACGATGGTTGCATGGACGACACCACCGTTGACGAAATCGCCCCTGGAGTTTTCCGGCTATCGACGTGGACCCCTGAGATCACCGATCAGGGCTTCACGTTCAATCAGTTCCTACTGACCGGTGAGCAGCCGTTTCTCTTCCACTGCGGCATGCGGCAGCTGTTTCCACAGGTTTCGCAAGCAATCCAGAAGGTCATCCCGCTCAAGCAGCTGCGGTGGATCTCCCTGGGCCACATCGAAGCCGACGAATGCGGGGCCATGAACATGTTGCTGGCTTCGGCCCCTGATGCCGAGGTCATCCATGGACCATTGACATGCATGCTTTCGCTCAACGACATGTGCGACCGCCCGCCGGTGATCGCCGGCGACGAGCCACTGGACATCGGAGGACACCGCCTCCGGTTCATCGCGACCCCGCATGTGCCGCACAACTGGGAGGCCGGCCTGTGGTTCGACGAGACGACGTCGACACTGCTGGCCGGTGACCTATTCACCCATGTCGGCAAGCCGCCCCCGCTGACGGAGTCCGACCTCGTCGAGAAGGCCATCGCCGCAGAGGAGCTTTTCCACGCCACCGGCCTGAACACCTTGTTGAACTCGACGTTGCAAGCGCTCGCCGACCTGCAGCCGAGGACGCTGGCACTGATGCATGGCGCATCGTTCACCGGCGACTGCGCGGAGCAGTTGCGCGGGCTGGCCACCGGTTACGCCGAGCTTGCGGCCCGGTAGCGCGTTTGGTGGCGTCCCGTTCGGGTAATTGCTTGCGGGGCTTCGTACTTGCTCGAAGGAGTGCATATGGCCGATCCGAACACCACGTTGCCGCCCGCGTTGCGCAGGGCGTTGGAACTGCTCGCCGATCCGCCGACGAAACCGGATGTGAGCAAGGGCTATCTCGATCTAGTGGGTACCGAGGACGCCGCTGTGCCCAAGAACACCGGTGCGATTCAGGCGGTGTGGTCCTCACCGATCGGGTCGATGCTCTACGACAACACGCAAGCCGTGGTCCGCAAGTTGTTCGCCGCAATGCAACAGCCGGTCGAGTGGCTGAATCTCGCCCCGGGTGGGATCGCCCTCGACGTCGGCTGCGGTCCCGGCAGCGTCACCGCTTCACTGGCCCACGCCGTGGGTCCAGACGGACTGGCCCTGGGCGTCGACATCTCGGAGCCGATGCTGGCACGCGCGGTCCGCGCAGAGACTGGACCACAGATCGGCTTCCTGCGGGCGGATGCACAACGGCTTCCCTTGCGCGCCGAGACGGTCGATGCGGTGGTCTCGATCGCCGTGCTGCAGTTGATACCCGACCCGGCAGCGGCGCTCGCGGAAATGGCGCGCGTGCTGCGACCGGGCGGACGACTGAGCGTGATGGTGCCTACTGCCGGACGCGCTGCCAGATTGTGGCGGAAACTGCCCAAGGCCGGGGCCCATCTGTTCGACGAAGACGAACTCGGTGACATCCTCGAGGATCACGGCTTCGTCAGCGTACGGACCAAGAATTTCGGCACCATTCAATGGGTGCGCGGCAAACGCCCTTGACGCTGCGGCGCAAGCTCAGGACATGAGGTCGTGCTCATAGGCGTATGCGGTAGCCGCCGAGCGGGATGTGAGCCCGAGCTTAGTGAAGATGTGGCTGAGGTGGCTGGCGACGGTCTTCTCGCTGATGCAGAGCTCCGCGGCGATCGCCCGGTTGGTCTTGCCCTGTGCGACAAGCGCGAGTACCTCGGCCTCGCGGGCGCTGAGGTCATCCGGCGCCCGGGCGGTCGCCCCTAGGCGCGGCGGAGGGGTTCCCCCGCCGAGAGCGGCGAACGTCAACCCGGCGGTGCGCCGTTCCAACTCGGCGCCGTCGAGGTCGCCGAGGGCTTCGCAGGCGTCGGCGATGAGCAGGCGCGTGCGTGCCCCTTCGTACGGTGCGCTCATCTCCCTCCAGTCTCCGGCGGCACGACGCAGCGCCACCAGTGCGGCGGGAGCGTCGCCCCGGGCGAGGAAGACGGAACCAGTTGCGAGTGCGGCATGGGCCCGCAGCAGCGGGGAGCCGAGCTCGTTGGCGGCGACAGACAGTTCTTCGGCGGCGGAACCAGCGCCCTCGATATCGGCGGCGGCAAGGAGGATCTCGGCCGCGGCACACAGCACACGGGCACGAGCGATGGGTTGCTCGGTTTCGGCGAGCAGGCGTCGGAGCTGGGCGGCGGCGACGTGGACGCGACCCTGCGCGAGCCGCAGCGACGCCATGCCGGGTTGGGGTTGGCAACCGAGCGCGTTGGCACGTTCGTAGGCGTCCTCGGCCATGGTGAACTCGCCGCGCAGCCGGTGCAATTCGGCCTCGACGTAATGGGCGCCCCCCAACGTCAGCGGATTGATCGGTTCGGCGAGCCGGGCGCAGGCTTCCCGGGCAACAGTCACCGCGTCGGACCAGGCGCCGTGAAGCATCAGAAGCTCGGCGCGGTGCAGCAGGCAGTTCCCGCGGTACAGGACTAGACCGCTCTGAGCCTCACACCACCGCGTGAACGAGTTCGTCCACTGCTCACAGCGGCGAAGGTCGAATAACTCATGGCAGGCGTCGATGACCGTGCAGTACACGTCGCCGACCGCCATCGGCGGGATCTCGCGGGCCTCGACCGCCACCATGGCCTCGTCAAGCAGCGACAGGCCCTCGGCGATCTCGCCGAGGTAGATCAGGCACCGACCCTCGCCGATGCGCGCGAACGCGAGCAGCTCGGGGTCGCGGAACCGCTCACCGATCTTGGCCGCCCGCCCGAACGCGGCGCGTGCTGCCGCGATGTTGCCATCGGCGAAGATGCGGCAGATCCCGGCCGCGTGCTCAAGGAACCCGCGCTCGACGCAGTCGAGGTTGGCCTCGTCCAGCAAGCGGTTTGACCGCTCGACCCACCCGCTGGCCCGGGCGATGTCGCCCTTGAACCCTTGTGCTTGGGCCAGCCGCACGCCGAAGCGAGTCGCCCGCGCCACATCGCTCGTCTCGAGACAGCGCTGATGCCCCCGGCCCCAAAGTTCGAAGCTCTCGTCGTCTCGCCCGGTCATGTACGCGGCGGTCGCCAGTTGATCGAGATCCTCGACATCCAGTCCTTGCTCGGCATCGAGAGCTGCGAGTCGCCGGTACTCCTCACCCCATGCGCGTGGGGTGTTGGTGCCGTCGCGTCGCCCCTTGTCGAGACCCACCCCACCAGTGTGGGCCGATCCCGCAGGCGCTAACCGAAGAATGTGGCGGCGGACTCGGGGTCGGCCCCCAAGAACATCCACATCTCGGCGATGCGGTCACCGGCGAACCGGTATACGAACGCATTGTCGGACTCGAGCGTCTTGCCGTGACGACCGAGCACGGCATGCTCCCACTCGGCAGCCCAGCTGTCGACGCCGACGCAGAACTGCTGCTCGAGCTTCACATCCCCGCTCGTTGCTTCAAAAACCGCGCCGATCGCACCGACGATGCCCACCACGCCGAGATGATCGCCGGCTCTGGCGAACGGTCCGCGAAGGTGGAACACAAAGTCTTCGGTGAACAACGACGTGAGTGTCTCGCCGTCCTCGTCCAGGATCGCCTGGGTCATCCGGTTCACTGTCGTCACGTTCGGGTGCTCGCTCATCGGTGCCTCCTGAGGTCGAGTGGTTTCGGTCCATACCGTATGAAGCGCAGGCCGCCTCGCACATCGGGCAAACCGTGGAAATCCCAACTGGCGCATCGGTATTTCTGTGTACGGCGACGACGGGCATCAATCAGCCATTCGCCCGATGCGCGGGCCCGCGCTTGATTCGTACCGTGAGATTCATCGCACCAGCGACAGAGGAGATCGACATGACCAGCGCGCAAGCCGTCACTGTCACCGACACCAGCGCAGCCGAACGTCTCAGCGAGGCACTCGCCGAGGTGTTCCGCACCGCCGAGGTGGGAGACGTCCTCACCGACGACGTGTTCCTCGACGGGAACCCGCCGCTGTGGCGGTTCCAGCTGCAGGGCATCGAGGCCTTCGCCGCGTGGTACAAGAGCTACGCACCCAACGGCATGGACGAGGTCCACGTCGCGCGCACGGTGCCCACGGCGTCGGGATTCGTCACCGAGTTGACCGAGAGAAATCGGGACGACAGCGGCGAGGCGCTCACCGGCCGCAAGATCGTGCTCTGCACGGTCCGCGACGGCCGGATCTCCGAGCTGACCGTCTACTGCAGCGGCGACTGGGACGAGGAACTACGGACCCGCCACGCGGCCGAAGCGCCGATGCTGCGTCCGTAGGACGGTCATGACGCAACCGGCCACTTCCTAAGCGGCTCGATCAGGGCGGATGAGGACGACAATCCGATGTCAATATTTCCACTGTCTTCCATTTGGCGCGCAAGGGCGGAGATCATTTTCCTGGCACTCTGGCGACCTCAACCCTGACCTGCGTGACCACGTGTTAGAAGGGTTCCTCGACCCTCTCCTTGGGGCGCCCGACCACGTCGACCTTCGGCCCCCCGGTCAACTCCCAGCACACCCCATGGCCTCGAGCAGGGCTTCCCCGGTCCAACCACCCCTGGCGGATCGTGAAGTCCTCGAATCGTTCGCACTCGTCGCGTGCTCGCAGTCATCGCTCCGAGATTTGGTGCCAGGGGGCCACACTGTGACGCGCCTCACACAGAAATCGTTACCAGATTGTTGACATTCTTTCCGTGTGTTTCCTATTGTTGCTGGTATCTGGAAACGATCCCGGCGGGAGATCCCTCGTGGCGGGCATGCGGCCAGATTCGTCATCGAGGCGCTAAGCGAATTGAGCCGACCGAGGGGCGAACCAGGCACTCGGCAACAAAGCAACCGAAAAGAAATCTGAACCATGAAGAAAGCACTTGCTGTCGCTGGTCTCGGCGCAATGATCACTCTCGGCTCCCTCGTGGGCGCCGGAACGGCCAGCGCCGACAACTCCCAGGACGTGCAGTTCATCGCGCTACTGGAGTACGCAGGCATTCAGGGCAATGCGCTCGGCATCCCGATGGCCTACGGCGCGTGCGCAAATGTCGACGCCAACCGGTACAGCTACGGACTGTGGCCGGCCACCGATCATGCGATCGACCAGGTCTACTACGCCAGCCCTGGCCTGACCCGTGACGGGGCGCTGCGGTTCGTGTCGGCGGCGATCGTCGTCTATTGCCCGTGGAACCTGCTCTCCGGCAACAACAATGGCGGGAGCGTCCTCGCATGAAGAAACTGATCGTCGGCGCCCTCGCCGCCATCTCGATCGCACTGGGCGTGGCCCCGCCCGCCTCGGCCTACGGCTACGACGCCGGGTGCGAGACCATCCGCTGGGGCTTCCTGGGCTCTCAGTGGCGCACCGTCTGCGACGGGCCACGCCGCCCCGACGGCTCCTGGGAGCGCGAGCGCAGGATCTGGACCCCGGCGGGCTACGTGCCGCGCAGCACCTACTGCGGCACGTACTCCTGCAGCTCCTCGGGCGGCTACTACCGCGAGGAGAGCACGACGGGCTACGAGCGCTACGTGGTGTTCGACGTCAACGTACTGCCCGACGAGCCGGGCTGGCTCCCGGAGGGGACGCTGGTGATTCGGTGAAGCGCCTCATCGTCGGGGCCCTCGCGGCCCTCGCGATCGGCCTGATCGGAGCGCCGGCCGCTTCGGCTGATCCGTCACAGGACTACGTCGACGCTTTGTCAAACACTCCGGGATTCACTGTCAACGGATTCACCGGCCCATTGCTGCTTGGGGCGGGAAACACGATCTGCACGGACCTGCGCGCCGGGATGTCATCGCAGGACTCGGCGGACAAGATGATGTTCTATCCCGGAGCGACGAACGTGACGATCAAGGCCATGGTGGCCACGGCGCAACAGACCCTTTGTCCGGACACCGTCCGATGAGCGTCCGATGCCTGATCGTCACGATCGTGGTGGTCCTGACGGGGATGGTGTTAGCCATCCCCGCCCAGGCGTATCCGGCCATGCCGCAGGGAGTCCAGGGGCCCGTCACCGTGACCAAAGTCGTTGACGGCGACACGATTTGGGTCGACAACAACGGCAGGCGTCAAAAGATCCGAATGATCGGACTGGACACTCCCGAGTCAGTAGATCCGCGAAAACCAGTGCAGTGCTTCGCCTTTGAAGCATCAGCACAGGCCAAAACCCTCCTCGGTGGTCAGTCGGTGTATCTCGAAACCGACCCGTCGCAGGATTCCGTCGACCGTTATGGTCGCACGTTGTCATATGTCTGGACCGAGTCGGGGCGCTTGTTCAACCTCGACATGATCGCCGACGGCTACGCGCACGAATACACCTACGACCTGCCCTATCGCTATCAGCAGGACTTCAAGGCTGCCGAGAAGGACGCCCGTACCCAAGAACGCGGGTTGTGGTCGCCGAGCGCCTGCGCAGCGTAACGAGACTTAGGGCCGTGTGGCCCTAGAAGAAAGGGCACACAATGAAGAAGACGATTACCGCCGCCATCGGCGGCGCGCTGTTGGCCGGATCCTTGCTGGGGGCTGGACTCGCCAGCGCCGATCCGCCCTATGCAAACTGCGCCGCGGCACGCGCAGACGGGGCCGCACCAATTTACGAGGGTGATCCCGGCTACGCACCGAAGCTCGATCGGGACAACGACGGCATCGCCTGCGAGTAGGCAGCAGATGAGGAGATCAAGGATGAATCGGCTAGCGGGCATCGTCGCTGGTGCTGTCTTGGCGGGCAGCGTTGCCCTTGCGGCACCAGCACACGCAGACGGCGGGTGGGTGGCCGCTGCCAACTCACCCAGCCATGAGCAGATGGAATTCGCCTGGGGTATCGACCAGGCCGGTGCTGAGTCTCGGGCTCTCGCGCAGTGCGTCCAGGTTGAGCGAGCCAGCGATTGCCAACTGCTCGCCTCGGGGCCGGACTGCCTGGCCGTCGCCTGGGATGGTGACCAGCCGATCAACCACGCTCACGGCGTATCCGGCGGTGGCCGGGAGGCAGTCGTCCGGGCAGCGATTGCTGCTGCTGGTCCGTATGCCAACGACATCCAGTCTCGATGCAGTTGGGACCCGCACGCGTGAGCGGCCAATAACCCTGCACCCGAAGCGCCTTGCGGCACACCACTGATCTGCCGTCTGAGTGAGGCGTCGGCGGGTGAGGCCATGGACGCCGCACCGGCGGCACTCATGTGGAGCCGGGCGGAAGGGTCCGCCTCGTTCAGCCCGTCGAACCGCCCTTCTCGGCGCCGGCTGTCGGAGAGCCATCCCCGCCAGCAGTTGCGGGCTTCGCATCGGGCGTGGATCCGGGCTTTTCCTTCTCGGTAGTCTGCGACCTCCTGACAGCCGTCTTGGTCGACTCGCCAACCGCGGTGCCCGTCGTCGAAGGGTTCGCGTCATCGGACGGTGTCCGCCGTCGTGACTCGGCCAACGTCGTCGGCTTCGCCACCGTCGTGGGCTCGGCCGATTCCTGGTGGTCGACGCCGGTCGCGTCGGTCTGAGCACCAGCGGTCACCTCACCCGCGGGGACATCGCCGGATTTGTCGGTCGATGAAGGTTTGACGGCACTCACGGTTCCGGCGTCCACCGCATCACCGACGGCCACGGATCCCGCCTGGGCAGACGATCGCTGGCCGGCGGGATCGATCGCGTCGGCACGAAGGGCGACGGGCGCCGAGTCGTCGGACAAGGCGGCGACGGCCATGCCGGGCGGCCTCAGGCGGTCCGTGATCCGATCCACGACGTCGCGAATCGCCTGCACCCCAGCCTGGACGACGTCGACCGTGAAATCGACCACCCCCCTGATCACCGATACAGTCGCGTCGACCACGAATTTAACGGCGTCCACCAGGGCCCGCGCGATGGCCTTCCCCGCATCTATGGCGAAGTCGAGAGCTGCCCGTGTGATGCGTGCCAGCTCGTACACCACCGCCCCGATGGCCGTGAGGAACGGGCGCGACGGCAGAGAGCCCGGCGCCCTACCGCCGAGGAATTCTGCGACGACGTAGGCCGCCAGCTTGGGTTGCCCGTTGTCGAAGAAGAGGCCGAGGGTTTCGTCGGGAGCGGTGCTGTACGAATTGATGTCGCGCGTCGTGTAAAGGAAGATCGGCCCGGTGCCGTCGACGGTCTGCCAGGAGTTCAGGAAGTCCTCGGTGAAGGCGGCTTGTTTCTGCTCCCCGCCTTCGGAAGTGGGCTGCCCGTATTCGGTGGCCCAGACCTTGAGTCTCTTGTCACCATTAGCGACCATCAAGTCCCTGATTTTCATGAGCTGACGCAACGGGGAGCCCGCCTGGCCAGTTCCCTTGGAGAATTCCAGGGTGTAGCTGTACGGGTGAAATGACAGCGCGTCGAAGTATCCGTGTGCACCCGCCGCGTACATTCCGGCGACGAAGTCGACCGGATTCATCAGGAACGGGCCTGCGTTGAGGACCGCACCCACTACCGCGCCGATGACGGTCGCCGACGGATCGGCTTCCTTGATCGCGGGGTACGCGGCCTTCAGTAGCTCGGTGTACCCGGCGGGGCTGACCGGATTGAGGAATTGCCTTCCGTTCGGCTCATTCCAGATTTCGTAGGCCGAGATCTTGCCCTTGTAACGTTCGGCCACCTGGCCCGCGAAATTCGCGTACTCCTGCGGCGAACGTGGCTGCCCGTTGAGGGGGGGAGACCCTGCCCACCATGGAGTCTTTTCGAGCACACCGAGCACACCCATGTTTCGGGCAGAGGCGGCGTTGACCTCTCGATCGACGTTGTCCCAAAAGTACGAGTCGGGACCAAACAGTTGCACCCCGGCCCAGGGGATCATGATCCGCACGTTCTGAACGCCCATCGCCTGGAGAGCGTCCAGCGTCTCGTCGATCTGTTCATCGGTGTAGAAGTACATCGCCGAATCGGCAACCCCGACCGTGGTCGGCGTCTGGCTGATCGCGGCGGTCGGTGTCACCTCGATCACGACGAGTTGCGGTGCCGCGCTGACCAATTGGGTAGCGCCCGTGCACACCATCGAAATCGTCGCGACAGCCACACCCAGCCGAACTACGAACCGTCGCAACGGCCTTTTCATAGATTGCCTCATGGCGTGCCCCCCGGAGACCGACGCTATTTGATTCGCACACTATGTCCATGGACGATCCGGCGAAGTATTTACGTGGTAAATAAGTGGCACTGTTTTCTCGAAATTCACCCGCGACAGCCTCCGGGTACACGCCAAGCGTCGCTACGAACTAGCCGGGATTTTGGCCTACCGGAGAACCCGGATGGCCAAGGAGTTCGGGAAGTTTCAAAAGGCCCTGCGGGGATGGCGGGTGTAGGACGCCCATCGAACAGCCCGGAGCGGCAGGCATTGAGTCGAAGAAATCGATCCCTCGCTGACATTTGACTACGCCTGTGCCACAGGGTCTTTGGGGTGAAGGTGCATGTCACCGATGCCCGCACACCCCGCGCCACGGTTGGTCCTGAGGTTTACCTGGCTCGACATTTGGCCAGTAAGCTACCTATGTGATCGCGCCAATTCGATGAGTTCCGAGGAGAGTCGCTGCGTTCCGAATGCAGGCGCACAGTCATGGTGGGTTGAGCGATTCATCGACGCCCGCCCGGTGTGCACCGTCTTGAACCTCGGCTGCGGGCTCGATAGCAGGGTCTACCGCGTCTACCCGCCGACCACCGTGGGTCGGTATGACATCGACCTTCCCGGCGTCATCGAACTGCGGCGGCGCTTGTTCGCCGAGCTGGCGGGTACGCACACCATCGCCGCCTCGGTCACCGATCCGCAGCTGCTCCCTGCAATCCCCGGCGATACGCCCGTTCTGGTCGTCGCCGAGGGGCTGACGCCGTATTTGCGTGCCGCTGACGGCGTCGCGATGCTGCGACGTATCAGCGAACACTTCCCGAGCGGTGAAATGGTGTTCGACGGCTATAGTCGGGCGGGCTTGTGGGTCAGTCAGCGCTACGGACCGGTGAAGGCCTCTGGCGCCCAATTGGATTGGGCCATTGACGATCCGCACGAACTCGAAGTTGCGGTTCCAGGTCTGCGGTTCGACTCCGAGTGGCTACTTGGTGACGTGCCCAACCTGCAACGCTGCTATTCGTGGCCGACCCGACAGCTGTTCGAGATCCTGTCCCGCATCACCCCGCTGCGACGACTCGGCAGACGCCTGCACTACCACTTCGATCACACCGACAACCGTCCGAACGGTTGGTGAGTGTCTCGAAGTCGCCGACCCAATAGCAGTCAGACGACGTTCGCATCGCAGTGCGCAGTCCAAAGCCGGCGGCCCCTTGGTGTTCGCTAGTCCGACCTGCCGAAATCGGTACCAAGGTCGAACCGGCCCGTGATGGCCCCGCCAGAAGTGGCCGCAAGGCTATTGCTTGAGTTCAATTTCCACGAATACTGCGCGGGTGTCGCCGGAGTTGGCGACGTTGTGCGCGGTGCCAGCACTGCCTCGATAGGGCGACCCGGCATGTTGCGTCATTTCACGGGTGGCGCCTTCCGAGTTGGTGACAGTGAACCGTCCGCCTGTCACGGGCACAACGACGTAGTCATACTCGTGGACGTGCGGGCCGGTCGCGTCACCCGCCCCATCGAACGTCCAACTGGTGACGCGTATTTGCTGATCGTCGATAGCCGTGGTGGCGTTCGCGGCGCTCATGTGGGGTTCCTCCGTCGGTCGTGGTGGTCATCGGTGATTCTTCTCTCGTAGCTCCCCGTCGCGGATGCGGCCGTGCGCGTGTGCCGTTCATACCGACTGGCTTCGATCCGACTCGATCGAGGCGTGACGAGCGCAGGAATCGCCGTACATCGGGACACGCACCTCCAGGGCCTGCCTCGGACTTGCCCTCGACCCGCAGGGAACGGTTGAAGCTGGCGCGCAAAGGATTTCAGAGTCTCGGAAGCCTCGAGGTGATCGGGCAAGTACGCGCCATGCTAGCCGTGCGCTAGACCGGATTCCCCTCATCCCAGTTTGCAGCCACCTTCTTGCTGGGCTGAACGCGGGGAGGTTCGCCCGGCATCTTCGGAGTGCCTACGTGGTCCAGGCCATGCTCCCCTGCGTAAATGTAGGTCACTGAGCTCTGCAATGCGGCAAGTTATCGGGCGAGACTCGCCCGTTTACTTCCGGGATGGCTCGAACCACTCAGCCGCCTGCTCAGCAGCCTCTTGGGCGAGCCGCAGTGTGGGAACTCACCGGCGGGCCGCTGTCCCGGTACAGGCGGTGCTCACCCAACTTGACGGTGAGGATCGTCCACGGGCGGTCTTCGCTAAAGGAGGCGGGCCCTGCGACCCCGGACACCGTGCTCCATCTTGTGACCGGATCACTTTCGACTTCTCGATGTCATCCATTGCCCCGCTCCACGTCGCTCGCGATAAGACGTGCGCCCGCGCTGGTTGGAAGCCCTCCTCGGGGCCAGTCGCCGTGCGGATAAAGGCCGACCCAGTCGCCCCAGATCTCGGGGCGTCCGTTGCGGGGCGGGCGATGATGCGGCGGCGTAGCTCCAGCGGCAACTCCTCGGTGGCACCTGCGGCAGGGCGTTGGGTTGGTCGGGCGCAGCGCGTATCCCGGCGACGGGGCGTTGGGGGTGGTGAGGCGCAGTGGGCACAAGCTCGTTGGGTTCCCCGGCCGCCACCATGGAGCCGATGCTGCCGGGTGCCCAGGTCAGCTTGTTCTCCAGCATGGCGTAGGTGCCGGCGCTGGCCTTGCGGACGCCGTGTTCGATGTCGGACCGGGTGCGAGCCGGTGAACTGCGGACAAGACCGTCGGGACGGTAACTAACGGAAACCCATACTCATTCAGTTGCCGTGAATACCCATCGTGGGGCATATCACTGCAGCACAAGATTCTGAATCATTGACATTGTTTCCATTTGTTTCCTATCGTTGCAGGCACACACACCTCGAATGACAAGGAACCTGACAGTGAAAATCCGTCGAGCAGTAGCAGGAGCGGTCTTCGTCGCCGGATTGGGTGTCGGGACTTTAGCTGGTACCGGGGTCGCGCAAGCCACCCCACCCACGCCGACCCCGTTGTTGGCACAACTTCTGCATGAACAGCCGCTCGCCCAGTCGACGGCCAACGGCGACCTGTTGTACTGCGACGACTGGAACCCAGGCCAGACCGAGAACTGGCTCGGCACCGAGGACTGTTCGACCGGTGGCGGGGGCGCCGGACTCAGCCTGGTCCCTGGCGGCGTTCCCAATCCGTACCCCGACCCCATTACGGAGTCCGGCCCTAGCGACGAGACCAACGACGAGACCCCCGGCGGCGGCGACGAGACCCCCGGCGGCGGCGGCAACGAGACCCCCGGCGGCGGCGACGAGACCCCGGCGGCGGCGGCAACGAGACCCCCGGCGGCGGCGGCAACGGCAACGGCGGCGGCAACGGCAACGGCGGCGGCAACGGCGGCGGCAACGGTGGCGCCAACAACGGCGAGCACGACGACAACGGCCACGGCAACGAACCCGACGGCACCGACGATCCCTCCAACCCCGGCAACCATGACGGCGGGAACGACGGAAACTCCGGCGGCGGCAACGGCAACGGCGGCGGCAACGGCAACAACGGCGGCAACGGCAACAACGGTGGCGCCAACAACGGCGAGCACGACGACAACGGCCACGGCAACGAACCCGACGGCACCGACGATCCCTCCAACCCCGGCAACCATGACGGCGAGAACGACGGAAACTCCGGCGGCGGCAACGGCAACGGCGGCGGCAACGGCAACAACGGCGGCAACGGCAACAACGGTGGCGCCAACAACGGCGAGCACGACGACAACGGCCACGGCAACGAACCCGACGGCACCGACGATCCCTCCAACCCCGGCAACCATGACGGCGAGAACGACGGAAACTCCGGCGGCGGCAACGGCAACGGCGGCGGCGGGGCAACGGCAACAACGGTGGCGGCAACAACGGCGAGCACGACGACAACGGCCACAGTTCCGGGTCCGGCGGAGGCAGCGGCTCCGGTGGTGGCGGCAGCAGCCATGTCGGCGGGGGCGGAGCGGGAGGCAAACCTTAAGGCCCCTTGACCGGCTCGGGCGAGCGGGGAGTCTCTGCGAGGCTCCCCGCTCTGTTCACTCCAGGGCACCGCTGCACGGGTGATCCCGGCTACGTGCCGGATCTCGACTGGGACCACGACGGCATCGCGTGCGAGTAACAAGCAGATTTAGGAGCGAAGGATGAATCGGCTACCGGTCATCGTCGCCGGTGAAGCCTTGGCGGCCGGCGAGGCCAAGTGGTATCAGGACTCGGCCCGGTTGCTAAACCGAAACGTGCTCAAGAGCGGGGCGACCGGTCCGCGCCAGGAGACCACCCACCACTGTGCCCTCGCCCCAAGTGGGCACGCGCATGAGCATCAGCCTGAAGGCTTGTATCTGTTCACGCCATGTTAGCCGCGAGCTACACCGGATTCCCCTCATCGTCCCAGTTCGCAGCCACCTTCTTGCTCGGTTGAACGCGAGGAGGTTCGCCCGGCATCTTCGGAGTGTCTACCTGCTCCAGGCCATGCTCACCTGTGTAAATGCAGGTCGCTGGACTCTGCCATGCGGCAAGTAATCGGGCGAGAACTCACCCGTTTTCTCACCGCCACGTCAAAATCGATACTCGAACCCATTTCGACTACACCTGCGCCACAGGGGATTTGAGCTGACTCCCCGTCACCAGTGTTATGGGTCCGGCAACACCAATCCGGGGCCGATCGGTTCCTACCACTCGACCCGTTGGCCAGAATTGCAGGTAACGTGATCGACCGCCCCGCCGGAGATCGTCAGCCGACGTTAGCCTTCTTCGAGCCAGTCGCCGGGTGAGTCTGGGCCGTCGTCCCAGTCGTCCCGGGTTTCGGGGCGTCCGTTGCCGGGGCGATGATGCGGCGCCGGAGCGCCAGCAATAAGTCCTCGGTGGACACCTGCGATAGCGCGTTGGGTTGGTCGGGCGAACGCCGTAGCCCTGGGTAGCGGTGCCGGAGTTGCTGCGGTGCAGCGTGGACACCAACTCCTTGGGCTCCCCGCCGGCCAGGATGGTGCCGATGCTGCCGGGTTTGGCCACCTCCGACAAACAGTCACAGATGTTGCCCAACGTTTCCCGCCCGGGGAATCCACGCGCCAAGTCTTGCGGTCGGGCCGCCCAGTGTGACACGCACCATATGGAAACTGTTTCCTCTATTCGGATATAATTGCAATTAGTTTCCAACCGCTACTGGCACGCAAAGCGACACGCCCCGAAAGGCCAGCCCTAGGACGGAACCAGGAGGAGAACCTACCGTGAAGAACACACTCACCAAGGCACGGGTCGCAGCCGCGTCAGTAATGGCCGCGGTAGCGATTGGGGCGGGCCTGATGGCCGCGCCGACGGCGAGCGCCATCACCGCCGATGATTTGACCTACACCGAATTCGCCTATGCCTACACCTACGGGTCCGGCGCAATCTGCCCGGTCTTCGAGAACCACCCGACGGCCAATGGTCTGCTGGGCATCGCCAAATCGATCATGTCCGACGGGTTCGTCCCGGAGGGAGCCGGCCGCATCATCCTCTACTCGGTTGAGCATTACTGCCCGTGGATGGAACCCACGCTGATCAACATCGTGAACCAGGCCACCGAGCCATCCTCCCCCCATCTCGACTACGCGGTGTGATGAAGAAGATCATCACGGCGGTATTTGCCGGGCTGGCGGGGATCGCGCTCATTCCGGCGGCCTCCGCTCATGCCAGCGGCTGATATGTGTTTCAAAAAAGAGCTTGCTCTCAACGGGTCAGTGCGTCGGTTGGACGAGGTTAGCCCGTCGTTATCCCCAGAAGATGGGATCGGCTCGATCATCGAGGTAGTCGAGCAGGTGGTGTCGTCGAGAACTCCACCGACGCTGTTGGAAGAGACCCCACCCTGAGTGAACTATGGCCACCATGCCGCCCAAGGCATTCCAGAGTCTCAAACACGTGTCAAGGTCATCGGGCAAGTGCAGGGCGGTTGAACCAGTGGCGGACGACCTTGAGCGCAGGGAACCACGCTGTCGGATCTGTCGAGATGAGTCTGTGCGCATCCTCGTCAACGAGTTGTTGGACTGGCACGGCGTCCCAATCTTTCTGGGACGTGGGAAGACTCACCTGGTCGCCTACGCAGACATCCTGAGTGACCTGGCGCCCCTCAACGAGGGCCGTGACACGAGAGACCGAATCACCTACGACTCCCTTTGGGTCCACGCCAAGCGCCACTACGACCTGGCCGGGACTTCGGCCTACTGGAGAACCCGGACGGCCAAGGAGTTCAAGGAGTTCAAGAAAGCCCTGCGGGGAAACGGGTGTCGGGCGCCTATCGAATAGCCCTAGAGCGGTTCGCGTTTGAGTACGAAGAAATCGGTCCCTTGATGACGTTTGACTACACCTGTCCCACAGGGTTTTTGGGGTGAAGGTGCAGGTCACCGATGCCTGCGAACCCAGTGCCACGGCTAGTCCGTTTTACACTTGCCGTCGGCACAAACGTGATTTCGACCACCTCGGCTATAGGGCGGTCTACAGCCACCGTGTTTGATCGAGGCCGTCACCGGGGCGCCCGGAATGGGCCATCTACGGGTTGTGCCCCAGCCCCCCATTCCGGCTTCGGCAGGCCCTGCTCGTCGTAGAGGTCGGCGACGGCCAGGCCCAGCGGTCCGACGGACTACTTTGTCGGAGAACGAAGCCCGCCATCTCGGCCCTCGCTACACTTCGGTGACATGCCCAATGGGCTCTTCGACGCCATCGAGCGAAAACTGCTCGCCGACCTGTTCGATGAACTCGGTCCCGACGCACCGACCCTCCTCGACCCGTGGACGACGCGCGATCTCGCTGCGCACCTCATACTGCGCGAGCACGACTACCTCGCGGCACCAGGGCTCGTCCTCCCCGGTGCGTGGAGCCGCTTCGCCGAACGACGACGAACCGCACTCGCGCGCGACGACTTCCCCTGGCTCGTGGCAACGATCCGATCCGGACCTCCACCAGGTTTCTTCCGCATCGGTTGGGTGCGGCGCTTGGCCAACCTCAACGAGTTCTTCGTCCACCACGAGGACGTGCGCAGAGCCAACGGTCGTGCTCCCCGGACGAACTCGCCCGCGATGGACGCGGCACTATGGCGCAACATCAGTCGCGCGCCATGGTTCCTCGCTCGGCGACTACGCGGCGCAGGGCTCGAACTCCAGTGGGCGGGGACGGCCCACACGGTACGAGCCCGGCGCGGGGTACCCACAGTCCGCATCGCTGGACCTCCGGGCGAGCTACTGCTCTATCTGTTCGGTCGTCAGCACGCGGCACGAGTCGAGGTCAGCGGACCCCCCGACGCCGTCAACGCCGTCCAGCGTGCCCGGTTCGGCATGTAAGGGAGGTGCCCGCTCGCCGAATGCGTGGCGCTGGACGAATGGCACGCCAACCCCACGCTCGTTGGGTGGATCGGATGACGAAGCGGCCAGCACCAACCGGTGTCTGGCAGGAGCGCCGGAGGCTCGAAAGTCTGGAGTCACCGTGTCGGAGTATCGCGACAATGTTTACATCGTTGGCCGCTGGTGCACGTTCTACCGTGGCTGTCGCGTGTGGGTGGCAGCATGTGCGTGTGACCACAACGACGCTTTCCTGGGATGTGGTGCCCGTCGACAAGCCGGACGATGTCAATGTCGTGATCGGGCAGGCGCACTTCATCAAGACGGTCGAGGACCTGCATGAGGCGATGGTGGGGGTGAGCTCGTCGCTACGGTTCGGGCTGGCCTTCTGCGAGGCCTCCGGGCCACGGTTGGTTCGCCGCACCGGCAACGATCCTGAATTGGTCGAGCTCGCGACCCGTAATGCGCTCGCCATCGCCGCCGGGCACAGCTTCGTGATCTTCTTGCGTGACGGGTTCCCGGTCAACATCCTCAACCCGGTCAAGGCGGTGCCCGAGGTCTGCACGATCTACTGCGCCACAGCCAATCCCGTTGACATCTTGGTCGCGGTGACCCCGCGTGGCCGTGGCATTGTGGGCGTCGTCGACGGACAGGCGCCCCTCGGGGTGGAGACCGATCACGACGTGGCCGACCGGCGCGACCTGCTGCGCGCCATCGGTTACAAGCTCTAACAGAACCCCGTGCCGAACGCGATGAATTCCGCACGTTGATCGCAGGGAGTTGCCGTTTGATGCAGTCGTGGCAGTTCCGGCGGTGATCCGACCCGCCGCTCGAACGCATCCTGGCGCGAACGCGACCAGGCTGCGCGCACTCCGCTGATCGCGATCGATCGACGAAGTCGCGCTGCGATCGCGTTGGCCGCCGATCCCATCGCCACCGGGCAGGTCGTGATCGTCGCTCTAGGGCGAGCACAGTGGCCCGTTTGGGCGCCCCGGAGTGCGAATCTTTTCGACGAGGTAGTCGTCCGGCGTTGGGATGGCTGTCCCGCCCGTGATCAAGGCGGTTTTGTCAGGCGGCGATACGTCCGAGGTCGACGCCGTCGACACCGGCATAGCCGTGGCCATCATCACCAGCACGGCGACACCGACCGACACGCTCATCCGTGTGGCGGTGCGACAAGATTCCTGACTCGCCGCGCGATTGGACTCAAACCGGACATTTGCGGTTCTTCCCGCCGACCCCGCTGCAACTACGGCGCGGAGATTTTGATGCTTGCTCGCCGTTCCTGCACTGGCGCCGAATGGACCGGCCTCGGCGGAGCGTATCGCGGAATCAGTAGCCGCACAGGAATTTCCAGACCGATGCCAGCCAGTTTCCAGGTGTTTGCCAGGGAAGGCATTCCGGAGTAGGTCAGGTTGTCGCGGCAAACCCGTCGCCGAGTTTCGAGGGCCAGATCGCGTGGGCAGAGCCGATGACATTCGGCGGTCTTCCGGCCACACCTCAAAGGACATCGCCAAGTATCTCGGAGTGAGTCGCCTGACGATCGGCGCGGCTCTCGCGGCTAGGCCGACTCGAGCGAACGCTTCAGGGACCCGACGGTTCGCGTCCGTTCGCATTTCGCCATGAGCGCCGCCATCGGCTTCATCAACCGCATCCAGCCGAAGAGCTCACCCTCCGCAACGTGATGGACGATCGTCTTCCCCTGGTACGCCTCGAGGAGGTACTCGGGCCGGGCCTCCATCACCTCGGAGCCGAACCATCGCAGCGTTTCCCGGAACCCGATCCGAGACGGCGGCTGGAAGTCGGTCACTTCACCGCGGAAGGTGCCCATCCTTGTTGCATCGAAGTACGACGTGCCCTTGCCAAGAGGACCGTCGGAAGTTTGGCCGCACCGTCGGAACAAACCGGTGCGGTGCATCCAGGTCCCGTAGCCCGCCAGGTCGGCAACCCGGTCGAACACGGCTCCCATGGGTCGGTCGATCGTCGTGCGCGACTCGTAGCGGACGGTGCTGGTAGCTCTGCCCTCCATGGCTCAAGCCTCTCGCACCATCGCGCCGGTGTCTACGGCACGCGGCCCGTCATGCGCAAAACTGCACCCGCTATTTGCAGCCCGCCATCGGCATCTTGCAGCCCACGCTGGTCATCTTGCAGGGCTCGGGACTCGTTGAAACACTGTGGGGTTCGTTCGGCGTCACCTATCCAGCAGGAGGCTCATAACAACATCCTGACCCAGTCCTCGGCGAGCCCGCACTTGCAGAACGAGTTCGTCGGCGCGGCGCCGTGATCAGGCGATGAATGCCCTGAAGGCCTGCGCACCCAGATCCTCTTTAACTCCGAGATCTCGCAGAAGCCGGTGCGTCAGCTGGTGCCCATCATCTACAGGGGCGCTTCAGGCGGCGGGGTAGGCGCACCTGGGCGGGCGATGTGGCAGGGCAAGGAGGCGTCGCTGAAGGCGATAGCTCGGTCGCTGCGAGAGGTGAGCTCACCGATGTCTAGCCACTACGGATCCGGTGTCATCGTGTGGCGGCTCTGCGTCGTGTCGAGCGGTGATGCTCCCCAAGTAATCGCATGCGACGGGGGACGCGCTAATGACGGCGTTGCCCTCCAACGGTTGAAGCTGCCGCGCAGGGACTCAAGGGTCTCGGACACATATCAAGGTCATCGGACGAGCGCACGCCATGTTAGCCGTGGGCTACACCGGATTCCCCTCATCGTCCCAGTTCGCAGCCACCTTCTTGCTCGGCTGGACGCGGGGAGGTTCGCCCGGCATCTTCGGATAGCTCGGCGGATACGGTAGATCGCCGAGCCCGCGCTCTTCGTCTGTCTCGACCAGTGCCAGCAGCGGTTCCAGCGAATGAGCCACCGAGTCGATGTCCGCCCACGGGTCATCGCGTTTGGCCACTAGTGCCGGAACCGTGGCGATGGTGTAGTCGTCGGGATCGGCGCGGGCCAACTCGTCCCACGTCAACGGCATGGACACCGTTGCGATGGCCGTCCGCCGCACGGAGTACGCCGACGCGAAGGTGCGGTCGCGCGCGTTCTGGTTGTAGTCGATGAACATTCGCTTGCCGCGTTCCTCCTTCCACCACGACGTCGTGACCGCGTCGGGCGCGCGCCGCTCGACCTCACGCGCCAACGCGATGCCGGCCCGCCGCACGGCGACGAAGTCCCAGTCCGGCTTGATGCGGACGAACACGTGCACCCCTCGCCCTCCCGACGTCTTGGGATAACCCACGAGGCCGAGGTCATCCAGGATCGGTTTGAGGACGTCGACGGCGATGGTGCGGGCGTCGTTGAAGTCGGTTCCAGGCTGCGGGTCGAGGTCGACGCGAAGTTCGTCGGGGTGCTCGGTGTCGGGGCAGCGGACCTGCCAGGGATGCAACGTGATGGTGCCCATCTGGGCTGCCCACGCTATCGCCGACGGATGCGTGACCTTGAGCGCGTCCGCGGTGCGCCCCGACGGGAACGTGACGGTACAGGTCTCGAGATAGTCGGGATGCTTTGTCGGAACTCGCTTTTGGTAGATCTCCTCGCCGTCGATGCCGTCGGGGAACCGTTGCAGATGCGTCGGCCGGTCCCGTAGAGCGGCCAGCATGGGACCCGACGCCACTGACAGGTAGTACTCCATCACCTTGCGTTTGGTGCCGGCCGACCCGAGCTTCGGGAAGTACACCTTGTCCGGACTGGTAAACCTAACGGCTACCCCGTCGACGTCGATTTCTTCTGCAGGAGAGGGCATTTCATGACTCCAAGACGTCGAACAGATCGTAGTTCAGCGGCGCGTCCAGCTGGGCGAACGTGCAGCTCGACGGGTCGCGGTCGGGGCGCCAGCGTACGAACTTCACTGCGTGCCGGAACCGTAGTCCGTGGCTGGTGTTGCCCTCCATCTGGTCGTAGGCCACCTCCGCGACCCTTTCCGGCCGCACGGGAATCCAGCGCTTGTCGGCCGCGGAGTTCCACCGACTCGGGTCACCCTCGTTGACCTGGTCGCCCTCGCGCAACGGTTCGAGGTCCGCGAGCAACTTTATTCTGTCCTTGACGCTGAAAGACGCTGCTCCACCGATCATCTGGAGTTCACCATCGTCGCGATAGAGTCCCAGCAGGATCGAGCCGACACCCTCGCCACTCTTGTGGATCCGGTAGCCGATGGCCACGCAGTCGGCGTCGCGGGCATGCTTTACCTTCACCATCTCCCGCTTGCCGGGCACGTACCGTCCGTCGAGCCGCTTGGCGATGATCCCGTCGAGGCCCGCTCCCTCGAAGGTGGTCAGCCAGCGCACACCCTGCTCGGGGTCTTCGGTGGTACGCGTGACGTGGCACCACTGCTTCTCGCGGACGGCGTCCGACAGCGCTTCCCGACGGATCCGGAACGGCTCGTCCATCAGTGAGCGGTCGCCGGTGGCCAGCGCGTCGAAACCGATGAAGTGCGCCGGCGTCTGTTCGGCAAGCATCCGCACGCGGCTCTCAGCGGGGTGGATCCGCTGGCTCAACGACTCCCAGTCCAACCGAATGCGGCCGTCGATCTCCCGCGGGACAACGACCTCACCGTCGAGTACGCACCGGGGCGCGAGCTCGTCCCCCAACGCAGCGAGCAGCTCCGGGAAGTAGCGCCCCAACTCCTTGCCATTGCGGGACTGGAGCACCACCTCGTCACCATCGCGGAACACCAGCGCCCGGAATCCGTCCCACTTCGGCTCGTAGGACCACACCCCCGGGTCTTCGGGCACCTTGGTAGCTGCCTTCGCGAGCATCGGGTCGACGGGCGGTTGCACCGGTAGGTCCACGCTTTCCATACTCACGTAGACCGCTGGCGTTCGGCAATGTCATCGCACCTCATTCCCCCGTCGCTGCGCTCTCCCGCAAGTGGGGGAATCCCAGCCCCGACCCGTGTTCAATGATCCGATGGAGCTGCCCGTGATGCCGCCGGTGTCGCCGATGCTGGCCAAGTCGGTGCCGTCGATCCCGCCTGGCGCGTCGTACGAACCGAAGTGGGACGGATTCAGGTCGATCTGCTTTCGCGACGGTGGCGATGTGGAGCTCGGCAGTCGCAACGAACGGCCGCTCACCCGATACTTCCCCGAACTGGTCGCGGCGGTCACCGCGGAGCTCCCGGCGCGTTGCGTCGTCGACGGCGAGATCGTCGTCGCCACCGAGCACGGCTTGGACTTCGAGGCACTGCAACAACGCATTCACCCGGCTGATTCACGGGTGCGGATGCTCGCCGAGAAGACTCCGGCGTCCTTCATCGCGTTCGACCTGCTCGCCCTCGGCGACGAGGACCTCACCGGACGCCCGTTCAACGAACGTCGCGCCGCGCTGGTCGACGCGTTGGCCTCCTCCGGCCCATCGGTGCACGTCACTCCGGCGACAACGGATCTCGTCATCGCGCAGCGCTGGTTCGAGGAATTCGAGGGCGCCGGTCTCGACGGGATCGTCGCCAAGCCGCTGACCATCCCCTACCAGCCGGACAAACGCGTCATGTTCAAGATCAAGCACCAGCGGACGGCGGACTGCGTGGTCGCCGGCTACCGCGTGCACAAATCCGGTGCGGACGCGATCGGCTCTCTACTGCTGGGGCTCTACAAGGACGACGGCACACTCGCATCGGTTGGCGTCATCGGCGCCTTCCCGATGGCCACGCGGAAGGCGTTGTTCGCCGAGTTACAGCCAGTCGTCACCGCTTTCGACGACCACCCGTGGAACTGGGCTGCCCACATGACCGGGGAACGCACGCCACGGCGAAACGAAGGATCCCGCTGGAATGCAGGCAAGGACCTCTCCTTCGTTCCACTTCGACCCGAGCGTGTAGTCGAAGTCCGCTACGACCACATGGAAGGCGAAAGGTTCCGCCACACCGCACAATTCAATCGATGGCGCCCCGACCGCGATCCGCGCTCGTGCACCTATGCACAACTCGACCAGCCGGTCACGTTCAGCCTCGGCGACATCGTTCCGGGTCTTCGCGCGGAAGGCAGCGGCCCCCACTAGCCGGTGAGGTCGTCGGACCGACCCGCGGCGAGCCGGGACCACTGCGCGGTGGGCCGCCCATCGCTGCGAAACTGCTCGCCGGCGGTGGCGTACGGCTGCGGCCAGCCTTCTGGCGATTCCTCCCAGGTTTCCTGCCGGCCGTACACGGTGAGATCCAGCAGGTGGTAACTGGTGGCACCGGCCTCCGCGCCGCGATTGGTGGTCCAGTACGTCTCGAACACCCGGTCGCCGTCGCGCAGATAACAGCGGTATCCGCCCGCTCCACGCCCGGCCGTTAGTACGTGCAGCGAGTCGCGCACCGAGTACCACGGCATATCCCAGCCCATGAAGTCCCGGTATCGCGCGCTCTCGTCGTACGGGCCCTCACAGAACGTCGCGTACGTGACATCGCGGCTGTGCAAGTACGACAGCTCCCGCGCGTGCCCGGTGAAAAAGGTGCAACCCTCGCACTGGTCCTTCGCCGGCTTGCCGTCGTGCCACATGTGGAAATAGACGATCAGCTGCCTGCGCCCCTCGAAGACGTCGAGGAGCCGCACTTGGCCCTGCTCTCCGACCAGCGGCGTCGCAGCGTCAACCCCGACCATCGGCAGCGACCGCCGCGCGGCCGCGATCAGGTCGCCCTCACGGGTGTGTGCCTTCTCCCGCACCACCAACCTGTCGACTTCGGCCTGCCAGGTAGCCCGATCAACAATCTCGGGCAACGGGTAGGTAGTGGATTCCGTTGCAGTCATCTCCCTCTCCTTCTCCGGTCTGACTCACGGATGTAGACCGCTGCACCACCCCAAAACTCATCGGGCACTCGCCATCGCGTGTCAACGGGTCCACAACCGCGCTTTACTCGAAGCAGACGTCGCTGAAGTCGATCGCCACCATCAGTTGATCGGGAATCGCGTTGCCATGGGCGTCGGCGCGATAGGCCCTGCGTTTCGCGGGCAGCTTGATGCCCTGGGCTTCGACGACGCCAGACATGTATTGGACCGCAGGAAACCCCCCTGCGACGTCGACCCGGTAGTCATGGCGGCGCAACAGATGATCGTCTCCGAAGTAGAACTCTTGAACGCAAGAGTGACTTGCGATTTCGGGTGGAAACTGCGCCTGCAGGCCGACCCAGGTCTCCCCGTTGTCCTCAACCGGCACAATCTCCCGCACCGAGACGCCTTCCAGGGTCAGCAGAAACGGTGTGGTGAGGTAGGTCCACAGCGCGTATCCGTTGAAGTACGCACGTTGTAGCGGATCCCACGGCGTGGCGAACTCATGCCCGTCGAACGATTCCCGAGGGTTAAGCCGCTCGGAAACCACTCTGCCGTCTAGCTTTTCGATCGCGACACGCTCCGGGGTAAACGCTGTCTTCTGATCGTCGGCGCCGAAGGGCCGAAGCGACGCCCACTCGTGGTCCAATGCGACGGTCATTTGCCTCGGTAGTGGATCTTGTGGCTGGCCCTTGATGGCCCACAATCCTCCTCCGGTAACGATGGTCGCTTCAACTCGGCTGAACTGCCGCCAATTGTCGAGTCCGCCGTGCGCGTCGAGCACCGCGTTGAGCAGGCCGGCCATCCGAATCTCCTTGGTACTAACCGAGAGCCGGCGCTGAGCGTGCCCTGCGAGCAGGCGACGACACGTCCGACAGAGACCGGAGTTCCTCCAACGCTCGGGCGGAGTCGCTTCCGGGCTCGGCACGGTACATGATCACGTGGTCCCCACCGGGATACGCGGCGTTGAGACGATGGCGGTAGAGATAGAGGTCGCCGACCTGAGGATGGTGCATGTGGTGAATTCCCAGGCGGTAACCTACCTCCGCGCGGTCCCAAAGTTCGCGGAAACGTGGGCTGACATCAGACAATTCAGCGATCAACGTCTGCATGCGGGGATCTTTCGGACAAGGACCACTGAGTTCCCGTAACCCGCTTACCGAGATAGCGGTGGCCTCGTCCCAATCGTCGTAGAACTCCCGGGCAGCGGGTTCCAATAGACGCCAGCGTAGGGAGTTTTGTCCTGGCGTGAACTCTGGTGACAGCGAGCGGGCGATCGGGTTCGCCGCCACGACATCTCGGTACCTGTTGAACAATATGGCCGGCATCAAGAACTGATCGATTACTTGGTCGAGTGCGTTGCCCGTCACGTCCGGCTCGCAGGTATCCCCACCGGGAGGGGCCGCGAGGTTATGCAGATGCCGCGTGGCTTTCGCGTCCAGCTGCAGCGCCCGCGCGAGCGCATCAAGGATCTGAGGGGACGGATTCTGGGCGCGGCCCCGCTCGAGTCGCAGGTAGTACTCGGCGCTGATGCCGGCCAGCAGTGCCAGCTCCTCGCGACGCAAACCAGGCGCGCGGCGCTGTCCGCCGGGAACCAGCCCGACATCTTCGGGATGGACCTGATCCCGGCGCGCACGCAGGAAATCACCCAGCGCGTTGGCTTTCGAGGCCACCGCACGAGCCTATTCCCTCCCGGTACCCCGGATCAACGCGGCATACCCGCCTGATCCGTGGCGCACTGATGGTGGATGCATGGCCCGGCCGATCCACCAACCGGCAAATCGGCTACCGGCCGCCAAACCAACGAGAAGAGAGGACACCATGACCGTCAAAGTGACGCTGCCGACACCAGGCCAGCCCTATCTGGAAACCGGGCTGCTGCCTGCCGACTTTTACGCGTACGAAGAGCTGCTGTCGGAAACGGAGCGAGAGAAGGTCGGTCGCATACGCGACTTCTTCCGGACCGAGGCCGCGCCGATCGTCGACGGCTACTGGGCACGGGCCGAGTTTCCGTTCGAGCTCGTCAAGGGATTCGCGAAGCTGGGTCTGCTGGATTGGGCCGATCCCGATTCGACGGAGCCCGCGCCGAGCAATCTCCTCACTGGCATCACCTCGATGGAGATGGCGCATGCCGACCCGTCGCTGTCGGTGTTCTTCGGTGTGCACGCCGGACTGGCGATGGGCACCATCGTCACCTGCGGGTCCGAGGAGCAGAAGCGGCGGTGGCTGCCTGCGATGAGCCGGTTTGAGAAGATCGGCGCCTTCGCGTTGACCGAGCCGCACGGTGGCTCCGACGTTGCGGGCGGCATGGAGACAACCGCCCGCCGCGAGGGCGATGAGTGGGTGCTCAACGGGGCGAAACGGTGGATCGGTAACGCCACCTTCGCAGACGTGGTGGTCGTCTGGGCTCGCGACGTCGAGACGAACCGGGTGCTGGGCTTCGTGGTGGAGAAGGGCACCCCCGGCTTCGTCGCGACGAAGATCGAGAACAAGTTCGCGCTGCGCATCGTGCAGAACGCCGACATCGTGCTCGACGAATGCCGGGTTCCCGAGGCCAACCGGCTGCAGAACGCGAACTCGTTCAGGGACACCGCGGAGATTCTGCGCCGGACCCGTAGTGGTGTGGCGTGGCAAGCGGTGGGAGTCCAGTTCGCCGCGTACGAGATTGCGCTGCAGTACGCCAAGGAGCGGACACAGTTCGGTCGCCCGATCGGAAAGTTCCAGATGGTCCAGGACCTGTTGGTGAAGATGCTCGGCAACGCCACGGCGTGCGCCGGGATGATGGTGCGCCTGGCCCAGTTGCAGCACGACGGGGTGTATCGCGACGAGCAGTCCGCGCTGGCGAAGGCCTATTGCACCTCGCGGATGCGCGAGACGGTTCACTGGGCACGGGAGTTGTTGGGCGGCAATGGCATTGTTCTCGACTACAACATTGGCCGCTTTGTCGCCGACTCCGAGGCGCTCTACTCCTATGAGGGCACCCGCGAGATGCAGACGCTGATCGTCGGGAAGTCCGTCACCGGCCTGAGCGCGTTCGTCTAAGGAGACCTGATCATGACAACACCAACACAGGACCCGCAATCGGTGTTTTCCGGCTTGAAAGTCGTTGAAATAGCTAGTTTTATCGCCGCACCCGCCGCAGCAACGATGCTGTCGGACTTCGGGGCCGACGTCATCAAGGTCGAACCGCCGGGGATAGGTGACCCGCAGCGCCTTCTGAGCTCGGTCCCGCCGAGCCCGGCGGCGCCCGGGAATTACAGCTGGCACTTGGCCAACCGCAACAAGCGCGGCATGTCCATCGACCTGAAGTCCGCTGGCGGAACGGAGATCCTCAAACGTCTCGTCGAATGGGCCGACGTGGTGATCACCAACTTCCCGCACGGCACCCGTGAGGGCCTGCACCTGGGCTACGAGGAGGTTTCCGGGTGGAACCCGCGGGTCGTCTACGCCGATATCACCGGGTATGGGGATACCGGACCGGACGCCAGGCTGCCTGGGTTCGACCTGACCGCATTCTGGTCGCGCAGCGGGCTGTTGGCCTCGACCCGGGATGCCGGGTCACCCCCGACGTCCCCGCCTTGGGGCAGCGGCGACTACACGACGGCCACCGCGATCTACGCGGCGATCACCACCGCGCTGTACCACCGCGAGCGCACCGGGCGGGGAGCCAACGTCGGCACCTCATTGCTGGCCACGGGTGTGTGGGCAACCGGGACCCTGGTGTCGGCGGCCCTTGCCGGCGGCAAGCCGTACGAACTGCATGACCGCAACGCGCCGGTGAACGCGATGACCAATCAGTATCAGTGTGGTGACGGGCGCTGGATCATGCTGTCCGCCAGGCAATCCGCGTGGCCGACTGTCGCCAACGCCATCGGCCGCGCCGACCTGCTGGCCGATCCCCGCTTCGGCGATGCTGCGGGCATCAGCAAGCACTCCGCCGAGCTGGCCAGCCTGCTCGACACCGAATTCCAGACCCAACCCCTGGCACATTGGCAAGAGGCCCTCGACAAAGCGCGCATCCCCTACGGCGTCATCCAGACCCCGGAGGAGGCCGCGGCCGATCCCCAACTCCGTGCCGCCGGCATCGTCGTGCCGATCGAAGGCGCGCGCGACCTGGAGTACACCGTCAACAACCCGATCACTCTGCGCGGGCTGGCCCGGGTTCCCTCCCGGCGCGCACCCGAGCACGGAGAGCACAACGACGAGGTCCTCGCACAGCTGGGATTCAGCGTCGATGACATCGCGCAGATGCGGGAACAGAAAGTTATTCCCGTTGCAGCAGAACAGGAGACTGTCAAATGACCACCACTGAAGTAGCGACCGAGCTGGTGCTCACCGAGCGTCATGACGGTGTGCTGACGATCACGATCAACCGGCCGCGGCAGAAGAACGCCGTCAGCCGCGAGGTTGCCCTCCAACTCGCATCCGCCTTGGATGAACTCGACACCGACCCGACGTTGTCGGTGGGCGTGCTCACCGGCGCCGGCGGGACCTTCAGCGCGGGCATGGACCTCAAGGCGTTCGCGAACGGCGAGACTCCCATCCTCGCCGGTCGTGGATTCGGCGGCCTCACCCAAGCAGTGGTGCACAAGCCACTCATCGCGGCCGTCGAAGGATGGGCGCTTGGCGGCGGATTCGAAATGGTGCTTGCCTGCGATCTGATCGTCGCGGCGCAGGACGCCAAATTCGGTCTGCCCGAAGTGAAACGGGGACTCATCGCAGGGGAGGGTGGTGTGATTCGCTTGCCGCAGCGCATCCCCTACCACGTCGCCCTGAAGGTGCTGCTTACCGGCGAGCCGATTTCGGCGGCCGACGCCAAGCAGTACGGCCTCGTCAGTGAGCTGACCTCATCCGGGGCCGCATTGGCAGGGGCGCAGGAACTTGCTGCGCGCATCGCCGGCAACGCACCGCTCGCACTGGCGAAGGTCAAGCAGGTTCTGCGGGAAACGCAAGGCCTCAATGACACCGAGGCGTTCACGCGCCAATCCGAGAACGCGTCCAGCCTGCTGAACACCGAGGACGCGCACGAAGGCGCACTCGCCTTCGCCGAAAAGCGTGCCCCCGTCTGGCGCGGACGCTGACGACCAACCGAAATCAAAGGAGCAACAGATGTTTTCGCAAGAAGCAGTGCAACGCATCGCCATCGTCGGTACCGGCACCATCGGCGCGAGTTGGGCGACGCACTACCTCGCCCGCGGCTTCGACGTCACGGCTACCGATCCTGCGCCTGGCGCCGAGTCGGCGCTGCGGTCTTACGTCGAGGGGGCATGGGAAGGCGCGTCGACGCTGGGACTGGCACCCGGCGCCTCGCCGGATCGCCTGAAGTTCACCTCTGACCTTTCGGCAGCGCTCGCAGACGCCGACTTCGTTCAGGAGAATGCGCCGGAGCGTCCGGAACTGAAGGTCAAGCTGTTCGCCGACATCGACGACGCCACTCCGCCGGACGCGATCATCGCGTCGAGTTCGTCCGGCATCACGATGAGCGTGATGCAGGCCGAGTGCCGGCGTCCCGAACGGACCGTCATCGGTCACCCGTTCAATCCGCCACACGTCATTCCCCTCGTGGAGGTCGTCGGCGGGACGAAGACCGCGCCCGAGACGATCCGGGACGCGATGGCGTTCTACGCCGCGATCGGAAAGAAACCGATCCACCTCAAGAAGGAGCTGCCCGGCCACGTAGCCAACCGCCTGCAGTCGGCGCTCTATCGAGAGGTCGTCTATCTGATCGGTCAGGGAGTGCTCGACGTCGCCGACGCAGACGATGCGGTGTCGTGGGGTCCTGGGTTGCGCTGGGGCGTCATGGGTCCCAACCTGCTGTGGCATCTAGGCGGCGGCGAGGGCGGTATCCAACACTTCATGGACACCCTGATGCCGCGAATGGCCGCTGGGTGGCCGGGGCTGGGCAACCCGGAGTTCACTCCCGAGCTTCAGCAACAGATCGTCAAGGGCGTCCTCGAAGAAGCCGATGGCCGGTCGATCGAGGAGCTCGCCGCCCAGCGCGACGAGATGCTGTTCGGTCTGATCGCCGTGCGCGCCAAGGAGTAAGGACAGAACGATGATCAACCTGATGTACGGAGTGCTGGCGATGATGCCAGCAACCTTCGCAATCGCCGGCTACGTGCTGGTGTCGCATACCTGAGAAGAAAGGACCAATCATGACCGGATCAACCGGAACGTTGTTCGCGCTCGAAGCCAGCGGCGACGGCAGGCTGTTCTCCATCAACCCCGACGGGTCGGACAAGGCGTTCATCGTCACCGGGTGCCCCGTTCCCGACGGCATCGCCGTCGATGTCCAGGCCGGGCATATCTATTGGACCAACATGGGGATGCCGCCGGCCAACGACGGCTCGATCGAGAGAGTGGACCTCGACGGAGGCAACCGCACCACGATCGTTCCCCGTGGAGGCACCTACACCCCCAAGCAACTTCAGTTCGACGCCATCGACCGCAAGCTGTACTGGTCAGACCGCGAAGGCATGCGAGTGATGCGGTGCGACCTCGACGGGTCCAACGTGGAGACGCTGGTGCAGACCGGGGTGGGTGAAGACGGCCGCCACGACGAGACGAAATGGTGCGTCGGAGTCGCCGTCGACCATGTCGGTGGCCATCTCTACTGGACTCAGAAGGGTCCAAGTGACGCCGGCCTCGGCAGGATCATGCGGGCTGGGATCGACGTTCCTGCAGGCGAATCCGCACTGTACCGCAGCGATATCGAGGTCATGTTCAAGGACCTCCCCGAGCCGATCGACCTCGAAATCGACCACACCACGCGGATTCTTTACTGGACCGACCGTGGCGACCCACCGAACGGCAACACTGTCAACCGGGCTCCGTTGGATGGCATTTACTACACAGAACCCGAAATCGTGGCGACCCACCTGATGGAAGGCATTGGGATCGCTCTTGATCCAGCCCACAACCGCATGTTCGTCACCGACCTGGGAGGCAACATCTATGTGTCCGCCCTGGACGGATCCGGCCACCGGCCGATCCGCGCCCTGCAGGGGAATCTGACTGGAATCGCCTACGCCGAGCTACCCGACCGGAGCACATGATGAGCACGCATCGCGTTGTCGTCATCGGTTCAACGGTCGTAAAGGAGCCCGCCCAAACCGATTCAACGGCCGTGGCCGCGTAACACGATTAGGAGAACGAAATGAGTTTCAACGTGCCAACCGATTTCCCAAGCCGGCCTGGCTCAGGTAGCTACCGCAACGGCCGGTGGGGCGCTTCGGGATGGACTTCGAGCACCGCACTCCCCATCCTCGACCGGTTCCGTCTCGACGACCGGGTCGCCATCGTCACCGGCGCGTCCAGCGGCCTTGGCGTCGCGTTCGCCCACGCCCTCGCCGAGGCGGGCGCTCACGTGGTGCTCGGCGCGCGGCGCGAACAGCGACTCGCCGACACCCGTGCCCTGGTGGAGTCGGTGGGCCGCAACGCGCTGGCGGTCCGCGCCGACGTCTCCGACCCGCTCGACTGTCAGGCGCTGGTCGGCGCGGCGACTGAAGCATTCGGGCGGGTGGACATCCTGGTGAACAATGCCGGCGTGGGCACCGCCGTACCGGCCACTCGCGAAACCCCCGATCAGTTCCGTTCGGTGATCGACGTCAATCTGAACGGGTGCTACTGGATGGCGCAGGCCTGCGCGGCGGTGATGAAGCCGGGTAGCTCGATCATCAACATCAGCAGCGTGCTGGGCCTGACCACCGCCGGACTGCCGCAGGCCGCCTACGCCTCGTCGAAGGCGGGTCTGATCGGCCTGACCCGCGATCTCGCCCAACAATGGACTGGCCGCAAGGGCATCCGAGTCAACGCGCTCGCACCGGGCTACTTCGAATCCGAGATGACCGAACAGTTCGACAGCAGCTACTTCGATTCCGCCATCCTGCCCCGCACCCTGACGGGACGGCTCGGCCGGGCCGAAGAACTCAGCGCCGCACTGATCTTCCTCGCCAGTGACGCCAGCAGCTACATCACCGGCATCACGCTGCCCGTCGAAGGCGGCATGCTCACCAGCTGAGCCGCGATCGCCACAACCAAGGAGCCGTCCATGAAACAACTCAGCGGGCTGGACGCCGCGTTCCTCTACATGGAGACGCCGACGACGTTCGGGCATGTGACGGGCCTGTTGATCTTCGATCGACCCAGCACAGACTACGACCCGTACGCGGCGGTATACGCCAGGTACGCGTGGCTGGTGGGTCAGCTCGAGCCGCTGCGCAGGCGCCTCGTGGGGGTGCCGTTTGGACTTGACCACCCATATTGGGTGACCGATCCCGACGTCGACCTCGACTTCCACGTCCGCGAAATCCATCTCGCCCGACCAGGGATGGTCGACCAACTCGCCGAGCAGGTCAGTCGGATCGTCGGCCGGCCGATGGACCGCTCCCGGCCGCTGTGGGAGGTCTACGTCATCGACGGCCTGCACAGCGGTCGCTGGGCGCTGCTGACCAAATACCACCACGCCACCATCGACGGCGCCGCCGGGCAACTGATGCTCGATGTCCTGACCGACACCGACCCCGACGCGCCGACACCGGCTGCCGGCCCGTCATGGGAGGCCGAGCCGGTGCCGAGCGACATCGACCTGCTGCGCCGGACGTTGGGCAACCTGGCAACCCACCCGGTCAAGGCGACGCGGGTTCAGTCCCGGATCGTTCGCCAGCTGGCCGACGCCGTCGGCATCAACAGCGTGAACAGCGCGGCCACCGCCGCAGGCGCAGGCATCAAGGCCATCGCGCGACTCGGTAAGGGGGAGAAGCCGAACCTCCCGCTGCCGATCACGCCGGCGCCGCCGACCCCGTGGAACAAGACGATCACCAGCCACCGCCGCTTCGCCATACGTACCGTGTCCCTGCCGAACATCAAGCGCCTCAAGGACGCAACCGGCGCCACCGTCAACGACATCGTCATGGCCATTTGTGCGGGCGGACTGCGCGAGTACCTACTGGCCCACGACGCACTGCCCGACCGTCCGCTGCGGGCGATGGTGCCGGCATCGATCCGCACCGGCGAGGAAGACGACCCGTGGACCAACCGGGTGTCGGCCATGGTCGCCGATCTTCCGACCGACTGCGAGGATCCGCTCGAACGCGTCGCCCGCTGCCACGCCGGGATGCTCGACGCCAAGCGTCTGCTCGACCTCGTGCCCGTCGACGAACTGGTCGACATGACTCAATTCACGGCCCCGGTGCTGGCATCGTCCGCAGTCCAGTTGGCATCCCGGCTCCGGCTGGCCGACCGGGTCGCCCTGCCGTTCAACCTGGTGATCTCCAACGTCCCGGGACCCCGTCAGCCGCTGTACCTTGCGGGAGCGCAGCTGCGTCACCAGTTCCCGGTGTCGATCGTCACCGACGGGCAGGGCCTCAACATCACCGTCGCCAGCTATCTGGACCGGCTCGACTTCGGTTTCATCGTCGACCGCGAACTCGTGCCGGACGTGTGGGATCTGGCTGACATGCACATCGCCGAGGTTGGCCGGCTGTTCGACGCCAGCGGCGCTGAATGGGCCGAGCCTACGCAACCCGCTGTCCCGCGCCGCGGTCCGGTCAACCTGCCCCGCACCCACGTCACCACATCCATCGCGCAACACTGACCACTGGCCCAGAGCCCATGACCTCGACTCGCTTAGCAACCAACGCCGGGCCGGTCTCGAAGTGCTCCGCCGCTAGGTTGCGGTTGCAGGACAGGCACTTTCGCCGACTCTGCGCGTGTCACGGCGAGGGTTCAGGGCACTTTTCGCTGCTTCGACACCTTCAAGGCAGGCGATCATCCAACCCGCGAGATAGGCCTGTGGCTGTTGGCCACTCAGCACTTGACCTCAAGAGTGGTTCAGGTCGCAGGCTCGACCTCAGAAGCACGACACACGGAGGATCACCATGCACCAAGTCTTGGCCGACCTGTGGCAGACCCGCACCGACTCACCGTTTCCCGGGCTGACGACTCACGCATTCCTGTGGACAGGACGCAACGCTTTGTTCTACTCGACCGCCAACGACGCCGACTTCGCGGCACTCGAGGAACTCGGCGGCGTCGCCGACCAGTACTTGTCGCACCGCGACGAGGCCGGTCCGATGCTGGCTCGCATCGCCGACCGATTCGGCTCGCGCCTGCACGCTCCCGCGGCTGAGTTGCTCGAGATCGGTCGGCATGCGCACGTCGACGTTCCGCTGGGCAGCCGCCATGTCGACGTCAACGGGGTCGAAGTAATCCCGACTCCCGGACATTCGCCGGGCAGCACCTGCTACGTAGTGGACGGCACCGAGGGCACGTACCTGTTCACCGGCGACACGCTGGTTTTCGGCGAATCGGGAACCTGGTGGGCCGGTTACATCCCGGGTATCGGTGACGCCGTTGCGTTGACGTCGAGCCTCCGCATACTGCGAACGCTCGCTCCAGACGTGGTGATCTCGAGCGCCTTTCAAGGAGACTCGGCCGTGCACCGGATCGAGGCGGGCAGGTGGCCGGAGCACGTCGACCAGGCTCTCGAGGGACTGTCCGCTGGTTTGACGACGTACTGATCGGGCACCCCTGATGCATGTCCGTAACAGCATTTCAGGACCTTCCACTCGCCGATCGGGACCGCGACTGGGACGGCGACGCCGCGGAGAAACGGGTCCGCAAGTGGGCTGACGCCCAAGATGAACCGAATCAGAAGTACCGCGACGCCCACGTCTGGTACGACAGCGAGAAGAAGGACAACTTCACCGCTTACAAGCTGCTCATCGCCGACGTGGTGAACGGCGAGCTGGAAGCCGTACCGCGTGGCGTGATGGCGGCCGGCGCCGTCATGGACGGCGCGCGTGGCGGCGTCGACCTCCCCAAGGACGACGTCGATCGGGTGAAGAGCCACCTCGCGAAGTACTACAAGAAGATGGGCGACACGGCTCCCTGGGAGCGTGGCGAGGTCGGCTAGATTGCGAGCGTGACCCCAACCGGCGCGGGCAGGTTCGCGCCGAGCCCGTCGGCCGACTTGCACATCGGCAACCTGCGAACCGCCGTGCTGGCATGGCTGTTCGCCCGTTCGACGGGGCGGCGCTTCCTGATGCGCGTCGACGATCTCGACGACCGCACCCACGCCGACATCGCTGGCCGCCAGCTTGACGACCTCGCGGCGATCGGCCTCACCTGGGATGGGCCGGTCGAGTGGCAGACGAAGCATCCACAACGCTACGACGAAGCTGTGGATGCATTGGCCGGGCGTGGCTTGCTATACGAATGCTATTGCAGCAGAAGGGATATCCAGCAGGCGCCGCGAGCCCCGCACGCTCCACAAGGGGCGTACCCGGGAACGTGTCGGGCCCTCACCGAGGCCGAGCGAGAAACCCGCCGGGACGAGACCGGGCGCCCGCCGGCGCTACGGCTACGAACCGATGCGATCGTCTACACGGTCCACGATCTGTTGCACGGCGAGTACACGGGGATCGTCGACGACTTCGTGGTCCGGCGCGGCGACGGTGTTGCCGCCTACAACCTCGCAGTCGTGGTGGACGACGCGGCACAGGGCATCGACCAAGTCGTGCGTGGCGATGACCTACTCGCGTCGTCGCCCCGTCAGGCATACTTCGCGAGGCTGCTGGGCCACCAGGAACCGACGTATGCGCACGTCCCACTGGTGCTCAACGAGGACGGGGCGCGGCTGGCCAAACGCGACGGCGCCGTCACGCTCGCAGAGATCGGCGTGCAGCAGGCGCTGGCACAGATCGCGGAATCCCTTGACTGGCAAGCGGCGAGCCCCGCCGAGATGCTCGAGCAGTTCGACCCGGCCAAGCTGCCGCGCCAACCGTGGATCTATCGACCCTAGGGTGAACAGACGCAAAGTTCCATGACACGCCGCGAGGCATTTGCGTCTGCTCGGCAGGTCCTCTCCAGTTACGCGACAGGCGAGCGACCCTTCGACGCGCGCTCGGCAGCGGCGAGTAGCTCGTCACGGAACTGCGGGTGTGCGATTGCCGCAAGCGCTTCGCCGCGCTCCTGGACGGTCTTGCCCTCCAGTTCGGCCACGCCGTACTCGGTGACGATCACGTCGACCTGGTGTCGCGGCGTCGTGATCACGGCACCGGGGCCGAAGAACGGCACGATCCGCGACTGCAGTCTGTCGTCGTTGTCGAACGTCGAGGGCAGGCAGATCAGCGAGCGGTCCGACAGCTCGAGCCCGGCGCCCGCCACGAAGTCCTCGGCACCGCCAATCCCGCTGAACTGGTCGCCGGAGATCGTGTCGGCGACGATCTGGCCGTGGATGTCGATCGCGAGCGCGCCGTTGATCGAGATCATGTCGTCGTTGGCGCCGATGACCTCCGGTGAGTTCACGACCTCGACGGGCAGGAACGCGACGGCCTCGTTGCCGTCCAGCCACTCATAGAGCTCCGGCGAGCCGAACGCGAACGTCGTCACACTCACCCCGTCGAACTGCCCCTTGCCCGCATTGCTGATCTTGCCCGCGCGATGCAGCTTCATGCAGCCGTCGGTGAACATCTCGCTGTGCAGCCCGTAATCGCCGCCGTCGCCCTCGGCCAGTAGCGTCGCGATCTGGTTGGGGATCGAACCGATCCCCACCTGCAGGGTGGCGCCGGACCGGATGAGGCCGACGGCGTGTTTCGCGATCGCCTTGTCGACGTCGGTGGGCTGCGCGTCACCTCCTGGCAGCGCGAGCGGTGCGTCCGTCGAATGCACCAGGACGTCGATCTCATCGACGTGTAACGCGTGGCGGTATCCATTCCCGGGTCGCTCCGCTCCTGCCCTCCGGTATCCATTCCCGAGCCCGAAAGTTCTTGGATAGGACTCGGAGACCTCGACGACGAGCAGCCGATCGGGGTCGGCGCCCGCGCGGCGCAACTCGCCGACCGTGCCGCCCGCGTGCAGCGACAGGGAGCACCAGCCGTCGGCGTCGGGCGGAGTCGCCACGGTCGTCATCACCCGCGGCGCCTGCGCTTGGAGCAGCGGCCCGAAGCGCCGGAAGTCCGCAGGGGTGAACCCGATGTTGGCGCCGCTATCCCGCAGCGCCCGCTCGAGCGGACCGAAGAAACCCGAGAGGTAATGAACACCCTTCCGGGAGAACAGTTCGGTGAGGACGGCCAGCAAGGCGCCGTACACCCTCAGCTCGGTCCAGTCCTCGCGCTCGCCGAGCGCACGCAGGAACGCCGGCGGCTGGCCGGGTCCGAGCGGCATGCCCAGCGAGTCTGCGGTATCGAGCCCTGCGGCAGCCTGCTCGGCGGTCATCTCCTCTGGCATGGCGCGACCCTTGCCGGGCGGTCGCAGATTGTCAACCACTGATATACCGGAGCTGAGCAGAACCCTTCGGTTACGGCCATCGCCTTGCTAACGTCCGCCGGTGCACTTCGTCAGAAAGCCCGTCCTGGCCCTGATGCTGCTTGCCGCGCTGCTGCTGGCGGCGTGCGGCTCATCGGGCACCAGTAGCGACAACCCGCTGAAGTCCGCGGGCGTCCTGCGAGTCGGCACCGAAGGCGTCTACGCCCCGTTCAGCTACCACGACCCTGCCACCGGCGAGCTCACCGGTTATGACGTCGACGTCGCCCGCGCAGTCGGCGAGAAGATCGGAGTCAACGTCGAATTCGTCGAGACTGCTTGGGATTCGATCTTCGCCGCGCTGGAAGCCAACCGATTCGACGTGGTGGCAAATGAGGTCACGATCACGCCGGAGCGGGAAGAGAAGTACGACCTGTCCAGGCCGTACTCGGTCGGTGAGGGCGTCATCGTCACGCGCACCGGCGACAACTCCATCAAGTCTCTGGCCGACCTCAAGGGCAAGGTCGCCGCAGAAACATTGACCAGCAACTGGGCACAGGTCGCCCGCGACGCTGGTGCCCGGGTCGAGGGCGTCGAAGGCTTCGCTCAGGCGATCACGCTGCTGAACCAGGGCCGTGTCGACGTCGTCGTCAACGACAGCATCGCGGTCTATGCGTACCTGGCCGAGAAGAATGACCAGTCCGTCAAGATCGTCGGGCAGGCAGGCGAGAAGAGTGAACAGGGCTTCGCCGCCCGGAAGGACAGCGGGTATCTGCCCGAACTGAACAAGGCGATCGACGAGCTCAAGGCCGACGGAACACTGGCGAAAATCTCGCAAAAGTACCTCAAGGCGAACGCATCCGGCGCGCCGGCATCCGCTGAGGGCCAACCCGCGCCGCGGTCGATCGTGAAGTTGATCCTCGACAACCTGTGGCCGCTCGCGAAAGCAGCCATCACCAAGACGATTCCGCTGACAATCATCAGCTTCGTCATAGGCCTGGCGATTGCGTTGGCGGTGGCGCTTGCGCGGCTGTCGACGAACGTGTTGCTCAGCAACATCGCCCGGTTGTACATCTCGATCATCCGCGGCACACCACTGCTGGTGCAGTTGTTCATCGTGTTCTACGCGTTGCCGCAATTCGGAGTGAAGATCGATCCGTGGCCTGCTGCGATCATCGCGTTTTCCATCAACGTCAGTGGATACGCCGCAGAGACCATCCGCTCCGCGATCCAGAGCATTCCGAGGGGACAGTGGGAGGCGGCCGAGACGATCGGCTTGAACTACGCCGGGTCACTGCGCCGGATCATCCTGCCGCAGGCCACCCGGGTGGCAGTGCCGCCGTTGTCCAACACGTTGATCTCGCTGGTGAAGGACACGTCGCTGGCCTCGCTGATCCTGGTAACCGAGCTGTTCCGCAAGGCACAGGAGGTCGCGGCGCCGACGTTCGAGTTCTTCGGCCTGTACGGGACGGCCGCGATCTACTACTGGATCATCTGCCTGGTGCTCTCGTTCGCTCAGGGCCGCCTGGAGAGCCGGCTGGAAAGGTACGTGGCGCGATGACAACCCCAACAGAGGACCGCGTGGTGGCCGAAGGCGTGCACAAGGCCTTCGGTGAAAACGAAGTGCTGAAAGGCGTTTCGTTCACAGTCCCGCAGGGCACCGCCACCGCCATCATCGGCCCGTCTGGCTCGGGTAAGACGACGCTGCTGCGTGCGCTCAACGCCCTCGATGTACCCGATGCAGGCGTCGTCCGGGTTGGCGGGGACGACGGTGTCGAGCTTGATTTCTCCAAGCCGGTTTCCAAGGATGAGTTGCGGCGCTACCGGGCGCAAAGTGGGTTCGTGTTCCAGGCGCACAACCTCTTTCCGCACAAGACCGTCTTGGAGAACGTCATCGAGGGTCCGGTGATCGTGCAGAAGCAGCCCAAGGACGAGGCGGTCGCCGACGCCGTCGAACTGCTTGGCCAGGTCGGGCTGGCCGAGAAGCGGGACCAGTACCCGTATCAGCTTTCCGGCGGCCAGCAGCAGCGCGTCGGCATCGCACGAGCGCTGGCGCTCAAGCCCAAGGTGGTGCTCTTTGACGAGCCGACTTCCGCGCTCGACCCTGAATTGGTCGGCGAGGTGTTGTCGGTGATCAAGGACCTGGCCGTGGAGGGCTGGACGTTGGTGATCGTGACGCACGAAATCCAGTTCGCCAGACAGGTTTCCAATCAGGTGCTGTTCACCGACCAGGGTGTCATCCTGGAGAAGGGCCCACCGGCCGAGGTGATCGGCAACCCCAAGGAGGAGCGCACCCGCCAGTTTCTGGATCGAATTCTCAATCCCCTATAGAGGTGCCGTGAGAGGGTGTCCACCATGGCACATCCAACGCGCCATGAAGCGGACGTAGTCATCGTCGGGGCGGGACTGTCGGGGATGATCGCCGCCCGAAAGGTGCTCGATGCGGGCCTGACGCCACTGGTCTTGGAGGCCGACGATCGCGTCGGCGGACGAATCCTCACCGAGGAAGTGACACCCGGGGTGCCGATCGAGCTCGGTGCGCAGTGGATCGGCGACACCCACGAACGGATGTTCCGGCTGGCGGCCGAACTCGGGGTGGAGACCTACCCACAGTACGACCAGGGTGAGACATCCTACGATCTGGCCGGCTCTGGTGTGTTGCGCGAGAACGACTTTCGCGCGCGCTTCGCAGCAGAGTTGGCTCAAGTCGAGCGAGTGCTCCGCCAACTCGACGAGTTGGCGGCCAAGGTTCCGGTCGAGGCGCCCTGGCTGGCACCGCGTGCCACCGAATGGGACGGCATCACGGCCGACGCCTGGTATGACGACCAGGGGCTTTCCACCGTCGCCCGCAACCTGCTGGAGATCTGTACCGTCGGGATCCTCGCGGTGCCCACCGCCGAGGTGTCCTTCCTGCATCTGTTGTTCACCATTCAAACGTGCGGCGTGACGTCGGAGCTCTTCGCAGAGTCCGAGGGCGGCGCCCAAACCACGCGGTTCGTCGGCGGCACGAGCGAGATCCCGCGCCGACTGGCCGCCCTGATCGCCGATCACATCGTGCTCGAGGTCCCCGTACAGCTGATCGAACACTCCGCCGACAGCGTCACCGTGCACTGCCGAGGCGGGCTGGTGGCCCGCGGACGCCGGGTCATCGTCGCCATCTCGCCGACGCTTGCCGGGCGGATCATGTACGACCCGCCGCTTTCCGGCGTCCGCGATCAGCTCACCCAGAGGCTGCCGAACGGCTCGGCGATGAAGGCGTTCTTCGTCTACGACGAGCCCTTCTGGCGTGCAGACGGATTCAACGGCCAGCTCATCTCGGACGTCGGCCCGGCGCGGATGTCCAACGACACCTGCATTCCGGGAGACGATCGCGGCGTGATCCTGATGTTCCTGGAAGGCGATCAGGCGCGTACCGTTGGCCGACTAGCAGAGTCCGAGCGCCGTGAGGCGTTGGCCGCAGAGCTGGTGCGCCACTTCGGCCCAAAGGCTGCGAGTCCCGAGTTCTACATCGACGGGGAGTGGTCGGACCGGCAGTGGACGCGTGGCTGCTACAACGCCAACCACGGGCCGCACGTATGGACCAAGTACGGTCCAGCTCTCACGGCGCCGATCGGCGCGATCCACTGGGCGTCAACCGATACCGCGACGCACTGGAGCGCCTACATGGAGGGCGCAGTCGATGCGGGAGAGCGGGCGGCGCAAGCGGTCATCGACGATCTGGTGAGGTGATCGCTGCCGGCGACTGAAGGTGCGGCCTAGACCGCTACGTCCAACGTGGCCAACCCGCGTAGCGTCACGTTCGGCTTGTACACCGGCTCGCCGGCAATACGGGCATTTGGGAAGCGGGCCGTCACCGCCGACAGCGCGACGGACGCCTCCAGCCGAGCCAGTGGTGCACCCAGGCAGAAGTGCGGCCCCTTGCCAAAACCCAAGTGCCGGATGCTCTCCCGGTCCGGATCGAATGCGTCGGGCCGGTCGATCGCCTCGGGGTCACGCTGCGCGGCGGCGAGCAACAGCATCATCGTGTCGCCCTTCGCGACTGTGACACTCCCCCGGTCGCTCCGCTCCTGCCTACCGTCGGCCCCGCCAATCGTCATGTCCTCGCCCGCAATCCGCCCGACCAACTGCACGGGCGGGTCGTAGCGCATCGTTTCCTCGATGACGGCCGACACCCGGTTCGGGTCCGCGGCCAACGCGCTCCACTGCTGCGGATGACGCAGCATCGCCAGGATCGCATTGGCGATGAGGTTGACCGTCGTCTCGTGTCCCGCGACGAGGAGCAGATTGCACGTCGCGACGATCTCCTCCTCGGTGAGTTGGTCGCCGTCCTCCTCGGCGACGATGAGGCCTGAGATCAGGTCGTCACGCGGTGCCCCACGACGCTGCTCGATGAGTCCGTGCAGGTACTCGCGCAGCCAGAGTCCGGCGGCCATCCGCTCGTCGAACCCGTCGGGCACGTCGCCGGTGAACGTGATGAACGGATCCAGCGCCTGCGCCAGCAGCGCCGACGCATGACTGAACTTCGGCTCGTCCTCCAACGGCACGCCGAGCAGTCGGCAGATCACCGCGACCGGCAGCGGGTAGGCAAGATCACCGATCACATCGAAATGACCGGCACGGGCCACGTCATCGAGTAATCCAGTGACCATCGCGGTGATGTCGGGCTCGAGGGCCTTGACCACCTTGGGTACGAACGCCTTGCTGACCAACTTGCGCAGTCGCGTGTGATCTGGCGGATCGAGGAACAGGAATCCGGGCGGCCCCGGCGGACGTTTCTGGCCGTCGGCCGCCATGCTGCTGAGCCAGCGTCGACTTCGTCCGGTCGCTCGCCGACGCCGGGTGGCGCAGCACGTCGTCGCAGTCCGTGTAGGACGAGAACACCGTCAGATGCGGCTTCGGCATCAACACCGGTCCACGCTCGCGGATCTGCTCGTACACCGGATACGGATTGGCACGGTTCGACGGGTCCAGCAGCCGCACTAGTAGCGTCTGCGCTTCGGCGGTCGTCGTCATGCTCTTATTGTGCATGCGTTGAAGAGGCTGGCCCATCTGCTCTTTGCGCTAGCTCCGGTAGTAGCGCCCCACCACGTGGTCGTGCAGTTCGTCGAACTCACCGGCGAGGATGGCTGCGCGGATGGCGTCGACGAGCCGGATCACGAAGCGCTCGTTGTGAATCGTGCACAGTGTCGACGCCAGCATCTCCTTGGCCTTGAACAAGTGGTGGACGTACGCGCGGGTGTAGTGCGAGCAGGTGTAGCAGTCGCATTCGGCGTCGATCGGCGTGAAGTCCCGCCGGTAACGGGCACCGGTGATGTTGTAGCGCCCGGTCGCCGAGTAGACCGCAGCATTGCGCGCCACCCGCGACGGCGATACGCAGTCGAACGTGTCCGCGCCGGCCGCGACCGCCGAGAAAAGGTCATCCGGCTCGCTGATGCCGAGCAGGTGCCGAGGCTTGTCGTCGGGCAGTTCGTCGGTGACCCAGCCGACGATCGTCGCGAGGTTCTGCTTCTCCAGCGCGCCTCCGATGCCGTAGCCGTCGAACCCGCGCCCGGTCTCGTCGACGAGCCCGGTCAGCCCTTTCGCGGCCTGTCGCCGGAGGTCTTCGTACTGGGCGCCCTGGACGACACCGAACAAGGCTTGCGGCGGCTTGTCGGCCCGCTCGACGGACAGCCGTCGGTGTTCGGCCAGGCACCGCGCGGCCCACTCGTGCGTGCGCTGCACCGAACGTTCCTGATAGCCGCGGGTGTTCACCAGCGTGGTGAGTTCGTCGAACGCGAAGATGATGTCCGCGCCCAACTGGTGCTGGATGCCGATCGACAACTCGGGCGTGAACCGATGGGTGTCACCGTTGAGGTGCGATCGGAAGGTCACGCCGTCCTCGTCGACGTGCGCGAGGCGTTCCTTGCCCTCGGCGATCACGTCGTCGGCCCGCACGCGGTCGGCGTCCATCGACAGCACCTTGCGAAAGCCAGCGCCCAGCGAAAGCACCTGGAAGCCGCCACTGTCGGTGAAGGTGGGGCCCGGCCAGTTCATGAAGGCGCCGAGACCGCCTGCCTCGTCGACGACGTCTGGTCCCGGTTGCAGGTAGAGGTGGTATGCGTTTGCCAAGACCGCTTGCGCACCAATGTCTTTCATCGACTCCGGCAACACCGCCTTGACGGTGGCCTGGGTGCCGACGGCGATGAACGCGGGCGTGCGGATGTCGCCGTGGGGCGTGTGGATCACGCCGGCCCTTCCGGCCCGCCCCGCCAGTTCGGCTTCGACTTCGAAGAAACCTGGGGACGGCGAGTTCACCGCTGTAGATTCTCACACCATGCGCGTGGTGCTGGCCCTCGCCGCAGCGACGGCTGCCGGCGTGGCTGGATGCTCCGCTCCGCCGGCCGCCCCGGCAATTGGACGCGACCGCGGCCCATTACCTGCGATCACTCGTCTGACGCGCGAGCCGACCTGACAGGCGATCGGGAGTCGAAGATTTCGCCCAATCCCATGTCACCCCATGCGCAGCGCCCCATACTGCTCAGGATGGCTCGCCGATCTTGACGGGTCGCAATCACAAAAGGAGCACAAGTGTGAAGCGTGGATTGCTGGTAGCCGTCGGTGGGACGGCGATCGTGATCGCCGGTTTGTCCGGCTGTTCGTCGGACAACAAGTCCGAATCGTCGAGTTCCGCTAGCTCGAAGAGCGAGAGCGCGAGCTCTTCCTCTGCCTCCGAGACGGCAAGCGCCACAGCCGCGCCAACCGGCAGCGGTACCAAACTCACCATCGACGGCGCCGACCAAGCACTCAACGACGCCGCGAATTGCACCACTGTGGGTGACACCGTGAACGTCGCGATCGGCCAGGCGGGTACAGGCGTCGCTGCGATCATCAGTGGGGGTGACGCGCCCACCGTGACGTCGGTTGGGCTTGGGAACTTCGGCGGCGCCGCTTTAGCGGTGGGCCCCGGCGTCGGTGAAGCCACCGCGACGAAGGATGGCAATACCTACACGATCCAGGGCAACGCGACCGGTGCGGACATGGCCAACCCGACGGCAGGCATGGTCACAAAGCCATTCGAGCTCGTCTTCACCTGCCCATAGTTCGGGTGCCTTACTAGTTCGACGAGGCGGCGGCGTCCTATCGGGACGCCGCCGCTTTGCTTTGTGCCGGCCCGCCGCCGGTCCGCCGGGCCACCGACAAGTCAGCGCAGCTAACAATTTCTGGCACCTGACATCCGCCGCGAATCGGCCCCCGAACACCCAATACCCGGAGTAGTGTGCGATCCGCGCCGCTGGGCGCAGCACACGAATCGAGGTGCGGCCGTGACGACGGATCTCACGCCAAGGAAGCGCAAGACGCTCGTAGCGGCGGCCGCGGCGGCGGGCATCGCCGGAGCGCTGGTGCTCGGGCATGCGACCAACACCACGGCCGAGAACCTGATGTTGCGGCTGGCCAACACCGTCATTGGGGCCGGAGCATCGGGCGACCCGACCGGCGTTCGGGTGCCCGCAAAGCTGGGCGGCACCGTCGTGCCTGCGACGTACGGCTACGACCCCATCAACTACCCGGCCACCATCAATTTGGCGGCCAGCCGCGACGCCGGGGTCCCGGTAATGCGCACCGCCCTGGTGACGCACGCCGGAGAACCGCGCCTGATCGTGGCGGGCTACTCGGAGGGCACCCTGGTCGCCGAGCAGGTCCGACGCGATCTGCAAGCCACGCCCGCGGGCTCCGCACCGTCGGATACACAGCTGACGTTCGAGATGATCGCGTCGCCGTTCGCGGGCAATGGCGGCATCCTCGCGCGGCTCCCGTGGCTCGACATCCCCTTCATCATCGACCCGATGGGGGCGACCCAACCGACGCGGTACGACACCACGTATTACGCCAACGAGTACGACGTCTACGCGGACTTCCCGGCGTACTTCAACCCGTTGGCGCTGCTCAATTCGGTGCTCGCCATTCGGTACGCGCATCCCGACCAGTACTACGACTCAATCGACCCCGCCACCGCGCCGAAGGTCCAGAAGGTGGTGCCCAACAGCGCCGGTGGCACCGACACGTACATCCTCTATCTGAACCCGCACCTGCCGTTGTTCGGTCCGATCCGGGAAGTTTCGGCGCTCCTGTCCCTGACCCCGATCACCGAGCCGGTGCTCAGCGCGATCGAGCCACTGTTCCGGCTCGCCATCGACATGGCCTACACCGACCGGACATACGCCAATCCCGAGACGCCAACGCCGTTCTCGCTGATCACTCCCCCGGCCAAGTTCATCGAGGCCCTCGGCGGCATTCCGGGTGCGCTGAGTCAAGGCGCGGCGAATCTGCTATCCGGCGGGCAGTCGTCGATGATTCTGCCCAGGCAGTCCGTCAGCGCGTCCGTCGCGCCCGAGAAGCAGGCAGCCGATGCTGGCAACCAGCGACTGGCGCTGGCCTCGGTCACCGAGCACGAGGCCGAATCCACCGATCCAGTCCCCACCGCCGACGCGGCGGCGGCACCCGCGGCCGAATCCGACAAGAAGGACACGGCCGAAAAGGATTCCGACACGGAGGATCTCGACAAGAAGGCCGCGGGCGAGAAGCATCTCGACAAGAAGGGCACGCTCAAGAAGCGCACGAACCAGATCACCCACCCGACGGTGACGTCCGACGGAAACAAGGTGACGCCGGTGACCACCGCGGGCGGCACCACGCCGGGCAACCAGCAGGTCGTCGAGCTCGTGCCCGCGACCGGACCGAATCCCGCTGAGGAAGAAGCAGATCCAACGACGACCACCCCCTCCGCAAGCCCCCCGACCCCCGCTTCGACTACCGTCGACGCGAATGACGACATCGACCACCAGGCGACCTACGACGCGGCGGCCTAACGCATTCTCGGACGCGACGACGTCGGGATAGGACGTTTCACCGTGCCAACGATCGATCTGACGTACGTGCGGGATGCGCTGGAGGCCGACGCGTTGAACCGGCTGACGGATGACCTCGTCGCGATCCTGCTGAGGGCCGAGCGCGCACCCGACACCGAGTTCCTCCGTCAGAACACTCTCGTCTACCTGCATCCCATCGACGCCGATCAGGTGTTGGTCGGCGGGCGGGCCGTAGGTGAGCCGAGATTCCGTGTCGAGCTCACGGTCTTCGGCGGGGCGCTCGACAAGCCACGCAAGGAACAGCTCGTCGCCGACGTGCACATCGCCGTCACGACGGCAGCGGGCATCGATCCCAAGGGCCCGCGTGCGTTCCACGTGTGGACTGTGATCCACGAAGTGCCGGAAGGCAATTGGGGCGGCGGCGGGAAGGTCATCTACTACGCCGACGTCAAGGGGCTGCGGGCGGACGACGCCTAGGCCGCTTGGCGACGGCCCGCGCCGCGGCCGGATCGGCGTCGGCGAGTTCCCCCGACCTGGTGGCCGACACCAGCTTCGCGATCACCCACTCCACGGCGCCGAATGCGGTCTGGTCGTCCAGTTTCCAGGCGCGGGCGAGGCGCTCGTAGCTGGCGGGGCTCCACATCACATCCAGCAGGCCGGCGGCGATGCGCTGCTGGACCTCGGTCAGGTCGGGCGCCTCTGCGCTGACCGCCCGCAGCAGCGCCGCCCGGCGCCGCTCGTCAGCCCCAACGAATGCGGGGCCGACGGGGGTGTGGACGGTTTCCTCGACCGCGAACCGGTGCAGCGACTCGAAGAACCGCGCCGTGACGCGCGCGACGTTGCCGAGTTCGACGTCCTCATAGGTGATTCCCGCTTCGTCCTCGAGGCGCGCCATCACCGCGTCGTGCAGGTGGCGTTCCGTCGGGAAGTGACGGTAGACCGTCCGCTCACTGAGCCCGGCGCGCTCGGCGACCGCCCGAAACGTCAGCCCATCCCAGTCCCAAGTGGTGAACTCCCGCACCAATCCCGCGCCCGCCGATACGATGCCTTCCCGGGTTTCAGCGACCCGCCGGCGTCGGGCGGGACTGTCGTACGGGCGCTTCGCCCGCGGCCCGGATTGGGGCACCGACGGCTCATTCACGGTGATGTCAGCGTACTGACTCGGATCAAAAAACGTTCCCGGCGGGTCCGTTGCAAAGGGGATAGCCGATCGGCTACCCTGACACGCAGGACACACACCACGCCCTGAAACCGCGGCGGCACTGGCCCACCCGGTCGACTCCGTGAACGGCGGTCGGCATGCCCGACAATGGAATTGAGGTGCGATGCAGATACTTGCCGAGGCCGAGGACCTCCCGAAAACGGCGAACATCAAGACGCAGCTGATCTCACTGTGGACCGTCCCGGTCTTCGGCGCCGTGTACGTGATCGCGTTCATCGCATTCCCCGGCTTCCTGCCGCCGATGTCTCCCGGACTGACCGCCGAACAGGTCGCCACTTTCTACCAGGAGCACACAGCGGCGATCCGGTTCAGCATGGTCACCTACGACCTGTTGGGCGTCATGTTGATCCCGTTCTTCATGGTGATCGTCGTCCAGATGAAGCGGATGGCCACCCAAAGCCATGTATTCGCCTACTGCTACTTGACCGCCGCGGTAAGTGGCGCAACGATTTTCGCGCTGGCCAACATCTTCTACCTGGTCGCCGCGTTCCGGCCGGACCGCAATCCCGAACTGACCATGCTGCTCAACGACATGGCCTGGATCACCTTCATCGCCCCGGTCGGCATGATCGTCGGCCAGAACCTGCTATTGGGCCTCGCGGTCTACTTCGACAAGGGCCCCAACCCCGTGTTCCCGCGCTGGGTCGGCCACTTCTCCGTCGCCACCGCCTTGGCCATCGCTCCGGCCGCCATGGCGGCCATCGTCAAGACCGGCCCCCTGGCGTGGGACGGGTTGTTGTCGTTCTGGCTTCGCAACGGGGCCTATGCCGCGTTCCTGATCGTGATGTTCTTCGTGGTGCGCGCCGCCCTGCAGCGGCAGGCGGTCGAGGAAGGCGTCGCGGCATGACGGCCGACGAGCGCTTGCGCGAGGAGCAAACGGCCACCGACGAGCGCTTGCGCGAGGAGCAAGCAATCGTCGTCTCGCGGGCGACGTCCGACGCGAAATCGGTCGACGCGCCAAAGGCTCCCAAGGCGGGCAAGCGCGACGTCTGGATCGTCTTCTTCATCGTGCCCGCCTTCTACACCGCGTTCGGCGTCATCTTCTTCGCGCTCGCCCGAACGATGCCGCCCCCACGACCCGACATCACCACCCCGCAGATGGTGGACTTCTTCCACAACCACGCCACGACGATTCAGATCGGGTTCGGCCTGCTGATCCTGATCGTCGGCGGAGCGGGAATCGCCAACGGCATCGTGATGTACCACATGAAACGCATGTCGACGGGTTCGACCCTTGCCTACTCGTACATGGGCGGAATGGCGGTCGGCGCTCTGCCCGGCTGCCTGCTGGTGGCGATCTGCTTCCTCACCGCCACTTTTCGTGCCGATCGCAACCCAGAGCTGATGGCATTCCTCTACGACCTCGGACTGCTCTCGTACGTGGGATCGCTCGGCTGCTTCTCGGTGGCCTATTTCGCCTTCGCCGTCGCGATCCTGTACGACAGGAACGAGATCTTCCCCAAGTGGCTGGCCTACATCAGCGTGTGGCAGATCGTCACCGAGATCCTGGCCGTCCCCGTGTTCGTCTCGAAGGCCGGTGCCTTCGCGTGGAACGGCTCCATCTCCTTCTGGATGGGCACGGTGGTCTTCGGGATATGGCTGTCCTGCGTGATCATGTTCCTCAAGAAGGCAACCGAGCTCGAACCCGCCGACTCCCCACCCCTGGACTGAGGGCCTCGTCATGACCAACACAGACCAGACGACGCCTGTGTCCCTCACGGACGTCGAGCGCAAAGACGTTGGTGGACAGCGGCTGCCCCACCTGCCCGGCGACATCCACATGTGGGTCATGGTGCTCGGCGACCTCGCCATCTTCGGTGCCTACTTCATCATCTTCATGATCTACCGCGCGATGGCACCACAGGAGTTCCTGGCGGACCAGCAGCACCTCAACGTCACTGTCGGCGTGGTCAACACGGTGGTGCTGCTGACCAGTTCGTGGCTGATCGCGCGCAGCGTGCTGGCCGCCCGCGCAGGCGATCACGACCAGGCCGTGCGGCTGACGTACTTCGGCGGAGCATTCGGCGTCGCGTTCATCCTCATCAAGGCCTACGAGTGGTCGACGGAGATCATGCACGGCTACACGATGCCGAGCAGCGACTTCTTCATGTTCTACTACATGCTCACCGGCGTGCACATGTTCCACGTCGCACTCGGGCTGCTGATCCTCGGAATCGTGGTGCGCGAGTTGCGCAATCCCCGCAAGCGGCGCGCGTCGATGGTCGAGTCGGGGGCCACGTACTGGCACATGATCGACCTGCTCTGGATCGTGATCTTCGGACTGCTCTACGTGATGAGGTGACGAACGTGACGACGAATACCGAGTCCGCCAACGCAACTCGAGCCATCACCTATGCGTGGTTGGTACTCACGACGATCACGATCGTGTCGTGGTGGCTCGCCCCCGGGCACTCCGACGGAGTCGCCGTCCCCAACGTGGCCATCACCGTCGCCGTCGTGGTGCTGGGCTTCATCAAGGGCCGGCTCATCATCCGGTACTTCATGGAGGTGCGCACCGCGCCCCGTTGGCTGAAGCTGGCGACGGACGCCTGGCTGGCGGTGCTGTGGGTCGGAATCCTGGCGATCTACCTCTTCTGAGCCGACCGCATACCCTGACATGGTGGCCACTGCAGATCCCACCACCCGTGCCGGATCGTCCTCCCCGCGTGCGGGGGCCCGGCTCGGATCGACGCCGCGCACCGCGGCGCAGGACCGCATCCTCGATGCGGCAATGGAGCTCATCGGCGATCACGGGGTGGGCGGCACGTCACTGCAGATGATCGCGGACGCCATCGGGGTGACCAAGGCCGCGGTCTACCACAAGTACAAGTCCAAGAACGACATCGTCATCGCGCTCACCGACCGCGAACTGGCCCAGCTCGAAGGCGCGCTGGAGGCCGCCGAGTCCGAGCCCGAACGGCCGCAAGCCCGCTACCTACTACTGACGCGGCTCATCGACATCGCAGTCGCGCGGCGCAGATGGATCGCGACGCTGCAGAACGACCCCGTCATCGTGCGGCTGCTCGGCGAGCACGAACCATTCCGGCAGTTCATCAGCCGCATGTACGGAGTGCTGCTCGACGAACGCGACGACACGGAAGCGAGGGTGGCGGCCGCCGTCATGACCGCCGCCATCGCAGGGTCAGTGGTCAACCCGCTGGTCGGCGATCTCGACGACGACACATTGCGCACGACCCTGCTCATGCTCACCGAGCGGGTGCTCAACCTGCCCGGCTGAGCCCGGCGCCAACCCAGTTCGATGTCCCTCGACGAAATGCTTGATCAGCAACCGCAATTCGTCGTGCCCGGTGGCGGGCGCCGCGCGCTGGCTTCCTCCGACAGCGCGCGCAGCGATTGGGCGGACGCGAGCGATTCCTGCTGACGGTCCAGGTTCGCCTGTCGACTCGTGCATTGCTCGACAATGACGATTTCCTTGGCCGTTTCGGTCGTCAGCGACGAAATTCGGGTTTCAGGAAGTCATCACGCAATTCGCGGCCAACACGACGTCCACCGCCGCCCGTCGTCGCACCACCAGGGGTTCGCCGAGCACTACCGGAAGGGAAGGGCAGGAGGTTCTTTCGACTGTCTGCGCCCCAGCTCGGCACGCATCCGCCGAGTCGGCCAACAATCGCACGCAGCCAACACCCAGCCACGTGGTCACATGTGGATACCGGACAATTTGACCTCCAGAAACGTCACAGCCCGACTTCAGTATTTCTTAGGTTGTGGTGATCACGATCACTACATGAACGAGAATCAACCAATAGTCGACTACCGAATCGCGAGGCGGGTTTTCGCGGCGCTCGGACTCGGCGCGGTCGCAGCGCTGGCGTCGCTGACCTTGGGCCACGGCGACCCCGCCGCCGCCCGCACCACGTTGGCGGGCTCCGGGGACGCACCCGCGAACACCACCTTCACCCAACCCGTTGTCGCCGGGATGAACATGGGCGCGACGGCCACGTGGGCGGTCCCCGCGACCACCCTGGAGACACCCAAAGCGGTCCCGCTGATCAAGGCCCGATGATGAACGGGGCGCGGCATCCCGTGGCGGTCGGCGCCGGAGCCGCGGTCTGCGCCGCGGCGGCGATGGCGGTAACAACATTGACGACCGAGGGGCTCGCCTACGCGAGTTCGCCGAGCGTGACGGGCCAGACGTACAGCGACGCCTCGGCGGCCCTCAGAGGAGCGGGGTTCACCCCCGTCGTCGCTACCACCGTGGGCGACCAAAAGGCTTGGCCCGACTGCCTCGTCGTAAACGACGTGCAGCAGACGGTGCAGCCACCACCGAACTCCGCCGGCTCGGTTACGAACGAAGTCCTGGTGTCGCTCAATTGCTATTCGACCGAGGCATCGGCCACTTCGGCGGGATACTCGGCGGCCAGCCCCGAGGGGAGGACACTCGCTGCGGCGGCCAAGGAAAAGGCCAACGAGGCCAAGGCCGCGCAGGAGAAGGCCACGGCGCAGGCCAAGGAGAAGGCCAAGGCGTCCCCGAGCTAAGCCGGGTCGACGCCGGGCGAGATCTGTGGCGGGCTCGTGGCGAAGTTGCCGCCGCCTATAAGGCGCGAATCCCCTGGTACAGCAACACGATTCCAATCACCACCAGGATGATGGCGGTGAGTTCCGCATGCTGGCGCTCGATCCAGTCCTTCAATCGCTCCAGGGTGCCGTCGAACCGGGATGGGGCGCACGCGTACAGCGCGATCGGTACGGCCGCCGATGACCCGGCCAGCACCGTGTAGCCCACCACCACGATCCACACGCCGACGGGCGCCAGTCCGGCCGTGCCGATGCCCAACCCGGCCGCTGCGTTGGCGAACAGGAACTTGGGGTTGACCAAGGGCAGCAAGAGCCCTAGCGCGAGGGCCCCGGCGGGCCGGATCTTGGACAGGCCTTTCAGCCACGCCGGCGAGCGCGTGGCCTGGCGACGCGTCAGCCAACGCGCGACGCCGGCGACGATGAGGGCCGCGCCGATCCCGATGCGGGCGTACCCCGACCAGTCCCCCTGCGCCTCGTGGGTTCCGCCGAGAGCCCGCGGCAGCAGCAGGAAGATCGCCGTGGACGCGCCGAGTCCACCTAGCCAGCCGAGCGCGAATGCAAGGCCGGCGGCGCGGGGCCGCGCGGCATGGAGCACGAGCAGCAACGGCGGGAGGACCGACAACGGTGACAGCGCCACGACCAGCGCGAGCGGAACCAGCTCACCGGCCAGTGCCTGCCAGCTCGCTGCCACGGGATGCCTTTCGCGATGGGATGGAACGTCGAACGTAACAAGCGCCCACCGACGGCTCGCATGCGCTTTCCTTATGTCTGACTCGTGTGACGACTGACCACCGATGGAGGACGACATGGACCAACGCACCTACGACAAGGGTCGGGAGATCCGCACGGCCGTGCTCGGTGCGGACTACGTCGAGCGGGCGGCGGCCAACGCGGACGAATTCTCGAAGCCGCTGCAGGATCTGGTCACCGAGTACCGCTGGGGCGCGGTGTGGGGTCGCGACGGGCTGCCGTTGAAGACCAGGAGCATGTTGAACCTCGCGATGATCGCCGTACCCAACCGGCCGCAGGAACTGCGCACTCACGTCAGGGGTGCACTGACCAACGGCGTGACGCGCGAGGAGATCCGCGAGATCTTCCTTCAGGTCCGCATCTACGCCGGGATTCCAGCCGCGGTCGACAGCTTCCGCGTCGCGCGGGAGGCGTTCGCCGAGACGGACGGCGAGTAGCCGGTGACCGCATCGCTCGGCTTCATCGGCTTGGGCAACATGGGCTTTCCCAGGATGAGCCGCCTCCTCGGTGCAGGCCACCAGGTCGTGGTGTTCGACACCCAGCCCGCCGTCGTGGAGCGCGCCGCGACACGGGGCGCACAGCCCGCGACGTCCGGCGACGTCCGGACGTGACGTCGCCGACCGCGCGGAGACGGTGCTGGCGAGCCTGCCGACCCCGCAAGCCTCGGCAGCGGTCGTCGAGGAGGTCGCCGACGGTTCACGGCTGAAACGGTTCGTCGACCTGTCGACCGTCGGAAGCCAAGCCGCGCAACGCATTCACACATATCTTGCCGAACGCGGTGTCGCTGCGTTGGACAGCCCGATCAGCGGCGGGGTGGCGGGCGCCGAGGGCGGCACGCTGGCGCTGATGGTGTCCGGTGCCCGCGCCGAGTACGAGGTCATCGAACCCGTGCTCACCGTGCTCGGGCGACCGTTCCTGGTCGGCGAGCAACCCGGCGCCGCACAGACGATGAAGTTGGTGAACAACCTGATGGCGGCCACGGCACTCGCGGCGACGGCGGAGGTGATGGTGATGGGCGTCAAGGCCGGACTCGACGCCCAGGTCATGATCGACGTGCTCAATGCCGGTTCGGGTGGCACCCACGCGAGCCGGGACAAGTTCCCCGGGCGTTGCTGCCCCGCACGTTCGACTACGGCTTCACAACGGGACTGACGGTCAAGGATGTCCGTCTCTACGTGGAAGAGGCCAGGGCGCTGGGACTTTCGTCGGCGATCGCCGACGCCGTCGCGGACACGTGGGAGCAGGGTGATGGACAGCCAGGGGCCCGAATCCGACTTCACCTCGGAGGTCAAGCCGCTCGAGTGCGCGGCGGGTGTAGTGGTGCAGGGCCGGACCGCGCCGCCGGCTGTTTAGCCGGACGCCACGACCGCACCCGAAACCCACGGCGCCACTGGGGTTTCCGAATTGGTCCGGAAGGCCTCGGGCACGTCGTCGGTGACGTCCCATGTCGCCGTCAATCTGCCGATGCCGACCGCCACGGCACAGTTGAGGCCCAGTTCCACCAACTCGTCCTCGGTGAAGTGCGCACGCAGTTCGTCGTAGACGGAGTCGTCGATCGCGAGGTGGTTGGTTGCGAACAGGTCGGCGAAGCGCACGGCGCTGCGCTCGGCGTCGGAGAGGTCGTCGGCCTCGGCCGGTTGCTCCAGAGAGCACACTGCCCCCTCGGTGAGCCCGTCGTCGAGTGCACTCTGGTAGCGCACGGCCATGCAGCTGCGGCACTGGTTGTGGAAGGCGATGCGCAGCCGGACGAGTTCGAGCAGCCGCGGCGACAGCGTGCCCGACGAGCGTAGGGCGGCGTTCAGCCCGCCGAGCGCCTGGGCGACTTCGGGGCGGCGCGTCATGATGGCCGCGACGCCGAGGTTGATGCGGTCGCCTTGGCCGAGATCGTCGAGTTCGGCGCCTGCGAAAACGTCGGATGGTGCGATGCGAGACATGGCTCCGACGGTAGTCAGTGCACGGCGCGGGGACGGCCGAATCGAACGTGGACGCCTTTCATTGCGACCGAACTCGAGTAGCGCGCTACTCATGTCGGTTGGCAACTGGAGTGCCACGCTCTCCACATCTCTCTTCTCGATTGGAGCAACGATGGATGCGTACGTTCAGTTGGCCCTCGTCGAAAAGGCCCGTCGTGTCTTCTCGGTGGGTGCCGACACGTTCCTGTGTTTCCCCGTGTTGGCGCCTCTGACGATGACCGCCGACGCGCTGGCCGCGGTTGCCTCACCGCGAACTGCGACCGATGTTGCCGCCGCCGCCGACTTCGCGCGCATGGTCAACTTCGTGCCGCGCGACACCGTCGCGACCATCGACGGTGGTCGCACCCTGTGGGAGATCTACGGGGACGTGTTGTCGCAAGCGCAAGTTGGCGCCGGCGTCGACGACGCAGGCGCCAAGCAGCGCTACGACACTGCTGTCGCTGCCTTGTATCAGGACGGCGCCGACGGGCTGCGGCAAGAAACCGAGGCGTATCGCAGCTACCGCCAGTATCGCGACGGGTGGATCGCTGCCCAGGAGGACTACCGCTCCAAGCGGCTGACGGCGCAGACCTCCGATGACGCTGCCGTTCAATGGCAATGGACAGAACAAGAGCCGGTCTTGCGGGAGCACATCACCGCGGCGGAATCGGACTGGCGCACGTTGGGTCACCGCGACGAGATCGAGGCCGCGCTAGCCATCGTCGAGTTGGTGAGCTCCGCCAACCCGCTGGTGCGTTGGCATGACTGGCGGGCGGCGTTCAACCCGGACATCGATCTGCTGACGGACACCGCCGGTGGACGTTTCGCACCAACTGGGTATTCGCCGGTCAACCTCAAGGATTCGACGTCGTGGTCGCGGTTCGAGCTCTCGTCCCCGGAGGTCCAGGCATTGGTGAGCGAGGCACCCGAGGAACTCCAGCGCGCGCTGCACGACGACCCCGATCCCGTCACCAAGGTCGCCTTCGACTACCGGTCCGTGGCGCTCACCCGGCCGTGGTTCTCCGAGGCCGCGCTGACGTCCCGAATCTGGCGGCTGGCCGACGGGGACGCCCTGTCGGACGGTGGCGATCCGCCAACGGGCACGTGCCCGGCATACGTCGCCGCGCTGGTCCTGATGCGCAACCTCGAGGTTCACCGACCGAGCGGCAAGGGCACCTCCCGGGGCTCGCTGGTGTTCACCATCCCGCCGCGGTTCTTGGTCGATCGCATCGTGCCGTCGCAAGCGGAGGAATCCGAGAAGTGGCGGCAACGCACCCGGGTGCTGAAGGAGTACGCGGTCGTGCCCGATGACAAGCCGGTCCAGCCTGAACTGGTAAAGGGCTTCTCCACCATCACCGCCCGTGAATTCCGGACCACCAAGGTCGCTGCGGTGGACCGCGGGCTGCTGGGCGGCGACGCCCTCAAGAATGCCTCCGTCGACTTCACCCCGCGCGTGCTGAGGAACCCGTCGGGGGTGCGACTCGTCGATCGGCTGAGGAGCTCCCGGATGGGCCACCAAATTCATCGTCGCCGGCGACGCGGCAGCCGAATCGCCCCCACCCGACCCGGCGCCCGCTGAGGTCCCGAGCTCCGACGTAACCGTGCTGGCCTTCATATGCAAACGGCTGCCCAGGACTCCCGACCCGCTGCCGGATATGCAGTGGTAGCGCGCTGAGCTAGCGCACGGCGTCCGCTCCCAATGCATCCCGACAATCGTCCGCCGGGATGTGTCGAAACATGCTGTTGTTGAATAACTTTCACTCTCCCGAGAATTCGATCTTCATGAATCAAATTAATAGTCACAGGAATTCGAGTAGTGAACTACTCACGTCACGTGCAGGCCATTGCGTGAGGATTTCCAAACGTAGGCGGCCGTCCCGTATGCCGATCGGGCGATCCGAGCGGACGCCTCGCAACAACCCAACAACCTAGGAGAAAGTCATGGCTCAAACTCTCGGCGAACTCGGCCTCACCTTCCGCAACCAGATGTACAACATTCTCGCGGGCGGGGACGAGACCGTTCCACCGTCAAAGGACGCGTTCATCACCTATTGCCAGCCGGGACTTCCGTTTCAGGCGTCCGACTTCGGCTTCGCCGCCAGGGGAATCGGTACCGGCGCGAACGCGGAGGAGGACAAGCTGCTGCTTCAGCAGGCGTACAACTTCGCGTCGCTGATCGATTTCATCCCCGACGTCAAGGCGGCGTACACGGGTGACCGCCAGGACGGCGTCTGGCGCAACGACAGCGGTGCGCGCCTTAGCGAGATCTACGGTCAGATTCTGAAGTTCTCCAAGGTGGTCGACAACGAGCTGACCGACGATCAGAAGGCCAAGCTGGAGAAGTTCCGCGGCCTGCTGCGCGTCACCCGCAAGGTGAAGGACATCATTTCCGACGAGGAGAAGGAGGTCACCGAAGACGGGCCTGCGTTGAGGGCGTACAAGGACTATCAGATGAAGTACATCACTGCCGCACTGAATTACAACAACAAGCGCATCGCCGCGCAGGCAGCGGTTGGCGAAGAAGGCAAGCAGGCCGTCGCGGACTGGAGCAACAACGCAGAGCTGTATCGACTGCAGGTGAACTCCGCCGCCGACGACTGGACGTCCGGCGGCTTCCGCAGCGACATCGACCGGATCAACGCCTACATCAACCAGACCACCGAGAAGTCGATGCTGCTGTGGAAGCAGAATCTGGAGCGGTACTACAACGAGGCCGTGGTGAACGCGCTGGGGCCCGGTCAGCGGTTCTTCTACACGACCGTGGTGCCCGGCGGATTCGCCGAGTCGCCGGGCTGGACGACCTACAACCAGTACCACAGCATGATCGACACGACCAGCCACGACGAGTCGACCTCCTGGTCGGCCAGCGGGGGTGTGAGCTGGGGCCTGTGGAGTGCCAGCGGTGGCGTCACCAGCACGTCGACGACACACGATGAGTCCTTGACGGTCGACGAATTCAACATGTCGTTCTCGATGACCCAGGTGCAGATCGTGCGGCCCTGGTTCTACCCGGAGTTCCTCGAGAACCGCGGGTGGACGCTGAACAAGGGTGAGGGCTGGAACTACGACCAGATGCCGTCCGATGGCTCACGGCCACCGGAGGGCAGGTTCATCGGCTACCCGCTGCAGGCCCTGTTCATCAAGGACCTGGTGATCCATTCGGCCAGTTTCGCTTCGGCTCTCCACACCTACTCGAGCTCGGTCAACGCGAACGCAAGCGTGGGTTGGGGACCATTCACGGTCAGCGGCTCCTACGGCCACAGCGAATCGGGCAGTCATTACCACGCCGAGAATGACGGCGCGACGATCACCGTGCCCGGGATGCAGATCATCGGCTTCGTCAACCACCTGCTCGGCAAGACGCCGAACCTGCTGGACGGCATCGACGAGTCCACCCTCGTCTGAGCGGGCAACCGCGCCGGTGGCTCGCAACGGACTGCCACCGGCGCGGTCATCCCGCTCCACAACGAAAGTACGGTGCCATGAGCAGCGAATCCCTTGACTCCGCAGTGGTATTGAGCGTGGCGGCGAAGCTTCAGCAGATGTTGACGGACCCCGCTGACCCGCAGCGCATCGTCAGCGTCGCCACCACCCCGTTCGCCTACCAGGCGACGAGTCTGCGCTTCACCGGTGCGCGCGACGCGGCTCAGGAGAACACCCTGGCCGAGTTCTCCGAACTCGTCAACCGGATCCCGACGGCGCCGGTGTGGAACCCGCAACCGACCCTGCATCTCTGGGACGTCTACGGGGAAGTGCTGCGCGCAGAGCTCGCTCAGGACGACATGTCGCCGCAGGAGCGGTCCGACTACGAAGGGGCGCAAGCGTATCTGTTCGACGCCGCCGCGGGCGGGGGTCACGAGCCGTCGGCGGCGTTGCGGGACTATCGGGTGGCGCGGCAGGCCTGGCTTCAGGCCAGCATCGACTACCGCCAGGCCGAGGCGGCCGGCGTGACCGCTGCCGACCCCGCGGTTCGCGCCCAGTGGCAGGACATCGAGGAACCGAAGCTGCGCCAGGCCCGTGACGACGCTGCGACCGCCTGGAACGTCAACGGGCACAAGATCGAGGTCGACGAGGCGCTGCGGAAGCTCACCGAACTCGGAGCCAAGTCGCCGCGCGCGGTCTGGGACCGCCACCGCGACACGTTCAACCCCAATCTTCCGGATCAGTTCAATACCTCACCGAACGGAATCCGCTTCGCGCCCACCTTCTTTGCGCCCGGGGACGTGTTGGACTCACCGTGGCCGCGGGTACAGCTGGACCACGAACAGCTCGTCGGGCTGGTCTCGGACGCGGCGGAAGCGTTGACCGATGTGCTGGGTGGCGAGGTGCGGGACGACCTGCAATCGGTGAGCTTCGACTACTGCGTGGTCTCCATCAGCCGACCGTGGCTGGACCCGGCCATGGAACTCTTCGGCTCCCGCGGCTGGAGATTCGCGCCGAGCACCCCCGCGCTGACCGACGGTGCCGATCCGCCTGCGGGCCGCTGTCCGGCGTTCGTCGAGACCGCTGCGCTGATCCGCAACATCGAAACGGTGTTCACGCCCGCCAGCGAGCCCGAGCTCACCTCGACGGGTGACCACGCCCTGGTAGCCGCCGGTACCGGATTCGACCTCGACACGGGCTCGAACAACGGCGACAGCCCCGACTTCCGGTGGGAGCGAGTGCCCGACATCGAGGGCGGCTTCAACCTGGTGGGGTCGAACGGTGCGCGGCTCGCTGGACTGGGATGGCCAGGCACCGTCAATCCATTAGGCTCGCCGGAGCCTAGCCCGTCATTCGACGCTCTGGGTCCGGACGACCTCAACCACGGCTCACACGTGTGGCTCGCCGAACACCAACCGATCAAGTTCGGCGGGGAGAAGAACGCCGAGGGGTTATGGATCCGTCCGGACCGTCATGAGTTGCACGACCGATACAGGTTCGCCGTGCTGACCACGCGGGGCAACCTCGCGAAGGTGGAAGTGCGGAATTTCGGTGAGACGCTGCATATCCGGTGGGTCACATACAAGGGCAGCGGTGAGCTTCCGGTGACCCGCAGCAGTACCGATCCGAGCGACGTCTACATCGCCGCGTACGTATGCCGCCGGCTGCCGCAGTCCCCCGATCCCGATCCGAACCTGGCGTGGTGACGCACGACCCTGGACTACCCGACGAGGAGACACCCACATGGCGATCGTCCCACCCGGCGCTCTTGCGCGCGCCGTAGTCGCGAAACTGTACGTAGTCCTGACGACCGGCACCGATTCCGCGCAACCACGGGCCGACGACTTCTTCAACTGGATCACGGCCGGAATGCCTTTGCAGTCAACCGATCTCGAGAACCCCGAGACGCTCGCCCGGTTGGTGGACTTCGTGCCCGACGTCACCGCGATGAACCGCCCACGGATCGCTCCGGCGACGGCTGGCGCCGCGAGTTCGCTGTCGAGCGCGTACGGCAACGCACTGAAGACGAGCCAGGTCGTTCACGCACCGCTTCCGGACGACGTGACCGCCAAGATGGAGAAGTTCCGTGGCCTCCTCCAGCAGGTCGTGAAGATTCCGGCGCCGGGCTCCGGTCGCGAGGTCGCGGTGACCGAAGCGTCACCACTGATGCTGGCGTACCTCGAAGGTCAACAGCGCTACGCCGCGGCGACTTTGGACTACAACAACCGCCGGTTGGACGCGCAGACGTCAACCGACTCGCGCGTGGTCAGCAGCTGGTCGCTCAACGGGGAGCTCTATCGACAACACGTGGACGCCGCGCTCAATGAGTGGGTGACGAAGGGTCACAAGAACGACGTCGATCAGATCAACGCGTTCGTCAGCCACACTGCCCACCGCGACATGTCGTTGCTGAAAGCCCATTACCTCGAGGACTTCGACGGCGCCCGAGTGATCAGCCCCGGCTCGGACGCCGATTACTTCACGACGTCGCTGGTCCCCGCCGACTTCGCGACATCCTCGACGTGGACGCAGTTCACCTTTGGCGTCACGGATTTCGAACGGTACCGAAAAGAAGCGGTCAGCTCATTGCCATGGACCGTGCACGCCAGCGACGGGTTCCTGGGGCTCTTCGCCGGTGCAGAGAACCGAACGTCGTACACCGGCAGCCTCGACCGCTCCCGCGTCGCGATCACGTGCGAGCTCGCTGAGGTGCCCATCGTGCGACAGTGGTTCCACCCGCTGTTCCTCACGTCCCGAAGCTGGCGGCTCGATCGGACCGACCCCGAGGCGAAGGCCACCGAACTCTGCGACGGCGCCAATCCGCCCGCGGGACGGCTGCCCGCCTACTGTGTCAGCGCCGTGTTCGCACGCAATCTGTCGCTATCCTTCGGACCGTCGCGCACCGTGTCGGACTTCCTTGCGCAACAGGCTAAGACGTATCCGGGCGGTTCCGGCTTCCTCTCGTTCGGACCGTTCTTTCTCGGCAGTGGTGCCTCCGCGGAAGGCTGCGCGCGCGTGGCCGACATGCAGTTGATCGGCTTCCGGTGCCACGCGCTGCCCAAGTGCCCCGACCCCGACCCCGCGATTCCCGACAACGCCTGGGCGTAGGCCGAATTGGTACTCAGTGCACGCTTCCCGACCCGTGGATCTGTCCGGACGGATCCGCGGCCACCCCACTTTCGGCGGCGACCGGCCTCACGCCAACAGTTCTTGGATGGCAGGTGGGAGGTCGGAGGAGTCATAGCCGAGCGTAGTTCCCGGGACGTTCTCACCCTCCATCACGGCGATGGCGTCCTGTACGACTGACAGCTGCGCCGAGTCGTCGACGTCGCGAATCGTCGTGGCGTCCTTGTCCACACCCAACGCCGCCGCCACTTGCTTTGCGTACCGAACGGGGTCGTTGCCGTCGGAGGCCGGCGCGTACCGCTCGAAGGCGGCCTGAATCGTCAGGTCGATGTAGCTGCCCGATCTCAGCAGCTGCGCTATCGCGTCGTAGCCTGCCTCCCGCGTCGGGAACACCAGGAACTGGTGCCAACTAAGCTTTCCGGGTAGCTGCCCGAAGTCCACGCCACCATCGGTGATGTTTCCCGGATTGCGGTTGAGCCATGCGAAAGTCCCTGGCCCGGAGAGCATCTGCGGGTGTCCCACCTGAATCACGTCCTCGTAGAACGCATAGTAGGCGATTTCCTTGCCGTGACCCTTGTAGTCCGTCTTGCCCTGGGAGGTGGGGAACCATTCCAGCCGAGGCAGATCGGGGTCGAGGGAGGTGTGTTCGACCCCGTTCTCGACGTCGTTCCAGTACCACACGTGGTCACCGATTTCGAGCGCCATGATCTAGTCCTTTCCACGTTGTGGCTGACATTCGTGCCCGCCTCAGCGGCGTCCACACCCGGACGCTATCCATCGCCACCGAGCAGCGCGTGCGTAGTCGACTACTCATATTCGGTTGAGCTGCGCTAAATCTCATCGCCGCGAACGATCATTGGCTGCTCGCCGCGCGGGCGCCGCGGCACGCCCTGCCATCCCGGCGGATTCGGTAGTCGACTACCTACGTTGACGCCGTGGGCGACCTACATTGACCGCCATGAAGATTTGGATCAACGCGTTCATACCGCACCGGCCGCCTCGATGCGCGGCGCGAGCGTCAGGGTCCACTCGCGCACGTAGTCCTCGTCGGGGATCGCCAGACCCTCGGCGTGAAAGAGCATCGCCGTCGCGCGCTTGCCCAACAGCGCGTCGACCCCGAGCACTGCGATGGCGCGGGCGTCCGCGGCAGGTAGGTCGGGCGCCCAGCCACCCACCCAGTCGGCGAGCTCGGTGTAGAGCCCGTCGACGAGTGCGGCGTAGGCGTCGTCGAGCCGACCCGACCGATTGGTGGGGGTGCGTGCCGCGATCCGGAGCAGCTCGCCTTCGGCGTCGATGACGCTGAGCAGGTACCGGCCCAACAGTGTGAGCTCGGTGCGCAGGTCGCCGAGTCCGGCAAACAGGGCGCGGATGTCGTGCATGGCGTGGCGCCGGTCGAGCTGCCTGTCGATGCCCGCCTCGAGCAGGGACTCCTTCGACTTGAAGTGGTGATACAGCGCTCCCGAGCCGGCCGCAAGCCCTGCGGCGGCTTCGATCTGGGCAACGCTGGTGGCCCGGTACCCCTGTTCCCCGAACAGCCGCATCGCCTCGTTCACCAGCCGGTCCCGCGTCGTCGTCGGCTCCGCCATTGACCTCTCCCAAGTGATTACTTAGTCTTGTCAAGTGAGCACTTTAGCAGTGAGGGAACGCTAGATGGTCGCTCCCGAGCGACCGGTGCAGCACGGACGGATCCGTCGCACCATGCCTTTGGCGGGGTTCACCGCGCGAGCCGCAGGGGGTCGGGTGGTCGCCGGGTTGCGCCAGCGGGCAGGCGATGCCGACGCCGTGGAGCGCCACCACGAACGGACCGCGGAGCGGTACGCGGACCTGCTCGGGCATTCCAAGGGTGTGCTCATGAAGGCGGGCCAGCTGTTCTCGATGGTCGACACTGGCGCCGTCGGCCTCGACGCCCTGTCGCCCTATCAACGCGCCTTGGTTCGGCTACAGGCCGACGCCCCACCCATGGACCGACGACTGGCGCGGCAGGTGCTGGAAGCGGAACTCGGTCGACGGGTGGACGAGGTGTTCGCCGAGTTCGAGGACGAGCCTATAGCGGCGGCATCCATCGGGCAGGTCCACCGCGCGACCATGCCCGACGGTCGTCAGGTGGCGGTCAAGATTCAGTATCCCGGTGTGGCAGAGGCGATCCGGGACGACCTCGCGAACACCGAACTGCTCGTGACGTTCCTTCGGTTCGTCCAGGCGACCGCCCCGGGTGACATGCCCGACATGCGGGTTGCGACCGAAGAAGTGTCCGCCCGGATCTCCGAGGAACTCGACTACCGACACGAGGCCGCCAACATCAGGGCCTTCAGCGAACTGTTCCGCGACCACCCCTTCATCCGCATCCCCGAGGTCGTAGTCGAGGCGTCCGCCGACCGCGTCCTCACGATGACCTACCTCGACGGGCTCGACTGGGCCGACGCATTGGCGGCGGATCAGGACCTGAAGAACACGTGGGCAGAGGTCATCTCGCGGATGATCACCGGCGCCTACCGGCACGCGAACCTCTTCCATGCCGATCCCCACCCCGGCAACTACAAGTTCGGACTCGACGGCTCCGTTGGGTTCGTCGACTTCGGCTGCGTGAAGGTGCTTCCCGAAGCACAGCGTCGCCGCATCATCGAAATGGCACGTGCCGTCGTCGAGGGCCGTAAGGACGACGCCCACCGGGTGATGGCGGAGGCCGGCTTCGTCGCCGACGGCTCCTCGCTCACCGCCGACGAGACGTACCAGTGGTGGTCGGATTGCATCCACGAACTGTTGATCGAACAACCCGCCACCTACGGGCAGGACACCTCCGAACGGGCGATTCGGGCGCTGGTCGACCTTCGCCCCGCCGACCACCCGGTGCGCCGCATGTCGGTTCCTCCGGACTTCGTCTTCTTCACCCGGCTCAACCTGTCCATGAACGCGATCCTCACCGCGCTGAACGCCACCTTCTACGCGCGCGGGGCGCTCGACGACATGGACGGCGTCGCCGAGCCCGTCTCCGAATTGGGCAAGCAGCACGCCGCGTGGGTCCGCCAACGGGGCCTGCCGTTCGGAATGGATGACCATGTCCAGTCCTGAACTCGTCGCGCCGCATCTGCCGTGGGATGCCGCCGATCCCTACCCCTACTACGAGGCTCGCCGCGGCGAAGGCGACGTGGTGTGGGACGACGCGGCGCAGGCGTGGCTGGTGCTCGGCTACGCCGCCGCGCGAGAAGTGCTCGGCAGCACCGGGTGGAGCAGCAACCCCGCGGCCAACCCGACGGTGCGCGCCGCGCTGGATCCGGTCGGTCTGGAGATCTCCCGTCGGTCCATGCTGGTCGCGGACGGCGCGGTACATCAACGCCTGCGGGGGTCGGTGCGCGACGTCTTCACTCGGACGTTCGTCAGGGGACTCGCCACAGGCGTCGACGCGATCGCGTCCGCCGTGATCGACGAGCCCGCACCGAACGTCGAGTTCGACTTCATGTCCCGCATCGCGCTTCCCTTGCCGGTCGGGGTCGTCGCGGAGTGGCTCGACCTCGAGTCGAACACCACCGAACTGTTGGCCGAAGTGTCTCCGGTGATCATCAGGATGCTAGGGGCGCTCGCCGATTCGGCGGAGATGCGTGCCGGGACCGCCGCGTCGGCCGCACTGATGACGGAGTTCCTGCCGCTGGCCGCGGACCGACGGGCGCATCCGCGCGACGACTTGCTCAGCTTCATCGCGGGCGACCCCGAGCTGGAGCTCGAGGACGTCGTCGTCACCGCGATCCTGATCGCCGTTGCCGGGCATGAGACCACGGCGAACCTGTTGGGCAACAGCCTGGTTCGGCTACTCGCTCCGGAGTCAGACGGCACCCGCCTCGCCGATCGGATCGATCCGGCCGATACCGCCGCGATCACCGAACTCCTGCGACTGGACGGCCCGGTCCAGTCCGCCGCGCGGGTCGCCGTAGACGACACCAGAGTCGGCGACGTCGAAATATCGGCGGGGACAACGGCACTCGTCGTCGTCGCGGCCGCCAACCGCGACCCGTCGGTGTTCGACGAGCCCGCCGCGTTCCGGCTCGACCGGACCGGGCACGCGCCCCTGACGTTCGGGTACGGCGCGCACCACTGTCTCGGCGCCAGCCTGGCCCGCCTGGAGTTCACGACGGCGTTACCCCGGATCCTCGGCCGCCGGCCGGTCCTCGCAGGCGAGCCGTCGTGGCGCGACACTCCGGCCATCCGCGGCCCGGGCCGCGTCCCCGTCGTCTTCACGGCGCCCTAGCCGCCCGTTGCGCGCACTTCCGCGAGATTCACGCTGGCGCGAGGAACTGCGAGTGGATCGCACAGTGGTGTCAATCTCGCGGTCTCCGCGCCACGGCGCACCTCGATGCAGTCACACCCCCACCGAGTCACTCGCCGGATCGATGAGGATCTTCGCGTGCCGTTCGGGATCTCCGAGTGCGTCGAACGCGGCGTCGACGCCGCCGAGCCCGACCGCGCCCGTGACGAGCGCAGAGGCGTCGACCTTGCCCTCGGCCAACAGGTAGAGAGTGTCGCGGAATTCCAGTGGTGTGTAACCGAATACGAAGCGCAGGTCGATCTCCTTGCTGATCGCCATGGCCGGCCGCAGTCGATCGTCGCCCATGCACACCCCTACCACCACGACCCGCGCACTGACCGGCGCAGCGGCGATGATCCCGTCGATCATGCCGGGCACCCCAACGCATTCGAAGATCACCGGCCGCCTTGGGCCTGCGGCACCAAAGGTGTTCGCGAAGCGGTACAGGTGCGCCCAGCCGGGCAGCTTGCGCATCTTCTCCATCGAGCGGACACCCAACTCGTAGAGGTCCGGAACGTTGGTCAGGACGCCCTTCTTGGTGGCGAGTTCGGCGTGGGGCGAATCGGTGGCCGGATCGACGACGACGTCCGCGCCGCACCGGCTCGCCAACGCACGCCGACCTGGTGAGAAGTCGCTGGCGATGATGGTGCCGACGCCCTTCGCCTTGAGGTGGCAGATGACGGCCAATCCGACCGGCCCGCATCCGACGACCACTGCGACGTCGCGCTTGCCGATGTCGCTGCGGTGCACGGCGTGAAGCGCCACCGCCATCGGCTCGGTCAGCGCGGCGATGTCGGGTGCGAGGCCATTGGGCACGACGAAGCTCATCGACGCCTCGGCCAGCACCCGTTCGGCGTACGCCCCGGGCGCCAGTGGCGACAACCCGATGAGGTGGACACCGCCGTCGGCGCGCCGCAGCGGGAACGAGACCACCAACGTGTCCGACTTGAACTCCTTGGCTGCGCCGCGTCCGCGCTCGAGGACCTCACCGCAGAACTCGTGTCCCATGACGACCGGGGTGTCGCTGCGCATGAAGTGCTCGTAGCCGACGGCCGCCATGACGTCGGTGAGCTCGCTCGCGTGATCCTTCGCGTGCAGGTCCGATCCACAGATTCCGCAGCGACGCACGCCGAGCAGCAGCTGCCCCTCGGCAGGCTGCGGCGACGGCAGGTCGACGACCGAGAGGGTGCCCTCGAGGCAGCTGACGGCCTTCATCGAGGGACCACATTCGAACCGGTCATTGAGAATCCCTTCGCCCGCGTCGAGCCTATTGACAATGGTTGGGCCCTGTCATCAAACTCGCCCCGCTCTCTAGCGCCCGATCGCATGTCCGCATGGCGAGTCCCGTATGAGATCACTCGTTGTCAAAACGCCCCGTGGTACTGGCAGCGCCTGTCAAGATCGACGTCGCGAGGAATTCGACCAAGACGTCAGGGGTTTTGCATGCAGCAGTTGTCGGTGTGGGTGGGGACCGGAATCGTCACCGCGGGTGTCTCGGCAGCATTGCTGGCGGGGGCTGGGGCGGCGAGCGCGGACACGGGGTCGGCTTCGGAGTCGGGCGGCGCGGCATCGTCGGGCGCGACGAGTTCCGCCGCACACAAGCCGGACTCGACCAGTAAGAAGAAGGACCCGACAAACCCCAAGAAGAACACCGACCTCCACGGGTACCACCGCACCGTCGGCGTCGGACTCGGACGCGGACAAGCCGGGTTCGGCGACGGACAAGAAGGACGTTCCGAAGAAGGACGACGAACCGACGTCCGAATCGACGGGCCCCGACGACGCCACGCCGGCAGAACCGGTCAAGCACACCGCAGCGGCCGGGAGGAAGAAGGCGGCGGCCGAACCGGCGACGGCCACATCAGTGCCCGCCCCCGAGGTGGCCGAGAAGACCCAGGTACCCGAGCAGACCGAAGTCGCCAAGGATGCCGTCGAGAGCGATCCGACGACCGAGCCCGCGGCAAAGCCCGCCGATCGAGTCCGCAGTTCAACCGGCCGCGAATCGCCTTGCGACGCAAGCGGTTCCCGCCATGTTCGCTTCGCCGACGAGCCTGGCACAGGCGACGGCCGCCGCGGACGCCACCCCGGCCGCGCCCTCATTACTGGGCTTCGTTGGATCGGTGGTCGGCGCCGTCGTCGTCAACGTCGGATCGGTCGCCTTGACCGCGTTGCAAGCGGTCGAGGCGTTGGTCGCAGGCCCGCCGGTGCTGCCGCCGAACAGCACGGTGACCGTCCGGGATTCCTGGATCACGCTGAACACCGGGCAACGGGTGGCGGCGAACTGGTACTACCCCAAGGTCGACGAAGGCGACCCCCCGCCCACGCAGATGATCCTGCTCAACCACGGCCTGCTGGCACTCGGTCCCATGTACAGCTACACGGCGGCGAATCTGGCCGAAGAGACACAAAGCATCGTCGTCACGCCGTCGCTGCCGTCCAACGTCTTCGCCGGCGACACCTACTGGCTCGGTGGCACGGGAATGGCCTCCGCGATCGCCGACCTCTTCGACGACGACCGGGCCGCGCTGACCAAGAGCGCGCTCGATGCCGGCTATGCGACCCAGTACGGGCTGGATCCGGCGACGGCGAAACTGCCGCAGAAGTTCGGCTTGGCGGGTCACTCGCTCGGCGGCAACCTGGTTGCGGCCGCGGCCGGCTTCCTCGCCGAGAACGGGGCAGCCGACGACCTGGTCGGCGTGGTCATGCTCGACGGCGTGCCCACCGGGAGCACCATGGTCGACGCACTGCGCAAGCTGGACGAGTACGAGGCGCTGACTCACCACTACATTCCGATCCGTGAGATCGGCGCGCCGCCGAATCTGTTCAACTCGACGAGTGACGTCAATGAAGCGTTGACCGCTGCACGTCCGACCCGGTTCAACGGCGTCGTGCTTACGGGCGGCGTGCACATGGACTCGATGAGAGGCGGCAACCCGCTCATCCAGTTCGCCGCGTACCTCGTCGCCGGTTTCCCGCAGCCGCAGAACCCGCCCGCCGTCGACGCACTCACCGCTCAGTGGTTCGACGAATGGTTCGCCGGCCACACCGGTGTCGGCGACAACCTCGTGCCCGGATCGACGATCGACATCCCCACCCCGCAGGGCACGGCGCACGGCGTTGTGATCGGTACTCCGCCCGCCGCGGCAACGGCGCTTCTCGGGTCCGTGACGTTCAAGCCGGCGGCGCCGACGGACATTCCGGAGGTGCACGCGACGCTCGCCAGCCTCGCCGGATGAGGTCGCCGCGACTGGGCGATGGCGCGCCGACTTAGGCAATCCTTTGTCAACGCTCTACTGTGTCGAACGAACAGATTCGCCAGCGATTCACGAAGGTGGTCTCCAGTGAGTGGTCAACATGCCGATGCCGCCGGGCTGCGGATGCTCGTCGTCGGGGCATCGTCGGGAATCGGCCACGCAGTCGCGACGTCCGCCGCGCAGCGAGGCGCGAAGGTGGCCGTCGCCGCGCGGCGCATGGCGTTGCTGAGCGACCTGGCCGCCACCATCGACGGGTCGGCGTTCGAACTCGACGTCGCCGACACGCAAGCGATCACCCGCGTCGTCGATGCCGCTGTCGAAGCGCTCGGCGGTCTCGATGCCGTGGTGTTCACCAGCACCGTCATACCGTTTGCGCACATCGAGGACACCGACGTCTCCACGTGGGTACACGCGTTCAGCGTCAACACCCTTGGTGCGAACAACGTGCTGCGCGCGGCCCGGCCGCACCTGTCGGAGCACGGTGTGGTGCTGGTCGCGTCGAATAGCGACGTCGGTCGCCCGCGAGCTGGGGTGGCCGCATACGGTGCGAGCAAGGCGGCGCTGGACGAAATCCTGCGCGCGTGGCGAGGCGAGCATCCCGACCTGTCGATCGTGCGCGTCGGCATCGGACCGACCGAGGACACCGAGATCCTGCGCGGTGCCGACCGCGACCTGCTCTCCGTGCTGTTCAAGTCCTGGGTCGAACATGGGCAGCTGCCCGAGCGGATGTCCGCACTCGACGATGTCGCCAACACGTTGGTCTCGCTCGTCACCCTCGCGCATGCGAATCCGAGTGTCGTACCAGAGGTCGTCTTGCTCGCGCCTCGCGTCAAGAAGACCTCCGGCGAAACATCTCGGACCCCCTGACGCCGGGTCACGCTGCGGCGCTAGGGTCGCGTCATGAGTGGACCCGAGTACATGTTGGGAAGTGACGAGGCGGAGATCGCCCGGCTCCAGACGCAAGCCGCGGCCATCGCCGAACCCACCGCACTACTGCTGAAGCGTGGCGGCATCGTTTCGGGGATGCGAGTGCTGGACCTTGGTACGGGTCCAGGCGACGTCGCGTTCCAGGTGGCGGAGCTCGTTGGTCCCGATGGGTCGGTCACTGGCGTCGACCGCGACCCGGCGCAACTGGCTGCAGCCGAGGATCGACGGGCGAAGGCAGGTTTGCACAACGTGACGTTCCGCCAAGGCGAGGCGCGCACGTTCGTCGACGACGAGCCGTTCGATGCGATCGTCTGCAGGCTCTTGCTCTTTCACCTGCCCGATGCCGTCGACGTGATCGCCCATCACGTGCGCGCGTTGAAACCGGGCGGTGTCTTCGTCGCCGTGGACTACGACATGGGCGGAGTGCGCGCGCTTCCCCCGGTGGAGTTGCTCATTCGAGTCGGCGAATGGCTGGAGGCCGGCTTCAAGTACGCCCACGCCGACCCGTACGTCGGGATGCGCCTTCCGGTGCTCTTTACTCAGGCGGGTCTTCAGGAGGTGGGATCGCTTGGCGTGCAGCCCTACTGGCCGCCCGACCACCCGACAGCGCCGGGGATCGTCGTCGGAGTCGTCCGCGCGACCGCGCACGCCATCGTCGCGAGCGGTGCCGCCACCGAGGAGGAACTCGGCCTCGACACGCTCGAACAGCGGCTCGGCGGGGCGATTCGTACCGCGGGTGCGGTCTGGACGACGCCGACGGTCGTCGGGTGCTGGGGACGCCGCTAGCTCTGGCGCCTGGTCATTCGCTGCATTATTTCGTGTGGATGAACGGGAACGGGTCGACACCGAAGTGATGAACGATCGTCGTTCTCGTGATCCACAGGATCGCCACCACGATCACCGCCATGACGAACGTGAACAGCAGCAGCCCAAGCATTCTCAGCGCTGGATTGGGTGCGTATGCCGCGCCGTCGATCCCGTTGCCGCCTGCACCGCGCGAGTAGGCCATTACTCCGCCCGCGAAGACTGCGGGCAAGCCGGCGCCGAGGAGCAATCCCACCACGAGCACCTTGAGGATGCTTTCCATGTAAATCATCAACGTTCCTTCACTGTCTCGGTCGGCCGGCTAGACCGACGCCTCGCCCTGGGGTGCCTTCGCGGCCCCGCTGCCATCGGTGGGGAGGACGGAGTTGGTCGAATGGTCCCAATCGGCGTTGACGTTGTTGTGGTCCACCGCCGGCCGCCGGGAACGCCGCCACATATAGACCGACAGGCCGACCAGAATGAGGAAGATCATGCCGTCGCCCACCAGCGGCGAGGTTAGCCGCCCGACGCCGTGTGAGAGCCAGAACGACAGTGCCCCAACGATTCCCGCTGCGGGCAGCGTGACCAGCCAGGCCAGGGCCATGCGCCCGGCGACCGCCCAGCGCACCGCGGCGCCGGGCTTGCCCACGCCGCTCCCCAGGATCGAGCCGGTGGCAACGTGAGTGGTGGACAGAGCCATGCCGGCGGCGCTCGAGCTCAAGATGATTGCGGCCGAAGACGCCTCGGCGGCGAAACCCTGCGGCGACTCGATTTCGACCAAACCCTTGCCGAGGGTGCGGATGACACGCCAGCCGCCGAGGTACGTGCCGAGGCCGATGGCTATTGCGCAGCTGAAGATGATCCAGAACGGCAGACCTTGTTCCTTCACGTCGCCGGTCAGATGGCCGGTGGTGATGAGCGCAAGCGCGATGACGCCCATCGTCTTCTGCGCGTCGTTGGTGCCGTGCGACAACGCGACGAGCGAGGCGGTGGCGATCTGGCCCCACCGGAAGCCCTCTTCGCGCCGCTGCTGCGTCACATTGCGGGTGATCCGGTAGACCAGCCACGTACCGCATGCGGCGACGAGGCAGGCGATGACCGGCGCGGTGAGCGCGGGGATCAGCACCTTCTGGGCGACACCGGACCAGTTGACGCCTGCGATGCCGAGCGCGGCCAGGCCCGCGCCGATCAGCCCGCCGAAGAGTGCGTGCGACGAGCTGGACGGGATGCCGAACAGCCACGTCAGCAGATTCCACAGGATGCCGCCGATGAGGCCGGCGAAGATGATCGTGAGCCCTGTCGACGTATCGATCGACGGAAGTAAGTGACCGGTCTTGCCGTCCTGGACCTTGAGGACAGACGTGGTGACCGTCAACGCGACCTCAACCGACAGGAATGCGCCCACGAGGTTGAGGACGCCAGCCAGCAAGACTGCCGTCTTGGGCTTCAGCGCGCCGGTGGCGATTGTCGTTGCCATCGCGTTTCCGGTGTCGTGGAAACCGTTGGTGAAGTCGAATGCCAGTGCCGTGCCGACCAGCAGCACCAGGATGATCATCTCTGCGCCCACAGCGCTGATTTCCTCTCGTCACACGTCAATCGTGCGAAGTCCAATTGCGTCGGTCATGGCTGTCCAGTCGCTGTTCCACAAGTCCATGCCGGGGCAGCCGCCATGCATTCGGCTTGCAGCAACTATAGGAAATAAACGGAAATGAAGGCAACTGATCGGTAACAATCTCCGGGGTGATTTGCCTCACCTAGCCGTGAGTGACGGCAGTCTGCAGCAATGGCTTCAGAGCCATGGTGTTGTTCGGCGTGAGGGTGTGGACGTGTCCGCATAGGTCGTGCCGTCCGCAAGCAGCGTGAGATACGGGTCAATGCGCCTGGTGGTCTGCGCCATCGATGAAAAGGTGAATTCGTGGGGCGCCCGGTGTGTTTGTGGAAAACTCGCTCCATGTTTCCGCAGACTCCCGCTGCCACGGCCGCGCTGTCGGTGGCCACCCGTTTCTACTCGCCCGCGCTACTCAATCACTGCATCCGCTCGTACTTGTGGGGAACGATGTACGGCGCCGCGCATGGGATCACCTTCGACGACGAGCTGTACTACGTCTCGGCGCTGCTTCACGACATCGGGCTGACGGAGGCGTTCGACAGTCACACGCTGGCGTTCGAAGAGGCGGGAGGAGACTTAGCCTGGGTCTTCGGCATCGCGGCCGGTTGGCCAACCGATCGCGCGGCCAGAGCCACGGAGATCATCGTGCTGCACATGCGCGACGATGTGTCTCCCGCCGCCGACCCCGAGTCCCACATGTTGCAGGTCGCTACAAGCTGGGACGTAGTCGGCCGGAGACCCGAGGAGTTCCCACCCGAAGCGAGGACGGAGGTGCTCGCGCGCTACCCCCGGCAAGGATTTGGCGCAGATTTTCTGGCGTGCTTTGAAGATCAGGCGAGGCGCAAGCCCGGGAGTGCCGCTGCCACATCGGTTGCGAATGACGCTGCCAGACGGATCGCGGCCAACCCCCTCGAGGATCACGACTGACCCGTCGTCGTTGATTTCCTCGTCAGACCGTCACGCAGCGTCGGGCTTAGCGATACGAGCGCCCGAGTTCACCGAAGTTCTGTGACCCGCTACCGCGAACCACGTTTGGACAACGCATTGTCCAAACGTGGTCACGTGGCGTTTTGCCCGGCAGCTGTGGCGGTGGCGGAGGGATTTGAACCCTCGGACGGGGGTTACCCGTCACACGCTTTCGAGGCGTGCTCCTTAGGCCGCTCGGACACGCCACCGTCGGGCAGCTTACCGGCATCGCGCCGCGGCCCCTAATCGCCGTCGAACGTGCGGCCACGGCGAGAAATCCGCCGAAAAGCCGCCCTGGCGTCACGCTCGGCGAAGCGAGTTGGGCCACCTCAACGCTGCCGCGCGAAGAACTCCTCCAGGGGCCTGGCGCACTCCTCGGCCAACACCCCACCCCGAACCTCGGGCCGATGCACCAGCCGCCGGTCTCGCACCACGTCCCACAGCGAGCCGACCGCTCCCGTCTTGGGTTCCCACGCCCCGAACACGAGCCGCGCCACGCGGGCCATCACCAACGCGCCCGCGCACATCGTGCACGGCTCGACGGTCACCGCCAGCGTCGCACCCTCCAGCCGCCAGCCGTCACCGACCACCCGGGCGGCCGCGCGTAGGGCCAGGATCTCGGCGTGGGCGGTCGGGTCCCCGAGTTCCTCGCGGGCGTTGGCGGCGCGGGCCAGCTCGGTACCGTCCGCCGCGAACACCACGGCACCGACGGGGACGTCGCGCGGACCGGCCGCCGCGGCTGCGTCGAGCGCAAGACGGACGAGGTCCTCGTCGGTCCTCACCGATCGAGTTTGTCGAGCACCGCCGTCAACTCGTCGCCGAAGCCCATCTCCTGCGCGATCCGGACCAGTTGCTCGTCGGCGTAGTCGTCGTTGTCGAGGATGATGCTCAGCACCCCTTCGGAGAGGCCGACGTCCGACAGCACGCCCAGGTCGCCCTCCTCGAACGGTTCCTCGTCCTCGAGGTCGTCCAGGCTGATGTCGGCGTCGAGCTTCTCGAGCACCTCTTGGGCGATGTCGTAATCCAGCGCGGCCGTCGCATCGGACAAGAACAGCCGAGCGCCCGAGGGGGCCGGCCGAACGATCACGAAGAACTCGTCGTCGATGTCGAGAAGCCCGAAAACCGCGCCCGCACTACGCAACTCCCGCAACTCCGTCTCGGCCGCGGCAAGGCTGTTCAGCGCCGCCCGATGCAACGGCGAGCAACGCCACTTACCGTCCTCCCGGACGACGGCAACGCCGAAACCATCGGGGAGATCGGCGGCCTGGTTCCGCGCCTGCGCACGCTGTGCTCCCATGAAAGTAACGCTAGCCCCACGCCAGAGCTTTGACCAGAAAACAAGACCACGCCCGCTTGCCCCACAGATCCGTGTGCCAACCTTGGGGCGTGACGACTCCCGTCTGCGTGCTGGGCATGGGGCTGATCGGCGGATCGGTGATGCGAGCCCTCAAGGCCGCCGGCCGAGAGGTCTTCGGCTACAACCGGTCGATCGACGGCGTCGACGCAGCCAGATTCGACGGATTCGACGCGACCGACAGCATCCACGAGGCCCTGGCCCGCGCCGCGGCAACGAACGCGCTCATCGTGCTCGCCGTCCCCGTGCCCGCCCTGCCGATAATGCTCGACCACATCCGCAGTTCGGCGCCCGACTGTCCGCTCACCGACGTCGTCAGCGTCAAAGGTGCGCTGCTGCAAGTAGTCCAGCAGTACGGGTTGCTGGACCGGTTCGTCGGCGGGCACCCCATGGCCGGCACTGCCCACTCGGGTTGGGCTGCAGGCAGTCCGCACCTGTTCGTCGGGGCCCCCTGGGTGATCAGCGTCGACGACCACGTCGACCCCGACGTGTGGGCCAAGGTCATGTACCTCGCACTGGACTGTCGCGCCTTCGTCGTGCCTGCCCGCTCCGACGAGCACGACGCCGCTGCCGCGGCCATCTCCCACCTACCGCATCTGCTGGCCGAGGCGCTCGCCGTCACGGCAGGCGACGTCCCCCTGGCCTTCGCGCTGGCGGCGAGTTCCTTCCGAGACGGCACCCGCGTCGCCGCCACCGCACCCGACCTGGTGCGCGCGATGTGCGAGGCCAACTCCGACCAGCTCATAGCAGCGCTCGACCGGGCGATCTACGAGCTGGAGCAGGCCCGTAACGGACTGTCCGCCATGGGATCGGTCGCCGACCTCGTCGAAAGCGGCCATGCCGCCCGCATGCGCTACGACAGCTTCAGCCGACCGCACATCATGACGATCACCATCGGGGGCGACAACTGGCGCAACGAACTCGCCGCGGCCGGCCGCGCGGGCGGCGTGATCAGATCCGCTCTGCCAGCCCGGGGTAGTCGAGGATGAAGCCCTCGTCGTCGATGGTGATCGGGGTGTCCGCGACTGGCGACTTCAGGGTGAACCCGGCATCCCCGTTGGTGTAGGTGATGGTCTCCAGCTCCACCGAAAGGTCCGGCACCCTCACGTAGACCACCGGCACGACGATCGAATCCGACCGCTTGTAGATCCCGGTGCGCCGGATCGGCAACGTGTTGAAGAACGGACTGAAGACCATGTCGACGTCCAGCGCGCCCTCGAACGCCGCACGCTTGGAGTTCTGGTGGTCCTGCACCAGCCACATGTTCTCCTCGTCGCGAGCGATCGACAGCTGGCGTTCCCGCTCGGCCAGCGTGATCGTCATCGACAGGCGTTTGGTGGCGCCGTGCTCGTCGGTGTTCAGGTCATACGAGGCGCTGAAGGCCGGGTGCGACGCGGTCGCGGCGGCGACGACCCGGCCGTACGCCTTGATGCGATTACCGGACAATTGCACTCTGACTGATTCCATCCGCGGCACGTCATGCGCGCGCCACGTCAGGATCGCCGGCCAAGCCGAGTCGTTGGGAGCGGATTGGGCTGCACTCACCCACCTACCGTAGGCGACCGACCCCCTGCTTCGTAGCGGCCTTGGGAAGAGCCACCAGATCGAGACGAAGCGGCCGTTTCGAGGGCGACCTCGTCACCGAGGAACGGCTGAGGCATCCGCCGGAACTTGTCGGTGCCCGGTTCGGACCACCACACGGCGAGAGCCAGGACCGCGTCGAGGATCAGCGCAAGCGCGGTCACCATCAGGGCGCCGACCAACGCGAGGTAGAACTCGCGCACCTTGATGCCGTCGATGAGGTAGCGCCCGAGTCCACCCAGGCTGGCATACGCAGCGACGGTCGCCGTCGCCACGATCTGCAGCGTCGCAGTGCGCAATCCGCCGACGATGAGCGGCAGCGCATTGGGCACCTCGACGCGCAGCAACACCTGGTTCTCGGTCATGCCCATCGATCTGGCCGCATCCACGACGTTGCGGTCGACGTTGGCGATGCCCGCGTAGGTGCCCGCCAGCAACGGCGGAATGCCCAACAGCATGAGCGCGACCGTCGGCGGCACCAGGCCCAATCCCCACAGCAGCACGCCGAGCAGCAGCACGCCGAGAGTCGGCAGAGCCCGTAGCGCGTTCACCCCGGTGACCACGAGGAAGGTGCCCCGGCCGGTGTGGCCGATGATCAGGCCGATCGGGATGGCGATCAGCGCCGAGAAGAACACCGCGACGACGGTGTACTGCAGATGCTCGAGGATGCGCGCGGTCAGTCCAGCGGGACCTGCCCAGTTGGCCGCGGTGAAGATGTAGGACAACGCCTCTTGGAGGAAGTTCATTGCGCAGCCACCTTGGCCCGTCGGTGGACTTGGCCAGCTCTGGTCCACGGAGTAGCGGCCTTGCCTGCCAGCATGATCAGGGTGTCGACGACGATCGCCACGACGAAGATCGCGATGATCCCGGCGATGATCTGGTCGCTCTTGTCGGCCTGATACCCCTCGGTGAACCACGTGCCAAGGCCGCCGATGCCGATGACCGACCCGACGGACACCATCGAGATGTTGGTGACGGCGACGACGCGCAAGCCTGCGATGAGTACCGGAATCGCCAGTGGCAGTTCAACTTTCACGATCCGGGTCAGCGGCTTGTAGCCGACGGCCGTGGCGGAGTCGAGCACCGCGGGGGGCACGGCGTCGAGCGCCTCGGGGACGGCCCGCACCAGCAGTGCGACGGTGTACAACGTCAGCGCAACGATCACGTTGGCCTCGTCCAGGATCCGCGTCGGGATGATCAGCGGCAGCACCACGAACAATGCCAGCGACGGAATGGTGAAGATGATGCTCGCCGTCACCGTCGTGACACGGCGCAGCAGCGTCGTGCGGTGGACCATGGCGCCCAAGGGCACCGCGATCAGCAACCCCAGCACCACCGGCACCAACGACAACCACAGGTGGATGAGTGTCAGCTCCCACGCATCGTCGAGGTGGGTGAAGAGGTACCGCACTATGTGGTCCGCTGTTTGGTGTTCAACGACGCGATGACGTCATCGGCCTTGACGCCCCCGATCACCTGCTTGCGCTCGTCTATGGCGACGCCCAGCCCAGCAGGCGACGACAGCGCGGCATCGAGCGCCAACCGCATCGTGCCGTTCGGCGGGAACAGAGAGCCGCCCGCAATAGTGCTGTCGTACAACGACTTTCCTTGCCGGTGAACCCCAACCCCGTTGGCGTCGATCCACCCGTATGGCGAACCGTCGGGCTTGATCACCAACACCCAGTCGCCCGGCTTGAGGTCCATGGAGTCGATGCCGGACTCGCCGACGGTCCGGATGTCGTGCAGGGGAAGGCCAGTCGCCTGCCTGAACTGCAGGCCGCGGTAACCGCGGTCGGCGCCTATGAAGCCGGCGACGAAGTCGTTGGCGGGGTTGGACAACAACCGTCGGGGCGGGTCGTATTGCGCAAGCTCGCCGCCCCGGGCGAACACGGCGACCTTCTCGCCGAGCTTCAATGCCTCGTCGATGTCGTGCGTGACGAAGACGATGGTCTTGCGCAATTCGCTTTGCAGCCGCAGGATCTCGGTCTGTAATTCCTCGCGGACCACCGGGTCGACGGCGCTGAACGGCTCGTCCATCAGAAGGATGGGCGGATCAGCGGCCAACGCCCGCGCCACGCCGACGCGCTGCTGCTGACCGCCCGACAGCTGCGCGGGATAGCGGTCGGCCAGCTTGGGATCCAGGCCGACTCTTTCCATGACGCCGAGGGCGGCCTTGCGGGCGGCGCGCCGGGATTCACCCTTGAGCACCGGTACGGTCGCCACGTTGTCAACCACCTTCAGATGCGGCATCAGGCCGGCACTCTGGATCACGTAGCCGATGCCCAACCGCAGCTTGACCGCGTCGACCGAGGTGACGTCCTTGCCGTCGACCGTCAGCGTGCCGGACGTCGGCTCGATCATCCGGTTGATCATGCGCATCGACGTGGTCTTGCCACAGCCGGAGGGGCCGACGAATACCGTGAGCGTTCCGTCGGGGACGTCGAGGGTCAGGTCGTCTACCGCGACGGTGCCGTCGGGGTATTGCTTGGTGACGGCGTCGAAGGTGATCATGAATCTCCTGTGCTATCCGCTAGCCAGCGATCGGCTTGTCGAACCCGTTGGCCTTGATCCACTTGGCCGCCGCCTCTTCAGGGTCGATCCCGCTGTTGCCCGACGTCTCGATGTTCATCTCGATGAGCGCCTCGGTGGAAAGCTTGGCCGAGACGGCGTCCAGCACCGTCTTCAGTTGATCGGACAGCTTCTGCGAGGCCACCAGTGGCACGACGTTGGCGGCCAGGAAGTTGTTCTTCGGATCCTCGAGCACCACCAGCTTGTTCTGCGGGATGGCGGGCGAGGTGCTGAAGATGTCGGCGGCCGTCACCGTGCCGTCGACGAGCGCGCGCACCGTCGCCGGGCCGCCGCCGTCGCTGATCGCGATGAAGTTGGCGGGCGCGACGTCCAGGCCGTACTTCTCCTTCAACCCGGGCAGCCCCTCGGTCCGGTTGAGGAACTCCGAGGGCGCCCCGAACTTCACCTCCGCCGAGTGCTCGGCGAGGTCTGCGATGGTCTTGAGGTTCCACTTCGCGGCGGTCTCGGAGGTGACCGCGACGGTGTCCTGGTCGTTGGCCGGTGAGGGGGTGAGGATCGACAGGTCACCGGGCAACGCGCGGTACAGCGCCAGCAACACGGAGTCGGGATCGGTGGCCTTGGTGTTCTTGTCGAAGTACTGCAGCAGATTGCCGGTGTATTCGGGGATCAGGTCGATCGAGTGATCCTTGACGGCGGGGACGTACGTCTCGCGGCTACCGATCCCGAACTGGCGGCTGACTTCGAAACCGTTGGCCTCCAACGCCTGTGCATAGATTTCGGCGATGATCTTGGACTCGGGGAAGTCCGCGGAACCCACCTTGATCGACTTCAGATCACCTGAGATCTCGCCGCTGCCGAGCGGGTTGGCGCTGCCGCAAGCCGTGGCCAGAAAGGCGATCAGTGCAGCCAGTACGACCAGCCAGCGGTTGTGCATGGTTCGTCGCGCGCGGTTCATGCGAACGTCCTTTCGGCGTCACCTGCTTTCCGCGACCCTAGCGGGAGGTGCGGGCTCCTGCCCGTGTTTGCGTTTCCAAGGCGCTCGCAGAGGGCAAGATGGGTCTATGAGCAGCGACCCGTTAGTACCCCCGGACCACGACCTCGAACCGCTGCCCCGCGAGCCGCTCAACGAACCACCCGCGGCCACCAAGCCCGTCATCCCACCCGACGAGGCAGGCAAATTCACGCGTGCCGGAGCGTTGTGGACGGCGCTGATCGTCGGATTCGTCGTGCTGATCCTGTTGCTGGTGTTCATCATGCAGAACATGGATCCGGCGCCCGTCCACATGTTCGGGTGGCGGTGGGAACTTCCCGTCGGCGTCTCTCTGCTGCTGGCTGCGGTCGCAGGCGGGCTGCTCACCTTCCTGGTTGGGACGGTGCGCATGCTGCAATTGCGCCGGGCGGCGAAGAAGAACCTGAAGGCCGGGTTCTAAGAGCTACTGAACGCTGACGAGGTCGTGAATCGAGTCGTACGGTAGCCGGCCGTCCACGTAGGCCGTCACCATCGTCGAGTTGAGCGTGATGGATCCGCGGTGGTTGTCGAGGAATGCCGTGTCGGCCGCGTCGCGACCCGTACTGATCCGGACCATCGTCTGGCGCGGCGCCAGGCACGTCGCGTCGACCACCCGCCACTGGCCCTCGACGAACGCCTCGGCCACGGCGTGGAAGTCCATCGGATGGCAGCCCGGCGCATACACCGCAACCAGTCGCGCCGGCACGTTCACCGCGCGAAGCAGTGCGACCACCAGGTGCGCGTAGTCGCGGCAGACGCCCCGCCCGGCCAACAGAGTGTCGACTGCGCCGTCGATCGGGTCGGACGAGCCGGGCACGTAATCCAGCCGGGAGCCCACCCATGCCGACACCTTCTCCAGAAGGACTGTGGGATCGGTGAATGAACCGAACTCGGTGGCGGCGAAGCCGAAGAACTTGTCGGCCTCGGCGTAGCGACTGGGCCGCAGGTACGTAGTCAGGTCGATCTCGGCGACGGGTGCGGGCTCCGCCTGACCGATGATGGTGGCGGAGTAGTTGACCCACAAGCTGCCCTCGGCCGCGTCGAACTTGTGAATCCGGTTGCCGTGGTCGCCGATGAGCTCGGTGGCCTGAATCTCGTTGCCGTTCAACGTGAACGACAACGACTCGGTGACCTGGGCGCCGGGATGCGGCGCGACAGCGATCTGAAACTCAAGCGTCGTCGGCGCGCCGACGTAGACGTCGAGTTGGGCGCCGACTTCGCGCCGGAGACCACTAGCGGGCGACGACATGTGCCTGCCCTTCTGCAGATGGAGATGCCCCGCGACGCCGCGGGGCCGGAAGGCTGCGTCTACCCCACCATGCGACGGTTCAATCCGCGCGCCGGAGGGGGGAGCGAAGCGTGCCGATGGACTAGGACAATGCGGACAAGCCCATTCCGATACATGGTCCGACGGCCGCGCCGACCAAGTCGCCGTACTCCGTGCCGCCCCCCATGCGATCGCGGAACTGGATGCCCGCGGCGATGATGGCCAGCTTGAAGTAGGCGAGCGCCATGTAGAACTCCCAGTGCCTCAATGGCTGATCCGCATAGAGCGAGTACCGCTGCGCCAATTCGTCGGCCGACGGGATGAGCGACGACGCCCACGCGGCATCCGTGTGCACCAGGTCGAACGTCGGATGTCGGTAGACGCACATCAACGCGGCGTCGCTCAACGGGTCACCCAGAGTCGACATCTCCCAGTCGAGCACCGCCCGCACCTCGGTGGCGTCGACCGCGTCGAGAATCGTGTTGTCGATGCGGTAGTCGCCGTGCACGATCGCGCTGCGGCTCTGAGGCGGGATCCGTTCGCCCAGTTTGGCGTGCAGAAGCCGTACGTCGGCGTCGCGCGGGTCGTCGTCGGTCTTCACCAGGTCCCACTGCGAACCCCAGCGCTTCACTTGACGCTCTAGGTAGCCGGTCGGTTTGCCGAAGTCGTCGAGACCGACGGACTCCGGGTCGACGGAGTGCAGGTCGGCCAGCACCTTGATGAGCGCATTTACGCAGGCGTCGATGGTGGCCTGATCACCGAGTGCTTCGAGCTCGTCGGTATACCGCACGACGCGCCCTGGCACGTACTCGACCATCTGGAATGGGGCACCGAGCACCGAGTCGTCGTTGCGCATCGTCACCGCGTGCGCCACGGGAACCGGGGTGTCCTCGAGCGCCGCCACTACCTTGTACTCGCGGGCCATGTCGTGCGCCGACGGGGTCAACCCGTGCAACGGGGGTCTGCGCAGCACCCACTTCGACACGTCGTCGAACACCAGGAACGTCAGGTTGGAGCGGCCACCCGAGATGAGGTCGCCGCGTAGCTCCCCGGTCCGGGGGATACCGACCGACTCGAGGTGCTCGTCGAGCGCACCGAGGTCAAGGCCGTCCAACTTCGGGGCGCGACCCGTCGATGGGTCCGTCTTCGTCACGGGACTTGTCTACCACTGCTGGCTTCGCGGAAGCAGATCCCATACGTGCTCCACCGAGTTGATCCCCGCCACCCCGAGCCTGCCGGTACGCGACGACAGCAGACGGGTGATCCCCGCGTAGTCGACCTGGGCGCACAAGAGCCCGCGAGTCTTCATGGTGTCGTGCAACAGCGCGTTGATGACTCCACCGTGACTGAACAGCGCGACGGTGTCCTCGTGCGCCGAGGCGTCGACGATGTCCTTGACCCCCGCCAAGACCCGCGCGATGAATGCGGGCTGATCCACTCCGCTGGGCAGGTTGCCCTCGATGAGTCTTTGAAGATCCTCCTGCGACGCCTCCTCGATCGGGGTGTAATGCGCCAGGTCGCGGTCGTATTCGGCGAGCCGGTCGTCGATGTCGACGGTCAGTCCGAGCGCGTCGGCCACCGGCTGCGCGGTCTGGATCGCACGGCGCTGCGGGCTGCTGACCAACCGGGAGATGGGGAACCGGGCCAGCGCGTCGGGCAACCGCTTGGCCTGTTCGATGCCGTCCTCGGATAGCTCGGGGTCCGACCCCTGGCCGGGTTCGCTGCGCAGCGGCAGCGCATGTCTGATCACCAGCAGTTGCATGTGTGCCACCATATTGCCCGTGCGTGCATTCGCCTGCCCGGTGTGCAACACCTTCGTCTCGTTCGAGTCCGAACAGTGCGCGAATTGCCAGGCCGCACTGGGATTTCACCTGCCGTCCAAGTCGATGTTGCCCGTGGTCGACGGATCGGTCGTGGTGGATGGTGAGTCGTCCGGCGGGCAGGAGCGAAGCGACCCAGGGAGTGAGAACGGCGGGCAGGAGCCAAGCGACCCGGGGAGTGAATGGGTGCGGTGCACTCAGCACGCCACGCTGGGCTGCAACTGGCTGGCACCGGCCGAGTCGACGTACGAGCGGGGCCGCTGTCTGTCGGATTCGTTGATCCGTCGCGAGCCCGCCGCCGACGACACGCTGGCCCGCGAGAAGCTGGTTCCGACGGCGACCGCACTGCGCCGCCTCGTCTACCAACTGGACGAACTCGGGCTGCCGGTGGACCCGTTCTGGCGCCAAGACGGGGGCCTGGCCTTCGATTTGTTGTCGAGTTACACGACCGGCCAAAAGGTGATCATCGGGCACGCCGGCGGCGTCATCACCATCGACGTAGTCGAATCCCTGGACGACTACCGCGAATCGCTGCGGGTGCGCCTGGGCGAGCCTTATCGCACCGTGCTCGGCCACTTCCGTCACGAGGTCGGCCACTACTACCAGAACATTCTCGTCGAAACCGGCTCCGGCGCAACGCGATACCTCGATGAGTGCCGCAGACTGTTCGGCGACGAGCAGGCGAGCTACTCCGACGCCATCGCCAGGCACTACGCCACCGGCGCCCCAGACGGGTGGGCGGAGACGTTCATTTCGGAGTACGCCACCATGCACCCGTGGGAGGACTTCGCGGAGTGCTTCGCGCACTACCTGCACATCACCGACACCATCGAGACCAGCCGCGAGGCAGGCCTGGTGTTGCACGCCGACCGTGTGCAGTTCACCGCGCCGCGCGACATCGTTCCACTCGCCTCCTACGCCGACGAGCCGATCGAACGCCTGTTGTTCGACTGGCATTGGATGGCGTTGTTGTTCAACCGGGTCAACACCGCGATGGGCAAGAATCGCCTTTATCCGTTCGACATTCCACCGGCGGTGGTCACCAAACTCGGTTTCGTCCACCGGGTGATCAGGGAAACGGCGAGAGAGGCCAGTGAGAACTGACATGGGTTACGCCGACGAAGTCTTCGACCTCACCGACAAGGTGGTGCTGATCACCGGCGGAAGCCGGGGGCTCGGCCGCGAGATGGCGTTCGCCGCGGCGCGGTGCGGCGCCGACGTGGTCATCGCCAGCCGAAACCTCGATTCGTGCGTGAGCACCGCCGAGGAGATCGCCGCCGCGACGGGGCGGGCCGCGTTGCCGTATGCGGTACACGTCGGACGCTGGGACCAACTCGACGGGCTCGTCGATGCGGCCTACGACCGGTTCGGCAAGGTCGACGTGTTGATCAACAACGCAGGCATGTCCCCGCTGTACGAGTCGCTCTCGGCGGTGACCGAGAAGCTCTTCGACGCGGTGATGAACCTCAACTTCAAGGGTCCGTTCCGGCTGACGACGTCTGGTCGGAGACCGCATGGTGGCCGACGGAGGTGGCTCGATCATCAACGTCAGCACCAGCGGCTCCCGGCGGCCCCGAGCCCGACGATGCTGCCGTACGCGGCGTCCAAGGCCGGGCTCAACGCGCTAACCGAGGGCTTCGCCTTGGCGTACGGGCCGACGGTGCGGGTGAACACGCTGATGCCCGGTCCTTTCCTCACCGACATCAGCAAGGCCTGGGACATCGACGCTGCCCAGGCCGGTGCCCAGGGCTTCGCGTTGAAGCGGCTGGGCAACCCGCCCGAAATCATCGGCGCCGCACTGTTTCTGATGTCCGACGCGTCGAGCTTCACCAGCGGTTCGATCATCCGCGTGGATGGCGGAATTCCCTGAATGAAAGCTACTGTCGGTGTTACGGTAAGCCCATGGCGTATCGAGTCGTGCACTGCGGAACCGGCAACATCGGCGCGATCGCCCTCAAGGCGATCATCGCCCACCCCGACCTCGAACTCGTCGGCCAAGACGTCAGCACACCCGACAAGGCCGGCCGGGACCCGGCGAACTCGTCGGCCACTACGCCGTCGGCGTCGCCGCAACCAACGACTGGGCCGACCTGTTCGACCTCGGTCCCGACTGCCTGACCTACTTCGGCAACAGCATCGGCCGCGAGGCGGACGCCATCTCCGACCTCGTCCCGTTCCTCGAACGCGGCACCAACGTCGTGACGTTCTCCGGCTTCGCGATCGCGCACCGGCCCGAGTTCCGCGATCCCATCGAAGCCGCCTGACGAAGGGGCAACAGCAGCTGCTACTTCCCGGGCATCGACCCCGGCTGGGCGACAACGGATCTGGCGATTGCCTCGTTGGCGGTTGCCAACGGATCGACTGCGGTGGCTAGGGCGTGACGATGTTGAAGTTCGGGTCGGGCTGATCCAACACACCGAGCAACGCCGGCAGCGCGCCCTCGTCGCCCGTCACCTCCAGGCCGGGTGACGTGGTATCACCGGCCGCGTATGCCAACAGCCGCGACTTGGAGGCGAACGTGACCGTCGCATGCGCCGTCGCCGGATCAGCGGGCACCTTGCGGTGCACCAGCACGCCGTTGCGCAGGGTGAGCCGATAGTCCGTCGCGACGTCGACGAACGTCACGTCGATCACCAGATCGAGGTCCCATGACCGCGGACCGTTGACGCTGATCGCGAGGCTGTCGAACATCTGCTCCGGCGTCAGTTGACCGAGGATCGACGGTGACGCGGTCTGCGTCGGTGTGCCGAAGTTCGCCTCCCGCAGTTCGGTTGCGCCGGAGAGGAAGAAGTTGCGCCAGACCGCGTTCTCCGCGCCGTAGGCGAGCTGCTCCAGGGTGTCGGCATACAGTGCACGCGCCCCGGTGTGGGCATGGTCGGTGAAGATGGCGTGGTCGAGTAGTGTTGCCGCCCAGCGGAAGTCGCCGTCGTCGAAGGCGCGCTTCGCCACCTCGACCACCCGGTCCAGGCCACCCATCGCTTCGACGTACCGCGGCCCGATCGCCTCGGGCGGATGCGCCCACAGCCGACCGGGATTCCCGTCGAACCACCCCATGTAGCGCTGGTACACGGCTTTGACGTTGTGGCTGACCGAGCCGTAGTACCCGTGGGTGTGCCACGCCTTCTCCAATGCGGGCGGCATCTGGAACGTCTCCGCGATCTCGGTCCCGGTGAACCCCTGGTTGAGCTGTCGCAGTGTCTGGTCGTGAAGGTAGGCATACATATCCCTTTGCAGTGAAAGGAATTCGACGATGCGCTCCTTGCCCCACGTCGGCCAGTGGTGCGACGCGAACACCACGTCGGTGCGGTCGGAGAACGCGTCGATGGCCTCGGTGAGGTACCCAGACCAACCGTGCGGATCGCGCACCAACGCGCCGCGCAGCGTCAGCAGGTTGTGCAGGTTGTGGGTGGCGTTCTCGGCCATGCACAGCGCGCGGAACTTCGGGAAGTAGAAGTGCATCTCGGCGGGCGCCTCGGTGCCTGGCGCCATCTGGAACTCGATCTCGACGCCGTCGATGGTGTGCTTCTCGCCGGTGGCCCGGACGTCCACCGTCGGGACGATGAGCGCCACCTCTCCGGTCGATCCGACCTGGCCCAGGCCGCACCCGACCTGACCCTGAGGTCCGCGGGCGAGGACGGCGCCGTACATGTAGGCGGCTCGCCGGGCCATCGCCGTCCCGGCGTAGACGTTCTCCTGCACGGCGTGCTCAGTGAAGTGCTCGGGCGCGATGACCGCGACCCTGCCCGCCTCGACATCGGCCTGGCTCGTCACGCCGAGCACGCCGCCGAAGTGGTCGACGTGGCTGTGCGTGTAGATGACCGCGACGACCGGTCGCTCTCCGCGGTGCGCGCGGTAGAGCGCCAGCGCCGCCGCCGCCGTCTCGGTGGAGATCAACGGATCGATCACGATGACGCCCGTGTCGCCCTCGATGAAGCTGATGTTGGACAAATCGAGGCCGCGGACCTGGTAGATCCCCTCGACAACTTCGTACAGGCCCTGCTTGGCGCACAACTGCGACTGACGCCAGAGGCTGGGGTGCACGGTCGTCGGAACATCACCGGCGACGAATGCGTAGGAGTCGTTGTCCCACACCACCCTGCCGTCGGCGGCCTTCACCACGCAGGGTTCGAGCGCGCCGATGAACCCGCGGTCGGCGTCGGTGAAGTCACGGGTGTCGGCGAATGGGAGTTCGGTCAAAAGGTTCGCATGGGCGGATTCGATGACGGTGGCTGGCGGCTTCTGTTCCATTCCATCCAGCCTGCCACCGTCGCCTGCGGCGAGGTGCCAAACTGACGGCGTGGACGTACGCCGGGTGGTGACGGGTCACGATGCGTCGGGCCGGTCGGTCTTCGTCAGCGACGAGAAGGTCGCTCCATTGCCTCTGACGGGGTTTCACAGGTTGTGGGCGGTGACGGCACCCCGCGCGGCCGGCGCATTTCCTCATTCATGCTGCGCGGCACAATGTTCCGGTCTCTGTCAACGACTAGCCAACCACGTTTGACCTCGACGCTTGGACGCTTGCGACAGCCACGCGTCCTGAATGATCTCGGTCAGCTCGTCGAGCCCGACGCGATGCAGTTCGCCGGCCCGCACCAGAACCGAGCGGTGCCCGTTGAAGTGGTCGGTGGTGAAGAACGGCGAATTGGGATCCTGCACCAACGCCAGCTTGTCGGCTTCGGATTCGACCCAGATCACGATGACGTCGGGGAAGGGGGCATCGGGGCGAGGGTTGCGAAAGAACACGAACGACTTGCCCCCCACCTGATAGATGGCGTTGCCCTTGGGCCCGATCAACCTGGTCACGTGCGGCATCACGGCCGCGAGCGCGTGCACGTCGTCGACACCCGCCGGCCGTTCAGACACGGTGCAACACCACGTCCGCCAACGCCGATTCGGCGACCGTCGCTGTCATGTACGTGCAGAAGGGCTGGCGGCGCCGGTCGGTCGGAGAACCTGGATTGAGCAGGCGCAGCCCGCTTTCCGTCGTCGTGTCCCAAGGTATGTGGCTGTGCCCGAACACCAGCACGTCGGTGTGGGGATAGCGAGCCGTCATCCGCGCGCCGCGGCCCGCGGAGGCACCGGTTTCGTGCACGACGGTGAACCGCACTCCGTCGAGGGTCACGTCGGCTCGCTCCGGCAATCGACGCCGGAGCTCCTCTCCATCGTTGTTGCCCCAGCAAGCGACGAGCCGGCCGGCCCGGCGTTCGAGCTCGTCGAGCAGCTGCGGCGTCACCCAGTCGCCGGCGTGGAACACCACGTCCGCGCGAGCCACCTGGTCCCACACCGTCGCGGGCAGGTCCTTCGCTCGGCTGGGCACGTGGGTGTCGCTGATCAACAACAGCTGCACCTGGTCAAAGGTATCGAATGCCCGGGCGGCGGATCATCCGGACCCCGGTGTCACGTCGGCTGCAGCAGTTCAGCCATCTTCCCCATCACCAGCTGAAGGCCCTTGAACGGCCGGATCATCACCTTGAACGACACGATCCGGTCATCCTCGTTCCAGGTGATCATGTCGATGCCGTTGACGTACATGCCGTCGACGGTCGCGGCGAACTCCAGTACGGCGGACTTCTCGCCGAACCACTGCTCGACGTAGTGGAAGTCGGTGTCTGCGAACAGCTTCGCGGCCGCATTGAGGTACATCGCCGTCTTGGCCTTGCCCTCTTGCGGGGTGAACACTGCCGGTGAGAAGAAGACGGCATCGTCCGCCAGCAACGAGCCGACCTCGTCGACACGATTGTCGTGAAGGATGTCGATCCAGCGTTGGATCACCAGTGGTGTCATGCACCTCAGACTATCGGCGTAAACAAGGCCGGCTCCGGATCGGGCGACTTGTGCAGCGAGCGACAAAGGAACGTGAGAACCGAGACTGACGACCGTTCCTCCGGTCGCGCCAGTGCCTCATACGAGGCCACGGTCTCCTGCAGGTCATTCACGACATCGCGCTGCTGGCTGGCACGCCGCTCCAGCTCGCCACGCTCGGCCTCCGCGGTGGGAATCCGCGCCTCGGCTGCTGCGAGTTCGGCGCGCATCGGGCCGAGATCCAACGTTGACTCGACGACGGACCCGCCGCGGTGGTCGCGCACCTGAACCGTCATGACCCCTGGCGGATAGCGCTCCAGGCGTTTCCGAAGGCCCGCAACGTTGTTCGCTAGTGCTGACAGCTCGGCGACGCGTGCCCCGAGCTCCGTCTCGGTCGCTGTCAATACTCGTGCGGCCTGCTCGGCATCGACTCGCGTTCGGTCGGCGACGGCACGGCCGTCGACGAGTACCGGGAGCGGCAGCTGCGACGTGGCGCTTTCGACGGGTGTCACGACTGCTGGATCACCTGGACCGACGCGCGCAATGACCCCAGGCGGCATGATCCCCGTGTTGGTCGGGCCTGGTGTCCCAGTCATTTCACGTCGCGCTATCAACACCCGCGCCAGCGCCTTCGCGGCGTCGGTTTCTTCGCCTGTCTGGGGCGCCGCTACGTCAAGCTGAATTCGGAAGTCCCGCGCAAGGACGAGACCGTCGACATACGCGGGTAGGCGACCGCTTGGCGGATCGGCCCCATCAGAAAGTGGTTCCCCACTCAAGTTCCAGTCATGCTCGTCGAACATCGATTCCTTGAACCAGTCGCGAGTGACCTTCAGGACGCAAATCTCGACACGCGCCGACGTGAGCGCCACCCCGGCGACCTCGGCCAGCATCCCCGACTGGCTGAGCCAATCAGCCATGAGCCGGGGACAGGGTGGAGCGCTTCTTGGCGATTGCTGCGGCGTCAAATGCTATCGGGGTCCACGATTTCGCGTCTTCGACGTCAATCCTCGGTTCGAATCCGGTCTCGAAGAACTGGAAACTTGGCAGACCGATCGAGCTACGGCGCGCCGTTGTCAGTGCCGTGCGGCGGTCCGCGAACCGACGAGCAGCGTCGAGCGCTGCTTGCTCGCTCTCGGTCGGAAATTTCGCCTGATTGATCGCGGCCTCATAGATCTCGCTCACCTGACCGGCCGCCGCATCGAGTTTCGGCTTCCGATTCGACACACGATCGACCATGCGCGCGAACGCCGCCAGGTTGCTGATTGCTTGTTGCGCCGCCTGGGACTCAGAGATCCCCACTGAGATGAGCCGTTTGGGGTCGAAGACGAGCTGCGCCGGCTCGATGGGCAGCGAAGTAGACGGGAACGCCAGAAACCGGGTGTCCCCACTCGCGCCGACCCGTTCCTCGATCTCCGAGAGCACCGCCGCGAACGCCTCGCCCAAGACTGCCATGGACGCGAGCCTCCCTCAGACCCACGTTTGGATATATGGCGGCGGATTGGGCACCTCGTGGTCGAAAAGCTTGACGCGGGCACCGATGAACTGAGGGTTGGCCACTTCGAGACCCCTCTCGGTCAGCAAACTTCCAGCACCGGCTGTCCAGGAAGGCGACGTCGCACCACGCCAATGAGAGGACCACCTGTCATCGACGTGTCGTCGGTAGTCGACGTGTCCCGTGGATCCGGATCGTCTTCGGTTGTCTCTGTTTCGCCTAGGAACGAGTCGTCCGTCGAGGTCACGTCGTACCGCCCTTCTGCATGGTTGGTAGGGTCTTTTGATGGCGGTCGGTTCGCCATTATTCCTGGCGAATGTTCATAGGCGTGACACATCGACTCCATTTAGCCGAATAGTTCCAATATCTAGGCGGCCGCTATATAATGCGCATCCCAATACCTAGGCCCTCTCAGTAAGAGCACGCCCCTTTGGAACATTGGCGGCTACAACCCCAGGGACGCGAGTTCTTGGGCAGCTCAGGTATCGGGAATGGCAAGAATGGAATTTCGCGGTGAGATGAACCCATGAGTCGATGTCCGCCCTCGACGAGCACCGATGGCGCGCCGCCGCGCCGGCGGGGACCTGTCATCAACGTGTACCCGGGACATGGATAGCCTGCCGATACCGAGCTTTAATTGCGACGAATCGTCTACAGTGCGTCTGGATGGGTCGGCCGATCAGCGAATAAGGGGAAACAACGGTGGACATTCTGCTTTGGGTGCTGATAGCCCTCGCCCTCGTGGCCATCATAGTGGCGATCATCTTCGCGGTCAGGAAGATACAGTTTTCAAGGTTGCCACCAGAAGTCCAAGAGGGTATCCACCGTGCGCAAGGCGCGCGTACCGAATACCGACGAGAGCGCGAGAATTACGAGGACCGTGTTTCGAGTGCCGAGCGCGAACTACACGATCTTGAGGATCCCAAGGGCCGACGCCTGAACTCGGCTGGCGGAGTGGAGTTGTACGAACGTTGGATCGACACCCCACAGGGTCATGGATCGCTGATCGGCGTGAGAGCCAAGGCTGAGGACGACCCCTACGCCCTCGCCACCTACCCCGCCGCCGCACAGCAGGCCGCCGCCGCACAGCAGGCGAGTCTCGGCAAGGCGGCCGACGAGCCGACTGCCGGCAAGGCCTACGTCGTGATCGAAGGACCAAAGGTATCCGGGCTGGCGGTGATCCTAGGTACTGCTGGTGAAACGCCCACGCAGAAAGCACTCGTGTTTAGCGCGGAGATCAACAACGCTGCACATGCGGCGGAGCAAGCTGCCCCGCTACTTGCCGGCTGGATTGAGACGGCGCGCCAACAATTGGACGCCGCCAAAAAGGACGATGCCATGGTCAAGCGGGCACGGCAGGCGTACGCCGAGGCTGCTGCCCTACTGCCGGCTCAGCATCGCGGGAAGTTCCGCGACGCCGTCAGCTGAGTCCCGAACCGCTCTTCGTTTCGACACCCGCGCAGACGACGCGCCCGTAGAGTTTCGAGTTCTGCGAGCCACGCCGGTGCGGATTCGCCCGACGTGCGACAACGGAATTGGTTCTTGCCCAGGCAAATCCGTCTATCACCTCGGGTGAGACGACCCACGTGAGCACATCCGCGACGACGCCCGGCGGTCTGCGTGACGATGTCGAGCGCCTCCAGCGCGGGCAAGACGAGGCACCACCCGTCCAACCTTGATCGTCGAGCCAAGAATCAATGCCGATTCGGGGTTGAACCGATGTCGGCAGGATTTCGTGTCCCTGGTGAGGTGCGCAGCCAACGGCGCACTGCGGTCGGTTCGCTTGGGGACGGGCCGGCCGATAGCGGTTCAGCAATCAGCCGCAAAGCTCACGTTTCGATACGCAGACACTGGGAGGACAGCCGTGGTGAAAGAGCGACGTTTCGCACCGGAGCGCACACGGAGTTACGGATCGCAAACAATAGAGACTCTCGGGCGCCAGCAGTGGCTGGATCGCCCAAGTTACCGGCTGGAACACGTCCTAACGCTGATCTTCGCGACGTTTGGTCGCCGTCGGGAGCGCGTCAGCAACGTTTTGCACGGGACTTGGTTGGGTCATCCGCTACACCCGGCGTTGACGGCCTTGCCGACCGGCGCAGTCGCAACGGCACTGACAATGGACGTAGCCAGCGTGCTACCCCGCCATACCGCCGCCATGCGCGACGCGTCGAGGCTGGCGCTTGGCGTGGGGATCATCGGGAGTCTGGGTGCCGCGGCGACCGGCGCGACAGACTGGCAGCACACCCACGATGAGTCTCGCCGGATCGGGATTGTGCACGGTCTATTGAACGTCGTCGCCACCGCTTTGTATGCGGTGTCGTGGTGGGACCGTCGACGCGGCCGTCATCTCCGTGGAATGGCGGGGACGGCGCTGGGCTATGGCCTGACCGCGGCAAGCGGCTACTTGGGGGGTGCGCTGGTGTATGGGTCTGCTGTCGGTGTCGATCGGTCGGGTCCGCGATTGGAGGTCGATGACTGGACACCGGCGCTGCCGGTGACGGCGTTGGACGGTCGACCACAGCGGGTGGAGATCGACGGCGTCGGTGTGGTGTTGTATAGAGACGGCGACGACGTCCTGGCCGTCGGCGAGTACTGTCCCCACCTTGGCGCGCCGATGTCAGATGGCTGGGTCGATCGTGGCCGTGTCGTATGCCCTTGGCACGGTTCACGATTCGAATGTCAGTCGGGCGATGTACTGAAGGGACCGGCCACGGCATCGCTGCCGAGTTATCCGACCCGAATACGCGACGGAGTGGTCGAGGTACGCGGTTCAGAGGAGGTCGTCGCGCGATGAATGCCTTTGATGTGTTGTTCGACCACCACAACACGTTGCGCGGGCTGTGCAAGAAGATCACGGCATTGCCGCCCACTTCGGACGAACGTCAGGACTGCCTTGACGAGCTACTGGTGGAGTTGGACATTCACATGCGCATCGAGGACGAATTGTTCTATCCGGCGGTGCAGGCGGCGAGCAAGCTCGTCGCGATTGCGCATGCCGAGCATCGGCAGGTCTTCGATCAACTGGCCGTCGTCTTGAGGACACCAGCCGACGCGCCCGGGTATCAAGAAGAATGGGAATCCTTCGTCATGGTCTTGGACGCACACGCCGCCGAAGAGGAGCGTGATCTGTGCCCGCCGCCGGTGGAGATGAGTGACGACGAGCTGAACGCACTCGGCGACGAGATGCGCGATCGGATCGCCGAACTACATCAGTCGACGATCGAGAAGCTCCACGTCAAGGGTCGGGCCTCGCTGCTGCGCGTGATGTAGCCGATGGAAGACGCAGGTCACACGATGTCTCCGTGAGCGCGCCCGAAGGGATTCGAACCCCTAACCTTCTGATCCGTAGTCAGATGCTCTATCCGTTGAGCTACGGGCGCTTGGTGGTACCGATATTCAGTTGTCACGTCCGGCGCGAGCCGGCGTGGCGGAGGCGAGAGGATTTGAACCTCCGGTCCCCTGTAAGGGGGACAACTCATTAGCAGTGAGTCCCATTCGGCCGCTCTGGCACGCCTCCTGAACGATCCGAGGGTACCGGACCCATGCCTGACCGCCGAGCGCACAGCGTACACAGCCACGGCGGCGGAAGGCAAAGCACTTGGCAGAGCATCTTCGGGACGCGTCCAGCCCACACCTAGACTGTCCGGGTGACCGCCCGCCTGCGCCCCGAGCTGGCTGATCTGCCCGCGTACACCCCGGGCAGGACGGTCCCCGGGGCCATCAAGATCGCCAGCAATGAGACCGTCGACGGCCCTCTGCCCAGCGTGCGCGCCGCCATCGAGAGGGCGACCGACGCCATCAACCGGTACCCCGACAACGGATACGTCGAGCTCCGCGAGCGCCTCGCCAAGTACGTGAACTTCGCCCCCGAGCACATCTCGGTGGGCTGCGGGTCCGTGAGCCTGTGCCAGCAGCTCGTCCAGATCACCAGCACCGTCGGCGACGAGGTGCTCTTCGGCTGGCGCAGCTTCGAGATCTACCCGCTACAGGTCCGCACGGCAGGCGCCACGCCAATCCAGGTGCCGCTGACCGACCACGCCTATGACCTGGACGCGATGCTGTCCGCGGTCACCGACCGCACTCGGCTCATCTTCGTCTGCAACCCCAACAACCCGACGAGCACCGTCGTCGACCCGGACGCGCTGGCCCGCTTCGTCGCCGCGGTGCCGCCGCACATCCTGATCGCCATCGACGAGGCGTACGTCGAGTACATCCGGGACGGACTGCTGCCCGACAGCTTCGGCCTGGTCCGGGCGCACCCGAACGTCGTTGTGCTGCGGACGTTCTCGAAGGCGTACGGGTTGGCCGGACTACGCGTCGGATACGCCGTCGGCGATCCGGAGCTCATCACCGCGCTCGGAAAGGTCTATGTGCCGTTCACGGCCACCAGTGTGTCGCAGGCCGCCGCGATCGCGTCCTTGGACGCCGCCGACCAGCTGCTCGAGCGCACCGACGCCGTCGTCGCCGAACGGGTCCGGGTCATCCAGGCCTTGCGGGCCGCCGGCTTCACCGTGCCGCCCTCACAGGCGAACTTCGTGTGGCTGCCGCTGGCCGAACGGACCGTGGACTTCGTCAACAGCGCCGCCGACAGCCGGCTGGTGGTGAGGCCCTACGGTCAGGACGGGGTGCGGGTGACCGTCGCGGCCCCGCACGAGAACGACGCATTCCTCGAGTTCGCGACCCGCTGGATCGGCGCGGGCGGAGCCGTAAATCAGATCGGAGCCCGATGACCCTGGCCCGCAAGACGTTCACCGAGTTGACGCAACGTACCGACCAGATCGCCGACGCCGAACTCGACGCGTTCTGGGCGACGCTGGAACCCACCACCATCGACTTCATGATCGGCGAGTGGAAGGGCGGCGAGTTCCAGACCGGCCACCGATCCAACGGCTTCATGGCGAAGGGCAACTGGTACGGGAAGACGTTCGTGTCGGCGACCGATGCCAAGCCGTTGATCTGCCTCGACGAGCAGGGCAACAAGTTCTCCAACAAGGAGTGGATGAACGGCGAGGCCAGCCTCTGGATGGAGGAGTTCCGCGGCGAGGTCACGGCGAGCATGGTCTACGACGGCCAGCCCATCCACGACCACTTCAAGAAGGTCGACGAGAACGCGGTCATGGGAATCATGAACGGCAAGAAGGCCATCGACGTCAGTTCGGGAACGCCGCGGTACCTGTACTTCTACCTCGAACGCGTCTAGCCCGCGCGACCCGTGTAGGCCAGTAGTCGGTCCAGGGCGCTCGCCCCATCGGGCACGTCGAGCGGGGCGTCGAAGCCCACGTTGGAACGGCCCTCCGGCGTGATGATGGCGTGCGACAACCCAAGCACGTACTCGCACAACGACTCCGGTGCCTCCAGCCGCTGGCCCGTTGATGCGGCGTAATCCCAAGCGTGGACCAGGAATTCGATCGACAGGACTCCCGCCATCACCGCGGCGGGCGCCTCGTTCGGGCCCAACGACACCATCCCGTCGAGCCCGCGCCGCCGCCACGCCTCCAGCGCCGGGCGCGCCGCCGTCATCACCTGGTGCTCGACGGGCGCATCGGGGTCACGCTCGGGGAACTCGGCCCCAGCCGCACCGCCGATCACCGTGATGGAGTTCATCAGGTGGTCGGTGAGTCCCGCGACGTCGAATTTGCGGCAGGGGGTCTGTTTGACTGCGTCGCCGGGCTGTAGCTGCGCGAGCACGGGTTGCAGCACGGCCAGGCTGGATTCGGCGCTCTCGAGTTGGTCAGATGGCAGGTCGTAGGGCATGGCGCCACGGTACGACGCCGGGACGCCTATCGTTGCGCAGATGGGCACGCACGTTCGGGTCGCGGCGACGGTACTGATCCTGGTCGCCATGCTCGCCGGCTGCAGCCGTACGACTACAGGCACGGTGGCGATGACCACCGAACCCGGCCCTTCGACGGCGCGCACGTCGACCCCACGCACCCCGTCGTCGGCGCCGCGGACTCCCAGTGCGGACGCGCCGCCCGATTCACTAACGATGACGTGCGGGGAGTACTCGGACCTCGACAAGGACACGCAGCTCGCGGTCATCGACGCGATCCTCGCGCAGGAGGGCTCTGTGCTCGGCCCGCAGAACTCGGAGATCGCCAAGACGCTTGCCGATGCGGTGTGCCAGTTCCTGCCCGAGAGCACGGTCAGCGAGATCCTGCTTGGCGGAGGCCCGCCGTAGACCCGTTAGCCTTCCAAAGCATGGGTGACACCTTCCACAACCTTGAATCACTCGCCGTCGACGTGGACGGTCACGTCGCACGGGTCACGCTGGTCGGCCCCGGCAAGGGCAACGCGATGGGGCCTGCGTTCTGGGCCGAAATGCCCGACGTGTTCGCGTCACTGGACGCCGACCCCGACGTCCGGGCGATCGTGCTCACGGGTTCCGGCCGGAACTTCAGCTACGGCCTCGACCTGCCCGCGATGGGTGACACGCTGTCGCCGATGCTGGCCGACGGGGCATTGGCCCGGCCCCGCGCCGAGTTCCATGCGCGACTGCGCAAGATGCAGCAGTCGATCACCGCGGTCGCCGACTGCCGTACCCCCGTCATCGCCTCGGTGCACGGGTGGTGCATCGGCGGCGGCGTCGACCTCATTTCGGCCGTCGACATCCGGTACGCCAGCGCGGACGCGAAGTTCTCGGTACGCGAGGTCAAGCTCGCCATCGTCGCCGACGTCGGAAGCCTGGCCCGGCTGCCGCTCATCCTGAACGACGGACACCTCCGCGAATTGGCATTGACGGGCAAGGACATCGACGCGGCACGGGCCGAGAAGATCGGCTTGGTCAACGACGTGTACCCCGATGCCGAAGCCACCTTGGCCGCCGCGCACGCCACCGCCACGGAGATCGCCGCCAACCCCCCGCTGGTCGTGCAGGGCGTCAAGGACGTGCTCGACGAGCAGCGCACCGCACAGGTGGCGGCGAGCCTGCGCTACGTGGCCGCCTGGAATTCGGCGTTCCTGCCGAGCAGGGACCTCACCGAAGGCATCAGCGCGATGTTCGCCAAGCGCGCACCCGACTTCAAGGGCGAGTGACCCGGAACCAGCCGCCACCGACTACAAGAAGCTTGGCCGATGGTGTTCATCGTGGTGCTCAGCACCGTCGTTCGATGGTGGTGTGCGGCCGTGTTGGGTAAACACTGGAACCCACGTCAACGCCCGGATCCGGGCCGAGAAACAGCATTGGGTTATGCGTGCCCGGTCGCCCCTGCGGTACCCGCTCGAGGTCGAAGATGCAGCGGCCGTTGGGAATTCCGGGTGCCCATGTCGGTAGCCCAGTCAGGTGAGAGCGGTGGCGGAGGGATTTGAACCCCCGGACGGTGTTAGCCGTCTCTCGCTTTCAAGGCGAGTGCATTAGGCCGCTCTGCCACGCCACCACCGACAAGGGTAAGCGGTGAGCTCTAGACCCGACCCAACCGGGCGGGCGTAGGGTCCGCCTTCAGCGCGTCTGCCACCCGGTGGCAACTCGTTCCGAGCGCGGTGACCTGAGAGCGTGACAGCTTCGCCAGAAAGTGGTCGCGCACGCCTCTGCGGTAGGTTGCCATTGCTGCGGTGAGCACCTGGCTGCCCTCGTCGGTGATGGTGGCCAGCACGCCGCGCCCGTCATCGGGACTCGAGTGGCGGTGCACCAGATTCTGCGTCTCCAGCCGGCGAATCTGGCGAGTTACCCTGCTGGGCAAGGAAATTAGTTCGTCCGCAAGGTCCCCCATGCGGGCCGAGCCGTCCGCAGATCTGGCAAGGACGTCGAGCAATCGTACGTCGTTGAGCGTCAGGTGATGCTCAACGACGAGGGCGCGGTTGATCGTGGCGTAGACCCTTAGCGCAGTGTCGAGAAAGGTTTGCCATGTGTTGTGTTCGGCGATGTCGAGACCGTAGAGATCGGGCGTGTTACTGACCATGCGTCCATTGATGTACTCCCCCATGGCGACATAGTAGGACTGCGCGCCGCGAGTAGTAGCGTTATTGACATGCGCGCAATCGTCGCCGAATCTCCAAGTCGACTGAGCTGGAAAGAATTTCCAGACGTCACTGTTCAACCCGGCGAGATCATGATCAAAGTCGCAGCTTCCGGAGTCAACCGCGCGGATCTTCTACAGGCTTCCGGTCACTACCCGCCGCCGCCGGGCGCCAGCCCGATCATCGGTCTCGAGGTGTCAGGACACGTCGCGGAAGTCGGTGAAGGCGTCACCTCGTGGTCCGTCGGGCAACCCGTCTGCGCGTTGCTGGCGGGCGGTGGATACGCCGAGCAGGTGGTGGTTCCCGCCGGACAGGTCATGCCCGTACCCGACGGTGTCGACCTGCACCAGGCCGCCGGACTGCCGGAGGTCGCGTGCACCGTGTGGTCGAACCTCGTGATGACCGCCCGACTGACGGCCGGTCAGGTGTTGTTGATCCACGGGGGCGCCAGCGGCATCGGCACGCACGCCATCCAGGTGGCCCGGGTCATCGGCGCACGTGTCGCCGTCACGGCCGGATCCGCCGAGAAGCTGTCGCTGTGCACCGAACTCGGCGCACGCATCGCGATCTCCTACCGGGACGAAGACTTCGTCGAACGCATCCGCGAGGAGACCGACGGCGCCGGAGCCGACGTCATCCTCGACATCGTCGGCGCGGAATACCTGGACCGCAACGTAGACGCGCTGGCCCCCGACGGCCGCCTCGTCGTCATCGGATTTCAGGGCGGGGTCAAGGGCGAGCTCAACCTCGGCAAGCTGTTGGCCAAGCGCGCCGGCGTCATCGCGACGGCGCTACGCTCCCGACCCGTCGAGGGTCCGTCGGGCAAGGCCAGGATCGTGGACGAGGTGGTTGCCAACGTGTGGCCGATGATCGCCGACGGCCGGGTGCGCCCCATCACCGGTGCCGAGCTGCCCATCGAGCAGGCGGCCGACGCGCACCGAGCTGCTGGCGTCCGGCAAGGTGTCCGGGAAAGTGATTCTGCGCGTCTCGGATTGACGGCTCGACAGGTCGGGCTGAGCCGACGAGATCAGCCCAGCGACGCGAGCGCGCGCACCAGCTGGTCGAGCTCGGCGACGGTGGAGTAGTGCGACAGTCCGACGGTGACGGCACCACCGATGTCGTTCACGCCGATGGCGTCCAGCACGCGCGAGCTCGTATTGCACGCGGCGAGTACGCCGTTGTCCGCGAGGCGCTGAACGACCCTTTCGGCGGGCACTCCGTGCACGGCCAGGCTCACGACTGGGATGCGGACGTCGGGCTCCCCTATCAACATCACCAAAGGCAGCGAGTGTAGCGCCATCACCAAGTAGTCGAACAGCCGGTCCATGTACCTACCAGCGGATTGCATTGAGACAGTAAGTCTTTCGCGCCGTGTGCCGGATGCCGATTCATCGAGGTTGGCGAGGTACTCGATGCTGGCCACCAAACCGGCCAGCATGCCGAACTGATGGGTGCCGACCTCGAGTCGGGCCGCACCGACTGCGAACGGGTCGATCGACGCAGAACCGAAAGTGTCGATCACCCTCGGATCGCGGAACACCAACGCGCCCACGGGTGGTCCACCCCACGCCACGGCGTTCAACGCGACGACGTCGACCTCGAGGTCGTCGATGTCGACCAACCGGTACGGTGCAGCGGCAGAGTGATCGAGCACGACCAGTGCGCCATTCTCGTGGGCCAGCTTGGTCACCGGGCGCAGGTCGGTGACGGTGCCCACGGACGATGACGCCGAGGCGATGGCGACCAATCGTGTGGCGTTGTCGATCAGGGTCTCCCACTGCCAAGCCGGCAGATCGGCGGTCTCGATGTCGACCTCGGCCCACTTCACCTTGGCGCCATAGCGACTCGCCGCGCGCAACCACGGGGTGACGTTGGCCTCGTCGTCGAGGCGCGTGACGACGACCTCCTGCCCAAGCCCGATCCGTGACGGCGCGGCGTCGGCGAGCGCGGCCAGCAGGATGGCGCGGTCGGCACCGAGCACGACGCCCCGGGGATCACCGCCGACGAGATCGGCGACGGCCTGGCGCGCGGCCTTGAGCACCTTGGCACTTCGTTGTGCGGCGGGGTGCGGGCCCACGTCCGTCGTCATCGACCCGCGGAAGGCGGTGGAGACCGTGGTGGCCACCGAATCCGGCAGCAGCATGCCGTGCAGTGCATCGAAGTGCACCCAACCGTCGCCCAATGACGGGTGCAGACCGCGCACCCGGGCGACGTCGTATGCCATGCCAGCCACCTTCGAGCGTCTGTGATTATCACAAGCCGAAACGATTTCGGAGGTGCCCGCCCGCGCGTACGCCGCGGCAGAGTAGGTCACCTGGGCAGCCATACTAGTGCAGTGAGCTTGGCGTCCGGGGTGCTAGTCGCACTGCTGTTGCTAGTGGTCCCCGGAGCTATCATCGCGCGGACAGCGCAGCTAACATGGCCCAGCTCCGTCGCGGTCGGTCCGGCCCTGACCTACGGGGTCGTTGCGTTGGCAATCATCCCGATGGGCGCAGTCGGCATCCCGTGGAGCGCATGGACCGCGTTGCTTGCTCTGGTGATCGTTGTGATTCTCGTCACGGTTGCGCAGCTTGCACTTTCGCGCTTTCGCGAACGGGCCGCCGAAGCCCGCGCACCAGCGCCCGGACCGGCGCTGGTGGTGGCAGGCGGAGTGGTTCTCGGTGCCCTGCTGATCGGATTCGCAGCAATGCGGGGGATACCGCATTGGCAATCGATTCCGAGCACCTGGGATGCGGTCTGGCACGCCAACACCGTGCGGTTCATCCTCGATACCGGCCAGGCGTCGCCCACGCACATGGGGGACCTCCGCAACGTCGAGACGCACGACGCGCTCTACTACCCGTCGACGTTCCACGCGCTGGCCGCGATCCAGGCGCAACTCACGGGTGCAGCGCCCACCACGGTGTACACGCTGAACTCGCTCGCCGCGGCGGTGTGGCTGTTCCCCGTCAGCGCAGCGGTGCTCACGTGGAATCTCCTGCGCCCCCGCACGGACCAATGGCGCACCGCGGGCGCCGCCGCCGCAGCGGGCGCCCTGTCCGCGTCGTTCACCGCCATCCCCTATGTGGAGTTCGACACGGCGTCGATGCCCAACCTCGCCGCCTACGGCGTGGCAGTGCCGACCATGGTGCTGATCGCCTCGACACTTCGCCACCGTGACCGCATCCCGCTGGCGGTCATCGCGCTGCTCGGGGTGTTCTCCGTCCACATCACCGGCGGCGTCGTCACCGTCGTGCTCGTCGTGGCGTGGTGGCTATGCGAGGCGCTGTGGCATCCCGTACGGGGACGGATGGCCGACTTCGTCAGTCTGCTGCTGGTGGCCATCCCGACGGTGCTGTTGCTGCTTCCGCAATTCCTCGGCGTCCTGCGGCAGGCCGAGATCATCGTCGGTCACGAGTTCATCACCCACGAGGGCAAGAAGAAGGCCGTGTTCGATGCGGTGGTGCAGCACACCCGCCACCTCAACGACTACCCGATCCAGAACATCGTCATCGCGTTGGCCGGGATCGGCGGACTGATCCTGGTGGTGCGGCGCATCTGGTGGCCCGCGGCCGCCTGGGCGCTGATGGTGGTGGCGATCGTGCATTCGTCGGCACCGTTCGGCGGCCCCGTCGGTGTCCTCACCGGCATGTTCAGCGACCTCTTCTACAGCGACCCCCGCAGGCTGTCGGCCGTCATCACGCTGCTGCTCGCCCCGATGGCGGGCATCGCGTTGTTCACGATCACGCAGTTCGTGTTGCAGTACTGCCGAAAGCTGTTGGAGCGTTCGATGTCTCGGCGGACATCTGCCGTCTGGTGGTACGCGGCAACGGCAGTGGTCCTGCTGACCGTCTCGATCGGCACCGCGTGGCACTACTTCCCGCGGCACCGCCACCTCATCGGCGAGAAGTACGACTCGGTGATAGTCGACGCCAAGGATCTCGAGGCCTTCGCCTATCTGGCAACGTTGCCCGACGCCCGCGACACCCTCATCGGGAACGCCAACACCGACGGCACCGCGTGGATGTACGCCGTGAACGGACTGCACCCGCTGTGGACGCACTATGACTACCCGCAGCAGCAGGGGCCGGGCTACCACCGCTTCATCTTCTGGGCGTACGCCGACGACGCGGATACGGATCCACGCGTCGCGGAGGCCGTGCACGCGCTCAACATCCGATACGTAATGACGAGCACACCGGTGGTCCGCGGGTTCGTCATGCCAGACGGGCTAGTGTCGCTAGACAAGTCGCGGTCGTGGAAGAAGATCTACGACAACGGCGAGGACCGTATCTACGAATGGCAAGGACCGTAGGAGTTCACGACGCGATGACCAGCAACAGCGACAACGACATCGAGATCATTGGCGGCGACGTCGAGGACATGGACGACGCCGAGGCGGAGGGCCAATCGCTGACCGATCTGGTTGAGCAGCCGGCGAAGGTCATGAGGATCGGCACGATGATCAAACAGCTGCTCGAAGAAGTGCGGGCCGCTCCGCTCGACGACGCCAGCCGCAACCGGCTGCGCGACATCCACCGCACCAGCATCCGCGAACTGGAGGAGGGGCTGGCGCCCGAACTGCGCGACGAGCTCGAGCGGCTCACCCTGCCGTTCACGGAGGACTCCATCCCCTCGGACGCCGAGCTGCGCATCGCACAGGCTCAACTGGTCGGTTGGCTCGAGGGGCTCTTCCACGGCATCCAGACCGCGCTGTTCGCGCAGCAGATGGCGGCGCGCGCCCAGCTGGAGCAGATGCGCCAAGGCGCGCTGCCGCCCGGCGTCACCGGCGTTCCAGGCGGACGCGGACCGACGCAACACGGGACCGGTCAGTACCTGTAGCAGTGGTCAGCGAGTCGTCTCACCCATCCATCTCCACCCACAACGCGTGGGTCGAGTTCCCGATCTTCGACGCCAAGTCGCGTTCGCTCAAGAAGGCGTTCCTCGGCAAGGCCGGCGGCACCATCGGTCGCAACGATTCCAACGTCGTCGTCATCGAGGCGCTGCGCGACATCACCATGTCGCTTGAGATGGGCGACCGGGTCGGGTTGGTCGGGCACAATGGCGCGGGCAAGTCGACCCTGCTGCGGCTGCTGTCGGGCATCTACGAACCGACCCGCGGGTCGGCGACCGTCCGCGGCCGGGTCGCCCCGGTGTTCGACCTCGGCGTCGGCATGGACCCCGAGATCTCCGGCTACGAGAACATCATTATCCGCGGGCTGTTCCTCGGTCAGACCCGCAAGCAGATGGCGGCGAAGGTTGACGAGATCGCCGAATTCACGGAGCTCGGCGACTACTTGTCGATGCCGCTGCGGACATACTCCACCGGTATGCGGGTGCGGCTCGCGATGGGCGTCGTGACGAGCATCGACCCGGAGATCCTGCTGCTCGACGAAGGCATCGGAGCCGTCGACGCCGATTTCCTCAAGAAAGCCCGTTCGCGGCTACAGAGCCTGGTGGCGCGCTCTGGCATTCTCGTATTCGCAAGCCACTCAAACGAATTCCTCGCCCGCCTGTGCAAGACCGCGATGTGGATCGACCACGGCACCATCAAGATGACCGGTGGCATCGAGGATGTGGTGCGCGCGTATGAGGGCGACGACGCCGCCCGCCACGTGCGCGAGGTGCTCGAGGAAGACGGACGCGCCGATGAACTCTCGCGCGAAGGCTCCCATGACTGAACGCGTGATCGCCGTCGTCGTCACCCATCGGCGAGTGGACCAACTGGCTACGTCGCTGAAGGCGGTGTCGGATCAGACCCGAGCGCCCGATCACCTCGTCGTGGTCGACAACGACGATGACCCGCGGGTACGCGAACTCGTTGCAGGACAACCTGTTCCGAGTGCTTACGTCGGATCCCGGCGCAACCTCGGCGGCGCCGGCGGGTTCGCGCTCGGCATGCTGCAGGCGCTCGCCGCCGGTGCGGACTGGGTGTGGTTGGCCGACGACGACGGCAGGCCCGCCGACTCCACGGTGCTCGAGACGTTGTTGGCATGTGCGGCAAGACATTCCCTGGCAGAGGTCTCGCCCATGGTTTGCGATCTCGACGAACCCGCCCGGCTGGCGTTCCCGTTGCGGCGTGGGCTGGTGTGGCGGCGCCGGGTGGCTGAACTGCGCGTCGACGGTGTAACCGACCTGCTGCCAGGCATCGCATCGCTGTTCAACGGTGCCTTGTTCCGGGCTTCGGCGCTGGAGGCAGTCGGCGTGCCCGACCTCCGGCTGTTCATCCGCGGCGACGAGGTGGAACTACACCGCCGCCTGGTGCGTTCGGGGCTGCCGTTCGGAACCTGTCTGGACGCGGTCTACCTGCACCCTCAGGGGTCCGACGAGTTCAAGCCGATTCTCGGCGGACGCATGCACACGCAGTATCCCGACGACGCGACCAAGCGCTACTTCACCTACCGCAACCGCGGCTACCTCCAGGCGCAACGCGGCCTACGCAGGCTCGTCCCGCAGGAGTGGCTGCGGTTCGGGTGGTTCTTCCTGGTGAGCCGACGCGACCCCGCGGGACTACTGGAGTGGTTCCGACTGCGCCGACTCGGCCGGGACGAGAAGTTCGGCAGGCAGGAGCTCCCGTGACCTTCATCGACGCTGCGGCGCAGTCGAGGACATTCGGCCGGGCCTGGGGCGACCTGACCGCCGGATTCAAGCGCCGCGAGCTGTGGCTGCACCTGGGCTGGCAGGACATCAAACAGCGATACCGCCGCTCCGTGCTCGGCCCGATCTGGATCACCATCGCCACCGGCACCATGGCCGTCGCGCTGGGGGGCTTGTACTCCAAGCTGTTTCACCTGGAGCTCGCCGAGCACCTGCCCTACGTGACGCTCGGGTTGATCATCTGGAACCTCATCAACGCCGCCATTCTCGAGGGCGCCGACGTCTTCGTCGCGAATGAGGGTCTGATCAAACAGCTTCCGACGCCACTATCCGTGCACGTGTACCGGCTGGTGTGGCGACAGGTGCTGCTGTTCGCCCACAACATCATCATCTTCGTCGTCATCGCGATCATCTTCCCCAAGCCGTGGACGTGGACCGATCTGTCCTTCATTCCGGCGCTTGCCCTGATCGTGTTGAACTGCATCTGGGTGGCGCTGTGCTTCGGCATCCTGGCGACCCGTTACCGGGACATCAGCCCGCTTCTGTTCAGCCTGGTCCAGCTGCTCTTCTACATGACCCCGATCATCTGGAACGACGAGACGCTACGGCAACAAGGCGCCGGAGGGTGGGCGAAGATCATCGAGTTCAACCCGCTGCTTCACTACGTCGACATCGTGCGGGCCCCGCTGCTGGGTGCCGATCAGGAACCTCGGCACTGGATCGTGGTGATCGTGCTGACGATCGTCGGATGGATCGTCACCGCATTCGCCATGCGGCAGTACCGCGCACGCGTGCCGTACTGGGTGTGACGTAGTACGTACTCCTCAGCCCGACTGCTCGCAGTGATGGTTCCTGGCCGGTGACCCTGACTACCGGGGTTCACCGAAATCGACGCGCGCGACGGCTATGAGGACCCGCTCATGCGGCTGGGTGCTGCGTCCGACCTGCCTGTACCTGCCCACTTACTGACGGCGACGCAAATTTCGAGGTGCGATTTGAGATGTGCCTGCCTTGCCACGCAAAACACTTTGCTAGAGAAATGTGCCAAATACGAATTGTTGGAGATGAACGCGCGCGTACGCTTCGGCGTGGAGCTTGCTGAAGTTAGCTCCGAGCGACTCATCGGGCGTCAAGCAGGGGCGCGCCCTGGAGGAGGGGGACGACGATGAGGTACGGCAAGGTCGGCGCCTGGGCAGTCGCCGCGCGGATGACGGTGTCGATCAGCGTCTCAGTGCTGGTCGTGGTGGCCACGGTCGCGCCGGTATCGACGGTGTCGCCGGTCGTGAAGCTGTCGGCCTCGACCGCACCGCCGTGTACGCGCACCGACGTAACGTGCGCCTTGATCATGGGCTTTACCAGCCTCCCGACGCCCGACGACGCCTACATCGACGCTGTCAAGAACCAGTTCATCGCGCCGACACATCCGGGCCAGCAGCTCGAGTACGTCGCGGTGACTACGCCTGAAGAGGGGTGGCCCCTCACGGGGCTCATCCGCCTCGGCTGCGCTGCGGTCGGAGCCCCGAGCCTGTGCGGGCCTGGCGGCGCAGCGTGGCCGGACGAGCCGTGGTGGAAACTCTCGGGGCTCTTCGACCTCACTTACGATCAGTCGCGTCAGAGCCGGGGTCGCCGATCTGGAGACGGGCGATGGCCAAGCACGGCAACGACGGTCTGGTGATCTACGGCTACTCGCAGGGCTGCAGACCAGTCGCGAACCTGGAGAAGCAAAGGCTCGCCGAGCAGTACCCGGCGGGAACCAAAGCCCCCGACATCGACTTCGTGCTGGGCGGTGACGGCAATCTGCCCAACGGCGGCCTTGAGGCCCGGTTCCCGGGCCTCTACATCCCGATCCTCAACTGGACGTTTAACGGCCCCGAGCCGACCGACACCCAGTTCGACACGGTCGTCGTCACCCGGCAATACGACGGAGTGGCCGATTTCCCGCTGTATCCGCTCAATGTCATCTCCCTCTTGAACGCGGTTTTGGGCTTCTTCTACGTGCACTTGAACGGCTTCGACGTCAGCCTGCCCACCGACCCGAGGAAGACGTCCCCGGCATACCAGGGCAAGTACGGTGACACCGAACTACTACTTCTTCGAAACCGAGGACCTCCCGTTGTTCGGTCCGCTGCGCACCCTGGGGGTGCCCGAGTCGTTGATCGACGTGGTCGAGCCGTTCTTCCGGGAGATCGTGGAACTGGGCTATGACCGCACCATCTCGCCGTGGGATCCCACCCCGGCGCGGCTGATCCCGCGGCTGAACCCGGTGACGGTGGCCGGCGATCTCGTCAACGCCCTCGGCGAGGGAATCACCAACGCCGCGGCCATCATCGGCGCACCGGCGCCGCTGAGCAGACCCGCGGGGGCGGCCGAAACCACAACAGCGGACGTCTCCGACCAGACCGCAACAAGGCAGCAGGTAACCCAAACCGACCAGACGGTAACGGAGCAGCAGGCCACCCAAACCGACCAGACCACAACGACGACCGGTTCGACATCCAAGCCGTGGAAGCGTGCCGGTCGGCACGAGACGCCGCGCCCGGTGGTGCGCGGTCCGCTCGGGGTGTACGGCCAAAAGATCCGCGGACCGCAGCATTCGGGCGATGCAGACGCGCCGATCACGCAGACCGCGGCTGCCGGCGATGTGGCCACGACCGCGGGAACCTCGTCGCCAGAAGCGTCTTCGGTAGGAAGTTCCCCAGGCGTCACTTCGCCTGGCGGCCACACCGACGGTTCCTAAGGGGTGTCCACGCCAGTCTGGCATTTCGCATGACGGCATGAGTCAAGCCCCTGGTTGTCCGTGCGGCGGACCATGACTTGTTCCTCACAAAACTCAACCGCCAACGCCTCCGCCGACGCCTGGTGCGGGCAACACGTTGCTGTGCCCGAAGTGCGCCGGGCTCATGAAGACCTATGAACGCAACGGCGTCCACCTGGAGCAGTGCGATACCTGCCGCGGGATTTTCCTGGACTTCGGCGAGCTCGAGTCCCTGACGCAGATGGAGAATCGCTACGCCGCGGCGCCGCCGCCGCAATCGGGCTACGTACAGCAGCCGGGTTACGGCTACGGACCGGAGTGGGGCCACCGCGGCGGCAAGCACTACCGCAAGCCTGGCTTCGGCCGACTGTTCTTCTCGAGCTAGATCATCCGCGCGCAGGCTGCGACCAGTAGCTCGTCAGGCTGGTTCGCGGCCGCAGCGACGACGGCCAAACGGGCGAACGGCTCGAGCCCGGGCCAAGGGCCACCCGCAGGCACCGCGGGACCGTCGGCCTCCCGATAGCCGTTGAGGAAGGCGTGCCATTCGGCGTCGGGTATCAGCCCCGCGGCCCAGAATCCGGCGGGCCGAGCCAAGTCGACTGCCGGGTCGCCCACGCCGAGGTCGTCGACGTCGATCAACACGAAGGTGCCGTCGCGTCGCCCCAGCTGGCCCAGGTGAAAGTCGCCGTGTACCAACGTGACTGGGCGCGCCACGGTCGGCAGCCTGATACCTGTGGCGGCCCGCCGGATCACATCGGCGTCGGGTCCGCGGCCCAGCCGCGCCAGTGCGCGGGCCAATCGGGACGGACCTCCGTGCGGAAGCGCGAAGCCGTCCGTCGGCTCGCAGTGCAGACGCCCCAGGAGCCGGCCCGCGTCGCCCCACGGGAGGGCGGCGGGGTCGGGCGCCACCACGTCGACTCGCGGCCACCGCGTCCGCCAACGCTCGCCAAAGGGCACGGGATCGAGCGTCAGCGGAGCCAACAAACAGGCCGACCGGGCCGCAACCCGCAGGCGTGAACTCAATGCCTGCGGATCGGTGCCCGGTCGGTGCAGCTTCGTGACGACGTCACCGTCGATGGTGATCAGCGCCGCGGTGCCGGCAACCGGGTCGCCACGTTGATGCGGTTCCATGCATTGATGGTGACGGCCATCGCAATCAATTGGCCGAGTTCCCGGTCGGAAAACACCTCCGCAGCTTGGGCGTAGATCTCGTCGGGGACGTGGCCGTGGTGCAATTCGGTGATCGCCTCGGTGAGCAGAAGCGCGGCGCGTTCCCGCTCGGTGAACAGGTCTCCGGCCTCCTGCCAGGCGGCGACGAGTGCAAGCCGCTGCTCGGTTTCGCCGTGCTTGCGGGCGTCGGCGGTGTGCATGTCGAGGCAGAATGCGCAGTGATTGATCTGTGAGGCGCGGATCTTGATCAACTCGCCGATCGTCACGTCCACGTCCTTGGCGCTAGCGGTGCTGAGCGTCATCATCGCGTCGTATAGCTCGGGCGAGACCTTGTAGATCTTGATGCGCTCGACGGCGTTCTTGGTTTCCAGTGTTTGGGTCACGTCACCAACGTAGCGACAAAATACCCGCCTTCATGGTTCAATTCGAAGGTGGTTTCATGGGCCAATTCTGGGAGCCGCGACCTGCACCTGAACTTGCAGCACGCCATCCGACCGGGCACCCGCGGGGCCAAGGACCTGCTGGTCAACGCGCTACGTCAGGCGATCCGATCCGGACAACTGACCACTGGCGCCGTCTTGCCGCCGTCTCGGCAACTGGCCACCGACCTGGGATTGGCCCGCAATACCGTGTCCGAGGCCTACGCCGATCTGGTGGCCGAGGGGTGGCTGGCCTCCCGGCAAGGGGCGGGCACCTGGGTGGTCAACACGCGCGACATCCGTTCACCGAGCCGACCCCGCGGAACTCCGGGCCAGCCCACCCACCACCTGATGCCCGGCTCCCCGGACGTGTCGGCCTTCCCGCGCAACGCCTGGCTGGCCTCGGCGCGCCGCGCGTTGACGGCGGCGCCAAACGACGCGCTGCGGCCAGGCGATCCACGCGGTCGCCCCGAACTGCGCGTCGCACTGGCCGAATACCTCGGGCGCGCAAGGGGTGTCCGCACGTCCCCCGACACCATCGTCATCTGCGCGGGCACCCGCAACGCAGTCGAACTGCTGGCCCGCGTGTTCGCGGGCCAAGGACCGATCGCGGTGGAGGGCTACGGGCTGTTCATCTTTCGCGAGGCCATTGCCGCGATGGGCGTGGACACCATCCCGATCGGCTTCGACGAGCACGGCGCCAAGGTCGACGAACTCGATCGCGTGGACGCCGCGGCGGTGCTGCTGACGCCCGCCCATTTCTTCCCGCACGGCGTCCCCCTGCACGCGGCGCGCCGGACACGCGGTGATCGACTGGGCCCGCCGCACTGGCCGGTACCTGTTGGAGGACGACTACGACGGTGAGTTCCGCTACGACCGCCAGCCCGTCGGTGCCGTGCAGGGCCTCGATCCGCAGCGAGTCGCGTACCTCGGATCGGCCAGCAAGAGCCTGTCCCCCGCGCTCCGGCTGGGCTGGATGGCACTGCCGGACGACCTCGTCGAACCCATGATCGCCGCGGCGGGCGGTCAGCAGTTCTACGTCAACGCCATCGACCAACTGATCATGGCGGACTTCATCAGCCGTCGGTCAGTACGACAAGCACATCCGCCGCATGCGCATCGCCTACCGACGGCGCCGCGACGAATTGGTAAGGCGCTTAGCGGGATTCGACATCGGCGTCAGCGGTATGTCCGCCGGCCTGCACCTGCTCCTGCTGCTGCCCGACGGCACCGAACACGAGGTGCTACGACGGGCAGGCGAGGCCGGCATCGCGCTGTCCGGGCTGTCACTGCTGCGCCATCCGCTGGCCGGTGCCGACATACCCGAGGCGGACGGTTTGGTGGTCAACTTCGGTGGACCGGCCGATCACGCGTTCAATGCCGCGGTGGAAGCCTTGTGCGCGGTGCTCGAAGCCAGCGGCCTGGCTAGGCCACGTGCCTGACACGGCCTCCACGGACCTGCCCGATCACGCGGGCACTCAGCGGAGCCCACCGGCGATGTTGTATTGCAGGTCTTGCACGGTCGGCGTATTGGTCACGGCATACGGAGATTGCACGATCGTCTGCCACGTGCCATTCCGCTGCATGCCGACGACGACGTCACCGGTTCGCAGAGGGAACGTGCACGTGCTCCGCCCGGCGCCGACCTGGCAGGTGGACGTGACTCCCCCAATGGTGGCCACGATCGTCGCGGGTGCCGTCGCGAACGCGACCACCTCAACGTTGTCAACCGGTGGGGGTGTGCCGGGCCACACCCGCATCGGCGCGGCTTCCGGATACTTGGGGTTCGCGGCGGCGGGTTGCGAGCGGTGCGAGACGTACAGCGCGTCTCGCACCACCGTTGGTTTCGTGCCGTACTTGAACTGCGCAATGGAGTACGCCTGCATGTCGAGGAGCCGCCATCCGTGCTTGACCGATGGCGCCATGGCTGTCATCTCCGCGTAGTCGTTCCACGTGACGAGTTGCACCCACTCCGCGCCTTCGTTGGTGGCGACCTGCCAATTATTCGAGTTGGTCGTGGAGTTCTGCGACTCCACATAGAGCCCCGACCGCGGTCGGTTGTCTTGGAACGCAACGGGTTGCATCCAAATCTTGCCGAGGGCGTGCGCGCGCTTAGTGAGATCGACCGGCAACCCGGTGGCGGTCGACGTCGGGTCTGTGGCCCCCGGATAGCGGTCACCCCAGTTGCCGAATCCGTAGCTGAAGGGCGCGAACGAATCCATGTTCGCCGAGGCGTTTAGGAAAGTTGGTACAAAAGCAACGTTCACCTGATAAACGTTTCGAAGAGTGCCGAGAGTGTTGTTCCACCATTTGGGGGACTGACCCTCGGCATAGAAGGCTCCGAGAACGACACGCCCGTCCTTCAGGCGGTAGGCGCCCGGTGACGTTAGATAGGGAGCGAATGCGGCCGCGAATTGAGCTTCGGAGTAACCCGCGAGCGGACCCGACATATCGGCGGTGGGCATAATACTGAAGCCGGATGTTGACTGCGACGCCTTCAGCAGATTGATGATCGTGCAATTAGTACGGAAACTAACCTTATTTGCTGACAGGATCTTTTATCTCGAGTGCGAACGCGTCTGTTGATCAAATAAAGCCTGGCTAAGTACACTTTACGGCTGTTGATGTAGTCCGGGGTCGGGACTTCGCGCCGACCGAAGTGGGGACCTCACTTCGACTAGAAGGCGCCGGATTTCTGGGGCCAAGGCGTTACGGGTGGTACTGCTGCGGAGACTGCGGTGTCCATCTCTCCAGGTCACCACCCTTACGGACCTGGCCGACGGGAGCGGCGTTCTCGGCGGCATCTTGGCGCCGGCCCCGGGGGACACCTCGTTCAATCTTTGCTGGGATGTCAGGGCTGGTTGGACATTTTGAGGCGATGATTCCGGCGCACCAGACAAACGGGCGAGTCAGAATTAAACTAATGGAGGTCGAAATTTTGTCGCGCGATGAAATATTTGATGGTGCTGCCGCCCCGTCCCATGGCACGGCCAGCACAGGACTATCGGACGTTCTGAACCCCGGCTTGCGCGGCGATTGGGACGGTCTCGAAAAGACACCGAGTAGAGCTCGTAGAAATATTCGATGATGCAAGCACATGAACTGAGAGGTAAGCGCCACCACGCCATACACGGTTATTTGTAACTAATTCGCGCTCACGGACACCTTATGAATGTGCGATATTACCGATGAAATCGGGACCGCTGCCGATTGCCATCTAAAACACCGATGCCAGGTTCTAGCGGCGGGTACAGATCTATACGGCCTGCTCGATTGTCGGATGGTACTCATCGTGTTTCCTATCTTCTTCCGACAGGGGATCCACCTACCCCGGCGGCCGCACGCCGCATCCCGCCCATGCGGCCTGGCGTCGATCTGCTCGAAACTTAGCCTCGACCGCCCACCCATCCGGTCCGGGCCCCAAGTCGGTGTCACTAGGGCGCCTCTGTGCCGCCCGGATGCCCTGTGCGGCGCGCTCGACGCGAGTGGGTCCGCGTGCCTGACACGGCCACTACGAGTGGGATACTGCACGGCAGCACCACGTCCGGACCGTGCCGCGTCGTGCTCACCGATCGAGGGCGAGTGATGTCGATGGTCAGGGTGCGAGCCGTGCGCGGGACTCGTGGCGTCAGATGACGTCGCCGTCGAGCAGGTTCATGACCGCACTTGCGAGGTACCCAGACGGGGCGCTCGGCCCGCGACAACTCTGCCTGGCATGCGTCGAGGTATTGCCCGTCGACCGGGCGGCGATCACGATCAGCGTCGCCGCGACGACGTGGGAACCGTTGAGCGCCACGGACGAAACCGCGGCCCGCATCGAGGCACAGCAGTCGATCACGGGGGAAGGGCCCGCCGTCGACGCGCTGCGGCGCGGCGGTCCCATACTGGTCGACGACCTGGCCGCGCAGTTCGACCGGTGGCCCGGTTTCAGCACGGCACTGGACCACGACGCCCGCGGGGCGATGTTCGCGTTCCCGCTGCAGATCGGGGCGATCGCCGTCGGAGTGCTGGACCTCTACCGCGTCGAGCCGAAACCTATACGGCCCCAAGACATGACGGCCATGCTGGCCGTCGCCGACATCGTCACCATGGTGCTGCTCTCCCGCACTCCTACACACGCGGACGTCGGCGCGTCGGACGTGTGGTGGACTCCGTCGCCGACGTCGCGCGAAGTTCATCAGGCCACCGGAATGGTGGTGGCCCAGCTGTCGGTGGCCCCCGCTGACGCGTATCTGCGCCTGCGGGCCTACGCATTCACCCACGAGCGACCGCTAACCGACGTGGCCCGCGACGTGATCGAGCGTCGACTGCGCTTCGACCCCGATGAGCGTTGACCGGGATTGCCTGAAGGATGACGATGGATGACGAGGAGGAGAGTTCGATGGACGGTCGGGAGCGCCCGCTGGTACAGGCGTTCGTAGCGTTGGCGGACACACTCGTCGACGACTACGACATGGTCGAGTTCGCTCAGCAGCTGGTGGAGAACTGCGTTGCATTGCTCGATGCGGACGCCGCGGGTCTCTTGCTCGACGACCTGCGCGGTGGACTGCAGGTGCTCGCCGCGACCAGCGAACAGACCCGACTGCTCGATCTGCTCCAGATCCAGTCCGACGCCGGTCCGTGCCTGCAGGCCTACCGCACCGGTCAACAAGTGCTCGTCGAAGATCTGCGTTCCGAGAATACGCAGTGGCCTGAGTTCGCGGCCCGCGCCAGCGCCGAGGGCTTCGGCGCGGTGTACGCCATTCCCCTGCGGCTCCGCACCGAGCGCATCGGCGCGCTAAACCTGTTCCGCACGCAACCCGTCATGATGGGCGAGTCCGACCTTCTAGTGGCTCAAGCGCTCGCCGACGTGGCGACCATCGGGATCCTGCACCAACGTGTGCTCACGCGCGGGGTCCTCGTCAACAGCCAGCTGCAGACCGCGCTCAACAGCAGGATCGTGATCGAACAGGCCAAGGGCGTGCTGGCCGAGCGTCAGGGCCTCGACATGGAGCAGGCCTTCGTCCATTTGCGGACCATGGCGCGCAACACCAATCGCCACCTCAGCGACGTCGCGCGCGAGGTCATCGAGCGCTCCAGCGAAGCCGTACCGGACAGCGGCGCCACTCCTAGCTGACGACGTCTCGGCGACGGCTCAGGTACCGCAGCGAGGGAGTTGGACCAATGGAGGAACGCCGGGGAACGAGGCCGCCCACCGAACCATCGGAGTACCTCCGCAACCTCCCGGCACTTCTGCTGCTCGATCGGCTCCCCGTCGGCGTGCTCGGGGTCGGAGTGGTCGGCGATGCTCGACTTCGTCGACGCCAACACCATGACCAGGACGGCACCTGCCCGACCTACTGGTCGCGCATTCCGAACGCTCGCGACTGTCTCGCCACATTGCAGGCCGCCGAATCCGTCGTCAGTTGGAATCACTCCGACGGTCATGTGGTTCGGACGACGGTGTCCACACCGCTGCTCATGCGGAATTCCGACCCCCTTCTCCTGATCTGCTTGACGGATGATCTGCTTGACGGATGTGGCCCAGTGGCTCTGGGCCGCGCGGTCGACCTAGCGGAACCACCAGAAACTGGCACACTCTGACAACGTGCCGAAGAAGCGGGTGACGTCCGAGTCCGGTGAGGAATCCCCCGCCCTGCTGTCGGGCTGGCAGGCGACTGGACCGTCGCTCGCGGTGGTCTCGTCGGCGGTGTTCGGCGGGCTCGGGACACTGCTCGGGGCGCTCATTCTCGCTCCTGTCATCCACGCCCTGATTCGCCTGAGGTTGGTGGCGCCCGAAGCGGCGAACGTCGCCGACCTGGTGGCCGCCACCCTCGGGCGTCGGGCAGGCGCGTTCACGGCCACGCTGCAAACGATCGGCTACGCCGTCCTTGCGGCGCTCGGGGCGCAGACGGTCGGCGTGCACCTGACCTCGTACGTCATCGACGACCCCTCGGCGCTGTCCGGCACGTGGCTGTGGCCGATGTACGCGGTGTCGGCACTCGTATTGATCACATTGCTCGCGTTCTCGCTGCCGGGACGCGTCGTCGCAAGCCTTGCCGCCGTGCTGGCCGCGGTCGGGCTGCTGGTCTACTTCTATCTCGCGCTCGCCGTCATCGCGCGCACGTACTCGGGCACGGCTCACGTCGTCGTCAGCGAGGAGAACCTGCCGTCGGGATTCGCCATGTGCAGTGCGCTGGCGGTGCTGGCGTTGGGCCTGGTCGGGTTCGACGTCGTCACGACACGCAGCCGTGAAGTCCGTTCGCTGGGGCGACCCATGGGCCTCGCCGTCGGCGCGGCGACGCTGGTCGCACTTCTGGTCTGGTACGCCGACCACGTCGGCGGCGGCGGTGATCTGCGGCTCAGTGGTAGTCAATTCGCCTTCGTCGTCTACCAGATGTTCCCCGAGGCGGGCATCATCTCGTTGGCGGTCGGTGCCATGTGCCTGGCCATCGCAATCGTGCTCGCATTGATGTGGGCGATCGTGCGGCTTCTCGAAGGGCTGGACACTCGCGTCGGTCCCGAAGTGGCGCTGGCGTTCCTGCTCGGACTCATGGCGGTGCTGATCTTTGCGCGCTGCCGCGACTGGGCGGGCATCGATCAGGTGACGGACTACGTCGGCGAATTCCTCCTCCTCGTGACCTATGCGGTGGTGGTGGAAGCCAGCGCCCGCATCCCCGGCGACAGCGTGCCCATCTGGTGGTCCAGGATTCTCGTGCCCAGCGCGCTGGCCACGGTGGTCCTGCTTCCGGTGGTCAACGCACGGTTCGCCGCCGTCGCTGTGTGGCCCCTGGTGATCGTCGGCGTTCTGGTGGGAATCGCGGCCGCGGTCAGCGCGTCGAGCGCCCAACCGAGCGCTGACTAAGCTGCCCACGTGGCCGAACCTCCGATGTCGCCCAATCTGACCCTGACCACGCAGGCCTGGCGGTTCGTCGTCACCGGCGGCCTGTCCGCGATCGTCGACTTCGGGCTCTACGTGCTCCTGTACAAGGGGATCGGCCTCAACCCCGATCTGTCCAAGATCATCAGCTTCATCGCCGGCACCACCACTGCCTATCTGATCAACCGCAGGTGGACGTTCCAGGCTCCGCCGAGCAAGGCACGATTCGTCGCCGTGTGCGTGCTGTATGCGCTCACCTTCGTGGTCCAGGTCGGCCTCAATCACCTGTTCCTGCATCTCCTGCACTACACCGCCACCGCCGTCGTGGTGGCGTTCGTCATCGCCCAGGGCACCGCCACCGTCATCAACTTCGTCGTTCAGCGGGCAGTCATCTTCCGGCTCAGCTGAACTGGCTGGGTCAGGCGGTACCCTCGTCACGATGTCAACCGTGACCACCAAGCGTCTGATGGGTTGGGCGCGGACCGCACCGACCGTCGCGACGGTGCTGTCTACCCCCGACCCCGGCGACATCGTCGACGCCGTCGCAAAGGCCGGTTCGCGCGGCGTGATCGCGCGGGGCCTGGGCCGGTCCTACGGCGACAACGCGCAGAACGGCGGCGGCCTCGTCATCGACATGTCGGCGCTGAACAAGATCCATTCGATGGACCGCGACTCCCACGTCGTCGACGTCGACGCGGGCGTGAACCTCGACCAACTCATGCGCGCCGCGCTGCCGCTCGGCCTGTGGGTGCCGGTCCTGCCGGGCACCCGACAGGTCACCGTCGGTGGCGCCATCGCCTGCGACATCCACGGCAAGAACCACCACAGCGCCGGTAGCTTCGGCAACCACGTGCTGTCCATGGAGCTGCTCACCGCCTCCGGTCAGGTGCGCACGCTGACGCCCGCGGGCGAGGAGTCCGAACTCTTCTGGGCGACCGTCGGCGGCAACGGGCTGACGGGCATCATCCTTCGCGCCACGATCGCGATGACCCCGACGGAGACGGCGTACTTCATCGCCGACGGAGACGTCACCGCCGGCCTCGACGAGACCATCGCATTCCACAGCGACGGAACCGAATCGAACTACACGTACTCGTCCGGCTGGTTCGACGCGATGAGCCCGCCACCGAAGCTCGGGCGCGCGGTCATCTCCCGCGGCTCGTTGGCCACCGTCGACCAGCTCCCAGACAAGCTTGCCAAGGCCCCGCTGAAATTCGATGCGCCACAATTCTTTACGGCGCCCGACATCTTTCCCAACGGCCTGGCCAACAAGTTCACCTTCGGCCCGATGACCGAACTTTGGTACCGAATGGGCAAGACGTACCGTGGCAAGGTCCAGAACCTGACGCAGTTCTATCACCCGCTCGACATGGTCGGAGAGTGGAACCGGGCGTACGGGTCGGACGGATTCGGGCAGTACCAGTTCGTGGTACCCGTCGAAGCGGTGGACGAGTTCAAGAAGATCCTGGTCGACATTCAGGCCAGCGGCCACGTGTCGTTCCTCAACGTGTTCAAGCTCTTCGGCCCCGGAAATCAAGCGCCGCTGAGCTTTCCCATCCCCGGTTGGAATGTATGCGTCGACTTCCCGATCCGGCCCGGGCTCAACGAATTGCTGAACGGACTGGACAAGCGAGTGCTCGAGTTCGGTGGCCGGCTCTACACCGCCAAGGACAATCGCACCACCGCCGAGATGTTCCACGCCATGTACCCACGCATCGACGAGTGGATCTCGGTGCGCCGCAAGGTCGATCCCGAAGGCGTGTTCGCCTCGGACATGGCCCGACGTTTGGAGTTGCTCTAAATGAGGTGTGCTCGTGGTCTTTGATGCCGTGGGGAACCCACAGACCATCCTGCTGCTCGGAGGGACGTCCGAGATCGGGCTGGCGATCTGCGAGCGCTACCTGCGCAACGCAAAGGCGCGCGTCGTGTTGGCCTGCCTGCCCGACGATCCGGGCCGTGACGACGCCGCCACGCAGATGCGCAACGCGGGCGCGGCAGCGGTGGAGGTCATCGACTTCGACGCGATCAAGACCGACACCCATCCCGCGGTGATGGATCAGGCCTTCGCAGGTGGCGACGTCGACGTGGCGATCGTGGCCTTCGGGCTGCTCGGCGACGCCGAGGAGCTCTGGCAGAACCAACGCAAGGCCGTGCAGATCGCCGAGATCAACTACACCGCAGCAGTTTCGGTGGGCGTGCTGCTCGGCGAGAAGATGCGGGCTCAAGGCTCCGGCCAGATCATCGCCATGAGCTCGGCGGCGGGTGAGCGGGTTCGGCGGTCCAACTTCGTCTACGGCTCCACCAAGGCCGGTCTCGACGGCTTCTACCTGGGGCTCGGAGAAGCCCTGCGCGAGTTCGGGGTTCGCGTCCTGGTCATTCGGCCCGGGCAGGTCCGTACCCGGATGAGCGCGCACGTCAAGGAAGCGCCGATGACCGTCGACAAGGAATACGTCGCGGAGCTTGCCGTCACCGCGTCGGCCAAGGGCAAGGAACTGGTATGGGCGCCTGGGGCGTTCCGGTACGTGATGATGGTGCTGCGACACGTCCCGCGGCCGATCTTCCGCAAGTTGCCGATCTGACGCCTCCGGTGGGCAGGAGCGAAGCGACCCGGGAAAGTGAGCCGGTGGGCAGGAGCGAAGCGACCCGGGAAAGTGAGTCGGTGGGCAGGAGCGAAGCGACCCGGGAAAGTGAGTCGGTGGGCGCGATGCGTCAGGCGTGGGTGGTCTTCGGCCAGATGCTGGCCGCCGGTGCCGTCGCGGTGGTCGTTTCGGTCGTAGCGCTGGTGGCGATCTCGCGGGTCGAATGGCCCGCGTTCAACTCGTCGAACCAGCTCCACGCTCTGACCACTGTCGGCCAGTTCGGCTGTCTCGCAGCACTTTTCGCCTCAGGTCTGGTATGGCGACGGGGGCGGCAGCGGCTGGCGAAGGCGATCGCCGTGGTGTTCCTGTCGGCATTCTCGGTGGTGACCCTGGCCATGCCGCTGGGCGCCACCAAGCTGTACCTCTTCGGCGTCTCGGTCGACCAGCAGTTCCGCACCGAATACCTCACCCGGCTGACCGACACCGCAGCACCGCACGACATGACGTACCTGGGACTCCCGCCGTTCTACCCACCGGGCTGGTTCTGGATCGGCGGCCGAATCGCCGCGCTGACCGGAACACCCGCATGGGAGATGTTCAAACCGTGGTCGATCGTGTCGATCACGGCGGCCGTCGCCATCGCGCTCGTGCTGTGGGTGGCGATGATCCGCTTCGAGATAGCCCTGGTCGTGACGACCGCGACCGTGGCCGTCACGCTCGCATACTCCCCCACCGAGCCGTACGCCGCGATCATCACCGTCCTGTTGCCTGCGGTGTTCGTGCTGGCATGGTCGGGCCTGCGGGGTGGCGCGCGGGCCGGCGGGTGGGCGGCCATCGTCGGCGTCGGGATCTTCCTCGGCGGCACCGCGCTGTTCTACACACTTCTGTTCGGGTACGCCGGCTTCACGATGGCGTTGATGGCGCTGCTGGTGGCGGCGACGCGCAGGAGTTGGGCGCCACTGCTTCGCCTGTTGGTCATCGGGGTGATCGCCGCGGCGATCGGGCTCATCGGGTGGGGCCCGTGGCTGGTGGCCGCGGCCAAGGGTTCACCCGCCGACTCGGGCACCGCGCAGCACTACCTGCCCATCGACGGAGCACAACTGACCTTCCCGATGCTGAGCTTCACGCTGCTGGGCGCGTTGTGCATGGTCGGGACGCTCTGGCTGGTGGTCCACGCACGCACGTCCACGCGGGCCGGGGCATTGGCGGTGGCGGTCCTCGCCGTCTACCTGTGGTCACTGCTGTCGATGGTGACGACGCTGGTGGGAACCACGCTGCTGTCGTTCCGGTTGCAACCGACGCTCGTCGTGCTGCTGAGCGCCGCAGGGGCGTTCGGGTTCGTCGAGGCCACCCGTGCAATCGCCGCACGCTTCAGCACTCAGTCCCGTCGCATCGTCGCGGCGGCGGCCACGGTGGGGGCCATCGGCGCGATGACCTTCAGCCAGGACATCCCCGACGTGCTCCGGCCCGACATCGCGGTCGCCTACACGGACACCGACGGCTACGGACAGCGGGCGGACCGACGCCCTCCCGGGGCAGAGCGGTACTACGCCGAACTCGATTCCAAGATCCGCGAGACCACCGGGCGGCCCCGCAACGAGACTGTCGTATTGACCGCCGACTACAGCTTCCTGGCCTATTACCCGTACTACGGTTTCCAGGGCCTGACCTCGCATTACGCCAACCCGCTCGCGCAGTTCAAGGAACGCTCGAAGGCCATCGAGAGCTGGGCGAAGCTGACCAAGCCGGACCATCTCATCACCGCACTCGACGCGCTGCCGTGGGCCCCGCCCACCGTCTTCGTCATGCGTCACGGCGCCAACGACACCTACACCCTGCGGCTGGCGTCGGACGTCTACCCCAACCAGCCCAACGTCCGTCGCTATCAGGTCACGCTCGATTCGGCACTGTTCGACGACCCACGCTGGTCGGTTTCGGACGTCGGCCCGTTCGTGCTGGCGATAAGGACCACTAACATCTAGCCCCGTGACCGACGCGGGAGCCAATCACCGGACCACGCGTCTCGTCGCCATCGTCGCCGGACTACTGGGCGCCGTGCTCGCGGTGGCCACGCCCCTGCTGCCCGTCACACAGACCACCGCTCAGTTGAACTGGCCACAGAACGGCGTCCTGCAGAGCGTCGACGCACCCCTCATCGGGTACGTCCCGACCGAGCTGAACGTCTCGATCCCCTGCCGCGCCGCCGCCGGGTTGACCGGTCCTGCGAACGTGCTGCTGTCGACGGTCCCCAAGCAGGCCCCAAAGGCCATCGACCGCGGACTGCTCATCGAGCGCGTCGGGACCGACCTGCTCGTCATCGTCAGGAACACCCCGGTGGTGAGTGCGCCGCTGGCGGCGGTGCTGAGTCCCGCATGTCAGCGGCTGACGTTCACCGCGCACGCCGATAAGGTCACCGCCGAATTCGTCGGGCTCAGTGCAGATCCCGATCCGGACGGCACCGCCAATCCCGACGAGCCGCGCCGCGGGGAACGCAGCGGTTACGACTTCCGGCCGCAGGTCGTCGGCGTCTTCACCGATCTTTCCGGCCCCGCACCGCCCGGCCTGGAGCTCTCCGCCACCATCGATTCTCGCTACAGCACCTCGCCCACCCTCCTGAAGACGATCGTGATGATCTTCGGCGTCGCGCTGACGGTGCTCGCACTCGGCGCACTGCACGTGCTCGACACCGCCGACGGCATGCGGCACCGACGCTTCCTGCCCCCGCGGTGGTGGTCGGTGTCACCGCTGGACGGGTTGGTGACCGCCCTGCTGGTGTGGTGGCACTTCGTCGGCGCCAACACCTCCGACGACGGCTACATCCTCACCATGGCCAGGGTTTCCGAGCACGCCGGCTACATGGCCAACTACTACCGCTGGTTCGGCACCCCCGAGGCGCCCTTCGGCTGGTACTACGACCTGCTCGCACTGTGGGCCCACGTGAGCACGGCCAGCGTCTGGGTGCGGCTGCCCACCTTGCTGATGGGGCTGGCCTGCTGGTGGGTGATCAGCCGCGAGGTGATCCCGCGACTGGGCCACGCGGTCAAGGTCAACCGCGTGGCGGCGTGGACCGCAGCGGGCATGTTCCTGGCGTTCTGGCTGCCGCTGAACAACGGGCTTCGCCCCGAACCGATCATCGCGCTGGGCATCCTGCTCACCTGGTGCTCGGTCGAGCGCGGCGTCGCGACCAGCCGACTACTGCCCGTCGCGATCGCGATAATCATCGGCGCGTTGACACTATTCTCCGGACCGACGGGCATCGCCGCCGTCGGCGCGCTCCTCGTGGCGATCGGACCGCTGAAGACCATTGTCGCCGCTCATGTTTCGCGTTTCGGATACTTCGCGCTGCTCGCACCGATCCTGGCCGCGTGCACCGTCACCATCATCCTGATCTTCCGCGACCAGACCCTGGCCAGCGAGATTCAGGCCAGTACGTTCAAGGCGACGGTCGGCCCCAGCCTGGCCTGGTTCGACGAGCACATCCGCTACGAGCGCCTCTTCATGGCCAGCCCCGACGGTTCCATCGCGCGCCGCTTCGCCGTGCTGACGCTGCTGTTGGCGCTCGCGGTGTCGGTGGCGATGACGTTGCGCAAGGGGCGGATTCCCGGCACCGCAACAGGTCCGAGCCGACGCATCGTCGGGATCACCATCATCTCGTTCCTGGCCATGATGTTCACGCCGACCAAGTGGACGCACCACTTCGGCGTGTTCGCCGGTCTCGCCGGGTCACTGGGGGCGCTGGCCGCCGTGGCGGTCAGCGCCGCCGCCATGCGCTCTCGGCGCAATCGCACCATCTTCGCGGCCACCGTCCTGTTCATGGTGGCGCTGTCGTTCGCCAGCGTGAACGGCTGGTGGTACGTATCCAACTTCGGCGTTCCGTGGTCGAATGCCTTCCCCGAGTGGCACTTCGGCTTCACCACCATTCTTCTGGGTTTGTCCGTGCTCGCGCTGCTGCTTGCGGCGTGGCTGCACTTCACCGGGCGCGGCGACAGTCCACCCAGCAATCCGCGGCGCTGGAGCCGAATAGCCCAGACGCCGTTGGCGATTGCCGTCTGGGTACTCGTCGTTTTCGAGGTCGCTTCGTTGACGGTCGCGATGGTCGGCCAGTATCCCGGCTGGACCGTGGGTCGGTCGAATCTGGAGGCGCTCGCCGGACGGACGTGCGGACTGGCCAGCGACGTGATGGTCGAAGAAGATCCCAACGCGGGCCTGCTGGCGCCTGCGGACAACGTTCCCGTCGGTGACGCGCTCGGTTCCGTCACCGCACAAGGCTTCAACCCCAACGGCATTCCCGCCGACGTGTCCGCCGACCCCGTGATGGAACCTCAGGGCAGCGGCAACTTCGCCGACACCGACGGCTCGTTGGTGACCGGTAGCGAACCCGGCACCGAGGGCGGCACGACCGCTGCCGCCGGGATCAACGGCTCCCGCGCCCGGCTTCCGTACAACCTCGACCCGCGCCGCGTTCCGGTGATGGGCAGCTGGCGGGCCGGACCGCAGCAACCCGCCGTGCTGCGGTCGACGTGGTACCGGCTGCCAGAAAGAAGCGAGGGTGATCAGTCCAAACCACTGCTCGTCGTCGCCGCAGCCGGACGGTTCGACCCGGGCGACGTCACCGTGCAGTGGGCCACCGACGAACAAGCGGCCAAGGGCCAGCCAGGCGGCGACATCGGGTTCGGCGACGTCGGCTCCGCACCCGCTTGGCGCAATCTGCGCGTTCCGCTCGAAGCCATCCCGGCCGACGCCACCCAAGTCCGACTCGTCGCAAGCGACGACGATCTGGCCCCACAACACTGGATCGCGGTGACCCCGCCACGGATTCCAGAGCTGCGTACCCTGCAGGACGTCGTCGGCTCCACGGACCCCGTCCTGCTCGACTGGCTGGTAGGACTGGCGTTCCCGTGCCAGCGTCCGTTCGGCCACCAGAACGGGGTCGTCGAAGTGCCCAAGTGGCGGATCCTGCCCGACCGCTTCGGCGCCGAAGCGAACTCGCCGGTGATGGACTACCTCGGCGGCGGGCCACTCGGCATCACGGAACTGTTGGTGCGGGCGTCGCCGATGCCGACCTACCTCAAGAACGACTGGTTCCGCGACTGGGGCGCGCTGCAGCGGCTGACGCCGTGGTACCCGAACGCGCAGCCCGCCCGGCTCGACGTCGGCACCGCAACCCGCAGCGGATTATGGAGTCCCGCACCGCTGCGACCGAGTTAGGGTCGCTCGCCGAGTGGCGCCGCAATGGTCACATCCGCGTCGCCTACCCTTGTCCCTCGTGCCCGCACGGACTGCTCGACTCCTCGCGATCGTCGCGGGCATCGTCGGCCTTCTGCTGTGCGGCTTGACGCCGCTGCTGCCGGTCAAGCAGACCACGGCCACCATCGTGTGGCCGCAAGGCACCGGGTCCGACGGATTCGTCGCCGACGTCACCGCACCCCTCGTGTCCGGCGCTCCGCGCGCGCTCGACGTCTCGATCCCCTGTCGTGCGGTAGCCACGCTGCCCGCGGCGGGCGGCCTCGTCTTCTCGACCATTCCGCCGGCCGGCATCGACGCCAGCCGCAACGGGCTCTTCGTCCGCGCCACTGCTGACACCGTGGTCGTCGCATTCCGTGACACGGTCGCCACGGTCGCGCCACGCCGAGCCGTCGACTCCGGCGCGTGCAGCACGCTGCACCTCTGGGCCAACGCCGGCGGCGTCGGTGCCGACTTCGTCGGGATTCCCGGCGCCACCGGCACGTTGGCGATCGAGAAGAAGCCTCAGGTCGCCGGCGTGTTCACCGAGCTCAAGGTCGGTTCTACGCCCGGGCTCGGCGCCCGCATCGACGTCGACACCCGGTTCATCACGTCCCCGACCCCGCTCAAGACGGCGCTGATGACGCTCGGCGTGCTCGCCACGCTGGCGTCGATGGTGGCGCTCGCGATGCTGGACCGGCGCGGCGGCCGACGGGTGCGCGGCGGGTGGCGGCGATTCTGGCGGGTGGGCCTGGCGACGTGGTTCGCCGACGGCGCCGTCGTCGGCACGCTGCTGCTCTGGCACGTCATCGGCGCGACGTCATCCGACGACGGCTACAACCTGACGATGGCGCGGGTGTCCGGGCAGGCAGGTTACGTCGCCAACTACTACCGGTACTTCGGCGCCTCCGAGGCGCCGTTCGACTGGTATCAGAGCGTGCTCGCCCACCTGGCCGCCGTCAGCACCAGCGGCGTGTGGATGCGTCTGCCCGCCACACTCGCGGGAATCGCCACCTGGCTGCTGTTGAGCCGGTGGGTGATCCCGCGAGTGGGTCGCAGGGTCGCGGTGAACCGTGTCGCTACGTGGACCGCGGGCGCGGTGTTCCTCGCCGCCTGGCTGCCGTTCAACAACGGATTGCGACCGGAGCCGATCATCGCGTTCGGCGTCCTGCTGACCTGGGTGCTGGTGGAATACTCGATCGGCGCCCGCCGCCTGTGGCCCGCCGCGGTCGCGATCGCGGTCGCCACCTTCATCCTCACACTGGCACCGCAGGGGCTGATCGCGTTGGCCCCCCTGCTGGTCGGCGCCCGAGCCGTCCTCAAGACGATCCGCGCCAAGCGGGACACCTACGGGTTCCTCGCACCCATCGCCGCCTTCGCCGCCGCGGCATCGCTGTTGTTCGTGATCGTCTTCCGCGACCAGACCCTGGCGACCGTCGCCGAGTCGGCCCGCATCAAGTACGTCGTCGGTCCGACCATCGCCTGGTACCAGGACTTCCTGCGGTACTACTTCCTGACCGTCGAAGACAGCGTCGACGGCTCGCTGACCCGGCGCTTCTCGGTATTGGTGCTGCTGCTGTGCATGTTCGGCATGTTCGCGGTCCTGCTGCGTCGCGGCGGGCTGCCCGGAATGGTCAGCGGACCGGTGTGGCGGCTACTCGGCACCACCGCCGTCGGCCTGCTGCTACTCACCTTCACCCCGACCAAGTGGGCCGTGCAGTTCGGCGCCTTCGCAGGGCTCGCCGGTGCGCTCGGAGCAGTCACCGCATTCACGTTCTCGCGGGTCGGGCTGCACAGCCGACGCAACCTCGCGCTGTACGTCACCGCGCTGTTGTTCGTGCTCGCATGGGCGACCTCGGGCATCAACGGCTGGTTCTACGTCGGCAACTACGGCGTGCCCTGGTTCGACAAGCAGCCGGTGATCGCCAGCATCCCGGTCACCGGCATGTTCTTGGGGCTGGCCATCATCACCGGACTGCTCGCCGGCTGGCTGCACTTCCGGATGGACTACACCGGGCACGTCGAGGTCGCGAACACCCGTCGCAACCGCGTGCTGGCATCCACCCCACTGCTCGCCGTCGCCACCATCATGGTGGTGCTCGAGGTCGCATCCATGGCCAAGGGCGCAGCCGCCCGCTACCCCGCCTACACCACGGGCAAGGCCAACGTCTCCGCACTCGCCGGGTTGTTCTCGGGGACGTCCTCTCCGAGCTGCGCGATGGCCGACGACGTGCTCGTCGAACCCGACACCAACGCCGGTCTCCTGCAACCAGTTCCGGGTCAGAGCTACGGACCCGACGGACCGCTCGGTGGAACCGACCCCGTCGGATTCACCCCCAATGGGGTGTCCGACTCCCTCGACCCGCCAGAGCCCGTCACCGCCAATCCCGGCACGGTGAACTCCGACGGCTCACCGAACAAGCCGAACGCCGGCGTCGGCTTCTCGGCAGGTACCGGCGGCGGCTACGGACCCGTCGGCGTCAACGGTTCGAACGTGTTCCTCCCGTTCGGACTCAATCCCGCGCGCACGCCCGTGATGGGCAGCTACAAGGAGAACACCGTCGCCGCCAAGGCCACCTCGGCGTGGTACGCGTTGCCTCCTCGCACGCCGGAGCGGCCGGTCGTGTCCGTCGCCGCCGCGGGCGCCATCTGGTCCTACGACGAGGAGGGCGGCTTCAACTACGGCCAGTCGGTGAAGTTGCAGTGGGGTGTGCAGCGGCCGGACGGTACGTTCGCCGCGCTCGCCCAAGTGCAGCCCATCGACCCCGTCACACCGCAGCGGGCGTGGCGCAATCTGCGCTTCCCGCTGGCGTGGGCACCGCCGGAGGCCAACGTCGCCCGCATCGTGGCCGACGACCCCAACCTCTCCGACGATCAGTGGTTCGCGTTCACGCCGCCGCGGGTGCCGGTACTCGTAACCGCACAACAGTTCCTCGGTGCGCAGACTCCGGTGCTCATGGACATCGCCACCGCCGCGAACTTCCCGTGCCAACGCCCGTTCGCCGAGCACCTCGGCATCGCAGAACTGCCGGAGTACCGAATCCTGCCCAACTACAAACAGGTGGTCGTGTCGTCCAACCAGTGGCAGTCCGCCGACGACGGTGGCCCGTTCCTCTTCATCCAGGCGCTGCTGCGGACGTCGACCATCCCGACGTACCTGCGCGATGACTGGTACCGCGACTGGGGCTCGATCGAGCGGTACGACCGCGTGGTCTCCGCCGCCGATGCGCCGAACGCCGTCGTGGATCAGGGCACGGAAACCGTGTTCGGCTGGACGCGCCGCGGCCCGATCAGGGCGCTGCCGGTTGGGAACCCACAATGACCATTGGTGGGGGACCCACGGTGAGCACCTCGGACGCCGTCACGAGAAGCGACGTGAAGACCGCTCGCTGGGTGGCGATGATCGCCGGCCTCATCGGCTGCGTGCTCTCGGTGCTGACGCCGTTGCTGCCGGTGGTGCAGACGACGGCGACGCTGAACTGGCCACAAGGCGGGCAGATGACGAACGTCACCGCGCCCCTCATCACGCTGACTCCGGTCGACGTCCACGTCACCGTCCCCTGTGACGTCGTGCGGTCGATGCCGCCCTCGGGTGGGGTGATCGTCGGTACCGCGCCGCCCAACGCCAAGCAGGCTTCGCTCAACGCGCTGTTCGTCAACGTCACCGCCGACCGCGTCGACATCACCGACCGCAACGTGGTGGTGGGTACCGCGCCGCGCGCGAAGGTGGTCGGCACCGGAAACACCCCAGGCTGTTCGCGCATCGAGATCACGTCGACCGACGCGGGAACCTTCGCAACGTTCGTCGGGCTCTCGGGGAATGATGCCGGCGGGCAGGAGCGCAGCGACTCGGGGAATGATGCCGGCGGGCAGGAGCGCAGCGGTTTCGCCGATCCGAACCTGCGGCCCAATGTCGTCGGCGTCTTCACCAGCCTCACCGGTGCTGCGCCGCAAGGACTCTCACTGTCGGCGACGATCGACACCAGATTCAGCACGACACCGACGGTGCTCAAGCTCACCGCGATGGTGGTGGCCATCATCGCCACCATCATCGCGCTCGTCGCATTGTGGCGCCTCGACCAGCTCGACGGTCGGCGCATGCAACGGCTCATCCCGTCACGATGGCGCACGCTCACCACCGTCGACGCCGTGGTCGTGAGCTCATTCCTGGTGTGGCACGTCATCGGCGCCAACTCCAGCGATGACGGGTACATCCTCGCCATGGCGCGGGTCGCCGACCGGGCCGGTTACATGTCGAACTACTTCCGCTGGTTCGGCAGTCCCGAGGACCCGTTCGGCTGGTTCTACAACCTGCTCGCACTGATGACGCACGTCAGCGACGCGAGTATCTGGATGCGCTTGCCGGACTTGGTCTGTGCGCTGGTGTGTTGGCTGCTGTTGTCCCGCGAGGTGCTGCCGCGGCTGGGGCCCGCCGTGGTGTCCAGCAGGGCGGCGCTGTGGGCGGCCGGACTGGTGCTGCTGGCCGCGTGGATGCCATTCAACAACGGCCTCCGTCCCGAGGGTCAGATCGCGACGGGCGCGCTGATCACCTACGTGCTCATCGAGCGGGCCATCATCTCGGGCAGGCTCACCCCGGCCGCGCTGGCGATTACCACCGCCGCGTTCACGCTCGGCATCCAGCCGACGGGACTGATCGCCGTCGCCGCGCTGCTGGCAGGCGGACGGCCGTTGTTGCGCATCCTGGTGCGACGCCACCGCGTCGTCGGCACGTGGCCGCTGGTGCTTCCGCTGCTGGCCGCCGGAACGGTCATCCTCACGGTGGTTTTCGCGGACCAGACTCTTGCAACGGTGTTGGAAGCCACCAAGATTCGTACGGCGATCGGTCCCAGCCAGGAGTGGTGGACCGAGAACCTGCGCTACTACTACCTGATCCTGCCGACGGTCGACGGGTCGCTGTCGCGGCGGTTCGGATTCCTCATCACCGCGCTGAGCCTCTTCGCGTCGATGTTCATCATGTTGCGGCGCAGGCGAGTTCCCGGCGTCGCCCGCGGACCGGTGTGGCGCCTGATGGGCATCATCTTCGGCACCATGTTCTTCCTCATGTTCACGCCGACCAAATGGGTGCACCACTTCGGACTGTTCGCCGCCGTCGGCGCGGCCATGGCCGCAGTGGCGACGGTGCTGGCGTCGCCGGTGGTGCTGCGGTCAGCGCGCAACCGCATGGCATTCACCGCGGCCGTCCTGTTCGTGCTCGCCTTGTGCTTCTCCACCACCAACGGCTGGTGGTACGTGTCGAGCTTCGGTGTTCCGTTCAACAACGCCATGCCCAAGATCGGTGGCGTCACCGTCAGCACGATCTTCTTCGCGCTCTTCGCGATTGCCGCGGTATGGGCGTTCTGGCTGCACTTCGCCCGAGGTAGGCAAGAGAGCCGGGTGACGCGCCTCGTCACGGCCGCACCGATCCCGCTGACCGCAGGCTTCATGGTGGTGGTCTTCGTCGGATCGATGGCGGTGGGCATCGTCCGTCAGTGGGGCACCTACTCCAACGCCGAATCGAACCTGGCTGCGCTCACCGGCGGCTGCGGTCTCGCCGACGACGTCCTCGTCGAACCCGACACCAACGCAGGCTTCCTCACCCCGGCGCCGGGCGACTGGGGCCCGTTGGGTCCGCTGGGCGGAGTCGACCCCGTCGGCTTCACCGCCAACGGCATGCCCGACCGCATCACGGCAGAGTCGCGGCGCGAGCCGCTGCCGAAGTCGGGCACCGACTATGACTGGTACGGCCCCGCGAAGCTCACCTCACCAGGCGTGAACGGCTCGACCGTGCCGCTGCCCTACGGCCTCGACCCGAAGCGGGTGCCGATGGCGGGCAGCTACGTCGGCGGCCCCGCGCAGCAGCAGAGCAAGCTGGCGTCGGCGTGGTATCAGCTGCCTGCGCCGGACGCCGCGCATCCGCTGGTGGTGATCACCGCCGCGGGCAGCATCACCGGTGACAGCGTCTTCAACGGGCGCACCGAAGGTCAGACCGTCGAGCTCGAGTACGGCAGGCCGGGACCCGACGGCGGCTTCGTGCCCGCCGGCCGCGTCGTCCCGTACGACCTCGGCCCCATCCCGTCATGGCGCAACCTGCGGTTCGACCGCGGCCAGATTCCCAACGACGCCACCGCGGTTCGCGTCATCGCCGAGGACCTGTCGCTGACGCCCGGCGACTGGATCGCCGTCACCCCACCCCGGGTGCCCGAACTGCGCACAGTGCAGCAGTACGTCGGCTCCACCCAACCCGTGCTCATGGACTGGGCGGTGGGCCTGGCGTTCCCGTGCCAGCAGCCGATGCTGCACACCAACGGCGTCACCGAGGTCCCCAAGTTCCGCATCACGCCGGACTACAACGCCAAGCGGCTCGACACCGACACGTGGGAGGACGGTCAGAACGGCGGCTTGCTCGGCATCACCGACCTGCTGTTGCGGCAGAACGTGATGGCGGCCTACCTCAACCACGACTGGGGTCGCGACTGGGGTTCGCTGCGACGGTTCGACACCATCGTCGACGCCCAACCCGCCACGCTCGAACTCGGGACCGCCACGCGCAGCGGCCTATGGACACCGGGCCGCATCCGCTACAAGCCGTAGCGAACGCGTTACGGTCGAGCCCATGGGCAACCGCGTGAGGATGGGCAACGCCATCGTCACCCGCGTGCTGGAGTGGCAGTGGAAGATCGGAACCGCACTCTTCGCGCAGACCCCCGCGGAGGCGTGGCGCGACAACGCCGACCTGCTGGTCCCCACGTTCCTCGATCCCGAGACGGAGCTCTGGCGAGTCGCCATGCAGACGTGGGTGATCGAGGTCGACGGGCTGATCGTCGTCGTGGACACCGGCGTCGGCAATGACCGCGACCGGCCGCACATCCCTGGCCTCGCCCACTTGGACACCGACTTCCTCACAGCGTTCGAAGACGCAGGCGTCGACCCGAGCGACGTCGACGTCGTGGTCAACACTCATCTACACACCGACCACGTCGGTTGGAACACCAAGCTGGCCGACGGCGCATGGGTGCCGACGTTCCCCAACGCGCGTTACCTGATGCCCGAGCCGGACTACCGGTACTTCGGCCCCGACGGACCGGGTAGGGACGACGGTAGCCGAATCGTGTTCGACGACAGCGTGATTCCAGTGGCCGACCAGACGGAGTTGTGGTCTGAGGACCTCGAGCTCAGCGAGTCGCTGCGGCTGCGCCCCGCGCCCGGCCACACACCGGGGTCGTCGGTGCTGTGGCTCGACGCGGGCAAGCCCGCGGTGTTCGTCGGCGATCTCACGCACTGCCCGATCCAGATCCCGCGGCCACACGATCCGTGCGTGTTCGACGTCGACGCCGACGCCGCGGCCGTGAGCCGCAAGCGGATCTTCACCGAAGCGGCACGCGCCCGCGCCGCGGTGATCCCGGCGCACTACCCCGGCCGCGGCGGCGCGACGATCGTGGCGCGCGGCGACCGCTTCGAAGTCGACGACTGGCTCGAACTCGCCGCGATCTGAACGTCAGTGTGGCGTACCGAGATACGGAAACTCCCCGAGCGTGTCGGTATGCGGGCTCAGCCCACTCGGCGGGCAGTCGCCCTTCGTCAGGAACGCCAACCGGTAATCGATCACGTCGTCGGTGAATACGCGACCGTTCGGATACTTCGCAGGTTTCGCCGGGTTGTACGTGAGCATGTCGGGCAGAGTGCCCTCCTGGTCGATCGCCGCGATGGCCTCCTCCCGCGAGTAGCCGCCGGTGTGTCCCATCAAGTGGATGAACATGCCGATCCAGCGTTCCCGGTCGCGAACAGGTTCAGAGGCGTTGTACTCCTCCTTGGTGTCGTCGGTGTTGAAGAAGCTGCTCACCGATGGGTGTCCGGCCCGGTCGACGTGGAGCATCTCACCATCGCGGCGGACGCTGCAGCGGCCCCAGATCCGAATGTCGGGTGCGGCGCCGAGTGCGCTCGTCGGCATTTCGATGGCCATCGAGCACACATTGGCCTCGGTGTTCGAATCCACACCCGTCCAAGGTGATTCGGCACCGAGGTGAGGCGCGGTGAAGTTGCGGCCACCGGTCGTGTCGAACAGGTTCTTGATGCCGTCGAAGTCGAAGAAGAAGGCGTCGCTGCGAGCACCGGCGAAGAACGTGAAGCTGCCCGACGTGGCGATGTTCGGAGTCTTCCCGAAGGACACCTCGACGGCTTCGAAGATCTTCGACCCGACAGCCTCGGGCTCCTCTGCCTCGTCGTCGATGGCGAGGTAGACGTCGACCGTCTGACGCCCGTCCTTCGGCTCGGAGAACACGAAGCTGAATGCGATGTCGTTGCGCAGATCGCCATCGTTGTCGATGGCCAGCCGGTAGATCGCGTCCGGGTGCAGGAAGTCGGCCTGCGGGTTCGCGTTGAGGATCAACACGGTCCGGGTGGGATCAGCGGGAGATTCGAAGGCATACAGGTCGCAGAGGTCGAGTCGCTGATCGCCAAGTGGTGGGCCGAGACTCAGGCCGGTGAAGTGGTTCGACACAACGTCGATTCAACTCGACTTGGGTCGCGAGCGCTAGATCGGGGTGAGCCCGTGCTTGCGCTGCACGCGGGCGATCTGCTTGTCGGCCAGCAGCTGCATGGACTTCCTTAGCAGCAACCGCGTTTCGTGCGGCTCGATGACCGCGTCGATGAACCCGCGCTCGGCCGCGATCCACGGCGTCGCCATGTTCAGGTTGTAGCCCTCGATGAAGTCGGCGCGAATCTTCTGCACCTCTGGCGCCGTCGGATCCGGGAATCGCTTGACCAGTAGCTGGGCCGCACCCTCGGCGCCGATCACCGCTATCCGCGCTGTCGGCCACGCGAAGTTCAGGTCGGCCGACAGCTGCTTGGAGCCCATCACGGCGTAGGCGCCGCCGTAGGACTTGCGGATGGTGATCGTCACCTTTGGGATGTCGGCCTCGACGACGGCGTTGAGGAACCGGCCGCCGCGCTTGATGATGCCGCCCTTCTCCTGCTCGACGCCGGGCATGAAGCCTGGCGTATCGACGACGAACACCAGTGGGAGATTGTAGGAGTCGCAGAACCTGATGAACCGCGCCGCCTTGTCGGAGGCCGCGTTGTCGATGGCACCCGACATGTACATCGGCTGGTTCGCGATGACGCCGACGGGGCGCCCGTCGACGCGCGCGAACGCGGTGATGATCGCGGGCCCCTGCTGTTCGGCCACGTCGAAGACGTCTCCGTCGTCGAAGATCCTCAGCAGGATCTCGTGCATGTCGTAGGCGGTGTTGTCACTGTCGGGAACGATCGCGTCGAGCTCCAGGTCGTGAGGCGTGATCTCCGGTTCCATGCCCGGGTTGACGACCGGGGCGTCGTCCCACGTGTTGGATGGCAGGAAGCTCAGGTAGTCCCGCACGTACTGGAAGGCCGCGGCCTCCGACTCGACCACCTGGTGGATGTTGCCGTACCGGGCCTGCGCGTCGGCGCCGCCGAGTTCGTCGAGCGACACGTCCTCGCCGGTGACGTCCTTGATCACGTCCGGACCGGTGACGAACATGTAGCCCTGGTCGCGGACGGCCACCACCAGATCGGTCTGAATCGGCGAATACACGGCTCCACCAGCGCATTTGCCGAAGATCAGCGATACCTCGGGCACCTGGCCGCGCAGCAGCTCGTGCCGGCGGCCGAGTTCGGCGTACCAGGCCAGTGACGTGACCGCGTCCTGGATCCGGGCGCCCGCCGAGTCGTTGATGCCGATGATCGGGCAGCCCACCATGGCCACCCACTCCATCAACCGGGCCACCTTGCGGCCGAACATTTCGCCGACCGAACCCTGGAAAACCGTTTGGTCGTGGCTGAACACGCCAACCGGTCGGCCGTTGATGGTGCCGTGACCCGTCACCACGCCGTCTCCGAATAGCGCCGCGGGATCACCCGGCGTCTTGGCCAGCGCGCCGATCTCGAGGAAGGTGCCCGGGTCGAGTAGCTCGTGAATACGCGACCGTGCCGATGGGATGCCCTTCTTGTCGCGTCGCGCCTTGGCCTTCTCGTCGCCGGGGTCCTTGGCGAGTTCGAGCTTCTCGCGGAGTTCGGCCAGCTTCTCCGCTGTCGTGGTCGCTGCGCTGCGTGGGGTGGGAGCTTCCGCTGTCACTTGGCTTGCTTCTCCTCGGCTATGGAGCCATTTGTCGCTTCGCTCCGGATCCGGCTGATCGCCTCGCTCATGTGTGCACCGACCTTCGCAATGTACGGCTCGTCGATCGCCTGGATGTGCTCACCCCCGATGGGCACCACCTCGAGATTCGACGCGAACTCGCCCCAGCCGCCATCGGGCTTGCGGGTGGCGTATGCAGGTTCGAACGTGATCGCGTCATCGTGGTAGCGGTCGGCCATGTAAAGCACCACATGGCCGTCGTACGGCTGGATGTCGACGGTGTCCAGGGCTCGGTTGTCGAGGTACGACGTGCGCTGGTGCTCGACGATGCCGCCGGGGATCTGGACACCCGCATCCCTCACCGCCTCGAGCACGAACTGCACCTGACCGGCGTCGTCGAGTTCCTCGAGCTGCTCGTACGGGATCTCCGGGATGTCCACGTTGAACGTCTTCTGAGCGAATGCCGCGTAGCGGTCCCAGCGCTTCCGGGTCTCCTCCTTGGTGTGCAGGATGGGCTCGCCGGGCCGGACGCAGTCGATGAGGCCTACGAAGGGGACGTCGGCGCCCGCCTGCTTGAGCCCGATCGCGCAGGCGTACGCCAACGCGCCACCCAGCGACCAGCCCGCCAGGATGAAGGGCTTGTCCCCGTTCATCTCGAGCAGCTTCGGCACGTACTGCGCCGCGCGCTCCTGGATGGAGCCCTCGACCCGCTCCAGACCGATCATCGGCGTGTCCGCAGGCAACCGCTTGAGCAACGGTTCGTAGACGACCGTCGATCCGCCTGCCGCGTGGAAGACGTACACCGGAACCTGCTCGTCGCCATCGGCTTTGCGGATGGTCCGCACGAAACCGTCGAGCTCACCGGCCTCGAGGAAGTCGCGCACAGTCGTGGCGAGTTCCTCGATGGTCTGGGCCTTCGTCACGTCCTCGGCGGTGATCACGCCCTCGGCACGTTCCGAAAGCCGTTGGGCCATCTTCGCCGCCGAGGCGTCGTCCAAGCTGGGCAGCGAGTTGAAGATGCCGCCCGGCGACTTGCCCGTGACGATCGCCCACGTCGCGAACGTGACCCGCTCGGCGGCGTCGCGCGGCGGTACGTCGGCGTTGAGTGCTTCGGCGACGGCTTGCTGGTTGAGTACCGCGGCAGCCGCGCCGGCCGCGCTCTGCTTGGGCCCCGATGGATTGGTCGGCGGCGGCGGGATGGCCGGACCAGCCGGATCCGTTGGCGGCGGTGGGATCTCGAGTTCGGTCGGGACCTCCGGAGGCCCTTCGGCCACCTCGGCGCCGAGCGGATGCCCAGCCTCGGCCAGCTTGGCTTCGAGTTCGGCGACCGTCGTCGCCCCGCCCATCAGCTCGGCCTGCGCCGCGGCGATCTCCTCGGCGGTCTGCGTCTTCTGCTGCTCGGCGAGTTCCTCGACCTGGTCGCGATGCTCGATCGCATACTGGATCAGCTTCTCGACTGCATAGAGGTTCGCGTCGCGGACCGCGGTCAGCTGGATCGGCGGCAGATCGAAGTCGTACTCGACGCGATTCTTGATGCGCACCGCCATCAGCGAGTCCAGTCCGAGCTCGATCAGCGGCACCTCCCACGGCAGGTCCTCGGGCTCGTAGCCCATGGCACCGCCGACGATGGCGCCGAGCCGGTGCCCGATGGTCTCACCGGAGCCCGGCGACCACTTCGCAAAGCCCGCACCGAGATTGGCGCCCTGAGTCAGGTTGTCGCTGAGGATGGCTGCGTCGTCCTCCAACCCGACCGGCGCTGCCTGCGCGACGGCGGCGTCGGTCGCCAGCGCCTTCACGTCCAATGCCGCACCCGCACCGACCGCCGTGGGGAGTGCCGTCGCCTGGCCGCCGCGGGTGACGATCGCGTCGTACACGAGCGTGAACGACTCGCCGATGCGTGCATGCACCTGCACCGTCGCGCCGCCGGGGTGACGGGACAGCGTCGTCACCAGGCGGGCGTCGTCCGCCGGAACCGCGCGCTGTTCGAACGTCGCCAGTCTGGCATCCGGAAGCACCTGCGCTGCAGCGGCTTTCACGACTTTCGCGAGATCGGTGGCACCGCGCGGGACGTACTCCCACACGTGCTTACCGTCGGGGGTCGCAACGTGATTGCCCGGCATCACCGCCGAACTGTCGCCGGTGAAGTGGGCATCCAGCCAGTGCGGCTTGCGCTTGAACCGGGTGGGCGGAATGTTGGCGTAGTCGGTCGTCGGATCGTGCAGCCCGGCTGCCCGCCGAGGAAACAACGTGCGGAAGTCCAGGTCGTGACCGTGCACGTACAGCTGTGCCATGGCCGTGGTCATCGAGTCGACCTCGTCCTGCTTGCGGGCCAACGTCGCGATCAGCTGCGCATCATGGAGTCCAGCGCTGGCCGTCGTCAGCCCAACCTGCATGAGCGCCACCGGATTCGGCGCCAACTCCAGGAAAGTGGTGTGGCCGTTGTCGACGGCGTTGCGGATTCCGTGCGTGAAGTACACGCTGTGCCGCAGACCCTTCTTCCAGTAGTCGACGTCGTGGATCGGTTCACCGCCCGGTCGGATGAAGCCGCCCTCGTGCACAGTGGAGAAGTAGGGCGTCTGCAACGGCAGCGCCTCGATGCCCTGCAGTTCGGCCGCGAGTTCACCGAGCAGTGGGTCCATCTGCTGGGTGTGGCTGGCGCCCTTCGTCTGGAACTTGCGGGCGAACTTGCCCTCCGACTCGGCCCTCGCGATGATCGCGTCGACCTGCTCCGGGGGACCCCCGATGACGGTCTGAGTCGGCGCGGCGTACACGCAGACTTCGAGGTCCGGGTAGTCGGAGAACACCGTCTTGATCTCGTCGGCGGAGTACTCGACCAGCGCCATCAGGCGGATGTACTCGCCGAACAGCATGGCCTCGCCCTCGCCCATGAGGTGGCTGCGCGAGCAGATGGTGCGGGTGGCATCGGTCAGCGACAGCCCGCCCGAGAAGTATGCCGCCGCCGCCTCGCCGAGCGACTGTCCAACCAGCGCACCGGGTTTCGCACCGTGCGCCTTGAGCAGCTCGCCGAGCGCGACCTGGATCGCGAAGATGACGACCTGCGTGGTCTCGATGCCGTAGTCCTGCGAGTCGTCGAGGATGAGCTCGACGATCGAGTACCCGAGCTCGTCCTGGACCAGGGCGTCGACCTTGTTGATCCACTCGGCGAAGACCTCGTCGCGCAGATACAGGCTCTTGCCCATCTTCCGGTGCTGCGCACCGAATCCGGCCAACACCCACACCGGACCGTTGGTCACCGGACCGTCGGACGCCAGCACCAGCGGGCTCTGCTTGCCGTCGGCCAGGGCACGCATGCCCTTGATGGCCTCGTCGTGGTCGTGGGCCAGCACCACCGCGCGGGAGCGGCCGTGGTTGCGCTTGCTCAGCGAGCGACCGATGGCCTCCAGCGACGTCGCACGGCCCTCCGGGCTCTCCATCCAGTCCGCGAGCTCGGCGGCCGTCGCCCGCTTGCGCGACGTCAGGAACGCCGAAACCGCAAGGGGCACGATGGGAGTCGGGGCCTGCTCGGCCTCGAGCTCCTCGCGGGCCACCTCGAGCAGCCGCAGGGCCTCGTCGGTCAGTCCTGGCAGCTCGAACTCGTCGGAATCGTCCGCGGCGGCCGCGAGCTCGTCGTCGCCACGCTCGTCATAGTCGTCGTGACTGGATTCTCTTCGCGCAAGCGGCTCATCGACGATGAACTCGCCGTACTCATCCATCCGGACGCCGCCGACGTACACCGCGTTTGCGGCGTCGGTCGATGACTTCCCGTCGGCCACTTCGGTTTCCGGCTCGGGCTCGACCAGATCGGACGGCAGCACCTCGCGCACCACGATGTGGGCGTTCGCACCGCCGAAGCCGAATCCCGAGACGCCCGCGATCTTGTGCCCGCTGTAGCGCGGCCAGTCCATGACGGTGTCGGCGACCTTGAGGTGTTCCTTGTCGAAGTCGATGTACGGGTTGGGGCCCGTGTAGTTGATGGACGGCGGCACCTTGTCATTCAGAATCGAGAGCACGACCTTGGCCAAGCTCGCCGCGCCCGCCGCCGACTCAAGGTGTCCCACATTGGATTTCACCGCGCCAAGCAGGGCCGGCTGGTCGGCGGCGCGGCCGCGGCCGATCACCCGGCCGAGCCCGTCGGCCTCGATCGGGTCGCCGAGGATGGTGCCGGTGCCGTGCGCCTCGACGTAGTCGACGGTGCGCGGATCGATGCCCGCATCCTTGTACGCCTTGCGCAGCACCGCTTCCTGCGCGTCGGGGTTTGGTGCGAGCAACCCGTTGGAGCGCCCGTCGTGATTGACGGCACTGCCCGCGATGACGGCGAGGATCTCGTCGCCGTCGCGGCGCGCATCCGCGACGCGCTTGAGCACCAGCATGCCGCCACCCTCGGAGCGGGCGTAGCCGTCGGCGTCCTGGGAGAACGACTTGATCCGGCCGTCGGGTGCGAGCACGCCGCCGACCTCGTCGAAGCCGACGGTGACCATCGGGGTGATCAGGGCGTTGACGCCACCGGCGAGCACCACGTCGGCGTCGCCGGCACGCAGCGCCTTGACGCCCTCGTGCACGGCCACCAGCGACGACGAGCAGGCGGTGTCGATGGCCATCGACGGGCCACGGAAGTCGAAGAAGTACGACACCCGGTTGGCGATGATCGAGCTGGCCGTCCCGGTGATGGCGTACGGGTGCGCCACCGCCGGATCGGACACCGAGAGGAAGCTGTAGTCGTTGGTGGAGCTGCCGACGTAGACGCCGACGCTCTGCCCACGCAGGCTCGAGGCGGGAATCCTCGCGTGCTCCAAGGCTTCCCAGGTCAGTTCCAGCGCCATCCGCTGCTGCGGATCGATGTTGTCGGCCTCCATCTTCGCCAGCGCGAAGAACTCGGCGTCGAAGCCCTTGATGTCGGACAGATAGCCGCCGCGGGTGCGGGCCTTGGCCACCCGCTCGGCGATGCGCGGCTCGTCGAGGAACTCCGACCAGCGCCCCTCGGGCAGGTCGGTGATGGCGTCGCGGCCCTCGAGCAGCGCCTGCCACATCTCGTCCGGCGTGTTCATGTCGCCGGGGAAACGGGTGCCGACGCCCACAATGGCTATGTTCGCGATGCCCTCGTCAACCTCGCGCGACCAGTCCTCGCCCTCGACGAACTCCACTTCGGGTTCGCCCTCGACGATCACCGTCGCCAGGGACTCGATGGTGGGGTGGCGGAACGCAACGGTGGCCGTCAGCGTGACGCCGGTGAGGTCCTCGATGTCGCTGGCCATCGCGACGGCATCCCGCGACGACAGGCCGAGTTCGACCATGGGCACCGACTCGCCGATCGCGTCGGGCGACTGGCCCGTCGCGTTGCCGATCCACTTGCGCAGCCACTCGCGCATCTCGGGCACGGTCAGGTCGGTGCGCGGCTGCCGTTCCGCGGCGGCGGGCTGCACCGAAGCATCCTGAGGATCAACTGGATCGATTTGCGAATCATCTTCGGCGTCAACCATTTTCACCTACTCCGTTCTTCGCGCGAGCGCTCATCACCGCTCCCGGTTCGCCGCTGCGCGGCTCGGGTCGTGGTCAGTCCGTCTGATCGGGGAACGCGTTGGCGACCTTCCCGCTACGTAGACTGCCGTCGAGATAGGCACTACGGCATGCGCGCCGACCGATCTTGCCACTGGACGTACGCGGAATCGCTCCGGCGGGCGTGAGCAGCACGTCGCGCACCGTCACCCCGTGTCGAACGGCGATGGCGGCCCGGATGTCGTCGATCACGGGAGCGAGGTCCATCTTGTGGGCGCCGGGTGCGCGTTCGGCGACGATGACCAACTGCTCGCTGGAGTCGTCCGCATCACGCTTCAGTCCGACGTGCGCGTTGTCGAACACCTCGTCGGGCAACTGGTTGGCAGGCACCGAGAACGCCGCGACGAACCCGGTCCTCAGCGCGCGGCTGGCCTCCTGCGCCGAGTACTCCAGGTCCTGCGGGTAGTGGTTGCGGCCGTCGATGATGACCAGATCCTTGACGCGGCCGGTTATGTAGAGGTCGCCGTCGTAGAAGGCGCCGTAGTCGCCCGTGCTCACCCAGGTGGCGTCGTCAGTCGCGCGCTCGGCGTGTGAGGGGTTGGTGCGCGACTTGAGGATGTTCTGGAAGGTCGCGACCGTTTCCTCCGGCTTGTTCCAATACCCGGTGCCCATGTTCTGGCCACTGATCCAGATCTCGCCGATCTGACCGTCGGGCAGCTCGGAGGCAGACTCGGCGTCGACGATGACGGTCCACTCGGCGATGCCGACCTTGCCCGCCGAGGCCTGCGCTACGGCCTTGGGTGAGTCCTCGGGAACCTCCACGAAACGATGCTTGTTCAACTCGTCACGGTCGACGTTGACGATCTTGGGCGGCTCGCCGGGCAGCGTCGTGGACACGAACAGCGTGGCTTCGGCCAACCCATAGGCGGGCTTGATGGCGACGGGATTGAAGCCGAACGGGGCGAAGGCCTCGTTGAAGCGGCGCACGGTGGCCGCCGAGATGGGCTCGCTACCGTTGAGCACCGCCTTCACGTTGGATAAGTCCAGCGGCTCCTCGCCGTCCTTGGGCAGACCGCGGGCGGCCGCGTGGTCGAACGCGAAGTTCGGCGCCACCGAGATGACACCGCCGACGTCGCCAGGCTTGCGCGCCATCTCACGGATCCATCGTCCCGGCCTGCGCACGAACGCCGCTGGGGTCATGAACGTCACGTAGTGGCCGATCATCGGCGCCACCAGCGCGGTGATCAGACCCATGTCGTGAAAGAAGGGCAGCCAGGTGACGCCGCGGTCGCCTTCCTCGCCGTCGAGCGACTCGATGACCTGCACGACATTGGTGGCCAGGTTGAGGTGGGTGATCTGCACACCCGTCGGGATGCGCGTCGAACCCGAGGTGTACTGCAGGTAGGCGATGGTGTCGACGGCGACGTCGACGTGTTCCCAGGTGACGCCGACGTCGTCGGGCACGGCGTCGACCGCGATGACGCGGGGGCGCTCCTTCGCGGGCCGGTTGCGGAAGAACTTTCGCACCCCCTCGGCGGAGGCGGTGGTGGTCAGGATCGCGGTCGGCTGGCAGTCGTCGAGTACCGCGTGCAGGCGGCCGACGTGCCCGGGCTCGGCCGGGTCGAACAGCGGCACCGCGATGCGCCCGGCATACAGGGTGCCGAAGAAGGCGACGATGTAGTCGAGGTTCTGCGGGCAGAGGATGGCGACCCGGTCACCCGGCTGGGTCACCTGCTGCAGCCGGGCGGCGACGGCGCGGTTGCGGACGCTGAACTCCGCCCAGTTCAGATCCCGTGCAACGCCATCGCGCTCGGTAGAGAAGTCGAGGAAGCGGTAGGCGAGCTTGTCGCCACGCACCTTCGCCCACTTCTCGACGTGCCGGACCACGCTGCCGTTGTCGGGAAACCGAAGCAGACCGTCCTTCAGGAACGGGTTGTGGAATCCCATCTCACTCTCCTGTCAATGCCCGTTTCTCGAGCGTCGCGCATGTGGCCATCCGTCCGGATGCCAAACCCCGAGAATCGTACCGGGGAGTAGCCGCTCCCTACGGGATCACTGGCCAGACCCGTCGACGGTGTCTGATCAGGCGCTTCGGGCAGACGCCGGACACTGCTCTTAAATTGTTCTTAATGTTAGGCGACGGCCTCGTCGGTGGCCAAATCGCCAATGGGGTCGTAACTCAACCGTGTTTCGGATGTGGCGCATTGTCGATCAAGTTCTGCGCCCAGGCCCGCGTCCACTGCGTGGCGGTCTGACCGTCCAGAACCCAGAAGTCCGGCGTGTTGTACATGGCGTGCACGGGCTGACCCGCCGCGCCGATCAGCGTCTCCAGCGTCTGCGGCAGGTTCACGATCGAGAACGCCGAGGCCGGCGCCGCACAGATCAGGTCACCCGACGCGCAGATCTCGTTCGTGCGGTCGTTGAGCGCCCCGAATCCGCCGTCGCGCGGGCCGGTCATGGCCAGCCCGAGGCCGTCCAGCATCGGCACCTCGTGCAAGGTGATCTCGGCGCCATGCCCCGGAGGATTGGGCCCGACGTCCTGGCCGACGCCCTCCTGGCGACGCCCATCGGCGATCACGGTGACGCCGAGCACCAGGTCCTGGTCGATGGGCCCGCGGCCATTGCCGATGTCACTCGCGATGTCGCCCGCGATGATGGCACCCTGCGAGAACCCGACGATGACGAAGCCGGTGAGCGGGCAGCGGGCGTTGATCTCCGTGATGGCTCGGACAGTGGCGTCCATGCCCTCCTTCCGGCTGTCGTCGTACGACATCTGGTTGTCGGCGGAGAACGGATTGTGGAACTGAGCCGTGTACGGAACGGTGTACTGCGCCAACCGGTCGGCGCCGAACGCCTCGCGGAGCGGGTTGGTCACGTTGAGCAGCAGAGCGATCGGGAACTGCACCGGGTTGACCGGGTCGAGTTGCGGCGATGACTCCCAGGTGCCTGGCACCGAGATCACCTGAACGTCGGGGCAGCTGGCGTCCTGGAACTCGGGCCGCGGCTTCGATGGGGCGCCCGGCGGCACCGCCGCCGGCGGCGACGCACCTGGCGGATTCGCCGACGGCGGCGTCTCGGGCTGACGCAGCCACACGACGACTGCGCCCACGACCACGGCGACCAGTACCGTGACGGCTGCTGCGGCGGCCACGCCGAGGATGCGATGCCGCTTGCGGCGGCGGCCACTGTTGGTCATGTTCTCCTGCTAGCAGAGCTTGTCGGTTGCGATGCGAATGTAGTCGGCCGTCACGGAGTTGACCTCACCCGCTGGTGGTGCCGCCGAGCTCAGCTGCGAATCGCGCACGTCACCGCGCACCATGGGCAACACGAAGTCCCACACCGCCTGATCGGTCTGGTTCGCCGCCCGCGCCTGGCACACGTACGAACCGATGCTCAGTGCGACCAGCTCGCTGGACGGCCGGACACCCGACGAGGCCAACGCGTCGAGATAGCCCCGCTGCTTGGGACTCACGACGAGGGCGGGTTCGCTGGCCGGAGGTTGCGAGATGGACTGAAGGCCCGAACCGAGCGGCGCCGACTCCGACGTCGACAGTCCCATGCCGGCGATGACGTCCTTGCTCATGCTGCACCCGGTCGCCACGAGCGCGGCACACGCCATCAACGAAAGGAATCCGATAGCCAGCCCGGCTGACTTGAAGTGTGCTCCTCGCGTCCGCAGCCGCCGTCGCTCGTGTCGCACGCACTCCAACGTACCGGGAGCACGCCCACGCCCCCGTCAAGCCGTTTGCTACGTCGTGCTGCGGCGGCCTACTTGATGGCCGCGACCAGATCCCCGGACAGCGCCGCGAGCTGCGGACCCCAGGTCCCCCAGTCGTGCTGACCGCCTGTCGGGAGGTCGAAGTGAGCGTTGTGGCCACCCAGACCGCGATAGTGCTGATAGAAGGTTCGATTGCTGCCCTGCGCCTGATCGCAGTACCCGATCATCGCGGCGGGATCGCTGCACCCCAACGTGGATGGGCTGAAGACCCACAACCGGGTGTTGTTGTCGGCAAGCAGCTGCGCGTGCACGTCGGGGTCGTGCCACTTCCACCGGCCGAGCTGCGCCGCACCCCACATCGCTTGCGTGTTGACGCCGCCGAACTGGGCCAGTCCCGCAGTGATGGCGCCGTTCATCGCCGTGGCCGACGGGGTCAGAAAGCCCGACATCGACCCGGCGTAGCGGAAGCGTTCGGGGTGGAACGCCGCCAACGTCAGTGCGCCGGTGCCGCCCTGGGCGACACCCACGATGCCGTGCCCGCCGGGGGCCAACCCCTTGTTGGCCGCCAACCAGTTCGGCAGCTCGTCGGCCAGGAACGTCTCCCACTGCTTGCTGCCGTCGGCCTCCCAGTTGGTGTACATGCTCCAGGCGCCGCCCGCGGGCGCGGCCACGGAGATGCCCTTGCCCGCGAGCGTGTTGAAGGCTCCCGCCCCCACCCAGTTGCTGACGTCTGGACCGGCGTTGAACGCATCGAGCAGGAACACCGCGTGCGGGCCACCACCCTGGAACGCCACTGGGATGTCCCGGCCCATCGCCGCCGACGGAACCATCAGCATCTCGACGCCGTCCGCCTGCGCGACGTGCGGACTCGCAAGCCACAGTCCCGTGGCCAGAGCGATCGCGACGGTGGTCCGGCACCAGCCTGATACGCGGCTCCGCCGCGAATGCACCGAGAGCAGCCTCATACCCACCTCAACCTCGTCGCTACCAGTCGCTTACCCGTGGTCCCCGAAGCCCGCGTTTTAGTGAATCACATCACCTTGGGCGGTCGCGCCGGAAACGAACTGGTCTGCGCTTCGCGCAAGCGCTCAAACGGACTGGTCTGCGCTTCGCGCAAGCGCTCAAACGGACTGATCTCCTCTTCGCGCAAGCGCTCAACCGGACTGGTCTCCTCTTCGCGCAAGCGCTCAACCGGACTGGTCTGCTCTTCGCGCAAGCGCTCATCGGCCGACGGCGGCGACCCCCCAGGGGATCGCCGCCGCCGACTCGAGATGCGCTGGTGGTTACGCCTGCGGCGCAGCGCCAAGCACCCGCTGGATGTCCGGCTTCATCTGCTGCAGCTGCTGACCCCAGTAGCCCCAGCTGTGCGTGCCGTTCTGCGGGAAGTTGAACACACCGTTCTTCCCGCCGGCAGCGATGTAGTTCTGCTGGAACGTCTTGTTGGTCCGCAACGTGAAGCCCTCGAGGAACTTCGCGTTGAACAGGTTGCCGCCGCTGGTGCCCGCGTCGAGATCCGACGGGGTGCCGTCACCGCAGTAGACCCAGATGCGGGTGCCGTTGTTGACCAACGTCTGGATGTTGACCATCGGGTCGTTGCGCTTCCACGCGGGATCACTCGAAGGACCCCACATGTCGTCGGTCTTGTAGCCACCCGCGTCACCCATCGACATACCGACGAGCATCGGCCACCAGCCCTCGGAGAGGTTCAGGAAGCCCGACAACGACGCCGCGTACTGGAACTGACCCGGGTGGAAGATCGACAGGGTCAGCGCGGCCGAACCGGCCATCGAGAGACCGACCGCGGCCGTCCGGCTCGCGTCGACACCGTAGTTGGTGGCCAGGTACGACGGCAGCTCGGACGTGAGGAACGTCTCCCACTTGTAGGTCGTGCAACCGGCCTTGCCACACGCCGGCTTGTACCAGTCGCTGTAGAAGCTGGACTGGCCACCAACCGGCATGACCACCGACAGGCCCGACTGGTCGTACCACTCGAATGCCGGGGTGTTGATGTCCCAGCCGTTGAAGTCGTCCTGCGCGCGAAGACCGTCGAGCAGGTAGACGGCAGGCGAGTTCGCCCCACCGCTCTGGAACTGAATCTTGATGTCGTGGCCCATGCCCGCAGACGGCACCATCAGGTACTCAACCGGCAACCCAGGGCGCGAGAACGCACCTGCTGTTGCCGAGCCCCCGACGACACCGACGAGCCCTGGCAGTGCGGCTGCCGTCACGGCGGCGACGGCGAACCGACGCGCCCAAACGCTCCGCATCTTCCCTACGAAACCCATAGATCTACCCATTCCATTTCTTGTCGTATGCCGCACGCGGACCTCCATCGGACACTCGCCGCGTTGCGCCTGTAGTCAACCACACCTCGGTGTGGTTCCTCTCTCCTGCGGTTTTCCCGCTGCTCGCCGCTCAGCCGTTGAGGGTGGCGATCAGATCGGGTTTGAGGGCCTGGAGCTGCGCTGCCCAATAAGCCCATGAATGGTTCCCCTCGGTGGGAAACACGAAGGTGGCATTGCTGCCGCCGGCCTTGTTGTACTTCTCCTGAAATCGCTTGTTACTGCCGATCGCCAGTGATTCCAAGCTGTTGGCGTTGAACGACTGACCGGGGTCAACGCTCTCATCGAGCGGACCGCCCCCGGGGGCGCAGTAGATCCACAGTCGCGTGCCGTTGGCGACGATGCGGTCCACCTGCTGAACGGGGTCGTTGCGCTTCCACGCCGGATCCCATGGCGGGCCCCACATGTTGTCCACGTTGTAACCGCCTGCGTCGAGCATCGCGACACGGATCGCGGATTTCATGAAGGCCGTCGAGGGGTTCAGGAACCCGGACAACGACGCCGCGAAGCTGAACTGGGCGGGGTGGTAGGCCGACATGATCAGCCCGGCGCCTCCGGCCATCGACAATCCGACGACGCCGTTACCGGTCATGGAGATCTGCTTGTTGCTCGCCAGCCACCTCGGGAGCTCGCCGGTGAGGAACGTCTCCCACTTATAGGTGTAGGTCTGGTTGTTGCGGTTCGACGGCGAGTACCAGTCGGTGTAGAAGCTCGACTCACCGCCGACCGGCATCACCACTGCCACGCCCGAGTCTTGGAACCACTCGAACGCCGAGGTGTTGATGTCCCACCCGTTGAAATCATCCTGGGCGCGCAGACCGTCGAGCAGATACAGCGCCTTGCTGGGCGGCGCGGGCGCCGCCGGCGTCGGTACCGGGGCACCCTCGGGAGGCGGCGGGACGGGTGCGGACAGTGGTGCGCGGCCTGGCTGGAATTCAACCCGGACGTCGCGTCCCATCGAGGGGGAGTAGACGTCCAGGTACTCGACCGGAAGCCCCGGACGAGAGAACGCGGCCGCCGGAGGCACGAGGCCAAGCCCGTCAACCATCACCGTCAGCGCAGGCAGCGACAGCACCGCCGCGAGCACCACCGAAGTCCGGCGGGACCACAGCTTCGCGCGGGCGCGCGATGTCATGCGCGGGGGTGTTCTCAAGATGGTGTGACCGTTCCATTTCGTCTGTCCGGCGCGGCGTAAGCTGCGATTTCGGTGGCACAACCCATGGCAAGCGACATTCGCTCGCTTTCTTGTCGCCTCAACGTGGCCGGAGTGTTACTCAAGGGCGTATCGCTAACGAAAGCAGAGAACACGATCCGCGGACAAATCCTCGTGGCGTTCGTCACGGACCCGTCGCGGGCAGACCGGTGTACGGTGCGACCCTCGGCGACGGCGCCTCGAGCCCGCAGCGCGCCAGTTCATACAGCGGGACGCGGTCTATCCGGTAATTCGTGAACTCCCACGCGTGCAGCAAGTTCGAGAAGAACCGGCGCGGCCCCATCGGCCCGCGCACCGACGCGAGCACGGCTTCGGTCGCCGGACACTTCAATGCCGCCTCGGCCTGCGCTACCCAGTCCTCATCGAGGTACGGCGGGATGTACGGATGCTCCTTGAGGAACGGACCCTCCGCCACCGCCCAGTCCGGGAAGAGGTTCTTGTCGTGGCCGATCCGGCCGTCCTCGAGGCGGGCGGTGTGCATGGCGAGTGGGTTCGCCAGCCCGATCTGATCGATGACGCGCACGTCCAGCCCGACGTTCATGCCGAGCATCCCCAGGTTGGTGAAGAACACGGTGTGCGGCGGCTTTTGGTCCTTGGGTGCGCCCGGAGGCGGCGGAATCGCGGGCACGACGTCCCACACGTCGTAGTTGCCCGACGGGAGTAGCAGCGCTCCGACGGGTGTGTTGTCGAGCGCCACCAGGACCGCGCGCATGCGCGGGTAGTCGAGATAGTCGGCGGCGGTGAGCGGATGCGCGTGACCGGTGGCCTGCGCGTAAAACCGCCGCTCGTCGACGATGCCGGAGTGCGTGACGCGGGTGGCGTCCGAGCCCATCCCAGTTGAATTTGCCGCCCACAGCGCCCATCCCACGACGGCCAGCCATATCACGCTGGTGGCTCCGGCCAACAGAAATCCCGGACCGCGCGTCGCTCTTGCGTTCTGCGGCAACACGATTGGAATGACGGCCACCGGTATCAGCAGACAGAACACGGGGGTCAACAGCACGCGGCCGTGCATGAAGTCGCCGCCTTGCCGTATCCAGTAGACCGCCTGCACCACACCGCTGACGAGAAAGAACACCACGACGGCCGTGGGGGTTTGGACGACGCTGCGCAGGTCACGCTTGTTCCTCGGCGGGCGCACCCGCGTCCCCCACAGCAGTCCACGCACCGCGAGCAACAGCACCGCCAACCCGACCAGCAACACCAACGGCACCCACAACAGGTAGGGCCGGTTGAAGTTGGCCAGGTACACGAAGCCCTGCGGCCACTTGGATCCAGACGCGTCCTTGGCCACTGCCGTGCCGGGCACCACCAGGCCGTAGTAGCCCATCCGGAAGATCTGATAAGCGACGGGCAGGAGGCCGCCCGCGGCGACGATCAACAGGCGCCGCCGCCATCCGCTCGCCGCGACCAGCATCAGAACCAATGCGAACCCGCCGATCAATGCGAGCTCCGGGCGGACCAGCACGCTCAGCCCCGCGACGAACGCCAACCCCGCGTCGAACTCCCTGCTGGTCGCGTCGCGCGGCGCATGCCCCGAACGCGGGTGGATGCGCGGTGCCTGCGACCAGCACACCATCATCCACCACAGCAGGCCGAGATAGGCGAGAACCAAACCGTTTTCGAGTCCCGAGGAGGCGAAGTCGCGGGCCGGCGGCAGCGCCACGTAGACGAGCACCCCCGCGGGAAGCAGCAGCGCCCGACGGCCCCCTAGGCTCGGTGCGTAGAGCCGACCGGTGCCCAACATCGCGAACACGACACCGGCCACGCTCAGCGTCAGCGCCAGCGCCAACGCCACGTACTCGAGCCGAACGGGACCGCCAATCCAACCGCCGAACGTGACGAGGTACGTCCACACCGTCGACGTGTTGGCTTCCACGCGTTCACCCTTGTTGAAGACGGGCCCATTGCCCGCCAACAGGTTTCGCACCGTGCGCAACACGATGAGACCGTCGTCGGCGATCCACCGCCGCTGCCACGCTCCCCAGCCGAACAGTCCCGCGACCACCAACACGCTCACCCAGAGGCTGATCCGAACGGTCAGGTCGTACGGGAACGCAGGCCAGCGCGCCCTCCGGCCTGCCGCCATCCGCATCGTGCGGTCAACTGAGGAGGACTGCGGCACCGAGGGTTCCGATCAGGGCGACGGCCAGCAACTGCAGGACCCGGTCACTCATTGCGATGTCCTCGGGCTCGCCAGCCAGGCCGCCGTCCACGTCCACGGCGTAACGCAGGATCGCGATGGTGAACGGGATCATCGAGATCGCGAACCACGATCCGTCGGCGAGGCGGTCGCGTTCGAATGCCCACAACCCATAGCAGACCACCACGGCCGTCGCCGAAAGGGTCCACACGAAGCGGAGATAACTGCTGGTGTAGCTATCCAGGGACTTGCGGATCTTCGCACCGGTGCGCTCTGCCAGCTGCAGTTCCGCATAGCGCTTGCCGGCCACCATGAACAGCGAACCGAACGCCATCACCAGCAGGAACCACTGCGACAACACGATTCCCGTGGCCGCGCCGCCTGCGATGGCACGGATCAAATAGGCCGACGACACGATGCAGATGTCGAGCACCGCCTGGTGCTTGAGCCCGAAACAGTACGCCAGTTGCATGGCGAGGTAGACCGCGATGACGATCGCCAGATCCCTTGCCGTGGCCCAGGACAGACCCAGTGAGACGACCGCCAGCACGACCGCGAGCGTGTACGCCAGCCACTCTGGCACGACACCGGCGGCGATCGGACGGAAGCGTTTCGTGGGGTGTTGTCGGTCGGCTTCCACGTCGCGTGCGTCGTTGACGAGGTAGATCGACGACGCCGCCAGACTGAACGCGACGAACGCGATGCCGACATTGATGAACACCTCGCGGACGTCATAGGTGACGTTGCCGCCGAGGGCGAACAGTGGTGCGGCGAGCACCAGCAGGTTCTTCACCCACTGCCGGGGCCGCATCGCCTTGATGATGCCGGTGGCCAGATTCTTCGGCGGACTCCCGGCAGGTTCCGGTGCCTCGCTCATCGGTGCGCTCCCAGCGGGAGCCAGTTCCTCGCTCATCGGTGTTCTCTGCTCTTTGCGCAAGCGCTCATCGCGTGCCTCCTTCGAGCCCGGCCCGCCACCGCATCAACCGCCTTGGCCACCACTGTGCCGACTACCACCCCGGTGACTACGTCGCTCGGATAATGCACGCCAAGCACCAAGCGCGACAACGCCATCGGTGGCACCAGAAGCACCGGCAGCGGCAGCCCGGTGATCCGGCCGAACAGGACCGCAGCGGCCGTCGTAGACGTCGCATGCGCCGAGGGGAAGCTCAGCCGGCTCGGCGTCCCGACGTTCACCGCGATCGATGGGTGATCCGGACGCGTCCGCTTCACGATCCGCTTGATCACCACCGCTGCGGCGTGCGCCAGGAACGCGCCAACCCCGGCCGTCAGCCAGGCGCGCCTGCGGCTCGGCTGCAGCACCGCGCCTAGCACCGCGACCGCGACCCATCCGGCGCTGTGCTCACCGAAGTGCGACAGGGCGCGCGCGCCACTCAACACTGCCGGGTGGCGCGCGAGCGTCGACTGCACCGCTACCAGCACCGCGTCCTCGCCGCGCGGCGGGTCGACGGCGTCGAGGTTCAGCTGCGCTGCCGGGTCTTCGCGCGAGCGCTCATCGCTGGTCTTCGCGCAAGCGCTCATTCGCGGTCTTCTGAGGCGGGCAGCAGCACGGTCTCCCACTTCTGCTTGCTGGACAGCACTGGCAGCGCTTCCCGGTAGACCCGCCGCATGCGGTTGAACTTGCGGGCCAGGGCCAGGTGTTGCCGAATGGACTGGCGGAGCAGCTCGAACATCTTGGCCCTGTCCCGCTGCCGGTAGACGACGCCACGTCCGTCGGCAGTCGTCACGGTGACGCCGTCGACCTTGCACAGCAGGAACCATCGGGCATCCTGAGTGGCCACGTTGAGCTGCGGCCGCGCGTGGTGGGCCGGATCCTCGCGGCGCAACTGGTGCACGACACCACGGCTCAGCCGAAACGCGATGGCGGGCAACGACACTGGCGGCTTGTGGACCTTGCGCCGACCGGATGGCATCGGCAGCGAGGTAGCCCCTGCAAGCACGACGGCATCGGGATACTGTTCGCGCATCGCGCGCACCTCGGGCAGCGCGCTCTCGAGGATCGAGAAGATGTGCTCGGGTCCGGCGAGGAAGTCGGCGATCGCCCGGTTCTGGATCGCCACTGTCGAATACTCAAGGCACAGTAGGTGTTTGAACGTGGCCTTCAAGGAGCTGCCGAGCAGACCGCGCAGTTCACCGTCCCAGTGCATGGCGGCGACGACGAGCCGGTTGCGCAGATGGAAGTACGCCTGCCAGTCGATGGCGTCATCCTTGTCACTCCACGCCATGTGCCAAATCGCGGTGCCCGGCATGGTGACCGTCCCATAGCCGTGTTCGGCGGCGCGCAAGCCGTAGTCGGCATCGTCCCACTTGATGAACAGCGGTAACGGCTGACCCAGTTCCTCGGCCACTGAGCGCGGAATCATGCACATCCACCAGCCGTTGTAGTCGACGTCGATGCGGCGGTGCAGTTCGGCGCTGCGCTTGTTGTCGTCGCTCAGAGGGTATTTGGCGAAGTCGTGGTCGTACTCGGTGTGTGGGGCATTGGTCCACATGAAGTCGTCTCGGTTGACGACCTCGCCCATGACGTGCAGGTGCGACGGCTCCTGTAAGTTGAGCATCTGGCCGCCGATCAGCGTGGGCGCCTTGGCGAACCGGTTCAACGCGAGTGCACGCAGGATCGAGTCGGGCTCGATGCGAATGTCGTCGTCCATGAACAGGATCTGTTCGCAGTCGGTGTTCTTCAGCGCCTCGTACATGACCCGGCTGTAGCCGCCCGAGCCACCCAGGTTCGGCTGGTCGTGGATGGTCAGTCGGTTGCCCAGCGGTGCGGCGGCGGCCTCGAACCCCACGTGGTCCCGGGCTTTGTTGGTGCCTTGATCCGACACGATGACTGCGCCGATCACCTTGTCCACCAAGGGATCCGTTGTGAGCGCCGCAAGCGCATTGACGCAGTCCATCGGCCGGTTGAAGGTCGGGATGCCCACCGCGACGTTGGCCCGTCCCGGTGCGGGCATGGGCGCGTACCAGCCCGCAGCGTGCATCGTCACCTTGGTGTCGGTGGTGATGTCGAACCAGATCCAGCCACCGTCCTCGAACGGATCCAGGCCGATCTCGAATTCTACGGAGGCGGGGCCGACCGAGTCACCGCTCGATACCTCGCTGCCGCCCACCGTGATTCGCGCTCCGGTCGCCTTGGATCGGTAGACGTCGACGCGGGCGCTACCGGTGAGCTCGACGCGGAGCACCACCGATTCGAGGACAGACCAGCGCCGCCAGTAGCTGGCGGGGAACGCGTTGAAGTAGGTCGCGAACGACACCTCCGACTCCGGGCCGATCTCCAGCGTCGTCCGAGTGTGGGCGTGCGCGCGGCGTGCGTTGGTGGTCGACTCCTCGAGGTAGAGCTTCCGCACGTCCAGCGTCTCGCCCGGACGCGGCAGGATCACCCGGGACAGCAGGCTGACCGCTCTGGACTGTCCGGCATCGAGCGCGCCCGACGGAATGTCGCTCATGCTCCGCTGCTTTCGTCTTGGTCGAGCGCAACGCCATCACGAAGATGCGGCGCCAGGATGTTGTCGTACATGTTCAACGCACTCGCTATCGCCATGTGCATGTCCAGGTATTGATAGGTGCCCAGCCGCCCGCCGAACAACACCTTCGCCGATGCCGTCTCGGCCCGCGCCCGGGCCCGGTAGGCGGCGAGCAACGTTCGGTCGGACTCCGTGTTGATCGGATAGTAGGGCTCGTCGTCGTCATCGGCGAACCGCGAGTACTCCCGCATGATCACCGTCTTGTCCGTCGGGTAGGCGCGCTCGGGGTGGAAGTGACGAAACTCGTGGATGCGGGTGTAGGGCACGTCGAGGTCGTTGTAGTTCATCACCGGAGTGCCCTGGAAGTCCCCGATGTCGAGCACCTCGAGTTCGAAGTCGAGGGTTCGCCAGCCCAGCCGACCGTCGGCGTAGTCGAAGTAGCGGTCCAGTGGTCCGGTGTAGACCACCGGCGCGTCGGGGTTGGCCGCGCGAAGTTCGTCGCGGACGTCGAACCAGTCGGTGTCCAATCGGACCTCGATGCGGTCGTCGGCCGCCATGTTCTTCAGCCAGGCGGTGTAGCCGTTGGCGGGCAGGCCCTCGTAGGTGTCGTTGAAGTAGCGGTTGTCGAACGTGTACCGCACCGGCAACCGGGCGATGTTGGCGGCCGGGAGTTCCTTCGGATCGGTCTGCCACTGCTTGGCGGTGTAGCCCTTGACGAACGCCTCGTAGAGCGGGCGCCCGATCAGCGAAATCGCCTTCTCCTCGAGGTTCTGTGCGTCGGCCGTCTCGATCTCGGCGGCCTGCTCGACGATCAGCGCGCGCGCCTGATCGGGGGTGAAGTAGCGACCGAAGAACTGCGACACCAGGCCAAGCCCCATCGGGAACTGGTAGGCCTGCCCGTTGTGCAGTGCGAAGACGCGGTGCTGGTAGCTGGTGAAGTCGGTGAACTGGCGCACGTAGTCCCACACCCTTGTGTTGGAGGTGTGGAACAGGTGGGCGCCGTAGCAGTGCACCTCGATGCCGGTCGTCGGCTCGGGTTCGGAGTAGGCGTTGCCACCGATGTGGGGCCGCCGCTCGACCACCAGAACGCGCTTGTCGAGCTGCGTGGCGATGCGTTCGGCGATCGTCAGGCCGAAGAATCCGGAGCCGACGACGAACAGGTCGAAACGGTCGGCGGGCCCGCCTGCAGGGGAGTGCGCAGCGACCCGGGGAGAAGGAGCTGTCATCGGCAGTCAGGGTATCCGACCGGATCCAATGATCGGCCTAACGATGTGGGCCCCGACACGAATGCTTCGGATGCGCGGCTCGCACGCGGCCCGCAGGTCGCGATTAGCTCACGATTCCGCATCGTCACTCCAGACTCACTCGTCACATCCGTACCATCAACCACGTCGGCATCGCGCGCTCGAGAATCGAGTGCGTGCCGCCGACAGAACAGAACGCAAGCACCGAAAACACACATAGACCGATATTGACGTCCAGCTTTTGAATGGAGACTTCCGTGCCGAACCGACGTCGACGCAAGCTCTCGACAGCCATGAGCGCAGTCGCCGCCCTGGCCGTCGCAAGTCCAGTAGCCGGGGCCATCCTGTCCGGCGCGCCCAGCACCGAGAACGCCGCGCCGCAAGAACGCGAGTTCGTGCAGGCCACGCTCATCACCGACCTGCCAAACGAACTGCTCGGAGCCCTGTCGCAGGGACTCTCGCAATTCGGGATCAATCTGCCCCCGTTGCCGATGGGCGTCCTGACGGGCTCGGGCGCGCCGTCCTCGACGACGCTCACGCCCCCCGGGTTGACCAGCTCCGGGCTGACCGGCACCGGTCTGACTGCACCCGGCCTGACCCCACCGGGCCTGACGCCGCAGAGCCTGACGCCGCCCGGGCTGACCTCGGGCCTGACCCCACCGGGTTTGACGACGTCCGGCGCCACCCCGCCCGGGCTCGCGACCCCGGGGTTGACGGTGCCGCCCGTGCCGGCCACCGGTTCGCCGTTGACGGACGCATCCGTGACCAATCCGGCGCTCACCAACCAGGGCCTGACGAATCCGACGCTCACCAGCCCCGTTGGAGCGCTTCCTGGATTGACCTCTCCCAGCACGCTGCCCAGTACCTTCCCCAGTACGGGGGAGGTTCCGATCGCGGATCCGATCGGCACCTACCCGATCCTCGGCGGTGACCCGTCGCTCGCGATGCCTACCACCACAGACAGTGGTAGCGGAGGTTTGCTCGGCGACCTGAGCAGCGCCGCGGAGACGCTCGGCGCAGGCCAGGCCATCGACCTCCTCAAGGGCATGTTGATGCCGATGATCACGGGCGCCATCCAATCGGCCGCCGCACCCGCCGCGGCCGCGATTCCCGCCCCCGCCTAGGTCCTGCTACGAGACGGCACCGCAGAAGCGATCCGCTCTGCGGTGCCGTTGTAGCGCGGACCGCCAGACGGTCGTCGCATTTGCCGGACAGGTTTTCCGTGTCGAAACACTGGCAACACAGGACACATACGTAACATCAGGCCGTGTCGTCTCGCCGCCCTGTGCCGCTACTGCTGTCCGCAGTCGCGGCAACGGCAGTGATGTTGCCGTGGGCCATTGACGGGCTACCGCCCAACGAACGTGACGACAAGCCACCCGTGGCCACCGCACCGTTGATCGTTGAACGACCACTCGCCGGCATCGGTGGCGGCGAGACGATCCGCGACATCCACCAAGACACGCCCTTCTCCATGGTCGCGCTCACCGCCGCGGACCTGACGGGTACCGAAGCTCGCGTCCGCGCTCGCAAGCCCGACGGGTCCTGGAGTCCGTGGTACGAGGCCGAAGCCCTCGAAGGGGTGGGCGACGATTCGTCCGCTACCGCCCCGCGGGGAACCGACCCCGTCTTCGTCGGCCGCACCACCGACGTCCAGATCGCCGTCCGCAGGCCCACCGGGGCCCCGGTTTCGGCGGAGGTGCCTGTGGCCGACCCGGCCAAACCCGGACTGGGCTACCTGCCGGCCAGCATCGAACATCCACTGGGGCCGAACTTCAACGCCGTGTTGATCAGCCCGCCGCAGGCGCCCGGCGACGGCGCGTGGAATCCGCCGGAGGCGGTGTCGGCACCAGGACAGCCACCCGTCATCATCAGCAGGGCGCAGTGGGGTGCCGATGAAGGCCTCAAGTGCGGAAGCACGGTGTACGACAACGGTGTTCGAGCAGCCGTGGTACACCACACCGCAGGCAGCAACGACTACGGGCCAGGGGACTCGCCCGGAATCATTCGGTCGATCTACGAGTACCACACCCGCATGCTGGGCTGGTGCGACATCGCCTACAACGCGCTCGTCGACAAGTTCGGACAGGTCTTCGAGGGGCGCGCCGGCGGCATCGACCGGCCCGTCGAAGGTGCGCACACCGGGGGGTTCAACGAAAACACTTGGGGCGTCGCGATGATCGGCGACTTCGACACCGTCCCGCCGACGCCCATCCAGCTGCGCACTACCGGGCGGCTACTGGGCTGGCGGCTCGGACTGGACCGCGTAGACCCTCTCGGCAACGTGGTCCTGACATCCGCCGGCGGGAAGTACACCCACTTCGCTCGAGGCGTCACCCCGACGCTGCCGACCATCTTCACCCACCGCGACGTCGGCAACACCGAATGCCCGGGCGACGCCGCCTACGCACAGATGGGATTGCTCCGCGACATCGCGGCGCGATTCAACGCACCGTTTGGGCCCAAGACCCTGGCCGACTCGTTGCGGGGTGGCGCGATCTTCCTCAAGTGGGCGTCCATGGGCGCGGAAACCAGCACGCTCGGCACGCCCACTTCACCCGAGGCCTCCGGGGACGGGGCCACGCGGTACGCGACCTTCGCCAACGGCGCGGTCTACTGGTCGCCGGAAAGTGGCGCAGAACCGGTCACCGGCGCCATCTACGAGGCCTGGGGCGAGCTTGGTTTCGAGCGCGGCGCGTTGGGCCTACCAACCAGCGGTGAGATCCAGGAACCGCTGTGGATCGTGCAGAACTTCCAGCACGGGACGTTGAACTTCGACCGGGAGAACGGCACCGTCACCCGGGTGATCGACGGGATCGCACTCGAATTGCCGCCACCTCGGTCCGGTGCTACGCCGGTCCAGCTGGAGCGCTTCACCCCCATCGACCAGGACTAGCCCACTTCCCCGCCGTCAAAGCCACCAACGTTCCAGCACGCGAGCGAGCCCGTCGTCGGTGTTCGGTGCGGTGACCTCGTCCGCCGCCGCCACGACGTCGGGATGTGCGTTGCCCATCGCAACGCCGAGCCCCGCCCACCGGATCATCGGCAGGTCGTTGGGCATGTCACCGAACGCCACCACGTCCGCTGCGGCGATGCCCAGCGGGCGCGCCACCTCCTCCACGCCGGTCGCCTTGCTGATGCCCAACGGCAGCACCTCGACGAGGCCGTTATTGGTGGAGTAGGTGATATCCGCTTGAATCCCAACGTGTTTGGTCAATGCCGCCACCATGTCGCCACTCTTGGCACCCGGCTTGCGGATCAGCAACTTGATGGCAGGAGCGCTCAGCAGATCCTCGAGCGATACCTCGGTGTTGTCCGGGTTGAGCCATGCGTGTTCATAACCCGGCGAGCTGACGAACTGCGGAGTGGCCGCGTCGTGTGCAGTGCGGCCGACCCGCTCCACGGCCAGTCCGGCGCCCGGGATCAGTCGCGTGGCCAGCTCGGCGAGCTCGGCGAGCAGGTCGGGCGACAACGTGCGCGCGGCCACTATCCGATCGTTCGCCGAGTCGTAGATCACGGCGCCGTTGGCGCACACCGACATCGGCGCGAACCCGAGCGCGTCGGCGACCTGCGGTACCCACCGCGGCGGTCGGCCGGTCGCCAGCACGAAGTGCACACCCCCCGCCACGGCGGCGTGCACCGCCGCCCGCGTCCGCGGCGTGACCTTCTCGTCGTCGTCCAGCAGGGTACCGTCGACGTCGCTGGCGATGAGCTCTGGCAGCACTAGCTCGACTCCGCCCGCTTGCGTGCCCGTTCGGCGAGTTCCGCCTCGTCGAGCTCCCTGGCTTCCTCCATCGTCGGCGCCTCGCCGCCCAGCCGACGCGGCACCCAGTACTCGCCTTCGGGGTGCGGGTACTCGTCCTGCACCGGCAACAGCAGCGCGTTCATCGCGTCGCGAAGTTCGCTCATGGCCTGATCGACGGACTCTGCGGGGACGAGCGGCGCGCCGACGGCCACGGTGATGGGAATCTTCTTGCGGCCCAAGTTCCTTGGATGGTCCTTCGTCCAGATGCGCTGCGCTCCCCAGACGATCAACGGGATGATCGACACCCCCGCTTCCTGCGCCATGCGCACGACGCCGGTCTTGAAGTCCTTCAATTCGAAGCTACGGCTGATGGTCGCCTCGGGATACACGCCGACGACCTCACCCCTGCGCAGCTGGCCGACGGCCACCGCATACGCATGCGCACCGGCCGTGCGGTCCACGGGAATGGTCTTGGAATGCTCGATCAGAAAATTGACGATCCTCACGTCCTGCATCTCGGCCTTGATCATGAACCGCATGCGGCGTTTGCGGTACATCGCGGCCAACGCCGCGGGAAGGAAGTCAATGTAGCTGGTGTGATTGATCGCGAGCACGGCCCCGCCGGAAGCGGGAATGTGTTCCAGACCCTGGTAGGTGATCCGGGTGCCGGTGGCCCTGACCGCCGTGCGACCCGCGATCTCCAGCGTACGGAAGACCGGTTCCATGTCGATTTACTCCGGTGCCCCGCCCGAATCTTGCTCGCGCACGCGCTCGTCGGCGCCCGACTCGAGACGTGCGGCCCTCGCCTGGGCCTTTTGGAAGGCCTCGTCGAGGTCCATCTGATTGGCCTCGGCCAGCGACGGGGCGCCACCACCCAGTCGGCGGGGCACCCAGAACTCACCGGGCGGGTGCGGGCCGTACGCGTCCTGGACCCGCTCCAGCAGATGCTGCATCCGCGAGTGAAGGAGCGACGTCAGCTCGGCGGGCGGCAGCGTGGGGTAGATGGGCTCGCCTACCGCGACCGAAATCGGCACCTTGGGCCGCCACATCGTCTTGGGATGCCCCTTGGTCCAGATGCGCTGGGCGCCCCAGACGATGTGCGGGACGATCGGCACGTCGGCGGCGATGGCCATCCGCGCCGCACCCGATTTGAACTCCTTCATCTCGAAGCTCCGGCTGATGGTCGCCTCTGGGTAGACGCCGACCAGTTCGCCCTCCTTGAGCCTCACGCACGCCTCCTCGAACGACGCGGCGCCGTTCGCACGGTCGACGGGGATGTGGCGGAAGCTACGCATCAGCGGCCCGGTCACCTTGCTGTCGAAGACTTCCTTCTTGGCCATGAAGCGCAACTTGCGGCCACGGCCCTGCATGTAGGCGGGCAATCCGGCGAAGGTGAAGTCGAAGTAGCTGGTGTGATTGATGGCGACCACCGCTCCTCCGGTCACGGGAAGGTGTTCGACGCCGGTGACCGTGAACTTCAGTCCCTGTAGCCGCCACAACAGGCGGGTCGCGTGAATCGCTGTCCCGTATACCGGTTCCACAACCGTCAAGCGTAGTGCGGACTCCCGTCCACCCGACAGGCGCGTTCGCAAGGCGCCAGCGCGGACCATTCGTTCCCTGCGTGCACCGACACGGGCAGGTCAAAACAAGCTCAGCTGCTTTTCTTGATCATCGCGCGCCGTTACCACGCCCGTCGGTTCAGCTGCTGGGCGCTGGAACGGCGCCCAACGCGACGGCCACCAATTCGCCTTGCCGACCAGAACGGCAAGCGAGGGCACCAAGATCGTGCGTACCAGGAAGGTGTCCAACAGCAGGCCCGCCGCCATGATGAAGCCGGCCTGGACCATCGTGGCGATGCTGCCGAACACCAGGCCGAACATCGATGCGGCGAAGATGACGCCCGCCGAGGTGATGACGCCACCCGTCGAGCCCACGGTGCGGATCACCCCGGAGCGGATGCCGGACGAAGACTCCTCCCGGAGTCGGGAGATCAGCAGCATGTTGTAATCCGCACCCACTGCGACCAAGACGATGAACGCCAAACCCGGAACGCTCCACGACAACTCCTGGCCAAGGATGAACTGGAAGACGATGATGCCGATGCCGACCGCCGACAGGTACGAGATGATCACCGAACCGATCAGGTAAAGCGGTGCGACGACGGCGCGCAACAGGACGATCAGTATCAGCAGCACCACGACGACGGTCACGATGATGATGAGGCGGATGTCGTGGTCGTAGTAGGCACGCATGTCCCGGAGCGTCGCGGTGAAGCCCGCCATCGATATCGAGGCATCCGCCAACTCGGTATTGGGTTGTGCCCCCCGCGCGGCGTCGACGACCTGGTCGACCTGATCCATGGCATCTGCGCTGAACGGATTGAGTTTGGTTTGGATCAGGTACCGCACCGCGTGGCCATCGGGCGAGACGAACGCGCTGGCGGCCTTCTTGAAGTCGTCCTGAGCCAACAGCTCGGGCGGTACGTAGAACCCAGCCATCGACGGCGCGGACGCGTTGTTCTTCATGGCCAACAGGAATCCGGATGCGGCATCGAGTCCCGTGCCCATCTGTTTGGTCTGGTCGACCAGCAGTTGCACTCCCTCGGCCAACCGCCGGCTTCCATCGGCGAGGGTGTCCGCGCCCGCCTGCAGAGTGGCTAGCCGGCCCTGCACGCCACCGGGATCGTCGAGGCCCGACGACCGCAAGGCCGCAGCGGCGGTGTCGAGCGCTCTGCGCAGACCCCCCGCAGTTGACTGGAGCGTCTGTGTCTCCTGTGTCGACTGCAGCTGTCGAGCCAGATCGAGGACCCTGTCGAGGGTGCCGGCATTACGCGCTGCCATCAGCCGCTGCACCTGGTCGCGCGCGCTCCGACAGGCTGGGTCGGCGGCGCAGGTGGGGTTGGAGTCGAGCGCCCTCGCCACCGGTGCGATCCAGTCGAAGACGTCGCCGACATTGGCCAGGTTCACACCGATGGCGTCTCCGAGCGCGTGCATGCTGGTGACGAGCTTGGCCGCGTTGTCGATCTCGCCGAGCGTCTTGCGACCACCGAACTGGTTCTGCAGATAGGAAAGGGCATCCACCAGACCGCGGATGCTAACGACGGCCTGACTGACTTGGCCGCGCACTTTGCCGAGGCTGTCGGCGAGCGTGTCGGCGCCGGCGGTGAGGGTGTTGAGGTCTCCAGTGTGGTCGGCGATCTGCTTGGAGGCGTCGTTGAGTTTGTGGCCGACTTCGCCCGCTTGATACGTCGCCCTGGCCTGCTCGAACGGTTCGCCCGTGGGTCGGGTGATGCCCCGGACCATTTCGATGCCGGGCAGTTGGCTTATGCGCTGTGCCATCTGTTCCAGGTCGGCGAGGGCCTTCGGGGTACGCAGGTCGTGTGGCGATGAGACGAAGAGGTACTGGGGAATGGTGGAGTTCAGCGGGAAGTGGCGTTCCACAGCGGCATACCCGAGGTTGCTCTGGCTGGAGTCCGGCAGGTTCTTGCGATCGTCGTAGTTGAAGTGTCCGAGAGTTCCGCAGCCGGCCAGGATGATCAGCACCAGCAGACTGGCGACCAAATGGGCCTTGGGTCGGCGCACGATGCGCACCCCCGAACGCCGCCAGAAGCGTGAGGTGAGGTCGCGCCGCGGCGCGATCCAACCACGTCGGCCGGCCAATACCATGACTGCGGGAAGGAAGGTCACCGCCGCAAGGAATGCCATCGTGACGGAAACAGCCGCCGCCGGCCCCATCGTGGAGAACAACCCAAGACGGGTGAAGACCATCCCCAAAAACGTAACGACCACGGTGCCCGCAGACGCGGCAGTGACTTTGCCGACGGAAGTCAAGGCAAGCACCACGGCACGATCCGACTCTGCGCCCAGCCGCAAGTAGTCGTGGTAGCGGCTGATCAGAAATACGGCGTAATCCGTTCCCGCTCCTGCGGCCAGTGCCGTCATGAATGCAATGGTCTGGTTGGAGACGCCAAGTCCTAGTTGCGAGAGTCCGGCCACGATCCCTTGGGCCGTTACGAGCGAAATCCCGATGGTGATCAACGGAAGCAACATCGTGACCAGGCGCCGATAAACGATCAGCAGTATGGTGAGCACCATTAGCGCGGTCGCGATCTCCACCATCTTCACATCCCGCTCACCGACGACGGTGAGATCGGCGATGGTGCCTGCGGGGCCAGTCAAGTAGGCCGAAGCCGAAGTTCCGGAAACCGTCTGTTTGACGGTTTCGGCCACTCTCGTATAGGAGTCGAAGGCCTGCGGCGAACCCAAAGTGCCTGCCAGGCCGATAGGAAGGAACCACGCCTTCTTGTCTTTGCTCGTCATGACGTCGCGCAGCGGCGGCGTGGTGAGGAAATCCTGCAGCATGACGACGTTACGAGTGTCCTGACGGAGCTTGGCGACGAGTGTGCGGTAGACGTCCTCGTCGGCAGGTCCCAGCCCGTTCTCGTTGGTCAGGACCGCCAACAGCACATTCTGGGACCCGGATTCTTGGAACGCCTCAGTCATCTGTTGGGTCGTCACGGTCACGGGGGCGTCGGCGGGCAGGATCTCGACCGACCGTTCGCGCACCATTTGAGTCAGGGGCGGCAGCGTCAGAGACAGCACTGCGGCCAGCACGATCCAGAAGCCGATGATGAACACCGGCCGACGCACGACTAAGCCGCCCAGGCGTTGGAAGACACCCGCGGTGTCGGCCGGCGCCAGCTCGGTCTGGCTTGACATCTCAGGCAGGCTACACGTCGTCCGAGTTTCGGAATGACCAGACAATATTCGGGCAGTCGCTTTAAATTTGCCCGCCGGCGGGACTTCGCTCGCCATGCAGGCGACTTACCCAAACGTCAAGGGTCTTCATGACTCTGGATAGTTAACTAGCTAAGTTCCAGTGCATTTTCAGCAAATAGTCATGCGGTCGCTGTACTTATATGTGATTAACATCACCATAATTGATTGTGCCAGGTCGCCGATTTGCTGTTCGCATCGCCGCGTGAGTTACTAACGGAGTTTCGGGGGCCACGTTGCCCGGTCTGTGGGCACGCGGACCGGGATGAGCTAGGGAAACGGTGAATGGTTGCGCTCGGCACAATTCATGATTGGTCACCCGCGTCAGGTTTAGTCACGTCGTGGCACGCATCACCTGCCGCGCAAGCGAAAGCCGCGGAAGCACCTGCAAGTCCAGTCCCGGCAAGTTATCAGCAGGCTCAGCATCTTCGGGGCTTTTGCGAGCACGCCGCCAAGGGGCTCGACATGGCACGCCTGTGTATTGGTGCCTGGGACATTGCCGGAGTATGCGATATACCCGCTATGACTTACGCAATAAACGCACATCTCAGTCGACACGACACGTATCACAGCTGGTTCGAATTCGAATACGAGAGTGCCGACAACATCGTGCGACGGACTTTTTCGGACCCCGCCGACATCGAATTCGCGCCGACGGGTTGGGGCGAGATGAGCTCGGCCGAGCTCCGGGACCACATACTGGCCACGCCAGATCCGCTGCAATGGGGCTGTTTCAGTTTCGGGCTCGTTCAGCGTGCGGATCACTTCACCTTCTATGTCAGCGTGGACCATCTCCTCACCGACGGGATGTCGGTGGGCGTGATCTTCTTCGAGATCCACCTCACGTACGCCGGACTGCTCCATGGTGAAGCACCGCTGACGCTGCCGGACCGAGCCAGCTACGACGACTACTGCATACGGCAGCACAGGCAGTCGGCCGATCTGACCGCAGAGTCGCCGCAGGTGAACGCGTGGATTGAGTTCGCCGCGCAGAACGACGGCACCCTTCCCGACTTCCCGCTACCACTAGGTGATCCATCAGTGCCCTGCACCGGTGCCATGGTCATGGTGCAACTGATGGACGAGCAGGAGACGGACAGGTTCGAAAACGCCTGCAACGAAGCTGGTGCCCGTTTCAGCGGTGGCGTCTTCGCGTGCGCCGCCCAGGCCGAGTACGAGCTGACCGGCGCTCGAACGTACTACGGAATCGCGCCGTACGACACCCGCAGCACACCGGCCGAATACATGACACCAGGCTGGTTCGCCAGCTTCATTCCGATTACCGTACCGATCGGAGAAAGGCCTTTCGGCGACGCCGCCAGGGCAGCTCAGGAATCATTCGACGCGAGCAAGAGTCTGGCCAGTGTTCCCTTTAGTCGCGTATTGGAACTGGCACCTTCCGAGTTCGGCCTCAGGAGCCTTCAGCGTGAAGTTCCCATGCTTTCCTATATCGATGTGCGAACGATGCCCTTCAGTTCTGAATGGGACAAGTTGAATGTCGGAATATATGGTGACAGCAGATTGTCAGACCAGGTCTGCATGTGGGTTAACCGATTCGAGAAAGAAACAACGCTGACGATGTCTTTCCCCGAGAACCCGATCGCACGTGAATCAGTTTCTCGGTATATCGCGACGGTCAAATCGGTGTATCTGCAGGTAGCCAACGGGGACAGCGCGCCCTCACTAATCGCCACCGCCGTTCAGAGTAATCGGTGACCGCGGGCCCCAGTTACTCGGTCATTCACTCAACAAATCGGCACAGTAGAAGGGCTCGAGGCATCACAAACATCGAGGGCTTTTGCGCGCCACCATTCGAGAAGGTTCGCGCCGCTTTTGAGCGTAATTTTCTCGAGCGCAACGAAATAGGCGCGGCGGTCGCCATCTGGGTCGAGGGCGATCTCGTGGCCAGCCTCTGGGGAGGGTGGGCCGATGCCGAGCGCACGAAACCATGGCGCGAGGACACATTGGCCTCGGTGTACTCCGGCACCAAGGGTCTTACCAGTACGTGCGTGCACCAACTCGTGGATCGTGGCGAAATTGACCTCAATGCACCCGTCGCCGCGTACTGGCCGGCGTTCGGGCAGGCCGGCAAGGAAACCATCACCGTCGGCATGGTGATGAGTCACAGATCGGGAGTGATCGGGCCCCGCGAGCGACTCACTCCCGACCAGGCACTCGATTGGGACATGGTGTGTGAGCGGTTGGCTGCGGCCGAGCCATGGTGGGAGCCCGGTAGGGCGCAGGGCTACCACATGGTCAGCTTCGGCTTCATTCTCGGGGAGGTCGTGCGCCGCGTGAGCGGGCGGACACTGGGCCAGTACCTGCGTACGGAGATCGCCGAACCGCTGGGCATCGACGTGCACATCGGCCTGCCCGCCGCCGAGCACGGACGATGCGCAGAGATGGTCAACAAACCACTCGTCAGCGAGATCTTCGCCTCCGTGCCGCGGGAGGCGGCGACGCTCGACGATCATCCATTGACCGCGGCCTCCGTTGCCGCAGACTTCGTGCCCGATGACGAGGTGGCCCGAAGCGCCATCGACAAATGGCGGTCCGCAGAATTCCCGGGCACCAACGGTCATGTGTCCGCGCGGGGTATGGCGACCTTCTACAACGCGCTGGCCGAGGAGAAGCTGCTCAGCCGTGAACTCATGGACGTCGTCCGGGTGGCCCAGGGCGGTTTCGAGACCGACCTTTGCCTTGGCCCACGCGTCGCCGACCATGGTTGGGGACTCGGCTACATGCTCAATCAACGCTGCGTCAACGGCCCCAACCCCAATATCTTCGGCCACGGCGGGGCGGGCGGCTCCTTCGGCTTCGTCGATCTGGAGCACCGGATCGGATATTCGTTCGTGATGAACCAGTTCGATGCCACCAAGGCCAACGCCGACCCACGCAGCGTCGCCCTGAGCGACGAGGTCTATGCCGCGCTGGGGGTGACGCCGAATTGATCCCCGTCATCAAACATCGCGGGTCCGATGGTGTTGTGCGGCCGGACAATCGGCTCGCGTTCATGGATCAAGCCTCATTCCTCGGACTGCGAGCGATGGGCCTGGGGCAACTGATCCAGTGGGTGTGGGTTTATCGACGCGCGGTCGACCTCGACGGGCTGGAACGCTTTCACCACAACCTCGGCCACGGGCTGCTCGGACGGCGGATCGAGCGTTCGCCTCTACCGTTCGGCCGGCACCGCTGGGTCACGTCGGCGCAGGCGCCGGCCATCGACGTCGCCGAGCGCGCCCGCCCGCGCGCCGAGCTCAGCGACTGGGCCGACGAACGCGCCCAGCTGCCCATCGACCCGGAACGGGGACCGGGCTGGCACCTCGGCGTCCTTCCGCTGACCGACGGCGCGACCGCGGTCAGCCTGGTGGCCTCGCATTGCCTGGTCGACGGCTTGGGGTGCGCTCTGGCAATAGCCGACGCAGTCAAGGGCGACACCCGCGATCTCGGCTATCCGCCGCCCCGGTCACGGACGCGAGTGCGTGCCGTCGTCGCCGACGCCGGCCAGACCCTGCACGGTCTGCCCGAAGTCGCCCGGGCGGCACTCGCCGTGGTGAAACTGGCCCGAAGTCAGCGACAAGACTTCGCCCGGTTCGGGGGTTCGCGACCCGGCGGCGACGCCGCGGGCGAGGCCGACGAGGTCGTCGTGCCGGCCATCGCGATTCACATCGGCCTAGACGAGTGGGATGCGCGCGCGAAAGAGCTTGGCGGAACCAGCAACTCGCTGTTCACCGCGTTTGCCGCGAAACTCGGCGAGCGGATGGGGCGCCGGTGCACCGCTGATGGCCCGGTCGGCGTGCGCTTCGCCGTCAGCGATCGGACCGCCGGCGACACGCGAGCGAACGCCCTGTCGTTCACCAGCATCGACGTCGACACCACGACGGTGACCACGGACCTAGCCGGCGTGCGCGCGGGCATCAAGGGCGCACTGACCGCTCTGCGAACGACGCCAGACGAGTCGTTGCAAACCCTTCCGCTGACCCCATTGACACCGAAACCGGTCGCAAGACGAATGGCTGAAATGCTTTTCGACGAACCCTCGGTGGGTGGTTCCAACCTTGGCGACATCGACCCACTCGTGGGTCGCCCGGACGGCACCGACGCCGACCATCTTTTCGCGCGAGGGGTGACGCAACACATGACACGCCAGCTACTCGAGCGGATTCACGGCCAACTCACCTTGGCATCCGGGCGCATCGGCGACAGGATCTTCATCACCCTCATCGGATATGACCTCGAGGGAAGGAACTCGAAGCCCGATCTGCGTGAACTCGCAGCGCACACGCTGGCCGAGTTCGACCTGACCGGTGAGATGAACTAGTGCCAGGACTGAAACGTTCGGTACGGTCACCCCGTCGACGTCGCGTGTCCGATGGTGTTGTGCGGCCGGACAATCGGCTCGCGTTCATGGATCAAGCCTCATTCCTCGCGCTGCGGGCCAGAGATCAGCCGCAACTGATCCAGTGGGTGTGGGTTTATCGACGCGCGGTCGACCTCGACGGGCTGGAACGCTTTCACCACAACCTCGGCCACGGGCTGCTCGGACGGCGGATCGAGCGTTCGCCTCTACCGTTCGGCCGGCACCGCTGGGTCACGTCTGCGCAGGCGCCGGCCATCGACGTCGCCGAGCGCGCCCGCCCGCGCGCCGAGCTCAGCGACTGGGCCGACGAACGCGCCCAGCTGCCCATCGACCCGGAACGGGGACCGGGCTGGCACCTCGGCGTCCTTCCGCTGACCGACGGCGCGACCGCGGTCAGCCTGGTGGCCTCGCATTGCCTGGTCGACGGCTTGGGGTGCGCTCTGGCAATAGCCGACGCAGTCAAGGGCGACACCCGCGATCTCGGCTATCCGCCGCCCCGGTCACGGACGCGAGTGCGTGCCGTCGTCGCCGACGCCGGCCAGACCCTGCACGGTCTGCCCGAAGTCGCCCGGGCGGCACTCGCCGTGGTGAAACTGGCCCGAAGTCAGCGACAAGACTTCGCCCGGTTCGGGGGTTCGCGACCCGGCGGCGACGCCGCGGGCGAGGCCGACGAGGTCGTCGTGCCGGCCATCGCGATTCACATCGGCCTAGACGAGTGGGATGCGCGCGCGAAAGAGCTTGGCGGAACCAGCAACTCGCTGTTCACCGCGTTTGCCGCGAAACTCGGCGAGCGGATGGGTCGCCGGTGCACCGCTGATGGCCCCATTCGCGTGATCATCACCGCCAGCGATCGGACCGCCGGCGACACGCGAGCGAACGCCCTGTCGTTCACCAGCATCGACGTCGACACCACGACGGTGACCACGGACCTAGCCGGCGTGCGCGCGGGCATCAAGGGCGCACTGACCGCTCTGCGAGAGACACCAGACGAGTCGTTGCAAACCCTTCCGCTGACCCCTTTGACACCGAAACGGGCCGTACGACGGCTGGCCGACGTGCTGTTCGCCTTCCCCGATCTTCCCGTGACCTGTACGAACATCGGAGACGTTGACCCGGTGGTGGGTCGCCCGGACGGCACCGACGCCGACCACGTGTTCGCGCGCGGTGTGGACCAGAGGGTGATGCGACGAATCCTCGGACAGAAGTTCTTCCTGGGCTCCGGCCGCATCGGCGACACGATCTTCATCACCGTCGTCGCCTACCACCTGAACGGAAGCAACTCCAAGCCCGATCTGCGTGAACTGGCCGCGCACACGCTGGCCGAGTTCGACCTGACCGGCGAGATCGACTAGCCGGGCTGCCAACGGATGCCGCGCTCATTCGCCCTGACGGCCGAATCCTCCTCCACCGTCGAGGAATTCCATTCGGCGTTCCGCGACGAGCAGTACTGGCGGGCGAGAGTGGCTGCGATGGGCAATGCCACGCTGGACTCGTTGGTCATCGAGTCAGACGGCACCGTGGAAGTGGCTACGACCTTTCGGCTCCTGCGTGACGGGCTGCCCACGGTATTCGCCCGGTTGCGACGTGGGGATCTGGTGATGGTGCACAACGAGACCTGGGGGCGGATCGATGGCGGCGGGATGAGCGGAGACGTCAGCGTAAGAACGACCGGGGTGTCGCTGTCTGCGGTTGGATCGGGTTCGATGACCCCGGAAAGGGAAGGCTCGCAGCTGAAGTACACCGCCACCGTCGACGTCAAGGTTCCCCTCATCGGTGGTCCTCTCGAGAGCTTCATCGGCAGCCAACTGAGCCAATGGCTCCTCGAAGTCCAGAATTTCACCACTGCGTGGATCGCCGAGAACGCCTGAGCCGGACAGGCCACGACGGTTTTCGGAGCAAGCCCAGGTTGGGGAGCTGCCCGGCCGGCGACTGAGCCTTGCCGCTCCCGCTAAACTCGATCCCGATCGATCAACCATACGAAAGGGCATTTGTGCAGGTCACCAGCGTCGGCCACGCCGGATTCCGGATCGACACCAAGGCCGGAAGCATCCTGTGCGACCCCTGGGTCAACCCGGCCTACTTCGCCTCCTGGTTCCCGTTCCCCGACAACAGCACGTTGGACTGGGACGCGCTCGGCGACTGCGACTACCTGTACGTCAGCCACCTGCACGCCGACCACTTCGACGCCGCGAACCTACGCGCGCACGTCAACAAGGACGCCGTCGTGCTGCTGCCGGACTATCCCGTCCCCGATCTACGGCGCGAACTGGAGCAGCTCGGCTTCCACCGGTTCTTCGAGACGACGGATTCGGTCAAGCACCGCGTGAGCGGCCCCAAGGGCCAACTCGACGTGATGATCATCGCCCTGCGAGCCCCGGCCGACGGACCCATCGGCGACTCCGGGCTAGTGGTGTCCGACGGCGAGACCGTCGCGTTCAACATGAACGACGCGCGGCCCGTAGACCTCGACGTCCTTCATGCCGCATTCGGCCACGTCGACGTCCACATGCTGCAGTACTCCGGGGCCATCTGGTACCCGATGGTCTACGACATGCCCGCTCGGGCCAAGGAGGCCTTCGGCACCCAGAAACGCCAGCGCCAGATGGACCGCTGCCGGCAGTACATCGCGCAGGTCGGCGCAACATGGGTCATTCCGTCTGCCGGCCCGCCGTGCTTCCTGGATCCCGACCTTCGTGACCTCAACGACGATCACGACGACCCGGCCAACATCTTCCCCGACCAAGCGGTCTTCCTCGATCAGATGCGCCGACACGGGCACGACCGCGGGCTGCTGATGATCCCCGGCTCGACGGCGGACTTCACCGGGGCGCAACTCGATTCGCTGACTCACCCGGTGCCAGACGAAGACGCCGAGGCGATCTTCACCACCGGCAAGGCTGCGTACATCGAGGCCTATGCGGAGCGCATGGCGCCGGTGCTGGCCGCGGCGAAGGCCAGCTGGGCGCCGGAGACGGGCGAGCCGCTGCTCGAGCCGTTGCGGGCCCGCTTCGAGCCGATCATGAGTCAGAGCGACCAGATCTGCGACGGCATCGGATACCCCGTCGAGCTACGCATCGGGCAAGAGACCGTGGTGTTGGACTTTCCGAAACGTGCGGTGCGCGAACCCATCCCGCATGAGAAGTTCCGATACGGATTCGAGATCTCCCCCGAGTTGGTACGCACCGTGCTGCGCGACGACGAACCCGACTGGGTGAACACGATCTTCCTGTCGACCCGGTTCAAGGCCTGGCGGGTCGGTGGTTACAACGAGTACCTGTACACGTTCTTCAAGTGCCTCACCGACGAGCGGATCGCGTACGCCGACGGCTGGTTCGCCGAGACGCATGACGACTCGACGTCGATTCACTTGGACGGCTGGGAGATTCAGCGCCGCTGCCCACACTTGAAGGCGGACCTGTCGAAGTTCGGCGTGGTGGAGGATTCGACGTTGACCTGCAACCTGCACGGGTGGCAGTGGAACCTCGAGAGCGGCAGGTGCCTGACGTCCAAGGGTCACGAGCTGCGGAGTGCAAGGTCGTGAGCGACCCACGCCCGCAGTTCTACGACGATGGGCTCGTGCAGCTGGACCGGCAGGCGCTTACGTTGCGGCGGTATCACTTTCCGTCGGGCACGTCGAAGGTCATCCCGCTGCAAGCCATCCGCGGCTACAAGGCCGAGTCACTGGGACTCGTCATCAATCGGTTCCGGATCTGGGGCTCGTGCGACCTGCGGCGCTGGCTTCCGATGGACGTCTGGCGACCCATCAAGTCGACGCTGGTCACGCTCGACGTGCCGGGTAGCCGACTGCGCCCGGCATTCACGCCGTTGCGGGCCGAGGAATTCCTCGCCGTCCTCGACGACCTGCTGGCCGATTGACGGCCGGGTCGGCACGACACACGGCCATTTTTCCTACTTCTCGCGCAGGACGGTGGCCTCCAGCAGTCGCTGGACCTGACGCATCGTCGCCCTGCTCGCGGCGGAGGCCGCGCGCTGTACCGCACCCGGCGGAGCAGCCAGGTGGACGCGTACCGGATCACCGACGCGCACGACCCCCGGCGTCGCGACCTCGGCGTAGACGCCGAGGAAGCGGTCGGTTGCGTCGTGGAGCCTGCGGGTCAGCCCTCTGTCGAGTTCCACCCCCGGTTGGGGGCGCGTCGGCACCACACACCTGATGGTGGGGGTGGTGACCCGCAGGGCAGCCGCGCCCAATGTGACGTCGCCGCCCACCCAGGCCGCCTCCGGATAGTCCGCGCCTGAATCATCCAGGGCTACAAGTACGTTGGGTCGGAAGCGCCGCACGTCGTACGGAGTCCCGCCGCCCGCGAGCGACGCCAAACTGGTGGTGCTGATCACGTGCACGGGGCTGAGATCAGCGAAAGTGCCTGGAGGAGTAGAGAACCGGGCCAAAGTCAGCACCTGCTTGGTCGAGAAGACCGAGGTGTCGGGCAGTGCCTCCGCACCGGACAGCCCGAAGTCCTGACGCACCACGCCCGGCGCAAAGTTCTTCCTGGACTGCGTGACCGTCAGTCGGTGCAGGGAGGTGTCTTCGCTCGGTGGAAGCGCCGTCAGCCGGACGTCACGACCGAACAACTCCGACAATGCCCCGTCGAGTGAGGTGTCGGCGCTGGAGAGTTCGGATCCGTCGGGAAACGTGATGATCACCTCGGGCGCATTGCCCGGGCCAGCATCGGGTCCCGGCGCCGCGGCGTAGCGGGCCGAACATCCCAGGATGGCAGGCATCCTGCGCGCGGACGCGGTTATGTCGTGTTCGAGATCCCTTACCGCCCAGAGCCGGTCGGCGTGGACGCCGCGCTTCTCGATGCGCACCTCGTCGACCTGGGTCCCGCCCATCGACTTCACGGGGAAGCGCCACAGCTGCGTCACCGAGCCGGTCATGGGTCCTCCTAGCGCTCCGAAACCGTCTGCCGCAGTTCGGAATACGCGTCGGTCTCAGTATCGTAGACCCGAACGATGGCCTGGTCGCCCGGTTGGAGGAACGTGGTTTCACCGAGCGGGGTGTATCGCGTCGCGCCGATGCCGATCAGCACGTGCTCGGGGTGACCGCTCGCGACCATGAGCGCTCCGACGTCCTCCAAGGGCGTATCGGGCGACCCCTTCTGGTTGTCCAGGCGCTCGGTGATCCAGTCCAGCAGCACCTCGCCATAGTAGGAATACCCGAGCAGCGGGCTGTCCACGCCGTAGGCATGCTCCTGGCCGTCGGCGGTGTGCAGGTCGCAGACCAGCCGCAGCGTCGCGGTGGGTCCGTCCGGGGTCAGGTCTGAAATGTCGAAGAACTCCGCCGCAACGCCTTTCGACGCGGGTCCCCAGTTCTTCTTGTGGCTGATCTTCGGTGCGTTGGGCCGCCGGATGGAGCAGTCGTTGAAGGCGCCGAGCGCGAACGGCTGCAATGTCACGACGGTATCGCCCTGCCAGACCACGCGGCACGCGAGGCCGACCTCGGGTTCGATCTGCAGGTTGAGCGGAGTGTCGCTCTCCGGCAGTGTGATCGCGTCGTGCGACAGCGGGAACTCGCCGAGAAAACCGTCGTATCCCGGTGCGTACCAAGGGAAGATACCCTTGGGGGCGACGCCTTCAGACGTGACGCTGGCGAAGTCGGCGGCCTCCCCTGCCTGTTCGAGATGCCCGGCGAAGTTCCCTGCCACCCCGAATCCGAACCACGTCCGCAGTTCGTCGTAATCCAGTGCTATCACTTCTTCCCTCCAGGCTCCAAGACGTATTTCCCGACGAAGGGCACCAGTGCATCTGGCACCCGGACGCTGCCGTCGGGTTGCTGATGGTTCTCCAGAATCGCGACCAGCCAGCGCGTCGTGGCCAGCGTGCCGTTGAGCGTCGCCGCGATCTGCGGCTTGCCGTTGTCATCGCGGTAGCGCGTGGCGAGCCTGCGCGCCTGGAACGTCGTGCAGTTCGACGTCGAGGTCAGCTCGCGGTAGGTGCCCTGCGTCGGCACCCATGCCTCGCAGTCGAACTTGCGGGCCGCTGACGAACCGAGGTCGCCCGCCGCGATGTCGATGACGCGGTAGGGCACCTCGATCCGGGCGAGCATCTCGCGCTGCCACCCCAGCAGCCGTCCGTGTTCAGCCTCGGCGTCCTCGGGCTTGCAGTAGACGAAGCCCTCGACCTTGTCGAACTGGTGCACGCGCATGATTCCCCGGGTGTCCTTGCCGTAGCTCCCCGCTTCGCGGCGAAAGCACGACGACCATCCGGCGTAACGCCGCGGCCCGTCGGAGAGGTCGAGGATCTCGTCGGCGTGGTAGCCCGCCAGCGGCACCTCCGACGTGCCGACGAGGTACATGTCGTCGGCCTCGATCCGGTACACCTCGTCGGCGTGCGCACCGAGGAAACCCGTGCCCGACATCACCTCCGGACGCACCAGCACCGGCGGAATCATCAACGTGAAGCCGTTCTCGGTCGCCAGCCGCACCGCCAGCTGCATGAGCCCGAGTTGCAGCAGCGCGCCGAATCCCGTCAGGAAGTAGAACCGCGAACCAGACACCTTGGCCCCGCGCTCCATGTCGATGAGCCCCAACGACTCCCCGATTTCGACGTGGTCCTTCGGGTGCTCGATGGCGGGGGGCTCGCCGACCGTCTCGAGCACGGCGAAGTCGTCCTCGCCGCCGGCCGGGACACCGTCGACGACGACGTTCGAGATTGCCATGTGCGCCACGGTGAAAGCCTGCTCGGCGGCGGTCTGTTCCGCCTCGGCGGCCTTCACGTCTTCGGCGAGCTGCTTGGCGCGCGCCAACAACGCCGGCCGCTCGTCAGGTCGATCCTTGCCCGCCGCTCCGACCAGCTTGCTCGCCGCCTTCTGTTCGGCTCGTAGATTGTCGGCGGCCGAGATGGCCGAGCGCCGCGCAGCGTCGGAATCCAGCAGCGCGTCGACGAGCGCGGGGTTCTCCCCCCTCGCGCGTTGCGAGGCGCGCACGCGGTCAGGCTCTTCGCGCAGCAGCTTGAGGTCGATCACGACCGCAACCCTACTTTCGGTCGCCGCCCCAACCGAGCGCAGGTCGGCCACGAAAACGCGGCCGGCAAAGCGCAGCCCCATAGCTTCACAATTGCAACACCTGTCACAGCGCTCGGCGCGCCTGTCACAATGGACGCGATGTTGGACGCACTCCCGGCCACGGAACCGGGCCTCGATGCGGCGGAGCACCCGCCGAAACGGACTGCGTGGTGGCAGAGCTTCCAAGCCACCGCGACCCGTCGTGGCCTGCTGCTGACGGCGCTCGGGGGGTTGCTCATCGCCGGCCTGATCAGCGCCCTGCCGCGCGGCGTGGAAGCGAGCGGTCCGCTCACCGCGGCGGTGGCGCTGGGTCCGCGCGGAAACGACACGTTTGACCATGTCAGGAGCGGCGACTGCCTGAACTGGACGGAACGCACGCCGGACGCCGCCGAGATCGTCCCGTGCACGGACGAGCACCGCTTCGAGGTCGCCGAGACCATAGACATGCGCACGTTCCCCGGCAGCGAGTACGGGCCCAACGCTGCGCCGCCGTCGACGGCGCGGATTCAGCAGATCACCCAGGAGCAATGCCAGGCCGCCATCCGCCAGTACCTCGGCCCGAAATTCGATCCGGACAGCCGGTTCGCCGTCAGCCTGCTGTGGTCGGGTGAGCGGGAGTGGCGTGAGGCCGGTGAGCGCCGCATGATGTGCGGTCTGCAACTGCCTGGTCCCAACAACCAGCAGCTGTCGCACAAGGGCAAGGTCGCCGACGTGGATCAGTCGAAGGTCTGGTCGGCGGGAACGTGCGTGGGCCTTGATCCGGCCACCAACCAACCGACCGACATCCCCGTGGATTGCGCGGCACCGCACGCGACCGAGATCACCGGTTCGGTCAATCTGGCCGAGAAGTTCCCCGGAGCCTTTCCCGCCGACGCCGAGCAGGATGCATTCGTCAAGGACGCTTGCGCCAAGAGGACCGACGCGTACCTCGCGCCGATTCAGTTGCGCACCACCACGCTCACGCTGATGTACAGCACCATCTCGCTGCCGAGCTGGACTGCGGGCAGCCACCAGGTGTCCTGCAGCATCGGCGCCACTTTGGGCAACGGCGGTTGGTCGACGCTGCTCAACAGCGCCAAGGGACCGCTGCTCATCAACGGACAGCCGGTGGTTCCTCCGCCCGACATCCCCGACGGACGGCTCAACCTGCCGCCCATCCCGATGCCACCGATAGACACCTCGTCGCAGTACGACACGTCGCAGATCGATCTCAGCCAACAGAACACGCAGCGCCAACAGACTCAGCAGGGCCAACAGAACACGCAGAGCCAACAGACTCAGCACTTGCCGGCCCAACAGGCGTCCCCGCAGCCGAGTCCGTCGACCTCGACCGTGCCGTCGACCCAGCAGGGCAACACGTTCCTCAACGGGCCACCGCCCCCGCCGGGGCCGCTCGACGGGCCAACCGCCCCGGGCGAATTGGCCCCGCCACCCCCGGGCGAACTGGCCCCGCCACCCCTGGGCGAATTCGTCCCGCCGCCTCCCGCAGCGCCGCCAATCGGCGCTGCCCCGCCTGCCGGTGCTCCGCCGCCAGGTCCGGCGCCGGTCGAACCGATACCGGCACCCGGCGTACCGCTTCCGGGCGCATAGTCGCCATGGCCGTGCGGATGAGCCCGCAACGGTTCGATGAGTTGGTCTCCGATGCACTGGACGCGATTCCACCGTCGTTGACTGCGGCGCTGCAGAACGTCGTCGTGCTGGTGGAAGCCCAGCACCCGGAGGATCCCGACATCCTCGGACTCTACGAAGGCACCGCGCTGACCGAACGCGACTCGTCGTATGCGGGGTCGCTCCCCGACACGATCACGATCTATCGCGACGCACTGCTGGACATGTGCGAAACGGAGGACGAAGTCGTCGACGAGGTGACGGTGACGGTCGTCCACGAGATCGCACACCACTTCGGGATCGACGACGACCGGCTGCACGAACTCGGGTGGGGATGACCGGGTAGAAGAGTTCCAGTTGGGCTTGATTGGCGCGGCGCCTCGGATTCGCCGTCTCGTGGTGCTATGAACGGGCCATGACCAACCAGTGTCACGAGTGCCGGGATGGTCTCGAACACTGCCACGGCACCGTGATCCATCACGTTCGGTTCGGGTCGGAGTGCACCGAGCCCGGCTGTGAACGGCCCGAGTTGATGCACGCATATCGGCTCGATTGCGAGGCGATCGGCTGCCGCTGCGCCGTGACCACCGCCGTCGCCATCTGACAGGCGTCAGCCCATCGGGTCGGCTCCGCGCAGGGCGTCCTCGACGGGGTGGACCTCGGGCTCCGGCTGGAACGGCGGCAGAAGCGCGGCCCACTGAACGCAGCTCCACCGTCCGTCGGTGATTGGGCTCAACACCACGCACTCGGTGTTGGCGAGGTGGTGCTCGAGCACGAAGCCGCTGTCCACCCCAGCGAGCACCGCGCCCACCAGCCGGATGGCCGCCCCGTGACTCACGACCACCACGTCACCCTTCCAGGCCTGGTCGTCGAGGTAGCGCAACCGCACCTGGGTCACCACCGACAGGTAGCGTTCGAGCACCTCGTTCGCGGTCTCGCCGCCGGGTAGCGGCACGTCGAGTTGGCCTTCGTGCCAGCGCTGGTAGATGGAGTTGAACTGCTCGATGGCGGCGTCGTCGTTGCGGTTCTCCAAATCGCCCACCTGGACTTCGTGGATGCCCTCGAGCGTCAGCGTCGGTAGCCCGAGCTCGGCGCCGATGTCAGCCGCAGTCTCGGTGGCGCGCACCGCTACCGAGTGCGCGACCATGCCGATGTGGTGCGGCCAGTCACGTGCGAACCTGCGGGCCTGCTCGTGCCCCAGGTCGGTAAGCGCCGCACCGGGCGGTCGGGTGTCGAGCCTGCGGTCGACGTTGCCGTGCGATTGGCCGTGGCGAACGAGTACGAGACGACCCGTCATCGCGCCCCCTCCCGGAGTCGGGCCAACCACGTCGATGCCTCATCGGTCTCCGGGGGTACCGTGCCCGCGGGAACACCCGTCGGCCAAGAACCCAGATACCTCACGTCTGCACAACGCCGGTGCAGCGCCTTGAGTGCCTCCGCGACCGGAGTGTCGTCGACGTGGCCGACACAATCGAGGAAGAACACATAGGTGCCCAATTCCGTTCGCGTGGGCCGGGATTCGATCCTTGTCAAGTCGATGTCGCGGACGGCGAACTCGGTCATCGCCGATACCAGGGCCCCAGGCTCATTGTCGAGCCGGAGCACCACCGACGTCCGATCGGCGCCGGTGCGTTGAGGCGGCGCCCCCGGTAGACCCGCGAGCACGAAGCGGGTCCTCGCGTTGGGCTCGTCGACCACACCGGCGGCGAGGGTGGCCACCTCGTAGAGTTCGGCCGCCAGCGCCGTGCTCACGCCGGCATCCGCGCGGCCGTGGGCCACGTCTTGTGCGGCCGACGCATTCGAGATGGCCGGAACGATGGTGGCGTTCGGCAGATGCGCGTCCAGCCAGCGCCGGACTTGCGCCGCTGCCACCGGGAACGCCGCGACGCTACGCACATCGGCGGCGTTCTTGTCGTCGGCGACGACGATGCTGAACGAGACATCCAGCGTGAGCTCGCCGAAGACCTGCAGCGGTGGCCCGAACGCGAGGCTGTCCAGGGTCGGCAACACCGAGCCCTCGATCGAGTTCTCTATCGGCACGCACGCGTACTCGGCCTCGCCGGCCCGCACGGCGTCCAGCGCGGCCGGTGTGCTGACCGTTTCGATCTCGTCGGTTTCCCCGGGCAGCATGCCGTTAGCGGACATCCCGATCAGCGCTGCTTGCGAAAAGGTTCCGCGCGGACCGAGGTAGGCGACGCGTGGCACGGCTCAACCCTATCGGCTCGCCGCACGACACTTCCCGAAGACGATTCGGTAAGGTTTGCGCGATTCAGTGAGGCTAGCCTAAGTTAGGTTTACCTCATTAACTGGAAGGCAACTAGATGACCTTGCTGGCACCGACGACAGCCGAGCGAATCCGCAGTGCATGTGCGCGCGGGGGCGCCGCGATGCTCGCCGTCGAAGGACTCGAACCCGCCGCCACGCCGATGCACCATCTGCTCGCCGACGGATCCTTCGCCATCACCGTGCCCGCCAACGGGTTGTTGAGCGGCATGGTCGTCGCGGCGGATGCACACGGCGTGCAGGCAGTCCTGGAGCTCACCGACTACGCGCCCCTCCCGTTGCGCGAACCCGTCCGCTCGCTGGTGTGGATCCGCGGCCGTCTCCATCACGTCCCTGATGCAGACGTCTCCGACCTGCTCGATCTCGTCGCCGCGGAGAGCCCGAATCCCGCCCTCCTGCAAGTGAACACGGGTGAGGCACAGGCCGCCCGCGGTGATACCCCATACGCGCTGATGCGGCTCGAGATCGAATCCGTCGTCGTGGCCGACTCGACCGGCGCCGAAGCCGTCTGCGTCAGCACGCTGCTCGATGCGCGCCCGGACCCGTTCTGCGCCCTGGAGTCCAGCTGGCTGCAACACCTCGAATCCGCCCACCGTGAGGTGGTCGACCGACTGGCGAACAGGCTGCCGACCCCGCTGCGGCGCGGGCGCGTCCGCCCGCTCGGACTGGACCGCTACGGCGTCCAGCTCCGTGTCGAGAACGAGAACGGCGACCACGACGTACGGTTACCGTTCACGACACCCGTCGACGACGTGACCGGACTCAGCCAGGCCATTCGCGTGCTCATGGGCTGTCCGTTCCTGAATGGGCTGCGCGCGCGCCGCATCTGATACCCGGATAGGGAGAGTTCCGCGGCCGCTACCGTAGCTGCGGTGACCGCAGTGCCCGACGAGCCGACCCCGAGGGTGCGGCGGGTATTGCGCACCGAGGTCCTCGTCGTCCTGGCGGTGACGTTCGGGCTGAGCGCGTACACCGCGGTGGTCAATCTCGCCGAGGCGGTGATCCTCGGACTGTCGGGCCAGCGCGTCGCACTCAACCGGCGGCTGTCGCCGATCGACCTGATTGACCTCCTGCTCAATCTCACCTTCGTCTTTCAGCTGATCGCCTGGGGCGCGCTGGGGCTCTACCTGCTGTGGCGCAGCGGCGTCGGGCCCGCGCGCATCGGGCTCGGGCGATTTCGTTGGCGGCCCGACCTGCTCGGCGGGCTCGGGTTGGCCGCGTTGATCGGCCTACCCGGGCTGGGGCTGTACCTGGCGGGCCGGGCCATGGGCATCGGCGTCGAGGTCGTGCCATCCGCGCTCACCGACACCTGGTGGCGGATCCCCGTGCTGCTCTGCGTCGCGTTCGCCAACGGATGGGCCGAGGAGATCATCGTCGTCGGGTTCCTGCTGACCCGGCTACGACAACTCGACGTCAGCCCCGGCAAGGCGCTCCTGCTGTCCAGCCTGCTGCGCGGCGTCTATCACCTGTACCAGGGCTTCGGGGCGGGGCTGGGGAACGTCGCCATGGGGCTGGTGTTCGGTTACACGTGGCAGCGGACGGGCCGGCTGTGGCCGCTGATCATCGCGCACGGCGTGATCGACGCGGTGGCGTTCGTCGGCTACGCACTCTTGGCGGACCACCTCGGCTGGCTGGGCTGATAGCGGCGGCCACGCACGTACATTCAATCTGTGAACCACGACCGGCCGCCCGCACGAGGGCCCGATCCGCGCCGGCCAAGACCGCCGTCGGAGCCGTCGCAGGTGATCCGCAGGGACCCGCAGTACCGCCCACTGCCACCGCAACGACCGCCCGATGCGACGCAACCCATCGCACCACCGCGCCCCACGCCGCCGCCTCCTCTCCCGCCCCCGCCACAGCAGCGCCCGTCACCGCCGCGGCGCCAATCACCGCCCCGAGCCAACCGCCCACCGACCCGCCCACCCGCCCCGCCGAAGGCTCGCAAGCCACGCCGTAAGCGACGTTGGGGGCGCATCGTGCTCGTGGTCCTGTTGGCAGGAGTCCTGGCGGTCGTCGGCACCGGCATCTGGATCGACACCTCCCTGCACCGCATCCCCGGGCTCACCGACTACACCGATCGGCCCGCGGCGGGGCACGGCACGACGTGGCTGCTCGTGGGCTCAGACAGCAGGCAGGGGCTCACCCCGGAGCAGCAGGCCGAACTGACCACCGGCGGCGACATCGGCAACGGCAGAACCGACACCATCCTGCTCGTGCACATACCCGGACTCGGGTCCGACACCCCCACGACGATGGTGTCCCTTCCCCGCGACTCCTACGTCGAGATCCCTGGGTACGGCGAGGACAAGATCAACGCGGCGTTCGCGCTCGGCGGCGCGCCACTGCTGGCCCAGACGGTCGAGCAGGCCACCGGGATGCGACTCGACCACTACGCCGAGATCGGATTCGACGGGTTCGCCGTCATGGTCGACGCGGTCGGCGGCGTCACCATGTGCCCGACGGAACCCGTCAGCGACCCGCTGGCGGGTATCGAGCTGCCCGCCGGTTGCCAGACGCTGGACGGGCGGTCCGCCCTCGGCTTCGTCCGCACCCGCGCGACGCCGCGCGCCGACCTGGACCGAATGGCCAATCAACGCGAGTTCATGTCGGCGCTGATGCACCGGTCGGCAAGCCCAGCCGTGCTCGCGAACCCGCTGCGGTGGTATCCGCTGGCCCACGCGGCCGCCGACGCCGTGACCGTCGACGTCGGCGCACACGTCTGGGATCTGGCCCGACTGGCGTGGGCGCTGCACGGCACGATGACCACCACCACCGTGCCGATCGGTGAGTTCACCGGGAGCGACTCCGGTTCGGTGGTGCTGTGGAACAGCGATGCGGCGAGTCGGCTCTTCGAAGCCCTGGCCGCTGACGACGCGGTGCCCGCTGACGTCCTCGACGCTGGCCCCGGCTAGCCGAGGCTTACCTGATTTGGCCCTCGAGCAAAGGTTTGCTAGCTGCCGCGCCACGGTCGGTGAGGGTTAGGGAATGCTTGCATTAATAAGGCATACCTTTGATGACAATGGGCTCTGACCTGCATTATCGTGGGATTCATGACTGACCCGACCGCACTCGACACGAAGTTTCACCACCTACTTCGCGACCAGATCCGCAGCGAGTTCAGCGCATCACAGCAATACATCGCGATCGCCGTCTACTTCGACGGCGCGGACCTGCCCCAGCTGGCCAAGCACTTCTACGGCCAGGCCGTCGAGGAACGCAACCACGCCATGATGCTGGTTCAGTACCTGCTCGATCGCGACGTCGAGGTCGAGATCCCTGGCATCGATGCGGTGCGCAGCGTCTTCGCCTCGCCGACACAAGCCCTGAAGCTCGTCCTCGACCAGGAGCGGACGGTGACCGAACAGATCAGCCGGCTCGCCAGCGTCGCGCGCGAAGAGGGCGACTACCTGGGCGAGCAGTTCATGCAGTGGTTCCTCAAGGAGCAGGTTGAGGAGGTGGCTCTGGCGACCACCCTCATCCGGATCGCGGACCGGGCAGGCACCAATCTGTTCCACCTGGAGGACTTCGTCGCGCGCGAACTCGCGACGGCGGCGGCCGATCCCAACGCGCCCAAGGCCGCCGGAGGCAATCTCTAACCGTCCGGCTGATCGCGCCCCGCCCCGGTCAAACCGTTCTGCAGCCAGCCCTTCGTTCGGCCGGGGTGATTGGTGGCCACCCACGCCACCCCGACCTCGCGGCAGTACCGCACGTCCTCGTAGTGGTCGACCGTCCAGCAGTACAGGGCCCGGCCGTGCGCCGCCGCCCGGTCCACCAACTCCGGATAGTCGCGCAGCGTCGCGATGGACGGGCCGACGGCGGTGGCCCCGACCGTCGTCGCGGCACTGCCGCCCAGAAAGCGCGACGTCTCACCGAGCAGCACCGTCGGCAACATCGGTGCCGCCCGTCGGATCCGCCACACCGCGGCCGCCGAGAACGACATCACCACGGCGCGGGAGAGGTCGGCCGACGCAGGCGACGCGATGCCATACCGGTGCAGCAGGGCCAGCACCTTGCTCTCCACCAGCGCGCCGTACCGCACCGGATGCTTGGTCTCGATGAAGATCTTCACCGGCCGCTTGCAATCGAGCACCAGCGTGATCAGCCGATCCAGCGTGAGCAGCCCGGTATCGCCTTGGCCACCATCGGGCCGCCAACTGGAATGCCAAGCGCCGTAATCGAACTCGCGCAACTGAGCGAGGGTCATTTCACTGACCAGCCCAGTGCCCGTTGAGGTCCGATCGACCCGCCGGTCGTGGATGCAAACCAGGTGCCCGTCGCGAGTGAGCCTGACATCGCACTCGACCCCGTCGGCGCCCTCGGCCAGTGCAAGCTCGTAAGCGGCGACCGTGTGCTCGGGGCGGTCCGCAGATGCCCCGCGATGCGCCACCACATACGGGTGGCTGAGCGCTTCGCCGCCCGAGTTCATCAGGCTATGCTGCCGGGTCTCGCCGTTCGGACTCAACCAGAATCGCCGATTCCTGCTCGACGGGTTCGTGGGCCTCGGGGCTGCGGGCAGGCTCGCTGACTATCACCCACCGCTTGATGGGCTTGTCGACGGGACTGCTGGTGAATCCGAGGAACACCTTGTTGAGCAACAGCAGCGCGGTCAGTGCGATCAGGTAGGCGATGGTTGAGGTCACGGTGTTGTCGGCGACGCGCTGGGCGTCATGCGCGTAGAAGGGCAGCGCGGTGAAAGCCGCGAAGATCGAGAGGACGCAGCTGACCACCCACGCGCACCACCAGATCACGATCGGCCTTCGCAAGTCGCGAACCCGCGCTTCGATCATGGCCAGTTCGAGGACGAAGACCGGCGCCGCGAACAGGTTGACCAAAGGCACCAGGCAGCCGACGTAGAGTTCCGCCTTGGTACGTGTCTCGGGGCGGTTCAGCCGTGCAAACGCCGCTGCGCGGCGCGCCACCAGCCAGTTCGTCAATACCACCGCCGTCGCGATCATCGTGAACACGGCCAGGACGCTCGCGCCGACACCCAACCAGGTGGCAGCACCCGCAACGATGGGGTCCAACAGGACGGTGCGGTTGATGAGCAGCAGTGCATACCGGACGAGGTGAAGGATTGCCGCGAGGCCGAACGCGATCATCGTCAGCACAATCGTGGCGCGGACCACGCGCACCGACGGGCCCGCGGCCTGCGCCACCGCCTGCGGCTGGTCGACGACCTCGAAGTGGTCTTGCAGGCCCCAACGGGGAATGGCGGCATAACGCGGGGTGGGACCCAACGGCCTGCGCACGCGCCGCGGTGGCGGTCCGGAACCCGGCCGCACGGCGATCCAGCGGTATCCGGCAGGCAGTCGCGCGGCAACGCGTTGACCATCGCGAGCCTGCGGCATCCCACTCTGCTGGGGCGCCCACCGTTGGTCGTTTAGCGCGGCGGCGGCCGGGGCCGGGGCGGATGGCGCCAGCAGCGTGCCGTGGCATCGAGGGCACCAGACGCGTTGGCGGTCGCGGACATTCCACCGCGTTCCGCACCGCGAACAGACCTGGATCACGCGACCAGCCTACGGTTTCTCAAACGGTGCCGACACCGCCGTCATCGGTGACGACGGATCGACCCGCACCGGCCCACGCGAGCATCCCACCGTTGACGTTGATCGGCTCGTAGCCGTTGCGTGCCAGGTACTGCGCCACCCTCAGCGATCGTCCACCGGCGTGACAGACCACGAACAGCTTGGCTTCGGCGTCGAGTTCGCCCATCCGTGCGGGAACGTCGCCCATCGGAATGTGTTGCGCGCCCGCTGCATGGCCCCGCGCCCATTCGTCGTCCTCGCGGACGTCGAGCAGGACGACCGAGTCGTCGAAGGTTACGGGAACGTCTGCGACGTCGACTTCGGTGACCTCCCCTTCAGTGGCGCTCATGTGACCATGCTGACACGCGTCGCGCGTCCGCGCATCCAACCGGCTCCCGAACCCAGCAATGAGGCGACTATCCACAGTTTCCACAGGTTCATCCACAACCCGCCCCACACCTAAAGAGCCCTGAACCGCGCAATCCGCGCCGCGCAACGAATCGCCTGTGGATGAACCTCAACCACAGGCGGCGATTCTCAACAGGCCGCGCGGCGGCGAGCGAAATGCGTTGGCGGACTAACGAAATCCACCCGGGGGTGGACGACGGCCGCCCAGGTGCCGGCCGATTTTCGCGCTGGAGCCACACGGGCTATGATCGGCGTCACAACGAAAACGTTGTGACGGATCTCACTGGGGAATGTAGTTGAACGTGCAGGTCAGGAGGGGTTGATGGCATCGCATCCGATGGGACCGGGATCCGCAATGCCGCCCTCCGAGTGGCAGGCATCCGCGAATGTCTACACCAGCGGTCAACTGATGGCGTGTCTGCGCGCCGGCGTCATCGCCCTCATCCTGCTGGTGATCCTCGCGCTCATCGTCTGGTTCTGACCCACACCACTTGGCTTCGACGAAGAAGGCCGGCTCGACGATCGTCGGGCCGGCCTTCTTTGCATTGCCTGTCAGGCGGGCGGGTAGACGCCCATGCCCTTGGCCTTCTCGGTCTGCCAGAAGATGTCGGAGATCTCGTCGATGGTCGCGAGCAGTTTCTCGGCGACGGCCACGTCGAGCGACTTCTTGACGTCACCTGCTCCGTGCACCCCATCCCAGAAGAGCTGGTGCAGGTTGGGGAACTGCTCGAAGTGGTCCTTGGTGAAGAAGTCCGCCCACAACACCATGAGGTGGTGCTTGACCTCCTCGGCGCGCTGCTCCTTGATGAGGATCGCACGGGTCTTGAAATGCTCGTCGTCGGAGTCTTGGTATTTCTGAAGCGTCTTCAGGCACGACAGCGCTTCGATCTTGGCCTGGGCGGGGTCGTAGACGCCGCAGTAGAGGTCGCAGTGGGCGTGGGCAGGCGTGGCGTTGGCGAAAAGTCGTTGCAGCATGTGCCTAACTTACCCTTTGGCAGTGCGGCAAAACCATCCTCCGCGGCGCTGGCCGCTGCGCCGGTTCACTGTCGTGGAGGATTCCATGCGCCCGTCACTGTGCCCGGGTGACGGACTCCTTGCGCTGCGCGGCGGCCGGGCGCGGCCTGGCGAGGTACGGGTGTTCCCCGACCCCGCCCACCCGACACGGTGGCTCGTCAAGCGCGTCGGCGACGTGCGCGGCGCGGGACATAGCGCGTCGTTCGAGGCCTGTTCCGACAATCCACACGCACCCGGCGTCGTTGATTCGCGGCAGTTCGGGTGGGTGCCCGCGGCGGGCTCCTACCGCGTGGTGTGGACGGTCCGGGAACGGCGTGGACAGGACCGCTGACTTTCTGGCGCGTGTCCACTTGCCCGCGGCGGTGACCTGGCTCATTCTGGACTGATCGACCCATGGATGTGTCGGAACTCCCGGGATGTTCGGAGGCGAGATGGACACAGGATCAGGTGGAGCCGTTGAGGTGGCTCCGTTCGGATCGGCTGGGGCGCTCAAGGGCTTCGTGGTGTCGGGCCGCTGGCCCGACTCGACCAAGGAGTGGGCGCAGCTCCTGATGGTCGCGGTCCGGGTGGCCTCGCTACCCGGGTTGCTCTCCACCACAACGATTTTCGGAGTCCGGGAAGAACTGCCCGACGAACCCCAACCCGGCACCGTCGGCCTGGTGCTCGCGGAGGGTACCGTCGTCGGCGAATCAGCCATTCCCCCAGGCTATTTCGCTCAGCGCCAGCCGCCCGCTCTGTTGATGCTGCATCCGCCGTCCGAAACCATGCCGTCGCTGCCGGAATGCGCGGGGGCGGCCTCGGGTTGCGTCCTGCTTCCGGGGCTGCCACACCTCGGGTTGGACCATCGAGCGGCATGGGTGGAGGCGGAGTCCGACGGCACGATCACGTCGATGGTCAGCCGTGTCGGGGTCGATCCGATCAGCCATCCCGACACCGCGATTCTCGCGATGCTCCTTGCGGCATAAGGTTTTTCGAATACTCTAATTCACTCCCCGAAACCCGAATGCGGCGAGCCGAATCCATGCGTTGACTGGTGCACGCGGATTATCGTCGGTATGGTTCTGCCATCAGCGAAGGGGCGTAGCCCCCACTCGTCGTGTCGACATACTGGCGAACAGTCCGGCCGGCGAACCGCCAACTGCGGTGGGCGAGACCTTCGACCGCATGTCCGACGGGTAGTGAGCAACTCACCCGCCGGCACCGGGTCGAAAGGTCGTACCCACGCTCACTGCCGCGCTCTTCAGCCTCGGTGTGGAGTTCCTCGCCGAACTCGGTCACAAATCTCAGTTGATGACGATGACGTACGCGCTTCGCCACCACTGGTGGGTCGTGCTCTCCGGCGTCGGCATCGCGTCATTTCTCGTGCACGGGCCGTCGGTGACCATCGGGCACTTCGTCGGGCTGACGTTGCCCGAGAAGCCGATCGCGTTCGCAGCGGCGATCGCCTTCCTGCTGTTCGCGGTCTGGACCTGGCGGGACAGCCGCAAGGGCGACGAAGACGACGAAGTGACGGTCGCCGAACCCCGCTACGTCATCTTCGCGGTCGTCTCCTCCTTCGTGCTCGCCGAGCTCGGCGACAAGACCATGCTGGTCACCGTCGCCTTGGCAAGCGACAACACCTGGGCCGGAGTCTGGATCGGCGCCACGGCGGGCATGGTGCTGGCCGACGGCGTCGCGATCGTCGTGGGACGACTCCTGTACCGCAGGCTGCCCGAGCGGTTCCGGCACGTCATGGCGAGCGTCCTGTTCCTACTGTTCGGACTGTGGCTGCTGTTCGACAAAGCGTTGGGTGGCGATGGGTGGCCGTCGGGGCCACGACTGTTGCCATCGTCGCGGCGGTCGTCGCGTTTGTCAGAAGCCGTCGTGTCGACGGTGACGAGACACAACCAGTGGAATCGTCGCCAGACGCCACGATCAGCCAAGCCGGCTACCGGCGCTCGACTGATTGACCTGAGCGTGCCACGTGTACGCGCTGCTCGACCACGTGCGGTTACATGTCGCCCACAGCTAGGGCCACCCCGATATAGTTCACTTTTTGGGCAAACATCGAATCGCGTCGCCCCGGCTCCCTGCCCGATTGCCGGAAGCGAACGATGAGCCTCCGCGACCAGCCACGCCAGGGTGGACCGTTGGGCAAATGTACCGCTAGCGTTAGTATTTGCCTCGCGGCGGCATCCCGTGTGCCGTCGTGATATTGAATTTGTGCTGCTACGCGATGCGGAAACCGGATGGAACGTCCGAATTAGTCCGACTTTTTTGAGGTTTGTACTTGGCCTTCAGCACATGACTCGCTACGATGATCAGCAAATGGGGCGATAACGACGCCCGCTCGTAACGCTAAGTGGAGGAATACTCGATGAGCATGACATTCGCCGCCAGGCTGAACCGACTGTTCGACACCGTCTACCCGCCCGGACGCGGTCCCCACACGTCGGCCGAGGTCATCGCCGCTCTGAAGGCTGAGGGCGTCACCATGTCGGCTCCGTACCTCTCGCAACTGCGCTCAGGCAATCGGACGAATCCGTCCGTGGCCACCATGGCCGCCCTTGCCAATTTCTTCCGCATCAAGCCTGCTTACTTCACCGATGACGAGTACTACGAGAAGCTCGACAAGGAGCTGTCGTGGCTCGCGAACATGCGTGATGAGGGCATTCGTCGCATTGCGGCGCGCACCGTCGGACTGTCCCAAGAGGCACAGCAGGACCTCGTCCAGAAGGCCGACGAGCTCCGTCGCCAGGAGCACCTCGACGATTAGCCCGCGGGGCCTTGCCTCAGTGCACCCGGCGAATCCTCGGGTTCGTGGGCTCCATCCACGGCAACGTCGGCGGATCTGTCGATTGCTTGATACTGGCTAGCGATGGCCAGGATCCACTCCCGATCTGAGCACGACGCCGGTTGGCGCAGCCAATTCGGTCCAGGGAATCTGACGTTTGCCGAGTCCCGATCCTCGCCGCGGCCGGCATGAATCCACGCCGCGATCCGGCGGGCCTGCTCATCGGGAGACGTATCTGCCGGCACCCTGGACGCCCGCTCGGGGTCGTCCTCCAGGGCTCGCAAGGCCTCCAGGTACAGCGCGTCGGAGATCAACGACATCTGCTCCGCGACACGGAACAACAATGGCCCCCGCGGGCGGATGCCGATCCCCACATTGGGATGCCGCTCGTGCAACTCGTCAAGCAGGGGACGAATGATCCGCATCTCCCGCCGGGCCCCGAACCAGTCCTCGACACTGGGCAGCAGCGACCCGCTGGCCACCACGAGCATCGCGCACCCCAGCAGTGTCGCCGCGGAACCCACCCCGACGAACCGAGTGCTACCAGCCGCGCGCAACAGGAAGAACGCGCTGGCGAGCACGATGAGGACGATCCCGATCGTGAAGACGAACAACGCCCGGCCGCGCCTCGTGCGGTTCGAGTGCCGGACGCCCGCCCATACGACCAGGCTCAGCGCGAACAGCACGTAGAGCAGCGGCGGCAGCCACGCCAGCGCCGTCCCGCCCGGCCCGAGGTTGCGCCGCAGGTACTCTTCCGGTGCCATCTCGGGCTGTTGAGGCTTAGTGAAGAACGCCGCCAACGTGACGATGGCAATCACCGCGGCCACCCCGTACTGCACCATCGCGATGCGTCGAGTGCTGGTCGGTGTGCGACTCGACGCCGCCGACGTGATCATCACGCAGCTTCCTGCGGCGCACGCAATGAGAGCCACTCGGCTCAGCACGGTGGAGACGTTGGGCCAGTGCAGGAGCGTGTCCAGAAGCAGCGTGAGGGGCTGCCAATTGAGCGCCGCGACGATCCCGAGGCTGCCCAGCGCGAGGATCATGGCCGCGCTCACCAGGGATTGCTTGTTGACCAGTGCCCAGCCGATGCGAAGACCGGTCGCCAACCCCAGGAGGCCGGCGATCACCCAGATGATCAACCAAATGCCTCTCCGAGCCGCACCTGGACGATCGATGAGCGATCGGACGGCAGTCGACCAAGCCGATAGATCAGTAGGGCGGCGAAGTCCTCGGCCTCTTGTTCGGCATCCTCCCCGCTCGGACCCATGCAGCCGGTGCGCTGGTTGAGCATGTATCCGATGAGATCGGAACTGGCGAACTCGGTGATGTCGCGGGCAGCCTCGACCGCCGAGATACCCTCGTGGCCGAGCATCAGGTGACCGAGCTCGTGCGCGAGCGTGCGGTCGCCGGCGGGCAACCCCTCCTGGAGCAGGATTACGTCCCGATCCACGTATTGGCGCCACTGACCACACACACCGGGGGGCAGTTCTGCCATCTCGAGCTTGATGGGCCGGTCCCGAGCTTCGGCGACGGCGTCCACCAAGCGCGCGAGCGATACCTCACCGCTTCGCGGAGCGAGATCGAGCACGGCGTTCACGGCGCGCGTGACTTGGCGGCTGGCAGGCATACACACCCCTCTCGATTACTCCACTATGACTCTCCGCCCATGTCCGAGCGGACAAATCCCGTCAACCCATGAACCGCCCCGTTCCGCTCGCCCGAACGGTGTGACCCGCCCTCGCCTGGCGGTACCCCAGGAGTCCGCCAACGCCCGTAAGGACGAGAATTCCGGCGAGCCCTGGCACGGCCACTGCGGCCACCTGACCCAATCCTGCGGCGCGCAGATAGTCGACGTACCCAGCCCGGTAGGGCGACACAGGTGCCAAATTACCGCCCGCCGAAAAGGTCGGCGGATTCGGTGGTGCGTTCTCGGCCGGCGTCGCAGGCCGGTCCCCGGTCTTGCCCGTCGCGGGCGGCACATTGATGCCCGGGCGGGCTCCGGGTGCGGGGAGGGGCGGCATGACGATGACCGGCAACGAGACGGGCACGAAGGGAAGCTCAGACGCGGCGGTGCCCAGACCGGCATGCAGGATCGGCTCGACTGGAATTCCCGGGACATCCGGCGCCAGATCGTTGGGCAGCGGCAGCGGGATCGGCAGTTGCATGGGCGGAACCGGCGCGGGTCGTCCGCTCGGCACCTTCGCGCCGCCGCCACCGCCGCCATCGCGCGTAGGTGGTTGGCCGGGATCGGGAATTGGCCACCAGCAGGGGAAGTGCCAGCCGGGATGCTGCGGCTCCTCTTCTCCCTCGCCCTTCGGGTCGGCTGGGTCGATATACGGTTCGTCCGTCGGATTACCCGCTCGTTCAGGGATCGCCGAGGCGGGAAGCCGCTCGCCGGCGCCCTTCTCGTCCACATCAGCTGCCCCGGAGGCAACGCGCGAAGCACGCGCGCCCCGCTCCCCGCCGTCATGTTCGCCAAACCTTGGCTTCTCCGTTTGCGAGACAGCGTCGGATTCGTCCTCGGATCTGTTGCTGGGACGTACTGGCTCGACGCGGGTCTTCGTTTTGTCGACGAGCCCGTTGCGCCCGTCACCAAGTTGCGGCGTCTGTTTCCCGGTAGGCCTGTGCGCGCCCGTCCGGGCGAGCACGTCGCCCTTCGGCGTCGCGGTCGTGGGATCCGCTGACGGAGTCCCCGTGTCGTCTGACAGTGCGCCACCGGTGTCGCGGCGATGCCCCTGTTCCGGGCTGGCAAAGGCCATCGAGGCGCACGAACCGCCCACGAATTGGATTGATGCCAAGAAGCAGGCGGCCGCGGCAATGCTCGTCTGCGACTGCACGTCGTCACCACCCCTCACGGCCACCAGGGTTTTGGTGTCCTCGGGAACCCGTCAATTGTTGCACCCCGCCTGGGCGTTTGCTGCGAACCGCAATGACGGGTTTCCACCGGGGCGGAACAACCACACGAGCTGCGCGGCGATAGTGTGAGCCATACCGGCGGGGCTGGTATCGCAGCATCGCGACGAGACGACCGGGAGGCAGTCGGGATGGGCCTGTTCACACGGCGTAAGAGCAGGGCAACTCGGCGGGCGGAGGCCAGGGCCATAAAGGCCAAGGCCAAACTGGAGGCCAAACTCGGTGCGCGGAACGAGGTGCGCCGCATCAAGGCTGAGGGCAGACGTCAGTCGCGTGCCATCAAAGCGAGTGTCAAAGCGCAGCGAGACAGCGACAAGGCCGCCGTCAAGGTTGCTGCGGCCAACTTGAAGGCCGCCCAGGAAGGGAAGCTGTTGTCTCCCACCCGCATTCGCCGGGCGCTCACGGTGTCCCGGATTCTGGCTCCCGTGTTGGTGCCCCTCATCTACCGCGCGGGCATCGCCGCGCGCGGCTTCCTCGACGAACGTCGGGCTGAGCGGCTCGGCGTCCCGCTCAGCCAACTCGGGCAGTTCTCCGGAGCGGGCGGGGCTTTGTCGGCTCGGATCGCCGGCGCCGAACGGTCGCTCAGCCAGGTCGCGCAGAAGAACCCCAAGGATGCGGAGGCCAAGCAGTTCGTCGCAGCCGTGACCGACAAGCTCTCCGACCTATCGGCAGCCGTGACGGCCGCGGAGAACATGCCCGTATCGCGCCGCAAGGCTGCTCACGCCGCCATCACCGAACAGCTGGACGGCGTCGATGCCGACCTGATGGCGCGGCTCGGCGTCGGCTGACCGGCTCAGTGACGCCCGACCCGACCCACCTTGCGGCCCGCTGGCGCGGGGCAGCGGCCGGATCGCTGACGGCCACGCTTTCGCTCGTCGCCCACACCGCCGCAGGCGGAGCGCTGCCATCGGGCTCCGGGGCCGCGGTGCTGGGCGTGATGGCAATCACGCTGGGGGCACTCGCCGCGACGATGCCCGGGGCCGCGAACGCTCCAATCCTGTTCGCGCTGTTGTCGTCCGGCCAGGTGCTCGGTCACCTGATGCTCGGCACGGCCGGTCATGTTCACGGCACATCCGGCCCACCCTCGGTCGTCATGTTCGCGGGCCACCTCGCCGCGGTGTTGGTCGGCGCAGCCCTCATCGCCGCCGCGGGACGACTCGGCGAGGTTCTGTCACGTGCGGTTCACGCCGCCACCGCGCCCGTCGGGCCGCCGATCTGGCCCAAGCCGGCCTGCGCCGTCCGTGGTGCCGATCAACCGCTTCGTTCCGCGTTGGAACTCGCCACGTCGGTGTCACACCGGGGCCCTCCCGTCGGCAGGCCCAGCTGACCGATCCCCATCCCGACCCCCAGAGGAAATCAGTACATGAGTTCGATCCCTCGCGCGCCCTCGCGCGCCCTCATCGCGGCCGGCGCCGCGGTCGCCGCCTTCGCGGCCAGTGTGACGTTCGGCGCCGTCCCCGCGTGGGCCCACGTTCACGTTGACGCCGACGACGCCGAGCCCGGCAGTCCCGCGGTACTCACCTTCCGAGTGCCCGGTGAGTCCGAAAATGGCGCTCTGACAACAGGATTCAGTGTCGCACTGCCCAACGTTGCGTCGGCCCGAACCGAAGTGATGCCCGGGTGGACGGCGCGCCTGGACCGAGACGCCGCGTCCGGGACCGTGCGTTCGGTCACCTGGACGGCCGCCCCGGCGGTCGGCATTTCTCCCGATCAGTTCGAGCTGTTCCGTGTCTCCGTGAAGCTGCCCGACCAGGAATCGGTGACGCTCCCGGCGACCCAGACATATTCCGACGGCGCCGTCGTGAAGTGGGATCAGGCGCCGCTGCCCACCGGCGCCGAACCCGAGTACCCGGCGCCGGTGCTCACCCTTGCCCCGGCGAACGCGCACGGAATGGCACTGGCGGCTCCTTCGGTGGCCGCGAAACCCGCAGCACAACCAGTGGCGGCTGAACGTGCGGTGTCGTCGGACGACACCGCACGCTTGCTGGCTGGCGCCGCGCTGATCGTCGCGGCCGCCGGGGTGGTCACCGCCCTCGTCAGGGCCAGGCGGACGTGACGAAGCGGTGGACGGTCGCGGTCATGATGGTCGCGACGCTCGGGCTGCTCGCGCTCGCAGGCGCGGCGACTGCGGCGGCGCACGCCACCCGCATCGCCGCTTCTCCAACCGAGGACGCCGCCGTCGCCCAGGGGCCGCCACGGGTCAGTGCCACGTTCAACGAGCAGCTTCAGGCGTCGTTCGCAGGAATGACGGTGGTGGGCCCGGACGGCAACCTGTGGTCGACCGGACCCGTGCAGGTGCAAGGTGCGACGGCCTCGGTCGACCTGCGGCCGCTAGGCCCCACGGGTACTTACACCGTCAACTATCGGGTGACCTCGGCCGACGGGCACGTGGTGACCGGGGCGTGGTCGTTTCGGCTGACGGTCGCCGGGTCGGGCGCCCCCGGTCCGCCCGTCGCGGCGGGCAATGCGGCTGACGATGCACTGCCGGTGTGGCCGTTCGTCGCCGTCGCCGTCGTGATCGTCGGGGCGGGCGCCTGGTGGGCGGCGCGGCGCCGAACGTGACACCGTGGCGGACCAGTGCGGCGGGCGGCGGCGTCGTCGCCGCATCCGCCGTCGCCGCCTGGGCGCTGGCTTACCCACAGAACTCGTTGGGTGACACGGCGATTCGAGCGATCGCCGATGTCGCGGCCGTGGTCACCCTGGGACTCACCGTGGTGCCGAGGTTCGACGAGCCGCGGTACCGCTTCGAAGTAGCAAGCAGGGCCGCGGGCCCGCTCATCGCGAGTTCGGCCGTGTGGGCGGTCGCCGAGCTGGTTCGGCTGGTGCTCGCTGCAGCACAGACGGCCGGGACGACGGTCGTCGGGCTCGACGTGCGCACGGCGATCGGATTCGCGGTCGGCACGGTGGCAGGCCGATCTGGACTGATGTGCTTGGTGGCCGCCGCGGCGGTGGCCGTGGTTGCCACGCTTCCCCGCTCGGCGGCCACGGGCGTGGCGGCGACGGGGTTCGCCGCGCTGGGGTTGACCGGCCGCAGCGTCGTCGGTCACTTGTCCGCGAGCACCCTCGGTGGGTTCGCGGTGGCCGTTCACGGGCTCGCCGCGGCGTTGTGGTGCGGGACGTTGGCCGCGCTGGTGCTCACCGTAGAGCGGCGTGGACAGTGGGCCCGGGTACTGCCTCGGTTTTCGTCCGTGTCGCTGGCGTGCGTCGTCGTCCTTCTGGTGTGCGGAGTGGCAGCTGCGGTCGTGGCGTTGCCCTCCCCCGCGGCGCTGTACGCGACCGGCTATGGGCGCCTGTTGTCGGCGAAGGTCGTCGTCACCGGCGCGCTGATGGCGCTCGCGTGGCGCAATCGGGCGCGCTGGCTGCCTGCGGCGCGGTCGCACCGCGCCACGGCCGACGTGTCCTACCTGCGGTCGCGGGTCGAGCTCGCGATCATGGCTGCTGCACTGACCCTCGCCGCCGCACTGGCGATCACGGGCTAGCGGAACGAGCCAACTGGCATGATGGGCAGGACTGCAGGCTTCACACCGATGGACGAGAAACTGCAAAGGAGCAATTCCATGGCCGACGAGCAGGACCCACCGGTCTCGGAGCCCGACGCCTCGTCGGGTGAGGAACCGGCCCCGCAGCCGCCTGCCGAGACGACTCCCGCCAAGGCAGCCAAGAAGACACCGGCCAAGAAGGCCGTCGCGAAGAAGGCGCCGGCAAAAGCCGCCAAGAAGGCTGCGCCCGCAAAGAAGGCGCCGGCGAAGAAGGTGCCATCCGCCGAAGGCAACGGGTCTGGACCGACCACGTCCACGGCCGCGAAAGAGGCTGCGGCGCAGGCAAAGTCAACAGTCGCAACGGGCGCTCCGGTGCTCGTTCCTACGCCCGGACCGGGGCGGTCCAACCTGCCGATGGCGGCAGCCATCGCCGCAGGGGTACTCGCCATCCTGGTGGTCCTGCTGGCTCGCCGCGGTTCCGCCGATCACTGACGTCGCGGCTTGACCCCGACAGTCGAGGACGACAAGATCGCCTCCTTTAGCATCGAAACGTGACCATCACGCCGCGTGCAACCGCTGATCTCGTCGACGACATCCATCCCGACGTGCGAAGCTGCGATCTGCAGCTGCAGGACTATGGCGCCGCGACGATGTTCGCGGGTCCGATCAGCACGGTTCGGTGCTTCCAGGACAACGCGCTGCTCAAGTCGGTGCTTTCGGAGCCGGGCGACGGCCGCGTGCTGGTGATCGACGGTGCGGGTTCGCTGCACACCGCGCTCGTCGGCGACGTCATCGCCGGATTGGCGAGGGACAACGGCTGGGCGGGGCTGGTGGTGCACGGCGCAGTGCGCGACGCGTCGACGCTGCGGACGATCGACATCGGGATCAAGGCACTGGGCACCAACCCGCGGAAGGGCGGCAAGACCGGCGAGGGTGACCGCGACGTGGCCGTCACGTTCGGCGGCGTGACGTTTCACCCAGGCGACGTCGCGTACTGCGACGCCGACGGCATCGTGGTCGTCGGAGACGACGATCCGGCCTGAGTCGTCGGCGGCTAAACCATCACGGGCACATGGTGTTTGGTGAAGCGAAGCGACTTTTCATCAACCCTGCCGTGACGGATCAGACGGAGATCGAACAGGTAGTTCTGCGTGAGCCGCCAGGGGGCGCGTGAGCCGGACTTCGGCAGCAGGTGCATCGACCGCGTGAAGTAGCCCGGGGTGAAGTCCATGAACGGCATCTCGTCGACCGTGCCGCCAGGATGTTCGGGCACGACGGTGTCGAAACCGTTGGCGTCCATGTAGTTCAGCAGGCGGCAGACGAACTCGGACACCAGGTCGGCCTTCAGCGTCCAGGACGCGTTGGTGTATCCGAAGGTGATGGCGGCGTTCGGGACGCCAGAAAACATCGCGCCCTTGTAGGTCATCAACGACGTCAGGTCGATCTCTTCGCCGTTGAGCGTGGGAACCAGGCCGCCGAGCAGCCGCATGTTGAGTCCCGTTGCGGTGATGATGATGTCGGCGTCGAGCTCGGCACCGGAGTCCAGCTTGATACCGGTCTTGGTGAACTTCTCGATGGTGTCGGTGACGACGTCGGCGGTGCCCTGGCGGATCTTCTTGAACAGATCGCCGTTCGGTGCCACGCACACGCGCTGGTCCCATGGCTTGTAGCTGGGAGTGAAGTGCTTGTCGTAATCAAAGCCCTTCGGCAGCCGGCGCTCGGCCATGGTCCGCAGCGCCTTCTTGAAGTATTCCGGGAAGCGTCGGGCCACTTGGTATTCGCCCGTGTGGAAAATGATGGACTTCCACCGATTGACCGCGTGGGCCGCCTTGGGCGGCAGGAATTTGTTGACCTGCGCCGCAATTGGATCCACAACGGGCAGCGACCCGATATAGGTCGGCGAACGCTGCAGCATGGTCACGTGCCCCGCGCCGCTCTCGATCAACGCGGGAATCAGCGTGACGGCGGTGGCGCCGGAGCCGATCACGACGATCTTCTTGCCCTGGTAGTCGAGGTCCTCGGGCCAGTGCTGCGGGTGCACGATGGTGCCCGCGAAGTCCTCGGAGCCCGCGAACGTGGGCGAGTAGCCCTCGTCGTAGTTGTAGTAACCACTGCATACGAAGAGGAACGAACACGTCAGCTTCTCTTGCTCGCCGTCGCGATCGACGGTGAGCGTCCAGCGGTTGTCCGCATCGGACCAGTCGGCGGCGACGACCTGGTGATTGAAGCGGATGTGCTTGTCGATGCCGTTTTCGGCGGCCGCGTCGTTGATGTACTGCAGGATCGACGCACCGTCGGCGATGGCCGTGGCCGACTCCCACGGCTTGAACCGGAAGCCCAGGGTGAACATGTCGGAGTCGGAACGGATGCCGGGATATTTGAACAGATCCCAGGTGCCGCCCATGTTCTCGCGGCGCTCGAGGATCGCGTAGGTCTTCGTCGGGCAGCGGTCCTGCAGGTGCCAGGCGGCGCTGACGCCGGATATGCCTGCGCCGATGATCAGCACGTCGAGGTGTTCGGTCATGGATCCACGCTATCAACAGCGTGTCGAACGGGTCAACACTGTGTTGAATAACTCAACACCGAGTAAAGTGCCGGCCGTGAGCACCGCAAGCCCAGCCCGCGCCACACGTGGCCGCCGCACCACGCGCCCGTCCGGCGACGACCGGGAGGCCGCAATTCTTCGGACCGCCGTCGCGGCTGTCGAGCCACGAGGAAGTTCGCGGACATCTCGGTCGACGACCTGGCCAAGGGCGCCGGGCTGTCCCGCCCGACCTTCTACTTTTACTTCCCGTCCAAGGAGGCCGTCTTGATGTCGCTGTTGGATCCGCTGATCCAGCATGCAAACACCGGTCTCGACGGGGCCCTGGACAAGCTTCCCGCCGACCCGAAGCGGGCCTTCCGTCTCGGCATCACCACGTTCTTCGAGGCCTTCGCGGCCGATCCCGTCATGACACGCGCGGGCACCGACGCGTTCGCCACGAGCGCCGAGGCCCACGCTGCGTGGGAAACCGTCATGCGCAAGTGGATTCACCAGACCGCCGCACTGATCACCGCCGAACGCGACCGTGGCGTCGCGCCCGACACCATCCCCGCACTGGACCTCGCCACCTCGCTGAACTGGATGAACGAACGCATGATGATGGCGACCATCTGCGACGAGGAGGGTGCGGTGCCCCGGGATCGCATCGTCGACACCCTCACCCACGTCTGGTTGACCAGCATCTACGGCGAAGTCGGTCGCGAACGCGAGGAGCAGTAGCTTCACCCACGCGTCAGACTCCGATGCGAACATGTGTTCGTGACCGTCGGGCATGAACGAAGCGACCCGGGGAAGGTGTCCGGGACTCGCAGCGCTGCGACCATCCTGCACGCTGACCTCGATTCGTTCTACGCGTCGGTCGAGCAGCGCGACGACGTGGCGCTGCAGGGGCGGCCCGTGATCGTCGGTGCCGGGGTGGTGCTCGCCGCCAGCTACGAGGCCAAGGCCTTCGGCGTGTGCACGGCGATGGGTGGACGGCAGGCGCGCCAGCTGTGCCCACACGCGATCGTCGTGCCGCCACGCATGTCGGCGTACTCGGAGGCCAGCGCCGCCGTGTTCGAAGTCTTCCGAGATACCACGCCCCTCGTCGAACCGCTGTCGGTCGACGAGGCGTTTCTCGACGTGGGTGGGCTGGCACGGGTCTCGGGAACCCCGGTCCAGATCGCGGCGCGGCTGCGGGAACGGGTTCGCGTAGACGTCGGACTGCCGATCACCGTCGGCATCGCACGCACCAAATTCCTCGCGAAGGTCGCCAGCCAGGAGGCCAAGCCGGACGGGCTGCTGCTCGTCCCACCCGACCGCGAACTCGCCTTCCTGCACCCGCTTCCGGTGCGCCGGCTGTGGGGCGTCGGGGCGAAGACGGCCGAGAAGCTACAGGCCCACGGACTCCACACGGTCGCCGACGTCGCGGAACTCAGCGAGGGAACACTCGGTTCCATCGTCGGCGGGGCGATGGGCCGACAGTTGTTCGCCTTGTCCCGCAACATCGACCGGCGGCGTGTCGTCACCGGCGTGCGGAGGCGTTCGGTCGGTGCACAACGTGCGATTGGACGGGCGGGAAATACCATGTCGCCCAGTGAGATCGACGCCATCGTGGTCAACCTGATCGACCGAATCACCCGACGGATGCGCAAGGCCGGCCGCACCGGGCGCACGGTGGTGTTGCGGTTGCGGTTCGACGACTTCAGTCGGGCTACCCGGTCACACACCATGCCGCGCGCCACGGCGGCCACCGACGCCATCCTGGCCGCCGCACGGGCGCTGGTGACCGCGGCCGCACCGTTGATGGCGGAACGGGGCCTGACGCTGGTGGGCTTCGCGGTGTCCAACATCGACCGCGACGGCGCGCAGCAGTTGGAGCTGCCGTTCCCGCCGACGGTCGACCTCACGGCACTCGACACCGCGGTCGACGAGGTACGGCAGCGGTTCGGCAATGCCGCCGTCATGCGAGGCGTGCTGCTCGGCCGCGATCCCGGCCTCGAGATGCCGATGCTGCCGGATTGAGCTCCGCTACCTGGACGAGCGGCGCAATTCGTGTCATTCACTCCGTTGGAGCCTTTGTAAAATGATGGGACGAGAGGGGGTGAAAGCGTGAGCCTGCTGGGCGAAGCGTTCAAGATTCTTCAACGTTACGGCGAAGTCATCGGCGTCGACTGGGACAAGGCTCCCGGGCCCCTCGACCGACTGCCCAACGCCGGCGTCCTCGATCTCGCCAGCTCGCCGATCCTCCTTGCCGCGCAGATGGTCATCAAGGGCATGCGGGCCACGACCGGCTCCGGTGAACCGCAAGACGGCGCAGCGTTCAAGAAATCCGCTGAGCTCTACGAGGACGCGGGCAACGTGCTCATCGACGCCGCGGTGAAAAACGACCGGTGGAACGGCACCGCGTCCGATGCGTACGAGGCGAAGAACGACAGCCACCGTCATCTCACCCTCGAGGTCGCGTCAGCCGAGAAGGACATGCAGGGCTACCTCAGTGCCCTTGCCGAACAAGTCACCGGGACGCGGACGGACCTCGAAGGCGCGGTGAAGTTCCTCTCCGACTACGACACCGCGACGGCCTGGATGAACGCCGTACCCGGAGGCGCAGCCGTCAAGGCGATCGGCGACACGGGAGTCGCGGCGACGCAGGTTCAACTGTCGCAATTCAGCATGTCGAAACTGCTCGCTGAATCGCTGCTGAACGCAAATCGAATCCGCGACAAGATCGGGACCTACCAGGACGCGGCCGGCCAGCAGATGCTCGATTCCGATCCCGAGAAACCATTTCCCTGCGGCGAGCCCTTCGGTGACGAGCGCACCAACGGTCAGCTACCGAGCCGCGTCGACCCGAACACGAATCAGGCGTACGTCCCTCCGGTGCCGCCGCCCATCGAGCACCCGCCCGCCACGCCATACGGAACGGCGGCGCCACGGTGATCGTCGAGCAGAGGAAGGAAGCACCGTGAGCGCTGAATCGGACAACCTGCGCGTCGTCACCAACCACGTCGATGAGCTGGCGGCCAAGCAGGTGACTGCGGCGGGAACGCTGAAGATCGCAGGGGAAACAGTCAACGACTTGGGTCCGAGCGTGTGGACCACCCACGGGGTGGCGTGCATGGCCAGCAACCTTGCTGTGAACGCCGTGGAGTCCGCGCGCGACTCGGCGAGATCGACGCTGTGGCACATGTCGGACGATCTCGCCGAGCGCCTGAAGTTGGCGTCCTCGAACTACAACGACTCCGACTGGGTCGCGGGGCGCGACATCGACTCGTGCGAGTTGTAGCGGCGCGATGGCTGGTGACAAGTCATGGGATGACGACGATGACGATGCAGCCGATTACGTGTCCTCCCTGGATGCCCTGGCCGGCTACTCACCCGTATCCGCCGACCCAATCGAGGATGGTCTCGACCTAGCCGCTCAACCGGTTTCCGCCAACGAGGCCGAAGAAGACTTGGCGGTTCTGTTCACGGTCACCAACCCCGCCGGGACGGTCGCCGCGACGGCGATGGTTGGAGGACGTATCCAGCACGTTGCGTTGACCACCGTGACGGCCATGACCGAGCGTGAACTGGCCGACGAGATCAAGGTCGTCGCCAATCTGGCCGCGCTGAAGGCACAGTCGGCCCAGCACGCCGTCGTCGTGGAACTCATGCACACGATGGGACACGACCGAGTGATGACCGGCGGCTTTCTCGAGCGCGAGCTCGGCCTGCCGTCACCGGAATCGGTGAATGCCGCCATTGCCCAAGCCTTTTCGGCCCGCCGCTCGCCGGACGGCGACTGGGGATGACGGGCAGCGTCAGGACGCCGCCCACGCCAACAGGTCGTCAACACTCCAGGTGTTGATGATCCGCTCGACGGGCACGCCGTTGTCGACCGCGCGCTGGGCGCCGTATCCGAGGAAGTCGAGTTGGCCGGGGGCGTGCGCGTCGGTGTCGATGGAGAAGTCGCAGCCGATCTCCAGCGCCAGCTTGAGCAGTCGGGTCGGCGGATCGCGCCGTTCGGGCCGGGAGTTGATCTCGACGGCTGTGCCGTGGTCGCGGCAGGCGGTGAAGACCTTCTCGGCGTCGAACTTCGACTCGGGTCGCGTGCCCCGGTTTCCCTCGACGAGTCGGCCGGTGCAATGCCCTAGTACGTCGGCTTGACCACCCGACACCGCGCGCACCATCCGTCTGGTCATCGCGACGGGCTCCATGGCGAGCTTCGAGTGCACGCTGGCGACGACGATGTCGAGTCGCTCGAGCAATTCGGGCTCCTGGTCGAGCGCGCCGTCCTCGAGGATGTCGACCTCGATGCCAGTGAGGATGCGCATCGGAGCGAACTGCTCGCGCAACTCGTCGATGACGTCGAGTTGCTGACGCAGCCGTTCCGGCGACAACCCGTTGGCGATCGTGAGGCGCGGCGAGTGATCAGTGAGGGCGCAGTACTCGTGGCCGAGCGCCTGCGCAGTCGCCATCATCTCCGCGATGGGCGCCGAACCGTCGGACCAGTTCGAGTGCAGGTGCAGGTCGCCCTTGATCGCGGACCTGACCTCGCCGCCACCGAGATCCCCAGCAGCAGAACGCAACTCGACAAGGGTGTCGGGCTCTCGGCCTGCCCACGCCTGAGCAATCACCTTGGCCGTCTTCGGCCCGACGCCGGGTAGTGACTGCCAAGTGTTGGCCTGGCCGTGCTTCTCGCGCTGGGCGTCGTCGAGTCGCTCTACGACGTCGGCGGCGTTGCGGTATGCCATCACCCGGCGAGAGTCCTCACGGGCGCGGTCCTTGTAGAACGCGATCTCGCGCAACGCCTTCACCGGATCCATGCCCCCAGTGTGCACCGAGCACACCCACGACTTCCGGGGCTAAGCTCGGCAGAGTGCGATTCGCCTTCAAGACTTCTCCGCAGAACACCACGTGGGCCGAGATGCTGCCGGTCTGGCAGACGGCCGATGACATCGACGTCTTCGAGTCCGGCTGGACGTTCGACCACTTCTATCCGATCTTCTCCGATTCGACCGGGCCGTGCCTGGAGGGGTGGATCACGCTGACGGCGCTGGCGCAGGCCACCAAACGGCTGCGCGTCGGCGTGCTGGTCACCGGAATTCACTACCGGCACCCGGCCGTACTCGCCAACATGGCTGCGGCGCTGGACGTCATCTCGGGCGGTCGGCTCGAGCTCGGCATCGGTGCGGGATGGAACGAGGAGGAGTCCGGTGCCTACGGCATCGAGCTCGGGACCATCAAGGAGCGCTTCGACCGCTTCGAGGAGGCCTGCGAGGTGCTGACCAGCCTGCTCTCGAAGGAGACCACGACCTTCGACGGCAAGTACTACCAACTCAAGGATGCCCGCAACGAGCCCAAGGGCCCGCAGCAGCCGCATCCCCCGATCTGCATCGGCGGCAGTGGCGAGCGGCGCACTCTTCCGCTCGCGGCCAGATACGCCGACCACTGGAACTTCGTCGGCGGCCCGCCGGAGGAGTTCGCGCGCAAGCGCGACGTGCTGGCCGCCCGCTGCGCGGACATCGGCCGCGATCCGAAGGAGATCATGCTCTCGGCGCACGTGCGGCTCGGCGAAGACCGCGACTACGCGAAGGTCATCGACGAGGCCGCGGCGCTGGGCAACGAGGGCCTGGATCTGGCGATCATCTACCTTCCGCCGCCCCTCGACGCGGCGGTTTTGGAACCACTGGCCGGAGCGATCAGAGATTCAGGGCTGACGTGACCCGGGCTGCCGACCAGGCAGCTTAACTGGCGGCAAGGTCGATATGACGGCTAAGCAAACTTTATTCGCGACCATCGAATGGGCCGGACGACGATCGGCGGCAGACGCTCAGACGCCGTAGCGAAGCAATTCGTCGGCGGTGATGAGACGCTCCTGCTTGGCCGGGAACTCGCGACTCTTGACTGGGTGGCGGAACAGTGACCAGGCTATTCGGCTCATCCGTGACCGGGCCAGCGGGTTCAGGTACATCGCGTTCACTCCTGCTTCGGCGTATGACTGCACCGTGGGGTCAGACTAGCGCACGAACCCCGTGAGTTCATTAGACACCTGTGAACTGGCTAACAAAAGCAAACACGCCGAAGAAAAATCAGATGTTTCTAATGAGGTAGAAGTGACTACTGCGACTGGATGCGGATGCGGGCGCGGGGATGAAACCAGCAGAATCGTGCGCACCTCCCGTCCCTGATGACACACTTCATCCGACATCAGCCAAGCCGGTGACCGCCGGGGGAGAGGCACGCCGATGGAAGTTGGGCGCGGCCTACGGGCCGTCACCGCCGCGGCGTTCACCGCCATGTTCGCGGGTGCAGTCGCACTGTTCGGAGCCACGCTGCCTACGACTCAGTCGGCGGCAGTCGAGCTCGCAGCAGGAGAGCTCATCGAGATCTCGCCCTACGCCCCGTGTCCGGTGGTGGGCGACCTGGAAGGCGTCTTCGGACCGAATCGGATGCCCACATACCTCCAGTGCATAGTCCCCATCGTCGACCAGTGGCTGAGCATGCTCGATCCCGGGATGCCGCATCCTTCGGGCTACTACTTCATTCCGTCGGGTGTCATTTACTCGGGATCTGGTTGCGAGCCCCTCGATAGTGGGGCGTTGGCATACTGCCCGGCGGACGCCGCCGTCTACCTGGGCGCCGATTCCGTCTGGGATCAGTACTCCCGGTTCGGCGACGGGGCACCGCCCACCGTGATCGCCCATGAGGTCACCCATCACATCCAGAACATGCGAGGGATGCCTCAGGACCTCGAAGGACGTGACCTGATCCCCCACGAGAACCAGGCCGACTGCGGCGCAGGCGCTTTCATGGCCTACTCGCGGAACCGCGGCCTGATGGCTCGCGACGACATCTACGACCTAGCCGGATCCCTGATCAACGCCGCCGAGTCCGAGGGGCCCGGCCGCGTCCACGGCACGGTGGCCGAGAGACTGAACGCGTTCGATCTGAGCTACGTCAGCAATCTGCCCGTGCCGCTGCAGGCATGCAATGCATTCGTACCGAGCACGCCGCTGATCTGAGTCCTCAGCAGGCTCATCGCTGCGGCGCCGCGGTCGGCTTGATCGGAGCCGGCAGGGCGGTCTGACCCATCAGATAGCGGTCCGCTCCGGCGGCGGCCGCTCGCCCTTCGGCGATCGCCCAGACGATCAGCGATTGTCCACGTCCCATGTCGCCCGCCACGAACACACCCGGCACCGACGACTGGAAGTCGGCGTCCCTGGCCACGTTTCCGCGATCGGTCAGCTCGACGCGGAGGTCGGTGAGCAGGCCCGGCTTCTCGGGTCCGACGAAGCCCATCGCGAGCAGGACGAGGTCGGCTTCGAGCTCGAAGTCGGTCCCTTCGACCTTCTCGAATTTGCCCGCGTTCATCTCGACCTCGTGCACCTTGAGCGCGGTGACGTGTCCGTCGGAGCCGACGAACTCCTCGGTGTTCACCGAGAACACGCGCTCGCCACCCTCCTCGTGCGCCGAGGACACCCGGAACATCAGTGGATAGGTCGGCCATGGCGTCGAGTCGGCCCTGCTCTCCGGCGGCCGCGGCATGATCTCGAACTGGTGCACGCTGGCCGGACCCTGACGGTGCGCGGTGCCGAGGCAGTCGGCGCCCGTGTCGCCACCGCCGATGATGACGACCTTCTTGCCCTTGGCGGTGATCGGTGGCTGCCCGTTCTCGTCGAGCACCTCATCGCCCTGCTGAACGCGGTTGGACCACGGAAGGTACTCCATCGCCTGGTGGATGCCGTCCAGCTCGCGCCCCGGGATCGGCAGGTCGCGGCCCTCAGTAGCGCCGCCGGCCAGCACGACGGCGTCGTACTCGGAGCGCAGCTGCGCAGCGGTGATGTCGACGCCCACGTTCACGCCAGCGCGGAAGACGGTGCCCTCGGCCTCCATCTGCGCCAGCCGGCGGTCGATGTGGCGCTTCTCCATCTTGAACTCGGGGATCCCGTAACGCAGCAGACCGCCGATGCGGTCGTCCCGCTCGAACACCGTCACGTCGTGGCCGGCCCGCGTCAGCTGCTGCGCGGCGGCCAGGCCCGCGGGTCCGGAGCCGACGACGGCGACCTTCTTGCCCGTGCGCTTCTCAGGCGGCAGCGGCACGACCCAGCCCTCGTCGAAGGCATTGTCGATGATCTCGACTTCGACCTGCTTGATCGTCACCGCGTCCTGGTTGATGCCAAGTACGCATGACGCCTCGCACGGGGCGGGGCACAACCGTCCCGTGAACTCCGGGAAGTTATTGGTGGCGTGCAGGCGTTCGATCGCGTCGCGCCAGCGGTCCCTGTAAACCAGGTCGTTCCACTCTGGAATGAGGTTACCCAGCGGACATCCGTTGTGACAGAACGGAATCCCGCAATCCATGCAGCGGCCGGCCTGGTCCTTCAGGACGTCGTGGGAGAAGTCCTCGTAGACCTCGTTCCAGTCGCTCAGGCGCAGCGGGATCGGCCGGCGTTGCGGGGTCTCGCGAGAAGTGATCTTGAGGAATCCGCGGGGATCAGCCACTGGCGGCCGCCATGATCGCGGTGTCGACGTCTTCACCGGTTCGTTCGGCCTCGGCGATGGCGGCGAGCACCCGCTGGTAGTCGCGGGGCATCACCTTGACGAAGTGCTTCAGCTGACCCTCCCAGTCACCGAGAATGCGTTGGCCCACGGCCGAATCGGTGGCGTCGACGTGTGCGACGAGCATGTCGCGCAGCCATGCCTCGTCCTCGGAGTCGTCGCCCGCGTCCACCGTCTGCAGTTCGACCATCTCGGCGTTGAGGCTTTCGGGCAGTGCGCCGTTCGGGTCGTACACGTAGGCGATGCCGCCCGACATGCCCGCCGCGAAGTTGCGTCCGGTCGGACCGAGGATGGCGACCTTGCCACCGGTCATGTACTCGCAGCCGTGGTCACCCACGCCCTCCACCACCGCGTGAGCACCCGAGTTGCGCACCGCGAAGCGCTCGCCGACGACTCCGCGCAGGAAGGCCTGACCGCTGGTGGCGCCGAACAGGATCACGTTGCCGCCGATGATGTTCTCCTCGGCGACGTAGTCCGCGGGGGCGTCGTCGGACGGCCGCACCACCAGGCGACCACCCGACAGGCCCTTGCCGACATAGTCGTTGGCGTCGCCGTACACGCGCAGCGTGATGCCCTTGGGCACGAATGCGCCGAAGCTGTTGCCCGCCGAACCGTCGAACGTGATGTCGATGGTTCCGTCTGGAAGCCCTTGTCCACCATGAACCTTGGTCACCTCGTGGCCGAGCATGGTGCCGACCGTCCGGTTGACGTTCGCGATGGTGGTGCTGAATCGAACCGGGCTGCCGTTGTCGATGGCCTCGCGGCTCTGGGCGATCAACTGCTGGTCGAGCGCCTTGTCCAGCCCATGATCCTGACGCGAACTGCAGTACAGATCCTGGTTCATGAACGCCGATTCCGGCTCGTACAGCACCGGACTGAGGTCCAGCTTGCGGGCCTTCCAGTGCTCGGCGGCCTGCGTGGTGTCCAGCGCGCCGACCTGTCCGACCATCTCGTTGACCGTACGGAAGCCCAACTGCGCCATCAATTCCCGAACTTCCTCGGCGATGAAGAGGAAGAAGTTCTCGACGAACTCCGGCTGGGCGTTGAAACGCTGGCGCAGCAACGGGTTCTGCGTGGCGACGCCGACGGGGCAGGTGTCGAGGTGGCAGACCCGCATCATGATGCAGCCCGCGACCACCAGCGGCGCGGTGGCGAAGCCGAACTCCTCGGCGCCCAGCAGCGCAGCGACTACTACGTCGCGACCCGTCTTCAGCTGACCGTCCACCTGGACGACGATGCGATCCCGAAGTCCGTTGAGCAGCAGGGTCTGCTGCGTTTCGGCCAGGCCGAGCTCCCACGGTGCGCCTGCGTGTTTCTGGGACGTCAGCGGGGTGGCCCCGGTACCGCCGTCGTGACCGGAGATCAGCACGACGTCCGCGTGTGCCTTGCTGACACCGGCGGCGACCGTGCCGACGCCGTTCTCGCTGACCAGCTTCACGTGCACGCGGGCTGCAGGGTTGGCGTTCTTCAGGTCGTGGATCAGCTGCGCGAGATCCTCGATCGAGTAGATGTCGTGGTGCGGGGGCGGGGAGATCAGACCGACACCTGGCGTCGAGTGACGCACCTCAGCCACCCACGGATACACCTTGTGACCCGGAAGCTGGCCGCCCTCACCGGGTTTCGCACCTTGAGCCATCTTGATCTGGATGTCGGTGCAGTTGGTCAGGTAGTGCGAGGTCACACCGAAACGACCCGAGGCGACCTGCTTGATGGCGCTGCGACGCCAGTCGCCGTTCTCGTCGCGGTCGAAGCGGTGCACGCTTTCGCCGCCCTCGCCGCAGTTCGACCGGCCGCCGAGGCGATTCATCGCGATCGCGAGCGTCTCGTGCGCCTCGGCGGAGATGGAGCCGTAACTCATTGCGCCGGTGGAGAACCGCTTGACGATCTCGCTGGCCGGCTCGACCTCGCCGAGCGGCACGGGCGGACGGACGTCATCACGGAACTTGAGCAACCCGCGGAGCGAGGCGAAACGCTCGCTCTGATCGTCGACCAGCTTGGTGTACTCCTTGAAGACCGAGTACTGGCCGGTCCGGGTGGAGTGCTGAAGCTTGAACACCGTGTCCGGATTGAACAGGTGGTACTCGCCCTCACGCCGCCACTGGTATTCGCCGCCGACCTCGAGTTCGCGGTGCGCGCGCTCGTCGGGCCGGTCGAGGTAGGCCAACGCGTGGCGGGCCGCCACGTCGTCGGCGATGTCGTCGAGGTCGATGCCGCCGACCGGGCAGTTCAACCCGGTGAAGTACTCGTCGAGCACGGGCTGGGAGATGCCGATCGCCTGGAACAGCTGGGCGCCGGTGTAGGACGCCAGCGTCGAGATGCCCATCTTGGACATCACCTTCAGCACGCCCTTGCCCGCGGCCTTCACGTAGTTCGCCTTGGCCTTGTCGCTGGAGATGCCGGTGATCACGCCGCGGTCGACCATGTCCTCGATGGACTCGAACGCCATGTAGGGATTGATCGCCGCGGCGCCGAAACCGACGAGGGCGGCCATGTGGTGCACCTCGCGTGCATCGCCCGCCTCGACGACGACGCCCACCTGGGTGCGGGTGCGTTCGCGCACCAGATGGTGGTGCACGGCCGAGACGCTCAGCAGCGACGGGATCGGCGCCAGCTGCTCATTGGACTCGCGGTCGGAGAGCACGATTATGCGCGCACCGTCGCGGATGGCCCTCGAGGTCTTGGCACGGACGTCGTCGAGGGCTTCCTTCAGCCCCTGTCCGCCCCTGGCCACCGGGTAGAGACAGCGGATCACCGCCGCGCGTAGCCCGTGCTTGCGCCCGCGGACCTCGTGGTCGGGGTCGACGCAGATCAGCTTCGACAGCTCGGCATTGCGCAGGATCGGCTGCTGCAGCACGATCTGGCGACACGACTCCGCGTTCGGGTTCAGCAGGTCGCCCTCGGGGCCGACGGTGCCCGACAAGCTGGTCACCACCTCTTCCCGGATGGCGTCCAGCGGCGGGTTGGTCACCTGCGCGAACAACTGCTGGAAGTAGTCGTAGAGCATCCGCGGACGCGCCGACAGCACGGCCACCGGCGTGTCGGTACCCATCGAGCCCAACGCCTCGACGCCCGTGCGTGCCATCGGCGCCACCAGCAGGTTGAGTTCCTCGTACGTGTACCCGAAGGCCTGCTGCCGCAACACGACCCGGTGGTGCGGCATGCGGACATAGTCGCCCTGCGGCAGGTCGTCGAGATGGAACAGTCCGGCGTCCAGCCACTCCTGGTACGGCTGCTCGGCGGCGAGGTCGGCCTTGATCTCCTCATCGGAGACGATGCGCCCCTGCGCGGTGTCGACCAGGAACATGCGCCCGGGTTGCAGGCGCATCTTCTTCACGACGGTCGCCGGGTCGAGGTTCAGCACGCCGGCCTCCGACGCCATCACCACCAACCCGTCCTTGGTCACCCAGATGCGCGACGGCCGCAGGCCGTTGCGGTCGAGCACGGCGCCCACCACCGTGCCGTCGGTGAAGCACACCGAGGCCGGGCCGTCCCAAGGCTCCATCAGCGAAGCGTGGTACTCGTAGAAGGCGCGGCGAGCTGGATCCATCGACTCGTGGCGTTCCCACGCCTCGGGGATCATCATCAGCACCGCGTGGGGCAGACTGCGCCCGCCGAGGTGAAGCAGTTCGAGCACCTCGTCGAACCGGGCAGTGTCGGAAGCACCCGGCGTACATATCGGGAAGATCTTGTCGACATCCTCGTAGGAGCCGAAGACGTCGGTGTTGATCAGCGCCTCGCGCGCCCGCATCCAGTTCTCGTTGCCGGTGACGGTGTTGATCTCGCCGTTGTGGGCGATCCGCCGAAACGGGTGGGCCAGCGGCCACGACGGGAACGTGTTGGTGGAGAAGCGCGAGTGGACGATGCCCAGCGCGCTGGTCAGCCGATCGTCCTGCAGGTCGAGGTAGAACGCCCGCAGCTGCGGGGTGGTCAGCATCCCCTTGTAGACGAACGTCTGGCCGGAAAGGCTTGGAAAGTAGACGGTTTCCCGACCCGGGCCGTCCTGCCCGGGACCCTTGGTGCCGAGCTCGTGTTCGGCCCGCTTGCGCACCACGTAGGCACGACGCTCGAGGTCCATGCCGGAGGCACCGCCGATGAACACCTGGCGGAACGTCGGCATCGCGTCACGGGCGAGCGCACCGAGGGACGAGTCGTCAGTCGGCACGTCGCGCCAGCCGAGCACCTCGAGACCCTCGGCCTCGACGATCTTCTCGACGGACTCGCACGCCGCGGCGGCGTCCCGGGACGACTGCGGCAGGAATGCGATGCCCGTGGCGTAGCTGCCTTCGGCGGGCAGGTCGAACTCGACGACCTCACGCAGGAACGCGTCGGGCACCTGCAGCAGGATTCCGGCACCGTCACCCGTGTTCGGTTCGGCGCCCTGGGCGCCGCGGTGCTCGAGGTTCAGCAGCGCGGTGATGGCCTTGTCGACGATGTCGCGGCTGCGCCGGCCGTGCATGTCGGCGACCATCGCGACACCACACGAGTCGTGTTCATACGCGGGGTTGTACAGCCCTGTTGCTTGGGGCGCCATTCCCACCTGGCCTTTTCTCTTCACGCCTTCGCGCCTTACACGGAGGCCTTATGCATGGCAGCCGTCTGGAGACGGCGTATGCTCGGCCTGGGCGAAGGGGTGCCTTTGTGCAGCACTGAACGACGGGCTTTTGTCCCATTCGCCTCGAGTGGTGAAACGATATGAAAAAACCGCCTGACATGCCAACTTAGTCAGACCTAACTAGGCTACTCCGGCGGGGCGGTGACGTGCGTTCAAGATCACGCCCGTTGATCGCCAATTGCATTGTGTCCAAAGTCTTTTCGATGGCTCGAGCGTCGACCGTTGGGCGAGCGGCGCGGATGACCACCCCGAACGCTGTCCGAACTAGATTTGCTGCAAACTGTGAGAAATCACCCAATACTGCAACGATCAACGGAGCGATGCTTTGCTCAAAGCCTGACCGGTTTCTTAGACACCGGTCCGCCAAGGGCGTCGACGCTGGCTTCGGGGCTCAGGTCGAGGCGGCGCAGCAGTTGGGCGTTGAGGGCCACCACTACGGTCGATAGCGACATCAGCAGCGCACCGACCGACATCGGCATGACGAAACCGATCGGGGCCAGCACGCCCGCGGCCAGCGGCACGGAGATCAGGTTGTAACCGGCTGCCCACCAAAGGTTCTGTTGCATCTTGCGATAGGACGCCCTGGACAGCTCAATCGTCGAGAGCACAGAGCGCGGGTCCGAGCTGGCCAGGATGACTCCAGCCGACGCTATCGCGACGTCGGTGCCCGCCCCGATGGCGATGCCCACGTTGGCGCGCGCCAGTGCCGGTGCGTCGTTGACGCCGTCCCCGACCATGGCCACCACAAGTCCCTCGGCCCGGAGCGCGGCGACCTTCGTCTCCTTGTCCTCGGGCCGGACACCCGCGAAGACGCGGTCGATGCCAACCTGATCCGCGACCGACCTGGCCACCGGCTCGGCGTCGCCGGTGATCATGACGACTTCGATGCCGAGCCGTTGAAGGACGAGAACGGTCTGCCGGGATTCGTCGCGGATCTCGTCGGCCAGGGCCAGCGCTCCCGCGACGGCGCCGTCGACCACCACGTGAAGAACGATGGAGCCTTCGTCGTGCCACCGCTGCGACACCGGGAGCTCCGCCACGCCCACCTCGGCGAGCAGCCGCGGCCCTCCGACGCGCACGGTGAGGCCGGCCACGGAGGCCGTCACTCCGACGGCGGGCACCGAACTGAAGTCGACCGCCGCGGGCACCTCGACGTTGCGGCGGCGCGCGGCCGCGACGATGGCGCGGGCCAGCGGGTGTTCGGAGTCGGACTCGGCGGCCGCGGCAAGCGCGAGCACGTCGGCCTCCGTCGTAGCTCCGGGTCCAACGGCCACGGCCGTCACCGCAGGTTCGCCCTTGGTCAAGGTGCCGGTCTTATCGAACAGCACGGCATCCACCGTGCGCATCGTTTCGAGCGCCATCCGATCCTTGACCAGCACGCCGCCACGCGCAGCCCGTTCGGTGGCGATCGAGACCACCAAAGGGATCGCCAGTCCCAGCGCATGCGGGCAGGCGATGACCAACACGGTGATGGTGCGGATGACGGCCGCCTCGGGCCTGCCCAGAAATCCCCACACCACCGCGGTCACGATCGCCGCGCCAAGCGCGAACCAGAACAGCCAGCCGGCGGCCCGATCGGCGAGCCGCTGAGCCCGCGACGAGGAGCTCTGCGCCTCGGCGACCAGACGCTGGATGCCGGCCAGCGCGGTGTCCCCACCGACCGCAGTCACCTCGAGCCTGATTCCGGAGTCCGTGGCGACCGTTCCGGCGACGACGGGGTCGCCGACGGCGCGCAACACCGGTCGGGACTCACCGGTCACCATTGACTCGTCGATCTCGGCGGCCCCCTGCACGACGCGCCCGTCGGCGGGCACGCTGCCGCCAGGTCGCACGACGACGACGTCGCCCACGCGGAGATCCGCGGGGGACACGTTCTCGACCCGTTCGGCGTCGGGATCGCCCTCGACGCGTTCCGCGGTGTCGGGCAGCAGCGCGGCGAGCGAGTCCAGTGCCGACGACGTCTGCGCCAACGACCGCATCTCGATCCAGTGGCCGAGCAGCATGATGACGATGAGCAGCGCGAGCTCCCACCAGAAGTCGAGTTCGTGGTGCAGCAGGCCCAGCGCCGCACCCCAGGAGGAGACGAATGCGACGGTAATGGCCAGCCCGATGAGCAACATCATTCCCGGTGCGCGGGAGCGCATTTCGCTCACCGCGCCCGTCAGGAACGGGCGGCCGCCCCACACGTACATCACGGTTCCCAGCACCGGCGACACCCAGCGCAGCCCGGGCAGGCCCGGAAGCTGGTAGCCGAGGATCATCGCGAACATGCCCGACAGCGCTACCGTCGGGACGGCGAGCACCAGCATGATCCAGAAGAGTCGGCGGAACTGGGCCACGTGGTCGGCGTGGCCGCCATGTCCGGCATGTCCGGCCTCTTCGGCCAGTTCGACATGGGCCTGCGTCATGCCCATCATGATACCCCCTAGGGGTATATGCATCGGTGTGGCCGTCCATCACGAGGGAAGCTGTACCGCGATGCGACATCCCCTCAACACCCCGATCGGCCGGTTCGGCATCGACACCTTCGAAGAGGGTGCCGACGGTTGCGTGGCCACCCTGCCGGTTGAGGGCCTGGTCAACCCCATGACGGGGCTACCCAGCCTCGGCGTCCTGGCCGTCCTCGTCGACCACGTCGGCGGGTTGGTGAACCACCACCGCCGGGCCGACGACGAATGGACCGTGTCCAGCGAACTCGCCTTCGAGGCGGCACCCGATGCGGCGGCGATCCTCTCCGCCGGCGGCTCGACACCGGTGCTGGGCTCCGCGCGGCCGCTGGGACCCAAGACCAACACCGGAGTCGCCGAGTGCGAGTTCACGCTCGGCGGCGCCGTCATCGGTACGGGGACCGTGCGGTCCTTCTACATCGAGTCACCCGGCGAGTTCACCGAGTCACCCGACGGCGCAGCGGACATGACGGCCAGAACCGGGTTGGCGGCCATGATGAACGTCGACGCCGCGGTGCTCGATGGCGCGACCGTCGTCCTGCCTCAGCGCTGCGATGACGTGCTCAACAACAGCATCGGGGTCATGCACGGCGGAATCGCCTCGGCCGGGCTGGAACTCGTGGCGTCCGCGGCGGTCAACGCGGGCCGCACCGATCCACTAGTCACCGCGTCGCTGCGGGTGAACTTCCTACGCCAGTTCTTTGCAGGCACTCAATCCCGTTACGTCGGAATCCCATTGCGAGTCGGGCGGCGCAGCGGCGTCGCGGACGCGCAGGCCATCGGCGGTGACGGCAAGGTGGCGATCATCGCCCGACTGACCGCCTACCGCTGTTAGCATCCGCATCATGCCCGAAGCGCAACGCTTCCTAGGTCGTGCCCAATCGGGCGTAGGCGAATTCGTGAGGCGCTCAGGATATCTGCGCAAGTGGCTTATCCTCGGCATCGCCATCGGCGTCATAGCGGGCCTTGGCGCGGTGCTCTTCTATCTCGCTCTGGAGCACGCCAGTCAGTTCCTGCTGGGCTACCTCGGCGGCTATGACCCACCGACCGCCGCCGGGGACGGGGGCCACCCGGGCTCGACGGGCTTCGAACGGCCCTGGGCAATCCCGTTGGTCACGTTCGCCGGGGCGCTGGTGTCGGCGCTGATCGTGGCGAAGTTCGCACCCGAGGCCGAAGGGCATGGCACCGACAACGCCATCGAAGCCGTGCACACCGATCCCCGGTCCATCCGGGCACGGGCGGTGCTGGTGAAGATGGTGTCGAGTGCCTTGACCATCGGCTCGGGCGGCTCGGCGGGTCGCGAGGGGCCGACGGCGCAGATCTCCGCGGGTTTCGGCTCGCTACTCGCGCGGCGACTGGACCTGTCGGACGCTGACGGCCGCGTCGCAGTGTCCCTCGGAATCGGCTCGGGCATCGGCGCGATCTTCGGAGCGCCGTTGGGCGGCGCCGTGCTGGCCGCCTCGATCGTCTACCGCGAAGACTTCGACTACCGCTCGCTGATCCCCGGCTTCATCACCTCGGCGACCGCGTACACGATCTACGGCCTGTGCCTCGGCTTCGACGGGTTGTTCGGGTCGGTCGCGCCCGACTACGTGTTCGACC
>CAVPRG010000015.1:0-192013 GCA_963707745.1 uncultured Actinomycetota bacterium
GGCGGATCGTCGAACCGAGCCGCGTCAGATCGTCGCCTCCGACGAGTACGCATCCGTGTTGCTCGGCGAGTTTGCGTGCGGCGGGCGTGAAGTCGTGATTGGTGACCACCATGGTGTGCGCGCAGTCGTGCATCGGCGCGCCGGCCACCACCTCCTGCACCGCGCCCGCGCCGACCGGTCGGGACTGCCGTTTGCATTGGATGGCCAGGCGATCCGGTCGCCGTCCGACGACGAGGTCGACCCCGAAGTCGCCCGTGAGCGGCGTCGTGATCACCGGGGCTCCACTGGCGCGGGCGATGCGTGCGACGTGGTCTTCGAACTCGATGCCCGACATGGCCTGCTTGGCGATGGCCGGGTCTTCACCCGCGGCGGGGGTGCGCGTACCGTGGAGGACGCCCAGCAGGAACGTTGGTAGCGCAGGCACGAGGACGCCGATGGCCAGACTCGACGGCAGGCTCAGGCCGAGCACGTGCGCGCCGACTCCCGCCGCGAGGGCCAGGACGACGTAGGCCTTCCACACAGCCCAAATTTTAGGCGGCCGCACCGACACGAACACCTCCGCCGAAAGTACGGTTGTTTACGTGTCATCTCGACGTTTGCGTACAACAACCGTACTTTCGGCGGGCGTTGAATTGGTGTCGTGAGGGCAGTCTGACTCGGGTGACGATTGCTTGGTGCATGACCGGCCATCGCAACTCATCGTCGCGACAGAGGTACTGGCCTCGGGACAGCTCACACGCCGCGGCTTGAGTCGTAGTTACACGAAGGTCTATCGCAACGTGTACGTCCACAACGGAGTCGAGTTGACCGCACTCGACCGGGCCTACGCTGCGTGGTTGTGGTCGGGGCGAACGGCGACGTTGGTCGGCCATTCGGCAGCGGCTCTGCTCGGCAGCCGTTGGATACCGGCGGATGCCCCAGTCGAAGTCGCCCACACACGCAGGGTGGCGGCGAGCGGCATCAAGGTGCGCAGTGACGAGATTCGGAATGACGAGGTTTGCGCGATCAACGGAATCGATTGCACCACTGCCGCAAGAACCGCCTACGACTTCGGCCGGCGGTTACCCCTGGAGACTGCGGTGATTCGCATTGATGCGCTGCTCAACGCGACCAAGGCGACATCGCTGTCGGTCGAAAACGTTGCCCGGTGTCATCGCGGTGCCAGGGGCATTCGGCGGTTGCGGACGGCGCTGGACCTGGTCGACGCTGGGGCCCAATCACCTCAAGAGACACGGCTGCGATTGCTGCTCGTACAGTCCGGATTACCGCGTCCGGTGACGCAAATTCCCGTGACCAACGACCGCGGCCGAGTCGTGCGACGAATCGACATGGGCTGGTCCGATTGGATGGTCGGGGTGGAGTACGACGGTGAACAACACTTCACGAACCCGGACGACTACTCCAACGACATCGACCGTCTGGAATTCCTTGCGCAAAGGGGTGGACGATCGTGCGGGTAAGCGCAAAGCAGCTGCGCTACCGCCAGGCCGCCGTGGTTCAACGCGTACGAACAGCACTGCAGCAGAGGGGGTTTCCCGGCTAGTGACATTGTCGAGTGCACGGTTGTTTGCAGGCCCACTCGACGTTTGCGTACAACAACCGTACTTTCGGCGGCGTACCTACTGCAGTGCGCGCCACACCCGAGCCGGGGTCATGGGCAGTTGCCGCATCCGCGCCCCGCACGCCCGCGCGATCGCGTTGGCCAGTGCGGGCGCGACCGGGTTGTACGGCGACTCGCTCATCGACTTGGCGCCGAGCGGCCCAAGCGCGTCGTACGTGTCGGCGAAGTACACCTCCGTCGGCGGAACGTCGCCCAGCTGTGGAATGTGATAGTTGCGCAGATCCGTCGTGGTGACCGCCCCGTCGGGGCCCACCCGCATCTCCTCGTACAGCGCCGAGCCGATGGCCTGCGCGACGCCACCCTCGACCTGCCCGCGGCACTGTTCGGGGTTCATCACGACGCCTGCATCGGCGGCCTGAACCGACTGCAGAATGCGCACCTCGCCCGTCTCGACGTTGACCGCGACGCGGAAGGCGTGCACGTTGAACGCCACCGACCGCGGGGTACCGTCGTGGCGTCCGTGGCCGACCAGCGGCGCGGATCCGCCTGCAGCGATCTTCGTGTGGAGGTCCCGGCACGCCGTCTGAACGGCCAGGCCGGCGACCACCGTGCCCGCCGATCCGAACGCGCCGGTGTCGTATTCGCATGCATCCGTGTCGGATTGCCGTAGTCGAACGCGGTCGGCGGTCACGTTCATCTCGGAGGCGACCAGCTGGGTGTGCACGGTCGAGGTGCCGTTGCCGAACTCCGCAGTACCGACCGAAAGCGTGTACCCGCCGTCGGCGTCGAGCGAGACGGACGCGTCGGCGAAGTGACCGCGCGGCGGGATGGTGGCGATCATCGCGACAGCCATGCCCTCGCCGACCCGCCACTGGGTCCCGTCCGGTGGCACGACGCCGTTGCCCGTCGCCAAGGCGCGCTCGGCGAGGTCGAGGCACTGGTCGAGGCCGTAGCTGCCGAACGTCAGATCGTCGTCGGCGACGTGGGCGTCGGTGAACACGTCGCCGGGCACGACGACGTTGCGGCGGCGTAGGGCGAACGGGTCGATGTCGAGTTCGAGCGCCAACTCATCGAGGGCCGATTCGATCGCGAACATCACCTGACCCAGGCCGTAGCCGCGGAACGCGCCGGACGGAATGTTGTTGGTGTACACGGCCTGAGCGTCGACCCGTTTGTTGGGGCAGCGGTACACAGACACGGATTCGCCGCAGCCGTGGAACATGACACCGGGGCTGTGGTTGCCGTATGCCCCGGCGTCCATCAGCACGTCGACGGCCAATGCCGTCAGCACGCCGTCCGCTCCCGCCGCCACGGTCGCATCGACCCGAAACGGGTGACGGCACGGTGCGGCGACGAACTCGTCGCTGCGGGTGAAGTCATATCGCACCGGGTGGCCTAGGCGTAGCACCGCCAGCGCCACCAGGTCCTCGGTCAGCATCTCCTGCTTGCCGCCGAATCCGCCGCCCACCCGACGGGTGAACACGTGCACCTGCTCGCGGTCGAGGCCGAACACGTGACACAGCTCGTCGCGCACCAGGAAGGGCACCTGCGAGCTGGTGCGAATCACCAAGCGGCCCTGATCATCCCGCCAACCCGTGCAGCCGTGAGTTTCCAGGTGCGCATGCTGCACGCGTTGGGTGGTCCAGCGGCCGCGAACCACGCCGCCTCCCGACGCGCGCGCTGCGGCGAGTCCCGCCTCGAAATCGCCGACGCCGCCGTGTAACTCGGCGACGACGTTGCGGCCTGGGTTGCAGATGCGCGCGTCCACACCCTTGTCGCCGTGGACCAGTGGAGCGCCAGGCGACCGGGCGACCTCGGGATCGAAGGCTGCTGGCAGCGCCGCGTACTCGACCTCGATTGCCCGGCAGGCGGTTTCGGCGGCGGCGATACTGTCGGCCACGACGGCGGCGACGCGCTGGCCGACGAACCGCACCGTGTCGTCGAGCACGTACGAGTCGTCTGGGTCGTCGACCCTGCTGTCGTGCCGCGCCGTCGAGAAGGCCACCCGCGGGCTGTCCCGATGGGTCAGCACGAGGCGCACGCCCGGAATCCGTTCGGCCGCAGCGGTGTCGATGGACACGATCCGCGCGTGTGGCACCGGGCTGCGCAGCACCGACATGTGCAGCAGCCCGTCCGGCATGAAGTCCATCGTGTACTGCTCGGTGCCGGTCACCACGCGCAGCCCCGCGGGGGCGCCGATCGAGCGGCCTGCATCGGCGGCGCCCTCCGACTTCTCGACGTTGGTCCGCGCGGCAAGGGCGTCGCCGATCGCGCGGTAGCCGGTACAGCGGCAGAGGTTGCCCTTGAGGTGCTGCGGCAGGTCGTCGAGGTGACCCTCGGAGAACGTCGACGCGGTGGTCACCATGCCAGCCGTGCAGAACCCGCACTGGAAGCCCGCCGCCTCCACGAACCGGCGCTGCATCGGGTGGAGGTCGTCGGGTGTGCCCAGTCCGGCGACCGTCGTGACATCCCGACCCGCTGCGCGGTACGCGGGGAAGACGCACGAGTGCACGGCCGCGCCGTCGACGAGCACCGAACACGCGCCGCAGTCCCCGGCGTCACAGCCCTTCTTGACCTCGAAGTGACCGTGCTCGCGCAGGAAGGTACGCAGGCACTGGCCGGGCGCAGGATCGCCGGGCACCGACTTGCCGTTGACGACGATCATGCGCGATCCCGCTCCGCTTCTCGCTGGGCGTAGCTCATGACAACTCCACCCTCACCTGCTCGGCGAGCAGCAGCGCCATCGCCCGGCGCCAGTCGGGATCGCCGTGCGGGTCGTCGGTCCAGTCGTCGTCCGGGATGGTCGCGTGCGCGGCTCGTAGCGCGTCGGCGTCAGGCACGGACGGAAACGAGAAGACCTGCGGGCGCACCGTCGCCGCGGTGATCGACAGTGTGAATCCGGCCCCATCCGCTTGCGCATCGCGTCGTCCGATGACGACGATGCCCGACCGGCCCAGCAAGGAAGGAGCCAACTTCCGGTACGCCGTGCGCGCGCGCAGTGCGGTGGCGGGCAGGAACACCGCGCGAAGCACGTCATCGTCGGCGAGCACGTTGGTCGCCAGCCCGGTGACGAAATCGGCTACGGAGACGCGGTAGTCGGCGCCGTCGCGCCGCCATATCTCCAGCTCGCCGCCGAGCGCCGAACTCAGTGAGATCATCGCTCCGGCAGGAAACGACAGACAGACGTTGCCGCCGACCGTCGCGGTGTTCCAGATCTTGAACGAGGCAAGCAGCGCGGTGCAGCACTGGTGGAAGAGTGGCGCTGCGGGCCACTCGGATCGGGTGACCGGCAGCTGCGTCGACAGCTGCGAGACCTCGGCCAGCGTGCACGTCGCCGCGAGCTCGATGCCGTTGTCGCTCACCGTGATCGGCGGCCAGTCCAGCGCTGTGAGGTCGACCAGTCTGCGCAGGTGTGGCTGGGGTTCGGAGAAGAGCCAGGTGCCGCCTGCCAGCAGCGCATCGCCGGGCACCAACGGCCACAGGTCGGCGCGGCTGAGTGGGACGACGACCGCCTCCACCGTGTTCAGGTCCACCTGTCGACGGTAGTCAAGCACCGCGCTCTGCGCATGGTAGAACGCTCCGGCGCGAAACCTTACTGCAACTCACGGGTTGCATCAAACGCACGAATATGCAATTCTGGGGTTGCATATGAAATGTGGAACGGACCAAGGAGGAGCCACCATGGCAACACTGGACATCACCCGCACGATCGACATCAAGGCCGCGCCCGAGAAGGTCTGGGCCGCACTCACAGAGGCCGACCTGATCGCCCAATGGTTCGGGGATGCTTGCGAATTCGATGCCACCCCGGGTGGGACCGGGTTCTTCGGCTGGCCGCACCACGGCCGCCACCGCGTCGTCGTCGAACACGTCGACAAGCCCAAGACCCTCGTGTACCGCTGGGCGCGCGAAGCCGACGTCGACCCGGTGCCGGGCAATTCGACCGTCGTCCGGTTCGACCTCACCGAGCTTGCCGACGGCACCAGGCTGACGCTTCTGGAGACCGGCTTCGACGAACTGCCCGAACCGCAGTCCGCGCATGACGACAACACCGGCGGCTGGACGGCCGAACTCGGCGAGCTCGTGGAGTTCCTGGAGACTGCAGCACCACGGTGACCGACGAGAGGCCGGCGCGGGGAGTCGGGGCAGGGGGCAGGAGCGAGCGACCGGGGAGTGGGGGGGGCAGGAGCAGCGACCCGGGGAACCAGGGTGGACGTGCCGGCGGTGTGCTCCGTGCTCGCCGACGAAACCCGCTGGCGGATCCTGTCCGAACTCGGGCGCTCCGACCTCTCGGCGAGTGCCCTGGCAGGCCGACTGCCGGTCAGCAGACAGGCCATCGCCAAGCACCTCGCCGTGCTCGCCGAGGCGGGCCTCGTCGAATCCGTTCGGGTCGGTCGTGAGTTGCGCTATCGCGCCTTGGGCGCGCGACTGAGCGCCTTGGCCGATGAACTCGACGCGATCGGCCGGCGCTGGGATCACCGACTGGAGGCCATCAAGCGCATCGCCGAAGGGGCCGATTGAACGATAGTGTGGCTATTCATGACGGATGAGCTCTCGGACTCCGAGGGACCGACACCATCCGGAGCGCACCGTTCGGCCCACGTCGAACACGCCCTGGCAGGCGGCGAGCCTCAGCGGGTCGGCTGGTTCCGCTTCTACTTCGCCGACGAGCGCTGGGAATGGTCACCCCAGGTCGAGCGGATGCACGGATACGAGCCGGGCACGGTGTCACCGACCACGCGACTGGTGCTGTCGCACAAACATCCCGACGACTACGGCCAGGTGGCCGCGACGCTCGACGAGATCCGGCGCACCTCGGCCCGCCTTCAGCACCCGCCATCGCATCATTGACACCCACGGCGGGGTCCATCACGTCGTCGTCATTGGTGACCAGATGCTCGACGACGGCGGAGCGGTGATCGGCACCGACGGCTTCTACGTCGACGTCACGCCGTCGATCACCGAGGCCAGGCAGGAAAGCGTCACCGAAGCCGTCGCCGAGATCGCCGAGGCGCGAAGCGGCATCGAGCAGGCCAAGGGCATGCTGATGTTGATCTACCGGATCTCGGCAGAGGCGGCCTTCGAGTTGCTCAAGTGGCGGTCCCAGGAGTCCTACGTCAAGCTTCGGGTGCTCGCGGAACAGATCGTCAAGGATTTCCTCGACCTGCACTACGAAGAGGTGCTTCCGCAGCGGGCCGAGTACGACCGGCTGCTGCTGACCGCACATCTACGCGTCCGGTGACCGAGCGTTTGCGCTAGTCCGCGAGCGGGAATTCCCACCAACCCAGAAAAACGTGACCAGGTGCACGGTGTACCGAAATCCCGACGACCTCGGACAGCCGGGCCGTTTCCAACGCGACGACGCGAACGTGCGTAACGCCGTGTGGTTTGGCGTGGGCGTCGCCGTGGCGGCCGTAGCCTTCCTCGTCGTCGCCGCCGTGCTGGTCAGTACGTGCAATGACGCCACGGTCGACACCGTGGCGTGCGGTGCACCGCAGCGCATCCTGCTCGCTCTCGGCGCACCGGTGATCCTGCTGGTCGGCGGGTTGCGTGCGTTCGTGCGCACGTACCAGGCGTGGCGCAAGCGGCAGACGTGGTGGGCGTGGCAGGGAGCAGGGTGGTTTCTGCTGACGCTGATGCTCGTGGTGCTGACGATGAGCCTCGTGCCCCTCGGTGGGTTCGCCGACTGAGTTCGCCACGAAGGAGGACCCGACCGGAACGTGTCCGGCCGGGGCCTCGTCGTCAAGCGACCGCGTTATGCGCGGCGGTGCGACTCTTCGCGCGTCTCCGCTGCTGACGCGGCGGCCCGGGAGGCGTCCGCTTCGGCCTCCTTCTTGGCCACGTCGCGCTGCGCGTCGGCCTTGTCCTGCTGAGCCTGACCTTCGTGCTTGAGGTTGTCCCGGCCCAGCACGGTGCCCACGGCCTCCTTGGCCTTGCCCTTGACGTCCTCAACGACGCCCTTGACGCCTGCTTCCGGACCAGTGTCCTTGTCGGTCATGATGAACCTTTCGGTCGTTGGACGATTCGCCTTGAGCCCGTTTCTAGAGCTCGATGACCCGGTGTCGAGCCACGTGGGAGTGTTTCCGCACGTACCCCAGGCTTTCCCGTCCGACGGCAATGCCAAACGCGGCGCACGGTGTTGCGTCAATCACGTTGATCGTCAACGTCTTTGGATGGCCTCGCCGAAATCGACGCTCGGCTGGCTCCGCGGCCGCAGAACGATGACGACGACCGTCCTGGCGTGCGGTTTTGAACGTCTGTTCTTTGGGCATCCTTGCCTCGACCAACAGGAGGTTGTCACTTGCGCACAGCGCGTCCCGGCTGGACATCCGGAAGTCTTACGCTCGTAAGCGTCGTCGAAAGTCTTACGCCCACGGGCGCCATCGACGAGTGCTTCGAGACTGCCACCAATACCATCCACCTGACTGGAGCCGCCGGTGAACGGAATGTCCGTGGTTAGCAGGGATTCCACCGGGAGTAATGTCGCCGGGGAATCACCGGGAGGGCGTGTGGAGAACGAGGTCGAGTTCCGTGTTGCGGCCAGGCTGGAGAACCTGGCCGTGCTGCGCACGCTCATTGCTGCCGTGGCCACCTTCGAAGACCTCGACATGGACTCCGTGGCCGACCTGCGGCTGGCGGTCGATGAGGCGTGCACTCGGCTGATCCGCTCGGCTGCGCCCGGTGCGACGCTCGTCGTCGTCGTGCATCCATTGGAGCACGACCTCAAGATCGATGCATCCACGACGTGTACGTCGTCCGACATCATGGCCCCCGGAAGCTTCAGCTGGCACGTACTGAGCTCGCTGACGGACGAGGTGACCACCTTCCAGGACGGTCAGGCTGTCGGAGGAGCCGGCGTATTCGGCATCTCCATGACGACGAGACGAGTGGGCTCGCTGCGGTGAGCCCGACGTCCTCCAAGGGTTCGTCCGCACGATCGAACTCTGAATACGCCGATGTCGTCGACATGTTCCGGGCGCTCCAGGAGCTGCCGGACGGGGGGCCCGGCTTCCAGCGCCAGCGCGACGCCATCGTCGAACGCTGCCTGCCGCTCGCCGACCACATCGCCCGACGATTCGACGGCCGCGGCGAACCCCGTGACGACCTCGTCCAGGTGGCGCGCGTCGGGCTGGTGAACGCCGTCATCCGGTTCGACGTAGAGGCCGGCTCGGACTTCGTGTCGTTCGCGGTGCCGACCATCATGGGCGAGGTCCGCAGGCACTTCCGGGACAACAGCTGGTCGGTGAAGGTGCCGCGGCGGCTCAAGGAACTGCACTTGCGGCTCGGAACCGCGACCGCAGAACTGTCCCAGCGCCTCGGACGCGCACCCACGCCGTCGGAACTCGCCGCCGAGCTGGAGATTGACCGCGAAGAGATCGTCGAGGGTCTGGTGGCGGGCAGCTCCTACAACACGCTGTCCATCGACGGCGGCAGCAACAACGGCACCGAGGAGGCGCCCGCGATCGCCGACACGCTTGGCGACCTCGATGCCAACCTGGATCGCATCGAGAATCGGGAGGCGTTGCGCCCACTGCTGGCCAGCCTTCCCGAACGCGAACGAACGGTGTTGCTGCTCAGGTTCTTCGAGTCGATGACACAGACGCAGATCGCCGAACGGGTCGGCATCTCGCAGATGCACGTCTCCCGGCTGCTGGCGAAGTCGCTAGCGCGACTCCGCGACCAGCTCGAGTAGCCGACGAGGCTCGCCGAGCGCGGCTTCGATGGTGGGCTGCACTGGGAGCGCGGATTCCGGGTCGCAGATGTCCAGCAGCCGACTCACCGCCCGGCTGGGCACCAGCACCCATTCGATGCCGTCGGCAGCGCAGCGCACGTTGAGCGTTTGCAACGCCGAAAAGCCAGCCGTGCCAAAGAATTCGACGCCCGTGAGGTCGAGCACCAACTGCGTCATCCGGCCGCAGTGGCCAGTGGTATACGACAAGAATCCGTCCGCGTTCGCGGCGTCGAGTTCGCCGTGCACGGTGACGATCGCCACCGAGGGCTGCAGCCAGCGAGTGGCGAAATGAGCGGCGGGGCGGGTGGAGCATTCCGGCCAAGCCGGGGTGAAACGACGAGAAACAGACACTGTGACTCCATCAGTCGAAATTCGGATTCGTACTGTGGTTCACGTCAAAGGTGATTGGGCCCTGCGTCTCAAAGCCGTCATGACGCTTCCATACGGCTGGTAACTCAACCTGGGTCAACCGTACGCCGCCCGGCGCGCATCGACCAACCGCTAAGGCCGATTCTCATAACGCCAGGTCAGGCCAACCAGCCCTGCTGCAGGTCCCAAGCGGGCCCAGGGGGGCCGGCGTCACTGCGGATGACCGTCGCCTGGATGAGCCCGTACGGGCGATCATCGGCGTGGAACACCTCGCCCGGGTTCGCCAGCCCGAACGGGGACAGGTCGTAGACGAAGTGGTGCTTGTTGGGCGCCGACAGCCGCACCTCGGCGAGTTGCGGGAACTGCTCCAGCACGGCCTTGCCCATGTGGTAAAGCGTCTGCTGCAGGGCGAGGGACTGAACGACGGCAAACTGTTTCACCAGTTGGGCTTTCACCCCGGCGTACACCTCGTCCCAAGCCGCCGGTCCCTCCGCAAGCGGAGTCAGGAACCTCCACTGCGCCACCAACGAAGTCGCCATCACCCGATCGTGGGTCGGCTGGAGGATCGTGTACGGGTCGCTCAGGAAGCCCGCGAACTCCGAACCCGTCGACTTCAGGATCACCAGGTCCTTGAGGCCGCCGACCACCCACTCGCCGGCTCCATCTTCGTCGGCGGACACCGTGATCGCGGCGGTGCGCACCTCCTGGCCCTTCCGGATGAAGGTGTGCTCGTGCTCTGCGCCGTCGACAACCGCACGCTCCCAGGCGTATTCGTCGAGTTCGATGCGGGCGCCCCGCACCGGCTCGACGTCGTGCACGAAGTGCCGGGCCAGCGCCAGGCCGTACTCCTCGATGGACGTCAGGCCCTTTTCCTTGGCGAACGCATACGCCGTCTGCTTCTGGGTGTCGGTGGGCAATACGTCGGACTGGTCGCCGGTGAGGTGTGCGGCGCTGAAATCGCCACGCAGACAAGTCGATACGTTCACGTCGTGGATCTCGTGACGGGGTGTGTCGCGATAGATCCGCACCACGCGGTTTTCGGCCTTGCCGTACTGGTTCTTGCCAAGGACGATGTCCGACACGGCTCAACTCCCTCTATAGGTGGAATAGGCATACGGCGACAGCAGCAGCGGAACGTGATACCTGGCCGTGGCGTCGGTGACCTCGAAGGTGATCGTGACCTCCGGATAGAACGCGTCGATGCCTTGGCGGCCGAAGTACGTCGCGGTGTCGAACTGCAGGCGGTACACGCCGGGTGGCAGGTCGTCACCCAGTGCGCCGATCCGCCCGTCGTCGTCGGTGGCCGCGTTGGACAACGTTGCGTGACCGGCGTCGAGCAGTGTGACGGGCACACCGGAGGCGGGCTTGCCGGACACGGCGTCGAGGACATGGGTCGAGATGCTCATGCGGTCGATCCTGCCCCGCCAGGCTCGCTCAGCAGTCGTTGCAGGCGAAGGCGGTTGATCTTGGCCAGTTCGCTTCGCATGACCCTGCGTTCGGTCTCGGGATCGTTGTGCAGTCGCTCGGTGAGGATCGCCAGCAGTTCCTCGGCGGAGCGGCCGCTGGCGCACACCAGGTACACGTAACCGAACTTGTCGTCGTACTCGCGGTTGCGGGCCGCCAATTCGGCGCGGACGGCGTCGTCGGCATCGGCCACCCTGGCCTGCTCGCGGGCAGATGACGCGTTGTCGACCTTCGCGCCGATCCGCGGATGGCCGTCCAGCGCGGCGTCGAGCTCCGCGTCCGGCAGTTCCGCGAGTACCCGGTCGGCGCGGTCCAGCAGGGCGTCCACGTCGCGGAACGGTCTGCCGACCAGCACCCGCCGCGCCCAGATGGTCGACGAGCAGACGTCGAACAGCAGGTTCATCTGCTGGCGCTCGGTCAGCCTGTTGAAGCCGTCAAGGCCCAGGGCCCCGTGAATCGGCATTACTGCAGTTCGTTGAGCCGGCTGAACCGGGCGGCGGCGATCGGGTTGGCGTCGGCGACGAGGTCCTCGAAGCGGTAGTTGGCGATCTTGGCGATCTCGATGAGCGCGAACGCCTTCTCCGCCGCGGGCGAGTTGTCCATCCGCGACCACCCGTTGCGCAGTACCCGATCGAAGCGTTCGGTTTCCCGCGCGCAGATGATCAACGGAAAGCCGAAGTGCTCGCGGTAGGCGGTGGCCAGCTCGACGACGTCGTTGTGGTCGTCCTCGTCGAGGTTCGACAGCGCCACGTGGTCGACGGCCAGGGCGTGTCCGGTCTCGTCCTCGGCGCCGAGATCGTGGAAGGCGTTGAGCAACTCCGACTGCTGTTCGGACGAGCCGGTCAGCACGGCGTCCTGAAACGCCTCGCGCAACGCCTTGGTGTCGTCGAAGGGGCGCTGCTCGAACGCCCGCTCGACCGCCCACGGCACGTCCTGGACGACGTGGCCGAAGACCTCGGTGAAACGCTCCTTGGTCATCGAGTTGACCTCGCCGAGGGTGATGGATCCGCCACCCGCAACCCGTGGCCCGCGCGAGCCGAGGTGGAAGAACACGATGTTGAGCACGATCGCCGCTACGGCGCCGATGCTGATGCCGCTGCCGAAGATCAGGTTCAGACCGGTCGGCATCGCCTTGGCGATGTCCGGATAGGACGTGACCCACAACGCCAGCGCGAGGCTGGTGGTGACGATTATGAGATTGCGGTGGTCGGTGAAGTCGACCTTGCCCAGCGTCTGGATGCCGACGACGGCGACGGTGGCGAACAGCGTCAGCGCCGCGCCGCCGAGCACCGGGTTCGGGATCGACGCGACGACCGCGGCCACCTTCGGCAGGAAGCCGAGGATGATCATGATCACGCCCGCGGCGGCCACCACCCAGCGGCTCTTGACGCCGGTGAGCCGCACCAGGCCGACGTTCTCGGAGAACGCGGTGTACGGGAACGAGTTGAAGATGCCGCCGATGGCGGTGGCCACGCCGTCGGCACGCAGCACGTTTCCGATGTCGGAGGCCTTGACGCGCTTGCCCACGATCTCACCGGTGGCGATCGTCGAACCCGTCGACTCCACGGCCGTGATCAGCAGGACGATGATCATGGTGAGGCACGCGACGAAGTCGAACTTGGGCATTCCGAAGAGGAACGGCGGCGTGAAGCCGAACGCCGAAGCCTCGCCCACCCGGTCGAAGTTCATGTCGCCGAGCGCGTAGGCCACCGCGCAGCCGATGACCAGGCCGAGCAGGACGGCGATCGTGGCGAGGAAGCCGCGGAAGATCCGCTGGATCCCGACGATGATCGCGATGGTGCCCAGCGCGTAGAGGAACCACCTGATGTTGGTGGGGTCCGTCTCGTGCGTGTGGGGGTTGGTGACCGCGTCGAGCGCGCCGACGGGTACCAGACACAACCCGATGATCGTGATGAGCGTCCCGGTGACGACCGGTGGAAAGAAGCGCAGCAGCTTGATGAAGATCGGCGCGATCAGGAACGTGAAGACACCCGCGACGATCACCGCGCCGTAGACGTACAGCAGGCTCGCTGCGCCACCGCCGTGAGCCAACCCGATGGCGATGATCGGCGACACGCCGGCGAACGTCACGCCCTGCAGAAGCGGCAGCCGGACGCCGACCTTCCAGAACCCGACCGCCTGGATGATTGACGCGATGCCGCAGGTGAACAGGTCGGCCGTGATGAGCTTGACCAGGTCTTCGGGGGGCAGGTCGATGGCGCCGGCGATGATGATGGGCACCAGCACGGCGCCCGCGTAGAAGGCGACGACGTGCTGGAACCCGTACGTCGCCAGTTTGGGGATCGGAAGCACCTCGTCGACGGGGTGTACGCGCTTCTTGGGCTTCTCGGTCTGGCGGGCAGTCGGGGCGGACATCTCCCCAGAATCCGGCAGGTTCACACTGTTCGCATGTCGAAACCCCACTCGGTCGCGGGGGTTCTTCTGGCTGCTGGCGCGGGAACGCGGTTCGGGATGCCGAAAGTCCTTGCTGGACAAGGAGAGTGGTTGCGTGCGGCGGTCGAAGCGTTGAGTGGGGGCGGATGCGACGATGTCGTGGTGGTGTTGGGCGCGGCCGTCGTCGACGTCCCTGCCCCGGCCCGCGCAGTCGTCGCCGCCGACTGGGCGGCTGGGGCGAGTGCTTCGGTTCGCGCGGGGTTGGCCGCCGTCGCCGACGCGGACGTGGCCGTGCTGCATCTCGTCGACACTCCGGACGTCGGCGCCGACGTGGTCGCTCGCGTGTTGGCGGCGGCCCGGGCTTCGTCGACGGGCCTGGCCCGTGCCACCTACGAGGGCAGGCCCGGTCACCCCGTCGTGGTGGCCCGCGAGCACTGGCTCGCGTTGGAGTCGACCCTGCAGGGCGACGAGGGCGCACGGAGGTTCCTGGCGGCCCGCGACGACGTGCAGGCGGTCGAGTGCGGCGACCTCGCCACGGGCGAGGACGTCGACCAGCCCTAGAGCAGGCCCAGCGCGGCGACCGCGGCGCGCTCGTCGGCCAGTTCGGCGACCGACGCGTCGATGCGCGTGCGGGAGAACTCGTTGACGGAGAGCCCCTCGACGATCTGCCAGGCGCCGTCGACCGCGCGGACCGGCAACGAGGCCACCACTCCCTCGGGGATGCCGTAGACCCCCGGTGACGGCAGGGCCACCGACGTCCAGTCGTCGGGGTCGGTTCCGTCGACCCAGTCGCGGACGTGGTCGATCGCCGCGTTGGCCGCCGATGCGGCCGACGACGAGCCGCGCGCTTCGATGATCGCGGTACCACGCTTGGCCACCGTCGGGATGAAATCCGTTGTCAGCCAGTCGGAGTCGGCGGCGTAGTCGGCGCCGGGGCGGCCGGCCACGACCGCGTGGAAGATGTCCGGATACATGGTCGGGGAGTGGTTGCCCCACACGGTCACCTTGGACACCTCGGCGACGTGTACGCCTGCGTGCGCGGCCAGCTTCGCGACCGCCCGGTTGTGGTCGAGTCGCGTCAGCGCGGTGAACCGCTCGGCGGGGATGTCGGGCGCATGGGCCGACGCGACCAGGGCGTTGGTATTGGCCGGGTTGCCGACGACCACGATCCGGACGTCGTCGGAGGCCCCGGCGTTCAGCGCGCGGCCGGCGTCGGCGAAGATCGCCGCGTTCGCGGCCAGCAGGTCGGCGCGCTCCATGCCCTTGCTGCGCGGCTTCGCCACCGATGAGCAGCGCGACGTCGACGCCGTCGAACGCGCGGACGGGATCGTCGTGGATCTCGATCCCCGCGAGGAGCTCGAAGGCGCTGTCGACGAGCTCCATCACGACACCCTCGGCCGCGCGGACGGCAGATGGGAGTTCGAGCAGTCTCAGCGTGACCGGCACGCCGCGGCCGAGCAGCGCGCCCGCGCCGATGCGGAACAGTGCCGCGTACCCGATCTGGCCCGCCGCGCCGGTGACGGTGACGACCTTCGGCGCGGTCACGTGTGCACCTGCAGGCCGAGCACCGCCGAGGCGTATCGGCGGACGGTGTCCTCGGACATCGCGGCGGCGTCCTCGTAACCCGGGCGCGCCCTGCTGTGCATCCGTCCGCGACTTCGGGTCGAGTGTGATTTCGGCGAGCAATTCGCCGGTGCTCGGTTCGCACACCGCCCAGGTGTAGCGGGTGTCGTCGGCCCAGCCGTCCTCGGCGTCGTGGACGTAATCGAGGTCGGTCTCGCCGAGGTCGGCGAGCGCGGGTCGGTCGTCGACCCGGTCGTCGTAGCGCAGCGCCCGCAGGTACCACTGGCCGTTGTTGATTTCGACGGGCTCCACGGCCTCAGCGTTCCATAGGGTGGAGAACCATGAAACTCACGATCATGGGGGCCAGCGGCCTCATCGGAACGAAGGTCGTCGCGTTGCTCACCACGCAGGGCCATGAAGTGGTCGCGGCGTCCCGGGCGACCGGAGTGGACGTGCTCACCGGCGAGGGGCTCGCGGACGCGATGGCCGACGCTGACGTGCTCGTCGACGTCACCAACTCGCCGTCGTTCGAAGACGGGCCCGTGATGGACTTCTTCACCACCTCGACCAGCCAACCTGACCGCGCGCGGCCCAGACGGCCGGTGTCGGACACTACGTCGCGCTGTCGATCGTCGGCGTCGACGGTCTGCCCGAAGAGCGGCTACATGCGGGCCAAGCTGGCTCAGGAGCGGCTCGTCACGGCATCCGGGCTGCCGTACTCGATCGTGCGCGCCACCCAGTTCGCCGAGTTCGCCGAAGCCATCATCGGATCGATGACCGACGGTGACACCGTCCGCGTGCCGGACGCGCTTGATCCAGCCGATCGCCGCGAATGACGTTGTCGCGGAGGTGGTTCGGGTCGCCGTCGGTGCAGCCCATCAACGGTACGGAGGACATCGGCGGGCCAGACAAGATCTCGTTCGCCGACCTGGCTCGCGCCAAGGCACCCGACAAGACCGTCGTGGTCGACGCCGCGGCAACCTACTTCGGCACTCCGTTGACGCAAACCAGCTTGGTGGTCACCGACTGAACCGACCCCACGACGAAACTGCGGTGAGATCGCGACGTCGAGTGGCGATCTCACCGCAGTTTCGATGAGGTAGTCGGGGTCAGTCAGTCCTTGATCTCGCAGACCACGGTGCCCTGGGTGACGGCCGCACCGGCTTCGACGGACAGCCCGGTGATCGTGCCGTCCTTGTGAGCGGTGACGGGGTTCTCCATCTTCATGGCTTCGAGCACCACCACGAGATCGCCGGCCGCGACCTGTTGGCCCTCTTCGACGGCCACCTTGACCACGGTGCCCTGCATCGGGGCGGTCACCGAGTCGCCGGATGCCGCACTGGCGCCGCCGTGGCCACCGCGCTTGCGCGGCTTCGGCTTCTTGCGAATGGCGCCGGACTGGGCGCCGCCGCCGCCACCGCCGATGGCCATGTCGCCCGGCAGCGACACCTCGACGCGGCGGCCGCCGATCTCGACGACGACCTTCTGGCGCGGCGTCGTGTCATCCTCGTCGAGCGGCTCACCACCGGTGAACGGCTCGATCTCGTTGTTCCACTCGGTCTCGATCCAGCGGGTGTGGACGTCGAAGCCGTCGCTGTTGCCGATGAACGCCGGATCCGACACGACGGCGCGGTGGAATGGGATGACGGTGGCCAGGCCCTCGACATTGAACTCGGCAAGCGCCCGCCGCGACCGAGCCAGCGCCTCGTCGCGGGTGGCACCGGTGACGATCAGCTTGGCCAGCATGGAGTCGAACTGGCCGCCGATGACCGAACCCGACTCGACACCGGAGTCCAGGCGCACGCCTGGTCCGGTCGGCGGCTCGAACTTGGAGACGGGGCCGGGCGCGGGGAGGAAGCCGCGGCCGGCGTCCTCGCCGTTGATGCGGAACTCGATCGAGTGGCCGCGCGGCGTCGGGTCCTCGGTGATGTCGAGCGTCTCGCCGTTGGCGATCTTGAACTGCTGCAGCACCAGGTCGATGCCTGCGGTCTCCTCAGTCACGGGGTGCTCCACCTGCAGGCGGGTGTTCACCTCGAGGAACGAGATCAGCCCGTCCTGGCCGACGAGGTACTCGACGGTGCCCGCGCCGTAGTAACCGGCTTCCTTGCAGATGCGCTTGGCGGACTCGTGGATCTCCTTGCGCTGTGCGTCGGTGAGGAACGGTGCGGGAGCCTCCTCGACGAGCTTCTGGAAGCGGCGCTGAAGTGAGCAGTCCCGAGTGCCCGCGACGATGACGTTGCCGTGCTGGTCCGCGATGACCTGGGCTTCGACGTGGCGCGGCTTGTCGAGGTAGCGCTCGACGAAGCACTCGCCGCGGCCGAAGGCAGAGATCGCCTCGCGGGTGGCCGAGTCGAAGAGTTCTGGGATCTCCTCGATGGTGCGTGCGACCTTCATGCCGCGACCACCGCCACCGAACGCGGCCTTGATGGCGACGGGAACGCCGTACTCCTCGGCGAATGCCACCACCTCGTCGGCGTTCTTGACCGGGTCCGGCGTGCCGGGCACCAGCGGCGCCTGGGCGCGCGCCGCGATGTGGCGGGCGGTGACCTTGTCGCCGAGGTCGCGGATCGACTGCGGGCTGGGCCCGATCCAGATCAGCCCGGCGTCGAGCACGGCCTGCGCGAAATCGGCGTTCTCGCTTAGGAATCCGTAGCCGGGGTGGATCGCGTTGGCGCCGGACTTGGCGGCCGCGTCGAGGATCTTCTCGAACACCAGGTACGACTCGGCGGATGTCTGCCCACCCAGCGCGAACGCCTCGTCGGCGAGCCGAACGTGCGGCGCATCGGCGTCCGGCTCGGCGTACACGGCCACACTGGCCAGTCCCGCGTCCTTGGCTGCCCGGATCACCCGGACGGCGATCTCCCCGCGGTTGGCCACGAGCACCTTGGAGATGCTCGAGCTGGCGTGACTGGGCACGTGTGCCTCCTACTAGTCGGCCCCACTAGTGGGCTGTCGTTCTGGCGTGTCTAAGAAACGTCTTTAAGAATGTATCGGGGGCAGTTTATGCGGCGCGACTGGAGCGTCGGCGAGCCGGTGCCCCTACCCGTGGGTAACTTTCTGGAGTCACGGCTGGCGGTCCCTCAGCCGGCGCTTGATGCGTGCGAGCATGGCGGACATTCCGCGTAGCCGCAGCGGGCTGATCAGCGCCGCCAAACCCAGGTCGGTGTAGAAGTCGTCGGGCACGGCCAGGATGTCGTCGGCGGCCTGACCGTCCAATCCGGTCGCCAGGATCGACGCAAACCCGCGTGTGGTGGGTGCCTCCGGAGGGGCGCTGAAGTACAGCCGGACATGCCCGCGATCTTCGGCGTCGACATGTAGGAAAAGCGGTGACTGGCATTCGGGCACCGGCTCCATTGCCGCCTCTTCGAGGTCCGGCGGTAGCGCAGGCAAATCCTCGGAGAACTCGAGGAGCAGCCGCAGTTTGTCCTGGCCTTCGACGTCGTTGAAGTCGGAGACCACGTCAGCGAGAGGAGCCGGCATGCTCATTTGACGGGCGCGTCCCCCGGTGCTTCGCCCTGGACGATTGGCACGCGCACGGTATTGCCCCACTCCGTCCAGGACCCGTCGTAATTGCGCACACCGGAGATGCCCAGGAGGTGGGTCAGCACGAACCAGGTGTGGCTCGAGCGCTCACCGATGCGGCAGTAGGCGATCACGGTCCGGTCCGGATCGCGGCTGTAGGCGAAGTCGTAGATCTCGTCGAGCTCTGCACGGCTCCGGAACCGGCCCTGGTCGTCGGCGGCCTTGGCCCACGGCACCGACACCGCCGTGGGGATGTGGCCGCCGCGCAGCGCACCTTCCTCGGGGTAGTCGGGCATGTGGGTGCGTTCGCCGGTGTATTCCTGGGGCGAGCGCACATCGATCAGAATCTCGGTGCCCAGGGTGGCCAGCACCTCGTCCTTGAATGCCCGGATCGGTGCGTCGTTGCGCTCAACCACTGGGTAGCCGGTGGTGGTCTTCGACGGAACGTCCAGCGTCGTGTCCCGGCCATCCGAGGTCCACAGGTCGCGGCCGCCGTTGAGGAGGCGCACGTCCTCGTGGCCGAACAGCGTGAACACCCACAGGGCATACGCGGCCCACCAATTACTCTTGTCGCCGTAGATGACCACGGTGTCGTCGCGCGAGATGGCCTTGCGATTCATCAGGTCGGCGAATTGCTCACCCGTGATGTAGTCGCGGATCGCCGGATCGTTCAGGTCGGTATGCCAGTCGATCTTCACCGCGCCCGGGATGTGGCCGACGTCGTAGAGCAGGACGTCCTCGTCGGATTCGACGATTGCCAGACCCTTGGTACCCAGATGGGCGCTCAGCCAGTCGGCGGTCACCAGTCGTTCGGGATGGGCATAGTCCTTCAGCACGGGGCTGGGATCTGCAGGTAGCGGCACGGGTCCGAGCCTACCGCTGGGAGGACACGGTCCACCGTGAGCGGGGTTTGGGCGGTCGGGACGACCCCTGTGGGATGGTGACCGAGTTTGCCCGCTTACCCAAAACGGGCGCGGTGCGAATATGCTGCGATTGCACTGTGGGGGTCTCTGTAGTGCAAGGTATCTTTCGACGGGCGGTATACCGACGATGTCTTTTCAGTCCGCGCTGGAGTCGCTGCGCTCCGCGCAGAAGCCGAGCCGGGGCACCCCGGCGTACTCGCGACTGGTCAACCGCCCAGCGGCCCGCTACGTGGCCGCGGCGGTTTCGACGCGCGGGATGACTCCCAACCAGGCAACGGTGATCAGTGCGCTGTTGTCGGGGACGGCCATCGCCATCCTCGCGGTGGCGCAGCCGCGGTGGTGGACCGGACCGCTCATCGGTGGTCTATTGGTTGCCGGCTACATCATGGACTCGGTAGATGGGCAGCTGGCCCGTCTGTACCGGGGGGGATCGAAGGCCGGGGAATGGCTGGACCACACGATCGACTGCACCAAGACGGTATCCCTGCACTTGGCGGTCGCGATCTCGTGGTTCCGGTTCCCGCAAGTGGAATCCGATCACGCCCTGCTGATTCCGCTGGGCTACGCAGTAGTTGCATCGGTGAGTTTCTTCGGCCTTATCATCATGCCCACGCTGCGCCCAAGACCCGTGAAAGTCTCCGCGGGGGCGGAGGGCGAGGCGTGGTGGCGGAAATTCGCACTCTTGCCGACGGACTACGGATTCCTGTGTTTGGCCTTCCTATTCGCCGGGATCTCACCATTGTTCTGCTGGATCTATACCGGCTTGTTCGTGCTGAATGCGTGTGCACTCGCGTTGGCTCTGCGCAAATGGTGGAGGGAGTTGGTAGTGCTTGACCGGGCATCGTGAATTGAACGCGCACAATCGGGTGTCGAGACGCGGAGTTCTCACCGCGGGCGGGGCCGCAGTGTTGGGCGGTGCCGCCGCGATGGTGGTCACTGGCAATGTGAAGTCCAATGACGGCGGCCGCGGAACGCTGCAGGCGACGGAGGATTGCAAGGACGTCCCATCGCAGCTGACGATTCCGGTGGACCAACTCGCAGGGTCCGACGACGAGCGCATCTTAGCGATCAACGAACGCACCAAACAGGCGGCGGGAAAAGATGTTCCGGTCTTCGAGTTCGCCAACCGCGTGTACAGCATCTCCACGCAGATCCAGCTGTACTCGGGTCTCAAGCTGATGGGATCTGCCGGGCTGCCGGCCCGTGAATACGGCAGCGGGACGACAATTCGGTGGGCTGGACTCCCGGAGACCTCGGTCTTCATGTTCCCGCCGGACGGGCAGGCCGGACAGAATTACCCCACGGACGGTTCTCCCCGGGACATTTCGATAAGTGGCATTCTCTTCGAAGGAGGATCGCGCACAGACGTGTTCCCACGTCTTGCCATGGCGGGTGATGCCTATCTCGGGCACACGCTGTGGTACAGCAATCTGCACAATCTCGGTGTGCGCGACATGCGCACCTTCTGGTGGGGATACGGCACCGGCGTTTCACTGACGGGAACTTTTCATTCCCAATCCATGTCAGACACCCCACTTTTCATCGGAGGCAGTGAGAACACCATCTTCGGGACGGACGCCCAGTCGTTCATGGACAATAGTTCGGCGGCGTGGGCGGTGAGCGACAAGCCGCTCATCAGGACGGCCATGAGTAAGTCGTACATCGGGCGTGTCATCATCAGTGCCCGCTCTGATTCCTATCACATTTCCGTTGAGGGCGGTCAGGGCCTGTTCATCGATGGAGCGCAATTTGACGCCCCGTCGGGAAGCCCCACGAGTGGACGGGCGATCAGTGTTTCCAACGTCGATGGACTGACCATCTCCAACTGCAGCTTCTACTCCGGGATGGCGAACCCGGGCGCGAACTCAGGGGGGATCATCGACATTTCGGAGGGGAGGCATATCGTAATAGTGGGAAATCAATTCATTGCAGGACCGACGGAAGCGCAGCCATCGGATATCGCGTTGGTGCTGAATTCCGGTACAGACCCAGTGAAGATGGCGATGAACGGCTTTCCCGGATATTCGGGAATCGTCAGAGGAAACATCGTCTCGGTTGATCCGAGTGTCAGAGTGGAGGCGTTGTAAGCGTTGCGGGTCTCGCCTTGGCGTCGGTGGAGGCCCCGATCGCAAGAAGCATCAGCACTATGAAACTGGTGCTCGTGTCGAGCAGTCCGCTTTCAAACACGCTTCGAATCGTGACGAGTATGAGGAGACCGATCCAAATGTCGGCGTTCGGCCGGCCTGTTCGGGTCGCCTGGACGATCGTGTAGATCACCAGGAATCCGGCGAGAGCCAACCCGATGAGTCCAGCCTGCACGTACGCCGAGATCCATGAGCTGTCCAGGATTTGGGACGTCCACCACTGGCCTTCAACCCCGACCTTCTTGGCCGCCAACCCCTGACCGACCAGCAGCTGTATCGGGCCCGGGGCGGACCGAAGAACAGCCTCCCACGCGATCGTCCGGGAGCCAAGCGTGTCAACGGGGCTGTCGCCACCGCGGTCGCTGAACGATTTGAGTACGTCGGTAAAGCTCGCGAGGAACACGAGTGCGACCATCATCGTCGCGACGATCGCAAGATTGATGGCTGGGCTCCGCCTGCCGCGGACGACCACCACGGCGATCGCTATAAACACTGCTGCCGAAGTCGTCCGTGAATCGGAGAGCACGATGATGATGCCAAGCGCAACGATTACGGCCATGCGACGGAGGTTGAAATCAAGGTTTGCTGTCCGCCAGATGTAGTACAACATCGGGACTGCAGCAAGAAATGCGATTTCGTTTGGATGGAAAGGCGGAATGGCACCCGCCAGCCGGCCGGTCGCGTTGAATCCTCCAGTGACGGCAGCAAGAAGTGTCGCAGCCGTAAGCAGCCGGGCAAACAGATCGAGGAGAACGGCGGGGCGGACGGCTTCGAATAACAGGACTACCACCAACGCGATGACCGCGGCGCGCATGGACAGCTTTCCGCTAGCGGAGAAGTTACCAAATAGAAGTGACCCCAGTGCGGAAACACACAGGTAGGACACAGCCGCCAAGAACGCGAATGCGGGAACATCGTTCGGCTGACGTCCGTGACGTCTCGCGTAGCCGCGGATCCAGACCGCGGCCGCGAGCGCAAGCAACATGAGGGCGGTTTTCGCGAGTACTACTGAATCGAACTGGTCACTGAAATACTGCTTGCTACGCCATGGCAACGCCGAGTAGAGCAGTAGCGCAAGCGTGGCGAACGCGCAGGCGTTGATCGTGCGGTCGACGGGATGGACCCGGATCGCGCCGGCACGGTGGCCGCCTGCTATCGATACGTCAGTCATGACAGTGCGCGCCTTGTTCCCTCATATCGACCAAACTCGGACGTGGATGCCGTCCCACTTCCCCGTACCTACCCAGTGAATTCTGCCACCCCGTAGTCAGTAGCATACGTGGATCGATGGGTCCACGAACAGATTGTCCAGCAACTACAAATCTTCAGTGGCAAGTTCCGACAGGCGGAGGTGCGGGAATGGGCCGACATTCGGCTCGTCGGCCACGCCGCACGGGAGGTAATGGACTAGCGGCCATTGCGGCACAGGGTAGCCAGGCGGCGGGCAGCCTTTTGCTGCAGGTAGTCGCCGCGCGAACGCTCGGCATCACCGGATTGGGCCAGTTTGGCCTGCTGTATGGAATTCTGGTGCTCGCGACCGCGATCTCTTCAGGCTTCGTCGGAGACTCACTGACGGTATTGGACCGAGGATCATCCGACGTGAGGGCGGCGCTCCAGAACTGGCTCGTGATCGTGGCCCTGGTGGGAGCGATCTTCTGTTCCATGGGTGTGTGGGTGACCGGCTTCGTCACCAAACAGGACGCAGTCGCGTTTGGCGTGGCCACGTTCGTGTTCTTGATCGAAGACGCAATCCGGCGTTTGCTGATGGCCAGTCTCCGGTTCTGGCGAATCGTCGTTGTGGATACCACGAGCCTGCTCGTGCTTGCCGTGGTACTCCTGTTCGCTCCGGCCCTCACTTTGGCATGGCTGTTCGTGGCGTTGGCCGCCGGTCAGGCCGTCGCGATTGTCGTGGGTGTGTGCCTGTTGCCGACCGAGGAGAGGTGGCTGGGCCGACCGGCGCTGCCTGCACAGCACCGCATCGTATTCGCCTACGGTGCGTTGAGGGCGCTTCAGCAGGGCGTTCGTCCATCTCTTCTCGCATTGACCCGCGTCGTGGTCATAGCGCTGGTCGGGGTTGCCGCAGCGGGTCAACTGGAGGCCGGGCGAATTTACACTGCTCCGGCCTTGCTGGTGGTGTTCGGACTCAACAGTTTTCTGTTCGCCAGCTATGCGCTCGACTCGAAGAGCGCACTGACGGCAGCGCTTCGCAGGGCCGATCGAGGTGTCCTGTTGCTGGTTGCCATCACCGTAGCGTTTGGCGTCGTTGCTGTGCTCTGCGTCCCCGTGCTCGGCCCACTAATCGCCGGCGAGCAGTACGACATTCCGGTGGTCACTGTGGTGGGTTGGGTTGCCTACACGATCAGCGTCGCTGCCGTCACACCCTACGGAGCGCTCGCGGCCGTCCGTGGACTGCAGGCAGCCGTCCTCGCCGTTCGGATCGTAGATTCTCTGGTGTCACTTGCTCTGGCAGCAACGGTGGCGTACGTAACTGGCAGTGAGGAGTGGGTTCCGTTCGGCTTGGCGCTCGGATCGTTCGCCGGCGGCCTCCTGATCCGCCACTATGTACTCCTTGTTCCGCCGAAGAGGTCGCGGGTTCGGTCAGCCGTTTTGACCTGAGAGCTTTCGTACACGGGTGGCGTCTGATGGCCTGCGAGTGCGGTTTGGCCGCGGTGGTGGTTGTAGTTGTGCAGCCAGGTCGGGAGATGCTCGCATCGTCCGGTGTCGCTACGCGGGAGCCGCGCATGCCCATTCGTCGGCCGGAACGTCTGCAACTTTGCCGTTGGCCTGAGGCAGATAGGCGCGAATGTGACGGTGCTCGATGCATCCGAGGGCATGGCGAAATGGCTTCGGGTGGCTTTTTGCTGCGGGGTCCCGGACGGAGTTGGTGGCGTCTTGCCCCGCTGAGTTCGGTCGGCTTAGTGCGGTTGGGTGAGGCTCGAGCTAGTTGGCAAATACTGAAGCCAGACACCGTTGGCACCTGATGCACCACGAAACCACATGCATCGCTACACTCAACCCCGTGACGGTCCATCAAATCGGAGAGCTTCCCTGGACTCGGGAGCAAATGGTCGATTGCATCGATGAGTTCGAGCGGCTCTATTCCCTTCGCCCCCTACCGCGCAATGCGGGTGGCATGGCCGCCCCACACATGTTCGCGACGTGGTTCATTGCCCGGCACCTCAAGCCGCGTGTGGTTATAGAAAGTGGAGTATGGCGCGGGCAGAGCACATGGTTGCTTGAGCAGGCGTGTCCCGACGCCGAGATTCATGCGATCGACTTACACTTGGATCGGCGCGAGTACATATCGTCGCGAGCCCGATATCACAGCATCGACTTCACCGAGATCGACTGGTCCGGCATCGCCGGTTCCGAGGCTCTCCTCTTCTTCGACGATCATCAGAACGCATACAACCGGTTGATTCACGCGCATTGGTTTGGCTTCGAGCACCTCATCTTCGAAGACAACGACCCACCCCCGTACGGAGACTGCTACACGCTCAAGAGGGCGTTCGCCGGTGCAGGCTTCGGCAACGTCTCCAATGACGATCCGAGCCGTCGTTATCGCAGCTTTTCCGCCCGACTAATCCGAAAACTCGGTGTGATCGCCCAGCAGTACGGCGCGAAGGAGCTCACGGTAATCCCTCAGTACACACGGAACCGGATGGCCCCCAATCGCATCGATGCGGCGCTGCTAGCGGAGCGTCTGCATACCTACGTCGAGTTCCCGCCGCCGTTCGACACCGGACTTCCGGAGCCGACGCCGCCACCGCTGCTCAAGCAGGCCTCGTCCGAACGTGCCCCGCAGCTTTATGCGGAGCGCGCAGGCTACCACTGGCTCTGCTACGCCCGTCTGCATCCGATCGCCAAGCTTCAAGGCGGGATTCGGAGAGTCGTGCCGGCACCGCTGGTATAGCGGCTTGGTAAATGGGATCTTGGGCCTGGTGCAAGGTCTGGAGCAGCGAGCTCACTCATGAGCGGGTCAAGCCGTCTCCGGCAGATCGGACTGCTTGCAAGACTGCGACGAGTAGGCAGCGGCCCAGCCGCAAGCGTCAATCTCCTGCTTCAACGAGCGATTCCGCCGACGCACCCCGCGGGGCCCGCTGGTCGTGATTCCGGCTTGGTGCCGTCATCGACATGGCGCAAGCCATCTCGGTTGTCACCTCCCGGTGCTGCGGACCCCGCCCGCGCCGGATTTAGAGCCCGGTGCCACTTGCTGCTGGCGTTTGAGCGCGTCGCCTTCGAGTGTCGCCGCCCGTAGTGCGTTACGCAGGTGGGTGCTCGACGTGTGGACCGTGTAAGGAAAGTAGACGACCTCGACGCCGAACTCGGCGAAGTCGCGTTCTAGCCTGTCGCCCTTCGGGGTGCCACGCCAGTCGTCGCCCTTGAAGATGCGATGAAAGCCGACGGCATGCCAGGCGTCCATCTTGTCGGGAGTCGTCTCCTCGTGAACGTCGTCGACGTACACGATGTGTTTGACGATCGCGAGTCGCTCAGCGACCGGGATGAACGGCAGTCGACCCTTGGCGGCCAGGCACATCTCATCCGAAACAACGCCGGCAACGAGGATGTCGCAGCGTTCGCGAGCGTGCTTGAGGATGTTCAGATGTCCGACGTGGAACAGGTCATAGGCTCCCGGCGCATAGCCGATAACTTGGGTCACTTGTCCCCTCTGGCGAACTATTGCGACGCATTCGCGTGGCCCTTCGATGTGGGCTATCATCGCACAATAACCCTGTCCCGGCAAACTCGCATACGCGATGATTGAGGGATCACTTCACTGCAAATAGGGGTCCCGCTTTGACGCTTCACGATGCACTATCGATCCTTCGAGTCCGATGGATGACGGTGGCGATCGTCACACTGGTTGCGACGCTGACGGCTGTCGCGGTCGCATTTATGTCGCAGCCCCAATACTCTGCCTCGACAAGCATCTTCGTCGCCACACCAGAGGTTCACAATCCGGAGCAGGCCTACGCGGCGAGCAGGTTCGCCCAGGACCGCGCCACGTCGTATCGGGACGTGATCGGAAGTGAAGCACTGGCTGCCCGCACCGTCGCCAGGCTGCGACTCGAAGAATCGCCTCGTGACCTGGCGCGGAAGGTCAAGGTGACGGCCAATCCCGATTCGGTGGTGTTGAAGCTGTCGGTGACCGACTCCTCTGCCAAGGACGCGACCACCCTGGCCAATGCACTCTCCGACGATTTCATTCGCATGGTGAAAGATCTGGAGACGCCGATCGACGGTGGCACGCCCGTCGCTCGAGCCGTGGTCATCAAGAGCGCAACGGCGGCCGTCTGGGTCTCGCCCGACAGGCGCAAGATCATCGGTTTCGGAGCGCTGGCAGGCTTGGTGCTTGGCGGGGTGGCCGCACTGCTGCGGGGCCCCCGAAAGCCGGCCGCAAAGGTCGATGCCGCGGATCCGCAGCTTGATACTCTTCGCGGTGGCGTCGATGTGGCAAAGTCGGGAGCCGTCGACGACGCGGGGTCCGATGTCGCGCGTCACGCCGATGAGGCGCTGCTCTGACGTTGCGCGACTCACTGGCACGCGCGGTGATCGTCCTGACCGTCGCGTTGTTGACGACCGCGTGTTCCGAAGGCGCGGTCGATCCCGTCGTCCACTTCGGCTATCAGTCCGTCCAGGACATGCTCAGTCGGCCGGAGTTCTATCTAGCTCATCGGGGGGGATCTGCGGACGATCCCGAAATGACGATGGAGGCCTACCGGAATAGCGCCGCGCGCGGTTACGGCGCATTGGAGATATCGCTGGCGCGCTCGTCCGACGGGATTTGGTTCGGCCTGCACGACGAGACCCTCGATCGAACCTCCAAAGTGCAAGGTCTGCCCCCAGCGAGCGAGATGACGTGGGACGAGATCAATCGGTATCAAGTCACGTTGAACGCGGACGGCGATCCGCAGCCCTATCTGGCCTGGACAGAGTTTTCCAGCGCGTTCGGCAGAACGCACGTGCTTTTCGTGGATCTCAAATACGCCTCCGACCACATGGATGAATTCCTCGACATGCTCGCCCAGGACGTAGGCGTGGAACATGCGGTCGTCAAGGGTTACGGCGACGACATCGCTTTGGCCGACAAGGCGCGGGCCCGCGGCTTTCAGACCTGGGGGTACTACTACACCGCCGACTATGAAAGCGGTCTGTTGGCTGGCACACAGGACCATTGGACGACGCTCGGACTGAATTGGGACGCACCACCCGAAGCATGGCAGCAGATAGTCTCGTTCGGAAAGCCCGTTATCGCCCACATCATCGCGAACTCGGCGCAACGCGACACAGCACGACGCTTCGGTGCGCGTGGATTCCAGGTCGCCAACACCGACGCGGTAGCGCCGTCCTGAGTCGGTGTGTTACTGCCAGTACTCGTTGACCAGCCGAACGGTCGATGCGATGTTGGCGCGGCTTGAGGCGCCGAAGACGATCGACTCGAGATTTGGCAGGCCGCACACCCATTCGATCGCCTCCTGCGGCGCGATCGCTCCACTGGCGAATACCGACATCGCCACAGCACGAAATGGCCGGCGTTCGAGTGCGTCGCGGTAGGCCTCGACTCCGCCGGACATCCGGAACCCGATCTTGTTGATGTTTGAGCAGACAATCGGATTGACGACGCCGGCACGGTCCAGATCGTCAAGCGTCTTCGGCAGGTTCATCGTGATGAATCCCGCCTCGGCACCGTAGCGTGCCCGGACGTGGTCGGCGAAGATCCGGAACGCATCGATGAAGCCCATGCCGGACAGCATGTCGACGATCACGTTCTGCATCCAGATCACGGGAGTCGACAAGCCCGCGAACATCTTCAGCTCGGCGTCGATCAGCAACGTCGCAACGCCCTCGATATCCTTGCGCGCCAACGAAGATGCGCCGCGGGCGATGCTGTCGAAGAGCCCCTCTTCGGGCAGGAAGCGTCGGATCGCACCGAGAACGCCGTCTTCGGTCATGGCGTTGGCGTACTTGTGGGCGTAGGGCATGCAGGGGAAGAACTTCATGTCCGCGTAGCGCGACGGCTGTTCCCGAACCCGGTCACAAATCTCTGCGATGCGGTCGTGGGTGGTGCACATGAACGTCGTCACGCCGTCGTCGTAGGCGAAGTCAAGCACCTGCATGATGGCGTCGAGGTCCTGGAAACGAATCTGTTGGGCTCGTGCCTTCTCCTCGGACATGTGGTTCACGCCGAAGAACTGGTTGTCGCCGAACAGGAGTCGGTCCATCCGGATGGGCGCTTGAGAGCGCTCACTTTCGCGCAGAATCATCGGGATATCCACATCGGGGATCAGATCTCTGACTACCTCGCTCATCTCAATGGCCTCTTCGTAATGCCCGCAATGCGGGCCCGATCCGGCGTGAAGCAGTTGTGACAGCGCCCCGCCGCCGGGTTTGCAGTCCGGTCGACTCGGCGTGAATCCGCGTCATCGGTGTGCTCGGCGCGGTTGGCATGCGTGCTTCCTTGCGGCCGGCGTCGCGGCTGATCATCGCCATCACCTGGTCGGTGAGGGCAGCCGAGGTGAAATCGTTCTCGCCCTCGCTGACCCCGGCGATCGCGCGACGGACGAACTCGTCGACCTGGGCGCTGTACTCCTCGCCACGAACGTAGAAGTACGGTGCCTCCGTCAGTTCAGTCGTGTAACGGACGTTCCAACCGACCCGGTAGCCGTCGGGAATGGTGGCGGTGTCGCGGAGGTAGACCTGGATCTCTTGGCGGTCGGCGTAGATCCGGCCGTGTGGTCCCCACAGGGTGATCTTCGTCGCCATCTTGCGCTCGGACTCATCGGACCAGTTCGAGATGATCTGTGCGGTGCCTGTCGGGTAGTGCAACGTACTGGCAACCGAGTCATCGATCTGAGCGGAGAAGATACTGGTCAGTTGGCTGCCGCTAACAGACTGAGGTGCCCCCAGATACCAAGTGAGAAGGTTCAGCGGATGCGCGGCGTAGTCGTAGAGGCAACCACCACCTGTCGACCGCTGACTGCGCCAGCTGCGGCCGGCGGGCTTGAGAATCACCGGCCCGTAGGCCTCGGCCAGCGCGGTGTTGACCGGGCCGATGGCGCCGGCGTCCATGAGTCGCTTGACCTCCTGGAACGCCCCGACGAAGCGGTTGTGGTAGCCGACCTGGGTTACCACCCCGCGCGCGGCTGCTAGTTCTGCCAACTCATGGCTTTCCGCAGGGTCGATCACGAGCGGCTTTTCGCAGAAGACGTGAATACCGCGTTGAATCGCCTGGCGAATCATGTCCGCGTGCAGATGCGTAGGAGTTGCGATGATGATGGCCTGGGGATTCTCCCCGTCGAGGAGACGCGTCAGATCCTTGTAGGTGTTCACGCCGGTGTACTTGCCGAGGATGTCCAGCAGATACCCGGTGGAGTCACACACACCCACGAGACTGACGTCCGGATGGGCCCGGACGATCGACAAGTGCGAAAGGCCCATTTTTCCGAGGCCGACGACCGCTACATCAAGCACGGGGAGCTCCTTGTGTCAGGCTGGCGCTGCTCGCGCGAGAGGTCTTCAACGCTGTGTTCAGCGCCTTTTCGTACTGGGCCCCGATCAATTGCCAGGTGAACTCGTCACGAAAACGGGCGCGGCTCGCCTGGCCCATCCGCTGGCGCTGGGGAGCGTCACCGACCAGGTCGGAGAGCTGGGCGTCGAGATCGTCGGTACCCGTAAAATAGGCGTTGCCGGGCCCCGCCACCCACGTGTTATAGCGGTTGTCGTGGGCGACCACGGCATTGCCGGCCGCCATCGCCTCGACTAGCGACGGATTGGTGCCGCCGACGGTGTGCCCATGCAGGTATAGAGCGCAGTGGTAGCGCAGCGATTGCATCCTGTCGGGCTCGAAGATCGCTCCGGGGAAGCGCACCTCGTCGGATGCGGCGGACCTGACGTCTACGTGATAGGGATCGTCGTCGCGGTACGGGCCTACGACCAACAGGGGCATGCCGCGTCGCCGCTTCGACCACGCGGTCACGATTTCCAGGATCGAGTTCTCGGGGATTGGGCGGCACACGACCATCGCATATTCGCCCGGCGTCAGCCCCAGGTCAGTGACCGGTCGGGTCGTAGCGTCGACGACCTCGTGCGCCCCGTAGGCGATCGTGTGGACCCGGCGCTTGCCGAAATTGCGCCGGAGATACGTTGCGATCGCTGGGTGATCGGCGATGAGAACGGTGCCGACCGCGCCGGCGAACCGTTCATTCGCCAATAGGATGCCCTGCTTGGCAAGCCCCCAGCGCTTCCTGGTCCACTCCATCCCGTCCATGTTGATGACGTTCGGCACGCCGCGAAGGCGCGGCAGCACGTTGTAGGCCCCGGTGTTGTAGCCGAAGGTCAGCCAAACGTCGTCGGGTCGGCGTACCGACATCGCATGTCGAATCGATTTCGAATCGAACGCGGCGGTGCCCCGCCAACCCGGTTTCGACTCGCGGATCATCACGCGTTCGAGGCCATTCCATTCGTCGAACTCAATCGGGCCGTCGCCGTCGAGCTGGCAGTAAACGACCACGCGCCAACCACGATCGCGCAGATACAGGCCGATGTTCTCGGCGGCCGTCTCGAATCCGCCGTAAGACGCAGGGACGCCATGTGTGCCTAGGATGCGCACGGTCGGGGTCGAGTTCTGTGCTACCGGGCGAACGCTCGTGGCTTCAGATGTCGAGGGATGGTTCATCGGCTGAACGGCCTCTTGCCGAGTGGAACGAGCGTATCGACCACTGCACAGATTTCGGTGGCGTAGCGAGTCAGTGAGAACCTTTCGATCGCAGACTCTCGCGCCGACTCGGCGATCGCGTATGCCAACTGGTCGTCGTCGATGATCCGAGCGATCGCATCTGCCATCGCCTCGACGTCGCCCGGTGGATGCAACAGGCCGGTCGTACCGTCGGTAATGGTTTCCAGGTGGCCGAAGGCCGCATTCGCGACGACCGGTCGGCCCGCCATCTGAGCCTCGATCACCGCGTTTCCAAATGATTCCCGGATAGAGGGTTGAATCACCGCGTCGGCTTGTTGGAGGTTAGGCCAGACCGGCGAGCAGTATCCGGCGAATCTGACCGCGCCCGACAGGTCGGGCCGGGCAGCGCGCGTGTGCAGTTGCCCGACGTACCACTCGTAGCCCGGGAATGCCGAACCGGCGAGCTCGATTTCGACGTCATATCCGCGTCCCCGGAGTAGGCCGACGGCATCGAGGGCGAGGTGTTGGGCCTTGCGTGGACCCAATCGGCCCACACTCAAGACCTTGAAGGGTCGGCCGCGTCTCGCCGGTTGAGGCTCTGAGGGAGGTTGCGGAACGCCGTTGTATACCAAGCGAGCGTTCCTGCGCAGTCGTGGAAACGCCGCTGCCATCACGTCGAGCGCCGACCTGCTGTTGACGATGATGGTGTTGGCGAGTAGAAGCTGGCTGTAGAGCGCTCGCAGAACCAACTGACCATCGGTGTCTTCGGCTTCGTGAACGTGGCAGGTCACTGGTACACGGGCCAGTCGCGCAGCGAGCATCCACCACGGCAGGGTGACCGTGTTGACGTAAACGGCAGCGGCGCGAGTACCTCGGATGAGGCGTACCAGCCGCGGGATGGCGACCGCGATCGAGAGCACCATCTGCAGGAACGCCAGCGGAGCCTGGTTCGCCCGTCGTAGGACCGGGAACTCGGCGTGAACGACCTCAGCGCCACGTTCGCGCAACCGCGGGACCAGCGGTCCATCCGTAGGAAGAGCCACTTTCACCCGGTACCCGGCGTCTCGAAGCGCGGTCACGGTTTCCAGCATCTGCAGGTCGGAGCCATATACGTCAGGGGAGGGATTGGCGATCAAGACCAAAGGGGCGTCGGCGGGTACCGCGGAGTTGAGATGTTGGAGCGATGGCCGGATTGACGATGCAGAACGGCCGACCGCGGGGGGCATGTTCGTCACAGCACCACCCGTGTCGACAGAGGCACGCACGGTTCATCGAAGTGTTGCCGAGTCGGCGGCAGCGGGAAAGAATCACGTGCTGCCGCGGCCGTCATAGAGCCCGCACAACTGAAAGTTGCGGACATGTAGCAACTCCTTAGCGCTTGGGCTGAACCATCCCCGTCATCCTGCCGTTCTGTCAGCAGAACTTCAGCCGATGTTCATCATACTCTAGGAATGTTCCCGGAAGTTGCGCGTTGGAAAATTGCATAGCTGCAGGCTATAAGCATCTGAACTGGATATAGTGACACATCTCACAGGAGAAGGCAAACTCTTGGCAGGTTCGGCCTCCCTGGCCCGGAGTGTCGACCTAGGTGTCTAAAAGGTTACGGAAATGCTGAATCGGCTCCCGTGGTGACGCCGTTCGGGGACTGAAGGGCAAATAGATGAGTTTCTCGGGCCATTCCGTTTCTCAAGCTGTCAGCGACAGGGCGTGTCGTGCCTGGCTATTTGCTGACGGCGACTGAGGTCGCCCGCGAGAATGTTCGGTTCGGCGCAACGACGAACATGCCGGGGGCGGGCCTTGCTGCTGGCGATTTGACGCCTTTCTGAAGGGCGATCGGCTGCGCCGGTTGGACCGGTCCCCGACCTTTGTCACTGCAGCGGGTTTTGGCGACGCTGTATGGCGGTGACCGGCGGGTTTGGTCGGTTCCTGGTGCAAATGTCGTGCACTAGGCGCGGCTGCGTGGCTGCGGCCGCGGCGGCGCAGCGGATGGCTGCCGTGCAGGCCGAACTCGATCTCGGTGCGTGGCCGGCGAGCCCGGGTCGGATCCGTTGCCCATCACTTCCTCGCGGGCCGCGCGCCCGTGGGACACGCTGTACGGTGCCTCCGGCACTGCCATTGGCGGACGGCGCCTTGCTTCGACGCGACATGACGACGCACTATCGGAAGGGCGCGCGAGCAGGCGGCTGGGTGCGTTGGTTGGGCCCAGTCCGTTAGACGGTCGTGGTTTCGGCGAGGAGATTTCCGGCGTCGTCGGATCTGAGTGGCGTGTCCTTGATCAATGCGATCACAACTCCGATGAGTAAACCGGCTGCGGTGCCGAGTGGGACGATGAGGCGGCGATCCGGCGACGTCCAGCGCGCGTAATCAGCTCGTTGGATCACCATCCCGCGAGCCGCGATCTCCCCGTCCGTCGAAGGGGATTCCAGCGCCTTGACCATGGCCAGAAAGTCCTCAGATAGGGCGTTGGCCAGATCCCTAGCAGCCACGGGGGACGAGTCGGTGACCGATAGATTGACGATGACCGACCCCGGATTCACGGTTGCAGTCACTTGCCGTGCGAGGTCACCCGGTGCAACGTCGAGGTGCAGGCGCTCTACTGTGCGCGCCGCCAGCGCTTGGCCGGTGAGCAGGTCGACATAGGAGGCCATGCGGCTTGATGCGAATTGACTCTCGGTGTACGCCACTGCGGGCGAAACCGGAGGTTGGGCAGCGATGAACACGTCCGTCGATGCCACGTACTGTGGCGTGGCGGTGAAGGCGTACACCGATGCGACAAAGCCGCCCAGGATGGCGGTCGCCAGCACCAGAAGCCAATGGCGACGGATGGCGTTCACCACATCGTGCGATGTCATATCCCCACCCTGCTCAGATGCTCGCGTCGACAAGCGGTTCTCAGTCGTTGCACCTGGTTCGTCAACCAAACTATGTCAAGCCGACTCTCGCTCGCGCAAGCTCGGCTCTACCCCGGTGATGGGCGTGCCTTGTTTGCGTCGGTGGTAACGGAGGTGATTGCACAGCTATGTAGCGCAGCTTTGCGCGTGCGGTTGTCGCTCGGTAGAGCCCGAAGGTTCCCGTCGACATCATCAACTGCCGTCAGGGCTGCAGTGATGCCGCAAGCAAGGGGGACAGTCGCGTGGAGTACTGCACCGTCAAATGGCTTCCATCGGCATAGACAGGAGTCGTTCCCACGAACGCGGGACAGTGGCCGTACTCACAGAACCAGGGGACGACATCAATGAAGGTAGCGCCCATCGATTTCGCCGCATCGGATTCTGCGTTCGCGACGGGCAAGGTATCCGCTGATGACGGCCCCCAACAGCTGTCGGGTGTTGCATCGGGTTTCACGCACGTCTGAAGATTCTCGGACCTAGGCGGAGATCCGAGCACGAAGGTCCGCGCTCCCGAAACTTGGGCCGAGCTGATCACGGACCGGAGGCCATCTGCGATTTCGGCAACCATTGCGGAACCCGTATTCTTCGATGACAGACTATCGGCCAGATAGGCTGCTGACGCCAGCACGACAAGCGATGGCCGATGTTCGGTCAGATATGATTTCACCCACGTATGTTGTTCGTCGCATTCGGCGAAATTCACGCCGTCCGTCATGACAGAGACGTCCCAGGCCGGGCAGTGGCCCCTGGTCAATTGCGTGATCCTATAACCGGCATCCAGAAGCGCTTTCCGCAGTCCGGGCATCCACGCCATTGCGTACGAGTCGCCTATGACGACTGCTGTCCTCGGCGACGCCGGATCTCCGACTGAGCATTCCATGGCCTGGGACTCATTGACTACGTCGGTACAACCGTCACGGCGCCATTGGTCCCTCAAGTTCGCGAGTCCGAGCGAGGTTATTGCGGGATCGAAGTCCGGAAACGAACTGGCATTCAAAGCGGCCACGATTTCACTGGTGAGCTTGGCCTGTTCAGGTGGATTCGTCATTTGCCGGAGCGACAGTTGGAATGGGAAGTCCTACGGGGGCAACTGCACCGACGTGACCGACCGCCGGCGTGAGGTTCACCAGTAGGGCGGTCACCGTGAGAAGAATCCCGAGCATGCCGAGAGTCACAGGCCGACGCACGCTGTCCCACCAGACGTGCCAAGCGCGACGGCGTAGGGAACTGGCCTTGAACCGCTCGAAGAGTGGTGAGGTGTGCAGCGGTTTTTCCACGCCGTGGTAGGCAGCGATGGATAGTGCGGCGATGAGAATGAGGGTCACCACGTAGCGGGCGGTCGACGCAGACATCGCGTAACCGACCAGCACGATGATGGGGAAATGCCACAGATACAGCGAATAGGAAATATCACCGATATAGTTCGACAGCCGGTTGGTAAGTAGCCAGTTGTATTTGGCTGGGCGCCCAGTTGATGCGGCTATCACTGTCGCCGTCGCGAGGACGGGCAGAAGGGCCGAGGGCGCAGGCCAAACGGAGTCAGCAGATATGATGATCATCGATGTCACCATGCCTGCGAGCCCCATCCAGGCCAGGACGGTACGAATCGAATCTGGGAGCCGTAGAAAAACCGGTACCGCACATGCCAATAGCGCGCCGACTCCCAATTCCCAGATACGGGTGAAAGACGAAAAATAGGAGACGACGGGATTCTGCGGAGATTTCACGATCGCATATGCAAACGATGCTGCAATTATTGCCGCCATCAAAATGCTCGCAGCGGACCTATCCCATCGTCGCTTGACGCCCAGCATCGTTAGCACCGCTAATAGCGAGAGTAACAGCCACGGCCATATGAAGTAGAACTGTTCCTCGATCGAAAGGGACCAGTAGTGTTGCAACGGAGAGGGCGGCTTATCCTGTTGAAAATAGTCGGTACCAACGTTGAGGAAATGCCAGTTGGAAACGAAAAGGAAGGCGTAGACAGCGTCAATCTCGACCGGATTGATCACCCCGACCGGAGCAACAAGTTGGGCAGCGATGACCGTGCAAATGAGTACAAGTGTAGCCGCCGGAATAATTCGCCGGATTCGGCGAGAATAGAAACCGAGGAAAGAAATGTGCTCGGTGCGTTCCCACTCACGCAGAAGTAGTCCGGTGATGAGGAAGCCGGAGATGACGAAGAACATGTCGACGCCGGAAAACCCACCGGCCGGCCAGTGGAAGAGGTGATCCAGGATCACGACGAGTACCGCGAAGGCGCGCAGACCCTGGATGTCCGCGCGCTTCGCTGATGGATGTGCAGAAGTCAAGCCCACCCCCGAGTCGGTCAAGAGACGCCAATTCGGCGTATCGTCTCACAGATCGTTCGTAGCAGAACACCGAGTCAGCAAACCCTAAGCCGGGAGTGCTCCTTCCCCGCAGGGGTGGATCATCGCCGCAGATTGGGTGCCGCTGATTGCCACTTTGGCGGTCGCAGGTGCAAGACACGCCGCCGCGCGCTACTCGACGTGCGATTCCTCGAGTAGCCCAAGCAGGTATCTGCCGTAGCCCGACTTGAGTAGTGGCTCCGCCCGTTGCCTCAGCTCGTCGTCGCTGAGAAGCCCGATACGCCAGGCGACCTCCTCGGGTACGCCGATCTTGAGTCCCTGCCGGAGTTCGATGGTCCGGATGTAGTTGCCTGCGTCGAGGAGCGAATCGAAGGTTCCCGTATCCAGCCAGGCCGTTCCCCTGGGCAGAATGTCGACGCGCAGCCTGCCCTGTGCCAGGTAGGCGCGATTGACGTCCGTGATCTCGTACTCGCCTCGTGGTGACGGGCGGAGACTCGAGGCGATGTCGATGACATCGTTGCCGTAGAAGTACAGGCCGGGGACTGCGAAGTTCGACCGCGGACGCGTCGGTTTCTCTTCGATCGATGTCGCCCGCATGTCCTCATCGAATTCGACCACTCCGTACGCCGTCGGGTTCGCGACTCGGTATCCGAAGATGCGGCCACCGTCGACATTCGTGAACCGGGCGAGCTGCGAACCCAGCCCCTGACCGTAGAAGATGTTGTCGCCGAGGATCAGCGCAACCGAATCCGATCCGATGAATCCCTTGCCGATCGCGAAGGCTTGGGCAAGTCCCTCTGGCGCGGGCTGCACGGCATACGAAATCGAGATGCCGAACTGGCTGCCATCGCCGAGAAGGCGTTCGAACGCCGAGGCTTCATCGGGCGTGGTGATGACCAGGACGTCGCGTACTCCGGAAAGCATCAGGGTCGTCAGCGGGTAGTAGATCATCGGCTTGTCGTAGACGGCCATCAATTGTTTGCTCGTGCCCAAGGTGATCGGGTGAAGCCGAGAACCGGTCCCGCCGGCCAGGATGATTCCCTTCACAAAGGGCTCCAAGTCTTTGGTATGGCACCTGCCCGCGGGCTATGGGGTCGTCGCAGTTTCGTCAGGCCGCGGGGACGGTGTGGTGGACAGTGAATCCCACCAAACCTAGCGGGTCGGCGAACCCGATCCTCGCGAAGGCTTTACTTGCCACAAACCGGTGCTGCAGGCACCAGCAGCGGTTATCTGAGCAGCGTCACGGGATACCGTTCGCCGACCAGACCGCGGCGATCGACACTCCGATTCGCTGCAAGAGATTTCGCATCAGGGGCAGGCTCAACCCGATCACGTTGGACGGATCGCCTTCGATGCGGTCTACGAACCAGCCACCGAGGCCGTCGAGTGTGAAACCGCCCGCCACGCCCAGCGGTTCGCCGCTGCGCAGGTAGGCGTCCAAGTCATGATCCGTTGGGGTAGCAAAATGGACTGTCGTGGAAGCGGTTTCGGCCAGGGTGTGGACGACCTCGCCGTCGCTCAGGCGTATCAGACAGTGTCCGGTGAGTAGGTCACCGGATCGGCCGGCCATCGACTTCCACTGGGCCAGCGCGGCTTCTGGATGTCGCCGGCTTGCCGCACAGTTGACCGTCGAGGTAGAGCATCGAATCACAGCCGACGACAACACAATCCGTGCCGACGCCCTCAGGTACGGCATTGGCCACCCACTCGGCCTTTGCGAGCGCCAGCGCCCGCACCACCTCGGTGGGCGCAGCTCCGGAGTGTGCCGCTATCACGGCGTCCTCGTCGACATCGGAGACGATGACGAGCGGCTCGACTCCCGCGTGCCGCAGCACCGAAAGCCTGCCCGAGGAAGCAGAACCCAGGACCAGCCGGGTCATCGGCGCATGTGGGTTCTCTCCACGAGAGTGACGTGCTGCCAGCTGAAGACCGAGTAGCGCAACTTGTCGACCGGATGGCCCCAGGGGTTGAGCTCCTGCGGTCCTGGTTCGGAATGTCCCCCGCCCGCGGCGGCGAGCACGGCAACCAGGGCGGCCATCTCCTCGTCGGTGGGCTGGCCCTTGAGGACCTTGAGCGCAGGCACCGACGTGTCGGCGGGCGCGTCGATGGTCATGTCCCGAGGATCGCTGACCTCGGTGATGTCGACGTTCTGTGACATGTGCAGTCCGTTCGTCTAGAAGTCGTTCAGTGCAACGTCGTTCAGTGCAATGTCACAGCGGGATGTTGCCGTGCTTCTTCGGCGGCACCTGAACCACCTTGCGCTCCAGCAGACGGAGCGCGGTCGCGACGTACCCGCGGGTGTGCGATGGCGGGATGACGGCGTCGACGTAACCGCGCTCGGCGGCGACGTAGGGATTGACGAGCGTGTCCTCGTAGTCCTGCTGCAGCTCGAGCCGCAGTGCGTCGACGTCCTGCCCGTCCTTGGCGGCCTCTTTGAGTTGCGAGCGGTAGACGAAGCCGACCGCCCCCGAGGCGCCCATGACCGCGATCTGCGCCGTCGGCCACGCGACGTTGACGTCGGCGCCCATGTCCTTGGAGCCCATGACGCAGTACGCGCCGCCGTAGGCCTTGCGGGTGATGACGGTGATCTTGGCGACCGTGGCCTCGCCGTAGGCGTAGAGGAGTTTCGCGCCGCGCCGGATGATGCCGTTGTACTCCTGATCGGTGCCCGGCAGAAAGCCGGGCACGTCGACCAGCATCACGATCGGGATGTTGAAGCAGTCGCAGGTCCGCACGAACCGCGCGGCCTTCTCGGACGCATTGATGTCGAGGCACCCGGCGAACTGGGTGGGCTGGTTGGCCACGATGCCGACCGGCCGTCCGTCGACCCGCCCGAACCCGACGATGATGTTACCGGCGTAACCGGCCTGCACCTCGAGGAATTCGTCGTCGTCGAGGATGCGCGTGATCACCTCGTGCATGTCGTATGGCTGGTTCGGCGAATCGGGGATCAGCGTGTCGAGCTCGAGGTCCTCGTCGGTGAGGTTGTCCTCGATGGCGCCCGGATGCGGCGGCGCGGGATAACGCGGCGGCTCGGCGTAGTTGTTGGGGGGCAGGTAGCTCAGTAGGTCGCGGACGTAGTCCAACGCGTCCTGCTCGCCGGAGGCGACGTAGTGCACGGTGCCCGACTTGGCCATGTGGGTGTGCGCGCCACCGAGTTCCTCCATGGTGACGTCCTCGCCGGTGACGGTCTTGATGACGTCCGGCCCGGTGATGAACATCTGGCTGGTCTGGTCGACCATGATCACGAAGTCGGTCAGCGCGGGGGAGTAGACGTGTCCGCCCGCCGCTGCGCCCATGATCAGCGAGATCTGCGGGATGACGCCGGAGGCCAGGATGTTGTTGCGGAAGATCCGGCTGTAGAGCCCCAGCGAGACGACGCCCTCCTGGATGCGGGCGCCCGCGCCGTCGTTGATCCCGATGAGCGGGCGGCCGGTCTTGATGGCCAGCTCCTGGACCTTGACGATCTTCTCGCCGTACACCTCGCCGAGGCTGCCGCCGAACACGGTGGCGTCCTGGCTGAAGACACAGACGTCGCGGCCGTCGATGGTGCCGTAGCCGGTGACGACGCCGTCGCCGAGCGGGCGGTTCTCCTGCAGCCCGAAGTTGGTGCTGCGGTGCTTGGCCAACGCGTCGAGTTCGACGAACGAACCCTCGTCGAGCAGCGCGAGGATCCGTTCGCGTGCCGTGAGCTTGCCCTTGGCGTGGGTCTTCTCGACGGCAGCCTCGCCGACCGGGTGCTGTGCCTCCTCGGCGCGTTTGCGGAGGTCGGCCAGTTTGCCGGCAGTGGTGTGGATGTCGATCTCGTGTGCTGCTGCCGGTGCAGGCGGGTCGGTAACGCTCGTCATGGTGATGGATAGTATGGCAGGCGGACCGTGTCCTCCACCGTCCCCCGACAATGCCGTCGTGAGCAAACTTCGCAACCCGATCGCCTCATGACGTATGGTGGTCGCGAATTCGTGACAGGAGCGCTGCCTATGTTCGTGGAACCCTGGTCGTCAGACCCCGAGGTCATTGCCAAGAAGGTTGCCGTCAATCCCAAGGTGCGAACCCCAGGGAAAGCGACGTGGGTGACGGACGCCGACGGCAACATCATCGATTTCGACCTCGGTGATACGTGTTTCAGCGCCTTCTCACCTGTATCTCGCGCTCTTCTACAACTCGATCGTCACCCATATCCCGTTCCACTTCATCCGGCTGGGCTACCTACGGTTGTGCGGGGCGACGATCGGCAAGGGTTCGGCGATCAACCGAGGCACGACCGTGTGGTCGATTCCCATGATCGTGATCGGCGATCGCGTCTCGATCGGGTTTCGGTGTCAGCTCGACGCCAGGGCGGGCATCGCAATCGGCGACGACGTGGTCATTGCCAGCGACGTGCACATCATTGCTGGCGGTCACGACATCAACCATCCTCAGTTCGTTCCGGGTCCCAACCCGGCCGATCCGGTCGTCATCGACGATCACGTGTGGATCGGGAGTCGCGCGATGATCTTGCCGAGCTTGATCGGACGGGGGGCCGTGGTCGGCGCGCAGTCAGTGGTTATCACCGAGGTGCCACCGCTGGCCGTCGTCGGTGGCGTTCCGGCGAAGATCTTCGCTCAGCGAAATCCGGACGCACTGCAGTACAGTGGGAAGTACAAGGTGCCGTTCTTCTGAGTTCGCCTAGCGAGTTTGCCGGGTGTGACGCATTCGATTCGAATGAGACGCCGGACACGTGTACAGTGCCGATGTGACGTAGGCGTCAATGTTGACGCGAGGCCCCCTGCCCAGAGGTTGCGTACATCTTGCAGTCAGACTATGGAGCCACTGTCTCGGATGCCCCCCGAGTGGCAATCGCGCACGACTACCTCACCCAACTCGGGGGCGCTGAGAAGACGGTGCTCAGTATGAGCAAGGCCTTCCCGGATGCGCCGATATACACGATGCTCTATGATCCGGAAGCGACGTTCCCCGAATTTCGGGATTTGGATGTACGGGTACCGGCATTCAACAAATTGAAGCCGTTTCGGAAACATCACCGGGCCGCCCTGCCCATTCTTCCGCTGGTTGCCAGCTCGATATTCATCGACGCGGACGTCGTATTGTCCAGTAGTAGCGGCTGGGCGCATGGATTTCGGACCAACGGACGCAAACTCGTCTATTGTCACTCGCCTGCGCGCTGGCTGTACCAGACCGAGCCCTACCTCGGCGGCAAGGGCAATAACGTTGCGCGGCTGGGACTGCTTGCAACCTTGCCCTACCTGAGGTCGTGGGACCGAAACGCAGCCGCGGGGTGCGACCGTTACCTCGCCAATTCCACTGAGATCAAGGGCCGCATCGCCGACGCGTATGGCATCGATGCGGACATCGTCTTCCCGCCGGTCGCGATGCCGCGGGCCGGCGAACTCGAACCAGTCACCGAGGTGGTCCGCTGGCTAGGGGACCGAGGCCTCGACGGTTCGTACTACCTGGTCGTGTCGCGACTGCTGCCGTACAAGAACGTCGATGCGATCGTGCGCGCCTTCGCGGGCACCGACCGACGGCTCGTCGTCGTTGGGCACGGACCCGAGGCGGACCGCCTCCGGCAACTGAAGACCGACAACGTCATCATGATGTCGAACCTGACGGACGGCGCCCTGGGCTGGCTGTACAAGAACTGCAAGGCGATCATCGCCGCGAGCTACGAGGACTACGGCCTCACACCCCTGGAAGCCGGGGTATGGGGCAAGCCCGCAATCGCGCTTCGATTCGGCGGCTTTCTCGACACCATTCACGAGGACGTGAGCGGGATGTATTTCGACGAGCCGTCCCCGCGTGCGATCGTCGGAGCGCTCGACCGGTTCGAATCAATGGCATTCGACGCCGACAGGGTGCGTAAGCACGTCAAGCAGTTCAGCGTTCAGGCGTTCACGGAGAAGCTGCACAGCGCCGTCAACGAACTTGCATGCGCTGGGGCTGAAAGCACATCGAACGTAGGTAACGTAGTAGCGGTAGGTCCACGGCGCTCGAGTCGCCATAGCATTTCGTGATCTCAGCAACCCGGATTGACGTTAGGAGCAAAACCTGTGAGTTTGGAACCCGCGAAAGCGGACCCGGAGAAGGTTGCCAGGAAGGTGGCGGCCGCGCCCGGACTCAAGCTGCCGCCGGTTCCGTCGTACGACCTGCTGCCCGACGGCCGGGTGGCGAACTACCGGATGCAGGCCATGGGTTCAAGCGCGGAAGGCGCGCAACCGCATCGGCACGGTGGTATTCAACCTCCTGATCACGCACATCCCGTTTCACTTCATCCGGCAGGGTTTCCTACGCCTGTTCGGCGCGGACATCGGAGCCAACTCGAGCATCTGCCTTGGCACGACGATCCTCGACCCCGAGTTCCTCACGATCGGGGACAACACGACGATCGGGTCCCGGTGTTTGCTCGATGCCCGTGCGGGCCTCTACATCGGCAATAACGTGACGATCGCCAGCGACGTTCAGTTCATCGGCGGCGGTCACGACATCAACCATCCGGACTTCTTGCGGGTGCCCGAGACCCGATCGTCGTCGAGGACTACGTGTGGATTGCCAGCCGCGCCATGGTGCTGCCCGCGTACATCCAGCGCGGAGCCGTGGTGGCAGCACAGGCGGTGGTCACCAAGGACGTTGGTGAATGCGAGATCGTCGGTGGCGTGCCGGCCAAAGTCATCGGCAAGCGCAATCCCGATGCGTTGAAGTACAAGGGCGGGTACCGCCCGCTGTTCGGCTGATGGGGACGACGCTCCAGGACTACCGACTGGTTTTCGTCGGGCCGATGCTCGGCAAGACCGCGGTGGGGGACTACGCCGAGGACATCGCCAATGCGGTCCGGCCACACTTCGGTGAGGTCGTCCAGGTTCGCACCGGTGGCCCCGGCGAAGACACCCTGGCCGACATCCGCGCGCACCGCCGTGCGGTCGCCGCGCACGTCGCCGAGGGTCAGCGGGGTCGCGTGCTGGTGCACGCCGAACTGTCCACCGCGGCTCTTGCGCCGTTCTGGTCGACGGCCGGGCTGAGTGGGGTGCCCGTGACGGGCACCGTGCACGATCCTCCGCAGGGCGTGTGGATGCCCGTCCGCACCCGGTTCGTAGCACGGTCGCGCTTGCTCAACCACGGCATCCACTATCCGGCCCGGCCGCTCAGCCGCAAGTTGGAAGGCGCGGTGTACCGGTGGCCGGACGCTGTTCGCGTTGACCGAGACGGGACGCCAGTCCATCGCGCAGGTCTACCCGTCGACGAGCACCAGGTACATCCCGCACATCGTCCGAGACCGACCGCCGATCCGGCCCGCGCACGAACGCCCCAGGGCCGTGGGGTTCTTCGGGCATGTCTACCGGGGCAAGGGCTTCGAGCAGATCGAGACCCTTCGCCGCCTGCTGCCCGCCGACATTGGGATACGCGTCGCGGGCCGGGGAACCGAGGATCTGCCGCCCATCGACGGTGTCGACATCCTCGGCCCGGTCGACGGTCCGGCCGAAGACGCGTTCTTCGAGTCGGTGCGGGCGATGGTGGTTCCGTACGGCAAGCGGCACTTCTACGCCGAGAGCTTCGCCGCCTCGGGTGTGGTGGCGCACTCGACCGCCTACTGCACGCCGCAGATCTGCACGGATTACGGGTCGCTGGCCGAACTCGATGAGAGCGTCGGCGCGCTCGTGGTGCGGGTGAACAAGGTTGGGGCGCCTGCGGATTCGGACACGGTGGCGGGCGAACTCGCGGCGGCGATCATGGCTCTGGTCAATGACGACGCCCGCGTCCGAGAACTCGGCGAGAACTCCGCAAGGACGCGCCAGGAGCGTTCAGCAGTGCGTACTGGGGAGGCGTTCGCGGCCGCGTGGTCGGAGATGCTGGGTCTCGATGGCTGAGCCCCTCATTCCTCCCTCCGTCGACGCCATCGACCCGGTCGACCCACTCGACCCGGTCGACCCACTCGACGCGGCGCTCTCGACGGGCGACAAGCAGCCACGCACCCTGTTCAAGACCGTGGTCGGGGTCGTCTGGATGTACGGAGCGCGCGGGGTGGGCCTGCTGTGGACGCTCGCGCTCGTCGGTCCAGTTGAGCATCGCCGACTACGGTCTGTATACGGTGGCCCTCGCGGTCGCCACCATCGTCGGCCGACGCTGGACTACCCGTGGAAGGTTCGCGCAATCCGCGAATCCGAGGAAGACTTCGTGCGGGAACGGGTCAGCCGGTACATCGTCGGCGTGATGTTGATGGCAGCGGGCGCGGCCATGATCCCGTTCAACTTCGTCGCCTTCATGGGTCTCGCGGTCGCGGGCGGCGAGATCACCTTCAACAGCTACATCACCCGGGACGGCCGCGACGGTCATCCCGACCGCGTGTTCAAGTGGGGCGCAGCTCGGCAGTTCGCCAGCGTGGCTCTGGCGTGCATCTACCTCTTCGCCGTCGACCATCCGACGCTGCTGAACGCCTGCCTGTTGTACTGCGCCCCGTACGTGGCGATGGTGTTCATCTCGGGATACGCGGTCCGCGGTCACCGGCCCGCTGTGCCCGGGAAGGTCCGTGAGATGGCTGTCCTGATGGGCGAATTGCTCTTCGGCACCGTCCTTCCTCTGCAGGGCGACGTGCTGGTGCTCGGATGGCTCACCGACACCACGATCGTCGGTTACTACGCCATTGGCGGGATGGTGGCCGCGGCGCTCTGCCGCGGTGGGGCAGTCATTCGTGATGACCTACCACGAACCGCTTCGCAACAGCGGCGGTGACCTTTCCACGGGGCCCAAGCTACGCACCACGACTCGGGCTGGGTGTCGCGATCGGCATCGTGACTCTGCTCGATCGCGCGTGGGCCTCCTGCTGCGTCGCCCGCGCCCCAGGAGATCGGCTACGTCATGATGATCATGGCGGGCTTCGCATCGACACGAACGATCATCTGCGTGTTCCAGGTGATTCTGTTCGCGCAGCATCGCGACCGCTCCGGTTCCTTGCGGGGGTGGCGCTGATCCCGTTCAAGTTCGCACTCCTCGTCCTGTTCGTCTGGATGGGGCTCGGCGCCGTCGGAGCCGCGATCGCGACCACGGTGGCCGACGCCGCGGCGCTTGCGGTCTTCGCCGTTGCGCTGTACCGGCCGAGGAAGGCACCCGTTCCGTGACGAAGGTGACCTTCCTGCTGTCGAAGGATCCGACCCTCGAACACGGCGGAGACGTCGAGATGTTCCGGCTGATCGTCGGTCTGGCCGCCGAGGACTTCGACGTCTCGGCGGTGTGCTACTCGGCCGAGTCCGGCACCGCCGCCATCGAACTGGGCGCGCACACCATCCCGCTGACCCGGGTGCGCAAGCCCGCGATCAAGCCCGCCCGCCTCGTCGTCGGCGCGGTACGCACCTGGCGAAGCCTGGTCCACGTCAGGTTCGACAGTGACGACCTGGTCGCCGCCATCGACGCAACCGACGCCGACACGTTCGTCGCCGAGCACAGCTACATGGCCGAATCATTCTTGCGCAGTGCGCATTTCGGAAAGAAGCGGCTGGTCGTCAACACGCATGTACCGGAGGCGCTGGTATGGAAGGCGACCAGGGGCGCGTTGGGACGTCTCGAAGCCTCCCGGCTGGTGCGCGACGAGTTGCGCGTTGCGCGGGCCGCGGACGCGGTCGCGACGTTCGACGCCGACGAAGCCGAGGCCTACCGAGCGAAGGGGATCGCAGGCGCGACCTGGCTGGATCTGCGGTTGCCGCCCGTGGCACAGGTCGACGTAGCGGCCACGCCGCGCCGCTTGGTGCTCATGGGAACCCGTGACTGGGCGCCGAATCAGGAGGCGTTCCTGGACGCACTTCGGTTGTGGCCCAAGATCGCCGACGGCATCGAGGACGCCGAACTGTGCGTGATCGGAGCCAAGAAGACCGGGGCGCCCGACGTGACCTACCCGGCCGGTGTCAGGGATCTGGGGTTCGTCGACGACCTGCACGGTTTCCTCGCGACGTGCCGCGCGATGATCGCACCGGTGAGGACCGGAGGCGGGGTTCGGGTCAAGCTCCTCGACGCCATCCGGATGGGGCTGCCCATCGTGGGCACGACGGCCGCGGTGGGGTCGCTCAACCGCGTGTTCGAGCTACGCGTGTTCGACGACGACGACGCGTTCGTCGCGCGAATGCCGACACTTGTTGCTCGACCGCGACGCCGCGGTCACTGCGGGGCAATCGATCTTCCGGGCGAATCGACGAATTTTGGTCAGAAGGTCGAGGACGGCGAGCAGTGGCGACGCTCATCCTGGGGCGCGACCCCGATAGCCACCGCGCGGAGTCCCAAGCCCGACGGTCTGACAGTTGGCCGGGTTCGGATTCAGGCCGCGCGTGACGTTAGCTCCACCGAACCCAGACGAGGCGATGTTGCCATGCTGGAAGTCCAGGCGCGGCACGTCCGGGCCGGCCATCTCGTCGGACAGCGTCCGAAAGGAATCGCCGTCCCGACGGCGGGTACACTCGAGGCGCCTTGGGTAACGTGCTGCGGCAAGACCGAGGGGTGTGCGGTTTACGGAAGGCCGGCGAGCAACGTATGACGCCATTGTTCAACGAATGTCAGGAATTGGTGATTTGCCAGGGCGAGGTGAAGCGTGTCATCGCGGTCCGAGTAGCTACGACGCCCGGACTATGGGTGCGGCTGCGCCAGCCGCCCAGATCGACGGCCGGCAAACGCCAGCCCGGGGTACCGCAACTTCGCGCGTCAGAGTCGAACCGCTACTCTATGAACTGTTTGCTACTCAGCCATCAGGAGGACTGAGCATTGTCTGTCATTGAATACTTGCGCATCTTGCGCAAGTACTGGCTGATCATCGTCGTCGCCACATCTGATCGGTGCCGGAGCCGGGTATGCGGTGAGCTATTTCAAGACTCCGCAATACCAGTCCACGGCGACGCTCTTTGCCGCCACCCAGAACGGCACTTCGGTTGCTGAGGCGTACCAGAACAACATGTTCTCGCAGGAGCGTGTGATCTCCTACGCCAGCCTGGCAACCAGCGAACAGGTCGCCGCCCGCGCGATCGACCAACTGAAGGCGCCTATCTCGGCCGACGACCTCAGGGCGAAGATCACGGCGGTCCCGTTGCCGAAGACCGTCATGCTCACCGTCGCGGTGGAGGATCCCGACCCGGCCCAGGCCCAGGCCTATGCGGGTGCGGTGTCCGATCAGTTGGTGAGACTGATCGGCGAGCTCGAGACGTCGCGGCGCGGTGGATCGCCTGCGGCGGGAGCGGTCGTCGTCGACGACGCCAACTACCCGACGACATCGACAGGTATGTCGTGGTGGAAATTGACCGGCATCGGTGCGGCGGCGGACTGGTCGTCGGCCTCCTGCTCGCAATCCTGGCCGGAGTCGTGGACAAGCGGCTCCGCGGTGTTGCGCCCATCGAGGAAGAAACCGGCTCAATACTTGCTCGGCAACCTGCCCGCCGACCCCGTCCGGCGTACCGCTGGTTTCGCCGATCTGACGCTCACCGGACTGTATGCCGAATCGCTACGCGAACTCCGCAACAATCTGCGCTTCGCGGTCGCGCCGCACAATCGGCCGCCCAAGGTCATCGCCATCACCAGCCCCTCGAACCAGGAGGGGCGCACCACCGTCGCCATCGACCTCGCCGCCGCGCTTGCCGAGGCCGGACGCGCCGTCGTCCTGGTGGACGGTGATCTCCACGCCCCCGAGGTCGCAGGCAAGCTGCCGTTGGATCCTGTCGGCTCTTGATCGCGCCGACCGCGGTGGCGTCAGCACCGTGCTGTCCGGCGAACATTCGCTCGCCGAGTGTGTGATTCCCGACATCGCGCTCGCAGGCAACACGATCGCACTGCTGCCGGCGGGCCCGATCCCGCTGCGGCCGGCCCAGTTGTGGGCCAACGATCGGGCTTCGGCGGTGTTCGCGAGAACTGGCAAGGAATTTCGACTACGTGATCGTGGACACGCCGCCACTCAACGAGTGCAGCGACGGAGCCAACATCGCTGCGCTGGGTGACGGCACCATCCTGCTCGCTCGGATCCGCTCGACAAAGGCCACCGCGCTGCGTCGCGCCCTTCAGATGCTGAGGTCCGCCAACGTGCACCTCATCGGTACCGTCGCCACGTTCGACCCGGTGAGCGCGCTGGCGAGGCGCCGAGCACGGGAAGGCCCGCGGAAATGACGACACCGCGCCCGCTCAGGCCGACGATGCGCCCACGACCAGTGTCGGCAGAGCTCAGTCGGTGGCGCCGAAGGTGAAGTCGGCTCCAGGCGCAGGCGAAAGCTACTGATGTGGTATTTCGCAAGACGGTGGCCCTGCTGGTCGTCGGGCTCTTAACGCTGCTGGTCGGTTGTGCGCGCGAGGCGCCCACGCCACCTCGAAGTGAGCGTCCGCCGAGGACGTCGTTGGAGCCGATGTTCGACGGTGCGCCGGTGCTGCCGCCAGCGGACATGTCGGGCGAAGGACCCGGGACCCTGATCGACGTCAAGCCGCTGCACTCGATCGGGTTCGATCAGGTGACGAATGCCACCGCCGTGCGCATGACGTACCGCTCGACATCAGGTCTCGACGACAGGCCAACCGCAGGTGTCCGGAGTGGTGGCGGTGCCCCCAGGAAAACCTCCCCGTGGTGGTTGGCCGATGCTGGCGGTCGGCCACGTATTGACCGGCATCATCGCGCCGTGCGCGCCGTCCCTTGCGGACGAGTTGGGCGGGTATTCCGCGATCCTGCAGGACATCGTGTCCAACGGATACGCGGTCGCGATGTCCGACTACGAGGGCCTCGGGCTTGAAGGATTGCAGCATCTGCCACTGCAGGCGGCGACGCTGGGCAACAACCTCATCGACTCGGTCCGCGCCGCGCGTCACATCCTGCCGACTGCCAGCACGCGTTGGGCCGCGTATGGGATCGGTCAAGGCGGCTTGGCCGCATGGGCGGCGGCCGATCGCGCCTCGACCTACGGAGCGGGCTTGGAAATGGTTGGTGCGGTGGCACTTTCACCATTTGCGAGCATGTCCGGCATAGCCGATGCTGCCGAGCAGGGCACGCTCGCGCGGGAGCAGTACTACCTGTACCTAGCGGTGGTCCAGAGCTTTGCGAACTCGCCGGCCCGCCTCAACGTCGACGACTACACGACGCCACGGGTGAAGGAGAACGTCGACGTTGACGACGAAGTGCGCACCCATGGGTGTTGGCGCGCAAGTCGATGCGGTTGCGGCGCTGGAACCCAACGACATTCGACCCCGCGACGAGGCGGCGACTGCGCGCTTGCGGCAGCTCATCGGAGATGCGGCAGTGCCGTTGCGGACCGGCGCTCCAGCCGCCCCGGTGCTGGTCGTCTACGCGAGCGAAGACCCCGTGGTGCCTGAACGGTCGATTACGAATGCGGCACGCACTGCGTGCGACTTGGGCAATCCCGTAGAGGTGAATCGGCGAATCGGCGACAGCAACACCAGCAATACCCTGGTCGACGCAGACGGCGCTCGGCTGGCTGAAGGCACGCTTCGACGGTAAGACGGCTCGCCGACGAGTGCGTGGGCCTCAAGTGAGTCCGGCGGATCGTGGCCGAGGGCCGCTGGTCGCGCAACGGCGCTGGTGTGCTCGATGCTGGCGGTGGTGCTGGTTGCCACGGCGTGCGACAGGGAGTCCGCTGCGCCGACGCCCCCGCCGTCGGCCGACGTGGGGGTCGGCGTGCCCGGTGACTTCAGCGGCAGCGGGCCGGGAACGCTCGTCGAGGCGACCACGCTGCCGATGGTCGACCGTCGGCTCAAGGCGGTGACGTCGGTTGCGGCGCGCGTCGTCTACGCCTCCACGTCGGGCGTGACGAATGCGCCCACCGAAGTCACTGGAACCGTGTTCGCCCCGATCGGCAAGCCGCCGGAGGGCGGCTGGCCGATCATCGCGTTCGGCCACTCCACCACGGGGATCCTGCCGGAGTGCGCGCCGTCGTTGTCACCCAACTTGATGAACCTGGCGACGCCGATCCTGCTCATGGTCAAGGCCGGATTCGTGGTCACGATGTCGGATTTCCAGGGCCTGGGCGACGACCGGACGTATCACCCGTACCTCGACGCGACCACCGCCGCGTACAACATGATCGACTCGGTGCGCGCGGCGCGGAAGATCGTGCCGGACACGTCGGACCGGTGGTTGGCCCTCGGCATGTCACAGGGCGCACAGGGGTCGTGGGCGGCCAATGAGCTGGCAGGTGAGTACGGGCTCGGACTGAACCTCGTTGGTTCCGTGAGTCTCTCGCCGCCGTTGGACGTCAGCGGCTTTGTCGACTCGGCCGTGGCGGGCACGCTCGGCAAGGAGCAGCAGCCCGCGTATGCGGCCCTGCTGGCCGTCTTCGCCTGGGAGAATCCCGCCGTCGACCTCGACCAGTACCGGCGCGGCGTCGTCAAGGACCGCTGGGACCTCCTGATGAGCTGTGACTACGCGAATTCCAAGGAGCGCACCAAGGTCATAAAGACGATCACCCCCGACGACCTTCGGCCCGCCAGCGGCGAGGCCGCCGACGCGATCCGTGAGCACCTGCGCGAGTCGAGTCTGCCCCGCCGACCCACCACAGTGCCTGCACTCGTGATCTATGGTGGGCAGGACGCACTCATTCCGCCGGTGTGGACCGACGCAGCGTTGCAGCGGGCATGCGAGTTGGGTGACGTCGTCGACATCAACATGCAGCCCGACAAGGGACATGCCGACATCGACATCCGCAGGGCGTTCGCATGGGTCTGTGGACCGCTTCAAAGGTAAACCGGCGCCGAACAGTTGTGTGTCGTTCATCGCTCCACCCGTGGAGCCTGCGGCCCCAGCGGTGCCCGACGCCAACCACGAGTAGACGAGGGCGAATGACGATCGACCGGCAGAAGGAGGCGACGGACCAAGTCGCCCCGGCGACCCGAGCCCATATCATCGGACTTGACGGGGCCCGCGGACTTTCGTGCCTGGGAGTCGCCGTGATGCACGTGACGACTCACTTCTCCCCGCACACTTCGGCGACCTACAAGACCAATCTCGTCGGCTTGTCGCTGATCTACTTCTACGTGCTCAGCGGATTCCTGCTGTTCCTGCCGTACATACGGAATCTGACCGCCCAGCGGGCCTCGGCGAAGCTGCCCAGCACGAAGAACTACGCGGTACATCGAATCGCCAGAATCCTGCCCGGCTACGTCGTGATCTTCCTTCTGGTGAACTTCCTGTTCCAGGCGGCGTACATCGAGAATCCAGCCGTGCAGACACCCGGCACCGATCAAGGCACCGGCATGATCACCGACCCCTCGCAGCTGCTGGCCAACCTGACATTGGTGCACTCGTACTTCCCTCAGTACTTCCAGACGGGTCTGAACGCCTCGTGGTCGTTGACCCTGGAATACGCCTTCTACACGGTCCTTCCGCTGCTCGGCGTGTTGCTCTTCACGATGCGCAGGCGAACTGGCCTGCGTCCGCTCACCATCGCGTTCATCGGCGCGATGGTTCTCGTCGCACTCGGCTTCATCGGTCGGTTGTTCATCCCACTGGTGAACGCCAAGGCGGGCGTCGTCGATCCGGGACTGCTCGACTGGGGACCCAACTGGGCGGCGGTTTACTCGAAAACGCTGCTCGTCAACGCCGACAACTTCGCCGCAGGCATGTTGGCCGCGGTGGTCTACGTCGCGATGGAGAAAGGCTCCGTCAGCGAGACCCTGAGTCGTCGCGTACGTCTGCTGAGTGCCGTGGCGTTGTTGCCGGTGCTCTTGCTCACCCTATTTCTCGTCGCCATCAGAAGCCCGTTCGGCACCAGTGGGTTGGGGATGCTTTGCGGCTTGTTGACTCTCGTCATCGTCGCCCCCCTCGCACGTGGTGAGGACTCAGCGATAGCGCGCTATCTGGACCTCGCCCCCGTTCGCTTCGTCGGCAAGGTGTCGTTGTCGGCATACCTTTGGCACTTTCCAGTGATGCTGGTGCTGGGACGGTGGGGACTGATGGCTGGCGACAACCTCGTCGGAATGCTGCAGAACGTCGTCGTGGTGCTGGCCGTGACGCTGCTGATCTCGGCAGTCACGTATTACCTCGTCGAAGAACCCGTGATGAAGGTAACCAGGCGGTACCGACACCGGTGGGCGTGATGCGCCCAGGCCTGCGCTGGACGGTCGTCGCCCTCGTGAGCATCGTGGCGCTCGTCGCCATCGGCCTGTCGCTACCCGTCGGACGGGACCTCGCAGCCCGTGCAGTGGATGTCCTGAGCGGCGAGTCGGACGCAGGCAGCGACCAGTCGGAGCCCATCCAGAACGCGGATCTCAGCGGCTCCGGGCCAGGTTCGCTCGTGAGTGCCGAGACGATGCCCCGGTTTGCGCACACGGGCTACGGAAGGCACATGCAATCCGCGCGTGTGGAATATCGGTCCACGAATGGAGACACGGGTGCCGAGACGGTGGTGTCGGGCGCGGTGTTCACACCACTTGGCGCGGCGCCCTCGGGTGGGTGGCCGGTGATTTCGGTCGGTCATGGAACGACCGGAATCGACGAGGAGTGCGCACCTTCGCTGTCCGCCTCGCTGCTCGGCCTGGCCGAACCGATCGAGGGGTTCGTGAAGAACGGCTATGCGGTTGCCTTGGCCGACTATCAGGGGCTGGGTGCGAGTGGCGTGCATCCTTACACCGATGCGAAGACCGCCGGCTTCAACATGATTGATGCCGTTCGGGCGCTGAGGCACACGTTCAAGGACGTGTCCGACCGCTGGCTGGCATTCGGCGGATCCCAGGGTGGGGGTGCGGCCTGGGCGGCGGACGAACAGGCCGCCTCCCATGCGCCGGAGATGGATCTCGTTGGCGCGATTGCGAATGTGCCAGCCACGGATGTGACGGGACTCGTCGACAAGGCACAGGCGAAGACCCTGACCCGAGAGCAGTTCGCCGCCTTTCAAGCGGTGTTGGAGTCGCTGGCTCGCTTGCACCCCGACGTCGACCGCCGCGACTTCCGCCGTGGCGCCACGGCCAGGTACTGGGCCATTCTGTCGTCGTGCGGCGGACAGAACGTGCACGATCGTGATGCCGCCCTGAAACTGGTGGACGCCGATGACATGGTGCCGAGCACGCCGGCGGCCGCCGACCATCTCCGCGAACTGCTTGCCAAGTGGGCGCTTCCGCAGCGAAAGCTGTCCGCTCCGATGTTGGTGACATATGGCGGCGCGGACCACTACATCGACGCGCAGTGGACGACCGACGCCATCGCGCGTGCGTGTGAACTCGGTGGCACGGTTGAAGTGAACTTTCAGCCCTCGAAGGGGCATGGCGACATCGACGTCCAAGGTCAATTGCAGTGGGCTGCTGACCGATTCGAGGGGAAGCCGGCAATCAGTGACTGCGCGTAGAGACCCCGACGGCGACAGAGCGCTCTGGCGTCGGTTGGCCTTTCAAGCGAAGTCCGAAGTCAAGCGCAGGATTGCCCGTCGCGGGACACCTGTCGCTACGCCCGCCACGCCCTATCTCGTCGTACCGATACTTGGGCAGTCCAATGCATTCGGCATGGGCAAGGGCATCGATCCCGGCGGCCTCGATCAAACGCACCCACGCGTGCACCAGTACGCGATGAGTGGACCCGACAAGAACACGGTGATACTGGCCAGCGACCCGCTCATGCACGAGATACCCGGATACGGGGTGGGATTCGGGATGACCTTCGCCAGGCACCTCGCCGAGGCGACCGGGCGCTACGTCCTGCTCGTACCCGGCGCCCGCGGAGATACCTCGTTCGCCCCGAAGGACGGCTACACGTGGGATCCAGCCGACACCACGACGAGAGTGAACCTCTACCGCAACGGCGTCGCCGCCATCGATGCGGTCCTCGCCAGGTACCAAGGGAGCGAGGTTGCTGCCGTGCTCTGGCACCAAGGTGAGTCTGACGTTCCGTTGACGTCTGGGGCGGTGTATCAGGGCAAGCTCGATTCGGTCATCGACGATTTGAGAAGCCGGTATGGGGAGGGTCTGCCGTTCGTGCTCGGACAAATGGTGCCCGAAGAGATGGAACTCAGCCGCAAGGACTACTCGGTCATCGATGCCATTCACGCGGACACCCCCAACCGGCGATCACGGACCGCGTTCGTCCCGGGGGAGCGGGGCTGCATCAACGGCGGAGCAGATCGGCATTACAACGCCGCGGGCTTGCGGGCGATGGGACATGCGATGTGGCGGTGTTACCGGGAGATCTGCGGTGACGAACTGGCGGGGTATGTCAGCGGGTAGACGGATGCTCACGCTGATCGAAGTCATCGTCGTGGTCGTCGTGGTCGTCCTCGTCGATTTGTGGATCAGCGGATACTTCCTCTTCACGAACGCGCCGAGTGATCCGCTTCAAAAGGCCGACGCAATTGTCGTACTCGCTGGTGAACACGACGGCCGGGAGGACTACGCGATCGGTCTGGCAAAGGAAGGCTGGGCGCGAACCGTCGTGATCTCGAACCCGTACGAGGGATCCGACGGCATCATGAAGCGGGTATGCCGGGACGTGCAGGGCAGCGATGGTCCGGTCGAGGTGATGTGTCCCGTACCGTCCCTACTCACGACGCGTGGCGAAGCCATCATGGTGCGCCGGCTCGCCGATGAACGGTCTTGGAAGCGGATCATCGTGGTCAGCTGGCAATATCATCTTCCGCGCGCTCGCCTAGTATTTCGCCAGTGTTTCTCAAATGAAGATGGTGCAACGATCATGCATGCGGTAGCGCGACGCTATCGCTATACGCTGCTAGAGTGGGAGTTCGTATACGCCTATCAATGGGGGGGGCTCGCGAAGGCGCTAGCTCTGGGCACATGTCCGTGACAGGGAATTTCTTGAATCTATAGCCAACGCTGGCAAACAGTGTCATAGTGATACCGATCATGGAAGCTAGACCGTTGATGTTTGCTTCCAGCAAACGGGGAGGTGTGGCGAGCAGTGTCGGTGGAAGACGAGGTCTTCGCTCCCGCGAAGGCGCACTTGGGGGCAGTTCGATCGACCGACGGGCCCCAGTGGCAGCGTAGATACATCCGAGCGATCGTCGGCACTGACATCTTCGTGGTGTTCGCAGCGATGGCCTGCGCTCAGATGGTGAAGCTGGGTAAGCCGATTACCGCGCTCGATCCGCTGTCGATCTACTTCTCCATCCTCTCCGTATTCGTCGCGTTGATCTGGCTGACTGTGCTCGCCGCGTACCACACTCGGTCGCCCCGCATCGTGGGAGCCGGCGTCGAGGAGTACCGGCGTGTAGTTTCAGCAACTCTGGCCACCATCGGTGTGGTGGCCGTCATGTTGATGATCTTTCGGCCCGAGTACGCGCGTGGATACCTTGCGGTGGCGTTCCCACTGGGCCTCACCTTCCTGCTGATCGGCCGCAACATCGCCCGATCGTTCCTGGCCCGTCAGCGGCGCCGTGGACGCTGCGTGGTTTCGGTGCTCGCCGTCGGCGACGCGCGGGCGGTTCGGAGCCTCGTTCAGTCCCTCACCCGGGGCTGGGGCTACGGGTACTCCGTCGTCGGCGTGTGTCTGACCGGACGCACGTCCGGCGGAACCATCGACATCCCCGGCGTTGGCACGCTGCCCGTACTGGGCGACGAGCACACCGTGCACGACGCGATCCTCAAGACCAACGCCGAAACCGTCGCGCTGACCACCACCGACCACCTCGGGCCCGAGGGTGTGCGCGAATTGTCTTGGGACTTGCACAAGTTGGGTGTCGACCTGGTGGTGACGCCCGGCGTGGTGGACGTCGCCGGACCACGGCTGACCATGCGACCGGTTGCCGGATTGCCGCTGATCCACGTGGAGAAGCCGCAGTACAGCGGCACCAAGAAGGTGCAGAAGCTGGCCTTCGACTACTGCGTGTCGATGTCCGTGTTGCTCTGTGCGGTGCCGGTAATGATCGCCGCCGCGATCGCCATCAAGCTGACCAGCAAGGGCCCGGTCTTCTATCGCTCGGAGCGCATCGGCCTGGAAGGCGAGCCGTTCCAGATGATCAAGTTCCGCACCATGGTCGATGGCGCGGACAAGCAGGTCCACACGCTCGTTGACGTCAACGACAGCGTGGGTGGCGTGCTTTTCAAGATCAAGGAAGATCCGCGCATCACGGCCGTCGGAAAGCTCCTACGCAAGTACAGCATCGACGAGCTACCGCAGTTCTTCAACGTGTTGAGGCACGAGATGAGCGTCGTCGGGCCACGGCCGCCCCTGCGGCGTGAAGTGGACACCTACAACGATCAGGTCCGCCGCCGGCTGCTGGTGCTTCCGGGCATCACCGGGCTCTGGCAGGTCAGCGGTCGCTCCGACCTGTCGTGGGAGGACTCGGTGCGACTCGATCTCTCGTATGTGGAGAACTGGTCGATCACCAACGACCTCCTGATCGCCGCGAAGACGATCCGCACCGTGGCCACGGGCACCGGCGCGTACTGACCCGGTAGTCAGCGAACCAGAGGCCTGGACCGGCGGAGCCGGGTTTGGGTCGGAAGCCGATCCCGCATTGGCCGCTTGGGCACGTTGTCTGTCAGCTTCGGTTGGACGTGGAGGACGTCGAGGCGATGTCGAGGCGGTAGAAGCAGCACTGAGTCGACCAAACCGGTGATCTTCACGATCCGCGGTGACGCCTGGGCCCACCTTCGCGGACAGTCGACCGAGCACGTCACTCGGACCTGCCTGACCCCAACTCACGGCAGCAATGGCCGGCTCCTACCGCGGGCGAAGCGCCGTCGTAATTCGTTCGAGGTCCAGCGCTGACACCGCGTGACGGCAGTCGACCCAGAGCACGGTCTCACCGCGACGGCCGGAGCTTCCAACTCACCGGCAGCCGAAGGCACGGCTCACAGGGCCGGGCGAGACCTTTACTTCGGCTTGCGCAGAATGACGACGGCGAAGCTCGTCAGGGCCGATATTGGGTGCCGAAGAAGGAAGTTGGACTTCGCGGTCTCGATCGGCATGCAGCGGAGGGATCACCTCGTAGTAGCGGTGCCCGAAGCACGCTTGCCATCCGGCGATCTCGAAGCCGATGCTCTCGAATCGCCGCTTGGCCTTCACCGTCGGACCGGTGGTCCATCGATAGTAAGCCGGGAACTTCTCGCGGCGCGGGTCGTCGAGGCGGCCCGGCTGGGCCTTGTTGAGAATCGAACGGGCCGTCTCTTCCGGAATGATCTTGTTGATCACGTACGGCAACGTGTAGAGCGTCGGAAAGAAGTGGACCGCCAAGCCGCCGGGGCGAAGGAGGTTGAAGCAGTTCTGGTGGAAGACCTGCGGTTTGGGTAGATGCTCGCAGAGCATCTGGGAGAAAACGAAGTCGTAGGCGTTCAGATCGTCATGGATTGGCTGGCACAGATCCGCGACGCGGGTCTCGACCGTCGTCTGCGCCTTTTCGAGTTCGGTGGCCGAAATGTCGATCACCGTGCGGTGCGGCGCGAAGCCCCACCGCTCCGAATCGGCGACGATCGGATTTGCCCCGCCGCCGAGTTCGGCGATGTCCTGGGCGTCGATCTCGTGCGCGAGTCCCACCAGGAGATCGTCGTAGCTTTGCCAGAGGTCCTCAATATCCGTGTAGACAACTCGCCCACTGTTGTTTCTCACGCACTCAACGAGGTCCTCGGTTCCCATGTGCTCGCTTTCGTCCAGGCTAGTAAGGGATTGGTACTGCTACCCGCGAGCATACTTGCTGATGCGAAGGTGCACACCGGCAGGCGTGTGTCTTCGTGAGTTTGCAGAGTTCACTGCGAGTCGGGGGCTTCTCCGGAACTCTCAATAGTCATTCGGGAGGGCGATGGAAACCGGTAGGTGGTTGTGCCGCCGAGCGCAGATAGCTGCACCGTGATTCAGTCGTCGACCCTCTGAGATCACGTTCCGTTCCTCAGGCTGGCGTTGCTGCACCTGCCGGCATTGGCTAGCGAACTGACGCGTTCACCGGCGAGGCGGCGAGGAACTCCGTCGTGCCCGGAACGGCTTGTGGCGGTGGCTGCTGCCTTCAGCGCTGCTCTCCGCGCCCGGTCGACGTAGACGAGGAAGGCCAGGAACTGCGTGTACACCATCGCACCCGTGGGGGTGTCCCGCGATCGGATGGTCGAGTTGCATCTGAACGACACAGAGTCCGATGAAGATGGCGCCGAACATCGCGTGCGCGAAGTTCGTCGAGCGCACTGCCTTGTAGGCGTAGACACACGCGAGGACCGCGAGCACCACGAACGCGATGAACGCAAGGATGCCGCTGCGGTACAGGACGATCAGCGTTGCGTTCGAAGGCAGGTTGTACACGTAGGAGTATGCGGGGTCCAAGAACTCGCGACGTCCCCAGCCCGATCCGACGAGCCACTTTCCCGACATCCGATCCGGGAACATGCGTAGCGCGTCCGCACGCGCCGAGGAGCCGGCGTCGCCCGAGCCGAACGACGAGAGAAAGCGGCGCCGAATCGGCTCGGCGGACAACGCTCCCAGAGCGGCGATCGTCATGGTGCTCAGCAGCCACATGCGGGCGCGAGCGCTCATCGGATGGAACATGAGCACGATCACGACGCCCGCGACCACGGTGAAGGTCGACGCCCGGCTGAGGGTTAGCACCAACGCCACCGAGAGCACTCCCGTGAGCACGACGCGGCGCCAACCGACGAACAGCAGCAACGCCAGCGCGATCGCGAGCGCGAGGCTCATCGCGGCGCCGTTGGGCTCCACCCAGGTGCCGCCGAGTCGATTTATCGCGGTGGATGCGTCCCCGGTATACGCCTGTCGCGAGCCCTAGATACCTCCGGCCGATATCCGAATGACCTTCAGGTAGGCCAACGTCTTGTAGCCGGGGTCGAACGCGATCACGAATAGGCCGTAAGCACCATTTGCTGTCGCCCCGACCGTGAATATCTTGCCGTAGCGGACCGTGTGTTCCGGTGCCAGTCGGCACAGCGCGAAGAACAGCAATGTCGGGAAGCTCCAGCGGGTGAACAACGAAATGCCGATAAGCGAGTCACCGGCCGCGACCACCGCTAATGCCACCGCGACGAAGTATGCCAACATCGCCCATTCGAGTGGATGTGTGGATCTTGCGAAGCGCGGGTGAAAGAAGGCTGCGACGAGCGGCGCCAACGGCGAATAGATACCAAATCGGTACGTTAAACGCCGGGAACGCGTCCGAACGGGAGCGTGGAAATGACGAGTGCCAGCCCGAAGAAGTACCAAAGTGGATGCCTAATCCCGACGTAAATGGCGACGACGACCGCAACGACGCCAGCAACACCCAGAAAGGCCGGTTTGCCGAAGGACGTCCCGAGCCAAACTGCCGGAAGAACCACCGCGAGTATCGCAACGGATACCAACAGGTTGCGGGCAACGTCGCGGTTGGTGTTCACGACAGCATGGTGTCAGCTCGATCAGCTAAGCTCAACCGGGCAGCCGGACGGCGTCTGGTTCATCAGATAATCGCAGTCGGCCGGTAACCGCTGGGCCGACGACTTCTCGAGGGGATTTCGAGTGAGTATGCGACCGACGGAGAACGCGTACGGCACCTCCGACTCGGACGTCGACGCCCGGTGAGACCACCCGCCCACACGCCCAAGCCTCGCGACTACCTCCACATGGTGGCGCGGTGGTGGCTCGTCATCGTTTGCGCGACGGCCCTCTCGGCGGGCATGGGGTGGGTGTCTTGGAACACGATGACGCCGGTTTATCAGTCGAGCGCCAAGGTGCTCATCACGACCCCCGGCGGTGCAACCACCTGGGACGCCTTCTACGGCCAGCTCACGGCCATGTCGAGCCTGCGCAGCTATCTGCAGATCGTGCACAGCACGCAGGTGACGTCTCGCACCATCAAGCAGCTGGGTCTTGCGGAAACACCCGACCAGCTCTCGGGCCGGATCGTCGTGCCACCGTCGCGGACCGCCACCCAGGACATCCAGGTGACCGGGAGTGATCCGGCGCAGACCCGTGAGATCGCACAAGCCGTTTCGACCAACCTCATCGCGGTCTCCCGCGAGTTGGCGAAGGCTTCCGGGACTGAGTTCGTGCGAGTGGACAACGCGGGGCCCGCGCAGCGGGTGGGTTCGATGTGGCAACCCATCGGTCAAGGAGCGGCACTCGGTTTCGTCATCTCGATCGTGCTCGTCCTCGCATATTCGCTTGATCCGCGACAGAGTGCTCGAGCCGCGGCCAGTTCGGTCGCATCGTCAGCGAAATGGACAAGGAGTTGACGCGATGAGCTAGCCGCGCGTCGCGATGACCTCGGCCGATCCCCCCGTTGGCACGCGCAGGGTAGGGCGCCGTGCGGTGATCATCGGCGTTTGCATCGCCTTGGCCGCCGTCGCTCGCCGTCGCGATTCCGTTGGTATGGCGGCACGTCGACACCACGGACGAGAGCGACTCCGACGTTCCGCAACCCATCGCGTCGGCCGACCTGTCCGGATCCGGCCCCGGCAGCTTGCTGAGCGCGATGACGATGCCCGGCTTCGCCGCTTCGTATGAAGGCTCGACGGTCCGTTCCGCCAGAGTCACCTATCGCTCGACCTCGGGCGATACCGGAGAGCAAACCGTGGTGTCCGGGTCGGTGTTCGTCCCGACGCGGCCAGCACCGAAGGGCGGGTGGCCGGTGATCTCATACGGCCATGGCACGACGGGCTTGAACGAACCGTGTGCGCCTTCGCTGTCTTATTCGCTGCTCGGCGCGGCGGGCTTCGTCGCCGGTTTCGCGCGATTGGGTTACGCGGTGGCATTCGCGGACTACCAGGGTCTTGGCGCGCCGGGCGTGCATCCCTATCTCGACGCCAAAACGGCCGGCTTGAACATGATCGACGCAGTACGGGCGCTACGACACACGTTTCCCGACGTGTCGAACCGATGGGCAGCGGTCGGGGGTTCTCAGGGCGGGGCCGCCGCGTGGGCTGCCGACGAGCAGGCGGCCTCGTACGCGCCGGAACTCGACCTGGTCGGGGCGGTGGCCTTCGCGCCGCCAGCCGACGTGTCGGGCGCAGTGGACAAGGCGCAAGCGGGCACCATGACCGTCGACCAGTCGCTGGCGTTCGTGGGCGTCGTGGAGTCGCTCGCCCGCCTGCACGCGGACGTCAACCGAGACGACTACCGACGTGGTGCCGCAGCACAGTACTGGGACGTGTTGACGACCTGTTCCGGGCCCAAGCTCAACGAACGTGACGCGGCGGTGAAGGCGCTGAAACCCGGCGACCTCAGGCCGGCGACGCCGGAGGCCGCCGACCGCTTACGGAACCTGGTCGCGAAGTGGGCGCTTCCTCAGAAGCCGCTGTCGGCGCCACTGTCGGTCGTCTACGGCGGACGCGACACCTTCATCGACGCGCAGTGGACCACCGACGCCATCAGGCGCGCATGCGCGATCGGCGGTCCCGTCGTAGGAGGACCTCCAGCCCGACAAGGGCCATGCCGATGTCGATCTCAAAGCTCGATTCGACTGGCTCGCAGACCGATTCGCCGGAAAGCCGGTGACGAGCAGTTGTCCGTGACAGCGCTTGAGATCGAGGGCGAAGAGTGATCGGCGGTAGGCCCAAGCGACTGCTCTTGTTCATGTGCGTGGGAATCTTCGTCGCCATCCAGATCGCGGTGGCGATCAAGGCGCGCCCCTACGTCCCGTTTCTTGGCGCGTACCTCTACGACCAGGCCGCACCGGCCCGACGGACCGCTAGAGCCAGTCGCCACTGCCGACCTCACCGGCTCTGGACCCGGATCCGTGGTGACCGCCACCACGATGCCGTTCCTGAGCCGCAAGTGGGAGGCCAGGGGACTGGAAGCCGCGCGGGTGGTCTATCGGTCCACGTCCGGCGACGACGGCCAGCCGACCCTCGTGTCGGGTTCCGTCTTCGTCCCCAAGGGAAAGGCTCCCGCCGGCGGCTGGCCGGTCGTTTCCATGGGCCACGGCACCGTGGGTGTCGACATCTCTTGCGGGCCGTCGTTGTCGCAGGATCTCTTCGGCGCCCTCATGTACGTGAAGGAATTGACCTCGCTGGGTTATGCGGTCGCGTATGCCGACTTCCAAGGGCTCGGAATGAAGGGCATACACCCGTACACCGATTCGCGCACCGCCGGGCTCAACATGATCGACGCCGTCCGTGCCCTGCGGAAGACGTTCCCAGACGTCTCCGACCGGTGGGTGGCCGTCGGACACTCGCAAGGCGGTGGCGCGGCTTGGGCCGCCAACGAGCAGGCGGGACGCTATGCCCCGGAACTGCGGATACTCGGTGCGCTCGCGGCGTCGCCCGGCGCCGACTTGTCCGGCCTCGTCGACAAGGCCGAGGCCGGAACGTTGACCCGCCCGCAACGCACTCTCCTGCTGGCGCTCATCGAGACCTTGGCAAGGCTGCATCCGGACCTCGACCGCGACGACTTCCGACACGCGGCCGCCGATAGCTACTGGAACGCGCCGTCCGAATGCACCGCCGACGCGGCATACCGCCGGGCTACGGTGCTCAGCCAGATCGGCCCACGTGACTTCACTCCCAAGACGCCGGAGGCCGCGGTCCACCTGCAAGAACTCTTGTCGCAGTGGGCATTGCCACAGCAACCGCTGACGGCGCCGCTGTACGTCTGGTACGGAGGTGAGGATCCCTTCATCGACGCGGCCTGGACCAAGGAGGCGGTCGAGCGGTCCTGCGCCATGGGGGGCGTCATCACCATCGTGTTCGCACCCGACCGCGGACACCTCCCGCCCGATGTCGACGAGCTGGTCAAGTGGGTCGGCGGACCGCTTCGATGGAAGACCGCCCATCAATGACTGCTGACGACGTGCGCGAACGGCTCGACGGCGTGGCGCTGCGTGACCGTGTACTCGGGTCCGCGCCGGTGTGGCGCACCATCGACGTGGTCCGCGAAACTGGTTCCACCAACGCGGATCTCATCGCACGAGCGGTTCGCGGCGATGACGTACACGGCGCGGTCCTCATCGCAGAACACCAGACTGCGGGTCGCGGGCGTCAGGGGCGCAGCTGGTTCGACGCCCCCCGCGCGCAGATCGCGATGTCGGTGGGGATCGACGCTGCGGACGTACCCACCGATCGGTGGGGTTGGCTGCCGCTCGCGGCAGGGGTGTCGCTCGTGGAGGCGGTCGGCGGGTTCAGCGGCGTCGAAGTGGCACTCAAATGGCCCAATGACGTGATGGCCCAGGGTAGGAAGCTGGCCGGAATCCTGGCCGAGGTCGCCGCTCCGCAACGGGCGATCGTCGTCGGAATCGGGCTCAACGTCACGCTTCGCCACGACGAGATCAAAGCGCCTCAAGCGGTTTCACTGTCCGAACTCGGCGCCACCGCCGCCAGCCGCCAGGAACTCGTCGCCGGATTGCTCGACGTGCTCGGTGGGCAGGTCCGCGATTGGCGCGAGTCCGGCGGTGCCGACCCGCGATTGGCGGCGAAGTACCGCGCGATGTGCTCGACGCTCGGGCTGCCCGTCCGCGCGACCTTCCCGGTGACCGGGAGGTGGTCGGGGTGGCCCGCGACGTGGACGAGCAGGGCAGGTTGTGCATCGACACCGGCGTCGACGAGGTCGTGTTGTCAGCGGGTGACGTCGTTCACCTGCGGCCGACCGCGACCGGCTGACACTTGGCCGCGGTCGATGCGGTCAAGTGGCTGCCGCCCGGGCGGCTATTGTCGACAGGCGTGGGATATCCGGAGAACGTGCTCGCCGCGGACGAGCGGGTGGTGTTGCATCGTCACCCGCACTGGAAGAGGCTGATCTGGCCCGTCCTCGTGCTGGTTTTCGCGACCGCGTTGGCGGCGTTCGGGGCCGCGGTGGTCAAGGGCGCCAACTGGAGCTCGACGGTGGCCACCAACGTCGTCATGGCCGTCATCGGGGTGGTGTGGCTGGTAGTGATCGGATGGCTCACCGTGTGGCCGTTCTTGAACTGGCGCGCAACGCATTTCGTCATCACCGACCGGCGGGTCATGTTTCGACACGGGCTGCTCACGCGGGCGGGCATCGACATTCCGCTGGCGCGCATCAACAGTGTGGAGTTTCGGCACGGCTTGCTCGACCGGTTGGTGCGCACCGGCACGCTGATCATCGAATCCGCGTCGCAGGATCCCCTGGAGTTCCACGACATCCCCCGTGTCGAGCAGGTTCACTCACTGCTGTATCACGAAGTCTTCGACACCCTCGGTTCGGAGGAATCGCCGAGCTGAGCCGCACGGCGCGCACGCCAGGATTTGATCGGCGTCACCGTGCCGCGGCCGTGGCCTTGTTCGAGCTCGTCTTCGATCGCCTCTGCGATGCCGCCGGCGGTAACGGACGCCTCGATCACCTTGTCGGGGTTGCGTTCGAACTCGTCAGGGAACACCCAGCGCCGGAACGACCAGAATCGGAACCCCATCTGAAGCAGGTTGCCGACGATGTAGGCCGATACGAAGTCGGCGATGTTCTCCACGGTCAGCGACACGTCGGGCACTCGCAGCTGCAGGACGTAGCTCGAGAAGTACAGCGGGGCCATGCTCAGCAGCACGCCGACGCCGCTGAACGCGAAGAACAGCAGGGCCTCGTGATGGCGTTCGCGGCCGCCGCGGTGCCGGAAGCTCCATTCCCGATTCAGCACGTAGGACGCGATGACCGCGACGATTCCGGCGATGATCTTCGCAGTCACCGGCTTGGGCTCCAGGACGGTCAGCTTTAGGGTGAAGAAGATCGTAGAGTCGATGACGAACGTCGTTGCACCGACGATCGCGAACTTGATGAGCTCGTGATGCCGGTCTGCGAACGGCCGGAGCGGGCGCGGGAGCCGCGCAATCGTGGCATCAGCGAAAGACACAAGAAGCGAGTCTACGTAATCAAGGCATCCGGCGTGTACCCGTGCAGGTCGGGGCGACGAATGCCCGTGACACCATAGCAGCGTGAGCGCACCCCCAGTCGTGGCGATGATCGGCGGCGGGCAGCTGGCCAGGATGACGCATCAGGCCGCGATCGCACTCGGACAGACGCTGCGGGTGCTGGCGGCTGGACCCGACGAACCGGCCGCTCAGGTCACGCCCGACGTCGTCCTGGGCGCGCATACCGACCTGGACGCGTTGCGGCGGGTCGCGGCGGGCGCGGCCGTGGTGACGTTCGACCACGAGCACGTTCCCGGCGCCCTGCTCGATGCGTTGGTGGCCGATGGCGTGAACGTGGCGCCGCCGCCGCACGCCCTCATACACGCCCAGGACAAGCTGGTGATGCGCCGCGCGCTGCAGGCGCTCGGCGCGCCGGTCCCGATGTTCGCCGAGGTGACGGTGCCTGCCGACGTCGATGCATTCGCGGAACGGGTCGGCGGGCCGATCGTCGTCAAGACCGCACGCGGGGGCTACGACGGCCGCGGGGTCACCCTGGCCCGCGATCTGGCCGAGGCCCGAGCCGTCGCCGAGCGTTACCTGGCCAACGGAACGCCGGTGCTGGTCGAGGAGCGGGTGAACCTGCGACGCGAACTGGCGGCGCTGGTGGCTCGCTCGCCGTTCGGGCAGGGCGCGTCGTGGCCGATCGTGCACACGGTGCAGCGCGACGGAATCTGCGTCGAGGTCATCGCCCCCGCGCCTGGCCTCGACCCCCAACTCGCACGGTGCGGCCGAGCATCTCGGGCTGCGGCTGGCCGGCGAACTCGGGGTGGTCGGGGTGCTGGCCGTGGAACTGTTCGAGACCACCGCTGGCACGCTGCTGGTCAACGAGCTCGCGATGCGCCCGCACAACTCCGGGCACTGGACCATGGACGGTGCCAGGACCAGCCAGTTCGAGCAGCATCTGCGCGCGGTGCTGGATTATCCGCTCGGCGCCACCGATCCCATCGCACCCGTCGTGGTGATGGCGAATGTGCTTGGTGCACAGCAGGTTCCCGTGATGAGCATGGACGAACGACTCCATCATCTGTTCGCGCGGATGCCCGATGCGAGGGTCCATCTGTACGGCAAGTCCGAACGCCCGGGGCGCAAGATCGGACACGTGAACGTCCTTGGTGCGCTGCGTGGTTCGGTGGAGGACGAAGCGTACGTGGCCGACGTTCGGGAACGCGCGGTGCGGGCCGCACACTGGTTGTCACACGGCGAGTGGACGGATGGATGGCTGATGAGACATGGGCGATGAGCAGACGACACCGCACAAGCCGCGGGTCGGGGTCATCATGGGCAGCGACAGCGACTGGACCGTCATGCAGGATGCCGCGACGGCATTGGCCGAATTCGACGTGCCATTCGAGGTCGGAGTGATCTCGGCGCATCGCACGCCAGGTCGCATGCTCGACTACGCGCGGACCGCGGCGGGCAGGGGGATCGAGGTCGTCGTCGCGGGTGCGGGTGGGGCGGCGCACCTGCCCGGCATGGTGGCCTCCGCGACGCCGTTGCCGGTGATCGGAGTGCCCGTGCCGCTGGCGCGGCTGGACGGCATGGACTCGTTGCTGTCCATCGTGCAGATGCCGGCGGGCGTGCCGGTGGCGACGGTGTCGATCGGCGGCGCCCGCAACGCCGGTCTGCTGGCCGTGCGCATCCTCGGAGCATCCGATTCCGCGTTGCGCGCGCGAATGGAACAGTTCCAGGCCGACCTCGAAGACATGGTGTTGGAAAAGGATGCGGCGCTGCGGGATCGGCTGATTGGCGGCTAAGCTAGCAAAGGATAAGTACACTTCGCGAGGTATCGGCACGTTGGCCATCGATTCGTGACGGAGTTTTCTCCAGCCGGGCCGGACGCACACGGAAATGGTCCGGGCCTGCCAGGTGGGTGGGGCAAGGCGGCCCAGCAAGCGGTCGCCGGTGCCCTCGGAGGTAAAGTTACCGGCGAGTAGCAAGGAGTTGCCTCATGTCGATCGGTAACCCGTCCTTTGACGTTTTCCAGCTGCCCGACGAGCACAACGAGCTGCGCGCGGTGCTGCGCGACCTGTGCGAGAAGGAGATCGCGCCGCACGCCGCCGACGTCGACGAGAATTCACGTTTCCCCGAGGAGGCGCTGGCGCGCGCTGAACGCCGCAGGCTTCTCCGCGGTGCACGTGCCCGAGGAGTACGGCGGACAGGGCGCTGACTCGATCGCGACCTGCATCGTGATCGAGGAGGTCGCGCGGGTGTGCGCGTCGTCGTCGTTGATCCCGGCGGTCAACAAGCTGGGCACGATGGGCGCTGATCCTGGCCGGCTCGGAAGAACTCAAGAAGCAGGTGCTGCCCGCCATCGGCTCCGGGCGAGGCGATGGCCTCGTACGCACTGTCGGAGCGGGAGTCCGGTAGCGATGCCGCCGCGATGCGCACTCGCGCCACGCCGAGGACGGCGACTCGTGGATCCTCAACGGCACCAAGGCGTGGATCACCAACGGCGGCAAGTCAACCTGGTACACGGTGATGGCAGTCGAGCGACCCGGACAAGGGCGCCAACGGCATCTCGGCGTTCATGGTGCACAAGGACGACGAGGGTTTCGCCGTCGGGCCCAAGGAGCGCAAGCTCGGCATCAAGGGCTCACCGACCACCGAGCTGTACTTCGAGAACTGCCGCATCCCAGGTGACCGGATCATCGGCGAACCGGGCACCGGTTTCAAGACGGCGCTGGCAACCCTCGACCACACCCGGCCCGACCATCGGGGCGCAGGCCGTCGGCATCGCCCAGGGTGCGCTCGACGCCGCGATCGCATATACCAAGGACCGCAAGCAATTCGGCAAGTCGATCAGCGACTTCCAGGGCGTGCAGTTCATGCTCGCCGACATGGCGATGAAGGTCGAGGCGGCCCGGCTGATGGTGTACACGCGCGGCGGCGCGTGCGGAACGCGGTGAGCCGGCACTCGGGCTTCATCTCCGTCGGCGTCGAAGTGCTTCGCCTCCGATGTGGCGATGGAGGTCACCACCGACGCGGTGCAACTGTTCGGTGGCGCGGCTACACCCGGGACTTTCCCGTCGAGCGGATGATGCGCGACGCCAAGATCACCCAGATCTACGAGGGCACCAACCAGATTCAGCGGGTGGTGATGTCCCGCGCGCTGCTGAAGTAGGTGGACGCGTCGGTCGTCCGCTGTTTGTGGTTTCATGTTGTCCATGGTTGCTGGAGTCCCTCTAGTCCCTCGTCATCGCATGGAGCCCGTCGACGCGATGTTCTTCTGGATGTCGAGCAAGCTGCCCTACGAGCCGTGTCAGTTGTGGGCGTTCGAAGGCGTGGCCGATCTCGAAAGAGTCAGGGAACAGATCACTTCCCGCGCGCGGATGTGCAGGGAGCTGCGACTGAGGGCCGAGGAAAGTCCGTTGCACATCGGCTACCCCTTCTGGGTGGACGGTGACGTAGACCCGGAAAAGCAGATCGTCGAGCAACCGATGCGCGAAGTGAGCTGGCTGGGTTGCCTGGAAGTGATCGCACGGATCATGGACGAGCCCCTGGACATATGCGAGATCACGTGGCGGGTGCATGTCTTTCCCGGTATCCCCGACGTGCCCGGGGCGACCGGATTGTCGACCGTGGCGGTCGTGCAGGTGCCTCACGCGGTCGCGGACGGCAAGCGCGCCTCGGCGATGGCGACTTACATGTTCGGGCGCGACGAGATGCCGCCCACCCCGCAACCCGAACGGCGCAGCGCACTACTGCCTGCGCTCGTGAACGACCGTCGGCTGCGTCGTGAACTCGCCCGCGACATCGCTTCGGGTAAGCAGCCCGCACCCAAGGAATGGGTCCACCCGCTCAGAACACAAGACAGGCCTGCGGGCAAACGCTGGGTTCGTTCGATCGTGCGGCACCGGTCGGATCTACCTGCCAACGTCACGGTGACGGTCGGCGCCATGAGTGCGATCTCCGAAGCGCTCGCCGGATACCTCGGTGACCGTGGCGAGGACACATCCGTACTCGCCGCCGGTGTACCGGTGGCCAGGCCCGGACCTCCCACCGCGAACAACAACTTCGACTACACGATGGTCGGGCTCTATCCGGAGGCAACGCGCGAAGAAAGGCTGTCGCTGATCGAGGCGGAGCTCGACCTGCGGCGGCGTGAACGGTTACATCCCTCCTTCGCCGCGAAGGATCGTGCCTTCGCTGCCATACCCCCGTCCGTACGCCGGGTGGGGATCAGATTGATCAACGAGAACAAACGGTTCGAGAAGGTTCCCGCTCACACGAACGTGACGAGCATGAACCGGGGTCGTGCCGACCTCGAGTTGGACGGCGGTCGCGTGTTCCTCACCGCGAGCTACTCCGCACACAATCCGATGTGCGGCCTGACCCACGGCGTGCACGGCATCGGCGACACCGTCGCCATCAGCATGTACGCGGCGGAGTCTGCGATCCCCGACATCGACGAATACCTCGACCGGCTGGACGCCGCGCTCGGACGGACCGCGAACACGCCCCGCGCCAACGGGATCGGCTGAGCATTCGATCTAGCCAGACCGCGGTTGGAATGACGGACAGTCGTTCGGCACGGGAGCGTTCGCGAAGCGGCCGTTGATCCATTTGATCGCGTCGGGCACGGCGACGTCGCTGTGTGCCATGTTCGGGTCGAACCGTATCTCGATGACATCACCCATTTCGCAAGCCCTGGCGAGCGCGCGCTCGGTCCAGCCCGCGAGCTGGTTGATGTCTTTGCCGCCGTACCACACCAGCATCGGTGCGGAAGCCTGGGTCTTCGGCACGCTCATGTCGTCGAGGTAGCCCCGAAGGGCTGCGGCCGCCTCGGGACTGCTGGGCCGCAGGTCGTCGGCGCTGATTCGGGCGATGACCGCGTTACGTTCGGCTTTGACCGACGCCTGGCACGACGACAACACCGCCCACTGGTCCTTGACGACGCCTCGGCGGTAGTCGTCGAGCTCGAGGTTGGGTCGTTCGGCCTTGAGCGCCGCGAGGATCATCTGAAAAGTCCCCAGCTGCTCTCTCGAGAGAGTGCCCGCTTCGGCCATGTCGACGTATCCGGTCACGTCGGTCGCTGGTGCGATGCTGACGGTGCCCAGCAAGGTGAGCTCGCTCCCGTAGGTCGCGGCCAACTCGTTGGCCGCCCACGCCGCTTGTCCGCCCTGGGATTGACCGGCGGCCGTCCAGCGCGCCGAGGCGTCGGGAACGAGCTTGCGTGCGGCGCGCACGGCATCGATGACGTTGTAGCCCACCGTCTTCGCGTCCAAATACGGGTGATAGGTGCGGTCCAGTCCGAGCCCCTGGTAGTCGGGTGCGACGACCAGGTAACCGGCCGAGAGGATGGTCGATATCTCGAGCGAGAATCCCAGCAGGGTCGACGACAGCGAGGGTGCGCAGTCGGCCGTGATACCGGTCGTCGAGTGGGCGTACACCACGATCGGCCAACCGCCCTGTGGCGCCGTACCGGCTGGCACGAAGACGGTCCCCGTGACCTCGGTGAGCTCGCCGGTGATGCCCGATTTCGAGGTGTACGCGATCTGCGCCGCCAGCGACGTCTCCGACTTCAAGCGCCTGTCGATCGTCGGAAGCGACGTCGCCGAGAACAGCGCCCCCGGCGACTGTCCGGCTCCGGTGGTATCCGGCTTCAGATCGATTCCGGACGAACTACTCACCGAACTGCTCGGTGCGGGCGCTGGCGCACTGCAGCCCGCGCTCGTCACGCCCACGAAGACCGATAGTGACAGCGCAAAGAGCAACCGCATCCTGGCCATCCCTCCAGATTGTGTGTCGAACGACCGGCCACGGAGTTCCCAACGATCCTATCCTCGGCTGAGAGTGGCTCCCGATCCGTGAAGCCAAGCCGTCACGACTAGCTGACGCACTCCGGGTCGTCGGAACCGGCGGTGATGACCGGCGAGGGCGGTGGCGCGGTTTCGGTCGATTCGGCGGTGACCGGGTCGGCGGTGGCCAGCGTCGGATCGCTGCCTTCCAGGCCCGAGCCGGGGCCGACGTAGTCGCCTGCCAACACGACCCGCACCGAGTCCGGCGCCACCGACGCGTCCTCGACGATGGGGAGTCCGCCGAGGTCCTTGGAAATCGCCTGGGCGCCAAGGTCATCGGCCTTGGCGGCTTGCACCTGGCTGGCGGTCACCGGGCCGCCCTCGTAGTTGCCGGTGGTGCCGGGGGCGAAACCCTTGTCGGTCAGCACTTGTAGGACCGCGGCCGCGAGGCCGTTGATGTCGGTGGCGTTGGCGACCTCGACGGTGGTCTTGTCCGGTGAGTACGCGATCACCTCGGTCTTGCCCTCGTCCTGGTCCTTCAGCAGGCCGGCAACCCACTCCTTTACCGCGGACTCGTCGACGCGGACCACGCTCTGCATCCCGTCGTCGCTCCAGCCGTCCTCCCGCAGGACGGGAATGGTGGCGAACGCCACGTTGCCTGCCGCCAGCTTCTCCAGCTGCGTGACGAAGTCCATGATGTCCCACCCGTCAGACAGCACCACCGAGCGCTGGACCGCGTCCTGAAGCCGGTTGAGGGTGGCCGGGCTGGATAGCGTCTTGCCCGAGATGACCTGGTGGGCCAGTGCGGCCATCACCGCCTGCTGCCGGGTCACGCGGTCGAGGTCGCCGCGCGGAAGGTCGTGCCGTTGCCGCACGAAGCTCAGGGCCTGTGGACCGTCGAGCTTTTGCCAACCGGCCGGGAAGTCGGCACCCGAAAGTGGTTCGTAGACTGCATCTTTCAAACAAACGTCGACGCCGCCGAGGGCATCGGTGATCAAGGAGAACCCGAGCAGGCCGATCTCGGCGTAGTGGTCGACCGTCACGCCGGTGAGGCTGGCGACCGTCTTGATGAGGGCCTCCCGGCCGGCCTCCATAGCCTCTGGCTCGGCCTTCGCCGGGTCCTCACCCTGATCCTCGACGAGCTTCTTCAACCTCTCCAGATGAACCGCGCCGTAGACGCCGTTGATCTTCGTCTTGCCGAACCCCGGCGCGTTGACGTAGGAATCGCGGGGGATGGAGATGGCGGTCGCGGACTTCCCGTTGTTGGGGATGCGAACCAGGATGATCGTGTCCGTGTTGGTCGACACGTCGTCGCCGGCGCGCAGCGTCGCCAGTTCTTCGGCGGACAGCGGATTGCCGTGGGCATCGGTGCGGCTGTCCATCCCCACCAGCAGGATATCGATGGCCCCATCCTCGCCGCCCTCGCCGAGCGCCAACGAGCTGACGTGGTTGATCCCCGATTCGAACGACCGGATCTTGCCCCATGCCACCCCCGTCCCGATGACGACGATCGACGCCGCGACGACGGCGACGGTGCGGGTGAGACGACCGTGCATCAGCCCAGGCTACTGGCGAGCGGGCCACAGATCGGGTAGCGACGGGCGGCGTGCCAGACTCTCGAGCATGTCTGACCGACTCGTGATCACCGGCGCAGGCGGGCTGCTCGGTCGCACGCTCGTTGCTGCCGCGCCCGGCCGCGACGTGCTCGCGCTCACCTCAGCCGACTGCGACATCACCGACCCCCTCGCGATCGAGCGCCACGTTCGCGCCGACGACGTCGTGATCAACTGTGCCGCCTATACCAAGGTGGACGAGGCCGAACGCGACGAAGCCCGGGCGTACGCCGTGAACGCCACGGGCGCCGAGAACGTCGCGCACGCCTGTGCCCGGGCCGGCGCTCGGTTGATCCACGTCTCCACCGACTACGTGTTCAGCGGCCGGTTCGCCGATGGCGAGCCGCGACCCTACGAGATCGACGACGAGACGGACCCGCTCAGCGTCTACGGGCGCACCAAGTTGGCGGGGGAGTTCAACGTGCTGGCCGCCATGCCCGACGCACACGTGGTGCGGACGTCGTGGATCTTCGGGGGTGCGGCAGACTTCGTCGCGGCCATCGGCAACAAGGCCGCGGGGGACGACGACGTAGACGTCGTGGCGGACCAGGTCGGCGGCCCGACGTACGTCGGTGACCTGGCGCAGGCATTGCTCGAAGTGGCCGCCGGAGTCATCTCGGAGCCCGTCCTGCACGCCGCCAACGCCGGCGAGGCCAGCCGGTACGAGCAGGCCAAGGCCGTGTTCGAGTTGCTCGGCGCCGATCCCGAGCGTGTCCGGCCCGTCGGCACCGACCGGCATCCGCGTCCCGCGCCACGGCCCGCGTACTCCGCGCTGTCCGGACGCAAGTCGATCGAAGCGGGGCTCACGCCGCTGCGACCGTGGCGCGAGGCGTTGGCCGCCGCGCTCGCCGCCGGAGGGAGGCGGGTAACTCCCGCTCGCGGGGGACAGCAAAGTGACCCGGGGAGTGGACCAGGCGGCCCGTTACCCTCTACGCCGTGAGCGAAGAATTGACGGTGGTGACGGTTACGTACTCACCGGGTCCGCACCTCGGCCGCTTCCTCGCTTCGCTGCCCCATGCCACCGACCGGCCGGTGCGGGTGGTCATGGCGGACAACGGGTCCACCGACGGCGCACCCGAAGAGGCCGTGGAGTGCTACTCCAACGCTCGACTGGTGCGCACCGGTGCCAACCTCGGCTACGGGACCGCGGTCAATCGCGCGGTCTTCGAGTACCTCGGCGATGCCGACGCCGAATTCTTCATCGTCGCCAACCCCGACGTGCAATGGGGACCTGGCAGTATCGACGCGCTACTGGAAGCTGCGCAACGATGGCCAGAGGCCGGTGCGCTCGGCCCGCTGATCCGCGACCCCGACGGCTCCATCTATCCGTCGGCCCGGCATCAGCCGAGCCTCGTCCGCGGCAGCATGCACGCGGTCGTCGGCCCGCTGTGGAAGTCCAACCCCTGGACGGCGGCCTACCGCCAGGATCGAATCGAGCCCAGCGAACGCCCCGTCGGATGGCTGTCGGGCTCGTGCCTGCTCCTGCGCAAGGCAGCGTTCGACGAGATCCAAGGCTTCGACGAGCGTTACTTCATGTACATGGAGGACGTCGACCTGGGTGACCGGCTCCTCCGCGCCGGGTGGCAGAACGTCTACGTGCCGACCGCGGAGATCCTGCATGACAAGGGACACGCCACCGGGCGGGACCCGGCCCGCAACCTAGCGGCCCATCACACCAGCACCTACACTTTCCTCGCAGATCGTCACTCGGGCTGGTGGCAGGCACCACTTCGGTGGGCGATCAAATCCGCCCTCGCGGTGCGCGCGGGCCTTGTCGTCGGGCACTCTCGGCGGAAGCTAGCGAAAGGGCGGCTGTGGGACGAATGTGGGTAGTCCGGTGAACCCGGCGGAAGTCGACGCCATCATCCTCGTCGGTGGACAGGGGACGCGCTTGCGTCCGCTCACCTTGTCGGCGCCCAAGCCCATGCTGCCGACCGCGGGCCTGCCCTTCCTCACTCACCTGCTGTCACGTATCGCCGCAGCGGGCATCCAACACGTCGTGCTGGGCACGTCCTACAAGGCCGCGGTGTTCGAAGACGAGTTCGGGGACGGCTCCAAGCTGGGGCTGGAGATCGAATACGTCTTCGAGCCGGAGCCGCGTGGCACCGGTGGCGGCATCGCGAACGTGGCGCCCAAGTTGCGGTATGGCACAGCGATGGTGTTCAACGGTGACGTCCTTTCGGGGTGTGACCTCGGTGCCCTTCTGGCCAGCCACGCCGACCGCCAAGCCGACGTCACGCTGCACCTGGTTCGGGTGGGCGATCCTCGCGCATTCGGTTGTGTGCCAACCGATTCCGATGGTGTGGTGACGGCGTTCCTGGAGAAGACGCAGGATCCGCCGACCGATCAGATCAATGCGGGATGCTACGTGTTCCAGCGTGAGGTAATCGACCGGATCCCGACGGGGCGTGAGGTCTCCGTGGAACGCGAGGTGTTCCCGGCTCTGCTGTCCGACGGCCTGAAGGTGTGCGGGTACGTCGACGCCACCTACTGGCGCGACATGGGTACGCCGGAGGACTTCGTGCGTGGCTCGTCCGACCTCGTGCGCGGCATCGCGCCATCGCCCGCGCTGAAGGGGCACCGCGGCGAGGAGTTGGTGCACGACGGGGCCGCAGTCGCACCGGGAGCGCTGCTGATCGGCGGAACGGTCGTCGGCCGCGGCGCCGAGATCGGGCCCGGCGCACGTCTGGACGGCGCGGTGATCTTCGACGGTGCCCGCATCGAGGCCGGCGCCGTCATCGAACGTTCCATCATCGGGTTCGGGGCCCGGATAGGTCCGCGGGCGCTGATCCGCGACGGGGTGATCGGCGACGGCGCGCACATCGGTGCGCGCTGCGAGTTGCTGCGCGGCGCCAGGGTATGGCCCGGAGTGTCCATCCCCGACGGTGGCATCCGCTACTCGACGGACGTCTGAGCGGCCTTCGCCAACTGGGTGAGACCGTAGTCGGCGCCACTTGGGAATTCGCCGAGGGGCCACCAGCGCAGGTCCAATGATTCGTCGCTGCACGTGATCTCCGCATCTGCCGGGGCATGCGCGACGAACTGCATGTCGAGGTGCCGCGTCGGGACGCCCAGCGAGCATGTCACGGGGTGGACATGGAGGGCAGCCATGTCTGGGTCGATGCTCAGCCCGTCGATGCCAGATTCCTCCGTTGCCTCGCGCAGTGCGGCGGCGACGATGTCGGCATCGGTGTCCTCGCAGTGGCCGCCCAGCTGAACCCATCGGCCCAACCGCGGGTGCAGCGTCAGCAATGCGTTGCGTCCGGTGTGGTCGAGCACCAGGGCCGAAGCAGTCACGTGTCCGGGCACGCAGGCGCGCTGACTCGCGTCGGGGCGGGCGAGCACGAAGGCGAGCACGGCGTGGCGCACCGCGTCGTGCGCGGGGTCGGTCGGCTGCCACGACGTCAGTGTGTCGACCACCGATTGATACAGGCTGCTCATGTCTCTTCGTTCTTCGCGCAAGCGCTCACTCGCTGCCTTGTTCTTCGCGCAAGCGCTCACTCGCTGCCCTTTGTTCTTCGCGCAAGCGCTCACTCGCTGCCCTTTGTTCTTCGCGCAAGCGCTCATCACCGCGTTATCAGGAGCTCGTCGGTCGGCACCGGACCACGCGGGGCGGAGGGCTCGGCGGGATGGCCGATCGCGATGGCACCGAGCGGTTCCCAGTCCGCGGGCAGGTCGAGTTCGTCGCGGACCAGCTCGGCAGCGAAGATCGTCGACCCGATCCAGCAGCTACCGACCCCGCGCACCGCAAGCGCCACCAGCAGCGCTTGCACGGCGGCACCGACCGCCACGGTGAACATGGTGTGCTCGGAGGCAGTACGCGCCGCGTCGGGGTAGGAATGCGCGCCGTCGGGAACCATGAACGGGATGACGAGTTCGGGCGCGTCGTAGAGGATCTGCCCGCGGGCGACGCGACGTTCGACGGAGTCGACGGGTCGCCCGTCGCCCGTCAGGTCGATGCGCCACTGTTCCTTCATCCGGTCCAGCAGCGAGCGCCGCACGGCGCCATCCCGAATCCACACGAACCGCACCGGCCTGGTGTGGTGCGGGGCCGGCGCGGTCAACGCCTCCCCGACGGCCGCCTCTACCACGGTGGGATCGACCGGGTCCGGGGCGAACGCGCGGACCGACCGGCGCAACAGCTGCGCCTGGCTCCTGCCGAGAGCGAGGGCCTCCTCGGTTCCCAGCCAGAAGAGGTCCTCCTCGCCCGCACGGACGAGGGTGCGGCCGTTGGTCCCGTCGTCGCGCAGCCGCAGACCGCGCACCACCGCCACCGGGATGCCGGTCAGCTTGCCCTTCACCAGGTCGGCCGCTGCGGCGATCTCGTCGGCGACGGCGACCTCGGTCACCAGCAGTTCGTTTCCGTGCCGATCCTCGGCACCGGCGTAGCCGTGCAGTACGGACAGCCCCGCGGCGCCGATTGCGGCGTCGGTTTGGCCGTTGCGCCAGGCCCGCCCCATCGTGTCGGTGATCACCACTCCGACGGTGACGTTGCAGAGTTCACGCAGCCGTTCACGCAACGCGGCCGCGCTGCCATCGGGATCGACTGGAAGCAGGGCGAGTTGGGCCGCGTCGACGTTCGAGCCGTCGACCCCGGCAGCCGCCTGCACCAGCCCGATCGCGTTCTCGGTGATCAATGTTCGACCCTTGCGGGCCAGCACCCGGACGGCTTCTTGGTCGATCAACTTGCGCCGCAATGCATCCCGCTCTTCGGGATCCGTCGGTGCTGTGACGATGCGACCTTCGGACTTCGAGACCACCTTGCTGGTGACCACCACGACGTCGTCGTGCCGAAGCCACGGGGCAGCCTCGGCGATCGCCGCCGCCACGTCATCGCCCGGCAGGAACTCGGGAAGTCCTGTCACCGGCAGGATCTCGACGGCGGCCGCCGTACCGTGTTCGGTGGTCACCGGCCGTCGCCCGGCAGACCCGCCAGCTGAATACCGGCCCGCACCATCTCGGCGGTGGCCTTCGGGTCGGTCATCAGCAGTGGGATCGAACGCACCTCGATGCCGTCGATCGCGGCGTCATCCTTCTCGTCAATGAGCCAACCGTCGAGGATGCCGACGCCGGAGCGGGCGCCAAAGTGGCCCCCCACCGCCGCTGACGTGGTCTCCACACCGATCACCGCAAGGCACTCATCGGCCATCCCGCGCAACGCCTTTCCCGAGACGATGGGCGAATAGCCGACGATCGGCGCCTGCGTCGAGCGGAGCGCGCCGCGGATGCCCGGCACGGCGAGGATCGCACCGATGCTGACCACCGGGTTGGACGGGGCCAGGAACACCACGTCGGCCCCGGCAATGGCCTCCGCCACGCCGGGGCCTGCCGTCGCCTGTTCCGATCCGACGAAAGCGAAGCCATGGGTGGGGATTTGGGCCCGGTAGCGCACCCACCACTCCTGAAAGTGGATGGCCCTGCGCTCGTCTTCACGTCCCGCTCGGTCTGGATCGGTGACGACGACGTGTGTTTCACACCGGTCATCACTCGCTGGGAGCAGGCGGGCGCCTGGCCTCCAGCGGTCGCACAGCGCCTCGGTCACCTGAGACAGCGGGTAACCCGCGCGCAGCATCTGGCTGCGGACCAGGTGGGTGGCCAGGTCGCGGTCGCCGAGTCCGAACCAGTCGGGCTGCACGCCGTAAGCGGCGAGTTCCTCCTTGGCGTGCCAGGTTTCGTCCTTGTGGCCCCAGCCCCGTTCCGGGTCTATACCTCCACCTAACGTGTACATACAGGTGTCGAGATCCGGACAGATTCGCACGCCGTGCATCCAGGCGTCGTCACCGACATTGACGATCGCAGTCACCTCGTGGTCGTCGTCGGAGCTGGTGGCACTTCCGGAGAACTGACCGAGGCCGAGGTACTGCTGGACGCCAAGCAGGAATCGGGCGCCGCCGACGCCGCCGACCAGAACGGTGACCTTCACATCGACCGAGACTAGGCCCTCAACCCTGCGTTCGGGACCACCGTGGGCGCCTGTGAGCGACACGCCAGGTAACCGACGCGCCGTGATTTGGTCACGGGATGGTATGAAATTCCGTTCTAGCGCTTGACCGGTGCAGATAACCCGTGTCTAATCACATCAGTGTCATTTCCCGGTTGGCCGGCCGGTTCCGGTGTCGCAGACCGAGATTCGATCACTTGTTCGAATTGAAGTGGCCACTGTTACTGGTGTGGCTCGACATAGGGAACTACGAAACCAGGTGAGGAGGCGGAAAATGTCTTATGAGCACGTCGATTTCGATAGTGTCGTCCGATTCGACAGTCGGATGCTCGGCTCAGTAGGCAGCACCCCGCACACCAATACCGGACCGGCACAGTTCACCCCGATCACACGGCCCCAATTGAGCTTGGTGCCAGATCCCCTCGACGTCGCTCCGGCGACTGACGAAGACGATCAGTGGCAGGAGAACGCGCTGTGCGCACAAACCGATCCCGAGGCGTTCTTCCCCGAGAAGGGCGGCTCGACCCGCGAGGCCAAGCGCATCTGCATGGGCTGCGAGGTACGCGACAAGTGCCTCGAGTACGCGCTGGCCAACGACGAGCGGTTCGGGATCTGGGGCGGACTCTCCGAACGTGAGCGCCGCCGCCTCAAGCGCGGCATCATCTGACGCTCTTCGCTCAAGCGCTCATCGCAAGCCCGATGCGCTTCGCGCTACTCGTCGTCGATCGTCGGGTCGATGACAGAGGGTTCCACGCCCAAGTAGGTGGCAACCTGCGCCACCAGGATCTCGTGCAAGAGGTCACCCAAATCGATGGTGTCCTTCGCCCGTCGCTCGATTGGCTTGCGGAACAAGACGATTCGCGCACGAGTGGCATTTCCCCGCACATCCACGCCGGCCTGTATCAGCCGCGCCAACGCGATGGGTCCGTCGGCGATTACCTCCGGCGGCCACTGCACGGTGTCGGGGTCCTTCGGTGCGATCCGCGGAATCTCGTCGACGGCGACGTCCAAGGCGGAGACGCGCTCGGCCCACCGTCGTTCGATGGGTTCGTAGGCCTCGAGCACCGCCATGTCGAACCGCTCCGCCCTGCTGCGCCACCCCGGCACGGTCGGGGGGAGCAGTGGGCCCCGCATCTCCCGGCCGCGGCGTGAACGCGGATCGGACATCGGCCGATATTAACGGTTGGCCGTCGTGGCCGACATCAACGGCTTGCCGTTGCAGCCATTGGTAACGGTTGGAGATCGGGGCGCCCGTGGCTGCGCGTGTCCGTCGGCCCGCGGGGTTTCGTCGCGATAGCCTCACGTCCGTGAACGTTCCCCGTCGCTGCTGCCGGCCCGGGTGCCCGCACTATGCCGTGGCGACGCTGACCTTCGTGTACTCCGACTCGACGGCTGTCGTCGGCCCGCTGGCCACCGCTTCGGAGCCACACTCGTGGGACCTTTGCGTGCTACACGCCGGCCGAATCACGGCGCCGCGCGGTTGGGAGCTCGTCCGTCATGCCGCACCGTTGCCGTCGCACCTTGACGACGACGATCTGGTGGCGCTGGCCGACGCGGTGCGTGAAGGTCGAACCGAAGCCGCCCCGACGGGCGGTGTCGTCGCAGGATTCTCGGATCCGACGGGAGGCGCGTTGATGGCGCCACCGGCCCGGTGCTCCGAGCACAACGGTCGACGACGTGGACACCTACGCGTTTTGCCAGACCCGATCGATTAGTTGGGCGATGGAATCTCGTTAAGGCGGTATGACCGTCGGCGGGGTAATTCGCGAGCCGATAGGCTGGCGGTGAATAGTCCGCCCCACGAGGAGATCTATGTCTCGGCCCGCTTCGGCTGTCAACCGTGTCATCAAGGCTTATGACGTGCGGGGGTTGGTCGGCGACGAGATAGACGAGCAGTTCGTCTTCGATGTCGGAGGCGCTTTCGCGCGGCTGGTGCGCGGCGAGGGCGCCGCGCACGCGGTGATCGGCTACGACATGCGGGCCAGTTCGCCCTCGTTGGCGGCGGCGTTCGCGGACGGCGTGATGGCTCAGGGGCTCGACGTAACCAGGATCGGGCTCGCGTCGACCGATCAGCTGTATTTCGCCTCGGGTCTACTCGACTGTCCGGGTGCGATGTTCACCGCGAGCCACAATCCGGCCGCCTACAACGGCATCAAGCTGTGCCGGGCGGGCGCCAAGCCCGTCGGCAAGGACACGGGGCTGAGCACCATCAGCGATGAGGTCATCGCCGGCGTGCCCGCCCATGACGGGCCGGCGGGGTCCATTGCCGACCGAGACGTGCTCGCCGACTATGGCGAGTTTCTGCGGTCGCTCGTCGACATCTCCGAGATCCGGCCGCTGCGGGTAGCGGTCGACGCGGGCAACGGGATGGGTGGCCACACCACACCAGCCGTGCTGGGCGGCATCCCGTCGATCACGTTGTTGCCGCTCTACTTCGAGCTCGACGGCACGTTCCCCAACCACGAGGCCAATCCGCTCGACCCCGCGAACCTGGTCGACCTGCAAGCGCACGTCGTCGCGACCGGAGCCGACATCGGGCTCGCGTTCGACGGTGACGCCGACCGCTGCTTCGTCGTCGACGAACTCGGTCGTCCCGTTTCGCCGTCTGCGGTGACGGCCCTGGTTGCCGGACGCGAACTCGGCCGTGAGATCGGGGCCACCGTCATTCACAACCTGATCACGTCACGCGCGGTGCCCGAGTTGATCGCCGAGCGCGGTGGCACGGCCGTGCGTTCCCGCGTCGGGCACTCCTACATCAAGGGCTTGATGGCCGACACCGGGGCGATCTTCGGTGGCGAGCACTCCGCGCACTACTACTTCCGCGACTTCTGGGGCGCCGACTCCGGAATGCTCGCCGCGCTGCACGTACTCGCCGCGCTGGGTGAACAGGACCGGCCGCTGTCGGCGTTGATGGCCGATTATCAGCGCTACGAGGCGTCGGGCGAGCTCAACTTCACTGTTTCCGATGCGGCCGCATGCGTGGACGCCGTGCTGAAGTCGTTCAGCGACCGCATTCACTCCATCGACCACCTCGACGGAGTCACCGTGGACCTCGGTGACGGCACCTGGTTCAACCTGCGGACGTCCAACACGGAGCCATTGTTGCGGCTGAACGTCGAGGCGCGCAGCACCGACGAAGTCGACGAGATCGTCGGACACGTCGCTGCCCAGATCGCTTCGCGCAGTGGGCCTGCGACGTGAACTCCGACTCCCGTTCTCAGCTCGACGTCGTCGATCTCGACGATGCAGAGGGTCTCCTCAACGCCGATCGTGAAGCGCTGTTGCGAGCGGCCTCGATGGCCGGTGCGCAGATGCGCGCCACCGCGGCGGCGCTGGATGAGGGCGTGCTCGACCAGTTGCGGTCGGATCACCCGCCCCGCACGGTGAGCTGGGTGGCCACCCGAGGCGCGGCCGAGGTGGCCGGGTCCATGCTCGCGGCAGCGTTGGGCGGGTCGATGGCGGCGCCGTTCGTCGTCGCATCCGAGGCGCCGCCGTGGATCGGCGCGCTGGACGTGCTCGTCGTGGCGGGTGACGATCCCGCTGACCCAGCTCTGGTGGCCGCCGCCGCCACGGGTATTCGGCGCGGTGCGCGGGTCGTGGTCGTGGCCCCCGAAGAGGGTCCGCTGCGGGAGGCCGCTGCCGCCCGGGCGGTGATGCTGGGCCCACGGGTAGAGGTGCCCGCCGACTTCGGCCTGACTCGATACTTGGCCGCTGGGTTGGCCACGTTGCACGTCGTCGACCCCGGCATGCAGGTCGACATGTCCGGACTGGCCGACGACCTCGACGCGGAGGCGCTGCGCAACAGCGCGGGTCGTGAGTTGTTCACCAACCCCGCCAAGGCGCTCGCCGACCGCATGGCCGGCCACCAGGTCGTCCTGGCCGGCGACAACGCGGCGACACTCGCGTTGGCCCGCCACAGCGCGACGGTCATGCTGCGTGTCGGCCATCAGGCCACGACGGCGGTCGGTCTGTCTGATGCGCTCGTGGCGATACAAGGCGGAATGGCAGGTAGGGCAACAGATTACGAGACGACGCTGTTCCACGACGAGGAGCTGGACGGCCCGCTGCCTGGTACGCGTGCGTACCGTCGTCTTGACCATCGGTGACGAGCGACCTGCACTCGCCACTAGGTTGAGCGGGTTCGACGACATCGACGTGATCAGCGCCGAGGACGTGCCCGACGTCGCGGCGCCGACACCCGGTGGCCGTCCGGAACAACAGCTGGCATTGCTGGCAGTGCGGTTGGAGATGACTGCGGTGTATCTGAGACTGGTACGGGGTTAGACGAGTGGATCTGCTACGCGGCGCGGTGCGGACTTATGCCTGGGGGTCACACACGGCTATCGCCGACTTTACTGGAAGGCCAAGTCCCACAGCGCATCCCGAAGCTGAATTGTGGCTGGGCGCCCACCCGGGCGATCCTGCCTGGTTGGAAACGGACGCGGGGGAGCGGTCCCTGCTCGACGTCATCAAGGCGGACCCGGAGGGCCAGCTCGGCATGGCCACCCGCGAACGATTCGGCGACGCGCTTCCGTTCCTCGCCAAGGTCCTTGCCGCCGACGAGCCGCTGTCACTGCAGGCGCATCCGAGTGCGGAGCAGGCTCTGGAGGGATTCGCTCGCGAGGAGAAACTCGGCCTCTCGGTGTCGGCGCCGACGCGCAACTACCGTGACCGCAGCCACAAGCCGGAGTTGATCGTCGCGATCGCTCCGTTCGAGGCGCTGGCCGGATTCCGGCCCGTCGACCGCACCATCGCGTTCCTGCGGGCACTCGCCGTCTCCGACCTCGACCCGTTCATCGGCCTGTTGTCCGGGCAGGCGGACGGGGATGGACTGCGCGCTCTGTTCACCACTTGGATCGCCGCACCTCAGTCCGACCTCGACGTGCTGGTCCCAGCGGTACTCGACGGCGCGGTCGCATATCTCCGTTCGGGCGCATCGGAATTCGCCGCCGAGTCGAAGACGGCGCTGGAGTTGGGCGAACGCTATCCCAGCGACGCGGGTGTACTGGCAGCGATGTTGCTCAACCGGATCAGCCTGGCGCCGGGCGAGGGCATCTACCTACCGGCGGGAAACTTGCACGCGTATCTGCATGGCGTGGGTTTCGAGGTGATGGCCAACTCCGACAACGTGCTGCGCGGCGGATTGACTCCCAAGCACGTGGACGTTCCCGAACTGCTGCGCGTGCTGGACTTCACGCCGACCGACGACATGGTGATCCGACCTGAGGTCGCCGCGGACGGGTTCGAGCTTGCCTACGCCACGCCCGCGCCAGAGTTCGCGGTGTCGGTGCTGAGCCTCGAGGGTGAGATGCTGGGCCACGAGGTCGATGCACCCGCCCGCCACGACGGTCCGCAAATCCTCTTGTGCACAGAGGGTTCGGCGCAGGTCCACGCCAAGGCAAGCGCGCTGACGCTGGAGCGCGGTGCGGCGGCGTGGATCGCAGCCGACGACGGACCGATCCGGCTGATCTCCGATCAACCCACCAAGTTGTTCCGCGCTACCGTCGGAATCTAGCGCGCATCGCCCGCGGGCCGCGAGGAGCAATGACTCGGATCATTTACTTGGAACCCGATTTCGACCGCGCGCGGGCCGGTTGGCGTTGCGCTTCTGGGCCAGGAACAGCCGCATGTTGTGCCGAATCGCACGGCCCACCAAGCGCACCGACGGGACCATGTAGAGGCTGTCCAACAGACTGAACCGACGTAGGAACCACTCGGCGATCACCGGATCCGTCTCGGCTGCACCGAGCAATTGATCGAACAGGCTCCCGACGGGTTTGTACCACCACCGCACCTGCCCGGTCGCGTCGTGCAACACCAGGTCGCCGATGGCGGTCATCGTCCACACCGGGTAGGTCGTCTTCGCAGTCGCCTTCGCGAGTCGACCGGCGACGTCGGGTGTGCCCGACTCGAGCACGGTGCGCAGATTGCCCGCCTGGATCGCCGTCATCGTCATGCCCTGGCCGAAGGTCGGGTTGAAACTGACCACCGCGTCCCCGAAGGGGACGATGCCTGCGGGAAACCGGCGCAGTGCGTCGTAGCGGCGCCACCGGCTCGTCGGGTACTTGTGGAACGCCACTTCGCCGATCGGCGTGCCCGCTCGGATGGCGCTCGCGAAGTGCTCCGGCAGGATCTTGTTCGCGAGGTCACACATGTCGGCGAAGTTCTGCGGCGGCTCGACCCCTCCGGTGGCGAACGTCGTCAGACCCCAGTTGCCGTCCTCGTACAACAGCATGCCGAGCCCGAGCGGTTGCGCGTGCGACGCGCCCGCGACGACGATCTTCTCCACGAGCAGGCCCTCGGGGATGTGCACCTGATGCGTCGCGTACGTGATGCCGACGTCGACGGTGTCCTCGCGTGGACGTCCGTATCCCCACTGCTCCAACCACACCGGGAGTCGGGTGCCGCGCCCTGCGGCGTCGACCACGAGGTCGGCGCCCACCGCGCTCGACTCGTCGGCCGCGGCGAGCAGGACACCCGTCACGCGCTCCTGCGCAGGGTCGAACCAGGGTTCGGCGACACCCCGCCGGATGAGGTCGACGTTGGCGATGGCCAGCGCACGACGGCGGATCTGCCACTCGAGGTGCGGCCGACTTGGGATGTACGCGGTGAATTCGTCGCGCAACGTCGTCGCCGTTCCCAACACGTGGCCCGCGGCACCGAAATGGATGCAGTCGGGCCGGTTCTCCAAGACGGGGACGCCCGCGGCGACCATGTCGTCGAGCAGTCCGGGAAACAGCCCGTCGAACTCAGCGGCGCCGCGCGCCATCAAAAGGTGCACATGTCGACCCTGTGGGACCGCGGAACGGTTCACCGGCGCGTCGGGGAGTTCGTCGCGCTCGTAGATGGTCACGCGGTCGTAGTGGTCGGACAGCACCCGCGCCGCGCACAGCCCCGCAACGCTCGCACCGATGACTATGGCGTGCTCGCCCATGACCGGGACGGTACTCATTGTGACGCTCGACACCCAGCTCTGTTGAGGTGTCGTCCACTGACACAGACGGGTGAGAATCTCGGTCGATACTTTACAAAGTATGATGATTTGTATAGACACCGGACAAAACTGGTTCTATAGTCAACTTCAGAAGGTGACGACACTCACATGGAGGTGACTCAACCGTGACTCCGAACAACCCTGCGGTTCCGGTCGAACAGTGGCGCGACAAGAAGCGATACCTGTGGCTGATTGGCCTGATCGCGCCCACCGCAGTGATGGTGATGCTGCCGATCGTCTGGGCGCTGAACCAGTTCGGCTGGCACGCGGCGGCGCAGGTGCCCTTCTGGATCGGCCCGATCCTGATCTACGTCGTGTTGCCGCTGTTGGACCGTCGCTTCGGCGCCGACGGACAGAACCCGCCCGATGAGGCGATGGAGCGGCTCGAGAACGACAAGTACTACCGGTACTGCACTTACATCTTCATCCCGTTCCAGTACGCGACCGTCGTTTTGGGCGCCTACCTGTTCACCGCCGCGGACCTGAGCTGGCTCGGGTTCGACGGATCGCTCGGCTGGCCGGCCAAGGTCGGTCTGGCGCTGTCGGTGGGCATGATGGGCGGCGTCGGCATCAACACCGCGCACGAGATGGGGCACAAGAAGGACTCCCTCGAACGCTGGCTGAGCAAGGTCACGCTGGCCCAGACGTGTTACGGGCACTTCTACATCGAGCACAACCGCGGCCACCACGTCCGGGTGGCGACGCCTGAGGACCCGGCGTCGGCCCGCTTCGGTGAGACGTTCTGGGAGTTCCTGCCCCGCAGCGTGTGGGGCAGCCTGCGCTCCGCCTGGAGGCTCGAGGCCCAGCGGCTGCGCCGGCTCGACAAGAGCGTGTGGCATCCATCCAACGACGTGTTGAACGCCTGGGTGATGTCGGTCGTGTGGTGGGGCGCGTTGATCGCGGTCTTCGGCGTCGCGCTGCTTCCCTACGTGCGTGATCTCGGCGGTGTTCGGCTTCACCTTGCTCGAAACCGTCAACTATCTCGAGCACTACGGGCTGCTTCGGCAGAAGGTCGATGGCCGCTTGCGCGAAGAGAAGGAAGGCCCGCGACTGGACGCTATGAGCGCTGCACGCCCGAACACAGCTGGAACTCCGACCATCTGGTGACCAACCTGTTCCTGTACCACCTGCAGCGCCACAGCGATCACCACGCCAACCCGACGCGTCGTTACCAGACGTTGCGCAGCATCGAGGGCTCGCCGAACCTGCCCAGCGGGTACGCCTCGATGATCGGGCTCACCTACTTTCCGCCGCTGTGGCGCAAGGTGATGGACCACCGCGTGATGGCGCACTACGACGGCGACATCACCCGGGTGAACGTTCATCCGCGGATGCGGGAGCGGGTGCTCGCCAAGTACGGCACCGAGCGAGCGCTCGCGCGAGGAGCACGAGGCAGCCCGATGAGCGCGTACCGATGCCCGGGTTGTGACTACGTCTACGACGAGGCGAAAGGCGCTCCGCGGGAAGGGTTTCCGGCAGGCACCGGGTGGCACCACGTCCCAGACGACTGGTGCTGCCCGGACTGCGCGGTGCGCGAGAAGATCGATTTCGAAGCGTTGGGAGTATCCCCGTGAGTAGTGAGCGCTTGCGCGAAGAGCAGACCAACCGATTCAAGCTGTTCGTCTGCGTGCAGTGTGGATTCGAGTACGACGAGGCGAAGGGGTGGCCGGAGGACGGCATCGCTCCGGGCACCCGGTGGGACGACATCCCCGAGGACTGGAGCTGCCCCGACTGCGGCGCGGCCAAATCGGACTTCGAGATGATCGAGGTAGCCCGTACGTGACCATGACCTGGGCGAGCGCAGCAGCGGGAAAAGATAGTGTCGCGGGTGTGAGCGCACCACGTGACCGCGCACGCGAGGAGCAAGGGGAGTACAGGCGTACCCCACCGCGCGTGCCTTACGCCGAGGCGTCGCGGGTGCTGCTGCACGACTCGATCCTCGACGGGATGCGCGACCTTCTGCTGAGCCGCGACTGGTCGGCGATCACCCTGTCCGATGTCGCGAAGGCCGCAGGCATCAGCAGGCAGACCATCTACAACGAGTTCGGGTCGCGCCAAGGCCTCGCCGAGGGGTATGCCCTGCGACTGGCCGATCGACTGGTCGACGCGGTGGAGTTTTCGATCAACGCCAACGTCGGCAACATCTACGAGGCCTTCCTCGAGGGGTTCCGGGCGTTCTTCCTCGACTCGGCCTCCGACCCGCTGGTCGTCTCGTTGCTGACCGGCGCCGCCAAGCCCGATCTGCTGCAGATCATCACCACCGACAGCGCGCCGATCATCTCCCGGTGTTCGCAGCGGCTGACGTCGACGTTCATGGACAGCTGGGTGCGGGCCAGCGAAGAAGACGCGGGCGTGCTGGCCCGAGCCATCGTCCGCCTCGCGATGAGCTATGTGTCGATGCCGCCCGAGGCCGACCACGACGTGGCCAGAGACCTAGCCCGATTGATGACGCCGTTCGCCGAACGCTACGGTGTCATAGATACCCCTTAGCTGGCAGAGCGCCGAAGCGCCTGTCCCGCGAGCCCGCAGGCTGAGGGTGTCTGCATGGATGTCGCTACTGCACATCTGTGTGCTCGAACGCAATGTCGAATGAAATAGGGGCTCTACATGACTGCACCGGAACTGACCGCCGACGTCCGCAACGGAATCGACTTCAAGGTCGCCGACCTGGGCCTGGCCGAGTTCGGCCGCAAGGAGATCCGGCTGGCCGAGCACGAGATGCCCGGCCTGATGGCGCTTCGCCGCGAGTACTCCGACGTGCTGCCGCTGAAGGGTGCGCGCGTCTCCGGATCGCTGCACATGACGATCCAGACGGCCGTGCTCATCGAGACCTTGGTGGCCCTCGGTGCCGAAGTTCGCTGGGCGTCCTGCAACATCTTCTCCACCCAGGACCACGCCGCCGCAGCGGTCGTCGTCGGCCCGCATGGAACTGTCGAGGAGCCCAAGGGCACCCCGGTGTTCGCGTGGAAGGGCGAGACGCTCGAGGAGTACTGGTGGGCCGCCGAGCAGATGCTCACCTGGGAGGGCGCGCCAGCCAACATGATCCTCGACGACGGCGGTGACGCCACCATGCTGGTGCTGCGCGGGGCGCAGTACGAGAAGGCCGGCGTGGTTCCTCCCGGCGAGGACGACGACTCGGCCGAGTGGAAGGTGTTCCTGGCGCTGGTCCGCAAGCGCTTCGAAACCGAGAAGGACAAGTGGACCAAGATCGCGGAGTCGGTCAAGGGCGTCACCGAGGAGACCACCACGGGCGTGCTGCGGCTCTACCAGTTCGCCGCGGCGGGTGAGCTGGCGTTCCCGGCCATCAACGTCAACGACTCGGTCACCAAGAGCAAGTTCGACAACAAGTACGGCACCCGCCACTCGCTGATCGACGGCATCAACCGCGGAACCGACGTGCTGATCGGCGGCAAGGCCGCGCTGGTCTGCGGCTACGGCGACGTCGGCAAGGGCTGCGCCGAGGCGCTCAAGGCGCAGGGCGCCCGCGTCGCGGTCACCGAGATCGACCCGATCAACGCGCTGCAGGCGCTGATGGACGGCTTCGAGGTCAAGACGGTCGAGGAGGCCATCGGCTGGGCGGACATCGTCATCACCGCCACCGGCAACCAGGGCATCATCACCCTCGAGCACATGCGGTCGATGAAGCACCAGGCGATCCTCGGCAACATCGGTCACTTCGACGACGAGATCGAGATGGCTCGGCTCGAGCGCGACGGCGACATCCGCCGGATCAACATCAAGCCGCAGGTCGACGAGTTCGTCTTCCCCGACGGCCACTCGATCATCGTGCTGTCCGAGGGTCGGCTGCTGAACCTGGGCAACGCAACCGGCCACCCGTCGTTCGTGATGAGCAACAGCTTCTCCAACCAGGTGATCGCGCAGATCGAGCTGTGGACCAAGAACGACGAGTACGACAACGAGGTCTACCGGCTCGCCAAGCACCTCGACGAGAAGGTCGCCAAGATCCACGTCGAGGCGCTCGGTGGCTCGCTGACCAGGCTGACCAAGGAGCAGGCCGAGTACATCGGCGTCGACGTCGACGGCCCGTACAAGCCGGAGCACTACCGCTACTGAGGTTGCACGCAGGACGGCCCCGACATCCGTGTGGTGTCGGGGCCGTTCGCTACTCATCTCGACCGGTTTCTAGCAAATCGCCTGCCGCCAACGGAGTTCGAGTTCTTCCATCGCGCACCATCCGCTTGGGCCAAACACGTCTCGCGCTCCGGAATAGCCATTAACATGACCGGTCGGGGTCACGGCGTGCCACCGACACCGCTGGGGAGGAGCGCAATCGCACATGCTCACGGCGCTTCAAAAGCTGTTGGACGTCAAGATGACGATCGCCGAGTGGCTGGGGACCGGGATCATCCTCGGTGTGCCCTACCTGGCGCTGGGCGTCGCGTGGTCGGCGGCCAACACGGATCGGTTCGACGGCCTGCACGGGTTGGAGCTGGTCCTGACGCTGCTTGGGGCGGTGCTCTCCTGGCCCGTCCTGTTGCTGACGAACGGCTGCGCGGCGTGAATCCGGACGGCGAAGAGTCGGCGATTGCACCAATGTCGTTGCGCGACTGTCGAATCACCGTACACAGGCGCACGGCGCGCTGGAGTGACGACGACGTGACCGCGGCCGACGCGATGGACTTCTGGGCCTTCGCGGCCGGGGCCGCCAATGTGGTCATGCAGCTGTCCAGGCCGCAGGTCGGCCACGGCGTGGTGGAGAGCAAGGTCGACTCTGGCAACCTGCTCAAGCATCCGTGGAAGCGGGCACGAACGACGTTCCAGTACCTTGCAGTGGCGATACTCGGCTCACCCGACGACCGGACCGCATTCCGGGCAGCGGTCGACGGCGCCCATCGGCTCGTCAAGTCGGAGCCCGGTAGTCCGGTGCGCTACAACGCATTCGACCGGCAGTTGCAGATGTGGGTCGCCGCGTGCCTGTTCGTCGGATTGGAGGATACCTACCAACTACTCCGCGGCGAGATGACCGAGGTCCAGGCGGAACAGTTCTACCGGTCGGCCTGGCCACTCGGCACGACGTTGCAAGTCACCGAGGACCAGTGGCCCGCGACCCGCGCCGACTTCGACGACTACTGGACCACTGCGTGCCGGTCCGTGAGCATCGACGACACCGTGCGAACCTACCTTCTCGACCTGCTCGGGCTGAAGATGGTCAATCCCATTCTGAGGCTGCCGTTTCGCCCGTTGCTCAAGTTTCTGACTGCCGGCTTCCTCGCACCGGTGTTTCGGGAAGCGTTAGGGATGCGATGGGGTTCGACGCGGCAGTGGCTGTTCGAATCACTCTTCCTCGTCGTCGCGTTCGCAAACCGATTCCTACCGGTGTTCGTCCGTCAGGGTGGCAGCTACGTGCTCCTGGCCGACGTGCGGTGGAGAATGCGTGCGCACGAGCGGCTGATCTGATGATGCGGGTGCGACGGCTGTTGAGCCGCAAGGTGAGTATCGGAGCCATGCTCGAGTTCGGCCTGTGGTTGGGGCTCGTGCACGTCCTGATCGGGCTGGTCTGGACGTTCCTGCACTACGACACGGTGACGCGGCTGGAAGTGCAGTTGCAGACGCTGCTGCCCGCGGGTGCGGAGTTGGCGGGATTCGGACTGACGACGCTGCTGTGGCCATTGATGCTGCTTGCGTCTGCCGTCTGCGCGACGTGATCCACCACATCTGCGACCATCGGATCGAATCGAAGGCCCGACGGCACCAACGGATTCGTCACCGTTCGGCAGTGGGCCGAGGGATTCGAGGATTGGCCGCCGTCGTTCTACTCGGTCTGGCAACGTGTTTCGCGTCTGTCGCGCACTCGGACCCCACGATCGACGGCCACGACCCCTACTACAACGAAGACGAGTACGTCGAGTTCTACACCCCGCCCGACCCGCTGCCGCCCGGTCAGCCCGGCGACCTGATCCGCACCGAACCGTCGCGGCTGGTGCTCGAACCGTCGGGTCAACTCGGCGCCATCATGGCGACCGGAACGCGAATCATGTACCGCAGCACCGATTCTCGGGGGAATCCGATGGCTGTCACCGGTACCTACTTCGAGCCGTTCGACGACTGGCCGGGGCGGGGCCCACGACCGTTGATCGTCTACGGTCCGGGCACCCAGGGTCAGGGCGATCAGTGCGCGCCATCGCGCCAATTCAATCAGGGCATCCACTTCTCGCCCTACCTCGACATCGCGTTCAACTACGAGGAGTTGTTCGTGGCGACGATGGTGGCCCGCGGTTTCGCCATCGTCATGACCGATTACCAGGGGCTGGGCACGCCCGGGCTGCACACGTACGTCAACCGCGTCGCCCAGGGGAACGCCATGCTCGACGCGGGCCGGGCCGCGATGCGGCTCCCCGATACGTCGCTGGATCCGCATGGGCCACTTGCCTTCTGGGGGTACTCGCAGGGTGGCGGGGCCGCCGCGGCCGCGGCGGAACTGGCACCGTCCTATGCCCCTGAGCTCGATGTGGTCGGCACCTACGCCGGGGCGCCGACGGCCGACCTGAAGGAACTTTTCCCCTACGCGGACGGCAGCGCGCTGGTCGGGGTAGTCGGTTACGCGCTCAACTCCGTCATCACGACCTATCCGGAATTCGAGCCGACGATCCGGGCCAAGCTCACGCCACGCGGCGCCGACTTGATCTACAAGGTGCAGGATCAGTGCGTCGCCGAAACGATCGCCAAGTTCATGTTCCGGCACCTGCAGCCGTACTTCACCGAGGACATCCTCGAGTTGGTGAAACGGGAACCGTTCAAGACGCTGTTCGACATGCAGCGCATCGGCACGCTGAAACCGGAGTCCCCGGTGCTGATCAACAGCAACCGCTTCGACCCGTTGGTCCCGTGGACGGCCGCCAATCAGCTCGGCCGGGACTGGTGCGCGAAGGGCGCCGACGTCGAGTTCCGCACGAACGAGGAACCGCCGTTCCTCAACAAGTTGGTGGTGAACCACGCGCTACCGATGCTCGTCGACGGCGAGCCCGCAATGCAGTGGATCGCCGATCGGTTCAACGGGCTACCGACGACGCCGAACTGCGGCACCTACTGAGCGATTCGTGCACGAACCCGCGGTGAGCACGGGTTCCAACACGCAAGTCGCGGTGGGATGGATAGATTGACGCGGTGCTCATCGCGATCGAAGGGGTCGACGGCGCGGGTAAGCGCACACTCACCGAGGGCTTGCGGGCGTCCTTCGAAGCGTCGGGTCGCACCGTTGCCCAGCTGGCCTTCCCGCGCTACAAGTCCTCGGTGCACGCCGATCTCGCGGCGGAGGCGCTCCACGGCGGGCATGGTGACGTCGCCCAGTCCGCGTACGCGATGGCGCTGCTCTTCGCCTTGGACCGGGCTGGCGCGCGCGACGAACTCGAGCGGCTGGGCGCGACCAATGACGTCGTGATCCTCGACCGCTACGTCGCGTCCAACGCCGCCTACAGTGCGGCCCGGTTGTACCAAGGTGTTGACGGCGAGGTGGTCACCTGGGTGCGGGAACTGGAGTTCGACCGGTTCGGGATGCCTGCGCCCGACTGGCAGGTGCTCTTGGCGGTGCCGATCGAGTTGGCCGCCGAACGCGCCCAGTCCCGTGCGGAGACCGACGCCGACCGGGCTCGCGACGCCTACGAACGCGACGACGGACTTCAGCGCCGGACCGGGGCGGCGTACGCCGCGCTCGCCGAGCGCGATTGGTGCGGGCGGTGGACGAGCGTGGGCCCGGATGTCGCGGCAGCCGAACTCGCGGGTGTTTTGGCGTCCTGATCGGCGGTCACGAGGCAAAACACCCGTGTGGTATCCCATGTTTATCGCGATCTGGTGACACCATGGACTCCATGAGGCAAAGGATTCTGGTTGTCGACGACGATCCATCGCTCGCCGAGATGCTGACCATCGTGCTGCGGGGAGAAGGTTTCGACACGGCGGTCATCGGTGACGGTACCCAGGCGCTGACGGCGGTCCGCGAGCTCCGTCCCGATCTCGTGTTGCTCGACCTCATGCTGCCCGGCATGAACGGCATCGACGTGTGCCGCGTGCTGCGCGCCGACTCGGGCGTGCCGATCGTCATGCTGACAGCCAAGACCGACACCGTCGACGTGGTGCTCGGGCTGGAATCCGGCGCCGACGACTACGTGATGAAGCCGTTCAAGCAGAAGGAGCTCGTCGCGCGGGTCCGAGCGCGGCTGCGCCGGAACGACGACGGCCCCGCCGAATTGCTCTCGATCGCCGACGTCGAGATCGACGTGCCTGCTCACAAGGTCACCCGGATGGGTGAGCAGATTTCGCTGACCCCGCTGGAGTTCGACCTGTTGGTGGCGTTGGCGCGCAAACCGCGGCAGGTGTTTACTCGGGATGTGCTGCTCGAACAGGTGTGGGGCTATCGGCATCCCGCCGACACCCGTTTGGTGAACGTGCACGTCCAGCGGCTACGGGCCAAGGTCGAGAAGGATCCGGAGAACCCGCAGGTGGTGCTCACCGTTCGAGGAGTGGGATACAAGGCCGGACCTCCGTGATCTGGAGCTCGAGACGGCGCATCCGCGGTCGTTGGGGGCGTTCTGGCCCACTACTTCGCGGTCTCGGTGCGCTGAGTCGAGCGCTGGGACTCGCATGGCGCCGCTCGTTGCAACTTCGAGTGGTGACCCTCACCCTTGGCTTGTCGCTCGCGGTCATCTTGGTGCTCGGTTTCGTCCTGACCAGCCAAATCACCGACCGCATCCTCGAGGTCAAGGTGCATGCGGCCACCGAGGAGATCGACAGGGCGCGCACCACCGTCAGTGGCATCGTCGGCGGTGAGGAGACGCGGTCCCTCGACAGCAGTCTGCAACTGGCCCGCAACACCCTGATCGACCGCAAGGCCGACTCGGGTGCCGGCCTGGCCGGTGCCTTCGACGCCGTGCTCGTCGTGCCGGGCGATGGGCCGCGGGCCGCCACCGCCGCGGGCCCCGCCTCGCAGGTACCGAACACGTTGCGCGAGTTCGTCAAGGCCGGGCAGGTCAGCTACCAGTACGCCACGGTGCAGACCGACGCGTTCACCGGCCCGGCGCTGATCGTCGGCAGCCCGACGTCATCGCCGGTCACCAACCTCGAGCTCTACCTGATCTTCCCGTTGAACAACGAAGCGAGCACCCTCACGCTGGTCCGAGGGACGATGGCCACGGGCGGCGTCGTTCTGCTCGGCTTGCTGGCGGCGATCGCATTGCTCGTGGCACGCCAGATCGTGCTGCCGGTGCGGTCGGCGTCGCGGATCGCCGAGCGGTTCGCCGAGGGTCACCTCACCGAGCGGATGCCCGTGCGCGGCGAGGACGACATGGCCCGGCTCGCGGTGTCGTTCAATGACATGGCCGAGAGTCTTTCGCGCCAGATCACCCAACTCGAGGAGTTCGGAAACCTGCAGCGGGGCTTCACCTCTGACGTGAGCCACGAGTTGCGCACCCCGCTCACCACGGTCCGCATGGCCGCCGACCTGATCTACGACCGCAGCGCGGAACTCGAGCCGGCGTTGCGCCGGTCGGCCGAGTTGATGATCAACGAGCTGGACCGCTTCGAGACGCTGCTGGCCGATCTGTTGGAGATCTCCCGCCACGACGCGGGTGTCGCCGAGTTGTCGGTCGAATCCGTCGATCTGCGGTCGACGGTGGAGGGTGCGCTGGAAGACGTCGGTCACCTAGCCAACGACGCCGCCGTCGAGTTGGTCGTCGAGATGCCGCAGGACGCCGTCATCGCCGAGGTCGATCCGCGCCGCGTCGAGCGCATTCTGCGCAACCTCATCGCCAACGCAATCGATCACGCCGAGCGCAAGCCGGTGCGCATACGCATGGCGGCCGATGAGGACACCGTCGCAGTGACGGTGCGCGACTACGGCGTCGGCTTGCGGCCCGGGGAGGAGAAGCTCGTCTTCAGCCGATTCTGGCGCTCCGACCCATCGCGGGTGCGGCAGTCGGGAGGTACTGGCCTTGGGCTGGCGATCAGCATCGAGGATGCCCGGCTGCACCAGGGCCGCTTGGAGGCGTGGGGCGAACCCGGCAAGGGTGCGGTTTTCCGGCTTACCTTGCCCTTGGTGCGCGGACACAAGGTGACCACCAGCCCGCTCCCGCTGAAACCCGTTGGGCCCGACCCGCTGCCGCGCAGGCCGGCCCCGGATCGCGAACCCGCGGGAGACCGCGCGTGACACGCGCGCTGGCGGTGGCATGGCTGCTGGCGCTCGCGGTCGCGCTCGCCGGCTGCGCCGGAGTGCCCAGTTCGTCGGCGCCCCAAGCGATCGGCACCGTCGAACGGCCCGCCCCGCCGAGTTTGCCGACGCCGACCCCGGGGATGGACCCCGACGTGCTGCTGCGCGAGTTCCTCAAAGCCACCGCGGACCCCGCCAACCGCCACCTCGCCGCCCGCCAGTTCCTCACCGAGTCGGCGTCGCGCTCATGGGACGATGCGGGCAGCGCCCTGCTGATCGACCGCGTCGTGTTCGTCGAAACCCGTGCACCCGAACGGGTTTCGGTCACCATGAAGGCCGACATCCTCGGCTCGCTGTCTGACATGGGCGTGTTCGAGACGGGGGAAGGGGCGCTCCCCGACCCCGGGCCCATCGAGCTCGCCAAGACGCCGGGCGGGTGGCGGATCGACCGGCTACCCAATGGGGTGTTCCTGGACTGGCAGCAGTTCCAGGCCACCTACAAGCGCTACACGCTGTACTTCGTCGACCCCACCGGCAAAACCGTCGTGCCGGACCCGCGGTACGTGGCGGTGTCGGATCCCGAACAGTTGGCCACCGAACTGGTGATCAAGCTCGTTTCCGGCCCGCGGCCCGAGATGGACAACACGGTGCGGAACCTGCTCGGCCCGCCGTTGCGGTTGCGCGGGCCGGTCACGCGCGCCGACGGCGGGAAGACCGGAGTGGGCCGCGGTTACGGCGGGGCGCGCATCGATCTGGAGGGCCTGTCGACCACCGACCCGCACAGCAGGCAACTGCTTGCCGCCCAGATCATTTGGACGCTGAACAGGGCGGGCGTAAACGGCCCGTACGTCATCAATGCGGACGGTGCGGCCCTCGACGACCGGTTTGCGGAGGGGTGGGACTCCTCAGACGTGGCTGCCACCGATCCCGGCGCAGACCCCGGTGCCGCGGCGGGACTGCACGCGTTGATCGGCGGGTCGCTCGTGTCGCTGGACGGGCAGAAGGCGCCGCGCGTGGCCGGGTCGTTCGGGCAGATGCCCGATCAGACGTCGGCCACCCTGTCGCGCAGCGGGCAGGAGGTGGCGTCGGTGGTGACGCTGCGGCCGGGTGCGCCGGACATGGCGTCGTCGTTGTGGGTCGGGCCGGTCGGCGGCGACGCGGCCCAGGCGCTCGACGGGCGCACGCTGTCACGGCCGAGCTGGTCTCTCGACGACGCCATCTGGATTGTCGTCGACGGCAACACCGTGGTGCGCGTCATCCAGGAGGCGGCCTCGGGTCAGCCCGCGCGCATCCCGATCGACTCCACCGCCGTGCAGACCCGATTCCCTGGGGCCATCAGTGAATTAGCACTCTCGCGGGACGGGACGCGGGCGGCGATGGTCATCGAGGGTCAGGTCATCATCGCGGGGGTCGAGCAGACGGCGGGCGGCCAGTTCGCGCTGACCTACCCGCGCAGGGTGGGCTTCGGGCTGGGCAACACCGCGGTCTCGCTGTCGTGGCGTACCGGCGACGACATCGTCGTGACCCGCACCGATCCCCAACATCCGGTGTCGTACGTCAACCTCGACGGAGTGAACTCCGACGGCCCCGGCAGCAATCTGCTCATCCCGGTGTCGACCGTGGCGGCGAACCCGTCCACCGTGTACGTCGCCGATCAGCGTGGGGTGCTTCAGCTTTCGGGGTCGGCCGCCGAGGACGACCTGATGTGGGCCGAGGTTCGGCCACTGATGGTGGGGGGCGCCATCCCGGTGCTGTCGGGCTGATCGGATCGGAATCGCGCGTTCCAAGGCGTTCGATGCGGCGTACGCGGCGATGCCCGACGAACGACGGAGGTCTTCGGCGGCAGGATGCACCTTTACCCAACCTTGACCGCGTATTGAATCGCCTCACTGACGATGGTTACGTGACTACGCTTCATACGGTGGAGCTGGGGGTTTTGGGGCCTCTTCAAGTCCGGCAGTATGGACTGCCGGTCGCCATCCCGGGCGCCAAACCTCGGGCCATCCTCACGATGCTCGGACTGTACGGCGGTTCCGTCGTGTCCGCCGACACGCTCGTGGAACTGCTTTGGGGCGATGATCCGCCGCGCACCGCCGCCAAGGCCCTGCAAACCCACATCTCCGCTCTGCGTCGCACCCTGGGTGACGGCTTCGTGTTGACGGAGGGGACCGGCTGGGCCCTGAGCACGACCGAGATCGACGCCACCCGTTACAAGCTGTCCGCCAGAATGGGCCGCGACGCCGTCGCCGCTGGGGATACCAGCCAAGCGGTGGTCCGCTTCGACGAGGCGCTGAATCTCTGGCGCGGCACTCCCGAACTGCCCGATGGCCCGCGCGGTGTATCCGAGAAGACTCGCTGGATCGAGGGCCATGCCGCCCTTGTCGAGGACCGGGCCGATGCGTTGCTCGCGACGGGTCGCGCCGCGGAGATCATCGGCGATCTGGAGGCCGCTGTCGCGGATGCGCCGCTGCGCGAGAGGCGTTGGGGCCAGCTGATGCTCGCCCTTTACCGCGCGGGCAGGCAGGGTGAGGCCCTCGGCGCTTATCAACGTGCGCGCTCGCTGCTCGCCGAGGAGCTTGGCGTCGATCCTGGACCTGACCTTCGCCGGCTCGAGGCCGCTATCGTCGCACAAGACGCCGCGCTGGAAATGCCTGTGTCGCAGCAGCTTACGTCGGTGACAAGGGCTGTGACCTTCCTGCTCACCGACATCGAGGGGTCGACTGCCGCGTGGGAGGCAGACGCCGACGCCATGGCAGTGGCGCTCGCCCGCCACGACGAGGTCGTCGAACAGGTCGTCACGTCCCGCGGAGGACGGCTCGTCAAGACGCGCGGCGAGGGCGACGCGACGTTCTCGGTCTTCGATCGGCCCTCGGCGGCTGCCACTGCCGCCATCGAGCTGCAGGAAGCCATCCGGCAACAGCCGTGGGCACTGGCGGAACCGATGCGCATCCGCGTGGCGCTGCACACAGGTGAGGTCGAGCTCCGCGATGGCGACTACTTCGGTCGGGCGGTCAACCGCGCCGCCCGCCTGCGGTCGCTCGCGGCCGGGGGCCAGATCCTGTGCTCGGGTGCGGTGGCCGAGCTTGTCATCGACTCATTGTCCGATGACGTGATCCTCGCCGATCTCGGGATGCGACAGCTGAAAAGCCTCGCGCGCCCGGAGCACGTCTTCGAACTCCGGTTGGAGACCGCCGACGATTCTCACGCCCTGACTGCTGAGACACCCATGGCGCGGCCCGGTCTGCCCGCGGTGCTGTCCGGTTCTGGGCCCTTCGTCGGGCGTGGCCGCGAGCTCGAGCGACTTCTGTCCGCGTGGCAGACCGCGCTCGACGGCGGCGCGCACGCCGTGCTGATCGCGGGGGAACCCGGCGTTGGCAAGACGCGCCTGGCCGGTGAATGGTCCCGACATGCCTACGAGCGGGGCGCCATCGCCCTTTACGGTCGCTGCGACGAGGATCTCGGCGTGCCCTACCAGCCGTTCGCGGAGGCCTTGCGCTCGCTCATTCCCAGCCTCGGTGCGAATCGGCTGCGTGGGCTCCGCGGCGTCGAAGCGCTCCTCTCATTGGTTCCCGGGCTCACCGACGTCCTGCCCGATCTGGCCGCGCTGGCGCGCGCAGATCCGGAGACCGAGCGTTATGCCCTTTTCGATGCCGTCGTTGCGGTGCTCGGAGTCGCCTCCACCAGCGCACCGGTCGTGCTGATTCTCGACGACCTGCATTGGGCCGCCAAGCCAACGCTGCTCCTCCTGCGTCATCTCCTGCGTTTTGGCGAGCACGCTCGCGTGCAAATCGTCGGCACCTACCGCAGCACCGACCTGGACCGCTCCCATCCTCTGGCGGCGATGCTCGCCGACCTTCACCGCGACGGCTCCGCCACTCGTCTTCAGCTGAGCGGTCTCGACCAGGTCGACGTGAGTGCATACCTCGCGGAGGTCGGCTACGACGATGAAGAACTCGCCCGCGCATTGGCGTCGGTAACGGGTGGCAATCCGTTCTTTCTCATCGAGGCCCTGCGCCACGTGGACGAAAGTGGCGGCCGTTGGGACCCGAGCACGCTGCCGCAAGGCGTTCGTGAAGCCGTGAGCCGCAGACTTTCTCGGCTTCCCGCGGAGACGAATAAAGCCCTGGCGGCGGCCGCGGTGGTCGGCAGCCGGTTCGCGCTCGACCTGGTTGAGCGGGTACTCGAGCAGGACCTCGTCGACGCGTTCGACGAGTCGGCCCAGGCTGGCATCGTCATCGAAGAGCCCGGTGGTTTCTACCGGTTCAACCATGCACTCGTTCGGCAGTCGCTCCTCGCCGAGCTGGCATCCGTGCGGCGCATGCGGCTGCACCAGCGCATCGCCGCGACACTGGAGACCGAGCCCGGCGCCGACGACGAGCTGTTGGCCGAATTGGCCCACCACTACTTCGAATGCGCGTGGGCAGGGAACGCGGCCAAGGCCGTTGACTACTGCCGGCAGGCCGCAGATCAGGCGATGGCACGCCTGGCCTACGAGGGCGCGGCCGACCTCTACGACCACGCCGTACACGCGCTCGAGGAGGTTGACGAAGAGCTGCCCGACCGCGACGACCAACAAGCCGAACTCCTGGTCGCCCGCTGCGAGGCGCTACTGGCCGCGGGGGACGTGGTTTCGGCCGCTGGCGCGGTCTCGCAATTACAAACGGCGACACGCGATTCGGCCCGCCTCGCCGCGTGGGGGGCGTGCTTCGACGGCCAGCTCTCGATGCAGACCGATCCCGAGCGCTTGGATGAAATCGAATCCTCGCTGGCGGCTGCCGCCGAGGAACTGGCCGGACTCGACGATCCCGCGGGGGAGGCGAAGGCCCACACCGTCCGCGCCGGCTGCCTTGCCCGCCTGGGGCGAATCGGCGACTGCGAAACGGCCTTGGACCACGCTCTCACGGCGGCGCGACGCGCGCGGGAACACCGCCGAGTGAACGCCGTGCTGGCGGGCGCGCCACTCGCCGCGCTGTGGGGTCCCAATCCGGTGCCCCGCGCGGGCGGGCGGTGTCTGGACGTCGTGCGGCTGCTCCGCATCACGACGGGATCGCCGGTCGTCGAGGCAACGTCGACGCGCTGCCAAGCCGTGCTCGACGCGCTACGCGGCCGCGCCGCCGCGGGCCGTAGCCTGCTCGACTCCGCCAGACGCACGCTCACCGAACTCGGCATGCGGCACGCCCTACTCGAGGTGGAACAGTTCGCAGGCATCCTCGAGCTGGTCGCCGACGATCCTGCGGCCGCCGAGCCGCACCTACGACGGGCGTGCAACGGCTTCCGCCGCATGGGTCTCGACGCTGACACCGCCGAAACCGCCGCGCTGCTGGCTAGAGCTTGTCTCGCGCTCGACAGGGACGCCGAGGCTGACGAATTGTGCACGGAGAGTGAGCATCTCGCAGGTCACGCGTTTAGGGCGTCGATCGCCTGGCGCATGGTTCGGGCGCAGCTGTTCGCGCGCGGCGGTGCTCATGGCGAGGCCCGGCGGGTGGCGGAGGAGGCCGTTGCCGTGGCCGAGCGCACCGACGCCTTGGTCGATCACGGCGACGCATGTTTGGCCCTGGCTACGGTGTTGGAGATGGCAGGCGACAGGGCGGGAGCGCGGGCCGCTGCTGAGAAGGCGGTGGGACTGTACGAGCTGAAAGGTGCTGCGGCACTTGCCGAGACGGCCCGCCGCCTCCTCGGCGAGCGCGACGTCCCGGCCACGCCCGTTGCGCCCTCAGCGCCAAGCGTCGAACTGGACAATGCATGCGTGCGAGCCTTCAACATGCTGGAGGCTGCCTTCGATCGCCAAGCCTGGGGCGAGGTCGAGAAAATGTACGCTCCCGATGTTCATGTCGAGAGCCGCCGGAGGATTGTCGGTTTCAACACAATCGATCTTCCATCTCGCGATTGGCCGCGCGAGTCAAGACGTCTCGCCGAGAGCGGCCCTGCGTTAGTAGGGAAAGTCGTTGTGGCGGTCAGAGGCGAGCGCCTGGCCCTCACCCGGCTCGAGTTCGGCACTGACGACACGACCCCGGGAGCACCACAGGACTCGGTGCTTCAGTTGAACGGCCTCGACCAACAGGGCCGAATCGCATTGCAGATGTGGTTCGACGTCGACGACATGGACTTGGCCGTCGCCGAACTCGACGCCGCGCACACCCGGCTCGAGGAGCGACAGCCGCGCACTCCGCTCGAGAACGCAGCAAGTCGCGCCGATGCCCGGTTCAACACGCTCTTTGCAGACAGGCGTTTTGATGAGATCGGCGCGCTATTCATCGACGATCTCCGGGTCGAGGACCGGCGTCGCGGACTTCACCGAGTAGGCACCGACCGAGCAACCGAGCTTGCGGTGGTACAGGCGATCGCCGAGCTTGGGACTAAGAGCATGACGTCCCGCGCCATCGCTCTCCGCGGACAGCGCCTCGCTCTCGTTCGCACCCTCTACTCAGGCCGAGACCAACGACCCGGTGCGTTTCACACCGAGGTCCTCCGCATCGCCGAGATCGGCACGGACGAGCGCATCGTGGCGTACGTTGCGTTCGACCTCGACGACATCGAGGCTGCGTTCGCGGAACTGGATGCCCGGTATCTCGCCGGCGAAGCGGCCGCCCACGCGCATACCTGGTCGGTCATTGCGAACACATATGCCGAATTCAACCGGCATGACCACGATCCGTCGAGCGTCGTGAACATCGACAACCGTCGGGTTGCACGATTCGCGCCCGGCGACCTGACCGCCGGCAACACAAAGGACCTCATGCCGAACCTCCGCGCTTACGTAGAAAGCGTGCATCGGCTCGGCGACCTTGGAGCAGTCGTCACTTGTCAGTCCTCTGCTACCTCGCAAGGAGGCTTCGAAGCCGAGTGGAGGACGGTCCTAGTTCAGACGGTCGACGGCGACGTGATGGACCGAAACGAAATGTACGACGAGGCGGACATTGACGCCGCGCTCGCGAGGTTCGATGAGCTCAGTCGTCCGGCGCCGCGGTTGGAGAACGCGGCAAGCCGAGCAGACCACCGCTTCAAGAGTTACTTCGCGGCCCGCGACTGGGACGCGATGGCCGAGACACTGGCCGAGAACGGATCCGACGACGATCGTCGACGAGTGGTGAACTCCGGTTTGCGACAGGGTCGGGACGCCGTTATCGCAAACGCGCGGGCTGTCGCCGACGTAGGGGTCGCGAATATAGCGACGACAGTCATTGCGACCCGCGGCGGGCGCCTCGCCCTCAGTCGTGACCGCTTCGAGATCCGAGACCAGCGGCCCGAGGCGTTCGCCGCCGAGGTGCTTGCCATCGTCGACATTGACGCCGACGAGCGGATGGTGGCCCGCGTTGCGTTCGATCCCGACGACATCGATGCCGCTTTCGAGGAACTCGACGCCCGGTACCTCGCGGGCGAAGCGGCCGCCCACGCGCATACATGGTCAGTAATTGCGGACGCCTGCACCGCGTTCAACCGGCACGAGCCTCAGCCCCCGCCGCCCGACTGGGTAAACATCGACCACCGACGACTCGCGAGAACTGTCATCGACCCGGATAACCTGACGACGTACCTCCGTGCGACTTGGGATATCACGCCAGAGCTCAGCATCCACGTCGAGGCGGTGCATCTGCTGAGTGATTTCGGCGCGGTCGTCACGCAAACAGCGCATGGGACCTCGCACGATGGCGCCGAGGTCGAGTGGCGGATGATCAACCTTTTCACTGTCGAAGGCGACCTCGTCAACCGCTGCGAGATGTTCGACGAAGCAGACCTCGAGGCCGCGATCGCTAAGTTCGAACAGCTCAGCCTGCCGGCGCCGGAGCTGCAAAACGCGGCAAGCCGCGTGTACGAACGCTTGTGGACGTACTTCACGGCGCAAGACTGGGTCGCGGTAGCGGAGAATCTTGCCGACGACTTGTCCAATGAGGATCGCCGTCGAGTGGCGAACGCCGGGATCCGACACGGCCAAGATGCACTGATCTCAGACATGCGGACGTCCGTCGATCTAGGGCTCACGAACGCGACGTTCAATGTCATTGCGACCCGCGGTCATCGCCTTATCCTCACGCGGGCGCACTACTCCGCCAATGCTTTCCAACTGGATGGGCTTGACATTATCGAGATCGATGCCGACGACAGGGTCGCCGCGGTCGTGTCATTCGACCCCGAAGACATCGACGCTGCATTCGAGGAGCTCGACGCGCGGTATCTCGCCGGCGAAGCCGCGCCGTACTCGGACACGTGGTTGGTTGTCTTGCGTGGCCACGCCGCGTTCAACCGGCAAGAGCTGCCCCCGACTTCGCCGGACTGGGTAAACATCGACCACCGCCGGGTGGCACCGTTCGCGCCCGGCGAACTGACCCCATACATCCATGCAACCTGGGACGTTGCGCCTGACATCAAGATCTACATCGAGGCTGTGCACCGACTAAGCAACCTGGGAGCGGTCGTCACGCATACGGTGCGTGGGACCGCGCGCGGGGGCTTCGAGGCGGAGTGGCGCGAGATCAGCCTAGCGGCCATCGACGGAGACAAGTTGAACCGCAGCGAGCTCTTCGACGAGGCCGACCTCGACGCCGCGCTCGCGAGGTTCGACGAACTGAGCCGTCCGGCGCCGCGGCTGGAGAACGCGGCAAGTCAAGTGTACCAACGCATCTTGACCCACTACGTGGCCCGCAACTGGGGTGCCATGGAGCAGTTGCTCACCGACGACATCTCCACGGACGATCGCCGTCAGGTCGTGAATGCCGGGGTCCAACACGGTCGAGATGCCCAAATCGCGATTATGCGAAGCCTCGCCGAAATCGGAGCCGACATAAGCGCCTGTCGCGGCCACACCGGGGGAGGTGCGCTGCCTGCGCTGCCCGCTGCTTGTTGACGAACCCGATCGACATCCGCTGCAGCAGACCCGGCGCCAGTCGGGAGAACAGCCACGCGGTGCGCGCCTGTCGCGGCCACACCAGCAGCGCCTTGTTCCGCTCGATGGCCTTCAGCGTGTCGCGCGCCAGGTCGTCGGCGGACGAGAACGTGTCGCTGCGCTGACCCATCTTGTAGAAGTCGCGTCCGACGAATCCGCCGATCGCGCCCTTGTCCAGGATCGGGGTCTCGACTGCGGTGGGGCACACCGCGAGCACGCCGACCCCGCGGCCCGCGGCCTCCGAGCGCAGGGCGAGCGAGAGCCCGACGACCGCGTGCTTGCTCATCACGTAGCTGGTGATCTGACCAGCCGCGGCGAGCCCGGCCATCGATGCGGTGTTGACGATGTGGCCATGGCCCTGCTTCACCATGAGCGGATACGCCGCGGCCACGCCGTGTACGACGCCGCGGATGTTGACGTCGATGATGGCGTTCCACTGATCCAGCGTCAGCAGTTCGGTGTCGCCGCCCCAGGTGATCCCCGCGTTGTTGAACATCAGGTCCAGCCGGCCCGCCCGGTCGACCACCTCGTCGACACAGGCCTGCACGGCGGCCGCGTCGGTGACGTCGAGCGCGGTGGACCTTGCGCCCAATGCCTCCGCGGTGCGGGCTGCCGCGTCCCCGTCGACGTCGGTCACCACGACGTCGGCACCCACGGCCGCAAGGGCCCGGCACAGCGCGGCGCCGATCCCCGAGCCGGCGCCCGTGACGATGGCCTGTTTACCCCGCCAGAATCCCCGGTCGCTTCGCTCCTGCCCGCCGAAGAACGTCATGCCGTCCCCATCAACTTCTGCAGCGCACCCATCACGTCGGGGTAGCGCAGCATGTGGGCGCCGCCGTTGATGTCGAGCACCTCGCCGGTGAGCCACGGTGCCTTCGTCATGTACAGCACCGCCTCGGCGATGTCCTCGGGGGTTCCGGTGCGACCGAGCACGGTGTTCTCGGTGTAGCCCTCGATCGTGCCGGGCACCATCGCGGCGCCCTCAGTCAGTGGGGTCAGCACGAAGCCCGGCGCGACGGCGTTCACGCGGATGCCGCGTGAGGCGAACTCCATGGCCGCCACCTGCGTCAGCATCGACAGCCCGGCCTTGGCGGCACAGTAGGCGCTCATCCCGGCGGCGGGTTGGCGGCCGTTGAGCGAGGAGATCCACACCAGCGAGCCATTGTCGCGCAGGTGGCGCCCGGCATACTTGGCGACGATCAACGACCCCGTCAGGCACACGTCGACGACGGACCGAAACTGGTCGACCGGCATGTCGACGATGAGGCTGATGTTGCTGAAGCCTGCCGTGGTGACCACGACGTCCAGCGGTCCGGTCCGCTCGAACAGCGCAGCGACCGAGTCCTCGTCGGTGACGTTCACCTCGTCACCGGTGTGCGGCGACCCGAGTTCTTTGGCACGCGCCACCGCGCCGTCGCCGTTGAGGTCGGCCACGATGACGCGGCAGCCGTCGCCCGCGAGCGCTTTCGCCGTCGCCCAACCGATGCCCGACGCGCCACCAATGACGAGCGCGGTGCGTCCGTCTCCGTTGTCCACCACTGAAGCCTCCACGATGAGTTCCCCATCAACTGACGAGGCAACTGTAAGCGATACGGCAACGGTCGCGAACCCGACCGTGAAACGGTCTGTCAGAGTCCGCGGCCAGACTGGGTCCGTGTTGGCCGACTTGGTCCTCCCACTGGAGTGTGGCGGCTGTGGAGCTCCGTCGACCCGGTGGTGCGCGGCCTGCGCCCACGCGCTGTCGGTGCGCTCCGACCAGCCGCTGCTCATCACGCCCCGAATCGATCCCGGCGTGCCCGTGTTCTCCCTCGGACGGCACGTCGGCGTACGCCGGGCGGCGATCATCGCGGTCAAGGAGCACGGCCGCAGCGAGCTCGCGGGCCCACTCGGGCAAGCCCTCGGCGTGGGGCTGCGCCACCTCGTTGCGTGGGGCATCGTGACCACTCCGGTCAGCCTCGTGCCCGGGCCCACCAAACGCTCTGCGGCGCAGCGTCGGGGCGGCGATCCCGTGACGGCAATGGCAAAGGCCGTGCGGGTACCTGGTATCACCGTCGTGCCGGCCTTGAGAATGCGGCCCTTCACCCGCGACTCGGTGGGGCTGTCCGCAGGGCAACGCCAGGCCAACATCGCCGGGCGCGTCCGGGTGCGTCGGCCCGTCGCGGGTGACGTGATCCTCGTCGACGACGTCGTGACCACGGGCGCCACCGCGCGCGAATCGGTTTGCGCCTTGCAAACTGCTGGGGCCGACGTAGTCGCAGTGCTTGCGGTCGCGCACGCGTAAGCGGCATCGATGTCACCGACTATTGCTGCGGGATCAATCCGACATGACTATCTGGAAACAGGTCTACGAAATTGGTGGCACAGGTGGGTGAACACGGACTACCGTCGGGGCCAACACGCCTGAACGCGCTAGGAGGTGACTAGTCGACCCCTTGCGCCGACGGGCGGCGACATGCAGCCCCGTCGGCGCGTCTGATAACCAGCAGGCACGCCCTGTGCGTGCGACTTGAAGAGAATCGAGTTGCCAAGTATGTCAGTACATTCCGTGGACACCGATCGCACCTCGATGGTGCTGGACAGCGTTGACGAAGAGGAGTCCGCCCCAACGCCGCACGCCGAAGTGGTTGTCAAGGGCCGCAACGTCGAGATTCCCGACCACTTCCGCATCTATGTCGCAGAGAAGCTTGCCCGTCTCGAGCGCTTCGATCGCTCGATCTACCTATTCGACGTCGAACTCGACCACGAGCGAAACCGGCGTCAACGGAAGAACTGCCAGCATGTCGAGATCACCGCGCGTGGTCGCGGTCCGGTCGTCCGAGGCGAGGCCTGCGCGGACAGCTTCTACGCCGCGCTGGAGTCCGCCGTCTGCAAACTCGAGGGCAGGCTGCGCCGTAGCAAGGACCGGCGCAAGATCCACTATGGCGACAAGCGGCCCGTTTCGGTCGCCGAGGCCACCGCGCTGACCATTCCGCCGCAAGTCGCCGACTCGCCGGCGCAGGACAACGCACTAACCGACGGTGACGAGCACGAACCCGGGCGGATCGTCCGCACCAAGGAACACGAAACCAGACCGATGACGGTCGACGACGCGCTCTACGAGATGGAGCTCGTCGGCCACGACTTCTTCCTGTTCCACGACAAGGAGTCCGACAAGGCATGCGTCGTCTACCGCCGCCACGCCTATGACTACGGACTGATCCGGCTGGCCTGACCCATCTGGCCTGACCCATCTGGTGGGCGCGGGGTTCGCGCCCGGACGCTTGCACGGCCATCTGCTCTTCGCGCAAGCGCTCATCGCGGCCATCTGCTCTTCGCGCAAGCGCTCATCGCCGCTTCACCCGGCTGATTCGACCCGTCACCTACGATGGACTCAGTTTGACGAACCACGATCACGGTTGACGTAAGCCGAGATCCATCGAGCCCACAGGGGAAATTAGCGTGCTGTCGAAGTTGCTCCGTCTTGGTGAAGGCCGCATGGTCAAGCGCCTCAAGAAGGTCGCGGACTATGTGAACACCTTGTCCGATGACGTCGAGAAGCTGTCCGATGCCGAACTCCGCGCCAAGACCGTCGAATTCAAGGAGCGCGTCGCCGACGGGACGGAACTCGACGACCTGCTGCCCGAGGCCTTCGCGGTGGCCCGCGAGGCCGCGTGGAGGGTGCTCAACCAGCGCCCGTTCGACGTCCAAGTCATGGGCGGCGCCGCGCTGCACTTCGGCAATGTCGCGGAGATGAAGACTGGTGAGGGCAAGACCCTCACATGCGTACTGCCCGCCTATCTCAACGCCTTGGCCGGCAACGGCGTGCACGTCGTGACCGTCAACGACTACCTGGCCAAGCGCGACAGCGAGTGGATGGGCCGGGTGCACCGCTTCCTCGGGCTCGACGTCGGGGTCATCCTCGCCCAGATGACGCCCGACGAACGGCGCGTCGCCTACGCCGCCGACATCACCTACGGCACCAACAACGAGTTCGGCTTCGACTATCTGCGCGACAACATGGCGCACTCGGTCCCCGACATGGTGCAACGCGGCCACAACTTCGCCATCGTCGACGAGGTCGACTCCATCCTGATCGACGAGGCCCGAACCCCACTGATCATCTCCGGCCCGGCCGACGGCGCGTCGAACTGGTACGTGGAGTTCGCGCGGCTCGCTCCGCTCATGGAGAAGGACGTCCACTACGAGGTCGACATCCGCAAGCGCACGATCGGCGTGCACGAGGTGGGCGTCGAGTTCGTCGAGGATCAGCTGGGCATCGACAACTTGTACGAGGCCGCCAACTCGCCGTTGGTCAGTTATCTGAACAATTCGCTGAAGGCCAAGGAGCTCTTCGCGCGCGACAAGGACTACATCGTGCGCGACGGCGAGGTGCTCATCGTCGACGAGTTCACCGGCCGCGTGCTGCTGGGCCGCCGCTACAACGAGGGCATGCACCAGGCCATTGAGGCCAAGGAGCACGTCGAGATCAAGGCCGAGAACCAGACACTCGCCACGATCACCCTGCAGAACTACTTCCGGCTGTACCACAAGCTTGCGGGCATGACGGGTACCGCACAGACCGAGGCGGCCGAGCTGCACGAGATCTACAAACTCGGTGTGGTCAGCATCCCGACCAACCGGGAGATGGTCCGCACCGACCAGTCCGACCTGATCTACAAGACGGAGGAAGCCAAGTACATCGCCGTCGTCGACGACGTGACCGAGCGCTACGAGAAGGGCCAGCCGGTCCTGATCGGCACCACCAGCGTCGAGCGGTCGGAGTATCTGTCCAAGCAGTTCACCAAGCGGCGGATCCCCCACAACGTGCTCAACGCGAAGTACCACGAGAAGGAGGCGAACATCATCGCCGAGGCCGGCCGCCGGGGTGCGATCACCGTCGCCACCAACATGGCGGGCCGCGGCACTGACATCGTGCTCGGCGGCAACGTCGACTTCCTGGCCGACGTGCGGCTGCGCGAGCGGGGCCTTGACCCGGTGGAGACGCCCGAGGACTACGAGGCCGCGTGGGACGAGGTGCTTCCGCAGATCAAGGCGCAGGTGGAGGCCGAGGCGGAGGACGTGTGCGCACTCGGCGGGCTCTACGTACTGGGTACCGAACGGCACGAGTCCCGGCGCATCGACAACCAGCTGCGCGGCCGCTCGGGCCGCCAGGGTGACCCGGGCGAATCCCGGTTCTACCTGTCGCTCGGCGACGAGCTCATGCGCCGGTTCAACGGCGCCACGCTGGAGTCGCTGCTCACCCGACTCAACCTGCCCGAGGACGTGCCCATCGAGGCCAACATGGTCACCCGGGCCATCAAGAGCGCGCAGACCCAGGTGGAGCAACAGAACTTCGAAGTGCGCAAGAACGTGCTCAAGTACGACGAGGTGATGAACCAGCAGCGCAAGGTCATCTACAACGAGCGCCGCCTGATCCTCGAGGGCGAGGACGTCGCAGACCAGGCTCACAAGATGCTCATCGACGTCGTGACGGCGTACGTCGACGGTGCCACTGCCGAGGGTTACTCGGAGGACTGGGATCTGGAGGCGCTGTGGTCGGCGTTGAAGATGCTGTACCCAGTCGGCATCGACCACCACGACCTCATCGACACCGATGCCGTCGGTGAACCGGGTGAGCTGACGCGCGACGAGTTGCTCGCCGCATTGACCGAGGACGCCGAGCGGGCGTACAAGGTGCGGGAGGCCGAGCTCACCGAACTCGGCGGTGAGACCGCCATGCGTCAGCTCGAGCGCAGCGTGCTGCTCACCACCATCGACCGCAAGTGGCGCGAGCACCTCTACGAGATGGACTATCTCAAGGAGGGCATCGGCCTACGTGCAATGGCCCAGCGTGACCCGCTGGTCGAGTACCAGCGTGAGGGTTACGACATGTTCATGGGCATGCTCGACGCGCTGAAGGAGGAGTCGGTCGGACTCCTGTTCAATGCGCAGGTTCAAGCGGCCGCTCCGGCCGTCGCACCCATGGCAGCGCCGCCGAACCTCGCCCAGTTCGCTGCCGAGGCCGCGGCCAAGGCGCAGGAGGCGAGCCGGGCCAGCGCGGTGGCCACCGACGATCGCGCACCCGAGGAACCCGTTGCCCCTGCGGCACCGGCGGCGTTGCGCGTCAAGGGCATCGACGACGGGGATGGGTCCCCGCCGCTCACCTACTCCGGACCGTCCGAAGACGGGACGGCCCAGGTTCAGCGGCAGGGCGCCGGACGACACACAGCGCCACCGGCCACCCGTCGAGAGCGTCGCGAAGCCGCCCGCAGGCAGGGTCGAGGCGGTGGCTCGCGGACACGGCGGGGCTAGACCTCCCTAGCCGGCCTGTCTGGGCAATCATCCGATTTGCAACGCCACGATGCGCCAGCGTCCTGACACGACCTCGATGCGACCGGCGAGCGCGTGAACCCGGCGTCCCCGGGTGTACGTGCCGAACATCTCGGCCGCCGTCGCCTCCCCGTCGACCAGCTCGGCGGTGCGTATCCGCACCCGGCGAAGGACGGCGCAGCCATCCTTGGACGGCGTGCGGCTCAGCGCTACCACCGTGTCCACGAGCGGTGGCGCCAGCAACGGCCGCAGCGCGGCGATCGGCCTGCGTCTGTCCGACACCTCGAGCACGCGGCGCAGCGCGGCGTCGGCGAAGACGGCCGCGGCCCGCGGCGGCGGGAGTTCGCGAACGGTATGGCCCGAATGGACCGGTCGCAGTGGGCGAGGCGTGTGGCGATGCAGGGCCGCAAGGGTGGGCGGTGGGCATGGTGGCGGACGGTCGCCGAGTGGCGGAGGCTCGTAGTCGACGATCGGCGAGACGAACGACTTGCACTCAATCGACGCTTCGGTGGGGGTGCGGGACGCGGTCACGGTTGCTCCAGCGGGTCGGGACGAACGGGACGAATCTGCTGGAGAGGGACAGACTTCCTTCATGATCGCACGTCTCAAGGACACTCCAACGCACCCGTGATGCGGACGGCAGGATTCGACGGTTACCGTGGCGGGGTCGTGGGAGGGGTAGTGAGGGCACGGGAGGTGGCGTCGTCATGGTGACCAGGCTGTCGGCGTCGGACTCGGCGTTCTATCACCTGGAGAACTCGTCCACCCCGATGTACGTCGGATCGTTGTCCATCCTCCGCAAACCCCGCAACGGGCTGAGCTACGAGAGTCTGCTCGCCACCGTCGAGCGCCGGCTGCCGCAGATTCCGCGCTACCGGCAGAAGGTTCGGGAGGTCAACTTCGGCTTCGCCAAGCCGGTGTGGATCGACGATCGCGACTTCGACATCACCTACCACATCCGGCGGTCCGCGCTGCCGTCGCCGGGCAGCGACGCACAGCTGCACGACCTGGTGGCGCGGCTCGGCTCTCGCCAGTTGGACAAGTCCCGTCCGCTTTGGGAGATGTACCTCGTCGAGGGTCTGGCGAAGAACCGGATCGCCATCTACACCAAGTCGCATCAAGCCTTGGTCAACGGTATGACCGCGTTGGAGATCGGGCACGTCATCGCCGATCGCGCGCAGAGGGCCCCTGAGTTCGGCGAGGACATCTGGATCCCGGCCCGCGAGCCCAGCGACACCCGGCTGTTGCTGGGCGCCGTCGTCGAGTGGGTCGCGCGCCCCGGCGTCCAGCTGGCCGCCGCCCGGTCGGCCGTAGCTGAGGCGGCCACGAACTCGGGGCAGCTGGTCGAGGTCGGCAGGCGGCTGACCGACTTCGCGAAGACGGTTGCGCGTGGCACCGCGCCGAACAGTCCGCTCAACACCACCGTGTCGCGCAATCGCCGGTTCACCGTCGCGGGCCATCAACTGGAGGACTACCGCGCGCTGCGGGCGCGCTACGACTGTGATGTGAACGACGTCGTCCTCGCGGTGGTGGCAGGGGCGTTGCGCAACTGGCTGCTGTCCCGCGGGGAGCCCGTCACGTCCACGTCGACCGTGCGGGCGATGGCGCCGATGTCGATCTACCCGGACGCCGAGCTCGACACGACCGGACCGGGGCAGGCGATCAGCGAGGTGTCCCCGTTTCTGGTGGACCTTCCCGTCGGGGAGGGTAACGCGGTGGTCCGGCTCTCCCAGATAGCGCACGCCACCGAGTCGGCGTCGACCGCGGGCAGCCTGGTCGACGCCCGGACCATCGTCACGCTCTCGGGGTTTGCTCCGCCGACGTTGCACGCCATGGGAATTCGCGTTGCTACGAGCTTCTCAGCACGACAGTTCAACGTGTTGATCACCAACGTGCCCGGAGCGCAGAAGCAGATGTACATCGCAGGCACCAAACTGCTCGAGACATACGCCGTGCCGCCCCTGTTGAACAATCAGGTGCTGGCGATCGGCGTGACGTCGTACAACGGGATGCTGTACTTCGGCATCAACGCCGACCGCGACGCGATGAGCGACGTCGCCGTGTTCCCGACATTGCTCGGTGAATCGCTCGACGAACTGCTGGACGCCGCCCGATAGCCATCGAGGCTGATGCCTCCGATCCCGCTACAGTCGCCTGGTGCGCGTCTACATCCCGGCCACGCTGGCCATGTTGCAGCAGCTCGTCGCCGACGGATCGATGCACGCGCTGAGCGGAACCGCGTTCGCGGTGACGCCGACGTTGCGCGAGTCGTACGCCGAGGGTGACGAGGACGAGCTGGCCGAGGTCGCGCTACGCGAAGCGGCGCTGGCGTCACTGCGGCTGCTGGCAGGCGGCGGGCAGTCTGGGTTGCCGCCGCGTCGGGTGGTGTTGGTCGCCGAGGTGTCGGGCGCGACGGCGCGGCCAGATCTCGACGATGCCGTGGTGCGGCTCGCGGGCCCCATCGGCCTGGCCGACGTCATCGCCGCGTATGTCGACAACGTTGCGGCCGAGCAGGCGGTGGTAGCCGCGCTCGAGGTTGTCGACGTCGCCGATCTGGGCGACGAGGATGCGGAGCTCACCGTCGGTGACGCCCAGGACTACGATCTGGCCTGGTACGCGACCCAGGAACTTCCGTTCTTGCTCGATCTTCTCTGATTCAGAGATACGGTACCGTAAGTTACGGTACCGTAGGTTAGCTGGTGCGGGCCCGAGACTCCGGCCCGGAACTTCGCAACGTCGCAATCGCGAGCAGGAGGGTGTCATGGCAAAGAGCCAAATCAAGGTGACGGCGAAGGGTGCCGACACCGTCCGCCCCGTCATCGCGGGCGGCGAAAAACAGCACCCTGCCTGGCGGGCGCTTCGTGCCATCGCCGGGCGCGTGACCACGCCATTGCTGCCGGACGACTACCTCAAGCTCGCCAATCCACTGTGGTCGGCGCGCGAACTGCGGGGCAGGGTGCTCGACGTGCGCCGGGAGACCGAAGATTCCGCGACTCTGGTCATCAGACCCGGTTGGGGGTTCTCCTTCGACTACGAACCCGGCCAGTACGTGGGCATCGGCGTGCTCATCGATGGTCGTTGGCGCTGGCGCTCGTACTCGCTGACCTCTAGCCCGGTGAGGGAATCACGAAACATCACCATCACCGTGAAGGCCATGCCGGAGGGCTTCCTGTCCAGCCACCTGGTCGGTGGCGTCGCGCCGGGCACGATCGTGCGGTTGGCCGCTCCCCAGGGCAGTTTCGTGATGCCCGATCCCGCGCCCGCGTCGGTACTGTTCCTCACGGCCGGTTCGGGAATCACCCCGGTGATGTCGATGCTGCGGACGCTAGCCAAGCGCAAACAGATCGTTGATGTCGTCCACTTGCATTCGGCGCCAACGGAATCCGACGTCATCTTCGCTCGTGAGTTGGCGGAGTTGGCAACGACGCACGCCGGCTACCGGCTACAGCTGCGGACCACCAGGACGCAGGGTCGCCTCGATCTGTCGCGACTCGGCGACGAGGTGCCGGACTGGCGCGCGCGTCAGACGTGGGCGTGCGGGCCGGAGGCCATGCTCGACGAGGCTCACCGACTGTGGTCGGCCGCGGGTGTGGGTGAGCGGCTCCACCTAGAACGGTTCGCGGTGTCGCGGGCGAAGGTGCGAGGCGACGGTGGCACGGTGACGTTCGAGCGCAGCGGCAAGACCGCGCACATCGACGCCGCGACGTCGTTGATGGAGGCGGGGGAGCAGGCTGGCGTGCAGATGCCGTTCGGCTGCCGCATGGGTATCTGCCAGTCGTGCGTCGTAGGGCTAGTCGACGGTCACGTGCGCGACCTGCGCACCGGTGTCGAACACGAACCGGGAACCCGCGTTCAGACGTGTGTTTCCGCAGTTTCCGGCGATTGTGTAATCGACGTTTAACATTTGCTGGATAGTAACCTACGGAAACGTAGGCTACGCTAGCGTAGGTATTGTAAGGGGGTTAACCAATGGCAATTACCGACGTGCCGGAATTCGTGCATCTGACCGACGCTGACATCGAAAGTCTGGCGATCGAACTCGATGCCATCCGGCAAGACATCGAAGACTCCCGCGGCGAACGGGACGCGCGCTACATCCGCCGCACCATCGCTGCTCAACGCGCACTAGATGCGGCTGGGCGGCTCATGCTCACCGCCAGCTCGCGCCGTTCGGCCTGGTGGGCAGGCGCCGTGACGCTGGGCGTGGCCAAGATCGTCGAGAACATGGAGATCGGCCACAACGTCATGCACGGCCAGTGGGATTGGATGAACGATCCCGAGATTCACTCCTCGACGTGGGAGTGGGACATAAATGGGGCGTCCAAGCACTGGCGTTTCACGCACAACTTCATGCACCACAAGTACACCAACATCCTTGGCATGGACGATGACCTGGGCTACGGCATGCTGCGGGTTACCCGTGATCAGCGCTGGAAGCCGTTCAACCTGGCCAACGTGTTGTTGAACACCATGCTGACGGTCCTGTTCGAACTGGGAATTGGCTTGCAGCACTTGGAGCTTGGCAAGATCTTCAAGGGCCGCGACGACAGGGTGGCCACGCTCGTGCGGGTGCGCGAGTTCGGTGTGAAGGCTAGCCACCAGTTGACCAAGGACTACGTGGTATGGCCCGCTGTGACGTCCCTGTCACCCGGCGCGACATACATGTCGACGTTGAAGGCCAACGCGCTCGCCAACGTGATCCGCAACGTGTGGACGAACGCGGTCATCTTCTGCGGCCATTTCCCCGACGGCGCAGAGAAGTTCACCAAAACCGACATGATCGGCGAGACCAAGGGGCAGTGGTATCTGCGTCAGATGCTCGGCAGCGCCAACTTCAAAGCGGGTCCGGCGCTGCGCTTCATGAGTGGCAACCTGTGCTATCAGATCGAGCATCACCTGTATCCGGATCTGCCGAGCAACCGGTTGTACGAGATCTCGAAGCGCCTGCGTGAGGTCTGCGACAAGTACGACCTGCCCTACACCACGGGCTCTTTCCTGGTCCAATACGGAAAGACGTGGCGCACCATCGCCAAGCTGTCGCTGCCGGACAAGTACCTGCGCGACAGCGCCGACGATGCTCCGGAAACCCGCAGCGAGCGCATGTTCGCCGACCTCGAACCGGTAGGTCCGGGCCGGCGGCGGGGGCTCAAATCAGCCATCGCTGCAGTGCGCGCCCGGCGCCGTGAGAAGCGACCCGAGCTCGCCGCCTGACGCCATCGACGGCGTGCCAGTCGGGCACCGACCGTACTGTGACCGAACTCACATTTGAGGTAGCCGACGGGGCCGTGCGCAACGCCTTTTCGTCGAGGAGATCGTGCGTAACCCCGTCGAGCCTTCATTGCTGCGCCCGCATCGACCGATTGCATCCGACCGCGAGACGCACGCTGCATGCTGCGGCGGTCATCAGGACGCACGTAGACGGTCACGCCGCGATGGGCGAGGCGATGCCCTGAGCCCACTCGCCTGCAGAGTCTGGACGTGTGCCTGGTTACTTCGGCACGAAGTCGAACGTGTCGGGATTCGGCCCGGTGCGACCCTGCTCGCCCTTGTCGAGTGCGGTCAGCGCGTCGACGTCCGCCCCACTCAACTCGAAGTCGAACAGTTCGAAGTTCTCCTTGATGCGGGCAGGCGTAACCGATTTCGGGAACACGATGTCGCCGCGCTGGATGTGCCAGCGCAGCACCACCTGTGCAGGCGTGCGGCCGACCGCGTCGGCGATCCGGGTGACCACCGGGTCGCCGAGCACCTTGCCCTGTGCGATCGGAGACCACGCTTCGGTGGCGATGCCGTGCTTCGCGCCGTAGTCGCGGACTTCGTCGTTGGTGAGGTACGGGTGAGCCTCGATCTGGTTGACCGCGGGCACGGTCTCGGTCTCCTTCGCCAATCGCTCGAGATGGGCGATCTGGAAGTTGGACACCCCGATGCTGCGGGCGCGGCCGTCGGCCTTGAACTCCTCGAGCGTCCGCCACGTGGACACGTAGTCGCCGTCGTAGAGGGTGGGCAGCGGCCAGTGGATGAGGAACAGGTCCACGTAGTCGAAGCCCAGCGTCGCCAGCGTCGCATCGAATGCGCGTCTCGCTTGGTCGGGCTCGTGGAAGCCGTTGTTGAGCTTGCTGGTGACGTATACGTCGGCGCGATCGACGTCTGCACCCCTGATGCCCTCCCCGACGCCCTTCTCGTTCTGGTACATCTCGGCGGTGTCGATGTGCCGGTAACCGATTCCCAGTGCGGTTTTCACCGCGCCTGCGGTGTCCTCGGGGGGAACCTGGTAGACACCGAACCCCAATTGAGGGATGCGGTTGCCGTCGTTGAGTTCGATGGTCGGTACGTTGCTCACGAGTACAGCGTGCCCCATCGAGGCAGCGTGCAAACGACTGGTCAACTATTGCCGCGCACCGACGCGCGGGCTAATCCTCGTTCATCGCCGTCAGCAGCCGGCGTGCGGCGGTCACGCGGTCGGCCGCATGCCCGGACAGGGTGTCCAGGGCGCACTCCGGATCTGCGGGCGGACCCATGTGACCGCACCCTCGCGGACACTTCTCGATCGCCTCGGCGAGGTCCGAGAACGCCAGCATCACGTCGGTCGGCGCGATGTGCGCCAAGCCGAACGACCGAATGCCTGGAGTATCGATCACCCAACCCGAGCCGTGAAGCGGCAGCGCCACCGACTGCGTCGAGGTGTGCTTGCCCTTGCCGACGCCGGACACCACCCCGACCGCGCGTTGGGCGTCGGGAACCAGACGGTTCACCATCGTCGACTTTCCCACCCCGGAATGCCCGATCAATGCCGTCGACTTGCCGTCGAGCAGATCGTCGACCCCGGCGAGATCTTCGTCGCGACCGGCGGTCACGACCTCCAGATCGAGGCCGGCGAACTGCGCTGCGAAGGGCGCGGCCGGCGCCAGGTCCGACTTGGTCAGGCACAGGATGGGCGTCAGCCCGCCCGCGTAGGCGGCGATCAGCGACCGTTCGACGAAACCGGTACGCGGTGGAGGATCGGCGAGAGCCACGACGATCAACAGCTGATCGGCGTTGGCGACGACGACGCGCTCGGTTGGATCCGTGTCATCGGCGGTGCGGCGCAACACCGTTCGCCGTTCACCGCGGCGCACGATGCGGGCGAGGGTGTCGGGTCGCCCGGTCAGGTCGCCGACGATGTCCACGTCGTCACCGACCACGATCGGGGTGCGGCCGAGCTCGCGGGCACGCATCGCCACCACGATCCGATCGGGGTCGCCGCCGAGGGCGCAACCCCAGCGGCCGCGGTCTACGGTGACGACCATGGCCGACTGCGCGTCGGCGTGTTCGGGTCTGGTCTTCGTCCGCGGCCGCGAGCCCCGGCCCGAGCGCACCCGGACGTCGGACTCGTCGTAGTCTTTGGCCTTCAAGGGAACTCGGGCACCTGCTCTGATGCGCGGCCCGCTCCGCTTCTCGCTTGCCCGGTCAGCATGTCTGCCCACATCTGCGGAAAGTCGGGCAGCGTCTTTGCCGTCGTTGCGATGTCCTCGACTTCGACACCCGGCACGCGCAGGCCGACGATGGCGCCTGCCGTCGCCATCCGGTGGTCGGCGTAGGAGCGCCACACCCCGGCGCGAAGCGGCCGCGCGGTGATGACGAGCCCGTCGGAGGTTTCCTCGCACTGGCCGCCGAGCCCGTTGAGCTCGGCGCTCAGCGCCGCGAGTCTGTCGGTCTCGTGGCCGCGTAGGTGCGCGATTCCGCTCAGCCGTGACACCGACCCAGGCGCCGCGAGCGCGGCCAGTGCTGCGACGGACGGAGCGAGTTCGCCGACGGCGTTCAGCTCGGCGTCGAAGCCTGCGTACTGGTCGGGGCCTGTCACCTCCAGATACGAATCCGTTTGGCGGACAACGGCACCCATCTGGTCGAGCAGGTCGACGATGGTATCGGACGGCTGCACGCTGGCGCGCGGCCAGCCCGTGACCCGCACCTGGCCGCCCGTGACGATCGCGGCGGCGAGGAACGGCACCGCGTTGGACAGGTCGGGTTCGATGATCCAGTGGCGCGCCGCGATCGGGCCCGGTTCGACCCGCCACCGATTGGTCGTGGCGTCGTCGACGACCACACCCGCGTCCCGCAACATCGCGACGGTCATCGCGACGTGTGGTGCCGAGGGAACAGCCGTGCCGGTGTGGACGACGGTGAGCCCGTCGGTGAACGTGGCGCCGGACAGCAGCAGGCCCGAGACGAACTGCGACGACGCCGAGGCGTCGATCTCGACGCTGCCGCCCGCCACGGCGCCGGTGCCGCCGACGCGGAACGGCAACGCGTCACCGTCGAGTGCGACGCCCAGCCCGCGCAGCGCGTCGAGCAGGGGAGCGATGGGCCGGGCGCGGGCCTGTTCGTCGCCGTCGAACGTGACGTGTTCGGTGCCGAGCGCGGCGATCGGTGGGACGAACCGAAGGACCGTGCCGGCCAGACCGCAGTCGATGACGACACCGGGCGACGGGGTGACGGCGCCGCTGACGGTCAACTCGGTGCCGGCGCCTTCGACGGCGAGACCGAGGCTTCGCAGCGCGCCGATCATCAGGTCGGTGTCGCGGCTGCGCAGGGCGCCGCTCACCGTCGATGCGCCCTGGGGCGCGGCGAGCGCGGCGAGGACGAGCGCCCGATTGGTCTGCGACTTCGAGCCGGGCACCGTGACGGTCGCGCGTACGGGCTCCGCTGTCGACGGTGCCGGCCACCTGTTCTTCTGCTCGTCGCGTGCGCGTGCGGTCACGGTGACCATCCTGCCTTGTCGGCCGAATCTGGAACCATGGACTTCATGTGTGGGCGATTCGCGGTGACGACCGACCCGGCGCTACTCGCCGAGAAGATCAAGGCCATCGACGAGGCCACGTCGGGCGAGAAGGACAAGCCGAACCCGAACTCCAGTGCCAACTACAACGTGGCACCCACCTCCACTGTCAGCACCGTGGTGAAGCGGCATAGTGAGCCCGACGACGAGTCGACCCGGCGGGTACGGCTGATGCGCTGGGGACTGGTTCCGCCCTGGGCCAAGACGGGGGCTGACGGTGGGCCGGACACCAAGAAGGGCCCGCTGTTGATCAACGCCCGCGCCGAGACGGTGACCACGTCGGGGGCGTTCCGCAACTCCGCCAAGGGCAAGCGGTGCTTGGTGCCGATGGACGGCTGGTACGAATGGCGTCCCAACGGCGAGGCTTCATCTTCCAAGTCAGGCAAGGCGGCCGCCAAGACTCCCTTCTACATGTACGGCGGCGACGGCGAACTGTTGTACATGGCGGGGTTGTGGTCGACGTGGCGGCCGAAGGATGCTCCCAAGGACACGGCGCCCCTCCTCAGCTGCACCATCATCACCACCGACTCCGCAGGCCCGCTGGCCGAGATCCACGACCGGATGCCGCTGACCATCAGTGAAGCCGACTGGGATCGCTGGCTCGACCCCGACGCCCCGATCGACGAGGGGCTGCTACGCGGTCACGGCGACTTGGACCGCATCGAGATTCGGGAGGTCTCGCGGCTGGTGAACAGCGTCCGCAACAACGGACCCGAGCTCATCGAGCCCGCCGGACCCGAGCAGCCGACCCTGCTCTAGCGCCGCCGCTGCGAGGAGCCCAGCTACCCGACGAGCGCTTGCGCGAGAAACTACGGCCCTGAGTACCCGGGCGGGTTGGCGGTGTCGACCCAGAAGTCGACACCGAGGTCCGATCCCGGAATGCAGTCGTACACCGACAGATCGGTGACGCCCGATTCCAGCAGCACGTCCTCGCACAGCAACGTGTTGCCGGTGTAGCTCGAGGGTTTGGTCAGTACGGCATACGCGGCGTCGGAGTAAACCTCGGGCTTGCGTGAACGAGCCATCGACTCGTCGCCGCCGAGCAGGTTCTGCACCGCGGCGGTAGCGACCATGGTGCGCGGCCACAGCGTGTTGGAGGCAATGCCCGCCCCTTGCATTTCCTCGGCAATGCCCAAGGCGCACAACGTCATACCGAACTTCGCCATCATGTACGGGGTGGGCTTCAGCCACTTCGACTCGAGCAGGATCGGTGGTGACAGCGTCAGGATGTGCGGGTTGTCCCTGCCCTTCATGTGCGGGATGCAGGCCTGCGACACCGCGTACGTGCCGCGCACCTGGATGCCGTTCATCAGGTCGAAGCGCTTGAGCGGCACTTCCTCGATGGAGCCCAGGTTGATGGCCGAGGCGTTGTTGACGCACATGTCGATGCCGCCGAATTGCTCGACGGCTTTGGCCACCGCGGCCGTCACCGAGTCGCCGTCGCGGATGTCGCCGACGATCGGCAGCGCCTGACCGCCGACCTCCTCGATCTCCTTGGCCGCGGTGTAAATCGTGCCCGGCAGCTTGGGGTGGGGCTCGGCGGTCTTGGCCACCAGTGCGATGTTGGCGCCGTCGGCGGCGACGCGCTTTGCGATCGCCAGGCCGATGCCCCGGCTGGCGCCTGAGATGAACATGGTCTTCCCGGAGAGCGACATGCGCTCACCCTACGACTCCTACGACGCGAGAATCTCGGCGGTGACGGCGTTGGTGAGCCGCACCAGATCGGCCGGCGCCAGGGCGATCTCCAAACCGCGCTTGCCCGCGCTGCACAGCACCCGGTCCCACGCCAGCGCTGACGCGTCGACGACGGTCGGCAACGGCTTGCGCTGGCCCAGCGGTGAGATGCCGCCGATGACGTAGCCGGTCGAGCGTTCCGCCGCCGCACGCTCGGCCATGGCCGCCTTGGGCACGCCGAGCGCCGCGGCCGCCGCCTTGAGCGACAGCTTCGACGGCACGGGCAGCACTGCCACCGCCAATCCCTTGGGCAGGGCGATGACCAGGGTTTTGAAGATCTGCTCGGGGACGACTCCGACGGTCGCGGCAAGTTCGGCGACGGCTTCGTCGCCGAACGACTCGGCGCGCGGGTCGTGCTGGTATTGCAGCACTTCGTGGGGGACCCCCGCGGCCACCAGGGCCGCAATCGCGGGCGTAGCTGCACGTGCCATGGGGTCACCATATGGCGAGGGCGGGAACAAGGGCCCCGGCAAACGCTGTTATTGCATGCAGTCAGCGCGGTCGAGCGAACTCGTCGGTCGCAACCTCTAGGATCAGGAAGGGGACCTTGGTGCCCACGGTGAGCTTGGAACGTCCGGTGATCGTCTTGGACGTGTTCGCCGGTACCGCAACCGAAGGGACGGTGTCGAGCCAGATGACCGACGTCGACGGGTCAGCGCCCGCCGAGACCCCGGCTGCGCGCAAGGAAAGCGACGCCGAGCTCACCGCGCGATTCGAACGGGACGCGATCCCATTGATCGACCAGCTCTACGGCGGCGCCCTGCGGATGACCCGCAATCCGGCCGACGCCGAGGACCTCGTCCAGGAGACCATGGTCAAGGCGTACGCCGGCTTCCGCTCGTTCCGCGAGGGCACCAACCTCAAGGCCTGGCTGTACCGGATCCTGACCAACACCTACATCAACAGCTATCGCAAGAAGCAACGCCAGCCCGCCGAGTACCCGACCGACGAGATCACCGACTGGCAGTTGGCGGCAAACGCCGAGCACACGTCGACCGGACTACGGTCGGCAGAGGTGGAGGCGCTGGAAGCGCTACCCGACACCGAGATCAAGGCGGCGCTGCAGGCGTTGCCGGAGGAGTTCCGGATGGCGGTTTACTACGCCGACGTCGAAGGCTTCCCGTACAAGGAGATCGCCGAGATCATGGATACCCCGATTGGGACTGTGATGTCCCGGTTGCACCGCGGCCGCAAGCAGCTTCGTGACTTGTTGGGCGGGGTCGCGCGCGATCGAGGCTTCATCCGGGGCGAGCAGGCGGAGGAGGTGTCGTCATGAGCGGCGACCAGTTCGACGACGAACACACGTTCCGCCCGCCGTTGGGCCCCGTCGATCCCGATCACCCCGAGTGTGCGGCGGTGATCGCCGAGGTATGGACTCTGCTCGACGGCGAGTGCTCCGCAGAATCACGGGACAAGCTCAAGCATCACCTCGAGGAATGCCCTACGTGCCTCCGTTATTACGGCGTCGAGGAGCGGGTGAAGCGGCTGATCGCCACCAGGTGCAGCGGTGAGAAGGCCCCCGAGGGTCTACGTGCGCGGCTGCGCGTCGAGATCAGCCGCACCACGATAATCCGCGGCGGTTAGCGCACCGACTTCGAGCCGGCGTTGGGGCGCTTGCCGTGGTTTGCCTTCGAGTGCTTGCGGTCGCGCTTCTTACGGCCACGCTTGGCCATGATCGGTCCTCCGTTGGTGCCAAATGAATGAGTAGCTTGCCCGCCAGTGTCTCATGGTCGCGGCACTGCATTACAAATCCTCTCGTGTGGTTCGATGTACCGGCAGGCGGCGATGAGCGCTTGCGCGAAGAGCAACCGGCTGCGATGAGCGCTTGCGCGGAGAGCAGACGACGATCGAGACGAGTGGAGTGAAAATGGCCGAGGACGTTCGCGCCGAGATCGTGGCCAGTGTGCTCGAGGTCGTGGTGAATGAGGGCGATCAGATCGGCGAGGGCGACACGCTCGTCCTGCTGGAGTCGATGAAGATGGAGATCCCGGTGATCGCCGAGGTCGCGGGCACCGTGACCGAGGTCAAGGTCGCCGTCGGCGACGTCATTCAGGCGGGCGACCTCATCGCGGTTATCAGCTAGGCGCTGGCCGCGGGACACGAACGTCAGTCTGATCGACCATGTCGACCCTCGGTGATCTGCTCGCCGAGCACACCGTGCTTCCTGGCAACGCCGTCGATCATCTGCACGCCGTGGTGGGTGAGTGGCAGCTGCTGGCAGACCTGTCCTTCGCCGACTATCTGATGTGGGTGCGCCGCGACGACGGCGAACTGGTCTGCGTCGCCCAGGTGCGCCCCAATACCGCGCCCACCGTGCTGCTGGCCGACGCCGTCGGGACGCTCAATGCGCTCGCCGACATGCCCGTCGTGACCTCCGCGTTCGAGTCCGGGCATATCGGGCGGGAAAGTGATGTGGGACAAGGTGATTCGCACGACGGCAGCTGGCTGAACGTCGAGGCCGTCCCGGTACGGCACGGCAACGAGGTGGTCGCAGTGCTGACGCATCAGACCGCGTTGGCCGACCAACGCACGACGAGCCCGCTCGAACGCGCGTACCTGGACTGTGCCCGCAACCTGCTGCACATGCTGTCCGAGGGCACGTTCCCCAACGTCGGCGATCTGGCGATGTCGCGGTCGAGCCCGCGTGTCGGAGACGGATTCATTCGTCTGGACGTCGAAGGGTCCGTCGTCTTCGCCAGCCCCAACGCGATCTCGGCGTATCACCGGATGGGGCTCGCCGCTGAACTCGAGGGCCACAACCTCGTCGCGGTCACCCGACCGTTGATCTCGGATCCCTTCGAGGCACAGGAACTCGCCAACCACGTGCGGGACTCGCTGGCCGGGGGTTCGAGCATGCGGATGGAGGTCGACGCCGGCGGCGCCGCCGTTCTGTTGCGAACACTGCCGTTGGTGGTCCACGGGGCGGCGGCGGGTGCGGCGGTGCTGATCCGCGACGTCACCGAGGTGAAGCGCCGCGACCGGGCGCTGTTGTCCAAGGACGCGACGATCCGTGAGATTCATCACCGGGTGAAGAACAACCTGCAGACGGTCGCGGCCCTGCTTCGACTGCAGGCCCGCCGCACGAACAACGCCGAAGGCCGCGAGGCGCTGATCGAGTCCGTGCGGCGGGTGTCATCGATCGCCCTGGTCCACGACGCGTTGTCGATGTCGGTCGACGAGGAGGTCAACCTCGACCAAGTGGTCGACCGGATCGTGCCGATCATGAACGACGTGGCGTCGGTGGACACGCCGATCCGGATCACGCGCGTGGGCGAGCTCGGTGTGCTCGACGCCGACCGGGCGACCGCCATGGTCATGGTGATCACCGAACTCGTTCAGAACGCTCTCGAACACGCGTACGGCGCGACGACGCCGCAGGGTTGCGTGACCATCCGGGCCGAGCGGTCGGCGCGCTGGCTCGACGTCGTCGTGCACGATGACGGCCGCGGCCTCCCGGAGGGCTTCAGCCTGGAGAAGTCGGACCGGCTCGGCCTGCAGATCGTGCGCACCCTGGTCGCCGCCGAACTGGACGGCTCCCTGGGAATGCACGACGTGCCGGGCGGCGGCACCGACGTCGTATTGCGGGTGCCGCTGGGCAGGAAGACCCGGCTGCCACAATGACGCACGCGTGGCCGACGAGGGTCGGGAAGGGGACCGCGTCGCGGCGAACAGTTGCCCTGGTTGTGTCGTTTGTTGCGTCAAATCGCGAGTGATGGACCCAACAAACGACACAAACGCAGATGTCGAAGCACCCCGAGTCGCCTGAGCCCACACAGACCAACGGCCCCGGATTCACCGGGGCCGTCAATCGTGGTTCGTCTGCGAGCTAGACGCCCGTGCGCGCCTTCGTGCGCGCATTGCGCCGCTTGAGCGCACGGCGCTCGTCCTCACTCATGCCGCCCCAGACACCGGCGTCCTGGCCGGAGTCCAACGCCCAGGTCAGGCACTCGGTCGTCACCGGGCATCGATTGCAGACCAGCTTCGCATCAGCGATCTGGGCGAGCGCCGGACCGCTGTTTCCTACAGGGAAGAACAGTTCCGGATCCTCGTCCCGACAGACCGCCTTGTGGCGCCAATCCATATGTCCCCAACTCCTTACTAAGTGCGCAGCACTGCGCACGAGCTTTTCTTCGGCTGTTAACGCGTGCACACGAAATGTTTCTGCACTGTTGCATCCGATGCTTTCACAGGCTGAACAGATGTCAATAGCGGCGCGTTAACACGTGTGCAATCTCACTGCGGGACTCTGGCTCCAGGGCCCTCAATCGTTTGTACTACACTGAATCCACTTACGCCCTAAATCTGACATAGTGATATCAACATCACAGGTCGGCGCCATTTTTCAGGGATTTCGCCGGCGGTGCGACGACGCCGAGTGCATCCGGAACCGCCGTGAAGGTCACAGTTTCGCGCAGTCCGACGTAATCTCCGTCGATCTGGCAGGCCACCGGTGTGGTACTGCTCACGCGCAGCCACGGCAGGTCGTCGTCGCGGATGAGGTGGCGCGCCTCGATCCGGTGTTTGCGCGACACCATCCGTCGCACCAGGCCCAGATTCGCCCACACGTTCATGCTCGTGGTGGCGAACACCCCGAGCCCCGTCTCGAACGTGGTGGTGGGATTCGTCCAGACCGGCCGGTTGTTGGCATACGTCCACGGGCTCGAATTGGACACGAAGGCGAAGTGCACGTCGGAGACCGGCTCCCGACCTGGCATGTGCAACGTCAGCGCGGGTTCCTTTCGCGCGCTCGCCAGCATCTGGTGGATCGCGACCCGGATGTAGCGCGACGCGGTCACCTTGCGGCCCTTCTCGCGCTGCGCCTCCACGGCGGCCACCACCGCGCCGTCGACGCCCATGCCCGCGGTGAAGACCGCCCAACGTTCGCCGCAATCCATGAGGCCGATTCGGCGCCACGGGGTTCCATCGCGGTAGGCGCCGAGCAGGTCGACGAGTTGGTTGGTCGCCACGATCGGGTCAGGGCTGATGCCGAGCGCACGGGCGAACACGTTGGCCGACCCTCCAGGCACCACCCCGACGGCGGGCCCCGATCGGTCGGGGGCACCCGAACCGCACTCGCCGAGGATGCCGTTGACCACTTCGTTCACGGTGCCGTCGCCGCCGTGCACGATCACCACGTCGATGCCGTCGCGCGTGGCGTCGCGGCCGATCTCGATGGCGTGGCCGCGGTGGTCGGTGTGCACGACGTTCAGTTCGACCCGGCTCTCCAACGCATGGGCGAGCAGGTCGCGTCCGGCTGAAGTGGTGGACGTGGCATTGGGATTGACGATCAGCACGGCACGCACGACTTACGAGCCTAGCCATGCGCGCGGCGCCGACGTCCCCGCTCTACGCTCGACCCGTGAACGTTCCCTCCCCGGCGACAGTCCGTCAGGCGGGCGTGGTGGTGGTGCTGCAGGGAGCCGTGTTGGCGGTCGTGGCCGTGGTGCTCGTGGTGCGCCACCTCGCGGGGACCGACGACCCGCCCTGGTTGAGCGGATACGGGACGGCCGGCTGGTTCGCGATCATGGGCAGCGCCGTGGTGGCGGCCGGTTGGGCGTTGTGGACCGGTCGGCGCTGGGGCCGGGGAATCGCGGTGTTCGCGCAGCTACTGCTGTTGCCCGTGGCGTGGTACATGGCGGTCGACTCACGGCAGTGGGCGTACGGCGTGCCGGTCGCGCTGGTCGCGTTGGTCGTGCTTGGCCTGCTGTTCAGCCCATCGGCGTTGCAGTGGGCGGCTCAGTACTCGCCGGCCGACGACGATCGTTGGGGAGTCGACCCATCGGGCCCTGCGGACCCGGCGAGCGCCGACAGCTCGGGTCCCGACACCCGATAGGTGATCCATTCGCTCTGGGGTCGGCCGCCGACGGCGTCGTAGAGCGCGATCGCGTTGACGTTCCAGTCGAGTACCGCCCACTCGAGGCGCGTATAGCCGGCGGTGGAGCACTGATGCGCGAGCGTGGCCAACAGGCGGCGGGCCAGCCCGTGACGGCGAAACTCCGGGCGCACGAACAGATCCTCCAGGTACAGGCCCGCGACACCGTCCCACGTGGAGAACGTGCGGTACCACAGCGCGCAGCCGGCGGGCTTACCGTCCACCTCCGCCACGTGCGCCCACACGGTGGGCGAGTCCCCGAACAACGCCGTGGTCAGCAGATCCGGGTGAGCGTGCACTGGTCGGCGGCGTGTTCGAACTCGGCGAGTTCGCGCACCATGGCGGTCAACTCGGCTTCGTCGCCCGGTCGGGCAGGGCGGATCGTCACGGTCATTCGCGACGCCCTTCGCTTCTCGCTGATGTCACTGGCTCACTCCCAACGCAGACAGGATGGTTCTGAATTTCGTTGTGGTCTCGGCGACTTCGTCGTCGGGATCGGATTCGGCGACGATACCGCCGCCCGAACGGGCGACTGCGGAGCGCCGGTCCGCGGACAGCACGGCACAGCGGATCGACACCACCCACTTGCCGTCGCCCGCGGCGTCGCACCATCCCACGGCGCCCGCGTAGAACCCGCGGTCGCCCTCCAGTTCGGTGATCAGCGCCGCGGCCGCGTCCCGGGCACGCCGCCTACGGCCGGTGTCGGGTGCAGCGCGACCGCGAGATCCAGTGCGGTGGTTGATGTTTCGCGAATCCGTCCGGAGATGGGGGTGGACAGGTGCCACACCGTCGACGGTGCTGCTCAGTTCGGGTTCGGGGGCGATCTGCAGGTCGACGCACAGCGGGTCGAGCGCCTTGCGCATCTCGTCGACGACGAGTTGGTGCTCGTGCAGGTTCTTCGCGGACTCGGCCAGCGCGGCGGCGTTGGTCCGGTCCACCGCGGGGTCCGCCGACCGTGGCGCCGAGCCTGCGAACGGGCGGCACGTGACGAGCTCGCCGCGCCGCGCGACGAGTAGTTCGGGGCTCGCGCCCACCAGGGCGGTGCCCGCGTGGCCACCGCCCGCTGCGGTGAGGTCGACGTGGAACGTGTTGGCGCTCGCGTCGGTGGCCAGTCGGCCGACCAGGGTGTCGACGTCGAGCGCACCGTCGGCGACCAGTTGCAGCGCCCGCGCAAGCACCACCTTGTGCAGCCCGCTTCGCGGATCGTTCAGGGTCTCGAGCGCCGCGGCGATGCGGGCGCGGTGCTCGTCGGGGCTGGGCGACATCGCGACGATCCGCACGGCGGGAAGCGTGTGCGGCGGCCACTCCGGCAGCGCCTCGGTGAAGCGCACGGTTTCGGGCCGCATCAGTGCGGTCGGGCTCGATACGTCAAAGGGCAAGGCGCCCAAGATGATCGGTGCGTCGCCACTGGCCAGTGCCGCCCGCGCGTCGGCCAGATCCGGGTAGGCGGTGTGCACGCCATCCCCGACGACGACGCCGTCGCGTCCGGCGAGCAGGAAGGAACGCTCGGTGCTGGGGGTACCCCCGCTTGCGGGGGAGAGCGGAGCGACCGGGACGGGGATCCGCTCGTCACCTGGGCAGACACGGGTTCACGTGGCCGGTCAGGCCGAGCGCGGTGATCTGGCGAACGCGGTGCTCGAATCCGCATATGCCGATCGACGCTGCTGCCATGGACAATCGAATGCCTTCGTACAGCGGCAGCTCGATCCACCGCGTGAGCACCGATCGCGAGAAGTGGCCGTGTCCGACGAACACCACGTCGCGCGACTCCATGTGTTCCAGGGCCATCGCGATGGCCTGGTCGGCCCGGTCGCTGACTTCGTGCGACGGTCTCGCCGCCGGGACATCCGTGCGTCCAGACCAGCCAGTCGGGCACCGTCTTGCGAATTTCGTCGGTGGTCAGTGCCCTCGTAGTCGCCGTAGTCCCACTCGGCCAGCAGTGGCGACACCTCGTCGACCTTCAGGCCGGCCAGTTCGGCGGTGACCAACGCGCGGTGCCTCGGGCTGCTGATCACCAGCGGATCGCGCAGCTGTAGGTCGCCGAGCGCCTCCGCGGCCAGTCTGGCCTGTTCGCGGCCTTCGTCGGTGAGGTCGAGATCGGTGCGACTGGTGTGCCGCCCGTTCTTCGACCACTCGGTCTCGCCGTGACGCAGCAGTAGGAGGCGGTGCCGGGTGGTGCTCACTGGAGCGATTCTGCCCCACGGCCGGCGCCGTGGTTCGCGGGCGCGCCCGGACGCACGTGCCAGGATGAGGTTGTGACTCGGGTACTTGCAGTCGCCAATCAAAAGGGTGGGGTCGCCAAGACGACGACGGTGGCATCGTTGGGTGCGGCGATGGCGGAGAAGGGCAAGCGGGTGCTGCTCGTCGACCTGGATCCGCAGGGTTGTCTGACGTTCTCGCTGGGTCAGGACCCCGACAAGCTCGCGGTGTCGATCCACGAGGTATTGCTCGGCGACGTCGAACCCACTGCGGCACTCGTCGACACGCCGGAGGGCATGACGCTGCTGCCCGCCAACATCGACCTGGCCGGGGCCGAGGCAATGCTGCTGATGCGGGCGGGCCGGGAATATGCGCTCAAGCGCGCGCTGGCCAAGCTGGGTGTCGGAGGCGCGGCCGCGACGCCGTCGGACCAGCGCTTCGACGTCGTCATCGTCGACTGCCCGCCCTCGCTCGGAGTGCTCACGCTGAACGGTCTCACCGCCGCCGACGACGTGATCGTGCCGCTGCAGTGCGAGACGTTGGCGCACCGTGGCGTCGGGCAGTTGCTCCGCACCGTCAACGACGTCCAGCAGATCACCAACGCGGACCTCACGCTGTTGGGCGCGTTGCCGACGCTCTACGACTCGCGTACCACGCACACTCGCGACGTCCTGCTCGACGTCGCCGACCGCTACGGCCTGGTCGTGCTGGGACCGCCGATCCCGCGCACCGTGCGGTTCGCCGAGGCGAGCGCTTCGGGTGCTTCGGTGCTGGCTGGCCGAAAGAGCAAGGGCGCCAATGCCTACCGTGAGCTCGCCGACGCGTTGCTCGGGCATTGGAAGTCGGGCAAGGCGCTGCCGACGTTCACCCCCGACGTGTAGTCAGGGCCGTCATGCGAGTGCGTGTCACCGACCCAGCACCACCAACGTGTCGCCACGTTGTTCAACAACGTTGCTTCCGGCGACCGCAGGTATCACCGCGGTCGGTTGGGCCGGACGGGAAACGGGCAGGTGGCGCTCACCGGCTCCGGTCTCGGGGTCGAAGACGTCGTAGCCGGTGGTCACCGGGACCAGAAGCTTGCCCGCCATCAAGATTGCCGGACCCACCGGGGCCTGCCCGCCAACCGGGCTGACCGTGTATTTGTAGCGCAGCCCGTTGGCGCCGAACACCATGACGCCGTCGCCCGTCCACCAGGTGACGAAGTCGCCTGCGGGGGACGCCATGGCCTGCGGCGAGGCCGGTTTGGGCATCAGCGTGCTGGCGATGACCGTTCCGGTTTCGTCGATGACGTCGACGGTCGGCTGGGGGGTAGGCCGGTAGATCGCCGTGGTGGTGCCGTTGACCGCGATGACTTGCGCGCTGTCGTCGTCCGGTACGCCCTTGAGCGGCACGTACTTCACCAGCGGCTCGTCTTCCTCCTTGTCGGCGCGCAACAGCGTGAGCCGCGGCTCGGTCTGCCCAGGACACGATTCGATGACCGATACCGCGGACGCGCTCGCTGCCGCCGAGACCAGCCGGCACACCGGTTGGACGGGCACCTTCGGCTTGATGCGGGCATCCAGCGCACCCCAGCTGAGCATGCGGACCATGTCGGAACGCCACTGTTCGAGCCGGCTGTCACCGTAGGACAGCACGGTGGTGCCGTCCGACGAGAGCCGCACCTCGGCGTCCGCGTACGCGCTGCGGGTGGCGCTACGACGACCGGTCTTGCCGTCGATGGTGGTGGCCTGACCGCACCCCCGGTCGTCCGGGTAGACGGCAACGGCGTCCTGGTAGACGTAGGTGACTCCGCACAGTTCGGCGTCGCGGGCGTAGCTCCACAGCACCGCTCCGGTCGCGGGGTCGCGGCCGTCGACCTGGCGTCCGTCGCCGGTGACGACGCTTCCTGCTGCGACGACGGGCCCAATGGTCTTCGGGCTTGGCGCGTTCCACAGCTCCTTGAGCGTGGCCGGAACGTCGCGCGCCGCCTTGAGCGCGGGCACCGGACTTGCGGCCGGGCGGCTGATCGTGGCCCGCGCGTCGCTGGTCCACCAGATCGTCGTGGCGGCAACCACGACCACGACGACGATCGCGAGGGCGGCGAGGAGGTCACCCTTGGTGCGGCGTTCCGGAGGACAGGAGCGAGGCGACCCGGGAAGCTGCCAGCGTTTGACCATCGACTCGCTAGCCGGCGGTGGTCGCAGCGCTGTTGGGACGACGACGCCTGCGTCGCCTGCGGGCCGGGCTCGCCGACTCGCCCGCCTCGGAGGTCGCGGCCCCCGAAGCGTCGGCGTTCTCGAGGTGGCCGGTCGCCGACTCGCCACCCCGGGTGCGTTGACGCGTCCGGTTGCGGCTGCGGGCCGGCTTGTCGCCGTCGCCGCGGGGCTCCCGCTCCCGATCCCGCTTCGGTCGCTCCGTGGTGCGCGTCGCCTTGCCGACCGAACCGGCGGCGTCGGTGGGGATGTTCAGCTCTTCGAACAGGTGCGGTGAGCTCGAGTAGGTCTCGACGGGGTCGGGGTTGTCCAGCCCCAACGCCTTGTCGATCATCGTCCACCGCGGCAGTTCGTCCCAGTCGACGAGCGTGACGGCGATGCCGGTCTTGCCCGCGCGCCCGGTCCGGCCGATGCGGTGCACGTACGCCTGTTCGTCCTCGGGGATCTGGTAGTTGATGACGTGGGTGATGTCGTCGATGTCGATGCCGCGGGCGGCGACGTCGGTGGCGACCAGCACGTCGACCTCGCCGGTGCGAAATGCCTTCAGCGCCTTCTCGCGGGCCACCTGGCCCAGGTCACCGTGGACGGCGCCGACCTTGAAGCCGCGTTCGGCGAGTTCGTCGGCGACCTTCTGGGCGGTGCGCTTGGTACGGGTGAAGATCATCGTCGCGCCGCGGCCATCCGCCTGAAGGATCCGGGCGACCATCTCGACCTTGTCGAGCGCGTGCGCGCGGTAGGCGAACTGCTCGGTGGTGTCGTGCGTGGCCGCCGAATGCGGAGCCTCGGCACGGATGTGCGTGGGCTGGTTCATGAACGTGCGGGCCAGCGTGATGATCGGATCCGGCATGGTCGCCGAGAAGAGCATGGCCTGGCGCTCGGTGGGGATCTGCTTGAGGATGCGCTCGATGTCGGGCAGGAAGCCCAGGTCGAGCATCTCGTCGGCCTCGTCGAGCACCAGAACGGACAATCCGCCCAACTGGAGGTGGCCCTGCTGGGCCAGGTCGAGCAGTCGTCCCGGGGTGCCGACGACGACGTCGACGCCCTTCTGCAGCGCCTCGATCTGTGGCTCGTACGGGCGTCCGCCGTAGATGGACGTCACGGTGAACTTGCGGTCGCCGTGCTCCTCGGAGTCGGCCCTCAGGTGCTTGGCGGCGGCCGCGAGGTCGCCGTACACCTGTAGGCACAGTTCGCGCGTAGGCACCACGATGAGCGCACGCGGAATGCCGGTGAGGGGACGCTGCGGGTCCGTGGTGATCCTCTGCAGGAGCGGCACGCCGAACGCATAGGTCTTGCCCATGCCGGTCCTGGCCTGGCCGATCAGGTCGTCGCCCGCAAGCGCGAGCGGCAGCGTCAACTCCTGGATGGCAAAGGGCTGCTCGATGCCGTCTTCGGCGAGTGCGCTGACGATTTCGTCGCGAACGCCAAGACTGGCAAAGGTGGTATCGGGTCTGGTAGTCAGTTCAGTCATGCGTTGCCAAAGGGCCTTTCGATGTCGATCCTCGGTGGCGTCACGCGCGCACGAGTTTCGTCGAAAAAGCAGCGGGGCCCAGGCCTTCGAGGAGGCGGACCAACGTCGTGCACGCACATTTCTTCGGTAGTGGATGGCCACTGCCACGTTCATGATAGCTGGTCGGCCTCATCGCTCGGGCACGGTACCGCCCGCCGTCTACAGTTGGGCCATGACTCCGACACAGCCTGTGGGCGCTCCCGAGCAGACGGTGGAACCCGCGACCACGGGCGTGGCGGGCGGCGGGCAGGAGCGGAGCGACCCGGGAGTCGATGGAGACCATCCGGGTGTCACCGAGTTGTTCGCATTGTTGGCGTACGGCGAGGTCGCGGCCTTTTATCGGCTGACGGAAGAGGCGCGGATGGCGCCGAATCTCGCAGGCCGCATCAACATGGCGAGCATGGCCGCCGCCGAGATGAACCACTACGAGGTGCTCCGCGATGCGTTGGACAAGCGCGGGGTGGACGTGGTGCCCGCGATGACCAAATACGCGGCGGCGCTTGAGAACTACCACCGGCTCACCACGCCGAGCACCTGGCTCGAGGCCTTGGTGAAGACCTACATCGGCGACGCGCTGGCCGCCGACTTCTACCTCGAGATCGCCGATGCGCTACCCCGCGAGGCCGCCGACGTGGTGCGGGCCGTGCTGTCGGAGACCGGGCACTCTCAGTTCGTCGTCGGCGAGGTCAGGGCCGCCGTGACGGCCAGCGACAGGCAGCGCCATCGGCTGACGCTGTGGTCACGCCGGTTGCTCGGGGAGGCCATCACGCAAGCCCAATTCGTGCTCGCCGACCGTGACGAGTTGATGGATCTCGTCGTGTCGAGCGGCGAAGGTCTTGGCCCGCTCACCGAGTTCTTCGAACGTGTGCAGCACACCCACGGCAACCGGATGCGCGAACTCGGGCTGGCCTAGCGGTCTGCGGACGCGAGGAGCGATCGAGCCTCGCGCCTACTTGGTGCAACTGGCGATCAGCGAGTTGGTCGCCTGTACCGCGATCACGGCGCCTGCGGCATCGGTGATCGTGCAGTTCAGCTGGCCGGTCAAGCTGGTGGCGGTCACCGAACCGAGAGTGACGCCCGGATTCAGGACCACCGACTTGGTCCACGGCAGCGCGACGTTGAGGTCGGTCTGCAGTGCGCCCTGGCCGTCGGTGTAGATGACCGTGACGAGATCGATGAGTTGCCTGCTGCCCGTCACTTGGTAGGTGATGGTGCTCGGCGCGGGCGCGACCTCGGTTGGCGGTGCGGCTTCCGCCGACGGGGCAGGCGTGACGGTGGTCACCGTCTCAGGGGTCAACGGGCCGGTGGGCAGCGGCGCCGGGGCCGGCGGTGGCGCGGGGGCCGACATCGACGGGGTTCGCGGCGGGGCCTTCGTGGTGGCGGCGGCCGGGGTGGAGGTGGCCGCAGGCGGGCTGACGGTCGTGGAGACCGAGCCGCTGTCGCCGCCACCGAGGATGACCACGGTGCAGATCACGGCGACCAGCAGGATCGCGCCTGCTACGCCCGCGACCCACATCCACCGTCGGTCGAGAGGTTCGACGTATTCGTAGATGTCGTCGTCGTCGACGTCGTAGCCCGCATAGTCGTCGTAGTCTTCGGTGAGGTCGGTCTCGGCGTAGTCATCGACTCCGCCCGTGCGTCGAGTGCGCGAGGTGGCGGAGTACGTCGGGTATGGCCTGTTCATGCCGCGATCCCAAGGTCGATGGGTGGGTGAATGGCCCGATGCTATCGGGGCAGAAGTGACGTATGAGGTTGACGCGCGTCGCTTTTGGTCACGTTCAGGACTCGGTTGTGTTGCCTGCCAGGTCATGTTCGCCATGCGCGTAGCGCCCGTGTCGGCGTGCCGGTCTACGCGTCCACTAGCCTTCTGGGGAGCAACGGACATCGATGCGACTGATAGAGAAAGGGTCCAGCGTGGAGGTCAAGATCGGCATCACCGACAGTCCCCGCGAGCTGGTCTTCAACAGCGCGCAAACACCCAGCGAGGTCGAGAAGCTCTTCAGCGAGGCGTTGGACAAGGACTCGGGCGTGCTGGCGCTGACCGACGAGAAGGGTAGGCGTTTCCTCGTGCAGACGGCGCGCATCACCTACGTCGAGATCGGTGCGGCCGACGGACGTCGGGTCGGCTTCGGGGTGAGCGCGGCGTCGGCTACGACCGCGTAAGCGGCACGTGTGACAGCCCGCCCCAGGCGAACTGCACGGTGCCCTCGATCGCGTCATCCTTGGAGATCGGTCGATTGCTGTCCAGCCAGTACCTCGCGCAGTCGACGCTGGTGGACACCAAGCCGACGGCGATCATCCTGGCGCGGTGGGCTTCCAGGCCGGAATCGCTGCTGATCAGGTCGAACACCGCGTCCGTGCACGATTCCGTGGCCACTTTCACCTGCGCGGACACCTTCGGCTCGGTGACGTAGTCGTTCTCGAAGATGAGCCGGTAGCCCTGGCCATCGTGGTCGATGAAGTCGAAGAACGCCGCCACCGCCGCGTGCAGGCGTTCCCGGTTGTCGGTGGACGTGCGCAGGGCCTGGCGCACTCCGGAGACCATGTTGTCGACGTGGCGCTGCAGCACCGCCAGATAGAGCTCGAGCTTCGACGCGAAGTGTTGGTACAACACCGGTTTGCTGACGCCGGCGCGATCTGCGATCTCGTCCATGCCTGCCGCGTGGTATCCGCGGTCGACGAAAACCTCACTGGCCGCGATGAGCAACTGTCCGCGACGCTCGTCGCGAGGCAACCGATTGCCGCGCCGATTGCCGCTCGGGGATCCCTCACCGCTGGATCGTTTCGCAGATCTCCTCTCGGCGGTGTTGGCCAAGTCGCTCATCGGCACGACACTACTACTCCCTGCTGAGGGTGTCCCTCATCGACAGGCTGGGTGGCGCGCCAGAGCCGTCAGCGGGCCGGTCTGTGCCATTCTGGATCGGTGACCTACGACCCGGGGCGTCGCGGGGGCGGTCCTGTACCCGTGCTGCGCAACGAGTGGCGGGAGCCGCTGCGCGCACAACGCGATCCGCTGGCGGAGCACGGGGGTCGTTTGCGGAGCAACCGCGACGACCGTCAACAGTGGCGTAAGCAGAGCTGGCTCGGCCGCTTCATGTCGACGTACGGCTGGCGCGCCTATGCCCTGCCGGTGCTCGCGGTGATCACCGGGGTCGTCGTCTACCAGACCGTGACCGGCACGGTCGCGCCCCAACCCGTCGCGGTCGAGGGTCCCATTCAGGGCCCACCGACGATCGGCGCGGGCAGCACGTCGATCATCGGCGCCCCACCGAAGGGGCTGACTCAGTTCGACGCCAACCTGCCCACCGGCATCCTCCCCGACGGCGGACCGTTCACCGAGACGGGCGCCAAGACCTGGCACATCGTCCCCGGGACGACGGACAAGGTCGGGCAGGGCACCTTGAAGACGTTCACGTACACCATCGAGGTCGAGGACGGGCTCGACACCGCCACGTTCGGCGGCGACGAAGCCTTCGCACGCATGGTCACCGAGACCCTGGCCAACCCGAAGAGTTGGACGCGCAACCCGCAGGTCGCGTTCACGCGGGTGGATGACGTGTCCCAGGGCGAGCCGGACTTCCGGGTCTCGCTGACGTCGCCGATGACGGTGCGCGAGGGCTGCGGTTACGACATCCAACTCGAGGCGTCGTGCTTCAACCCGGTCTACCTCGACCAAGAACCCCGGGTGTTCGTCAACGAGGCGCGGTGGGTGCGTGGCGCGGTGCCGTTCCAAGGGGACATCGGTTCGTACCGCCAGTACATCGTCAACCACGAAGTCGGGCACGCCGTCGGCTACGAGCGTCACGAACCGTGTGGCGAGAACGGCGCGCTGGCGCCGGTGATGATGCAGCAGACGTTCTCGACGAACAACGACGACGATGCGAGGTTCGATCCCGAATCGGTGCAACCCGACGGCAAGACGTGCAGGTTCAACCCCTGGCCGTACCCGATCGCGTGAAGCGGCTCGCGGCCCCAGGGCCCAGCGAGCCACCGGTTTTCCGATTGTGAACGTCACGACGCGACACGCCGGGTGGAGCGTCGCCAGATTCACTTTCGACGGCATGCGCGCCGACCCAGCGGGAAGTTAAACGCCGGGATTGCCGTTGAATGTCTTTGCCTGGTGTGATTGACCCAGCACGAGACTTCGAAACGAGGAGCGTACCGGTGTCGTCGTTACCGCCGCTGGTCGAACCAGCCGCCGAGCTGACGCGCGAAGAGGTCGCGCGGTACAGCCGTCATTTGATCATTCCCGACCTCGGCCTCGACGGGCAGAAGCGCCTCAAGAACGCCCGCGTACTGGTCATCGGCGCAGGCGGGCTGGGCTCGCCGACACTGCTGTATCTGGCCGCGGCCGGCGTGGGCACCATCGGCATCGTCGAGTTCGACGTCGTCGACGAATCCAACCTACAGCGCCAGATCATCCATGGGCAGTCGGACATCGGCCGTTCGAAGGCGCAGAGTGCGCGCGACTCGATCAACGAGATCAACCCGCTCGTCGAGGTCCGGCTGCACGAGGTTCGGCTGGAGCCGGACAATGCCGTCGAGCTGTTCGAGCAGTACGACCTGATTCTCGACGGCACCGACAACTTCGCCACCCGTTATCTGGTGAACGATGCCGCAGTGCTGGCGGGCAAGCCCTACGTCTGGGGGTCGATCTACCGCTTCGAGGGTCAGGTGTCGGTCTTCTGGGAGGACGCTCCTCCCGACACGGACGGCAAAGAGCGGGGCCTGAACTACCGCGACCTCTATCCCGAACCGCCTCCGCCCGGCATGGTGCCATCGTGCGCCGAGGGTGGCGTGCTGGGCATCCTGTGCGCCTCGGTCGCGTCGGTGATGGGAACCGAGGCCATCAAGCTGATCACCGGCATCGGCGACCCTCTGCTCGGTCGGCTGATGGTGTACGACGCGCTGGACATGACCTACCGGACCATCAAGATCCGCAAGGACCCCGAGACGCCGAAGATCACCGAACTCATCGACTACGAACTCTTCTGCGGCGTGGTGTCCGACGAGGCGGCAGAGGCCGCCGTCGACTCCACGGTCACGCCGCGTGAGCTGCGCGAGATGATCGACTCCGGCCGCAAGCTCGCGCTGATCGACGTCCGCGAACAGGTCGAGTGGGACATCAACCACATAGCCGGCGCCGAGTTGATTCCCAAGTCGACGCTCGAGGCGGGCGGCGGACTGGCCCTGCTGCCTCAGGACCGCACCCCGGTGCTGTACTGCAAGACCGGAGTCCGATCCGCCGAGGCCCTGGCCGCGGTGAAGAAGGCCGGATTCGCGGACGCTCTGCACCTTCAGGGCGGGATCGTCGCGTGGGCCAAGCAACTCGAACCCGACATGGTGATGTACTGACGGCTTGTTAGCCGAAGCACGGCTTAGGCTGAGCTCTGTGACTGTCGACCGGCCACCTGATCATGTGCTGGTGGCGTTTGGCCTCACCGGTCTGCGGCCAGTGCCACTCGGTTCGACTTGGGAAGGTGGCTGGCGCTGCGGCGAAGTCGTGTTGTCGTTGGTCGCCGACCACGCCCGCGCCGCATGGTCGGCGAAGGTGCGCGAGACGTTGTTCGTCGACGGTGTTCGGCTGGCCCGACCCGTCCGTTCGTCCGACGGGCGATACGTCGTCGCGGGCTGGCGCGCCGACACGTACGTCACCGGCACTCCCGAGCCTCGACACGACGAGGTCGTGTCGGCCGCGGTGCGACTGCACGAGGCGACGGCGAAACTCGAACGACCCAGGTTCCTGACCCAGCCGCCCGGAGTGCCGTGGTCGGACGTGGACGTGTTCATCGCCGCCGACCGCGCGGCGTGGGAGGACCGCCCGCTGCACTCGCTGCCGCCCGGCGCGCGGGTGGCCCCCGGCTCGGCCGACGGGGCGCGGTCGGTCGAACTACTCAACCAGCTCGCCGGCCTGCGTCGACCCACCCGCAGCCCCAGTCAATTGGTCCACGGCGACCTGTACGGCACGGTGTTGTTCGCCGGGACGGCGGCGCCGGGCATCACCGACATCACGCCGTATTGGCGCCCCGCCTCTTGGGCGGCCGGGGTGGTGGTCGTGGATGCGCTCGCGTGGGGCGAGGCCGACGACGGGCTGGTCGAGCGGTGGTCCTCGCTGCCGGAGTGGCCGCAGATGTTGTTGCGCGCGTTGATGTTCCGTTTGGCGGTGCACGCGGTACACCCACGGTCGACGGCGGCGGCCTTCCCAGGGCTGGCGCGTACCGCCGCGTTGGTCCGCCTGGTGCTCTAGACGAAGCAGGATTTCGCCGAAACCGTCGTCCCTGTCGTCAACTGGCGCGCTCACCAGCCGTGGTTACGGTCTCGGCGTTCAGAACTCGTGGCGCACGTCTCGCAGACGGACCCGGCCGTCGTCCGCCAGCACCCCTTCGGCGCGGAGCAGTTCGAGCTGTCTGGTGGCCAAGTGCGCGGCGGGGCGCCCCGATGCGGTTATCACCCGGTGCCATGGCAGATCCGACGAATCGGTCCGCATTATCCAGCCGACGATGCGGGGACTGGAAAGCCTTGCCGCATCGGCGATGTCGCCGTAGGTGGCAACCTTGCCCGCCGGTATCGACCCGACGAGCGCTCGCACCCTCTCCACCTGTTCCTCGGTGACTGGAGACATGGCTAGCGCATTGTCACGCAGTCACGGATCACGGCCGCCGTCTGCGTCGGTTTGGCCTGCGCGACCATGTGATTGCAGTCGAAGTCCAGCAGCACGAAGTCGGATCCGAGACGTTCCCGCAGCCGCGTGACCAGTTCGTCGGAGACGTACGGCGGCTGGGTCCGGACCGCGCGGACGAGGGTCGTCGGGGTACCGGCCGGGGGAACGGTGATCGGCCGGGCGAGCTCGCTCCAGTACGCCATCATCGCCGGAATGCCGATGCGCCAGGCCATTCGCCCGTCAGGCATTGGTACCAGGTGTTCGTCGAGTTCGCGCTCGAGCTCCTCTGGGTCTGTTGCGGCAACGTCGCCCCACGATCCGTTGACCTTCTCGGCGCGTGCCTCCGCCCGATCGGGATAGTCCGGGGAGGACGACATCTGATCGGCGATCTCGCGCATCCAACGGCCATCGAGACCGACCGCGGGATCGAGCAGCACCAACTGTGCGACGAGGTCGGGCCGCGCCGCCGCGAGGCTCAGCGCGATCGCGCCGCCGAACGAATGGCCCACCACGACCACGCGGTCGCTCCCGTCGGCGTCGAGTAGCGCCACCAAGGCTGCGACGTTGGCGTCGATGGTCCACGGCGCGTCCCACGACGACCGGCCGTGCCCCAGCAGATCGGGTGCGACGACGGTGATGTCCGAGAGATGCCGTGTCGCAAGGGTCTCCCAGCGTCGGCCGTGGCCCGTCAACCCGTGGATCGCCAGGACCTGGGTGGGTCCCGGTGGCCCGAATCGATAGGTGTTGAGTGCATCGCTCACGGCGTCGATGCTGCCAGCCTGCAACGTAGTGCCAATTTTCGGGTCGCTTCGCTGCTGCCCCGGAGGCGGGAGGTGCTCCCAGCACCGGCGGCTTGTCGGACCCCCGTGGTGTCATTCCAGCATGCCCGCACCACGCACCGCACTGTCGCCCGAGGCGCTGTCGCAGCCCGGCCTGCGCGGAACCGTGCGCGTGGTGGGGGGCCCGGGTACGGGGAAGACAGCGCTGCTGATCCGGGCCGCTGCGGCCCATGTCGCAGCGGGAGTCGATCCGGAATCCGTTCTGCTGCTGACGGGTTCGGCCCGGCTCGGGACGAGCAGCCGCGCCGCCATCACGGCCGCTGTGCTCGGCGACGGCCGTGCGGCGGTGCGGGAGCCGTTGGTCCGCACCGTTCATTCCTACGCCTTCGCGGTGCTACGGCTGGCCGCCCAGCGCAACGGTGATCCGCCGCCGCGGCTCATCACCAGCGCGGAGCAGGACGGCATCATCCGCGAGCTGCTCGCAGGTGATCTCGAGGACGGGGCCGACGCGTCGGTCGACTGGCCCTCGCAGCTGCGGCCTGCGCTGAACACCGTCGGGTTCGCCACCGAACTGCGCGACCTCTTGGCCCGCTGCGCCGAACGGGGCGTGGATCCGGTTGCACTGCACCGCATCGGCCGACGCGCCGGACGCGCCGAATGGGTCGCCGCGGGGCAGTTCGCCCGGGTCTACGAGGAGGTCATGTTGCTGCGCTCCGCGGTCGGCATGGCCGCGCCGCAGGCGACGGTGCCGGCGCTGGGGGCCGCCGAGCTCGTCGGCGCCACGCTCGAGGCGTTCGCGACCGACCCCGAGTTGCTCACCGCCGAGCGTGCCCGGGTCAGGCTGCTGCTCGTCGACGACGCCCAACACCTCGACCCCCAGGCCGCGAGGTTGGTGCGGACCCTGGCCGCAGGCGCCGAGCTCACCGTGATCGCCGGGGACGCAACTCAATCGGTGTTCGGCTACCGCGGCGCCGACCCCGCTCTGCTGCGCGGTGAGGACGAGCCGGTCGTCGTCCTGTCAGAATCGCATCGCTGCGCGCCTGCCGTGGCGCGGGCCGTCAGCGGCATCGCACGCCGGCTACCCGCCGCCGACGCGGCGCGCGACGTCACCGGCACGGGTGATCAGCCCGGTTCGGTGGCAGTGCGGATCGCGGCGTCACCGCACGCGGAGTCCGCGCTCATCGCAGACGCCCTGCGCCGAGCTCACCTCGTCGACGGCGTTCCGTGGTCTCAGATGGCGGTCATCGTGCGATCGGTGCCGCGGGCAGGGGCGGCACTGGGTCGAGCCCTGACAGCGGCCGGCGTGCCGGTCCAACAGCAGGCGACCGGTGCCGCGCTCGCCGAATATCCTGCGGTCGCTGCGCTGCTTACCGTGCTGGACGCGACCGCCGACGGGCTCGCCGGCGATCAGGCCCTCGCCCTCGTCACCGGCCCCATCGGCCGAGTCGATCCGGTGTCGCTGCGCCAGTTGCGACGCACCCTGCGGCGCGGCGCAGGCGGGGCAGGAGACTTCGGTGACCTGGTGGTCGGTGCGCTCGACGCCGGTGCGTCCGACCTCCCCGATCAGCTGGCCCGCCCGTTGCGGCGGGTGCAGGCGGTCGTGCAAGCGGCCCGCCACAGCTTCGCCGACGGCGAGGATCCGCGCTTCACGTTGTGGCGGGCCTGGCACCAGTCGGGTTTGCAGCGACGTTGGTTGGCCGCCGTCGAGCGGGGTGGCTCCACCGGCGTTCAGGCGGGCCGCGACCTCGACGCGGTCACGGCGTTGTTCGATGTCGCCGAGCAGTACGTCGCGGGTACCACGGGTGCGACGCTGCGCGGTGTCGTCGACCACGTCCGCGCACTGGTGCTCCCCGCGCCGGGGCGTGACGATCGGTCCGCCGGTGACGCGGTCGCCGTGTTGTCCGCGCACGCCGCATTGGGCCACGAGTGGGAGTTCGTGGTCATCGCCGGACTTCAGGAAGGGTTGTGGCCCAACACTGTTCCGCGGGGCGGTGTGCTCGCCACACAGCAACTCGTCGACGTCATCGACGGAGTGGCGGTGCCCGGCGTGTCCACCAGGGCACCGGTGCTGGCCGACGAGCGGCGGCTACTCGTCTCGGCACTGGGCCGGGCGCGCTCGCACGTGCTGGTGACCGCCGTCGACGGTGACGGCGACGACGGAGCCATCCCGTCGACGTTCTGCGACGAGCTCGCCGCGCTGGCCACCGACCCGCCCGCCGAGTTCGGGTCGGACGCCGCGCCCATCTCGGCGCCGCGTGTGCTCGCGCCCGCTGCGGTGGTCGGTCGACTCCGGGCGCTGGTCTGTGCGCCCGACGGTGCCGTCGACGACGACGTGCGGGTCTGTGCCGCAGCGCAATTGGCCCGACTGGCCGAGGCAGGCGTTCCCGGTGCGGCGCCGGACCAATGGCATGTCGCCACCTCCACGTCCACCGACGCGCCATTGTGGTCGGGCGAGGAACACGTCGTGACGATGTCGCCATCCACCCTTCAGATGCTCACCGACTGCCCGTTGCGCTGGCTGCTGGAACGCCACGGCGGCGCGCACGGCCGCGACGTGCGCTCGGTGCTCGGTTCGTTGATCCACGAATTGGTGTCCAACCCGGGCGTCACCGAGGGGCAGATGCTCGCCGAACTCGAAAGAGTATGGGCGGAACTGCCCTTCGAGTCGCAATGGCATTCCGTCAACGAGCTCGAGCGGCACCGCGCCATGGTGTCGACGTTCGTGCAGTGGCGCGCACAGACGCGCCACGAACTCACCGAGGCGGGGTCGGAGGTCGACGTCGACGGCGTGCTGTCGTCCGGCGACGGCGGGCCGGGCGTGCGCGTGCGCGGACGTGTGGACCGGCTGGAACGCGACGCGGAGGGCAGGTTGGTGGTGGTGGACCTCAAGACCGGGAAGAGTCCCGTCAGCAAGGACGACGGCCAACGCCACGCGCAGCTGGCCATGTACCAGTTGGCGATCGCGGAGGGGCTCGTGCCGGACGGAGACGAACCCGGTGGCGGCCGGCTGGTCTACCTCGGCAAGACCGGCGCTGCGGGCGCCACCGAACGGGCCCAGGACGCGTTGACTCCGGAGGCATGCGAGGACTGGCGCGCCAGCGTGCGGCAGGCTGCCGCCGCAAGCCAGGGCCCACAGTTCGCGGCCCGCATCAACGACGGCTGCGTGCACTGCCCGGTTCGGACCATGTGCCCCGCTCAGGCCGCCCTCGGTGGTGGATCGTGACCGCGCGCTATGGTCCGACCGAACTGGCCGACGCGCTCGGATTGTTTCCGCCCACCGACGAGCAGGCCGCCGTGATCGCCGCTCCGCCCGGGCCGCTCGTGGTGATCGCGGGTGCGGGTGCAGGCAAGACCGAGACAATGGCCGCTCGCGTCGTCTGGCTGGTCGCCAACGGCTACGCCCACCCGGGTCAGGTACTCGGGCTGACCTTCACCCGCAAGGCGGCCGGTCAGCTGTCGCGGCGCGTGCGGACCCGGCTTGCCCGGCTCGCCGGAGTCGGCCTTCACCCCGGCGGCGAGTGCGCAGTCGACGAACGTCCGAGCATCGGCACCTATCACGCCTTCGCGGGCACGCTGCTGCGCGAGCACGGCCTGCTGCTGCCGGTCGAGCCGGCAGCCCGGTTGATCAGCGAAACCGAGTTGTGGCAGTTGGCCTTTCGCGTGGTTTGCGAGTATCCGAGCATCCTGTGCACGGAGAAGACCCCGGCCACAGTCACCGCGATGGTGCTGAGGCTGGCGGGTCAACTCGCCGAGCACCTCGTCGACACCGACCAGCTGCGCGACACCCATCTCGAACTGGAGCGGTTGGTACACACCCTGCCTGCTGGACCCCGGCAACGAGACGGAGGGCCCAACCGACGGCTACTGGGCATGCTGGCTGCGCAGACCGAGCGCACCGAACTTGTCCCGCTCATCGACGCGCTGCACCGTCGGATGCGTGCCGACAACGTCATGGACTTCGGTATGCAGATGGCGGCTGCGGCGCGGCTCGCGTCGACGTTCCCCACGGTCGGTGCCCAATTGCGGCAGCGGTACCGAGTGGTGCTGCTCGACGAGTACCAGGACACCGGTCACGCTCAGCGCATCGCCTTGTCGTCGTTGTTCGGCGGGGGAGTCGACGACGACCTGGCCCTGACCGCGGTCGGGGATCCCATCCAATCGATCTACGGCTGGCGCGGCGCTTCGGCGACCAACCTGCCGCGGTTCGCCACCGACTTCTGCCGTTCGGACGGCGCCCCGGCGCCCGCACTGGAACTACGCACCAGCTGGCGCAACCCGCCGCGGGCCCTGCAGCTCGCCAATGCGATCTCCGCCGAGGCGCGGCGGAGGTCGGTCGCCGTGCGCGAACTGATGCCCCGGCCGGATTCGCGGCCGGGTGACGTCCGCTGCGCGTTGTCGACGGACGTCTCGACCGAACGGGCCTGGGTTGCCGACCACGTCACGCGGCGGTGGGACGAGGCTCGGGCGTCGGGCGTGCCCGTCCCGACCACGGCAGTCCTGGTGCGGCGCAACGCGGACGCCGCCCCCATGGCCGATGCGCTCACCGCGCGCGGGGTGCCGGTCGAGGTCGTCGGGCTGGGGGGACTCTTGGGCATCCCGGAGGTCGCCGACGTCGTCGCGATGTTGCGCCTCGCCGCCGACCCCACCGCCGGGGTCGCCGCGATGCGGGTCCTGACGGGGCCGCGCTGGCGGTTGGGGGCCTCCGACATCGCCGCGTTGTGGCGTCGCGCGGTGGAGTTGGACGGGTCGGACGCCGACCGGTCGTCGGTCGATGGCGTCGTCGCCTCGGCCGCCCGTGACGCCGACGCAGCCTGCCTGGCCGACGCCATCTGCGATCCGGGTCACGCGCAGCGATATTCGCCGGCCGGCCATCGGCGGATCGTCGCGCTGAGCCGGGAGTTGACGGCGCTGCGAGCGCAACTGCAGCACCCCGTGCCCGAACTCGTCGCCGAGGTGCGCAGGACGCTGGGCGTCGACGCGGAAGTGCTTGCCGCGCAACTGGTTTCCTCGGGATGGGTGGGCACCGAACACCTCGATGCGTTCGCGGACGTGGTGGCGGACTTCTCGGCGCGACCCGCTGCCACGGTGAGTGGTCTGCTCGCCTTCCTCGACGCTGCCGAGGACGTCGAGCACGGGCTCGCCCCCGCTGAGGTAGCCGTGGCCAATGACCGCGTCCAGATTCTCACGGTGCACGCTGCCAAGGGGCTGGAGTGGCAGGTCGTCGCCGTGCCGCACCTGAGCGGACGAGTGTTCCCCTCGACCGCGTCGCGCCGAACGTGGCTGACCGACGCCGCCGATCTCCCGCCGCTGCTGCGCGGCGACCGGGCGACGGTGTCGGAACATGGGGTGCCCGTGCTCGAGACGTCCGACGTGAACGATCGAAAGGCCTTGTCCGACAAGCTCGACGAGCACAAACGCAACCTCGACCAACGCCAACTCGATGAGGAACGCCGGTTGCTGTACGTGGCGGTGACCCGGGCCGAGGACACGCTTCTGCTCTCAGGTCACCACTGGGGAGCCACCGAGACCAAGCCGCGCGGTCCGTCGGACTTCCTCCTCGAGATCAAGGATGTGATCGACCGGTCGGCCGCAGCGGGTGAGCCGTGTGGCGTCGTCGAGCAGTGGCCGCCCGAACCCGCGGACGGCGAGCTGAATCCCATGCGCGACGGGGTGATCGAACGGTCCTGGCCCGCCGAGGTGGCTGCTGCGGACCGCTCCGCCGTCGACAGGGGAGCAGCGCTGGTCGCCAGGGCCATGGCGGCTGGCGGGCCCACCGACGTGCTGGACCCGGAGGGTCTGGCCGCCGATGTCGACGCCCTGCTCGCCGAGCGGGCTCGCGCACGGGACAAGCCGCCCGTGGCGCTGCCCCCGCAGCTGTCCGTCAGTGCGCTGGTGGACATCGGGCGCAACCCCGACGGCGCGGCGGCCCGGCTACAGCGCCGACTGCCGGTGCGGCCCGACCCGCATGCGTTGCTCGGCACCGCGTTTCACGACTGGGTGCAGCGGTTCTACCGCGCGGAGCGGCTGTTCGATCTCGAGGATCTGCCAGGTGCGGTCGACGGTGAGCTCGGCCGTGCCGATGCGGACCTGCTCGCCGATCTGCAGGCGGCGTTCGCCGCGTCGCCGTGGTCGGCGCGGACGCCGCTGGACGTGGAGGTGCCCTTCGACATGATGATCGGCCACACGGTGGTGCGCGGCCGGATCGATGCGGTCTTCGCGGATTCCGATGGCGGTTTCACGGTGGTGGACTGGAAGACCGGCGACCCTCCATCGTCCCAGGAAGCATTGCAGCACAACGCAATTCAACTCGGCATCTACCGACTGGCCTGGGCGGCCACCCAACGGGTTCCAACCTCGTCGGTACGCGCGGTGTTCCACTACGTGTCCAGCGGCCGCACGGTAACCCCACCATCCTTGCCCGGCCTGGACGCGCTGGTCCAACTGCTCGCGGGAGCCGCCTAACGCGGAGCGTTGCGATACACCTTCAAGGCCGACTTGATCATCGGCACCTGCAGCGGCAGTCGGACGAGGGTGCCGATGCGGGCCGGCCAGCCCTTGGCCCACGACTGCCGGACCATGTTGACGTTGGCCGGGAACACGGCGACGAAGAGCGCGACTGCCGCCAGCGCCCCGAACCTCCGGGTCCGCGGGGCCAACAGCAATGCGCCCGTGGCAAGCTCCCCGACGCCCGAGGCCAGGGTGTAGAACCGCGGGCTACCCGGTAGCTCGGCGGGAATGGTCGAGTCGAATGGCTTCGGCGCCACGAAGTGAAGTGTGCCCATGCCGATCAACATCGCGCCCATGCGCAGCGCGGGGGTCTGGCTGGGTGCGTCATCGACTGCTGGTGTGGGGGAGATCATGGTTACATTGTGCTGTGCTTCGGCTGACGCGAATGATGGGTCCCCGTGGCCAAGGGTAGGTTGCGTCGCCGGCTGGATCGGTTCGAGCACAATCTGACGGATCGTCCGGATTCCGACTTGGTCGACATCCTCAACATTCCCGAGGGGTTCGTCAGTCCGGCTCGCAAGATCGCCATGCGCCTCGTGTACGCGCTGGGCGCACTATTCGCAGCGGTGCTCATCGTGTACTTCGACCGCAACGGCTACCGCGACATCGAGAGCAGTCCGAACCCCAACGACCCGCTGTCGTTCCTGGACTGCCTGTACTACGCCACCGTGTCACTGTCGACGACGGGCTACGGCGACATCACCCCCGTCACCCCGTCGGCGCGGCTGATCAACGTCCTGGTGATCACGCCCTTGCGGGTCGCCTTCCTGATCGTGCTCATCGGTACCACGGTCGAGACGCTGACCACCCAGTCACGCCAAGCGTTGAAGATCCAGCGATGGAGGAGAAACGTGCGCAACCACACCATCGTCGTCGGTTACGGCACCAAGGGCAGGACGGCGGTCGCCGCGATGGTCGGCGATGACGTGAAGCCGGCCGACATCGTCGTCGTCGACGAGAACCCCGCCGCGCTCGAGCGGGCGAAGAGCGCCGGGCTGGTGACGGTGCGTGGCAGCGCCACCGATTCCGAGGTCCTGAGATTGGCCAGCGCCCAGAACGCCGATACGATCATCGTCGCCGCCAACCGTGACGACACCGCCGTGCTCGTCACGCTGACCGCGCGCGAACTCGCGCCGAACGCCAAGATCATCTCCGCGGTCCGGGAGGCGGAGAACCAGCACCTGCTGCAGCAGTCAGGCGCCGACACCACGGTGGTCACGTCCGAGACCGCGGGCCGGCTGCTGGGCATCGCCAAGAAGACACCAAGCGTGGTCGAGATCATGGAGGACCTGCTCACCCCCGATGCGGGATTCGCGATCGCTGAACGCAACGTCGGGGTCAAGGACGTCGGCGCGTCGCCGCGCCACATGAACGACATCGTGCTGGGCGTGGTGCGCAACGGGCAACTGTTGCGCGTCGACGAGCCCGAGGCCGATGCCGTTGAACTCGGCGACAAGCTGTTGGTCATCAAGACGGTCCACTCAGAGGACTGACGTGCCGGACTTCGCGCTGCGCAACGTGCCCGTGTTGTCGCGGGTCGGCGCCGACCGCGCCGACGTGTTGCGCACCGACGTGGACGCGGCGGTCGCTGGCTGGCGTGATGCGCTGCTGCTCCGGGTGGACAGGCGCAACCAGGTGCTGATCTCCGGTGGACGCGTCGTGCTCGGCCGGGCGGCGGATCTGTCCGACGCTCCCGTTGCGCACGCCGTGTTCCTCGGGCGGCTCGAGGACGGCAGGCACGTGTGGGCGATCCGCAGCGCGTTGGAGGGCCCCCAGGATCCGGACGCCGAGTCGGAGGTGCTCGACCTGCGTCGCGGCGGCCCGATGTTCGACGACGTCAGCGCGCAGTTGGTGGCCACGGCCACCGCACTGCTGAATTGGCATGACAATGCGCGCTTCAGCGCCGTTGACGGAGCGCCGACCACGCCGAAGAAGAGCGGTTGGTCGCGAGTCGATCCGGTCAACGGCCACGAGGAGTTCCCCAGGATCGACCCCGCGATGATCTGTCTGGTGCACGACGGCCACGATCGCGCGGTGCTGGCCCGCCAGACCGTCTGGCCCGAAAGGCTCTTCTCGTTGATCGCGGGTTTCGTCGAAGCCGGCGAGTCGTTCGAGTCATGTGTCGTGCGCGAAGTCGCCGAGGAGATCGGGCTGACGGTGAGCGACGTCCGCTATCTGGGCAGTCAGCCGTGGCCGTTTCCCCGGTCGCTCATGGTTGGCTTCCACGCGGTCGGCGACCCCGAGCAGGAGTTCGCGTTCAGCGACGGAGAGATCGCCGAGGCCGACTGGTTCACCCGCGGCGAGGTGCGGGAAGCGCTCGCGAACGGGGATTGGAGCAGTCTTGACTCTGCTCCTCGCGTGCGCAGCGACTCGCCGCCGCGGCTGCTACTGCCGGGATCGATCTCGATCGCTCGGGAGATCATCGAGTCCTGGGCTACGCAGGACTGAGCGTCTGCAGGCTGGAGCGAAGCGCCCTGGAGAGCTGACCCCCGCTACCCGGCGAGCTTGGCCTTGACCTGCTTGGCGCTCGGATTGGTCAGCGTCGACCCGTCGGCGAACCTCACCGTGGGGACCACGTGGTTGCCTCCGTTCACCGAGCCGACGAACTCGGCCGCCGCGGGGTCGGCCTCGATGTCGACCTCGGTCCAGGCGATGTCCTCGGAGCGCAGCGCGGCCTTCAATCGGTGGCAGAAGCCGCACCACGACGTCGTATACATGGTCACTGCGTTACTCATAGCCGGTTCAACATATCGGATTGCGCGCTCCGACCAGTAGCCGCTGTCCAGCGGACGCGCCCCTTCCGGAGCAACGGATTGTCGCCTGGCACTGCAAAGATGGACGCCATGTCCCTCGAGGCTCCGCCGGCAGGCTCGGCTGCGTTGCGCGCCCTCGTCGGCGATCTGGACGACGAGCAGCGCGAGGCCGTCGTGGCTCCGCGCGGTCCGGTGTGCGTGCTGGCGGGTGCGGGCACCGGGAAGACGCGCACCATCACGCGGCGCATCGCCTACCTCGTCGCGGCCGGCCACGTCGCGCCCGGCCAGGTGCTGGCGGTGACGTTCACTTCTCGCGCCGCGGGCGAGATGCGGGCCAGGTTGCGTGCGCTGGAGCACGAGGCCGAGCTCGGTGTGGCCACGGGCGCAGTGCAGGCCATGACGTTTCACGCGGCCGCGCGTCGGCAGCTGCACTACTTCTGGCCCCGTACCGTCGGCGAAACCGGGTGGGAACTGCTCGACAGCAAGTTCGGCGTCGTCGCGCAGGCGGCCAACCGGGCCGCCATGCAGGTCGGCAATGACGACGTGCGCGACCTCGCCGGCGAGATCGAATGGGCCAAGTCGTCCTTGATCAGCCCGGAGGACTACGCCGCGGCCGTCGCGAAGATCGGCCGCGACATCCCGTTCGACGCCGCCAAGATCGCTGCCGTCTATTCGGGTTACGAGGCGGCCAAGGCCCGTCGCGACGGAACCACGCTTCTGGACTTCGACGACCTCCTGCTGCACACCGCCGCCGCCATCGAGAACGATTCAGCGGTCGCCCAGGAGTTCCGCGACCGCTATCGCTGCTTCGTCGTCGACGAGTACCAGGACGTCACGCCGCTCCAGCAACGCGTGCTGAACGCCTGGCTCGGCGAGCGTGACGACCTCACTGTCGTGGGCGACGCCAACCAGACCATCTACTCGTTCACCGGTGCGACGCCGAGCCATCTGCTGGAGTTCTCGCGCCGATTTCCCGACGCCGCGGTGGTGCGGCTCGAACGCGACTACCGGTCCACTCCGCAGGTGGTGTCGCTGGCCAATCGCATCATCGGCGCGGCGCGCGGACGGATGGCGGGCAGCAGGCTGCACCTGGTCGGCCAGCGCGAACCGGGGCCTGCTCCCACGTTCAACGAACACCCTGACGAGGTGGCCGAGGCCACGGCCGTCGCCAAGGGCATCCGGAAGCTCATCGAAGCGGGCACGGCGCCATCGGAGATCGCGGTGCTGTACCGCATCAACGCGCAATCGGAGGTGTACGAGGAGGCGCTGACCGAAGCGGGCGTGCCCTTCCAGGTTCGCGGCGGCGAGGGGTTCTTCAGCCGACAGGAGATCCGGCAGGCGCTGCTCGCGTTGCAGCGCGCCGCCGAACGGGACGCGCAGGGCGAACTGCCCGAACTCGTGCGAGCGGTGCTCGAACCGTTGGGCCTGTCGGCTCAGGCGCCCGCGGGCACCAAGGCCCGCGAGCGATGGGAGGCGCTCACCGCGCTCGCCGAACTCGTCGACGAGGAGGTCGCCCAACGCCCGACGCTGGATCTGCGCGCACTCCTGGCCGAGCTGCGCCAGCGCGCGGATGCACGGCACCCACCGGTCGTGCAGGGCGTGACGTTGGCCTCGCTGCACGCGGCGAAGGGGCTGGAGTGGGACGCCGTGTTCCTGGTCGGCCTGGCCGACGGCACACTGCCCATCTCGCATGCGCTCGCCCACGGCCCCGACAGCGAGGCAGTCGAGGAGGAACGTCGGCTGCTATACGTCGGAATAACCAGGGCACGAATGCATTTGGCGTTGAGTTGGGCGTTGGCGCGCGCCCCCGGTGGGCGCCAGAGTCGTCGGCCGTCACGGTTCCTCAACGGCATCGCCCCGCAGGCGGCCACCGGGCCGAACCCCAGCCGACCGCGACGTCAGCGCGGCGCCACCGCGCGTTGCAGGGTGTGCAACGGTGCCCTCGCCACCCCGGCCGCCATCATGCTGCGCCGTTGCGAGACCTGCCCGTCGGACATCGATGAGGAGTTGCTCGCGCAGCTCAAGGAGTGGCGACTGGCCACGAGCAAGCAGCTCAGCGTGCCCGCCTACGTCGTGTTCACCGACAACACGTTGATCGCGATCGCCGAGACCCTCCCCACCGACGACGCCGCGCTCGTCGCGATCCCCGGCATCGGCGCGCGCAAGCTCGAACAGTTCGGGCCCGACGTTCTCGAGTTGGTGCGACAGCGCCCCTGAAACCGCCAAGGATCGCAAAGATCGTGCCAAAAGCGCTGGTCAGAAAATCGCTTGTGGGTTTGGCGTGTTACCGTCTAGCCTCAATAGCGCCCGTACGGGGCGCACGACTTCCAGAAATAGCGCGCGAAAGGAGGGGCCATCATCATGACGAATTCGACCACGTTTAGCGGCGTAGGCATTGAAGGCATGTCGTGGACCCTCCATGTCGCTGGCACCGCCACGGCGGCAGCGCATTCGGCGGCCAGTGCGCACCATGCCGTTCCGCGGCCCGAGCGCCGCGCCGCCGCCGCGACCGTCGCGTCCGTGAATCGGGGCACCACCTAGGTAAGCCCTCGAGAAGCCAAAAGGCCACGGACCCGACATCACCGGATCCGTGGCCATAGTTTTTTCGGAACCCCGAAACAACCTGGTCGCAGATCCATCAAAGACAGACAGATGGCCGACAACCGACGACGACCAGGAAGCAGGGAAGACGACATGTCGATCGAAACGTGCGAGAAGGCATGCGGGAAGGCCGAGCTGCTCGCGCTGCCGTGTCATGTCGGTGATGCGGACCTGTGGTTCGCCGAGAATCCCGCCGATCTGGAGCAGGCCAAGGCGCTGTGCGCGGACTGCCCCATTCGCCGGGAATGCCTGGCCGCGGCGCTGGAACGTGAAGAGCCGTGGGGTGTTTGGGGTGGCGAGATCTTCGAGCGCGGCTCCATCGTGGCGCGCAAGCGGCCTCGCGGGCGTCCCCGCAAGAGTCCGCAGGAGAACCCGGCGGCGGCGTGACCGAGTGACCGCCTAGTGTGACGACACTGGGCGGTCACCTCGGCGAAGCCGAGAAACGCTCAAGCGGCGAATCCTGGAATCAGTTCGAGCGCAAGAGCTTTCGTGGGGATGTGTGCGTCGAGCTGACACGAGATGGCGACGTTGGAGGCGATGACGCGCATCGGGATCGCCAGTTTGGCGGGGATGTCCATCTGGCGGGCGGTCTTGATCTGCGCCACCGAGAGATCCATGTTCACAGCCGTCATCTTCTGCAGCCACTTGCGGGTGTAGTGGAACACGTCGACCTCGATGGGTTCGACGTACTGACGCAACATGTCGTCGATCTCGGGGATCGACACCTGCTCGCCCTTCTGGATGAAGCCGACCCGCTCCATGGTTGGCAACAGCTGGTCGTAGTCCTTCGTGAGTGCGTAGCGCACCATCAACCCGAGTTCGATCGGGACGCCGCCGGGCATCGGGGCGACGGCGCCGAAGTCGATGACGCCCATCTTCCCCTCGGGTAGCAGCATGAAGTTCCCGGGATGTGGGTCGCCGTGCATCATCTCCAGCCGCCGCGGTGCGTCGTAGGTGAGCTCGAACAGCCGCGTACCGATCAGGTCACGCTGCTCGACGGTGCCCTCGCGGATGATCTTCGACATCGGGATGCCCTCCATCCACTCCGCGATGACCACCTTGGGAGCGCTGGCGACGATCGCAGGCACGACGAAGTGGGGATGGTCCTTGTACGCCTTGGCGAAGGCGCGCTGGTTCTCGGCCTCGAGCCGGTAGTCCAGTTCCATCTCGGTGCGTTCGATCAGTTCTTCGACCACGCCCTGGATGTCGGCCCCGGGAGCGAGCTGCCGGAACACCGAGACCATCCGCTTCATGGTCTTCAAGTCCGCCCGCAGGGCCTCGTCGGCACCCGGGTACTGAATCTTGACGGCGACCTCGCGGCCGTCGGACCACACCGCCTTGTGCACCTGGCCGATGCTGGCCGAAGCGATCGGACTGTCGTCGAACGAGCTGAACCGGTCGCGCCACTTGGTGCCCAACTGGGCGTCGAGCACGCGGTGCACCTTGGCCGCTGGCAGCGGGGGAGCGTCCTTCTGCAGCTTCGTCAACGCCTCGCGGTAGGGCTCGCCGAACTGCTCGGGCACCGCGGCCTCCATGACGGAGAGCGCCTGGCCGACCTTCATGGCGCCGCCCTTGAGCTCACCGAGCACGGTGAAGAGTTGGTGAGCCGCCTTCTCCATCATCTCCGCGTTGACCTCGTCCTTCGACTTTCCGGTCAACCGTTTGCCGAAGCCGAGCGCTGCGCGCCCTGCGATGCCGACGGGCAGGCTCGCCAGCTTCGCGTTACGGGCGGCACCCCCGCGCTTGATGTCTGCCACGCGACCATTGTCCATGACCGACCTGAGTGGACTTATGTGACATGCCAAACACTCCGGCGAAGTGACAACGTTCGACGTCAACAATCACAGCGAGGGTGCCTCGACCATCGGCGGGCCGTGGTCGTGCCGGTGCTGACGTCGAACTCCAACGTGGTGTCGAGGGTCGGCGGGGGCTCACCTTCCGAAGCGGCGTCGCCGACGGCCTTTATGACGCGGTGCACCTGGTCGAGCGCCAACGCGGCGGTGGCCAGCACGGTGGCCCGGTCGGCGCTGCCGACGGTGCCGCGAAGCTGGGCGGCCACCGCGGGCCAGTCGGCGTCGCGGTCGCTGCGGTGGAGGTCCGCGCAGCCCAGGCAGCTGGTCACCCCAGGGATCACCAGCGGGCCGATCAAACCCGTGCCGTCGCGCACGCGAACGGGTAGGTGCGGCACCTTCGCATCGTGAAGTTCGCGAACCACCCGCGGGTCGGCGACCAGGAAGTCCGAAAGCACCACGAGGTCCGTCGTGACCGGTGTGACCGCCGCGTGGCTGAGGCTGCTGTTCCGAACCCTGGCGCCCGAGCACCGCAGCGCGCTGGCCAGCAGGTCCGACAGGGGTCCGCGGCCATGAATGCGGATGGAGGCCGAGCGGGTGCGGGGCCGGCTCGTGGTGACGAGCCCCGCCTGCGCCAGCGACGTGACGAGAGCAGTCATCGCGGCCGGATCGGTGATGCCGCGGTTGAGCGCGAGGGTGCACAGGTCGGAGGCGAGGATGCCCGATTGCATGGTCCGCAGCAGGTCGGCCAACGCCGCGGCCGTCAACCCGTCGGGTGGGCGGACCAACATCGCCCGGCGCGGATCCCACCCCACTTGCACGGTGCCGTCCGGCCGGACGAGGACCGGCAACGCGGGGTTGAGCGTTTGAGACGGCACGAGGTGACTGTGCCACGCCGCGTCGCAACGACGAATCAGTTATCCACAGGGCTGCAGCGTCAGTCCCGGTTGTCGTCCTGATCCCGCTCGAGGTCGGCGATCGCCTCGTCGATGCCGCTGGTGTCACCACCGACCATGCGGTCGATGAAGGCGGCGGGTTCGTCGAGGTCGTCGGAGCCCGGCAGCAGGTCGGGGTGCTGCCACACCGCGTCTCGCGCGTCGGCGCCGACGGCGGCGGTGAGCCGTTCCCACAACACCGCGGCCTCGCGCAGCTTGCGGGGTCGCAGTTCGAGCCCGACGAGTGTGGCGAAGGTCTGCTCGGCGGGTCCACCGGTGGCCCGGCGGCGACGCATGACCTCGCTGAGCGCGGAGGTGCCCGGTATCCGGTCGCCGAGTGCTTCGTTCACCACGGTCTGCACCCAACCGTCGATCAGGGCGAGCATCGTTTCGAGGCGTTCGAGTGCCGCCACCTGCTCGGGGGTGGCCTTCGGCTCGAAGATGCCCTGATTGAGCAGCTGCTCCATGGCCGCGGGATCGCCGAGCGACGCAGGGTTGAACCCCCTGGCCAGATCCTCGATGCCGCTGGTGTCGATCTTCATGCCCTTGGCGAACGCCTCGATGGCGTTCAGCAATTGACTCGACAGCCACGGCACGTGGCTGAACAGCCGGTGATGCGCGGCCTCCCGAGCAGCCAGGAACGTGAGGATCTCGCTGCGGGGCTGCTCGAGTCCCTCGGCCAATGACTCGACCGCCTCCGGCATCAGTGCCGCTACGCCCTTGGGGCCGAGTGGAAGCCCAATGTCGGTGGAGGTCAACACTTCTCGGGACAGCTTGCCGAGCGCTTGACCCAGTTGCGATCCGAATGCCATGCCGCCCATCTGCGACATCATCGCCAGCAGTGGCCCGGCCATGCTCTTGGCTTCCTCGGGCAGCGTCGAGACCCATACCGTCGATATCTGCTCGGCCACCGGGTCGCACAGCCGCTTCCAGGTGTCCAGGGTGTTGTCGACCCAGTCGCTGGGCGTCCACGCGACCGACTTCGTGGTTCCGGCAGGTAGGGCGGTGACGCCGTCGAGCCACGTCTCGGCCAACCGCACGGCGTCGGCGACGGCACTGCTGGTCTGCTCGGGCACGGGTGAGACGAACCCGATCGAACTGGACGCCAGCTGACGGGCCAGGTCGTAGTTGACCGGTCCGGACTGCTGGCCGCCAGCCATCACGTTGCCTGCGCCGCTGAACATCTCCCCGAGCTTGGAGAAGATCTGGCCCAGGTCGGACATGTCGAAGTTGGACCCGCCACCTGGTCCGAACATGGACGCGAAGGGATCCGACCCAGAGTCGGAGTCGGGATCCTTCTTGGGCTCGTCACGGTCGGGGTCGTCTCCCGAGGAGAAGCCGAAGGGCAGGTCAGCCATGCTTCAACGGTACTCACCGGACGGGCGCGGGGTGACCACGCGGGTCACGCTGAGAGTGAACCCACTCGTTGGCACAGCGAAGCGACCGGGGATTCGGTTGCGTCGACCCCTAATGTGGGCGTCGTGAACAGGCGGATTTCGACCGTGTTGGTGGCGCTGGTGCCGATTCTGGCGTTCGTCGCGCTGCTGTCGGCGGTGACCGTGCCGTTCGTGTCGCTGGGTCCCGGCCCGACGTTCGACACCCTCGGCGAGGTCGAGGGCAAGGAGGTCGTCGACATCGAGGGCACCGACGTCCATCCGACGTCCGGGCACCTCAACATGACCACGGTCTCGCAGAGCGACGGGCTGACACTCGGGCACGCACTGGGGCTGTGGATGTCGGGCACCGAGCAGTTGCTCCCGCGCGATCTGGTCTATCCGCCGGACAAGTCCAAGGACGAGGTCGACGAGGAGAACACCACCGACTTCAAGCGCTCGGAGGACAACGCCGGGTACGCCGCGCTGGGCTATCTCAAGTACCCCATGGCGGTCACGGTCGAGTCCGTCTCCGACCCGGGGCCGTCGGTGGGCAAGCTTCAACCCGGCGACGCCATCGACATGGTGAACAACACGCCGGTGGCCAACCTCGAGGAGTTCACCGCGCTGGTGAAGAACACCAAGCCCGGCGATCAGTTGATCGTCGACTACCGGCGCAAGAACGCGCCGATCGGCACGACGACGATCACCTTGGGCGCCAACCCCGACCGCGACCATGGCTTTCTTGGCATCGGTGTGCTGGACGCGCCGTGGGCTCCGTTCACGATCGAGTTCAACCTGGCGAACGTCGGTGGGCCGTCGGCCGGACTGATGTTCAGCCTCGCCGTCGTCGACAAGCTCACCACCGGTGACCTCAACGGCGGCAAGTTCATCGCCGGTACGGGCACGATCACCGGTGACGGCAAGGTGGGCTCCATCGGTGGTATCACCCACAAGATGCTGGCCGCCCAGGAAGCCGGTGCGACCGCCTTCCTGGTGCCCGCGGACAACTGCGCGGAGGCGAAGACGGCTCACGACGACGCCATGAAGCTCATCAAGGTGGACACCCTCAGCACCGCGGTGGATGCGCTGAAGACCTATTCCGCCGGTGGCGAACCTCCCCATTGCTGAGGAGTTCCTTCGCGGCCCATGCGTACAGTTGTGGCACGTCGACCCGGTGATCGAGCCCGAGCGACGTCCCTAGTAGTAGAGACACCGGACTGGAGTTGACGAGTGGGTATGCGCCCCGCGGCAAGGATGCCGAAGCTGACGCGACGTAGCCGGATTCTGATCGCGATCGCCCTGGGCGTCGTCGTGCTTCTGTTGTTCGGTGGTCGACTCATCGACGCCTACGTCGACTGGCTGTGGTTCGGCGAACTCGGCTACCGCTCGGTGTTCACGACTCAGCTGTTCACCAAGGTGATCGTCTTCCTGATCGCGGGTGTGCTCATGGGCGTCGTCGTGTTCGCGGCGCTCTCGCTGGCGTACCGCTCCCGGCCCGTGTTCGTTCCCACCGCGGGACCCAACGATCCAGTCGCGCGCTACCGCACCGCCGTGATGGCGCGGCTGAAGCTGTTCGGCATCGGCATCCCCGTGGTCATCGGCCTGTTCACCGGTTTCATCGTTCAGAGCAGATGGGTGACGGTGCAGATGTTTCTGCACGGCGGATCGTTCGGGGTCGCGGATCCTCAGTTCGGCATGGATCTCGGCTTCTACGCGTTCGACCTCCCGTTCTACCGCCTGGTGTTGAGCTACCTGTTCGGCGCGACGTTCCTGGCGTTCCTCGCGAATCTGCTGGCGCACTACCTGTTCGGCGGCGTCCGGCTCGCCGGACGCAGCGGTGCACTGAGCCGGTCGGCGCGCATCCAGCTGGTCTCGCTGGTCGGCACGCTGTTGCTCCTCAAGGCGTTGGCCTACTGGTTGGACAGGTACGAGCTGCTCAGCGACACCCGCAGCGGCAAGCCGTTCACCGGCGCCGGCTACACCGACATCAACGCGGTGCTGCCCGCCAAGCTGATCCTGCTCGCGATCGCGGTGATCTGCGCGGCGGCCGTGTTCTCGGCGATCGTGTTGCGCGACTTGCGGATTCCGGTCATCGGTGTCGTCCTGCTGCTGCTGTCGTCGCTCATCGTGGGTGCGGGCTGGCCGCTCATCGTCGAGCAGATCAGTGTCAAGCCCAACGCCGCGCAGAAGGAAAGCCAGTACATCAGTCGAAGCATCACCGCCACCCGGCAGGCCTACGGCTTGACCGAGAACGTCGTGACGTATCGCGATTACCCCTTCAATTCGGAGACCACCGCGCAGCAGGTGGCCGCCGACCGTGCGACCACGTCCAACATCCGGTTACTCGATCCCACCATCGTCGCTCCGGCGTTCACACAGTTCCAGCAGGGCAAGAACTTCTACTTCTTCCCCGATCAGTTGGCGATCGACCGGTACAACGGGCCGGATGGGAACCTCCGTGACTACGTCGTCGCGGCCCGGGAGCTCAATCCCGACCGGCTGATCGACAACCAGCGCGACTGGATCAACCGTCACACCGTCTACACCCATGGCAACGGCTTCATCGCCTCGCCGGCCAATACCGTGCGCGGAATCGCCAACGACCCCAACCAGAATGGTGGGTACCCGGAGTTCCTCGCGAGTGTGGTGGGCGCCAACGGCAGTGTGGTGTCGCCTGGGCCCGCCCCGTTGGACCAGCCGCGGGTCTACTTCGGTCCGGTCATCGCCAACACGGCCGCCGACTACGCGATCGTCGGCAAGAACGGGGCCGACCGCGAGTACGACTACGAAACCAACACCGAGACCAAGAACTACACCTACGCGGGTAAGGGTGGGGTGCCGGTAGGGAATTGGTTGACGCGCACCGTGTTCGCCGCCAAGTTCGCCGAACGGAACTTCCTGTTCTCCGACTTCATCGGGCCGGACAGCAAGATCCTCTTCAACCGCGATCCAACCAAGCGCGTGGAGGCGGTGGCGCCATGGCTGACCACCGACACGAGTGTGTATCCCGCGATCGTCAACAAGCGGATGGTGTGGATCGTCGACGGGTACACGACCCTCGACAACTACCCGTACTCCCAGTTGACGACGCTGTCTTCGGCGACGGCGGACTCCACCGAGGTGGCACTCAACCGCCTGCAGCCCGACAAGCAGGTGTCCTACATCCGAAACTCGGTGAAGGCCACTGTCGACGCGTACGACGGGACGGTCACGCTCTACGCGCAGGACGAGCAGGATCCGGTACTGCAGGCCTGGATGAAGGTGTTCCCGGGCACCGTGAAGCCCAAGAGCGACATCAGTCCGGAACTGCAGGCACACCTGCGCTACCCCGAGGACCTGTTCAAGGTGCAGCGCGCGCTGCTGGCCAAGTATCACGTCAACGACCCGGTGACGTTCTTCTCCACGTCGGACTTCTGGGACGTGCCGCAGGACCCGAACCCGACGGCCAGCAGCTTCCAGCCGCCGTATTACATCGTCGCCAAAGACATTGCGCGGAATGACAATTCGGCGTCCTTCCAGCTCACCAGCGCCATGAACAGATTCAGGCGCGACTTCCTGGCGGCATACATCAGCGCGAGTTCCGACCCGGCGACATACGGCAAGATCACCGTGCTGACCATCCCCGGTCAGGTCAACGGGCCAAAGCTGGCCAACAACGCGATCACCACCGACACCGCGGTCAGCCAGGACCTCGGCGTCATCGGCCGCGACAACCAGAACCGCATCCGGTGGGGCAATCTGTTGACGTTGCCGGTGGCCGACGGTGGACTGCTGTACGTCGAACCGGTTTACGCCTCGCCGGGGGCCAGCGACGCAGCGTCGTCGTACCCGCGGCTCATCCGCGTGGCGATGATGTACAACGACAAGGTTGGCTACGGCCCCACCGTCAGCGACGCGCTGACCAAGTTGTTCGGGCCGGGTGCGGGGGCGACGGCCACCGGACCCGAGCCGACCAATGTGCCTGCTGGCCAGCAGCCGCCGCCTGCCGCGCCGCAGGGGCAGCAGGTACCGCCTGCCAGCCAGCCGGGCCGTGCGCCCGAGGTGCCGACCCCGATCGCGGTGGTGCCGCCAGGTGGTCCCGAACAACTGTCGGCGGCGAAAGCCGCAGCGCTGCAAGAAGTCAACAAGGCGTTGGACGCGGCCCGCCAGGCTCAGCAGAGCGGCGACTTCGCGGATTACGGGCAGGCCCTGCAGCGGCTCGACGACGCGATGGCCAAGTACGAAGGCGCCAAGTAGCTCCAGTGGTGGTTCGATCCTAGGACCACCGGTGACTCAGAGGACGACGAACCAGACCGCGACGTAGTGAGTGATCGCCGCGGCCGCGGTGAAGGCGTGAAAGAACTCGTGGTAGCCGAACGTGTTTGGCCACGGATTCGGCCAGCGGAAGCCGTAGAGCAGGGCGCCGACGTTGTAGAGCACGCCGCCCAGGACGAGCAGGCTCACCACGGTCAGCCCGCCACCGTCGAGGAGGACTCCGGCGAACCAGATCGCCGCGTAGCCGAGCAGCAGGTACAGGGGCACGCCTACCCACCTGGGCGCGGAGGGCCACCACATCTTCAGCGCGATGCCGGCCGCCGCGCCCGACCACACGATGGTCAGCACCTGGGCTCCCGTTTGCGGCGGCATCGCCAACAGTGCGAAGGGCGTGTAACTGCCCGCGATGAACACGAAGATCGCCGAATGGTCGAGTCGCTTCATCCACTTCAGGGCCGTACGAGAGTGCCAGTGCTTGCGGTGGTAGATGGCGCTCACGCTGAACATGGCGACGATGCTGACGGTGTAGATGAGGGTCGCGACGACGGCCTTGGGTGACGATGCGATCCATGCCGCCGACACCAGCGCCACTCCGCCGACCACAGCGATGACGGCCGAGCAGAGGTGGATCCAGCCACGTGCGCTCGGTCGGCCGATCAGGTCGGCGACGGTGTCGGCGAGGCCCTGGGGCAGGTCGTCGACGACGGGGGCCACCGGATCGTTCGGGGACGCGAGTGTCTTCGGGTCGATCCGACCGGAGCTCGGATTCGTACTTGGCGCCGATGGACGAGTGTTCAGGGCGTCTCCACTGTTGGGGGGCGAGCCGATGCGGCCATCGCGGGATCGCGACGACGCGGACAGAGCCTACCCTCGGGCCTACCCGAGCTTCCGTCAGGCGGCACGTTGATCGGGCGTGGTGGGCCCGCTGCAGACGCTGCGATTCGGCTTTCCGTTGCGCTGATCACGCGATTTGGAGTAGTGCCGACGGCTTCGGTAACCTTGCGTTTACCCGACGCGGGGTGGAGCAGCTCGGTAGCTCGCTGGGCTCATAACCCAGAGGTCGCAGGTTCGAATCCTGTCCCCGCTACCAGCGGAAATGGCCCCCGGAGAATGCTCCGGGGGCCATTTTCATGCCCGTTGGAACGTATTTGGAACATTAGCTAGGTTTCCTAGTTAACTGTCGCTGATGGTGTACGACGTCGTCGTGTGATTCTTCGAGGTAGTGGGTCAGGCGGTCAGTGCCGCCGGGGTGTCCTCCTGTTCCGTGGCGGGGTTGTGGTCGGTGCGGGATTTGCTCAGGACGTCGAGGCCGAGGTAGCGCCGGGACTCGGCCCATTCGTCGTGTTGTTCGGCCAGCACCGCTCCGACGAGGCGGATCAGGGCGCCCCGGTCGGGGAAGATCCCGACGACGTCGGTGCGCCGCCGGATCTCCTTGTTGAGGCGCTCCTGGGGATTGTTCGACCAGATCTGGCGCCAGATCTGCTTGGGAAACGCGGTGAACGCCAGCAGATCCGGCCGCCCGCTTCCAGGTGGTCGGCGACCTTGGGGAGCTTGTCGGCGAGTGCGTCGACGATCCGATCATATTGACTGGCAACCGATTCCGCGTCGGGTTGATCGAACACCGAATGCAACAAGGTGCGTACCCACGGCCAGGATGACTTCGGGGTCACCGCCATCAGGTTGGTGGTGTAGTGGGTGCGGCAGCGCTGCCAGGACGCGCCGGGCAGAGTCGCGCCGATCGCGGCCACCAACCCGGCGTGGGCGTCGCTGGTGACCAGTCGGACCCCGGACAGACCGCGGGCGGTCAACGACCGCCAGAATGTCAACCAGCCCGCCCCGTCCTCGGCGGTGGTGACGTCGATGCCCAGGATCTCGCGATAGCCCTCGGCGTTGACCCCGACGGCGATCAGCGCGTGCACGTTGACCACCCGGCCGGCTTCACGGACCTTGAGCACCAGCGCGTCGGCAGCGACGAACGTGTAGGGGCCGGCGTCCAGTGGCCGGGTGCGGAAGGCCTCCACGGCGGTGTCGAGCTCCTTGGCCATGACGCTGACTTGCGACTTCGACAGGCTGGTGATGCCCAGGGTCTCGACGAGGCGGTCCATCCGCCGAGTGGACACCCCCAGCAGGTAGCAGGTGGCCACCACCGTGGTCAGGGCTCGCTCGGCGCGTTTGCGGCGTTCCAGCAGCCAGTCCGGGAAGTAGGAGCCTTGCCGCAGCTTGGGGATCGCGAGATCCAATGTGCCCGCGCGGGTATCGAATTGACGGTGCCGGTAGCCGTTGCGGGAGTTGGTGCGCTCGGCGCTGCGCTCGCCGTATCCGGCGCCGCACAGTGCGTCGGCTTCGGCTCCCATCAGGGTGTGGATGAACGTGGCGAGCAGCTCACGCAACACGTCGGGGTGGGTGGTGGTGAGTCGTTCGGCAAGCACGGCCGGCAGGTCGATATTGTGGGCAGTGGTCATCGCGTTGATTCCTTTGCTCGAGTGACTTTGGACGGTCCCTCGAAGAATCACGCGATGACCTTCAATCACTCGGCTACGACACGCCGGTACCGCTGATCAGGTCCGACTCGTACACCACTCTGGGGGGACCTCGCATTGGCGAAACTGTCCGACAAGGACGATCACCTCGCGATCGGCATTGTCACGGTTTGCCGGTAAAGCCGCATCGGTTCATGGCACGTAAGCCACCTTGGTTGATCGAAGACGCTCCTACGGGAGACATGTGATGTGGCGACCCCCTTGCGGCACCGGTTCCCAAGACGTTTGTGGCTAGAGGCACTCGAGTAAATCGACCGCTCGATGGCAGATCATAAATGCGCAGGCAGCCATCGTCGGCGCAAGCAGTGTCAAGATGGCGTTGTCAATGTCCAGACCCGCGCAAACATTGGACAGCCATGACATCAGTTCCGTGACGATGGCTCCATCGGGCCCAAAGCTCAGGGCTACCGCGTTGCGGTTCGCAGGCGACATAGATATGTGCTTCTCCGCTTCCGTCTCCAAACCATGGTGAGCACCACAAATCGTCAACCGTAAGAAGCTGAAAGTCGTTGATAACGTGAATATTTCGTCGTGCATGGCCGCCAGCAACCATAAATTGTGCAGGTCATGAGCAAAGACTGCGCTGCGTTGCCATCCGCCCGCCAAAGTTGATTCAATGTACAAATGGGGCCTGCTGACCGCGGCCATCCTCAGCGAGGTTTCTGCGACGCTGGCATTACGGGCTGCCCTAGACGAACGCGCCTGGCTGGCACTAGTGGTGGCCGGCTACGTATCGTCGTTCGTTCTACTCACCCTCATCCTGCGGGCAGGGGTGGCCGTGGGCGTCGCGTATGGCATCTGGGGCGCAGTCGGCACGGCACTGTCAAGTGGTGAGTTGGCTGGTCGCTGCCAAGTTCGGTGGTCGTGACCCTGCATCGTCGTCGTACAAGGGACACCGCTACCCGGGCGAGATCATCGCGCACTGTGTGTGGCTGTATCACCGGTTCCCGCTGAGCTTTCGTGAGGTCGAGGAGCTGATGTTTGCGCGTGGTGTTGGGGTCAGCTACGAGACGATCCGGGCCTGGTGCGCGAAGTTCGGGCAGGCCTACGCCAACCAGCTGCGGCGGCGGCGGCCCCACCCCGGCGATAAGTGGCACCTTGATGAGGTGTTTGTGAAGATCAACGGCACGATCCACTACCTGTGGCGTGCGGTCGACCAGCACGGCAACGTCTTGGACGTGTTGGTGCAGCCAGCCGAAACGCGTTGGCCGCCAAGCGGTTCTTCCGGGCTCCTTGAGGGCCTGCGGTATGCGCCGCGTGTGCTCGTGACCGATAGGCTCGCCAGCTACCAGGTGGCGCACCGCGAGCTCGTGCCGTCGGTGGCCCATCGCCGGTCGAAGTATCTGAACAGTCGGGCCGAGAACTCCCATCAACCGACCCGGCAACGCGAGCGGGCAATGAAGCGCTTCAAATCAGCCCGGCACGCGCAACGGTTCCTGTCGGCGTTCAGCGGCATTTCGCCGCACTTTCGGCCCCGTCGGCACCTGCTGTCGGCGGCCCACTACCGACAGGTGATGGCCGACCGCTTCGCGGTCTGGAACGAGATCACCGGGGTGGCCACGACCGCCGCCTGAACGTGACCTGGGACAGGTCTTTCCACCAAACCGACGCGAAACAGGGAACGATAGACCCGAATCACCAAGCCCACCAATTAACTTGACAGTGCCCGCTGGGGCATCGCGTCGGTGGGTGTCAACCACGTCGAGCTGGGCACCGCCGAATGGGTGCAGTGGTTCAACACCGAACGCCCGCACGAGTACCTCGACGACTTCACGCCCGAGGCCGTCGAGAAGCTCCACTACGATTACAGACGCACCCCACCAAAAGCGGGGTGATTCAACACAACCAGTCTCCGGACTCACCGGGATGGCTCACACATGTGCGCGACGTACAATTTCTCAGCGAACTCGAAAATGTGGAGCGTACTAAAGGACGTCTCGGAACAACCAGATGTCACGGTCTGCGTCTACGTCGATGCCGACAAGGGCGACCCCTACGGGCTGAAGGCCGAGCACCCTCGCGCCACGGTCTACCGATCGGCCCACCTCCCCGACGGCAGCTTGATTGTTCAGCCACACCAAGGTCGTCGTCGTCGACCGTGAAGTTGTACTGCTAACGAGTGCGAACTTCACTACAGCGCGGAGAACCGCAGGGTCAAGCGCACCGCTATGTTTCTGCGCGGCCGAGTAGGTGACGCAGGGCCTGGTCGAGGTCGGGATGGCGGAATCGGTGACCGGCTTGTTGCAGCTTGGCGGGAGTCACGCGTTGGCTGGCGCACGCGAGTTCGCGGGCGCCCTGGTCGCCGAGCAGCAGCCGCGGACCCAACGAAGGGACCGGCAACACCGCTGGTCGGCGCAGGACATGCGCGAGCGTGCGGGTGTAGTCGATGTTGCGAACCGGTTCTGGGGCAACCGCATTCATCGGTCCGGACAGGACGGTGTCCCACAGCCCGCGGTAGTAGGTGTCGACGAGGTCGTCGATCCCGATCCAGGACAGCCACTGCCCGCCATCGCCGATCCGGCCGCCCAGGCCGGCGCTGAACAGCGGTCGCAGTAGGCGAAGAGTCCCGCCGCGAGGAGATTGCACGATGCCGGTGCGCACCAGCACGACACGCACCCCGGCCCGCTCCGCCGGCGCCGTCGCCTCCTCCCACTCGGCCACCACGTCGGCGAGAAACCCCTCACCGCGATCGCTGTCCTCGGTCAGGACCTCGTCCCCGCGGTCGTAGCCGTAGTAGCCGATCGCAGAGGCGGAGATCAGCAAGCTCGGCCCATCGGGCATCCGCGCGACGAGTTCGGCCAACCGGCGGGTGGGACCGATTCGACTGTCGCGGATCGCGCGTCGATGCGCGTCGGTGAACCGGCCCGCGATCGAGGCGCCCGCCAAGTGGACCACCGCGTCGACCCCGGCGAGCAGATCCGGATCGGGATCGGCCGGGTTCCACTGCCGCTCGTTCGCGTCAGTCGCGGCATGACGCACCAGCCGGATGACCCGATGTCCGCCCGTGCTGAGAAATGCGCTCAAAGCCGACCCGACGAGGCCCGAAGATCCCGTGACCGCCACCGTTGCCGCCCGCAGCCCGTGCTCGGCTGCCTGCTTGTGCGCGGCGATGTCATCGGCCAACTGGCGGTGCCGATAGGCGAACATCGGGCGCAATGCCAGCGCGGGCACCGGTGTCTCAACCCGGTCGATCACCCGGGTGCGGTCGTCGCCGGCATCTTCGAACTCGTGGATATGCCGCCAGCGCACCGCAATCCGCGCTGGCAGCGAAGCCAGTCCGGCTGCGCCGATCGTGTCGACGAAACGCCGCGGCGGATCGTAGCCATCCGCCTGGTGCTCGGCCACCCAGCGAAGCCCCCCGGGCAGCGCGAGCTCCGCCCGCCCGTTCTGCAGCGAGTCAGCTTCGGTGATTACCCCCATCGGCTGCCACGGCGGCGAGAGCCGCAGGAACGCACCGGGCCGGGCATGCCAGGCGAACACCTCGTCGCGCGGCGCGTCGACCACGCTTGAATACACCAAACCCATCGCTCGACGCTACCGGCGAACCGCCGGGCATGCGATCAGGCACAGTGGGTGGCATGGGTGTGCGCAACGGCGGCAGGTCGCTTCTGGACACGGTGCTGGATCGCGCGGTCGTCCCCGGCTATACCCGCGTGGGCTATCGGCTGCGGCGACCCGGCTGGGCGGACATCGACCCGGCACCAGACGCACTGCGCGGCCGCATCGCGCTGGTCACGGGCGCGAACCGCGGCATCGGCCAGGCGATCGCCGCTGGCCTGACCCGGCTGGGGGCGACGGTTCTGCTGACCGTCCGCGACAAGGAGCGCGGCATGCGGGCACGGGATGAAATCAGCGCCGCGCTGCCAGACGCCGATGTGCGGGTCGAGGTCTGCGACGTGTCCGATCTCGCCGGCGTTCGTGCCTTCGCGGCTGACTTAGCCCCCCGGCTGTCCCGGTTGGACGTGCTCGTGCACAATGCCGGGGTTTTGCCGGCCACCCGCACAGAGACCGGCGAGGGGCACGAAATCACCCTCGCCACCCATGTTTTGGGTCCGGTGCTGTTGACCGAGCTCCTGCTGCCGGTGCTCGCCAACTCACCCGATCCGCGGTTGATTTTCATGTCCTCGGGTGGGATGTACACCCAGGCGCTGCCCGCCGCCGACCCCGAATACCGCAATGGCCGATACCGCGGCGCCATCGCCTATGCGCGCACGAAACGGATGCAGGTAGCCCTGACTCCGATCCTCGCCGAACGCTGGGCGGCGCAGCACATCTCGGTGTATTGCATGCATCCCGGGTGGGCCGACACACCGGGGGTGGCCGACGCGTTGCCGATCTTTCGCATCGTCACCGGCGCGCTGCTGCGCTCACCCGAAGAAGGCGCCGATACCGCGGTGTGGCTCGCCGCGACCACACCGGCACCGCCAACCAGCCGGTTTTTCCACGACCGGCGTCCCCGTCCCGAGCACTACCTGCCGTTCACGCGGCAAAGCGACCGTGACCGCCAATCCCTTTGGCGGTACTGCGCGGACGCCATCGGCCTCGATAACCCTTGACAGACGTTGCGTACCCACCTCAAGGCGAACTACCGATTCGCTGCACCTGGACAAGCGACCGGGAACCGTGTCACTTACAGCGGATCCCAATCAGGCTGGCAGTTGGGCACATGCAGCCAGATGGTGCGCCGCCAGAGCAGCGCGAGGAGCCCGCCGCTCGGCGTGCGTCTGCGAAGCTCGTGGTCTGGAAAAGTCTCTGTTGATTCGTTTGTACTCAGCCCACGTTCGCTGTTGACACGACGGCCCCGGCCGATGTCTTCACAAACGCGACGACCACGTTGAGCGGGCGTCCTTGTCAAGCGTCAAGTGTCCAGTCGCAGTCCCTAACGTCGCCGATCCCGTTAAGCTCGCGGCGATCAAAGATGCGTTGGTCCAAAGCGGAATCCAAGCGAAAACGGCTGTGGAAGTGGAGAGTTCGCCCAAACCGTGGGAGATGGTCTTCGAGGGAATCTCGAAAGTCGTTTCTGGCCCGCGAGAACCGCGCAACCTCCGCCCTAGAATCTGAATCGGCCACCACCGCAATAGAATCCATAACTCCCGGTGAGTCAGAAGACGGCGAAATCGTCGGGGAAATTGACGACGACGACATCCAAGACGATCCCTACCTACCGGCGGATTCCAATCGCAACGCGAATGGGAATCTGACGGCGTTGTCGACGTGGAAGTGGTGGACGCTGGTTATACCGACGCGCCCATGAGCGGGTTTCCCGGCATGATCTGAATCGCCCTGGTCCTGGTGGAGTCCTGGTGCACGAGTAGCTAGCTCGCGTTTTCGCATGAGCTACGAAGAGAAGACGCTGCCCTGGCTCGGCGACGACCGCCTCTTCGTCCACGGCAGTCCACGGGCTGTAGCGGACTGTCCGTTGCAGCAGACGACCCTCCCCAATCATGTCCAGAGTGCGTTCAGCCTCGGCCAAATCTCGTGAATAATTGTGATGCGTGAATTTGATGATGCTGTGCCTCGACAGCCAGAACCCGCCCGGGGCGGGTTAGCCCGCAGTGTAAGTGTCGTGACATGGCCGGCACGGTGGTACCAATCATGGCGCCACCTTATCGACCCGCAGGGCTCATTCCTGCGGGGTGATCAGCTGCCAGTCGTCGGGTAGGCCACGCACCTTTACCGCCTGGCCCTGCGCCTCGATGTGCACCGTCGCGTCACCCAGCCGCAGATCGGTCAGCGTGACCCGGCCCCAGGCCCGCGGTAGCTGCGGGGACACGATGAGCCGGCGGTGCGGCACATGCGGGTGCAGCCCGAGGAAGGAGCGCACCAGCAGCAGCGGCGCTGCGCTCGCCCACGCCTGCGGCGAACATGACGTGGGATAGGGCACCGGAGAAGCGAACTGAGATCGCGGGAAGCCGCAGAAAAGCTCCGGTAACCGGCCACCGAAGGCGTCGCCGGCGTCGAGCAGTCCGGTCGCGAGTCGTTCGGCGAGCGGCACCGCTCCCGGGACGTGCCGATAGCGCAACAGACCAGCGACCGCGATCGCCGTGTCATGCGGCCAGACCGAGCCGTTGTGGTAGCTCATCGGGTTGTAGGCGCCCATCGTCGTCGCCAGTGTGCGTAGGCCGAATCCGGAGTCCATCTCGTCGCGGGCCAGCCGGTCGACGATCACCTCGGCGTGCTCGTCGGTGGCGATCCCCGTCCATAGGCAGTGGCCGACGTTGCTGGCCAACGCGTCGATAGGGCGTTTGCGACCGTCCAGCGCGATCGCATACCAGCCCTGCTCGGGCAGCCAGAACGCGTCGAGGAACCGGGCCTGCAACGCCTCGGCGCGCTCGCGCAGCCGTGCCGCCGTCCCGGGTTCGCCGAACGCGTCGGCCAGTTCGGCGCGGGCCAGCAGGGCCGCGTACTGGTAACCCTGCACCTCGCAGAGCGCGATCGGCGGATCGGCGGTGTGACCGGTGGCGTCGTTGATGCCGTCGAAGCTGTCTTTCCAGCCCTGGTTGATCAGCCCACGGTCGGTGGCGCGCCGGTATTCGATAAACCCGTCGCCGTCCCTGTCGCCGTACCGTTTCACCCAAGCCAGCGCGGCGTCGGCCGCGGGCAGCAGGGACCGCACGAAGTCCGTGTCGGCGCCCCACCGCCAGCACTCGGCGAGCAGCATGACGAAAAGCGGTGTCGCGTCGACCGAACCGTAGTAAATGGTTCCGCCGAGCACGTCGGTGCTCGCGGGGCCGCCGCGGATCTCGTGCAGGATCCGGCCGGGCTGCTCTTCGGTGATGGGGTCGACGCGGCGGCCCTGCGCCTCGGCCAGCTGCTGCAGGGTGCCCACGGACACGCCGACGTCCAGCGGCAACGCCATCCAGGCCGTCAACAGACTGTCGCGGCCGAACAACGTCATGAACCACGGCGCGCCGGCCGCCACGAAGGGCTGGCCATCGTCGGTGTCGTCGTGGATCAGCAACGAGCCCAGGTCGCTTTCGGTGCGGCGCAAGATCTGCGTCAACGCGGGATGCTTGGCTTCCAGCTTGGTCGCGGTGCCCCGCCACGCATCGATCAGGTGAGCCGGGTCGCTCGACGCCTGGTGCTCGCCGCTCCGGAATCGGGTCGTCACGTTCTGATTTGCCCACGTCGGCTGGACGACGATCTCGGCCTGCCAGGACTGCCTCGGCGGGACCACGATGCGCCAGTTGAACGAACCCGGCAACACGATCGGATCGCCGGAGGCCGTCACCGTCACGCCCCGAATGCGATCGGTGCGGTCGGTGAGAACGAGCTCGTGGTCTTGCACCCCCAGGTCCGCACCGCCCAGCGGCGCCCGACCTTCTTTGACCGAGAACAGATCCGCGAAGTCGGCGTCGGCGTGCAGCATCAGCGCCACCACGGTGCTCTCGTCGTCAAGGTTGTGCAGCGAGATGGTTTCCCGCAAGCCGTCGGCGATGAGCCGCTCCCGGACCAACAGCAGCGTGCTGTCGGCCAATCCGGCGCGCGGGGAACGACGCAGAATGAATTTCGCCACAAACGGTTCCGGGGCCTGCACCGACAGCGGCTCGGCCGGCTGCCCGTCGACCTGCAGCTCCCACCTCGATAGCACCCGGGCGTCGCGGACGAACAGACCGTGCGAGCGTCCGGACAGCATGTCGCCACGCCCGTCGGAGAGGCAAAACGTGGCGCCTTCGACCAGCGTCACGGTGGCGCCCCCGAAACCGATGTTCACGGGGTCGCCGCTGTTGAACGGGGTCGGCGGTGCGCTCATGCGGTTGCCGGCTCCGCGACGTTGGACCGCTCGCGCAGAACCCGCCGCAATGTGGCCTGTCGCCTGGCAGACACGGCTGTACTGCGCGGGCCCGCGAACGTATGGTCGTGGACGATGTCGGCGCCGTCGGTTGTCGCGGGGCGCTCGATGACGCGACGCACCTTCAGCGGGTGCATGATCTCCGGATAGGGCTCGCCGAGCCGGTCTGCAACCGTGCGCTCCCACAACGCGATCAACCGTGCCGACATGCGCGGTTCACTCGCCCCGAGCACGATGACGTTGTGCCCGCGCTTCACGAGCGCGTCGGCCAGCTCGGTGACCACGGCCTCGCTGCCCCCGTAGCTCTTGGGCGGATGTCGAAATAGGGTGACGCGACGAGCACGATCCGCAGCGGATCGGCGGCGTCCGCGTTGGTCGCAAGTTCGGTGCCGCTCACGATCTTCCTCCCTCAAGTCCTCGCCAGCGGTAGTGAGCACTCTCGTCCGATGAGTGTCAATTAGTCGGGTTTAAGTGTTCCGCCAACCAGATCGTCACCAACGATCACCGCGCGACGCTGACCGACAGCCAGCGCGCCAACGGCATTAACCAACTGCTCCTGGCCGGAGTGTCGGTGACTAAAGTCGCCAAGATTCACCGGCTCAAGTATGCGCCCTGCATCGTCGCACGGTCGTCAGTGTCGGCGGACGTACAAATCCCCGCCGGCGCCAGTTGCTGATAGATCTGCTCGTATCCCGAACCGAACTGCGTCACACCGAAGTTGGCGGCGACATGGCGCCGGCAGGCGGCCGGGTCCAGTGACGCCGCCCGCTCGATCGCGGCCGGCAACTCGGCCGGCCGGTCACGGATCAGACCGGTCACACCGTCGATCACCACCTCCGGCACCGCCCCGGCGCGCAGCGCCACCACTGGGGTGCCGCATGCCATCGCCTCGATCATCACCATCCCGAACGGCTCCTCCCACAGCACCGGGAACAACAGACAGCGCGCACCGGCGAGCAGTTTGCGCTTGCTCAGCGCGTCAGCCGGTCCAAAGAAATGGTCACTGTCGGTGAGCAGCGGGCGCACTTGCTGTTCAAAGTAGGCCTTCTCGGCCGGTTCGTCGCACTTGCCCGCCAGCACCAGCGGGATGCCCGCCTCGTGCGCGGCCCGCACGGCCAGATGCGCGCCTTTATAAGGGGCGAAGCGGCCCAGAAACAGCGCGTAGTCCTGCTTGTCTGCCCGGAACGGCCAGTCCTGCACGCGCAGTGCGTTGTGAACCCGGCCAACCCAATTCAGGTCCGGGGCCAGTTCGCGCTGTCGGTCGCTGATCGCTATCAGGCCGACGTCGTCGCCCAGTTCGCGGTAGTACGGGTGCAGGTCATCGTCGATCGGGCCGTGCACGGTCACCACGGTGGTGATCCCCAACTCCCGGTACGCGGGTTCATTCAGCGGGCCCGCAAAGGTATGGTCGTGGACGATGTCGATACCGTCGGCCGCCGCGATGCACGCAACGGCGCGGCGCACTTTCAACGCGTTCATCACCTCCGGGTACGGTTGCCCGAGCCGGTCAGGCAGCGTGCGATCCCACAGCGGCACGAACCGCGCCGCCGTACCCGCCCTACCCGCGCCGAGCAGCGTCACCTGGTGCCCCCGCGCGACCAGCGCATCGGCCAGGTCAGCCACCACGGCCTCGACGCCTCCGTAGCCGCTGGGCGGAACATCGAAATACGGCGGCGCGACGAGCACAATCCGCAACCGACCTACCCGGTACATATCGGCCGCCAATGGATCACCCTGAATTCGAGCCACCTCAACCGAAGCCGCCTGATTGACGAAATCCATGCTCCGCATATGTCTTTCCTCCCTCATCACAACCGCGCGCAGTGTCACTCAATGAGTGCTCATTAAGGTCCGGGAGTGCCACGGGATGATCCGTGATCGCTAGGGCCGGTAATGCGTTAACCACCCCTTGGTGTACGGCTTTCTGCATCTCGCGCCGAGGGGCCCTTGAAAATCGGGCCGGTCGAGCGGTTGCCCGGCGCTAACACAGTCCACCACCCCTACGGGGGGTCTTGGCACACCCCTAGGGAGGTAAAATGAGGTGATGGCCTCGCGCGTACAAGGTCCGATCACCGTGGCGATCATCGACGACTACGACGTGGTGGTGATGCGCTTGGCCAACATGTTGGATCAGTACAGCGACCGCGTGGTCATCGCCGAGCTCGACACGAACGAGGCTCTCCTCGACACCGTCGACATTGCTCTGTATGACTCTTTTGCCCAGCCAGAATCGGACCACGATGAGATTGCCGTTCTTGTCGCCAATCCGCGCGCCCGGCGAGTTGTGGTCTACACCTGGAACTTTCACCCGGACCTCATCCATAGTGCGCTGCAGCAGGGAGCGCACGGCTACCTGTCGAAGACATTGCCCGCGCGCGAGTTGGTCACCGCACTGGAGGCAGTGCATGCCGGTAAGACGATCATCAGCGAGGGGCCGCCGCGCGCGCGCAGTGCCGTCGGACTCGATTGGCCCGGCCGAGGCGAAGGACTCAGCGATCGAGAGTCGGAGATCTTGGCCCTCATCACGCGAGGCAAGCGCAATGCCCAGGTCGCAGCACTGACATATCTGAGCCCGAACACCGTAAAGTCCTACATCCGCACGATCTACCGCAAGATCGAAGTCGGCAGTCGCACTCAAGCAGTCCTATGGGGCGTCAACCATGGATTCACCCCAGACCAGCACCGGATCGATCATTGGCGAAGTGGTCCCTGAGCAGGCTGTCATATTCTCACCGTTTCGGGTGAAGACGGCCACACCATCGTCGTCAACGACGATGAGGCCGCGGCTAGTTGACTGAACTTCGGCGAGCCTCTCGAACCGAGCAGGGCCGTGGACGAAGGATCGGGCTGTGGCGATGCTGGGACGGGCCTCGGGCACCACGATGGTGTCGCGGCGCACGTTCGAGGCATCAGCCATAGGGCCTAGGCTTCGGCGGTTGAGTGCTGCCGTTTCCGAACAACACGCGGCCTCACACAATCGTGATCGACACGTGCTCCATGCGACGCAACCACGGCGGTCGCTGCGAACGATCAGCGGAGCGGCCGAATGCCGACCTCCTCCAACCGGGTCAGCATTTCGGCCGGGTCGGCGTAGACGCGGTAGGCGCCTGAGCGCTCGAGCTCTTCGCGGCCGTAGCCACCCGAGAGCAGTCCGATGCCCAAGGCCCCGGCCCGCTGTGCGGCGAGTAGGTCCCAGACGCTGTCGCCTACCACGAAGCAGTGCGCCGGGTCGGCCCCGAGCCGGCGGGCCGCCGCGAGGAACAGGTGCGGGTCGGGCTTGGCGCGCTCCACCAAGTCGCGGGTCACGACGGGCACGTCGTCGGGCAGGCCCAGCAGCGCCAGCGCGGAGCCCGCAGTGTGTCTGGCCCCGCTGGTCGCGATCGCGAACGGCACCTGACGCTCGTGCAGTTGGGCGAGGAGCTCGCGGGCGCCGGGCAGCGGGACCACGGTCTCGTGCCGGCGCAGGTAGGCCTGCGCGTGGAGCTCACGCAGCCGCCCGGACAGCTCTTCGTCCAGGCGGACCCCTGTCTCGCGACTGAGCGCGTCGATGAACAGCCCGCCGCTCATGCCGATCCGGCGGTGGATCCGCCATACCGACAGCTCGATGCCGCACGTGGCCAGCGCCTCCTGCCAGGCGATCACGTGCTGATACACCGAGTCGACGAGAGTGCCGTCCAAGTCGAACAGCAGCGCGGGCTGCGGCACCTGGATATCGAGGCCGTCCTGCACGGTCATGGCTTCCCCTTCCCACCGGCGGCGAGCTCGCGGCCGCGATCTTGGTGTCGCCTCGAGCTGCGAGAACATCGCCGCCCGCACCCATGGTTCTCCATCCCGCGGATCGCGTTGAATGGTGGTGCCGGGGCCAACGACATCACGGCCTGCCGCCCAGGCGTAGTGGTAGCGCTCCACGTCGTCCGCGGGCGCCGCGAACGCGTCGGCGACCCGCTCGTCGATTATCAGCACCGACCCGCCGTCGGCGAGTACCGCCCGCACCGGGCGGTTCAGGCTGTCCCTATCGGACCCGGGCGAGATCGCAGGGGTGATCATGCTCTCGCCGAAGAACACTGTGGCGCCGAAGAAGCCCAGCGCGGCCAGCGTCATGGCGGTGCGACGACCCCGCGCCCCGCCGTACCGGCGCAGCAGCGTGATGAGCGCCATGATTTGCCTCCGCCGTCGTTGCCGGCGCGCACCACCAGCGTCAGGGTGACGATGATCATCATCGACCAGAAGATCAATGACACGAGGCCGTACACGTTGTCCGTACTGATCGGCACGGGGAGAGCGGGTGGTTGCGGTTGAAGGCCGTCTGGATGGTGGTCGGGCTGGTCCCAATGTCGCCGAACACGACACCCGTGCGCCACCGAAATTGCAATATAAAACTGGACGATCTGGACTGGGATGGTCCAGACATAGATTGCGAACTCCAGCAAGAGACCGGCACCGCTCGCAATCTTCGCTTGGACGAGACAGATGTGATGGCTGGCGGGGCTGCTGCTGCGGCTGTGGTGGTGGTCGGCTAACGCTTCGGCATCGGGCTCGGCCCGCCAGCTTCCCAAGCGGCGAGGCTGCCGATCGCGGACCAGTCCAGCTTCGCGCCGCCGTGGGCCAGCAGGGTGATAAAGCGATCACGCAGCAGGCCCGCGATGGGCAGCGGCACCTGCAGTCCGTCGCCCGCGGCCAGCACCAGGCGCATGTCTTTGAAGCCCAGTTCGGCGGCGAATCCGGCCGGCTCGAATTCCTGGCGGGCAACCAGCCCGCCGTAGGTCTTGTAGACCGGCGCACCGAATAGGGTCGAGGTGAGGATGTCGAGGTACTCCTGCTTGTCGACGCCGGCCTTGTCGACCAGGGCCATCGCTTCGCCGAGCGACTCGATGACCGAGGCGATGAGGAAGTTGCCGCTGAGCTTGACCAGGTTGGCGGCCTTGGGCTCCTCGGAGACGACAAATGTCCGCTGAGCGATCGCCTCGAACAGCGGAGAGATGACCTGCACGGCTGCCGGCGCGCCCGCTGCGACGACGAAAAGCTTCGCGGCAGCGGCTGCTTCGGGACGGCCGAAAACGGGCGCGGCGACGAACCCCTGTCCGGCGTCGGCGTGCGCGGCGGTCAACCGTTCGGCTAACGCGACGCTGATGGTGCTCGACGAGACGTGAGTGGCGCCGGGCGCCAAGCTAGCGAGTATTCCGTCCTCCCCGAACGTGACTGCCTCGACGGCTTCGTCGTTGGCCAGCATCGTGACGACGACGTCGCCGCGGCAGGCCTCGGGGACCGAACGCGCCGGTTGCGCACCCTGGGTGGCTAGCGCGTCGACTTTGTCCTGGGACCGGTTGTAGACGGTGACCTCATGACCGGCCTTGAGGAGGCTTACGGCCATGCCGACGCCCATGTTCCCGAGCCCAATGAATCCGATCTTAAGGCTGTCCACTTTTACCCCTCTCGCGCGTCAAGGGTTGGCGCGGCCCGGTGGCGGTTTGAAGTCGGCCGGCCAGATCGTCGCCGCATATTAGTACGGACCCTCCAAATTAGTCCCAGCGAGCTTGGCATCGGTGATCGAGGTCGGAGCGCCGGCGGTAGTTCAACGGCAATGCGTGAAGTCGCTGGGGTCTAGTGGAGGTTGTGATGTTCTCCACCACGATGTTCCAGATGGGCAACAACACTGCGATCGAGGTGCCCGCCGATGTCGTGGCCGCGTTCGGCGCCGGCAAGCGGCCGCCGGTTGTGGTCAGGGTCAACGATCGAGTACCGATCGACCGTCGCCCCATGGGCGGGATGTACCTGCTGCCGTTCAGCGCGGAACGGCGCGGATCCGGCATCCGGGGCGGCGATGCCATCGACGTCAAGTTGACGCTGGATACCGCGCCCGCGCCGTCGAAGTACCCGAGGATCTGCAGGCCGCGCTCGACGCCTCGCCGAGCGCCGCGGCCGCCTGGGACAAGTCGTATAGCAACAGGAAGTCACACTTGGCAACGGGGCGGCCGACGATGAAAAAGTACTCCGTTTTCATCAGATGAATCACGGACGCGGCGTCGCCTGGGGTTGGTGGCCGCCGTGGTCTGGACACGAAAACTGTTGTTGATCTGGAGATTTGGGCTCACATGCGGTAAGCCCCAGGGTGCCCGCTTGCGGCGTGCTGCCGAAATGCCGGGCCGAGTTGGTCAGATGTGATGCACCTACCTGCAACGATGCGGCGATGATTCACTGGATGATTCAATGATGCATTGAATGAGACAGGTTGGAGGCCGTTTTGGCCCCTCGATAACAGCGGTCGCGTGTTACGTGGTCATGCCGGTCGTGTATTGCATCCGGATGCCAGACCGCCGCCGAGCTGCTCGAGGGTTGGCGTAATCAGAAACTGTGCCGCTAATCCTGGCCATGAGCCGTCGCCTGCGGCTGCTTGATGTGCTCGCCGCGATCGGCCGATGCCACGACGGACGAGCAAAGAACTTTCCTGTGCATGTGAGCCCTCGAACTCGCCGTGCTTGCACCTAACAGCCGAGTCGGACTCAACCGAGTTCACGTGCGCCCCAGACGGATCGAAAGCCCGTACCACCCTGCAAATACGGCAGGTTTGAACACGGAGGGTTACCGGTAAATGTTCCGTTATCATGTTGTCGCACACTATATCTCACCCACCCCGGAGAGTTGGTCACGCCGGGCAAGCAAATGAAGCCGCCGCCAACTGGTCCTCGCGGTTGCCTGGGGTGCCCGTGTGCAGGCTTACGTCAACGCGTGGCGGGCCTCGGTTGGCACGCTCGTCAGACGGGACTGGTTGGCGGGCGTCGTAGACTTGCTGGCGATGATCGTTTCGAAACGCAGATCGTCGTCATGGCATCTGATTCGGATGTCGTTTCTTGGTTGCGTCTTGGTGGTCGCTTCGTGTTCGGCACACATTGCGTCCGAGACCGCACCGGCTCTTCTCGTGCGTTCGGCTTCAATACGAACTGGCGGATGCCGGTCAGGCCTGCGGCGTCGATGGTGTTGTCAGCAGTGTGGACGCCCGCAACGTCAAATTCGACGTCAAGGTCGACGACCAACCAAAGCCCTGATATGACCCTGTCTTCACCACCACGCGCCGAGGTCTACTTGGTGGAGAACCGCCTCAACCCGATCTCAACGCGAGCCGCGCTCGAACTCACCGATGACAATTTGCGCTGCACAGTCAAGGAGTACTCGAAGTGGGTCGAGGAGGCCTTGGGGATTTCAGATCTCAGGTCTCGGCTTCAAGCAGGCGAGGCGGTTGCGGCGTTTGATTTTCGGCGTGATCAGCTGAAGATCAAGTGGCTCAAGCAATTTCTGAAAGCGGGGTTTTCCGTTAGTGAAGGCAGCTCGCGCCGTTGGCTGGTGTCCCTCGTTTATCCCACTGGAATCATGGCATTGGTGGAGGTGGTGGACGGCTGGGACGTCCACAACGAATGGCGGCGGGCTCTGCCTCCGACCTGACCCGCGGGTTCCGAACCAACCACGATCCCGCAGCACCGCGTCTACCGTTGGTTGGTGATCGTCGAGCATGCACTGCTACCGGTTCGCGCCGGAATGAGCGATGAATTTCGGCCGGAACTGACTCATCCGATGGATCAGCAAGGCTGCGTTTAGGTGCTGACCGGACTATCCCGAAACTGGTTGGGAGAGCCTGGAATCCAAGCGAGCGCGAAATGTCGGCCCTACAGCATCTTGTTTCGTCCGTGTGCGCTTCGGGCTGCGCGGTCATTTCTGGCGTTGGGCTCCTACCGGCCGATCATTCGTCGCGTACTCAAGAGCTAGCGGCCGAGAGCCGCCAGCGACATACCTTGCGGATGTACTCGGCCGTGTCTTCGGTCATTCCGGTAAAGAGTCTGGTCTGTAGCAAGTTAAGTGTTCGGCTAAAAACTCCTGCTCAGGAAGACCAAACTCGATGAAGATATCCCGGGCGGTTCCTCCTCCGAATCGGTGCCAATGTCGGATGAAGTCGATCATGGTGCGCTCATAGGCCGCCCGACCGGCCTCTGTGGTCTCGTCGCGGTCAGCGGCACCCCGCCGAACGGGGCTGCAACTGTGGTGCTGCTCCATGGTCACCTCCAAATTTCCAGAGGGAAAGGTCAGCGCCCGTAGTGTTGTCGGCTGCTTTCGCCGCCGGTGCGCGACGAACCCACCTTCTAATTCATGCGGTTGTTCGGTTGGATGCTTGCGCGGTGTATGCATGTGGTGCCTTACTGTCTGGGCGACTTGCGCGGCAGATCGGCCATTGTCGTTGATATGCCGCGATGCGCCGGCGGACGTGCTGGCCCGGTTGGGTGATTCGGTGCGCGGGGTGGCTGGCACGTATACGGTCTGCTAGACAATCTGGTTCAGGGCGCCGTTACTCACCGGGCGGGTGACGATCGTGCCCGGCGAACCGAATTTGGTAAGCACTTCTCGAGCACGATCGGCGACTTGGATCAGGATGTTGGCCGGGAGTGATCATCTCGGTGCGGCCGGTTCTGTCGAGGGGCGCTCGAGTGCATCGGCGTCGAATGTGAAGATCGGTGCGACGTTGCTGTTCTGACCCCGCAGATCCTGCGGAGAATTTAATCTGCCGCTCGGCACGACAACGCGATAGCGCCCGGGCAGCACTGACGACGAGTGCCCCTCGGATGCACCTGTTCAGCACGCGAGGTCGACGAAGACGGTCTTGCCCGTGACCGTGGTGTAGACGTCGTCCTGGGCTCCGGGTGTTCCGGAATCCGTCCGGCTGTAGGTCTGACCCGGACGGACCGCGGCAACGGTGCACTGGTCGGCCACGGCCGCGCCGACTTTGTCGACGATGACGGTGTAACCATCGGCCTTGAGTTGGTTCACCGTCTGATCGACGCTCGATGGGCCGGTCGGGGCGGCGACGGCTGTGGCCGCTAGGGTCAGCCCGGCCGCCGACAGGACGCTGGCGGTGAGGGCGGTGATGGGGAATTTGTTCATGGTGTGCCTCGCTGGTGTGGCTTGTGTGGATCTCGGTGATGGATCGCCACTGGCTGAACTGGTGCTAGTGACGTTCGTTTCGGGCGCGGGGTGACCGCCCACGCGGTGGTTACGAATCGGGTGCGGGTAGTGTCGATTTCATCGCTGATTCAGCGGCCTTCGAGCGTTTTCAGTTGCCGAGCGGTGTTTCTCCTTCGAATTCGGTGGCATATTCGTGCGACCACTATCGCGAACCACTGTGGAAGTCCCGTGGAAGCGTCGTTGTGTCAGGGCTTAATGGGCGCCCGCGCCATCTCAGATGGGACAGACAGAGATCAGAAGCGCGAGAGCCGTTGTGCGCCAGCCGGAGTTTTTCGATGCGCTCTTCGTTGGGTAGCGGTCACGGTGGACCGAAACGTTGATCGGTGGCGCCGGAGCTGATGCTGTGGGCCTGCCCGACCATGGTGTCGAGGAAGGCCACCGGAATCACGGGCCACGTCGGTCTCCAGAGACCGCTGTGCAGGTCGTCGCGGAGCTCACCCAGCAGCGCGACAACCCGTGGCCCGCCGTCGAGGAGGAACCGAGTCATTCCGCGGTCCGCGCATTGTGCGGCGATCTGTGCCAGTGTCTGCTTGGCGTCATCGGTTCGGTCGGCCGCGCTCAGGGCGGCCACGAGCAGTCGGTTGGCCTGCAGGAGCGCGCGGGGACGCCGCTGATGTTGCAGCCGTTGCGCCCAGGCCTCGGCGCGTTCGCAGGCCAGGCCGGGCTGATCAGCAAGCAGCCCACGAATTTCGGTCTCATCGCGGAGCTGGGCGGTGATCTCGCCGAGTCCGCCGTCGGGGAGCGGGTTCTCCTGCGCGACCGTTGGAGCAAGCGGCAGGTCCAGCCGCATCCGCTCGTTGTCCACATGGGCGCGCAACCGGGGGAGATCAATAGTTGCCGCCACGTGGGCGGCGCCGTCCAGGCGTGCGGCGGCGGCATCACGGTCGCCGCGCACCGCCTTGATCCGTGCACCGGTGACGTAGCGGGCGATCATGAACTCCACCCCGCCGCCCTCAGCCCCCAACTGGTAGCTCTCGTCGAGGAGCCGATCGGCCTCGTCCACCTCGCCGCGCTCGTACAACAGTTCTCCCAGGAGCGCGCAGGCCAACCGCGCGGCATGCGAATGGGTATCTCCGGCGCGTTTCGCCACCTGCAGTGCCTCCCGGAAGCAACGCTCGGCTTCGGCCACGTCGAGCTGCTCGCTCGCGGCGATTCCGGCGAGGCAGTGCCCGTATACCAGGCTGAATGGACCACTGCCTTGCTGGTGGTAGGGGTACGCCCACTGCTGCCACCTGCGGGCGGCGTCGAAATCGAACCTGTAGATCTCGAGGAACGTCGCGACGTTTGCGGCGGCGGCGACCACCCAGGAAGTCACGGAGTCCGGTCGTGATAGGCATTCAGCCACCAGCTCGTCCACGCCCGCGATGCGGTCGGCGTAGCACTCGACAACCGCGCGAAAGACGTCAACCTCTGTCCGCATTGCCCGAAGCTCGAATGCGGAGAGTCCGCGCTTTTCGGCCGCGGATCCGAACGCGGTCAACGCGGCATGCGCGGCGGCCGGCCGCTGCAGCAGCATATTGGCCCACGCGAGGGTGAGTTGCAGTCGCGGGCTGAGCGCAACGATGTGCGGCGGCAGCTTGGAGACCAGCGCCAGAAACGTCGACATCTGCGAGTGTTCGACCAGATCAACACCGTGCAGTTCGGCCAGTGCTCTCACGCGGTCCTCGTCGCCGGCGGCGAGCGCGTGGTCGACCGCCTCGCGCAGCAGGTGGTGCTCGGCGAACCAGCGCGATGCGGTTGCATGTAACTGAGTGATGTCCTCGGGGTGCTCGCGGGCGAGCCGGCGCTGCAGGAACTCGGCGAACAGATGGTGGTAGCGAAACCACTCGTGTTCCTCATCGAGCCGGCGCAGGAACAGGTCTCGTTCCTCGGCCTGCTCGAGCAGCGCCTGCCCGTGACCGACGCCGGCCAACGCGGACGCGAGATCACCGCTGATCCGCTCGGTCAGCGAGGTGGCCATCAGAAAATCCAGCATCTGCGGCTCCAGCATGTCGAGCACGTTCTCGGCCAGGTATTCGCCGATGGCGTGATGACGGCCCGACATCCGGCTGATCAACGTGGCGGGATCGTCGCTGTCACGCAGGGATAGCGATGCGAGCTGCAGCGCCGCGACCCAGCCGTCGGTGGTCTGCTCGAGGCGGGCCACATCCTTCGCATCCAACGCCAGCCCACTCAGGTCCACCAGAAACGCGTGGGCCTCGGACAAGTCGAAACGCAAGGCGGCGCCGTCGATTTCGACCAATTCGTCGCGCACCCGCATCCGCCCCATCGGCAATCCGGCTCGGGTGCGACTGGTCACCACCAGCTGCAGGAGCTGACCGCCGTGGTCGAGCAGGTGCGCCAGCGCCTCAATCGTCGTGGTGTCGGTGATCCGGTGCCAGTCGTCGATGATGACGACGATGCGGGTGCCGCCCTCCTCGATCTGATTGATCAGTGAGGTCAGCACGGAGCGCGCGGCGTCCTCGCCGCGTTCCTCCAGCGTCTGCCGAAGACCGTCGGCCAGGGTGGGCCGTACGCTGCGCACCGCCTCGATCAGGTGGGCTAGGAACCACACGATGTTGTTGTCGTCGCTGTCGATGGTCAGCCATGCGACGGTGACGCCCTCGCTGGCGAGGGCCTCGCGCCACTGCGCGGCCAGTGTGGTCTTACCGAATCCCGCCGGCCCGTGGATCAGGATCAGCCGCCGGCGAGCACCGGCGTGCACCTTGTCGATCAGGCGAGCGCGCGAAACGAGCGAGTGCGCGGGGGTGGGCGGATGGTATTTGGTCAGCGCGCTAGTCGGCACACCGGGCGTCGCCATCTCGTCGACCTGTTTTTGGGCGAGCTGCAGCGCGGGATCGTGGCGAAGGATCGCGGTCTCCAGGTCCCGCAGTGCTGGACTCGGGTCGACACCGAGCTCGTCGGCGAGTTGCCGACGCACCGATGAGGCGACCGCCAGCGCGTCGGCTTGTCGGCCTGACCGGTACAGCGCCAGCATCAGCTGGCAGTGCAGCCGTTCCCGGAATGGATGCGCGACAACCAGGCGCTCCAGTTCGGCGATCACCGCGTGGTGCTGGCCCAGCGCGAGATCGGCATCGATGCGGTGATCCAGCGCGACCAACCGAAGCTCCTCGAGCCGCGCCGCCTCGGTGTTCGCGAACTCCGGCGGACCCAGATCGTCGAGCACCGATCCCCGCCACAGGCTCAGTGCCTCAGCGAGCAGTCGCGCAGCGTGCTCGGTTTCACCGAGCCCCACTGCCTCCCGGCCCCGCTCCAGCAGATGCTCAAACTGGGCGGCGTCAACCTGGTCGGGACGCACAAACAGGCCGTACCCGGGCTGTTGGGTGACCAGCGCGTGCTGCGCGCCGATGCCGGCTAACCGGTGCCGCAGATGCGACACGTGGGAACGCAGGGTGGCCTCCGCGCCGGCGGGCGGTTCCCCGCGCCACAGCGCAGCGGCGATCCGGGCCGCCGGTATGCACCGATTGCGATTGATCAGAAGTAACGCAAGCAATTCACGCTGCTTGTGCCCACCCAGCTCAAGCCGCTGCCCCCCGTCCGCACCGGCGGCAAGTGGACCCAGGATGCCAAACCACGGCTTCCCAGTCGACGGCGCTCTGCCGAGTTCCACCAGGTCAGCCTATCCGCGCCGGTACCACGCTGGATCGCATTCCGACACTGCGTTGTGAACATCCTGTGGATCGATATCCGTACTAGTCCGGCGGTCGATGGTGGAGTCGGCAAACCGGGCAGTCATCGTGATGTCGGTGAGCATGAAGGCGTCGATCTTCGGGCCGGCGTCAAGCGCATCCGGCTACACGACGCCCGGCACACCTGCCGCACGCTCATGCACCTGGAGCACAACGAGCCGGTGGGGTGGCCACGGATTTGGACACGGAACACGGTGGAACCGATACGAACAAGCGGACGAGGCGAGACAGCTTGGACTGCTGAACATCGTTGACCTGCAGCTATGAGATCGGGCGTATTGCGGAAGACCGCGACCGGTTAGCTCATAACCCAGAGGTCGCAGGTTCGAATCCTTTCCCCGCTACCAGTAGGAAACGGCCCCCGGAGATTTCTCCGGGGGCCGTTTTCATCTGACGACCTGCGCCAACTGCTCACCGCCACCACGGAAGCGGGGGTGGAGATGGTCGAACCTAGATCATCACCGTCGCGCGTCATCTCGCGGCCGAGGTAACCCGCCGCATTTTTGATGACGGGTCGCTTTCGGGTCGATAGAGTTTCTGCGGTGACGACGATGTCCGAGCGGGAGCGATCCGAGCGGTTTGAGGCGCAACGGCAGCGCATCCGCGAGCAGTACCTGCGTCCCGCCGACGAGCGCTCGGCCTCGTCGGCACGGGGTTTGCACCACACCGCCCTGGTGAGCAGCGACGTCGAGCAGACCGTCCGGTTCTACCAGGACCTGCTTGAGTTTCCGCTGACCGAACTGATCGAGAACCGTGACTATCCCGGCTCGTCGCATTTCTTTTTCGACATCGGCAATGACAACCTGCTGGCGTTCTTCGACTTTCCCGGCCTCGATCAGGGCCCCTACCAGGAGGTCCTCGGCGGGCTGCACCATCTCGCGATCAGCGTGGAGCGGTCGCGTTGGGAGCGGTTGCGGGACAAGCTCACCGCGGCCGGTGTGGAGTTCGCCGAGCACAGCGGCGTCTCGCTCTATTTTCGGGACCCGGACGGGGCCCGCATCGAACTGATCGCCGATCCGCTCGGGGAGATGTACGGCAGCAAGGTGCTGTAACGCGTCACATCGGCGGCGGGGGGATGCGGCTCATCGACTCGAGCGGTTCCGCTCCCGTGTCGTCGGCCACACCGGTCGCCCGCCACGCGATGTGCATAACGGGCCACACCAGCACGCAGCCGTCTTCGCCGAACTCGCATGCCCGCAGTCCTCGTAGAGATCCAACGTGTCGTCACCTTCGACGCTGGTATAGACAGAGATTCTCCGAAACGGCAAGTTGCGAACTATAAATCCGTCGGGCTAATTGGTTCTCATCCTGACTGGTTGCCGGTTCGCGTCATCTGCTCACCGTGGCGGACGGTCGGGGCAGTTGCCACCTTGCCCGACCCATTGGGTGTACATATCGGCAGGACACTGCGCCATAGCTGCGCCAGCTGGCTGATCCACGCCGTGTTGCCGCTGCCAGTGATCCAAGAGCACCTCGGTCACGAAAGCATCCAGACCACCGTGTCCGTCAATGGCCATCTCGATCGGCGGTCGATGCTGGCCTGTCGCCGAGGCCATGGACCAAGTTCTCGCAGGCGATCCCCTATAGCCTCAGAATGGGTATAAGTGCTCCTTAGGTCTTAATCCCCCACGGGCACAAGGGCATTCCGCAAAGACATGGTCCACGGTGCGCCGCCCTGCCTTAGCTTGGTAGGTGGAAAACCGGAACGGACTGCGTCAGACATCGCCGGGAGTACCAGATCACTCGGGCTGAGAAGTGCTATGGGGCACCGGGTGGCGTGATTCCAGAGACCGGCACAGCACATGACACCGTCGTAAATCTGCGTCGTTCATGCCGTCCGTGGAGTTCCCGCCATGCCCAACAAAGCAGCCTTCTACCTGGCCCGTTCAGTCGTCGGCAACCTCACCCAGAGCCCACCGGCTGACGACCCCATGCTGATCGACGCACGGCGGCGGATGGAGGAGGAGCCCTTCCTCATCGCCGTCAGCAGAGCGATCGACAAGGCCCCTCGCATCACACCGGAATTGTGCCAGTGCGTCGTCGACCTCCTGGCGGTTATCACCGAGGCCGCCGACTAATGCCCGTAGCGCCACGTACTCGATCGGCGAGGTCGCCGCCTCGTTCAACTGCACCCCGCGTTGCCGCTCGGTGGTGGACGGTGCGGGCCTTATGGACCGAGCCGGCACGCGAGGGCTGGGCACTACACTTCGCCGATCTCGACATCGACACGGGCGCGGGGTGAGCGACTCGGTGCAGCGCCTGTCCTACCCGTTGGAGAATACCCACCGGGTTGTCACCGAACGCGCGGCTGGGCGCACATTCCAGGCGATTGCTGATGGATTGGTGGCTGACGGGATTCCAACCGCGCGACGTAAGACTCGTTGGTTTCCGGCGACGATCAGGGCGATTGAGTTGCGACCGGAGGCGACGAAACGGGGTCGCCTTCACGAAGCCTGACAAACCAATCTGGACCACCGGTTGGTGTCCCGATATCCACGCACGGACCGGTCGGAGGCCGAGAACGGCTGCGGCGCCGCACCAAATGCTCAGCCCGCGCATCACCTTCACACCATCGTCGGAAACGACGACCGACCCGCACCATGCACGCCGCAGGCTGACAAACCGACCGCGAAGTGGAACGGCCATCGGAGGCGACTCCGGGACATTTCCTGGTTTTGGGAACCAACGCCACCTGACTATTGCCGACTAGTCGGTTGATCATTGTTCTTTTGCGATCCCCAACCGTGCACTCGGTCGACCTCGATCAACGCACTGGTGCGCGGACGATCGCGACGCGGATAGTCCTGGTCGGTGTACCGGCGGGACAGCGCGTCGATGTCAGCCAGACCCTCATCGTCGTACATCTGGTTCACCCGGCCGATGACCGTCACGTGGGTGTACCAATCCCCGTCATCGAGGACGGTCAGCGATACACGCGGGTCGTTCTTGATGTGTTGCAGTCGTTTACGGCTGTTGTCCATGTTGACCAGAATGTGGTCGCCTCGTAGCAGGTACCACGTCGCCGCTGACACCGGTTGGCCGTCGGACCGGACAGTGCAGATCACCGCCGGGTTGGCTTTGGCCAGCATTGCCTTCGCTGATTCTGTAATGAGTGAGTGTGACATCGGCTGCTTCTCCTTCGGTTCGTGCGGGATTACGTCCGCTATACCCGCCGCGGTCCATTGGAACGCTCGAACGCCACATCAGTCGGGTGCAGAAGGCGAAGGCCACCACCAGGGCGCACACAGCTGGATCACCCTGTATCACTTGCAGCGCAAACCTTTCCTTGCTGTCCTGTTCACTTCGCTCTGGTCTCATCGACCCATTGCCCACCTGCACTGGAGAAACCAGGACGCGGGCGCGTGTCCTGGCTGTCCGGGTCGGGGCCGAGGCGGGTTCCCGTCTCGAGCCCACCGAGCGCAGCCATCTCGGCATCGCTCAGCCCAAAATCGAACACCGCTATGTTCTCCCTGACCCGAAACAGCGTGGTCGACTTGGGGATGACGACGTTGCCCAGCTGCACGTGCCAGCGGAGCACGATCTGAGCCGGGCTCCGGCCGTGCCTACGGGCCAGCTCGACGACGACCGGGTGGCCGAACGCCCGGCCCTGCCCAAGTGGGCTCCACGCCTCCGTGACGATGTCATGGCGGGCGTGGAAGCGCCGCAGCGGGGCCTGTTGAAGGTCCGGGTGCAGCTCGACCTGGTTCACGGCCGGGACGACGTCCGTCTCGTCGAGGAGCCGCTGCAGATGCGCCACCTGGAAGTTGGAGACCCCGATGGCTCGGGCACGCCCTTCGGCGTGGAGCTTCTCGAACGCGCGCCAGGTTTCCACGTAGCGGGCCTGAGCAGGCTTGGGCCAGTGGATCAGGTAGAGGTCGACGTAGTCCAGCCGCAGCCGCTGCAGGCTCGCATCAAGCGCGCGGAAGGCACTGTCGTACCCTTGGTCGTCGTTCCACAGTTTTGTTGTGACGAACAGATCTGCCCGGCGCACCCCGCAGGTTGCGATCGCCTCGCCGACCCCCACCTCGTTCCCGTACAACGAGGCGGTGTCGATGCTGCGGTAGCCGCACTCGATGGCAGTGCGTACGGCGGGCACCGTCTCCTCGTTCGGGACCCGGAAGACCCCGTACCCTAGCTGGGGAATCGTCACCCCGTTGTTGAGCCGGACCCCGGGTACCGATGCCTGCATGCCGATAGTCCTTCCTTCGTATTCCAGCATCGCGATGGCTTTGACTTAGCCTGGGAGCGGAAACAGCCTGCGCCGCAATGTCCGTCCGTGGGCGGGGGCTACCGGGCGCCGTTTATGTGAATACTGTGGTGAATCGTTCGTTGAGTTCGCGTGAGTGGTAGAAGATCCCCTTGGCGAGCTGGTCGACGGTCCAGTTGATGGTGGGGAAGTCCTTGTGTACCCGGTAGCCCAGACCGGCGAACACCTCGTTGCGGTTGCCCGAGGGATCGAAGAAGTAGATCGTCGTTCCGCGGGTGATGCCGTGCCGAGTTGGGCCGATGTCGATCGGCACGTCGTCCATCGAGAAGAGGTCGGCGGCACGCAGGATCGCACTCCAGTCCTCCAGGTGGTAGGCGAAGTGGTGCAGCTTGGCGTTCGGGCCCTTGATCACCGCCAGATCGTGCGGGGAGTCCCCGCACGACATCCACGTGCCGATCAGGTCCGGGTGATCCATGCTCTCGACGACCCGCTCGGCGGGCCGAAAGTCCATGCACTCCATGAAGAAACGTTCAACGAGACCCGGGTCCTCGGCGGCGATCAGCGCATGGTCGATCCAGTGCCCACCGACCCCACGAACGTCCCGCGGCCACGCCTCGGGGTTGATCGACCCGGTGTCGGTGCCGGTGAACTCCATGTCCGAGTACAGCTCGACGGTGTGCTCGGAGGGCAAGGTGATGCGCACACCATCGCCGACGGTCATGTTCTCGCCACGGCTGAACCGTCCCGTCGTCGCACCGAATTGCGCACTGCGCTTCTCGAACTCGGCGAGGTCGTCTTCCGACGAACACTTGTAGCCCAGCTTGACCAGCCCGACCCCGCCCTCCTCGAGCACCAGCGAATGGTGGTCCCACTCGTCCCAGCACTTCAGGTGCACCTTGCCGGGCTCCTCGTGCACCACCGCCATCCCCAGCGTGTTCGAGTAGTGGCCGACGGCCTCCGCCAAATCTGTCACCCAGTTCGAGTTCTAGAGTAGGTGGTCAGTCTGTTCGCGTCGGTGGTGTTGTCATCCCCGACGTGTCCCGTTGTTCGCCAGTCAATCCGGAACATTCCGGGACAACTTGGACCGTGCCTATCGTGGCCTACCCGGGCGGGTGTCTGACGGCCCAGCGTTCAAGTGCTGGCTGCAGCCATGACATCAGCGCGGCGGTGGCTGTGCCAGTGATGATGCAGACAATCAGCACCATGGTTGCGCTCACCTCTTTGCCTTGTTGGGGTGGATGCGGTATCACGAAAACCGCTGAAGGACTTGGGGCCTCCGGCCGATGCCGGCGGCCCCGCAGCCGTCCTTTCGCAAGCCTGTGATCGCGTTGGCCACTGACAAATTAACGAGGTACGGTCGCCAATGGTTCATCGTTTTGACATGAGGCCGCGGTGACAGCAATCGCGCCGTGCCGAAACTTGCAGCGCACTTGTGCATGCCTACCCCGCCACCACCGATAACTCACTGCGCGACACGCATTCCATAACCGCACACTCCGCCTATCTGACGATGCTGCGGTTTTCACGCCGCCGGCGAAATCTGGCCGAGAATCCCTGCCGCAGTCCGCTAGTCGGCGGCCAGAGTGTCGCCGGCTACGGCGGCGAGGATGGTGTCCGAGGTGGTCGATGTCTGGAAGCCGTGCAGTATGGCGGTGAGTCCGTCTACCCACAGCCGCTCCATCGTGGCGTTGTCCATCGGCACGCCCCAGCGAATTTCGAGTGCTGCCATGCCTTCGCAGTAGGCATGGAAGTGTATGGCCATCGAACGCACATTTCGTTCGCCGAGCGGGCGTGCCGAGCGCAATCGGGCTAGTCGGTCTTCGAGCACGCTAAGAGCGGCGATGCGGGCAGCATTCGGAGCATTCCATGATTCGCCGGAGAGGCCTTCGGTGCGCTGCACCCCGATCGCGAACAACGATGGGTGATCGATCGCGAACCGGCGAAACGTTAGCCCGGCTCGGACTAGGTCGGCGGTGGGATCGTCGGTGCGAGGCAGGCGCGCAACCGCGCTGCCGAGCACATCGAACGCTCGTGCGGCCAGCGCCGCAACCAGCCCCTCCTTCGACCCGAACAGGCTGTAAACGGCGCGGGTGCTGGTGCCGACATCGGCCGCCACACCGCGCACCGAGAGGGCGTCGATTCCCCGGTCCTCGATGGCCCGCTCTGCGGCTTCGAGCAGCGCGGTAGCGGTCTGCGCATCGTGTTCCTTCGGCCGCCCCACCCTTGACACTGTACCGCAACGCCGTTACGTTACGTCGTAACGAAACGTGGATGAGGAGAACGTAATGGCCAACCGCACACTTCCCAACGAGCCCCTCGCCTATGAAACACACGGCGAAGGCATCCCCGTGGTGTTCCTGCACGGCCTCACCTTCGACCGCCGCAGCTGGGGGCCGATAATCACCCGGTTGAGTGCCGGCGTGCGCAGCATCGCCATCGACCTGCCCGGGCACGGCGGCAGCCCGGGCCCAGCATGCGGGCTCGAGCAGCTCGCTGGGCGAATTGCCCACACCCTCGACACTATCGGCGGAATCGACGCGCCCATCGTGGTCGGCCACTCCATGTCAGGCGCGTTGGCAATGATCTATGCCGGCGCACATCCGGTCCGCGGCGTCGTTGACGTCGATCAGCCATGGAACATTCGTCCCTTTGTCGAGCTGGTGCAACAAGCAGCCCCCATGCTGCGCAGCGAGCGTTTCCTAAGCGCGTTCAACATGTTCGAGCGCACCATGGGCTTGGACCTGTTGTCGCCCGCAGTCCAAGCCGACGTCGTTGCGAGCCGGCGCGTCGACAGCGACGTCGTACTCGGCTACTGGGATGAGATCTTGCACTGTGGCCCAATGCAACTGCAACGACGAATCGAGCAGCAGTTGGCGTCGGTGACTGCGCCCTGCCTTGCCGTATTCGGACACGAACTCTCCTGCGACGAGCGTCAACACATGACCAATCTGATCCCGGACGTACAGCTGGAGGAATGGCACGGCGCGGGCCACATGGTCCACCTTGTCGAAGCGGATCGCTTCGCCACTCGGCTTGGGATCTTTATCAACCACTGCGCTCCAATGGTCCGCGGACGCGCGTCGTGACGATCGCCGTTCGGCGGGTGATCTTGGTAGTGTCGGCGATTAGCACCGCCGCCCTTGGTGTTTGGGCATATTTCGGCCCCTACTCGTGGTATGCCACGTTTCCTGGATTTGGGCGGCACTGGCTATCGCAGCATGGCCCGTACAACGAACACTTCGTCAAAGACATCGGCGCTGGGTTCTTGGCGCTCACAGTCCTGAGTTGTGCGGCGCTGGTCTACGTAAGAAACGAAGCCGTCGTGCGGACGGTGGCCGCAGTGGCGCTGGTATTCGGCGTGTTGCACCTGATCTACCACGTGCAGACGCTTCACATGTACGACACCCAAGACAAGATCTTGAACATCGTCGCGCTCGTCATTCCGGTGTTGCTTGCCGCGTCGTTGTTCATACCTGTCCGGCCTCGCGTCGATTAAGCAGTTCGAGGTCGCACTGCGTTGACAGCAAACGACGGTTCCTGAACCTGCTGAGGACGCATTGACACCGAACCACCGAAGAACGTCCTGGACCGGCGTCGGTGGGACACGCGAGAGGAACTGCGGTGAGTTCGGCGCTAAGTGATTTCGATACTCAACTTGGCGCCTCACAAGCCAACCCGAGGGTGGAAGCCGGTCTCGGAGGCGATCGTCATAGCAGACAAAAGCAGTGAGCCGATCACCGAACACCGCGTGCGCCGTCGCCAGGTGAATGGCATCCATGGATCACAAATGCGGGTCCGCAAATCCCGCCGCTGCGCCCAGGACTACCTCGTCAATCTCGTAGCGCGAGATCCTGGCGGCGGTCTACTCGCCGCTTGCCCCGGTCAGA
>CAVPRG010000016.1:0-399776 GCA_963707745.1 uncultured Actinomycetota bacterium
CGCCCTGAAGGGCGTCGTCGAGTTCCCCGCATCAACAGCAAACCGGACAAATTCAACGGCGTGGCACGACGCTGCGCACTTGAACTGAAGTGGAGGTATGCCATGTGGACATCTTTCCTCGCACCGCCATTGCCAATGGCCGCGACTGTCGCAAACCCCACGTGCGCAAGTACGCGCGCGCGCGTGGATGGATATCCGTGCCAGGGACAGTGCTGCTCCTGTCGTGTCTGTGTCTGGCAACACCGGCCCGGGCACAGATTACGGTTTCCCCGAGCGCCGGCATCTCTGGCGAAGGACAACCCGCGGTAGGCGCAGCCATCGGCATGTCACTCGGCGCCGTACGGCCGGAGGTCGAACTGGGGTGGGCACGTCGCGGCATCGATCGCCGCGCGGCAACCCCATCGGAGCCCCGAGGGAGATTTCGCCCGCGCCGGCGGCGCGGTTACTTGCCGGCGGTGATGGCGGACGTATCGACACTGATGTTCCGCGTCGCGGTTCCGTTCAGGCGAGGCAAGACGTTCGAGCCGCTTGTCAGCGTCGGTGCGGGTCTCGCCCGAGCCACCCGTCAGCCACCACCCGGCGAGTCGTTGCCGCGAACGGACTCTCAGGCCGGCATCGAAGGAGGAGGGGGCGCAACGATTTGGCTCAGTCCCAGAATCGGGCTGCGGACGGCGGCCACGTGGCTACAAAGTCCTCGGGCCCGACGGCAATTTTCATGGCGCCCCGGGAACGGGCCTCATCTACACGAACGTGTTGCGTGACTTTTCGCTGACCCGTGTCATGGTTGGCATCGATATTCGCCTGTCACGTTCGAACAGCGGCAGAACACAATGAGCCGTTGGACTGGTGGACGTCCTCGAGGCAGGCTTCGCCGGCGCGCGTTCGAGGGCGTCATCAGAATCTCCGTGGAGATAGACATGGCCACGAGATATCGCGGGCGGCCCTGAGGGCGGAGCGCCCCCACGATAGCCGCAACTGCTTGACGTGCCACGCGATGCGCGTGTGCCCGGCCCTCCGGGCCGGGCGGCCGCGGAGTTGCACGCGTGTGACGCACGCCGCCAGCGGCGCAAATCATTGAGGAGGAGCGGCATGCTTTCAAAAAGAGCCATCGGCGCTGCGCTCGTCGCGATCGCGCTCGCGCCCGTGCCCGCGCGGGCAGACACACTGCTCACTCCGTTCTTCGGGGTGAATTTCGGCGGCGACGCGGGCAAGGAGTTCTCGGAAGCGTTCGACACCAGTCAATACAACTGGGGCGCCAGCATTACCTTCATGGGCGGCGGCGTCTTCGGCGTCGAGGGCGACTTCGGTTTCAGCCCGGATTTCTACGGCAAGACCGACCTGGGCGGCAGCAACGTGCTCACGGCGACGGGCAACCTGGTCATCGGGATTCCCTTCGGCGGCCAGCAGGGCTTCGGCGTCCGTCCGTACGGCGTCGTCGGCGCGGGCCTGCTCAGATCGAAGTCGGACTTCGGTACCGGCGTCGCCGAGATCGACGAGAACGATCTGACGTGGAGCGCCGGCGGCGGCGTGCTGCTGTTCTTCGGGAGCAACGTCGGTCTCCGGTTCGACGTCCGCTACTTCAGGACGTTCGACGATCTGGAGGTCCTCGGCGTCCCGATCGCCCAGTCGCCCGGGAAGGTCGATTTCACGAGAGGCTCGCTGGGTTTCGTGTTCAGGTTCTGAGGCCGCGTCCGTCGATGAATTGCTGCGCCCACAACTCGAGCGCCACCGGGATCCAGAATCCCTCGGTGGTGGACGGCGCCGACAGGGCGCGGCGCCACCAGCGGCGGACGACGCTGACGTCGACGAGCCCGCGCGACGCCATGCCCGGCAACAGGCGGTCCTCCATCAACGCCACGAACGGGCCGCTCCGGAAGTACTGCGCCAGCGGTAGATTGAATGCCGACTTGCGGCGGTAGACGAACGCCGCGTCGAAGCTGCGCCTGGCGAGCTCCTTGACCACGATCTTGGTGCCTGGCGCGCCGGTCGGTAACGACGGCCCCACCAGGTGTTCGGCCGGCAGGGCGCGGGCGAATTCGATCACCTGCCGGTCGAGAAAGGGCACCCGGTTCTCGACGCCATGCGCCATCGTCATCTTGTCCTGGCGCACCAGCAGGTCGACGAGATGCGTCCGCATGTCGTACTTCAGGCAATTCGAGAGATGGTCGGCGTGGCCCTCCTGAAACAGGGCCCGGCGCTTTTCGATCGCCGGCCGCAGATTCGCCGCGGGTCGCAGCTTCGAGAGACGGGCTTCGGAATGAAACTGAGACGCTCGAATGAATGTGTCGACCGGCTCGTGCACACGCGGCCGGCGCGAGCCATTGGCCGCCGCATGTGCGTCGGAGAAGCGCGCGTAGCCGCCGAATAGTTCGTCGGCACCTTCGCCGCTCAGCAGGACCGTGGCATGCTCGCGCGAACGTCGAGCCAGCAACCAGAGGGCCAGCGAGTTGGGATGGCCGATCGGCTGATCCATGTGCCAGCTGGCGGCATCCAGCGCGCCGATGAAGGCGGACTCATCGAACACGAAACGATGGCTGTCGGCGCGCGCCGTGGCCGCCGCCGTCAGGATCCATCGCTCTTCCGAGAACTGCGGCTCGTCGAAGACGATCGAGAAGGCGTTCAGATCAGCACGGTGATGTGAACGCGCCAGCACGGTGACCAGCGACGAGTCGACGCCGCCGGACAACTGGCACCCCACGTTCACGTCGCTCCGCAATTGCGATTGCACGCTGCGGCCCAGCAGATGGTCGAGGCGATCGACCGCGTCTTCCCGTGACAGGCGCAGCTTCTCGGGGTGGTCGGGGATGCTCCAGTAGCGCGCCTCCGTGACACCATCCGGCGTGATCGTGAGGCGATGGCCTGGCTGGACCTGGCGCACGCCTTTGAGCAGCGAGGCTTCGCCTGCAACATAGCGGAATGCCAACAGCTCATCGACCTCGGCCGGATCGATCTCGGCGCGGAACGCCGGATGCGCCAGAAACGCCTTCGCTTCTGACGCAAACAGCACGGTCGTTCCGCGCTGCGCCCAGTACAACGGCTTGATGCCGACACGATCGCGGAGCAGGTGGACGGCGCCGCGGCGCGTGTCCGCAATCACGATGGCAAACATGCCATTGAGCCGTTCGAGCATCCGCTCGAGCCCCATCGCGCTCGTAGAGCGCGAGGATGACCTCGGTATCAGTGCCGGTGCGGAAACGGTAGCCGTCGCGCTCGAGCTCGGCCTTGTAGTCGAACGCGTCGTAGATCTCGCCGTTGAAGAGCAGCGCGGTCGAGCCGTCGGGGCTGGTCATCGGCTGGTGTCCACGGGCCGACAGGTCGAGGATCTTCAGCCGCTGGAAACCCAGCGCGGTGTCAGGGATGCCGCCGCGCAGCGACAGGCAGAGTGTTCCGCGATCGTCTGGACCGCGATGACGAATCATGTCCGTCATCGCCCCGAGCACGCTGGCGTCGGCCGGCGCACCATCCAGGTTGACGAACCCCGCGATTCCGCACATCTGTGAGGGTGATTTGCCTCGGCCGCCTTGTGGGGGCATGGCGGCCTTATCGTCTTGCCAGCGTACCAGAGCAAGGCTCGGTCTGCTACTCGGCCCGGAGCGCCTCGACCGGGTGAATCCGTCGTGACGCGGCGTGCCGGCAGGTAGCTGGCCGACGGCAGCGGCCAGCGAGCGAGCCGATCACCACGACGGCATACGTCGGCGGATCGATCGGCTCGACCTGGAAGAGCAGCGCCGACATCAGGTGCGACAGTGGAGCGGCGGCCACCAGGCCGGCCGCGGCGCCGATGCCGCTCGATAGCAACCCGCTGCCGACGAACATCAGCTTGCAGGCTCTCCGGTCGGGCGCCGAGCGCCAGGCGGATGCCAATCTCGCGCGTCCGCTGCGAGAGCGTGTAGGCGATCACCGCGTAGATCCCGATCGGCCGCCAACAGCAGCGCCATGCCGCCGCTGATGCCGAGCAGCGTCAGCGTGAAGGCGGTCCGCGACATCGACTTGTCGTAGACCTGCTGCATCGTCTGCATCTGCGTGATCGGCAATCCCGCCGCTCACCGCCGACACCGCGCGGCGGATATCCGCCGCATAGCCTTCCGTCCCGGCGCGCGGTCCCGCGGATCATGAACGTCGCCGAGCGGGAGGACCGCAGCGGCCAGTACACCGTCGACGGTGACGGCCGGTCCGCCCCGTCATGGCGGACATCGCCAACCACGCCGATCACCTCGCTCCAGGGATCGTTCGGATTCGAACGAATGCGCTTGCCGATCGCCGCCGCCGCCGAGCCCCAGTATTCACGGGCGAAGTTCTCGCTGATCAGCACGACCGATCGCTTCTGGTGGAGCTCGGTCCAGTCGTACTCGCGACCGGCGGCCAGCGGCGTGCCCAGCACCTGGAACGCGCCGGGTGCCACCCTGATGAAGCGGCGCAGCGGCGGGATCGTGTCGGCCGCGTAGCTGTGGTCACTGGCGAAAATCGGATCCTGAGAGCTGAAGCCGGTCATCGGCAGTCCGTTCATCAGGCTGACGGACGAGACGCCGGGGAGGCTCGCCAGGCTGTCCACCAGCTTCTGCTGCAGGACCAGCACCTGCGCATCGTCGGCGGCGATGTCGCCCGGGATCGCGATCCGCATCGTCTGCAGCGTTCCGGGATTGGTGAAGCCTGGCTGAACGCGGCGCATCGACTGGAAGGTGCGAATCATCAGGCCGGAACCAATGAGGAGCACCACCGCCAGCGCCACCTGCACGATGGTCAGCGTGTTGCGCGTGACGTTGCGGTCACGGCCGGCGCTCGCGTTGCGGCCGCCTGCCCGGAGCGCTTCGGCGAGGCGGACTCGACGCCGTTTCAGCACCGGGATCGCTCCGAAGGCCAGACCGGCGGCGACAGAGAGGACGAGCGTGAACGCCATGGAGGTGGCATCGATCCCGATCAGCTCGAGTCTCGGCAGTCGGGCCGGAGTGGTGCGCAGGATCAGTCTTCAGGGCCGCCAGGCGCGAGACCGAGCGCGCCGACTCCGCCGAGAAGGCCGAGCAGAAGGCTTTCCACGAGCATCTCTCTCGCCAGGCGGCCGCGTCCGGCGCCGAGGGCGGCGCGGACGGCGAGCTCCTGGGCCCGCCCCTCGGTCCGGACGAGCAGGAGGTTGGCGACGTTGGCGCAGGCGATGAGCAGCACGATCCCGATCGTCGCCATGACCACCCACAGGCTCTTGCCAACGTCGCCGACGAGATCGTCGATCAGCGGACGGACGTTCGGCCCGAGCCGCGCGTCCTCCATCATCTTCACGCTCATGCCGTCGGGCGGCGGAAACTTGCCCAGCTCGATGCCGATCATGCGGGCGACGTCCGCGTCTGCCGCCTCGATGCTGACGCCGGGACGAAGCCGGCCAATCGCCTGGAAGTTGTATCCGGCGAGCCGCACCTTGGCACGCTCGAAGCGGAGCGGCAGCACGAGATCGTGTGGCACGTCCATGAACCAGAAGCCCTTCGGCAGAACGCCGATGATCTCGCGGGCGGTGCCATCGACCATGATCCGGCGCCCGACGACGCCGGGATCGCTTCCGAACCGTCGCTGCCAGTAGCCATGACTGAGCATCACGACCTCGGGGCTGCCGTCCTCGTCGTCGCGCTCCGCGAAAGCCCGGCCGAGGATCGGCTGGACGCCGAGCATCGGCAGCAGGCGGAAGGTGGCGCTGATGCCGTCCACCCGCTCCGGCTCGGCAAGGCCGGTCACCGTGAACGCGTTGCCGTTCCAGATGGCGACGTCCGCCAGCGTGCGGGACTCTTCTCGATAGGTGACGTAGTCGGCAATCGACGCGTTGAGGTCGGTGATGTTGACTCCCGGTGCCGTCTGCCAGAGGCCCACGAGCCGGTCCGGCTCGGGGAAGGGCAGCGGCTTGAGGAGGACGCTGTTGATGATGCTGAAGATCGCCGTGTTGGCGCCGATCCCCAGGGCCAGCGTGATCAACGTCGCCACGGTGAACATCGGCGTGCGGGCCAGGCGGCGCGCGGCATGCCGCACGTCGCGCATCAGATCGAACATCGAGATCCCTCCCTGACGTGAACACTACGGCCCCGGGACTGATTCGTTCCACCACGGTGCTTGTCCCACCGTCCTTTGTGCGTTAGCATCCGGCCAAGTGCCGTGAGGGCGGCCGACCGTCCGCGTAAAGGGTTCAACCTGCCCTCCACCGTTCGTCCATAACCTTCGTTCCTCGCCCAGACCGCGGACCATGGGTGCTGAAAGGGCTTGCGCCCTTTTCAAGGAAGGAAGGTGTGTGTGTCGCTTCCCGACAACCCCAATCTTGATTGGCTCCGCAAGCAGGCGAAACGTCGCCTCGCAGAACTGCGCGAGGCCAACACGGACGCGCAACTCGCCGACGCGTACTTCGAGCTGGCCACACAGTACGGATTTTCGAGCTGGCGGGCGCTCAAGACCCATATCGATTCGCTGACGGTGAATGGACAGCTAATCAACGCAGCTCAGAATGGCGACGTGAACGTCCTGACTGCCCTGCTCGACAAGCATCCACACGGGCTGCACGTCCGATCGAAGCCGTACCAGTGGTCGCTGCTGCACCACGCCGCGAGCAAGGGACACCTGGCGGCCGTGGATCTTCTGCTGAGCCGCGGCCTGGACGTGAACACCCGCGAGAAGGGAGACAACACTTGCGCGATGCACTGGGCTGCGGCAGCCGGTCAACGGGACGTGGTGCGGCGACTGGCTGACGCGGGCGGTGATGTCGTCGGGCACGGTGACGATCACGAGCTCGAGGTCATCGGTTGGGCAACGTGCTGGGACGGATGCGACGACGACGCGCATCGTGGCGTTGCGGAGTTTGTCGTGAGTCGCGGCGCGCGGCACCACATTTTCTCCGCCATCGCGATGAACCTTGCGGACGAAGTGCGCCGTCTCGTGGCGGCCGATCCGTCTGCCCTCACCCGCCGGCAGAGTCGCAACGAAAATCACCGGACACCGCTGCACTTCGCCGTGCTCAGGAATCGCCAGGAGATGATCGCGCTGTTGCTCGAGCTCGGCGCGGATCCATTGGCCGTGGATGGCTCGGGGCAGCCGGTGGCGGTGTACGCGAGTGCACCAGAGACCGATCGGCGCGTCATGGAGAAGATCGGCGCGATGCTGTCGGCGGAGCTCGTGAGTGCCGTTCGCGGACATCGTCCGCCCCGCGGCGCTCCGATGGACCTCATTGCGCTTCTTGCGCTGAGCGATTGGGACACGGCCACGCACCTGTTGCACGAGAATCCCGGACTGATTGATGCGAGTGGCGGGGCCTTGCACCTCATGGCGCAGCGCAACGATCTGGCGGCAGTGAAATGGCTGCTCGCCCACGGCGCAAATATCAACGGCCGCTGGGCGAGCGGGGGCGCGGAAGTCACGCCGCTCCACCTGGCCGCTTCGCGTGGTCACGCGGAGATGGTTCGTCTCCTTCTCGGAGCCGGAGCGGATCCACACATCCGCGACAGCATGCACGACGGCGACGCGAGCGGCTGGGCCGAGCACTTTCAACAGCCGGCGATCGTGGAGATTCTCAAGAATCACCCGTCAAACAGGTAGGGGGGAGTGACCCGAACTCTCGCCCGTTGGAAACCGATCGTTGGGTGGCTGAGGCGCCTTGGATGGGCTCCAAGGCGCGGACGTGAAGCTAATCTTGCGACACTTCCGTTTCCGCCAAACCCAGGAATACGAAAATGGCGCGGTTGAGCGCCTTCACTTCTTCGGAGGCCAAGGAGCCGACCAGCCGTCCGAGGCGCCTCCTTCATTCTTCATTCCAGGTAGAAATTGCGTCGACGAACGACTGGTCCCGATTGGCATGAGCACTCTTCGCCACTGCCAGCGATTGACGGTGGGCGGCCTGAGCAAAGGACTTCAAACGCACGTCCGGCACCCAGATCTGAACGGGACGAAGGCCGGCCTTCCGCAATCGGGCGCGGTGCGCGCGGACCTTATCTCGGGATGCGGATCGAGCAGTGGGTGGCATGGAAGATTCCTAGGTTATACGTAACTTCGCATACTGGGGATGGGCCGCGAAAAACACGCACCGATCTGACCGCTACGATCCAGCGCGGAGGCGGTTCGATTCCTGTCCGCGGTCGCGCCTGTTAACCAACCGTGCCGCCGTTCGTATTATTCCAGTGATGGACGCCCCTGCTGTCTTCCGTGGCGACGCTATTGGCGGCAGACGATGTCGTTCACCCTGCATTTCGTCGCGGAGCGACGGCGCGACCGACGCCGGGGAGGCCTGATACGCGTGGGACTGTCTTGGCTGGACTTCAAGTTGGGATTCCGGATGTTGTCCAGGTATCCGATGCTCACGGTCGTCGGGAGCCTGGCGATGGCCGTCGCGATCGCCGTCGGTGCCGGCACATTCGAGGTCATCAGGCGTGTGACCTATCCGTCGCTCCCGCTGCCGGCCGGAGATCGCATCGTCGGGCTGAACTACTGGCATCGTGCGGAGTCCGGTGCTCGACCCGCGAGTCCCTTCGGGCCGCTGCTGCGGGTATTCCGGGTGGAGCCGACCGATGTACTGAGGGACGACGGATAGCGGCGAGCCGCATTTTCACGAGTTGGAACCAGCTCGACGCGTGGCTGCGGCAGGTTGAGGGGCTCGCCTCAGACCAGCGATGAAACCGCGCCGGCATACGCGGCGGCATCATCAACTGTCGCGATCGCGGATCCGTCGGCCTGCACGAGGTCGAATCGGCGACCACCCGATCGCGCGCTCGCCTCGGCGAGGTTGGCGACGAACAGCGTTTTCCATCCGAGCTCTGAACCGAGATCGAACGCCGCGTTCCTCCTGAGACAATCGACGAAGGCCGATATCTCGGCGGCATAGGCTGCGGCGTACCGGGCGTAGAAGTCCGGATGCCGCGCGGACGGCCGTGTCATGGGGAAGTCCGCATCTTCGATTTGCCGGCCGCGGTCGTCGCCAGCCCCGCTCCACAGCCGTGCCGTGATGGCCCCGAAGTCACCGACGAATTCGCCGACATCGATCCGGCCCTCGGTGCCGATCACTTTGAAGCCGTTGTCGTATCCAGCGCTGTTGATCCGCGATCCCCAGAGATGTGCGACCGTGCCATCGGCCCACGTGCAGAACGTGTGGACGACGTTCGCGCCCTCGCCGGCGCGATCGTCATAGTGCGGTGCGGCGAACCGCAGCGCCTGGACCGAGCAGGGCAGCTCGAATCCGTGCAGGCTCATGGCCTCGAAGACGAGATGAATCGCCATGTCGGCCGTAATGCCGCAGCTCTGGTAGCCGACCGGCGTCGGATTCTTGTCCTGCAGGACGTGATGCGACTGCTGGAGCGCGCCGATGCGGCCGCTCGAGATCCAATCCAGGGCGGTCCGGGCCGCCGCGTCGAAGTGCCGTTGAAACCCGACCTGCACCAGTCGATTCGGGCCGTCGCCAAGCCTTGCGCAGAAGTCGGCAGCTTCGGCAATCGAGTTGGCGAACGGCTTCTCGACGAGCACAGGCGTGCCGCAGCGGATGAAGGCCAGACTGTCGCGCGCGTGATCCTCCGTCCGTGACGCGACGATCACACCGTTCAGGCGCGCCGCGGCCGCCATGGCGTCCGGGTCGTCGAACCGTGCGATCCCCGCCAGATCCGCCCCGCCGAGCTCATTCAGCAGACGGGACGCCGACGAGAGCGTCGGCCCGAACCGATCGCCCATCGCGACGAGCGCGATCTCGCCTGCCTGGTGCAGCGCGATCAGGTGCTCGAGGTGAACCTGCCCCATGCGGCCAACACCAAACGCGCCAAGTCTCAGCCGGTCGCCATTCATGTGAAAGACAGCATAGGCCGAAACCGATCGCGTCTACGGCAGGCAGCGCGTGGCCAGGCAGCCCGCCGGATGGTGACGTGGCATTCGCAGGAGCAGGGAGGCGAAGCTTAGTCGTGCCGTAGGAGCGCCAGCGGATCGATGCGCGACGCCAGCCAGGCAGGCCTGAGTGCGGCGCCCATTGCCACGACGGACAGCAGGACCGCAACCGAGGCGAGCGTCCAGGGATCGCGCGCATCGACACCGTACAGCTGCGACGCCAGGAGACGGCTGGTGACAAGCTGCAATGGAACCCCGATGGCGAGCGCCGGAGCGACGATCGCCGCGCCGTCGCGCAGCACCGCCACGACGAGTCGGCCCGCGGGGGCGCCCAGCGCCAGCCGAACGCCGAACTCGCGCTGGCGGCGGGTGACGTCGTAGGTCATCAACGCGTAGATGCCGACGCAGCCAATCGCGACGACGAGCAACGCCAGGAACAGCGCGATGGCGCTCGTCAAGCGTTCGCGCGCGATCGACCGCTCCAACTCCTGCGAGATCGTCGTCGTTCGCCCTGCCTGGACGTCCCCGAGAATCGTCTGCGCCTGCTGTCGAACCGAGGCGGCCTGCGCCAGTGACGGGCTGGCGAGACGAACGGCGAGCGTCACGCGCCCGTACCGCCGAATCGGCAGGTAGGCGACCCCGATTCCGCGGTCGCGTGGCGAGACCTGCCGCGCGTCCTTCATCACGCCGACGATCGTTAACATCGGCTCCTTGGGGTTCATGCCGAGCTGACGGCCGATCGGATCGGCGTCGCCGAACAACGCCCTGGCGAGCGATTCGTTGATGGCGACTTCACCCGCATACCGGAATTCCGACAACGGCCGACCCTGCACCGCTCGCATGCCGACGGCGTCGAAGAAGCCCGGTCCGGCGAACGCAAACGTCCACTTGGTGCCGGCCGCAGCCTCGCCGCGATCGGTCCGCAGCCGCTCGCTCCCATCCACCCAGTACGCGCCGTAGTCGAGGAGCGCCGATCCGAAGACGCCGGCCGCCTGCACGCCCGGGATCGTCGCGATCCGTTGCCGCAGATCTTCCACCAGGGCGGAAGCCGCGTCCGGCGGACGGCCAGGACGTTCGGCTTCGATCGGAATCAGGAGCACATCGCGCTCGTATCCCAGGTCCTGCGTGCGCAGGTTGATGACCGTTCTCAGCAGCAGGCCGGCGCCGAACATCAGAATGGCGCAGACCACGAGCTGGCCGATGAGCATGATCCGGTGCGCGACCGGACGCGCGCCAGCGGCGGCGGTGCGGTGATGCACCGAGGAAATCACCGTCGAACGCACCAGCCGCATGCACGGCCACAGGCCGAACAGCGCGGCGGTGAAGACGCAGGCGCCGGCGAACGCCATCACACGCGTGTTCAACTCGACCGCGAAGTCGAGCGGCTCGAGCGGCTCGAGCGCCGAGACGAGGCTCATCGCCATCGACGTCGCCCAGCCGGCGAACACCAGCCCCAGCACGCCGGCAATCGCGGCAAGCGCCAGGCATTCGGCCGCGGACTGCCGGATCAGGCGCCACCGGCCGGCGCCGACGGCCAGACGGATGAGGAACTCGCGGCGCCGCGCTTCCGCGCGCGCGAACATCAGGTTGGTGAAGTTGGCCCAGGGCGGTAATGACGGTGAGAAGCATCAGCGGCGGCGGAATTGTGCGCGCACGGCATCGCCTGTCGCGCCAGCAACGAGACGGAACGACTCGGCATCGCGCCTTCGGGCTTGCAGAACCGCCGCGATGGCCGCGGCGATCGAATTCCACCGTTCGGAGGATGCCCATGTCAAGAATCCAGGTGAGATGGTCCCTTCTTTGAGCGCAACCCGGGCGCAACCAGGAGCGGCTGTTCACTCTTGGACAGCCGCAGAGTCCAGAACCCGCCAGCATGATCGATTCACGATTCGCCGGAGTTGTGGCGCGACCGGCGGTGTGTCGAGCTCAAAGAGGGTCAGGCATCTCCATGGCAGCAGACGCGATCGGCATCGGCATCCTCGGCTTTGGCGGCTTCGCCATGTTCGCGGCGCAGCAGTTCGCGCAGGTGCCTGGGGCCGCGCTGCGGTGCATCGCCGGGACGCATCGCGAAGCGTCGCTCGCCTGCGCCAGGCGGTTCGGTCTTGCGGACGTGCAACGCGCGGACGTGCTGTTCGCGAGGCCTGACGTGCAGCTCGTCTACATCGCCACCCCGCCCTTTCTCCACCACGAGCAGGCGCGAGACGCGCTTCGCGCCGGGAAACACGTCATTGTCGAGAAGCCTCTGGCGGTCACGATGGAGCAGGCCGACGAGCTCGTGTCCCTGGCGCGAGACACGCGGCTCCTCCTCGTGACCAACTTGATGCAGCGCTACAACCCACTGTTCGCGCAGATCAAGGCGCTCGTGGACTCGAAGCTGCTCGGCGACGTGCTGCGCGGGACCTTCGAGAACTATGCGTCAGACGAGGGGCTTGCGCCGGACCATTGGTTCTGGGACCAGGCCAGGAGCGGTGGGATCTTCATCGAGCATGGGGTGCATTTTTTCGACATGTTTGCGGGGTGGCTCGGCGGCGGCCGCGTCGAATCGGCGGGGCGCGTGCTGCGCCCCGGATCGGGGATCGAGGAGCAGGTCTACTGCACCGCTCGCTACGGCGACGTGCCGGTGACGTTCTACCACGGCTTTACGCAAGCGGGCCGGATGGACCGGCAGGAACTCCGCCTCCTGTTCGAGCGCGGAGACGTGACACTGCAGGAGTGGATCCCGACGCAGGCCGTCGTGCGCACCGCTCTGGACGAGGCAGCGACGAGGACGCTCGCGTCGATCTTTCCTGGTGCGCGGATCGACGTGGAGCAGCTCTACGCTCCGTCTGAGCGGACATTTCGTGCGCGTCACAAGACATACGACGCTTATCAGCGCATCACGCTGACGTCGGCGCCGGCTACGAAGATGACCGTCTATGGCGATCTGCTGCGCGCCATGCTCGCCGATCAGCTCGCGTTCATCGCCGAGCCTTCGCACCCGCGGGTGATCACGGAAGACAACGGGCGCGAGTCACTTCGCATGAGCGTGCAAGCGACGCAGCTCGTGGCTCCTTCATGAGCGAAGAACGCGGAGAGTTGGAAAACTGAGCGGGGGCGGGAGGCGGGGGCGGGGGATTCGAGGAGAGGGCGCCGTGGCGCCCTCCCACGAAATGGTGCCGACGCGCTTAGGATTCGCGGACGTTCTCGGCGCGCGGACCCTTGGGGCCCTGCCCGGTCTGGAACGTCACGGCCTGTCCCTCACGGAGCGAGTCGAACGACTGGCACGCCGACTGATGGAAAAAGTACTCCTGGCCCGACTCGTCGGCCACGAAACCGAAGCCCTTGTCCGAGACGATACGCTTGATGGTGCCTTTGGATGACATGTGCAACTCCCAGTTCATCTGAACTGAAAACGCCTATCGGGCCGAGGGCACGGACAATCCCGTGCCATTGTCTCCGACTCGTCTGCGTTGTCCAGAAGGGGTTCGTGAAGCCCACCAGGAGGGTGGGCGAGGCGAATGCAGTTCAGGCTCAGCGTAGAAGCGGCGTGTAAACGAGCCCTGAGTGTATCAGGTATTGGTCGCCCGTGGCTGACATGACCGACAGCGCCCTCAGGAAGCTATCGGCCGGGCGGCTCGCCATGACGCCGCTCGCGACGCTACTTGCCGGGCGCTGGCGACTGCAGGGTCTTCAATTGCTCCGCTTGCGACGCCTGAGTCGGCACCCCGAGCTCCGTGCGCAGCGCGTCGGAGATCAGCTGCTGGTTGTAGGGTTTCTGCGTCGCAGCCGCGCCGGCTCCAAGGAACTGCGTGCCGTAGATCTGAGGCTGACGCACGGACTGCAGGTAGCGATCGAGCGTCGCCGCGGCAATCCACGCCGCGCCTTGATCGCCCTTGGCCACGGCGACCAACGCGAGCGTGTGCGCGAGCAGGTAGTCATCAGACCGATCGCCGTGCTGAAAGACGAACGCGGCCTTGCGATAGTCGTCGGCCGTGTGCAGGTCGCCTGCCGCCAGCATCGCCGCCACGCGCTCGCGTCGCACCCGGTCTGCCGGTTCGATCGCGTCCCAATCGGCGCGGGTAGCAGGACCGTTCTGCCGGACCTTCTGGTCGTCCTCGTAGATACTCGCCATCTCCACGTTCGCCGTCGTCGACTCCGCCTGGACGGCGTAGGTGCGGTTCGCATCCCAGTCTGCCGCCGGCGCCGGCGGCGGTCCGGCGTGTCGCGTAAACGGCAGGGGCGCGACGGGAACTCCGGCGAACTGCAGCGAGGCGTGTTCCGGATCGCTCAACGTCAGGTCGAACTCGTCCGGCTCCCCAGGGATTTGCCGGATCCTCGATGACGATCCGCAGATGGTCACCGTCGACGGCAAGCAATAGGCGATGGCGCCATGTTGCTGCGCCACTGATCGTTTGGTCCCGCCCCATGCCCGTTCATCGTCATTGTCCATTATGTCATCATGGATGAGCAAGATGTGAATCGACTGTACAGCAGCAAGGCGGCGGAATCGCATGAATTTCCTTCCCTCCGAACATTTCACAACTCTTGATGACCATAAATGGACGAAGCTCTTTACCGCCACTGGTAATGTAAAATGAAGATGCGTCGTATAATTCAGCCGGGTGTCCGTGTAAAGAGGATAAACTGAAATCCGTAACTCTTATTAGCAATACCGTCAAAGTCGCTCCTCAAGCTATCAAGAACTTCATTGAGAAATCTCTTCCTTCAAATTTGCAGTAATCCTGCAATGAGACGCCTTTAATTCATGTATAGTTTGTGCACCTACGAGAAACATTGTGCTTTTTAATTCCGCGACTAAAGTTTCAGTGAACAATAGCAAGTTGTCGAAAGACTTCATCTGCTTTTTTAAGAAAAGGGTATGCCATGGCGCAAACATTAGCCCCCAGAACTAGACATTTTGCAATTTCTAGGCCATTCCTTATCCCTCCAGATGCAATGATGGGAATTTTTACAGCACTTCTAACCTCAATCGAGACTCAACGCAGTCGGAATCCCCCAGTCCCAGAATAATTCCCCTATCCTTGTTTTAATGGCATTTTGAGTTATTTCAGCCTCGCAATTTTTCTACACCGGCCCAACTTTACCCCGTGTCCCGCGATATTCACCACTCCCACACCAACATTTTCAAGTCTTTTTGCAACCACGTTAGAAATACCGGCTCCTACTTTCCTTACTATTACTGGAATGTCGTCAAGACGACCTTGACAATTTCCTCTATCCTTGTGAGAACACCCTTATATTTTGGCTCACCTCAGGTTGCACAAGTTCTTGAAGTGGATTAAGATGAATTGCTAGAGCGTCTGCCTTTATCATTTCTATTATGTTATTGATTCCATCAATTGACAAACCCTTTGAAAGTTGGAGCTCCTCCTATGTTTGCAACAAGAAATGCGTTAGGCGCCAGCCTGTCGAGCAACAGCATAAGTTTCGCTAACGCGGCACTCGAAAATACCACTACTTTGGCTACCCAATCCCATGGCGAGGCCATACCTTCCGCTAACTGTCCGAGCCTTGAATTAATCTTGGTTCAGCGGGTTCCCCCGGTAGTGGAATCAATCATAATTGGAGCGCCCAATTTATGGTCTAGAAAAGTGTAGAGAATTATCAATTCCATCATAGTCTAATTCGGGCAGTGCATTGTGTATCAATTTAACATATTCCAAATAATTTGAAGATTCCTTTGCCTGAACGTCATTATTTAAGGGGATACTAATTCCTTCTTTCTTTCGTAGTTGAAGGATATCGATGTCTGAAATTGAGTCTGACGAATAGGCACTCCAGGTATTGCCTCTCTTTCCCTTTATTACTGTACCTTCCACCTCCACATTCTCCATAATTCCAGCTATTCTTTTGGGTTTCAGACCATTTACCAGCCAGACATCCAGACCTAAGGATGCTATTTTCAAAGCTTCACGAACTTTTCTTCTCATCCCCCCTGTGACATCTGCTTTCACCCTTGCAAATTTTTCTGCATTCCCACTATTATAATGCCTTATAAGTCTCCTATTTTCTAAATCAGTGAATATTCCATCAACATTGAGTGCAAAAATTATTTTCTGGGTCTGAGAACGGATGAAATTAGAGTCATCAGATTCATCACCTGATAGTATCGAATATTTCCGATGCCCCACATAAACAACGTCACCAAAAGTAACAGGTATGATTTGATCGTCTGCCATATTTCGTAACTGAAGGATTTTTTGTAGAATTGGTTTGTGGTTTAATGTCAGCGCTGAAGGTGGGATGGAATAAGGATTCATGTCAGATTTTATCATTAATTTAATTACGATCTCGTTAGTGAAATCATGGATTCATGTACTGTTGCAATTCCACGGGGATCGTAAAAATCAGGTTTCAATGTATATCGTATTTGACTGACCAATAGTGTCCAAAGGATCCTCCACCATCGATTCGTATCTTGGGCATTTTCACGGAGAAAAGAGTTTTTAAACCTTGGCAATTGCTGCCACTCATTCGCCGATAATGGAACCTCTTTATGAGTAACAATAGAGCCTCCCAGCCTTATCAGCGCAAGGTTTCGTTCATAGAGAATCAGAATTTTTTATCAGGAATTAAGGTTTGATTTACCTGCAGCCAGTCATCGTCTAATTCTACAAGGACGGAGTGAGGTATTTTTTTTCTTATGTTGGATACTATTTCGTCAGTTTTTTTATTTGGTATCAGAGCAATCATGTGTCCCCCTCCACCAGCGCCGGTTCAGCTTTGCCACCCAATGCACCACTTTCCATGCAGATGTCTATAAATTCTTCTAGTTTAGGATATGAGACATCAAGTCTCATAAGCGATTCATGGTTTTCAGTCATCATCTTGCCAAGGGTTTACTGGTCGCCCCTATTCATGGCTTTTTTCGCGTCATTGCAAATGACCCTGGCCCTTTCGGCTAGTTCTACAAATATTGGCAGCTTTTTTCTCTGAACTTTTTCACTCTTAAGACAAGCCTTCCCGTATCATGTCTAATTCCAGTTGTACATACAAGGAAACGAAATTTTATTTTTGGATTCATATGGCAGTAAGCACGGGTTGGGTGATAGTATATTAGACCTCCAAATGTCCTTACGTAACAATCAGCGCCTGAAGAATTCTTGTGAATAATGCGCTCGGCTTCAGCGGCATTTTACAGATGGTCGGTTTATTAATTTCTCCGAACAAGGCGCGCATTGCACCTACGGTAGCAACACATGAAGCAGCAGAAGAAGACCCAGTCCTTCGCCATGAGGTACTTGTGATTCGATGATTACATCCAATCCACTGAAATCACTCATTTGATCTTGAATATTGGCAATACAACTTAACACAGGATACAGAAAGGAGTTCGAATTGGTCCTTCTTTTGATAGTTGACGTTTTGAGGCAGAAACAACAAGTTCCATTGGCCCACTTTAATACGTGTGAAATCGGTCACGTTGGGCTTTAGATGTACTGTTATTCTTCTATTGATGGCAGGTACCAAGATTGCCGGATTTTTATAGACCACAAAATGTTCTCCTCGAAGGATTATTTTGCCTGGAGAGTGATCAATGGACTTGGACCATGTGATGCTCATTCATGTGTGTTCATACAAAGGCGATTGATGAGTATCCGACGACTGAAGCATTATCACCGATTACATCACCACTCGTAGCATATCTCAATAATTTTCCAGTAGAGGCACCTATCTCCTTACCTGCTGCCATAACTGCTCCAATTGCACCATACCCACAGGCCGTAACTCTAAACTTCTGAAGCACTGAATAAAACTCTGGAATATCTATTGATAATATAGAAGAGATTAATTGAGTGTCTTTCTCGTATGCCTCTTCGTTGGATTCATAATGGGTTAAGTCTTGATGAAGCAATGAGCATGACATTCTTTTTCTTGATTATTTCCGCCAAACATTTTTCCAATGACATAGCAGTACTACTTGTCCTGCTTCCCAAGAAGAATTATGGGCACTATGGTCAACCCATTATTAATATATTGGAGAAAGGGAATTTGAACTTCGATGCAATAATCCCTGCTATGAGTTAAGGAATCGAACTTGACAACACCCCAGATTCTGCAATTTCATGTGTTAAATGTTCGTTGATTCTCATATTTCCAATAGGGGTAATCCAAGTTCCTTTACCTTCGATAGTTGCTATATCACTACCAATTCCGTAGTGATTCGGACCAATTATAACTACAGTATCGAAATTTGAAGATGAGATTTCATAAAAGCCGTTCGCGGCAGCAGACTCCTGAATAGACATAACCCGCGTGAGGCGACACTAACCCAAATATCTTTCCCTTGTCTCGTGATGGAGGAAGATTACCTGGACCAAATTTTGGGTCCAGAAATAATGATTTTATCGGGGGGCCACGCTTCTTGTTTGCTCGGGTAAGATGCCTGATACTGCTGGTTTTCTCTCAAATTCCTTCAAGGAATCTCTTCGACCAACTTTGTCTCGAAGTCGTCGATAGTATGGGCATCCCACTATCTGATTTGATCTTCCCCTGTTTCTTCAAAACCTGCGCGCAAGCGCCAATAGATTGTTGCAAGCGCCTTCCTTCCTCTATTGTTTGCAGGTATTCCGAGATCCACTTTTGAGGTAACATTATCGCTATTAGATATTGCTATGACTGGCACTCCCACTCTCGTTGCTTCAATGACGGCCTGTTGATCGGCTTGAGGATCAGTAACAACTACAACTTCAGGTTCCATGTAATCAGGGAGTGAAGGATTTGTGAATGTCCTGGCATGAATCGTCCCAGAATACTCATTGCTCCGAGTGAGCTGTACTCACAGAATTTTTGTACAGGTGTCTTTCCGTATCTCTAGCAGAAGTTATTGCTACCCGTGCAATATCGGCTCTGCTAATAAATCCTTCCAACGTCTATCCTTGAAAGTGTTTTACTGATATCGGGTCTGTACCGAATCCTTCAGGATTTGCACGAACTATAAACGGAGTCATCGATTTTGTTTTAACAGGGGTACCCACTCTGATTCCAGTCGCCAAGATCATCTTTTCGAGATTATCTCCTTCTTGAGGTGGTCCTTGATCCAAATCTTGTTCAGGAGGAGAAAATAGGGAGCTGTGGTAAGAGGAATGCCTGCCATCTTTTTCAACTATCTCATTTTCTTTCTGTTCCGTCTGACCAACTTCTAGAAGAATTAACATCAGCGTCTTGAATCGATTATCGGAATCCATTCTAAGTAATCGACAATTCTACCAAACCTTCTATTAAATCATACTCTGACATTCGTGCAACTCATTCAGTTTTTTGCAATCCTTTCACCACCAACTACTCCTGTCTTTATCATTTTCGAAGAAGTGGCAACAGCAATATGGGATATGTGGGAGTCGACAGATTCCCCGGATCTGTGGGAAGTTATTATTTTGATTTTATGCGTCTTGCACTCCTCTGCAAAATTCAAAGCCTCGTACCAGACTTCCAGCCTGATTGACCTTTAATATGGCACCACTACAGACTCCGTTCCTTGATGCATCTCTCACCCTCCTGGCGTTTGTAACAAGCATATCGTCACCCACTACCAATGCAACTAGGGTTATTCAAAGTTATTTTTGCCATGCTTTCAAAATCGTCTTCGTGTACAGGGTCTTCCACATAACCAAGCTGGAATTTCTCTATCAAGTCTTCTACGAAGTTTATTTGTTCTTCAGTATCACGGGATATTCCCTGTCTACTGTAAATGTAGGATTTTGATGCTCCATCCCACAGCGACGAACTCGCAAAATCGATTCCCGTTCAATGTCCTTGCCTAATCGAAATCCTGTTTTATCTATGGCCTTGGCAACAACTGCTAGCGCGTCATCATTGTTTAAATTTGGAGCCCATGCACCTTCGTCTCCCCTGCCATAAGTGAATTTCTCATCAGTCTCTTCTATGACATTTTTAACCTGACTATGGACTCTAAAATTCATTTCCAACGCGTCCACAAGACTTTTAGCACTTACAGGACAAGCAAGAATTTCCTGTATGTCTGGAGTGCCTGGACCAGCGCTGAGCTCCACCTCCGAGAATGTTACCTATCGGGAAAGGGAATTTGTATGGTCCATGTGGCTTGAGCGACTTAAAGATTGGTATATTTTCAGACTTCGATGCGGCATCGATAGCAGCGATGCTTAGAGCATAGGCCACAGCCGCCCGATTTTATCATAGGAGGGAAATTGTCTATGGCCTTTAGTGCGTCAAAAACTGCCCTAGGATCCCCTCCGTCCAACCCCAAAAATTTTCTCTGATTTAAATTTAATGCCTGTAAGGATAATTCCGGTCTGTTATCAACAAAACTTACTACCTCATGGCTTCCAACACTCGCACCCGATGGGGCACATGCCCTGCCGAGGTGCTTGTTGTCAGTAGTTACGTCGATTTCTATTGATCGACTCCCCCTGCTGTTAAAAACTATTCTACCTTTAACTGAAGTGATGGTAGACATAAGTGTTTTAGTCTATCTCTGATTGGATTTCTGACATGCGCCTCTCAGAGAAACTCATCGTCACGGAATCACTTGATAGATTGTTTCCACACAGGAAATGAACATCCTCCTGCAGCAGGATCTTCGTATTCCAAGGGAGTCCATAATTTGTGCAGGGTCTTCGCCAGATTTTACCCTATTGGAGAACTCCAAATACTTATCGCAACTGCGTTTCCACATGTAAAGCATCTCACTGGAACCAGCATACTGTATCTGATGATTGTAGCACAAATACTATAATATAATACAACCTGTTGTTAATTGGAATGATTTTGGTCCGGCTGACTCCATCCCCAAGCCCAAGCAAGTAATATTCAAATTAGTGCTTAATAAGCCGCTACATTTGTGCGGGAGTCGCCCAGCCAGGTCAACGGCGTAAGAGTGAGGCTCTTATCCCTTAGGGGTTCGTGGGTTCAAATCCCATCTCCCGCACCTTATCACCTATCTAATCTTTACATACTTGTCTCAAAGGCGGACGGCTATGACTAGGGATTGAATCCTCAATCTTGATTGTTAGGGGTCGTGAATCATTGTGCCGTTCAACACATTACATACATTAATTATTCATGATCTATTATGGTAAGCATAATCTCCAATACCTGAACAAAAGGCTAGGCATTTCCGGAAGATTATCTTATTTAAGATCCAATCCATTCACTAGGCGTCAACAAAATGAATTCTCTATATTCCTAGTGAAAATTTTATTATCTATAAATTACGATCCTCCTTACAATGAAACCAGACTTTTCGACGCTAGAGAAGGAGCAGAAGCTTTACTCTTTGCTAAAATCCCAACATGAAGCCGAATTGGTAGAAATGAATCACTATATGACTATTCTAAGCAGGGTTAGCAATTCGCTGATAAGAAATTACTTCTATACTCTTCTAAATGATGGGTTGAGGCATATCGAGTATTTCACTAAGATGATGGCTGATGTTGAAGGGGCTACGAGCGACTCCCTTCTTACTAAAGAGGGACTCTCCAAATCCATTGAAGAGGAAATAAATTCAAAAGAGATGCTGTTAAGATGCTTAGAGATGGCTGATGATTTTGAAATTAAGTCGATCTTGAAGAGTATTATTGTTGATGAGGAGCATCATGTAGCAATACGTAACGTTGTTGTGTTTGTTTCTACCTTTCGACCGGTTGGTCTTGCTATCCAGCGGGATCCCGTACTCCTCGCTGCGCTGCCACGACGCGAGCAATCGGTGCGGAACGGCATCGGCTAAGTCACCGCCGTTGCCGGCCTCGCGCTGCGCGATCCGGTGCAAGCTGATCCGATCGGGCACGCCAGCGTCCACGTCAGGCCTCCTGTGATCCACGTTACAAAGCGTCGCAAATCCTGGGTACCCGATCAGCCCCGACGGCGTCTCAGATTGAGACACGACGGCCCTCGGCAGCCGTCGCCGACGCTCCTAGGCTCGGCCGCAGGTTGTGACAGCCATCACACGAGAGAAGGGGCAGCTCGCATGTATCAGAAGGACGACACCCGCTACTTCATCGTCGACGCTCACATCGCCCTGTGGGACGCGCGACCGGAAAACCAGCGCAACATTCACGGCAAGCAGTTCATCGACTGCTTCTACGACTACCACCGCAATCTTTCGCCGGAGTCCGAGGTCTGGACCTACGAGGAGTACCTGTACCAGGGCGGCGACCGCCTGATGAAGGATCTCTTCGACGACGGCTACGTCGACCATGCGATCTTCCAGCCGGCGTACCTCGGCGAGTTCTACTACAAGGGCTTCGGGCAGACCGACGAGGCGTTCGAACTCGCGTCCAAGCATCCCGACAAGCTGACCTACAACCACAACTTCGACCCGCGCAACGGCGAGGCCGGCCTCGACCAGTTCCGCGAGGACGCCAAGAAGTTCGGATTGAAGGGCGTCAAGCTCTACACCGCCGAATGGCACGGCGAGTCCCGCGGCTGGCGGCTCGACGACCCGTGGGCCTACCGGTACCTGGAGGCCTGCCGCGAACTGGGCGTGCGAAACATCCACGTACACAAGGGCCCGACGATCCGGCCGCTGGACCGAGACGCCTTCGACGTCGCCGACGTCGACCACGTCGCCACGGACTTCACCGACCTCAACTTCGTCGTCGAACACTGCGGATTGCCGAGGCTCGAGGACTTCTGCTGGATCGCCACGCAGGAACCCAACGTGCACGCGGGCCTGGCCGTCGCGATGCCATTCATCCACACCCGGCCGAAGTACTTCGCGCAGATCATGGGTGAACTGCTCTACTGGATCGGCGAGGACCGCATCCAGTTCTCGTCCGACTACGCGCTGTGGACGCCGCGGTGGCTCATCGAGTCGTTCGTCGACTTCCAGATCCCCGAAGACCTCGGCGAGTACGCACCCATCACCACGGACCAGAAGAAGAAGATCCTCGGGCTCAACGCCGCCAAGATGTACGACATCCCGGTGCCCGCCGATCTCCAACTGCCCGCGGCAGACGAGACCGCCGTCGGACCTCGTGGCGCCGACAACCTCGTGGACGCGTGATGGGCTGGCACGAGATGGCGTACACCGCGTTGGGCGCGGTGATGGATCCCGAACTCGACGAGCCGATCACGTCGCTCGGGTTCGTGCGATCGCTGAGCGTGTCCCCGGGCGGGAACGTGAAGGTGCACCTGCGGTTGCCGACGTCGTTCTGCTCGCCGAACTTCGCCTACCTCATGGCATCGGATGCCAAAGACGTGCTGAGGCAACTCGATTGGATCCGCCAGGTGACGGTCGAGCTCGACGACCACCACGACTCGCCGATCATCAACGCCGGACTGGCCGCCGACGCGGGCTACCGCGGGACGTTCGGCCACGAGGCCGAGGAGAGCCTCGACGAGTTGCGGGAGACGTTCCGGCGCAAGGCGCACACCGCGGCGATGGAGCGCTGCCTCACCGCGCTGCTGCGCTCGGACCGGGATCGTCCGGAGTCGTCGTTGGGGGAGGTCGCGCTCGGCGACCTGCCCGACGACGCCGCCAAGGCCGCGCTGGTCAGGCGCCGCGAGGCACTCGGATTGCCCACGGCTGCAACGGCGCTCGTCCTGGTCGACCACGTCGGCCAGGGCTATCCGCCCGACGCGGTGCCCCTCGCATTGCGCCGCGCGCGTTCGACGCGGATCTCCATCGACGGAAACGCCCACTTCTGCCGAGGGCTGCTCCGCACCCGCTACGGCGACGAGCCTGCCAGCCCTCAAGTGACGTTCATACCCGTTACCGCGCTCACCCACTAGTCGAAAGAAGGAACCACATGAGCACCATGCGAGCCGTCCAAGTCGTCGGCTACCACCAGAACCTGGAGATGAAGGAAGTTCCGGCACCTACGCCGACGGGGCCGTTCGACGTCGTAGTGAAGATCGGCGGTGCCGGGGTGTGCCGCACCGACCTGCACATCCTGGAAGGCCAGTGGGCCGAGAAGAATCCCGATTTGCAGCTGCCGTACACGATCGGGCACGAGAACGCCGGCTGGGTGCACGCGATCGGCTCGGCGGTGACCAACGTCGCGGAGGGCGACAAGGTCATCCTCCACCCGCTGATCACCTGCGGGTTGTGCCGAGCGTGCCGCTCCGGCAACGACGTCCATTGCGAGGCCAGCGCCTTCCCGGGCATCGACACCAACGGCGGTTATGCCGAGTATCTGAAGACCTCGGCTCGCAGCGTCGTCAAGATCGACGACGCGCTCGAGCCGTCCGACGTCGCCGCGCTCGCCGACGCCGGACTGACCGCCCACCACGCTGCGGCCAAGGCAGCGCGTCGCCTCACTCCTCGAGACAAATGCGTGATCATCGGCGCAGGAGGCTTGGGCCACATTGGTATTCAGGTGCTCAAGGCGCTGTCGCCCGCCGAGTTGATCGTCGTGGACCGGAACGCCGAGGCGTTGAAGCTCGCCCAGGCGATCGGCGCCGACCACGGTGTGCTGGCCGACGGTTCGCAGGTCGAGCAGGTGCTCGAGATGACGGGCGGGCACGGTGCCGAGGTCGTCGTCGACTTCGTCGGCGAGGGTGGGGCGACCAGCGAGGGTGTGGCGATGCTGCGTCGGGCGGGCGACTACCACGTCGTCGGCTACGGCGAGAACATCAACGTGCCGACGATCGACATCATCTCCACCGAGATCAACTTCATCGGCAACCTGGTCGGGTCCTACAACGACCTGTGTGACCTGATGGCACTCGCGGCGCGGGGCGCGGTGAACCTGCACACCCAGAAGTATCAACTCGACGACTTCCAGTCCGCCATAACCGATCTGGACAACGGCAACGTCCGTGGCCGGGCCATTCTGATTCCCTGATTGGAAAGGATGATCTGTTGTGATTTTCATAGTCGTCAAGTTCAAGCCGAAGCCGGAGTACGTCGAGAGCTTCCCCGACAAGGTCGCCGAGTTCACTCGCGACACCCGCAACGAGCCGGGCAACATGTGGTTCGACTGGTCACGGAGTCTGGACGATCCGTCGGAATACGTTCTGGTGGAAGGGTTCCGCGACGGAGACGCCGGCAAGGAGCACGTCACCAGCGCGCACTTCGAGAAGTTCGTCGCAGACGCGCCTGCGTTGTTGGCGTCCACCCCGAAGATCATCAGCCAGACCATCGACGCGACCGGCTGGTCGGACATGGGGGAGATGAAGGTCGGCTGACTACTTCAACCGCACCAGCCGCGTCGTCGAACTCTCGTCCAACTCGACGACATCCGATCGCGACCGCAGGAAGTCGCTAAAGGACTTGAACCCCAACGACTTCTCGCTGAACGACGGGTCCATCCGCTTCATCTGAGCCTTCACCGCCGAGTTGTGCAGCCAGTCGGCGTCGTCCTTCTCCAACCCGATCTGCAGGGCTCGTTGCAGCAGCGCCGTCGCCGCGGCCTGCGGGTCGGGTGCTTCCGGCTCCTCCTGCTCGGTCGACTTGCCGTGACGGCCGCCCCGTTTCGCCGGCGCCTTCTCCGGGGGCGCGGCGTCCGGCTCGAACACCGGGACGCCGGGCAGCGCGTCGTAGATGACGAACTCGTCGCACGCCGACGCCAACGCCCGGCTCGACGCACCGGCGACCCCGATCCCCACCACGTACCGCCCCAGCCGCTTGCAACGCTGCGCCAGCGCGATGTAGTCGGAGTCGCCCGCCACGACTACCACGTGGGTGAGGTCGGGCAGCCGGAACATGTCCTCGACCGCGTCGACCGCCAGCCGGATGTCGGCGCCGTTCTTCCCGTACGCCGCCGCCGGGAACAACTGCACCAGGTCGACGGCCCGGCCAACCAGCTGCCCGCGGTAGCCCACATTGACGTCGGCCGACCAGTCCGCATACGCGCGGGTCAGCACCAGCGTTCCGAACGACGACGCGAAGTCGATGATCGCGCCGACGTCGACCGTCGCCCGCTCCAGCTTCTCCGGCTCCAGACCGCTGGCCTTGTCCTTCTGGAACGAATTGCGCCCATTCACCTGGTCGTACCGCGAGATGACGATGTTGTCGAAGTCGAGGTAGACCGCGACGCGGGTGGCACCGGGCTCGATCATGGATTCAGTCTGAGCCATCGGACCCAGCCGTAACCCCGTGATGGCGGCATCGGCCCTCGTCCGAAGGGGTCGCACGACTGAAGGCCAGGTGAATGTTGCCTGCGCCGCTCGGTGGCCAGCGGGCATGGAGCCTACGATGGTCAAGGTGGTCGATACCGCCTTCTCCGAGTCCGTGACAGCCCCTACGCCCGCCGCATGGCGCACCACCGACGGCGGGGAGGTCAGCGACGACACCATCGCCAGACTCGACGGCTGGTGGCGCGCCGCCAACTACCTCTCGGTCGGGCAGATCTACCTGCTGGGCAATCCGCTGCTGCGCGCGCCGCTGTCCCGCGACGACGTCAAACCCCGCCTGCTGGGCCATTGGGGCACGACGCCCGGGCTGAACTTCCTCTACGCGCACCTCAACCGGGCCATCGCCGAGCGTGCGCAGTCGACCATCTACATCACCGGTCCAGGCCACGGCGGTCCTGGCCTGGTCGCCAACGCATACCTCGACGGCACCTACTCGGAGATCTACTCCGACATCACGCCGGACGCCGAAGGCATAAGCCGGCTGTTCAAGCAGTTCTCCTTCCCCGGCGGGATTCCGTCGCACGTGGCGCCGGAGACACCGGGGTCGATCCACGAGGGTGGCGAACTCGGCTACGCCCTGTCCCACGCGTACGGGGCGGCATTCGACAACCCCGATCTGCTCGTCGCGGCGGTCGTCGGCGACGGCGAAGCCGAGACCGGTGCCCTGGCCACCAGCTGGCACTCCAACAAGTTCGTCAATCCGGTCAAGGACGGCGTGGTGCTACCGATCCTGCATCTCAACGGGTACAAGATCGCCAATCCGACTGTGCTGGATCGCATTTCGACCGACGAACTGCGAAGCCTGATGGAGGGCTATGGCCACCACCCGTACTTCTTCGAGGTGGCCGACGATTCGGACGCGGGCGATCACGCCGACGCACACCGCAGGTTCGCGCTGCTCCTCGACGAGGTGCTCGACGAGATCGCCGAACTCAAGACCAAGGCGAGCGACGGCGACGAGCAGCGGCCCAAGTGGCCGATGATCGTGTTCCGGACGCCGAAGGGCTGGACGGGCCCGGCCTACATCGACGGCAAGAAGACGACGGGTTCGTGGCGGGCGCATCAGGTGCCGCTCGCCAGCGCCCGTGACACCCCAGAGCACCTCCAGGTACTTGCCGAGTGGCTGGGGTCCTACCACGCCGACGAACTGTTCGACGAAAACGGTGTCCTCGATCCGGACATCGCCGCCCTCGCGCCCGCGGGGGAGCTGCGCATGAGCGCCAACCCGCACGCCAACGGCGGGCTGCTGCTCAAGGACCTTCGGCTTCCCGACTTCCGCACCTACGGCGTCGACGTCGTCACCCCCGGGGCGCCGATCGCCGAGGCCACCCGCGTACTCGGCCAGTGGCTCACCGACGTCATCCGGCTCAACCCCGACAACTTCCGCATCTTCGGGCCCGACGAAACCGCTTCCAACCGTTTGCAATCGGTGTTCGACGCCACCGACAAGCAGTGGAACGCGGACTTCTTCGGCCCTGAGGTCGACGACCATCTGGCCCGCGCGGGCCGGGTCATGGAGATGCTCTCGGAGCACCAGTGTCAGGGCTGGCTGGAGGGCTACCTTCTGACGGGGCGCCACGGACTGTTCAACTGCTACGAGGCGTTCATCCACATCATCGACTCGATGTTCAACCAGCACGCCAAGTGGCTCAAGGTGACCAACCACATACCGTGGCGCCGACCGGTCGCGAGCCTGAACTACCTTCTGTCCAGCCATGTCTGGCGCCAGGACCACAACGGGTTCAGCCACCAGGACCCCGGGTTCATCGACCACGTCGTCAACAAGCGCGCCGAGGTCGTCCGGGTATACCTGCCACCGGACGCCAACACGCTGCTGTCCACCTACGACCACTGCCTGCGGTCGCGGCAGTACGTCAACGTGGTGGTGGCCGGCAAGCAGCCCAGCCCGAACTTCCTGTGCATGGACGACGCCATCGCGCATTGCACACGGGGGCTTGGCATTTGGGAGTGGGCCGGCGCCGAGGTCCAGGGTGAGGACCCCGACGTCGTCATCGCGTGTGCGGGCGACGTCCCCACGCTGGAGGCACTCGCGGCTGTCGATCTGCTCAAGCAGAACCTTCCGGAGCTCAAGATTCGGTTCGTCAACGTGGTGGATCTGATGCGGCTGCAGGATGCCGGTGAGCACCCGCACGGGTTGTCCGACAAGGACTTCGATGCGATCTTCACCGTCGACAAGCCGATCATCTTCGCCTACCACGGCTATCCCTGGTTGATCCACCGGCTGTGCTACCGACGGGCGAGTGCGAGCAACCTGCACGTACGCGGCTACAAGGAGGAGGGCACCACCACGACGCCGTTCGACATGGTGATGCTCAACGACCTGGACCGCTACCACCTGGTGATGGACGTCATCGACCGGGTGCCGTTCCTGAAGTCGAAGGTGGCGCCGTTGCGCCAACGGATGGTGGACAAACGGATCACCGCCCGCGAGTACACCCGCGAACACGGTGACGACATCCCCGAAGTCCGCGACTGGGTGTGGCCGGCAGCGCGGGCTGCGGTCGACGTGTCGCAACTCGACGCGACGGCGTCGACGGGTGGCGACAACGAGTGAGCCCGACCGGTGCGGGCATATGGCGCCGGAAGTAGATCTCGAATTGCCCGCCTCGTAGCGAAACCGCCGCGTTCGTAGACACGCGCGGGCGGCCGGTCGCGCCCTAATACCTCTTTTCGCTCAGAGGCGGGCAGAGTGGAAGGGGTTCCTCGGGAGGCTTTGGCCGTCGGGTGGCGCGATCGCGACGTCATCGGCACCGCAGCTCAGGAGCTACCGCCCCGGACGGTCGACGATGTCCGCGTACTCGGCATGCTTCTCGACGAAGGCCGCGACAGTCGGGCACATCGGCACGATCCGAAGCCCTTCTGCCTTGGTCTGCGCCAGCGCCTCGCCAATCACGATCGTGGCCAGGCCTCGGCCTTCGAACGCGTCGTCGACCTCGGTGTGAGGAAACACCCGCTGGTTCTCGTGGTCGGCGTAGGCGGTGAGGCCAACGGCCTTGCCGTCGACGGAGATCGTGAACTTGTCGGATTCCTTGTCCACCGTCACCGGGGCGCCGGTCTTGTCGGTTAGTGCCATCGTTACTCCTGTCGCGGCTGACTACGTTTGTGCGGGCCTACCCAGAAAGGCCGCAACGCACACCGAACACCTGCACGTCGACAACAGACCCCGTCGGCCCGAACCAGTTGCTGGTGTGGCGTCCGCGACGGTCTTCGCCGTGGCCAAGGAGCCGCGGGCCCGTCACCTAGCCTCGTCGAACTCGTCAATGTCCGCGCAACAAATCAAAATTCGCTACGAGGCGGGCAATTCGAGAACTACTTCTCGGCCGCACCCTCGGTGTGGCGCAGCGGCGACGTATTCGGCCACATGGTCGCCTGACCGGCCACGACGCGGGGCCGGGTCCGACCGCGACCCCATTCCACTCAGCGCGATTGAAAGCCGATCACCGACCCGTATGGTGGCGCAATCCGCACCGCGGCCCCTCTAGCAGCAGGTCCGCGCGGCCACGCACCGGCGCATTCGGGTGGCCCGCCCCAGGCCCCCAGACGCGACGGCCGAGCGACCACCAGATCCACCGATACCGTCCTGAACTGGTCAGTCACACGATGAACAGCCTCAGGAGGTGAGCGTGGACAGCGAGCAGCACGCCGAACCCACGCCGATCCGCCGGCCGCGGGCCGACCAGGCGCGCCTGGTGGCCGACGTGCTGAGGCACCAGATCCACGCCGGCGGTTATCCCGACGGGTTGTCCGGCGAACAAGACCTTGCAAACGAGTTCTTCGTCTCCCGCAACACGGTCCGCGAGGCACTGGCCACTCTCAAGGACGAAGGCCTCATCGACCGCGGCCCCCGCACTGGCACCCACGTCGCCATCCGCAAGTACGACCACGGACTCGACGCACTCGTCGGACTGAAGGAGACGTTCAAGGGCTACGGCGAGATCCGCAACGAGGTGCGCGCGACGATGACCGTGTCCGCCCCGCCGTCGGTGGCCAACCGGTTGCGGCTCAACCCCGGCGAGTCCGTCGTCTTCATCGAACGGCTGCGCTACCTCGGCGACCTTCCGCTGTCGCTCGACATGACCTACCTCGCGCCCGACATCGGCCGCGACGTCATCGAGCACTCCCTCGAGGAGAACGACGTCTTCGCGCTCATCGAGCAGGTCACCGGTCGACGGCTTGGAAACGCCAGCCTCGCCGTCGAAGCGGTGCCCGCCGACCCGCACTCCGCCGCCATCCTGCAGGTGCCCGAGAACGCCCCGGTTCTGCTGCTGGAGCGGCTTACCCATCTGGAGGACGGGCGCCCCGTCGACCTCGAGTACATCCGCATGCGTGGCGATCGAATCACGCTGCGCGGCAACCTAGTTAGGGGAGTTTGATGGCCCAGGTCAACCAACGCGTCGACGTGCCAGTGACCATCGAGGAGTCGCTGTGCATCGAGGGCTGCACCCTCTGCGTCGAGATCTGTCCGCTCGACTCGCTGGCCATCAACCCGGAAAACGGCAAGGCGTTCATGCACGTCGACGAGTGTTGGTACTGCGGCCCGTGCGCGGCGCGCTGTCCCACCGGCGCCGTCACCGTCAACATGCCCTACCTGCTCCGCTGAGCCAGCTGAAAAATCCCTTGACCCCAGGAACCTTCATGAAACGCGCCGGGCAGCCGCTGAGGGCACTGCTCGACGTGCCGTCGCCCCGCGACCCGGGCGCGGCTCGGGACCCACGAACCTCGCCGAAACCGCATTCCCTGTCGTCAAGCGAGCGAGTTAACGACAGGGAATACGGTTTCGCCGCACTGCGGGCCGAAGTCATCGCGGCACTCGACCATTCGGAGTTGATCAGCTAGTGGAAGCCCCCGCAATCGACGACGCCATCCGGCTCGAGTGCGACGTGCTCGTCATCGGCGGCGGTACCGCAGGGACGATGGCCGCGCTCACCGCCGCGGAGTACGGCGCCCAGGTGCTGCTGCTCGAGAAGGCCCACGTGCGGCACTCCGGCGCGCTGGCCATGGGCATGGACGGCGTCAACAATGCGGTCATCCCCGGCAAGGCGACGCCGGAGGACTACGTCGCCGAGATCACCCGAGCCAACGACGGAATCGTCAACCAGCGCACCATCTATCAGACCGCCACCCGCGGCTTCGCGATGGTGCAGCGGCTGGAGCGCTACGGCGTCAAGTTCGAGAAGGACGAACACGGCGAGTACGCCGTGCGTCGCGTCCACCGCTCCGGCTCCTACGTGCTGCCCATGCCCGAGGGCAAGGACGTCAAGAAGGCGCTGTACCGGGTGCTGCGGCAGAAGAAGATGCGCGAAAAGATCGGCATCGAGAACCGGTTGGTGCCGGTCCGCGTGCTCACCGAAGACGGGCGAGCCGTCGGCGCGGCGGCGCTGAACAGCCGCACCGGCGAGTTCGTCGTCGTGGCCGCCAAGGCCGTCATCCTCGCGACCGGGCCATGCGGGCGGCTCGGCCTGCCCGCGTCGGGCTACCTCTACGGCACCTACGAGAACCCGACCAACGCAGGCGACGGCTACTCGATGGCCCTCCACGCGGGCGCCGAACTCTCGGGGATCGAGTGCTTCCAGATCAATCCGTTGATCAAGGACTACAACGGACCGGCATGCGCCTACGTCGCGAATCCCTTTGGTGGCTATCAGGTCAACGCGCAGGGGGAGCGGTTCGTCGACTCCGACTACTGGTCGGGTCAGATGATGTCCGAAGTCAAGAACGAGATCGAATCCGCACGGGGACCCATCTACCTCAAGGTCAGCCACCTGCCCGACGAGACGTTGAGCACGCTCGAGGGCATTCTGCACACCACCGAGCGGCCGACCCGCGGCACGTTTCACGCCAACCGCGGCCACGACTACCGCACCCACGACATCGAGATGCACATCTCCGAAATCGGTTTGTGCAGTGGGCATTCCGCCTCCGGGGTCTGGGTCGACGAGCACGCCCGCACCACCGTGCCGGGCCTGTACGCCGCGGGCGACCTGGCCTGCGTGCCGCACAACTACATGATCGGCGCTTTCGTCTACGGCGACCTGGCAGGCGCACACGCGGCGTCGACGTGTGTTGACACCCCCGCACCTAATGTGCTCCCGGCCGACCAGATCGCAGCGGCGCACGAACTGATCTACCGGCCCCTGCAGCATCCCGACGGCCCGCCCCAGCCGCAAGTCGAATACAAGCTGCGCCGCTTCGTCAACGACTACGTCGCGCCGCCCAAGACCGCCGCGAAGTTGTCGATCGCCGTGCAGACGTTCGACCGTATGCGCGACGAGGTCGCGGGCATTGGCGCCAGGACGCCCCACGAGCTGATGCGCGCCGTGGAGGTGTCGTTCATCCGTGACTGCGCTGAGATGGCCGCCCGCTCGTCGCTTACCCGCACCGAGTCGCGGTGGGGGCTCTACCACGACCGCAGCGACACTCCCGAGCGCGACGACATCGAGTGGCGCTACCACCTGAACCTCCGCAAGACCGCGGACGGCGACATCGAATTCCTCAAGCGACCCGTGGCGCCGTACTTCGTGCCGGTTCCCGGACTCGACGAATTGCCAAGCGGCGAAACCGAACCCATCTACGTTCACCAGCCGCCGCTCGTCGGCGGCCAGGCCCCCGCATCCGAGGTGTCCCGGGTGCGCGATGGCGCCGCGGGCCCACCGCCGTCGCCGCGCATCGCCGCGGTGCTAGAACTCGACGAGCCCACGATCGATCAGCTTCAGCCGTTCCTCACCGACCCCGAGCCCGGGGTGCGGCGCACCGCGGTCGACGTGGTCACCGAGCACCTGCCCGACGGCTATGCGCCCGCGCTGCTGGCTGCGCTGAGCGACGAGCACGTCGAGGTCCGCCGCGTGGCCGCCGACGGCATCCGCGAACTCGTCGAGGTGATACCCGACGCGGGCCCCGTCCAAGAGCTGCTCGGCTCGGGCGATCCCGTCGTGCGCGGGGCCGCCGTCTACGTCGTGAGTTCCCGCCGCGCCGGCGACGCCGAGCAGTTCCGGCACGCGCTCGCCGACCAGGACCATCGCGTGCGCATCGAGGCCGTCCGCGCGCTGGTCTCCGTCGACGACGCCGACGGGGTCGCTGCTGGCTGCAATGACGGGAACCGCGAAGTCCGCATCGCGGTCGCCAACGGGCTGGGCACGCTGCGCACGGGTGCCGAAGCGGTGCGCGGATTGATCGACGACCTCGACCCGCTGGTGCGCGCCGCGGCACTCGCGGCGATGGGCTCGATCGGCTGGGACGACGTCGACGTGACGTCCGTCGAGAGCGCGCTGGCGGCGTCGGCCTGGCAGATCCGTCAGGGCGCCGCCCGCGCACTCGCCGGAGCGCCGTCGCCGACGGCCGCCGTGCCACCGCTGTCGCGCGCGCTGTCCGACCCGCACCTCGACGTGCGCAAGGCCGCCGTGCTCAGCCTGACCCGGTGGGCGTCGTCGGAGGAGGCGGCCCGCGAGGCGCTCACCGGCGCGCTCGACGACGGCGACGCCGACGTGCGGGCCTACGCCAGGCAGGCACTCGCGGTCGTTCCAAGGACTGTGACGTAGCTCATATACAGGCGTACGCTGGGGCCATCTCTTTCACGAAGGGAGATGCAGATGAAGGGTGCCTATCGCGATCCCGTGGATCACTCCCGCACGACGCAGCCGCACGCCGGTGAGTCGTTCATCGACACATTGTGGCTACCGGGCCTGATTCTGATCATGATCGGCACGGTGATGATCGCCGCTTGCGTGGCCTCGACGGCCTACGGCCGGACCGACCTCTCCATGGGCTTGGGCCTCATCGCCGGAGCGCTGGTGACCGCGGGCGGAATCCTGATCGCGCTCGAACACCGCCGCGTGAAGCGCGTCGAGCAGCGGTGGTTGGCCGACCACCGCGACGTTTCGCATCACCTGCCGGCGGCGTAGCGGCACTTAGCCTGGCCGCTGCTGGGCCCGTCGGCGTCCTAACATGTGTGTTGCAATGCCCGCCTCTGAGCGACTTTGCGTGTGGCGCGCTGAGAAGTCGCTCAGAGGTGGGCAATTCGAATGGCCATCTCAGAGAGCTTCGCTGGCCGGTTGACACCGGTCAGGACGACGTACGCAGCCGCAGCGCCAACCCCGTCGCCCGCACAGCCCGGCGCTCGATAGCGGCCCGCACCTCGTCGGCGGACCCCACCACGCGCACCTTCTCCTTCGCCCGCGTCACCGCGGTGTAGAACAATTCTCGGGTCAACAGCCGCGACTCCACCGGCGGCATCAACACCGTCACCTCGGTGGCTTGCGAACCCTGACTCTTGTGGATCGTCATCGCGTGCATGGTTTCGACGTCCGACAGCCGACCGGTCGCGAAGGTCACCGGCGTCTCGGTTCCTGCGATGGCCACCCGCAGCCCGATGCCGTCGAGCACCGTGACACCGGTGTCGCCGTTGTACAAGCCCAGCCCATAGTCGTTGGCCGTCACCAGGATCGGCCGACCCGCGTACCACGCCGACCATATCGGCTCACCCGTCGCCTCGGTCAGCCAGCGCTCGACCTGGCGATTCCAATGCTGAACGCCGTGAGGCCCGCGACGGTGCGCGCACAGCAGCCGATGGTCGTCGAGCGTCGCCAGCCCCGTCGCGCCGTCTCCGAGCACGGCGGCTTGGCGCAGCGCAAGCGCCTGCGGCAGAAGCACATTGCGGAGGCCGTCTGCCGGATCTTCGACGTCGAGCCACTCGACGTGCTCCCCGCCCGCGCGCAACACCTCGACGGCGAGCTCGGCGTCTCCGTCCCGAATCGCCGTGGCCAGCGTCCCGATCGTCTCGCCGAACCTGTGCGACGTCTTGAGCTCGGCGATACGGACGTCGGCTCTTCCGCCGAGCCCGTCGACGAGGTCGGCGAGCACGGCGCCCGCATCGACCGATGCCAGCTGGTCCGGATCACCGACGAGCAGCAGGCGTGCCTCCGGACGTACCGCCTCCAACAGCCGCGCCATCATGGTGAGCGACACCATCGACGTCTCGTCGACGACGACCACGTCGTGCGGGAGCCGGTTTCCACGGTTGTGCCGGAACCGAGACGAGCTGTCGGGCCGGCTTCCCAGCAGTCGATGAAGGGTGGTGGCCCGCAGGCCCGAGATGCGCTGCCGATCAACGGTTTCCAGTTGGTCGACCTCGGCCTGCACGGCTTCCTGGAGCCGAGCCGCCGCCTTCCCGGTCGGCGCCGCCAACGCGATCCGCAGCGGTGGCGCGCCAGCCTCCTCGGCTTGGCCAGCCAGCACTGCCAGCAGCCGCGCGACCGTGGTGGTCTTGCCGGTGCCCGGCCCTCCGGTCAGCACCGTCAGTCGTCTGTTTCAGCGCGAGGTCGGCGGCCGCCCGTTGCTCGTCGTAGCCCGCCGGAAACAGCCGCTCGACGTCGGCGGCCGCGCTGCCGACGCCGTCCGACAGCATCGCCAGCAGATCGTCGGCGACCTGGCCCTCCTCCCGCCAGTACCGATCGAGGTAGACCAACTCGTCGCGCACGCGCAGGACGTGCGGCGGGCCCACCAGGGGGCTGGCGGCAACGGCGGCCAGCCACTCGTCGGGGGCCGGCCAGGGCAGCTCGGGCTGGTCGACCTGGTCCTGCAACGACGTCAGATCGACGCACACCGAACCGCCACGCAGGCCCCGCACCACGAACGCGACGGCAAGCGCCACCCGCTCGTCGTCATCCTTGACCAGCGCCGTCAACCGTTGCGCCACAAGGACGTCCGACGCCTCGAGGATCCCGGCCTCGTTGAACGTGCGGAGCAGCCCCGACGCACCGACCGCGCGCCGCCAGTCCGCGTCGTCCACCACCTCGACCGACGTCACGCCACCGCCCTCCCCGCATCGAGCAGATCCGAGAGCTCGACGATCAACGCCGCCGGCGGCTGCCAGTCGAACACCCCCGCGTAGTGTCCGTCGACCACGGGAGTCTCCGGCCCGCACATACCGCGCAGGAACAGGTACAGGATTCCACCGAGGTGACGGTCGGGGTCGTAACCCGGTTGCCGCCACCGCAGAAACCGGTGCAGCACAATGCTGTACAGCAGCGCCTGCAACGGGTAGTCCGAATGCAACATGGCCTCGACCAACCGCGGCCGGTCGTAGTCGGACGCCGTCAGGGGCTCGTCACCGTCGCCGAGCCAGTTCGTCTTGTAGTCCACCACCACGTAGCGGTGACCACTGCCGTCCGGAATTCGCAGAACCGCGTCGATCGATCCACTGAGATACCCGCGCAACGGCTGATTGCCCAGCGCGTCACCCGTCAGCCGGTCCGCATAGGAGGCCAGCGGATCGGACTCGGCCACATGGCTGCGCATCAGCACCCCGACGTCGCGGAGGCGGATGTCCGGGACGTCGACTCCCAGATCGCCGCCAGCCAAGGGAAACTCGAAGTCCAGCTCGCGCAGTCGATCCGGCAGCCCGATCGCGCGCAGCGTCAGACCGTTCGCGAGCAGGCCGAGCGGGGTGTCGTGCATCGGCACCAGCGCCGCCGCCAGCTCGGACGCCGGCACGTCGACCGGCCACCAGACCAGATGCTTGCGGATCTGGGACTCCAACTCCGCCTGCAGATCCGCCGCGAACGGATCGGTGGTCTCCAGCACCGAATGCACCAGGGTGCCGAACCTGGCGCCGGTCGGAACGTCGGCCATCGGGGAGGGCAGACCGGGGCCGGCGGACGGCTCGACCAATGGGATGTCGGCCACCTCGTCGTCGAGTTCGACGAGCTCCGGTTCGCTACTGACGCCGGGTGTTTCGGAGACTCTGATCAGACCCGAGTACGAGGTGCGTCGCCAGGTGGTGTCGATGGGTCGGTGGAAGTGCCGGGCGTCGAGGTCGCGCGGCGCCGGCTCGGCGGGCAGCGTCGGGGCAGGCGTCAGCACCGACTCCTCGAGCGTGGGCCCGCCCGCATCCTCCCATTCGCGCAGCCGCGCCAGCGCGTCGTCGTCGCTGATCTTGCTGGGCACGCAGGCGTCCGGCACCACCGGGTCACCAGGACGTCGGCCACGCAATAGCCGCGACAATCCACCGTTCGGTTCGTCGCGGGACGGAGCCCACCATGCGACGACCTGAGCCTGAGCACGGGTCATTGCCACATAGGTCAACCGACTGTCGTCGCCTGCTCCCTCGGCACGGCCCTGCTTGGCGACGGCGTGGTAGTCGGGACTGTCCACCCCGCCGACGTGCAGGCACCTGGTGTCGCCGTCGTGGAACAAGATGATGTCGGGATCGGGCACCCATCGATTGAAGGCGAAGGGTAGGTACACGATTGGGTACTGCAGGCCCTTGCTCACCCAGACCGTCATGATCTGCACCGCCGCGGCGTCGCTGTCCAATCGGCGGCTGCGTTCGGTCCTTCCGTCACCGCGTTGGTCGCGCTCGGCCCGCAGCCAGTCCCGCAGTCCGGGAAGGGAAAGACCGTCGCGGTGTGCGACGTCCTGAAGCAGTTGCGTCATGTGCGCGAGGTCGGTCATCAACCGCTCGCCATCGCGCCAGGAGAGCACGCGATCGCCCATGCCGCGCAACTGTGCGGCCTCGAAGATCGCCGCCACACCGCGCTCACGCGCGTGTCCGGCCCACTCCCGCAACGTGTCCGCGATCCGGTCGGTCAGCGCGTCGCCTCCGGCCACGAGTGATTCTCGCGGTCTCGCCGAAGAACGTCGACGCCGCCGCGGCGCGCACCACACCCGTCCGGTGCGGCTGATCGAACGCCTCCAGCAGGGCCAGCCAGTCGTCGGCTGCCTCCGACTCGAAGATGTCCGAGTCGCCGGTGTAGACGCACGGAATCCCGGCCGCGGCCAACGCCTGCTGGCACACCCGGGCATCCCGGTGTGTCTCCACGATCACCGCGACGTCGCGCGCCTGCACGGGTGCGCCGTCGAACGTCGCACCGCTGGCCAGCAGCGCAGCGACGTCGTTGGCCAGATCCCGGCTGACGTGGTGGCGGATGTCCGTGATCGGTAGATTCTGTGTTCCCTTGCGGCCGAACGTCGCCCGCTGCACTACCCGCAACCGGAACGGATCGTTGCGCGGCGCACCGGCCAGCCGCGTCCCCGGGTGCGCCGCCTCCACGTCGTGGACGACGATCTGCGGGTCACCGAGCCGCGCGCCCTTCAGCACGGCCTGCAACCGGTCGACAAGCGCGCCGTCGCTGCGCCAGTTGGTGCCCAGTGTCCGCTTGTCACCGGCGGTCTCGGCGGCTCGCAGATACGTCACGATGTCGCCGCCGCGGAAGGCGTAGATCGCCTGCTTCGGATCACCGATCAGGATGACCGTCGACCGGTCGCTGAACGCGCGGTCGATCACCTCCCACTGCACGAGGTCGGTGTCCTGAAACTCGTCGACCATGACGATGGGCCAGCGTTCGTGCATGCGCAACCTGGCGGGGGAGTCCTCGGCGGCGAGCGCGTTCGCCAGCCGCGTCAGCAGGTCGTCGTAGCCGAGGATGCCCATCCGCCGCTTGCGCGTCTCCAACTCCGCCACAACGCCTTTGGCGAAGCGGATGCAGACGTCGGCGCGAGATCCGGGCTCGGGATCGAGCGGTCGCAACTCCGTCGCCGGGTTGCCCGCCACCTCACGCGCGAGTCGCAGCGCGTCGCGGTACGTCAGCACGGGATCGTCGCGCTGGTTTCCGAAGTGAGCGAGGTAGAGGTCGTCGACGATCTCGGTCACCAGGTCGGTGAGGCTCTCGACGAGCGTGACCCCGGCATCGGAGTCACCCGCCACGCCCAATGACTTCAGCACCAGGTGGCAGAACTGGTGCGTGGTGGCGATGGTCGCAGCGTCGAAGTCCGCCAGCGCATCTCGCAGCCGCTGACGCCGTTTCGTGCGCTCGTCGTCGGTCCCCGTCACCAGCTGCTGGACGAGCGTGTTCTCGCCGATAAGCGCGGGGTCGTCGAACGCGGCAGCGGCGTCGGCGATTTGGCGCCGCACCCGTTCGCGGAGCTCCTGGCTGGCGGCATGGCCGAACGTGATGAGCAACATCTGATCCAATGTCGCCGCACCCTCGGCGACGTAACGCGTGACCAATCCGGCCAGCGCGAAAGTCTTTCCAGTGCCTGCGCTGGCCTCCAGCACGGTCGTGGAGTTCGCGGCGGGCAACGGGCCCGACAGGTCGAAGCGTTCCATCATTGCGGTCCCCGTTCCGCGCGCAGCATCGGCAACCAGAGTCGGGCGGCGTAGGCGCCGAGCCGGTTGGTCTCGCCGTCGCACTCCTCGCCCGGCCGCAGCGGCTGCATCAACTCCGACAGCCACGCGTTCTGTCCCCAGGCGCGCACCTGTGCCGGCTCCTGGTCCTCGCCGGGATAGTTGCCCGATCGCCACCGGTACGACGCGGCCTTCTCGGGATCGTCGCCCATGTGCCGCGCGCACGCCCACGCGTACGACGTCTTGATGGGAAGCGGCAGGGGCTCGCGTCGCCCGGCGTCGTAGATGGCGACCAGGTCCCGCAGCAGTTCGACCGCCGAGCCCTCGGGCCGTCCGAGACCTTCCTCCCGCGGTGTGGTGCCGCGTTTCGGTCGACCGATGCAGACCGCCGACCAGTCCCGCGACGGATCGTGAGCGTGTAAGGCCAGCAACGGAATCCACGACTCGAGCAGGTGTTTGCCGCCGAGTTTGGAGTAGGTGACCGACACCAGGCGCTCGCCGAAGACCTGCGACACCGTGCCCGGTCAGCCGTCGTGCGTCACCGAGCGGGACGTCGACGTCGTAGGTGTGCACCGCCGCGTTGCGGTATCGCATCGCGGCCGCAGCCAACAGCTGCGATTGGTCGCGAAGTTCGGTGGCCTTGCGCCAGCCGAGCCGACCGGGCGGTAGCGTGCCCCGTCGCCACTCTGCTTGTCGCGCATCGTCGGGCGTCATCCCGCGCAGCATGTCGGTCAGCAGCCGGTCACCGACCGTCCACTCCTCCAGGGCGTCGATGTCGACCGGCATCTCGTCGTCCACCCCGTCGACGTCCCATGGCAGCGTGTAGTCCAACTCCCGGAAGAAACCCTTGACGGGATCCCGGAAGTACGCGACGAGATCGACCAGCGCCACGTCCTCGGGCGGCCGAGGCGGCAGGGGTCCAGCCACGAACCTGGGCTGCTCCGACCGCTGGCCGACGCTGACTCGCGCGGCCTTGAGCACGGTGGAATCGAACGTGAACGGCACGTCCGGCACCAACCGCCCAGGAATGACGTTGCGAACGTCGAACGGCTGCAACGGATGATGGACGACGATCCGGTCCCGCACCGCGTCCGGTGCGGTCGCTTCAAGCGCGTCCAACAACTCGGCCAGGGGAACCGCAGGCGGACGGGGCTGGCCCGAGTAGGCGTTGGCACCGGTGTAGGTGATCACGAGCTTCTCGGTCGCCGCGCCGATCGCGTCGAGCAGCAATTGGCGGTCCTCGGAACGGATGTCGCGCTCGCCAGTCATCGGGTCACGCCCCAACACGTCGTCACCATCGACGATGCCGCGGCGCGGAAACACGCCGTCGTCGAGCCCGACCAGGCAGACCACGCGATGCGGAACCGATCGCATCGGCACCATCGTGCACACCGTCAGCGTGCCGGTACGGAAGTTCGCACGCGTCGGCCGTCCCGCCAGGCGGCGTTCGAGTAACGCCTTGACGTCCGGCAGTCGCATCGCGGTGTCGGCGCGGGTGCCCGCCCCGGACAGCACGTCGCCGAATTCGCGGTCCAGCTGACTGGACTGCCACGCGTCGGCGTCGCCGATCCGGGTCAACCGGGCGATGCCGTCGGTCAACGCGGCGATCCAGTCGCGCAGCGGTTGGGTTCGGGTGAGCGAATCGACCGTGCGCTGCAGTCGGTCGACGAACTCGGCGAACCGCCCGGCGAGTTCGACGCGGTTGCTGCTGACGTCGTCCAGCGGCAGCGTCGAGTCGATCCAGGCGTGCGCGTCGTCGGACAGTGCGACGCCGGTGAGCACCCGGTCGATGCCGAAACGCCATGTGTTGTGGACGAAGTCGACGCCATAGGGCCGTCGGTGCTCCTGGTCGAAGCCCCATCGGATGTTGGACTGCCGCACCCAGCGGGTGATGTCGTCGAGGTTGTCGTCGGTGAAGCCGAAGCGGGCACGCACCGGAGCCGCCTGAGCGAGGTTGAGCACCTCGCTGGCGGTGACCCTACCGCCGGCCAGACCGAGCACCTGCGTCGCGACGCCGAGCAGCGGGTTGGTCTGGACGAGCGAACGGTCGGCCAACCGCATCCGCAGCAGATGGGCGGGGTGCGCACCGTGCAGGATGTCACCGAGCCCGAAGTCGGCGTTGATGAGCGGCGCGTACGTCTCGATGTCCGGGCACATGACGAGGATGTCGCGCGGCTCCAGGGTGGGATCGTCGGCGAGCAGTCCGAGCAGTACCTCGCGCAGCACGTCCACCTGGCGGGCCGGCCCGTGACAGGCGTGCACCTGCACCGAACGGTCGGATGTCGACAGTGTCCGGCCTTGTGGCCGAACGGCATTGGCGGCGACGTCGGACTGCAGCCATCCGAGCAGCGTCTCCGGGCGGGTGGTTCCGGGCAGGTGCTCGTCGGTGGCGACTTCGGCGGGCAGGCCGCGCTGCAGTTCCCGTAGGTCTCGGCCCAGGGTGGCCAGCAGCGGATGACCGACCGTGCGGTGACTGACGTCGTCCCGGCGCGGAACCGCGCCGCGCACGCCGGTGAGCGCTCGCCACAGATCGTCGCTGGGGTGCGGCAACCACAGGTGAAGATCGTGGTGGGTGGCCAGCGCCCAGATCAGTTCGATCTCGGTGGCCGGTAGCCGCGTGTGCCCGAACAACGAGAGCCGCTGCGGCAGGTCAACCGCTGAATCACGAAGTCGAGCAACGGTTTTCTGGTGCCGGATGTGGGGTGGATCGGCGGGCACCAGCTTGGCGAGGGCGCGCCACAGCGGAGGCTGCCAGTCGACGTCGCTGGGCAGGCCGCCGCTACCGCCGTCCAGCCAGTCGATCAATAGGTGCGGGCGCTGTCTGGCGTACGACGCGAACAGGCCCGCGATGCGCCGCGCCACGGCGTACCGCCGCCCCAGCCGGAGCTCCTTTTCGGCCTCGCCCGTCTCGAAGTGACCGAGATGGGCGGCCAGCGTGCGACACCAGCCCTCGTCGAGACTGGCGTCGATGACCTCGAGCAGCGGCCACACCATCGCGTCGGGTGACCACGGATCGTCGGCGGGGTTGGTGCCGGTGCCGGTGAGCTCCGGCGATCAGTGAGTGCGGATTTCTGAATTCGACGCCCGCGCAGACCCCGTCGGCGGCGTCACCACGGCCCAGCACGTGAGACAGCCGCTGCGACAGCCACCGTTCGATGCCGCGCGCCGAGACCAACACGAGCTCCTTGGCGAACGGGTCGGGGAGCGGATCGGAGAGTAGGTCACCGAGGCCGCTGGCGAGTACGTCGGTGCGATCCGCACGGTGCAGGTGAAGTCCCATCGACGCCAGCCTAGGACCCGTGTCCGACACCGGACGGCGAATGCCCGCGTAATCCAAGACCCACACTTGGGCGCATGGTGGGGCGGCTCGTCGGGTTTGCTCACCTCGCGGCGGAATACGTCGTACCCCTGTGCCACAGTGAGGGCGTCAGCTAAGGAGGCAGATGCCAGAAGAAACCACCACACCGCTCCTGTCCGAACGGTTCGACGAGGCCCTGAAGTACGCCTCGGACCTCCACCGCACGCAGACCCGCAAGGGCGGCGACATCCCGTACGTCGGCCATCTACTCTCGGCGGCCAGCCTGGTGATCGAGGGCGGCGGCGACGAGACGCAGGCCATCGCCGCGCTGCTGCACGACGCGGTCGAGGACCAGGGCGGCCCGCCCCGGCTCGCGGAGATCAGGGAGAAGTTCGGCGACGACGTCGCCACGATCGTCGATGAGTGCAGCGATACCGACCAGGTGCCCAAGCCGCCGTGGGACGAGCGCAAGAAGAAATACGTCGAGCACCTGGGCTACGTGTCGGAGGCCACCATCCTGGTGTCGCTGGCGGACAAGGTCGACAACGCCCGCGCCATCCTGCGCGACCACGAGCGTGTCGGAGACGAACTGTGGCAGCGGTTCAGCGTCAAGGATCCGGACAAGCACCTCTGGTACTACAAGTCGCTGCTGGCGGTGTACAAGCGACGCAACAAGACGTGGCTGGTCGACGAACTCGCTCGCGTGGTAGAGACGTTGGAGAAGCGGATCAAAAAACCCACGGGGGGCTAGGCAATCGATGTCCGTCGACCTCAGGGACTACGTGCTCCGGCTCGCAGACGGCGACGAAGACCTCAGCGAGCAGGCGGGACTGGTGGTGCTCGCCGCATTCGAAGGCGACGACGAGCTCGCCGAGGTGCTGAGCGACGGCGCCACCCCGAAGAAGCTCGTCGAGGCGCTCACCACGCCCACACACGTTGACGAGGCGCCTGTCGGGGCGTACCTGACGTCGATTGCGGTGCAAGGCTTTCGTGGCATCGGCGCCAAGGTGACCCTGCCGCTGCAGCCCGGCCCCGGCCTGGTCGTGATCGCCGGGCGCAACGGTTCGGGCAAGTCGACGCTCGCCGAGGGCCTCGAGATGGCGTTGACGGGCATCAACTCGCGGTGGCACGGCAAGGGCCAGGTGTGGTCGCGGACGTGGCGCAACCTGCACGCCGGCGATCAGGCGCTGATCCGGATCGGAATGGCCGAGGAGGGCACCGGCGAGACCACTCTGGGCGTCGACTGGCCCCCCGGTGACGTGCCCGTCGACGACCTGAAGCGGTGGGTGCAGCGTGCGGGCCGCAAGCAGGAGGATCCCGCCGTCCTCGGCTGGGCCGGCGCGCTCGAGATGTACCGGCCGATGCTCAGCTACGACGAGCTCGGCGGCATTCTGGAAGGCGCCCGCAGCGAGTTCTACGACCAGCTGTACAAGTTGCTCGGGCTCGAGGCGCTCAACGTGGCGATGACCCGGCTCGACGTCGAGGTGAAGTCGCTCAAGGAACCGGCGGTGTCTTCGCGCAAGTCGCGCGACGCCCTGAAGGTGCGGTCTCCAGGCCTCCGAGGACCCGCGTGCCGTGCAGGCCTTGGCATTGGTAGCCAAGACGAAACCCGTTCTGGAGCAGGTGCGCCCGCTGATCACGCAGGGCGCGGCGGCGACGGCGCCCGCGGCGTGGCGGCAGGCGGCGAGTCTGACGACGCCAGAGCTCGACGAGGTGGCCGCGGCGTGCGCTGCACTGCGGGAGGCGGTCGCACACGAGGTCGACGCCACCCGCACGGCCGACGCGTTGGCGGCCGACCGCGTGCAACTCCTGGAGACCGGACTGGCGTTCCACGAGAAGCACGGCGCCCAGCCGTGTCCGGTGTGCTCTCAGGGCACGCTCGACGACGATTGGGCGACACGGGCCCGCGAGGCGCTGACCCGCGAGCAGGAGACGGCCCAGGTGCTGCGGGCAGCGCGCTCGCTGCGTCACCGCGCGCGGCAGGGGCTCAACTCGTTGGTCGACGAAGTGAGCCCGCCCCCGGTCGAGGATGCCGAGTTGGCCACCGTAGCCGCGGCTCGCGTTGCATACCAACGTTTTTCGAAGTCCATCGATGACGATGTCACGCGCGCCGATCACCTCGAGACGACGTTGCCCGAACTGCACGCCGCCTACGCGGCGCTGAGCGACGAGGCGGCCGCAGTGATCAGTGCCCGCGACGACGCTTGGACGCCGCTGGCGGTGGAACTCGCCGCGTGGCTCGAGAAGGCCGAGGTCGCCGAGCAGGCCGCGCCCACGCTGAAGGTGGCCACCGAGGCGCTGACCTGGCTGCAAGCGAACGCAGATGTACTCCGCAATGAGCGCATCCAGCCGCTGGCGGACGAAGCGAAGAAGATCTGGGCGGCCCTTCGGCAGGAGAGCAACGTCGATCTCGAGGGCATCCAGTTGACGGGCAAGAAGAACACCCGACAGGTGTTGCTGAAGGCCGGGGTCGACGGTTCGGAGACCGAGGCGTTGGGCGTGATGAGCCAGGGCGAATTGCAAGCGCTGGCCTTGGCCATCTTCATTCCGCGAGCAACGTCCGACCAGAGCCCATTTCGTTTCGTGGTGCTCGACGACCCGATCCAGGCCATGGATCCGTCGAAGATCGAGGGCCTGCTGACGGTACTGACGGAACTGGCAGCCGAACGTCAGGTCATCGTGTTCACCCACGACGACCGACTGCCTGCCGCCATCCGTCGAGTCGCTGCGGCCGCCCGGCTCATCGAGGTCACCCGCAGCGCGAACTCCATTGTCACGATTGAGGAGTCGAGCAATCCGGCTTCGCGTGCGCTCGACGACGCCATCGCGATCGCATACGACGAAGCCGTGCCCGACGAGGTCAAGCGGCGCACCATCCCGTACCTCTGCCGCGACGCGTTGGAGTTGACGGCGTGGGACGTCTACCTGTCGCGGACGTTGTCGGACGGCGCACCGCGCGCCGACGCTGAAAAAGCCTGGCAGGACAAGAAGGTGCGCGCCCGGCTGACACTGGCGCTCGGCGGCGGTGAAACGGCCCTCGATGCGTGGCTTGGCAACTGGAGTCAGCGGAAGATGGCGCTGATGGTCGCGAACAAGGTGCACGCCGGCTTCGATGATTTCGTCGGGGCGGTGAACGCGACCAGGACCGCGGTGGCAGACCTCGTCAAGACGGCGCGATGACCGACCGCGCCGCGCTACTCGACTACGCCGACCACTTGCTGGACGGTTCGTTACCCCTAGGTTCGAGGTCGACGCGGGTGGCAGCGGTCATGGCCCGCAGTGCATTCGAGGACTGGCTGGATGAACAGTGCACGTGGGCGGCGGCCGCCCAGAAGCGCCCGTCCACGAAGGCAAAACTCGCCGTGCTCGACGTGCTGGACGAGGCCGACGTCGGCCCGCGGGCCAAGCGCGTCTGGCACGGACTGAGCCGGATGTGCCATCACCACTCGTATGAGCTCCAGCCGTCGCCGGCGGAAGTGCGTCAGCTGGTCGCCGAGGTGCGACAGCTCGACGGTTGATGCCACCCCGTCACATCCGTAGTGAGAGGGATGCGCGCGTCGAATTGCCCGCCTCACAGCGAAATTCGGCTAGCCCCCGCTCGCGAGTTCGGCTGGGAGCCCGTCGATTCCGGCCTTGATGGCCTTGAGCGCTTCGTCGCGTGCCTTCAGCTTGCTGGCCCGGTGAGCCTTGACGTGCAGTGTCGCTGCCGCCTCTGCCGCCACCTGCTGCGCACGCGCCAACACCTGCTCCGGCTCGACGATTTCGTCGAGCCAACCTCCGGCAACCGCGTCCGCGCCCGCGAACGTCGCCGCCATCGAAACGGCGCGCTGATACGCCGCGCGGGTGAGTCGCATCCGCATGATCTCGATTGCCGAGACGGGTAGCACCATGCCGATCGCCACCTCGTTGGCCTGGCAGCGCGACTTCGGCGAGCCCACCCGATGGTCACCGCTCAACAACATGAACGAGCCCATGGCGATTGCCGGTCCGGTCGCCGCGATGATCACCGGCACCGGGAACGTCAGCAGCCGGATCGACAACTCGAATCCACCTGACAGCATGCCCAACGCGGCGGCCGCGTCACCCGAGGTGAAGACGCTCAGGTCGAACCCCGCGCTGAGCACTCGCGAATTGCCCGCGAGCACGATCGCCTTGACCTCACCGGTCGTGGCGGCCTGCTCCGCGCGGTCGAGCGCCTCGTTGACGTTCTGCTGCATCGCAGGCGACAGCACGTTGACCTTGCCGTCGTCGAGCGTGATCGTCGCGACGGACTCGCTCAGCTCGTAGTTCACCGTGCTGGTCATCGGCTCAGCCTCCCGAAGGCTTCCAAAGGGCGGCTCAGGACAACGGTACTTCGACGCCTTGACTGAGCGCGTCGCCATGCAACTCGATCGAGTCGGGCTCCGTGCCTGGGGGCACGTCGAATACGAGGCCCGTCTTCGTCGTCTCGCCCGGCTGGATGTCGAACACTGGGCTGCCGGTCAGGAACAGGGTCGCCTGGTCGTCGGGGCTGTAGCCCTGGCCGCCGGCGTTGAGCCGTTGCATCGTCGAAACGAACGTCACCGGGGAGGTGCCGGTGTTGGTGACGTTGAGGTACACCACGAAGTACATGCCGTCGGCGGTGACCTCGAGGTCGCCCTCCGCAGACGTGACGGTGTCACCGCTTTCGGTCCCCGAGACCTCGAACGTGAAGTCGCCGTCGGCGACCTCGCCGCCGGCGGCCGGTGTCGTCGGCTCGCTCGACGAGGTCTCCGATTCGGAGGTCTTGCTCGTCTTGGCCTTCGCCTTCGTCGACGACGTCGACGAGCCCGCCGACGTGGTCGAACCGTCGTCCTTGATCACGAAGAAATAGGTCAGCACCAAGGCGGCGATCAGCAAGAGCGCCGCGATGCCGCCGATGATCCCGAACAACACCTTCTTGTTGCCGCCGCCCCCACCCGGGGCGCCCCCGCCGGGCGCTCCCCAGGGCGGTGCTCCCGGCGGCCCGAAAGGTGGTGAGGTGTACGAGGCGGCGTCGTGGGAAGGCGCGCCTGGGGGTGCGTCGTATGAGCCGTACGGTGGGGTTCCGGGCGCCCCGTAGGACGGGGGTCCGTACGACGGCGGCCCAGGTGCCTCAGCAAAGGGGGTCGCGGGCGCGTCGTAAGTCGGGGTAGCGGGCGGCTCGTAGGACGAGGTGGTCGGGACTACCTCTGTCCGCGCAGACGGCAAGTCCCAGGCCGGCATCGGAGGCGTCTCCCACGTGGGAGGAAAGCCCGGCTCGATGCTGGTCGTCGCCGGCTCGTCGTCGGCCGCCGCCGGTTCGATGCTGGTCGTCTCCGGCTCGGCTGAGGCCGTCGTGGCTGTGGGCTCGTCATCGGCTGTGGGGAGCGCTCCGCTGACGGCCTCATCGTCGGTGGGCTCCGGGGCGGGCCTCGTCGGCACCGCGGTGGTCGGCTCATCGGGCAGCCTCACGATGGAGGTCGGCTGCTCGCTGGCGGGCGTTTCCGCGGGCTCGGGCTCCGCGGCGGGTTCAGGCGTGGCGGGTGCCGCAGGGGGAGTGCGGTGCTCGGTCCAGCTTCTGCCGTCCCAGTACCGCAGACCACCTGGGACTTCGGTGTCCGGGTACCAGCCGGCGGGCGTAGGCGGTGTCGTCATCGCGGGTCCTCCCCGTCACGCGCCCTGCAGGCGCTGCGAATCCGGACAATAGCGCAGCGCGAAAGACCCCGCGCCAATTACATTCACGCGTACCTCGACGCCGCGCATCAGCCACCCATCACCATGCGCCACTGGTCCAGATTGCTGGCCCGATAGACGTAGTTGGTGCGGCGCACCTCCGACAATGCCGCACTCGGCTCGACCGAATACCAGTGACCGGGGAACACCGTCGGATCGCCCGGTAGCTCGGCGAGCGCCTGAAGGCTGCGGAACATGTCGTCGACGTTGCCACCGGGGAAGTCGGTGCGGCCGCAACCGTCGAGGAACAGAGTGTCACCCGCTACCAGTCGACCGTCGAGCAGGAAGCATTGGCTCCCCGGCGTGTGGCCCGGGGTGTGCAGCAGCTCGACCTCGACTGCGCCCACGTTCACCACGTCGCCGTGGTCGTGCGCGGTGAGCTCGCTGAGCGGGATGCCGGTGATTCGCGAAACCCAGTCCACCTCATGGGTATTCACGTGAACCGGCACGCTGACCCGGTCCAGTAGTTCGGCCAACCCCTTGAGCTCGAAGCCCATCATCGACCCGCCCACGTGGTCGGGGTGATGGTGGCTGACAAGCACGCCGCTCAAGTGCATGCCGTCGGACTCGAGAGTGTCGAGCAGGTCGTTGGCCGCGTAGGCAGGATCGACGACGACGCAGTCGCCCGTCTTGCGGTCACCGATCAGATAGGCGAAGTTGCGCATCTGCTGCGCGATCATGTCGCCGGCCGCAAAGTCGCGGCCCGAAAGCAGCTGCCGGAAGTACAGGCGGTCGTCCGTGGCCATTGCCCAAGACTAAGTGGTCTGCGACGGCGGGCGCCCGCGGGCGGCATTGGGCCGCGGAGCATTGCCGCCCGTGGCGGCGTGACTTAGGTTCATTACCAGGAACCGGTCAGTCGACTCACAGGAAGATCGCAACCAGTGGCGGCACCCGAAGGTTCGGTGGCTTCTGCCCGCAGCAAGGGACATCGCCGCGGGCTCATGGCCGGTGTCCTGATGCTGATGGTTGCCATCCTCGCCACCCTGATCGCCGTCGCCGACCATGCCGACGGCCGGACCGGTGCACGTCGCGGCGAGGCCCGCTCCGGCAACTTCGCCTACGTCGTGAACCGCGTCGAGCTCACCGATGTGCTGGCCGACCCCGAGTTCCCGGAATACAACGTCACGGCCTCGGGCCGCTTCGTCGTCGTCAAAATGACCGTCACCAACGTCTCCACCGCCAGGCAGACCTTCGCCTCGACGTTCGACACCGTCTCCGACGGCACCACCGAGTACGGGGTCGACGACGCGACCTGGCTTTACGTCGGCGAAGCCACCAAGGCCGTCGAGCCGGGCCTATCGACCGACGTGGCCATCGTCTTCGACGTGCCCAAGGGGGTGGACGTGCAGTCGATTCTGCTTCGCGACGGGCGGCTGGCCGAGTGCGTCGCCATCGCATTGTGACAGGCGGTTGGGCGTGCCCGGTGACCCGCGGTTTGGCTCGTCAAAGCGCGAGAATGTACCCTCTTTAAGGCCCGTGGCACGAACGGCGGTTGACGCCTAGGGCCTCGTAGTAGTGCAGGCCCCCTTAGCTCAGTCGGTAGAGCGTTTCCATGGTAAGGAAAAGGTCAACGGTTCGATTCCGTTAGGGGGCTCGGTGGACACCGGGCGAGCGCAGCGACGGGAGAGCTGAACTTGACCGGCGACTCCGGTACGGCGGTGTAGCTCAGCTGGTTAGAGCGCACGACTCATAATCGTGAGGTCGGGGGATCGAGCCCCCCCACCGCTACAAGACCAATGAACAACAGTTCGAAGAAGGACGATAGACGTGGCCTCAAGTACTGACGTACGGCCCAAGATCACCTTGGCCTGCGAGGTGTGCAAGCACCGCAACTACATCACCAAGAAGAACCGGCGCAACGATCCCGACCGGCTTGAGATCAAGAAGTTCTGCCCGAACTGCGGCACGCACCAGCCGCACAAGGAATCACGCTGACCGCAACCCTTGGGCTCATGCCCGGGGGTTGCCGGAGAGGTTGAGACTTCGTGGCTCTTGGATCGAAGATCGTCGGGATGCACTACCGCTACCCCGACTACTACGAGGTGGGTCGCGAGAAGCTTCGTGAGTACGCGGTCGCGGTCAAGAACGACGATGCTGCCTACTACGACGAGGCCGCTGCCGCGGAACTCGGGCACGACTCGCTGCCCGCGCCGCTGACGTTCATCTCCGTCTTCGGTTACCAGGCGCAGACGGCCTTCTTCGCCAACGCGAACATCGGGATCGAGGACGCCCAGATCGTCCAGGTCGACCAGGAGCTCAAGTTCGTGCTGCCGATCAAGGCGGGCGACCGGCTGTACTGCGACGTAACCGTGCATTCGGTCCGGCAGGCACACGGGACCGACATCATCGTGACCAAGAACATCATCTCCAACGAGGCCGGCGAAGTGGTCCAGGAGAGCTACACGACCCTGGCGGGTCGTTCGGACGACAGCGGAAGGGGCTTCTCTGATGGCTCTGCGTGAGTTCAGTTCTGTGAAGGTGGGCGACGAGCTCCCGGAGCGGGTCATCCCGTTGACGCGAGGCGACCTGGTGAACTACGCGGGCGTGTCCGGTGACCTCAACCCCATCCACTGGGATGACGAGATCGCCAAGCAGGTCGGGCTGGATACGGCGATCGCACATGGCATGTTGACCATGGGCCTGGGCGGCGGCTACGTGACGTCCTGGGTCGGGGATCCGGCCGCGGTCACCGAGTACAACGTCCGGTTCACAGCCGTGGTGCCGGTGCCCAACGATGGCGTCGGCGCCGAAATCGTGTTCAATGGACGTGTGAAATCCGTTGAACCCGAATCGAAGTCAGTGACCATCGCGTTGTCTGCCACCACCGGGGGAAAGAAGATCTTCGGCCGCGCCATCGCGACCGCGAAGCTGGCCTGACCCATGGCTCTGAAGATTGACATCCGCGGGATGGTTTGGAAGTACCCCGACACGTTCGTCGTGGGTCGCGAGCAGATCCGCCAGTACGCGCTCGCCGTCAAGGCCAACGATCCGGCCACACACGACGAAGCCGCGGCCAAGGAACTGGGCCACGACGCCCTCGTCGCGCCGCTCACGTTCGCCTCGATCTTCGCCGTGATGATCCAGCGCCACTTCTTTCAGAACGTCGACATCGGCATGGAGACCATGCAGATCGTCCAGGTCGACCAGCGGTTCACCTACCACAAGCCCATCACGGTTGGTGATGCGCTGACCGGAACCATGTACATCGATTCCGTCGACGAGCGGTTCGGCGCGGACATCGTCACGACGCGGAGCGAGTGCGTCAACGTCGACGGCGAGGTCGTGCTCGAGGCCTTCACCACGCTGATGGGCCACGAGGGCGAGGCCTCGATCTCGGCCAAGTGGGATCCGGAGACCGGGCAGGTGATTCGCACGGCGGGGGCCGAAGCCGGTCCAATAGCGGATTAGTAACTGACACCAGGCCCGATGTACACTCGGTCCTCGGGGTTTTCCCAATTCAGCGCGCTGTCCGTCGGTTTCTGATCGGCCGATCGGAGAGCGCGTGACTTGTGTGAGCCCCGGCCGCGCAGGGTTGGTCAGGGCCAGCAGTGTCACGGCCGAAGGGGCGTAGCTCAACTGGCAGAGCAGCGGTCTCCAAAACCGCAGGTTGCAGGTTCAAGTCCTGTCGCCCCTGCTCAACTGAATACTCGACACGTGTGGACACTGGAAGGTGACCACCAAACCAGACGAAAGGCATGCGGTGAGCGACGAGCGCGATGGTGCCGGCTCCGCAGGCGACGACACCACCACAGGCGAGCCGTCCGGCGCCGAGGACACCCGCGGGCAGACCGCCGTGGTGACGCGACCCCAGCGCCCCACCGGCAAGCGGCCGCGACGCGACACCAGCGGGGACGAGTCCGCCCCCGCAACGGACGCGAAGGCGACCAAGAACGGGGATGGAAAGAAGCCGAAGGCGGCCAAGAAGTCGGGCCCGTCCCGCAACCCGATCGCCTTCGTCATCAACTACCTGAAGCAGGTCGTCGCCGAGCTGCGCAAGGTGATCTGGCCGAACCGCAAGCAGATGGTCAGCTACACCACCGTGGTGCTGATCTTCCTGGCGTTCATGGTGGCGCTGATCGGCGGGGTCGACCTCGGCCTGGCCAAGCTCGTGACCCTGGTGTTCGGCTGACGATCCCGCGGTGACGAACAGAAGACTGCGCTTGCAATGACCCTGAGAGAGGACTGACAACCGTGACGACCTTCGATGGCGATACGCCCTCGGGTGTGTCCGACGCGCTCGCCGAAGCCGCGGATCCGGAGACCGTGATCGCAGACGAGGCCGCGGAGTCTCTCGAGCTGACGACCGCTGCCGAGGCGGTCGAGGAGGCACCGCTCGACGTCGACCCCGCCTCCGACGACGCTCCCGCTGACGAAGCCCCCGCCGAGGAAGCCCCTGCCGACGAAGCACCCGCCGAGGACGACGAGGACGTCGACCCGGTCGAGGCGCTGAAGAAGGACCTGCGCACCAGGCCCGGCGACTGGTACGTCATCCACTCCTACGCGGGCTACGAGAACAAGGTCAAGGCCAACCTCGAGACCCGTGTGCAGAACCTCGACGTCGGCGACTACATCTTCCAGGTCGAGGTACCGACCGAAGAGGTCACCGAGATCAAGAACGGCCAGCGCAAGCAGGTCAACCGCAAGGTGCTGCCCGGCTACATCCTGGTGCGCATGGAGCTCAACGACGAGTCCTGGGGCGCGGTGCGCAATACCCCCGGCGTCACCGGCTTCGTCGGCGCCACGTCGCGCCCGTCGCCGCTGACGCTGAACGACGTCGTGAAGTTCCTGCTGCCGCCCGCCGCGGCGAAGAAGCCCGCCAAGTCGACCGCCGCCGCCGGTGCCGCGTCGTCCGAGGCGACGTTGGAGCGTCCGGAGATTCTGGTCGACTTCGAGGTCGGCGAGTCGGTCACCGTCATGGACGGCCCGTTCGCGACGCTGCCCGCGTCGATCAGCGAGGTCAACGCCGAGCAGCAGAAGCTCAAGGTGCTGGTGTCCATCTTCGGCCGCGAGACACCCGTCGAACTGACCTTCGGTCAGGTCACCAAGATCTAACTGGCACTTAGCCCTAGAAGAGAAGGAACACCACCGTCATGCCCCCGAAGAAGAAGAAGATCACCGGGCAGATCAAGCTGCAGATCGAAGCCGGCAAGGCCAACCCCGCGCCTCCCGTCGGTCCGGCGCTCGGCCAACACGGCGTCAACATCATGGAGTTCTGCAACGCCTACAACCAGGCGACGGAGAGCCAGCGCGGCAACGTCATCCCCGTGGAGATCACCGTCTACGAGGATCGCAGCTTCACGTTCGCGCTGAAGACGCCGCCTGCCGCCAAGCTGCTGCTCAAGGCCGCCGGTGTGCAGAAGGGCTCCGGCGAGCCCCAGAAGATCAAGGTCGCCAAGGTGACCTGGGACCAGGTGCGCGAGATCGCCGAGACCAAGAAGGAAGATCTCAACGCCAACGACATCGACGCCGCTGCCAAGATCATCGCCGGGACCGCCCGGTCGATGGGCATCACAGTCGAGTAGCTTGCGGATCGACCAGACCCGCAGTCGAGTAGTACCGCGTCTGGGCACCGTCCAGACCAGTGGGAGGGCCCGCTTCGGCCCGTACCGACCACAACCAACGAAACCGATTGGAATCCAATGAGCAAGAACAGCAAGGCATACCGCGAAGCCGCCGAGAAGGTGGACCGCGACAACCTCTACACCCCGCTGGAAGCCGCCAGGCTGGCCAAGGAGACGTCCAGCAAGAAGCAGGACGCCACCGTCGAGGTCGCCATCCGGCTCGGCGTCGATCCCCGCAAGGCCGACCAGTTGGTCCGCGGCACGGTCAACCTGCCGCACGGCACCGGCAAGACCGCCCGCGTCATCGTGTTCGCGGTTGGCGACAAGGCCGAGGCGGCCCTGGCCGCAGGCGCCGACGAGGTGGGTAGCGACGACCTGATCGAGAAGATCCAGGGCGGCTTCCTCGACTTCGACGCCGCGATCGCGACGCCCGACCAGATGGCCAAGGTCGGCCGCATCGCCCGCGTGCTGGGCCCGCGTGGTCTGATGCCGAACCCGAAGACCGGCACCGTGACGCCCGACGTCGCGAAGGCCGTCTCCGACATCAAGGGCGGCAAGATCAACTTCCGCGTCGACAAGCAGGCCAACCTGCACTTCGTGATCGGCAAGGCGTCGTTCGACGAGACCAAGCTGGCTGAGAACTACGGCGCCGCGCTCGACGAGATCCTGCGGGCCAAGCCGTCGTCCTCGAAGGGTCGTTACCTCAAGAAGGTCGTCATCACGACGACCACCGGTCCGAGCATCCCGGTCGACCCGGCCATCACGCGCAACTTCGCCGAGGCCTAGGCCCGACTTCGACTGTGCGGTTTCGTACGAGCGGGACGGCGAGTCGCGTACGAAACTGCACAGTGGTCGTTTGTGCCGCTGCGATCATGCTGCTGATGACACCCTCGACGGCCGCCGCCGACGTACCTCCGGTCTCGCCCCAGGCTCAGGCTGCGGGGCTGGTCGACGTGCGCAGCATCGTGCCCGACGCGGTCATCGACCTGCGCTACGCCACCGCGAACAACTTCGTCGGCACACCGCTGTACCCGGCCGACGCGCGCTGTCTGATCCACGAGGCACTCGCGCAGGGGCTCGCTACGGCCGCCGATATCCTGCGCCGTGGTGGCGAGCGACTGGTGTTCTGGGATTGCTACCGCCCGCACGAGGTTCAGGTGCGGATGTTCGAAGAGGTGCCAAACCCGAACTGGGTCGCCCGTCCCGGCAAGTTCGCGCGAAGTCACGAGTCCGGACGCTCGGTCGACGTGACGTTGGCCGATGCGCATTACGGGTGGCGCGTCGACATGGGCACGGACTTCGACGACTTCACGCCACGCAGCCTCGCGTACGCCACCGAAGGCGTCACCGCCGCGCAGCAGGCCAACAGGGCCCGGCTGCGTGACGCGATGAGCGCCGGTGGGCTGACCGTCTACTCCGGGGAGTGGTGGCACTTCGACGGGCCGGGTGCGAAGGATCCGCGGCCGATTCTCGACGTGCCGGTCAACTGAGTCACCGCGCGACCGCGGCGTCGACCACCAATGCCCGGTGGTCCGTGCCTGGCACGTAGGCCGTGTCCAGGGCCGTCGCCGTCGCGCCCTTCGTCAACACGTGGTCGATGGCGATCAGAGGCCGCGCGACGTTGGAGGGATACGTCGGCAGAAACGCGACCCCGGCTTGCTCGGCGGCATCGCGGTAGCCGTTCGTGAGCACGTCGCGGAACTGCCTCATGTCGGTCGTGCTGTTGAAGTCGCCCGCGACGAGGACCGCGCCGTCGCGGGCGACGTCGGCGAGATGCGTCAGCGTCGTCGGCAACAGCGCCATGTCCCCACGCCAGTCTTCTGCCGGCTGCGGCCACGGCGCGGCCATGTGCAGCACCGCCACCATCGGATCGGGTCCAGGGCCTGGAAGGTCGACACGCGCCATCAGCCCAGGCATGTGGTAGCCGTCGACGTGGCCAGTGTCGCTGAGCGGGTTGCGAGTCCACAGGCCGATCCCCGACGCCTCGGCTCGGGGATCGATCAGCCGATGCGGAAACGCCGTGTCCAGTCCGGCCGCAGACAATCCGGCTGCGACGGCGGGCGTCAGCTCTTGCAGAGCGAGCACGTCTGCCTCCCGCAGCGCGACCGCGACGATGGCGGCCGGATCAGCTTGTCCGAGATGCATGTTCAACGACAGCACGCGGACGGTGAGCGCGGACGCCGGTGCTGAAGCGGCCACGAACGCGGGTAGCTGCGCGCCCGCGATGACGACGGTGGCAAGCGCGGCCATGGCGGCCAGAATCCAGCGCCGGGTCATCGCGAACAGGACCGCCGACACCGGGGCAGCAAGCAACGCCAACGGAGCGACGAGTGCTGCGACGAGCACGGGATGATTCACCACCGGCAGCCACCGGGCGGCGAACAGCCCCAAGGCGGCGACCAGCGACAGGACACCGAAGGTGGCCGCCACTCCCCGACGAATGCGCATGAGCTGTCGCTGAGGCTAGTCGGGCCATCGGCCGGATGCTATTCGTCGACCACACACTCCGCGAGCCGCCTGAGCAGGAACTCGCGTGCCGGTGCTGAACCGTTGTGGTCCAAGGAGATCCGGTACCAGGCCGCCGCCTCGAGGGGCCGTCCGGCACGGCGCAGCAGATCGGCGCGGATCGATGCCACGGTGTTGGACCGTGCCAGTCGTGGATCGTCGGCGACGTCGTCGAGCGCGGATAGTCCGGCCTCGAAGCCGTCGCGAAAGCCGATGGCGAGCGCACGGTTGGCCCGCGCCACCGGGGAGTCTGCGACGGCGATCAGCCGGTCGTACGCCGCGCAGATCAGCACCCAGTCGGTCTCGGCCCAACTGGCGGCAGTGGCGTGCGCCGCGGCGATCACCGCCTGAGGCAGATAGCTGCCCGCGGCGCCCTCGGCGCGGCGCAGCCGGTCAAGCCCGCGGGCGATCCGGCCTCGGTCCCAGCGATTGCGGTCCTGCTCGTCGAGGGGAACCAGGCTGCCATCGGGGTCAACGCGCGTCGACCTGCGCGAGTCGTGCAGCAGCACCAACGCGGCCAGTGCCTGGGCGTCGCGCGAGTCCGGCATGAGGGCGCACAGCTCGCCGGCCAACCGCACCCCCTCGTCGCACAGCTCGTCGCGGATCGCCGACGGACCCGCCGTCGACCAGTAGCCCTCGGTGAACACCGAGTAGATGCAGCCGAGCACGTGTGGGGTCCGTTCGGGCAGCAGCTCGACGGGAGGCACGCGGAGCGGGATGTTCGCACTGCGAATCTTGTTCTTGGCCCGGGTGATTCGCTGTCCGACTGCGGTCTCGGACTGTAGCAGTGCGCGCGCAATCTCAGCGACCGTGAGCCCCGAGATCAGCCGCAGCGTCAACGCCAGCTGCGACGAGGTGTCCAGCGCCGGATGAGCGCACGTGAACATCATCCGCAGTTCGTCGTCGCGGATCGGATGCACGTCCTCGCCTTCCATTCGGGCACCGTCGCGTTCCTTGGTGGCGGCGAATTCCTTGTCGGCCCTGGCGGATTCGCGGCGGAACCGGTCCAGCGCGCGGTTGCGGGCGACCGTCACGATCCATCCGCCGGGACGGTCGGGCAGGCCGTCGCGCGACCATGTCCGCAGCGCCTCGGCGAAGGCTTCCTGGACGGCGTCCTCGGCGACGTCGAGGTCGCCGGACCAACGCGCGAGCGCCGCCACGGCCGGACCCCATTCGCGTCGAAAGACGCCGTCCAGGTTGGTCATTCAGTGACGACTACAGCCCGGAGATGCCTGCGAGTTGACGCAGTTCCACCGATGTGGCGGGGATCATCGACGCGATCTTGACGGCCTCGTCCCGATCGGTGGCCGACAGCGCGTAGAAGCCGTTCGCGACCTCGGCGCCCTCGACGTACGGACCGTCGGTGAACGTCACCTTGCCGTCGCGCACCCGAACCGTCGTCGCCGTCGAGGGCGGATGCAACGGCGCGCCGGCCAGGATGTGGTCGCCCGCGGCCTTGCCGAACTCGGCGTGCGCGCTGAGCCCACGCTGGAAGTCCTCGCTATCCGGGGCGTGCACGTTCTCCGCCGGTTCGAGGAGCAGCGCGAGCCAGCCGTTGCCCACGGGTTCGGTCGGCGCGTTCCAGAACACCATCGGCCAGACCTCGACCCCGCCGTGCCTCGCCGCCGGAATCTGCCTGGCGAGTTCGAGCGCCTCGTCGAGGTTCTCCGCCTCGAACACGTAGTAGCCGCCTGCCACCTCGGCGGACTCGACGAACGGTCCGTCCGTGACGCTCGGCGAGTCCGGCCCGCCGGTGATGCGCGCACCGGTCGCCGTGGGCAGCAGCGCGTCCCCGCCGCGGATGGCCCTCGCGGCGGTCGCGTGGAACGCCTGGTACGCCGCCATCTCCGCGGCCTGCGCCTCGGGGTCGGCGGGACGGTTGGTCTCGGGCGTCAGCAGCAGCGCGAAGTAGTGCATCGGGTTACCTCCGGTCAGTGAGCAGGACCCTGTGTCCCACTCTCTACCCGTTCGACGAACGGCGCCGGGCGAATCCGACAGTCCCACCACGAATTTCTTCGATGTCGCGTTCTCGTTCCCTCATCGCCGCGCATCCCGTTGTGTGATCGTTGGAGGATGCGAAAGACAGCAAAGGCGCTCGTCATCGTCGTCGTGTCATTCCTCGGCGCCATCGCGCTCGGCATCACGTCGGCGTTCGCGGCCGCGCTCGCGTTCGGGGCCACCGCGCTGATCGTGCCGGGCACCGGCACCCCCAACGCAAACGGCGTAGGAGGCTACCTGCAGAACGCGCGCGACTACTACATGACTCACACGGTGTGCGGCGTCGACGGGTCGGGCTGTCCGGATTCCAACTTGATCGGCATCAACTATCCAGCGTCGTTCTGGCCGCTGGGGTTTCCGCCCTTCTCCGCCAGCTGGTGCCCGGGACTGCAATGCGACACATGGGATGTGTCGGTGCAGGCAGGTGTCGACGCGCTCGACGCAGCGGTCACGAAAGCGCTGCACGATCCCACCAAGCCGGGCCAGGACGTCGTGATCTTCGGCTACTCGCAGGGCGGCGCCGTGGTTTCCAACGAACTACGGCTGCTGAACACCTCCCTCACTGCAGACGAGAAGGCCCGCCTCCAAGTGGTTCTGATCGGCAACATCGACAATCCCGTCGGCGGGCTGTGGTCGCTATTCGGGTTCCTCGGCCACGTACCCGTCCTCAATGTCACGACCGGCTTGTCCACCCCACCCGACACCGGAATCAACTACACCACCTACTACTTCGAGTACGACGGAGTGAGCAATTCCCCGGTCGCCTGGGGCAACCTGCTCGCCGTGGCCAACGCGCTGGCCGGCTTCGATGAGATTCACGGCACCTACCTCGATCCCAACCAGAACAGTGACTTCACGGGGTTGCCCAACGGCTACACGAAGGCCGACCTGTTGGCCGCGATCAACGATCCGGCCAACATCAAGACCGACCGGTACGGAAACACGTACGTCAAGGTTCCGAGCAAGACCCTGCCGTTGGCGTCGCTGATACTCGGCCTCACCGACTCGATCGGTTTGACGCCGTTCGTCAAGCCCTTCGTCGACCTGGCCTCGCCGGTGGCCAGGGTGCTGATCGACCTCGCCTACGACCCGAACGCGGACCCGAGCGTTCCGCAGCGGCTGACGATCCTGCCGATCGCCACGGCCGTCGATCCGATCAAGCTGACGTTGGACCTCGCCATTGCGACGGTCCAGGGCATTCAGGCGTTCCTCGGCGACCTCGGTGTCGGCGGCTCGACGATACCGGCCCCGGCCACGGCACCGGAGTCCACGTCGCTTGCTCGCCGCCCGGTCGCTCAGCCTGGAGCCCGAGCAAGTCGAGGAGCCGAGCGTCGCGCTGGCGTCGTCCAAGAACTCGAAGCCGGTGACCGCGGCAATCGTCGAGAAGGTAGTTCCGGTGACGGAACCCGTTGCGGTGGAGCCAGTTTCGGCCAACACTTCCGCCGTCGATACGACCGAGCCGGTTGCCGGCGCGGCTCCCACCGATCCGCCGGCCACCAAGCCCGACCAGCCGACGAAGCCGAAGTCGACGAAGCCGGAGTCCACGAAGCCAGCCGACGCCAGCGGGAAGAAGGCCGAGAAGGCTGCTGAAAAGAAGGGCGACGGCAACGCGAAGAAGGGTGACAAGACACGCGAAGCGACGACGGGCGACGTCAAGAAGAACGACGCCGGCGCCGAAGCGAAGAAGGACGCCGCTTAGTCCAACAAACGAAACGTCCCGGCCCTCAGCGGGTGTCGAGACGTTTCGTCGTCTGGAGTGTCAGGCGGCTGCGCCGGGCTTCAGGTACGTGACGAGGCTGACGTCGATGGCCTCGTCGACGAAGTAGTACTGGCAGCCCGTTAGGTACTTCATGTACCGGTTGTAGTTCTCTTCGTCGGTGGCCGCGATCGCCTCGTCCTTGTGGTTCTCGAGACGATTGGCCCAGATGCCGAGCGTCTTGATGTAGTGGTTGCGCAGCGACAACGCCTCGGGCACCACGAAGCCCGCCTTCTCGCCGTGCTCCACCATCATCTTGGTGGTCGGGACCCGGCCACCAGGAAAGATCTCGGTGATCATGAACTTGACGAAGCGGGCCAGCTCGAACGTCAACTTCTTGCCGCGCTCGGCCAGCTCGTACGGGTGGAAGCCCACGCTGCTCTGGATCGTCATCCGGCCGTCCTCGGGCATGATGTCGTAGCAGGTCTTGAAGAAGTCGTCGTAGCGCTCGAACCCGAAGTGCTCGAAGGCCTCGATCGACACGATCCGGTCGACGGGTGAGTGGAACTGCTCCCAACCCTCCAGCCGCACGTCGAACGTGCGCTCGGTGTCGAGCTTGCTCAGCAGTTGCTGGCAGTAGGCCTGCTGGTTCTTGCTCAACGTCAGGCCGATGACGTTGACGTCGTACTTCTCCATGGCGCGCTGCAGCGTCAGGCCCCAGCCGCAGCCGACCTCGAGCAAAGTCATGCCCGGCTTGAGGTCCAGCCGGTCGAGGTGCTGGTCGACGTTGGCGATCTGCGCCTCGGACAGCGTGGCGTTCGGCCCGGTGAAGTAGGCGCAGCTGTACTTGCGCGTCGGGTCCTGGAAGACGCCGAAGAAGTCGTCGGAGAGGTCGTAGTGCGCCTGGATGTCCTCGAAGTGCGGCCGCATGTCCTTCGTGCCGGTGGAGTTGTCAGACATAAGTTCTCTGCTTGGCCTTTCCTCGCGACAGCTCTCGGTAGGGGATCACCTGGTCATTCTTGGTGTACCGCACCCTACGTGACATGGGCTCACGTCCCTACGCGACTAGCCGTACACCCTAGCGTTTCGGCCGTGTTCAGCCCTAATTCGGCGTGCCAACCCTTGGTCGGCGTGCACTGGGTTGACGTCGAGTAGGACTCGCGGCGGATATCGAGGACCTGACGACGTTACTTGGCCAGCGTGAACTGGTGCACGTCGATGTAGCCCACGCGGAAACCATGCGCGCAGCCGGTCAGGTACTTCATGTAGCGGTCGTAGACCTCTTGCGACTGGATCGCGATGGCCTCGTCCTGGTGGGCCTCCAGGGCAGCCGCCCACGTGTCCAGCGTGCGTGCATAGTGCGCCTGCAGAGACTGCGTCCGGGTCAGCCTGAAGCCCGCCGGAACCGCGTACTCCTCGACCTTTTCGATCGAGGGCAGCCGGCCGCCGGGGAAGATCTCGGTCAGGATGAACTTGACGAACCGGGCGACCTCGAACGTCAGCGGAATCTTGCGATCGGCCATTTGCGGGAGGGTCAGCGCGGTGATCGTGTGCAGCAGCATGACGCCGTCGGCGGGAAGGATCTGGTAGGCGGTCGCGAAGAAGTCGGCGTAGCGGTCGAAGCCGAAGTGCTCGAACGCGCCGATCGACACGATGCGGTCGACGGGCTCGTCGAACTGCTCCCAGCCCTGCAGCAGGATGCGCTTTGAGCGTGGGCTGTCCGAGGTGGCGAAGACCCGTTCGACGTGGGCCTTCTGGTTCTCGCTGAGCGTCAGCCCGATGACGTTTACGTCGTAACGCTCGATGGCCCGCATCATCGTCGAACCCCACCCACAGCCCACGTCCAGCAACGTCATACCCGGTTCGAGGCCCAGCTTGCCCAGCGCCAGGTCGATCTTGGCGAGCTGCGCCTCTTCGAGCGTCATGTCGTCGCGCTCGAAGTATGCGCAGCTGTAGGTCTGCGTGCGGTCGAGGAACAAGCGGAAGAAGTCGTCGGACAGGTCGTAGTGTGCCTGCACGTCCTCGAAGTGGGGTGTTAGTGCTGGCTTGCGCGATGTCTTCGACATGGTGTGGCGCCTCTCTTAGCTGATCCTGGCTCGGCGGAATCGTCGGTGACTCGTCAAGCTTCGTGATGCGCTCCCCGGGGACTCTACGCCGATTCGCTCCGTCAGCCGAAATTGAGCGTGGCGCGCCGCCGTCACGTTGTCATGGAACTTCAGCAAACGTCGTCTTCAATTCGCCGACGATGTCGTCCCACAACGGCTCGGGCAGGTCGTGGCCCATCCCGTCGAAGAGCACCAGGCGGGACCGACGGATCGCCTTCGCGATCGCACGCCCACCCGACGGGCGCATGAGCTTGTCCGCGCGGCCGTGAATCACCACCGTCGGCGCAGTGATCTGCGCGTCGTACTTCTGCAGGCTGCCGCTGCCCATGATCGCGCTGAAGTGCCTGGCGACCCCGGCCGGGTAGTACGCGCGGTCGTACCCCTCGACCACGTCGGCGAGGATCGTCTCCTCCGGCGCCCGGTAGCCCGGACTCCCGATGAGCCTGGAGACGCGCACCGCGTTGGCGATGATGCCCTCGCGGGACGTGTCCTTCGGCCGCGTCGTCACCGCGCGCAACCGGCGAAGGTCTGGCGGTGGCAGTAGGGATCGGTTGTTGCTCGAGAAGATGATCGCCAACGTCTTGGTGCGATGTTGATAGCGGGCCGCGAAGACCTGCGCGATCATGCCGCCCATCGAGCAGCCGACGATGTGGGCCTTCTCGATGCGCAGGTGGTCGAGCAGTGCGGCGGCGTCGTCGGCCATGTGCTCCAACGTGTAAATCGCTTCATTGGGCTTGCCCAGGTACGAGCGGACCATGCGGGGAAACAATGGCGCGCCGGTGTGGCGTCCCTCGACCTTGCTGGACAGTCCGACATCGCGGTTGTCGTAGCGGATCACCCGCAGCCCCTGGTTGACCAGTCGCTCGCAGAAACCCTTGCGCCACAGCAACAACTGCGCGCCGAGTCCATTGATCAGAAGGACGGCAGGGTCGTTGGGATCGCCCATGTCCTCGTAGTAGATGTCCAAGTCACCCGAGCGTGCAGTGCCCGTGCGGACGTCCATCGCAACCTCCAAGTGGTGCCGGCGGCGTATTGCTGGAACCGCCCAGCTTGCTGCTTCCCACGCCATGATTGCCGCTACGCCAGCGAGATTTCAACCGGCAGTGACGAGGTTCGCACGCCGCCCTTCGGGAGCAGCACCCTACGGGAGTTAGCTAGCCTGCTATGGGCCTGCTCGTCCGATCGGCTCTCCATCACGAAACAGCAACTCCACGTGAATCCCCTAGGGGCCGACGAAGTCAAGCATCGTGCCAAAGGGCTCGACGACGGTTACGGCGATGGCGGTCTGGAAGATGAGTTCTCGCGCTGAGGCGGCCAATTCGCTGGGTTGGCGAGGCCCCAGGGTCAGGCGTCGAGCTCGTCGGTCATGGATTCTCCTCGCGCAAGCGCTCGTCCTCATGGATGCTCCTCGCGCAAGCGCTCGTCCTCATGGATGCTCCTCGCGCAAGCGCTCGTCGGTGTGCTCCCGGGAGACCTCCACCATGAAGTTGGCGAAATATCCCGTCAGGGCGGGGTCGCTCATCATCTGCCAATTCGGTGCCAGCAGCTTCATGTAGCGCTCGACGTAGAGGAACTGCTTGCCGATGAGCACCAGCTCACGCGGCAGCTTGACGTCGTAGGCGTCGGCCAGCGCCGACAGCTGCTTGCCGATCTCGGCGTACGACAGGTCGCCCAGCGACTTCATGGTGAGCGGAGCGGCAAACGCCTCAAGGTCTTTCGCGGCCTGACCCTCGGGCTTGACGGTGCCGACCGCGCCCATCAGCACCACGATCTTGCCTGCCGCTGCGTGGTCCTTCTTGACCAGCAGCGCGTACACCAGCTCGCGAAGCAGCCAGCGCGTGCGCGGGTCGATGCGGCCCATGATGCCGAAGTCGAAGAACACGATCTTGCCGTCGGGGTCGACGTACAGGTTGCCCGCGTGCAGGTCGCCATGGAACAGGCCGTGCCGAAGGCCGCCCTCGAATACGCTGAACAGCAACGCCTTTACGAGGTCGGTGCCGTCGAAACCGGCCTTGCGGATGTTCGCGACGTCGTCGATGCGCACACCCTGGATGCGTTCCATCGTCAGCACCCGCTGAGTCGTCAGATCCCAATAGACCTGCGGCACACGGATGTTCTTGCCCAGCGGCGAGGTGTGCATGTGCGACACCCACGCGTCCATCGACTGGGCCTCGAGCCGGAAGTCGAGTTCCTCGGCGAGGTTGTCGGCGAAGTCCGCGACGACGTCCTGCGCAGACAGTCGGCGCCCGATCTTGGCCAATTCGACCAGCTGCGCCCCGCGCTTGAGGATCTGCAGGTCGGCGGCGACGCGGCGGCGGATGCCCGGCCGCTGAATCTTGACGACCACCTCCTCGCCCGAGTGCAGCGTGGCGTAGTGGACCTGCGCGATGGACGCCGAGGCGAACGGCTGCTCGTCGAACGACTTGAACAAGTTCGCCGGGTCGTCGCCCAGGTCCTCCTTGAACAGCTTGTGCACTTCGTTCGTATTGGCAGGCGGCACCCGGTCGAGCAGACTGCGGAACTCACGGCTCAGTGGCTCGCCGAAGGCGCCCGGGCTCGATGCGATGATCTGGCCCAACTTGACGTAGGTGGGACCCAGATCGGAGAAGGTCTGGGGGATCTGCTTGACGATCTTCTGCTGCAAGGAGCCGCGGCCCACGAGGTTGGTGACGACCCGTGCCCCGGTGCGGGTGAGCTGCCACCCCGTCGCCCCGATGCGGGCGGCCTCGACCGGCAACGGCACCCGGTCCAGCTTGGCCACCTCGCGGTGCTTAGTCGTATTCATCCCTGCAGTCTCTCAAATGCAGCGGAAACGCGAACAATTCATGTGGACCAGGTCACACCGCGAGGTGAACGTGCTCAGACGAAGCTGTGCTCGACTTCGGCGCGGCTGCGGACCGGGTCGGTGCCCGGCACGTGCGTCGGCAGCGTGTGCGGAGCCGACGTCCCTCCTGCGACCCTGGCCTGGGCCTGGCGGAACTCGGCGATGGGGCCCGCGGCGGTATGCAGGCCGTTGATGACCGACCACACCGCGGCGCGCCGGGCCGTGCGCTCGATGACGTTGGGGGAGCGGTGCTGCACCATCTGCGCGGCCCACCTCGGCATGGCGTCACGGATCGCCCAGTCGACCGCGGCCTGTGGCATCGGCAGGTTGGGCCCGGTGGCCATGGCCGCGCCGTGGGTCACCGCCAGCCGCGGCAGGTAGGACTCGAGGCAGTCGGCCGTCTCGGCCTTGGTCGACGGCAGGTCGGTACCGCCCAAGGCGTGCCCCACCCGGATGAATTCGCCGTAGTAGCGGTCGATCTTCTTGCCGCGCAACGGTTGTGGGTGGTACATCTCGTGCGCCGTAGCCAGCCCCCACACGACCGTCGCATAGTTCCAGCGCAGCCAGTCGGGGTCGTCGGCGTCGTAGGTGACCCCGTCGGGTCGCACCCCCTTGATGGTGTGGTGCATCGCGCGCACCGTCTGCGCCAACCGCTCGGCGGTCTCGGTCGAGCCGTAGGCGGTGCCGATGAAGAACGCGACGGAATGGCCGAGGCGCACTGCGGCGCCGTCGGGGTCGATGCGTGGTGTGGCCGTGCCGTCCTCATCTCGTTCCACCAGCCGCGAGTGGTGCATGCCCATCCAGTAGATCGACGGGTCGAGACGTTCCATGTAGGCCGCGCATTGCAGCCCGAACACCAGCGTCTCCAGATGCGAGTGAACGTGCCACACGGCGCTGCCGGGACCGAACCAGCCGGGATCTCCTGCGGGGCCGGCAAACTCCATGCCGCGGAAGTAGTGTTTGCGGACGGTTTGATCGAACCGGTCCTGCAGCATTTGCTCGACGAATTGATGTGGCATCAGCACTCTGCTTCGACCCCCTGGCACTTTTGGCAACGGTCGTTGTCACTCTACGCTGTGGACACGACCGTGACCAGAATCTTGCCAAGACCGCGTAGGGTATCGACAAATGTCCAGTCCGACCAGGTGGGCAGGCGTCCCGCTGATCGACCGGCGCACGGAGCGCCGTGCACTGTTGGTCGAAGCTGCCTTCACACTGTTCGGCGGGGGCGGCGAGGCGGCCGTGACCGTACGTTCGGTGTGCCGGGAGTCCGAACTCAACTCCCGCTACTTCTACGAGAGCTTCGCCAGCACCGACGAACTCCTCGGCGCGGTCTATGACCACGTGGTGATGCAGCTGGGTGAGGCCGTCACCGCGGCGATGGAGGCCGCGGGTGACGAGCGGCGCGCCAGGACCAGGGCGGGCATGCGCGCGGTGCTCGCGTTCAGTTCGGATGATCCGCGCCGCGGACGCCTGCTGTTCACCGACGCGCGGGCGAACTCCGTGCTTGCCGAGCGCCGGTCGTCGACCCAAGAGGTGCTCTACGAGACGGTGATCCTCGAAGACACTCGACTGCACCCCGATACGGACACGTTGAAGGCCAGGGTCGCCGCGGCACTGTTCACGGGCGCGATGACCGAGCTGGTGTGTCAGTGGCTGCTGGGCGGCCTCGGTACCGACGTGGACGCGGTGACCGACTACGCCTTGAAGCGGGTACTCATCGACTGATCAGGCCGGCCGGGCTCGCTCGGTCCCGAAGTTCTCGGCCAGCGCGTCGACCACCGGCCGCCACACCGGCGCGGGCAGGTCGTGGCCCATCCCGTCCACCACGACGAAGCGTGCCCCGGCGATGATCCGGGCCAGGTTGCGCCCGTTGCGGATTCGCATCATCGGGTCCTCGGATCCGTGGATGACGACGGTCCGCGCAGTGATGCGTCGGGTGAACCGGAGCAGGCTGCCAGTGCCCAGGATGGCGTCGAACTGGCGCAGTCCGCCCTGCGGGTAGTCGCTACGGGCACTGAGCTCTTCGACGCGGTGACGCAGTTGCTCGTCGGTGGGCAGGAAGTTGGGTCCGTTGATCACCGCGATGTTGCGGACCTCGGTGGCCACCCGGTCTTCCCGCGGCGCGTCGCCCGCAGGCGGGTCGAACGCCAGCTTGATCACCCGCCACTTCGGAATCGACGAGAACGGCTTTCCCGAACTCGTCATCACCAGCCCCAGCGACGCGACTCGCTCGGGGTGGCTGCCTGCCAGAATCTGCGCGATCATGCCGCCCATCGACGCCCCCACGACGTGCGCGCGCTCGATGTCCAGGTGATCCAACAGGCCCCTGGCGTCGTCGGCCAGGTCGACGAGCGTGTACGGCACCGCGCTGGTCCGCCCCACCAGATACCGAATCACTCGCGGGACACGCGAACCGCGCGCTCGCTTACCGTGCATCTTCGTCGACAGCCCGATGTCGCGGTGGTCGAAGCGGATCACCCGCAGGCCGCGATCGACCAGCTGCGCGCAGAAACCGTTGGGCCACATCGGCAGTTGCGCACCGACGCCCATGATGAGCAGCACGGCGGGATCAGCCGGGTCGCCGAGATCCTCGTAGAAGAGCTCGACGGCCCCGCATGGCGCCATGCCGCTCAGAGTTTGCACCCATCCTTTGTACCTAACCGCCGAACGTACGGTTGTTGAACACAAATCCCGAGAAGGACCGTAAACAACCGTACTTTCGGCGACGTGTCACTCGGCCGCGACCGGTTCCTTGCCCCACGGGGTCAGCCACGCCGTCGCGTCCCAGTCCTCCAGACCGGCGAGCAGTTCGTACAGCGTGGCGCCGTCGATGCTCTCCCTGATGATGTCGCCCTGCCCGGCGTGTCGGGCGAGTTCCTCGATCATGTGGAACAGAACCCAGCGCACCGACCACGCCTCGACGTCCTTGGGGAACCACGGCGCATCGCGGGGCACCGGCACGGCGGCGTCGAAGTCCGCGGTCTCGACCAGGCTCAGGGTGACGGCGTTCTGCTCGTCGAACCTGGCCAGCACGTCGGCGAGCGTCTCGTCGGCCCGCATGACGAACTCATCTGTGTATTCGGCCTGGCGCACCTCTACCGGGCGCTCGTCGCCCGGCGGCGCTTCGGGCGCGGCGGCGACGCGCAGCATCCACATGCGCTGGCAACCGGTGACGTGCTTGATCAGAGCGCCGATCGACAGCGCGCTCACCGTCGGGGTGGCGCGGGCCTGCTCGTCGGTCAGTCCGAACGCCAGAGCGTGGTAGGCGTACTGCTGCTGAAACAGGTAGTCGCGCAGCGCCTGGCGTTCGTCGGCAACGGGAGGTGGCATCGCGGGCATGTCAGTTCTCCTTCTTCTCGGTATGGGCGTAAAGGTCACGGAGCAAGGCGATCTCGGCTCCGTGGTGAATCACTTCGCGGTTGATGTGCAGCACGAGCGTCATCATCGACTCGTCGGCGTACGGGCCCTCGGCCGGGCCGCACGGCTTGGCAAGGTCGGCGTCACTGAGTCCGTGTACCCCGTCGTTCCAGGTTCGATAGGTGGCGTCGAGTTGGTCGAGCGCAGTGCGTGCGTCCGTTGCGTAGTCCCAGGACTGGTAGTCCGCGGGTGGGCCACCGAAGTGCGAGTGGACCCGCATGGCGAAGACGCCGACGATGACGTGCGCCATCCGCCAGGCGATCGTGGTGACCGGCTCGGGCTGAGGGGGCGGATACGCGAAGTCGATGCCTCCATCAGCGTGCACCGTCCAGCAGTCGGCCACCGGCTGCCAGAAGTACTCGTCGTCTGTCAGACCGTCGAGGCGTGGTCGCAACTGCAACCGCCAGTGGAAGTCGAGCTGTTCGGCCAGCTGGGAGGCGAGTTCGTTGGTCATGAACACACCCTCCCACCCATTTAGGACAGTATCGGTCCTAAGACTGCGCAAGACTGTGGGCATGTCCGAAACGACCAGCCGAGTGCTGCAACTGCTGGGGCTGCTGCAGTCCCGCCGGGTGTGGTCGGGCGAGGAGCTCGCGCAGCGCCTCGGTGTGACCGGTCGCAGCGTGCGGCGCGACATCGACCGCCTGCGCGACCTCGGCTATCCGGTGCTCGCCAGCAAGGGCCACGGCGGCGGGTACCAACTCGGTGCGGGCGCTGCGATGCCGCCGCTGCTGCTCGACCCAGACGAGGCCGTGGCCATGGCCGTCTGCTTGCGCGTGGCCGCAGGCGGAAGTGTCGCGGGCGTGGGGGAGTCGGCGTTGCGGGCGCTGTCCAAGCTGGATCAGGTCATGCCGGCCCGGCTGCGGGCGCAGGTCTCGGCACTGCACGAAGCGACCGTGACGTTGCCGTCCGCCGAACCGGAGACGCCTGTCGAACCCGACGTGTTGATGACACTCGCGCGGGCCAGTCGGGATCACGAGCACGTGACCGCTGGCTACGTCGACCGGGCGGGCCTCACCACCGAACGGCGGCTCGAGCCCTACCAACTGGTGACGACGGGGCGCCGCTGGTACCTGCTGGCCTACGACCGCGACCGCCAGGACTGGCGCAGCCTGCGCCTCGACCGGATGATCGACGTCCGTGCGCTCGGCAGTACTTTCGTGCCGCAGCGCGCCCCCGATGCCGCCGCATACGTACGGCGTGCCATCACCACCTCGCCCTACCGGTACGTGGCGCGGGTGCGCTATCACGCTCCCGAAGCGGTTGTCGCACAGACGTTCTCCGCCGCATCCGTCGACATCGAACCCGACGGCAGCGACGCGTGCATCGTCACCGCGGGCGCGGACGATCCCGAGGCCATGGTGCCCTGGCTGGCAATGCCGGGCTGCGAGTTCGAGGTGCTCGAACCGCAGGAGGTGATCGAAGCGGTGCGGGTCGTCGCCGAACGGTTGACCCGCGCCGCTCGCTAGCACTGTGCTCTTTCGGCCGAACGTGGATTACCGACACGCGAAAACGCCAAATCGCGCGCAATAGGTACACACTCGGCGGTCGAGAGGGCCGCCGGGGCTAGAGGCGTGTGCCGCCGCGCACGACGTCGCCGACGATCGGCACGCCGGGCCGGTAGGCCAGGTGGATGTACGACGGAGCGTCGAGCCTGATGAAGTCGGCCCGGCGACCGACCGCGAGCACTCCGATGTCGTCACGCCGTAGCGCCCGCGCACCGCCCGCGGTCGCCGACCACACCGCCTCGGCAGGGGTGAAACCCATGTCGCGCACGGCCACCGCGATGCAGAATGCCATGCTCGTCGTGTAGGAGCTTCCTGGGTTGCAGTCGGTGGCCAGCGCGACGGTGACGCCCGCGTCCAGGAATCGTCGCCCGTCGGGCCACGTTGCGCGCGTGGAGAATTCGGCGCCTGGTAGCAGGGTGGCCACGGTCTCACCGCCGGCGAGTGCCGCGACGTCGGCATCGGTGGCGTAGGTGCAGTGGTCCACCGACGCCGCGCCCAGCTGAACGGCGAGCTCGATGCCCTTGCTGGCGCCGAGTTGGGCGGCGTGCAGGCGAGGCGTCAGCCCAGCCTCGATGCCGGCCTGCAGGATGAAGCGCGCCTCGTCGACGTCGAACGCGCCGCGATCGCAGAACACGTCGATCCACCGCGCGTGTTCGCGGCACTCGTCCAGCATGTCGCCGGCGACGAGCCGGACGTAGGCGTCGCGGTCGTGCTGATATTCGCGCGGAACCACATGCGCTCCAAGGAATGTCGTCTCGTCCGTGACCTGCGCGCCCACTATCAGCGACCGCTCTTCGTCGACGGTGGTCAGGCCGTAGCCGCTCTTGGTCTCGAAGGTGGTCACGCCGCCCCGGTGCAGTTCGTTCGCGAGTCGGCTGAGGTTGGCGGCCAGCGCGTCGTCCGAGGCGGCGCGGGTGGCCGCGACGGTGGTGGCGATGCCGCCACCGTCGTAGGGCTGGCCGCTCATTCGGGCGGCGAACTCGGCCGCCCTGTCACCGGCGAAGATCAGGTGGGCGTGGCTGTCGACGAACCCCGGCAGCACACTCGCGCCTGCGCAGTCGACCCGTTGATCAGCTTGGGGCGCATCGGCTCTCGGGCCGAGCCACACGATCCGGTCGCCGTCGGTCACCAGCGCGGCATCGGCGACGACGCCCAGTGCCGTGCCGTCTCCCGCCGCCGGATCGTTGGTGACGAGTTCGCCGATGTCGTCGTACAGCACGCTCATTGGGCCTCCCACAGCGCGACGATCGCGTCTGCCAGCGTGCGGCCGACGTCGGGCACGCGGAGATGGTGCCGATCGACGACGACGGTACGCCCGTCGACCACGACGTCGGTGACGTCGGCGGCCGATGCCGCGAACACGACGTTCTCCGGGGTGGCCCCGCCGCCCGCGGTGCGCACGGACGCGAGGTCGAGCGCGACGAGGTCGGCCCGCGCGCCGACGTCGAGCCCGCCGGCGTTCGACCAACCCAAGGCGCGTTGCCCGTCGCGGGTGGCGGCGTCGAGCAGGCGGGTCGCGGACACGACGCCGCGCTGTCGTTGCGCGAGGCGTTCGTCGAGCTCGACCGCCCTAGCCTCCTCCAGGATGTCGATCATGGCGTGGCTGTCGGTGCCGAGACTGAAGGGACCCGGCCCATCGATCAGGGCGGAAGCCGGACCGATCCCGTCGCCGAGGTCTCGCTCGGTGGTGGGACAAAAGCACACGCCGGTGGCGCTGTCGCGCAGGTCGGTGATGTCCGCCTCTGTCAGGTGCGTCGCATGCACGGCGGTCGTGCGCGGACCCAGCACGCCGTGGTCGCGCAGGAGCGCCGTGGGCGTGCAGCCGTGCACGGCGCGGCACTGGTCGACCTCGGCGAGCTGCTCGCTTGAGTGGACGTGCAGCGGGACTTCGTACGTGCCCGCCCAGGCCGCGACCGGGCCCAGCTGATCCGCGGGCACGGCGCGCACGGAATGCACTGCGGCGCCGACGAGTACGTGATCGTGCCGTTTGGTGTCCGTGCGCAGGGCGTCGACTCGCTGCGCCCACCGTTCGGAGTCGCCGTCGCCGAAGCGCAGTTGCGGGCCTTCCAATGGCTCGCCGCCGGGGCCCGCCGACAGGTAGCAGGTGTCGAGCAGGGTGAGCCGGATGCCTGCGTCGGCGGCGGCGGCGACCAGCGCCTGACCCAGCTCGTTGGGGTCGGCGTACGGTACGCCGCCGGGACCGTGGTGAAGGTAGTGGAACTCGCCGACCGCAGTGATGCCCGCCAGCGCCATCTCGGCATACACCGCGCGGGCAAGCTCGAGGTAGCTCTGCGGGGTCAGTCGTTCGGCGATGCGGTACATCGACTCGCGCCACGTCCAGAACGAGCCGCCCCCGCGTTGCGTGTGGGACCGCAAGGCGCGGTGGAACGCGTGTGAGTGGGCGTTGGCCAGACCGGGAATCACCAAGCCGCGCAGGCGTTGTCCGACCGGTGCGCTACCGGCTTCAACCGCGTCGATGACACCGTCGGTGGCGGTGATGCGCACTGCGTCGGCGACGCGGTCGCCCAGCCACGCGTGTTCACACCACCATTCCGTCACCGGGCCACCCAGTCCGCCATCACGTCGGCGAGCGCCTCCGCGCCGCGCCTGCAGTCGGCGAGCTCGGCGTACTCGTCCGGCGAGTGTGACACCCCGGTCGGGTTGCGGACGAACAGCATTGCCGTTGGCACCTTCTCCGACAGCACACCCGCGTCGTGCCCGGCGGCCGTCGGCAGGATGGGCACGTCGCCCAGCGTCGACAATGCTCGCACGATCCGCGCGCGTGGCTCCTCGGGGAAGACGACGGCGGGGCTGACGGACTCCGCGTCCACCGACAGCGTGATCGCGTCGTCCTCGGAGAATCGGGTCGCATCCGCGGAGATCGCCTCGACCATGGCTGCCAGCGTCGCCTCGTCCCCGGCCCGCGCGTCGAGCCACGCCTGAATTTGCGACGGAATGGCGTTGGCGCCGTTGGGCGTAACGATCAGCTTGCCGAACGTCGCGACGGCCTGGTGGGTGGTCGCGCGATCGCGGGCGACGCGCACCGTCGCCGCGAACGCGAGCATCGGATCGCGACGGTCGACGAGTCGCGTGGTGCCCGCGTGATTGCCCATTCCGCAGAACGTGAACTGCCACCGCCCGTGCGGCCAGATCGCCGAGGCCACCGCGATCGGCTTGTCCACCAGGTCCAGCGCGCGACCCTGTTCGACGTGCAGTTCGACGTAGACACCGACGCGCTTGCCCAGGTTCGGGTCGCTGCCGACGTGCGCGGGATTCCGGCCGGCGGCCGTCAGCGCGTCGGCCAGCGTGGTGCCGTCGGCGTCACGCAGGTTCAGCGCGCGTTCGGGAGTCACCGAGCCGGTGGACAACTGCGAGCCGACGCAGGCGACCCCGAAGCGCCCGCCCTCCTCGTCGGAGAACGCGACGACGGCGACCGGGATGCGCGGGATTACCCCACGTGCGACCAGGAGATCGATGGCGGCGAACGCCGACACGATGCCCAGCGGGCCGTCGAACGCGCCACCGCCCGGCACCGAGTCCAGGTGCGATCCCGTGACGAACGCCCCGACCGGGTCGCCGCTCCAGCCGGGCGGCATCCACCACGCCCACACGTTGCCGTTCCGGTCCTCCTCGACCGTCATGCCGCGCTGTTGTGCCTCACCCGCGAACCACTCGCGCAGGGTCAGATCCGCGGTGGTCCAGGCGAACCGGCGGTAGCCGCCGGTGGCGGCGTCGCGGCCGACGTCGAGGATCGAATCCCACAGGCCGTCGAACGTCATCGGCTGTCCTGCATGGGAATCCGCACGCCACGTTCGGCGGCGACCTGGGTGGCGTACTCGTAGCCGGCGTCGACGTGGCGGATGACGCCCATGCCCGGGTCGTTGGTCAGGACCCGCTCGAGTTTCTGTGCGGCCAGCGCCGACCCGTCGGCGACGCACACCTGCCCGGCGTGGATGGACCGGCCCATGCCGACTCCGCCGCCATGGTGGATGGATACCCACGACGCTCCCGAGGCGGTGTTCACCAGCGCGTTGAGCAGCGGCCAGTCGGCGATGGCATCCGAGCCGTCCAGCATGGCCTCGGTCTCGCGGTACGGGGAGGCCACCGAGCCGGAGTCGAGGTGGTCGCGGCCGATCACGATCGGTGCGCTCACCTCACCCGAGGCGACCATCTCGTTGAAACGCAGTCCGGCGCGGTGGCGTTCGCCGTACCCGAGCCAGCAGATGCGCGCGGGCAGGCCCTGGTAGGACACCTTCTCCTCGGCCATCGTGAGCCAGCGTCGGAGATGATCGTTTTCCGGGAAGAGGTCCATGACGGCGCGGTCCGTGACCTCGATGTCCTTCGGGTCGCCCGACAGGGCTGCCCAGCGGAACGGTCCTAGCCCCTCCTCGAACTGCGGGCGGATGTAGGCAGGCACGAAGCCCGGGAAGTCGAAAGCCCTGTCGTACCCGGCCTTTCGCGCCTCGTCCCTGATCGAGTTGCCGTAGTCGAACACCTCGGCGCCCTCGTCCTTGAAGCCCACCATGGCCGCGACGTGCTTGGCCATCGACGCCTGAGCCTGGTCGGTGAAGTACGCCGGGTCCTTGTCGGCCAGCTTCTTCATGTCCTCCAGCGCGACACCGATCGGCAGGTACGACAACGGGTCGTGCGCCGAGGTCTGATCGGTGACGACGTCGATCGGGGCGCCGCGGTCCAGCAGCTCGGGGAACACCTCGGCGGCGTTGCCCAGCAGCCCGATCGACAACGGGCGCTTGGCATCCCGCGCCTCGACCGCCAGGCGCAGCGCCTCCTCGATGGTGTCGGCGCTGGTGTCCAGGTAGCGCTGCTCGATGCGACGCTCGATGCGGGTCGGGTCGCAGTCCACGCAGATGGCGACCCCGTCGTTCATCGTTACCGCCAGCGGCTGCGCGCCGCCCATGCCACCGAGGCCTGCGGTCAGCGTGATGGTGCCCGCGAGGGTGCCGGAGAAGCACTTGCGCGCCACGGCGCCGAACGTCTCGTACGTGCCCTGCAGGATGCCCTGAGTGCCGATGTAGATCCAGGAGCCCGCGGTCATCTGGCCGTACATCGTCAGCCCCGCGGCTTCGAGCTCGCGGAACTTCTCCCAGTTCGCCCAGTCGCCGACCAGATTCGAGTTGGCGATCAACACCCGCGGTGACCACTCGTGGGTGCGGAACACGCCAACAGGCTTGCCGGACTGGACCAACATGGTCTCGTCGTCCTCGAGCGTGCGCAGGGTGGCGACGATGGCGTCGAACGCCGCCCAGCTGCGCGCCGCCCGGCCGGTGCCGCCATAGACCACCAGGTCGTCGGGGTGCTCGGCCACCTCGGGATCGAGGTTGTTCATCAGCATCCGCAAGGCGGCTTCCTGCTGCCAGCCCTTGCAACTGATCTCGCTGCCGCGGGGGGCACGCACGGGGCGGGGTAGTGACGGGGTTCCCATGGCATTCAGCACACCCGAACGAACGCCATTGCTCTAGACCGTTTCAGCAGCTAGTGTCTCGTATCCGAGACTTTATCGATCCCCGGTCGCTTCGCTCTCCCCCGCAAGCGGGGGACCCCCAGCGCCGAACGGAGGCCACCCGATGTCGAGTACCTCGCCAGCGGTCGGCCGGGCCCTGGACGTGCTGCTGTACCTCGCGGGCAAGCCTGGCCCAGTGTCGGGGGCGGCGGTGGCCCGCGACCTGAAGATCCCCCGCTCGTCGACCTATCACCTGCTCGACGTGCTCATCGCGCGCGGTTTCGTGGTGCACTTCCCCGACGAACGGTCCTATGGCCTTGGGATGGCCGCCTTCGAAATCGGTTCGGCCTATCTGCGGCACGAGCCGTTGGAGATGCTGGCCCGACCGGTGCTCAGACGCCTCGTGACGAGGCTCGGGGAGACGGCGCACCTGGGCGTGCTGCACGGGGCGGAGACCTTGTACCTGCTCAAGGAGCAGCCGGCCGTGTCGCGCATCCCGGTCACCCTCGTCACTGACATCGGTGTGCGGCTGCCGGCGCATCTGACAGCCAATGGGCGCTCCATCCTGGCCCACCTGTCCGCCGCTCAGGTGCGCGCGCTGTTTCCGTCGGCACGCGGCTTCGTCGACCGCACCGGGCAGGGGCCGGCCACTCTGCCCGAACTTCGGCGGGTGCTGGCAGGAGAGCGGCAACGGAAGTGGGCCGAGGAGATCGGCCTCGTGACCCCGGGACTCCGGTCAGTGGCGGCTTGCGTGTTCGACCATTCCGGCTGGCCCTGCGCCGCGATCAGCGTGACGTGGCGCGAGGGCCACGCCCGTGCGTCGCACGCGGAACTGGTGCAGGGGGTGCGGGCCGGCGCTCAGCAGCTGACCGCTGTGTTGTCCGGCCACGGCCCGGAGGGTTGGTTCGACGCGAGCGATGTCTGAAATCCGAGACACTAATCGGACCGAGGCAGGCCGCGCGGCGCCTGTTTGGCTCTAGGTTTGCGGTCATGGCAATCACCATCGGCATAGGACCGGTCAGCTTCGACGACGTCGTCGCGGTCGCTCGAGGCGACGCCGCGGTGGAACTCGCCGACGATGCAGTCAAGGCGATCGAGGAAAGCCGCCGTCACATCGAAGCGCTGGCAGCCGACCCGACCCCCGTCTACGGGGTCTCTACCGGATTCGGCGCGCTGGCCACCCGACACATCCCGCGCGACATGCGTACTGCCTTGCAGCGCAGCCTCATTCGGTCCCATGCGGCCGGGTCGGGCGCGGAGGTCGAACGCGAGGTCGTGCGCGCCATGATGCTGCTGCGTCTGTCGACGCTCGCCAGCGGACGTACCGGAGTACGCCGCGAAACCGCCCAGGCGTACGCCGGCCTGCTCTCGGCGGGACTGACACCCGTGGTGTACGAGTACGGAAGCCTCGGTTGCTCAGGTGATCTCGCGCCGCTCGCACACGTCGCGCTCGCGGTCATGGGTGAGGGTCACGTGCGTACCCGCGACGGCGAGCTACGCGACACCGCCGACGCATTGCGCGCGAACGATCTGCAGCCGGTCGTCTTCGCCGAGAAGGAGGGCCTGGCTCTCATCAACGGCACCGACGGCATGCTCGGCCAGCTGGTACTCGCGCTGACCGACTTGGACGACCTGTTCCGGGTCGCAGACGTCGCCGCGGCAATGAGCGTCGAGGGGCAGCTCGGCACCGACCGCGTGTTCGCCGACGACCTGCAACGTCTGCGACCGCACCCCGGTCAGGCATTGTCCGCCGCCAACATCACCGCGCTGATGGCCGATTCCGCGATCGTGGCAAGCCACCAGACACCGGATTGCACGCGCGTGCAGGACGCCTACTCGCTGCGCTGCTCGCCGCAGGTCGCGGGCGCAGCGCGGGACACCGCCGACCACGCCAGGGTGGTCGCCGCGCGCGAATTGGCCAGTGTCATCGACAATCCCGTCGTCACCCCGGACGGGCGCGTCGAGTCCAACGGCAACTTCCACGGTGCTCCAGTGGCGTACGTGCTCGACTTCCTGGCCATCGTCGTCGCCGATCTGGCCAGCATCAGCGAGCGTCGCACCGACCGATTCCTGGACGTAGCCCGCAACCATGGGCTCAACGCGTTCCTGGCGCACGATCCCGGTGTCGACAGCGGTCACATGATCGCCCAGTACACACAGGCGGGAATCGTGTCCGAGCTCAAGAGGCTGGCGGCCCCGGCGAGCGTCGACTCGATTCCGTCGTCGGCGATGCAGGAGGACCACGTCTCGATGGGATGGTCGGCGGCGCGCAAATTGCGGCGCGCGATCGACGGCCTGAGTCGTGTGCTGGCCGTCGAGGTGCTCACCGCAGCCCGGGCCATCGACATGCGCCGCCCGCTGACCCCGTCACCGGCCACCGGTGCGGTGATCGCACTGGTGCGCGAGCACGTCGCAGGCCCAGGTCCCGATCGGTTCGTCGCTCCCGAGCTCGCGGCGGTCGTCGAGCTGGTGAAGTCCGGTGCGGTGGTGGCGGCCGCAGAAGGCGTCGTCGGCCCGCTTCGATGAGCTGACCTGCCCTTCCGCGCCGAACGTGGATTACCGCGACGCATTCGTCGCAGAACGCGTGTCGGTAACCCACGTTCGGCGGCAGTGGACTGGCCTAGGGTGACCACATGCGCGTCACCTCTGCGGAGTCGACGGAGTTGTTCACGGGTCGGGCCGAAGCACCGTTGCAGCTCGTGCGGGTGTCCTACCGGATGTGCACCAAGGCGACGCAGGTTCGCGTCGAGGGTCCCGGACTCGAGACCGTGGGCGAGGTGCACGCGACGCCGCGCGGCCGCTCCGTCGACGTCCCGGTGCGCGTGTCGGCGCCCGTCGTCGGCGAGCGCCGGTCGGCCCGCGTGGAGGCCGGCCACGGCAGCGAGGCGTTCGACTTCGTCGTCGCCGAGCCCGGATGGACCATGTTCATGGTCAGCCACTTCCACTACGACCCCGTCTGGTGGAACACCCAGGCCGCCTATACGAGCGTGTGGACCGAGGACCCTCCGGGCCGGTGCAGGCAGACCAATGGCTTCGAATTGGTCAGCGCTCATCTCGAAATGGCCAGGCGCGAACCGGAGTACAAGTTCGTGCTCGCCGAGGTCGACTACCTCAAGCCGTACTGGGACACCCACCCCGAGGACCGCGCCGACCTACGTCGGATGATCGCCGAGGGTCGCATCGAGATAATGGGCGGCACCTACAACGAGCCGAACACGAACCTCACATCGCCGGAGACGACGATCCGGAACTTCGTGCACGGCATCGGATTTCAGCGCGACGTGATGGGCGCCGCGCCGGCCACCGCATGGCAGCTCGACGTGTTCGGCCACGACCCGCAGTTTCCCGGCTTGGCCGCCGACGCCGGGCTGACGTCGAGTTCGTGGGCGCGCGGTCCGCACCACCAGTGGGGTCCGATGGCCGGCGGCGGCGACCCCGAGCGCATGCAGTTCGCCAGCGAATTCGAATGGATGGCGCCGTCGGGCCGCGGCCTGTTGACCCACTACATGCCCGCGCACTACGCGGCCGGATGGTGGATGGATTCGTCGGCATCGCTCGAGGATGCCGAACGGGCGACGTACGAACTGTTCAGCGGGCTGAAGAAGGTTGCGCTGACCCGAAACGTGCTGCTTCCGGTGGGCACCGACTACACCCCACCCAACAAGTGGGTCACCGAGATTCACCGTGACTGGAACGCGCGCTACACCTGGCCCCGGTTCGTCTGCGCCGTCCCGAGCGAGTTCTTCGCCGCCGTGCGGGCCGAGCTCGACGAACGGGGCGCGGTCCCGTCGCCCCAGACCCGCGACATGAACCCGATCTACACGGGCAAGGACGTCTCCTACATCGACACCAAGCAAGCGAACCGCGCCGCCGAGCACGCAGTGCTGGAAGCCGAACGGTTCGCCGCCTTCGCGGGCTTGCTGGCCGGGGCGACCTACCCGGAGGCGGCGCTGGCCAGGGCGTGGGTGCAGCTTGCCTACGGTGCGCATCACGACGCCATAACCGGCTCCGAGTCCGACCAGGTCTACCTCGACCTGCTCACCAACTGGCGCGACGCGTGGGAGCTCGGCCGAACCGCCCGCGACAACGCGCTGTCGCTGCTGTCCACCGCCGTCGACGCCTCGGTCGTGGTATGGAATCCACTGGCGCACAGTCGAACCGACATCGTGACCGTGCGCCTTGACGAACAGTTTGCGGGCGTCGTACTCGACCCGGAGGGAGCCGAGGTGCCCACGCTCGTCGAGCACGACGGGTACTCGGTGAGCTGGCTGGCGCGCGACGTGCCGTCTTTGGGCTGGCGGGCTTACCGGTTCGTCGACGGAAACCGCGGCACCGGCTGGGCGCCGACGGATGGACACGAGATTGCCAACGAGCACTACCGGTTGCGTGTCGACCAACAGCGCGGGGGCGGGGTGTGCTCGCTGATCGGCGGGCGGCGGGAGCTCATCGCCGCCGGACGCGTCGGCAACGAGCTCGCCGTGTACACCGAGTACCCCGCGCACCCCACGGCTGGCGAAGGCCCGTGGCACCTGCTGCCCAAGGGGCCGGTGAGGAGTTCGGCGAGCTCACCGGCGAGGTCGGTACAGAAGTACCGAAATGTGTTGGGGGAGCGCATAGTCGTGCATGGTCGAATGCGCGGTCTGTTGAGCTACACGCAGACGCTGACGCTGTGGCACGGCGTCGATCGCGTCGACTGTCGCACCACGATCGACAGCTTCACCGGCGCGGACCGGCTGCTGCAGCTGCGCTGGCCCTGCCCGGTGCCGGGCGCGATGCCCGTCAGCGAGGTCGGCGACGCCGTCATCGGCCGTGGCTTCGGCCTGATGCACCGACGCGGTAGCGGCGACACGGGCCCGAAGAAGGCAGTCGACACCGCGAAGTTCCCGTACACCCTCGACAACCCCGCATACGGGTGGTTTGGGCTTTCGTCCATGGTGCGCATCCGGGTTCGGGGCGGCGGCGAGGTCGGCACCCGCGCGATATCGGTGGCCGAGGTGGTGTCTCCCGGCGGCGACGCGGACGTCCTCGCCCGCGACGTCATGGTGGCGCTGGCGCGCGCGGGCGTCACCGCGACGTGCACCACGGCGGAGAAGGCCCGCTACGGCGATCTGGCGGTGGACTCGAACCTGCCCGACGTGCGGATCTCGCTGGGCGGCCCCGAACAGAACGCGTTCAGCGCTGCCGTGTTCGCCGGCTGTGAACCTGAAAGTGATGCGTCCGTGTGGATTCCGGCGAAGGCGCCGCTTTCCGATCTGTGGGTGCCCGGGGCGGATCTGCGGGGCACCCGCACGCTTCCCGTGCTGGTGGTGTGCTCACCAGACGGACTCGACAAGGCCGTCGCAGCGTTCGTCGAGGACCTGGCCGACGCAGAGGTCGAGGTGGACCAGGTCTCACCCGCCGAACTCGGCGAATTCGACGCCAGGACCGTCGCGATGTTCAACCGGGGGGTGCCGAGCTTCGCCGTAGTCCCCGACGGCACGCTGCACACGTCACTGATGAGGTCGTGCACGGGCTGGCCGTCGGGAACCTGGATCGACCCGCCCCGTCGCACCGCCCCCGACGGTTCCAACTTCCAGCTGCAGCATTGGACGCACGCCTTCGACTACGCACTCGCCTTTGGCAACGGTGACTGGCGGGCCGCCGATATACCCAGGCGCAGTGCGGAGTTCGGTCAGCCGCTGCTCGGAGTCGTAACACGACACGACCCCGCCTCGGGTGGACTCCCCGCGTGGGGAGCACTGCTGGAGCTCGAACCGGCACGCGGTGTGGCGCTGGGCGCGCTGAAGGCCGTCGGCAATCCGACAGCGAGAGGGGGCGCCGACCACGTCGACCCCAACGCCGGGATTGCGGTGCGCCTCGTCGAAACCCTCGGCCGCACCACGGAGGTCACGATCCGCTCCGGCCTGCGTACCGTGTCGACCACCGAACGGCTCGACGTACTGGAGCAACCCATCGGCCCCGGCTCGGACGTCCTGACTCTGCACGGCTACGAGATCGCCACCGTGCGCGCGCAGCTGAACCTGCCCCGGGTGCTCGACGCCAACCACGCGGTGTTGGCCCCGGACGCCGGGGCTGCGCAGCCGCTGTATGCGCGGTACTGGCTGCACAATCGTGGACCCGCTCCGCTGGGCGGTCTGCCGGCCGTGGCGCACCTGCACCCGCGCCAGCTCGCCGTCGATCCCGGTGACTCGGTAGGACTTCAACTCACCGCGGTCAGCGACGGTGACGTCCCCCTCCACGGCAAGGTGCGGCTGGTTCTCCCGCCGGGGTGGACCGTCGACACCGATGAACTGCCGTTCGTGCTTCCGCCGGGGGAGTACCTCGAAGCCGACCTCGCGCTGACGATGCCGCCGGGAACGGCTCAGGGGCTCTATCCGATCCGCGCCGAGCTCGCGGTGACCGGCGGCACCTCCATTCCCGCATCGTGGCGGCATACGGTCGAGGACGTCTGCGTGGTGTCCGTCGGCGCGACTGACGATCAAGTGCTCCGACTGGTCGCCGACCCGGAGCCCGTCCACGTCGCGCCGGGTGGATCCGCGACGCTCGGCGTCACCGTCGCCACCGACGCCCATGCCGAACTCTCCGTCGAGGCTCACCTCATCACCCCGTGGGGAACGTGGGAGTGGATGGGCCCCAACGTGCTTGGCGCCGACGTGGCCGCCCGCGGCGTCGTCATCCTCGAATTCGACGTCGCCCCGCCGGCGTGGGTGGAGCCCGGCGAGTGGTGGGCGCTTGTCCGGGTCGCATGCGCTGGGGAGCTGGTCTACTCGCCGGCAGTCCGGGTGACGGTCCGATGAGCTCGGAAGTGGTGGCCACCGTCGCGGGCAAGGCGGTGCTCGTCGACGAGCTCGACGCCCGCGAAGAGCGTTTGCGGGCAACGCGATTGGCGAGCGCACTGCCCCACGCCGGGACCAGCGAAGGGCGTCAGCTGCGGCGCTGGCTCACCCAGTTGATGGTCACCGAACGGGTCGTGGCGGCCCATGCCGAGGTGCTCGGGGTGGTTGCCCAGGACGCGCCGGCTGTGCGGGACCTGTTGCCGGACACCGTCGCTCGGATGGAACTGGGCAGCATCGCGGCGTCGGTGCTCGAGGAACCGTTGGCCCGCGCGTTGTTCGTTCGGGTCACCGCGTCGGTGCAGGTCTCGGATGCCGAGGTCGCGGACTACCACGCACGCAACCCCGGTCGTTTCGCCTCAGCCGCTGCCGGCGCAGCCGGATGGCGCCGCCCCGTGGTCCGAGCCTCGCTGGAGGACGTGAGTCCGGCGATCGCCGAGCACCTACGTGCGGCTGCCCGCAGGCGCGTCTTCCGCGGCTGGCTCGACGCCCGGTGCGCCGAGCTCGTCGAATTGGCGCCCGGCTACGAGCATCCCGGCGATCCCCGTCAGCCCGACAACACCCATCGACACTGATGGCGGGGTCGCCTGTGCTGGCGCTCGACGTCGGTGGCACGAAGATCGCGGTCGGGCTCGTCGACGCGGACGGCACGCTGGTGCACCGGGAACAACTGCCCACCCCCGACGGCGACGCGGAGAGCGTGTGGGCGGTGGCCGCGACGCTCATCGCCACGGCGACGACCGCCGCCAGAGGTGGCGTCGCCCGTGTCGGGATCGCATCCGCGGGCCCGATCGACCTGCTGGACGGCACCGTCAGTCCCATCAACCTCACCGCCTGGCAACGGTTTCCGATCGTCGAGCGCGTCGCGGAGCTGACCCGCTGTGACGTTCGGCTGGGCGGCGACGGACTGTGCATGGCGCTCGGCGAGCAGTGGTGCGGCGCCGCCCGCGATGTGCCGTTCGTGCTCGGCATGGTGGTGTCCACCGGCATCGGGGGAGGCCTGGTGCTCGATGGGGCGCCGTACTACGGGCGCACCGGCAACGCGGGACACGTCGGTCACGTCGTCGTCGACCTCGAGGGCGGGCCGTGCACGTGCGGCGGCCGTGGCTGCGTCGAGGCCGTCGCATCCGGGCCGCACCTGGCGCAGTGGGCGCGCGACCACGGCTGGGCCGCGCCGCCCGAAGCCGGCGCGAAGGAACTCGCCGACGCCGCCGCTCGCGGGGATGGTGTCGCATTGCGGGCCTTCCGGCGGGGCGCGACGGCCGTGGCGGCGACGATCGCGTCGGTGGCGGCGGTGTGCGATCTCGACCTGGTGGTGGTCGGCGGCGGGGTGGCCAAGTCCGGCGCGCTGCTGTTCGATCCGCTGCGCGAAGCACTCGCGTCGTACGCCGGCCTGACCTTCATCCGCGACATCAGGGTCGTGCCCGCCGCGCTCGGAGGCGACGCGGGCCTCGTCGGCGCCGCCAAGTTGGCGATTTCGGCGCGCTAGTCGGGAGTGAGCGCCGAAATCCGCGCCGAAATCGCTGATCGCTTGTGGCGAACCAGCTGCCGTTCCAGGTGATTCCGGCCCCAGTCGCAGAGGGCCGCGAGCACCGGGCTCAGCGTCATGCCGTACTCCGAGATCGAGTAGTGCACGCACGGCGGCACGGTCTGCGCGTCGTGGCGATCGAGGATGCCGTCGTCGACCATCTCCCGCAGATGGCGGATCAGCATGCGCTCGGTGATGTCGGGGATGCTGCGGCGCAACTCCGCCGTGCGCATCGGCCCGTCGAGCAGCCGCCACATGATGGTGCCCTTCCAGCGGCCGTCGATCACGGTCAGCGCCGCATCGATCGGACAATCGCTGACGCCCTTCTTCGACACCGCCATAACCGCCTCCAATCGTGCTGCCAAATTTGTCAGTACCTTGTTTTCTGTCAGCATAGCGACCAGGCTTGATGGCATGGAAGAGTTCGTTGCGATCATCGCGCTGATCACCACGGGACCGCTGGTGGGGATCGAGTTGGGAGTCGCGGCCGTCGTCAATCCGTTGGCGGCCAAGCTGCCCGACAGCGGCTTCCGGACCGTCCGCAGCGGCGGAAGCAAGTGGCTCGGGCGGCTCATGCCGTTCTGGTATCTCGCATCGCTGGCCACGCTGGTCGCCGTTGCGGTCACGTCACGCGCCGGCCTCGTCGTCGCGGCGGTCGCGCTGATGGTGACCGCGGTGGTGCTCACCGTGACGGTCCTGGTCCCGATCAACAACCGCGTCGCGCGCTGGACGACCGACGCCGACGTCGACCGGACGCAGACAGGACGATGGGACCGATACCACTGGCTGCGCGTCGGGATACTGGCCGTCACCTTCACACTCCTGGCGATTTCGGCGCGCTAGTCGGCGCTCACCGCAGGAAAGCGCGCCGAAATCGCCGGGGGCAGGGGAGGGGCGCGACGGGGAGAGGGCGCGTTTTGGCTGATCGGCCCCCGTTCCGCTATCCTTGCCAGGTTCCACCGAAGACCGTCGGTCACCGAGCAATCGGTTGAAGGTCCGGGATCAACCCCGGCGGCCCACGCAGGAGGACGAGGTAGTTGCATCTCTGCGCGCCCCGACCTGTCTGCGTCGGGGCGTTCGTCGTTTCCGGCCCCTCAGCCCAGCCCCTCGCGACGGTGTCCCGGTCTTCACGGAACACCCGACACCATTCACGAGGAGGCATGCATGGCCAAGGCTGACAAAGCCACCGCGGTCGCTGACATCGCCGAACAGTTCAAGGAGGCGACGGCCACCGTCGTCACCGAGTACCGCGGGCTGACGGTAGCCAACCTGGCCGAGCTTCGACGCTCGCTCAGCGGCTCCGCCACCTACACCGTCGCCAAGAACACCTTGGTGAAGCGGGCAGCCACCGAGGCCGGTATCGAAGGCCTCGACGAACTGTTCGCCGGACCCACCGCAATCGCGTTCGTCAGCGGTGAGCCCGTCGATGCCGCCAAGGCGATCAAGACCTTCGCCAAGGATCACAAGGCGCTGGTCATCAAGGGCGGCTACATGGACGGTCGCGCGCTGACCGTCTCCGAAGTCGAGCGCATCGCCGATCTGGAATCGCGCGAGGTGCTGCTGGCCAAGCTGGCCGGCGCCATGAAGGGCAACCTGGCCAAGGCCGCGGGGCTGTTCGCCGCGCCCGCATCCCAGTTCGCCCGACTGGCCGCAGCGCTGCAAGAGAAGAAGGCCAACGAAGCCCCCCCGGTTTCCGAGGCGCCAGCCGAGGCATCAGCACCAGCCGAGGCGCCAGCCGAGGCATCAGCACCAGCCGAAGCCCAAGCGGAGGCCCCGGCACCGGCCGAGGCTCCATCCGAAGACGCCGCACCGGCCGACGCGACCGAGTAGCTCCGACAACCACCAATTCACATCAGTCAGTAAGTAAGTAAGGAAGGACCATCACATGGCCAAGCTCAGCACCGACGAATTGCTCGATGCCTTCAAGGAAATGACCCTGCTGGAGCTCTCCGAGTTCGTGAAGCAGTTCGAGGAGACCTTCGAGGTCACCGCGGCCGCCCCGGTCGCCGTCGCCGCCGCTGGCCCCGCCGCCGGTGGCGCTGCCGCCGAGGCCGCCGAGGAGCAGTCGGAGTTCGACGTCATCCTCGAGGGTGCAGGCGAGAAGAAGATCGGCGTCATCAAGGTCGTCCGCGAGATCGTGTCCGGCCTGGGCCTCAAGGAGGCCAAGGACCTCGTCGACAGCGCTCCCAAGCCGCTGCTCGAGAAGGTCAACAAGGACGCCGCCGACGCCGCCAAGGCCAAGCTCGAAGAGGCTGGCGCGACGGTCACCGTCAAGTAGTTCCACACGACGTGGGGGCCGGGTCGCTTGCGACTCGGCCCCCACAGTCGTTTGTTCTCGGTGGGCCATGCTGGCAAACACATTTGCTGTCTCTCGCACCCGCGGCGTGGCTCCGGCGTGATTACCGATCCGTGACCACCCGTAAAGTGTTGCCGACATTCTGCGTGCGCTACAGTGACTCAAGCCACAGGCCGCAGGTGAGCGGCGGGTATACGACTGGGCGGAAGGATCGCGCGTGGGCATCGGCATTCAAGTAGAGGGACTGACCAAGTCCTTCGGGTCCCAGCGAATCTGGGAAGATGTCACGTTCGACATCCCCGCCGGTGAGGTCAGTGTCCTGCTTGGCCCGTCCGGTACCGGCAAGTCCGTGTTCCTGAAGTCGCTCATCGGGTTGCTGCGGCCCGAGCGCGGCAAGATCATCGTCGACGGCACCAACATCATCGAGTGCTCCGCGAAGGAGCTCTACGAGATCCGCACCCTGTTCGGCGTCATGTTCCAGGACGGTGCGCTGTTCGGCTCGATGAGCCTCTACGACAACACCGCGTTCCCGCTTCGTGAGCACACGAAGAAGAAGGAAAGCGAAATTCGTCAGATCGTCATGGAGAAGCTCGAACTGGTCGGCCTCAGCGGTGACGAGACCAAGTTCCCGGGCGAGATCTCCGGCGGTATGCGCAAGCGTGCCGGCCTGGCCCGCTCCCTGGTGCTCGACCCGCAGATCATCCTCTGCGACGAGCCCGACTCCGGTCTGGACCCCGTCCGTACGGCCTACCTGAGCCAGCTGCTCATCGACATCAACGCGCAGATCGACTGCACGATCCTCATCGTCACGCACAACATCAACATCGCGCGCACGGTTCCCGACAACATGGGCATGCTGTTCCGCAAGCACCTCGTCATGTTCGGTCCGCGTGAGGTGCTGCTGACCAGTGAAGAGCCGGTCGTGAAGCAGTTCCTCAACGGCCGCCGGCTCGGCCCCATCGGCATGTCCGAGGAAAAGGACGAAGGCACGATGGCCGAGGAGCAGGCCCTCGCCGACGCCGGCCACCACGATGGTGGCGTCGAGGAGATCGAGGGTGTGCCGCCGCAGATCCAGGCGACCCCAGGTATGCCGGAACGCCAGGCCGTGGGCCGTCGGCAGGCCCGGGTGCGCGAGATCATGCACACCCTGCCGCCCGCCGCGCAGGAAGCCATCCGCGACGACCTCGAGGGCACGCACAAGTACCCGACCCACGCATTTGCCGAGCCGGTCGTGCGGCACCACCACAGCGAGGATGAATCGCCGACGGCGTCCATCCCGGTCGCCCGCGAGGGATAGCAGCCGGGCTTCTCCGTGATGGCCGACGCGCAGCGTTCGGTGGCGCTGACGCGCGTCGAGGCGCTGCTGACCCGACCGGCCACGCTCGTCGACGGCTACCTCGACGTGCTCGGGCCCGACCGCGTCCCGCAGACGACGGCCCAGCGCATCATGGGCTCGACGCTGCTGCCCCTCATCTACGAACGCCTGTGGCGGCCGGTGGCGTTCTTCGGGTTCACCCTGCGCAACACCGCCGACGAGGACCGCCAGAAGCTACGGCTGCTGGACATCGCCTCTGGCGACAGCGTGCTCGACGTGGCCTGTGGTCCCGGCAATACGACCCGCACGCTGGTCGCCGAGGTCGGGGCCGACGGCCTGGCAGTCGGGGTGGACAGTTCGGCGACCATGCTCGCGCAGGCCGTGCGCGAGACGCCGAAGGATGACCCGCTGGGCTACGTCCGCGCCGACGGCGCCGATCTTCCGTTCAGCGACGCGACCTTCGACGCCGTCAGCTGCTATGGCGCGCTGTACCTGATGGGCGATCCGTTCGGCTCGCTACGCGAGATGGTCCGGGTGCTGAAGCCCGGTGGCCGCATCGCGGTGTTGACGACGTGCGCGCGGGGCCCGGCACCATTGCGTCGGTTCAGCGTGGCCGCCTCACAGCTGGCGCCGCTGCGGCTCTTCGACGTTCACGAACTCGCCATGGCGTTTCGCGCAGCCGGCCTGGTCGACGTCGAGCGCAGGGTGTCCGCGGCGTCCCAGACCGTCAGCGCCCGCAAGCCCGACGCCGCGACTTGATGTCCTGAATCTGACGTCGGCGACCATACGATTCCGCGCCGCCATCAACTGTTACAGTCCGGCGGTGACGTCGACGAAGCTGCAGCGCGGATTGTGGATCGTGGTCGTGGGAGCCGGCATCGCGCTCGGGGCCGGAAGCGGGATCGCCGCCGCCGAGTCGGACGCGGCCGACGCAGGGCCGGGACCGTCGACGACCGAGTCGTCCCAGACCGCACAACCTGCCACCGCCGAAACCCGGACGAGCGCGAAAGATGCCGACAACAAGCCGGTTTCGAATGACGGCCCCACCGGCGCCGACAAACCGACCAGCACCGTGATTGCTTCCACCGTGACGGTCCGCCGAGACGACACCGAAACGGCCGAGCCCGTCAATCAGGTGACGCCCGCCAAGCACTTGGAGCCGGTGGTGACGCCGGCCAAGCACTCGGAGCCGGTGACGCCCGCCAAGCACTCGGAGCCGGCGACGTCCGAAGCGCCCGCGACCGTCCAGTCCGAAGCCGTGGCACCCGAACCGGTGGCCGCCAAGGAGACACCGGCCGCCTCGACACCGCAGACGTCAGGCCCGCAAGGCGAAGCGACCCCGATCGCCGAGAACCCGATCGCCGTGCCGCAGCCGCAGGTCGCGGCCGCCGTGACAGTCGACCGTCAGACCGATCCCAAGGCTGAGGCCGGAGCCGACCCCGCGCCCGTCGCCGAGGTGACCCAGGTCGCCGCGCTCCGCAGCCTGGCCGCACCTGCCGCGCTCCGCAGCCTCGCCGCACCCGCCGCGCAGGCACGTCCCACTCCGGGACCGATTGCCACCGTAGTGATCAGCGTGCTGTCCGCGCTCGGCCTGATGCCGCCGCTTCCGCCGGCCCCGACGTACGTCGTCGGCGTGCCCGCCCAGCCCGACCCCGGCACGTCACTGATCAACGGGGTGACAGGCGTCAAGGTCGGCAGCTCCAACCTGGCGATTCCGGTGGGCGGTTCGACCTATACCGGCGCCGCCGACTGGTACTTCCCGACCCAGGCCGACGGCACCGTGCAAGCCCAGGGGGTGATGCTGCTGCAGCACGGCTTCCTGGGTTCCAACTTCTGGTACTCGGCGCTCGCCCAGGACCTGGCGCAGCGGACCAACAGCATCGTGGTGGTACCCAACATCCCGTCCTTCCCCTTCTTCTCCTGCAGCGGTTGCAGCCTCAGCGCAGTCCCGATGCAGCAGGGCGTCGCCGCGTTGTTCATCGATCCGAGCCGGACGTCACTCAACGACAGCGCTGCGGCCGCGGGCTACCAGGGCGTGCTGCCGGACAAGTTCGTCCTGACCGGCCACTCGGCGGGCGGCGGGCTGGCCGCGGCCGCGGGTGGCTTCTACGTCGACGCCATCAATCCGGGGGACAACGACCTTCTCGGGGTCGTCATGTACGACGGCGTCTCGTCGAACGGCACCTTCGCCGACGCGTTGGCCAGCTTGGACGCGCTGAACATCCCGGTGTACCAGATCGCGGCGCCGCCGCAGGCGTGGAATGCCAACGGCCAGACCACGAATGACCTGGTGACGCTGCGGCCCGGCCAGTTCGTCGGCGACGTCCTCGTCGATGGGTCGCACGTCGACTCGTTGATCGGCGGCTCGCCGCTCATCGACTTCGTCAGCCAGCTGTTGATCAAGCGGTCCCCTCCGGGTAACACGCAGGCCGTCTACACGCTGGCCAACGGCTGGATCAACGACATGTACGCCGGCCTCGGGCCGACCAACGGCGTATACGGGACCTACGGGGACCCCGACCAATACATCGTGCTGGGGCAGGCCGCCGGGGTCGTGCTCGGGCCGCCACCGGTCGTCGACGTGAACGAGTACCTCGGCACTTGGTACGAGGTGGGCAGCGTGCGGCAGTTCTTCTCGATCGGGCTGGTGAACACCACGGCGGTGTACACCGACAACGGCGACGGAACCATCGGTGTCGAGAACTCGGGCAACTACTTCTTCAACAACGGGCCGGAGTCCCGCATCTTCGGCACCGCGGTGCCCCTCGACGCCGCCAACAACAAGTTGAACGTGACCTTCTTCGGGCCGCCGTCGGCCAGCCCGCCCGGGAACTACTGGATCGTCGACCTGGCCCCCGACTACAGCTGGGCCATCGTCAGCGACCCGAACGGACTCTCGGGGTTCCTGCTCAGCCGTACCCGCACCGTGTCCGACCAGCTGTACCAGGAACTGCTGGGACGGGCGTCGGTGAAGGGCGTCAAGCGATGGATCATCCCGACCCGGCAGCCCGCCGCAGCCCAGAGCACGATCGCGGTCTAGCGCCCTCGGCCCCGTCGGCAGGTCCGAGGTGAGGGACGAGTCGTCGACGGTGGCCGAGGAGCAGGCGCGGCGGCTTGCGTCGTTACTGAACATTGTTGCGGCACTGAGCTTTTGGGACGGCTACGGACAACTGAACGCCGATATCGATGCCGCGCGGCCAGATCGCTGCAACGGCGTCCAGTCGATCGGCGGCCTGCACTCGGATGCGTTCCAGACGTCGAATCCGTTGATCCACTGGATCGTGTACGTCGGCACCAGCTTCTCCGTGCCGCAGAACGTGGAGGCGAACCTCAAGACGTTCCTCGTCGCGTTCGGGAACGCGGACTCCGCCACGTGCGCGGCCGACCCGGGCGACGTGCCGAGCGCGTACGGCGGCCCGTCGACGGAAAACTCCACACAAATCGCGGCGCTATCTCTTGACGGACGGAGGCAAACGGTCCAATCTGTTGGGCAGCATGTATGCACGGTTTGAGGACGCCAGCCAGCGCCTTGGTTGCTTTCGCATGCGGTAGTTGAGGAATGCGCCGTCCTGCGCTATTGTTGGACGTTGCGCTGGCTGCATCCTGCCCACCTCACCCGCACTTGACACCGTGGTCCTAGCCTGAGTTCTGCTCAGTGACCTAGTCGTGTGTGCCGTGTGTGCGGAGGTTCGGTCTCGAGAACGCCAGCCGAACCGACGCAGATATCGCGGCACGAGGACCGGCCCAGCTGGCACCCGATGGTCGCATGAGGTGCTGGAAGGACGCATCTTGGCAGTCTCCCGCCAGATCAAGTCAGTAGATACCAACAACCCCGTTCCGGGAGCACCCAACAGAGTCTCCTTCGCCAAGCTCCGCGAACCGCTCGAGGTTCCGGGGCTGCTCGACGTGCAGACCGACTCGTTCCAGTGGCTCATCGGTTCGGATCGTTGGCGTCAGCGGGCGCTCGACCGTGGTGACGTCAACCCCACGGGCGGCCTCGAAGAGGTCCTCGCCGAGCTGTCGCCGATCGAGGACTTCGCGGGCACGCTGTCGCTGTCGTTCTCGGATCCGCGCTTCGACGAGGTGAAGGCGCCGGTCGACGAGTGCAAAGACAAGGACATGACGTACGCGGCCCCGCTGTTCGTCACGGCCGAGTTCATCAACAACACCACCGGCGAGATCAAGAGCCAGACGGTCTTCATGGGCGACTTCCCGATGATGACTGAGAAGGGCACCTTCATCATCAACGGAACCGAGCGCGTCGTCGTGTCGCAGCTCGTCCGTTCGCCCGGTGTGTACTTCGACGAGAACATCGACAAGTCCACCGAGAAGACGCTGCACAGCGTCAAGGTGATCCCCGGCCGTGGCGCGTGGCTGGAGTTCGACGTCGACAAGCGCGACACCGTCGGCGTCCGCATCGACCGCAAGCGTCGTCAGCCGGTCACCGTGCTGCTGAAGGCGCTCGGCTGGACCAACGAGCAGATCGTCGAGCGGTTCGGCTTCTCCGAGATCATGATGTCGACGCTGGAGAAGGACAACACCGCAGGCACCGACGAGGCGCTGCTGGACATCTACCGGAAGCTGCGCCCGGGCGAGCCTCCGACCAAGGAGTCCGCGCAGACCCTGCTGGAGAACCTGTTCTTCAAGGAGAAGCGCTACGACCTGGCCCGTGTCGGCCGCTACAAGGTGAACAAGAAGCTCGGCCTGCACGCGGGCGAGCCGATCACCAGCTCGACGCTGGCCGAAGAGGACATCGTCGCCACCATCGAGTACCTGGTGCGGCTGCATGACGGCGAGAAGTCGATGACCGCCCCCGGCGGCGTCGAGGTGCCCGTCGAGGTCGACGACATCGACCACTTCGGCAACCGTCGTCTGCGCACTGTCGGCGAACTGATCCAGAATCAGATCCGCGTCGGCCTGTCGCGCATGGAGCGCGTCGTGCGCGAGCGCATGACCACCCAGGACGTCGAGGCGATCACGCCGCAGACCCTGATCAACATCCGTCCCGTCGTGGCGGCGATCAAGGAATTCTTCGGCACCAGCCAGCTGAGCCAGTTCATGGACCAGAACAACCCGCTGTCGGGCCTCACCCATAAGCGCCGCCTGTCGGCGCTGGGCCCGGGCGGTCTGTCCCGTGAGCGTGCCGGCCTCGAGGTCCGCGACGTGCACCCCAGCCACTACGGCCGCATGTGCCCGATCGAGACGCCGGAAGGCCCGAACATCGGTCTGATCGGCTCGCTGTCGGTGTACGCGCGGGTGAACCCGTTCGGCTTCATCGAGACGCCGTACCGCAAGGTGGTCAAGGGTGTCGTCACCGACGAGATCCACTACCTGACGGCCGACGAGGAGGACCGCCACGTCGTGGCGCAGGCCAACTCGCCGACCGACAACGACGGCAAGTTCACCGAGCCGCGCGTGCTGGTTCGCCGCAAGGGCGACAAGGGCGACGAGGTCGAGTACGTGTCGAGCGACGAGGTCGACTACATGGACGTCTCGCCGCGCCAGATGGTGTCGGTCGCGACGGCCATGATCCCGTTCCTCGAGCACGACGACGCCAACCGCGCACTCATGGGCGCCAACATGCAGCGCCAGGCGGTTCCGCTGGTGCGCAGCGAAGCCCCGCTCGTCGGTACCGGCATGGAGTTGCGTGCCGCGATCGACGCCGGTGACGTCGTCGTGGCCGACAAGACCGGTGTGATCGAGGAGGTCTCGGCCGACTACATCACCGTGATGGCCGACGACGGCAGCAGGCACACCTACCGGATGCGCAAGTTCGCCCGCTCCAACCACGGCACGTGCGCCAACCAGCGCCCGATCGTGGATGCCGGGCAGCGTGTCGAGGCCGGTCAGGTCATCGCCGACGGTCCGTGCACCGAGAACGGTGAGATGGCACTGGGCAAGAACCTGCTCGTCGCCGTCATGCCGTGGGAGGGTCACAACTACGAGGACGCCATCATCCTGAGCCAGCGGCTCGTGGAGGAGGACGTGCTCACCTCGATCCACATCGAGGAGCACGAGATCGACGCGCGCGACACCAAGCTGGGCGCCGAGGAGATCACCCGGGACATCCCGAACGTCTCCGACGAGGTGCTGGCTGATCTCGACGAGCGCGGCATCGTCCGCATCGGCGCCGAGGTCCGCGACGGCGACATCCTGGTCGGCAAGGTCACCCCGAAGGGCGAGACCGAGCTGACCCCGGAGGAGCGCCTGCTGCGCGCCATCTTCGGCGAGAAGGCCCGCGAGGTCCGCGACACCTCCCTGAAGGTGCCGCACGGCGAGTCCGGCAAGGTCATCGGAATCCGGGTGTTCTCCCGCGAAGACGACGACGAGCTGCCCGCCGGGGTCAACGAGCTGGTGCGCGTGTACGTGGCGCAGAAGCGCAAGATCTCCGATGGCGACAAGCTGGCCGGGCGTCACGGCAACAAGGGCGTCATCGGCAAGATCCTGCCCGTCGAGGACATGCCGTTCCTTCCGGACGGCACCCCGGTCGACATCATCCTGAACACGCACGGTGTGCCGCGACGGATGAACATCGGCCAGATCCTCGAGACGCACTTGGGCTGGGTCGCCAAGGCCGGCTGGAACATCGACGTGGCCGGTGGTACGCCCGAATGGGCCGCCAACCTGCCCGAGGGCCTGCTGTCGGCCGAGCCGAACAGCATCGTGTCCACGCCGGTGTTCGACGGCGCGCGCGAGGAGGAGTTGCAGGGTCTGCTGGGTTCGACGCTGCCCAACCGCGACGGCGACGTCATCGTCGATGCGGACGGCAAGGCGGTGCTGTACGACGGCCGCAGTGGCGAACCGTTCCCGTACCCGGTGACGGTCGGCTACATGTACATCCTGAAGCTGCACCACTTGGTGGACGACAAGATCCACGCCCGTTCCACCGGCCCGTACTCGATGATCACCCAGCAGCCGCTGGGCGGTAAGGCGCAGTTCGGTGGCCAGCGGTTCGGCGAGATGGAGTGCTGGGCCATGCAGGCCTACGGCGCGGCGTACACGCTGCAGGAACTCTTGACCATCAAGTCCGACGACACCGTCGGCCGGGTCAAGGTGTACGAGGCGATCGTCAAGGGCGAGAACATCCCCGAACCCGGTATTCCGGAGTCGTTCAAGGTGTTGCTCAAGGAGCTTCAGTCGCTGTGCCTCAACGTCGAGGTGCTGTCATCCGAGGGTCAGCGCATCGAAATGCGCGACAGCGACGACGAGGACCTGGAGCGCGCAGCTGCGAACCTGGGAATCAACTTGTCCCGCAACGAGTCTCCGTCCGTCGAAGACTTGGCCTAGTAATCATTAGTTTCGAAAGCCCGCAAGGGGAAAGGGAGTTACGTGCTCGACGTCAACTTCTTCGATGAACTCCGCATCGGCCTGGCCACCGCGGACGACATCCGCACATGGTCCTTCGGCGAGGTCAAGAAGCCGGAGACCATCAACTACCGCACACTGAAGCCGGAGAAGGATGGCCTCTTCTGCGAGAAGATCTTCGGACCGACTCGCGACTGGGAGTGCTACTGCGGCAAGTACAAGCGCGTCCGCTTCAAGGGCATCGTCTGCGAGCGCTGCGGCGTCGAGGTAACTCGCGCCAAGGTGCGTCGTGAGCGGATGGGCCACATCGAACTGGCCGCGCCCGTCACGCACATCTGGTACTTCAAGGGCGTCCCGTCGCGCTTGGGATATCTGCTGGACCTGGCGCCGAAGGATCTCGAGAAGATCATCTACTTCGCCGCCTACGTCATCACCGCGGTCGACACCGAGATGCGGCACAACGAGCTTTCCACGCTCGAGGCCGAGATGGTCGTCGAGAAGAAGGCCGTCGAGGATCAGCGTGACCTCGACCTGGCCGAGCGCTCCCAGAAGCTCGAGGCCGACCTGGCCGAGCTCGAGAAGGAGGGCGCCAAGGCCGACGTGCGCCGCAAGGTGCGCGACGGTGGCGAGCGTGAGATGCGTCAGCTCCGCGACCGGTCGCAGCGCGAACTCGACCGGCTCGACGAGATCTGGACGACGTTCTCCAAGCTAGCTCCCAAGCAGCTCATCGTCGACGAGGTGCTCTACCGCGAGCTGATCGACCGCTACGGCGAGTACTTCGAGGGCGCGATGGGCGCGGAGTCCATCAAGAAGCTCATCGAGAACTTCGACATCGACGCCGAGGCCGAGTCGCTGCGCGACACCATCAAGAACGGCAAGGGTCAGAAGAAGCTGCGTGCGCTCAAGCGCCTGAAGGTGGTTGCGGCGTTCCAGTCGAACAGCAACTCGCCGCTCGGCATGGTGCTCGACGCGGTTCCGGTGATCCCGCCGGAGCTGCGGCCGATGGTTCAGCTCGACGGTGGCCGCTTCGCGACCTCCGACCTGAACGACCTCTACCGCCGCGTGATCAACCGCAACAACCGCCTCAAGAGGCTGATCGACCTCGGTGCACCCGAGATCATCGTCAACAACGAGAAGCGGATGCTGCAGGAGTCGGTGGACGCGCTGTTCGACAACGGACGTCGCGGCCGGCCCGTGACCGGGCCGGGCAACCGTCCGCTCAAGTCGCTGTCGGATCTGCTCAAGGGCAAGCAGGGTCGGTTCCGTCAGAACCTGCTCGGCAAGCGTGTCGACTACTCGGGCCGTTCGGTCATCGTCGTCGGTCCGCAGCTCAAGCTGCACCAGTGCGGTCTGCCGAAGCTGATGGCGCTCGAACTGTTCAAGCCGTTCGTGATGAAGCGACTGGTCGACCTCAACCACGCGCAGAACATCAAGTCCGCCAAGCGGATGGTCGAGCGTCAGCGCCCGCAGGTGTGGGACGTCCTCGAAGAGGTCATCTCCGAGCACCCCGTGCTGCTGAACCGCGCACCAACCCTTCACCGCCTGGGCATCCAGGCCTTCGAGCCGCAGCTGGTGGAAGGCAAGGCGATCCAGCTGCACCCGCTGGTCTGCGAGGCGTTCAACGCCGACTTCGACGGCGACCAGATGGCAGTCCACCTGCCGCTGAGCGCCGAGGCACAGGCCGAGGCACGCATCCTGATGCTGTCGTCGAACAACATCCTGTCCCCGGCGTCGGGCCGGCCGCTGGCCATGCCGCGTCTGGACATGGTGACCGGTCTGTACTTCCTGACCACCGAGGTCGAGGGCGACACAGGCGAATACGTCCCCGCGGCCAAGGATCAGCCGGAGTCGGGCGTGTACAGCTCACCCGCCGAGGCGATCATGGCCTACGACCGCGGTGCGCTGTCGGTGCGGGCCCGGATCAAGATCCGGCTGACGCAGCTGCGTCCGCCCGCCGAGTTCGAGGCCGAACTCTTCGGTGACGAGGGTTGGAAGCCGGGCGATGCGTGGACGGCGGAGACCACTCTGGGTCGCGTGCTCTTCAACGAGCTGCTGCCGAAGGGCTATGCCTTCGTCAACAAGCAGATGCACAAGAAGGTGCAGGCGTCGATCATCAACGATCTCGCCGAGCGCTACCCGATGATCGTCGTGGCGCAGACCGTCGACAAGCTCAAGGACGCCGGCTTCCACTGGGCCACGCGCTCGGGTGTCACCGTGTCGATGGCGGACGTGCTGGTTCCCCCGCGCAAGCAGGAGATCCTCGATGCCTACGAAGAGAAGGCCGACGTCATCGAGAAGAAGTACCAGCGTGGCGGTTTGACCCGTGAGGAGCGCACCGACGCGCTGGTGACGATCTGGAAGGACGCCACCGAAGAGGTCGGTAACGCGCTGCGGGCCCACTACCCGCAGGACAACCCGATCATCACGCTGATCGACTCGGGCGCGACCGGTACGTTCAACCAGACGCGAACGCTGGCCGGCATGAAGGGCCTGGTGACGAACCCGAAGGGTGAGTTCATCCCGCGGCCCATCAAGTCCTCGTTCCGTGAGGGCCTGACGGTGTTGGAGTACTTCATCAACACCCACGGCGCTCGAAAGGGCTTGGCCGACACCGCATTGCGTACCGCCGACTCGGGCTACCTGACCCGTCGTCTGGTGGACGTCAGCCAGGACGTCATCGTCCGCGAGCACGACTGCCAGACGGAGCGCGGCGTCAACGTCACGCTCGCCGAGGTGCAGCCCGACGGTTCCCTGGTGCGCGACCCGCACATCGAGACCGCGGCCTATGCGCGGACCCTCGCCAGTGACGCGGTCGACGCCAACGGCAACGTCGTCGTCGAGCGTGGGCACGACATCGGCGATCCCGCGATCGATGCGCTGTTGGCAGCGGGCATCATCGAGGTCAAGGTGCGCTCGGTGCTCACCTGCACGACGGGTACCGGCGTGTGTGCGATGTGCTACGGCCGTTCGATGGCGACGGGCAAGCTCGTCGACATCGGCGAGGCGGTCGGCATCGTGGCCGCGCAGTCCATCGGCGAGCCCGGCACGCAGCTGACCATGCGTACCTTCAAGCAGGAAGGTGGCGTCGGCGAGGACATCACCGGCGGTCTGCCCCGCGTGCAGGAGCTGTTCGAGGCCCGCGTGCCTCGCAACACCGCTCCGATCGCGGACGTCACCGGTCGGGTGCGGCTCGAAGAGGGCGAGCGCTTCTACAAGATCACCATCGTCCCCGACGACGGCGATGAGGAAGTGGTCTACGACAAGCTCTCGAAGCGTCAGCGCCGCAAGGTGTTCAAGCACGACGACGGTTCCGAGCGCTTGCTGTCGGACGGCGACCACGTCGTGGTCGGCCAGCAGCTCATGGAGGGCTCGGCCAACCCGCACGAGGTGCTGCGCGTCCAGGGTCCCCGCGAGGTGCAGATCCACCTCGTCAAGGAGGTCCAGGAGGTCTACCGCGCTCAGGGTGTGTCGATCCACGACAAGCACATCGAGGTGATCGTCCGGCAGATGCTGCGTCGCGTCACCGTCATCGATTCGGGCAGTACGGAATTCCTGCCCGGCTCGCTGACCGAGCGTGCCGAGTTCGAGGCCGAGAACCGTCGCGTCGTGGCCGAGGGTGGCGAGCCCGCCGCCGGCCGTCCGGTGCTGATGGGCATCACGAAGGCGTCGTTGGCCACGGATTCGTGGCTGTCGGCGGCGTCGTTCCAGGAGACCACGCGAGTCTTGACCGATGCGGCGATCAACTGCCGCAGCGACAAGCTCAACGGTCTGAAGGAGAACGTGATCATCGGCAAGCTGATCCCGGCGGGTACCGGCATCGCCCGGTACCGCGACATCCAGGTGCAGCCCACCGAAGAGGCCAGGGCCGCGGCGTACACGATCCCGTCCTACGAGGATCAGTACTACAGCCCGGACTTCGGTCAGGCATCTGGTGCCGCAGTGCCGTTGGACGACTACGGATTCAGCGACTACCGCTAGTTCGAAAGACGAAAAGACCCTCGGGACACCAAGTCCCGGGGGTCTTTTCGTCGCTCGCTCGTGTCGTTTGTTGCGGCGTTCACTGGCGTTTCGTCGCAACAAACGACACAAAGACGTCAGTAGGCCAGCTGGTTGACCGCACCGGCGAAGACGCGCGGCAGCGCCGCCGCCGCCGGGACGATGCGCGACCGGACCGTTGGACTGGCGGCGGCTCGCACCAGGCCCGCCGTCAACGCGCGGTAGCGACGGGTCAGCCTGCGCCACCGGCGGTCGTACTCACCGGGCTGGTCGCGCACCACGCAGTCCACCAGAAGTTCGGCTGCACCGAACGCCAGCCCCAGCCCCTCGCCCGTCAGGGCGTCGATGTAGCCGGCGGCGTCGCCGACGAGGAGCACCCGTCCCGCCGCGCGGGTGCGAACGCCTTGCCACAGCGGTCCGGCGGCACGGTCCTGACCGTGTGCGTGACCGCTTGCCCGGTCCCGGAGTTCGGGGAATTCGTCGAAGTGGCGGTCGAAGCCGCCACGGCCCGCGGACAGGATCGCGATCCCCACGCAGCCGTCGGCCACGGGTGTCACGTACGCCTCGGCGCCCGGCGCCCAATGAACCTCCACGGAGTCGGTCCATGGGGCCATCTGAACGTGGCGACGGATGCCCCACCGCCGCGGGCCCCCACTTGGCTGGGCAAGTCCCATCGCCTTGCGAATGGGGGAGTGCAGGCCGTCGGCCGCAGCCACGTATCTGGCGCGAAACTGGCCTGCGCGTACCGATTCCGCATCCTGGGCGAGCTCGCCGACGTCACCTTGGACGAACTTCACGCCCGCCGCCTGCGCTGCGTCCGACAGTGCCGCGTGCAGCACCGTCCTGCGAACGCCGCGGCCGACGCCCGCCCGAAACGTCGCATCGACCCGCCGATGGGCGTCGAGGTAGCTGATGCCACGCAGCGGCCATCCATGCACGGCGACGCCGAGCCGGTCGAGGTGCGCGATGGTGTGCGGCATCATGCCTTCACCGCAGGCCTTGTCGAGCACGCCGGGCCGACGTTCGACGACGACCACCTCCAGCCCGGCCCGCGCTGCGTACAGCGCCGTGGCCAAACCGGCAGGTCCGCCTCCACCGACGAGCAGGTCGATCACGTCGGACTCGCGAATGCACTGTCCTCGACCTTGATCCGCGTCCTCGGCAGCGCCGCGTTGCGCGTCATGAAGACCAGCGCGATGCCCTCGGCGACGACCACCACGTAATTCGGATGGGGCAGCCATCGGTGTAGCGGCGGGGCGGTAGTTCTCCGTGGACTGCAGCAACAACGCTCATTGGCACGCTCCTTCTACTTCCAGACACGCAATCGGGTGTCGCGGGGTTCACCGACGCGTGGCCGAACCCGTCGGACGGCTTACCTAGACTGGGGCCGTGCTCATTGGTTCGCATGTCGATCGGGTCGACCCCTTGGCCGCAGCGCAGGCCGACGGTGCCGACGTAGTGCAATTCTTCCTGGGGGATCCGCAGAGTTGGAAGAAGCCCAAGCCGCGTGAGGACGCCGACGTGCTGCGGTCGTCGGCGGTTCCGCTCTACGTGCATGCGCCGTATCTGATCAACGTCGCGTCGGCCAACAACCGGGTCCGGATCCCGTCGCGCAAGATCCTGCAGGACACCTGTGACGCGGCCGGCGAGATCGGCGCCACGGCAGTCATCGTGCACGGCGGCCACGCCGACGACAACGACATGGAGGCCGGGTTCGAGCGCTGGGTCAAGGCACTCGACAGCCTCCAGACCGACGTCCCGGTGTACCTGGAGAACACCGCGGGTGGCGACCATGCCATGGCCCGCCACTTCGACACCATCGCCCGATTGTGGGACCACATCGGCGACAAGGGCATCGGATTCTGCCTCGATACCTGTCACGCCTGGGCGGCGGGCGAGGCCCTGATCGATGCGGTCGAGCGCATCAAGTCGATAACCGGGCGCATCGACCTGGTGCACTGCAACGACTCACGCGACGCCGCGGGCTCGGGGGCCGACCGTCACGCGAACTTCGGCACCGGCCAGATCGACCCCCAGCTGCTGGTCGCGGTCGTGACAGCCGCCAACGCTCCGGTGATCTGCGAAACCTCCGAGGAGGGCCGCAAGGACGACATCGCGTTCCTGCGCGAACACGTCGACTGAGCACGATTCGATTACTGAACGCGCACCCAACCGTCGGTTACGCGCTGGTGAACTACGCTGACGTGGGTGTCCACGGTCGACGACGCGCCAATTGCGGTAGCGCCTCCCGACCAGGTGCGAGTGTCGAGCGTGCGGTGGCTCGTCATCGCGCGGTGGATCGCAATCGCGGTCTGGGCGGCAGTGGTCGTCTACCGCACCGCCACCGACGGCTTCGCCTTCAATCGCGAGCTCCTGCTGCTCTACATCAGCACCGGACTGCTCGCGGCGAGCATCGGCCGGGGCCGGCGCATGTTCTACGTGATCCGCGACTGGCTGCCGTTCGCGCTGGTGCTGCTGGCCTATGACCAGAGTCGGGGAGCGGCCGATCTGATGGGCCGCCCGACGCTGTGGCACTGGCCGGCCGATGCCGATCGGTGGATGTTCTTCGGGACGATGCCGACGGTGTGGCTGCAGGAGCGCCTCAAACTGCCCCAGGCGCCGTGGTGGGAAGTCGTCATCAGCACCGTCTACATGTCGTTCTTCATCGTTCCGTACGTCATCGCCGGCGTGCTGTGGCTACGCAATCGCGACGAGTGGAAGCGGTTCGTCCAGTTGTTCGTCGGACTGTCGTTCGCGGCGTTGGTGATCTACGCCTTGGTGCCCGCCGCACCTCCGTGGGCGGCCGCGCGCTGCGCCGCAGGCGATGTCGCGGACGGGCCGTCGGGGCCACGGTGCATGTTCCGTTCCGCCCGTGGAGTGCCCGACGGCGGCCTTCTCGGCGCCATGCACACCAACCAGGACGGCGCCAACGCGTGGGTCGAGCGCATCGTCACGCGCGGGTGGGGCAAGTTGCACCTGCACACGGCCAGCGCGCTGATCGACCAGGGTCAAGCCAACGTGAACCTCGTCGCGGCCATCCCATCGCTGCACGCCGGGATGTCGGCGGCGATCACCGCGTTCCTGTGGCACCGCGTGCACCGCAAGTGGCGGCCGCTGCTGGTCGCCTACGTGCTCGTCATGGCGTTCACGCTGGTGTACACGGCCGAGCACTACGTGGTCGACATCCTGCTCGGATGGGCGTTCGCCGCAGGAGTCATGCTCGCCATCAACCGTTTCCACGCGTGGCGAGCGCGCTCGCAAGCCGCCAGTGACGCAAACTTCGCACAGACTGTCGATGACGGTCTAGCCGGTCCGGGCCCGAGCAGCCAGCCTGACGACTTCGCCGGGGCCGAGCCGCCCCGTCGGGCCACCGTCGGCGAATGCGGGCGTGGTTGAACCCGACAACGCCACGAACACCTCGCGGTCTCGACGTCGCGGATCGGACCCGGCGTCGTCGCATTACGACTCTTGTGCGACTGTCGTGAAAATGTAACAGTGGAGGAATGTCGGACACGCACGTCGTCACCAACCAGGTTCCACCACTGGAGAACTACAACCCCGCCACCTCACCCGTCCTCGTCGAGGCGCTGATCCGCGAAGGCGGCGAGTGGGGTGTCGACGAAGTCACCGAGTTGGGCGCCCGCTCCGGCGGCGCCCAGGCGCAGCGCTGGGGTGAGCTGGCCGACCGCAATCAACCGATCCTGCGCACTCACGACCGCTACGGACACCGCGTCGACGAGGTCGAGTACGACCCCGCGTACCACGAACTCATGACGGTCGCGGTGGGCGCTGGCCTGCACGGGGCACCATGGGCCGACGACCGCGCCGGCGCACACGTGGTGCGGGCGGCCAAGACCTCGGTGTGGACTCCCGAGCCCGGTCACATCTGCCCGATCTCGATGACCTACGCCGTCGTCCCCGCGCTGCGCTTCAACCCAGAGCTCGCCGCCGTCTACGAGCCGTTGCTGACCAGCCGGACCTACGACCCCGAACTCAAGGTGCCCACCACGAAGGCGGGAATCACCGCGGGCATGTCGATGACGGAGAAGCAAGGTGGTTCCGACGTCCGCGCCGGAACCACGGACGCCACGCCGAACACGGATGGCAGCTACCGGCTCACGGGACACAAGTGGTTCACCTCAGCGCCCATGTGCGACGTGTTCCTGGTGCTTGCGCAGGCGCCGGGCGGGTTGAGCTGCTTCTTCCTGCCGCGTGTGCTGCCCGACGGCACCCGCAACCGAATGTTCCTGCAGCGGCTCAAGGACAAACTCGGGAACCATGCGAACGCCTCCAGCGAAGTCGAATACGACGGTGCCACAGCGTGGTTGGTGGGCGAGGAGGGTCGCGGCGTGTCCACCATCATCGAGATGGTGAACCTCACCCGGCTCGACTGCACGCTGGGCAGCGCGACCAGTATGCGCAGCGGGCTCACTCGTGCCATCCATCACGCCCAGCATCGAAAGGCGTTCGGCGCGTACCTGATCGACCAGCCGCTGATGCGCAACGTATTGGCCGATCTCGCCGTCGAGGCCGAGGCCGCGACCATGCTCGCGATGCGGATGGCCGGGGCCACGGACAGCGCGGTGCGTGGCGACGAACGCGAGACGCTGTTGCGCCGCATCGGGCTTGCCGCAGGCAAGTACTGGGTGTGCAAGCGCGCCACACCGCACGCCGCAGAGGCGATGGAGTGCCTGGGTGGCAACGGCTACGTCGAGGAGTCCGGTATGCCGCGGCTCTACCGCGAGGCGCCGCTGATGGGCATATGGGAGGGCTCGGGGAACGTCAGTGCGCTGGACACGTTGCGGGCCATGGCAACCCGGCCCGAATGCGTCGACGTGTTGTTCGACGAGCTCGGCAAGACCGAAGGCCACGACCCCCGACTCGACTCGCACGTCGGCGCCCTTCGTCTGACGCTCGGTGCCGCAGAAGACCCTGTGACCATCCAGTACCGGGCCCGCAAGATCGCCGAGGACATCTCTCTGGCACTGCAAGGCTCGCTGCTCGTGCGGTTCGGGCACCCTGCCGTCGCCGAGGCGTTCCTGGCCAGTCGATTGGGCGGCCAGTGGGGCGGGGCGTTCGGCACGCTGCCCACGGGGATCGACCTCGGGCCGATCATCGAGCGGGCACTGGTGAAGGGGTGACGAAACTGCGACCCAGCGGGATCACCATTTGTGTCGTTCGTTGGGGCGATGTCTCGCGTTTGGACCCAACAAACGACACAAATGCAGGGGTGGAGCGCGCATGACGCACGCGATCAGGCCGGTCGACTTCGACGACCTGAAGACCATGACGTACGAGGTCACTGGCCGGGTTGCCCGAATCACGTTCAACCGCCCCGAAAAGGGCAACGCGATCGTCGCCGACACGCCTCTGGAGTTGTCGGCGCTCGTCGAGCGCGCCGACCTCGACCCGAACGTCCACGTCATCCTGGTGTCCGGGCGGGGCGAGGGGTTCTGTGCGGGGTTCGACCTGTCCGCGTACGCCGAGGGCTCCTCATCGGCGGGCGGCGGCAGCCCCTACCGCGACACCGTGCTGTCGGGCAAGACCCAGGCCGTCAACCATCTGCCGGATCAGCCGTGGGACCCGATGATCGACTACCAGATGATGAGCCGGTTCGTCCGCGGCTTCGCCAGCCTGATGCATGCCGACAAACCGACCGTGGTGAAGATCCACGGCTACTGCGTCGCGGGTGGCACCGACATCGCCCTGCACGCCGACCAGGTGATCGCGGCGTCAGACGCCAAAATCGGGTATCCGCCGATGCGGGTGTGGGGCGTGCCCGCCGCCGGGCTCTGGGCTCACCGGCTCGGCGACCAACGCGCCAAACGCCTTCTGTTCACCGGGGATTGCATCAGCGGAGCCCAGGCGGCCGAATGGGGATTGGCCGTGGAGGCCCCCGATCCGGCCGACCTTGACGAGCGGACCGAACGCCTCGTCGAACGCATCGCAGCGATGCCGGTCAACCAGCTGATCATGGCGAAGCTGGCACTCAACACCGCGTTGTTGAACCAGGGGATCGCCACCAGCCGGATGGTCAGCACCGTCTTCGACGGCGTCGCGCGTCATACCCCCGAGGGTCACGCGTTCGTCGCCGATGCCCGGGCACACGGCTTCCGAGATGCGGTGAAGGGCCGCGACGAGCCCTTCGGCGACGCGGGCCGCAAGACGTCCGGGGTGTAGCCGGTGCGGGGCGGAGGGCAGGAGCGGAGCGACCCGGGAAGTAGGCGCGCGCTCGCTCGGATGACGGCACGGTCGGTCGTGCTGAGCGTTCTGCTGGGCGCCCATCCCGCGTGGGCGTCGGCCGGCGAGTTGGTAAGGCTCACTGCTGATTTCGACATCCGCGAGCCCACGCTTCGCGTTGCGCTGACCCGCATGGTGGGAGCCGGGGATCTGGTCCGGTCCGCAGACGGCTACCGGCTCTCCGACCGTCTGCTCGCCCGCCAGCGACGTCAGGACGACGCACTCGATCCGCCACTGCGCCACTGGGACGGCACGTGGACGACGCTGGTGATCACCAGTGTGGGCGTCGACGCGCGCAGCCGCGCTTCCCTGCGAACGACACTGCACGACAAGAGGTTCGGTGAGTTACGCGAGGGCGTGTGGATGCGCCCCGCCAACCTCGAACTGGTGTTGACCGCCGAGGTCGGCGAGCGTCTGCGCGTACTGAGTGCCCGCGACGACGATCCGGTCGGGCTCGCCGCGCGGTTGTGGGACCTGTCGGCCTGGGCGGCGACCGGCCATCGACTCTTGGACGACATGGCAAGTGCCACCGACATTCCCGGCCGTTTCGTCGCAGCAGCCGCCGCCGTGCGTCACCTGCGCACCGATCCGGTGCTGCCCGACGAGTTGCTCCCTGAGCCCTGGCCGGGGGCGGACCTGCGCCGGGCCTATTACGACTTCGCCGCGGAACTGGTCGCGCGGCGCGACGATACCGAGTTGATGGAGGCCAAGTGACGAACAGCAAGGGTGGAGTGCGGGTCGAGCGCAACGGGCCCGTCACCACGGTGATCATGGACCGCCCAGCGGCGCGCAACGCCGTCAACGGTCCCGCGGCCGCGGAGTTGGTCGCGGCCTTCGACGAGTTCGACAGGGACGACTCGGCATCCGTGGCGGTCCTGTGGGGTGACAACGGGACCTTCTGCGCCGGAGCCGATCTCAAGGCGTTCGGCACCCCGGACATGAACCCCGCGCACCGCACCGGCCCCGGCCCGATGGGGCCGACGCGAATGGTGTTGTCCAAACCGGTGATCGCCGCGGTCAGCGGGTACGCGGTGGCCGGCGGGATCGAGTTGGCGTTGTGGTGCGACATGCGCGTCGTCGAGGAGGACGCCGTGTTCGGGGTCTTCTGCAGGCGCTGGGGCGTGCCGCTGATCGACGGTGGCACGGTGCGGCTGCCGCGGCTCATCGGACACAGTCGCGCAATGGATCTGATCCTCACCGGCCGGGCGGTCGAAGCGCAGGAGGCGCTCGCCATGGGTCTCGCCAACCGCGTGGTGCCGAAGGGGCACGCGCGCCAGGCCGCCGAGGAGCTCGCGGCCGAGCTCGCCGCGCTGCCGCAGCAATGCCTGCGCTCCGACCGGCTGTCGATGATGGGTCAGTGGGGGTTGTCCGAAGCGGAGGCGATCGACGTCGAGTTCGCCAGTCTGTCCCGGGTGGCCGCCGAATCCCTGGCGGGGGCAAAGAGATTCGCCGACGGTGCGGGCAGGCACGGCGCAAGCGAGTGAAATCCGATTGCGTCAGCCCTTCTTGACCGTGTTGTTCTTGCCGACGTCAGTGATCTTCGGGTCACCGTTGCGATAAACGACGGTGTTGTTGAGCCCGACGGTGGTGATGTCCGTCTTGACGGTGTCCAGCGTGACCTTGTTGTCGGCGCCTCCGATGTTGACCGAGCCGCACGTCCCCGTCACCGTCAACGTGTTGTTGGAGCCGCCGATGGTCAGCGACTTGCCGTCGGCGCAGTCGATGTCGGCCGTCGTCCCGAAGGATCCGTAGTTGATGGTGTTGCCGATCTCGACCTGCGCACCCGACGGGCCTGCGGTCGCCGTCGGCGATTCAGCCTCGTCGCCGGAGCCGCACCCGGTCAGGCCGAGCAGCACACCGCTGACGCAGATGGTCGCGATCACTCCACGAGGGTGCGCGCGCATGAGTACTCATTTCGTCTGCGACGGCGTCACTGGACGCCGCGCCCAGACTACTCGGGAACCCGGTCGATCCGGTTGGTCATTCCGAGTTCGCGGCCGCGGTCCCATAGCGAGGGTTCGCCGTTGTGGAACAACACCGTCTGGTCGTATCCGTACACCACGATGTCGTTGACGACGTTGTCGGCGATGACGATGTTGGACGACCCCTGAACCGCTATGCCCCAGCAGCTTCCCTTCGCCGTGACGTAGTTTCCCGTCCCCGTCACGATCAAGGTGGACTCATTGCAGTCCAGGGTCTGGATGATTCCTTGACCGGTGACGTGGGTGTCGCCGTTCTTGGCCTGGGCCACCGGCATACCGACGGCCAACGTCGCGGCCACCGTGAGTACGCACGCCGCCAGCGACGTGCCCAACGCCCTCCACCTCACGACGGTCCCCTTCGCGTCCATGGGTCCGGCGGCCCAGTCGACCTCGATCGAAGAAGCCTACGTTGCAGAGGGCGCCGAGGGCACGGTTCGCCACCCGGGCGCCTCCTCACAGTCCAATCGGTCGCTCGCCGTGGGGGCCCTGGGTAGCGTGGGCAGCGATGAGTCGGCGGTTCAAACGGCCCTTTGCCTGGAAGTTCGTGGCGGTCACTGCGGCGGTGGCCGCCGCCGGATGCACGCAATCCGTCGACGGCAGCGCGCAAAGAGCACGCCCCGCGGTGCCCGACCCCGAGCGCAGCTACGGCTATGTCGACGACCGTTGCGGTCTGTTGCTCGACGACAGCATCAGGGACCTTCTGAGTGCCGACAGCATCGTGCGTCCGTACAGCGGTGCGGTCTGCCAGTACGTGCTCGGCACGCCGAGCGGCGGCCTCGTCGACGTCGTCTTCTCGTGGTTCGACACGGGCAGCTTCGAACGTGAACGCGCACTGGCCGAACAGCGCGGGAGCCGGATCACGGACAAGGAAGTCGCGCGCCACCCGGCGTTCCTCGTGCAACGGCCGGAGAACCTGACGGCCTGCTCTGCCACCGCGGCTGCGGGATCCGGCGTGCTGGCCTGGTGGGTGCAGTTCCGGCCCCAGAACGGACAGGATCCATGTGAGGCCGCCGAGAAGCTGCTGTCCGCGACGTTGTCGGCGGACATGTGATGGCCAGGGTGAGTGCACTCCTGCGCGGGATCGTCGTGGCCATGACCGCGGCGACCGCATTGACCGGGTGTGGGGGGCCCCTTCAGCGCGTGCCGGCGGAACCGTCCACGCCCGCGTCCGTCTTCCAGGCCGCCGACTGTGGCGGCGTCAGCGACGCGGACGTGACCAAGGCGGTCGGCTCCGCGTTGTACACCAAGGTCGTCGTCAGCGACGCGGGTTGCTTCTGGCAGGAGAACACCGCGATCGGCAGCTTCGGGTTGGGCATGGGCATTTCGACGTGGTGGTACCGCGGGAGCGATCTCGACACCGAACGCTCCCTCGAAGAGAAGGTGGGCCGCACGCTGACCGAACTCTCGATCGACGGCAACAAGGGTTTCAAGGCCTACGACGAGAACGCGTGCAGCGTCTACGTGGCCAAGGGCAACGACGTCATCACCTGGTCGATCCAGACGGTCAATCCCGCGATGTTGCCCGACCTGTGCTCGATCACCGAGCAACTCGCGCAGTTCAGCCAGGATCGCGTGAACTGACACCGCCCTGGCTCGAGGGGTTAGAGTCATTCGCTATCCCAAATTGCGGACGACGACCCCGGAGGGACCGACCACATGGCAGCTCGGCCGGATCCGCCGCTCGGCGGAGCCGCCCGGCGAACTGCGGCGCGCGGGACCAAACTCAGCCGGGACGCCATCGTCAACGCCGCGCTGACCTTTCTGGACCGCGAGGGTTGGGACGCGCTGACCATCAACGCGCTGGCCATGCAGCTCGGCACCAAGGGTCCATCGCTGTACAACCACGTACACAGCCTCGATGATCTGCGCCGCACCGTGCGGATGCGGGTGATCGGGGACATCATCGGGATGCTCAACACGGTCGGCCACGGGCGCACCCGCGACGACGCGGTGGTCAGCATGGCCAGCGCCTACCGCAGCTACGCCCATCACCATCCCGGCCGGTATTCGGCGTTTACGCGGATGCCCTTGGGCGGCGACGACCCCGAGTACACCGAGGCGACCCGAGCGGCAGCGGGACCGGTGATCGCCGTGTTGGGGTCCTACGGGCTCGACGGCGAGAACGCGTTCTACGCCGCCCTCGAGTTCTGGTCGGCAATGCACGGATTCGTGCTGCTCGAGATGACCGGGGTGATGGACGGCATCGACACCGACGCCGTCTTCACCGACATGGTGGTTCGGTTGGCGGCAGGCATGGAAGCGCGATGAGCGCTTGCGCGAAGAGCATCCAAGGCCGCTAACGGGAGGTCGGACGGAGTCCGCGGGGCGGACCTCATCACCTGGGACGATGGCCGCTCTGACGCGCTTTGACCTGCGCCACCGCGGGCGGGTATTGTGGTCGCTCGTGCCTGGCTAAGGCGCTTGCGGTAGTTCCACTCGTAAGCATGCCTGCCCGCCGGGCCAATTCGCATGTCCACGACGCATCGACGAGGTCGGTGCCCCGGGCGCGTGCGACACGCCCGGTCGCGGGGTACGCGAGCGGGCGAAAACCGCAGTACACAGACTTTGAGAACCACGAAGTAACCGAAAGCAACACACAGGAAGCCGGTACATGCCAACCATCAACCAGCTGGTCCGTAAGGGTCGCCGCGACAAGATCGCCAAGGTCAAGACCGCGGCCCTCAAGGGCAGCCCGCAGCGCCGCGGCGTGTGCACTCGCGTGTACACCACCACCCCGAAGAAGCCGAACTCGGCGCTTCGGAAGGTCGCTCGCGTCAAGCTGACCAGCCAGGTCGAGGTCACCGCCTACATCCCGGGCGAGGGTCACAACCTGCAGGAGCACTCGATGGTGCTGGTGCGCGGTGGTCGCGTGAAGGACCTCCCCGGTGTGCGCTACAAGATCATCCGCGGCTCGCTCGACACCCAGGGTGTCAAGTCCCGCAAGCAGGCCCGTAGCAAGTACGGCGCCAAGAAGGAGAAGAACTAATGCCGCGCAAGGGCCCCGCACCCAAGCGACCGCTGGTCAACGACCCCGTTTACGGTTCGCAGCTGGTGACCCAACTGGTCAACAAGGTGCTGCTGGACGGGAAGAAATCACTGGCCGAACGCATTGTCTATGGTGCGCTCGAACAAGCTCGGGAGAAGACCGGCACCGATCCGGTCGTTACCCTCAAGCGCGCCCTCGACAACGTGAAGCCCGCCCTCGAGGTGCGTAGCCGCCGGGTCGGTGGTGCCACCTACCAGGTTCCCGTCGAGGTCCGCCCGGAGCGGTCGACCACGCTGGCCCTGCGTTGGTTGGTGACCTTCTCGAAGCAGCGCCGAGAGAAGACCATGGTCGAGCGCCTCGCGAACGAGCTGCTCGACGCGAGCAATGGCCTGGGTGCCGCCGTCAAGCGACGCGAGGACACCCACAAGATGGCCGAGGCGAACCGGGCCTTCGCGCACTACCGCTGGTGACACCGACGCCTGTCGGTAGAGCGGCCGGCGGGCGTAACGACAACAGCAACCGAGCAAGCGAAAGAGTGGGAATTTAGCCGTGGCACAGGACGTGCTGACCGACCTCACGAAGGTCCGCAACATCGGCATCATGGCGCACATCGACGCCGGCAAGACGACGACCACCGAGCGCATCCTCTACTACACCGGTATCAGCTACAAGATCGGTGAAGTCCACGACGGTGCCGCCACGATGGACTGGATGGAGCAGGAGCAGGAGCGGGGGATCACCATCACCTCCGCCGCCACCACCTGCTTCTGGAACGACAACCAGATCAACATCATCGACACCCCAGGGCACGTCGACTTCACCGTCGAGGTGGAGCGCAGTCTGCGCGTGCTCGACGGTGCCGTCGCCGTCTTCGACGGCAAGGAGGGCGTCGAGCCCCAGTCCGAGCAGGTTTGGCGGCAGGCCGACAAGTACGACGTCCCGCGCATCTGCTTCGTCAACAAGATGGACAAGGTCGGCGCCGACTTCTACTTCACCGTGCGCACCATCGAGGAGCGGCTCGGCGCCAGGGCGTTGCCGATCCAGTTGCCGGTCGGCTCCGAAGGCGACTTCGAAGGCGTCGTCGACCTGGTCGAGATGAAGGCCAAGGTCTGGCGCGGTGAGACCAAGCTCGGCGAGACGTACGAGACCATCGACATCCCCGGGGATCTGCAGGAGTTGGCCGACGAGTATCGCACCAAGCTGCTCGAGACGGTCGCCGAGACTGACGAGACGCTGCTGGAGAAGTACTTCGGCGGCGAGGAGCTCACCGTCGAGGAGATCAAGGGCGCGATCCGCAAGCTGACGATCAACTCCGAGATCTACCCGGTGTTGTGCGGCAGCGCGTTCAAGAACAAGGGCGTGCAGCCCATGCTCGACGCGGTCATCGACTACCTCCCGACGCCGCTGGACGTGGCGGCCGCGGTCGGCCATGCGCCCGGCAAGGAAGACGTCGAGGTCGTGCGCAAGCCGTCGACCGACGAGCCGTTCTCCGCGCTCGCGTTCAAGGTCGCCACGCACCCGTTCTTCGGCAAGCTGACCTACGTCCGGGTGTACTCCGGCAAGGTCGACTCCGGCGCTCAGGTCATCAATGCCACCAAGGGCAAGAAGGAACGGCTGGGCAAGCTGTTCCAGATGCACTCCAACAAGGAGAACCCGGTGGAGACCGCGTCGGCGGGTCACATCTACGCGGTGATCGGCCTCAAGGACACCACCACCGGCGACACCCTGTGCGATCCCAACCAGCAGGTCGTGCTCGAGTCGATGACGTTCCCCGATCCGGTGATCGAGGTGGCCATCGAGCCCAAGACCAAGAGCGACCAGGAGAAGCTGAGCCTCTCGATCCAGAAGCTCGCCGAGGAGGATCCCACCTTCAAGGTGCACCAGGACAACGAGACCGGCCAGACCGTCATTGGCGGAATGGGCGAGCTTCACCTGGACATCCTGGTGGACCGGATGCGCCGCGAGTTCAAGGTCGAGGCCAACGTCGGCAAGCCGCAGGTGGCCTACAAGGAGACCATCAAGCGCGCGGTCGAGAAGGTCGAGTTCACGCACAAGAAGCAGACCGGCGGTTCGGGCCAGTTCGCGAAGGTACTTGTCAACCTCGAACCGTTCAGCGGTGAGGACGGCGCGACCTACGAGTTCGAGAACAAGGTCACCGGTGGCCGCATCCCCCGGGAGTACATCCCCTCGGTGGACGCCGGTGCGCAGGACGCCATGCAGTACGGCGTGCTGGCCGGCTACCCGCTGGTGAACCTGAAGCTCACCCTGATCGACGGTGCGTACCACGACGTCGACTCATCGGAAATGGCGTTCAAGATCGCCGGCTCCCAGGTGCTGAAGAAGGCTGCGGCACAAGCGCAGCCCGTCATCCTGGAACCGATCATGGCCGTCGAGGTCACCACCCCAGAGGATTACATGGGTGACGTGATCGGCGACCTGAACTCTCGCCGTGGCCAGATCCAGGCCATGGAGGAGCGCAGCGGTGCCCGCGTCGTCAGGGCGCACGTGCCGCTGTCGGAGATGTTCGGCTACGTCGGTGACCTTCGGTCGCGGACCCAGGGCCGGGCTAACTACTCCATGGTTTTCGACTCGTATGCCGAAGTTCCGGCCAACGTGTCGAAGGAGATCATCGCGAAGGCGACGGGTCAGTAACCACAGGTCTGTAAGCTGACCGGTCGGTTCGCAGGACCACACAACTGAAGAAATCAACACTGCTTAACCAAGCACCAACACAGTCCAGGAGGACACAGAAGTGGCGAAGGAGAAGTTCCAGCGGACCAAGCCGCACGTGAACATCGGGACCATCGGTCACGTTGACCATGGCAAGACCACTCTTACGGCGGCAATCACCAAGGTTCTGCACGACAAGTACCCGACGTTGAACGAGTCGCGTGCGTTCGATCAGATCGACAACGCTCCCGAGGAGCGTGAGCGCGGCATCACGATCAACATCTCGCACGTCGAGTACCAGACCGAGAAGCGTCACTACGCACACGTCGACGCCCCCGGCCACGCCGACTACATCAAGAACATGATCACCGGTGCCGCCCAGATGGACGGCGCCATCCTCGTGGTCGCGGCGACCGACGGCCCGATGCCGCAGACGCGTGAGCACGTGCTGCTCGCCCGCCAGGTCGGCGTGCCCTACATCTTGGTCGCGCTGAACAAGTCGGACGCGGTCGACGACGAGGAGCTCCTCGAGCTCGTCGAGCTCGAGGTCCGCGAACTGCTGGCTGCCCAGGAGTTCGACGAGGACGCGCCCGTCATCCAGGTGTCGGCGCTCAAGGCGCTCGAGGGTGACCCCAAGTGGGTCAAGTCCGTCGAGGACCTCATGGACGCGGTCGACGAGTCGATCCCGGATCCGGTTCGCGAGACCGAGAAGCCCTTCCTCATGCCCGTCGAGGACGTCTTCACGATCACCGGCCGCGGCACCGTGGTGACCGGTCGTGTCGAGCGCGGCATCATCAAGGTCAACGAGGACGTCGAGATCGTCGGCATCCGTCCCGGCACCACCAAGACCACGGTCACCGGTGTCGAGATGTTCCGCAAGCTGCTCGACGAGGGCCAGGCGGGTGACAACGTCGGTCTGCTGATCCGCGGTGTCAAGCGTGAGGACGTCGAGCGCGGCCAGGTCGTCGTGAAGCCCGGCACCACCACGCCGCACACCGAGTTCGAGGGCAGCGTCTACATCCTGTCCAAGGAAGAGGGCGGCCGTCACAAGCCGTTCTTCACGAACTACCGTCCGCAGTTCTACTTCCGTACCACCGACGTGACCGGAGTGGTGACGCTTCCGGACGGCACCGACATGGTGATGCCCGGCGACAACGTCGACATCACGGTCAAGCTGATCCAGCCCGTCGCCATGGACGACGGTCTGCGCTTCGCCATCCGCGAAGGCGGCAAGACCGTCGGCGCGGGTCGCGTCACCAAGATCATCAAGTGATCTGACGCAAGCCGAGAAGCGGCGCTCACCCGAAAGGGTGAGCGCCGCTTTCGTTTTCGGCCCAGGCTTATGTGCTGAGCTGATACCGCCTCGCGAAGACCTTTGCACCGACCGGCCAGCACTCGCCGGTCTGATTGCGCACCAGCCAGTCGCCGGGAGCGCCGGTGGCCACGCCTTCGAGGGTTTGGACCGCGAACGGTTCGTTCAACTGCACCGCCGTCACCGTCGGCGTCTTGCGGAAGCGATCGTCGCCCACGGATTCGTAGGTGGCGTCGAACACGTCCGCAGTCACCGACCACCTGTCATCACCGTCGATGACCCACCAGTCTCCCGCGCGAGCGCTGAGCGGGTCGCCGCGCTCCGTCGTCCAGCTGGTGTCGTCGTTCACTGGGACTGCCCGGACCACTACGACCGAGCCGTAGGTCTGCCCCGTGGCGAGCAGATCGTCGAGCTCCTCGGTGCTGAGGGTCTGGGGCATCGTTCCGAACATACCCGCACCGGGAGCCTCGATGCGCATGTCAGCCGACCCGTCTGGACGATCGGGATGCCTCGCCGCGGAGATCTGCAACGACTGGAGGCTGCGGTGCGCAAGGATGGGGTGCACTCGTAGGAGGTGTCGTGACGGATGCGATGAAGTGCTCAACGCACTGGGGTCTCCAGGGCTGGATGTGTTGCGCGGAGGGGTGTCCTGAGCCGGTGCGGCCCTGGCATGGTTCGGTCGACCCGTCGGACGGCGTCCGGTGACCCAGTTCCACGTGTTGGCCTTCACAGACGTGGGGTTGCGCAGGAAGCGCAACGAAGACGCCGTCCTGGTGGCGGGTTGGTTGTGCCAGACACACGACGGTGCGCTTGCCACAATGGATTTCGAGCCCACGGTTCCGTTCGTTTGCGTGGTGGCCGATGGCATGGGCGGTCACGCCGGCGGCAACGTCGCCAGCAAGCTGGCGCTCACCGTGATCGCCGAGGGATCGGCTCAGTGGCGCACAGTCGACGACGTGGCGGCGACGATCGAACATGCCAACGACAGGGTGCGCGGCGTCGGCACCGAGAGCGATCTCGAAGGTTTGGGTACCACCGTTGCTGGACTGTGCATCACCGGGGACGGGATCATCGTCTTCAACGTCGGAGACAGCCGGGTGTATTCGATCACCGGCGGTCAGCCGCAACAGCTTTCACGCGATGATGCGGTGCTCGATGCGAATGGAAATCCTACCAACGTCATCACACAAGTGCTCGGTCAACCCGGACCCGTCCAGACCCGCGTGACCACGCTGCCATTACAGCCCGGCACGTATTTGCTCTGTTCGGACGGCGTCAGCGGAATGCTGACCGAGACCGACATGAGGGCCGCGTTCAAGCCTGCCGATCTCGCCGAGTGCGCGGCCAACATCGTCACGACTACGCGCACCAATGGTGCGGACGACAACTTCTCGTTCGTCATCGTAGACATCCCCGACCTCGACTCGCCCGATACGCAGCCGCGCGGTTTCCGAGCCGTCGCACCCGACCCCGCGCCGATGGGGTTCGCGCCTCCGCCTCCTCCGCCGGGATCGCGTCCGCTCGCGCCGCCGCCCCATGCACCCGTGCCGCCACCCCCGCCTCCGCCGCCCCGCAGGCCGGGTTTGATGACCGAGCGTTGAGCGATCTGTGGCTCCGGAACAGAGTCCAAGAGGCGCGTTGGCGCTAGTCTGACTTCGAATCGTCGCTACTAGCCGAGGATCTGGCAGATGCTCATGCGCTACGTCAAGTGTCAGCTGATGGTGCTGCTGTTCGGTGGCATCGTCGGTCCGATCTTCCTGGCGGTGGGGTTGGCCCGCGTGCCCGTGGTCGGCGAGATGTTCCTCTGGATGGGTCTGGCCATCACGGTCATCGACGTGATCGTTGCGCTGCTCTGGGCGAACTACGGCGCGAAGTCGGCCGCCAAGACACAGGCCCTCGAAGCCAACGGCGTGCTCGCGTTGGCCCGCATCACCGGCATGGGTGAGACGGGGACCAGGATCAACGATGTGCCCCTGGTGAGGCTGATGCTCCGCGTCGAGGGGCCAGGCATCGCTCCCTTCGATGCCGAGGATTCGGTGCTGGCCCAGGTGACACGTATGCCGATACTCTCCCGTGGCAGCGTCGTCGTCCTGGTCGATCCTGCGACGAACCAGTTCCAAATCGACTGGAACCGAAGCGCCTTGGTCAGTGGCATGGTGCCCGCGCAGTTCACGCTCGCCGACGACAACAGGACCTACGACCTATCCGGTCAGGTCGGGCCGCTCATGGAGATCATGCACATCCTCAAGGCCAACGGCGTGCCAATGGACGGCAGCATCGACATCCAGTCCAATCCGGTTGTGCGTCAACAGGTGATGAACGTGGTGCGGCGCGCGGCGGCTCAACAGTCGCAGGCCTCAGCCCCCGTGGCGGCACCTCCGCCTCCGCAGTACGCGCCGCCGCAATACGCCGCCGCGCCGCCCCAGCCCTCGGTTTCGCAACGTCTGCAGGAGTTGGAGACCTTGCGGGCCACCGGAACGATCTCCGAGTCCGAGTACACCGCCAAGCGTCAAGAGATCCTCGCCGGCCTGTAGCTTCTGCCGGGCGGCCATCACGGGAGCCTTCAAGGGGCTCACGCGCTTCCATAACCGCCAATTGAGCCAGCCAGATCCTCGACACCCCGTGGTTCGGCGCCGCGTCGTTTATGGTTTGCACTGGACTCAGATCGCCGAATCTTCTCTTTGAGAAAGCCAGGGCCGATTGATGACAAGGACCGAGGCGTCCACCGAATCCACGAGTGGGAAGGTCAGCCTCCCGACGTTGACCGCAATGGTCATCGGGTCGATGATCGGCTCCGGAGTCTTCCTGCTGCCTCAGCGGTTCGGTGCCAGGACGGGTGTACTGGGTGCCATCATCGCCTGGACCATCGCTGGCGCCGGTATGTTGATGCTCGCCTTCGTCTTTCAGCGCCTCGCGACTCGCAAGCCCGACCTGGACGCCGGAATCTTCGCTTACGCCAAGGCAGGATTCGGCGACTACGTCGGTTTCAACTCCGCCTTCGGGTACTGGGCGTCTGCGTGCGCCGGGAACACGTCCTACTGGGTCGTGATCATGACGACGACGAGTGCCCTGTTTCCAGCACTCGGCGCCGGCGACACGATCCTTGCGGTCGTCGTCTCGTCGATCGGCGTGTGGCTCTTCGTCTACCTGATTCTGCGAGGCGTCAAAGAAGCCGCGGTCATCAATCGGATCGCGACGGTCGCCAAAGTCGTTCCCATCCTGGTCTTCATCGTGATCGCGGCCATCGCGTTCAACGCCGATGTCTTTGCCGACAACTTGTGGGGTGGCGACGACCGCACGATCTCCTCGGTTTTCGAGCAGGCCAAGACCACCATGCTCATCACCGTGTTCGTGTTCCTGGGCATCGAGGGCGCAAGCGTCTATTCGCGGTTCGCCCGCAAACGTGAAGACGTCGGGCGCGCCACCATCATCGGATTCCTCAGTGTGCTCAGCGTTTTCGCACTGGTCACGTTGCTGTCATATGGCGTCCTCCCGAAGGATGAGCTCGCGGGTGTGGTTCAGCCGTCGATGGCATCGGTACTGGAATCCATTGTCGGGCCATGGGGATCGGTCTTCATCAGGGTCGGCGTCGTGCTCTCGGTGCTCGGCGCCTACTTGGCGTGGACGCTGATGTCAGCCGAGATCCTGTACATCCCCGCCAAGACCGACGACATGCCGCGATTCCTCGCGCGTACCAATGCCAACGGCGCGCCGGTGGCAGCGCTGGCGATGGCGGCAGGTCTGATCCAGCTCCTACTGGTCGTGCTGATATTCGCCTCGGATGCGCTCGAGTTCATGTTGGACCTCACGGCTTCGCTGTCGCTGATCCCGTACCTGCTCGCCGCGGCCTACATGCTGAAGCTCACGGCCACCCGCGAAACCTACGAGTCGGGTAAGTCACTCGTCCGCGACATGGCCATCGCTGCGGTGGCGACCTTCTACACGATCTTCCTGATCGTGGCTGCGGGCCCGGACAAGCTGCTGCTGTCGTGCCTCCTATATGCGCCGGGGGCGATTCTCTACGTGATTGCGCGCCGGGAACGCAACCTTCGGTTGTTCCGCCCTGCGGAAGCGGTCCTATTCGCGATCATTGTGGTGGGTGCGGTTGCCGCCATCGTTTCGCTGGCTTCCGGCTCCATCGAGATCTAGCCGACCGAAAGGCATGACATGACGAAGCCGTCCGCCGACTACGGTGTTCACTCCGAGGTCGGCAAGTTGCGCAAGGTGCTGGTGTGCTCGCCCGGTCTGGCGCACGAGCGGCTCACGCCGACCAACTGCGACGATCTGCTGTTCGACGACGTGTTGTGGGTACAGAATGCGCGGCGCGACCATTTCGACTTCATGGACAAGATGCGGGATCGCGGCGTCGAGGTCGTCGAGTTGCACGACGTGCTAGCCGACACGATCAGCGACCCGACCGCCAAGGCCTGGCTACTCGACCGCAAGATCGTGCCGAATGAGGTGGGACTCGGACTGGTCGACGACACCCGGTCCTTCCTCGAATCGTTGGTGCCGCGCAGGCTGGCCGAACTGCTGATCGGCGGCATGTCCACGCGCGACCTGCCCGCCGAGATGAAGTCCGGATACCGCGCGCTCGCCCGCGAGGACATCGGCGTCACCGAGTACCTGATGCCGCCGCTGCCCAACACGCTCTACACCCGCGACACGACCTGTTGGATCTACGGCGGGGTCACGCTGAATCCGCTGTTCTGGCCTGCCCGTCACGACGAGACGCTACTGATGAAGGCGATCTACGAGTTCCATCCCGACTTCGTGGGTTCGCAGGTGTGGTGGGGCGACCCCGAAAAGTCCTGGGGGATGGCCACTATCGAGGGCGGCGACGTGCTGGTGCCTGGGAACGGCGTCGTCATCATCGGGATGAGTGAACGCACGTCGCGGCAGGCCGTCACGCAGGTGGCCGCGCGACTGTTCGCCGAGGGTGCCGCCGAGAGGGTGATCGTCGCCGGGATGCCCAAGCTGCGCGCAGCGATGCATCTCGACACCGTGTTCACGTTCGCCGACCGCGACGTGGTGACCATCTATCCCGACATCGTCGACAACGTACAGACGTTCACGCTGCTGCCATCCGATGCCGCTCCCGGCGTCGACGTCGTCGCCGAGACCAAGCCCTTCGTCGAGGTGGTCGCCGCGGCGCTGGGCCTGGGCAGCCTGCGGGTGGTCGAGACCGGCGGTACCAAGTACGACTCCGAACGCCAGCAGTGGGACAGCGGCAACAACCTGGTCGCCGTCGAGCCGGGGGTGGTGTTCGCCTACGACCGCAACACCCACACCAACTCGCTACTTCGCAAGGCCGGGATCGAGGTCATCACCATCGTCGGCGCCGAACTGGGCCGGGGCCGCGGCGGCGGGCACTGCATGACGTGCCCGATCACCCGCGACGGCGTCGACTACTAGTCGTACCCTTCGGCGAAACCGTCGTCCCTGTCGTTGAGCGGCGCGCTCAACGACAGGGACGACGGTTTCGGCGGGGATTGGTGGGCGGGGGGATTACTAGAACACGTTCCAATTCGGCTGCTAGCCTGGGCGCTGGCTGACGAAAGGACTGGCAATGGCGGCAGGCAACGGAACACTCGAGGGACGGGTGGCATTCATCACCGGAGCCGCCCGCGGCCAGGGTCGCGCGCATGCCGTGCGACTGGCCGCCGAGGGCGCCGACATCATCGCCATCGACATCTGCGGCCCCGTCTCCGACACCGTCACCTACCCGGCCGCGACGTCGGAGGAACTCGCCGACACCGCCCGCGCGGTGGAGGCAGCCGGACGCAAGGTGCTCGCCCGCGAGGTCGACATCCGCGATCTCGCCGCCCAGCAGCAGGTGGTGGCCGACGGCATCGAGCAGTTCGGTCGGCTCGACATCGTGGTCGCCAATGCGGGGATCCTCAGCTGGGGTCGTATGTTCGAGATGTCGGAAGAGCAGTGGGACAGCGTCATCGACGTCAATCTCAATGGCACATGGCGCACCATCCGTGCCGCCGTGCCCGCGATGATCGAGGCCGGCAACGGTGGGTCGATCATCATCGTCAGTTCGTCGGCCGGAACGAAGGCCACGCCGGGCAACGGGCACTACTCGGCGTCGAAGCACGGGCTGGTCGCCATCACCAACGCATTGGCGATCGAGGTGGGGGAGTTCGGGATTCGGGTCAACTCGATCCACCCGTACTCGATCGACACGCCGATGGTCGAGAAGGAGGCCATGATGGACGTCTTCTCCAAGTACCCGAGCTTCCTGCACAGCTTCGCCCCGATGCCGTACAAGCCCGTCAACCACGAGGGCAAGAAGGGCCTGCAGGAATTCATGACGCCCGAAGAGGTTTCGGACGTGGTGGCCTGGCTGGCCGGCGACGGATCCGCGACGATATCCGGCTCCCAGATCGCGGTCGACCGCGGGACCGCCAAGTACTGATGGCGTGAGCGTTCGCGACATGACCTCACCCACCGTGTTGCCGTTCGACTACACCCACGCCGGAATCGAGTTCGACGGTGTCATCGTGTCCGCAGACGCGGACGCCCCTACGGTGTTGGTGTTTCACGGCATGGAGGGTCGCAGCGACGCGCAGCTCGAGTTCTGTCACCGACTCGCCGCCCTCGGCTACCGGGCCGTCGCCGTCGACCTGTTCGGCCGGGAGTGCACCCGCGGTGGTCCGGACGCCTGCGCCGCCGCGATGACCACCCTTATTCGGGACCGGGATGCCATGCGGGACAGGCTCATTGGCGTCGTCGACATCATCACCGCCCTGCCGAGTGTCCGGCCGGCCGCCACGGCCGCCATCGGGTTCTGCTTCGGCGGACTCTGCGTCATCGACCTGGCCAGGCACGGCACCTCCCTGGCCGCGGTCGCCAGCTTCCACGGTGTGCTGACCCCGCTGCCGCAGCCGCCGTCGACGCCGATCGACACCAAGATCACCGTGTTCCACGGCTGGGCTGACCCCTTCGCGCCGCCCCACGAGGTGGTTGCGCTCGCCACCGAGTTGACCGAGCGCGGTGCCGACTGGCAGTTGCACGCGTACGGCCACGCGCTGCACGCGTTCATGGCGCCGTTCGCCAACGCCCCGGAGCGCGGCATCCAGTACAGCGAAACCACTGCCCGACGCGCGTGGGACAGCCTCGTCGACTTCCTGCGGGAGACCCTCGGTTAGCTGGTCTGGGCGGTGCGCTATGCGGTCGCGTCGGCCAGTACGTCGGCGAACCGGTCGACGGCCCAGTCGATCTCGTCCTTGGTGATCACCAGAGGCGGGGCGAACCGCAGGGTGGAACCCTGGGTGTCCTTGACGAGGACACCGCGTTCGGCAAGTCGCATGCTGAGTTGCTTGCCCGTGCCGGCGCGGGGGTCGACGTCCACACCCGCCCACAGGCCCAGGCCGCGCACGGCCAGCACACCGTGACCCACCAGCTCGCCCAGCCTGGAGTGGAGATGCGTGCCGAGTTCGGCTGACCGGGCCTGATATTCGCCTCGCCGCAACATCGACACGACGGTCGTGCCGATCGCGGTGGCCAGTGGGTTACCACCGAACGTCGAGCCGTGCTCACCGGGGTGCAGCACGCCGAGGACGTCGCGATTGGCCACCACCGCCGAGAGCGGAATCACCCCGCCGCCGAGTGCCTTGCCTAGCAGGTACACGTCGGGAACCACACCCCAGTGCTCGCAGGCAAACGTCCGGCCGGTGCGCGCCAGACCCGATTGGATCTCGTCGGCGACCATCAACACGTGACGCTCGGTGCATAGCGCGCGCACGCGCGGGAGGAAGTCGTCGGGCGGCACGATGATGCCCGCCTCCCCCTGGATGGGTTCGAGAAGCACCGCCACGGTGTGCTCGTCGATGGCGTCGGCGACGGCGTCGGCGTCCCCGAACGGCACGGCGCGGAACCCTGGCGTGAACGGCCCGAAGCCGCCACGCGCGGTCTCGTCCGACGAGAAGCTCACGATGCTGATCGTGCGTCCGTGAAAGTTGTTGTGCGCCACCACGATATTGGCGCGACCGTCGGGCACGCCCTTGACGTCGGTGCCCCACTTGCGGGCAACCTTGATCCCGCTCTCGACGGCCTCGGCACCGCTGTTCATCGGCAGGACCATGTCCTTACCGCAGAGCTCGGCGAGCGCGGCGCAGAACGGACCCAGCCGGTCGGAGTGAAACGCCCGGCTTACCAGCGTGACGGTGTCGAGTTGCGCGTGGGCAGTCGCCGTGACCTCCGGATTGCGGTGCCCGAAGTTCACTGCTGAGTATGCCGCCACGCAGTCCAGGTAGCGACGGCCTTCGACGTCGGTGATCCAGGCGCCCTCGGCCGACGCCGCGACGATGGGTAGCGGCGAGTAGTTGTGCGCCGCGAAGCGGTCGTCCACCGCGATCGCCGCCGCGGTGGCCGACCCGACTCCAGAGCCCGATACGGTCGTCACGTCGTCAAGGATGATCACAGGTGCACCTCGAGCGTGCAGCATTTGACGGATCCGCCACCCTTGAGCAGTTCGGACAGGTCTACGCCGATCGGCTCGAAGCCGGCCTCGACGAGTTGGTTGGCAAAGCCGGTGGCCGCAGCCGGAAGCACGACGTGCAGACCGTCGGAGACCGCGTTGAGCCCGAGCACGTACGCGTCGGCGCTGGCCACCTCGATGGCGTCGGGGTATAGGTCCCGCAGCCGGGCGCGGGCGGTTGCGCTGAACGCCGGGGGGTAGTAGGCGATGGTGGTGTCGTCCAGCACTGCCAGTGCGGTGTCGAGGTGATAGAAGCGCGGATCGACCAACTCGAGGCTCGTGACGGGCCTCCCGAGGATCCTGGCCACCTCGTGGTGTGCGCGGAGGTCGGTTCGAAAGCCATAGCCGGCCAACACGTTTGATCCCACGACCAGGAGGTCGCCTTGGCCCTCGTTGACGTGTTTGGTGTGCAACGGTTCGAAGCCGTGATCGGTCATCCACTGGGCGTACGCGATGGCCTCGCTGGCCCGTTGGGGGTAGGCGAAGCGTGCGACGACGGCCTTGCCATCGACGATCAGTCCACCGTTGGCGGCGTAGACCATGTCCGGCAGCCCGGCGACGGGCTCGACGAGTTCGACGGTGTGGCCCAGCGACCGGTACACGTCGAGCAGACGTTCCCACTGGCGAACGGCGACCGCGGTGGCGACCGGTGTGGACGTGTCCATCCACGGGTTGATCGCGTACTCGACGGCGAAGTACGACGGAGGGGTCATGGCGTAGTGGCGGAGTCGGGGAGTACGGGATCGCTGCGTCGTTGCGGCGATGTCAAATTCCGGGGTTTCCGGCACCGCATGCGCGGCGACATCTGAAATCGTCATGAAATCAACGATATGGAGCGACGATCACGCAAGCAATCACCACTCGTTGCGTGTCTAGCTGTGATTCATTGTTCAAACGGTAGAATTACGGTGCTTTGTTGCGTGTAGAGCAAGAGGAGAGTCATGTGGACCGGCTGGATGACACCGACGAGCGGATCCTGGCCGAGTTGGCCGAGCACGCCAGAGCCACGTTCGCCGAGATCGGGCAGCGGGTGAACCTGTCCGCCCCGGCGGTGAAGCGTCGGGTCGACCGCTTGCTCGACAACGGAGTCATCCGCGGGTTCACCATCGTCGTCGACCGCAACGCGCTGGGCTGGAACACGGAGGCCTACGTGCAGGTGTTCCGCCACGGCACAGTCGCTCCTGACGAGCTGCGCAAGGCGTGGATCGACATCCCGGAGGTGGTCAGTGCGGCCACTGTCACCGGCACCGCAGACGCGATGCTGCACGTGCTTGCCCGCGACATGCGCCACCTGGAGGAGGCGCTCGAACGCATCCGGTCGGCAGCAGATGTCGAGCGCAGCGAAAGCATCGTGGTGTTGACCAACATCATCGACAGGATGCGGGGCTGAGCGCCCAACCGCAGGGTGGCGAACGTTTCGCCGCGGGCATCGTGTAAGAAAGCCCACGTGACTACTAGTGGGGGCATCGTCATCGTCGGCGGAGGACTGGCGGCGACACGCACTGCCGAACAGCTGCGCCGCGCCGAGTACGCCGGCCCGATCACGATCGTCAGCGACGAGGACCACCTGCCGTACGACCGGCCGCCACTGTCCAAGGAAGTGCTGCGCGCCGAGACCGACGACGTGTTCCTCAAGCCGGCCGAGTTCTACGACGAGAACGACATCACCGTGCGGCTGGGCGCGGGGGCTACGCGGTTGGACACCGCCGCGCAGACCGTGACGCTGTCGGACGGCGAAGTGATCGGCTACGACGAACTGGTGATCGCGACGGGCTTGCAGCCCAAGCGCATTTCGTCGCTGCCCGACCTCGAGGGCATCCGCGTGCTGCGCACCTTCGACGAGAGCATGGCCATGCGCGAGCACGCCGGTTCGGCGTCGCGCGCCGTCGTCATCGGTGCGGGCTTCATCGGCTGCGAGGTGGCCGCCAGCCTGCGCAAGCTCGGTGTCGAGGTGACGTTGGTCGAGCCCCAGCCCACGCCGCTGGCGTCGGTGCTGGGGGAGCAGATCGGCGCCCTGGTGGCGAGGCTGCACCGGGCAGAAGGCGTCGACGTGCGTTGCGGCATCGGGGTGTCCAGCGTGACCGGTACCAAGCACGTCGAGAAGGTCGTGCTGTCCGACGGCGCGGAACTGGACGCCGACCTGGTCGTGGTCGGCATCGGATCGCGGCCGTCGACCGACTGGCTCGAGGGCAGCGGCATCGCGGTCGACAACGGTGTGGTGTGTGACCATGCGGGACGTGCGTCGGTGCCCAAGGTGTGGGCGATCGGTGACGTCGCTTCGTGGCGGCACGATTCGGGACACCAAGTGCGCGTTGAGCATTGGAGCAATGTCGCCGAACAGGCTCGGGTGTTGGTGCCCACGATGCTCGGGGTCGACGTAGCCGCCACGGTGACGGTGCCGTACTTCTGGAGCGACCAGTACGACGTCAAGATCCAGTGTCTCGGCGAACCCGAAGCCGATGACGTCGTGCACGTCGTCGAGGACGACGGCCGCAAGTTCCTGGCCTACTACGAGCGCGACGGCGTCGTCGTCGGCGTGGTCGGTGGCGGTATGCCGGGCAAGGTCATGAAGGCGCGCAACAAGATCGCCAACGGCGCACCCATCGCCGACATACTCCCCTCGTAGCGATTTCGGCGCGCAAACCCGCGCTGACCGCGGAAAAGCGCGCCGAAACCGCTTAGAGCTCGCCGAGGTAGAAGCGGGTGCCCTGGTCGTCGGTGCACAGTGCGGAGCGGCCGTAAGACTGCTGCGACGGCTCGTCGATGACGGTGCCGCCCGCCTCGCGCACGCGGACTACCGCGGTCTCGATGTCGGAGACCGTCCACATCGGCACGGTCTCGTGCTGGGTGGCGCCACCCGCGACACCGGCCATCGGATGGGTCGCCTGAATCTGCCAGCCGTCGTCGATTCGGCCCGGCTCATACGACCAGAACAGCATCCGACTGTAGAAGGCCCTGAATGCCGATGAGTCCACGACCTCGTAGGTGATGTACGAGAGGTCGCCGGGGCCGGCGCCGTTGAGCTCCGGGCGCGGCTCGCCGGGCCGCGGCTGGTACACCGCGAAGGCGGCGCCCGACGGATCCGTCGCGTCAAGGACGGTGCCGAAGGCGAATTGCTGGACCTCGCCGACTTGGCCGCCGCCGTCGAGAATCGACTGTCGCGCACCCTCCAGGTCGGTGACTGCGTAGCAGCAGAACAGCGTCGGCGGGCCGGGCACCGAGAACAGTCCGATGTGCTGACTGGTGTTGGTGACCTGGTGGCTGGCCGAATCGTAGGTCCACCCGAGTACGTGGCCGTAGAACGACGCAGCGCGGTCGGCGTTCGGCGTCCATACCGAGACGTAGCCGACGTCGCCATGCTGGATCTGGGTGGCTGCGCCGGTCATCGGGCCGCTCAGCATCCAGCGGTGACCGAACGGATCGATGATGGTGGCGGTGCGGGCGCCGTGGTTCTCGTAGGTCTCCTGATGCACGGTCGCTCCTCGTTCCCGCGCCCGCTTCAAGGTGGCGTCGGTGTCGCCCACCCCGAGCATCAGGCTCACCGAATTGGCTTGTGGAACGGGTCCTTTCAGACCGATCTCCGGGTATTCGTCGGCGAGGTAGAACATGCCGCCCGCGAGCGCCAGCTCCGCGTGTCCGATCCGTCCGTCGTCCATCACGAACGGGTCGCCGACCAGCGTCGCGCCCAGCGCGTCGACGTACCAGTCGATTGCGTCGCGGGCGTTGACGACCGTGAGGTAGGGCAGGGCGGCCGAGCGGGGCACGGTCGGCACGACCTCGGTAGAGGTGGGCTCGTTCAGTTCGGCGATGACGGTGTCGGTGCCGCTCATGACAACTCCTTCGGTTCGATTTGGCAGGGCGAGCGCTGATTCCAGCCGTGAGCGCAGGCGCGCCGCGAACTCGGGATCGGGAGTCACCGGAAGGTCGCTGCCGCGCAGCACGGACAGTGGGTCGTGATCGTCTGGAACATTTCCCGTCGCTTCGCTCGCCCCGTCCCGTGTCATGACGTCCCTCCTTCCGGATACTCCTTCTTGAATGCGCGACGAGCGCGCACCAGAAGCGCTTCGGTGGCGTGCACGGTCCGGCCGATCAACTCGGCGCACTCGGGCACCGAGCAGTCGTCCAAGTAGCGCAGCACCAGAACCGTGCGGTGCTGCTCGGGCAGTCTGGCCAGCACGCTCTCGGCGACGATGCGGTCGAGCTCGGCGTCCCATCCGTCGGTCGCCTCGGCCTGCTCCGGCACCTCGGCCACGGGCACGCTGAGACGTTCGTGTCGTCTTCGGTAGTGATCGGCCAGTTTGTGGCGGGCCACCCCGATCAGCCAGGGCACCGTCATCGGTGGCGGTGACTCCTTGCGCGCGGCATCCATGGCGGCAAGGAACGTCTCCGAAGTCAGATCCTCGGCGGTGGCCCGGTCGGCACACCGCCGCACGAAGTACCCGTACACCGATGGCAGCGCGTCGTCGTACATCGCCAGTAGCGCGCGGGGCGCGTCGTGGTGCTCCGATGTAGCGCTCACACCCCTATCGTCGTCATCAGGAGCCGAACTCCGACGCCCGATCGCCAACTATTTTTGGCGATTTGCGTGTTGGAACCCGTGCTCACCAGGGTGCGCGTGCACAAACGCAGTTGTTAGAGGCCGGCCAGCCCGGCGCTGACGGTGTCGAAGGCGTCGCCGAGCGCGCGTTGCAGCGACTGGGGGCCGGTCCCGTTTGCGGACGAAGATTCGTCCGCAAGCCAGTGTTCGTAGGCCGAGAGTGCGACGCCCAGCATGGTCCATGCGGTGGTCTGCGGCACCAGGTCTCCCTCCTTGACTCCGAGCCTGCGCGCCACGAACGCCGCGACGACGGCGCGCCAGCCCGCGTACATCGTCATCGAGTGCGCCTGCAGTGCGGCGGTCTCGAGGATCACGCGCATGCGTTGACGGTGCCGCGCCGTCTCGGCTTCGTCGAAGCTGTTGAACCCCAACAACACCGAGCGCAGTGCCAAGCCGACGGGCACATCGGGCGGCACTTCGTCGAGCATGTCGCGCATGTGGTCGAGGTGGGTGTCGAAGTCGCCCCACGGGATGGCGTTCTTCGACGAGTAGTACCTGAACAGGGTGCGCCGGGCGATGCCCGCCGCCTGCGCGACGTCGTCGACGCTGACCTCGTCGAAGCCGCGGCTCGCGAACAGGTCGAGCGCGACGTCGGTGATGTGGTCCTGGGTCGTGGAACGCCGCCGGCCCACACGGGCGGATTCACGTCGCATCACACCCGCCCTTCCGTTTCGGCACTCGATGCCATATTCTTGCGATCTCGATCACATTTGTCGAGGACCACGAACGAAAGGTGAAACCCATGGAGCAGGACCAGCACGTTGAGGTCACCGAAGAGCTCGTTACCGAGACCCTCGTCGAAGAGGTGTCGATCGACGGCATGTGCGGGGTCTACTGACGGTGACGGCGCCCGCCAAGGATCCCGTCATGGATGCGGCGGCGTTCGATCCCGATCGCGGCTGGCGGCTGCACCATCAAGTGGCGGTGCGGCCCGAGTCCTTCGGTGCGCTGCTGTATCACTTCGGCACCCGCAAGCTCTCGTTCCTGAAGAACACGACGATAGTGACGGTGGTCAACTCGCTCGACGACCACGCCGACGCCAGGTCCGCCCTGCGTGCTGCAGGTGTCGACGATGAACGGCAGGCGCCCTACCTGCACGCGCTGAGCGTGCTGGTCGATTCCAAGATGCTGGTCTGCAAGGAGAATCAATGACTTCCGGGACGACCTCGGTGGCGCCCGTGCCAAGGCTGGTCGACCAGTTCGAGCGCGGCCTCGACGCCCCCATCTGCTTGACGTGGGAACTGACGTACGCCTGCAACCTGTCGTGCGTGCACTGCCTGTCCTCGTCCGGCAAACGAGACCCACGTGAGCTCTCGACGCGTCAGTGCATGGACATCATCGACGAGTTGGAACGCATGCAGGTGTTCTACGTGAACATCGGCGGCGGCGAACCGACTGTGCGACCGGACTTCTGGGAGCTCGTCGACTACGCCACCGCCCACCACGTCGGTGTCAAGTTCTCCACCAACGGCGTGCGCATCACGCCGGAGGTGGCGGCGAAGCTGGCCGCGAGCGATTACGTCGACGTCCAGATCTCGCTCGACGGCGCCACCGCAGAGGTCAACGACGAGGTCCGGGGACCCGGCTCGTTTGCGATGGCGATCCGCGCGCTGGAGAACCTTGCCGCGGCCGGGTTCCGGGACGCCAAGATCTCCGTCGTCGTCACGCGCCACAACGTCGACCAACTCGACGACTTCAAGGCGCTGGCCGACCAGTACGGGGCCACGCTCCGCATCACCCGGCTCCGCCCGTCCGGCCGGGGCGCCGACGTCTGGGACGAACTTCACCCGACCCCGGCCCAGCAGGTCCAGCTCTACGACTGGCTGGTCGCGCGCGGCGAGGGCGTGCTCACTGGCGATTCGTTCTTCCACCTGTCGGGCCTCGGCGAGCCTGGGGCGCTGGCGGGCCTGAACCTTTGCGGCGCGGGCCGCGTGGTGTGCCTGATCGACCCGGTCGGCGACGTCTACGCCTGCCCATTCGCCATTCACGACAAGTTCCTGGCCGGAAACATCCTGTCAGACAGCGGTTTCGGTAGCGGATTTGAGAACGTGTGGAAGCACGCGCCGTTGTTCCGCGAGCTGCGCGAGCCGCAATCGGCAGGCGCGTGCGCGAGCTGCAATCACTACGACGGCTGCCGCGGCGGCTGCATGGCGGCGAAGTTCTTCACCGGCCTGCCACTCGACGGTCCCGACCCGGAGTGCGTGCAGGGCTACGGTGAGTCCGCGCTGGCGGCAGAACGCGACAAGCCCAGGCCGAGTGGCGACCACTCCCGCAGTGGCGGGCGCAAGGCCCCGATCCCGCTAAAGCTCCTCTCTCCCCCTTCCATGCCGCCCAAGGCGTACTGCAACGAAAGTCCTGTCTGACCATGGCCCGCGATAAGTGGTTCGAAACGGTCGCAATCGCCCAGCAACGGGCGAAGAAGCGGCTGCCCAAGTCCGTCTACAGCGCCCTGATCTCCGCCAGTGAGAAGGGTGTGACGGTCGCCGACAACGTCGAGGCGTTCGGCGAACTCGGCTTCGCCCCGCACGTCGTCGGTGCGCTTGAGAAGCGTGATCTTGCGACCACCGTGATGGGGCAGGACCTTTCGCTGCCGGTGATGATCTCGCCGACCGGCGTGCAGGCCGTCCATCCCGATGGGGAGGTCGCGGTGGCACGGGCCGCCGCCGCCCGCGGCACCGCGATGGGGCTGTCGTCGTTCGCGAGCAAGCCCATCGAAGAGGTCATCGCGGCCAACCCGAAGCTCTTCTTCCAGGTGTACTGGCTGGGTAGCCGGGACGCCATCGCCGCGCGGGTCGAACGGGCACGCGCCGCCGGTGCCGTCGGCCTGATCGTCACCACCGACTGGAGCTTCTCCCATGGCCGGGACTGGGGCAGTCCGAAGATCCCCGAGCAGATGGATCTGCGGACCATCGTGCGGCTGATGCCCGAGGGTCTGACCAAGCCGCGCTGGCTGCTCCAGTGGGCCAAGACGATGCGGCCACCCAACCTGCAGGTGCCCAACCAGGCGGCCGCCGGCGAACCCGGTCCGCCGTTCTTCCAGGCCTACGGCGAATGGATGGGCACCCCGCCACCCACGTGGGAGGACATCGCGTGGCTGCGCGAACTGTGGGGTGGACCGTTCATGCTCAAGGGCGTGATGCGCGTCGACGACGCGAAACGCGCTGTAGACGCGGGTGTTTCGGCCATCTCGGTGTCCAACCACGGTGGCAACAACCTCGACAGCACCCCCGCATCCATTCGCGCCCTGCCCGCCATCGCGGACGCGGTGGGTGACCAGGTCGAGGTGCTGTTCGACGGCGGGGTGCGCCGCGGCAGCGACGTGGTCAAGGCCCTGGCACTTGGCGCGCGGGCGGTCATGATCGGCCGGGCGTACCTGTGGGGTCTGGCCGCCGAGGGTCAGGCGGGCGTGGAGAACGTGCTCGACATCTTCCACGGCGGCATCGACTCGGCCCTGAGGGGGCTCGGCAAGGCGTCGGTACATGATCTGGACGCTCGCGACATTCTGGTGCCGCAGGGCTTCGCCCGGGCGCTCGGCGTGTCCGCCGGCTCGGATTCCTGACGGCCGACCGTCCGTGGGTCCCAAGCACGGTGGGACAGGCGTGGCTGACGAGACTGGCGTGGTAGCGCCCTGAGGTAGGTGGGCGATGTGTGGAAATCAATCGCTGCGCATACGCCAACAACCGGCGCACGCCAGGTGAATTCGGCCTACCATCGGCGGGTGGCTTTCCCCAGTGCGCTTGGGAACTCGACGACGAGGCAGCTGCACAATTCGTCGCCCGCGTTGATTATCCCGCTCGGCTCGACCGAGCAACACGGTCCGCACCTGCCGTTGGACACTGACACCCGCATCGCGGAGGCAGTCGCCAGCGCTGTTGCCGAACGACTCCCCGGCGACTGGCTACTGGCGCCGGCCATCGGCTACGGCGCCAGTGGAGAGCACGAGGGATTCCCAGGCACTGTGTCGATCGGCAGCGCTGCGTTGCAGCTCCTGCTGGTCGAGTTCGGCCGCTCTGCCTGCAACTGGGCCTCCCGACTGGTGTTCGTGAACGGCCACGGCGGCAACATCGATGCGGTCGCCGCGGCGACGACTTTGCTCCGCAAGGAAGGTCGCGACGTCGGCTGGTGTTCCTGCACGGTCGCCGGCGCCGACGCCCACGCCGGGCACACCGAAACTTCTGTATTGCTACATATTTCGCCCAACGACGTCTGGATCGACGAATGCGTGCCCGGAAACGACGCACCGCTGGCCGAGTTGATGCCACGGTTGCGGCGTGGCGGGGTCGCATCCGTCAGTCCGGGCGGCGTGCTGGGGAACCCGACTACCGCGTCCGCCGTCGACGGCGCGCGCATCTTCGCCGAGATGGTCGAGACCTGCGCGCGCCGTGTCGTGGCCTGGGCCCCGAACCGCGGAGGGATGCTGCAGTGACGGGACCGAGATTGCCCGACGGGTTCGCCGTCCAGGTGGACCGCCACGTCAAGGTACTCGGCGAGGGCTCGGCCCTCTTGGGTGGATCGCCCACCAGACTGCTTCGACTCGCGCCCGCAGCGCAGACGATGCTCAGCGGTGGCCGCCTCGAGGTGCACGACGCGCAGAGCGCACAACTCGCCAGGACGCTGCTCGACGCCACGGTGGCACACCCCCGGCCCGCCAGCGGACCCTCTCACCGCGACATCACCGTCGTCATCCCCGTGCGGGACAATGCCTTTGGGCTGACCCGACTGATGCGCTCGCTGCGTGGGATGCGCGTCGTCGTCGTCGACGACGGGTCGGTGGTTGCGGTCCGGCAAGGCGACTTCGAGGGCCTGCACTGCGACGTTCGGGTGATCCGACACCCGCGGAGCAAGGGCCCGTCGGCCGCCCGCAACACCGGGCTTGCCGCCTGTGAGACCGACTTCGTGGCGTTCCTGGACTCCGACGTGGTGCCCCGGCGCGGGTGGCTGGAGGCGCTCCTGGGACACTTCTGTGATCCCACCGTCGCGCTCGTCGCACCCCGGATCGTCGGGCTGCGCGAACCAGAGGGCCTGGTGGCCCGGTATGAGTCGGTGCGGTCGTCGCTGGACCTGGGCCAGCGCGAGGCGCCCGTCGTGCCGTACGGCACCGTCTCCTACGTGCCCAGCGCCGCGATCATCTGTCGGCGCAGCGTCCTGAAGGAGGTCGGCGGCTTCGACGAGACACTGATCTCGGGCGAGGACGTCGACCTGTGCTGGAGGTTCATAGAGGCGGGCGCGCGCCTGCGCTACGAACCCATTGCGCTGGTGGCCCACGACCACCGCACGGAACTGCGAGAGTGGTTCGCGCGTAAGGCGTTCTACGGTTCGTCCGCCGCTCCGCTATCGGTGCGCCATCCCGGTAAGACGGCGCCGCTCGTGATTTCCGGATGGACCCTGCTGGTATGGATCCTGCTGGCCATGGGGTCGGGCATCGGCTACTTCGCGTCGACGGTCGCCGCGGCGGTCACCGGCCGCCGCATCGCCAACTCGCTGCAGTCCGTCGACACCGAACCCAAGGAAGTGGCGGCGGTAGCCGCTCATGGCCTGTGGGCGGCGGCGTTGCAACTCGCCTCGGCGATCTGTCGGCACTACTGGCCGCTCGCGCTGATCGCGGCCGTGATGTTCCGGCGATGTCGTCAGGTTGTGCTGGTGGCTGCCGTGGTCGATGGTGTCGTCGACTGGGCGAGCCGCGACCGGAACGCCGACGACGACGCAAAGAAGGTCGGTCTGCTCGCCTACATTCTGCTCAAACGCCTCGACGACATTGCCTACGGCCTCGGGCTATGGGCAGGTGTCGTGCGCGAACGTCATCTGGGTGCGCTCAAGCCGCAGATCCGGACCTGAAGCACGCCTTGGGCGACGTATTGATCGTCGGTGCGGGTAGCGCTGGCTGCGTTCTGGCCGAACGCCTTTCGGCCGACCCGAACTGCCGGGTGACTGTCGTCGAGGCTGGCCCAGGCCCGTCGGACCCGCGGGTGATGGCGCAGATCAGCGATGGGTTGCGGCTCCCCGTCGGCGAGGCGAGTTCGGTCGTTCGCCGCTTCCACACGACGCTTACCGAGTCGCCGCACCGCAGCGCGGTGATCATGCGGGGCGTCGTGGTCGGCGGGTCGGGCGCCGTCAACGGCGGGTACTTCTGCCGAGGCCTGCCCAGCGATTTCGATTCTTGGAACCTCCCGGGATGGACGTGGGCCGACGTGCTTCCACACTTCCTGGCGATCGAGACGGACGTGGACTTCGAGGGTCCGCTACACGGCACCGGTGGGCCGATGGTCATTCGCCGCGTCGTCGAATTCGAAGAGGGCGCTGCGGTGTTCATTCAAGCGGCCCGAAGTTTGGGGTATCGCTGGATCGACGATCTCAACGGCGCCGACGGCGCAGTCCCCGGAGTGGGTGCGGTGCCGCTGAACATCGACGGCGGCACCCGCGTCGGCCCCGGGGGTGCGTTCCTCGGGCCGGCGGTGAACCGGCCGAACCTTACGGTGCTCGAGAAGACACGGGTGGTCGGCATCCGGATCGTCGACGGCAGGGCGGCGGGCGTCGAGTGTGTCGGACCATCGGGGCACGAACTGTTCGCTGCAGACCGAATCGTGTTGTCTGCCGGTGCGATTGGCTCAGCACAACTGCTCCTGCTGTCGGGCGTCGGACCAGCGTCCGCCCTGCGCTCGATGGGGATCCGCGTTCAGGCCGACCTGCCGGTGGGCGCCAGCTGCGCTGATCATCCGGAATGGGTGCTACCCGTCGACTGGCCCGCTGCGCCCGGCCGTCCACCGCTCGAGGCCGTGCTCACCACTGCCGATGGGCTCGAACTCCGGCCTTACACCACGGGGTTCGGCGCGATGACCGGAAGTCCGGGTGTTGACCCCGCCGATCGGCCGCACCTCGGCGTCACTCTGACGCGCCCGCGAAGCCGCGGCAGCGTCACGTTGGCATCGCGGGATCCCGCCGTGGCCCCGGTGATCGTGCATCGGTATGACAGCGAGCCCGAGGATGTCGCCGCGCTCGAGGCGGGAGCCGCGCTTGCGCACGACCTCGCGGGGACGGGTTACGAAGTGCGCGAGTCGTTCTGGTCGACGTCCCAGCACCTGTGCGGAACGGTTCCGATGGGTGCCGATGACGGCTTCTCAGTGCTGGACGAGCGGTGCAGGGTGCGGGGTGTCGACGGTTTGTGGGTGGTCGACGGGTCGATCATGCCGAGCATCACCAGCCGCGGCCCCCACGCCACCATCGTGATGATCGGCCACCGCGCGGCCGAGTTCATCAGGCGCTGAGGCCGTTCAGCTTGACCAAGGCTTCGGCGAGCAGCGTCGCCGCGACGACGCCGTCGACCACCGGTACGCCGAGGCGCCGGGTGAGCGGTGCGGCGAACTTCGCCATTGCGGCGCAACCCAATACGATTGCACGGCTGCCGTCCTCGGCCAATGCGTGGTCGCACAGATCCCCGATCGGTCCGATGGTGGACGGGTCGGAGTCGATGGTCAGCACGGGAATGTCGCACGCGTACACGCCGAGGCATTGGCGGGGGGTGTAGATGTTGGCCAGTTCCCACGCGCGTGACACCGTGGCCGACATGGACGTCACGACGGAGAATCCGCCCGCGGCCAGGGCCGCGGCGTGCATGGCAGCCTGGGCGATGCCCAGCACCGGAGCGGCGACGAGCGCGCGCGCCTGCTCCAGCCCGGGATCGCCGAAGCACGCGATGACATAGGCGTCCGGAATGTCGCGCCCGCGGCCCGCGGCCCGCTCGAGCTCCGCGAGAAGGTGAGGGACACAGCGCCGTTCGTCGTCGTGGTGCTCGATGCTGGCTGGGCCGTCAACCGGGTTGATCGCTTCGACGACGGTGTCCGTGTTCGCGGCTGCCCTGGCACTGGCCTCGATGTCGCGGGTCATCGAGGCCGTGGTGTTCGGGTTGACCAACAACAGGCGCACGGTGCCAGCCTAGGTGCAGGTCAGTCCCGGTGCCGTCCGGGCGATCGTGGGGAGCGCGGCAGGCGAGTCCAGGTTCGACGTCGTGGCTCGGCTGAGTGCGGGTGTCGACCGCGCAGCACACTTTCCGGCGGATACGATTGTTTCGAGACTCGCCGTCTCCAACCGAGACCAATGGTCTTAATTTCCCCGGTGGAGGTAATCAAACGATGGCAGCGGTGCGTATCGATCCGCGACCCGCCCGTTCGCGGGCGCGTTTGCTCGAGGCGGCCACGACGTTGTTGCGCGCAGGTGGGCCCAGCGCAGTGACGGTGGACGCGGTGACCCGCGCGTCCAACGTCGCGCGGGCCACGCTCTACCGCCACTTCCCGAGCGGAAATGACTTGCTGGCGGCGGCCTTTCACGCATTGATCCCCCCAGCGCCAATCCCGCCCGACCAGGGCTCGCTGCGGGACCGCTTGATCGCGGCACTGCACGGGTTCTCCGACCTGATCGCCGAGACGCCCATCAGCCTTGCCGCGATGTCCTGGTTGGCACTGGGCGGCGATTTGGAGCAGATGCGATGGGGCAAGGACAAGCGGACTTCCGAGAGCGCCGAGGTGCAAACGCTTAGGGAGCGGGTTGCCGAGCAATACGCGGCTCCGTTCGACGCGATCTTCGACAGTCCCAGTGCCATCGCGGCGCTGGGCGAGATCGACCGGACCCACGCGGTGTCCCTGCTTCTGGGCCCGATCGTGCTGGGGAAGCTCAGCACGCTGGCCAATTTCGACTACCGCGAGATCGCCGACGCCGCCGTCGACGGCTTCCTGGCGACCCATGCCAAGAAGCCCGGCGCGTAATTACTTGAGCGAGTAATGGATCGGCAGGTGTTTGAGGCCGCCGACGAACGTCGTCGCGCTGAGCTCCGGCTCGCCCGCCGACTCGATGGACTCCAGCCGGGCGATCAGCTCGGCGTCATCGATCGTCGGCGTGCTCATTCGAACTCCGCACTCGACGTGCGACTTGACAGGTGTCAAGTCGAGACTAGTTTGGCCTGGCCGCTTCGCTGGACGGATTGCTGGATCTCGTCGTCAGTAGGCTCGACCTCCATGCGATCCATGTCGGTCCGGCGACTCGGCCGGAGCGCGCTCACGCTGATCGCCGTCGCGCTGCTGACGCTCAGCTGTGCACGCGGCGACGGCACAGCGCCGCCAACCGCCGCGCCGCCGCACGACCCCGCCGTGGTTCAGACGGCGACGGGGCAGGTTCGTGGGCTCGTCACACGCGATCACCGACTGTTCGCGGGCATTCCCTACGCCGCGCCGCCCATCGGAGTGTTGCGCTGGCATCCCCCGATGCCGGCGGCGCCGTGGCCGGGAGTGCGGGACGCCACGAAGTTCGGACCGCGCTGCCTGCAGGACCAGGGCAGCGATCTCGAACTCGGCAGGCAGACCGACGAGGACTGCCTGACGGTGAACGTGTGGACCCCGCCCCCGTCGAATGCGCCACGGCCCGTGATGGTCTGGTTCCACGGCGGATCGTTCGTCAACGGCAGCGGCGGCGTCTACGACTCGCGGTGGCTGGCCGACCGCGGTGGCGTCGTGGTCGTGACGCTGAACTATCGATTGGGCGCTCTCGGGTTCTTGGCGCACCCTGCGCTCGGTCCCGCGCAAGAGGTCGGAAACTACGGGTTCGAGGACCAGCAGGCGGCGCTGCGCTGGGTGCGCGACAACATCGCCGACTTCGGTGGCGATCCGAACAAGGTCACCATCGCGGGCGAATCGGCAGGCGGGATGTCGGTGTGCGACCACCTCGTCGCGCCCGGATCGGTCGGGCTGTTCCGGGCGGCGATCATCCAAAGCGCGCCGTGTCAGGCACAACTCGCGCTGCCCGACGCCGAGCGGATCAGCGTCGACTACGCACGCGACGCCGGGTGCGGGGATCCGGCAACGGCCGCGCAGTGCTTGCGTGCCCTGTCCGCCGATGAATTGCGAAAGCCGGTGTGGTACTTCCATATTGGTGAAGACACGCTCAGCGGGCCGGTCACCGGTACGACGGTGCTGCCCATCGACCCCATGACTGCCTTCGGGTCGGACGGCGTGGCGAAGGTTCCGATGATGATCGGTGGCAACCGCGACGAGTTCACCTTCTTCGTGGCCCTTCAATACTTGCAGCTGGGCAAGCGGTTTCCCGTCGAGGAGTATCCCCGGCTGCTTTCCGACACGTTCGGCGCACACGCGGGTGCGGTGGCCGCGCACTACCCGCTAGAGCGCTACGGCGGCAGCGTGGCGCTGGCGTATTCGTCCGCGGTGACGGATGGCGTCTTCGCCTGCGTTGCCGCTCGCATGACCGACGAACTCGCTGCGGCCAACCCCGTGTACGCCTACGAGTTCAACGACCCCGCACCGCCGACACCGGACCCCTTGCGTACGTTGCCGTTTCGCCTCGGCGCCAGCCACTCGCTCGAACTGCGCTACCTCTTCGACATCGGCGGAGCGCCGCCTCTCGACCCCGCTCAACAGGCGTTGTCCGACCAGATGATCGATTACTGGAGCCATTTCGTCGCGACCGGAGCGCCTGACGTCGAGGGGCAGCCGGCATGGCCGAAGGTCGGCAACCACCCGGGAGCAGAGAATCGGTTGTCGTTGCAGCCCGACGGCAGCAGGCTGGTCACCGGCTTCGACGACACCCATCAGTGCAAGTTCTGGGCAGAGATGAACCAGTGATCGACGTTCCGACTCCCGACAGGGAGGCGTTCGCCGACGCAGCCTCCGCTCGGCGCAGGTCGCGAAAGGGCAAGGGGCGCAGATCCACGAGGTCAAGTGGTTTCTGGGGATCCAGCTCGGACGGCGGAGGCGGAGGCGGTAACTGACCCAAGACCCGGTCCGTCGGCGCCCGCTCAGCCGACTGGCGTCACCCAAGTGGTGATGTCGGCATGGACGACCTCCGCGCCGACGCGATCGGTGACGCTGACGGGCACGACGACCTCGGTGCCTTCGGTGATGGCGGTGAAGTCGGGCTGTTCGATCCGAGCGGTGGCGCGCAGCGACGTCGTCGCCTTCTGCAGGTACTGCACGTTCATCGCCTTTGGGATCCAGCGGTGGCTGGTCGGCACCGTCGCCTCCATGAGCATGCCCATAGCCATCTCGGCGACGTTTGCACGATGCGATCGCGTGCACCGTGTGCAGATGGTTGTAGACGAAGGATGTCGAGGTGTTGGGACGGTGAAGTGGAGTTCGGCTGGCCTGACGACCCCCTGAAGCCCGATAGAGGGTGGCGGGCCTACCTGTTTCGTCATGTCAGGCGCGTGTCACCCAGGTGGTGATGTGGCGTCGACGACTTCGGCGACGTCGCGGTCGGTCACGCTGACCGGCACCACCACTTCCGTGTCTCCGTGCTCGACTAGCCACGAAAGCACTTCGTTGAGCGAACTGAAATCTGGCGGTTCGATGGGTGCAGTGGCGCGTAGTAGCAGGTCGCTTGGCTTTGAACGATTTCGGATGATTTTGTGCTGAGCTGCGTTTGCGAGTGTTCGTTCTCGGGCACGATCAACTCATGCGAATCTTCCTACGCCGTTCGACCATTGCTGCCGTAGCGGCCGCTCCCATCGCTGCCGTGTCGCTGTTCAGTGCCGGGATCGGTTCGGCAGAGCCGCTTAACTGCGTGAACGGGCAATTCTGGGATCCGATCACGAACACCTGCCAGACGCCGCGACCGGCGGGCAACTGTGCACCCGGTGAGTACTGGAACGCGTTATCCAATGTCTGCCGACCGCTGGGTCAGCTCTGACCCGCTCGTAGACGGGTCCACTTCGCGTTGCGGTGCGGACTCGACGAGGATGCCGGACACCGTCAACCGGCTTCGGGCACCGGATGAAAAGTCTGGGTGACCTTTATCGTCGACCGCGCCTCTGCGCCGTGCCGGCGCAAGCAATCGGATTCCGTTGGCGGCCTTCGTCGAAACGGGATCAGATCGCTGGTGTCACCCACGTGGTGATGTCGGCGTGGACGATCTCGAGGCCGCTGCGGTCGGTGACGCTCACCGGCACGACGAGTTCGGCTCCCTCGGTGATCGAGCCGAAGTCCGGCGGGTCGAGACGCGCTGTGGCACGTAGCGACGTTGTGGACTTCTGTAAGTACTGGACGCTCATCGCCTTTGGGATCCAGCGGTGGCTGGTCGGCACCGTCGCCTCCATGAGCATGCCCATCGCGATCTCGGCCGCGTTGCACGACGCGATCGCGTGCACCGTGTGCAGATGGTTGTAGACGAAGAACCACTTGGGCACGTCGACCTCGGCCAGACCTGGCTCCATGCGCTTGACGTGGGGGAGCACCGATGCGAAGTACGGCACCCGGGCCATCGCGGCCGCGGAGAACAACCGGCTGCCGGCGGGAAGGCCAGCCCGTCGCTGCCATGCGCGGTAGGTGTTCGTCGCCGAGATCACAGCGCTATCTTACTCATTAGTAAGTTCCGTGTGTGGACTCCGGACTCCGCTCAGCGGGCGAGGAGGTGGGGCGCCTTCTCTGCGCCGCGCCATCTGTCTGCCCAGGTGGCGGCCCGAAGTGCGGCCCAGAAATTCGTCTGCAGAAAAGTGTCCGAGTCGGTACGCCTGGTTGCTCCTAGCTGGTGAACGCGGCCCACCCAGGCCCGCGACACCGTCAAGGAGACCAACATGACCACGTCAACCAGCCGCAAGCTGACCCGCTTCCAGTACGCCGCGACACTCTTCGGCGCCCTCGCCGTCGCCGTGCTGGCCCCGGCGACCGCCCACGCCACCGACAACGAGCCCACTGGCCCCGGCGGCGGGTGCACCTACACCGACGCGGACGGCTACGGCGTCCCGATCGACAATGGCCAGGACGTCTTCGTCGACGGGAAGATCGTCTCCTGCCGCGACGGAAAGATCATCATCACCACTGCGCCGAAGCGCGGTGTCGGCAACGTCCGACCGGACCTCGTCCCCAACCGATCGGTCTTCGCCGATGCGACGCTGCACTCGCCGGTGGTCACCCCGGACGTCCCGGCCGCGCAGGCGCCCTGAAGCCTGGGCAATCAGTCGGCCCGCCATCCGAGAGGTGGCGGGCCGAACTGTATGTCGGACGCCGCGGCGGCCAGCGGGCGGTGATTGACGAAGGGCACCGAAACCCCTCGAGTTCAGGGAGGTGCGTCGTGATCGCACGCTCGGTCGAGCCTGAGCGAGCGCGGAAGCGCTGAACGCAACCCGAACCACGACTGACCACGGTCTATCCCCGTTGACGTGGGATTTGGAGGAGGCCCGTTTCTAGGGCATACTGTTCGGGTTGCCTTGAGCCGGGTTCGCCTGGCCGAGGCATGCGACCAGCGCCCATGCGGGCGCATCCGGTCCCACCTCGATCGTGACGGATTTTTCGACGCGGGCGAGTGTGCGTGAGGGCGACACACCCGAGCGCGGGGGTCGGTGAACCACAGACAGGTAAACAGCGGCGGCATAGCCAGCGCGCGCTCGAGGGGAAACCCGATGGCGTGCGCACGAAGACAAAAGGTCTTTCCACGCCCAAAGCATGGAAGCCCGTTAGTAGTGAGGTAGGAGAAGCGTGGCGGGACAAAAGATCCGCATCAGGCTCAAGGCCTACGACCACGAGGCGATTGATGCCTCGGCGCGCAAGATCGTCGAGACGGTCACCCGAACGGGCGCCAGCGTGGTCGGCCCGGTGCCGCTGCCGACCGAGAAGAATGTGTATTGCGTCATCCGGTCCCCGCATAAGTACAAGGACTCGCGGGAGCACTTCGAGATGCGCACCCACAAGCGCCTGATCGACATCCTCGACCCCACGCCGAAGACCGTTGACGCACTCATGCGCATCGATCTGCCGGCGAGCGTCGACGTCAACATCCAGTAGTCGTCCTAGTAGGAGATCCCGAAACAAATGGCTAGAAAAGGCATTTTGGGCACCAAGCTGGGCATGACACAGGTGTTCGACGAGAACAACAAGGTCGTCCCGGTCACGGTCGTCAAGGCCGGCCCCAACGTCGTTACCCGCATCCGGACGCCGGAGCGCGACGGGTACAGCGCAGTGCAGCTGGCGTACGGCGAGATCAGCCCGCGCAAGGTGAACAAGCCGGTCACCGGTCAGTTCGCCGCCGCCGGTGTGAACCCGCGTCGCCACCTCGCCGAGCTACGGCTCGACGACGAGTCCGCGGCTGGCGAGTACGAGGTCGGCCAGGAGCTGACCGCCGAGATCTTCGCCGACGGCAACTTCGTCGACGTCACGGGGACCTCGAAGGGCAAGGGCTTCGCCGGCACCATGAAGCGCCACGGCTTCAAGGGGCAGGGGGCCGCACACGGCGCACAGGCCGTGCACCGTCGGCCCGGCTCGATCGGTGGCTGCGCCACCCCGGGTCGCGTGTTCAAGGGCACCCGCATGTCGGGTCGCATGGGCAGTGACCGCATCACCACTCAGAACCTGGTGGTGCACAAGGTCGACGCCGAGAACGGCGTGCTGTTGATCAAGGGCGCCATCCCCGGGCGCAACGGCGGACTAGTGATGGTCCGCAGCGCGATCAAACGAGGTGAGAAGTAATGGCAACGGCGAAGACTGACCCCAAATCGATTCCAGTCCAGACCCCGGACGGTAAGAAGGACGGCAGCGTCGAGCTGCCCGCCGAATTGTTCGACGTCGAGCCCAACATCGCGCTGATGCACCAGGTGGTCACCGCTCAGTTGGCGGCCAAGCGTCAGGGCACGCACTCGACCAAGACCCGCGGTGAGGTCTCCGGCGGCGGCAAGAAGCCGTACCGGCAGAAGGGCACCGGCCGGGCCCGCCAGGGTTCGACCCGCGCGCCGCAGTTCACCGGCGGCGGTGTCGTGCACGGCCCCCAGCCGCGCGACTACAGCCAGCGGACCCCGAAGAAGATGATCGCTGCTGCCCTGCGGAGCGCGCTGTCGGACCGGGCCCGCAACGACCGGATCCACGCGATCACCGAGGTGATCAGCGGGCAGACGCCGTCGACCAAGGACGCCAAGACGTTCCTGGCCGCGCTGACCGATCGCCGCAAGGTGCTGGTCGTCATCGGCCGCAGCGACGAGGTCGGCGCCAAGAGCGTGCGCAATCTGCCTGGCGTGCACGTGCTCTCGCCGGACCAGCTCAACACGTACGACGTGCTCGAGGCCGACGACGTGATCTTCAGCGTCGAGGCGCTGGACGCGTGGATCAGCGCGAACACCAAGAATGAGGAGGTGTCGGCCTGATGGCTACCGTGACTGACCCCCGGGACATCATTCTGGCCCCGGTCATCTCGGAGAAGTCCTACGGACTGATCGAGGATGACGTGTACACCTTCGTCGTGCACCCGGACTCGAACAAGACCCAGATCAAGATCGCGATCGAGAAGATCTTTGGTGTCAAGGTCGATTCCGTGAACACGCTCAACCGGCCGGGCAAGCGCAAGCGCACCCGCACCGGCTACGGACAGCGCAAGGGCACGAAGCGCGCCATCGTCACGTTGGCCGCAGGCAGCAAGCCGATCGATCTGTTCGGAGCACCGGCCTGATCGGCCGGGAGTTAAGGATTAACTGACATGGCTATTCGCAAGTACAAGCCGACGACCCCGGGTCGTCGCGGTTCCAGCGTCTCCGACTTCGCCGAGATCACTCGGTCGACACCGGAGAAGTCGCTGGTTCGCCCGCTGCACAGCACGGGCGGCCGCAACGCCCACGGCCGCATCACCACCCGGCACAAGGGTGGTGGGCACAAGCGCGCCTACCGCGTGATCGACTTCCGTCGCCACGACAAGGACGGCGTCAACGCCAAGGTCGCTCACGTCGAGTACGACCCCAACCGCACCGCGAACATCGCGCTGCTGCACTACGTCGACGGTGAGAAGCGCTACATCCTCGCGCCGCAGGGCATTTCGCAGGGCGACGTGATCGAGCAGGGGCCGAACGCCGACATCAAGCCCGGCAACAACCTGCCGTTGCGCAACATCCCGGCCGGTACCGTCATTCACGCCGTGGAGCTGCGGCCCGGCGGCGGGGCCAAGATGGCCCGCTCCGCTGGCGCCAGCATCCAGCTGCTCGGCAAGGAAGGCACCTACGCCTCGCTGCGCATGCCGTCCGGTGAGATCCGCCGCGTCGACGTACGCTGCCGCGCCACCGTCGGCGAGGTCGGCAACGCCGAGCAGGCCAACATCAACTGGGGCAAGGCCGGCCGCATGCGGTGGAAGGGCAAGCGTCCCACCGTCCGTGGTGTCGTGATGAACCCGGTCGACCACCCGCACGGCGGTGGTGAGGGCAAGACCTCCGGTGGTCGCCACCCGGTCAGCCCGTGGGGCAAGCCCGAGGGCCGCACCCGCAAGCCGAACAAGCCGAGCGACAAGCTCATCGTCCGCCGCCGTCGCACCGGCAAGAACAAGCGCTAGGAGCACCCAGCGATGCCACGCAGCCTCAAGAAGGGTCCGTTCGTCGACGACCATCTCCTGAAGAAGGTCGACGTTCAGAACGAGAAGAACACCAAGCAGGTCATCAAGACCTGGTCGCGTCGTTCGACCATCATCCCTGACTTCATCGGCCACACCTTCGCCGTCCACGACGGTCGCAAGCACGTGCCGGTGTTCGTCACCGAGTCGATGGTCGGGCACAAGCTGGGCGAGTTCGCCCCCACCCGCACGTTCAAGGGTCACATCAAGGATGACCGGAAGGCGAAGCGGCGATGACCGCTAGCGCGGCGATGAGCCTCTCGGGCGAAGAGCCAAAGACCAAGAGCAGAGGGAACTGCTAAATGACTACGACGACTGAATATCCATCTGCGACGGCGAAGGCGCGCTTCGTGCACGTCTCGGCGAGCAAGGCGCGCCGGGTCATCGACCTGGTGCGCGGCAAGTCCGTGTCCGAGGCGCTCGACATCCTGCGGTGGGCACCGCAGGCTGCCAGTGAGCCCGTCGCGAAGGTGATCGCCAGTGCGGCCGCCAACGCGCAGAACAACGACGGCCTGGACCCGACGACCCTCGTGGTCGCCACGGTCTACGCCGACGAGGGCCCGACCGCCAAGCGCATCCGGCCGCGCGCCCAGGGGCGTGCGTACCGAATCCGCAAGCGCACCAGCCACATCACGGTGATCGTCGAGAGCCGTCCGGCGAAGGACGCAGGCGCCAAGGGCACTTCGGCAAGCGCCGCACGCGCGCGTCGCGCCCAGGGCAGCAAGGCCGCCGCCACCAAGGCACCCGCCAAGAAGGCGTCAGCCAAGGCCGAAACGGCTGCTGAGACCTCTGATTCGAAGGGAGGCTCGGAGTAGTGGGCCAGAAGATCAACCCCCACGGCTTCCGCCTCGGCATCACGACCGACTGGAAGTCTCGCTGGTACGCGGACAAGCAGTACAAGGACTACGTCAAAGAAGACGTGGCGATTCGTCGTCGACTCTTCGAGCCCTTCGTGATCCCGGATTCCCCGCGGTCGGTCGAGCTCGAGCGTGCCGGCGTGGCGAAGGTGGAGATCGAGCGCACCCGTGACCGGGTTCGCGTGGACATCCACACCGCCCGTCCCGGCATCGTCATCGGCCAGCGCGGCAAGGCGGCCGACGCCATCCGCGCGGCGCTGGAGAAGCTGACCGGCAAGCAGGTTCAGCTGAACATCCTCGAGGTCAAGAACCCCGAGTCGGTGGCTCAGTTGGTGGCGCAGGGCGTCGCCGAGCAGCTGTCCAACCGCGTCGCGTTCCGGCGGGCCATGCGCAAGGCGATCCAGTCGGCCATGCGGCAGCCCAGCGTCAAGGGCATCCGGGTGCAGTGCTCGGGTCGCCTGGGCGGCGCCGAGATGAGCCGGTCGGAGTTCTACCGCGAAGGTCGGGTGCCGCTGCACACGCTGCGCGCCGACATCGACTACGGCCTCTACGAGGCCAAGACCACCTTCGGCCGCATCGGCGTGAAGGTGTGGATCTACAAGGGTGACGTCGTCGGTGGCAAGCGCGAGCTCGCGGCCGCTGCCGTGCCCGCGAGCGCCGATCGGCCGCGTCGCGATCGTCCTTCGGGCACGCGTCCGCGCCGCAGCGGTTCGGCAGGCACGACGGCGACGAGCACCGAAGCCGGCCGGGCCGCCAGCGAGGAAGCGCCTGCCGACACGTCGGCGGCCGCGACCGAGGCTGCTGCCGTCTGTCAGAGCAGCGAACACGGAGAGCTAGTCATGTTGATTCCCCGCAAGGTCAAGCACCGCAAGCAGCATCACCCGCGCCAGCGTGGGATCGCCAGCGGCGGTACGACCGTGTCCTTCGGTGACTACGGCATTCAGGCCCTGGGCCACGCCTACATCACCAACCGGCAGATCGAGTCCGCTCGTATCGCCATCAACCGGCACATCAAGCGTGGCGGCAAGGTGTGGATCAACATCTTCCCGGACCGTCCGCTGACCAAGAAGCCCGCCGAAACCCGCATGGGTTCGGGTAAGGGTTCGCCGGAGTGGTGGGTGGCCAACGTCAAGCCGGGCCGTGTGTTGTTCGAGCTGAGCTATCCCGACGAGAAGATCGCCCGCGAGGCGCTGACCCGCGCGATCCACAAGTTGCCGATCAAGGCTCGCATCGTGACCAGAGAGGAGCAGTTCTGATGGCAGTGGGAACTTCGCCCGGTGAGCTGCGCGAGCTGACCGAGGAAGAGCTGACCGGCCGGCTGCGCGAGTCGAAGGAAGAGCTGTTCAACCTTCGCTTCCAGATGGCGACCGGCCAGTTGGCCAACAACCGCCGGTTGCGCGTGGTGCGGCAGGAGATCGCACGTGTGTACACCGTGCTTCGTGAACGTGAATTGGGTCTGGCCTCCGGACCCGTTGGTGAGGATTCGTAATGGCAGATCAGACGACGGACAAGGGCACTGCGCCCGGTCCTAGGCACACCCCGCGCACCGAGAAGCCGCGCGGCCGCCGCAAGACGGTCATCGGCTACGTGGTGAGCGACAAGATGCAGAAGACCATCGTGGTCGAGCTCGAAGACCGCGTTAAGCACCCGCTGTACGACAAGATCATCCGTACGAGCAAGCGGGTCAAGGCGCACGACGAGAACGGTGACGCAGGCATCGGCGACCGCGTGTCGCTGATGGAGACCCGACCGCTGTCGGCCACCAAGCGCTGGCGGCTCGTCGAGATCCTCGAGAAGGCCAAGTAGCACTTCGGTTACGGACCCGCACCATCCCCCGCACGCCTGGGCGTCGGGGGATTTTGCGTTTCCGGGTCTGCTTGCTCGCGCTGGGAGGTTACGCCTCGGTGTCGGGTTCGTTGACCCGATAGAGCCGCCAGATCGGTTGACTGTCACCGTCATTGGGGATCTCGAGGGCCAGCGTGGCGATGTCGGCCCCCGTCTCGTACAGGGTTGGGTAGCGCTGGTTGAGCGCGTCGGAGACCCCGCGGCCCGTGGGTGGGACCGCGAGCAGGTACTTGACGCCTTGGCCCGCAGGATCGTTCAGCAATCGGTTGAAGTCCGGGTCTGACGGTACGACGAAGGTCTTCGGCGAGCGTGATGCGACGACCACCGCGAAGCCGTAGACGGTGTCGGTGATGACAGAGGAGTCCGGCAGGCCGAGATTGTCGAGATACGCGGCGATCTCGCGTTCGGTCGAGAACGACGCAGCGATGCGGTGCTCGGTGACCTTGCGCGGGTCCACGCTGTCGAGCTGGGGCGAGAGCACCGCCCCGAGCGCGTACTCCTGTGGTGCGTACTTCGGCAGGCTCATACCCCACGCGACGATCGGTATCGTCGCCGCGAACGCGACCACCACCGGTACGTACGCCGGCCACCCGTGACGTGTCGGAGCTGCGGCGGCCTGCGGTGGGGCGTACCTGCCACGCCGCTTGGCAGGCACGAACTGGCCGTCCGGCACCGCGAGCATCGCCAGACAGGCGGTCATCGGAATGACGATGATGTAGAACCGCAGGAACGGGAACGTCGAACCCCCCGCATAGCTCGCAACCTGAAACGCCAGTGCCGCTCCGAAGACAGCGATGGGCACGACGAGCACCGTCCAATTGCGTTGGCGCCAGCGGGATGCGACCGCCCACGCGCCGATCGGCACCAGCGCCGGGCCCAGCAGGCTGATGCAGACCAGGGCGAACGACAGGCCGGCGACGAGCCCGACGGTCTGCTGGCCGGACTGCACCAGGATCGCCGCGTTTCCGTACTGCGAGGTGAACTGTGCGAAGGCCTGGCCGGTGATGAGCCAGCTGGCCACCGCCCAACCGACGAACGCGGCGAACCCCGGGCCGCTGACTATCAGCAGGTCCAGCAGCGCGCGGCGGAACCGCGGCGCAGTGCGGGCGCGCAGGTAGGTCGTCGTGGCGACGACGAACCCGGCGGCCGCGATGCAGCCCACGGCGTCGTACCTCGTGAGGTAGGACAGCCCCATGGCGATGCCGCCCGCAACGATCAGGTGGTGCACGTCGTCGTCGACCATCCACATGATCAGCCGGCGCACCGCCCACGTGACGAAGAAGATGAACGGTGCCTCGCTCATCCCGTTCGCGCCGTAGAACACGATCATCGGGTTCAGCGCGAACAGTGCGGTGATCGCGAGCACGTACGACCGCGGCAGCCCGCGGTCGGTGCCCATCCCGAGGATCTGTACCACTGCGGCAGCCATGAAACCGGCCGACATGATGGTGCCCGAATACGCGAACGACGCCATCGGGGGCCACAGCGGACTCAGTGCCACGAACGGGATCTGCACCATCGCGGTCAGCGGGGTGAAGATGAAACCGATTGCGGCCAAGTGTGGATCGCGGCTGAACAGAACGCTCTGGGCGGCCGAGACCCGAGACAGCGCGTCACCGAGGATGAAGCCGTTCCGGACCTGCAGCCAATACCCGACCGCCAGGTACAACATGGCGGCCAGGGCGAACGTTGCGAGCGCCAGCCTGCGTCGATCCAGCGTCATGAACCCGCCGCCGGGGTTGCGTCGGCCTCGGCATCCGGCCGCGCCGAGAGACCGTGGAATGTCTTCTCCCAGTACGACGGACTGCGGATCAGCTGGTAGGTGCCCTTCGCAGCGGCCACGCTCATCATCACCCAGAACACGGGTACCGTGAGGGCCGCGGCCAACAGGTCGGCGCGATCGTCCTCCCGCAGCGCAATCATGTTCATGTACAACGTCGCCGCGTTGCCCAGGATCAGTGCGACCAGCGCGGGAAAGTAGATGAACCAGGGAAGACAGCGCCGATGATGCTGGGCTGCCCGAGGAACCACAGCACGGTTATCAACCAGAACAACAGGTTGAGCACGGCGATGATCGGGGTGCCTGCCAGCACCAGGTTGAAGCGGATGAAGCTGCGCCAGCCGAGGGTGGCCAGTAGTTCCCGTGGCTTGCGCATGTGGACCAGCCAGGTCTGCAAGTAGCCCTTGTACCACCGGGAGCGCTGGCGGATCCAGTTGATCGGATCGCTGTTGGCTTCCTCGAGGGTCACGGAGTCAAGCACCGCGGTCTGGTAGCCCGTCGCGGCGATGCGCAGGCCCAGATCGGCGTCCTCGGTGACGTTGTGTGGATCCCACGCGCCGATCTTGTCGAGCACCGGATGAAGGAGGTGATTCGACGTGCCGCCCAACGGAATCGGTGAGTTCGTGCGCATCAGCCCCGGCAGCAGGTAGCCGAACCACAGCCCGTATTCGGCGGTGAACCACGCGGTCAAGATGTTCTGGTGCCCGTTGTGGTACGCCAGCTTGGCCTGGATGCACGCGACGTTGTCGGGCAGCCGTGCGAACGCGGCTACCACGCGGCGCAACTGCAGCGGTTCTGGGAGATCCTCGGCGTCGTAGATGGTGATGATCTCGCCGGTGGCGAAGTGCAGCCCGTAGTTGCATGCCTTGGGTTTGGTGCGCGGCTCGGCGGGCGGCACCAACACGGTCGTGATCATGTCGGACTCGGCGCAGTCGCGTGCCGCGGCGATCGTGACGTCGTCGTCGGCCTCCAGCAGTAGGAGCACCTGGAGCTTGTTCCGGGGATACTCGAGGGCGGCCATGGCGCCGATGAGGTCGGCGACCACCTCGGGTTCGTCGTAGGCCGGGACGAGAATCGTGTAGGGCGGCAGCATTTCGTCCGGGATTGCCCGGGCCTCGTCGTCGGTGACGATCACCGGCCGTGAGGCGAGGCCGCGACTGAAGATCAGAACTCGGTCGATCATCGTCCAGACGTACCCGACGGTGCATATGCCGATGAGGGCCACCGCGGTCCCGATCGGCTGCCAAATTGCGCATCCGACGACGACGGCGAGCATCCCCCACAAAGCTGGCCGCTGCCAACCGTGGAAGGGTGTCGACGCCGAATGCAGCGGATCGTCGTCGCGCAGTCCGTGAATCGCCCGCTGCAAAGCGCGGTCGCGCTCCGCGTCGCTAATGGTGTCCGGATGGACGTGCGCTTCGTCGGCGGTCATGGCGATACCCCTGGTTGGGCGTTGACCAGAGCCCGGCTGAAATGGGTCAGCATGTCGGCATCCTTGAACGCCGGATTGCGTTCGGACACTGCGGAATTGCCGCGAAACAGCACCGTGAACAAGGTGTTCAGGGTGGGCGCCAGAGCGGCGGACGGCTGCGGGAACGGGGCGTTGTCGTCGTGGTTGTCGACCGCAATGACAAGCACTCGCTGTGCGCTGGTTGCGTTGCGCCAGGACCACTGCATCATGTTCCACGTGATCAACAGGGCGTCGTCGACCACCGACATCAGCTGACCGGTGATGCCGTGTCCGAGATCCACCTGGCGGGGCTCGCTCAGCCGGCTCTGCTCGACGCCGTAGAGCACCTTGGCAGGAAAGACGTCCAGGGAGACCGGCCGGTAGGTGGTGAGGGTGTCCACCACGACTGTTCGCGCCCGGGATAACTTGTCCCACTGGGGATTTCTGGTATCGGCGACCATTGTCTGGCGGCGGAGGTGCGCGTCGGGGCCGTACAGCCGCCTGACCCAGAAATAGGTCTGCAGGTCGGTGCTGTGCCAGCCGACGGGCGACGCGAGCGCAGTGCCATACCGCATGGCGGGGAATTGCGTGGGCGGCGGGGTGCCCGTCGCGGGAAGACGCACGAACGCCAAGGCGATGGCGACGACGAGCACCAGTGGGATGCCCGCCCACACCTGCCGGGCGGCCAACGGCGCAACCTTGCGCTCCAGCAGGCGTTTCGGAGCGCCGCGGCGCGAATAGTAGAACAGCAGCAGGCTCACCGCCACGATCGCCACCATCGCGGGGATCAGCACGTAGGCGAGGATGGCGGCGTGCGGGAAGAACACCTTCATCGCCAGCAGCACCGTGAGCCCGACTCCCCACGCGGCGAAACCGCCGACATAGCCGCGTTTGCGGGTGCGGCCCACCGCGATGCCGGTGGCCGTGCCCGCAATGAGCAGCGTTGCGAGCGCGGCTGCCGTCCGCGTGCCGCCCAGCAGGATGACGGTGATGTAGAACGGCAGCGGGAAGACCATCAGAAGCAGCGCCCAGACCCGGACGAAGCGGAACACCGGGCGCAGTCCGAACAGCACCACGCTGGAACTGATGACGAACATCCACATGGCGACGAGGTCCAGTCGCAGGAGGTAGAAGTAGAGCGCGTAGCGCTGCAGGAGTACGGCGTGCAGCAATAGGGCCAGGACCAACCCCATCGTGCCGATGATGACGTCGGCCTGCCGGTCGTGAATCGGCAGCTCGGTGCGTTCGCGGCGAGCCACCGCGACGGCGGCGACGATGCCCGCCAAGGGAACCGTCCACACGTAGCTGCCGATCGCGTCAGCGCGGGTTGCCAGAATCAAGTTGATGATCGTCGCGTGGAAGGCGATCACCGTCAGCACGCCGATGAATAGCCACCGCAACGAGGTTCGGAAGGCGGTCGGGTTTACCAGTCTCGCCCACGTTGTCCGGGTCGGTACGGGCTGAGTAGCCGTCACGTCAACTCCCGGGCTGATTCCTGGTCCGCAGGTATATCACGCCCAAGCCGAGCAGCACGGCTGCGATCACACCAGCCCCGATCAGCCAGTAGCGGGTCGAACCGCCCTGCTGCAGATCGGGTTTCGGCGGCGGCACGGCCTCGGCTGCGATCGTGACCGGTTCGAGGCCCTGCGGCGCGATGACCGCGGCACCCTTGAGCCGGTCCCATCGTCGCGGGTCAGAGTCGAGCCAGCTGAGCAAGGCGTCGAGTTGGGCGGGGGAGTCGTTGGACGTGGCGACGAGCACCGTGCGGTCGTCCGTGTACAGGGTCTGCAGTGAGCCAAACCGCAACCTGGGGTTCAAGGTCAACGAGACCGGCTCGCCCGAATCGCCCTGACCGTCGAGCCGAACAATGTCGTCGGAGGCGTCGATCGGAAGCGTCATTCGGTCGTCCGTCCACTTGTCGGCCGAGATCAGCACCGCGGGATTCGGTGAGGTGATGGCGTCCTCCAGCGACACGACGGAGGTGTCGATGGGCAGCGCGCTGAGGCGTTGCAGGCCCGCGACGATGGTGGCCGCTCGCGCGGTGTCGGCGAAGGCGTCGTCGGTGATGCCGATCTCGACCCTCGGCATGAAGGCCTGTGGGATCGACTGGAAGCCTGGTGGAACTGGCGGGACGGCCGCCTTGCTCGAAACGGTGCTGTCACCGTCGATCGTCAGCGTGATCGGTTGGGACTCACCGCACCTGCCGGTGTTGCCCGCTGCGTTGATGGCCACCCCTAGGTTTGTGTAGCGCTGCAGCAGATGGTCGGGTACGTCGACCCAGCGGTCGATGTCACCGCTCGGGTTCACAGGCCAGCGGTCGATGGTCTCACCGTTCACGGAGACGATCAGCTGACCGCTGAGGTTGGACGGCAGCGGCGTGTGGGAACCTTCGAGATGGACGCGCAGCTCGTGCGCGGCGCGGCCGAGTCGCGTCTGATCCAGGCCGATGGTGACTTGCGGATTGGCCAGCGCGATGGCGTTCTGGCCCGGCTGGCCGATATCACGCAGCGTCGTCAGGTTGGCGGGGAGCTGTGGGTTGTCCTTGAGCGGCCCGACCACTGCCTTAGAGCTCAACGCCAGCCGGACGAGGTCCCCGCTGGACAGCAGGCGCACCTGATTGAGTAGATCGCCGACGGGTCCCGTGACGAGCAGTGCGGGCACCCCTGCGGAGCCTTCGAGTTCGACGGCCGGGGCGGCGCTTTCGCGGATGACGAGTTGACGCTCGAACGGCTGCGCTGGCGGCAGGGGCGCGTCGGCGTCGAGTCGCGCGACGGTCACCGCGGTGGGCTGGGCACCGTAATGGGCGACGACGGACGCGGTCAGGCGCACCGCCGCGTCGGACTCCGCGCGAGTCGGGCTTGCGGGCAGGAAGATCGTCAGGCGTTGCAGAACCGGAGGCAGGAACTCGGCGACGGTGGCCGGGGCCCGCTCGGTTCCGGCGAACTCGATGGCCGTGTCGTTGAGCCGCAACGGGTTTGCCGGGTCGGTGATGCAATAGCCTTCCGGCGGCATCAGATTGGTGCGGAGCAGCACGGTGATGGCGTTGTCGCGCACTTCTGCACCGGCGAGCGGAAGCCGGATCGGCACGAGGTCGGCGTTCGGAAGGTCGACCCGGGAGACGGTCCGGTCGTCTTGGATCACCGCGACGGTTCCGGCGCGCAGGTTGAACGGGAGCTCGACCGACGCGATCAATGCGACGGGGGCCAGGCCCGGTGGCACCGGGATCGTGAGCGACTGCGTGCCCTGCAGACCGTAGAACGACAACGTCGTGTTGGCGCCGAGGTCGCGCAATCCGAGCGTCGGGTTGGTGGCCACCTGACCACTACCCACAGGTTCGGCGAGCGCCGGTGGTGCCGTTACGCACATCGCGATGAGCGCCGCGATGATCAGCCCCGCCGACCGACGTGCTCGGAGAGTTCTACCATCCACACTGCGAAATCTAACTAGTTGAAACTGGGAACAACTCCGTAATCGCGGAAATCGGTCTGGTCGTTGTGATTTGGTTGTCAGCCCGCAACTCCTGGCGGCGCGTCTGATTTGGTTGGCGCAGTGCACGAATCACGCCGGATCGGAGTCTCGCTTCGTTCCGCCGGCTACTGTCACGAGGTCGGAGCCGACCGCTTGATGCGATGCTCAGAAGCTTGCTGCTGAAGTGATTTCCAACCCGTTGTGGGCGCTCACCGGTCAACTGACGTCGCGCAACGCACTAGCCGACCCGCGTACGCGCCGCGCCACGGCGATTCGCTGAAACGGACGATTCGCGCACGTACGTGCAGGAATCCGGAACCACTTGAGGTGGCGCGCTTTTCATGCGGTCCGGTTGCACATCGGTGAACCGCTACTTCTTGGACTGTCGCCACGCCCGCTCGAACGGCAATCGCCAGGCGCTGGGTGCGATCAGCTGATGAATCGCGTTGGGCCCCCAGGTGCCAGGCTGGTACAGCTTCACCGGAGGCGGATCCTCCAACAGCTGTACTGAACGTTCCCAAAGGGATTCGATACCCTCGGCCGTGGTGAAAAGCGTGTGGTCGCCGCGCATCGCGTCCAAGATCAGGCGCTCGTAGGCCTCCAGTACGTCACCGAGTTGTTCGGTCTCCTGGGTGGAGAACTGCATGGACATCTTGTCGAGCTTCATGCCGGGTCCGGGTCGCTTGCCGTAGAACGACAACGACACCTTGGCCGCGTCGGCGAGGTCGAAGGTCAGGTGATCCGGGCCCTGCGAGCCCACACCGGACCCGGGCGGGAACATGGTGCGTGGCGCCTCCTTGAAGGCGATCGAAATGATGCGCATGCCCTCGGCCATCTTCTTGCCGGTGCGCAGAAAGATGGGCACGCCCGCCCATCGCCAGTTGTCGATTCCGACCTTCAACGCGATGAACGTCTCTGTATCGGAGTCTCTGGCCACCCCCGTCTCCTCGCGATAGCCGTTGTACTGGCCGCGGACCACCTCCGAACAGTGAATGGGCAACATCGAGCGGAAGACCTTGTTCTTCTCCTCGCTGATCGCGCGGGGCTCGAGCGCCGTGGGCGGCTCCATGACGACGAAGGCCATCACCTGGAACAGGTGGGTGACCACCATGTCCTTGTATGCACCCGTGCTCTCGTAGAAGTTGGCCCGTTGATCCAGTCCGAGGGTCTCCGGTATGTCGATCTGAATGTGGTCGATGAAGTTGCGGTTCCAGATCGGCTCGAAGAGGCCGTTCGCGAAGCGGAACGCCAGGATGTTCTGGGCGGCCTCCTTGCCGAGGAAATGGTCGATGCGGAAGATCTGCCGCTCGCGGAACGTCTCGTGGACGAAGTCGTTGAGCTCGATCGCACTGGCCAGGTCCGTGCCGAACGGCTTTTCCATCACAACTCGGGAGCGGTCGACCAGTCGGGCGTCCTTGAGCATCGTGATCACCGCCCGCGCCGCCTTGGGCGGAACCGAAAGATAGTGCAGCCGTTGCACATCAGATCCAAGCTCGGCCTCGGCGGCGGCCACTGCCGAGGCCAGCGCCTCGGGGCCCGCCCCCTGGGGAACGTACGAAATCCGGCCGGCGAAGTTCGCCCACTGCTCGTCGGTCAGCTTGTGACTGCCGAAGGAGTCGACCGCCTCCTTGGTCAATGCGCGGAACTCGTCGTCGGTCATGTCCTCCAACGACGTGCCGACCACACGGATCTTCGGTGCGAGCGCGGACTGCACCAGGTATGCCATGCCGGGCAGCAGCTTGCGCTTGGCGAGGTCCCCGGTTGCGCCGAACAGCACGATGACGTGTGGCGCGATTGCGTCGGGCTCGCGGCGGCTCGGGCGTGCGCCCGGTGCGGGGTAGGCGATGGTCTGGAGATCTGTCGACACCCCCGCATACTTCCACCGACCGCGGGCCCGTGCAGGGTGCACGGCTGGCCCGTCACCGCGAACTCGTGTCCAGGTCGGCTCCGCGTCACCTTCGCCGCTGTGCCGCCTCCAACCCAGCAACCTCGACCCCGATACCGTCGAGCAGTCGCCGTAAGCCCGAGCCGAAGCCTGCGGATCCCGGCAGCTCGCGCGTGCCCGCGACCTTCCCGCTGCACTACCCGCTGCTCGTCGGTCACGTCCTCTTGGCCAGCGTGGCCATGGTCGCCGTCGTGATTCAGTGCTGGCCGGGCCTGCGCGTGCGTCGCCCGGGCGTGCATCGCCGCGTCGGGAGGGTCTACGTTGTCGCGGCGCTACCCGCGGCGGCATGCGCGATGGTGATCGGAGCTGTGACGCCGTTCGGGCCGATCCTCGCGGTCAGCAACGTGGTGCTCGCGGCGTTGTGGCTGTGGTTCACCCTAGGCGGCTACCTCGCGGGCAGGCGGCGACACGTCGGCGCGCATCGCCGCAACATGATCTTCAGTGCGACGTTGGCGCTCTCCATCATCACCAACCGCATTTGGTCCCCGATGCTCTATCTGGCCCTGCAACCGTTGCAGGACAGCCTCTTTGGCGTTGACGAGCAGCACTTCCTCTGGGTGGTGGCGGGTATGGGCGGCTGGTTGGGTTGGACGCTTCCGTCGTTCACGGTGTGGTGGTGGCTACGCCGCTGGCCGGTGATGGCGCCATCCTCGATTTCTCAGCCGCAGCACACATCACGGGTGTAACCTCGGCCACCGTCGAGACCGCGGCGGTCGGGTTACCGGGACGAGGTGCGCACATGGCGGAAGAGTTCAAGGGCACCATCGACGTCGACATCCGCGACTCGCAGCCCGACTGGAGTCCCTACGCGGCTCCGACCGCACCGAAGGATGCGCCCAACGTTCTGTACCTGGTGTGGGACGACACTGGCATCGCCACGTGGGACTGCTTCGGCGGACTCGTCGAGATGCCGGCCATGACCCGACTCGCCGAACGCGGTGTGCGGCTGTCGCAGTTTCATACCACTGCACTGTGCTCGCCCACCCGGGCGTCGTTGCTCACCGGCCGCAACGCCACCACCGTCGGGATGGCCACCATCGAGGAGTTCACCGATGGATTCCCCAACTGCAACGGGCGCATTCCCGCCGACACCGCGTTGCTCTCGGAGGTGCTCGTCGAGCGCGGCTACAACACCTACTGCATCGGCAAGTGGCACCTTACTCCGCTCGAAGAGTCGAATCTCGCTGCCACCAAGCGGCATTGGCCGCTGAGCCGGGGTTTCGAGCGGTTCTACGGTTTCATGGGCGGCGAAACCGATCAGTGGTACCCCGACCTGGTGTACGACAACCATCCCGTCGCCCCGCCGGCCACCCCCGAGGAGGGCTACCACCTGTCGAAGGATCTGGCCGACAAGACCATCGAATTCATCCGCGACGCCAAGGTGATCGCGCCCGACAAGCCCTGGTTCAGCTACGTCTGCCCCGGCGCCGGGCACGCACCGCACCACGTGTTCAAGGAGTGGGCCGACAAGTACGCCGGACGCTTCGACATGGGCTACGAGCGCTACCGGGAGCTCGTGCTGGACAACCAGAAGAAGCTCGGCATCGTCCCGCATGACACCGAATTGTCGCCCATCAACCCCTATCTCGACGTCAAGGGGCCGAGTGGCGAGGCATGGCCGTACCAGGACACCGTGCGGCCCTGGGACACGCTGAACGACCAGGAGAAGCGACTGTTCAGCCGGATGGCCGAGGTGTTCGCCGGCTTCCTGTCCTACACCGACGCGCAGATCGGCCGCATCCTGGACTACCTCCAGGAGTCTGGGCAGCTCGACAACACCATCATCGTCACCATCTCCGACAACGGGGCGAGTGGCGAGGGTGGCCCAAACGGGTCGGTCAACGAGGTCAAGTTCTTCAACGGATACATCGACACCGTCGAGGAGAGCATGCGGTTCTACGACCAGCTCGGCGGACCGGAGACCTACAACCACTATCCGATCGGCTGGGCGATGGCGTTCAACACGCCCTACAAGCTGTTCAAGCGTTACGCGTCCCACGAGGGTGGCATCGCCGACACGGCAATCATCAGCTGGCCCAACGGAATCAAGGCCCACGGTGAGGTTCGGGACACCTACGTGAACGTGTGCGACGTCACCCCGACCATCTACGACCTGCTCGGGATCGCCCTGCCAGGGGAGGTGGCGGGCGTCGGGCAGAAGCCGCTCGACGGGATGAGTTTCAAAGCCGCACTTGATGATTCGACTGCCGATACCGGTAAGCGAACCCAGTTCTACACGATGCTCGGCACCCGCGGCATCTGGCACGACGGCTGGTTCGCGAACACGGTGCACGCCGCCAGCCCGGCCGGCTGGTCGCACTTCGACCAGGATTGTTGGGAACTGTTCCAGATCTCCTCCGACCGCAGTCAGTGCCATGATCTGGCGGCCGAGCAACCAGAGAAGCTCGAGGAACTCAAGAAGCTGTGGTTCGCCGAGGCGGCGAAGTACAACGGGCTGCCGTTGGCCGACCTCAACATCTTCGAGACGATTCTGCGGGAACGGCCTTATCTGACCCGAAACCGCACGAACTTCACCTACTACCCGGACGCCGCAGAGGTGGGTGTCGGTGCGGCGGTCGAGGTTCGCGGACAATCGTTTTCGATCCTGGCGGAGGTCACCGTCGACACCACCGGCGCCGAGGGCGTGCTCTACAAGCAGGGCGCAGGACACGGTGGGCACGTCCTGTTCGTCCAGGACGGCCGGGTGCACTACAGCTACAACTTCATGGGTGAAGACGAGCAGGAGGTATCCGCGCCGGGCGCTATTCCGTTGGGCAGCCACCTCTTCGGCGTGCGCTACGACCGGACCGGCACCGTTGAGGGCAGCCATACCCCACTGGGCGATGTCTCGCTCTACGTCGACGGGAACGTCGTGGCGACGCGTTCGGGGGTCCGAACGCATCCCGGCAGTTTCGGGCTCGCCGGCGGAGGCATCGCGGTGGGCCGAAACTCCGGCCAGGCGGTCTCGAGCAGGTACAAGGCGCCATACCCGTTTACCGGCGGTTCCATCGCTAAGGTGGTAGTCGATACCTCGGGCACGCCCTATCTGGACGTTGAGCGAGAACTTGCGCAGGCATTCTCGAAGGACTGATGAACTTCTGGCGAACGACGGGTCTCGTCACCGCATGTGCGGCGGCGGTCGTTTCGTCGGCGTGCGTGCGAACGAGCGATGGCCTGCCGGTCGCTGACCCCTCCGCGCCGGCGCCGTCGTCGTCAGCACCCTCCTCGATCCCGACCTCGACGGCGCCGCTCGATCAGGAGCCGCCCGGCATCCTGCCGACGCTGCAGGTGCCGATTCCCGCCGGCACCGTGACGTGCGCACCGGTCGCGAAGCCACCAATTTCGGTCGTCGCCACGGTGGGCGACGCGAAGGCCCCGCGGGTCACCGTCGGAGTGCCGGAAGGGTGGAGCTTCTCGAGGGGGACGGGCGACGTCGGCGTGCAAATGCAGGGCCCGGACGGCCTGTCGGCGACCGTGTTCATCTCCCCGACCACTCTCGATCCCGAGGCGGCGTTCCGGGACTACACGGACAAGATCATGGAGAAGGCGGCCGTCAGCACCGTCAGCGTCCTGCCCGCAGAACTGTGCGTATACAGCGGGCAAAAGTTGATGGGCGCCTGGTCGGATACCCCCCAGAACTCGGTCGAGTTCTTCGATCGCGTCGCGCACGTCTGGACGAATACGACGAACTATCTGATCGCGGTCCACGTCGAGGCGCCCACCGGCGTCGACGCGCTCGAGGGCGCAAGTGCGGTGATCACCGATCACATCGAGATCACGATCCCCTGACATGTCCCCGAACCCGATGCTGACCGATCTGGTCGCGCTGCCCGGCGGGGCGTTCCGGATGGGGTCGACGAGCTTCTATCCAGAAGAGGCCCCGGTGCACACCGCGACGGTGTCGGCCTTCGCGATCGAGAGACACCCCGTCACAAACGCGCAGTTCGCCGAGTTCGTCGCCGACACCGGCTACGTCACCGTCGCGGAACGCCCACTCGACCCCGCGCTGTATCCGGGGGTGTCCGAGCAGGACCTGCTGCCCGGCGCCTTGGTGTTCCGTCCGGCGTCGGGGCCCGTCGACCTGAACGACTGGCGGCAGTGGTGGGACTGGTCGCCCGGCGCATGCTGGCGTCATCCCTACGGCCCGGACGGCTCGGTCGACGCGGTGCGCGACCGTCCCGATCATCCCGTCGTGCAGGTCGCCTACACCGACGCGGCGGCCTACGCGCGCTGGGTGCGCCGGCGGCTGCCGACGGAGGCGGAGTGGGAGTACGCCGCGCGTGGCGGGGCCACTACGACGTACCCGTGGGGCGACGACGTGATGCCGGGTGGTCAGCTGATGGCCAACACCTGGCAGGGCCGCTTCCCGTATCGCAACGACGGCGCGCTGGGCTGGGCGGGCACGTCGCCCGTGGGCACGTTTCCGGAGAATGCGTTCGGGCTGGTCGACATGATCGGCAACGTGTGGGAGTGGACGACGACTCGCTACACCACGCACCACCGGCGGGCAGGAGCGCAGCGACCCGGGGATCAACAGCGGCGGGCAGGAGCGCAGCGACCCGGGGATCAACAGCGGCGGGCAGGAGCGCAGCGACCCGGGGATCAACACCGCGTCGACGGCGCGAAGGCCTGCTGTACCCCGGCCTCGAACCCCGATCCCAGCGTCAACCAGACGTTGAAGGGCGGGTCGCATCTATGTGCGCCGGAGTACTGCCATCGCTACCGACCTGCCGCGCGGTCGTCGCAGTCACAGGACAGCGCAGCGACCCACATCGGCTTCCGCTGTGCCATCTCCGAGTGATTTGCGTGTGGGAAACGGGCCCCCACGCGGGTGTGCTTGCACAAACCGCTGGTGGGAGCGATTTGGAGCATTGCCCGAGGTCACCTAGTATGTAGGGGTTGCCTTGGGCAGACCTCGGCTGACCGCTGTGATGTAGCTCTTCGCGCAAGCGCTCATCGTAAGGCCAGCCCTGCGTGCCCTTCGGTGACGAAGACCGCGTACGTCGAGCGAACCAGTGCTGCTTGGCGTGCATGAAATCGAGGAGATCGAGTGATTCAGCAGGAATCGCGGCTCAAGGTTGCCGACAACACGGGTGCCAAGGAGATCTTGTGCATCCGCGTGCTCGGCGGCTCGTCGCGGCGCTATGCCGGCATCGGCGATGTCATCGTGGCGACGGTGAAGGAAGCCATTCCCGGCGGCAACGTCAAGCGCGGTGAGGTCGTCAAGGCCGTCGTCGTGCGCACCGTCAAGGAGCGTCGCCGCGCCGATGGCAGCTACATCAAGTTCGACGAGAACGCGGCCGTGCTCATCAAGCCGGACAACGACCCCCGCGGTACCCGCATCTTCGGGCCGGTCGGTCGTGAATTGCGTGAGAAGAAGTTCATGAAGATCGTTTCGCTGGCCCCGGAGGTGCTGTAAATGAAGGTGCACAAGGGCGACACGGTGCTGGTCATCTCCGGCAAGGACAAGGGCGCCAAGGGCAAGGTCCTGGTGGCCTACCCCGACCGCGAGAAGATCCTCGTCGAGGGTGTCAACCGGATCAAGAAGCACACCCCCGTTTCGCGTACCGAGCGTGGTGCCTCCTCTGGCGGCATCGTCACGCAGGAGGCGCCCATCCACGTGAGCAACGTGATGGTCATCGACTCCGACGGCAATCCCACCCGCATCGGCTACCGCGCCGACGAAGTGAGTGGCAAGAAGGTGCGCTTCTCCAAGCGCAATGGCGAGGAAATCTGACATGACCACTGTTGAAAAGACCCTGCCCCGCCTGAAGCAGCGCTACCGCGACGAGATCAAGGATGCGCTGAACAAGGAGTTCGGCTACGACAACGTCATGCAGATCCCGGGCGTTGTGAAGGTCGTCGTGAACATGGGCGTCGGTGACGCCGCCCGCGACGCCAAGCTCATCAACGGCGCGGTCAACGACCTCGCGCTGATCACCGGGCAGAAGCCCGAGATCCGCAAGGCGCGCAAGTCGATCGCCCAGTTCAAGCTTCGTGAGGGCATGCCGATCGGCGCCCGCGTCACGCTGCGTGGCGATCGCATGTGGGAGTTCCTCGACCGGTTGGTGTCGATCGCGCTTCCGCGTATCCGCGACTTCCGCGGCCTGTCGCCCAAGCAGTTCGACGGCAGCGGCAATTACACCTTCGGACTGGCCGAGCAGTCGGTGTTCCACGAGATCGACGTGGACAGCATCGACAGGCCCCGGGGCATGGACATCACCGTCGTCACGTCGGCGACGAACGACGACGAAGGCCGTGCGCTGCTGCGTGCGCTTGGCTTCCCGTTCAAGGAGAACTGAGCAGATGGCAAAGAAGGCGCTGGTCAACAAGGCCAACAAGAAGCCGAAGTTCAAGGTCCGCGGCTACACCCGCTGCAACAAGTGCGGGCGTCCGCACGCCGTCTTCCGCAAGTTCGGCCTGTGCCGAATCTGCTTGCGCGAGATGGCGCATGCCGGCGAACTGCCGGGCGTGCAGAAGTCCAGCTGGTAAGAGTGCCAAGCCCTTCGCGATGAGCGCTTGCGCGAAGAGCCACAACAGAAGACCACTTAGAGAAAGTACGCGGTAGGCCCCCCAAGGGAATCAACCCAGAGGGAACCGCCGCGAGGAAGGTGAGCCGGTTGTCATGACGATGACTGACCCGATCGCAGACTTCTTGACACGTCTGCGCAACGCCAACTCGGCGTACCACGACGAAGTGACCCTGCCGCACAGCAAGATCAAGGCCAACATCGCCGAGATCCTCAAGGCCGAGGGCTACATCACCGACTACCGCACCGAGGATGCCCGGGTGGGCAAGTCCCTCGTGGTGAACCTCAAGTACGGCCCGACCCGGGAGCGCAGCATCGCGGGACTCAAGCGCGTGTCCAAGCCCGGTCTGCGGGTGTACGCGAAGTCCACCAACCTGCCTCGGGTGCTGGGCGGCCTTGGCGTGGCGATCATCTCCACGTCCTCGGGTCTGCTCACCGACCGTCAGGCAGCACGACAAGGCGTGGGCGGCGAAGTCCTCGCTTACGTGTGGTGAGGGAGAACTAGACATGTCTCGCATTGGTAAGCAACCGGTCCTGGTTCCATCCGGGGTCGACGTGACGATCGACGGACAGAACGTGTCCGTCAAGGGCCCGAAGGGCGAACTGAAACTCGCCGTCGCCGAGCCGATCTCGGTCTCGCGCGACGACGACGGCGCCATCGTGGTGACCCGTCCCAACGACGAACGGCTCAACCGTTCGTTGCACGGACTGTCCCGCACCTTGGTGGCCAACCTCATCACCGGTGTCACCGAGGGGTACACCACGAAGATGGAGATCTTCGGCGTCGGCTACCGCGTCGCACTCAAGGGCAAGACCCTCGAGTTCGCGCTTGGCTACAGCCATCCCGTCGTGATCGATGCCCCCGAGGGCATCACCTTCGCGGTGGAGACGCCCACCAAGTTCTCGATCACCGGTATCGACAAGCAGAAGGTCGGCCAGATCTCGGCGAACATCCGCCGCCTGCGTCGCCCAGACCCGTACAAGGGCAAGGGCGTTCGCTACGAAGGTGAGCAGATCCGCCGCAAGGTCGGAAAGACGGGTAAGTAATCATGGCGCCTAACACTGACTCCGCGAAGCGGAAGACCGTCGGGCAGAATGTCTCCGAGACCCGTCGGGTGGCTCGGCTACGCAGGCATGCCCGGCTTCGCAAGAAGGTAGCGGGTACGGCGGAGACCCCTCGCCTGGTGGTCAACCGCTCGTCGCGGCACATCCACGTGCAGCTGGTCGACGACCAGGACGGCGTCACGCTGGCCGCAGCGTCGTCCATCGAGGCCGACGTGCGTGCGGTCGACGGCGACAAGAAGGCCCACAGCGTCCGGGTTGGACAGCTCATCGCCGAGCGCGCCAAGGCCGCGGGCATCGAGGCCGTGGTGTTCGACCGCGGCGGGTACACCTATGGCGGACGGATCGCTGCGCTGGCTGACGCCGCGCGCGAAGGCGGGCTCAGGTTCTAGATGAGTGACTTTTCGAAACAACTGGGAAGGACTGCATGATGGCCGAGCAGGCTAGTGGAGCCGGGCCGTCGAGCACGGACAACCGGGACAACCGCGACAACCGCGGTGGCGGCCGTGACGGCGGCCGTGGCCGTCGCGACGACCGTGGTGGCCGTGGCGGTCGCGACTCCGGCGAGAAGAGCAATCTCATCGAGCGGATGGTCACGATCAACCGCGTCTCGAAGGTGGTCAAGGGTGGCCGTCGGTTCAGCTTCACCGCACTGATGGTGGTGGGCGACGGCAACGGCATGGTCGGTGTCGGCTACGGCAAGGCCAAGGAAGTTCCCGCCGCGATCGCCAAGGGCGTCGAGGAAGCGCGCAAGAACTTCTTCCGCGTGCCGCTCATCGGCGGCACCATCGTCCACCCAGTCCAGGGTGAGGCGTCCGCGGGAGTCGTGCTGCTGCGTCCCGCCAGCCCCGGTACCGGCGTCATCGCCGGCGGCGCGGTCCGCGCGGTGCTGGAAGCCGCAGGCGTCCACGACGTGCTGGCCAAGTCGCTCGGCAGTGACAACGCCATCAACGTGGTGCACGCGACCGTCGCCGCGCTGAAGCAGATCCAGCGTCCCGAAGAGGTGGCCGCGCGTCGCGGGCTGCCGATCGAGGACGTCGCGCCGCCGAGCATGCTCAAGGCGCGCCGCGAGGCCGACGCGGTGGCCGCCGCGGCCGCACGTGAAGGAAGCGCATAACCATGGCCGAACTCAAGATCACCCAGACGCGTAGCACCGTTGGTGCGCGCTGGAAGCAGCGGGAAAGCCTGCGGACGCTGGGACTGCGCAAGATTCGCCAGTCCGTCGTCCGTGAGGACAACCCGCAGACCCGCGGCCTGCTCGCCGTGGTCAACCACCTCGTCGTGGTTGAGGAGGTTTAGGGACAACATGAGTGTCATCAAATTGCACGATCTGAAGCCCGCCCCCGGGTCGAAGACCGCCAAGACCCGCGTCGGTCGCGGTGAGGGCTCGAAGGGCAAGACCGCGGGCCGCGGCACCAAGGGCACGAAGGCCCGTAAGAACGTCCCCGTGACGTTCGAGGGCGGCCAGATGCCGATCCACATGCGGCTGCCGAAGCTGAAGGGCTTCAAGAACCGCTTCCGCACCGAGTACGAGGTCGTCAACGTCGGCGACATCAACAGGCTGTTCCCCAAGGGCGGCACCGTCGGCATCGACGAGTTGGTGGCCGCCGGTGCGGTGCGCAAGAACACGTTGGTGAAGGTGCTCGGCGACGGCAAGCTGACCGTCAAGGTCGACGTCACCGCACACAAGTTCAGCGGTAGCGCCCGCGACAAGATCGCGGCCGCAGGTGGTAGCGCCGCCGAGCTGTAGCCTGTCCTCACAGGAACCCCCGCCCCCGCGCGGGGGTTTTCTGTATCCGCGCCGAGAAGTGACTTCCTTGCTGCACCTATGCGTCGAGTAGACACTTCTCGGCGCATCTGGCCGCAGTAACACCGGGCAATCGGGCCGCGATTACACTGCGTCTGTCGAGATCGAGGAGTCACCGATGAACCGCCACCGCCGCAACGCCCGCGCCGTTGTCGCAGTGATCGCCGTTGCCTGTCTCAGCGCGATCGGCGCCGCCCCGAGCGCCGCGGCGGAGACCGACGACGAGCGGTTCGCCGACATTGTGAACCAGCTGCAGATCCCGACCAGTGCCGACGACGACCTGCCCGCGGTCGGTCACCGGATCTGCGACACGCTCACCTCGGGTCTGGCAAGCAACGTCAACCCGGTGCCGACAGTGCGCGGTGTGGTGAGCATGCTCCAGGCGAACGGGCTGAGCCGACGCCAGGCGGCCGGGCTGATGAAGGCGTCGGTGGCCATCTACTGCCCGCAGCACACCGCCGTCATGGGGCGCTAGCTTTTAGGTACGCGAGCCCGCCCGTTCGTAGGTTTGGGCGGTTTCGAGGCACCGGTAGTCTCGGTCCCATGTTCTCCCTGCTGCCCGGAATCCCCGGCACCGACGAGCTTCGCGCCATCGCGCGCAAGGTCGACACCGCCCGTCACCACGGCGTGCCGGGTGGCTGCGTACTCGAGCTCGATCTTCAATCGGTGCCACCGGAGTCATACAACTTCGACCCGTTGGCACTCATCAGCGGCTCCGGTCGGCCGCTCCTTCTGCGCGAGGCCGTCGCCGCGATCCACCGCGCCGCCACCGACGATCGTGTCGCGGGCCTGATCGCCCGGGTGCAGCTGCCTGCCGTCGCGGCGGGGCCGGTTCAGGAGTTGCGGGCGGCCATCTCTGCGTTCAGCGACGAAAAGCCCTCGCTGGCCTGGGCGGAGACCTACCCGGGCACGTTGTCGTACTACCTGGCGTCGGCATTCCGTGAAGTGTGGATGCAGCCGTCGGGCACCGTCGGACTGGTTGGCTTCGCCACCAACGCGCTGTTCCTGCGCGGCGCGCTCGACAAGGCGGGCATCCAAGCGCAGTTCATTGCGCGGGGTGAGTACAAGTCGGCTGCCAACCTCTTCACCAAGGACCGCTACACCGACGCCCACAGGGAGGCCGACAGCCGGCTCATCGAGAGCCTGCACGCCCAGGTGCTCGGCGCAGTCGCCGACGCCCGTCACCTCGACCCGGCCGAGCTCGAGGCGCTGGTCGACAAGGCCCCGCTGCTGCGCGACGACGCGGTGGCCGGCCGGTTGGTCGACCGGATCGGGTTTCGCGATGAGGCGTACGCGCGCATCACCGAACTCGCCGCGGACGTGCGGAGCATGAAAGACAGTGGGGTAGCCGATGTTTCGCTGGAGGCGGACGACCCGGACGCTCCGCCGCGGCTCTACCTGTCGCGCTACGCCCGCGCGGGTGCCGCCGTGCCGACCCCCGCACTGCCCGGTCGCAAGACGAAGCCGACCGTCGCCGTCGTCACCTTGGCCGGGCCCATCGTCAGCGGGCGCGGCGGACGGCAACTGTCCCCGCTCGGCACCTCGTCCGCCGGGGGTGACACCATCGCCGCCGCTCTGCGCGAGGCAGGTGCAAACGACGACGTGTCCGCCGTCGTGTTGCGCGTCGACAGCCCCGGCGGTTCCGTCACCGGGTCGGAGACCATCTGGCGCGAAGTCGTCCGACTGCGCGAGGCCGGCAAACCCGTCGTGGCGTCGATGGGTGCCGTCGCCGCGTCCGGTGGTTACTACGTGTCGATGGCCGCGGACGCGATCGTCGCCAACCCCGGCACCATCACGGGCTCGATCGGAGTAGTCACCGGCAAGCTCATCGCGCGTGACCTCAAGGACCGACTCGGCGTCGGCTTCGACTCGGTGCGTACCAACGCGAACGCCGACGCGTGGTCGTTGAATGAGCCATTCACCGACGCGCAGCACGAGCACGTCGAGGCCGAAGCCGACCTGTGCTACACCGACTTCGTGGAGCGCGTTGCGGAGGGTCGCGACATGACCATCGAGGCCGTCGACGCCGTGGCCCGCGGTCGGGTGTGGACCGGTTCAGATGCCAAGGAGCGCGGCCTGGTCGACGAACTCGGCGGTTTGCGGACCGCCATCGACCGGGCGAAGGTGCTCGCGGGACTCGATGCCGACGCCGAGATCAAGCTGATCGGCCTGCCCGGTTCGGGGCTAGTGGAGATGCTCCGGCCGAAGCCGTCGTCGCAGCCCGCTGCGTCGCTGGCGGACGTGCTGGGTGGGCTCCTCGGGCAGTCCGTCGCTGGCCTGCTCGGCCAGCTCGAACGGTCTCTGGCCGGGGTGAACGCGCTGTGGGTGGGGGATCACCGGTTTTAGTACCCGCCGCGACGAGGTCTTCAGGCGAGCGCGGCGCTGACGTAGCTCAGGTTGGCGAACGCCTCCGTCAGCTTGCCGTCGGGAAACTCGAAACCGTTGGCTGCGTGCGCTTCTCGCGACGACTGCACTGTCACCGTCCAGCCGAGCTTCTCCAGGTGCTCGATGACGTTGGTGCGGTCGCCGTGGTAGACGAGGTCCTCCATGGTGATGTCGGAGCCGAGTTCCTTCATCTTCTCCGCCAGCTCCTTCGGGCGCCCGCTGACGAAGGCGGTGACGTCGGGCACGCGTTCGGTCGCCAGCCTGCTACCCGGCGCCGACAGCGCGGTGATGTCGTCGAACAGCTTGTCCTGGGCGTCGGACGGCAGATATATCAGCAGCCCCTCCGCGATCCATGCCGTCGGCTGCGTCGGATCGAAACCGTTGTCCACCAACGCCTTCGGCCAGTCCTCGCGCAGGTCGATCGCGACCACCCGGCGTGTCGCGGTCGGTTGGGCGCCGAGTCCGGCCAGCTCGGTCGTCTTGAACTCGATGACCTCCGGCTGGTCGACCTCGTACACCACGGTCCCGTCCGGCCAGGGCAGCCGATATGCGCGCGCGTCGAGACCCGAAGCCAGGATCACCGCCTGTCGTACGCCGGATGCCGCTGCGTCGAGGAACAACCGATCGAAGAACCGGGTGCGCACCGCCATGCCCTCGGCGGCGAGACGGATCGTGAACGCCGGATCGACGTCTTCGAACGTGATCTCGCCGTCGAGCATCCGGATGATGAAGTCGATGTTCACCGCGCGCACCAGCGGCTCGGCGTACGGGTCGTCGATCAGTTGTTCACGGTGGCTCAGCGCGCGCTGAGCCGCGACCATGGTGGCCGTGGCGCCGACGCTGGAGGCAAGGTCCCAGCTGTCCTTCTCGGTTCTCGCCATGGTGATCCTCTAACCCAAGACTGCCGTCAGATAGCCGGAATCGCCACCAAACGCCGCGAGTTCGTCGTCGGGAAGTTCGAAGCCCTGCGCGGCGAACGCGTCGGTGGCCTTGCGGACGTCGACCTGCCAGCCGCTGGCAGACAGATAGTCGGCCGCGTTGTTGCGCTCGCCCGAGTAGAACAATTCCGCCAGATTGAGATCGGAGCCGACTCGACGCGATCGCTCGGTCAGCTTCTCCGCCCAATCCGCAGGCAGCCCCGCCATGTCCATGTGCTCGGTGGCGATTCGGCTACCGGGCGCCGACAGCGCGGTGATGTTGTCGAACAGCATGTCCTGCGCGGTGGGTGGCAGGTACACCAGCAGGCCCTCGGCGCTCCATGCGGTAGGCGCACTGGGGTCGAATCCGGCGGCCCGCAGCGCCGCAGGCCAGTCCTCGCGCAGGTCGATCGCGACGGTCTCGCGCCGCGCCGACGGGCGCGCCCCGAGGTCGGCCAGCGTCCGGGTTTTGAACTCGACTACGTCTGGCTGGTCGATCTCGAACACGGTGGTACCGGCAGGCCAGTCCAGCCGGTACGCCCGCGTGTCGAGGCCTGACGCAAGGATGACCGCTTGACGGATTCCGGAAGCTGCTGCTGCGAGGAAGAAGTCGTCGAAGTACCGGGTTCGCACGGTGATGTGCTCATTCATCGCGCGGCGATTCAGCAGCGGATCGTCCTCGGTGTCGATGTCGCCGTCGACGAGCTTGACGAAGTGCTCGATGCCCACGGCCCGCACCAGCGATTCGGCGAACCGGTCGTCGAGCAGCGCGTCGGGTCCCTGCGATGCCATCGCCCGCGAGGCGGCCACGGCGGTCGCGGTAGCGCCCACGCTTGAAGCGAGGTCCCAGGTGTCTCCGTCGTATCTGGATTCGGCGAGGGTCATGTGCGGTCTCCTAACGACGCGTGGCGGTAACTGATAGTGAATTGCGTATCGGCGCAAGGGTGTCGGAGTCGGGGAAGTCGCGGCCGTAGTGGCCGAACACCTCGGGCCGGGAGCGGGAGCACACCTGCCAGCCGTGGGCGGTGAGATAGTCGACGACGGGGTGACGCTCACCCTTGTAGAACAGGTCGGTCAGGTTGACCCGAAAGCCGTGGTCGCCCCAGGCGTCGCTGATGGCATTGGCGCGCTCGCTGAGGCTTGCGCCGCCGTCTGGGTGGTACTCAGTGGCCAGCTGGCTGCCCGGTGCCGACAGCGCGGTGACGTCGTCGAGCAACCGGTCCTGCGCCTCGGGCGGCAGGTACACCAGCAGTCCCTCGGCGGTCCACGCGGTGGGCAGCGACACGTCGAAACCGCTGCAGCGCAACGTCTCGGGCCAGTCGTCACGCAAGTCGACGGAGACGGCGCGACGGTCGCAGGTCGGAGTGGCGCCGATGGCCGTCATCGTCGCGGTCTTCGCCTCGATCACCGCGGGTTGGTCGAGTTCGTAGACGACCGTCCCATCGGGCCACGGCAGCCGATACGCGCGCGAGTCCAGGCCCGACGCCAGGATCACCGCCTGTCGGATTCCGGAATCCGTTGCTGCCGTGAAGAAGTCGTCGAAGAAGCGCGTGCGCACGGCCATCATCGTCGTCATGAGCTTGGCCGCCCCGCCGTCGTCGGCCTCGTCGGTGGAGACGACTCCGTCGACCAACTTGGTGAAGAATTCGATGCCCACCGCGCGGACCAATGGCGCGGCGTAGGGGTCGGAGATCAACGGATTCGGCTCCTCGGACGCCAGCGCCCGTGCCGCGGCCACCATCGTCGCCGTCGCGCCGACACTCGACGCGAGGTCCCAGCTGTCGGCCTCCGAACGCGTCACCGGTCACCGCCGAGCGTGCCCGAGACGTACCGCACGTCGGCGAAGCTGCCCAACTCCTCGTCGTCGAACGGCGCGATGCCGTGCGCGTCGAACAGTTCGCGGATGGTGCTCCCGGTCAAGCGCCAGCCGTGAGCGGCGAGGTAGGCCTCCGCCTCGTTGCGGTCGCCGAAGTACACCAGTTCGGCCAAGTTCAGGTCGAAGCCGTGCTCGCGCCAGTGGTCGGCGACCGACTGCATGCGTTCGCGCATGACGTCTTCGTCGCCGGCATCGGGGGTTGGCGTGCTCTCGGTGGCGAACCGGCTGCCCGGCGCCGACAGCGCGGTGATGGTGTCGAGCAACCGGTCCTGCGCGTCCGGCGGAAGGTAACCGAGCAGACCCTCGGCGCTCCACGCGGTCGGGGTGTCCCGATCGAAGCCTGCGGCCTCCAGCGCGGCGGGCCAGTCATCGCGTAGGTCGACGGCGACGGTGCGTCGTCGTGTGGTGGGTTCCGCACCCAGTTGAGCCAACGTGCCCGTCTTGAAGGCGATGACGTCCGGCTGGTCGATCTCGAACACCGTCGTACCGGCGGGCCACGGCAACCGGTACGCCCGGGAGTCCAGCCCCGCGGCGAGGATCACGGCTTGGGTCAGCCCCGCCTCGGTCGCGTCGAGGAAGAAGTCGTCGAAGAACATCGTTCGCACGGCCATGCTGTCGGCCATCCGCTGCATACCCGTGCCGGCGCCCTCGCCGAGATCGGCCGGGGTGACGTCACCGGTCGCCAGCCGACTGAGCAGGTCGACGCCCACCGCGCAGACCAGCGGCTCGGCGAACGGATCCGCGATGAGCGGATGCTCGGCGCGGCTGGCGACCGCACGGGCGGCCGCAACCATCGTCGCCGTCGCGCCCACGCTGGACGCCAGATCCCAGGTGTCGTCGTCCGTGCGTGCCACGACGGGTCTCCGATCATTAGTTAGCTGATGTAATGAGTTGCCCCGACTGTACGCTCCGAAACTGAAAGACCGAGCGGGCCGTGGTCACGCCGATCGGATGCGGGACCGACCAGTGCCAACTGTTACTCTCGTAGACTGTTTGACGCGCGACGTCGCTGGTTGTGGGGCATGCCTGCGAACTCGTGGACGGACCGCGCACGACTTAACCAAAACGCTGGTCGATCCAGCCTCAATTGGCACGCCGCGACAAGTGCTCGGCTGCGCAGGAGGAAGAGTGCTTTCGGCTTTCATCTCGTCGTTGCGGACGGCCGACCTCAGGCGCAAGATCCTCTTCACGCTGGGCATCGTCATCCTCTACCGGGTCGGCGCCACGGTGCCGTCCCCTGGCGTCAACTACCCCAACGTGCAGAAGTGCATCGAGCAGGTCAGCGGCGGTGACGCGGCGCAGATCTACTCCCTGATCAACCTGTTCTCCGGTGGCGCGCTGCTACAGCTGTCGGTGTTCGCGGTGGGCGTCATGCCCTACATCACCGCCAGCATCATCGTGCAGCTGCTGACCGTGGTGATCCCGCGCTTCGAGCAGCTGCGCAAGGAGGGCCAGTCCGGCCAGGCCAAGATGACGCAGTACACGCGGTACCTGGCGGTCGCACTGGCGCTGCTGCAGGGCACGTCGATCGTGGCGTTGGCCGCCAACGGTGGGCTGCTACAGGGCTGCTCGCTCGACATCATCCAGAACTCGGGGATCTTCACCCTCGTCGTCATCGTGCTGGTGCTGACGGCCGGCGCGGCGCTGGTGATGTGGATGGGCGAGCTCGTCACCGAACGCGGGATCGGCAACGGCATGTCGCTGCTGATCTTCGCGGGCATCGCGGCACGGATTCCGTCCGAGGGCAAGACCATCCTCGACAGCCGCGGCGGCGTCGTATTCGCCGCCGTCTGCGTCGCGGCGCTCATCATCATCATCGGCGTCGTGTTCGTCGAGCAGGGCCAACGCCGCATCCCGGTGCAGTACGCCAAGCGCATGGTCGGACGTCGCATGTACGGCGGTACGTCGACCTACCTGCCCCTCAAGGTGAACCAGGCCGGCGTCATCCCGGTGATCTTCGCGTCGTCGCTCATCTACATCCCGCACCTGATCACCCAACTGATCAACAGCGGCAGCCCCAACGGCGGAAACAACTGGTGGAGCAAGTTCGTCGCGAACTACCTCACCAACCCGGCCAGCCCGGCATACATCGCCATCTACTTCGGGCTCATCATGTTCTTCACGTACTTCTACGTGTCCATCACGTTCAATCCCGACGAGCGGGCCGACGAGATGAAGAAGTTTGGCGGATTCATTCCGGGCATCCGGCCCGGCAAGCCGACCGCCGACTATCTGCGGTATGTGCTGAGTCGCATTACGCTTCCGGGATCGATCTACTTGGGCGTGATCGCTGTGTTGCCGAACCTCTTCCTCGAGATCGGCAACTCCGGATCCGTACAGAACCTGCCGTTCGGCGGCACCGCGGTGCTGATCATGATCGGCGTCGGTCTGGACACCGTCAAGCAGATCGAGAGCCAGCTGATGCAGCGCAACTACGAAGGGTTCCTCAAGTGAGAATCGTTTTGCTGGGGCCGCCCGGCGCGGGTAAGGGCACGCAAGCGGAGAAGCTGGCCGAGAAGTTCGGGATCCCGCAGATCTCCACCGGGGACCTGTTCAGGTCCAACATCGCCGGCGAGACCAAGTTGGGTCTGGAAGCCAAGAAGTACCTCGACGCCGGCAACCTCGTCCCCGCGACGCTGACCAATGCCCTGGTGGACGACCGGCTCAACGCCGCCGACGTCGCTGACGGGTTCATCCTGGACGGCTTCCCGCGCTCGGTGGAGCAGGCCGAGGCGCTGCGCGAGATGTTGGCCAAGCGCAATCTGAAGCTCGACGGCGTGCTGGAGTTCCGCGTCTCCGAGAACGAACTGCTGAATCGGCTGAAGAGCCGCGGCCGCGCCGACGACACCGAGGACGTCATCCTGAACCGGATGAAGGTCTACCGCGACGAGACCGCGCCGCTGCTGGACTACTACCAGCACGAGCTCAGGACCGTCGACGCCATCGGCAGCCCGGACGAGGTGTTCGCGCGGGCACTCCGCACGCTCGATCGGTGAACCCATTGGACGGGGGCAACTAGATGATCGGCCTTCCTGGGCTGCGCAATCGCAAGATCGTCGCCGCACGCAGCGACGGGGAGCTCGACGCGATGGCCGCGGCAGGTGCGTTGGTCGCCACCGCGCTGAAGGCAGTTCGTGCGGCCGCCGTGCCAGGGGTGTCGACGTTGGACCTCGACCGGGTCGCCGAGGCCGTCATCCGCGACGGCGGCGGAGTGCCGTCGTTCCTCGGTTACCACGGGTTTCCCGCAAGCATCTGCTCGTCGGTCAATGATCGGGTCGTGCACGGCATCCCATCGGCTGGTGAGGTGCTGGCATCCGGTGATCTGGTGTCCATCGACTGCGGCGCGATCCTCGACGGCTGGCACGGCGACTCGGCGTTCACGTTCGGCGTCGGGCCGTTGATCCCGGCCGACGAGGCGCTGTCGGAGGCCACCCGGCTGTCGATGGAGGCCGGTATCGCCGCGATGGTGCCGGGCAACCGGCTCACCGACGTCTCGCACGCGATCGAAACCGGCACCCACGCCGCCGAGGAGCGCCACGACCGCAAGTACGGGATCGTCGCCGGCTACGGCGGACACGGCATCGGCCGCCAGATGCACATGGACCCGTTCCTGCCGAACGAGGGCGCTCCGGGTCGCGGGCCCTACCTGGCACCCGGCTCGGTACTGGCCATCGAACCAATGCTGACGCTCGGCACGGCGAACACCAAGGTGCTGGCAGACGAGTGGACCGTGGTCACGGCGGACGGATCCCGCGCCGCGCACTGGGAGCACACTGTGGCCGCCACGGAGGACGGGCCGCGGATCCTCACGCTCTAAACTCGTCGTTTAGCGCGTTTACACGGCACTGAGGGCGGAGAATTGAGACCGTCAGTTGGTCTCTACCAACTTGCCTGGGTGAACTTCCTGGTCGTCCCCTGCGTGTTAACTGGCGGAGGTGGGAATGGATGATCCGGAGGCCGCCATGATGCGGGTTCTCTACGACGAGCACGCCGCAGCCCTCTGGCGCTACGTGGTCCGGCTGACGGGAGACGCGGCGCGGGCCGAGGACGTGGTGCAGGAGACGCTGCTGCGGGCTTGGCGGCATCCGGAGATAACCTACGACGCCGACCGGTCCGCGCGGGCATGGCTGTTCACCGTCGCGCGCAACCAGATCATCGACGAGCGCCGCAGTGCGCGATTCCGCAACGAAACCGGCACGGCCGACATCGAAGCGGTCGCCGATCATGCGGGACCAGACGAGGTGGACAGTGCATTGGACCGGCTGTTGCTCAGCACAGCCATGAGTGAACTTTCGGAGGATCACCGCGCAGTCATCCTCCGCGCGTACTACCAGGGCCACAGCGTGGCGCAGATCGCCAACGATCTGCAGATCGCCGAGGGCACGGTGAAGTCGCGTTTGCACTACGCGGTGCGTGCGCTGCGGCTCAACTTGCAGGAAATGGGGGTTACACGATGACACTATCGGGAGGACCCCGGCACCTGGAACCGGTCGACGGGGATCGCTACGCGACGTGGGACGCCGCGTACATGCTGGGCGCGCTGTCCAGCATCGAGCGGCGCGAATACGAGGCGCACCTCGAGACGTGTGACCGCTGCCGGGCCGCCGTCGCCGACATCAGCGGCATGCCCGCGCTGTTGGCCATGCTCGACGTCGACGACGTGCGGGCCTTGGAGAAGGAGCAGCCCGAGCCGCCACCACTGCCGCCACGGGTGCGTGAGCAGGTGCTGGACAAGGTGCGCTGGCGTCGTCGCCGGTCACGGCTGCTGACTTCGGTCGCGGTCGGCCTCGCCGCCGCAATGCTGGCCATCGGCTTGGTGGTCGCCATCCGTCCCGGCATCGTGGGACTGCAGAGCGGGACGTCCGAGGTGACGGCCCAACAACTCCAGATGACCAAGTTGGAGCCGACGCCGTTCAGCGCCACCATCGCAATGAGCAGCTTCGCCTGGGGTACCCGCATCGACATGGCGTGCACATACGGCGAATGGTCCGGTGGCGGGGGTGCACCGCCGAGCAACCTCGGCATGGTTGTTGTCGGACGTGACGGAAGTCACTCACAGATCGCCACGTGGCTCGGCCTGTCCGGCGCCACCGCGCTACCCAGCGGAAACACGCCGAAGCCCGTCGGGGAAATCGCTGCCGTGCAACTGGTTTCCGCCGATTCGGGGAAGGTGCTGCTCGAACGCAAGCTTTGACTTCCCGCCTGATGTGAACCGGCGCGCCACCCGCATCGTGTCACTTGCAGGATCGGGAAGAAGGTGAGCAATGGTCAGCAAACGCCGGGTGGTCGACCACATCGTCGACGAACTCGCTGCTCGCGGAGTCGAATACGTCTTCGGCGTCGACGGCGCCAACATCGAGGACCTGTTCGACGCGCTGCACTTCCGCGACGGGATCACCGGAGTGCTTGCCAAGCACGAATTTTCGGCGGCGACGATGGCAGACGGGTTCAGCCGGGCGTCGTCGGACCTGGGTGTGGTGGCGGCGACGTCGGGCGGCGGTTCACTGAATCTGCTTGCAGGGCTTGGGGAGTCGTATACCAGCCGGGTTCCGGTGCTGGCACTCGTCGGCCAGCCGCCCATCGAGATGGACGGGCACGGCAGCTTTCAGGACACCAGCGGGCTGGGCGGTTCGCTCGACGCCGTCGCGGTGTTCTCGGCGGTCTCGGTGTACTGCCGACGCGTGATCGATCCAGCCGACGTCGTCACCCTGTTGCCCGAGGCGATCGACGCCGCCCGGGCGGGTGGCCCCGCGGTCCTGCTGCTGCCAAAGAACGTCCAGCAGAGCATGATCGACGTGGCTGACACCGGCGAGGTCGTCGCCGCACGCCGGGTCGGCGACGTCGACCGCGTCGTCGACGAATTGCGCCTCGCTCTGGGGCCCGTCACCATCATCGCCGGCGACCAGGTCGCCCGCGACGACGCGCGTACCGAACTCGAACAACTGCGGGCGGCGCTGCGCGCGTGGGTGGCGACGGTGCCCGACGCGAAGGACGTCAGCGGCTCGCCCGGGCTCGGCGCCTCGTCGGCGCTCGGCGTCACCGGCGTCATGGGACATCCGGGGATCGAGGAGGCGGTCGAGCGCAGCGCGGTGTGCCTGTTGGTGGGCACCCGGCTGCCTGCCACGGCACGGGCCGGACTCGACGACGCGCTGGGCCGGGTGCGGGTGGTGTCGATCGGATCGGCCGCGCCGTACCTACCCAGCCTGCACGTCCACTCCGAAGACCTGCGCGCATCGCTGGCCGAACTGGTCCGCGCGCTGACCGGGCGGGGTCGCCCACGCGGCCTTCAGGTGCTGGAACCGTTGCCGCGCCGCGAGTTACGGCCGCCCGAGCACGACGGTCCCGGACTGCGTTACCGAGACGCCATGACGGCGCTTGACGACCTGGTGCCCGACGACGCCGACCTCGTCGTCGATGCGGGGAACACCGGCGCGGCGGCCATTCACCACCTGTCCGTCCGGCGCGGCGGGCGGTTCGTCGTCGCCCTCGGCATGGGCGGCATGGGATACAGCTTCGGGGCCGGAATCGGGATGTGCTTCGCGAGACGGCGGCGCACCGTCATCGTCGCCGGCGACGGGTCGTTCTTCATGCACGGCATGGAACTGCACACCGCCATCCAGTACGGGCTGCCGATCACCGTCGTGCTGTTCAACAACAACGCCCACGCCATGTGCGTCACCCGCGAACAGCTCTTCTACGGCGACCAATACAGCTACAACCGCTTCACGCCAAGCCGTCTGGGTGCCGGGCTGGCCGCGATGTTCCCCGGGCTGCCATCCGTCGACGTCGCCGACACCACGGCGCTGTCCGGCGCCTTGCGCAATGCCTTCGCGCACGACGGACCGTCAGTGGTGGGCATCGAATGCTCGGCCGACGAGATCCCACCGTTCGCCCCGTTTCTCACTCCCGCACAACATCATTCGACCAACAAGGAGATGATCCACAATGTCGCTGCCCGCGCTTGACGACATAACCACCCCGATCGACGGGGTCGTCCGCATCGAGACTTCGCCGCGTGAAAAGGCCACGCCGATCATCATGGAGATGATGCGGTCGGTGTATCCGCACGAGGAAGTTTTCGGCGAGTACTGCACCGTCAATGATTACATCGACTGTCCCCCCGACGAACTCTTCGACTACCTTTCGGACACCCGCAGCCTCGAGGAGTGGACGTACAGCCTGCGTGGGTTCACGCCCACCGAACAGCCCGGGCTGTGGCTGGCACACGACCGGCTCGGCTCCGAGACCGAAATCTACACGCGCACAGTGGCAAACCGCGAAGCACGCACCGTCGACTACCACTGCGCGTGGGACCAAGGCAAGCACCTCTGGATGATCTATCTGATGCGGGTGGTCGACGCGCAGGTGGTGTTCGACAAGCCCGGGTCGGTAGTGCTGTGGACAAATTGCCACCACCCGTTCTACGACGGCAACCCGTATCCCGAGGCGGCGCCACCAAAGCGACCGGTCTGGGTCGGCGACTTCTGGGACATGTTCGGAGCTGGTCACCTGCTCGAGCTCAAGAACCTCAAGGCGATCGTCGAGTACCGGCATCGCAACGGACTGCCGGTCACCCCGGCCTGGATGAGATGAGTAGCGCAGTGACCGTCAGCTTGATCGACGTCTCCACCTACCTGCCCGGTCAGCCGATCGGCGCCGACTACTACGCACAGTTCGCCGAGTCCGACGAATTGCGCGACAACCTGATGTTCCGCGCGCCGCGGTTTCGACATCACGTCGCCGAGAACGAGACCGCGATCGACATGGTGGAACGGGCCGCCGCGGACCTCGTCGACCGGCACGGCACCGACACGCTCGCCGACGTCGACGTTCTGATCACCCACACCCAGATGCCCGACATGCCGTTCTACGGCGGCGGCGGAGGCATGGCGCATCGGCTTGGCATGAAGCCCGGCACGGTCATCGATCTGCACAACGGTGGCTGCGCGGCATTCGTATTGGGGCTCAAGCTGGCTCGCACACTTCTCGAGGCCGGCGAGGGGCGGACGGCATTGATCGCCGTCGCGCAGAATTCCGCGGGGACTGCGTTCGATCAGCCGACCGTCCGGCGCAGGGCGCAGGCGTCGGTGCCGGGCGACGGGGCGGCGGTGGGTCTGGTCACGGTGTCCGACGAATCGCCGATCCTCGACGTCGAATGCCGCACGTATGGTGAGCACGCGGGGGACATGACGCTCGCCATCGACCCCCCGCGCAAGTGGTGGCAGGCGGGCCCAGGCGAGGCATGCATCGGGTTCACCGAGAGCAAGATCACCAAGGTGCTGGCGAGGGGTAATCGGCAGGTGCCCGAAGTGTCGTACGCGGTATGCGACCGAATCGGGCTGGCGCCCAAGGAACTCGACCTGCTCGTCACCAATCAGCCGAACCGGGTGTTCCTGCGCAATTGGCGCGAGGCGCTGGAGCTACCTGCCGAACGGCACCGCGACACCTTTGATGAGTGCGGCAACCTGTTCGCCGCGGGCATCCCGGTCAACCTCGATCGCGCGATCACCGAGGGCCAGCTGAAGAAGGGCGGCGTCGTGTTGATGGCGGCGTTCGCGCACGCCGGTGACTTCGCGGGGGCCGCCGCCGTCAAGTGGGGAGGCCGCACCGAATGACCGCGCACTACGCACTACGTGATGCGGTGGAAGCGTTGGCGCCGGCGGTGAACCCGTTTGCGTTGTCGCTCAACGAGAACCCCTTCCCCCCGCTGCCGTCGGTCCGTTCGGCGCTGGCGGCGTCGCTCGACACCGCCAACCGTTATCCCGAGTTCTTGCCCGACCGGCTGCGGTCGCTGATCGCGGACCGGGTAGGGGTGCGCGACGAACAGGTGGTTGTCGGCGCGGGCGCCACTGGCGTCGTGGTGCAAGTGCTGCACGCCGTCACCGGCCCCGGCGACACCATCGTGATGACGTCTCCGACGTTCGACGGGTACCCGATCTTCGCGCAGATGGCTCGGCTGCGTTCCGTGACCGTCCCGCTCGACCGTCACGGCCGCCATGACCTCGACGCCATGGCCGACGCCGCCCGAAGCGCCCGCGTCGTCGTGCTGTGCCGACCGCACAATCCGACCGGCACCATCGAACCCGCAGCCGACGTCGAACGGTTCCTACGCGGCGTGTCGTCGGACACCGTCGTGCTGCTCGACGAGGCCTACGTCGAATTCCTGTCACCGGAGCATCGGATCGATGCGCCTTCCCTGGTAAGCCGGTTTCCGAATGTCGTGGTAGTGCGTACCTTTTCGAAGGCATACGGGCTGGCCGGACTCCGCGTCGGATACGGCTTCTGCGCGCCGGAACTGGCTAGCCGCTTGTGGACGATGCAGCTACCGTTCGGCATCGCCGCGGCGGGACTGGTCGGTGTTGCTGCATCCTACGATGCGGAAGCCGAACTGCAGCAACGCATCCGCGCGATCAATGCGGAAGGTCGATACCTGCGCGCCCGGCTACGCGCCATGGGCGTGTACTGCACCGACAGCCACGCCAACTTCGTCTACCTGCCGACGCGCGCACGGCCGTGGCGCGAGGTCTTCGCCGACACGCAACTGCAAGTGCGCACCTACGCCGACGGCGGCGTACGGATCACCGTGGGCAACCGCGCGTCGACGCGGGCGGTACTGGCGGCGGTGGCGTCGGCGTGATTAAACGGCCCTGATTCACGCACCCTCCGGGTCCAGTGCGGTATGAAGAGGCGTGGCCACCGAGGAGAGCCCCGGGAAACGCGACCCGATCGCGCTCGCACGGGCCAACTGGGAGCGCGCCGGGTGGGGTGACGTCGCCGACGGCATGGTCGCCGTGACGTCGGTGATGCGCGCGCACCAGATTCTGCTGGCCCGCGTCGAAGCCGCGCTACGGCCCTACGACCTGAGCTTCTCGCGCTACGAACTGCTGCGACTGCTGGCGTTCAGCAGTTCAGGCGCGCTGCCCATCACCAAGGCCTCCGACCGCCTTCAAGTGCACGTCACCAGCGTCACGCACGCGATCCGGAGGTTGGAGAGCGACGGGCTCGTCGAGCGCATCCCGCATCCCACCGACGGTCGCACCACACTGGTGCGGCTCACCGACCTGGGCCGCTCGACCGTCGAGGACGCCACCGTCACACTGAACAACGAAGTGTTCGCTGCCGTCGGCATGCCCGACGAAGACTCCAGGACACTGGCGGCAGCCATCCGCACACTGCGCCACAACTCCGGTGACTTTTAGCCCGCGCGTCACGCTGTTTCATCCGCGACTCGGCGACGACGGCGGATGGCTTCGCACAGTCGCCATGCCGTCGCGTGGGCCTAGCGAGGACGACTGATTCGGTCTCGACCAGGCGTGCGCGTCCCCGCAGGCGGGGCAAGCCGAGGAATTTTCGAGCTAGCGCGGCGTGAGCCGAAAGACGGGGATGTGACGGCCAATGGGGTCTGTCTTCAGGCGATAGTCGCCCCAGCCGGCGTAGACCTGCTCCGCAAGTCCATACACGCGTGCGTAGTCGTCGGGTTCGGTGACCTCAGTCGCCAGAAACTTTTCGTCGCCTAGCTCGCATTCAGGATGCGCCTTGAGGTTGTAGTACCACCGCGGGTGTTTGACCCCGCCGTAGTTCGAAGCGGTCACGATTGGATCGGGTCCATCGTGGAAGTAGGTGATTTGGTGCTCGCGCGGTTGACCCGACTTTGCACCCGTGGTCATCAAAGGGGCGGTGGAAGGCCCGCCAAGGATCGATGGATAGCGCCGCCGGGGACAGCCACGGGTCGATACGAGGCCAGAGGTGATGCGCTAAGAACTGTCACGGGCGCGAACGGGAAAAGACCTCTATGGCCGTATACCAGCGGCTGTGCTCCTTGTGCGGATCGACGTAGTGCAGCGGCATGCGGCGGACAATGGTTTTAGTAATTAGTATAATAATTTATAAAAATATCCAGGATAGCGCCCGCCGGTGGCGCGGTACAGCCACGGGTCGATACGAGGCCAGAGGTGATGCGCTAAGAACTGTCCCGGGCGCGAACGGGAGAAGTCCTCTATGGCCGTATACCAGCGGCTGTGCTCCTTGTGCGGATCGACATAGTGCAGCGGCATGCGGCGGACCATACGCGCCGCGAAGTTCGGCGATGCGGCTTTACCCCGAAAGATCGCGGTGTCCGGTGGCTGAAGACGACATCTCGTCAGGTCGCCGCCGATTTGATGACAGGGGATGCTGATTGGGCGGGCGGGGTCGGCAGCGGGATCGTGGCAGTCACCGCGGTACCTGAACCCGGCCGCGACTTGATGTTCAGCCGGCCACCGACGATCTCGGCACGCTCGGCCATCGACAGCAGTCCGTATCCGCCCATCTCGTCGCCGCCGAGCGGCTTCTCGAAGGTGTCGAAACCGATTCCGTTGTCGATGATGTCGAGGCGTGCGTGCTCGTCGCCCACCGAGAACGTCAGCTTGGCGTTGGTGGCCCGTGAGTGCTTGACGACGTTCTGCAGGCACTCCTGCGCGATGCGGTACAGCGCGATCTCGATGTGGTCGGGCAGCCGGGCATCGGCCAGGTCGACGTCGATCTCGACGTCCGGGATGGACCGTGCCAGGCTGGCCAACCCGCCGGTCAATCCCAGATCGTCGAGCACCGGTGGCCGCAGACCGTTGATCGCCGCGCGCGCTTCGCCAAGCGTGAGGTCGACGAGCTCGCGGGCCAGCGTCAATTGTTCAGCGGCCGTGGAGGAGTCGTCACCCACAGCGCGACTGGCTGCGTCAAGCCGGTAGGACAGCGTGACGAGCCGCTGGCTGATGCCGTCGTGGATGTCGCCCGCCAGCCGGCGCCGTTCCAGTTCCTGAGCCTCGATGACCTGCTCGACGAAGTTCTCGTGCGCACGATCGCGGGCCACCAGCTGGCGGTGCAGCCGCGCCTGGTGCATGGCACCCGCAATCAGTTGGCCGATCACGACCAGCAGCGCGACGTCGCGGTCGGTGAACTCGCGGCGCGCCACGGTGTGGACGTTGAGCACGCCGACCAGCCCGCCCGGATCCGTCTCCATCGGCACCGACACCATCGACGTGAAGTCCGACCCGCGCAGCGACTCGAACGGCAGGTACCGCGGGTCGGATTCCTTGTCGTGGATGATGACGACCGGTTCGCGATGGCTGGCCACCCAGCCGGACACGCCCTGGCCCAACGGAAGTCGGATCTTGCCGACCTCCCTGTCGAACGGCGGCGTCGCCCCGGTCAGCGTCAGTGAGCGCTCCGTGTCGTCGAGCACGTGCACGAAGCAGACGTCGGTGGCGGTCGCGGCGGTGATCATCCGGGCCGCCGCGGCCGCGAGCGGCTCCACGCCCGGGCCGCTCGACGCGGCCTGGATCAGCTCGCGCAGCAGGGCGAGTTCGCGGTCGGCGTCGACGAGGTCGCGAACCGCATTGGGCCTCCGCTGTGCCCTTCCCCGGGTCGCTTCGCTCCTGCCCTCCGGTGTCCTTTCCCGGGTCGCTTCGCTCCTGCCCTCCGGTGTCCTTTCCCGGGTCGCTTCGCTCCTGCCCTCCGGTGCCCTTCCCCGGGTCGCTTCGCTCCTGCCCTCCGGAATCACTGGTAGATCCCTTCCCGCAGCGCCGTCGCCACCGCGCCGGTCCGGTCGCTGACCCCGAGCTTCCGGTAGATCGAGCGCAGGTGCGTCTTGACGGTCTCGTCGCCGATCACCAGCTTGTTGGCGATCCCCTTGTTCGATAGGCCGCTGACGACGCACGACAGGATTTCGCTCTCGCGCTGCGTCAATCCCTGGCGGGCACCAGGCCAGAACTCGTCTCGTTGCAGCCGCGCTGCGGTGTCGACGGCGCGGGCCGCCATGCCGGGGTCGATTGCCGTCTCACCGCGGTGCACGGCCTCCAACTGTCGGACGAGTTCGTCGCTGCTGATGCTCTTCAGCAGGTAGCCCGACGCGCCCACCCGCAGGGCCTGGAAGAGGTACTGCTCGTCGTCGTACACCGACAGCATCACGACCTTGCGGTTCGGTTCGCGTACCCGTAGGTCCGCGCACAGATCCAGCCCGCTCGAACCCTGCATGCGGACGTCGCAAAGCACGATGTCGGGGTCGAGTTCGTCGATGACGCCGAGTGCGCGTTCGGCACCCACGGCCTGACCCACCACCTCCACCCGGTCACCGAACGCGGCCAGCATCGCCTTGAGCCCTTCGATGACCATCTCGTGGTCGTCTACCAGCACCAATCGCACGGGCTGCATGCCAACACCTTAGGTTCATCGGCTGAAGTGGTTCACCAAGATAGCCGTGTGAATCCCCCGGATGGGGGAGGTTCGGGTGCTGTGATGGGGGACACGCTTCCAAGCATGTCGGTTACGCGTGGGGAGCGCACGTATTGGTGGGACGCCGGGCGACCGGCCGACGCCTCCCGCGAGCCACTCGGTGCCGTCATCTTCGACGTGGACGGTGCCCTTGCCGACGTCGAACGCGACGGGCAACGGATGGCGTTCAACGCCGCGTTCACCGCGCACGGCCTGGACATCGAGTGGACCGTCGAGGAATACGGCCGCCTGGTCTGCATCGGAGACGAAAAGCGCCGTATCGCATCAGCCCTGCGTCGGCGGGGCTACGGCCGCGTCAGCGCCGAGATCGCCGCGCACGTCTACCGGACCAAGAACGACCTGTTCGAGGAGTCCGTGCTGGGCGGCGACGTCACACCGCGGGCGGGCCTTGACGACCTGCTCAACAGCCTCTACTTCGCCGCGGTTCCTGTTGCCGTCGTCAGCACGGGCGCCCCCGGATGGGTCGCCCCGCTGGTGCGCCAACTGATCGGTGACGGGATCGCCGGAACCATCGTCACCCCGGACGACCTGACCCGCCCCGGACGCGAACCGGATCTCCACGGGCAGGCCCTGTTGGAGCTCGGTATCGGTCCGGAGAGCGCGCTGGCGGTGGCGTCCACGCCGCGCGGACTGCGGGCTGCGCGGGCGGCCAAGCTGGCGACACTGGTGGTCACCACCGAATACAGCATCGGAGGCGACTTCGCCGACGCGGCCGAGGTGCGGTCCTCCTATGACAACCTGCTGGCCAGCGGCTGCGAGCTCATCCATCGACGTTGGTGGGCCGGCCGCTGACCAGCGTTTACATGTTCGTCACGAGGATCCCCCATCCGGGGGAAGACCAAGCGATGTGACGTGAGACACACTGGGGACATGCCGGTGACGAATGGAAAGACCTGGCGGGCGGGCCGCTTTGGATGTGACAACGCCGTGCCCTCGTCCACCCTTCGCTCGTTGAGCGCGATCGTCTTCGACCTCGACGCGCTGACCGACATCGAGTGCGACGGTCATCGGATTGCGTACAACGCCGCGTTCGCCTCGCACGACTTGGACTTTCAGTGGTCGCCGACGCGCTACCGGCAGTTGCTGGCACTCGGCGACGAGCGGCAACGTGTCAGTGCTGAACTCCGCAAGCGAGGCGTCGCCACCGAAAGCGACGTGCTGACCCAATTGCTTGCCGACGACATCTGCGCGACGAAGACGATGATGTTCGACGAACTGATCGCCGATGCTGACCTGGCACTCCGCCCGGGATTGGCCGACCTGCTCACCGAGGCCGCCATCGCAGGGGTGTGCGTGGGTGTCGTGACGACGGGGCGGCACAGCTGGGCCGAGCCGCTGCTGCGGCGCCTGGTCGGCGACGCGATGGGAACGCTCGTGGCCGCCGACGACGTGAAGAAGCAGATGCCCAACCGAGAGGCGTTCGAGCAGGCGCTCGCAGGCCTGACCGTGCCTGACCACGCCGCCATGGCCATCGTCGGTTCGGCGTGGGGTCTGCGTGCTGCCACCGCGCAGGGTTTGGCCACCATCGTCGTCACGGGCGACGGCACCCCGAAGTTTCCGGCCGCGGTTGCGGTTCGCGCCGATTACGGCGGCGCAGACCCGCTCGGGATCGCCGACTGCCAACGTCTGCACGACTGGTGGCTGTCGCACGTCGGGCCTGCCGCGGTGGCCTGACCGGCCATCGACGCGCTCGAAGCGAGGTGTGAGGTCAGCCGTTGCGGATCAACTCGATGACGGCGCTGAAGTCCTTGTCGGCGTGGTCGGCGGCGAACTTCGCGTAGATCTCGGCGGCGTGGCTGCCCAGCGGGGCCGCCGATCCAGTCGAGCTCACCGCGGCCATCGCCAGGCCCAGGTCCTTGTTCATCAGTGCCGTCGCGAAGCCGGGCTTGAAGTCGTTGTTGGCCGGTGACGTCGGAACCGGGCCCGGCACCGGACAATTGGTATGCACCGCCCAGCAGTTGCCGGTGGCGCCGGTGATGACGTCGAACAGCGACTGCGCGGGAAGGCCGAGCTTCTCGGCGAGTACGAAGGCCTCGCCAATCGCGATCTGTTGCACGGCGAGCACCATGTTGTTGCACAGCTTGGCGGCCTGGCCCGCACCGGACGCGCCGCAGTGAATGACCTTGCCCGCCAGTGGTTCCAGCACCGGCTTGGCTCGCTCTACGGCGTCTTCCTCGCCCCCGAGCATGAATGCGAGTGTGCCTGCGGTGGCACCCTTGATGCCGCCGGACACCGGGGCATCGAGTTGGTCGAAGCCCGCCGCGACGGCGTTGCCGTGGATTTCCCGGGCGTCGTCGACGGAGATCGTCGACGTGTCGATGAACAGCGCGCCGGACTTGGCGGCGGGCAACACCTCGGCGTAACACCGCTTGACGATGTCGCCGTTGGGCAGCGAGGTGATCACGACGTCGGCCTCGGCAACGGCCTCTGCGCCACTGCCGAACACGCTGGCACCCTTGGCTTCTGCGGCCGACGCGAGTGTCGCGACGGGGTCGAAGCCGCGCACGGTGTGTCCGGCCGCGACCAGGTTGGCTGCCATCGGGCCGCCCATGTGACCCAGTCCCAGGAACGCGATCGTCGCCATCAGTTCTCCCGTCTATGACGCGCGGGCTCGGGCGGCTTCAGCCCGACCGATGACCACGCGCATGATTTCGTTGGTCCCCTCGAGAATGCGGTGTACTCGCAGATCGCGGACGATCTTCTCCAGCCCGTACTCGCGCAGATAGCCGTAGCCGCCATGTAGCTGCAGCGCCTGATCGGCCACGGTGAAACAGGCATCCGTGACATAGCGCTTGGCCATCGCGCAGAGCTCGACCTTGTCCGGGTGATCGGCGTCCAGTGCGGAGGCCGCCCGCCACAACAGGTTTCGCGACGCCTCCAGCGTGGTGGCCATATCGGCGAGCGTGAACCGGATGGTCGGTTCGTCGAGCAGCCGCATGCCGAACGCCTCGCGATCGGCGAGATAGGCCAGTGACTTGTCGTAGGCGGCCTGCGCGCCGCCCAACGAGCAGGCGGCGATGTTGATGCGGCCGCCGTTGAGCCCGTTCATCGCGATGGCGAAACCGGTGCCCTCGCCGTCGACGCCGCCGAGCATCGCGTCGGCCGGGATGCGGGCACCCTCGAACACCACCTGAGCCGTGGGCTGGGCGTTCCAGCCCATCTTGTACTCGTCGGCGCCGAAACTGACTCCCGGCGTGTCCTTTTCGACGATGAACGCCGAGATGCCGCGTGGTCCGTCCCCACCGGTGCGTGCCATCACGACGTACACGTCGGACACACCCGCTCCGGAGATGAACTGCTTGACGCCATCCAGTACGTAGTGCTCGCCGTCCCGAACGGCCTTGGTGCGCAACGCACTGGCGTCGGACCCGGCGCCGGGCTCGGTCAGGCAGTAGCTCGCGATGAGCTCCATCGACGCCAGCCGTGGCACCAACTTCTTGCGCTGCTCGTCGGTGCCGTACGTGTCGACCATCCACGTGCACATGTTGTGGATCGACAGGAAGGCGGCCACGGTCGGGTCCGCGACGGCCAGCTGCTCGAAGATCCGCACGCCGTCCACGCGCCGCAGCCCGCTGCCGCCCGCATCCTCTTTGCAGTAGATGGCCGCCATGCCCAACTCGGCAGCCTCACGCAGCACGTCCGTCGGGAAGTGCTTGGTGGCGTCCCACTCCAACGCGTAAGGCGCGATGCGCTTCTCGGCGAACTCGGCCGCCGTCTCGGCGATCACGCGCTCGTCGTCGTCGAGGCCGAAGAGATCCATTGGGTTACTTCAGCTCTATTTCATTGTGGGGATGGAGAACTCGGCGCCATCCTTGATGCCCGACGGCCAGCGTTGCGTGACCGTCTTGGTCTTGGTGTAGAACAGAATCGAATGCGGCCCGTGCTGGTTGAGGTCGCCAAAGCCGGAGCGCTTCCAACCGCCAAACGTGTGGTAAGACACCGGAACCGGGATCGGCACGTTCACGCCGACCATGCCGACCTGCACGCGGGAGACGAAGTCGCGGGCGGTGTCGCCGTCGCGGGTGAAGATCGCGACGCCGTTGCCGTACTCGTGCTCGGTCGGAAGCCTCAGGGCTTCCTCGTAGTCGTGCGCGCGGACGATGCACAGCACCGGCCCGAAGATCTCGTCGGTGTAGATCGACATCTCCGGCGTGACGTGGTCGAAGAGCGTCGGGCCGATGAAGTAGCCACCTTCTAGGCTGACGTCGTCGAAAGTCAGTTCGTCACTCGCGCGTTCGCGACCATCCACGACCGCTTCGGCGCCGGCTTCGATCCCCTGATCGATGTAGTCCTTCACCCGCTTCAGCGCCGCCTCGGTGACCAACGGCCCGTAGTCGGCCTTGGGGTCGAGGCTGTGACCGACGCGGAGTTCGTTGACGCGCTCGACGAGCCTGGCGCGCAACCTGTTTGCCGTTTCTTCGCCGACCGGCACCGCAACGCTGATGGCCATGCAGCGCTCGCCTGCGCTGCCGTAGCCCGCACCGATGAGCGCATCGACCGCCTGGTCGAGGTCGGCGTCGGGCATGACGATCATGTGGTTCTTCGCGCCACCGAAGCACTGCGAACGCTTACCGTTCGCGGCGGCGGTGGAGTAGATGTACTGCGCGATGTCGGAGGACCCGACGAAGCCGATGGCCTTGATGTCGGGGTGGTGCAGGATGGCGTCGACCGCCTCCTTGTCGCCCTGCACGACCTGGAACACGCCCGGCGGCAGACCCGCTTCGAGGAAGAGCTCGGCCAGCCGCACCGGAACGGACGGGTCACGCTCGGAGGGCTTGAGGATGAAGGCGTTTCCGCATGCCAGCGCGGGGCCGGCCTTCCACAGCGGGATCATGGCGGGGAAGTTGAACGGCGTGATGCCCGCGACGACGCCGAGCGGCTGGCGCAGCGAGTAGACGTCGATGCCGCCGCCCGCGCCCTCGGTGTACTCGCCCTTCAGTAGGTGCGGGATGCCGATGGCGAACTCGATGACCTCGATGCCGCGCTGGATGTCGCCCTTCGAGTCGGCGACGGTCTTGCCGTGCTCGAGGGACAGGAGTTCGGCGAGCTCGTCGATGTTCTGGTTGACCAGGTCGACGAACTTCATCATCACGCGGGCCCGGCGTTGGGGGTTGTACGCGGCCCAGTCCTTCTGTGCCTCGACGGCGGAGGTGACGGCGGCGTCGACGTCCGCCGAACTGGCCAAGACGACCTGCGCCTGCACCTCGCCGGTGCTGGGGTTGAGCACGTCGGCCGTGCGGGTGGACGAGCCGTTGGTGCGCTGGCCGTCGATGAAGTGCGGAATCTGTGTGGTCATGAGGGCCCCCTCGAAGGGAAGACGGTTACCGAGGAAAGATACTAGGACATCCTAGTATTCTTCGACGGCGATGCGCAAGAGGCCCGGACGTGCGCGCACGGCCGCGGGAAATGGCGGACGCTGGCTGGGAACGTTCTGGGAGTCCGCGTCGTCGCGGCACCGGTCGCCGACGGCAGTGGTTCCCTATAGATGACCTGTGTTTGTAACCCGGGTGCGTAGCTATATGCGACGGCATCCCGACCCAGACAGGCGACACGTTGACGGCACAACGCGACCCAGCGCACCAGCGTCCCCTGCGCGTCGTGTCGTCGGATGACCGCTACCCGGACTGGGAGGTCGTGTATCAGGACAACGTGACCTGGGTCTACCGCACGATCTTCGCCCGGGTCGGCAACAGGGCGGACGCCGAGGACCTCACCGCCGAGGTCTTCCTCGCCGCGCTGCGCCCGCTGCGGCTGACGGCCAGCGTCGCGGAGGTGCGTGCGTATCTGCGCAACACCGCGCGCACGGTGCTCGCCGCCCACTGGCGCCAGACCATGGGTCGCGAGATCACCAAGATCGAAGACGACATTGCGGCACCACCTGAGAGCGAGGAGGCGATCAGCAAGGCCCCCGAACGCGTTGCCGCCGTCATGGAGACCCTGCCCGACAACTACCGCCGCATACTGGACCTGCGCTTCCTGCAGGGTAGGTCGATCAAGGACTCGGCCGCGGAACTTGGCGTGAGCGTGGCCAATGCCAAGGTGCTCCAACACCGGGCGCTTCGGTTGGCGGCGCAGGTACACGAGAAGGGCGGCTCATGAACGCGCGAGGGTTACGCAGGTACGTCGAGGACCTGCTGCGCGGCCGCCGCCCGAAGGGGTTCACTCCCGACGACTTCGAGGCCGCGCAGATGCGCACGGCGATCGACCTCACAGTCACCGGCGCGGATGCCGACGCGCCAAGAGACGAGTTCCTTGGCGACCTGCACCGCCGGCTCGCTGCCCAACTCGACGAGACCGCGCCCGCGATGCCGGGCCCGACCTGGCTCTCGGCCAATCGCCGTCAGGTGATCGTCGGCACGTCCGCGGCGGCGACCGCAGCCGTCGCAGGCGCCTCCGTCGGCCGGTTTTTCCTCGGCGGCAACGCATCCGACGAATCCGCCGCCGACGCCTCGCGGGACCTCACGCCATCCGACGGATCGTGGCAACGCGTTGCGGCGAGCGCTGACGTGGCCGAAGGCGGCATGCACCCGTTCGACCTCGGTTCGGTCATCGGTTTCGTCCGCCGCGTCGACGGCAAGGCCGAGGGCGTGTCCGGAGTGTGCACTCATCAGGGTTGCCGACTCTGGTTCGACGCGCCCGACGACCGGTTGCGATGCCCGTGCCACTCGACGTCGTTCTCCAAGGCGGGCCAGGTGCTGACACACCAGCTGCCCATCGCCCCGAAGCCGTTGCCCAAGTTGGAGGTTCGCGAGGTCAACGGCGTGATCGAGGTGTTCGCGCCGCCGAGCACCACTGAGCAGACCTGAAGTGTGTAACCCACCTCCCTATCTGATGTCGGAAGTTCGCGATCCGCGCACTCGTCAATCGACAACGGAGGTAACCGTCGTGTCCCGACGAACTCAGCCAGTGCTCGCGCTGGCCGTGGCGGCCCAAGTGGCAGTTGTGGCCCTCGCAGCCTGTGGTACGGCGAATCAGCCTCAGGCACAGCAGAATCCGACGTTCAGCACCGACGTGAGCGGTACCCCGGGTATGAGCCCGATGCCGGGCGCGGCCGGCACGAGCGGAATGCCGATGACGTCGCCGGCGCAGGGTGGCGGCGAGTCCGCGCACGCGCCCGCACCCGTGGGCGACGACGCCGTCGACATCGACGGATTCGCGTTCATCCCAGCGACGTTGACGGTCAAGGCCGGTACCACGGTGACATGGACCAACAAGGATGAGGACCCACACACCGTCGTCGCGGATGGCGGCGCGTTCCGCTCGCAGGCGCTGGGCTCTGGCGGCACCTACTCGTTCGCGTTTCCCGCGGCCGGGACTTTCGACTACGTGTGCTCGATCCATCCGTTCATGCACGGCAGCGTGGTGGTGACACTATGAGCGAGGACCGCGACCCCGCCACGATGACGCGGCGCCAACTCATCAGGCACAGTGCGTGGTTCGGTGCCGCGGTAGGACTGGCCGTCGTCGGCGGCGAAGTGATCTCGCACGTTGCCGGAACCGCCACCGCCGCCGATACGCGACCAACGTTGCGCTTCGCCCAGGTGAGTGACAGCCACATAGGCTTCACCGGCCCCGCCAACCCCGACGTCAGCGCGTCGTTCGGCCACGCCATCGACCAGATCAACGGGTTGGGCTACACCCCGGACTTCGTAATCCACACGGGCGATCTCACGCACCTGGCCACTCCCGAGCAGTTCGACCAGGTGAAGCAGCAGCTCAACGGGCTCAGCACACCGCACGTCTTCACCGTGCCGGGCGAGCACGACTCCGTCGACGACGCGGGGCAGAAGTACCGCAAGGTGTTCGGCACGGGCACCCGAGGGGACGGCTGGTACAGCTTCGACGTCGCGGGTGTGCACGTCATCGCGTTGGTCAACACGTTGAACCTGACGAAACTCGGCCATCTCGGGCAGGACCAGTTGGACTTCGTCAGGAACGACACCGCCCCGCTGTCGAATGACACCCCGGTCATCGTGTTCAGCCACATCCCGCTGTTCGCCATGTACCCGGATTGGGGTTGGGGTACCGACGACGCCATGCAGGCGTTGTCGTACCTGCGCCGGTTCTCGTCGGTCACTTGCCTGAACGGTCATGTGCACCAGGTGTTCTCGAAGACGGAGGGCAACGTGACGTTCTTCTCCGCCACGACCACCGCGTACCCGCTGCCACACCCCGGCGACGGACCCGCGCCGAAGCCGCTGACGCTGCCCGCAGGCAAGCTCCACGATGCGCTGGGCGTGCGCGAGGTCAGCTACACCAAGGGCCAGCAGGCACTTGCGCTCAAGGAGAGGACTCTGTCGTGAACGCTCTCGCCCTGCGGTTGGTGATCGCCGCCAGCCTGCTGATCGGCGGCGCCATCCACGCCTACCTGTACGTGCACGGCTACGGCCACGTCCCGACGATCGGGCCGGCCTTTCTGATCCAGGCCAGCGTGTCCTTCGCGGTCGGCATACTCGTGCTTGCGGGCGGACCGGATTGGCTCGTCTGGGGTGCAGGTGCGCTGGCGCTCGGTTCGCTTGGCGCTTTTGCTCTGTCGCGCACGGTGGGTCTGTTCGGTTTCGTGGAGCATGGGTGGGAGCCGACGCCTTATGCGCTCGTCAGTGTGCTGGCCGAGGCGATGACGGTGCTCGCGTGCGGGCCGTGGGTGCTAGGCCGGCGCCGCTTCCGCGTCGAGGAAACCCGTGATGGTGCCCACGCCTTCACCGCCGGGCTGCGGATCTTCGACTGACGACGGTCACGGTCGGCGGCCGAGCTCGTCCATGAACGCCTGCGTCTCGTCCCACGTCGGTAACAGGCCGGCTGCCTGCACGTCGGCGAGCGTCGGCGCCGAGGCGTCACGGTCGGACAATGTCGGCGCCGGCACCGGCCAGTCGATGCCGAGCGCCGGATCGGTGGCGCAGATGGTGTGCTCCCGGTCGGGGGCGTAGCCCGCCGAACACAGGTAGGACACCGTCGAATCATCCTGGAGCGCAAGGAAACCGTGCGCCAACCCTTCGGAGAGGTAGACCGACCGATGGTCCACGTCGTCGAGAAGCACCGAATCCCACTGACCGAACGTCGGCGACCCCACCCGAATGTCGACGACCACGTCGAACACCGACCCGCGCAGGCACGTCACGTACTTGGCTTGACTCGGCGGCAGTTGCGCGAAGTGCAGTCCCCGCAGCACGCCCGCCTGCGATACCGAGACGTTGGCCTGCCGGAGGTCCAGGCGGTGCCCGGTCATCGTGGTGAACTCGCGATCGGTGAACCATTCGAAGAACACCCCACGGGGATCGGCGTGCACCGTCGGGGTGAGTTCCCACGCCCCGCGCACGCTGAGTTCGCGCGCGCTCATTGGCCGCGCTCGGCGTACGCCGCCTCGACGTCGCCCTTGAGTGGGCGCCACCAGGCTTCATTCGCCCGGTACCACGCGATGGTCGCAGCGAGCCCCTCCTCGAAGTCGGTATGCACTGGTGTCCAACCCAATTCGTCGCGCAGTGGCGAGGGGTCGATCGCATAGCGCAGGTCGTGTCCGACACGGTCGGTTACGTGATCGAAGTCGTCGGGAGCGCGGTCCATCAACCGCAGCAGCGTCCGCATCACGGTCAGGTTGTCGCGTTCGCCCTCGGCGCCGATCAGATAGGTCTGGCCGATCCGCCCATCGGCCAGCACCCGCCACACGGCGCTGTTGTGGTCGTCGACGTGGATCCAGTCACGCACGTTGGCGCCCGTCCCGTACAGCTTGGGTCGCAGGCCACACAGCACGTTGGTGATCTGACGCGGAATGAACTTCTCCACGTGCTGATACGGCCCGTAGTTGTTGGAGCAGTTCGAGATCGTCGCCCGCACGCCATAGGACCGAACCCACGAGCGCACCAGCAGGTCGGCGGCGGCCTTGGTCGACGAGTACGGACTCGACGGGTTGTACGGCGTGGCGTCGGTGAACCGTCGCGAATCGTCCAGTGCCAGATCGCCATACACCTCGTCGGTCGACACGTGATGAAGGCGCACCCCGCTCTGACGGACGGCCTCCAGCACCGTGAACGTGCCAATCACGTTGGTGCGCAGGAACGGTTCGGGATCGGCCAGCGCGTTGTCGACGTGTGTCTCTGCAGCGAAGTGCACGACCGCGTCGGACTCTGCGACGAGTTTGCCCACCAAGTCGGCGTCGGTCACGTCGCCCTGAACGAGCCGGACGTCGGTGTCCACCGACGCGAGCGACTCGCGGCTTCCCGCATACGTCAACGCATCGAGCACCGTTACCACTGCGTCGGGGTGCTCACGCACTGCGCCGTGGACGAAGTTGGCGCCGATGAACCCGGCGCCTCCGGTGACCAGCAATCGCATGGTCAGCAGACTAGCGGCTAATCCTTCAGCCCCAACGGCCCGGCCAGCTCGGTGAGCGTCGGCAGGAGTTTGTCCCAACCGCCGAGAACCTGAATCGTGACGTGATCGGCACCGGCATCGAGATGTTCGGTCAGCCGCGCCGCGATCGCCTCGGGGGTGCCGTGGGCCACCAGCGCGTCGATCAGCTTGTCGCTGCCCGGCTTCGCGATGTCGTCGTCGGTGAAACCCAGCCGCTTCCAGTTGTTCAGGTAGTTGCTGAGGTTCAGGTAGAAGCCCACCGTGTCGCGCCCGATCTCGCGCGCCTGCTCGGCGTCGGTCGTCAGGACGACTTTGTGCTCCGGCGCCAGGAAGACCGTCTTGCCGATGGTGTTCCGGGCCTGGCCGGTGTGCTCGGGCGTCGTCAGGTACGGATGCGCGCCCGCGCTGCGCTGGGCCGAGAGCTTGAGCACCTTGGGCCCCAGTGCCGCGATGACTCGTCGGCTGGTCGGCACCTTCGCCGCGTCCAGCGCGTCGAGGTATTCGACCAGCACGTCGTAGGGCTTGCGGTACTCCTCGGTGTGTTCGGGATGCCCGATGCCGATGCCGAGCAGGAATCGGCCGGGATAGGCCTTCTCGATGCGGTGGTAGGCCTCCGCGACCTGCTCGGCCTCGGCCGTCCAGACGTTGATGATGCCGGTGGCCACCTGCAGCGTCTCGGTGTGTTCGAGAATCGGCTCGACGTAGTTCAGATCGCCGGCCGGGGAGCCGCCAATCCATACCGCGCCGTACCCCAGCTTCTCGATCTCGACGGCCTGGTCGGGCTTGGGTACTCCCATGGTCCACACCCCGAAACGGCCGAGGTTGGGCTTGAGGTTGACGGCGTCAGTCATGCGCGATTCCGCTCCGCTTCTCGCTTGTCAGTCATGCGCGATTCCGCTCCGCTTCTCGCTTGTCAGTCATGCGGGTCCCCTTCGACGTAGTGGTCAGGTCATTGCAAGCCGAGCGGCCCAGCGAGTTCTGTCAGTGCAGGCACCAGCTTGTCAGTACCCGTCAACACTTGAACCGGAACATGGTCGGCGCCGGCGTCCAGATGTTGCTTGAGTCGAGCCGCGATGGCCTCGGTGCTGCCGTACGCCACGACGGCGTCGACCAGCTCGTCGCTGCCCGGCTTGGCGAGGTCGTCATCGGTGAAGCCCAGGCGCTTCCAGTTGTTCAGGTAATTGGCAAGATTCAGGTAGACCTCCAGCGCCTTTCGCCCGATGGCCCGCGCCTTCGCTGCGTCGGTGGTCAGGACTACCTTGTGCTCGGGCGCGATGAACGCGTCCGGCCCGATGAGCTCGCGCGCCCGCGCGGTGTGCTCGGGCGTGGTCAGGTAGGGATGCGCGCCAGCGCTGCGGCGTGCCGACAGCTTGAGCACCTGCGGCCCCAGGGCGGCAACCACCCGGCGGTGCTTCGGCACGCCGTACTCGTCGAGCTTGTCGAGGTACTCGGTGAGTGCGTCGTAGGGCTTCTTGTACTCGGTGTGCGCTTCGGGATGACCGACGCCGATGCCCAGCAGGAACCGGTTGGGGTAGGCCTTGTCGATGCGGTGGAACGACTCGCTGACGGGCCCCGCCGCAGCGGTCCAGATGTTGACGATGCCGGTAGCCACCTGCAGCGTGTTCGTCGCGTCCAGCAGGGGCTCCACCCAGTCGAGCTCCGCGGGCGGCGAACCGCCGACCCAGATGGCGCCGTAGCCCAGCGCCTCGATGTCCTTCGCCTGCTGCGGGGTTGCACCGCTCCAGAACACGCCGAACTTGCCGAGATTGGGTGATGAGGACCTGTCCGAAGAGCCGTGTGCCTGAGTCGCCATGATTGCGTCAACCCCACCCGCGGCGGCGGCTATTCCGCTTTGGCCGGAAGTTCGATCGGTGTCGGCGATTCGGGTGCCGGGCGCCACCAATGGCAACAGGATGATGAACTTCGTGTGCCCGGGTTCGGACTGCACTCGCAGATCGCCGTGGTGCTTCTCCACGACGATCCGGCGGGCGAGATCCAGGCCCAGGCCGGTGCCCTCGCCGAACGGCTTGGTGGTGAAGAACGGGTTGAAGATTTTCTCGATGATGTCCGCGGGTATGCCGGGACCGTCGTCGCAGATTTCGACGCGAATCATCTCTTCGTTCTCGCGCATCGTGCGCAACGTCAGCGTGCCGCTGCCGCCCATCGCCTGAACGGCGTTGTCGATGATGTTCGTCCAGACCTGATTGAGATCGCCTGGGTAGCAAAGTAATTCGGGCAGCGACTTGTCGACGTCCTTGACCAGCTTGATTTTGCCATCCTTGCCGATCTTGTCGCCGAGAATCATCACGGTGCTGTGAAGCAACTCGTGGACGTCGGCACTTTGGTACTCCGCGCGGTCCATCTGTGAGTACTGCTTGGCCCCGGCCAGCAGGGCGGAAATCCGCTTGCTCGCCTCGCCGATCTGGTTCATCAACTGCTCGGTCTCGATGGTGTAGCGCAGCCACCCGAGCGCACCCTGCAGCGACGCCGTCGCATCGACCTCGTCGACCGACGCGGAGATCCGCTCGAGCCAGTCGGTGTCCAGTCCGGCCTCGACGAACGTCGGCGCGTAGTCCCAAGCTCCCTGGATGTCGCGGTCCTCCAGCCAGTCGCCGATCGCGTCCTCGCGGTCGGACGCCTCGAGCGCGGAGAGTTGCAGCGACTTGGACTTGGCCACCTGCTCGGCCACCTCGTCCTGGATGCTGACCAGCACGCGCAACGCCTCGGGGCTGAACTTGCCGTCGGCCAGCATCGCCAGCTTGTGCCGCATGCCGGCGACCCGGTCCCGCAGGTCGGCGACCGCCCGTGCGGTCGCTGCGGCCGGGTTGTTGAGTTGGTGGGTAAGACCCGCCGACAGTTCGCCCAACGCAATCAGCTTCTCGCGTTGGCCGATGATCTGCCGCTGCCGCATGCCCCCGACCATGTGTCCCTCGATCAGATGGCATGCCATCGGAAACTCCGACTGCATGAAGCGCGCGAACGCGGTCGCATCCGAGCACGAAGAACCGCGACGGCTTGGTCACCCGCACCGACGCCTCGTAAAAGTGCTCATCGCCGGGGATGTACGCCGACCACGCCCCGCAGTACACGCCGCGTTGGGAGGTGCGATTGGTCACGATGTCGACGCCCGCCGAGCGCTTGGACATGACCAGTTCGCCGTCAAGCATCACGTAGAAGCACGTCGCGGGATCGCCCTCGAGGCACACCGGACCCGGCTCGAAGGATTGGATGTGGCCGTTTTCGCACAGCACCTTTAGCTGCTCGTCGGACAGCGCCTCGAACAGGAACAGCGTCCGCAGTTCGTCGGGCAGGCATTTCTCGCCCATGTCGCTTCTCCTAAGTCTCGGCCAAATACCGGTGCACCAACATCACCGCCATCGACCCTTCGCCGACGGCTGCGGCCACCCGTTTGGCGGACTCGGCGCGCACATCTCCTGCAACAAACACACCGGGCACACTTGTTTCCAGATGATGCGGCGGACGGTCCAGGTCCCAGCCGCACACGTCCTTCAGGTCGGGTCCGGCGAGGATGAAGCCGTGGTCGTCGCGGGCCACGATGCCGTCGAGCCACTCGGTACGGGGCGTCGCGCCGATGAAACAGCACATGCGTCCGCAGTCGACCTTCTCCCGTGCTCCGGTGCGCTTGTCCTCCAGCCACAGGCCCGACAGGTGCCCGTCTTCGCCGCAGGTGTCGACGACCTCGGTACAGGTTCGAACCTCGATCTTCGGGTTCTGCTCGATCTGTTGGATCAGGTAGTAGGACATCGACGCCTCCAGCGAGGGGCCCCGCACCAGCAGCGTGACGTTCTTCGCCGTCTTCGACATGAACATCGCGGCCTGGCCTGCCGAGTTGGCCCCGCCGACGATGTAAACGTCCTCGTCCCGGCACTCTTCGGCGTCCGACACGGACGCCCCGTAATACACGCCCTTGTCGACGTAGTTGGGCTCGTCGGGATCCTCCGGAACCGTCCGGCAGCCGGTGATGGGCAGCTGGCGGTAGTCGCAACCGGTCGCCAGGATGACGGCCTGCGCGCCGATGACGGTGCCGTCCCCGAACAGGATCTTGCGCGCGGAGCCGCCGAGCTCGAGCTTCACGGCTTCCTGCGTGGTGATGACCTCGGCGCCGAAGCGTTCCGCCTGCCTGCGGGCGGACGTGGTCAGTGCCGCGCCCGAGACGCCGGTCTCGAAGCCCAGATAGTTCTCGATTCTGGAGCTGCGGCCCGCTTGTCCGCCCGTCGTCGTGCGCTCGATCAGTACGGTGTTCAGCCCCTCCGATGCGCCATACACCGCGGCGGCCAGGCCGGCGGGCCCCCCGCCGATGACCGCGAGGTCGTACAGCTCGAGCGACGGGCTGGTGGACAGTCCAAGCATCTCGGCGAGCTGGGCGTCGCTCGGCTCGACGAGCGGCTCACCCGCTTCGGTGATGACCACGGGCAGCTGCTGGCCGTCGAGCCCGGCGGCGTCGAGCAGCTGCTTGCCCTTCGGTTCGTCGGCCATGTACGCCCGAAAGAAGTGCTGATTGCGCGCCAAGAACTGACGCACCTCCCATGACCTCTGGTTCCAGCGATGCCCGATCACCTTGGTGGCGGGCATGGCGCGGTCGCCGACTTCGTGCCACTGCTCGAGCAGGCCGTCGAGCACGGGGTAGAGCTTCTCCTCCGGGGGGTCCCACGGCTTGAGCAGGTAGTGATCGAGGTCGACGACGTTGATGGCGTCGATCGCGGCGTGCGTGTCGGCGTATGCGGTGAGCAGGACCCTCCGCGCCATCGGGAAGAGGTCCATCGCCTTCTCGAGGAAGTCGATGCCGCTCATCTGCGGCATCCGGTAATCGGCGACGAACACGGCCACCGCTTCACCACGCAGCTTGAGTTCCTTGAGCGTGTCGAGCGCATCCGGGCCCGACTCGGCACGAACGATGCGGTACCGCTCGCCATAGTGGCGGCGAAGGTCGCGGGCCACCGCACGCGAAACGGCGGGGTCGTCGTCGACGGTCAGAATTACGGGGTTCCGGGGCTGGGGCGCAGGTCCAGTCATCAGTAACAAGTATGCGCCGTGCGTCCAGTGGATATCAGGTCAGAACGGGCCCGTTCTGCGTCGCGCCGACATCGCTCGTAGAGTGACCATGACCTGCCTTGCTCGGAACACTCATCGATCGCTGCGTCCCACCGCCGGACCCACTGGCGGCGATTTTGGGTGGGCCCTCCAAGCGAGTAGCATGGACCAACGGTGCGGCTTCCGCGCCGACTGTCTGCGTGCTCTGTTTCGGACTTTAGGGAAGACCCATCGGGAATCTCCCCGATCCGGCTCACGTTTTTTAGTCGGATCGAAGGTTGCGCTGCAGCGGGCGTAATCGAATACGAAACCAAAAGCAAGGATCGCCAGACAGTATGGCCAAGAAAGACGGTGCCATCGAGGTCGAGGGCCGCGTGGTCGAGCCTCTGCCCAATGCGATGTTCCGCATTGAGCTGGAGAACGGTCACAAGGTGCTCGCCCACATCAGCGGCAAGATGCGGCAGCACTACATCCGCATCCTGCCCGAGGACCGAGTCGTCGTGGAGCTTTCTCCATACGACCTGTCCCGGGGCCGCATCGTGTACCGGTACAAGTAACCCGTCCCAACGCAGAACCACTCCAAGCAGACCTAGAGGCCAGCGCTCGCGCGAGTCTGAAGAACTACAGCTAGAAGGATCGAAAAGCCGTGAAGGTGAACCCGAGCGTCAAGCCGATCTGCGATAAGTGCAGGGTGATCCGCCGGCATGGGCGGGTCATGGTGATCTGCTCCGATCCGCGCCACAAGCAGCGCCAGGGCTAGTCCCAGGCGTCTCGGCGCGACACGTTGCACCACCCCACAACTGAATGCAGACCTCCCAGTACCAGTGAGCAGCAGGCGCGCCAGCGCCAAAAAGACGTTGTATTGGCCGCTCATAAACGCCCGGCACGGAGGCCGGACCCCACGAGGTGGGAACGGACTGGGACAAGACCTCCGCATAGAGAAGGAAACACTGCCTGATGGCACGTCTCATGGGTGTCGATCTCCCGCGCGACAAGCGCATGGAGATCGCGCTGACCTACATCTACGGCATCGGCCGTACCCGTTCCCAGGAGATCCTGGACGGCACCGGCATCGACCGGGACCTGCGCACGAAGGACCTGACCGACGATCAGGTGACCCAGCTGCGCGACTACATCGAAGGCAATCTCAAGGTGGAGGGTGACCTGCGCCGCGAGGTGCAGGCCGACATCCGTCGCAAGATCGAGATCGGCTGCTACCAGGGCCTGCGGCACCGCCGCGGACTGCCCGTGCGTGGCCAGCGCACCAAGACCAACGCGCGTACCCGCAAGGGCCCGAAGCGCACCATCGCCGGCAAGAAGAAGGCCAGGTAAACGAAGATGCCCCCCGCCAAGAAAGCAGCAGCAGGCGCGTCCGCAAAGCGCGGACAGAAGACTCGCCGCAAGGAAAAGAAGAACGTTCCTCACGGCGCAGCGCACATCAAGAGCACGTTCAACAACACGATCGTCTCGATCACCGATCCGCAGGGCAACGTCATCGCCTGGGCGTCCTCGGGCCACGTCGGCTTCAAGGGTTCGCGCAAGTCGACGCCGTTCGCCGCGCAGCTGGCCGCCGAGAACGCGGCACGCAAGGCGCAGGAGCACGGCGTGAAGAAGGTCGACGTGTTCGTCAAGGGCCCAGGCTCGGGCCGCGAGACCGCGATCCGTTCCCTGCAGGCCGCCGGCCTCGAGGTCGGCGCCATTTCCGACGTCACTCCGCAGCCGCACAACGGCTGCCGTCCGCCCAAGCGGCGCCGGGTCTAGGGAGGAATAGAAAACTCATGGCTCGTTACACCGGACCCGTCACCCGCAAGTCGCGCCGCCTCGGCGTCGACCTCGTCGGAGGCGATCAAGCATTCGAGAAGCGCCCCTACCCGCCCGGCCAGCACGGCCGCGCGCGGATCAAGGAGAGCGAGTACCGCGACCAGCTGCAGGAGAAGCAGAAGGCCCGCTTCACCTACGGCGTCATGGAGAAGCAGTTCCGTCGCTACTACGAAGAGGCCTCGCGTCACGCGGGCAAGACCGGCGAGAACCTGCTCCAGATCCTGGAGACCAGGCTCGACAACGTCGTGTACCGCGCCGGGCTCGCCCGCACGCGCCGCATGGCCCGCCAGCTGGTCAGCCACGGCCACTTCACCGTCAACGGCGTGAAGGTCGACATCCCCAGCTACCGCGTCTCGCAGTACGACATCATCGACGTGCGCGACAAGTCGCTGAACACCGACCCGTTCGTGATCTCGCGCGCGCTTGCAGGCGACCGGCCCATCCCGGGCTGGCTGCAGGTCGCGGGAGAGCGTCAGCGCATCCTCATCCACCAGATGCCCGAGCGGACACAGATCGACGTGCCGCTCGCCGAGCAGCTCATCGTCGAGTTCTACTCGAAGTAACGAAGACTCCTGCACCGTCGACCGGCGGTCTGCAGGCTTCTGGTCGCCGCCCCGGCGACGACCAGGAACACATGACCGGCATCAAATAGCGGGTGCCGAGAAGGAGATAGAGAAACACCATGCTGATCTCACAGCGACCCACCCTGTCCGAGGAGAGCCTCGCCGAGAACCGCTCGAAGTTCGTCATCGAGCCGTTGGAGCCGGGATTCGGCTACACGCTTGGCAATTCGCTTCGGCGTACGCTGCTGTCGTCCATCCCGGGCGCAGCGGTAACCAGCATCCGCATCGACGGTGTGCTGCACGAGTTCACCACCGTCCCCGGGGTGAAGGAAGACGTCACCGACATCATCCTCAACCTCAAGGGCCTGGTCGTGTCTTCCGAGGAGGACGAGCCCGTCACCATGTACCTGCGCAAGCAGGGCCCGGGAGCGGTCACCGCGGGTGACATCGTCCCGCCGGCAGGCGTAACCGTGCACAACCCCGACATGCACATCGCGACGCTGAACGACAAGGGCAAGCTCGAGGTCGAGCTCGTCGTCGAGCGTGGCCGCGGTTACGTCCCGGCCGTGCAGAACAAGGCCTCGGGTGCCGAGATCGGCCGCATCCCGGTCGATTCCATCTACTCGCCCGTGCTGAAGGTCACCTACAAGGTGGAGGCCACCCGCGTCGAGCAGCGCACCGACTTCGACAAGCTGATCCTCGACGTCGAGTCCAAGAACTCCATCAGCCCGCGCGATGCGCTGGCGTCGGCGGGCAAGACGCTCGTCGAACTGTTCGGTCTGGCACGGGAACTCAACGTCGAGGCTGAGGGCATCGAGATCGGACCCTCGCCCGCCGAGGCCGATCACATCGCGTCGTTCGCACTGCCGATCGACGACCTCGAGCTCACCGTTCGCTCGTACAACTGCCTCAAGCGCGAGGGCGTGCACACGGTGGGCGAGCTGGTCTCGCGCACCGAGTCCGACCTGCTCGACATCCGCAACTTCGGGCAGAAGTCCATCGACGAGGTGAAGATCAAGCTGCACCAGCTGGGTCTCTCGCTGAAGGACAGCCCGGCCACGTTCGATCCGTCGGAGGTCGCCGGCTACGACGTCGCCACCGGCACGTGGAACAGCGATGCCAGCTATGACCTGGATGACAACCAGGACTACGCCGAAACCGAACAGCTCTAACGACACCGTCCCGGTCCTACCTGATACGGGGGCCGGCCCCAATTAGGAGATAGTCGCAATGCCCAAGCCCACGAAGGGTCCCCGCCTCGGCGGGTCGTCCTCGCACCAGAAGGCGCTCCTGGCCAACCTGGCCACGTCGCTCTTCGAGCACGGCCGCATCAAGACGACCGAGCCCAAGGCGCGGGCGTTGCGGCCCTACGCGGAGAAGCTCATCACCCACGCCAAGAAGGGCACGCTGCACAACCGGCGTGAGGTGATGAAGAAGATCCGCGACAAGGACATCGTCCACGTCCTGTTCGCGGAGATCGGGCCGTTCTTCGCCGACCGCAACGGTGGCTACACCCGCATCATCAAGGTGGAGGCGCGCAAGGGCGACAACGCCCCGATGGCCGTCATCGAGCTGGTGCGGGAGAAGACCGTGACGAACGAAGCCGACCGGGCCCGCCGCGCGGCGGGTTCGAAGAAGGCCGAGCAACCGGTCGCAGCGGCAGCCGCGCCTCAGGCCGCTGTCGAGCCCGAGGCCGCCGTCGGTCCGACCGCCGACGAGGCCTTGGCCGAGGAGCCGACAACCGAGGTCGAGTCCGTCGAGGAGGCCAAGGCCGAGGATGCCGCCATCGAGGAGGCTCAGGAAGCCGACGCCGCCGAAGAGGTCGCCGAGGCTGAGGCCGAGGACAAGGCTGACGACGCCAAGTCCTAGAGCAATCATCATGAACGTGCCCGCCATCGACTCCGGTGGCGGGCATGTTCGTCTTCGGCTCGACATCGCCTACGACGGAACGGAATTCGCGGGCTGGGCCGCGCAGACCGGTCAACGAACTGTGGCCGGCGTGCTCGACGAGGCGCTGTCGACGGTGTTCCGCGTCCCGGTGCAGGTGCGGGCGGCCGGACGCACCGATACCGGTGTGCACGCCACGGGCCAGGTCGCGCACGTCGACGTTCCAGTGGGGTCGCTCGACAACGTCCGGCCACGTACCCCTCGCCCGACGGAGCCGGAGTTCCTGCCGTTGGTGCGCAGATTGGGACGTTTCCTGCCCGCCGATGTGCGGGTGCTCGAGATCGTCTGCGCGCCAGCCGGATTCGACGCGCGCTTCTCGGCCTTGCGTAGGCACTATGAATACCGGTTGTCCAGCGCGCCCTATGGCGTCGAGCCGCAGCTGGCCCGATACGTGACGCCATGGGCGCGGCCACTCGACGTCGACGCCATGGCCGAGGCGTCCCAAGACCTGTTGGGGCTGCACGACTTCGCCGCGTTCTGCCGACATCGCGAGGGCGCCACCACGATCCGCGACCTGCAACGGCTGGACTGGTCACGCGACGGCGATCGCATCAGCGCATACGTCACCGCGGACGCGTTCTGTTGGTCGATGGTGCGCTCGCTGGTCGGCGCCCTACTCGCGGTGGGGGAGGGCCGTCGCGAAGCCGGCTGGTGTGCAGGGCTGCTCACCTCGGCCGCCCGGTCCAGCGAGTTCGCCGCCGCGCCCGCTCGCGGCCTGACGCTCGTCCGGGTCGACTACCCGCCCGACGACGAGCTCGAGGCGCGCATCAGGGTGACCCGCGACCTCCGGTCGACGGACGACGTCGAACGGTAAGCCGACTCCCCCAACGTGCGGTGAGGGCGACAAAGTCGCGAAAACGCCGCCCTACGCGCACGTTCGGCGCGGCGGTGTCAGGAGGCGCGTGGTCTAACCAGGCCCGACGTTCAGACCCGGCCCGCGACGAAGTCGGCGGCCTGATTGGGCATGCCGGCGCTGATATAGGCCTTGGCCAGGTGATCAGGGAAGTTGTTCTCCCACGTGTCGGGGTCGGCGGGGTTGCAGATGGGGTCCGCACCGTGGCACAACTCGATGGTCCGTTCGCTGTACAGCGGGTTGAAGTTCGTGATGGGGCCCACCCATTGGCTGCCGTTGCCGAACAGTGCGACCGCGGCGATGTGCTGATCCGCGCCGTCGGGGAGGGGCTGATCGAAACCGAAGAACCTGAACGGGACAGCCAGCACCACGTCGGTGACGGCGGCCCCCAGGGAGTACCCGCCGAGCACGATGCGGGTATCGGGGCAGCTTGCGATGGTGCTCTGAATGCGCTGGCTCATGTCGTTGGCGCCAACGTCGATCTCGTTGTCGGCGGGGTAGCGCACCGCGTAGAGGTTGACGTTCTTACCCGTCTTCTGGCGAAGCGCGCTGACGAAGGTGTTGCCGATCTGTCCGGGACCGGCTGGCTCCAGGCGGCCACGGGCGAAGATCACCTCGACGGCAGGGCATGCCGCGGACGCCGAGGGAATGCCGACGTTGGTGACGGCGGGCACCACCAACAATGCACCCGCCGTGAGTGCGGCGACGGCAGCGGTGACGATGAATCTACGAAGGGGGCGACGGATCACGAAGTGATGCTAGCCGACCGATTTGACGTGCGCGTAGGTCGAATTGGCGGGATGCCTACACCAAGCCCGCGACGAAGTTCGCCGCCGCGTCGGTGGGACCACCCGCGTACGCCCTGTGTGCGGCGACGTTCTGCCCGTCGGTCTGGCAGACCGGGTCATCGCCGTTGCAGAGGTCGATCGCCCGTCCGCCCCACACCGGGCTGATGGTCAGCGGCAGGCCCAGCTTGGCCGACGGGTTGCCGAAGACGGCGATGGCCGCGACGAAGTCGGGTGTGTTGGGCGGCAGCGGGTTGTTGAATCCGATCGCAGGGATGGGGACGGCGGCGATGACGTCCATCACGGCCGCGCCCTGCGAGTAACCGCCAAGTACCAGTCGAGTGTCGGGGCAGGCGCCCATCATGTACTGAATGTGAGCGCTGGCGTCGTTGGCGCCGCCGGCGGCGGCGAGGAAGTCGTAGCTGGCCGGATAATTCACCGCGTAGGCGCCGACCGAACGGCCTCCGACCTTGCCGCGCAGCGAGTCGACGAAAGCCCCGCCGACGCGTCCGAGGCCTGGTGAGTCGTCGGTACCGCGGGCGAACACGACTTCGATGTCGGGGCAGTCGGCCGACGCGGTGCCTAGGCCGCCGATGGGCGTCGGCGACAGCATGGGGGCCAGCAGAGCGGCAGACGCGGTGAGCGCGGCGGCTGCCGCGGCAACCAGATAGCGGCCGACTCGATCAAAAGTCACGCCGAATGATAACCGCCGGACCGGCTAAACGAACCCACCTACGAAGTTCGCGGCCTGTTGGGCGAGGCCACCGCTCACGTAGTCACTGTGCGCGAACGGGTTGCGGCCCCCCGAACAGATCGGGTCGCCGTCCTTGCACACATCGATCGCCCGCCCGCCGAACTGCGAGTTCGTGATCGGAATCGAGAATTTGGCCGAAGGGTTTCCGAACACCGCGACCGCCGCGACGTAGGGCGCCAGGTCGGCGGGCAGCGGCGGTGCCGAACCGATCTCGCCGATCCTGTTCCCGAGCGGCGGAATGCCGGCCAGCATGTCGACGACGGCCGCGCCCTGCGAGTAGCCGCCTAGCACGATCTTCGTCGACGGGCATTGCGCAGCCATCGCGGCGATGTGGTTGGTCGCGTCGGTGGCGCCGTCAGCGGTGGTCAGGAAGTCGAAGCTGGCCGGGTAGTTCACCGCGTACGTGGTGAGGGTGCGACCGCCGACCTGCGGGCGCAGGGCATCGGCGAAGGCCTGACCGACGCGGCCCAGTGCCGGGGCGTCGTTGGTGCCGCGGGCGAATACCACTTCGATGTCGGGACACGGGCTTTCGGCGGCTGCCGGCGTCGAGGCGAGCAAACTGGCGCCGCAGACGAGCGCCGACGCCATCGCGCCAAGCCGGGCCACCGTTTTCAGCAACATCACGTACGCCATCTTCACACACGGGCCTCAGCCGCGACCAACCGTTTGCTCGCGGTTGGTGCCGTCCATGGGTGCGTCCGGCCAGCTGGCCTGGGCGACCTTCTCGCTGCGGTCGCCCTGGCGGGCCAGTGCCAATCCGACGAGTACCACCGCGCCACCCACGGCCTGGGTGAGCGTGATCGCCTCCCCGAGTAGTGCCCACGCCGTGAGGACGGCGAACAGCACCTCGGCGAGCCCGACGAGCGAGGCGAACCGTGGGCGTAGGCGAGCGATGCCCATGATCCCGAGGGTGTAGGCGATTGCCGTGGGCACCAAGGCCAGTGCGACGACGGGAATCACCCAGGACGTCGTCCATCCGGCGATGACGGTGTCGTTGGCGGTGAAGGTCAGCGGCATGACGCCGGACGCACCGAGCAGCGCCACCGTGACGGCGCCGACGACGAGCCCGCCCGCGGCGAGCGTGATGGAGTTCAGTCCGCTGCCGTCGGCGGTGACCTCGTCGGACATGACGAAGTAGCACGCCGCGCAGACGGCGGCCGCGAGGCCCCAGCCCACTCCGGCGAGGTTGATGTGCGCGCCGGAGAATCCACCGCTCTCAAAGACACCGAGCACCAACATGATTCCCGCGACTGCGAGGGCGACGCCCGCCATGGTGAGATTGCTCGGACGGCGTCTGGTGGTGGCCCACAGCCAACCCACGACGAGCAGCGGGGCGCTGTACTCGAGGAGCAGGGCGACGCCGACGGACAGGTGAGCGACGGCGTTGTAGAAGCACAGCTGCGCGCCCGCGATGGGAACCAGGCCGTATGCGACGACGGTCTTGGCGTGCGCAAAGGCCTCGCGGACCCAGTCGGGCTTCATCACGGTGGCGAACAGCGCCATCAACAGTGCGCCGCCGGCCAACCGCGCGGTGACTGCTGCGGTCGGGCTCCAGCCGGCTTCCATCAGCGACTTGCCCAGGGGTCCGGACAACCCGAACGTGAAGGCAGATCCGATCGCGAACAGCAGCCCTAGGCGGAAGTGGTCGACGGTAGCCGGGCGCGGGTCGAGTTGCGCGGTCACGATGCCACCTCCTGCGTGCATGAAATGCAATGTAATGAGTAAAATAGTTGTTGGTCATGACGCTACCGACGAAGGGGGTCATGAGTCAATTGATTTTTAGTCATGACACGGAGCTCACACTGCGTGCCGCGTGTGTGCTGGTCAACACCGACCGGGTCGACGGCGAGCAACTCGGCCACATGGCCGTGCTCGATGAATACCTCGACACGTTCGGATGGACGGGGCGGCGCGACAAGGACGCCGCAGAGCTCGAGTCGGTCCACCGCTTGCGCGAACGCCTCGGCAAGATCTGGGCGTCCGCCGGCGACGAGGAGCGGGTCGTCGGTCAGGTCAACGCGTTACTCGGTGATACCCGCGCGGCGCCGTGGCTGACCCGGCACGCGGAGATGCCCGAATGGCACCTGCACCTGGCGTCGATCCACGATCCGTTGTGGCAGCGCATGGGAGCCGAGATGGCGATGTCGCTGGCCGACCTCATCCGCGCGGGTGAGCTGCGTCGGCTGAAGACCTGCGCCGCACCGGACTGCGAGGCCGTGCTGGTCGACCTGTCGCGCAACCGGTCCCGCATGTTCTGCGACACCGGCAACTGCGGAAACCGTCAGCACGTCGCGGCTTACCGGGAGCGCCGTGCTTCCCACGAGCGCTTGCGCGAGGAGACGACGGCCACCGACGAGCGCTTGCGCGAGGAGACGACGGCCACCGACGAGCGCTTGCGCGAGGAGACGACGGCCACCGACTAGCAGTCGTGGTGGCGCCGCTCGGGTAGCCTCAACCGCCATGGGGGCCGGGCAACGTGACCTCGACGTCGTGCTCTACGGCGCCACCGGCTCCGTCGGCAGGCTCACCGCTTCCTACCTGGCTCGAAGCGGGGCTGGAATCCGGATCGCATTGGCCGGCCGATCGGCCCAACGGCTGCACGAGGTGCGGCAGGCGCTACCCGAGACTGCGCACCACTGGCCGCTGATCGTCGCCGACACCTGCCAGCCGAATGTGCTGAGCGAGATCGCCGCCCGCACCCGAGTAATGGTCAGCACGTTGGGTCCGTACGCCACGAAGGGGCTGCCGGTCGTGGCGGCGTGTGCGGCCGCCGGAACTGATTACGTCGACCTGACAGCGGAGGTCCCGTTCGTCCGGCGGAGCATAGACGCGCACCACGAGCAGGCGGTCGAAAACGGTGCCCGAATCGTGCACTCCTGCGGATTCGACTCCATCCCTTCGGATTTGACCGTGTACGCGCTGCACCGAAGGATCGTCGCCGACGGCACGGGCGAAATGGGTGACACCACGTTCGTCTTGCGGAACGCGAACTATGCGATGGGCTTCTCCCGGGGAACGGTCGACACGATGCTCGAGCTGATGCGCGCCGGCGCCGGCGATCCCGCAACACGACGAATGCTCGACGACCCATACAGCCTCAGCCCCAACCGTGAGGCCGAGCCAGACCTGGGGCCTCAGCCGGACGTGTCGTTGCACAGGGGCGTCGAGCTCGCCCCCGAGTTGACGGGGCTGTGGACCAGCGGGTACTTGATGGCGCTGTACAACACGCGATGTGTCCGGCGCACCAATGCATTACTCGACTGGGACTACGGGCGCCGGTTCCGCTACATGGAGACCGCGAGCATGGGTTCGTCCATCGCAGCGCCTGCGATGGCGGCGATGACGAATGCGACCATCGCCGGTGCCTCCAGACTCGGCGGCCCATACCTGCGGATGTTTCCCCCCGGGCTGTTGGAGACGCTCACTTCGCGGCCGAACACGGTCAGCGCAGACGCGTCGGGAGGCAACTACCGGGTCGAGACGTATACGACGACGACTCTCGGGATGCGGTACGTGGCCTCGATGGCTCAGCAGGGCGACCCGGGCTACGCCGCCACGTCGGTTCTGCTCGGCGAAAGCGCGCTCGCCTTGGTGCTCGATCGGCACCTGTTGCCGGACCGCCGCGGGGTGTTGACGCCGGCATCGGCGATGGGTGATGTTCTGCTCGACCGGCTTCCCGCTGCGGGCGTCGCAATGCACGCCGCGCGCCTTGGCTGAACGGTCAGGGCATGTGGAACCCACGGATGCGGTAGCGGTGTCCGCGACCGAGCAGCGCGTTGGCCGCTTGCAGGCCAGACATGACGGCGGCTTCGATGCATCCGGCGTTGAATCCGGAATCGGTCCAGTCGCCCGCCAGAACCAAGTTGTCGTAGCCACTTTCGTCTGACCGCAGTCGGTACTTGTCGGATCCCGGAACCGATTGGACGTATCGATCCGAGGGGTCGATGTTGACGCTCACGTACTGGGTCTCCAAGGCGGATGCGCCTCGGTGGCCGTTGGCGCCACAGAGTAGGTGCCAGGCGAATCCACCCTGAGTGACCGCGCCGGGAAGGTACAGGCCCACGTGGTTGTCGAGGTAGGCGACTGCGTCGGCGAGCACCTTTTCGCGGCACCGGGCGACATAGTCCTTCGGATCTTCGGCGTTGGGCCACAACGCATTCAGTGCCCCACAGAAGTAGGCGACGGTGTGTGGGTGATCGTCATCGGGCCACTGCTCGGCCCACAGCGTCTGCGGCATCGACGCCCAGGTGTCAAAGGGTGCGACGTAGCCGCTGGTGGTGACGCCGGGGCGGTCCCATCCCAGCGCCGTCTCGTCCGGCCGAAGCCACAGTTGGAACGCCTGGGTGGCGACCGTGCGCAGACGCGTCGTCATGTCGCGCCATTGCGGGCTGTCGGCGATCAGTTCGGTGGCGACCAATTCGACCATGCCGAGCGATGCGGCCAACACGACGTGGTCGAAATCGACGGCCCTGCGCAGCACTCGGGTCTCGACGTCCGCGCGCTCGCCGAAATGCGACTCCAGCGCGCCGACCCTTGCGTTCTCGTCTAGCTGTTCGGTCAGTGGGCGGCCGGGGAAGACGGGTAGACCTCCGATCCTGGTGAGGGGTTCGTAGTGGTTCACCCCGTCGGCGAGTCCGACCTGACGTCCCATCGTGATCGCCTCTACGGCTTGACACCGATCGTCGAGGTGCAGCGCGTCGACGCGGTGGAAGAACTCGAACTCGACTCCGCGTCTGCGCAGCGCTTGGTACAGCGGGGCGATCACGACGTCCCCCATCCCGGCCGTCATCTTCCAGAAGAATGCGCCCTTGTACTGGAACAGGGCGATCCCGGTGAGCAACAAGGCCACCCCGGCGGCCAATGCCGGTCTCTCGCAGTCGCCGTCCTCGTATCCGAAGACCATGTCGTACAGCCCGCGAACGAGGGGAAAGTCGACCACGTCGGGGTGGGCGCCGTGGCGGAGAATCCACGCGCAGAAGTCCTCGTCATTGATGGCGCGGAAGCCGCGGGGATCGGTGACCAGTTTGTCGGAGACTATTCCGCGTACAGTCGCCGTTTCCAGCGACAGGAACAACCAGAAACGCCTGTGATCGGGGCGGTGCTCGTAGTCGAGCGCCTCGCGGATCGCGTCGAGGGGTCGGCTCAACGCTCCGGCCTGAATTGCCTCGGGAGCAAGTGGTTTGGCCAATGTCGCCAGCATGGCCACGACACCCCACCTCACCACCTGAAGCCACTCCGTGGTCGAGTCGGGGGAGTCGGGTCGACCGTCAGGTCGAGCGGGGCCGTCGTCGCCAGACTCGGCCAGCGAGTCGGCGAAGTTGAGAACCAGCTGCAGGGCGCGTCGAAGGAAGTCGACGGCGGTGAACTCCCGGCCCGTCGTGTTCGGTTCGCCGGGCAACTCATCGTTGCGGGCAAGCCCGCCGGCCCACACAAGCCAATCATCGGCCGAGCGGTCCGCGATGCCGAGACTGTCGGTTGGGATCAACGCCTGATCCCAACTGTGGATTGGCGCCTCGGAATCGGTTGTGGCACGGTCAAGTTCGGCATAGCATTCGCGGAGCAGTGCAAATGCGTTGTCGTAACAACCCAGCCAAACGTGCAGGCCGTGCTCCTCTATGCGTCCGTGTGGTCCGCGGCTCGACGCCCCCTTGCCGCCGAGGCGCCACCCGCGCTGATAGACGGTGATCGAATCAAAGCGGTTCCGCCAGCCCGCCTCGCTCAGCCGCCACGCCGCGCTCAGTCCGGCCATGCCTCCACCGAGGATGGCTACGCGTCCACGATTCCCGGTCACCCCAGCAGTGCTCGCGCGCGCGCCAAGTCTGGCCATGTCTGGTCGCCGGGCAATCGGCGGGAAGCCTCCTGTAGTGCCGCTCGCGCCGATGCGCCCATGAGCTCGAAATCATCTGCAGCCGTGCGTATCTCGAAGATGTGAGCACCCTGCTTCTGGGCCAACTCGATTGCAGCGCGGAAGTGTCGGTGCCGTGCGTCCTCGTCGTCGAGTGTGTGCGCACGCAAGCGCAACAGTTCGGCGTCGTAGAACTGTATCCAGGTGTCCTGCCCCATCTGCAGGGCGACGTCCAAGTGTTCACGCGCTGCTTCCTGATCGCCCGAGGCGATCAGCAGCCGAGCCAGGACTCCGTCGTAAGCGGCGAGGAACGTCTTCACTTCGAACGCACGCCAAGTCTGTACGACGGTGGTCATGGTTTCGATGTGTGGTGCCAACGTAGCCGGATCGGTTTCACCGGCATCCAGCACCGTCAGGGCCCGTCCAGCGCTCTGCTGGCTCCACCCGACCATCACCCACTCATCGAAGTTGTATTGCCTTGCCAGGGAGCTGAGTTCGGCGGCGAGCTCGGTGCTGCGCGCCGGTTCGCCCGCTTCGCCGCGAAGCAACGCCTCGATCGATCGCCCGTAGCACAGACTGAACGCGCCACGTGGAAAGCCGACGGCGTGGCTGCGCACTTCCATCTGCTCCAGTGCCTCCTCCGCTCCCCGGAGATCGCCTTGGACGAACCGGATGAAGGCGAGAAACGAGTACATTCCTCCTATGGGGTCGTTCGGCCCGTAATAGGTCGTCTCATCGGTCATGGACACGTCGTGCACATCGGCTACGGCTTGTTCCAACATGTCTCGCGCGGCGCGGAAGTCTCCCCGGAAGCCGGCCAGGATTCCCATCGTGGCAGCGCTGCCCCGCTTGAGCCCGGGCACGTCTTCGAGCTTCGCCCGCAGCGTCTCCGCCAATTGCGTGCCCCGGCGGAGATCGCCACGGGCAGTGTAGTAGACCCACAACGCATTCAGGGTGGCGTAGAGCTCGGGGGTCGGATCGGGGCCGATGAGCTGCAGGCAACGCTCGAACTCAGCGGCCGCCTCCGCGCTCGAGTGACCCTGCGCAGCTGACGCGAGGAAGCCGGCCTCCAATCGTGCTGATATCTCACGTCTGTCGCGCGACGGACTCGGGGTGGTGCGCGCGATGTTCTCCAACGCGCGGTTGAGGTAGGCCCGCGCCTCATTCAACGCGCCCCGCCGCCGAGCATCCGCCGAGGCCTGCTGGTGGGCGCTTGCGGCATCGTCGAATCGGTCTGCCGATTCGTAGTGACGTGCGACCAACGGCCATTCGGGGTTCGCGTCGGCCGAAGCGGTGACGAGGGCATCGGCGATTCGGCTGTGCAGTCGACGGCGGACGGTGGGCGGTGAGACTTCCGCCGCGACCTCGCGCAAGAGTTCGTGGTGAAATCGCCAACTGTCCTTGTCGACGGGCTCGAATACCCTGCCGCGCGTGAGTTCTCCGATGACGTCGTCGACCTCCTGCGGCCGCAGGTCGACCACGGCCGATAGCACCGTGCGATCGAACCGGCTGCCGATCAGCGCGGCCGCCCCGACTACGGGAAGCATGTTCGGGCCTGACCGCAACCGCGCGAACAACGTTTCGTACAAGGTGTCGGGCACCTGGGAGACTTCACGGATGTCTGACGGTTGTTCCTTGAGCTTGGCCACGACCTCTTCGATGTATAGCGGGATGCCGTCGCACCGCTTCTGCACCGCACTGCGTGCATCGGGCGTCATGTCCGGATACAGGGCGAGCACCAGCTTGTCCGTGTCTGCGTCATTGAGCGGCGTCACCGCGAATACTTCGGTCGGACCGGCGAAGGACGGGAGCGTGCGCCCGGTGATCACGACGAGCAGCCGGCCACTTTCTTCGCGGAGCAGCGTCTGCACCACCTCGATGGTGTCCTCGTCGAACCAGTGCACGTCGTCGACGAAAATCAGTCCGGGCCCGGATCCCAGGCACGCCAGCAGGTAGGCGTTGATGGCGCCGGCGATCTGGCCGTACAGCTTTGCGCCGCTCGCATGGGCGGGCTCATAGCCGATCTCGGAACCGATGCCCAGCACCGGCGCCAACAACGGGACCACGGTTGCTACGTCCAACCCGCGCTGCTCGACCTCGGCCTCCAGTTTACGAAGACGCCCGGCCGGATCGGAGTCGCGTTTGATGCCGCACCGACGTTCCAGCAACCGCCGCACCGGTCGGAGCCCGACGTCGGTGTGAAACGGCGAACCGAACAAGCCGAGCACGACGGCGCCCGCACGCTGGGCCATGTCGACGGCGGCGTACGCGATGCGCGTCTTGCCGATGCCGCCCTCGCCCTGAAGCGCCACCCCCGGCGTCGTAAGCGTGCCCGCCGTCGCCTGTGCCCAACTCTCTTGCAGATACGCGATCTCACGCTCACGACCGACCAGCGGTCCGCCCACGCCCGTGGTGACGTCGCGTTCGCCAATCACGCGGTAGTAGACGATCAATTCGTCGACGCCCTTGACCGCTTGCGGCGACATCTCCTCGAGGGTGAACATATCGCGGACCACCCGTTCGATCGGCATCGAGACGGCGACGGTGCCCGGCTGGGCGAGGCTGCACATCCGCGCCGCCAGATTGGCTCCGAGGCCGTAGACGTCGTCCTGTGCGGTGTCGAGGTAGACGAGTCCACGGTGAATCCCGACTCGGACGCTGACGTCGAACCCGAAGCGCTGTCGCACACGCTCGCTGAGCGCGGCGATCTCGCGGGTGATGTCCAGTCCGGCGTACACCGCACGGTGTGCGTCGTTCTCGTGGGCCTTGGGATGGCCGAACACTGCGAGCAGGCCGTCGCCCTTCGTCGAACCGAGATGGCCCTCGTAGTGGTTGACGATCTCGAGTACCTCGTCGCGGTACCGCCCGACCACCGTGCGGTAGACCTCGATGTCGATGCGCGTGGACAACGCCGTCGAATCGACCAGGTCCGCGAAGAGGATGGTCAGGCGCCGGATCTCACCGTGATCGCTTGGGGCGGCGAGCAGTTCTTCGGCTTCGGGGTTACTGCCGTGGACGGAGAGCACCTGCCCGGCGAGCGCGTCGGCCGTTTCCCGATCGCCGAGGTTGATTGCCCGTACCGCGCGATCCAGAAGTTCATCGATCGTCGGCTGGGCGTCAGAGTCGCTCACAGTCCGACGGTGACCACCCTGTCGTCCGGCACCAACGACTGAGTGGACAACCTGATCGTGCCGGTGTAGTTGGCGCCGATCAGGTTGTAGTCCTTGAGAAAGACCTGAAACTGGGTAATGCCTGCGGGCAGGGACGGGGGGTTGAATCCGATCGCGGACTTGGGAATCGTGACCGTCGGCATGCCGACTCGCACGAACGGGCCGATGGCCTCGATCTGCCTTGCATAGGTTGTTGCAGAAGGCACTTCAATGACATCCGACGGCAACGGCTCGGTCGCCTGCGGGGGGAACGAGAAGAAACCTCCGCTCGTGATGAAGGCTTCCAGCCATACGACAAGGCCCTTCACCCACAGATCGACGAGACCGTGGACCAGTTGAATTCGACCGTCGGTGCCGAGGCCGGTTGCGGAATCGCTCTGTTCGGCCGCCGCCACCCAGAGTGCGCTCGCCTGGCCGATGAGATCTTGGGCTGTGTCAACCTGCTGTTGGAGCGGGCTGGTCGGCGTGGTCACGTGCCACCCCCTTTCGTCTTGCCAATGGCTTGGATGAACTTCCAGGGATCACTTGCGATCCGGGCACCGACCTCCGCGCTGCACTGCGCAAGGTCCGCCACGGTCAGATCACCGGACGTCCATTTGCCTGCCAGATCGGCCTGTTTTGCGGTGATGTCCTGGACACACTCGGCCACCATCTTTATGGCCGTCGACGCCACGGTGTTAGTCGACTGTGCCGGTAGGGCATTGGACTGCTGCCCCTGTCCGGGTAGTTCATTGGGGTCGTCCTCCCAGAGTGCCCAGGGGATGTTCGGATCGGGAGCCTTGGCCGGGCCGAACAGCATTTCCATCGCGACGTAGGCATACCCCATGATGCAGACGAACTTCTTCATGGCATATGGACTCAGCCCATTGATGTGCGCGACCTTCCGGATCCGCACGACGACGCCGTAGTCATTCGGCCCCTTGCCCGGCGGGGTCCACATGTTGATGAAGCCGCGGTCGACGGTGATCTGGCCGTCGCCCGCGGGGTCGGGCACTGGGTCGTTGAGATCGTAGTCGAGGCGGGCTTCGTACCTGTCCGGACCATTCACCGTGGACTTGTAGAACTTCAGCATCGTGCGCAGGATCAGCGGCGAGAAGTTACAAATGCCGACCCTTTCCAAGACCTTTCGCCAGCCGTCGGTGCGAGGACCCCTGTACTCCATGCTGCAGAAGAAATCCGGGTAGTCGTAGTGCCAGTTGCGCGGATCGACGACCTTCTTCAGGTTGTTGAGCGTGACCTCGTCCGAGGAGATCTTCGCGTCGATGACCACCGAATCGATTCCATTCACCTTTACGACGACGGCCTGGCACAACGGGACGGACGCAACCCCCTTCTTGAGGATCTGGAATCGTTCTTCGAGACTCGTGGCGACTCCGTACCACGCCTGCCAGCCATAGAATTCATTGGCGAACAAACCAACGACCTCGTCGTAGTATTGGGCGACCCGCGTGCGGTTCTCCTCGAACGATTCGTACGGGCCCCCAAGCGCGAGCACGCTGGTCAGGAGCTCCCTGTCAACTTCCTCGCCTCGGGCGAAGTCTGGCAGCGGAGCCGTCGGAACTTCGGACTTCAATCGGATGATGGCTCCGACGCCGTACAACAATCGAGAAAGCTCGGGGACGGACGGCGCCTGCGGGATGTTGGTCTCAGCGTCGAATAGTTCCGACAACGCCAGGATCGGATTTGCCTCGGACCGGGCTTGGTCGCCGAAGAGGAAGGTTGCGATCTCGCGGTACCACCCGGCGTTGGTCGAGGTGTCGGGCAGAAACTCATTCGCGATCTCCGCGACCCGCGGGTCGGGCGAATTGATGACCGCAGTGTCCAGAGCACCTTGCACTTCGAGTATCGCGCGGAGCGTCGACATTGCCCCTCCTCATCCCGTTTGCGCAGCTAGCATACCGTGGTGCGGGCATAATCGCGGGTAAATATTTGGGAGGGTGACGCGGGTGGCTGGGGCGAATGACGGCGGCACGAGCAACGACCTTCCGTGGGCATCGGTCTTCGATTCGGGGGCGAATATGCGCGCACTCAGCGCCATTCAAGCCGACGGATTTCGTGCTGCCAGCGAACTCGTCGAGCGTTTCGTCCGTATGGCGTCGGCCGGTCTCAACGGCACCGGCGGTCCGCCGGCGCCGGCTGCCGTGCCCGCCGACGAACAGAATGCCGATCTGTTCGGCGCCACCGGGTTAGAGCCGCTTGTCACGTCGTGGTGGGCGATGGCCGACCAGTTCTTACGCGCCGCTTCCCCGCGCAGTGAGCAAGCCGCGGCACCAGTCGGCGCCACCTTGGACTTGGCGACCGCGCAGGCCAACGGTCGGCTCTATCTGGAGACCGTGGCACCGGGCGCGACGACTGCCGAGGTGTGGTTGCACAACGGCGGACCGATCGACATGGGCAAGGTACGACTGCGGTGCAGCGACCTACTTGCGCACGACGGAACGGTGATTTCGGCGCACATGTTGAGGTTCGAGCCGGACATCATTCCGATGCCTGCGCGTAGCAGCAGAGGGGTGACCGTCGAGGTCGAAGTCTCCGATGACCTTCCGCCGGGTAGTTATCGCGGCACGCTGGTCGCCGACGGCCACCCCGACATCTGGCTGCCCGTCGAAGTCGCGATCCAACCCCTCCTGCCGTGACCAGCACCGCCGACCAGGCGGACCTGATATCCGAGGTCGAGGGCCATCTGCGCAACGTCGCCAAGATGGTACGGCGGGGGATGCTCGACGCCCTGCCCGACGGCGAGCCCGTCCAGTGGCTCTACGGGCCGATGCGCGAGTATCCATCACGACCGGGGAAGGCGTTGCGGCCGGCATTGTGCCTGTCGGCCAGCCGCGCGTTCGGAGCCGAGCCCGACGCCCTCCTAGGGGTCGCGGTGGCAATTGAACTGCTGCACAATGCCTTTCTCGTTCACGACGACGTCGCCGACGGCAGCGAGATGCGGCGCGGCCGCCCGACGCTCGGCGCCTCCCACGGCATGGCCGCCGCGCTCAACGCCGGCGACGGACTGGCGATCGTGTCCGGTCAGGTGCTGCGGAGGGCGACGCGGCAGCTGGATCCTGACCTCGCTGACATGGTGTGGCACGAATTCGACACCATGGCTCTGCGCACACTGGAAGGACAGGCCACCGAGCTCGGCTGGCAGCTCGACAACGTCGAGGACCTGCGCCCGGAGGACTACCTCGAGCTGATCATGCTGAAGACCTGCTGGTACACCACCATTCATCCGCTCCGTGTCGGCGCACTGGTCGGATCGGGGGGTAAGGCGGACCTGGCGCCGTTGGTGCGCTTCGGGTTTCACTTCGGTGCGGCGTTCCAGATTCGCGACGACCTGCTCAATCTGGTGGGCGACGAACGCACTTACGGCAAGGAGATCCTCGGTGATCTCTACGAGGGCAAGCGCACGCTGACGCTGATGCACCTGCTGTCCGCGGCCGCGGGCGAGGACCGGGCGCTGCTCAGCGACTACCTCCGGCGCAACCGTGCCGAACGGTCCGAGCACATGGTCCGCACCGTGCGCCGCCTGATGGACGACTACGGCAGCATCGACTACACCCGCGAGTACGCCGAGGGCATCCTGCTGGTGGCCGAGGAGTACTTCGAACAGGCCTTCGCCGACGCCCACCCCGGACCGGACCTCGACTTCCTGCGCTCGCTGGTGCCCTACGTGTGGGCCCGCTGGCGCTGAAATTCACTGCGTAGGAGTGCCTCCGGCAGCGCTTACGCTGATTGCCGGGGGACACACATGGTTCGGCGGCCGTCGACGCAGCTACAAGTAAGCGCGCAACGCTTCCTGATGCGTCGCATGGAACACGCCTTGGTGCGCAGGGACGTCGCGATGGACGATGACCCGATGCGTGCGCAATCTCGTTCGCTCGCAGCGGGATGCGTCCTCGCTGCGATCGGCCTCGCCGGCTGCGCGATCTTCGCGCTCGTCAAACCGCAGGGCACACCCGGCTCGGCTCCCATCGTGATGGCACGGGAATCAGGCGCGCTGTACGTGCGGGTCGGCGACACTCTGCACCCGGTCTTCAACCTCTCGTCGGCTCACCTGATCGCGCGCACCGACGCCGCCCCGCTAGTGGTCGGGGAGGCCTCTCTTGCTCAGCTGAAAAGAGGTCCGCAGGTGGGCATCCCGGGAGCTCCGGCGGCGATCGGCGCACCCTTGAGCGACGAGCCGTGGACGGTGTGCGACGCTGAGCGCACCATCGTCATCGCAAGCGGACCGATGCCGCCGCTCGATCCGTCGCGCATCGTGTTGGTCACGCCGCGCGCGGAGAGCGCCGCGACGACGTATCTGCTGTACGACGGGTGGCGGGCCGAGGTCGACCTGCGGGACCGTGCGGTCGTCCGCGCGCTGAACCTCGACGGCGTTGCCCCGCTTCGGGTTTCCCGCGCGCTGCTCGACACGGTACCCGAAGTTCCTGCGGTGACGGTTCCGCGCATCGCTGGCGCGGGTTCGGTGGGTCCGGCGTCGTTGGGCGGTCTCGCCATCGGCACGGTGGTACGCGTTGAGCGCGCCGATGTCGACGACTTCTACGTCGTGCTCGCCGATGGGATCCAGCGCGTCGGTGAAGCCGCCGCGGACGTCATCAGGTTCGCGTACGGCGGCACGGACGAGATTCCGATGGTCACGCCTGCGACCGTCGCGACGGCCACGCTGGTCGAGACGCTGCCCGTCGGAACCTTTCCGCGTCGTACCCGCACGCCCGTCGGTGCCCGGCCCGGGGCAATGGTCTGCGCGCAATGGCACCACGGCGACGCTTCGGCACAGTCGAATACCGTGGTACTGATTGGTGATTCGGGAGGGTTGAACGTCGACGTCACCGAACTCGCACAGGCCGACGACGACGGCCCGCGCGTTGATGCGGTCGCCATTCCGGCTGGCCGCAGCGCGTACGTCCGGTCCGCACGTATCCTGGCCGACGACGGAGCGAGCGGACCGCGGTTCCTCGTCACCGACTCGGGTGTGGTCTTCGGCATCCGAGACGACGATGTCGCGTCGCATCTGGGCCTGATCGGGCTGCCCGGATCTGCGCCGTGGTCGATACTGGCGCACTTGCCGAGGGGGCCCGAGCTCAGCACCGACGCGGCGTCAGTCCTGCGCGACGGGCTTCCGCCGCCGTCGTAGCGGGCCCGCCGACAGCGTCAAGGCGGCGGTGGCCACCGCAAGGCAGGCCGCCGCGCCGCCAAAGGCCACCGTACGGACTGCCGGGTCGGTGGGCTGGACGGCAACGGGCTGCGGAACGGACGGCGTCGCAGTGCGCACGTCGCCGCCGGCTTCACCGTCCGCGCTGAGGGCCGCCAACGGGTCCACGACGCCGAACCCGACGAAGGGATCCCATCCGGCGGAGGGATGGTGCGCCGTGTCCTCGATGCGGCGCATGACCTGCCTCGCCGTCAGGTACGGCGCACGCGCGCGAATGAGTGCCGCGATGCCCGAGACGACCGGGGCAGCGTAGCTGGTGCCCGAGAGTGATTCTGCATCAATCGATCCCGCGGCGCTATCGACTAGCCCCTCACCGTCGGGGCTCAGCGAAACCACCGACTCGCCCGGTGCCGCGACGTCCACCCAGGGGCCGGCCAACGTGAAGGGAGACGGAAGACCTTTCAGTCCGACGGAGCCGACCGTCAGCACGTAGTCGTCATACCAGGACGGGCTCACCACGACGTTGACGGCGTCCCAGTTCGGTCGGCCCGGTTGGGCGGGATCGGGCGGAGGGTTCTGCTCGGCGCACTGGCCGGAACCGCCGACGTTGCCTGCCGCGGCGACGACGACCACGTCCTTGACGTCCACGGCATAGGCCAGCGCCGCTCCGAGCGCACCGTCGTCGATCCCGTCGCCTGCCGGCACGCACGCCACGGACGAGATGTTGATGACCGTCGCGCCCAGATCGACCGCGGTGCGCACGGCCATCGCCAAGGTGCTCACGTCTCCGACGCCCGAACCCGAGCGGCCGTCGGAACGGCGAAACGCGTTGCTCGACTGCCGGATTGCGATGATGCCCGCTTCGGGGGCGATGCCTCCGAAGGCGTCCGGAGCGTCGTCGAAGGGCGTCGCCGCGATGATTCCCGCGACGATGGTGCCGTGCCCGTCACAGTCCTGAGTGCCGTCGCCGGTCGCGACGTAGTCACCGCCCGCCACGAGGCGGGGAAGCAATCGGTGCCGGGCCACCCCGGTGTCGATCACGGCGACCGTCTGACCAGACCCTCGCGACAACGGCCGCAACGTCGGGATGCCGACATCGGTCAACTGCGTTGGACCACCGCCGTGTACGGCAGCGGCGGCGAAGCGACACGCCCCGGTCGGCACGGTGGGACCCGGCGGCGCGGGAGGGCGTGGTAGGGGCAGCAGCGAGTAGTCGACGGTCGGTGGTGTCACGGCTCCGGCGACCGGCGACGTCCACGTGGCCATCGTCGTCACCAGGACCGCGGTGGCGACGCGCCAGGCCCGTTCAGCCGTGGACGTCATGCGAACTGCCAACCCCGGCCCAGCGCGTAGACCCCGATCACCCAGCAGGACAACGGGACGACGGCGGCCAGTGCGGCGTAGTCCAGCAGGTCGGCGATTCGGGTGACGAAGGGCGTTGGCTTTGGGCGCCGAAGCGCGCCAAGCCCGACGGCCATCAGGCACAGCGCGGCCCAGCCGGCCCGCTCGGGAGCACCCGCGACCACGACGGCGAAAGCCGCGCTGGCACAGAACAGCCCGCCCGTGACCAGCGCGGCGCGGCGCGGGCCGTCGACGTAGGTGCGGGCGCGGAGCAGCAGCACGAGGCCCGTGGCGAAACCGAACGCCTCGCCCGCCACCTGGGACACCTCGGCTCGGACGCCCCCCAACGTCACCAGCATCGTGCCGGTTGCAACGGCGACGGCACACCCCGCGACTACGCCGGTCAACGTGGCGTGCGCGGTAAGTGCGCGCGCCACGAGCGCGTCGGGCGGTTCGGGCTCGCCCCGGGATCCGAGCCCGGTCATTGCCGTTGAAAGCCGCGGCGCAATGGCCAACACGCCGAGCGCAGCCGTCGCAAGGACGGCGCCGATGGTCGCCATCGGCAGCGCCGTAAACACCGGCGCGGCCATCGCAACCGCCAAGAGGGCGGCACACGTCGCCGTCGCAGCCACCGCCGGGGAAGGGCGTACCGACAGCCTCGCCGTCACCACTGCCACGGCGAATACCCCCATGGCGGAGAGGAATACGTTGGGCGCCCCGGGCGGGGACGGCACCCCCAGGAACCCCACGGTCGCGGTCAGCGCGCAGCCGGCCACCGCCAGGACCGCGCTCCGCCTTACCACCGCCGTCCAGCACACCACGCAGGCGCCGCACGCCGCGACGATCAGGTGACTGGTGGCACCCGTCACGGGTCCGGTCCAAGCCAACGCGACCGCGGCGACGAGTGCCGCCGATGCACACGCGTATTCGCGGAGGCACCGAGTCTTCTCGACCCCGGGATCGCCGGCGGAAGCGACCTCGCGCGCCGGCCCCACACCGACCGGACCGAGCGGCGGAGTGTGGGTGGGGGTGAGCACGAGCAGGTCGCCGTGGTGAACATCGTTGTCCGTCAACGACAGTGACTCGTCGAGCGGCGCTCCGAGCACTCGGTCCAGTCGCCATCCGTGTACGACGCCGGGCGCCGAACGGTGACCGAAGACGTCGACGATCGCGGGCAGCAGTGCGCCCACGGGAGTGCGCGCGCAGACCGCCATGTCGACGACGCGACCTTCGTCGAGATCCGCCTGAATGGAGATCCGGCACACCGACACCGCGTCACCCCCCAAGGCCGATACCCGCCGAGGTCACCGTAACCGAGCCGGAAGTGCACTCGGCGCACCAAATTTCTCACCTGAGGTGTGGAACCGGGAGCGCTGCCACGGCGTCCTATTCCTCGATGGACTTCATACGCGCAGCGCGGTTACCGGTGCCGGCGATGGACGTCGGCCCGGTCGTCGTCGAGCGCCCACCCGAACTTCCGAAGGCGACGCCACCCAATCCGTTGTCGCGGCTGCTTCCGGTCGCGATGATCGTCGCCACGACGGGGATGATGGCGCTGTACTTCACATCCGGCGTGGGCGTCACCCGCAATCCGGCGTTCGCGCTCTTCCCGGTGATGATGCTGGTGTCGGCGCTCGGGTCGCTGGCATACGGCGCCCGCGGTTCGGGGCGCTCGGCCGAACTCGACGAAAATCGTCGGGAATACTTGCGGTATCTGGACGAGCTCGATGAATCGGTTGCGAGAACCGCTGATGCGCAATACCGGTCGTCGTGCTGGAGCCATCCCGAACCCGATGCGCTGTGGACGCTCATTGGCGGTGCGCGGATGTGGGAACGCGACCCAGAGGACGCCGACTTCGGTCTCGTCCGGGTCGGCCTCGGCGAACAACCGTTGTCCACTCCACTGCTTGCGCCCGAGCTCGGTCCGTCCGACGCATTCGATCCCGTCACCTCCGAGGCGCTGCATCGGCTGCTGCGCGAACGATCCACCATCGCCCTGCTGCCGGTCACGGTCGATCTTGCCGCGCAGGCCGTCGTGGTGGTCGAGGGGGAGACTGGCCTCGCGCGCGGGCTGGTGCGCGCGATGGTCTGTCAACTCTCGGTGCTTCACGGTCCCGCGCACTTCGCCGTAGGCGCGGTGGTCGGCGGCTCGGCCGCGGCAGTCTGGGATTGGCTGAAATGGCTTCCACACCACCGACTGTCGTCGTTCGACGACGCGGGACCAGCCCGGATGACCCACCGCGAGATGGGCGCCGTTGCTGCAACCGCTGCGGAGCGCACGGTGGTGATCGTCGACGGCGGTGCCGTGTCGCAACCCTACGTCCCCGTGGACGGAATGACGGTGGTGACGATCGGCGAGGCCGCGAAGGCCTTGGCTGCGCTCCCGAGCCTGCGGATCGGCTGCGCCGAGGGGAGCGCATTCCCCGAGCGTCCCGACACGATGTCCCTGACTCAGGCGGTGGCGTGCGCCCAACGGTTGGCGAGGTTCGACGACCCGGCGTGTGCCGGTGAGGGCATTCGGACTGCTGGCGTCTGGAGTGAACTGACGGGTGTCGGTGACCCTGCTCGCATCGACCCGGACGTGTTGTGGCAGCCGCGCACCAAGGAGCGCAGGCTGCGCGTCCCGATCGGGGTGGACGAGTGCGGCGAGCCCGTCGAGCTGGACATCAAGGAAGCCGCGCACGACGGCATGGGGCCGCATGGACTCTGCGTGGGAGCCACCGGGTCGGGAAAGTCGGAGTTCCTGCGTTCGCTCACCCTCGGCCTCGTCGCCACCCACCCGCCTGAGGCGTTGAATCTCGTCCTCGTCGACTTCAAGGGCGGTGCAACATTTCTCGGTTTCGAGCGACTGAACCACGTTGCCGCGGTGATCACCAACCTGGCCGATGAAGCACACCTGGTGGCCCGCATGGGCGATGCTCTTTCGGGCGAGCTGAACCGCAGGCAGCAGCTCCTTCGTGCGGCCGGCAACGTCGCCAGTGTGGCCGACTACGAGGCGGCCCGCACCCGCGGGTCGGCGCTCGCGCCGCTACCGACGCTGTTCATCGTCGTCGACGAGTTCTCCGAGCTGCTCAGTCAGCATCCCGACTTCGTCGAATTGTTCGTCGCGATCGGCCGGGTCGGGCGATCACTGGCCATGCATCTGCTGCTCGCCAGTCAGCGACTTGAGGAGGGCAGGCTACGAGGTCTGGAGACGCATCTGTCCTACCGGATATGTCTGAAGACGTTCTCCGCCAGTGAGTCCCGGGCGGTACTGGGCACCGCTGACGCCTTCGACCTGCCCAACACTCCGGGCGCGGCGTACCTCAAGACCGCGTCGGGTGATCTGGTGCGGTTCCGCGCCGCCTACGTGTCCGGTCCCGTTGCGACCCCCGAACCGGCGTCACCGCCGCGCCCGGTCGCGGCAGTCACCCCGTTCACTGCGGCCCCCGTCGGACGTGTGCGAGCATATCGATCCGGGCGCCGCGGTCGGCGCACCGTCCTGGACGTCGTGCTGTCGGGTCTGGCGAAGCGTGGGACCGCCGCACATCAGGTGTGGCTGCCTCCGTTGGTCGCCTCGCCGACGCTGGGTGCCGTGCTTGCCCAGCGCTCGCCCGGGGCGGCCCTAACCGTGCCGATCGGGCTGGTGGACAACGCGTTCGAGCAACGCCGAGATCTGTTCCTCGCCGACCTGCGGGGAGCGGGCGGGAACGTGGCCGTCGTCGGTGGACCCCGCAGTGGCAAATCGACGACATTGCAGACGTTGGTTCTCGGGTTGGCCGCCACCCATGACCCGACGGCCGTACAGATCTATGGTCTCGACTTCGGCGGCGGCGCTCTCTCGTCGGTGCGGTCGCTGCCCCACGTCGGCGCGGTCGCGGGACCACTCGATCGCGAATTGGTCGAACGCGTCGTCTCGCGGTTGCAGACGGTGGTGCGGCGCCGCGAGACCGTGCGCCGCGGCGACGCAGGACTGGTCGATCAGTACGGCGACGCCTTCCTGGTGATCGACGGCTGGGCAGTGGCCCGTCAGGACGTCGACGGCTTGGAGGATGCCGTCACCGCCCTTGCCGCGCAGGGGCTTTCGGTGGGCGTGCATGTCGTGATCGCGGCCGCTCGGTGGGCCGAACTGCGGCCCGCGCTCAAGGATCAACTCGGCACTCGGATCGAACTGCGGCTGGGTGACCCCGCGGAATCGGAGTTCGACAGGAAGCGGGCCCGGTCCCTCGCGCAGCGCCCGGCCGGGCACGGCATCACCCCCGACGGCTTGGACCTGGTGATCGCCCGCCCGCGATTGGCCGGCGGCCCTTCAGTCGAGTGCGACGACGGGTGGCACACGGCTGCCGAGACATTGCGGAGCCGCCACCCTGAGATGGGGGCCCCCGCCGTGACGCCGTTGCCGACGATGGTGCGCTACGACGCCGTCGTCGCGCAGTCACCCGCAGCCGTCGTGCTCGGGGTCGGTGGCGACGAGGTGGGGCCCATGACCGTCGACTTCACCGGAACTCCGCATGCTCTGATCATCGGTGAAGCGCGGTGCGGCAAGACCGCTGCCCTGCGCACCCTGTGCCGGGAGCTGGTGCGGACCAACGACGCCGAGACCGCGCAGCTCGTGGTCGTCGACGTCCGACGGACGCTACTCGGCGTCGTCGAAAGCGCCCACCTGCGCGGCTATGCGATGTCCGTCGCGAACGCCGAAGCGCAGCTGACGATCCTCGCAGGCGAGCTGCGAGCCCGGCTACCGCACGAGGCCGTCACACAACGACAGTTGCGTGATCGCACGTGGTGGTCGGGTCCGGACGTATATGTAATCGTCGACGACTACGACCTGGTGGCGGGCGGGCCGGTGAACCCACTGAGCGCGCTACTCGAACTATTGCCGTACGCAAGGGATGTCGGCCTGCACCTCGTCGTCGCGCGCCGAGCGGCTGGCGCGGCGCGCGCCATGTTCGATCCCGTTGTAGTTGCGCTCCGTGACCTCGGGTGCCTCGGGCTGATGATGAGCGCCAGTCCAGATGAGGGCGTGCTCCTCGGTGGGGTGCGCCCGTCGTCGCTACCGCAGGGGCGTGGCACGGTGATTCGACGGGCACAGGTGGACGGCCTCGTGCAGGTCGCCTACGTCGATCCGCCGTGAAGGAAGCCGTCGTCGTGGTCGGTCCGGCCGCCGTCTGCGGTCCCGGAGTCGCCGACGCCGACGTGGTATCGGTCGCGTTGGAGTGCGTGGACGACCGGCTCGCGGTATCCGCCGACCGCGTCGTCGCCGTGCGAACGCTGTGGTCGGACGTCGTGCGCGCGGTGTGCGCCGGTGACTGGGAATCGGTGCTGCTGGTAGTGCCGTCCTGGTGGCCGCGGGCTCGCATCGAGTTCGTCGAGGGCGCATTCCTCACCGCATGCCCTCGCGTGGCCGTGCGCCACCGTGGTGACGCATTGCTGCGTGAGGCGTCGGGTGTCGTCGAACTCGGGCCCGATTGCGTCGTCGTGCACGCACCCGATGGCGAGCGGTCCGTCGTGTCGCGGGCGGTCGCTCCGGAATTCGTCGCGGACGCCGTGCTCGCGACGCTGCCCGCAACCCCGTCGGTGGTCATCGATGCGCCATTCGGAGTGAGCGGTGCCGCCACGCTCGCCGACGAACTCGCACGCCGGCTGCGGCGCAGGAACATCGAGGTGTCACTCGTGGACGACGAAGGGGTCCGATGCGCCTCCGAGGCCGCCCGGCCAGTCCCGGCCGTGGCTCCGACACGGTCGCGCACACGGGTCGGCAAGCAGCGACTCGCAGTCGCCACGGGTGCGCTGGCGGCCACCGCCGCGCTGGCTGGCGCGGCCGCCGGATCGGGTACCGGTGTGACGGGCAGTGAGGACGGCACGTGGATTGTCGAGGGGCGGGTCGCAGTTCAGGTACCTGCACCCTGGGCCGTCGAACGGCTGGTCGCCGGCCCAGGTTCGGCTCGGGTACAAGTGATTTCGCCAGCGGATTCACGGGTCGCCATCCACGTCACCCAGGCCAGGGTGCCGGACGGCGAGACGATGCAAGCGACTGCCGAGACGCTGGAGGCCGCACTCGACGAGCAACCCGATGGCGTCTTCACGGACTTCAAGGCGATCGACCACTCGGCGGGCCGGCTCGCGGTCACCTACACGGAGGTGCGGTCCGCCGTCAGCGTCGATTGGGTGGTGCTGGTCGACCACGGTATCCGGATCGCTATCGGCTGCCAACAGCCGGTTGCCGCAACAGGTTTGGACCCGGCGTGTGAGCGCGCCATTCGCACGGCTCGCTCGGTGCCCTGAAATTGACTCGCGGACAGTGGAACCGAATCGAGCTCTGCTGCGTCCTATCTACACATCCACCGAAGACACGTGCGAAAGGACTGCGATGACCACACCCGCCAGCGGTGCGCTCAACACCGACTTCGAATTGATGGCCGCCGTCGCAGGAAAGATCGACGTCCGCAACGACGAAGTCCGGGCCATGCTCCGCGCATTCATCGCCCAGATGACCAGTGTGCCGACTGCGGTGTGGGGAGGCGTCGCCGCCGCTCGGTTCAAAGAGGTGGTCGACCGGTGGGATGCCGAGTCGATGCGGCTGTATGCCGCACTGCAGCGCATCGCCGAGACCATGCGGCAGAACGAGCGCATCTTGCGCGAGGTTGCGGACGCGCATTCGCACGACATCACTGCCACGACCAGCACCCTGTAACCCCAAGTCCGCCAACCCGAATGGAGCCTTCATGGACCCGATTCTGTCCTACGACTTCGATGCGATCGAGTACACCGTTCGTCAGGAGATACACGCCACGTCGGCCCGGTTCAACGCGGCCTTGGATGAGCTGCGGGCGCAGATAGGCCCACTGCAGGCCACCTGGACACGCGAGGCTGCCGAGGCCTACCGCATCGAACAGGCGCACTGGGACAGATCCGCTGCGGCGCTGAACGACATCTTGTTCAGGCTGGGCAATGCGGTCCGCGACGGCGCCGCCGACGTTGCCGAGACCGACCGGCGCGCGGCAGGCGCCTGGGGCTTCTAGGGCTCCCAGAGACCCTGTGCGGTCCCGCTCGGAGGAGAGCCGACGGGACCGCACAGTCATGTCAGTGGTGGGTCACGAGGAGCCGCTCGTATATGGCCAGTTCCCGTTCGGAGAAGCAACAGAACACGACCCGCTGCATCGACGGAACGTCGGGGAGCGTGGCCTTCACCGCACTGAGCGCGATCTCCGCGGCCTGATCGGCGGGATAGCCATAGATGCCGGTGCTGATGCATGGAAACGCGATCGACGCGACGTCGTGTTCACCGGCGACCTCCAGCGACCGACGGTAGGCCGAGGCAAGCAAGTCTGGCTCGCCGTGCGTGCCGCCTTTCCATACCGGTCCGACCGTGTGGATGACGTAGCGCGCCGGCAGCCGGTAGCCGCGGGTCAGCTTCGCGTCGCCGGTGTCGCAGCCGCCGAGGGTGCGGCACTCCTTCAGAAGATCGGGACCCGCGGCGGCGTGGATGGCGCCGTCGACCCCGCCTCCCCCGAGCAGTGAGCCGTTCGCGGCGTTGACGATCGCATCCACGCGCTGTTTGGTGATGTCGGCCCCAACGGCCACGAGTCGTGCTGCCATGACCGACCCACCGTAACTCGGCCAGCCCCGATGCGACGTCGAACTGGCTGGTCAGCAGGCCGATGACGAGTGCGAGCGCCACAGCGACGGGTGTGAAGTCCACGGCCAGGACCGCAGGCGGTCAGGGATCTGGATGAGCGTTTTGACCTGCAATGACGCCCCCGGGTAAGCTGCCTCGTTGGCGTGCGGTACGCCGGAAGGCTCGGGTCTACGTCGGTCGCCGAGCTTCATCCAAGCCGCATCCGCCTGACCGGCAGCCCGGGTCACACCGGGATCAAATCCGGGTGAGGAACCCCGAAAAGGAAGAGGTAACGCTGTGCCTACGTACACGCCGAAGGCGGGTGACACCACGCGTTCGTGGTACGTCATCGACGCCACCGACGTGGTGCTCGGCCGGCTCGCCGTTGAAGCAGCGAAGCTGCTGCGCGGTAAGCACAAGCCGACATTCACGCCCAATGTCGATGGTGGCGACTTCGTCATCGTCATCAATGCGGACAAGGTCGCCATCAGCGGCGACAAGCTCCAGAACAAGCTCCTTCACCGCCACTCGGGTTTTCCCGGCGGCCTGCGCTCGCGCTCGCTCGGTGACGAGCTGGCCAAGCACGCCGACCGCGTCGTCGAGAAGGCGATCGTCGGCATGCTGCCGCACAACAAGCTGAGCCGGCAGGTCCAGAAGAAGCTGAAGGTCTACGTGGGTGCCGAGCATCCCCACACCGCTCAGCAGCCGATTCCTTACGAGATCAAGCAGGTGGCCCAGTGACCGAGACGACTGACGTGACAGAACCCACCGAGGTGGACGAGGTGACCGAGGCCACCGAGGCCGCCGAGGCCACCGAGGCCACCCCCGAGGTGACCGAGGTGACCGAGACCGTCGCCGTGGAGGAGTCCGCGCCGCGCGAGCCGATCATCATCGACCGCCCGATCCAGACGGTCGGCCGCCGCAAGGAGGCCGTGGTGCGGGTGCGCCTGGTGCCCGGCACCGGCAAGTTCGACCTGGACGGCCGCAGCCTCGAGGCCTACTTCCCGAACAAGGTGCACCAGCAGCTGATCAAGGCTCCGCTGGTGACAGTCGATCGGCTCGACACCGTCGACATCTACGCCCACCTCGACGGCGGCGGGCCGTCCGGGCAGGCAGGCGCGCTGCGCCTGGCCATCGCGCGTGCGCTGATCATCGTGCAGCCCGAGGACCGTCCGGCCCTGAAGAAGGCCGGTTTCCTCACGCGTGACCCGCGCGCCATCGAGCGCAAGAAGTACGGCCTCAAGAAAGCCCGCAAGGCGCCTCAGTACAGCAAGCGCTGATCCACCAGTCACCTTCTCGTCGCGAGCGTGCGTCGCTGCACGCAATTTTTGCGGTGTGTCGCTACGACAGACCCGCGCGCTCGCGGCGAGAGTGGAAGTAGGAGGGTGCGCATGGGTCGCCTGTTCGGCACTGACGGAGTCCGGGGTGTCGCCAATCACGACCTGACGGCCGAGTTGGCGCTGGCCCTGGGGTCTGCAGCGGCACGGCTGGGCACGTCGCAGGCGGCCCGCAGGGTGGCCATCGTCGGCCGCGATCCGCGGGCCAGCGGCGAGATGCTCGAGGCTGCCGTCATCGCGGGGCTTACCAGCGAAGGCGTGGACGTGCTGCGCGTCGGCGTCCTACCGACCCCAGCGGTCGCGTATCTCACCCATGCCTACGACGCCGAGTTCGGCGTCATGATCTCGGCATCGCACAACCCGATGCCCGACAACGGCATCAAGATCTTCGGGCGCGGTGGGCACAAGCTCGACGACGCCACCGAGGACCGCATCGAAGACCTCGTCAACATGGGACCCGGCAGCCGTCCCGCCGGCGCGGACATCGGGCGTGTGCGCGACGCCGACGACGCGCTCGACCGGTATCTGCGCCACGTCGCCGGGGCCGTCACGACTCCGGCGCTCGGGTTGACCGTCGTCGTCGACTGCGCACACGGCGCTGCGTCGGCCGCCGCGCCGCTGGCCTACCGAGCCGCAGGCGCCAACGTCGTCCCCATCAATGCCCAACCCAACGGCCTCAACATCAACGACGGGTGCGGGTCAACCCACTTGGACGTGTTGCAGCGGGCCGTCCTCGCGCACGGTGCCGATCTCGGCCTGGCCCATGACGGCGACGCCGACCGCTGCCTCGCCGTCGACGCGAACGGCCGGATCGTCGACGGCGACGCGATCATGGTGGTGCTGGCACTGGCCCTGCGCGACGCAGGAGAGCTCGCGTCGGACACCCTGGTGGCGACGGTCATGAGCAACCTCGGCCTGCACATCGCGATGAGGGCGGCGGGCATCGAGGTCCGCACCACCAGCGTCGGGGACCGCTACGTACTCGAGGAACTCCACGCGGGTGGGTACTCGCTGGGCGGCGAACAGTCCGGCCACATCGTGATGCCGTCGTTCGGCACCACCGGGGACGGCATCGTCACCGGGTTGCGGCTGATGTCGCGGATGGCGCACACGGGATTGCCGCTGGCGGCCCTGGCCGAACCGATGCACACCTTGCCGCAGGTGCTGATCAACGTCGCCGTTGCCGACAAGGCGACCGTCGCCGAGGCGCCCTCGGTGCGCAGTGCGGTCGCCGAAGCCGAGGCCGAGCTGGGCGACTCGGGTCGAATCCTGTTGCGGCCGTCGGGAACTGAACAGGTGGTCCGCGTCATGGTGGAGGCTGCCGACGAGGACACCGCGCGGATCCTGGCGACGCGAGTCGCGGACTCCGTCAGTTCACAGGACTGATCGGATGGAACCAGCCAGGTGACTGGCGCGTCCTACCTTTCATGGGAGAACCTGACGCTGCGCGCGTCGACATGGGCGTGCTGCTCGACGTAGCAGGCCGGTACGACGCCGTCGCCGATGCCCTCGACGGCGTGGCGCGGAGGCATCTGGCCGGTTGGGCCTTCGGTGGCGCCGTCGCGGGCCGCGCGCATGTCGCGCACGGGGAGGCATTGCGCGCTACCCTTGATGCGCTCGGCGGGGACCTTCGCACATGGGCCCGCTCCGGTAGCGAGATCGCCTCCGCTATAAGGGTTTCCGCGGATCACTACCTGGCCGCCCAGGCTCGCGCCATCACGCGGTTGGGGTGACGGTGGCAGCCGATTACGACGTCGACGCCCGCCTGGCTCAGGGCCGACCGGCAGTCGACGACATCAGCGAGTACGTACGGGCCTGCCAGCAGCTGGGCTATCACCATCCGGACCTGACCCAGCACCCCGCCCAGGTCCGGGACTGGTACTCCGGCGAGGACGGACTGCAACTGGACGCATTGGCCGCCGATGCGGCCGCGCTGACGGCACTGGCCGCCGCGGCCGACGACGCCTTGCGACGCCAAGCCGATCTGCTGGAGGCGCTATCGAGCGCGTGGGTCGGCCAGGGCGCAGGCGCGGCAATGGACTTCCTGATGCGTCACCATCGCGCCGCCGCGATGGTGAGCGCTGCAGTGCGTGAGGCGGCCGAGGCGATCACCGCGTTGCGGGATGACCTGTGGCGGGCCGTCGATGCCAAGGTCCGCGCGACGCTGGCCGTCGACTCCGGTATCGAATCTCAGCGCGCGGCCTGGCTGGCTGCGGCGCGAACCGTCACCACCGGAGCCGGAGACCGTTCAACGGCAAGCGAGCTCATAGACCAGCAGGTTAAACCATTCGTGGACAACGACGTTCGGCTGGGCTGGCTGGGTGCGATGCGCACAGTTGGCGCCGAGGTCGCTTCCGCCTACGCCGCCGCAATCGACCGCGTGCGTGCCGGCCCGGTTGCGGTGTTCGAGGTGCCGGGCGACCTGGGTCCGCGGTGGACTGCGCCGGTCGCGCCCCGCAAACCGGTGGGGGGCGACGTCGGCCCCGTGGCCGAGCCGACGCGCGTCGCGACACTCGATCCGCTGCCGTCACCGGTGGGCGCCGCATCACCCGCCGCGGTCGCACCCGCTGGGTTCGCCGCGCCGCCCGCGCCGCCCGCGCCGGGCGTGCCGCTCGCAGCCCCCGCTCCGCCGTCGCTGCCGAGCTCGCCGCTCGGCGACCTCGGAGGCATGCCGTCCCTTGGAACACCGTCGCTTGGAACGGGCCTGTCCGGCTTCGGTCAGCAGTTGGCCGACCTCATCGGCGGGCTCACCGGATCGGCGGACGCGCCGTCGCCGGACCTGAACCCACCCGACCTCGCCAGCCATGACGAGCCATCCAATGAACCGGACCCCGACGCCGAAGGGAAGAAGACCGACCCGGCCGACGCCGCGCCGGCCGAACCCGCGGTACCCGAGGACCCGGCCCCAGAAGAACCCGAGGTGCCGTCCGAGCCGTCGGAACCGACGCCGACGCCCGTCCCAGCACCAATGCCCGAGCCCCCGCCTGCGCAGGCCGTCGTGGCCGCGCCGGCTGAGCCGACGCCGTGCCAGATTGCCGCCGACGAGCTTCCGCAGGTGGGGGAGTAGCGTCCGTCGTCCTGCTCACACCATCGACGGCGGCACGTTGTTGGTCTAACGACCGCGCGAGCCGCCGGTGCGGGTCGACGTTGACGAGGTGTGGGTACGAGGTTGCCCGCCACGCTGTCCGCCACGCGAGCGGTTACCGCGCCCCTGGCCGCGGTTGCCCGCGTGGGGATTCGACGCAGAACGGCCGTCACCGTTGCCGCGGTTCCGTGGCGCCCCCTGTTGCTGAGCCGGGGTGTCGAGCACCACTGGGGCGCCGAACTTGCGTTCGCCAGGCGCGATCTCCTGCAACACCGGGTGGTCCGCACCGCGGAAGCGGGTGATGGTCGGCTTGATGCCGGCCCTGCGGGTGAGGTCACGCACGTCGGACACCTGAGCGTCGTGCATGAGGGTCACGACGGTGCCCTCGTTGCCCGCGCGGGCGGTGCGGCCCGACCGGTGCAGGTAAGCCTTGTGCTCGACGGGCGGATCGGCGTGCACCACCAGGTTCACGTCGTCGACGTGGATGCCGCGGGCGGCGATGTCGGTCGCGACCATCACCGAGGCAGTGCCGTCGGAGAACGCGGCGAGGTTGCGCGTGCGCGCGTTCTGCGACAGGTTGCCGTGCAATTCGACTGCTGCGACGCCGCGCGAATTCAATTGGCGCGTCAGGTTCTTCGCACCGTGCTTGGTGCGCGCGAACACGATGGTCCGGCCCGGCGACGCAACGAGGTCGGTCAGCACGTTCACGCGGGAAGCGCTGTCGACATGCAGCACGTGGTGGACCATCGCGGACACCGGCGACTGCGCCGAGTCGACGCTGTGTGTGACGGGGTCGTGCAGGTAGCGCTTGACCAGCACGTCCACGCCGTTGTCCAGGGTGGCCGAGAACAGCATCCGCTGACCTTGTTTCGGCGTGCGGTCCAGCAGGCGCTTGACGCCGGGCAGGAAGCCGAGATCGGCCATGTGGTCGGCCTCGTCGAGGATGGTGATCTCGATGGCGGACAGGTCCGCGTGGCGTGAGCTGACGTGATCCTCGAGCCTGCCGGGGCATGCGATGACGATGTCGACGCCTTGACGCAGCTTCTGGATCTGCGGCTGCGCGCCGACGCCACCGAATACGGTGACGGAGCGCAGGTTCATGACGGCGGCCAAAGGCGCCAGTGCGGCGTCGATCTGGGCGACGAGTTCGCGGGTGGGGGCCAGGATCAGCGCCCGCGGACGGCCGGCCGCGCGCGGGGTCTGGCTTTGGGCCAGACGGGCGACCAGCGGCAGTAGGAACGCATAGGTCTTGCCGGAGCCTGTGCGGCCGCGGCCAAGCACGTCGCGGCCCGCCAGCGAATCCGGCAGCGTTGCAGCTTGAATGGGGAAGGGCTTCTCGACGCCTGCGGCGGCGAGGGTGTCGACTAAGGCCTTGGGAAGGCCGAGGTCGGCGAAGGTGGGCACGTTTGACCCACCGGACGTGTTGACAGACAAGGTTGAAGACTCCGAAGATTTGAATGGTCGTCCTGCCCGGCGCGGGTGAATCCCGCGGCGCTCGGTATGACGATCGAGAAGCGACAAGAGGCAGAACAGAAAATGCCGCTGTGCGCAGTCTATCGGACGATCGGCGAATGTCAGAACAATGAGGCGTGCATCACCCCGGCTCAGGACGTCAGCGCCACCAATTCCTCGACGTAGCGCACCTGTTCGGCCGAGTCGGCGGCCAGTGGGTGCACCAGCAGGGTGGTGACTCCCGCCTCGGCATAGGCCGCCAAACGCTCCTTGACGAATCCGCGTGGCCCGACCAGTGACGTGTATCGGACCAACTCGTCGGGCACCGCGGCGATGGCCTCGGCCTTCTTGCCCGCCAGGTACAGATCTTGGATGTAGTCGGCGACCTCGCCGAACCCGTACCGCGTCGCCAGGTTGTGGTAGAAGTTCTTGCCGCGCGCTCCCATGCCGCCTATGTACAGCGCCAGTTGGGGTTTCGCCCACCCCAACCGGTCCTCGACGTCGTCGCCTATGGCCAGGCTCGCCGAGACCATCACGTCCAGCGGGCCAAGCTCCGGGTCTCGCTTGGTCAAACCCGCGCGCAGGGAGTCGCCCCAGACCGAGTCGGCCTTCTCCGGGTAGAAGAACACCGGCTGCCAGCCTTCGGCGATCTCGGCGGTGAGTTCGACGTTCGTTGGGCCCAGCGCGGCGATGGTGATCGGAATCCGTTCGCGGACAGGATGATTGATGAGATGCAGCGGCTTGCCCAGGCCGGTGCCGCGGTCTGCGGGCAGCGGGATCTGGTAGTGCTTCCCGTCGTGTTGCACGTTCTCGCGGCGCCACACCTGGCGGCAGATCTCGACGACCTCGCGGGTGCGGCCCATCGGCGCGTCGAAGGGGACGCCGTGGAACCCCTCCATTACCTGCGGCCCCGACGTGCCGATCCCGAGGCGGAATCGACCGTCGGACACGTAGTCCAATCCGGCCGCCGTCATCGCGAGCAGCGTCGGGGTGCGGACGTAGATCGGCACCACGCCGGTACCCAGCTCGATGGTGGACGTCTTGGCCGCCAGGTAGCCGAGCTGGCTGATCGCGTCGAACGAATAGGCCTCGGCGACGAGCGCGATGTCGACGCCGACCTTCTCCAGTTCCACCACCTGGTCGGCCGCCTCGCGGAAGCCGCCGGCGTAGCTCAGAAAGATCCCGGTGCGCATCGTTGGATTAAACCATCGGAAATCAACCAGTTGGTTGGTCGGGTGTGTTTCACGGCTTGAGCAGGGCGACGACCTTGTTCTCTAGATCGGCGGGATCGTCGGCGAACGGGTCCATCACCTCGGCCCTGGGCAGCGCCGCCTCGGGGTCGGCGAAGTCGCGGTACGCCTTGTCGCCGGTCAGCTGATAGAGCAGGTAGCCAGTCAGCAGGGCCCGGACGATCTTCTGAGTGCGCCGGTCGGCGCCGGGAAGCCCGACGACCTTGGCCAACCGGCGGCCCTCGACCAGCCCCCCGGCCTTGACCTTCTTCGCTGCGCGCAATGTCGCAGGCTTCCAGGCTCGCGCCAGTTCCACCGCGTTGGACCGGACGGACATCGGGTCACCCGGGTCGGCCAGGATCAGGCCGGGCAACTGCAGCGTTGCCGCGGGTTGCAGGGCGGGCGGCTCGCTGACCGATGGGAACAGCGCCGCGGCGGCCTTCAGCCGATCCCGCATGCCCGCGGCCGCGAATACGGCAGCCGATCCGCCGAAACCGTGACCAACGACACCCAACTTCGTCGGGTGGACGCTGATCTTGCCGGTACCCAGTCGCACGCCTGCGATGATGTCGAGCGTCGTGCCCAGGTCGAAGGCCAGATTGAGCACTGACGGAGCGATGCCGGTCTCGGTGTTCGGGGCCGCTGCCACGATGCCCCACGACGCCAGGTGCTCGAGCGTTCCGGCGTAGCGGTCAGCCGCCGCGAGCCAGTCGTGACCGAACGCCACGCCGGGCAGATTCAGGCCCGATTCGGGGGTGTAGACGAGGCCCGGCATGCCGGCAAAGGCCAGGTCGCCGCGCAGTGCGCGGTGCGGGCCGCGGCGCGTCAAGGCAGCGAAGAGCTTCTTCGTCCTGGCCACCCGATGACCGTAGCTCACACCGGCAGGTGGCCGCCGCTGCACTACCCTGGATTCTCGTGTGCGGAATCGTCGGCTACGTCGGGCAGCGTCCTGCCCGCGACATCGTCGTCGACGCACTGCGCCGCATGGAGTACCGCGGCTACGACTCGTCGGGCATCGCACTTCTCGACGGCAAGGGCGGATTGACCGTCCGGCGGCGTGCGGGACGCCTCGCCAACCTGGAATCTGCGCTCGACGAAACCGACGGGGCGGTGCTCGAAGGCAGCACCGGCATGGGTCACACCCGCTGGGCCACCCACGGCCGTCCCACCGATCGCAATGCGCACCCACACCGCGACGCCGCCGGCAAGATCGCCGTCGTGCACAACGGCATCATCGAGAACTTCGCCGCGCTGCGCGCCGAACTGGAAGCCACCGGCGTCGAGTTCGCCAGCGACACCGACACCGAGGTGGCCGTCCACCTGGTCGCGTGGCAGTACCATCACGGCCCAACCGCGGGTGACTTCGTCGGCTCCGTGCTCGCGGTGCTGCAGCGCCTCGAAGGACACTTCACGCTCGTCTTCGCCAACGCGGACGACCCGGGCAAGATCGTCGCCGCCCGCCGTTCGACACCGCTGGTGGTCGGCATCGGCGAAGACGAGATGTTCCTCGGCTCCGACGTCGCCGCGTTCATCGAGCACACCCGCGACGCCGTCGAACTCGGCCAGGATCAGGCGGTCGTGATCACCGCCGACGGCTACGAGGTCTACGACTTCGAGGGCAACCGTGATGACGGAAATGCTCGGCGCTTTCACATCGACTGGGATTTGTCGGCGGCCGAGAAGGGCGGCTACGAGTACTTCATGCTCAAGGAGATCGCCGAGCAACCCGCCGCCGTCGCAGACACCCTGCTGGGTCACTTCGCCGACGGGCGCATCGTGCTGGACGAGCAGCGGTTGAGCGACCAGGAGTTGCGAGAGGTCGACAAGGTCTTCATCGTCGCCTGCGGCACGGCTTACCACTCAGGACTGTTGGCGAAGTACGCCATCGAGCACTGGACCCGACTCCCCGTCGAAGTCGAGCTCGCCAGTGAATTTCGGTACCGCGACCCCGTTTTGGACCGCAGCACGCTGGTGATCGCCATCTCGCAGTCCGGGGAGACCGCCGACACTCTGGAGGCCGTTCGGCACGCGAAGGAACAGAAGGCCAAGGTGCTGGCGATCTGCAACACCAACGGTTCGCAGATCCCCCGGGAATGCGACGCGGTGCTCTACACGCGGGCAGGACCGGAGATCGGCGTCGCTTCCACCAAGACGTTCCTGGCCCAGATCGCGGCCAACTACCTCGTCGGGCTGGCGCTGGCGCAGGCGCGCGGCACGAAATACCCCGACGAGGTCGAGCGCGAATTCCGGGAACTCGAGGCCATGCCCGACCAGGTCGCTCGGGTACTGACGTGCATGGAGCCGGTTTCCGAGTTGGCGCGCGTTTTTGCGGCGTCGTCGACCGTGTTGTTCCTCGGCCGCCACGTCGGCTACCCGGTGGCACTCGAGGGCGCGCTCAAGCTCAAGGAGCTCGCGTACATGCACGCCGAGGGGTTCGCCGCCGGTGAGCTCAAGCACGGGCCGATCGCCTTGATCGAGGATGGCCTGCCGGTGATCGTCGTGATGCCGTCGCCGAAGAACGCCGCGATGCTCCACAGCAAGCTGCTGAGCAACATCCGGGAGATTCAGGCGCGCGGGGCGATCACCATCGTCATCGCCGAGGAGGGTGACGATACGGTTCGCCCGTACGCCGACCACCTTATCGAAATCCCTGCCGTGTCAACGCTTTTACAACCGCTGCTATCGACCATCCCGCTGCAGGTGTTCGCCGCGGAGGTGGCCCGCGCCCGCGGGTACGACGTCGACAAGCCGCGAAACCTCGCCAAGTCGGTCACGGTCGAGTAGGTCGCCATCGGGCGCCCTGCTGAACCGCGGCGATCAGCCGGTGACCGCGGTCTGCTGGTAGAGCGCGAGAATCCAGCCGGTGGCCGTGCGGTGGTACACCGACGACATCGCGCCGACGAACGGCTCGTCGTCGCCTTCCCGCCAGCCCTTGCCGGTGTAGACGAGCGCGGCGGTGTCGGCGCCGACGTCGATCAGCCGGGCGTCGGAGATCTCGTAGCGCTGCCACGGAGGCGCCTCGGCTAGTGCCGTGGTCACCTCAGCGCGATTCATGACCGATCCGTTGGCCAGCACCATCAGCGCTTCGGAGGACATCACGTCGCCGTAGAACTGCGCCGCGGTGCCTCCGCACAGCGCCATCCAGCCGTCATGTTCCAGTTCGAGGAGTTCGTCGAGGATGCCGTCCTCGGTGGTTGTCTTGGTCATGCGACCGGATACCCGTTCGGAGTCTGCGTTTATCCACGCCGCACCGCGTAACGTTGGTTCGCGACAGCAACGAGGCTCGAAGGACGCGAAGACCCGACCGATGCGGCACTACTACACCGCCGACGCGATCCGCGCGGCAGAGGCGCCGCTGCTGCAGAGCCTGCCCGACGGGGGCCTCATGCGGCGTGCCGCGTACGCCCTGGCCAGTGCCATCGCCGGTGAACTTCGAGTGCGTACCGGGGGGATCGCCGGTCGTCGCGTCTGCGCGGTCGTCGGTTCCGGCGACAACGGTGGGGATGCCTTGTGGGCGGCAACGTTCCTGCTTCGACGCGGCGTCGCGGCCGCCGCTGTCGTGCTGAACCCCGAACGCGTTCACCCGAAGGGTTTGGCGGCGTTCCGCCGCGCCGGTGGCCGCGTGGTCGAAAGTGTCCCGCAGGCAACCGATCTGGTGGTGGACGGCGTCGTCGGGATCTCCGCGTCGGGATCTCTACGGCCCGCCGCCGCCGAGGTGTTCGCCCATGTCGACGAGGCTGGCATCCCGGTCGTCGCCGTCGACATCCCCAGCGGCGTCGACGTGGCCACCGGAGCCGCCGACGGTCCCCACGTGCACGCCGCGGTGACCGTCACGTTCGGCGGGCTCAAACTCGTTCACGCCCTTGGCGAGTGCGGCAGGGTCGAACTCGTAGACATCGGGCTCGACCTGCCGGAGTCCGATGTGCGCGGACTGGAGGCCGTCGACGTCGCCGCACGCTGGCCCGTACCGGGCGCCCACGATGACAAGTACACCCAGGGCGTGACCGGTGTGCTGGCCGGTTCGGCGACCTACCCCGGCGCAGCCATCCTGTGCACCGGCGCGGCCGTCGCCGCCACGTCGGGCATGGTGCGCTATGCCGGAACCGCCGCCGCGCAGGTCGTCGACCACTGGCCGGAGGTGATCGCCGCGCCCAGTGTCGCGGCGGCAGGCCGGGTGCAGGCCTGGGTCGTCGGCCCAGGGCTGGGCACCGACGAGGCCGGTGCCGCCGCGCTGTGGTTCGCCCTCGACACCGATCTGCCTGTGATCGTCGACGCCGACGGGTTGACGATCCTGGCAGCGCATCCCGATCTGGTGGTCGGCCGGAGCGCGCCGACCGTGCTGACACCCCACGCCGGCGAGTTCGCCCGGCTGGCCGGGCACCCGCCAGGCTCCGACCGGGTCGGCGCCACCCGTCGACTCGCGGAACAGTTCGGCGCGACCGTGCTGCTGAAGGGCAACGTGACCGTCGTCGCCGAGCCGGACGGGACCACGTATCTCAACTCCGCCGGACAGTCCTGGGCCGCCACCGCGGGTTCGGGGGACGTGCTTTCGGGCGTCATCGGCGCGCTATTGGCCGCGGGCCTGCCGCCGGGGGAGGCCGCCGCGATGGCGGCCTTCGTCCACGCCCGCGCCGCGAACCTGTCCGCCGTCGCACCCGGTCCTCGCGCCGCACCGACGTCGGCGTCGGGCATCCTCGGCCACGTTCGCACCTCGATTGCTCAGCTGTAGAAGGGAAAACCCATGTCACCCAGGCACGAGCCGCCCAGCCCGTCGATCGCGCCGGCGTACACCGGACGGCTCTCCACGGCTCCCATTCCCGCGCTGCGGATGCCCGACGAGACGATGAATCCGCAGGCGGCCTACCGATTCATCCACGACGAGCTCATGCTGGACGGAAGTTCGCGGCTGAACCTCGCGACGTTCGTCACCACGTGGATGGACCCCGAGGCCGAGAAACTGATGGCCGAGACGTTCGACAAGAACATGATCGACAAGGACGAGTACCCGGCGACGGCGGCGATCGAAGCGCGCTGCGTCTCGATGGTGGCCGACCTGTTCCACGCGGACGGACTTCGTGACGACGACCCCGCCAGCGCGACCGGCGTGTCGACGATCGGGTCGAGCGAGGCGGTGATGTTGGGCGGCCTGGCGATGAGTTGGCGGTGGCGTAAGAAGGTCGGCGACGGCAAAGATGGCTGGCGGCAACGGAAACCCAATCTGGTGTTGGGCTCCAACGTGCAGGTGGTGTGGGAGAAGTTCTGCCGCTACTTCGACGTCGAACCGCGCTACCTCCCGGTGGAGGTGGGTCGCTACGTCATCACGCCCGAGCAGGTCGTCGACGCCGTCGACGAGGACACCATCGGGGTGGTCGCGATCCTCGGCACCACCTTCACCGGTGAGCTCGAACCGATCGCCGAGATCTGCAGTGCGCTGGACCAAGTCGCCGCAGGCGGTGGACCGGACGTGCCTGTCCACGTGGACGCCGCCAGCGGCGGCTTCGTCGTGCCCTTTCTGCATCCCGACGTCGTCTGGGACTTCCGGCTGCCGCGGGTCGTGTCCATCAACGTCAGCGGTCACAAGTACGGATTGACTTATCCTGGAATCGGATTCGTGGTATGGCGCAACGCCGAATACCTGCCCGAGGAGTTGGTGTTCCGGGTGAACTACCTCGGCGGGGACATGCCTACGTTCACGCTGAACTTCTCGCGGCCGGGCAACCAGGTCGTCGGTCAGTACTACAACTTCCTGCGCCTGGGTCGGGCCGGCTACACCGAAGTCATGCGGTGCCTTTCGGACACGGCGCGGTGGCTGGGCGACCAGCTGCGCGAGAGCGAACACTTCGAGGTGATCTCCGACGGCTCGGCGATCCCCGTGGTCAGCTTCCGGCTGAACGGCAACCGCGGCTACACCGAGTTCGACGTGTCACATGCACTGCGCTCCTTCGGCTGGCAGGTGCCCGCGTACACGATGCCCGACGACGCGACCGACGTCACCGTGTTGCGCGTCGTCGTGCGGGAAGGCTTCTCGGCGAATCTGGCCAGGGCGCTCAAGGACGACCTGATCACCGTGCTCAAGAGCCTCGATGAGCTCAAGCCCGGCGGCCACTTCGACGTCATGCAGCCCTTCGCGCACTGAGCAACCCCTGTGTGTGTCGTTTGTCGGGCCAAAGTCCAGGTAATGACCCCAACAAACGACACAGTCGGGGGTCGACTGCGCGCTCTGGGACAATCGACCTGTCATGACCGTTCATCCGACCGACCTCACCACCACCGCGGCAACGGCAGTGGTGGACCTCGGCGCCATCGCCCACAACGTGCGGCTGCTCAAGGACAAGGCCGGATCTGCCCAGGTCATGGCCGTCGTGAAGGCAGATGGATATGGGCATGGCGCCGTCCAGGTGGCCAGGGCCGCGCTGTCTGCGGGCGCCGCCGAACTGGGCGTCGCGACGCTTGACGAGGCGCTGACCCTGCGCCGCGACGGGATCACCGCCCCGGTGCTGTCCTGGCTGCACGCGCCGGGCACCGACTTCGCCCCCGCATTGACTGCCGACATTGGGCTCGGCGTGTCCTCGGTGCGCGAACTGGCTGGGGTGCTCGACGCCGTCAACCGAACCGGCCGCACCGCCGAGGTCACCGTCAAGGTGGACACCGGCCTCAACCGCAACGGGGCACGCGCGGCCGAGTTCCCCGCACTGCTCGACGCGCTGCGAGGCGCCACTGCCGCCGACGCGATCCGGCTGCGCGGCCTCATGTCACACCTGGCGTGTGGGGACGATCCCGACAGCCCCGTGAACGACCTTCAGGCCCAGCGCTTCTCGGAATTCCGGGCGCAGGCCCGCGATGCCGGCGTCGAGTTCGAGGTTGCGCACCTATCCAACTCGCCCACCACGATGACTCGCCCCGACCTGGCCTACGACATGGTTCGGCCCGGCATCGCCGTGTACGGCCAGACTCCCATCCCGGCCCTTGGCGACATGGGGCTGCGCCCGGCGATGACGTTGAAATGCACTGTGGTGCTGGTTCGGTCGATCAAGGCGGGCGACGGGGTGTCCTATGGGCACACCTGGGTCGCCGACCACGACACCACGGTGGCGTTGCTGCCCATCGGCTACGCCGACGGCGTCTTTCGCAGCCTGAGCGGTCGCATGGACGTGTTGATCAACGGACGTCGCCGCCGCAGCGTCGGGCGGGTGTGCATGGACCAGTTCGTCGTCGACCTCGGACCCGGCCCCGTCGACGTCACCGAGGGTGACGATGCGATCCTGTTCGGCCCCGGCGATCACGGAGAGCCGACCGCGCAGGACTGGGCCGAATTGCTCGGCACCATCAACTACGAGATCGTCACCAGCCCGCGGGGCCGGGTCTCGCGCACCTACCGCACCGGAGCCGCCCCTGCGGCGACATCGGAAACAGCCGAACCGACGGGGCGAAACCGTTGAGCGAGCAGGGGCCCCGGCGACGCGCCGGGATCCGCAACGCGCGTTGGCTGGCGGGCATGGCCGGGCTGACTGCGGTCGGCGGACTCGCGGGCGCGACGGTGGCACGGTCGCTGACGCGGCGTGTGACCGACGACGATCCCTACGCCGGCGAAGACTTCGACCTGCTCGACGCGGACCGCAGTTGCGTGGTCACCACCCCTGACGGAGTGCCGCTGGCCGTCCGCGAAGTCGGCCCGGAGGACGCCGGGTTGACGGTCGTGTTCGCGCACGGATTCTGTCTACGCATGGGCGCCTTCCACTTTCAACGCGTCCGGCTCACCGAGCAGTGGGGCGCGCAGGTCCGCATGGTGTTCTACGACCATCGCGGCCACGGCCAGTCCGGTGACGCCCCACCAGAGTCGTTCACGGTGGAGCAACTCGGCCAGGACCTCGAGGCCGTCATGGCGGTGATGGCCCCGCGCGGGCCGGTCGTGCTCGTCGGGCATTCGATGGGCGGCATGACGGTGCTCTCGCACGCCCGCCAGTTTCCACAGCGCTATCCCACCCGTGTCGTCGGCGTCGCGCTGATCTCCACGGCCGCCGAAGGAGTGGCGCGGTCACCACTGGGTGAGGTTCTCAAGAACCCGGCGCTGGAGGCGGCCCGACTCGCCGCCCGCTACGCGCCAAAGACGGTGCATCGCACCAGGGGCGTGACGCGCTCGGTGATCGGCCCCGTGCTTCGCGCGGCGTCCTACGGCGACGCGAAGATCAGCCCCAGCGTCGTCGCGTTCTCCGAGCGGATGATGCACGACACCGCCATCGCGACGCTCGTCGGATTCCTGCACGCGCTGGAAGTACACGACGAGACCGACGCGCTCTCGACGCTGGCGAAGGTGCCCAGCCTGATCGTATGCGGTGACCGCGACCTGCTCACGCCGAAGGAGTCGTCGGAGTCCATGGCTGAGGTGCTGCCGAAGGCCGAGCTCGTGATCATCGGCGGCGCAGGGCATCTCGTCCAGCTCGAGCAGCCGGAGATCGTCAACGACGCCCTGGTTCGGCTCGTCGAACGGGCAACACCGTCCAAGCTCGTGGCGCTGACGCGACGGCTGCGCGAACGGGTCCGGCCCCATGGTTGACAGGCGCATCGACCAGCTCGAGGGCACCGCCGAACTACCGACCGCCGCCGAGACCGTCGCGCTCGGCGCCCGGCTCGGCGCGGATCTGCGGGCCGGTGACGTCGTCGTGCTGACCGGACCGCTCGGCGCCGGGAAGACGGTGCTGGCCAAGGGGATCGCCCAGGCCATGGACGTCGACGGGCCGGTGACGTCGCCGACGTTCGTGTTGGCCCGCGTTCATCCGCCGCGTAACTCGGGCGCCCCCGCGATGGTGCACGTGGACGTGTACCGGCTGCTCGATCATCCGGGGGTGGACCTGCTCGGCGAACTCGATTCGCTGGATCTCGACACCGAACTCGACGACGCGGTGGTGGTCATCGAATGGGGCGAGGGGATCGCCGAACGCCTGTCGGAGCACCACCTCGACGTCCGGCTCGAGCGGGCCCGCGACACCGAGGTACGCAGCGCGGTGTGGCGTTGGAGTCAACCGTGACTGAGTTCGTGCTGGCCATCGACACCGCCACCCCGGCCGTCACCGCGGGAGTGGTTCGCCGCGGTCCGTCCGGTGTCGAGGTGCTTGCCGAGCGGGTCACCATCGATGCGCGCGCCCATGCTGAGCAACTCACGCCTAACGTGTTGGGGGCCTTGGCCGATGCGGAACTGACGATGTCGGATATCGGCGCCGTCGTCGTCGGTTGCGGCCCCGGCCCGTTCACCGGCCTGCGCGTCGGAATGGCCACCGCCGCCGCGTACGGGCACGCACTCGACATCCCGGTCTACGGGGTGTGCAGTCTCGATGCCGTCGGCGTGGACACCGCGGGTGAGGCGCTGGTGGTCACCGACGCCCGTCGCCGCGAGGTCTACTGGGCGCGCTACCGCGCAGGAGTGCGCGTCGCCGGTCCGGCGGTCGCCGCGCCCAGCGACGTTCCCGCCGACGCCGACGGAGTTGCCGGATCACCGGATCACGTTGCACTGTTCGACCTTCCGCGCCTCGGGCCGACCTACCCGACGACATCGGGGTTGGTGCGCGCCGTCGATTGGGATGCGGCACCCGTCGCCCTCGTCCCGTTGTATCTGCGGCGGCCGGACGCCAAGCCCGCGAGTGAAACGAGCAAGTCGTGACGATCTCCTACGACCAACTGGGCATCGGGGACGCCGACCGTTGCGCCGAACTGGAGGCGCAACTGTTCCCCGGTGACGATCCGTGGCCCGCGACGGCGTTCGTTCGCGAACTCGAATCGGAGCACAACCACTACGTCGCCGCCCGCGCCGACGGCGCACTGATCGGATACGCAGGCGTCACCCGGCTGGGCCGAAAGCCGCCTTACGAGTACGAGATCCACACCATCGGGGTCGACAAGGCCTTCCAGGGCGAGGGCATCGGGCGCGGTCTCCTGAATCGGCTTCTCGAGATCGCGGACGGCAGCGTGGTGTTTCTCGAGGTCCGCACTGACAACGCCGCGGCCATCGGCTTGTACGAGAGCGTCGGCTTCACCAGAATGGGGCTGCGCAAGCGGTACTACCGCGTGAGTGGCGCCGACGCCTACACGATGCGTCGGGATGCAGAGGACACCACACCGTGACGATCATTCTGGCAATCGAGAGCTCCTGCGACGAAACGGGCGTCGGCATCTGCCAGCTCGCCGCCGACGGCGCCGTCACGCTGCTGGCCGACGAAGTCGCGTCCAGCGTCGACGAACATGCCCGGTTCGGAGGGGTGGTTCCCGAGATCGCGTCACGCGCACACCTGGAAGCGCTCGGACCGACGATGCGCCGCGCGCTCGCCGCGGCCGGGGTGACCAAGCCCGACGTCGTCGCCGCGACCATCGGACCCGGGCTGGCCGGTGCGCTGTTGGTGGGAGTGGCTGCAGCCAAGGCGTATTCGGCGGCCTGGCAGGTGCCGTTCTATGCAGTCAACCACCTCGGCGGACACCTGGCCGCCGACGTCTACGAGCATGGGCCGCTGCCCGAAAGCGTCGGGCTGCTGGTCTCGGGCGGGCACACCAACCTTCTGCACGTGCGCTCGCTCGGGGAACCCATCGAGGAGCTGGGGAGCACCGTCGACGACGCGGCGGGCGAGGCCTACGACAAGGTGGCCAGGTTGTTGGGCCTCGGCTACCCCGGCGGGAAACCGCTCGACGACCTAGCCCGCACCGGCGACCGGGACGCGATCGTCTTCCCGCGCGGCATGACCGGGCCACGCGATGAGCCCCACGCATTCAGCTTCTCAGGGCTCAAGACGGCGGTGGCGCGTTACGTCGAGAGCAACCCGGACGCTCACACCGCCGACGTCGCCGCTGGTTTCCAGGAGGCGGTGGCCGACGTGCTGACGCTGAAGGCGGTGCGGGCCGCGACGCAGTTGGGCGTGTCCACGCTGCTCATCGCCGGCGGTGTCGCTGCCAACTCACGGCTGCGGGAACTGGCCGAAGAGCGTTGCGCGGCAGCCGGGTTGACGTTGCGGATCCCGAAACCCCGGTTGTGCACGGACAACGGCGCGATGATCGCGTCGTTCGCCGCGCACCTGATCGCGGCGGGTGCGCCGCCGTCGCCGTTGGACGTGGCCAGTGACCCCGGGCTGCCGGTGGTGAAGGGGCAGGTGGCCTGAATGGTGTCCGACCACCTGATGATCTCAGACCGGTGCCGGTTCGTTGCGTTCGGCGACGTAGTCGTCGTTGAGCGCGCGCTCCGCCCTGATGCGGTCCGCACGTGCCTTGGCGCGGCTGCGTTTTCGCGTCGGCATCATCAACTCGCGGTGCTCACTGAGCGGGGCGGGCGTCGCAGGTGGTGCGGGCGTGGTGATGCCCACGACGGAAAGAACAGACCGCTGCCCGGCTTCGTCGTGTACGCGTGGCCGGTGGGTGTCGTGACGATGACGGTGCCGTCGGCTAGCTGACGATCGGACCAACCCGGCCAGAAGGTCTTGACCAAGTGGTCGCGTCATCAAGGCGGGGTTGTCGACACCAGTAATCGCCTGAGTTATGCCCCGTGCGTGTCATGTGACGTCAAGGTTTTGAGCAGGTTTTGGTCGTCGATTGGTAGGCGTCATGACTCGGGGGTGATGTCGGCTTCGGCGAGAGCTTGGTGGGGCTCGGATGGTGTTGTAGATGACGCCGGAGCGCATCGGTGCCGACTTCGCAGGAGTCGAGGGGTCGCCGATCGCCGATGTAGCCGCGCGAAGAGGTGCGTCGTACTTGAGATCGGTCTCGGAAGAACCGCTCGACGACACCGTTGGTTTGCGGCGATTTGATACGGCGTGCGGACGTCGACAGCAGGGAGTCAGGATCATCGCCGTCGTGGAACAGCTGCTTGTGGAAAGTGCGGCCATCAGCGCGTACGCAGGGTCGCGTTGTCGCGAGACGACCGCGATCGGTGGCGGGCGCATGCCGACGACGTAGTCTTCAGCGTCGAGGACGTCCATCAGCACCGCGGATCGAGTACGCAGATGCTAGTGCGCAGACTCGATCGGACGTGCTGGGCCTCGCTCGATCGGCCAGACCTTCGCAGGCAGCGCAGGACCGCGGTGTGATCGGTGCTCGACGTACTGGAGCATCGGCGTGACGGTGAATGGCCACGGGCAGTAGGCTTGGTGACATGTCGATGACCGCGCGATTTGCGACATATACGACCGAGCCGTGTTCGAATTCGGACGAACGTCGGTCTGCCAGACGCGATTGCGTTCAGCTTCGGCGGATCACGGAACACTTTGTCGGCGCAGCGCTGACCCACGACTGGTGCGATCAGCGCCGAAATCCGTGCGGCAGCAAGCAGTCCGCGTCGCCGCAGGTGCACGTCGCGGATCCGAGCGAGTTGGTGCAGCGCTGGCGCTCGGTCGGCGCGCGATCACGGCGCGATCTTGCCTGGCATCAGCCGCACGGCGGGCGTCACGCTTGGCGCCGCGGGCGAGAGGCCTCGATGCGATCGTACGCACCGGAGACGGCCACGGACCGCTTGCGATCGGATCGCCGGTCTTCGCAGCCGTGGCCAGCCGTCGCCGATACGATACGTTCCGGGATGTCGGCCAACACCACGAACCGTCGCACAACCGGCAGCCCCGCCGCGCTCTCTTAGGTCGACTTCGAGGTCCGCGAAGGGACTTGATCGGCCAAGGCCGCGCCGCGCTGCCAAATCACGGCAGCTGCACCTGTGCGCCGTCGGCCAACGCGAGCTTAAGCTGCTCGTTCTCCAGCGCGCAGCGCGACCGCTGCTCGGGACTACCGGCACCCTTGGCGGGGCCACTGGGCACTTCCTGCATCCGATCCGGACCCGGCCTCAAGGCAACTGGTGCTTACCACGTTGGCGACCAAGTGTCGTCGACACGCCCGAACACGGCGGCGGGCTGCCTGCGGCCGCCGGCATCAGTTCATCCCGGTCGTCAACACGCGCCAGCACCGGAGCCGTCGTCTGCTCGCGTCGCGCAGCGAGTCTTCGGCGATCGCCGTCGATCTGGCGCATGCCTCGACTCAGCACCTTCCGTCGAACAGCGGCGACCCGTTATCGATCAAGCGCAGGCCGTGACCACGAATCTCCTGAGATCTCGTGCGGAGTGTACCGAACACATGTTCGATATAGGTGCTCTCCACCGGCGGTGTCGTGCGTCGAATCTGCCCCTGTGGATAACCGGTCCGGCAAGACGCACAACCCCAACCTTGAGTGCTAGCACTCGCGTGTATAGAGTGCTAGGTGGCAGGCAGCCAACCCCCTGCGCCGGCACCCGCGACGACGGCGCAACGGGCACGGATGCGTGCCGAACACCTGGTAATACCCAAAGGTCCGGGATGTGCCCGGACCTAAACCCGAACTACTGGAGGGCTCCATCGTGGCGAGCGTGAACATCAAGCCACTCGAGGACAAGATCCTCGTACAGGCCAACGAGGCCGAGACCACGACCGCATCTGGTCTGGTCATTCCGGACACCGCCAAGGAAAAGCCGCAGGAAGGCACCGTCGTCGCAGTTGGCCCCGGCCGCTGGGACGAGGATGGCGAAAAGCGCATCCCCCTGGACGTTGCCGAGGGCGACACCGTCATCTACAGCAAGTACGGCGGCACCGAGATCAAGTACGGCGGCGAGGAGTACCTGATCCTCTCGGCGCGCGACGTGCTGGCTGTCGTCAACAAGTAAGCACCCGTGTCCCGCCCCGGAGCCCCCCGTTACGACGGGTGAGTTCCGGGGCGGCACTCGTTCATCCCTTTTCAATCAGGAAGCAATTCTATGAGCAAGCAGATTGAGTTCAACGAAACTGCGCGCAGGGCAATGGAAGCCGGAGTCGACAAGCTCGCCGACGCCGTGCGGATCACGCTGGGGCCGCGCGGCCGCCACGTGGTGTTGGCCAAGGCGTACGGCGGTCCGGTGGTAACCAATGATGGCGTCACCGTCGCCCGCGAGATCGACCTGGAAGACCCGTTCGAAAACCTTGGCGCGCAGCTGGTGAAGTCGGTGGCCACCAAGACCAACGACGTCGCCGGAGACGGCACCACCACGGCGACCGTGCTGGCACAGGCCATTATCAAGGCCGGGCTGCGGCAAGTCGCCGCGGGTGCCAACCCGATCGAGCTGGGACTGGGCATCAGCAAGGCCGCCGACGCGGTGTCCGAGGCGCTGCTCGCCGCGGCGACACCGGTTAGTGACAAGAAAAGCATCGCGCAGGTCGCCACGGTGTCATCGCGCGACGAGCAGGTCGGCGAACTCGTCGGCGAGGCGATGACCACGGTGGGTCACGACGGCGTCGTCACCGTCGAGGAGTCCTCGACGCTGAACACCGAGCTTGAGGTCACCGAGGGCGTCGGCTTCGACAAGGGCTACATCTCGGCGTACTTCATCACCGACTTCGACGCACAGGAAGCGGTGCTCGAGGACGCGGTGGTGCTGCTGCACCGCGAGAAGATCAGCTCACTGCCCGACCTGCTTCCGCTGTTGGAAAAGGTGGCCGAGGCCGGCAAGCCGCTGCTGATCATCGCCGAGGACGTCGAGGGCGAACCCCTTTCGACGTTGGTGGTCAACGCGATTCGCAAGACGCTCAAGGCCGTTGCCGTGAAGGCGCCGTTCTTCGGGGACCGTCGCAAGGCATTCCTCGACGACCTCGCGGTCGTAACTGGCGGACAGGTCGTCAACCCCGACGTCGGTTTGGTGCTCCGTGAGGTCGGACTGGAGGTGCTGGGTTCGGCCCGCCGCGTCGTGGTGGACAAGGACAGCACCATCATCGTCGACGGAGGCGGCACGCAGGAGGACATCGACGCGCGCAAGGCGCAGCTGCGCGCCGAGATCGAGGCCACCGATTCGGACTGGGACCGCGAGAAGCTCGAGGAGCGGCTGGCCAAGCTGTCCGGCGGCGTCGCCGTCATCAAGGTCGGCGCGGCCACCGAGACCGATCTCAAGAAGCGCAAGGAAGCCGTCGAGGACGCGGTCTCCGCGGCCAAGGCGGCCGTCGAGGAGGGCATCGTCACCGGTGGTGGCGCGGCGCTGCTCCAAGCCGGGTCAGTGCTTAAGGCGCTGCGGAAGTCGGTCAAGGGCGATGAGGCCCTCGGCGTCGGCGTGTTCGCATCGGCGCTCTCGGCACCGCTCTACTGGATCGCCGCCAACGCCGGGCTCGACGGCTCCGTGGTGGTCAACAAGGTCGCCGGGCTGCCCGCCGGGCAGGGCTTCAACGCGGCAACGCTGACCTACGGTGACCTCCTCGCCGACGGCATCGTCGATCCGGTCAAGGTGACCCGCTCGGCAGTGCTCAACGCCGCGTCGGTGGCGCGCATGATCCTGACCACCGAGACCGCGATTGTCGAGAAAGTAAGCCACGACGAAGACGGGCACGCCGGCCACCACCACGGCCACGCTCACTAGCCCCATTCACCACGGAACGCCCCCGGCCATGTGCCGGGGGCGTCTTCGTTTCGGGGGGCCCCTGTACACCGCAATGCGATCTCCTTGTTCGATAGCGCCGATGCCAGAGCGACCGGCGTTCTTCGTTGTCGTTCCAACCGGCGGCGCAGGCGCAGCCGGAGCGGTCTGGTCAGGTCCAGCGGTAACTACAAAACTTGACACCTGTCAAAAAATAACTAGTCTTATGTGGACATAACCGGAACAAAACAGAAAGTAGATTCCACCAGTGCTTGCCACAATTGCCACTTACAGCCTGTTAGGGCTGTTATTCATCACGAGCACTGCCAAGGCGCTGCTTAAGGCGGGCAGATAGATGTGCCTGCTGCTGAGAAATATCGTCGCCGCCTTCCGGCTCCGTATGACCGTGGGCCAGTGGCCCACCGCCTACGAGCTATGGCAAGAAGTCGATGCCCCATAGAACCCCTATTGGTCGAGCATGGTCGCTCCTGGATAGGCGAACCCCGGAGCGGTTAGCTCCGGGGTTCGGTTTGTAAAGGGGAATCGGTGAAGCAAATCCGCTGGTCGTAGTCAGCGGCTATGGCCTCACGTTCATGCTGTTTTCTCCTCGTTGTTGGACCTTCGGATGTGGTGCGGCTGCTAGCGAAAGTCCTTCATCGTCGCGGCACCGACGGGTTGACGAACCGTCGCCAGATTCCTGCGGATCCCGGCGCAGCCGCGGATCGAGTTGATTCTGAACTCGATGCCCTCTCGGGCGGCGTACACCCACACCGGGTTGATAGCGACGAGTTCGGGCTTCGCCGGCCTCGACTGGATCTCGTCAAGCTTGAACAGCTGCGTCACCGAACTCGGGCGCAGAATCCGAAGCGCCGGGTCGGGATCGCCTGTGTGCGCCGACAAGTCCCGGGTCCCGGCGACCCAACTCGAGATCCGGTTCAGGAACTCGGCCTCGTGCTGCGCAGCCTGATACGACGTGACCGCGCCGGCCGAAGAGGCCGACCACGGGCACGGCCATCACGGCCACGCTCACTAGAAAGTCATCGCACGAAGCACCCCCGGTCTTGATGGCCGGGGGTGTTTCGCTTCTAAGCCGACGAGTTCCGCTCGATTTCGGCGGTTACCCTTTTCCGACGCGCTCGATCACACCGCGGCAAAGCCCTTCGTCTCGGCGGTCGAATGCCGGCGAGGCTGACTCCATACCATCGGTGAGCCTAATGTCGCGGCCTACTCCACTCGCATCCGGCAAGCTGAAGGCATCGGAACCCGGGAAGGGCAAAGATGACCGATCTGGATGGCATCGACTACTTCAGCGACCCCTCCGTCGTAGAGAACCCGTATCCCTACTTCGAACGTATCCGTGAGAAGTGCCCAGCGTTTCGAGAGCCGCATCACGGTGTGGTGGCCGTGACTGGGTACGACGACGTGCTCGGTGTCTATCGCGATACGGAGACGTTCTCGTCGGTCAACGCGGCGGTCGGCCCGTTCCCGCCTCTACCGTTCGCTCCAGAGGGCGACGACATCTCGGCGCTCATCGAGTCCCATCGCCATCAATTTCCTTGGGGGGCAGAGAACATCGTCTGCTTCGACCCACCGCAGCACAGTCAACATCGTGCGTTGCTGAATGGAGTGTTCACGCCCAAGCGGCTCAAGGAAAATGAAGACTTCATGGTGAGGTTGGCCGACCTTCTCTTGGACGAGTTCGTCGTCGAGGGGCGCTGTGATTTCGTCCAGGCCTACGGTAGGCCTTTCCCTCTGCTGGTCATCGCCGATCTCCTGGGAGTGCCCGAAACGGATCACTCGATGTTCCGCCAGTGGTTTGGCGCCGACATGGGATCCCGCCAGGGAGTGGACGGCTCGATCGTGATCAACCCGTCGGCCGAGCTCGACCGGTGGTTCACCACATATGTCGAGGAGCGCCGGCGAGAACCGCGAAACGACATCCTGACCGAGTTGTCGACGACGACCTTTCCCGACGGTTCGACGCCGGAGGTCGAGGACATCGTGAACCTAGCCACCTCTGTGTTCTTCGCTGGACACGAAACCACGGTGCGCCTGCTCGCCGCCTCGCTGCGACTTCTGGCCGAGCAGCCCGAGCTGCAAGCCACGCTGCGCGATCACCGTGAGCGCATCCCCAACTTCGTAGAAGAGATGTTGCGCATCGAGAGCCCGATCAAGAGTCACTTTCGACTGACTCGCGTCGCCACATCGGTTGGGGGCGTGGAGCTTCCGCCGGGTACCACGGTGATGCTGTTGCCCGGGGCCGCCAATCGCGATCCCAGCCAGTTCGAATGCCCGGCGGAGTTTCGAGCGGACCGTCCCAATGCCCGCCACCATCTCGCCTTCGGGCGGGGCGCCCATAGCTGCCCGGGCGGTCCACTGGCCAGGATTGAGGCCCGAGTAAGCCTCGAACGCATTCTCGATCGTATGACCGACATTCGGATCTCCGATGCACACCACGGCTTGGCCGACGATCGCCACTACGACTACTCTCCCGACTACATCCTGCGCGGACTGACGGCGTTGCACCTGGAATTCACATCGCGAGGACTGGCGTGACTGTCGTTCAACAGGATTCGGCTGCGATCTCTACGGGCTGCTAGCTCAGGGGCCATCGCTCTCTGCAACAGCACTCATCGCTAGGCCAGGATCAGCCGCGCACCCATTGCGACGTCGGCTCCGGCGCACGCCGCGGCGTACGTCGTGGGCAGGCGCGTGATCGCAGCGTCATGGGTGAAGACCGCGTCGTACACGGCGTGTGCCACCCAGCCGACGCCCAATACGCGTCGGGCGGTTCGGGCGGGCAGCCAGGCCGCAGTGGCTGCGACTGCGCACGCAGCGGCGAGCGTGACCGCCTCATCGGTGTCAATGCCCAAGCGTCGGCGCGACAGCGGGTAGACCGCGGCGGCCGCGACCAGGCCGACGGCCGCGACTGCGGTGCGCCTGCGCGGAATCAGTCGAGTCATCGCGATGTCGGCAGCGAATGCGAAGCCTGCGCCTTGAGCGAGTGCAATCATGTCGTCAAAATCGTTGGTGAAACCCACGTTCGACCCCTCTGCTCGATGGGCCGGCCTCGTCGCCGCCCAACTGCGGCCTTAAGGCATCCCTCGGATGAAGCAGTGACAACCCTCGGCAGTGACGCGATGCTATGCGACTGCACAGCACTTGGGAAGCGTTACTCCGACCGAAGTAACCCGATCCAGCCACGCTCGTCCAATGACGCGGGAATATTACTGGCCGAGATTGTATTGAATGATACGGTATTGAAAGTAACAGATGGAGGGTAGGCGGTTATGGACGTATACGAGGCAGTCACGAGCCGACGGGCGGTGCGCGGATTTACCGACCAGCAGATCCCGAGAGAGGTGCTGGAGCGCGTGCTGGCCGCCGCGGCTTCGTCGCCATCTGGATCGAACATCCAACCGTGGCGCATTTTCGTGGTGACCGGTGAACCGCTGGCACGGCTCAAGAAGCTCGCCACCGAGCGCGTAGCTGCCGGCGACCCCTGGGATGAGCGGGAATACGTGATGTACCCGGCCGCACTGAAATCCCCGTACGCCGAGCGGCGATCCGCGTTCGGCAAGGAGCGCTACAGCGCACTTGGCATTGAGCGCGAGGACTGGGAGGCGCGCCAGCGCGCAGCGATCGCGAACTGGGACTGCTTCGGCGCTCCCGCCGCCCTGTTCTGCTACATCGACCGTGACCTTGGTCCGGCTCAATGGGCCGATCTCGGCATGTATTTGCAGACCGTGATGGTGCTGCTCCGCGCCGAAGGGCTGCACAGTTGCCCGCAGATGGCGTGGTCGCAGGTGCGCGAGACGGTCGCGGAGATCGTGTCACCCCCGGATGAGCTGATGCTCTTCTGCGGCATGTCGATCGGCTACGAGGATCCCGCGGTCAGTTACATCCGTACGGGCAGGGCGCCACTCGACGAAACGGTCACGTTCGTCGACGATGAGTTGCCGGGTTTCCTGAAGACGGGACCGAGTCCGGTGCTCGATCTGGACGAAACGATCCGAGCCTCATGACCGGCGACGCGTCTAGGCATGCGACCGACCGCCCCGGAGATCCCTCGCCTTTCGCTCTCGGGTTGCTGCTGCGCCGTGCGCACTGGCGCGCGGCCGCGGTGATGTCGGAGGCGCTTCGGCCGCTAGGCATCGAATTGCGACATTTTGCCGTGCTGCTTGTCCTGGTCAATCGTGGGCCCACGGAGCAGCGGGACTTGGTCGAGGCGACGGGCTCGGACAAGGCGGGGATTATGCGGATCGTGGACGACCTGGAGCGCGACGGGCTGGCTGTGCGCAAGTCCGTTCCAGGGGATCGGCGGGTGCGCGCGGTTGAGATCACCCCTAAGGGGCTCGAGCTTTTCGACGCCGCTCACGTGGCCGCGGAGCCGCTGGCTGAGCGCCTTGTATTCGATATGGGGCCGGGCGAGGTAGAGCAATTGAAGGATCTGCTCACCCGATTCACCTCGTCTGCCGACGAGTAGACGCCGCCGCGGCCGTCCCGCCCGGCATGTCGACGTGCGGCCTGAAATCGAGACGGAGAGGGCGCTAAAGTCGCTGGTCCCGGCATGCCACCCGGACAGTCGGCGGGAATCGATTCGCGCCGCCGGATTGTTGCAACAGGTCGTGACTATTCGACTCGGACTACAGATTCCCAGCTTCTCCTACGGTGCCCCTGTCGCCGAACTCTTTCCGGCCGTGAGGGCGCAGGCCCAGGAGGCTGAGGCCGCCGGCTTCGACACGGTCCTGGTGATGGATCACTTCTACCAACTGCCAACGCTTGGTGAACCAGACGAGCCGATGCTCGAGGCATACACGGCGCTCGGGGCGTTGGCGAGCGCGACCGAGAAGATCCAGCTGTCGACGCTGGTAACTGGCAATACCTACCGCAACCCGACGCTGCTCGCGAAGGCCGTCACGACGCTGGACGTGGTCAGCGGCGGCCGGGCGATCCTCGGTATCGGCGCCGGCTGGTTCGAACTCGAACACCAGCAACTGGGCTTCGAATTCGGCACGTTCACCGAGCGATTCGAGAAGCTCGAGGAAGCGCTGCAGATCATCATCCCGATGACGCACGGCGAGCGGCCCACGTTCTCGGGCAAGTACTACCGCACCGAGAGCGCGATCAACGAGCCCCGCTATCGCGACTACATCCCGGTGATGCTCGGCGGCAGCGGCGAAAAGAAGACCTTCAGGCTGGCCGCGCGCTACGCCGATCACCTCAACCTGATCACACCGATGTCAGAGCTGCGCCACAAGCTCGATGTGCTCAGGCAGCGCTGCGATGAAGCCGAGCGCGATCCTTCGACGCTGGAAACCTCCACGTTGCTCACCGTGGTGCTCGATGGCCACGACACTCGACGCGATGTCGCCGAGGCCATCGGCGGTCGCGCCGTGCGCGGCACCGCCGAACAGGTGGCAGAGCAGATAAAGACCAAAGTGCTCGACGTCGGCGTCGACGGTGTGATTGTGAATCTGCCCACCCACGGCTACACGCCGGGAGTCATCAGCAAGGTCGGAGAGGCGCTGAAGCCGCTCGTCTCGGCCTAAACGCGGTCACCGCTGCGGTGACGGGTTTATCTGGCCGCGGGCGCCGCAGGTCACCGCAAGGACGTGACGATTTGCACCTCCGAGGTCAGGGTCTGATGAACGGGGCAACGTTCGGCCATGTGTATTAGCCGTTGCCGTTGAGTGTCGTCGAGGTCGCCGACTAACTCGATCTCGCGATTGATTTGTTCGATCCATCCCTTGTCGGTCTCGCAGCTGGCGCAGTCCTCCGCGTGAATGCGAGAGTGCCGCAACGTGACTCGGACCCGCTCGAGCGGCCAGCCCTTGCGGTTGGCGTACATCCGCACCGTCATGGAGGTACATGCTCCGAGGCCCGCCAGTACCAGATCGTAGGGTGTTGGCCCTGCATCATCGCCAATCGGACGTGGCTCGTCGGAGAGGAGTCGGTGGTGCCCAACGGTGATCTCCTGCGCATAAGCCCCCGAAGTCTCGGTCACGGTCACCGTGCCCTCGGACGACGCCGCGTCACGGCCGGCCTCCTGTGTTGTCATGCAAACAGTGTGATGGCAGCGCCCCACAACGCGCCGGGATTGATCCGATTGGGGTGCAGACGCAGCATTGCCTCGTAGAACGCCTCGGCGGATACCGACGACTCAAGCAGTCGGCGTGCGTCTTTCAGGTACCGTCGAGTTTCCTGAATCTGCGAGGGATCGTCGAAGGCGCGTGGATCTTTGTGGCCCGCAATCACCGTCGCGGGATTCAGGGCTTCGGCGGTGTCGAGCGCGGCGAGCCATTCGTCGATCCCGGTGACGCCTCCGGACTCCGTCAAATACGGGTGCACCCCGTTGTAGACGACGTCCCCTGCGACGAGCAGACCCATCTCGGGGACATGCAGCATCGTGGTCGCGTCGGTGTCCGTGTGACCGACCTCGACTGGAACGAGCGCGACACCGTCGAGCTCCAAACCGCTTTCGCCGACGACGGTCACGTCCGGCTGGCCGGCGGGAACCTGTCCGGGGAACACCCGATCCCAGAATTCGGCACGGAACTGTGGATCGTTCTGCGCCCGCATCAGTTCGGCGGTTCCAGCCGTCGCCGTGACGGTGACGCCAGGGAACCTCTGCAGCAACGGAATTGCGCCAAACCAATGGTCTCCGTGACCGTGGGTGATGTATATCTGCCGCAGTTCGCGTCCCGACGCGACGATCCAATCACCGACCTCGGCGGCCTGTGTTGTGGTGAGCGGCGGATCGATCAATACGGCGTCGTGTCGCCCCATGATCAGTGTGGAGGTTATCGGCGACCACATCCGTGTGCTGCCATCAGGTAGCGGGCCACGTCCCGATTGCGGGATCTGGGCTGTGACGAAGAGCTTGTGATCCAGCGGCCGGCTCACGCTGTCACCCCAGCGATCGCATCGGTGAAGTCGAGGATCATCGTGGCGACCGACCCGGGGTACTCGACGTGTACCCAGTGCCCGGCCTTATCGATCACCTTCACGTCGGGATCGACGAAGCGCGGGCTGATGGCATCGACGAGTTGTTCGGTGACGAAACCATCGGCGCCGCCGCGGATGATGAGTACTGAGCCGCCGAATGCGCTCGTCGCGGTGGAGTTTCGCACCCCGTTGTTCCATACGTCGACGTAGTGGGCGGTGACATCGGCTGCGACAACGGCGCCGACGTCGGTGAGCCGGTCAAGCTCGTCTTCGCTGAGGTGGGGCGATAGTTCGGCGCGCAGGAGGCGCTGTGAAACGCGGTCACCGCCGAGGGCGCCGAACGGAGCGACCACCTCGTCGGGCAGCCGTGTACCACCCAGCGGTACCGGGGTGAGTAGCACCAGTCCGCGAACTCGGTCCGAATGCTGGGCTGCGACCAGCTCGGCGACCTGAGTGCCGAGGCTCTGGCCGACCACGATCACCGGCCCGTCGATTCCCTCGAGGATCTCGCCAGCCTCGGCGGCGAGGGACTCCAGCGTCGTGTTGCACGCATCGGCGACTGATCCGCTGCGCGTGCCGAACCCGGGCAGGTCGTAGCGCACGGCGCCGACCTCACCCGCCAGGGAATCGACCAGGCCGTCCCACACCGACGCATCGTCGAGGAAGCCGTGGATCAATAGGACGGTGGGGGCACCTGCCGTGTCCGGCGGCGTACGGATGATGCGGAACCCGTTGAGTGACTGCGTCATTTCGCGATCGCCTTCGTGGCGCCCGACGGTGACCATTCGGCGGTATCGACGGGTGAGTAATCTGTGGCATGTCCATCGAGCCGGGCGGCACGCTGGGAGCCGACCTGTTCTAGCAGCTCGTCAGGCAGCGGTGTGGTGAAGATGTTGTTGACCAGGGTGTACTCGCCGGCAAGTCGACCGAACGCACCGAGGGCGCCGACGTCGATGCGCCCGCGGGACAGGTACAGGTCGTCGCGCACGTGGATGCGCTTCACCCGTCCCCAGACCACGTGGTCGGGCAGTGGCGGCATCGGAATGATGCGATCGACGACGCACTCGAATGAGATCGGAGCATCGGCTATACGGGGAACCGAAATAACCTCGGATGCAGCCTTTTCCAACCCGAGCGCATCGAATTCATCGACATCGCTGCCGAATTCGTAGGCCGAACGGTGTACGGCGTCTGCCTGCGCGATCGACGCGATGTTCACGACGAATTCACCTGTGTCGCGGATGTTGACGAAGGTGTCCTTGAGGGTCACCCCGTCCGACCGCGGCTGCAGGGTGATAGACAGAACCGGCGGGAATCTGCCGACGACGGTGAAGAACGATACCGGTGCGATATTGCCGACCCCGGAGGGCGAGCTGGTGCTGACCCAGGCGATCGCGCGGGGCAGTACGCTCCCGATGAGAAGTTTGTAACTCGAGGTCGGGTCGAGATCCGCGGTGTCGATGATCATTGTTGTCTCCTTTGTCCAGGGTTGGGGTTGGTCAAACTGCTTGCAGCCATGCGGTTTTGAGTGAGTCACTGGTGGTCGGTGCGGCCTGGATGCCGAGAATTCGCCATCCGTGTTGCCCGCGCGCCACCTCGAAATGCGCCGCAATTCGTTCGATCTCGCTGCCGTCGGCGCGCTGACGTGACCAGATCACTTCGATCGCCGCACCGTTGTCGTGATAGACCGTCACCTTCTGGTCGGGCACCGCGGTGTGTGCGTAGCCCTCGTTCCGCAATCGAGTCTGCAACTGCTGCAGCACCGCCACCACGTCGGCAGGCTCCAGAATCCACCGACTGCCCTGGTCTTCGCTCCAGTTCAGGGGAGCGGACCAGTAGTCGAGGATGAACTCGGGCCCACGTTTGATCGTTCCGGCGCCGACGCCAATCCAGGTGGTCAGGTAGTCGTCGAAGAACCAGTGCGCGACCTCGTCACGAACCGAGGATTCGCTGCGTGGCTCCGACAGCAGCGACACTGCGGTGTACCAGACCGGCCCCACATTGAGTCGATCCGGGTACAGCGATGTCATCTCGTCGAAATATTCGCGGGGACTGAGCTTTTCGGCGAGCAGTCGGCGGGCGTTCAGCAGGTAGTCGCGAGTCCGGTCCAGGATGGCCGGATCGTCGGGCAGGTCCTTGTTCTTGTGGCCGGCCACGACGGCACGGGGCTTCAGCGCCGCAACCTTGTCGAGCGCGGCCAGCCATTCCTCGACCCCACCGTGAGCGCTTTCGAGCAGATATTGATGCACGCCGTTGTATGCGACGTCGCCCGCGACGACCAGGCCGATGGAAGGGACGTAAAGCACCGTGGTGTCGTCGGTGTCGGTATGACCGACCTCGACGGCCACCAGCAGGTGACCTTCCAGGTTGATCCCGTCGACGGGAATGGTTCGATAGTTCACGGGGCTGGGGGGAATCTGGCCGGGGAAGTCGACGTCCCACACCTCGGCACGGCCGACGGTCCCTTGCTGATGCATCATCGTGATCGTGCCGTTGGTCGCATAGGCGACCGCATCCGGAAAGCGTTGCAGCAGAAGGTCGGTGCCGAACCAGTGGTCACCGTGTCCGTGCGTTGCGTAGACGGCCGTCAGATGCTTACCGGAGCGCTCGATCCAGTCACCGACGCGGCTCACCTGCTCGTAGGTGAACGGCGGATCGACGAGGACGGCGTCGTCGTCGCCGTAGATCAACGTGGAGGCGATCGGCGAGGAGATGATCGGGCTGCCGTCGGGCAGAGTCTGCTCGCGGTGGCGTCGCAAGCCATCGTTTACCAGCACCTCGTAGTGCAGCTCAGACATGTCGTATTCCTTTCGAGTCCGTTTGTGCCAAGGGGTTTACGGGTGTGTTGAGGTGTTCGGTGAACCATGCGACCGCGGCGCTGCTTGCTTCGGCGAAGCGCGTCAGGTACGGGTCGAAGTGGCCGCCGTCGATGGTGACCAGCTTCTTGGGCTGCAAAGCCGCTTCGTAGGCGCCGAGCGCCAGGTCGGTAAGGGTGATGGTGTCGTGCAGACCCACGACCATGAGCAGGGGCGTCGGGGAGACCCGCGCGACCCAGGTTCCCGGCTCGTACATGCGCGCCGCACGGGTCGAGCGCAGCGTGACGACGTTGTCCCAAACGCCTTCGGAGACCGGCTGGGTGTAGAACGCGATCGCGTCGGGCGCGCGATAGGCGGCGGGCACCGAGAGGTCGTCGCTCACAACGGCTTGGGTGGCCGGTGGCGCGCCGTGAAACTGCTGACGTTCGTCGTCGGCGAAGGCCGCCTCCAACGCGGGCACCTGGTCGGGGGCGACGCGTCGCAGGCTCTGCTGATACCCGCTGATGGTGGGCACCTGGGCGACAACCGCGCGCAACCGCCGGTCGGTGGCCCCCAACACGATCGCGTGGCCACCGGCATAACTGCTGCCCCACAGCCCGATCCGGTCGGCGTCTACGAAGGGTTGGCTCTCGAGAAAGGAGATCGCCCGACGCCAGTCGGCGATCTGCACCCACGGGTCGATGTCGTAGCGCCGCGATCCGCCGCTAGCGCCGAAGCCGCGGTGGTCGTGCACCAGCACCACAAATCCAGCGGCGGCGAACACCTGGGCGAATCGCTCAAGACCGTGCTCCTTCACACCGGCGAACCCGTGGGCCATCGTGATGGCCGGATGCGGACCGGGGCCGTCGGGTACGAACAACCAGCCCCGCAGGATTACGTCGTCCTCGGCGGCGAACTCGACATTTCGTCTTTGAACCATCTCGGCTCCTTCCATATGCCTGCAAGCGGCACAACATCGACGATGTGCGCACTGCATCCGAGAAGGGGAAACCGCATTGACCCTGGTGTTGGGAGGGACAGCCTTAGGCTTGTGCGGTGGCGGCAAACAGCAACGCCCTCGGTGACTACCTTCGGGCGCGGCGCGGACAGGTCCGACCCGAAGACGTCGGACTGGTCCCTGGTCCGCGACGACGTGTTCAGGGCCTGCGACGCGAGGAATTGGCGACGCTGGCGGGTGTCAGCTCCGACTATTACCTGCGGCTCGAGCAGGGCCGCGACAAGAATCCGTCCGCTCAGGTCCTCGACGCGCTTGCGCGGGCGTTGCAGCTGGACGTCAAGGCGACCGAGTATCTGCATCAGCTGGCCAGTCCGACGAGTAGCCGTCGGGATCACGGGAGTGCCGAGGCCGCCGCCGACGGCAGCGCGGAGCTGATCGAACAGTTTGCGATGCCAGCGATCGTGGCCAGCAGATGTCTCGATGTGCTGGCTGCGAATTCGACCGCTCGTGCACTGTCGCCGGGTTTTGCCCCCGGCCAGAACTTTCTGCGCTGGCGGCTCTTGGATGCTGCCGCCCGCGACCTCTACGTGGATTGGGATGAAGCGACCGATGTCGTCGTAAGTGGGTTGCGCGAAGCGGCGGTCAGCGATCCGGATGATCCACGTCTACGGTTGCTGATTGACGAATTGTCCGCCGTGAGTGAGCGATTCCGTGAGCTGTGGGCACGCGCAGACGTGGGTTACCGGTCGGGCATCGTCCATATGCGCCACCCAAACGTTGGTGATTTGTATCTGCGCAGCAATCGGTTCAACATCCCGCACTCTGGCGGGCAGCACCTGCTGACCTATCGTGCCGAGCCGGGCAGCGAATCGGCTGCGGCGCTCGACGCCCTGCGCGCATCGGCCAGCGCGGCTCCGAAGAACAGCATCGATTAGCACGATCCCTTGCGGTCCGACCCGTCGATGGCTGTGCGTCGACGTGACGGCTTCGCTGGGCTTGACGATCTCGGGAATTGACTTCGTGCGATCTCGAATCGACGGCGAGATGTATTGCCTCGAAGTCAATCCCATGCCCGGCTATCGCGGTTACGACCTGACGCTCGGCTACGAAATATCCGCCAGGTCTGATTGATCTTCTCGATTCGACTCAGGGCGCGTCGTTCTGAGGGCCCGGGATGGGTCGGTTGAGAATCCATGGTGCACATGGTATTTCGTTCGTCGTGTGGTATTCGCGTCAGACACTCATTTTGACACTCCCCAGCGGGCACCCCGTGCAATTCGTGTCCGAGACAAGCCCGTGAACTGGTTTGCGGCAGACAGTCAACCTCTTTGCTCGAACTACTCCGCGCGTAGCGGAACGACGGGTGCGCAAGGGGCCCATCCCCGAACCGGGGATGGGCCCTTCGTGCGTTTCCGGTCAGGCGGTACGGCGGATGCCCCGCTTGAGCAACAGTTCGCGTTCGGACTCGGACAGCCCTCCCCAGATGCCGTACGGCTCGCCGACGGCGAGCGCGTGGGAACGGCACTGGGCGACCACCGGACAACTCCGGCACATCTCCTTGGCCCGCATTTCCCGCTGGGCGCGGGCTCGGCCGCGTTCCCCATCCGGGTGGAAGAACATCGACGAATCGACACCTCGGCAAAGGCCTTGCATCTGCCAATCCCATATGTCGGCATTGGGTCCGGGTAGCTGCTGCGGCTGTGGCATTGGGTAAACCCCTCTCTACACACCCCTCGACGTGGAACCAGGGGAGCGCGTGAGTCGTGGAACCGACACGAGCCAAGTCGCCGATGACTACTCGTGAACACAACGTAGAAGGGCTCACGAAATCGAGTCAATAGCCGACACGTGTGCTCAAGGGCATAACCGCAGCGTGAGAATTTACGTCACGTTCATCATTGCGACCCGCGCCCAACGTGGAAGGTGATCACGAAACGCGCACCGCAGGACCCCATTTTGCGTTTCCGCTGTTCGTCGTAATCGGAGTTACGTTCATCTTTTCTAGCGCTCAGTAGGCCGTTGACATCCCGTTAACATGACCAACACGAACTGTTAACCAAAGTTGTGTTGGCAACATTTTCGGTATCCGTGCCCGCCGGTATCGGGTTTCCGCGGTCGTGATTTTCCCTGTTGATATCGTCGCCGTTCGATGAACACGTTGGCGGACGTCGCGTTCGGCGCGCACCCTGGTCGTTGGCCACTGCCGTCGGCGAGCACCGCCGAAGAGCACTGGCAACGCGCGGTCGGCGCTGGTGGTCAGGGCCGGTACGCCGTCGCGCTGGCCGAGCTGGAGGCCGTCTGCCGGGACCCTGATGGCGGTCCGCTTCCGTCGCTCGCATTGAGTACGAGGGCATCGTTCCTGCGCCAACTTGGATGGCACGACGACGCGCGCGCCTGGGACGGCCGTGCCCTTGCACTTGCCGGCTCCGACGCCGACGCACGGGCCGATGCGTTGATCGGGTTGGCCGCGGACGCCCTCGGAGTCGGCCGCTTCCCGCTCTCGGCCCGGTTGTTGGCGCGCGCGCAGGAGATGGTCAACGCGCACGCCTCTGCGCGCTTGCGGGTGCGACTCGGGTGGGTGAGCGCGGAGCTGGCGATGGTGACCGGGCAGGGATCCGCCGCAGTCGGGCACGCCGAGCGCGCCGTGGCGCTCGCCGCCAAGATGGCCTCGGCCCGACACGCCGTGAAGTCCGACGTGGTGCTTGCCGCAGCGCTGTGTTGCACCGGATCAACCGAGCGCTCGCGGCAAGTCGCCGACACCGCGTTGGAGACCGCAGAGCGACACGGTTTGGTGCCGTTGACCTGGGCTTTGGCGTGTCTGCTCGCCGACATCGGCAGCGCCTCGCACACTCGCGACGGGATCGCCGCCCTGCGCGCCGATTGCACCGGCATCGTGCGTGCCCGCGGCGGCGTGTGGTCGGATCGCTGATTCCGGGCGCCACAGCAGGATCATTAGTCTGAGCTGACACATCCACTTGGGCTGTGTCCCATCCGTAACACTGGAGATGCTGCCCACGATGACAATTTCGGGAGATGGTCTCGATGATGTCGTTGCTAGGGCAGTGGCTGGTGATCGGGATGCGCTTCAGAAGGTGCTGGGAACCATCCGGCCGATCGTCCTCCGCTATTGCCGGGCGAGGATCGGCACTGCGGAGCGAAGCGGGTTGTCAGCAGACGACGTTGCTCAGGAGGTGTGCTTGGCCGCCATCACGGCGCTGCCGCGCTACAAGGATCAGGGACGACCGTTCCTGGCCTTTGTCTACGGCATCGCCGCCCACAAGGTTGCCGACGCATTCCGCGCCATGGGACGAAACCAGTCCGATTCCACAGACACCCTCCCGGACCGTCCCTCGGGGGATCCGGGGCCCGAACAGCTGGCGATGGACTCCGACGCCGCCGCCCGCATGGACAAACTTCTGGCTGTGCTGCCCGAGAAGCAGCGCGAGATCGTCATCCTTCGCGTTGTGGTCGGGATGAGCGCCGAGGAGACCGCCGAGGCGGTCGGCAGCACCGCCGGCGCGGTCCGCGTCGCGCAGCACCGTGCGCTGACGCGGCTGAAGGCCGAACTCGTTGGAAGGAGGGACGGCGATGCCTGATTTCGATCGCTGGACTTCCAAGGGCGGAGATCCCTCGCTCAACGACATCAACCGCGTCGATCAATTCTTCGATGCGCTCGGCTCCAAGGAGACGGCGTACTCCACCGATCATGCAGAGGCGGAACTCTCATTCCTGCTGGCGGACTGGCGTGACGAGATCCGCGACGCGCCGGTTACCGTGCCGGTGACCACCCGTGACGCAGCGGCCGCGCTGCGCGGTGGCCTCACGAGCCGGAAACGCAGCCGCACGTCGTTCGCCCTCGTTGGGTCCGTTGCTGCGGCGCTGCTGTGCTTTGGCGGATTCGGCGCGGCCGTGCTCGGTTCGGGTCCCGGGGACGCCTTCTATGGGATACGCACCACGCTGTTCGGTCAGCAGCAGGTGCGTGACGATCAAGTCGCGCTTGCGTCGGCGGAATTGCAACAAGTGCAGCAGCTGATCGACCAGGGGCAGTGGGAGCAGGCGCAGGACAAGCTCGTCGCGCTGAGCACCACCGTGCAGAGCGTCGATGCGGTCGAAGACAAGCACGATCTGATCGAGCAGTGGAATGCGTTGACGTACAAGGTCGTCGAGCAGGACCCCGCCGCGACGCTGCCGCCGCCGGGTGAGCCGTTGCCCGTTCTTCCGGACTCGCCGCTGACGCTGCTGCCGGTGCCGGTTCTCGAGGTCGACACCACTACGTCCACGCCCACGACGTCCGAGACCACGTCGACCACGTCCACGACGTCCGAGACCACGACGTCGGAGACCACGACCGAGACGACGGCGTCGGAGACCACGGCGTCCGAGACGCCGGGTCCCGAGATCGTGTCGCCTCCGCCACTGTCGAGTACGACGACGACGTCGGCGCCGACGACCACGCCGTCGTCGACCACCACGTCGACGACCACCACCACCACGACGACCACACCGACCACCACGACGACCACACCGACCACCACGACGACCACGACCACCACCACCAAGTCGCCGGCTGCGGAGGCGACGTCGGTACCGCCGATGGCACCCGCGCCGCAGGTCGTCGCCCCGCCAACCTCCACGGTCACTCAGGCAGCCCCGTCCGCGAGCGAGCCACCGCCTCGGCAGCCACAACTGGCGCCGAGCTCGCCCAGCGCGTCGACGCCGCCGGCGGCCGGATCACCCAGCTCGAGGCCGTCCGTCGCGTCAAGTGAGGTCGAGCCGACGGCATCCACGACCACCGCGCCGAAGCGTCCGAGCGAAGAACAGGCAGTGACGACGACGACGGTCATTCCGCCGCGCTGAGCGCATTGCGCCGTCAGCGATACCCGTCGGACTCCGAGGTGGCCTCATTGAGCGACGCGTCGGCGTAGCCCCGGCAGTAATCCCAGGTCACGTAGGCTTCGGGTTCCGGATCGTAGGCCGGCTCGTGGGGCCGGACGGTGCCGTCCACCAGCAACTGCAGCAGGTTGGCGCGCAGCATGTCCCAGTCGTGATAGTGGTCCTGCTGGCATTCGTCGCAGCACACCACCAGGCCGCGGATCCCCTTGTGCGCCAAAAGGGCTTCATAGACGGCCAAGTCGCCTAGATCGGCCTCGACGGCGACGCGTTCCTGGGGGTCGAGCGGCTGGCCCGGTTCGAGTGCGTCCAGGGCCGCCGACGGATCACACGGGTCATCGGCGAACGGGTCGGGAGGCAAACCCGGCGGCAGGTGGTCGCGCACGGCTCCACCCTACGCAGGGCCCCGGGCATCGCGCCAGCCGTCCACGCCGTTCCGGCGTGGTTTTCGTCGTTTCGCGAGCGACATCGAACCGTGGTGGGGCGACCAGACATCGGGGTCCGTCCAGATAGGATGGATACCTCAGACTCTACGTCCCGTGCCTTACCGGAGGCCCCACCCATGTCGATCGCTGAAAGCAGCCTTCCCGTCGCCGTTCCGGTGCCCACCGGTGGCGACGATCCGACCAAGGTTGCAATGCTCGGGCTGACGTTCGACGACGTCCTTCTGTTGCCTGCCGCGTCCGACGTGGTCCCGGCCAACGCTGACACGTCCAGTCAACTAACCAAGCGGATCCGGCTGAAGGTGCCGTTGGTGAGCTCGGCGATGGACACCGTCACCGAGTCGCGGATGGCCATCGCGATCGCCCGCGCAGGCGGGATGGGCGTGCTGCATCGCAACCTCCCGGTGGCCGAACAGGCCGGCCAGGTCGAGACCGTCAAGCGCTCGGAGGCCGGCATGGTCACCGATCCCGTGACCTGCTCGCCCAACAACACCCTGGCCGAAGTCGACGCGATGTGTGCGCGCTTCCGGATCTCGGGCCTACCGGTAGTGGATCCAGATGGGCAGCTCGTCGGCATCATCACCAACCGCGACATGCGCTTCGAAGTCGACATGAACAAGCCGGTCTCCGAGGTCATGACCAAGGCGCCGCTCGTCACCGCGCAGGCGGGTGTCTCGGCCGAAGCGGCATTGGGGCTGTTGCGCCGCCACAAGATCGAGAAGCTGCCGATCGTCGACGGGCACGGCAGGCTGACCGGGCTCATCACGGTCAAGGACTTCGTGAAGACCGAGCAGTTCCCGCTGGCCACCAAGGACAGTGATGGCCGGCTGCTCGTCGGGGCGGCGGTCGGCGTCGGCGGCGATGCCCGGGAGCGGGCGATGACGCTCGTCGATGCGGGTGTCGACGTGCTCGTCGTAGACACTGCGCACGCGCACAACCGCGGCGTGCTGGACATGGTGTCCTGGGTTAAGACGATGGCAGCCGGACGCGTCGACGTCATCGGCGGCAATATCGCGACCCGCGCCGCGGCGGCCGCCCTGGTCGAGGCCGGAGCCGACGCGGTCAAGGTCGGCGTGGGGCCCGGGTCGATCTGCACCACGCGCGTGGTGGCCGGCGTAGGCGCGCCGCAGATCACGGCGATCCTGGAGGCCGTGGCGGCTTGCGCGCCAGCCGGCGTTCCAGTGATCGCGGACGGCGGATTGCAGTACTCCGGGGACATCGCCAAAGCCCTCGCCGCAGGCGCGTCTGCCACCATGCTGGGGTCGCTGCTGGCCGGCACGGCCGAGGCGCCGGGCGAGCTGATCTTCGTCAACGGCAAGCAGTTCAAGAGCTATCGTGGCATGGGATCACTGGGCGCCATGCAGGGCCGCGGCGCGGCGGGAGGTACCGGACGGAGCTACTCGAAGGACCGCTACTTCCAGGACGACGTGCTCTCCGAGGACAAGCTGGTGCCCGAAGGCATCGAGGGTCGGGTTCCGTTCCGGGGGCCGCTGTCGACTGTGATCCATCAGCTGACCGGCGGGCTGCGCGCCGCGATGGGATACACCGGCGCGGCCACCATCGAGCAGTTGCAGCAGGCGCAGTTCGTGCAGATCACCGCCGCCGGGCTCAAGGAGAGTCATCCGCACGACATCACGATGACCGTCGAAGCGCCCAACTACTACGCCCGTTAGGGAGCGGCCGATGAGCGCTCGCGCGAAGAGGAGATGACACAGCCGCATGCGTGACATGGTCGAAATCGGCATGGGTAGAACCGCCCGCCGGACATACGAACTCGACGACATCAACATCGTTCCGTCGCGGAGGACCCGGTCCTCCCAGGACGTGTCGACGGCCTGGCAACTCGACGCGTACCGCTTCGAGATCCCCGTCGTCGCGCACCCCACCGACGCGTTGGTGTCGCCCGAGTTCGCCGTCGAATTGGGCAGGCTCGGCGGGCTCGGCGTGCTCAACGGAGAGGGGCTCATCGGCAGGCACGCCGATGTCGATACCAAGATCGCCGAGGTCATCGAGGCCGCGGAGAAGGAACCCGAGCCGTCCACCGCGATCCGGCTGCTGCAGCAGCTGCACGCGGCACCGCTGGATCCGGAGTTGCTCGGCGCAGCCGTTGCGCGCATCCGCGATGCCGGGGTCACCACCGCCGTCCGGGTCAGCCCGCAGAACGCCCAGGACCTGACCCCCGCGCTGGTTGCGGCGGGCATCGATCTGCTCGTCATCCAGGGCAGCATCATCTCCGCCGAGCGCGTCGCACAGGACGGCGAACCGCTCAACCTCAAGACCTTCATCTCCGAGCTCGACATCCCGGTGGTCGCGGGCGGTGTGCTCGACCACCGCACCGCGCTGCACCTGATGCGCACCGGCGCGGCCGGGGTGATCGTCGGCTACGGGTCGACGTCCGGCGTCACCACCAGCGACGAAGTACTCGGCATCAGCGTGCCGATGGCCACCGCCATCGCCGATGCGGCGGCGGCTCGTCGCGAGTACCTCGACGAGACCGGCGGCCGCTACGTCCACGTGTTGGCCGACGGCGACATCCATACGTCCGGCGAGCTGGCCAAGGCCATCGCATGCGGTGCCGACGCCGTCGTGCTTGGCACGCCGCTGGCAGTGTCGGCCGAGGCGATGGGCGGCGGTTGGTTCTGGCCGTCGGCGGCCGCGCACCCGTCGCTGCCGCGCGGCGCGCTCCTGCAAGTCGCGCTCGGCGAGCGCCCGTCGCTCGCGCAGGTCCTCGCCGGTCCGTCCGACGACCCCTTCGGGTCGCTCAACCTGGTCGGGGGGCTGCGCCGATCGATGGCCAAGGCTGGTTACTGCGACCTCAAGGAGTTCCAGAAGGTCGGGCTGGCCGTAGGCTCCTGAGTCCTTCGCCGAGTTCTGCACCAGGGTCGTGAGTTGAATCCGGCGGCAGCCCTGACGTCGATCTGGGCGCGCCGGTGTAGAGACCCTCACTTAGGCTCGACTCTCTGGTAGTTACCCGTCGGTAAGTTCATAATCGAGCGATGGAGCCTGACTACGACGTTCTGATCATCGGCTCGGGGTTCGGCGGCAGTGTCAGCGCGCTGCGGCTGACCGAAAAGGGATACCGCGTCGGCGTGCTCGAAGCAGGCCGACGGTACGCCGACGACGAGTTCGCCAAGACCTCGTGGAACCTGCGCAAGTTCCTTTGGGCACCGCAGTTCGGGATGTACGGAATTCAGCGCATCCACCTGCTACGCAACGTAATGATCCTGGCTGGTGCTGGCGTGGGCGGCGGCTCGCTCAACTACGCCAACACGCTGTACGTGCCGCCGGAGCCGTTCTTCAACGATCCGCAGTGGAAGCACATCACCGACTGGCGCGCCGAGCTCATGCCGCACTACGACCAGGCGCAGCGGATGCTCGGCGTCGTGACGAACCCGACCTTCACCGACGCGGACCGGATCATGAAGGAGGTCGCCGACGACATGGGTGTGGGCGACACGTTCGTGCCCACGCCGGTCGGCGTGTTCTTCGGCGCCGACGGCGAGAAGACCCCGGGCAAGACCGTCCCCGACCCGTACTTCGGCGGCGCGGGTCCGGCGCGCACCGGTTGTCTGGAATGTGGTTCGTGCATGACGGGTTGCCGGTTCGGTGCCAAGAACACTTTGGTCAAGAACTACCTCGGATTAGCGGAATCGGCTGGCGCACGAGTACATCCGCTGACGACGGTCACCGGGTTCGAACAGCGCCCAGACGGGCTGTGGCAGATCCACACCGCGCGTACCGGCGGCAAGTTGCGTAGGCGGAGGCGCACGTTCACGGCGCGCTACCTGATCTTGGCGGCCGGCACGTACGGCACGCAGAAGTTGCTGTTCAAGATGCGCGATGCGGGCAAGTTGCCGAAGTTGTCCGACAAGCTCGGCGTACTGACCCGCACCAATTCGGAGTCGATCGTCGGTGCGGGCCGGATGGCGGTGTCCGATGACCTCGACCTCACGCACGGCGTGGCCATCACGTCGTCGATTCATCCGACCGCCGACACCCACGTCGAGCCGGTGCGCTACGGCAAGGGTTCCAACGCGATGGGGCTGCTGCAGACACTGATGACCGATGGCACCGGACCCGCGGGCACGGACGTGCCGCGATGGCGTCAACTGCTGGATCAGGCCGGTGAAGACCCGAAGAACCTGCTGCGGATGCTCAACCCGAAGCAATGGAGCGAACGCACCATGATCGCCTTGGTAATGCAGCACCTGGACAACTCGATCACCACCTACACCAAGCGCGGCAAACTGGGCATGCGCCGCATGACCAGCAAGCAGGGCCACGGCGAGCCGAACCCGACATGGATTCCCGCCGGCAACGAGGTCACCCGGCGCATCGCCGAGAAGATCGACGGGGTCGCCGGCGGCACCTGGGGCGAGCTGTTCAACATCCCGCTGACCGCCCACTTCCTCGGCGGGGCGGCGATCGGCGACGGACCCGAGACCGGCGTGATCGATCCGTACCAGCGGGTGTACGGGTATCCGACCTTGAGTGTCATGGACGGTGCCGCCGTTTCGGCGAACCTCGGGGTCAACCCGTCGCTATCCATCACCGCCCAGGCCGAACGCGCGGCGTCGCTGTGGCCGAACAAGAACCAGGGCGACCAGCGGCCCGCGCAGGGCCAGCCCTATCAGCGGCTCGCGCCGATCCCGCCCGAACATCCCGTGGTGCCCGCCGATGCCCCCGGAGCGTTGCGTCGGCCGCCTATCGTAGCGGTCAACACCGGGGCGTGATCACCGAAATCGCTTGCCCGCCAAGGAGATAACGTCCTAGAGGTAGGTTCGCAGGTGGTTCATCACGCTGTGCCGGAAGTCCTGCATGGCCGGTGTCTTTTGGGCCAGCCCATCGGCGCCGTGATACATCCCCGGCACCGAGACGAGTTCGCACGGAACGCCGCACTCGCTGAGCCGCTTCGCGTAGGCGACCGACTCGTCGTAGAGCAGGTCGAGGTCACCCACCCCGACCCACGCAGGGGCCAGACCGGACAGATCTTCACGACGGGCGGGTGCGGCGTACTGGGGAGCATCCGACATCCGGGGTTCCCGGCCCAGGTATGCGGTCCAACCGAACCGGTTTGACGCAGGGGTCCACATGAACCGGCCGCGGCCGTTCTGGTCGTTGCGCAGCACGGTGCGGTCATCGAGCATCGGGTAGACCAGTGCTTGGGCGCGCAGTGCGATGCCTTCGTCATGGGCTCGCTGCGCGACGGCTGCGGACAGCCCACCGCCCGCGCTGGACCCGGTGACCGCGATCCGGTCGGGGTCGATGCCGAGTTCGTCGGCGTTGTCCCGCATCCACCGCAGCGCCGCCATGCAGTCGTCCAGGGCGGCCGGGAACGGATGCTCGGGTGCCAGACGGTAGTCGGGAGCGACGACCACGGCGTCGAGTGCTCGGGCCAGTCTCCCGATGCCGATGGCCTCGGCCTGTGGGGTGCCCACAACCATGCCGCCGCCGTGGATGTAGAGCACGGCGGGGCGACCGGTGCCGCCGGGATCGGTCGGACGGGTGATGGTGACGAGGACTGACGGTGTGCCGACACGCCGCTCCGTCACCGTCACACCCGGTCCCGAACTCGTTTTGAAGCGGTACACCAGGCGGGCGAACCGCAACGACCGCGCGGTGGTGTCCGTGGCGACCAACGGCAGCAACGGACTGCGGAATTCGGCGGGTACCTGAGTCAGGGCATCGCGCACCGAGAGATAGCGGCGCGCGGCAAGCGCGGCTCCGCCCAGGGCCGCGGCCACGAGGAGTCTTTTCATTGCCGCACAGGCTATCGCCCTCTCATTGGGTGTCGACCGGCGGGATGGGTGAAGCCGCCGTTGGTGGATCTGATCCCTTCGGTGGACTTTCCCGGTGGCCCTGAATGATTCGGTCGCAATGATGTCCGGCTGCGCAACGCGGCGGGAAAATACGATCCGCCTCCCGGTGAAGCTCAGAAGGATTCGCTCTCACTGGGTTTCGGGTTCACCGCGACACTGTTGGAATAGATGGTTCGACGAAGAGCGCTCACATGGTGGTCTCGATGGGCGCCAGGGTCGACGCAATCTCGTCCAGCGCTCTGATGTTTCTCGCAACGTTCCGGCTCTCCCGTGCGGCGATTGCGCTGACGACCGTGTTGAGCGGAACCGGTGGGTTGTACATCAACGCGCCCTGGTGTGCCAGCTGAAGATCCCGCGCCAGAATCGTGCCGGGGTGCAAGATATCGGGCTCGCGCGCCAGAACCGTCGCGAACGTCCAAGCGCTGTCGCGGAAGGACTTCAGTGTCTCGTTGATCAGATTGATCTCGTTGTCCTGGAGCACGGTGTAGAGATCGGCCAAGGCCGGTGACAGTTCGTTGATGCTTTCCACGACGCCGTTCACCTGGCTGCCGAGGACGGCGTTGATCCGATTGAAGTCCTCCTGCAATGAGGGTAACTGCACGTCCGGAGCAATGGACTGGGCAATGATCCCTAGATCGAGACCGATGTGTGCGTTCACCCCACCGAGCATGTGTTGCAAGATGATTGGCTCACGGCGGCTTGCCGCATCGAATGTGACCTGCCACGCATGCGTCGGCTTGGGATGCGTGTCTGGGTGGAAGTGGCCGTTGAGTGCGGCGAAGTAGCGATTGGCGAATGCGACGTCAAAGCGTTCCATCCGTGCCCCGTCCTCAAACGCTCCTTGCTTCAGCGCAACGCGAACGGCGGCAGTGATCCGTTTGTAGAGCGCCGCGAAGTAACCGAGGCGGCTCTTGGCGGTGGTCGACCAGTCGATGATCGAATCAATCGAGTCGATCACCGCGCCGATCGTCTTAGCAGGCGGTATCGGCGACGGCTTCTGCGGCACGTCGACATTATGGCTGTCAAACCAGCCCTTCACGGGGTTCTTGGGGACCGCGCATCCAAGCACACCCAATGACCAACAGACCGTTGTCCCGTGGAACCAGCGGTCCCACCAGTCGGGTGTCCACCATCAAGGGCCAACCCCACTAGACTCAACGCCGTGGAATCGCAGTCGTCGTCCTCGCCCCGGCCGGTGTTGGTGGTCGACTTCGGCGCGCAGTATGCGCAGCTGATCGCGCGGCGGGTCCGGGAGGCGCGGGTGTACTCCGAGGTCATCCCGCATACCGCCACCGTCGAGGAGATCAAGGCCAAGGATCCGATGGCGATCGTGCTGTCCGGCGGCCCGGCCAGCGTGTACGCCGATGGCGCCCCGCAGCTCGACCCGGCACTATTCGATCTCGGCCTGCCGGTGTTCGGCATCTGCTACGGCTTCCAGGCGATGGCACAGGCACTCGGCGGCACCGTCGCGCGCACCGGCACCAGCGAGTACGGCCGCACCGAGCTCAAAGTGACTGGCGGACAGCTACATTCCGATCTACCGGCCACTCAGCCGGTGTGGATGAGCCACGGCGACGCGGTCACCGAAGCGCCCGAGGGGTTCGACGTCGTCGCCCTCAGTGCCGGTGCGCCGGTCGCTGCGTTCGAGGACCGCGCTCGCCGACTGGCAGGCGTGCAGTACCACCCCGAGGTGCTGCACACCCCGCACGGCCAGCAGATTTTGAGCCGCTTCCTGCACGAGTTCGCCGGGATCGGCGCCACGTGGACGGCCGCCAACATCGCCGACGCGTTGGTCGAGCAGGTGCGTGCCCAGGTCGGCGACGGTCGTGCCATCTGCGGACTCTCCGGCGGGGTGGACTCCGCGGTCGCCGCAGCGCTGGTGCAGCGCGCCATCGGCAACCGGTTGACCTGCGTGTTCGTCGACCACGGTCTGCTGCGGGCGGGGGAGCGGGGTCAGGTGCAGCGCGACTTCGTCGCCGCCACGGGCGCCAAGCTGGTCACCGTCGACGCGGAGCAGCGGTTCCTGGAGGCACTGTCTGGGGTCACCAACCCCGAGGGTAAGCGCAAGATCATCGGCCGGGAGTTCATCCGCGCGTTCGAGGGTGCGGTGCGGTCCGTCGTCGAAGGCGAAGTGGGAGGCGACGGCTCTGACGTCGAGTTCCTGGTGCAGGGCACGTTGTATCCCGACGTGGTCGAGTCGGGCGGAGGCGCGGGCGCGGCGAACATCAAGAGCCACCACAACGTCGGTGGCCTGCCGGACGACCTGAAGTTCAAGCTCGTCGAGCCGCTGCGGCTGCTGTTCAAGGACGAGGTCCGCGCGGTGGGACGCGAACTCGGGCTGCCCGAAGAGATCGTTGCGCGCCAACCATTTCCGGGTCCTGGGCTCGGCATCCGGATCATCGGCGAGGTTACCGCGGGGCGGCTCGACACCCTGCGGCGCGCCGACGCGATCGCCCGCGAGGAGTTGACCGCGGCCGGCCTTGATCACCAGATCTGGCAGTGTCCGGTGGTGCTGCTGGCGGACATCCGGTCCGTCGGTGTTCAGGGTGACGGCCGCACCTACGGCCACCCGATCGTGCTGCGGCCGGTGTCGAGCGAGGACGCGATGACGGCGGACTGGACGCGGGTGCCCTACGAAGTGCTGGAACGGATCTCGACGCGCATCACCAACGAGGTGCCCGAGGTGAACCGGGTGGTGCTCGACGTGACGAGCAAGCCGCCCGGCACCATCGAGTGGGAGTGACCGAACCGCCGACCGCCAAGGCTTCGAGCGACGCTCGAAACCGCTTGGGAGCGTGGGGTAGTCCATGGTCGGCGGGGAATGACGTGATCAGCGTAGGGGATCGCCGCGCCAGGTGAAGCTGTTGACGTACTTGCCCATGTCGAGGGCGAGTTGCAGGTTGGCGGCGGACGGCTTGCCCGAGCCGAACTCCGGGGTGAACTCGTGATATGGACCGGCCGCCCCCGCGACCAGCGCGAGGTCGTCCTTCACCGCTACCACGACGATGACGCGCATCCGCGAGTAGTTCGCCGTCGCGCCCTGTGGCCAACAGTCGGCGACCAGGCCGTAGCCCGGCTGGTAGCCGACCATGGCGTTGGGGATCTCGTAGGCGGTCTTGGTGTCGGGGAACGTCTTGTGCACCAACTCGGTGGCGATCTCCTTCGGCGTACGCCCGGCAGCGGGCTGGCCGAACAACCGCATGGTGCCGCCGTCGCCGGCGAGCAGGTTGGCAGTGACGCTGTCGGTGGCAGTCGTGACCTTGTAGGCCGCTCCGGCCGCGGGATACGACACCGAGAAGGCCCCGTCGGCGGAGGTGAACCGGGGGTTTGCCGTCACCGGCTCACCGATCGGCGGACGGCCGCAGTCGGGCGGGCAGACGTACCGGGCGGATGGTTTCTCGAGAGCCCCCGACAGCATGACCAGTCCGGCGGCGACGACGGCGATGGCCAGTACCCAGACGACGACGAGACGTCGGTTCGACGTCTTCTTCACGGCGGGCGCGGCGTACGTGCCCGAGAAGTAGGTGTGGCCGGGAACGAGGGTGGTCATGGCGTTTCCGCCCCCGGGTCGGTGAGGGTCGGCCGATTCTCCCGGCGCGCTTGGCGTGACGACCGCGACGAAGCCCTGATGGATGCCCCGCATGCGACGCAGAACGCCATGTCCGGGACCACGTGACCACAGTGCGGGCACAGGATGGGCTCGTCCTCGCGGATCTCGTCATGCTCCTCGTGCAGCAGCGCGAGGTGCAGACCCACGCGCAACGCCAGCAGCGCGACGGCGGCGATCGTGAGATGGACTGCCAGCTGAAGGAATTGGGACACTCGCGCAACGTCCACCAGACCGAGCACGGCGTACATCGCCATCACCACCAACGTCATGATGGCGAGCATCAGCCGTACGTATTTGCGGCCCTTCTGCTTCCTGTCGGCGGGTCGGGTGAACCACAGCGCCGTTCCCACGAGTCCGCCCACGCACGCCGCAGTGAGCGGCACCGCGATCCCGCGGATGCCTGCCTCGACCATCAGCCCCCCCATCGGCCGGGCCTTGGCGACCATGCCTGTGGTGAACTGGGGCGCCAGTCGGGTGAGCGTCGCCGCACCCGTGAACATCAGGGCGCCGAGCGCGCCGAGGGCGAAGCCGTCCAACGACTCTCGCGTACCCGGTCGGAACAGCCGCACCAACGCCGCCGGGACGAGCATCAGCACCAGGCCAGCTACGGGTATGACCAGCCCGTTGCGTACCAGTCGGAATCCGCTGATGCCGGCCCCGAGGGCCAGATCGTAGGAACTCGCGACCGCCGCGCCGGTCAGCAACACCCAACCGACGCCGAGGCCGATACCCAGTGCGGACGTCAGCACCAGGGTGCCGGACGGGATGTCGCGGTGAACGTCGGCCTCCTGCAGATACATCAGGAACAGCAGGGGCAGCCCTAGTGCCGCGACGGTGATCAGTGCTCCCGGAAGCCGGAAGAGCGTTGCGGCGATCAGGGCGACCAACAACAGTCCCAGTCCCAGTAGGAAGGCGATCCGGGAAGCCGGTGGCAGGTGTGGGAACAGCGAACTGGCGATGTTCGGAGTCAACAGGTGTTCGCCAGGTGATGCGCTGAATGCCTTGATGCGCAACCACTTCGGTCCGCTACGCTCGTCCTCGTTGAGCTGGCATCCGCACCAACCGCAGAATTCGCCTGCGGGCACGTCCATCTCGCACACCGAACACTCCATGGTTGGACGTGCGCCGTCGTTGGCTTCTGGGTCGTTGTCGTCGGTGCTCATTGCGTTGCCCTTTGGAAGATGAGGATGTTGTGCACCAGGTTGTCGACGTCGGGGGTTCCGAGTCCGGTGACGAGGTCGTAGCCGGGGCCTGCGGTGTCGACCGCGTTGCCGCCGAGCGTGACGTCGCGGAAGGCGGGCAGCGGAGCGCCTTCGGCGATGCGATACAGCAGCGGGTTGAGGTCGCCGATCAGCCGGCCTCCGTTGGCGATCAGGTACTCGTTCATCACGGCGGCCAGGGCAGCCCAGATGGGTGCCGACTGCGACGTGCCGCCGCCGACCGCCGGCTGGCCGTTGAGCACGATCTTCACGCCTGTGAACGGGTCCGCGACTGCGGAGATGTCGGGCGTCAACCGGTTGCCGTTGTTCCGTTGGGGCGCAACGTTGTCGGCGACCCCACGCTGCCACGGCGGCAGCTCGAACAGCGCTGAAACTCCACCGCCGGTGCCTTGAGACAACGGGACGTCGAACCAGGCCTGCTCGGAGAGCCAGACGCCCTGCGCATCCGTGGACAGCGTGGTGCCGCCCACGTTGGTCATCTCGGGAAGTGAGGCCACCGAGTCGAGTCCGATGTCAGACGGACCGGGCGGAGCGTCCCAGTCGTCGCCGCCCTTGCACTCGAAGCCGGCCAGGTCACCACTGGCGTTGAACGCCGAGGTGCCGTGCTCGTAGGCGTTCGTCAGTGCCGACCGCACCGGGGCGAGGTCGGCGGCGGTGATCAGCTTGTCGCATCCCCAGCCGATCGAAAAGCTCCACACCGCACCGGGATACCGGCGGTCGGTGTCCTCCAGCATCTGGCCGATCTTCTGGTACCCACCCTCGCCCTCCACGGTCGGGCGGGCGTTGACCACGACCTTCTGCGCATCGGGGGCAATGGCATGGGCCACTTCGAGATCCATCGTCAACTCGCCGCGGGCTGAGCCTGGCATGCCGTCGACGACGGTGGGGGTGAACTTGGGCAGACCGAACGAGGTCGAGAAGGTGTCCAGGTCGGTCTGGTCGAACCCGTCGAACGCGAAGATCACGATCGTCTGGCCCTTGCCGGTGAAGCCGCTCCTGGCGAGCTGTGCGGCGTTATACGTCGTCAACAATGCATTGGGGCTCAATCCGCGATCGGGGACCTCCAGTGGAAAGAATGGCGGTTGCGAGCTGTGATGCGGTGTGTAACTGAGGATTCGGCCGACTTCGGTGACCTCGTCGCGGAGTTGCGGGGGCACCTCGGGCTGTTGGGGAGACGCGTAGAACTCCTGCCCCTTCTTGCCGCGATAGTCGTGAATCTCGACGGCGAAGGCGTTCGCTACGTCATGCGGGGTGCCCTCGACGATTGCCCAGTCGTCACCGGGTCGCCAGCGGACCGACATGTGCTGCTCTTCGGCCCAACCGATCAACCCGTTCGGTTGCGTGCCGCCCTTGAGCGCGGCGGTGAGTTGGACGTGCTCGCCGCGCGCGGGTCCGAGATCCGTCGAGGCAGCGAGCAACGAAGCGAATGGTCCATCGATGTCCGCGGGCGCGCCTGGGCCCGGTGCGGTTCGCAGATCTGACGCAAGTATCAGGACCGCAGCCGTGATCAACACCAGGAGCCAATGCACGGGGGTGGTGTGCCCACCGCGCGCCATCACTGTCGACGGCCGCCAAATCATCTCAAGAAACGATCTCGCGGTGTCCCGGGAGCCGTCACGCCGTGGCGCTAGGGCTCCCGGGACAGCACGACGTCAGTTGTCGCCAGGAGGGGCGGTCGGTGCCGGCGGAGCCTTGACCGGAGGCGTGAACAGGTTGCCACCGGTGGGGTTGATCGACTTCTCCGTCGAGGACACCGGCGGGGCGGACGACGACGGCGTTGTGGTTGACGTTTCGGGAGCCTTCTCCCCGCCACCGCAGGCCGCGGTCAGACCGATCATTGCGACGATCGCGGTACCGCCTACAGCCGCCGCGATACGACGAGCCAGACGATTCGACTTCATGTTGCAGTCCTAACTATCCCCGAGTAGCGAACACGTGTCTTCGGCGAATCGCAAGCGATTCCGCACGCCCCGCTGTGTGGTTCAGGGTCGTACACCAGCCCCATCCCGAAGCGGGTCCTGGTGATCGAACTCTAGCTCAAGGCCCTGATCAACGCACAGCCATTTCGCAGTCGGCGTACTCCCTGACCAGCCGTTGGGGTGAGCTAACGCTTGACGGGTGTCGGAGGGTGAGTGTTTACTGATGGTATCGAACAAACATTCGAATAGTGCAGTGGTTCAGATGATGTAGGAGGTGCTGCTGTGACAGCGGCGATGAGCCTCGATCAGGATGGGTCCAACCGCGCTGAGCAGGTAGAACACCTGCGCCGCAAGATGGCTTGGATGTCCAGAAAGGCGTCTGGATCAGTGGGCTCGCCATGGCGCGGGACCTCCTACTCGTCGCCCTCGGGAACCGCGCTACCCGACTCGGAGACTTTGCTGACACTCCCCGAATCGCTGGCCGGGCAGCTTCCGGGCGCGTTGCCCCGCGGTTCGGTTGCGGTGCTGTCGGGGGCGCGGTCGTTGGTGTTGCAGATGGTGGCCGCGATCACCGCGGCGGGCGGGCACGCAGCTATCGTCGGCCAGCCTGACATGGGGCTGCTGGCGGCCGTCGAGATGGGGGCGGACCTGAGTCGGCTTGCGGTCGTCCCCGACCCAGGGCTCGATCCGGTCGAGGTGGCCGCCGTGTTGATGGACGGAATGGACCTGGTGGTGCTCGGGTTGGGTGCGCGGTCGATACCACCGACTCGGGCCAGGGCGGTGACGGCGCGGGCTCGGCAGAAGGGGTGCACCCTGCTGGTCACCGGGGGCGACTGGCCGGGAGCGTCCACCCGACTGGACGCTCGGGTCTGTGGTTACGAGGTCACCGGCGCGGGCGCCGGGCCGCCCACCCCCGGGTGCGGGCGGATCAGCCGGGTGCGGTTGGACACCCGGGCTCGGGGCAGGCTCGCCCGTCCCGTTCATGCAGTGGGCGAATGACGTGTCCGATCGATCCGACGGTGCCGGGGTGTTGGCCGTCTGGTGCATGGATTGGCCTGCGATTGCCGCAGCGGCCGCAGGGGACTTGCCTGCGACCGACCCCGTAGCGGTCACGCTGGCAAACCGCGTCGTGGCCTGTTCGGCGGCGGCCCGTGCGGTCGGCGTGCGGCGTGGGTTGCGCCGCCGGGAGGCTCAGGCGCGTTGTCCGCAGTTACACGTCGTCACCGCCGATCCGGCGCGCGACGCCCGCTACTTCGAGGTCGTAACGGCTGCGGTTGACGATGTCGTGCCGCGGGCCGAGGTGCTGCGGCCGGGGTTGCTCGTGTTGTCGGTGCGTGGGGTGGCCCGCTACTTCGGGTCGGAACAGGCCGCCGCGGAACGGCTCGTCGATGCGGTGGCCGCGGCTGGAGCCGAATGTCAGGTGGGCATCGCCGACCAGTTGCCCACCGCGGTGTTCGCTGCTCGCGCGGGGCGCATCATCGAACCGGGAGGGGACGCGCCGTTCCTGTCGGCACTGTCGATCCGGCAGCTCGCCACCGAACCCAGCCTGGCCGCACCCGGCCGAACAGACCTGGCAGATCTGTTGTGGCGCATGGGTATCCGCACTGTGGGCCAGTTCGCGGCGCTGTCGCGAACCGACGTGGCCTCCCGGTTCGGGGCCGACGCGACCGTCGCGCACCGGTTCGCCCGCGGGGAACCCGCACGGGGCCCGTCAGGGCGGGAACTGCCGCCGGAGCTCGACGCCGTGATGAGCTGCGACCCTCCGGTGGACCGAGTGGATGCCGCGGCGTTCGCCGGACGATCGCTGGCCGGGGAACTGCACCGCAGCCTGGAGGCGGCCGGGGTCGGTTGCACCCGGCTGGCCATCCACGCCTTCACCGCCAACGGTGAGGAACTACAACGGGTTTGGCGCTGTGCCGAACCGCTGACCGAGGAGGCCACGGCCGATCGGGTGCGGTGGCAGCTCGACGGCTGGCTCAACCGGCGAAGAGACGACCGGCCCACCGCGCCGATCACCACGCTGAGCCTGCATCCGGTGGAGGTGGTGTCGGCCGCGGCGCTGCAACTGCCGTTGTGGGGGTCCTCCGGCGATGACGACCGGCTGCGGGCCCGGCGGGCCTTGGTGCGGGTTCAAGGCCTCCTCGGACCGGAGGCAGTTCAAGTGCCAGTGCTCAGTGGCGGCCGTGGGCCCGCCGAACGCATCACCTTCACGCCGTTGGGTGACGAGCCGGTGCCGCGGGCCGATCCGAGCCAGCCCTGGCCGGGTCAGCTCCCCGAGCCGTCGCCGACCGTGGTGCTCGACGATCCCGTCGACCTGCTCGACGCCGACGGTAATCCGGTGCGGGTGACCAGTCGGGGGGTCTTCTCCACCGATCCCGCACGCCTGACGCCCTCCAGCTCTACGACCTCCATCCGCGCCGGCGAGCTGAGCTGGTGGGCCGGACCGTGGCCCGTCGACGAAAGGTGGTGGGATCCAGAGGTTCCGGAGGGGGGAGCGAAGCGACCCGGGGAGTCGGCTCAGCCAAGTACGGACGGACAGCCAGGGCGCAAGTGCTACTCGACGGTGGCGGCCGGGCCATGCTGCTCTGCTACCGACAGCGCAGGTGGTATCTCGAGGGGGTGTACGAGTAGTCAGGGCGGCACGAGAGTCAGGACAAGCGGGCGGCGAACGGGCCGACCCGAGCGATGAACCGGTCGAAGAAGGTCTCCGGGTTCACCTCGACGCCGATGTGCGCATTGGGCGGTCGGCCCCAGTGCCCTCTCCAATCGGCCACCGTCATGCCGCGCGTCAGGGTGCCGATCAGTTCGACGTCGACGGTGGCTTGCCTGTAGCGCACCAGGTCGGGGTCCAGTGCGACTGCTGCCGCGAGCGGATCGTGCAGGTGGGCCAGGTACCCCTCGCCCTGGTCGAAGTGGAACTCGAAGTAGAACCGCAAGGCGTCCTCGAACAGGCGGATCAGCGGGTTGGCCGCCACCGATCTGGTGCCCCTGTCATCGAGCACGCTCATGGGTGTCGTCGCCGAACTCGCCGCGGCCGCCAGCCGACTCAAGATGGCCGGAGTCATAGCCGCGTGCTCGGTCAGATTGAGTCCCAAGATGATTGGCAGGTGCGCCGGGGGCTGGGTATATTCCCGGGTCGCTTCGCTCCTGCCCCCCAGTCCCCACGCCGCACTCCACACCGCGAACACCTCGGCTGCCGCCTCGGGGTCGACGCTGATGTTCCACTCGGCCACGGGTGTGGTGTTGCCGCCATAGCCGAACGCCCCACCCATGACCACCAGCCGTCGCAGCAGCCTGGGCAACGCCGGCTCCGCACGCATCGCCAATGCCAGATTGGTGAGCGGACCCGTGACCAGTCCGATCAGCTGGCCGGGACGGTCGTGCGCCGCGCGCACCCACGCCTCGGCCGCGTCGAACCCGGTGAGCGCACGGCCCCCGTCGTTGAGCTCCGCGTAGCCGAGACCCTTCGGGCCGTGCGTGTCCTCGGCGGTGCGTAACGGCGCAGCCAACGGCCGATCGGAGCCCTTGGACACCGGGATGTCGAGCGCACCGCACAGCGCGAGCAGCCCCAGGTTGTTGATGCACACCTGGTCGACCGGAACGTTGCCCGCCGTCGAGGCCACCCCGACGAGTTCTGCGTCGTCGCTGGCCAGTAGATACGCCAGCGCCATGGCATCGTCCACGCCGGTGTCCACGTCGGCGAAGACGGGCATGGCTTCACTCATGCGTAAGTGTTACCAGTGCACGCCGGGAACCAGGCGGACGGCCCTCTTGAGTGCCCGGGGGAACCGGAGATTCGCCGCCGCGGTGCGAGTTGGACGCTTGGGTCGCCGGGTCGGTGAGTCCTGCGTGGGAGCGGCGGGCTCGACCCCGCGGGCCGCGGCTGAGTCGGGGTAGCCCAGGTACAGCTGATGCAGGACGCGGCGCGACAACTTCGGCGTGAAGTACGTGCCGACGTCGGCGAGCGTGCCCATCGGGGTGTCGATCCGGGCCGGCTTCTCGACCAGGCCGCGTACCACCATCGCCGCGGCGTGCTCGGCACTGATCGGCGGAACCGGGTTGAGCCGTCGGGACGGAGCGATCATCGGCGTCTCGACCAGCGGCATGTGGATGCTGGTGAAGGTGATGTGATCGGACAGCGTCTCGGTGCCCACCACCTCGGCGAACGCGTCGAGCGCCGCCTTGCTGGGGATGTAGGCGCTGTACTTGGGACTGCTCGCCTGCACGCCCGCACTCGACACGTTGACGACGTGTCCGAACCGGCGCTCACGCCAATGTGGCAGCAAGGCGAGCACCATGCGCACCGCGCCGAAGTAGTTGACCGCCATGACGCGTTCGTAGTCGTGCAGCCGGTCGGTGGACGCCGAGACCGACCTGCGGATCGACCGTCCGGCGTTGTTGACCAGATAGTCGACGTGTCCGAACTGGCCGAGGATGTCCTTGACGGTGTGTTCCACGGATGTCGAGTCGGTCACGTCGCACGTGAATGCATAAGCGGTGCCGCCGAATTCGCGGATTTCGGCGATCAGGTCGTCGAGCGCCGCGGCGTTGCGGGCCAACGCGAACACCACCGCGCCCCGTTCGGCGACGGCGATCGCGGACGCGCGTCCGATACCGCTGGACGCGCCGGTGATGATGACGTGGCGGCCGACCAGTGGACCCGCGGCATCGTCGCGACGGGCCCGGTCGGGGTCGAGGTGCTCGGCCCAGTACCGCCACAGCTTCGGCGCGTACGCGGCGAACTCGGGCACGCTGATGCCCTTGCCCCGCAACGCTTCTGCGGCATTGTCGGACGTGAACGTCGGGGCGAGGTCGACGACGTCGAGGATTTCGGCGGGAATGCCGAGTTGCGTGGCCGCCATGTTGCGCAGCACCTTGGCCCGTCCGGTCACCTTGAGGAACGGCGCCGCGGCTGCACCGGGCAACGTGCCGAGTAGCGGCGGTAGGCCGGCTTCCCGGGCGATGCCACGGTAGATGCCGCGCAGCCCGATGGTCTTGGGCGCGGTGAGGTGAAACGTCTGCCCGTCGCGACCGTCAACGTGCATCAATTCGGTGAGCGCGCCGACCACGTAGTCGACCGGGACGAGGTTGGTGCGTCCGGTGTCCGGCAGCACGATCGGCGTGATCTTGGGCAACCGCGCCAGTTTCGCGAGGATCCCGAAGAAGTAGTACGGCCCGTCGACCTTGTCCATCTCGCCAGTTCGGGAATCCCCGACGACCACCGCGGGCCGATAGATCCGGTAGCGCAACCCGGCCGTCGAGCGCACCAGCAGCTCGGCCTCGAACTTGGTCTGGTGATAGGGCGTGGGCAATTCCTGGGCGACGTCGAAGTCGTCCTCGGTGTACTCGCCAGGGAAGTCGCCCGCCACGGCGACCGACGACACGTGGTGCAGGGTGGCGTTCACCCGGATCGCGAGCTCGATCACCGCCCGGGTGCCATCGACGTTGGCTGCGCGTTGAGCGTCGTCGTCGGCGGTGATGTCGTAGATCGCGCCGCAGTGCACAACGTGGTCGACGGTGCCGAGTTCGGAGATGGTGGCGTCGGTGAGCCCGAGGTCGGCGGCGGTGAGGTCGCCGACCAGTGGTTTGACGCGATCGCCCCACTCGGCGGCACGGCGTTCGAACCGTGCGAGTGACTCGCGACGCACCAGCACCCACACCTCCTGGTCGCCCTGGCGCGCCAGGATCTCGGAGACGACGCGGCGACCAATGAACCCCGTACCGCCGGTAACGACATAGCGCATGCGAGCCATGGTCGCCCCGCGCGGGGCAAAGATCAACTGGCCGCTCGCCGGTGTGGTCAGCAAGGCGTGACCTGATTGCGGCACCCAGTGTCGCGGCGGCTATCGTCCGACGAGAGCCACCCCAGCCGAAGCCTGCAACGGAGCGACCAATGCCGATCAACCCCAACGCCATCGGTGCCAAGACCGCACCGCAACCGTTCGAGTGGACTGACCGCGAGACCCTGCTGTACGCGCTCGGCGTCGGCGCGGGCACCAACGATCTCGCCTTCACCACCGAGAACAGTCACGACATCGAACAGCAGGTGCTGCCGACGTACGCCGTCATCGCGTGCCCGGCCTGGGGCGCCGCGGCGGAGGTCGGCAACTTCAACTGGGCGATGCTGCTGCACGGCTCCCAGCAGATCCGGCTCATGCGGCCGTTGCCGCCTTCAGGCAAGCTCAACGTGTCCTCCGAGGTCGCCGACATCCAGGACAAGGGTGAGGGCAAGAACGCCATCCTGGTGCTGAAGGGCACGGGCACCGATCCGGAGACCGGCGAGGTGGTCGCGGAGTCGGTGTCGACGGCGGTGATCCGCGGCGAGGGCGGCTTCGGTGGGCAGCCGGGCGAGCGGCCCGTTGCGCCCACCTTCCCCGACAGCGAGCCCGACGCGAAGGTGGCGCTGCCGACCACCGAGGACCAGCCGTTGATTTATCGGCTGTCGGGTGACCGCAACCCGCTGCACAGCGACCCGTGGTTCGCGCAGACCCTCGCCGGGTTCCCCAAGCCGATCCTGCACGGGCTGTGCACCTACGGTGTCGCGGGCCGCGTGCTGGTGGCCGAACTCGGCGGCGGCGACGCCACCAAGATCCGTGCCGTCGGGGCGCGGTTCACCTCCCCGGTGTTCCCCGGCGAGACGCTGACGACGTCGGTCTGGCGCACCGAACCGGGGCACGCCGTGTTCCGCACCGAGGCCGCCGAGGCCGACGGTTCGAACTCCCGGCTGGTGCTCGACGACGGCACCGTGGAGTACCTCGACTGACGGGTCCGTTACCCCTTGGGTAGTGGCGTTGTCCGGCGGCGCGCGTCACGATGGAGTCATGCCCGACGCCTGCCCCACCTACGCGATGGCCTACCTCCGCGACGTCGTCTTCGGCGACGAGATCATTCGTTACATGCGCGAAATCGACGACACGCTAACGCCTTTCGGCGGAGAGTTCATCGTGCACGGCGGTGAGGTCGACGTCAGGGAAGGCGAATGGGGTGGCGGCACGCTGGTGATCATCCGGTTCCCCGACAGAGCGGCCGCGGTTCAGTGGTACGAGTCGGCCGAGTATCAACGCATCCTGCCGTTGCGGGTGAACAATTCGGACTCGATCGCCGTGCTCGTCGAGGGCGTCGCTCCCGGCCACACCGGGGCAAAGAAGGTCGACGAAATGCTCCGAGGTCAGGCCGCCGGGCCGTTCACTGGAAGCTCCGGCCATTCCAGTCCACCAGTGTCCAGCCCGTAGTCGGATTCCCTCGCACCACAACGTAATCGGTGTTTCCCAGGTCAGGCTTCAAGTCGACTGGAGCGTTGTCCACGTTCATCATGGTCCACGCCCAGATGGCCCCGCCGTGGGAGTAGGCGACGGGATTGGAATACCCGCCATCCCAGATGTCTTGCACCGCCGCGTCGAAGCGAGCATCGAATTCATTGCCGTCGATGGAGCCAGGGATGCGGGCGCCGCGGTCGCCAGACACCCAGCCCTCGAGGATGTCGAACATTCCACTGGCGTCGTGCGCGGGCAGGCCTTCGTAGATGCCCGCATCGATCTCACGCAACCCCGGAAGCACCTGAACGGGTTCGCCGACCTCGTCGGCCAGGTACTGCGCGGTCTGCTCGGTTCGGAGCAGCGGCGAGGAGAACACGCTGTCCGGGAACGAACCGCTGATGGACTGCGCGACCTGCTTCGCTTGCGACCGGCCGTCGGCGGTGAGGGGCGCCCCCGGTATCACCGTGTCGACGATGCCCGCCGCGTTGGCCTCGGATTCCCCGTGCCGCACGAACGTGATCGTCATGAACGGATAGTGCCGCGCCGACGCGGGCGCCATCGGAAGGAGCGCGGTGGCGACCGCGAGCGCGACCAGCACGCCCAGGAGGCGGCGCAATGTGACGGACATCTATGCAGTTTGGCTCAACCGTGCCGGGTATGTCGGCGCTATCGAACCGCGCGCTCCAACGATGCGAGCGACTCCTCGATGAACTTGACTGGGAATGGCGGCATTCCGCCGACTTGGTCGCGGAACTCCTGTGACGTGTCGGTCCAGTCGTACGTCAGGGTGACGTCGGTGCCGTCCCCGTTGGGGGTCAGGTCGTAACGCCACCACCAGCCGCCGGGTGAGTGCTGGCCCGCGTCGTCGAACTGGCCAGGCAGCCAGGCGATGGTGCGGTCCTGCTCGAAGTCCGTGACCAGGTTGTGCATCACGTAGTGGCCACCCGCGAAGTCCAGGTACATGTTCATCGCGAAGATCTGGCCGGTCCCGGTGATGGGCTCGGTGTCCACCGCGTCGCGGACCCAGTCGCCTGGTTCGGTGTCCTTGTGCCGAGTCGGGTCAGTGAGCACCGCGAAGACCTGCGCGGGGCTGGCGGGGACGGTGCGGGTGACGACGAAGCGTTGATCCGTGGTCGTGGTCATTCCGCTGCTCCCTTGGGTCCGTAGGCGCGTGCGATGTCGGGGGAGTCGAGCCAGTTGGAGTACGTCGGCGACTTCGGCCAGCCCTCGGGGGAATCCTGCCATTCCTCTTGCCTGCCCCAGGGCAGAAGGTCGATCAAGGCGAAGCTGTGGCTGAGTTGTTCGGTGCCACGCCCGTCGGTGTGCCAGGTGCGGTAGACGGTGTCGCCAGCCGAATCAGCAACGCGCAGGAACACGTTGACCGCGAAGCCCGCTCCGGGTGGGGCGCCGACATCGGCACCGAAGGAGCTCTCCGACGACGAGTACCAGTCCATCTTGTTGCCGACCTTGGCCTTGTAGGCCAGCGCTTCCTCGATGGGGCCGTTGGTGACGATGACGAACCGCGCGTCGTAGTTCTCGAGGAACTCCAGCCGGGTGAACTGCGACGTGAAACCGGTACACCCGCCGCACTGCCACGCCGCACCGTCCGACCACATGTGGTTGTAGACGACGAGCTGCGAGCGGCCGTCGAACACGTCGACCAGCCGGACGGGCCCGTCCGGGCCGATCAGCGTGTAATCCGGCATCTCCACCATCGGCAGTCGGCGGCGTTGGGCGGCGATGGCGTCGAGCTCGCGAGTGGCGGCCTTCTCCCGCCGGCGAAGGTCGTCGAGAGCGGCGCGCCACGTGTCGTAGTCGACGACGGGCGGTAGGGCGGATGCGGTGGTGGTCGTGTCGGTCACGGTTCCTCCAGAAGTTTTGGGTCTGCTCTCCAGTGTTGACTGTTCCGAGGCACGAGAATCATCGGCCGCCGACAACTGACTTCTTGGCCTCGGGTCCAACAATGCTCGATTTATCGAACATTTGTTCGATATAATTGGCGCGTGGGCTGGCACAACGGACCGCCGAGTTGGGGCGAGATGGAGCGCGTGCTCACCGGCAAGCCGCGACGCGCCGGGTCGCGGCTGCCCGAGCCGAACGCTGACGGCGGGGACAGTCCAGCCTGGTCGCGCAAGCGCGGAAGATACGAGCCGATTGAAGAACGTCGGGGCGCTCGGATCTTCAAGTCGGTGCCGTACGCCGAACTGCACGCGCATTCGGCGTACAGCTTCCTCGACGGGGCAAGTACGCCCGAGGAACTGGTCGAGGAGGCCGCCCGGCTCGACCTGCGCGCCATCGCGCTGACCGACCACGACGGGTTGTACGGGGTGGTGCGGTTCGCCGAGGCCGCCAAGGAGCTCGACGTCGCAACGGTGTTCGGTGCGGAGCTCTCGCTGGGCAACAAACCGCGCACCGAGGACCCCGATCCGCCCGGGCCCCACCTCCTGGTGCTTGCCCGTGGCCCGGAGGGCTACCGTCGGTTGTCGCGTCAGATCTCCGCGGCGCACCTGGCCGGCGGGGAGAAGGGCAAGCCGCGCTACGACTTCGACGGGTTGACCGAGTCCGCAGGCGGGCACTGGCACGTTCTCACCGGCTGTCGTAAGGGCCATGTGCGGCAAGCGCTTTCCCAAGGCGGCCCCGAAGCCGCCGAGGCGGCGTTGGCCGATCTGGTGGACCGCTTCGGTTCCGACCGGGTCAGCATCGAACTGACCCGGCACGGTCACCCACGCGACGACGAGGCCAACGCCGCGCTGGCCGCGCTGGCTCCACGATTCGGGGTGGGCGTCGTCGCCACTACCGCGGCGCACTTCGCCGAGCCGTCCCGCGGTCGGTTGGCGATGGCCATGGGGGCCATCCGCGCACGCAACTCGATGGACGAGGCGGCGGGTTGGCTTGCGCCGCTGGGTGGTTCGCACCTGCGTTCGGGAGACGAGCTGGTCCGGATGTTCGCGCACTGCCCGGAGGTGGTGACGGCCGCGGCGGAGCTCGGCGAGCAGTGCGCATTCGGGCTGGCGCTCATCGCGCCGCAACTGCCACCGTTCGACGTGCCCGAGGGGCACACCGAGGACAGTTGGTTGCGTCACCTGGTGATGACCGGTGCCCGCAACCGGTACGGGCCGCCGGAGCGGGCGTCGCGAGCGTATGCCCAGCTGCGAACACGAACTGAAGGTCATTGCGCAACTGAACTTTCCGGGCTACTTCCTGGTGGTCCACGACATCACCCGGTTCTGCCGGGACAACGGCATCCTTGCCCAGGGCAGGGGCTCGGCGGCCAACTCGGCGGTCTGCTACGCGTTGGGCGTCACCAACGTCGACCCGATCGCCAACGACCTGTTGTTCGAGCGGTTCCTGTCCCCGGCCCGCGACGGTCCACCCGACATCGACATCGACATCGAATCGGATCTACGCGAGAACGCAATTCAGTACGTCTACGAACGCTACGGCCGCGACTACGCAGCACAGGTCGCCAACGTGATCACCTACCGCGGCCGCAGCGCGGTCCGCGACATGGCCCGCGCCCTGGGGTTCTCCCAGGGGCAGCAGGATGCGTGGAGCAAGCAGATCAGCCGGTGGAACGGGCTGGCCGACTCGCCCGACGTCGAGGACGTCCCGGAGGCGGTGATCGAGCTCGCGCTGCAGATCAAGGACCTGCCGCGGCACATGGGCATTCACTCCGGCGGCATGGTGATCTGCGATCGGCCCATCGCCGACGTGTGCCCGGTGGAGTGGGCGCGCATGGAGAACCGCAGCGTGCTGCAGTGGGACAAGGATGACTGCGCGGCAATCGGTTTGGTGAAGTTCGACCTGTTGGGCCTAGGCATGCTCTCGGCGCTGCACTACGCCATCGACCTCATCGCCGAGCACAAGGGCATCGACGTCGACCTGTCGAAGCTCGACTTGAGCGAGCCCGCGGTCTACGAGATGTTGCAGCGCGCCGACTCCGTGGGAGTGTTCCAAGTGGAGTCACGGGCGCAGATGGCCACGCTTCCCAGGCTCAAGCCGCGGGTGTTCTATGACCTGGTGGTCGAGGTGGCGCTGATCCGGCCCGGACCAATCCAGGGCGGGTCCGTCCATCCGTACATCAAGCGCCGCAACGGCGAGGAGCCCGTCACCTACGACCACCCGTCGATGGAGCAGGCACTGCGGAAGACGTTGGGCGTACCGCTGTTTCAGGAACAGCTCATGCAGCTGGCCGTCGACTGTGCGGGGTTCTCCGCCGCCGAGGCCGATCAGCTGCGCCGGGCGATGGGCTCCAAGCGGTCAACCGAGAAGATGCGCCGGCTGCGGGGCCGGTTCTACGACGGGATGTGCGCACGGCACGGCATCACCGGCGAGGTGGCCGACCGGATCTACGAGAAGCTGGAGGCCTTCGCCAACTTCGGCTTCCCGGAGAGTCATTCGCTGAGCTTCGCGTCGCTGGTGTTCTACTCGTCGTGGTTCAAGCTGCATCATCCGGCGGTATTCTGCGCGGCGCTGCTGCGTGCGCAGCCGATGGGTTTCTACTCGCCGCAGTCGCTGGTGGCCGACGCCCGTCGGCACGGAGTAGTCGTGCACGGGCCGGACGTGAACGCCAGCCTGGCGCACGCCACGCTGGAGAACTCGGGTACCGAGGTTCGGCTGGGGTTGGGCAGTGTCCGCCACATCGGCGAGGAGTTGGCCGAGCAAATCGTCGAAGACCGAAGGGCCAATGGGCCGTTCGCTGATCTGCTCGAGCTGACCTACCGCGTTCAGCTGTCCGTGCCGCAGACCGAGGCGTTGGCAACCGCGGGTGCGCTTGGCTGTTTCGGCACCGTACGACGGGAGGCGCTGTGGGCCGCCGGGGCCGCCTCCGCCCAGCGCCCTGACCGGTTGCCCGGGGTCGGCTCGTCCTCGCACGTGCCCGCCCTACCCGGTATGACCGAGTTGGAGTTGGCGGCCGCCGACGTCTGGGCCACCGGCATCTCACCGGACAGTTATCCCACCCAGTTCCTGCGCGAGCACTTGGATCAGCTGGGCGTCGTCCCCGCCGACCAGCTGCTGTCGGTGCCGGACGGCACGCGGGTGCTGGTGGCCGGAGCGGTGACGCATCGGCAGCGGCCCGCGACCGCGCAGGGGGTGACGTTCATGAACCTCGAGGACGAGACGGGGATGGTCAACGTCCTGTGTTCGCAGGGGGTGTGGGCGCGCCATCGCAAGTTGGCGCAGACGGCGTCGGCGTTGGTGATCCGCGGCATCGTGCAGAACGCGACGGGTGCGGTCACGGTGATCGCCGACCGGATGAGGCCCGTCGACATGAAGGTGGCTTCGCGGTCGCGCGATTTCCAGTAAGCGACGCGAGTGTCGACCCAGGCGGCTCACCCGACTACCGGCGCCCGTCGACCCGCAGCGCCTGAACGTGGCGGCGTCGGTCTACCTCCCTCGGCCGCTGCGGTCACACTTCACCCGCACCCGGGCCGAATTCGCCTGGCATGCTGACGAACTGCTCGTAGCAATCGCCGACGGGTCGATCATCGCAACGGTGGGTCAACGCTACCCGCTGGAGGACGCGGCGCAGGCGCATCGCGATCTCGAGGGACGCAGGACGCACGGCGCGGCGGTGCTGATGCCGGGCGCGACCGAGGCGAAGGGATAGCACGATGGCCGGGTGGTCGGAGTTCGCCGTCGTCACCGGTGGGTCGGCCGCGGCGCTGGTCGGACTGTTGTTCGTCGCGGTGACGTTGCGGATCGATGCGATCTCGCGTGCGCCGGACCTGCGCAGCCGCGCCGCTCAGACCCTGACCCTTTTCGTGCTGGCCCTGGTCGTCGCGGTCGTGTTGACCGTTCCGAGCCAGCCCGGCTGGCTACTCGGCTCGGAGCTCGCCACGATCGCCGTCCTCGGAGGAACCGCCATGCTCGTCTTGAACGGGCGCGCGGAGAAGGTGTTTCATCAGGACCCGATTGCCCGGGTGGTAGCGAGGGTCGGCCCGAACGGCACGACGATCGTGCTGATCGCCGTGGCAGGGGCGTTGACGGCGGTCGACGTGAGGTGGGGCGTCTACCTGCTGGTACCGGCCGAACTCGCGGCACTGGTCGGCGGCGTGATCAGCGCGTGGCTGTTTCTGATCAAGCTCTCCGATTCCGCTGCCGCCGAATGACGCCGTCGCCGAATGGCGTTGGTGCCGAACCGGGTTCGGCTCAGCCTCCTGTCGGCGTGGACCAAACCTTGCCGATGCTTATCTTCAGTCGCGTGCTGAATGCAGCGCGGAACTCCTCGGTCATACCCATGGTGGCTGCGTAGTCGCGGTACTTGGCCTGATACTTCTCGTCGGCGATCGGATCGGCATCGACCTCATCGATCCTTGCCTCACCACCGACGACCACAGTCCCTCTGCCGTTGCCGTCGGAGTCCAGGTTCAGGCTGACCAGAGGATGTGCCTTGATGTGGGCGAGCTTCGCCGCGTTCGGCATGGAGTAGATGGTGATCTCTTTGCCGTCGAAGAGAAACCACACCAGCCGAGGGACCGGCTGGCCGGACTTCGCGACCGTCGTCAACCATACGTACTTGTCGGTTGAGAGCCTGCTGGAAACGTCTTGCGTTAATTCGACTGCCATGAAAGCGAATGTAGTCTCACGAAATGTCCCTCAACCTCTCCATCGATGAACTCCTGACCACGACCCGCTCGGTGCGAAAGCGGCTCGACTTCGACAAGCCGGTGCCGCGCGAGGTGCTGATGGAGTGTCTCGAACTGGCGTTGCAGGCGCCGACCGGATCCAACGCTCAGGGTTGGCAGTTCGTGTTCGTCGACGACCCCGAGAAGAAGAAGGCGTTGGCCGACATCTACCGGGGTTTCGCCACGCCGTACCTGGCCTCTGAGAAGCCGACCTACGGTGACGCCCGCGACGAGCGCACGCCCTTGGTGATGGACTCGGCAAAGTATCTCAACGAGCACCTCCACGAGGTTCCCGTCATGCTGATCCCGTGCCTGGAGGGCAGGCCCGACGGTGCGCCCGCGGGCATGAGCGCCGGCTTCTGGGGGTCGTTGCTGCCCGCGGCCTGGAGCTTCATGCTGGCTTTGCGCTCCCGGGGCCTCGGCTCGGCATGGACGACGCTGCACCTCGTCGCTGACGGCGAGAAGCGGGCCGCCGACATCCTGGGCATCCCGTTCGACAAGTACTCCCAGGGTGGGCTGTTCCCGATCGCCTACACCAAGGGCACCGACTTCAAGCCCGCCAAGCGGCTGCCCGCCGAGGAATTGACGCACTGGAACTCCTGGTAGCCGTCGAGACTGCGGCGAGCGCCGCGCGTTCCGCATATCGTCGGCCCGTATCTCCGACACCCGGGATCAGAACGCGCCGGCGAAGCCCTGCTGACGCCACGCCTCGTACACCGCGACGGCGGCGGCGTTGGACAGGTTCAGCGACCGGCGGCCGGCCAGCATCGGAATGCGAACCTGCGCCGTGACGTGCGGATCGGCCAGCGTCGCGGCATCCAACCCCGTCGGTTCCGGCCCGAACATCAGCACGTCCCCGGGCTGATAGGAGACGTCGGAGAAGGGCGACTCCGCGTGTGCGGTGAACGCGAACACCCTGACCGGGTTCATCGCGTCCCAGGCCGCGGACAGATCGGCGTGCACCGTGACCGACGCCAGGTCGTGGTAGTCCAGGCCTGCTCGTCGCAACTTTGGTTCGGACAGATCGAAGCCCAGCGGCTCGACCAGATGCAATTCGCAGCCCGTAGCGGCGACCATCCGGATCGCATTGCCCGTGTTGGGCGCGATGCGCGGCGAGAAGAACATCACTTTGAACAAGACAACGCGTCCTCCCGGTCTTCGAGTGTTTGGGGAAGGCTACGGGTTTGGGGCCGTCCAGTCCCACACCGAATGGCAAGGCGTATTTGCTCATTCAGCACACGGCTGCGCAACGGCGCGGTCACGAAGTCTGTCTGTTCAGTAAGAACTGTGGAAACGCTCGCGCATCGCTGTCATACTCGACCAATTGCCGGGCGGATAGCCCCACGCCTGCGAATCGTAGGCAAAGAGCAGCAGGAAGCCTTATGAACGACGCGCGATTAGTGGAACGCGGACCAGTGGCCGTTAGCACGGCCGGGCCGCAATGACAGCGTCCGCGCAGCAACCTCACGTCGCTGCGGCCGTCGAATCCGAGAACGATCCGGCGCAGCCGACGAAACGGCCATCGAGGTGGTCGATGAGCAATTGGTCCGTTCGCTGGAAAGTGTTTGCGATCGTGTTGGTGCCACTGCTCTTGGCGGGCGCATTCGGCGGCTTGCGACTGTACTCGGACTGGACCAGCGCAGCCGCGCTCCGGCTTGCTGCGGACCGCGTAAGCATGGTCCCGACCACCGAGCAGTACATGGCCGCGCTGGAACGCGCCATCGTGGAGAGCTCGACGGCTGACGACCCGCAGCCGGCCCTCGCTGCTTTCGATGCCGGCAAGCGGAACCTCCAACGGCAGCTGGCCGCCGCCGACGTCGACCCCGACGTGGCCAAGGGCGTCACGACGCTGCTCGAGGACGGGCAGGCGCTTTTGGACAAGGTCGCGGCCAACAGCATCGACTTGCGCGACCGCATCACCGCCTACGCGCCGATCCTGCTGACGGCAGAGGACGTCGTCAACGGGTCGGTGCGCGTCGACAATGAGGAAATCCGCGCCGACGCCTTGGGGCTCAGCCGCGCCATGGGCGCCCGAGGCCAGATGATGATGCAGCAGCTGCTGGTCAACCGCGGCGGCGACCTTCCCGAACCCGAGCTGCGCACCCGCATGATCGCCTTGGCCGGCACCGAACCGTCGACGCTGTTTGGCATGAATGATGTCCTTGGCGTCGGTTCGCCGGATGCGCAAAGGCTGCAAGGAGAGTTCGTCAAGCGGATGGGCATGATGTCCGATCCCGCGATCCTGCTGGCGAACAATCCTGAACTCAGCGCGTCGCTCCAAACCACGAACAATGTTGCGCTCCAGGTCATCGATTCGACCACGTCTGCGGTCACCTCGGCCGTCGAGGAACAGGCCACCGCTAAGCGGAATGTGGCGATCCGCGACTCCGTGATCGTCGGCGCAGCCATCCTCCTCGCGCTCCTCATCGTCGCGTTGGTGGCGCGGACGCTCGTCCGCCCGCTGCGGCGGCTCCGCGACGGCGCCCTCAAGGTTGCTCACACCGACCTCGCGCGCGAAGTGCAACGGGTGCGGTCCGGAGGCGAGGTGGGCCCGGTGCAGCCGTTGCCGGTGCACACCACCGAGGAAATCGGCCAGGTCGCGCACGCCGTCGACGAACTGCACGAACAGGCCGTGCTCCTCGCCGGCGAGCAGGCCAACTTGCAGATGCAGGTCGACGACATGTTCGAGACGTTGTCGCGGCGCAGCCGATCGCTGGTGGACCAGCAGCTCGCGCTCATCGACGACCTGGAACGCAACGAAGAGGATCCCGAGCGGCTCGAAAGCCTGTTCCGCCTCGATCACCTCGCCGCGCGGATGAGGCGCAACGGCGCCAACCTACTGGTATTGGCAGGTTCGAAGGTTCAGCGCGAGCACGCCCATCCCGTGCCGGTCGGCGCACTTGTCAATGCCGCGGCCTCCGAAGTCGAGGATTACGCCCGCATCGTCACCGCGACGGTGCCGGAGAGCGAGGTGCTCGGTGCCGTGGCCGGTGACCTCGTGCATCTGTTGGCCGAACTGCTAGACAACGCGTTGCGGTACTCGCCGCCGGTTTCGCAGGTGCGGGTTTCGGCGACGCACGCCGGCCAACGGAGAACTCGTCATCGAGGTCAGCGACAGCGGGTTGGGCATGACGGACTCCGGCCTGCGTGTGGCCAACATGCGCCTGCAGTCCGGCGGCGAGGTCAACACGTACACCGCGCGGCACATGGGTCTGTTCGTGGTCGGTCGGTTGGCGACCCAGCACGGACTCGTCGTCCGGTTGCGCAGCACCATTGGGCGAGAACCGAATTCGGGCATCACCGCAGAGGTGTACGTCCCTGTGGAGCTCCTCGTCAAGCGGGCGGATAGCGATCACGACACCGGTCAGGACCACCCCGTAGACGCCGTCGCCGACATCACGACGGCGCCTGCGGTCGAGGTAGAACACGCCGGATACGCGGATTCCGGCGACGAGTACTCCGAGCACGAGGACGAATCGTCGTATCAGCCCGAGTCCATGAACGGTTACGCAGATATCCCCGTTTCACTTCTGCCGCAACGTAATCCGGGCACCAGCGGGATATCCGCCATTCCGTGGGTGCCCGCAACACCCGTCGGCCGAGCCAAGTCGGACTGGCCGGACGAAGAGTGGCCCGCCGATTCGATGCCCGCGCAGACGCCCCCGCGGACACCGGAACAGCCGCCCGTCGCTTCGCAGCAGTCGCCGCGGCAGGAACGCCCGCACCCGACCCCGACGAACACGTCGGAGTTCTTCGCGGCCCGTGAACAGGTGCCCAGCCAGTCCGCCGCATCGAACCAACCGGCCGTGCCCGCGACGCCCACCGAGCCGGCCGCCGAGCATGCCGCGATCGCCGGGTCCGACGACGCCATCTATCAGAAGATGTTGTCCGAGTGGCTGATCGACGATCCCATCGAGCTCGCCAACAGCTCCGATCTCGACTGGAAGACGGTCTGGGACCAGGGCTGGTCGGCGGCCGCCGCCGCGGCGGAAGCACCCGTCGAGCAGCACACCGAACACGGGCTGCCGGTGCGCGAGCCCGGTGCGCGACTGGTTCCCGGTGCGGCGGACGCATTGCCCGAACGGGGCCACGGCGACGACGGCGACAACGGACGGAATCGCAATGGCGACGCGGATGCCACGGGCGACACCGGTCCCGACCGAGCTTCCGCACCGCGACCCCAACATGGTGCGCAGCACCATCAGCAACCACTTCGGCGGCGTCCACGCCGGTCGCAGGCACGCCCGGGAAAGCGGGGAGGCGGACGACCAATGACCGGCTCGGGGCAGCGCGAATCCCTGGACTGGCTGGTCTCCAAGTTCGCGCGCGAGACGCCCGGGGTGTCGCACGCCATCCTGGTGTCGGCCGACGGCCTGTTGATGGCCGCGAGCGAACACATCCCGACCGAGCGCGCCGACCAGATGGCGGCCGTCGCGTCCGGCATGGCCAGCTTGTCGACGGGAGCCGCGCAACTCTTCGACGGTGGGTACGTGATGCAGTCGATCGTCGAGATGGAGAACGGATACCTGCTGTTGATGCGGGTCGGCGACGGATCGAACCTGGCTACCTTGGCCACCCGATCCTGCGACATCGGTCAGATCGGCTACGAGATGGCGGTTCTGGTCGAGCAGGTGGGCACGGTAATCCAGTCCGCTCGCCGGCGTGCCGCGCAGTCGTCCTGAGGCGCCCATGGACCGTCAGCGCGACCCGTCGGAATCGGGCACCTCGAGGGATGAAGTCAGCCTGGTCCGGCCCTACATCCTGACCTCTGGCCGCACCGAGGCCCGAATTGCGTTGGCGCTCGAGGCGCCGATCAAGACCCTGGAATTCGGGCCCGCGCCGCGTTGGCCGGGGAGCGACGTCCGTGCCAAGATCTTGATGCTGGGTGTCGAGGGCCCGTCGGTCGCCGAGATCGCCGCTCGCCTGTCATTGCCGCTCGGTGTGGCCCGTGTCCTGATCGGTGATCTGGTCACGCAGGGCTACGTTCAGGTGCAAGACACCCTCGCGCGAGACATCGACCACCGACGAACGACGCGAACTCATAGGGAGGACCCTGCGTGGGCTACGGGCACTCTGAACGGCGCCAGCGTCATCTCGCGTCCGCAACAGGGTCTTCGCGCGAGCGCTCATCGTCAACAGGGTCTTCGCGCGAGCGCTCATCCGCCACCAAGATCGTCATCTCCGGCGGCTTCGGCGCCGGCAAGACGACGTTCGTGGGCGCGGTCTCGGAGATCATGCCGCTGCGGACCGAGGCCCTGGTGACCAACGCCTCGCAAGGCCTAGACGGGCTCGACGCCACCCCCGACAAGAACACGACCACGGTGGCAATGGACTTCGGCCGCATCACGCTGGCCGACGACCTGGTGCTCTACCTGTTCGGCACGCCCGGGCAGCGTCGGTTCTGGTTCATGTGGGACGACCTCGTCCGGGGCGCGATCGGGGCGGTCATCCTCGTCGACGTCCGTCGGTTGCAGGACAGCTTCGCGGCGGTGGACTTCTTCGAGGCGCGGCGGTTGCCGTTCCTCGTCGCCGTCAACGAGTTCGACCGTGCGCCGAAGTACCCCGCGCAGGCGGTGCGCAAGGCGCTGGCGCTCGCCGACCACGTTCCCATCGTGACCGTCGATGCGCGCGACCGGCATTCGGCGCGGTCCGCGCTGATTGCGGTGACCGAGTACGCGTTGACGAACCTCAGCTCGTTGCCCGGCTGACGGTGACCGACGACGACGGTGCCTGGGTCGACAGGGAGTACGTGGGCGTGGACTTCCGCGACGACGACCTGAGCCGAGTGCGCACCGAACGCGTCGTGTTCACCGAATGCGATTTCAGCGGCGTCGACATGTCCGAATCCGAACATCTCGGCTCGGCCTTCCGCAACTGCACGTTCCGACGAACGGCCCTGTTTCATAGCATCTTTCGGCATTGCAGTCTGCTCGGCTCGGTGTTCACGGAGTGCCGGCTGCGCCCGGTCACGATGATCGAGGTCGACCTGACGCTGGCCGTACTCGGAGGCTGCGACCTACGCGGCATCGCGTTGTCCGACTGCCGGTTGCGCGAAGCCGGACTGGTCGGCGCGGACCTGCGCAAGGCGGTGCTACGGGGGGCCGACCTGCGTGGTGCCCGCACGCAGAACGCGCGATTCGACGAAGCGGATCTCCGTGGGGCACGGGTCGATCCGACGTTCTGGACCACCGCAGCGGTGCGAGGGGCGAAGATCGACGTGGACCAGGCACTGTCCTATGCGGCCGCGCACGGCCTCGACATCCACGGAGAGTGATGTTCGCCTCGTCTGCCCGTGCCCGGGGTCGCCCTACTTCGGCGCCGAAATCGGCACGGGGGTCGTGATTTGGCTAGGGCGACGACCAGTGTGCAGAAACCGGCGCAAATTTGGCGAGATCTGCATGGTGGCTGTTGGTCGTACGCTGCTAGCCGCCCTTGAGCCGAATCTTCAAGCGCACGAAGCTGACGTAGAAGATGCTGAGCGCGGCGAGCATGGCCATGTTGAACAACCATGTTCCCGACGTGTGCCTCCATAGCGAGTCATCGGGAACGACAGGTGGTTTCACCAGATCGGTGAGTCCCACCGTCGACGCCGTCGCGGCGAATCCCCACCGAGCAGGCGTGACCCACGACATCTGGTCGAGCACCGCGCGGCCGGTCACCGGGATCATGCCGCCAGAGAACACCAGCTGCGACATGATCGCGACGACGAGCAGCGGCATGATCTGTTCGTTGGACTTCGCCAAGGCGGACAGCGCCAGGCCGACTGTCGCCGCGCAGACGGTCGCGGCGGCCATTCCGATGAACAGCTCGATGGAGGCCGCCGTCTCGGACGAGCCCAGTATCAACCCGCCATTCTTGGGTGGACCGACGCCGATGAGCGTGATGGCCGTGACGATTCCGGATTGCAGGATCGCGAACACCGAGTAGATGCAGACCTTCGCCAACAGGTATGCGGTGGTCGACAACCCGACCGCCTGTTCGCGAAGGAAGATCGCGCGCTCACCGATCAGATCGCGGATGGTCAACGCCGTGCCCATGAAGATGGCGCCGACGTTCAGCAGAACCAGCACCTGGCCAGGCTGGTTGGGTGCGTCGCTGAACTTGTCGGGAGGACCGAAGCCGGTAATGCCAGGCACGGACAGCGACAATGCACCCATGATGAACGGCAGCAGCGCCAGGAAGATGAAGTAGCCGCGGTCGGAGACGATGAGCCGCATTTGGCGTCGCGCGATCGTCGAGAACTGTTTCAGCACGCTGGTGTGGACGGGTGAACCGAGGTCGGCGGGTGCCTGCGTGGCGGGCGGCGGCGGAGGCGGACCATGCCGCTCGAGGAAGTGCCGCTTGGCCGCCTCGGGGTCGCCTGCCACGGCGCTGAAGATGTCGGCCCAGTTGGTGGTGCCGAGTTCCGGGCCGATCTGGCTCGGCGGTCCGCAGAAGGCCGTCTTGCCGCCGGGCGCCAGCAGCAGCACCTGGTCGCACACGTCGAGGTAGGTCAGCGAGTGCGTGACGACGAGCACGACGCGGCCCGCGTCGGCGAGCTGGCGCAGCATCGACATGACCTGGCGGTCCAGTGCGGGGTCGAGCCCCGACGTCGGCTCATCGAGGATGAGCAGCGACGGGCCGGTCAGCAGCTCGAGCGCGACCGAGGCGCGCTTGCGCTGACCGCCGGACAGCTTGTCGACGCGGGTGTCGAGGTGCTTGGTCATCTCGAGTTCCTCGAGCACCTCGTTGACGACCTGCTCGCGGTCCGCCCTGCTGGTGTCGGGTGGCAGCCGGAGTTCGGCGGCGTACATCAGGGCCTGCCTGACGGTCAGCTGTCCGTGCACGACGTCGTCCTGCGGCACCATCCCGATGCGGGAGCGGAGTGAGGCGTACTCGGCGTGGACGTCGTGCCCCTCGAAGGTCACCTTGCCCGTCGTCGGATGGGTGTAGCCGGCAACCAGTCGCGCGAACGTCGACTTGCCCGCACCCGACGGCCCGATCACCGCCGTCAACGTGCCCGGGCGTGCGGCCAACGAGATGTTGTCCAGCAGCGTCTTGTTGTCCTCGATGGTCCACGTGACGCCGTACACGTCGAGGCCACCGGTGCGAGTGGCTGCCTCGGTCTCGGTGCGGCGGGCCAGCGTGCCGCCCGCGAACACGAGGTCGACGTTGCCGATGGTGACGACGTCGCCGTCGCGCAGCATCGCGGAGTCGACCCGCGCGCCGTTGACGAACGTCCCGTTGATGCTCTGGTTGTCGCGGATCTCGGTGCCACGTGGCGTCGGCACCAGGGTCGCGTGGTGCCGCGACGCCAGGACGTCTGCGATGACGATGTCGTTGTCGGTGGCGCGACCGATCTTGATCGACCCGGCAGGCACGTCCGTCGTTCGGCCCGGCCGCAGGATCTTGAGCATGCTCGTCGCGAGGTTGCCCTCTTGTCGCGGGCCACCGCGGACGGCCCGATCGCGGTGGCGGGGTAGTCAGCCGAAGCAGGCGGCGTGTGCGGCGGTGCACTCGGCGGTGCATAGGCGTGCGGCGCGTTCGGATGGGGCCGCGGCCCGCCCGGCTGCCTTGGGGCTCCGCTTGGCGGTGCGGGCGCTGGACCCGACGGATACCGGGGCTGCTGAGTCGATGGGTAGCCGGGCTGCGGTCGCAATGGCGGCGGTGTCTGCGGGTACGCCGACGGCGGCGGCGCAGCGGGCCAGGATGCGCCGACCCGTGCGGCGACCGGTACCGACGAGGTCTGCGGCGGGCTGCCCACCGAACCCTGGTGGCGGCCAACGTCGAAGGTCAGTCGGGGCCCGTCGGGATTGCCGATGTTCAGTCCAAGGCCGTCGGTGATGTCGACCACCGGCACGCGCTGATCGTTGACGAACATCCCGTTCAGGCTGCCGTTGTCGATGGCCAGCCACCGGCCCTGGTCGAACCGCAGGATCAGGTGCGCCCGGGAGATCAGGGGATGGGCCACACGGACGTCGGCGCGCAGGTCACGGCCAACCACCACGTCGTTGCCCGCGGCGAAGTTGCGGGCAGACCCGTCGTACCGGACGGTCAGCGCGGGCGGGGCGGGTCGCGTCATCGCGTGCAACTCTATCGGTTCTGCGTCCGCGCGCCTCGGAGGTCCCGGTGGTGGCTCTCCTGTGAGAAACCCCCGCGGGTGGTGCCGGGGATGTGCCCCAGGGCGGCGAACTTGGTTGCCTCGGGCAGGTGATGACGTGGGCGAAGGCCGCGTCGGCGATGAAGTTGCGGCGACCGACGTTCCGTGTGCCGTTGTGCGTCATCACACCGTTGCTAGGCAAACGTTCGAACCAACGGTCATCGTCCTCGTAGAGGCTTTGCGCACCCACGGTGTCTTCGATGCGCCGACGACGCGTGTGCGCACGGGCGATTTCGCAAGTAGTCAGATAAAACGTGTTCAAGCTACACTGGTTTGATGGAAGACGTACGGGCCGAGCTGCGCGCCACGCTGCGTTCACTGGTTGCGGCGCTGATTCTGGGCGGCACCACGATCGCGTCAGTGGCTACGAGCAGTTATTTGCCAGCGGTCGAAGCGCAGCCCCCTGCCTTCGCCATGGACGCGCGGGGATACGTCAACTCGCCGGCGCGCTGCGACGCGCCCCAGACCGCAGTATTGGTGGGCCGCACGCCGCTGTCGCTCATCGCGGTCTGCAAGGACAAAGGTGGGCACTACGAGTACCGCGGCTTGCGCCTGCGGGACGGCGCGCTTTTGAGGCTGCCCGCGGAGCCGAATGCCAACGGATCGTTTCGGGCGCGCAAAGAGAAGATCACGTACACGATCTCCGAACACAAGCTGCTCCTGACGACGGGGGTGCGCGTGGTCCGAGACGAGGCAATGCTGGATTTCAAGGACTTCCGGGAGCCTGTCGAGGCGCCGGTGGCGAAGATCTTCGGCTAGGTTCTGCCGCTGGAGCGAAGCGGCTCGGGAAGTCAGCCTGGCGAACCGGTCACCACGCAGTGGGTGTGGCTGTAGATCGTGGCCATGCACTTGTTGCAGTGCGTACACGCCGACCGCACCGTGTGAGCGTCCCCGTCGTCCTTGATCCGATTGATCAGATCGGGCTCGGCCAACAACGCGCGACCCATCGCCACGAAGTCGAAACCCTCGGCCATCGCCAGATCCATCGTCTCGCGATTCGTGATGCCGCCCAACAGGATCAACGGCATTTTGAGCTCGGCGCGGAACAGCTTCGCGTCGCGTAGCAGGAACGCCTCGCGGTACGGGTACTCACGCAGGAACTTCTTGCCGGTCATCCGGATGCCCCACCGCAGCGGGGGCTTGAACGCGCCCGCGAACTCCTTGACCGGCGCGTCGCCACGGAACAGGTACATGGGGTTGACCAAGGAACTACCGGCGGTCAGCTCGATGGCGTCGAGCCCGCCGTCCTCCTCGAGCCACTTCGCGGTCTGCAGCGACTCGTCCAGGGAGATGCCGCCGCGCACGCCGTCGGCCATGGTCAGCTTCGCGGTCACAGCGATCTGATCCTTCACCGCGCGGCGCACCGCCATCACGGTGCCGCGCGCAACTTTCGCCCGGTTCTCCAGCGAGCCGCCGAACTCGTCGTCCCGCCGATTGATCAACGGGCTGAGGAAGGAGCTTGCGAAGTAGTTGTGACCAAGGTGGATTTCGACGGCGTCGAACCCGGCTTCGACGGCGAACCGAGCCGCGTTGGCATGCGCCTCGACGACGTCGTCGATGTCGTCGCGGGTGGCCTTCTTGGCGAACCGCATGCTCATCGGGTTGAAGAAGCGCACGGGCGCGAGCGCCCTGGCCTTGTTGGAGCTGGCATTGGCGACGGGCCCGGCGTGACCGATTTGGGCGCTGATCGCGGCGCCCTCGGCGTGGATGGCGTCGGTCAGCTTGCGCAGTCCGGGGATCGCCTCGGGTCGCCAATAGATCTGTTTGCCCTCGGTGCGACCCCCGGGTGTCACCGCCAGGTAGGCGACCGTCGTCATCCCGACCCCGCCGGCGGCAGGCAGCCGGTGATAGGTGATCAGGTCGTCGGTGACCAGCGCGTTCGGCGTCGATGCCTCGAACGTCGCGGCCTTGATGATGCGGTTGCGCAGGGTCACCGGGCCGAGCTTGGCCGCGCCAAACACATCGGTGAACACATTGGGCTGAGTGGTTTGCTCTTCGCCCGAGGGGCTCATCGCCGTGTCCATGAAGCCGAGCCTGCCACAATGACTGCCGTGGGAGCGATCACCTTGGACGGCAAAGCCACGCGCGACGAGATCTTCACCGACCTGAGCCAGCGGGTGTCGAAGCTGACCGCCGCAGGCAGGACACCCGGATTGGCCACGATCCTCGTCGGTGACGACCCCGGTTCGCACGCCTACGTGCGTGGCAAGCACGCCGACTGCGCGAAGGTGGGCATCACGTCGATCCGACGCGACCTACCCGCCGATGTCAGCCAGACCACGCTCGACGAGACCATCGACGAGCTCAACGCCAACCCCGAGTGCACCGGGTACATCGTGCAGCTGCCGTTGCCGAAGCACCTCGACGAGAACGCCGCGCTCGAACGTGTCGATCCGGGCAAGGACGCCGACGGGCTGCACCCCACCAACCTCGGCAGGCTCGTGCTCAACGAGCCCGCACCATTGCCGTGCACGCCCCGGGGCATCGTGCATCTGCTGCGGCGGTTCGAGGTCGAGATCGCCGGGGCGCACGTCGTGGTGATCGGGCGAGGCGTGACGGTGGGCCGTCCGATGGGGCTGCTGCTCACGCGGCGGTCCGAGAACGCGACGGTTACGTTGTGCCACACGGCGACCCGGCACCTGCCGCAGCTCACGCGGCAGGCGGACATCGTCATCGCGGCGGTCGGCGTGCCGCACATGGTCACCGCGGAGATGGTCAGGCCCGGTGCTGCGGTGGTCGACGTGGGGGTCAGCCGTGACGACGCCGGGAAACTGGTCGGCGACGTGCACCCAGACGTGTGGGACGTCGCGGGCCACGTCTCCCCGAATCCCGGCGGCGTTGGCCCTCTGACGCGGGCCTTCCTGTTGACCAACGTCGTGGAACTCGAAGAGGGGAAGCAGAACGGGGCGAAACTGGCGTGACGCCAAGGGAGTTCGCGCGCAAGGTGTTCGCAGGCCAATGGCCGATCCTGGCGGTGGGACTGGTGCTGCTGGTCGCGTTCGCGCTCGTCGTCGCGGGCTACTGGCGCCGTGGCGCACTGGTGATGGCCATCGGCGTCGGCATCGCGGCCGTGATGCGGCTGACCATGACCGAGGAGCGGGCCGGGCTGCTGGTGGTGCGTTCCAGGGCCATCGACTTCGCCACCACCGCTTCGGTCAGCGCTGTCATGCTCTACATCGCGTGGACCATCGACCCATTGGGCACCAGTTAGTCGACTCCCTGGCGGGTGGGCTGACTGTAGTCAATGCCACCCGGTTGTCGCGCACGTCGTGTCCGCTCGCGCCGCAATGCCTGCATCGGTGCTTCAGCCGATCCGGGCGATATCGTCGTGCTGGCGAGCCGAGGTTCTCGGTGAGTCAGGTCAACAGGAGACGGAGCGGACATGGCTGGGGCGAACGGGCCATCTGCGCGCGAGGCGAAGCGCTTGCAAACGAGGGAGCGACTGATGGGCGCCGCCATCGCCGAGTTCAAGCGGTCGGGAATGGCAGAGGCCGACGTTGGCGCCATCGTTGCCGCCGCCGGCGTGGCCCACGGCACCTTCTTCTTCCACTTTCCCACCAAGGAGCATGTCCTGCTCGAGTTGGAGCGCCGTGAAGAGGACCGCATGGCCAAACAGTTCGGCCAGTTCCTGGAGTCGAACGACGCACTGGCGTCGGCCTTGAATGAGGCCGTCCGCTTGGTGTTGGGCTTGGAGCGTCGGCTGGGTGAAGTCTTGTTCAAAGACTTCTTGGCCCTGCACTTTTCGCAGACACGCCCACCCTCCGAGGATGGCAGAGATCACTCCTTGGTCGTCCTGCTTGCGCAACAGATCGAGCACAACCGAGAGCGTGACGATGTCGACCCCGACGTCAATCCCATGAACAGTGCAGTGTTCTTCCTGCTGGGCCTCTATGCGCTCTCGATCACCACCAATGACCCGATGCGCCGCGAACTGATCGAGGACCACGTGAAGAGAACTCTGCGGAGCATGGCGGTCCCGGGGAAGTAGCGGGCCGGCCGCCCAGTCGGTGCGGCGATCGACGAGTGCCCTGTAATGAGCCGCCATGCGGGTCCTTGGTCGAGCCATTCCCGAGTGACTATAGTCAGCGACGATGAGCTCTTGGAACACGCTCAATACGGGTTTCACTGATCCTGCCGCGCCCCGGCCGACCTGCTAGGAGGAGGCTTGAACCTGCCAACGTTGAACCTGCGTCGCCGCAATGGTGCGGCGGACGGTGTGGCGACACGACCGACCGGTGTCCACGACGGACTGTCCATCGACGACCACATGGAGAAGTCGCAAGCGGCGCAGCGACGGGCCGACAAGTGGCTGATCTCCGGCAGCCTTCTGATCGGCACCGCAGCGCTGGGGATCTTCGGTCTTCCGCTTTTCCTGCGCGGAGTTTGGTTGCTGCGGAAGGCGCAACGGGATGGCCTCTCGGTTCGACCCATGATGGTGACCCTGCTCGGTTACCTGGTGATCATCGATGCTGCGATCAACACCGTGGGATGGGCACTCGACTTGGTCGCGAACCACAGCCTGTTGGCGCGTGTGCTCCTGAACGGCTGGGGCAACATGTTCGACGCGGGCTACTTCTGGCACTACAACGAGCTGTGGGTCGGTGGCGCGGCGGGTCCGGGCGAAAAGGCCTTGGAAGTGGGTTTGATTCTGACGGTGTTCACGATGCGAATCGCCGCTGCGATCGGGTTCCTGCAGATGAAGCGTTGGGGCCAGCAGTGGATGATCGTCACTTGCTGGATGGGCGTGGTGATCTGGACCGGCTACGTGTTCAACATGACGATGTTCGCCGACGTGCGCTACGCGGGCGTGGTGTTCCCGGTCATCGGTTGGTGGCTCTACGACATCTTCTACATCACGCCCTTCCTCGCGATCCCGTATCTCCACACGGTCAACCGAGAGATCTTCTCCGACTGAGCGAGACGCCTAACCCGGCGCAGTCCGGCACTTGTCAGTGGAGTCGACTGGCGGGTCGCTAACGCCCGTCGTCGTGAGCTCTCCGTAGCTCCCATCGGAGCCTTGTCAATGACAATTATCATTGACTGAAATCGGCAAACACCCGGCGCTCGTCACGAATAGTCTTGAAGTCGTGATGGTTTGGTGTGATTTGGACAGACTAGCGGTTGCGCATAGTAGAGATGCCATTGACTTAGGTCAGTGATTGCGTTACAACAGACGCACCATGGCGCCACAGGTCAAGTCGACGACGCGCGAAACGCGCAGGCTTCAGACGCGCGAGCGCATCTTGGGTGCGGCGATCGCGGAGTTCAAGCGCTGTGGCATGGCCGCTGCCGAGGTCGGCGCCATCGTGGCCGCCGCGGGCGTCGCTCACGGCACGTTCTACTTCCACTTCCCTACCAAGGAGCACGTACTGCTGGACTTGGAGTGCCGTGAGGAGGCGCGGGTCGCTGCGGAGTTCGCACGCTTCCTCGACGAAACCCACGACCTCGCCGCCGCATTGACCAAGATCGTCGAGCTGGTGATGGGACTCGAGCGACGACTTGGCACAGCGCTGTTCAAAGATCTTCTTGCGCTTCACTTCTCGCCGTCGCGGCGCGAGGCCGACGACTGGACTGACCATCCGGTGATCGTCCTGCTGGTTCGAGAGATCGATCGGGCCCGCGATGACGGCGAAGCGCTTCCGGAAGCGGACGCCTACTACAGTGCGACGTTCTTCCTGCTCAGTGTCTATGGCGTGCTCAGCACCACCGACAACGTCGAAACCCGGGACACCATGCTCAGCAAGTTGGTTGCTTCCGCCTTGCGCGGCTTGGAGGCCCGATGAGCACTACGCCCGGTCGGTCCTCACCCGCAGCGCTTCACGAACCATCAACAAGGAGATCAGACGATGGAGTACATCTGGGAGATACTTCGCTACGTCGCGGCGTGGGGCGGCACCGGGTTGATCATCTGGTTCTGGTACTGGATGTTCTCCAACATCGGAACCTTCTGATCGGCGCACACCGGCCCCGGCGTCGATTACGGACGAAGCGCAGACAACATGGTTGACCTCACTGACACGCCAGCAATGGCGATCGAGCGCAGTTGCTCCCTGACGGCGGTGGCGCTGAGTGACGAGCGTCGTGAGGGCGTGCGTTTGGTCACTGGCCAGAATCGTGGCTTCAGCTTGAATGCTGCCCGCACGTTCGTACACGTCCCGTATCCGCCAACGGGGCGTGACTGGACACGGAGAACTCTGACATGCGGTATCGCTCTTCAGTGTTCGCCGTCGAAGGACCGGTTGGCCGAATACCGATTGAACGAGCTATCGGGGCGCGAGCTGCGGGCGCTAACGCGGGTCGAGGCGGGCGTCGCGCTCGGGTGGGTGGCGTCGAGGTGGGCTGGCCTGATGCCGGAGTGCCGCCGCCTCCTGCCCGACCTCGAGATCGCCGATGGCGACATGGACGCCGCGACGATGCTCAAACGCGCGATCGAAATGGCCCAAGCCGGTGACGAACTCGCCTGGCACCCGCTGCTGGGTCGGTTGCCCACGGCATACACGATGCCCGACGGGCTGGTGGACAAGTTGCGACGCCAGTTCGGCAGGATGCCGTGGACCACCACGCAGAAGCGAATGCCGCGGCCGTATTCCGTGCCCGTTGGTGGCGACGGCGGTGTCCGCAACCCCAACCTCCCGCCGCCGAGTCGGCCAGAGGACAACGACATAGACGTCACGCCGGATCACCGTCCTGGCATTCCCTATCCGGAATGGAATGCGTGGACGAAGCGCTTCATGCCCGACCACGTCGCCGTTCTCGAAATGGTTCGAGACGCGCGCATCGGCGAATCGCAGCCGGCGTCGGCCGACCTTAGGAAGTGGTTCGAGGAACACACTCACCGCGCGATGACCAATCGCCTCGAGGACGGTTCCGACCTGGACGTCGACCAGTACGTGCGTCACTACATCGACCTGAGGACCGGTGAGGCGGCCGAGCCGCGTGTGTTCCGCGAGCTGCTACCGAGTAGCCGAGATGTCAGCACCGCGCTGCTGCTCGACGGGAGTTCGTCGTTGGGGGTGCACGGCGGCCGGATCTTCGGACTCGAACTGGCCTGTGCCGATGCGCTGTCACGGGCAATGACGCACGCCCGCGAGCGGCACGGCATCTTCGTCTTCACGGGCAACACCCGGCACCGGGTCGAAGTCCGTTGCCTGAAGGACTTTCACGAGTACAGGTTCGTGCCGCCGAGCGGACTCGGCCTGTCCACCGGCGGGTACACCAGGCTCGGCGCGCCGTTGCGTCATCTGACCAGCCGGCTGCTTGCGCAGAACTCTGAGCGGCGCCTGCTCATCGTGATCGGGGACGGGTTGATCTCCGACGAGGGCTACGAGGGTCGTTACGCCTGGGCCGACACCGCGCACGCAGTCGAGGAAGCCAACGAGGCCGGCGTGTCGGTCTACTACGTCGGCGTCGGGCCGACCAGGGTCGACCCGCTTCCCGAGGTCTTCGGACCCCGCCGCTCCCAACGCATCCGACGCGTGGAGGAGCTCCCGCGGGTACTGGCTCATGTTCACCGAGAGCTGGTCACCGCATGATCGACAAGCACCGAGGCGAGCGATGACAACAGACGACATGGTCGCCGCCGGGGCGGCTCCAGCCAACTATTACGCCAACGGCAACGAAGTCCGGCTGTTCGAACAGGCCTTCAACAAGAAGATACCGGTCATGCTCACCGGCCCAACGGGATGCGGCAAGACGCGGTTCGTCGAGCACATGGGTTCACTGCTCGGACGACCCGTGGTAACCATCAGCTGCCATGACGATCTGACCAGTTCGGATCTCGTCGGCCGGTTCATGGTGACCGGCGGCGACGTGGTGTGGACGGACGGGCCACTCACGCGAGCGGTCAAGACCGGTGCCATCTGCTACCTCGACGAAGTCGTGGAAGCGAGGCACGACTCGCTGGCCATCCTGCATTCGCTGACCGATCACCGTCGCGCCCTGTACCTGGACCGCGCCGGCGAAGTCGTACACGCCCCAACCGAATTCATGTTGGTGTGTTCGTACAACCCGGCCTACCGCAGCTCACTGAAGGAGCTCAAGCCATCGTTCCGGCAGCGGTTCGTCACGCTCCCCATGAACTATCTGCCACCCGCCCGCGAGGCCGAGGTAGTCGTCGCCGAGGCGGGTATCGACCTGGCGACGGCACAGCGGCTGGTGCGCTGCGCCATCGCCATCCGCACCGCAGACCAGGCATTCCACTTCGAACCGCCGTCCACCCGGGTGCTGGTCACCGCCGCGCAGCTCGATAACCGCCGGCGCAAGCGAATTGGAAGCCGCAGAAGCAAGCATTCTCGCGCCCCTGAGCATCGACGGGGCGGTCACCGACGGTCTCCGTGAAGTCGCGGCGGCCAGCCTCCTCGCCGCCGACGCATCGAGCGCGCGACCACTCTAGAAGGGAGTATCGGCATGGTCGATCAGAAGGAAAAGAAGCGCAAGAGGGCGCTGATCGTGTTCCAGATCTTCATCTACGGCTATCTGGTCGCGATGTTCCTCATCCAGCTCTACATGTCCTTCGCCAGGGGTTGGTGGAACCTGTGAACGTCCCACTCCTGGGCCGCCGTACTGCAAATGGCAAGGAGGCCGGCGACGGTCCTGAAGCCAGCGCGGGTGCGCCGGTCGGCTTGGAGGATCATCACGACGAGTCTCGACTGGCTCAGCGCCGAGCCGACAAGTGGATGATCGCGGGCGCCGCGCTGATGGGCATGTGGGCGCCCGGCATCATCGGGTTCCCCATCTTCATGCGCGGAGTTTGGCTGCAGCGACAGGCATTACGTGCGGGGCTTTCGGTTCGGCCGATGATCGTCACCCTCATCGGCTACTTGGTCTTGATCGATGGCGCACTCAATAGCCTCGGCTGGGCGCTGGATCTGGTGGCCAATCACACACTGATCAACCGGGTCCTCATGGTCGGCTGGGGCAACATGTTCGATGCGGGCTACTTCTGGCACTACAACGAATCGTGGGTCGGCGGCGCGGCCGGCCCGGGCGAAAAGTCCTACGTCGCAGGGCTGATCCTCACCGTCTTTGCGATGCGCTGCGCCGCGGCCATCGGGTTCTTGCAGATGAAGCGGTGGGGGCACCAATGGATGATCGTCACCTGCTGGATGGGCGTGGTGATCTGGACGGCCTATGTGTTCAACATGACGATGTTCGCCGACGTGCGTTACGCCGGTGTCGTGTTCCCCGTCATCGGTTGGTGGCTCTACGACATCTTCTACATCACCCCGTTCCTCGCGATCCCGTACCTCCACACGGTCAACCGCGAAATCTTCACCGACTGAACATCTTTCAAGGAGTGCGACTGTGACCACCACGTCACCCACCGAGGAACAGAACGAGGCCGACGATCTGCCGCCGGGTACCACTCCCTACTACGCGCGCATGCACAAATGGATCAAGCGTGCGGTCCTGGTGTGCTTGATCGCCCTCGTCATCGAGGGCGCCTTCACGCTGCCGTTCATGGCGGTCTACTACGGCTATCCGACCCTGAGCCTCACGGAGATTTGCAGCGAGCTGCTGAAGGTCAGGTATTCCGACGACACGCTGGAGTGCAAGTACCCGTACCCACCATTCGGACCGCCGGAGGGTGCCGAAGGCAAGGACACTGCGCGAGACGTGTGGGGCATCCAGCCGACGCCGAAATACGACCGGCTCAGTTTCCGCGAGCTCGTCCGCCGCCACGACGAGCGCTTGGCGCGTCAGGCGGCCGAACACCAAACCGCGCAGCCGTGACGGAAAAGCTTCGCGTAATCCAGTGGGCCACGGGCAACGTCGGCAGCCACGCCGTGGCGGCGGTGCACGACCATCCCGACTTGGAGGTGGTCGGTGCTCGGGTCTACAACGAAGCCAAGGCGGGGCGCGACATCGGCGAGGTGTGTGGGATCGGTGAGATCGGCGTCGTCGCGACCACGAACTCCGACGAGATCGTCGCGCTCGATGCCGACTGTGTGCTCTACATGGCGGAAGGGGAGTGGAACCCACCCGTCGCCCTGGACGACATCTGCCGGCTGCTGGCGTCGGGCAAGAACGTGGTATCCACGGCGGTGACCGCCTGGATCTATCCGAGGAGCGCGGGCGAGGAGGTGGTTGAACGGCTTGAGGCGGCCTGCACCGAGGGTCAGAGTTCGTTCCACGCCACCGGTATTCAGCCGGGTTGGGCCGCCGAGGTGCTGCCGCTGACGATGTCTGGTCTGTTTCGGCGGGTCGATTCGCTGTTGGTGCAGGAACTCATGGATTACACGACGTACGACGTTCCGTTCGTGCTGTTCGACGTCATGGGTTTCGGCAAACCACCGGACGAGCGCGTGCCGATGGACGAACCAGCCATCGGCGGGTTGTCGTTCAAGGCCCCGCTGATGTTGCTCGCCGAGGGGCTCGGTGCGACCGTCGACGACTACGTCTGGGAGCGCCAGGTCGAGGTCACCGACAAGCCTATCGACGTCAAGGCCGGCCGCATCGAAGCCGGAACCGTTTCCGCGCAGCGATTTTCATATACCGCGGTCATCGACGGTCGCCGGGCACTGACCGTCGAGCACATCACCAGACTCGGCGCCGACCAGGCGCCACACTGGCCGAACGGACGCGGGTGGAAGGTGACCGTCGAGGGCCTGCCTTCCATGGTGCTGGAGTCGCGCATCGCCATCCACGACGAGGACGACACCGACCAGGGGTGTCTCGGCACCGCCATGCACGCGGTCCACGCGATCGTGCCGGTATGCGCCGCGGCGCCGGGCATCCGCACGTTCCTCGATCTGCCGACGATCGTGGGCCGCGGGGTGCTCTCCCGAAGCGTGGGTTTCACCGCCTGAAAGTCCTGCCGCAGAAGCTGATTGGAGAGTGCTCACCTGGGCCGCGGACCAACTTGGCCCGGACGCACAGGCCCGCCTCCGAAAGGCGTTGTCGCGTTGGTGCGGAAGCCAACCCGCGCTCAGTTCAGCTTCAGCGCCGCCGCCACGATTGGCCGTGCCCAGGCCGGTGTCTTCGCCAGGTCGGGCGGGGCGACGATCTCGCCGCGGAGGACGTGCAGCACCAGCACCGGCTTCGGCGGGTCGCCCGCGGCGGGGTCGGCGGCCGCGGAGTTGTCGTAGACCCGTAGCTCGGTGAGCGCGGGAAGCAGCCGCACCAGGTTCATCCGGCTGTGTCGCCACCGGCGCCGGATGTCGTCCTCGGGAATGTCATGGCCGCCAGCACGAACGCGCTGACGCACGCGCTCGATGTGCAATTCCGGACTGGCGAGGCCGACGTAGAAGATCCGCACTTCGAAACCGGCCGCCGCGGCATCGGAGAGGATGCGGGTCATCGTGCCACCGCCGAGCGTCGTCTCGAAGGCGAAGTCCAGCCGCTCGGCGACGGCCCGCTCCAACAACCGCTTGCCCTGCCGCCACGCCGCGGCGTTGGCCTTCACCTGCTCCAGGCCGGGATTCGCCGCGATCAGCGACTTCGCGGCCTCGTCGGGGTTGTAGTAGTCAGCGCCCGACGCGCGGATCATCGCACCACCGATGCTGCTCTTGCCCGCGCCGTTGACGCCGGCCAGCACGTACAGCCGAGGTGCGGCCCGTCGGCTCATTCAGCGCGTGTGCGGCGTCGCTTCGGGCGGGCAGCCTTGACGGCTGCGCGGCCGAGCTCCTCGGGGGACGCGTCGAACGCTGCCGCCAATCCGGCCTTGGCGCCGGGCGTCTGCATTCCGGCCAGCAGCGCATCGAATTCGTCCTCGAGCTCGTCGAGTACCGGAGAGCTCGACCGGGTCAGCGCCTGAAATTCGGCGTAGGACAACAGCACCGCCTTCGGCGTGTTGTGCTTGGTGATCGCGACGGCGCCGCCCAGCGCGGCCTGTTCGAAGATCGCGCCGAACTCGTTCTTGAAGCGGGTGGCCGGCACCGATGGGACGTCGACCAGATCGCCGTCGCTGTTGCGGAAGCTCAAGTTGGACATGTGGCCATTCTAGCCGAAATAGCCAAAACGCACACTATGGGTAGTAACACCCACCCGGCGAAACTGCGGTGAGAGCGTCGATTCGTCAGGAATCGCGATCTCACCGCAGGCTCGAGGTTGTTGGGGCCGACGCCTTAGCTCAAGCTGGCGCGGATGCACACCGTCACGTACGGCAGTGCCAGGCCCGTCGTGTTGACGAGCGCGGGGTGCGTGGCCAAGAGTTCGCGTACTTCGTCGAGGGTGCGGGTGCGCACCTCCGTCGGCGAGGTGATGCAGTAGCTCCGCGACGCCACCAGGTCGATGAGCGCTTGCGGCGTAAGGTAACTCGTCCACTCGACCTGGTGACGCTCGACATCGGTGAACGGGTGCGGCAGGGCCACCTTCTGGCTCAACGGGTCGTCCTCGTGGCCGATGATGCGGCCGAGGTCCTTGACCCAGCCGAGCCGTTCGTCGCGGGTGTTCCACACCAGGCCGAGCCGGCCACCGGGCCGCAGTACCCGGGCCACTTCCCTGACGGCGCGTTCCGGGTCGAACCAGTGCCAGGCCTGGGCCACCAGAACCGAGTCGACGCTGTCGTCGGGCAACGGGATGTCCTCGGCGGTGCCGAGCAGCGCGGGGGTGTCCGGCAGCGAATCGCTGAGCACCTCGAGCATCTCCGGGATCGGGTCGACGGCGACCACCCCGAGACCGCGTTCGACTAGCCGGATCGTCAACTTTCCGGTGCCTGCGCCCAGGTCGAGGACGTCGCGGGCACCGGGCGGCAACAGCCAGTCGATGGCCTCCGGCGGGTACGACGGCCGGCCGCGCTCGTAGGCCGCGGCCTCCTCGCCGAACGACAGCGACCGCTGTTGCCGCGACCCTTCGCTCACCGCGAGGCCACCTCGAGGGTCTGCCGGATCAGCTCACCGACGGCGTCGGTCTCGACGAGGAAGCCGTCATGGCCGAACTCGGAGTCCAGGACGTTGAGCCCCGCACAACAAGGCAGCAGTGCAGCCAGTTCTTCCTGCAGGCGCAGCGGATACAGCCGGTCGGACGTGATGCCGCCGACGATCACGGGCACCGTGCAGCCGCGCAACGCTGCCCGCACCCCGCCGCGGTCGCGGCCGACGTCGTGACTGCTCAAGGCGTCGGTCAGCGCGACGTACGTGCCCGGGTCGAACCGAGCCGCCAGTTTGTCGCCTTGATGCTCCAGGTAACTCTGCACGGCGTAGCGGCCACCTGCCGTCGGCCGCTCGCTGCCCTGTGCGTCATTGCCGAACCGCTCGTCCAACTCGACCTCGCCGCGATAGGTGAGGTGCGCGAAGCGACGCGCGATCTCCATGCCCGCGTGTGGCGTGCGTCCGGTGTCGTAGTAGTCGCCGTTGCACCAGTTCGGATCGGCCTTGATCGCCGAGACCTGAGCACTCTGGGTGCCGATCTGATCGGCGGTGGCGCGTGCACCGACCGCGAGCACCAACGCCGCCCGCACGGTGTCGGGGTGGCCCACGGCCCACTCCAGCGCGCGGGCACCGCCCATGGAGCCGCCGACGACTGCGGCGACCTGCGTGATGCCGAGTACCTTCAGTGCCGCGAGGTCGGCGTTCACCTGATCGCGCACCGTGATCGTGGGAAACCTTGACCCCCAAGGCCTTCCATCTGGTGCGAGCGAACTCGGACCGGTGGAGCCCCGGCACCCACCCAGCACGTTGGTGGCGATGGCGCACCAGCGATCGGTGTCTATGGGCGCGCCCGGCCCGGCCACGCCGTCCCACCATCCGGCGGTGGGGTGGCCCGGACCGGAGGGTCCGGTGATGTGAGAGTCACCCGTGAGCGCGTGCAGCACCATGACGACGTTGTCGCGGTTGGGCGAGAGGTCGCCCCACCGCTGGACCGCGATGGACACGTCGTCCAGTACGGCACCGTTCTCGAGCGTCAGCGACCCGATGTTCACCACTGAGAGCTCGCCCTCGGCGGGCAATTCAGTGGCCCAGGCCGAACAGCTCCTCGCGCAAGCGCTCGTCGGGGACATGCTCCTCGCGCAAGCGCTCGTCGGCGCTCTCCAAGGTCGTCACACCGACACCGCGGTCTGCGGAACGCCCGAGAACGGCTTGGCGGCGGCGAAGCCCTGCTCGAGGTCGGCGAGGATGTCGTCGATGCCCTCGATGCCGACCGCCAGCCGCACCAGTCCGGGCGTCACGCCGGTCGCGAGTTGCTCCTCGGGTGACAGCTGTGCGTGGGTGGTGGACGCCGGGTGGATCACCAGCGACCGCACGTCGCCGATGTTGGCGACGTGGCTGTGCAGGGTCAGCGCGTTGACGAAGGCCTTGCCCGCTTCGATGCCGCCCTCCAACTCGAAGGCCAGCACCGCCCCGGTGCCCTTGGGTGCGAGCTTTCGTCCGAGCTCGTACCACGGTGACGTGGGCAACCCGGCATAGTTGACCGATACGACGCGTTCGTGGCCGACGAGGAACTCGGCGACCTTCTGCGCGTTGGCGACGTGCCGTTCGACTCGCAGGCTGAGCGTCTCCAAGCCCTGTGCGATGAGGAAGGCGTTGAACGGCGCCGCCGCCGAGCCGAGGTCGCGGAGCAACTGCACCCGGGCCTTGAGCGCGAACGCGGGCGGGCCGAGCGCGGAGAACACCACGCCGTGGTAGCTCGGGTCGGGGGTGGTGAACCCGGGGTGCCGGCCCTGCGTCCAGTCGAACTTGCCGCTGTCGACGATCACGCCCGCGATCGCGGCGCCGTGGCCGCCGAGATACTTGGTGGCCGAATGGACGACGATGTCGGCGCCGTGCGCGATCGGCTGGATCAAATACGGCGTCGCGATGGTGTTGTCGACGATCAGCGGCACGCCGTTCTCGTGGGCCACCGACGAGACACCGGGGATGTCGAGGATGTCGATCTGCGGGTTGGAGATGGTCTCGGCGAAGAACGCCTTGGTGTTCGGCTGGACTGCGGCGCGCCAGGAGTCCAGGTCGTCGGGGTCGTCGACGAACGTGGTCTCGATGCCCAGCTTGGGCAGCGTGTAGTGGAACAGGTTGTACGTGCCGCCGTACAACCGCGGGCTGGAGACGATGTGGTCCCCCGAGCTGGCGAGGTTGAGGATCGCGAACGTCTCGGCAGCCTGTCCCGAGGACAGGAACAGCGCGGCGACGCCCCCCTCGAGTGCGGCGATGCGCTGTTCGACGACGTCCTGCGTCGGATTCATGATGCGGGTGTAGATGTTGCCGGTGACCTCGAGGCCGAATAGTGCGGCGGCGTGTTCGGTGCTGTCGAACGTGTACGACGTGGTCTGGTAGATGGGCAGCGCGCGGGCATTGGTGGCGACGTCGGGGGTTTGTCCGGCGTGAACCTGCTTGGTCTCGAACGCCCAGTTGGCGGTGGGGTCTTCTTCTGGGGTGGTCATGGGATTTCTCTCCTAGGGAATGTGCGGCGTCGCGGTCGCGAACGCGCGCGAAGGAATGGGGATCGAGATAAAAGTCAACGACTCACACACGTAACGGGCCTCCACATCAGGTTTCCCTGTCTCTCGGGGGGTCCGTACCTGCGGACCCGCGCTTGCCGTGCAGCTAGGTTCAGCTACTCAACCTGGTCAATCACCCGGGGCACCCCACCGCGGTTGGAGGGTTGCCGGCCAGCGAGCCGGGGCTTGACGCTGGCACTCATGACCGAAACGAAGCCTAGCTCAAGACCTCGCGTCGATGCCACTGAGTACCTTCGGCGGCCTTTCGGCGCCCGTTTGGCACTAGACGTCCGTGCCGCTCACCTCCTCCTCTCACTCGCCGTTCGCCGCACGGTGCGGCCATGCTCGAATTCTCGGTCGAGGCGAGGGGACGGGGCATGGGGCAAAAACCCCCAATTTCGAGCGTCGAAGGACCGACTGAACACCGGGAGGATCTCGGGAGTACTTTTTCTGGACCCGTGGCCTACGCGTAGCGTCGTCTGCGGCGCGATACTGATGGCCGCCGCAACATCCGCGGAGTTCCACCGATTCTGACCGACCGTGACGCCGGGAGAGTGACCAGTGACTGCCAAGCAGCGAACCATCATCTACACGCTGACCGACGAGGCGCCGTTGCTTGCGACGTACGCATTCCTGCCGGTGATACGTACCTTCGCCGAAGCGGCCGGCATCGACGTCCAGACAAGCGACATCTCGGTGGCCGCGCGCATCCTCGCCGAGTTCGGTGACTACCTGACCGAAGAGCAACGCGTGCCCGACAACCTGGCCACACTGGGCGAGCTGACGCAGTCGCCGGACACCAACATCATCAAGCTGCCGAACATCAGCGCCTCGGTGCCCCAGCTGCTGGCTGCCATCAAGGAGCTGAAGGCCAAGGGCTACGACCTACCGGACTACCCCGGCGAGCCGAAGACCGACGAGGAAAAGGCGATCAAGGAGCGCTACGGCAAGTGTCTCGGTAGCGCGGTGAACCCGGTGCTGCGCGAAGGCAACTCCGACCGGCGCGCCCCCAAGGCGGTCAAGGAGTACGCGAAGAAGCACCCGCACAGCATGAGTGAGTGGTCGCAGGCGTCGCGAACCCACGTGGCGACCATGAAGCGCGGCGACTTCTACCACGGCGAGAAGTCGCTGACGCTGGACAAGGCCCGCACGGTGCGGATGGAGCTCGTCACCAAAGGCGGCGAGACCATCGTGCTCAAGCCCGAGGTGAAGTTGGACGACGGCGACGTCATCGACAGCATGTTCATGAGCAAGAAGGCCTTGTGCGACTTCTACGAAGAACAGATGGAGGACGCGTACAAGACCGGCGTGATGTTCTCCCTGCACGTCAAGGCGACGATGATGAAGGTGTCGCACCCCATCGTCTTCGGCCACGCGGTGAAGATCTTCTACAAGGACGCGTTCGCCAAGCACCAGAAGCTGTTCGACGAGTTGGGCGTCAACGTCAACAACGGGCTGTCCGATCTCTACGCCAAGATCGAGTCGCTGCCCGCCTCGCAGCACGAGGAGATCGTCCGGGACCTGCACGCCTGCCACGAGCACCGTCCCGAGCTGGCCATGGTGGATTCGGCCAAGGGCATCTCGAACTTCCATTCCCCCAGCGACGTCATCGTGGACGCGTCGATGCCCGCCATGATTCGGTTGGGCGGCAAGATGTACGGCGCCGACGGACGGACCAAGGACACCAAGGCCGTCAACCCCGAGTCCACCTTCTCCCGCATCTACCAGGAGATCATCAACTTCTGTAAGACCAAGGGCCAATTCGATCCGACCACCATGGGCACCGTCCCCAACGTCGGCCTCATGGCCCAGCAGGCCGAGGAGTACGGCAGCCACGACAAGACGTTCGAGATTCCCGAGGACGGGGTCGCGAACATCGTCGACAACGAGACCGGTGAGGTGCTCCTGACGCAGAACGTGGAAGAAGGCGACATCTGGCGCATGCCCGTCGTCAAGGACGCCCCGATCCGCGACTGGGTGAAGCTGGCCGTCACCCGGGCGCGCGACTCCGGCATGCCGGTGGTGTTCTGGCTGGACCAGGAACGGCCGCACGAGAACGAGCTGCGCAAGAAGGTCAACACGTACCTCGCCGATCACGACACCGAGGGCCTCGACATCTCGACCATGTCACAGGAACGGGCCATGCGGCACACCATCGAGCGCGCGATGCGCGGGCAGGACACCATCGCCGCGACAGGCAACATCCTGCGCGACTACCTGACCGACCTGTTCCCGATCCTGGAACTCGGCACCAGCGCCAAGATGCTGTCGATCGTGCCGCTGATGGCAGGCGGCGGACTCTACGAGACCGGGGCGGGCGGTTCGGCCCCGAAGCACGTCAGCCAGCTGGTGGAGGAGAACCACCTGCGTTGGGATTCGCTCGGCGAGTTCCTCGCACTGGCCGTCAGCCTGGAGGACCTCGGCAAGAAGGCCGACAACGAACGCGCCAAGATCCTCGCCAAGACCCTCGACGCCGCGACCGGAAAGCTGTTGGACAACAACAAGAACCCGTCGCGCAAGACCGGTGAGCTCGACAACCGCGGCAGCCAGTTCTACCTCGCCATGTACTGGGCCGAGGAGCTCGCCGCGCAGACCGAGGACAAGGAGCTGGCCGAGCACTTCGCACCCCTGGCCAAGACACTGGCCGAGAACGAGGACACCATCGTGGCCGAGTTCAACGAGGTACAGGGTGACCCCGTCGACATCGGTGGCTACTACTACCCGGATCCGGAGAAGACCACGGCGGTAATGCGCCCGAGCAAGACGTTCAATGCGGCGCTGGAGACCGCGCAAGGCTGACGCGGGCGCGTTCACATGTCCAAGATCAAGGTCGAAGGCACGGTCGTCGAGCTCGATGGCGACGAGATGACGCGCATCATCTGGAAGCTCATCAAGGACACCCTGATCCGCCCGTACCTCGACGTGAACCTGGATTACTACGACCTCGGCATCGAGAACCGCGACGAGACCGACGACCAGGTCACCGTCGATGCCGCCAACGCGATCAAGGAACACCACGTTGGCGTCAAGTGCGCCACCATCACGCCCGACGAGGCCCGGGTCAAGGAGTTCAACCTCAAGCAGATGTGGCTGTCGCCCAACGGCACCATCCGAAACATTCTGGGCGGCACCATCTTCCGCGCGCCGATCGTCATCAAGAACGTGCCGCGACTGGTCCCTGGATGGACCAAGCCGATCATCATCGGCCGTCATGCGTTCGGCGACCAGTACCGCGCGTTCAACGCCAAGGTCGAGCAGGGTGGCACCTTCACGGTGACGTTCACCCCGGACGACGGCAGCGAGCCGATCGTGCACGACGTCGTCAAGATCCCCGAGGACGGTGGCGTCATCATGGGGATGTACAACTTCAAGAAGTCCATCCAGGACTTCGCCCGCTCGTCGTTCAAGTATGGGCTGCAACAGAATTACCCGGTCTACCTGTCGACCAAGAACACCATCCTCAAAGGCTATGACGGGATGTTCAAGGACGAATTCCAGCGCATCTTCGACGAGGAGTTCAAGGAGGATTTCGACGCCAAGGGGCTCACGTACGAACACCGCCTCATCGACGACATGGTGGCGTCCTGCCTGAAGTGGGAGGGCGGGTACGTCTGGGCCTGCAAGAACTACGACGGCGACGTTCAATCTGACACCGTCGCACAGGGTTACGGCTCTCTGGGGCTGATGACCTCGGTGCTCATGACACCGGACGGCCAGACCGTCGAGGCCGAGGCCGCGCACGGCACCGTCACGCGGCACTATCGGCAGCACCAAGCCGGCAAGCCGACGTCGACCAACCCGATCGCCTCGATCTTCGCCTGGACCCGCGGCTTGGCGCACCGCGGCAAGCTCGACGACACCCCCGCGGTGGTCGAGTTCGCGGAGACGCTCGAGGAAGTGGTCATCGGCACCGTGGAGGGCGGCTACATGACCAAGGACCTCGCGATCCTGATCGGCCCGGAACAGGAGTACCAGACCAGCGAGGAATACCTCGCCACCATCGCCGACCACCTCAAGCGGGCGCTGAACTAACCTCTGTACGTCGAGATAGTGCTCACCGACCAGAAGTGCGACTTGAGTTCACGCCGGCAGCGCTATCTCAACGGGAGCCTCAGCCCGCTGGGGGCGCCGCTCGCTCGGGCTCGGTATGCGCGTCGACGAAGTCCGCGATGAGCTCGGTGATGCGTCCCGGTGCCTCCAACATGGGGATGTGGCCGACGCCGTCGAGCCGGGTCACCTTCGTGCCGGGCGGCAGGTTGTCGACGAAGTACCGGTTCCCGCGCGGCGTGGGGAAGACCCGGTCCTTCCCGCACAGCACCAGGTGAGTCGGGGCCGCGACGCTGGCGAGTTCCACCAGTCCGGGTAGCCGTATGATCGTGACCCCCAGTTGGAGGTACGCCGAGCTGTGGGTGGCGTCGTCGACGAGGGTGACCAGGTCGGCATGGCTCGGCCCGTCGGTGGGGCCGCTCACGGGCAGGGTCGCCAGCCTTCGCGCGAAGGGCAGCTCGAGTATGCGAGGGCCGACCAGTCGCGCGGCGACCAGTCCAGGCCCGAGGAGCATGAACCTCAACACAGCCTCGTACTTCGAGCGCGTATGACGCGCCCAGCCGCCAGCCGGGGCGATGGCCGTCAACGTCCTCGCCCGACCGCGTCGCTCCAGTTCGAAGGCCACCCAGCCGCCCAATGAGTTGCCGACGACGTGCGCCGTCTGCCACCCGAGGCCATCCATCCGCCGTTCGACGTCGTCGACCAGCGCCCTGGTTTCGAGGAACCAGGAACCGGCTTTCCTACCGCCGTTGTGACCGACCATGGTCGGCGCGAACACTTCGAAGCGACCGGTGTCGGCCAGCTGGTCGGCGACCGTATTCCACACGTTCTGCGAGCACAGGAATGGATGCAGCAGCACGATCGGTTCTCCGGAGCCGGTGTGGATCGGGTCGCGTTCGGGCATGTGGCCGACACTAAAGGCGATACCGGCGGTACCGCAAGGACCATTCCCGGGTCACTGCGCTCGTGCCCGAAGAAACGTCAGGCTAGGGTCTCGACCGTGGTGCGCACGCGAGGAGCGATCAATTGATCGTGAGTACCGTCAACGTCAACGGGATCCGCGCCGCGGTGAAGCAGCGCTCAGCTGAGAACCTCGGTCTGTTGCCGTGGCTGAAGGAGACCACCGCCGACGTGGTGTGCCTGCAGGAGACGCGCGCCGACGACGAGCAGCTCGCGGACACCTTGGCGCCGGCACTTGCAGCGGGCTGGAACCTCGCATCGGCCGACCCACACCTCAAGGGCCGCAACGGCGTTGCGGTCCTGAGCCGGCACCCGATCACGCGCGTGCTGATCGGTCCCGACGCGGATGAGTTCGCCGCCCATGGCCGCTATCTGGAGGTCGACACGGCAGGCGCAACCGTCGCGAGTGTGTACTTCCCGACCGGCGAAGCAGAGACCGACCGCCAGCTCGAGAAGGAGCGGTTCATGGCGGCGGTGGCCGCCCGTATGGCGGTGTTACGCGCCAAGCGGCGCGACGCCGTGGTGTGCGGGGACTGGAACATCGGGCACAGCGAGCTGGACATCAAGGCGTGGAAGGCCAACCGGAAGAAGGCAGGCTTCCTTCCCAGCGAACGACAGTGGCTGACCGACCTGCTGGCCACCGGCTGGGTGGACGTCGTCCGCGTCACGCATCCCGACGTGCCCGGCCCGTACAGCTGGTGGTCGTGGCGCGGCAAGGCCTTCGACAACGACGCGGGGTGGCGCATCGACTACCAACTGGCCACTACAGGGCTCGCAGCGCGCGTGGTGTCGGCGCGGGTCGAACGGGCCGATGCTTACGCGCTGCGGTGGTCGGACCACGCGCCGGTGACGGTCGAGTACGCCTGAGCCCAGTCGGGTCGACGGCCCAGGTGGCGCAGGATCCGCTCCAGGTCATTGGCGCCTTGCGCTTCTACGGCAGGGCCGAACGGTGCGCCGTCGATCGTGCGGTACTCGCCGTCGGGCACGAACAATGCCAATGGCAGGGCGGCTGCGACCACGCCGGCGGGTAGTTCGTAGGGGACGCCCAGTGCCGCCGCGACGTCCCAACCGTGGACGACGTAGTCGATGAAGTGAAAGCCCATCGCTACGGCGCCTGGGAACGTCGCACCGGGCCCGAAGTCGGGAAGCGCGAACGACGCCTCCGGCGCGGCGTCGTCCGCGAAGGCCTCGAGCACGTCGTGTGCCGCCGCGGCGTACGTCGAGGCGGGGTCGGTCCTGACGGCCTCCATCACGGTGGCGGGTTGCCACACTTCGGTGTCGGCGCCGAAACCTCTTGCGGCCATGGCGAATCCGCGGTGCTGAACCGTCATGTGTGCCAGCAGGTCGGTCAGGATCCAGCCTGCGCACGGGGTCGGCCGGTCGAGGTCGGCGGGGCGTATGGCATCGACGACCTCGACGGAGTTCAGCACGGCGGCGCGGTGGAAGGGGCGTATGTCGGGAATATTGGTAGGCATGTATAGATCATAAGCTGACGCATACGATATGGCAACGCCTAGCATGTTGCGATGCCTTCCAAGCCCAGGCGGGACGACCTCGCGGCGATGCTGTCCCCGCTGTTGAGGGACCTGGTGGCCGCGGAACTGCCAGTGCTCGCGGCACGTGACCTGACCATGTGGGGATACGTCGTGCTGATCGCCCTCGACCGCTCGCCGGTGCGCACCCAGGCCGCGCTGGCCGAGGCGATCGGCGCCGACAAGACCCGCATCATCGGCACCCTGGACGAGCTTCAACAGCGAGGGTTCATCGAGCGGCACCCCGATCCCGACGACCGCCGGGTGCGACTGCTCGCCATCACCGACGCCGGCCGCGCCGCCAAGGACGACGCGCAGGAGGAGATCCAGCGCGGCGAGGAACGCTGGTTGTCTCAACTGTCCGCCGACGAGCGTCGGGTATTCCTGCAGGTGTTGGAGCGGCTGGCCCGCGAAGGACCCGGATGACGGCAATGGGAAGATCGAACTCATCATGAGCACTGAGACCAATGGCACGAAGGAGAAGGTCGTCTTCTCCGGCGTGCAGCCCACGTCCGACTCCCTGCACCTCGGCAACGCGTTGGGGGCGGTCAGCCAGTGGGTCGGGCTGCAGGCCGACTACGACGCGTACTTCTGCGTCGTGGACCTGCACGCGATCACGCTTCCGCAGGACCCCGCCACGCTGCGGCGGCGCACGCTGGTCACCGCGGCGCAGTACTTCGCGCTGGGCATCGACCCGGCCCAGGCTACCGTCTTCGTGCAGAGCCACGTGCCAGCCCATGCCGAATTGGCTTGGGTGCTGGGCTGTTTCACGGGCTTCGGGCAAGCGTCGCGGATGACCCAGTTCAAGGACAAGTCCCAGAAGCAGGGCGCGGACTCGACGACGGTCGGGCTCTTCACCTACCCGGTGCTGCAGGCCGCCGACGTGTTGCTCTACGACACCAATCTGGTTCCCGTCGGAGAAGATCAGCGTCAACACCTCGAACTCGCCCGCGACGTCGCGCAGCGGTTCAACGCCCGCTTCCCGGACACCTTCGTCGTGCCCGACGTCATGATCCAGAAGGCCACCGCCAAGATCTACGACCTCCAGGATCCGACCGCGAAGATGAGCAAGTCCGCCGCCACCGAGGCCGGCCTCATCAGCCTGCTGGACGATCCGGCGAAGACGGCCAAGAAGATCCGTTCGGCGGTCACCGACAGTGAGCGCGAGATCCGCTTCGACCCGGAGCAGAAGGCCGGGGTGTCGAACCTGTTGACCATCCAGTCGGCCGTCACCGGAACCGACGTCGACAAGCTCGTCGAGGGTTACGCCGGCCGCGGCTACGGCGACCTCAAGAAGGACACCGCCGACGCCGTGGTGGAGTTCGTGACCCCGATCAAGGCCAGAGTCGACGAACTGCTCGCCGATCCTGCTGAACTCACCGCGGTGTTGTCAGCGGGAGCGCAGCGTGCGGACGAGGCTGCTACGACGACGCTCCAGCGGGTATACGACCGCTTAGGGTTTCTGCAAGACGCCCACTAAGCGCTCGGGAGGCTGGGATGACCGAACCGGCCAAACCAGGCGTGCTCGACCGGCTGCGGGCGCGGTACCGGTGGTTCGACCACGCGATGCGCGCCCAGGAGCGCTACAACGACAGCAAGGGCGACTTCTACGCCGCGGGCATCACCTACTTCACGATCTTTGCGTTGTTCCCGCTGCTCATGATCGGCTTCGCAGCAGGCGGGTTCGTGCTGGCCAGTCAGCCCGAACTGCTCGAGGCGCTCGCTGCGAAGATCAAGGGTGCCGTGTCCGGCGATCTCGGCCAGCAGCTGATCAACCTGATGGACTCGGCGATCGACTCCCGCACCTCGGTGGGCATCATCGGCTTGGCCACCGCTGCGTGGGCCGGGCTGGGCTGGATGGCCAACCTGCGCGAGGCGCTCAGCCAGATGTGGGGGCTTCAGCGTGGTGAGCCACCGGGTTTCGTCGAAGGCCAAGCTGTCCGACCTCGTCGCGCTGCTGTCGGCGTTCGCCGCCATCATCATCACCATCGCGCTGACGGCACTCGGCAATGGCACGGTGATGCGCAGGGTGCTCGACTGGATGGGCGTTCCCGACTTTCCGGCGCTGGGCGTGCTGCTGCGCATCGCGTCGATCCTGGTGTCCCTTGGCATTTCGTGGTTGCTGTTCACCTGGATCATCGCGAGGTTGCCACGGGAATCGGTGAGCTCTCCGCAGCGCGGCCCGCGCAGGACTGCTTGCGGCGGTCGCGTTCGAGGTCTTCAAACAGGTGGGGTCGATTTACCTCAAGTCGGTGGTGACCGGTCCGGCTGGTGCGACGTTCGGGCCCGTCCTCGGCTTGATGGTGTTTGCGTACATCACCGCGCGGCTGATCCTGTTCGCGACGGCGTGGGCGGCGACGTCGGTCGAGTCGATGGCGGTCGCCCCCGTCGACGTTCCCGACCCGGCGCAGATCACCACCCGCGTCGAGGTGACCAAGGGCTTGGGCGTGGGTGGCGCCCTGGCCGCAGTCGCGTTCGGTGCCGTTGGTGCGCTTGGGCTTTCGCGATTCTGGCGGCGCTAGTGGCACTGTCGACACCGTGGTCGGACGCGATGGGGCTGGCTATTCCGATCGTGAACGCACCGATGGGCGGAACCGCGGGTGGCCGGCTCGCTGCGGCGGTGTCGCAGGCGGGCGGACTGGGCATGATCGGCATGGGCAGCTCGGCAACCGCGGCCGGGTTGACCGGCGAATTGCGTGAATTGGGCGACCTCGACCGCCCGTTCGGCATCGGCTTGGTGGACTGGGTGATGACCGCCGATCCGGAGGTCCTCGACGTGGCCTTGGCGGCCCGCCCCGCACTGCTGTGCGTCAGTTTCGGAGAGGCGCTGTCCTGGGTCGGCCGGGCCCGCGATGCGGGAGTGGCCGTCGCCACCCAAGTGGCGGACGTGGAGGCGGCTCGGCGCGCCGCCGGCGAAGGGGTCGACGTGCTGGTGGCCCGGGGCGCCGAAGGGGGCGGACATGGTCAGCCGCGGGTCGGCACGCTGCCGCTTCTGGCCGAGGTGCTCGACGTGGTGGACGTGCCCGTGCTGGCGGCCGGCGGGATAGCCTCGGCCCGCGGGCTTGCCGCGGTCTTGGCTGCCGGGGCAGCGGGGGCCTGGGTCGGCACGGCATTCGCCGCGTGTAACGAATCGCTGACGACGCCTGCCGCGCGCGAGCAGTTGGTGGCGGCGAGCTCGGATTCCACCACCACCACGCGAGTTTTCGATGTTGCCCAGCACTACCCTTGGCCTGCAACGCTTCCCGAGCGCGTGCTGCGCAATGACTTCGCGCGGCTGTGGGATGGTCGCGAGACCGAACTCGACGAAGACGCCAGAGCCGCGTTGAGGCGGGCGATCGTCGCAGAGGACTATCGCATCGCACCCGTCAACGCGGGCGAAGGCGTGGGGATGGTGCGTGACGTCCGCCCCGCCGGCGACGTGATCGAGCGGCTCTGCGTCGGCGCCGAAGCGCTGCTGCGTCGTTGGGGTTAGTGCTGCGGTCGGCGGTTGAGCGATCGGGCGCCGAGGATCAGGCCGAGCACGACCACCGCGCCGATGACGCCGACGCCCACGCGCACGGGTGTCCCATCGATAGGCGGCATCGAGGTTGCGAGGTCCTGGGTTGCCGGTGTGCCAAGCGGGCTGGGGTTCGTCGCCGTCAGCGACGGGTCGGGTTCGATCAGCGTGCCCACCTTGGTGCCGGGCGCGGTGGCGAAGCCGTAGTCGAGCAGGTGAGCGGCCTGCTCCCACGGTGCGATCGGCTGACGGGTGCCGTGCAGCAGCACTGCGACGAGTCGGCGACCGTCGTGGTTGGCGGCGCCCACGAAGGTCTGACCGGCGTCGTCGGTGTAGCCGGTCTTGCCGCCCATCGCACCGGGATAGTTCTCGAGCAGCTTGTTGTCGTTCTCGATCGGATAGCCGACGTCGCCGCGACCCGGGAAGTCGAACGAACGAGTCGACACGATGTCGGTGAAGACGGCGTTCTGCCAGGCGTAGCGGTAGAAGAGCCCGATGTCGTATGCAGACGTGCTCATCCCCGGCCCGTCGAGTCCTGAGGGTGTCGCCGCACGGGTGTCGTGGCCGCCGAGCTTGTTCGCCAATTGGTTGATCTTGTTCAGTGCGGTGTCCATGCCACCGAGCTGCATGGCCAGCGCATGAGCGGCGTCGTTGCCGGAGTGCATGAGCAGGCCATGCAGCAGGTCGTTGATCGAATAGAAGCCGTTCTCCCCGACGCCGACCTTGGTGCCCTCGGCGTTCGCGTCGTCCTGGGTGCCGGCCACCACCTTGTGAATGGGCAGTTCCTTGATGGCCTGCATCGCGACCAGCACCTTGATGATGCTCGCGGGGCGGTGCCGCCCATGGGGGTCCCTGGCCGCGATGACGTCACCGGTGTCGAGGTCGGCGACCAACCACGCCTCTGCGGAGATGTCCTCGGGGACCGGTGGGGTGCCGGGCGCGGTGATGATGCCGCAACCGGACAGCGCGTCGCCACCCATCGGGGTGGCAGGTACGGGCATCGGTTGAGGTGGGTCGCCTGCGGTGGGTACCTCCGAGGAGTCGACCGCGGGCGGCGTCGACACCTTGTATGGGCACGTGTTCGCCTCAGGCGCGGCGTTGGGCTCCGCGGCTGCGACGGGTACGCCGACGAAGGCCGTGGCGGTCAAGAATGCAGCGGCCGCAGCCAGGCTGGCGAGCCGGCGCGACGCGGGTCCGAAGGTAGGCATCGTGTGTGCAGATTAGGAGATCGTGGGCTGATTTCCGGGTAGCCACGCTGTTACCAGAGTGACTATTGCTACCCGTCAGGTCTCGCTTCTCAGGCCCGTTCGCCGAACGTGCCCTCAGGGCGAAAGTTGGGCAGATTCGTCGCCCAGGCCGCACGCTCGGCGCGATCCACGACGCTCAGGCGCCGATGCGGATCGGCGGCTCCCGCGACTTCGTTGGCACGCACCGACGTCAGCGTCCCGGCTACAGCATCCGGCTGGCCTCGCTCAGCACGCTCTGGAGGATGTCGTAGATCGCGTCGAACTCCTTCTGGCCGCTGATCAGTGGCGGAGCCAACTGCACGACTGGGTCGCCGCGGTCGTCGGCGCGGCAGTACAACCCGGCCTCGAAGAGCGCAGGAGTCAAGAAGCGCCGCAACAGGCGTTCGGACTCCTCGTCGTTGAACGTCTCCTTGGTGGCCTTGTCCTTGACGAGTTCGATGCCGTAGAAGAAGCCCTCACCACGAACGTCGCCGACGATGGGTAGGTCGTACAGCTTCTCCAACGTGGCGCGGAAGGCCGGGGCCATTTCCTTGACGTGGTCGTTGAGGCGTTCGCGCTCGAAGATGTCGAGGTTGGCCAGCGCAACCGCCGACGACACGGGATGCCCGCCGAAGGTGTAGCCGTGCGCGAACGTCGTCTTGCCGTCGTTGAACGGCTCGAAGAGCCGGTCGCTGGCGACCATCGCGCCGATCGGGGAGTAGCCCGACGACAGGCCCTTGGCGCAGGTGATGATGTCGGGCACGTACCCGAAGTCGTCGCAGGCGAACATCGAACCGATCCGGCCATACGAGCAGATCACCTCGTCGGAGACCAGCAGCACGTCGTACTCGTCGCAGATCTCGCGAACCCGCTCGAAATAGCCCGGAGGTGGCGGGAAGCAACCTCCGGCGTTCTGCACCGGCTCGAGGAACACCGCGCAGACGGTATCGGGACCCTCGAATTCGATGGCCTCCGCGATCCGGTCGGCGCAGTACCGACCAAACGCCTTGATATCGGTGTCATACGGTGCGGGCGCGCGGTAGAAGTTCGTGTTCGGCACCCGGAACCCACCGGGCGTCAGCGGTTCGAACTGCGCCTTGAACGCCGGCAGGCCGGTGATCGCCAACGCGCCCTGCGGGGTGCCGTGATAGGCGATCGCCCGCGAAACCACCTTGTGCTTGCCGGGTTTTCCGGTCAGCTTGTAGAAGTTCTTGGCCAGTTTCCAGGCGCTCTCGACCGCCTCGCCGCCGCCGGTGGTGAAGAAGACCCGATTCAAATCTCCCGGAGCATAATTCGCGATCCGCTCAGCCAGTTCGATCGCGGGCGGTGTCGCGTACGACCACAGCGGGAAGAAGGACAACGTCTCGGCCTGCTTGGCCGCGGCCTCCGCAAGCTCCTTGCGGCCATGGCCGACCTGCACCACGAACAGCCCAGATAGGCCGTCAATGTAGCTGCGGCCTTTATCGTCCCAGATGGTGACGCCCTCACCGCGGGTGATGATCGGTGGAGTGATGCCTGCCCCGTGGCGGGCGAAGTGGCCCCACAGGTGGCGGTTGGCCTTGGCGGCCATGTCGGTTGTAGTTGATTGCGTCGTGTCTGTCGTCGTCATCTTGTGCCCCAATTATATTGCTGTTTAACTAGTTTCAGATAGACCAAGGTTTCGGTGGTTATCACCCCTGGGACGGCACGGATCTTTGTGTTGAGTAAGTCGAGCAGTTCGTCGTCGTCCTCACAGACCACCTCGACGATGGCGTCGAAGGATCCCGCGGTGAGCACCACGTAGTCGACGCACTCGATTGCGGCGAGCTTCTCGGCGATCTTGGCGGTGTCACCCGTACATCTGATGCCGACCATGGCCTGCCGCGCGAAACCCAACTGCATGGGATCGGTGACCGCGACGATCTGCATGACGCCCGCGTCGACCATGCGTTGGACCCGCTGGCGGACGGCCGCCTCGGACAATCCCACGGCCTTGCCGATCCCGGCATACGATCGGCGGCCGTCCCGCTGCAGCTTCTCGACGATTGCCTTGGACAGCTCGTCGAGGTGGAACGCGGCGCCGGGTCGGGAATGGTTTATTCGCAACGAGACGGCCTGCATGCCGGGTGGTGCGTCCGGCTTGACCATGCCCTCGATTGTGCACGGAATCCGTCGTCGGAGGCAACTAACTTGAATGAATTCTGCGTCGGAGGCACTGTTTACCGTGGGAATGCGTAGCCCCGTCCGTTGGGCGTCCGTTAGCGTAGGAACATGACGGCGAGCAGTTGGATCGACGCTACCGAGGTCGTGACGAGTGGCGCGGCACACCAGATCATCAACCCGGCAAACGGTGGCGTCGTCGCCGAGTTCGCGCTCGCCACGCCTGCCGACGTCGACACGGCGGTGGCCGCTGCGCGCAAGGCGTTGCCAGGCTGGGCGACGGCCACTCCGGCGGAGCGGTCGTCGGTGCTCGCCAAACTCGCCAAACTGGCTGACGCGGCCGCCAAGGACCTCGTTGCCGAGGAGGTCGCCCAAACCGGAAAGCCGGTGCGGCTGGCTAGCGAGTTCGACGTGCCGGGCAGCGTCGACAACATCGACTTCTTCGCCGGAGCCGCCCGGCACCTGGAGGGCAAGGCCACCGCCGAGTACTCCGCCGATCACACCTCGAGCATCCGGCGCGACGCCATCGGCGTCGTCGCGACCATCACGCCGTGGAACTATCCGCTGCAGATGGCCGTGTGGAAGGTGTTGCCCGCGTTGGCCGCTGGCTGCTCCGTGGTGATCAAGCCCGCCGAGATCACCCCGCTGACAACGCTGACCCTGGCCCGGCTGGCCAGCGAGGCGGGTCTGCCCGACGGCGTGCTGAACGTCGTTACGGGGGCCGGCGCCGACGTCGGCACGGCGCTGGCCGGTCACCGCGACGTCGACCTGGTGACGTTCACCGGTTCGACCGCGGTGGGTCGACGGGTGATGGCGGCCGCCGCAGTGCACGGGCACCGCACCCAGCTGGAGCTCGGCGGCAAGGCGCCCTTCGTGGTGTTCGACGACGCCGACCTGGACGCCGCCATCCAGGGCGCCGTCGCCGCGTCGTTGATCAACACGGGCCAGGACTGCACCGCGGCCACCCGCGCCATCGTGGCGCGCGACCTGTACGACGACTTCGTCGCCGGCGTCGGCGAGGTGATGAGCGGGATCGTCGTCGGCGACCCGCAGGACCCCGACACCGACCTCGGCCCGCTGATCACCACCGCACACCGCGACAAGGTGGCCGGGATGGTGTCACGTGCGCCGGATCAGGGCGGACGGATCGTCACCGGCGGCGTGATTCCGGACCTTCCGGGCTGGTTCTACCGGCCGACGCTGATCGCCGACGTCGACGAGAACTCCGAGATCTACCGCGACGAGGTCTTCGGCCCGGTGCTGACCGTGCGGGCGTTCATCGACGACGATGACGCGCTGCGCCAAGCCAACGACACGGTTTACGGGCTGGCCGCCTCGGCGTGGACCCGCGACGTCTACCGTGCGCAGCGGGCGTCCCGGGAGATCAACGCCGGCTGCGTGTGGATCAACGACCACATCCCGATCATTTCCGAGATGCCGCACGGCGGCCTCGGGGCATCGGGCTTCGGCAAGGACATGAGCGACTACTCGTTCGAGGAGTACCTCACAGTCAAGCACGTGATGAGCGACATCAGCGCGGTGGCCGAAAAGGATTGGCACCGCATCATATTTAGCAAGCGCTGATGGAGCGCAAGCGGACCGTCAGCTGATGCGGATGAGCTTCTTGTTGACGAACTCATCGATGCCGAACCGGCCGAGTTCCCGGCCGAAGCCTGAGCGCTTCACCCCGCCGAACGGCAGCTCGACGCCTTCGGCGCCGACGGCGTTGACGAACACCATGCCCGCCTCGATCTTGTCCGCGACGCGGCGGGCCTGTTCGGCGTCGGTCGTGAACACGTACGAGCCGAGCCCGAACGGGGTGTCGTTGGCCAGCTCGACGGCCTGCTCCTCGGAGCTGGCCTTGTAGACCGAGGCGACGGGTCCGAACAGCTCCTCCCGGTAGTCGGCGGGGACGTCGGTCAGCACGCCGGGTGGGAAGAACGCACCGTTGCGCTTGCCCTCGGAGACCAGGTGCGCGCCGGCGGCGACGGCGCGGTTCACCTGATCCTCCAGTCGTTCGGCCGCCGCGACCGACGACAGCGGAGCCAGGCCATCGGCCTTCTCGAGGATCTTCTTGGTGAACTTGTCCAGGAAGTCGTCGTAGATGTTCTCGGCGACGATCATCCGCTTGGCCGCGTTGCAGGCCTGACCGGTGTTCTCGAAGCGGCCGTCGACCGCCGCTTCCACAGTGCTGTCCAGATCGTCGGAGCTGAGCAGGATGAAGGGATCGGAGCCGCCGAGTTCCAGCACGACCTTCTTCAGGTTGCGGCCCGCGATCTCGGCGACCGCGGCACCGGCTCGCTCCGAGCCGGTCAACGAAACGCCCTGCACGCGTGGGTCGGCGATGATGTCGGCCACCTGTTCGTTGGTCGCATAGATGTTCACGTAGGCGCCCTCCGGGTAGCCCGCGTCGGTGAAGATCTGCTGCATCGCCGCCGCCGACTCCGGGCACTGCGGGGCGTGCTTGAGCAGGATGGTGTTGCCGAGCGTCAGGTTCGGGCCCGCGAAGCGGGCCACCTGGTAGTACGGGTAGTTCCACGGCATGATGCCGAGGAGCACGCCGACCGAGCTGCGCCGGATCAGCGCCGAACCCTCGCCTTCGACGAGTTCGATCGGCTCGTCGGCCAGGAACTTCTCGGCGTTGTCGGCGTAGTACCCGTAGATGGAGGCGCTGAAGTCCACCTCGCCCAGCGACCCGTCGAACGTCTTGCCCATCTCGCGCTGGATGATCTTCGCGAGTTCCTCGCGGCGTTGGGTGTGCAGGTCGGCGACCTTGCGGATCAATGCGGCACGCTCGGCGACGGTCGTGGAACGCGACCACCCCCGGTGTGCTGCCGCCGCCGCGGCAATGGCCTGCTCGATCTGCTCGTCGGTGGCGGTCGGGTACTCCTTGACCAGGTCCCCCGTCGAGGGATCGACCACTGCGTACAGTGATGTGCTCATGATGTCGTACTCCTGTCATCGGCGGAACGACACCGGTAGTCGATGATCGGCGACCGGATACCGTGTCGCTCCTTGTCTCGTACATCGACCCTCGCGCGGTCGGGCGGGTGGTCGACTACGTACCTCTAACCTTGCCCTTTATGGGTCACTGGCGGCAACGATTACGCCAAATCTCATGTGACGACACGGCTGATCGAGGTGGGTAGTGCTCGCGATCGCTGACACGGGCGTGTGAATATGACCGCGACTACGCTGGCCGCCATGACGACCGCGCAGCGGGCGGACGAGTTCGAGCGACAGCGGCCCCATCTGCTGTCCGTCGCGTATCGGCTGACCGGCACGTTCGCCGATGCCGAGGACGCGGTGCAGGATGCCTGGCTCCGGTGGCACGCACTCGGGACGGAACGCGATGCCATCACCGACCCGCGCGCGTGGTTGACGACGGTCGTCAGCCGCATCGGGCTCGACCGGTTGCGGTCGGCGGCTCACCGGCGCGAGACCTATGTCGGCGAATGGCTTCCCGAGCCCGTCGTGACGCCGCTTGAGGGGTCCGATCCGCTCGCGGCCGTCGTCGCAGGAGAGGACGCCCGCTTCGCCGCGATGGTCGTGCTCGAGCGCCTGACCCCGGATCAGCGCGTGGCGTTCGTGCTCCACGACGGGTTCGCCGTGCCGTTCTCGGAGATCGCCGACGTGCTCGGCGTCAGCGAGTCCTCGGCCCGTCAACTTGCCTCACGGGCGCGCCGATCGGTGGCCGACGCCGAGGTGGCGCCGCATGACGCGTCACACGACCAAGTCGTCGGCATGCTCATGGCGGCCATGGCGGCTGGCGACCTTGCCGCGGTGGTCAACCTGCTGCATCCTGACGTCACGTTCACTGGCGACTCGAATCGCAAGGCGCCCACGGCAGCCCGCGTCATCCACGGTTCGGACAAGGTGGCGAGGTTCATCCTCGGGCTTGCCGCACGGTACGGATCGAAGGTGTTCGAGGCCGGGCAACTGGCGCTCGTCAACGGGGAGTTGGGGCTCTACAACGAACGCGTGGACACCGACGGCGAATGGCCCGAGCTGCAGCCCCGCATCCAGGCGCTGACCGTCCGCGACGGGAGGGTCTGCGCCATCTGGGACATCGCCAATCCGGACAAGTTCACGGCGTCGCCGCTCGGCGGGCAGGAGCGAAGCGGCTCGGGGAGTTAGATCCGCTCCTCGGCCCACGGAATCCGGCAAGCGTCACCGGAATTGAAGCCCTGTTCGGTGATGCCGAGTGCGGTGTTCATCCGTGCTCGCATGTTCTCGACGCCGATCTGATACGTCAACTCCATGACGCCCTTGTCGCCGAACCGACGGCGGAGGTCGGCCACCTGCTCGTCCGTCACGTTGTGGGGATCGGTGGTCATCGCGTCGGCGTAGGCGATGGCGGCCCGCTCGTCGTCGGAGAAGTGCGGTGACGTGGCGTATGCGTCGATGTCCTTGAGCCGCACCATGTCCAGGCCCTCCAAGCGCATCAGCATGGCGCCGAAGTCGACGCACCACGAGCAGCCGACGCTGCGTGCGGTCCAGTAGACCGCCAGTTCGCGCACATTGGCCGGTAGCGCTTTCGACGCGCGCTCCAGCATGCCCTCGTGTATGGCGCCGGCCACCAGCAGGCCTTGGTGATGGGCATAGATCGCGAACGGTTCCGGGACCTCGCCGAACCGGCGTTTGGCGTAGCGCCACATCAGCCGGGTGAGTACGGAGGCTTTCTTGGGGGACAGGGGTTCGATTCTCGTCGTCATACCCATCAGACGAGACAGCCCCCCGATGTGTGACACCGACCGCGCACGAATCGCGAGAAGCGCGGCCTCAGCGGGCGAACATCAGCGCGCGCTTGACCTCTTGGATCGCCTTGGTCACCTGGATGCCGCGCGGGCAGGACTCGGTGCAGTTGAACGTCGTGCGGCAGCGCCACACCCCGTCGACCTCGTTGAGGATGTCGAGCCGTTCGGCGGCCCCCTCGTCGCGGCTGTCGAAGATGAACCGGTGTGCGTTGACGATCGCGGCGGGTCCGAAGTACGACCCCTCGTTCCAGAACACCGGGCAGCTCGTCGTGCAGCATGCGCAGAGGATGCACTTGGTGGTGTCGTCGTAGCGGGCGCGGTCGGTCTGGCTCTGAATGCGTTCCTTCGTGGGCGGGTTGCCGCTGGTGATCAGGAACGGCTTGACGGCACGGAACGCGTCGAAGAACGGTTCCATGTCGACGACGAGGTCCTTCTCGACGGGCAGGCCGCGGATCGGTTCGATCGTGATGGTCAGCTGCTTGCCCGGTTTCTTGGGCAGCATGTCGCGCATCAGCACCTTGCAGGCCAGCCGGTTGACGCCGTTGATCCGCATCGCGTCGGACCCGCACACGCCGTGTGCGCACGAGCGCCGGAACGTCAACGTGCCGTCGAGGTACCACTTCACGTAGTGCAGCAGGTTCAGCAGCCGATCACTGGGCAGGCAGGGCACCTGAAAGCTCTGGAAGCCGGCATCGTCGGGCGACTCCGGGTTGAACCGCGCGATCTTCAGGGTGACCATCACAGCCCCGTCGGGGACCGGCGGAAGGTCGGGATCGCCGGCTTCGGGCTTTGCAATAGCGGTCGTCATCGCTAGTACTTCCGTTCCATCGGCTCGTACCGGGTCTGGACGACGGGCTTGTAGTCCAGCCGGATGTCGCTGAGCAGATCCAGTCCCTCTTTGTAGGCCATGGTGTGCCGCATGTAGTTGGTGTCGTCGCGGTTCGGGTAGTCCTCGCGGGCGTGCCCGCCGCGCGACTCCTTGCGGTTGAGCGCGCCGACGACGGTGACCTCGGCCAGCTCCAGCAGGAAGCCGAGCTCGATGGCCTCGAGCAGGTCGCTGTTGTAGCGCTTGCCCTTGTCGTGCACCGTGATTCGCGCGTAGCGCTCCTTGAGGGCGTGAATGTCGGTGAGCGCCTGCTTGAGCGTCTCCTCGGTGCGGAACACCGCGGCGTTGTTGTCCATCGACTGCTGCAGCGCGCCGCGGATGTCGGCCACCCGCTCGTTGCCGTGCTCGGAGAGGATGTCGCCCACCCATCCGGTGACCATCGCCGCGGGCGTCTCGGGCATGTCGACGAAGTCGTGGCCCAGCGCATAGTTCGCGGCGGCGATGCCCGCGCGGCGTCCGAAGACGTTGATGTCGAGCAGCGAGTTGGTGCCGAGTCGGTTGGCGCCGTGCACCGACACGCACGCGCATTCGCCGGCGGCGTAGAGGCCGGGGACGACGGAGGTGTTGTCGCGCAGCACCTGGCCGTGCACCGTCGTTGGGATGCCGCCCATCACGTAGTGGCACGTCGGGTACACCGGCACCAGTTCGGTGACGGGGTCGACGCCCAGGTAGGTGCGGGCGAACTCGGTGATGTCGGGCAGCTTGGCCTCGAGCACGTCGGCGCCGAGGTGGCGCACGTCGATGTAGACGTAGTCCTTGTTTGGTCCGGCGCCGCGGCCCTCCAGCACCTCGAGCACCATCGAGCGGGCGACGATGTCGCGCGGGGCGAGGTCGACGATGGTCGGGGCGTAGCGCTCCATGAACCGTTCGCCGTCGGCGTTCAGCAACCGGCCGCCCTCACCGCGGACCGCCTCCGAGATGAGAATGCCCAGGCCGGCCAGGCCCGTCGGATGGAACTGGTGGAACTCCATGTCCTCCAACGGAAGTCCCTTGCGGAAGACGATCCCGAGCCCGTCGCCGGTGAGCGTGTGCGCGTTGGAGGTGGTCTTGTACATCCGGCCCGAACCGCCGGTGGCGAACACGATCGCCTTGGCGTGGAAGACGTGGATGTCGCCGGTGGCCAGCTCGTAGGCGACCACGCCGGTGGCGACCGGACCGCCGGGCGTCTCGGACAGCACCAGGTCGAGTGCGTAGAACTCGTTGAAGAACTCGACGTCGTGCTTGACGCAGTTCTGGTACAGCGTCTGCAGGATCATGTGGCCGGTGCGGTCGGCGGCGTAGCAGGCCCGGCGCACCGGCGCCTTGCCGTGGTCGCGCGTATGTCCGCCGAACCGGCGCTGATCGATACGGCCCTGCGGGGTGCGGTTGAACGGCATCCCCATCTTCTCGAGGTCGAGTACCGCGTCGATGGCCTCGCGGCACATGATCTCGACGGCGTCCTGGTCGGCGAGGTAGTCGCCGCCCTTGACGGTGTCGAAGGTGTGCCACTCCCAGTTGTCCTCTTCGACGTTGGCCAGCGCGGCGCACATGCCGCCCTGGGCGGCGCCGGTGTGGCTGCGCGTCGGGTACAGCTTGGTCAGCACCGCGGTGCGCGCGCGGGGCCCGGACTCGACGGCGGCCCGCATCCCTGCGCCGCCGGCACCGACGATGACGACGTCGTAGCGGTGTTCGATCAGCATGCCTGCAACTCCAGCTCTGTCATTCCCCGTCGCTCCGCTCGCCCCTCTGTCATTCCCCGTCGCTCCGCTCGCCCCTACGAGATGTTCGCGTCGAACGTCATCAGCACGTACGTGCCCAGCACCAGGGTGAACACAATCGACAACGCCAACAGGGTGTTCAGCCAAAACTTCGTGGAGTCCTTGCGGGCGTAGTCGGCGATGATCGTGCGCATGCCGTTGCCGCCGTGCAGCTGCGCCAGCCACAGCAACAGCAGGTCCCAGGTCTGCCAGAACGGCGACGACCAGCGCTCTGCGACGTAGTTGAAGTCGATGCGGTACACCCCGTTCTGCCACATCAGCATGATGAACAGGTGGCCCAGTGCGAGGAAGACCAGCACGATGCCGGAGAACCGCATGAACAGCCAGGTGTACTTCTCGAAGTTCGGCATGCCCCCGCGCCGCCGCGGTGCGCGGGGGTTGTCCAGTCCTGCGGGACGGTCGTAGTTGCGCTGCATGACGGGCGCGGGGCCGCCGCGCTCGCTGACGTGGTCGTACGGGTTCTCTCCCCGCCCGCCCGGGGTCGCCTCGCTCCTGCCCGCCGAAGTGCTCATAGGAACTGCTCCGCCATGTGCATCCCGATCACGCCGAGCGCGGCGATGAGCACGGCGATCCAGACGCCGACCACGATCCACAGCATCAAGCGCTGGTACTTGGGTCCGTGCTGCCAGAAGTCGATGAGGATGACGCGGATGCCGTTGAGCGCGTGATACAGCACCGCGGCAACCAGCCCGATCTCCATGAGACCGACGATGGGCGTCTTGTAGGTGTCGATGACCTCGTTGTAAACCTGCGGGCTCACCCGGACCAGTGCGGTGTCGAGCACGTGCACGAACAGGAAGAAGAAGATCGTCGCGCCCGTGATCCGGTGTAGCACCCACGACCACATGCCCGGGTCGCCGCGGTAGAGGGTGATGCGCCGCCGGGGGGAGGATCGCGGGGCCGGTATGTCGGAATCAGCGGTTGCCGCTGTGCTCATCTCGACCTCCAACGTCATCGGTGGACGCTCGGGCTGGGCCGATGCCCGAACCTCGGGGCGACTCTAAACCCAAATGTCGCACTGAAAGAACTAGCGTGGAGCCGTTCGCGCTCGAAAGGCGGCAAAAGTTAGGGTTACCTGGCTAACGATGCGGCGACGAAGAGGGGCTTCGGAATGCATTCAGATCCTGGGCGGCTAGGGCTGTTATGACACCTGCAGTTGACTGGGAACTACTGCGGGACAAGGCAATCGAAGTATCACGCCGGGCGTACGCGCCATATTCGGGCTTTCCGGTCGGGGCGGCCGCGCTCGTCGACGACGGTCGGATCGTCGTGGGTTGCAATGTGGAGAATGTCTCATATGGCCTAGGTCTCTGTGCCGAGTGCGCTGTGGCCTGCGCCCTACATTCCGGCGGCGGTGGCCGCCTGATCGCACTGTCGTGCGTGGACGGCTCGGGCGCGTTGCTGATGCCGTGCGGCAGGTGCCGTCAGGTGCTGCTGGAACACGGTGGGCCGGACCTGTTGATCGACCATCCGAAGGGCCCACGGCCGCTGTCGGTCCTGCTGCCCGACGCGTTCGGCCGCGACGATCTTGCTCGCGGGCAGAAGCCGTGACGCAGTTCACATTTGACGCTCCAACCGTCATCCGCACCAAGCGCGACGGCGGGGTGCTCTCCGATCCCGCGATCGACTGGGTGATCGACGGCTACACCCACGGCCGGGTGCACGACGAACAGATGTCGGCTCTGCTGATGGCGATCTTCCTGCGCGGCATGAACTCTGGCGAGATCGCCCGGTGGACGTTCGCCATGATCAACTCCGGTGAGCGGTTCGACTTCGGCGAGCTTCGCCGCGACGGCAAGCCTCTGGCGTTGGTGGACAAGCACTCCACGGGCGGCGTCGGCGACAAGATCACCATCCCGCTGGTGCCCGTCGTGATGGCCTGCGGCGGCGCGGTGCCTCAGGCCGCGGGGCGCGGGCTCGGGCACACCGGAGGCACGCTCGACAAGCTGGAGGCGATCGCTGGATTCACCGCCGAACTGTCGAAAACGCGGATCCGGCAACAACTTCAAGACATCGGTGCGGCCATCTTCGCGGCGGGTGAGTTGGCGCCCGCCGACCGCAAGATCTACGCGCTGCGCGACGTCACCGGCACCACTGAGTCGCTGCCGTTGATCGCCAGCTCGGTGATGAGCAAGAAGCTCGCCGAGGGGGCGGATGCGTTGGTGCTCGACACCAAGGTGGGCAAGGGGGCGTTCCTCAAGACCGAGGCCGAGTCGCGCGAACTCGCCCGCACCATGGTCGAGTTGGGCGAGGCGCACGGCATCGCGACCCGCGCGCTGCTGACCGACATGAACGTCCCGCTGGGCCGGGCGGTCGGCAATGCCGTGGAGGTGGCCGAGTCGCTGGACGTGCTGGCCGGGGGCGGACCCGATGACGTCGTCGAGCTGACGCTGGCCCTGGCCCGGGAGATGCTCGACGCCGCCGGCATCGACGGCATCGACCCGGCCGACACCCTTGCCGACGGCTCGGCAATGGACTGCTTCCGCGCGCTGGTCGTCGCTCAGGGTGGTGATTTGTCCGTGCCGCTACCGATCGGTGCGCAAACCGAGACCGTGGTGGCGCCTCGCGGTGGCACGATGGGCGACATCGACGCGATGGCGGTGGGACTGGTGGTGTGGCGGCTGGGCGCGGGCCGTGCGGCACCTGGGCATCAGGTGCAGTTCGGCGCCGGGGTGCGCATCCACCGGCGGCCCGGCGAGCCCGTGGCCGCGGGCGAACCGCTCTTCACGCTGTACACAGACACCCCGGAGCGGTTCGGTGCCGCACTGGCCGAACTCGACGGCGGCTGGAGCGTCGGCGACTCGGCGCCTGCGGTTCGTCCGCTCATCATCGATCGGATCACCCGGCGGACATGAGGAGCGAATAGCACATGACCACACCGCTGACACTGGACATGATCAGGAAGGCCCCGAAGGCGCTGCTGCACGACCACCTCGACGGCGGGTTGCGGCCGGCCACGGTGGTGGAGTTGGCTGCCGAGGCTGGCTACGACGAACTGCCCGCGACAGACGTCGACGAGCTCGCGACGTGGTTTCGCACCCAAGCGCACAGTGGGTCGCTGGTGCGCTATCTGGAGCCGTTCGCGCACACCGTCGGCGTGATGCAGACTCCCGAGGCCCTATACCGCGTCGCGTTCGAATGTGCGGAAGATCTGGCCGCGGACTCCGTCGTCTACGCCGAGGTGCGCTTCGCGCCGGAACTGCACATCGACGGCGGCCTGTCGCTCGACGAGGTGGTCGACGCCGTGCTGGCCGGGTTCGCGGACGGTGAGAAGGCCGCCAATGCGGCCGGGTACGCGATCACCATGCGGTGCCTGGTCACCGCGATGCGCCATGCCGCCCGGTCACGGGAGATCGCCGAGCTGGCGATCCGGTTTCGCGACAAGGGCGTCGTCGGATTCGACATCGCCGGCGCCGAAGCGGGCTATCCTCCGACGCGCCACCTCGACGCGTTCGAACACATGCGGAACAACAACGCTCGCTTCACCATTCACGCGGGCGAGGCGTTCGGACTGCCGTCGATTCACGAGGCCATCGCATTCTGCGGTGCCGACCGGCTCGGGCACGGCGTGCGGATCGTCGACGACATCGAAGTCCACGACGTGGACGATGCCACGCTGGGTCGGCTCGCTTCGATATTGCGGGACAAGAGGATTCCGCTCGAGCTGTGCCCCAGCTCCAACGTGCAGACGGGCGCGGTCGCCAGCATCGCCGAACACCCGTTCGCCCTGCTGGCCAGACTGCGCTTCCGGGTCACCGTGAACACCGACAACCGGTTGATGAGCGATACCTCGATGAGTCAGGAGATGCTCCGGCTCGTCGAGGCGTTCGGCTACGGCTGGAGCGACCTGGAGCGGTTCACCATCAACGCGATGAAGTCGTCATTCATCCCGTTCCGCGAGCGACTGGCCCTCATCGACGAGGTGATCAAACCGCGCTACGCCGTCCTCATCGGCTAGCCGAACAGTGTTTGTTGCGTTTGTTGGGGCATTTCGCGAGTGCTCGCCCCAACAAGCGCAACAAAAAGGTGGGGATCGGGTATCAGCGAGCGCGCTTGCCTCAACGACGAGCGGCGGTGAGCCTAGGGTCGATCGGGAGATCCAGCGCTCCGTGCACGCCCGGCTCCGCGGCGCATACGGCGCCAATCGCGTTCACCACCCGCGCCGCGGTGGCGTCGGCGCCGGGCAACGGAGTCCCATCGAGGGAAAGGTCGACGCTCACCGACGGCGTGCCGTCGATCGTGATACGCGTCAGCCTGGGCGGAGAACCGACCGACAGCCGCGGGTCCCAGTCGTCGACGACGTCGTCGGTGAGAGTCCAGGCTTCCGAGATGACGAGCCGTGGCTCGCCGTCGACGATGCCCTCGGCGACGATCCGCACGCTGATGATCGTCCCGGCGGCCACGTCGCCCGCGGGGCAGGAGTAGTCACTGCGCGCCACCGCGACGTCCTTGCGGTCACGTATCTCGTCGAGACTCCATCCGAGGCCCTGCGCCATCAACCGAATGGGGCTGCCGAACATCGCCGCGCCCGTGCCCGGTCGATACGCCTGGGCGTCGGCTTCCAGCGTCGTGCCGAAGCCCAGCGCCGCAAAGAAACCCGGCACGGCATACGAGCCGCACAGAATGCGTTCGCTGACAACGACTTTCGTCGGCGCGTCGCACAGAGTCGCCACCTGGACCGGCAACACGTCCATCGCGAACCCCGGAGCGATGCCGACGGCTGTCAGCGAGCTGCCGCCCGCCTCGCACGCGGCCTGCAACCTCGCCAGTGGCGCCGCAGCGAACGACGGCGGATGAACGAGGTCGCCAAACGTGGTGGTGACGACGTTCTTTCCGCTCGCGAGGACGGCGCAGAGCTGGTCGACGACGTCGTCGACCGCGCGGCCGGTACCCGTCGCCACATAGGTGACGCAGTCGGCGTCGAGGACCAGCAGCGCGTCGAAGTCGTTGGTGGCCAACACTCCGACGGCCGACCCGTCGACGATTTCGCCGGAGTCGCGGCCGATCTTGTCGGGGCTGTTGACGTAGTGACCGACGAGCTGGAGTCCGGGCGTGTTGAGGACGAGCCGTAATACGTTGCGTCCCGTTTGGCCGGTGCCGACGTGCGCAACCCGCAGTCGTCGTGACATGCGATCACCCCCGGCCACATGGTAGGCCGCTCGGGATCAGGTGGTGAGCACTTCGCGAAGGCGGTCCGCGAAGACGCCTGGGGCGCCGATGAATCCGCCGTGATCGCCGGGGAACTCGACGGTGGTCTGCCCGAGCAGTTCAGCCAGAGCGTGCGACGTCGCGTGGGTCAGCAGCCGACCGGATTCATTGCCGAGACCGACGATCACCCGCGTGGCGCTGGCCGTCAACGCGGCCACGTCGGGCAGGTACCGGGTGGTATGACGTAGTTCGTGGTCGAAGAATCGCGCCGAGTCGGCGAGTTGCTTGGCCAGCTCTTCGTCGGTCGGGTCGCGCCCGGGTGGTGGACCCGCCTTGGGGTCGTCCAGGTCGTAGCCCGCGTGGACCATGAAGGCCGCCCACGCCGCGCCGGGCCCGTCGCGGTGAAACGCCGCGATGATCTCGTCGGTGGCGGCGCGGTGCCGCTCGGCGTCGGGTAACAGCTCGAGCAGCGGTGGCTCGTGCGCGACCAGGGTGCGTACCCGGCCCGGATGGCGGGTGACGAGCGCGAGGCCGGTCACCGCACCGCCGCTCGACCCCAGGACGTCGGCGGACTCGGCGCCGAGCGCGTTCATGATGGCGGCGACGTCGTCGGCGCGCAGGTCCGGTGTCGCGTCCTGGTCGGGGTCCTCGACGGTGCTGCCCGCCAGGCCGCGTGGGTCGTAGGTGACGACGGTGTGGTCAACCGCCATGGCGTGGGCGAGCGGGGCGAAGTCTGCGGCTGCCATCGGCGATCCGACGACGAAGAGCAGGGGTCCCTGCCCGCGGACTTCGTAGCGCAGCCGGGCGCCGGGGACGTCGACTGTCGCGGTGATGAGGCCTTCAGTGGTGGTCATGCGGGGGTAGACCACGTCGGCACCGAAAACTCATCACTCCTGGCGCAACCGCGATTCGACGAAGGCCTCCAGCCGGTCCCACTGCTCGACGACCTTGGCGTAGGGCGCGGGCGGCTTGCCGACCTTGTCCGGAGACAGTACGTGCGCGACGAACCTGCCGAATGGCTGATCGACGTCCAGCGCCTCCTCGACGGCGTTGTCCTCTGCGTATTCGCTGACGTCCCTGAGCAATTCGACGGCCAGCTCCAACTGGTCGCGGTCAACGGCGTCGGGTCCGTCGGCGAGATCGTCGGATAGGCCGCTCAGCACGTAGACGTTCTCGTCGACGACCTTGATCTGCAACGAGCCGTCCGTCGCGGCCGTGCGGATGTCCTCGTAGGTGCTGAACCCGGACAGGTCGCTCTCGTGTTCGTCGGCGAGGTACCGCGCCAGGGTCCGTTCGGAGGTGAACACGCTGATGCGGCCGTTGCGGCCGAGGAAGCGTGGGTTGTCGTTGAAGTAGCAGCGCAGCGTGTAGTACGTGCCGGCACTGGTCATGATGCGGATCGGGTCGATGCCGACGTGCACCCAGAAGTCCTCGTCGCTGCCGAGCACCTTGTCCTCCGCCGCTGCCGCGAGCGCGGTGGACTCCTCATTGGTGTCGACGACGACGCCGTCGATCACCACGTCATCGGATGCGTCCTCTGACTCGTCCTCTTCGGGCTCGGGTGCCGGCTCGTCGAGTTCGGCCTCGGCCTTCGCCGACGCGGCCGCGTCGACGTCGGGCACGACGACGATTTCGTCGATGGCGTCGACGACACCGTCCCAGCTGCGCCCGATCACCGCCTCGATCTCGGACCAGCGCTTGCGGCCCGCGCGGCCTGCGAACGCGTCGATGCCCCCGCCCAGCGAGCCCAGCACCGGATTGCCGTTGAAGAACTTGGAAACCGCGACGAGGTCGCACACCGAACCGATGGCCTGGACGACGGCCAGGGCCTGCAGCAGCGCTTCGACGGTCTCTTCGGTGGGCTTCTCGGCGACCAACTCGGGCACGCCGACCAGATCGTGCTGCCGCTTCTCGGGCGGGTCGAGCACGTGGGCGTTCGCGTTGGTCAGCGCCTCCCACGCGGGGTGGTCGGTCAGGTCGTTGTCCTTGCTGGTGCGCACGAAGGCCACCAGATCGGCGACCGACTCGAACGCGTAGAGGTCGTCTCCCTTGCCGAGGAATCCTTGCCATTCATCGTCGGAGTCCCGCCATAGCGGTGCCCACAATGTGTAGAGATCACCCTTGGTCAGCCCGAGGCGTACCGGCACGATGTCTGCAGCCATGGCGCACAGCCTAACGACGCGGTCTGGACGGCTTGGATGGTCACCGTCCCAAACGGCATCCGGGCGCGGCCCAACCAGGGCTGCACCATGCGGGGCGCCGACGCCTCGTTCGGCGCGGAGTCGTCACCACTCCGCTGTCTGCCCGACCAAGTGATCCGGCTGTCACTGATCCGATTGGTAGACCGACGGCGGTCCCCACCCAGGGCCGGTGAAGCAGCTGTCGCCGAATTGCTCCGCGCAGTTCACTAGCTGCCCCGGAGGCGGCGGCGGCGTCGGTGTGGTCCGCTGGGAAACCAGGTCCGAGGCAGTCTGGATTGCGTCCGCGCCGCTGTCCCGTACCCAGTAGCGGGCACGGATCGTGTATGGCTCGGGAAGGTGTGGTTCGGTCGCGACGACCAGCTTCCATTGCTGGTTGACGACCTTCGTTTCGTTGGCCCAGAACTGTCCACCCGACTGCCGTGGGCCGATCATGACGACCACGCTGTCGACGTCTGCTCGGGCCGAGCCTGATACGGCGACCTCGGTACCCGAGTCGTTGATCGCCACTTGGTCGAACGTCCCCTGCCAGGAGGTCTGGTCGAGGGTCGGCGTGATGGTCGTCAACCCCGAAGCTACGGTCGCGGTTGCCGGCTCAGCCGTCGCCTCGGCGCCGGGATCCTCGCTGTTGCCAACCGTCACGATGATCGTGGCGGCCGCGGTGACGAGCGCTGTACCGATGGCGCTGATCATTCCCATCTTGGCCACCGACACGGACTCGCCCGAACCGGCGTGCTTGTTCTCATCGATTCCGGTCGAGTGTCGTCCGTCGAATGGCGTCGGTGACGCCAACGGCTCCGGCGGTGTGTTGATCGGTTGTGCGTGCGATGTCATGGCTCTACCCCTAACGGAGAATCGGTAGTGCTTGTAGTTGTGGTGCCTCACGGCGCTTTCGATCGCGCTGATCACGGGGACGTCGCCGACGTCCACTTTGGGGCACCGCAGCCCGATATGACGTGCACCTGATGCCCCCGCTCTCAGTGCCGTGACCGTTACCGGTGTAGTCATGATTGCCCGCGATGACGGGGATTACCTGAGTAGTCCGCTACTCGAGTTCGCGCTCCAGCTGGAGGGCCACCGCCCGGCCGTCGCGGGAGAGCTGGTCGCCACTCAGGCGGTGGGTCGCCAGAATCCCTGAAAACCCTGCCCCGCGTTGGTCGTTCGGATCGCCGAGAGCTTCACCGGGTCGCCCGCCTCGATCATCAAACCGTTGCCCACGATCATGGCGACGTGGCCGTCCCACACGGCCAGGTCCCCCGGGCGTAGCGCACCCCGATCGACAGCGGCTCCCACGTCCTGCTCTTGCGCCAGGCGCGGAAGCTCGAGTCCCGCTTCGTGATACGCCCACTGCGTCAGGCCGCTGCAGTCCAGGGCGACGCCGGGAGTGGTACCTCCCCAGTGGTACGGCACGCCCAGCTGCGTCAGGGCGTGACGGACCGCGCTGGCGGCGACCGCATTGGGGGCGGTGGCCGTGCTGCCGTCGGGCAAGGCGACCGCGACGCCGCTTCCAAACATGGCCGGGTCCGCGTGTGGCCGGGCGGCTTCGGCCGTGTCGAACCCGGTCCCGAAGTCGGACGAGCCAGCCGACAACGGCGTGCCGCCACCGAGACCCGAACCAAGTCCGGAGCCAAGGCCCGATCCCAGCGGTGAACCTGCGGGGCTGCCCCAACCGCTCGCGCTGCCCAATCCGCCCGGACTCGGGTCGGCCGACGCGGGCCAGGTCGCGGGCGAAACCGGTTCGGTCACCGCTATCGCATGCCCGTCGAGCACTGCCCGAAGTTCATCGACCACCGCGGTGGCCTCGTCCAGCGCCCGGCGAGCTTCCGCGACGAGCGCATCTTCGGCACCCGGTGCCTCGAGGTCCACCGCGGTGGCGCGTGCCTCGAACTCGTCCAGGATCGTCTGTAGTCGGGCCCGCGCCGTGGCCACCGCCTCGGCTGCCTCGGTGGCCGTGACCCCGAGGTGGTCGGCCCGCTGCGCGAGTGATTCGACCGCGGCAACCGTCGCCCTGCTGAATTCCCGAGCCGCATCTGCGCCTGGACCCGCCCAGCCGACACCCGCCACCCGCCAAGACCCGGCGGTCGCCGCGGACACGATGGCGAGGTGCTCGCGCACGGCGGCGAGCGCACTTGCGGGATCAGCGCCCGCCGCCCATCCGGACCCGACCGTCGCCACGACGTCACGGATCGGCGCCGCCAGGGCTGCCACCACCGCGCTAGGCATCGCCACCGAATCCGGCGATTGCGTGCCCGGCATCGCGCTCGGTACCGACATAGGCATCGGCCGTGGTGTGAGCGGTAGCAGCGGCCGCTGCGACGCTTTCGCCGATCCGCGCGATCAGCTGCGCTTCCCGGGCCACCGCGTCGGACAACGCGGCGAGGAAGCGCGCGCCCACGGGGCCAAGTGCGTCAGAGGTCAGCTGAGCGCCCACCTCCGCGAGGCGCGCGGTGATCGTTTCGAGTTCGGCGGCGTGACGGGCCTGGGCGGCGCCGAAGGCGCGGATGGCGGCGGTATCGGCGAGCATGCGGTTAGGACGGCCGCCAGCACGCTTCGGTTCCATTGGCGTCTCCGACGCCGTGGTTCCACTAGGTTTTTGCGCATGGACGTTCGCGTTGTCGATCACCCCCTTGCCGCGGCGCGGCTGACCGCCCTGCGCGACGAGCGGACCGACAACGCCGCCTTCCGCGCAGCTTTGCGCGACCTCACGCTGATGCTGGTCTACGAGGCCACCCGCGACGCGCCCACCGAATCGGTCCCGGTGCGCACCCCGCTCGCCGACACGACAGGCGCCCGGCTGGCCTCACCGCCGCTGCTCGTGCCGGTGCTCAGGGCCGGGCTCGGCATGGTCGACCAGGCGCACGCGCTGATCCCGGAGGCTCACGTCGGATTCGTCGGGGTCGCCCGCGACGAGCAAACCGCGCTTCCCACACCGTATTTGGAGTCGCTGCCCGACGACCTGAGCACGCTGCCGGTGATGGTGCTCGACCCGATGCTGGCCACCGGCGGGTCCATGGCGTACACGATCGGCCTGCTGCTGGCCCGCGGCGCCGTCGACATCACCGCCGTGTGCGTGGTCTGCGCGCCGGAGGGCATCGCCGCCGTCGAGCGGGTGGCGCCGAATCTAAGGTTGTTCACCGCCACCATCGACGACGGGCTGAACGACGTCGCCTACATCGTGCCGGGCCTCGGCGACGCGGGGGACCGTCAATTCGGCCCGCGCTGAAGCAGATCCACCGCGACGGCCTTCGCCTCTTCGAGTGTGCGTTCGGCGAGCGCGCGAGCGGAATCGAGGTCCGCCTGCGCGGGCAAGCGCACCTCCACGTAGGCCTTGATCTTCGGCTCGGTTCCCGACGGACGCACCGCGAGCCGAAGTGTCTCGCCCGTGTAGATCAACGCGTCGGTGCGCTGCTGACCCCGGCGGTCCAACAGGTCGGCGACCGCCACGTCCTCGTCAGCCACCCGGGTGGGCGGGTCGGCCCTCATTGCAGCCATCACTGCGTCGGCGTCGGTTTCGACCGACACCGCCGTCGTGAGGTACACGCCGTATCGGCGGGCGAGGTCGTCCAGCGCGTCAGAGACCGTGCGCCCTTCCGCGCGCAGGGCGGCGACCAGGTCACAGGCCAACACGGCCGCGCTGATGCCGTCCTTGTCGCGCACGGCGGCGGGGTCGACGCAGTGCCCGATGGCCTCCTCGTACGCGTACGCCAAAGTGGCGCCTGCGCGTCCTTCGTCGGCACGCGCGAGCCATTTGAACCCGGTCAGAGTTTCGACGTGTTCGGCACCGTGACTCGCGGCGATCGCGGCCAGCATGCGTGACGAGACGATGGTGCTGGCGACGATGGAACTGGCCGCCACGTCCGGATCGAGCTGCGAGAGCACGTAATCGCCTAGTAGCCAACCAGTTTCGTCGCCGGTGAGCATTCGCCAGCCATCCGGGGTCGCCACGCCCACGGCACATCTGTCGGCATCGGGGTCGAGTGCGATGGCGACCTCGGCGTCGGTGTACGCCGCGAGCGAGAGCAGAAGGTCGGTGGCACCGGGTTCCTCCGGATTGGGGAACGCGACCGTGGGGAAGTCGGGATCGGGGTCGAACTGCTCGTCGACGACGTGGACGTCGGTGATGCCCGCTTCGCGCAGCGCTTGCACGGCGACTTCGCCGCCGACGCCGTGCATCGGGGTAAGCGCGACGCGGACGTCTCCCGTTGAATGCCGCACTTCGGCCGCTCGCCGGATGTAGTGGTGGATCAACTCGGTGTCGGTGGGCGTGACGGGCGTGCGGTCGATCGTCGCGGGTGCGGCAGCCATCGCCGACTCGATGTCGTGGTCCGTTGGCGAGACGATCTGCATGCCACCGTCGAAGTACACCTTGTAGCCGTTGTCCATCGGAGGGTTGTGCGAGGCGGTGATCTGCACGCCGGCTGCCGCCCGCAGGTGCCTGACCGCGAACGCCACGACGGGTGTCGGCGCGGCGTCCGGCAGCAGGAGGACGGAAAAGCCTTCGGCGGCAAGCACTTCAGCGGTCGCCATGGCGAAGTCGTCGGACTGGTGACGCGCGTCGCGTCCCACGACGATGGTCGAGCCGCCCAGGCACCGATCCTTGAGCACCTTCGCGACCGCCCACGTCGCTCTGGTCACGGTGTCGACGTTCATGCCGCCGGGCCCGTCTCGCATCGGTCCCCGCAAGCCCGCGGTGCCAAACGTCAGTGGCGTCTCCGTCATGTGTCCTATTGTGCGGTCTTGGTTGTCCGTGCATCGCGCAAGCGCTCATCGCCCAGTATCGGCAAGTTTTCGCAGCGCGGTGCGACGAGCATCAGGCGCGAATTCGTCGGCAGTCGCACGCGGTAGCCGTCAGGCGGGGCTTCGCAGGGTCTTGACGATCGTGTTGATTACGTCGGGATTGGGAGAGGCATTGGTGCCTTCCCGCAACGAGATGAGGAAGACGACGGACCCCTCGACGTTGGGCACCGTGGTGACGACCATGCTGTGGAACGCCGAGGCGCCCGTGCACTGGTCGGTCGCGATGTCGGTGACGGTCGCCACCATCTGCACCGCGGGATGAGTGCCGATGGTGAATTCGCGCACCGGTCCGTACTCGACCTTGGGCGCCTTTCCTTTCTGTGTGTAGATGATCGGCACCGTCTTGGATTCCTCGTCCAGTGCGGCCCTGATGTCCGGGTTCTTCGAGCCGGCGACGCCGGCCATGGCCAGGTTCTGCTTTTCGCACGACGGGTTGGCGATGGTGGACACGGCGCCGAGCTCGCGAATGACGCACTGACCCTGCGAGCATGGCTGGGCCCAGCCGCTCCGGACGCCGCATGCCGCGACGGTCCAATCCGGCGGTACGGCATAGGCTAAGCCGCGATTGTTAACCGCCGGCTGCCAGCCAGGTTGTGAAGTCGGGTCGACTGCTGCGGTATACCCCTGGCAGGTCATGGTTGGGCTGGCGGTACCGCTCTGTCGCGGCTGGGTGGCGCTGGGTGGTGGTAATGCCGACACGGTGGTCGACGATGGTGCGGCTTGGGTGGGGGTACCGGATTCGTCGCCCGTCAACTGCGTGATCACCACGGCGGACAACACCACGATGATGACGACCGCGATCGCCAGTGCGATGCCGAGCCATGGCGGACGGCGCTTGCGCCGGGGATCGTAGCCAGGGTAGTCATGGACCGGATCGATGGGACCTGGCATCGGATAGTTCAAGAGACGCTCCGTCAGTGAAGGCAAGCGACCGGCCGCTTCCGTTGCCTGATTATCCCGCTTTGTGGATCACGAGTTGGCGATACCGTCGGTCCGCGACTGGTCACAAGATCTGGCTTGACGACTTGCCCATCATAAGTCAGAAGCTCGTTGACTCCGCTCTCTATGTCGGTCGTTTGGGTGTACACCGCCGCTGACAGAACGCTGCTCCGCACCACATTCTCCAAGTCGAGACTGACCTCGATATGCCGCTGCGTCAGCCGCGCCTTGCCGTCGGTCATCTCGTACGCCATCGGCGGTCCTGGCCAGCGGTCGCCCTCGAGCACCAGCCCGAGACCGCCGTATCCACCGGTCACGATCACCCGACGATCGGTTACCACCGGATGGCCCGGTCCGACGTAGGTGTGGGTCGTCGAAGATTCGCGCGCACCGGAGTCGCCGCGCGATTTGCAGCCGCTCGCGCGACTGTTCGGGACCACCATCCGCGGGGAGTTTGAGTGACACGTTCGTTGACGGCATGTCCTGCCACACCAACGGCCCGAGCTTGTCGGTTCAGTAGTACCACCGCGCTGGTTCCACCTTCGCGTGCCTGCGGACGAAATTCGTTCCCCAGGGCCTTCATCTGCTCGAGGTCGAAATTCAGCGCCGCGTCGGTGGGCGCGGGGTAGATGCCGTCCGGCCAGTACCCCTCATCCAGCGGGCCGTGCAGAAAGGTGATGTCGCCGTTCAACGCAATTCGCGGCCTGCCCTGCGCGTCGCTGACCGTCCTGATCGTGCGCAGGCCCGCATAGCTGGAAACCGCGTCGACCACTTGCTCAGAACGCTTGACCAGCGGGACCTCCAGGTCGTAGAGGTACCGGTCATTCGGCGTCCACAGATGCGGGGACGGCACCGGGACCCGGACTGTCGCATCAGGTTTGACAGATGCTCGCGCAACCCCTGCACCGTCAGGTTCGGAGACGACAACGTCGACACGGTGATCACTCGCGCCGGGAACCCACGGCGTGACACTGAAACTGGGCCAGACTCGGTGTGATGTCGAGTTTTTCGAGATACGTGGCGGGGACCGGCTCCATCCAAACCGTATGCCAGATGCCGGGCGCCCTGGGTGCGGGTCGAGGACTGCAACGAAGCAACCCCTTTATGGGACCAGCGCAACAACCACGGGGGCTCCCTATGTGCCGCCGTTAGCTCTTGGGGGCCGGCCGACAACAGCGCTGACGAGTCCGCTGCCTACCCAAAACCTGAGCAGGCGGCAGATGATGATCGGGGGAGCGGAGCCGACTGGGGCTGGGGCCACATCGATCGCTGAAACTTTAGAAGTCCAAGTCAGCAGCGCCGGACTCGGAAACAGGGGTGTCCAAGATCAAGTTGCCCGAGGCGTCCGTCATCGTCCCCGTCCCCGTCCCCGTCGGCGTCCAGACCATCGTCCCCGGCCCCGCCGCGATGCCGCGTCTGGTGCTTTGGTTGGTGACGCCCCCGCCGAATGTGCCGAGCACGATCGTGATCGTGTTGCCGCTCATCGTCATCGTCGCCTGGAACTGGATTGCGGTGCCGCCCAGTCCGCCAGCAACTGCGCCGGTGACGTAGTCTTTGTGGCCGAGGTCGACCACCCCCAGCGGCAACAGGGTGGGTGTTGTTCCAGTGGTGAACACCCCAAGTTGGTCGTTGCTGATGCCGTCCAGGCCGTTGTTCAACATCCGGACGGAGACGGGGATCGGGCTGCCGGTCCATCCGGTGAGGACCGATCCGGGATTGATCGGCTCGCTGAAGGTGAAGACGATGGTGTCGCCCGGCTCGGCGAACCCGGGGGTGCCGCCGACGACGTTGGTGGTCTGCACATCGAATGCCGCCGGCCGGCCGGTGTCAGCGACGACATTCACGTTCACGGTCGCGGTGTCGGCGAGCCCGGTGCCGTTGGTGCGGTCGTTGATGGTGTAGGTGAACGAGTCCGCGCCGATGTAGTTGAGGGCCGGGGTGTAGGTGAGCGAGCCGTTGGGGTTGAGGGCCACCGTGCCGTGGGCGCCCTGGGTGACCGCGGTGATGGTCAGGGTGTCGCCGGTGTCGGGGTCGGTGTCGTTGGCCAACAAGACCGCGGTGCCGATGACGAGCGGGGTGTTCACGACGACCTCGACGTCGTCGTCGACCGCGTCGGGGGCGTCGTTGAGCGGGCTCGGGGTGACGTTGACGATGACCGCTGCGGTGTCGGTGCCGCCGCGGCCGTCGGAGATGGTGTAGGTGAAGCCGGCGGCGCCGGTGAAGTTCGCGGTCGGGGTGAAGGTCAGCCCGGTGCCGCCGCCGGTGATGGTCGCGGTCCCACCGATCCCGGCACTCACCTCGGTGATGGTCAGGGTGTCGCCGTCGGGGTCGGAGTCGTTGAACAGCACGTCGATGACGTTGGCGACGGAGTCCTCGACCACAGTGTCGGCGTCGTTGACGGCGACCGGGGGATCGTTGACCGGGCTGGCGGTGACGGTGATCGTCACGGTCGTGACGGCGCTGCTGTCGGTGGCGTCGTCGGCGGTGTAGGTGAAGGTGTCGGTGCCGACGAAGTTGGTGTCGGGGGTGTAGACGAAGGAGCCGTCGGCGGCCAGGACCAGGGTGCCGTTGGTGACGTCGGTGACCAGGGACGCGGTCAGGGTGGTGCCGGCGTCGGGGTCGGAGTCGTTGGCCAGCACACCGGTGGCCACCGGCACGGTCAGGACGGCGTCTTCGACGACGGTGTAGCCGTCGACGACGGCGACCGGGGGATCGTTGACCGGGCTGGCGGTGACGGTGATCGTCACGGTCGTGACGGCGCTGCTGTCGGTGGCGTCGTCGGCGGTGTAGGTGAAGGTGTCGGTGCCGACGAAGTTGGTGTCGGGGGTGTAGACGAAGGAGCCGTCGGCGGCCAGGACCAGGGTGCCGTTGGTGACGTCGGTGACCAGGGACGCGGTCAGGGTGGTGCCGGCGTCGGGGTCGGAGTCGTTGGCCAGCACACCGGTGGCCACCGGCACGGTCAGGACGGCGTCTTCGACGACGGTGTAGCCGTCGACGACGGCGACCGGGGGATCGTTGACCGGGCTGGCGGTGACGGTGATCGTCACGGTCGTGACGGCGCTGCTGTCGGTGGCGTCGTCGGCGGTGTAGGTGAAGGTGTCGGTGCCGACGAAGTTGGTGTCGGGGGTGTAGACGAAGGAGCCGTCGGCGGCCAGGACCAGGGTGCCGTTGGTGACGTCGGTGACCAGGGACGCGGTCAGGGTGGTGCCGGCGTCGGGGTCGGAGTCGTTGGCCAGCACACCGGTGGCCACCGGCACGGTCAGGACGGCGTCTTCGACGACGGTGTAGCCGTCGACGACGGCGACCGGGGGATCGTTGACCGGGCTGGCGGTGACGGTGATCGTCACGGTCGCGACGTCGCTGCTGTCGGCGCCGTCGTAGGCGGTGTAGGTGAAGGTGTCGGTGCCGACGAAGTTGGTGTCGGGGGTGTAGGCGAAGGAGCCGTCGGCGGCCAGGACCAGGGTGCCGTTGGTGACGTCGGTGACCAGGGACCGCGGTCAGGGCGGTGCCGGCGTCGGGGTCGGAGTCGTTGGCCAGCACACCGGTGGCCACCGGCACGGTCAGGACGGCGTCTTCGACGACGGTGTAGCCGTCGACGACGGCGACCGGGGGATCGTTGACCGGGCTGGCGGTGACGGTGATCGTCACGGTCGTGACGGCGCTGCTGTCGGTGCCGTCGTCGGCGGTGTAGGTGAAGGTGTCGGTGCCGACGAAGTTGGTGTCGGGGGTGTAGACGAAGGAGCCGTCGGCGGCCAGGACCAGGGTGCCGTTGGTGACGTCGGTGACCAGGGACGCGGTCAGGGTGGTGCCGGCGTCGGGGTCGGAGTCGTTGGCCAGCACACCGGTGGCCACCGGCACGGTCAGGACGGCGTCTTCGACGACGGTGTAGCCGTCGACGACGGCGACCGGGGGATCGTTGACCGGGCTGGCGGTGACGGTGATCGTCACGGTCGCGACGGCGCTGCTGTCGGTGGCGTCGTCGGCGGTGTAGGTGAAGGTGTCGGTGCCGACGAAGTTGGTGTCGGGGGTGTAGACGAAGGAGCCGTCGGCGGCCAGGACCAGGGTGCCGTTGGTGACGTCGGTGACCAGGGACGCGGTCAGGGTGGTGCCGGCGTCGGGGTCGGAGTCGTTGGCCAGCACACCGGTGGCCACCGGCACGGTCAGGACGGCGTCTTCGACGACGGTGTAGCCGTCGACGACGGCGACCGGGGGATCGTTGACCGGGCTGGCGGTGACGGTGATCGTCACGGTCGCGGTGTCGGAGCCGCCGGCCCCGTCGGAGATGGTGTAGGTGAAGACGTCGGTGCCGACGAAGTTGCCGGCCGGGGTGTAGGTCAGCCCGGTGCCGCCGCCGGTGATGGTCGCGACACCACCGTTGGTGCCCGCGGTGACCGCGGTGATCGTCAAGACGTTGAGGGCGTCCGGGTCGGAGTCGTTGCCCAGCACCGGGATGACGTTGTCGACCGAGTCCTCGACCACGGTGGCGACGTCGTCGCCGGCGGTCGGCAGATCGTTGGTCGGGGACTCGGTGACGGTGACCGTCACGGTGGCGGTGTCGGTGCCGCCGGCCCCGTCGGAGATGGTGTAGGTGAAGGTGTCGGTGCCGACGAAGTTGGCGGCCGGGGTGTAGGTCAGCCCGGTGCGGCCGCTGCCGATGATGGTCGCGGTGCCGCCGTTGGTGCCCGGGGTGACCGCGGTGATGGTCAAGATGGTGCCGGGGTCGGGGTCGGTGTCGTTGGCCAGCACGGGGACGACGTTGGCGACGGAGTCCTCGACCACCGAGATGGTGTCGTCCCCGGCGGTCGGGGCGTCGTTGTCGGTGCTGGTGACGGTGATGGTGACGGTGGCGACATTGCTGGTGAGGGCGCCGTCGGAGACGGTGTAGGTGAAGGTGTCGATGCCGGCGAAGTTCGCGTTGGGGGTGTAGGTGAACGAGCCGTCGAGGTTGCCGGTCAGGGTGCCGTTCGCCGGGTCGGTGACCAGGGCCGCGGTCAGTGTGGTGCCGGGGTCGGGATCGGTGTCGTTGCCCAGCACGCCGGGGGCGGCGATGACCAGCGGGGTGTCCTCGGTGGTGGCGTAGGCGTCGTTGACCGCGGTCGGGGCGTCGTTGTCGGTGCTGGTGACGGTGATCGTCACGGTCGCGACATTGGAGGTCAACTCGCCGTCGGTGACGGTGTAGGTGAAGGTGTCGGTGCCGGCGAAGTCCGGGTTGGGGGTGTAGGTGAACGCGCCGGCGGTGGAGGTGCCGGTCAGGGTGCCGTTGGTGGGGCCGGTGACCAGGGCCGCGGTCAGCACGTCGCCGTCGGGGTCGGTGTCGTTGCCCAGCGGCCCGGGCGCGGGGACGACCAGCGGGGTGTCCTCGTCGGTGGCGTAGGCGTCGTCGACCGCGATCGGGGCGTCGTTGACGGCGGTGACGGTGATCGTCACGGTGGCGGTGTCGGTGAGCCCGGCGGCGTCGGTGACGCTGTAGGTGAAGGAGTCGGTGCCGGCGAAGTCCGCGTTGGGGGTGTAGGTGAACGAGCCGTCGGCGGTTGGGGGCCAGGGTGCCGTTGGTGGTGGTGCTGAGCAGGGCCGGGGTCAGCGCGTCGCCGTCGGGGTCGGTGTCGTTGCCCAGCGGCCCGGGCGCGGCGACGACCAGCGGGGTGTCCTCGTCGGTGGTGTAGGCGTCGTCGAGGGCGACCGGGGCGTCGTTGACGGCGGTGACGGTGATCGTCACGGTGGCGGTGTCGGTGCCGCCGGCGCCGTCGGAGATGGTGTAGGTGAAGGTGTCGGTGCCGACGAAGTTGGCGGCCGGGGTGTAGGTCAGCCCGGTGCGGCCGCTGCCGATGATGGTCGCGGTGCCGCCGTTGGTGCCCGGGGTGACCGCGGTGATGGTCAAGATGGTGCCGGGGTCGGGGTCGGTGTCGTTGGCCAGCACGGGGACGACGTTGGCGACGGTGTCCTCGACCACCGAGATGGTGTCGTCCCCGGCGATCGGGGCGTCGTTGTCGGTGCTGGTGACGATGATGGTGACGGTGGCGACATTGCTGGTGAGGGCGCCGTCGGAGACGGTGTAGGTGAAGGTGTCGGTGCCGGCGAAGTTCGCGTTGGGGGTGTAGGTGAACGAGCCGTCGAGGTTGCCGGTCAGGGTGCCGTTGGCCGGGTCGGTGACCAGGGCCGCGGTCAGCGGGTCGCCGGTCGGGGTCGGTGTCGTTGCCCAGCACGCCGGGGGCGGCGATGACCAGCGGGGTGTCCTCGGTGGTGGCGTAGGCGTCGTTGACGGCGGTCGGGGCGTCGTTGTCGGTGCTGGTGACGGTGATCGTCACGGTCGCGACATTGGAGGTCAGCTCGCCGTCGGTGACGGTGTAGGTGAAGGTGTCGGTGCCGGCGAAGTCCGCGTTGGGGGTGTAGGTGAACGAGCCGTCGGTGGAGGTGCCGGTCAGGGTGCCGTTGGTGGGGCCGGTGACCAGGGCCGCGGTCAGCACGTCGCCGTCGGGGTCGGTGTCGTTGCCCAGCGGCCCGGGCGCGGGGACGACCAGCGGGGTGTCCTCGTCGGTGGCGTAGGCGTCGTCGACCGCGGTCGGGGCGTCGTTGACGGCGGTGACGGTGATCGTCACGGTGGCGGTGTCGGTGAGCCCGGCGGCGTCGGTGACGCTGTAGGTGAACGAGTCGGTGCCGACGAAGTCCGCGTTGGGGGTGTAGGTGAACGAGCCGTCGAGGTTGGGGGCCAGGGTGCCGTTGGTGGTGGTGCTGACCAGGGCCGGGGTCAGCGCGTCGCCGTCGGGGTCGGTGTCGTTGCCCAGCGGCCCGGGCGCGGCGACGACCAGCGGGGTGTCCTCGTCGGTGGTGTAGGCGTCGTCGACGGCGACCGGGGCGTCGTTGACGGCGGTGACGGTGACCGTCACGGTGGCGGTGTCGGTGCCGCCGGCGCCGTCGGAGATGGTGTAGGTGAAGGTGTCGGTGCCGACGAAGTTGGCGGCCGGGGTGTAGGTCAGCCCGGTGCGGCCGCTGCCGATGATGGTCGCGGTGCCGCCGTTGGTGCCCGGGGTGACCGCGGTGATGGTCAAGATGGTGCCGGGGTCGGGGTCGGTGTCGTTGGCCAGCACGGGGACGACGTTGGCGACGGAGTCCTCGACCACCGAGATGGTGTCGTCCCCGGCGGTCGGGGCGTCGTTGTCGGTGCTGGTGACGATGATGGTGACGGTGGCGACATTGCTGGTGAGGGCGCCGTCGGAGACGGTGTAGGTGAAGGTGTCGATGCCGGCGAAGTTCGCGTTGGGGGTGTAGGTGAACGAGCCGTCGAGGTTGCCGGTCAGGGTGCCGTTGGCCGGGTCGGTGACCAGGGCCGGGGTCAGTGTGGTGCCGGGGTCGGGGTCGGTGTCGTTGCCCAGCACGCCGGGGGCGGCGATGACCAGCGGGGTGTCCTCGGTGGTGGCGTAGGCGTCGTTGACCGCGGTCGGGGCGTCGTTGTCGGTGCTGGTGACGGTGATCGTCACGGTCGCGACATTGGAGGTCGAACTCGCCGTCGGTGACGGTGTAGGTGAAGGTGTCGGTGCCGGCGAAGTCCGGGTTGGGGGTGTAGGTGAACGCGCCGGCGGTGGAGGTGCCGGTCAGGGTGCCGTTGGTGGGGCCGGTGACCAGGGCCGCGGTCAGCACGTCGCCGTCGGGGTCGGTGTCGTTGCCCAGCGGCCCGGGCGCGGGGACGACCAGCGGGGTGTCCTCGTCGGTGGCGTAGGCGTCGTCGACCGCGATCGGGGCGTCGTTGACGGCGGTGACGGTGATCGTCACGGTGGCGGTGTCGGTGAGCCCGGCGGGGTCGGTGACGCTGTAGGTGAACGAGTCGGTGCCGGCGAAGTCCGCGTTGGGGGTGTAGGTGAACGAGCCGTCGAGGTTGGGGGCCAGGGTGCCGTTGGTGGTGGTGCTGAGCAGGGCCGGGGTCAGCGCGTCGCCGTCGGGGTCGGTGTCGTTGCCCAGCGGCCCGGGCGCGGCGACGACCAGCGGGGTGTCCTCGTCGGTGGTGTAGGCGTCGTCGAGGGCGACCGGGGCGTCGTTGACGGCGGTGACGGTGACCGTCACGGTGGCGGTGTCGGAGCCGCCGGCCCCGTCGGAGATGGTGTAGGTGAAGGTGTCGGTGCCGACGAAGTTGGCGGCCGGGGTGTAGGTCAGCCCGGTGCGGCCGCTGCCGATGATGGTCGCGGTGCCGCCGTTGGTGCCCGGGGTGACCGCGGTGATGGTCAAGATGGTGCCGGGGTCGGGGTCGGTGTCGTTGGCCAGCACGGGGACGACGTTGGCGACGGAGTCCTCGACCACCGAGATGGTGTCGTCCCCGGCGGTCGGGGCGTCGTTGTCGGTGCTGGTGACGGTGATGGTGACGGTGGCGACATTGCTGGTGAGGGCGCCGTCGGAGACGGTGTAGGTGAAGGTGTCGATGCCGGCGAAGTTCGCGTTGGGGGTGTAGGTGAACGAGCCGTCGAGGTTGCCGGTCAGGGTGCCGTTGGCCGGGTCGGTGACCAGGGCCGCGGTCAGCGGGTGCGCCGTCGGGGTCGGTGTCGTTGCCCAGCACGCCGGGGGCGGCGATGACCAGCGGGGTGTCCTCGGTGGTGGCGTAGGCGTCGTTGACCGCGGTCGGGGCGTCGTTGTCGGTGCTGGTGACGGTGATCGTCACGGTCGCGACATTGGAGGTCAACTCGCCGTCGGTGACGGTGTAGGTGAAGGTGTCGGTGCCGGCGAAGTCCGGGTTGGGGGTGTAGGTGAACGCGCCGGCGGTGGAGGTGCCGGTCAGGGTGCCGTTGGTGGGGCCGGTGACCAGGGCCGCGGTCAGCACGTCGCCGTCGGGGTCGGTGTCGTTGCCCAGCGGCCCGGGCGCGGCGACGACCAGCGGGGTGTCCTCGTCGGTGGCGTAGGCGTCGTCGACCGCGATCGGGGCGTCGTTGTCGGTGCGGTGACGGTGATCGTCACGGTCGCGACATTGGAGGTCAGCGCGCCGTCGGTGACGGTGTAGGTGAAGGTGTCGGTGCCGGCGAAGTCCGCGTTGGGGGTGTAGGTGAACGCGCCGGCGGTGGAGGTGCCGGTCAGGGTGCCGTGGGTGGGGCCGGTGACCAGGGCCGCGGTCAGGGTGTCGCCGTCGGGGTCGGTGTCGTTGCCCAGCGGCCCGGGCGCGGCGATGACCAGCGGGGTGTCCTCGTCGGTGGTGTAGGCGTCGTCGACCGCGGTCGGGGCGTCGTTGTCGGTGCTGGTGACGGTGATCGTCACGGTCGCGACATTGGAGGTGAGCGGTGCCGTCGGAGACGGTGTAGGTGAAGGAGTCGGTGCCGGCGAAGTCGGCGTCGGGGGTGTAGGTGAACGCGCCGGCGGTGGAGGTGCCGGTCAGGGTGCCGTGGGTGGGGCCGGTGACCAGGGCCGCGGTCAGGGTGTCGCCGTCGGGGTCGGTGTCGTTGCCCAGCGGCGCCGGGCGCGGCGATGACCAGCGGGGTGTCCTCGTCGGTGGTGTAGGCGTCGTCGACCGCGGTCGGGGCGTCGTTGTCGGTGCTGGTGACGGTGATCGTCACGGTCGCGACATTGGAGGTGAGGGTGCCGTCGGAGACGGTGTAGGTGAAGGAGTCCTACCGGCGAAGTCGGCGTCGGGGGTGTAGGTGAACGCGCCGGCGGTGGAGGTGCCGGTCAGGGTGCCGTGGGTGGGGCCGGTGACCAGGGCCGCGGTCAGGGTGTCGCCGTCGGGGTCGGTGTCGTTGCCCAGCGGGCCGGGCGCGGCGATGACCAGCGGGGTGTCCTCGTCGGTGGTGTAGGCGTCGTCGACCGCGGTCGGGGCGTCGTTGTCGGTGCTCTCGACGTTCAGCTTGATCTCGGCCACGTCGGTATGCGCCCGACGCGGGCCGAATAGGCTGCTCAGACCGTGAGAGTGCCACCAGGGCCAGGTGTAGTCGGACACCGTGACAGTGAATTCATCGGGCCCTGTGTAGCTGACGCCGTTCACCTCGTCGGGGTCGTACACGAACGTTCCGGTCGCTTGATCGATGGTCACGGTGCCGTGCTGAGGCCCGCCGTCGGCGCCTTTTTCGGGCACCGTGTACGTCAGGGGATCGCCGTCGCCGTCGGTGGCGCCGAACGCGATCGGGTCGCTGACTCCGCCTGGATCGACCACCAGCGTCGGAACGGTTTGGTCGTTTATCACCGGGTCGCGGTTGAAGAAGGTGCGCTGAACCCCGGTGTAAAACCAGCTGATTACGTCCCCGAACATCCAGGTTCCGGCGGGTGCAGTCGGATTCGGCGCCAGGTACGGCGACAACATGCTCCAGAATGCGTCTACGGCGTTGGCCATACCCTGGAGGATGCCGACCCTCGGCTGCTCCACTGTTTCGGGGGCTACGAGTGATTCGGCGGCTGCGGCGCGGAATGTCTCAACGTCGCGGAGGTTGCGGGTGTCCGCCGTAAACGCCGAGAAGGTCTGTTGGTCGCCGATGCTGTCCGAGTCGTGGGCGGTCGAGGTCAAACTCGCAAGGGCAGGTGCATCGCCATCGTTGTGGGCCGCTACTGAGGACTGCTTCTTCGCATCCGACTGAGATTCATGAACCGATCCGCCCTTCAGCGGGGTCTCGCTTGGCGGGGTCTGGCTTGGCGGGGTCTCGGTCGGTGTCGAACCATCTTGTGCTGCGGGGGGTTCCGTGGTCTCCTCCGAGTTCCCCTCGGACTCCGTGTGCGTGGGTGGAACCGTGCCGGCGTCAGGCTCCGCCGGCGCTACGGGATCTTTCTTGTCGGTGAGCTGGCCGGCGTCGTTGGTTGAGGTGTTGGCGCCGCCTGAGTTGTCGGTTTGCATCTGCGGTGCCGTGGCTTGGTCCGCCGGGCTGGTCGGGTGGACGCCGCTGCCGTTCGTCGGAAGGCTCCCCGGTGATGGCGGCGTCGACGCCGTTGACGGCGAGTTCGTGTTGCTGGACTGACCGGCCGGGGGTGCAGTGTCTGTTGCAGGCTTGGAGCCAGCCTCCGGCGAGGAGGTATCCGAAGAAGTCGAGGAGGTATCCGAAGAATCTGTGCCGGGTTCAGCGTATGCGACACCGAGGGCTTGCCCATTCGTCACGAGCACGCCGATGCCAAGTGCGACCGCCAATGCCCCGACGCGGCCGATGAACTTGCTGGAACCCGCGGTGAATGTCAACGGCGGCGACGCCGCCACCCAGCGTTGCGGCTCGACACTGAAGGTCGGATGGATGACTTGGGGCGAACGGGTGCGTCGCGATTTGCTGTTGTGAGCTTTGCCTCGCCCCGCGTCCCGATGCTTCTTGGCTCCCATCGAACCCACCTCCCTGCTTAGGGCCGAATCAGTACCGCCAAACGAAGCAAAAGCTACGCTCACGCCGGGGAATTCGACAGGCTTTTCACAGACAAAGTTGCGCGATAATAAATTCTTCATCACATTTCGACTCGGGTTGTGCCTGTTTCCCGCGCCAAACTTGCGTAGCGGCAGAATTGCCATTCGCTTGTCCAGCAAACGGAATGCAGTGATGACGTAGCGGTCGATCGGCGCCACATGCGCGGCAGGTGTTCTGTGCGTTGGGGGGCTGATGTTCTTCGGTCCGCCGATCGCACAGGCCACCCGTCTGCGGCTCGGTAGGTGGAGCCCGCGTGGGCATAACGGGTGCGCCTATCCGCTGTCTGAGTTGGAACGACGGACTTTATCCGCCCGCACCGCCGGCTCCCAACGTCAGCGTTTGCATCAACACGGGCCGACGGATCACTATCGGCGGGTGCGTCTAGCACATCGGCGAGGGAGAGCGGCGGTGGTGGGATGCGATCCTGATCATCGAGTACCCTTCGCCTGCAGCGTTTCTCGACATGGTGACCGATGCGGAGTACCTCAAGGTGCGCGAGCACCGGGCGGCCCCCTGGACCGCAGTGATTTGATCGCGACGTCGACGTGGTCGATGGCAGAGTAACCCCATGTACCTGATCACCGGCGCAGGCGGAGGGGTCGGCAGTGTTAGTGGTCAGGTCGTTGAACTGTTGCTCGACGGCGGTGAAGCGGTGCGGGCCATGGTCCGCACCGACGACGATCGAGCGGATGCGCTGCGAGGGTTGGGTGCCGAGGTTGTTTGTCGGCGATCTGACGTGCGCCGGCGGCGTCGTGGAGGCAATGGACGGCGTCTCGCGCATGTTCTTCAACGTGAGTGTCTCGCCGGACTAATCTGCGTGCGACAGCCGAGTTATGCGCAGTGGCTCTCGAGCGCGGCCACCTCGATGTGATCGTCAACATTTCGCAGATGACCGTGTCGCAGATGACGTTGACGAGCACAGGCGAGTCCAAAACATCCGCGCCTGCATTGGCTGGCCGAGCACGTGCTGAATTGGTCGGAGCTACCCATAATCCCAATAACCGCCCAAGGGTTTTGCTAGATAAATCCGCTGTTCACCATCCTGGCTCCACAGAACATCCGGGACCGCGGGGTGCTGTGACTTCCCTTCAGGACCGGCCGCACGTCACCGACCGCCGCAGCCGTCGTCGCCGCAAACCTGCGTGATTTCGCCGACCGCGTTGGCGCGGTATACGAGATGACCGGGCCGGAGGTGCTCGACATCAACGGGCTGGCTGCGCAGTACGCCCTCGCATTGGGCTGGCCGAGATCCGCCGAGGAACCGCAACGTCATCGTGACGGGCGACACGGCCAGCGCGATGCTGATTCCGCCGTCGAAGTAGACCTTGTACCCGTTGTCCCGTTCGCGGGTTGTGCGAGGCGGTGATCTGCACGCGGCTGCCGCCCGCAGGTGCCTGACCGCGCAAGCCCGCGGTTCCGAACGTCAGTGGCGAGTCCGTCATGTGTTCATTGTGGTGTCAGCATCGGCCAGCTTCCGGAGCACCGGTGCCACCAGCATCAGCAGGTCGAACTCCAAGTCGGTCAGGTGCTCGCGCATCGCCGCGTTGAGCCAGTGGTCACGCTCGGCGCGGTCCGCCTCGAGCAGGGCCATTCCCTCGGTCGTCACCTCGATGAGTTGGCGACGTCGGTCGTCGACGTCGGGTCGGCGCGCGATCAGTCCACGCGTTTCCAGGATGTTGATGCCGTCGGTCAGGGACTGCACGCGGACGTGCATGCGCGTGGCGAGTTCGGCCGGCGTGGTCACGCCTGCACGGCTCACTTCGCCCAGCACCTGCTGTTGGCTGAGCGTGAGTCCGTTGTCGCTGCGGTGGCGGCGCAGTTGGCGGGTCAGGGCCATGATCGATTCCCGCAGTTCAGTGGCGCTCTCGACAGTTTTCGGGGCCATTACCAAGTTATACCTTGGTATCTGTGTGATTAGTACCAGTTTGTGATCGCTTTTTTACAAGTGCATACTTGTCTTCATGTGGAAGTGGGCGCTGCTGGTGGTGGTCACGGTCGCAGTGACCGTGCCCCTGACGTACTTCGGTGTCCCGTCGGCCGCGCTCTTCGCGGCTTTGATCGTGGGCATCGCGCTCGCCCTGCTCTCGCTGGCGCCCACCGGGCTGCCGCGCAAGGCGGGCCTCGCAGCGCAGGGCGTGCTCGGCGTCTATATCGGCACCATGGTGCACCGCGACGCGCTGTCGGCGCTGGGCTCGGACTGGTCGATCGTGCTCGCCGTCGCGATCTCGACGCTGATGCTCAGCATCCTCGCGGGTGCGCTGCTCGGCATGCATCGCGACATCACCCCGCTGACGGGAGCCCTCGCACTGGTGGCGGGCGGAGCGTCCGGCCTCGTCGCCATCGCCCGTGAGCTCGGCGGCGATGACCGCGTCGTCGCCGTGGTTCAGTATCTGAGGGTTGCGCTCATCACCGCGTCGATGCCCGTCGTGGTCACCCTCGTCTATCACGCCGAGAGGACTGCCAACGCGCCCGTGGCTATGCAAAGTGGTTCCGCTCCTTGGTATCTCAGCGTTGCGATGCTCGTCGTCATCGTGCTCGTCGGCGCCACCGGCGGTCGGCTGATTCGGTTGCCCGGTGCCGGACTGCTCGGTCCGATGGCCATCACGATCACGCTCGAGCTGACGGGTTTCTCCTTCGGCTTGTGGGTGCCCATCGCGCTGGTTCAACTCGGGTACGCGGTGATCGGTTGGCAGGCCGGCGTCGCCTTCACCCGCGAATCGGTGCGCGCGATCGGGCGGGCACTGCCCGCTGCGCTCGGGCTCATCGTCTTCCTCAACGTCGCCTGCGCGGGCCTCGGCGTGCTGCTGGCCCACGTCGCGGGCCTGAGCCCGTTGGAGGGATACCTGTCGACCAGTCCCGGTGGCATCTACGCGGTGCTCGCCACCGCCGTGGAGACCGGATCGAACGTCACGTTCATCATCGCCGCGCAGGTCGTGCGCGTGCTGCTGATGTTGTTCGCGGCGCCGCTGATGGCCCGCGGCTTCGTCGCGCTGACCGAACGCGTGGGCCGACGGAAGGCCTACAGGCGCGCCAGCACCTCGGCGAGCAGGGAACCCATCCGCGTCGCCGACTGACGGCCGGCCTCCAGCACCTCGGCGTGGCTCAGCGGCTCGCCAGTCATGCCCGCCGCCAGATTCGTCACCAGCGACACGCCCATCACGTCGGCGCCTGCGGCGCGTGCCGCGATCGTCTCGTGCACGGTCGACATGCCGACCAGGTCGGCGCCGAGGGTGCGCAGCATCCGGATCTCGGCAGGCGTCTCGTAGTGCGGTCCGGGTAACCCCGCGTAGACGCCCTCCGCCAGCGTCGGGTCGACGTCACGGGCCAGCGCCCTCAACCGCGCTGAATACGCGTCGACGAGGTCGACGAACTGTGCCCCGACCAGCGGCGAACGAGCTGTCAGGTTCAGGTGATCGGCGATGAGCACCGGCTGTCCGACCGCGAAGTCCGCCCGCAGCCCTCCTGCGGCGTTGGTCAGCACGACGGTCTGCACGCCCGCCGCGCACGCGGTCCGCACGGGATGCACGACGTGGCGCAGGTCGTGACCTTCGTAGGCGTGAGTGCGGCCGACGAGCACGAGGACCTGCTTGCCGCCAACCGACAGCGCCTGCACCTGTCCGCCATGTCCGGCCGCCGTGGGCGGAGTGAATCCGGGAAGGTCGGCCATCGCGACTATGTGGGTGGGCGTGCCGAGTGCGGCGGTGGCCGGGGCCCAGCCCGAGCCGAGCACAACGGCGACGTCGAAGTGATCGATGCCGGTACGTGCTCGGAGTTCGGCAGCCGCCGCGTCGGCGAGGGCCTGCGGATCGATCGCACCCGTCACAACGAGGCAGCCTACGTCGCCAGCCGAGGACACTCGCGGCAGCGCTTTGAGTGAGCACCCGTTGCGAGGAAGTTCGTGTGGCGCCAGCAGCCACCGCTATCTGAACGCAAGAAGGAGAGCACAAACCAGCGGTGAGATACTTCGAGGATGTCCGCAGCGACCGCGTCCGCCACAGTCGAGGAAGCGGTGATGCGCAGGCGCGGCGAACTGATCGAGTTGTCGCACTCGATTCACGCCGAGCCGGAACTGGCATTCGACGAATATCGCAGCTGCGCCAATGTTTGGCGGGAATCGCGCGGTCTATCTGGTCATTGCCCTCTCCGGATTCACGGCGCTGGGCTCCGAGGTCCTGTGGACGCGCGTGCTGTCGCTGCAGTTCGGCGCCACCACGTACACGTTCTCGCTGATCCTCGCGGTCTTCCTGGTTGGCCTCGGCATCGGCAGCACGCTGGGGTCGGCGCTGGCTCGCAACGCCGCCAGTGCCCTGTACGGCGCTGGGCCGGCGTCAGCTCGGCTTGTGCCTGGCGCTCGCGTGGGCGGGCTATCAGACGAATGCGTCGCTGCCGTTCTGGCCGATCAATCCGTCGATTACCAGCGACCTGATCTTCAACTTTCAGCTCGATCTCGTGCGCGCCTTCTGGGTGATGCTGCCCGGCGCGATTCTGTGGGGCGCGAGCTTCCCACTGGCCCTCGCGGCGGCCGCGGCACCGGGGCAGGATCCCGATCCCGCCACGATCACCGCCGCCAGAACGCAGGCTTGCACTCCGAGTTTCTCGGCAAGGTTCCTGCACGAAGAGACCGTGCATGACCTCGGAACCCGCCGTCGAGCTTGGCCCCGACCGCGTCGTCGGCTCGTACCGGCTCGTGAAGCGAGATCGGTCGCGGCGGCATGGGAACGCGTCTACGAGGCCGAGCACGTCGTGCTGCCGCGCCGCGCCGCGATCAAGGTCATGCACGCGGAGCTGCGCAGGCAGCCGGGCATGGCCACGCGCGTGGTGCAGGAAGCCGCGATCCTCGAGGACGTCCGCCATCCCGGGCATCGTGCGCGTCTACGACTGCGCGCTGCTCCCCGATCATCGGCCGTGGATCGCGATGGAGCTCGTCGAGGGCGAGACGCTCGCGAACCGCCTCGCTCATCGCGGCACGCTCTCGCGCGTACGAGGTCGCGACGCTGCTCGCCGAGGTCTGCCGACGTGCTCGCCGCGCGTCCACGCGCGCGGCATCGTCCACCGCGATCTCAAGCCCGACAACCTGCTGCTCACGCCGGCCGATCGCGAGTTCCCGCTGCGCGTGATCGACTGGGGCGTCGCGCGCCTCGGGCCGATCGGGACGGCTCACCCTCGACGGGCTGACGCCCGGAACGCCGATCTACATGTCGCCCGAGCAGGCGACCGGCAAGAACATCGCCGCGCCCTGCGACATCTATTCGCTCGGCGTGATCGCGTACGAGGCGCTCACCGGCCACCCGCCGTTCGACGGCCGCACGCTCGCCGAGGTCGTCTCGATGCACCTGACGAGCGACGCCGCGCCGCTCGCAGCGATCGCTGCAAGGCGCCCGCGGAGCTCTGCGACGCTCGTGCATCGCATGCTCGACGAAGGACCCGTCGATGCGCCCGGCGCGATCGAGATCCGCCAGATCGCGCGCGCGCTCGCGCTCGAGCTCGTCGAGCGCGTACGAGAGCATCGAGATCACGGCACCGACGCGCGCACGCCAAGCCGGCCAGCCGCGCCGCGCGCTCGCGCTGACCGCCGCGCCGACCGAGGACGCGGTCGTCGTCGATCCGGAGGCGCTCGAGTTCGGCGTCACCGAGATGGTCCCGACGATCCGCAAGCCGCGCTGGACGCCCGAGATCGGCAGCGTCCCGGTGGCGTCCGAAGGCCGCGTGCGACCAGGTCGCCGGCGAGTTCGTCACCAAGCGCCGCTGACTGTGGCGAAGGGATCGAACGGGCGCGCGCGGCGCACGTCCGTGGCGCATCCGCACGCCGTGCGCAAGACTCGCACGTCGGGCGCCGACGCGCACGCGTGATTGCGCTCAGATGGCGGATCCGCAGCCGAGTCGCCACGGGCACCACGTTTGCTCCTACGCGATCCGATACTCACCCCAGCCAGGAGCACACGATGAACAAGAACGGAACGAGCGGCGCGCTCGAAGATCGTATCGGCAACCTCAAGGACAGCGTTCGCAATCTCGTCGACGCCGGCGGAGAGCGCGCGTCGCAGATCAAGGACCGCCTCTACGACGCCAAGGACGTCGCCGTCGACAAGGGCAGCGCGGCGCTCGGTCGCCTCAGCGCGCTCGTCAAGGAGCACCCGATCGCGGCGCTCGGCATCGCGTTCGGCATCGGCTACCTCACCGTCCGGATGCTGAGGAAATAATCATGGAGCCCACCTTCGAAGCCGAACGTTCCCCAGTCGGCATCGAGCAGCACGGTCGCATCGACGCGGCCAAGCAGAAGCTCGGCCAGCTCGGCCGCAAGCTCAAGAAGATCGAGGTTCGCGAGTCGATCGTCGATCATCCGTTCGCGGCGATCGGCATCGCGGCCGGCCTCGGCGCGATCATCGGTCTCGCGCGCCCCATGCCGGAGCGCAGCCGCATCGGCGCACTGGTGATGGCCGGCATCTCGGCCCTCGGCATGCGCTTCATCCGTGAAGCGGCGATGCAGCACCTCGGCGGCATGGCCAAGGACTGGCTGACGGGTCAGCAGAGCGGCACGCGCAGAGCCCGAGTACACGCCGGCGAATCGCTAGAAGTCAGAACCGATCGCGAACCCGAGGTTCGTGCTCACGATCGGCGTATCGATCGGCGCGCGGTTTCCCGCATCGAGGTGGTAGTAGTCGACCCCCTCGTCGAGAAACAGCGCGCCGATCACTTTCGGGCCCCGCGGCAGCCAGAACAGCGGCGCCCACAGAAACCCGAGCGCGCGGACCTTGCCGCTGATCTGGATGCCGGTGCCGGCGCCAAGGCCGGGGCCCGCGTAGCTCGCGAGCACGCCGGTGCCGCTGCCGAAGCGCGGGCCGCCGCGCACGTAGATCGACATCGCGTGCCCGATCGGCGCCGCCCACCGCGCATCGAAGCCGACGCCGGTCATGTCGGCGCGGCCCATCGCCGGATCGCCGCCGACGCCATACGTATCGCCGACGCGATCGAACGTCAGGTCGCCCGCCATCCACGGCTCGAGCGCGACCTCGCCCACCCGCACGCCGAAGCCGAGCCGGATGTGCAGCGCCGTCCCGGTCCCCATCGCGCCGCGCACGCTCGAGATGCCGTACGACTGCTCGTAGAAGTACCCATCCGCGTGGGCGCGTCGCCGAGGCGAGCAGCAGGGCAGCGGCGACGAGGCGCATGTCCTACGTGGAGCAACGGACGTGCCGCTCCGCGATTTCGGCCACTTGGAAATTGTTAGCGGACCTGCGCGCTCGAAATCCGCACTATAGAAAGATGCGCAAGCTCCTTCTCGTGCTGGCGTGTGTGGGGTGCAGCGATTACTTGCAGAGCACCGCGCCAATCGGCGGCGCGCTCACGGTGAAAGGCAGCGGTCTCGACTTCGAGACCGGCGCTGCAGTCACGGGCACGCCGATGCTCTCGACGGTGGGCCTCGTTCCCCCGCCGGCGATCGTGCAGAGCGGCGCGAGCTTCACGCTGAGCGACGTGCCCGAGGTCTCGGCCTTCCAGCTGGTGGCGATGATGCCGCCGACGTACGTCCCGACCGTCTCGCCGACGATCATCGCGGGCAAGGCCGACGTCAGCGGCGCGCGCGGCTACCTCGTCGCGACGAACTACCTGACGGCGCTCGTCAACGGCTTCGGCGTCACCACCGATTCGACGAAAGGCATCCTGCTGCTCCACCTGCTGACGCCCGACGGCCAGCCGAAGCCGAACATCGCCGGCTCGAACCTCGTGATTGCGGGCACGAGCGGACCGCAGTTCCTCGACGCGACGATGCACGCATCGACGGCGACGGTCTCGTCGAGCTCGGCGTGGGTCGTGTTCTTCAACGTGCCGGCCGGCACCGTGACGCTCGGCCAGGCGGTGAACGCGACGGTCACGATCACGATGGACACCGAGCCGATCGGCGCAGCGCAGGTCACGGTGGCCGAGGCGACCGTCACCGACGGCCCACCCGCCCCGCTGCCGACCAACGTGTCGTTCGCGAACGAGGTGTTTCCGATCTTCAGCAATCGCGGATGCGTCGGCTGTCACTCGGGCAACGGCGCGGGTCGCGACCTCGGCAACCTGACGCTCGATGGCAGCACGAACCTCGTCTACAAGGAGCTCACGGGCACCGAGGACCCCGCGCGCGTGGTGCTCGCGATGCCCGAGAAGAGCCTGGTGCTGACGATGCCGTCGGCGGAGAGCCCACCAGACGCGCACCCGAACGTCACGTTCAGGGCCCGACCGACCCGGATTACGTCAAGATCCTCGTCTGGATCCGCGAAGGGGCCAAGGACAACTGAGCTACGCGCGAGCAGTGCACGTCGACGACGACATCCGCCGCGCCGAGACGCTGCCGGCGAGCGCGTTCACCGACCGCGTTCCTCGCAGCGCGAGCTCGACGACGATCTTTGCAGGACCTCGTGGCATGTGCTGCCCGAGCGCGGCGACGATCCGCGTCCGCTCGACGAGCAGGTCGCGGCGCGTGGCTCGCGCGTCCCGATCACGCTGCTCGATCGCCCGCTGTTCGTGCAGCGCGGCTGGGACGACGACACGCTGCGCGCGTTCCCGAACACGTGCACGCACGCGTGGTATCCGCTCGTGCTCGGCGCGAGTCGCGGCCCGACGCTCGTGTGCGGTCAGCACGGCCGTCGCTTCGACTGCACCGGCAGGTTCGTCTCGCAGCAAGGCTTTCGGCGGCGACATGCCCGACTTCCCGCGCGCGTGCGATCACCTGCCGTCGCTGCCGATCGCGACGTGGCGACGGCTGACGTTCGTCAACATGGATCCGGGCGCGCCGCCGCTCGCGGACGTGTTCGCGCGAGGTCGACGCGTCGCTCGCGAAGATGCCGGCGATGCCCGAGCGCATGTCGCGCGGAGATCCGCGACGTCGCACGGCAACTGGAAGCAGCACGCGTGGAACTATCTCGACCCGTTCCACATCGGCTTCGTGCATCGCGCACCGCACGGTCTCGCCGACGCGATCGATCTCGGCTCGTACAAGACCGAGATCCACGAGCACTCCGTGCTGCAGTGGGTCTACGCGCGCGACGCCCGCCGACGGCTTCGATCCGGCGTGGCTGCCCGAGCGCTTCCACGATCCGAAAGGCCGCCGCGTGTTCGCGCTGTGGTGGTTCGTGTTCCCGAACCTGACGCTGAACTTCTATCCGTGGGGCCTCTCGGTCAACGTCTACCAGCCGATCCCGGCCACCCCGACACGCACGCGCTTCGTCTGGTACCAGTTCGCGCTCGATCGCGAGAAACACGCCGAGCGCGATCGCCGCTGGCTGTCGTCGCAGGTCGACGCCGAGGACGTCGACGCGCTCGCGCAGGTCAGCCGCGGCCTGCGGTCGGGCTTCGCGCCGCGCGGCCGATTCGCGCCCGAGCACGAACAGGCGGCGCACTGGTTTCATCGCAAGGTGTCGCGCGCGGTCGCTGCTAAGCTGACGTGATGGAGGACGTCGCGGCCTATCGCGTGCGCTACCGCGCCGAGCACATCGGCCCTCGCTACAACGGCTGGCTCCACTTCGCGACGACGTCGGTCGGCTCGCTCGCGGCGATCGCGTTCGCCGTGTCACGCGTGCGCGCACCCTCGCGTGCCGAGCTCGCGGCGGTCCCGGTCTTTTTCCTGATCGCGAACCTCGGCGAGTACTTCGGCCACCGTGGCCCGATGCACCACCGCCGCCGCGGCCTCGCGATCTTGTTCGAGCGCCATACGCAACAGCACCACCGCTACTACACGCACGAAGCGATGGCCGCCGAGTCACCGCGCGACTTCCAGATGGTGCTGTTCCCGCCGGTGATGCTGCTCTTCTTCCTCGGCTTCCTCGCGACGCCGATCGGTCTCGTCATCGGCTGATCTCGGCCGCGAACCTCGGCTGGCTGTTCGCCGCGACCGCGATCTCGCTACTTCCTGACGTACGAGTGGCTGCACTGGGCTATCACCAACCCGGAGCGTCGATCGTGGGTCGGCCGCTCCGATCGTGCGCGCGCTGCGCCGCCATCACACGATCCATCACGACCTGCGCGCGCATGACGAAAGAGAACTTCAACATCACGTTCCCGATCGCCGACCGCATCTTCGGTACGAGCGCACGCGAACCGTAGCCTCCCGCACCTCCGGAACGTGCGCCCGAGGACGCTCGCACATCGCCCGCTCGTCATAGACCTTCGCATGGCGCGAGCGGTCGCATGCTTGCGCGGGCGTCGGGTTTGCACAGCGAGGCGCCATGCTCGAAGCCCGACATCACCAGCTTGCGGCCCTCAATCGCGACCGCCTCGCGCCGCGATTCCCGACCACGGACTGGCACGTCGACCTCGCGCGCGACCACGCGCTGCGCCTCGTCGAAGGTGAGGTCCTCGAACGCGAACGCGCCGCGATCGCCTGGCGCGCTTCCACGGCGCCGACCGATCCGGAGGCGTTCGTCGCGCTGGTTCGTCGAGCTCGAGCAGCTCGGGCCGGGACAGCACGATCCGCTCTTCCCCTGGCTGGCGCAGGAGGCGTCAGTCGATCAGATGCGCTGGTTCCTGCGCCAGGAGGTCGCCGGCGAGGCCGGCTTCGAGGACCTCGTCGCGCTCACGCAGCTCAGGCTGCCGAGCGCGCGCCAAGCTCGAGCTCGCGCGCAACTACTGGGACGAGATGGGGCGCGGCAACGCCTCGGGCATGCACGGTCCGATGCTGCGCGGCTCGCGACGTCGCTCGATCTGATCGCGAGGAGATCCCGGTGGTGTGGGAGTCGCTCGCGCTCGCCAACCTCATGCTCGGCGCTGGCGCGCTCAACCGACGCTACGCGTACCACTCGGTCGGTGCGCTCGGCGTGATCGAGCTGACCGCGCCGGGCGTGCGCGGCGTGCGTCAACGCGGGCTTGAAGCGGCTCGGGATCGCGTCGGATGCCCGGCATTACTTCGCGCTGCACGCGACGCTCGACGTGCAAGCACTCGGCGGCGTGGAACGCGCGAGGTGATCGCGCCGCTCGTGGCCGCGGATCCGAAGACCGCGCGGTGCGATCGCCGAGGGTGCGCTGCTGCGGCTCGAGGCGGGCCGGCGCTGCTTCGAGCGCTACCGGCATCATCTCTGGACGGCCGCGGAGCTGGTGGCCTAGGCACACTTCTCGATCCGGAGCAGTGCGTCCTCGAGGGCCTCGCCTTCGAGCAGCACGCGGCGGAGGGCGTCGTCGGCGCGGCTGACGTACGGCGTGAGCGAGTCGAGGACCACGCCGACCATCCGCCACGCCTGCTCGAGCTCGTCATCGCCGGTGTCGCCGCCGCTGGTCTGCCAGGTATCGCGGTCGTCCCAGGGCTCGCGCTCGTCGGCGCACCGGACCTCGCGCTCGCCGAGCAGCAGCTGCCCCAGCGCAACGACGCCGACAAACGCATCGTGCACCGCGATCTCCGCCTCGTCGGCGGCACGCTCCTCGAACGCGTGATCCATGCGTTCCTCGACGAGCATGATCGCGTGCTCGAGCCGCGCGCGTTCGGGATATCGCCGCCACGCGGCGCGCAGTGCATCGACTGCATCGATCAGATCGGCATAGGCGAGCAAGACGTCGTCATCGCACCAGAGCATGCGCGCGCCGCTGTGCACGGCATGGGCCGCTCGCAAGTGCGCGCCTTCGCTTGCTGCTGAGTCGCCGTCGTCCGCGCTGCGGACATTCACGGCCGTTTCCGGCCGGACACGATCCATCTCTGCGGATTCGGTCGTAACCAGCGTTCGCGAGCCGCGTAGGCGTGGGCACAACCACTCTCCTGGAGAACCCATGTCTCGTTCGTCTACTCTGCTAGCGCTGCTCTCTTCCTTGGTCGTCGCCTGCACCGGCTCGATGGGCCCTGCCGGTCCCGAAGGTCCCGCCGGCGAGCAAGGCTCGGCCGGTCCGCAGGGCTCCGGCGCCCCTCCCGGCCCCAGCGTGTCCGGCGCGGTCTACGTCTCGTCCAACGACAGCGGCCACAACGAAGTCTGGGCGTTCCCGCGCAACTCCGATGGCTCGCTCGGCGATCCATGGGCCTTCTCCACCGGCGGCGCGGGCACCGGCGCGAGCCTCGGCGACCAGGGCTCGGTGTTTCTCGACGCCGCGGCGAAGCGCGTGTTCGTCGTCAATGCGGGCAGCAACACGGTCTCGATGTTCGCGATCGAAGACGACGGCAGCCTCACGCTCCTCGGCGCGCCGGCCGACTCCGGCGGCACCAAGCCGATCAGCGTCACCGAGCACGGCGATGTGGCCTATGTCCTCAACGCCGGCGACGCCTCGCACGCGCCGAGCATCGCGGGCTTCCACGCCAGCGATAGCGGCCTGACGTCGAACGCGGTGTCGCTCACGCTCAGCACGCTGGTCGCATCGAGCGCGGCCGCTGCGCAGCTCAGCTTCACGCCCGACGGCAAGCACCTCATCGCCACCGAGAAAGGCACGGGCGAGATCGACTCCTACGAGGTCGACGCCACCGGTGTGGCCACCGGCCCGCACAGCCAGCTCGCGGCCGGCGGCGCAACCGCCACGCCGTACGGGTTCGCGTTCAGCGGCAACGGCACGCTATTGGTGACCGAGGCCGCGGGCGCGGTCAGCGCGTACACGATCTCGGCAACGGGCGCGCTCACCGCGACCACGACCTCGCTGTCCACGCACCAGGCCGCGCCGTGCTGGATGGCGGCCGGCAGCACCTGGGGCTGGGCGATCAACGCGGGCAGTGACAGCGTGACCGGCTACAACGTCGCGGCCGACGGCACGCTCACGCTCACCAAGGGCACCGGCATCGCCGCAGCGACCGCGAACAAGCCGCTCGACGCCGCGCTCAGCTCCGACGGCGCGTACCTCTACGTGCTCGACTCGGTCGATCATGCGATCAGCACGTACGCGATCGCCGCGGACGGCTCGCTCGCGCGCCGCCACGACGTCATCGGCCTTCCCGCCACCGCGGTAGGCCTCGCGGCGAACTGAGCATCTGTCGTAGGTGCGGCGTGCGGGAACGCGCAATGCACGCCCAGGGCTCATGCGCACTCTGATCCTCACCGTCCTGGCGGCGCTGCCAGCCGCGGCGCTCGCCGACCCGCCGAAGATGACGCCGCTGGACGTCACCTCCACGGCGTTCAAGAACAACGACGCGATCCCCGCGGAGTACACGTGTGAAGGCGGGGGCACCGCGCCGCCGCTCACCTGGTCGCGCGTCCCGTCCGCCGCCAAGAGCATCGCGATCCTCGTAGACGATCCGGATGCGCCCAAGGGCACGTTCACGCACTGGCTCGTCACCGGCATCCCGCCTACGACAACCTCGCTCGACAAGGGCGGCGAACTCCCGGCGGGCGCGATGGCGAGCAAGAACGGCAAGGGCGAGACCGGCTACACGGCGCCCTGCCCGCCCACCGGCCGTCACCGCTACCGCTTCGACGTGTTCGCGCTCGACATCGCGGCGCCGAAGGCGACGTCGCGCGCCGACTTCCTCACCGAGATCAACGGCCACATCGTGGCCAAAGGTGAGCTGGTCGGCACGTATCAGAAACGACGCTGACTTGCGATCGAACGCCGCTTGGCCGTAGTGTGGTGATTCGACTCCGGGGGAGAGGCGTGAGGACACTGCTGTTCGGGGGCTTCACGTGAAAAGCGTCTGGTTGCTGGCTCTGGTCTGCGCGTTCGCTGCCGCCGCGTGCGGCGACAACTCTGAAAAGGCAACGTTCTGCGGCAACGGCCAGATCGATCCAGGCGAGACCTGCGACGACGGCAACACGACCGACGGCGACGGTTGCTCCGCCGACTGCCAGTCCCTCGAGACGTGCGGCAACGGCATCGTCGACGTCGCCGACCGAGCAGTGCGACGACGGCAACACGACCGCCGGCGACGGCTGCTCGCCAACTGCCAGCTCGACCGCGCTGCGGCAACGGCATCGCTCGATCGCCGGCGAGGTCTGCGACGACGGCAACAACATCGAACGGCGACGGCTGCTCCGCCGACTGCCGCTCGAACGAGACCTGCGGCAACGGCGTCGTCGACGCCGCGCTCGGCGAGGCCTGCGACGACGGCAACACGGTCGACGGCGACGGCTGCTCCGCGAGCTGCGGACTACCGCGCTGCGGCGACGGCCGCGTCGACTCGGGCGAGGTCTGCGACAACGGCCGCGACTGACGGACGGCACGCCGTGCACGAGCGCGACGACGTGCGCACGGCATCGGCGACGGCACGTGTGCGCCACGCGCCGGCGACGGCTGCAGCGCGACGTGCAAGTCGGACGAGACCTGCGGCAACGGCGTCGTCGACGCTCGGCGAGCAGTGCGACGATCGGCAACACCGACCGCGGGCGACGGCTGCGCGGCGACCTGCAAGCTGCCGAGGTCTGCGGCAACGGCGTCGTCGATCCGGGCCGAGGCCTGCGACGACGGCAACGCGTCTCGCGGCGACGGCTGCTCCGCCAACTGCGCGTCGACCGAGCCTGCGGCAACGGCATCATCGACGCCAGGCGAGGGCTGCGACGACGGCAACACCGGTCAGCGGCGACGGCTGCTCGCGCCACCTGCATCGTCGCAGTTCTGCGGCAACGGCATCGTCGATCGCGGGCGAGACCTGCGACGACGGCAACACGGCGTCGCGGCGACGGCTGCTCGCGCGACCTGCACGTCGGCCGAGGTGTGCGGCAACGGCGTCGTCGACGTCGGCGAGGCCTGCGACGACGGCAACACCATCGGCGGCGACGGCTGCTCGCGCCACCTGCCAGCCGCGAGCTCTGCGGCAACGGCGTCGCGTCGATCCGCGGCGAGGTCTGCGACGACGGCAACACGCGTCGCGGCGACGGCTGCTCGGCGAACTGCGAGTCCGCTCGAGACCTGCGGCAACGGCGTCGTCGATCGCGGGCGAGCAGCTGCGACGACGGCAACACGGTGAGCGGCGACGGCTGCTCGGCGACCTGCGTCTCGGAGCTCTGCGGCAACGGCCGTCGTCGATCCCGGGCGAGACCTGCGACGACGGCAATCGCGTCTCAGCGGCGACGGCTGCTCGGCCAACTGCGCGTCGACCGAGGTGTGCGGCAACGGCGTCGTCAGACGTCGGCGAGACGTGCGACGACGGCAACACCACCGCGGCGACGGCTGCTCGGCAACCTGCCACGGCGAGTCCTGCGGCAACGGCGTCGCTCGACTCCGGGCGAGAGTCTGCGACGACGGCAACACGACCTCGCGGCGACGGCTGCTCGGCGACCTGCACGCTCGAACGAGACCTGCGGCAACGGCATCGTCGATCCGGGCGAGAGCTGCGACGACGGCAACATCGGTCGGCGGCGACGGCTGCTCGCGCGACCTGCACGTCTCCGAGCTCTGCGGCAACGGCGTGCTCGATCGCGGGCGAGGTCTGCGACGACGGCAACACGCATCGCCGGCGACGGCTGCTCGCGCGACCTGCACGCTCGAACGAGACGTGCGGCAACGGCGTCGTCGATCGCGCGGCGAGAGCTGCGACGACGGCAACAACGTCGGCGGCGACGGCTGCTCGGCGGCCTGCGTCTCGGAGTTCTGCGGCAACAACCGCCGTCGACCCGGGCGAGGTCTGCGACGACGGCAATCACGACAACGGCGACGGCTGCAACGCGACGCTGCCAGCTCGGACGAGACCTGCGGCAACGGCATCGTCGACGTCGCGGCGAGAGCTGCGACGACGGCAACACGCGTCGCCGGCGACGGCTGCTCGGCGACCTGCAAGTCTCGCGAGCGCTGCGGCAACGGCGTCCTCGACGCCGGGCGAGAGCTGCGACGACGGCAACCGGACCTCAGCGGCGACGGCTGCAACGCGACCTGCAGCTCGAACGCGACCTGCGGCAACGGCGTGCGTCGACCCGGGCGAGGCCTGCGACGACGGCAACGCAGTCGCCGGCGACGGCTGTACCGCCTGCGCCTACGACCCGCTACTGCGGCGACGGTCACGTCGATCCGGGCGAGGGCTGCGACGACGGCAACAACGTCAACGGCGACGGCTGCACGATCACCTGCGCGGTCGAAGCGACCTGCGGCAACGGCACGCTCGATGCGCGGCGAGCAGTGCGACGACGGCAACCAGACGGCGGGCGACGGTTGCTCGAACAGCTGCATCGACGAGTGCACGCCCGGCTCGCAAACCTTCAACGCGACCGGCTCGATCGCGACCCTGAACCTGCCGGCGGGCTGCTTGCACCTGACGATCGAGGCGTACGGCGCACAGGGCGGCACGCCGGTGAACAGCGCCGTACCCACCGTCGGCGGGATGGGCGCGCGCATGCGCGGTGACTTCACCGTCACCTCCGGCGCCAGCCTCAAGATCCTCGTCGGCCAGCGAGGCGCGTCGGGCGACTTCAACAACCTCGCCAACTACGGCGCGGGCGGCGGAGGCGGCTCGTTCGTGACGCTCGCGAACAACAGCCCGCTCCTCATCGCAGGCGGCGGTGGCGGCGGCGGCGACTTCGGCAACGGTCTCCCGGCGAGATCTCGCAGAACGGCGACTCCGTCCAGGGAGCAGCGGGAGGCACCGGAGGCAATGGCGGCCAGCACGGCGTCGAGCAAATCAGCGCCTGCGGCTACTACGGCTCGGGCGGCGGCGGCCTCACCGGCAACGGCGCGACCTCGGGCAACGGAGGCGGCAATGCGTTCGTCAACGGAGGCACCGGCGGCATCGATCCCACGGGCGACCCCAACGACTGTGTGACCGCGGCGCGCGGCGGCTTCGGAGGCGGCGGCGCCGGCGGCAACGGCGGCGGTGGAGGCGGCGGCTACTCGGGCGCCGCCGGCGGCACGAACGGCGGCTCGCCCGTCCACCCCGGTGGCGGCGGAGGCGGCTCGTTCAACGGCGGAACGAACCAGTCGAACACCGCGGGCGCGCGCGCGGGCGACGGTACGATCACGCTCACCTGGCGCTGAGCCGGGCGTCGAAGCGCCGCGTCGACACGTGTCAAAACGCGTCGGTGATCAGCGGCAGCGACGCTCGCAGATCTTCCGCCCATGGTCCCACCAGCATTCGGTGTGACACGGCCGAGTCCTGACGACACAGCTCCCGAGCATGCTCGCGACGACGGTAAGGATGCCTAGGCGAAGGAGCATCGACATGTCGTGGTGACGCGCGGGCGCCGGGAGGGTTAAGGCCGCCGAACCACCCCCTTGGCGAATTCCGGCCGTCAGCGTGTGAGATTTCCCGCCCTGGTGCGAATCACAGGGGCGTACTACTTCAGGACCACACCGCGCTTCGAGACGAGCCACCCCAGATATGCGTTTCTCAATCGACTCGTGGCGGTGTCGAACGGCGACCGGCGACTGCTCGCCGTCGGCGCCGGAGAGATCAGCGGCGGCAGTCCGGTTCACGTGATCGAAGAGATCCTCTAGAGGCGCGAGACCAGGCAACTTCGCCTCCAAGCAGGAAGTCATCTGGAGTGGTCCGGATGAAGTCTTCCGCTCGCGCGAAGACACTCTCGCACTCCCGAGCGGACAGATTCACGCGCGCCGACGAGAACAGTCACGCAGCGGGAGGCATGCTGCGCGCATGGCATTCATCACCGTCGGAAAAGAAAACAGCGCAGACATCCAGCTCTACTACGAAGACCGCGGCACCGGAAAACCGGTGCTGCTCGTCCACGGCTGGCCGTTGAACGGTGGCGCGTGGGAGCGGCAATCGGCCATGTTGCTCCAGTCCGGGTTTCGCGTGATCACGTACGACCGTCGCGGCTTCGGTCGCAGCTCGGCACCCGAAGCGGGCTACGACTACGACACGTTCGCGGGCGACACCGCGAAGATCATCGAGACGCTCGGCCTGCGCGACGTCGCGCTCGTCGGGTTCTCGATGGGCGGCGGCGAAGTCGCTCGCTACATGCGAAAGTACAATGGCAAGGGCATCGCGAAGTGCGCGTTCATCTCGTCGATCGCGCCGGCGCTTCGCAAGGACGGCAACAACCCGGAGGGCGTCGATCCCGCGGTGTTCGAAGGCATCAAGCAGGGCATCGAGCACGATCGCTTCGCATTCCTGCCCGAGTTCTTCGGCAACTTCTACAACAAGGACCAGACGAAGATCAGCGACGCTGCCCTCGACGCCTCGTTCAACGTAGCCGCAGCTTCGTCGTACGGCGCGATGCTGAAGTGCGTCGACGCCTGGCTCGAAGACTTCCGCCCGGACGTCAAGACGATCACCGTGCCGACGCTCGTGATCCACGGCGACTCGGACCGCATCGTCCCCGCCGAGGCGAGCGGCAAGCGCATGCCGCAGTTCGTGAAGCACGCGCAGGTGCACATCATCAAGAACGCCCCGCACGGCTGCACCTGGACCCACGCGACCGACGTCAACAGAGCCTTGCTCGAATTCGTGCGGTAGCTCGATCGCGACCGAGCCACGCCGCGTGCTGTTACGCGCAGCGCATCTCGCTCGTCCGTCAGGTCTGGTTCAGCACGGCGAACCGTTCGAACAGGTCGGCCGGCAGTGACTGCCTCAGCGCCCACGTGATGCCGATCGGACGATCGCCCTTGGCCTCGCGGAACACGATCTCGCCGAGGAATGTGTAGGGCTCCTCCTTGTTCAGCTGCACGAACAGGAAGAAACGCCAACCGTTGTCTGGGCTCCCCAGGTAGCGCTTGCCGGCGGAGTTCTCGCGCGATGCCGTGCCCCTGCGTTTCCCAGTGAAAGAGCTCGGGGCTCATCACGTAGTCGCGATAGCTCGTCGTTGGCGAGAAGTCGCCACCCGACTTGTCGAGCGTCACGAAGAACAGCTCGCGCTTGGTCTCCTCGTCCTTGCGAATGCCGCCCATCTGGCCGCGCGGCTTGTCGCCCTCGCCCAGGTGTCCCGTTGCGACCAAGATTTCCGCACGCGTGTACTGACGATGTAGCGCGAGCGGCCAGTCCGGCTCGACGTACGTCTCCACGCGCGGCGTTGCGTCCGTCTCCAGCAGGGCGGCGAGCTCGGTCGCCTCGGTCGCCACGGATGGATGTGCGTGCAGTTCCCCTCGCAGCGCCTGTGCAGTTCGCATCGCGCCGCTCGTCGTCATCTGGGACGACAACATCAGTGTCCGCCGGCGACCGTACTCCGTTTCTTCCGCGCCGCCGCTTCCATCCGCCACGCGCGACACCTCCGCCAAGCGACGCAGCTGCGCCGGATCGTCCGAGTGAATCAGGCGACCCAGCTGGCGGCTGAGCTCGTCGGCGACCTCGTCCTCTGGAACCAACCCCGCGCGGGCCAGAAGGTGCCGCCACCCGAAGTCCGAGCGATACACATCCGTGAGCTCGCGCCCCGTCTCGCTCAAGAATGCGCTCAACCCTAGCGGCTCTGTGCGGGACTTGGCGAGTTGCGCTACCTCCGTCGCGAGGATCTTCGCTCCACCACCGACGGTGCGCTTGAGCGACGCGATGATTTGTTCGCGCGCCACTCGATCCAACGTCACCGCGCACCCGCTCGGCAACAGTGGGAAATCGTTCTCCACCGACGTCCGTAGCTTCGCGCGCGGCAGACCTGTCAACGCGCTCAGCACCGGGTCGAACTTGTACTCCTCGCGATGCTGCCCGATGAAGTCGAGGACAAGGCACGCTTCCTTCCCCTCGTGGAGTCGCAGCCCACGCCCCAGCTGCTGGAGAAATAGCGTCGCGCTCATCGTCGGACGTAGCAACAACAACGTGTCTACGAACGGCAGGTCGACGCCCTCGTTATAGAGGTCACAGGTGAACACCAAGTTCACCTCGCGCTCGCGCAGGCGGCGCTTTGCGTCCTCGCGCACGTCGTCGGACGTTCCGCCATGAACCGCTATCGCCGGCACCCCGCGGCTCGTCGCGTGCGCTGCCATGAATTCCGCGTGCTCGACGGTCACGCAGAACCCGAGTCCCCGAACGTTCGCGAGGCTTGCGACGCGGGCCTCCAGCTGTCGGAGCACAAGATCCGCGCGAGCGTGGTTGCCAGTGTAGATATCCGACAGCGCTTCCGCGTCGTACGCGTTGCGCGACCATCGCACGCGCGAAAGGTCGACGTCGTCGCTGATGCCGTAGTAGTCGAACGGCACCAGGAGCTGCTGCTCCATCGCGTGCCACAGCCGCAATTCCGCCGCGACTCGCCCGCCGAAGTCCGGCAACAGCGAGCGTCCGTCCATGCGCTCTGGGGTGGCCGTGAGGCCCACCAGCGTCGTCGGGGTCAGCGACGTAATGACGTCCTGATACGACTTCGCCGGCAGGTGGTGACACTCATCGACGATGACGTGGGACCAGTGGTCCGGCGCAAACCGCTCGAGCAGTCGCCCAGCGCTCTGCACCGTGGCGAATACGTGATCGCCGCGCCCGATCTCGCTGCCACCCGCCACCAGCTCACCAAACGACGCATCACCGAGCACGTGGCGGAACGTGTTGCACGCCTGCTCGATGAGCTCGTATCGATGCGCGAGCATCAGCAACCGAGGCCGTGCTCCGTACGCCTTCGCCACGCGCGCGTAGTCGAACGCCGCGATCACGGTCTTGCCCGTGCCCGTCGCCGCCACCACAAGGTTCCGTCGGTGTCCCGCGGCTCGCTCCGCCTCCAGCCTCTCGAGGATCGCCTGCTGGAACGGATACGGCGTCAGCGTCACGAGCGTCAAACTCGCCTTGCGATCACCGCTGCGCTCCGCCCGCAGCACCTCGCGCAGCCTCGCCCGCTGCACCTCATTTCTCGGGTCGTAGGTCTCGAACTCGACCGCCTGCCACAGGGTCTCGAACGTGCCGCCAAAGTGATTCAGCACGTGCGGCAGATCCGCCGCGCTCACCTTCAGCATCCATTCGTGTCCCGCGCCCAACGCCGTCGAGGTGAAGTTCGCCGAGCCAACATAGGCGGTCGACAGCTCGTGCTCGCGATGAAAGCAGCCACGCCTTCGCGTGCAGACGCGTCCGTCGTACATCCAGCGAGATCTTCACCTCCGCATTCGGCAGCGAAGCCAACCGATCGAGCGCCTCCACCTCGGTTGTCCCTGTGAACGCGGTCGTCAGGATCCGAAGTCGCCGCCCTGCCCCGCCCTGCAGACACAACCGCTCCAGTGACTCCCCAAGCGACCGAACGCCACCAACGGTGATGAACGCGACGATCGCATCCACGCGATCCGCACACTCGATCTCGTGGGCGAGCTCCGCCGACAACCGTGGCTCCAGCGCACTGCGCGTGAACAGCGTCGACGATGCGAGCGGCGACTGTGGGCGCGGCCGCTGCTTCGCCTCCGCACCAACGGCGAGCAGGCGACGCGCCGGCGGCTCGAACGCCTCTTGCGCGAAGTCGACTCCCTCAACGTTGTGCCTGGCCGCTACCTCGGCCACTGCACCGAACAGGCGATCGGCGAGGTCCAGCGCGAGGTCCATGTGCGACGAACCCGGCGCGAGCGCGAACAAGCGCCGCACCTCGCCGGCTACGTGCCGTGAGACGAGCGATGCAAGTTGCTCCGCCTTGACGCTCTCGGTATGCGTCTCAACGTCGGCGAGGCCGCTCGCCAGCGCCTTGGTCAGGACGTGTTCGTACACGCCCGCGCGGAGCTCCTTCGCCTTCACCGGTCTCGAGTATCGCCGAGCGCGTCGCGTGGGCGGAGAGCGAGGGTCGTTGATTGCACCATCTGAACCCCACCCGTACCCGTGTCGCCACGAATCTGGCTGGCGCATCACAGGCGGCCAAGCCGTGGGGACACTGAGAGCCGCAGCGAGCGCTCGATTGCATCGAGTGCGCACTCTTCAGAGTCGCCGTCCACGATCACCCGCTGCAGAACGCGGTCAGTCACGCCGACACGCGGGTCGAGCACGTCGAGCACCACCTGCAACGTTCGCTGCGCAGATCGAGCTCCTCGCGAAGGTGATGGCTCGACGCCCGCGGACGCCACCCCAAGGTCATGACCGAGCATCACCCCGGACGCGTACGCCGCTCGAGCCAGCCGATACGCGTCGTCGTTTGCCGAAGCCGGCACCTGAGCAGCACCTTCGACAGCTTCCTGGGTCGCACGACAGTCGACGAGCAACAACGTCCGTGCCTTCCCACGCGGCATCGCGGCGATACAGCGAAGCATCGCCGCCACGAGGGTCTCGGTCTTCATCCGCAGTGCTTGTTGAACGCGATGCCGTCCCCGGATCGCACCGGAGCACCATCACGCGCCGTTCAAGTCCGCAGATCATTCGCGCCGCCTGTCCGGCGCGCCGCCATCGGCGACCGCGTCCGCAGCCCGTCCCTTGATTGCTGGACGCGATCGGTAGGGATGCAACGAGCTCTGCGGGATTAACTCAGCGGTAGCAGCGTCCAGCTTCCCAAGCTGAAGGTCGCCGGTTCGAATCCGGTATCCCGCTCGACGATTCTAGAGAATGCTCGCGGGTTGGCGACCGCGGTTCCTCGGTCGTTCTCGCCCAGAGCACTCGGCGTTCACACTCGCGTTCACACTTTCCAGTCGCAGGCGACCTGCATCGACGACGCAACCTCCGGAATTCCCAAGAACGCGAACCCGCGCCCCGGTCGGTCGGACGCCACATCGCCTCTGGCCTTCGCCGCGGAGCTCACCAGCGTCAGCCCGGAGGCATGACGTCGATATCCTCAAGGCGGCGACGCCTGTCGGCATTCCGGTCGCGCGCACGCGACAGCTCGCGGTCTTCGATCGGTTCCTGGCACGGATCGCTGTCGTGTTCGGTGACGCCGCGACGCTCAAAGGTGGCGTGGCACTCGAGCTTCGTCTCGAGCGCGCACGGACCACGAAGGACATCGATCTCCGCGTCATGGGTACGCCCGCTGGGCTTCTCGAGCGACTTCAACGGGCCGGCCGCCTCGATCTCGACGACTTCCTATCCTTCGAGATCGAGCACGGATCGACGCCGACCCGACATCCAGGCGGAGGGACGTGAAGTACGACGGCTTCCGGTTCCGTGCCGAGGCCAAGCTCGCGGGAAAGCTCTACGGGCAGCGGTTCGGCATCGACGTTGCGTTCGGAGACCCGATCTTCGATGCGCCGGAAACTGTCGTAGCGGACGACATCTTCGGGTTCGCCGGCATTGCACCTCCGACGATCCGCATCTATCCGATAGAGACGCACATCGCGGAGAAGCTGCACGCATACACGCTTCCGCGAAAGCGACCAAACTCGCGCGTGAAGGACCTGCCGGATCTCGCGCTGCTCGGCACTATCCGGTCTATCGAGGCCGCTCGTCTGCGTACTGCGATCGAGCAAACGTTCGCGTTCCGCGCCACGCACGATCGGCCTAGGACCTTGCCGCAACCTCCACCAGAGTGGCGAGAGTCCTACGCGTCGATCGCTGCGGACGATTCGCTTCCGTGGCAAACGCTCGCCGAGGTGTTCGAGTCGGCCAAGGCGTTCGTCGAGCCAGTACTTGCGCCTTCAGCGTGTCCCCCGATCTGGACGCCGGCCTCCAGGCGATGGGGGACGGTGACATGCCGGATCGCGCTAACGAGCGCGCACGGCCGAACGAGGCACTCGAACACGCCAACACCCGAATTGCTAAACTGGAAGGAGAGCTGGAGCAGGAGAAGCAGCAGCTCGCCAGGCTTCGCGCCGAGTTGGTCGCGCTCGATGAGGCGGTGCTTGTGAGCGCGTCGCCGGTTGATGAGACCGCAAGTATTCGAGCGCCAGCCGAGAAGCTGATGATCTTCCGCAGCCTCTTTCGAGGGCGTCGGTTCGACGCGGATCGTCTCGTCCAGCTCGCAGCGTTCGACTCGGCCAGGCAAGCGGCTCCGGCACTCGACATCCCGCACACCACGCCTCAGCGCTGGCTAGAGAACCTCTGGCTCACGCTCCCGCTGCTGACAAAGCACGCTGACACCTAAATAGCGGTTCTTGTGGGCCTTTTCTGGGCTGCGCAACCAATTTCGGGATGTGCCGATAACGGGCGGCATGAGGGCAAAGATGGTCGCAGGCTCCGTTACCGACCAACCCGACGATGAGCGTCCGCTGGCGTGGTCGAACGTCAAGCTCGAGGCGGAGATCCTGGACACATTCGCGGCACCGCCGGCTGCGGGAGAACGCCTCGAGCTCGCGTTTCGCCGCAAAGAGCACGAGCTGAACGTTTTGTTCGACCAGCTGAGCGTTGCAGACGCGCGTGAGCTCCACCGGCGCTTCACGCTGATGCTGCCGGGCGATCCCATCGCGACGATGTTCGGGCGCCTTATCGGCGAGCGCCGCACGCGTCTGCTCTCGTTCCTGGCGGATGCACGACGTCGCGAAGCGCTTAGGAATGTGGGCTGAGGCTCGAGGGAGCAGAGAAACGATTCAGACGTGGAATGCCGCGCGAAAGCGCAGATGGGAGATCCAATGGGCGGCGATCCGAAGCATCAGCACATCGAGAAGCAGAACGGCAACCTCGACCTGACGAAGGCCGACGTGCCGGTAGAACACGACTCGACGGTTGCGCTGACGCCAGTCGATCAGGCGCACAGGATCACGAAGGCTGCACGCCAGTCGGCTGACCCTTCGCCCGGCCTGGCCGCACCCGAGCGAGTCGATCTCGGCGATCACGTCGTCGGTGGGCGAGCGCAGCGCCAAGACGTTCAGATCTTCAACACCGAGGATCTCGATGCCTATCTTCAGATCAGTGTCGAAGGATCATCGTCGATCTCAGTGGAGCACAATCCGGAGAGGTTGCGCCCCTCACGCCACGGTAACGATCCGATCACCCTCCTGTTCGTCCCGACGACCAGAGGACGACAGCATGGAACGCTGGTGGTGCACGCAAGCTGGCAGAACGCCATCCATGCGCCGCAAGAGCTTCGGATTCCGATCGAGGCCGCTGCACACGAGGAAGGCGAGCCGCTGATTGCCGAGCAGGAGGCCGAGGAACGAGAGCAAGCCGCAACGGCCCAAGCGGACGCGGAGAACAAGGCGCAGATCGAGCATGCCAAGGAGGCTGCAGAGGCGCGCCTCGACGACCCGAAGATGGCAAACAAGCTTCCGGGGACTGCCTCGGACCGCAAGCGGTTCGAAGCTGCGGAAAATCTCGCGAGCGACGCGCTTTTCGATGTGTTCGAGAATCGCCGCGTAGGCATCGATACTGCGCAAAGCGAAGCGCAGGCATTCCAGCGGCACGTGCCCCCGCATGAAGAGAGCTTGGCGGAACGGCTAGCGTGGGCCGCACTCGACGTCGCCACGGCCGGGATTGCCAGTGCCCTGGGTAAGAAGCTCGAGGGTGTGTTGGAGGAGACGATGGAGATCAAAGCGCACACGCTGCCTAGCGGTGTTCGTGCTCCGGCCGAGGAGCACCCAAGCAGCAAGGCGCTCGTCGCTTTCTTCACGGACAGCGTAAAGGATGTCGCGCAGCGCGGCGGTAATGCTGCAACGGAGGCCATCAAGCATCACGGCGAAGGGCACGAGACATCGCCGGATCAAGAAGTAGACGCCCAACCTCGTCCCGAGCTTGCGGATCCTGGTCCGTCGGCCGATCCGCTGCTCGCGTTCTTCCAGACGGAAAAGGTCGGCTTGATCGGTCAGCACCGAGAGCGGGCAACCGAGGTCGGGCAGAATGCGAGCAACGTGTTGGAACCGATGCTCGACCACTCACCGAAAGAGGCGATCAGCGCGATGCAGAAAGTCGCCGCTAGGCTCAACGAATTCACGAAAGACGAAATCGCCGCGAACACCCAGGCGCAGGCCTCTGCGACGCATTGGATCCGGTACATCGCGCAGGCGAGCCTCGGCACTGTCTCCGCCGACAACGCTCGTCGAGACCACAAGCATCCCGCTGCGGACGGTAGCCCCACGACCAACGTCTCATCCGCTAACACGGCCCCACCCGAACGAGGGGAGCCGCTCGCCCGCGACGGATTGATCGACATCCGCTTCAGTGCTGATCGTACGCGTCCATGGGAGCCGGTGACGGTGACCTCTGCGCGCGTGCACGGGATCGGTAAAGCAATGGCCACTCGCTACAAGCGCGAACCACTGCGAGACGCGCATGTTCCTGTGCGCGCGTATGCCGATCCGAAGGGTAGCGATCCGGTGACCGGGATCGAAGTGATCCGCGATGAAGCCGGAAACATCGAATACACCGACGAAACCGGGGGGCCGGGCGCGCCTGGCAACTGGTTCGCAAGCAAGGTCGGCGAGCCCCGCGGCGGGCGCGACGCCGAGGGGCGCGGGGCTCGGAAGCTAATCGAGGAAGAAATCGTCAACAAGCAGCTGACCGTTGAGGTCGAGAGCGACTCAGATGCGTAGCCGCGTCATTGTTGGCGGCTCGTTGCTCGTCCTCGCAGTTGCGGTCACAGCCTTTTTCGTCATGCGGCGCTCGCCGCCACCGAGGAAACAGCAGCGTCCACTGGCCTCGATCAAACCCGAGCGGCACATGAAGGCGCACATCGTGGTGCCCGATCTGGGCCACGACAGTCATGCTCTTATTGCCGAAATTGAAGTGCCGAACGGCTACTACATGGCGATGTGGGGAAACGAGGTCACGTTCCAGCGCTCTCCAGATCCGGCGATCTGGCTACGCTCGCTTGCCACGGTAGACGCGCTTTCAGGGTCTGGAGAAGTGCCGCCCCTGCCCTTCATCGACCAGAACTGTGGGGGCGTACAACAAGGACAGCGAGCTCAGATCGAAAACAGCGAAGACGGATGGTCCATCGTCTGTCGTGGAAACGAGCGGGGACATCCGACGACGCTCGTCGTCCGGGACGTCCGACAACTCGGTAACGAGGTGCAGTGCGTCGTCGAATTTGCCGACCGCCTAATCGCCAAGAATGACGACGATCCAGATGGGTGGACTGATCATGGAAATCCTTCTCCCGCGCGCGTGAAGGACGCCCTCGCGATCTGTGGCTCATTGAAGCTGCGCACATTTGCAGAGAACGACGAACACGAGCATTGGAACGGCCACGAATGGGTAAAGAGCGCGCAATGAGCAACGCGTACGCAAGCGCATCGGACGTACTCGCGGACCGCACTGCCTGGGCGACAGAAAGCCTCGCGGCATTGGTCGAGGTCGCGACGCAGCGCGGATGGCTAAACACGGCTGCTCCGCTCGAGACACAAAGCCGCGCTGCGGCAGCTTCGTTGCGCACGCGGATCGAAGAGCGCATCGCGCAGACGCCGCTCGACGTTCGGGTTGTCCCGTTTGAATGGCTTCGCCGCCGGCTCGAACTGAGCGCGATCGAGATCGACGCCCTGTGGCTCCTCGCCTGCATCGAGATCGATCCGGGTGTCGCCCGGGTCGCGCAGGCCTTCTCCGTTCCCGAGTGTCCCGATCTCAGTGTGCAGCTTCTCCGACGGCTGCTCCCTCTGAGTGCAGAGGACCTCGATCATCTCGCGCGTCTGGCGCTAATCGAGATGGGCACGGCGGCGCGACTGCCCAGCCATCGTCGATTCGTCCGATGCGTCGATCGCGTGGCCGAGCTTGCGGGCGGCGAGCTCCGCCTCGACCGGGAGGTCTCTCGGATCGCGGCGCTCGTGCATCCCGGAACGCTTGCCGAAGCACAGTCGGCGCCCAGTGGCCGCGCACTCATCGTGGCGACGGGGATCGAAGGCGCGGGCCGCGCAACCTTTCTTCGAGGCATCGCGGCTGGCGAGCGGCGCGGTGTACTCGAGGTCCGTGCAAGCGCGCTCGCGGAGGATGCCGAGGTACTTGTCAGGCAGCTCCGCGCGATCGGACGCGAGGCTCTGCTTTTCGATGTGGTTCCACTCCTACGTGGGCTGGGTGCGTCGGACATGCGGTCGAGATCCATCGATGCCGAGCTGCTCGGTACATTTCCCGGCGCGGTGTTCGCGACGGCGGAAGAAACGCCCTCCTGGGTCGAGTCTCGCCCAATGGTCGTCCACAAGGTCGAGCCGCTCGACGCTGCCGGACGCGAATCTGTGTGGCGTTCACTGCTGCCGAGCGCGCCTGAGCCGCTCCTTAGAGAAGCCGCCCTGCGCTACTCCGTATCGCCCGGGGCGATCGTCTCTGCCGCGGAGAACGTGCTCGCGCGCGGCGTGGCGCCCACCGATGTCTCGATCGACGCCATTCACACCGGCTTGCGTGACCACCTCGGCCAGCAGCTAGGAAAGCTCGCCAAGCGCATCGAGTGGAAACAGACGTGGGACGATCTCGTGCTGCCCGAGACCCAGCGCGAACAGGTGGCCGAGCTCATCGCTCGTGTGCGCCACCAGCGCGACGTTCTTGAAGCGCAAGGCTTCGGCGCGAAGGTAGGCAAAGGCCACGGGATCGTCGCGCTGATGTCGGGCGAGCCTGGAACCGGTAAGACGATGGTCGCCGGCCTCGTCGCATCGGCACTCGGACTCGACCTCTATCAGGTCGACCTGTCCGTCGTCGTGTCGAAGTACATCGGCGAGACCGAGAAGGGACTCGCGAGGCTCTTCGACGCAGCCGAGTCGGGACACATCGTGCTCCTGTTCGACGAAGCGGATGCGCTGTTCGCCAAGCGCTCCGAGGTGACGTCGTCGAATGATTGGTACGCCAACCTCGAAACAAATTATCTGCTCCAACGTCTGGAGGCGTTCGGCGGAATCTCGATCTTGACGACGAATAACGAGGCCGCCCTCGATGACGCGTTCCGTCGACGCATCGCCGTGCACATCAAGTTCCCGATGCCGGAGGAACAAGAACGTGCCCGCCTCTGGCGGGCGATGTTCCCGGCCGGTGCGAACGTCGCTGCCGACATCGATGTACGCAAGCTCGCGCGCGAGTTCGAAATGAGCGGCGGACACATCAAGAACGCGGTTCTACGCGCGGCATATCTCGCGGCGGCGACGCAGAGTCCGATCGCGATGGAGCATCTACGTCGAGCCGCGCGCGCTGAATACGAAGCGATGGGTCGCGTGGTGCGATCGTCGTCGAGCTTGTAAGGCCGCAGCCCCGGGGGGAGTTATTGCAATGGGTGAAGCAGAGGCATCGAGGCCGAGCTCAAGCGAGAACGCGCGGCTCAGTTCTACCGCCGTAGTGTTGGTTATCGGCGGCCTAATCCTTCTCTTGGTCGCGATCGCGAGCAAGCAATGGCTCGAAGCGCGTTCGATGTACGGCCATTACTCTGATGAGCCCGCCGCGGTCGGGCTGTTCGCGAGCGCGGCGAGCTCGGGGGCGCGATGGCTTGCCGTCATTTTCTTCGCAGCGACAGCATTGTTGGCGCTGCTCGGTCTCGTCGTCCGTGGCCTTCTGGCTCCGGCAGTGGGCGTTGCGATAATGGCTGCCGCCACCGTGTCGTGGTGGATCTTCGACGAGAGCGAGTGGAACGCAGGCCGCGCGTACACGCTTGGGATGTTCGCGCTGCTTGTCTTGATCGCGGGTCTCGCGCAGGCAGCGACCGCGACCCGATCGGTCAGGTCATCCAACAGGGGGGAATTCGTCGATGGCCAGAAGCACGGCCGCTGGTACGTCTACAACGACCGAGGGCAGTGCATCGCTATGGAAGACTGGCAGCACGGAACGCTCGTCAGCTCGTTGCCGCAGGCCGCGAGATGAGCCCGTCCTCGGCCCGTGCCGTAACGCACAACGTCAAGTTAATGCTTGCCATTCGAGCACGCCTCCGTCTGCTCGGTGGATGGGCGGTTGCAGCGGTCTTGCGGTCGGCGGCACGAATCTCTATGCCGGGGACAACAGCAATAACCGCGTGCTGCGCTTCGGGCTCTCGCGCTGAAGCACTGATCCAGCGGCGGTATAACAGGAGGATGCTGATGGTCCGCGACTCGAGTTTCCTCTCGCTGGTGGCGGTGGGCGTTGTCGGATGCACGCCGGCGCCTGTGCCTGTTCGCCCTTCACCGAGCACGCCGCCTCGCGCGGCGGTGGTGCCAGCTTCAAGTGGTCCAGGCGTTTCGTTCCTCGACACGGCGCCGCCCGACGCGCTCACACTCGACGTCCGCGTCAAGCGATGGTCCTGCGAGATCACCGATCCAGATGGTGTGCTCGACGAGGAACTCCATTTCCCACTCGGGCGCGCGGTCCGACTGCGCCTGCGCAATGAGGCCGCCGAGGACCTCGATGTCGAACTCGAAAAGAAGCCGATCGATCTGCCTCATGGCTCTACGAACGAGCTCGTGTTCCGAGCGGGTCAAAAGGGCGACTACGGTTGGCGATGCCCGGTCCGAAGGGGTCCCGAGGGTCGCCTGGACCTTGAGGCCGGCATCTTCGCGCACGCGCCGAGCGAGTACGCAGAGCATCAACGATGGCAGAGCGAGCAAACGCGGCCGACAACGCGCGAGGGACGGATTCGGTTGGGGAAGGAAGTGTACGAGAAGAAGGGATGCAACGCGTGCCACACGGACGACGGCTCGCCGAGGGTCGGCGTCACGTTCGCCGGGCTGTGGGGCACTCGGGTAACCCTCGCTGATGGTTCTACGCGCACAGTCGACGAGCAGTTCATCAAAGACTCGCTCGTGAATCCGCGGGTCATCCGACAGGCCGGTTACCGCGAGTCGATGCCCTCGTTCGAGGGCGTACTTCGGCCGGAAGAAATCGAGGCCGTCGCCGTGTACGTGGAGACGCTCGCGGCGAGCAAATGACCGCTCAGACACACCAGGTTTGCCGACCCGCGCACGGCCTTTCTGCTTGGGCGCGCGGTCCGGCGGAGCGAGGATAGGAACTCGATGCAGGAGTTGGGGGTGATCAGGGCGGCGCTGGTGACGTCCGGTGTGCTCGTCACAGGTTGCTCCTCGCACAACAACGTGCAGTGCCGGGACAACTCAAGCTGTGATCGTCATGGTCGTAGCTGTCTCGCGGTTTCCCCCTCCCCCAACGAGGGATCACGATGGACGAAGCAGGGTCGCAGGATATGAAGACGCTCTGGTTCCGATGGTGGACCCCGAGATCATCTGATCGCACGGCGTCGCCGTTGGAGCTTGATCCTGACAGCCATCGCGCTCGCTTCGTGCTGGCACGGTCCCGCCGCGCCGAAGCACGTCACGGTCAGAATGGCCGGTGAGTCGGAGGTTTCCGCCCCCCGAGCCCGAGCCCGGAAACGGTGCCCAGCTCACCGTAAGGCACTGCGAGCTCGATGGAGACGCGGCGCCCGCGCTTCGCGATGCGGTCATTCCGTTCGCGCGGTCGAACCTGCTGCACGAGCTCGATCAGCTCACTGGCTACTCCTCCCAACAGCTCGGAATCGAGGCGCCGACCGACAGTGTCTGCCGCGATCATTCGCAACATCGAGACGGCTGGGTCACTGAAGTCCTGGTGACGCCCAGGACACGGCTCGGCGAGCTGGTCGTGGCACAGCAGGGAACTGGTCCACGGCCACTGCTCGTGGGGCGCGGACATCGTGTACTGCTTGCACGCCTCGTCTGGCCCTGACGACACTCACGGTGGTCGTCGAGGAGGTCACGGGGGGCATCGGCCGGATCGACCAGCGCGGCGATCGTATTGCCGCGGCTCCAAAGTGAGCGCGTTTACAGAAATCTTTCCGGTAGGCATGCCGCGCGTGGCCGACGATCCGCTGGCCCCGCTGACGCCGCGCGAGCGCGAGGTGCTGCGACTGATGGCCGAAGGCCGCTCCAACCAGGGCATCGCCGAGCGCCTGGCATCAGCGAACGGTCCGTGCCAGTTCCACGTCGCGAGCATCTTCGAGCGGCTCCAGCTGCCGGCCAGCGGCGACGATCACCGCCGCGTCCTGGCCGTGCTCGCGTTTCTGCGTGCGTAGCCGCGAAGGTGCGCTGCGCGATCGCGCAGCCCAGACGCCAGCAGGCCACATCTTCGCGGGCGGCCTGCGCTTGGGACGGTGATGGCCCCGACCAGAGTGCTGAAATGCGACCATCGTCGCGCCTGCGTCTGAACCTCCTCGACGCACTGCCTGCGCATGATCGCCGCCCGTTGCTCGCCACCGTGGCGGCCGCTGCCCGCTCCGGCCCGGCCGGTCGGCGTGACGCAGCTGCACCTCGTCGACCACGCCCGCACGGACCCGTGGACGCACAGCGGGCCCGCGCGAGGTGGAGCTGGTCTCCGCGTTCTATCCGGCGCGCCGCGCGGTCCGGACGCCCGCGCGCTACGTCACGCCCGGCCTCGCCGACGCGCTCGCGGCGGCCTTCCAGGTGCCCGCGGCACCGCTGCGCGCCGTCCGCACCCACGCCGGCGCGGACGTGGCGGCGCGCCGGGACGCCACCCGGTGGTGCTCGTCACTGCCGGGCGTGGGCCTGGCGCGCGTCGACTCGCTGACCCTGGTCGCCGAGGACCTGGCCGCGCACGGCTACGTCGCGCTGGCGATCGACCACCCGGGCGACGCCGCGGCCGTCGAGCTCCCGGCCGGGCGGATCCGCCCGATCGACGCCGGCTTCCTCGCCGGCTTGCCGGACGTGACGGCCAGGCCGCGCGCGTGCCCGCGTCGCCGACGTCCGCTTCGTGCTCGACCGCCTGCGCGCGATCGATCGCGCCGGCATCCTGCGCCACCGCCTCGACCGCACGCGGATCGCGATGGTCGGCCATTCGCTCGGCGGCTCGATCGCGGCCAACGTGATGCTCGCCGACCGCCGCGTCGACGTCGGCGTCAACTACGACGGCGACTACTTCCTCGCCGCCGCCAGCGCGCGCCGAAGCCGCCCGCTGATGACGATGACCGGCGGCGCCGACGACAACCAGCGGGCGTTCTTCGCCCGCCAGCGCTCCGGCGGGTTGCTCGTCACGCTGGCGGGCGCCCAGCACGAGTCGTTCACCGACCTGTCCTACCTCGGCGCGCTGCTCGAACGGACCCGTCTATCCCGGTCGAGACGGGCACGATCGCGCCGGACGCGGCCCTCGCGGCGCAGCGGGCGTACACCCGCGCGTTCCTGGCCCACCACCTGCTGGGACGGCCGCCGAGCAGCTTGCTGACGCACCGGACCGCCGCCCGCCATCCCGCGGTTCACGGTCGACGATCGTCGCGACGCTCGGCCCGGGTAGCTACGCTGCGCCAACGACCGTCCGCGTTACGCCCGCGGCACGGAAGACGTCGACCGTCGCCGCCGCTACGTCGTCGTCGCTCAGGGTCGGTCGAAGGCCTGCGCGGGGGCGATCGTCAGCGCGAGGCGCGACCGAACTGGTCGAGTCGATCAACGCGACCGTGCGCCCGGCACGGGCGCGGCGGCGTCGACCACGTCCGCGAGCGGGCGCCGCGACGTGGTCAGGCCCGCCTCCAGCGTCAGGGCCGCGGCCGAGACGAACGCGACGTCGAAGTGCAGGCTGCTGAGGAACTCGGTCGTCCAGCGGCCGGCGAACATCCGCATGTGCTGGTCGAGCTCGCCCGGGGCGGAGACGACCACGATGCCGCTCGTCCACGAGCTCGTAGCTGATCGCGGGCGAGTTCGTCACGAGCGTGAGGTTCGTTGCCTGCCGGCCACCAGCTCGCGCGCGAGCGCCAGGCAGGTCGACGACGAGTCGAGGAAGATCGTCGCGCCCGGTTGCACCTGGCGCGCGGCCTCGGCGGCGATCAGCTGCTTCGCGTCGCCGGCCTGCGCGGAGCGCTGCTCCCAGCCGTCGCCGGGATCGTCGTGCTCGCGCCGACGGCGATGACGCCCCGTAGACGCGCTCGACCCGGCCCTGCTCCGCGAGCTGGGTGACGTCGCGGTGGATCGTCACCGCGGAGACGCCGAGCTCGCGCGCGAGATCGCTCAGCGAGACGCCGCCGTCACGCTCGATCCGCTCGAGGATCTGCACTTCGTAGCGCGGGCGGCGTCGCCATCGAGTTTATATCGAACCTTTCCAAAGATTGTCATACAGTTGCACGTTTTTGGTCGAGTAGGTTCCAAACTCTTCAAAGCTGACAAATTCGATCACGACTCGTAATTTGGTGTTCGAGACGCCTAATTGCTCATGTGAGCGGAGGAGAGGGTTGGGATGAGAGGCTTCGGCCGCCGGTTGGTCACGATTACCGCTGTCCTGATGGCATGCCTGTCGTGCTGCGCACCGCCAGCGCGCAGGCCCAGGAGCGCGCGTGCTCGTCTTCTCCAAGACCGCCGCGTTCCGGCACGGGTCGATCCCGCGGGCATCCAGGCGATCGGAGCTCGGCGTCGCCAACAACTTCGCCGTCGACGCCACCGAGGACGCCGCCCCTTCACGCCGCGAACCTCGCCCGCTACGCCGCCGTCGTGTGCATGTCGACCACCGGCGACGTCCTCGACGCGACGCAGCAGGCCGCCTTCGAGGCGCTACATCCAGGCCGGCGGCGGCTACGCCGGCGTGCACGCCGCCAGCGACACCGAGTACGACGTGGCACTGGTACGGCGGCCTCGTCGGCGCGTACTTCCGCAGCCACCCCGAGGTCCAGACGGCGACGGTCGAAGTCGTCGACCACGCCCACCCGTCGACCAAGCACCTGCCGGCGCGCTGGTCGCGCTTCGACGAGTGGTACGGCTCCAGCCAACCGCGCGGCAAGTGTCCACGTGCTCGCGACCCTCGACGAAGACGACCTACGCGGGCGGCGGCGATGGGGGACGGCACCACCCCATCGCCTGGTGCCACGACTACCAGGCGGCCGCGCCTGGTACACCGGCATCGGCCACACCGACGAGTCCTACTCGGACCCCGCGTTCCGGAGCACCTGCTCGGCGGCATCCTGTGGCCGCCGGCGCGGTCGCCAACGACTGCGGCGGACGGTCTGGAGCGACTTCCAGAAGACCATCCTCGACGACAGACGTGGCCAGCCGATGGGCCTGGACGTAGCGCCGACGGCCGCACGCTCTACATCGAGCGCGCGGGCCAGGTGCGCGTGATGGACCCGGCGACGAGCACGACCAAGACCGCGCTCGACCTGCCCGTGTCGACGGGCCTGGAGGACGGCCTGCTCGGCATCGCACTCGACCCCAAGTTCGCCACCAACGGCTGGGTCTATCTCTTCGACTCGCCGCGAGCGCCGCGATCCCGTCCCGCGCCAGCACCTCGCGCTTCACGATGACGGCGACGTGATCGACCCGGCGTCGGAAGAAGGTCTGCTGGACCCCAACACTCAGCGCGACGAGTGCTGCCACTCGGCGGCGACTGCAAGTTCGACGGGACGGGAACCTCTTCATCTCGGTCGGTGACGAGACGTCCCGGGGGCGTCTACGGGTTCACGCCGATCGACGGCGGCCCGGTGTACCGCCTTCGACGCGCAGCGCTCGGCGGCCAACATCAACGACCTGCGCGGCAAGCTGCTGCGGATCACGCCGGACCACGCGGGCGGTACACGATCCCGCCGGCACCTTTCGCCCCCGGGTATGGGCACGCAAGCCCGGAGATCTACGCGATGGGCCTCCGCAACCTGTTCCGCTTCAGCGTCGATCAGCAACGACCGGGTGGGTGTACCTCGCCGACTAGGGCCGGACGCCAACGGGTTCAACCCCACACCGCGGACCGAACGGCCGCGTCCAGTGGAACCTGATCAAGCAGCCCGGCAACTTATGGCTGGCCGTACCGCCAGGCGCCGCGCCGTCCAACGACTACGACTTTGCGACTGACGCCTCCGGCTCGAAGTTCTACTGCGCGAACCTGGTCAACTACTCGCCGAACAACACGGGCCTGATCAATCTTCCCGCCTACGATCGATCGACGCTCGGTACGTCCACGAGGTCGGCGAACCCGAGCTCGGCCGCGGCGGGCGCCGATGGGCGGCCCGCGCTACGCGCTGTCGACCCGACGATGACGTCGAACCGGCAGTGGCGAGTTGTTCGAGGCCGCGGCGCTGTTCAACCAGCGGCCAGGCTGGCCCTCACGAGTCCGACCTCGACCAGGTGCGGAGCTGGCGACACGCGACGCGACTGCGACGTTGATGCTGTCTACCGCGGACGACATGGGTGTTCGGCGCTCAACGACGGCGTGCTCGCACCACCGAAGTGGCAGCGGCTTCAATGCAACAACGCCGACGCGCAAGTCGTGCGCATCGACTACACCGGCGGCCGAGGTGAACCGTGGCCAAGGCGACCGCAACGCTCTCCCGCGCCCGCCGCTGTCGGTCAAGTTCTCGAGCACGGGCATGTTGCACCCGCAGGGCGGCGTGCTGAACCGCACAAGTGGATGTTCGGGACGCGACGTCGACCAGCCGGACCCCACGCACATCGACACCGAGGAAGGCAACTTCACGGCGATCCTCGTCGTCACGGACGTGCAGGGCCGGGACTCGGGCACGGCGAGTCGCGCCGTCGGTGGACACGGCGCGGGACGTGAAGATCCAACAGCGGCCGGTCGCGGTGGTGTTCTTCGCCTTCGGCGACTGTGTCGTACAAAGGCCTCGGTGTCGGCATGAAGATCGCTACCGATCCACTACGACTGGGCGCGATCGACCTCAAAGGCTGCTCAACTGATCCTCGGCCACGTACTACGACGGCGACCTGATGCAGCAGCAGACCGGCCGCGAGGTCGTCGGCGTCCAGCCGACGGCGGACACGTGGACACGGACCTGTACTACCTACGCGCCGAGGCCGTGACCACCGTGGCGCCTGGTGGTCAGGCCGCGCCGACCGCGGCAGCGCGAGCGCTTCCAGCCGAAGCGCAAGCAGGCCGAGCACGACGACGCCATGGCATGATCCGCCACGAGACGGTGGCCGACCGCTGGGTGGTGCTGAAGAACATCGGTCTCGACGAGCAACATGGCGGTGTCGTCTGCGGACTCGGTGTGGACGACGACGTCCTGCATGTGCGGCTGGCCCTCGCGGATGTCGTCCTCGAGCCGGCTGGCGAGCTCGTGCGCGTCGGGCAGCGGCATCTCGGCCGGCACGGCGACGGAGACGAAGACGACGAGGCCGCCGGCGGCGTGCAGGAGCCGCAGCTCGCGCGGCGGCTGGCCGGTGCGCTCGACGCACGAGCTCGGTGATCCGCTGGCGCTGCGGCCTCGTCGGGCGCCGCGCGCGTCCTCGTCGCGGGCGGGCGGCGAGCGGCTGCTCGAGCGGCTCGAGGTGCGTGTGGACGTCGTCGACGCCCGGCTCCGCGCGCAGCGCCGCCTCGACGCGCTCGGCGACGTCGTGGGCCTCGCCGATCGCGACGTCCGGCGGCGAGCTTGAGGTGCAGCGAGATGCTGACGCCGCCGTCGTGCTCGTAGATCGTGATGTCGTGGGCCTCGCGGACGAGCGGCTCGGCCAGCGCGACCGCGAGCGCGCGGTCGCGGAGGTCCAGGCCCTCGCGGCGCGGCTCGAGGTGCACGACGACGTCGGAGTCGGGCAGCGCCGTCGCGGACCGCGGCCTCGACGGCGTCGGCGGTGCCGTGGCCCTCGACGACGGCCTGGCCGGGCGGCACGCCGACGACGGCGTCGGCGAAGTAGTGCCCGCCCGACTCGCGCAGGCGCAGGCGGCGCAGCTCGATGTCGTCGCCGAGCTCGTCGATGGCCGCTCGGCGCGCCGCGCTGCGCCTCGGCGGGCGCGGTGTCCATCAGCACGCGGCGCGTTCTCGTAGACGAGCCGGGCCGCCGCGGCGAAGATGATCGCGGCGACGACGAGCGCGGCGATCGCGTCGCCCGGCTCGAAGCCGGCGGCGACCGCGACCAGGCCGCCGAGGACGGCGAGCGAGCCGGCCATGTCGCCCGCGAAGTGGAAGGCGTTGGAGCGCAGCGCCGCGGACTGGTACTCGCGCGCCGTGCGCAGCGAGACGACGATGCGCGAGACGTCGACAGCGAGCGCGACGCCGATGCACGGCGAAGATGTACCAGTGCGCCTCGAGCGCTCGTGCTCGCCCTGGACGAGCTGCCCGATCGCCTCGGTGACGATGAAGACGCCGCCGCGCGAGCAGGATCGCCGCCTCGCCGAGCGCGCCGAGGTTCTCCGCGCGCCGGTGGCCGTAGGGGTGGTCTCGTCGGCGGGGCGCCCGCCGAGCCGGATGGCGAAGAACGTCAGCACCGCGGCGATGACGTCGCCGGAGGACTCGATGCCGGCCGAGACCAGGCCGAGGC
>CAVPRG010000017.1:0-144318 GCA_963707745.1 uncultured Actinomycetota bacterium
GCTCCCTCAGCCGGTCCCACCAGTGTGAACCGCGCCTTGAGTCCCTCCCTGAGCAGGAGTAAGGCCGCTTTGGCGAACACGTCGGGGCGCTTCCGTTGCTGGACGCGCGCGAGGAAGAGGACCTGGGGGATGCCGTTTCGGTGGGATTCGACTCCGATCACGACCGGATCACTCGGCGGAATCCCGTTGGGCAACTCGACGAAGTGGTTGCCCGGTCCCATCGCGTCGACCAGATCCTGTTGCTCGCGGCTGTTAAGGCACAGCACGGCACGCGCGTCGCCGACCACGCGCTTGATGGCCACCTGGTCCAGCAGTTTAGCCAGGGGGTTGTCGGTCCGGCGGATCATCCCGTGGGTTTGGCACACGTAGGGGATTCCGGTGGAGCGCAGAACGTGCGCGGCGGGGGTGGCCACCAGATCGCGCGCCAGGTGGATGTGTGCGATGTCAAAACGGTGCGCGTTGCGCCTCAGCCATTGCAACATGCGGGGAGCAGCGGTACCGGCGTAGCCGTGGACCGGCAGCACGCGGCGGGACGTGAAGAGCGTCGCCGGGACACCGGAGATGTTTTGCGGCGCTTGGTCGAAGCCCGACATGGAGGCCGTGAGCTCGACGTGATGGCCCTGTTGAATAAGGCCGGCAGCCTGGTTGACGGCCACCCTGGCCGGCCCCCCGTAGGCTCCGTCCGGGGTGATCAGAGTGACCACGTGAAGAATTCTCACTCTGCTCGTCTTCCTGAGGCCGCCGTGTCTGATGGTCGCCCAACACAGCCCATGGCAGCCTTGATCGGCCCTCCGAAATACATGACGCCCCCCGTCGCCAGCGGCACGCAACCGAGCCGAATGCGGTCGAATCCAGAGTGGCAGCTACAGCGCCCCTGTCGGACAGGATAACCGCAGATGTTTGCCATTGCCACGACGATCGCACACCGGGCACCCACGTCCCTGCGTCGCGAGCTGGGAGTTTGCCGTGTGAGTGGCCGGTGCGGCCGAACGGCCCTGCTCCGGCCGGTGGAATAGCTTCGAAAAAGTGTCGCTGCCTGGTGGTATCGAGCATTGCGAGAAGTGATGTCGTACCGGCGACGGACGAGCGGCGCTCGGGTGCCACTTGCAGCCGGCGCTCTGGTGACAGTTGTAAGCGATTGGGTTGCGTCGCGCGGACCGGTTGGGTCGGCAATTGCTGGATGCAGTCGCGGAATCTGGGCGTGGACTAGGCTGATGAGCTACAGCGCTGGCGATGGGGGACTTTTGCGGCTGATCGTTCTCGGGATGGGATATCTCGGGACCGCTATGCGGCATGCATGGCCGAGCTCGGTCATGAGGTGCTCGGTGTCGATCGTGTGCCGACCGCCTCTCAAAGCTCGAACAAGGCGATCTACCGTTCTTCGAACCCGGCCTCGCCGACCTGGTGCGCTCTCAAATCGGTATCCGGCCGGCTTCGAGTGACCTCGTCCTATCAGGAGGCGGCGGACCGGAGCGACGCGTTCTTCATCGCGGTGGGTACGCCGCAGAAGAAGGGAGAGGACGGAGCCGATCTCAGCCAGGTCGATTCCGTGGTCAGTCAGCTGGTACCCCTGTTGCGCCGCGAACGCGGCGATCTTCGGCAAATCCACGGTTCCCGTCGGCACCCCTCAGCGTCTTTCCGCGGTGATCGCGGAGCTCGCCGATGGCGTCGACGTCGAGATCGCCTGGAATCCGGAGTTCCTCCGAGAGGGGCACGCCATTGACGACACGCTCGCGCCCGACCGATTGGTGCTCGGTGCGTTTCCGAGCGGACGAGCGGAAGCGGTCGCCAGGGACGTTTACGCAGACCTGCTGGCCAACGGGGTTCCGTTCATCACGACCGACCCCGCCACCGCTGAACTGGTGACGGTTTCCGCAAACGCGTTCTTGGCCACCAAGGTGTCGTTCATCAACGCGATCGCCGAGGTCTGCCAGGCCGCGGGGGCGAATGTTCGCGACGTGGCCGATGCGATCGGCTATGACGCCCGGATCGGTACTGGAATACCTCAACGCCGGCCTGGGATTTGGCGGCGGTTGCCTGCCGAAGGACATCCGTGCATTCATTGCGCGCGCGGGGGAACTCGGGGCCGCGGAGGCCCTGATCGTTTCTCCGGGGAAGTCGACAACGTGAACATGCGGCGCCGGTCGCGCATGGTGGACCTGACGCGCAAGGTCGTCGGCGGATCGCTGATCGCCACGCGTGTCGCGATACTCGGGAGCGCGTTCAAACCCGAATCGGATGACGTGCGAGATTCGCCGGCCCTCAACGTCGCCGGGCAACTCCAGCTTCAGGGAGCGTCGGTGACCGTGTACGACCCTCGAGCCACCGAAAGTTCGCGCCGTATTTTTCCTACGTTGGACTACGCGGAGACCGCCCTGGAAGCCTGTTCTCGGGCCGACGTCGTTCTCGTCCTGACCGAATGGGCGGAGTTTGTACACATGAATCCCCACTCGCTGGCAGATGTGGTCAGCGAGAAGGTGGTCATCGACGGACGCCTGTGCCTTGATCATGCGGAGTGGGAGGAGGCGGGTTGGACCTACCACTCATGATTGTCACACTCGTCCGGGCGGTGGCGAGGTGACCGAGCGCGCGGCACCGGATCTCAACGGACTGGCGGTGTGCCGTGTGGTGACGCTGGCGAGCGCGACCGGTAAGTACGCGGGCCGTACGACACGGCGCGTCGGCAAGCCCGTCTCGCTGCCGAGATGGGCGCCCGGGTCACGCTGGTGGCCGCTCACCTTGAGGACGACGCACCGAACGAACCGGATACCAGCGGATTGACGTTTGCGCTAAGTCACGCCCGACAGAAGTTCTCGGAGCGTGGGGTCTCGACGCTGTTCTCGTTCCGGGCGACGGCCACGCTGTGGCGGTGGATCGGCTCTTCCGACGTGGTGCACATCAGCTTCGCGCGCGAAATCATGCCCATCACCGCCGCAGTCGACGAGCCTCGTCCGGCGCAAGCGATGGATTGCACAGACCCACGGGATGATGACGGCGCGGCATTCCTCGCTACACCGGGGTGGTCGACGCGATCGCGCTGCCCCTGCTCAAGCGGGCGACGACCATCCTCGTGCTGACCTCGCAGGAGGGTGCGGCCGTAAAGCGACTCCGCGGCGTTGCGGACGTACCGATGGTGATCCTTGGGAACCCTCTGCCCGAGCGTATTCCGCAACGTGCCGACACCGACGGAGCGGGAGCCGTGTTCATCGCGCGCCTCCACCCGCGCAAGCGCGTACTGGATTTCCTGGACGCCGCCCGGCACGCCGCGGCCAAGGAGTGGCCCGAGTCGTATTCGATCATCGGGCCCGACTGGGGCGATCTCGACGAGGTTCTCGCCGCGGCCGAACAACTCGGCAACCTGACCTACGGCGGCTCCGTGTCGTCTGACGAGGTTCTCGACAGATTGTGTGCTTCATCGGTTTTCGTCATATGTTCCGACGACGAACCGTGGGGCAACGTCCTGGCATCGGCTCTCGCCGTCGGTGTACCGGTGGTGGTCACCAGTTCCTCGGCGCTGGCGCCCGAGGTCGAACGCGCCTGCGCGGGGATCGTCGTTCGCAACCGGAGCCCTACGGACATCGCGCAGGCCGTCCATGCGATCGTGGCCGATCCCGAACTCGCATCGCGCATGTCGCGAAATGGACGCGAGTACGCGGCCAGTCGACTGTCGAACAGTTCGCAGATGTCGGCGATCGCCAAGCTTTACGAGAGCGTGGCGGACGAATGACTAGAGCTAGATTACTTGCCGCACCCGTGGCTCGATTCACGGTTGTGTTACGTCAGGAGGTGGAATGACCACGCAGGCCCCGGTTCTGACGAGAACGATGCCGATGGGGATGCCCGCGATCATCGGGCGAGCTGGCATCGCCCTGATCATGATGGCCGCCGCGACCGCGACATGGGGGTTGATCAAGTTCCCGATGGGTGGGGTCGCCGACATGTTCCTTCTGGCCGCGATCGGGCTGGCGGGGATCGCCACATTGTTCGGTGACCTGCGGTTCAAATTGCCGTGGTGGGTATTCGTCCCGCCGGTCGCGATCCTCATCTGCGTCATCGTTCGCCAGCTCGATGCGACGCCCTACTACCTGCGCGTGCTGCGGTACCAGGTGACCTACTACAAGCCCGAAAGCGTGGTGAAGGGCGCGTTCTGGATCTTCGCGATGCTCGCCGTCCCGCTGGGGATCGCCGCCTGCACTGGTTGGGATCGGCGCGTTCCGCGGTGGGTGATGGGCTCTTACGTCACCGGTGTGGCTATCTCGAGCCTGGTTGCGCTGACCGACCTAGCCGGGTTGACGCATGTGTCGGAGGGTATCGGCTATGCGAGCAACAACCTCCGGCAGCCTGGGCTCACCGAGCATCCAAACACTCTCGGCTTCACGTGCGTGATCTCGATCCCATTCGTCGTATATTTCATCAGCACCGTTAAGCGGAAGTGGCAATGGCTTCCCGCGCTGGCGTTCATCATCCTGCTCGGTGGTGTGGCCGCCACCGGCTCCCGCGGAGCACAGGTGATGGTGCCGGTTGTTCTGCTCGGATCCTTCCTGTTCGTGAAGAACAAGCGCGAGACCGCTCGCACCGTGGCATTGGCCGTCAGCGGCGCCTTATTGGTGGCGGTGACGCTCCTAATCACCGTGCTGCCGGCGAACATTCGCGATGATCTGTACAGATTTGGCAGCTCGACATCGGCCACGCAGAACAGCAATGACGACCGACTGATCCTCCTGCGGTTGGCCGTCGGCGACTTCTCCCGATACCCGATCTTCGGTGCCGGTATCCGGCACGTCGTCGAAGCCCATAACATCTACCTCCAGATTCTCGCCGCGGGCGGTGTCGTGCTCGGCATCGCGATGCTGGTGTATTGGGGGGCAATCCTGTTCGATTGCTGGACCCTTGGCCGACTGGATAATTCGTTTGGGTACTACCTTCTGATCTCCATCATCGCGTGGATGATCCTCGGAGCTATCGAGAACCAGCTGACGGACAGGCACTTCTACTACACGGTCGGGTGCATTGCAGCCATCTCCGCGTTCCGCTCGACGCCTGATGAGGAGTCGTCAGTGTTTCCACCTCCAGCACAGCGATCATCTTGACGTGGCCGAAGCGGTGGTATCGCGCGCGTTCGTCCTCTCAGTCAAGAAGGATCGGTCGGTGATGAAGAATTCGTCGTGGAATCTCGCGCGCCTCGTGTTCGCGTTGTTAATGGCGGTGAGTGTTATGCTCGCGAGCGTCGCCTGCTCGCGATCGGACAGTACTGATAGCGGAGAGGCGCGGATCGTGTTCGCCGGTATGCCGGACGGCCAAGCGCCTCAGATATTCGGGGACGGAGCGACGGTCGTCAACACCGATCCCGCCAACGACACCAGCTCGAAATTACGAGTAGTCGAAGGCAAGCTCACCAACAGCCCCGCGATCAACGCTGAAAGCGCGGGCCTTTACACATCAGGCAGTCTCGGCGGTCCCGTCACCAACATCGGTGCGCGATGGACGTTCACGCCGCACGCGGGGACGAGCGACAGCGCCGTCGTGCTGGTCGTCTCTCAGAGCGGGGTCCATCATCCGATTCCCATGCACCTCGTGATCGGGCCGACACAGTGGAGCCTGGGCATCTATGCCCCCGACACCGACGGGAGTGCGCCGCGGGAGACGCTCGCGTGGGGGATTTTCGATCCGCCGCTACGGCAGGCGTCGCAGAATGTCCTGGAGGCGCAGGCGTGGCTGGCCGGCGCGCGCGTTGAGCTGCAATTGCCCGACGGCACTCGGCGCGTCGTCAACGACCCGCGAGTTGCACAGTGGCCCGGCAACTTCGCGACATTCGAGGCGTATTACAAGAACGGGTTGACCGACGCGCGCATCGGGTTCACCGAGATTTGGGCGAGGAGTAGCAGTGTCTGAGCATTCCGCCGGTAGCGCCCCCGATGTGCGGTCGGCCGCGCGGTTCGATCTCGGTGGATTCACCGGCGCGGGATACGACAAAGGACGGTCGGCAATCGTTCAGGTGTTGTGGTTGCTGTTCTCCACGGTCTTGACCCGGCACTGGTGGTGTCCGCTTCGCGTTCGTATTGCCGTACTCCGTTCGTTCGGTGCGACAATCGGAACGAACGTGCTCATCAGGCACGACATCAAGATCCATTGGCCGTGGAAACTCGAAATCGGTGACAACACATGGGTAGGTGAAGGAGTGTGGATCCTGAACCTGGAGCCCGTCCGCATCGGCTCCGACACGTGTATCTCGCAAGGGGCGATGTTGTGCACCGGCAGTCATGACCGCAAGAACCGAACGTTCGAGTTCGACAACCAACCGATCGACGTCGGCGACGGCGTCTGGATCGCCGCGCGCGCGATGGTCCTGCGGGGGGTTTCCATCGGTGACAACGCGACCGTCGGTGCGATGACCCTCGTGACTCGAGACGTCCCCGCTGGGGCGACCGTCTTCGCGCCGGCGAGTATCAACACGGACGGAACGCCTGAGCTCGCTTCGCGGCAGGCGCAAGGGGAGTCGACGTGAGAAAAGCCACTGGGGCACGCACGCAGATGAAGGTCAGTGCCATCGACGCGTCCTACGCGCACGACCCGGTGTGGGTTCTCATCGGACCGACCGAGGTAGCCGACTCGAGCGAGTACCTGAACAGCCTGCGCGCCATCGCCGCTGTTGGTGTCCAAAACCGCCTGGGATTGATCCCGTCACCCTCCACCGTCTGGTGGGATGTCAACCCCGCACTGTCCGGCGACATGGTGTGGGAGGGTCTGCGCGTCGACGAGTCCGAACTGAATTCGCTCCTAACGGAGCTTGTGACTAAGCGGCCGGGCGAGCCGATCTACGCCAGTCACAGGGACGGCTACCTCCAGCTCCGAATGGATCACGGCCTCGGTGACGCCCTTTTCATGTGCGAGATCGTGGCGGCCCTCACCCGTGAGCAAGATCCCTCGTCACCAGGGTTCGTCGAGCCGGTGCTCGTGCCAAATTTGGCCAAACCGCTTACTGCGCTTGCGAAGTCGATTGTGCGCGGGCACGGCGCCCTTACGGTGGTCGGAGACTTCCTGCGCGAGATCCGACGACGTGCGCACCGGACGCCGGCCCGCCACCAGCCGGCCGAGAGGCGGGGCGAGCCGGCGCACTACAGTGTTGCGTTCGCGCGGAGCTCCCCGGATTTCCTCAGCGAGCTCAGGGGTTTTCGTGACACTCACCACCCCGGCGTGTCGACCAGCGCGATGCTGTTCTTCGTGTTCCGTCGGGCCGCGCGCGCAGCCGGCATCGACTTGACGGAATCGATGAGCGTACTCACCGATCTGCGTCGCTACCTGCCGCGTGATGCGGTCACGTTCGCGAACATGTCGATCGTGGCCCGCATCCCCGCTCCCCAAGGTCAGACGGTTGAGGAGCTGGGCCACTGCCTGCAGAAGGAACTCGCGTCAACCTACCCCGCGACGCGTGCGCTGGGCTGGGCTGCTCTGTGGGGGATGAGGCGCCGTGTGGAGTCCGCCCCGGCTTCGTGCTCCGATACGAACGGCCAAGTGAATCTGACACTTTCAGATGTCACCAGGCTGGCCGGGATGAAGAAAATCGGCTACCGGGCCGGAGCTACCAACAGGGTGTTCGCGGTCGCGCTGCCGCCGGGCGACCACAGTCAGGTGTCAGCGTGCTTCACCCGCATCGGTCACCAACTGCATCTCACGGCGACGTACCATCCGGAGGTCGTATCGCGAGCTCAGCTGGAGAAGACCCTCGAGTCGGTGTTCTCGTTGAACACTCTTAAGTACCCGTCCTAAGCGGACACCGGCTTACGGCGGCGCTTGCGCGCGTGCCGGTCGCTCTCGAACACCACCACACCGATGAGCACTAAGTCGGCCGCCACGAGCATCTGTCGGGTCTCTTTGAGATCGGCGACGGTCGACGATCCTGCGCGAGCCACGACGATGGCTCCATCGATCCAAGGACTGATCGCGTCGAGCTCCATGCCTTCGAGCGCACCTGAGGAGTCGATCAACACGTAATCGAAGTCATCGGCGAGCTGATTTAAGAGTGCGCCCATCGCCGCCGAGGCCATCAGGTCGCCGGGGTGGCCGGCGACCGCGGTTCCCGCGCCGAGGACGCTCAGCCCGTCGATGCCGGCGCTCGCGCCCAGAACCCGCGGGTTCGTCTGCCCGGCGCTGACCGCATCGGTGATTCCCAGCCCAGGAGAACCGTTGGTGCGCAAGACGATTCGAGGATTGCGGAAGTCGCAGTCGACCAGCAGCACCGAGTTTCCGGCCCGCGCCAGCGCGGCACCGAGGTTGATCGTCAACCGGGTCTTGCCGTCGCCATCGCGGGCGCTGGTGACCAGGATCTTCCTGCGGCCGACCTGACCCTCCCGCACAACGACCGAGCGCAGTCTCCGGTACGCGTCGGCCTCCGGCGACTCCGTGGATGAGTCGACGATCGAGGTCGACGTCACCGCGTCGGACAACTCGATCGTTTCCAGGCCGGGGGCCTGCACGACCGACTGCGCGTCGCCGACATCGCGGACGCGCGAGTTCAGCCGCTCCAACACGAGAACGAGCAGAAGGCCGAATACCAACCCGCCCGCCACGCCGAGGACGACGTTGATCTCGGTGGTCGGCGACACCGGCGACGCGCCGACTGTGGCTGTCGTGACGGTGCTCAGCTTCGCCGTCGGCTCGGTCCCACTACCCGGAACCTCGAGCTGAGAGACTACCTTGGCCATCGAGTCCGCGAGGGCGTTGCCCAGCCGCTGGGCCGCCTCGGGGTTGGTGTCTCTGGCGTGAATGGTCAGCATGACGATCTGCGGATTTAGATCGACGCTCACCGCGGCTCGGGCATCGGTGAACGATATGTTGAGCCCGGCTGCTTTGACGGCCGGCCCGAGCACCGCGTCAGAGTAGACCAGCTGCGCGTACGAGGCGATGCGCTCTTCGGAGGCCTTCACAGAATCGTAGGCGGTGGGCACAATCGTGCTGCCGGACGTGATGAATACGGTGGTGGATGCCTCGTAGGTCGGCTTCTCCAGCAAACTGTAGCCAAGGGCGGCGAGGCCGCCGACGATTCCAAGACCGACTATCCATCCCCAGCGGCGAAAAATTACCGAGTAGAGGCTGCGCGCGGCGGGATATGTTTTGCTGCTCGGCATTATCTCCCCTCTAAACCGATGCTGCGCGACCCAAGCCTCCCCCGGGTGCGTCGCCCTGAAGCATGCTACACGGGCTGTGAAACTGTCCCGGAACTTGTAAATTCGTCGCGGGCGGGGTGCGGCGCTCAATCTTCGCAGCGAACCGGTGCGTTGTGCGTCCGCTGGAGTTGCGCAGGAGAGATGTTCGAAACATTCGGTGTCGCACGCGAACGGCCCCGCTTCCACGGGGCCGGCAACGGTGCGGGCCCGGCTGCACCCACGCACTTGGCGAACAACGTCGGTATTGCTGCAGACGGCGGTGTGTTAGCCTGCCTGCACGATCAGGACCGCGGCCCCGAACGTTCTGCGATCGTGCGTATGCAGTGCTGTGCGCACGGCGGGAGCATCAATTCGGGGCGGTGGCACTGGAATCGATCCGCTGCGCCGGGTGGTGCGCAATGTGGGGACGGACGCATTTCATGAGCAACCTGTTTTCTAACCTGCTTCGGGTCGGTGTTCTGGTAATCGGCGCCGGGGTTTTGGCTGGTGCTGTGTACACAGTTCACCAGCGGGACACGATTGTTCCGCCGGCCCCCGCGCCCGTGGTGGTGACGCCGCGGGTCTCGACCGCCCCTCCCAGTACGCCGGCGGTCCCCGGCCTGGACGGCCAGAATCCCGTGTCGTTGCTGACGTTCGCTGTCATTGGCGACTCCTTCGCCGGGGCGAAGGGTGCTGATGACGTCTCGGAGGGCTGGGTTGCTCGCGTAATTGAGCAGATGTGCTGGGCTCCCGGCTCCGAGTCAGTCGAAGGTGGCACCGGTTACACGACCGCCGGCCCCATACCGAATCAAAGGCAGTTCTCTGATCGGATCGGCGATGCTATCGCCGTCAAGCCACAGGTGGTTTTCGTTCAGGGCGGAACCAACGACGAAGAAGCGACGACTCAGCAAATCACTGATGCTGCTGGTCAGGTCTTTCGTTCACTTCGGGATGGGCTGCCCGGCGCCGCAATCGTCGCGATCGGCCCTAGCTGGGCGCCGAAGAAGGACGCCGCGAATATGCAACGCATTTCCGCGGCGATTGCGGCTGCAGCGGGAACATACGGAATCGTTTTCATGGATCCCACGGGCGAGCACTGGCTTTCCGATGCGGCGCAATTCGATCCCGATGGGTATCACCCGAACTCCGACGGATACGCGGAGTACAGCCGTCGGCTGATCCAGGATCTAGGGCGCTTGGGCGTCAACTCCCGGTGCGTGGCGCGGCCGCACAGCTAATGCCGTCAATGACGGACGATCTGCCGGCCTAGCACCACGCTTATCGATTGTTGACCGACGGTGACGTCCTGGGCGTCGGCGCTGATCGTGATCCCGTCATAGCGGATGTCCGCGAGCGCATTGCCAGTGACGGTGGTGTGGAAGACCTTGCCGAGGACTATCCCGTACGCCATGGCTTGAACGCTGTTGCCCTCGATCACGATATTGGTGATGGGAGCGTCGATTTCGATGCCGCGGGAGTCCGGTGCGAACTCATAGTTCGCAATCTGGTTGTCGGAGATGACGACCGAGTTGTGAATGGAACCCTCACCCGTCTCGGCTGCGATCCCAGCGCCGCGGAAGTTCTCGATGCTGTTGCTGTTGACCAGAAGCGAGGTGGTGGAGACGTCACGGCTCGGCCTGAAAGTGACACCGTTCGACAGGCTCTTCTCGCCGTTGATCTTGTTGTCGATGAAGCGCATTCCGCCGCCTGCAAGCCACAGCAAGGCCGAGCCACCCACCGGCGCATCTTGGCGGCGCTCGAAGGTACTGCCGGTGATCGTCCCGTCACCGGCATCGCCCCTGGCTAAGGGATTGTTCACTTCCACGCCCGCGGTTTGGAAGTCGCGGAAGGATGAATCGCGGACCGAATAGTACGTGCCGGAGATCCTCAGGTTCGTATCGAAGCCGGTGACGCGGGATGACGTCATCTGGCCGAAATTGCAGTTCAAGACGACCCCGACCATGGACGTGGGGGTGGTGGGGACGTATGCGATCTCCAGGGAGTCGATAACCGATGCCTGGCCGTTAAGTTCGAAACCGACGCCCTTGTCGGCGCTCACCATGATGCGCGAACCGCTACCGTCCAGTCCCTTGACGCCTTGAAGTGTCACGGGGTTCTTGCTCACCAAGCCGCCGTTCGGCACCAGGTATCCCCCCGGGGGGAAGAAGATGACGGCACCGTTCTGGCCGACGGCATCGAGCGCGCTCTGGATGGCCGCCGTGTCGTTGGTCTTCCAATCGCCCTGTGCGCCGAAGTCCTTGACGTTGAGCACTACCGCGGGCGCTGGGCGATCGGGATAGACGGGGGTCGTCACGGTTTGTGTCACGGTGCGTTCCACCACGTCGGCCGGCTGCTTCGCGCATCCGCCGCAAGTGACGCCGATCAGGGTCGCGACGACCGGCACGATCACGCGAAGGGACGCGCGGCTGAGATCGATCGGCGGTCCACCGCCCCGTCCAGACACGCGTTGCCGCACCTGTGACGACGCGAAACCCACCGGTCGACCTTAGGTGACGGGGACCGGCCAAGCGAATGGCGAGATGCGGGGCCGGAGATAACGTGACGTCGACCGCGAAGACCGGGCTTGCGTGGACTCCGCCTGCGGTGCCCGATAACATCCGGGACAGATCCCTTGGGGTCAGGATTTGTACGCCATCACTTCGGTGGCATACGCGTCGGACGGGGGCCGATCGATGGTTCGAGGGGAATCGGATGATTGTGGTTTTGCAATGTCGCTAGACATCGCGGCGAGCCCGCGTGTACTAGCGTGCGGTTTGACGCGGCTTGGGTGGTGACCCATCGCAAGCGTTGAGGAAGTCCCGCGCGATCTTTCCGGGCTGTCCGTATGCGTCGTGGCGTGCCATTTCGCTCCGGAGTCGACGGGCAGCGCTCCGTACAACTCGCTGTTGATCGAGACTCTGGCCGCCGCTGGCGCCAACGTGGACGCCGTGGTCGGTGTGCCCCATTATCCCCAGTGGAAGGTGCAGGACCCGCGATACCGTCGGGGGTTGCGCTGGAGGGAGATTCACGACTCGGTCCGAGTGACCCGGGTCCGCCACGCCGTGCCGTCCCATCCCGGGCTGATCGGCCGGATGCGTCAGGAGTCGACATTCGCAGCGCTTGCGGCGCCGTACGTCGCCCATTCCAGAGCCGACGTCGTGATCGCCGTGACACCGCTCGTGGGCGCGATGCTCGCTGCGACGGTCGGGCGACGCAAGCGGCCGTTGGGGGTGGTAGTACACGACCTGAGTGGCGCGGGCGCCGCACAGTCGGGCACCGCGGGCGCGGGTGTCGCTCGGGTGGTCGGGGCAGCCGAGTTCGGGCTGCTGGCGAGGGCGGATCGGGTCGGTGTCATCACGCAGGGGTTCTCCCGCGCGCTCGCCGCCCACAACGTCGATCCCAGCCGCATCGTCGAGTTACCGATTTTTACCCACGTGGCGTCGAGCGACGCTTCGCGCGCGGACGCGCGCCGGAGTCTCGGATGGCCGACACCAGGGACGTACGTCGTGCACACCGGCAACATGGGCATGAAGCAGGGCCTCGACCACGCGATCGAGGCCGCCAAGCTGGCTGAAAGCCGTGCTCCCGAAGTCGTTTTCGTGCTAGTGGGCGATGGCAACCAGATATCCGACCTGCGCAGCCGCGCCGAGGGGTTGGGCAACGTGAGGTTTGTACCTCCCGTGTCCGAGGCCGACTATCCCGAGGTGCTGGCCGCTGCGGACGTGCTCCTGCTCCATGAGAAGCCGGGGGTCGTGGAGATGTCGCTGCCGAGCAAGCTGACGTCATACGTGACCGCCGGCCGTCCGATTGTGGCGGCGGTTGAGACCCAGGGCATAACCAAGGCCCTGCTGGACAAACATGAGTCTGCGCTCTGCGTTGCATCGGGTGATCCCGCGGCTCTCGTCGACGCGGTCGGGCGGGTGTCGGCGGATTCGGGTCTCGCTGAGGAGCTGGTGGCTTCCGCCAAGCGGATGGGTGCTGCCGAGTTCTCCGACGAGCGGGGACGGGACGCGTTTCGCAGGTTCGCGGGTGGGCTCGCACGATGACGAGCCGGGAATGGCGTGCAATGGTAAGCCGCGGGCGACGGTACGGACGAGCTGGCGCCGATGGCACGACTTCGGAATAGCGCGACCGCACTTATATCAGTGGTCGCCGTTATAGTCGTCGGGGCCGCTGCGTTCTGGGCGGGTTCGACGGTCGTCGACCGAATCGGTGACGTCGGCCCAGAGCCCGCCCCGATCGCCACCGCCCATCTGTCCGGTTCGGGCCCCGGAAGCCTCCTTAGCGCGATGTCGATGCCGCACATCAAGTCCGACATCGTCAGCGCGGGTGCCCTGGCTGCTCGCGTTGTGTACCGATCGACGGACGGTTCGTCGGGTACGCCGACCGTTGTGTCCGGTACCGTTTTCGTGCCCGACACGGTCGCACCCAGGGGCGGGTGGCCCGTAGTCGCTTACGGGCACGGTGCGATCGGTATCAATGAGCCCTGCGCACCGTCGCTCTCCGACGATCTCTGGAAGCAGTGGACACCCGTGGTCGAGTTGATCAAACGGGGGTTCGCCGTGGCGTTTCCCGACTATCAGGGGTTGGGGGCCCCCGGAATTCACCCGTTCAGCGATGCGCGTACTGCAGGGCTCAATCTCATTGACGCGGTACGAGCGCTTCGCGCGACTTTTCCCGACATCTCGTCGCGGTGGGCGGGTTGGGGCGGGTCGCAGGGCGGCGGGGCAGTCTGGGCGGCCAACGAACAGGCGCAGTCCTACGCGCCGGAACTTTCGCTGGTGGGCACCGTGGCGCTCTCACCGGCGGCCGACATCACGGGTGTAGTCGACAGGGCCGAACGCGGCACGCTGACGAGCAATCAGGCCCCGATATTGCAGTGGATCCTGACCTCTCTCGGACGAATTCACCCCGATCTCAATCTCGACGACTACCGCAGCGGAACCGCCGCCGAGAACTGGTCTCTAATGACCGAGTGCACCGGCGTTCTGACACTGGTCAGGTCTCTGGTGGCCGAGCAGATCGGCCCGTACGACCTCGCTCCGAAATCGCCGGAGGCGGCGCAGCGTCTGCGTTCTCTGCTCGCCGATTGGGCCCTGCCGCAACGGAAGCTGAACGCGCCGATGTCCGTGGTCTACGGCAGTGCTGACACCTTCATCGACGCCGACTGGACGACTTCCGCGCTCGCCAAGGCGTGCGGATTGGGCGGCAACATCGTCTGGCGTCTCGAGGAGGGCAAGGGACACCTCGATGTCAGCAGCGACGACCAACTCGGCTGGCTCCTGGATCGATTCGCGGGGCACGAAGCCAACGGAATGTGCAGTCGTCCATGACCGAAAGGGCGAGGCGACCTTCGCAGGGACGTGGCATGCAGGTGTTCCTCGCCTGCAGTCTTGCGATTGCGCTGGTGCTCGCAATCAGCAATGCAACGGGCTACATGACCTACGCTAGCGCGCCACAGGACGATCTGCGACGGGCCGACGCGGTCGTGGTGCTCGCGGGTGAGCGCGACGGGCGTGAGCACTACGGCCTGGACCTCGTGGAGGCAGGTTTTGCGAACACCCTCGTACTGTCCGACCCCTACGGAAGAGTCAACTCGGTCCTGGACTCGCTGTGTGAGGGTCCGCAACCGGTTGACATCGTGTGTGTCGAGCCGCCGCTGCACACCACCCGCGGCGAGGCGATGGCGGTTCGCGATGTGACAGAGCAGCGCCCGCTGACATCGTTTGGCGACGTCGGACACGGGTCCGTCTCTTCGGTCGTGCGCTGGCGGTGAGCGCCGCTCTGTCGGTCACCTGGGCGCTGGCTGGTTACCTTGTGACCATCGGAATCCAGGTGTTGTGAAAGCTTGACACTAGCTGAGCGCGCAGGTGAGCTTCAGAGCATCATCGCCGTGAACTTGGGCAGTTGCCGAGCACCGCCCGGTGGATGGCCGGTTCGTGCACAATGGAGTTGGGCATCGGCCACCGCCGACGCCTCGAGAACGCGAGGCTTACCATGCCAGCCACACGCGCAGGCCGATTGCGAAATGTGCGGAGGTACACGTAGACAGCCACGGCACCTTTCCTACTATGAACCTCGACGCTACGCCTCAAGGTTGCCATTTCCCCGAGTCACTGTGCGCACCGGACCGGTGAAGAACAACCTTCTGAAGGTCTTCGTCCCCGGGAGGTACGGCCGCGCTGCCCGCACCCTTATACCACATTCCCCATATCACGTCAACCGCTAGCAGCTCTCTTCGCCGTTACGCGGGAGTAACGATGAAATTTGCTCAGGGCAGGAGGACCCACATCGGGCGCGTTGTTGGCGCCCTGTCGCAGGGCTTTAGACGGAAACCGAACCTTCTGGCGAATCCTCATGCATAGCCGCCACTAAAGATCAGCGCGGAGTTCTACCGTCAGCACCGTTTAGCGTCAGATGTAATGTTTGCGGTGCGAACTGAGTTCCGGCTGGGCGAGCATTCAACACGGTGCGGTTCGTCGGTAGCCGCCGCCTTAGCCGGGGATCACAAGGCGCGGTCCTGCGATCAGACTCACCAGCGACGCCGTCGGGGTTTCGAGCGACGTTTGCCGCTGATGCGGAACGACGAGGGTCCGAGCGTCGCGCAGCGGTGACGCGCAAACATCATTCGGCGTTGGCACGCGTCGGGTGGACGCGATCCCTACACTCTCTGCCGTGAGAACAGATGAGCTTGTGCAGCGGTTCTATCCCGAGGCCAACGTGGGGGGATTCAGTCATGTCGACGGCACCGTCGTCTTCTTCACTCAAATCGCTGCGGTGCTGCGGCCGACCGATGTTGTGCTCGACTTCGGCGCGGGTCGTGGCGAGCCGCTACACGACGACAAGAACGGGTACCGGCAGCGTCTCGGAAACCTGAAGGGTCGATGTGCGCATCTCGACTGGTGTGATGTCGCCCCGGTGGTCCTTGAGAATCCCTTCCTCGATGCGGCGGCCGTGATCGAGCCGGGCGTGCCATTGCCCTACGAGGACGACAGGTTCGACATCATCGTCGCGCGATCGGTGCTAGAGCACATCGATGACGCCGGCTTCGTCGCCAACGAACTTGTGCGCGTGCTGAAGCCCGGTGGATGGATCGCTGCGACGACGCCGAACAAATACGGCTACATCGCGGTGGGAGCGCGATTGGTACCCAACCGAATGCATGGGAGTGCGCTGACGGCGATCCAACCGAATGCATGGGAGTGCGCTGACGGCGATCCAGCCGGATCGCAAACCGGAGGACGTGTTTCCGACAACATACCGGATGAACACCAAGCGGGATCTGCGCGCCGCATTCGGGGCAGGAATGGAACTATTCATCACGCGAGGCGCGTCGGAACCCGGCTACCACCTCGGCAGGCCGTTCGTCTACCGCATCGTGCGGTGGATGAACAAACACCTCCCGAATGCGTTGCAGCCCACGCTGTTCGTGTACGCCAGGAAGAAGTAGCGCGCTGAGAGTCGCCGCTAGTCTTTAATCTCGGCCAGCACGGTGCCGTGCGTGACCGCGGCACCAGCCTCGACGGCGACCTTCACGACGGTGTCCTGCGCGGTCACGGCGTCGTCGAATGCGTCCAAACCGGCCAATGCGCCCGCTTGCGCGGCTTCGGCTTCTTGCGGATGGCACCCGTTGGGGCACCCCACCAACTTCGCGAAGCGACGCTGCAGCGAGCAAGCCGCGCGTGCCCGCGACGACCACGTTGCCGTGCGTATCGGCGATGACCTGAGCCTCAACTCGGCGCGGCTCGTCGAGGTAGCGCTCGACGAAGCGCTGCCCCGGCCGACCGCCGCGGCCGCGGGCTGGCCCGATCCAAGTGAGCGCGGCGTCGAGCACCGCCTGCGCGAAGTACGGGTTCTGCCAGAGAAACCGGTATCGGGGGTGGATGGGGTTGGCGCACAGGGATCTGCCACGTGTCGTACAGCAGGACGCTCGTCGATTGCAAGGCCCCGAAGACCGATTTGCCGACTTGCCAGTCGGCGATGGTCAACCGCTCGGGGTGGGCTAAAGGGCTAGCGACGAGTGCGAGTCTGCAGGTAGCGACGCATCCTAAAGTCGGCCTGTTCTCACGTGCGGAGAGCGGACCGATTGTCGCGATACCACGCCACCGTCTGCTCGATGCCCGACGCCAATGGGATCTTGGGCGCCCATCCGCTGTTCCTCAGCGTGCTGACGTCCAACAACTTGCGCGGTGTGCCGTCCGGTTTCGACGTGTCCCATTCAATACCGCCGTCGTAACCCGTTGCCGCAGCGACGATCCCGGCGATCTCACTGATCGTTTGGTCCTCGCCCGTTCCGACATTGACCTGCTGTGGGCCATCGAAGCGCTCGAGGAGGTGGATACACGCCGAAGCCATGTCATCGACGTGGAGGAACTCACGACGAGGGTGGCCCGTCCCCCAGTTGGTCACGGTCGGTGCACCGGATTTGTGGGCCTCGTCGAACCGGCGGATGAGGGCAGGGAGGACGTGCGAGCTGGTCGGGGACCAGTTGTCACCGGGACCGTAGAGGTTCGTCGGCATCGCGGAGATCCACGGCAGCCCGTACTGTCGACGGACGGCCTGAACCTGCAGGATTCCCGCGATCTTGGCGATGGCGTACGCGTCGTTCGTCGGTTCCAGCGGCCCGGTCAGCAGCGACGATTCGGCGATCGGCTGCGGAGCGAACTTCGGGTAGATGCACGACGACCCGAGGAACAGAAGCCTTTTGACGTTCGCGTAAAGCGCGGCGTCGAGGACGTTGACCTGGATTTGCAGGTTCTCCGAAAGGAAGTCCACTGGACGCGTGCTGTTGGCCAGGATGCCACCGACGCGGGCCGCCGCCAGCACGACGACCTCGGGTCGCGTCTGCGTGAAGAACTGGAACGTCGCGTCGCGATCGGTGAGATCCAACTCCGTGCGCGTACGGACCAGCAGGTGCGAGAAGCCCGCGTTTTCCAGGCTCCGCATAATGGCCGAGCCGACCATGCCGCGATGGCCTGCAACGAATGTGGGCGCGGAGCGATCCAGCGCGCCGGGCGCGTATTCGGTGTCGGACATTTCGCCTTACTTCCAGGACTTGACTGACGGGGTGTCGATCCACGGCTTGCCCTGGCAGTCGAGCGCGGTGATGTCAGCATCGACCATGATCCGGGCGAGCTCGGGCATGCGGACATCCGGCTTCCAGCCGAGCTTCGCCTCGGCCTTGGAAGCGTCGCCGATGAGAGAATCCACCTCGGTCGGCCGCAGGTAACGCTCATCGAATTTGACGTGAGCCTCCCAGTCGAGGCCGGCGTGCTCGAACGCCGCGACCAGGAACTCGCGAACGGTGTAGTGGTCGCCCGTCGCCAGGACGTAGTCGTCGGGTTCGTCGAGCCTGCAGCATGCGCCACATCCCTTCGACGTACTCGGGGGCGTAGCCCCAATCGCGGACCGCGTCCAGGTTGCCTAGGAAGATGTGCTCCTCCAGCCCGGACCTAATCCGGGCGGCCGCACGGGTGATCTTGCGGGTGACGAACGTTTCGCCGCGACGCGGCGATTCGTGGTTGAACAGAATGCCGTTGGTCGCGAACATGCCGTACGCCTCGCGGTAATTGCGCGTCATCCAGTACGAGTAGAGCTTCGCCGCGCCGTAGGGCGAGCGCGGATGGAAGTACGTCTCCTCATTCTGTGGCGGTGGTGTGGCGCCGAACATTTCGGAACTCGACGCTTGGTAGAAGCGGCAGTCGACGTTGCCGATCCGCAGCGCGTCCAGCAGCCGGATGGTGCCGGTGCCCGTGGTGTCGGCGGTGTGCTCGGGCTCATCGAAGCTCACCCTCACGTGCGACTGGGCGGCGAGGTTGTACACCTCATCGGGATTGATCGTCGCGAGCAGTGTGACGAGGCGCGCACCGTCGCTCATATCGCCGTAATGCAGGAACAATCGCGCACCGGACTCATGCGGGTCGACGTAGAGGTGGTCGATTCGATGGGTATTGAACGTCGACGACCGGCGGATCAAACCGTGAACCTCGTAACCCTTCTGCAGCAGAAACTCAGCAAGGTACGAGCCATCCTGTCCAGTGATCCCGGTGATGACTGCCTTCTTCAACGTCCTAACCCCCTATCGCACGCGGGCGCGCTTCCTTACGGACATTCGGGACGCGGATCAATGCCACTCGTTGGCCCCGCCGAAGCGCTCCGCCGAAGATCCTCTCACGCAGAACCCGCGTCCTCCACCGCGCCCGCACCGACGCAACTCTTCGGCGCGCAGGGGACTGTCCGATAAGCGATAGACCTTACCCTGGAAACCGGTTAAAGAGGTTCTGAAAGCGGGTGCCGGAGCTGCTGCCTTCGTGTGAACGGCTTGGCGTGCGCTGATTTGGACATGGGGCTAGGACTGCTCGATGACACTCGACCGCGGACATCTCGGCGCGAGTGCAGCTGCGCCCCATCATTGGTGGAACTCGAGCCAACGACCCTCCAAGCGAACCAAGTCGTGCGTGGACGCTCCCGGCTGCAGCTAACTTCGGTGACCCAGGAACGCCAGGCGTCGCGGTCGGCCAGGTCTTCAAACGCCGGCGCAGGCTGGTAATAGGACGAACCGATGCCGGTGCGAAAAGACAACGAGGGCAAGGACTTCCACACGGCCACGCTGCATTGCGGTAAGCCCACGTCGACTGGGCGGGGAAAGGCCGTTCTCAGCCGACGACCGCGTCCGCAGTGGAACGGGCTGACCCGGCGATCTCGTCATATTCCTTGCCGGGCGGGATCGCATAGAGCACCAGGGTGTGTTGAGCGGGCCGGCGAACGTATGGTCGTGGACGATGTCGACGCCGTCGGTTGTCGCGATCCGCTCGATGACACGACGCACCTTCAGCGCGTGCATGATCTCTGGATACGGCTCGCCAAGCCGGTCTGCAAGAGTGTGCTCCCACAACGGGATTAACCGTGCCGACGTGCGCGGTTCCACCGGCCCCGAGCACGGTCACGTCGTACCCGCGCTCCACCAGCCGCCCGGTTCCATTCCTGTGCGAATATCGTCATACCGCTGTGCCGCCTCAGAGATCGCCGATCAACGGCCTTCTCGGCAATGTCGTCGAGAACCTCGCTCGGCGGCGGCTCGGGTGTCGCTGCGAGTTCGTCGAGAGCAGTGTCGATGCCTCCCTCTGGGCGACCCGCTTCAAATCGTCGACTTCGTCGAGGTCGGCGTTTGCGGCTGCTGTCAACTGTCGGTCGATCCTGCTTTCGAGCTGGTGCTCCCAGAGCTTAATCGTGCCGAGTCCGGACACCGTGACCTCGCGCAGTCGCCCGAAGAACGTCCGCACAGGATGACAAGATGGAGGATGCCTGGCGGCGGCAGAAAGCGCGGCAAGAGCGCAACCGCCCACGCGCGACGAAATCATGGCCTGGTTCGAGCGGTCCGAGTCGAACGCGCGGATCAAGGTCTTGGGCGCGATGAAGGCCCACCCAGGCTTGCGAGACGTAGACATAATCGTGGGTGACCTCTTGCATTCAGGTGCCGCTTCCTGGATTTGTTTAAGCAGTCCCCGGTTTGGTCGTGGCTTTAGCGGCGGTCAGGTTCGTAGCGTGCCGCCATGCGGGTGCTCGGCTGCGCGTGATGGTGATGACACTGCACAAGCTGACCGCCGGGGACGGATACCTGTACCTGGTGCGGCAGGTCGCCGCCGCCGATAGCACCGAGCGAGGCCGCTCCACGCTGGCCGACTACTACTCAGCCAAGGGCGAGGCGCCTGGACAGTGGATGGGCCGCGGCCTGGCCGCTCTGTCCGATACCGGCCGATGCGAGGTCAGCACCCAAGCGCGCGAACAGATCGGACTGTAGAGGGCGGCTCCGGAGTCACCGAGGAACAGATGCGCGCCCTCTACGGAGAGGGGTTGCATCCCAACGCCGACCGCGTCATGGGCTATGCGGCCGGACGCGGGTTACCGCCCCGGCAGGCGCTGACCGCCGCCGGCTCGGACGCAAGTTCCTCGTCCGCGACGGCGAGCCGGCCGAGTCGCCCGCCGCTTGGCGGTGGCCTACCGCGACCACAACGCCGAAGCCGGCGCGCATTGGAACACCACCATTGCCCCCGACGTGCGCGCTCAGATCCGCACCCGTGTGGCCGTGAATCTGTTCAGCGAAAAGTACGGCCGCCCCAGCCGATGATCGGGAGCTCTCGGGCTTGTCGCGCGCAACACCCGGGCCCGCACCACCGCCGTCGCCGGGTATGACCTGACGTTCTCACCGGTGAAATCGGTGTCGGCGCTCTGGGCTATCGCCCCGCTGCCGGTGGCCCAGCAGATCGAGGCCGCCACGACGCCGCGGTGGCAGACGTGCTGGAGTGGCTGCAGGACTCCGCAGCCTTCACTCGCACCGGCGCCAACGGCAGTGGCGCAGGTCGACACCGAAGGACTCATCGCCGCGGCGTTCACCCGCCGCGATTCCCGCGCCGGTGACCCCGACCTGCACGCCCATGTCGCGTTGTCCAACAAGGTGTCTCACGTCGACGCCAATGGCGTGCGCCGCTGGCTGGCCCTTGACGGTCAACCGCTGCACGCGTCACCGTGGCGGCCTCGAGTTGTACAACACCCGCCTGGAAGCCCACATGATCGCCAGCCTCGGTGTGCGTTTCGTCGAACAGTCCCGCGGGCGCGGTAAGCGACCGGTACGCGAGATCGACGGAATGTCGACCGAACTGATGTCGCGATGGTCGAGCCGGCGCGCGGCGATCGAGGCGCGCCCGCCGAGCTCGCCAAGCAATTTCAGACCACCCACGGCCGCGAGCCGACCAACGTCGAAATCATCGCCCTGGCCCAACAGGCGACACTGGAATCGCGAGAGGCCAAACACGAGCCGCGCTCGCTGGCTGAACAACGCCACACCTGGCGCACCCAAGCCGTCGAGGTCCTCGGACGCCGCGGACTCAATCAAATGCTGGCCGACACCCTCGCCGGTCGCGACCGTTCCGAAACTGTCGACGTCGATGCGCAATGGATCGCAGCGCGTGCCGGCGAACTGATCGACACCGTCAGCGAGGCGCGCTCAACCTGGCAGCGCCACCACGTCGCCGAAGCGCTGCGCCAAGTCCGCGCGCACAGCCTGGCACACGATGGCGCCCTCGTTGAACGGCTCACCGACACCGCACTGGGGCAGGCGTTTTCGGTGCCGCACGCCCGCGTCGCCGATACCGATCTGGGTGAGCCCTCCGCGTTGCGTCGCCGCGACGGCGCCAGCGTCTACAGCCGTGATGGCGTCGCGGTCTACACCAGCGCCGCGACGCTGGCCGCCGAGCGGCGCATCCTGTCCGCCGTCGGACGCGAAGACGGACGACGGACCACCGCTGGCGATGTCGAACTGGCACTGGCGGATTCGGCGGCCCGAGGCCGCACGCTCAACCCCAGCCAGGCCGCCCTGGTCTCAGAGATGGCGACCTGCGGACGCCGCGTCGCGCTCGCGCTGGCGCCGGCCGGAACCGGCAAGACCACCGCGATGGCCGCACTTGCGCACGCCTGGCGCAGCTCGGGCGGCCACGTCATCGGCCTGGCCCCGACCGCCGACTGTCGGTGACGACGGCCAGCTGTCGTCCATCTCAGCCGGTGGAGTGCTACGCGACATCGCCGAAGCCACCGACGCCCTCACCCTGTCCGAAGTCGTGCGCTTCCGCTCCCCGGCCGAAGCTGCCGCCGGGCTGGCGTTGCACGACGCCGACCCCGCCGGCATCGGGTTCTACATCGACAACCACCGCATCCATGTCGGCACCGACGACACCGCTGCCGACATGGCCTACCACGCGTGGCGCACCGACCTAGCCGCCGGCGCAGACTCCATCCTGCTGGCCCCCACCAACGACGTCATCAACGCGCTCAACGCCCGCGCCCGCACCGACCGCCTCGCCGCCGACCGCGACGCCGCGGGCTCCCCCACCGTGGTGCTGGCCGACCAGCTGACCGCCAGCGTCGGGGACACCATCCGCACCCGAAAAAACGCGCGGTGGATCCCGATCGGGCGCACCGACTTCGTCCGCAACGGCTACCGCTACACCATCACCGAAGTCATGACCGATGGCAGCCTCAAAGCCCGCCACCTGCGCAGCGGACGCATCGTCACCCTGCCCGCCGACTACATCGCCGCCCACGTCACGCTGGGCTACGCGGCCACCATCGACTCGGCCCAAGGCTTGACCGCAGGACGGCGCGACACCAAGGGCAGCTGCCACATCGTCGGCTCGGACATGCTGACCCGCCAAGCCCTCTACGTCGCGATGACCCGGGCCACCGACGAAAACCACCTCTACCTGTCGACCGCCGAGGGCGACCCGCACCGGCTGCTGTCGCCCAAGGCCACCCACCCCGACACCGCCGTCGACGTCTTGACCCGCACGCTGGCCCGCGACGGCGCCCAAGTCTCGGCCACCACCGCAGCCCGCCAAGCCGCCGACCCCGCCGCGCGGCTGGCCGCCGCAGCAGACATGTACTACGACGCGTTGGGCGCCGCCGCCGAGAACCGCTTGGGCGTCGGGGCCCGGGACCGACTCGACGCTATCGCCGATGAGGTGATCCCGGCGCTGAGCACGCGCGAAGCGTGGCCGGTGCTGCGCCGCAACCTCGCCGTCCTGGCCCTGAGCGGCGCAGACCCTCACCAGCTGCTGGTCGACGCGCTGGCCAAGGGCAGCGTCGATGACGCCGCCGACCCCGCCCATACATGATGCGGTACCAAAGGACAAACGGCAGTCGGAAGGTGTTTGGGTACCTGAACGGCATCGCATCGTGCATGACAAGGGTCTGGTTGCGCTTCGCGACTGGTGCCGGACCAGCCAGCGAGTACAGGTGCTTGCCGCGCGCATGCCATAGAAGCACTAGTTGCTCGAAGACCATGCCGCGGAACCGGGAGCGGACCACCCGAAAATTCGTCGTCCAAGGGGGCACCGCCGCGTCTTTGGGCAAGATCAGCGTTACATTTCTCGCTGTGGGGGTATCACTGATCACCCGCATGACCTCTGTGGCGTAACGCTGTGTACCCGTGGTGGCTTGGGCTAACCACTTCCCGTTGACACATATCGCGGTGAGTCGACGAGCACCTCTCTTTCTCATCGCGAGACCGTCTCGGTCCCGTGATCGCCACGGGCCGCGCGACCAATAGATGTTGCCGGACATCGCAAGTCAGAACTGTCTCGGTGCTGGTCGGGACGCTGCGGCATCGACGAGACGCTCAACGTCCGCAGTGGAAGAAAACCTCGCGAAATGTCCGCAGGATGATTTTGATATCCAACCAAAGGGACCAGTTTTCGATGTAAAAGTTGTCGTATCGTGCGCGGTCGGCGATTGAAGTGTCTCCCCTCAGCCCACTGACCTGAGCGAACCCGGTGAGTCCGGCCTGGACGCGGTGACGGTGGGCATATCCGTCGAACTGCGCGGAGAACAGCTCTACGAAGTGCGGCCGCTCTGGTCTCGGCCCGACCAGCGTCATGTCGCCGCGAAGTATGTTCCACAGCTGAGGTAACTCGTCGATCGAGGTACAGCGCAGGAACCGCCCGACCGGACCGACGCGGTCGTCTGCGGCCACACACCACTTCGTCTCCGACTCGCGCTCATCTGCTGGCCGCATTGTGCGGAACTTCAACAATTGGAAGTGCTTGCCGTCGCGCCCCACCCTCACTTGCCGGAAGATGACACCGGGTCCACCCTCGATCCGAACCGCCAGCGCAGCGGCAACCATCACAGGCAGCAACATGATGGATGCAGCCACCGCAACTGCGATGTCGAACACCCGCTTGATCAGCCGCGCCGGCCCGCGAAGATTGGGATTGCGGATTCGCATGACCGGAATGGAACCGATGTGATCGGCCAGTCCGGTCTGGGTGTGAAAGTGATGCATCCGCGGAACGACGAGCAGGTCTGCCGTCTGGCACTCCTCGGTACGCACGGCATCGATCAACGCGCGTTCCTCGAAGCTTCCATCGGCGACGAGCAGAGTGCTCGCACCGGTTGTCGCGACCGCGATGTCTAGATCAGCGAGACGGCCTAGGCGCGGCACGAGCCTCTCCGCCGGAAAGTGGTCGCCATCATCGACGAATCCGTCGACTTTGTGGCCATATATCGGATGCTGGTCAAGGATTTTCGCTAACTCAGCGGCCAGCGGACCGCCCCCAACCAGGACGGTGTGATACCGCACAATCCCCCTTCGACGAGCGAAGGCAGTGAGACGTGTGGTGATGACGCGGCCAACAAGAACCAGCGCCGTGGCCTGGCAGGCGGTCTCGAGGAAGGTTAGTACCGCCTCCCTTTGGTGCATGTAGAGGATCACCGAAGCAACCGCTGCGGTCGCCGTCAGCATCCGGGTGAGGATCGTGGGCAACTCGTCCAAGACGCTGAGGTGTATACGTGCGGCGTATCGCCCACCTCCGGTCAGGAGGAATGTCGCAAGGACGGCCATCGACGACGATCGCAGTGGAACTGAGGCGGCCGCCATGCAAGAGGAGTCACCATGAGCGCGAAGTCGACGACAGGGACAACCATCCACGCTCGGATGCGGTTGAGAAACCGCACGCCAATGCGCTCAGGATCGGCGGCCGGGCACAGGGCATCTTTGGCGACTTCGAGAACCGGTGGCCGCGCAGCGTCAGCGTTCGCTGTGAGCGGAGCCACCTCGACTCGACGGCTGTCCAGGAGCCGGACGTTATTCGGAACACCGCTCCCAGTTTTGGGATCGCCAGCTAGGGACTTCCGAGGAGCAGCCGCCGTGGTCGGATCGAGGAGTCCGGTCATGACTGATACACCCGACGCGCCGCGGAAATTTCCAATCGCCTCTGTGAGCATCCTTCTCGATGAACCGTCAAACGAGACAACATCGGCCGGCCCCGCGGTGCAACCCGCGTGCCTCGAGCGTGTGCGCGGATTGCACTACCGACATCACTTACCCCCTGTAGCCGCCGCCGACGGCTTTGCCGTTCAAAAGGAAGGTCTCAAACGCCGACTTCGGCTCCGTGTTGTGGCCATCCATACCACCGAGCTGCAACACACCTTCCCGTTCTTCTCAGCCTGTGGAAAGCATATTCACGGGGGGTCGCTCAAGGAATGAGGTGTTTCCCTATGGTTTTCGCACTCGTACCCCATGAATCGCAGGTAGATTCGGCATTTCGCAAGAGGGGCTTCGCTTCCCTCAACGCTTGACAGCGGTTGCTGTGGTGTCCGCAATCGATCTGGGACACCCTCGGCAACCCATCTGCCAGACATAGATTCAGGCGCTACACAGCCTGAGATCAGGAGGCTTAGGCGTCCGGCTGTGATGCGATCGTCATCTGGCTGTGATTAGCTGAGCGGAGAAGCGCACCAACGGACACCCGTCACGACACGTCCGGAGATTCCACTGCGGGCAATTCGAGAAATGTGACGGCAGAGTCTGGGCGACACCCGCGGCACCTTCCCGTCGACCCCGAGCCGACGGATACGGATGCAAAGGCCGACTCATGCGCTTTATAGCGGGCTGACCCAGATAGCGGCCAGCGCAATCACACACGGATACTGGATACAGTCCAAGTTTGGTTCGACGCAGTTGCGGCGGTGTCAGGTTCACTGTTGAATTGAGGAGTTTGCTCTGCACGTGCTGTTTGTGTGTACTGGAAATATCTGTCGGTCACCTACGGCGGAGCGACTTGCCGCGGCGTACAGCGCCAGGTTCAAGGTTCCGGACTTCAGAGCATCGAGCGCTGGGACCCGCGCGCTGATCGCGCATCCGATCCAAGAGGATGCGGCGCTCGTCCTCAAGAAGCTGGGCGGTGAAGTATCCAACTTCGCCGCCCGACAGCTCACGTCGAGAATTGCATCAGATGCCGATCTTGTTCTCACCATGACGAGGGCACATCGCGACGGTGTTCTGGAACTTGCCCCGCGCCAACTCCACAGAACCTTCACACTGAGCGAAGCCGCCCGCCTGGTATCAGAGTGCAGTGCACGGAATGTCGCAGACCTCGCAGCGCTCCGCCCGCATTTGGCGGCGCAGGAGTTGCCGGATATTCCCGACCCCATTGGTCAAAGCGCGGAATTCTTTGCAATGGTTGGTTCACAGATTGCCGACCTCCTGCCGCCGATACTCGAGCTTTGCCGGCCCGAGTGATTCCCCAGGAAAGCCTCTCCCGGCCCAGCCTCAACGCGACGCTTGACGAGCAGCTCAACGCCACCTACTCGGGTCCGCCGGTGCTCAAGGGGATCGGCGATCGGATTGCGACGTCGGTCAAGAAGTTCAAGGACGCCGTCAGCAAGAGGCACCCGCGGGCCTGCCGACGGGACGCCAAAGCAAGCTGAGGCCAGCACCGGCGGCAACGAGAAGTGACGACATCCGGAGTGCTTGAGCTAGCGGTCGGTCATCAGGTCGCCGAAAGTTTCTGTGCTACAACATATTCACGCCATGAGTCGCGCTCAACATCGCGCCGTCTAGTTAGTGCTGCCCGGAGAATCGCCAGGGCCAGGCTACGTGGTTGACGTCTGCGCCGCCGACCAGCTGGGCGGCCGCTTCTCGATGAAGGCCTGGACGCCCTCGAGCGCGCTTGGATCCATCATGTTGCAGGCCATCGTCGCGCCCGCGTCCTCATAGGCCGACTCGATGTCGCCTTCGATCTGGCGGTAGAACAAGGCCTTTCCCATTGCGACTGCGACACCCGGCTTCGCGACAATGCTCGCGACCAGCGCCTCCACTTCGTCGTCCAGCGCCCCTGCCGCCGCCACCCTATTGACCAACCCCAACGCGCGGGCGTTCTCGGCAGAGACGAAATCGCCGGTGACGAGCATCTCGAAGGCGGCTTTGCGTGGCAGATTGCGCGACAGCGCCACGCCCGGGGTCGCGCAGAAGAGTCCGACGTTGACGCCGCTGACCGCGAAGCGCGCGTCGTGGCTCGCCACCGCGAGGTCACACATCGCGACGAGCTGGCAGCCCGCAGCAGTCGCGACGCCATGCACGCGCGCGATAACCGGCACCGGTAGGCGCTGGATCGCAAGCATCACGGCCGTGCACTGCGCGAACAGGCGCTGGTAGTACTCGAGCGAAGGCTCGGCCCGCATCTCCTTCAGGTCGTGGCCGGCGCAGAAGGCCTTGCCGGACGCCCCGAGCACGACGGCCCGCACACCGTCATCCTTTGCGAGCGCGTCAAAGGCCTCGCCGAGTGCTGCGAGCAGCGCCTCCGACAACGCGTTGAAGGCCTTCGGGCGGTTCAGCGTCAGCGTCACGACGCCGCGATCATCGCGGTGGTACAGCAGCAGCGGTTCTTCCATCGCGTTGACCTCACTCGATTGCCGACGCGCCGTTGGCATCGCCTCAAAGCGAACCTCATCCGGACCTTATACCTAGCGAGCACCCCGCTGCTCTGGGCGACCAGCTCCTCGGCGCTCGCCCTCATCGGGCTTGTGCTCTAGGCCAGCGAGCGGCGTTTCGCCACCGGGTTACACAGTGCACCCGAGCGCCGACGACGCGGTCGTCGGCAGCTCGCCACGAAGCATCGCCTGGGTTCCTCGCACGTAGTTTCTCGCGTTGTCGAGGGTGGTGCCCTGGCTAAACGCGATCTGCTCGACGGTAAGGCTCCGCTCCATGTCGCGTAGGATCATGCCGCCCGGATGTCGTTGCTTTCACGGAGGTGCTGTGCGATCTCGTCCCAGAGCTCGGGCGTCAGGTCGCTCATCGAATCACTCGCTAATCGCTCGGTCGATCCCGCCACACCGCCGCCTCCGGGCCTGCCTTGGAGTGGGGTGGTCGGACTATGAACGCCGCAATCGCACCTCGGCGTATCCCTGATTGCGGGCTACACTTTGTTCACCAGTGAGGAACGATTATGCCCACAATCGAGGCACACCTCCGCCGGGAGATGCACAAATACGCTGTCGAGTTACGGAAGCTGGCCTACACCGTGCCCGACGGGGTGGCAGAGCACGATCTCCTCGAGTTGTCGGAGTTGATGAACTTCGCCGCCGACGAGACCCCCACGAAGTACAAGCCCTAGCCAACACCCCGCTCAGGGCGCGCCAACCGATCACGACTCGTGAGAAGCGCGTTGGGTTACCTGTTGCGCTACCTACCCCCTCAGGGTACGAAAAATCGGTCACCGATCTCTCGGGAACTGCTCCTGACCTGGTGGTCTTGGGCGTGACAGAATTTGAACCCTGCGAGCGCTTGACCCTCAGCCTCGGCTTCGAGGGTTCGCCGAACAGACTTGATACCTGGTCTGCGACCGGTTCAGGGTTGACCGTGGTTTGTTTCGGTCGTGTGTGAGTCCTGTTCTACGCAAAGGGATTAGGTGAATTCTTTGCCGCCAGGACAACTGAAGGGGCCGCCCACCAGGAACGACCCCTCCAGCGGGTGGCAATTCAGCCGATTGAGTCCCTGAACTCCACGCCAGCCTGCGCCGCCTGCGCCCAGTCGTTCATGTCGACGACCGGATAGAGCTGAAATACGTTGAAGGGGGCGAACTTGCTAGTGCCTTCTAGGATCTCTGCCGGATCGTCCGTCTCCACCACTGCGAACCCGCCTTCGCCGTCCAATCGGCCGACGAATTGGTGGAAGGTACTGCCGGCGGGTGGCTGCCACTTCGAGAAAAGCTCCAAGGCGCGGCGGGCGCCCTCCTCATTTTCCTTACCGGAGCCGCCGAGCCGGCTGCTCCAAGCCATGACGTACTTCATGTCTGTCTCCTCCGAGTAGCGCCATTTTGCCGAGCGGTGTGCCCGCGCGGATCACAGTGTGCTCCGAGCAGGCAATGATTTTGGCGGAATGAACACGATCATTTCCAGCGCTTATTGACATGAGCGAAAGTTGTGGCAAACGTGAATTTTGAGGTTTGCGCAGACGCGAACGATCGGTAATTGGCGCTGACCCTGGGACGGCTTCCTACCGCGCTCTCTGCCGCAGCAGCGCCGTGCGGTCGACCGTTCCGGCCGAGGGAGACGGCACCGTGACATCGTTCACTGCGATGCACCGCCGTGATGAGTGTGGCTAACCGTCGTTGACGAGGTTCGCGAGGAAAGCGGGTAACCGGCCAGCGCCAAAGTCATAGAACCGTGCCCACTGCGGCTCAATCGAGATGCGCACCATCTGCTTATACGTCGACCGCACGTTGCGTTCGAACTCGGCTAGTTGGGGTTCGTCCATCGACCGCCTCGCTGCCGCGAGATACTCATCGGTGACGCCGTCGACGGTTTCCAGTGTGGCGAGGCCACGCACCAAGAGGGCCTTCGCCTCTTCTGGCGTGGAGCCGGTGTCGATCGTCAATGCGACTTGCGGGCGGGTCGAAAGAGCGCGGGCCTTCGGGGAGGTCGGTGCCGTGGAGACGACGATGCGTTCGCCGGTCCAGTAGAACCCGACCGGGATGACCCGCGGGAAGCCATCGGGTCCGTTGTAGGCGAGCCGGGCCATGGAGCCGAAGAGCAACTTCTGGGCGTCGGGGTGGCCAAGTTCCCGAGCCAACTCTTGCGCGTTCATCACACACATCTCCTACCCGGTCGGGCCGAGCTAAACACCGGCGGACACCCACGAACGTCAGTCGGTTGGCGTGCGGGGTTGATTCGCGAACCGAAGGGGCGGCCCAGGGCCGCTCCACTACCGCCTCTGAGCTGCTGGTTCTAAGGTCGGGCTGACAGGATTTGAGCCTGCAACCACCAGTCGGACAGGCCGAATTATGTTGTTTTGCAATGACTCTCGAACCGGCCTTACCTGTGGAAACGGTCTCAAGCCGTCCTCCGCCAACTCTCCGAATTCGTACCTAATTGTGAGAACGTTGTGACCGCGTCTGCGGGTGCGGGGCTGCAGGTGCTGCGCGGCGCCGACCAGGTGGCGGCGGCGGTTCTTCCCGTGAAGTGCCTGTGCACGTTGTCGGTGTCGACCATGGGCTTCATCAACGATGACCAAGGTTTGAGCGCTGACAGCGACACCACCCATCCCCGTTGAGTGCCTCTCGACGGGAGTCGTTGGATTGGCGGGGGAAGCGTTGGGCGATCGAACTGCCCAGGCAACCGCGCTCGGCAAGCACGTCATCCAACGCAGGCTGGCCAATGCCTCCCGAACCGGCGCCAATCCAGCTAGCGTTATGCAATCGGAGAACGACAGCGAGCCAGCACTGCGCCGTTCCTAGCGTCTCTGGGCGGCGGTAAGTATGCCGCTGCGCTAGCCGCCCTCGCGCTCGTCGTCGCCGGATGCGGACTCGGTCGCCCGGCCGATGCGGTCAGTGGTCAGTACCTGACCGTCGGAACCACCGACAAGGTCTCCTCGCTCGATCCTGCGGGCTCGTACGACAACGGGTCGCTGCAGGTGATGAACCAGGTGTACCCGTTCCTGATGAACTTCGTCCCGGGCAGCGGCGATCTGAAACCGGACATCGCGCAACGCTGCGACTTCACCGCGCCGACGACGTTCACCTGCAAGCTGAAGCCGAACCTCAAGTTCGCCAACGGGCATGCGCTGACGTCCTCGGATGTCAAGTTCTCCATCGACAGGGAGAACGCGATCAACGATCCCAATGGACCGCAGTCGCTGCTGGCCAACCTCGACAGCGTCGAAACGCCGGATCCGTTGACGGTCGACTTCAAGCTGAAGCTGCCCGACGACCAGACCTTCCCCCAGGTGCTCGCCACCAACGCCGGACCGATCATCGACGAAGAGGTGTTCCCGTCCGACAAGGTGCTGGGCGACGATGCGATCGCCGCCGCCGAGCCGTTCGCGGGTCCCTTCACGATGACCACCTACTCCAAGAACCAGCTCATCGGCCTGCGCGCCAACCCCGAATACCACGGGCTGTTCGGCAAGCCCAAGACGGAACTGGTCGGCATCAAGTACTACGCCAACACCGACAACCTCAAGATCGACATCGAGAACCAGGCCATCGACGTCGCGGCGCGCAGCCTGTCGCCCACCGACATCGAGGGACTTCGGAAAAACCCCAACCTCGTCGTTCACGAAGGTCCCGGCGGTGAACTGCGCTACATCGTGTTCAACATGAACACCATGCCCGGCGACACCCCCGCGCAGAAGCTGGCGATCCGCAAGGCGATCGCCTCGTCACTGGACCGCGACGCGCTGGCCCGCGACGTCGTACAAGGGCACCTACTCGCCGGCGTACTCGGTGATCCCAGACAGCGTCCCTGGCGCCAACGAGGCGTTCAAGGTCGCCTACGGCACCAAACCCGACCGGGCCAAAGCCGCGAAATACCTTGCCGACGGCCAAGTTCCGACGCCGGTACCGCTGAACCTGCAGTACAACCCCGACCACTACGGAGTGTCGTCGTCGGAGGAATACGCCGCGATCAAGGGCCAACTCGACGCCACTGGGCTCTTCCGAGTCAACCTGCAGTCCACCGAATGGGTGACCTACACCGCCGAACGGGTCAAGGATGCGTACCCGCTCTACCAGCTCGGCTGGTTTCCCGATTTCCCCGACGCCGACAACTACCTGACGCCGTTCTTCACCCCGGACAACTTCCTGGGCAACCACTTCGAGAATCCGGAGATCACCGCGCTCATCACCGACGAAGCGACGCAGCCCGACCCGGCCAAGCGGGCAGCGATCATCACCAAAATCCAGGACGAAATGGCCAACAACTACCTGTCGACGATCCCGCTGCTGACCGGAAAGCAAATCGCCGTGGCAGGCAAGGACATTGAGGGCGTCACCCTGGACAAGTCGTTCAAGTTCGAGTTCGCGCCCTTGCAGAACTCGGCGCAGCAGGCGGCATGACGGCCACCACGGAGGCGGAGCAGGCCGCCGCCCCGGAACCGGCCAAGCGTGCCGGCGGGCAGACCCGCTACGGCGCCTTGGCCCGATATCTCGGCGTGCGGGCACTGCTGATCATCCCGACCGCGTGGATCCTGGTCACCCTGGTGTTCTTCCTGATGCGTGGTATCGGAGACCCGATCACCGCGTCCGCCGGCGGCCGACTCACCCCGGCGCAGATCGCCGAGCGCAAGGCGGCGGCGGGGTTCGACCGTCCGCTGCTGTCGCAGTATTGGGACTATCTCACCGGCCTGTTCCGCGGCGACTTCGGCACCACGCTGACCGACAGACGCCCGATCAGCGACCTCATCGTGGTCAACGGCGCCGCCACCCTGGAGCTGGCGGTGTGGGCCCTGCTGGTCGCGATGATCGTCGGAATCCCGTTGGGGCTGTTTGCCGCAACGCACCGCGACCGCGTGCCCGACGTAGTCCTGCGGCTGCTGGCGGTGCTGTTCTACGCCGCCCCGGTGTTCTTCGTCGGCATGCTGCTCAAGCTGCTGTTCTCGGTAAAGCTGGGTTGGCTGCCAGCGTCCGGCCGCTTCAGCGCGTCCACCGAGATCGCATTGGCCGGCGTGCGCCCGCAGACCCACATCGCGATCGTCGACGCCATCCTCTACGGCAACAGCACCTACATCGTCGACGTTCTCAAACACGCGGTGCTGCCGGCGCTGGCCCTCGGACTGCTGACCGGCGGCGTGTTCCTGCGCCTGGTCCGGGTGAACATGCTGCAGACCCTGCGCGCCGGGTATGTCGACGCGGCGCGGGCCCGCGGGCTCTCCGACGGCGTCGTGACCCGCCGCCACGCGTTCCGCAACGCGCTCGTCCCGGTGGTGACGGTGATGGGCATGCAGATCGCTTTGCTGCTCGGCGGCGCGGTGCTCACCGAGACCACGTTCGAATGGAACGGGCTGGGACTGCAACTGGCGCGCTATCTTTCGGCACGCGACTTCGTCGCGGTGCAGGGGATCGTCACGTTGATCGCCATCGTGGTGGCGGTGATGAGCTTCGTGATCGACCTGGTGGTGGCGCTCATCGACCCGAGGGTGAGGTTCTAGGAGATGGCGATAGCCGCGGGTGCCGACAGGCTCGTCGTCGAACAGCCGAAGAGCCGGGCGTTCCCGGGTCTGGGGCTGCTGCGTTCCACCCACGGGCTGCAACGCGCCACCCTCGTCCTCGGGTTGGTACTCGTCGCGGGCTTCATCCTGGTAGCGCTTTTCGCGCCGCTGCTGGCGAGATACGGCTTCGCCCAGACCGGCGCGGACGGCGTCGAATTCGCACGCCAGCAGGCACCGTCGGCGCAGCACTGGTTCGGCACCTCGGTGCGGGGCGAGGACGTGTACTCGCGGGTGGTCTACGGCGCCCGCACCGCTCTGATGGTGATCGTGTTGTCGCTGATCATCTCGCTGCTGGTCGGTGTCGTGCTTGGTCTGGTGTCCGGTTATCGCGGTGGCTGGCTGGACCGGGTGCTGGTGCTGGTGATGGACGCGCTTTACGCGATGCCGTCGCTGCTGCTGGCGATCGTGGTGTCGATCGTCCTCGTGGCCGGGCAGTCCGGCACGCTGGGCGGCATCCTGTCGGCGTCGGTGGCGATCATGGCGGTGTTCGTGCCGCAGTACTTCCGCGTCGTCCGCAACGCAACGCTGGCGGTCAAGGTCGAGCCGTTTGTCGACGCCGCCCGCGTCACCGGCGCGAGCACGACGCGAATCCTGTTCCGCCACATACTGTCCAACGTCACCTCGTCGCTTCCCGTGATCATCACCCTGAACGGCGCCGAGGCGATCCTGACGCTGGCCGGTCTGGGGTTCCTCGGCTTCGGCATCGAGCCGACCAAGGCCGCCGAATGGGGTTACGACCTGAACAAGGCGCTCTCGGACATCTCCAACGGCATCTGGTGGACCGCGGTGTTTCCCGGCATCGCGATCGTATTGGCGGTGCTGGGCATGACCCTGGTCGGCGAGAGCATCAACGAGGTGCTCAACCCGCTGCTGCGCACCCGGCGGGCGGCGAATTGACATGACGCAAGCACCACAGGCACCCGCCCTTTCGTATCAACAGCTTTCGGTGACCTTCAGCACCGACGCCGGACCGGTACGCGCCGTCGATGACGTCACATTCGACGTGAAACCCGGCGAGGTGCTGGCCGTCGTCGGCGAATCCGGTTCCGGCAAGTCGGTGTCGTCGAGGGCCGCGATCGGGCTGCTGCCGGACACCGCCCGGGTCACCGGCACGGTGCTGCTTGGCGACCGCGACGTCGCCGGGCTGTCCGACAAGCAGTTCACCGCGCTACGCGGCAAGGACATCGCGATGGTGTTCCAGGAACCGGGCGCGGCGCTGGACCCGCTGTTCACCGTCGGCTACCAGATCAGCGAGGCCATCCGGGCGCACACCGACGTCAACCGAAAGCAAGCCCGGGACAAGGCGATCGATCTGCTGCGGCTCGTGCGGCTACCCGATCCCGAACAGCGGTACGGCTTCTATCCGCATCAGCTGTCCGGCGGGCAGAAGCAGCGCGTGGTCATCGCGTGTGCTATCGCCTGCGACCCGGAGGTGATCCTCGCCGACGAGCCGACCACCGCGCTGGATGTCACGGTGCAGGCCGAAATCCTGGAACTGTTGCGCGACCTGCGGGATCGGCTGGGCAGCGCCATCGTGCTGATCACCCACAACATGGGGGTGGTCGCCGACCTGGCCGACCGGGTCGTCGTCATGAATGCCGGCAAGGTCGTCGAGATCGCGACTGTGGCAAAGCTTTTCGCCGAGCCCTCGCAGGATTACACCCGCACTCTGCTGGCGGCGGTGCCGCACCTAGGGCAGGGCCAACCCGAACACCAAGCCGTCGCAGAGACCAAGACGGAAACCGTGCTTGAGATCGATCGTCTCAGCGTCCAGTTCCCGGGCGCGATCGGCTCGGCGGCGTTCAAGGCCGTCGACGACGTCACGTTCAGCATCGACCGGGGCAAAACCCTTGGCCTGGTGGGAGAGTCGGGCTCGGGCAAGTCCACGATCGGGCGCTGCGTTGCGGCGCTGCAGAAGCCGACGACCGGTACGGTCAGGATTCTCGGCCAGGACATCACCGTCATGTCCGAGAAGCAGCTCCGGCCGGTGCGTGCGAAGTTCGGCTTCGTCTTCCAGGACCCGGCGACGTCGCTGAATCCGCGTTTGCGCGTAGGCGACTGTGTCGCCGAGCCGCTGAAGGTGCACAAGGTGATGCGCGGCGCGGAGTGCACGGCCCGCGTTGCCGAGCTGCTCGACGCGGTACGGCTGCCCAAAGACACCGCCGCGCGCTACCCGCACGAGCTGTCCGGCGGGCAGCGGCAGCGCGCGAACCTGGCGCGGGCGCTGGCGCTGAGCCCCGACCTGCTCGTCGCCGACGAGCCCACCAGCGCGCTCGACGTGTCGGTGCAGGCGTCGGTGCTCGACCTGTTCGAGGAGCTGCAGCGAGAGTGGGCGTTCGCTTGCCTGTTCATCAGCCACGACCTGGCCGTGGTGGACCGGCTGGCCGACGACGTCGCGGTGCTGCGCGACGGCGTGCTGCAGGAAATGGGCCCGCGCGACCAAATCCTGCGTAACCCGCAGACCGAATACACCCAACGGCTCGTCGCCGCGGTGCCGGTACCCGATCCCGACGAGCAGCGCCGCAGGCGGGAGGCCAACGCCGGGCTGTTCGAATGAATCCCGGCAGAGTCGGCCACCGTAGCGTGGCTCTGACTGCGACGCTTGCCCGCCTACTCCACCAGGTAGTCGAACCGAACCCCGCTCGGCGGCAGCTCGCTGCTCACGCGGGTGCGGTGGGCCGCCCAGACGTGCAGGCTGCCGTCTATCCAGCGTGCGGCCTGGTAGGACCGCTGCACCACCAGCCCGCCGCTCGGCACCTCCTCCTCCGGGATCATCAAGTCGTTGTCGGGTCCGCCGCCGAGCAGCCGGGTGACGCTGCGGACGACCCGGCGGCCACCGGAGAGGGTGAGGACCGAGCCGCGCGCCAATGCGACCTGCTCGCCGTCGCCGGTGCGCACCGGTAGCAGCGGGATCCAGTGCGGCGGGGGCTCTTGGGCGAGGTGGTAGTCGGGGGCCACGTCCGGGTCACCCGGCGGTTCCGGCGAACGGGCCGAGCTAAGCTCCACCCCCACCTGCAGCGGCGACTCTCGCAGCTGCTCGACCGCCCACCCGAGGTTCGCCTGCTCGTCGCGGGCGAGCAGGATCTGCTCGACCACCGGCCCGAGCACCGGCTGCGCCAGCCGCGGCATCAGGTAGAGCAGGTTGGTGATCGCCGCACCCTCCGGCGCCTCGTCGTCGTACGGCATGGCGTGCTGGAAGAGCCCCCACCGTCCCGAGCCACCGGTCGTGGGGTCGCCGTGGGGACGCAACAGAGTGCGGGTGCCGAACGTGTCGGTCACCACCAGCGAGTGGCCCGACACCAGCCGGCCAACCGGCAGCTCCACCCCGATGACGAACCAGTCGTTGCCGTAGCCAGAGAGGGTTTCGATGAGCAGGAGCTGCGCCAGGTCGGTCTCGGACGGCTGCAGCGCGGCGAGGTTCAGCCGGCCGTCCTCCATCTCCCAGAAGCGGCGGGCGGGCAAGCCCGGAGCGGTTACCGCGACCGGCATCAGCGTCCGGGTCAGCACCTCCCCGGCCTCGGCCGCGGTGGTGCCGAGGTTTACCTCGCCGTTGAGGTCGAACTCGTACCAGTCGAGGGTGTCGCTGTCGTAGCGGTGAGCGGTGAGGGTGGTCTCGTCGAAGGGGTCGGCCGAGCGCCGCCCCGACAGCGAGGCGGTGTGCTCGAACCGGGCCGGCTGCCAGCTCTGCGCCAGCGGGTCGGCGTCCGCAAACAGCTCGGCGACCAGACGCAGCCAGTCGGCCGCCGCGGCCCGCACCTCCGCGCGGTCGCCCGGGTCGATGTCGACGCCGAGCCGCGGCAAGTCCCGTCCGGTGAGCTCGGCGCGCAGCCGTCGCCGTCGAGGCTTCGGCCCGCGTGCAGCCTCGCGTAACCGGCGGTGGCCGGGTCGAGGGACGCCAGCTCCTCGGCATCCGGCTCCGGCACGGGGAAGGCCTGCAACACGTCGGGGCCGTAGTCGCGGGAGGTGGTCTGCTGGCCGAGCACCCGCAGGAACAGCCGTCCGGTGTCGACGCCCAGCCGCAGGCCCTCGGCGGACGTGGCCACCGAGGGCAGCGGCAGCCCGGCCCGTTCGATCAGGGTCTCCAGCGGCGCTGCCATGGCGTCGAACCGAGGCGCCTGCTGCCGGGTGTTCGGCGGGATCGGTCCCGCCACGAACCGGGTGGGTTGTGCCGCCACGCCACGCCACCGCGCCACCACGGGGGTGCCGCCGTCCTGGCCGGCGAATTCCCCCAGCTGCCACTGCCGGGCCAGTAGCCACAGCGCGTCCTGCACAGGTGCGGTGGCGCCAGCGGTCACGTCGGAGGCAAGCGGCTCGGGCTCGAGGCGGAAGAAGGTGGTGATAGATGCCATGTCAGCCCGCCTGCGGGGTGAGGGCGTTCGGGTTGGTGGAGACCGCGTCACCTTCGGCGTTGAAGGCGAGCAGGGTGGCTGGCAGGTACTGCCGCACGGCGCCCAGCGCCGACGGCGGGACGGCGCGCAGGTGCGCCTGCTCAAGGGTCTCGATGAGCACCTGGTTGAGGGTGCCAAGCTCCACGGCTCGCCGACCACCGGCGGCACGGCCAGCAGGATCGCCTGCGGCGCCATCAGGTCGGGCGGGTCGTACCGGAACGCCAGACCCGTGGTCTCCTCGGCGGACGGGATCACCTCGCTCCACTCGTCCGCCAACAGTCCGGACAACACCCGGCCGGGAGCGACCAGTTCTGCCCCGTACAGCAGGAGTGAGGCTGCGCCGTCTACATACTCCGGCGCCTTGAGCGCGTTCCAGACCGCACCCGCACGGTGCGGCACCTGCGCTGCTCCGACCGTGAAGGCCGGCCCGCCGAAGGCCTCGGCCTCCCGAAGCGCGATCGTCATCCGCCGCAGTGGCTCGCGGACGCGTTCCATGCGAGTGAGCCACACCTCGGCGGCGAGCGGATCGTCACCGGTCAGGGCAGGGTCGTCGCGCGAGGCCACCAGGTCGGGTGCCGTGGTGGCGATGAAGCGCGGCAGCGCCACGAAGCCCGGCCCGAGCAGTGCCCGGAGCTTCGCCGCTGGGTCGTCGAGAGCGTCGGCCTCGGTGAGGCGTGCCTGCAGCTGCACCAGCGACCTGGCCGCGGCACCGGCCCAACCCTCCGGCGTGGTCTCCACCGGGACAGCGGCGTCCCCGACACCCAGTGGCCAGGTGGCGGCAACCGCGGCCCCGACCTGATCCACCTGCGCAGGGTCGGCCAGGGCGGCTTGGAGGGCGGACCGGGCCCGGGCGACCGCGTCCCGGGCGGGCGGGACCCGGTGCTGCATCTCGTCGACGTCAATGCCCGGCTCCGGGTCGGCGTGTGGGGGTTGCATGCCGACGCCGTCCAGCGGCTTGGCCCCGCCGACCAGCACCGCCAGCGAGCCCCCGACCTCGAGCAGGTCGAGCAGGTCGCGGTCGGGCACCAGCGTGGGCCGGACGAGGTTGGAGCCGGACGCGAGCGCGGCCCAGGCAGCGAGCTCGGAGGCACCCTGCTCCCCCGCCCCGGCCAACCGCACGAAGTCGCTCGCGGCCAGGTGCAGGTCGGAGAGGTCGACGGCCGTCGGCTGCCCCGCGGCGCCGTCGCGGACGGTGAGCGTCCGCCCGGTCGCCGTCCCGAGCTGGCGCGCCAGCCAGGTGTCGAGGGCCGGCTCGGCCGCTGCACGCGGCGAGGTGTCCGGGCCGGCCCAGCCGGCCGGCCGAGAGGCGTTCGGGTCGATCACGATGCCGACCCGGTGGGTCACGCCCGCGCCAGTGCGCGGAGTCTGCAGGAACTCCAAGTCTGGCGGAGGCACCAGCCCGCGGTCGAAGTCGGCCAGGCTGCTCACCGCACGTGTCAGGTCGCCACGGGTGAACTGGTGCACCTGCTCGGCTTGCATCGCGTCCGCCGCGGCGTCCACCGCCACCCCGAGCCGCCGCAGCACCGCCCGCGCCCGATCCCGGGTGGTGTCGCTGGGGTCGTCGCCGACGAGGTGGTCGAGGGCGTGGTCCTCGCTGTCGGCCCACAGCTTGTGCAGCCGGAGCCCGTCGAGACGGCGCGCCGCGGGCGGCAGGTCCTCCTCCCCCGGGACGGGCGCCACCTCCCGGGCATTGTCGATGCACGCGTCGAGCCCGTGGTCATGCAGGTCACGTTCGACCAGGTAGCCGAGGACGGCGCCGACGGTGCGCCCTGCGCGGACACCGTCGAAGATCCAGCGGGCCAGCCGCACCCGCTCGGAAGTGAGGCTGATCGCGAACGGGTCGTCCTCACCGCCGCCGTTGGCGAGGTGAGCGTTGCGCAGCAGCGCGGCGACCTGCGCCTGGTGCAGGGACGGCGCGTGCAGGTAGCCGGGGTCGTCGACCGCGGGTAGCAGTGGCCCGGGTTCGCCGTCCGGCTGATCGGCAAGCGTCGTGGCCGCCACGGGCGTGAGGTGCTCGGCCCAGCCGTAGCCGCCGAGGACCACGCCGGTGGGGTCGGCTCTCCCGTAGCTCGGCGAGCCTTCGGGTGGCGAGCGAGGTGACCCAGGCGTCGATGCGGTAGGCGGCGGCGTCCAGGGTGCCGGCCAGGTGCCGTTCCAGGGTAGGGATATCGGCGGCGGCGATCGTCTCGACCGCGGCACGGAAGGCCGCCAGCGGGGCGGCGGCCGGATCGGTGCCGGCTGCGAGCCGTTCGCGGACGGTGCCACCACCGGACAGTGCCTGGCCGCGTTGCGTCGTCCAGCCGACCGCGGTGTCGCGGAATCCGTAGAACTCCTCGTCTGCGGGTCGAGGGGCATCGGGCGAGAGCAGCCGGGCTGCGGCGGTGGCGTGCTCGCGCAGCAGCCCGTGCCGCACCAGGGCGGCGAGCAGTGCCGGCGGCACGGTGCCGGACTGGGCGGCCAACTCGTCGGGGTCGACGGTCAGCAACCCGGTGAGATAGGCGATGTCGTCGGTGGCGCTGACCAGTGGCAGCGTCACCTCGGTCGGATGGCTCTCGAACACGGTCAGGGCAGCGGGGATCAGCCCGACGCTCGCTGCGCTCGCCACAGGAAGCGCGCGGTCACGCGCGACGTTCCAGAAGCCGGCCTCGCCGAGCTGTCGGCCCAGGAAGCGCTGGACGCTGGACGCGAACCGGCCGCCGTACGCGCGCCGTAGGGAGACGCTGCCCGAGCGGCCGCCCAGCCGAAGCACGTCGACCAGGTCAGCGGCGACCTGGCCGCGCCCGATCCGCGGCGCCCGGTCGACGGCCGGACGCCAGGAAGCGTCCACCAGCCCGACGAGGACGCGCCGCAGACGGTTCTCGCGCTCGTCTCCGGCGAACCGTCCCAGCGAGGTCACCGGCAGCAGCCCGTACGGCTGGCGTCCGACCCGCAAGGTGGGCAGCGGGCCGGCCGGACGAAGAAACTGCTGCACGTGGTCCCTGACCCAGTCCGACATCGGGCAGCGCCATGCCGGCGAACTGCGGCAGCCAATAACCCCAGGTCGACGGCCACAACACCGTGCTCATCGCCTCGGCGATCGGGTCGTCGGTCTCCGCGGCGCCGACGAGCGAGCCGAACAGGTCGGTGGCGCCGTCGAGCCCGAGGGCGGTCGCGACCAGCGCACCGAAGCTGTCGGGCGCGGGTTCCGCCGGTCGTGCCGTCCAGGAGCCGGCGTCGGCGCTCGACCAGCCGGAACTGCCGCCGTCGGCGTTGTTCGTGCGGGTTTCCGGGCTCAGGAACCCGAGGCCCTCGCTGTAGCGCTGGGCCTTGAGCAGCGCGGCCAGCTCGGTGGCGCCGTCGTCGCCGTCGGAGGCGCGCACGCCGGTCACCAGCAGGACGTCGACCGGCCCGGAGACCGCCAGCCGCAGGGCCATGCCGAGGTCCTCAGCGGCGCGGAAGTCCACCAGCCAGTTCATCGCCTGGTCGATCACTGCCACCTCGTGGTCGTCTCGGGTCGCCGATCAGCGGCTGATCGAGGTCGGGGCCGAGGGCGGGGTCGACGGTGATCGCCTTGCCGCTAGCCACGGCCGCCACCGCGCCCTGGGAGTAGGCGGTCGCCGTCCAGCGATCGGGCAGCAGCCGGGCCACCGGGGTGCTGCGCCGATCGGAGGTCTCGATGGTCGGGAATGCCGGTTCGACCGACAGCTCGGCGCCGTCCGGGATCTCCGTCATCCAGACGTGCCTGACGATTGGTGGGCGTCGCGGCCTTGGCGATCCAGCCCGCACGGCCGGCGCCGAAGCGCTCGGACAAAGCCGCCCAGCCGCGCTGCTGGCGCTCCCGGTTGGATCCGGTACGCCACTGCGCCCGCCAGAACTCCTGGCCCGCGGCCAACTCCGTCGACGACAGCGTGGGTCGTGGGCGTCCACGTGCACCTGATCGGGATAGATCCTCACCAGCAGCTCGGTGGCGCCCGCCTCGGTGCGGTAGCGGGTCTCCAGCCGCACCGGCAGCAGTACCAGCGGGTGCTCCGCGTCGGCCAGCTGGCCGGTGAGCCGCGGGTCGGCGGCGACGACGTCGGTGGTGAGCGGGCCGAGGTCGACGGGGTCGGTCATGGCGTCGGCTCCCGCAGCAGCACCGAGACCGGAATGGTGATGCGGGCCGGCACTTGCCGCAGCCGTCCGGCAAGATGCGCCGAGGTGGCATCCGGTGCGGGCGCGTGACTGACCCCGTCCGGCGCCTCCCCACCTCGAAGCCGAACCGGGGCGCACCGGGCTGCTCGGCGATCACGATCGAGTACTCGTCGGCGTCGGCGAGCGGCACGGTGAACCCGAAGAACGTGATGTCCGGGTCGAGGGCGCCGCGGAACACCGGCATCAGCTGCTCGGGTGGCGGGCTGCGGCGCACGGCGGAGACCAGCGCGTCGGGGAAGCGGCGCATCAGCTCGCTGCGCAGCAGCAGGACGAACCGGTCCTCCACCACGGTCGGCGCCCCGAGCGCGCGCTCGGCCCAGGCGTCGAGCGGCGCGATATCGGGTGGCGCGTCGGGGTCCACGGCGGCGTCCCAGAACCGGTCGAAGAAGGTGGCGGTGAGCGGCGTCGGGAACTCCCGCCACAGCAGCTCTCGGCCGAACTCGTGATTGAGCCCTACCAGGAACGCCTCGACGAACGGCCCGTTGGTGCGCAGCGCGAGGGCGGTGTTCGCCGGGACGCCGTCGACGCCCGGCAGCAGCCACTGCTGGCCGACCTCAGCCAGGGCGCGGGACATCGGGGTGTCGAATCGGGGCGCGAACTGCATCGACGGCACGGGCTCGTCAGACGCGGGCATCACCGGGTTCTCGAACATCGCGGCCGTGCCGGCCGCGAAGGTTCGCGCGGGCGCGATCACAGCGAGGGCCTCCTGGTACAGGGCTTCGACCGCCAGCACGCCCATCTCCGGCTGCGGCGGCGGTGCGGTGGGCAGGAAGTCGGCGAGATGCCTAGGTGTCACCTCGCGGAACAGCGCGGCGATCGCGTTGTCCAAGCGCGGCGGGTGGTGGGGATGGTCGGGATGGGGATCGTCGGGGAAGTCCGGATCGTCGGGGAAGTCGCGGGAAGTCGGGGTCGGTCGGACGGCGTCGGGCCAGCAGGGCGAACACTCTCCGCCACCGATGTCGCCGGGAACCGGCAGCGGGCGCGGCGGGCCTTGCGGCACCGGCAGCGGTTCGATGCCGAAGACAGGGCGTTGCGGCGCGTCCACGATCGCCTGGGGGACGACCTGCTCCCACCGCAGGTCCTGCGGCGTCGGCAGCGCGCTGCCACCGACCTCGAACGTGAGCGGACCGACCGGCGGGTCGACGAACCGTCCGATCCACGTGCCGGGAGCCATCGGGGTGAGCACGTCGATTTCCGGTGGCATCGTTCCCCTGCGGCCAGCGCGCCGCATCGCGGGCCCGCGGCTCCGGGTCACTCGACGCACGGCCGCGCCGAGCGCCCGGTCGGGCATGCGCGCCTCCGCCCACAGCTGCCCGAAGCTCTTCTCCGGCGCCAGTGGCCGGCGCGGTCAGCAGCCGGGCACGCAGCGGCGCCAGCACGAACAGGCCGCGGTCGGGCGACAACGGCCGCAGGTAGCGCTGGTGCAGGCTGGCGGCCATCGCGAGGCCGAATCCGGCCAGCCCGTTCAGCCGGGTGGCGGCGCGCAGGTCGGCGGCCTGGTCCCACGCCGCGGCCACCAGGGTCTCCTGCTGCCGCTGCACAACCAGCGTGCCCAGCGCGGCGGCGATGCGGTTCGCCGGGTCGGTGTTCAGCTGCTCGTACCAGCGCGCGGGCGCCGTCGGGTCGAGGCCCGAAAGCATCCGGTAGGTCGCGCCGTAACGCGGCGGGGCGAGCAGCGGCTGGGACGCCGGTGCCGCGTCCGGCGAGTTCAGCACCTCGACCAGTGCGGACGCGAAGCGCCCAGCCAGCGCCGGGTCGGACCACCGCTGGGCGGGCGCGTCGAGCGCCAGCAGGGCCCCGCCGAGCAGCAACTGGGCGTCGTCCACCCCGGCTGAGGCCGAGGCCGGACGTGGACAGGTCGACCGCCCGGGTGCCGAACTCGTCGGGCACCGGGCGTCCGCGGATCGCCAGGGCAAGGGACTGGAAGTCCCCGGACGGTGCCGGTGGCGAACCGCCACGAGTAGAACACCGGCAGCTCGACCGGCCCCATCCCGTCGGCGCGGTGCCAGGCCGGCCCCTCCGCGTCGCCGGGGTCGTCGCCGAGCCCGGCCAGGCGTCCGGCCTCGAAGGTGGGTACCACGCAGGCGACATACTCGGTCTGCTCGGCCAGCAGCCGTCCACACAGCAGCCGGGACAGGCTGCGGGCCGGGTCGCCGCCGAGCGCTGCGGCGAGCGCCGCGTCGTTCATTGCCGCGTCGGTCGCCAGCTGCGCGTGCGCCCACGCCCAGCTGTCCTTCAGGTCGGGCAGCTCGACCTCCGGACGGGCCGGGGCGCCGATCCGCAGCACCGGCAGGGCACCGCGGGACGGCGGTGCCAACTCGACGCCGGGTTGCGGGCGCACCACCACCAGACAGACCCAGGGGCGCAGCCGTCCGGCCTTGGCCGATGCCGGCGTGAACAGCCACGGCAGCGCGGGCTCGTCGAACTCGACCTGGACCAGGTAGTTGGACTCGAAGGTGCGCGCGTTTGGAGCCGGGTCGGTGCGGATCACCTGCTGCGCGGCGATGCTGGTCACGTCGCCGGGGCCGAGCAGCTGCACCTGCACCCGGGCCGGCGGGTCGGCGCCGTTCACGCGCACCTCCGCCGTCGCGGACGCGCGGCTGGCGGGGTGGCCGTCCGGATCGTCGGCGGGCAGGTCGAGCGAGCCTCCCCGGCGGGCCCACGGCAGCAGGACCAGGTTCGGGTTGGTCATCAGCGCACCCCCGCCAGTCCCGCCCCGGCCAGCCTCGGCGCGTCTGGACGCTCGACGCCGGCGTAGCGCTCGGCGACCGACATGCGGGTGCGGGCCCGGGCGGCGGCGGTGATCCGCAGCCCGGTCACCACGTAGTCCGGGTCGGCCGGCACCGGGTCGGGCGGCACCACCGGCACCCCGTTCTCGTCGACCAGGATCTCGGTGTAGTGGAACGGCGCCGGCACCCCGGCCGAGGCGTCGGACGTGTAGGCGTCATTGCCGAAGCTGACGCCCGCCTCGCGCACCACCATGCCGGGGGCGGCGAGGCGCTCGGCGTCCGTCATGTCGAAGAACTGGCTGTCGGGGAACTCGTCGCCGACCGGCACGGTGCCCGCGCCGCGCGCCGCCGATGGTTGCGTGCGTGATGGCGAACCGGCGGGCGGAGCGCGGCACGAACGCGCCGATGCGGTCGATGTCGCGGTCGATGTTCAGCGGTACCAGCCCCTGCTGCACCACGAGCCGGCCCAGCGGGTGCAGCTGCAGGACGTCGGCGCGGGGAGCGGTGCGAACGCCGGCAAGCTGGGTGAGCGCGGGCGGCAGCTCGGTACGCCAGCTCCGCGGGTCGGCGAGGCGTCCCAGCAGTTCGGTGAGCACGTCGAGCGCCTCGGTGACGACCGAGGCGTCGCCGCCGATGAGGGTCTTGTCGAAGCCAACGGTGTAGTCCCACCACAGGATCGAGAAGGTGGCACGTCCGGCGACACGCAACGGCAGCGGGCCCTCGATGGTGCCCTTCAGGTCCACCTTGAACAGGTTCCGGGAGCCGCGTTTGAGCTCGACGCCGGCGGCGAAGTCGGCGATGAAGTGCGGAGGCCAGAACTGCACCAGGACGTCGAAACCGATGTAGCCCTGGATGCTGAACCCGTACGCGGCCGCGTACAGGGACGCCTTGGCCCCGAACTGCAGGGTGTTCGGCGTGATCGCGAGGTAGGCCTCGATGATCAGCTTCGGGTTGTCGCCGGTGGACAGCGCCACGGTGACGCGGGGCACCGCCGGGAAGTTGGCGGGCGGGCTGAACCGCGGGTTGAACCCGCCGATGGCAAGCGCGAACCCGATCCCGGGCTCGCGGCGGAAGGCCGCGGCGCCGGTGAGCACGAACCGTCCGCACAACTTCGACTCGTACAAGACCGCGTCCAGGGCAGCCGAGCCGGTCGCGAGGTCGTACACGCCCACCACGTCGAGGTTCAGCGTGACCAGCGGGTTCTTCTCCTGCGGCAGGATCGACGACACCCGTCCGAGCACCAGCAGCCGGCTGGAGTCGGAGTGGTCGTCGGTCTCCAGCATCAGCGCGAGGTCGGCGCGCAGCAGCGGCAGGCTGCCGAAGGTGAGCTTCAGCAGGAACCCGTAAATGTGCACGCCCTCTTTCGGAGGGAAGAAGCTGCGCAGCGCCGAGACCATCTCCGGCAGGTGCTTCAGCGGGTCGGCCGGGAACAGGATGTGCTTGCAGCTGCCCTGAGGGCAGCGCGGCGCGCACCGCGGCGACGTTCAGGGTGCGATCGGACGCGTACAGCAGCCCGAACCCGTCGAAGGTGACGAAGCCGGCGGTCAGGCCGAGGTGCTCCACCGTGCCGATCAGGATGAAGGAGGTGAGCGGGTTGCCTTCGCGGTCCTTCGTGGACGCGAGGCCGAGACAGGTGATGGTGATCCGCTTGCCGACCCGCAGCATCAGCGCGCCGGCGTAGTCGCCGGTGGCCGGGTCGAACTGGATGGCGCCGCCGCCGCTGACCGGGCCGGTCTGCAGGTCGAGGGCGATGCCGGTCGGGCGCGTCGCGTCGACCGAGGCGTTGATGACGCCGAGGTTCCGGTCCTTCTGCAGTGTCATGGTGTCGACGCTGACCTGCAGGCCGAGCCCGTCGACCCGCGCGTACACCGGCCCGACCTGAGTGCTGAACGAGATCAGCGCGCCGAGCGACGACCGCCCAACCGGAGTTGGGCTCCGCATCGGTCGAGCGCCAGGCGACCCGCAGCACCACCTCGTGCACGTTGATGCCCAGTGTGCTGCCGCCGCCGAGCGGCAGGGTCGATTCCAGGTCGGGCGGCCCGGCCGGCCCGGAGGAGTCGAAGGCCGGTTGGGCGGTGGAGTCCTTCGAGGGCGTGTGCACTTCGTGGATGAAGCCGAGCTCGGCGTCGTAGCCGAGGCCGAGAGAGAACGTCTTCTTGTACGGACGCCCGCCGAGCAGCTTGCGGATGAAGCCGTCCTTGTCCTCGGAGTCGACCACCAGCGCCGACTGGTCCAGCCGGAACAGCACCCGGGCGCCGGTGCCGGAGAGCGTGATCACGAAGCCCACCTCGCCGAGCTCGAGCCGGGTGCCGGTGTCGTGTGGCAGGGCGTAGCTGATGCCGGTCTCGCCGGGGACGCCCGCCCAGCCGACGGACACCGAGGTGTTGCCCGCCTCCGCGTTGGCCTCGACGCCGTCTCCGCTGATCAGCAGGGCGGCACCGGCGTCACTGCGGATGTTGACCCGGAACCGCCAGGTGGCGTTGTCGGTGTCGTCCGGGTTCAGCACCTCATCGAGGGTGAAGCTGCCACCGAGGGCGAGGAACAGCTGGTGCGGACGCGACGGTGTACCCAGCCGCCGCGGCAGGTACATCGAGGTGAGCCGCAGCTGCTCGGAGACCTCGTTGCCGTCGTGGCGCAGTGCCGCCGACACCATCCGGCCGCTGAGCACGTCGGCCGCGGTGGGCCGGGCGGGCGCGTCGACGTCGAGGGCGGCCGAGTCCCAACCGACGATGACGTCGCCGAGCATGTTCTCGGCGTCGGGGTCCTTGGTCTGGTCGACGACGGCGATCGCCGCCAGAACACCGCGGATCAGTCCGTCCACCACCAGGAACGACGTGTCACGCGCGGTGTTCGAGGGTGCTGCCCGAGGCGTCCGGATGGGTGTCGTCCAGGTCATCGAGGGTGCGTCCGGGGTTCCAGATGAAGGAGAAGATCGTGCGGAACGCGTTCAGGAACCGGGTGTGCGCGTGCTCCCCGGGTGCGAGGGAGCCGGTGAGTTCGCTGGTGATCGAAATTGCCTGCATCAGCAGAAACCACGTCGGCATCCGTCGGCGCACGTAGTTGCTGCCGAGCACGTCGAGCAGGCCGTTGACGAACGTGTCGCCGCGTCCGGCCCAGTCGGTGCCCTGCCAGGACTCGATCTGGTCGATCACCGCGTTGAGAAGGATCGCCAGGTTGCCGGCCGCCTCGATGTCGGCCTGGGTGTCGGCGTTGACGTTGTCGCGGTACTCCTTGATCGCTGCCAGCGGCGCCTCCGGCAGCACCAGCTTGCCGGTGACGACATCCGGGGCGGCGCCGAGGTCGGCCAGCACCGCGTCCCGGGCGCCGTCGTGCGCGAGCAGGTCGCCACTGGAGGTGACGAACTCGACCATCTCGCTGGCGAGACGGCGCAGCAGCGCGCCGGCGCTCACGGCTGGGGCTCCGGGATCGGCACCTTCGACAACACGGTGGCGCGCAGGTCGGTGGGCGGATTCTCGTCCTCGGGCCCGAGCGGGGCACGGTGCACCATGTAGGCGTCCATCACCGGCAGCTGGGTCTCCGGGTCGACCGCCGACGTGTACACCTCGCCGACGGCGGTGATGGTGCCTCCGGCGGTGGTCTCGAATCGGCAGATGCCGAAGTTCGAGCGGAACATCATCTGCCGGGTGTTGCGCATGCGGTCGAGCGCGGCCTGGTGCCGGGCGGCGACGGCCTGCATCGCGGCGAACGCCGTGGACGGATCGTTCAGCTGGGTCTCGATCAGGGCGTCGTCCAGCGGCGTGGGGCGGATCGGTGAGGGACGGTCGGCGTCCTTGCGCTCGTCCAGCAGGGGCGTCACGCGCCAGCGCCAGTCGGGCGGCTTGACCAGGTTGAGCCGGGACTTCGCCGCATCGTCAGGGGGGTCGGCGCCCTCTGGGGTGTCGTCGGGCCAGCCCCAGGTGGGCAGCAGCACCGGGCTGCGGAGGTACTTCGCTCGGGTCGTCGCAACGAGGTCGTCCTCGGTGCGTCCGCCAGGCAGCAGCACCAGGTCGGCGTCCGGCCGGGTCCAGCCGAGCCGCTCGACGCCGAGTTTGGCCCGGAGCAGTTCCTGCAGCAGCATCGCGCTGCGGTCGAGCGACCGCAGGTAGACCGGCATGACGTTCTTGAAGCCGCTGGAGGTGAACTGGGCGATGCGGGCGGGTTGGGTCTGGTTGCCGCGCCAGTAGCTCATCAGGTTGGACGCGGCGTTGTGCACGTCGCCGGACAGCAGCACGACCCGTTGGTGCTCGGCTAGCCGGCCCAGCAGGTGCTCGTATGTGATCGCGTCCAACGACCAGGTCTCGAGGGCGTCGGGGTTGGTGCCCGGCATGCGGCGGCTGCCGGTGTCCAGCGCCGGGTCGGTGAGTTCGGTGGCGTGGACCAGATCGAAGATGCGATAGATCGCGCGTCCGACGATCTCATCGAGGACGGGCGGCCCGATCACCTGCAGCGGGGCGATGACCACCAGGACTTCTTGGCCGACGGTCAGCGGCGGACGCGGCAGCTGGTCGACCAGCGCGTCCGCCGACACGTTGCCGGGCGGCCCGATTTCAGCGACGTAGCTGCGCCGCGTCCGGTTGTCGAGGGCGACGACGCGGTGCTTGGGGCCGTCGATGCTGAAGTGCCACGCGATCGGCGGGCGGACCGCGGCGAACCGGCCGTCGCCGGTGGCGGTGTTGTCGAGGTCGTGACCGAACATGCGGCTGATCGCGGTGAACGCCGCCTCGCGTGGGCCCGGGCTGGCCGACCGGGAACAGCTCGGTGGCACGGTCGAGCAGGTCGCCGGGGAGCTGGCCGCCCAGCTCGGGATGGTCGGGCGTGGTGTGCACGTCGTAGCGGCGCGGGTCGTTGCCCCAGTCCTGGAACAGGGCGTAGGCGAGCATGGCGTTGGTGAGGATCGACTGACCGAGGGCGGTGTGCAGAACCCGGTGGCGCCACAGCGGGTTGAGGAAGTAGTCGTCGGTGACGTCGTGGTCGTCGAGGATCATGTAGGTCGGGGTGTTCGCCAGGACGCGTTGCACCTTGCCGAGGCCGCGCAGGAACTCCCGGTGCACCCGCTGGCTGTGGCGCCGAGCCTGGGCCCGCTTGGCCGGCGTGAGCTTGTTGGCTTTCTCGGCCCGCTCTTCGATCTTCGCCTTGGTGTCGTAGAGGAACTGCGGGACGCGCTCGGGGTAGACCGGCGCGGGGAACAGCACGTCCTCGGTGTCGGCGAGGGTGTCGAGCCAGCTCATCGGAGAGCCCGACGTGGCACCGACGGAGGCCAGCTTCTCCGCGCCGGGCACAGTCGAGGCCCCAGCAGGCTGGCGACCAGGCCATCAGGTAGGTGGCGGCGAACTCACCGAGGGAGATCAGGTGGTTGTCGCCGTCCTCGCTGGTGAACTGTGCGCTGCGGGTGGTCAGGCCGAGGCGTCCGACGAGCGGGTACGACCCGCCGAGGGCGAAGCTGTCGAGGCCAGCCGGCAGGTCGCCCTTCGATGCGGTCTCGACGGCGGATTCTGGTGTGTAGGCCGGGAGCGGGTCCATCGGGTCAGGTATCGGCACCGGTGCGCGCGAGGACGTGGTCGACCTTGACCCGCTCGAACGGGACGCCCGATCCGTCCTTGCCGATCAACTCGATGCCGAGCTCGGCGACCCGCAGCATCTGGATGGTGGCCACGTCGTCGGCGTAAATCTGGTCGCCGCCGAGGAAGAGCTGGTGGACGCGGGAGCGCGGGTCGGCGACCCGTTCGGCCTGGTACTCGTCGAGCCAGGCGAGGGCGTCGCCGTCGTCGTAGAGCGGACGCCGGCAGGAGCCATAGGCGATCTGGAGGTCGTCGAGGTTGCTGGGTGGCAAGGCGAAGCTGGGCAGGATGCGGTCGCGGTAGCCCAGCGGCTCGCAGGTGACGCCGCTGACGGTGTGCTCCTTCAGCAAGTCGAGGTCGGCGAGGGTCGTCTTCGTGCTGCCGACTGTGAAGGTGACGTTGTAGGAGTAGGTGAAGTCGGGCTGGAAGATCTTGGCGGACGCGGGTGGGATCCTCGCGGTGACCACGGCGACATGCAGCTTGTCGCCGATCCTGATCGTGGCCTCGTTCGGACGCGGTGGTGCCGCGTTCGGGTCGGGCGCCTGGGAGCTGCTGGCGAAGACGGGGTTGGTGGTGTCGAAGGCGACCGCGCCCTCGTAGACGTCGAGCCTGACGGTGGCCGCCTGGCTAAGGAACACCTGCACCGCGACCAGTCCGGGCTCGACACGCCGCAGTATCGGGCCTGCGAGGAGAAGCGGAAGGTCCATGGCGCCTGCCTGACTCCGGTGCGACCGATCGTCTGCGTTTGGGAGACTACTCGACCCTCGGCGATGAAGAGGACGACTTGACTCACGAAAACTGCCCGCGAAACACCCTGGGTGCTTCAGATAAGAAATGCCTGCGCGGGCTGTCGATGGCGTCTCGGCCGAGATCACCACCGAGTACGCCAATGCTGGTCGCCGCTCTTGCAAGGTGGGAAGTTGCCAGGAGCACCCGAGGCGCCCGCGCAAGCCGTTCAAATACGTCCATTGGAGAGCCGCGGCTCAAACATCCCGCGAATGTGGGTAACCCGTGGGCACCGATCCCGATTTCAGACACACACTCACTTAACAACCACTACCGCCAGCGACGACGGACAAATCGTCTCCACCGAGTAACACTCCATATCCACAAGGTGTTTGACCTTAATGCGGACGGCCCCAGGTCGACGACCCTGGATAGTGAATTGGGCGACGGATCTGGCGCGTTCATTGCGCGATCCGGGTCAGCGGCAGGCTGGCCAGCTTCTCTATCGCGCTTCATACACTGCCACCACGGCCAGTACCGCTAAAGCGAGTGCGACGAAGAACCAAACCCGCCTTGAGAGTATCCAGCAACTTCGCGCACCGGTTACTTCTCCAGAGTGTACTGGGCGATATCGAGGTAGCCCTCGTGGAACCGCTTCGCGCATCCACTCAGGTATCTGTCATAGCGGTTGTACACTTCTTCACCCTGTAGCGCTATGGCCTCTTCCTTATGTTCCTTCAGCGCCGCCGACCACATATCCAAGGTCTTGCAATAGTGTGACTGCAACTGCTGGATGCGGGTGCAGGTGTAGCCGGCCTTAGCGGCATGGTCTGGCACCATATCGAGTGTTGGGAGCCGACAGCCGGGGAAAATCTCGGTGAGCATGAACTTGGTGAAGCGGGCCAACTCGAAGGTCAGTGGCAAACCCTTTGCGGTCATCTCTTTGGCAGTCAAGACGGTGATGGTGTGCAGCAGCATCACTCCGTCAGCCGGCATCGACTTATAGGTGATGTCGAAGAACTCGTCGTAGCGGTCGAAATTGAAGTGCTCGAACGCGCCGATCGACACGATCCGGTCAACCTTGCCTTCCCATTCTTCCCAGCCACGCAACTGGACCGACTTCGAGCGCTTGCTCGGGTTCTTGTCGAGAAGCGACTGAACATGGGCGGCCTGGTTCTTGCTCAGCGTCATACCGATGACGTTGACGTCGTATTTGTCGAGGGCCCGGTTAATACAGGCGCCCCAGCCGCAGCCGATATCGAGCAGCGTCATCCCCGGCTCCAGACCCAGCTTGCCGAGGGACAGGTCAATCTTCGCGAGCTGTGCCTCTTCGAGGGTCATGTCCTCCCGCTCGAAGTACGCACAGCTGTAGGTCTGCGTCGGGTCCTGGAAAAGCCGGAAGAACTCGTCAGACAGGTCGTAATGCGCCTGCGCCATCTCAAATTTGGGGGTTAGTTTGGAGGAAATAACATCACGACCTTCGCTCGAACTGTGTGAAGACTTTGCCCACAAGCTACGGCGACACACGCCTCTATTCAAGCGTTCGGCGACTACCTGTTGCGATGAGCTTCACGCTGCCAAACACCTCGTTGTGCCTCGGTCAACCCTGGCAACTGGGCCCACGGCTATGAGCGGCGACCCTCAGCCTAAACCGTGGTCAAGGGCGAGCCCATCATCACCGCGGTGCCACAAGTCCTGCGCGGATCGGCCACGCTGCCGTTCGTTGGCATAGCAGAGGCGTACGTACTCAATGCTTTCGGTCGTGCTGGCGTGCCGATGCAGAGGATACGACCGTCTATTGACTGGCTTGTGCAGAATGTCGGTTCACACGCCTTAGCTTCGCGCGACCTGTACACCGATGGCGCGGAAGTGTTGTGGGACTTCGCGCAACATTCTGGAAAAGGCAGCCGGGACGACTGGGTGGTTAAACATCTCATCGTGCCGCGGTCTGGGCAACATGTTTTTAAGGACATCGTTGAGCACCACCTAAGGCAGATCAGTTTCGACGACGACAAGTTCGCGCGGACAATTCGTCTGCCGCAGTTCGGGGACGCCAACGTGGTTCTGGACACGTATCGCGGGTATGGCCAACCGGTCTTCGATGGGAGTGGCGCCCGTGTTGCGGACGCTTTGGTTCCGCTTCGTGCGGGCGAGACATTCGAGGCAGTTGCGGCTGTCGGCGTTTCCGTGAGCACCTTCGTGACGCCACCGACGCCGCACCGGGGAGGAGCGGGCTCGCTTTGGGCTGGTGAAGCTTCCGACCGACCGGACCTCTCTTATGCCCGCATGCTGGGTCTTAGCTGGACAGCAGACTAATGTGAGATTACCGGATTGACATGTAAGTAAGACAGCCTTTTACGCTGTTAGCCAGGACTCGATTTTGGTGAGGCGCGGTGCCTGCTGGACGTTAGTTGCCCGAGGGGCCCATCAGCCTGGCGTCTTCACCTTCGATATCGGTGTCGGTGTCGGTTGGCGCGTTGCCGAGGGGCACCGCTGCGTCAATGTTGCCGGTGGTGGGGTCATCGGGATCGGTCAACGGTGGGTTGGCGTCCTCGTCCACAGTGCCTGCCGGTCTCTCGGTGTCTTCACCGAGTTCGTGCTTGCCGGGTCCCTCATTCTTATCGTGGTCGGTATTGCTCATGGTGCCTTCCGGACCGCCGCTGCCTGCGGCGTTCCCCGATGGGCTACCCGGTAGCGAACATCCTAATCAGTCAGCTGCTTCGTCCCAACCGCTGCACACGTTGACATCGGTGCGGAGGGGCGGGTGCCACCCCGCCCAAACAGGGAAGGCACCCCACTACCAACCGCACCGCGCGCGGTGCGGTGCCAATTGCGGCGCTTCGACGTGTCCGACTCACCGTGCCAGAGTAGCCAGTCACCAGCGCCGCCGCCTGGAGCCACGGCGATCCTGCCCCCAGGTCAACACGCGCCTCCCGCAGCGGCGATCCTGGTGAGCCGCGAAGGCGATCAGCTCAGTCGGCGTGTCGACGCGCGACCGCATCGGCGCAGCCGGGGCATCACTATGGAGAAGATCGACGATGTCCGCGCGTTTGCGATTGCTTCGCCAGCTGTCCCACGACGCCCAAACATCCAGCTCGCCGAAGTGGCGCAGCGCGTCATGGACAGGCGCGCGGTTGACAGCGCCACACGAAACTGAGTCTGAACTTCGTGGCCGCGTTGGGTTAACGGAATATGATGTGAGGCCACTCGATGCCCATAGCCCGTCGCACATGGATCGAACTACGTTGTGTCCCAGTGCGTCTCGATGCGGTTTGACGAGCGCAACCGTTCAAGCTGCATCGTGTGAACCCTGCCAGTCGGCACTAATCGTGACAAGGTTGTGGCGCTGCTGTCGAGACGCAGCGAGGTTCCGTGGGTCTGGCGGATCTACTTTGACGAAACTTCCGAACGACGCGGAGCCTGATGACCTGCACTACCTGGTCTCCAATCTGGCGACGCCGCACCGCACCACTGGGTTGCCGCATCGAGCTGCTCGTCTCGCAACGCCGGCGAACTGGGACGTGTCGGCTCGAGCGGTTTCCGGTCCCAGCGTGATTCGGTGCAGACGGCCGAGACGCACACCATCTGAGGGGTCCAGTGTCGTGAGCGTCCGAAACAAGAACAACGACGAGGAGATAGATAGATGAGCAGCCCAGCCCGTAACAACCGTGTGTGGTTGATCACCGGCGCGACAAGTGGCTTCGGCCACGCGATCACCGTGGCGGCGGCCACCGCCGGAGACGTCGTCGTGGCGGCCGGCCGGCACCCCGAACAGCTCGACGATGTGGTGAGCGCACACCCGGGCCGGATCGAGGCAGTCCGCCTCGACGTCACCGACATCGCCGCCGTAGAAAGGACGATCGCCGATGTCGAAGCCAGCTATGGGCGCATCGACGTGCTGGTGAACAACGCCGGCCGCGGCCAGGTCGGCGCCGTAGAGGAGACCACCGAACAAGAGCTCAGGGAGTTGTTCGAGTTACATTTTTTTGGTCCTGCCGCGTTGACCCGCGCCGTATTGCCCGGCATGCGAAACCGCCGCAGCGGGACGATTGTGCAAATGTCCTCCTACGGAGGCCAAGTCACAGCGCCGGGCTTTTCGGCGTACTGCGCCACAAAGTTCGCGCTGGAAGGCTACTCAGAGGCACTCGCCGCCGAAGTCGGTCCGCTGGGGATTCGGGTGCTGATCGTTGAGCCCGGAGCCTTCCGCACCGGTTTCTCCGGGGCCGGCCTGGTGGAGAGTCACCCGATAGACGACTACGCCGACACAGTGGGCCCCACCCGCGCCATGATCAAAGGCGTCGACGGCAGCCAGCCCGGGGATCCCGCCAAGGCGGCCGCAGCGATCCTCAACGCCATCGACAGCGAACGCGCTCCACTGCGGCTGGCGTTGGGTGATGACGCCGTCGACGCGATCGACGAGCACCTACACCGCGTCCAAGCCGAACTTCGCAGTTGGGAGTCGGTCTCGCGCGACATGAACTTGAGTTGATAGCAACGGTCATGGTCGGCGCGGCGGTGGCATCCTGATCGTGGTGTCGCGTCGCCTTCCAGCCTGCTGATCACGGAGTACTGGTAGATCTACAGCGGGCAATTATTGCGTCCCTTCGTGCGCGGTCAAATCGACTGTTGATCCCGGTATTCTGCTCCAGTGCGGCTGAGCCGAATCCTCGCGCCCGCGGCTCCATGATCTTGACGCGGCGAGCAAAGCGCTTCGCGCCTCGGCGGCCGCCGTCTACACCAAGGAGTTCGACGCCGACGACCCCACTTCACACCGACCGCTGCTTGATGATTTCGTTCGCGAATTTGGGAGTCGTCGTCAGAGGCGAGTGTGCGAGTGTGGTGTCGGCGTTCGAACAACGACTGTCGTACGGCCTACTCACGGCCGCTTGGGACACTGCTGGCCCACTGCCACACACCAGTAAGGAAAACTAGCGTAGGAAACCCGCTCCGACGCAGGTCAGAGCGGGTTTTCAATGGTCGGGCTGACAGGATTTGAACCTGCGACCACTTGACCCCCAGTCAAGTGCGCTACCAAGCTGCGCCACAGCCCGCGGCGCTGCCGGGATCGCCGGCAGCAGCACGTGAGCCTACCGCAGCCATGGCCCGCGATCCCAACCGCCACGGGCGTGGTCTGGTTGCTTATACGTTCAGCAGTCGATACAGCCCGATGAGCCCGATCACTACGATGATGACCCGAAGCGCATTCGGTGACAGCTTGCGTCCGTAGTGCGCGCCGAGGAACCCGCCGACGAGCGAGCCGACGGCGATCAGCCCGGCCGCCAGCCAGCTGATCCGGTCGAACGCCACCAGCGTGTACGCCACCGCCGCCACGACGTTCACGACGAGCGACAGCAGGTTCTTGGCCGCGTTCATCCGCTGCATGTCCTCCGGCAACAATGCGCCCATGACGCCGATCAGCAGAATGCCTTGTGCCGCCGTGAAATAACCCCCATACACGCCGACCGCGAACGTCGCGCCGACCAACGCCGCCATCCGGCCGGATGACACGTGGTCGGCCGAACGACCGGCATCCTCCGCGCGCTGACGCGCCCACGCCTGAATCCGCGGTCCGAAGACCACGAGCAGCAGCGCCCCGATGAGCAGCACGGGGACGACCGTTACGAACACCTTCTCCGGTAGATGCAGCAGGAGCCACGCACCGACGCCTGCCCCGAGGAAGGACGCAGGCACCTGCCAGCGCAGCCGGTCGCCCTGGCCTCGCAATTCCCGTCGGTAGCCCCAGGTGCCCGATACGCCCCCTGCCACCAGGCCGACCGCGTTCGACATCGTCGCCGTGACGGGCGGATACCCCAGCGCCACCAACGTGGGGAACGTGATGAGTGTGCCGGAGCCGACGACTGCGTTGATCGCGCCCGCGCCCACGCCCGCCAGCGCGATCAGAATCATGTCGAGGACGGGCACTACAAGAACGTTATCGGGTCACCGGTACCCGCCGAAATCGCTCCATTGCCGCGTTGCTCGGCATCGATCCGGCGCTCACGGCGCAGAAGTGCGAGAAGGCGTCGCCGCCAACGCAGCCTCGATGGTCGATTCGTCCGCTCCGCTAGCGCTTCGCTCCGCATCCATGGTCGCTCCGCTAGCGCTTCGCTCCGCATCCATGGTCGCTCCGCTACCGCTTCGCTCCGCGTTTCTCGCGGACCCGCACATTGATCCTGATCGGGCTGCCCTCGAAACCGAACGTCTCACGCAGTCGGCGCTCCAAGAAACGCCGGTATCCGGCCTCCAGGAAGCCGCTGGTGAACAACACGAAGGTGGGCGGGCGCGCCGCCGCCTGGGTGGCGAACAGGATCCTGGGTTGCTTGCCGCCGCGCACCGGCGGCGGCGTCGCGGCCACGATCTCCTTGAAGAACGTGTTGAGCCGTCCGGTCGGGATGCGGGCATCCCACGATTCGAGTGCGCCCTCCAGTGCGGGCACCAGCTTCTGCACCGCGCGTCCGGTCTTGGCCGAGATGTTGACCCGCTGCGCCCACTGCACCTGTGCCAGGCCGAGGTCGATCTCCCGGTCGAGCAGGTACCGCCTATCCTCATCAATCAGGTCCCACTTGTTGAACGCCAGCACCAACGCCCGACCCGCCTCGATCACCATCGTCAGGATCCGTTGGTCCTGTTCGGTCAACGGCTGCGAAGCGTCGATCAGAACGATGACGACTTCGGCGGCGTCGATGGCGCCGTGCGTGCGCACCGAGGCGTAGAACTCGTGCCCGCTGGCCTGCCCTACCTTCCGGCGCAGACCGGCGGTGTCGACGAAACGCCATGTCTTGCCGTCGAGTTCGATCAACGAGTCCACGGGGTCGACGGTGGTGCCTGCGACGTCGTGCACGACCGAGCGTTCGTCACCCGCCAGCCGGTTCAGCAGCGAACTCTTGCCCACGTTCGGCTTGCCGACCAACGCCACCCGTCGGGGTCCCCCTGCGCCGGAACCAATTTCGGACGCCGTAGGCAGCACCTCGATGACTGCGTCGAGCAGATCGGCGACCCCGCGGCCGTGCATCGCGCTGACCGGATGCGGTTCGCCCAGCCCTAGCGACCACAGCGTGGCCGCCTCGGCCTCAACCCGTTCGTTGTCCACCTTGTTGGCAGCGAGGAACACCGGCTTGCCCGAGCGTTGCAACCGCTTGGCCGCCGCCTCGTCCGCCGACGTGGCACCGACAACCGCGTCGACGACCAAGATGATGGCGTCCGCCGTGCGCATCGCCACCGATGCCTGCTCGGCAACCAACTGCTGCAACCCCTTGGCATCGGGTTCCCAGCCGCCCGTGTCCTGGACCATGAAGCGGCGGCCCAACCAGTTGGCGTCGTACGACACGCGGTCTCGGGTGACGCCGGGGATGTCCTGTACGACGGCCTCGCGCCGTCCGAGGATGCGGTTGACGAGCGTCGACTTGCCAACGTTGGGTCGTCCGACGACCGCGACCACCGGCGGCGGCGCGAACTCCTCCTCGAGGTCGGCCGCGACGGCGTCTCCGTCGATCTGCCAGTCGTTCTCGTCGACCCAGGTGCCGTCAGATTCAGGCGGGCTCATCGGTGCCTTCTGCTCTTCGCGCAAGCGCTCATCGGTGCCTTCTGCTCTTCGCGCAAGCGCTCATCGGTGCCTTCTGCTCTTCGCGCAAGCGCTCATCGCCTTGCCCCGGCGCGCTGCTCGACCAGGTCGAGTAGGACGGCGATGGTCTCGGACTCGGTCATGTCGCTGCTGTCGATGACGAGCGCATCCTCGGCGGCCCGCAACGGCGACACCGCCCGGGTGGAGTCCAGGTGGTCGCGCCGTCGCACGTCGGCCAGTACGGCGGCGTAGTCGTCACCCAGTCCGGCGGCGATGTTCTGGTCATTGCGCCGGCGCGCCCGTTCCTCGGCCGACGCGGTCAGGAAGACCTTGACGTCCGCGTCCGGCAGCACGACCGTCCCGATGTCACGTCCCTCGACGACGACGCTCCCGATCCCGCCGGCTAGTTCGCGCTGACGTTCGACGAGCAGCGCCCGCACGGCAGGCACCGCTGACACGGCCGACACCGCGGCTGTCACCGCGTCGCCGCGGATCTCGACCGAGACGTCTTCCCCGCCAAGGTAGGCCTGGTCTTCGATGGGGTCGAACCCGACGGCCAGATCCACCTGCGGAGCCAGCTTTCCGATCGCGTCGGCGTCGGTGACGTCGACACCGGCGCGCAGTACGGCCAACGTCACGATCCGGTACATGGCACCGGTGTTCAGGTAGCGCGCTTCCAGCGCCCGTGCCAAACCCCTTGAGACCGAGGACTTTCCCGTACCCGCCGGTCCGTCGACGGCGATCGTCAGCGCCCCGTTCACAGCCCGACCGCCTTGTACAGTTCGCCGATCTCCTTGCGCGTCAACACCCGGATGCTCCCCGGCCGCTGCTCCCCCAACGTCACCGTGCCGATGTCGGTGCGCACTAGTTCCTCGACCGGAAACCCGACCTCCTTCAATATGCGGCGCACGATGCGCTTGCGGCCCTCGTGCAGCGTGACACGCACCAGGGACTTGCCGGGCACGGCGTCCACCAGAGCGAAGTCATCGACCCGCGCGGGTCCGTCGTCGAGCTCGACGCCGTCCTTCAGCTTGCGGCCCAATCCCCTTGGCACGGAGCCCTTCACCGTGGCCAGGTAGGTCTTCGGGATCTCGTAGGAGGGGTGCATCAAGCGGTGGGCCAGCTCCCCGTCATTGGTCAGCAACAACAGCCCCTCGGTGTCGGCGTCGAGCCGCCCGACGTGGAACAGCTTCTTGTTACCCCTGACCCGATGTTCGACGAGGTCGCCCACGCACGGCCGCCCGCGGTCGTCCGTCATCGTCGAATGCATCCCGCGCTCCTTGTTGATCGCCAGGTAGACCATCGTGTCGTCCACTTGGATCCGGGCGCCGTCCACGCGAATCACCGAAGCATCTGGATCGACGCGGGTGCCGAGTTCGGTGACGACGACCCCGTCGACCTCGACGCGACCGTCGCGGATCATCCGCTCGGCGACCCGCCGCGACGCGATACCGGCTTGCGACAACACCTTCTGCAGGCGGACACCGTCAGTTCCTTCGGTCACATCAGTCCTTGTCCACGTCGAAGGACAGCGGGTGCTCCGATGCCGGGGCCCCGCCGAGTTTCACGAAACGGGGCTCGTCGCCAAGTGATTCGGTGATGTCGTCGATCACGTCGACGTCCGGCAGCAACGGCGCGATGTCGGGCAGGTCGACGAGGGACGTCAGCCCCAGCCGCTCGAGGAACAGTTCGGTGGTCGCGAACGTCACCGCGGCGGAGTCGGGATCGACGCCGGCCTCGGTGATCAGCCCGCGGGCCAACAACGTCCGCATCACCGCATCGACGTTCACGCCGCGCACCGCACTGACCCGCGCCCGGGTCACCGGCTGCCGGTAGGCGACCACGGCCAACGTCTCCAGTGCCGCCCGGGTCAGCTTCGACCGGGCCCCGTCGAGCAGGAGCCGCTCGACGTACGGTGCGTAACGCGCACGCGTGTACATGCGCCAGCCGCCGCCTGCCTCGCGCAGCTCGATCCCGCTGTCGCGGGCGGCGAGCTCGTCGGACATCAGCCTCAGCTTCGCCTCCACGCGGTAGGCGGGTTGTTCGATGGCCACCGCGAGTGACTCCACGGGCACCGGGGTGTCCACCACCAACAGCAGGGCCTCGAGGGTGGCACCGAGCTCGGCGTCCTCCATCTCCGGGGGCTCTGCGACGTCGATGCCCAGATCCAGGTCCTGCGCGATGTCGTCCGAGATGTCTTCAGTCATGAGTCTTCTTCCACCGCGGTGGCCAAGTGCTCGCTGGTCGGCCGATCTCCGGTCCACGAAACTTGCAGCACACCAAGCGGTTCTACTTGGTCGAATGCTACCGCCCGGGCCCGAAACAGTTCGAGTAGCGCCAGGAATCGACCGACGATCTCGATCGCACCCTCGCAGTCGGCCACCAGGTCGGAGAACGTCGCCCACTGTCCGACGCCGCGGTGCTCCAGCAGCGTCAGCAATCGTTGCGCCTGCTCTGGCACCGACACCCCGGCTTCATGGAGGTGCTCGGTGCCAACGGTCGGCACGGGTCGCGGCGTGAACGTCGTCGCCGCGATCTGTGCGAAGCTCTGCGCGTCCACCCCCAACATGACCTCGGGCAGCAGGTCGGAGAACCGATCTTCCAGCGACACCGAGCGCGGGTAGCTGCGCAGCGCGGCAGCTTCGAGTTCGGCGAACATCTCCGCCACGTGCTTGAACGCCCGGTACTGCAGCAGCCGGGCGAACAGCAGGTCGCGCACTTCGAGCAGCGCGAGGTCCTCTTCGTCGTGCACGTCTCCGGACGGCAGCAGGCGAGCGGCCTTGAGATCGAGCAGCGTCGCGGCAATCACCAGGAACGCGGTGGTCTCATCGAGGCCCATCTGCGAGCCGATCGCCTTGGTGTAGGCGATGAAGTCGTCGGTCACCCGGTGCAACGCCACCTCGGTGACGTCGAGCCGGTGAGCGAAGATCAACTGCAACAGCAGGTCGAACGGCCCCTCGAAGTTGCTCAGCCGGACTTGAAAGCCAGCCTGGGGTGAGTCCGGTGTCGGCTCGGTGGTCACGCGCCGAACCGGTCGATGACCTCGCATGCCAACGACCGATATGCCTGGGCGCCAGCGGATTTCGACGCCCATGTGGTGATGGGCTCACCTGCGACGCTGGTCTCCGGGAAGCGCACCGTTCGGGTGATCACCGTGTCGAACACCAGATCCCCGAACCGCTCCAGGACGCGGGCCATCACCTCGCGGGAGTTGACGGTCCGCGGGTCGTACCGGGTGACGAGGATGCCGCTGATCTCCAGTCTCGGGTTGAGCCGATCGTGCACCTTCGCGACGGTGTCGGTCAGCAGGGCCAGTCCGCGAAGCGAGAAGTACTCACACTCGGTCGGGATGATGACACCGTCCGCGCATGCCAGCCCGTTCACGGTGAGCAACCCCAGTGACGGTTGGCAGTCGATCAGCACGTAGTCGTAGCGGTCCAGCACCGGGTGCAAGGAGCGCGCCAGCGACTGTTCCCGACCGACCTCGTTGACGAGCTGGATCTCGGCCGCCGAGAGATCGATGTTGCTGGGCACGAGGTCCATGCCCTTGACGCGGGTCTTCATCAGTACGTCGTCGATCGAGACACGCGGCTCGATCAGAAGGTTGTGCACCGTGTATTCCAGCTCGTAGTGCGGCACGCCCAGCCCGGCCGACAGTGCGCCCTGCGGGTCGAGGTCGACCAGCAACACCCGGCGGCCATACTCCGCGAGGCTGGCGCCCAGGTTGATCGTCGACGTGGTCTTTCCGACGCCGCCCTTCTGGTTGCACATGGCGATGACCTTCGCCGGACCGTGCACGCTCTTCGGCTTGGGCTCCGGGATCGGCCGAGTCGGACGACCGGTCAGGCCGATGCCGTCGGCACCGCCCGCGTCCTCGGTCATGCGCGGACGCTACCGGTCGGGCTATCCACAGGCTTGGCGAACATCCGGGCAAGTTTAACGGGAGCGGAACGTCTGGTACGGCAGACCCGGCGGCCGACATTGACGTGTCGCGATTCGCACATGACTAGCGGGCGCGGGGGTGCGCGCCGGCCCAGACCTCGCGCAGCGTCGACACGGTGACCAACGTGTAGATCTGCGTCGTCGTCACCGATGCGTGGCCGAGTAGCTCCTGCACGACGCGGACGTCCGCACCGCCTTCGAGCAGATGGGTGGCGAACGAGTGCCGCAAGGTGTGCGGTGACACCGCGGCGGAGATGCCCGCCCGCTCCGCCGCGTCTTGTAGCACCTGCCAGGCACTCTGGCGGGAGAGCCGGCCGCCGCGCGCGTTGAGGAAGATCGCGGCGGTGCCCTTGCCCCGTCGCGCGAGGTCGGGACGCCCCCGCACCAGGTAGGCCTCGAGAGCGCTGACCGCCGGGCGTCCGATCGGGACCAGCCGCTGTTTGTCGCCCTTGCCGCGCAGCAGTACCGACCGCGAGTGCGTGTCGACGTCGTCGATGTCCAGTCCAACGGCCTCGGAGATCCGAGCGCCCGTCGAGTAGAGCAATTCGAGCAGTGCACGGTTGCGCAGCGTCAGCGGGCCGTCGGCCTCCCGGTCGCCGCCCGCACCGTCGAGCAAGGCGAGAACCTCGTCGAGCGTCAGACTCTTCGGCAGCCGGCGGCTGGGCGTCGGCGGCTTGACCGCGCGCGCGACGTCGACTTCGGTGAGTCCCTCCGCGGTCGCAAACCGGTGTAGTCCTCGCACCGCGATCAGTGCGCGGGCGGCCGAGACCGCCGACAGCGGTGGCGCGCCGGCGTCCGGGTCGCCGCGCCGCAGGGCCACCAGGAAGTCGCTGACGTCGGCTTCGGTCACCGCCCCTATATCGTCGATGCCGCGTTCCGCGAGGTGTGTGGTGTAGCGGCGCAGGTCCCGGCCGTAGGAGCTGAGCGTGTTGGCGGCCACGCCGCGTTCGATGGTCAGGTGATCGAGGTAGCCCTGAAGTTGGGTGCCGAGTTCCGACTGGAAAGTCGTCACGGCGCGGCCTGCCTGGCGGCGAATCTGGTCGGCTTGTCGGGCCACGGCGCGTCGACCGGTCGCAGTGCCTGCACGTCCCGGTCGATGGTCCGCGCGGCGAGAATGCCAGCCACTGCAAGAGAATTCACGATCTCGCCGCTGAGCACCATCTTGACCGCATCAGCCAACGGGAACCACTCCAGCTTCAAATCGGCTTCCTCGTCGTGCGCCTCGGGTCTGCCGACGTCCTCAAGGCCGGTGGCGAGGTAAACCCGGACGCATTCGTCGCTGAACCCCGCCGCCGACACCACGTCGACCAGCACGCCCCAGTCGAGCGCCGTCAGACCGGCTTCCTCTTCGAGCTCACGGGCGGCGGTGAGTGCTGGCGGTTCACCCGCGATGTCGAGCAGGCCGGCGGGCAGCTCCCACAGCCGTCGTCCCACCGAATGCCGGTACTGGTAGACCATCGCGACGTTGTTGTTCTCGTCCATTGCGACGACGGCGACCGCACCGTAGTGCTCGACCACCTCGCGCCGGGCGGTCCGACCGCCGGGCATGCGTACCTGGTCGGCGCGCAGCGCGAAGATGTTTCCGACGTACAGGGTCTCGCTGGAGAGCGTCTCGAAGTCGTGTTCAGCCACGGCGCACGGGCTCTTGCAGCCGCTGCCCGACACCATCGGCATGTTGGGAAGACGTCAGCTCCTCGCGCACGCGCTCGTCGGCGCCGTTGGCGCGCTGTTCGGCGATCTCCATCGGCAACCGTTCGGCGGCCTTGTAATCCAGTGCCGCACCGACGAAGCCGACGAACAGCGGATGCGGCCGGGTGGGTCGGCTCTTGAGCTCAGGATGGGCCTGCGTGCCCACCAGGAATGGGTGAACGTGCGGCGCGTATTCGACGAACTCGACCAGGTGGCCATCGGGCGAGGTCCCGGAGAAGCGCAGGCCGCTCTCGGCGATGCGGTCGCGGTACGCGTTGTTCACCTCGTAGCGGTGGCGATGACGCTCGGACACCTCCGTGCTCTGATACGCCTGCGCCACAATGGATCCCGGTGCGAGCACGGCGGGATATGCGCCCAGTCGCATGGTGCCGCCGAGGTCGGCGTCCCCGGCGACCGCGTCGCGCTGATCGGCCATCGTCGCGATCACCGGGTCGGGCGTCTTCGGATCGAACTCCGCCGAGTTGGCGCCGTCGATGCCTACGGAACGCGCCGCCTCGATGACGATGCATTGCAGGCCAAGGCAGAGTCCAAGGACCGGGACCCCCTGCTTGCGGGCATACTTGATGGCACCGATCTTGCCCTCGATGCCCCGGATGCCGAACCCTCCTGGGATCAGGACGCCGTGGACGTCGCCGAGCACCGATGCGGCGCTGGCATCGGTTTCGCAGTCATCGGAGGCGACCCATCGGATCTCGACCTTCGCGTGGTGCTTGAACCCGCCCGCGCGCAGCGCCTCGGCGACGGACAGATACGCATCCGACAGGTCGATGTACTTGCCCACCAAGGCGATCCGAACGGTCTCCTGCGGTTCGTGCACGCGGCGGAGCAGGTCGTCCCACTCCGACCAGTCGACGTCGCGGAATGGGAGGCTGAGCCTGCGCACGACGTACGCGTCGAGTTCCTCGCGGTGCAGCACCTTCGGAATGTCGTAGATGGATGGCGCGTCGGGTGTCGAGATCACCCCGTCTATGTCGACGTCGCACATCAGCGCGATCTTGTTCTTCAGTGGCTCGGGCACGTCGCGGTCGCACCGCAGGATCAGCGCATCGGGCGTGATGCCGATGCTGCGCAGCGCCGCGACGGAGTGCTGGGTGGGCTTGGTCTTCAGCTCGCCGGACGGCGCGAGGTACGGCACCAGCGACACGTGCAGGAAGAACACGTTGTCCCGGCCCACCTCGTGCCGGACCTGTCGAGCGGCCTCGAGGAACGGCAGCGACTCGATGTCACCGACGGTGCCACCGATCTCGGTGATCACCACGTCGGGCCGGTTGCCCTGGGCGTCGGGCTCCGCCATCGCGAGGATGCGACTCTTGATCTCGTCGGTGATGTGCGGGATGACCTGGACGGTGTCACCGAGGTACTCGCCGCGCCGCTCCTTGGCGATCACCGACGAATACACTTGGCCTGTCGTCACATTCGCGGAGCCGGACAGGTTCCGGTCCAGGAACCGCTCGTAGTGTCCGACATCGAGGTCGGTCTCCGCACCGTCCTCGGTGACGAAGACCTCGCCATGCTGGAACGGGTTCATCGTGCCCGGGTCGACGTTGAGGTAGGGGTCGAGCTTCTGCATCGTCACCTGGAGTCCGCGGGCGGTGAGCAACTGCCCGAGACTGCTCGCGGTCAGACCCTTGCCCAGCGAGGAGGCGACGCCGCCGCTGACGAAGAGATGCTTGGTCGCGGTCTGCGGATGCTTGCGTAACGATGGCAACAGCAACCTCCGTGGCAATGGGGCAGGGCTTGCTTATCTAGGTCCGGCCTAGTTTCGGGGCCTGCCGACCCACGGAATCTCACCCTAACACCGACACCGACATGCCGTCGTTGACGCGCCGATGTGGCTGGCGAGTGGGCCGATCTATTGCTGGACGGTCACTGACGCCGCGCCGCGGCCCGTTCCGTACTGGCCGGGCCGACCGCCGTCGATCAAGTCGTTCAGCGCCAGCACGGAGGTGATGCGCCCGGACTGGCTGTCGACGTCGTCGACGGTGCTCACGGCCCCGGTGAGCGCGGTGTCGGACCTGGTCACCGCGATCGCGGCCGTTCCGGATGCCGATCCGTCACGTCCGGCGACGACGGTGCCCGCGCCGTGCGGCGCCAGCCCCGCCGCGAAGCGCGCGACCGTCGCCCCCTGATTGCCAGCGCCGTCGCCCAAGGCACCACCGGTGACGATCACCGCGGTGTCGGCCAGGCCGATCCGTTCGGAGCCGTACGTGATGAAGCCGGTGTCGCGCAGGGTGGCGAGCACCGTGTCACGCTGGGTGTCGTCGACCGCGGGTACGGCGGGGTTCTTGTCGCGGAGCAAGGCGATGCCGAGCAGATCGCCGGCCTGAGAGCCCTGATCCACCAGCGTGGTGCTCAACTGCCGTCCCGCAGGCACGATCGGCGAGTTGACCACCGACAGCAGTTTCTCGGCGGCGTTGGCGTCGACGAACTGCTGGCTCAGGGCGATGGTGCCGGACACGGTTCCGCCGGCGTCCCCGACGAGGCGCCCGATGGCGTCGACGTCGTCGTCGAGGGCATCGGGAGTGCGGAACACCACCACCGCCTTGCCCGTCAGAGTGTCACGGAGGATCCGCGGTGACATCACCGCATCGAATTCATCTGCTGCGCCGAGCTTTTCGTTCAGTGCGTTCTTCTCGTCGGTGAGGCCGTTGATCTGGTTCTGCAGTTCGTGCTTGTCGTCGCGCAACCCGGAGAGCAGCGTGTTGGACAGCAGACCCGAACCAAGGGCGACGCCGATGGCCAAGGCGAGAAAGACGGCGGCCAGTGAAATCGCATGCGAGCGTAGAGAGATCACCACTCCTCCTAGGAGGTCTATGGGCGGATGGTCAGGTGACCAGGCCCTGCACCCAGAGCGAGAACTGGGACCAGTAGTGCGTGATCCACTGCAGCACCGCGGTGTCTGCACGCGCTACCCACAGGGCGGCGATGACGGCGATGAGCATGGCCATCACGAGCAGTGCGATCGCGCCGCCGGACACTCGGCTGCGGTACAGCGTCGCGACCGCCTTGGCGTCGACCAACTTCTCGCCCACCTTCAGCCGAGTCAAGAACGTCGAGGGATTGCTCTGTTGGCGAGACCGGTCGAAGAACTCCTCGATGCTCGCCCCGTGTCCGGCCGTGACGATCAGCGAGGCCCCGTGGTGGTCGCACAGCAGCAGTGCCAGGTCGGCGGCCGATCCGGCGGCGGGGAACGTCATCGCTCCGACGCCCAGGTCCTGAATCCGTTCCAGCCCCTTCGCGTGGCCGTCGGCGTCCGCGGGCAGAACCACCTGGGCTCCGGATCGCAGCACCTCGACGCTCATCGACTCGGGGTCACCGACGATCAACTGCGGCCGATAGCCGGCCTTGCGCAGGACGTCGGCTCCGGTCCCAACGCCGACCAGCACGGGGTGGTACTCCTTGATGAACGGCTTGAGTCCCTTGAGGTCGGCCGCCGCGCTGGGTTCCTCGGCGACGACCACGACGTGCCTGCGGTTCACGTCGACGTCGACGTCGGGGATGCCCATGCCGTCGATGAGCAGCGGACTCTCGCTACGAATGAACTCGATGGTGTTGCCCGCGAAGGCTTCGAGGTGCGCGACGAGTCCGCTCTTGGCCTCGTGCATCATCTCGTGGATCTCTTGGTCGGTACGCTCGGTGCCCAGGGCGATGCGGCGGTCCCCCGCGTATACGCCGCCGGTGTGCACCCGGATCCGTGCGCCGTCCTTGACCTTCTTGAAGACCTCGGGACCCGTCTCGTCGATGAGCGTGATGTTGTTGGTGACGAGCACCTCCGGGCCCAGGTTCGGGTAGCGGCCCGAGATCGACGGCGAGGCGTTGACGACGGCGACGACACCGGCCTCGACGAGGGCGTCGGCGGTGATGCGGTCGAGGTCCAAGGCGTCGAGCACGACGATGTCGCCGGGACCGACGCGACGAAGCAGCCGATCGATGTCGCGGTCGACGCGGGCGGTACCCGTGACACCTGGACGGGAGCCGGCATTACGCGAGAGCAGCGCTGACATCTTCATTCCACGGATTCTGTCGGGCAACCCTCAAGTTGAGGTGGAGGCGCGCCGTAACTTCAGCCCCAGAAGTTAACTTTCGTCACATCTGCAACACACTTACGGTGACGATTCACGACATCGCGTCGGTGCGCGCGGCCTCCAGCAGTTCCCGGGCGTGCGCGCGCCCGCTGTCCGATTCACCCAGCCCCGCCAACATCCGCGCGAGCTCGGCGACCCGGTCGTCGTCGTCGCCGAGGCGGCGGACCTCGCTCGACTTGCCACGCCCCGAGCCACTGTCCACGACGAGGTGGACGTCGGCGTATGCGGCCACCTGAGGCAGGTGCGTCACCACGATCACCTGATGGGTGCGGGCGAGCCGGGCGAGCCGGCGACCGATCTGAACGGCCGCCCGGCCGCCGACGCCGGCGTCGACCTCGTCGAACACCATCGTGGTGCCCTCCGCCGACGCCGCCAACACCACCTCGAGCGCGAGCATCACCCGCGACAGTTCGCCGCCCGAGGCGCTCTTGGCCAACGGCAGCGCTTCCGAACCGGAGTGCGGCGTGAAGCCGAACTCGACTGCATCGACCCCGGCGTGGCCGGCGTGCACGACTTCGCCGGACGCCAAGGTGAGCGGCGCCGAGTCGTCGGGGCGGGCGCGCAGGGGGGTCACCGAGATGGTGAACCCCGCACCCGCCATCGCCAGGCCGGCGAGCTCGGCGGTGACCTGCTTGGCCAACGACTTGGCGGCCTTGGTCCTCGCCTTGGTTATCGCCGCCGCGGCGTCCGCCAGCTGGGCGGCGAGTTCGTCGACCCGCCGCTGCAGGCCGGCGAGCGCCTCCTCGGACACGTCGAGCTGCGCCAGCCGATCGCGGGCATCGCGACTCCACTGCAGCACGCCGTCGATGTCGGCCGCGTACTTGCGAGTCAGGCCGCGCAACTCCGCTTGGCGCGCCAGCTTTCCTTCCAGCGTGCTTGCGTCAGTGGGCAATTCAGCGAGGTAGCCGCCGAGCTCCGTCGACACGTCACCGATCAATGCCTGCGCCTCACCCAGTCGCTCGGCCAGCGCCCGCAAGGCCGAGTCGTCAGTGGCCGCCAGCGCCGAGCGCGCTCGCCCCACCCCATCGGCGGCCGACGTGACCTCTGGTCCTGGGTCGTCCAACTCGCCGGACAGGGCCAGCCTGGCCGACTGAGCGGCTTCGCGTAGGGCGTCCAGCTCCGACAACCGCCTGATGTCGGCCACCAGCGTTTCGTCCTCACCGGGTTGCGGTGCGACAGCGTCGATCTCGCCGAGCCCGAAGTGCAGTCGATCCGCCTCCTGCGCCAGTTCGCGGGATCGCTGCCTGCGGTCGGCCAGGTCTGCCTGCGCCGTCAACCACTCGTCGCGGAGTCGTCGGTAGCGCGTCATCAGTGCGCCCACGTCGATGAAGCGGTCCAGCGCACCGCGCTGCTCATCCGGCCGCATCAACCGCAACTGATCGTTCTGGCCGTGCAGTGCGAGCAGTTCGGTGGTGAAGCCGCTCAACGACTTCGCCGGCACGCTGCGGCCGCCGAGATAGGCGCGCGACGGACCGTCCCGGCTGACGGACCGCGCGGCGATCACGCTGCCGTCGTCGTCGCGCTCGGCTCCCGAGGACTCGAGGATCTCGTCGACTCGGCTGCTCACTCCGTTGCCGAGTTCGATTGTCGTGAAGCGACCTTCGACCACGGCGCGCTCCGAACCGGACCGCACTCTGGTGGCGTCGGCGCGTGCACCCCCGAGTAGGTGTAGCCCGGTGACGACCATGGTCTTGCCGGTTCCGGTTTCACCCGTCAACACGGTCAGTCCGCGGTCGAACTCTGCGGTGGCGGCGCTGATGGCGCCCAGCGCCTCGATTCGAATCTCGGCGAGCACTACTGTCCGCGCCAACCCGTCACTGGCAGCCGGAACTTGCGCACCAGCCGATCGGTGAACGGCGCACTGTCCAGCCGCACCCACCTCAACGTGGTGCCACAGCGGGTCACCTCGAGTCGTCCGCCCGCCGGGACCACCATGTCGCGGCGACCGTCGCAGAACACCAACGCATCGTGCCCGGTTCCCTCGATCTCGATCGCGATGGCTGCGTCCGGACTGGTCACCAGCGGACGAGCGAACAGTGCGTGAGCGTTGTTGGGCACCACCAGAATCGCCTCGAGGTCGGGCCACAGGATCGGGCCGCCGGCGGAAAAGGCGTACGCCGTCGACCCCGTCGGGGTGGAGACGAGCACACCGTCGCAACCGAACGCCGACACCGGGCGACCGTCGACCTCCAGCACCACCCCGAGCACGCCGAGGCGCGGACCCTTCTCGAGGCTGGCTTCGTTGAGCGCCCAGCCACGTTGAACGACCTCGCCACCCACGCGCACCACCACGTCGAGGGTCATGCGTTCCTCGACGCGGTAGGCGCGGTTGATGACGCGGTCGAGCACGGTGTCGATGGCCTCGGCCTCCGATTCGGCAAGGAAGCCGATTCGGCCGAGATTCACGCCGAGCACGGGGATCTCCACGTTGCGCGCGAGTTCGGCGGCGCGCAGGAACGTGCCGTCACCGCCCAGCACCAGGACCAGTTCGCACCCTTCGGCGGCACGCTCGTGGGCGTCGACGACCTCGATGTCGACGCCGAGCGCGCGGATGTCGTCGGGATTCAGATGGACGGGGCCGTGGTCGACGGCTTCGGCCGCGAGTACCCGTAGTCCGATCCCGTTGTCGCCCAACACTTTTTCCACGCGCCGAGCCGTCTCGGTGGCCTCGTCCCTGCCGGTGTGAACCACCAGCAGGACGGTCCGTTCGCACGTCATTGCGGGCCCTCGTCGACGGCGCGTGCGACTGCGGCCTCCAGCGCGTCGCCGTCGAGCGGGTGGTCGGTGTGCGCGCGCAGGTGCAGGAAGTACTCGACGTTGCCCGACGGACCCGGCAGCGGACTTGCCGTGACATCGACGGTGAACCAGTCGAGTTCGGCGGCCCTGCGCGCCACCGTCAGCACCGACTCCGCACGCAGCGCCGGATCGCTCACGACACCGCCGGCACCGACCCGTTCCTTGCCGACCTCGAACTGCGGTTTCACCATGGGAACGATATCGGCGCCGGCCGACGCACACGCCGTCAGTGCGGGCAAGACCGTGGATAGCGAGATGAAGGAGAGGTCGGCCACCACCAGGTCGACGGGCCCCCCGATCGCGTAAGCAGTCAGGGCGCGGACGTTGGTGCGCTCCATCACGGTCACCCGCGGATCGGATCGCAGCGACCAAGCCAGCTGGCCGTAGCCGACATCGGCTGCGACGACTTCGCGGGCCCCTCGGTCCAGAAGCACTTCGGTGAAGCCGCCCGTTGAGGCGCCGGCGTCCAGGCAGCGCCGGGTGTCGACGGTCACGGCGAAGGCGTCCAGAGCACCGTTGAGCTTGTGGGCGCCCCGCGAGACCCAGTTGCGTTCGTCCGCGTCGGCGACGATCAGCCGGGCATCGAGCGTGATCGCCGTGGCAGGCTTGGCCGCGGGGAGCCCATCGATGCTCACGCGGCCCGCGCCGATCAGCTCCGCGGCCTGCTGACGTGACCGCGCCAGCCCACGTCGGACCAGCTCGGCATCAACGCGAGCGCGCCGTGTCACGTGTACTACCTCTCGATCCCCATGCCCGGCGCGTTCCCGCCCACCGGGTTTCGCTCCACCGCTTGCAACGCCTGAACCAGCAGGTCGTGCGCCTCTTCCAGCCGCGCAGCGATTGCCTCGATGTCTGCCTCGGGAGCGTCCGGTTCGGGGAGATCGGCGAGCAACGCTGCGAGCTCGACGCGGACCTGTTCGGGATCGGTACTCATGTCGTCGTTCACGCTAGTCGATCGGCCCCGTCGATCAGTGACCAACGTTCCAGCGCCTGGCGAGCGGTGGTGTCACCCGCCGCGACGGTCGGAGGTCTGCCCGTCCATCCGGCGCTCCAAATCGCATTGGCCGTCGCACGGACCACCGTCAGCGGGTCCTGCGTGTCGTGGCCGGTCCACTTCACGGTTACCTCATCACCGCCGACCTCGACGTGCCACGCCGGATGCGGTCCTATCCGTACCGTGTCGCTGAGCGCATCGAGCGAACGCAGATCGGGGGCAACGTAGTTCGGGCGCTCATCGGGGAAGGCGAACACCATGTCCGCCGCGGTGCTGACGCCGGTGAGCACCAGCAGACTGGGCAGCCCCGCCGCGTTGGCGCCCGCGATGTCGGTGTCGAGGCGGTCGCCTACGACCAGCGGATTGTCGAACCGTCCGCGGCCAAGCGCGTCGGTCAGCAGCGTGGGTGCGGGCTTGCCCGCCACTTGGGGCTCGCTGTCGGTGGCGGCGCGCAGCGCGGCGACCATCGAGCCGTTCCCGGGAAGCAGGCCACGCTCGGACGGCAGGGTGCGGTCGACGTTGGCGGCGACCCAGAGCGCGCCGGCCCGGATCGCCAGCGCAGCCTCTGCGAGGTCGGTCCACCCCGTCTGCGGTGAATGCCCCTGTACGACGGCGACCGGGTCGTCGGAGAATAGCCGTACCGGGTGGAGCCCGACATTGCGTACCTCGGCCGCGAGCGAATCGGTACCGACGATGAGAACGGCTGATCCCGAAGGCAATTGGGCCGCGAGCAGACGCGCAGCACTCTGCGCGCTGGTGACCACGTCGTTGGGCTCGGCCGCGAACCCCATCTCGATCAGGTGCTGCGCGACCTCGTCCGGCCCCCGCGACGCGTTGTTGGTGACGTAGAGGGTGCGGGCTTCCACGGCGGCCAGCGTCTCGACGGCGCCGGTAGTGGCCTCGTGACCGCGGAAGACGGTTCCATCCAGATCGAGCAGAAGGCAATCGTGTTCCTGCGCGAGGGTGGTCACCTCAGGCGAGTTCCGTGACGCGATCCTCGGCGTCGGTGACGCCCTCGACGTCGGCTGCAGCGGCCTTCAAGAACGCTTGCAGCGCTTCGTCGGAGCGGCCGAGGGCCAGCAGTGTCTCCGCATACGCGTAGAGGAGCCGGGCCGCGGTTGGGCCGGTTCTCGACGGGTCGAGTGGCGGCGACGACAAGACCGCGAGCGCCTGCTCGAACTGGCCGAGATCGGAGCGTGCGCCCGCCACCACGATGCGCAGTTCGTCGGCGTCGTCGCCGGTGAGTTGTTCGGCTTCGGCGGAGCGCGCCAGTTCGATCGCCCTCTCGGGACGTCCGACGCCTCGTTCGCAGTCGGCGATGAGCGCCAACAGCGTTGAGCGGCTGCCCATTCGCCGGGCCGCACGCAATTCAGCGAGCGCCTGCGCCCAGTCGCCGCAGTGATACGCCGCAATACCGACGGCTTCACGTACCGCCGCGATCCGCCCGGATCGCGACCGGGCGGCCTGGGCATGTGCGAGCGCGGCTTCGGGATCCTCGTCCAGCACGTCACCCGCGGCGACGAGGTGGCGTGCGACGTAGTCGGCGGTGGCCTTGTCGAGCGTGGTGAGCTCTCCGCGGATCTCCGGTGCCAGCTGTCTGGCGTCGATGTCGGAGGGAATCGAAGGACCTGCCGGGCGCCCTTGGTCGGCATCGCTTTGCGGCCGGGGTTGGGAAATGCGGGCGCGATTGGGCCCCGACGTCCGTGGTGCATCACGACGGTCGCGTGGGTTGCGTCGCGCGCCGCCAGCGCTAGGCGTCCGCCGTGGGCGCCGCTCGTCACCACCGCCGCCTTGCCGGTCCTGAGGAGCCACCGTTCGCCTTCCTGTCAGCACTGTCCCGCAAAGGATACGGTGGAATTCGCGGGTCCGCGATAAATGGTCATTCGAATTGAATGCATTAGAGAAATAGAATCACCCCCCAATGGTGATTGGGGGGTGATTCCGTTAATGGGTGTTCGGCGGTGTCCTACTTTTCCACCCGTGTGGGTAGTATCATCGGCGCTGGTAGGCTTAGCTTCCGGGTTCGGGATGGGTCCGGGCGTTTCCCTGCCGCTGTTGCCGCCGTAACTCTATTTTCTTGTCGGCCCCTTCGTTCACACACGTGTGTGGTGTGTGTTTTTTGGTGGTGGGGTGTGGTCTGTTGGACCTGTGGTTCGTGGTTGCGAGGCGTTTGTGGTGTCTTACGCGTGAATCCCGTTTACTTGGTGTCTTTTCCCTGAGTATTGGGGGTGTGTGTAAGTTTTCGGCCGGTTAGTGCCAGTTCCCTGCGACTATTACTAGTCTTCTAGGTCTGGTCTATCGATCCCGTGGTCTGCGGGGGGCCTTATCCCACTTAATGGGTGAGAAGCCTGGTCTTGGAGGGGGTTTCCCGCTTAGATGCTTTCAGCGGTTATCCTGTCCGAACGTGGCTATCCAGCGGTGCCCCTGGTGGGACAACTGGTGGACCAGAGGTTCGTCCGTCCCGGTCCTCTCGTACTAGGGACAGGTTTCCTCAAGCTTCTGACGCGCGCGGCGGATAGAGACCGAACTGTCTCACGACGTTCTAAACCCAGCTCGCGTGCCGCTTTAATGGGCGAACAGCCCAACCCTTGGGACCTGCTCCAGCCCCAGGATGCGACGAGCCGACATCGAGGTGCCAAACCATCCCGTCGATATGGACTCTTGGGGAAGATCAGCCTGTTATCCCCGGGGTACCTTTTATCCGTTGAGCGACACCCCTTCCACTCGGGGGTGCCGGATCACTAGTCCCGACTTTCGTCCCTGCTCGACATGTATGTCTCGCAGTCAAGCTCCCTTGTGCACTTACACTCAACACCTGATTGCCGTCCAGGTTGAGGGAACCTTTGGGCGCCTCCGTTACATTTTAGGAGGCAACCGCCCCAGTTAAACTACCCACCAGGCACTGTCCCTGAACCGGATATACGGTTCGAGGTTAGAAGCCCAATACGATCAGAGTGGTATTTCAACAACGACTCCACGACCACTGGCGTGGCCGCTTCACAGTCTCCCACCTATCCTACACAAACCGAACCGGACTCCAATACCAAGTTGTAGTGAAGGTCCCGGGGTCTTTTCGTCCTGCCGCGCGTAACGAGCATCTTTACTCGTAGTGCAATTTCGCCGAGTCTATGGTTGAGACAGTTGAGAAGTCGTTACGCCATTCGTGCAGGTCGGAACTTACCCGACAAGGAATTTCGCTACCTTAGGATGGTTATAGTTACCACCGCCGTTTACTGGGGCTTAAATTCTCCGCTTCACCCCCGGAGGGGTTGACGGGTCCTCTTAACCTTCCAGCACCGGGCAGGCGTCAGTCCGTATACATCGTCTTGCGACTTCGCACGGACCTGTGTTTTTAGTAAACAGTCGCTTCTCACTGGTTTCTGCGACCCCCTCCCGCTGCCCCGGGCTCGCCGGTTGACGGTGTGGGGGTCCCCCTTCTCCCGAAGTTACGGGGGTATTTTGCCGAGTTCCTTAACCATAGTTCACTCGTACGCCTTGGTATTCTCTACCTGACCACCTGTGTCGGTTTGGGGTACGGGCCGTGCGTGCACTCGCTAGAGGCTTTTCTCGACAGCATAGGATCACCGAATTCGCCTCACTCGGCTATGCATCACCTCTCAGGATCAATTGAGACCCGGATTTGCCTAGGTCTCTCCCTACGGGCTTGCCCCAGTATTACCACTGACTGGTACGGCTACCTTCCTGCGTCACCCCATCGCTTGACTACTACCAACCCGGGTCCCACGCAGCCGGCGACCCTCGCCCCCCGAAGGGATTGATGGACCACCATTTGGGCGGTTAGCAGAATTGATTCATCACGGGCGCACACACACGGGTACGGGAATATCAACCCGTTGTCCATCGACTACGCCTGTCGGCCTCGCCTTAGGTCCCGACTCACCCTGGGCGGACTGGCCTGGCCCAGGAACCCTTGGTCTTTCGGCGGGCAAGGTTCTCACTTGCCTTATCGCTACTCATGCCTGCATTCTCACTCCCACACCCTCCACCACGAGATCACTCTGTGGCTTCACCGGCGTGCAGGACGCTCCCCTACCCAGCCATATGGCTGCCGCGGCTTCGGCGGTGTGCTTGAGCCCCGCTACATTATCGGCGCACAATCACTTGACCAGTGAGCTATTACGCACTCTTTCAAGGGTGGCTGCTTCTAAGCCAACCTCCTGGTTGTCTTCGCGACTGCACATCCTTTTCCACTTAGCACACGCTTAGGGGCCTTAGCCGGCGATCTGGGCTGTTTCCCTCTCGACGCACGGAGCTTATCCCCCGCCGTCTCACTGCCGCACTATTGACTCACCGGCATTCGGAGTTTGGCTGACGTCAGTAACCTTGTGAGGCCCATCGGCCATCCAGTAGCTCTACCTCCGGTGAGCATCATGCGACGCTGCACCTAAATGCATTTCGGGGAGAACCAGCTATCACGGAGTTTGATTGGCCTTTCACCCCTACCCACAACTCATCCCCTCAGTCTTCAACCTAAGTGGGTTCGGGCCTCCACAACATCTTACTGCTGCTTCACCCTGGCCATGGGTAGATCACTCCGCTTCGGGTCCAGAACACACCACTACACCACACACTGTTGTGTGGATACGCCCTATTCAGACTCGCTTTCGCTGCGGCTACCCCACCCGGGTTAACCTCGCGACATGTCCCTGACTCGCAGGCTCATTCTTCAAAAGGCACGCCATCACCCCACTCTAGGAGAGGGCTCTGACGGGTTGTAGGCACACGGTTTCAGGTACTCTTTCACTCCCCTCCCGGGGTACTTTTCACCATTCCCTCACGGTACTAATCCGCTATCGGTCATCAGAAGGTATTCAGGCTTACCGGGTGGTCCCGGCAGATTCACAGCAGATTCCACGGGCCCGCTGCTACTCGGGAACACCATGCAAGGCAGGCATCGGGTTTTCACGTACCGGGCTCTCACCGTCTACGGCAGGCCATCCCAGGACCACTTCCGCTAACCACGACGCTTTCTCACTGCCCTCCAGGAAGGTAGCCCTGGAAACACGGGTCCCACAACCCCGCACGCACAACCCCTACCCGGTATCACATGCATGCGGTTTAGCCATCCTCCGCTTTCGCTCGCCACTACTCACGGAATCACAATTGTTTTCTCTTCCTACGGGTACTGAGATGTTTCACTTCCCCGCGTTACCTCCCGCACCCTATGTATTCAGATACGGGTAACACGACATCACTCGTGCTGGGTTTCCCCATTCGGACATCCTCGGATCCACGCTCGGTTGACAGCTCCCCGAGGCATATCGCAGCCTCCCACGTCCTTCATCGGCCTCTGATGCCAAGGCATCCACCATGCGCCCTAAAACACTTACAACACAAAAAACCAAAAAATGAGATTCATTGAAATTACACCACAACAGAAACACACCAACGCTCCCCCCATCCCGAAGGAAGGGAAGAGACACTCGTGCGAATCTGATGCTCGCAACCACTATCCACGAATCAAACACCACACCCCACCACCAAGCGGGGCAACAACAGTCCAACCACCCCCACGGGCAGCCACCCCCACGACGGGGGCTCGGACACCCCCGACACCCCAAACCCCGGGGCGAGGAGGCGACGGGCCTGTTGTCTCAGGACCCAACAGTGTGTCTGGCAGTCATTTTCGACCGACGATTTCCCACGCCGATCAGTTGCTCGTCGATGCACCGGGCCGGCGCCCACTACAGGGCCGACCACCGATATCCCAACCGCACCGATCCCACGGACGTGGGGGCGGGGGAATGCATGGTGCTCCTTAGAAAGGAGGTGATCCAGCCGCACCTTCCGGTACGGCTACCTTGTTACGACTTCGTCCCAATCGCCGATCCCACCTTCGACGGCTCCCTCCCACGAGGGGTTAGGCCACCGGCTTCGGGTGTTACCGACTTTCATGACGTGACGGGCGGTGTGTACAAGGCCCGGGAACGTATTCACCGCAGCGTTGCTGATCTGCGATTACTAGCGACTCCGACTTCACGGGGTCGAGTTGCAGACCCCGATCCGAACTGAGACCGGCTTTGAAAGGATTCGCTCCACCTCACGGCATCGCAGCCCTTTGTACCGGCCATTGTAGCATGTGTGAAGCCCTGGACATAAGGGGCATGATGACTTGACGTCATCCCCACCTTCCTCCGAGTTGACCCCGGCAGTCTCTCACGAGTCCCCGGCATTACCCGCTGGCAACATGAGACAAGGGTTGCGCTCGTTGCGGGACTTAACCCAACATCTCACGACACGAGCTGACGACAGCCATGCACCACCTGCACACCAGCCACAAGGGAACCGACATCTCTGCCGGCGTCTAGTGCATGTCAAGCCCAGGTAAGGTTCTTCGCGTTGCATCGAATTAATCCACATGCTCCGCCGCTTGTGCGGGCCCCCGTCAATTCCTTTGAGTTTTAGCCTTGCGGCCGTACTCCCCAGGCGGGGTACTTAATGCGTTAGCTACGGCACGGATCCCAAGGAAGGAAACCCACACCTAGTACCCACCGTTTACGGCGTGGACTACCAGGGTATCTAATCCTGTTCGCTCCCCACGCTTTCGCTTCTCAGCGTCAGTTACTGCCCAGAGACCCGCCTTCGCCACCGGTGTTCCTCCTGATATCTGCGCATTCCACCGCTACACCAGGAATTCCAGTCTCCCCTGCAGTACTCTAGTCTGCCCGTATCGCCCGCACGCTCACAGTTAAGCCGTGAGATTTCACGAACAACGCGACAAACCACCTACAAGCTCTTTACGCCCAGTAATTCCGGACAACGCTCGCACCCTACGTATTACCGCGGCTGCTGGCACGTAGTTGGCCGGTGCTTCTTCTGCACATACCGTCACTTGCGCTTCGTCTGTGCTGAAAGAGGTTTACAACCCGAAGGCCGTCATCCCCCACGCGGCGTCGCTGCATCAGGCTTGCGCCCATTGTGCAATATTCCCCACTGCTGCCTCCCGTAGGAGTCTGGGCCGTATCTCAGTCCCAGTGTGGCCGGACACCCTCTCAGGCCGGCTACCCGTCGACGCCTTGGTAGGCCATCACCCCACCAACAAGCTGATAGGCCGCGGGCCCATCCCACACCGCAAAAGCTTTCCACCACACACCATGCAGTGCGTAGTCCTATCCGGTATTAGACCCAGTTTCCCAGGCTTATCCCGAAGTGCAGGGCAGATCACCCACGTGTTACTCACCCGTTCGCCACTCGAGCACCCCCGAAGGGGCCTTTCCGTTCGACTTGCATGTGTTAAGCACGCCGCCAGCGTTCGTCCTGAGCCAGGATCAAACTCTCCAAACAAAAACCCCCCACCACCAAAGCAGCAGGGCAGAATCCGAATCAGAAAAATCCGATCACAAACCAGAAAAACAAATCTGGCAAAAAAACAACACCACACCCCTAAACGAGAAAAAAGAGCATGGCAAAAACAACAAACAAAAACCACCAAACACACTATTGAGTTCTCAAACAACACACCCGGCCTGGCCGCGCAACAACCCGCGGCGTAAAGCCGCGAGCCGTAGTTCGGACAGATGAGGACACCCCACCGAAGTGGGCTTCCCTCTGGGATGCCGTCGCGCTCTGCGGCCCGGCCGCGTCGCAACGACTCGCTTAAGTTACGTGAGGGAAAACTAAGAGTCAAATGCGCTGGCAGACGGCGTGTCACCAACCGGTCGCACTACGAAACGCGTTCCACCCCTGCGATATTCCGCTTGCCTCTGCGCAACACCAACCACCGGCCGTGCAGGAAGTCCGAGGTCTGGGGAGCCCACTCGTCGCTCTCGATCCGGGCGTTGTTGACCGACACGCCTCCCTCGGCGATCGTGCGCCGCGCCGCACCCTTGCTCGGGGACAGTCCGGTGGCGACCAGAAGGTCGGTGATCGCGCCTGGCCCACCAGGCGGGAGTTCGGCGACGGCGGCCTCTCTCAGCGCCGCGGCGAGGGTCGGTTCGTCGAGATCGGTGAGCTCGCCGCGTCCGAAGAGTGCGCGGCTGGCATGTTCGACGGCGTCGGTGGCCGCCTGCCCGTGGACGAGTGTGGTGAGTTCCTGAGCAAGCCGGCGCTGTGCTGCCCGCTCGTGCGGACGTTCGGCCGTCGCCTGTTCGAGTTCGGCGACCTCGTCGGCCGAGAGGAACGTGAACCAACGCAGGTACGGGACGACGTCTGCGTCAGTCGTGTTGACGAAGTACTGGTACCAGGCATACGGGCTCGTCATCTCGGGGTCGAGCCACAGGTTGCCCCCGCCGGTGGACTTGCCGAACTTCTTACCCTCGGAGTCGGTCACCAACGGCGTGGTCATCGCGTGCACCGTCGCGCCGACCTTCTGTCGCACCAGTCGCGCTCCGGCGACGATGTTTCCCCACTGGTCGGACCCGCCGATCTGCAGACTGCAGCCGTAGCGCTCGTGCAACTCCACGTAGTCGTTGGCCTGTAAGAGCATGTAACTGAACTCGGTGTAGGAGATGCCGTCGCCTTCGAGTCGGCGCCTGACTGTGTCGCGGTCCAGCATCACGTTGACGGAGAAGTACTTGCCGACGTCGCGTAGGAACTCGATCGCAGACAATTCCCCCGTCCACGACAGGTTGTTCTCGACGACGGCGCCGGTGGGTGACTGGTCGAACTCCACGAAGCGTTCGAGTTGACCGCGTATGCGCGACGACCAATCCGCGACGGTGTCGGCTGTGTTGAGGGTGCGTTCACCGGTGTCGCGGGGATCGCCGATCAGTCCGGTCGCCCCGCCGGCGAGCACGATCGGCCGGTGTCCGGTCTGTTGGAAGCGCCGCAGGGTGAGCAATGGCACCAGGTGGCCGGCATGCAGGCTCGGAGCGGTCGGGTCGAATCCCGAGTACACGGTCATGATGCCCGCGGCGAGGTCCGCCGCCAGCGCGTCGCGATCGGTCGACTGGGCGATCAGCCCCCGCCAGTCCAGCTCCTCGAGGATGCCCATGCGTCGATCTTCCCGCATCAATCGCTGTCGCCCGGTGCGGGTGCCCGCGGACTGCGTCGGTACGACGACACCTCGGGGTGGTCGGGCAGCCAGAACCTCCACGGACGATCCGCGGCCTGGCTCACCCCGACGCGCGGGCCACACCGTGCGCTTTGCCGCTCACAGAGCGTGAGCGTGATCGGGCCATTACCGGCGAAGAGGTCGATTCCGTTGTCCTCCATCGTAATTCCAAGCGCCTGGCACAAATTGCCCGGCCCGCGCGTGAGCGCAGAGGTGCGCAGTGACGGCCCACGACGCGACAGCGCCACGTCCACCCCGTCCAGAATCGCCGCGGCGCGGAGCAGGACGGCTCCTGCGACGCCGTCGAAAGCGCACACCACGTTGGCGCACACGTGGATTCCGTGGCTGCGATAGGCGTACAGCCGCCCGGCGGGGCCGAACATGATGGCGTTGCGTCCACCGCGGCCGCGGAAGGAATGCGACGCGGCGTCGGGCCACGGGCCGTCGGTAGGCCCGCCGTAGGCCTCCACCTCGACGATCACCGCCGATGCCCCCCGACCGGTCAGCACCGCCCCGAGCAGGCGTTGGGCGGCCTCGACGGGATCCACGGCGAGGAACTCGGCGCTCATGGAGCGATTGTGCCCGGCGCCCTTGACACGCCTGTACACCGGGAGCATATTCATCTCATGATGACTTCATCGAGTGATGAATTAATCCGGCGGGGCGTCGAACCCGCCGTTTCGATCGACCATCTGACGGTGGTTCGCGGCAAGCGCAATGCCTTGGACGACGTCTCGGTGCGGATCGCCCGGGGCACCATCACCGGGTTGCTCGGTCCGTCCGGATGCGGCAAGACCACGTTGATGCGGTGCGTCGTCGGCACGCAGATCATCGCGTCGGGCACGGTCACGGCACTCGGCCGGCCGGCCGGATCCGCCGAACTGCGCAGCCGCGTCGGCTATGTCACGCAGGATCCCACCATCTACGACGACCTGCGGGTGATCGACAACGTGCGCTACTTCGCGTCGTTGTACGGAACAGGGGCAAACGCGGCCGACGACGCCATCTCGGCCGTTGGCCTCACCGACCATCGAACCGCCTTCTGCGGCAACCTCTCCGGAGGGCAGCGCACCCGCGCCTCGTTGGCCTGCGCGCTGGTTACGCACCCGGAGTTGCTGGTGCTCGACGAACCCACCGTCGGACTCGACCCGGTGCTACGGGTCGACCTGTGGGACCAGTTCCACGAGCTGGCACGACGCGGGACCACCCTGCTCGTATCGAGCCACGTGATGGACGAGGCCGATCATTGCGGCGATCTGCTGCTCATGCGGGAGGGTCGCCTCCTCGCGCACACCACGCCACGGAAACTCAGAGAGGACACGGGATGCACGTCACTGGAGGAAGCGTTTCTGTCGGTCATTCGGCACAGCACCGCGGACAGCGCAGCCGGTTAAGCCCCGAAGCGTACATCGCGACAACGGGACGAATACTGCGGCAGCTGGCCGCCGACCACCGCAGCGTCGCGATGATCCTCGTCGTACCCAGCTTGGTCATCACGCTGATGTACTTCATGTTCCAGAACGCACCGCACCATCCGGGCACGCCGTCGCCGTTCAACACCGCGTGCCTCATCATGTTGGGAGTCTTCCCGCTCGTCGTGATGTTCCTGATCACGTCGATCACGATGCAGCGCGAGCGCGTGTCCGGGACGTTGGAGCGGATCCTGACCACTCCCCTGCGCAGGCTCGATCTGCTGGCCGCCTACGGCACGGCCTTCTCGATCGCAGCGGCAGCGCAGGCCACGCTGGCGTGTGTGGTGTCGTTCTGGCTGCTCGGGCTTGACACGGCGGGCAGCCCGATCCTGGTGTTCGCGATCGCGATCATCAACGCCGTACTGGGCGTCGGGTTGGGCCTGTTGTGTAGTGCGTTCGCGCGCACCGAGTTTCAGGCGGTCCAGTTCATGCCGGTGGTGATCGTGCCGCAACTGCTGCTGTGCGGCATCATCGTTCCCCGTGCCGCGTTGCCCGAATGGCTGCAGTGGATCAGCAACGTGCTACCCGCCAGCTACGCGTTGGAGGCGCTCCAGCAGGTGGGTGCCCATCCGGACCTGACCGCAACGGCAGCGCGTGACATCGCCGTCGTCGTCGGATTCGCCGTCGTGGCACTGGCGCTGGCCGCGGCCACCCTGCGGCGCCGCACCCCGTGACGGTTGAGTCGCGCGGTCGGCGCAAGCGTCCCGGTCGACCGCCAGGTACGTCGGACACCCGCGAGCGCATTCTCGTAAATGCGCGAGAGCTCTTCGCGCGCAACGGGATCGACAAGACGTCGATTCGGTCGATCGCCAGCGCCGCCGGCGTCGACCCAGCGTTGGTGCACCACTACTTCGGTACCAAGGAGCAGTTGTTCGCCGCCGCAATCCACCTCCCCATCGACCCGATGCAGGTGATCGGTCCCATGCGAGAGACCCCGATCGACGAGCTCGGGTTGAGGCTGCCGTCGCTGCTCCTGCCGTTGTGGGACTCCGAGTTGGGCTCCGGTTTGATCGCCACCCTGCGGTCGATGCTGTCGGGGAACGACGTCGGGCTGGTGCGGTCGTTCCTGCAGGAGGTGATCACCAGGGAAGTCGGCTCCCGCGTCGACGATCCCCCGGGCTCCGGGCCGATTCGCGTGCAGTTCGTCGCATCGCAGCTCGTCGGGGTGGTGATGGCGCGCTACATCCTCGAACTCGAGCCGTTCAAGTCGTTGCCGGCTGCTCGGATCGCCGAGACCATCGCACCCAACCTGCAGCGCTACCTCACCGGCGAACTACCGGCGTTCGACTAGGTCTTCGCGCGCTCCAGCAGACGCTGGTGCTCGGCGTCGTCGGTGATCGTCACCGCGTCGTCGACCAGGAGGACGGGGATGCCGTCTTCGATCCGGTAGTACCGGCGCAGCCGCGGGTTGTACAAGGCCTCGCCCGACCCAGCGTCGTTTGCAACGAGCAGCAGCGGGCCACGGTCCTCCGGGCATACCAGGATCGACCGCAGCCGTTCGGACAGCACGACGGCTACGGGCCGAGCGGAATGTTGATTGCGCCGCCTGGGGAGCCCATCCAAACACCGTTGTCACCACCGGGTTGCCCGGGGACGCCGAGCGGGGCCTGGTTGATCCCGATCGTCGCCGGTTGCTGCTGCGGTGCGGCGGAGGCGGCACGCATCTTCGTCTTGAGCTGGAAGGCCAACGTGCTTTGGAGCGCTGCGATCAGTGGCGCCTGGTTCGGCCGCTTCTCCAAGGCGGCCACGATGGCCTTCCTATTGGAGTTCGACGCATAGAAACCTTGCGAGCGAAGTTCCATGACCTGGTGGATCAGGTTGGAGAGCTGGCCACCACCGGCACCCGTGTCGTAGTCCGACTGGATGATGGCCAGGGCCTGCTCGGCCGTCATGTCCGCCGGAAGTGGGGCTGCCGGGGCGTCGGCTTCAGTGGTTGGGGCCGCGGGCTCGGCCAGCGCGGGGGCCGAGCCGACCACCAATCCGGCGGCGAGCGCACCGCCGGCCACGGCACTCGCCAGGGCGCGTCGCCAGCCTGAGCTCCTGCTGGTCTGCGATGTCATCGATCCTCCACTGCACGGGGTTGCCCGACCCGAACGGCGACCTGCCGCATCGCGGAGCCTAACAGTGTGACGGGTGTGACGCACGAACTCATTCGTCTCTGGGACCCCCGACGAGTTCGGTCCTCACCGCGGCCGTCAGTCGTTTGAAGACACCCGTCTGCTCGTCCAGATACCACGCGAACCGCGAAGGCTTGGGGATTCCGGCTGCGCGAAGCGGCGCCACCAGCGGTCGATAGGAGGCGCTGAGCGTCATGTCCGGCACGACGTGCACGAGGTTCGGAGGAGCCCCGACGGGAAGAGTGGCCAGCGCCTCGTTGAGGTCGGCCGTCGGCACGCTGCCTCCCGGGCACAGGGTCAGCGCAGTGACGGCCAGCTGTTGACCGGCTGCCTCGACCCGGTACGTCACCGCCAGGTCGACGGCGCCGAGCCGGCCCACGACGTCGTTGACCGCCGCACTGAAGACGGGTCCTCGCTCCGTACGGATGACGGCGCCGCGATTGTCGACGAGCCAGAAGTCACCGTCCTCGTCCCGGCGGAACAAGTACTCGGTGGACACCCATGTGTCCGCAGGTGCGAACACACCGCGCTTGACCGACGCCGTCGGATCGATCGGACCGCGCGGGTGGGCCAGCAGCACCCCGACCTCGTTGGGTGCGGCCAGGCGGACGAAGCCGCTCTCGTCTTCGAGGATGAGGTCGTCGTCGACGTCGTAGGCGGCGAGCTCGACGTGACCGGCCCCGGGCAGGGGTCGGCCCTCGCTGCCGATCTTCGCGCCCGACACGTTTGCCAATACGGCCTGGCCGTCCGTCGTCGCGAAGAACTCGACGATGTGGGCCGGCTTGAACTCCTCTTCGACGCGCTTCCACAGGCCGGTCGGCATGCCCGACCCGATGAACAGGCGGACGGGGTGGTTGCCGTTCAGCGCGAACGACGGATCGTCGATGACCTCGCGCAGCATCGCCCACGTGTACGACACGACCGTGACGCCGTACTGCCTGATCTCGTGCACGAATCGGTCGGGCTGCAGGCCGCGCGACAGGGCGATTCGAGTACCACCGACCACGGCGCCGCCCAGGCTCACCAGTAGTCCGGACTGATGGTGAAGCGGGGTCAGGCAGTAGACGGTGTCCGTGCGACCCAGGTTCGCCGCAGACGCGGTTCCGAACGCCGACAGCGCCCACCGGAAGTTCGTGATCTGGCGTGCGACGAGGTCCCCACCGACCATCGCGAACGCCACGTATGCAAGGTCCTTGGCGAATCCGGGGTTGGGCCGATACCAGCCGGGCAGGGCGACCACATCGGGGTTGATCTTCTCCATGTCGATGACGTCGGCGTGCTCGGGCAGGTGCAGGTCGCGGTTCTCTCCGCCGCCGAGGACCAGCACCCTCAATGGGAGCCGACCGGCGGCTTCGAGATTGCTGGGGTCGGCGATGATGTCGGAAACCCCGCCGAGCACCGCGGCCTCGGCCAGGTCGGCATCGGGGGGCATCAGCACGGCGACTGCGCCGAGCCGCGAGAGCGCGGCGATCGCAACGAGCGCACTGGGCCTCGTCTCCATAAGGACCCCGACGCGCGCGCCTTGGCGGACCCCCACCTCGATGAGCCCGCGGACGACGTTGTTGACGCGTCGGTCGACGGCCTCGTAGGTGTGCACACGGCCGTCGAAGAGCAGGAACTCCCCGTTCGGCGTGGCCTCGGTCTGCTCGGTCATGATCCGGCTGAGCGAGATGCGGGTGTGGTCGTTGATCTGACCGAGCCGGGCCAGCCTCGGAAGGATGCGGACGGTCTCGATCGCGAGCGCCCGCGCCGACTTGTTGGCCGCGACGATTGCGTCGGCGGCCGAACGGGCGAGGTTGAACGTCAGCTCGGTTGCGGCGGCCGCTCCGTGCGCGACGCGGGATGCAAGCGGGACACCGCTCTCGCTCGGCTCTGCGGGCTGAAGCGGCATCGGGACGACGTCCTCGGGCAGGTCCCCGTCGCTCGAGAGCCACTTGACCCACGCGGCCACGGTCGGCCATGTCTGCGAGGCGGCCTTGGATCCCACGACGAGGCCGAAATGCCCTGTGCGGATTAGATATTCGTAGACGTCCGCTTGCGGTGCCGCCCGCTTGATCCCGCGCACCGAGGCGGGTTGGCCGATGTCGTCCACCTCGCCGATGATGGCGAGCACGGGGCAGTCGATGTCACTGAGCGTGACGAGGTCACCGTGGATCGAAAAGCCACCGCTCATCATCCGGTTGTGGGCGATGAACTGCTTGAGCAGCTCGGCGATCGCCGGGCCCGACCAGGCGATCCAACCGTCGTTGGAGAGGAATCGCCGCTGCTGCTCGCGCGACAACAGCGCTTCGCGGTCGTGCAGCTGGCGCAAGAAGTCCAGTCGCGATTGCGCGGTCTTGATCGGGTCGAGCATCTGAAAGCCCGTGCGCGCGAGCCAGCCGGGGATGTCGATCCGACTGAACACGTGGTCGGCCATGAAGTCCGCTGCGCCGGCGGCCAGGCCGGCGGGCAGGTTCATCGGCAACGCGGCCAGGGTGTCGACGGGCGCACCGAAGCCGACGATGCTGGCGAGGTCCTTGGCCCTTCGGTACGCGGCGGCCTGGTAGGCAAACATGCCGCCCTGGGAATACCCGGCCAGGTGGACGTTGCGACCGGCGACCGTCTTGACCGTGTCGATGGCCTCGCTGAGCGCGACGACGTGGTCGGCCAGGTTCCGTTGCATGCCGCCCTCGACCTGGTCGGGCGAGCCGAAGTCGATGACCCAGGGGTCGATGCCCGCCTGATGCAGGATGCCGACCGCACCGTCGTGGCGGGTGACGTCCCACATGTCGGCCGACATCATCATCGGGTGAACCATCAGCACGGGCGGCCCTGCCGGCTTGGCGCCCGGCCGGGTGTCGGGAGGGAAGTACCGCCGCAACCGATACATCGGCACGGCTTCGACGATTTGGAACGGTGATGGCACCGCGCCCGTCTCGAGGCCGCCGTAGCGCAGCACCTCCAGGCCGTTCTGAGCTGTCGCGACCAACCGTCCGACGGGCCGGGTGAATGCCGAGAAATCGACCACTGCGCTCCCCTCGTGCGATGCCGAATCCCCCGATTGCCGACGTCATCATGGCACGCGAACACCCGCTCCCGTCGGGATTGCCCCGACGGCGACACTCGCCGGGCGCCCCTATGATCAGCGGCTGATGGCAAACCTGATCAACCTCGAACGCGTCACCGTCGGCTTTGGCACACGCACCCTGCTCGACGGCGTCAGCCTGGGCATCGACGAAGGTGACGCGATCGGCGTCGTCGGGCGCAACGGCGACGGCAAGACGACGTTGCTGCAAGTACTCACCACCGACCGGGCGCCAGACTCGGGACGCGTCACGCACACCTCAGGTCTGTCGGTGGGGTATTTGCATCAAGCCGACGACTTCGCCGCCGATGCGTCGGTTCGCGACGTAATCGTCGGCGGAAGGCCCGACCACATCTGGGCGGCCGAAGCCGAGACCCGCACCGTGGTCGAACACCTCCTTGGGGAGCTCGCCATGGACAGCGCCGTCGGCACCCTCAGCGGCGGGGAACGGCGACGCGTCGCGCTGGCTGCGGTGCTGTTGGGCGGCCACGACGTGGTGGTGCTCGACGAACCGACCAACCATCTCGACGTCGAGGTCATCGGCTGGTTGGCGAGTCACCTCGCGGCGCAGCGCTTCGCCCTGGTGGTGGTAAGTCACGACCGCTGGTTTCTCGACGCGGTGTGCACCCGCACCTGGGAGGTCCACGGCGGGGCCGTCGACGCCTACGAAGGTGGGTACGCCGCCTACGTGCTGGCCCGCGCGGAACGAATGCGGGTGGCCGCGGGCACCGAGGCGCGCAGACGCAACCTGATGCGCAAGGAACTCGCTTGGCTTCGCAGGGGCCCGCCGGCGCGCACGTCGAAGCCCAAGTTCCGCATCCAAGCCGCCAACGACCTCATCGCCAACGAGCCACCGCCACGAGACTCGTTGTCGCTGCAGCGCTTTGCGATCGCACGCCTGGGCAAGGACGTGTTCGACCTGCACCGGGTCAGCCTCGAGGTCGGCGATCGGACCATCTTGGACAAGCTGGACTGGTCGATCGGGCCCGGGGTGCGGATCGGACTCGTCGGCGTCAACGGCACCGGAAAGACATCGGTGCTGAGACTGCTGATCGGCGAACTGCCGCCGTCCGCGGGCAAGCTCAAGCGCGGGACCACGCTGAGAATCGGATACCTCAGTCAGGCGCTGGCGGAACTCGACGGTTCCGACCGCGTGCTCGACGCGGTCGAGACCGGCAGGCGGATAACCGAACTCGCGGGCGGTCGCGAGGTCAGCACGTCGACGCTGCTCGAGGACTTCGGGTTCACCGGCGACAAACTCACCACCCGGCTGAGTCAGCTGTCGGGCGGTGAGCGCCGCAGACTCCAATTCCTGCGTCTGCTCCTCGACGAACCGAACGTGCTCCTGCTCGACGAGCCGACGAACGATCTCGACATCGACACATTGAACGTGATCGAGGACTATCTGGACGGCTGGCCAGGCACGCTGATCGTCGTCACCCACGACCGCTACTTCCTGGAGCGGGTCACCGACGTCACCTATGCGCTCACCGGCGGCGGCCGATGCGATCTGTTGCCGGGTGGAATCGAGCAGTATCTCGCCGAGCGTGCGGCCGTCGACACCCCGGGCGTCACCCGCCAGGCGGAGCGCAGCGAGTCGTCGTCGGCGAAGCAGCGACGCACCGGCAAGGAACTGACCCGCATCGAGAATCAGCTCGGCAAGCTCGACGAGCGCATCGAGGCCCTGCACCACTCGATGGCGGACGCCGCGGCGGATCACATGCGGCTGGCCGAACTCAACGACGAACTGCGTGATCTGAATTCGCGCAAGGAATCCCTCGAGGAGGAGTGGCTGGCGCTCGCGGAGGATTGACCGCTTCTGCACGGCGCCGGTGAGCGTGATGACGGTAGTCGAGCTCGTCAGGGCCGCAATGCAATCCGCAACCGATCGGCGGTGTCGCGGACCACGCCCAGCTGCTTGGCCACCTGAACGGGAGCCGTGCCGCCGCGGGCGTCGCGCGAGTTCACCGAGCCCGCGATCGTCAGCACGTCACGCACCTCGGCGGTGAGCCCTGGATGAATCCCTGCCAGTTCGTCGTCGGCGAGTTCCTCCAGACCGACGCCGCGGGCCTCGGCAGCGCGCACGGCCGCCCCAGCCGCCTCGTGCGCCACTCGGAACGGAACGCCCTGCCGCACCAGCCACTCCGCGACGTCGGTGGCCAGGGTGTACCCCAGCGGCGCAAGCTCGGCCATGCGATCGGTGTCGAAGTAGAGCGTGCCGATCAGTCCGGCGACGGCGGGCAGCAACATCTCGAGCTGGGCCACCGAGTCGAACACCGGCTCCTTGTCCTCCTGCAAGTCGCGGTTGTACGCCAGCGGCTGCGCCTTGAGGGTGGCCAGCAAGCCGGTCAGGTTGCCAATCAGTCGGCCCGACTTGCCGCGGGCCAGTTCAGCGATGTCGGGGTTCTTCTTCTGCGGCATGATCGAACTGCCCGTCGACCAGGAGTCGTGCAACACGACGTAGCCGAATTCGGTGGTGCTCCAGAGGATGACGTCCTCGGCGAGCCGGGACAGGTCGACGGCGATCATCGCCAGCACGAACGCCGCCTCCGCGGCGAAGTCACGTGCGGCCGTCGCGTCGATCGAGTTGTCGGCCGCAGCGGTGAACCCGAGTTCCTCGGCGATCGCGTCGGGATTCAGCCCCAGCGACGAACCGGCGAGCGCACCGGAACCGTAGGGCGACACCGCCGCCCGCTTGTCGAAGTCGACGATGCGTTCGACATCCCGCAGCAGCGGATGCGCGTGCGCCAACAGGTGATGCGCCAGCAGCACGGGCTGCGCCGACTGAAGGTGCGTCTTGCCCGGCATGATCGCGGCCGGATGGCTCGCAGCTTGAGTCGCCAGTGCGGCGACGACGTCGAGCACGCCGTTGCCGACCGCTCGCATGTTGTCGCGCAACCACATCCGGAACAGCGTGGCCACCTGATCGTTCCGCGACCGGCCCGCCCGCAACCTCCCGCCTAGGTCCTCACCTACGCGGTCGATCAGTCCGCGTTCGAGTGCGCCGTGGACGTCCTCATCGGTGGGCACGGGGCCGAAGCTGCCGTCGGCGACGTCCTCACCGAGGCTGTCCAGTCCGGCCAGCAGTCCGTCGCGCTGTTCATCGCTCAGCAGGCCTGCGGAGAAGAGCACGCGGACGTGCGCCTTGGACGCCTTCACGTCGTACGGCGCGAGCACCCAGTCGAAGTGGGTGGACTTACTCAGTGCGGCAAGGGCTTCCGAGGGACCACCGGAGAAGCGGCCACCCCACAACGAGCCCTCGTTGGTGCTCATTGGTCGTCCCTCGAAGCACCGAGATCGACGATGCTGCGTGAAACCTCGAGTAGCGATCGCAGTGGCGTCGATCTCGAGGAGGGCGGGGCGTTCATGACCGATGCTCTTCGCGCAAGCGGCTCATCACTGGCCCGCCAGGTCCCGGCGGGCGGCGATCTTGGAGCTCAGCCCGTGCACGTGCACGAAACCCTTGGCGCTCGACTGGTCGAACGTGTCGCCCTCGTCGTAGGTGGCCAGGTTGAAGTCGTAGAGCGACTCGGCGCTGCGCCGGCCATTCACCGCGACGTGGCCGCCGTGCAGCACCAGGCGGATCTCGCCGGTGACGTGTTCCTGGGTGTGGTCGACGAACGTCTCCAGCGCGGTCTTCAGTGGCGAGTACCAGAGGCCGTCGTACACCAACTCGCCCCAACGCTGATCGGTCGTGCGTTTGAAGCGGCCGAGCTCGCGCTCCAGAGTGACGTGCTCGAGTTCGGTGTGTGCGGTGATGAGCACCATCGCACCAGGCGCTTCGTAGATCTCGCGGCTCTTGATGCCCACCAGACGGTCCTCGACCACGTCGAGGCGGCCGACGCCCTGGGCTCCCGCGCGCCGGTTGAGCTCGACGATGGCTTCCAGCACGGTAACGGGCTTGCCGTCGATCGAAACCGGAACGCCCTTGGAGAACCCGACGACGACCTCGTCGGGCGAACTCCAATTGACCGTCGGGTCCTCGGTGTAGTCGTAGACGTCCTTCGTCGGGGCGTTCCAAAGGTGTTCCAGGAATCCGGTTTCCACCGCTCGGCCCCATACGTTCTGATCGATCGAGAAGGGCGAGCGCTTGGTGACGTTGATCGGGATGGCGTTCTCGTCGGCGAACGCGATCGCCTTCTCGCGGGTCCACGCATAGTCGCGAACCGGCGCCAGCACCTCGAGATCAGGTGCCAGCGAGGCGAATCCGACCTCGAAGCGCACCTGGTCGTTGCCCTTGCCCGTGCAGCCGTGGGCGACGATACCGCCACCGTGTTCGCGGGCGGCGGTCACCAGGTGCTTGACGATCAGCGGCCGGCTGATCGCCGACACCAGCGGGTAGCGGTCCATGTAGAGCGCGTTGCTCTTGATGGTGGGAAGGCAGTACTCATTGGCGAACTCGTCGCGTGCGTCGACCACGACCGCTTCCACGGCGCCGCAGTCGAGTGCGCGCTGACGCACCACCTCCATGTCCTCGCCACCCTGACCGAGGTCGATGGCGACCGCCACCACCTCTCGTCCGGTCTCCTTGCCGATCCAACTGATCGCGACCGAAGTGTCCAGGCCGCCGGAGTACGCCAGGATGACGCGTTCGGACATGAAGTCTTCTCCTCGTGTTCAATGCTTTTCGGGGCTGTGTCGGATTTATTGCAGGTCTTCGAGGGTGGTGGCCAGTTCGGCGCCGGTCATCGGCTCCCGGGCCACCACGAGGATGGTGTCGTCGCCGGCGATGGTGCCCACCACGTAGGGCAGGGCCGCCCGGTCGATTGCACTCGCCAGGTAGTGCGCCGCGCCGGGCGGGGTGCGCAGCACCGCCAGATTGCCGCTCGCGTCGGTGGACACGAGCAGGTCGCCCAGCAAGCGCGACATGCGTTCGGTACCGCCGGTGACCCCGCGCACGGGGCTGCCGTCTTCGGGCACGACATACGAGCCGACACCACCGTCGGCGCCGCGCAGCTTGACCGCACCGAGTTCCTCGAGGTCGCGCGACAGGGTCGCCTGGGTGACCTCGATGCCCTCCGCTGCCAGCATCGCGGCCAATTCGCTCTGGCTGCGCACCGAGTTCGACGACAGGAGCGTCACGATGCGCGCCTGTCGACCGACCCGGGTCGCTGATGTCATGCGCGATCCCGCTTCGCTTCTCGCTGGCCAGTCATGCGCGGCCCAACAGCCACACCAGCAGGGCCTTCTGGGCGTGCAGCCGATTCTCGGCTTCGTCCCACACGGCACTCTGGGGCCCGTCTATGACGTCGTCGGTGATCTCGTGTCCGCGGTGTGCGGGCAGACAGTGCAGCACGATGGCGTCGGGGTCGGCGAGGCTCATCAGTTCGCCGTTGACCTGGAACGGGCGGAATGGCCGCACTCGGTCGAGTCCGTCGTTCTCCTGGCCCATCGACGTCCAGGTGTCGGTCACGATGACGTCGGCACCGTCGGCGGCCGCTCGCGGATCGGCGGTGACGGCGACGGTGGCCCCGGTGTCCTCGGCTCGGCGCTGCGCGGCGGCGACGAACATCGGATGCGGTTCGAAACCAACTGGGGCGGCGATGGTCACGTGGATTCCGGCGGTTACCCCGCCCAGCATCAGGGAGTGCGCCATGTTGTTGGCGCCGTCGCCGAAGTACGCCATCCGCAGGCCGGTCAACGTGCCCTTGCGTTCGGCCAACGTCTGCAGATCGGCCAGCACCTGGCAGGGGTGGAACTCGTCGGACAGGGCGTTGACGATCGGCACGGTCGATCCGGATGCCATGGCACCCAACCGCTCCTGCGCGAACGTCCGCCACACGATCGCGTCGACGTAGCGCGACAGCACCCGGCCGGTGTCCTCCAGGGTCTCTTCGCGGCCAAGTTGAGTGCTGCGGCCGTCGACCACCACGGCGTGTCCGCCGAGCTGCGCGATGCCCATCTCGAACGAGAACCGGGTCCGCGTCGAGTTCTTCTCGAAGATGACCGCCACGCCACGTGGCCCCTCCAGCGGCCTGTGGCTGAACGGCGCCTTCTTGAGTTCATCGGCGAGAGCGAGCACCTCGGATTGTTCGGTGGGCGTGAGGTCGTCGTCGCGGAGGAAGTGTCGTAGCGTCATGTCGCAGCTCCCACCTGAGTGGCCGTATCGAGAACCCCGGGCAGTGCGGTCAGGAACGCGTCGACCTGCGCGTCGGTGATGACGAGCGGGGGCGCGAGCCGGATCACGTCAGGTGTCGCGGCGTTGACGAGGAAACCCGCGTCGCGCGCAGCGGTCTCGACGGCCTTGCCGTGTGGCGCGGTCAGCACGATTCCGCGCAGCAGGCCCCGGCCGCGGACGTGGTCGACCAGCGGGTGACCGATGGCTTCGATGCCGTGGCTCAACGTCTTTCCGAGTACGTCGGCGCGTGTGATGAGGTCGTCGTCGGCCAGCGTCTTCAGCACGGCAAGGGCTGCCGCGGTGCAAACGGGATTGCCGCCGAACGTGCTGCCGTGCAGACCCGGCGTCAGCAGCCCGGCGGCATCGCCGATGGCGAGGCAGGCGCCGATCGGCAGTCCTCCGCCCAATCCCTTTGCCAGCGTGACCAAGTCGGGCACTATGCCGTCATGCTGGTGGGCGTAGAACGTGCCGGTGCGTCCGATCCCGGTCTGTACTTCGTCGAGCACGAGCAGGGCGCCGTGCCGGGCGGTCAACTCGCGAGCGGCGACCAGGTAACCGGCTGGCGGGGTGACGACGCCACCCTCCCCCATGATCGGCTCGAGGAACACCGCGGCCGTCTCGTCGGTGACCGCGGCGGCCAGCGCGTCGACGTCGCCGTACGGGACGTGGGTGACTTCGCCGGGCAGTGGGGCGAACGGGGCCTGCTTGGACGGCTGGCCGGTCAGCGCGAGCGAGCCCATGGTGCGGCCGTGAAAGGCGCCTTCGGCGGCAACGAGTTTGGTGCGCCCGGTGAGCCGGGTGATCTTGAAGGCCGCCTCGTTGGCCTCGGTGCCCGAGTTCCCGAAGAAGACCTTGGCGCGGGTGTCCGCGCCGAGGTGAGCGACCAGGGCCTCCGCGAGCGCGATGCCAGGCTCGGTCGCGTACAGGTTGGACGTGTGGCCGAGTGTGTGGAGCTGCCGGGTGACCGCTTCGATGACGGCGGGATGACGATGCCCGAGCACGTTGACGGCGATGCCGCCGAGCAGGTCTACGTATGACCTGCCGTCGGCGTCGGTGACCACGGCGCCGTCGCCGCTGACCAACGCGACGGGCGGGGTGCCGTAGTTGTCCATCATCACGGCCTGCCAACGCGCTTGCAGCGCTTGCACATTGGAAGTCATCTGCCCACCACCTTGGTGCCGGAGCCTTCGTTCGTGAACAGTTCGACCAGCACGCAGTGCTCCACCCGACCGTCGATGACGTGTGCGCTGGGCACGCCACCCCCGACCGCACGCAGACAGGCCTCGATCTTCGGCACCATGCCGGACTCGAGGCTCGGCAACAGCCCGGTCAGCGTGGCCACGTCGATCTCGCTGACCAAGGAATCGCGGTCCGGCCAGCGGGTGTAGAGCCCTTCGACGTCGGTGAGCATCAGCAGCTTCTCGGCACTGAGCGCCTCGGCAAGCGCGGCGGCCGCGGTGTCAGCGTTGATGTTGTGCACCACGCCGTCCGCGTCGGGGGCGATGGTCGACACCACCGGAATCCGTCCGGCGGCAATGAGATCCAGCACCGCCGCGGTGTTGACGTGCTCGACGTCGCCGACCAGGCCGATGTCGGTGGCGACACCGTCGACGACGACGCTGCGCCGGACCGCAGTGAACAGATGCGCATCCTCACCGGTGATGCCGACCGCGTACGGGCCATGGGCGTTGATCAGCCCGACCAGTTCACGGCCGACCTGACCGAACAACACCATCCGCGCGACGTCGAGCACTTCCGGCGTGGTGACGCGGAATCCGCCCTTGAAGTCGCCCGCGACGCCAAGCCGTTTGAGCATGGCACTGATCTGCGGGCCGCCACCGTGCACGACGACGGGATGAATGCCGCAATTACGCAGAAACACCATGTCCGCGGCGAACGCCGTCTTGAGCACGTCGTCGGTCATGGCGTTGCCGCCGTACTTCACGACGACGATCTTGCCGTGGAGCGCCTTGAGCCACGGCAGCGCTTCCGCCAGCACGGCCGCCTTGGTGTCGGTGCTGGGCTTGGTCGAATGCTCTTCGCGCGAGCGCTCATCGGCTGTCACGAGCTGTATGCCGAGTTCTCTTCGACGTACGCGTGCGACAGGTCGGTCGTGCGGATCGTCGCGTCGCCCGTTCCCACGCCGAGTTCGACGACGACGGTGACGTCGGTACCGGAGAGGTCGACGTCGCGCGCACCGGGCACACCGGTGCCGTTCACGCACACGGGAGAGCCGTTGAACAACACATTGATCCGGTCGGGGTTCATCTCGACCGGCGCCATGCCGACGGCCGCGAGCACCCGGCCCCAGTTGGGGTCCGACCCGAACAGTGCGGTCTTCACGAGGCTGTCACGGGCGATGACCCGGGCCGCGACCACCGCGTCGTCCTCGGTGGCCGCGCCCGTCACCGTCACGGCGACGCGCTTGGTGACACCTTCCGCGTCGGCCTGTAGCTGAGCGCACAGGTCGTTGCACACGGCCAGCACGGCTTGGTCGAGTTCCTCTTGGCTGGGGGCGATCTCACTGGCCCCCGAGGCCAGCAGCAGAACGGTGTCGTTGGTCGAGCAGCTCCCGTCGACGTCGAGCCGGTCGAACGTCTGGGCCGTGGCGTTGCGCAACGCGCGGTCGAGCGCCGCGGCATCGGCGACGACGTCGGTGGTGAGCACGCAGAGCATGGTGGCCAGCGACGGCGCGAGCATCCCCGCGCCCTTGGCCATACCGCCGACGGTCCAGTTGGCCCCAGATTCCGGCGAGTGGTGCAGCGCAACCTGTTTCGGGACGGTGTCGGTGGTCATGATGGCCTGCGCCGCTTCCGCGCCCCCGGTGAGCCCGCCCGCCATCTCGTGCACGATGGCCGCGACGCCGGCGAGTACCTTGTCCATGGGCAGCCGATCGCCGATCAATCCCGTTGAGCAGACCGCGACTTCGATGGCTCCGGTCTCGGTGCCCCACTGTGACAACGCCGCCGCGACGGCCTCGGCGGTCGCGTGGGCGTCCTGGAAGCCGCCGGGGCCCGTGCAGGCATTGGCGCCGCCCGAGTTGAGGATGACCGCGCGTGCCCGGCCCGTCGTCATCATCTGTTGGGTCCAGAGCACCGGCGCGGCCTTCACCTTGTTGCGGGTGAAGACGCCGGCAGCCGTGTAGTCGGGACCCTCGTTGAAGACCAGGGCCAGATCGGGCGCACCGGAAGCCTTGATGCCCGCCGCAATACCGGTCGCGCGGAAACCCGCGGGTGCGGTGACGCCCTGGTCGCGGACGAGCCGCAAAGTAGAGGTCACGGTGCCACGCCCACGATCGAAAGTCCTTCCGTCTCCGGCCAACCCAATGCGAGATTCATCGACTGCACCGCCGCGCCACCGGTGCCCTTGACCAGGTTGTCGATGGCACACAGCGCGACCAGCACACCTGCGTCGGCGTCGACGGCCACCGCGACCTGGGCGGCGTTGCTGCCAATCACCGCCCCCGTCTTGGGGAGCTGACCGTCCGGCAGCAGATACACGAACGGCTCGTCGCCATACGCCTTGTCGTAGGCGGCACGGACTTCGGCGAGCGACGCCGTGGTCCGCGCGGTACACGTGGCAAGGATGCCGCGCGACGTCGGAATCAACACCGGAGTGAACGACACCGTGACGTCCTTGTCGGTGACCGTACGCAGCCCCTGGACGATCTCGGGCGTGTGCCGGTGTGCGCCGCCGACGTTGTAGGCACGCGCCGACCCGATGACCTCCGACCCGAGGAGATCGACCTTGGCTGTCCGGCCCGCGCCCGAGGTACCACTGACCGCGACGACGGTCACCGCGGGCTCCACCAGATCGGCCGCGACCGCGGGCAGGAGTGCCAACAGCGCGGCCGTCGGGTAGCACCCTGGCACTGCGATCCGCTTGGCCGACTTCAGTGCGTCGCGCCCACCGGGAAGTTCCGGCAGGCCGTATGGCCAACTACCCGCGTGCGCGGACCCGTAGAACCGCTCCCAGGCCGCAGCGTCGGTGAGCCGGAAGTCGGCTCCACAGTCCACGACGAGCGTGTCCGGGCCCAGCTGCTCGGCCAGCGCTCCGGAGTGGCCGTGTGGCAGCGCGAGGAACACCACGTCGTGGCCGGCCAGCACGTCGACGTCGGTGGGCTCCAGCACACGGTTCGCGAGTGGCAGCAGGTGCGGATGGTGCTCGCCGAGGGAGGTGCCCGCACTTGCGGCAGCCGTCACGGAGCCGATCTCCAGGCGTCCGTCTGCGTACGCCGGATGGCCGAGCAACAGCCGCAGGATCTCGCCGCCGGCGTACCCGCTGGCACCGGCCACTGCCACAGAAGTCACCGGCTGATTCTGCATGTTTATGCAAGCGTATGCAAGTTGATTAACAGCCATTTCCCGGACTCCGTCGGACACTAGCGTCTACGCGGTGCTCGAAATCCTCGACAAGGGCGTTCGTACCGCCCGACACCCCACTCCGATCGTGTTCGTGCACGGTGGGTATCACGCAGCGTGGTGCTGGGACGAGCACTTCCTCGACTACTTCGCCGACCTCGGATACCGAGTGGTCGCGCCAAGCCTTCGCGCGCACCAGACGCTCGGCCGCTCGCACGTTCGCGCGCCATCCCTGGATCGTTCTGACGTCCACTCTGTCGGGAACCCGCTGGCGACCGTCGGTACGCCGGCGTTGGCACGAGAAGCGTTCTTCGCCAAGGACACACCGGAAGGTGTGGTGCGCCGGTGCACCGAACGATTGCAACAGGAAAGCGCCCGAGCTCTTGGGATCGACATGACCCTGCGCGATCTACCACGTCCGCACCTCGTCACCAGGCCGCTCCTCGTACTTGGCGGCGAGGCCGATGGCTCAGTCACGCAGAACGAGCTCCATGCCACCGCTGCGGCCTATGGCACCACGGCTGAGCTCTTCTCGATGGGACACAACATGATGCTGGAACCGGGGTGGCAGTCGGTGGCCGAGCGCATCGACGAGTGGCTCGTCGAGCGCGGGCTCTAACCGATCACTTGCGCTGGACGGCGCCGACACATTTGGCCGCGACCGCGACCGCGGCATCTCGGGCAGCGCTGGCCTCGTCCTCGGTGAGCGTCCTGTCCGCGGCGCGGAAGCGCAGCGCCAGCGTCAGCGACTTGCGGCCCTCGCCGATCTGCGGTCCCACGTAGACGTCGAACAGCTTGACGTCCTCCAGCAGTTCGCCTGCGCCGTCACGGACCGCGTCGACGACGGCCTGCGCGGCCACGTCGTCATCGACGATCAGGCTCACGTCCTGGAACACCGCCGGGAACGGTGACACCGCAGGCGCGGGCAGGGGCTCGACGATTGGTACGGCGTCGAGGTTGAGCTCCACGGCGCACGTGCCCTTCGGCAGCCCCGTCCGCTCGATGACCGCCGGATGTAGCTGCCCGGCGTACCCGACGACCGTGTCGTCGACGAGCACTTCGGCGCACCGGCCGGGATGCCACGGCAACAGGTGAGCAGCCCGCAAGCTGACGTTTACCTTGCAGGCCCTCGCGATGATCCGGACGGCCTCGAACGCATCGGTGGCGTCGACGGGCCGGCCCGGCCCCCATGGGCCGGCAGGCTCACGCAACCCGGTCAGCACGACCCCGACGTGCAGGGGCTGACGAGGCAGCGCGTCGTCGATCGTGGCGATCTCGGCCTCGGTGGGTCGCCGGTCGACGGCGATGGGCGCAACGCTGCGGGTCTGCGGGGTGGCAAGTACGACCTGCGCGATGCCGAACAAGGCCACGTCGACCGAACCTCGGGAGACGTTGCGGCCCAGCGCTTCCAGCAGACCGGGTAGCAGTGTCGTGGCCAACTGGGGTCGATCGGACTCCAGCGGGTTCAGCACGGCCACCGTTGCGCGGCGCGCATCGTCGGCGGGCAGCCCCCACTGGTCGAAGACGCCCGCGGGTAGGAACGGCGTCGGCAGAACTTCGACGAATCCGTTGAGCGCCAGGGACTTCCCGATCATGCGGCGGCGGCGCTGGCCGGGCGTCAGACCGCGTCCCGGCGGAGCCAGCGGAAGGATCGACGGGATGCGATCGAGACCTTCCAGGCGCAGCACCTCTTCGACGAGGTCGGCGGGTTGTTTGAGGTCGGGCCGCCAACTCGGCGGGACGACGACGAGTCGACCGTCGGAAACCGAGACGCTCCCACCGATCTGGGTCAGTCGGCGCGCCGAGGTACCTTCGGGATAGTCGATGCCGGCGGTGCGATCGGGCAGGTCGCGTGGCATGCTCACCGGTGCGGGTGACCAGTCCGTGCGGGGCGGATCGCCGCGCCAATCAGTCAGCGTGGGTTCCGCGGTCCCGCCCGCGATCTCTGCGAGCAGCCTGGCGCAGCGGTCAAGCGCCGCAACGGATATCGCGGGATCGACGGTGCGCTCGTAGCGTCGCCCGGCCTCGCTGACGAGACGGAGCCGACGCTGGGTTCGCGACACCGCCGCGGGATCCCAGACGGCCGCCTCGAGCAGCACGTCGGTGGTGCTGTCACGAACCTCGGTGGTACCCGCCCCCATCACACCGCCGATGGCGGCCGTTGCAACGTCGTCGACGATCAGGACGTCGGCGGGATCGAGTCGACGCTCCACGTCGTCGAGCGTCACGACCGTCTCCCCCGGATTCGCGAATCGCACGTCGAATCCACCGGTGATCAACGCGCGATCGTGGGCGTGCATGGGGTGGCCCAGTTCGAGCATGACGTAGTTCGTCACGTCGACCGCGGGCGAGATGGACCTGATGCCACTGAGCAGGAGCCGGCGCTGCATCCACCATGGCGACACCGCGGTGGGGTCGATGCCGGTCACCGGGCGCAGCCCGAAGCGCAGGACGCCAGTGCCGGGCTGCACCGTCAGCGGCCAGGCCTCCCCCTCGACGGGAAGGGGCGCCACGTCGGCCGGGTCGACGAAGTCGAGGTCGTACGCGCACGCCAGCTCCCGGGCCATCCCCCGCACCGACAGGCAGTACCCGCGATCGGGGGTGATCGCCAGGTGGAACACCGCGTCGTCGAGGCCGACCACGTCTACGGCGGGAGATCCGGGCTCAGCGGTGCCAGGCGGCAACACGATGATGCCCGCGTGGTCGATGCCGAGGTTGAGTTCAGCGGCCGAGCAGATCATCCCGTCCGATGTGCGGCCGTACGTCTTCCGCTTCGCGATCGTGAAGTCGCCGGGCAGGGTGGTGCCGGGCAGGGCGACCACGACGAGATCACCGACCGCGAAGTTCGTTGCACCGCAAACGATGTCGCGCGGTGCACCGTCGATGTTCTGGGTTCCGACGTCGACCTTGCATGCACGAATGGGCTTCTTGAACTCAGTGAGCTCCTCGATCTCGACGACTCGGCCGATGGTCAATGGACCCGACACCGGTCCGACCGGAATGATCTCCTCGACCTCGTGCCCGATGCGGATGATGGTCTGCTCGAGCTCGTCGACCGAGGGGTCCCATCCGGGGGCGCCGGCTCGGATCACGTCGCGAAGCCAGCTGTAGGGAACGCGCATCAGGCGCCCACCCCGAACGGCAGCGAGAACCGCACGTCGCCTTCGACCATGTCGCGCATGTCCGGGATGCCGTTGCGGAACTGCAGGGTGCGCTCCAACCCCATGCCGAACGCGAAGCCCGAGTACTCTTCGGGGTCGATTCCACAGGCGCGCAACATGTTCGGATGGACCATGCCGCACCCGCCCCACTCGACCCAGCCGGGTCCGCCCTTCTTGTTCTCGAACCACACGTCGACCTCCGCCGACGGTTCGGTGAACGGGAAGAAATGCGGCCGGAACCGGGTGCGACCCTGCTGGCCGAACTCCGCCCGGGCGAACGCGTCGAGCGTGCCCTTGAGGTGTGCCATCGTCAGGCCACGGTCCACCGCGAGCCCCTCCACCTGGTGGAACACCGGGGTGTGAGTGGCGTCGAGTTCGTCGGTGCGGAAGGTCCGACCGATCGACACGATGTAGACCGGCAGCTCGCGTTCGAGCAGGGCACGGATCTGTACGGGCGAGGTGTGCGTCCGCAGCACCTGGCGCGAGCCGTCCGGTGCGACGTGGAACGTGTCCTGTTCGCTTCTGGCGGGGTGGTCCGGCGGGAAGTTCAAGGCGTCGAAGTTGAACTGCTCCGTCTCGACCTCGGGCCCCTCGGCCAGCTCCCAACCCATCGCGACGAACGTGTCCGCGACGTGTTCCGACAGGATCGTGATGGGATGGCGCGCACCGATCGGCTGGCGGGTCGACGGCAGCGTCACGTCGATCTGCTCGGCCTCCAGCGCCGCAGCGTCCCGCTCGGCGCGCAACACCTCGAGTCGCTCGTCGTAGGCGCCCTGAGCGTCCGTCCGGGCCACGTTCACGAGCCGACCCGCGTCGGCGCGGGCCTCCTTGGGCAGCGTCGCCAGCGCCTGGCGGGCCAGGGCGATGGGCGATCTGTCGCCGAGGTGCGCGGTCTTGGCTCGGGCGAGCGCGTCGAGGTCGGCGGCCTCGTCGAAGGCGCCCTTCGCCGCATTGACCGCTGCGGTCAGCGCTTTCTCAGTTGGAGCGGGCTGATCAGACACCCGGCGATCATAAGTGATTGTCTGATTGCGCTTCGCGAGCATTTCACGGCGGTGCCAGGCCCGGAGCAAGTTACGCTTGACATTCCTGCGACCAGGGGTTTGGGGGCATGGCGGCGTATCCACCATCGGGAACGGTGACGTTTCTGCTCACCGACCTCGAAGGGTCGACTCGGATGTGGGAGCAGGACCCCGACGCGATGAAGGCGGCAATGGCCCGCCATGACGAGTTGCTCGAGAAGGCCGTCGGAGCCAATGGTGGCTATGTTTTCGCCCGAATGGGCGACGGGATGGCCACCTCGTTCCCCACCGCCAGGGATGCGATCAACGCCGCAACGGCGATTCAACGATCGCTGGCCAACGAACCCTGGCAGACCCCGCGTCGTCTGAGAGCACGTATCGGCCTGCACACCGACGAGGGCGTCACCTTCGACGATGATGCCGGCGGCTATGCCAACCTCCCTATCAATCGGTGCTCTAGGTTGATGTCTGCCGCTCACGGCGGACAGATCATCATCTCCGGCACCACCGAGGCCCTGGTACGCGACCACCTGCCCCGCAGCATGCGCTTGCTCGATCTCGGCGAGCATCGCCTGCGCGACCTCAGCAACGCGACCCGCGTATTTCAGCTGTCCCATGACGGCGATCGCGAAGAATTCCCGCCCCTTCGCACGCTGGACTCGCTCCCAGGGAACCTGCCGGGTCAGGTCAGCTCCTTCATCGGGCGTGACAACGACCTCGCCCGCGTCGCCGCGGCGTTGTACGAATCGCGGGTGGTGACGATCACCGGCGTAGGCGGAGTGGGCAAGACCCGCTTGGCTCTTCATACCGCGGCGGACCTGCTGCCGCGGTACCGAGACGGCGCCTGGCTGATCGAGCTCGCCCCGCTGCGTGATCCCGCGGGTGTCACCGAGGCTGTCGCGACCGTCTTCAGATTGGCGGCGGCGCGAGGTGGGCTGTCTCTCGAGGACACCCTGGTCGAGATGTTGTCCCAGAAGCGGCTGCTGCTCGTACTCGACAACTGCGAGCATCTGCTGGGGCCAGTCGCGCGGCTCGTCACGCGCATCGAGCAATCCTGTCCCGGCGTAAGGATATTGGTCACCAGCCGGGAGGGAATGGCTATTGATGGCGAGCAGCTGATCGCACTGCCGCCGCTTGAAACCGGCTCGCCGGACGACGACGTCGAACTGCTTGCGCACACTGATGCCGTCAGTCTTTTCGTCGAACGGGCACAACGTGTGAAGGCGAACTTCGCTCTGACGCAAGACAACGTGCGCGCCGTGATCGAGGTCTGCCGGCGTCTGGACGGTGTCCCGCTGGCGATCGAGTTGGCCGCGGCGCGCGTCATCGCGCTCAGTCCGGCCGAACTCGCCAGCCGACTCGATCGCCGATTCCAGGTCTTGGCCGGCGGACGGCGCGGCGCCGTCGAGCGTCATGCGACACTTCGCGCCGCGATCGACTGGTCCTATGAGCTACTCAGCCACGCCGAACAGCGGCTGCTATCCCGCATGTCGGTGTTCTCGGGCGGCTGCACCCTGGACGCCATCGAGGAAGTCTGTAGTCGCGAGCCCGTCGAGAAGGACGCCGTCATCGATCTGGTCACCGGCTTGGTGGCCCGCTCGCTGGTCATCGCGGAGGACCGTAGCCTCGGTACCCGATATCGGATACTCGAGACCATCCGCCAGTACGGTGAAGACCGGCTTGCTGACTGTGGCGAGACCGGCGCATTGCGGATCGAGCATGCCCGGTTTTACGCCGATCTCTCGGCGCATGCAACCGAAAAGTCGTACGGCCCAGATCAACTCGTGTGGGCAAGGCAAATCAGTTTGGAAACCAACAACATCCGGGCCGCACTTGCCTACGCCATCGAGTCCGGCAACGCGAATCTCGCCGTCAGGCTCGTCGCGCACCACCCCCATCGCCAGAGCCAGTCGGGTTACCCCATGGGAGAGGTGTTGTTCGTCCCGGCCGTTGAAGTTCTGGCGGTGCCCGGGGCGCGGAACGAGCCCGGCTATTCCCGTGTGCTTACAGTGGCGGCGCATCAGGAGCTCTACGAAGGGCGCCTCGAGCGTGCCATGGAGCTATGCCGGGAAGCCCTTGCCACCGAACGAGAGTTGCCGGGGGTGCTGCACGGTCCCCGCGTCGAGATGGAAGTGTCCACTCTGCAGGGAGGGGCTGCGCTGTGGTCCGGGAACTATGCCGATGCGGTGGCCGCCTATATGCGCGCGGCGGAGATCGCCCAGACCGATGGCGCCGTTGGAATCGCCGCCATATTCCTCGCGTACAGCGTGAATTCGGCCGTCCTTGGCGGCGACAACACGGACGAGACGCTGCAACGCGCTGAACAGTCGGTGGCTTTGGCCCGACGTTCCGGTATGCCCGCCGCCAAGATGCTCAGCCTGATTTCGCTCGCGCTAGTGCTCGCTGATCGGGACCCGCACCGTGCCAGAGCGGTTCTGAGAGAAGGCGTCGACGAGGCAGGGACCGGCGAGGGATTCTCGGGCGGCTTCCTCATCACGGCAGGCCTGGCGTCGGGTCGACTTCATGACTGGGATCTGACGCTGCAATTCGCCGCTCGCTCGATGAAGCTGGACAGATGGGCCACTGCACCGGTACAAGGGGCGACGAACCTCGCCGGGTGTGCCCGCGGTTTGGCCGAGGAACAGCCAGAGGTCGCGGGTGTCCTGCGCGGAGCGGCGTACGCCGCGTTCAAGGAAGCTAATCCAAGAGCTGAAAGTTCTTCGCCACAAGCATCTCCCGTCGAGCCGAATGCGAATTTTCTCCTCGTGGCATTGCGTGAAACCGGCGATCTCGTCACCGCTGCGCTCGGAGAGGACCGACGACGCGAGCTAGGCGCCGAGGGAGCCGCGATGAGCGCGGATGAGGCCGTCTCCTTTGCGTTGGCCAACATCGACCCGAAGCTGTTATCCGGGCCCATCACGTTTTGACGGCCCGGCCCGGCGGCGAAGAAGCCAACGCTCGGGACTGCCGGTATGGAAACCCACGGCAAGCCGATCAGCCACTCGGCGATCATAGCCACGCGCGGGGTGTGACCCGCGCTACCCTCACGCGATGATCGTGCGGCCCATGATCGTCACAGCCCTGTGGTTGGCCGGAGTGCTAGCCGCGCTCGCGGCCCTCTCGGCGTCCGGGTGGTGGGTGGTGCCTGCCGTCATCCTGTTGGCGTTGGCCGGGTTGGGCACCTGGGATCTGGTGCAGACCAGGCACACGATCCTGAGGGTCTACCCGATCCTCGGTCACGTCCGGTTCCTCATGGAGTTGATCCGGCCGGAGATCCGCCAGTACTTCATCGAATCGAACACGGAGGCGTCGCCCTTCGACAGGGAAACCCGGGACCTCGTCTACGAGCGGGCCAAGGGCACCAAGGGCGACGAACCGTTCGGCACGGAACGCGACGTCTACGCCATCGGCTACGAGTACCTACGGCACTCCATCCGAGCCCACTTCGCCGACGACCTCGCACCCAAGGTGCGGCTAGGCGGTCCGGACTGCACGCAGCCGTATGACATTTCGATGCTCAACGTTTCGGCGATGAGCTTCGGAGCACTGTCCGCGCAGGCCATCGAGGCGCTCAACGGCGGCGCCGCCAGGGGCGGGTTCGCCCACGACACCGGCGAGGGCGGCATCAGCCCGTATCATCTGCGCGCGGGCGGTGACCTGATCTGGGAGGTCGGTTCGGGGTACTTCGGGTGCCGCGATGCCGACGGCCGGTTCGATCCGGTGGCCTTCGCCGAGAAGTCGCAGCTGCCGTCGGTCAAGGCGATCTCCGTGAAGCTGTCGCAGGGCGCCAAGCCCGGGTTGGGCGGGGTGCTGCCCGGAGCCAAGGTCAGCGCGGAGATCGCCGCCACCCGCGGCGTGCCCATCGGCAAGACGGTGGTCTCGCCGCCGTCGCACAGCGCGTTCGGCAGCCCAACCGAGTTCATGCACTTCATCGCGACCCTGCGGCGACTCTCCGGCGGCAAGCCGGTCGGGTTCAAGCTGTGCATCGGAGCCCGCACCGAGTTCCTCTCGATCTGCAAGGCCATCATCGCGACCGGCACCGCACCGGATTTCGTCATCGTCGACGGCGGCGAGGGGGGCACCGGCGCCGGACCACAGGAGTTCGAGGACCACGTCGGCATGCCGCTGACCGAGGCCTTGATGCTGGTACACAACTGCCTCGTCGGCACCGGTCTGCGCGACCGGATTCGCATCGGCGCGTCGGGGAAGGTCGCCAGCGGCGTCGACATCGTCAGCCGCGTCTGCCAGGGCGCCGACTTCACGATGTCGGCGCGGGCGATGATGTTCGCCGTCGGCTGCATCCAGGCCCTCAAGTGCAACACGAACCACTGTCCAACTGGTGTCACCACCCAGGATCCAGCGCGAGCGCGCGCGCTTCACGTGCCCGACAAGGCGACTCGGGTGTTCAACTATCAGCGGGCAACCGTTGCGAGCGCCGCGCAGATCGTCGCATCGATGGGTCTGGCCGGATTCCATGAACTCTCCCCTGCGATGCTCAATCGGCGCATCGAAGGGCAACGCACGCGGACCTACGCCGAGATCTACGAGTGGTTGATGCCGGGTGAGCTTCTCGAGGATCCCCCGAAGTCATGGTTGTCGGATTGGATCGAGGCGTCGGCCGACGAGTTCACCTGAGGCGTCCGAACCAGGATCCGCTCGCCGGACACGGCGGGCTCGGCCGAGCCGCGCCGACCCAGTCGACCCGCGACGACGACGGCGAGTACGGCGAGCAGGCCGCTGGCGCCGGCCGCGGCCATCGCGGGTGCCGAGTTGGCCAAGACCAGGAAGCCGAAGGACGTCGCGACGATCAACATCGCGACGCGCGTCGGACTCCAGGCCGCCGGGCGGCCGAACCGCGTCGCCGCCACCATGCCCAACACCAATGCCACTACGTGCCCGACGTCGGTGAAGTCGTCTCCCACCGCCACGACGGCAGCGCCGACGGCCAACCACCAACCCACCCAGAGCGCCCGCCAGCGCCGCGGGATCGCCGGGGTGAGCGCACCCAATACGGCAGTCGCTCCGTAGCTCATCCCGACGTCGGTTGCCCGCGCTACCGTGCGCGGTAGCCAGCCCCAACTGACACCCGCCGTGAGGCCGATCGCCACCAGAACCGTCGCGCCGACGTGTCCGACCGCGAATGCCACGACCAAGCGGGCGCTGCGCCAGAGCAACTCGGCGAGTCCCAGTAGGCAGAGCAGGCCCGGCAGCCACACTGCGATGGGACCCGCGTCCACGACGAATGCGCTGCTGAACAAGTGTCCCGAGGTGGCCGTGGCTCAAGTTGTGCAGGTTCGTACTAGCGCGGCGAATCACCCGGTCCTGCAAGGCGGGCCCGAGTGCCAGCAACGTGGTGTTGACGCAGACCAGGATTGCGCCGTACGCCACGGTGACTCGTAACCTCGCCAACCGGGAGAGCGCCGCATACACCATTGACTTCAACTATGCCTCCGGATTGTCCCCATCTTCCGGAATGGCACCTGGCAGATCCCTGCGAATCTTCACGAAGTACATCGCGAGGTCGTCGGGAACTCCGGCGATCTTGGGTGAAAACAGTTGCTTGCGAACCCGTTTCGTCACTACACCAAGTGCTTCGAAGTCCTCGTGGGCGATGCGATCCAGTGTGATCTGCGAGACGACGAGCCCACCCTTGGTTGCCCGGTCCATGACCCTGGACGCGATGTTCACGTCGATGCCAAGCCAATCCGAACCGATGCGTTGCGGGCGCCCGGTGTGGATACCCGCCCGCATCTGGGGCGTATACCCGCCCACCTCAACGGTTTTCACGGCCTCCAACGCGACCAGTACGGCACGTACCGCGGCGGCGGCGTCGCGGAACACCGCCATGGTGCCATCGCCCATCCGCTTGACGATGTGCCCGCCGGACGCGAGCAGCGGCGGTTCGGTGACCTGGGCGACGCGTCTCAACAACGTCAGCGTGGCGTCGTCGCCGGCCCGCAACGACCAGTCCGAGAACCCGACGAGATCGGTGAACACCAGCGTCACTTCCCGGTTGGCCGGCCGCCCCGACACCCGCTCCGTCAACGCTTGCCACAGCCTGCAATCCGGCAAGGCTGACTTCGCGCGACGCGGCGTCGCGGTCCAGCAGTCGATCGGCGGCCCGCGCAGCGGCGCGCGGTCCGCCGACGCCGTCTGCGGACAACGGATCACCGAAGTCCGGATCTCCCGGCAGCGCGCGGCGCGCGCGTTTGATGAAGGCGATGACAGCGGGACTGTGATTGCTGTTCTTCAGCCACCCCAATGGTCCACCCGGGCCGATTCCCGGGTCGCTGCGCTCCTGGCCATCTCCGCCGTACCGTTCCTCGAACGATTCGACATCCACAGCGCCACCCTAGGTGGCCGTCCAGACGAGCGGCAACGGCGTCGCCGGCCCCTCAGTGCGAAGGCGCTGGTCATGCCGATCTTGAAGGCCTACACACGACATTGATCACAGCGTGACGAGTCGGCGTGCCGCGATGCCCGGCAGAGCCGCGAGTGTCATCTTCATGCTTCGCAGTGGTGATACCGGCCCTCGCCGCTACACCGATCTGAACACCGCTGATAACAGGCTTGTAGCGGCTCAATGCCCGCCGCGTAACTTCGGTTTCCGACCCGCCCGCGTTCATGGACAACGCGTGTTGTCACGATTATCGTGACCGAACACCCGTGGGTTGACTCTCAGCGAGGACACCATGACCGCGAGCTCAAGGACGAGCGCGAAGACCGCATTGGCGGCTGCGCCGGGCACCGCCGAACGACCGATTGATCCGCTCGGCCCCGACTCGCTCACGTGGAAGTACTTCGGCGATCTGCGCACCGGCATGTTGGGCGTGTGGATCGGCGCGATCCAGAACATGTATCCGGAACTCGGCGCGGGCGTCGAGGATCACTCGATCCTGTTGCGCGAGCCGCTGCAACGAGTAGCCCGATCCGTCTTCCCGATCATGGGCGTCGTCTACGACGGTGACCGCGCCGCGCAGACCGGTGCGCAGATCCGGGGGTACCACGAAACCATCAAGGGAGTCGACGCCTCCGGACGCCGCTACCACGCGTTGAACCCAGAGACCTTCTATTGGGCCCACGCCACGTTCTTCATGCTGATCCTGAAGACTGCAGAATACTTCTGCGGCGGCCTCACCGAAGCCGAGAAGCGCCAGCTCTTCGACGAGCACGTGCAGTGGTATCGCATGTACGGCATGAGCATGCGTCCCGTGCCCGCGACGTGGGAGGACTTCTGCGAGTACTGGGAGCGAACCTGCCGCGACGACCTCGAAGTGAATCAGGCCACCCTCGACATCTTCACGATCCGCATCCCGAAGCCGTGGTTCGTGCCGATGCCTACGCCGGTGTGGGATCAGCTGTTCAAGCCGATGGTCGCTGGGCAACGCTGGATCGCCGCCGGGTTGTTCGACCCCGCGGTCCGCGAGAAGGCGGGCATGCGCTGGACCCCGAGCGACGAAGTGCTTCTCCGGTTGTTCGGCAAGGCCGTCGAACTCGCCTTCCTCGCGGTGCCCGACGAGATCCGCCTGCACCCCCGCGCCGTGGCCGCCTACAAGCGGGCGGCCGGCCGGATCCCCGCGGACGCGCCCCTCGTGGAGGCGCCCGCGTTCATGGCGCCGCCGCGCGACCGCCGGGACCTGCCCATGCATTACGTGCCCCGGCAGAGGTCACTGATCGAGCGCGCCGGGTCACTGGTGCACACCACGTTCTCACTGACCGGCCTGCGCCCCGCGCGGGGTCGGCAAAGGGCCGGAAAGGCAGCCTGATACATGCTGGAGTGGTCTGACGTCGACATTGCCGTGCGCGATGCCGTCCGCGAATTCGTGGACAAGGAGATCCGCCCGCACCTCGACGAACTCGAAAGCGGCCAAATGGCGCCGTACCCCATCATTCGCAAACTGTTCTCGACGTTCGGCATCGACGCGATGGCCAAGGAGTCGCTCGAGAAACGGCTGGCGAAGATGCGCGACGGGGGCGAATCGCGAAGCGCGTCGTCGGGTGGCATGTTCGGCGGCGGCAGTGCAGGCCGGCATGGGCTTCGTTCTGGTGAGTGAACTGTGCCGGGTCAGCATGGGCGTCGTCACCGGTATTGGCGTCAGCCTCGGGCTGACCGTTCCGACCATCGCCTCCCGCGGCACCCTCGCACAGCAGGAACGGTGGCTGCCCGAGTTGGTCACCTACGAGAAGATCGGGGCCTGGGCCATCACCGAGCCCGATGCTGGTTCGGATGCGTTCGGCGGCATGAAGTCGTACGTGGTGCGCGACGGAGACGACTACCTGCTCAACGGCCAGAAGACGTTCATCACGAACGGACCGGACGCCGACGTCGTGGTGGTCTACGCCAAGCTCAACGAGGACGGCGACTCGACGGGATCAGGGTCCTCGCGCGAGCGCTCGTCCGCGAACCCTCGCGACCGCAAGGTGCTCACGTTCGTGCTCGACCGCGGCATGGAGGGCTTCGTTCAGTCGAAGCCATTCCGCAAGATGGGGATTCACAGTTCACGCACCGGCGAGTTGTTCTTCGACAACGTGCGCCTCGGCCGCGACCGGCTGCTCGGCGAGACCGAGGACAGCGGTGCGGGCGACGGGCGCGAGAGCGCGAGGTCGAACTTCTCCGCAGAACGCATCGGCGTCGTGTCGATGGCGCTCGGCGTGATCGAGGAGTGCCTGCGACTGTGCATCGACTACGCGAAGACCCGCACACTGTGGGGCCAGGAGATCGGGCAGTTCCAACTCATCCAGCTGAAGCTGGCCAACATGGAGGTGGCCCGAATGAACGTGCGCAACATGCTGTTTCGCGTCATCGAGGCACAGCAAACCGGCACTGCAATCTCACTTGCCGAAGCCTCGGCGATGAAGTGGTACAGCTCGCAGGCCGCCACCGACGTGGCGATGGATGCCGTGCAGGTGTTCGGCGGCAACGGCTACATGACCGAATACCGGGTGGAGCAGTTGGCCAGGGACGCCAAGTCGCTGATGATCTATGCCGGCAGTAACGAAGTCCAGATCACTCACGTCGCTCGGGGGCTGCTCAGCGATTAGTCGGCCCAACAGTCACGGACACAGAACGCCGAAAGTACGGTTGTTGACGGCTCATCTCGAGTTTCGCGTGCAACAACCGTACTCTCGGCGGCCCCTGAGCACCGTCGCCGACCACGACCCCCGCACCGTCATTCGCGTCCCCCGGGAGGATAGGACACTAGCTCCCTCGCTGGGCTCGCGCGCTCTGGTAGAGGCAGATCGCCGCGGCCGCAGCGATGTTGAGGCTCTCGGCGCTGCCGGGCATCTCGATGCGTACGCGGGCATCGGCCAATGCGGCGAGCTCCGTGGAGAGTCCGTGGGCCTCCGACCCGAAGACCCAGGCCGTCGGACCCGTGAGGTCGGCGTCGTCCAGCGACAGCTCGCCGTCGAGGGTCGTGGCCAGGATGCTCAGTCCGGCTTGGCGAAGCGTCGCCACCAGTGCGTGGACGTCGGGCTCCACGAGGACGGGCAGCGCGAAGATGCTTCCCGCCGAGGCGCGGAGGCACTTGCCGTTGTAGGGATCGACGCTGTCACCGGCCAGCACGACCGCGTCGGCGCCCAGCGCATCGGCGATGCGGATCAGCGTTCCGGCGTTGCCGGGTTCCGACGTCTCCACCGCGACGAGCACGAGCCGGGGATCAGCGCCGAGCACGTCGGTCAGCCGAACCTCGGGCAGCGTGCACACCGCGAACAACCCGACCGGAGTGACCGTCTCGGACAACGCCTTTGCGGCCTTGTCGGTGATGACGTGCACGGGGGCGTCGGCCAGCAGGCCGACGAATCGGGCCTGTGCCGTTTCGGTGACGAGGACGTCGGACACCAAACCGCGCCGCAACGCTGCCTCGACGAGGTTGGGCCCCTCGGCGAGAAAGCGTGCGGCGCGGCGACGTCCGACGGTGCGCTGCAGTTTGAGCGCGGCCGCTACGCGGTGCCGATCGCTCGGTGAGCGGCTGAGCGCGTACTCAGGCGGCCTCTCCGGACGGAGCGTTGACGTCCTCCGGTAGGGCCTTGCGGGCCACCTCGACCAGCGCGGTGAACGCCGCGGGATCGCTGACGGCGATCTCGGCGAGGTTCTTGCGGTCCACCTCGACACCAGCAGCCTTGAGCCCCTGGATCAGTCGGTTGTAGGTGATGTCGTTCGCGCGGGCCGCCGCGTTGATCCGGGAGATCCACAGCTTGCGGAACTCACCCTTGCGGGCGCGCCGGTCACGATATGCGTAGGTCAGCGAATGCAGCTGCTGCTCTTTGGCTTTGCGGTAGAGCCGAGAGCGCTGTCCGCGGTAGCCCTTGGAGGCCTTCAGGACTGTGCGCCGCTTCTTTTGGGCGTTTAGTGCGCGCTTCACGCGTGCCATGGGTTGTTCCTATTCTCGTACGGGTGTGGGGCCGGCCTGCCAGAGACAAGCTCAGCCGTTCAGCATCTTGTTCACGCGGGTCGCGTCGTTCGCGGCGACCACGGTACGGCCGTCGAGCCGGCGTGTGCGCTTGGTCGCCTTGTGCTCGAGCAGGTGTCGCCGGCCGGCCTTCTGCCGCACGATCTTTCCGGTGCCGGTCTTGCGGAAGCGCTTCGACGCTCCGCTATGGGTCTTGGCCTTGGGCATGAATCCTCAGTTCTCGTGGTGGATCAGTTCAGTTATGGAGCTGGGGGCGTTTCGCTCGGCGGCGCTGCCACGGGCTCGGCGGGGGCCGGAGCCGCGCGCTGCGCAGCCGGTGCGTCGGCATCGTGCGCCGCCTTGGCGCGAGTCTTCGCGCCGCGGTGCGGCGCCAGCACCATCGTCATGTTGCGGCCGTCCTGCTTGGCGGACGTCTCGACGTAGCCGTACTCGGCGACGTCGGCGCCCAGCCGCTGCAGCAGTCGGTAGCCCAGTTCGGGCCGCGACTGCTCGCGTCCGCGGAACATGATCGTCACCTTGACCTTCGACCCCGCTTCGAGGAAGCGAACGACGTGACCCTTCTTGGTCTGGTAGTCGTGGTCGTCGATCTTGGGACGCAGCTTCTGTTCCTTGACGACGGTCTGCTGCTGGTTCTTGCGAGACTCGCGCTCCTTCAGAGCCGTCTCGTACTTGTACTTGCCGTAGTCCATGATCTTGCAGACCGGAGGTCTGGCGTTCGGAGCTACTTCGACGAGATCGAGATCGGCATCCGCGGCGACGCGGAGGGCATCTTCGATGCGCACGATGCCTACCTGTTCTCCATTGGGTCCGATGAGTCGGACTTCAGGTACGCGGATGCGCTCGTTGATGCGGGTCTCAGTGCTGATGGGGCCTCCTATGTAGTCTTGGCGGGGCCCACGCCATCAGCACTCTGCTCGTCAGAACAGAAAGGCCCTGCTAGATGCAGGGCCCAAAGCCGACCGATCACGGCTTCCGCCGCCTGCGCTACGCGCAGAACAGACACCACGGGATGCCTGTGACCGGACCGCTGAGCCTCGGATTGATCCGGTGGCCAACGGTGGGAGTGGGACTCCACTTGCTGTCCTGGCGTTCGCCGGGACGGTCGCGCGTGCCAGTCTAGCAGGCATGACCGATTCAACTAACATCCGCGACCTGGCCGAGATTCCTGCCGTCGAGGTCATCACGCGATCGGCGGTCATGCTGATGAGTGCCGCGGCCGAGAAGCTGGGCCTGTCCGATCCCGATCCCGACGACAGCCCGCACCGCGATCTGGACGAAGCGCGTCGGCTCATCACCGCCCTCGCCGGCCTCGTCGCCGCCTCGGCGGAGTACCTGGGTCCGCACGCCGGCCCGGTCCGCGACGGCCTGAAGAGTCTGCAGTTGGCCTTCCGCGAGTCCAGCGCCGTTCCCGACGAACCGGGCCACGGTCCGGGCGAGAAGTACACCGGGCCCATCTGGTAGGCGGTCCCACCCATTTCCCGGCCGGAACGAATATCCTCGCGGCCTATGACCCTGACCGCGGTTAACAGGCATCAGCAGCGGCGTTCGACGTTCTGGTGGGTGCCGGCGGCGGCCGGTTGGACCGTCGGCGTCATCGCGACGCTGTCGCTGATCGCCAGCGTCTCCCCGCTGATCCGCTGGATCATCAGGATTCCCCGCGAGTTCGTCAACGACTACATCTTCAACTTCCCCGACACCAGCTTCGCGTGGGCCTTCGTTCTAGCGCTCCTCGCGGCAGCGCTGGCGGCCCGCAAGAGCGTCGCGTGGTGGATCCTCGTCCTCTACATGGTCGCGGCCGTCGGCTGGAACGTCGTGGACCTCGTCACCGGCGACGAGTCGGTCATCGAGGACATCGGCGAGGTCATCGGGCTGGCCTTCCACGTCGCCGCGATCGCTTTCCTGGTCCTGGCCCGCCGCGAGTTCTGGGCGAGGGTACGGCGCGGGGCCCTGATCAAGGCAGCTCTCACGCTCGTCGCGGGTATGGCGATCGGCACGCTGATCGGGTGGGGTCTGCTCGAACTCTTCCCCGGATCCTTGGCCCGCGCCGACCGGCCCTTGTATGCGCTGAACCGGGTGCTCGCCTTCGCCGGCGCCCCGAACGAGACCTTCGCCGGCCAGCCGCACGTCGTCGCGAACGCACTTCTCGGCTTCTTCGGAGCAGTGGCGCTGATGGTCGCAGCGATAGTCCTGTTCCGATCGCAGCGCGCGGCGAACGCGCTCACCGGTGAGGACGAGTCCGCGATTCGGGGTCTACTCGAGTCGTACGGCAAGAACGACTCTCTGGGGTACTTCGCCACCCGCCGCGACAAGTCGGTGGTATTCGCCCCCGACGGACGCGCGGCGATCACCTATCGCGTCGAGGTCGGGGTCTGCCTCGCCAGCGGCGACCCGATCGGTGACCCGAAGGCCTGGCCCGCCGCCATCGCCGCCTGGCTCGACCTGTGCCAGTCCTACGGCTGGGCGCCCGGCGTGATGGGCGCGAGTTCAGCTGCCGCGCACGCCTTCGGCAACGCCGGCCTCAACGCAATCGAACTCGGCGACGAGGCGATCCTGCACCCCGACAACTTCAGACTCTCGGGAGCCGACATGAAGCCGGTGCGCCAGGCTGTCACGCGGGCCAGACGGGCCGGCCTCACGGTGCGCCTGCGCCGTCACCGCGACCTGTCCGCCGACGAGCTCGCGCAGGTGGTCGAGCGGGCCGACGCGTGGCGCGACACCGAGACCGAGCGTGGCTTCTCCATGGCGCTTGGCCGGCTGGGCGATCCGGCCGATGGCGACTGCCTGCTCGTCGAGGCGGTGCAGGGGGACGGTGCTGGGGGTACTGCAGAGGTCGTCGCAATGCTGTCCCTGGTTCCGTGGGGAACCAACGGCGTCTCGCTCGACCTCATGCGCCGCTCCCCCCAGTCGCCCAACGGCACCATCGAATTGATGGTCAGCGAGCTGTGCATGCAGTCTGAAGACATTGGCATCAACCGCATTTCGCTGAACTTCGCGATGTTCCGCTCGGCCTTCGAAGAAGGTGCGCAACTGGGTGCAGGCCCCGTCGCCCGACTGTGGCGAGCACTACTGGTCTTCTTCTCCCGCTGGTGGCAGCTGGAGACGCTGTACCGGTCGAACATGAAGTACCAACCCGAATGGGTGCCCCGGTACGCCTGCTACGAGGACGCGCGCGTGATCCCGCGGGTCGGCGTGGCCTCGGTCATCGCCGAGGGGTTCCTGGTGCTGCCGTTCCGCGGTCGCGCAAAGCAGCACACGGGTCACCATTCGGCGGTACCGGACGTAGTGGTCAGGACCGGGCTGCTGCACGCCGACGGAAGCGCGCCGGATCTGACCGGGCTACGCGTCGACGGTGCCGAGGACGCCGGCCCCGCGCGGCTACCCGAACAGGTTCGAGTTCGGATGGCCAAGCTGAAGACGTTGCAGGCCAACGGCATCGACGCGTACCCGGTGGGCCAGGCCCCCAGCCACACCGTCGCGCAGGCCGTTGCCACCGAGGGCGTCAGCGTCAGCGTCGCAGGACGCGTGCTGCGGATGCGCGACTACGGTGCGGTGCTCTTCGCACAGTTGCGAGACTGGTCCGGTGAGGTCCAGCTGTTGTTCGACAACTCCCGGCTCGCCGAGGGCTGCACGGCGGACTTCACCAAGGCGATCGACCTCGGCGACCTGATCGAGGTCACCGGAACCATGGGGGCGAGCAAGTCCGGTGCGCCGTCGCTACTCGTCGATCGCTGGCGCATGATCGGGAAGTGCCTGCGCCCGCTGCCCGACAAGTGGAAGGGGCTGACGGATCCCGAGGCGCGGGTCCGCACTCGCTACGTCGACCTCGCCATCAACACCGAATCGCGGGAGCTCATCACGGCCCGCAGCCGAATCCTGCACGCCATCCGGGAGACGTTGGTCGGCAAGGGTTTTCTCGAGGTCGAGACGCCGATCCTGCAGCAGATCCACGGTGGCGCAAACGCCAGGCCGTTCATGACGCACATCAACGCCTACGACCTCGACCTCTACCTGCGGATCGCACCCGAGCTGTACCTGAAGCGGCTCTGCGTCGGCGGTGTGGAGCGCGTCTTCGAACTCGGTCGCGCGTTCCGCAACGAGGGCGTGGACTTCAGCCACAACCCCGAGTTCACACTGCTGGAGGCCTACCAGGCTCACGCCGACTACAACGTGTGGATCGATGGTTGCCGTGAGCTGATTCAGAACGCGGCGGAGGCCGCCAACGGCAGCCAGGTCGTCATGCGGCCGGACGGAACCGAGGGCACCCTGCAGGCCGTCGACATCTCGGGTGAGTGGCCGGTGAAGACCGTGCACGGGGCCGTGTCCGAGGCGCTGGGTGAGCAGATCGATCCGGACACCGACCTCGCCACGTTGCGGTCGCTGTGTGACGGGTCGGGGGTGCCGTACCTCACGCACTGGGATGCCGGCGCCGTCGTGCTCGAGTTGTACGAGCGGTTGGTCGAGGGCCAGACCGAACGTCCGACGTTCTACAAGGACTTCCCCACGTCCGTCTCACCGCTGACCCGGCCGCATCGCAGTCTGCCCGGGGTGGCCGAACGTTGGGACCTGGTCGCGTGGGGTGTCGAACTGGGCACCGCCTACAGCGAGTTGACCGACCCGGTGGAACAACGGAAGCGACTCGAGGAACAGTCGCTTCTGGCATCGGGGGGCGATCCGGAGGCGATGGAACTCGACGAGGACTTCCTGCAGGCGATGGAGTATGCGATGCCACCGACCGGAGGCCTGGGCGTTGGCGTGGACCGAGTCGTCATGCTCATCACCGGACGCAGCATCCGCGAGACCCTCCCATTCCCGCTGGCAAAGCCCCGCTGACTCCAGCCATTCCCTGGCGGCTTCGCTCCTTGGCCGTCGCACACTTCACAGGATTCCTCCAGCATGTGCATCCACCATGATGGCGTGACTTCGTTGGTAGATGCTGCCGGAGATTTTCGCCAACAACATCTTTCGTTGATGCACGGGTGGCTGCCGCTCACCGTGCAGGCCATCGCGGCGGTCGTCATCGTCGTCGCGGTCGGTCGGCGCAACCCGACGTGGCGACGGATCTGGCTGCCGTCGGCCGTCGCGGTCGGTGGAGTCCTGACGGCCTGCGCCTACTGGTACGTCTCGTCGGAGGGCCTCGCGGGCGACCCCGCTCCGAATCTGCTGTGGATCTGGACGACGGTCACGGGCGGCTCACTGGTCGTGCTGGTGGCGGGCTGGCGGGGCGCCCGTTGGTGGCGGCGCGGTGCGTCCATCGTCGCCGTGCCGTTGGCGCTGCTGTGTGCGGCCCTGGCGCTGAACCTGTGGGTCGGCTACTTCCCCACCGTGCAGACCGCATGGAACCAGCTCACCGCCGGACCGCTGCCCGACCAGACCGACCAGGCCACCGTCGTCGCGATGCAGAAGGCCCGCCAGATTCCCGCGAAGGGCGCCGTCGTTCCCGTGACCATCAGTTCCGCGGCGTCGGGCTTCAAGCACCGCGGCGAACTCGTCTACCTTCCACCGGTCTGGTATGCCAGCGATCCACCCCCGAAGCTGCCGACCTTGATGATGATCGGCGGCGAGTTCAACACGCCCGCCGACTGGCTTCGGGCGGGCAACGCGATCAAGACGGTCGACGACTTCGCGGCCGCGCACGGCGGCAACGCACCCGTGCTGGTCTTCGTCGACTCCGGCGGCGCCTTCAACAACGACACCGAGTGCGTCAACGGCACGCGGGGGAATGCCGCCGATCACCTGACCAAGGACGTTGCGCCCTTCATGGAGGCCACCTACGGCGTGAGTTCGAATCCGGCGAACTGGGGCATCGTGGGCTGGTCGATGGGCGGCACCTGCGCGGTCGACCTGACCGTCATGCACCCCGACGAGTTCAGCACCTTCGAGGACATCGCCGGGGACCTCGGCCCGAACTCGGGCACTCAGCAGCAGACGATCGACCGCCTGTTCGGCGGCGACAAGGCGGCCTATGCGCGCTTCGACCCCACGACCGTGATCAGTCGGCACGGGCCTTACGACGGCGTCTCGGGCTGGTTCGACATCAGCGGTACGGCCTCGGTGACCAACGCCGCGACGGTGGTCAACGCGAACAACAACGGGGGCAGCGGACTCGGCGGCCGCGACGCCGCAGGCCGGACGAACGACCAGACGTCGGCGGCCGCGTCGCTGTGCGCGGCGGGAGCAGCCGAGGGCATCGCGTGCGCGGTGGTGTCACAACCCGGCAAGCACGACTGGCCGTTCGCCGCCCACGCCTTCGCCGCGGCGCTCCCCTGGCTCGCCAGCCAGCTCGGTACTCCCGACGTACCTGCCGTGGCATTGCCCGCAACCGCGGCGCCTCCGTCGACCGCCCAGGCGGCAGGCAGGTGACGCGATCGGCAGTCGGATTCGGCGGCGAGGAGTTCGGCGGGAGGGCCGACGGTGACCGTCGTCGCCCGCCAATCATGGTCCGACGCCTGGATTTCGGACACTAGTTGCCAAATACAGCCAGCCCGAATTGCCGTCGATCCCAACCATTGCCGGGGGTACCGTTGGCAGTGTGCCCGATGAGAAGCCCGACGTGTCCGCCTCTGGCGAGGTCACGCCCGACGAGGTAGCACTTCACGACCTGGTGCCCGCTGAGCCGGCTCTGGCCCCGGAATCCGATGCAACCATTGACGCGCCCGGCTCCAACACGCCCGTTGCCCTCCCGGTTTCGCCCGCCGAAACGGGCTACACGGCTGACGGCGTGCCGACGTTCGACTACGCGCGCGAGAAGATCGAGACCCGATACGGCGCCGCGATCGGAGCGGGCGAACTGGCCGCCGAGACTCCGGAGGGCCGCAGCGTCGAGGAGCAGTACGAGGCCCGCCAGAAGGCGGCAGCGGAACGACTCGCTCAGATCCGGGAGTCGATGCGCGACGACGCACCGGATACCTGAGCGGTGCGCTCCTTCACCGTCGACGAGCGACGGGCGCGGCTGGCCCGTCGCCACTTCCTCGCCGAACGGCCGGAGATGTCCGTAGCCGACGTGACCACCGCTCTGGTGGGGCTGCACGCCACCGATCCGGCCACGCCGTATCTTTCGCTGTGGGCGCGGATTCCGGGCTTCCAGGTCGGTGATCTCGACTCAGCGCTGTATCAACGGCGATCGGTGCTCAAGCACTTGGCGATGCGACGCACGTTGTGGGTGCTGACCGCCGCAGACCTGCCCGTCGTACAAGCGGCCGCGAGCGATCGAGTCGCCGGCAACGAACGCCGCAAGCTGGTGGCCGAGGCGCAGAAAGCCGGCCTCAGCGACGACGGCGACGGATGGCTGGATACGGCGTGCGAGGCTGTGCTGCGGCACCTCACCGAACACGGTCCGACCAGCGCGAAGGGCTTACGCGCGGCACTACCGCAACTGGCGGGGCATTACGATCCGGCCCCCGGCAAGCCGTGGGGTGGCGAAACCCCGCTGGCACCAAGGGTTTTGACGGTGCTGTCAGTACGTGGTGACATCGTCCGCGGACCGAATGACGGGGCGTGGACGGTGTCGCGGCCGCGGTGGGTGCCGATGGCCGACTGGCTGGCTTCGACGACGGATGCCGTAGCGCCTGAGGTCGCGCGCGCTGAGCTGGTGCGCAGGTGGCTGCGAACCTTCGGCCCTGCGACCGCCACGGACGTGAAGTGGTGGTTCGGCAACACGTTGACGTGGGCGCGGCAGGCGCTGCGCGACATCGACGCTGTCGACGTCGATCTAGACGGCACACCGGGTTTCGCGTTGCCAGACGATCTGGAGGACGAGCCGGACATCGAGCCGTGGTGCGCGCTGCTGCCGGGCCTCGACGTCACGACGATGGGCTGGTACGACCGCGGTTGGTATGTCGGCGAACATCGCGGCCAGGTGTTCGACTCGCAACGGCAACGGCGGTACGACCGCGTGGTGGAGCGGCCGGATCGTTGGCGGTTGGGGGCAGGACGCCGACGGCCGGGTCGAATTGCAGCTGCTCGAAGACGTCGGCCGCGACGCGAAACGCGCGTTGACGCGTCGTGCTGACGAGCTCACCGAGTGGCTGGGCGGCGTGCGGGTCAGCGCGCGCTTCCCGTCTCCGCTGACAAGAGCGGTCGGGAATTCCCAACGGGCGACTACGCCCTGACTCGCGCTGCCCGCGACATTAGGGTGTCCGATGTTTGTCGGCGACTCGCATTGATGGGGCTTAACGACTATGGAGAGGGCGCTGAGGAGGAAGACGAAGGCCGTGGAGTTTCGAAGTGGACTCCGCACTGGTTCGGAGCGGTTGACGGACCCGTCGAGGCGATCACGATGTTCGGGGCGCACGGCGAACGGCTCCAACTGCACAACTGATTAATTCTCGCGCTCCGTGCCAAGCCACTGATCCAGTGCCACAACAAGCCCATATGGGCGCCTCACCGTGCGATAATCAGTCTTTCGCCGACGTGCAGAGCGCCGGCGGCCGGGCTGAGACCGCATCGGTCGCTTGGAGGGTGAGTACGGTGTCGCAAGGCGCGCAGGAGATTGCCCATACGTCCAGTCCGCACCTGTCCCGACAGCTTGGGATGTGGGCGATCGTCGGCTTGGGTCTCGGCTACATGACCCCCATGACCGTCTTCGACACGTTCGGAATCGTCTCGGATGAGACGAACGCGGTGGTGCCCCTCGCCTACCTCTTTGCGCTGGTCGCGATGGTGTTCACAGCGATCAGCTACGGCCGGATGACGCGTGTCTACCCCTCGGCGGGATCGGCGTATACCTACGCGTCCGAGGCGATCCATCCGAACTTCGGATTCCTCGTCGGGTGGTCGTCGCTGCTCGACTATCTGCTGCTCCCGATGGTCAACGCGGTCATCGGCCGCATCTACTTCGAGTCCTTCTTCCCGGAGGCCCCGTCGTGGGTGTTCGTCGTGGTGTACGTCGCGGCGATCACCGCGCTCAATTACTTGAGCATGAAGGGGACGTCTCGGATCAACGGGATCCTCGTGGTGTTCCAGGTTGTGCTGATCGCCGCGTTCGTCGTCCAGGCGTGGCTCGCGCTGCGGAATGGCATGGGCGAGGGCACCATCTTGACGCTGGACCCGCTGTACCACGAGGGCGTCCAAATGTCGGCCGTCGTGGCGGGCGCCACCGTGGTGTGCTTCTCGTTCATCGGGTTCGATGCGATCACGATGTACAGCGAGGAGGCCAAGTCGCCGAACGAGGTTCCAAGAGCGATCGTCCTCGCCCTGCTCATCGGCGGCGCGATCTTCTTCGTCGCGGCGTGGTTCAGCCAATCCGTGTTCCCGACCCTCGAGGGGTTCGAGGTCACCGACGACACGCTTCCCGAGATGGCGCTGAAGGTGGGCGGCCAGTTCTTCAAGATCTTGTTCGTCTCGGCCGCGCTTGCCGCCGTGGTCGCCTCGAGCCTCTCGTCGCATGCCAGCGTGTCCCGCATGATCTACGTCATGGGCCGCAACGGCAGGGGCCGCATCCCCCGGTTCCTGTCATACATCCACCCGAGGTTCCTGACCCCGACGCACGCCGTCCTCATCGTCGGCGTCGTGTCGTTGCTGGCCGTGAAGTTCACGCTCGAGTTCGTCGCGTCGATGATCAACTTCGGTGCCCTCATCGCGTTCACCGTTGTGAACCTGACGGTCATCGTCTTCTACGCGTGGCGCCTGAAGCAGCGGCGCACGCCCAAGGAGATCTTCAGAAACATCGTGCTGCCGTTCATCGGCATGTGCCTCACGGCCGTGCTCTGGATAAACCTGCACTTCGAGGCCCTCAGGAACGGCGTTATCTGGCTCGCGATCGGGATCATCCTGCTCCTCTACATGACCCGCGGCTTCCGCGAGCCGCTCACGATGAAAATCGAGGAGGAGACCCTCGCCGAGGAGGGCACGCCCGTGCCTCACGTCAAGCACGGTGCCGTGTGACCGCTTAGGCGACTTCGTCGGTACTGCACCAAGGTCGACCACCGCCGCAGCGGCTGACTCCTGGTCACGCTGCGCGACAGCGCCTCACCCGACTACGGCAGCATCGGCGGCGTCGGCCTGGTCCTGATCCTGGGTCTCGGGCTGATCCTGCTCGGCGTGGTGTTCATGCTGATCATGCGCGCCGTCAGCCGGCGTTCTTCCGCGGCGAAACGCTGCGCAAGGACACGCCGGTCCTCGTCGTCGACGAGCCATAGCCGCCGGCCCTGGCGCTCAGTGATGGTGCGCCGCGTGTTCGGCGGCGACGTCCTGCGTCCCGGTATGGCATGTTCCGCCCTCGGCCTTCGGCGTGGGGGCGACGTCGATCGACGGGTTCTGGTCGAAGAACCCGAACGGCTTCAGCCAGAACGAGATCGTGTCGACCGGCATGATCGGCCACTCCTCCACGCGGGTGATGTGGTGGAGGCCGAAGACATACCAGAGCACGACGTCGGCGTTCTCCAGCGGCGCGTCGTCCTTGATCCACTCCGTCAGACCGGTGTCAACGGTGGACTGCGTGGGGTACTTGCCGCACGGCCAGCGCTCGTCGTCGTCGTGCCGCGTGACCCATAGGGTGTGGCCGATGACCGGCGCCCGAAGGTACTGCGGCGTCGAGGGGTCCATGATGGCCGGGAACGCGGCGCCGGGCACCAGCTTGTAGGCGACCGGGGTGCCGTGCCGGTTCAGCTTGCCCGGGTTCACGACCTTCCAGCCGCGCTGGGTGTCCCAGTTGTAGTCGCGGGCGGAGGACGCCTCGGAGGTGATCGGGGTGGACTGGGTGACCAGAGCGAGACCGTAGGGGTTCTCGTCGGACACCGGGGGTGCGACCGAGTCGACCTCTACGACGGTGTTCGCGGAACCGTCGACGTCAAGGTCGAGGCGGGCGACCAAGAAGTGCTGATGGAACGGCGCGTAGGTGCGGTTGTCGACGACGGTCCCGTAGGGCGGCGCGGCCTCGCCCTCGACATAGGGGGTGGTCACCATGATGCCGGTCGCGCGTACCTCGCACTCGATGTTGCCGTCCTGGTAGAAGCGCCAGTAGACGAGGTACTCGTAGTTCGCGACGGTAGCGTGACAGGAGACCACCATGCGTCGCTGCCGGCGGACCTCGGCACCGGTCACCGCATCGTCGTGCTTCCAGAGGACGGCGTTGTCTTCCTCGTGCAAACAGATCGCGTTCTTGATGTCGTATGGCGCTCCCGCGGCGTCGTGCAGCACCGCGTCCACGTAGACGACCTCGCCGAGGCAGTCGCAGCCCCGCTCCAGCGAGGTGGCCATGAAGCCGAGGCCCCACTCGCCGATGTCGTAGGCCGTCCTGCGGTAGTGGTCGAACGTGGGGTCGCGGTAGGGCACCACCATCTCGGCGAACGACATCCGGTAGGCGACGTCACGCCGTACCCCGTGGTCGTCATAGGCCAGCTGGTAGATCACGGGACCCTCGCGGTAGTTGAAGCCGAGGCGCATCGACCAGTTCTGCCACCGCAACTCGGTGCCGTCGAGAGTGAAGGACGCGCCCTCGGGCTGGGTGATGTGCAGGGGCTTCAGATCGGTGCGCAGCTCGCCCTTCCACGGCCCGGGCACGTACTCACCGTCGACCGCCGGCATTCCGACGTCGTACTGGTCCTCGATCTCGAGGAGCTCCAGGGTGTTCATGTCGACGATCATCTTCAGCCCCGAGACCGGGTGGGCGTACGGATTGCCGTCGGGGGTCTCGCGGACCCACACATCGCACCAGCCCAGCCGGCGGTCGCGGTACTTCTCGGGCATCACCGCCTTGCCGTAGGTCCAGACGTCGACGATGACGCGGCTCATGTCGGAGATGCCGCGTTCGGCCAGTTTGGCGATCACGTCCGGGTGCTTGCGAAGTGCCTCGTCGACCTCGTGGAACTCGTCGACGGTGAAGTTCGGCGTGACGTCGGGAATGTGCTTGAACGAGAGGACGGCATCGCCGGTGAGGTCGACCGTCGCTTCGTAGGTCTTGTTGTCGGCGCGGTTCCACACCACCGCGAACGAGTGCCGGGGCACCGCGTCACCGACGCGCCAGGCCAGCACCTCCTGCTTGCCCGGTTCCATCAGTTCGATCGACGCGAAGCGGAAGGTGTCGGTGACATGCCCATCGCGACGCAGGATCTCGGCTGTGCGTCTGAACTCGTCCGCACTCAGTGGTTCCAGCGGGTGTTGTGTCACAGCCGACCGCCCTTTCCGACGCGCGACTCCGCCGGCCGACGTGGGTGAACTGCTCGGGTCAGGCCAGCGCGTCCCGGCCTCTCGCCGAGCATGGACGACCGTCGGTGGCAATGCGACGATACCGCCAGGAGGCAGTGGTGAACGGCATAAAGAGCCAGGTTCTGATGTGCGAAGGCCGGCCAGGATAAGTGCTTCAGCGCGACCTGCGCGCCGAGACGGCCAGTAGTTCACGGGCTTTGATCGCCAACCACATTGCGGCGCGGGTATCGGCCGACTGGAGATCGCAGCCGGTGAGTTCACCGATTCTCCTCAGCCGATTGCGCATGGTGTGTCGATGGATGTTGAGTTTGGTCGCCGCGGTTTCCACCTGGCCGTTACAGCTGAGGAAGGCTTCCAGCGTGTCGAGCAGCGTCCGATCCGCAGCGTCGCTGTCGAGGGGATTCAGCGAGTGTGCGAGAAGTTCCAATTCGCCGCGATCTCGGATGCCCAGGAGCACCCCGAGAACATCGAGGTGGTCGAATTCGCTGAATCGACCGTCTGCGTTGGCCCTGGCGGCGGCCCTGGCCTGATTGAGACCGAAGTCCAAGTCGCCCAAGGATGCCGGTGAGCTCTGCCCGCCGCCCAGTTGTCGCTCTAGCTGCGCGCCAAGCCTGCGGTGGATGTCACGGCCCTTTCCGGCATGCTCGCCCGGCAGAATGATCACGATCTCGTCGTTGATCGAGCACATCAGATATGGCACGTCTCCGCCCCCCAGCATGTCGGTGACATGGGCTTCGGCGGGTAGCAGCGCGCCGACGTTGGTCAGTACCACGACGACGACATCGCCGTCCGGATCGAAGCCGAAGTACCGGAGCACGCCGGGATCGATGGATCGGGGTTCGCCGAGCAGAGCAAGTGTGACCGCGGTGCGGAGTCGCTGTTCGGCATCGATGACCTTGGCCGGTTTCTCGAGTTCGATCGATATCAGTGAGAGGGCGTGGGCAACGAGGAGCCGATCCGACGCCGAGAGCGCTACCTCGGAGCGCACCGCGAGATACCCGCGCGCCGTTTGGGCCGCGCGCACGGTCTGAATGGTGCAGTAGCCGGCACCATCGGCAATCACGCGACTGGCGTGGCGGCGACCGCTGTGGGGCCGCATGTTTCGGGCCGCCTCGGCAGTGATCGCAATGACGTGCTCGGTATCGCGACCGGTGGCTGCGAGCGGCCGTCCGTCTGTCCCGATGACGACCGCGGTCGCCGATAGGGCTTGGCTGAGTGCGGCGACCACACCCGGTACGCCGTCGCGCAGGGTGGCACGGGCGAATATCTCCTGCTGGTCGACGACGCGTTGAACCGTGCGGAGCTGATCGGCGGTCAGTTCGTCGATGACAGCACGGGTGATAGCGATGAACGGTGTGTCGGCGGGCACTTGCAGGATCGGGAGCCCGAGGGCGTCGCCGGCTGACAGCACACCGTCCGGGACACGGTCGAAATTGGTGCCGGTATCGAAAGCCAGCGCCACGACGCCCGCGGCGGACAATCGGGCCACATACTCGTATTGCTCGTCGCTCGTCGGCCCCATTTTCAGGCCGGTGGTCATGACGAGTTCGCCGCCAGACAGGTACGGCGTGGGATCGGCAAGCTCGATGGCGTGTGCCCAGCTGATCACCCGGTCGGCATTCTCGCGTCCGGCCACCAGCGTCAGGCCGAGGTCTTTGTGCCCAGCCAGGCGGCGCACGGTGATCGCCATGTCTAGAAGCTACTTGAATACAAGCAGCGCGCCCGCGACTCGCTCGCCGGTTGGCGAGTGGATGTGGGGATCAGTGCCGGCTCACTCACGCGGGGTTGCGTCGCCGAGGGGCGGTGGGGCACTCCGGTAGCTGACCGGAGTCTCCGACAACGAAATGGGGTTGGCGACTTGTGGTGTGGCACTTGCCGGTACGGGCACCGACACGGTCAGGCCGAGCTGTTCGGCGAACGTGAACGCCTCGGCGATGTTGTTGATCGGGCCCGCGGGCACGCCCACCGCTGTGAGTGTCTCGTACCAGTAGTCGGCGCCGCGGGTCTTCAGGACCGCGCCGAGTGTTTCGGCGAGGACATCGCGATTGTGGACCCGTTGCGGGTTGGACGCGAACCTGGAGTCGTCGGCCAGCCATGGCAGATTCACGGCCTCGGCCAGCAGCCTGAACTGCTTGTCGTTGCCGACGGCGAGCGCGATGGGACGGTCTGCGGTGGGAAACGTCTGATATGGCGCAATGCTCGGGTGGCGGTTGCCCATGATGCCGGGCACCGCGCCGGCGCCCAGATAGCCGGATGCCTGATTGACCAGTGACGACAACAGCACCGAGAGCAGGTCGGTGTCGACTCGCTGGCCTTGTCCGGTTCGGTCGCGGTGGGCCAGCGCGGCCAGGATCCCGACCAGCGCGTGCAGGCCGGCCAGGACGTCGACGAGAGCAACTCCCACCTTGGTGGGTTCATCGGGGCCGGGGCCGGTGACGCTCATCAGTCCACCGACCGCCTGCACCAGCAGGTCGTAGCCGGGCAGGGCGGCACCTCGGTCGCGGCCGAACCCGGTGATCGAGCAGTAGATGAGGTCGGGCTTCGACGCACGCATGGTCTCGTAGTCGAGACCGAATTTCTCCATCGTTCCGGCGCGGAAGTTCTCCACCACGATGTCGGCGGTGGCCACCAGCTCGCGGGCGCGTTGTTGGTCGGCGGGATCGGTGAGGTCCAGCACCACCGACCTCTTGTTGCGGTTGACCGCGTTGAAATACGTTGCCACGCCCTCAGAATCGTACGGCGGGCCCCATTCGCGGGTATCGTCACCGACCTGCGGGCGTTCAATCTTTATGACGTCGGCACCGAAGTCGCCGAGCATCATGGTGGCGTACGGGCCGGCCAGCACACGGCTGAAATCCACCACAACGAGACCGTCCAGGGCGCCGGGATTCATACGCGCGCCGCTCCACCGCGCATGTACACCGTGGTGGTGTGGGTGAAGAATTCCCTTGCCGCGCTGCCCTGCTCCTTCGGACCCAGGCCGCTCTTCTTGGCGCCACCGAACGGCACATGCGGGTCAGCACCGGCGGATTCGGAGTTGACGTGCAGGACGCCGACGTCGATCTGCTCGACGGCCTGCAGCACCCGGGTGAGGTCCTGGGTGAACAGTGCTGCCGAGAGCCCGAATTCGCTGTCGTTGGCGAGCTGGAACGCCTGTTCGGCATCGGCGGCGCGTCGCACCGCTAGTACGGGGCCGAACAGTTCCTCGGTCCACACGTCGGCGGGCTGGGAGTCCAGTTCGACGATCGTCGGCGCGATGAAGTATCCATCGGACAATGGGGCCTCGGTGTAGGGCCGTCCACCGGCGAGCAGCGTGGCACCTTGCGCGGTGGCGGTTTCGATGCCGGCAGAGATGCTCTGGAACGCCGCATCGCTGACCACCGGGCCCATCTCGGTGCTGTCGTGGGTGGGGTCACCGACGATGAGCGCGTCCGCGCGGGTTCGCAGCGCATCGAGGAACCGCTCGGCGATGCCGTCGGTGACGATCAATCGCGAAGTGGCCGTACACTTTTGGCCAGTGGAGCGAAACGCGCCCAATATGACCTGCTCCAACGCCAGGTCGATGTCGGCGTCGTCGAGGACGATAGCGGCGTTCTTGCCGCCCATTTCGGCCTGAACCGGTACCCCGCGCGCCGCGGCGGCCGCCGCGATGCGCCGTCCTACGCCGGTGGATCCGGTGAAGGTGATGGCATCCACCCCTTGGTGGTCGACCAGGCTGTCGCCGAGGTACGACCCGCCGATGACGAGGTTGAGGACACCGGCGGGGAGACCCGCGCAGGTGAGCGCGTGCGCAAGCCGCATCGCCAGCAGCGGCACCGCGCTGGCCGGCTTCCACACCACGGTGTTGCCGTAGACCAGGGCCGGGGCGATCTTCCAGGCCGGGATCGCGATCGGGAAGTTGAACGGGGTGATGACGCCAACGACCCCGACCGGTTTGCGCGTCACCAGGATCTGCTCACCGACCCGCGGTGAGGCGAAAATCTCTCCGGTTTGGCGGTCGCCTTCGTTGCCGTAGTAGCGCAGGATCTGGGCGGCGCGACGCACTTCGGCGATGCCTTCGGCTTTCGTCTTGCCTTCCTCGGCGGCCAGCTCGAAACCCCACGAGGCTGCGTTGCGCTCCACCACGGCGGCCGCTTCCATCAGCACGGCACCGCGCTGATGGATCGGCGTGGCCGCCCACGCCGCCTGGGCGTCGGCGGCTGCGGCCACTGCAGCCTCGAGTTGGCAGGTCTCGGCTGATCGGCCTTCAGCCACGATGAGGCGTGGGTTGGCGGGGTTGATGCTGTGCAACAGCGCACCGCTGCCGGGGAGCCACTGGCCGGCAACGAGGTTGTGCAGCTCTACGGGAGCGGTCATGGTCGTATCCATCTGAACTCGGCGGGTTTACCGGAAGGCGGACTGGCCGGTCAGGGCGCGGCCGATCGACAACAGGTGCATCTCGGAAGTGCCCTCGTAGGTCAGCACCGATTCCAAGTTGTTGGCATGGCGCAGCGGCGAATACTCCAACGTGATGCCGCTGCCGCCCAGCAGGGTGCGGCATTCGCGGGCGATGCTCAGCGCCTCGCGCACATTGTTCAGCTTGCCGAGGCTGACCTGCTCGGGCCGGACTCCCCCGGCGTCTTTGATGCGACCGAGATGCACCGCCAGTAGCATGCCCTTGCCCAGTTCCAGGGCCATATTGGCCAGCTTCTCCTGGGTGAGTTGGAAGCTGGACAGCGGCCGGTCGAACACTTCCCGCGCCTGGGAGTAGGCGATCGCGGTCTCCAGGCTGTCACGGGCGGCGCCCAGGGCGCCGAACACGATCCCGAACCGGGCTTCGTTGAGGCACGACAGCGGAGCCGACAGCCCGCCGGCGTGCGGCAGCTGGGCCGAAGCGGGCAGCCGCACATTGTCCAAGACCAGTTCGGACGTCACCGACGCCCGCAGGGACAGCTTCTTGTGGATCGTGTTAGCGGTGAAGCCAGGGGTATCCGTGGGCACCAGGAATCCGCGGATCCCGTCGTCGGTCTGCGCCCATACAGTGGCCACATCGGCGAGGTTGCCGTTGGTGATCCACATCTTGGTGCCATTGAGCACCCAGTCGGTGCCGTCGCGGCGGGCACGGGTGCGCATCCCGGCGGGGTTGGAGCCGAAGTCGGGTTCGGTCAACCCGAAGCAGCCGATGGCCTCCCCTGCGGCCAGCCTAGGCAGCCATTCGCTCTTCTGCTCCTCCGAGCCGTACCGGTAGATCGAGAACATGGACAGCGAGCCCTGCACCGAAACGAAGCTGCGGAACCCGCTGTCGCCGGCTTCCAGCTCCAGGCATGCCAGCCCATAGCTGACGGCATTGGTGCCCGCGCAGCCGTAGCCGTCCAGGTGCATGCCGAGCACGCCCAGATCCCCAAAATCCTTTGCCAGTTCCTTTGGCAAAGTAGCCGATTCGAACCACCCCTCGACATTGGGCCGAAGTCGGGTATCGACGAACTTGCGCACCGTGGCAGCGATGTCGCGTTCGTCGTCATCAAGCAGCCGGTCGATGTCGAACAATTCCAATGGTGCGCAGTGGCTGCTGGCCGGCGGCGATGCGGTCGTGATGGTCATTGTGTGCTCCTCCCGAGAGGCGTTGAGCGGTAGGGATTCAGAGGGTGCGGAACGCGTCGCGGAGAATGGCGAGCGCCTCGAAAAGCAGGCCGTCGGTGATCGCCAGCGGCGGCAGAAACCGCAGCACATTGCCGAATGTGCCTGCAGTCAGGGTCAATACGCCGTTGGCGTGGCAGTACCGTGTGACCGCGGCGACCGCCTCGCGGTTCGGATCGCGGGTGCCTGGCACGACCAGCTCGGCGGCGATCATCGCACCGCGACCCCGGATTTCGCCGATCACGTCCGTGCACGCGGCGATGTCGCGCAGCTCGCGAAGAAGTACCTCACCGATGGCCTGTGCCCGGGCGAGCAGCTGATGGGTCTCGATTTCGTCGAACACCCCCAGGGCGGCGGCGCAGGCGACCGGGTTGCCGCTGTACGTGCCGCCGATTCCGCCGGCGTGGGCGACGTCCATGACGTCGGCGCGACCGGTCACCGCGGCCAGCGGCAAGCCGCCGGCCAGTCCCTTGGCGGTGGTGATCAGGTCCGGGATCAGTCCTTCATGCTCACAGGCGAACCACGCTCCGGTGCGGGCGATCCCGGTCTGGACCTCGTCGGCGACCAGCAGGATGCCGCGATCGCGGCAGAAGTCGGCCACTCGCCGTAGGAATCCGTCGGCGGGGACGATGAATCCACCTTCTCCCTGAATGGGCTCGGCCACCACGCAGGCCACGGAGTCGGCACCGATCTGGGAGTCGACCAACTGGGCGAACTGACTGAACGCCTCCGCAGCGCAGTTGGCCGGACCCGACGGCCACCGGTACGGATAGGCCATCGGCGCCCGGTACACCTCAGGGGCGAATGGACCAAAGCTGTGCTTGTAGGGCTGGTTCTTGGCGGTCATGGTCATGGTGAGCAGAGTGCGGCCATGGAACGCATGGTCGAAAACCACCACGGCAGGCCGCCCGGTGGCCGCCCTGGCGTACTTGACCGCGTTCTCCAGCGCCTCGCTGCCGGTGTTGAACAGCGCGGTGCGCTTCTCATGGTCGCCGGGTGTGATCCGGTTCAGCGTTTCGGCAACCTCGATATAGGGCTCATACGGGGTGGCCAGAAAGCAGGTGTGGGTGTAGCGCGCCAGCTGTTCCGACGCGCGGGCGACGACGTGGGGGGCCGAGTTACCGACCGTGGTGACCGCGATGCCGCTGCCGAGGTCGATGAAGGAATTGCCGTCGACATCGACGACGACCCCGCCGCCGGCGGCCGCCGCGTACACACCGGCACTGCTGGTCAGGCCGGCCGGCACGGCCGACCGCCGCCGCGCGGCCAGCTCCAACGACCGCGGTCCGGGCACCTCTGTAACCAACCGCCGGGCCTGGCGCAGGTGCACGCCGCCCACCGCCGTCTCTACCGCCGTCATACCGATCGTCCTTCCAGTCGAGTCAGCGAAATCGTACGTACGCGCACGCACCGAGCCCATGGCCAAGTTGGACAGTGAGGTGAGCTTCAGATGGCCGAGTCGGCGATTGGCTATGTCAACGCCCTGGCTCGACTCCGTGGCACCGGAAGGGAAGGACCGCTCGAAGGCAGCGTTACCGGCAGACGGCAGATTACGTGTCAAATCCACCTGGATGGCGATCTAGCCGCCAGTCACTCGGTGCTCGATCCGGCCCGAAGCGACCGCAGCTTGGCGGCTACCTCGATGGCGTCGCCCTCCCCGACGTCGTCGGAGTGACGGTCCGGGCGGGCGATCATCAGGTAGAGCAGTCCGGTCACCAGGACGATGGCCAGCCCGATCGCGACGACCCACCTGTCCAGGAAGGAACCCGTGTCGCCGGGTTTGAGCAGCAACACCATTGCGAAGATCCCGTAGCACAGCGCGATCACGTTGACGGCAAAGCCGTACCGACCCAGGTTCCAGTTGCCCGCCGGTCGCCAGCCCTTCAGCCGCTGCCGCAGCGCCGCGAGGACCACCGCCTGGAACGCAATGTAGATGCCGAGCACAGCGAACGCGGTAATGCGTGGCAATTGATCCGGCACCGCGTACACGTACAGGCAGATGAGGATGGGAACGACGCAAGCGACCAACAGTGCGTTGGTGGGCACCGCATGGCGCTCCGACATGCGTGACAGCCAGCCGCTCATCGGCAGCATCCGGTCGCGCGCGGACGCGTAGATCAGCCGGCTTCCGGCGGCCTGCAATGACAGCACACACGAGATGAATGCCGTGATCGCAACGCAGAGGAAGATTTTCGACCCGGCCGTGCCGAGGGAGCTCTCCAGGATCGCCGGAATCGGGTCCGGATCCTCCCCGTCCACGATCGCCTGCAGGTCGGGGGCGGCCAACACGTAGCCGATATAGGACATCAATCCGGAAACGCCGCCGACGATGATGGTCAGCATCATCGCCTTGGGGATCCGCCGCGTCGGATCGTCGACTTCCTCGGCCACATCGCCGCACGCCTCGAAGCCGTAGAACAGGAACAGCCCGCTGAGCGCAGAGCCTAGGAAGGTGACGATGTAGACCGTGTCGCCGCCGGCGCCCATCGAGTCGAAGAAGACCGAGAACGAGTTCACCCGCTTGAAGGCGAGCAGATACAGCCCCAGCGCGACCACCCCGACCAGTTCCGCCGCCAACCCGAACTTGGCAACCCGGGCGAGCATCTGCGTGCCGCTGAAGTTGATCGCCAACGCGAGCAGCAGCAGCCCCACGGCGGTGACCAACTGGATGACCGGGGTGTGTTCGATACCGAAAAGCGACGCGACGAAACCGCCGCCGAACTCGGCCACCGCTGTGACGGTCACGATGACCGCCCACACGTACACCCAGCTGACGATCCACGCGTATTTGCGATTCCACAGCCGTCTGGTCCACGGATAGATACCACCCGCGATGGGGTATTGGGACACCACTTCACCGAACACGAGGGCGACCAGGAACTGGCCGCAGCCCACGATCACGATCCACCACATCGCGGGCGGACCGCCGATAGAGAGGCTGTACGCAAACAGCGAATACACGCCGACAAGTGGTGACAGGTAGGTGAAGCCGAGCGCCATGTTGGACCACAGGCTCATCGACCGGTGAAAGTCTTGCCCGGAGTAGCCCAGCGCTTCCAGGTGGGTGTCGTCCGAAGCTGCGTTTCGTCGAGGTTCAACCGCACCGGTCATGGCGAGCCCCCTTGGTCTGTCGCCTTCGCAGCTGACATTTTGTCACCGCGACGGAACCAGTGGAGAGACTTTGATCAGTCGTCTGCACAAAATTTGAACCTCGTGTTTATCGGTATTTGCGGTTTAGGTTTTCCGCGGTGGCCGTGTGCTGCCCGGGTCTGGCTCGCACTAGCCACTTTTGGTGCACCGACACCGCTCGAGGGAGGGAGGCGACATCACGACCGAAAAGAGAAGCCAGACTATTCCAGCAAACGCCCTGCCCCCGATGGCCAGCAACAATTCGTCGAACGCTGGCGCCAAAATGGGTCCAACTGCTATTCCTCGGGCCACAAGTTCTACCGTGAAGTGTGCCCCGTCGTGCAGGTGACCCGCAACGAAAACCACACGCCGACCGCGTTCATGGCCAACATCATCGCGATGGACCGCGGCTTGCTCGACATCGAGGACGTAGCCGACGACTATGTCCACTGCGTGCTGTGCGGCACTTGCGCAATCCGTTGTCCCACTACGTTGTTCGTTGGTGACTTCTACCAGGCGCGCACCGAGACCGTGAAAGTGGTCCGTGCGGCGCGAGCACTGATGGTCGACAAGGGACTCGACCGCGACGGCTGGAAACTCTGGAATCGGCTGACCCGTGACCTCACCAATGAGCCGGTGCTCGGTACCACCGACGAGGGGCAACCGCAGGGTCAGCCTATGTGCGCAACTGGGCCGACGGACTGAACATCCCGATCGGCGGCGAGACCATCATGTTCGTCGACTGCGAGGCGGCGTTCTACCGAACCTCCAACACCCGGGCCACCGCCCAGGTGCTGCAGAAGGCGGGAGTCGAGTTCGGCTGATGAACGAACATGGTGCTGTGGCGGCCCGGCCGCGGAAATGGATTACGTGGAGCAGTCCCGCGCTTTCGCCGAACACAATGTAAACGATTGGCGCGCATCGGGAGTGAAGCGCATCATCGCGATCGAGCCGCACGACTACATCCATTTCACCGAGGACTACTCGGCCTACTTCGGCGCCGACTTCGACTTCGAGGTGGTCCAGATCGTGGAACTGGTGGCGGAGCTCATCAAAGAGGGCAAGCTGGTCCTGGACAAGCCGATCAACAAGACCGTCACCTATCACGACCCGTGTCGACTGAACAAGCGCAAGAACATCCACGACGCCCCCGCTTCATCCTGAATTCGATTCCGGGCCTGACGTTCAAGGACGTCGACCACGTCACCCAGTGGTCGTACTGCTCGGGTGGCGGTGGTGGGCTGCCGATCGAGAAACCCGACGGCACGGTGCGCGCTGGGCGCTGGTGCGCACCTTGACGCACTCCCTGCTCGACCGGCAGGCACCAAATAAGTTGTCGCTCAATGGGTTCGAGTCCCGGGTTGTCGCCCATTCTGGGAACAACCTGGAAAGCGTGCGCCCGCGCGGGGCCGCCGTTACTCGGCAGGGGTCGGCAACGACTGAAGTCACCCTCCATTTGGTAGGTGGATGAACGCGACCTGGTCCTCGTGTAGACGCCGGGCCCATGCGTCGTAGTCTTCGGGTTCCAGCCGAGCCGGCGGAACAGCACCACTTCCTTCTATTACGGCCTGACAGCGTTCGCCTGCATCTGGTACTTCCGTCACGAGCTGTTCGTAAACGCCCAGAGCTTCGTGTTCAATCTGCTGTTCCCGTTGCTGATTGCCCGGTTCCATCAGTTTGATCGATGCGAAGCGGTAGGTGTCGGTGACATGCCCATCGCGACGCAGGATCTCGGCGGTACGTCTGGACTCGTCCGCACAGTGGTTCCAGCGGGCGTTGTGTCACAGCGGACCGCCCTTTCCGACGACCGACTGCGCCAGCCAACGTGGGTGAACTGCTCGGGTCTGGCCAGCGCGTCCCGGCCTCTCGCAGAACATGGACGACCGTCGGTGGTTGTGCGACGATACCGCTAGGAGGCAGTCGTGAACGACGTCACGAGAAAAGTTTCCGCTGTAGGCAGACCGCTGCGGTCGATCTCGGAGATTCGCAGCTTCTTCCGAACTAACACTCGCCCTATCTTCTTCGTGGGACCAACCGCGTTCAACCTGCTCGGCATCGACCGCTGGGTCCGTAACTTCGGCTACCTCGTCTACTACGACTCCTGGGACGGCGCCCACCCGCGGGTCTTCACCCCGAAGAACAAGCCGTTCGTCGAGTTCGAGAGCAGCGAGGAGATCAACAACTACCTCCTGCGGGATCCCGAGGTGCAGGCCCACGTCGCATCTCGGGTGGGATCCTCGGGCGTGGCGCCGATGATCGCGATGGTGTTCTTCGACGAGGAGACCGAGCAGATCTGCGAGGAGCTGGGCTACAACCTGATCCTCCCGCCGGACTCGCTGCGACGGCACCTGGACTCCAAGATCGTGACGACTCGCCTCGGCGAGGAGGCGGGGGCGCCTTCGGTGCCCAACGTCATCGGACGGGCCGACAGCTACACCGAGCTGGCCAAGCTCGCCGCCGGCGCGGGGCTGGGCTCCGACCTGGTCGTGCAGACACCGTACGGCGACTCGGGCAAGACAACCTTCTTCATCAAGGAGGAGCGCGACTGGCGGCGCAACGCCGAGCACATGGTCGGCGAGGAACTCAAGGTCATGAAACGGATCAACAACCGGGCCGCTGCCGTGGAGGCCGTCAACACCCGCCACGGCACCGTCGTGGGGCCGTTCATGACCGATCTGACCGGCTATCCCGAACTCACGCCGTACAAGGGTGGCTGGTGCGGCAACGATCTCTTCCCGGAGGCGCTCAGTGAAGGGCACCGGGCCGTCGCGATCGAGCATGTCCGCCGGCTCGGAGATCGGTTGCGGCAGGAGGGCTACACGGGCTTCTTCGAGGTCGATGTGCTCGTCGACCTCGACTCCGACCACGTCTACCTCGGCGAGCTCAACCCGCGGATTTCGGGGGCGTCGTCGATGACCAACGTGACTGCCGGGGCGTACGCCGACATCCCGCTATTCCTTTTCCACCTCCTCGAGTTCATGGACGTCGACTACGAAGTGGACGTCGACGAGATCAACGCGCGCTGGCGCGACCTCGCAGCCGTCGACGTGTGGGCGCAGTTGATCATGAAAGAACCGGTGGACTCCGTCGAGCGGATCCTGGAAGCGCCGCGCACCGGTACCTGGCACCTCGAGGAGGATGGATCGCTGCGGTTCGTCGCGGTCACCAATGATTGGCACGATGTCACGCATGAGGACGAAAGCTTCTTCCTGCGCGTCTACGGACCGGGCGACTACCGCTTCAAGGGAGCAGATCTCGGCGTCCTCGTCACCAAGGGCCGGATGCAGACCGCCGACGGTCTCACCCAGCGCTGCCGGCATTACATCGACGGCATCCGGTCGAAGTACGCCAGCGAAAAGCTGCCGGAGACCCCGACAGTCGTTCCGATCGGGTACGTCAAGTAGGCGCAGTTCAAGCACTCCGGGTATGGCAAGGACCTGTCGATGTACGGGTTCGAGGACTACACGCGGATCAAGCACGTCATGCAGTACCACGGCTTCGAGGGGTGACCGCGACCGCTCTCGGTCATCCGTGCCCGCGTTCCTGACCCTCGACGATGCCGCTCGGGCCGGTCGGCCTTGCCACGCCGGCGTCGTCGACAGGTCCGAACCCGGCCAGGTGCTGGCCGACGGCGGCAAAGGCCCGGATGGTGTCGAGCAAATGGGCGGGGTCCTGGGCCGTCGGCCAGGATGAAAGCTTCACCGCGACCGTGCGGGTGGTGCGGTCGACAAAGACCATCTGGCCGTTGATGCCGAGGCACAGCAAGATGTCGCCGGACGGTCCGGGGACGAACCAGAACTGGTTGCGGTACCAGCCGCCCGGCAGGACCGGCTCGGAGTCGGAGGCCGCGAAGGCACTGCGGATGTCGGCGTCGATGTGCCGGGCCTGCTGAAGCCAGCTTTCGGGAACGACGGCTCGATGTCCGACCCAGCCGTCGTGAAGCAACATGTTGCCGAAGCGGGCCATGTCGCGGGCGGTAGCGCTGACTCCACCGTCGTGCACCGCGGATCCGAGTCCATCACAAGTGATGTCGGCGTCGTACTCTGCGCCCATCGGCGCCCAGATGAGGGTGGACACCAGGTCGGCCATCCGTACCCCGGCGGCGCGCTCGCACACCCAGCCGAGAACGTCGGTGTCCGCCGAGCGGTAGACGAACGGGCCGCCGTGAGGCCCCTGCGAGGACAGCGAAGTGAGATAGGCGTACAGGCCGCCGCGCTCGTGTTCGCCTCCTGGACGCCAGCCCATGTGGCGCTCGATGACGCGCACCTCTGCTTCGGGGTCCTCGTACGCCTCGCTGAAGGCGACGCCGGTGCGCATGTCGAGGAGGTGTCGCACAGTGGCCCCGTCGTAACCGGAGCCGGCCATCTCCGGAACGTAATGAGTTATCGGCGCCTCGGGGTCGAGGCCGCCCTGGGAGGTGAGGATTCCGCAGACGCACCCCACGATGGACTTCGAGACCGACATCAGTAAGTGAGGCGTGTTGGCCCGCATCTGACCGACGTAACGTTCGAGGACGATCTGGCCGTCGTGCAGCACGATGACGGCGTCGGTCCAGGTGTCCGCCAGCACCTCGCCGACGGTGGACGGACCGGCGCCGATCCGCAGCACGGCGATGTGGTCGAGCGCCGGCGGGTTGTCGGGTCGCGACAGCAGCTTCGCCCGAGCGCCCCGGGCAATTCGCTGCGTGGGAACAAGCTCACGCAGATGCTGGAAGGACCACCGGATGAAGGGTGGTTCCTGCCAGTTGCCCAGGCTCACGATCGACTCGGCAGGCGGGGGGAACCCCGCCATCAGGGCATCGGACATACGCGCACCTTAGTTGGCGCGAACCGATGCCCGCGCGTGAGTCTCATTGAAGACGCTCCCGGTCGGGTGGAGCATGACCGAGCCCGCTTTCGATGCGCCGATCACCACGGTTCTCGACATGGGCGAGAAACTACCTGCAGGGCCACCATCACAAGGGAGTCTGGTCGAAAAGCTAGGCGCTGACCTTGGTGCGCTTGCGCGGCTTCGGCTTCGGCTTCGGCCGCGGCACGCCCAAAGCATCGGCGAGGAAGTGTCCGGTGTAGCTGTCGATGTTCTCGGCGACATCCTCCGGCGTACCTTCCGCGACCACCGTGCCACCCCCACCGCCGCCCTCGGGACCCATGTCGACTATCCAGTCGGACGTCTTGATCACGTCGAGGTTGTGCTCGATGACGATGACGGTATTGCCCTTGTCGACAAGCCCGTTGATGACGCCGAGCAGCTTGCGGATGTCCTCGAAGTGCAGCCCGGTGGTCGGCTCGTCGAGGATGTAAATCGTGCGGCCGGTGGACCGCTTCTGCAGTTCTGAGGCCAGCTTGACGCGCTGCGCCTCGCCGCCGGACAGCGTCGGTGCCGGCTGTCCGAGTCGGACGTAGCCGAGCCCGACATCGACGAGCGTCGCCAGGTACCGGTGGATCGAGGTGATCGGCTTGAAGAACTCGGCCGCGTCCTCGATCGACATGTCGAGAACCTCGGCGACGGTCTTGCCTTTGTAATGCACCTCGAGGGTCTCCCGGTTGTACCGGGCGCCCTCGCACACCTCACACGGCACGTACACGTCCGGCAGGAAGTTCATCTCGATCTTGATGGTGCCGTCGCCAGAACACGCCTCGCAGCGCCCGCCCTTGACGTTGAACGAGAACCGGCCCGGTTGGTAGCCGCGGACCTTGGCCTCGGTGGTGGCCGCGAACAGCGTGCGGATCTTGTCGAACACACCGGTGTACGTGGCCGCGTTGGACCTCGGCGTGCGGCCGATCGGTGACTGGTCGACGCGGACGAGTTTGTCGAGCTTGTCCAGCCCCGTCACCCGGGTGTGCCGGCCGGGAACCTGGCGGGCGCCGTTCAGCTTGTTGGCCAGCACCGATGCCAGGATGTCGTTGACCAGCGTCGACTTGCCGGAGCCGGAGACGCCGGTGACCGTTGTCAGCACGCCGAGCGGGAACGACACGTCGATGTCGTGCAGATTGTGTTCGCGCGCACCGAGAACGGTCAGCTGCCGCTTGCGGTCGGTCGGCCGCCGTATGGCGGGGACCTCGATCTCCTCTTTTCCCGAAAGATATGCGCCGGTAAGCGAATTCGAATTCTTCAGCAGCTCGTCGTAGGATCCGCTGTGCACGATCTGTCCACCGTGCTCGCCGGCTGCCGGCCCGATGTCGACGACCCAGTCCGCGTGAGCGATGGTGTCGAGGTCGTGCTCGACGACGATCAGGGTGTTACCCAGATCCCGCAACCGGATCAGAGTCTCGATCAGTCGCCGGTTGTCGCGTTGATGCAGGCCGATCGACGGCTCGTCGAGCACATACAACACGCCGACAAGCCCCGAGCCGATCTGTGTCGCCAACCGAATGCGTTGCGCCTCACCGCCGGACAAGGTGGCGGCCGCCCGCGACAGCGACAGGTAGTCGAGCCCGACGTCGAGCAGGAACCCGAGCCGTGACTGGATCTCCTTGAGCACCTGGCCGGCGATCGCCTGTTCGCGCGAGCCGAGTGTCAACGCATTGAGGAACTCAGAGCACTCGGCGATCGACAGCTCGGCCACCTCGGCGATCGACTTCGCGCCGAACTCCCCCGCCGCCATCGTCACCGCCAGGATCTCGGGCTTGAGCCTGGTGCCGTCACACTCGGGGCACGGCACGTCGCGCATGAAACCCTCGTAGCGCTCCTTCATCTGCTCGGAGTCGGTCTGCTCCATCCGACGCTGCAGGAACGCCATCACGCCTTCGAAATCGGCGTAATACGAACGGGTTCGGCCGTAGCGGTTCTTGTACCGCACGTGCACCTGCTCGTCGCACCCTTCGAGAATCGCCTTGCGCGCCTTGGCCGGGAGCTTCTTCCACGGCGTGTCGACGTCGAACCCGAGCGAGTCGCCGAGGCCCGACAGCATCCGGGTGAAGTACTCGGCGGTCTGACCCATCGCCCACGGTGCGATCGCACCCTCGGCGAGCGTCAGGTCCGGGTCCGGGATGACGAGTTCCGGGTCGACTTCTTTTCGGATGCCCAGGCCCGTGCATTCGGGGCAGGCGCCGTAGGGCGAGTTGAACGAGAAGGACCGCGGCTCGAGGTCGTCGACGGCCAGCGGGTGCCCGTTCGGGCATGCCAGCTTCTCGGAGAACCGCTGTTCGCGGTGCGGGTGGTCGTCCTCGCGGTCGACGAACTCCAGCACCACGATGCCGTCGGCGAGGTTCAGCGCCGTCTCCACCGAGTCGGTCAGCCGCTGCTTGGCGGTGCCCTTCACGGTCAACCGGTCGACGACCACCTCGATGTCGTGCTTTTCCTGCTTCTTCAGCGTCGGTGGTTCGGTCAGCGGATACACCACTCCGTCGACGCGCACGCGGCTGTAGCCCTGCGAGTTGAGCTTGTCGAACAGGTCGACGAACTCGCCTTTTCGCGTGCGCACCACCGGCGCGAGCACCTGGAAGCGCAGGCCTTCGTCCATTGCCAGCACCTGGTCGACGATCTGCTGCGGCGTCTGGCGGGCGATGCGCTCGCCGCAGACCGGGCAGTGCGGGGTGCCGGCGCGCGCATAGAGCAGACGCAGGTAGTCGTAGACCTCGGTGATGGTGCCGACGGTCGACCGCGGGTTGCGGTTGGTCGATTTCTGGTCGATGGACACCGCAGGCGACAGGCCCTCGATGAAGTCGACGTCGGGTTTGTCCATCTGGCCGAGGAACTGGCGCGCGTACGCGGACAGCGACTCGACGTAGCGGCGTTGCCCCTCGGCGAAGATCGTGTCGAACGCCAGCGACGACTTCCCCGAGCCGGATAACCCGGTGAAGACGATCAGCGCGTCACGTGGCAGGTCGAGATCGACACTTCGCAGGTTGTGTTCGCGCGCACCCTTGACTATCAGGCGGTCAGCCACACCGCCTCGCTTTCAAAGACAGAAGTCCTCCCGAAGACATAGTTGAGGCCCATGCTATGTGCCGCCACCGACAAGCCCGGTGCCAAGTCTCAGCCGAGCCGGATACCGTGAGGACCATGACCGTCGTCGACGACAACTACACCGGCCACGTCGACCCGCAGACCGCGGCTCGGCGAACCCTTCCGGGCGCATCGATCGTCAAGGTTTCGGTGGGCCCGATGGATAACAACGCCTACCTGGTGACGTGTTCCCAGACTGGCGAGACGCTACTCATCGACGCCGCCAACGATGCCGAGATCCTGCTTGAGCTGATCGAGCGCTACGCCCCGAAACTGTCGCTGATCGTCACCAGCCATCAGCATCAGGACCACTGGCTGGCCCTTTCCGAGGTGGCCAAGGCGACCGGGGTGCCCACCGCCGCACATCGGCTGGACGCCGACCCGTTGCCGGTCAAACCGGACCGGATCCTGGCCAACGGCGACACCGTCAAGATCGGTGACCTGTCCTTTGACGTGATCCATTTGCAGGGCCACACCCCGGGATCCGTCGCGCTGGCCCTCGACGGTGCTGACGAAGCCACCCATCTGTTCACCGGCGACTGCCTCTTCCCCGGCGGCGTCGGAGAAACCGGAAGACAGGCGATTTCACGCAACTACTCACCGATGTCAGCAGCCGGGTGTTCGACGTCTACCCGGACTCGACGGTGGTCTACCCCGGGCACGGCGACGACACGACGCTCGGCACCGAACGTCCGCACCTTGGCGAATGGCGCGCGCGGGGTTGGTGACCCGAAAGCGTTCCGTCAAGTAAAACTTGACGATGAGGGGGTCGTCAAGATAACCTTGACGCATGACAGCACTCTTGGCTCCGGCCGCAGCCCCACCCCTTCCCTCATCTGGTGCTCGCTGGCAGGAGTGGGTCACCTACGGACTGCGCTGGGCCTCGGTGGTCGAGCGAGCCCCGGTAGTCGAGCCCGTCAAGTCCACGAGCCGCTCCTTGACGCTCCACGCGTACCGAGAGGCCGAGCCGGGTCCCCGCTGGCGGGCGCTGTACGACGCAACCTGGCCGGCGTACCGCCGTTGGTACACACGGGAGGGGCTGGCCGCCCGTCCCTCCCTGGACGAGTGTCGGCGCGCCCTTTCCCGATACCTCCCGGAGCTGATGCCCACCTGGGAACGGCTGTGTCGCCTGAGTGGTGACGACTCCGTTGCCGCGCGGATGCTGTCGATGTGGGGACTTCCGGCTTTCGCGGTCGGTTGTTCGCAAGTTGTCGTCCCCGGTGAGCAGCCGATCTTGATCCGCAACTACGACTACGACCAGTCGCTGTTTGAAGGCGTCATTGCTTCCACCAACTACTCCGGGCATCGCCGGGTGCTGGGGACGAGCGACCTGCTCTGGGGTCTGCTCGACGGGATGAACGAGGACGGGCTGGCGACTCTCACTGACGTTCGGTGGCCGACCCGGCGGTGGCGAAGGTTTCGGCATCCCCATCGTGCTGCGCTACGTGCTGGAGACCTGTGCCACCGTCGAACAGGCCGTCATCGCACTCCGTCGGATTCCTGTCGCGCAGTCCTACAACGTGGCCCTGGTCGACACAATTGGCAGTCACGCCACGGTTTTCGTCGCCCCGGGCCAGCCTGCGGTAGTGAGCCGCCTCGACGCGACGACGAACCACCGACTCGATCAGGTCGAATACCCCGCCACCGCCGCCAGATTGAACAGTGTCGGGCGACTTACGCGGTTGGACCGTTTGCGAGCCGACGATGCGTCGGGCGAGCAACTCGTCGCCGAGATGCTGCAGCCACCGTTGCGCAACAACCAGTTCGAGATCGGCTTCGGCACTCTCTACACGGCCAAGTATGAGCCTGCAGCCGGAACGGCGACGTGGCATTGGCCCGAGACGTCCTGGACGCGACGCTTCGACGACCCGGACGGCGTACGCACGGTCAATTTGGCCCACCATGAGCCGAGAACCAACCGATATTGCGGCCGAAGCCCGCACCCTGCTGGATGCGCTCGCCAACAGCACCGACCCGACCGCCTTTCAAACCTTGCTCGGACTCAGTCAATACGTCGGCGAATGCCTGGGCATCTCGGCCCGCACCCTGGCTGGAGCCCAGTCCTGGAGCAGCGTTGCTGGTCTCGCCGGCACCACCAAACAGGCCGCCTGGGAGCGGTGGCACCA
>CAVPRG010000018.1:0-206947 GCA_963707745.1 uncultured Actinomycetota bacterium
TTGTCAGGGTCCACCGTTGGATAGGTTGACAGCACGTCGGCCTTCATGGCTTCCGATACCGCGATGACAGCAGCGGCGCTCTCCACGGCAGTGCGTTCGGCCCAGCACGACAGCGCGTATCCGCCGCCGAGCTGTTCGGCCTTCCACGGCCGTAGCGGCTCGAGCGAGTGCACGGTCATGACATGCGGGATGTCGTAGAGCAGCGCAGCCAGATGGCCGGCCGTGTTTGCGTACCAGGTGTGGGAATGCACCAGGTCGGCATTGTTCATATCGGCCACCATCGACAGTTCCGTCGAGATTGTCTGCAGCGCAGAGTTGGTGTCCTGCAACCGATCCCATGGTTGGTGCGCCACCGCGGTCGATCGTTCCGCTCCCTGGCATTCCACGGTCAAGTTGACGTAGTTCGACAGCTCTTTGGCCAGATATTCCACGTGCACTCCGGCGCCGCCGTACACGTCGGGCGGAAACTCCCGCGTACAGAGTGCGACGTTGAGTCGGTCACCGCCGGGTGCGAGCGTCACTTGGTGACCTCCTGGCTCTTGCCGACGACGGTCACGCCGGCGTCGGAGACGACGAATCCGCGCGCCCGGTCGTGGTCTTTGTCCACACCCACCTGCGCCCCTGCGGGTACCACCACGTCCTTGTCGATGATTGCGTTCCGTACCACGGCATGGGCGCCGATGACGGTGTTGTCCAGGATCACCGAGCGTTCCACGGTGGCGTAGTCCTGCACCCGCACACCGGGGGACAGCACTGACTCGCGCACCAGCGCCCCAGAGACGATGACGCCGTTGGAGACCACGCTGTTGACCGCACGGCCGACCAGGTCACCGTCCTCGTGCACGAACTTCGCCGGTGGGTGCGCCGGGATGTGGGTGAGGATCGGCCACTGACTGTTGTACAGGTTGAACACCGGCACCACAGCGCACAGGTCCATGTGCGCGTCGAAGTAGGAGTCCAACGTCCCTACGTCGCGCCAGTAGCCGGCGTTGTCGGGTTCGGCGCCGGGCACCTCGTTGCTCTGGAAGTCGTACACCTGCGCGATGCCCTGATCCACCATCATCGGCATGATGTTGCCGCCCATGTCCTTCTTGCTGGACTCGTCGGCAGCGTCCTTGCGCAGCGCCTCGACCAGCACGTCGGCGGAGAACAGGTAGTTGCCCATCGACACATACGTCTCGTCGGGCCGACCTGGCAGCCCGGGCGGGTCGGACGGCTTCTCGAGGAACGCCTCGACCTGCCGCCCGTCGGCGGCGGTCTTGATCACGCCGAAGGCGCTGGCCTCCTTGCGTGGCACGGGAATGCCGGCCACCGTTGCGCCAGCGCCACTCTCGAGGTGCTGTGCGATCATCTGCCGCGGGTCCATGCGGTAGACGTGGTCGGCGCCGAACACGATGACCAGATCCGGCTTCTCGTCGTGGATCAGGTTCAGCGACTGGTAGATCGCATCGGCGGAGCCGGTGTACCACTGCGGGCCAAGGCGCTGCTGGGCAGGCACCGGGGTCACGTAGTTGCCGAGCAGGTTGCTCATCCGCCAGGTCGTGGTGATGTGGCGGTCCAGGCTGTGGCTCTTGTACTGGGTGAGCACCGCGATCCGCAGCACCCCAGCGTTGACCAGGTTCGACAACGCGAAATCGATCATTCGATACAGCCCGCCGAACGGGACGGCCGGTTTGGCCCGGTCGAGGGTCAGCGGTGAGAGGCGCTTGCCCTCACCGCCGGCGAGCACGATGCCGAGCACCCTTGGATCACCCATCAGCTGTCTCCTTCAGTTGAACAGTTGGCTACGGACAAGGGTGCTGCGGACTTCGTCCGACGCATCGCGGATGGGACCGGAGTGCGACTCTTCTAGACGCTGGGTGTTTCGTTGCGCTTGCACGGTTGACAGGGTGAGCGATCAAGCCGGACCGTGCTGCGACGTTGATGGCGTTACCTGAGCATGGGGTCTGCCGTCCAGCACGCCTCCACCTCCGCCATCGTCGGCGCATAGGCGCCGGAACGCTTGACGGTCAATGCACTGGTGATGACTGCCCGATGCAGAGCCGGCTGTACCGCCGACCAGTTCGTGTTTGCGAGTCGCTGCCGCGCTTGGAGTGAGCCCAGCAAACCCGCGTCGAGCAGACCGGATATCAATCCGGCCATGAAGGAGTCCCCGGCACCGACGGTGTCGCCGACGTCGACTCGCAGCTGATCGAGGTGCAGCATGTCGCGGTTGTTCTTCAACAGGGCGTAGGCACCCCATGGCCCGCGGGTGACCACCACCATCGCCGGACCCGCCTTGACCCAGCGCCGCATGACGTCCTCGACGGGGGTGCCCGGATACAGCCAACCGACATCTTCGTCGCTGGCCTTGACCACGTCGGACAAGCCGACCAGATGCTCCACGCGGTCCATCACGGCGTCGGGTGAATTCATCAGTGCGGGACGGATATTCGGGTCGTAGGAGACCGTTCCGTGTTCTTTCATCCGGGTCGCCGTGGCGACCACATCCGAGCCACCCGGCTCCAGGGTGGCCGCGATGCTGCCGGTATGCAGATGTCCGAACTCGGAAAGGTCGGGCACCTGCGGCACCTCCCAGGTCAACTCGAACTCGTAGGTGGCGTGGCCCTCGTCGTCGATGTGCGCAAAGGCGACAGAAGTGCTTTCCGCGGAATCTGTTCCCGCGACGATCTCAACGCCAGCCGAATCCGCCCACTTCCTGAGTTGGTCACCTCGCCGGTCACGCCCCCAGTAGGCACAGATACTTGCCGGCTGACCCAGCGTCGCGATACCCACCGCGACGTTGAGCAGACTGCCGCCGACGTGCTCGTCGGTGGATTCCGGCCGGATGACGACATCGATCAACGCCTCGCCGAGGCTGAGCACGCGAGTGGACATCAGTGGCCCCGCGCGGCCAGCGGATCACCCGGGCCCAGATCATGGGTGAGTCCGAGCTGGACCTCCATCTCCTCGAGTGGCACACCCTTGGTCTCGGGCATCACTCTGAGCACCCAGACCAGCTGGCCGATCATCGCGACGAAGAAGATGCTGAACGCCGCTCCGGCTCCGAACGCGCCGATGATCGGCGGGAACGCAAACGAGGTGATCGCGGCGAACACCCAGTGGGTCAGGCTGCCCAGCGACTGGCCACGGCCGCGGATGCGGTTCGGGAAGATCTCGGAGATGAACACCCAGATCACCGACCCCTGGCCGAACGCGTGCGCGGCAATGAACAGCATCAATCCGATCAGTACGAGCACCGCGGACGTGCTGGTGTACTTGCCGTCGCGAGCGAACTGGTAGAAGAACATCAACCCGGCCAGGAAGCCCAGCGAGATCAGGTAACCGATCGAGCCGACGATCATCAGCTTGCGTCGGCCGATCTTGTCGATCACCGAGAGCGCGGCCATGGTGGCGGCCAGGTTCATCGCCCCCACCGCGACGCTCATCCAGTACGCGGCGTTGGTGCTGGCGCCCGCCTCCTGCATCACGCGGGGTGCGTAGTAGAGGATCGCGTTGATACCGGACATCTGGTTGAAGAACGCGATCGCGATCGCGAGCATGATCACCTTGCGGTGCCCGGGAGTGAAGAACGGCACCGATGGCGCGTTCTCGGCGGCCGCCAGCGACTCCCTGATCTCACCCATCTGGAACTCGGACTCCTCCGGGGTGACGCAGAGGCGGTTGCTGACGGCGTTGGCCTCGTCCCACCGACCGGCAGTCGCCAGCCACCGTGGGGTCTCCGGGACCGTCGGCAACAGCAGCAAGAAGACCACTGCGGGCACCACCATCACACCGAGCATCCAGCGCCAGGCGTGGTCCCCGTCGGCGAGTGCGCGGACGATCGCGTTGGATGCATAGGCCAGCAGGATGCCGAGCACGATGTTGAACTGCACCAGCCCGACCAGGCGGCCGCGGTGGGCGGCGGGAGCCACCTCCGCGGTGTAGATCGGTGCGCACACGCTGGCCGCGCCGACGCCCAGGCCGCCGAGGAACCGGAACAGCATCAGGATCTCCACGTTGTGGGCGAGAGCGGAGCCCAACGCGCCCACCACATAGAGGACGCCGATCGCGTACAGAACCTTCTTGCGGCCGTACCGGTCTGCCGGCCGGCCGGCGACAAGCGCGCCGACAATCGTCCCGATCAGTGCGGTGGTGACGGTGAAGCCCAGCTTGGCGTCACTCAGTCCGAATACCTGTTGAATCTGTTCTTCGGCACCGGAGATGACCGCGGTGTCGAACCCGAAAATCAAACCGCCCAATGCCGCAACGACGGCACTGCGAATCACCAGCGCTTTCATGAACGCCAAGCCAGATCTACTGGTTGCATTGCCGCAACATTATCGGCGAATGCAACAGAAATGCCGCATGGAGCGGATCGGAATCTGCCTTTTCCATTGAACTTACACGCACATTCCGTTGAATCATGTTGACATCTAAGGTGCATTCTGTCCCTTCCCTTCAAACATACTGTTAAGCCGCGATTTACGCGTGCAGCCGCGTCAGTTCACGCTCCCAGCCTGGCTGTGCGTATGAGCGACAGCCTCGTCATACGGGCCCTGGATGATGCGCACGAGGATGCCGTCGCGACCGGTCTTGACGAACTCCACCCGAAGCTCCAGCGGGGTTCAGTGGTGATCCCGGGATCACCACTGATCGTCTGGCGCGCCACGAAGACGTCCGGGTCGAAGAATTCGGTGATCACCGCGTCGGTGGTGACCTGCACCGACGGATCGTCGTCGCGGACCTTGACGTGGTGATGCCGCCCGCCCAGCCGCAGCTCTGAGGTCACCGTCTCCCGCGCGGCGTGCCACCCGGGACTGCCTCGCCATTGCGCCATCTGCCCCGGTTCGGTCCACGCACGGAAGAGCTCCGCGCTCGACTGGTCGAACATTCGCTCGACGACAAGGATGATGTTCGCGGGCATGGACGTCTCCGTTCCTCACACGAACCAGCCTCGGAATCGCCGAAACCGGGAACGCACGCAGCGAAATCGAGACACCTCTTCGGCACGTCGAACACCCGCCTGCGCATGCAGCCGACCGCCGTGGCCGCTCACCCTCGCTATGATGTGGTTTATCGATCAAGCAGAGTGTGACTAGGATCTCATCTGACGCGGAAAAGTCAAGGAAATCTTGTGGCGGACACATCCAGGGTCACCATCCACGACGTGGCGCGTGCCGCCAACGTGTCGTCGCAGACGGTTTCCAACGTCCTGCGCGGCCGGGGTCGCGTCGCGGAGTCGACCAGGCAGCGGGTGCAAGAGGTGATCCAGCGGATGGGTTATCGCCCGCACGCCGGCGCGGCGAGCCTGCGAACTCGCCGCAGTGAACGCATCGCGCATCCAATCCATCCAGGTGAACTGGATCCGTCGAACACAATCATGCTGGAGTTCATCCGTGCGCTGACCGCTGCGGCGGGTCGACGCAACCACAACCTGGTTCTTGTCGATAGTGACGGCGATATCGATAAGTTGGTCCGCTCGGGCGCGGTGGACGCCGTCGTTCTGGCCGACATCGGTGTCGGCGACCCACGCGTTTCGACGTTGCTGCGACTCGGAGTGCCGTTCGCCTGCTTCGGTCGAATCGAACCCGAACTCTCCCGGAACTGGATCGACGTCGACAGTCAGGCAAGCGTCCGTGATCTAACAGCCCGGCTGATCGATGCGGGACACCAGCGACTCGCATTTCTCGGCTACGCCACAGATAGCCGATGGGACACCGATCGAGAAGCCGGATTTCGGGAAGCGATCGCGGCAGCCGGGCTGGTCGAATGCGTGTACAAATCCCCGCTCGACCCGACAGCGGTGCAGGAAGTGATCGCGGCGTTGCTGGAGTCCACACCGTGCCCAACGGCCATCGTCACCGGAAGCGACGCCCTGGCCGGCAGTATCTATGTCGCGGCGGCGCGGCGAAAGATCCGAATCGGCGACGAACTAGCGGTCACCGGGTTCGACGGCGGCCTGGCCGCACGGCTGCTCAGTCCCTCCCTGACCACCCTAGCCATCCCCCTGCAATACATCGGCGATTGGCTGGTGGATCGAGCGCTAGCCGAAATCGATTGTGCGACAGACCTTCCAGGCGAATTGAAAAAGGCCGAACTTGTCATCGGCGAAAGCGCCGGCCTCGACGCGGCATCGGCCACCTAGTCCTGCGTGTCGTTGATACATGTACGTCTGGTGGGTTAAGACAGTTAGTCGATGTATGCCGCCGCTGACTTGGAAATTGCGTGATGGTTGCGCGCAAATCGACTCGACACCCAACCACGATCGTGAACCGAGCCGCCGCCAGATCCGTGAAGCTTAGCGAGTTGGGTGTTCCGATTGCCCCATCGACCTACTACGAGCACGCCTCTTTCTCGATCGTTGGTCACCGCCTCGCACAGTTGTCACAGACCGCTGTCGGTGGATTCCTCGTCGGCTCCTGCTTTTGCCCCGATCGGCGCATGTGAAGAGCTGGACTCCTCCGGGCACCACCACGGCACGAGGATTCGAGAATTCTCATATGAAATGTCCAGTTGGCCAAGCGCTGGCCATGTCAGTTGAGAACATCGAATCTGAGAACCCGTCCGCCGCTGTGACTGTCGTCGCCGCCGATAATGACCTCTTATGTCGCCGGCGAACCGCGACAGGTGCAGTTGATCGGCCACCGTGATGGTCTTCGTCGAGCCAACCACCTGCTCGACTGCAAATTGCGCTGTGTTGGGCGCACTCGCGTCGGCGTCTCGGACTCGACGGAGCTGCGGTCGCAGTACGCGGGCTTGGTGTCTGCTCAGCACGCATGGCCGTAGTCCCCTCCGACTGGGAAGTTGACGACGACTTTCTCACCGCCGACATCGACGGACCAGCCGTCTGGCATCTCACTCATCAGCCACCGCCGCTCATCGTCGGAACGATGCTGTCGTCAACCGACGCATAGACTCGTCACGCGCACAGGACCGGTGGGTTCCACATTCGCCTCCGTGATGGAAGCCCTAGGTTACAACCGGGGGCTTCGCTCGTTACTGAGCCCGGAATCGAACGCTGATCTGAGGTCGGTGCTTGGTCGGTGAATCCGCGACACGCCGTGGTTCCGATTGGCGCCGGATGGCGCTATAACGCCAAGTCAGAGTACCCTTCGAAGCGACCACTGGGAGGGCTTGCAGGCTCGCCGGTGTCGCATGTTCGAATCATGCCGGGGGCACTGTTCAAGGTGTCTAACCTCGGCTGATGCTTACGCTTCTCCTTCCGGGTGATACCTGAAGGTGTTTCGGCTGATGCTTGACAGTTGTTGCGGTAGATCCCTGACGCGCGCTGGACGAGGGAGTTGAGCGTGCCCGGAAGTTGGGGCCCAGGCGCCCGTCGTTGACGGAAACCGTCGACTGCTAACTGGGCGCTATGCCGGAAGGGTCAGACTATGTCACAATGTGGCAAACGTTCGTCTGGTAGCGGTGCCTTGGCTGGGGAGCATATCGTGGTTCCTGCGCATTTGCGCTTTGCTGCGGGTGTTTGTGTGCTCGCAGCGGGCCTGCTGGTGGGTAGTGCGGGGGGCGCGGTTGCCGCGGCCGATGCCGATTCCAGCAATTCTCCTGCGCCCGGCGATGGGGGCACCAACGCTTCAAGCCTTGGCAGCACCACGGGAAGCAGCCCGGCTGGCGACGTTGCTGACAAACCGCGGAAGAAGTTCGAGCGCGCGACGAGCACGCTTGGCTCGGGCCGGGAACCAGGCGAGCTCCCTTCCTCCTTCGCGAATGAGCCGAAGCAGGAGCCGGTCGGCACGGATACCAAGGACGAGAAGAACGAGAAGAAGGAGTCGGAGTCCGTCGCCACGGTTTCGAACGAGAACGAGGCGCCACCGGTGTCTGACCCGGCACCAGTTCCTGACCCCGCACCCGTGCCTGACCCGGCGCCAGTGTCCGAGCCGGCACCCGTGCCCGACCCGGCGCCGGTGTCCGAGCCGGCACCGGTTTCCGATGTGGTCGCTCCAGTTCCTGCCCCGGCACCGGTGCCTGCGCCAGCATCGGTTTATGACTTCGTCGCTACACTTTCTGACCTCGCACCGGTGTCTGACCTCGCACCGGTGTCTGCCCCCGCACCGGTGTCAGACTCGGCACTGGCGTCTGGCCCGGCACCGGTGCCCAGCCCGTCACCGGTGTCCAATGTCGGTGCTGCGGTTTCTGAGCCAGCACCGGTGGCTGAGCCGGCACCGGTTTCCAATGTGGTCGCTCGAGTTTCTGCCCCGGCACCGGTTTCCGAAGTTGTTGCTCCAGTTCCTGACGCGGCACCGGTGTCTAACCCGGCACCGGTTTCTGCTGCGGTCACGCTGGTGTCTCGCCCGACACCGATTCGTGCCGTGATCGCGTGGGTTCAGAACATGCTGGCCTCTGTTTTCGGTGCGGTCGTCCCGCTGACGCAACTGCAGTCCTACCTTTTCTCCTTCTTGATGAGCCTCGCGGGGATGCCAGTAGAGAACGGACTGGGAGGCATCAACGAGGGTGGGCGGTCGGCGGTCGCGGATTCGTCGGTGGCATCGGAATGGCGGCTGGCACTAATACTCGCCGGTGTCCCGGGCATGCCCTTGGCTAGCAACACCAAGGCGCTCGAGGGGATTTCGGCATCCATTTCCACCGCCATGAGCGAGGTAGATCGAGCGACATCCGTGCCCGGGATGGCACCGCCAGCACCCAATGGCGCCGTTCCGACGGGCATGCAGTCGTTCATCCGGCATGCCCTGAACCACGCCCCGCTGGCCATTTCACTATGGGCGCTGGCAGCTGTCGTTCTGCCAGGTGTCGGCGGGCTCGTGCTCCTTACCCTTTTCGGGGTTCGCATCGGATACCGCCAGGCAAAGGCCGGCTTCGCATTGCAGACAGAGGGCATCGCGAGTTTCGCCCGTCCGGGGCAGTTAGGTGTCGTCCGATCGGGGTCGTTGATTTTCATCCGCCCGAGGAGCGTGCACGCCGTCCGCCCCCCGAGAGCGTTGAGCGCCGGAGCATTTGTCGAAGTGGCCTAGCGCGCCGACTCGCCCCGGGATTTGTTTGCAATCGAATTCCGTTGGTAGCAAACGGTTTACGAGATACGTTGACAATCGGCGATGTCGAGCGGCAGTGATCAGTAGCGCTTTCGTACCGTCATCTCGAAATCGCAAGCGGTCGCGCCGATTACGTTCGTGTCGACTACAGGGTTTAGCGACTCGTCGCGAAATAAACTGCGACAGAGTGGATTTGAGCGCGAACGCATGCGCGGCCCGACGTCCGGCACGGCGCGGGCTACGTTCATCCTCGAAGGCTCGCGGTGTGCCAGAAAAGTTCATCGAAAGAGTTCTCCGAAAAAGTGTCCAGCCCAGGCACCCGTCGTGCTCCTACCTGTGTCGCCCACCCCGGGCCGCATGGCCCACCGGCCACCACAGGAAAGGAACACCATCATGACCATCTCATCCGCACCCAGCCACATCACCCGTACGGCGCGACTGCGCAACCTCCTCGCCGGATCGGTGATCGCAGCCGGTGCCGTCGCCGGCCTCATCGGCCTCGCGGCCCCCGCGAACGCCTTGTCGGAATCGACGATCGAGTCGAACTGCAAGACGGCCGGCGGGACCTACGGCACGATCGTGCGCGCCGACGGCGTGCGCGTTTCCACGTGCTGCCCCTCCGACAAGCCCGGTGAGATCTCGGGCGGCAAGTGCAGCATCTACGTCGACGGCACGCTGGCGGCCCTTCAGCAGACGCCCACCACGCCGACGGGGCCGAAGCATCGCCTTCCCGTCGGCCCGCTTCCCACCGCAGTGCTCCAGTCCGTCGGCTGACCGACGACCTTCGCCGACTCCGATTGGGCGGCGCGGACAACGTGCCCGCGCCGCCATTCGGAATCTGTCAGCGCACGCCTCGCAGCAAGCGGCCCGGCCGCGCGCCGGTATCCACGCCGTCGCGTCGGGTCACTACGCCGCTGACCACGGTGGCGTCGTAGCCACGGGCACCCTGCACCAACCGTCGGCCGCCAGCGGGCAGGTCGTACACCATCTGCGGAACATCGAGCGTCAATGCGTTCATGTCGATCACGTTCAGGTCGGCCTTCTTCCCGATCTCGATGACACCCCGGTCGGACAGTCCGAACAACGACGCCGTGTCGTGAGTTTGCTTGCGCACCATGTACTCCAGCGAGAAGCGCGGCCCGCGGTGCCGGTCACGCGCCCAGTGCGTCAACAGGTAGGTGGGGTACGAGGCGTCGCAGATCAACCCACAATGCGCTCCGCCGTCGGACAGCCCGGAGACCGCGGCCGGATGCGAGATCATGTCGTAGATTGCGTCGTGGTTGCCTTCTGCGTAGTTGAAGAACGGCATCATCAGCATCGCCGTCGCGCCGTCCTCCAGCATCAGGTCGTAGAGCGTCGCGAGCGGATCCTCGCCACGCGCGCGGGCGATCGACGCAACCGTCTTGTCCCGCGTCGGCTCGTAGTCGGGGGGATTGCCGATGGCGTACAGGTTGCCCAGGGCGTGCTGGATCATCGCGAATATCGCATCGAACTGCTTCGCTGGATCCGGGGGAAGGTCCGCCTCCGCCAGGATCGTCGCGCGCACCTCGGGATCGGCGAGCCGCGCGGCCAACTCCTCACGGTCCAGTTCGGCCTTCAACTTCCGGTAGGTGGGCCGGTGATCGAAGGCGTGATAGCCAGGGAACCCGAACAACATGCCGAACGGTCGAGCGGCGAATTGCGCGTACACCGGAATACCGTTTGCCACCGCATCGCCCGCAAGGTCGAGCTGCTTGCGCCACAGGTCGGGCGCGGACTGCGTCTGAATCATGGTGAACGACACCGGCCGCTGCGTCTCAGCGGCCAGCCGCGTCATCCAGTCGAGCTCGCGCATCGCCGCCGCGTCATCCTCACCGACCGCCCCGGCAGGAGCGAGTTCGAACACCGCCTGCCCGCCCGCGGCCATCGCCCGCCCCAGCCCGAACAATTCGCGCTCGGCCGCGTACGTGCCCGGCACGGGCTCACCGTCGATGGCGCGGTGTCCTTCCGTGCGTGAGGTGGAGAAGCCCAGCGCGCCGGCCTCCACCGCCTCCTGCACGATGCGCGCCATGGCCGCGATGTCGTCGTCGGTGGCGTCCTCGTTGCGCGCGCCCCGCTCCCCCATCGCGTATCCGCGCACGGCACCGTGCGCGATCTGGGTACCGAAGTCGACTGCCAGGTGGCGCTTCTCGATCGCGTCGAGGTACTGCGGGAAGCTCTCCCACTGCCAGGTGATGCCCTCCGCCAAGGCGGTGCCAGGGATGTCCTCCACGCCCTCCATCAGTTCGATCAGCCACTGCTCACGACCGGGACGCACCGGCGCGAACCCGACGCCGCAGTTGCCGCTGACGACGGTAGTGACGCCATGCAGGCTGGACGGCTCCAACGTCTCGTCCCAGCTGACCTGGCCGTCGTAGTGCGTGTGCACGTCGACGAAGCCGGGCGTCACCACGCGACCGGTTGCGTCGATGGTGGTGACCGCCTCGCCCTCGAGTCCAGGGCCATCGCCATCGCGGCGGCGCACCTCGACGATGCGGCCGTCCTTGATGCCGACGTCGGCGCGGTAGCGATCGGAACCCGTGCCGTCGACGACGGTCCCGCCGGTGATCTTCAGGTCGTACATAGTGGTCCCCCTCGCGTCGGGGCAGCAGATTACTCGGACCGACGATTGGCCCTATCTGGAAGGTACGCCGATCCGCTACGCAGCGTTGCGAAATTGCACCTAGACGCCGGACAAAGTGGCGCGTGCCGCCGCCTCGACGACGTCCGACACGTCGTTGCGGCGCCGCCAGGCCGACTGTTGGCGCACGGCCCCGTTGCCCTCGGCCACCACGCGGTCGAGCTCGCGTCGCACGATGGCGTAATCCCCGACAGTCTGCAACGCGGGTCCCACATGCTCGAGTAGTCCTTCGAGCAGTTCGACCACCGGTACCAGGGCGTGGCTCTCGGCGAGATCGATCGCGGAGCCGGCCAGCCCATCGCGCGCGGCCTTCCAGTAGGCCGCCCTCAACGCGTGTGGGGTGAGCGGGATCCCGGGCTGGCCGCGTCGTTCGTCGTCGAGCGCCGTCATGACCAGAGCCCGCACCAGACATGCCAACAACACGGTCTCGCCGACGGTGGCAGGCACGTCGGCGACCCGCACCTCGACGGTCGGATAGTTGGCCGACGGGCGGACGTCCCAATAGACCATGCCGTCGTCCAACATGGCGCCCGCGTCCAACATCATCCGGACCATCGCGTCGTAGTCGTCGGTGGACTCGAAATGCGGTGGCGGACCAGCACTCGGCCAGCGTGCCCACAGCACACTGCGCCAACTCGCGTGTCCCGTGTCGGCGTTGCGGTACACCGCCGAGTTGGCCGTCAAGGCAAGCAGCAGCGGCAGCCACGGCCGCAACCGGTTGCTCACCTGGATCGCCACGTCGCGGTTCGGAACGGCGACGTGAACATGGCAGCCCGAGATGCCCTGCTCGTGCGCGATCATGCCGAACTGCTCCGCAATCTTGCGGTAACGCGGGGTGTCGGTGATCGGGAAATCGTGCGGAAGCGTCGGCGGCAGCGCGACGGCCAATAGCCGTGCACCCGCATCGGCAGCCGACTCCGCAGTGACGCGCCGCAGTCGACGGAGTTCGGCGCTCAACTCCGCGCTGGACTCCGCCACGCTGGACGTGGTCTCGACCTGGCAGCTGGTCAGTTCGAGTTGCAGGTCGACTCCGCGCCGCCCGGCGAGGTCGGCCACTGCGCGATTGAGCGCGACGGGTTCACCAGTCGCAGGATCGGCGAGGAGGAACTCCTCCTCGACGCCCATCGTGGGGTGCCCTGACATGAAGTTAGATCCGGCCCGCCGGAGTAATCACGACGGGCCGGATCTGGGAATCACACCTTTGCTGGATACCTCGTTGCTCACAGCTCGGAAGATATATTGCCCCCCGCCGCGGCATGTTGAACACGTTTTCGCAAAAATTTGCCACAAACCACGTCGTCGACCCGCTCACCGGCCCATCGGCGGCCCTGCGTTTACCCGGTCGGCGTTGCCCTCGTTGCGCGACCGGGTATCCCCGGTGATGGCCCCGATCTTCCGCTCGGTCTGTCCGGCGAATCGATCGAAGTTGCTCTCGAGTCTTCGTGGAAGTACTCATGCACCCGGGATTGCCCGTGGACAACCAACGGAAACCCGCAGTTGGGATCAGGTCCCGCGGGTGTCGATCACGCGTTGCGCGATGTCGAGGAGCTTGGTGTTGGTGTCCTGCGACAGCTGCCGCAGCATGCCGAACGCGCGAATGTCGTCGATGCCGAACCGCTCCATGATGATTCCCTTGGCCTGCCCGATGCGGTCCCGCGTCGACAACGCGGACTGCAGCTGCTCGCCTTCACGGCTCGCCAGGATGGCCGCCGCCGCGTGGGCGGCCAGCACCATCCCGACGGTCTCGGCCTCGGCGTCCCACAGCCTCGGTTCGAACCCGAACAAGTTCAGCGCACCCGCGGTGCGATCGGCGGTGTAGAGCTTGAACGACAGCCCGCTGAGCACGCCGAGCTCGACCACCCGCGGGGAGTAGTTGGGCCAGCGCGGTTCATCGCGAAAGTCGTCGGTGCGTACCACGACCTCGTCGAGTGCCGCCTTGACGCATGGTCCCTCGTGATAGCGCATCTGCAACTCGTCGAGCGTGGCCAGCAGTCCGGACGTGGGCCCGAGGGTTTCGAAGGTGTTGCCCCTACCGATGAGCAGGACGCCGGCTTCGTCCACGCCCGGGATGAGTTCCTTGGCAGCGGCGCTGACATCGGCGAGCAGATCCTTCACGCTGCGGGGCATGGCAATGGACCGAGCCAGTTCCGCCATTCGGACGGCCAGGTCGTGATTCGACGACGACATGGTTCCAGTCTTCCCGTTGACGCAACTGCCCGCTCACGTTTACGTCATCACAAACGTGGGCATCGCTCGAGGAGGGCGGATTGCTGGCCGGCCACCGGTCCGTTCAGGTCTCATCGGTTCAATCCCACGTGCCGATGGGGCCGCCCTACATGGAAGCCTGAGCGGCGACCATGACGTCGACGGACAGGCATTCACCGATTGCGTGAGCGGTGGGCCAGTCTTTCGCGCGAACGGCGCGGGCGAGGTCCTTCGTCAGCGTGGTGTGGGCACCCAGTTCGGCGAGCCACGCCTAGACGACGGAGGCGATCCGGTCGCCGGGGACGCGGGCTGCACGGCCGGCGTGTAGGCGGTCGACGATTTCGTACGTGGTCTTGGTGCTCATATGGGTGAGAGGCGGCAGCCCGGAAGAAGTCGACACTTATTTCCGGAGCCCGTTTTCCCCAGTCACTCTGTTAGTTGTAGTACGGTGCGTTGATGACCGGCGCCAGCGTGTGGATTCTCGGCGGTTATCAGAGTGACTTCGCTCGCAACCTGCACCGTGAAGGCCTCGACTTCGCCAACCTGACCGCCGAGGTGGTGACCTCGACGCTCGAGGCGGCCAAGGTCGAAGCGGCCGACATCGGCGTCGTCCACGTCGCCAATGCGTTCGGCGAACTGTTCGCCACCCAGGGTCACCTCGGCGCCATGCCGGCCACCGTCGTCGACGGTCTCTGGAACACCCCGGCTACCCGGCACGAAGCGGCCTGCGCGTCGGGCAGTGTCGCCACGCTGGCCGCCATCGCCGACCTTCGGTCCGGGGCCTACGAAACGGCGCTCGTCGTCGGCGTCGAACTCGAGAAGACGGTGCCCGGCGACATCGCCGCTCAACACCTCGGCGCGGCCGCGTGGATCGGACACGAGGGTGAGCAGGCGAATTTCATGTGGCCGCACATGTTCTCCTCCGTCGTGGACGAGTACGACCGGCGGTATGGCGTCGACCCGGTGCACCTGCGGGCGATCGCGCAACTCAACTTCGCCAACGCGCGCAACAACCCCAACGCCCAGACCCGGGAGTGGACGGTTCCCGACCTCATGGCAGGCCTCGGCGCGGACGACGAAACCAACCCGATCGTGGAGGGCCGGATTCGGCGCTTCGACTGCAGCCAGATGACCGACGGTGGCGCGGGCCTGGTACTCGTCACCGACGACTACTTGCGCGACCACCCCGACGCGGAACCCATCGGCCGCATCGAGGGCTGGGGCCACCGCACGGTTGGCCTTGGACTCCAGCAGAAGCTCGACCGCTCCGCCGACGACCCCTATGTGATGCCCCATGTGCGACGGGCCATATTGGACGCGTTCACCCGCGCCCGCGTCACGCTCGACGATCTGCACGGCATCGAGGTGCACGACTGCTTCACCCCCAGCGAGTACCTGGCGATCGACCACATCGGACTCACCGGGCCCGGCGACTCCTGGAAGGCCATCGAGAGCGGCGACATCGAGCGCGGCGGCCGACTGCCGATCAACCCCAGCGGCGGGCTCATCGGCGGGGGCCATCCCGTCGGCGCCTCCGGGGTACGGATGTTGCTCGACGCAGCCAAGCAAGTCAGCGGCACCGCGGGCGACTATCAGGTCGAGGGCGCGACGACGTTCGGCACGCTCAACTTCGGCGGCAGCACCGCCACCACCGTCAGCTTCGTCGTCGGTTCGGCCAAGGGGTAGCGCGCATGCACACAGAAGTCGTCGGCAAGTTTCTGTCCACGCTGCCCGAGGACGACGACCACCCCTACCGCACCGGACCGTGGCGCCCCCAGACCACCGAGTGGGACGCCGACGACCTCACGGTGGTCGAGGGCGAGCTGCCCCACGACCTCGATGGGGTGTACCTACGCAACACCGAGAACCCGCTGCACCCGGCCTTCAAGGTCTACCATCCGTTCGACGGCGACGGCATGGTGCACATCGTCGGCTTCCGCGATGGAAAGGCGTTCTACCGCAACAGGTTCGTGCGTACCGACGGCTTCGTCGAGGAGAATGCGGCGGGCGGCCCACTGTGGCCGGGCATCGCAGAACCCGTCGAACTCGCCAAGCGTGACTACGGGTGGGGCGCACGGACGTTGATGAAGGACGCGTCGTCCACCGACGTCGTCGTGCACCGGGGCGTCGCGCTGTCCAGCCACTACCAGTGCGGCGACCTCTACCGCGTCGACCCGTACTCGGGTGAGACGCTCGGAAAGCAGGTCTGGGGCGGGGCGTTCCCGTACGACTGGGGCGTGTCGGCGCACCCCAAGGTCGACGACTCCACCGGCGAGCTGCTGTTCTTCAACTATTCGAAGCAGGCGCCATACATGCACTACGGCGTCGTCGATGCCAACGACGAGCTCGTCCACTACGTCGATGTCCCGCTGCCAGGTCCGCGGCTGCCACACGACATGGCGTTCACCCAGAACTACGTGATCCTCAACGACTTTCCGCTGTTCTGGAAACCCAGACTGCTGGAGCGCAACGTACATCTGCCCCGGTTCCACCAAGACGTGCCGTCGCGCTTCGCCATCATCCCGCGCCGCGGGGATACCTCGCAGATCAAGTGGTTCGAGGCAGACCCGACGTACGTACTGCACTTCCCGAACGCCTACGAGGACGGCGACGAGATCGTGCTCGACGGCTTCTTCCAGGGCAACCCCGAACCCCTCGACGACGGCGTCGGCGACAAATGGCAACGCATATTCAGGTTCCTCGCCATGGATCGCATGCAGACCCGCCTGCACCGGTGGCGGTTCAACCTCGTCACGGGCGAGGTGCGCGAGGAGCAGCTGTCGGACAGCATCACCGAGTTCGGCATGGTCAATCCCACCTACGCCGGCCGCGACTACCGATACACCTACGCGGCGACGGGCAAGCCCGGCTGGTTCATGTTCGACGGCCTGGTCAAGCACGATCTGGCCACCGGAGCCGAAGAGCGGTTTGCGTTCGACGACGGCGTCTACGGCAGCGAGACGGCCATGGCGCCCAGGTCGAAGGTCGCCGCCGGGGCGGCTCCGCGGCTGGGCAGCACCGGCGAGGACGACGGCTACCTCGTCACCATCACAACCGACATGAACGCCGACGCGTCCTACTGCCTGGTGTTCGACGCGGCCCGGGTGGTCGACGGTCCGGTGTGCAAACTCGCCCTGCCGGAACGGGTTTCGAGCGGCACCCACTCGACGTGGGCGAACGGTTCGGAGTTGCGGCGCTGGCGGTTGACCGACGACGCGGCCGAGGCGATCGGGCTCTAGTGCCCACCGAGTTGCCCGCAGGCGGAACCAACGCGGTCGGTCGGATGCTCGGACTGCTCGGCGACGAATGGACGCTGCTCATCCTGCAGCAGGCGTCATTGGGTGCCACGCGCTACGGCCAGTTCACGGCGCGGCTGCCGATCTCCCACGCGGTGCTCACCCGGCGATTGGCGACGATGACGGCGGATGGGCTGCTTGCCAAGCGCACCTATCAAGCCAAGCCACCGAGGGCGGACTACGTGCTCACCCCGCGCGGGCGCGCTCTGTGGCCGGTGCTGGTGTCGATATGGGAGTGGGAGCGGCACTGGGTGCCCGATCATGCCCAACGGCTCCCCAGGATGCATCACACGGCCTGCGGTGCCGACTTCTCGCCCGTACTCAGCTGCGGCGCGTGTGCGACGTCCGTGACGGAGAAAGACGTTGGCGCGCAATGGGGCCCGAGTGGAGGCTGGTCGAGGTCCATGCCCGACCAGTCGACGCGACGCCGTTCGAGTACCGACCGGGCCAGCCAGTTCCCGCAGACGATGAGCATCCTCGGCAACCGCTGGGCGTTCGCCTTGCTGGTCGCCGCCTTCGTCGGGACAAGCCGGTTCGGGGACTTTCAGGATCAACTCGGCGCACCGCCGGGTTCACTGGCCGACCGATTGCAGATCTTCACCGCCAACGGGGTGCTCGTGGCGGGCGACGGACGCTACCGGCTGACCGAGAAGGGACGGGCGGTCTTCCCCATCCTCATCACCGCGCTGCAGTGGGCCCAGCGCTGTTTCCGCGCGCCCGAGGGTCCGGCTGTCGAACTCGCACATACGAATTGGGGCCACCGTTACGCTCCCACGCTGACGTGCGACCAGTGCGCGGGCGTGTTGCGAGGTGGTGAAATCGCCGCCAAAAAGCTCTAGCACTCGACACGCGAGAGTGCTAAATTCTTCCATGCACAGTGATGTTGCTGCCCGCCAGGGTGGCGGGCTTGACGGCTACTGAGGAGGTGAATTGCTGTGCTTCGTTTTGATCCGTTCAGTGACCTTGATGTGGTGACCCGGGGGCTGCTGTCCAGCCAGACCGGATCGAATCGCACGCCCAGGTTCATGCCGATGGACTTGTGCAAGATCGATGACCATTACCTCTTGACCGCCGATCTACCGGGTGTCGATCCCGGCTCCGTCGACGTCGACGTCGACAACGGCACTCTCACCGTTTCCGCACATCGCAGCGCCCGTTCGGACGAATCCGTGCAGTGGCTGTCCAACGAGCGGTTCTTCGGCCACTACCGCAGACAGCTATCGCTCGGAGACGGAATCGACACCGGCGCCATCTCGGCCACCTACGAAAACGGTGTCCTGATGGTGACGATCCCGCTGGCCGAACGCGCGAAACCGCGGAAGATCGACGTGGCCCACAGCGGCGGTCGGAAGTCGATCGAACCCACCACGGTCGACTCGGCATAGCCTTGCCGAAAGGGCAAGTGCCGACGCGGCATCGACCGTCGGCACTTGCCCACCACCGCTACACGTGGGCAGCGCATCGCCAGATTCACTCTCGGCGGGGGAGGGTGGCGTCGGCGGCGCGCTAGCGGTCCAGCCGGAAGTTCAGGTTGTTGCGCACCGCAGGCCATTCGACGTCGAGGATCGAGTACACCACCGTGTCGCGGCGGGATCCGTCGGGCAGCAACTGGTGGCTGCGCAGCACGCCGTCGAGCTTGGCGCCGAGTCGTTCGATGGCCGCCCTGCTGGCCGAGTTGAAGAAGTGCGTACGGAATTCCACTGCGATGCAGCCCAACTCGTCGAACGCGTGGCTGAGCATCAGCAGCTTGCTCTCGGTGTTGACACCGGACCGGCGCACCGAAGCGGAGAACCAGGTGTTCCCGATCTCGAGCCGCCGATTCGGTGGGTCGACGTGCAGGTAGCTCGACGAGCCGACGACCTTGCCGTCGAGGCTCCGCGCCACGAACGTCAACCCGGTGTCGGGACGCTGCACCGAGAGTCGCATGTCTACCCACTGCCCCGCGGTCTCCGGCGACGGCGCACTGGTGAACCACAGCGCGCCCACGTTCCCATCGGCCGAGGCTTCGGCGATCTCGGGAACGTGCGCGGGGGTCAGCGGTTCGAGCGAAACCCAGCGGGCTCCGGTGAGCACGACCGGTTCGACCTTCATCGCTGCCCTCTGCTCGACTCCGCCCACGCGACCACCATCGCGAAGACGGACAGCCCCACGGCGACGACGGTCGCCACCACGCCGATGTAGAACCCGTAGCCCGCCGCGATCGGCGAGCCCACGTACAGCCGGTAGTACCACAGCGTCATCACCGTCAGTAGCACCGAAATACCCAGCGCCGCAGTCGAAGTGATCCTGGGCGACAGGCTCCGCGCCGACATCGCCGCCGCCACGATGAGCGTCGACGTCAACACGACGATCAGTTGGCCCACCCCGAAGCCGTCTGGCGGATACTCGATGTGTCCGACCTTGCCACCGATCGCGGTGGCCCGGCCTCCCCCGTCGGCGCCGGTGGTGAGCCACGGCAGCCACGCGCTGACCAGGACCACCGTCGCGCACAGCACGACGAACCATCCGGGGCGCAGGCGGGCCATGCGATGAGGGTATCGGGTGAGCCGCCCGACCCGACGTAGGCTTGTCGCATGACGGAACTACCCGGCTGGGCGCAGCATCTCGACCTGGCCCCGCATCCGGAGGGCGGCTGGTTCCGGGAGACCTGGCGCAGCGACGTGACGGTCGGGCCGTCCTCACTCCCACCGGACTACCAAGGCCCACGTAGCGCTGGCACGGCCATCCTGTTCCTGCTCATGCCGGGCCAGCAGTCGGCGTGGCATACCGTGCGCAGTGCGGAACTGTGGCTGTATCACCGCGGCAGTCCGCTGCTGCTCGAGATTGGGCGGGACGGCAGGGGTGGGCAAGGAACAGCGCCCGAACAGGTCGGCGCGGCAACGCTTTTGCTCGGAAGCGACATCGACGCGGGTGAGCTGCCGCAGCTGTTGGTCCCACCGGGGCACTGGCAGCGGGCCCGCCCCCGCGACGATGAGCCCAGCCTGGTGAGCTGCGTCGTGGTGCCCGGCTTCGACTTCGCCGACTTCGCGCTGGCGGCCCCTACCGACTGAGCAGTTCCACCGCCGCCGACACCAGCGCGGCGTTGTCCGGTGCGGTCGTACCGTCGGGCAACCGCAGCGTGTCCTCCATGCCGATGCGGGTCTGTACCCCCAGCACTCCGGCGTGTTCGAGGAGCGGCCAACAGCTTTCGTCGAGCCCGTGCAGCAGCACCGGCGCGGGCGAACCCACCGCGCGCACCCTGGCGAGCATGTCGTCGGCGACGGCGACGTCCTCGTCGGCCTGAAGCTCGATCATCACCCGCATGCAGTGCCGGGCCATCTCGGACTCCGCCCAAGACGCGGCCGCCTCGGCGTGGAACAGTCCGATCTCGACTCCGACCCCCTTGCCGAGCAGGATCTCGGCGAGCTCCGGGCTGCCCGGCTCGTGCCAGTTCAGCGACGCGAAGTCGGGCAGCACCGCCCATTGCTCGACTGCCCGGCGTCGGGCGTCGGCGTCGGGCAGCGCCCAGAATCCCGTCGTCACGCCGAGCGGCAGGCCCGGCAAGGCCTCGCGGACGGCCTGCACCGCCGCCGCGACTGCGTCGGGTTCCAGCGAGTCCTTCCCGTCTGCGGTCTTGGGGTGCATGTGCACCGCCTGGGCTCCGGCCTGGTGCGCCTGCACCGCCGCAGCGGCCAGCTGCGCGGGTGTGACCGGCAGGTTCGGGTGCTGATCGGGGGTGCGGGCACCGTTGATACAGGCCTTGACGTAGATCTTCGGAGTGGTCGGCATGAGTCCATCTTCGCCCGTCATGGACCTGCTTTCCGAAGTAGCGTGCTGACCATGCAGGGGCACATCATCGTCTGCGGAGACGATCCGCTGGGGCTACGGATCATCGAGCAGCTCCGCGCAGCCGGGCGCGAGATCGCGATCGTCTACGCGTCCGAGGGCTTGCAGGACGCAGGCATCGCCGATGCGGCGGCCCTGATCTGCGCGGACGACGACGACGCGCTCAACCTCGAAATAGCGTTGCTGGCAAGACAACTCAACGCAGAAATGCGCGTCGTCGCACGACTGGGCAACGGCGTGCTGCGGGAGGCCGTCGCGATCGGAAACGGCCCCGGAGCGATCCTCGACGTGGCCGATCTGGCCGCGCCGTCGGTGGTCGAGGCCTGCTTGTCGCGCACCACGCACTCCATCGCGGTGGAAGGCATCGAGTTCGTCGTTTCGGGCACCGACGCACCCCGTGACGCGACGCTACGGGAACTCTTCGGCGACCTCGCCCCCGTGGCCGTCTTCCGTGGTGAGGATTCGGCCACTCCCGGCGAGGTCGTGCCCTGTCCGGGTCGCGACATCCGCGTCGACGAAGGCGACTGGACTGCGATGATCGGCACCGCCGAGGAACTGGCCGCCGAGGGCATCGCCGTCGCAGCCCCGGTGACAGTGCGGGCCGGACGCAGGCGCAAGCCGCTGAAGCGGGTGCTCGAGGCGCTGCGGGCATTTCGCGACGACGTCAACCCGAACTTCTTCAAGGCGTTCGCCGCGTCGATGACGTTGCTGCTGAGCGCCACCGTGCTCCTGCGGTACACGTACCACAAGCCCGGCATGACGTTCATCGACGCGCTCTACTTCTCCACCGAGACCATCGCCACGGTCGGCTACGGCGACTTCAGCTTCATCGATCAACCGACCTGGTTGCGACTGTTCGGCATCGGGCTGATGTTCGCAGGCGTCACGTCGACCGCGGTGTTGATGGCCTTCGTCGCCGACCTACTGCTGTCGCGGCGCATCACGCAGAATGCGGGTCTGCGCAAGGTCCGCGAGCTGCACGACCACGTCATCGTCGTCGGCCTGGGCTCGTTCGGCATCCGCGTGGTCGCCGACCTCAAGGCGGCCGGGCACGACGTCGCGGTAATCGAGCGCAACACCGACAACCGCTTCCTGTCGTCGGCGGCCGAACTCGGCGTTCCGGTGATCTTCGGCGACGCGACACTGCCCGCGACACTCGACTCGGCCCGGATCGACGACGCAGTGGCCGTCGCGGTGCTCACCCAAGACGACATGGTCAACATCGAGACCGGCATCGTGCTGCGCGAGCGCTTGGGCGTGCGCTGGATGCGGTCGGCCGACAAGCCGGGCGTGCCCGTCGTGCTGCGCGTGTACGACCGCACACTCGGCGCGGCGGTGGCTCACCGCTTCGGCTTCGAGAACGTCCGCTCCACCGTGGAACTCGCCGCGCCGTGGTTCATCGGGACGGCCATGGGTCTGCAGGTGCTCGGCACGTTCTCGGTGGGTCAGCAGTCGTTCATGGTCGGCGGTGTGATGGTCGAGCCCGGTAGCGAACTCGACGGGTTGCGGATGGCCGAGATGTCGACGCAGACCCGGGTGATCGCGATCGCCCACGGGCCGGGCGACGTGCGGCTGCACCCGCGCAGGGACAGTCAGCTGACGGCCGGTGACACCGCGTACCTGGTTGGCCCACACCGGGAGCTACTGGACACGCTGCACAAGGGACAACGCGTCAGTCGCGAAGCGACGACCGGTTGAGCCCACCCCTCGCCGAAACCGTCGTCCCTGTCGCCAACTCAGCCTGTTAGCAACATTGGCTTCGGTCTCGCCGCTTGTCGGACCGCCGGATCACGCTCTCGGCATGAGCACAGTGTTCTTGGGCAGCGAAGCGCTCGCCCGCAAAGAAGTGACCTGGGGCCAGCTGCGATGGAAGTACCGCGCGCTGTACCCAAACGTCTATACGCCGCGGATAGCGACGCCATCGCTATACGCAAACACCGTCGGTGCCTGGCTGTGGTCGGGCCGGCGGGCGCCCATCACGGGCCGTGCGGCATCGGCGCTGCACGGAGCGAAGTGGGTCGATGAGAAGGCTCCTGTCGAAATGATCTGGCGCAACGACCGTCCACCCGCCGGAATCATCACGCGCAACGACCACTTCCTCTACGAGGACGTGATGGAGATCGACGACATGGCCGTTGCCACCCCGCAACGAACGGCCTACGACCTCGGCCGCTACCTCAAACGCGATGCAGCGGTGGTTCATCTCGACGCACTTGCCCGCGCCACAGGTCTCGCCGCGGAACACGTCGCTCCCCTGATCGATCGCTCCAAGGGCGTACGCGGGATTCGCGGCCTACGCACTGCCGTCGACTTGATGGACGGCGGCGCGCAATCCCCGAAAGAGACCGAGCTTCGCCTGCTACTGATCGACGCCGGATACCCGCGGCCCCAGACGCAGATCCCTGTTGCAGATGCCGACGGCTACGAGTTCGCCCATCTCGACATGGGGTGGGAAGACGTCATGATCGCGGTCGAGTACGACGGCGAGCAGCACCGCACCGACCAAGTCCAGTACAGGTGGGACGTGAAACGCCTTCGCAAGGTGCATGAACGAGGGTGGTACCACGTCAAGGTGATCGCCGGTGACCGCCCGGCAGACATCCTCCAGCGGGTCGCTCGAGCCTGGGCCCTGCGTCGAAACCGTAGCCAGCGCTGTTAACGGGCCGAGTTGACGACAGGGACGACGGTTTCGGCGCGGGGGTTACGGTGCGAGGCCGAGCACCCGCAGCGCGTTCTCCTTGAAGATCAACGGCGCGAGGCCCGCGTCGAGGTCCAGCGCGGCGAAGTCCTTCTTCCAACGATCAAGCTGGACATAGGGATAGTCGGTACCGAAGAGCGCCTTGTTTCGCAGCTGCCGACCGAGCGCGCGGACCAGCTGCGGCGGAAAGTACTTCGGCGAGTAGCCCGAGAGGTCGAGGTAGACGTTGGCCTTGTGCGCGACGATCGCGATCTGCGCGTCCACCCACGGCACCGCGGGGTGCGCCATCACGATCGTCAGGTCCGGGAAGTCGGCGGCGACGTCGTCGAGCAGCACCGGATCGCTGTAGCGCATCTTGATGCCGTGCCCGCCCGGCAGCCCGGAGCCCAGCCCGGTCTGCCCGGTGTGAAACAGCGCGGGCAGTCCCGCACCGGCGATGGCCTCGTAGATCGGGTAGTAGCGACGGTCGTTGGGCTCGAAGCCCTGCACGCTCGGGTGGAACTTGAAGCCCTTCACCCCGAGCGCGACCTGCTCGCCCACGCGCACGACCGCCCGTTCGTCTTGAAGCGGGTCGACGGTCCCGAACGGGATCAGCACGTCGTTGTGGCGCGCAGCGCCGGCGATCAGATCCTCGACGGAGTTCGGCGCATGGCCGGTCGCTGTCTGGGCATCGATGGTGAAGACCACCGCGGCTGCGTTGCGTTGGCGGTAGTGCGCGGCCAGCTCGTCGACCGTCGCCGCCGCGGTGTCGCCCATCTTGAAGTACGAACGCGTCGCATCCACCAACTCGTCGTCGTACGCGTTGTGCCCGTGGCAGTCGACCTCGACGTGGGTGTGGATGTCGATGGCCTCGACGGTGTCGAAGTCGACGCCGTAGGAGTAGCCGGTCACAACTTGCGGCCCAGGATCTGGTCGACGCCCATCCGGCCCTGCTCGAACGCCGGCCCGCCGCCCGGCGCCGCATCGACGGCTCGCGAGATCTGTTGCAGGACAGCGACGTAGGCGGCTGAGAGGATCATCGAACCCCACCCGCACCCCACGTCGACCAGGCCCCCGTCACGCGAAGACGGACTTGAACTTGTCGAGCGATTCGCGGATGTCGCCCTTGAGCGCGCCCGCGACGACCATCCCGATGGGCCCGAACAACGCGGGGCCGCCGAGGTGGACGTCGAACTGGACCGTCGAACCCGAGGGGTCCTTCTCGGAGGGACGAATCTTTCCAATCAGCTTGACCTTGACGCCGCCCTTGCCGTCCCCGTTGAGTGTCATCGACTGCGGCGGCTTGTAGTTGACGATGGTCCACTTCACGCGGTTGGGCATGCCCTTGACTTCCACGATGGAGACCAGCTCGGTGCCCTTCTCCAGCGTCTCCGGCAGCTTGCTGCGCCACACCCGGTGGATGCTGAGCCACTCCTTGTACCGCGACAGGTCCGACGCTGCCGCCCACGCCTGCTCGGGCGGCAGCGGAACGTCGATCGAGACCGACAGCTTCGCCATGGCCTACGACGTGGGCGGGTTCGCCGGTGGCTGCTCGGGCGCCGGCGACGGCTGGGCCTCCGGCGGCGTCGGCTGCTTCTCCTCGGTACCGTCGACGGCCTTCTTGGCAGCTTCCTGCACCTTGTCGACGTGCTGGGCGTACTTGCCCTGCGTCTTCGAATCGACGACGTCGCCGACCTTGTCGATGGCGGTGTCGACCTTGTCGGCGTTCTTGCTCACCAGGTTCTTCAACGCGTCGAGAAATCCCATGACGTCACCCTAATCTGCAATCTGCCGTCGGAGGCACTCACGATGAGTGCCACAGCCTTCTGCGCTCTCCGAGGATCCGTCCCTGAACCCACCAGATCATCTCGATGAGCGCGGCTCCGATGAACCCTACGACCAGCGCCACCGTGGTCACCTCGACGTTGGATGGATCCAACATGGACTGTTCGCGCGCGACCGGGATCGAGAAGATGACGACGTACGCCAACCCCGACACCGCGACGAGCGCCACCCGCCACCACTCGTACGGCCGGGCCACCACCGCGAGCACCCATACCGCACTGACCAGCAGCGTGATCAGCGCCGCCGTCGACGCCTGCGTCTGCTCGGTGAGCGTCGATGCACGGCCTTCGTAGGCCAGCAGATACGAGGTGAATGTCGCGACGCCGACGACGAGACCCGACGGCAACGCAGACGTCATCACCCGGCGCACGAAACCGGGTAGAGCGCGTTCGTGATTGGGGGCCAGCGACAGGATGAATGCCGGGATGCCGATGGTGAACCACGCCGCGATGGTCACGTGAATGGGCTGGAACGGAAACGGCAACGGGTCGGTGCCGAACAGCTTGGAGGCCAACCCCGCCAAGCCCACCAGCATCGCCAGCAGCACCGAGTACACCGTCTTGGTGAGGAACAGGTTCGAGACGCGTTCGATGTTGCCGATGACGCGCCTGCCCTCGCCGACGACGTGCGGCAGTGTCGCGAACTTGTTGTCCAACAACACGATCTGGGCCACCGCCCGCGACGCCGAGCTGCCCGAGCCCATGGCCACTCCGATGTCGGCGTCCTTGAGCGCGAGCACGTCGTTGACGCCGTCGCCCGTCATCGCGACGGTGTGGCCACGCGACTGCAACGCGTGCACCATGGCGCGCTTCTGGTCGGGCCGCACCCGGCCGAAGGTGGTGTACTCCTCCAGCGTGTCAGCCAGCTCGGCGGGCGCGTCGGGCAGCTTGCGGGCGTCCAACGTCTCGCCCTCCAACCCCAGCGAGCGCGCGACCGCCCCGACGGACACCGCGTTGTCGCCGGAGATCACCTTGACCGTGACCTTTTGCGACGCAAAGTAATCCAGCGTGTCGCGGGCATCGGGCCGGACCCGCTGCTCGAGCACCACCAGCGCGACCGGGGTGACCATCCCCGGTGCGTCGAAGGCGTCGACGGACCGGTCGGATGATCCGACCAGCAGTACCCGCAGCCCCTGGGCGCCTATCCGCTCGGCTTCCTCGGCATCGGGCGAGGCGGGATCGAGCAGTACGTCGGGCGCGCCGATGACCCAGTTGCCGTGCTCTCCGTAGGAGGTTCCACTCCACTTGGTCGACGACTTGAACGGGGCGCTCGCCGTGGCGGCCCACCCCGGCGGCATCTTGTAGGCCTCCCCGATCGCGGCCATGCTGGCGTTCGGGCGGGGATCGTCAGCGGCCAGCTGAGCCAGCACGTTGCCGACATCCGCGGCGGTGAGCGGCAGCAGATCGCTTACCCGCATGCCGTTCTCAGTCAGGGTGCCGGTCTTGTCGGCGCAGACCACGTCGACGCGGGCGAGTCCCTCGATGGCGGGCAGCTCCTGCACCAGGCACTGGCGCCGACCCAGTCGAACCACGCCGACGGCGAACGCGATCGAGGCCATGAGCACCAGACCTTCGGGCACCATCGGCACCAGTGCGCCGACCATTCGCAAAACGGACTCTCGCCAGCCCGCGTCGGTGGTGAACAGCTGGGTGTAGATGATCAACGCACCCGAGGGAATCAGCAGGTAGGTGATGAACTGCAGGATCTTGTTGATGCCACTACGCAATTCGGACTTCACCAGCGTGAACTTGCTGGCTTCCTCCGCGAGCTTCGCGGCGTATGCCTCGCGACCCACCTTGGTGGCGCGGTATGCACCGCCACCCGCGACGACGAAGCTGCCCGACATGACCTGGTCACCCGCATCCTTGGCGATGGGGTCGGCCTCACCCGTCAGCAGGGACTCGTCGACCTCCAGATTGGTCTCCTCGAGCACCTCGCCGTCGACGACGATCTGGTCCCCGGGACCCAGCTCGATGACGTCGTCGAGCACTACCTGGCTCGGCATGAGCGCGACGGTACCGGACTGTCTGCGTGCCAACGGTTTTGCCTGCCCTACGATCGCGAGCTTGTCGAGCGTCTGCTTGGCTCGCAGTTCCTGGATGATGCCGATGGCGCTGTTGGCGACGATGAGCAGCCCGAACAGCCCGTTGATAACCGACCCCGTCGACAGCACGATGACGAGCAGCACCCCGAGGATCGCGTTGATTCGGGTGAACACGTTGGCGCGGACGATCTCGGACACACTTCGCGCCGCCCGGGTCGGGACGTCGTTGGTGTGGCCGTCGGCGACGCGCTGCGCCACCTCCGCATCGGAAAGGCCAACGGCGAGTGCACTACTCATCGGTGTCTTCGCTCTTCGCGCAAGCGCTCATCGGTGCCTTCGCTCTTCGCGCAAGCGCTCATCGGTGTCTTCGCTCTTCGCGCAAGCGCTCATCGGTGCCTCCGCTCTTCGCGCAAGCGCTCATCGTAAGAACGTCCCCTTGCCGTCTTGGTCGTAGTACTCGAGCTTCAGCTCGTTCCCGTCGAACGTCGCCTTGGAGATGGTGCCCGGTGGCGCGTTCTCGGCGACGAAGCTGAACGTGAACGTGTTGCCATCCCAATGCTTCAGCGGGACGGTCAGTTTCGGGCCCAGCGCCAGTTGCAGGCCGTCCCCCTGCTCCGTCACCCGCGCCGGGCCCCAGAAGGCGTTGGCGTACTCACCGACGTAGCTCGCCAGGGGGGCTGGCGGCGCGGGGTTGGCCGGGGGCTGCTGGCCGACGAGCGAGCCCACGGGTTTTTCCATCTGCTCGAAGGCCGCATGGTAGGGGGTGTACCAGTCCTCGCGCACTTCACCGAACTGAACGAGGTCGGCGAACGCGGCGGTGAGCGTCTCCGGGACACCGGACGGGGTGGCGTTGGTCAGCACGACGATCGCCACGTCTGCTGACGGCAGCATGAGGAAGTTGGTTCCCGAGCCCAACTCGAATGCGCCGGAGTGGCTGACCTGCGTGCGGGCGCCCGACGTCGTGCCCACGTTGAATCCGTACCCGTAGAAGCCGGACCGCATGGCCGGCTCCGTCGCACGGTCCGAGACGATCTGCGGGGTGATGGCGGGTAGTAGTGCCTTGGGGTCGACGATCTGCCTGCCCTCGTAGGTTCCGTTGGCCAGCAACATGGTCAGCCACCGCGTCATGTCGTTGAGCGAACTACTCACCCCACCCGCGGGCGCCTGCGGCTGCGGGTCGCGGACGTAGTCGGGCTCGTACCGGCCGTCGACGTGGATGTGGCCGACGGCGCGGTTGCTCCGGCTCATGTACTCGTCGAACCGCGAACTGGTCGACGTCATGCCGAGCGGCTTGTACAGCACGTCCCGACTGAGGTCCTCCCACGACTTGCCCGCCGACACGGCGACCGCCTCGGCCCCGGACGTCAGCCCGAAGTTGGTGTAGGCGTAGGAGTTCCGGAACGGGTCGAGCGGATAGTCACGCAGCTTCTCCAGCACCTGCCTCCGGTCGTACCCGAGTTCCTCCAGCAGGTCGCCCGCGTGATCCGGCAGTCCGGACCGGTGCGAGTACATGTCTCCGACGGTGACCATCTTCGTCACGACTGGGTCGGACAGTGCAAACCACGGCAGCTTCTCGACGATCGGAGTATCCCAGCTGATCGCGTTCTCGCCCACCTGGTGGGCCACGACGGTGGAGCCCAACGGCTTCGACAGCGACGCCAGCTGGAACACCGTGTCGGGGTTGACTTCGTTCGCCGGGTTGGCCACGGCGTCACCGTTGCGAACGTCCTTGACCCCGAAGCCCTTTGCGTACACGGTCCTACCGCCGTGCACCACCGCGACCGCCATTCCGGGGAGGCCCGACTTCTTCATCAGATCATTGACCATGCCGTCGAGCTTGGCGACGGCGTTCTCGACGGCGTTGTCCGGCAACGGCATTGCCGGAACGAGAGGCGGCGGGACGTCAAAGGCGGTAGGGCCGGCCGATGGCTGCGGCTGCTCTGCCGGCTTCGAAGCACAACCAGACATCAGCACGACGACCGCGGCGACGGCGGTCAGCGGCCGAAACAACCTCGGGGGAATCACACCAGCACGCTAGCCGGTCACGGCCTCCACCATGGGGCTAACGTCACCAATGTCGCGGCCACCCCAGGTTCGACGCGCTGGCCCGGCTTGGGGGTCGCGGCGCTGACGCCTTCGCGTTGTGCGGCGGCGAGCATGCGTTCGACGGGTTCGGACCACGGATGCGGCGCGAGCCGGAACGTCGCCCAGTGAATGGGCACCAACAGGCCCGCGTCGCTGACGTCGCGGTGCGCGCGGACCGCGTCCTCGGGGTTCATGTGAATGTCGGGCCAGCCCGGGTGATACGCACCGATCGGCATCAGCGTGACGTCGAACGGACCGTGATCCGCCCCGATGTCGGCGAAGCTCTTCGTGTATCCCGTGTCCCCTCCGAAGAAGGCTCGGTGCGACGGGCCGATCAGCGCCCACGACGACCAGAGGGTGACGTTGCGCGTGAGGAAGCGGCCTGAGAAGTGTCGCGCGGGGGTGCACACCAACGTCAGTTCGCCGAGTTGAGCGCTCTCGCCCCAATCGAGTTCGACGATGCGGTCGTCCGGGATGTGCCAGGCACGCAGGTGCGCACCGACGCCGATCGGGACGAAGAACTTGGCCCGCTGCGTGCGCGCGAGCTGCTTGATCGTGTCGACGTCGAGGTGGTCGTAGTGGTCGTGGCTGATGATGACGGCGTCGACCGCTGGGAGCGCATCGAGTTCTGCGGGCGGCGCGTGAAGCCGCTGTGGGCCGACCGCGCGCGACGGCGAACAGCGCTCACTCCACACCGGGTCGGCGAGCACGCGGTAACCGTCCAGTTCGATGAGTGCCGACGAATGGCCGTACCACGTCACGGCGAGGTCGGCGGCAGGCAGCCCTGCGGCGGGCGTAACCAGCGGGATCGGCTCGGCGGGGTGCTGACGGGATGCGCCGCCGACGACCTCGCGGACGAGCATCCACTGCTCGCGACGCGTCAGGCTGGTCTCCGAGGACGGTTCGAGGTTCCTGAAGACGCCGTCGTGGTAGTTCGGCGAGCCCTTGACCACCGGGTTGATCTCGACCGGGGAGGCGCCGAGCGCTGCGGGCGCACCCTGCAGCGCACGCAGTGCCCAACCGCCGGTGACGACCGCAGCGGTGCCGCCGACCACGCGGACCGCCTCCCGGAACATCTAGGCGCCCTTGAAGTTCGGTGACCGCTTCTCGATCCGGGCCACCTGCGCCTCAATGACGTCCTGACTACCCCAGGCCCGCTCGAAACCCTCCTTGTGAGGAGGCCACTGCTCCTCGAACGCGCCGTCGTCGTTGAGCACGCGCTTGCTGTGCCGCACGGACAACGGTGCGAACCCGGCGATCTCGGCCGCCCAGTCCTGCGCGTCGGCCAGGGTTCCCAACCGGTTGGCCATCCCCGTCTCGAATGCGGTCTGGGCGGTCAACTTCTCCGCGGCGATCAGCATGCCTCGCGCCCGACCGTAGCCGACCAGTGAACTCAGCCGGCGGATGCTCCAGTTGTCCAGCGCGAGACCGTACTTGGCGATGGGAAACTGGAAGAACGCGTCGGGTGCGACGACGCGCAGGTCACAGACCATCGCCAGCTGGAGACCCGCCCCGATGGCGGGGCCGTTGATCGCGGCGACGACGGGCATCGGCGCCTTGTCGATCGCGAGGTGCAACGCGATGAGCCGGTCGGGGTAGTCTGCGGCGAACGCGTCCCCGGACAGGTCGGCGCCGGCGCAGAACACCGTGCCCTGGCCCGTCAGCACGATCGCACGTACGTCCTCGGACGCCGCCCCCTCGATGGCGACGCGCAAACCATCGGCGAGTTCGCTGTTGAGCGCGTTGCGGCGCTCGGGGCGCTGCAGTTCCAAGGTCGTGACATGACCGTCCCGAGTGACTCCAATCATGGCTCAACCCTATATAGACCCTTCACCTTGCCCGCTAGCCTCTCTGTGTGAGCCGGATAGGTGCTGTTGCGCTGCGCGACGCCGTGCTCGACGACGCATCGTGGGTCAGCTGGGACACCGCGCCGCTCGACGTGCGTCCCGACGACGCGTACCGCCGCGAACTGGCCGCTGCGCGGGCGACGACGGGCTTCGACGAATCGGTCCTGACGGGCGAGGGCCGGGTGTTCGGTCGCAGGGTCGCCGTGGTGGCCTGTGAGTTCGACTTCCTGGCCGGATCCATCGGCGTGGCCGCTGCGGAGCGCATCACCGCCGCCGTGGAACGCGCGACGACCGAACGGTTGCCGCTGGTGGCGTCGCCGAGTTCCGGAGGCACCCGCATGCAGGAGGGCACGGTCGCCTTCCTGCAGATGGTCAAGATCGCTGCCGCCGTCGAACTGCACAAGCAAGCCCACCTGCCGTACCTGGTGTACCTGCGTCATCCGACGACGGGCGGGGTGTTCGCGTCGTGGGGCTCGCTGGGTCACGTCACGGCCGCCGAGCCGGGTGCGCTCATCGGCTTTCTCGGCCCGCGAGTGTACGAGCACCTGTACGGCGAGCCGTTCCCGCCGGGCATCCAGACCGCAGAGAACCTGCACCGCCACGGCGTGATCGACGGCGTCGTGCCGCTCGAGCTGCTCCGCACCACACTGGATCGCGCCTTGAAAGTGGTCTCGGACGTGCCTGGGCTACCGCCCGCGGCCCCGGCCGCCGAACCGGTGCCAGACGTGCCCGCGTGGGAATCGGTGGAGGCCTCCCGCCGGCCCGACCGGCCCGGGATCGGGTACGTATTGCGACACGGGACGACGGAGCGCGTCCTGTTGTCGGGCACCGAGCGGGGCGAGGCGGCGACGACGGTGCTGGCGCTGGCCCGGTTCGGCGGGCAACCCGCCGTGGTGGTAGGCCAGCAGCGCATCACCGACACGCTCGTGGGGCCCGCGGCACTGCGCGAGGCCCGTCGCGGCATGGCGCTGGCCGCGGGGCTGCGCCTGCCGCTCGTGCTGGTCATCGACACCGCTGGGCCCGCACTCTCGGTAGAGGCCGAGCAGGACGGTCTGGCTGGCGAGATCGCCCGCTGCCTCGCCGAACTGGTCACGCTCGACACCCCGACGGTGTCGGTGCTTCTCGGCCAGGGCAGCGGCGGCCCAGCGTTGGCGATGGTGCCGGCCGACCGGGTGCTCGCCGCGCTGCACGGATGGCTTGCTCCGCTGCCGCCGGAGGGCGCCAGTGCGATCGTCTACCGCAACGTCAACCACGCCCCGGAACTCGCCGTAGCGCAAGGTATTCGGTCAGCCGATCTATTGCGCAACGGGATCGTCGACACGATCGTGCCCGAACACTCCGACGCCGCGGACACTCCGGCGGAGTTCACCGCGCGATTGTCGGCAACCATCGCGGACGAACTCCACCGGCTGCGGTCGGTTCCGGATGACGAACGGCTGGCCGCCCGGCTGCGCCGCTACCGGCGCATCGGCCTGCGCTGACCCTTGCGGCGGAACAACTCTGCGGGCCGTCCGCGGCCGCCTTCGGTGAGGGTCCCCGTCGGCTCGAGACCCGATGCCATGGCCCTTGCGAAGGTGTCGCGTTGCAGACTCCGGCCGGCGACGGCCTCGTGGACCCGGCGCAGTTCACGCAGCGTGAACCGGTCGCCCAGCAGCCCGTCGGGGTCTGGCTCGGTCCGGTAGCGGCGGCGGACGTCGTCGACTGCCCGACCGATGATGTCCCGGTGGTCATTCCACATCCGCCCGGGTTGCCTCACCGGCATCAGCCGCGTGCGATCGACGAATCGTGAGTCGAGTCGAGCGAGCTGCACCACCGAAACGTGACCGACCGACAGCACCCAGCCCCGCGCGTCGCGGCCGGCCTCGTCGAACACGTACAGCTGACGTGGCCGCAGCCCGCGCACTCCGGCCTTGTCGCTCAACGAGCGCACCACCGCGTCCGCCAGTACCTCCCCCTCGTGAAGGAAGGTGCCGGGCAGCGCCCAACCGCCGCCGTCGTCGCGGCGGACCTGAAGTACGAGCAGTTCCGAGGCCGCCTCGTCGAGGGTCAACAGCGCGGTGTCGACGGCGACCGATGGTCGCGGGTAGTCCTCGAGGGTCTTGCCGTTGGCATCGCGCAGGGACAACTTGTCACCCTCCCGGTGTATCGTTCGATTTATCGCATTATTGCGCAATATTGTGTGCGGGAGGGAAACGACATGGAACTGACTACGGCACAGTTGGATCGGGCCTGCGGAGTCTTGCTGGCCACGGCAGCCGGGGATGCGCTCGGAGCGCCCTACGAATTCGAATCGGCCCGTGGCCCGGAACTCGAGGTCGCCATGGTGGGCGGCGGAAGCTTTTGCTGGGCACCCGGCGAGTGGACGGACGACACGTCCATGGCGATCGCGATCGCGGAGGTGGCCGCGACGGGCGCCGACCTGAGGGACGATGCGGCGCAGGACGCCATCGTCGAGCGCTGGTACGGGTGGTCGCGAACGGCCAAGGACGTCGGCAACCAGACCCGCACGGTGTTGGGAACCGTTGGCAGGATGGGCATCTCGGCTACCAACGCGCTGGCGGCAAGTCGCGCGCTGCACGAGCGCACCGGCCACACCGCGGGCAACGGGTCACTCATGCGAACGGCTCCCGTCGCACTTGCGTTCCTCGACGACGAAGACGGGTTGGTCCAGGCGGCAGGCACCATCAGCGCGCTGACTCACTTCGATCCGAACGCCGTCGAGGCGTGCATCCTGTGGTGCTGCGCCATTCGCCACGCGGTGCTCACCGGCGAGCTGGATGCGCGCGTCGGGCTTCGTCACCTCGACGCAGACCGAGGCACGCTCTGGTCGGATCGACTCGACACCGCAGAGAAGTCGCGGCCCTCCGACTTCCGGCGCAACGGCTGGGTGGTCGAGGCGTTGCAAGCCGCATGGTGCGCGATCGCGACCACCCCGGTGCCCGTCGACGATGCGACGGCACGGACGTTCCGCGCCAGCCACCTGCGACTCGCCCTGGACGCGGCGGTTCGTTCCGGCAACGACACCGACACCGTCGCCGCGATCGCGGGCGGCCTGCTGGGTGCCGCATACGGCGCGTCCGCGGTACCGGGTGAGTGGCGGCGTTGGCTGCACGGCTGGCCGGGGCTGATGACGCGCGAACTGGTCGCGCTCGCGACGCGGATCGTCAAGGCCGACAGCGTGTTCGACAACTACGTCGACCCGATGGTGCCCACGCGACATCCGCACGACGACGGGGTCTGGCTCGGCGACGTGGGGACGCTGGCGGCGCTCCCGGCCGAAGTGGAGGTCATCGTCTCGCTGTGCAGAGTCCACGACGAAGAACTGCCGCGCGGGGCGGAGCAGATCGACGTGCGGTTGATCGACATCGTCGGCGCGAACGACCACCTGGACTTCGTGCTGACCGACACCGTGCGCCTGATGGAGAAACTGCGCGGAGAGGGACGCACCGTGCTGCTGCACTGCGTCGCCGCCCATAGCCGTACGCCCACGGTCGCAGCCCTCTACGGCGCGTGGAAGCGGGGCATCAGCGGCTGCGAGGCGCTGCGGGACGTGTCCGCGGTGCTGCGGGACTCCCAGCCGAACCCCGAATTTCGCGCTGCGCTGAATCGCCTGGCCCCTTGATGAGCCCCCCTTACACCGAATCGCGGTGGCATTCTGGGAGAGGTGGATTCCCTGTTTCACTTCTGGTGGCTGATCTTTCCGCTCGGCGGCGCGATCGGCGGGGTCATCCGGGCAGTCGCGGCCGCCAACGAGCGGCGAGCGGAACGTCGGCTGGAGCGGTACCGCATCAAGCAGCAGGCCAAGGTTGCGGTGGCCGAGGCGTCCGGGCGGGGCAAGCTCGACGAGGCCGCCACCCGGCGTGAGACGACCAAGCTCCTCGAGCGGCACGATCGCACCGACGCCCGCTGGCTGACGTACGAGGTGGACGTCGCCAAACTACTGGACTTCCCGATGATGACCGACATGCGGCAGCCGCTCACCGTCGCATTCCACAAGGCCCGCAGCCGCGCCGACCTGTTGCGCCCCGTCACCGTCGACGCGGTGGCCGACCGGGACGCGATGCTCGACTACCGCGACGCCGTGCACGAGTACGTCGCCGCGTTCGACGTCGCCGAGGCCGAGGCCATCCGCAGGCGGCGCAGCGACTTCTCGACCGAGGGCCAGGAGCGGATCGAGCGCGCCCAGCGGTTGTTGCGACTGGCATCGGACGAGGCGGCGACGTCGGGTGAGCGCCAGAACGCCTACGCCAAGGCGCAGCGGGAACTCGACGGGCTCATCGTGCTGCCCGCGGTGACCAGGTCGGCCATCGAAAGCCGGATCCTCGGACAACTCGAGGCCTGACGCACCGCCGAACGGCGGGCGCTAGGGCGTCGGGTTGGTCGCCGTCGCGTAGCGCTGCAGCGTCGGCCCAAGCCAGTCGACCAGCTCGTCGCGCGACATCGCGACGACGGGCGGCAACCGGAGCACGAAGCGGCACAGCGCCATGCCGAGCACCTGGGTCGCGATCAGCCCGGTCCGGCGCGGCGCGTCGTCGGGCACCACCTTGGTGATCGCGGGCAACAACTGGGCCGCGAAGATGTCCTTCATGCGTTGGGCCGCTTCGGCATTCGTGGTGCTCGACCGCAGTAGCACGACGAGCGCGTCGTCACCCTCCCAGCGCGCGATGAAGTGCCTGACGAGCGCCGTGCCCAGCTCTGAACGCGGCACGTCGGACAGGTCGGGGAAGCGTAGGTCGAACTCGGCGGCGGCGGCGAACAGTTGGTCCTTGTTTCCGAAGTACCGCATCACCATCGACGGATCGATGTTGGCGTCCGCGGCGATGGCTCGGATGGTGGCGGCCTCGTACCCCGATTCCGCGAACCGCTCCCGGGCCGCGGCCAGGATGGCGGCCTTGGTTTGATCGGCCTTTCTACCCATGCCAACAAGTGTAGGCCAACATGTGTTGACTTTTGTGCCGATACGGCGCAACATGGAAATACCAACACATGTTGGCAAAACTTCGGGAGAAGGGGAGAGTCCAATGAAGGACACCGACGTACTCATCGTGGGAGCCGGCCCCACTGGCCTGACGCTGGCGGCTTCCCTGCTGGTCAAGGGCATCGACGTGACGCTCGTCGACAGCCAGACCGAGGGCGCCAACACCTCGCGCGCCGCCGCAGTCAACGCCCGCACCCTCGAGGTGCTCGATGGGCTCGACGTCGCCCGGCGCATGGTCAAACAGGGCATCCCTGCCCCTCGCTTCACCATCCGAGACGGACGGCGCGTGCTGATCCCGATCGACTTCGGCGCCCTCCCGACCGACTACGCCTTCACGCTGATGCTGCCGCAGTGCGATACCGAGCGGCTGCTGCTAGACCGCTTCGTCGAACTCGGCGGAACTGTAATGCGGCCCAAGGTGCTCACCACCGTCGCCCAGGACTCCGACGGTGTCACCGCGACGTTCACCGACGGCGACACGATCCGCGCGCAATACGTCGTCGGCGCCGACGGCATGCACAGCACGGTGCGCGAGCAGGCAGGAATCACGTTTCGCGGCGGCCAGTACGCCCAGTCTTTCGCCCTCGCCGACGTCCACCTGACGGGCGACGCGCCCCCCGACGAGGTCATCCTGTTCTGGGATACGGCGGGACTCACCGTCGTCGCACCGCTGCCCGACGGCACCTTCCGCGTCGTTGCGCCGGTCGACGATGCGCCGGAGGAACCCTCGGTCGAGTACGTCCAATGCCTGCTCGACGAGCGCGGCTTCGGCAACCGCAGTGTCATCGTCACCGACGTGACGTGGGGTTCACGCTTCCGGGTGCACCACCGCGTTGCCGACACCTACCGGGCGGGCCGGATCCTGCTCGCCGGCGACGCCGCCCACGTGCACAGCCCGGCCGGTGGCCAGGGCATGAACCTCGGCATCCAGGACGCCATTGCATTGGCCGACGCGCTGGCAGCGGTGCTGGACGGCGACTCCGACTCGCTGCTCGACGAGTACAGCGCCGTCCGGCGCCCGATCGCCCAGCAGGTCGTCGCGCTCACCGACCGGCTCACCAGGCTCGCCACGCTGCCCCACGCGCTGCGTCCGGTGCGAAACGTATTGCTCGGCATCGCCGGCCGCATCCCGGCCGTACGCCGGGCACTGGCGGCCCGGCTGTCCGGGCTCGTCTACCGCTGACGGGTCCGGCGGGCAGGAGCGAAGCGACCGGGGGATTTGGTTTGGCCTGTCGGGGTCTTCGGGAACCATGAGGCCATGACCGAACAGAGAACGTATCCACACGGTGTTCCGAGCTGGGTGGACACCGTCGCCCATGACCTCGACGAGGCCAAGCGCTTCTACGCCGGATTGTTCGACTGGACCTTCACCGACGCCATTCCTGCGGAGGTGCCCGGCAGCTACCTCATCGCCACGATCGGCGGTCAGGACGTCGCCGCGATCGCGTCGGCCGACTCGGATGACGAGCCTTCGACGTGGCGCACGTACGTCGCCGTCGACGACGCCAACGCCACCGCGAAATCCGTAGAGAAGGCGGGCGGCACCGTCACGCTGGAGCCCGTCGACGCAGGCCCGGGTGGACGGCAGGCGGCATGCGTCGATCCCCGCGGCGCCGAGTTCCGGCTGTGGCAGGCGCGCCGCAGGCCGGGCGCGCAACTCGTCAACGTGCCGGGCACGTGGAACTTCAGCGACCTGTCGACGACGGATCCCCACGCGGCCGCGGCGTTCTACTCGGCTGTGTTCGGATGGGAGATCGACGACGTCGGCTTCGCGACCATGGTTCGAAGTCCCGGTTACGGCGATCACCTAGCGGCGACCGTCAACCCCGACATCCGCAAGGTGCAGGCCGACGTCATGGCGCCGCCCGGATTCGAGGACGCCGTCGCATGGATGCGCCTCGTCCCCGAGGGCCACCGCGAGACCTGGCAGGTGTCGTTCACCGTCGCCGACCGCGACCAGTCCGCGGCCGCCGCCGAGAGCCTCGGGGGCACCGTCGTGGGTACCGAGGACGCCGAGTGGACCAAGACCGCCACCATCCGCGACCCGGAGGGCGCCGAGTCGGTGCTAAGCCAGTTCACCCCACCGAAGAGGTAGTCGGGCAAGCTGTCACGATGCGGACGATCGAAGCCGATTATCTGGTGGTCGGCGCCGGCGCCATGGGCATGGCCTTCGTCGACTCCCTGATCACCGAGACGGACGCGACCGTCGTCATCGTCGACCGCAATGATCAGCCAGGTGGGCACTGGCTCAGCGCGTACCCCTACGTGCGCCTTCACCAGCCGTCGGCCTACTACGGCGTGAACTCGCGCACGCTCGGCACCGACTCCATCGACGCCAGCGGCTGGAACCAGGGGTTCTTCGAGCTCGCGGGCGGGAGCGAGGTGGTCACCTACTACGACACGGTCATGCGCCAGCACCTGCTGCCGTCGGGCCGGGTGTCGCACTTCCCGATGAGCGAGTACCTCGGCGAAGTCGATGGCGATGGCCACTTCCGCACCCTCGGCGGCGAGGACTACTGCGTGAAGGTGAGGCGCCGCATCGTCGACGCCACCTACCTCAGCATCGTCGTGCCGTCGATGCGGCCACCGCCGTACGACGTCGCCGACGGCGTCGCGTGCATCCCACCCAACGGCCTACCCAAGCAGGCCGTTCGCGCTCAGTACGTCATCGTCGGCGCGGGCAAGACGTCCATGGACACTTGCCTGTGGCTGATGCGGCACGGCATCGCGCCGGAGCGGCTCACATGGATCAAGCCCCGCGACTCCTGGCTGCTCGACCGCGCCGCCGTGCAGCCCGGGATGCAGTTCGCCCGGCGGGTGCTGGCCGACTTCTCCGCCCAGTCGCGGGCGATTCGGCAGGCGACATCGATCGACGACCTGTACGGCCGGCTCGAGTCGCTGGGCTGCCTGCTGCGCATCGACCAGACCGTGGAGCCGACCATGTACCGGTGCGCGATCGTCTCGCGGGGCGAACTCGAACAGTTGAGGCACATCGAGCACGTCGTCCGGATGGGCCACGTCCTCGCGCTCGAACCGGGCCGGGTCGTGCTCGACTGCGGCACCATCGAGACCGATCCGGCGGCGTTGCACGTCGACTGCACCGGCGACGGCATCGGTCTGCGCGAAGCGACTCCGATCTTCTCCCACGGTGCCATCACGCTGCAGTCGGTGCGCACCTGCCAACCGGCGTTCAGCGCGGCAGTCGTCGCCCGCGTCGAAGCCATGGACGCCGACGACGACGTCAAGAACGACTACTGCCTACCGGTGCCGCACCCGACGGTCCCGCTCGACTGGGTCACCATGACGGTTGCCTTCAACCACAACCAGCTGAAGTGGTACGACGACCCCGACCTGATGCACTGGCTCAACCGGGCCCGGCTGAACGCGGTGAGCCACATGCAGTCCGACGACGACGCGGCAGCAAGCGGCGCGGCCATGGCGGCGCCGCTGTTGCGAGCAGCCAACGAGAAGCTCGAGACGCTGCTCGCCCAGCGCTGACGGGAGTCGACAGCGAGAGCCGGCGGAGCTACAGCCCGAGGATTTCGACGGTGACCTCGCGCATCTCGACCTTGCGGATCTTTCCGGTGACCGTCATCGGGAACTCCTCGACGACGTGGACGTAGCGCGGAATCTTGTAGTGCGCCAAGCGCCCCTCGGCGAATGACTGCACCGCCGGAGCATCCAGCGCGGGCCGGCCCGACTTCATCCGGATCCAGGCGCAGATCTCCTCACCGTATCGGGCATCGGGCACACCGATCACCTGGGCGTCCTCGATGTCGGGATGCGTATACAGGAACTCCTCGATCTCCCGCGGGTAGATGTTCTCGCCGCCGCGGATCACCATGTCCTTGATGCGGCCCACGATGTTGCAGTAGCCGTCCTCGTGCATCACCGCCAAGTCGCCGGTGTGCATCCACCCGTCGGAATCGATTGCCTCCGAGGTCTTCTCGTCGTCGTTCCAGTACCCGAGCATCACCGAGTAGCCGCGTGTGCAGAACTCGCCGGGTTGACCGCGATCCACCGTCTCCCCGGTCTCCGGGTCGACGATCTTGATCTCGACGTGCGGATGAGCCCGTCCGATCGACGAAGTCCGACGCTCGAGATCGTCATCGATGAGCGTCTGGCAGGACACCGGCGACGTCTCCGTCATGCCGTAGCAGATCGCGACTTCGGACATGTTCATGTCGTTCACGCAGTGCTTCATCACCTCGACGGGACACACCGCGCCCGCCATGATCCCGGTGCGCAGCGACGACAAGTCCCGCTCGGCGAACTCGGGGTGGTTCTGCATCGCGATGAACATCGTCGGCACGCCGTAGACCCCCGTGCAGCGTTCGGATTCAACGGCTTTCAGCGTCGCTGCCGGGTCGAAGCCGGCGGCTGGGATCACGATCGTCGTGCCGTGGCTGGTGCAGCCCAGGTTGCCCATCACCATGCCGAAGCAGTGGTAGAAGGGCACCGGGATGCACAGCCGGTCATCCGGTCCGAGGTTGATCAGCTCGGTGGTGAAGTACCCGTTGTTGAGGATGTTGCGATGCGACAACGTCGCACCCTTGGGGAAACCCGTTGTGCCCGAGGTGTACTGGATGTTTATCGGCTCAGTGTTCGCCAGCCCCGCGAGCCGTTCGGCCAGCGCCTCGACCGTCACCTCGTCGGCGCGAGCGCGCAACGAGGCCCAGTCGTCGGTGCCGAGGAACAACACGTCGGTCACCTCCGGCGTCTCCGCGCGCACCTCGTCGACCATGGTGACGTAGTCCGAGGTCTTGAACGACGTCGCCGCGACGAGCGCGCGTGCGCCCGACTGGTTGAGCACGTAGGCCAGTTCGTGCGTGCGGTAGGCCGGGTTCACGTTGACGAGGATGGCGCCGACCTTGGCCATCGCGTACTGCACGATCACCCAGTCGGCGCAGTTCGGCGCCCAGAGGCCGACCCGGTCGCCCTTCTCGACGCCGAGTGCCAACAAACCCCTTGCCACGACGTCGATCTCGGAATTGAGCTCGGCGTACGTGTAGCGCCGCCCCTGCCCGACGTCCACCAGGGCTTCGACGTCCGGGTAGTGTGCGGCGGTCTGTTCGAAGTTGGCCCCGATGGTCTCCTCGAGGATCGGTGTGTCCGTCGGTCCTGCGTCGTATGACTGCATCAGATCTTCCCGTCGCTTCGCTCGCCCCGTCGGTTCACCAGGTCCTCGTATCGGTGCTCGGTCTTGATCGCGGTGCCCGACCGGTGGGCCTCATCCTCGCGCTTGCGCAGTTCGACGCGCCGGATCTTTCCCGAAATGGTCTTGGGCAGTTCGAAGAACTCGACGCGGCGCACCTTGAGGTACGGGGGGAGGTTGTCTCGGGCGTACTCCATGATCGCCCGCGCGGTGTCTGCGTCGGCCGCCCAACCCTCGGCCAGCGCGATGTAGGCCTTCGGAACGGACAACCGGGTTTCGTCGGGCTGCGGCACTACCGCGGCCTCGACGACGGCGGGATGCTCGATCAGCACGCTCTCCAACTCGAACGGCGACACCTTGTAGTCCGAGGACTTGAAGACGTCGTCGGTGCGGCCGATGTAGGTGATGTAGCCGTCGTCGTCACGGCTGGCGACGTCACCGGTGTGGTAGTAACCCGCCGCCATCACGGCGTCGTTGCGCTCGGGATCTCCGACGTACCCGGTCATGAGGTTCAGCGGGCTCTGGCCGAGGTCGAGGCAGATCTCGCCCTCGTCCGCCAGCGCACCCGTCACGGGGTCGACGAGCACCACCGGCACCCCTGGCATCGGCCTGCCCATCGATCCGGCCTTGACGGGTTGCCCCGGGGTGTTGCCGACCTGCAAAGTGGTCTCGGTCTGGCCGAAACCGTCGCGGATGGTCAGTCCCCAAGCCTTCTCGACCCGGGCGATCACGTCGGGGTTGAGCGGTTCGCCCGCGCCGAGGATCTCGCGCAGGGCCTCGGGTTTCTCACCGAGGTCCGACTGAATCAGCATGCGCCACATGGTCGGTGGCGCGCAGAACGTCGAGACGCCCGCTCGGCGGATCTCTTTCAACAGCGCCTGCGCGTCGAACCGGCCGTAGTTGTAGACGAAGATCGTCGACTCGGCGATCCACGGCGCGAAGAAGCAACTCCACGCGTGCTTCGCCCAGCCCGGGGAACTGATCGCCAGGTGCACGTCGCCCGGCCTCACCCCGATCCACGCCATCGTCGACATGTGCCCGACCGCATACGACACCTGTGAGTGCTCGACGAGCTTGGGCCTGCTGGTGGTCCCCGAGGTGAAGTAGACGAGCATCGGGTCGGCGACGTCGGTGCACGCGGTGAACGGCCCCGCGGAGGTGATCCCGTACGCCTCGGCGTAGCGATGCCACCCTTCGACGCCGGTCCCCACGGCGATCCCGACGACGTCTCCGGCGGCACCCACCTCCGGGGCGTCGAACTTGGGCGTGTCCGCAGCGTTGGCGATCACATAGCGGGCACCGCCGCGGCTGATCCGGTCAGCCAGCTCGGCCGGGCCGAGCGCGCCCGTGGTCGGCATGATGACGGCGCCAAGCTTGGCGATGGCCAGCATCGCCTCCCACAGTTCGACCTGGTTGCCGAGCATCAGGATCACCCGGTCGCCCTTGCCGACCCCGAGGCCGGCCAGCCAGGTCGCCACCCTGTCGGATCGGTCGGCGAGCTCGGCGAAGCTGAGCTTCTGCTCGCCGCCGTCCTGCTCGACGATCCACAACGCCGTGCGGTCGTTACCGCACGCGATCACGTCGAACCAGTCGGTCGCCCAGTTGAACGTGCCCTCCAGCGGCGGCCACGCGAAGGTGTCCACCGCCTTGTCGTAGTCGCTGATCACGGCGACGAGGTGATCGCGGGCCGCGCGATACAGATCGGTGTTCGTCGACATGCCAACCAGGATCTACGTCGCGGCCGCCCGTGGCTAGCACTCTGCGAAACTGCTGTGAGATCGCGATTTCGACGAACTTCACGATCTCACCGCAGGTTCACGGGCGAGATGTCAGGCGAGCGACTCGACCCAGGCTTGGTGCAGCGCCGCGTAGCGGCCGTCGCCCAGCACCAACTCGTCCGGCGGGCCATCCTCGACGATGCGGCCGTGCTCGAGCACCAGTACCCGGTCGGCGATCTGAACCGTCGACAGCCGGTGCGCAATGACGACCGCCGTGCGGTCGGCCAGCACCGTCGCGAGGGCACGCTGAACCGTGCGCTCGCTGGGGATGTCGAGCGACGACGTCGCCTCGTCGAGGATGAGCACCGCGGGGTCCGCAAGGAACGCCCGGGCGAAGGCAATCAACTGCCGCTGGCCGGCGGACAGCCGACCGCCCCGCTTCGCCACGTCGGTGTCGTAGCCATCGGCAAGCGCGCCGATGAAGCGGTCCGCGCCGACGGCCACCGCGGCCGCGCGCACCTCGTCGTCCGATGCGTCGGGACGGCCGAAGCGGATGTTGTCGGCAACGGTGCCCTCGAACATGAAGTTCTCCTGCGTGACCATCACGACGTGGCGACGAAGGTCGGCTTGGGCCAGGTCGCGAAGGTCGACGCCGTCGAGCGTGACCGCGCCCGACGTCGGGTCGTAGAACCGGGCGATCAGCTTGGCGATGGTGGTCTTGCCCGCACCTGTGGTGCCCACCAGCGCGACGGTCTGGCCCGCCGGAATCCGGAGATCCATCTCGGGCAATACGGTCCTGCCAGTCACGTAGGCGAATTCGACGTCGCGAAAACCGATGTCGCCCTTGATCTTCGACACCCCGACCGGCTTTCGAGGGTCCTGGATGCGCGGCTCCTCTGCGAGCACCCCGGCGATCTTCTCCAGTGCCGCGGCGGCCGACTGGAAGGTGTTGAAGAACTGCGAGATCTCTTGCATCGGCTCGAAGAAGATGCGCAGATACAGCAGGAAAGCTGTCAGGGTGCCCAGCGTCATCTCTCCCTGCAGCACGAGGTAACCGCCGTACAGCAGCACGACGCCGGTGGCGATGTTGCCGATCAGCCGGACACCCGGCATGAACACCGCCAGCAGCTTGAAGGCCCGCTCGTTGATGTTCTTGTACTGGTCGGCGACGTCGGTGAAGATCTCCTGGTTGCGTGGCTCGCGGCGGTACGCCTGCACGGCCTTGATGCCCGTCATCGTCTCGACGAACTGGACGATCACCAGGGCGGCGCTTTCGCGCACCTTCAGGTACGTCTTCGACGACTGGGTTCGGAACCACCACACCAGCACCACCAGAACGGGGAAGGCGCACAAGCACATCAACCCCAGCTTCACGTCGAGCACGACGAGCAGCACGGCCGTCCCGCACAGCGTCAGGACGGCGGTGATGAGCCCGTCGAACCCGTTCTGCAGCATGTCCTGGATGGCCTCGACGTCGTTGGTCGAGCGGGCGACCACGCGGCCCGAGGTGTAGCGGTCGTGGAAGGCCACGTCGAGACGCTGGAAGTGACGAAAGATCCTGCGGCGCAACTCGAGTAGCACCTCTTGACCGATCCGTCCCGAGCGGCGCAGAAAGTACATCCGGCTGGTGGCCTGGGCCAGGACGACACCGCACAGCGACGCGACGATCAGCAGCAGTTCGCGCGCCGAACCGCCGTCGACGATCGGCGGGATGCCGTGGTCGATTCCGCGTTGCACCAGAAGCGGCACGGACAGCCGGGCGGCGTTCTCGACCACGACGACGATCGCCAGCAGCGCGACGGTGGTGGTATACGGCCGCAGCAGTGAACCCAGCAGTGAGCGGGCCTCGCGACGCCGGGAGATCGATTCGTCTATGGGCAGATCGTCGTCGTCGTTGGTGACAGCGCGGCCGCGCCAGTCGGTAACAGTCATCGCGACCGTCTCCTCTTCGCGCAAGCGCTCATCGCCTCTTCACCTCAGACGCTACGAAGTCACGCTGGCCGTCGGTGTCACCGCACGCCTCGTCGGCCACTTCCCGCTCGCGGTACTGATGGTCGAGCCTGCTGCGGTCTTCGTCCTGCTCCCAGTCGCAACTGCGCTCGGATCCGTCGACGAGATCGTCGTCGGCGGCCAGGAGGTAGCGGTACTGCGGCGCACCCGCGAGCAGTTCGGCGTGCGTGCCGACGCGCGTGATGGTGCCGTCCTCGAGCAGCGCCACCTTGTCCGAGAGCAGCACCGTCGAGGCCCGGTTGGCGACGACCACGCCGGTCACGGATTGCAGCACGCGGCGCAACGCCTCGGTCACCACCGCCTCGGTGTGCACGTCGAGCGCCGACAGCGTGTCGTCGAGCACCAGGATCGACGGCCCCGCAAGGAGTGCCCGGGCGAGCGAAAGTCGTTGCCGCTGACCGCCGGACAGGCTCATGCCCTGCTCGCCGATCCGGGTGTCGAGGCCGAACGGCAGGTCGTAAACGAAGTCCGCGGCGGCGACCTGCACGGCCTGCGCAAGCTGCTCGTCAGATGCGTCTGGCCGGCCGAGCCGAAGGTTCTCGGCCACCGACATCGAGAACAGCGTCGGGTCCTCGAATGCGGTGGCAACCGCATGCCGCAGTGCGGGCAGGGACAGGTCGCGGATGTCACGGCCGTCGATGAGAATCCGGCCCTCGGTGACGTCGTAGAGCCGCGACAGCAATGACACCAGCACCGACTTCCCCGAACCGGTCGACCCGACCAGGGCGAGCGTCTCGCCGGGCTCGACGGTGACGTTCACGTGCCGCAGTGCCCACGCCTCGGACTCCGGGAACCGGAACCCGACGTCGACGAGCTCGAGCCGACCACCACGGGGAACGTCGCGCTGCGGGCCGTCGGTGATCTCGCGGGGCGCGTCGAAGATCTCGGCGACCCGATTGGCCGCCGTCATCGCCTCCTGCGTCATCGACAGTAGGAAGCCCAGCGAAGCGATGGGCCACACCAACGACAGCATCATCGTGATGAACGCGACCAACGTGCCCATGGTCACCAGACCGTTGCCCGCGGCGTAGGCGCCGACGCCGAGCACGATGATCAGCGTGACGTTCGGGATGACCTCGAGCAGCGTCCAGAAGTTCGCGGACACTCCGACTTTGCGCACCTCGGTGTCGAAGAGGTCGGTGGCGCGCTCGTCGAACCGCTCGTAGGCGTACTGCTCGCGGCCGAACGCCTTGACCACTCGAAGGCCGAGCGCCTGCTCTTCGACGTGTGTTGCGACGTTGCCGGACTGATCCTGCGCGGCGCGGGACAGCTTGGTGAACTGGCGCTGGAAGTGCAGCACCGTCGCGGTGATCGGAAGGATCGACACCACCACGACCACGCCGAGCGGCCAGTACATCGCCAGCAGGATGCCCGTCACCACGATGATCTGAATGATGTTGAGCAGCAGGAAGAGCAACCCGAACGACAGGAACTGGCGGATGGTGCTGAGGTCGTTCATCACCCGCGAGAGCAACTGGCCGGACTGCCACTTGCCGTGGAAGGCCATGGGCAGGATCTGCAGACGCGCGTAGAGGTCCTTGCGGATGTCGGCCTCCACGCCCATGGTGGCGCGGGCCACCAGCCAGCGGCGGATGAACCACAGCACCGCTTCGGACACGAGCACTGCGGTGGCTGCCGCGCCGAGCACCCAGAGCCGCTGCAGATCCTGGTGCCGCACCGGCCCGTCGATGACGGCCTTGGTCATCAACGGAATGCTGACGGTGGCCCCCAGGCTGAGCATTGCCGCGACGAGCATCGCGATCCACCGCACCCGGTAGGGCTTCAGATACGGCAGTAGACGAAGAATGTCCGAGGACGATCTGATCCTGCGGGGCGGCGGCGCGATGGCCGGCTCGGAGCGAAGCCCCGGTTCGTGCGCGCGCGGTGTCTCTACTTCCGTGCGCATCGTTCCACCCATCGGTTACTTGTCTATCCCACACCTACGACACTGCATCGTCGACTGCGTCGCGCTCATCCCCCGACTTCTAGGTTCCCACGAAGAACAACCGAATTTCGCGTCGTGTCATGCAGCGCTCTGCTCATCGCGGAACTGTGTCTCGTACAACTCGGTGTACCGCCCGCCCCGGGCGAGCAACTGGCGGTGAGTACCCCGTTCCACGATGCGGCCGTCCTCCACGACGAGGATCACGTCAGCGGCGCGGATGGTCGACAGCCGGTGCGCGATCACGATCGACGTCCGCCCTGCCAGCGCCTCGGTGAGCGCCTGCTGGACCGCGGCCTCCGACTCCGAATCCAGCGATGCGGTCGCCTCGTCGAGCACGACGACCCTGGACGAGCCTAGGAGCAGGCGCGCGATGGTCAGCCGCTGCCGCTGACCGCCCGAGAGCCGGTAGCCGCGCTCGCCGACGACGGTATCTAGCCCGTCGGGCATGTCGGCCACCACGTCGGCCAGTCGTGCCCGGTGCAGTGCAGCCCAGAGTGCGACATCAGAAGCGGCGTCGGGTGTCGCCAGCGTGAGGTTCGACCGGATCGACTCGTGGAACAGATGGCCGTCCTGCGTCACTACTCCGACGGTGTCCTGCAACGACTTGAACGTCACGTCGCGCACGTCGGTCCCGGACAACCGCACAGCCCCCGATGACACGTCATAGAGCCTCGCCACCAGGGACGCGATGGTCGACTTGCCCGCGCCGGACGAACCAACCAGGGCCACCATTTGACCGGGTTGCGCTGTAAACGAGATGCCGTGCAGCACTTCGTCTCCCCCGCGGTCGTCGAGAACCGCGACTTCTTCAAGCGAGGCCAGAGACACCTCCGTCGCCGATGGATAGCCGAACCGCACGTCGTCGAACTGCACGCTCACCGGACCGTCGGGCAGCAGCCGCGCATCGGGACGTTCCCGGATCAGCGGCACCAGGTCGAGAACCTCGAATACTCGCTCGAAACTCACCAGAGCACTGGAGATCTCGACTCGCGCATTGGCCAGCGCAGTCAACGGGGCGTAGAGCCGAGTCAGCAGCAGCGCCAGCGAGACGATCGCACCCGCCTGGAGGTGCCCGCCGATCGCCAGCACGCCACCGAGCCCGTACACCAGTGCCAGGGCGAGCGCCGACATCAGCGTCAGCGAGTTCATGAACGTCGCCTGCAACATCGCCGACCGCACACCGATGTCACGGACCCGACCCGCGCGCACCGCGAACTCCTCGGACTCTCGCGCGGGGCTGCCGAACAGCTTGACGAGCGTCGCACCGGGCGCCGAGAACCGTTCCGTCATTTGGGTATTCATTGTCGCGTTATTGATGGCGCCCTCGCGGCTCAGCGTCGCCATCGTGCTCCCGATGCGCCGCGCGGGCAGCAGGAACAGCGGCGTCAGCAAGAGCGCCAGCACGGTGATCTGCCATGAGATGCCGAGCATCACCGCCAGCGTCAACGTCAACGTGACGAGGTTGGACACCACCCCCGACAACGTGTCGGAGAATGCCCGCTGGGCGCCGATGACATCGTTGCCGAGTCTGCTGACCAACGCACCTGTGCGCGTCCTGGTGAAGAACGCGACGGGCATCCGCTGGACGTGGTCGAACACGGCGGTGCGCAGATCCAGGATGAGACCCTCGCCGATGGTCGACGACAACCAGCGAGTGAGCATCGCGACCGCAGTCTCGGCAACCGCCACCGCGGCGATGACGACGGCGATGACGACCACGGTGGTGGGCTGCCCGCCGTGCACGATGGCATCCACCACGCGGCCCGCGAGCACCGGCGTGGCGACCGCCAGCAGTGCGGTCACGACGCTCAACGCGACGAAGCCGCCGAGCCTGCGGTGGTGCCGCGCCGAGAACCGCCAGATGCGACTCAACAGGGCGCGGTTCGCCAGCGCATGCAGCTCACCGCCCCGCGCGCGGGTTTGTCGGTACAGCGTCTGCCGTGCCACCGCCTCCAAGCTCATGAAATCACCGTAAAACCTCAACCATTGATGAGGTCAAAGGCTTCCCCGGCGCGTCCCCTTGCGATTTGGGCGCGAAAACCCGCGCTGAGTGCGGATTAACGCGCCGAAATCGCAATTAGACGAAGCCGAAGTAGCCGATCACGCCCGCCGCGGCGACCACGAGCAGCGGGTTGAGCGTTCTTGCGGTCGATGACGGCTGTGATCAGCGTCTCGTCGGTGAAGGTGAACTGTTTGACCAGAAGCGAGGTCTCCGCCGATGCGATCAAGTCACGAACCGGATCGTGGCCATCGTCGGGCTCGACGATCAGGCGGGGACCATTGGGTTGCACGAATGTCGAAGCTAGCAGCGTAGGCAGCGTTTCGGCCTTGCGATGACGTGAATTCCCAGCATCGCGATACGCGGCCGTCACGCGCCTACCGCACCGCGGGGTGCTCATCGGGCAAGATGACGGTATGGACAGCACCGGTTCATCTCCCCGAGTGCTCGTGGTGGACGACGACCCCGACGTGCTCGCTTCGCTCGAGCGTGGTCTGCGACTGTCCGGATTCGACGTTGCTACGGCCGTCGACGGCGCCGAGGCGCTGCGCAGCGCGACGGAGAACCGGCCCGACGCGATCGTGCTCGACATCAACATGCCGGTGCTCGACGGGGTCAGCGTGGTCACCGCATTGCGCGCGATGGACAACGACGTGCCGGTGTGCGTGCTGTCGGCGCGAAGTTCGGTCGACGACCGGGTGGCGGGCCTCGAAGCGGGCGCCGACGACTACCTGGTCAAGCCGTTCGTGCTGGCCGAGCTGGTGGCGCGGATCAAGGCGCTGCTGCGACGCCGCGGTGCGACCGCGACGTTCTCGTCGGAGACCATCGCGGTCGGGCCGCTCGAGGTGGACATCCCCGGCAGACGGGCCCGCGTGAACGGCGCCGACGTCGACCTGACCAAGCGCGAATTCGACCTGCTCGCCGTGCTCGCCGAGCACAAGACCGCCGTGCTGTCGCGTGCGCAGCTGCTCGAACTGGTGTGGGGCTACGACTTCGCCGCCGATACCAATGTCGTCGACGTGTTCATCGGTTACCTGCGCCGCAAGCTGGAAGCGGGTGGCGCTCCCCGGCTGCTGCATACGGTGCGCGGAGTGGGATTCGTCCTGAGGCAGCAGTGATGAGTAGCGCTTGCGCGAAGAACAGATAGCAACAACGCCGTGAGAAGGCTGTCGGGAACATTTCGGCGGACTCCGTCGCTGCGGACCCGCGTTGCCTTTGCGAGCGCCGTCGCCGCCGCCATCCTGATCACCATCGTGGGCACCATCGTGTGGGTCGGCATCACCAACGACCGCAAGGAGCGGCTCGACCGCCGGCTCGACGAAGCCGCGGGCTTCGCCATCCCGTTCCTTCCCCGCGGCCTCGAACAGATCCCGAAGTCGCCCAACGACCAGGACGCCATCATCACCGTGCGCAAGGACGGGCAGGTCTCCTCGAACTCCGACGTGATCCTTCCGGAGCTGCCGGCCGGCTACGCCGACACGGTGGTCGACGGAGTGCGCTACCGGGTGCGCACCGTCGAGATCCGTGGACCCACGGAGCCCACGCTGGTGGCCGTGGGCGCCACCTACGACGCCACGATCGCCGACACCAACAACCTGCACCGTCGGGTGCTGCTGATCTGTGTGTTCGCCATTGGCGCGGCGGCATTTCTGGGCTGGCTGCTTGCCGCGTTCGCGGTGCGCCCGCTCAAACGGCTCGCGCAGCAGACCCGGGCGATCGACGTCGGCGGTGCGGCACCGGACATCGAAGTCCGCGGGGCCACCGAAGCGGTCGAGATCGCCGACGCCGTCAACGGCATGGTCGACCGTATCTGGGAGGAGCAGGACCGCACCAAGGCAGCACTCGCGTCGGCGCGCGACTTCGCCGCGGTGTCGTCGCACGAACTGCGTACCCCCCTTACCGCGATGCGGACAAACCTCGAGGTACTCGCCACCCTCGATCTGCCCGACGACCAACGCAAGGAAGTGCTCAACGACGTCATCAGGACGCAGACCCGCATCGAGGCCACCCTCGGTGCGCTGGAACGCCTTGCACAGGGCGAACTCTCGACGTACGACGACCACGTTCCCGTCGATATCACCGAGCTCCTCGACCGCGCCGCACATGACGCCATGCGCGTGTTCCCGGATCTCGACGTGTCGCTGGTGCCCGCCCCGACGGTGATAATCATCGGCCTGCCTGCGGGCCTGCGACTGGCGGTCGACAACGCCATCGCCAACGCCGTCAAACACGGCGGCGCCACCCGGGTTCAGCTGTCCGCGGTGAGTTCGCGGGCCGGTGTCGAGATCGCCGTCGACGACGACGGTGTCGGCATTCCGGAAGAAGAACGCAAGGTGGTGTTCGACAAGTTCAGCCGCGGCTCGACGGCGTCGCACTCGGGCTCGGGCCTGGGCCTGGCGTTGGTTGCCCAGCAAGCCGAATTGCATGGGGGGACAGCATCATTGGAGGCCAGTCCGCTTGGCGGAGCACGCTTGCTGCTCCGCCTGCCCGGACCGACCTAGGGGTCGACCGCTACTTCTGATCGCGTTGGGATCTTCCACTGTCCCAGCGCGCGAAGCCGGCGTCCTCGGCGGACTCCACGTCGCGGAACCATAGCTCGGCGACCGTCTGTTCGTACGAAGGACTTTCGGGCGTGTGGTACAGCATCGAGTCTTCGTTGCCCTTGACCGTCCAGCCGGACGGCGCCTCGGCTCCGGCTGCCAATCGGATCGAGCCCGCGCCATACGGTTCCGAACCAGCTTCCGTGCCAACGAACTTCGCGGCTGCGACACCGCCAGCGCCTGCGGCCGCCACGGTCGCAGCGTCCGCTCCCGAGACGTCTGGCACGTCCGCCTTCGGCACCTTCGCCGTCGGGGCCTTTACCGATCCGGTCGCACCCGTCAGGCGCGCCGCACCGTCGTCCGACCCGTACACCGGCACTTCACGTTTCACCCGTCGAACCAGGAAGGCCAGCGTCAGCAACAAGCCGAACCCGAACGACACCGCCATCAGGCACCAACTCACGTTGTTCATGACCCGGCTCCGATCTTGCGAGAATCGGGTAGATCGGCGAACGCCTCTTCCTCGCTGGTGCGCTTGACGGTCACGACCGCCAGCAGCCACGCCACCAGGGAGCCGGCGAGGAAGGCGAGCAGGTACCACACCCACTGGATGAAGAAGCCCATCTCAAATCTCCTTAGCTGACTGTGATCTCGACGCGACGGTTCTGCGCCCGCCCGTCGGGGGTGGCGTTGCTGGCAATGGGGTTCGCCGAGCCCGCGCCGCTCGACGTGACGCTGCTGGCGGCAACGCCGTCCGACACGAGCTCATCGGCAACCGATTTCGCGCGGCTGTCACTGAGCGGAACGTTGATCGCATCGTTGCCGGTGTTGTCCGTGTGTCCGACCACGGACAACTTCGCGTCCGGACAAGCTTTCACCTTGTCGGCGACCTGGGCCAGCAAGCTCTCGGCTTCCGGCGCAAGGGAGGAGCCGTCGGTGACGAATTCGACCGGCGTCCTCAAGAGGCCGGTGATGTCGGCCTGCAACGTCGCGCACGACCCGCCGGAACCGGCGCCCGGGGCGGGCGGCGGTGCGCTTGCCGCAGGCGGCGCGGCGGGCGGTGCGGCCGTGGCCGAACCCGTCGGCGAGGCGGTGACGACCTGAATGTTGTTGACGACCTTGACGTTCGGCCACGCCGCCTTGGCATATTCCTCAGCGGCAGCCTTTACGTCCTCGGCCGGCGCGGTGCCCGACAGCGTCGCCGTGTCCGCCTCGAGTTTCAGGTCGAAGTCGGGGATTCCGACGATGGCGAAGAAGAGGCCACCCAGCCCAGCGGCGTCGAAGGTCTTGACACCCGGTGTGACGGTGAACTGGTCGTCGATGACGGCACCTGGCATCACCTGCCCGAGCACCTCGATCAAGCGTGACTTCGTCTCCTCGTCCGGCAGTTCGCCCGCGAGCGCTAAGCGGTTGCCGTTGCGCGTGATCGACATCGGCGGGTATTCGGCTGCGGGGCTCGCGGTGCCGGTGTCGTCCGGCGGCATGGTGGGGACGCTCAACGTGGCCGACGGGTCGACGCTCGGCATCGCCAGTTCGCCGGAGTTGTTGGCCCGGTCCAGCGCACCCCAACCGATGAGCGCCAGCAGCACGGGGATTGCGAGGAACGCCAACAACCAGCCTGCACCCGGCTTCTGCCGATAAAGTCTCGACTCGGTGCGCCAGTCGGCGACGGTGCGATCTTCCTCTGAACCCGACATGGGTCCTCCTGTCATGGGCAGCCGGAATCCGCGCCGCGCACGCACGGCAGCTCGAGCCTAGGACCGACCGAGAGCGGCCGGTGGATGTTCGCCGAAATGGCGCTACCGCAGGCAAACTGCGCCGAATCGCAATCCGTTTGCTGCGCTCCCCGTCAGCGGACGCCGAGCAGGTCGATCACGAATATCAGCGTCTTGCCGGACAATCGGTGCCCCGAACCCGACGCGCCATACGCCTGCGCGGGCGGGATGACGAGCTTGCGTCGCCCGCCGACTCGCATTCCCGGAATGCCGTCCTGCCATCCCTGGATCAGGCCGCGCAGCGGAAACTCGATGGATTCGCCGCGGTTCCAGGAGCTGTCGAATTCCTCGCCCGTGTCGTATTCGACGCCGACGTAGTGGACTTTGACCGTTCCACCAGGTACCGCCTCGGCGCCCTCACCGACGACGACGTCGTCGATCACCAGTTCGGCGGGAGCGGGACCGTCGGGAAAGTCGATCTCGGGTTTCTTGTCGTTGGCCACGACCACCACCGTAGTCGGGCACACTGGGCTGGTGGACAAGGACCGTGACATTCTCGATCAGGTCAACAAGCTGGTCGCCGAGGAGCAGGATCTCCGAGCAAAGCTGCAACACCATGACATCGACGAGACCGACGAACACCGGCGGCTGCGTGCCCTCGAGGTTCAGCTCGACCAGTGTTGGGATCTGCTTCGGCAACGGCGGGCGCTGCGCGAGACGGGCCAGGACCCGGATCAGGCTGGGGTGCGCCCCGGCGATCAGGTCGAGGGCTATCTGGGCTGACGGATCCCGTGACGGAAGCAGAGCAACTCGACGCCATCGTCGTCGGCGGCGGTCACAACGGCTTGGTGGCGGCAGCCTACCTCGCCAGGGCAGGACGTCGGGTTCGGGTGCTCGAACGACTCGAACAAGTTGGTGGAGCAGCAGTTTCGGCGCATGCCTTCGTCGGCGTCGATGCGCGGTTGTCGCGGTATTCGTATCTGGTCAGCCTGTTGCCCCGGCGCATCGTCGACGACCTCGGCGCGAAGGTTCGGCTGGCGCGCCGCCGCTACTCGTCCTACACCCCCGATCCGGCGACCGGCGGCCACACCGGGCTGCTGGTGGGTCCGGGCGGTTCTTTCGACGCCGTTGGGGCAGGCAGCGACCAGGCCGGCTTCGCCGAGTTCTACCGGCGCTGCAGCCTGGTGACGCGACCACTGTGGCCGACGCTGACGCAACCGTTGACCACCGCGACCGGTGCCCGACGACAGGTCGCCGCCGGAGGTGACCCCGACGCCGAGGCCGCCTGGGAGGCGCTGATCCGGCAACCGATCGGCGCCGCGATCACCGAAGTCGTCGACAACGACCTGCTCCGTGGCGTAATGGCGACCGACGCGCTGATCGGTACGTTCGCACGCACCGACGACCCGTCGCTGGCCCAGAACGTGTGCTTCCTCTATCACCTAATCGGTGGCGGCACCGGCGACTGGGACGTCCCGATCGGCGGGATGGGCGCGGTCACGGGTGCGCTGGCAGCGGCGGCATCTGGCCATGGCGCCGAACTCGTCACGGGCGCCGAGGTTTACGCGATCACTCCAGGCGGTGAGGTGCGCTACCGCCAGGGCGGTCGGGACCGTGTGGCAAACGCGAGTTGGGTACTGTCCGGCGTCACTCCGTCGGTGTTGGCCGCCCTGCTGGCCGAACCCGAGCCCGCGTTGGCGCCGGGCGCCCAAGTGAAGGTCAATCTGATGTTGAAACGCCTGCCCCGACTCCGCGACCAGTCCGTCACGCCCGAACAGGCTTTCGGTGGCACCTTCCACATCAACGAGACCATGACGCAACTCGACGCCGCATACGACGCCGCAGCGGCTGGCCGGATTCCCGATCCGCTACCGTGCGAGATCTACTGTCATTCGTTGACCGATCCGACCATCCTGTCCGAGGATCTGCGTCGGTCCGGCGCCCAGACGCTCACGGCGTTCGGTCTGCACACGCCGCACCAACTGGTGGCCGGGGCAGATCCCGATGCCATCCGGCGCCAGCTTACGAATGCGGTACTGGTTTCGTTGAATTCAGTGCTCGCCGAACCCATTCAGGATGTCGTGATGATCGACGCACACGACGAACCCTGCATCGAGACGAAGACGACGATGGATCTCGAGGATGGGCTGGGCATGACGGCCGGGAACATCTTCCACGGCGCGCTGCGCTGGCCGTTCGCCGACGACGACGAACCGCTTGACACCCCGGCCCGGCGATGGGGTGTCGCCACCGATCACGATCGGATCCTGTTGTGCGGCTCCGGGTCCCGCCGCGGCGGCGCCGTCTCGGGGATTGGCGGACACAACGCCGCGATGGCAGTACTGGAGAGTTAGGGGACAAGCGTCCTACGAGCCTGCGAGCTTGCCGACGATGACCTGCAGCGTCCGCAGTTCCGCGTCGCTCAGCGCGGTGAACGGACTGGGTGCCGGGTCGTCGACTTCGTCGATGCACGCGATCACGCGACGCCCCTCGTCGGTGAGCGAGATGAGCTTGGACCGGCGGTTGGTTGGATCCGCTTCGCGGACAACGAGTCCACGCTCCTCGAGATCGTTGACGGCAACGCTCGTAGCCGGCGCGTCCATGGTCGCGTCCTCCGCGATCTCCTTGGCGGTCATCGGCCGCTTGACCAGCCTGCGCAACACCCGCACGCGGCTGAACGGCAGCCCGGTCCGGTCGATGACCGTCCGCTTCCACGCGTCCCGGTTGTCGAACACGACGGCCGCCATGGTGCGCCAGACCTCGTCGGCGAGTGGGTTATCCGACATGGACGCCTGCTGCCCGGGGAGCCGCGGTACCTTCGATCAGCGGTGCCAGCCGGTCGGCCGAACGCAGGGCCCTCGGCGACGTAGCGAAGAAGCCCAGGCACAAGACCACGACGCCCAGTCCGACACACACGAACCACAGAGGCCGCGCCGCAGCGGCGAAGTCGGACCCGATGTGCGTCAGCGCCGTGCCCGTCAGCGAACCGCACAGTGCCACACCGATGCTCACCCCGACCTGCCTGCTGGTCGACGTCACCGCCGACGCGGCGCCCGCGCGGTCCAGCGGCATCCCACTCACGGCCGCGTTGGTCACGGGCGCGTTGACCATCGAGAAGCCGATTCCGAAGACCGTGAACACGACGAGTAGCCCCCACACCGGCGTCGTCGCCGTCAGGAAGGTCAGCAGCACCGATGCGCAGGTGATCAACACCCCCGCCGTGAGGAGCGACGGCCGTGCCCCGTAGCGGCCGACCAGCCGGCCGGACAGCGGCGAGAACAGCAGTGCGCCAACGGCGATCGGCAGGTAGATCAGCCCGGTCTGCATCGCCGAGAAATGACGCTCGGCTTGCAGGTAAAGCGACATGATGAAGAGGAAGGCCCCCCATGCGGCGAACGCGGAGATCGCCGTCAGCGTGGCCGACGCAAAGGGGATGCTGCGGAAGAAGCGCAAGTCGATGAACGGGTCTTTCCGGCGGGACTCGTAGGACAGGAAGCCGACGAACGCGACCACGGCCACCGCCGCGACGACGAGGACTAGGGGGTTGCTCCAACCCATGCCGGGCCCCTCGATCAGCGCGAAAACCACCCCGAACAGAAACAGCACGGCCAGTGCCTGTCCGATCGGGTCGATGTTTCGCATCGTCGCCGACTTGCTTTCCGGCACGAAGACCATCGTGAGCACGATCGCCGCCGCGCAGATCGGCAGGTTGATCCAGAACACGGCCCGCCAGCTCACGTACTCGATCAGCAGTCCACCGACCGTCGGACCTAGCGCCATCGAGATTCCGACCACGGCGCCCCAGATGCCGAGCGCGCGTGCGCGCTCTACGCGGCCCGTGAACACCTGCGAAATAAGCGACAGTGCAACGGGATTCATCATCGAGCCGCCGAGACCTTGCACGAAACGCGCGGCGATCAACATCTCGATGTTGGGAGCCAGACTGCAGAGCAGGGAGCCGACGGCGAAGGTGGCCAAGCCGATCTGGAACACCCGGCGTCGCCCGAAGCGATCGCCGGCGGCCCCGGCCAGGATCAGCAGCGACGCGAGCACGAGGGTGTAGACGTCGATCACCCACTGCAACTGTGACGGGGTGGCGTTCAAGTCGGTCCGGATCGCGGGGATCGCGACGTTCACGATTGTCATGTCCATCGACACGATCAGCAGGCTCAAGCAGCAAGAGAGCAGAATGATGGTCTTCCGCCGCGAGCTCATGCCAGTTGTATTCACACAACTATTGTGAACCTACAACTATTACCAATGCAAACTATCGCTGGCGTGAGCTAGATCGCAGGACGCCGAGATCGTAACCACGGTCGTCAAACCCGCCGCTCAACGACAGGGACGACGGTTTCGGCGAGGGGTGGAGGCTAGCGGCCGTCGATCGCCTTGTAGTCGCGCTCGGTGTAGCCGGTGTAGATCTGGCGCGGACGGCCGATCTTGCCGCCGGGCTCGTCGTGCATCTCACGCCAGTGCGCGATCCAGCCAGGCAGCCGCCCCAGCGCGAACAGCACGGTGAACATCCGCGTCGGGAAGCCAAGGGCGCGGTAGATCACCCCGGTGTAGAAGTCGACGTTCGGGTAGAGCTTGCGTTCGATGAAGTAGTCGTCGGTCAAGGCGACCTCTTCGAGTGCCTTGCCGATCGCCAGCAGATCGTCGTCGCCGCCGAGTTTGCCGAGGATCTTGTCGGCCTGCTCCTTGACGATGCGCGCCCGCGGGTCGTAATTCTTGTAGACCCGGTGGCCGAAGCCCATCAGCTTGACGCCGTCTTCCTTGTTCTTGACCTTGCGAACGAACTCGTGGACGTCGCCCCCCTGTTGACGGATGTCCTCGAGCATCTCCAGCACCGCCTGGTTTGCGCCGCCGTGCAGCGGACCCCACAGCGCGTTGATGCCACCCGAGATCGACGTGAACAGGTTGGCCTGCGACGAGCCGACGAGCCGCACCGTCGACGTCGAGCAGTTCTGCTCGTGGTCCGCGTGCAGGATGAGCAGCATGTCGAGCGCCCGCACGACCTCGGGGTCGACCTCGTAGGGCTCGGCGGGGAAGCCGAACGTCATCCGCAGGAAGTTCTCGACCAGGGTGAGTGAGTTGTCCGGGTACAGGAACGGTTGGCCGACGGACTTCTTGTAGGCGTACGCCGCGATGGTGGGCAGCTTGGCCAGCAGCCGGATGGTCGACAGCTCGACCTGCGCGTCGTCGAACGGGTCCAGCGAATCCTGGTAATAGGCGCTCAGCGCGTTGACGGCGCTGGACAGCACGGGCATCGGGTGCGCGTTGCGGGGGAAACCGTCGAAGAAGCGCTTGAGATCCTCGTGCAGCAGCGTGTGCCGCTGGATGCGGGTGGTGAAACTCTCCAGCTGTTCGGTGCTCGGCAGCTCACCGTAGATCAGCAGGTAGCTGACCTCGATGAACGTCGACTTCTCGGCGAGCTGCTCGATCGGGTAGCCGCGATAACGCAGGATGCCGGCGTCGCCGTCGATGTAGGTGATGGCGCTCTTGGTGGCCGCGGTGTTGACGAAGCCGCCGTCGAATGTGGTGTACCCGGTCTTGGCGAGCAGCGGCCCTAGCGCGATGCCGTCTGCACCCTCCGTCGCGTGGACGATCTCCAGGTCGAGCTCTCCGCCTGGGTAGCGAAGCGTTGCGACCTCGTCGGAACTGGAGTTGTCGGGCACGGTAACCCCTTCTGCGGTTGTCGACTGGGACACGCTGTCCGTCACTAAGTGGAAGGTAGTCGCTCTCAACCCGGCGCGCTTGCGGGGGGTTCGCGCTCGGCGACGGATTCCGTCGCGGATGCCTCCGGGGCGACCAGGACCGGCGGGGGCCGCGATCGAGGCCTCGCGGGCTTCTTGCGCTCACCGGATGTCGGAGAACCCAGCCAATCACCGCCTTCTAAGTGCGCTTCAGCGCTGCAGGCTGTAATTCTGCCGTCAACTTCGCCAGCTGTCCGAACGCCTCGTTCAAGCGGTCGATCATGACGCCGGGGCCTAGCCGTACACCGTCGGTATCCGCGATCAGGTCACTACATGCGGTGACGATGAGGGCCGAGAAGAGCGCTGAGACGAGTTCGGCCCGTCGATCACCGACCTCGACGCCCATGCGCCTGGCCAGTATCTCGTGGGAAGGCTCGTGCCTGAACTCAAAAGCCGCCTGCCGCAACGCATCCGACGCATTGATGACTCGTAGCATCAACGCGATCCGCTCGTCGGACACCTTGCCCATGGGGTGGTTCGCCACCAGGGTCAGCGTCGCCACGTGGGCCAGGCGGAGCGCTTCGAGTGGACCCACCTCGGCCGGAACGGCTGCTAGCTCGACGGCGACCTGCTCGACGTAATCCTCGATGAGCGTGAGGAACACCGCATCCTTGGTGGCGAAGTACCGGCTGAAGGTGCGGGGAGATACGTCGGCCGCCGCAGCGATCTGTTCGACGGTGGTGTGCTCGTAGCCCTGTTTGAGGCAGAGTTCCAGCGCGGCGTCAACGAGCATCGCGCGGGTGCGCAGTTTCTTGCGCTCTCGCAGGCCTGCTGGCGCCTCCCCCAGAGCATCGGCCACCCCAGAATGTTATCCCGCCAGGCTGAGAAGTCAGTCAACGCGAAGGAATCACACCCGGTAGCGGACGAACGCTGGGACCGCGAGCGCGGCCACGATCACACCGATGACTACCAACCCGCCCCCGCCCGCAGCGGCCACCGTGGTGCCGACTGCCGCGGCAGCTGCGCCGTGCACTGCGTCCGCCAACCGCGGCCCGCCTGCCACGACGACCGTGAACACGCCTTGCAGCCGTCCACGCAACTCATCGGACGCCGCCTGCTGCAGAATCGTCGAGCGGAATGCCGCCGACACCATGTCAGCGGCGCCGCCGATCGCGAGACACACCAACGCGATCCACAGCATCGCCCCGGTCCGACCGTCGGCCAGCCCGCTCGCCACCCCGAACCCGACCATCGCGAAACCCCACACCACGATCGACGCCACGACGACCAGTCCCTGGCGCCGAACCCGTGGCAGCCAGCCGGACCACAACCCGCCCGCCACGGCGCCCACCGACATCGCCGCGGCCAGCAGTGCCATGGTGGTGCCACCCTCCACCGGTCCGCCGAAGCTCTGATGGGCCATCTGCGGGAACAGCGCCCGGGGCATGCCGAGGATCATCGCGATCAGATCGACGACGAATGACATCAACACCACCCTGTTGCCGGACAGGTAGCGAAATCCGTCGAACACCGCGCCAAAGCCCCACATGTTGGCTACGGACTCCGAGTCCGATCGCACCGTCGGTGGCATCGGGGCCAGCCGGACGGTCGCCCAGATCGGGGCGACGCACGCGATCGCGTCGATGAGGTACAGCGTGGACAGGTCCACCCAGCGCAACATCAGGCCGGCGAGCAACGGGCCGACGATCGCGCCGAACTGCATCACGGTCATGTTCAACGAGTTGGCCGCGGGTAGCTGCTCTCCGGGCAGCATCCGCGGAATGGCCGCCGAGCGCGTTGGCGAGTTGATCGCGAAGAAGGCCTGCTGTACGGACAACAGACACAGCACCACCCACACGTTGTTCAGCGACAGCGCGGCCTGGAGCCACAACAGAATTGACGAAACGGCAAGGCCGCAGGACGCGATGATGAGCAGCAAACGGCGGTCCATGGCGTCCGCCCACGCGCCTCCCCACAAACCGAAAACGACCAGTGGCACCAACGCGAAGAGTCCGGAAAGCCCGACGTAGGCGGAGTTCTGGGTCAACGCGTACAGCTGCACGGGTACGGCGAAGATCGTCAGGTTCGCCCCGATGACGGTGACGATGCCTGTCAGCCACAGCCTGCGGAAATCCGGCGTCCGCAGCGGCGTGATGTCGGCGAAGAGCGTCCCCCGCTGGCGGGGAATTGGGCGCCGCACCCCTCAGGGTTGGAGTCGCTCGATGCGACCCTGGTCGACGCGAATCCGATTGTGCACGCGGTTTTCCCTACCCTGCCAGAACTCGACGACCTCGGGGGCGATGAGGTAGCCACCCCAGTTCGGCGGTACCGGTACGGCTTCGAGGTCCGCGAACCGTGCGGTGACATCGGCAAGCTGGGCCAGAAGCGCCTGTCTCGACGCGATCGGTCGAGACTGCAGCGACGCCCACGCCCCCAGTTGCGAGCCACGGGGTCGCTTGGACCAGTAGTCGGCCGTGGCGGCCGCGGATACCTTCGTGACCGGTCCGCGCACGTGTACCTGGCGGCCCAGCGCATACCACGGGAACGTTGCCGAGGCATAGGGATTGACGGCCAGTTGGTCGCCCTTGTCCGAGTCGTAGTTGGTGAAGAAGGTGATGCCGGTTTCATCCACGCTCTTGCACAACACCGTGCGCGTGGCCGGCCTTCCCCGCTCATCGGTCGTGCCGATCACCATGGCGTTGGGCTCGGAGCAGCCCGCCCGCTCGGCATCGATCATCCAGTTGCGCAGCAAGGCGACCCAACCATCGGCGAGCCAATCGGCGTCGAGGTCGGGACTGCCGTCCTTCTCGACCGAGCCGTACTCCACCCGCATGCGCGCGAGGTGATCACCGCCCTCCGAAATCCCTTCCCGGGTCGCTTCGCTCCTGCCCTCCGAAATCCCTTCCCGGGTCGCTTCGCTCCTGCCCTCCGAAATCCCTTCCCGGGTCGCTTCGCTCCTGCCCTCCGAAATCCCTTCCCGGGTCGCTTCGCTCCTGCCCTCCGAAGTCACCCCTGCGACGCTACGCCCGCGGGTCCGCCGGCTCGTTACCGACCGAAGGACATCGGCGCCGACCCGAGTGCAAGAATCGGCGCCATGACGCCCATGTCCCAGGTGCCCGACGACTTCATCCCGGGCCTCGAAGGCGTCGTGGCCTTCACCACCGAGATCGCCGAACCCGACAAGGACGGCGGCGCGCTGCGATACCGCGGCGTGGACATCGAGGACCTGGTCGACCGTCGCGTGACGTTCGGCGAAGTGTGGGCACTGCTCGTCGACGGGAAGTTCGGTCACGGACTGCCGCCCGCCGAACCGTTCCCCCTGCCGATCCACACCGGCGACGTCCGGGTCGACGTGCAGGCCGGGCTGGCGATGCTGGCGCCGATCTGGGCCTACCCACCCCTACTGGACATCGACGACGAGACCGCGCGCGAGCAGCTGGCCCGAGCGTCGGTGATGGCCTTGTCGTACGTCGCACAATCCGCGCGAGGCATCTACAAACCCGCGGTACCGCAACGCACCATCGACCAATGTGCCACCGTCACAGAGCGTTTCATGACCCGGTGGCAAGGTGATCCCGACCCCAAGCACGTCGAGGCCATCGACGCCTACTGGGTGACCGCCGCAGAACACGGCATGAACGCCTCCACGTTCACCGCGCGGGTGATCGCCTCCACGGGCGCGGACGTGGCGGCGGCGCTGTCCGGCGCCGTCGGCGCGATGAGCGGCCCACTGCACGGCGGCGCCCCGGCACGCGTGCTGCCGATGATCGAGGAGGTCGAGGCCAACGGCGACGCCCGTGCGGTGGTCAAGGCAATCCTCGACCGCAAGGACAAGCTGATGGGTTTCGGGCATCGGGTCTACCGCGCCGAGGACCCACGCGCCCGGGTCTTGCGGGCCACTGCCAAACGGCTCGACGCACCCCGTTTCGAAGTCGCCGCCGCACTCGAGCAGGCCGCGCTGGCTGAACTTCGCGAGCGGCGCCCGGATCGCACCATCGAGACGAACGTCGAGTTCTGGGCCGCAGTGATCCTCGACTTCGCCAAGGTGCCCACGAAGATGATGCCTGCGATGTTCACCTGCGGACGAACCGCGGGTTGGTGTGCGCACATCCTCGAGCAGAAACGGCTCGGCAAGCTGGTGCGGCCGTCGGCCATCTACGTCGGTCCGGACCCACGGAGCCCGGAGGACGTCGAAGGCTGGGAACACCTCAACGCATCGTGACCAGGTCAACCGTCGCCACCTTCACCTCGGCAGCCCGGGCGTTCGCAGGCATCGTCCACCGGCTCCCCGAATCGGGGTGGGACGGCCCTGGGCTCGGCGACTGGGACCTGCGTGCGCTCGTCGGCCACACGTCCCGCTCACTGATCACGGTGAGCACCTATCTTCAGACCACCGCGGAACACGAAGACGTCACCAGTCCCGCCGAGTATTACGCGAAGATCCGCGACTACGCATCAAGCGTGGGAGCCGCCGACATCGTCGAACGAGGCAGGCAGGCAGGCCGCGACCTCGGAGCCGATCCCGCGGCCGCGGTCGACGGACTGGTCGACCAGGCGCTCCTCGATCTGGATGGTGTCGACGATCCACTGATCCAGGTCATCGGTGGCTTGGGCATCCGGCTGAGCAGCTACCTGCCGACCCGCACCTTCGAGCTGGCCGTGCACGGTCTCGACATATCGCGCGCCAGCGGCATCGAGCTCCCCCTACCGGACGACGTGCTGACCGACGCGACCGCGCTGGCGGCCCGCGTGGGGATCGCACTCGGTCAGGGCGACACCATACTGCTGGCGCTCACCGGGCGGTCGACGCTTCCGGTCTCCTTCTCGGTGGTGTAGTCCGGGCGGCGCGTCACCCGCGCCATGATGGGCGCGGCCGCCACCAACGTGAACGGTGTGGCCATCGGGAACTCGGGTTCCAAGGAGCGGATTTCGTTGTGCCGCACGATGGTTCCCAACGCGAGTGCGAGTTCGAGCATCGCGAAGTGGTCACCGACGCAGGTACGCGGTCCGGCCCCGAAGGGCAGGTACTGCCAGCGGTCGATCTGCTTGGCCAACTCAGGGCGGAACCGGTCCGGGTCGAACTCAGTCGGCCGGTCCCACAGCCGGGGGTCCCGCTGGAGGGCGTAGACACCGACAGATACGAACGTGCCTGCCTTTACCCGGTAGCCGTCCACCTCGATGTCCTGCATGGCGATCCGCCCGTTCCCGGCGGCCGGCGGGCACAGTCGCAACGCCTCGTGCAGCACCTGCACGGTGTAGCCCAAGCTCCCGACGTCGTCCGGCGTCAGCTGGCGAGTGCCGATGGCCTCGACCTCCGCCCGCACCCGCTCCTGCATATCGGGATGCCTTCCGAGCTGCCACAACGAGTACGCCATCGTCGTCGCGGTGGTGTCGTGGCCCGCACCCATGAAGACGATGAGTTCGTCGCGGATCTCGTCGTCGGTCAGGCCCCGACCGGTGTCGGGATCGGTGGCGCTGACCAACGCGCGCACCAGCGGCGCATCGAGGTCGGGGTCGTTGCGGCAGGCCGTCAGCACGTCCGTGGCCAGTGACCGCAGGGTCTCACTCGCCGCCCGGGCGCGGCGCCGGGCTTGGGTTGGGACCCAGGCTGGCATGTGGATGGGATTCACGGCGCGGTCGGTGATGTACTTCAACACCAATCGCAGCGGCTCGGCGATCCGGTCAGCCTGCTCATCGAGGTCCAGCCCCAACACCGAACGGCCGAGCGCCCGCAATGTGAGCCTGCGGCACTGGACGTCGAGATCGATGTCGCTACTCGGTCCCCAGCTTGCGGCGATGGTCTCGGCCGCCTCTGACATCGGAGCGCCATATTCGCGCACGTGCTTCTTGGTGAACAGCGGTTGGAGCAACCGCCGCCGAGGTAGCCACTCGTCGTGCGGCACGTCGAACAGGTTGGCGCCGATCATGCGTCGCATCTCGTGATGGAGTTTGTTGCGCTCGACGATGGCGTCCGATGTGCCGAGGACGTCGTGAGCGCCCTGGGGTGACGTCACGACGACCATCTCCGGTGCAAGCCACGACGGGGCCAGTTTGATCCGGACGACCGGCCCGCCCAGGTCGCGGAAGACCTCGGGCCCGGTGTGAAAGCTCCGCAGCGTCTTCATCGTCTGCCGCAAGGGCATGGGGCTGAGCGGCGGGAGTGGCAACGTCTCGACCGCTCTTCGTGGCGCTGTGTCCGTCATACGTGCAGCATGTCCCTGGCACGCGCCGCGGCCTAGAGTAGTCCGCTACTCGATATTCGGTGAGCCAGCCACCACGGTCGCCCTTCGTTCCGCAGCACCCCCCAGAGGCTGCGGAACGAAAGGCAACATTATTTTACGCAGACGTCAGCAATTTTGGCAGCCCCTGTCAAAATGTTCACATTTTGAATTAGTCGATGAACTTTCGGGCAACGGGTAGTCGACACCCATACATCGCAATCGACCGATCGATAGGACCGAAGCCATGCCAGACCAACCCCAATTCTTGGTAGCACCCCACCTCGTCGTCGACGACGCCGCCGCGGCCATCGACTTCTACGTCAAGGCCTTCGGTGCCACCGAGCGCGGCCGCATTCCCGGGCCCGACGGCAGGCTGGTCCACGCCGCCCTGGACATCAACGGCGCTTTGGTGATGCTCAACGACGACTTCCCCGAGATGAGCGATGGCAAGTCGATGACGCCGAAGTCGCTCGGCGGCACGCCGGTCACCATCCACCTGCAGTACACCGAGGACGTCGACGCCAAGTTCCAGCGCGCGCTGGATGCCGGAGCAACCGTGATCGCTCCATTGGAGGATCAATTCTGGGGCGATCGCTACGGCGTGGTGCTCGACCCGTTCGGGCACCACTGGTCGCTGGCCCAGACCGTCCGCGAGGTCAGCATGGAGGAGATCAACGCCGCCATGGGCAAGGGCTCATAGGTTGGCCGGCGCCTACCGCAACAACCCCGCCAGCAGACGTCGGCTGAGCGGCGGAGTGGGCGCAGTCGCCGCAGCCGCGAGCATGTCCGGGATCGCCGTGAACTTGTCGCGCGGCCGGTCGTCGCCGCCGCGGACGCGCTCCGCCGCATCGATGGCCGCCCAGCCCGAGGCGTCCACCACGTCGGGCTGACGGCTTCGGACCAACCGGTCCAGGGCTGCGGGCTTCGCCGCCGGATCGGCCAGGATGCCCGCGTTGTAGTCGGCGACCAACTCGCGGACGGTCTGCGCGGCGCACGACTTGTTGGTGCCGATGAACCCCGTCGGGCCGCGTTTGATCCAGCCCGCGACGTAACTCCCCTGCACGGGACCGCGCGTCGCAGGGTCGACGACGCGGCCGCCGTCGTTGGGCACCACGCATGCGTCGTCGTCGAACGGCAGGTCGGCGATGGGCTTGCCGCGGTAGCCGATCGACGTCAGCACCAACCCGGCATCGAGCCTTCGAACCTCGTCGGTACCGGTGACGGTGAACTCGATGCCCTCGACGCGCTTTGTGCCGGGCAGCCGAAGTGGCGTCAGCCGATAGGCCAGCCGGATGCGCGGCCGGGTCGACGGTGCCGACGCGTCACCCAGTGTGGAGAGGATCTCGAGCTTGTTGCGCGTCAACGGGTCCGTCGCCGCCTCGAGGTCACGCCTCACCAAGTCGTGGTCGGCCGCGTCGAGCACCACCTCGTGCGTCGCCGTCAACCCGATCAATTCCGGCAACGTGAATGCCGAAGCGGCCGGGCCACGGCGGGCTGCGATCACGACCTCCCGCACCCGGGAGTCCCGGAGGGCGGCCAGCGCGTGATCGGCGATGTCGGTACGAGCCAACGCATCTAGGTCAGTGGTCAGGATTCGAGCCACGTCGAGCGCCACGTTGCCGTTGCCGACGACGACCACGCGCTCATGACTCAAATCGACTGGCAGCGAGGTGAATTCGGGGTGCCCGTTGAGCCACGCAACGAACTCGGTGGCGGTGCCACTACCCGGCAGGCCCATGCCCTCGACGTCGAGCCGATGGTCGTTGGGCGCCCCGACGGCGTAGAGCACCGCGTGATGGTGGGCCAGCAGTTCGGCGTGGGTGACGTGATTGCCGACCTCGACGTTGAGATAGAACCCGAAGCCGCGCTTCCGGGTGATCCTGTCGAAGAGCCGGGTGACGCGCTTGGTGGTCTGGTGGTCCGGCGCGACGCCGGCCCGCACCAGCCCGTACGGCGTCGGAAGCTTCTCGAAGACGTTGACGCGCACCCCTCGCTGGGTGAGCAGTTCATCGGCCGCGTACATCGCTGCGGGACCGGAGCCGACGATCGCCACGGTCAACGGTCCGCCGGAGCGCGCGTGGATCTCCGGGGCCTCCAGCACCGACGCCAGCTTCGACGTCGGGGGCAGCTTGCCCTCACGTTTCGGGTAGAACGCCGCGTTCAGCTCGATGAACGGCAGCTGCTTGGGTTCGAGCCGCGAGTCGGGCGCAATGGCACCGACCGGGCAGGCGGACACGCAGGCGCCGCAGTCGACGCAGGCGACGGGGTCGATGTAGAGCATCTCCGCCGTTGCGAAGCCGGGCTCGTCCGGTGACGGGTGGATGCAGTTCACCGGGCAGGCGTAGACGCAGGACCCGTCGCTGCAACACGACTGGGTGATGACGTGGGGCACGAGACGCCTAGGCCGCCGTCACCACGTGCTGGCGCTGAGGTTCGCTGCGGTACCGACTGGGTCGCCCGTCGATCTTGCAGATGCGCCAGATCACCTTCGCGAGCGGGTTCATCAACCCTGTCTCGTGGCAGAGCATCCGGACGTCGCCGAACATGTCGCGCAGGAACTGCCGCGCATCCGGCGTCCCGAAGAAGATCTCCTTCTTCACCGAGCGCGGGATGTCGAATTCCTTCCAGAACGCCCGCGGCGGCACGACGATCGCCTGGCAAAGCAACCGCATGATGATCGGGACGTGAAGTGAGAGCAGGAAGCGCTGGGGCCGACGCATGCGTGGCACCCGCTTGCGCAGGTATTCGTGGGCGAACGAGATGTGGCGGGCCTCCTCCGCCACGTGAATTGCCATGACGCGCTCCATGATCGGATGCAGCGCCTTGCTCTCCCGCAGTACGTTCTTCTGGGTGTGGTCGATGGGTTCCTCGCCCGCAAGCACTCCGAAGAAGAAGACGATGGGCAGCGGACCCGCCGCCAGCGGAATGAATTGCGATAGCCACTTGAGCATCCGTGGCATGCCGGGCACGTCGGCGCCGATGCGGTTCACCATCTCCTGGAACATCAGAGTGTGGTTGCACTCTTCGACCGACTCGTGGAGGCAGTACCGGTATTCCGGGGAGCCGTTCGGTACCCAGAAGGCGTAGTTCATCAACCCGCGGATGAGGATCGACTCGAAGTGCAACCCCACCTTGGCGACGTTGGCCTGACGCCACATGCCGATCTCGATCTGGCGCTCGCGCGACTGAGCCTGATACCACGGGTGCCTGCCGAACGGATCGGTCGATGGCAGGATCCAGCGCTCGTCGTCGGGGACCACGGCAAACTCGGGTGAATCCCAGTCGATGTCGGTGTAGGGATTGAAGTTGCGCCGCACCGACCCCTCGGACAACGTTGTGAGCGTGTCCACGTAATCGGTGTCGTCGAGCACGTCCATGTTCTTGCGCCAGCGCCTGATCACGCGCGTGCGGGGAGTCTTGGTAGCCATTGGATGCCTCCCATGAGGTTTACATTGACTGGCTTCGTGTACAACGGTACCGCAGGTATCGCATAAATTCCAGGGCCGAATTTCGCGTTGCCGGAACCGTGGGAGCAGGCGCCGGGCACAGCGAACACGTCGTTGCCGTCACGGCCGACGGTGCCCGCATCCTGACCACATAGCCGCTTCACTACGCTTGGCGGCATGGCGCTCACGATTCCCGCCGACCTCAAGCCCAAGGACGGCCGCTTCGGCTCGGGGCCATCCAAGGTCCGCCCCGAACAACTCCAAGCCCTCGCCGCCGCAGGCGCGTTGTTCGGCACCTCGCACCGGCAGGCACCGGTCAAGAACCTGGTCGGCCGCGTGCGCGACGGCATCAAACAACTGTTCTCCGTGCCCGACGGGTACGAGGTCATCCTCGGCAACGGCGGGTCGACGGCATTCTGGGACGCCGCCGCGTTCGGGCTCATCGACAAGCGCTCACTGCACTTGACCTACGGCGAGTTCAGCTCGAAGTTCGCTTCGGCGGTGGCCGCCAACCCGTTCGTCGGCGATCCGATCGTCATCAAGGCCGACGCAGGCAGTGCCCCCAAGCCCCAGTCCGATCCGTCGGTCGACGTGGTGGCCTGGGCCCACAACGAGACCTCCACCGGCGTGGCCGTGCCCGTGCAGCGGCCGGCGGGTGACGCCCTGGTGGTCATCGACGCCACCTCCGCGGCGGGCGGACTGCCCGTCGACATCGCCGACACCGACGCGTATTACTTTGCGCCGCAGAAGAACTTCGCCGCCGACGGCGGGTTGTGGCTGGCGATCATGAGCCCGGCCGCGCTGTCGCGCGTGGAGCAGATCGCCGCTGGCGGCCGGTGGGTGCCCGAGTTCCTCTCGCTGCCGATCGCCATTGACAACAGCCTCAAGAACCAGACCTACAACACCCCCGCCATCGGCACTCTCGTCATGATGGCCGACCAGATCGACTGGTTGTTGGGCAACGGCGGACTGGACTGGGCGGTCAAGCGCACGGCCGACTCGTCGCAGCGGCTGTACTCGTGGGCCGAAGCCACCAGCTACACCTCACCGTTCGTCGCCGACCCCGAGCTGCGCTCACAGGTCGTCGGCACGGTGGACTTCTCCGACGACGTCGATGCCGCGGCGGTGGCGAAGGAACTCCGTGCCAACGGCATCGTCGACACCGAGCCCTACCGCAAACTCGGCCGCAACCAGCTGCGGGTGGCGATGTTCCCCGCCGTCGACCCGGACGACGTCAGCGCGCTGACCGCCTGCATCGATTGGGTTGTCGAACAACTCTGACCACTTTGGATGTGCGCACGAGCGCTCATCGGGTCCCCCGCGTGTCAGCACGGTTACGAGTCGATAACGCAGTAGGGTGCCCGGTAAGCCCCGAGGAGGTCTGCATGCGGGAACTCAAGATCGTCGGACTCGACGTCGACGGCAAGCGCATCATCTGCGAGACGGTCGACGCGGGCGAGATGTTCGTGTTGCGTCCCGACGACCGCCTGCACGCCGCATTGCGCGGGGACCGCGCGAACGCGAGCCAGGCCCAGATCGAGGTCGAGATTCCAACCCTGCTGCGTCCCAAGGACATTCAAGCGAGGATTCGTGCGGGCGCATCCATCGAACAGGTCGCCGCGAACGCCGGAGTTGAAATCGGACGCGTCGAGCGCTTCGCCCATCCGGTACTGCTGGAACGCTCCCGTGCCGCCGAGTTGGCCACCGCCTCCCACCCCGTGCTCGCCGACGGACCGGCCGTACTGACCCTGTTGGAGACCATCACCGCCGCGCTCATCGCGCGTGGACTCGACCCCGACTCCACCACGTGGGACGCCTGGCGCAACGAGGACGGGCGCTGGACCGTGCAGCTGGCCTGGAAGGCCGGCAGGTCGGACAACGTAGCTCACTTCAGGTACACCCCGGGAGCGCACGGCGGGACCGCGACGGCGTTCGACGACGCGGCCGCCGAACTGATCGATCCCAACTTCGACCGACCCCCGCTGCGATCGGTCGCTCCGATGCCCGAACTCGACTTCACCGAACCCGCGGCCACGGTCGACGCCGCCCCGATGATCGACACGGCGCCAGTCGTCGAACCGGAACCGCAGCCGCCCAAGCCGCGCGTCCGCAAGGGCAAGCCAGAGGTGCCCGGCTGGGAAGACGTCCTGCTTGGCGTCCGTTCCGGCAGTCAGCCCTGACCTTCGGCGCATCCAGGGGTGGGCTAACCGCCGATCGCCATCGCGATTAGCGCCAGCCAGCCCGCAGCGACACCCACTGCGCTGCCGAGCACGAACCATCGCCACACGGGCCGGGCACGCCAGTCCCAGACCGTCGGAGCCAACCCGCCCACGGCGACTATGTTCAGTCCGACGGCCAGCAGCGGGTGGACCCGCGTCAGGCCCAGGCTCAGCACGATGATCGCCGCGGCGGTCACGGCGGCGACGAATCCAGCCACCGTCAGACCGGTCCCCCATGGCTGATGTGCTCCTCGAGTGCGCGGCGGGGTGGCGTCCTCGTTCACTTCACCCTCCCGGGCCGATTCGCTCCGACCCTCCGGATGCTGCCACCCTAGCCCGCTCGTAGAACGCCAACGCCGCTGCCGTGGCGACGTTGAGCGAGTCAGTTCCCCGCGACATCGGTATTCGCACCCGCACGTCACTCGAGCGCATCGCGCGCTCGGTGAGTCCAGGTCCCTCCGCGCCGACCAGCATCGCCACCTTGACCCCGGCCAGCTCCGCCAACGCCTCCGCCAACGACCGGCCCGACGGGGCAGGTGTCATGGCCAACAGCCGGAAGCCGTTGTCCCGCAACACCTCGAGCTCCGCCGGCCAATTCCCGGCCCACGCGTACGGCACCAGCAGCGCGTGCCCCATGGAGACGCGTACCGCCCGGCGGTACAGCGGGTCGGCGCAACCGGTGCCGAACACCACGCCGTCGACGTCGAGGCCAGCCGCGTTGCGGAATATCGAGCCGAGGTTCTCGTGATCGTTGACGCCCTCGAGTACCGCGACCGTGCGGGCGCCGTCGAGCACCGCTGCCACGGTCAACTCCGGCGGACGTGGCGCGGCCGCGAGTACGCCGCGGTTGAGGTGGAAGCCGACGACCTCGGCCATCACCTCCGCGCTGGCCCGGTAGAACGGCGCATCGACGCCGCGCAGATCGGCAGCAAGTTCGTCGAGTCTGCGCCCGGTGCCCAACAACGCGCGCGGCCTGAACCTCGACGCAAGCATCCGCTGCACCACCAACACGCCCTCGGCGATGACCAGTCCCTTGCCGGTGGGCAGGTCGGGCCTGCGGTCGATGCTGTTGAGATCGCGGAAGTCGTCGAGGCGCGGATCGGCCGGGTCGTCGACATCGAGCACATTCGTCGGGTCGCTCAGCTCTTCCTCACCGATCACCCTCAGGCTCAAGCGCTTTCGTCCACGATGGCCGACATCAGGTCGGCGGCCGTCACCAGGGTCTTGCGCTGCTCTGGCGTGAATTCGGCCAGCCGCTGCTGCAACCACTCACGGCTGGCACGACGCTCGACCTCGATCAACTCCGCCCCCGACCGCGAGACCGACACCAGCACCTGGCGGCCGTCGTCAGGATGGGCGCACCGGTCAACGAACCCAAGCTCGGCCAGCGATGCAATCACTCGAGTCATCGACGGCGGCCGAACGCGTTCCCGCACCGCGAGGGCGCCCGGTGTCATCGGGCCCTCCTTGGCGAGCGTCGCCAGCGCGGACAACTGCGACAGGGAGACCGGGGAGTCAGGACGCCGGAACCTCAACTGCCGTGCCAGCCGAACGACCGCGAGCGACAAATCGCTGGCGAGTCGGGCATCCGCGTCGGTCACGAGGCAACAGAGTACCGACCCGGGTTTGCATACCGAGTAGGTTGGGGCGCGATGTCCGCGACGACACCGCCGCCCGGCGACCATGCGCCAGAACCGCCCGCCCTCCCGGCGGCGCTGCTGAAGCCGTGGCCCGTCATCGTCGTGATCGGTGCGGGGTGGCTGATCGCGGTCGCCCTGGCGTTCACCGTCCCGGACCTGCACGGCTGGCGGCCGACCAGCGTGGCCGGACTAGGTGTCGGCGTGCTCGGGACGAGCATCTACCTCTGGCAACGTCGCGCCGTCCGCCGAGGCTCGCGCGGCGCCCAAACCGGGCTCAACTGAACTCGGCCGGTCGTCGCGGCTACTGGTGGCTAGGTCGAGCACGCCGTCGTCGAACGGGTCGAACATGGGCGACCCGATACTGGCAGGCGCAGGCGTGTCCGAATGCGCACCGCAGCCGTATTCACCGGTGACGACGTGACCGTCGGCCGCGAACTCGTTGGCGCACACCCCGAACATCAGCCCCAACGAACCCGACAGCGGCAGGTAGAAGCCGCAGTCGCGGCAGACGCGGCGCGTCGACCGGGCCATCGCCGAACCGGGGCCGTAGTCGCCGTCGTACCACCGCTGAGCAGCCTCGACGCGCCCCCACTGGCTGAGTACCCTGCGACGACCGAAGCCGACCTCGCCGGCTACCTCGTCGAGCTCCTCGTCGCCCGACGACAGATAGCCGGGCACCAACCGCGGGTCGTCGGCGGGCGGAGCGAGCAGGTCTCCGGGACCGAGGTCGCCCGGTTGGACCCGTTCCTGCCAGGGCACCCACGCGGGCGCGAGCAGGGCCGTGGGTCCCGGCACCAGGACCACCTCACTGATGGTGGCGTGGTCCGCGCCGGGATATGCCGCGACGACGACGGCCCACTGCCAGCCCTGATAGCCGGGCATGTCGGCGAGGAAGCGATGGGTGGCCGCAGTGGGATCCTCGAAGCTCGCACCGAGGTACTCGCCGACGACGTCGTCGCCGCTGAATTCGACGATGGCGGCGCGCGCCAGTTCCGCGGCACCCGTGAGCACCGTGGTGAGGTCGGCCGAACCGTCCGACTCGGGCGCGTTGAAGCCCGAGGCGGCGAGCCCGGCAGGTTCGGTAATGCTTTCCATTGGCACCAATAGTGCCTGACACGGGGCGAGCAAAGCCACACCGGCCGCCCTACAAGCGTCTGTCTGGCCGATGGGGAAGAATCGACGCCGTGAGCGGACCGCGCGACCCCGGGCACGGACCAGGGGACCCGAGGGATCCTCGCTACTCTCCGCCACGGCCGCAGCCAGGCCGCGTCGGTGAGCATCCGGGCATGGCCAACTACCCGAGCGACCCCGGTGGTCAGCGACGGCCCCGATACCCAGGCCAACCAGGTAGCGCCAACCCGTATCTGCCACCGATCGAGTCACGTCGCAACCGAACCGGTGCGGCCTCGCCGTCGTCGGGCGGCGCGGGACAGCGGGACGGCGCTCCCCGCGGAGCCGCCCAGCGCGGTCGCGAAATGGGCTCGAAGATGTACGGCCTGTTCCAGAGGGCCGCCACCGCAGACGGAGCCGACAAGTCCGGACTGACCGCGTTGACGTATCCGGTGATGGCCAACTTCGCGGCCGACTCCGCCATGGCCGTCGCGCTCGCCAACACGCTGTTCTTCGCCGCGGCATCCGGTGAGAGCAAGAGCAAGGTGGCGCTGTACCTGCTCATCACCATCGCGCCGTTCGCCGTGATCGCCCCGTTGATCGGTCCTGCGCTCGACCGGTTGCAGCACGGTCGACGGGTCGCGCTCGCAACGTCTTTCGTCATGCGCACCCTGCTGGTGGTGGTGCTCATCGCCAACTACGAGAACGGCCGCTTCCCGCCGTGGGTGCTGTACCCCTGCGCGCTGGGCATGATGGTGCTGTCGAAGTCGTTCAGCGTGTTGCGTAGCGCCATGACGCCGCGCGTATTGCCGCCGACCATCGATCTGGTGCGGGTGAACTCACGGCTGACCACGTTCGGTCTGATCGGCGGCACCATCGTCGGCGGCGCCATTGCCGCAGGCGTGGAGTACCTGTTCAACATGTTCGGTCTACCCGGCGCGCTGTACGTCTGCGTCGCCGTGACGGTGGCCGGCGCAGTGCTGTCGATGCGCATCCCCAAGTGGGTGGAAGTGACCGAGGGCGAGGTGCCCACGACGTTGAGCTATCACGCGCCCACCGAACTGATCAACCGGGCGCCCGACCCCCGGAAGTCGAGCAAACCGGCCCGGCAACCCCTGGGCCGCAACATCATCACGGCGCTATGGGGTAACTGCACGATCAAGCTGATGGTGGGGTTCCTGTTCCTGTATCCGGCCTTCGTCGCCAAGGCGGACGCCAATAGCAGCGGCTGGGAACAGATCAAGGTGCTCGGCCTAATCGGTGTCGCCGCGGGCATCGGCAACTTCGTCGGCAACATGACCGCTGCCCGACTCAAACTCGGCCATCCCGCCAAGCTGGTGGTGTGGGCCACCGTGGCGGTCACCGCCGTCGCGTTGGCCACCGCGCTGACGGGAAACATCCTCGTGGCCGCCTTCGCCACGTTGATCACGTCGGGGGCCAGCGCGATCGCCAAGGCCTGCTTGGACGCCTCGATGCAGGACGACCTGCCCGAGGAGTCGACGGCCTCGGCGTTCGGCCGGTCGGAGTCATTCCTGCAGCTGGCCTGGGTCGCAGGGGGCGCCACCGGAGTGCTGATCGACACCGACCTGTGGGTGGGCTTCACGGCGATCACCGCGTTCCTCATCCCCGGGCTCGCCCAGACGCTGGTGAGCTACAACGGCGATTCGCTGATTCCCGGCCTCGGCGGGAACAGGCCCGTGTTCGCCGAGCAAGAGGGCGTCCGCACGAGCTCGGCCGCGGCGCCCGAGTGAGGCGGGTCCTTGCCGTCCTCGGACTGGTCGCGCTACTCGCATCCGTGGGCACCGGCGTGCTCGTCTGGCGACTCACCAGGGATGCGCCGGCGCGTTACCCCGAGATCAGCGCCTACGCCCGCGGCGAGACCGTCCGTGTCGCCCCCTATCGCTACTGCACCGTCGAACTCACCGACTGTACGGAGCCCCTCACCGAGGGCCAGTTGCCCATCGGCAACCGGGGACCCTTGCAGCTGTCGGTCCCGCCGGCCATCGCCGCCGCGCCGTGGCGGCTCATCCGCATCTACGAGGACTCGGTTCCCCTGCAGGACGAGTTCCGGCGCGACTCACGGCTGGCCGTCACCATCCCGACGGTCGATCCCCATCACGGCAAGCTTGTCGGCGTCGTCGTTCAGGTGCCCAGCAAGTACGTCAGCGAGAACGGCGACTGGGTCCCGCACGCCGAGTGGTCAGTGCGCACCGTCTGGACCTAGCCGGCACCGTGGCCCGACGGCACACGCTCGGCCTCCGACGTGGGCCCGGGCGCCGAACCATCCCCGAATGGGTTGCCGCCCAATGCTTCCCGACCGTGTGGCGTCAACCAGTTCGACAGGTCGGGACCCTTGGGCACGACCCGCGTCGGGTTGATGTCGCCGTGCACGACGTAGTAGTGACGTTTGATCTGGACGAAGTCGATGGTGTCGCCGAACCCCGGCGTCTGGAAGAGGTCACGCGCGTACGCCCACAGCACCGGCTGCTCTGCCAGTTTGGTGCGGTTGCACTTGAAATGGCCGTGATAGACGGGGTCGAAGCGCGCCAACGTGGTGAACAGCCGGACGTCGGCCTCAGTGAGGGTGTCGCCGACCAGATACCTTTGCCCGCTTAGCCTTTCGGACAACCAGTCCAGCGCGGTGAACAGCCGGTCGTAGGCGGCGTCGTAGGCCTCCTGGGAGCCGGCGAAGCCGCATCGGTAGACGCCGTTGTTGACCTCGGTGTAGATGCGCTTCGCCACGTCGTCGATTTCGGCGCGCAGCGGCTCTGGGTACAACTGCGGAGCTCCGTCGCGGTGGTGCTCGGTCCATTCGGTCGACAGGTCCAGCGTCATCTGCGCGAAGTCGTTGGTCACCACGACACCGGTGGGGACGTCGACGATCGCGGGCACCGTGATGCCCTTCGGGTAGTGCGGGTCCCGCTTGAAGTAGGCATCCTGCAGGCGCGGGATCTTCAGCACGGGGTCGACGCCACCTGGGTCGAGGTCGAACGTCCAACTCCGCTCGTCGTGGGTGGGCCCGCAAAAGCCAATGGAGAGCACGTCCTCCAGCCCGAGCAGCCTGCGCACGATGATGGCCCGGTTCGCCCATGGGCAGGCCCGGGCGACAACGAGGCGGTAGCGACCCGGCTCGACGGGGTAGCCGTCGCGGCCGTCCGCGGTGATGCGAGTGGTGAGGTATTTGGTGTCGCGGGTGAACTCGCCCTCGGGGTTGACGTAGGCCATGGGTCAAGCATGCCCCGCCGAGCGGGAGCTCATGCGTGCGAATCGGACGCGAACAGGAGCCAGCGCTCGGCGCAGCACCGCTCTAAGCGTCGAGCTCTTGCGCGACGGCCTTGACCACCTCGGACACCCGGCGGGCGGTCTTGCGGTCGGGGTAGCGGCCCTTGCGCAGCTCGGGCTGCACCGCCCCCTCGAGCAGCGTGATCATGTCCTCGACCATGCCGTGCAGTTCGTCGGGGGTGTGCTTGTGCTCGGGCGGCGGAGCGGCCTCGCGACGTGACTTGGTCAAGCTCGGCGGCGGCTCGATCACCTTGAGGCTCAGCGCCTGCGGCCCGCGGCGACCGGCCGCGATGCCGAACTCGACCTTCTGGCCCGCCTTCAGCTCGTCCACCCCGGACGGCAACGCCGACGATCCGACGTAGACGTCCTCTCCGTCCTCCTGGGACAGAAAGCCGTAGCCCTTCTCGGCGTTGTACCACTTCACCTTGCCCGTCGGCACTACTCTCACCCGCTCGTATCTCATTCACACAAGGAACGCGTCCCACTTGCGCAGGACGCGGATGCGATGATCCTACTCGGATGCCTCCCCAACCAGCATTCGATTAACCCGTACCGCCAGCCGGTAGGCTGAAACGACCGCTGGAGGGAAGACATGCGCCTGATTCTGAACGTCATCTGGTTGATCTTCGGAGGTCTGTGGCTTTCTCTCGGCTACTTCCTCGCCGGCATCATCTGCTTCATCCTCATCATCACGATCCCGTTCGGGTTCGCCGCGTTCCGAATCGGCCTCTACGCGCTATGGCCGTTCGGATACTCCGTCGTCGACAAGCCGGGACCGCGGCCGGGTGCTGCGATCGGCAACGTGATCTGGCTGATCCTTTGCGGCATCTGGCTCGCCATTGGTCACGTCGTGACCGCGGTCGCCATGGCCATCACGATCATCGGGATCCCGCTGGCCATCGCCAACCTCAAGCTCATCCCGGTATCGCTGCTGCCACTGGGCAAGGAGATCGTGCCCAATGACTCCAGGGATCCCGCACGCCTGGGGGTACCGCGATGACCGTGACTGCACTAGGCGTCCCGTCGCTGCGTCCGACGATCACGGACGCGCCTCCGACGGGCCCCCTCATCGACACGTACGGCCGGGTCGCGACTGACCTGCGCGTCTCGCTGACCGACCGGTGCAACCTACGGTGCACGTACTGCATGCCCGCGGAAGGTCTGGACTGGCTGCCCGGCGAGGCGCTGCTGAGCCAGCACGAACTGACCAGGCTGCTCCGCATCGCCGTCACCCGGCTCGGTGTGACCAGCGTGCGCTTCACCGGCGGCGAACCACTGGTGTCGCGACATCTCGAGGAGGCCATCGCAGCAGCAAGCGCCCTGAATCCACGGCCCGAGATCGCGTTGACCACCAACGGAATCGGGCTGGCGCGGCGCGCGGCCGGGCTGAAGGCTGCCGGACTCGACCGCGTCAACGTCTCGCTCGACACCGTCGATGCCGACCGATTCGCGAAGATCACGCGCCGCGACCGGCTCACCGACGTACTCGACGGGCTCGCTGCGGCGGCCGCGGCGGGTCTGACGCCGGTGAAGGTGAACGCCGTACTGGACTCGGAGTCCGGGCTCGACGACGCGGTGCCATTGCTGCGGTTCTGCCTGGACCACGGCTATCAGCTGCGCATCATCGAGCAGATGCCGCTGGACGCCGACCATCGTTGGCAACGCGACAAGACGATCGATGCCGACCGCATCCTCGACACGCTGCGCCGTCACTTCGACCTCCGCCCAGACCCGACCCCCCGCGGTTCGGCGCCCGCGCAGCTGTGGCGCGTCGCCGGTCCGGGTCGGGGCGGCACCGTCGGCATCGTGGCATCGGTGTCGCATGCGTTCTGCTCGGCCTGCGACCGCACCCGCCTCACCGCAGACGGTCAGGTGCGCAGCTGTCTGTTCTCCATCGAGGAAACCGACCTGAGAGCGCTGCTGCGCAACGGCGCCGACGACACCGCAGTCGAAGCCGCGTGGCGGTCCGCGATGTGGGCCAAGCCGGCGGGGCACGGCATCAACGACCCAGAGTTCGTCCAGCCCGCGCGACCGATGAGCGCGATCGGCGGATGACCGTGGGCGATGAGCGCTTGCGCGAAGAGCAGGCGGCGGGCGATGAGCGCTTGCGCGAAGGCCAGGCGGCGGGCGATGAGCGCTTGCGCGAAGGCCAGTCGACACAGGTGACCGTCCGCTACTTCGCGGCGGCACGCGCAGCCGCTGGCGCCGAGACGGAAACCGTCGGCGTCTCGCCGGGGTCGACCGTCGCGGAGCTGATCACCCACCTCGCCACGCGCGGCCCCAAGCTCGCCGCGGTGCTCGAGCGCTGCTCGTTTCTGTGCGACGGCATCGCCGTTCGCGATCGGGAAAGAGTGCTCCGAACAAATCAGACCGTGGATGTGTTACCCCCATTCGCCGGCGGATGACGTGATTTACATCACATAACGAAACGATCACAAACTAGCGAACGCCACAATTTACCCATTCGCGAACCTGCGGAAACCTCGGACCGTCCTGCGCCTTTAAAGTCCCCTTAGTAATTCGCTACCGCGTTAAATACCGACGCTGTCAAAAGTGACGAGATCGCTTCCAACCGTTACGGTCTGATCCCAAGCCAGTCGACCCTAATCGGGTGGCCCGCTGTGCCCGATAGCGCCGAACTCCATCCATCGGGTATGGCCACCGACATAACCATTGGATGGGGGCGGGGGACCCAACGGTCCACCAAACTGCAGGACCACTGGAGCCGACAGAGGCTCCTTGGGGTGAAGCCGACGTCGCGAGACGTCGGCCGGGTGACCTCTCCAGCCCGAACCCGACAGCTGACCTCGCGGGCGTTGACGAGAGGACTTTCTGTACTCATGAGCGGACGGCATCGCAAGGCCCCCAGTTCAGCGGTAAGCGTCGCAAAGATCGCCTTCACGGGCGCCGTCATCGGAGGCGGAACCCTTGCCCTCGCCGGGCATGCCGGCGCCGCCACCGACGGCGAATGGGACCAGGTAGCCCGCTGCGAATCCGGCGGCAACTGGGCCATCAACACCGGCAACGGATACCAGGGCGGCCTCCAATTCTCCTCGGGCACGTGGTCCGGTCACGGTGGTGGCGAATACGCGCCCGCCGCACACCTGGCCACCAAGGAAGAGCAGATCGCCGTCGCCGAGCGCGTGTTGGCGACCCAGGGCCGTGGTGCCTGGCCCGTCTGCGGACGTGGTCTCTCCAGTGCGTCGCCGCGGAACGTCGTCGCAGACGCACCCCAGTCGCTCGACAACCCGGACGTGAATGGCGCGGTGGAGCCGCCTGCGCCCGTCGAGCTCTTCGCGGCCGATGCCCCGCAGCCCTCCGCCCCGCCGCCAGCCGAGGAATTCGTTCCTCTCCACGCCCCGATGCCCGAGGCGCCGCCTCCGCCGCCGCCGATCGACGAGCTTCCGCCTCCGGGCGAGCTGCCGCCGCCTGGCGATCCGAACATCATGCCGCTGGACCAACAGCTTGAGGCCGACCCCGCGATCACCGTCGGCGCTCCCGCGCCGCTCGACGCCCCGTTGCCCGACGCCGCGCCGCTCGACGCCCCGTTGCTCGACGCCGCGCCGGTCGATGCTCCGCTGCCCGACGCCGCGTTGCCCGAGGCCGCGCCGGTCGATGCTGCGCTGCCCGACGCCGCGTTGCCCGAGGCCGCGCCGGTCGATGCTGCGCTGCCCGACGCCGCGTTGCCCGAGGCCGCGCCGGTCGATGCTCCGCTGCCCGATGCTCCCGTGCCACCGCCAGTGTTCGACGCGGCGAACTGGGACGTCGTCGAGAACGTCCCAGCCCCGGTCGATCAGCCGCAGGCCTGGGCACTGCGCGGCGGCGATCTCCCACTGGATCCGGTGCTGCCGGTACCCGAGCCCCCGGCACCGCCTGCTCCCGAGACGCCCGCCGCCGATGCGCCGGCCCCGCTCGATGCCGTCAACGTGCCGGCTCCGGCGTACGACGCGACCAACCAGGCGATGGCCGGCGAGCTCCCGACGCCTCCGGACGGGGTCCCGCACCTCCCAAGCCCTGACGCGCTGCCCCCTGGGTCGACCATGGACCCGACCGTGCAGGGCAACGACCGACCCAACGTGAGCTACCTCAGGGATCTGTGGCAGGCCGTCCAGAGCCAGGAGATCAGCGGCAAGGAAGCCTTGCTGCTGGGAGCCTCGCAGCGAGGGATGAACACGCCGTACCCGGATCAGGCACTCGGCCAGAACGTGCCTCTGGCCCCCGTCGATCCCGCAGCGGCACCGCCGCCTGCTCCGGCGGAGCCGGAGTTGCCGTTGCTCCCGCCTCCCCCCGCTCCCGCACCACCGGCGTAACGGGCCGCCCGCGCCACAGGCGCGAGAGGAATCAGGCGCTGCCGACCCATTCGTCGGAACCGTCGGCGAAGAACTGGTGCTTCCACACCGGGAGCCGCGCCTTGACGGTTTCGACGAGCAGCGCGCACGTGTCGAACGCGGCTCCTCGGTGATCGGCGGCCACGGCGGCCACCAAGGCCGCGTCACCGATTTCCAACGTGCCGATGCGATGGCTGACCGCGATGGCGCGCACACCCTCGCTTTTCGCGGCGATCTCGGCGGCCACGTCGGCGAGCGTCTGCTGCGCCGTGGGATGCGCGGAGTACTCCAGCCGTGTCACCGAGTGCCCGCCGTCGTGGTCACGGACGGCGCCGACGAAGCCGACGATCGCTCCGGCCGAACGATGCGCAACGAGTGCCTCGTGCTCGACGAGGTCGATCGGCTGCTCGCTGAGGTCGGCGCGCAGTACGACGGCGCTCATCGCCGCCCTCTGCTCTTCGCGCAAGCGCTCATCGCCGCCCTCTGCTCTTCGCGCAAGCGCTCATCGCCGGTGATCCCCGCCAGCCAGTTGGTCCAACGCATGGTCCAGCACATCGGCCAGCACCCCGAGGCCGTCGTTCACGCCGCCGGTCGATCCCGGCAGGTTCACGATCAGCGTGCCGTCACGCACGCCGCACACCCCCCGCGACAACACCGACGTCGGCACGTGCGGCAGGCCCGCGCGCCGGATGGCGTCGGCCAGGCCAGGGATCTGGTAGTCGACGATGTTCGCGGTCGCGTCGGCGGTTCGGTCGGTGGGCGAGATGCCGGTACCGCCCGACGTCAGGATCAGGTCGACACCCTCGTCGAGGGCGGCGAACAGGGCTCGATTCACGCCGATCCCGTCCGCCACGACGGAGGGCGCCGGCACCTCGAAACCACGCTGCGTCAGCCATTCGACGATGACGGGTCCTGTGCGGTCCTCGTAGACGCCGGTGGCGGCGCGCGTCGAGGCGACGACCACCCGGGCGGTGCGTGTCATCGCCGCCTTCTGCTCTTCGCGCAAGCGCTCATCGCTGCCTTCTGCTCTTCGCGCAAGCGCTCATCGCCCTGGCGTCCAGGTGCCGGTCTTACCGCCCTCTTTTCGCACGACGTGGACGGCGTCGATGGTCGCGGCCGGGTCGACCGCCTTGAGCATGTCGTAGAGCGTCAGCGCGGCCACGCTCACCGCGGTGAGCGCCTCCATCTCCACGCCGGTCCGATCAGTGGTTCGCACCGTCGCGGTAATCGCGACATCCGTTGTGCCGACCTCGAATTCGATGTCAACGCCAGTCAGCGCCAGCTGATGGCACAGCGGGACCAGGTCGCTGGTGCGCTTGGCGGCGAGGATGCCCGCCACCCGCGCGGTGGCGAGTGCGTCACCCTTCGGCAGACCGCCGGTGGCGATCAGCTCGATGACGTCGCTGCGGGTGCGCAGGATCCCGGCGGCGACGGCGGTGCGCTTGGTGGCGTCCTTGCCCGTGACGTCGACCATGTGCGCCGCCCCCGCATCGTCGAGGTGCGACAGCCCGGTCTCCACGGCTACCGGTTGATGACGGTGACCGGGTGCATGTAGGGCAGTTCGTCGGCCGGCAGCGGGAAGGTCACCTCGCCGAAGGGGGAGAGGGCCCCGGTGCGGTCGGCGGCAAGCTCACTGATCGCGTGCCCGTCACCGTCGAGGACGGGCCAGCCGTTGTCGACGTAGCGCTTCTTCTGCGATTTCTTCTCAGCCACGCTCACATTGTGGCAGGCACGAACGCGGGTGGCGAGTGCGGTGGGCTGACATAGGCTGGTTGGCAATGTCTAGCCCCGCCTCCCAGTCGGGCCCGTCAGTCCCGTTGGGCGCCTGGCTGGCCGATCTCCCCGACGATCGGCTCGTTCGGCTGCTGGAGCTACGGCCCGACCTGACCCAACCGCCCCCTGGCTCCATCGCGGCTTTGGCCGCGAGGGCACAGACGCGGCAATCGGTGAAGGCTGCCACCGACGACCTCGACTTTCTGCGACTCGCGATACTCGACGCGCTGTTGCTGTTGCGGGCCGACGGCGAAACCATCCCGCTGGCCAAGCTGGTCGCCCTGATCGGCGCCCGGGCCGGCGAAGACGACCTGAGCGCCGCAGTTGACGACCTCAAGGCCCGGGCCCTGGTTTGGGGTGACACCGCACTGCGGGTGACTTCGGAGGCCGCATCGGGACTGCCCTGGCATCCCGGCCAGGTGACGCTCGAAGCGTCCGAGGCCACCGTCGAGCGCATCGCCGAGCTGCTGTCTGACGCCGACCCCGCCCAACGCGAGCTGCTCGAGCGCCTCGTCGACGGCTCCCCCGTCGGGCGCACCCGCGACGCCGCACCGGGCACGCCTGCCGACCGACCGGTGCAGCGGTTGCTCGCCTCCGGCCTGCTGCGCCAGATCGACGCCGATACCGTGATCCTCCCCCGTATGGTGGGACAGGTTTTACGCGGTGAGGTGCCCGGCCCGACGGGTCTGGTGCCGCCCGAGCCGACGGCGACGTCCACCACCATGGCCGACGTCGACGCGGCCGCCGCCGGAGCGGCCATCGACGTGCTGCGCGACGTCGAGGTGCTCATCGAAACCCTTTCCGCCGCACCGATTCCCGAGCTTCGCAACGGCGGCCTCGGGGTGCGCGAGGTCAAGCGCCTGACCAAGGTCACCGGCATCGATGACCGTCGGCTCGGCCTCATCCTCGAGGTCGCGGCCGCCGCCGGCCTCATCGCCCCAGGCGTGCCGGACCCGGATCCGTTGGAGGATGGCGGAACACAGTGGGCGCCGACAGTCGCCGCCGATCGCTTCGTCGAATCCCCCGCAGCGGTCCGATGGCACCTGCTGGTGTCGACCTGGCTGGACCTGCCTTCGCGGCCCGGGCTCATCGGCCAGCGTGGCCCTGACGGCAAACCCTATGCGGCACTGTCGGATTCGTTGTATTCGACGGCCGCTCCGCTCGACCGCCGACTGCTACTGACGTTGCTTGCAGACCTGGAGCCCGGTCGGGGCGTCGACGCCGCGACGGCCTCGCAGGCGCTGATCTGGCGACGACCACGGTGGGCGGCCAGATTGCAACCCGAGCCGGTGGCCGACCTCCTCGCCGAGGCCCACGCTCTCGGTGTCGTCGGCCGTGGCGCACTCGCGACGCCGATGCGCCTGTTGCTCGAGGGCGATTCCGAGGACCGGGTCGTCGCGGCGATGGAGAAGGTGCTGCCGAAGCCGATCGACCACTTCTTGTTGCAGGCCGATCTGACGGTGATCGTGCCCGGTCCTCTGGAACGTGAACTATCCGAGCAGTTGGCGTCGGTCGCCACCGTGGAGTCTGCGGGCGCAGCCATGGTGTACCGGATCAGCGAGCAGTCGATCCGGCGCGCACTGGACACCGGACGTACCGCCGGGGAGCTGCACGCGCTGTTCATGCGACACTCGAAAACTCCTGTGCCACAAGGGTTGACGTATCTCATCGACGACGTTGCGCGCCGTCACGGGCAGTTGCGCGTTGGCATGGCGGCCTCGTTCGTCCGCTGCGAGGACCCCGCCCTACTGGCCCAGGCGATCGCATCGCCCGCGGTGGAGCGACTCGACGTGCGGATGCTCGCGCCGACCGTGGCGGTGTCGCAGTCGCCGATCGGCGAGGTGCTCAACGCCCTGCGCGCCGTCGGGTTCGCCCCCGCGGCCGAGGACGCCTCGGGCGCGATCGTCGACATCCGTGCGCGCGGTGCACGGGTCGCCGCCCCTGGTCGGCCGCGCCGCTACCGGCCCGCGCCCACCCCGAACGCCCAGACATTGGGCGCGATCGTCGCGGTGCTGCGCAAGATGGCAGCCGCACCGTTCTCCGGCGTGCGGCTCGACCCCGCAGAGGCGATGGCGCAGCTTCAGCGGGCCGCGCATCACCAGGGGTCGGTGGTCATCGGCTACGTCGACGCGGCGGGCGTCGCCACTCAGCGCGTCGTCGCTCCGATCAACGTGCGGGGTGGCCAACTCACCGCCTACGACCCCGCGGCCGGTCGCGTCCGGGAGTTCGCGATCCACCGCGTGACGTCGGTGGTGTCGGCGGAGGACGGATAATGGACGCATGACAGACGGCAGCGAGAAGCGGAGCGGGATCGCGCATGACTGATGGCCCATTGATCGTGCAGTCCGACAAGACGGTGCTCCTCGAAGTCGACCACGAGCTCGCGGGCGAAGCGCGGGCGGCGATCGCGCCGTTCGCCGAGCTGGAGCGCGCACCCGAACACATCCACACCTACCGGGTCACCCCTCTGGCGCTCTGGAACGCACGCGCGGCGGGCCATGACGCCGAACAGGTCGTCGACGTGTTGGTGTCGTTCTCGCGCTATGCGGTACCGCAACCGTTGCTCGTCGACATCGTCGACACGATGGCCCGCTACGGCAGGCTGCAGTTGGTCAAGAGCCCGGTGCACGGCCTGACGCTGGTGAGCCTCGACCGTGCAGTCCTCGAAGAGGTTCTGCGCAACAAGAAGATCGCGCCGATGCTCGGCGCGCGCATCGACGACGACACCGTCGCCGTGCACCCGAGTGAACGCGGCCGTGTCAAGCAGATGCTGCTCAAGATCGGCTGGCCCGCAGAGGATCTCGCAGGCTACGTGGACGGCGAGGCCCACCCGATCGAACTCGCCCAGGACGGCTGGCACTTGCGCGACTACCAGGAGATGGCGGCCGACTCGTTCTGGGCGGGCGGCTCTGGCGTGGTGGTGCTGCCGTGCGGCGCGGGCAAGACGCTGGTAGGCGCGGCGGCCATGGCCAAGGCGAGCGCGACGACGTTGATCCTGGTCACCAACACCGTCGCCGGGCGGCAGTGGAAGCGCGAGCTCATCGCCCGCACGTCGCTGACCGACGAGGAGATCGGCGAGTACTCGGGAGAGCGCAAGGAGATCCGGCCCGTCACCATCGCGACGTATCAGGTGATCACGCGACGCACCAAGGGCGAGTACCGCCACCTCGAGCTGTTCGACAGCCGCGACTGGGGCCTGATCATCTACGACGAGGTCCACCTGCTGCCCGCCCCGGTCTTCCGCATGACGGCCGACCTTCAGTCTCGGCGGCGACTCGGGTTGACCGCCACCCTGATCCGCGAGGACGGGCGCGAGGGTGACGTGTTCAGCCTGATCGGGCCGAAGCGCTACGACGCACCGTGGAAGGACATCGAGGCTCAGGGCTGGATCGCCCCCGCCGAGTGCATCGAGGTGCGCGTCACGATGACCGACAACGAGCGCATGATCTACGCCACCGCCGAGCCCGAGGAGCGCTACAAGCTGTGCTCAACGGCGCACACCAAGATGGCGGTGGTGAAGTCCATCCTGGAGCGCCATCCCGGGGAACCGACGTTGGTGATCGGCGCCTATCTCGATCAGCTCGACGAACTGGGCCAGGAACTGAACGCGCCGGTGATCCAGGGCTCCACCAAGACGGCCGAACGCGAGGCGTTGTACGACGCCTTCCGCCGCGGCGAGGTCCAGACCCTCGTGGTGTCGAAGGTGGCCAACTTCTCCATCGACCTGCCGGAAGCCAGTGTCGCCGTTCAGGTTTCGGGCACCTTCGGCTCGCGCCAGGAGGAGGCCCAGCGGCTGGGCCGCCTGCTGCGCCCCAAGGCCGACGGCGGTGGAGCGGTGTTCTACTCGGTGGTCTCCCGCGACAGCCTCGACGCCGAGTACGCCGCGCACCGGCAGCGGTTCCTCGCCGAGCAGGGCTACGGCTACGTCATCAAGGACGCCGATGACCTGCTGGGTCCGGCGGTGTGACGCTTAGTACGGCCGCAGAGTAGCGGCGATGCGATCGATCAGTGCCGGGTCGGGCGCCCCGGCGTAGCACTGTTCGATTGAAACGACGAACACGAGGGCGTTCGATCGCCCGGGAGCCGCGATCACCACGATGGCGCGCGCCAGGCCCAGTGCACGCGTCCGGTTTAGCGTCCGTCACGCTGGCGACGATCTGGACGGCAGGCAATCCGCCCACAGTCACATCCTTTGATTCGGACAGCGACACCACGGGGTGCCGTTGCGCCGGGGCGGATTGCCGCCGGATTCGGGCGCAGGAATCCTGCCGTAGTCCAGCGGCGGCCGTTGTACGTGCGGTTCCACACCGGAGTACCCCGGATACGACCAGTCACCCTGATCGCCCCGTGGCGGGTCTCCGTTCGGCGGATCCTTCATGAACATCCGTTCGCCGACTCCGGTCGAACTCAACAGCGGGCTGTGCGACGGATGCGCGCCGAAGTCGAGGGTGGATGGGAGACGATCGCGTATGGAATTGAGCCTTTGAGCTATGGCTCGTCTCAACCGAGAGTCGTTGAATTGTCGGCATGACCTACTCGTCTGACTCCAGCCCCGTCCTCGTCATCGGCAGCACCGGCAAGACCGGGCGAAGGGTCGTGCAACGACTCGATGCGCTCGGCGTCACCGTGCGCCACGGATCGAGATCCGCGGAGATCCCGTTCGACTGGGCCGACCCGCTGACGTGGGCACCCGCCATGGCCGGGGTGCGGGCCGCCTACGTCGCGTTCCACCCCGACCTCGCCGCTCCGGGCTCGGCGGATGCCATCACCGAACTGACCGAGCTCGCGAGGTCCGCAGGCGTTGCGCGCCTGGTCCTCCTGTCGGGCCGCGGCGAGGAGGAAGCCCAGGCTGCCGAGGACGTGGTGCGGTCGTCGGGTCTGGAGTGGGCGATCATCCGGGCGTCCTGGTTCGCGCAGAACTTCAGCGAGGGCAGCTTCGCCGACGACGTCGCCGCAGGATCCGTCGCGCTGCCCGTGGGTAACGTGCTCGAGCCGTTCGTGGATGCAGGCGACATCGCCGACGTCGCAGTGGCCGCACTGACCGACGAGCGGCACGTCGGGCAGGTGTACGAGGTGACCGGACCGCGACTCCTCACCTTCGCCGACGCCGTTGCCGAGCTCGGTGACGCGACCAGGCGGAAACTGGCGTTCACGTCGATTCCCATGGACGACTACGTGGCGGTGCTGGCTCAGTGCCAGGTGCCGTCCGAAGTGATCGCGCTGCTGCGCTACCTGTTCACCACCGTGCTCGATGGCCGCAACGCCTCGGTGGCAGACGGTGTGCAGCGGGCGCTGGGCAGGCAGCCGCTGGACTTCACCGAGTTCGCGCGGGCGAACGCGGAGGCCTTGACGAGGCGGTAGCCTCGACACTCATGACCAGACGCCGGCGCAATCGCGCCACCTCACCGACGAACGCCGCGAGGATCGCAATGGCCGGCGTGGCCATCGGCCTGGGTGCGCTGGCGATGGCAGGACACGCCAGCGCGGACCCCGCGGTGCCGCCTTATCCGACACCGGTGGTGCCGGAGCCCGGCATCGTGCCCGCGGGTCAGCCCGTGATGGACGCCCCCGGGGCAGCCCCCGAGGCTCCGCCAGCGCCACCGCCCATCGGCCCACCTCCCGTGCCGGAGATTCAGAACCCCCAATACGGACAGGGTTCGACGCCGGGACCGTTGGGCTTCCTCAGGGACGCGTGGCACCAGGCCCAGGACCCGTACGGATTCACTGGTACGGCGCCCGGCCAAATGCCAGGTGCGGCCCCGCCCCCGCCAGGTGCCGGGCCCGCACCGCAGCTGCCGCCGGGGTACTACCCGTTGGACGGGCCACCGCCGCCCGGGTACTTCGACGTGGCATCAGCTGGGGGCTCGCCCCCGGCGGGAGCCGGGCCCGCGCCGCAGGTTCCGCCGGGGTACTACCCGCTTACCGGGCCACCGCCACCCGGGTACTTCGATGCCGCTGCGCCTGCGCCGGTCGATCCGGCCGCGCCAGCAGGGCCCCCGCCTTACGTGCCGGTCCACTCGCCGCCGCCGCCGCCACTGATCCTGCCACCGCAGTAACGCGCTCGGCGGCGTTGTAAGTCAACGCCTTCCAGCTGAGAGCAAACGTGTCGTGGCGTGACCGCGGCGTCCGTACGCACCATGGTCGGATGACCCAGCACCACGCGCACCTTCACATCGCCCGAGGGGCAGCCGCGTTGGCAGCGGCGATGGGCATCGGCAGGTTCGTCTACACGCCCATCCTGCCGATGATGACAGCCCACGCGGGTCTGAGCCCGGGAACGGCCGCTGGCCTCGCGACGGCCAACTACGCCGGCTACCTCGCCGGGGCACTGGCCGGCGTGCTCACTCCCCGCCTGATGCGGACGACTACGGCATGGCGAACCGCACTGGTCGTAGTTGTCGCGAGCCTGGGGGCAATGCCGTTGACGCACAACGTGATCGGCTGGCTGGCGATCCGCACGATCGCCGGATTCGCCAGCGCCGTACTGTTCGTCATCGCCGTCGACTGGATGCTGGACCACGCCCGCGGCGGCTCACCTCGGCTACCGGGGTGGGGCTTCGGCGGTATCGGTGCAGGCATCGCGCTTTCGGGAGCGCTGGTAATGGCGCTACCGACGTCGGAGTGGCGCGCCGCGTGGTGGGGCGCCACAGTCCTCGCCGCGATCGTCAGCTTCCCCGCGTGGCGGATGCACGGCGCGCCAACACCCGTCGAGGAGCCGCAGTCACCACGGCGGCAACCACATTCGCATCGTTGGTTCGTCGTGCTCCTCGTCAGCTACACGCTCGAGGGGATCGGATACATCATCGCGGGCACGTTCTTGGTCGCGGCCATCGGACAGAATTCGCGGGGTTTGCTGGGTAGCACCGCCTGGCTCGTCGTCGGGCTGGCCGCCGCCCCGTCGGCGGCTTTGTGGGCGTCGGCAAGCGCGCGATGGTCGCATCCCACGCTGCTTGCGGCGGCTCTGCTCCTACAGGCCGCGGGAATAGCGTTGCCAGCCTTGGTCGGAGGCGTGGCCGCGGCTCTCGTCGGCGCGGTGTTGTTCGGAGGCACCTTCCTGGGCGTCAGCACCATCGCACTGGCGGCTGGGCGCCTGCTCGCATTCCCCCGTGCCGTCGCCGTGCTCACCACCGGATACTCGGCGGGTCAGATCCTAGGACCGTTGATGGTCACTCCTCTTCTGCACCATGGGTTCCGGTACGCGCTCATCACGTCGGCCATCGCGGTGTCGGCATCGGCACTCACCGCCGCCTGGCTGCGCATCGGCGCTCCGACAGTCAATCGCCAGCCGTCCGATGCGGGTCGCCCACCGGCAGCCATACCCCTGGTTCGTCCAGCACCGATCGGTCTGTGTCAGCGGTGAACGTGTCGATGACGGCGCGCACCGCCTCGCTGTTCTCACCGCGCCGCCACACCAGCGACCACGTCCACAGCGGAGCTGGACCGACCACCGGGCGGCGCACGAGATCCGCGGGCGTTACGTCGTTCTGTCCCTTCGGATTATTGAGCACAGGGCGGCGCAACCGACGGACGTGGTCGAAGAACGTCGAGCCCGTGACGCCGCCGTCCTCGACGCGGACCACGTGTGCGCCCGAGTGGCGCGCGAACTGTTCGGCGTAGCGGTTCCACGACGACCAGCTCGCCTCGTCGGCATCCAACAGCACCGTCGTGTGACGCGCCTCGACGGGCGACGTATCGTTTCCGACGCTCAGCGCATAGAGCCGATCGGTTCCGACCAGGCGCGAGTCGAGTGACAGCGCTTCGAGGTCGGAGCACTCGACCCAGCAGATCGCGAGGTCCAGACTGCCCTCGGCGACCCGCGCAGCCTGGGCGTGCGAGGGCATCACCCACGTGTCGACCCGCACCTGTGCCACGCCAGCCGCTCGTTCTGCCCAGTCCATCGGGCACCACTGCACGTAACCGATCCGGACCGGCTCCGATGACGACAACCCGAGCGCCTGCCTACGGAAACCGTCGGCCTGGCTGATCAGCGCGCGAGCCTGCGGCAAGAGTGCCGTGCCGGCGGCGGTGAGCGCGACCGACCGCCGGTCGCGGTCGAACAGCTGCACCTTGAGATCGCGCTCGAGCGCCTTGATCTGTTGGGACAGCGAAGGACCTGCGATGCGCAACCGTTCGGCGGCCCGTCCGAAGTTCAACTCGTCGGCGACCGTGACGAAGTAGCGCAGCTGCCGCAACTCCATCCGCCCAGCGTAGTGGAGGGACGCCCGTGTGAGCCGGGGCCTAACAGCAGAGAGGAATTCGGTCATGCCAGCGGGGACTGCCTCCGTCCGTGACTGCGTTCCGGTAGGCGTCACCGCAAGAAGGGAACCCACCATGACAACTTCAACAATGACGACCACCTCACCACCCGTCGCGCTCATCACGGGCGCATCCCAGGGCATCGGCGAAGGCCTGGTGTCGGGCTACCGCAAGCTCGGCTACGCCGTCATCGCCAACTCCCGCTCCATCATCCACTCCGACGACCCGATGGTGCTCGCCGTACCGGGCGACCTGTCCGAGCGGGGCGTAGGCCATCGCGTCGTCGAGGCCGGGCTCTCACATTTCGGCCGGATCGACACCGTGGTGAACAACGCGGGCATCTTCATCCCCAAACACTTCGCGGAGTACACCGACGACGACTACGACGCGATCACCAGCCTGAACCTGCGTGGCTTCTTCGAGGTGACGCGGGCGGCACTCACCGCAATGTTGGCCGCCGACCACGGCGGCCACGTCGTGACGATCTCCACCAGTCTCGTCGACCACGCCAACGCACAGGTGCCTTCGGCATTGGCTTCGCTGACCAAGGGCGGGCTCAACGCCGCCACCAGGGCATTGGCTATTGAATACGCGAACAAGGGAATTCGTGCCAACGTCGTTGCACTCGGTGTAGTGAAGACACCCATGCACGACCCGGCCACCTACGATGCGCTGGCTCGTCTGCATCCGCTCGGCCGGTTGGGCGACGTCGGGGACGTCGTCGACGCCGTGCTGTACCTCGAGCAGGCCGCCTTCGTGACGGGCGAGATCCTGCACGTCGACGGCGGCCAGAGCGCGGGGCATTGATGACGAGCGGGCAGATCCTGCACAGCGTCATGGACGAGTGGCAGGCCGGCATCGACGCACACGAAACCGGAGCGCGTCGCAGCGGCATTCAGCGTCGACACCGTCTTCCAAGGATTGCGCCCGTACTCCGTGGGGCGAAGCGTGATCGCGGGTTACTAAGATTCGCAACCGCTCGGGATCACGGTCACCTACCGGATACTCGAAACCCGAAGGAACCTCAGCTCAGCGCGGGGATGACCTCACGCTCGAAGAGTTCGATGCCGGAACGGTCGTAGGCGGCCTCGGGGAAGTACAGGATGGCGTAATCGCAGCCGAGCGCTTTTATCCGCTGAAGCCTCTCGACGATCTGTTCGGTTGTGCCACTGGCAGATTCGGCTGAATTGATGCTGGAAAGCATCGCCTCGACGGCCTGCGGGTTGGCCTTTGCGACCTGCCGGGCGCGAACCCGTTCGATGCGCTCCGCGACGTCGGCCTCGGACGTCCCGACGACGGCACTGAAGTTGGCCGATCGCACGATGGCGCCGTAGTCGGTGCCAACTTCCTTGCAATGCGCTTGGAGCACATCGGACTTGTGCCTGAAGCCCTCGGGATCGGGGGTGAAGTTGGTGTACTGCGCGTACTTCGCGGCGATGCGCAGCGTGACCTTCTCGCCGCCGCCGGCGATCCACAGCGGCAGGCCGCCTTCTTGCAGCGGCGTGGGCGCCACGATGGCGCCGTCGACCTGGTAGTGCTTGCCCTCGAAGCTGACCCGGCCGTCCCGCCAGGCGTCGCGCATGATCTGCACGCCCTCGTCGAGCCGGGCCAACCGCACGCCGGCCGACGGGAAGCCGTAACCGTATGCGCGCCATTCGTGTTCGTACCAGCCGCCGCCGATACCCATCTGCACGCGGCCACCCGAGATGATGTCCGCGGTGGCGGCAACCTTGGCCAGGTAGACGGGATTGCGGTAACTCATGGCCGTGCACATCTGGCCGAGCTTGATTCGCGACGTCGTCGCCGCGTACGCGGCCATCAACGACCAAGCCTCGTGGGTGGCCTCGCCGGTGGGCACCGGCACAGTGTGGAAATGGTCGTAGACCCACAGCGAATCCCACGCGCCGTCGTCGGCATAAGTTGCGAGCTCGCTCATCACCTCCCATTGGCTTGCGGTGGGGATGTCCACCAGATCGAGTCGCCAACCTTGCGGGATGAAGAGTCCGAAGCGCATGTCTTCCGACACTAGTCCCGGCTTGCCACGCCGAGGGCAGCGAGTGCGCCGTCCACGCAGGCCTTGCGAAGGGCACGCTCGGGGGTATCGGGAAACTGCAGACAGCAGTCCTGCAGCCCGCCGAACGCGATCACGGCGCGCGTCGACTGGGCCAGCGTGGGCCGCGAGCCGAAAACGAGCTTGCCGAGTCGCTCGCGCCAGGTCAGCAGTTTGTCGATCAGGCCGAGCTGGGCGAGCGTGTTCAACTCCGCTACCAGGATGACGAGGTCGGCGCGGTGTTTGAAGTGGAAGTCGAAGTAGCCCTCCAACAACGCCCGCGGATCGCTGGACCGCGTGGCTTCATGCTGGGCGATGAAGCGTTCCCCGTCGTCGAAGAGCGGCTGCACGATGCTGCGGACGAGCTCCTCGCGCGAGGCGAAGTGGTAGTACAGCGCGGGTTTGGTGATGCCGAGCCGATCGGCGATGTCTTGGAGGCTGGTGCTTTGGACGCCCTTGGCGACGAACAGTTCCTTCGCGACCTCCTGGATGCGCTTCCTGGTCTCCGATGGCGGTCTACTGCTCATGCGAGAAGCGTAACGCTGACTTACCGATCGGTAAGTGATAGCTTTGACTTACCGATCGTTAAGTAAGTTGGTGAAAAGTGCGGATCCTCGTCTCGGGTGCCAGCATCTCTGGCCCAGTACTGGCCTACTGGCTGACCCGGCACGGCTTCGACGTCACCGTCGTCGAGCGAGCCCCGACGCTACGCAAGACGGGCGGCCACGCCGTCGACCTGTTCCGGCCCGCGCTGGAGATCACCGAGAAGATGGGCACACTGGCCCGCGTCACCGAGCTCGCGACCGCGAACACCGCAATGACGATCCATCGCGTGCCCGGCGGCCGTCCGGCACGCGTCGACCTCACCAAGCTGTACGCCGCCACCTCGAGCCGGCACGCCGAGATCATGCGCGACGACCTCAGCGAGATTTACTACGACGCGGGCCGAAACGACGTCGAGTACATGTTCGACGATTCCGTCTCGGCGATCTCCGCCGACGGCGAGGTGACGTTCGAGAAGGCCCCGCCACGCAGTTTCGACCTGGTCGTCGGCGCCGACGGTCTGCACTCGAACGTACGTCGCCTGGTGTTCGGCGACGAGGCGCCGCTGAGCACCTACATCGGCGCCTATCTCGCAGTGTTGTCGGCGCCGAAGTCAGCGGCACCCGACGGCCAGAACGTCGTCTACGCCAGCCCCGGCCACCTCGCCGCGATCTACACGGCCCCGCACCTGTCCGACGCCAGGGCAGTCTTCCTCTTCAGCCGCGCGCAGCCGTTGGAATACCACCACCGCGATTCCGAGCGCCAAAAAGCCTTCCTTGACGCGGAATTCAGAGCGCTGGCGCCGGAAGTCGACTCCTGGCTCGACGAACTCGGCCCCACCCCGTCGTTTTACTTCGACTCGGTGACGCAGCTACACATGGACAGCTGGTCGCGCGACCGGGTCACCCTCGTCGGCGACGCCGGCTACTGCCCGGGTCCCGCGGTCGGCGGCAGTACCACCCTGGCCGTGGTGGGCGCGTACACCCTCGCCGGTGAGCTATCCCGTGCGGGTGGCGACCGCGCCCGCGCCTTCGCCGCCTACGAGCAGGCGATGGCCGAACCGGTCCGGCGCAGCCGCGCGTTCGCCCGCCGAGCAGCCAAGACCCTGGTGCCGGGGTCCCGTGCGGGCGTGTGGGCGCTGGCCGTTGGCGCGCAGGCATTCTCGCGGCTCCCAGGCTGGCTGGGCAGAGCCATCGCCCGAGCCAACCCGGCCGGTCTACGGCTTTACGACTCGATGGACGTCGCGGACTATCCGACGACGGTCCGGTGACCTCGTTCGAGCGCCGGTGGGCCGGCCGCGAACGCGGTTAGCCTGGGATCAATGGCACTCTCGAAAGAAGAACGCGAACAGTTTCTGGCCGAGCCGCACATCGGGGCGCTGTCGGTGTACGCGGGTGACCAGCGCGGCCCGCTGACCGTACCCATCTGGTACCAGTACACCCCTGGCGGGGAACCCTGGCTATCGACGGGCGCGGGCTCGCGCAAGCACCGGCTCATCGAAGCCAGCGGGTGCTTCTCGCTGATGGCCGAACGCCTCGAACCCACGGTGCGCTACGTCGCCGTCGACGGCGCGGTCGCCGCGATTGAGCCGAGCACCGACGACCAGCTCGTCGAGATGACCAAGCGCTACCTGAAGCCCGAACAGGTCGACGCCTATCTCGAGTTCGCCCGCCGAGAACATGGCGACGGCGTCACCATCCGCCTGAAGCCCGAGCACTGGTTGTCGGCGGATCTCGGGGGGTTCTGAACGATGCCCTCCCGGCAACGGTTGTTCAGGGTGCTCTACCGACTGGGCTTCACCCCGTGGGACGGCCATCCGTTGTCGCCCACGCTGCGTGAGCTCGTCGAGGGCACAGCGGCACTGGCCACCAGCACTGCGCTCGACATCGGTTGCGGCACTGGGGACAACGCGATCTACCTGGCGAGGCACGGATGGCAGGTGACAGGCGTCGACTACGTCGACAAGCCGCTGGAGGAGGCGCGCAAGAAGGCCGCCACGGCCGATGTCTCGGTCGACTTCGTCAAGGCCGACGCTACCCGGCTCAGCTCGGGCGGCATCGGGTCCGGGTTCGGGCTGATCGTCGACAACGGGTGCCTGCACGGCATGAACGACGACGACCGCGACGCTTACGCCCGCGAGGTCACCGCCCTCGCCGCCCCCAACTGCCGGTTCGTGATCGTCGCGTTCGTACCGGGCGGCTCGTTCGCAGTGCCCGGTATCTCACCCGACGACGTGGCCCGACGTTTCGCCGACGGGTGGACGATGCTGTCGCAGGGCGAGGAACCGGGAACGGAGCACAACGGCAAGAACCCCGCTCGGCACTATGTGTTTCAGCGGGCGGCCTGACGAGGGGCTCGCCCCGTCCTGTCGTCAGAGTGGTCACTCGGCCCGGCCCCCGAGATGCTTGGCGAGGAACCGATCCGCCCGGTGATAGAAGTCGAGGCGATTCTCGGGTTTGACGAAGCCGTGGCCCTCGTTCTCGTACATCACGTACTCGTGGTCGATGCCCCGCTCCTCCATCGCCGCGACGATCTGCTCGGACTCCGCACGCTTGACGCGCGGATCGTTCTCGCCTTGGGCGACGAGGATCGGAATCCTGATCGCGTCGACTTTGGACAGCGGTGAGCGCGACCACAGGAAGTCGGGATCCTCACCAACCCGCTTGTGCCACAGCACGATCATCGGCTTCCAGTACTCGGGGAAGGACTCGATGAGCGTGTTGAGGTTCGACGGGCCGACCATCGAAATCGCGCACGTGAAGACGTCCGGCGTGAACGTCGCTCCGACCAACGCCGCGTAACCCCCGTAGGACCCGCCGTAGATCGCCACCCGCTCGCGGTCGACGAACCCTCGTGCGACGAGGTGGTCGATGGCGTCCAAGAGGTCGTCGTGCATCTTGGCACCCCACTCGCGGTTGCCGGCGTTGAGGAAGTTCTTGCCGTACCCGCTGGAACCCCGGAAGTTGACCTGCACGCACAGGTAGCCGCGGTTCGCCAGCCACTGCGCTTCGGGATTCAGCCCCCAGCCGTCGCGCGTCCATGGGCCGCCGTGCACGACGAGGACGGTGGGGAGGTCGGTGCGCTCGACCCCCGTGGGGAAGGAGAGGTAGCCGTGGACCTCGAGCCCGTCGCGCGCCGTGAAGGCGAAGGGCTCCATCGGCACCAGCGGGTACTCGTTGAGCTCCGGCCGGTGGTCGAACAGGAACGTCGCGGTCTGCTCCGCGCGATCCCAGGTGTAGAACTTCACCGGCCCGGAGTCGTCGTCGTACGCCACGAGCCACGTCGTATCGGCGTCGTCGCGGTCGTTGATCATCAGATCGCCCTCGTGGAGCCGCTCGAGCGCTTCGATGTCCCCGCGAATTGAATCGTCGAAGATCTGATATTCCAAGCGATCTCGGTACACGACGACACCCTGGATCTGTAGCGTGTCCGGGTGCATGATCACCCCGGTGATGTCGTACGTGGGGTCCTCGGCGATCACCTCGACGGCACCCGTCGCGATGTCGAGTCTTCACCACCCGCCCGGTGTTCGAGTCGGCGGACGTCTGCAGGTACATGCCAGAGCCGTCCTTCGTGAATCCGAGCGGCCCCGTCGACTCGGCGTCCTCGGGCGCGACTTCGAGCAGCGCTCGCCAGTCGGACGACGCGTCGTCGCGCACCAGGATCACCATGCCCCCGTCCGGGGTCGGGGTGACCGCGCCGCGCACCACGAGATCGTCGTCGACCACCCAACCGAGATAGCCGGGATTCTCGACGACCTTGCGCAGCGCTCCGGTCGTGAGATCGAGGTGGTACACGTCGTGCAACTGCGGGTTGTCCTTGTTGATGCCAACCAGTACGTCGTTCGGAAAGCGCTTGCGGTGCGCGATGAGTCGGCACTGGACGCCATCCATCGGTGTGAGGTCCCGCTCGGCGCCCGTCTCGAGGTCGACGTCGTACAGCCGAAAGTTCTCGCTGCCGTCCTTGTCGCGGACGTACAGGAGGTGGCGGTTGTCGTGGGCCCACAGGTAGCCCTGGATCCCACGCTCCGTGTCGTGGGTGACCGGCTGCTGGTCGTCCGCTCCGACGTATCCGACGAACACGTTGAGCACGCCGTCCAGCGGCGCGATGTAGGAAAGCCGCGTGCCATCCGGTGAGATCTGCGGCGCCGCCCGTTCCGGGTGGCCCAGCAGCACCTCGAGCGGGACGAGATTCACATCGGCCATGCCTGCCTCCTGTCGGCGTTCAGCTCAAGATCCTAGGGCGCATGACGCTCCCAAACGCTGGGTCAGCGAACAATGCGCACTGGGACGCTGGACCAGCCAACGACATTCGTCATGTGCACGCATGGGGTGAAAGTATGCCGGGCACGGGTCCGATCGACGCGACAACGCAAAAACCCCGGCACGCCGTTGTGCCGGGGCATCTGCCTACTGACCTACGAGGTCAGTGAGTCTGGCGGGGTGAAGCGGTCGCCGTACTTGGCGGCGAGTTCCTTGGCGCGGGCCACGAAACCTGCCTTCCCGCCGGGGTATCCGACGATGTACTGCGCGCTGCCACCAGTCCACGGCGGGAAGCCGATGCCCATGATCGAGCCGATGTTGGCGTCGGCAGTCGAGGTGAGTACGCCCTCGTCGATACACTTCTGGGTTTCCAGCGCCTCTGCGAACAGCATCCGGTCGATCATGTCCTGCAGCGGCGGCTGCGACGAGCCGGACTTGAAGCTCTCCCTCAGCCCCGGCCAGAGGCTGACGCGCTTGCCGTCGGCGTACTCGTAGAAGCCGGCACCAGCCAGGCGCGACGGGCGACCCAGTTCGATCATCTTCTCGACGACCGCCTCGGCCGGGTGCGGCTCGTACGCGGCGCCCGTGTCCTCGACGCCCTTCCGCGTGGCGAGGGCGATCTTGTGCATCAGCTCGAGGTTGAGTTCGTCAGACAGCTGAAGGGGCGGCGCCGGGTAGCCGGCCTGTGAACCGGCCTGTTCGATGCTGGCGGGCTCGACACCCTCGCCGAGCATCGCCAGCGCCTCGTTGACGAACGTGCCGATGACGCGGGAGGTGAAGAAACCGCGGCTGTCGTTGACGACGATCGGGGTCTTGCCGATGGCCAGCGTGTAGTCGAAGACCCGGGCCAGCGCCTCGTCAGAAGTCTTCTCGCCCTTGATGATCTCCACCAATGGCATCTTGTCGACGGGCGAGAAGAAGTGAATTCCGATGAAGTCCTCTTGCCGCTTCACCCCGGATGCCAGACCGGTGATCGGCAGCGTCGAGGTATTCGATCCGAGCAGCGCGTTGGGCTCGACGACGTCCTCGATCTCCTGGAAGACCTTGTGCTTGAGGTCCTGGCTTTCGAACACGGCCTCGATGACGAAGTCGACTCCCTTGAAGTCGGTGGCGTCGGCCGTCGGCGTGATCCGGTCCAGCAGCGCCTTGCTCTTCTCCTCGGTGGTCTTGCCGCGCTCCAGTGCCTTGGCCTCGAGCTTCTCCGAATAGCCCTTGCCCTTCTGCGCGGCCTCGATGGAGACGTCCTTGAGCACCACGTCGAAACCGGCCTTGGCCGAGACGTAGGCGATGCCGGCGCCCATCATGCCCGCACCGAGCACGCCGATCTTCTTGATCGGGGTCTTGCCAATGCCGTCGGGGCGCGAGCCGCCGGAGTTGATGTACTGCATGTCGAAGAAGAACGCCTGGATCATGTTCTTCGCGACGTGACCGGTCACCAGCGACGTGAAGTACCGGCTCTCGATTCGGCTGGCGGTGTCGAAGTCCACCTGCGCGCCCTCGACCGCCGCGGCGAGGATGGCGCGCGGGGCGGGCATCGGGGCGCCCTTGAGCTGCTTGCGCAGCAGCGAGGCGAACGACGGCAGAATCGCCGCCAGCGACGGAGTGCTCGGGGTGCCGCCGGGCATCTTGTAACCCTTGACGTCCCACGGCTGAGTGTGGCTGTCGGGGTTGGCCTTTATCCACGCCTTGGCTGCGGGCACCAGTTCCTCGACGGTCGGCAGCACCTCGTCGATCAGGCCGATCTCCTTGGCCTGAGCCGGTTTGAACCGGGTGCCCTGCGACAGCACGCTCACGAACGCGTTCTGGATGCCGAGCATGCGCACGGTGCGGGTGACGCCGCCGCCACCAGGCAGCAGGCCCAGCGTCACCTCGGGCAGGCCGAGCTGGCTGCCTTTCGCATCAGCCGCGATGCGGTGGTGGCACGCCAGTGCGATCTCAAGCCCGCCGCCCAGTGCGGCACCGTTGATGGCGGCGACGACGGGCTTGCCCAGCGTCTCCAGTGCACGCAGGTCACGCTTCACGCCCTCGACCGTGTCGAAGGCGTCCCCGGCGTTCTCGGGGCCGAGGTTGATCATCGCCTTGAGGTCGCCGCCGGCGAAGAAGGTCTTCTTCGCGCTGGTGATGACCACGCCGGTGATCGAGTCCTTTTCCGCGACAAGGCGTTCGACCGCGTTGTGCATGGACTCCTGGTAGTGCTCGTTCATTACGTTGGCCGAGCCAGTCGGGTCGTCCAACGTCAAGGTGACGATGCCGTCGGCATCCTTGTCCCACTGAATCGTGTTCTCTGCCATGCTATTTCTCCCTAGACGCGCTCGATGATGGTGGCGACGCCCATGCCGCCACCGATGCACAGGGTGACCAACGCGCGACGGGCGCCGCGGCGCTCCAGCTCGTCGACCATGGTTCCGGCGATCATGGCGCCGGTGGCGCCCAGCGGGTGGCCCATCGCGATGGCACCGCCGTTGACGTTCAGCTTCTCGTCCGGGATGTTCAGATCCTTCTGGAACTTCAGCACCACGGACGCGAAGGCCTCGTTGAGCTCGAACAGGTCGATGTCGTCGACCGTCAGACCCGCCCTGGCCAGCACCTTGCGGGTGGCGGGGGTCGGACCGGTGAGCATGATCGTCGGCTCGGCACCGCTCGTGGCGGTGGCCACGATGCGCGCCCGCGGAGTCAGGCCCTGGGACGCACCCGCTGACTCGGATCCAATCAGGACCAGAGCGGCGCCGTCGACGATGCCGGAGCTGTTTCCGCCGGTGTGGACGTGGTTGATCTTCTCCAGCCAGTGGTACTTCTGCAGGGCCACGTCGTCGAACCCGGCCATGGCGGCCAGACCCTCGAACGCCGGCTTCAGCTTGCCCAGGCTCTCGACGGTGGTGCCGGGACGCATGTGCTCGTCGTGGTCGAGGATGACCAGACCGTTCATGTCCTTCACCGGTACGACCGACTTGGCGAAGTAGCCGCCGGACCAGGCAGCGGCGGCCTTATCCTGCGAGCGCGCCGCGTAGGCGTCGACGTCCTCGCGCGAGAAGCCCTCGATGGTCGCAATCAGGTCGGCACCGATGCCCTGCGGCACGATGTAGTTGTCGAATCCGGTGGCCGGATCGGTGAACAGTGCGCCACCGTCGGAGCCCATCGGCACGCGGCTCATCGACTCGACGCCGCCGGCGATCACCAGATCGTCCCAACCGGACCGCACCTTCTGTGCGGCGGTGTTGACGGCCTCCAGGCCCGAGGCACAGAAGCGGTTCAGCTGGACGCCGCCCACCGTGTCGGGCATACCTGCGGCGACGACGGCCGTGCGCGCGATATCGGCGCCCTGGTCGCCGACGGGCGACACGACGCCGAGGACGACGTCACTGATCAGGTTCTCGTCCAGATCGGGGTTGCGGGTGCGCAACTCGTCGATCAGGCCGACCACCAGATCCAGTGGCTTGACTTCGTTCAGCGAGCCGTTGCGCTGCTTGCCACGCGGCGTGCGGATCGCCTCGTAGATGAAGGCTTCTTCGGACATGGTGAATTCCTCTTGGTCGTCGTTCTTGGTCGTGGTACGGATGTCAGATCGGAGGACCCCTGTCCTCGCAGCGTAACAGCCCCGCCCAACCGGGTGGTTGGGCGGTTGGCTCTACCGAACAGACGCAAAGTGCCACGACACGCCGTGCGGGCGGGGCTTTTGCGCCTGTTCGCGGGAAAAGGCCACAACACTAGGCTCGACATTCATGACCGTGACACGGCTGCAGCCGTATGCGACGACGATCTTCGCCGAGATGTCGGCGCTGGCCACGCGCATCGGCGCGGTAAATCTTGGGCAGGGCTTTCCCGACGAGGACGGCCCTGCCCTGATGCTGAAGGCGGCGGAGCACGCGATCGCCGAGGGCGTCAACCAGTACCCGCCCGGGCCCGGCATCGCACCACTCCGGGAGGCCATCGCCAGTCAGCGTCAGCGGCACTTCGGCATCACCTACGACCCGGAGACCGAGGTGCTCGTCACGGTCGGCGCGACGGAGGCCATCGCGGCGTCGGTCATCGGGCTCGTCGAACCCGGTTCCGAAGTGTTGGTCATCGAACCGTTCTACGACTCATACTCGCCCGTCATCGCCATGGCCGGATGCCACCGGGTCGCCGTGCCGCTGGTCCCCGCGGGCGGCGGCTTCGCGATCGACGTCGACGCACTCGCGGGCGCCGTCACCGCGCGCACGCGCGCGCTCATCCTCAACTCGCCGCACAACCCCACCGGCATGCTCGCCTCCGACGCGGAACTGGCCGCCATCGCCGACCTCGCGGTGGCACGTGACCTGCTGGTGATCACCGACGAGGTCTACGAACAGCTGGTGTTCGACGGCAGACGGCACCTACCACTGGCCGGCTACCCCGGCATGGCCGAGCGGACGGTCACCATCTCCAGCGCGGCGAAGATGTTCAACGTCACCGGGTGGAAGATCGGATGGGCTTGCGGGCCAAGCGAACTCATCGCCGGCGTGCGGGCCGCCAAGCAGTTCCTCACCTATGTCGGCGGCGCACCGTTCCAGCCTGCGGTGGCCCAAGCCCTCGACACCGAGGACGCGTGGGTGGCAACGCTGCGGGATTCGTTCCAGGCCAAGCGCGATCGGCTCGCCTCCGCGCTCATCGACGTCGGCTTCGCGGTCCACGACAGCTTCGGCACGTACTTCCTGTGCGCAGATCCGCGACCGCTCGGTTACGCCGACAGCGCGACGTTCTGTGCCGAGTTGCCCGAGCGGGCGGGAGTGGCGGCGATTCCGATGTCGGCGTTCTGCGATCCCGCCGCTGCGCACCTGGAGAACTGGAATCACCTGGTGCGCTTCGCCTTCTGCAAGCGTGACGACACGATGGAAGAGGCCATCAGACGCTTGCAGGTGCTCAAGGGGTAGCTACTCGTCGTGGTCGTCGTCGCAGGAGACTGTGACATACACGGTCGAGCCCTTCGGCACCCCGGCCTGCCCTGTCGAGTTCGTCCCCGACAGTCCGCTGATCTGCGTCGCCGTGCACTCCGAAAGCGGCGCGTTCTGGTCCCCTTGGATCTCGACGACGTAGCCGCGGGCCTGCAGGCTGTTCACGGCATCGGCGGCCGATCCACCGGCCAACGGCTCGGCAGACGCGGGACTGGCCACGCTCAGCCCTGCGGCGAAGATGAATCCGGCAGCGGCGACGCCTGCGAGAAGTGTCTTCATGGTGGGTCTCCCTGTGCTGCCCATTCGCCGGACCGGATGACCCGACTCGTCAAGAATCACACGATGACCTGCTGATTTCTTCGACGCTGGCCCCCAACTCGGCCGGGGGCTGACCGCCGCTTCGGACTACCGGTTGTCCCCCAGGCCCAGCACCCTGTTGCGCAGCCCTTCGGTGGCCGCGTCGATCATCGCCTTGCCGGCCCGCTTGATGAGAAAGTCCGGGATGAGCGAGTCAGGCTCGACGGTGACATCGATTGTCACCACGGTTGAACTTCCGGTGTGATCAGCTCGCAGGCGGTACTCGACATGCTGGGCGTACTGCTGTTTGGTGCGCTCCGCATCCCACACCAACCAGTCGGGACCCCAGTGATATTCGAGAACCTCCTCATCGAGCAGCCCAAGAACCTTGACCGCGATGCGCACGTGGTGCGGGCGGCCATCGGCGTATCTGTCGAGGACCTCGGCATGCTTGTAGGCCGAGGAATAGGACGGCAGGGCCTCGACGTCGGCGAGCGCATCCATGATGGCGGCCGGCGGCGCCTCGATCACGACCTTGCGTGATGTTCGGACGGCCATGATCCAAACCTACGACGCGTATTTCTCCATGACGCGCTTGCGCAGGCTCTCCGTTGCTACGTCGAGCACGATCTTCTTGGCCCGCTTGATCAGGAACTCGGGGATGGGCGCAGCCAAGTCGAGGATGATGTCGAATCGCACCCGGGTGTGGTCGTCGCCTACCCGCGTCAGGTTGTACTCACCATGCTGGCCACGCTGCCGAAACGTGTCAGTAGCGTCCCAGACCATCCAGTCATGGCCCCAGTTGTATTCGAGTACCTCTTTGTCGGTGAGGCCCATGATCTTCAGGGTGGCCTTTACGTGCCGCGGTCGGCCGTCGGGGTGCCGGTCGACCACCTCGGCATGTTTGTGCAACGACGACCACGCCGGCACCTGATCGATGTCGGCAAGAGCATCCAGAATCGCCTCCGGCGGGGCTTCGAATAGGACTTCCCTCGTTGCTCGGACAGCCATGCGCCTTATCCTAGCTAACTCCCACGCCTCATGCATAGGATTTTCAGCTAACTATTACCAGGCAATCTCGTCGATGGCCGTGGTGCCTTGCGGCGGAGCGCCAGCCGGTCCCGGAGGGGTTCGCGAAAACCGCGGCGCTGGCGCAGCCTGATCAACGCCGTTGACCTGCAACAATGTCGACCTTGCACGCAGGTGTTCGCTTTGCGCGGCTTCGGTCCACGTGAGCACCGGCGTGACACACGCATCGGAGCCCGAGAAGATCTCCGTCCAATCGTCGCGGGTCCTCTCCGCAAACCGTGTGGCGAAGAGGTTACGGACTTCGGGAAAACTTTCTTTGTCCAGCTGGTTCGGCACCTCATCGGCTGACAGGCCAAGGCCGTCGAGTAGCTGCGCGAAGAACTGGGGTTCGATCGCACCGATGGCCATGTACTTGCCGTCGGCGGTTTCGTAGGTGCGGTAGAACGGTGCGCCGCCGTCGAGCATGAATGACTCGCGCTCGTCCTTCAGCGTGCCGGTCGACTTCATGGTCCACGCCATCTGGGCCAGGATGCTGACGCCGTCGACCATCGCGGCGTCGACCACCTGACCCAGGCCCGAACGTTCGCGTTCGTACAGCGCCGCGACGATGCCGAGCACGACGAACATCGACCCGCCGCCGAAGTCGGCCACCAGGTTCAGCGGCGCCACCGGCGGCCGGTCGCGATAGCCGATGGCGCTCAGCGCGCCGGTCTGCGACAGGTAGTTGATGTCGTGACCGGCGGTTCGGGCGAGCGGACCGTCCTGGCCCCAACCGGTGATGCGGGCGAAGATCAGCCGGGGGTTCACCGCCGCGCAGTCCTCAGGCCCGATGCCGAGCCGCTCGCAGGTACCTGGCCGGAAGCAGTCCAGCAGTACGTCGGCCTTGGCGGCAAGCTCGAGCAGTCGTTGCGGCTCGTTCTTGACGTCGAGATCGACGATGCGCTTGCCCCTGTGCAGCAGGTCGACGTCCTCGGCGGGCATGGTCAACCCGCCCGGACGGCGGACGCGCACGACGTCGGCACCGAGATCGGCGAGGATCATCGCCGCGTGCGGGCCCGGCCCGATACCGCCGAGTTCGATGACCTTCACCCCGACGAGGGGACCCGTATTGCTCACGGGGCGAACAGTACTCGGCGAGCGCTCAGCCCTTCTTTACCTTCAGCACCTGCTTGCGCAAGCCGTCGGTGGCGGTCTCCATGCCGCCCTTCAAGGTGCGCTTGAGCAGGAATCCGGGCATCGGGATCGACAGGTCGATCTTCATGTCGAACCTGACCTTTGTCTTGTCGCCGTCGGGCGTGAAGGTGTAGCTCGCATCCTGCGCCTTCGAGCTGGCCCGCCGACACCAGCGTCCAACTCACCTTGTCGTCCGCCCACGTGTATTCGATCACCTGCTCGTCGGTGAGCCCCGCAGCCTTGACCGTCATCTTCACCTGCTTGGGCCTGCCGTCCGGATAGCTCTCGAGGATCTCGGCCTTCCGGTACTGCGGCGACCAAGTCGGCGTCGCTTCGACGTCGGCGATGACGTCCAGGATCTCCCCAGGGGTTGCCTCGATGACCACTTCGCGCGAATCACTGGTTGCCATGTCGCGACAGTAGCGACTGTGTCGTTTGTTGCGGCGATTACTCGCGATCTGCCGCAACAAACGACACAATTGCTACTGGCCCGACGGCGCGCTTTCGACGGACCAGCCGCTCCTCTTCAGCCAAGCGGGTGGGTCCCGCCGCGAGATTGACGCCAGGCAACATCACACTCGCACTTTCTTTGCCTGGTTACGGTTTCGCGACGACTACTGGCCCGGCTGCAGGGCATTGACTCCCACGTCTTGTTTCCGTTCGCACGTCGACGATTAGGCTCGATCCCATGAGCGATGCGGTCGATCCGACGGTCCGTCCAAGCGGGACCGGGTGCGTCGAATGCGACGCCGTCGGTGGCTGGTGGGTGCACTTGCGCCGCTGCGCGGCGTGCGGGCACATCGGCTGCTGTGATGACTCGATGGCCCGGCACGCGTCGGCGCACTGGCGGGCGACGGGCCATCCGATCATCCAATCGTTCGAACCCCGCGAGGACTGGTTCTGGAACTACGACACGAACGAGTACTACGACGGACCGGAACTGGCTGCACCTCAAAGCCATCCCTCCGACGCCCCGGTACCCGGACCTGCCGGCCGGGTGCCCCGGGACTGGATGGATCAGCTTCGGCGACGCGACGGATAGCGCCTCGATGGCGAAGACCGGTGGTGACAGCACGCTGACCGTCTTGGTCGCCTTCGGCGCGAACCTTGCCGTCGCCGTGGCCAAGACCTTCGCGGCGGTGGTGTCGGGTTCGGCGTCCATGAGCGCCGAGGCCGCGCATTCGTGGGCGGACACCGGCAACCAGATCTTCCTCCTCGTCGCCAACCGCAGGAGCACCAGGGACGCCGACGAACGCCGGCCGCTCGGTTACGGGCGCGAGGCCTACGTCTGGTCGCTACTGGCCGCGGTGGGACTGTTCGTCGTCGGTGCCGCGGTCTCCATCTGGCGCGGCGTGTCCGAGCTCATTCACGGCGCGGGCGGAGGCGAGGACTACCGCTTGGCCTACCTCGTGCTTGCGATCGCGTTCGTGCTGGAGGGAATCTCGCTCTTGCAGGCCATTCGTCAATTACGTATGGAGGCAAATCGTTTCGACACCGACGTACTCGAGTACGCGCTCGCGACGTCGGACCCGACGGTGCGTGCGGTCTTTGCGGAGGACAGCGCTGCCCTGGTGGGCATCGTCATCGCGTTCCTCGGCATCCTGTTGCACCAGCTGACCGGAAACGTGGTCTGGGATGCGGCGGGCTCGATCCTGGTCGGCGTGTTGCTCGGAGCGGTCGCGGTGCTGCTGATCGATCGCAACCGCCAGTTCCTCACCGGAGAGCCCGGCTCGCCGCGCATACGGGACGCGCTCGTCGCACGGCTGAAGGGTTTCCCCGAGGTTTCCGAGGTGCGCTTTCTACGCCCCGAGTTCATCGGCCCCAAGCGGCTTTTCGTCATCGCGAGCGTCGACCTCGTCGGTGATTCGGCGGAGTCCACCGTCGCGCGGACTCTGCGGGACCTGGAACACCGACTCGAGGAGGAACCCTACGTCGCGGAGGCAGTTCTCACGGTTTCCGAACCTGACAGCGAGGGTAATCAGCGGCCGTGAGCAATCCTGAGCCAAAGACCAGTCAGTCGGACTCCGGCCCCGAGGGGCGCGAGGACGTCCAGAGCGACCCGGCCAAGGGCGCCGAGGACAGGTCCGACTGGTCGGACGAAGGCGGCGCCACCGACGAAGGCCCAGCGGAAGACAACTAGCGCAAGTCCGCCAGCGCCTGCTGCGCGGCGTTGTAACCCGGGATGAAGGTGATACCGGGCCCGCCGTGGCAGCCCGCACTGCCCAAATAGAGGCCTCCGATCGGAATGGGTTGGTCGACATAACCTTTCGGTCCAGGTCGGTTTGTTCCGATCTGATCGGGATGAATCAGCCCGTGACAGTAGTCACCGCCCGGTGCTCCGAACATCGTGCCCATGTGTTTCGGTGTGAACGTCGTATGCCGGATGATCAAACTTTCGAAATTCGGCGCCAGCCGGTTGACCTTCTCGATGACACGTCGCCCCATCTCGACCTTCATGTCCCCGTAGCTCGACTGGGCCTCCTCGACGGGGAACCACAGCGAGAACGCCGAGGCCGCGTGCTTGCCCTGGGGCGCGAGGCCGGGATCGTTGACGGACGGGATCTGCAACGCGATGGCCGGATCGGCGGGCACGATGCCACGCCGGCAGTCCTCCCATTGCTGCTGCAGCTCTTCTGGCGTGCTGAAGATCCCGATGTTCGACTGCATCGCGGGGTCGTTGAGCAGCTCGTAGGGCGCCGCGAATTCCGGGACGCCGTCCAGCGCGAAGTGCATCTGTAGGTAGCTCCCGCGATGGTCGATGCGGGAGAACCGCTCGCGGACGTCGTCTGGCACCGCGGTCGGGGCGACGAGTTGGTTGATCGTGAGGTCCGGCGCGACGGCGGAGACGACAACGGGCGCGGTGATGCTCGACCCGTCCTCGAGGCGGACACCGCTCACGCGGCCGTCGACGACCTGTATCTCTTCCACCTTCGCCCGCAGCCGCAGCTCGCCGCCGCTCGACGTGAACACGTCGCACAGGTGGGACGTCAGCGCACCGATGCCGCCCCTCAATTTCTTGACGAGCAAGGCATTTTCGTCGGGGACGGCGAACCCGTAGGCCAACGCCGCGGCGGTGCCGGGCGTGGCGGGCCCGCGATACGTCGTGTTGACGGCCAGCAGCGACAACATGCCCCGTAGCGCGCCGTGCTTCTCCTTGTCCGGCAGGTAGCGGTCGAGCACGTCGGTGACCGACCCAAACAGCAGGTCGGTGATCGTCGAACGCTCGAATTCGTTTGTCGCGCAGGCGTACATCTCGTCGAGCGACTTCGGGGGTCGGCCGGCCTCGAACCGCCCCAGCGCCCGCGTCGGCGCTTGGCACCAGGCCATCAGGCCTGCCATTCCGTTGACCGCCTCGGCGCCGTGCACCTCGTTGATGTGCGTCATCAACTTCATCGGATCGGTGTAGTAGATCAAGGGTTCGTCACCGACGCCCCGGAGCGATACCGACATCACGTCGAGATCGACCGTGGGCAGTTCGTCCAGGCCGAGTTCGCGGCTCACCGTGGCCGACGTCGGGATCTGGACCGAACCGGCGATTTCGAACTTGAAGCCGTCGAAAAGCTCGACGGTTGAGGCCATTCCGCCCGCGTACAGCTTGGAATCCAGGCACAACGTACGCAGCCCGGCTCGCTGGAGGAGCATCGCAGCGGTCAATCCGTTGTGGCCCGCACCGATGACAACCGCGTCGAAATCCGCCATCTGCTGAGGCTGGCACGCCGTCGAAGTTCTGTCAATAATGACGAAACTCAGGGTCCGTTCGCTTCGAATCCCGCCGCCACCGACTCGAGCGCGGTGCGGCACAGGCGCGCGAGTTCGGGCAGAGACCGATCCTCGTCAAGCATCCAGACCTCCATCGCACCGAACACCGCAGCAGCGATACAACGAGCCGTGACGGTGATGCGCAACCGTTCGTCGGTGCCCTCAAGCGGTTTGTCATCACGCCTGAGGTACTCCTCGACGGCCTCCGCGAAATCAGCCTCGACCTGACGGATGTGGCGCACGATGCGTCCGGGGTCGAGCTCCTTCGCGCGCAACTCGGCGATCTTCGACACGGCCCCGACGTCGTACGGCGCCACCAACACCGCTGCATGCACCGAGTCGATGAGCGATTCCTCGCTCGAGTGGTCGGACAACGCGGCACGGAACCACTCCAGCCCGGCGTCGTAGTCCGCGAACAGCAGGTCGTGCTTCGACGTGAAGTGCCGATAGAACGTGCGAAGGGAGACCCCGGCGTCGCCGGCGATCTGCTCCGCCGAGGTCTCCTCGACGCCCTGGGCCAGGAAGCGCACCAACGCGGCCTGGCGCAGCGCGTCGCGAGTTCGCTCGCTGCGCGCCGTGTGCGCGGGCCGCACCATATCGGTAAGTTACCTCAGCCGCGGACCAGGTCAGTTCGGTGCGTTCACCGGTCCGAAGGTGTCGAGCGCGCTGCGCGGTCAGCCGAAACCGAACCCGAGGCCGCCTCCGACCTCGAGGCGCGCACCGTCGTCTTGATTCGGACACGACACGTCGACGTACACCGTCGTGAACGTGTCGACCGGCCCTCCAGCGCGATTCGGATTGTGGATGCCGGTGACCGCACATTCGTAGAGCGGCCGGCTGCTGACGCCACTGACCCAGTTGATCTGGACGTCGTATCCTTCATCGGTCAACTGCTGAATGACGGCGGCGGCAGACTGGTTGACGGACGGGTCGGCGAACGCAGTTGGCGCAGCAGTCAACGATCCCGCTGCACCGACAGCCAGCATCGCCGCGGCGATCCAACTCCGCACTTGCGACACATCACAATCATGCTCCCCGAAGGAACGAGTCAGTCGGGCATTTTCGATTCGATTGCGGCGGCCACGTCCACGGCCGACGTGATCGGTGTCGGCTGCTGCGGCTTGCACGCCTGCACGTCGATGATGACGTTGGCCGCCACCGCCAGCACACGCTGGCACGACCTGGTCTGGGCGTCCGCGCCGCGGGTGTAGGGCATCGCCAGCCGGCTGTCGGTCTTGGTGAGGTCCCCACTGAACCACGCCGGCAGTTTCGCGTCATTGAGCGTGATGTTGACGTGGTGGTTGGTGCACTTCGACCAGCGATCAGCCGATTGGTTGAAGAACTCCCGCGCCGCGTCGGCGGTTCGGTAGGACACGACGGACTGCACCACCAGGTAATCCCACTGATCATCGTCCGGGGTGCGAAGCAACTGCTGCCGCAGCGCCTTCCAGTTACTGGGGTCGTAGATCGGCGCCTGATTCACCTGCCAGACACCGAGACAGTTGAGGTTCGGAAGCAGGTTCCGGTTGTCACCCATCTGAGTGACCACCGGATTGCGCGGTGTCATGCCGGACGTGCCCATGATGGCGTTGACGTCGGCGGCGGGCAAGAGGAGTCCGTAGAGCGCGGAGTCCGGCACCGGCTTGAGCGGTTGCGAATGACCGTCCGTCGTCTTTCCGGCACACCCCGCGAGGATCAGACCGACTACGAGCGCCCCGATGGCGCACCTCTTCACGGAGGCTCCTTAATTCCGCGCACGACTCAATTGCCGACGGACGATCGCGCGAACGAGTGGGTCAGTTCAGGCGTGCGTGCCCGCAGCCGCACAGGCCTCCTGAACCGCGAGCGCGTTGTTGTTCATGCCGTCTGCGGTGCTGTTGAGACTTTCACCAGGGATCCGCAGCCCCATCTTGATCAGCAATGCGGTGGCTCCCATCGACCACGACCGCATCGGATTCGCGATCTCGGGTTGCAGACCGGGTGTGTTCGCCGCGTCCATCGCGACGCCCGCACCCTGGCGAAGCGCAGTCCGGCCGACGACGTTGCTGCTCGAGACGGCCGGGTCCGAGTAGTCGGAACCTTCGATGGCGTCGGCAAACTCGGCGAAATAGGTCGATGTTCCGTCGAGGACGTCCGCGAACGTGCCGCACGCGGTAACTGCGGCGGGCGTGCCGTCGTCGCTCATGGGCGCCGCCTCCGTCAGGATCGGTGCCGGCCCCGGCGCTGGCACAGGGTCGGCCGTATCGTCAGCGAGGGCCACAGGTGTGAACGCCAGTGCTGTGCCCAACGCGACGACAGAAGCGGCCAGAGCCCGGCCGAAGAGATGACGTGATCTCAAGGGGTTCCTCCAATTTCGTCGGTCCCGCAGTCTCGTGAGACCGCCTGACGCTCCGCCACCCCGGACCCATCGAGCCCGGTTGGGGCGTCAGTTGAAGCTACCGTGTGCGGATCAAATGTCGGAATTATGAACGACTACCGAACGATGGACATCCGATCGACGTCCATTGCGTGACCCTAGCCTGTGAATTCGCTTGCGAATCATGATGATTCAAAGGAGGTACGTCGAACGCCCGTTGGATGACTATAGGGCCGAGATTGTTTGTCGCCTGTTCACTCTTTGGCAACCAGACCATTAGATGCTCCGTCGCGACACATTCGTTACCTTTTGTCACGTCGTCCATGAGGGGGCCCCTACCACCATGTTGAGCCGTTTTGCCGCAATGGCAGCAGTCTGCATCGCGATCCCGGTGGGGACCTCGCCCCTCGCTTCGGCCGAACCCCCACCGCCGGCGGATCCCGCCGTCGTTCCAGTCAATGCCACCAACCCACTGCCACCCGAAGGAGCGGTCCCGTCGGGCCCTCCCGGAGTGCTCGACACGCCGGACGGCTGGAAGCTGACCGTTGTCGGCAGCAACGAAACGCAGCTACCGGTCGCCCCCTTGACCACCGCCATTTCCTCGCGCGAGTATCTGGTTGCTGGCACCTTCACCGGCACCATCACGGGCGGCGGCAAGACCAAGTTGACGGGCGGTTCGATCGAGGCCGGCGAGCAGATCGGCTGCGGCATCGTCTCCGACGAAACGGAGATCAACCCCGGCGTCAGCTTCCAACCGGGCATCAACATGCCGTTCACCGGGCCGTTCACCTTCGGCGTCAGCCTGCAGGGCAAGATCTACCTCAAGCCCGGCACCGTGACCACGGTTGCGATCGACAAGAAGTCGTTCAAGGGCACCACCACCCGGATCACCATCACGGGCGTCCGCATCAAGACCGACCAGTGCGCCGGTCAGTCGTTCATCCGTTCGTACGCCACGTTGACCTCCTCGACCGACAACACCGACGACGTCATCACGTACCTCGGCGTCACCAAGTCCGTCTAATCCCCGTCGACATCGAACGAGAGAACACAATGTTGAATCGCTTCGCCTTGATGGCAGCTTGCATGGCCATTCCCTTCGCAGCCTCCACCCCCGTCGCTTTGGCGGAGCCGCCGATCGATCCCGCCGGCGACGTCGGCCCCCCGCCCGACAACGGCATCGTCGCCTCCGCGGAGCCGGGCATCGTGACGAGCCCCGACGGCTGGGTGCTGACCGTCGCGGCGACCAACGAGACACAGCTCCCCGTCGCTCCGCTGACCACGGCGGTCTCCTCGCGTGAGTATCTGGTGGGCGGCACGTTCACCGGGACGGTCACGGGCAAGGGCAAGACGTCGCTCAGCGGCGGAGTCCTCGAGGCCGGGTACCAGGTCGGCTGCGGTATCGAGCTCGGTCAGGTCAGGCTCATCGGCCAGGTAGGCGCAACCACTGCAGGTTCCACAATTACCGGTGGGATCATTCCGACGGGCATCAACTTCCCGATCTCCGGCACCCTCGAGATCCACGCCAAGCCCGGCACGGTGACCCAGGTCCCCGTCGACAAGAAGACGTTCAAGGCGGCGCCCGTTCGCGTCACGCTGAAGGACACGCACATCAAGGTCGACGGCTGCGTGGGTCAGTCGTTCCTGCGGTCGTACGCGACGCTGACGAGTTCGACGACGGATACCGACGACGTGGTCGCCTATTACGGCGTCACCAAGGCCGTCTAACGGTTGAGATGGAGCCGACGCCAGACAGCGAGCACACTTCACCGAATCGAGGCCCGATGACGATCAGCAAGGTCGCAGTGCTGGCGGTGAGTGTGCTCGCTGTCGGAGCGGCGGTCGCCCTACCGGGGACCGCCGGCGCGGAGCCGCCGCCCCCGCCGCTGCCCGTGGTGCCGGAGGAGCCCGCGCCACCGCCACCGCCGCCCCCTGGTCCGACGGTGCCGATCATCGGCAGCCCGCTGGCCAACGGACTCGGAGTGCTGGCCCAGACCGGGCAGGAGAGCGTCCCGGGTGCGCTCGGAGCGCCTACCGGCCTCGTCGGCCTGGACAGGACGACCGTGCTCGGCCAGAATCCGGTTCCCTCGGCGCCGGGAGGCGAGCCGGGGATCTTGCCGAACCTGAACCCGTTCAACAACGCCTACGGGTTGGCGCAGAACGAAGTGCCAGCCGCGCCTGGGCAGGGCCAGCAGTTCGACGTGGCGCCCGGCCAAGAGAACGCGGACGTCTCACGCCGAGAATGGTTCGGTCGGTACATCGACCTGTACCGCGACGGCCGATTGAAGGGCGGGCTGCTCGGCCAGATGCCACAGGAGCAGCTGGGTGAACCTCTGCCCGGAACCGCACCACCGCCCGGAACGAACGTTCCGCCAGGGCTCGTTCAGTTCCTTCCGGAGCCGGTCGATCCGGCGGCCCCACCTCCACCTCCACCGGTCCCCTGAGCCGACTTGATACGGCTCGGCCTCAACGTCACACCATGGGCCTTAGGGCCCAATCGTTTTGGACGTCCTCGACGAACGGCGGCTCCCACCGCAGGCACCGACGATCGCCATCCGACCATGTGCCGATCGAGTGCGGCCCCGCCTCAATCTGCACGCGTCCGAACATTCAACGCGCACTCGGGGTCACGACGTGTCACCATTGGCCCGTGAGGCCTCGCCACATCGCGGGTATGAATGCTGCTGTGGTGGTCGCGATTTGGGCGATGCAGATTGCGCCACCGCCGTCTGCGCAGGCCGCAGACTGTCCAGACGCCGAGGTGGTATTCGCCCGCGGTACCACCGAACAGCCTGGTCCTGGACCTACGGGGGACGCGTTCATCGACTCCCTGCGCTCTCGAGTCGGCGCGAAGTCGGTCGGGGTGTACGCGGTCGACTACCCCGCCACCACCGACTTTCCAACCGCCGTCGATGGAATTTCGGACGCGCGCGCGCATATCCTCGCCACCGCCGCAAACTGCCCCCACACCAAAATGGTGCTCGGCGGATTCTCCCAAGGTGCCGCCGTCATGGGCTTCGTCACCGCCAACGTCGTGCCCGACGGAGTCTCGGCGTCCGACGTGCCCCCGCCAATGGCACCCGACATTGCCAACCACGTGGCGGCGGTTGCGCTCTTCGGCAAACCGTCTGCGCGCTTCATGCATGCGATCAACGACCCACCAGTCGTCATCGGCGCACAGTACGTGGTCAAGACCATCGACCTTTGCGTCGACAACGACCTAGTCTGCGACTCTCACGGGTCGAGTTTCGCCGCGCACAACCAATACACCGACACAGGCATGGTTGACCAAGGAGCCGCTTTCGTCGCGAATCAACTCCAAGCGAGTTGGGCCGCGGATGTGCCGGCGTCGCCCCCAGCAGCGACTCCGCTCCCGCAGACGCCGTTGGCGGCCCTGCCGCCTTCCGCGCCGGTAGGCCCAGTTGCGCAGTCTGCGCCCCCTCCTACGGTAGGTGCGGCGGGACCTTCTCCACATCTGCCGTCCGGGCAGCTGACACCTCCCGGGCCCGCAGCTCTTGTTGCGCCATCGACGCCGGTTGAGCCTCTCGCTTGATGCGTCCTGAACAGGTCGAGCGCCGTTCGTTGGTCGGGCCTGAACTATTTCTGGACGGGCGGAAGAATGTAATTGCCCGTCGCCATGGGCGAACTGATGCGTGGTGGCCAGGGCCGGGATCGAACCGGCGACCTTCCGCTTTTCAGGCGGAGTCCTGGCTGACACCAATGTGTTTCAGCTGGTGATGTCGGCTGAGAGACGTTGAACTGGGCGGCTCGGAGCACCTGGCCTACAGGGTTGGCCCCATTTTGGCCCCATGGATTCCATCCGACAGCTGCGACGACAAGGGCTGCCGCCGGATCGAACCGCTTCTGGGAGTAGACGAGTTTCGAGAGTCTTGAAGGTTCTTGTCGGCGCTACAGTCCCTGCCCGCTGAGCCAGCCGTCAATTCTTTCAGCGACCGCCTGCCATCCAGGCTCGAGCATCATGTCGTGGCCCATGTCGGGGAACACCTCCGGTGGTGTGTGGTAGGCACGGGCAGTTGCTTCCACTTCCGCAACCATCGTTGTGTTGTCGCACGCCGCTCCAAGGACTAGCAGCGGTGTGTTGATCCGCTCGGTTCGAATCTTCTGCGTCAAAACGTCGAGTCCCAGTCGAGTGCTTTCGGGACCCAACAGCGAAGCACAGTGGACAACATCCGCGTCCGGGGTGCCTGCTGAGAAAAAGGCTTCCCGAATAAGCTGAGGTGACCCGAGCGGAACCAAGCTATCGCCGGTTATAGAAGCCTTCACCAGCAGCCATGGGTGGCGCTTGAGTGCCCGCAATGTCCCCGTACGCCCACCGCGAGGCGGTGTGGAAGCAATTAACACCCCCGCCGGCGCATCGTGCGATTCCAGATACTTCTGCACGATGAATCCGCCCACCGAATGACCGATGAGCACTGGCGGGGAACCCAGCTTGCCGACAACGGCGCGTACGTCGTCCACGTAATCGGCAACAGAACAAGATTTGAGAGGCTTGGACAAGCTGCTAGCACCGTGGCCGCGAAAGCTCAGTGCGACGGCGCGGTAACCCTTATCGGCAAAGAAGTCCAGAAACTGCTCGTCCCAGCACCATGCTGCGTGCCAAGTGCCGTGAACGAAGAGCAGCGGAACGGGATGCGATTCGGTGGCAGATCCCTTGTCGATCACTTCGAGCATCGGTCCGCTCCCTCGATCAAGATCGCATCCAGGAATGGTAGGTGACGCGACGAAAGCGTTGGCCGCTTTCGGGCGATCGTGACCCAGCGCCGGGACCCGAGGGCAAGTCACCGTCAGCGGTGGACCACCAACGGTCCGTTCCGGATCGGACGAGTTATGAGTGTCTCGAAAATCCGTGTCAGAGTCGTTGGTACGCACTCCGCTAAAGTCCCTGGCCGCTGAGCCAATCATGGATTCGTTCGGCGACGTTGGGCCATCCCGGCTCAAGCATCATCATGTGGCCCATATTGGGAAAGAACTCGGCGTCAGTGTGGTAAGTCCGTGCCACAGCAGACACGTCCCCGTGAGCTCGCGAGCCGTCTTCTGTTGCGCCAAGAACCAGCAACGGTGCGGTGACAAGGCGAGCATCGGGACGACGGATCATTAGATCCAGCCCGGCGCGCGTGCTTTCGGGCTGCACACGGGCCGCGCAGGACTCGACGATAGGTTCGGGCGTATGCGAGCAGAACAGTAATTCGCGAGCCAAGGTCGGCGTGTTGAAGAGGTCAGCGGAGCTGCCGACGGTATTAGCCTTCAACACGGTCCGTGGATGACGGCGGATCATGCGCAACGTGATACGTCGTATTCCCTGCGGCGTGCAGGGTGCCATAAGGACCGCAGCGGGGGCATTGCGCTTCTCTAGGTACTTCTGAACGACGGTGCAGCCCATGGAGTGTCCGATGAGCATGGACTTGGCACCGAGCATGTCGACGGTGGCGCGTACATCGTCGACGTAGTCGGCGATGGAACACGAGTTCAGCGTCTGGGACAGGGTGCTCGCACCATGGCCGCGCAGGCTGACCGCGACGGCACGAAAACCTCTGTTCGCGAAGAAGTCCAGGAAGTGCTCATCCCAACACCATGCGGCCAGGTTTCCACCGTGGACGAACAGCAGCGGCACGGGATGCGATTCGGTGGAAGATCCCTTGTCGATCACTTCGAGCATCGGTCCGCCTCCCCCGATCAAGATCGCCCCAGGAATGGTAAGTGACGGGACGAGCGCTTTGCCGCTTTGCGCGCATTGTCACCTGGCACTGGAGCCCGACGGGCGGCGACCGCCGGGGGTTGACGACCCCGGTCTCGAAATAGACGACATACGAGAGTTTCGAGTCTCCGTCTCGAAAGGGATCGTGGGAACGTTGTTTTCGAAACGCAGTTGGTCTCCCAGGCCGAGCTGCGCCCGGCTCGCCAAGACTCCGCGAAAACCCTCCGTACGAAGTCATTTCCCTGCCAACCTGAGCGGATGACCCCGGAACTGTCGCCTCTTGTACTCCTGCATGGCGGGTCCTGGTCTGGCGATCAATGGCGGGCTATTGCGCCGCTGCTATCCGCCCACCACGACGTATACACACCGTCAGCCCTCGGTCATCGTGGAGGGCCAGTTGTGCAGCGGCGACCCGTCACGATGTGGGATGTAATCGATGAGTCCGAACGCTACCTCGACGAACACGGACTAGATCGGCCACATTTAGCGGGCCACTCGATGGGTGGATTCATAGCGCTCGAATTGGCACGCCTTGGCCGGGCCGAATCCGTCTGTGCATTTTCACCGTGCGGATTGTGGTCAGACGATCTGCGAGCCCAGGTCGCGAAGATGTTGCGACGGCAGTTCGCGATGGGCCGCTTGATGCGCCCCATCACACCGCTTCTACTGAAATCGCCGGGTGTGCGCCGCCGTGCGTTGACCGATTCGACGTTGCATGGAGATCGACTCAGCTACGAGCGAGCCATCGAAATGACCGAAGTGTCCTTGGATTGCACCATCATCAACGACCTCTTCAACAACGCCGACGAACAGGTCGCACCGATAGACCCCCTGCCGTGCCCAATCACCATCGCCTGGGGCGAAAAAGACAGGATTCTCCCAGTCGAGCTGTGCGAAGCCATCGCCCGCGACCGCCTACCCCGCGCGACCTTCACCATCCTGCCCGGCCTCGCGCACACTCCGACGATTGACGATCCCGAGCTGGTCGCGAGCACCATCCTCGCCGTCACCGGAGCCGCGAAGACTTGAGTCGCCGAGGGGGTGACCCGTGCCCAGGGCCGCGCCAAGCCCGCTGCGTTGTTCGACCGGCTTGGGCACTATGAGTCAGGCCACCACCATCGCCAGGCTACGCCGTGAATCGCGCAATGAGCCTTGTCGTCCGCGAGGCCAGCACCGCGATCACCCACCTGCGTGATGTCCTCGGCGACCTAACCTACGAATCGGTCGCCCGCAAGGGCAAAACGATGACCACCGCCGAGATGAGGGTCTACGCATACGACCAGATCGACCAGGCCCGAGCAGCGCTGAACGCCGTCTGATGTTGATCCCGAAATGGGCGCGCGGGTGCCAGCGGATTTACAGTCCGCACGACCGGGGTGTATCGCGGTGTCGCCGTATGCCTCGTGAGCCGTTGATCTGCGCTGATGCTCCCACCCCGTGCCGTGACGTTTCTCTCTATACCGCGGTACTTGTGACAAAGCCGTGACAAGACGGCCTCATGCGCCCGCGCATCTAGGCGTGCTGTTTCGCCTGTGCTTCGGCTGGGCGGTGTCACAGGACTGAAATAGACGGCGGGAGTGGTGTCGGCGGTCACGTAATTCCCCAGGTTTGAGGGGTTGTCCGTCATGTAATTCCCCACCCTCCGTCACGTAATTCCCCACCCCTTGGGGGCGTGTCCGGCAGGGGTTGGGGTGCTGCTCAGGTTCGCTCCGTTCAGGTGCCCCGCCAGGGGGTCCTGGAAGGGGCCTTGAGTGGCGAGGAGATCGTGGAACGTGACTGACTTCGTGGAGATGTTTCGGCACTGGAACGCCGGCCGATCCCAAGTGCAGATCAATGAGGCACTGGGCATCGACCGTAAGACGATCCGCAAGTATCTGACCCCGGCGCTGGCCGAGGGTCTGGCACCGTGCCCCGAGGAGTTCGACGAGGAGGTGTGGCGGGCCCGCATCGGGCGTTGGTTCCCCGAGCTGGTCGACCCGGCGGCGCGGTCGCTGAGTTGGCCGCTGCTCGCAGTTCATCACCAGTGGATCGCCGATCAGTTGAAGGTGCCGGTGACGGTGGCCACGATCGCGCAGCGGCTGCGCGACGACCACGGTGTCCAGGTGTCGGAATCGACGGTACGTCGTTATATCGCAACCTCTTTCACTGAGGAGCGTCTCGAAGGCAAGGTCACGGTGCCGCGCGGTGCCGTTGAACCCGGTAGTGAAGCTCAGATCGATTACGGCCGCCTGGGGATGTGGTGGGACCCAGCGTCGGGACGCCGGGTCGCGGTGTGGGTGTTCGCGATGATCCTGTCGTGTTCGCGAGCGCTGTTCGTGCAACCGGTGCTGCGGATGGATCAAACGTCCTGGAACGCTTCGCATGTGGCGGCGTTCGAGTTCTTCGGCGGGGTCCCGGCGCGTCTGGTCTGCGACAACCTCAAGACCGGGGTGACCCGCCCGGATCTCTATGACCCGCAGATCAACCTGGCCTACGGCGAACTCGCCGCGTTCTACGGCGCCCTGATCGACCCCGCGCGAGCCAGAAAGCCGAAGGACAAACCACGCGTCGAGCGGCCGATGCCCTACATTCGGGACTCGTTCTTCGCCGGCCGCGACTTCACCTCCCTGGCCCAGATGCAAGCCGAGGCGCTGCGCTGGGCCAGGGAGGTCTACGGAGTCCACAAGCACCGCGGCCTGGACGGTCAGACACCGGGATCGGTGTTCGTCGCCCTCGAGGCCGAGGCGTTGATGCCGTTGCCGCCCCGAGCGTTTGAATCGGTCGTCTACAGCCTTGGGCGGGTGGCTCCGGACTGTCACGTCAAATCGGGGAAGGCGTTGTACTCGGTGCCGTGGCGGCTCATCGGCCAGCAGGTCACCGTGCGCACCGTCGGTGACATCGTGCAGATCTTCCACACCGGCACCGTGGTGGCGACCCACGTGCTGCACCTCTCGGGACGCTCGACGAACTTCGAGCACTATCCACCACACAAGATCGCCCACACGCTGCGCAGCGTGAGCTGGTGTCGCACCCAGGCCGAGCAGATCGGGCCCGGCGCGGTCGCGATCGTCGCCGAACTCTCGCAGGTGAACGCCATCCACCGACTGCGCGCCATTCAGGGCATCATCCGGCTCCGGGAGAAATACGGCGACACCCGCTTGGACACGGCGTGCGCCCGCGCCCTGACTGTCGGGGATCCGAGCTACCGCACCGTCAAGGGCATCCTGCTCGCCGGCACCGAACACGGCGACGACCCACCCCAGCACGCCCCGACACCGCCGGCGATGCTGCGCGGCCCCGAGGCGTTCGACACCGAGCGCACCGCCTGAACCTCTCTGCCCGAACTCGTTCTGCTGCAACCACATCAACCACAGGAGCTTTGTCATGACCATTCACGACCCCAGCCTGCGGGCCGCACTCAAGACCCTCAAACTCACCGGCATGCTCGACACCCTCGATGCCCGCCTCACCCAAACCCGCGACGGGAAACTCGGCCATCTGGAATTCCTGCAGGTGCTCTGCGAAGACGAGATCGCCCGCCGCGAGACCGCCGCCCTGGCCCGCCGAGTCCGGCGCGCCCGCTTCGAACAACCCAACACCTTCGAGGACTTCGACTTCACCGTCAGCCCGAGACTGCCCGCCGCGATGCTGCGCGACCTGGCCGCATTACGCTGGCTCGAGGCCGGGGAGTCGGTGATCCTCTACGGACCCGTCGAGGCTGGTTAACACTGCGCTCTCCTTCTATCAGGGTGTGTCGAATAGTCCATGCTGGTCGGGTTTGACCTGGATACGGAGCCCTTTGCGGCGTCCGCGGTTGACGTGGACGGCTTGCAGTTCGCCGCGTTGGACCTTGTGCAACACGGTTTGTCGGGCAACGCCAAGTGCCGCGGCGGCCTCGTCGAGGCCGAGCCAGCCGTCGGGTACCTCGGGTCGGATCCGATCACGCAGGGCTTGGTCGATGCGGATGCGCCAGGGTGCGCCGGGGGTGATCTGCCAGCCGCGACACCTCGATGCCCAGCACGATCCCCACCTTGCCCAGACCGACATCGGCGACCAACTCCTTGAAACCCGTCCGACCGGCCGTCTGCGCCCCGGAGCGGCCCAGATCGGCGTCGATCACCACGACCTGATGAGCGGGCCAACCCAGCATCACCGCCCGCTCACGCAACTCGTATTGTCGGGCAAGGGATTCGGTGTGATGAATCATCTGCGACGGCGTCGATTGGCGCACATACACATACGCATCCCGCGAGCGGTGTGACACGGTGACCTTCTCGGTGGACAACAACAGCGACGGCACCGACGCCCCCGCCGACCTCTGCCCGCTCATCGCTCACCCGCCCCAGGACGCGGGTCCTCGGCCAAGGCGCCGCGGGCGATCAACCGGGCCAACAACCCCAGCACCTGGGTTCGGGTCTCTTCGGGAAGTGCCTGCCAACGGCAGGCCGGCACGGGTAAATCACCCAGCCCCAGGGCAAGCTGGCGTGGAACAGCTACTCTCATAGCGCGCAAGTGGGTTCACTCTCCTGTAGTCGTGACCGCGATCAGGGACGAGGCGAACCTACTTGCGCGCCCACCCCAGACACGCCCACTTCGGCACGCGTCGCCAGCTGACCCACCAGCCGGTGCAGCGCCCGCAACCCGGCGCTGTCCAGCACCGCCCGCGGGCCCGGCTCGACCACACCCAACACATCGGTGGCATCGCAGCGGATCGTTCCCGGCGAACCGTCGGGCAAGTCGATCACCAACAACAACACGCCGTTCCACCGCTTGAAAGACTTCGCCGCCAGCAGCCGACCGAACAACGGGTGCATCTCAGCCACCACCCGCACCTCACACGGCAAGACCGCACGCAACTGTTGCAGTCTGTCGCCTTCACTCCCGGCACCGGCAAAACACACCTGTCGGTCGGATTGGCCAGGGCGGCTGCCCACGCCGGATACCGCACCTACTTCACCACCGCCGCCGACCTGGCTGCCCGCTGCCACCGCGCCGCGATCGAAGGGCGCTGGGCCACCACCATGCGGTTCTTCGCCGGGCCGACACTGCTGGTCATTGACGAACTGGGCTATCTACCGTTGCCTGCCGAAGCCGCCTCGGCGTTGTTTCAGGTTGTCTCCCAACGCTATTTGAAGACCTCCATCGTCATCACCACCAACCGCGGCGTCGGCGCCTGGGGTGACGTCCTCGGCGACACCACCGTCGCCGCGGCCATGCTCGACAGGCTGCTGCACCGCTCGGTGGTCATCAACCTCGACGGCGAGTCCTACCGGCTACGCGATCACCACGCCGCCGCAGACACCCTCCGCCGAGCCACCACCGGCACCCGCCAACCACTACACTGACCGCTGCTCACAGGTGAGGAATTTCAACGAGCACACCTGGGGACTCTCGATGAGTGCCGTCACCGACACCGTGGATCGTCGAACAGGAATTCATCGCGCACCTCGACCTACCGCTGAACCTCGACCAGAACGCCAACCACGCGTTCTACGGCGCCCTCCGACAACGGCGCGCGGATGCCGCGCGCGCTGCAGAGGCGCTACCAGTTCTGCCGAACCCAGGCGTGGGCGGATCCCGTATCGACTGACGATCTAGTTCGGTTCAATCGCGTCTGGGCTCCTGCGCGCGCAAGCGCACTAGCTAATTCGGCCTGACGATGGACGACTTCGTCCCGCAGGTGCGCGAGATCATGTCCGTCGGCGAGTTCTACGACCTCGCCGCGGAGGCGAGGTCATCTTCACGTTTGCGCCTACTGCTCCTTCGCCGGAACCGCGAGCACCGGGCAGGGAGCGACGTGGAGGAGCCGTTGCGTGATGCTCCCGAGGAGGAGCCCCTTGAGCGGCCCCTGCCCGCGCGTTCCGACGACGATGAGGTCCGCCCCCGCCTCCTTGGCGCTGTCGGCCGTGATGTGCGCGGCATTTCCCGCCACTGCGGAGTAGACCTGCAGCGACGCGTCGATGCCGGCCTGCTTCAAGTCGTTCACCTGGCCTCGGATCTTTTGCAGGAGCTCGTCCTCGTCGAGGTGGACGGGTCCAACCCCCCGGGCCACGATGAGCTCCTTCACGTGCACGGCGACGACCCGCGACTGGCCGCCTTCTGCGAGCTTCTGGACGTAGTCGAGCGAAAGGTCGGCATTTGCCGAGCCGTCGGTCGCCCAGACAATCACGTCGAACATCAACTCCTCCTGTCCTGAGGGTTACCCCGTGCGTTGATTCTCGAGTGTTCTGGCCGCGCCGGTCAACACCACGACATCGCTGGCGGCACGCCGGCTCCGTAGTTCGCCGAAGCACGATCAGCGGCACGACGGCTGCCCGGCGCGCCGGGGCTCTGCATCCTTGGTGCCGTGCTCACCGTACGAGTCGCGATGACGTCGACCGATCGCGACCGTCGGCCCGCAGGCGTCTCTCAAGCAAGTCGCAGAGAGGCTCCTCGACCTCCGCGTTTCCGGCCTGCCCGTCCTAGCGACCCTTAGTCGCTAGCCGCTTGAGGGTCGACTTTCGACAATTTGTTGGTGATGTGGAAATCGCTGACTGGTGCCGAATCCTCAAGCGGCTAGCCATCTTCGATGGCAAGATCGTTGAAGAGGGGCAGCCAGTGCGGATCGAATTCGACTCCGGTTCGTCGCCGCGCAGACGGACCCCGACCGCGTGTACCGGGCGACGGTATCCGGCTATGTAGGCCGCAGCACGTCGTCGCCGCCCAATATCCAATCCGCGTTCACGCCGTGCATCAGCGCCCAATGACCGAGACGCAGTTCGTCGGCGGGGCGCACCCCGGCAAGCTCACGTTCCACGAGTGAGCGGTCACGCTATGCACGCCCGTTATGCACCAGTCGGCGTTGACTGGTTCCGGCTCCACAAGGCTCCCTCGAGACAGCTGCTGCAATTCGCACAGAAGTAGATCGCCGATACCTTCTATGGATCCAGCCAGAACCACCGGAACGCCACCGCCCGCGTCAACTTCCGCCTCAACGGTGGTGATCCTTTGACGCGTTGGGAAGACTGGGGCAGGGTTGTAATTGACCCGGACACTCCCCAATGGCGAGGAGAAGATCCCGTGAGTTCGATCGACAAAGTCCTTCAGGAGGCGGTGGACGCCGGCACCGTACCGAGCGTCGCCGCGATCGCCGCCGACCACAACGGCGTGTTCTACGAGGGCGGCGCCGGCTCCACGGAGGCCGGTCGCCGCGACCCGATCGGCGTCGACACCCATTTCCGGATCATGTCGATGACCAAAATGCTGACCACCGTCGCGGCTCTGCAGCAGAAGGAGATGGGCAACCTCAACTTCGACGTCCCCGTCGCCGACTACCGTCCGGAGTTCGCAGACCTGCAAGTGCTGGAGGGTTCGACGGCCACACGCCACGGCTGCGCCCGCCGGCCAGCCCAGCCACCGTCAAGCAGTTAGTCACCCACACCGCCGGTCTGTCCTACTGGTTCTGGAACGCCGACATCATGCGGTGGGAGGCGGTAACCGGCACCCCCAACGTCCTCGCGGGCGTCAACTCGATCTTCACTGCGCCGCTGGTTGCCGACCCGGGCACCAAGTTCGAGTACGGCATCAACGCCGACTGGCTGGGCAAAGTCATCGAGGCGGCCAGCGGCGTGACGCTCGACGTCGCCCTCAAGGAGGGCATCACCGGCCCACTCGGGATGGACGAAACCACCTTCCTGCGCAGCTCGAACCAGGCCGCGAACACCACGCCCCTTCATCTCAAGGGTGCGGACGGCCACTGGGCGCCCAGTGAGATGAACCTGGTCGAGGAGCCGGAGTACTGGTCAGGCGGGCACGGCCTGTACCACGCCGCGCGACTACATCAAGTTCCAGCGGGCGCTGCTGGGTGGCGGCGAGGTAGACGGTGTCCGCATCCTGTGAACGACGAACTCATCGATTCCAACCCGTGCCGAATCACCGGCGCGGGCCGCGCCAAGCGCGTCCACAAGATCCGGCCGGCGTCTATCGAAGAACTCGCCACCGTCACGGCAGCGATGCCCGAGCGGCTGCAACTCATGGTCATCCTCGCGTCGTGGTGTGCGATGCGCTTCGGCGAGACTGTCGAGCTGCGCCGCGGGGACATCGACCTGGGTGACGAAGTGATCCGGATCCGGCGCGCCGCGGTCCGAACCCAGGGCGGCAGGTTCGCGGTCACGACCCCGAAGTCTGACGCCGGCATCCGCGACGTCGCGATCCCACCGCACATCATCCCGCAGATCGAAGACCATCTGTCGAAATATGTCGGTGCGAAAGGTGCTTCGCTCGTGTTCCCGAATGAGGTCGGCGAACATCTACAGCCGTCGACGCTGTACCGGCACTGGTACAAAGCGCGGGCCGAGGCCGGCCGCGACGATCTGCGATGGCACGACCTGCGGCACTCCGGCGCGGTGCTCGCCGCGGCGACCGGCGCCAGTCTGGCCGAACTCATGGCGCGTCTAGGGCACTCGACGCCGCAAGCTGCCATGCGGTACCAGCATGCTGCGCAGGGGCGCGACCGGGAGATAGCTGCGCTGCTGTCGAAGATCGCGGAGAACGGTTGAGACACGAAGCTGGAAGGCTTTGCGGCTTCCCGGAAGATATGTAGCCTGAGCGTTGCGTAGGTAAACCGCCGGTGGAGCCGAGAGGCAATGAGCCCGGAGCTTGGCCCGAACTGACCGCGAGTTGGCACACCCTGCGGGGGCGTACAACACGCCAGGTCACAGAAGGCGCCTTCCTGACGTCGCAGTCCCTATATGGGGTCGTCGAGCGCACACAGCCGGGAAAACTAAGGCATCCCGAAATACAGCCACCTGAAAGGGCTTATTTCGCAATGCCATCCACGTATGTTGTCCGTCGCTACGCAAAGCTTGCGGAAGCCGCCGACTACCTCGGAGTCACCGATCGCACCATCCGGCAGATGATCGCCGACGGCCGGCTCACCGGCTACCGCAACGGGATGCGACTTATCCGAGTTGACCTCAACGAGGTCGACGCCGCCATGAAGCCGTTCGGCGGCGCTGCATGAGGCCCGCCGACGAGCCACAGGTCCACATCGCGCCCAATTCGTCGCTTAATGGCCAACGTCCTGGCCTGATAGGGATCGCGATCGGAACCATCATGGCCGAGTTCGAGATGTACAACGTCACGCCCGAGTTCGCCATCAAACTGGCCGGCCGGCTGCTGGACGCGGCTTCTGAGGTTCGCGTCCACGTGGAGGACGAGCGGACATGAGCCTGAAACGAGAAAACGCCCCGGTGGGGGGATACCAGGGCGCTCAATTGAGAACTACATCAACAACTCTCACGCCGAAGTTTACCGCTTGGGCCCGACGCTTCCGGCGACGTTTGACCTCTGCCGTGTCGGTGTCAGGCGGTTCCGTCTGCCGGCGTCGCATCATCGCCGCGGAGTAAGCGGTGAGTGGTCAACTCGTCGGCGAAGTGATCACCGCCTCGGACAACCTTCGTGCCCGCGGGGTATCTCAACGCGGGTTCCAAGCGCTGATCGCTATCGCTGAAAAAGCCAACAACAACACCCGGCAAGCATCAGTTCGCTGGGACCACATTCGGGCCGCCCAGTACGGCACATCGCTCTCTACCGCGAAACGAGCGGTTAAGGAACTCGAAAATGCTGGTTACGTTCGAAAGATCAAGCGCGGGTTCAACAATCAACAGGGCAGGTCAGCGGCACCGGTATACGAGTTATTCACAATGCCTGTCCGGGCGGACATCGCGAGGACGTCCGGGCCGACGTCATGTGACACGAACGGGTCATCCATGGTGACCCATTCGGGGGTAGCCGAACGGTTCACTCAGGGTGACCCAATCGGTACCCCCACAGACGATTTGCCGGACCGTCACTCGGACCGAATGGGTCATGAGACCGGACCGAACGGGTCAAATCCGGGGACCGAACGGGTCAAATCCGGGACCGAACGGGTCACCCAGGATGACCCACTTGACGGGTTAACACCTGACGGGTTAACACCTGACACCGCAAAACCCCCTGACGAAGAGCAGCTGAGGTTTCGTGACGGGGGTACGTCACCAGGCGCCAGCCGCCAGGCGCCGGCGCAGTTCGACAAACTCGCTCAGCAGCTGTACGCCGGCGCCGACATGGACCACCAGTGCCCGAACTGCCACGCCGATGCCCATGAGTGGTGCCAGCGAGACGACGGCTCGCAGAAACGCATCCCTTGTTTGGCCCGATCCCGGAGACCAGCGTGACGTCGCGAGTGTTCGAAGAGGTCTACGCCGACGCAGCAATGGACCGGGAATGTCCCAACTGCCAGGCACCGCCGCACAGGTGGTGCAAACGGCCCAACGGTGAGACTCGCCCGATTCCGTGCATCGCTCGTATGCGCATCGCTGCCCCGCCTGCCGGCCGCACTCGGCGCTGCCCGCCGAGCCCGCCCGAGCCCGAGCCCTGCGCCGCGCTGGCCAACCCGACCAGATCGTTCTCCGAGCCAATCCACCAACCCCACAACACTGAGGAGTAAACCCTGATGACATTCAACGTCACGGCCCAATCGGGCGGCGTCAATCTCACGTCGGCGCAAACTCAATTGGCGCTCTATGCCGTTCGTGATCTCATCGCCCGTCACACGCTGGGCGGAAGATCCGTGCCGGACGGGTTCGACACTCTGCACGTCCAACTCATCAGTTCCGTAGACGGAACCAAAACTTGTGCGTTGCAACCACAATCGTCACCATCGGCAGCGGAAGAACTCATCGACACGACCGAAGCAGCCACGATCCCACTCTGCTCGACAAGCTGGATCCGACGCATCCGCGAAAGCCTTGACGCGCGAAACATCGGCGGTCGATGGCTCTTCCCGCGACAGACCGTCGTCGAATACGCCGAACGAAAGGCAGGTCAGCACCAGTGAATCCAACCGACTACCTACGGCTGGGAGTCGAGCAGTACCTCCGAGAGCTGTCCGACGACGAATTCAGCGACCTCGTTCAGCGGGCACGCCCGCCTGACGGCAAGCCGGCGGATCACGGTAGATCCGCGTTCGCCCGGGATCTGTTCCGCCAATCGGCCGACTGACGGGATTGGCGAGCACTCGCATGCCAACGACCGAGCAGTCCACCGAACGCGTCGCACACCTGCGGCACACCATTTTTCGCAACACTCCTCGCAACCGCACCGTAGATGCCCTCACGAACGAGCCCGACGCGGCCCGGTTGCTCATCTCGGCGCGCAATCAGGCCTACCACGACTTGATCCGCAGCATTCTGGCAAAAGCCATCGACAACCGATGGGAACTCGTAGTCCGGGCCATCATCAAGCACTTCGACGACCACCCTCTAGCGCCGCCCATCCAAGAACTTTGGAATCTCACCGCACCCTAAAAATCGCTCGAAAGGAAACGCACACAATGCCTCTCGCCTATCTCGAATCTCAGATCGACGATCTGCGCGCACAAGCCGAGCGCGTTCAGAACCAATGGGCCAGCACCCGCGACAGCACAATGGCCGACGAAACCCTCACGGACATCGGAAAGCGAACCAAGCTCGACACCGAACGCGAACGGGTGAAGGCCAGACTCAGCGACCTCCGAAAGAAGGAAACTGAACTCATCGCCGCCAAGAAGCAGTCACTCGAGAAGTCGCTGTTCGGGCTGTCGAGTGTGACCAGCAGCGACCCCGGTCAGATCATCGCCTACCGGGACGCACAGGACCGAGCAGCGCGACTCACCATTGCCGCCGACGCGGAAGAGGTATTCGCGGCAGCTGTGCGCTCCGACGACAAAACCCTCGCCGCAGCAGTACTCGCCCGAGCGCTCGCCAACCGCTGGAACAGCATCATCGCCGAATACGTCAAGCAACACCCGGCCGCCGGCGATGACCTCGACGACCTCGCCAAGCTGCAACAGTACGACTCGTTCGGGGCCGGTCTTTCGTACATCACCACCTGACGACCTCACACCAAGGCGGGTGACCCCCACCCCCGCCCCGTCGGCGCACCTCGAAGGCTTAGGCGCCGCCCCCTCGGCCCAAATTTTTTTCAAGAGCGAGCAGTAAGGGACTCTCCTGACGTGACTGAGCGCAGACTGCGCGCTGTGGACGCGGGAGAGAAGGCGCCGGCGAAGCGGGCACCGCGGAAGGCGGTTCCGAAATCGGTTGCTGCGGCTGCGGCGAGTGGTGATCGCCGTCAGCTGCTTGTTGCGTTGCGGAAATCGGATTGCGAACGCGATCGACGACCCGAAGACGACGGGGCCGGCGCTGGCGGCGTTGATTCGGCGACAGTTGGACATTTCGGCCGAGGTTCAGGCGATCGATCTCGCTGCCGATGCCGGCTCGTCGAAGTCGGGTCCCGAGTCGGCGATCGCCACGACGCCGGACGAGCCGTGGGACGAGTCGATGATCTGAGCGCCGGTAGCCCGTATGGGTCCAATTGAGCTCAGGCATCAAGCCTTGACCCTGACCCATCGAGTCTTGACGCGGTTCAGCCGACCGTTTGTCCGCCGTCGACGACGAGTGCGTGGCCGACGGTGAAGGCGGCGTTGTCGGAGCAGAGCCACATCACCGCTGAGGCGATCTCTTCGGGACGGCCCATCCGGCCGACGGGTTCCTGACCGATAACCCGCTCGCGTCCTTCCGGTGTACCTCCTGAGAAGCGATCCATCATCGGGGTTTCGATGATGCCGGGGCAGATGGCGTTGATGCGCACATTGGCCGCCGCGTAGTCCAGTGCAGCACAGCGGGTCAACCCGATCACCCCATGTTTGGCGGCGCCGTACGCTCCGCCACCGGAGAAGCCCTTGACCCCCGCCCCCGAGGAGGTGTTGATGATTGCGCCGCCGCCGGCGGCGAGGATCAGCGGGATCTCGTACTTCATGCAGAGGAACACCCCGCGCAGGTCGATGTCGAGGACCCGCTGCCATTGATCCTCGGTGATGTCGGCGAGTGGAGTGGGCGGCTGTTCGATGCCGGCGTTGTTGAAGGCGAAGTCAAGGCGACCGAACGCCTCGACGGTCTGCTGAAGGGCGGTCTGCACGTCAGTGCTGCTGGTGACGTCACATGAGAGCCCTAGGGCCTGCCCACCGGCGTGGACGATCTCGTCGGCGACGGCGCGGCTGGCCTCGGCTGAGACGTCGGCGATGGAAACCGCGGCACCACGGTCGGCGAACGCCAGCGCGGTGGCGCGTCCGATGCCGCTCCCGGCGCCGGTGATAAACGCGACCTTGCCCGCGAATTCGTCACTCTGGTTGTTGAGGGTGTTAGGTGTCGGCATGGCTCGCACTCCTGACGTGGGCTCGGTGAATCGTCGCTGTGGTCCGCGGTTGTGGTGAAGAAATCTGTTACCCGTTTCGCAGACTGTTCTGGAAGAAGCCGGTCAGCTTGTCGAAGGGGATGAGGTTGACCCGGTCGTAGAGGTCGACGTGGCCGGCGCCGGGGATGATGACCAGTTCCTTGGGCTCGGCAGCGAGGGCGTAGGCGTCCTCGCTGAACTCGCGGGAGTGGGCATTCTGGCCGGCGATGAACAGCATGGGTCGCGGCGAGATCGTTTCGATGTCGTTGAAGGGGTAGAAGTTCATGAATTTGACGTTGCTGGTCATCGTCGGGTGCGTGGTGGTGTTGGGGCTGTTACCACGCGAGGTGCGGTAGAAGTCGTAGAACTCCCGGTCGACGGCGCTGGATTGGTCGGTGAGTTCTTCGGGGGTGCCACCGATGTACGCGGTTGCGCCGCCATTGAATTCGGCGTCGCGCTGGTCGGCCGCCTGCTGCAGGACTTGGCGTCGCTGTTCAAGGCTGACGCCGTTGCGCAGACCATCGCGGTTGGCTGCACCCATGTCGTACATGCTGACGGTGGCCACCGACTTGATGCGCGGGTCGATCTTCGCTGCGCTGATCACGAAGCTGCCGCTGCCGCATATCCCGAGCGCGCCGATGCGTTCCCTGTCCACGAAGGACTGGGTGCGCAGGTAGTCCACGGCGGCGCTGAAGTCTTCAGCGTAGATGTCCGGTGAGACCGCGTTGCGCGGTTCCCCGGCGCTGGCACCCCAGAAGGACAGGTCCAGTGACATGGTGACAAAGCCCCGCTCGGCCATCTTGGTCGCGTAGAGATTGGCGCTTTGCTCCTTGACCGCCCCCATCGGGTGGCCGACCACGATCGCGGGATGGGTCGTATTGCGGTCGATGTCTTTGGGCACGAACAGGTTTCCTGCGACGTTCATGCCGTACTGGTTCTTGAACGACACGGCCTGGGCGCTCACTCGATCGCTGGTGTAGAAGTTGGCCGCCCCGTTGGACATGTCTCCTGCGGGCAGGTTCGGCGTGGGGCTGGGTACGACTGAACTCGTCGTCGCGGCGGTGTCGGAACTCGACGGTGCGCAACCGGCGGCGGCCATCACGCCGACCAGGGCTACGCCCGCCCCGATCCGGGTCAACACCGTGCGGCGAGTGTGCTGGGTGATCATCGACATGCTCCTTGTCCGTGGATGCGCTGCCAATCTCAGTGTGGCGGTGCATGTTTCAGCTTGATTAGGTGTGACGTCGTTGCCGCACCGGCTATGTTGAGTCAACACCGCAGGAGCCGAGCCGGGAAGTTTCTCTGGGTAGGTGTACCGGCAGTACACCCGTGCAACCGAGGGATCGGTCGAGGTCAGGTCGCGAGTTCGATGGTGGCGGTGAAGTTGCCCTGCTGGTCGGCGATGGTGCCGATGTCGCCGCTGATGTGGCCGATGCGGGCGATGCCGGGCCAGTAGCCGACGTCACCGTAGTACAGGACGACGTCACTGCTGGGGGCGTACCAGCCGATGTCGCGTGGCGCGGGATCATCGCCGTCGGGCATCGCGGTCATGGGCAGCCCAGGATCGAGTCGCGCGATCTTCTCCACGGCGTTGAGGTCACTGAAGTCCAAGGTCAGCGGGAGCCTGTCGATGAGCGCTCGGGCGGGAGCGTTGTCCCACAGTTCGGCGGTGATGACGGTTCTCCCGATCACGATATGAATCGGGGTGCCCGCTGAGGTGGGCGGTTGCGGCATCGGCGTTTCCTGACTACTGGTTGACCGGATCGACTGCGTTTCATCGCTTTTCGATGCACTCGACGGTGATGTCGTGGTGTTGCAGGCGACGAGCATGGCGGCCATCGCTGCCCCGGCCACGAGTGCGACCAGCCTGCTCACGGCCGGCGCCCGACGTCGGCTTCTACTATCCGAGGTACTGGTCATCGGCAACGTGTTCGAGCCAGTCGACGGGGCGGCCGTCGACGAAGGCCTGGATGGCGATGTGGGTCATCGCGGTGTTGTCGGTGGCGCCGTGCCAGTGCTTGACCCCGGGTGGAGTCCAGATGACATCGCCTTCGGCGATGCGCTGCTTGTCCCCGCCCCATTCCTGCACCCACCCGTTGCCGGCGGTGACGATCAGGGTCTGTCCGCCGGGGTGGGTGTGCCAAGCCGTGCGAGCGCACTTGGTGAAGGACACCTCGGCCGAACTGAACGCGCGGACATCATTGGCGTCGAATAGTGGCTTGACGCTGACCTCTCCGGTGAACGTTTCGGCGGGCCCCCGCCCGGCCGGGCGGGACGCGCTCGGGGAAATCTCCATCGCTGTTCCTTCTCTCATTGCTCGACGTGGGTCAGCGGGCGGTGTAGCCGCCGTCGACGGGCAGGGCGACGCCGACGACGAAGCTGGCGCCGGGACTGCACAGCCACAGCACGGCCGCGGCGATTTCCTCGGGCTCGCCGAGGCGATTGATGGGTTGATCGGCGATGGCCGCGTCGCGGTCGAGTTCACCCTTGTCGATCATGTCGGTGACCATCGGGGTGGCTATCGTGCCCGGACATACCGCGTTGATGCGGATGCCGCGGGGCGCGTATTCGAGTGCGGCGCTGCTGGTCAATCCGAGTACACCGTGCTTGGACGCGTGGTAGGCCGCGCGGCCGGGGATGCCGACCAGCCCGCCCAGAGACGAGCAGTTGACGATCGCTCCGCTGCCCTGGCCGCGCATCACGGCGAGTTCGTGTTTCATGCAGGCCCACACCCCGCGCAGGTTGATCGCGTTCACCCGGTCGAACACCTCGGCGGGTTCATCAGCGGCATCACACGGCGGGATCTGGATGCCGGCGTTGTTGAACGCCATGTCCAGCCGGCCGTAGGTGTCGACGGCGGCCTGTACCGCCGCGGCCACACTGTGCTCGTCGGAGACGTCGCATTCGACGCCGACGGCCTGGTGGCCGCCACTGACGAGTTCTGCGCTGGCGTCCTTGACCGTCGCCGGGTTGATGTCGGCCAGCACCACCGCGGCACCGGATTGCGCGAATGCTCGCGCGGTGGCCAGTCCCATACCGGATCCGGCGCCGGTGACCAGGGCGACCTGGTTGGTGAAGTCGTATGACGGGTTCATCGTGGTCCTCTTCGAGGGTCGTGGTTGTGGTGTCACGGTCGCAGCAGCACTTTGGTGGCTTGGCGGTTGTCCATGGCGCGGTATCCGTCGGCGGCGTCGTCGAGGGGAAGTTCGAGATCGAACACCCTGCCGGGGTTGATCGATCGGTTCCAGATGCGGTCCATCAGATCCGGTAGGAACCGACGGACCGGCGCGGGCCCGCCGTGCAGGTGGACATGGGACATGAACAGCTGCTCGCCGTGGAGGGTGACGTCGTGGGTGACGCCGACGTAGCCGACATGGCCGCCGGGTCGCGTGGATTGGATGGCCTGCAGCATCGATTCCTGGGTGCCGACCGCCTCGATAACCGAGTGGGCCCCCAGGCCGTGGGTGAGGTCCTTGATGCGCTGCACCCCGGCATCGCCGCGCTCGGCGATGATGTCGGTCGCTCCGAATTCTCGGGCGAGGCGTTGGCGGGTTTCGTGGCGGCTCATCGCGACGATCCGCTCGGCGCCGAGCTGACTGGCGGCCATTACCGCGCACAACCCGACCGCTCCGTCACCGACCACTACCACGGTCTTGCCGGGCCCGGCTTCGGCGGCGACGGCCCGAACCAGCCCGTACCCAGCACGTCGGAGGCCGCCAGGAAATCCGGCACGAGATCGGCGGAGGGAACCTCAGGCGTGGCGACCAGAGTGCCGTCGGCCAGCGGGACGCGCATCCGCTGGGCCTGTGCGCCGCCTGCGGTGCCGAGGATCTCGCGGTTGACGCACGACGTCTGATAGCCGGCGCGGCAGATCTCGCAGGTGTTGTCGGAGGCGAAGAACGAGCCCACCACGAACTGGCCGGGGCGGATCGTGGTGACGTCCGCGCCGACCTCTTCGACGATGCCGACGTACTCGTGGCCCATCGGGATCGGCCCGTCCACCGGGTCGGCACCGCGATACGGCCACAGATCCGATCCGCAGATGCACGACGCCGACAAGCTGATGACCGCGTCGGTCGGACTCTGGAGTGGGTTCGGGCCGCTCCTCGACCCGCACGTCACCGGGGGCGTACATCATCGTCGCGCGCATCATCGTTCTCCTCCGCAAGGCTGCCGGGCGGTGTCGCCTCGGACTCACCGTCCAGGTAACCCCATTGCCGGCGCGTCCGGGCACTGCCTGTCGAAACGTGTACCGGTAGTGCATCCCACGCCGTGACCGCGAGACGTAGCGTCGAAGAGGTGGACAACCGCACCGAGGTCCGCGAGTTCCTGCTCTCGCGCCGGGCCAAGATCACCCCGCAGCAGGCGGGCCTACCCGACATCGGGCAACGCCGCGTCCCCGGGCTGCGCCGCGGCGAGGTCGCCGCACTGGCCGGGGTCAGCGTCGAGTACTACGCCAAACTGGAACGCGGCTCCTTAGGCGGAGTATCGCCATCGGTACTCGACGCGCTCGCTCGGGCGCTGCAACTCGACGACGCCGAACGCGCGCACCTGTTTCACCTCGCCCATGCCGCCGACGGCACCAGCGCCGGCATGCGCCCGCGTCGCCGTCCCAGCACCCGATGGACACCGCGACCGGCCCTGCAATGGGTACTCGACGGCATCAAACCCCCGGCCATCATCCGCAACGGCCGCATGGACTTACTGGCCACCAACCACCTCGGCCGGGCCATGCACGCATCGGTCTACGACAGCCAACCCGGTGGCACGCCCAACTTCGCCCGCTACACCTTCCTCGACGACGACTCCCGGCGCTTCTATCCCGACTGGGACACCGCAGCCGACACCTGCGTAGCCATCCTCCGCACCGAAGCCGGGCGCGACCCCCACGACAAGGCGCTGCACGACCTGGTAGGCGAGTTATCCACGCGCAGCACGGATTTCCGCCGCCGCTGGGGATCTCATGACGTCCGGCTCCACGGTGCTGGAACCAAGAACTTCCACCACACCACCGTCGGCAACCTCGAACTCGCCTACGAAAGCGTCGACATGATCTCCGACCCCGGCCTCACCATGACCATCTACGTCGCCGAACCCGCCTCACCAACCGCACATGCGCTCGACTTGCTCGCATCCTGGGACAGCGCCCCCAACATCAACGAAATACACCTGCCCACCTAGCGACTCCATCGTCCAACGCCGCCATCCAAGGGATGGACGGTTTCGGGCTGGGGCGGATCTACCACAGCGGCACGCCATCGGCGACATTCTCGCCGCGGCCATGAGTTTCAACTGTCCCTGCTCGAATGGCGCCGGGGCAGATTCCGCGGCGTGTCAACCTGGGTCCGCGTCGGCATGGAATCCTCCGCTGCGGGCCCGCGTGCCCGCATGCTTGGCGGGTGACAATGCGTCAGGAGGCGACCCGCGCCCTGGATGAGGGCTCACTCGCCGACATCGGCGACCGCAATCCGTACGGCGGCAGGTCACTGGTCCTCGCGAAACTGTGGATGCGCGGCTATAGACGGATGCTGCTGGTCCGGATCTATTCGGGGCCCGCCATGCAGACGTACCTTGCGGCGCGCACCACAGTCGGCAATTCACCAGAACGACGGCGCAGCTAACGAGCCGGCGTCGTACTGTTCGTCCTGATGGCTACCAAGACTTCGCTGGACGACCCGTTTCTCCCGCTCGCCTTCTCGCTGTATTCGAATCCCGGCGCGTACGCAGTTCTGGCCGGTGCCGGCGTCTCTCGCGGAGCTGGACTCCCGACGGCCTGGGACATTGTTGTCGACCTCATCGCGCAGATGGCCGACCAGGATATCGACGCGGATACGGCGAGTGATTGGTACGAGAAGCGGTACGGAAAGCAGCCGACGTACAGCGACGTGGTTCACCAACTCGCCCTCACCCAAACCGAGCGGCAGACGCTGCTGCGAAAGTACTTCGAGAGCACGGCTGACGGCACGGAGGCGGTCAAGCCGTCCGCCGCTCACCGAGCAGTCGCGAGGCTGATGCAAGCCGGCAACATTCGTGTTGTTTTGACGGTCAACTTCGACCGTCTCTTCGAGCAGGCGCTGCACGAACTCGGGATCGAACCGACAGTTGTGGCGACCGAAGCGGATGCTCGAGGATTGGCACCGCTACACATGTTGCCGCACTGCATCATCCATCTCCACGGCGACTACTTGAATGCTGTGTCGATGCGAAACACCACTGCCGAGCTAGCCGGCTATCCACGACAGATGAAGGCGCTCGTTCGGCGCGTAGTGACCGACTACGGGCTTCTCGTCGCCGGCTGGTCCGTGGAGTATGACCCCGCGCTCCGCGACCTTGTGGCGGCCCATTACCCCGCGCGATTCACGATGGGCTGGATCAGTCCAGGCTCGCTCGGATTTGCAGCGCAATCGCTCACCGAGAATAAGAAAGCGCTCGTCCTTCAAACAACAGCAGACGATGCATTCGGTCATCTTGCCGACGAAGTCGAATCAATGCACGACAGGCAAGCACGCAATCCGTTGACGCTTGAGGTTGCGGTCAGCCGGATCAAGCGGCAGTTGGCCGGCACACGTCCAGCCATCGCGGCGCACGACATGCTCGCCGGAGAGTTCGCTCGACTAAGGGAAATTCCTGCGTTTCCCTTGGAAAGAGCGATGAGCTCTGATGAAGCGCAATACGATTCGCTGCTTGGACAGATTCGCGACGCCTGCCGGATCCCGATCGGCAGTACTGCCGCGCTCGCCTATTGGGGCGATGTCGACACAGACCGCTGGTGGTTGCCTGAAATTGAGCGGTATGGGCGCATCGAACCCGCGAGCGGAACGATTCGACTGATTCACTTGCCCCTCGTGGCCGCCACTCTCGTGTTCTATGGGGCAGGTGTGGCGGCGGTTGCAGCCGGGCGTTTTGACCTCGTTCGAAGGCTATTCCAACTCCGGGCGAACACCGTCGGCGAGCTGCCCCAGGCCGCGTGGGCCGTCCTTCTGCCGACTATGGCGGCCGAGAATCGATATCGCCAGCTTTACGATGAAATTCGCGCGGTCGTCGGCGATGCGCTGGGACTAGACGACCGACCCGTTGACGAGGCGATGCAACTGTTCGAAATACTCCGGCTCGGAACTCAACTCGCCGAATGTGAGCTTTCCGACGAACGAATCAAAGAGTTCGCGTCTGAAACAAGCGCGATCGTCAACGCCCCCAACATTGCAGCCGAACACGCAGCGATTGCGGCGCGACAGAAAGTGATTGACGAGGTTGCAGAGCACTGCCACGCGTACCACACGCACTTGTTCGCCGCGGAACGCCAATATGAGGCAGGGCGCGGGCGTCGTTGGAGCAGTCCAGTTGCGGAGCGTCTTGCTGACCAGATCGGACGGCAAGGCGAATTCCATCCCGTTATTGCCGGCCTGCAGTGGGGCGTGACGGGCGCACAGCTTGCCTTACTTGCGGTAGGTACGGCAGTCGGGACGGTGGCCAGAGAGTTGGAGTGGCGAATAACGCCTGTCGCCCCTGGTCCCGCCGCATTTATGCCGTCGGAGTTCTGGCTAGACGGCCCCCTCACGGTCTGAACAGCGGCAGATCTTCTATATCGGGCTGTCGATCTGGTTCCTAGACTTGATCCATCCGCCGACTGAGGCGGTGCGCGGCGGCGCACATCGACCCCCACGTAGCGCTCGATGATGGGCGGCGCCGGGGGTTTACTTTGCGCTTGCCATCGGCTGATCGTCGATGGTGGCAACTCTGCGAAGCGGGCGCGGCATCATGGCACCGTGTTGAACCTAAATGTGGTAAGTCGAATCGTTCAGTTCACTGGTGAGAGCAAACGCCCAGGTACCGGTTTCTTGGTGGGACGAGGTGACGATCAGCGACTCGTCACCGCTCGGCACCTGTGTATTGACGAGCCCGAGGAGATCGCGTACATCCGCCACCCGTATTCGAACAACGGGCACGCGTTTCAAGCAGCCCTTGTACGAGTGGGAAGGGACGTCGCGCCGACCGCCGATTTCGCGGTGTTTCGCTTGCCTGAGCCCATCCGAGTCAGCAAAAACGCCAGCGACGACGTACCGGTGAACTCGACGTTGTTCATGTATCAGCAAGCTTTTATTCTCGGCTATCCGTACGGTTTGAGTTTCATGCCGAAGGATTCGTTCCAGGAGTTCCCCATTGTGAAAAGCTGCATCATTGCTGGGAATCGAACGGGCGAGGATGGAGTCGCCATCTTCTACATCGATACGATCGTTAATCCAGGATTCTCGGGCGGTCCGCTGTGCTTCATAGACAAAAAGACCCAACAGCCGAAATTCGCGGGTGTCGTCGCTAAAGGCATGCTAGCGCCGATCCGTGAGCCCACGGTAGACGACCCCAACCCGCCACAAGGGCCCGCGGGAATCGGGGTAGTCGTGGGCGAGATCAACTTTCGCGACGCTCTGAAGCCAGATGCACACTGAGTCACCGCCGAACTACCACGAACGCGTGTGGGGCACCTCAGCCTTGCGAGATGCCCCTTCGGCCGGACCACTTGGCCTGGGGTTAGCAAGAACGCGATCTGTCGCAACCGCTACGTAAGATGCGTAGGTGGCTGAGAAGCGACTGTGACTGCTGAAGTCTGGAGACCAGTTATGGGCTGGGAGGGCATCTACGAGGTGTCCTCCCATGGTCGATTGCGGTCCTTGGACCGGTTGCTGAGCGGCCGCGCGGGTTTCCAGCGCCTTCACCGCGGTAAGTTGCTAAAACCCAAACGCAACGATTTCGGATACGAATCGTATTGCCTCTCGAAGGCGAACTCCACAAGTTGGCGTTCGATTCACGTCTTGGTCTTAGAAGCATTCGTAGGTCCCCGTCAGATGGTGCCCTCGGTTGCCACAACGATGGAGACCCTTCCAACAACCGGTTGGGTAATCTCCGTTGGGACACTCCCGCCAATAATTCACGCGACGCCGTCGTGCACGGTACCCAACGATCGATGAAGGGTCCGCGCGAATTCGAGTATGAGTTCGAGATATTCGAGGGCGAGGAATGGCGTCCGGTGACGGGGTACGAAGGGCTGTACGAAGTTTCGTCGTTTGGTCGCGTCAAGATAGTGGATCGGATCGTTGGCGGCAATGGAGGCTCGCGATTCATGCGGCGTGGCCATCTGAAGCGGCAAAGTAATCGTTCTGGGTATCGTTATGTTCATTTGGCAAAAGACGGCGTCAAGGCACAGGCGCCGGTGCACGCTCTAGTTCTGGGTGCGTTCGTTGGACCGCGTCCCGACGGAACTGTTGGGTGTCACAGCGACGGCAATCCGTCCAACAATCATTTCGCAAATTTGCGATGGGATACACGCGCGAACAACGGCCTCGACACTGTCAGGCACGGCACGCATCCGATGGCGGGAAAAACTCACTGTATCCATGGACACGAGTACACCCCTGAGAACACCCTGGTGATCCCTTCTCCTCGCAACAAGACGGCAAAAGTCTGGCGAGGGTGCCGAACATGCCAAATGGAGTCGCTGCATCGGCGGAGGCCACGATCGCCCCGCGGCCGCAACGCGGACAGGACGCATTGCCCGAGAGGCCATGAGTACACGCCGGAAAACACAGCCGTCCACGCGGGTAAGCGCTCATGCCGAACCTGCCGTAACGAACGCAAGCGCAAGAAGAGTGCGGCCAATCGTCAGCCCCCCTCACCCCGCCCTTGCGGATACTGCGGAGCCCTTCCTCGCACAGCGTTCCGATGCACGCCACTGCAGCCACGCTTGCCGCGCGGCCATCCGCCGCAAGCGACTGGAAGCCGAAGCCGCTAGCCCGGCGTAGATAGGTCGGAGGAGTGGAGTTCGGCACCGGCGGACAGCGCAGCGAGCGCCGACGTCGAAGCATTCGAGTTGCCACCTGTTGGGCACGTATTGGGCATACGCGCTGTGCGGCGGGCTGAAAAGCACTGACCCGTCCCGGCGTTTCCGGAGACTCCCGATCTTGGGAGGATCTGAGTCATGGGACGTGTCAGCAAGTATCCCGACGAGCTTCGTGAGCGTGCGGTGCGCATGGTCGCCGAGTTGCGTCGGGCCAATGAGATCTTGAAGGCAGCGGCGATTTTCTTCGGGGCCGAGCTCGACCGGCCCGGGAGACGGTGATCCGGTTCATCGCCGAACACAAGGACCACCAGGTGGCCGGCCCCGACGGCGGGGCCGGGCTGCGCTGGGGTGTCGAGCCCATGTGCGCCGTGCTCTCTGAGCACGGTGTGCCGATCAATCCGTCGACCTACTACGAGTGGATCGCCAAGACGCCGACGAGACGCCAGATCCGTGACACCGAGCTGGTCGAGATCATCACCACGGCAAGGGAAGACAAGAAGAAAGGTCGTTTCGTCCAGATATTGGGGTCGCGCAAGTTGTGGATCTGGCTGCGCGGCCAAGGCCACGATGTCGCCCGCTGCACGGTGGAGCGGATCATGCGCGAAAACGGTTGGGAGGGTGCGCGGTACGGATCCAAGCACAAGACCACCATCCCCGACCACAGCCACGTCAGATATCCCGATCTGGTGGACCGACGTTTCTACGCCGCAACGCCAAATCGGTTGTGGGTGGCCGACTTTACCTAATGGGTGAGTCGGACAGGTTCCGACACGAAGTCGCGAACCGGCAGGTGGTCACTGAGATTTTACCGATCCGGGCGCAGTCTGGCCGGTGAGCTATCGGCAGGTGATCACTGCATGTGATGACACGGACGCGTCAGAGACCTCTACGTAGACGGTGGCCCTGCCGGTCCGCCACGAGGTTAGTGATCGGCTTGTGAGATGCTGCGCCGTCGAGCGCTGTCCATTAGGTCGCCGCACCACCCTCGAGCTCGAAACCGAAGGAGAACACCGACAACGGGATTGGAGACATCGTTCATGAAACTGACGTGCGGGGTCGATTGGGCCGAGGCGCATCATGACGTCGCGCTCGTCGACGAGGATGGTGTCGTCGTGGCACGCGCCCGCATCGACACTGGCGCCACCGGATTCAACAAGCTGCTGGCGCTGATCGCCGAACATGAGGGCAGCGCCCAAGACACGCCTGTTTCGATCGAAACAGACAAGAACCTGCTCGTCGTCGCGTTGGTCGATGCCGGGTTCACGGTATATCCGATCAACCCGCGCGCGGTGGCCCGCTATCGGGAACGCTACGGCCAGGCCGGCGGCAAGTCCGATCCCGGCGATGCGGCAGTGCTCGCGCACATTCTGCGCACCGACCGACATCTGCACCGCCAGATGCCAGCGGTCAGCGAGCAGGGACGGGCGGTCAAGGCGCTGGCCCGTCAGCACCAAGAGGCGATCTGGGCGTTGCACCAAACCGTCAGCCGTCTGCGATCGGTGCTGCTGGAGTTCTATCCGCAAGCGCTGCAAGCATTTCCGAATCTCACACACAAGGCAGCATTGACCGTGCTGGCAGCCGCGCCGACCCCGGCAAGCAGCCGGCAGCTGACCCGTCGTCGGGTAGTGGCATTGCTGCAGCGGTCGGGCCGCGGTAACCATCCCACCCTGGTTGAGCAGATCCTCACCGACTTGCACACCGCCGCCCTTCGGCAGCCGCCGCAGGTCGAGCAGGCACTGGGCCAGACCGTGACCGGGCTGCTCGGCATCGTCGTCGCGATGCAGCGAGCCGTCGACGACCTCGAACTCGAACTGGCCCGCGAGTTCGACCAGCACCCGCAGACGGCGATCCTGCGCTCGGCACCAGGCCTGGGCCCGATCCTCGCCGCCCGCGTCCTTGCCGAGATCGGTGACGATCCAACACGGTTCGCCGACCCGAACAGTCTGCGCGCGTTCGCCGGCACCGCGCCGGTGACGATCGCGTCCGGACGTTCGCATTACGTCAAGGCCCGCAAGGTCCGAAACAAACGTCTCGCTGACGCGTGTCACTGGTGGGCGTTCACGGCGCTGACCAAATCCGCGGGTGCACGCGAACACTACGACAAACGCCGCGCCGCCGGCGACCACCACAACGCCGCACTGCGCAACCTGGCCAACAAGCTCCTCGGGCGCCTGTGGTGGTGCCTGGCAAACAATCAGACATGGGACGACACCGTCGCGTGGCCACACCGACTCAAGCCAGATTCCGTCGCTGCTTGACAACTCACTGGCGTGGGATGTCTACGTGGCGACCTGGGCGGGGTTCGTCTACGTAGCGTTCGTCATCGATGCCTACAGTCGCCGGATCCTCGGCTGGCGGGCCGCCCGGTCGATGACCACCGACCTGGTCCTCGACGCGGTCGAGCATGCCTTCTTCACTCGCGCCCAGGACGGCACCACCAGCCTGCACGGGCTCATTGCACACAGGGATGCGGGCGCCCAGTACACCTCGGTGGCGTTCACCCAGCGCCTCCTCGATGAAGGTGTCGATCCCTCGGTCGGATCCGTCGGCGCACGCGCTCGCCGAGACGACGGTCGGGTCGTTCAAGAACGAAGTCATCCGCCGGCAAGGCCCGTGGCGTGACGTCAACCAGGTCGAGCTGGCCACCGCCGAGTGGGTGGTGTGGTTCAACACCGAACGCCCGCACGAGTACCTCGACGACTTCACCCTACAGGCCGTCGAGAAGCTCCACTACGATCACAGACGCACTCCACCAAAGGCAGGGTGATTCAACGAAAAGAGTCTCCGGACTCACCGGGACGGGTCATCCCGACTGAGCCTGGAGAACTGGAAGCGTGCGGTCAACTGGCGCAAATCTGTGACCGAGATCGGTCGGGCCGCCTTGCGTGTGCATGACCTACGGCACACCTATGCATCATTGTCCCGACGGGCCGGCGCTGACCTCAGACTCCTCCAAAAGGCGACGGGCCACGCATCGATCACCGTCACCGCGCACACCTACGCGGACCTGTTTGACGATGAGCTTGACCACATCGCCACCGCGCTCGACTCGCTCGACGACACCTCTCGCGCAGCTGGCAGCTGATACAGTTTGGCCCCATTTTGGCCCCATTCCGTCCGCTTCCTCAGAGGACGACGTGCCGCCAAAACCGGTCTACAGCACTCTGAGCTGCATAAACAACCGTGTGGCCAGGGCCGGGATCGAACCGGCGACCTTCCGCTTTTCAGGCGGACGCTCGTACCGACTGAGCTACCTGGCCAGGGCGGCGCGGCATCCAATGCCTCGCCATTTGGCGACCCTGACGGGACTCGAACCCGCGACCTCCGCCGTGACAGGGCGGCGCGCTAACCAACTGCGCCACAGGGCCTTACTATGCGACTCCCGCGTGGTCGTCGCGCGTACCCCCTACGGGATTCGAACCCGCGCTACCGCCTTGAAAGGGCGGCGTCCTAGGCCGCTAGACGAAGGGGGCCAAGCCGAATCTCTCCGGGGTACTCGCAACGCTGTGACGTTGGGAGCGTTGCATAGCTTAGGGTACCGACGGCCCAATGCCCAAACGCGGACTGGCCCGGCGGCCGGGGCCCGCTATGGGACGGTGAACGGGGCCGTCCCGCACCCGCCCGAGCAGACCTGACGACAGGGGCCAAGTATTCTTTCCTGCGCGCCCCTATAGCTCAGTTGGTAGAGCTACGGACTTTTAATCCGCAGGTCCCAGGTTCGAGCCCTGGTGGGGGCACAAATTCACAACAGATGGTTCCAGAACTCCGGATCAGTCACTGAGAGCGATGCCGAGGCCCTGGTCGCACAGCCACTCCACATCACAGTCAAGAGGGATGTAGGGAGTGGCTCTCGGGAGGGGTGTCGTGTTGCTGACCCGGGATTCACCCTGCGAACACAGGGTGACCGGGTTGGGCCCGCTGGACGAAACACAGTCGGCCGCAGCCGGCGGTGCGGCGGCGATTCCAGCGGTGGTTGCAGCCGCCGCTAGCAGCGGTGCCAGATAACGCAGTCTTACCCGCACGGCTTTCCTCATTTCGTGAAACTAGCGCACGCACATATTGTGCCGACCTTGACCGGATTCCATTTCGGTAACGATTCCGATGACGTGAGCCGAGCCCCACACCCAGTGGTTCGGCCCCGCCACCCGACGCCACCCGGATTCATCGCTGGTGGTCGGGATCCGCGACTCAAGCCGCGGTCTGCGGTTCCGCCGAATCGTATGATCGTTGGCGATGCTCTACTACGTCCCCCAGCCGTTCTGGCGCCGCCATCCGGTCATTGCCTGCACCGCCGTGTTCGTGGCGTGCTGGCTGCTGGCGGAGGGCTGGTACGCGACGGTGACCTTCGCAGCGGGCGCAGTGCTGCTGTTCGGGATCCGCCGGACCAGGCGCGCGCGTCGGATCCGGCACGCGGGACTGCGAACCAGGGCCGAGTTGGAGCACCGGTTCGCCCAGTGGGGAGACCAGCGCGGCGTGTTCGGACGCTATCCCCCGATCCAACCCGGATGGTTCCCTGATCCCCAAAACCGTTGGCAGTGGCGCTATTTCGATGGGGTCAGCTGGACCGGCTACGCGGTTCGGCGTTAGCGCTCCACTGTCGGGCAATAGTGCATGGGGTTGTCCCGCTCGTCGAGCGGTGGAAGATTGCGCGCCGGCGTCTCCACTAGCGGTGCGTCGGCCGGGATCTTGCCCATGGCCCGGTCCCATCCGGCGCGTGCCCGCGGATGCATTCGGATTCGCCTGGGCAGCAGGGAGAAGACCACTCGCACGATGCTGCAGAACCGGCGCAGCAGCCTTTCGTCGCGGGACGACCACGTGTAGCCCATGAGTTCGCGCACCGGTGGGTCGTACAGCCCGACGGTCAGCCAGACGTAGACCGGCCCCAACATCTTTCGCTGCAGCTTCCAGAGCCGGTCGGGCAACCACGGCAGGAACGGCGGCTTGGGCAGCTCCCTCACATCGAGCACCGCACGCGCGGCGTAGTTGTTCTCCAACACGTTGCGGCACATGTGATCCCAGTACGCCTGGAAGTCCTCCCAGGTCTGCGGAACAGGGCGCATGCTCATCCCGTACATCGAGTACCACCGGATGTGCTCGTCGAAGAGTTCCCGCTTCTCGGCCTCTGTGATCCCGCCGGCAAACCGCTCAGCGACGATCAGCGTCCCCATGAAGAAGATGGCGTGCGCCCAGTAGAAGACGTCGGGGTTGAGCGCGTGGTATCGCCGACCTTGGGCGTCGACTCCTTTGATGTTGACGTGGTAGTCGCGAACCTCGGCGCCTGTCCTGGGTGCGCGGTCGCCGTCGAACACCACCCCGCCGATCGGGTACAGCGATCGCATCAACCGGGGCACCCGCTCACGAAAGAACGTCGAATGCTGTTCGACGCCTGCGCCCAGCTGCGGGTGCATGTTCTGCATGGACCCGTTCCACAGCCCCTGAAGAAGGCCGCGCCAGTCGCCGAAGTACTTCCACGTCAGCGATTCGGGTCCGAGCGGGACGGGCGGGGCGTCGTACCCACCGGGCGCCACGGGACAACCAGCCGCGATCACCGGGTCGCCAGCCGATCCGCTGGTCATCGGACACGCCCCAGAAGTATCTTGAGTCACTGCGAACTTCCCCTGAACGTCAGACGACCAATCTGACTACGAGCGTTGTCACTGTAGAGCTTAGGAGCGACGTGTCTTCCGGTCAACGACGGGGCCGCTGGTCGGGCGTGCCGCTACAGGACCGCCAGACGCTGCGCCGAGACGAGCTCATCGCGGCTGGCGTGAGCCTGCTGGGCGGAGCCGCCGGGCCCGCGCTGACCGTGCGAGCGGTGTGCAGGGCCGCTGGCCTGACCGAACGCTACTTCTACGAAAGCTTCACCGACCGCGACGGATTCGTCCGCGCCGTCTACGACCACGTGTGTAGCACGGCGATGTCTGCGCTGACGACGTCCACCAGCCCGCGCGACGCCGTCGAACGGTTCGTCACGCTCATGGTCGATGATCCCGCCCGGGGCCGCGTGCTGTTGATCGCACCGGAACGCGAGCCGGTGTTGACGAAGTCCGGCGCGGAGTGGATGCCGAGTTTCATCGACCTTCTTCAGCGCAAGCTGACCCGGATCACCGACCCGGCGGTTCAGGCGATGGTGGCGACCGGCCTGGTCGGCGCGCTCACCGCGCTCTTCACGGCCTACCTCAACGGCCGCCTAGCGACCACCCGCGAGCAGTTCATCGACTATTGCGTCGACATGCTGCTCAGCCGGGTGTCGTCCCGTTAGCAGCGGTTATCCGCCCGCTACCTGACCGGCCCCGCCTGGTGTCTGACCTGCGTTAGCCAGTTCGGCCTGTGCGCTCTGGTCGGCGGCGGCCTTTTCTTCGGCTGCCTTCTCGTCGGCCGCCGCCTTGGCCGCGGCGCCTTCGGGGCTGCCCAGCGAACTACCCGGTTTGCTCGCGGTGGCATACGCGGCATTGCAGTTCAAGTAGAACTGCACGGTGTCGGACACGTGAATGCCATCGTTGGCGCTGGCGAAGGGTGCGGTCTGGGATCGGGTGACGATGCAGTCGCCCTCGTCCTGAATGTCACCGACGCGGGCGGCCACGACCACCGTCTGTCCCGCATCGCTGGCCGCCGACGCGGCGTCTGAATACGTCTGACCGGCATAGTCGTCGGCCGCGGCGATTCCGCCACCCAGCAGAGTCGACAACGCCAGCGCGCCGATGGCGCCTGAACCAACAACGATGAGCTTTTTCACTTGTGGCCCTACCTGTCCGCATGGAATGCCTTGCTCGCGGGGATAATACCGCCGTACAAGGCGCTGCGCAGCACTCCGTGAGTGACTCACAGGAGCAGGAAAGGCCTAGTTAATCTGCCCGCCACTCGCGAGCTTGCGTTGCGTCACTCCCAGCAAGCCGATCTACCTAGGGCTGCGGCTCCGCGGCTTGTTGCGCGGCCGCCTGCTCCGCCTCGCGCTTTTGTTTTGCCGCCAGATCCGACTGATAGATCTTCTGACCCTCGGGGCTCGCCATCGAGAAGCCCGGCCACACCCCCGTCGCGTACTTCGCGTAGCAGTTCAGGTTCACCAGGACTTTGTTGCCGGTCGAGTTGCCCGACGAGTCCTTGAACGTCGCCGTCGATGCACTCGTGACGATGCAGTTGTCCCAGTCCTTGCGATCACCCACAGTGCTGGCGACGGTGACGCTCACGCCCTGCTGACTCAACGCAGCCTTGGCGTCCTTGAGGGTTTGGCCCACCACGTCGGAGTCTGCGGCGGCCGCACCCGCACCTAGTAGGGAAAGCGCGATTGCTCCCGCGCTCATCACGCCGACACCAAGCACCATGATTTTGTTCACGTCTGTAGCGACCTTCCTTGGCGCCAGGGGCGCCGATGGTTTGCTAGGAGGGCGATTGCCTACCCGGAATAGTAGCGGCAATCGAACGCCGACGAGCTACTGGTCCTGACACGCCGCCCGAAGACTTGATGTCACCGGGGTACACAGATATATTGAGTGCAACCATCAGGTACAGATAACTCGGAGGGGCCATGTCGACCGACCTGACCGACTTGCAGCTTCTGCGCGAACTGGAGCCCGTCGTCGAGCAGAACATCAATCGGCACATGTCCATGCGCAAGGACTGGAACCCTCACGACTACATCCCGTGGTCGGACGGCAAGAACTACTACGCCCTCGGCGGCCAGGACTGGGATCCCGAGCAGTCGAAGCTGTCCGAGGTCGCCCAGACCGCGATGATCCAGAACCTCCTGACCGAGGACAACCTGCCGTCGTACCACCGCGAGATCGCGATGAACTTCGGCATGGACGGCCCGTGGGGATGGTGGGTCAACCGCTGGACCGCGGAGGAGAACCGGCACGGCATCGCGCTGCGCGACTACCTCGTCGTCACCCGCGCCATAGACCCGATCGAGCTCGAGGAACTGCGCGTCGAGCAGGTCACCCGCGGGTTCAGCCCCGGCCAGGGCCAGCAGGGCGACCTGTTCGCCGAGAGCCTGTTCGACTCGGTCATCTACGTGACGTTCCAGGAGCTCGCCACCCGCGTATCGCACCGTAACACCGGCAAGGCCTGCAACGAGACCGTCGCCGACCAGCTGCTCGGCCGCGTCTCGGCGGACGAGAACCTGCACATGATCTTCTACCGGGACGTCTCGGCAGCGGGGATCGACATCGCCCCCAACCAGGCGATGAAGTCGCTGCATCGCGTGCTGCGCAACTTCAAGATGCCCGGCTACACCGTTCCGGAGTTCCGCCGCAAGGCCGTCATCATCGCCGTCGGCGGCGTGTACGACCCGCGCATCCACCTCGACGACGTCGTGCTGCCGGTACTCAAGAAGTGGCGCATCTTCGAGCGTGACGACTTCACGGGTGAGGCCGCCGAGATGCGCGACGACCTCGGCAAGCTGGTCGAGGAGCTCGAGGAGACCTGCCAGAAGTTCGAGATCGCCAAGGAACGTCGACTCGAGCGCGAGCGCAAGGTGGCCGAGAAGAAGGCCATGAAGAACCTTCTGGTGGCGACATCAGCGTCGTAACCCCCGAGCTTTCCGCGCCGGCCCGATCTTTGCGGATCGGGCCGATTGCGTTGCGTAGCCCCGTCGTGCTGGCCCCGATGGCCGGTGTGACGAACGTGGCGTTCCGGACTCTGTGCCGCGAGCTCGAGGTGTCGCGCGCCGGCACCATCAGCGGGCTGTATGTGTGCGAGATGGTGACCGCCAGGGCACTGGTCGAGCGCCATCCGGTCACGATGCACATGACCACGTTCGCGGCCGATGAGTCGCCTCGTTCGCTTCAGCTGTACACCGTCGATCCCGACACCACGTTTGCCGCCGCCCGGATGATCGCCGCCGAGGGCATGGCCGATCACATCGACATGAACTTTGGGTGCCCGGTGCCCAAGGTCACCCGGCGCGGAGGCGGCGCGGCGATCCCCTTCAAGCGGCGCCTGTTCGGTCAGATCGTCGCTGCGGCGGTCCGCGGTGTCCAGGGCACCTCGATCCCCGTGACCGTGAAGTTCCGCGTTGGCATCGACGATGGGCACCACACCCATCTCGACGCGGGCAGGATCGCAGAGCAGGAAGGCGCCGCCGCCGTCGCGTTGCATGCTCGCACCGCCGCACAGCGCTACTCCGGCAGCGCTGACTGGGAGCAGATCACCCGGCTCAAGCAACACGTCACGACCATCCCGGTGCTGGGCAACGGCGACATCTTCGACGCCGATGACGCCGTCGCCATGATGGCCAATACCGGATGTGACGGAGTCGTCATCGGTCGCGGTTGTCTGGGCCGGCCGTGGCTGTTCGCCGAGTTGTCGGCGGCGTTCACGAGTCGCGAGCAGGTGACCGCCCCGACGCTGGGTGAGGTCGCCGACATCATGCGACGACACGGGGCGTTGCTGGCCGACCACTTCGGCGAGGACAAGGGCATGCGCGACATGCGCAAGCACATCGCCTGGTACCTGCACGGCTTCCCCGCCGGGGCCGACCTTCGCCGCGCGTTGGCGCTGGTCACGACACTCGCGGAGCTCGACGCACTACTGACTCAGCTGGACCCAAACGTACCCTTCCCCCGCGCCGCAGAAGGACCGCGTGGACGTCAGGGCTCGCCTGCGTCGGTGGCGCTGCCTGAAGGCTGGCTCACCGATCCGGATGATTGCACGGTGCCCGCCGGGGCCGACGCAATGAACTCCGGAGGCTGATTTCGTCTCGGTATCGATCGGACTTCGACGCATCGGCGGACTGGAAGCCTCTCAGGAAGGCTCAGTACGATGAAGCTCCATCAAACGGGGCTTCGGGTAGCGGAGTCCCATGACGTGCTGCTACAAGAACTAAGGAGCACGCAAGCCATCCCCGCGCCGGGGGATGCCCAACCCGCGGCGCGCAACACTCCTTGAGTCGGAGGCCGGTAGGACATGAGTGACGGCGACAACGCCGCTCCCGGCCGTCGACCCCCCGGTCCGCCGGGTGAGGACAACCAGTGGCTTACCCGAACTCCGCAGCCGATGCCAGGCGCCGCGCCGTGGGAACGGCGACCGGACGACGAAAGTCCCTCTACCGACGACGCCGAACCCTCGGGCAGTCACGCCGACGGGATCGCCGTCGCCGATCTGATCGCGAAGGTATCGGGCGCTCCGCGCCAGGATGAGCGGGCGCCAAGGCGCCACCGGGTCCCGCCACCGTCCACCCCGACGAGGCCCGAGCCTCCATCCGACGGCGGTCGCCTCGACGAGGCGGCCACCGAAGTCATGTTTGCAGTACCCGCGCACGCTTCCGACGTGCCGACCCTGTCGGGGGTCACCCGGCCGCCGTCGCAATCCACCGGGGTCGGGCATGCACCGGAGCGGGCCAAGCCGAAACCCCACCGCAGCCGACACACCGCCATGATCGTCGGCCGGGTCGCGGCCGCCCTGCTCGCGGTGTGCGCGGTGGCGGTGACCGGTTCGGCTTGGCAGTGGCAGTCGATGAAGAACCGCAGTCTGAACAAGATCTCCGCTCTCGATCCCAACTCACGCGACATCCTCGACCCCAACGCGCAGTTCGGCGACGAGAACTTCCTCATCGTCGGCGTCGACAGCCGCATCGGCCAGAACGCCGAAATGGGCGCGGGTACCACCGACGACGCGGCGGGGGCGCGATCTGACACCATCATGCTGGTCAACATCCCGGCGAACCGCAAACGCGTTGTCGCCGTGTCGTTTCCACGCGACCTGGCCATAAAGCCCATCCAGTGCGAACACTGGGACCCCACGACAGGTGCCTATGGGCCGGCCACCGATCCGGAGTCGCCGGTGTACGGACTCGACAAGGTATATACCGAGACCAAACTGAACTCGGCGTATGCGGTAGGCGGGCCCAAGTGTCTGGTGAAGGTGATCCAGAAGATGTCGGGGCTTTCCGTCAACCGGTTCATGGCCGTGGACTTCGCCGGCTTCGCCACCATGGTCGACGCACTCGGCGGCGTGGAGGTCTGCAGCACGACGCCTCTCGAGGATTACGAGCTGGGCACGGTGCTGCCCACCGCAGGCAGGCAGATCATCGACGGCCACACCGCATTGCAGTACGTGCGCGCCAGGCAGGTCACCACCGAGACCAACGGCGACTACGGCCGAATCAAGCGCCAGCAGCTGTTCCTCTCCTCGCTGCTGCGGTCACTAATCAGCAAGGACACGTTCTTCTCGCTCAGCAAGCTCAACAACGTCGTCAACATGTTCATCAACGACAGCTACGTCGACAACATCGAGACCAAGGATCTCGTCGACCTCGGACAATCCGTCCAGGGCGTCAACGCCGGTCGCATCACATTCGTCACGGTCCCCACCGTCGGATACGCCGACGAGTACGGCAACGAGACGCCGCGCACCGACGACTTGCGCACGCTATTCGACGCGATCATCAACGACGACCCGCTGCCCGAGGAGAAGAACGCCGACGACACGCCGGTGCCCGGGACGCCCGAGTCCAGCACGTCCGAGCCGACGCCGGTCGACTCGAATGGCGAGTTGGTCGACGCCGTCACCACCGACCCGAGCGCCGTCACCGTTCGGGTCTCCAACTCGACGGGCGAGGACGGCCTGGCGATCACGGCGGCGACTGAACTGCGACGGCACGGCTTCAACGTCGTCGAGCCCGACGACTATCCGGGTCCGCTGGACTCCACCACGGTGTTCTTCTCTGCGGGCAACGAGGAGGCGGCCGCGACGGTGGCGTCGGCGTTCACCGACCCGACCACCAGTCCGACCATCGAGCGGGTGACGGGTCTGAGCGACGAGGTCCGGGTGGTACTCGGATCCGACTTCTCCTCGGTCGGCACGCCGTCACCGAGTGGATCGGCGATCCAGGTCCACGTGCTGCACGGCACCAACAGCGAACCGACCCAGCTGCCCGAGGATCTCACCGTCACCAACGCCGCCGACACCACGTGCGAATAGCCGTCACCGCGGCGGCATTCACCTTTCGTTCACCCGTGACGTCGTGACGATCCTGACCGGCAACCCGTAGGCTTGGCGTATGCGAACCGCTTACCACGAGCAATTGGCCGCTCTCACTGAACAGCTGGGCGAGATGTGCGGCCTTGCCGGTGCGGCCATGGAGCGTGCCACGCAAGCGCTGCTACAAGCTGATCTGGTTGTTGCCGAACAGGTCATCACCGACCACGAGCAGATCGCAGCAGCGAGCGCCCACGCCGAGGAAGCGGCATTCGTGCTGTTGGCGCTGCAGGCCCCGGTGGCCGGCGACCTGCGGGCCATCGTCAGCTCGATCCAGATCGTCGCCGACGTCGACCGGATGGGCGCGCTCGCGCTGCACGTCGCCAAGATCGCCCGGCGGCGCCATCCGCAACACACGCTGCCCGAGGAAGTCAACGGCTACTTCGCCGAAATGGGTCGTGTCGCAGTCGAATTGGGTAACAGCGCGCAAGAGGTGCTGCTCACCCGCGACCCAGACAAGGCCGCCCGCATTCGCGAAGAGGACGACGCGATGGACGACCTGCACCGGCACCTCTTCAGCGTCCTGATGGACCGCGAATGGAAGCACGGCGTCACGGCGGCGGTCGACGTGACCCTGCTGAGTCGGTTCTATGAGCGGTTTGCCGACCACGCCGTGGAGGTGGCGCGACGCGTCATCTTCCAGGTCACCGGCAAGCTCCCCGAAGACGACGAGATCGCGACGTCCCGCTAAGGCGCTCACACCCCGAACCGCGCAGTCGAACGCGGCTGTGCGGCTTCGTGTGGCTAGCCGAACCGACCGGAGATGTAGTCCTCCGTGGCCTTCTGATTCGGGTTGGAGAAGATCGTCTCGGTGTCATCGATCTCGATCAGCTTGCCCGGCTTGCCGGTGGCCTCGAGGTTGAAGAACGCGGTCTGATCACTGACGCGCGCGGCCTGTTGCATGTTGTGCGTGACGATGACGATCGTGAAGTCCAGCTTGAGCTCCGCGATGAGGTCCTCGATGGCCAGCGTCGAGATCGGGTCAAGCGCCGAGCACGGCTCGTCCATCAGCAGCACGTCCGGCTGCACGGCGATGGCCCTGGCGATGCACAGCCGCTGCTGTTGACCGCCCGACAGTCCGCCGCCCGGCTTGTCGAGCCGGTCCTTGACTTCGTTCCAGAGGTTGGCGCCCTTGAGCGAACGCTCCGCGACCTCGTCGAGCGTCTTCTTGTTCCGCACGCCCTGCAGCTTCAGCCCGGCAACCACGTTGTCACGAATCGACATGGTGGGGAAGGGATTCGGCCGCTGAAACACCATGCCGATGGTCTTGCGGACGCCGACGGGATCGACGCCTGCGCCGTAGATGTCCTCGCCATCGAGCAGTACCGAGCCCTCGACGCGGGCACCGGGGATGACCTCGTGCATGCGGTTGAGCGTGCGCAACACCGTCGACTTACCACAGCCCGACGGGCCGATGAACGCGGTCACGCTACGCGGCTGGACCGACAGGGCGACGTCGGCCACGGCATGGAAGGAGCCGTAGTAGATGTTGACGTCCTTGAGATCGAGGCGCTTGGCCACGGCAGACTCCTAAACCTTCTTGGGGGAAAAGATCTTCGCCACGAACCGGGCTCCGATGTTGAGGATGGCGATCAGCAGGATCAGCGTCAGGGCGGCACCCCACAACCGGTCCGTCGGTACCGGATTGGCCCCGGCGCCCGCCGAAATCTGGTCGTACATCATGCCGGGCAGCGAACCCATGAAGCCGCCGAACATGTCGAAGTTCATCGCCGCGGCGTAACCGACCAGGATCAGCAGCGGTGCCGTCTCACCCATCACGCGCGCGAGGGCGAGCATGATTCCGGTGACGATGCCCGACAACGCCGTCGGGATGACGATGCGCACGATCGTCTTCCACTTCGGCACGCCCAGTGCGTAACTCGCTTCCCGCAGATCCATCGGGACGATTCGGAGCATCTCCTCGGTGGCCCGCACGATGACGGGGATCATCAAGAGCACCAGGGCCAATGACACCGCGAAGCCCGACCGTTCGAATCCGAGCGTGGCCACCCACAGCGCGTAGATGAACAGCGCCGCCACGATGGACGGGACACCGGTGAGGATGTCCACCATGAACGTCGTGATCTTGCCCAACCGGGTGCCCCCGCCGTACTCGACCAGGAACACGGCGACGAGTATGCCGATCGGGATCGAGATGATGGCGCAGACCACGCCCTGCAGCAGCGTGCCGATGATCGCGTGGTAGACACCGCCGCCCGGCGCGAACGCCGTCATGCCGGACTGTGAGTTGGTGAACCATACCGGTGACGTGATGGCCGCGAAGCCCTTGCTGATCACTGAGTACAACACCCACAGCAGCGGCACCAGCGCGATCAGCACCGACAGCGACACCAAAACCGTGGCAACGGTGTTGGTGATCTTTCGGCGCGCGCTGACGCCCTGAAAGGTTGGCGCCTTGAGGGGGCGGTCCAGTGTCGACGTCACTTCGCACCCTTTCCGGCGACCGCGGCCCGGGCCAGCGAGTTCACCACGAACGTGAGGATGAATAGCACCAGGCCGGCCGCGATGTAGGCGCCCGCCTTGTATTGGTCGTTGAATTCGCTTGCGGTAGCGGCGATCTTGCTGGCGAAGGTGTAGCCACCGTCGAACAGCGACCAGCCGAACGCGGTCTGGGTGCCGCGCAGGATGATCAGCAGTGCGATGGTCTCACCCAACGCGCGGCCGAGGCCAAGCATCGAGCCACTGATGTAGCCGGACAGACCGAACGGCAGCACCGTGGTGCGAACGACCTCCCACCGGGTCGCGCCGAGCGCCAGGGCGGCCTCGATCTGACCCCGCGGCGTCTGCACGAACACCTCTCGGGTGACCGCGGTGATGATCGGCAGGATCATGACTGCTAGCACGATGCCGGCAGTGAAGATGGTGCCGCCGCCCGCGACCGACGCGTTGCCGGTCTTGAATAGGAACAGCCAGTCCAGGTTGGTGTTCAGCCACACCGCGAACGGCTTTAGCACGGGGGCCAGCACGTACAGGCCCCACACGCCGTAGACGATCGACGGCACCGCCGCGAGCAGGTCGACCATGTAGGCCAACGGGCCCGACACCCGACGCGGTGAGTACTGCGTTAGGAATATCGCGATGCCCAGCGCCACCGGCATCGCCAGGATCAAGGCGAACACCGCGACGAAGACGGTCACTTGAAGCAGGTCGAGGATGCCGAAGTGCATCGCCGACGTGTCGGTGGTGATCCAGTTTCCGCCGTAGGTGAAGAAGTTCTCCTCGTTGCGGGCCAACGCCGGAATGGCGCGCCACAAGAGGAACACTCCGATCGCACCGATGAGGACGACAACCAGGATGCCGGAACCCTCAGCGAGCCCGCGGAATACCTTGTCTCCCAGCCTTACCTTCACCCCCTTGGAGGGGTTGGTGGAGATGGGTTCCGGCGCGGGGAAGGGTGAAGCGATTACTTCACCCGACCCCGCGTCGGCTGGATTCGGTGTTGTCACTGCTATCCCGTCAGAGACCCTGTCGGTCATTCGGTCCGAATCCCATCCTCACCGTTGTCGCACTGTTGCGCTAGATGACTAGGCGATTGCATCGACGGACTTGAGCAGACGCTCCTTGAAGGCATCGGGCAGCGGGACGTAGCCCGCCGCCGACAGGTTGGCCTGGCCCTCGTTGGCCGCCACCGTCAGGAACGACTTCACGGCTGCAGCGGTGTCGGCGTCGTAACCCTTCGAGCAGACGATGTTGTAGGTCGCCAGCATCAACGGGTAGACGCCAGCTTCCTTGCTCGCATAGAGCGCGTTCAGGTCCAGCGTCAGATCGTTGCCCTCGGCCTTGAACTTGGCGGTGTCGACGGCCTTCTGGGTCGACTCGTCGGTCAGCTCGACGGCACCGGCTCCGCTGTCGATCTGGGCCATCTTGAGTCCGGCCTGCTGCGCGAAGCCCTTCTCGACGTAGCCGATGCCGCCCGGGGTGGACTGAATGGCCTGCACCACGCCCGACGACTTCTGCGCACCTTCACCTGCACCGCCCTGGAACTCCTTGCCGGCGCCCTTGGTCCAGGCCTGCGGAGCCGCGGCGCCAAGGTACTTCTGGAAGTTGTCGGTGGTGCCCGAGGAATCCGAACGGTAGATCGGCTTGATGTCGGCGTCGGGCAGGGTGGCGCCGGTGTTGAGCGCGGCGATGGCCGGGATCATTCCACTTGGTGATCTGACCCTGGAAGATCTTGGCCAACACGTCGCCGTTGACGACGAGGTTGTCGGCGCCCTCGACGTTGTAGGCCATCGCCACCGGGCCGAACACCAGCGGAAGGTTCCACGCCGGGTTGCCGTCGCAGCGCTCGGCTGCCTTCGGGGTCTGCTCGTCGTTCAGCGCCGAGTCGGAACCGGCGAAGTCGACCTGCTTGGCGATGAACTGGTCCACGCCTGCGCCCGAACCGGTCGGGTTGTACGCCAACGTCTTGCCGGGGCAGACCTGGCCCCACACCTTGTTGAACTCCGCGATGGCGTTCTGCTGTGCCGTCGAACCCTCGGCGGTCAGCGAGGTCTTGCCGCCGCAGTCCGCACCCGATGCCGACGCGCTTCCCGAGGCGCTGGACGAGGCGGTTCCAGCGTTGTTGTCGCTGCCGCACGCGGTCAGGGTCATGGCGGCGATGGCGGTCATGGAGACGGCTACTGCGAGCGGCGTTCCGACCCTGTTGCCAAAGCGATTGAGCTTCACTTATCCCACTTTCGGTTGACGGCTTCAGACTCTCCGGCAACGTATTCGCCCCCGGTGGACGGTTTGGGGATGAAAGATGAACGAGAGGTGAACAGGCTCAGCGGCTTCACAGCTGAGGGGCTAACGCGAGGTGTACGCGACGTCCGTTCTGGAGACGTCGAAACCCAGCGTCTGATAGGTCCTGACGGCAGCCGAGTTATCTGCCTCGACGTAAAGCATGACGGTCGCTTCGGCGCCGAGGCGCTCCGCGAGGTAGTGCAGCCCCACGAGGGTCAGCACCCCACCGATGCCGCGGCCTTGCGAGGCCGGATCGACGCCGACCACGTACACCTCGCCAAGTCGCCGCCCATGGATCTTCGTCCAATGGAAGCCGAGCAATTTGCCTGTGTCATCTCCCGAGTCGCTTCGCTCCTGCCCACCGGTGGGGACGTCGGTCGCGAGGAACAGTCCGGCGGGGTCGAACCACGATTCGTCGCGTCGCTCAGCGATGTCCCGCTGGGTCCAGCCGCCCTGTTCGGGGTGCCACGCGAAGGCAGCGTTGTTGACCCGCAGCAGCTCGTCGTCGTCGCCGGGCCCGGAGTAGGTGCGCAGCAGCACCCCTGGAGCATGCCCGACCGCGGGCAGGTCGCTCAGGTTGCGCCGCATCTGCCACAGCTCGCGTGCGACGACGAGGTCCATGGTGGCGGCCGTCGCCCTGGCGGACTCGAGATTGCCGTGCGCCCAGACGCGGGCGCCGGTGCCACCCTCGGCAAGTCCGGTACGGACCAGGGCCGAGCCGATGCCCCGCCGCCGCGCGGCCGGGTGCACCACGGCCTCGGCCATCGCGGGTGACTCCGGCGTCGCGGGCACCAGATTGAGGTAGCCGACCGCCGCACCCGCGTCCTCGGCGACGAGGTGCCTGGTGCGGTCGTGGGGCAGCTCGCGGAGCACTTGGTCTCCGACGGGTGCGACACCGTCCTGGGCAGCGGCGGCGGAGATGACGCCGCGGATTTCGTGCTGATCGGCATCCGTGAGGGCAGTCCGCCAGCCGAGCACGGTCACTGACTGTGGAGCGGGTCGGTCAGCACGTCGGAGAAGCCATCGGGCGCGTCGGCGTAACCGTCGTCGTCGAGTTCGTCGGACATATCGATCCCCGGAGCGGGTGGCCTGCCCCGCGCGGGCCGCACGGCCTTGTAGCCCACGTTGCGCACCGTGCCGATCAACGACTCGTATTCGGGTCCGAGCTTGGCCCGCAGCCGGCGCACGTGAACGTCGACGGTGCGCGTGCCGCCGAAGAAGTCGTAACCCCAAACCTCTTGTAGCAGTTGCGCTCTGGTGAACACCCGGCCGGCGTGCTGGGCGAGGTACTTCAGCAGCTCGAATTCCTTGTATGTCAGGTCCAGCGGGCGGCCACGCAGCCGCGCGGTGTAAGTGCCCTCGTCGATCACCAAGTCGCCGAGGTTGACCTTGCCCGCGTTCTCCTGATCGGCGGCTCCCCCGCGGCGTCCGACGAGCAGCCGGAGCCGCGCATCGATCTCGGCCGGTCCGGTGCTGGGCAGCAGAATCTCGTCGAGCCCCCAGTCGACGTTGATCGCGACGAGCCCGCCTTCGTTGACGACGGCCACCACCGGAACCGATGTCCCCGTGGTTCCGAGTAGTCGACACAGTCCGCGTGCTGCCGCCAGATCCGCGCGTGCGTCGACGATCGCCACGTCTGCGGTGCCCGCCTCCAGAAGCGACGACACCTCGGTCGGCGCCGACCTGACGTTGTGAGCGAGCAGCGACAGTGCAGGCAGTACCCCTTCGGGGTGTGGGTCGACGGTCAGTAGCAATAGGTCCAACGGGCCCTCCAGGACGCACCGGGAAGAAGCACCCGGCTTCGTCGACGATGACGCAGCCAGGTCATCTCCCAGATTCATGGCTGACACGTGGCCGTTACCGACCAACGATTGTCTAACGATAGCGTGCTACCTGCTGATTAGCCGCGCTGAGCCCTGCCACCATCCCCGGTCGCTTCGCTCCTGCCCTCCGACGCCCATCCCGGTCGCTTCGCTCCTGCCCTCCGACGCCCATCCCCGGTCGCTTCGCTCCTGCCCTCCGACCCATCCCGGTCGCTTCGCTCCGCATCCCCGGTCGCTTCGCTCCTGCCCTCCGAAGCGGAGAACCCGTGCGCCAGAATGTCCAGGTGCGCAAGCTGCTGATCGGACTCGCCGCAACGGTGACGACGCTGGTCATCGCGGCTGTCGGGGCCGACTTCGGGAGCGCCATCTACGCCGAGTATCACTGGGCACGCAGCGCTCGCAGCGCCAACGACCTGGGTTTCGACCCGTGGGTCAGCATTCTCGGATTCCCCTTCACCACGCAGGCAATGCGCCGTGACTACGACGAGGTGGAGCTCCGCGCGAGCGGCGTCGCGCATCCGGTCGTGGGCAAGGTCTCACTGGAGGCGACCATGCATTCGGTCGACCTCGACCAGACCTCGTGGCTGGTGGGCCCCGGCGCCAAGCTGCCGGTCGAGAAGCTGGAGAGTCGCATCATCGTCGACTCGACGCACGTCGGCCGTTTCATGGGCGTCAAGGATCTGCTGGTCGAGGCGCCGCCGAAGGAGACCAACGACCCCACGGGCGGGACGACGGAGTCGGGCATCTCGGGCAACAAGGGCCTCGTCTTTACCGGAACTCCGGCGTCGGCCGGCTTCGACGAGAAGGTCAGCGTGTCGGTGGACCTCGACGTCGCGGGGCCAGGGGGGACCACCCTCGTGGTCACCGCGACCGGCGTGCTCACCGGCGCGGGGACGGCCGACCGGCAGGTGCCCGAGCAGCAGCGGGCCGCGGTGCTGGCGGCGTTCAGCACCACCATCCCGGGTTTGAAGCTGCCGTTCGGGGTTGCGCCGACCAGCGAGGGGGCCCGTGGCTCCGACCTCATCATCGAGGGCATCACCGCGGGAGTAACCGTGCCCCTCGAAGGGTTCAGACAGTCATGAGCTCATCCGCCGTCGCCGTGCTCGCGGTGACCATCGCCGCGCTCGGACTCGCCTATGTCATCGGACGGCTGCTCACGCTGCGCTCCGGCATGCTGCGGGACGCGAAGGCCGCCGCGGACGTCGACACGTCCGACCTTGGCCTGTCCACCACCGGGCCGACCGTCCTGCACTTCAGCGCGGACTGGTGCGGGCCCTGCGAAGCGGTGCGGCGGGTGGTCGACCAGGTCTGCACCGAACTGCCCCAGGTCGCTCACGTCGAGCTCGACATGGACGCCAATCAGGCGGCGGCAAAGCGGCTTTCGGTGTTGTCGCTGCCGACCACGATCGTCTTCGGTGCGGACGGGCGCCCGCGGTTCCGCGTCAGTGGCGTGCCCAAGGCCGCTGACCTGCGTGCGGCGCTCGAGCCCTTATTGGCTTGAGAGCCATGTCTTTGGGTAAGCTGTCCGACGTGTCCGCCCGCGTCGAGCTCGTGCTCACCAAGCGCCGCGCAGTCGATCTGTGCCGCGTCGCGGGTTGTTGCTGTTGTTGTCGTAGCTGCTGAGTAGCCGCGTCCTTTTCCGCCGCGCTCGGAGCAGCCCCCTGTGGCCTGCGCCACGATCCGTCATTGACAACATCAGGAGCATTCTCGTGTCGAGCAAGACCACCGGACCAGACCAGGTCGACGTCCGGGGACCGCGTTTCGCCGCCTGGGTCACCACCGTCGTCGTGGTGGCCGCGCTCGCGGCCTCGGTCTTCAGCCCGGTGGCGGCGGCCGTCATCCTCGCGGTGCAGGCCGTGGTGTTCGCCATCGGCGCCGTCGGCGGTCCGCGCACGCACCCGTACGGCCGGATCTTCGCCACGTTCGTCGCGCCACGACTCGGTCCCGTGACCGAGCGGGAGCCCGCGCCGCCGCTGAAGTTCGCCCAGTTCGTCGGGTTTCTGTTCGCCGTGCCCGGCGCCGTCGGCTTTGCACTCGGATGGAACGCCCTGGGACTGACGGCGACGGCGTTCGCGTTGGTCGCCGCATTCCTCAACGCGGCCTTCGGGATCTGCCTGGGCTGCCAGATCTATCCGCTCGTCGCACACCTGCGCCGAGTGGCTACCCCCGCCTGACCTGAAAAACTAAGTAACCGAAGGGATTTCGTACATGACTCGCTCCGACGTGCTAGTCACCACTGAATGGGCCGAGAGCAATCTCGACGCGCCCAACACCGTCTACGTCGAGGTCGACGAAGACGCGAGCGCCTACGACGTCGGCCACATCGCCGGCGCCGTCAAGCTGGACTGGAAGACCGATCTGCAGGACCCCGTCAAGCGCGACTTCGTCGACGCCCAGCAGTTCTCCAAGCTGCTGTCCGACAAGGGCATCGGCAACGACGACACCGTGATCCTCTACGGCGGCAACAACAACTGGTTCGCGGCCTATGCGTACTGGTACTTCAAGCTCTACGGGCATGCCGGCGTCAAGCTGATCGACGGCGGTCGCAAGAAGTGGGAGCTAGACGGACGCCCACTGTCGGCCGACAAGGTCGAGCGCCCCGCGACCTCCTACACGGCGCAGCCGCTCGACAACAGCATCAGGGCCTACCGCGACGAGGTCATCGCCGCCATCGGTACCAAGAACCTGGTCGACGTCCGTTCCCCCGACGAGTTCTCCGGCAAGATCCTCGCGCCCGCGCATCTGCCGCAGGAGCAGAGCCAGCGTCCTGGGCATATCCCCAGCGCCATCAACGTTCCTTGGAGCAAGGCGGCCAACGACGACGGGACCTTCAAGTCCGACGAACACCTCGCCGAGCTGTACGCCGAAGCGGGGTTGGACGGAGAGAAGGAGACCATCGCCTACTGCCGGATCGGGGAGCGCTCGTCACACACCTGGTTCGTGCTGCAGGAGCTGTTGGGACACAAGAACGTGAAGAACTACGACGGCAGTTGGACTGAATACGGCTCCCTGGTGGGTGCCCCGATCGAGTTGGGAAGTTGATTATGTGCTCTGCACCGAAGCAAGGAATTACGTTGCCCGCCAACGTCGACCTCGAGAAGGAGACGGTCATCACGGGCCGCGTCGTGGACGGCTCCGGCCAGTCCGTCGGCGGGGCGTTCGTGCGTCTGCTCGACGCGAGCGACGAGTTCACCGCGGAGGTCGTCGCATCGGCCACTGGTGACTTCCGCTTCTTCGCCGCGCCCGGCACGTGGACGCTGCGCGCCCTGTCACCTGCGGGCAACGGCGACGCCAGCGTCGCGCCGTCGGGTGCGGGCATCCACGAAGTCGACGTCAAGGTCGCCTGAGCCAACGCCTGCCGAGCGCGGGCGTGCGTGAGTGACATTTCACGCACGCTCGCGGGCGCCGTCGATTCGGCTGCGCCTACTCCGAGGATTTAGACTCGCACCGTGGTGCTCTTCTTCGAGATCATGCTCGTGGCGGCCGTCGTCGTCATCACCTGGTTCGCCCTGTACGCGGTGTACCGGCTGATCACCGACGACCTGTGACCGCAGGCGACGGCGCGTTCGAACCGGCCTTCCCGATCTCCGGCGACGAGGCCGTCGCCGCGGCTGCGGAACGCGCCAAGGTGACGGCATCCCGGAACGTCCCGGCCTTCGACGACCTGCCGCTGCCCACCGACACCGCAAACCTGCGCGAGGGCGTCAACCTCAGCGATGCCCTGCTCGCATTGTTGCCCCTCGTCGGCGTGTGGCGCGGCGAGGGCGAGGGCCGCGGCAGCCACGGCGACTATCGATTCGGCCAGCAGATCGTGGTGTCCCACGACGGCGGCGACTACCTCAACTGGGAGGCGCGGTCGTGGCGGCTGTCCGAGGCCGGTGATTACGAGGCGCCCGGACTGCGCGAGACGGGCTACTGGCGGTTCGTCAACGACCCCAACGATCTGGGCGAGACGCAGGCCATCGAGCTGTTGTTGGCCCACTCCAGCGGCTACGTCGAACTGTTCTACGGCCACCCACTCAACCTCTCGTCGTGGGAACTGGCCACCGACGCCCTGGCCCGTAGCAAGTCGGGAGCGCTGGTCGGCGGGGCCAAGCGGTTGTACGGAATCGTCGAGGGTGGCGATCTCGCCTACGTCGAGGAACGCGTCGACGCCGACGGCGGCCTCGTTCCCCACCTGTCCGCCCGGCTGGCGAGGTTCGTCGGATAGGGCTGATTTCTCCAATCCGCTTCTGGGAGCAGTGGATCTCACCCGACGTCGACTACGCGCCGCCGTGCAAGGACCTGCCCCGGCGCGGCTAGGCGAGCACTGGCGCCGGTGTCGATCAGGCGACCCGGAATGCGGCGATGCGGGCGCGCCTGACATGGAGCGGCCCCCGAGCCTTGGTTCCTGGTTGGACGGACCGAGGGGCTCGGGGGCCGGGTGGCTGCGGGAATTCGCCAGCGCGCGCGGTGATCCGCACGTAGAGCAACGAATACTCCCGGTGCTGCTAGCGGGCAGCCACCTCACATGTCCACAAGTTCGTCAATTTGTCGGACCACCTCCTTCCCTGTGTACGAGCGACCGTACTCCCGAAGCTGGGACCCGACAACCAATTTTCGCTGCGCGCGTCAGCCTTCGCCCGCGACGGCGGCGTCGACGAGCGCCGCCATCTCGGCGGCGAGCGGCGCAGCCTGCAACGGCACTCCGTCGAGGGTGTGCACCCGAGCAGCCAGCGTGACACTGGACAGCAACCAAACGCCTTGGGCCGCAACGAGATCTGCCACAGTCAGCATCGCGTGTCGGCAGGTGAGCCCGCGCTGCGTCGCCACGCCGAACAATGCCCGCACAGTGGTGCCCGGCAGGATGGACAGGACCGTCGGCGGGGTGACCAGTGCGCCGTCGGACGCGATCACGACCGTCGAGCGCGGGCCCTCCAGCACGAAGCCCTCGGAGCTGCAGAACACGACGTCGCCGACGCGCAGTCGTTCGGCGTGGCGCAGCGCGGCGGCATTCGCCGCGTACGACGACGACTTCGCCCCCGTCAACGACCACGGCGCGGGACCCGCGGGCCCGCCCCGGTCGAGGGTCACGGCGGAGACGCCGTCGCGACGTGCCACGGCGACACGTTGGGGCATCGGCGCGACCGCGACGAACGCCACGGGATCGTCGTCCCGGCTGCGCCCGTATACCAGCCGCACCACCGCCTCTTCGTCAGCCTCGGCGTCCCACTGCGCCACCGTCGCGGCGACCGCCCAACGCCACGGCTCGAGATCGGGTTCGGGCAAGCCGGTGAGCGCGGCCGAGTCGCTCAGGCGGGCGAGGTGCGCCTCGAGCAGCGCCGGTCTGCGGTCGCGCAGCAACAGCGTCTCGAACACCCCGTCGCCACGGCTGAAGACCGGGTCGTCGGCGCGCACCAACGGCGCGTCGGGTTCGAGCACGCGCCCATCGAGCGCAACGACGAGTTCGCGTCGGGTCGCCATGGGGCATGAGGGTAACCGGCCCGAACATCCTCCCAGTCGCTTCGCTCGCCCCCACGAACGGGAGGTACCACCAGCGGCGCACCCGGCTCCGTAGAGTTGAGTCATGTCCGCAGTTCCCGCCCCTGAACACGGTCCCGACGCCGGCGCCGTCTGGCACTACGGTGATCCGTTCGGTGAGCAGCGTGCCGCTGCTGACGCCGTCGTCCTGGTCGACCGCTCGCATCGGGCCGCACTGCAGTTGACCGGTGCCGACCGCCGCAGCTGGTTGCACACCATCTCCACGCAGCACGTCAGCGAACTTCCGGACGGGGCGGTCACCGAAAATCTGAACCTCGACGGCCAGGGTCGTGTCGAGGATCACTGGGTCCAGACGCAGCTCGACGGCGTCACGGTGCTGGACACCGAGTCCTGGCGGGGCGAGCCGTTGCTGGCGTATCTGCGGAAGATGATCTTCCGTGCCGACGTCGCCGTCGATCCCGCCGAACTGGCGGTGCTGTCGCTGCTCGGCCCGGGTAGCGACGACGACGCCGTGCGCGGGGTCCTCGGCGTGGCCGAGCTACCCGCCGTGTGGAGTGCGGTTCCGCTGGGCGGAGGCGGTTTCGTGCGTCGGACCACCGACTCGGACCTCGACGTCGTGGTGTCGCGCGATGCCGCTGCCGACTGGCGGGCCCGGCTGCTCGCGGCCGGCGTCCGACCCGCAGGGGTGTGGACCTCGGAGGCGCGCAGGGTGGCCGCCCTGAAGCCGCGACTGGGGTTGGACACCGATGACCGGACGATTCCCCACGAAGTGGGCTGGATCGGTGGGCCCGGCGAGGGTGCCGTGCACCTGAACAAGGGGTGTTACCGCGGCCAGGAGACCGTCGCCCGGGTCCACAACGTGGGCAAACCGCCGCGCATGTTGGTGCTGCTGCACCTCGACGGATCGTCGGACCGACCCACCACAGGTGATCCCGTGCTTAGCGACGGCAAGCCGGTCGGACGGCTCGGCACGGTCGTCGACCACGTCGACCTCGGTCCCATCGCGCTCGCGCTGCTCAAACGTGGGCTGCCTGCCGAGACCCCGCTGACCACGGGCGGCGAATCCGAAGTGGCCGCCGTCATCGACGCCGATTCGCTGCCGCCCTCCGACGTGGTGGGCGCCGGACGGCTCGCCATCCAACGCCTGCGTAGCGACAAACGATGAGGCACGGTGCGCGGCCAGGCCTGTCAGCGCGCACACGCATGGCACGGTAAGGTGTTGTCAGGACGATAAACACACTCAGATCGGAGCCGCCTGAACATCGGGCCGCTCCGTTATTGCGCGAGGGGGTCCCCCATGGGCCGCGGCCGGGCAAAGGCGAAGCAGACCAAGGTCGCTCGTGAGCTCAAGTACAGCTCACCGCAGACCGATTTCACGCAGCTACAGCGTGAGCTGTCGCACGCAGATGACCCCAACGGCAGTCGGGTGATACCCGACGACATCCCGGATGAGTGGGTCGAAGACGACGACTGGCGCCGCTGACGGACGCCGGCCGGGCCGTTCACAGGCCTGCCACGTGATCAGAATGTCCTGATCAGAATCGCGGGTGCTGCCCGACGAGCTGGGTGCGGGGCTCGCCCTTCTTGCCCTTCTTTACGGTGCCCAGCGTCCAACAATCGACATGCCTGGCCGTCAGGATGGCCAGGGCACGGTCGGTGTCCTCCTGGGCGACCAGCGCGACCATGCCGACGCCCATGTTGAACGTCTTGTCCATCTCGGCCCGTTCGATGCGCCCACGCTGGGCGATCATCGCGAAAACCGGTGCGGGCGTCCACGTTCCGCGATCCATCTCGGCGACCAAGCCGTTGGGGATCACGCGCTCGAGATTGCCTTCCAGCCCGCCACCCGTGACGTGGCAGAACGTGCGCACCTGCGTCTCGGCGGCGAGTGCGAGGCAATCCTTCGCGTAGATCTTGGTGGGTTCCAGGAGTTCTTCGCCGAGGGTGCGGCCGAATTCCTCGACGTGTCCGGTCAGGTTGCCGCGGTCGATCTCGAGCAGCACCTTGCGCGCCAGCGAATACCCGTTCGAGTGCAGGCCGCTGGATGCCATGGCGATGATCACGTCGCCCGGCTTGACGCGTTCGGGCCCCAGCACGTCGTCTGCCTCGACGACGCCCACGCCGGTGGCCGAGATGTCGTAGTGATCGGGCGCCATCAACCCGGGGTGCTCAGCGGTTTCGCCGCCGAGTAGCGCGCAGCCTGCCATCACGCAACCGTTGGCGATGCCCGACACGATTTCGGCGACGCGTTCGGGCACCGTTCGGCCGACCGCGATGTAGTCCTGCAGGAACAGTGGCTCGGCTCCACAGACGACGAGGTCGTCGACCACCATGGCGACGAGGTCCAGTCCGACGGTGTCGTGCTTGTCCAGGGCCTGGGCGATCGCCAGCTTGGTGCCAACACCGTCGGTCGAGGACGCAAGCAGCGGTTCGCGGTAATCGCGGCGCAGGGCGAACAGCCCTGCGAAGCCGCCAAGCCCGCCACGCACCTCCGGCCGCGTCGCCTTCTGGGCAAGCGGCTTGAACAGTTCGACGGCACGATCCCCCGCCTCGATGTCCACCCCGGCCGATGCATAGGAGGCGCCGGGACCTTCGGCTCGCTTGCCCTCGCTCATCGCGCCCAAGGGTACCGGTCTGCACAACGGCGGTGCACGCGGCAGGCGCCGGACACGTCGTGGACCCTCTGCGCCCGCGTCCTTCGCTTGTTCGCCCCGGGAATGTCTCAATGGCGGCCAATCCATCGATGCGACTGCAGCGAATACCTACTGATGTGGCCCATGACAGATGGCCCATGACAGATGGAGGTGTCGTGTCGGAATCCCAACCCGGCCGTTGTCTGGTGACCGGGGCTACCGGTTACATCGGCGGGCGGTTGGCCCCTTTGCTCATCGACCGCGGTCATGCGGTCCGCACGCTGGCGCGCACTCCCGGCAAGCTCGACGACGCGGCGTGGCGTGGCCGGGCCGAGGTCGTGCAAGGCGACCTCGGTGACCCCGAATCGCTGCTCGCGGCGTGCCGCGACGTCGACGTGGTCTACTACCTCGTCCATTCGATGGGCACGTCTGCCGACTTCGTGACCGAGGAGGCTCGTGCGGCGCGCAACGTCGTCGCGGCCGCGAAGCAGGCCGGGGTGCGGCGCATCGTCTATCTGTCCGGGCTGCATCCCGACGGCGAGTTGTCGCCGCACCTGCGGTCGCGGACCGCCGTCGGCGACGTCCTCATCGAGTCGGGCATCGAGGCGATCGTGCTGCAGGCCGGCATCGTCGTCGGGTCCGGTTCGGCGTCGTTCGAGATGATCCGCCACCTGACCGACCGGCTGCCGGTGATGACGACACCGAAGTGGGTGCACAACATGATTCAGCCGATTGCCATCGACGACGTGCTGCACTACCTCGTCGAGGCTGCGGATGCGCCCATGCCCGAATCGCGCACCTGGGACGTCGGCGGACCCGACGTGCTGGAGTACGGCGACGCGATGCAGGTGTATGCCGACGTGGCGGGGCTGCGCAGGCGGGTGATCATCGTGCTGCCGTTCCTGACCCCGTCCATCGCGAGTTGGTGGGTGGGCTTGGTGACGCCGATCCCGTCCGGGCTGGCGCGTCCTTTGGTGGAGTCACTGCACTGCGACGCGGTGGCCTCCGAACGAGACATCGACGGCGTGATACCGCCGCCCCCTGGCGGACTGACGGGCTACCACGACGCCGTGACTCAGGCGTTGCAGCGCGACGGCACCGCCCCGCGCGATGGACGGCGGCAGCTGGCTCGGTTGAGTTCACCTGAGCCGCAGTGAGTTTCAGGGCCTCCGCAGTGCCGAAACGTTGTCGTTGTCGGTCTGGACGGACACGCCGGTGCGGGCCGCATTGGCCAGCATGTGCTCGATGACGTTCTTGCCGAGTGCGCTCTCGCTGGGCAGTTCGATCGGGTAGTTGCCGTCGAAGCAGGCCGAGCAGAGCCGCGACGCGGGCTGTTCGGTGGCGGCGATCATGCCCTGCTGGCTGATGTAGCCGAGGGAGTCGGCGCCGATGGCCCGACGCACGCCCTCGATCATGTCCTGCTCGTCGGCGCCGATGCTGGCCGCGTTGGCGATGAGCTCGGCCGGGGTGGCGAAGTCGATGCCGTAGAAGCAGGGCCACTTGACCGGTGGCGACGCGATCCGGACGTGCACCTCGAGCGCTCCCGCCTCGCGCAGCATCCGGATGAGCGCACGCTGGGTGTTGCCGCGCACGATCGAGTCGTCGACGACGATCAGCCGCTTGCCGCGGATGACTTCCTTGAGTGGGTTGAGCTTAAGCCGAATGCCCAGCTGGCGGATGGTCTGCGACGGCTGGATGAACGTGCGCCCGACGTAGGCGTTCTTCATCAGGCCCTGGCCGTAGGGGATGCCGGAGCCCTGGGCGTATCCGACGGCGGCCGGGGTGCCGGACTCGGGGACGCCGATGACCAGGTCGGCTTCGACGGGCTTCTCTGCCGACAGCCGTCGGCCGATCTCCACCCGGGTGGCGTGCACGGACCGGCCCCCGATGATGCTGTCAGGTCGGGCGAGGTACACGTACTCGAACACGCAGCCCTTGGGCGTGGGGTTGGCGAAGCGGGTGGACCGCACGCCGTCTGCGTCGATGGCCAGGAGCTCACCCGGCTCGATGTCGCGCACGAACGAAGCGCCGACGATGTCGAGCGCGGCCGTCTCGGAGGCGACCACCCAGCCGCGGTCGAGCCGTCCGAGTGACAGCGGGCGAACGCCGTGCGGGTCGCGCGCGGCGTAGAGCGTGTTCTCGTCCATCCAGGTCAGGCAGAACGCGCCGCGCACGGTCGGCAGCAGGTCGAGCGCGGCCTGTTCGAGGGTGGAGTCGGCGGCCCCGTGGGCGAGCAGCGCGCCGAGGATGTCGGAGTCGGTGGTGGCCGCCGCTGCGCCGCGCATGCCGATGAGCCCGGCGTCGCGCACCCTGGCCGCAAGTTCGGTGGCGTTGACGAGGTTGCCGTTGTGGCCGAGGGCCACGCCGGTACCCGCGGCGGTGTTGCGGAACACCGGCTGCGCGTTCTCCCACGTGGTGGAGCCCGTGGTGGAGTAGCGGCAGTGGCCGATGGCGACGTGGCCCTCCATGGCGGCCAGCGTCGGCTCGTCGAACACCTGGCTGACCAGGCCGAGATCCTTGAACACCAGCACCTGTGAACCGTCGGCTACGGCGATGCCCGCCGCTTCCTGGCCACGGTGTTGTAGCGCATAAAGCCCGTAATAAGTGAGCTTCGCCACTTGCTCACCCGGTGCCCAGACGCCGAAGACGCCACATTCTTCTTTCGGGTCGTCTTCCGGTGCTGGGGGTCCCCCCGCTTGCGGGGGAGAGCGAAGCGACCCGGGGATCGTTTCAGGCGGCTCGGCGGTCACAATGGCTGCTCCCTGGGGGCGGTGGGTGACGTTGCCCAGTCTACGGGCTCGCACCCCCGTTGGCTGAATCGAACCACCCACTCATGTGGACAACGCGACGATCGGTAGCCAGTCGGCAAGCTCCGCGGCACGGGCTCCGGAGAGCCGCAGCGCGCCGTCTGCGACGGCGTCGGGCAGCGCGATCAGGCCCGTCGCCAGCAACAGCCACGTTCGGGAATCGGTCTCGACGACGTTGGGCGGATTTCCCCTGGTGTGGGTGAGCCCCGAAATACATTGCACGGCAACGAATGGCGGAATTCTGAGCTCGACCGTCGCGCCCGGCGCCTGCGCGGCCAGGGTGCGCGCGGTGAGTCGGACGGCATCGGCAAGGCGGGATCGGTCGGGACCGGGTGCGGTGTCGTCGCGCAGCCAATCAGCCACCGCCGATACGGCTTCGCGGGTTCTCGTCGGATCCGGACTGCGGCGCGACGCCATACCCTAGTCTGCCTGAAAATGTCCCGAGTCCCGCCGACCGACCGCTTCGCACCCCCGTACAAGGTGGCGGGAGCGGTGTTCCTGGTCGTCATCGCCGCGGTCGCGGGCTTGATCTACGCGCAGTTCCGGGGCAGCTTCGAATCACGCGAAGTGCTGACGGTGGTGTCCCCGCGCGCCGGCCTGGTGGTGGATCCCGGATCGAAGGTCACGTTCAACGGCGTCGAGATCGGCCGGGTCACAGGCATCACGACCACGGCCCATGACGACGGTCGCCAGCAGGCCATGGTGACCCTGGAAGTCAGTCCGCGTTATCTGCATCTGATCCCGTCCAACGTCGTCGTCGACGTCCGCGCCAGCACCGTGTTCGGGAACAAGTACGTAGCCTTCAGTTCACCGGAACACCCAGCGCCTGAACCCATTTCGCGCAACGCAGTGATTCCCGCGCAGTCGGTGACGACGGAGTTCGACACGTTGTTCGAGACGGTCACGGCCATCGCGGAGAAGGTCGATCCGGTCAAGTTCAATGCGACCCTGACCGCCACCGCGGAGGCGCTGACCGGGTTGGGCAACCGGTTCGGGCAGTCCCTCGAGCACGCGAACGTGATCCTCGACGACCTGAATCCCCGAATGCCGCAGTTGCGCAACGACATCGTAGCGACGGCAGCGCTGGCCGACGTCTACGCCGACGCCTCGCCGGACCTGTGGACCGGGCTGGACGCGGCGGTTTCCGCCGCGCGCACCATCGACGACGAGCGCAACGACGTGGATGCCGCGTTGATGGCGGCGGTTGGCTTCGGCAACACCGCCGGCGACGGATTCGAGCGCGCCGGGCCGTACCTCGTGCGCGCCGCCTCCGATCTGATGCCGACCACCAAGCTGCTCGACGACTACCGCGGGATGATCTTCTGCACCATCCGCAACTATCACGATGTACAACCGCTGGCCGCCCGAACGCTGGGCGGCAACGGGTACTCGCTCGCGCAGACCGGAACGGTGCTCCTCGGAGCGGGGAACCCCTACGTGTACCCGGACAACCTGCCCCGCATCAACGCGCACGGTGGGCCGGAGGGGCGTCCCGGGTGCTGGCAGAAGGTGACCAAGGATCTCTACCCGATGCCGTACCTGGTGATGGATACCGGCTCCAGCACCGCGCCGTACAACCACCTCGAACTCGGCTCACCGATGTACGTCGACTACGTGTGGGGCCGCCAGATCGGCGAGTACACCATCAACCCGTGACGGTTGACCTCAAGCATCGTTGAGGTCATACCGTGGCGGCATGACGTTCAAGCAACACGAGATCGAGTTCATGGCGGGCGCCGACCTCGGTCGGCTGGCCACCGTCCAGCCCAACGGCACCGTTCAGGTGAGCCCCGTCGGATTCACTTACAACTCAGACCTGGGCACCGTCGACGTCGCGGGCTATCGCATGTCCAAGAGTCAGAAGTTCCGCAACCTCACGACGAACCCCAACGTCGCAATCGTGGTGGACGACATCGTGTCCCGCGACCCGTGGCGAGTGCGGTGTCTGGAGATCCGCGGCACTGCCGAGCAGGCCCGGGCGGCGACGAGCGTGGGCGCGGCGGGCGACGAACTCGACACGGCGATCATCCGGATCACGCCGCGCCGCATCATCGCGTTCGGCATCGACGACCAGGACACCGAACCACACCAGCTGCAGGCGGACGCGCGCGACGTCTGACGGTCACCGGCGCTGCACCACGGCAGCGGCCACAGCGCCGGCCTCGTTGATCGCCAGGTGCGTCAGCATAGGTGCCAACAGGCTGCCCGACCGTTCGTATAGCCACGCGAACGCCCAGCCCGCAACCCCGGTCACCAGCACGGTGCCCGCGACGGGCTCCCCCATCGCCTTGGCGTCGGGGACGTGGGACAACCCGAAAGCCGCGGCCTGCAGGACTCGTCCCCACGTGGGTCCGAAGGCCTCCGCGGCGAGGGTGCCCAGGGCGCCACGGAACGCGGCCTCCTCAGACCACACGGTGCCGACGGGGATGCGCAGCAGCAGCCAACCGCTCAGGGGCTCGGGAAGTTCGCGCGCGGCCATGTCCGCACGCACCCGTGGGATGCGCGTCGACTCCGCGACACCGACGGACACCACCGTCGCGGTGGCAGCGCCGAGCCGCAGACCCCGCCACACCGCGGGCGGGCGCAGCCCGAGGGGGGCGCCGGTGAACACGACAAGGGCTGCGCTCAACGCTGCGTGCAGCGGAACCTGGAAGCGGCGTGGGATTCGCGGCGCGATCAGGCTACTCCATCCCACCAACGCCGCCGCACCAGCGAGGGCGCGAATCTTCTTGCTGCGCACTAGTATTCTGGCCCGTCCGGACCGTCATCCGCTTGCATGGCCTGCCGCACGCGTTCGGTGTCGGCGGGCGTCCAACCGTCGGGGGGCGCGACGGCGGCCCAGCCGTCCAGCACCGAATAGCCGTAATTGTGGCCATGCCCGCCTGGCACACCGCTCGCGTTGGTCATATCCGCACTCACCTGCCAGAAGGTGATGATCGGGTACCACCGCATCGACGCCGTGCGGTCCCTTCCTGGTGGCTCGTCGAGCCAATCCGGCTGCGAGAAAACCAGATTGGGCGACCACCAGACGATGGGGTCGGAAGCGTGTTGGAGGAACAGCACCCGGGTGCCGTTCCACGGCGGATCGGCGATCCTGGCGATGTCCGCGGAGTCGGCGGCCTGGGTGAACCGTGCGGTGCGCCCGTTGTCGTAGCGTGGCTCCACTTCGGGTGTTCCCGGGTCGCGTCGCGCCACCAGGCCGCTCCACAACGAGCTCTCGTGCGGCGGCCCCACCCACAGCACGGCGGAGAAGTCCATCTCGGCGATGTCGGGCAGCCACGGAAACGCGCCCTGACCCGCCATCGAGCCGAGGCTCTCGCCGTACAGCACCAGCTTGGGCCGCTCTCCGACGGTTATCTTGCTCCAACGGTCGTGGACGGTGTCGATCAGCAACCGGCCGGACTTGACCGACTTCTCCCGGTCGGCCAGGAACGAGATCCAGCTGGGCAGATACGAATACTGCACGGCGACAAGGGCGGTGTCGCCGCCGTACATCGTCTCGATCGCCCGGGCCGCTTCGGGATTCACCCACCCCGTGCCCGTGGTGGGGATGATCACCAGCAACTTGCGGTCGAATGCTCCGGTGCGTTCGAGTTCGCGGATGACGACGTCCATGCGTCCCTCGTCGGTGTCAGCGGTCTGCAGGCCCGCATACACCCGGATGGGCTCCTTGGCGGGCCGGCCGTTCGATTCGGTGAGGTCGGCGGCGTGGGGTCCGCTCGCCACGAAGTTGCGGCCCTGGAATCCGAGGGTGTCCCACGGCGCCAACGACGTTGGGCTACCTGATCGTTCGGGATACTCGGGCTGGCTGATGCCGGGGCGGGTGTTGGCGTTCTGCGGTTGGAACACCCGGCTGGCCCCCGCCAGAAACCCGCGGTACAGCACACCGTTGATGAGGGTGATGAGCACGACGACGACGACCGCCGTGCCGATGGCCAGTGCGACCTCCTGGTGAAGGTGCCACCGTCGAATGAGGCTGCGGGCAAGCAGTTTGATCACGTCGAGCACGATGCGAGACACCGCGAGGCAGGCCGCGCCGACCACGATCGCAACCACCATCGTGCGCAGGTAGCCCACCGTGCTGGGGCCCTCGATACCCATCAGCGCCGACACCTGACGTTGCCACGCCGCCGCGGGCACGAGTACCAGCAGACCCGCCGTGATGGCCAAGGTGATGACGGCCGCCTTCATGCGGTACACCACGCGCTTCGGCGGTGGCCACCACCGTCGACGGTGAAGCACCAAGTGGTGAAAGGCCTTTCCGATGACGACGCCGATCCCGTATCCGATCGCGGAATTGAGCCCACCGATCAGCCCGGCGAACAACCAGTCTCGTGGCAGGAGCGACGGGGTCAAGGACAGGCAGAAGAACAGGGCTCCGACGGCGAAGCCCGCGAAGTCGAGTCGGAGCTGGCCCCAGGCCCACAGCAAGAGGGGATGTCGAGTGTCGGCCGGGGCCCTCACCCGAACAGTCCGGGCAGCACGCCCTCCGACGTGCTCCGCAGTTCGGCTAGCGAGACGGTGAACAGGCCCTGTACGCCGATGGAGGGTTCCCCATCCGCAGGACCCTCGTCGACGACGCCGATCCGCGTGGCGGGCAGCCCGCGAGCTTCGCACATCGATGCGAACCGGCTCTCCTCGGTGCGTGGCACGGCGACGAGCACCCTGCCCGCCGACTCGGAGAACAGCGCGACGAAGGGGTCCGCATCCTGCGGAAGTACCAATCGGCAGCCCGTCTCCCCCGCGAGGGCCGCCTCGACGACCGCCTGCGCCAGGCCACCTTCGGACAGGTCGTGGGCGGCCGAGACGAGCCCGTCCCGCGACCCCGCGGCGAGCACCTCGGCCAGCAACTGCTCCCGCGCGAGATCGACCTTGGGCGGTACCCCGCCGAGGTGGTCGGCGGTGACCTGTGCCCAGATCGAGCCGTCGAACTCGTCGCGGGTATCGCCGAGCAGGATCAGCGACTCGCCGGGTTCGGTGCCGAAAGCTGTGGGAACGCGTCGGCTCACGTCCTCCAAGACCCCGAGCACGCCCACCACCGGTGTCGGATGGATGGCGGTGGTGCCGGTCTGGTTGTAGAAGCTGACGTTGCCGCCGGTGACCGGAATGCCAAGCGCCACACAACCATCGGCGAGACCGCGGACAGCCTGGGCGAACTGCCACATCACGCCGGGGTCTTCGGGCGAACCGAAGTTCAGGCAGTTGGTCACGGCGACGGGCGATGCCCCGGTGACCGCGACGTTGCGGTACGCCTCGGCGAGCGCCAGCTGCGCTCCGGTGTATGGGTCGAGCGCCGTGTACCGACCCGACGCGTCGGTGGAAACCGCGATGCCACGCCCGGTCTCCTCGTCGATGCGGAGCACGCCGCCGTCGGCGTGTTCGGCGAGCACGGTGTTGCCTCGCACGTAACGGTCGTACTGCTCGGTGATGAAGCCGCGACTGCACAGGTGCGGGCTGCCCACCAGCGCAAGCAGTGTCGCGCGCAACTCGTCGCCGGTCTTCGGGCGCGGCAGGTTGGCGGTGGTGTCGGCGTTCAGCGCGTCCTGGGTGTCGGGCCGCGCCACCGGGCGCTCGTAGACGGGACCTTCGTGTGCCACCGTGCGTGGCGGCACGTCGACGACGGTCTCGCCGTGCCACGTGATCTGGAGGTGATCGCCGTCGGTCACCTCACCGATGACGGTGGCCAGCACCTCCCACTTGCGGCATACCGCCATGAAGGCGTCGACGTTCTCGGGGGCGACGACAGCGCACATGCGTTCCTGCGATTCGCTGGACAGCACTTCTGCAGGCGTCATGTACTTCGCGCGCAGCGGCACCTTGTCGAGCTCGATGGCCATCCCCCCATCACCCGCGGACGCGAGTTCCGAGGTGGCGCAGGACAATCCGGCGCCGCCGAGGTCCTGGATGCCGATGACGAGCCCGGCGGCGTAGAGCTCGAGGCAGCACTCGATGAGCACCTTCTCCGTGAACGGGTCGCCGACCTGCACCGAGGGCAGCTTCTTGCGCCCGGCGCCGGATTCGTCGCCCCCGAACGTCTCCGACGCAAGCACCGACACGCCGCCGATGCCGTCGAGGCCGGTGCGCGCGCCGAACAGGATGATCTTGTTGCCCGTGCCCGACGCGAACGCCAGGTGCAGGTCCTCCTTGCGCAGCACGCCGACGCACAACGCGTTCACCAGTGGGTTGCCCGCGTAGCACGCGTCGAACACCGTCTCGCCGCCAATGTTGGGCAGGCCCAGTGAGTTTCCGTATCCGCCCACGCCGCGCACGACGCCGTCGAGGACGCGCCGCGTGTCCGGGGCGTCGGCCGCACCGAAGCGCAGCTGGTCCATGACGGCGACCGGACGTGCGCCCATCGCCATGATGTCGCGGACGATGCCGCCGACCCCGGTGGCGGCACCCTGGTACGGCTCCACGTACGACGGATGATTGTGGGATTCGACCTTGAACGTCACGGCCCAGCCGTCGCCGATGTCGACGACACCCGCGTTCTCGCCGATTCCTGCGAGCATCGAGGTGCGCATGGCGTCGGTGGTGGTCTCACCGAAGTAGCGCAGGTGCACCTTGGACGACTTGTAGGAGCAATGCTCGCTCCACATCACCGAGTACATGGCCAGTTCGGCGTCGGTGGGCCGACGGCCGAGGATCTCGCGGATTCGCTGGTACTCGTCATCCTTGAGCCCAAGCTCGCGGAACGGCTGCGGATGATCGGGGGTGGCTGCGGCTCTGTCGACGGAGTCGACGATTGGGCTTGAGTGGACGGTGTCTGCTTCGTGGGTGGACCCGGACGTCACCCGAGTGAGTTTATTCGCTCGGCGATGCTTACACCGCATTCGCTCGCCAGCGGGCGAATGCGCGTGCCGCGGCGGGGGTGCCGACGCCGTGCAAGACGACACTGCCGAGGATCAGCGGTGCGCCGATGCCCCTGCGCTCCAGGCGGCGACCGAACAGCGACCACCCGGCGAGCAGTATGCCACCGAGCCGCACGGCCACAATCCTTCCAGGATCGCGCCGTCAGGGCGGGTCAGGCGTGCGGCGCCACGCAAAACGCGTTGCCCTCTGGGTCGACGAGCACGACCCAGCCAAAGTCACCGAAGCTGTTCCGCGCCGTCTCGGTGGCCCCGAGTTCGACGAGTCGCGCGACCTCGGCCTCCACGTCGTCGGTGGAGAAGTCGAGGTGCACCTTGTTCTTGCCGGGCGTCGGATCGGGTACCTGCTGGAAGGCCAGGCCTGGTCCGTCCGGTCGGCTCACGACGACGAAGAACGGCGGAGCGATGGGATTTACCTGTCCGTCGAGTGCACGGGCCCACCAGGCGGCCAGCCCTTCGGGATCGGGGGTGTCGAAGGTGATGTTTTCGGTCTTGAGTGCCATGACCGCGACGCTAGCTCAGCCGGGCGACAAGAATGCTGCAAGATCTTTTCCGCAAATTCGGGACGCGATGTGCCCAGCCTTCATCACGACCTCGCGCACGGCGACGCCCTGGCTCGCAAACAGGTTGAGGTCCTTCTTGTCCTGCACCACCCAGCCGGCCTGCGCGAGCTGCTCGTCGATGAGTTTGCGGGCGCGCGCCTCCGCAGGTAGCTGGCTCTGGTCGTCCCCCTCGGTCATGACCCGTCCGAGGATATCGGGAATTCGGGCGGCTGAGGGGAGTTCGCGTCTGAGTGGTGTCTGCTTGCCGCCTCGGGACGTGCTGCACGTCGACGACTTCGTAACCACTGTTGCCCTTGCCGATGGATGCGGACGACCAAAACTTGTCGTACCCCTCTGCGATGATGGCGTTATGTCCCCGACTGCAACATCTTTCGCGACTGAGCTCAGTCCGAAGGAGCGCCTCAAGGTGTTGTTCGAGGAGCTGTCGGAGCTGACCGGCCAACGCAACGCCATCGACGGACGCATCGTGGACATCGTCGCCGAGATCGACCGCGGCAACCTGGCAGGCATCACGGGCGCCCGCTCTATCCCCGCGCTGATCGCGTGGAAGACCGGCACCGCACCACGCAACGCCGAAACCATCGCCACCGTCGCCCACCGACTCGCCGAGTTCCCCCGCTGCGCCGAAGGCCTGCGTGAAGGCCGCTACTCACTCGATCAGATCGGCGTGATCGCCGAAAGCGCCGCCGACGGCTCCGACGACCACTACGCGCACCTCGCCGAATCCGCGACGGTCAGGCAACTGCGCACTGCGATCAAACTCGAACCACGCCCCGATCCCGCCCCTCGACCCGAACCGCAGCGATCGATCACCAAGACCGACGGCGAACAGTTCACCACCTGGCGGATCACCCTCCCGCACGACGAAGCGGCGACCTTCGACGCCGCTCTCGACTCACACCGCGACGCACTGATCACCGACTGGAAAAACGACCACACCGGTCACGCCGACGGTGGTTCCGAGCAGGCGCCACACTTCCCGAACACCGTGGACGGGTTCATGCGGCTCATCGAGGCCGGCTGGGACGCCGAAGCTACCCGCCGTCCTCACGGGCAGCGCACCACCGTCGTCGTGCATCTCGACCTCGAGTCGCGCATCGCGGCCCTGCACCTGGGACCGCTGCTCACCGACGACGAGCGCCGCTACCTGACCTGCGACGCCACCTGCGAGGTCTGGTTCGAACGCCACGGCCAGGTCGTCGGCTGCGGTCGGGCCACCCGCACCGTGGGTCGCCGGCTGCGTCGCGCCCTCGAACACCGCGACCGCTGCTGTGTGGTCCCTGGCTGCGGCGCCATCCGCGGGCTGCATGCCCACCACATCCGCCACTGGGAAGACGGCGGCCCCACCGAACTGTGGAACCTGGTCCTGATCTGCCCCTACCACCACCGGGCCCATCATCGCGGCGACATCAACATCACCGGACCCGCCCAGCACCTCGTCGTCATCGACAATGCAGGCCGATACCTCAGCAATCGATCACTCGCGCGGCCCCCGACGACACCCCCACCCGCCGTCGCCCCCTACCGAGGACCGACCGGCGAACGCGCCCAATGGTGGTGGTACCAACCCTTCCAACCACACCCACCACCAACGAGAAACTAGGTCGTCAGCCCAATGGTCCGCCGCGAACTCACCCCGGCGACAAGAACGCCTGCAAGGCAATCGAATACGCGTGCACGTCGTCGGCGCCCATCAACTCGCGCGCCGAGTGCATCGCCAGCTGCGCGGCGCCGACGTCGACCGTCGGGATGCCGGTGCGGGCCGACGTCATCGGGCCGATCGTCGACCCACACGGCAGGTCGGCGCGGTGCTCGTAGCGCTGCAGCGGCACCCCGGCCTGCTCGCATGCCAGCGCGAACGCCGCCGCGGTTCGCCCGTCGGTGGCGTAGCGCAAGTTGGGCTGCACCTTCAGCACCGGTCCCGCGTTGACCTCGATCAGGTGGCCCGGCTCGTGCCGGTCGGGGTAGTTGGGGTGGGTGGCGTGCGCCATGTCGCCCGAGGCCACCATCGACCCGGGCAACCTGCGCAGGAAGTCCTCACGGGTGCCGCCCGCGGCCAGGGTGATCCGTTCGAGCACCGTCAGCAGCAGCTCGGACTGCGCGCCGTGGGCGGACGTCGAGCCGACCTCTTCGTGGTCGAACAGCGCCAACACGGGCACTTGGCCTCGCGGTTCGACGGCCAGGAACGCCTCCAGCCCGGAGTAGCAGGTGCCCTGATTGTCCAGCCGCGGCGCGCTGACCAGTTCGCGCTGCGCTCCGACGAGCGTCGCCGGGGTCAGGTCGTGGGTCATCAGGTCGGCGGCCAGCACGGCGTCTGGGTCGACGTCGGCACGCTCGGCCACGTACCCGACGAAGGACCGTGCCTCGGCGCCCACGCCCCAGACGGCGTTGACGTGGCGTTGCGGGTCCAGCGCGACCGCCTTGCGATCGTCGGCCAGGTGTATCGCAAGTTGCGGCACCCGCAGGATCGGATCGTCGACTCGGACGAGCACGTGTTCGACCTTCTTGCCGGCTCGGACGGACAGTCGCCCGCTGATCCCTAGGTCGCGGTCGAGCCACGAGTTCAGCCACGCGCCGCCATAGGGCTCGAGCGCCACCACCTGCCAGCCGCTGACGAAGCGGTCGGGATGCTGCTTGACCCGGAGGTTGGGGCTGTCGGTGTGGCCGCCCACGATCCGGAACGGGGCACCGGCGTCGGCCGAGCGCCACGCGACCAATGAGCCCGCGCGAATGGTGAAGCAGTCCCCCGCTGTCGACTGCCACGGCTCCGATTCGGAGAGTTCGGTGAAGCCCGCCTCGCTCAGTCGCTGCGCGACGGTGACGCACACGTGAAACGGTGAAGGCGAGGCGTCGATGAACTCACACAGGCGATGTGGGCTAGCTGGCATCTTTCCATCTTGACGGGAGTTTTCGGCGCCCGTCGCGCTAGGGTCCAGTGTTGTGCCCGATCCCCTGCCGCAGCCGGTGCTGGCGCCGCTCACTCCGGCGGCCATCTTCCTGGTCGCCACCATCGACGAGGACGGCGAGCAGTCGGTGCACGACGCGCTCGCCGATATCTCGGGCCTGGTGCGCGCCATCGGTTTTCGGGATCCGACCAAGCACCTCTCGGTGGTGACCTCGATTGGCTCCGATGCGTGGGATCGGTTGTTCGCCGGTCCGCGCCCCGCCGAACTGCATCCGTTCATCGCGTTGGACGGTCCACGGCACAACGCCCCTTCGACTCCGGGCGACCTGCTCTTCCACATCCGCGCAGAGTTCCTGGACGTCTGCTTCGAGTTGGCCGGAAAGCTCGTCGACACCTTGGGCTCGGTCACCGTCGTCGACGAGGTGCACGGCTTCAAGTTCTTCGACAACCGCGACCTCATGGGCTTCGTCGACGGCACGGAGAATCCGGACGGTCCCGTGGCGGCGAGCGCCACCCAGATCGGCGCCGAGGACCCCGACTTCGCTGGCGGTTGTTATGTCCACGTCCAGCGCTACCTGCACGACATGTCGTCGTGGAACTCGCTCTCCACCGAGGAGCAGGAGCGCGTAATCGGGCGCACCAAGCTCGGCGACATCGAACTCGACGACGACGTGAAACCGGCCAATTCGCACCTGGCGCTCAACGTGATCGAGGACGACGACGGCAACGAGCTGAAGATCCTGCGGCACAACATGCCGTTCGGCGAGGTCGGCAAGGCCGAGTTCGGCACGTACTACATCGGTTACTCGCGGACCGCTGCAGTGACCGAGCGGATGCTGCGCAACATGTTCATCGGCGACCCGCCGGGCAACACGGACCGCATCCTGGACTTCTCCGAGGCGGTGACGGGCACCATGTTCTTCACCCCGACCGCCGACTTCCTCGACGACCCGCCGAGGCTGCCCGGCGACGAGGCCGACGAACCCGGCCCGCTCCTTGGCGAGCCAGCAGCACCCTCGTACGCCGGTTCGCTGGCGATCGGCAGCCTGAAAGGACAACCCCAATGAACAACCTCTACCGCGAGCTGGCGCCGATCACCGACGAGGCTTGGGCCGAAATCGAATTGGAGGCCACCCGGACCTTCAAGCGCCACATCGCCGGGAGGCGCGTCGTCGACGTGAGCGAGCCGGGCGGGCCCGTGACGGCGGCGGTCAGCACTGGCCACCTCGTCGACGTGGCCCCGCCGGGTGAGGGTGTCGTCGCACACCTGCGCGACAGCCGACCCCTGGTACGTTTGCGGGTTCCGTTCACCATCGGACGGATCGACATCGACGACGTGGAGCGCGGTTCGCAGGACTCCGACTGGGATCCGGTGAAGGACGCCGCGAAGAAGCTGGCGTTCGCGGAGGACCGCGCGATCTTCGAGGGCTACGAGGCGGCGTCGATCGCAGGCATCCGCAAGTCGAGTTCCAACCCCGCACTCGCGCTGCCGGCGGACCCGCGGGAGATCCGCGACGTGATCAGCCAGGCGCTGTCCGAGCTGCGGCTGGCCGGCGTGGACGGGCCGTATTGCGTGCTGCTGTCCGCGGACGTCTACACGCAGGTCAGTGAGACCACCGAACACGGCTATCCCATCCGCGAGCACCTCAACCGGCTGATCGACGGCGAGATCATCTGGGCGCCCGCGATCGATGGCGCGTTCGTGTTGTCGACCCGCGGCGGCGACTTCGACCTGCAGCTGGGCACCGACGTGTCGATCGGCTATCTGTCGCACGACGCCGACTCCGTCCAGCTGTACCTGCAGGAGACGCTGACCTTCCTCAACTACACCGCCGAGGCGTCCGTCGCACTCACCCCGTAGCAGTTCTGGAATAAACGGTCCGTAATGGGACTTGTGCGAATCGAAGGAAAACTTCGCTTCGACTTTCGCCAGGAGGACCGTCCCATGACCAACACACTCACCGGCAAGATTGCACTCGTCACCGGAGCGACCGCAGGCATCGGCCACGCGATCGCACAACAACTCGCGGCCGAAGGCGCCGAGGTCATCGTCCATGGCCGCAACGCCGAGCGCGGCGCCAAGGTGGTCCAGGAGATCGAAAATGCCGGGGGCAAGGCACGTTTCATCGCCGCCGACGTCTCCGACGCCGCGGACGTACGGCGGCTGGCCGACGAGGCCGGCGCGGTCGACATTCTGGTGAACAATGCCGGCATCTACCGGTTCGCGCCCACGTTCGAGACCTCCGACGCCGACTTCGACGACCAGCTGAACACCAACCTGCGCGCGCCGTACCTGCTCGTGCAGAAGCTGGTGCCCGGCATGGTCGCCCGCGGGCAGGGCTCTGTGATCAACGTGACGACGGTCGCGGCCTCGACCCCCGCCGCGGGTGCGGGCATCTACGGTGCCAGCAAGGCCGCACTCGAACTGCTGACCAAGCTGTGGGCAGACGAATTCGGAGCCGCGGGCGTGAAGGTCAACGCCGTCGCTCCCGGCCCGACGCAGACGCAGGGCACCGCCGACATGTCGACGGAACTCATCGAGGGACTCGGCCGCACCACCACCCTGGGTCGCACGGCAGAGGCCGACGAGATCGCGAACGTCGTGACGTTCGTCGCCTCCCCGGCCGCGAGCTACGTCAACGGCGCGATCCTGACGGTTGGCGGCGGCTCGCAGGCCATCCGTCCCGCGGCCTAGCGGTTTGTGCGCGTTGACTAGGCGGCCAGGACGGCGTCCAGCGCAGAGTAGAACAAGCCGAGCCCGTCGTCCGACGGACCGGTCAGGGCCTCGGTCGCGTGCTCGGGATGTGGCATGAGCCCGACCACGCGACCGTTGGCCGAAGCGACCCCCGCGATGTCGCGCAGCGACCCGTTGGGGTTGTCGCGGTAACGGAACACCACCCGCCCCTCGCCCTCGAGTTCGTCGAGTACATCCGCGGACGCGACGTAGCGGCCCTCACCCGACTTCAGCGGGACCAGGATGTCCGCGCCCTGATCGAAACGGCTGCTCCACGCCGACGTAGTCGACGCCACCTCGAGCCAGATGTCCTTGCACACGAAGTGCAGGCCGGCGTTGCGGGTCAGCGCGCCCGGCAGCAGTCCCGTCTCGCAGAGCACCTGAAAACCGTTGCAAATGCCCAGCACCGGCATGCCACGGCCGGCCGCCGCGACGACCTCTCCCATCACCGGAGCGAACTTCGCGATGGCACCGCAGCGCAGATAGTCGCCGTAGGAGAAGCCGCCCGGCACGATCACGGCGTCGACGCCCTTCAGATCGGCGTCGGCGTGCCACAGGCTCACGGACTGGGCCCCGACCGCGCGGGCAGCGCGCGCGGCGTCGACGTCGTCCAGGGTGCCGGGGAACGTGATCACCCCGACGCGCGCGGTCACTCCGACTCCCTCTGCACGGTCCAGTCTTCGATGACGGTGTTGGCGAGCAGCGATTCGGCGATCTGCTCGAGCGTCTCGTCGGGGACGCCGTCGTCGACTTCGAGCTCAAACCTCTTGCCTTGTCGGACATCCGAGATCCCGGCATGACCGAGCCTGCCCAGGGCACCGACGATGGCCTGGCCCTGCGGGTCGAGGATCTCGGCCTTGGGCATGACGTGCACTATCACCCGGGCCACGGGCACTCCTTTGCGAGTCGGTAGAGGTTTCGCTGGCGTTTTCGGTCGGGCCCAACTCTACCGGCGCAAACACGCGTCAGAATGGAGCCATGCAACTCACGCATTTCGGCCATTCCTGCCTGCTTGCCAGCTTCCCCGACGCCGACGGCGGCCGCGACACCAGCGTGCTCTTCGATCCGGGCAACTTCTCGCACGGCTTCGAGGGCATCACGGGTCTGTCGGCGATCCTGATCACCCACCAGCACCCCGATCATGCTGACACTGCCCGGCTGCCCGCGCTGCTCGACGCCAACCCGCAGGCGGCGTTGTACGCCGATCCGATGACCGCCGCGCAGCTGGGCGCACCCTGGAAGGCGGTCAACGTCGGCGATGCGTTCTCCGTCGGGCACCTCTCGGTGCGCGGGGTCGGCGGCAAGCACGCCGTGATCCACCCGGACCTTCCGGTCATCGACAACATCTCGTACCTGATCGGCGATGGCGACCACGCGGTCCGGCTCATGCACCCCGGCGACGCGCTGTTCAACCCGGGCGAGCCCGTCGACGTGTTGGCCACACCCGCGGCGGCCCCGTGGATGAAGATCTCCGAGGCCGTCGACTACCTACGCGCGGTGGCGCCGACGCGCGCGGTGCCGATACATCAGGGCATCATCGATCCCGCTGCCCGCGGCATCTACTACGGCCGGCTCTCGGAGATGACCGACACCGACTTCCGGGTGCTCGTCGAGGAGAACGGCACGGATTTCTAGGGATCCGAAACGACGACGGTCGACCTGCCCTAACCGACGTCACGCGCGGCGGCCCGGCCAGCCGCGCGGCCGGAGAACACGCACCCGCCAAGGAACGTGCCCTCGAGCGAGCGATACCCGTGGACCCCGCCGCCCCCGAAGCCGGCCGCCTCACCCGCCGCGTAGAGTCCGTCGAGCACCCGTCCGTCGGGCCGCAGCACGCGAGAGTCGAGGTCGGTCTCCAAGCCGCCCAACGACTTCCGGGTGAGGATGTGAAGCTTCACCGCGATCAGCGGGCCTGCCTTCGGATCCGTGATCCGATGGGGCGCGACGACGCGGCTGACCCGTTCGGCGAAGTAGTTGCGCGCCCCGCGGATCGCGGTGAGTTGACTGTCCTTCGTGTACTTGTTGGCCACCTCGCGGTCCCGTGCGGTGACCTCGACCTCCACCACGTCGTAGTCCAGCGGTTCGACGTCGGGCACCGCGTTCATCTTGGTGACCAGCTCCCGCAGCGAGTCCGCCGTGACGAAGTCGACGCCGCTGTCGACGAAGCGCTGGACTGGCCCCGGGGCGCCTGGCCTGATGCGGGCCAGCACCTGACGAATGCTGCGGTTGGTCAGGTCGGGATTCTGCTCCTGGCCGGACAGCCCGAACTCCTTGGCGATGATTCGGGCGTTCAGCACGAACCAGGTGTAGTCGTACCCCGTCTTGGCGATGTACTCGAGCGTGCCGAGTGTGTCGAAGCCGGGGTAAAGCGGTGCGGGCAAACGCCTTCCAGTCGCGTCGAGCCACATCGACGACGGTCCGGGCAGTATGCGGATACCGTGCTTGGGCCAAATCGGATCGTAGTTGGTGATGCCCTCGGTGTAGTGCCACATCCGGTCCCCGTTGATGAGGTGGGCGCCCGCGGCTTCGCCGATCGCGAGCATCCGCCCGTCGACGTGTGCGGGTACCCCACTGAGCAGTTGGCCGGGCACCCGGCCCATTCGGGCAGGCCAGTTCTTGCGCACCAGGTCGTGGTTGCCGCCGATGCCACCGCTGGCCACGATGACGGCCTGGGCGCGAAACTCGAAGTCGCGGAGAGCGGTTCGCGACGACGCCACCCCGCGCGCGGCCGACGTCGGCTCCAGCACCGCGCCACGCACCCCGGTAACTGCGCCACCTTCGGTGATGAGCTGGTCGACGCGGTGGCGATGTGCGAAGCGCACCTTCGGATGGTCCAAGAGCCGACGCGCGAACACGTCGACGATGGCGGGCCCGGTCCCCCAGGTGATGTGGAACCGCGGAACCGAGTTGCCGTGTCCGCGTGCGTCGTAACCGCCGCGTTCCGCCCAGCCGACGAGCGCGAACGTCTGCAGCCCGCGCTCGCGGAGCCAGCTGCGCTTCTCGCCCGCCGCGAAGTCCACGTAGGCGTGGGCCCACTGCCGGGGCCAGTGGTCCTCGGGACGGTCGAAGCCGGCGGTGCCCAGCCAGTCCTGCAGCGCGAGTTCGTGGCTGTCGTGGATGCCCAGCCTGCGCTGTTCGGGGCTGTCGACGAAGAACAGCCCGCCGAACGACCAGAAGGCCTGCCCGCCGAGGTTGGCGGAGCTTTCCTGGTCGACGATGAGCACCGAGCGGCCCTTGTCGATCACCTCGCATGCGGCGACCAGCCCGGCCAGTCCCGCTCCGACCACGATGACGTCCGCCATGACGCCACGTTAGACCGCGTGGGTCAGGCGGCGTCGGTCAGTGCGTTGTTCGGCTCCCACCGGTACACCGCCGGCGTGCAGTGATGCATCAGCGCCAGATCGACGGCGTCGAGCAGCGCCTGGTGCGGGCCTGTCCGGCGCAGCTGCCCCGCCGATACCGCGACACGCACGATGCCCGCCCGCCGCGCGGTGCGCTCGGCTGACAGGACCAGAGTGCGGCACCACCACGGCTCGGTGAGGAAGCCCTCGCCGATGCCGAGCACTCGCGCCCGCACCGTCGTCCTTCGCACGAGGTCGGTGATCCCGCTGAGTCCGACCAGTAGCCGGAAACCGTTGCGCGGCAGCGCGGTGACAGTGCCTTGTGAGACGGTCCACCCCGGCGCCGAGAACAGCCGGGTGCGCAGACCCAACTGTTCGAGCACGCGGTCGGCGCCCATCAATCGCAGATTGGCCTCGTGGGCCTGCAGCGTCGCGAACTCGCTGCGGAGCTTCTTGGTGGCCGCCTCGTCGAATCCGTGCAGCACCACGGCGTCACCGGTACTGCGCTGGCGGATCAGCCATTCGACCGTCGCCGGATCCCCGTCGAGCCGGTAGCCGCCCTTCAGGCGCGGCGCGACCAGCAGGGAGGCCGGCACGTTGCGGGCCGCGAGTTCGGCGCGAAACGCGGCGACCTCGTCAAGCGTGCGGTCTCTGATCCCGGAGATCGAGACGATCAGTGCTCCCACACCCGCAGTATGGCAACGTCAGGTGTCCCAACGGTTTCGGACACGTGGGCAGAAGTTGACGATCCGGTGTTCGTGACTATCGGGGCAGTAGGGCCTCGATGGCGCTGATCACCTCGGGGGCGTCGGGCTCGGTGCGGGGGCGAAACCTATTGACCACCTCGCCGCCGGGCGCAAGCAGGAACTTCTCGAAGTTCCACTGGATGTCGCCCGACTCGCCCTCGGCGTCGGCAGCCTTGGTCAGCTCTGCGTACAGCGGGTGACGGTCGGCCCCGTTCACGTCGGTCTTCTCCAGCAGTGGGAACGTCACACCGTACGTCGTCCAGCAGAACTCCTGGATCTCGTCCGCGGTTCCCGGTTCCTGACCCATGAACTGGTTGCAGGGGACGCCCACGACGGTGAGGCCGCGGTTGCCGTAGTCCTGTGCCAGCTTCTCCAACGCCGCGTATTGGGGGGTCAGCCCACACTTGGAGGCGACGTTGACGACCAGCGTTGCGCCGTCGGACAATTCGGCCAGTGTGGTCGGCTTGCCGTCGAGGGTGGTCAGGGCGATGTCGGTCACGGACTGCGTCATGCGGGTGACGGTACGCTAGCCGTCGAACAGTATCAGGGCGAGGCGCTCGATGGCGTCGATCGGATCGGCTGCCGTGTCCACCGCACCGTTGAGCCATAGCAGTGAAAAGCCATGTACCAGTGACCAAGCCGCGAGCGCCGCGCCGTCGGGGTCGGCCTTGGCCTTGGGGTCGGTGAGTGTCTCGACGCCGCGGCCGAGCTCCGCGCTCGCGGCGGTCTCGGCCGCGACGAGCCGCGGCGTCGGTGTCGTCGTAGAGCGACTTGTCCCACATCACCGCGTAGTGGCCGGGATGGTCGAGGGCGAACCGCACGTATGCGCGAGCGGCGTCGATGAACTTGGGCCTTGAATCGGTGAGCGCGGCTGTCAGTAGTTGAAACCCTTCGGTGGCCAGCGCAGTGAACAGTCCGCGCCGATCGGTGAAGTGATGAGCAGGGGCGGCGTGCGAGACGCCGGCCGCGCGGGCGAGTTCGCGCAGCGAGATCCCGTCGGCACCGCGTTCGGCCACCAGCGCCGCGGCCTGGCTCAGAATCACCGTCTTGAGGTCGCCGTGGTGATAGGAGTCCCTGCTCACCGCCCCAGCATAGCTGGGAATCTTGACACCGACCAGATTGTTGATACCGTCATCTTGTCGCTGGCTAGATTGAAGGAGAGTCTCGTGGCCGTGCTGCTTGCACTGATCCTGGGCAGCCTCGTAGCGCGTCTGAGCGGATGGCTGGGCGTCGACTACGTCGACGGCTGGCCGCAGGCGATCGCGGTAGGACTCGCGGTGATGTTCACGATGACCGGGGTGGCGCACTTCACGCCCGGCATGCGGCGCGACATGATCGCGATCGTGCCGCCTCGGCTACCCGCTCCCGGCCTGCTGGTGACCATCACCGGCGGGCTGGAACTGCTCGGGGGCGCCGGGCTGCTGTACCCGCCCACCCGCGTCGCTGCGGCGATCTGTCTGCTCCTGCTGATGTTGGCGATGTTCCCCGCCAACGTCCATGCGGCGCGGATGCCCAACCCGCCCAAGTCGATGAACTCGCGGTTATCCGTTCGGACCTCGGAAGAGGTGGTCTACCTGGCCGCTGCCGTGGTGGTCGCGGTCTGCAGTGGCTAGCACCCAGGCGTACTGGAACGCCGCTTCCTTCCATCGTTCGTAACGTCCGCTGATCCCACCGTGGCCGGCGGTCATCTCGGTCTTCAACAGGACCTGAGTGTTGCCGTTCGCCAGACCAAGCTGAGCGTGCCGAAGTGCGGCAACCCATTTCGCCGGCTCGACGTAGTGCACCCTGGTGTCGTTGAGCGACGTCATCGCGAGGATGGCCGGATACTCCTTGGCTTCGACGTTCTCATACGGCGTGTACGACTTCATGTAGTGGTACACGTGTTCGTCGGCAAGCGGGTTGCCCCACTCGTCCCACTCCGTGACGGTGAGCGGTAGCGACGGATCCAGGATCGTCGTCAGCGCGTCGACGAAGGGCACCTGCGCCAGGATGCCCGCGAAGAGTTCCGGTGCCATGTTGGCCACCGCACCCATCAGGAGGCCGCCCGCGCTACCGCCGAGCGCCACCATCTGCTCGGCCCGGGTTACGTCTGTGGCGATGAGATGCTTTGCCACTGCGATGAAGTCGGTGAAGGTGTTCTTCTTCTCCAAGAGCTTGCCGTGCTCGTACCACGGCCTGCCCAACTCGCCGCCACCGCGCACGTGGGCAATGACGAAGACCATGCCGCGGTCCAGCAGCGAGAGCCTGGCGATCGAGAACCGCGGATCCTCACAGGACTCGTAGGCGCCGTAGCCGTACAGCATCGCCGGCGCTGGAAACTGCAGCCCCGCACGATGAATGATGGAGATCGGAACTCGCACGCCGTCCGGCGCTTCGGCCCAGTCACGGCGCTCGACGTACTCCTCGGGACGGTAGTCGCCCAGCACCGGCTGTTCGCGTAGCAGCATGCGCTCCCCGGTCGCCAGGTCGATGTCGTAGATGCGCACCGGGACCACGAATGACGTCGTGCCCACGCGCAGCCGCGGCGATGACCAGTTGGGATTGGCCGACAAGCCGCACGACGTCAGCTCGGTCTCGAAGGTGATGTCCTCGGGATGCCCGTAGTTGCCGTCCGGGTAGATCGGCCACAGCTGGATGCGGGGCAGGGCCTCGCTGCGGTAGCTCACGACCACGTGATGCTCGAACGTGTCGACGGCGTCGAGCCGGACGTCGTCGCGGTGTGGAATGAGCGTACGGAACGCAGCGGGGTCGCTCACCGGAGCCTCGACGAGCGTGAAGTTCTCGGCACCGTCGTTGTGCAGGATGAGGAATCGGTCCTCGCCACCGACGACCACGTGATCGGCCGAGTACTCGACGAGGTCGCGGCGCGGCAGGATTGAGGTGAACAGTGTCTCGGCGTCCGCGGCGTCGCCGTAGAACACTTCCGTGGTCACCGAGCTTCCCGCGGCGATGAACACGAACTTGTTGCTTCGCGTGCGGCCGACCGAGACCCAGAACCGCTCGTCTGCTTCGTGATAGACCTTCTCGGCGGGCAATCCCGCACCGATCCGGTGACGCCAAACGGTGTCGGGACGCCATGCGTCATCGACCGTGACGTAATAGACCGTACGACCGTCGGCCGCCCAGGTGACCCCAGAACCGATGCCCGCGATGGTGTCGTCGTATAGCTGGCCGGTGCGTAGGTCCTTGAACCGCAGCGTGTATCGCTCGTCACCGACGACGTCGACGGAGTATGCCAGCGTGTCACCGTCCAGGCTGATCGAAGCCGCTCCCAACGCGAAGAAGTCGTGCCCCTCGGCCTCGACGTTCTCGTCGAGCAGTACCTGTTCTCCGGGGATCTCCGTGGTCTCGTCGAACTCGGGAGGCGTCCAGTCGTCGGGATCGCCTACCGGGCAACGACATTGCACTCCGTACTGCTTGCCCTCGAAGCTGCGGCCGTAGTACCACCAGTCGTCGCGGCGCGTCGGAATCGACAGATCCGTCTCCTTGGTGCGCGCCTTTATCTCGTCGAAGATGGCCTGCCGCAGCGGCGCCAAAACCTCGGTCTGCTGCTCCGTGTACGCGTTCTCCGCCTCCAGGTAGCCGATGACCTCGGGATCCGACTTGTCGCGCAACCACTCGTACGGATCGGTGAAGACGTCTCCGTGGTGTTCGCGAAGGTGATTCGTACGCTTGGCGATCGGCGGTTGAGTGGTCATGCGTCGATCCAATCGGCGAAGGACAGGCCCGAAATGCGTTCGTAAGCCTCGATGTAACGGGACCTGGTGGCCGCGACCACGTCGGGCGGCAGCGCAGGCGGCGGCGTGTCACCACCGCGGTCCCAGCCCGAGTCGGGTCCCGTCAGCCAGTTGCGAACGAACTGCTTGTCGAAGCTGGGTTGCACGACGCCTTCCTGATACGTGTCGGCAGGCCAGTACCGCGACGAGTCGGGAGTGAACACCTCGTCGGCCAGCACCAGTGTGCCCTTCTCGTCGACCCCGAACTCGAACTTGGTGTCCGCGATGATGATTCCCTTGGTCAGCGCGTGCGCCGCGGCGGCCACGTACACCTCGAGAGTCCGGTCCCGCAATTGCGTCGCACGGTCCACCCCGACTAGCTCGACGACATCGTCGAACGAGATGTTCTCGTCGTGCTGTCCCAGTTCGGCTTTCGTCGCAGGGGTGAATAGTGGCTCGGCGAACTTGCTGGCCTCGGTGAGCCCCTCCGGTAACGGAATGCCGCACACCTGACCCGTCTTGCGGTAGTCGATGATCCCCGATCCGGTGAGGTAACCACGGGCGACGCACTCCACCGGCAGCATTTCCAACTGGCGCACCACGAGCGCGCGGCCGAGCACGGCTTCGGGAATGCGCTCGTCGTCGGCAGGACCCGCGAGGTGGTTGGGCGCTTGCACCGCCTGCTCGAGAAAGTCGAAGAAGAACACGCTCATCGCCGTGAGGATGCGACCCTTGTCCGGGATCTCGCTAGCCAGGATGTAGTCGAAGGCGGAGATCCTGTCGCTGGCGACGAACAGCAGGTGGTCGTCGTCGATCCGGTAGAGCTCACGAACCTTGCCGCTGGCCAGATGTTGGTAGTCGGTCAAAGCGGGACGCATCGCGCAAGACTATCTGCTGGGATCGAGCACATGAGTTCTCGCTACGTCCCGTACGCCACCACTCCCGGGCGACTGCTGGCGCAATTGGTCAGTGATTTCGTCATCGTGGTGTGGGGCGCCGTGTGGGTGCTGGTCGGCATGGCCGTCCACACCGCGATCTCCGCCATCGCGGAGGTCGGCAGGCAAGTGCAGGGCGGAGCCACCGGTGTCGCGGGCAATCTGAACTCCGCGGGTGACAGCGTCGACGACTTTCCGCTGCTGGGCGATGCGTTGAGCAAGCCGCTGCGCGCGGCCAGCGGCGCCGCGCTGGACATCGCGGGTGCCGGTCAGAGCCTGGACACGACCGCCAGCTGGCTGGCCTGGGTGCTGGCGTTCGCGGTCGCCGCGCCGCCGATCCTGGCGGTGGCGATGCCGTGGCTGTATCTGCGGGTGCGGTTCTTCCGGCGCAAGTGGACGGTGCTGGCCTTGGCCGCGACGCCGGCGGGTGAGCAGCTACTGGCGCTACGCGCGCTGGCCAACCGTCCACTGGCGAAACTGATGGGGGTCAGCATCGACCCCGTGAACGCCTGGCGCCGTGACGATGCGGTCGCCGTGCGCGGTCTGGCTGACCTGGAGCTTCGCTCAGCCGGGGTCACCCGCCGCCACCAGTGATTTCGGCGCGCTAATCCGCGTTCAGCCCCGAATGCCGCGCCGAAATCGCGCAAATGGAACCGGCGCATCCGCCGTTGCGTCGTTTGATACGTGCTCGATGACCTGCTCCGTCGTCATGATGGCGTGATCACCATGGCCCAGGCTCAAGCGAGTGGGCTGAGCTACGACGCTGTCGAGTGGCGCGTCCGCTCAGGACACTGGCGGCGATGTGCCCGGGGCGTGTATTTCGTCGACGACCGACCGTTTACGGATGCCGCACGGATACGAGCCGCCGTCTGGGGCCATGGCGCACGAGCCACGGCGAGCGGCCTCGCCGCGGCATGGTGGCTGAACTTGACGAAATTCTCACCCGACGTAGTCGAGGTGACAGTGCCACGGAACAGCCATGGACGTCGCCACCCCGGCTGCCGGGTCCGCCGGCGAGACCTCGACACGACCGACGTCATAGAGCGACAGGGATTGCGAGTTACCAACCTGCCGCTCACGGTGGTGGAAGCGGCGGTAAGTCGAGGCGGCGGATCGAGCTTGATGGACTCGGCGCTCCAACGTCACACCGACCTGCGAGCGTTGTGGGCCGCTCACCTTCGAAACAAGGGCAGGTACGGGTCGCCCGCGGCACGCCGGCTACTGCAAGCCGCGCGCGACGGCACGCGATCCGAGGCCGAACGAACTTTCGCCCGACTGCTCACCAGAGCCGGCATCACGGGTTGGAAAGCGAACCACCCCGTCGCCGGATACGAGGTCGACTTCGCCTTCACCGGTCCGAAGATCGCGATTGAAATCGACGGCCTTGCCTTTCACAGCGACGCCGACGACTTCCAACGGGACCGGATCCGCCAGAACGTCATCACGTTGGCGGGGTGGCAAGTGCTCAGGTTCACCTGGCTCGACCTCACCGAGTATCCCGAGCGGGTCGTCGCCGAGGTGAAACGTGCGATTTCGGCGCGCTAGTCGGGGGTGAGCCCAGAAAACCGCGCACAAGTCGCTAGGAAAGGGAGACGACGAGGTGTCGGATGCCGGTGTGCCGGTTGCTGCGGGTCCACTCGACCGGCTTGACCAGCTGAGCCGACGAGAACCTCGTCAGCAGCTCCTCGAACAGCACCTTCAGTTCCAGCCGCGCGAGGTTCGCACCAAGGCAGTAGTGCACGCCTTGGCCGAAACCCAAGTGGGGATTGGGTTTACGGGTAGCGTCGAAGACGTCAGCGTCGGCGAACACCAAATCATCGCGGTTGGCCGAGCCCTCCCAGATCTGCACCTTCTGCCCGGCCGCGATGGCGCAGCCACCCAACTCGACGGCTCGGGTAGCCGTCCGCCGCTTCGAGGGCGACGGCGACGTCCACCGCACCATCTCCTCGATCGCAGTCGGCAACAGGTCCAAATCTGTTCGCAGCAAGCGCATCTGGCCGGGATGGTCGATCAACGCCAGCAATCCGCCCGCCACCGAATTACGGGTGGTCTCGGCGCCTGCACTGAAGAGCAGACTGAAGAACAGGTATAGCTCCAGGTCGGACATCGCAGGCGCGTCGGAGTCGTCGAGCGCCGCGTTGGCGACGACCGACAGCATGTCGTCGGTCGGCGCCAATCGCTTGGAGGCGATCAGTTCCTGACCGTAGGCATACATCCGCGATCCGGCCTCCTCGGCCGACAACTGCCCCACCGACGCGCTGCGGGCCCTGCCGAAGTCGAATTGCGGCTCGATCGCCTCGAAAAGCCAATGTCGTTCGGACTCCGGCACTCCCAGCAGAATGCAGATCATCTGCATCGGCAGTTCGGCGGCGACGTCCACCAGAAAGTCGAACGGCACCCCCGGCTGCACGGAGTCGAGCAGTCGGCGCGCGCGTGCCCGCAGATCATTCTCGACGCGGCGGATCATCCGCGGCGTCAGACCCGAACTGACCAACCGCCTCAGCTGCGAGTGCCGCGGATCGTCCATCATGTTGAGTACCTGACCGGCGATCGACAGGTCCTGCAGCAACGTGCCGCCAAACGGCCGGGACCCACCCGTCACCGACGAGTACGTCTCCGGATCACGAAACACCGCAAGTGTTTCCGCGTAGGTGGCGACCGACCAGAACCCCTCGCCGTCCGGCGTGTGCTCGGTGGGTTCGTGCCAGTAGACCGGCGCCTCGCGACGATGCACCGCGAACAGGTCGTGCGGGAATCCCGAAGCGAAGTTGTCCAGATCGGTGAAGTCAACCGCCGAAAGAGCGCCCTGGGTCACAGAATGGCGTCCGAGGTGTACTTGGCCGCTTCGGGATACCGGTCGACGAGCTCCTCGACGGCCGCGGCCACGCGATCGACCTGATCCCCCGCGGCACCCGTGAACACCTGCTTGTCCGCCAGCGCCGCGTCGAGGGCCGCCCGATCGAGCGGCAGACGCGGATCGGCGGCCAGCCGGTCCAGCAGGTCGGGCTCCAGACCATGCTCGCGCATCGCCAGCGCGACGGCGACCGCGTGCTCCTTGATGACCTCGTGCGCGGTCTCCCGCCCGATGCCTGCACGCACGGCCGCGATCAGAATCCGCGTGGTAGCCAGGAACGGAAGATAGCGGTCCAGCTCGCGTTGGATGACCGCGGGATAGGCGCCGAATTCATCGAGCACCGTGAGGAACGTCTCGATCTGCCCGTCGATGGCGAAGAACGCATCCGGCAGCGCCACCCGGCGCACCACCGAGCAGAACACGTCTCCCTCGTTCCATTGCGCGCCTGCGAGTTCGGCCGCCATCGACCCGTACCCGCGCAACACCACCTGCAGTCCGTTCACGCGCTCGCACGAGCGGGTGTTCATCTTGTGCGGCATCGCCGACGAGCCGACCTGTCCCGGCGCGAAGCCCTCGGTGACGAGCTCGTGCCCCGCCATCAACCGGATGGTGTGTGCCAGCGACGACGGACCGGCGCCGAGTTGGACGAGCGCGGAGACGACTTCGTGGTCCAGTGAACGCGGGTACACCTGCCCGACGCTGGTGAAAACCGTTTTGAAACCCAGGAAGTCGGCGATGCGGTGCTCGAGCGCGTCCAGCTTGACGGTGTCGCCGTCGAACAGATCCAGCATGTCCTGCGCGGTACCCATCGGCCCCTTGATCCCGCGCAGCGGGTAGCGGTTGATGAGTTCGGACAATCGGATGAGCCCGAGCATCATCTCCTCGGCCGCCGAGGCGAACCGCTTGCCCAGCGTGGTCGCCTGCGCCGCGACGTTGTGACTGCGCCCCGCCATCACCAGGTCGCGATATAGCTCCGCCCGTTCGGCCAGCCGCGCCACCACCGCCACGCCGTGGGAGTGCACCAGTTCCATCGACTGCCGGATCTGGAGTTGCTCGACGTTCTCGGTGAGGTCGCGGCTCGTCATGCCCTTGTGCACGTGTTCGTGGCCGGCGAGCGCGTTGAACTCCTCGATGCGCGCCTTGACGTCGTGCCGCAGCACCCGCTCGCGGGCCGCGATCGACGCCAGGTCTACGTCGGCGATAACCGCCTCGTAGTCGGCGAGGACACCGTCGGGCACCCGGACGCCGAGCTCGGCCTGCGCGCGGAGCACCGCGAGCCATAGCCTGCGTTCGGCCACGATCTTGGCCTCGGGTGACCAGATCGCCACCATCTCGTCGCTGGCGTATCGGTTGGCCAGGACGTCGGGGATCACCGAGGGGACAGTCACGAATACACAGCTTACGACCCGGGTGAGGCAAGCTAATCGTCGTGTACTTCGTGGGACTCGACCTCGCGTGGGGGCAAAAGAAGCCGACGGGCGTCGCCGTCGTCGACGACGTCGGCGCGCTCGTGCACGTCTCAGCCCAGACGGACGACGCGAGCATTCTGAAGGCGATCAGGCCCTTCGTCGACGGTGCCTGCGTGGTCGGCATCGACGCACCTTTGATCGTCACCAATCCGACCGGCAACAGGCCGTGCGAAGCGGCCCTGAACAAGGACTTCCGCTCCTTCCAGTCCGGCGCGCACCCTTCCAACACCGGGAAGCCCGAGTTCGCCGACGGCACCCGGGGCGGGCGCCTCGCCGCCGCGCTGGAGCTCGACCTCGACCCGCACTCGGAACGCCCCCGCCGCGCACTGGAGGTCTACCCGCACGCTGCCTCGATCGCGCTGTTCCGGCTGGGCCGGACACTGAAGTACAAGGACAAGAAGGGCCGCGACATCGAGCGGTTGCGGTCGGAACTGTTGCGGTTGATGGATCTGATCGACGGCATGAAGGACGCCGACCCACCCCTGCACGTCACATCGAACGACGACTGGCAGCGGCTCAGGCGCGCGGCCGAAACAGCCACCCGAAAGAGCGAGCTGCGCCGGGTCGAGGATCCGGTCGACGCCGTGCTCTGCGCCTACGTCGCGTTGTACGCGCACCGTCGACCCGACGACGTGACCATTTACGGCGACTCCGACACCGGGTACATCGTGACGCCGACGCTGCCCGCGGGCCTGACTCCTCAACCGGCGGACCGACCCGCCGCCGCAGCGCGGACCGCCGTCGCCGAGTACGCGGCCCGGCGCCCCGCTCTGGTCGCGTCCACCGACCACTATCTGCACTTGGTGACGGCGTTGCTCGACGACGCGGGCATCAACTACCTGAGCATCACGGCGCGGACCAAGAGCGTCGAATCGTTCGCGGCCAAGGCCGTACGCGCGAACGACGAGCGACCCATCTTCAGCGAGCCACTGGTGGAGATCACCGACCAGATCGGGTTGCGGGTCATCACCTACCTGCGGGCCGACGTCGACGCGGTCGCCAGGCTGCTCGCCGACGAGATGCGGCTGCTCGAGGACCGAGACATGGGTCTCGAGACCGCGCGCGAAGGCCGTTGGGGCTACGCGAGCCGGCACCTGTTGGTCGGGGTGGAGGGCGAGCAGCAACCTGCGTCGATCCAGGTCCGCACCGTGCTGCAGCACGCGTGGGCGGAGTTCGAACACGACATCCGCTACAAGGGTTCGATACCCGCCGAGCACGCCCCCGACCTGGATCGGCGGTTCACGCTGGCGGCCGGGCTGCTGGAACTCGCCGACGGCGAATTCACCGCCATCCGCGAACGCCTGCGCACCACCATGGTCGGCGAGGAATCGGACGACGAGTCCGACCCACGGATCACCACCCCGGTGCTGGCGACGTATCTGGGCAACCGGTACGCCGACGCCGGGTGGTCACGTACCGACCACTACGGCTGGATCTCCGGGCTGCTTCTCGAACTCGGCATCACCTCGCTGGACGAGCTGACTACGGTGCTCGACGGCGTCGACGATGACGCGATCAACCTGAGGATGGGTTATCGCTACCCGGCGGGTGCGGTACGCCGCCTCGACGACGTGCTGCTGGCCGTCTTCGGACAGCGCTATCTAGACCTGCACGGCAATGCGCATCGAAAGGACCTGTTGCAGAACAGGTTGGAACGGCTTCCTCGCCCCTAGTTCGTCAATCCCGGAACACGACGGTGGTGCGGCCGTTGAGCAGGACTCGCCCGGTGAGGTGATAGTGCACCGCGGCAGCAAGGACCCGTCGCTCGATGTCGCGTCCCTTTCTGACGAGCTGTTCGGGGGTATCGCGATGCGAGACGGGTTCGACGTCTTGGACGATGATCGGTCCTTCGTCGAGTTCCGCGGTGACGTAATGAGCGGTGGCGCCGATGAGCTTGACACCGCGGGCGTGGGCCTGGTGGTAGGGCCGCGCCCCCTTGAACCCAGGGAGGAATGAGTGGTGGATGTTGATGGCCTTCCCGGCAAGTTCGGCGCTCAGTTCGTCGGACAGAATCTGCATGTACCGAGCCAGCACGACGAGGTCGACACCGTAATCCCGCACCAGCCCGATGAGCTGAGCTTCTTGGCCCGCCTTCGAGTCCGCCGTGACTGGGAGGTAGTGAAACGGCACGGGGCCGAAGTTCACGTGCTCAAAGGCGTCGATCGGATGGTTGGACACGACGGCGACGATCTCCATGTTGAGATCGGCTGTGCGCCAACGATAAAGCAGATCCACCAGACAGTGGTCGAGCGTGGACACCAGGATCAGCACACGCATCCGGTAGTCGCTCGGCCGCAATGTCCACTCGGCTCCCAGCGCGGCGAGCACCGCCGCGAGCGGGCCGGAGTCGAAATCGTCGGCTAGAGCCCTGAATTCGATGCGCGCGAAGAACTCGCCGGAGAGCTCGTCGTTGAACTGCTGAGCGTCGGTGATGTTGCAGTTCGATTCGAACAACGACGTCGTGACTGCGCTGACGATGCCTGGGCGGTCGGCGCAGTGCAGCGTCAATATGTGGGAGCGGTTCATCGTGACCCACACCGAGCCCGTGGCATGCCGATGACGGTATACGCGTCAGTCGGGAGCGTCCCCCAGATGAGTGGGATCCGTGATGCCCGGCCCACGGATGCCGAGCTGTTTGTTGACTCGTGTGGTGACGCCGAAAAGCGCGATGCCGACGAGGACGAGAATGCCGGCCAGTACGTACTGCATCGACGGACGGCCGGACAGTGGAGTCACCAGGTACAGCGACACCACGAAGCCGATGACCGGCAGTGCAGTCGGCGTCTTGAAGTGGCTGCCGTCTTCGCGGACGTCACGACGCAACACCAGCACGGCGACGTTGACGACAGCGAACACCGAAAGAAGCAGCAACGACGTGGTGCCGCCGAGGATGTCGATGGCGCTCTCCGCGGCGAACGCGGTGACGTAGAGGATCACTCCGAACGCGATCAACGTGGTGAACACGATCGCCACCCACGGCGACCGTCGCGTCGGGTGGACGGTGCCGAGCACCGATGGCAGCACGTGCTGGCGCGCCATGCCATAGATCAACCGGCTCGCCATCAGCATGTTGATCAGCGCAGTGTTGGACACCGCGAACATGGTGATGAACGGCAGGATCTTTTCGATCGGCAGCCCCGGCGCCCCCGCCTTGACCACCTCGACCAGCGGGGTGTCGCTGGCCTCGAGCACGCCGATCGGAACCAGCGCCACCGCGACGATCGAGACCACGACGTAGACCACTCCGGCAATGGTGAGCCCGCCGAGTAACACCTTGGGGAACACTCGGACCGGGTCCTTGATCTCCTCGGCCATGTTCACCGAGTCCTCGAAGCCCACCATCGCGAAGAAGGCCAAGGACGTCGCCGCGGTGACGGCGACGAACGTGTTCTTCTGGTCAGCCGTCTCGAACGCGACCACCCGGGAGAAGTCGACGTCGCCGCCCTGCGTGAACGCCCACAGCCCAACGAGGATCACCAGCGCCAGTCCGGTGATCTCGACGATGGTGAGGACGACGTTGAGCTTCACGCTCTCGCCGACGCCGCGAAAGTTCACCAGCGCTAGCAGCGTCATGAACAGCAATGCGAGCACGACCAATCCGACTGTGCCCCAAGGAAGGTCGAAGCCCTTCAAGAAGTTGGACGCAAACACCCGCGACGCCGTCGACGCCGACGTGATGCCCGAGCACATGACTATGAACGCCACCAGGAACGTGACGAAGTGAATGCCGAAAGCCTTGTGCGCGTACAGCGCTGCGCCAGCGGCCTGGGGGTACTTGGTGACGAGTTCCAGATAGCTGAACGCGGTGACCGTCGCGATCAGGAAGGCCACCAGGAATGGAAGCCACGCCGCGCCACCGACTTCCGCGGCGACCTGTCCCGTGAGCGCGTACACGCCGGTGCCGAGGATGTCGCCGACCACGAACAGCAGCAGCAGCCCGGGCCCCATCACCCGCTTGAGTTCCGGTTGTTCGGCGACCGCCGTCGTCTGCTCCATCACGCCTCCCCCGTGTGACTACCCGTCAGTCACGCAGGTGAACCCACCGGCAGGCTCAAGGGGCGGGTTCGAACTCCGTCGTCGGAGCCAGCACGTCGATGACGTCGATCAACGTCGCGCGGGCCGTCGCGCGTGGCCCCTCGCCGACGCCGACGAGCGCGGCCACGACGGCTCCGTCGACGGCGCACACCAGCGCCGTCAGCAGCTCCGCGTGCACCGCACGGCCGGACCGCTCGACCACCTCGACGACGGCGTCGGTGCGCTGCTTCATGATTTGGCGTTGGGCATCGCGCAGCCGCGGCTGCCTGGCACACGCGATGTAGCGCTCGTAGCGCGAGATCAACTGCTCCGAAACCCGGCTTCCCGGACCGTCACCCACCAGAAGGTCCACCAGGACGTCGGCCGTCGACTCCGCACCGCGGCGACGCCGCGACAACATATCCACGCGCTCGCGCAGCTGCTGAGCCTCGCGGATGCCGACGTGTTCGACGGCCTTGGCGATGAGGTCGTCCAACGAGGAGAAGTAGTACGTGGTGGAGGCGAGTGGAAGCCCGGCGCGACGCGCGACGGCGCGGTGTCGGACGGCGTCGAACCCGCCTTCGCACAGCAAGTCGGCCGCCGCGCTGACCAGCGCGAACCGTCGCCGTTCTCCTTTGGGAGTGGCTGCTGCCGTCACGCCTTGCATGCTGCCAGCAACGGTCCTGCGGTATAGGGCTTTCGGCCAAGCTTAAGGCTCTACACAGGAATGTCGGCTCGGTGCTCGTGCTTGCGCCGAACGGCCGCGACGCACCCCGATGGCACAATGGCCCGCATGCCGCACATCAGCCGCCGCGCGGCGCTCCTCCTCGGGGTAGGCGCCGCCGCCGGTGCGCTGGGCGGATGCGCACCCGACGCGACGGCTCAGCCGCCACCGCCGCCCAAGCCTGCGAGCACCACCGCCCCTACGTACGTGACCGGATCCTTCGAGTCGGCCGCGCGCGGCGGCCGGCCGACGAACTGGGCGATCGCCCGGCCACCGGGCGCGACGGGGCCGCTGCGGCCTGTGATCCTGCTCCACGGCAGGTGGAGTGACGCAACCGCCGTGATGTCGGCGTTCAACGTGGAGAACCTCTTGGCGGCCGGGAGCGGAACCGGCGCTCCGCCTTTCGCGGTGGCCGCAGTCGACGGCGGCGACAACTACTGGCACAAGCGAGCGTCGGGCGACGACCCCGGTGCCATGGTGCTCGACGAATTCGTCCCCATGCTGGCCGACCAAGGCTTGGATACCTCCCGGGTGGGGTTCCTCGGATGGTCGATGGGTGGCTACGGCGCGTTGTTGCTCGGTTCCCGGCTGGGTGCGGGCCGCACCGCGGCGATCAGCGCCACGAGCCCCGCACTGTGGCTGTCTCCGGCCCAAGCGGCGCAAAGCGAAGTCAAGCCCGACGGCCAACAACGGGCCACCGTTCCGAACCGGCCAAAGAGCAACCGCTCGCCCAGGTCACGCTACTTCTCCCGGTTAGCCCGCGCTCGGCGGTGGCGGGCGTCGGCGCGGCTGTGTCCCTGCTGCCCGAGGCTGAATCGAGGGCCTGTTCCGCATAAGGGATCTGACTCGCTCCTGCCGGATCTGTCGCCTGCTCTCGGCGACGCGGCCGAGGAACGCACTCTTGCTGCGGTCGGCTCCGGTTCCGGCTGGTCGCCCGGCGGGCCATGCTTTTCGGAGATCGTTTTGAGGTAGCCGCCGTCCGCGGAGAAACGCGTCCGTTGTCTTGTCGAGATTCATCAGCGCGGTGATCACGAGCTCCACCGCGGGGGACGGCTCGCCTTCGGTGAGGGCCGCGCGGGCCGTCTCCATCACCTCGACCATCCAGGCGACCTCCTTTGAGACAGGTTCCGCGTGGATTGCGCGTCCCGCTGCGCGGAACGCGCCGGTGCGCTCGTCCAGGATCGCGACGAGCTTCTTGGCTCGAGCCCGTTCGGTCTGGGTCCAGCGCTGCTTGCGCCCGTCGGCGATGTAGTTCGACCGCGTGCCTCCCAGCTCGCGCTTTAGCTCGTCGGCGCGGTCGCCGAGCTCGAGAAGCTGGTCGCGATCTTCCCGGAAGGTGCGGTCGGTCGCGGCGCGACGCTCGGCGGCGGTCTCCCGCCGCTGGGCGAAGTAGTGGTTCGCGAATGCGCCCGAGATGCTGCCGAGGCCGAAGGCGCCGACGAGCGAAAGCGTGACCGAGAAGGCGTTCGCGGTGACCGCTCCCGACTCCCTTGCGGAGCGAAGAAGGACGACCAAGTCTAGAACGCTAGTTCTCGCAGGTGAGAAGGGTCCTAACGTTGCGCGCCGCGCGCCGGACCTCTGATTCGGTCTATGCGTTCAAAACCACGAGGTTGTTACGCATCGAGCTCCGATGGTAGAGCTCGTAAAGCAGATGTCGTTGGCGGACGTGGCTCCGGCGACGGTTGCGAACATGATTGTGCGCGCCTGCGGCACCGTCCGTCGGTTCAGCAGGTCAAACGCGCTCGCGGTCTCGATCACGGGATCCAACGTGTGGGATCCGAGTGGAATCAGATTGTGGCCGATCTCTTGACCTATCACCGACGCGAAAAAGTTCGCTCCCGGGAGGGTCCGTGCGGATCTGCACTCCACAGATCCGTCCCGTGCCGCCGCCAGTCGGGCCTTCAGAGGAGCCGGGCAAGTGAGCCTGCCCAGGCTGTTGCTCAGAACATTCATCAGCATGTGGGCGCGGTCGCCGCTTTCCAATGGATTCTGGGTGAAGTTGAAGAAGTTGAGGGCGAGCTTCGCGTTGGCCCAGCTCGGTTTCGAGCTAAACCCTGGGTCGTATGGGCGCGGGTCGATGAAGTAACGAAGACCCGCGGACACGTCGCTATCCATCGGGGCCACGCCGGCCCGTACGGGAAGGTTGCGTTGAAGGTACTGGAGCGCCATCAGAACCGTGTCCCACCCCGCGTCCGACATCGGCCATGTGTTCACCTTGATGAGAAGTCGGAGGTCGCCCGTCTCGAGAAACTTGCGCGTTCCGAGCGTGTTTGTGCCCACGAGTTCTCCGCGGCGGTAGAACCTCGCAACGAAGGTGTAGCTGCCCGTGCGGCTTAGTTGATCGCCCGCGATGTAGAAGTTGACGTTGTCCTCCGCGGACATGCTGCGAGACCCGAACTTGCCGGACATCGTCGCCGGCACCCTGAACCGCGAGCCGTTCGGCGCCTTCACCTCCAGCGACGCGTAGTCGAGCCGCGAAACCCACTCGTCGGCGCCGGTGAAATGGAAGCTGTTCGGCAGCGCAAACCCAGCGGCGTCCGACGGAAACACGATTTCCCGAACTTCAACGAAGACGCGGACAAGGGTGTCTTTGCCGGCAACGAGTTCGTACTCGACCAGTCCTTGCGTTGCCTCCCAGCCGAGGATGTGTGGATCGGTGAGCGGTGGATCATCCACCTTTGCCACAGCCTCAAGGTCCCCCTCCTTCTGGGCTTTCTCAGCCGCGAGTCTCAGAATGAGTGCGGTCTCCTCCTCACCGCCGAGATCCGCCTCCTCCAGCCGCGATCGAGCGGTGTCGATCTCCTTGTCGAGCCGTCGGATCTCTTCTCCAAGTCGCGCGCGGATGTGCTTGCCGGACGCGCCTTCCTCGAACTGTCTTGCTCCTTCCTCATCCATGACGTCCTCCTGCGCACGTTGAAGCTCGTGGCGGCGCAACAGACGCAGCTGCCGGAATTTGGAGTGGTTCCGCCATTGACACAAATTGTGAAGGCGCGCAAGCGGGACCACTTCCTCGCCCTGCCCGCGATGCGGAACCGCTCCGGCCTTGACGGCGTTGTAGGTCGGCGAGGCGGGGGCGACCCAGGAGGGAGGGGACGCCGCCTCGCGGGCGATACGAAGCGCGGGCTTCGCCGCGAATGGGGAAAGCCGCGAAGCCCGCGCCGTTCTTTGCTGGGGCCGGCCCATCTCCGGCTATCTGTTGGCCTGGGCAGCGGCGAGCCCCCTTCGGGGCCGGAAGGTGGCGATCCGGCTACCGCCGCGCCCGGGAACCATGGATTAGATCCGCCCAACTCCAGTATTCAAGACGGATGAGGCGGTCGCCTCGTGCGTGGCTCGCCACTCATAGAGCCGCTGAACAGCCGCATCACGGGCTCGAACCATCGCCCGGACGGCCCCCTCCCCACTAGCCTTCACCATCAGCCTCTAGTCGCAGAGGTCGACCTCGTTGAGAAGTTGCGCCTCGCGTTCGTCCATGACTCCGGAAGTCCCCTCGTCGCAGCCATCGGAACCGAGCTCGCGGCGGCGCTGTGGCCGGCGCAGAGGCCGTCCATGCTTCCTTGACCCAGGTGGGTCATTGATCCAGGTGAACAGCGGCTGGAGTATGAGCGACTTGCGGCCGCTTCCCTTGGGGCCGTTAGTTGGCGCCGAGCGGGTCTGGGCCCCCACCGTCCCGCCCGCTCGGCGCACAACTTCCCCACCTGCCGCTGAATGGTGCATCCCCGTGGGCGTCTGCGGCACCCCCCGCAAATCGGGTGCATTTACACGCGGATCAGAGTTGTAACCCCTCTCCGGGCTAGCTCGAGGTCTGCACCGGGGTATGCACCGCACGAGCATTCACGGCGCGTCCGGCACACCTGACCCACGGAGCCAAGCGGTTTCCGCGTAGCCAAGCCGTGAACATGGGCCCGCCAGGACTCGAACCTGGGACCAACGGATTATGAGTCGTCTGCTCTAACCAGCTGAGCTACGGGCCGCGCGCCGAGCGTAGCCTCCGGTTTTCGCTCCGGCGGCTCGGCTTTGTGGGTTGAATGTGCGGCGGTGAAGGCCTTCCAGCACGAGATGCAGCTCCGGACGGCCGGTGGCCTCACCGTCACCGACATCACGGACGAGGTCCGCGAGGCGGTCGCGGCGAGCGGCGTCAGCGACGGCATCTGCTGCGTCTACTCGCCGCACACGACCTGCTCCGTGCGCGTGAACGAGTTCGAGCCAGGGCTTCCTCGAGGACTTCGCGGGTGCTGCTCGCGCCGCCTCGTTCCGTCCGAGCACTACTACGCGCACGACGACTGGGACCGCCGCCGAGAACATCTGCCCGGAGGACATGGAGATCGGCAACGGGCACTCGCACTGCATGTCGATGCTGCTCGGCCCCGCCGGCGAGTCCGATCCCGGTGCGCGAGGGCGAGCTCTGTCTAGGCACCTGGCAGCGCGTGCTCTTCCTCGAGCTCGACCGGGAGCGCGACCGCCGCTGGCTCGTCCAGGTCGTCGGCGTCTGAGAACTGGGTGGAGTCCGCCGAGGTCGTGATCGCCGGGGGCGGCGCCCTCGGCGCGTCGGTCGCCTGGCATCTGGCCGAGCTCGGCGTCACCAACGACGTCGTCCTGCTCGAGCGCGACACCCTCGCTTCCGGCTCGACGGCGAAGTCAGCAGGCGGCATCCGCACCCAGTTCGCCGACGAGCTGAACATCCGGATCGCGCTGCGCTCGCTCGACGAGTTCTGGCGGCGGATGGGCGAGGGAGATCGACCTGCGGCAGTGGGGCTACCTTTTCCTGCTCGACCGCGAGGAGGACGTCGACCTGTTTCCGGGCGGCGCTCGCCCCTGCAGCACTCGCTCGGCGTCCCTCCCTCGGCGGAGCTCGACGCGGCCGGCGCGCAAGAGATCGTGCCGCAGACTCGACCTCGACGGAGTTGCTCGCGGCGACGTTCTGCCCACTCGACGGCTACTTGCTCGCCGGAGGCCGCGGTGCAGTGGTACGCGCGCGGCGCCGCGGAACGCGGTGTCCGGATCAGGCAGGGCTCCGCCGCTCACCGGTGTTCGCGTCCAGCGACGGCAAGGATCGACCGGCGTCGAGACCGCCCGCAGGGCTCGGATCTCCACGGAGCACGCTGGTCTGCACGGCCGGTGCCTGGTCGGGAGAGATCGCCGCACTCGCCGGCCTCGAGCTCCCGGTTCAGGGCGAGGCAAGGCACCTCTGTGGTTCACCTCGCAGGACGGCGGACTGCCACGCGAGCCTGCCGCTCACCGTCGACTTCTCGACCGGCTTCTACTTCCATCGCGAGGGGCCGGGGCTCGTCTTTCGGCGGCAGGGAGCCGCCAGCTCGAGGACGTCGCCGAGGCGGCCGCGCGTCGGCTGCCCGCGCTGGCCGACCTGCCGATCGAGTCGTCGTGGTGGGGCTTCTACGAGGTCCTCACCCGACCATAACGCGCTCGTCGGCGAGAGCGGCCAGGTGTCTCGGTTCCTCTACGCGACGGGCTTCTCCGGCCACGGCTTCCAGCAGGCGCCGGCGGTCGGCGAGCACGTGGCGCAACTGGTTGCAGGCGTCATCCCCCACGCTCGACCTCTCGGCCTTCGACGTCGGGCGCTTCGCCCGCGGCGCCGAGCGCCGCGAGACCGTCGTGATCTAGCGCCGGTCGCAGCAGGCGGGACCGGCGCCGGAATCAGGCGTCGTCGAACGCCGCCCAGGCGGAGAGGTACTCGCCGAGCCGCCGGAACCCCGCCGCAAACTCGATCCGGGTCTGGATCGCACAGGAGGGGCAGAGCCCAACCTCGCCCGAGGCGCTGCGCTCGCGGCAGCGGACGCAGATGCCCCGGTGGCGCTGTCCGAATGCTCGGTGTCGTGCGCTTGCGACATGAGATACGAGATCGGCAGGATTCGCCGCTTCGTGTCCCCCGAAAGGGGCGTTCGACTACTCAGGCGTGACGTACGCGGCGGTCAGGCCGCCGTCGACCATGAAGGTCGCGCCGTTCACGTACGAGGACTCG
>CAVPRG010000019.1:0-448509 GCA_963707745.1 uncultured Actinomycetota bacterium
GCGTGGTCAGCGGCGACGTCCCGGTGACGTTCGACCATATTTCCGATACTGCTGCCAACGTTCGGCAACGATCTTCCGCCATTGCGGGCGCGGCCGCACGCGGCGGGCTTGCGGTGGAATGACGGCGTTTCCGTCGAGGACTTCAACGCACATCGCGGCGGCGCCGATGGCGGGCAGGTGGCTCTCGTCGACGACGAGGACGTCGCGGTCCAGTATGTCGGCGAGGAACTGCGGCATCTCGGGTTCGAAGCCGAAAGCACCACTGACGTATAGTGTTCGCTGGTCGGCTCCGATGCACGACTCGATGATCATCCGGTCGGCGAACAGCACCCCTTCAACGACTCCGCGGGCTGCTGCAGGAGTCGCAGGGTCGGGGATGACACCGACCAAGGCCGTTCGGGGCTCGGCGAACCAGAGCGGGCCGCGCTCCGGGCGTGTGTGCGGAATGAACACCGGGGCGTCCGCCATCTGGTCTGGTTGAGTCTGGAATGCGGTGCCCACCAATGCTTCTACCGCAATGTCTCCCTGGCCGTAGCCGAGGCGCGCGGCACCCTCAGCCAGCGCGTCGCCCCCGTTGATGACGCCGTTGATCAACCATCGGCCGGCTCGGACGTCGACCCGTTGCAGCGCTCTGGCGCGGGGGTCGGGGACGGCCAGTGCATTGGACACCACGTGGGTAGTGCCCATGATGAGCAGCGGCCGACCGCCCGGTTCGGTGCCTAGCGCGTAGGAAGCGGCGGGGGTGTCACCGGATCCGACGAGCACGGGGATGCCAGTGGGGAGACCGAGAGTCGCGGCAGCGGTCGCCAATAGTGGGCCCAGGACACTGAGCGACGGCCGCACTGGCGGCAGTTGCTGCGGGGGAATCCCCAACCGCTGCACGACGTCGGCTAGCCAGCGGCATGATCCGTCGGTGCTGGCCATCAAACCGGTGTATGAGGCTTGGGTGGGATCGATGGCGCGTTCCCCGGTCAGCCACTGACCCAGCCAGGTACCAGCGAGCCCGAATGTGGTTGCCGCTGCAGCGGCTTGGGGCTCGATGGTCTGCAGAAGTCGGTGCGCCGCTCCCATCGCGGTGGCAGGCATGAGGTGATTGCCGAGCAGGCGTCGGTGAGCCGGTTCCAGCGCGGCGATGAGGTGCGCGGTGGGTTCGGCCAATCCGGGGTGATCCCAGGTAATGCCCGCGACCAACGGCTCGCCGGTGGCGTCCAGCAGCAAGGCGGTGGGGCAATGGGTGTCCATACCGACACCGGCGACGGTGGCGGTGTGGGGCGCCAGGTCGCGAACGGCTGCGGTGATACTGGCCCGCCACGCCGACGGGTCCGCCCGCCCGGGCCCGGCTCCGCGTGCAGCAGGGTGCGGAACCCGGGACCGGGCGACGACCGTGCCATCAGAGGCGAGGATCACCGCCTTGGTGGCCGAAGTGCCGACGTCGATTCCGAGGTAGGTCACAGGAGCGGCGTTCTGCGGGTTCTTTGTCCTTGTCATCGGAGCCCACTCCTTCGAGGGTCGCGCGCGGATCTGGTCGGTTCGGGGACAACGGGTCTCGTCAGTCGAGCAGCTTGGCCGCGACCTCGGGGGTGTCACCACCGTGGATGACGGCTTTGAGTGCGGCGACCATCTTGCCGGGATCCGGTGCCTGCCAGATGTTTCGGCCTGCGGTCATCCCATGTGCGCCGGCCTCGACGACAGAAGCGGCCTGCTTGAGCACGTCCAGTGGGCTGTTTGCGGGAGCGCCGCCGGCGGCGACGACGATGGCTGGGGTGCCTTCGACGACCTTGGCGAACTCGGCGGTGGAGCCGGTGTACCAGGTTTTGACGATGTCGGTGCCCAGTTCGGCGGCAGCGCGAGACGCGTAGAGCACCGACTCGGTGGAACCCTTTCTGTCGCCCCACATTTCGCCGGAGGGGTAGGCGTGGCACACCACAGGAAGACCCCAGGTGTGTGCCTCTTCCACGACGCGAGTGAGCATTTCGAACATAGCCACCTGGTTCGACGAACCGGCCGAGATACCGACGGCGACAGCGTCGGCGCCCAACCTCACGGCATCCTGCACGGTGGCGATGGTCGCGTCGTAGGTCGGGTGGAACTCGACGGAGAACATCGAGGCCTTGAGGATCCACGGCAGGGGAGCGCGGTCACCGCCGAGCAGCGGACCGGCCAGACCCTTGGTGATGGTGACTGCGTCCGGGCTCACCCTCGGCGATGCTGGCGAATGTGGTGCCGATCGTGGCCAGTCGGGGGGCGACGCCACGGGGCACGGCCTGGTCGAGTGCGACGGTGACGGTGCGGCCGTCGGCCCCGAAAAGCCGACGTAGGCGAAGGTTTCGACCCAGGGCGGCGGTGGTTCCGGTCGGGTTGATGTCGAACGCGGGGGTGAAGGTGGTTGTCATCTGCGTGGTGCTCCTTTGTGTGGTTGGACGAGCGAGGGACGGGTCTGGGTTCAGGCCCAGGGATTGACGCCGACACGCATGTCAGCGCCGGAACCGGCGAGGTCGAGGGCCTCGACGGCACGGTCTAATGGCAGCTGGGTGCCGATTAGTTCGGCGACCGGCAGCGCGCCGGACGCGACCATGGGGGCGACGGCATGGAAGCCATCGAGTCGGCACGACGACGCGCCGACGATATTCCACTCGTTGTAGTGCACATCGTTGGCGGATACGGCCAGGTCGGCATCGGCACCGAATCCGGCGAATACCGACACGCTCGCACCGGGCGCGAGGCAGCCCAGATACGGAGTCAAGGCGTCGATCCGGCCGATCGCCATGACCAGCACGTCGATGCCGCCGTCGCTGAACTCGTTGAGATGATCAGCGGCGTCTGGGCCAGGCTCGAGGACCAGGTCGGCGCCGAAGCGGGTGGCCATGTCGCGGCGACCGGCGATTGGGTCGACGGCGGCGACCTTCTCGACCCCGAAATTCTTGGCCAGGCCGGCGTGAATCAAGCCGAGCGGCCCGCAGCCGACGATCAACGCCGTCTCCGCCCTCGACATCCCGGCAAGCTTCTGCCCGTTGTAGGCGCACGCAACCGGTTCGATGATTGCGGCCTCGGCGGCTGACACCCCGGGCACCGGCACTAAATTCTGCCTGGCCACCGCCGGGACTCGCACGTACTGGGACAAACCACCGGTCAATTGGTAGCCGAACGCTTTTCGGTTGCGACAGATGTTCTCGTGTCCCTTCCGACAGGCCGCGCACTCGCCGCAGGTCACCAGCGGGTATACCGCCACCTGGTCGCCCATCGTCACTCCGGCGGGCAGCGGCCCGTTGGCGTCGACGACGGTGCCGGCGAACTCATGCCCCAACACCGAGGGGAACGTCACGTTCTTCTGCTTGCGTCCTTCGTAGATGCGAACGTCGGTGCCGCACAACAGGGCTGCGTCCACACGGAGCAGGACGTCACCGGGCTCGAGGGTCGGCATGCATACTTCCTCGATCCTCAGATCGTTCGGGTGATGCAGCACCGCCTGACGCAGCGTGCGGTCCGAGTACGGGACCGACAGAGCTGAGCTGACGGAGTCCGAAGTGGTGGTCACGATTGGTTGCCTTTCAAGTTGGTGGGCTCGGTGAGAGCTCGCAGAGGTTGGGCGAGATCGATCTGCGCCCCGGTCTTGCGCAGCTCGTCCAGTGCGGCTGGATCGGCGTCGTCGTCGGTGATCAAGCGCCACCGTGCTGGGGTCGGCGACCAGTAGTTGAACTGGTCGGTGCTGACCTTGCGCCGATCGGCGACCACCACGATCTGGCGCGCACGCTGCATCATCAAGGTCTTGAGCCGGCTCTGTTCGAGGGTTCGCGACGCGACGCCGTACTGCGGGTGCACGGCGTCGGCACCGATGAACGCGTAATCCGCGACGACGGAGTGAAGCATGTGCTCCGCCTCGGGTCCGCTGATCGTCTGGTTCACCGCGCGCAGCCGCCCACCTAGGACGACGACCGAGACGTCCTCTTTTCCGAGTAGGACGTTGACCGCGCCGATGCCGTTGGTGAACACGGTGACATCGGCAGCGTCCAGGTGCCGTGCGACGAACTCCGTTGTGGTGCCGGCGTCGAGAATCACGACCGCCCCGTCGACGACCAGTTCGGCCGCTAGACGTCCGATGGCGTCCTTCTCGGGGGTGAACTCCATATGTCTTTGGTGGATCGACAACTCGGCCGGGCCAGTCAACGCCACGCCGCCGTAGGTGCGGGTGATGTGCTGGTCCTGGTGCAGTCGACTGAGGTCGCGTCGCACAGTGGCGAACGAGACGCCGAATCGCTCGGCGATCTCCTCCACGCTCAGTGAACCGGATTCGACTGTGCGGAGGAGCCCCAGAATCTGCTCTCGCCGCCGCGCGCCGCGGACGTCCCGGCGCCGCGCAACCAGTTCATCGTCGGTGGTGTCGCCGGCGGTGGCTGGTCCGGGACGCTCGTCGTCGCCCATCTGATCGTCTTCGCTCACGGTTACTGAAGCTACATGCGCGATGTGCGCAAGTCAAGCTTAAATGCGCAGATCGGTCATTTAGCATGCGCTCCGCGCGCCTAGACCGCTGTAGCGGTGCATATAAGCGTGTTTTCGATCACCTCTTGACAAATGAGATGATTGGTTCAATCATATTGGGCGAGGATCCTGATCGTGTCGTGCACCACAGCGACGCTCAACCAGCGTCCGTCTCTCACCCCGTGGTGAGCGAAACAATCAAAGAGTCAAAACTTGGAGACACAGATGACTAGCATTCCGGCTACGAAATCCGACACCGCCGACACAGCCCCCTCCGGGCGAAGCCGCGCCACCAAGGTGCGGTGGGCCGTCGCGGTGTTCTGCGCGTTCGGCCTCGCGATCAATTACATCGACCGGTCGGCCATCTCGGTCAGCCTGCCGTTCATGACCCAGGACTTGAGCCTGACGGCCACCGAGAAGGGCCTGATCCTCAGTGCCTTCTCGTGGAGTTACGCGTTGATGCAGATCCCGGCAGGCCGGCTCATCGACAAGTTCGGCGAACGCGTGATGTTCGGCGCGTCGGTGCTGGTCTGGTCCGTCTTCACCGCGGCCACCGCGGGCGTCTCGAGCTTCGCGGGGCTGCTCGGCCTCCGCCTCGGACTCGGTGTCGGCGAAGCAGGTGCCTACCCGGCGGCCGCCAAGACCGTATCCCACTGGTTCCCCCTGCGGCTGCGTGGGCGCGCTACCTCGGTATACGACAGCGGCGCCCGTATCGGCAGCGCCGCGGCGACACCGCTGATCGCGCTCGTCATCGGCCTGTTCGGCTGGCGGGCGGCCTTCCTCTTCGCCGGTGGGCTTGGCGTGCTCTGGGCCATCGGCTGGTGGGCCTGGTACCGGCGGCCCGAGGTCAAGTCCGCAGTCAACGAGGCCGAGCTGGCGATCATCCACGAGGGCCACCGGGAGCAGAGCGCCAACAACCTGCATCCGGACGCCAAGCCGATGCGCATCGCCGACCTCTTCAAGCAGCGCACCGTGTGGGGCATGATGCTCGGGTTCTTCTGCCTGAACTTCATGATCACGTTCTTCCTCACCTGGTTCCCCTCTTACCTGGTCGAAGAACGCGGATTCAACCTGCTCAAGCTCGGCCTCTTCGGCATGATCCCGCCGCTAGCGGCCATCCTGGGCAGCTGGGCCGGTGGCCTGGTTGGTGACTATTTGCTGAACCGGGGCTGGTCGCTGAACAAAGTCCGCAAGACGTGTCTCGTCGGCGGCATGCTGGTGTGCTCGGTGATCGCGTTGGCCGCCATCGCTCCAGAGGCCTGGCAGGCGCTCGTGCTGATGTCGATTTCCTATGCGGCGGCGGCGTTCACCATCGTCTCCATCTGGTGCCTGCCTGCTGACGTCGTCGACTCAAGCACCGTCGCCACCCTGGGCTCGACGCAGAATTTCTTCTCGAACATCGGCAGCGCACTCAGCCCCATCATCATCGGGGCGCTATACGGCGCGACCGGTTCGTTCGAAGTGCCGCTACTACTGAGCGGGGCCCTCCTCGTCGGCGGTGCGCTGTGCTTCGGACTTCTGATCAAGAAGGTGGAGCCCATCCGTCGCCCCGAGATCGAATCCGCCGCGATCTGACCCTGCCCACATACAACGACGACCTCCGCCTGTGGCGGGGGTCGTCGTCTTCTGGGTAGCACCTTTCGTAACGTCAGGCCGGCGCGCCCGGCACCGACGGCGCGATACCGGTCCGCTCATACTCGGCCATGATGTCGACCCGACGCTGATGGCGTGGCTCTTCCGACCATGGTGTCGACACGAACGCATCAACGATCGCCAGAGCCTCCTCGACGGTGTGCATCCGCCCACCGATTCCGATCAGAAGCGCGTTGTTGTGTTGGCGCGCAAGGGATGCCGTCTCTGGGCTCCACGCCAGCGCACAACGCGCACCAGGCACCTTGTTGGCGGCCATCTGCTCACCGTTGCCGGAGCCGCCGAGGACAATGCCGAGGCTGCCTGGATCGGTGACGGTCTTCAGCGCGGCCGCGATGCAGAACGCGGGGTAGTCGTCCTCGGCGTCATAGGTAAACGCACCACAGTCGATGGGCTCGTGCCCGGCCTGCGCCAGATGTTCGACGATGGCCTGCTTGAGTTCGTATCCGCCGTGATCTGAGCCGAGGTAGATACGCATGGCGGCCATTCTGCCGTATCGGTCAGCCGGTGACATGCGGCGGCTGAAGGTGTTGATGCCATCAACACCGTTGGGTGTACCCGCAGGTCGCGCCACGTAGTTTCGCGTGCTTTCGCGTCGTCAACTTCGACATCTCCGCAGGTCACATGCATTTCTGTGCCGAGTTCGATTTCCGGCAGCTCCACTGGAGCGGAACAGGCCAGGACTGAAAAGTCCTGGCCTGCTTCGTTTCCCATGAGTATCCCATCAACATTCGTCCGTAAGCTCGCCGCTATGGCGTCGCTCCGCTGTGGCACAAGCAAGGACGGCATCTCGCTGAAGCTGATCACTTGATCTGAGACCGGGCAGTCCGCAGTTGCTCCGCAGTAGATCGGATTGCTGAGCCAGTCGGTCCGCTACGCCGTCCAGATCTTCGAAGGTCCGCGTTTACTCGGTGGGTTGTCAGGGGGCTTCGGTCAAATTGCACACCGGAGCACCGCACGCGTCAACTGTTGGCGCGAGCCCTTTGATGCCCGTCTGCCTACGCATCGCGCCTAATGCCTGATGCATGTTCTTGCTGGAGATGTTGTACAGGCCCTTATACGGATCAACGACGTCGATGATAGCAAACATCATGCCGCTCAGCGTAGTCGCGGACAAAGTGATTACAATCATTACCAAGGGATTGGCTGGCGCGCGAAGGCCGAAACACAGAAAGATAATCATGATCCAGGCTACCAGCATCCTGAGGAAGGGCGCTGGTAGCGAGTTTTGAGGGGCCAAGAGTAGCGACCATCGGGCCCTGGCGAACTCTTTATATTGTTCGAAGCAGTCCGCCGCTAATCGTTCGTGCAATGGATCGGGTGTTTTCAATCGGATGATCCCAAGCTCGATGCGGTTCAAGAGGTCACTCAGCACCTGCTTTGCTTCATCTTTCGACAATTTGCGCACATCTGGGTAGGTCACCCCGATCGGAATGTCGTCGCCCCGCCAAAACTTGACAATGGCGGCGGCGGTAAAACTTTGGAGTTGTCTACGCATCTGTTCAGATTCTGAACCGTAATTACGCATAGATTGGTCAAGTCGAATCAGCTGTCCGGCGAATATCGCCCAATGGTTCTGGGTGGCGTCAACAAAGCTCTTCGTTGCGTTTATAAGCAAACCGACCACGATGGCCGTTATCGTAACAAGGAACGAAATGATCAGACTCATAGACTCGAGTGCGCCCGTCTGCGTAAAACGTTCCAGCAACTGAGACTTCAACACGAAGCCGAGCGCCGCGCTACCGCAAAGGAGAGCGAACACAATCAGCGTCCTTAGGGAGCTAGGCATCGTCGCTATACCAAGGCATCTGAGAAGCTTTCACTCGTATCCACCACACAACTGAACCTACAATTCCTACGACGTCTATTTTGTCTGGGCAAATAACTGGCCGACATCTCCCGGCCCCGTTGAAGCGCTACCTTTTGGTGGGCCGCAGTCAGTCACGACGTCCTGTCGATAGCTGAGCTTCGTCGAGTATTTGGCAACGGCCCCACTGGCGCCGCTAATGTGGAGCGGGTATCTCGAACAGGTTGAGCGTGGTGCACACTGTGTGGTAGATGCCGATGAGGATGGCGATGTCGGTCAATCCCTTTGTTCCAAAGCAGTTTTCGGCCTGCCGGTAGAGCGTCTCGTCGACACGGTGAGTGGTGGAAAGCTGCCGCGTCAGCTCTGCGGCGATCTTCTCGTCCTTACTGAGGTCATCTGGTATTTCACCGCTTGCCAGCACCCGGACGGCGTCGTCAGAGATGCCGACTTTGCGGGCTGCGGCCGAATGGGCGTACAGCTCATACTCGGACTGCCAGACGGCGCCCACCGCGAGGATTACCACTTCGCGCAGCCGCGGGCTTAACGACGTGTGCTCCCACTCGCCCAATACCAGCTCGGCAGACACAGACGTCATGGCCGGGTTGAGCAGCGCGGGGTTGAACGGGCCGATGAATCGGCCGTCGTCTGTTGTGCTGTGGAAACCAGTGTCGTCGGCCCACGGGACCACGGTGCTCGTCATCTTGTCGAAGAGTTCTCGTTGCGCCCCAACGAGATCGGTGGGATCTGCCAGGGGCAGGCGTCCGCCCAAGGCGTCGGTGTGATCGGTCATTGGATAGTGCTCCTGTTCTAGGTAGGTTCGGTTTTCGTCATGTCGAGTCACATCGATCGGTGGCCGACATGATCACTGGCGCTCTCGACTCCGTGAAACACCGGCATGGCTCGGCAGATCGCTTCGACGCTGCGACCGGCTTGCATGACCGCGCGGTCGGGCCGCACGATGGCGGCGCTGGCGCGGCCTTTGCGCAGCCAGCCGTCAAGGTCGCTGCCAGGGACGGCGAGCACGACGGCGGCTCCGCGGCTGCTGAGCTCGTTTCGCTGCGCATCGGTGAGCGGCGAGGAGGTGATCAGCGCGAACCGGTTCCCGACGACCTCATCGAACCGCAGGCCGTCCTGCAGCACCGGGTTGGGGCACAGCGTTCCAGCCAGGCCGCCGGGTGTGCGGGATTTGATCACCAGTTCGGAACTGCGCAGACCGGGGGCGACGCCGTCGGCGGCACTGACCCCGGTGCCCGGCAGGCGCAGGTTCTGCATGCGCGGGAACACCACGTGGCGGATCAGATCGCCGACGCGCCCGCCGCCGGTCATGGCCGCTCCCACCGACACGGCCATCAATATCATGGCTGCCGCGTGGAGCTTGCGTTCTTGCTCGTAGGTGTCCAGCACGCTTTCGGGCAGGGTGCCGTCGAGCGCGCCGACCAGTTTCCAGGTCAGATTCAGCGCGTCGCGCAAGCCGGCAGCCATGCCCTGGCCGACGAATGGCGGGGTCAGGTGCGCGGCGTCACCGAGGAGGAACACATTGCGGTCGCGCCAGCGGCTGGCCACTTGCGCGCGGAACGTGTAGGCGGTCACCCGCACCAGCTCCAACGCGTCGGCGGGAGTGTCGCCCAGCCAGGGCCTGATCAGCGACTCGACGTCGGCCAGGGTCTGGTAGTCGGCTACGGTTTCGCCGTCGACCAGTTGGAATTCCCAGCGGTAGCGGGTTTCTGACACCCGCATGTACGTGCCGCCACGCTCGGGGTTGCACAGCTGGTGGCAGCCCTCCCACTGCTTGAGATCGACGTCGGTGTTGACGTCGATCACGAGCCAGTCCTGGGTAAACGGCAGGCCGTACATGTGCGCCCCGATGGACGCGCGGGTAAGGCTGTTGGCACCGTCGCAGCCCAGCACATAGCTGGCCTGCACGCTCTGCTCACCGCCGCGCACCCGGTCCAGGAAGCTCACCCGCACTCGACCCTGCTGGTTCTGGGTGACCGAGGTGACCTCCACGTTGCCGTGGACTGGTGACCTTCGGGTAGCGCTTGACGTTCGCGCGGAGCATGGCTTCCAGCTCAGGCTGGTCGAACATGTTCATCTGCGGGAATCCGTGGGCGGCGCTGATCTCTGTACTGCGCGGGATCTCGCTCAGCACCCGCATCTGCGGGTCGATCAGCCGAAGACCGTGCCCTGGCCGGCTATGGGCGGCGAACTCCTCGCCGACACCCAGCCGGGCCAGGATGCGAAACACCTCGTCGTCGGCGTGCACCGCCCGCGGCAGCGGGTAGACGGTCTCGTGGCGGTCCAGCACCAGGGTTTCGACGCCGTACTGGCCCAGCAGTGTCGCGGCGGCGATGCCGGCCGGGCCGGCACCGACGACCACAACAGGAACGAATTCCGGCAGGCCGTTCTTCTCCGCGGTCATTTGTACACCACCACATTGCGCTGGACGCCGAGGTCGATGGCGCCGTCGTCGGTGGCGACGGTGGCCTCGACCACATCACCGTCTTGCAGGTACGCGGGGTTCTTCTCGAACTGCGCGGTCAAGAAAGCCCCGAGATCCATGTCACCCTTGGGGGTGACGCCGTGCAGGGTCAGTGCGGTGCCCACCGGAGTTCCGGTCAACAGGATGTCTCCGGCATCGACCTTCTGGAACTTCGACAGCGCCTGCAGCGCCTGCACCGGCGGGTAGAGGATGTCGCCCTCGATGACCATGTCCTGGCGCACCTCGCCGTTGACCGACAGCCGCAGCCGCAGCTCACCGAAACGCTTGAGTTCCTCGGCGTCGACCAGCACCAGCGCCGGCCCGACCGGGGTGAAGGTGGGATAGGACTTCGACTCGAAGAACTGCTGCTTGGTCAGCTGCACATCGCGCGCCGAGATGTCGTTGGTGACCACCAAGCCCACCACGAAATCGGCCAGGTTGGCGGCGGTGACCTCGGTGCCCACGGGCAGCTCGCGGCCGAAGACCAGACCGATCTCGAGCTCGTAGTCCAGCAGCTTCACATGCGACGGCTTGACGATGTCGCCGAACGGCCCGGTGACAGACCCGGAAGCCTTGCGGAAGAAGGTCAGCGGGGTCTTGGCGGGGTCGCGGCCGACGTCTTTGACATGCGACGCGAAGTTGGTGGCCTGAGCCACCACGCGGCACGGCGTCGTGATCGGGGACAGCAGCGCAAGGCTCTCCACCGGCACGGTGTCGGTGCTGTTGGCAGCGGCGTCGATGGCCGAACGGTCGGCCAGCAACTCACGGTGGTGGTCGCGTCGGTATCGATGCGAGCCGCACCCGAGGCGGTCTGCACCCACCACGCGTCGGCGGTGCGCAGGATTGATGTGGTCATAACGGTTTCTTCTCTCTTTCAGTTGGTGTTTGTTAGGAATTGGCTACGGCGAACAGCCCGCGCAGGGCGGACAGGTCGAATTCGTTGTCGTGACGCAGGGCGTCGGTCATCACGGCGAGTTCGCTCGCCACTTCGCGCGGTGATCCAAGGCCCATGAAGTCCTTGCTCGGCGGCGGTCCCCACTGATACAGGCCGGAGGCATGCATCGCGGCCCAACCGGGCTCCAGGGTGTTGTCGAACATGTCGCCATCGGCATAGTGCTCGACCAGGAAACCGTCCGGGTCACGCCAGTAGTCGAAGATCTGGCTGCCTTCGATGTGGCGGCCGATGCCCCACGAGCGGAAATACCCTTGTTCGCGCAGGTATTCGCCGCCGGCGGCCAGCGCGTCGAGGTCTGCGACCTCGTAGGCGGAGTGCATATAGCGCTTGACCGGACCCAGCGCCATGGCCAGGGTGTGGTGATCGGCGGGGACGGAGCCGCGATCGCAGCGGATGAAGCTCAAGATCGGCCCGCGCTCGCGCTGGCCGGGGTAGTAGGAGAAGTCGCTGACGATCATGCCGAACGTGTCGAGGTACCAGTTCAGCGCCTCGATGTACTTCGGGGTCTGCACCACGATGTGTCCGAGCCGCTGCACATTGGTGGGCACCCGCGGCGGGCGCTGCATCGCGTTGGTCCGGACCTTCTTGTGGCCGAAGTTGAACACGTGCGGCGTCTGCGCGGTGGGCAGTGCCTCGAGCCGGTGGGTGCCCGACACCACGCGCACCGGCAGCCCGCTGGGGTCGACCAGATCAACGGTCACCCCGCCCAGCGACTCAGGCAGCGGGCGAACGCTGGTCCCCGTCGCGTCGGCCAGCCGCAGAAGATCCGACTGTTCGGCGGCCACAAAGGCCGGCCCGAGGAACTTCTCGCGCTGGCCGCGGCGGATCAGCACACACGGCGCCCCCGCGTCGCTGCCCCGCAGGTGCAGCTCGTCGTTGGTGCGCAGCACCGTGGCGAAACCAAAGGAGTGGGCAAACGCTTCGGCCTTGAGCAGGTCCGGCTTCTCGAACTCCAGCCAGAGAACGTCGTGGACTTTGATGATCGGGTTGGCCGAGCGCCCCGGGTGTTCGCCTGGGCGGGCGCCCTGCTCGCTGTGCAGTTCATTGTGCGCATTGTGCGCGCCTATGAGTTGGTCGGTCATTGTTCTTTCTCCTTCTAGATGTTTTGGGGTGGGCGGGCATTGACGCGGGCGACTTTGGATCCCCAGGAGATGACCTCAGGGCTCGCGTCCTCGTTGGGTACTTGGCATTCGATGAGGACCGGGCCGCCCGTGTGGGCGCGGGCCTTGGCGATCGCGTCGGCCAGTTCGGCCGGCGTGGTGGCTGTCAGCCCCAGGCCGTGGCCGTCCTCGGCGTTGAACACGTCGATCAGGCCGGCGTAGTCCCAGTTCTTGTAGTAGTTGTAGGGGCCGTCATGGATGGCCGACTCGATCACGTATCCGCGGTTGTTGACCAGGAAGATCAGGATCTCTTGGCGATGGCGGATCATGTTGGACACTTCCTGGGCGGTCAGCTGGAAGGATCCGTCGCCGATCGCCGCGACCAGGCGCCGGTCGGCTTCCAGGCCCACCGAGTAGCCGAACGCAGCGGGGACGGCCCAGCCGATGGAGCCCCATTGCATCTCGATCTCGAACCTGGCGCCGCCTGGGAGCCGGGTGTACATGCCGTCCCACCAGGAGATGCCGGTTTCCACCATCAGCGTGGTCTTGGCGTCGAGGTCTGCCTCGATCTGACGCCACAGCTCAGCTCGGCTCAGTTGAGTGTCCGCGTCGACCTCGGCGGCCGGTGCCGGTGTGGGCGCTGCTCCCCTGAGGCGATGGTATTGCCGAAGGGTGGCATCGTTGGCCTGGACCTTCTTCGCCAGGTCGGACAGGAAGTCGGCCAGCGCGACACCGGTGTATTCGGCGCCGGCGAACCGCACGACTTGCGGCTCGGCGCTGATCATCCGCTGCCGCGCAGGTTGCGCGCTCCAGCCGACCGTGGTGTAGTCCGAGAACACCGGCCCTGCGGCCACGACCAGATCAGCCCAGTCGACGATGGCCTGGCACCCAGGGGTGCTCACCTCGCCCCAGTAGATGCCCGCGTATTGCGGGTGGTCTTCGGGGAAGAAGCCCTTGGCGTTGGGCATGACCGCCACTGCGCAGCCAAGCGCTTCGGCCAGTTCCCGGAAGGCGTCGATGGCGCCGTAGGAGCGCAGGTGCGCTCCGGCCAGCAGGATCGGCTTTTTCGCGTTCTCCAGAAGCTGGCTGGCCCGGTCGACCGCGGCGGTCAATGCCCGCGGGTTGGTGGGCTGGAAAGACAGCATCGTGGAAGCCAGCAACGTGTCGATCGGCGCCGGCTCGGGGCACGGGGCGGCCGACAGGTTGCAGGCGATCTCGATGTAGACCGGCTTGCGCTCGCGCAGGGCGGTGCTGATCGCCTGATCGATCAGGGTCGGCGCGTTGTCGGCGTGCAGGATGCGCACCGCTTCACACGTCACCTGTCGACACACCTCGTACTGGTCGGAGAAGTCGTGCGTGCCCATCGTGTGGTGCATGATGTGATTCGCGACGGGGTCGTTGGTATTGGGACCCGACGACACGAAGATCACCGGCAAGCGTTCCGCGTAGGCGCCGGCCACACCGTTGAGCGCGGAGTACGCGCCCACGTTGTAGGTGGTGAACACGGCGCCGGCCCCGTTGGCCCGGGCGTAGCCCTCCGCCGCGTAGGCGGCGTTGAGCTCGTTGCAGCAGCCGATCTGCTGCAGGTTCTCGTTCGTCAGCAGCTCGTCGAGCAGGACGAGGTTGTAGTCCCCGGGGACCATGAAGTAGTGCTTGAGTCCAATCTGCTCGAGCCGGGCCGCCAGGTACTTTCCGACAGTGAAGTCAGCCATGATTTCTGTTCCTTCTTCTCTGGTCAGGGATCGATCAGGCCGGTGCGTCGATCGGGACGACGTTGATGAGCTTTTTGTTGATGAACTCCTCAATGCCGAGGTGGGCGAGCTCATGGCCGTAGCCGGAGATCTTGACACCGCCGAACGGCAGGTCCGCCTTGAGCCGAGCCGGGTGGTTGATGTTCACCATGCCGGTCTCGATGCGGTTGGCGACCTCGATGCCATGCTCGACGTCGCTGGTGAACACCGATCCGCCCAAACCGAAGCGTGAGTCGTTGGCCAGCCGCACGGCTTCGTCCTCGTCCTTGACCCGGAAGAACAGCGCCACCGGACCGAAGAACTCCTGGTAGTAGGCCGGGTTGTCCGGGGTGAGGTCGGTCAGGATCGTCGGCTGGATGAACGCACCCTTGCTGGGCACCGACTCGCCGCATGGGATTGCCTTCGCGCCGGCTTCGACGGCGGCGTTGATCTGTGCGTTGAGATCGTCGGCAGCCTTCTGGCTGCACATCGGTGCCAGCGTCGTCGAAGCGTCGAACGGATCGCCGGCCTTCAGCTCGGACATCGCCGCCTGGAACTTCGCCAGGAACTCGTCGGCAATCTCGTCGACGACGACGATGCGCTTCGAGGCCACACAGCACTGGCCGCCGTTGAAAACGCGGCCGTGCACCGCCCAGTGCCACGGTCTTGTCGAGGTCACAGTCGGCCAGCGCGATGAATGCGTCCGAGCCGCCCAGTTCCATGGTGGATTTCTTGAGGTTCCTGCCCGCCCGGGCGGCCACGACCGCGCCGGCGCCCTCGCTGCCGGTCAACGCCACGCCGCGGACGCGATCGTCGTCGATCAGCAGGTTGATCTGATCCTTGGTGGCGTACAGGTTCGTGTAAGCGCCTGCCGGTGCACCCGCCTCCAGGAGCAGCTTCTCGAAGGCGGCCGCCGCTTGAGGCACGTTCGAAGCGTGCTTGACCATGACCACATTGCCGGCCATCAGGTTCGGGCCGGCTACCCGCGCCAGCTGGTAGTACGGGAAGTTCCAGGGCTGCACCCCGAGGATGACTCCCAGCGGGGCGCTGACCAGCATGGCGGTGTCGTCGGCGCTGGCGGTTTCAAGAGGCTCGGGTGCCAGGAAACCCTCGGACTTCTCGGCGTAGTAGTCCAGGATCTGGGCGCTGAGCTCAACCTCACCGAGGGCTTCGGTGTAAAGCTTGCCCATCTCCAAAGTCAGCAGCCGGGCGAACTCGTCGGACCGCTCGCGCAAGATCGCCGCGGAACGCTTGATGACGGCGGTGCGCTCAGCGAACGATGTCTGGCTCCAGGACTCGAACGTCTTCTGCGCCTGTCCGAGCAGTTCCATCGCCTGCTCGTCGGTCAGGTCGTCAAAGGTGGCCACTACGTGGTTGTCGTACGGGTTCACGGTCTGGTATGCCATGGTGTTGCTTCCCTTCAGTTCACGGCGGCTCCTGGCCACCGCGTTGGAGTGGTGTTGGCGAGCAGCGGCACTGCTGACCCGCGTTGGTCTTGTCGCTGACCTCGCCTTCAAATGGCTCACCGCAGATGCTGCCCAGGCAGGCGGGAAAGAGCCGATATCGGGACGGATCCGGCTCGACGTGCCGATGGCGTTGTCGTGCTGAAAGCGTCGCTGGCCAGCAGTTTGGGGCGGCAGGTCGGGCCGGAGATAAGCAGCTGCACCGAATTGAGCGTCGCGTTCGCGTTCTTCGTGAAGTCCGCCACGGGGGCGCATCCGCACGTGGGCGGTTCCACCGCCGAGAATTGTGCCGCGCTGGGGATGGCGCCGATGGGTGACACGTCTCGACATGCTCGGCCGTTGACCGGAACAAGAACCAGCCGAATGTGGGCGCAGCCTGCGAATAGCAGCAGGTGGGCGTCAGTCGCGGCCGATCGCGCGCTGGCGCGGTTGGTGTCTACGCGCGGGCGTGAATGAGCCGAAATGGGTGTTCAGCGGCGCAGTTGGTTCAACAGGTTTCGGGTGCTGGGGGCGGGTGCGATCCCGGCGGCGCGTAGCGCCTTCTCGCATTGGGCGAAGGTGGTGATGACGCCGTCGTAGTCACCGACCGCACTGCGGATGCGCATGAGGGTGCGCCAGGTCGCTTCGCGAAGGGGGTCGGCGGCCAGTACGGCCTCGGCCAAGCTTTGGGCGTTGGGGTATTGGTCGGCCGCGTAGGCGGCGTCGGCGGCTGCGGCGCGAGCGGTGGTTGCCAGCTCGGCAAGCTGCTGTCGGCGGTCGTCTACCCAGGCGGAACGGATGCCGGGAAAGTATTCGCCGCGCGCCAGCGGTGCGAGCGCATGTTCGGTGGCCGTGACGAGTTCGCTGCCCTGCAGGCGGGCCGCGGCGGCCAGTTCCTGTTCGAGGCGTACCGATTCACTGGCCAGCACGATGTCGGGGCTGAGCGCGACCCGGCCGTCGGCGGAGACGCTGAGCACGTCGGGGGGCAGCAGTCGGCGTACCCCGATGATCGTCTTGCGCAGGTAGGAACGCGCGGACTCGTCGTCGCGGGCGTCGAACAGCGCGTTGAGCAGTTCATCGCGGCTGGCCGGCGCGCCGTTGCGGGCGGCCAGAAAACCCAGCAGCTCATAACATTTCGCAAGGATCGGGCGCACCTCTTCGCCGTCGAGGATGATCGCGGTGCCCCCGAACTCGACCAGCTCGATCGCGGTGGGAATCTGGGTTGGCACGGGCACGCCCTGGGCGGCCAAGGCGCGACCGATCCCGTGCCAGGCCGAGTCGGCGTGCGCTTCGGCGTCGATACGTCGCGCCACCACCGCCGGGAAATCGGCCAAGGCTTGTAGCAGCACGTGGTTGGATCCCTGCTGGCGTGCAGCGTCTAGGGCGATGTCGGCGGCGCGATCGGCGGCGTCCTGGTCGCCGGCGCGCCACTCGGCCTCGGCCAGATACACCGCGGCCGTGGGCAGCTCCAAGATGCGATGGCCGGCCTGCATGCTGGCCACCGCAGCGCGCAGCGACGACAAGGCGCTGTCTTCGTCATCCTCGATGAGCGCCGCCAACCCGCGCCAGGTCTGGGCCAGCTCACACACCAGCGAATAGCCGCTTGCGGCATCGCGGTCGATCTGCTCCAGGATGGCGGTCGCGCTCGCGGTGTCGTGGTCGGCGCGCAGCGCCAACTTCGCCGCGACAATGTGGTGCAACCCGGTCAGAATCGGCGACCCGTTCGCCTGGATGAACTTGCCGCCGCCGGCCAGGGCAGTGCGGGCCTCCTCGACTCGTCCGGCGTCGAGCAGCACATCCGGTCCGATGACGGACTTCACCACGCCGCCGAAAAAGCCCCCACGGCCTGCCGCTTCATACTGCTGCAGCGCCTCTGCGGTGTGTCCGGTGGCGCGCAGCGCACCAATGCGGCCTGTGCCCATGGCCATTCTGCGTCCACGGCGACGGCAGATCGTCGGTCAGCTCGCCGTAGCCGGCCACGAAAATAGTCGATCCCGTAGAGCATGCCGTCCAGTAGGCCGCCGGTGGGCTCGGGTCGGGGAGGACCGCTGCCGGGTTCCACCAGGGCGAGGGAGTAACGCACAACGTTGACGCTGGGGCCGGCGGGCGCCGCGTCGAGTACGGCGTGCACCTCATCGATGCGCCCGTCGAGCAGGTAGCACCATGCCATCAGCGCGGCGGCGCGTTCCGATGCTTGCAACGAGCTGATCGCGCCGCCCGAGCGCGGCCAGCTCGTCGGCGATGCGGGTGCCGTGGCGTTGGTCGTCGCGCGCGATCGCAAGCATCAGCTGGGCCTCGGCGAACCCGACATCGCCGACCGGCACGACGGGCGATAACGCCTCGATCCAGCGGTCGACAACGGCGAAGTCCAAACGGTCGACGACACCGAGGATCGCACGTCTTGGCCGAGGTGTATGCATCGGTGAGCGCACCGGCCGCCAGCAGCTCCTCGACCGCCTCCTCATGAAAACCGCTGCGCGCCAGCAGCCGTCCGTGGGCCGCGCGCAGCTCGCGCACCGCCGCGTGCCCACGCTGGTCGAGCAGCCCGCGCAGATACTCACGAAACCGCGAATGGCAGCGCAACATGAGCGGATCCGCTGACCACTGCGCCGGGATGGCGCTGCCCGCAGTGACGCCAGCCGCCCCGCGGCGTCGTCGATACCCAACGCCACCGCCGACTCCACGCTCACCTCCTGCAGTACCGCGGTGCTGATCAGAAATTCGCGGTCATTCGCGTCGAGCTGATCAAGGATGTGGGCACCCAGATAGCCCCCCAGGCCATCAGCCCCGCCACCGGTGCCGGCGACATGATCCGCCGAGCGCCACGCATCAAAAAGCACCCCGATCACCCAGCCACCCGTGGCCTCCACCGCCGCCGGCGCCTCGGCCCCCGAGCGGCCCAATCCCTGCAGGGCGATGCCCGCCTCCTCCACGGTGAACGCCAGATCCGCGTCGCCGACTCGTGCCAGCTCCGCGCCCAGTGCGGGCGACAACATCGAGGCACCCAGTGCGCGGCGGCTGATCAGAATGAGCCGCATGCTCGGTGGGCCATAGCGCACGACCGAGCCGATCACCTCCCACGCCGCCGGCGATCCGTGCAACCGCTCCAGATCATCAAGAACAAACACGACCTCGGCGTCGGCGGCCGCGTCGACGAGCAGGCCCGCCGCCTCGGCATGGGGGACGCCGGCGGCCAGCGCGCCGGTGGCTATTCCGCGCACCGAGGGCAGCTGCTGCGCGAGCGCCTCCTCCAGGTAGGTCACCAGCCGTCCCGGGGCGGCGTCGGTGGCATCGACGCTCAGCCAGGCCACCGGCCTATTGAACCTGCGGCTGGCGTGGGCCACCGCCACCGACTTGCCGGCCCCGGCGGTGGCTGTGACCGCCACGACCCGGTGGGCATCCACGAGTTGGCAGAGCAACCCATCAAGGCGCTCACGCGACACCGCACCTACCGGAGTATCCGGAACGATGATCTTGCGCCGTATGACCCGGGGTCGCTCAACCGACGGTGCCGACATTCCCACTCCTGTCAGACGGTCATGCTACCGCGGCGGACCCTGACCGGCGGCTCATTGACCTGCCGCACAGCGGTCTTGAACGGGTCGTGGCATGGCAGCCTCGGTTGCGGAACAGCTAAACGTCCTCGCAGCTCGTTGCCTTCACCGGCATCACCGGCCACCGGTGGAGGAGACGCGTCGACAACGCGTACGGCATGCGATGTCGTCATTCTCGTGCAGCTCCTCGGTCGGGCGCTGTGGCAGCCTGGCTGTTCGCAGTCTCACTGTTGTAGCGGGATCCGCTCGCCGCCCGTCAGCGCGCCATGACATGAGAAGCGGTTAGGGGAACACGTACCAGGTTTCCACTACCGCGAGCGGTGCAAGCAGATGGTGAAAATGGCATGGCAGAGCAGGCAAAGGTGCACGCTGCGGGCCGACGGGCGGCGGGTCTGAAGCGCCCGTCCGTTATCGATGGCAGAGCATTCTTCGTCGTGCCGAGGTTGGAACATCGGGATACTTCATCACCTAAGCGAGGTGCGTCCGGCCGAATCACACACTGGCGAAAAGCCTTCCGCGGGATCCCGTACCCGCCGTCGGCAAGCAGACCGCGGAGGTGTCGTCGTCCACGCGCAAGTCGTGACATCACGGTTCCAGTAGGGGTTCCCATGATTTCGGCGATCTCCCGATGCCGGAACCCCTCGACATCGGCGTAGTACACCACCGCACGGAATTGTTCGGGCAAGGACTGCAGCGCCGCCATGACTTCGGTGTCAGGCAATGTCGCGAGAGCCTCATCCTCGGCGGAAACAGGTCCAGTCGACGTGCGCTGTGAATGGGCTGCCAGCTGGCCGTCCGTGAGGTCTTCCATTGAGCGCACAACTGGTTGTCGTCGCTTTCGGCGGTAGCCATTGATGTAGGTGGTTGTCTGGATACGGTAGAGCCACGCCTTGGGGTTGCTACCTGGTACGAAGGAATGAAATTTGTTGTATGCCTTGACCATGGTGTCCTGTACCAGATCCTCGGCGTCGGCACGGTTATGACACATACCCAACGCTCGGCGAAAGAGTGGCTCGCGGAGCGGTACGACCTCTCGTTCGAACCGCGCGGCCTTTTCGCCCGCTGACGGATCGTCGTTATTGCGCTGCATCGCAGCCATTTTGGAGAAGTGCACCTGAGGCGACGCGACAGTATCCATGGCTAAAAATCTCCTTCTGGTGGTTTAGATTGGGCCCTTCTGGCCGAACCGCCGCGTGGGCCCGGGCCTTGGTTAAAGGCTTGAAGCGCAACGGAAGCGGGTACTTCGGCTGTGATGGGCGATTTACCGTCGCCAGTCGTCGGCTTACGCAACAAGTGTCCAACCCCTCATTGTTGTTTGAACTTCGGCCAGTGAACCGCGGGTTATAGCCCTAATGCTCATGTCTGGCCGGTAGTAGGTGGCCACGTAGGCACCCAATTCCACGTCAAGCCGTACGACTGAACCGTCGGCGGCGCGGATGTGTCCTGTGCGGTGAAGGATCCTGGTCATGATGTGGTCGACCTCTTCGAATCGCGGGCTGTGCAGCGCGCTGACAGGGAGCGTGGAAACGGATGTCCCGAGATGCACTCTGGAAAGCCAACATTGGTAGTGCGAGGTGCCATTTCGGATTCCCCGGTTGCGTTGACCGCAGCAGTCAATCGGATGACAGCGCGGCCTGGGATGTGTGGGGCTCCAGCTCGATACGCTGCGGGTCCGTCATGTCGGCGCGATCGCAGACAGTGTGCTGTCGAGCCCTCCAAACGCCTTGTCGGCGTCGACGACTGCGCGCCGACCGTAGCGAGCATGGGCTCAATGTTGGGAATGGGGGCTTCCTCGACGGCGAGGTACCCGTCCCGGCTCCGGTGGCGGCGGACGATGTTGTTCCCCGACCCGTGGTCTTCTCGCTCTATCTTCATTGCTGTCTCACCTCCAAACGGTCTGCGGGAGATGCTGCCCAACCGGACGGGAAAGAGCCGATATCGCGTCATATCCAGGCCAGCGAGGAGCTCATGAGCAAAGGGCCCTGGGCACGTGGAGCGCCGCCCCGACCTGTCTCGGCCGAGTTGCCGCATGATCGTGGTGACCGAGCCCCTGGCCGGGCGCGCCGATTGTGCCGCTTGAGTGGCTGCTGCGTCGCGAGCTGAGTCAGTGGGTGCGTCCGGCGTGAACTAGCCGAAATGGTGCCTAGCGGTGCCGGGGGTCCAGGAGCGCCTGGGCGGGCGCGGCGGGTGCTTTCGTGCTCCCAGACGATCACCACCCACCGTCGGTCTCCGGCGCCCAACGCTTGCGTTCGTCACGCTCGACGTTCCCGGCGATCTTCGTCGACCAGAACTCGGCGTTGGGACGGGCGATGGTGGGCCGGCAGCGCTAACAGTCACGATCCTCCGTGGATCGAGTTCCTGAGGCCAGAGTGCGCCACAGCGGTATTCGATGAGACCGGAGCGCTGGCCAACTTCGACGAAGCGGTGGGAGAACTGGTGAACACCACCGGAGGAGGTACGTTCGGCAGCTACTACAACGATCCCGACGCGACCAACGAGCGCATGCGCCACGGCATGTACTGGTCCGGAGACCTCGCGTACCGCGATGCCGACGGATGGACATACCTTGCAGGGCGCACCGCCGACTGGATGCGCGTCGACGGTGAGAACCTCGCCGCCGCACCAATAGAACGAATCCTGCTGAGGTTGCCTCAGCTCAGCCACGTCGCGGTGTACGCGGTGCCAGACCCGCGGGTGGGCGACCACGTCATGGCGGCGGTCGTGCTGAACGATGACGCGGATCTCACCCCGGCCGAGTTGGAAGCCTTCCTCTCCGAGCAGCAAGACCTGTCGCCGAAGGCCTGGCCTCAGTTCGTCCGCATCAATGCCGCTCTGCCGCAGACGGCCACCAACAAGATCCTCAAACGCGATCTCATCACGGCCGGCGTGACGTCCGGCGGGGGAGCGCTGTGGGAAAGGCGTGGGCGGGAACGCTCGTACGCGATCGTCTCGGATGCACACGCGTCGGTGTCGGCGTGACCACCGACATCCAGTCGGCCGCCGCGATATTGGAACGTCAGCTCCCTTGGGCCCTTCTGGCGCCGAGTGGTGCTGGCGTGATGGCCGCTGCCACAAGGGTGATGAACGCGCACACGGCGGTGGTGGTGCGCACGAGATGAGCGATCTGCCAGCGGTCGCGCACGCGGACCCAGTCGCCGGGCGGTGCGAGGACAGACCAGCCTTGTTGGTCCGTGTTGATGGGAACGCTGACTAGCATGCTGATGATGAACGTTGCGAGGAGCAGGGCGAGTGCGGTCAGGGCCAGCCAGCGGGTGCGCCCCGGCCGTGCGATCGTGACGACGACTAGGGTCGCGGTGGCGAGCAGTGCCGCCGGCAGCAGCGTCGTGGCGAGGTCGTCGAGGTGCGCCAGCTCTACCTGCCGGACCTGGATGTAGACGGAGGCCGGAAAACTTCGCACGCTGGCTTCGAGAACGAGCACCGCGACGAGGAATCCGGCAAACAGGCCGCTGAATAGCACGCCGGTGAACAGCGCCATTCGCCGGAAGGTGTCGGATGTCCGCCGCGACGGTGGGCTGCCTGTGCTCCTTGGGGATTCGGCGGATACAGAGTCGACTTCGGGTGGTGTGGTCACGGAATCTCCCTTGGGTGGGTCGGGGTGCCCGCTGGGTTCATGCGGCGGGAGAGATCTGAAACGCGCTGGTGTGATCCACAACCCACTCGGCGTAGCTGCGTGCGGGGCGGCCGAGAATCCTCTCAACCCCGTCGGTGACCGGATACGGATTCTCCAGCTCCCGTGCGTAGCGGGCCATCATCGCGTCAGCGAAGGACCGTGGCAGCCCGAGGGCGACAATTACCTCCGCCGCTTTCGAGGACGAGATCTCCTCGTAGCGCAGCGGCCTGCCGATCACCTCACCGATGGTGCTGACCATCTCCGAGTGGGTAACCGACTGCGGGCCGGTGATCGAAATCTTCTGTCCGGCAAGACTGTCGTCGAGCAGCGCCCGGGCGAGCACGGAGGCCACGTCGGCTTCGTGGATGAACGGGTCGGCGAACCTCGGGTATGGACCGCGCACGACGTCGCCGTTTCGGATCTGAGAGGCCCACATGCTTGTCGCGGTGACCGCGAACGACGAGGGCCGCACGCTCACCCACGGCAGCCCGCTGGCGATGACCGCGTCCTCGACCTCCTTGTTGCGGTCACCGTTGAACCGCGACGGCTGCCAAGCCAGATCGTCATCGACGTTGATCGCCGATAGCGCGGCGACGTGTTTGACTCCGTGTTCGGCGGCCAGCGTCAGCAGCGTGGGGGCGGCGTCCGCTCCGACCGCGCGGGGATGGACGAACAACGTGGTGACTCCGTGCAACGCCGCCGCGATCGTCTCAGGTTGCGACACGTCGCCGCGCACCATCTCGACACCGGCCGGAAGGCCGTCGGCGGGTATGCCGGTGTGGCGCGCGAGGGCGCGTACTTGCTCGCCCGCCGCCGCGAGCACGTTGACGAGGGGCCGGCCGATGGTGCCGGTTGCGCCGGTTACAAGTATCACGGTGGGTCCTTTCGCAGGTTTGCCGCGATGTGTCGCGGTAGTCGTCGCCGGGAAGGGCTGTGCCCGTTAGGGTTTGGTACGGGAATCAGCGCTGGGCTATGGCGTGGGAGCAGCCGGGCTTGGGTCGTCGGCGGGCCTCGAGCGCGCCTCCCGGCGGATCATCTGCCACACGGTGGGTGTGTGTTCGGTGGTCGACACGACGACGGTCTTGCCGACCGTTGCCGAGTCATCGGCCAGTGCCAGCAGGTAGTGGGCCAGATCGATGCGCGCGGTGAAACCACCGATCGGATCAACATCTCCGGCGTGGTAGGCGGTGGGTGCCTGCAGATCAAACAGTCCCGACGGCCGCACAATCGTCCAGTCCAGGGCGCTGGCGCGGACGATCGTCTCCATCCGGCGCATGTCGTCATACACCGTCTTGCCGATCGTTCGGGTGATGATCGGCTCAAAGACCCTCAGGCTCAACGGAAACTCGGTACGCCGGGTGGGGTAGGCACCGGTCGAGCTCACCACCGCGAGCCGCCGCACGCCAGCGGATTGCATCGCGGCGACGATGTTTCCCGTGCCGACCGAATAGGTGTTGACAGCCTCGCGTGTGAAGGAGACCCCCAGTGTGGAGAGCGCCACGTCGACGCCCTCGACAACTTCGGTGACTGCGGCCGCTTCGCGTACGTCCGCCACGGCCACGGTCAACTTTGGGTCTGACAGCGGGAAGTCATCGGGCCGGCGGGTCACCGCGACCACGCGGTGCCCGGCCGCTAGTGCTTGTCCGGTGAGCAGACGGCCGGTTTGGCCGTTGGCGCCGAAAATTGCGATGTCCATAACTACCTCCAAATCATCACTAAATATGATCATCACTAATCAGGATAGTCATGTCAAGCACTATGCGCTACCGCATGCTGTGGCCTTCGTCACCTGGTTCGTGGCATAGTCGTCATGATTCGTGACAGTCCATCGTGGTGCTAATCTATGGAGCATGGATGACGGTCAACGCGGCATCGCGGCACTCGATGTCCGAATTCCCTTTCTGCTCGCCCAGTTAGGCTCGTATGTCGGCGACGATTTCCAACACCGACTGGCTCCGATCGGGGTGGAGCCGCGGACCTATGCGGTGCTAGCCGCACTCGCCGCTGACGACGGACAATCGCAACGCCAGCTCTCGGACCGACTCGGCATTCATCGCAACGCGATGGTCACCGCGATCGATAACCTGGAGCGGCAGGGACTGGCCAAACGGTTGCCCCATCCCGACGACCGTCGCGCAGTCGCGGTCACCCTGACCCCGAAGGCCCGCCGCCTGCTCCCGACCCTCGATAAGCAGGCATCCGCCTTGGAAGACCAGATCGTGGCACCGCTGTCTTCCCGAGAACGCGACACGCTGAGGCGCCTGCTGCAACGCGTTGCAGCAGAGGCTGGCCTTATCCCGGGCGTTCATCCTCAGTTGGCGTGAAGAGGGGCGCGGCACAGCAGATCGCATCGGATATACCACAATCAAGATCGCTTGCCGACTGGCGTAACCCGGAATCCTGCCCGAGATGTCACTCAGTCGACGATGACTCCGCCGGTCAGATTGGCAACCGTCCCGGTCATTGCGGCGGCCCGATCAGAGGCTACAAAGGCAGCCACTTCGCCGAGCTCCAGCAGGGTGGTCGCACGTTTCCTGTGAGTCATTCCGGCCATGGCGGCCCTAAATTCCTCTTGCGTGATGCCATGTCCCTTGGCGTGCAGCCCGAACACCACGTCGATCGTCGGTGTCTCCTCCATGCCCGTCGTGCGCAGGCAGACAGCGCGCACGCCGTACTGCGCCCATTCGCCCGAGAACGCGCGATTGAGGGATTCCATTGCGGCCCACGCTGGGCTCATGCCGCCAAGCAGCGGGGAACCCAAACGGGCAGGCTCTGGCGTGTGCATCAGGACCACCCCAGAGCGCTGGTTGATCATGTGACGTGCTGCCGCTCGGCCGGTCACGAAGTGTGCCCGTGCGTAAGTCGTTATCGGCAGCGAAAAACTCTCCACCGACAGCTCGGTGAAGGGGATGCCCTGCATGCCTTGTTGCGGAATCCCGATGGCGTTGAACGAGATATCGATCTTCTCGGCCTTGTCGACGACGATATCGAGGTGGCTTGCCACGGCCTCCTCGTCGAGCGCGTCGACCTGCGCCGTCTCGGCCGTTCCGCCGGCAGCTGAGATTTCTTTTTCGAGCGTCTTGATGGCTTCGAGGTTTCGTCCGGTCAGGAAGACGCATGCGCCTTCGCGAGCGAATGCCCGGGCTACCGCGCCGCCGACCGATCCTCCGGCCCCGTAGATGACGGCGTTCTTGTTTTCGAGCAGCATGATGTTCTCTCCATTCGCCGCCATGCGGCATTGTTTTTTGAAATGTGTTATCAGGGTTGATGTTTCCGAAGTTGCTCTGCGCGGCAGTCGCCCGCGCCGATATTCATGGCAGCGTCTGGAGTCCGGTGCCGGTGAGCAGGTACCCAGGAGCCGTGGTCGCCGGATTTGCCCGCACGAGCTCCACTAGGGCGGACCCGGCCACTTCGGGCGTCCACGCTTCGCCCAGCTGCTTCACGTATGCCTCCTCGGTCTGGCCGCTGCGGGCCGCGTACGCCCGAACACCGCGCCTGCCCACGTCTGCGAAGGGGCTCATCCTGGGCATGACTGCCGTGACCGTGATGTCCAGTCCGGCACGACGCGACTCCTCCTGGGCGTACGCCGCGATGAACCGCTGGGTGGCCTTGGCCCCGGCGTACCCTCCGCTGGCCGGTGATCCATTGAGGGCAGCTCCGCTGCTGACAACCACCACCCTGCTGCCAGGCGGCAGCGGCTTGAGCAGTGTCTCGCGCAGCCAGGTGAATGCGATCTTGACATCAGCATTCCAGTTGACGGAGAACGTCTCCCACGTCTGGTGTTGGAGTGGGCGCATCGCCGGATTGGCGCCGGCGACGAGGATGAGAACCTCCGGCTCGTATTGGTCCAGTAGGCTCCACGCCACCGTCTCGTCGGCCGCGTCCGCGATCTCGGTCCGGATGTTCGCATTCGTAGCGGCCAACTTGGCCAGTGCCTGGCCAGTTCGGGCAACCGCCACCACGGGAGCGCCGGCCTCGGCGAACGCACGGGCGATCCCACGCCCCAAACCCCGACTCGCGCCAACGACGACAGTAGTCCTGCCCGACAGGTCACTCATATTCATTCTCTTTCCTTGTGTGTCAACGGTTTCCAGCGACTTCTATCTGACGGGCTCTGCCTCTAGGAGCGCGGCGTACTGACGCTCGAGTGCCTTGGCCGCACCGCTGCGCCAGCTCTGCGCCAGGGACTCCGACATCGGATCGGGGAAGATCTCCTCCTGTCCGTTCTCCACTCCGTCGAAAATGCCTCGCGCAACGGTGTCCGGAGAGGCCTTGGGTACGTCGAGCCCTCGGGTCATATCGGTGTCCACGACTCCGGTCAGGACGGCATGAACGCGCACGCCTCGTGCGGCCACGAGGACGCGCAGCGACTGCGTCATGTTGAATGCGGCCGCCTTGGAGATCGAATAGGCCGGGATGAGCGGCAAGGGTGCTAACGCGTTCGCCGACAGGTTGTTGACGATGGCCCCCTTGGAGGCGGTCAGCAACGGCAGGAAAGCCTGAGTCACGCCGTACGCGCCGAACAGGTTGACGGCGAGGTGCCGTTCGAGCACGGCCCGATCGCTCAAGTCGTCGTAGAGCGCCACGCCGGCGTTATTGATGAGGATGTCGAGAGCGTCGACTTCATCGACGGCTCGCTGGATCTGCGCACCGTTGGTCACGTCCAGGATCAGGGGCGTGACGCGCCCATCCCCATGGGTCAAGGGCTGGCGTGCGCCGGCATATACCCGTTTCGCACCTCTGGTCAACGCTTCCTCGACCAGCGCCTGCCCAATGCCGCGATTGGCCCCGGTGACCAGAACTGTCTTGTCTGCGATGGTCATGAATCCTCCTGGCTAGTGAATTCCGAGCTGTCAAAGATGTAGATGCGACGACGTCGAGAAAGTGGGCGCGCACTTTGCGCCCAGTTCTGGGTAGCGCCGGTGTCGATACTGGAAGGTCGACAAGAAAGGCGAGAGACGTGACGCGAAGGTGGAGTGACGGCAAGTGGTGACCACCGACATGCTGACCAGGGCGCGGGCCGGGGACGGCGACGCGTTCCGAGAACTGACCGAGCCACACCGTCGAGAGCTACAAGTGCACTGCTACCGGATGCTCGGATCTCTTCAGGACGCCGAGGACGCCCTTCAGGACACGCTGCTGGCCGCCTGGCAGGGCCTCGCAGGTTTCGAGGAACGCGCCTCGATCCGCACATGGCTGTATCGGATCGCTACCAACCGGTGCCTCAACGCGCTGCGCTCGGCCAACCGGCGACCGGCTAAGGAGTGGGACGTGCCCGAGGTTGAACCGCCTGAGCCGACGCGGCTCGGCGAAATCGTCTGGCTCGAGCCCTATCCTGACGCTCTCCTCGAGGGTGCGATCAACGCGCCGCTCGGCCCGGAGGCACGCTACGAACAGACCGAAGCCATCTCGCTGGCCTTCGTGACCGCGCTGCAAGTCCTGCCGGCGCGCCAGCGTGCCGTGCTCATCTTGCGTGAGGTGCTCGGATACCACGCCAACGAGGTGGCCGACATGCTCGATTCGACCGTCGAATCGGTGACCAGTGCCCTCAAGCGGGCCCGCGCCGGGCTGCAGCGCCACCTGCCGCCGCCGGGCGAGTGCGAAGCGTCTCCCGTTCCCGGTTCACCCGCCGAGCAGGCGCTGGTGGCAAAGTTCGTCCGCGCCTACCAGTCCGGCGACGTCGATGCACTGGTCGCATTGCTCACCGCCGATGTCGCCGTCTCCATGCCACCGATTCCCCTCGAATATCACGGCCGCGACGCAGTGGCCCGCTTCTACTCCACCGTGTTCCGCTCGGGCCGGATATATGACCTGGTGCCGACACGGGCGAACGGTCAGCTGGCGTTCGGGGCCTACCTTCACACCCCGAGCGGCGTCCGCCACGGGGCGGGCCTGCTCGTCCTCACCGCCACCGGCGACCGGATCCGCGCGCTGACCCGCTTCGACAATGACGTGTTCCCGTGGTTCGGACTGCCGCGCTCGCTCCCCGGCTGACAATCATGGCCGATCTCAAAGAGCGGGCGATCCGACGGCAAGAAGCCTGATCGCCTCAGTGTTCGTTGAATGAGGGGTCCGAGGAATCGCTCGATCAGCTGTTGCTCGGTGGGAAGGCACATTCACCGTTCGAGCGCTGCTTCGATGTGAGCCAGACGACGCACTTCGGCGCGAACCCGGAAGTCTTCGCCCTATGCTGATGGCCAAGGCAGTCCTGAACGCGACGTCGTCGCACGCACCTTTGACCCGACGAGGTGGCCATGCCAGCAGACCGACTCGGCATCGACTTCTCGTCTAAGGTGCCCGCGCGCACCCTGAAGTTCGACGGGGGGACTGGGTGCTCAAAGCCGACGAATGGCCGGCCGATTCGCGAGGACTCCTATATGGCCGTTGATATGCTTGCCAGCTTCGTCTTTGGTAAGGCACGTGTGCGCAAGGCCATTGCTATCGGAACCGTCTTGCTTGCAATCGCTTTGGCTTCCTCGTGTGGCTATGCGGTGCACCCGTCAGTAAGTGACAACGCGCAGCCAGCGCTGACGCCGAGTGTGGCCCCCACTCCTGATTTCGCAACAGTCTCGAAGCTAATGAACGATGCGATTTCGGCAAATCAGCTGCCAGGCGCTGTGGTTGCGATAGGGCACGGCGGCAAGGTCGTCTTCCACAAGGCTTATGGCTCCCGCAAGCTTGCAGGTGAGCCGGGGCTAGACGGATCGCCTGCGCCTGCAGAGCCGATGACCCAGGACACGATCTTCGACATGGCCTCGTTGACGAAGCCCATTGCGACCGCGACCGCCGTCATGCAGCTCTACGAGCAGGGCAAGGTTCAGTTCGACGATCCCGTGCAGAACTATCTGCCTGACTTCAACACGGGGGGCGATCCTCAGCGTGCGAAGGTGACGGTTCGCATGTTGCTCACGCACACGTCAGGCGAACCGGGCGACGTCGAGCTCAAAGATCCGTGGGGACTGGAGAGACCCGATAGGGCAGAAGGCCTTCATCGTGCGCTTATCACGCCGCTGCAGTCAGGTCCGGGTGAGGTCTTGCGCTACTCCGACGTCAACTTCATTGTGCTTGGCGCGTTGATCGAGACGATCACGGGCGAGGCCGAAGATGTTTACGTTCAGCGGAATGTCTTTGTGCCGCTTGGCATGGAAGACACCCGCTTTCTTCCCCTTGTCAAAGCGTGTGGCCCGCACGCGATGAGAGGCGCGGCGATCGCCTGGGCTCCCGCCCCAACGGGGCGCCCGCCGGTCGGTTGCCCTGAAGGTCGTTGGGAAACTGGTCTTTTGCCGCGCATCGCGCCAACAGCACGGGACGAGGAAAGCAGAACCGATCCGAGCAAGAACCCCAACCTTGATTACCCGCTTCGGGGCACAGTGCAGGACACGACGGCGCGCCGCATGGGCGGGGTGGCCGGGCATGCCGGTGTGTTCTCGACGGCGCGCGACGTCAGCATCTATGCGCAGGCGCTGCTGGATCGGCTCGCGGGCCGGGCGAGCGAGTTTCCCTTGAAGCAAGCGACTTTGGGATTGATGACGACTCCTGAGCAGCCCGGACATACAGCTCAACAAATTGCAGCAGCCAACGATGTCGCCCGAGAAGCCCTTGCAAAGACACCGAACACAGCAGATCCGCTACTCGCTCCGAGTTATCCTGCGATCAAGGGACAGAATCTGCGCGGCTTTGGCTGGGACATCGATACGGCGTTTTCCCAGCCGCGGGGCATGTTCTTTCCCATCGGGAGCTTCGGCCATACGGGCTTCACCGGAACCACGCTTTGGTTGGACCCAGGCTCAGACACGTTCGTAATCGTGCTCACGAACGCCATCCATACGCGAGGCAGTCCACCGACCTCGAACCTGACGGGTGAAGTGGCTACGGCCACAGCCCAGGCCCTGAACCTTTACAGCAGTGCGTCATCGGCCCCGACTTCGACACCTGCCCTCAGAACACATCGTTGAAGTAAACATCGTGACGGTGTCTGTGTCGGGCACGCCGCTCGGCGCGATGGGGTTCCAGGGACTTTCGCCCGCTGCCGCTTGCGCGAAAAACTGCCAACGCCCGGCGGCATCACCCGCCTAGCGCCCGTCGGGTGAAGACGGGTTAGGTCGTGGTGTGCTGGTCGGATGAGTCGCTGGGCCCGATGACCTTTGTGTCCTCACGTACCCCGGGGGTGATCTCGATGCGGCGCGGCTTGGCCCTTTCTGCCACGGGGAGGGTTAGGGTCAGCACGCCGTTTTGATAGGTGGCGGCGATGTGGTCGGCGTCGATGTCCGGGCCGAGGGACAGGCGACGCATGTAGCCGCCGGTGAAGCGCTCGGAGCTCAGCCACTGCACGTCGTCTTCGGTGTGTTCGCTGCGTTGTGCCGTCACGGTGAGGACGCCGCCATCAACGCTCACGTCCACCGAATCGGGGTCCACGCCAGGGAGGTCGGCGTGAAGCACGTAGTGATCGCCGGAGCGGTAGAGGTCCATCGGCATGGCCAGTGGGACCCGGGCGGATCCGGGCGATGTACCGAGCAGCTGCGCGGCGAGTCTGTCGATGTCACGGAATGGATCGGGATGAAGCACAGCAACCACCTCCTACATGTCGGTTGCCGCACCTCGCCACCGCGACGGGTGTCGGCTGGCTGCGCTCCCTCTGGTTTAGCACTCCACCTGCGCGAGCACTAGGGGTGTCGGCGCTGCGCCTGGGTCTTCTTCGATGAGGACCCGCATTGTCCAGGATCGCGTTCCACAGGAAAGGGCCAGACGCGCTTCGATCTGCTCGTCGCTGTCGGGCGATATCGGCGTCGATGCTGGGCGATCCGGCCCAACGTGGGCGCGAACAGAATTGGTGATGGTCGGCGAAATGCCCGTGATCGCTCCGCCCATCTCATTTTGCCGTTGCTTACCTGGACAGGCGTAGACTTAAAGCACGGATCCACGGCAGACCAAGGTCGGACCAGAAGAGAAGATTCCTCCTCTCGGCTGTGGCGCCCAGCACGAGCACTAGGCACCCACGCGAAGCGAGGCCCATCAACTGGGCACAGCGCGGTGGGCCTGCGTCAGGGCGGGCAATTCTCTCCTGACGCCGAGGCCACATTTCACCGCGCCATCATGCACGCTTGGTAACCAGGTGGTTGATGCTTCGGACGGCACTCCTTTCATCAGGAGCGCCGTCCGACTCGTGTATGCCGAAGTCCCGGGGGACGGTGGCGGTCTGCTCGCCGCGCGAGCACACTGCGAGCCGGGGTGATCGTGTCGCTCGCGGTTTGGCGGACTGGCCGTGGCCAAGGAGATCTGGCACCACCCGGTATTTCTTCGACTCTCTGACCTATACCGCCGACTGGCGGTCAAGTTGCACATTAGCGGCTGCGCCGGAGCACAATCCGCCGATGTATGGCAAGGCGGTTCCGTCTGGCACATCCAGCCAGAGAGGGGCTAACCGCGATGCCCTCCGGTGGAATGGCCAAGACTCGCGCGGTTCGGCACGCCCAAGGTGAAGCCGACCTGGCAGCCGAGCGAGATTCCAAAGTGAAGTGAGTACAACACCGCGAAAGCCTGAGGGCTGGCAGGGCTACATTCAATGGGAACGTGAAGGAGTACGGGGTCACGCCGCGTACAACTACTTGGGTGGTGACAGCGGTGGGATCACCTCAGTCGCCGCCTCGGACCTGGAGCGTGTCGTGAAAGTGATCGACAAAGCCCTGGAATACGCAAACGACAACTACGAGGCCGACGTATTGCCTGGGGACTCGGCGGCGCGGCAACGCAGAGAGCATAAAGCTATAGAGGCCGCGCAGCGCCAGCCGACCTCGACGAACGCGCGGCGAAGCTCGCCAAGCCGGATGACCTGTGAGCGCAATCGCCGACCAAGGAGCAGGAATGAAAAAGGACCAAGCAGACGAATTTGAACAGGAACTGTTGCAGCCGCTGGCAAAGACTCTCCGCACGACGCTTGGTGATGCAGCGGAGGTCCACATCAACAATGAGCCGCACCTGATGACCGGCAATCGGGTCGAGTACGCCACGTGGCTCGAAGTCGTGCTCAAAGATGCACGAACCGAAGTCATCTTTCGGCCCCTTAGCCGCGAAGACTTTTCTGCGGTCTGGCAATGGGGAAAGAGCGGCCGATTCATCTTCCCGATTCCACAAGGCGACGGCAATGCCGGCGACAGCGCCCGAGCGTCCATTGATGCTGTCGCCGAACGCATCTGCCAAACCGCGAGTATATGGCATGAGGAACCACCCGAGTCGTTTGGCTGGTCAGTCACCTGAAGGCAAAGTGCTCGGCGACGAATGACAAGCTAGGATTGCCAAGCTCGCGGCAACTCAATGAAACTTTATGTGACACAGTGCTTCTTGGCATTGCGCGAGTGTACGGTCGGGGAATGCACTTGGTAAGCACGGTGCTGCTCGACGCACCGGGTCTGCTGCACCGGCTACCTCGGCGACATCGGAATGCCGCCGCCCTACGGCCCGATGGATTTCGCGGCCTGGTTCGCGGTGTTCCTCTGCGGACAGTGGCACAACTTCGACGCCAACACGTTGACGAGCTTCAAGGTATGGACCGCCGAGGTATCCGGCGGCTGAGTCGAGGAGCGGGCGTCGAGGTTCCACCTCGTTCACCCCGCCGGCTGAGCGCGAAATTCGGCCCGGGTAGCCTGAGCACATTCCAAACCAAGACGAGGCCGGCTGCCCGATCCGAGTCGCCGTGCTGGCGCCGATCGCGTGGAGGACGCCTCCTCGTCACTACGGGCCGTGGGAGCAGTTCGCCTCGTTGCTCACCGAAGGTCTGGTCGCGGCAGGCCATCACGTCACGCTGTTCGCCACCGCCGACTCGATCACCGCGGCCAGCCTGCACGCAACTGCCCCGTGTGGCTGGTCTGAGGACGCGACGATCGACGCCAAGGTCGCAGAGTGCCTGCACATCGCGTCGGTGTTCGAGCGCGCTGGCGAGTTCGACATCATCCACAACGGGTTCGATTTCCTGCCGCTGACGTACAGCGGTCTCGTCACGACGCCGGTGGTCACCACGATCCACGGATTCTCGTCTGATCGGATCATTCCCGTGTACGAGCGCTACGACGACACCACCGCGTACGTGTCGATCAGTGACGCCGATCGGCACCCGAATCTGCACTACGCCGCCACCGTCCACCACGGCATCGACGTCGAGGGGTTCGCGATCCATCCGAGTCCCGGCGAGCATCTGCTGTTCTTCGGACGGATCCACCCCGACAAGGGCACCGCCGACGCGATCGAGGTGGCCCGCCGCTGTGGCCGCCGGCTCGACATCGCCGGGATCATCCAAGACGAGGAGTACTTTCGCCACGAGGTCGCGCCGCACGTCGACGGCAAGCACGTGCGATATCTCGGGGCCGTCGACGCCTCGGCGCGCGCCGAGGTGCTGGGGGGTGCGTACGCCCTGCTCCACCTGATCGACTTCGATGAGCCGTTCGGCTACAGCGTCGTGGAGGCGATGGCCTGTGGCACACCGGTTATCGCCAACTTGAGGGGCTCGATGGGTGAGCTGATTGCCCACGGGGTCACCGGCATTCTCGTCGACGACATCGATTCGGCGGTGGTTGCGGTCGCTGCAGCAGGCGAGCTCGACCGGCGCGAGATCGCCGAGCGCGCAGCCGACCGCTTCGCAGTCGCGACGATGGTCGACAAGTACGTGACCGTGTACCGCGACGTCATTCGAAGTCGGCAATGACGATGCGGCACGATGACGCGTGGTGGAAGTCCGCTGTCGTCTACCAGATCTATCCCCGGAGCTTCGCCGACTCGGACGGCGACGGTGTCGGCGATCTCAGAGGCGTCGTCGGACGGCTCGACTACCTGCAGGCGCTCGGGGTCGACGTGATCTGGTTGTCTCCGGTCTACCGTTCGCCGCAGGTCGACAACGGCTACGACATCAGTGATTACCGCGACGTCGATCCGATGTTCGGGACTCTCGCCGAGTTCGACACACTCCTGGCCGAAGTGCATGGACGCGGGATGAAGCTGGTGATGGACCTCGTAGTCAACCACACCTCCGACGAGCATCCATGGTTCGTGGAGTCGCGTTCGTCGCGGGACAACCCGAAGCGGGACTGGTACGTATGGCGTGATGCCCGCGACGGTGCCGAGCCGAATAACTGGAGGTCGTTCTTCTCCGGCTCGGCGTGGGCGTGGGACCAGGCCACCGGCCAGTACTACCTGCACCTGTTCGACCGCAAGCAACCCGACCTGAACTGGGACACCCCGCAGCTACGCGCGGCCGTCCACGACATGATGCGCTGGTGGCTCGATCGCGGTGTCGACGGCTTCCGCATGGACGTCATCAACTTCATCTCGAAGGTCGAGGGGCTTCCCGACGCGCCAGCGGTGTCTGGGCAGCGGTTCGTCAGTGCCATGGCCGAGTTCGTCGATGGCCCGCACGTGCACGACTACCTCGCCGAGTTGACCCGCGAGGTCTTCGGCGGCCGCGAGGGCGAGTTCATCACGGTCGGCGAGATGCCTGGGGTGACGCCTGAACAAGCGCGGCTCTACACAGATCCGGCTCGGGGCGAGCTGAACATGGTCTTCCAGTTCGAGCACGTGTCCGTCGACCAGGGCCCAGCGGGCAAGTTCGACTACCGAGGGCTCGACCTGGTCGTCCTGAAGAAGGCGCTCCACCGCTGGCAGTTGGCACTGGCGGAAACTGGTTGGAACAGCCTGTACTGGAACAACCACGACCAGCCCCGTGTCGTGTCCCGATTCGGCGACGACGACCCCGAATATTGGGCTGCCTCGGCGAAGGCGCTCGCAACCGTTCTGCACGGTATGCGCGGCACTCCTTTCGTCTATCAAGGCGAGGAACTCGGAATGACGAACTACCCCTTCCGGAATCCGAAGGACCACAAGGACCTTGAGGCCGTCAACTACTACAACCACGTCGTCGAGTCAGGCGGCGACGAGGTTACGGCGTTAGTCGGCCTGGCCCACATGAGCCGCGACAACGCCCGCACGCCAATGCAATGGGATGCGGGACCGAACGCTGGATTCACGACGGGCGACCCGTGGCTACCCGTCAACCCGAATTACACCTGGCTGAACGCTGCAGCCCAGATCGACTCAGCGGATACGATTTTCGCGCACTACCAAGCACTCATCCGCCTGCGCCACGGGTCGCCAATCCTGGTGGATGGCGACTTCACGCCGCTGATGGCGGAAGACCCGCAGATCTGGGCGTACACCAGGACCGCCCCGGATAGGAAACTCCTCGTGATCGCCAACTGCGGACGCGATCCCCGGACCGTAGACGTCGGCCGAGCGTGGATCGCGGCCGATCTGCTGCTCCACAATCTGCCTAATGCCCCGGCCACGTTGACGTCGACCTCTCTCGATCTGGCCGGCTGGGACGCGCGCATCTATTCCGTTTACTCGAACTGACTTGCGACAGCGGCTGTCGGCGGCGCTGCCATAATTCGAAGATTGGAGACAGCAGGCTGGCGCGACGACCTGTGGGAGGCGGTGGCGATGGCCCGCGGAGCCGATCCCCTGTCCAGGATGACCCAGGCAAAACCCCGCGAGGCGCGGGCAAGCGCTGACGGAGACCCGATCGGAGACGACGCGCGGCATCTGGCTGCTGCGGCTACGTGCACTGCTGGCCAGAGAGCATGACGACAAGTCCAGCTACCGCGACTATCGGAACCGCTACCGTGCGATGGCCACGGAACTGGGCTTCGAGGGGCACATGACGTGGGCCGAGCCGATGCCATGACGGCGATCATTCGGCACCCCAATTGGATACCGGCTGCGCGCCCAACCAACAGGTGCACATCAGGCTGCGGTGTCCCCGGTGAGGTACCGGTGAAGAGTCGCCCGGCTCACCCCGAGGAACTTGGCGGTGTCGGCGAGGCTGCCGTCCTCGCCGAACTGGTGCTCAGCTGCCGGAAGGGGCGCACAATTGAGGCGTCAGTCTGAAACCTGGGAGCTGCGATGAGCGAGCAACTGTACGACTTCTTCGGCGAGATCTTCCAGCGGTACTTCAGACCCGCCATCGACGCATATCCGCGAACGGGTGGAGCACTCGTCGAAAGGTTACTCACGCTAAGCGACGAGGTCCCCGATAGATTGGCCCAGACCCGGTGCGCCGCAACGGCATGGGCCAAAGCCGAGATCCCGAACGTCAGGATCACCTCGGAACTCTTCGTGATCACGCAACACGGACTTATGTATGCCGCCGGGTTGAACGAGTCGCGCCGGGCGCTGTACTACCTGTCCACGCCGTACGCATTGTTCGATCCGTTCGTCGATCACGTCGACACCGCCGAACTCCCTAAGGGCGCGGTAGTCATGGTGGACAGCCGGTTCGGCCGCGACCTCACATCCGCGCATCCGATGGACGCCGCGCTGCGCCGGATACTCGATGAGCACCTGGCACTGCGAGTAGATCTGGCCACATAGCTATTTCTTCGCCGAGGGGAGGAGACCGTCGTTAGTTGACATCAGGGCTCACTCGTGGAGGTCGGCGACCTCGGCGCGTCCCTCAGCTTCTATCTAGGCGCGGCGCTCCTCCTCGCGGAGGTGATCCCAGCGGCGCTGTGACCGCCTTCGCCGATACCGGCTTCCTCTCGGGGCTTGCCCTTCGCGATCTGCTCGCGATACCGGGCTACTCGGCCCAGGCTCAGCTGGGAAACTCAAGCCCTGGGCGAGTTCAGCACGCAGCCGCTGTCGTGGTCGCTACTGTCTGTGCGATGCGCCAAAGGCCGACCTCTCACCTTGAGGCGCTCCTGCCCGCACCGATCAGTGCAGGCACGCTGCCTATCCGGCTGAACCCGGCCCGCGCTACGGCGAGAAGCCGAGCCATCACCACCGGGCAACCGAATTGGGCTGGGGCCGTGGGTTGACGAGCGAGTCGTGGCAACGCGGGCACGCCGATCAGCATGAGCCGCTTGAAGCGATAATTTGCCAGGAGCCGACTGTAATGGCGTTCGCACAGCTAAGCGGTGGTTTGCTGTCCTAATTGCACTCGCTGAAGAGCCTTGTTGGGGACTAACGTCGGATGTGTGTTCGCCAAGGCACACGCGTCGTTTCTGGTCACCCGGCGTCGGCGAAAGGAGACCTCAGTGCCCCAGACAGGACCGTGGACCGGCGACCCGGTCTGGCTTGCGGACGTGCTGCGCGCCGAGGGTGTCTCGCTCGCCGAGTATCCCGGTTGGCGCGACCGCGGGCACGGCGACTTCGAGGACATCCGCGGCGTCATGGTGCACCACACCGGATCGGACAACACCAGCGCCGCCTCCATCGCCAACGGCAGGCCGGACCTGCCCGGGCCGCTGTCACAGCTGCACATCGCGCGGGATGGCACGGTGACCGTGGTCGCGGTCGGCGTCGCATGGCACGCGGGTGTCGGCATGTATCCGTGGCTGCCGACCAATATGGGCAACTGGCACATGATCGGAGTCGAGTGCGCCAACAGCGGAACCAGCCCGACTGCGCCGCACCGCCAGAACTGGCCCGACGTCCAGTACTTTGCGTTGGTGAATTGCTGCGCCGCGATCAACCGCCGCCTGGCGCAGAACTCCAGCCGCACGATCGGACACAAGGAGTACGCGGGCCGCGCACAAGGCAAATGGGATCCGGGCGCCATCAACATGGACATCTTGCGCGCCGACATTCAAGCCCTCATCGGCATCATTCCCAACCCGGCGCCGACACCGAGACCGCCGGTGCCGGTGGGTGAATACGCTGACATCCTGCTCTTCCGCGGTTCCGAGGGACCACAGGTCGCCCAGCTACAGCGCCAGCTCGAGCATGGCTTCGATGCGTACGCCGGGCATCTGGTGATCGACGGCGTCTACGGCCGGCAAACCGAGGCCGCGGTCAGGCAGTTTCAGCGACGCAGCCCGGATTTGAAGGTCGACGGCATCGTCGGCCCTGCCACCGCTGCCGCCTTGAACTTGAGGGTGGTGCCACCCGCAGAGTTGCTACTGGTGGCTGACAATGAAACGGAGTGAAATACCGGACCGGGAGGTCACCATGACAACGATTGAATCGGGTATCGCGCAGCGCGAGAACGGCACACCGCCACCGGAGGTGCCGTTGAGCGATGTCGACCTAGGGTCACTCGAGTTCTGGAGTTGGGACGACGACCGCCGCGACGGGGCGTTCGTCACGCTCCGCCGTGAATCGCCGATAGCGTTCTTCGAGGCCCCCGTGCTCAAGGGGTTCGAGGCGGGGCCCGGGCATTGGGCGCTGACGTCGTTCGACGATGTGCACTTCGCGAGCCGACATCCGGATATCTTCAGTTCGGTCCCGACGAGCACGTCGTTGAGCGAAATAGCTCCGGAGGTCGCTGAATTCAGCGGCTCGATGATCAGCCTTGATGATCCTCGTCACCAGCGGCTGCGCTCGATCGTCAACCGGGCCTTCACCCCCAAGATGGTGAGTCGTATCGAGGAAAGCGTCCACACCAGGGCGCAGCGCTTGGTCAACGAGATGCTGGCCAACCGTCCTGAGGGGCAGGCCGACTTCGTCGAGTCGCTGTCGGGTCCACTTCCGCTGCAGATCATCTGCGACATGATGGGCATTCCCGAAGAGGACGAGCCTAAGGTCTTCCACTGGACGACGGTGTTGCTCGGTGCCGGTGACGAAGAGGTGGGCGGCGACCACGACACGATCATCAAGGCCATCCTCGATCTCGCCGCATACGGTGCCGAACTGGCCGAATCGCGGCGGTCCCATCCTGCCGACGATCTGACCACCAACTTGGTGCAGGCCGAGGTCGACGGTGAACGGTTATCCTCGGCCGACATCGCCTCGTTCTTCATCCTGCTGTCGGGTGCCGGCAACGAGACCACCCGCAATGCGATGAGCCATGGCATGGTCGCGCTGAGCCGCTACCCCGACGCACGCGCCATCTGGTGGAACGATTTCGATCGTGTGGCCGACACCGCCGTCGAGGAGATCGTGCGCTGGGCGACGCCGGTCATCTTCATGCGGCGCAATCTCACCGAGGACGTCGAACTCGGCGGCGTGCAGATGAAGGCCGGCGCCAAGGTCTCGATGTGGTACAACTCGGCCAACCGCGACGAAACCAAATTCGACAATCCGTGGCTTTTTGACGTCACGCGAAATCCCAACCCGCACATCGGATACGGTGCCGGCGGAGCGCACTTCTGCCTGGGTGCCAACCTGGCCCGTCGCGAGATCCGCGTGCTGTTCGAGGAGTTGCACAACCGCATCCCCGATATCACCGCAATCGAGGAACCGGCCATCCTGCGGTCGGCATTCATCCACGGCATCAAGCGGCTGAAGGTGGGTTGGACGCCTCCGGGTCACTGAGTGGGGCGGACGCCCGCACGTCTGGTCCTAACGCTGTTCCGACCTGAGCGAGCCGACGCACTTCGGATTCGGCGCGAACGCGGAAGTCTTCGCCCTATGCTGATGGCCTCCTGAACGCGGTCGTCGCACGCACCTTTGACCCGACGAGGTGGCCGTGCCAGCAGACCGACTCGGCATCGACTTCTCGTCTAAGGTGCCGGCGCGCACCCTGAAGTTCGAGGGGGGACTGGGTGCTCAAAGCCGACGAATGGCCGGCCGATTCGCGAGGACTCCTCTATGGCCGTTGATACGCTTGCCAGCTTCGTCTTTGGTAAGGCACGTGTGCGCAAGGCCATTGCTATCGGAACCGTCTTGCTTGCAATCGCTTTGGCTTCCTCGTGTGGCTATGCGGTGCACCTGTCAGTAAGTGACAACGCGCAGCCAGCGCTGACGCCGACTGCGGCTCCCACACCTGATTTCGCGACAGTCTCCAAGTTGATGAACGATGTCCCTACTCCTTATGGAACTTTGCTTTCAACGCGTCCACTCGTGTCTGAAAGTCTTCCCTGCGTTCCTGCTTCTTCTGCTCGCGTATCGCCTTGCGGGCGGCCTTGTCAGCCTCCCGCGCGGCCTCGTCCTGCGCCTCCAACTCGGCGAGGACCTCGTCCAGCGGCCTGCGGGAAACCTTGCCACCGAATCCGGCCGCGAACTGCTCCAACGGATCGGTCGTGACTTCGTCGGTCACGGCGAGGATCGCGTTGCCACCAGGCGGTATCAGGCGCCCAAATGCGGCGATCGCCTCGTCGCCGGTGTCCAGGCGCTCCGCGTCGTACAGGGCGCCGGTCGCTGCGCCGGCACTCCACCCGAGCAGCATGCCGATCGGGCCACCGAGCACACCGACGAGCATCCCGATCAAGCTGCCACTGGCGATTCCAATACCGGCGGCGGCGTCGCCCGACTCGGGAACTTTCAGCTGGCCCTGAGCGTCACGTTCGATGATCCCGGCCGACCGGATCCCATACTGGTTGGCAGCGGCCGACAGCTTGCTGAACGCCTCGTAGGTATTGCTGGTCTGCGGAAACGTGATTGCCGTTGCATATTCAGTCATCCCCGGACCCCTTTCTTGACTCCTACCCGACCCGCGGTCGCGGCCCGGGTGCCCGCATGTGGCAGGGGCCGCCACTCGCCGACGAGCGCGGTACGCGGTGGGGCGCGGGCGCGTGCTGTCTCATCCGGGGCTTCCTTAGGATAAATCGCGCTCACCCACCGCGTCGACGGATTCGCATTGACTCGTCAACGATGCTTTCACAGGGCGTCGTATTGATCGGTCCCCTCACGAATATCTTGGCCGCCAAAGTAACCTTCGACGATCCGGCTCGCGGTTGTTAATATCCGCTTGCCCCCACCACGAGGCCCTACGTCACCGCGACGTTTGGCGGCGGATGTGAGCAGCCTGAAATGCCGTGTGGGACAGGTCGAGTCGGGCTCCACGCCACCAGCAGAGAGGATTCCCAGCGATGGTCACGACACGTGCCGAAGCGGCGCAGTACCTCAAGGATGCCGGAGGCTTGAAGCTTGTCGTTTACGGAGCGGATGGGCACGAAGTTGCGGCGATGTTCGTGCAAGGATCGGTGACATACGACAAGGAGGAAGCCACCTTCATTGCGGTCGCTGAGGATGGCCGCACGGTTGGGCAACTGTTCGTGGATGAGACGGTCGGTTACGACGAGAACACAGACGCGTTTGTCATCCGTACCGCGCAATAGCCTCTCGCCCTGGCAAACGGATGCTGTACTTCCCGCCGGTGATTTCATAGGACGAACCCCGGCATGATCCGGACCACTTGACTCGACCGCCACCGTCGGCCGACTAATCGATGAGCCGGTTATGCTTGTGGGGCACTCCTTTTCGCCTGTCCGCCAATTCAGTATGCACCGGTGCGACCGCCTTCTCGGCGACATACACCCCCCCGAACGGCTGGCAGACGCGGCCCGCCGACCCATGATCGTTCCTCCAGCCAGCCGCTGTCTATCACCAACGCGGCGCAGGAGCCTTGGAGTACCCGGCCGACCAGTGGGCTCGCCACCGCGAGTTCACGCCGCAGGCGTTGCACACGAGCGCGCCCTAGGGGAACCTCAGCGTTGTGAACGCACCTGCCGTCACCTCGCCGGACCCGTCACTACGAGACGCCGCCGACGTCGCGCGGGATCTTGACGTCGATCGGGCGACCGGGCTCACGACTGTGCAGGCCCAACGGGTGGCCAAAGGCGCGCCCGACGTATTGCTGCAGCGCTGTGTCGCCCTGCAGGTCGGTGATCAGGTGGTGCCGCTGAGTCCCGAACGGCGGGCAGCCGCGGTGGCTGCAGTGGAGGAATTGTCCGCGGGGGCTTTTCGCACGCTGGGCGTGGCATACCGCCGGCTGGATGGGGCGGGCACATTCGACCGACTCGATGAAGGCGACGAGCAAGACCTCGTCTACGTCGGCGTCGTGGGGATCATCGACCCGCCGCGCCCGGAGGTGGCCGCCGCCGTCGCTGAGGCCAGACGGGCGGGGGTACGGGTGATGATGATCACCGGCGATCATCCGGCGACCGCCGAACGCATCGCCGAGGATCTCGGCATCGTTGAACCGGGCGTCAACGCCGTCACCGGAGTGCAGCTCGACGCGCTTGACGCCGATCAACTGCGCAAGGTGACGGCGGCGACGTCGGTCTACGCCCGCGTCGCCCCGCAGAACAAGCTGCAGATCGTCGACTCGCTGCAAGACCAGGGCGAGGTCGTGGCGATGACCGGCGACGGTGTCAACGACGCCCCGGCCCTCAAGTCGGCCGATATCGGCGTGGCGATGGGGATCACCGGGACGCAGGTCACCAAGGAAGCGGCGAAGACGATCCTTGCCGACGACAACTTCACCACCATCGTCGCCGCGGTCCGGCAGGGCCGGGTCATCTTCGACAACATCAAGAAGTCCCTGCGCTATCTGCTGTCATCGAACATCGGTGAGGTTTTCACGGTGTTCTTCGGCGTCGTCTTCGCTGGCTTCATCGGGATCGCCGGCGCCTCGCACGGCGACGTCGTGGTGCCGCTGCTGGCCACCCAGATCCTGTGGATCAATTTGGTCACCGACTCGGGCCCGGCACTCGCGATGGGCGTCGATCCCGAGATCGACGACGTGATGGCTCGGCCGCCGCGGCGGATGAGCGAGCGCATCATCGACCGCGGGATGTGGCTGGGCATCTTGGCCATCGGACTGGTGATGGGCGCCGCCACGCTGTTGACGATGGACGTGTTCTTGCCGGGCGGACTGATCGAGGGATCGGAATCGTTGGAGGTGGCTCGCACCGCCGGCTTCACCACCCTCGCCTTGGCCCAGCTCTTCAACGCGTTCAACTCCCGCTCGGAGATGAGAAGTCGGACGCCTAATGCGCGGATGGGTCGGTCGGCGTTATCGATGTCGATGATGGTTGACCGCCCTGACGAGCGGTGCATCGAGTGGTCGATCGCACGGTGGTGTTCGCTCACCGATAACCAACATGCTGCCGCCCACAGTGCTAGCCTCTCGGCATCGAATCGATCGGTTCGATTGCCAATTTCACACTTTCCCAAATAAGCGTTCCTCTTTGGTCAGCGGGTGGAAAGCACGGAATTCCATGACTCAAGACATCACAACAATTCTCGATCGGTATGGCACGGACCGTACGGATTTAATGGACATACTCTGGGATGTCCAGCACAGTTGCGGCTACATTCCTGCGGAAGCAGTGTCAGTCGTGGCCGTCCGGTTGGGACTGACGCCCGAGGATGTCATGGAGACGGCAACTTTCTACCATTTCTTCCACAGCAAGCCGTCGGGCCGATACCGAATCTATTTGAGCAACACTGTAATTGGCAAAATGCACGGTTATCAGCAGGTGTACGAAGCCCTGGAACGCGAAACGGGGACACAATTCGGTGGCCCCGGGTCGGCGGATTTCGGTTTGTTCGAAACTGCGTGTATCGGGCTCAGCGACCAAGAGCCGGCGATGCTCATCGACGACGTGGCGTTCACCGGTCTGACGCCCGAATCGGTTACCGACATCGTCGCCCGATTGAAAAAGGGGCAGTCACCAGAGGGCATCGCCAACCCGTCAGGATTGGCCCGCAGCGAAGTCGCTTACGTCGACGCACTGACACACACCACGGTGCACACGTCGGGACCGGTCTTCTTCTGCGGCGAAGGTGACCACTCGGCGTTGCTGAACCGGTGCCTTGCATTGACACCTGAGGAAGTGATCACGACCATCACGGCTTCTGGTCTGCGCGGCCGCGGCGGCGCCGGTTTTCCCACCGGAAGCAAGTGGCAGTTGTGCCGCGAGGCGGCCGGCGATGAGAAGTACGTCATCTGCAACGCCGACGAGGGTGAACCCGGCACCTTCAAGGACCGGGTACTGCTGACCCGCTCACCCAAGCAGGTTTTCGTGGGCATGATCATTGCGGCCCATGCCGTCGGGGCCGCCCTGGGCATCGTGTACCTGCGCGCCGAGTACGCGTATCTCAGGGATTACCTGGAACAGCAGCTGACCGAGCTTCGCAACGAAGGGTTGCTGGGCAACGGATTCGACATCCGCATCCAGATGGGCGCGGGGGCATACATCTGTGGCGATGAATCGGCCCTCATCGAGTCCTGTGAGGGCAAACGCGGCACGCCACGGCTGAAGCCGCCGTTCCCGGTTGAACACGGGTTCCTGGGCAGGCCCACCTGTGTCAACAACGTCGAGACGTTCGCGGCGGCCGCGCGGATCATGGAGCTGGGCCCCGACTGGTTTGCCGCGATGGGAACACCCGAGTCGTCAGGCACCAGGTTGCTCAGCGTTGCCGGGGACTGCGCGGCGCCGGGGATCTACGAGGTCGAATGGGGCATCACCCTGCGTGAGGTACTCGAGATGGTTGGCGCTGAAGATCCCCGAGCCGTGCAGATCAGCGGTCCCGCGGGCGAGATGGTTCCAGCTAGGGCCGACGCCGACCGCAGGCTCGCTTTCGAAGACATCTCCTGCGGCGGTTCGTTCATGGTCTTCAACGCCAAACGCGACCTCCTCAGTGTCGTTCGGGATTTCATGCAGTTCTTCGTAGACGAGTCCTGCGGTATCTGCGTCCCGTGCCGGGCCGGGAATGTGGTACTGCGGCAGAAGGTTGACTTGGTCCTGGCCGGCCGCGCGGATCAATCGGATCTCGACGACATGGTCCAATGGGGCGCCGTAATCGCGAAGACGAGCCGGTGTGGTCTGGGGACCACTTCCCCCAACCCGATCCTGACAACGCTGGTGAAGTTTCCCGAGATCTACTCCGACCGACTCACCAAGCAGGACGGCTCCCTGCTCTCATCATTCGACATCGATGCCGCACTGAGCGATTACGGCAAGGCCATGGAGCAACTCGCTGTTCAGGAGTCGAGATGACCATTCAGATCGAGATCGACGGAGTCGCCGTAACCACCGAAGAAGGCAGAAATCTCGTCGATGTCGCCGGGGAGTCGGGCGTCTACGTCCCGACGCTGTGCTACCTGGAGGGAAATCCGGCACTGGGCACTTGCCGCGCATGTTCGGTCAAGGTCAACGGCAACGTGATCCCTGCGTGCACCGTCAAGGTCACAGCGGGCATGCGCATCGAGGTGAACGAACCGGAGACCGCCGATATGCGCAAGGCGTTGGTCGAAATCCTGTTCTCCGAAGGCAATCACAACTGCCCCAGCTGCGAGAAAAGTGGTCGCTGCACTCTGCAGGCTGTCGGTTATGAATTGGACATGATGGTCTCCCGTTTCCCCTACCAGTTCCCCGAACGCGTCCAGGACCACGCCTCGGACAAAATCTGGCTGGAACGGGACCGATGCATCTTCTGCCAGCGCTGCGTCGAGTTCGTTCGAGATCGCGCGACCGGCAAGAAGATCTTCAGTATCAGCGGGCGTGGCACGAATGCGCGCATCGAGATCGACGTAGAGCTCGCCAATGCGATGCCGCCCGAGCAGGTGAAGGAAGCCGTGGCCATCTGTCCGGTCGGGACCATCATCGAAAAGCAGGTGGGCTATGACGATCCCATTGGCCAGCGGTTGTACGACGTCGAATCGATACGTGATCGGGCTCTTGAAGGGCACGCCGAATGAAAAAGTCAGATACGAAATCGATTGCTTCACATGAGCTTCCGGCCACCCGCCTTGACCCGGAGTTAGCCGCCAAGCGCGCCGAGAAGATCAAGGTATCCATGATCAGCCTGTGCGGCTGCTGGGGGTGCACGTTGTCGTTCCTCGACGTCGACGAGCGGCTGCTGACACTGCTCGAGAAGATCACCATTCTCCGTTGCTCCCTCACGGACGTGAAACGGATCCCCGAACGCTGCGCCATCGGATTCATCGAAGGCGGGGTCGCCAATGAGGAGAACATCGAGACGCTCCAGCACTTTCGGGAGAACTGCGACGTCCTCATCTCCGTGGGTGCGTGCGCGATTTGGGGTGGCGTGCCGGCGATGCGCAACATGGTCGAACTGAAGGACTGCCTGGCGGAGGCTTACATCGACTCTCCGACTGGGGTTGCCGGTGCCGAGCCCGTCGTGCCGTTCCACGAAGACATCCCGATCCTGACCAACAAGGTGTACCCGTGCCACGAGGTGGTCAAAATGGACTATTTCATTCCCGGGTGCCCACCGTCGCCGGACGCCATATTCAAAGTATTCGACGATCTGATCAACGGGCGTCCCGTCGATTTGCCCGTGTCGCTCAACCAGTTTGACTGACCCAAGGGGGCGCACATGACCACCAAACTCGTCATCGATCCCATCACCCGTATCGAGGGTCATGGGAAGGTCACCATCGAAGTCGACGACGACCACAACGTCGTCGACGCCAAACTGCACGTCGTCGAGTTCCGTGGATACGAGAAATTCATCCAGGGGCATCCCTTCTGGGAGGCCCCAATACTGATGCAGCGCATCTGCGGCATCTGCTTCGTCAGCCATCACCTCGCAGGTGCGAAGGTGCTCGACGACATCGTCGGAGTCGGTCCGGCGTCAGGGTTGTACCTGACTCCGACTGCCGTGAAGATGCGGCGGCTCGGTCATTACGCGCAGATGCTGCAGTCGCATGTGACCGCATATTTCTTTCTCGTGCTTCCGGAGATGCTGTTCGGCATCGACGCTCCACCCGAACAGCGCAATGTCCTCGGACTGATCGAGGCGGATCCCGAGCTAGTCAAGCGAGTAGTGATGCTGCGCAAGTGGGGTCAGGAAATGCTCGTGGCGGTCTTCGGCAAACGAATGCATGGCATCTCGTCCGTGCCCGGCGGCGTGAACAAGAGCATGACGGCGGCCGACGTCAATCGGTTCCTTCGTGGGGCTGACGGACTGCTGTCGGTCGATCAGGTCATCGAGCACGCCCAGCTTGGTCTGGAACTCTTCCACGACTTTCACGAGAAGCATCGCAGCGACGTCGACGGCTTCGCAAATGTGCCCGCGCTCAACATGTGTCTCGTCGACCCTGACGGCAACGTGGACTACTACGACGGCAAGCTGAAGGTCGTCGACGACGGCAAGGACGTCGTCCGGGAGTTCGACTGCCACGACTACCTCGACCACTTCTCGGAGGCTGTCGAAAAGTGGAGCTACATGAAGTTTCCGTTCCTCACCGAACTGGGACGGGAGGCCGGCTCGGTGCGGGTCGGTCCGCTCGCCCGGATGAACGTCACCCACACACTGTCGACCCCACTCGCGCAACAAGCGCTGGAGAAGTTCCATGCGTATACCGGTGGTCGCGCCAACAACATGACGCTGCACACGAATTGGGCGCGCGCGATCGAGATCATCCACGCCGCAGAGATCGTCAGAGACTTGCTGCTGGATCCCGACCTGCAGAAGGATGACTTGGTGGTCACACCGGCCGCCGATGCGTGGACCGGTGAGGGAATCGGCGTGGTGGAGGCGCCGCGTGGCACCCTGCTGCACCACTATCGCGCCGATCGCGAAGGAAGCGTGACGTTCGCCAACCTCATCGTGGCCACCACCCAGAACAATCAGGTGCTCAACCGAACGATACGTAGCGTCGCAGAGGACTACCTCGGTGGCCAGGCCGAGATCACCGAAGGCATGATGAACGCCATCGAAGTGGGTATCCGCGCCTATGATCCTTGCTTGAGTTGTGCCACACATGCTTTGGGGCAGATGCCATTGATTGTTTCGGTCGTCGACGCCGCCGGTCAGGTGATCGATGAGCGCGTCCGCTGAGCCACGATTTCCACCGCTCGGATTCTTCGATGACCCGTCGTCGCTGATCTGCGGTATCGGCAATGTCGGGCGGCAGGACGACGGACTCGGCTGGGCGTTCATCGATCGGCTTGAGGCGGATGACCGTCGCCCTCAGGCCGAGCTGCGACGCGCCTATCAACTCCACCTCGAATACGCGGACCTGATCAGCGGTTTCGCGCGGGTGCTCTTCGTGGACGCGACGAAGGACGGGTCAGTCTCGTCATTTGCGCTGACCCGTCCCGAACCGAAGCTGGATCTCAGCTTCACCTCGCATGCGATATCGGTGCCTTCGATCCTGGCGATCGCCCAGCAATGCTTCGGATATGTTCCCGAGGTCTACCTAATGGCGATCCGCGGCTACGAGTGGGAACTCGAGACCGGGCTGACTGAGGCGGCGGAACAAAACCTCAACGATTCGGTCGAGTACTTGACGGCACGGCGAGACGTCGATATCCGAAAGTCCTGACAGCACGTGGAAAAGGGAGGGTAGGAACCGAGGTCGTTCATGCGCTCAAGTGCCAGCCTCGGCCGTTGGTTCGCGATTTGTGGGACTTGTCGCCATGTCGGTTTGGTACCGCGACAGCTAACGTTCTAGGCATGTCCATTGAATCTCAACCGATCTCCGTCCTCTCGGCGACGGAATCCTGGAACCTGCTGTCGAGCGTCGCGCTGGGACGACTTGTCACAAGCGTCGACGGCAAGCCAGCGATCTTTCCAGTCAACTTTGTGGTCCAGCGCCGCACAGTGCTGTTCCGTACCGCGGCGGGCACCAAGCTAGTCAGCGCCGCTATCAACGACGAGGTGCTGTTTGAGGGCGACGATCACGGCTTTACAGAAGGCTGGAGCGTGATAGTCGAGGGGACAGCAAGCATACTTCGCACCGACGAAGAGATCGACGAGGCGGAGCGAGCTCAGCTTCTTCCATGGATCGCCACGGTGAAGCAACACTACGTACGAATCCGTCCGCTGAATATCACGGGCCGGCGCTTCAGGTTTGGCTCGGAGCCCGAGCGGTGAATTCACCGCCGTTTGACGCGTTTGGTCTAGACGACGCGGCCAAGATGGCTGCTGCACGGGCGGCGGTGCCCTGCACTCGGCCGTCTACCCGACGTTTGGTGCCCAACAATGTGCCCCTCGTGACCACGGCCTTCGCATGTCCGGCGAGTTCTGTGGTGAGCACCTCGCCGGGATGACGCAACCGTCTCTTTGCATTGACGGCGTCGGCCCTCTGGTACTCGCGCTGTGATCGCGGGACAGTAGAGAGCACTAACTCTCTCAAAGACCAGGCGGCGTGACGATGAATGCCAAGTTCCCGGATGACAAGACGATCCGCGAGGTTCTTACCCTGGCCGCGCGGGCGCCGTCGGTGCACAACTCGCAGCCGTGGCGTTGGCATGTGGGCGAGCGTAGCTTGGACCTGCACTGCGTCCCGACCTTGCATCTTCGCGCCACCGACCCCGACCGGCGGGATCTGATCTTGAGCTGTGGGGCAGCTCTGCATCACGGTGTCGTTGCGCTAGCCGCAATGGGCTGGCGCGCTGAGGTGCACCGATTTCCCAACCCGGTGGATGCCAATCACGTTGCGACGATCGAAGTCCAGCGCCAAGGATGCGGCGACCTCGACGTCAAGCTGGCCGCGGCGATACCACGGCGGCGCACCGACCGGCGGCTCTACAGTCCCTGGCCGGTGCCCGACGGTGATGTCGCTCTCCTGGAGACCCGCGCTGCGGCGGCCGGGGTGATGGTGCGGCGGGTCGACGCCCTTGCCAGGCTGCGTGCGATTGTGGCGAAGGCCGTCCGGCAGCACTCAACAGACCACGACTATCTCACCGAGTTGACCACGTGGAGCGGGCGGCACGACTCGGTCGCCGGTGTTCCCGCACGAAGTACGCCAAGCCCCGACCCGACCGCGATGATACCGGGGCGGCTCTTCGCCGGTCCCGAGTTGGCGCAGCCCCCCGGTGCGACCGCCGCCGAGGATCACGCCGTCGTGTTGGCCTTCGGTACGGCCGATGACGACCAGCTTGAGCGCCTGCGCGCCGGTGAAGCCACCAGCTTGGTGCTGCTCACTGCCACCGCGCTGGGCTTGTCGAGCTGTCCGGTCACCGAGCCGCTGCAAATCCTCGAGACCCGAGACGAAGTTCGTGCAACTGTGTTCGGTGACACCGGGTTTCCGCAAATGCTCCTTCGCGTCGGTTGGGCACCAATCAATGCCGATCCGCTGCCCTCGACGCCGCGTCGGCCGCTCTCAGAGATCGTTACCTGGGGGTCCGGTTCACCGGCCGACTAACGGGCGGGTGAATCGCGTCCACGATCGTGGTGAGCAGATGTGCCGGTCCGACGTGCGCCCGAGTCGGTTTCGAGGGTTCCACGTTGATGCGATCAACACGCGAGGCGTTCCCGCAGGTCGCGCCAAGTAGTTGCGCGTGCGTTCACGTACTCGACCACGACGTTTCCGCTGGTCAAGCTGTTTTACGTGCCGGTTTCGATTCCCGGCAGCTCCACCAGTTGAGAACGGGCCAGGACGAAAGTCCTGGCCCGTCTTCATTTCACATCAAGATCCCCGCACGGCCGTACTCGGAAATGAAGGTCGAAACTCGGCGCTCTTGCGGTCGACGCACGGGAACGGAGCGGTGTAGCCGCTGGCCGCGGCTGAGCCGCTTTCGTTGGGAACAAGGCCGTCGCCGGAGAAGTTGCCGGGAACGGTCACTATCGCGGTGTCGGCCACCGCTGCATGTCAACGGTGCGAACGTCCCGATCATGTTGACTGCCAACAGCGACCAACCGCCTCACGTCCAGCTCGGTGGCCTGATCGAATTCGCCAGGTCGACCAGGGTGTAACGGTGGCGCCGCCGCGGCGAGTGCCGCGCCAGCTCCCGGAGCGCCTCTTCGGTACCCGCGCGCAAACCCCGCTCGTCGAACGAGTGGTCGCAGATCGTATCGCCGGCCGGTGTCGCGCCGGCCCGCAGCCAGTCCAGCGCGGTGCCGAGTACCAGCGCCCGGACCTGAAGTAGGCGCGGCTCGGTGTCGGCGAGCAGGCCGACACGGCGTGCGGCATCGCGCAGGTCGGCCTCGGTGATCTCGCCGATGGGGCGTCCGCCGACGAGGATGAGCGCCGACGTCAGCTGAGCCTCACCGTAGTGGCGGGAGGTCAGGGGCACTTGGTCGAGCACACTGATCGCCCCGGTCCGATCGCCACGGGCGACGAGCCGGCGGGCAAGGCCGAAGGCCGCGCTCACCATGGAGTGGTCAGTGCGCCAAAGCGTCTGGTAGTACCGCTCGGCCAAGCGGCCCAGTCGTTCGACGTCCGCCGGCCGGTCCTCTTCGAGCTCTAGATCGGCCATCGCTGCCGCCGCCAGCTTGGGTGCGGCTTCGCCGGGGAGCGCGGTAACGACCCGCTCGAAACATGCCAGCGCCGCCTTGGGTTTGCCTGCATCCAGCGCGGTGACGGCGTCCTCCCAGTCCATTCTCCAGTCGCTGTCCGTATCCTCGGCCGGCGCCGGGGTCGGCAGTGCGCGGGCGACACCGGCTGTGCTCAGTCGCACGTTGTGCTGGCGGCCGTCGGTGAACACATCCGTACGCCGCAGCGCGAGATCAGCACCGAACGTGGAGCGTGGCATGGTGAAGAGCACTGACTTCCGCGGGCTCGGTAAGCCCGTCTGCTCGGCGAGGATTTCGTGCAGCACGCCCCTGCATTGGTTGGCCATCTCGTCGGCAGACGAGAACCGTTGCGCTGGACGGGGGTTCGTCGCACGGACGAGCAGCCGGTAGAAGGACTCATACCGTTCGAACAGCGGCACCTCGTCGGGGCTGGGCAAGGACTCGGCGTAGCGGTCGTCGGACAGATCGACGGTCAGCGTGGCCAGCGTCCGACCGACGGTGTAGATGTCCGTAACGATCGTCGGACCGGTCCGCACGATCTCGGGTGCCTGAAATCCTCTGGTGCCATAGATGTATCCGAAGTCCCCGATGCCGGACACCGCCCCCATGTCGATCAGCTCGACATTGTCCTCGGTCAGCATGATGTTCTCGGGCTTGAGGTCGTTGTAGACCAGGCCGAGCGAGTGCATGTAGGACAGCGCCGGCATGACCTCGAGCACGTAACCGAGCGCCTGCTCCACCGCCATCATTGGTTTGGGTTCGCCTTCCGGCGCTTCCGCTCGCTGCTTGGCCAGGATGCCTTGCAGCGTAGTGCCGCCGATGTACTCCATCACGATGTAGCCGATCGGGCGACCGTCGAACCCCGGGTGTTCGACGAAGTTGTAGATCTTGACTATGCCGGGATGGTTCACCATGGCGAGGAACTGACGTTCGGCGACGGCGATCGCCTGCGCCTGCTCTCCGCCCGGCTGGAGCAGACCCTTGAGCACCACCCACCGGTCGCTGACGTTGCGGTCGATCGCGAGATAGATCCAGCCGAGGCCACCGTGCGCGATACAGCCCTGGACGTCGTACTGGCCCGCCACCAGTTCGCCGGTCTCCAGTTGTGGCGAGAACGAGAACACCGTGCCGCAATGCGGGCACACACCTTCGATGGGCCCCGGCCGGCCGGTGGTGGCCCCCCGTCCGACCGGCCGCCCACAGCCGTTGCACTCCCGTTTCGACTCGGCCAGAACAGGATTGGTGAGGATCGCATTGGCAGGCTCGATGTCTTCGCTGATCGGAATCTCGACCAGGCCATCGCCGATGCGCCGCCGGCCGGTACGCAGCCGCGGGCGGGTGGTCTCGATCTTGGCCGGTCCCGATTCGGTCACCAGGACGGCGCGCGTTCCCTCGTCTCCAGCCATGTCAATCCTGATACTTCGGTTCTGGTGGACCAGGTGCCGGCCCCAGCACCGTGAGCCATTTCTGGTAGAGCGACCGCCACGTCCCGTCGCCTCGGATCCGTTCCAGGCTGGCATTGACTGCGCGAACCAGGTCGTCCTGTGCCTTGTTGATGCCGATCCCGTAAGGCTCGGGCTCCAGACTTGGTCCGACGATGTGCAAATTCGGATCCTGTACAGCCAGTCCGGCGAGGATCGAGTTGTCGGTGCTGGCCGCGTCCGCCTGCCCTTGCTGCAAGGCCACCAGGCAGTCGTCCCAATTCTGAACGGCCAGTAGGGTTGCCGCCGGCGCGACCCGGGATACGGTGGCCAGCGACGTGGTGTCCACCTGAGCGCAAACCCGCTTGCCCGCCAGGTCGGCCGGCCCTTGCACATCCGAATCCTTCGGCACCAGCAGTCGCTGGCTCGCTTCGAAGTACACGGTGGAGAACGCGATCTGCTCGGCACGTGCGCACGTGATGGTCATAGCGTTGACCACGATGTCAACCGTCTGGTTCTCCAGCGCAGTGATGCGCTCCGGCGAGGTCAGCAACCTGAACTCCACTTTGCTGGCATCACCGACCAGGTCCCGGGCTATCTCCCGGGCGATGTCGACGTCGAAGCCCTGCAATTGGCCGGACACGGGATCGCGAAAGCTGAACAGATTGGTGCTCTGGTCGAGACCGACGATCAGCCGGCCGCGCTGCCGGATCGCTTCCTCGGCCGGGCCGCCTTCGGTGGACGGGCGCAAGCTCGCCCTGGCATCGCAGCTGTCCACGGCTGCACCGAACGCCGAGACCACCTCAGAGGCGCCACTGGGCATCGGCAGCGTGGTAAGCGAAGGCGAGACCTCGACGAGTGGTTGCACACTGGAACACCCCGCGACCAGGGTGGCCGCGAGCACGAGCAGTGCGGCGCGCATCAGTGGTACTCGCTCAGTCGTGGCGTGATACCGGCGGCAACCGCGAGTGCCCCCAACACGCCGATGGCTGCGGCACCGGCCGGAAGCACGTTCAGCGCCGTGTGAGCGTGAGTGATCCCGTCGCGCTGCCGATCCCGCAGTCGCGGGATGGCGTCCCCTAGTGCATCGTCCAGTCGGGTGAACTCAACCGTCGAGTGCTGCGGCCCGTCATCTCGCGCGATCGCCACGGCACCGGGATAGTCGCCACTGGTCAGCTTGCGTCGGATCTCATCATTGGCGCGAATCCAGCCCCTCAACGCATCCGCCGCCCCGTCGACCGGGTGGTCGTCGAGCAGCCACCCGATCTGTGCGGTCCGCTCATCGAATCTGATGTCGGACAGGGGGTCGGAGCCTCGCTTGAGCAGTCCGAGGATTTCGTCGGCACGGGCCTGCTGGACGAGGATGCGCGCAGTCACCGCCGCGTCGAGCGGCTCACCGCCTTGCGTCCGCGCACTGTCGGCGGCCTGCGTCGACACCAGCCAGGCCACGGTCAGCCACACCGCGAGCACCACCATCGACACCGACGCGAGCACCAGTCCGGGATTGATCCGACGATGACTGCGCCGAGCCAGCGACGCCTGCGTCAACAACAGCAGGAAAAGCACGAGCACAACTGCCGCTATCACCACGCGCGCCCGACCGGCGGGGCCTTCCGTTGCGCCGACGGCGTTGGATTGGGTCCTATACAGCCGTTCGGCGGTCGGCAGCATGGAGTGCTGCATCAGCGCGGACGATTCGCTGAGGTAGGCGACGCCGATCGGTCGGCCGGCGCGGTTGTTGGCACGGGCAGTGGCCATCATTCCCGTGTACACCGCCAGCTGGTTGGACAGGTCGGTCAGCCACGTGAGTGAGTGAATATCGTTGGGCGACACGCCGTTCGAGGCGGTGACCAGACCGGCGGACGCCTGTCCGATGGCGGCGTCATAGCGATCGCGGACGTCGCGCGGTTCGACGCCCCCGGACAGGAACGCGGTGGCCGCGGTCGTGTTGGCGAACGACAGAGCTCCATAGATCCGTTGCGCCGCATCGGCCAGGGGTTCGGTGTGCGAGCGCTGGGCTTCCAGCCGGCCTTGCTGGTCCGACACTATCTTCGACGCAGCGACCCCGACGGCGAGCAACGCCGCTATCAGAACGACGGCCACCAATGCCATCCGGCCCGGCGTGGATCCGAGGAAGTCGACGACCGGTCGGTCTGATTCCTCCGTATCGACGAGCAGCGACTCGTCGAGCGTGTGCGTCCGCTGGCGCGCCAGCTCACCACTGTGCACTCGGCATCACCTCGTCGCAGGTTGGGCCCGGAGCACCGATACCGGACGATCCAACGCGGAATGACCGCACGGTAGCCCATCGGACACGGACTGCGCGGGCGGTTGCTCCACTCGGTATCCGCTCACGCCAGAACCCTCCCGTTGCCGCGGGCCGCGCCGCCGCAGGCGGGCATTCCGCGTACCGGCTGTTCAGTGGTCGATCATCATCTACCAATCGGTAGATACGAATTACCGATTGGTGGATAAGCCGATCTGATGGGAACCAGAGCGATGTCGACATCCGAGGCGCAGACAGCGACCTTCACCTTCGATGACGCGGTCGCGAAGCTGCGGGCGGGTGCTATGACGGTCGAAGAAGCCGTCGAGCGGATCGTCGCGCAGCTGACCGACAAGGAACTGCTATGGCTGCTCGATGGCGACACACCGCTGCGTGATCTGGTGAAGGTGGCCAAGAAGTTCAGCACAGTCGCCCTGACCGGGGGTGCGCTGCCACGTCTGGGGATCCCGGGTGTCCGATTCAGCGACGGGCCCCGTGGGGTAGTTCTCGGTAATTCGACGGCATTCCCGGTGACGATGGCTCGCGCGGCGACGTGGGAGCCCGATCTCGAAGAGCGCGTTGGACGGGTGATGGGCGTGGAGGCACGCGCGGCCGGCGCGAATTACTCGGGGGCGGTCTGTGTGAACCTGCTGCGGCATCCGGCGTGGGGGCGCGCACAAGAGTGTTATGGCGAGGACCCGGTGCTCACCGGCCGCATGGGGGCTGGGCTGACTCGCGGGTTGCGGCGAAACGTGATGGCGTGTGTCAAGCACTTCGCGCTCAATTCGATCGAGAAATCACGCTTCAAGGTCGACGTGACCGTCGACGAGCATGCGCTACACGAGGTCTACCTGCCGCACTTCAAGACGGTGGTCGACTCGGGCGCCGACTCGGTGATGAGCTCCTACAATTCGGTCAATGGCGACTTCGCCGACGTCAACAAGATCCTGCTCACCGACATTCTGCGCGACGAGTGGGGGTTCAACGGGTTCGTTACCAGCGACTGGGTTTTCGGCATTCATGACGCGGTCCGTAGCTTGGAAGCAGGCATGGACGTCGAGATGCCGATGCGCCTCGTGCGTGCTCGGGAACTGCCGGCGGCACTGAAGAGCGGTCGGCTGTCCCGCGAGACTGTTTTGACGTCGGCGCGTCGCATCCTCGGAACTACCCTGCGGCACTACGCCATCCGCGACGAGAGTGAGCCGCCCGCGTCGGTGGTCGCGAAGGCCGAGCACCGGATCCTCGCGCGTCACGTCGCCGCACGCGGTGCCGTCTTACTCAAGAACGACCCGGTCGACGGTGTTACCGTGTTGCCGCTGACGTCAAAGGTCAAGCGCCTCGCCGTGATCGGTGCACTGGCCAGCGACGCGAACCTCGGCGATCACGGCTCGTCGAGTGTGCGTCCGCCGGCGACGTCCTCACCGCTGGACGGTCTGCGGGAGGCGCTGCCGCACACCGAGATCGTGTACGTCGACGGCAGCGACGCTGTCGCGACGGCGCGGGCGGCGGCCGACGCCGACGTAGCCATCGTGGTCGCAGGAATGACATGGAACGACGAAGGCGAGTTCATCGCCAACGACAATACGGAGGCCCTCCAGATTCTGGGCTTTCCGTTCAACTCGCGGGTGCTGCAGTTCGTGGCAGGAAAGTTCGCGGCGTCGGGCAAGCGGTTCGCCAAAGGCGGTGACCGCCAATCGTTGAGGTTGCACCGTGCCGACGAGGAACTGATTGCAAAGGTGACCGAGGCCAACGCGCACACGGCGGTGGTGGTGATCGGTGGGAGCGCGATCATCATGGAAGCCTGGCGTCATCGTGTACCGGCGATTCTGATGGCCTGGTACCCGGGGATGGAAGGCGGGCGGGCGATCGCCGATGTCCTCACCGGCGCTCAGGAGCCGGGTGGACGGCTGCCGATCGCCATTCCCACCGACGCCAGCCATCTACCCTTCTTCGACGCACGAGCGGCGACGATCGCCTACGACTCCTGGTGGGGCCAACGCAAACTCGACCGCGACGGCCACCCCGCGGCGTATCCGTTCGGCTTCGGGCTGGGATACACGACCTTCGACATGAAGCTCGTCGACCATCGGGCCGCCGACGGTGAGGCCGTCGCCACTGTGCACGTCCGCAACACCGGTCAGCGCGCCGGCTCCACCGTCGCCCAGGTCTATGCGATCAGCGACGCCGCCGACGCGGTGCCTCAGCTGGTCGGTTTCCGCCGCGTTGAGCTGCCCGCCGGGGGCCAGGACAGAGTGGTGATCACCCTCGACCTGACCCCGACCATGCAACGCGACCCCGAGACCCGGACGTGGTCTCGGCGTCCGGGGGAGTGGGGCATCGTCGTAACATCTTGCAGCCCCGGGGCGCCGACGAAGGTGCGTACCCTTCTAACGGGAAGCGGTGCGCGCTGAGCCTGCGGCGAAGAGAGCCTCCGCTATGTCGGCAGGATGGAAGATCGGCCACAGCTTCGGGGAGAGCTACGGAGACGATGAGTTCGCGGACCGAAGCGTCCGATCCCGAGTGCATCTAGCCGAACGCACCGCGGGAGGGATGCAGCACCGCGAGCTATGCGCGGAGATTCGATCACTCGATCACTACGCGAGGAGTGGAGACCGCGTCTGGAACCTGTCGGCCACGCGGCCAGAAAGCGAGTAGCGCACTACGCATGATTACGCCTCCGCGCGGTGAAACGATCGTCCATGACGGAAACCGCCGATTAGCAAGTTGAGCAACCGGTGGACTGAGCCCAACCACTCGAACGGAGAAATCTAATGTCTCAAGATGCTGACAGCGGCGCGACGGATGTCATGACTGACGCAGGGAACGGTGACACCGGCGACATATCCACGGACGACACGTGGGACGCCGGCACCACCGATGATGCGAATACCAGCGACGACACGACCGATACCGGCGATGTCAGCGATGACACGACCGATACCGGCGATACCAGCGACGACACGACCGATACCGGCGATGTCAGCGATGACACGACCGATACCGGCGATGTCAGCGATGACACGACCGATACCGGCGATGTCAGCGATGACACGACCGATACCGGCGATGTCAGCGACGACTCAACCGATACCAGCGACGACACGACCGACACCAGCGACTCGACCGATACCGGCAATACCAGCGACGACACGACCGACACGACCGACACGACCGACACCAGCGACACCAGCGACACGACCGACGCTGGCACATCCGCGAATGTCGACTACAAGTCGATGGTCGCGATCCCGAGCGGAATCAATTCTGGAGTAAGCGCCGCGTCGCAGGCGACGATGATGTCGGCGCTGGGAAACCCCGGCACCCCGCAGGACAGCTGCGGGACACCGTCGGCAGCGCTGCAGAAGTTGATGAAAACTGCGAGCGTCGGCCCCTTCCGGGTGACCGGTTTGGTACCGGCGGTCGACGCGCTCACCCGTGTCTTCGCGGCGGTCAAGTCAGCCAAGCCCGATCTGTACGCGGTGTTGGGCACGGCGGGCATGTTGTGCGTGCGTCATGTGCGCGGCTCGACAACGAACTTCTCCAACCACTCCTGGGGAACTGCCATTGACATCACCATCGGCGGGCAGCTCACGCCGCGCGGTTCGACCACGGTGCAGCAGGGACTGGTCGATCTGGCGCCGTTCATGGAGGCGGAGCGATTCTTCTGGGGCGCCGCATTTCCCACGCCCGACGGCATGCACTTTGAAGCCTCAAATGAGTTGATCACGGATTGGAAGTCAAGCAACACGATTCCGTGAGGCCTCGGGCGCGGTCAACTGCGACGCGTTGGGCACATCATGGCGTGCGCGGCTGCGTCGACCAACTACTGCCACAAACCGGCTCTCCGCTATGCGACTTTCTCAGCAAGCGGGTGACACCTCGAGCAAGTTCAAGGGGCCATTTTTGTAGAGCGGTGTGGGCCCCGTCGGCCGTGCTTGCCTTCCCTGGCTGCCCCTGGCGCCGTCGGTGACAAGATCTTGTTGCGCGTTGATAGTTGCGACCGGAGGTGGCATGACCGAGGCGACGAAACCCGCCGTCGTGTTGGAGCCGGCCATCCGCCCCTACCAACAGCAGTGGTTGCGTCCCGACATCCTCGCGGGATTGGCGGCCGGAGCGGTCGTCATCGCGTAGGCGATGGCCTACGCGACGGTGGCCAATATGCCGGTTCAGTTCGGGCTCTACACCTGCATGCTTCCACTGGTCGTGTCCGCATTCATCGGCGGATCGCGCACCGCCAGCGTCACTACCACGTCGACGATCGCGACGTTGAGCGCTTCGACGATGGTCGGCGCGGGCATCGCAGCCGGCTCGGCCGAGGCACAGTCCGAACTGAGCACTTTGACTCTGCTGGTCGGCGTGTTCCTGCTGGCGGCCACAGTGTTGCGGCTTGGTTCGGTCGTCGAGAACATCAGCCGGGCGACATTCGTCGGCCTCAAGGTCGGCGTCGGGCTCACCGTTGGCCGCGCAGCTGCCCAAACTGCTTGGTGTACATGATAACCCGCATGCGACCGGGTTCTTCCACGTGGTGGTCTCCGCGTTGCGTCAACTCGGCGATGCGAATGTGGCGACGGTGGTTCTCTCAGTCGTCTCGATCGTCATCCTTCTGGTGATGTCGAAGTAGTTGCCATCGAAACCAGGCCCGCTCAACCTGCGCGCCAACACGACGGTCGTGCGCAACCTCGTGTTGACCTGCGAGCCTCATCCAGCGACAGTGGTGCTGGATCTGTACCGGCTGCCGCGGATGACATCGACCTTCCTTGACGGCTTCCGGGATCTCGACGCCGAACTGGCGAGCAAGGGCGTCCGACTGGTGTGCGCCAACCTGTCCACGCCAATCCACCACTCCGCACAGCAGGAGCAGTGGTGGCAGGGCGTGGTATCGCAAGGCCGCTACTTCGACACGATTGAATCGGCGGTCGAGCACAACACATGAACGGTTTGGACCAGGCATGACAACATCCGATGCCCGGGTCGACAGGGCCGCCGGTGACAACACGCCCGTGCAACCTTGGACTGTTCAAGTCCCCCGTGTCCACCCCGGTGTGACGACTCCTTTGAGACGAGATCTCAGAACGTCTCCTCGGTACTCCCGTGGTGTCTTGCCGAACCAGCGTCGGCAAGAGCGATTTAGAGTGCTCTGCTCGGCGTAACCGAGCAGACCCGCGATCTGGCCGAGTTGCAGCCCAGGTTCGGCGAGGTACCTCGTGGCGAGGGTGCGGCGTTCCCGGTCGATGAGGTCCTGACATCGCACGCCCTCGATGACCAGGTGACGTTGGAGGGACCGCGGGTGCATCGCGAGTTGGTCGGCGATTGCGTCGACGCTGCATTGGCCGGTGGGCAGCAGCCGGCGGGTCAGCTCTGCCACACGTTCTGACAGGCACGCGCTTGGCGGAAGGTAATTGGACTCAAGGTATTTCGCGGCGATGCGTCGCGTCTCCGGGTCCGCGGTCTCGATGCGGCGGTCGGCCAGGCGCCGGGATAGCTCGAATCCGCACCGCGTCTGCCGGAAACGTACCGGGCAGCCCAGCGCCTCGCGGTATGCCACCTCTGACCCCTGTTGCTCGTGCATGAACGAGATCGCGGTGGGCCGCGCCTCCGGACCGCCCAGCAGGCGGATGATCCGGACAGCGATCGCCATGCTGATCTCGTAGGCCTGCACAATCTCGGGAAGGCCAGGTTCGGTCACCTCCAAGGCGAACGTGAGACCTGTCTGCGCTGTGCGCGACGCGAGTGTCAGCTTCAACGCAGGTGAATGGACGTAAAGGTAACGCGCGATCGTCTCGACCCCGCCGAGCAGGGTCTGTGCGTTCCGCGCGATCACCGCGATCGGACCCAGGGTATGCAGGCCCTGCCAATGCGACAGACGAAGGCCGAAGTCCGGACAACCCAAGTCGTCGGCGCTGGCCTCCAACATGCGCACGTAGGCATCGAAGGAGATGAACGCGTCCTCCTGATTTTCGAGGCCCGGCGGAATCCGGAAGCGCGACAAGAACACCTCCGGATCGCCACCGAGCTCCCACACCAAGTCGCTGTAGCCAAACAGCGTGGTGGCACGGAGCAGACTGCTCATCCGACCAACTCTCTGACTGTCGGGAATTGATAAAAGTATGTCGGGAAATGTCAATACTCGTCAAGGGGCGTTCGACGATCCTGTGTACAAGGTCCTGCGAAAGCCGCAGGCACGAAGCACGAGGAAACCATGAACGCACACCACTTCGACGTTCTGATCATCGGTGCCGGGCTGTCCGGCATCGGCACGGCCTGCCAGGTGCAGGCCGAGTTCCCGCACAAGTCCATTGCCGTCTTGGAGCGACGAGAGCGCCTCGGAGGTACCTGGGATTTGTTCCGCTATCCCGGCATTCGTTCAGACTCAGACATGTACAGCTTCGGCTACAAATTCCGGCCGTGGCAGGACCTGAAAGTCCTCGCCGACGGCCCGTCGATCCGCAACTACATCGCCGACACCGCGGCGGAGTACGGCATCGACGACAAGATCCACTACGGCCTGAAAGTCGTCAATGCCGACTGGTCGAGCGGCGAGAGCCGCTGGACGGTTGCCACCCGTCACGAGACGACCGGTGAAACAACCAAGTACAGCTGCAATTACCTCATCAGCGCGACCGGCTACTACAACTACGATGCGGGCTTCCTGCCGACGTTCCCGGGTGTGGACCGATACAAGGGTCAACGCATCCACCCACAGCATTGGCCGGAGGATTTGGACTACACCGGCAAGAAGGTCGTCGTCATCGGCAGCGGCGCAACAGCAGTGACCGTCGTCCCGGCGATGGCCGGCGACGTCGCACACGTCACCATGCTGCAGCGCTCGCCGTCGTATGTGTTCTCCGTGCCGGCCCTGGACAAGATCTCCCGCTTCCTTGGCCGCTTCCTGCCCGACAACTGGGTGTACAAGTTCGCGCGCAAGCGCAACATCGCGATCCAGCGGGGGCTCTACCTGGCGTGCCGCCGTTGGCCGACTCAGATGCGCCGCCTGCTGCTTTCGCAGGTTCGACGACATATCGGGCCGAACGTCGACATGAGCCACTTCACGCCGAAGTACATGCCATGGGACGAGCGCCTGTGTGCCGTGCCGAATGGCGATCTGTTCAGGGTGCTGAAATCGGGTGAGGCGTCGGTCGTGACCGACCAGATTGACACCTTCACTGAGACGGGCATTCTGCTGAAGTCCGGAAGGGAGCTGGAAGCCGACATCGTCGTTACTGCGACCGGACTGAATATCCAAATGCTCGGTGGGATGAAGCTCACCGTCGACGGGGAAGTGCGAGAACTGCACGACCAGATGACGTACAAGGGCCTCCTGGTGGAGGACATCCCCAACATGGCATGGATCTTCGGCTACACAAACGCGCCTTGGACGCTCAAGTCCGACATCGCCGCCGAATACCTGTGCCGTCTGTTCAAGCACATGGACGACAACGGCCACACGATCGTCACACCGCGCGATTTCGAAAACTGCGCGATGGACATCGGCATGCTTGACCAGCTGCAGTCCGGCTATGTCCAGCGTGCCAAGGGCGCGATGCCGCGTCAGGGGTCCAAGCTCCCGTGGAGGGTGCTGATGCACTACGAGAAGGACTCGAAGATGCTCCTCGAGGACCCGATCGACGACGGCCTGCTGTGGTTCGGGAGGCCAGCCGCGAGCTCGTCTGTGGCCTGAGCGCACTTACCCACCAACGTATTTCGCTATCCACTTGATGAGAGGTCATCATGAAACTCAGTAAGCGTGTGATCCGGGCCGGCCTGCGCATCTCGCGACCACTGTTCGCGTCCCGGCGCATGTCGGTCGGCGGGCGGCGCCTCATGCTCGAGCTGCTCACGGCTGCCGCTCGCCCGCCCAGGGGCACCTGCTACGAAAGCGTTACCATCGCGGGCGTTCCCGTCGAGCGAGTGCGGCCACCGCAGGCCGCTACGAACGGCACATTGATCTACCTGCACGGCGGCGGCTACGCACTGGGCAGCGCGAAGGGCTACCACGGCCTGGTCGCGCACCTGGCGGCCGCTGCCGGTGTGACAGCGCTGATCCCCGACTACTCACGCGCACCGGACGCTCAATATCCGATTGCACTGGAGGAGATTGTCGCCGTCTATGACCGTTTGATCGAGGACGGGCTCGACCCGAGAACCACCGTCGTCGTTGGTGATTCGGCAGGGGGAGGCATGACACTGGCGCTCGCGCTGGCGCTGCGGGACCGCGGTATCGTTGCGCCGGTCGCGCTCGGGTTGATCTGCCCTTGGGCCGACCTCGCGCTCGACATCGACCAGATGCGACCTGTAATGCGCGATCCGCTGATACTTCCCTCCATGTGCGCCGAATGGGCACCCCAATACGCCGGATCAACGGATCCGGAGCTGGCCGGCATCTCTCCCGCGCGCGCAGACCTGACAGGCTTGCCGCCGATTGTCATGCACACGGCCGGAGACGACCCGATCTCCGTCGACGCTGACATGATCGAATCCGCCGTTGCCGCAACGGGGACCGGCATCCTCGACCACCGCCGGTTCGCCAATCTCTGGCACGACTTCCACCTTCAGGTCAGTGTGCTCGACGAAGCCCGCGAGGCGGTCGCCGACCTGGGCGCCAAGCTGCGCCATCACATTTCGATGTCCAGCGAAACCTACGAGATCCACGCCCTCCCACGAAAGGTCGCAACAATATGAACCGATTCGAAGGCAAAGTTGCCGTCATAACCGGAGCCGGCTCCGGCATCGGCAGAGCGCTGGCGCTCAACCTCGCGAAACGGGGCGCAAAGCTCGCGTTGTCCGACATCGACGCCGATGGCTTGGCCGAAACCGTGCGCCAGACCAAGTCACTGGGCGCCGATGTGAAGTCCGACCGGCTTAATGTCGCCGAGCGGGAGACAGTGCTGGCCTACGCCGACGCCGTTGTCGAACACTTCGGCACAGTCAACCACGTCTACAACAACGCTGGCATTGCCCACAATGGGGACGTCGAGAGGACCAGCTTCAAGGACATCGAACGCATTATGGATGTCGACTTCTACGGCGTCGTCAACGGCACCAAAGCCTTTCTGCCGCATTTGATCGCATCCGGTGACGGGCACGTCGTCAACATCTCGAGCCTCTTCGGTCTGATCGCGGTGCCCGGTCAAAGCGCATACAACGCGGCTAAATTCGCCGTGCGCGGATTCACCGAGGCGCTCCGCCAGGAGATGCTGATCGCCAAGCACCCAGTCAAGGTGACATGCGTGCATCCGGGCGGCATCAAGACCGCCGTCGCCCGCCACGCCACTGTCGCCGACGGCGACAACGCGCAGACGGTGGCGGAGTTCTTTGACAAGCGGCTGGCAATCCACACACCGGAGATGGCCGCCGAGACCATCGTCAGCGGTGTCGCTAAGGGCCACGCGCGGGTGGTGGTCGGTTGGGAGGCGAAGGTACTCGACGTGCTCGCCAGAATCATCGGCTCGCGATACCAGCGCGTCACCGCCACGCTGGTCTCGCGCTTCGCCCCATGGGTACGTGACCGACGCGCCGTTAACCAAGCCGTATGAGCCCAAGACTCTTCGACGACGGTGCCATGTCCACCGCTGTGTGGCACGCCAGAACTGGCGCTTCAGATGACGGCGGCGCGGCCTGCCTCCAGGCGAGCAACCGGAAGCCGGAACGGAGAGCACGACACGTAGTCCAGCCCGGCCTCGTGGAAGAAGTGAATTGATTCGGGGTCGCCGCCGTGCTCACCGCAGACCCCCAACTTGAGACCAGGTTTGGTCCGACGACCCTCCTCGGCTGCGATCTGCACGAGGCGGCCGACGCCGTCGGCATCGATGGTCTCGAACGGGGACACCGTGAACACACCCTTGTCCACATAGGCTGCGAATAGCGAGGATTCGACGTCGTCGCGGGAGAATCCCCACGTTGTCTGGGTGAGGTCGTTGGTGCCGAATGAGAAGAAGTCCGCGGCGTCCGCGATCCGATGCGCGGTGAGCGCGGCCCGTGGAAGCTCAATCATGGTGCCGATGGGGATCTTCAAAGCGATCCCGCGGTCGGCGGCCACCTCCGCGAGGATCTGTTCGGCCTCATCTCGCACCAGGTGAAGCTCCATCACCGAACCCACCAAGGGAACCATGATCTCGACCCTCGGATCCTTGCCTGCCGCGAACAGGTCGCAGGCGGCTTCGCCGACGGCCCGGACCTGCAACGCGAACAGGCCTGGGGTCAGCAGGCCAAGACGCACTCCGCGCAACCCCAGCATGGGGTTCGACTCGTGCATCGCCTCGACGGCGGCCAGCAGCTTGCGGTCCTTGTCCACCTGCTCACCGGTCTCACCCGCGGCCTGGGCGAGCGCGACCTTGACCGCAAGTTCGGTGCGATCGGGCAGGAACTCGTGCAGCGGCGGGTCCAGCAGGCGGATGTTCACCGGAAGGCCGTCCATTGCGTCGAGCAACTCCGTGAAGTCCTTGCGCTGCAAGGGCAACAATGCGGCCAGCGCATCGTCCCGTTCCTCGGTCGTCGCGGCCAGGATGACCCGCTCGATGAGTGTTCGACGATCACCAAGGAACATGTGCTCCGTGCGGCACAGACCGATACCTTGGGCACCAAGGGACCTCGCGCGGACGGCGTCTTCGGCGGTATCCGCGTTCGCGCGGATCGCCAGCTGGCGGGAGTCGTCGGCATGGGTCAACAGTCGGTCCACCGCCGTGACGAGCGCAGTCGTCTCGTCGTCGGCGCCCTCGAGGGCTGCCGCCAGACCGGACTCGATGTAGGTCTCCACCGGGGACGGCACGACGGGCATCGCCCCGAGGAAGATCTCCCCGGTCGACCCGTCGATGCTGATCGCATCGCCCTCGTGGATGACTACCGTGCCGACGCGTGCAGTGCGAGCCGCGGCGTCGACGTCGAGCGCTTCTGCGCCGCATACACAGGTCTTGCCCATGCCACGGGCGACGACGGCCGCGTGCGAGGTCTTCCCGCCACGGGCGGTCAGGATCCCGTCCGCGGCGATCATGCCCTCGAGGTCGTCGGGGTTGGTTTCCTTGCGGACCAACACAACCTGCTCACCGCGATCGGCCCATGCCTTGGCCGTCAACGAGTCGAACACCGCCCGGCCCACCGCAGCACCCGGCGAGGCGGCCATGCCCTTGGTCAGCAGCTCACGCGGGGCCGAACGGTCGAACTGCGGAAACATCAGCAAGGCTAGTTGCGAACCGGAGACGCGTGACAGCGCCTCGTCCATCGTGATCAGGTTCTCGTCGACCAACTGTCCGGCGATCCGGAACGCCGCCGCAGCGGTGCGCTTTCCAACCCGGGTTTGCAGCATCCACAACTTGCTGCGCTCGATGGTGAACTCGATATCGCAGAGGTCCCGATAGTGCGTTTCCAACCGGCGCATCACCTTGATCAGCTGCTTGTGCGACACCGGGTCCAAGGTCTTCAGATCGTCCAACGACAGGGTGTTCCGGATCCCGGCGACGACGTCCTCGCCCTGCGCATTGGACAGGTAGTCGCCGTACACGCCGGCTCGGCCGGACGCCGGGTCACGGGTGAACGCGACGCCGGTGCCGCTGGACTCCCCAAGGTTGCCGAACACCATCGTGCAGATGTTGACCGCGGTGCCCAGATGCTGCGGGATGCGCTCCCTGCGCCGGTACAACCGCGCCCGGTCGGTGTTCCATGAGTCGAAGACCGCGTTGATCGCCATGTCCAGCTGCTCGCGTGGGTGCTGTGGGAACTCTTGGCCGGAATGGTCCTGCACCGCGTTCTTGAAGATGGCGACCAGTTCCTTGAGATCGTCGACGTCGAGCTCGACGTCGCTGGACACACCCTTGGTCGACTTCGCCTTGTCCAGCGCGTCGGAGAACACCTCGCCGGGCATCTCCAACACCGTCTTGCCGAACATCTGCAACAGCCGGCGATAGGAATCCCAGGCGAAGCGGTCATCCCCGGATTCCTCGGCGAGCCCCTTCACGCTGGCATCGTTGAGCCCGATGTTCAGTACCGTCTCCATCATTCCTGGCATCGAAAACGCCGCGCCGGAGCGAACACTCACCAACAGTGGGTCGTGGCGATCGCCGAGTCGGCGTCCGATGCCGTCCTCCAGCTGCCGCAGTGCCATGGTGACTTGCACTCGCAACTCCCCGGGTGCGCTGCCGTGCGAGAGGTACTCCCGGCACGCCTCGGTGGTGATGGTGAATCCCGGCGGCACCGGCAGGCCGAGGTTGGTCATCTCGGCCAGGTTCGCCCCCTTGCCGCCGAGCAGGTCCTTCTGGTCCTTGTCACCCTCGGTGAAGTCGAACACGTACTTGGTCATTGGTTGTCTCCTTGGGTGAATCGAGCTCGTAGTCGATCGTCGGTCTATGTCACTCGTGTTGGGCGGGAATCGACGAAAGCGACACCGCCGCCACCACTCAGACGAATTGCTGACCACCGTCGATGTCGTAGGTTGCGCCAGTCAGCGCCGTATTGATCATCAGGTGCACGGCAAGCGCGGCGACGTCTTCTGCCCGGACGACCCTTCCGATTGGAAGTGTCGTTCTCAGTTCGTTGCGGCGGTCCTCCAGTTGATCACCGAGCAGGGAAGCCGACAGCGGGGTGTCGACGAAGCCTGCGGCGATGAGGTTGACGCGAATCGGTGCGAGTTCCAGGGCGAGTGCCGCGGTGAACGGCGGCAACGCGGCGGTGGCCGCGTGCACGATCCCGAGGCGATGATCGATGCGCCGACCTCCAGTGCCGCCCATCAGGATCAGGGCGCCGCCGGGGCGCATCTTGGCTCTCGCGTTGCGGGCGACCTCGAGGCCTAGCACCGCGTGTCCGCTGAGCGCTTCGCGTAGGTCGGTCGAGCTCATCTCGAGCAGCGGGCCATAGCGTGGGCCGCCGGCGGTGACCAACACGTGGTCGATCAGTCCCGGCAGGCCGGCGAAGAAGTCGTGCAGGGCGGTCGGGTCGGTGGCGTCGAAGGCTGCGGTGCGGTGCGCACCGACTTCGGGCGCCGCAAGGGCGAGCCGATCGGGGTTGCGCCCGGTGAGAATGACGTCGGCTCCTTCGGCCCGCGCCCGCCGGGCGGTCTCAAGACCGATGCCCGCCGAACCACCGATGCAGACGACGGTCTGTCCGAGCAGTTCCGGTCCGCGCTGCGTGGACGCAGAGGTCGTCTCACCGCTCATGATCTCCTCACGCCTTTGAGCAGCAGCGAGAAGAATTGGTACGACGGATCATTCGCGTCAGGGGCTCCTCGAGGGGTGTCTTTGGTCATCGGGTGGCTCAGGTCCACGGAGGACGGGTCGTTCACGTGGGCCCAGTCGGTGACGATCCTCCGCTCGATGAATTTCCATGTGCCATCTCGCTTCTCGTACTTGTCGAGGTAGCGCCCACCTACAATTACGTCGACGTCTCGATCGCCCGTAACGAACGTATGGGTAGCGATGGTGTAGATCTCGCCTTCAGCAGTGTCCCCGCTGATGGCGAAGTTTATGGTCGTGACGTTGTGTTGCATGGATCGTATGTAGGGGCGGACGGCGGCGAGTTCGTTGAGGAAGTCGTCGGCAAGTCCCGTCGAGAACGCGCCGTGGTCGTCTTCGGCGTCGTCGTGGTACAGGCGCCGGAGGTGAGCGATATCGCCGCGATCGACTGCGCGGCAGTAGCTGTTGACGAGCTTTCGCAGCTGGAACTCATCGAGCATTTCCTGGAGCAGGGCTTCTGACGGTGCCATCGAGTGTCGGCCGTTCCTTGCATACAACGCGTTCCGTGATGTGGGTGGCCACAGCCTAACTGCTTGTGGCGGGGAGCCCGGCGATGCCCATTGCTTTCTGCCGATTCGCATTCGTCGTCCAGAAACAAGCGTGCCCGCGCCACCGAGACGTCGTGCGACGCGCTGTCGGGCGCCTGGGCACTTACTGGTGTGGCCCGCGAAACCCACTGGGCGGTTGGCACCCCAGTTGGCGCCTCCCGACTCGGTCTTGGTAGTCAGCACGAACCATGTCTTTCGACTGACCCGTGCGCCGCGAAACGGCAGGAAGGTCATGTCCATGTTTGTGAAGTGATTCCCCACGACGTCGGGGGAGCGCATCCTTGACGACATGACCCCTGCCGGACGCAGTAGCCGATGGGACCCATTCGGGTCTGTCGAGATGCTTGCGTCGCTCTGGTCGGCGCGCCCGATGTCCAGTGCGATTGGCACAAGCGTCGAAGCCGGTTATCGCACACTGTTCGAAACTATCCGCAACCGCATTCTCAACCGACGAGTGACCATCCGTCTCGAGCGTGGTGCACTACGCATGACCGTGACAGAGTTCCAAGCTCCGATGGAACTGCGCAGCCTGTCGGTCGGTCAACTCGGTGAGGTGCGGATCGCGGCCGAGGACATCGATTGGAATGGCTATACGCTGCAGCGCGCACACGCCGTGCTGCACAACGTACATCTCCGTCCGACTGCTCCGCCGGTCATGGTCGCCGCGCCAGTCGAAGTGTCGGTTGAGCTAACGCCTGGAGTGGTCGACGAACTGCTCACTCGTTTTGTGCCGCGCGTAACCGGTCAGCTGAGCGCCGAAGGAACGGCAACGCTGCATTGGGCCGCTCATCCGGCCGTCGTCAGCGTCGAGGCCGTACCGCACATTGACGGATCGACACTCTGGCTGCAGCCTCGCGCAATAATCGTCCGCGAAAGACGGTGGGCGCTGCCCCGGCGCGTACCTCCCTACCCGATCCGATTACCCAAGCTTCCAAACGGGCTGAAGCTCGAGCTGACGCCGCGAGATGACGGGTTCCACGTCATCGGCACTCTCCCGGAGTGGAAGGTGGAGGTGCCACGTGGACGGCTCGAAAAGTTGCTTGACCAGCTCGATGCCGCTGGCCGACAGCCAGTTCTGACGTGGTGGGGACAGTAAAACCAGAAACTCAACCGACGATGGAAAGCGGCTTTGCGTTGCAAGGCGGCGGACATCTACAACACGGCCGCCGCGCTGGTTTTCCCCGCACCACTGCCCGTTCTTCAGTTGCGCACCTGTGTCGATTGTTACCCCTCACAGCATGCGGATTTACCGTAGCGTCAGCGCGATCACTCCGAATTCGGAAGCTGCGCTGACCAGCCCTCAGCGACGGATGAGAAGGAGCCGAATCAGCATGCGCATCGTGGTCGATTTGAATCGCTGCCTGGGGTACGCGCAATGTGTCCCACTCGCGCCGGAAGTACTTCAACTCAACGGTGAGGAAGCGCTCGCGTACGACCCGAATCCCGATGACTCGCAACGACAGCGGGTGGCCCGGGCCGTCGCGTCCTGCCCCGTGCAGGCGATCATCGCGGAGATGGATCCGCCCGCGGACAGGACGACGAAGTGAGGACGCACCCGCTGGTCGCCGACCTCGTTAGGACCTTCAAGGCGGAGGGTCGGATCGTCATCGTGGGTGCGTCGCTGGCCGGGTTGCGCGCCGCGGAAGCGTTGCGCGACGAGGGTTTCACCGGGTCGCTGACCATCATCGGTGACGAGGTCCACGAGCCGTACGATCGGCCGCCGCTGTCCAAGCAGGTGCTCAAGGGATGGGTGCCTGCAGGTAACACCAAGCTGCCGCGCCTGCGGGAGGTCGACGCAGACTGGCGTCTCGGCGTGGCGGCCACCGGCCTGAATCGTGACAACCGGGAAGTGTTGCTGGCCAACGGCGACAAGGTGCCCTATGACCGACTGCTGATCGCGACCGGTGTGCGGTCCCGCGCGTGGTTCAACCCGGAAGAGGCCAAGCTCAAGGGTTTGTTCACGCTGCGCACCTGCGATGACGCCGCGGAGTTGCAGGCGGCGTTGAAGGCGAAGCCGAAGCGGGTGCTGATCGTCGGGGCTGGCTTCATCGGCTCGGAAATGGCATCGGTCTGTCGTGATCTCGGCCTGGACGTGACGGTCGCGGAGCGATCCAGTGCGCCGTTGGTCGGTGCGCTCGGCGGGGTGATCGGCGACATCGCGGCCAAGATGCAGCGTGACGCCGGTGTCGACCTGCGTACCGGGGTAGCGGTGGAGGCACTCGAAGGCGACGCCGATGGACACGTACGGCGGGCAAAGCTGTCGGATGGGACCACACTCGACGTCGACGTCGTGGTGGCGTCGCTGGGGTCCATCCGCAACATCGAATGGCTGGAAGGCGCTGAACTGGCGGCCGGGTTCTGGGGGGTGGCCTGTGACGCTGGGTGCCGCGCCTTCGACATCAACGGCGTGGTGACCGACAACATCTTCGTCGCCGGCGACATCGCGCGGGCCCCCCACGTGCTCTATGAGTATCAGTTCATGTCCATCGAGCACGTGGATGCCGCGGTGCTGGGTGCCCAGACCGCCGCGCACAACATGGTGAACCTCGAGATGGGACGTCGCCCGCACCTGCCGCTGCCGCAGTTCTGGTCCGGCCAGTTCGGCGTCAACATCAAGGGCTGCGGCGTGTGTTCGTTCGGCGATCAGATCGTGTTCACCCAGGGCTCGGTCGAGGACCTGCGCTTCGCCGCCGCCTTCGGCAAGAACGGCCGCATCGTCGGTGCCATCACCTTCAACCATGGCAAGTGGCTGGAGTATTACGCTGCGATGATCGAGCGGTCGGCTCCGTTCCCACCATCGCTGCCGGGCTATGACGTACCCGCGGACGCGGAACCGATGTCGGCCCGCTTCCCGGATCCGCGCGAGCCGACCGGAATACCCGATGTTGTTCTTACCGGCCATGATCCGACGTCGCGGGGCGCCGAGTTCCGTCCCAAGTCCCGCTAGAAACGGAGCCACGATGACTGCCGCAGAGACCGCCTGGACCGAGGCGATGAAGTACGAGAACCGCCACGACCCATACAAATTCTTCGACGAGCTTCGCAAGACGCCCGTCGTGCAGGTGGCTGACAAGGTCTACGTCGTCACCGGCTACCGCGAACTGCTGAAGCTCGCGCACGACCCGCATGTCAGCTCCGACATCAGTCGCAGTCCCATCTCGGCCAAACCCGCGGCCGATGCGCCCGACGTTGGCGCCGAGCACATGAAGGCCTATGGGACTGCGCCGAGCCTGATCGTATCCGACCCTGCCAGCCACGACAGGCAGCGTCGACAGGTGATGCGGCACTTCGCCCCACCGCACTCACCGGACGTCATCCCCAATATGGAGGCTGGCATCCAGACGCTGTGCAACGAGCTGCTGGACGGCGTCAAGGCCAAGGGCGCCAACACCTTTGACGTGGTCGACGACTACGCCTATCCGGTGCCGGTGGCGGTCATCTGCAAGATCCTGGGTGTGCCGCTCAAGGACGAACCCATCTTCCACGGTTGGATCTTCGACTTCATGGCCGGCACGGACCTGGGACCTGATGCCGCCACCGAGGAAGGGCAGGCACGTCTCCAGAAGGGCCGCGAAAGCATGGCTGCGATGAAGGAGTACATGGCCGGCCTGATTCAGGGGTTCCTCAAGGAGCCTGGCGACAACGTGTTGTCGAAGTTGGTGAGCGATACGGAGGGACCTGATGGCCCGATGGCCCCCGCAGAGGCTGCGGCGAACGCGCAGCTGCTTCTGATCGCCGGTCATGACTCGACGGTCAACACCATCGCGCACTGTGTGCTGACGCTGCTGCGCCACCCCGAGTCGCTCGACCTCCTGCGCGAGAAGCCGGAACTGATCCCGAAGGCGATCGAGGAAGTCCTGCGACTGCAGTCCGCCGTCCAGTTCTTCCCGAGCCGAAGCGTCACCGCCGACGTCGAGGTCGGCGGGACCGTCATCCCCGCGGGCTCGGCGGTGCATCTGCTGTACGGCGCGGCCAACCGTGACCCCAAGCGCTTCCCTGATCCGGAGAAGTTCGACATCCAGCGCCCGGACAACCAGCACGTGGGCTGGGGCCGTGGGGTGCACAGCTGCGTCGGCGGGCCGCTGGCGCGCCTGGAAGTCAACCTCGCGGTGGAGAACTTCCTGCGTCGCGTCGAGAATCCGCGTCTCGTCGGCGATCCTCCGCCGTACCGGCAGAACCAAGTGTTCCGCGGCCCGCTGCATCTCGAGGTCGAGTTCGACCGGATCACGGATTGAGGCCGGACATCAAGGTCTTCCAGTTCGTCGAATGGCAACAGCCTGGCCAACTCCGGGACGTGCCGGTGCCAGAGCCGGGGCCGGGGGAGGTGCTTGTCAAGGTCGGTGGCGCGGGTGCCTGCCACTCCGATCTGCACTTGCTCGAACTGCCCGCCGGCGCAAGGTCGTTCACTCTGCCCTTCACCCTCGGGCACGAGAATGCGGGTTGGGTCGAGACGATGGGATCCGGTGCAACGGGTTTCGCGAGAGGTGATCCCGTCATCGTCTACGGCCCCTGGGGTTGTGGCCTGTGCATGAACTGCCGCACGGGTATGGAGAACTACTGCGAGACGCCGGGTAAGCCCAGCCCGGGCGGGCTGGGTGGCACCGACGGCGGCATGGCCGAATACCTCCTCGTTCCGTCAACCCGCTACCTGATCCCGTTGGGCGACTTGGACCCCCGTGAGGCAGCGCCCCTCAGTGATGCCGGATTGACCAGCTATCACGCGGTGAAGCGTTCAGTCCATCTGCTCGGCCCCGGTTCGACCGCGCTGGTGATCGGTGCAGGTGGCCTCGGCCAGATGGCCATCCAGGTTCTCAAGGCGCTGTGCTCGGCGACAACCGTTGTCGCAGTGGATACTTCAGCGGACAAATTGGCTATCGCCAGGAAGTTCGGCGCCGACGAGACGCTGATGTCCGGTGATGACGCGATCACGCGCATCAAGAGCATCACCAGAGGGCAGGGCGCCGAACTCGTTCTCGACTTCGTCGGCGTCAACCGGACCCTGAGCATGGCCGCGCAGATGGCACGGGTCCTCGGCCACCTCACCATCGTCGGCGTCGGCAACGCATCCTTGCCGGTCAGCTTTTCCAGCCCTCCGCACGAATGCTCCGTCGCGTCACCCTTCTGGGGCACAATCCCCGAGTTGATCGAAGTCATCGACCTCGCTCAGTCCGGAAAGATCAAGATGCTCGTCGAGCACTTCCCGCTCGAGCGTGCGGTGCACGCCTACCACCTGCTGCACGAGGGGAAGATTCAAGGACGCGCTGTGATCACACCGAACGACTGAGAGGCCCAGGGGGTGTTGATGCCATCAACTCGTTCGGCGTATCCATAGGTCGCGCGGAGTAGTTTCGCAAACTCTTCGCGCCGTGATTCTGCGCGTTTTCCCACGTCAAGCTGACTATGCGCCGGATTCGATTCGCAGCGAATCCACCCAAAGGATACGGCCAGGACCACAGGCCCTGGTCTGCTTTCGTTTCTCGTCGCATTTCGAGCTCAACGGTGGTCGAGGAAGCTACGCAGTTTGTTTGCAACTTGATAGGGGAACTCGTTCGAAATCGCCTCGCGCTAACGGAGGGTCGCCGCCATGCCCAATTCGTCGATCAAGACCGACAACACAGAGATGAACCCTGAATCGCGGCGTATACAGGTACGGCGTGCGGCGCTGGGAAGCGCGATCGGCACGACGATCGAGTGGTACGACTTCTTCCTCTACAACACGGCCGCGGCGTTGATTTTCCCCCACGTGTTCTTTCCGGCGTCGAGCGCGTATGCGGGTGCGATGCAGTCCTTCGCGACCTACGCGGTCGGGTTCGCCGCGCGCCCGGTCGGGGCTGCAATCTTCGGGCACTGGGGCGACCGGATCGGGCGTAAGACCACCCTGATCATCACACTGCTGGTCATGGGCATCGCTTCCGCCCTCGTGGGCATCCTGCCCGGGACCGCGTCCATCGGGTTCGCGGCGCCGCTGATCCTGGTACTGCTGCGGCTGGTGCAGGGCATTGCGATCGGCGGCGAGTGGAGCGGCTCGGTGCTGCTTGCGATGGAGTGGGGTGATCAAGACAAGCGTGGGTTGCTCGGCAGTGCCGCGCAGATCGGTGTTCCCGTTGGGCTGGTGCTCGGCACCGGCGGCATGACGCTGCTTTCGGCAACATTGTCGCCCGAGGCGTTCAACTCCTGGGGCTGGCGGGTGCCGTTCCTGGCCAGCCTGGTGCTGGTGGCGGTCGGCTTGGTGATCCGGCTGAAGATCCTCGAGACGCCGATGTTCGCCAGGGTGCTGGCCCAAGGGAAAACCGCGAAGACCCCGGTGCTGGACGCGATCCGGCAGCACTGGCGCGAGATTCTGCTCTCGGCGGGGGCCCGGTTCAGCGAGCAGATGCCGTTCTACCTGTACACGACCTTCGTGCTGACCTACGTCGTATCGACGCACCACTACAGCAAGACGTTTGTGCTCACCGCGGTCCTAGTGGGTGCAGCGTTGGAACTCGTGGCGATCCCGCTGTTCTCGCACCTGTCTGACCGGTTCGGGCGCAAACGGGTTTACCTCACCGGCGCCGTCTTGACCGGCCTAATCGCCTTTCCGTACTTCGCCGTCTTGTCGCACGGCGGCTACGCGCTGATCTTCATCGCGATCGTGTTGTCGTTGATGGTGCACGCCATGCAGTACGGGCCGCAGGCCGCGCTGATCGGCGAAAGCTTCCCGACCCATCTGCGCTACGGCGGTGCCGGTATCGGCTACCAGCTGGCGTCGGTCTTCGCCGGAGGCCCGGCGCCCCTCGTGGCGACATGGCTGCTGCACGAGACCGGGACGCCCTACTCGATTTCCGTCTATATCGTCATTGCCGCGGTCATCACGGTGGCTTGCGTCGTTGCCCTGCCCGACCGCTCCCGCTCGAACATCGATGACCCGACTGTCTACGCCCGCGCGTAAGAATGCAAGATGTAGGGTTGACCTACACCACCTCAGGGTCGGTGACTGCACGGTGCCGATGCCTATATCTTGACTGGAACGTAACTCGTCAGTCCGCCATCGACGACGAACTCCGCCCCTGTGGCATAAGCCGACTCGTCGCTGACGAGAAACACGACGAAGGTGGAGATTTCAGCGGGCGAAGCGCCGCGGCGCATCGGGATGGGTGACATGAAGTCGTCGGTGACGCCCTGGCTCATCGGCGTGTGTACCAGTCCGGGGTGGATCGAGTTGACCCGAATGTTGTGTGAGGCCAACTCAACTGCCGCCGACTTGGTGATGCCGCGTAATCCGAACTTGGCGGCTACGTAGGCGTGCAGGTTCGCGCTGCCCGCCAGCCCTTCGACCGAGGAGATGTTGACTATCGATCCTCCGCCGCCGGCGATCATGGGTTCGACCACGGACCGCATGCCGAGAAATGCGCCGGTGAGGTTGACGTCGAGGACGTGCTGCCAGTCGGTCAGCGACGCACCGCGGAGCGAGCCCAGCTTCACGATTCCTGCGTTGTTCACCAGCGCGTCGACGCGACCGAAGCGCGTCAAACACGAACTGACCGCGCGTTCCCAGTGATCTGGTTCCGTTACGTCCAGATGCACGAAACATCCTGCCTCACCGAGAGTTTCGGCGACATTCTGCCCCGCGTCGTCTAGCACGTCGCCGATCACCACCCGCGCACCTTCCGACACCAACGCCTGCGCATGGGCAGCGCCCATCCCACGCGCACCACCACTGATCAAGACGACCTTGCCGTCGATTCGTCCCATAGAAGGTCAGCCTAGGCCCGCTGCGGCCCGGAGCTGGTCGAGTAGCCGTTGATCGTCATACCCAGGAACGAGGTAGTGGCATACGGCAAGTCGGACGAGCGTCATCGCAACGACTTCGGGGTTGGAGACCTGGACGGACAACTCCGACTCGATCAACTGGCCGAGCGCGGGCAACGCGTCGCCCATTTGGGAGAGCACCAAGCCAGGTTCGATCTCGATGAGGCCGCGCATCTGGTAGGAGCCGTAGAAGTCCGCGAGGAATCGCAGCACTGCGTCGAGCCGCTCGCGCCCCTTGCGGCCATCGACCGCCCGCGCCAGGTCGTCCCGCACGAGTTGCAGTTCGAACTCGCTGAAGGCGGCCAGCAGTTCATCCTTGGACGAGAAGGACTTGTAAAGGGTCGGGCGCGAGATCCCAGCCTGCGCCGCCACGTCGGACAGGTTGAACTTGCCGTAGCCGTGCCGGCACAGCACCTTGAACGTGGCCCGCAGGATCCGCTCACGCATCGGATCCGCGACGTCGGTCTGATCGGCCATTTACATCCTTTACAGTAATTGTAAGCAATGTTAGCGTCACCGCATGGCCGACGGCGGCGGTACCGACTACAGCGACGTCGACTTCTTCAGCGATCCCGGTGTCACCGAAGATCCCTATCCGTACTACGAGTACTTGCGCGCGCAGGGCCCCGTGTGTCCCGTCGCCAAGAGCGGTGTCGTCGCGGTAACCGGTTACGACGAACTCACTGCCGTGTATCGCGATAGCGCAACGTATTCGGCGATCAACTCATCGTCGGGCCCGTTTCCGCTGCCATTCACCCCTGTTGGTGAAGACATCTCCGAGCTCATCGACTCCCACCGAGATCAGTTCCCGATGAACGAACACCTCGTCTCCTTCGACCCGCCCACCCACACCGCGCACCGCGCGCTGTTGGCCGGTCTCTTCACGCCGAAGCGCTTGAAGGAGAACGAGGAATTCATGTGGCAGATCGCCGATCGGCTGATCGACGACTTCGCCGCCGACGGCCGCGCTGAATTCGTCTCTGCCTACGGTCAGCCGTTCCCGCTGTTGGTGATCGCCGATCTGCTCGGTGTTCCCGAGCGGGATCACGCGATGTTCCGTGCCCTGCTCGCGGGTACGGGACCAACCGAGGACGAACCGTGGGTATCGATCGGTGACGACGGATCGACCGACCTGAATCCACTCGCCTACCTGGACAAGTGGTTCACCGCCTACATCGGTGAACGCCGCGGCGCCCCAGTGCAGGACATCTTGACCGAACTGGCGACACAGCGCTTCCCCGACGGCACACTGCCCGAGGTGGTCGACGTGGTCAGGGTTGCGACCTTCCTGTTCATCGCGGGTCACGAAACCACGGCGCGATTGCTCACCAGTGCCCTGCATGTATTGGCTGAGAACCCCGATCTGCAGAACGCGTTGCGCAACAACCGCGATCGCATCCCCAACTTCGTCGAAGAGGTGCTGCGACTCGAGAGTCCGATCAAGAGTGACTTCCGGCTCGCCCGTGTCGCGACGAGCCTGGCCGGGGTCGACATCCCGGCAGGCACGAAGATCATGCTGTTGCCTGGCGCGGCGAATCGGGATCCGGCTCATTTCGACTGCCCCGCCGAACTACGGGTTGATCGGACCAACGCCCGGCAGAACGTAGCGTTCGCGCGCGGCGTGCACAGCTGCCCGGGTGGCCCACTCGCGAGGATCGAGGGGAGGGTGACGATCGAGCGAATTCTGGACAGGCTCAGCGATATTCGGCTCGACGAGGCGCACCATGGACCACCGGGTGATCGCCGGTTCGACTACGTTCCGCTGTGGATCCTGCGGGGACTCAGCGAGTTGCACATCGAGTACACGGCACGCTCGTGACCGGTGGGGATGCCGCGGTGGCGTGGGCCGACAAATGCGAACTGACCGAGTTGGTGGCGGTCCTGTCGGCGGCCGTTGATCGGCGCGACAGGGAAGCGATCACCGCTTGCTACGCCGCAGACTCCTACGACGACCATGGCGCGTTCAAGGGCTCGGGTCGCGAGTTCGCCGAGATGATCTGCGCGCAGGGCGGTCCCGGCGCACAGATGACCATGCATCACTTGTTGGGGCAGTCGGTGTTCGACGTCGACGGTGAGCAAGCCTGGGGGGAGACTTTCTTCGTCATGCACGCCGTGATGGGTGGGCGGACGACAACCGGTTTCGGTCGCTACATCGATTACTTCCGGCGGATCGACGGCAGTTGGCGGGTCGTGTACCGACGGGTGGTACCCGATGCCACGATTCCTGGCGACGACGCGGGCAAGTATTGGCAACCGAGCTGTGACCGTACCGATCCGCGGTATGACCGGTTGAAGGCTCCGCCTGGCGGCCGATGAGCGCGCCTCCGTTGCGGGGAGTTGCTTCAACGGTGCTTCTCGGAGACCGTGGCGCGCCTACCGGCAGGCGTTCGCCTGAGCGGAATCCATGCCAGTAACGTCGATCAGTGCACGCCCGATCAGTGGGCTTGTGCGGACTCGATGAGCTTGAACGCCCTCGCGACTCCGGCGGCCCGCGAGCGGGTCCCTTGGTGACGCACTGACGCAGCCTGACGGTGGCGAAGGCCGACCGATCGGGGTCGTGGTGCGCAGGTGGATCCAGTGCTCGGCGGGGTAGTCGTAGAACGCGAGGACGCCTACATGCTCGGTGATCTTCTTCGCGATCGCCTTGGGCCACCGGATCACGGCCCACCCCTACAGCACGTAGTTCCATTTTGCCACCGCCATAACGCCGGAAGGTGTTCACTGGTACCACCGTCATTCGGTCTATCGAGGTAGGTCTCATGGCACGCATTGATTTGTTTGCAAAGATTCCATTGATCGGGATGTCTCTGGTGTTCCTGGCGATGTTCATCGTCGCGGTCACCGCGTACCTCCATGTCGGCTGGTATTCGATAGTCGGCTATGCAATTGCGGCCGTCGTCGCCGTGTGCGGCTTCGTCATGACGTTTCGCGACGTCAGCGATACGCCGGGACCTCCGGAGCAGTGGGATCCCCGAGGGACTCCGATTGATCCTGCGTCACCCCGAAACTGACTAAAGGGAGGACCGGGCGATGACCACCTCACCCAAGCCGTCTGTGTATGACAACTCCGCGCTGCTGGCGGAGGACGAGGGCTACCACAAGGGCCTCAAGCCCCGGCAGCTGCAGATGATCGCGATCGGCGGTGCCATCGGCACCGGACTGTTCCTCGGTGCCGGCACCCGACTACACAACGCCGGACCGGGTCTGTTCTTGAGCTACGCGTTCTGCGGCATCTTCGTCTTCCTCATCCTGCGGGCGCTGGGCGAACTCGTGCTGCACCGGCCGTCGTCGGGGTCCTTCGTGTCGTATGCGCGCGAGTTCCTCGGCGAGAAGGCAGCGTTCGTCGCCGGCTGGATGTACTGGCTGAACTGGGCGTTCACGGCCATTGTCGACTGCACGGCGATCGCCACCTATTTCCACTACTGGACGTCGTTCGGGAGCGTCCCGCAGTGGCTGATCGCCCTGCTCGCGTTGGCGGCCGTGGTGAGCGTAAACCTCATTTCGGTCACCCTGTTCGGGGAGCTCGAGTTCTGGGCTGCGGCCATCAAAGTCCTTGCGCTGATGACATTTCTGGTCGCAGGCACCATCTTCCTAGCCGGCCGCTACCAAATTCAAGGGCAGCCAACCGGTTTCAGCGTGATCGCCGACAACGGAGGACTTTTCCCCGCTGGCCTCTTCCCGCTGGTGATTGTCATGTCCGGCGTCGTATTCGCCTACGCCGCAGTCGAACTCGTCGGAACAGCAGCCGGTGAGACTGCCCATCCGCATAAGATCATGCCGCGTGCGATCAACTCGGTGATCGCACGTATCGCGGTCTTCTACGTCGGCTCACTGTTCCTGCTGGCCCTTCTTCTCCCGTACACCACCTATAAGGCCGGCGAGAGCCCGTTCGTCACGTTCTTCTCCAAGATCGGAATCGAGGGCGCGGGCACGGTCATGAACATCGTCGTGCTGACCGCCGCATTCTCCAGCCTCAACGCCGGGTTGTACTCGACCGGCCGGATCCTGCGGTCGATGGCCATGAACGGCAGCGCACCGAAGTTCACGGCGCGCATGTCCAGCCGAGGCGTGCCGTATGGCGGAATCTTCCTGACCGCGGTCGTCGGGCTGTTCGGCGTCATTCTCAACCTTCTCGTGCCCGGCCAGGCGTTCGAGATCGTGCTCAACATCGCGGCCCTCGGCATCATCGCGTCCTGGGCCACCATCGTCATCTGTCAGATCCAGCTCTACCGCTGGTCGAAACGCGGCATCCTTGAGCGGCCGTCATTCCGGTTGTGGGGCACGCCGTACACCGGCTATCTCACGTTGGCATTCCTGTTCGGCGTGGTCGTGCTGATGGCACTCGACCCGCCGATCGGCACCTGGACAGTCGCCAGCCTGGTGATCATCATTCCGGCCCTCATCGTCGGTTGGTATGCGGTCCGCGGGCGGGTGCTGGAGATCGCTCGGGAGCGGGAGGGCGTCACCGGCCAGTTCCCGGTCGTGGCCAACCGCCCGCCGCCGCACGACAACGATGACCAGGACAAATGACCTTGGTCAGTCACTTCGTGCCAGTCGCGGAAACAGTGCCAGCGCGGTGTTGAAGTAGAAGCCGGGGGAGCTGGCCAGGACCCCGGCTGGTCGCCCCCGGTGACTCTCACAATGGCGATCATCAGCCGGTGCGCGGCGTGGGGTGCGAAGACGTCGGCGTGGCTCAGGATGAGTGGGCGTCGGGGTAGTGGCTGCGGATTCCATTGCGCACCAACAGGTATGCGGGGCGAAGCCTCCGACATTGCGGCGTTGGATTGAAGACGACTGGGGCGCGCAGTTCGATGCCGTCGGCCGGGTTGGGGGAGACGCTTGACCCGCACCGCGAGCCGCCGCGTCTGGCTGACTATCTGGTGCGGGTATCGGACGAGACCTCACTACGGGCCACCGCGATCTGCCAAGCATGGCAACGACTTCGGGCCGCCCTCGCATGACCACCCAGCCCACCCGTGCATACCGACCCAAGGCAACGCGGCCCTGGAGAGCCCGCCCACCGGGCGACACCGGGCCACCCGTCGCACCCGCCTGCATCAATCAACACCCAAACCTGGTAAGCGCGAAACCGGCCACCACCCACCACCGCCGCGTGCAGAATCGAGGCTAGACCCAGTTGCAACCGAAGGAGTGGAACGAATGGTCAGAACACATACCGTTGTCGCAGGGGAAACGCTGTCGGCATTGGCGTTGCGCTTCTATGATGACGCGGAACTTTATCGGCTGATCGCCACTGGCAGCGGCATCGCCGATCCCGACGTCATCCATGTGGGGCAACGGCTGATATTCCCCGACTTCACGAGATACACGGTTGTCGCGGGGGACACGCTGTCGGGGTTGGCATTGCGTTTCTATGGTGACGCGGAACTTCATCGGCTGATCGCGTCCGCCAGCGGGATCGCCGATGCCGCCGTCATCCATGTGGGGCAACGGCTGATCATCCCGGACATCACGACACACACGGTTGTCGCGGGGGACACGCTGTCGGCGTTGGCGTCGCGCTTCTATGGTGACGCCTCCTTGTATCCACTCATCGCCACCGTCAACGACATCGCGAATCCCAACGTCATCGACGTCGGACAAGAACTGGTCATATTCGTCGGGCGCAGCGACGGGTTCGGGCTGACAATCGTGGACCGCAACGAGAACGACCCTCGCTTGTGGTACTACCGGTTCCAGACCAGCGCGATCGGCTGGAACCCCGGCGTCAATGTCCTGCTTCCCGACGACTACCAAACCAGTGGACGCACCTACCCCGTCCTCTATATGTTCCACGGGGGCGACGCGGACTTCCGCCAGTTCGACTTTCTGGGCATCCGCGACCTGACCGCCGGAAAGCCGATCATCGTCGTGATGCCCGACGGCGGGCACGCGGGCTGGTACTCCAACCCGGTCGGCTCGTTCGTCGGCCCGCGGAATTGGGAGACATTCCACATCGCCCAGCTGCTTCCCTGGATCGAGGCGAATTTCCGAACGTACGCCGAGTACGACGGCCGTGCGGTTTCCGGGTTTTCGATGGGTGGCTTCGGTGCGCTGAAGTACGCAGCCAAGTACTACGGCCACTTCGCCTCGGTGAGCAGCCACTCCGGCCCGGCGAGTCTGCGCCGCGACTTCGGCCTGGTCGTGCATTGGGCAAACATCACCTCGGCGGTCCTGGACCTGGGCGGCGCCACGGTCTACGGCGCGCCGAACTGGGACCAAGCCAGGGTCAGCGCCGACAACCCGATCGAGCGCATCGACAGCTACCGAAACAAGCGGATCTTCCTGGTCGCCGGTACCAGTCCGGACCCGCTCAACTGGTTCGACAGCGTGAACGAGACCCAGGTGCTCGCCGGCCAGCGGGAATTCCGCGAACGCCTCAGCGACGCCGGCATTCCATATGAATCGCATGAGCAGCCAGGCGGCCACGTCTTCCGGCCCGACATGTTCGTCCTCGACCTTGCCGGCATCATCTCTCGGCTGCGGCCTGCGGCTATCGTGTCACCCTCGACACTGTGACCGGCCAACGTTCGGCAGTGTCGGCCGCGCAGTCGCTGCCAAGAGGAGATGCCAGCACGCGGACCTAGGCGTTGGATCGACCTAAAGCCCGAATTCAGCGCTGTCGCCGTGGATTTCAAGGAGCGGCGCGCCACTCGACGATGCACTCCAGGCGGTGCGTCACCCCTTCGCCGCAGCGCTTCCGCTTTCAATTTGACCGCTCTCAATTTTCCGATGTCGTTGCCATTCGGCATTGGTGTGCCGGATGATGAGCAGGCGGCACTGCTTGCTTGGGATCGGCAGCGAAAGGGACGCGCCATGACCATTCGGTACCCCGACGAATTCGACCTAGACGTTCGCTTGACCTCCTTCACGGACGGGGGTCAGCAGGTGCCCGTCGTCGTGCGGGACGACACGGAAGTGACGTGCTTCAGCACGTGCAGTGGGCCCGAATGCCAGACGTCCGACACCTGCTCCAGCACGTGTTCGCCATGTGAGACGGTCGACGCGAGCACGTGCGTCGGTGATTGCACGAACGACTGTCACGGTCCCGCCGAGACGGCCTTCTGCGACACCCACCCCGGTGACTGCACACCGACCAACGCCACGTGTGGCGGCAGAGAGTGTTCGACGAATTGGCAGACCTGCCAAGGCGCGACGTGCGAGGAGACCGGTGGCTGCTCGACCTGTGCACAGACATGCGTCGGCGACACCTGCCCGGGGTCGACTTGTGCGGGATCAACCTGCGATTGTTGAGACCGACCCGCTGGCGGTAGCGCGGGACTTGGTGTGGGACCTGGCCGCCCGGTTCCGGGATCCCGGCCGTCTCGAGTGCGCAATTGCCGCGGCGCCCCACCAGACCTCGGTACCGCGAGCAATTCACTGGAGCCCGGAGAGCCTTGCCCAGGGTTACGCCGGAATGGCCGTCATGTGCGGCTATTTGGACCGATGCTTTCCCGATCAGGATTGGGACGCCATCGGGCATGCCCATCTCCAATGCGCCGTCGCCGGTCTCGAGAAACGCACCGCGGTGCCGCGCGAACGCGCCACCCCGGGCGTCGGACTCTTCGCCGGGATCACCGGTGTGGCGTTTGCGGCGGCATGCCTGTCCCGCGGCGGCGAGAGGTACCGGCGGTTGAGCCACACGCTGGACGATGCACTCGTTCCGTTGGCGGTGGCGCTGGCCCGTCGGGTGAACGCCAGGACCAACGGGCTGCCGGTGAGTGAGTTCGACGCGATCTCGGGCCTGACCGGCGTCGCCGCTTATCTGCTGGGCCGGCGCCACGAGCCGGGTCCCGCGATAGCGCTGCGCGTTGTGCTCGGCAGCCTGGTCGCATTGGCCCGCGACACCCCAACACCGCTGTGGTACACGCCGGCCCGCTACGTCGGCGACGCCGTGATGCAGCGCCTTTATCCGTCAGGAAACTTCAACTGCGGACTCGCCCACGGAATACCGGGGCCGCTGGCCGTCCTGTCGCTTGCCATGACGGATGGCGTCGAGGTGGAGGGGGGTGAGCAGGCCATCGACCGGATCGCCCGCTGGCTGAGCGCCAATGTCGTCGACGACGCGTGGGGGCCGAACTGGCCCACGGCCGTACCACAGGCCGGTGGTAACGCTCGTGGTGTCGGCTCGACCAGCCGTTCGGCATGGTGTTATGGCGCTCCCGGAGTCGCCCGCGCACTGTGGCTTGCAGGCGAGGCTCGTGATGACGACGCCTACCGCGACCTCGCGGTGACGGCCATGCGGGCAGTGTTCAGTCGGCCGGAAGAGGAGCGTCGGATCGACTCGCCGACCTTTTGCCACGGCGTGGCTGGCCTTCTGCAGATCACGCTTCGGTTTGCGCGAGATACTGCGCTTCCGGACTTCCAGACCGCCCGCGACGACCTGATCACCCAGTTGGTCGGCGCCCATGAATCCGCGTCGCTGCTCGGATTCCGGCATGTCGAGCCGCAGGGCACCAGGGTCGACCAGGCCGGCCTGCTCGACGGAGCACCCGGGATACTCCTGGTCTTGCTCGCCGCCACCACGCGGGTGGAGCCAGCGTGGGACCGGATGTTTCTTCTCGCGTGACGCCATGAAGTCCCTCTATGCGCCAATGCAATCCGTGCTTCTGCGCGCGCCGGCGTGGCCTGTGGAGTGCTACCTCGAACGGGGCGAATACGGCATCGAGCATCGCGATGCGCTGCGGCTGGCTCTGGCGGTGAGCAGCCCGTCCCTCGCGGCCGCGATGGAACACGCCGCGGAAACCGGGACCGCTGAACCGGATCTGAAGGATAAGATCCGCCGCTACGCAATTCGAATGTCCACCAGGCCAACGCCTTTCGGTCTGTTCGCCGGTGTCGGCCTGGCCCAGTGGGGTCATACGACCGACCTGAGTCTCGCTGGCCCTGGTCGGAGTCGCACGACCCCCGATATGGGCTGGCTGCTGAGCCTTGTCGCCGACGTCGAGTCGCGGCCCGAGGTGCGTCGGCGTCTGCGTCTGGTGGCCAACCCCACCGCCTACAGCCGCTCGGGTCGGGTGTACCTCAACGAACAGGCGCGGCCGGCGGCTTCGCCATCGATGCATCGGGTGTCCGTGCGGGCCACCGGTCCAGTGGTGACCGCCTTGGCCACCGCCCGTCGCCCGGTGCCGTACGGGGACTTGGCCACGCAGATTGTTTCCACCACGGCAGGCGCCACTGTGGCCAAGGTCGAGCGCCTGCTGTTCGAGCTGATTGACCAGACGGTGCTGCTCACCGACCTCAGGCCGCCGCTGACCACAGACCCCGTGCAGCATGTCCGGCGCAGGCTATCCGAGATCGCCGATATCCCCGCCGCTGCGTCGGCTCTTGCGCGGCTGACCGCGGTGCTCGACGAGACCAGGGCATGGGACGCCCGGCCCGCCGGGGTCGGGGAGTGCGTGCGTCAGTTCACGGATATGGCCGCCCGCGCCAAGGCGGCTCTCGCTGATCCGCCGGACAACCCGTTCAAGGTGGACATGGCGTGGCCCGTGACCGGCTGCCACATCGCAGGAGCCGTCGGCCGAGAGGTTGCGCGGGCGGCGACGTTGCTGCTCCAGATGAGCCCCGCGCCTGCCGGGCCTGGCCACCTCAGCGCGTACCGCCAAGGCTTTCTGGCCCGCTACGGACCGGAGCGCGAGGTCCCGCTATTGGAGCTGCTCGATGCCGATCGCGGGATGGGTCCATGGCTCTTCCGTTCGTCGCACGCGGCCGCCGCCGTCTCGGCCGACCGGCTCGCCCGGCGACGTGAGACGCTCCTCGATATCGCGTGCGCGGCGCTTCGTGACCGCCGGCTCGTCACCGAACTGGACGAAGAATCACTTTCCCGGCTTCATACCTGGACGCCGAGCGCCGACCGACTCCCCGTGTCGCTGGATGTGTATGCCGCCGTTGCCGCTCCGTCGGCGGCAGCGATCGATGCCGGCCAGTTCCGCGTCATCCTCGGCCCGAATCACGGCGCCCGGGCGGCAGGTCGAAACCTCGGCCGTTTCGCAGAGCTGCTGGGCAGTGGAGCCCGGGACGCACTCGTCGCCGCCGTGTCAGCCGAAGCCGACCAAGCGCCGGGTTACCTGTGGGCCGAGCTCGTTGACCTCCCGCGACGATCGCACTCGGCGAACGTCGTGGTCCGGCCCGCGGTGCGGCAGCACGAAATCGCCGTCTCGACAACCCCTGGCGTGACGGATGCGCACGTGATCCCGCTCAACGAGCTCGTCATCGGCGTGGCCGCCGGGCAGCGCTTCTATACTCGCTGGCGACATCATCCGGCACCGGTGCGGGTGTGCGCAGGCCACATGCTCAACGCCCGCTTGGCACCGGCCGCGTGCCGCTTTCTCCTCGAGCTCGAACACGACGGCGTCGCGACATTCACGCCGTTCGACTGGGGGCCGGCGGCGGAGTTTCCGTTTCTGCCGAGAGTGCAGTCTGGACGCGTAGTGCTGCGGCCTGCCCAATGGCGGCTGCCCGACGATCGGGTGTGGAAGGAAGCTGCCAGCCGGCCAACGGATTTCGCTGCTGCGGTACGGAGATGGCGTGAGTCGTGGAATCCGTCCCGCCATGTCTACCTCACCGCGGGTGACAACCGATTGTTGCTTGATCTCGATGACGACGATCACCTCGACGTGCTGCGCAACGAGGTGCGGCGGCGACGTGCGACGCCCAGGACCTCGGCGATCACCGTGCAGGAGGGCGTCCCGGGGCCGGAGGACGCGTGGCTGCACGGTCCCGGCGGCCGTTATCTGAGTGAGCTGGTGGTCTCTCTTGTCCTGCGTCGCCCAGCCTCTGTGCCCGCGTCGGCTCCGGCGCATCGGCCTGACGTGGCGGTACCCCTTGATCGACGGCCGCCGGGCAGCGATTGGCTGTTTCTCAAGCTGTACGGACCGCGTGATCTCGAGGACGATCTGATTGGGGGGCCACTTCGCGACCGGGCCGCCGCGGCTATCGGTGCAGGCCAGGCAGACGGGTGGTTCTTCATCCGCTACTCCGACCCCGATCCGCATCTGCGGGTCCGTTTCCGCGGTGATCCGCCGCGGCTGAGCGCCGATCTTCTTCCCGCACTTGCCGAATGGGCGGGCATGCTGATCGGCGATGACCATTGTCACCGGTTCGCGTTCGACACGTACGAACGCGAGATCGAGCGCTTCGGTGGCCCTGCGGGTGCGAATGCGGCCGAGGAAGTGTTCTGCGCTGACAGCAGAGCGGTCGCCGGACTGCTGGCACTTCGGACCGGCGGCCCGTTGGTGATCGAACCCGATGTGCTCGCCGTCCTTTCGCTCGACGACCTGCTGAGTGCGTTGGGCCTCAACATCGCGGACCGAACGGAGTGGTGTCGTCATCACGTGTCGCCGAGGATCGACGCCGGCCGTGACTACCGAGAGCGCAAGGTTGCGCTCCGCGCCATGCTTGCCGACCCGGCCTGGCTGAGTCGTCAGCCCGGTGGCGTTGAGGCCCAGGGCATCTTGGCGGCGCGGCGTGCGGAGCTGGCTGTGCCCGCTCGTCGGCTGGCCGACCTTGCGCGCGGCGGTGAGCTGACCCAGTCGTTGGACAACGTATTCCGTGCGCTGACGCATCTGCACTGCAACCGCCTTCTCGGATCCGACCATCTCGCCGAGCAGCGGGCGCTGGCCTTGCTGCTTCGTACTCGCGTCAGCCTGCAAAAGGCTCCGCTGAATTCCGCGGCGACCGTCACCACCTGAAGAAGTCGACCAACCCGGCGAACGGCACCTTCATGTCTCAACCTCGCAGTGGTTTCGGCGCGGCGAGTTCCCGCAGGGATGCTAGGAACAACTCATCCATCTGCGGGCTCAAGTCGGCCAGGGTCGCGGCGCTGGCATGGCCGGCGGAACCGAAGACCCGTTCGAGTGCATCGGTGGCAGTAGCTGCGCCGATGGAAAGGCAAAGGCAGGCAACGCCATCCGTGCGGAGCTCCTCGAGGGCCTTGAAGGCGTCAGCCTCCGCGTAACGGCCTTCGTAGCCGTCGTCATACGGAAAGCCATCGGAAAGGACGACCAACAGCTGGTTCGGTGTGCCCGCCTCCGTCTTGAGAATTTCACCTGCACCGCGGATGGCAGCGCCGAGGCGCGTGTAGCCCGACGGTTGGAGTTGGTTGAGCCGGGCTCGCCCGACGGCGCCGAAACGTTGTCCGAACGTCTTGATCGTCGGCAGATGGACAGCGTGTCGCCCGTGCGACCGAAAGGCATAGACGGCGACGCGGTCGCCGAGCCCTTCGAGCGTGATCGCCAGTGTGGCCGCCGCCCGGCGCTGATGGTCGTGCACGGCGAGGCCGTCAGGATCGGTATCGGTGGCGGACCCTGAGGCGTCGAGCAGGATCAGGACGCCGAGATCGCGGGCGAGTTTGCGGCGCTCCAGATAGACGTGTTCCGGTGGCGAGTAACCGGAGCGCAGATCGACGAACAGGTCGATCAGGGCTTCGATGTCGAGCTCATCCCCATCGGCACGCCCGCGTAAGACCTTGGGGCCGAGACCGACTCGAGACAAGCGTCGCCGGAGCACGTCGTCGTGCGGCACACCGGCGGCGGAGACGTCGGCGGCGACCGTCAGTGGAAAGTCGATGACCCGGCACCAGTCAGGGCGATACCGTTTGTTGTGTACGTCCCACTCCGGAACGATGACGCCGCCGATGCCTACGGCGGCGCCAGGCTCGCCATCATCGGTGAAGTGGATCCGCGTGGGAAGCGGCCGGGCGTTGGGGCCGACTTCACCTGCCCGCCGAATGGAGCGAACCTGCAACTCCGCGCCGGCGTCGTCGACGCCCCGCGACTGGGAATTGCCGAGCATCTTGCGGAGGAAGTCCGAGAGGGCCCGCGAGTTGAAGAGCGGAGTTTCGAACAGTTTGAGGAACTTGCCTTCCTCGGACGGGTGGTCGTCGTCGCCGTCGTCCTCAAGCTCGGGCGGGTCGATGACATCGAATTTCTGCCGCAGATCCTTGTCCGTGGGAGGCGTGCCAGACCCGGCAGCAGACGCCAGCAGTCGGGAGGGCTTGATCACACCGAACCACTTCGGAGCATCTGCGACGTCCGCTCTACCCGTTGCTATTTCGAGTGACTGCTCGGCGGTCGCGGTGGCCGTCTCCCCGTCGGAGCACAGCGCGGCTGCAAGTGGAACTCGATTGGTGAGTTCGGCGAGAGACTCGGCGCCCTTCGAGCGCCAGGTAGCGGCGCGCTACCGACGGACGTGCCCGCAACGCCCTCACGAATCGCGGATCCAGACTCCCCCCACCGAGTAGAGCGCTCTGGACCAGCATCTCCCGCCGCTGCTCCACGACGGAGCGGTCCGCCGAAACGAATATGACCCGGCCATTCGTGTGAGCAGCCTCGCCGGCGCGTGCCTCCGCAATATCGACGGACCGGCGAGCAATGAAGGTGGCGAGCAGGCGAAACCGCTCAGGGGACCCCGGATCGGAGGCGGTCACGTCGGGGGGAGGACGGCATCGACGAGTTCGCCGAGGGCGCGCACGACATCCGGATCGTCGGAGAGGACCTGGACGACGGCCGCCTGTACAGCACTGCGCAGGCTGAGCCCTTCAGCGGCGAGGCCGCCGGCGAGGACCAACATCCGGGTGGAGGACACCTCGCGTAGCGGTGACCCGTCCAGGTTTCGGATGGCATTGCCCAGATGGACAAGGGCACGCGCAGTCTCGGAATCGATGCCGGCTTCGTGGGCAACGACCTGTGTCTCAATCTCGGCGGGTGGGAAGTCGAGTTCGATGGCGATGAACCGCTGACGCGTCGACTCCTTGAGGTTCTTCAGCACGCTCTGATACCCGGGATTGTACGAGATCACCAGCTGAAACCCTTGCGCTGCAGGCAATGTCATGCCGAGCCGGTCGACGGGAAGCTCGCGGCGGTGATCGGCGAGCGGATGGATGACGACGGTGGTGTCCTGGCGCGCCTCCACCACCTCGTCCAGGTAGAAAATGGCGCCCGCGCGCACGGCCCGGGTCAAGGGCCCGTCCACCCAGACCGTTTCTCCGCCCTTGAGCAGGAATCGCCCCACCAGATCCGCCGACGTCATGTCCTCGTGTCCCGCAACGGTGATCAGCTCGCGGCCGAGTTCGTGGGCCATCGCCTCCACGAACCGGGTCTTGCCACATCCCGTGGGACCCTTCAACAGCACCGGCAGACCGCGCCGGGCGGCGGCGCGAAAGACCTCCACCTCATCGCCGACCCGCCGGTAAAACGGCGCCTCAGAATGGGGTTGAACAACGGCCGGGTGGCTGTTGGTCAGCATCTCAATTCCCTGGTTGGAAGGGCACAACCTTCGGAAGTTCTGCGCCCTCGGGAAGAACGAGTTGACCGTCGTTATTGATGTAGCCGGATCGCCGGGTAGGTATTGGCACAGCGGGATCGGGGCAGGGCTGGTCGCTGCCGGCACCGCAGATGCCTCCGTTGAAGTACGAGCGCTTCAGGTGGTCCTCGGGCCAGGGGTCGGAGTGCATGCCGATCCACTGCGCGGGGACGTTGTAGAAGACGAAGAAGCACGCGCTTACCGCGGCGAAGACCGCGAGGAAACGGGTGAATTGTTGCCTGGCGAATCCGCCTCGGACATGGTCGAGCCCGCGCTCGGCGATGGTGCGGCCGCGGTCGTCGGTGAAGTAGCGCAGGCAGCACAGTGCCGCCATGACGCCACCCCACATCAGTCCTTCATAGACCGGCCATTGGTAGTACGTGCCGGCATTGAAGGACACCGCCCGGATCGCACCGGGGTACGTGTAGAACCCGATCGGCAGCATGACCAGGGCCTCCATGACGAAGTCAAAGAGGATTGCGATCGCATAGGTGACAACGATCAACCGGAGATTGCTGATGCCCGGCCAGCGCGCCTTGATCCTGCGCATGACCCAACATCCGGCGACGATGATCAGAAGCACGAGTGCGTAACCCGGGGTATTCGTCAACAGCGGTTCGGCCACCTGGTGACCCGGCGAGTCGGGTGACACCCAACCCGGAATGTAGGGCGACCACGAGCCCCGGTTGAACAACCAGGTGTTGTAGGTGCACCACGTGTTCAAGTAGTTCAGCAACGGATCCTGGAAGAACATCAGGCCCATCGACACCAGGAGCATGCCGTCCAAGGTGATGCGCCGCTCCCTAAGCCAGGGCCTCACGATGAACCACCAGATGGCGAGGGGCAGCCCGATCAAGGCCCCTATAGCGTTCGCCATGAGCGGGATCTTCATGTACATCGGCGGATCGCTCACGCCGCCCGGCACCCGCTCGAAATAGGGCCCGGTGATCCACCGTATCCAGACGTACAACTGAAGAATCAGCAGCGCACCGCCGACGGTCGCCCAGATCGTCACCGGCTTGACCGTGGACCGAACGTCGGCGCCGAGCGCGGCCGCTCCGCCGAGCGACTCAGTCACCGACGGCGTCTTCCTCTTGCTCGACAGATCGCTCATCAACGCCCTCCTTCAGAAGCCAATACCCGGCGAATATACCAACTGGTATCTAAATGACCAAGGATTCTCTCAGATTCTATGGCAGAATCGACCGCATGGTCGAGCGTTGGACGCGAGAGCGGCGCCTCGAGCACACCCGTTCGTTGCTCTTGGATGCGGCGGAGGAGGTGTTCGCCGAAAAAGGTTTTGCGCCAGCAACTCTCGATGACATCGCACATGCGGCCGGCTACACGAAGGGCGCCATCTACAAGCACTTCACCACGAAGGAAGACCTCTTCTTGGCAGTGAGCGACCGGTATTGGCGTCGCTATTTCGACAATTTCGCCGAGGTCATGTCGACGGCAACGCAGATCGGGGCGCGCGAGCTCGACGAGATCGCCGAGCGTTGGCGCGAACTGAGCCGTGACCGCGGTGCCGAGCACGCCGCGTTGGGGCACGAGTTCACCCTCTATCTGCTTCGAAACCCCGACGCCCGGGAACGGGTGGCGGCCAAGCGATCAGAGGTCGTCGAGGCGCTGGGGAAGTTCATCGTCGAGGGCATCGACCGGCTCGGCGCGGCCCTGCTGATCCCTCCATTGACGTTCGCCCAAGTGCTCGTCGCCACCAGTGACTCCGTCGTGCTGGCCAGCACACTCGATGATGTCGATCTCTACAGGCCGATCGTGGAGATGTACACGTCGGCAATAAAACTGCCCTGACTCAAAGGGTCGACGGCTGTATCCATGCCTTCATTGATTTGCGCCTCGACAGCTTGGGTACTTCTGCACAGTGCGGGCCTCGCCGCACTTGGCGTGGAGTCCATCATGGTCGGTTGGCTTGATCGGTTACAGCGGCGAAGCCGCGTCGCCGGCCTCCCCATCGCGGTTGTCTACAAGTACGTTGATGATCAAGGGAGCTACCTTGCCGCGCTGATCACCTATTACGCATTCGTGTCACTGTTTCCCGCCTTACTGCTGTTCGCCACCGTATTGGGAGTGGTGCTGGTGGGCCACCCAGGGCTGCAGGAGCAGATCTTGCAGTCGGCTGTCGCCCAATTCCCCGTTCTCGGTGAGCAACTCGGGCAGCCCCAAGGTCTGAGCGGTGGGACGGTCGGGGTCGTCGTCGGCATCACGGGTGCGCTGTATGGAGGCCTCGGCGTTGGCCAGGCGGTGCAGAACGCCATGGACACCATGTGGGCGGTGCCACGCAACGACAGGCCGGACCCCATCCGGGCGCGTATCCGCAGTTTGCTCTTTCTCCTCGTCCTCGGCTCGGCGCTGATAGCCACCACGATCCTGGCGGCAATCGGCCGCGCGTCGGAATCGTTCGGGATAGTCGGCAAAGCGGGCATTGTGGTGGGGTCAGTCCTCATCAACGCGGGCGTGTGTCTGATTGTTTTCCGGGTCGCTACGGCCAGGAACGTGACCTACCGCCAGGTGGCGCCCGGTGCACTCGCGGCGGCGGTTATTTGGCAACTACTGCAGTGGTTCGGTGCGGTCTACGTAGCGCACGTCGTCAAGTCGGCGAGCGCGACGAATGGCGTGTTCGCTCTGGTGCTCGGTTTGTTGGCTTTCTTGTACTTGGTCTCGACGACACTGCTGCTGTGCGCCGAAGCCAATGTAGTGGCGACCGATCGCCTCTACCCGCGTGCCCTGCTGACTCCATTTACCGACAACGTCGAATTGACCCGTGGTGACCGTAAGACCTACACCGGGCAGGCAAAAGCTCAACGCGCCAAAGGTTTCGAGCGTATCGATGTAGCCTTCGATAACCGCGAGTCGAATGATGCCCAATCGTGATTCCACGCCGAACCTCTGAAGGAAGCAGTCCGCGGTTTGGCGGTACAAGCAGAGCGGGCTCGTCGCAACTCCTCAGCCAAGCTCGCGCAACACGTCGCCGAGCGTGGGATAGATGGTCAGGATGGCGTCGATCCCGAGCAGCCTGATCGACCTGCTGGTGGCGGCCCCGTCGGCGACGATCCCGAACCGCAGTGACATCGCATCAGCCGCCTCCTGGGCTGCCACCAAAACGCTCATCCCGACAGACGCAAGGAAATCCACACCAGTGAGGTCAACGATGAGTCCGGCCGGAGCCCTTCTGAACGCGTCACCGATCGCCTCGATCAACTCTGGTGCGCTCAGCATGTCAACAGCACCACGAACAGACAACACCACGAGCCGGTCGCTCCAGCTCTGCTGCACTTCCAACCCGTGTTGTTTTGCGGAGACGGCGGATTGGGCTGGTCCGGCGAGATGATCGATCATTGTGGAACCCCTCTTGCTCATTCCAAGGATGATCATGGCTCTGGGCCCTTCCGAGTCGCGCCGCCACGTGCGTGGAAGTCGGCCCAGTCGAGCAGTTGGTCGAGCTGATCCCATTCAACACCCCTAGGGAGGGTGTAGTTACACCCTTAGGGAGGTACTTTGACTTGCATGGCCTCGCGCGCGAACAGTCCGATCACCGTGGCGCTGGTGGACGACTATGACGTGGTGTTGATGGGTGTGGCCAAGATGTTCGACCAATACCGCGATCGCGTGGTCGTCGCCGAGCTCGACTCGAATACTGCCGTCGACGACGCGGTCGACATCGTTCTGTATGACTCCTTCGCCCAACCGGAATCAGATCACGAAGAGATCGCCGTTCTAGTCGCCAATCCGCGTGCACGGCGAGTAGTGGTGTACACCTGGAACTTTCACCCGGACCTTATCCGCAGTGCCCAGGAGCAGGGAGCGCATGGCTACATATCCAAGACGCTGCCTGCGCGAGAGTTGGTAGCCGCTCTGGAGGCGGTGCATGCAGGAGATACGGTCATCAGTGACTCTCCACCGCGGGCGCGCAGCGCCGTAGGACTCGATTGGCCCGGCCGAGGCGAAGGCCTCAGCGATCGAGAGTCGGAGATCCTGGCGCTCATCACCCAAGGCAAGAGCAATGCCGAGGTGGCGACGTTGACATATCTCAGTCCTAACACTGTGAAGTCTTACATCCGTACGATTTACCGCAAGATCGGAGTGGGCAGCCGGACCCAGGCTGTCCTGTGGGGAGTGAACCACGGCTTCACTCCGGACCATCACCGCATCGAACATTGGCGAGGTGGGCCCTGAGCTAACTGGCAGGGATCCGCGCATCAACGGCTGTCCGTTCGGTCGCGCCGCGGTCCTCCGTCATGTCCGCAACCACGTCGTCGCAAGTGGCCTCTAGCTGGATAGCAGCCTGCTGTCGGTTCTGCGTCGCGGTCGCATCGAGTTGGACAGCCCGGCCAAGCGCATCGCTACGCTCGACGAGCGCGGCGCCCTAGTTCTCTGATTCCGGACCACCGAGCACGTCGATTGCAGCCAACGACCGGTCATAGAACAACCGTGCGCGATCAGCTGGAGCGGAAGCCGGACGATCTGGTACTCAAAGCGCAACACCGCGAATGGGATTTCTATGGAGCTCTCAAACAGATCGACCGATCAGGGGTGGGCGGCAAGGAACGTCTCGTTCGGCAGGCCTGCAGTGAGCTCCTCGACGTCGAAGGGCCGGTCGAGACGGGCGTGAAGCTTCTCGCGATCGGTGAGAAGGCTGATCTCATATGTCTGCCGCGCAAACAGGCGTCCGATTCGCGGGTAAAGGCGACGCATGATCGCCCGCTCGGCCGGGGTACAGCGCGCGGCGCAGTAGCCGACGTGCCCCACTTCGTCAGTGAGGATCTCGCTGTAGAGCCGTTCGATCCGTGCGGCCACCGCTGGTTCGTCGGCGAACAACTCGATGCCGACCCGGCGTAGCTCATCGAACATCACGCAGCCCGCCATTTCCGCGGCGCCCACGAACATGAAACTCAGTCTCTCGGGCAGGAATACGGCGGTCTTGACGAACTGGCGCATTACGAGTGGCGGTGCAACTACTTGGAAGGGCAGGCCAAAGATGTCGAGTACGTAGGCCAGCAGGCGGGTGTGATAGTGCTCCTCGAGCTCCATGTACACCCGTTCGGGTGGCAGGTCATCGCCACTGTTGAGCCCGTAGGTTTCCCCGAGGCCGACTCCGAACCGTTCGGCCTGGTTCAGTTTGGCGGTGGCCAAGAGAAAGAGCATCTTCCGGTCAACGCCGGGCTCGGGTCGGCGTCGACGCAGGTTCCGCATGAACGCATCTCGGTCGATCAGATGGGCCGACCGCACGGGGTCTGCCTCCAAACCCCCGAAGAAATCCTCGCGGCTGGCCAACCGTCGGTTCAGCAAGTCGGCTTCACCGTCGCGATGCTCCAGATAAACGCGGTAGCCGTCAATTCCTATGTCGTTCATCGTGTCTCCATTCCTAAAACGATCGCTTTCACGTATCTCTCCATGAGAGCTGCCCGTGCTCTGGGCGCGCTCGTATCGCTAGCCAGCAACGCGAACAGCCCGGTGAGGAAGAAGACCCCGAGTTCACTCGCGGCTACACCCCGGGCTACCCGTCCCGCGTCTTGGGCTCCCGCGATCGCGGCGATCACGAATTCGGCAAGGGGATGCTCAGTCAACTGGTCCTCTACGGGCCGCGTCGAGGAGAAGTGCAATCCCAACATGTCCCGAAAGAACACAGGACCCAACCGCCGCTCGGCAGCCAGCACCTCGCGGACCAATCGCGAGAGCACCGACAAAGTGTCGGTTGGCTCCGGCCGTTTCGTGCTGAGCCGGGCCACGATCTTGGCCTCCTCGGCCCGCTCCACCTCGACCACGACGTGCTCCTTGGTCGGGAAGTGAAAGTAAAACGTTCCCCGCGCCACACCGACCCCCGCGGCGATCGTGCTGACGTCAGCACCCGCTAGCCCGGACCGGCCAATCTCCGCAACCGCGGCGTCGAACAAGCGGGCGCGCGTTTCAAGCCGCTGGGCCTGCCGCGCATTCACCGTCGACAGCGAATCTTCCGTGGTGGACGTCGGCGAGGGCATGCCATCACGCTACGACCTTTCGCTGGCAGGTGTCAATGACAGTCGTCAGCGATAAGTACGCGTGGGCGCGACCGGTGTTGACTACGCGAACGAGCGTCCTCGAGGAGCGAAGCCAAATCGCACCAGACGGCGGACGATTCGTTCGCGCTTCGGGCCGAACACGTGCACCACGCCCTCGGGATCCTTCTGTAGCCGTACGCTGTCGGCGTGCTGACGCTCAGCTGCCTCGCGCTGCCACCGCAGCGAGATCGGCTGCGAGGCTGACGAGCTCGGGTTGAATGCCGGGGACGGCTGCCATGGCTCCGGTCGACTCCAAGTTCAGCGGGGCGCCCGCGTAGTCGGTGCACATCGCTCCCGCCGCGCGAGCGATCGCGTGCCCTGCGACGACGTCATACGGGTTGTTGTGGGCAAGCACCATGCCCTGGATCTGGCCGCTGACAAGCCATGTCCAGAGCACGGACGCTGCGCCGACGCAGCGAAAGCGCAATGCCCGTCGGTGCACGCTCATCGTCAGTTCGAGATATGCGTCCAGCCGGGCGCCGCCCCGGTGGAACGCGTCGCCCATCCCGATGATTGCTTCCTCGAACGAGCCAACGTCGGCCAGCGCCCCCGAGTCGACTCGGACGCCGAGGAACGGCAGGTCGATCACGCCTACTGTCGGCACGCCATCCTCGAGCAGGCCTAGCATCACTCCGCACAGCGGTGACCCGGTCGCGTAGTTGACAGTCCCGTCGAGCGGATCCGCGACCCAGACCTTGCCCGAGTCGAGCGGGGCCCCGCCATGTTCTTCGCCGTAAAAGCCGATATCCGGAGTGGATGCCGCGAGCGAGCGCTGCAACGCCGACTCACTGGCCAGGTCGACGTCGGTAAGGAAGTCCTTGGCCGCCTTGTCGATCCGCTCATGCGGCCGATCACGCCTGTCCCGCAGGATCGTGACCGCTTCGTCCACTGCGGCGTGCGCTGCCGCCAGCTCTGCCCTCACGTGGGCATCGTAGTTCCGCACTCGTCCCCCGCACCGCGAGACGTGGGGTTCTTGGCTAGGGCCAGGGCCGACGGACCCCGTCGATGTTCCAGATCACTCTTGACAGTAGATGTGGTGCAAGTCACACTACAGACGTCAGACATCAGACGTCAGATGAAAGAGCGGAACCGTGGCGCTTCCCGAGGAACTCGCGGACATGCTCCTCGAGTCGATCGTGGATGGGCAGTTTCCAGTCGAGTCGGTCCTTCCTTCGGAGGGGGAACTGGCCCTGAGGTACGGGATGAGCCGATTGACTGTCCGGGAAGCGGTGCGCATCTTGCGGTCGCAGAACATCGTGACCATCCATCGCGGGCGCGGCACCTTCGTCAACCCGCCGCAGGCGTGGACGTCGCTCGCCGCCGTCGTCCGCATCGAGGAACGCCGCTCGCCCTCGGGGGGAGTGTCAGGACGCCTGATCGAGGCGAGGCGGATGGTCGAGATCGGCGCAGCGCAGTTGGCGGCCATCAATCGTTCGAAGGAGGATCTCGAATCGTTGGCCGCCAGCATCGAAGAAATGCGGCTGGCCAACATGTTGAACCGGGTCGATCTCTTTGTCGAGGCGGACATCGCCTTTCATGACGTGATCATGCACGCAACCGCAAACATGTTCATCCCGTTCATGTTTGAACCGTTCGGCCATCTGCTGGTTGAGGCCCGCACTCAGACATCGTCAATCCCGGAGATCCAGGTGAACGCACTCGCCGCGCACGAAGCGATTTTCGAGGCACTCACCGCTGGTGATCCCAGGCGGAGTCGCGACGCCATGGAGGCCCACATGGACCAAACCGAAAACGACTTGCGCCGATACGTCCTCGACGCCGATCAGCGCTGACCTCGGCCCCACTCGGAGAAATGAAATGACGATCACCGGCCCGACCGAACTCACCCCGGCCACTTTGGGTTGTGCCTGATGCTGCTCACTGGCACCGAAACCCTGCACCTGGCAGCTAAACAGGGGTGGGCTCTGCCGGCCTTCGCGGTCTACAACCTGGAGATGGTCCAGGCAGTTGTGACCGCCGCCGAAGAGGCCGACCGGCCCGTGCTGCTTCTCGCGGGGTCGAGTCACTTTCAGCATGCCGGTCAGACAGCGCTGATGAACATGGCGCTGACTGCAGCGCACTCGACATCAGCCGCGATCGGTGTGCATCTGGATCATTGCAGGGACCTGCCGGAGATGCAGCGCTGCCTCGACGCCGGTTATTCGTCGGTGATGATTGACGGCTCGCATCTGAGCTTCGACGACAATGTCCGGTTCACGCGTCAGGCGGCGACACTCGCGCATCGCGCCGGCGCCTGGATCGAGGCCGAACTCGGCGCAGTGCCGGGAGACGAGGACGTCTCCACGAATGCACTCCCGTCGCAGAGCATGACCGACCCACGCCAGGCACGTGAATTGGTCGAGCGTACCGAAATCGACGCGCTGGCAGTAGCGGTCGGCAACGTGCACGGATTCACCGCCGACCCGATCACCCTCGATCTGGAACGGCTCAACGCCATCGCGGAGCAGTGCCCGGTTCCCCTGGTCCTACATGGCGCGAGCGGACTGCCGCCCGGACAGCTTCGGGGCGCCGTCAAATGTGGTGTTGCCAAAGTCAACGTCAACGCTGAATTGCGCCGCGCCTACCTCGTCGCAGTCGAACGCTCACTACCGCAAGCGATGTCGAACGCCGACGCCGTCGCGACATGGAGGGCGGGACGCGCCGCCGTCACGGCTGCGGCGCTACGAACCATCGACTCGTTGTCACCTGAGCGCTGACCACTGCCACTGTAGAAAGGCACCACCATGACCACCACCCTGGACACCACGCGCTACATGCGCCCGGACCGCAACCTGGCCCTCGAGTTGGTCCGAGTCACCGAGGCTGGAGCGATGGCGGCCGGCCGCTGGGTGGGCCGCGGTGACAAGGAGGCCGGTGACGGCGCCGCCGTCGACGCGATGCGGCAGCTCGTCTCTTCGGTGTCGATGCGCGGCGTGGTCGTCATCGGCGAGGGCGAAAAGGACGAAGCACCAATGCTCTACAACGGTGAAGAGGTCGGCAACGGGTTAGGCCCGGATTGCGACTTCGCCGTCGATCCCGTCGACGGGACCACGCTCATGGCCAAGGGGATGCCGAACGCGATCTCGGTGCTCGCGGTGGCCGAACGCGGCGCGATGTTCGACCCGTCAGCTGTGTTCTACATGAACAAGATCGCCGTCGGCCCGGACGCCGCCGACGCCATCGACATCACGGCGCCCATCGCGGAGAATATCCAAGCGGTAGCCAGGGCGAAGAAGTCCTCGGCGGCCGATTTGACGGTGTGCATTCTGGATCGCCCCCGCCACGCTGAGTTGATCGCGAAAGTCCGCGAGACCGGTGCCCGGATCAGGCTGATCTCCGACGGCGACGTCGCCGGGGCGATCGCCGCGGCGCGCCCGGAATCGGGCACCGACCTGCTGATCGGAACTGGTGGAACACCCGAAGGCATCATCGCCGCGGCCGCGATGCGCTGCATGGGCGGAGCGCTGCAAGCGCGTCTGGCGCCTACCGATGACGCCGAACGCCAGAAGGCGATGGACGCCGGTCACGACCTCGACCGCGTCTTGTGTACTGAAGACCTGGTCTCGGGTGACAACGTGTTCTTCACCGCCACCGGCATCACCGACGGTGATCTGTTGCGCGGAGTCCGTTACAACGGCGGGGGCGCCCACACTCAGTCGATCGTGATGCGGTCGAAGTCGGGCACCGTCCGCGTCATCGAGGCCTATCACCGCCTCGACAAACTTCGCGAATACGCCAGCATCGACTTCACCGGCGACGACAACGCGCCTGCCCCGATGCCATGAACCCGCACCAGATCAATTCCGACCCAGGCGGAACTTTTCACTGGCCGGAAAGGGGTGAGATTTCAGTTGCCGTCGGCAAGCGCCGGTTACATCATCGCGGCGACGTGCGACGTCGACGGCGGACTGCAAGTCTCATGACCTTCGTTACCCATCCCGAGGAGCTCCGATGACCGCCAACGACACCAACACCCTCCGCCCATCGGCCGCGGAGATCCTCGCCGCCGCCCCGCCCGTGCGGGAGGAACCTGGTGCGCGCGAGCGCATCAGGGCCGCGCACGCCGCCGCAGGCCGCCGTATCGCCGTGCTCGACGATGACCCGACCGGCTCGCAGACCGTGCACGATGTCGCCGTGGTCACCGTTTTCGAAGCCGACGAGTATGCCGCCGGTCTGGCCGCACCGGGGTCCACCTGCTTCATCCTGACCAACACCCGCAGCCTGCCCGAAGACACCGCCGTCGAACTGAACACCGGAATATCCGCGAGCTTGTTCGCCCTCGGCCAGAGTCTCGGTGGCCCAATGGAAGTCGTCAGCCGTAGTGACTCCACGCTGCGCGGCCACGTTGTCGCCGAAATCGCGGCCATCGACGCCGCCAGGAGCCGCGTGACCGGTGCCGGGTTCGACGCGGTGCTCCTGATCCCGTGCTTCTTCGAGGCGGGCCGTTTCACCGCCGGTGACATCCACTGGGCCAACGTTGCCGGGCAGCCCATCCCAGCGGGTGACACCGAGTTCGCCCAAGACTCGACGTTCGGTTTCACCTCGTCCAACCTGCGGGACTTCGTCGCCGAGAAGAGCCGCGGCACCATCACCAGGGACGAGGTGCACAGCATCTCCCTGAACGACATCCGGCTCGGCGGGCCCGCTCGGGTCGCCGAGATCTTGGGCGGGATCTCCGGCGGCGCCTTCGTCGTGGTCAATGCGACCGACTACGCCGACCTAGAGATCGTCGTTCTTGGGGTCTTGGAGGCGCAGGAGGCGGGCAAGTCGTTCGGATATCGTTGTGGTCCGTCGTTCCCCCGTGCTCTCGCTGGCCTCGAACCTCAAGGCCCGCTCACCGCGGCGCAGATCTGGCCGACCGGTCGTCCCGGCGGGCAGGGGCTCGTTGTCGTAGGTTCGCATGTCGGCCTGACCAGCCGGCAGGTCGCCAAGGCGCAGGAACGCTGCGGGCTCGCCGAAACCGAACTGCACGTGCCCACCCTGCTGGACCCCGCACGACGCGACGATCACGTCGCCGCCATCGGCGGGCAGGTCGCCGAGGCGCTCGCCACCTCCGACGTACTGCTGTTCACCAGTCGCACCCTGATGCGCGGTGGTGATGCCGATGACAGCCTGGCCATCTCCCGCACCGTGTCCACCGCGGTCATCGAGGTCGTCCGCGCTGCACTTGCCGCGCACCCGGCCTGGGTCGTCGCCAAAGGTGGAATCACCTCCCACGACGTCGCGGTCCGCGGCCTCGGCATCCGCCGCGCAGAGGTCATCGGGCAACTGTTCCCCGGCATGGTGTCGGTCTTCCGTCCCATCGAGGCGGCACCCGCAGCCGTCGGCACCCCCTACGTGGTCTTCGCCGGCAACGTCGGCGACGACGACACCCTCGCCGACGTCGTGGACCTCTTCGCGGGACGCCGATAACCCCTGTGCCCCAACCCCGCTCACTCCGCCCCCCAACGAGAAGGTAGGCAGCCTCAATGACGAATGTCGGATGGATCGGTCTGGGAGCCATGGGTTCGCCCATGGCATCGTTCGTTGCGAAGGCCGGACACACAGTCACGGCCTTCGACATCGACCCGCAGAAAGCGGCAGCCCTCGCGGGCGACGGCGTCAAGCCCGCGGCCACCATCGGTGACGCGGCGGCCGACGCCGATGTACTGGTGTTGATGGTCGCCACCGCAGATCAGGCGGAATCAGTGCTCTACGGCGACGGCAACGCCGCCGCGGCACTCAAACCGGGCAGCGTCGTGCTGCTGATGGCCACCGTCGGACCAGCTGCCGTCGAGGACTGGGCTCGGCGTCTGAGCGTGTCCGGTGTGCAGGTCGTCGACGCCCCGGTGTCCGGTGGTGCCGCTCGGGCCGGGCAGGGGGATCTGCTGATCATGGTCAGCGGCTCGGAGACCGCGCTCGCCACGGTGCAGCCCTTGCTGGACGTAATGGCCCGCAACGCCCCCGTCGTCGGAGCCGAACCCGGGGAAGGGCAGAAGGTCAAACTCGTCAATCAGCTGCTGTGTGGGGTGCACATCGCGGTCGCGGCGGAGGCCCTCGCATACGCCGAGGCGCTCGGCCTGGACGCCGGTCAGACCTGGGAAGTGCTCCGGCACGGCGCAGCGGCATCGTTCATGCTCGACGACCGCGGCGCCCGAATGATCGACAATCCGAACAACGACATCCGTTCCGCCATCGACATTTTCGTCAAGGACATGGGCTTGGTCACCGAAGCGGCCCGCGCGAAGGCCTACCCCACCCCGCTGGCCTCCGCGGCCGAACAGCTCTACCTCGCCAGCCGCCGCGCCGGCCTCGGACGCGCGGACGACTCCTCCGTCATACAGATCCTGCGCGGCACCGCCACGGCATCGACCTGAGGGGAGAAGCCAGATGTCGGACTCGACCGACTACACGTCGTTGTTTCGGCTCGACGGCCGCAAGGTCGTCGTCGTCGGTGGTGCTAGCGGGCTTGGCCGTGCCGCGAGCATCGCGCTGGCGCAGTACGGCGCCAATCTGGTCGTCGCCGATGTCAACGTGGAGGGTCTGAAGGACACCATCGCCGAAATCGAAGCGCAGGGCTACAGCGCCGAATCCGCCGAAATCGACGTCACCGACACCGAATCCGTCGTCGCTCTGGCGGCCGCACATCCGGATACGGAGGTTCTGGTGGCCACACCCGGGATCAACGTGCGCAAGCAGGTACTCAACACCACTGACGCGGAGTTCGACCGGGTCATCGACGTCAGCCTCAAGGGAACGTACCGGCTGGCCAAGGCGTTCGGGCCGGGGCTTGTCGCCCGCGGCAAGGGCAGCATCATCAACTTCTCCAGCTTCCGCGCGCTCGTCGTCGAGCCGGGGCAGGGGCTGTACGCCGCCGCGAAAGGTGGTGTGCTGCAATTGACGAAGGCCCTGGCCGCCGAACTCGGTCCGTCGGGTGTGCGGGTGAACGCGGTTGCACCCGGCCCGTTCGAGACACCTCTGACGCAGCAGATCAAGTCCGATCCCGACTGGTACGGCGCATACGCGGACAAGACCGCGTTGAAGCGCTGGGCCACGCCCGACGAGATCGTCGGCGCGATCCTGTTCCTGGCATCGGACGCATCGACCTTCGTCACCGGCACCCTGCAGTTGGTCGAAGGCGGATGGAGCGCCATCGACGGCCGCTTCGCCCCAAAGGTCTGATATGTAGGCCTTGTTTGTTCAAGAGGCAGGTGAAAGCCGCCCCGGTGTGATGGCGGGGCGGCTTTCGTTTGATCGGTGTCAGGTGGCGTGGCGGTCGTTGGTCAACGACGGTGGTGTCAGACTCTTGCTCCTCTGTCAAGCTGCGGCTGATGTTGATTGGTTTTGGTCGGTGAGCATGGCTCTGTAAACGACGTCGGACAGCCTTCGCTTGAGGACTCGCAGGGCTTCCATGCCGCCGTCGCCGTTTGATTTCCGTCGTGCGAGCAGTTCGCGGGCGGGTGGGCGCGCCTGAACCATCGCCATACGGTGCAGGGCTGCGTTGAGTTGGCGATTCCCCGTGCGGGACAGGCGATATCGCTGCTTGTTCGACGACCACACCGGCAACGGCGCGGTGCCGTTGAAACGGGCGAAGGCATCTTTGGAGCGGAACCGACCCACCTGCGCGGTCTCACCGACGATCTTGGCGGCCGTCAACGGGCCGCAGCCAACAATCGCCAACAACGATGGCGCCACGGTGCTGGCACGTTCGGTGATCTCGACGGTCAGCTCATCGATCTCGGCGGTCAGCCTCGACAGATGCTCGACCAGTCGCCGATCTCGACGGTCAAGCCCAGCCCGGTCAGCGCGGAGATGCCGCGCAGGCAGCCCAGCCGGTCGACCGGATCAGCCCAGCGGGGCGAGGCGGCCACGGCGACGATCTGTTCATCGAGGCGGTTTCGGGCCGCCGTCGCGCTCAGCACGGCGTCGAAGTGATGATCGAAGGCTGCGGCGGTATGGGTGTCCTCGAAGCGTTGCCGACGCAGCTAGGTCTCGTGCAACCCTTGTCCAGGCCTGTCCACCGGAGTAGATCCGGCCTTGGCGCAGAAGCAGTTTGGACTACCGATGCCGCACCCGCATCAGGTCCGCGTGGGCATCCTCGCGGGCCCGCACCAGATCACGCACCGCTTCGACCTCGCGTTCGGGCACGGTGACCGCGGTGATCTCACCCAGGCGCAGCAGCCGGGTCAGGTGCGTGGCGTCACGGGCGTCGGTCTTGACCCGATCCCCGCCGGGTCGGATCAGCTTCGACGCCGTCGATCTCATGATCTTGGCGGGACCGCAGCCCGTCGCGGCGATCTGTGCAGTCGTCGGCGATGACGGCGAGATGATGCGCCTGCCGGCGCTCGTGGAAGTCGGCAACCGGGAATCGGCTCCGGTGGCCACCATCGAGCAGTTGATACACCACCTTGGGGGTACAACCCGTTGACGACGGCTCGGCCAAGTCGCGGCGGTGCGACCGCGGCGGGATTCGTCGGGCCCAGCGCGACCGCTTGGCCAACAACGACTCTTTCACTGTGGGCGTCTGTGGGTGCAGTCAGGCTTGGGCCAGCACGGGCTGCTCGTAACCGTTCCAATCTCCGATCAGCTCGTGGGCGGCGACGCTGTCGGTGATGAGCACGTTGACCCAGCCTCCGAGAAGGGCGCCGCGCAGTGCGGCCAGTTTGCGGATGCCACCGGCGACCGCGATCCGGCGAGGGACCGACATCAGCTGCTCCGGGCGGATTCCGATCACTTTCTGGTCGAGCTCGGATTCGACGAGGGTGCCCGATTCGTCGAAGAACCGGAGACAGACGTCCCCGACGGCGCCGAGACTCCGCAGCGCCTCCTGGTCTGCTTCGGCGATTCCGTTGCCACTTTGGGCCAGCAGCGGGGACGGTTCCAGGGCGCCGATGCCTACCAGTGCTGTGGTCAGTTCCGACCAACGTGCACTGACTTGCTGCACCGCCGGATCAGACATCAGGCTGCGTTGGGCGGCGGCGCTGCCCAGCAGCCCCGGCGCCGGCAGGAAGATGGGGGTGGCGCCGGTCGCGGAAGCGAACGTCGCCAGGAGGCGGTTTGCGTCGATCTGGACCTGCGGTTCCCCCACCCCGCCGACAAGTTGGACCACGTCGGTGACAACCGGGCTGGTGGCCCGCCCCAGGAACGTCACCGCGGCGAGCAGGGTGGCACTCCACGACGAGATCCCGACGATCTCGTTGCCCAGCAGGGTCGATTCGAGGTACACGGCGGCGGCGGCGCCGAGGTTCTGGACGATGTCGCGTTCGTCGGAGCTGAGCGCATCCACCACCACCGCCTCGGTGAGTCCGTAGCGCTGTTCCAGACGCTCCTCTAGGTCGGTGTGCACACCGGCCGGTGAGCTCACCACCGTTTTGACGATCCCGGTGTCGGCCGCCTTCCGCAGCAGCCGGGATACCCGCGCCTGGGTGATGTGCAGTTCGCTGGCGATCTGGGCTTGTTTGCGTCCCCGCTCGTGATACATCCGGGCGACCTTGACCATGAGCCGCGACTGCTCCTCGGTGGCGAGCCGCCGGGTGATGCGTTCTGCGTTCACCGCTGCATCCACCTCCCCACGAGCGACCGGAGGCCTCGACCATCTCACGAGGGAACCGAGCGGTTATCGACTATATATTCACTCGCGATGGTAAGCGGAGACGCTGCTGCGGCGCACGGTGGCGCCGCCGTATCGGTGTGCCGCGGTCCGGGTGGGGCGGCCCGACGCCGCGAGCGGGTCCTCATCGCGGCACCGGCTGGTCTGAGAATCCCCCGGATAACGACATTCGGTCCAGGGCTGTGCTGTTGGTCTTGGCGTCATGCGGTGATGTCCAGGTCGTGCGCTGTGGGAAGGGTGGGGGATCGGTCGATCGCCGACGCCCACGTTTGCCGGTGAGCGAGGCGGGTCGCCTTGTCCCTGCCGGCCAGCAGCTCGGTGCCGGATATGGCGGCGACGGGCAGTCCGGCCTCCAGTTGGGTGAAGGTCCCCCCACCGGAGTTGCAGGCAGCCCTGAAAATCCGTGACGCTGGTGCTCGAGGTCGTTGATCGTGATGATCCCCGCGTTGTTGACGAGCGTGTCCAGGTTCCCCCACACCCCGAGCGTGGCGAATGAGGCCAGGGTGCAGGCGATCGGGCAGGCGCCCGGGAAGAACGCGTGCCCGAAGTACACGGCGGCCGCGGTGCCGAACCAGATGAAGTCGTAAGTCTCGGTGACGGCTCCAACGCTGGAGTCGATCGCCACCTTCCGTGCGTCCTTGGTGCCGTGTACCGGCCCCCGCATGGTGAGCGCATCATCGCTCATGAGCTGATCCCTTCAAGAGCCGTGGTAGCAGTCACTGTCGACAGTTAACAGTGTGATCAGTCACCAGTTTGACACTGCGCCTGCACATTGTCAACAGTCGACATACAATGCTCAAGAGTTGACTGTTAACAGTCAGCTACAAGACAAGGCCTTCGCCATCGCCAGCCGGAACGGGTCGGACGCTGCAGTCAACCCCATCGGAAGGACGGCATGCGGATGATTCACACCCGGGTGGGATGTTCACTATCAGCTTTCGGCACCTGGACCTCGACTCTGCCCTCGCCACGGTCGCCGAGGTGGGCTTCGCCGAGATCGACCTGGGTGCACTACCCGGATTTAGGCCACGCGCTTGCGCCTCCTATAACGCGCTGTTTTCCGGAGTTCCTGCGTACAGAGCTTTTCGGGAGTTCCTGTGTAAGGAGCATTGACAACCGGCACGAACACGGAGAAAACTCGGCGACAGATTAGCTAAGCAATCAGTAATGAAATTTTATGCACTGGGATAATGGCTGTTCCGCACAACCTTTCGAGCCGAGCCCGAGCCGAGCTAAGCGGAGATCATCATGACCGAGGCGCAGCCGCCACAGCCCGATCCCTACCTCGAAGACGTCGCTCACTGGCATCCGATTGAGGGCACACCCGAGAAGAAGAGGGTCGCGATCGGCTGCTCGATCGGCGCGACGATCGAGACCTATGACTTCATCGGGTTCGGCACGGCCGCGGCTCTGTACTTCAACAACGTGTTCTTCCCGGCGTCCGACCCGCTGTCGGGCACGCTGCTGTCGTTTGCGACCCTGGGTATCGGTTTTGCGGTGCGGCCGTTGGGCGGCATCATCGGCGGATATCTGGGGGACAAGATCGGCCGCAAGCCGGTCCTGGTCGGCTCCCTGTTCCTGATGGGCTTCGCCACCGTACTGATCGGTGTGCTGCCCACCTACCAGATGGTTGGCGTCTGGGCGCCGATCCTGCTGGTGATCGTCCGAGTGGTGCAGGGCCTTGCGTTCGGCGCGGAGTGGGGCGGCGCGATCCTGATGGTCTTCGAACACGCCCCGTGGCGCAAACGTGGGCTCTACACCGGGATCACCCAGGCGGGCTTCCCGGTGGGGTTGCTGTTGGCCAATCTGGCCTTCTTGGCCAGCGTGCCGCTGGGTGACCAGTGGGCGTGGCGGGTGCCGTTCCTGCTCAGCGCGGTACTGATCGTCGTGGGCATCATCATCCGGCTCAAGATTGACGAGTCGCCGGAGTTCGAGGAGCTCAAGGAGGAGGGCCAGCTCGCCAAGAACCCGATCCTTGAGGTGCTCCGCGACGACTGGCGTAACGTGCTGCGCGCGTTCTGCCTGCGTGTTGCGGAGACAGCCGGCTACGCCGTGTCCGTGACGTTCATGCTCTCCTACCTCACCAGGGAAAAATTGGCCGACCGCCCCACCACCTTGACCGCCCTCATGCTGGCGGCCGCCATCGGGATAGTCGCCACGGTCTGCTGGGGCGCACTGACCGACCGGATCGGACGGCGGCCGGTGTACGTGCTGGGAACCGTGCTCACCTTGCTCTGGGGTGTCCCGCTGTTCCTGACCGTCAACACCGGTGCCCGAGTGGCGATCATCTTCGCCTTCATCATCAGCTACGCCGTCTGCCAGAACTCCCTCGCCGGCGTGCAGGGTGCATGGTTCTCGGAGCTGTTCTCGGCCAAGACCCGCACCAGCGGTGCCTCGATGGCGTACCAGCTCTCGGCCGTCGTCTCCGGCTTTACGCCGCTAATCGCCACGGCCCTCTACAGCCGGACCGGCTGGATCGGACCCGCCTTGCTGTTCAGCTGCTACGGCCTGCTGGGCCTCATCGCCACCCTGGTGACGAGAGAGACCTGGGGACCGGCCGAGCGGGAGCACGTGGCGCTCCTCGAACGCGAGATCATGCGCGAGCGGGAGACGGGTCAGAGCGTCGTTCCGGAAGGTGCGTCGTGGGCGCACCGGATGGAAGCCGAAACGACCAAGTGAGCGAGGAAGGGGTCGAAGTCATGACGTCTGTCACCACCGACCAGCAGACCGAACGCCTGACCCGGCTGCGGGAAGCGGCGTACCGGATCCGGCGCTACGCGCTGGACATGGGGGAGGTGCAGGGGCAGGGGTACATCGGGCAGGCGCTGGGTATCGCCGATGTCCTGGCCGTGGTGTACGGCGACCAGCTGCGGTTCCGGCGGGATGATCCACACTGGCCCGAGCGGGACCGGTTCCTGCTCTCGATTGGCCACTACGCGATCGCGCTGTACGCGGCGCTGGCCGAAGCCGGCATCGTCCCGGTGGAGGAACTGCAGACGTACGGGTCGGACGACTCGCGGCTGCCCATGTCGGCAATGGCCTCCTACACGCCCGGCGTGGAGATCTCCGGCGGCTCGCTGGGGCACGGGCTGGCCGTGGCTAACGGGATGGCGCTGGGGCTGCGGCACCTGGGCAACCCCGCCCGAGTGTTCAACCTGCTCTCCGACGGCGAGCTGGACGAGGGCTCCACCTGGGAGGCGGCACTGGCCTGCGCCCACCACGGGTTGGACAACGTGACCGCGATCGTCGACGTCAACGCCCTGCAGGCCGACGGCCCGACCGACGAGGTGCTGCGGACTGAGCCGGTCACCGACAAGTGGCGGGCATTCGGCTGGCACGCTCTGCGGGTGGACGGTAACGACATTGCGGCCGTGGTGGCCGCCTTCGACGAGCTGCGCGAGCACCGCGGCTCACCCAAGGTGTTGATCTGCGACACCCGCATCGGGCGGGGGTCGCCGCTGCTGGAGAACCGGGAGAAGGCGCACTTCATGCGTGTTGAGGAACACGAGTGGCAGATCGCCCGTGACCAGCTCGAGGAGGGACTGCGCCGATGACCGCCACAGCGCCGCGCAAGAAGCTCACCACCTCGGCGATGATCGCCTCGTTCGCCGACCCGGGCCAGCCCACCACCAGCGCGCCGTTCGGGCATGCGCTGGCTCGACTTGGCGAGGAGCGCCCGGAGATCGTCGGGCTGTCGGCCGACCTTGCTAAATACACCGACATGCACATATTCCGCGAGGCCCATCCGGAGCGCTTCTTCCAGATGGGCATGGCGGAGCAGGCCCTGCTCGGCGCCGCCGCCGGCCTGGCCGAGGTGGGGTTGGTGCCGTTCGCGTCCACGTACTCGGTGTTCGCCACCCGGCGCGCGTATGACTTTTTGTGCCTGGACATCGCCGAGCCGGGGCTCAACGTCAATGTCGTCGGTGGCCTGCCCGGCTTGACCACGGGGTACGGGCCCAGCCACCAGGCTACCGAGGACATGGCTATCCTCCGCGGCTGCCCCGGCCTGACGATCGTCGACCCGTGCGATGCGGTGGACATCGAGCAGGCCGTGCCGGCGTTGGCGTCCCACCCGGGTCCCACTTACCTGCGGCTGCTGCGCGGCGCGGTGCCCAGGGTGCTCGACGAGTACAACTACCACTTCGAGTTGGGTAAGGCCGCTGAGCTGCGCACCGGCCGCGACGTGGTGCTCATCTCGACTGGGCTCATGACGATGCGCGCGCTGGACGCCGCGTCCCGCCTGGAAGCCGATCATGTCGACGTGGGCGTCGTGCACGTGCCAACGATCAAACCGCTGGACCGCGAGGCGATCCTGCGCGCGGCGCGCACCGATCGGCTCGTGGTTACTCTGGAGAACCACACCGTGATTGGTGGGCTCGCCGAGTCGGTCGCCGCGACACTGGCCTTTGCTGGGGCCGGTCGGCGCATCGTGCCCATTGCGCTGCCCGATGAGTTCCTCGCGGCCGGCGCACTGCCGACCCTGCACGATCGCTACGGCCTGTCCACCGATGCCATCGTCACCCGGATCCAGGCCGAGCTCGGCCGCACCGGCCGCAGCCACCACGGGCCCTGGGTCGCCGACCCCGAACCACCCACCGCCTAAGAGCGGCGCCCGCCGAGCAAACGCCTGCACGCCGATATGTGAGGACACTGCGATGACCACGCAGGATGTCGCAGCGCAGCTCGGATCATCGATCGACTCCCGGCTTGGCTGCTCGACCATCTCTTTCCGGGCGTGGACATTGCCCGGGGCGTTAGCAGATATCAGCGGGCAGGGCTTCGGCGAGATCGACCTTGGCGCCCTGCCGGGAGTTTGTGATCACGTCCCGACCCCGCTGCCCCCCGAACTCGTTGACGTGCTCGCGGACCAGATCCTCGCCAGCGGGTTGGCGGTCAGGCTGATCAACGCGGACGTCGCGGGGATGAATGACCCTGGCCTCGATGCGGCTGAGATCCAGCGCCGGCTGCGGACCCTGGTCGACCTGGCCGGGGCGGTTGGTACGTCGACGATCATGTTGGCCTGTGGTCGCCAGGGCACCGAACTGCGTCCCGCGCCATCGCGACGGTGGCTCGCACCCTCACCGCGGCCGCCGAGTTCGTCGGCCGCTTCGGCGATCACATCGCGCATGTCCACATCCGCGACGCCGTGCCGGGCAACATCAACCTGTCCGTCGGCAACGGGCAGGTCGACTTCGCCCGCGGTCTCAAGGCGCTGGCCGACGCCGGCTACGCCGGCCATTTCACCCTCGAGCTGGAGACCCGCGACATCACCAACGACCAGCGGCCCGCGGCCACCGCTCGCGCCGCTCAACTGATTTCCGGACTCATCTAGACACAACAAGTAAGGAACAAACACATGTCGAAAGTCCAGCGCACCGCCGTCATCACCGGCGCCACCTCCGAGCGCGGCATCGGCATCGATGTCGCCCGCCGCTACGCCCGCGAGGGCTGGGCGGTGGTGGTGCTCGACCTCGACGCCGAGAAGTCGGCCAAGGTCGCCGCCGACATCGGCAACCAATTCGGTGTTCCCGCCTTCGGATACGCCGTCGACGTGACCTCCGAAGAGTCGGTGGCCGCCGCCCACGAGGCGGTCGCCGCGGAAGTGGCCGCAGGCCACCTGCCGCCCGTCGGCGCCCTGGCCAACATCGCCGGCATCACCTCGCCGGTGCCGTTCCTGGACACCACGCTGGAGTTGTGGAACAAGGTGATGGCGGTCAACGCCACCGGCACCTACCTGGTCACCAAGGCCTTCCTGCCCGACATGCTCGACAACGGCTGGGGCCGCATCGTGAACATGTCCTCGGTGTCCGCGCAACGCGGCGGCGGGGTTTTCGGCAAGGTGCCCTACTCGTCGGCCAAGGCCGCCGTCCTCGGATTCACCAAGGCCCTGGCCCGCGAGGTCGCCGACAGCGGCGTCACCGTCAACGCCGTCACCCCCGGCGCCGTCGACACCAGCATCCGCGTCGGCTCCACCGACGAGCAAGAAGCCAAACTCGCCAGCGACATCCCGATCGGCCGGGTGGCGACCACCGACGAAGTCGCCGCCGTCATCACCTTCCTGTCCAGCGACGACGCCAGCTACCTCACCGGCACCACCATCGACATCAACGGCGGCAGCCACATCCACTGAGCCCGCTCACCGATGGTGTGTAGTCGAAGACCGTGATCCCGCTGACGTGAAAGCAGGGCTGAGTGTCTGCTCACAACTGCCTCTGAGTACGGACAAAGGACTGATTCGTGTTCAAGAAAGTATTGGTAGCCAACCGGGGTGAGATCGCGATCAGGGCGTTCCGTGCTGCCTACGAGCTGGGGATCGGCACCGTGGCGGTGTATCCGGTGGAGGACCGAAACTCGGTGCATCGCACCAAGGCCGACGAGTCCTACCAGATCGGGGAACCCGGTCACCCGGTCCGCGCCTACCTGTCGGTGGAGGCGATCATCGACGCCGCCCGGGCGGCCGGCGCGGATGCCGTCTACCCGGGGTACGGGTTCTTGTCGGAGAACCCCGACCTGGCCGCCGCGTGCGCGCGGGCGGGCATCACCTTCGTCGGACCCTCGGCACAGGTGTTGGAGCTGACCGGCAACAAGGCCCGCGCTATCGCGGCGGCGAAAGCGGCCGGGCTGCCGGTGCTGGCATCCTCAGAACCCTCCACCGATATCGACACATTGATGGCGGCGGCGGAGTCGATGACGTTCCCGGTGTTCGTCAAGGCGGTCGCCGGCGGCGGCGGCCGCGGTATGCGCCGGGTCGGCGAGATCGCCGGGTTGCGCGACGCCATCGAGGCCGCAGCGCGCGAGGCGGAATCGGCGTTCGGGGACGCGACGGTGTTCCTCGAGCAGGCCGTCATCGAGCCGCGACACATCGAGGTGCAGATCCTCGCCGACACCCACGGCAACGTCATCCACCTGTTCGAACGGGACTGCTCGGTGCAGCGCCGACACCAGAAGGTCGTCGAACTGGCGCCGGCCCCGAACATCTCCGCGCAACTGCGGTCGCGACTGTGCTCCGATGCGGTGGCCTTCGCACGCCAGATCGGCTACTCATGCGCGGGGACCGTCGAATTCCTCGTCGACAAACACGGCAACCACGTGTTCATCGAGATGAATCCGCGCATCCAGGTCGAACACACGGTCACCGAGGAGATCACCGATGTCGACCTGGTGCAGGCGCAGCTGCGCGTCGCGGCGGGGGAGACCCTCGCCGACATCGGACTCGCGCAGGACAACATCGCGATCCGCGGTGCCGCCCTGCAATGCCGGATCACCACCGAAGACCCCGCGAACGGGTTCCGCCCCGACACCGGTCGCATCACCGCGTACCGCACCGCCGAGGGAGCGGGCATCCGGTTGGACGGTGGCACCGCGTTAGGCGCCGAGGTGTCGGCGTACTTCGATTCGATGCTGGTGAAGCTGACCTGCCGCGGCCGCACGTTTCAGGCGGCCGTCGCCCGGGCCCAACGCGCGGTGGCCGAGTTCCGTATCCGTGGTGTGGCCACCAACCTGCCGTTTCTGCAAGCGGTTCTGGCCGACCCCGATTTCCGTGCCGGTCACGTGACGACGTCGTTCATCGAGGAACGCCCGCAGTTGCTGACGTCGCACACCTCCGGGGACCGCGGCACCAAGATTTTGACCTATCTCGCCGACGTGACGGTGAACCAACCCCACGGGCCCAGGCCGTCGGCGGTGTATCCGAACGACAAACTTCCCGACATCGACCTGAGCATCCCGGCGCCGTCGGGATCGCGTCAGCGCCTCCTCGAGCTGGGGCCGAACGGGTTCGCCGCGGCGTTACGCGCCCAGAAAGCGCTGGCGGTCACCGACACCACCTTCCGCGACGCGCATCAGTCATTGCTGGCCACCCGGGTGCGGACGTCGGGGTTGCTCGGTGTCGCCGGCCACGTGGCACGACTGACACCGCAGTTGTTGTCGATCGAGGCGTGGGGCGGTGCGACCTACGATGTGGCCTTGCGGTTCTTGCACGAGGACCCGTGGGAACGCCTCGCGGCGTTGCGGGAGGCCGTTCCCAATATCTGCCTGCAGATGCTGCTGCGGGGCCGCAACACCGTCGGCTACACCGCTTACCCGGACTCGGTGGCGCGTGCGTTCGTCGCCGAAGCCGCCAACACCGGGATCGATATCTTCCGGATCTTCGACGCGCTCAACAACATCGACGCGATGCGCCCCGCGATCGACGCGGTCCGGGACACCGGCTCGACGGTTGCCGAAGTCGCGCTGTCCTACACCGGGGACCTGTCGAACCCGAACGAAACCCTCTACACCCTCGACTATTACCTGAAATTGGCGGAACAGGCCGTCGATGCCGGCGCGCACATCCTGGCGATCAAGGACATGGCCGGGTTGTTGCGGGTCCCGGCGGCGGCGACGTTGGTCACCGCGCTGCGGAGCAACTTCGATCTGCCGGTGCACGTGCACACCCACGACACCCCCGGTGGTCAGTTGGCGACCTACGTGGCGGCGTGGCAGGCCGGCGCCGACGCCGTCGACGGAGCATCGGCGGCGATGGCAGGCACCACCAGCCAGCCGGCGCTCTCGGCGATCGTCGCCGCGGCGGCCTACACCGAGCGCGACACCGGGCTGAATCTGGCGAATGTGTGCGACCTCGAGCCGTACTGGGAGGCGCTGCGAAAGGTGTACGCGCCGTTCGAATCCGGACTCCCCGCACCCACCGGCCGCGTCTATACCCACGAAATTCCCGGCGGACAGCTGTCGAATCTGCGGCAGCAGGCCATCGCACTGGGCCTGGGGGACCGATTCGAGGACATCGAGAAGGCCTACGCCGGCGCAGATCGTCTGCTCGGCCGGCTGATCAAGGTGACGCCGTCGTCGAAGGTCGTCGGCGACCTCGCGCTGCACCTGGTCGGCGCCGGAGTCTCCGTCGAGGAATTCGCCGCCGATCCAGGTCGATTCGATATTCCCGACTCGGTGATCGGTTTCCTGCGCGGGGACCTCGGCACACCGGCCGGTGGCTGGCCCGAACCGCTGCGGGAGAAGGCCCTTGCCGGGCGCGGCACGCCAACAGCGGTGGTCGAGTTGTCGGTGCAGGACGAGAAAGCGCTCGGCGGTGACCCGGAGCTGCGCAAGTCGACGCTCAACCGGTTGCTGTTTCCCGGGCCGACAAAAGAATTCCTCGCCCACCGTGAGCAGTTCGGGGACACCTCAGGGTTATCAGCCAACCAGTTCTTCTACGGCCTTCGTCAAGGCGACGAACACCGCGTCACCCTCGAGAAGGGTGTCGAACTGGTCATCGGGCTCGAGGCGATCTCCGAACCCGACGATGCCGGTATGCGCACGGTGATGGGCATCCTCAACGGGCAACTACGCCCCGTGTCGGTGCGAGACCGCTCCGTCGCCGCGCAGGCACCCGCGGCGGAGAAAGCCGACCGCAGCGACCCATCGCATGTCGCCGCCCCGTTCTCGGGAGTCGTCACCCTCACCGTCGCCGAGGGTGACTCGATCGTTGCAGCCCAACCCATCGCGACCATCGAAGCCATGAAAATGGAAGCATCCATCACCGCACCCCGGGCCGGCACTGTCACCAGGTTGGCCATCAACACTGTGCAGCAGGTCGAAGGCGGTGACCTGTTGGCCGTCATCAGCGTCGGCGACACCACCAACGTCTCAACCTGAACAGTGGAGTCAGCAGCCAGGCAAGAGTCTGCGCGATCTCCGAGATGATCGACGTCAATCGACCTCGCCGAGTCCGGAAAGATCAAGATGTTGAGTTACCGTGGGGCATTCTTGGCCTGCAGCTCCGCAGCGTGGTCTTCGATCGCCTTGCCGATCGCATGCGCGGCCCTGTCTACGAACTCGGTGCCGCTTCCGGCCACCCAGTCGCTTGACGCCGCCGGTGCCGCGAGTTGACCCGTGAAGTGCGGTATCACGTACTGGGAGAACAGTTCGTAACTGTGGAGCTTCGCGGCGGGCGGAGCCCAGTCGTGGTCGAAGAGAAGGAAGGCACCGAATCCGCCGTCGCTTGCCTCGACGAGCTCCTCGATCCTGGCCACCGCGTCTTCGGGCGTGCCGATCACCGCGAAGCCGGACTCACGGTTGTTGGCGATGATCTCGGCCGGTGTTTCTCCCTGCACCGGGCCCGCAGGCAGGATGTGCGTGAAGTAGCGCGAGAACTCGGCGATGCCGTACTCGACGTCGCGCTCGGCCTGCTCGCGGGTGTCGGCGAGGTGCATCGGGCCGACGAGCCGCCACTTCGAGCGGTCGGCGACGTGACCGTGTTCGAGCGCGACCTCCTCCCACGTCGCCCAGTGTTGGGCAAGAAGGTCCATGCCCTGCTTCGCGGTGGCAGCGATCGACAACATGCCGATGCCGTGCTTGCCCGCGCCTCTCGGGCCCGTGGGTGAGAAGGACGCCGCGACCGCGACGTCGAAACATGGTTCGCTGTAAGGCTTCAGCTGCAGGCGCGCATCCTGGAGGGTGAACCCGTCGGTGTGCATGGTGACGGTCTCGCCGCGCAGCAGGCGCATGATCGCGTCGAGGCTCTGCTCCATGCGCGGCCGCTGCTCATCGGCAGGAATCCCGAGCATGTGCGCGTCCGACGTGAGTTGGCCGGGGCCGCAGCCGAGCATCGCCCGGCCGCGGGTGAGGTGGTCGAGCAAGACCATGCGATCGGCGAGTATCAGGGGGTTGTGGTACGGCAGCGAGCTGACGCCCGTCCCGAGCTTGATGTGCTTGGTGCGCTCCGCGGCGACGGCGATGACGACCTCGGGCGACGCGATGATCTCGAACCCGGCGGAGTGGTGCTCGCCGATCCACGCTTCGTCGAAGCCGAGGCCGTCCATCGCCACGATGAGGGCGAGGTCGCGTTCTATCGCGAGCGTCGGGTTTTGCCCGACCGGGTGAAAGGGAGCCATGAAGTTTCCGAAGCGCATCCGCCGATTCTTGCCGCGAGATGGCGCCCGGTGGTCCACTTCCGTACGAATCGACCGAGTCAGCGTTGAGCCGCGTGGCGCGCGAGGAACTCCACGACCGCATCGGCGAAGGCGTCGTTGCGGTCTCCGGCAACCATGTGCCCGGCGCCACCTACGTCGACGAACTCGACCCCGGGAAACCGGGAGAGGAATTCGTCGGCGCGTTCCTTGGTGACGAGATCGCTCATCTGCCCGCGCACCAGGAGCATCGGCACTTCGTCGCGCAGGATGGTCTCCACCGCAACGTGAAGGCGTTCGACCTCGGTCACCTCGGTCGGAGGTAGCGCCGACGTGCCGTCGATGAACTTCGGATCCCAATGCCAGTACCAGCGGCCGTCGCGATGGCGGAGGTTCGTGCGGAGGCCGTCCAGATCGGTCGGTCGGGACCGGTGTGGGTTATAGGCCTGGATGGCGTCGGCGACGTCCTCCAGTGAGTCGAATCCGGATGTCATGCGGTCGTTCATGAACTCGTGTATCCGCGATGCTCCGGAGGGGTCCATGTCGGGCACGATGTCCACCAGCACGACGGCGCGCGCTGCGCGGGGTGCGAGCTCTCCGGCAAGCAACATCGACGTGAATCCGCCCAACGAAGCACCGACCAACACCGGTTGCGGCGGCAGCTGGCGTAGCACTTCCATTACGTCACCGGCGAAGGTCGCGACGCGGTAGTCGCCCTCATCGGACCAGTCCGACTCGCCATGGCCACGGAAGTCGACCGTGATCGCCTGCCACCCCCGCTGGGCTACGGCTGCAGCCGCCCGGCCCCACGAGCGGCGGGTCTGGCCCCCGCCGTGTAGGAACACCACGGCTGGCGCGCCTGGATCACCGACCCGGTCGGCCACGATGCGCACATCGCCAGCACCGAGCGCGCTGAACGATTCAGGTGTTGTCGTCATCGACATGATTCTGCTTCCGCTGCAATGCAACTAGGTCCGGCGGGCTAGAACCGCTTCGAGACTTCGCCGTGCAGATCGGGCCACGGTGGGCGGCGAACCATGGCGATCCCGGCTAGGGCGGCGGATACCAGCCCGACCAGAATTCCCATTATCGCGATGCGGGTACCGTCCTTCGCCGGAGACCAGATCGGCCTGCCGTCCTTGATCACGAACACGCCGACCGGCTTCGAGACCGGGATGATCGTTGCTCCGTCGGGGGTCTGATATTGCTGGCCGAACACGGTCAGGGCGCTGGGATCTGTCTCGAGCGAATCGATGGCCTGCCGAGCCTCACGAAGGTTCATCCCTCTTGCCTACTATCTCTGTCCGGATTTCGCTGACTTCTGGCCTGCTCGGCCACATGCGGGGCGCAGAAATGCAGCATGATTTCTTTCCACAGCGCGGCGACCTTCAGTGGTCACCGGCGGACTGGGCCTGGCTAGCAGGGCTGATGAATGTGCTGATGCCGTCGTGGTTCCACGGCGTGCGGGTGCTCGCATTCCGCCCTATCGGTTTCGACCCCGAGCAGGCCTTCCACATGATGGCGAAACATCAGGTGAGGAACACACTGCTGGTGCCGACCATGCTCCGATTGATGAAGCAGTGCCGAATCCGCTCGCCCGCTACGACCTCAACCTGCGCACGCTGACGTCAGGCGGCGAGTCCGTCGGCGCGGAGATCATCGAGTGGACACAAAAGGCGCTCAAGGTTCGCATCAATGAGGTATTCGGCCAGACCGAGTGGCAACATCGTGCTCGGGCACAACGGAACCCTGATGGCGCAGAAGCCGGGTTCGCTCGGCCAGCCGATCCCTCGCTTTATCGGCACCGTCGTCGACGACAACGGCAACGAGTTGCCGCGGGGAGAGGTCGGCCACATCGCGTTCAAGCGACCGAATCCGGCCATGCTGCTCGAGTACTGGAACAAACCGCAAGCGACCAAGGCCAAGTTCGTCGGCGACTGGCTGCTGACGGGCGATCTGGGTCAGCGTGATGAGGACGGCTACTTCTGGTATCGCGGTCGCGTCGACGACATCATCACGTCGGCGGGCTACCGGATCGGTCCGGGCGAGATCGAGGAGGCGCTGCTGCGGCATCCGCCCGAGTTCGTGGACAGCTTGCCAACGACGACTACGGGCAAGATCATGCGACGCGAGTTGCGTGAGCGCGAACGGGAGAAGGCGCGAGCGGCTGCTACCTGATGCCTGCCGAATGTCTCACTGAGGCCAAGCGGCGTAGGGTGAGTGTCTCGAAGGCATCTGGGCGGGATGAGCTCCCGCCCGCCTGCGCGTCTGTCACCCGTCAGAACCACGCGTCTCTTGAACGGGGAATTCTGATGTACAGCAGGCGAATCGCTTGACTTATTGCATCGGCGTCATGCTCGACAAGGGGATCATCTTCGCGACGGACTCCCGTACCAATGCCGGCGTCGACAACTTCGCCAAGTTCTGCAAGATGACGGTGTTCGAGGATCGCGGCAACCGCGTCATCGTTCTGTTGAGTTCGGGAAATCTCGCCGGTACCCAGGCCATCATCAGCGTGTTGACGCAGCGTTGCGCTGAGGGCGCTGCGGCCACGAATCTCATGGGCGCCAAGACGATGTTCGACGTCGCGAGGTTGGTCTCGGATGCGATGCGCGAGACCGAACAGCGCGACGGGGGCTACCTGGAAGGCAACCAAATCGGCTTCAATGCCTCGTTCATCGTCGGTGGGCAGCTCCAAGGGGAGCCGATGCGGTTGTTCCGGATCTACGCCGAGGGAAATTTCATCGAAGCGGGGACTGACACGCTATTCCTGCAGACTGGTGAGACGAAGTACGGAAAGCCGATCCTCGACCGCGTTCTTGCGCGTGATACGTCCCTCGCCGACGCCACGAAGTCCGTGCTGGTGTCCTTCGATTCAACCATGCGCAGCAACTTGTCGGTCGGCATGCCGATTGACCTGATCTGTTATGAACGGGACAGCCTCGAAGTGCAGTGGCGGCGGCGATTCCATGAGGGTGATCCGTATTTCAGTGCGCTCGGTCGGGCTTGGGGCGAAGGTACGCGCCAAGTGTTCAGCCAGCTGCCCGAGTTGAGCTGGTAGCCGGTCGTCAACATGGACAGCTTCATCATCACCTGTGAACACGGAGGAAATCGGATACCCGCGCCCTACCGTCGACTGTTTCGCGAGCAGAGGGCACTGCTGGACTCCCACCGCGGGTGGGATCCCGGAGCGCTCATCATGGCGAAGGCACTCGCCAGTGCCTGGCGGGCACCGCTCGTGGCTTCGACGGTGAGCCGCCTGGTCGTCGATCTCAACCGCTCCATCGGTCACCCACAACTTTTTTCGACGTCGACACGAGCCGCTCCGGCCGAGACGCGAGCGCAGATCATCGAGCAGTGTTACCGGCCATATCGCGATCAGGTCGAGCGTCTCGTGAGTCAACGGGTATTGCGTGGCCATCGCGTGATCCACATTTCGTCGCACAGCTTTGCCGCGGAACTGAATGGCAAGGTGCGCGGCGCCGACGTGGGCTTGCTCTACGACCCCGGACGGCCGCGGGAGGCCGAGCTATGTGGACGCTGGAAGAAATCGCTTGAGGCATCGAGCCCTGAACTTAGGGTGCGACGCAATTATCCCTATGCCGGCAGAGGAGACGGGTTGACCTCGTATTTGCGTCGACGCTTTGCGCAACGCGACTACGTAGGAGTCGAATTGGAGCTCAACCAGAGCCTGGTGTCTGCTGCGGCGAGGCGCTGGACCGCGTTGCGGCGTGTGCTGATCGATTCCTTGGACGCGGCTCGTGTCCCCAGTGAGAGCGCGGCGATAACCGCCAAATGGCCACGGTGAGAACACTTTCCACTACTACGCGAGCCATATGCCACCATATCTCGAGAATTTCGGAGACACATGATGAAGATAAATGTCGGTTTCGAAATGATCTTCGAGTGCCCAAAGCCAACTCCGATGATCTTCAATCTCAACGTCCACTTCACACGCGTGTCAGACCTGGTCGGCCGTGACGCTCTGCTGTTGGAGCCGCCGGTACCGATGGCGGGCTATCGTGATGACTTCGGCAACTGGTGCACTCGCATCGTGGCGCCTACGGGCCGTACGCGCATCTGGGCAGATGCGGTGGTCAATGACAGTGGACTCCCGGATGTCATCGTTCCCGAGGCACAACAGATTCCGGTGCCCGACCTGCCCGAGGAAACGCTGATCTTCCTGCTTGGCAGTCGGTATTGCGACACCGATCGCCTGTCACAGACGGCGTGGGACCTATTTGGACAGACGCCAACTGGATGGGACCGCGTTCAGGCAATCTGCGACTACGTCCATCGACACATCACTTTCGACTACCAGCGCGCAGACAGCACGCGGACGGCGCTGGAGGCCTTCAACCAACGGGTCGGCGTCTGCCGCGATTTCACACATCTCGCCGTTGCCTTCTGTCGCTGCATGAACATTCCCACGCGCTATTGCACTGGATACCTCGGCGACATCGGCATGCCGCCGCCTTACGGCCCAATGGATTTCGCTGCGTGGTTCGAGGTCTTCCTCGGCGGCCAGTGGTATACCTTCGACGCCCGCAACAACATGCCGCGCATCGGCAGGGTGTTGATCGCGCGTGGCCGCGACGCCGCCGATGTCGCGCTCAGCAACGCGTTCGGCGCCAACACTTTGACGAGCTTCAAGGTATGGACCGACGAAGTGCGTACTGGCTGAGTCAGGAGCGAGCGTCGAGGTTGGGCAGTTCTCTGCTGCCGGAGTGGTGTGCCGCGGGAAGCACATGCGAGCGCCTCGAACCTCCCCCCAATCCGCGATCATGGGTTTGGCCACGGACCGCACGCCGAGAAATGCGTCGGTGAGGTTGACCATGTTACCGCGGCGATGGTCCGAAAGGGATGACGGAGTTCGGGCGGTAACGGCCGCCGATCTGGGTTCCGATGTGCTGCAGGACTTCTGCGGTGCGGTGTGGATCACGAGAGGTGTCGCCGTCAGCGAAATCGGCTACCGCGAACACGTCAGTGAAGTGCGTTTTGGCGGTGTCGTCATCGAGATCGTTGCACCCGACGACGGCGACGACGGGCGTCGGTGCCGCTCGCAGTGCGACCGCGGCGGGCAGCTTTCCCTGCAAGGTCTGGTGATCGAGCCGTCCTTCTCCGGTGATGACCAAATCGGCATCGGAGACATGCTGATCGAAGTTCAGGAGGTCGAGGAAGTACTCAGCGCCCGAAGCGGTGGAGGCACCGAGCAGCATGGCTGCGAAACCGATGCCGCCGGCGGCCCCGGCACCGGACGCGTGAGCGAACGCTTCGGCGGTATCGACGCCCGAGCGCGTGAATGCCTCGACGAGGTTCTCCAGGCCGGCGTCGAGTTGAGTGACTTGGGCTGCGGTAGCGCCCTTTTGGGGACCGAACACGGCGGCGGCTCCGGTCAGTCCCAGCAATGGGCTCGTCACGTCGCCGGCAACTGTCAACTCAATGTCATTGACTTTGACGGCGTCCCGGGAATCGACGAAATGGATCTGATTCAGGTTCTCTGCGATCGGAGCGAGGAGTTTGCCGCCTCGGGCAAGGAAGCGGTGACCGAGTGCGGCCAGCATCCCGATGCCGCCGTCTGTGCTGGCACTGCCGCCGAGCGCGAGCACCAGGCGCCGACGGGACAGCGTCAGCGCCGCGCGGATCGCTTCGCCGAAGCCGTAGCTCGACGCGGTCATTGGGGCGCGGACCCCGCCGGGCAGCGTCGCTAGCCCGCAGGTGTTGGCGACCTCGACGATTGCGGTGTCGAGGTCGAAAGCGATTGCACTGCGGTGCTTCTCGCCGGCGGCTCCGTGTACGTCGACCGGAAGGGGATGGAACCCACTGGCCAGGGCGGCGGCGACGCTGCCGTCGCCGCCGTCGGCCAGCGGGAGGGTCCTGCTCTGGGCACCGGCCTCGGCAATGCCCTTCGCCAAGTGGTCGGCGACCGCGGCAGCGGTGAGGCTGCCCTTGAACTTGTCGGGTGCGATGAGGACTCTCATGGGTGTTCCGTCTCCTGTCCAGGGCTGGCTAGGACGTCGCCGTCGGTGGCGTCTGACGGGCCGACCCGTCGACACGGGATCCGTTGGGCCCGAGCGCTTCCGATCCCTTCACCGACTTCGGAGCAGAGGCACCTGCCATGGCGAGCTGGCCGTGGTTGGCTCGGACGAGCTCATGGTCGGCAGGATCGTACGGATTGACATCCAGGTCCTCGCTCGGGTCGAACAGCGGCTCGACGTCCTTGCCGGCGAAGACTGCCCGGACACGAACCACGTCGAGTTCGCGGTTCCACTTGGCGACGAACAGGGTGGCCACCGCGTTGCCGATGAAGTTGACCAGTGCCCGGCACTCCGACATGAACTTGTCGATGCCGAAGATCAACATGATGCCCACCACGGGGATGTGCCCGATCGTGCTCAAAGTCGCTGTCAGAGCGATGAATCCGCCGCCAGCGACGCCAGCAGCACCCTTTGAGGTCAACAACATCACTGCGAGCAGACCAAGCTGCTGGCCCACCGACAGATTGGTGTTGGTGGCCTGAGCGATGTAGAGCGCTGCCAGCGATAGGTAGATGGCGGCCCCGTCGAGGTTGAAGCTGTATCCGGTCGGCACGACCAGGCCGACGGTGGGCTTGGGTACGCCTGCATATTCCATCTTGCGCATCAGGCCAGGCAGGGCCGGCTCAGCGGTCGAGGTGCCGAGGATGAGCAGCAGTTCCTCGCGTAGGTACTTGAGCATGTGCCAGATGTTGAGGCGCAGGTAGGCCATCACCGACCCGAGCACGACGAAGACGAACAGCGCGGACGTCAGGTAGAACAGGGCGATCAATGATCCGAGGCTGGTCAGTGTGGACACGCCGTACTTGCCGATCGCGTACGCCATCGCGCCGAATGCGCCCAGGGGTGCGAGCTTCATGATGTAGTTCAGGATCTTGAAGATGACCTGAGTGAGTCGGTTGATCATGTCCAGCACGGGGCCGCCGATGTGCCCGACGGCGTTCAGCGCAATGCCGAACAGCACGGCCATGAAGATGATCTGCAGGATGTCGCCCTCGACGAACGGGCCCACCATGCTGTCTGGGACGAGATGGGTGATGAACTCCCACCAGTGCTTGGTCTCGCCACTCGTGATCAGCTTCTGGGCCGATTCACTGGTTTCGATCTTGCCGGGGTCGGCGTTGACGCCCTCACCGACCCGGAATACGTTGATCGCGACCAGGCCGAAGATCATCGCCAGGATGGTGCCGACCTGGAAGTACGTCAGTGCCTTGAGCCCGGTGATGCCGACCTTCTTCAGATCGGCGACACTGGCGATGCCGCCGACGATGGTGAGGAACACGATGGGCCCGATCAGCATCTTCATCGCGGTGACGAAGGTCGTGCCGATCGGTTCCATCGCGACCCCGGCCTTGGGGCTTAGCCAGCCGACCAGGACCCCGATGACGATCGCCATCAGGACCCAGAAGTAGAGCTGTTGATACCAGCGTTTCTTGACGTGATTCGGCCGGTAGGCCGCGGTGGTAGTGGTGTGCAGGTCCATGACGTCACCTCTGTATGTGCGTGTGAATTGTGTGTAGCAGGGTGGCCGGAACGCCGGCCTCGGTTTGAACAGCTGCGCCGCACATAGGTGGCGCCATGCGCGAATGGATCAGGCCGGAGTAAGGGCCTTCGACAGCGCGGCGATGATGGCGTCGGTCACCTCGTCGGTGTTTGACGTTCCGCCGATGTCGCGGGTGCGAACCCCACTGCCGGTTGCGGTTTCGATGGCCGCCTCGACCCGGCGGGCCTCGACGTGCAGACCGAAGTGGTCCAACATCAGGGCGGCGCTGGCGATCGCGCCAACCGGGTTGGAGATGCCCTCGCCGGCGATGTCGGGGGCCGAGCCGTGCACGGGCTCGAACATGCTGGGGAAGCGGCGTTCCGGGTTCAGGTTGGCACTCGCGGCGATGCCAAGGCTGCCGGCCAACGCCGAGCCCAGGTCCGAGAGGATGTCGGCGTTGAGGTTGGAAGCCACCACGACGGAGAGGTCCTCGGGATGCAGGACGAACTTCGCCGACATCGCGTCGACCAGAACGCTCTCGGTCTCCACGTCGGGGTAGTCGAGGGCGATCCGCTTGAACACGTCGTCCCAGAGCACCATGCCGTACTGCTGGGCGTTGGACTTGGTGACGCTCGAAACCTTCTTCACCGTGCGGGTGCGGGCCAGATCGAACGCGAAACGCATGATGCGCTCGCAACCCTTGTCGGTGAACAGGGCGGTCTGCAGGGCGACCTCGTTGCCGGGTCCGCGTCCACCAAGGTTGCGCCCGCCAAGGCCGGCGTATTCGCCTTCACTGTTCTCGCGGACGACGACCCAGTCGAGTTCGGTGTCATCGGCCTTGCGCAGCGGGGAAACGATGCCCGGAAGGAACTTGACCGGCCGGACGTTGGCCCACTGGTCGAAGTTCTGGGTGATGTTCAGGCGCAGGCCCCACAGGCTGATGTGGTCGGGCACGTTGCGCCAGCCCACTGCACCGAAGTAGATGGCGTCGAAGCCCTTCAGGGTGTCGAGGCCGTCGTCGGCCATCATCTTGCCGGTCTGCTCGTAGTACTCGCAGCCCCACGGGAACTCTTCCCAGTCGAACGCGAACTTGCCCTCGGAGTGGGCGGCGAGGGTGTCCAGCACCCGACGCCCGGCTGCGACGACCTCCTTACCGACTCCGTCGGCGGGGATCGCGGCGATCTTGAATGTCTGCTCAGTGGCGAGCGAAGCGACGGGGGAATTCTGGGTCATGATGTCCTCTGCTGTTTTGGTGGTGGGAATCACAATCAGTGATGACTCCATTAGCGATCACACCGATTGATTCGTCTAAGACCGAGATTCGATCCGGCGTATAGGCTGGACCTATTTATCCAGGCAGGAGGTCTAGGCAATGGACATCAGGCAACTGAAATTCTTCCTCGCCGTGGTCGACCACAACGGTTTCAGCCGCGCAGCGCAGCATCTGTTCGTCGCCCAGCCCTCGCTGTCGCAGGCGATCGCCAACTTCGAACGCGAACTCGGGATGCCACTGTTTCACCGCATCGGGCGCGGCGTCGTGCTGAGCGAAGCAGGCTCCGCCCTAGTGGGACCGGCTCGAGTGGTGCTGCGCGATCTCGACGAGGCCAACGCCACCATGCTCGCACTCAAGGGACTCCGCGGCGGCCGGATCGACCTGGTCACCATGCCCTCGCCTGGCATGGAACCACTGACCACCATCCTCACCACCTTTTCGCGGGCCCATCCCGACGTGACCGTTAACGCCGAAGCCGCCTTCACTCCCGAGGAGGTGCTGGCCTTGGTCCGAAGCGGCTCCGCCGAGATCGGTGTCCTCGGATCCGCTGAGCCCACCGTGGCGGCTGATCTCGACGTCGTTTCGCTGGAACGTCAGGCCCTGGTGTTGATCTCGGGGCCGGACGACGACGGGCCGACCGAGGATTCGATCTCCCGCGAGAACCTCACCGGGTGCCGGCTCATCGTGTCCCAACGCGGATCGCTGATGCGCGCTCTCGTCGACGACGTGCTCGCCAGCGGGATCGAAGTGTGCATCGTCGCCGAAATCGCCCACCGCACATCCATATTGCCGATGGTCCTCAACGGACTGGGGCGCGCCGTGATGCCTGCGTCGTGGACCGAATCGGCCCGTCGCTCGGGAGCGCGGGTCCAGACCATTACGCCGGAGACCTACCTGCACGTCGCCGCCCTCAGCCGACGCAGCCACCTCACCACACCGGCGACCGCGCTCATGGTCGAAGCCCGCGCATACGCCGCGCAGGCACACCGCGTTGCGGGCTCCACTGCAGCTGCTGCCCAAGCTCAGGCGTCAAAGTAGCCGCTCAGCTCAGCTCCGGCTCGTAAGGTGATTCGGTGACGCTCTTGCTCGGTCCTGTCCTGCGGCACGTTTCAGACACCACGGCGGTCGTGTGGGTGCAAACCGATCGCGCGGGAACAGTGGAGGTCCTCGGCTGCTCGGCGCGGACGTTCGCCGTGCAGCGTTGTCACTACGGCCTCGTCACGGTGACCGGGCTGACCCCAGACACCGTCACCGAATATGACGTCAAGGTCGACGGAAAACCGGTCTGGCCACGCGCGGACTCGCCGTTCCCGCCGAGCGTCATCCGCACCCGCGGGCCAGCGTCTGGTCACCGGCTACAGGCGATCTTCGGCTCGTGCCGATACCCAAAGACCGGCGACCAGAAGGTCGACGCCAAACTCGGGCTCGACGCGCTGGACGTATACGCCGCCCGGATGGCCACGCAGCACATCGACGACTGGCCGCAGGCGCTGGTCCTGCTCGGCGACCAGCTGTATGCCGACGAGCTCACACCGGAGACGAGACGACGCCTGGCGGGCCGCCGCCCCCGGATGAAGAAGCGCGGCCTGCGACCGCCGGACGAGGTGGTGAGTTTCGCCGAATACGAACGGCTGTACCGCCACTCATGGGGCGATTCTGAGATCAGATGGCTCATGTCCACGGTTCCGACCGCAATGATCTTCGACGACCATGACATCAGGGATGACTGGAACACGTCGGCGTCCTGGCGCGCCGACATGAAGGAGAAGCCGTGGTGGCGTGACCGCATCCGAGCCGGACTGGCGTCCTACTGGGTGTATCAACACCTGGGCAATATGAGCCCGGCTGAGTTGGCCGACGACGAGGATTATCAGCGCCTGGTGGCGACGGACGGCGACACGTGGCCGCTTCTCGTCGATCTGGCCGACCTTGCCGATCAAGAGGTGGACTGCAACAAGGGCATCAGATTCAGCTATCGATGGGATCTCGGCCGCAGTCGGCTCATCATGATCGACTCGCGTAACGGCCGAATCCTCGATTCTGGCGAACGCATGATGATCGGCGACCGCGAGTTTGGATGGCTGGAGACTCAGGCCACCGACGGCCTCGACGAGTTGGACCACCTGGTGCTGGCTTCGTCGGTGCCGTGGCTGATGCCGCCCGCCATTGCGGATCTAGAGGCGGTCAATGAGCGAAACGCCGACCGGCCCGGGCTACGCGGGAAACTTGCCGAAAAGAACCGCAGGGCAGTCGATCTCGAACACTGGCCGGCGTTCTACAAGTCATTCATACGCCTCGCTGAGATGATCGCCCGCGTCGCAAGTCAACCCAACGGACCCACCACTGTCAGCGTGCTCTCTGGGGACGTGCACCATAGCTACGCTGCGCGTGCGGAGTGGGCGGGCGATTCTGCCCGGTCGTTGGGCGCGACCGTGCACCAACTGGTGTGCTCGCCGGTGAACAACTATGTGCCGCTATTCCTCAAACCGGCGTTCACGCTGAGTTGGTCGCGTCCCGCGGCCGCGGTCACCCGATGGTGGGCACGCCGACACGGCCTACCCGCGCTTCCGTTGTCCTGGGCGAACATCTGCGGTCCACTGTTCGGGAACACCATCGCCACCCTGCAAGTGGACGGCCGCAGCGCCGAGGTGTTCTTCGAGCAGCCGCGTGGCTCGGATGTGCTGGACGAAGTCGGCCGCGTGCCGCTCAGTCGACCATCCTGACGCCGAGGCTGGAACGCCGAGCCGTCGACGGCGCCAGTTACTCCTCGGGCACACAAAAGGTGAGCGTTGCCGGCACTACATTCGCCTTCAGCCGCTTGCTGGATCCTCGCTCCCCACCGTCCAGCTCGTACACGACCGGCTCGGCGAACTTGACGTCGATCACCCGACCCTGCGTCATCTCGACGAACGGCGAGCGCTCCGAGCGGCCCGTGGCGGCGCGCCCGAGGGTACGAGCCCACTGCAGGGCGCCCTCGGCGGTGGCGACCCCTACGTCGAGGTAGCCGTCGTCGGGGCGGGCGTCGTCGAAAGCTTCGATACCGCCGGTGATGGTGCCGACGTTGCCGAATAGGACGCAGGTTGCCGGCCCGTTGAACCATTTCCGACCGTCGACGCGGATCTTCGTCGGCACCGGCTCGTCCCGCACGTGGCGCAGCCCGGTCAACACGTACGCGAGCCGCCCGGCTCGGTCCTTGAGCCCGCGATCGGCGTCATTGATCATCTGGGCGTCGAATCCGGCCCCGGCCATGACGGCGAAGTGTTCGCCGTTCAGCTTCCCGAGGTCGAGCCGCCGGCGCGAACCGTGGAACGCTATCCGCACGGCCTCCGGCAGATCGGTCGGGATGCCGAGGTTGCGTGCGAGCATGTTCGCGGTGCCTGCCGGGATGATCGCGACGGCGGCGTCCGATCCGGCGAGGGCGTCGACGCACCGCTGAACCATGCCGTCGCCACCCCACACGAGGACCAGATCGACACCGTCCTCGAGCGTGCGCCGGGCCCGCTTGCGAGCCTTGCGGCTCTTGGACACCTCGTGCCAGATGGGGTCGTCGAACCCTTCGGCTGCGATCAACTTCCGGAGTTCGTCGAGACCGCCGCCGAGGGACTTCTTCTGGTGGGCGATGACGGCGACCCGTGGTGCCGGTGCTGGAAAAGCGGCGTCCATGGAGTCCGACCTATTCGTTGGCTGTTGGCGTGCCCGGGCCATTACGAGTCCGGCGCTCCAACGCGTCGATCACAAAGGGGCAGATGTCGACCTCGTACAGACGCTCGATCGCCTGAAGACCCCCTGCGCTGTCGGCGTTGATTTCGACGACTTTGTCGCCGATCACGTCGATGCCGACGAAGAACATCCCGTCCCGAACGAGCTTGTCGCGCAACGCCTCCACCACCGCGCGCTTTTGCTCGGTGATTTCCCCGGGTTGCATCCTGCCGCCCGTGCTGATGTTGGCACGCGGGTCGTTGCCCTCCGGCACGCGCTGGAACGCGGCGAACTGTCCGTCGACCTCGATGAGCTCGCCGTCGAGCAGGAAGATCCGCATGTCGCCTTCCTCGGCGCCGTCGACGTAACCCTGCGCGTAGATGTAGCCGTCGTCTAGTACCGCCTCCATGATCTGGTTCAGGTTGGGCTCGTCCTCTCCGTCGACCATGAACACGTTGCGGCCCTTCGCTCCGTGCAGCGGTTTGATGATGGAGCGTCCCACGGACGAGATGAAGGTCCGGACGTCCTCCTCGTTGCGCGTCACCAGGGATCGGGGCCTGATCTCCGCCGGGAATTCGTCGAGGTACACCTTCGTCCCCGCACGCAGCAGCACGGTCGGGTCGTTGACCACGGTGACACCGCGCTTCATCAGCAGCTGGCCGAAAACGGCACCCAAGCTGCTAGCCCACGGTCGATCCTGCAGATCCTCGATCGAGTCGTTACGCAGGAACACCGCATCGAACTTGTCCAGGCGTATGTGCGCGGCCGCGCTCTCCTTCATGCGATCGACGAAGACCGTCAGCGTGTCGTCCTCGCGGGCCATGCCGGGGCGTGCGTGCGCCCCGATCTCGCCGTCGGGCTCGCCAATCCTCAAGTCGCCCAGGCCTACGTACCAGACCTCGTGGCCCATCAGGGCCGCAGCCTTCGCGAGCCGGGTGGTCGCGTACTCGTCGATCTCGGTCTCCACGCGATTGACCAGAAATGCCATCCTCATGCGGCCACGTCCGTCTCTAGTAGGTCGGTGACGCGCATGCCTTCACGCACGTGTGCTAGTCGCTCCGCGGCCCCGGGCGCCGACAGCCAACGTGGCCGCGCCCACGGAGGCTCGAGCGTCCCTTGCTGGATCAGTTCCTCGACGAGCGGCGCATGGTCGAGTGAGAGCTTGCCGGCGAGTAGGGGATCGATGCTGCGCCCCTCGGCGAAGTAGCCGAGGACTCGCTCGATCCCGCGCAGATAGATGATGTCCTTCGTCGAGCCACCGCCGTACGTCGCACGGCTCGTCACCGACCACGCGGTGCGGGGCGCGAAGCCTTGGTCGTCGGTCAGGTGTTTGAAGATCTCGATGAAGTCCGCATGGGCCAACATCATCCATGCAGCCACGACCCGTGCGGCGAGCACTCGCATACGTCGGGGATCGAGCCCTCCTACGACGTACTCTGCCAGAACCGCCAGGCCTTCCTGCGTCTCCTCGTAGGACGGGAGCCCGACAGCCAAGAGCTTCAACGGTTGTGAATCACCGTTGCGGTAGGTGAGGACGTGGGTCCCGACCTCGTGCTGGATCAATGGCTCGACGCGGTCCTCGCGGAAGGCGGCGTTCGCAGGGATGAGGAGCCTGCCGAACGACACCATCAGATCGGCGACGTCGTCGCGCACCTCGACCGCTACGGGGAATCCCGGATAGGTCGAGCGGTATGACTCGAGCTCCGTTCGTGCCGCCTCGGCGAATGCCGTCGCGGTGACGCTGCGCGACGTGATCGCGTGCGGATTAATGCGCTCGAGCAGCGAGCGAGCCGTCGCGACAAGCGATTTCCCGGGTTCTCCGTATAGCTGGAGGCTGCCGTACCTGAAGCAGGAAGTGCCCCGATCCTCGACAAGCGTTATCTGCCGGGCGATCTCGTCACGCTTCGCTCGGAAGAGCGAGTTGAGCGCCGGATCCTCTACCCGCTCGATCTCGACGTTGTACAGGTCGCGCTTGACCAGGTCCGGATCGAAGTCGAGCGGCCTCGACTGCAGGGTGGGGACCGACTCGAACCCCGAGCGTTCGAAATCCGTCCACGCCTTGGCGTCGTTCGTCGGTGTGACATTGAGCAACAGGTTCAGATCGCGCTCGATCTCCGCCAGACGGGCGTCGACGGCCAGGGCAGAGGAAAGGTCAGGTGGATTTCGGTTCATTTTTGGATCACCGGTTCGATCCCTTCGCGGTCAGACGAGGCTGCTGCGCAGCGTCACCAGGGACGGCAGCGCACATCTCAGTTTCAGCTCCGGACCAAGCGGCGCCCGGGCCCGGCCGGACGTGCGGCGACGGCGCGTCCGCCGGCGTCGCCGCATCGTCCCGTCCCCCCAGCAGCGGGTCAGCCGACGCCGGGGCCGGCACTCCCGCGCGGACAGCCTCGAGCTGCGCGGCGAACGCGATGCCGAGGAAGAGCGCCACCGAAGACAGGTTGGCCCAGAGCAGCAGGGCGAAGATCCCGGTCAACGGTCCGTAAGTAGTGCCGAACGACGCACCCGTGGCCACGTAGAGCGCGAGCAGGCCGGTGACCAGCAGCCAGAGTGCGAGTGACACACCGGATCCGAACGCCAGCCATGAGTACGCCGGCTGCCGGCGTCGCGGCGCGCGCTCGACGACGACGGTGAACGACGCCCAGGCGAGGATGACTCCGACCGGCCACCGGCCGATCGTCCACAACGTCTCGGACGTGTCGCTCCAGCCGTACATCGCGGCCAGCGACTCGCCGAGCGCGTCGCCGGCGATGATGACGAGGAATCCGAGCAGCGAGAGCAGGCCCGCGGTCAACGCCATGAGCAGCGCTCGACCGTACTTTCGCACGGCGGGCCGGTCGCGTTCGATGCCGTAGATGCGGTTGGCGCCTCGTTCGATCTGACCCATCGCCGTGGTCAGCGCGACGATCGCGGCGAGCAGGCCGAGCCACAACGCGAGCTGGCCGCCGGTCGCGCCTTGGTCTTGGCCATGCTGCGCGGCTTCCTGCATCACGTTGCCGTCGTTGCCGCCGGGCATCACCCGGGTCAGGGTGCGGGTGACGACCTGCCCGAACTTCTCGTGATGCAGGGCGCTCGACAAGCCGACGACGGCGATGATGAGCGGGATGAGAGACAAACAGAGCTGCAGCGCGAGTGCGCGCGCGTTGGTGAAGCCATCGGCGTACCTGAAGCGGATGAACGAATTCTTGACGAGTTTCCAGTGTCCGTATCGCCGCAGGGTCGTCACAGCGTCGTCTGCGGAGAGCTCGTCGCCGGAGATGGTGGTGGTCTCCGGCACGCGTGTCGCGGTGCTCATCGCAAGCTCCTCACTGGGTCATCAAGCGCCGGTCGGCGTCGACGTCCGCGTGGCGCCGGCCACCGGCATCATGGGTGCGCACGTAGAAGATGACGATGGTCAGCCAGATCGCGCCGAGCAGCGCGCCGGCGAGTACGTCGGTCGGGTAGTGCATGCCGCGGTACACACGGCTGGCTCCTATCGCCAGGGGCACCGCCGCGCCGACAGCAATGGCGACGACGCCGATCCACCGATACCGACTGTGCCAGAAGATGATTGCGGCAATCGAGCCGTAGAAGCAGACGGCGGCAGCGGTGTGGCCCGAGGGAAAGGACGAGGTCGGCGGCGCTTCGTCGAGATGCGGGACGCCCGGCCGTGGGCGGTCGATGAAGAACGTCGTCGCCGTGAAGATGGCCGTCTCGCCGACCACCGCGTAGATGACCACCAGGGACTCGCGCCAGCGGCCAAACCTCCAGCGGCACAACACCGCGGCGAGCGCCGTTAGGGTGATGATGGTCAGCGTTTCGGACAGCGTCGTGATGAGCTTGCTCTCCGAGTTGCCCTCTTGCTGGCGGTACTCCACGAGCCGTCGGGGCACCTCGGCATCCCACTTGCCGAGCGCCGTGGCGGGGAGGATATCTGTGAGGAGGAAACCCAACGCCACCATCAACGCGAGAAGGCACGCGGCCGGAACAAGGAGCCACCGGACGTCACGGACGATGCCACCGAAACCTCTTGCACGCATGCTGTGGGATACCCACGCCGCCGTTAATTGACTCCCTTGTCATCAGTTCGGGAAACCAGCAGGTCAGTGACGTGCTACGCGCTGCTCGGAGGTGCCCACATCGGCTGGCCGCTCGACAGGTTGTCCGGTCTCGCGCCGCCATGCGACGTAGGCCCATGTCGTCATGGCCACCCAGCCGATGCCGAGCGTGATGCCGGCCAGGACATCGCTGACGAAATGGACGCCGAGCACAACCCGCGCGAGCGCGACGGTACTGACGATCACGACGGCCACGATGACGGCGGCGACCCTACCGCCGCGCGACAGGAAGCGGAGAGTGATCAGCAGGAGCAGACAGCAGCCAATCGACGCCCCAAGCGCATGACCGGACGGAAACGACATCCCGGGTGCCGTGGAGACCGGATCCGGCAGAACAGGGCGGGCCCGGCCGACGACCTCCTTCAGCGTGAAGCCGAGCGCGGCGCCGCCGAAGACCGTGAACACGAGCCAGGTCGCGTGGTGCCGCTCGCCGTGGATCACGTACACCAACGCAATCACCGTGAGCGCGACGCGGAACACGTTCGGGCCGAAGACGTCGCTGACGACCTCCGCCGCCTTCGTCAGCTCCGGCCGAGCGGTGTCGATCCGGTTGAACGTCTCTGCGGCGCCGGTGTCGAGGCTGCGCAGCGGCGCCCACCCCCCGCGGACGAGCAAGAGGATGAGCGCGAACGTAACCGCGGCGACGAAGGTGGCGACCAAGCCGGCACCGAGGCGGAGTCCGAACCGCTCGTCGGCGGCTGACAGATGGCGCTCGATGGCCCGCCGCCCCATCCAGTGGGACATGCCTATTCTCATTCCCGGACGGCGGCTCACTAAACCCGGTGCCCTACTCCCTCGACCTACGAGTTGGCGGCGACTGTCTGCCGACCGCCACCTCGATGAACATTGGTGGCCGGTCGGCCCTCCACCTGCCCCCGATGTCGATCACGCCAGCCTCGCAAGGGCAGAGTTCTCGACGCCGATCCGTGTGCGCAGCAGTGCAGCGTTGAGCACCGTGAACACCATTGCCGTGATCCATGCGCTGTGCACCAATGGCAGCGCGATCCCCTCGGTTACCACGGCGACATAGTTCGGGTGCGAGAAGAACCGGTACGGGCCGCCAGTGACCCGGGGCGCATCGGGTATGACGACGACGCGGGTGTTCCACTGATGGCCCAGCGTGGTGATGCACCACCACCGCAGGACTTGAGCCAAGACCACGAACGCCAACATCGGCCAGCCGAGCAATGGAAGGAACGGACGTTGCAGCGCAATCACTTCCACCAGGCATCCCACCAGCAAGCCGGTATGCAGGATGACCATGATCGGGTAGTGGTGAGCGCCGAACTCGACGCCGCCACGGGCGCGGCTCCACGCGAGGTTACGGGTCGAGACGACCAGTTCGACGACGCGCTCGGCCGCGACCGCGGCGATCAGCAGTATGTACCAGGACATGAGCAGTGAAGGTCAGTTCCACCGCAGCAGCACGAGCTCTGCGCAGAAGCCGGGACCCATTGCCATCAGCACCCCTGGGCTGTCGCTGGCCGGCTGCTTTGCAAGCGTGTCGCGCAGCACGTGCAGCACCGACGACGACGACACGTTCCCGATCTCGCTCAACGAACGCCACGTCAGCTCGAGCGCCTCCTCGGGCAACCCCAGGGCATCGGTGATCGCTTCGATGACCTTCGGACCGCCCGGGTGGCTCACCCAGACGCCGATGTCGTCGATCGTCAGCCCATGGCCGGTCAGGAATCCCGTCAGGTCGTCGGCCAGGTGCCGCTCGACGAGGGTGGCAACGTTGGGAGACAGGACGAGCGAGAGTCCGGACGCGCCGAAGTTCCAGCCCATCGTGGTCAGCGAGTCCGGGTACAGACGGCTTCGCGAGTCCACCACAGTGGGCCCGTGCGCGCCGATCCGCTCGGCGCGTCGATCACCCACGGCGACCACTGCCGAGGCGCCGTCGGCGAACAGCGCACTGCCGACCATGGTGGCGATCGTCGGCTCGGCACCCGGGTACGTCAGCGAGCACAACTCAACTGACACGAGGACTGCCACGTCGTCGGGGGCGCCCCGCAGATAGTCGTTCAACCGCCCGACGCCGGCCGCTCCCGCGACGCAACCCAGGCCGAAGATCGGCACGCGGCGCACATCTGGCCGCAGACCCAGGCGGCCGGCAATGCGGGCGTCCAAGGACGGCACCGCCAAGCCGGTCACCGTCGTCGTGACGATCAGATCGACGTCCTCCGGGTTGAGGCCCGCCTCGTCGAGCGCACTTGACAGGGCGGCACATCCGAGTTCGACCGCGTTCTCGATGAAGAGGTCGTTCGCCTCACCGAAGTCAGTGAGGGAGGAGTATCTCTCCAGTGGAAGAACGAAATGGCGACTGTCTACTTTGGCATTCGCGTGCAGCTTCCGAAGGAGATCCTCATGGGGTTGGTAACCCGGAAACCGGACGAACGCGTCGGTGATCTCCCCTTGCGTGTAGCGGTGCGGCGGTAACACACCCTGCACTCCTGCGATAACACTCATATCAACTTTTCCTAGGACGTGGTTGTGGCGAATTCAGTTCAACGCCCAACACATTGGTGAATTTCGGTATTGAATTGTTGGTGGGTTGGGCTCACGTCCAACCCTCGCTCGGGTATCGCGACGTAGTGACCGTCGTTGAGCCCGAGACGCTTGTGCAGGCGGACAAGGGGCGCGGGAGCCCACCAGTTCCGCCGTCCTAGGACGTGCATGAATGCCGGCACCAGAACCATTCGCACCACAGTGGCGTCGACTAGGACGGCCAGCGTGAGGCCAAGCCCAAACATCCGCATGAACGACACGTTGGACGCAATCAGCGCGGCGAAGGAGATCGACATGATCAACGCGGCAGCGGTAACGACCCGACCGGTGCGGGCGATTCCCCGGGCCACACTCTCGTCGTTGTCGGTGGCTCCGGATGCCAGCCAGAACTCGCGGATTCGGGAGACCAGGAACACCTCGTAGTCCATCGACAAGCCGAATGCGATGCAGAACAGCAGCACCGGGATGTTGGCGACCAAGATCCCGCTGGGCGTCGTGCCCAACGCGTCGAGGTGCCCATCCTGGAAGATCCACACCATCGCGCCGAATGCGGCGGTGAGCGAAAGGACGTTGAGCACCAACGCTTTCAGAGGCATCACGACGCTGCCCGTCAACAGGAAGAGCAGGATGAACATGATGCAGGCGATCAGCCCGAGCACCAGTGGCAAACGTGATGCGATGGCGTCGACACTGTCTCGATTGATCTGAGCGGTGCCGGTGAAATCGACTTCCTTGCCACCCGGGGTCGGGACCGCGTGCAGACGGTCGAGCTGGGTTTCGGAACGGTCGGAGAACAACGGAGCCGAGCTGTCGACGGTGAGGAACGCGCTGCCTTGAATCTGGCCCGCCGGTGCCGACTGTCGTCCGACGGCGGCACCGGCGACATAGGTTGCGGTCGGGGTGGAGACCGCGGAGACGTCGGGCACACGCGACAGGTCAGTGGCGTATCGCTCAATCTCGTTGCGGGTCAGGTCGTCGGCATCGGGGATGACGACGGTCACCGCGGTCTCGGAGTTGGTGACGAATTCGTCGCGCATCTGGTCGCCGACCTGGTGCGCGGAGGCCGAGGTAGGCAGCACGCGGTCGTCGGGGAAGCCCCATTTGACGTTCAGGAACGGCAGACCAAGGAACACCAGGACGGCGACGCCCGCCAGTCCGACCGGCACCGCGCGGCGGATGACGAACCTCGTCCAGCGATACCAGAACTGCTGCTGGAAGCTTTGCGGGACGGGCTCGGGCCGGCCCAGCAGGCGGCGAACGAGCCGACGGATGTTGAACGAATCCAGCCGGTCGCCGAGCAGGACCAGCGCGGCTGGCGTGACAACAACGGCGGCGAAGGCGGCGAACGCAACGACGGCGACACCCGCGTAGGCGAAGGACTTCAGGAAATGCATCGGGAACAACACCATGACCGCCATTGAGAGGGCGACCGTTGTGGCCGAGAACAACACGGTGCGACCCGCCGTGACGACGGTGCGGACGACGGCATCCTCGCGGTCTGCGCCGCCAGCCAACTCGTCGCGGTAGCGGCTGATTATCAACAGCGTGTAGTCGATGGCCAGCGCCAAACCCATTGCGGTGGTGAGGTTGAGGGCGAATATCGAAACGTCGGTGGCGAACGAGATCGTGCGCAGCACCGCAAGGGCACCGAAGATCGCCATTCCGCCGACGGCCACGGGCAGCGCTGCGGCGATCAGACCGCCAAATACCCAGACCAGCACGAGGAAGCTGAGTGGGATCGCGATCGATTCCATCACCAGCAGGTCGCGCTGCGACTGTTTGGTGATCTCAACGTTGACCATTGCGGCGCCGCCTGTCCGCACGGTGGCGCCGTTTCGGTCGTGCGTCACCTGTGCGGAGAGCTCCTCCGCGTATTTCTGCTGGTCGCTTTCGTTTCCCTTGATGCCCGCGACGACCAAACCGGTATGTCGATCCTTGCTGACGAGATCGGCGGCGGCCCGCGGCGGTGTTGTCCACGGCGAGGTCACATCGACCACATGCGGCGAGCCTCTGAGTTGGTCGACGATTTCAGTGCCCGCGGCCCTCGCGGCCGGGCTGTCGACGCCGTCTGGTGTCGAGACGGTGACTAGCAGCTCCGTGTCACCCCGACTGAACTTGTCTGTCAGGAGCTTGCTCGCCCTCGCCGATTCCGATGTCGGATCTTGAAATCCACTGGCGGACAGGCTGTTTGTGACGGGGATACCAAAGATAGCCAGGACCAACGTCAAGAGGGCAACCGCGACGATGACGCGTCGTGGGCTGTTGATCGCCATCCGTGCAATCTGGTTCAGCAAGGTCCGCTCCTCTGTCAGGACGAACTTGATTCGACCGACTAACTGCCGATGTAAACGAGAACGGTGAAAGACGGTGGATTGTTCAGCCACAGAATGTGGCCTCGGTCTCACCGCATCCGTTTTTGTCGTCGGGCCACGTTCGCTGGCCGTGACCTTCATAGACGGTGGCTACCGACGGAAGGGACAGGTCAGAGCGGTATCGCGATCGCAACTACGACAGGCGTTGTCATCCTTGTGAATTCGCTTATCGCTTACCTGGGAAGGCGCTCTGAAAATGCTGCAAGGGTGGTGTGTCGAACGATGGCGGCGAAAGCCAAGCCCGGATTGACACACGCGAAAAGGGGCGACCTTCCTGGGTTCCCCTGGTCGACGTTGTTCACGTCAGACCGTCAGCAAGATCGCATCTATGAGAATGGGCCTCACGATCGGGTGTTCGGCGTGGCGTTCAATCCGGTCCAGTTCCCGTCTTTTACTCGCTCCGACGGCGTAGATTCTGCGGGCATGCCTCGCCGGCAGCCGAACAGCCTGGTGGCCATGGGAAGACCGTGAGCCCATCATCGAGTTTGATTTTGACCGCCCGACTGGCGCGTTGGATTCCGGCAGTCGGGTGGCTCGCTTCGTATCGGCTGAGTTGGCTGCGGGTTGACCTCGCCGCCGGTGTCACAGTCGCGGCCTATCTACTGCCGGCCGGGTTGGGCTACGCCTCGCTCGCCAACCTGCCGCCCCAAGCGGGACTCTACGCGTGCATGTTTGGGGGGCTGGTCTTCTGGCTGTTCTGCAGTTCGCGGCACACCACCATCTCTGTCACCTCCGCCATCTCGCTGTTGATCGGCTCCACACTGGGGACCATTTCGGGCGGAGACCCGACCCGGTTCACCGCGCTGGCGGCCGGCACCGCCATCCTCGTGGGGCTGATCGCCATCATCGCCTGGCTGGTCAAGGCGGGCTCGATCATCAACTTCATCTCCGAGAGCGTGATGATCGGGTTCAAGTGCGGTGTGGCGTTATTTCTCGCCAGTACGCAGTTGCCGAAGTTGTTTGGCATCCCCGCCGGTCACGGCGATTTCTGGGAGAACAGTGGCGCTTTCCTGAAGCACCTGAACGAAACCAACCTCGCAGCGCTCACGGTCGGCGGCACGGCGCTGGTGGTGCTCGTGCTCGGGAAGGCCTTCCTCAAGAAGCTACCTATTTCGTTGTTGGTCGTGGTGCTCGGCATCGTTGCTTCGCGCCGTCTCGGACTGGACGAGCGCGGGGTGAAGTTGCTCGGCGAAGTGCCGCGAGGCTTGCCTGACCTCGGCCTGCCCGCGCTTCGTTGGGATGACGTGAACGCGATGTTGCCCCTGGCCTTCGCGTGCTTCCTGCTCGCTGCGGTGGAGACGGCCGCCATCGGCCGCACGTTCGCGGCCAAGTACGACCGGCGGCTGGACGCCAACCAGGAATTCCTGGCGCTTGGCGCGTCCAACCTCGCTGCGGGGTTCGGCCAAGGTTTCCCGGTCAGCGGCGGCATGTCGCAATCCGTCGTCAACGAGGGCGGGGGCGCGCGAACGCCGCTGTCCGGTGCCATCGCGGCGGTATTCATTCTGGTGGTGGTGCTTTTCTTCTCGCAACTGCTGAGCGCGTTGCCCCAACCCGTGTTGGCGGCGGTCGTGTTGGTGGCGGTGGCGAGCCTGGTCAGTCTGTCCGCCCTCAGGCATCTCTGGCGCAGTGATGGCCGTGAGTTCATCATCGCCATGGTCTCGATGTTCGGCGTGCTGGGGCAGGGGTTGCTGCGTGGCGTGGCGATCGGCGCGGTCATCTCGCTCGTGCTGTTGATTCGGCGCGCGTCGCTACCGCCCGTCGCCTCGCTCGGTCGCATCCCCGGCACGCGCCGGTTTTCGGATCGCGAACGCCATCCCGAGAACGAGACGATTCCCGGCATGCTCATCTTGCGCCCAGGCGCGAGCTTGCTCTATTTCAACATGAATTACGTGCGCGACACGATCGAGGAACGAGTGCGAGCGGACGAGGAAACCAAGCTCGTCGTGCTGGATATGTCCGAAGTGTCGATAGTGGACATGCACGCCACGGAGATGCTGACCAGCCTCGCCGACGAACTCGCCGCGAAGGGCGTCAAGATCCAGGCCGTGGAGGCGCACTCGCAGGTGCGCGACCGGTTGCGCCGCGAAGGGCTGGCGGAGAGATTCGGCGGGGTCGAACGGCTGCGCACCGTCGCCGACGTGGCAGACGACTTTCTGCGCGGGGGTCTCAGCCATGAGGGTGGGTGACGTGCCGCCGAGTGTGCTGCGCGAATCACTCGATGAATTGCAGGAAGCTGCCCAGCGAGTCGCGCCCGCAGTACGATGCGGCGATGAGTAAGGGTGCTAAGGAAGCGGGCGGAAAGGCCGCGCGAAAGGTCCCCGAAAACGTTTACTGCGCTGAACTTTTCCGCCTTCAAACGGAATTCGTGAGGCTCCAGGAATGGGCCCGGGAGACCGGGGCCCGGATCGTGATCGTCTTCGAAGGTCGCGACGCCGCCGGCAAGGGCGGGACGATCAAGCGGATCACCGAATATCTGAGCCCTCGCGTCGCGCGGATCGCCGCGCTGCCGGCGCCCACCGAGCGGGAGCGCGGGCAGTGGTACTACCAGCGCTATGTCGCGCACCTGCCGACGCGCGGTGAGATCGTGCTGTTCGACAGGTCCTGGTACAACCGGGCGGGGGTCGAGAAGGTGATGGGATTCTGTACGCCGCAAGAGCATGCGTTGTTCCTGAGGCAGACGCCCATCTTCGAGCAGATGCTCATCGACGACGGCATCATCCTGCGCAAGTACTGGTTCTCGGTATCCGACGAGGAGCAACTGCGACGGTTCAGATCCCGGCGCAACGACCCCGTTCGGCAGTGGAAGCTCTCGCCGATGGACCTGGAGTCGATCTTCCGGTGGGAAGACTACTCGCGCGCCAAGGACGAGATGATGGTGCACACCGACATCCCGATGAGCCCGTGGTACGTGGTGGAGTCCGATGACAAGAAGCACGCCCGCCTGAACATGATGGCCCACTTGCTGTCCACGATCGACTACGAAGACGTCGAGGCTCCCGTGGTGGACTTGCCGGAGCATCCGGTGCGGTCCGGCAACTATCACCGATCGCCGCGTGAGCTATCCACCTATGTCGACGACTACGCGGCCACCCTGCTGGGGGACAGGGAGTAAAGCGCGGTGTCGGCCGTCGCCCGTGCGGGGTGGTACGGCGTCCTCGAGCGCGAACTTGGCGCGTCGTTCAACCGGCACGAGGTCGAGGTACTCGCGGTGACGGTCGATGAAGTCCTTGACGAATGGGCAGTAGGGCAACACCGCCAACCCCTCCGCACGTGCGATGTCCAGCGCGGCTTTGACGAGCAGTGTTCCCAGGCCCTCACCCTCATGCGATGCCTCGATCTCGGTGTGGATGAAGGAGATGACGCCGGGTCGGCGCCGGTATTCGGCAAAGCCCACGACGGCACCGTCGACTGCGATCTCGAAACGCCTGCGGTCTGAGACGTCGTTGACGGTCGGCGCCATCGCGTCCGATTGGGCGCTCATGGCCGTGAGGAGAGCTGGAGATAGCGATGGACGAGGGCGATTGCGACGCCTCCCTCACCGACGGATGCTGCGACGCGTTTCACCGATCCGGAGCGGATGTCGCCAACCGCGAAGATTCCCGGGGCGCTCGTTTCGAGTGCGAACGGCTCGCGGCCGGCCTTCCACGTTCCCGCCTTCGTCGCGTCGGTTCCCGTCAACACGAACCCGTGCTCGTCGCGGGCGATCTCCGACGGGAGCCAGTCAGTCGCTGCCTCGGCGCCGATGAGGACGAAGAGCGCCTTGGCGTCCCGTCGAGATGTCATGCCGGTCCTTCGATCGATGACCTCGATCGTCTCGAGTTGTTCGTCTCCGTGCACCGCGACAACCTCGGATCGGGTTTCCACCCGGATGTTGGCTTTGGTCGCGATCTGCTCGATGAGGTAGGTGGACATGCTCGCTGCCAACGACTCACCACGCACGAGGAGAGTCACCGATCGGGCGTGTTTGGAGAAGAAGATGGCGGCCTGTCCGGCAGAATTTCCCGCCCCGATCAGATACACATCGTTCCCCTGCGCCAGACCGGCGTCGCTGCGTGCGGCTCCGTAGTAGACACCGGAGCCGACGAATCGATCGACCGAATCGACTTCGAGGCGTCGCCACTCCACGCCCATCGCGAGAACGATCGACCTCGTCCGGACAACGTCACCGCCATCCAGCCTGACGGTCATGTCGGCAGGGTCGATGGCTTCCACCCGCCGGGTCACGACGATCTCAGCGCCGAGCCGCTTCGCCTGTCGCAGCGCCCGGCTCGCGAGGTCGTCCCCAGAGACGCCGTATGGGAACCCCGTGTAGTTCTCGATCCGGGTTGAGGTGCCGGCCTGCCCGCCCGGGGCGAAGGACTCGATCAGCGCCGTTTGCAGGCCCTCGGAGGCGCCGTTGACCGCCGCCGTCAGACCCGCCGGCCCGCCGCCTACGATCACCACGTCGTAGTCCGCCCGGCTTGGCGCGACCGTCAGGCCAGCCGCCGTGGCAACGGCACGCATCGTCGGGTCAATCAGCCGCGTGCCGTCGCGGAGCGCCACTACCGGATAGGGGCCGGGTACGGGCGCTTCGCCTCCGACGAGTGCAACAGCCGCAGGAGCGTCTGGCTCCAGCCGTTCGTAGGGAATCTGGTTGCGATGCAGGAAGCTGTCGCAGCCGTGGACTCCCGGGTCGACGCGCGGGCCGATGATGAACAACGCGGGCTCGAGCGGCTGTGCGGTGGCGTTTCTGAGCATCTCCATGCGCTCCAGCGCGGCGGCACCGACCGTTGTGGAAACTTCGGGGGCCATGGCCGCGAGCGTGTGGAACACCTCGACGGTCAGCTTCATGCACGCGCGACGGTTCGACGGCCCGCATGCTGGCCGGCAGCGGCGTACCGAGCGTCATCGGGATTTCTCCTCCGAGTTCACCAGGAAGCCGGACGCCAATCACCTGCTCAACGCCGTTCACCAGTTTCGTCAGCTCGGCCTTGCCCTCGACCACGACCGCCAGGGCCCGACCGTCGCCCTCGTGGGCCACGTACTCCCCGGGCGTGAGGTGGATGTCCTCAACTTCGCCGGCAAGGTACTCGAGCGCCTTCTCCTCAAGAGCCGAGAAGAGCGGAATCGTGGCTAGCTCATCGGTAGTAAACATGACTGCCTCCCAACGTTGTTCGCCTGCGTCCGTGCAGCCCATGACCGTTTGTTGGCACCTTGTCCCAACGGTGCCGCTGAATCGCGGGAGTGGCTTCGCGTGCGGTGTCGAAGAAATCCATGCAGAAATCGTCTACCGGACACCCATGGCGGCACATGAGGCATCCGCCTCAAAAAGCGGAGCGTGGGGTCGGGGTAGGCTACGCATCGACCTCGGCTGGCGGACGGTTAGCTTGTGTAGCAGTACGAGTCGCTCGACGCGTCGCCGCCCTGGAGCCGGGTCTGGTGCACCCGCAGGCCGCGGAAGTCGTTGCCGTGCAGAAAGAATCGGTTGTCCGGGACAAGTCCCCCTGCGGACACGTCGGCGTCGAGCTTGGCCATCCATGCCCCGACGCCGTCGGGGTAGAACCCGTCGTCCCACGCCGCGTACAGCGAGTTGGTGAGGTACACCCGTCGACCGTCGCGGCTGATCTCCACCATCTGCGGTCCACCGGCCAGCGGCAGGTCTGGGGCCGCCGGGTGCGCCTCGCGTCGCACGATCCCGCCGAGCCGAACTGACGCGGTCTCCCGCGGATGGAACGGATCGCTGACGTCGTACTGCTTGAGTTCTCCTGTGCCCCAGCATGATACGTACAGCCAGCGATCGTCGACCGACAGATCGATGTCGGTGACCAGCGGGGGCACCGCACCGAAGGGCTTCAACAGGGGCGGCAGGTCGTCGGCGTCGGCGGGCTCGGCCGGGATGTTGATCACCTCGTCGACCGACCACTGATCACCGTCCCTGTGCCACAGCCACACCGACGCCGAGAGGTCCTCGACGCTGATTACCGTGTCGACGAATCCCCACGCTTTGGACGGGTCGTGGGCCGGGCGCAGCTCGAGGGCCATCTGGTGCTGGTCGCCAAGGTCGACGCGCTGGGTCAGCTTCCGCTCGGACATGCTCCAGAAGTTCACGTGGTGTCCAAACTTGCGTCCGAGCAAGTCCTCGGGATTCAGCCCGTTCTCGATCATCGACGGTGTCGCCCACTCGGATGTGATCACGGTGTCGTACTTCAGATGCCACCAGACGTCGTACGCCAAGAGTTGCGGTCCCCGGTCCAGCTCCCACGTTTCGATGACCTCGAACGTGTCGTGGTCGATCAGAGCCACGCCGCCGGGACCTTCGGCGCCGTCGGTCCCACCCAACGCCGACATGAAGATGCCGCCGGGTCCGCAGTGCACCGTGTGCGGGCGAGAGTATCCAGCCTTGGCCGCAAGCTCGCCGGCCTCGATCGTGTGCGTTACCACCGGATTGCGAGGGTCGGGCTTGGTGTCGAGGACGTAGATCGTCGACGAGCGAAGACCCGGAACGAGCAGATATCGCCGCTCGAGCGCCTCGTGATGGCCATGCCCCTCGTGGCAGAGTGCGCTCGAGCACGCGTTCCAGCCGAAATGGTGTAGCTCGTTACCGGCCGTCGGCAGCTCGGCCCACCCAACGACTTGCCCGTACGTCGAGGTGTTGGGGTCGCAGTCGACCACGGCTATTGCGTCGTGCTCTTGGCTGGTGGGGTCGAACGCTGCAACATAGGCGAGTTGCTCGGGGGCGGCTGCGACTGCGTCGCCCGGGCTGCGGTAGAACGTCGGATCGATAGTGGGCATGACTCCTCCTCGGCTCGCGTGTATTCGCCGGGCCGCCATCTGACACTTGGTCAGTCGATGTGGCGGTCACGTCGTCTCGACTAGATCCTTCGCCGCGAATGTGGGGGTGTCTATCCCTTGTGCGCCGGTGCGTCAACACCTCCCTCTTGTGCCTCGGCAGGTCGTTTCACGTCGTTTCGCTTCGCTCCGCAGCGATCGCGGCCGCAACGATATTGCGAGCTCACCTGGCGGCGCGGATGGCCTCGAACACGCTGGGGTCCAGGAGTGTCGAGGTGTCACCGAGTTCGCGGCCCTCCGCCACGTCACGTAGGAGTCGCCGCATGATCTTGCCGCTGCGGGTCTTCGGCAGCTCGGGCACGACGTGGATCTCCTTCGGGCGCGCGATCGGCGAGATCTCCCGCGCCACTTCGGCCCGCAGTTCGTCGACCATCTCGGTGCCGCGATCGCGGGCGTGAGCCTGGAGAATCACGAACGCGACGATCGCTTGCCCGGTGTGCACGTCGCTGGCGCCGACCACGGCGGCCTCGGCAACGTGCGAATGCCCGACGAGCGCCGACTCCACCTCGGCCGTGGAGATCCGGTGCCCGGACACGTTCATCACGTCGTCGATGCGGCCCATCACCCAGATGTTGCCGTCGAGGTCATACCGAGCGCCGTCACCGGCGAAGTACCAGCCCTGCTCGCCGAACCGGGACCAGTACGTCTCCTTGAACCGCTGCGGATCGCCCCAGATCCCGCGCAGCATCGACGGCCATGGCTGATCCACCACGAGATAGCCCGCCGCGTGCTCCCCGAGTTCGGGGCTGGGCTCGATGAGGTTGCCGTCATCGTCCACCACCTTGGCCGAGATGCCCGGCATCGGCTTGGTCGCCGAACCCGGCTTGCATGTCGTTACCCCCGGCAGCGGCGAGATCATGATGGCCCCCGTCTCGGTCTGCCACCAGGTGTCGACGATCGGAGTCTTGTTGGCGCCCAGCACATCCCGGTACCACCGCCACGCCTCGGGGTTGATCGGCTCACCGACCGAACCCAGCAGTCGCAGACTCGCCAGGTCGTGCGCGTCCGGGATCTCGCGACCCCACTTCATGAACGTGCGGATCAACGTCGGCGCCGTGTAATAGATCGTGACGCCGTACTTCTCGATCACCTCGAAATGCCTGTGCTCGTTCGGCGAGGCCGGGGTGCCCTCGTACACCACCTGTGTGACGCCGTTCGACAACGGCCCGTAGACGAGATAGGTGTGCCCGGTGATCCAACCGATGTCGGCGGTGCACCAATACACGTCGGTTTCCGGCTTGATGTCGAACACGTGGTGATGGGTGAACGACGCCTGGGTCAGGTACCCGCCGGAGGTGTGCACGATGCCCTTGGGCTTGCCCGTCGTGCCGGAGGTGTAGAGCAGGAACAGCGGGTGCTCGGAGTCGAATGCCTCCGGCGAGTGCTCGTCCGCGGCCACATCGACGGTCTCGTGCCACCAGAGATCCCGGCCCTCGGTCCACGGCGTGTCGATCCCCGTACGGCGCACCACCAGCGTGTGCTGCACTGAAGTCGGGCCCGAGATCGCTTCGTCGACAGCGCCTTTCAGTGATACCGCCGACCCGCGGCGGTACTGGCCGTCGGTGGTGATCACCAGCTTGGCCTCCGCGTCGGAGATCCGCGCCCGCAACGCCGACGCCGAGTATCCGGCGAACACGACACTGTGCAGCACCCCCAACCGTGCGCACGCCAACATCGCCACGATCGCTTCCGGGATCATCGGCATGTAGATCGCTACCCGGTCCCCGGCCACCAGCCCAAGCTCGGTCAGCGCATTCGCCGCCCGCGACACCTCGAGCAACAACTCCGCATAGGTGATGGCGCGGCTGTCGCCGACCGGCTCGCCCTCCCACCGGATCGCCACTCGATCACCGTTGCCCGCCTCGACGTGGCGGTCCACGCAGTTGTAGGCCACGTTGAGCTTGCCTCCGACGAACCACTTGGCCACCGGCGCCTCCGACCAGTCCAACACGTCGGTGAACGGTGTCTGCCACGACAGCCTCGCGGCTTGCTTGGCCCAGAATCCCAATCGGTCGACGTCGGCCTCCCAATACAGATCGGCGGTCCCGTTGGCCTGGGTGGCGAATTCCGGGGACGGCGCATAGGTCGCGGGTGCGTCGGTGCATGTGTCGTTCATGCGGTGTGAGCGTAATTACGAAATCCCTCCCCGACGGTCGTGCGTCACACTGGTCTGCGAGCGGCTTCAATCCAGCGCCGACCGGTCTATGCGATCGGCCGAACGGTCGTTCGAGTGAGGTGAGATGTCAGGTCCGGTCCTGATGGTTGTCGTGGCAGTACTGGCGGTAGCCGGCCTGGCCGCCGCGGCCTTCGTCGTGCGGACCCGCCGCGTCGTCGCCACGCCCACGGAGCGGGCCGTCCACGAGGCGCTGCACACCGCGTCCCTCGCGGCCCGCGCGCTGCGCGAAGGGCTCGGCCCGGATTCGGCGCGCGCGGCCGCTCCGCATCTGCATGATTTGACCGGTGGTGAGGGCATCGCAGTGTTCGACGGTGACGGCGGGTTGCTGGTGCGCGATCCGCCCGACGACCGCATCTGGGCGCCCGAGGTCGTCGCCGCATGCGAACGTGCGGCCCAGGAGTCGATCTCCGGTCAGCGACGGACGCTGACCGGCCATCAACCGGCGGTGATCGCGCAACCGCTGATCGCCGACGGCACCGGCGTCATCGGGGTGCTCGTCGTGGTGACGACCCGCACGCCTGGGCCGGGGATGATGGGCGCCGTCGGCGAAGTGGCGCGCTATGCGTCCAGCCAGATCGAACTTGCGGAGTTGGACGCGTCCCGCGCACGGCTCGGCCGCGCCGAGGTGCTTGCGCTGCGGGCGCAGATCAGTCCGCACTTCATCTATAACGCGTTGAACACCATCGCCTCATTCGTGCGCACCGACCCCGACCGCGCCCGTGAACTCATCCTCGACTTCGCAGACTTCACCCGATACTCCTTCCGTGCCGCCGGGCAGTACACGACCCTGGCCGAGGAACTGCACAACATCGACCGCTACCTGCGCCTAGAACGTGCGCGATTCGGCGCCGCGTTGAAGATCAAGCTGCAGGTGGCGCCCGAGGTGCTCAACGTCGTGGTGCCGTTCCTGGCGCTGCAACCGTTGGTGGAAAACGCGGTGCGCCACGGATTTGCGGGTCGAAGCGGTGGTTCGATCGAAATCGTCGCCCGGGACGCGGGTACCGACTGCACGATCACCGTCGAGGACGACGGCGTGGGCATGGATCCCGAGCTCCTGCGCTCCGGACCCGCCGACGCACTCGCCGATTCGGGCTCCGGTCACCAGTCGGCTCACGTCGGGCTGACCAATGTCGATCATCGGCTGCGGGCCGCGTTCGGCGACGACTACGGTCTGGTGGTCGAGACGGCGATCGGGACCGGCACCAAGGTGCTCATGCGGGTACCGAAGTTCCGGTCTGGTGTGCGGGCCAGCGGAGGTGCCTTGGCATGAGCGCCCAGCGGGAAGCGGAGCGGATCGCGCATGAGTGAAGCGATGACCGTGCTCGCCGTCGACGACGAGGCGCCGGCTCTGGACGAGCTCACTTACCTGCTGCAGAAGCACCCGTCCATCGGCCTGGTGCGCACCGCGGCCGACGCCACGCTCGCGCTGCGCGAGTTGCACGACGGCGGAATCGATGCGGTGTTCCTCGACATCAACATGCCTGGGCTGTCTGGGTTGGAACTCGCCGCGGTGCTGTCGAACTTCGCCCAGCCGCCTGCGGTGGTGTTCGTGACCGCCCACGACGACAAGGCGGTCGCCGCCTTCGACGTCGGCGCCGTCGACTACCTGCTCAAGCCGATCCGAAGCGACCGGCTCGACGAGGCCGTGCGCCGGGTGACGGCGACTCGGTCGGCTGAGCCCGTACGGGCTGCGCCGACCGAGGACCTTGGCCGGGACCCCGACGTCATTCCGGCGGAACTGGGCGGGATCACGCACCTGGTACGGCGGGACACCATCGGGTGGGTGGAAGCCGAGGGCGACTACTCCCGGCTGCACTCGGAATCCGGTGCCCATCTGGTGCGGATACCGTTGAGCACGCTCGAAACCCGATGGGCGGATGCAGGTTTCCAACGCGTGCACCGCTCATATCTGGTGTCGTTGCCGATGGTGACCGGGATGCGCACCACGGGCGGTTCGGTGACGGTGCGGCTACGGGCCAACGGCGCCTCACCGGCCGTGGAGTTGCCCGTCAGCCGTCGCCAGGTGCGCGAGTTGCGGGACCGGCTGATTCGGGACCCGCTGCGCGGTTACCGCTCGGTGCGCGGCGATGAGTAACCCGCGACCGCCGCGGGAACGCGTGGTGCTCGCCCATCGACGGGGAGCCCGCATCGTGCGCACCAGGGTCGAGGTCCAGGAACAGACCGAGGTCGGCGATGCGCTCGTCCGTGGACTGGTGCGTGCTCAACTCGGGCTCGCGCTGCGGCTGGCAGCGGTGGTCGCGTCGGCGGTAATCGCCATCCTGATGAGCGGTCAATTGTTCCCGGCGCTCATCACGACGTCGGTGTTCGGTCTCAGGTTGAACTGGCTGGTGCTGGCGATGCTGTCGTATCCGCTGCTATACGGCGTCGGCCGGTTGTACGTGCGGCTCGCCGAGCAGGGGGAGGGTGACTTCGTCCGCGTGGTCGACGAGGAACCGTGACGGGGTCCTCGTCGGCTGCACTCACCGCGGCGGCACTGCTCGTCGCCGCAGTTGCCACCGTGGCGCTCGGGATCTACGGAGGCCGGCTGTCGCGGACGACGTCGGACTTCCTGGTTGCCTCGCGCACCGTCGGTCCACGCTGGAATGCTGCCGCGATATCAGGCGAATATCTTTCGGCGGCATCGTTTCTCGGTGTTGCGGGATTAGTCGCCAAATACGGCGCCGACGCGCTGTGGTACCCCGTCGGATTCACCGCGGGTTACCTCGGACTGCTGATGTTCGTCGCCGCGCCGCTTCGCCGTTCCGGTGCATACACGGTGCCCGACTTCACCGAGTTCCGGCTCGGTTCGCCCCGGCTTCGCACGGCGACGATGCTGTTCGTCGTCGTGATCTGCGTGCTCTACCTCGTGCCTCAGTACCAGGGTGCCGGCCTGACGCTGAACACCCTTCTAGGACTGCCCTTTTGGATCGGGCCGGTGGCGGTCGCGACGATCGTGATCGCCAACGTCGTCGGTGGCGGCATGCGGTCGATCACGTTCGTCCAGGCTTTCCAGTACTGGCTGAAGCTCACCGCGATCGCGATCCCGGCCTTGGTCTTGGTGGCGTTGTTCCTCTCGGATCCCCCCACGCTCGGTGGGCCGCTGCCGCCGACCGTCGATGCGCGCACCACGGTCGCGATCGAAACCGACGTCCTCGTCCAGGTGGACGAGACCGACGGCATCACCGTCAGCGGCACCCTCGACGGCCGGTCGGTCAGCGACGCGTCGATCGCCTCGCCGGGAGCACACACACTGGGCGCAGGCACCACCATCACGCTCGCCGCGGGCGCGGCCACGCCCGTCGTCGCCGGTGCGCCGAGCACCGGGGAGGAATGGATCGGTTCGGGCGGTGGGCTCGGCGGCGCACACCCGCTCTACCAAGTGCTGTCCATCGTCGTGGCGACCTTCCTCGGCACCATGGGACTTCCGCACGTGCTGGTGCGCTTCTACACCAACCCGGACGGGCGAGCGGCGCGTCGCACCGCGCTGGCGGTGATCGCGCTGCTGTCGCTGTTCTACGCTTTCCCGACCCTGATGGGCGTCTTCGCGCGGCTCTACGTTCCCCAACTGCTGATCACGGGCACCGCCGATGCGGCGGTGCTGCTGATGCCGCAAGCGGCGATTGCCGGTCCCACCGGGCAACTGCTGGCCGCGCTGGCCGCGGCCGGGGCGATCGCCGCCTTCCTGGCCACCTCGTCGGGCCTCTTGGTCAGCATCGCTGGAGCGGTGGCCACCGACGTGCTGCGCGGCCGGGTGCGCGACTTCCGGACGGCGGCCCTGATTGGTGGCCTGCTGCCACTGCCACTGGCGCTCGCGGCATCGACGCTCGAGCTGTCCCGCAACGTGGGGCTGGTATTCGCGGTCGCCGCGTCCACGCTGTGCCCGCTGCTGGTGCTCGGGATCTGGTGGCGGGGCCTGACCGCGGTCGGCGCGGTCTGCGGGCTGCTGGCCGGTGGCATCGTCTCCGGCGCCGCGGCGGCGCTGACGCTCGGCGGCGGAATCGACGACGACCTGCTGGGCGGCTGGCCGGCGGTGGTCGCCGGCTATCCCGCCGCGCTCAGCGTTCCGCTGGCGTTCATCACCATGATGATGGCCAGCCGGTTGACTCGGCGCTCCGTGCCCGCGGACACCGCGCGGGTCTTCGCGCGAATGCACCTGCCCGAACGTCTGGGCATGAGCGTGGAGCGCGTTCCCGGCGACTGACCCGCCGCCGTTCGTCGCGCCCGAACAACCGCTCACCGCACGGCTCGACGGCTTGACCGCATGGCCGTCGACACCGCGGCGATATGTGAGGAGGGTCTCAAGCAGTCGCCGGCCCGAGCCGGGCCACAGCCGAGGCAGGAGTACACCCGTGTCCCGAACCAATCTTCCAGAGCGGGATGCGTTGTCGTCGCCCCGCGTTGACTACATCGCCACCCAGCACAGTCCGGAGTTTCAGGAACTGCGAAGCAGGCTGCGCCGCTTCGTGTTTCCGATGACCGCGTTCTTCCTGGTCTGGTACGCGACCTACGTGCTGCTCGGCGCGTTCGCGCACGACTTCATGGCTATCAAGGTCATGGGCAACGTCAACGTCGGATTGCTGCTCGGCCTGGGGCAGTTCGTGACGACGTTCGTGATCACCGGACTCTACGTGCGGTTCGCCAACAAGGAACTCGACCCGCGCGCCGAGGCCATCCGCTCGAAGCTGGAAAGCGAGGCATCATGAAACTCCTGGCCGCAGCCCAAACCGTCGGCAACCCGGTGGCCAACATCGCCATCTTCGCGGTGTTCGTCCTCATCACGCTCTTCGTGGTGATCCGCGCGGGCCGCAAGAAATCCAGCGCCGCGGAGTTCTTCACCGGAGGACGTGCCTTCACCGGCCCCCAGAACGGTATCGCCATCGCAGGCGACTACCTCTCGGCGGCAAGCTTTCTCGGTATCGCAGGCGCCATCGCCGTCTACGGCTACGACGGCTTCCTGTACTCCATCGGTTTCCTGGTGGCCTGGCTGGTGGCGCTGCTACTGGTAGCCGAGTTGCTGCGCAACACAGGAAAATTCACCATGGCTGACGTGCTCAGCTTCCGGCTGAAGCAGCGGCCCGTACGGTTGGCCGCTGCGACGTCGACGATGACGGTGTCCCTGTTCTATCTCTTGGCGCAGATGGCAGGCGCCGGAGGTTTGGTCGCGCTGCTGCTCGACATCAAGGGACGCACGGGCCAGAGCATCGTGATCGCGGTGGTCGGTGTGCTGATGATCGTCTACGTGCTGATCGGCGGCATGCGGGGCACCACGTGGGTCCAGATCATCAAGGCCGTGTTGTTGATCAGCGGTGCGGCGATCATGACGGTCATGGTGCTGGCCAAGTTCGGGCTGGACTTCTCGAGCATCCTCGGCTCAGCGCAGTCCGCGATCTCCGGATCGGCCAACGAGGCCGTCGCCAACCGCGACGTACTGGCGCCGGGTGCCCAGTACGGCGGATCGACCACCTCGAAGCTCAACCTGCTGTCGTTGGGGCTCGCGTTGGTGCTCGGCACCGCCGGGCTTCCCCACGTGCTGATGCGCTTCTATACCGTCCCGACCGCCAAAGAGGCTCGGCGCTCGGTGGTGTGGGCAATCGCTCTGATCGGCGCCTTCTATCTGTTCACGCTTGCACTCGGCTATGGGGCCGCCGCGATCGTCGGCCCGGACCGCATCCTTGCCGCGGCCGGTGGGCAGAACTCCGCCGCGCCGCTGTTGGCATTCGAGCTCGGGGGAGTCGTCCTGCTCGGCGTCATCTCGGCAGTCGCCTTCGCCACCATCCTCGCGGTCGTCGCCGGCCTCACGATCACGGCGTCGACCTCATTCGCCCATGACGTGTACGCCAGCGTGATGAAGAGTCACGACGTCACCGAGGACGAGCAGGTGAGGGTGTCGCGGATTACTGCGGTGGTGTTGGGCATCTTCGCGATCGGACTGGGCATCCTGGCCAACGGGCAGAACATCGCGTTCCTCGTGGCGCTCGCCTTCGCGGTCGCCGCCGCGGCCAATCTACCGACGATCCTGTTCTCGTTGTACTGGGCCCGGTTCAACACCCGCGGTGCGCTGTGGAGCATGTACGGCGGCTTGATCTCGACGATCGTGCTGATCGTCTTCTCGCCCGCCGTCTCCGGAGCGAAGACGGCGATGCTGCCCAACGTGGACTTCGCCTGGTTTCCACTGGCCAATCCCGGCATCGTGTCGATACCCCTGGCGTTCATCCTCGGCATCGTCGGCACGCTGACCTCGCCGGACCGCGGCGACCCAGAGATCAACGCGGAGTTCGAGGTTCGCTCGTTGACCGGGGTCGGCGCCGAGAAGGCGGCCGCGCACTGACGTTCGAGTCATCCGCCGCAGCCGTTGACCAATGGCGGCGCCCCGGTCGGGTGCCTATGCAGGACGGTCAGTTCCACCGACCGCACTTCTCAACGGCAGCCCCCGGTAATCACGTCCGGATTCGTAAATGGTCAGTGTCGTAAGAAGATGCCGCAGCGCCGTCACGGACTGGGCGGGCAGACAGACGTCGCACAACGGCAGCGTGTGCGCTGCTTTGATTGTCGGCAACCCGGTGTCTTGCGTGCTCTTGCCGAGCATGACGATACGACGGACATCGTTGGACCAGCAGTGAAACGATACGGACGTGAACCCCAGCGGGGATGGTGGCGGTGGAATGACCGCGACGGAGCCGTTCTGTGATTCTTGCGGTGCGCAGTCGAGTAGGAAAGCCAAGTTTTGCAGTGAGTGCGGCAAGCCACTCACACAGGCCAGCCAATCGGCGGAGTACAAGCAGGTGACGGTGCTGTTCGCCGACGTCGTTCGTTCAATGGAGATCGCCGCGGCGGTGGGCGCGGAACGGTTGCGCGAGATCATGACCGATCTGGTCAGCCGCGCGGCCGTAGTGGTTCAACGGTATGGCGGCACGGTGGACAAGTTCACCGGAGACGGCATCATGGCGGTCTTCGGCGCACCAACCGCGTTGGAGGATCATGCTTTTCGCGCCTGCCTGGCCGCTCTGGCCATGCAGAACGAGATCGACGCGCTGTCGGCGGATGTCGACGGGCGCGACGGCGTCACGCTGCAGCTTCGTATCGGGCTGAACTCTGGCCAGGTGATCGCAGGTGAGATCGGCACTGGAAGTTACACCGCGGTCGGTGAGCAGGTCGGCCTGGCCCAACGCATGGAGTCGGCGGCGCCACCAGGTGGCGTGATGGTGAGCGAATCGACCGTGCGACTGGTCGAAGGTGCTGTGGTCCTCGGTGAGCCCGAGCGGGTGCACATCAAGGGCAGCGACGATCTGGTGTCGGCACGTCGCCTGCTGGCCATAGCCGAGCATCAGCCCCGTCGCCGAAGTGAGGCGCCCTTGGTCGGCCGCGCCTGGGAGGTGAATACGGTCACCGGAGTCCTTGATGAAGCGATCGCTGGGGCGGGATGCGTGGTCACCATCGTGGGACTGCCGGGAATCGGGAAGAGCCGACTAGTTCGCGAGGTAACGGCGCACGCGGCCGCCCGTGGTGTACCGGTGTTCACCACCTTTTGCGAATCCCATGCCACCGGTATCCCGTTCCACGTGGTCGCGAGGTTGATGCGCGCAACCACCGGCATCGAGGGCCTGCCCGCGGACCAAGCCCGAGCACAGATTCGAGTCAGACTCTCGGACGCCGACCCTGAGGATCTAATGCTCGTCGATGACCTGCTCGGCATCCGCGATCCCGTGGTGCCCTCACCCGATATCGGCCCCGATGCCAGGCGCAGGCGCTTGACGTCGTTGGTCAACGCCGCCGCTCTGGCCACGCGAGCCCCGACAGTGGCCGTCATCGAGGACGCACATTGGATCGATGCGGCGAGTGAAGCGATGCTAGCCGACTTCATGGCCGTCGTTCCGCAGACCGCTTCGCTGATGCTGATCACCTACCGCCCCGAGTACCACGGTGTGCTGAGCCGGGTGCCCGGCGCGCAATCCATCGCGCTGCGGCCGCTGAGCGAGCAGCACACGACGATGTTGACCACCGAACTGGTCGGCGAGGATCCATCGTTGGTTGCGCTCGTCGAACGTGTCGTCGCCCGAGCAGCCGGAAACCCGTTCTTCGCCGAAGAGATCGTGCGCGATCTGGCCGAACGTGGGGTGATGGACGGCGAACCCGGCGCCTACCTGGTGCGAGGCGCGGTCGACGATGTCGATGTCCCGGCCAACCTGCAGGCGACGATCGGTGCGCGTATCGACCGCCTGCCGGCCACCGCGAAAAAGACGCTGAATGCGGCGTCGGTGGTCGGGTTGCGGTTCGACGCCGACCTACTGGCCGACCTGGTCGGCGATCCGGACCTGCCGTCCTTGATCACCGCCGAGGTGGTCGACCAGGTGCGGTTCACCGCTCCCGCCGAATACGCGTTCCGACATCCACTGATCCGTACCGTGGCTTACGAGACCCAACTGAAGTCCGACCGTGCGCACCTGCATCGCCGGCTGGCGGCGGCGATCGAGGCGCGTGGATCGGTCGACGAGAACGCCGCGCTGATCGCCCAGCATTTGGAGGCGGCCGGTGATTTGCGTAGCGCCTTCGGATGGCACATGCGCGCCGCAACCTGGCACACGTTCCGCAATTTCGCTGCCGCACACTCAAGCTGGCTGCGCGCCCGCCACGTCGCAGACCGACTTTCCGACGACGAACCGGACCGGCTGTCGATGCGCATTGCGGCGCGGACGCTGCTGTGCGCCAACGAATATCGTATCCGCAGCGGCCGGGCTGACATCCACTTCAGTGAGCTCAAGGAGTTGTGCGCCCTCGCAGCGGATCAGCGTTCCCTGGCGATAGGTCTGGCCGGAGTCACGCTGGTAGCCAACCTCGATGAGGGTCCGCGCAAATCATCGATTCCCGCAACAGAACTCGTTGCACTTCTTGATTCGATCGACGATCCGACATTGACTGTGGGGCTGTCGGTCGCGTATTTGAACACCGTCCTGGCTGAGGGCAAGATCGCCACCGTTCTGCGATTGGCGACCCGCGTCGTCGAACTGACCGAGGGCACGCCAGCGGGAGTCGTCTTGATGTCGGTGTCGCCATTGGCAAATGCCACGGCGATACGTGGTACTGGCCGGTGGTGGCTGGCGTTGCCCGGGTGGCGAGAAGACTTCGATCGGGCGCTGGAGGTAATCTCTACCGTCCCGCCGGCATTTCGCTCGGGCACGTACTGGATCGTCTACCTGATGGGAATCCCCAACGGTGTGCTAACGGCTTCAGCGACCGCCATTGGCGAGATCGATGAAATAGTCTCCGCTGCTGAGCAATTCGGTGAAGAGATCACCGTCGAAATTGCTCGAGCGGCCCGCGCCATCGCACTTTGCTATGCAGAGGGTCCGGCGCGCGAACCTGCTTTCGGATCCCTCCGAGAGTTGTCTGAAGCCGATCAACGGAAGCGCTCCACAATCCCGAACAATCTGTCATTGATAGATATCCACCTGGCCCGGGAGATGGGCCGGCATGGCGATGTTGACGGCGCGATCGAGTTGGCCCGGACCGTCGTCGACACCGATCTCCGTTCTGGCACGGTCATTTGGATGGGTGTGGTAACAGCGGTATTGGTGGAGTCGCTGCTGCAGCGCGGTTCCGAGGCCGATGTGCGGGAAGCACGTACTGCAATCGCGAAACTTGCGGCCGTGCCCGTTGAACCCGGCGTTGTCGTCTACGAGGTCTGGCTGCTTCGACTTCGGGCCTTGCTGGCACAGGCAGAAGGCGATGCGGTCGGCTATCGCGACTATCGGGATCGTTACCGCACGAGGGCCGCAGATCTCGGATTCGAGGGCCACATGGCGTGGGCCGAGGCGATGACGTGACGGTTTCGTTTGGAGTGGGCTGGCAGTCACCTGCTGCCACGTCGGGTTTCGTAATCGGTCAGTGTCGTAAAGAGGTGCCGGAGCGCCGTCACGGAGTGGGCGGGCAGAAAGACGTCGCAGAACGGCATTGCCGCTGCCATCGATCCGGCGAGCGGCCGGAACTGAGGATCGGCGGCGCGCGGGTTGAGCCACACCAGCAGCTCGGCGCGCCGCCGAATCCGGGTCAGTGCGCGTTCGAGCACTTCCGGCGGGTCGGCGTCCCACCCGTCGGAGGCAATGATCACCACGGCACCCCGCAGCGCGTTGCCGTGCGGTGGGGACAGCAGCCGGGCGAGACTGCGGCCCAAATGCGTGCCGCCGTAACGGTCGGACACCTTGGCATTGGCCTGGGTCAAAGCCACTTCCGGTGAGCGATGCGACAGCATCGCCGTCAGCCGCGTCAGCGACGTGGAGAACGCGAACACCTCGGGGTGTATCCGGGCGCGCCTCAAGGCCGTCGCCCGCATGAGATGCAGGTAGATCGTCGCGTACGGCTGCATCGACCGGCTGACGTCACAGACCAGTACGACGCGGCGAGGACGGCGCCGCCGCCGGGTGCGCGCGAGGAGCAACGGCTCCCAGCCTGTCGAGCGGGAGGCCTTCATCGTTTCGCGCAGGTCGATCCGGTTGCCGTGCCGGCTCGCTTCGCGGCGCATGCTGCGGCGCTGCGGCCAGCGTCCCGTAGCCTGCTCCATCCATGTCCCCAGCAGGGCGAGGTCGCCGGCATCGAACCGCTCGAACGGCTCGTCGGCGCGGGCGACGATACGGCTTGGCAATACGTCGGGTATCGCCGCCGCGTTGTCGGGATGCTCCGTCGTGACGACTGCCGAGGGTCGGGTCACCCACGGCAGCCCACCTGCGTCGAGCGCCGGGCCGTCACCCGTCCGCACTCCGGGCGCCGGCGCCACCGCGGCGCCCCGTTGCAGACGTCGTGCCGGTGGGTCGAGTCCCACTCCGACGTGACCGAACACCGCATCGAACGCGGCGTCGAACGCGACCAGGTCCTCGACCCGGTTCACCAACGTCAGCCTTGCCGCCCAATACAATTCGCTGCGCGAACGCGGGGCCAGCTGCCGGAGCGCCTGAACGAACCCGGCCGGACCGCTGGCCGCCACCGCCACTCCTGCGGCCCGGACCTTCGCCACCAGCGCGACGGCGAACGCCGCCACGTCGACGCCCGGAAGCAGCAGCGGCGCGGTCATCCGTGTCGACGTGACGCCCGGCCCAACGCGAACGCCAGCAGCAGCGCTAGCACGGCCACGACGACGGGACCGTACTTCTTCAGGGATTTGCCGCCGGCCAGTTCGAGCAGGTCGATCGGGGCCGGTTCGGCTGCGGCGGTGGCGGACTCCGCGCTGTGGGCCTGCGTGGCGGCGGCCACGACGGGCTCCGTCGCCGCCGCTTGCTGCGGGGCGGCCTCGACGGCGGATCCGCCGAGCTTGGCCTCGAGGGATTCGACGAACTGGCCGAGCAGCTTCTCGGATACCTGCTGAAGCATGCCGCTGCCGAATTGCGCGAGCTTTCCGACGATCTTCAGATCGGTGTCGACCGTGACGTGGCTGAGGTTGCCCTCGGGACGCAGATGCGCAGTGACCACGGCGGCCGCATTTCCGGTGCCGCGCGCCTCCCGCCCGCGAGCGTCGATGACGGCCCGGTGGTGTTCGTGGTCGAGCTCGACGAAGTGCGCCTTGCCCGTGAACTCACTCGTCACGGGGCCGACCTTCACCTTGACCTTGCCTAGGTAGTCGTCGCCCTCTTGGCCGATGAACTGTGCACCGGGCATCAGCGGCACTACCTGCGCCAGGTCGGTAAGCACCTCCCAGGCATCGTCAACCGGAACGCTGATCGTGAACTCGTTGGCGATCTTCATTCGCTCATTCCTCTCATCGGTGCGCCGGTGGAGCTGCTGGCCAACGCATCACGGAGCGTCGCGCCGTCGTCAGGTGTCTTGGCCAGCGCGCCGAGCGTCGCCTGCGTCTGGGGCGCAGCCAGGTTCGCGACGTCGAGCGAAACCAGCGCCGCGACCCAGTCGATCGTCTCGGCCACTCCGGGTGGCTTGTCGAGGTCCAAATTTCGTGCTGCGCCGACGAATTGGGTGGCCTGTTCGATGAGGGGCGTGCTCGCCCCGGGGACGGTGCGTCGAACGATCGCCGCCGCCCGGGCAGGCTCGGGGTATTCGATCCAGTGATACAGGCAACGTCGCCGCAGCGCGTCGTGCAAGTCGCGGCTTCGGTTGGACGTCAAGACCGCGATCGGTGGGCGCTCGGCGACGAACGTACCCAGTTCCGGCACGGTCACCGATGCTTCACCGAGGAACTCCAGCAGCAGCGCCTCGAATTCGTCGTCGGCTCGGTCGATTTCGTCGATCAGCAACACCGGTGGGGTCGGACCACGGTGGCGCACACACTGCAGGATCGGGCGGTCGACGAGATAACTCTCGGTGTACAAGTCGGATTCGTCGATCGTGGCGTGACGGGCCTCGGCCAGCCGGATGCTGAGCAACTGCCGCTGGTAGTTCCAGTCGTATAGGGCCTCGCTGGCGGTCAGCCCTTCGTAGCACTGCAGCCGGACGAGGGGAGCGTTCAGCACAGTCGCGAGGGTCTTGGCCGCGGTCGTCTTGCCGACGCCCGGTTCACCCTCCAACAACAGTGGTCGTCCCAGTGAGACTGCCAGATAGAATGCCGACGCGGTGCCGCTGTCGAGCAGATAGTCGTGGGCGTCGAACCGGCGGACGACCTCGTCGACGTCCGCGAAGACACTCATCGCGACACCGACGCGAGCAGTCGCCGGTAGTCATCCCAGCTGTCGACGTCCAGCGGCACGGGTCCGTCGACCGGAAGCTCCCGCACCGTGAATCGGCCGGACTCGATGAGCTTCCACACGCCCTTGTCTCCGTGTAGCGATGCGAGTTCGCGAAACATGCTTCGGCCCAACCAGAACGGATGACCCGATGCCGTCGTCGTATCGGCTGACCACGATCGGGGCGGAGCCCTCCGCTACGAGCCGTCCGACGGTCGACGGCGAAACCCCGGGTTGGTCTCCAAGCATCAGCACGATCCCCGACGCCTGGGGGTCGACCTGTGTCAGAGCGGCCCGCAACGACGACGAACAGCCCGAGCCGAAGTCATCGACGGTGACCACGTCGACGTCGTCGAGCGGCACGGCCTCACGCACCGCGTCCGCCGCGCCGCCGAGCGTGACGATGAGCTGGTCGAAGCCGCAGCCGCGCGCGACGTCGACGGTCGCCCCCAGCACAGTGGTATCGGCATACGGCAGCAGCTGTTTCGGCCGACCGAGGCGGCTGGAACCGCCCGCCGCGAGCACGACGCCGGTCACCCACCGCCGTGTCATCGGTCCGCCCTCGTCGCCGCGAACGACGCATGACATGCCGGTCCGCAGAACCAGTGGTCCTCGTCGTCGACCCGCAGATGGTCGGTGTCTGGCCCGATCGTGACGGTCATGCCGCACACCGGGTCGACTGCGGTCGCCAGTGGGACCGATTCCGACGCGGTGACCCGCAGACCGCCGGTGCGGATGTCGTGGATGATTTCGGCGACGATCGCGACGGCGATCTCCGCAGGGGTCTTCGCGCCGATGTCCAACCCGACCGGCGTGTGCACGCGGACCCGCTCGGCCTCGGACAGCTCGAGCTCAGCCAGCACCGCTGCACCCCGAGTTCTGCTGGCGACCAGGCCGATATAGCCGACATCCGCGTCGATGGCGGCCCGAATCGCTGCCGCCTCTGGGCCGCCGTGGCTGGCGATCACCACCGCGGTCGACTGCCCGATGTTCTCGCTGTCGTCGCGCCGCACGTCGAAGCCCACGACCTCGCAGATCTGTGCGAGCTTGTCCGCAATCGGGGTTGCACCGACGATTCCGACCAATGGCGCCGGAAGCCACGGCGCGAGAAAGATTTCCAAGGCGCCGCCGGACAGACATGGATTGACGACGACCGACGCGCCCGGTGTCTCCGGGAAGTGTTCGTCGGTATCGGGCAGCACTCGCAGCAGCACGCTCTCGCCGGTCTGCAGTGCGCAGCCGATGGCCTGACGAACCGAATTCTGCGCACACTGGCCCCGACGAAGCCCTCGATCGTGCCATCCGGCAATACGATCGCCTCGTCACCGGGATGCGCCGACGTCGGCTGCTCGGCTCGTACCACGGTGGCGTGGACGAACGGCGTACGGGCCCGTACCAACTGTCCGGCGCGCTCGCTGATCGTCATTGGCCGTGTCCTTAAATCGGTGGCCTCGGTCTGCCCTGCATCGCCTCCCACACCCGCGACGGGGTCAGCGGCATGTCGGCATGCCGTACGCCGAAGGGCGCCAACGCATCCACGACCGCATTGACCACGGCAGGCGGCGAGCCGACGGTCGCCGATTCACCGATGCCCTTGGCACCGATCGGGTGATGGGGCGACGGAGTCACGGTGTAACCGGTCTCCAGGTGCGGCACCTCGAGCGCGGTCGGAATCAGGTAGTCCATCAGCGACCCGCCGAGGCAGTTGCCGTCCTCGTCGAACTCGATGATCTCCATCAGCGCCATCCCGATCCCGTCGACGATTCCGCCGTGCACCTGACCCTCGATGATCATCGGGTTGATGCGGGTGCCGCAGTCGTCGACCGCGAGGAACCGACGCACCTTCACCACCGCCGTGCCTGGATCGATGTCGACGACGCAGAAGTATGCGCCATACGGATACGTGAGATTCTCCGGGTTGTAACAGATTTGGGCGTCCAGCCCGCCCTCGATGCCCTCGGGCAGATCGCCGGCGCCGTGCGCGCGCATCGCGATGTCCTGGATGGTGACCGAAGCAGCCGGATCACCCTTGACGTGGAACGATCCCTTCTCCCACTCCAGGTCGGCGACCGAGGCCTCCAGCATGCCCGACGCGATGATCTTCGCCTTGTCCCTGACCTTGCGCGCGACCAGTGCGGCGGCCGCGCCCGACACGGGGGTGGACCGGCTGCCATAGGTGCCGAGACCGAACGGCGTCTGGTCCGTGTCGCCGTGCACGACGTCGATGTCGTCGGGCGGGATCCCGAGCTCCTCGGCGACGATCTGCGCAAACGTGGTCTCGTGACCCTGGCCCTGAGTCTGAACCGACAGCCGCACAACGGCTTTGCCGGTCGGATGCACGCGAAGCTCGCAGCCGTCGGCCATGCCCAGGCCGAGGATGTCCATGTCCTTGCGCGGCCCGGCGCCGACGGCCTCGGTGAAGAACGACACACCGATACCCATCAGCTCGCCGCGCGCGCGCTTCTCCTTCTGCTCGGCACGAAGCGCGTCGTACCCGATCATCTCCATCGCCTTGCGCATGGTCGTCTCGTAGTCGCCGGAGTCGTACACCCAGCCGGTCTTGCTCCGGTACGGAAACTGCTCGGGCCGCAACAGGTTCTGCAACCGCAGCTGGACGGGGTCCATCTTCAGCTCGTACGCCAGGCAGTCCACCAGGCGTTCGACGAAGTACACCGCCTCGGTGATGCGGAATGAGCAGGCGTAGGCGACACCGCCAGGTGCCTTGTTGGTGTACACCGCGGTCATGTGACAGTACGCGGCTTCGATGTCATAGCTACCGGTGAACACCCCGTAGAAGCCGGCCGGGTACTTCACCGGTGCCGCAGTGCCGTTGAACGCGCCGTGGTCGGCAAGCACGTTGGAGCGGATCGCCAGGATCTTGCCGTCCTTCGTGGCCGCGATCTCGCCGACCATGATGTAGTCACGCGCGAACCCCGTGCTGGTCAGATTCTCGCTACGGTCCTCCATCCACTTCACCGGCTTGCCCAGCAGCAGCGACCCGACGATCGCGCAGACGTATCCGGGGTAGATCGGAACCTTGTTGCCGAAGCCGCCACCGAGATCGGGTGAGATGACTCGGATCTTGTGCTCGGGCAGGCCCGCGACCAATGCGTACAGCGTGCGGTGCGCGTGCGGGGCCTGCGAGGTCGACCACAGTGTCAGCTTTCCGGTCACCGGATCCAGATCGGCCACCGCGCCGCAGGTCTCCATCGGCGCCGGATGCACACGCGGGTAGACGATCTCCTGCTTGACGACGACGTCCGCGTTCGCGAACGCCGCCTCGGTGGCCGCCGCATCGCCGGTCTCCCAGTCGAAGCAGTGGTTGTCCGTCTTGCCGTCCAGGTCGGTGCGGATCACCGCGGCGTCGGGGTCGAGCGCCTTCCGCGCGTCGATGACCGGGTCCAACGGGTCGTACTCGACGTCGATCAACTCCAGCGCGTCGCGCGCCGAGTAGCGGTCCTCTGCAACGACGAACGCGACCTCCTGGCCTTGGAAACGAACCTTGTCGGTGGCCAGCACGGCCTGCACGTCGTTGGACAGTGTCGGCATCCACGCGAGGCCCTTCTCCGCGAGGTCGGCACCGGTGACGACTGCCTTGACCTTCGGATGTGCTTGCGCCGCAGTGGTGTCGATGCCGACGATGCGGGCGTGCGCGTACGGGGACCGCAGGATGGCCAGGTGCAGCATGCCGGGCAGCGTGACATCGTCGACGTAGTTGCCCCGTCCCCGGATGAACCGCGGATCCTCCTTGCGCAGCATTCGGCCATGGCCGCACGGCTTTTGATCGTTGTTGACGACCGGTTCTTCCAGAGTGGTCATGATGTGCTCCCGGCTTCCAGCAGCGGCTCGGCGCCGTCGGCGCCGCGTGTGATGTCCGTCTGCGCTTCCGGCGCGAAATCGCTTTCGGACGGACCGGATTCGACCGTGCGTCCGCTCGAGTGCCTGGCGGCCCATTGAACGGAGCGCACGATCGTGGTGTAGCCGGTGCAGCGGCAGATCTGCCCGGAGATGGCTTCGCGGATGGTCTGCTCGTCCGGATCGGGGATCCGGTCGAGCAGAGCCCGGGCGGTGATCATCATCCCCGGTGTGCAGAACCCGCACTGCAAACCGTGGCACTGCATGAACCCCTCCTGGATCGGGTCCAGCACGCCGTCGACCTCCAGACCCTCGACGGTGCGGATGCTGTGGCCACTGGCCATCGCCGCGAGCATGGTGCAGGACTTCACCGGTTCGCCGTCGACGGAGACTACGCAGGTGCCGCAGTTACTGGTGTCGCAACCCCAGTGGGTTCCGGTGAGCCGCAACTGGTCTCGAAGGAAGTGTACGAGCAGCATACGGGGTTCTACCTCGGCGGTCACCGACTCACCGTTGACGGTCATGGTCACCTGCATTGGGGTTCGCCTTTCTACGAGGAGCTGCGCGCCCGCTGGGCCGCGCTACGCAGCGTTCGGATCGTCAGCTCGCTGGCGAGGTGGCGCTTGTAGTCGGCGGTGCCCCGCGCGTCGGTTACTGGTGCGCAGGCATCCGCCGCACGTCGACCGGCATCGGCGAACACGTCGTCGGTGGCGGGGTGGCCGGTCAACGATTCGCCGACGGCGGCCAGTCCGGCGGCATCGCCATTGACCGCGGTGAGGCCGATTCGGGCGGCCACGATGTGGTCGCCGTCGAGGGTGACCGCCGATCCGGCTGCGGTGACCGCCCAGTCGCCGACCCGCCGCTCCACCTTGGCGTAGGCACTGGAGCTGTTGGCGCGCAGTGGAATCCGGACCTCGACCAGAATCTCGTTGTGCGCCAATGAAGTCTCGTATGGACCGGTGAGGAAGTCGTCGATGGCGATCTCGCGGATCCCCGACGGCCCGCGCGCGACACAGACCGTGTCGAGCACGCCGCAGACCGTGGTCAGGTCCTCGGCGGGATCGGCCTGACATAGCGAGCCACCCACCGTGCCGCGATTGCGCACCACCGGATCGGCGATCACCCGTTCGGCATCGCGGAAGATCGGGCAAACGCCGGCCAGCGCATCGGACTCCAGTGCTTCGCGATGCCGGGTCATCGCGCCGATCCGCACAACTGTTGGATCGACCACGACATACCCGAGTTCGGCGGCCAAGTCGTTGATGTCGACGAGGTATTCGGGGTTGGCGATGCGCAGCTTCATCATCGGCAGCAGGCTGTGTCCGCCGGCGACCACCATCGCCCCCTCCCCGAGACGGTCGAGCAATCCGATCGCATGGTCGACGCTCGTCGCGCGTTCATATTCGAACGGTCCAGGTACCTGCATTTCGACGACCTTCCTGGGAAGAAGACCCAGTTTGGAGCGGCGTTACCGCAGCGTCAATAGCGAGTTAAGTGATCGCTTAACTGCGCCGATGTAGGCTCGGCTTCGTGACGCCGGCTCAGCTTCGGGCCTTTTCCGCAGTGGTGCGGCTGGGCTCCGTGCGAGCAGCCGCCGAGGAGCTCGGCGTCTCGGACGCCGGGGTGTCGATGCACGTCGCTCAGCTGCGCAAGGAGCTCGACGACCCGCTGTTCGTCAGGACTGCCCGCGCCATCGCGTTCACGCCCGGCGGCTTGCGCCTGGCGAGCCGGGCGGTCGAGATCCTGGGCCTGCAGCAACAGACCGCGATCGAGGTGACTGAGGCCGCCCACGGACGGCGGCTGCTGCGGATCGCTTCCTCGGCAGCATTCGCCGAGCACGCCGCACCAGGCTTGATCGAGCTGTTCTCGGCACGCGCGAAGGATCTTTCGGTGGAGCTCAGCGTTCACCCGACGAGTCAGTTCCGGAACCTGATCGTCAGCCGGGCGGTCGACATCGCGCTCGGACCCGCAGTGAATGATCCGGCCGATCCCGACGGCACATTGGTGGTGCGGCCGTTTCTGAAGTATCAGGTGATCGCGGTCGCGGCACCCGACGATCCGCTGGCCGGTGGCGCGGTCACACCCGCGGTCTTGCGCGATCAGCAGTGGATGCTGGGGCCATCCGCCGGCAGTGTCGATGGCGAGATCGCCCCGCTGCTGCGCACGCTGGCCATCCCGGAGTCGCGGCAACGCATATTCCAGAGCGACGCCGCCGCACTGGAGGAGGTTCGCCGCGTCGGCGGGGTGACGCTCACCGTGGGGTTCGCGGTCGCCAAGGACCTGGCGGCCGGACGGCTGGCGCACGTACGGGGACCGGGGCTCTCGGGTGAATGGTGCGCGTCGACGCTCCTGCCGGCCGCGCGTCAGCCCGCGGTCTCGGAGCTGGTCAGCTTCATCACCACTCCGCGCTGCACGCAGGCGATGATCCGGGGGAGCGGTGTCGGTGTGACCCGCTTCCGGCCCAAGGTGCACGTCACGTTGTGGAGCTGAGTCACCCGGATATCGAAATGCCGCCGTGGAGTACAACCACCGGCGGACAATCCCTCCCATGAACATGCCGGCCGTGGAGATGTTGGTACGGGTTGGCCTAGCCACTGTGCTGGGCCTCGCGATCGGTGTCGAACGCCAATGGCGATCTCGAATGGCGGGTCTACAAACCATGGCGCTGGTCAGCATGGGTTCGGCGTTGTATGTGATTCTGGGCGCATACGGCTTCAAAGGCGATGTCGAACCGACGCGCGTCGTTGCCCAGATCGTCACCGGAGTGGGGTTTCTCGGTGCTGGCGTGATCATGAAGCAGGGTGCGTCGGTGACAGGGTTGAACACCGCGGCCACCTTGTGGGCGACGGCCGCGGTCGGCGCGCTTGCGGGCGCGTGGGCTTGGCGTGAAGCCGTTGCCGGGGCCGTGATCATCGTCGCCGCGAACGGCTTTCTGTACCCGCTGGCAGCGCGGATGGACCGGCTGCACTTCCAGGCCGGACGTGAAGTAACGCCTGTCGACTACACCCTCGAAGTGGTGTGCCAACGCCATGCCGAATCCGGGATTCGGTCCAAGCTCATAGAGGCGGTCACCGCACCCGGCTTCATGCTGACATCGCTGGCTCGGCGAGCTGCCGACGCACCGGACGAGGTGGTCCTTAGCGCTGACGTGGCGTCGGCCGAGCGACAAGACGTCCGGCTGGAGAGTGCGGTTCGGACGCTCGGCGCCGAGCCGGTGGTGAGCGTGGTCCGATGGTCGACCAAAGGACGACGCTGCAGCGGAGTGGATCGGCCGTACGGCCGACTAGACGCAGCCATGGCTTGATGTCCGGTCTGAATTGGCACGGGTTGCTGCGATTGATGTTCAATTCTGTTGTGCAACAACGACTCTAGTGGAAGTCGTGACTGTGCTGACTTGCTTGCGCCACGAGCGCTCACAGCCTACTGGCAGGCCGTCCAAACGCGCTGCCCGAAGGGGGCGTGGGGAGTAGATTCGGAGCGTCGTGAGTCAGGGTTGGCCGTGTCGGCGCCTGCCTTGCGCAGCTTCGAGCAGGGGAGTGGCCATGTCGGACGTCAATGTAGACCTTGATGACGAATCAACGGGTGGGGTCGTGGCCCCGAAACTGCCGGGCGGTGCGACGCTGCCGTTTCCGCCGACGCCATCGGCCAGCGTTGCCGGGCGGACCCTGCAGGAGTCGACGTACGCGCAACGCGTGACCCCACCGCGGCTGCACGAGGATTCACCGAACATCGTGATCGTGCTGATCGACGATGCGGGACCGGGCCTGCCGACGACCTTCGGGGGAGAGGTGCGCACGGCAACGATGGACCGGATCTGCGCGGAAGGCGTTAGCTACAACCGGTTTCACACCACTGCGATGTGTTCGCCGACGCGGGCGTCACTGCTGACCGGGCGCAATCACCACGAGATCGGCAACGGGCAGATCGCCGAGCTGGCCAACGACTGGGACGGCTACGCCGGGAAGATCCCGCGCAGCAGTGCCCTGGTGGCCGAGGTGCTCAAGGACTATGGATACAGCACGGGCGCCTGGGGCAAGTGGCACAACACCCCGGCGGAGGACACCACGGCCGCTGGCCCATTCGAAGACTGGCCGACCGGGTTGGGCTTCGAGTATTTCTACGGCTTCTTGTCGGGGGAGGCCTCGCAGTACGAGCCCCATCTGATGCGCAACACGACGGTGGTGCCGCCGCCGAAGACACCCGACGAGGGCTATCACCTCTCGGAGGACCTGGCCGACGACGCGATCGACTGGCTGCGAAACCACAAGGCGCTGCAGGCTGATAAGCCGTTCTTCATGTATTGGGCCAGCGGTTGCCTGCACGGCCCGCACCACGTCATGAAGGAGTGGGCCGACCGCTATGCCGGAAAGTTCGACGACGGCTGGGATGCCTACCGGGCGCGGGTCTTCCAGCGCGCCAAGGAGAAGGGCTGGATCCCGCAGGACTGTGAGCTCACCGCGCGTGACGAGCGAATGAAGGCCTGGGATGACATCCCCGAGGACGAGAGGCCGTTTCAGCGCCGGTTGATGGAGGTGGGCGCCGGGTTCGCCGAACACTGCGACGTCCAGGTTGGACGCATCGTCGATGAGCTGGACCGGCTCGGCTACGGGGATAACACCGTATTCCTCTACATCTGGGGTGACAATGGTTCCTCGGCCGAGGGCCAGGACGGCACCATCGCCGAACTGCTTGCGCAGAACGGTATTCCGACGACCCCGCGGATGCACATCGACGCGCTCGAGCAGCTCGGTGGTCTTGACGTGTTGGGCTCACCGAAGACCGACAACCAGTACCACTCCGGTTGGGGCTGGGCGGGCAGCACGCCCTACAAGGGAGTGAAACTGCTCGCCTCGCATCTGGGCGGCACCCGCAACCCGCTGGGGATCCGCTGGCCCAAGAAGGTCGCGCCGGACCCCGTGCCGCGGGACCACTTCCTACACGTCAACGACGTGGTACCGACCATCTACGAGATCGTGGGCATCGAGGCCCCGCTGATGGTCCACGGCGTGCCCCAAATCCCTATAGCCGGAGCAAGTTTCGCGCGCACACTCACCGATCCCTCCGCGTCGGGAGGCAAGAAGACGCAGTACTTCGAGGTGATGGGCAGTCGGGCCATCTATCACGATGGCTGGATGGCCTCGGTGTTCGGTCCGCGGGTGCCGTGGCTGCCGGGATTGCCGCCGGGCATTCACGATTGGACACCCGACGACGACCGCTGGGAGCTCTATCACCTCGACGAGGACTGGTCCCAGGCCCACGACCTGGCCGCCGAGATGCCCGGAAAGCTCGCGCAGATGCGGGAACTCTTCGCGATCGAAGCCGCCCGAAACCAAGTGCTGCCGATTGGCGGTGGCCTGTGGGTGCCGATCTTCCACCCCGAATTGCGAATCACTCCGCCGTACCGTGAGTGGGAGTTCCCCGGGCACATCACCCGTATGCCCGAGTTCTGCGCGCCGGCGCTCGGCAACAAGAACAACACCGTCACCATCGAAGCCGACCTGCCTCCGCATGCGAGTGGAGTCCTCTATGCGCTTGGCGGTTTTGCCGGCGGGGTCACCTGCTACCTCGACGATGGGTACCTGTGCTACGAGTACAACTGTTTCATCCTCTCCCGCACCAAGATCCGCTCGACCACAAAACTGCCGCCCGGCCCCACCACGATCGTCGTAGAAACCCGCTATGCCGAACAGCGCCCCGCGGGACCGCTCGACGTCACCATCCGAGTCGGCGGGGAGGATCTCGCCAAGGGCCGGGTGCCCGTGAGCGCGCCGCTGCTGTTCACCGCCAACGACTGCTTCGACGTCGGCATCTGCCTCGGCTCACCGGTGTCGCTGGACTACTACGACAAGGCGCCCTTCCCCTTCGACGGCCAGATCGATCGCGTCCACGTGGCGTACACCTGAGCGCGGGGTAGCGCATCGGCAGCGAACGCGTCGACCGTGGTTACGAGGGCTCGGTGATGCGCGATGAAACCCACTGCTGAACGAGATCGGCGTACCTGCGCGAAATCGTGTGGCGGAGGTGCTCCCCGTCGCCGTCGTCGGCCGCGCCGCGGGCTCCGACTGCCGTCGCGACCAATTCCTCGACGGTCTCGGGGTCCAAGCCGAGGTGCGTCAGAGCACTGAGATCACGCTCGGTGTCGAGCTGATCGGGTAGCGGCGAACGGATCAGCAGCACCGCCGCGTTCTCCTCGCCGATTTCGAGAAGTGCGGCCGCCAAGCTGGACTTCCCGATCTTCATCAAGCGCTCCACATGGGCCGCAACGAGCGTGCCGTGATCACACCGGCCGGCGCACGGACAACTCCAAGCCGTTGTCGCGCATCACCGTTCGGCACTGTGCCGGTGTGTAGTCGAAGTTCTCCAGGTCCTTGATGTACGCGCTCGGATCGGCGAGGCCCTCGACGTGCGGGTAGTCCGAACCCATGATGATGCGTTCGACGCCGACCAACTGCAGCAGGCTGGCGAGTTCGTCCTCGTAGAACGGGGACACCCAGACGTGGCGTCGGAACACTTCCCGGGGATCTTCCTGATAGATGTGCGGTATCTGGCCGTACGCCTTGGTCAGTTTCTCGAAGAGGTGGAAGACCCAGTCTGATCCGCTCTCGATGGATGCCATCCGGATGTTCGGGAACTTGTGGAAGTGCCCCCGCAGCAGGAAGTTGGCGAACGTGTCCTGCAAGGCATCGCCCGAGAACAGGCTGCGGAAGCCGATCATCGCCTGGAATGACATCATGTAGTCCGGCTCGCCCCATGCCGGCATGAACTTCGCGTAGTACGTCTCGCCGGAGTGGTAGGTCACCGTGATGCCGGAATCGTTGACCAGTTGCCAGAACTCGTCGAACATCGGATCTCCGGGCGCCTTCATGCCCTCAACCGTCGTGATCGGACCGGGAATCATGACGATGAATCGCGCGTCACGCTCCAGCGCCCACTCGAGTTCGCGCACGGCGTTCTGCGGGCTGCACAACGTGATGTACGGGGCGGCGAAGATCCGCTCCTGGTACGCGAAGCCCCAGTCCGCCTCCATCCACCGGTTGAACGCGCGGAACGTCGCCGCGAGTGCGTCGAGGTCGTGCAGAAGCGCAATCTCCATGCCCACGCCCAACGTCGGCAGCATGATGGCGCCCTGCATTCCTTGTTCGTCCATCAACGCCAGTCGTGCATCGCGATCCCGATACGCCGCCGGAATCGGCTCCAATTCCCCGAACAGTGCGTTCATGTCTGCGCTCTTGGGATTGCGGCCACGGAAGTACTCGTCCATCGCTCCCGGCTTGGCGACCGGGTCGAACGTCGGGTTCGGGATGAACCGGTTGACCTTGCCGCCGACCAACAACCGCTGCTTGCCGTCGAGTTGGGCCCATTGAATGGCCCGCTTGCGGTACTCGGGTTCGATGAAGCGGGTGAAGGCGTCGAGCGCCTCGTAGTAGTGGTTGTCGCAATCGAAGTACTTGAAGTCGAGTCCGGCCATGGCAAGAGGTCCTTTCACGGTGGTGTTACTTACGGGGCAGACCGAGGATCATCTGGGCGATGACCGTGAGTTGAATCTCGGCGGTGCCCCCGCCGATGAGTTCCGCAGGCATGTGGAAGTAGGTGCCAAAGCGCGCTGAATCCGGATCCTTGAGCATCGCCGAACGGCTGGTGGCCAACGTGGCGGTGGCGGCCCGACGAAGCAGCATGGACATGGCGACCTTGGCAATGCTCGACGCCGGTCCGGGACCCTGACCGGCGACCAACCGTAGGGTCTCGCGCGTCACCAAGGCCTTCAGTGCGTTGGTGTAGGACTCGAGCTCTCCGAGCGTCCGCAGCACGGCATCCTGATCCGGACCGTCGACCTCGGCCAGGCGGCGCAGCGCGCCCGCGCGGTCGATCGAGACGTACCCGCCAATGGCCGTCCGTTCCACGGCCATCGCGCCTACCGCCAGGCTCCAACCGTCGCCACGTTGGCCGACCATCATGTCGTCGGGAACGAAGGCGTCGGTGAAGACCACCTCGCTGAACTCGTCCTGGCCGCTGGCCTGTTTGATGGTCGACACCTCGACGCCGTCGGTCGTCATGTCGACGATGAAGTAGCTCAGCCCTTGATGTTTCGGCGCGTCCGGTTCGGTGCGTGCCAGCAGCGCCCCAAAGTGGGCCAGGTGGGCCAGCGAGGTCCAAATCTTGCGCCCGTTGACAATCCAGCCGCCCTCGACCTTGGTCGCACGAGTTGTCAGCGATGCGAGGTCGGATCCCGCGCCCGGCTCGCTGTACAGCTGGCACCACTGCAGGAGGCCCCGCAAGGTCGGCCACATGAATCGGTCGCGCTGAAGCGCCGACCCGGATTCGGCGATGGTCGGAGCCATCCATTCCGCGATGCTGAGCGTAGGGCGTATCAGGTCGGGTCGCTTGGCGAATTCCTCGGAGACGATCACCTGCTGCAAAGGGTTGGCGCCCAAGCCGAATGGTGGGGGCAGATGGGGCGCAACCAGTCCTGCTTCGGCCAACAGGTCACGCCGCGGTCCGATCTCGAACCCGGGCAGCCCATCGTCGCGCGACGAGCCGACGTCGTCCAGCGTCAGTGCGCGATCCAGGATCGCGCCGATCTCGGCACGGAATTCGGATTCGACGTCGTCCAGCTTCAACGACGTCGACCGCGCCACCGTGCGCGCGAGCTTTCCGGCTTCGCGACTCCACCGCGTCGCCGGGCCCACCGAGGCGGCAAGACTGGTGGCGCGCCGCCAGTACAGATGCAGATCGTGTTCCCACGTGTAGCCGATCGCACCGAACATCAACAGCGCGTCCAGCGCCAGATCGGGGCTTGGCATCACTGCCATGAGTGCCGCGGCGGCCGCCGCGAGGCGGTGTTGCTCGACCGAATCGCTAGCCGCACGGACCGCATCCCACGCCGCCGCTTCCGCCAGTTCGACGTTGACCAACAGCGTTGCCGCCTTGTGCTGCAACGCTTGAAACGTCCCGATGGGTTTGCCGAACTGTTCACGCGTGCGGAGGTACGCGATGGCCGCGTCCAGGCACCAGCGCGCGGTTCCTGCCGCCGCGCATGCAGCCATCGTTACCACGAGGCAACGCGCACGTTCGCCGTCGACGCCGCGCATCACCGAACTCCGCGCCACCGGGTAGTCGGCCAGGTCCAGCACGCCGACGTCAGTGCAGAGGTCCGTGCCCTCGTACGGCAACGCCTTCAGGTCGCTCGCCTGGGTGTCCACCACGAACCACAGTTCGCCGCCGTCGTCGGTGCGCGCAGGCACGATCACCCGCTGCGCGGCACAGATTCCCAGGGTCAGACCGGACGAGCCGTCGAGCCGCCAGCCCCCCTCGTCGGCGACGGCACGGAAATCGGAGTGGTCGGGCAATACCACGGCCGCCGTCGCGCCCGCCGCCAAGTCCTTCAGCAGCACCGCCTCCGCCGTCGAATCGATTGCGGCCTCGGCGGACAACGCCACGGCGCCGGCCGTCGCCGTGCACAGCCACGGTCCTGGCAACAACGCCGTGGCCGCGGCCTCGATCACGCAGGCCATGTCCATCAGCGTGCCGCCCTGGCCGCCGACCTGCTCCGGTAGGTGCACTGCGTGGAAGCCGTTGTCGACGAATTGCTGCCACCAGGAAGGCAATTCGCCGGACGCGATGGCCTCGAACGTCGCGCGCGTCTTGTCGACCGGCGCGTGGCGCGCCGCGAATTGGCCGACCGCGTCGGCCAGTTGCTGCTGTTCTTCGGTGATCGCCAACGGCATGAGGCGTCAGTCCACCAGACCCAGAACCCGTGCGGCGTTGTCGTACAAGAACTTCGGCCACACTTCGTCCTTGAAGGGGACCGACGGCATGTCATGGAAGATGCGCTCCAAGGACAATCCCATCGGGAAGTACCCCGCATAGATGACCTTGTCCGCGCCGCGCGTGTTCGCGTAGTCGACGATCGCCTTCGGGTAGTACTTCGGCGCGAACGCCGACGTCGAGTAGTACAGGTTCGGCCACTTCAACATCAGCTTGACGGCGAGGTCTTCCCACGGTTCGCAGCCGTGCCGGGTGACGAAGACGAGGTCGGGGAAGTCGAACATGACGACGTCGATGCGCGCCACCTCCTGCGGCGCGAAGGGCACCCGTGGGCCGGGTACGCCGGCGCAGACGAAGATCGGAATGCCAAGCTCCACGCACGTGGAGTAGATCGGGTACATCTTGGGATCGTCGATGGGGACCTGCGGAAACGTACCGGCAGGGAACACCGAGGTCGCGCGAATGCCGTACTCCTCGTACTCGCGACGGATGGCGCGCACGGAGCCGACCACGTCGTTCGGGTCGAAGATGGCGCCGGACGGAATGAAGCGGTCCGGATGCCGTTTGAGGGCAAGCTGGGACGTGTCGTCGACGACACCGACGAGTCCCTTCTCGATCCCGTACCGGTCCATCTCGTGCAGCGTGACCGAGATGGGGTCGTTCGTCGGCAGTTCCTTCGGCACTTCCTTGAACATGTACTCGACCGGGAACTCGAGGTCTTCCTTCGACTCACGGTCCTTCGTCTGTCGACGAATGAAGTCGTACTGGTCGAAGCCTTCCTTGGGAAAGGCGATCATCGTGTCGATGACTCGTTGACCCAGAAACCCGGTCATTCTCCTGACTCCATTCTGTTGCGCAGAATCCGCAAGACCCGGTGAAGAGGTAGCCGTCCGGGGCAAGTTGGCGGCAACGAAAGCGCCCAAGATGCGCTTCATAGTGAAACACTGTTCTTCTTTTTGTCAACACTTTGCGAGGTTTCACCTGCTACGATTTGCTCACAGCAGCTCGTTGAGCCGTAGAAACAGGTGGCGGGGGAGAAGCCCGTTCTAGCTGCCGCAGCCTGTGCCCAGTGGGCCTGAACCGGAGGTCGTGCCGTAGACAGCAACTTCCCCGCCCAGGTGTCGCACTCCGGGCCACATCTCGACACCTCCGCCGATCGGGGGGCGCCAAATGCCCGACGTGCCGGGCGGGGGGCGGGGGCCAGCACCAACGCGCCCGTCGTGCCGCTGGAAAGCATGACCAGCAGGCAACTGATACGGCGAGCCAAGCTCATCGAAGCGGTCATCGATCTCATAGGCGACGTCGGCCCCGAGGCGGTACAGATGCGGGACGTCGCACAGCGGTCCGGCGTAGCGCTTGCGACCGCATACCGGTACTTCCGGTCCAAGGAACAGCTGCTCGGCGCGGCACTCGAGGACTGGCAGGAGCGGTTGACTCGTCGCACCCTGTCAGCCAGCCGGTCTTCGCAGCGGGATCCGCTGTCTGGAGTACTCGAGTACCTTCGCCGCGCCCAGCGGGCATTCGGCCGCAATCCAGAGATGACAGCCCTGATGCTGCAGGTCATGACGTCCACTGATCCGGACATCGGTTCGACGCTCGATCGAATGAACCAGACGAACACGGAGATGTTCGAGCTTCTCCTGCAAGGGTTTCCGGCCGAGGACATCCCCAATTTGAACTTTGCCCTCAACGCCACCCTTACAAGTGCCATCACCGGTGTGTTGACAGGGCGTATGTCGCTGGACGAATCGCAGGCACGGGTCGAGTGGGCCGCGCGCGCGTTACTCGGCCAAGTTGAGGCGCAGCGCCAGGCGTAGTCGCGATCGTCACGTGAGTCGTGTTCGTTGGGGCCGCCGGAAAGTATTGTTGCCTCGACGCGTTTCGGTGAATCCGCACGTCGCTCCACAGCGGGCCTTCGTGCGGTCAGGTGGGCGGTAGTTGTCCGAGTTGTTGCAGAACGGAGTACAGGTTCGCCACCCCCCAGTGGTCCGTGATCCTTCCGTCGCGGACTCGCATCGCGTCGACCGTCTCGAACTGGATGGTCTTGCCGGTGGGAGCGACGCCGAGAAATTCGCCGCGGTGCGTCCCGTGGTAGGTCTTGTAGGTCGTGACGATGTCGGCGTCGACGGTTTGCCAATGGATCTCGGGTCGGAAGTCCGGAAACGCTTCGCGTAGACGGTTGTAGAGCACGCGAACACCGGCTTTGTCGGGCGTGGTGCCGGGTTGGGGGGTGTGGTCGACGAAGTCATCGGCGAACAATTCGTCGAACAGGGCGAAATCGCCTTGGCCCTGGACTTGTTCGGTATTGCGGCGAACCACCGCCTTGATCGCTTCGGCTTCGCTGTCGCGTTGGGTGTCGGGTGTATCGGAGTGGGTCACTTGTTACCTATGCCGCCCTTCTGATTTCGCTCACGGCGGTGGCTGTTGCTCAACGCCGGGGCTCCACGGATGCCAGCGCGGGAGCCAGGCATGCACGTTGCGGCGGTACTCCTCGTATTGGCCGCCGTACTGGCGCAGCAGCGTGGGTTCTTCGTAGAGGCGGACGAATGACGCCGTGACGACCCACGCGAGCGCAGCGTACAGCAGCAGCCAAACACTGCCGAACAGCAACGCCTGACCGAGGATGACGACGATCAGCCCGAAGTACATGGGGTTGCGAACGCAACGATTGAACCCGGTGACCACCAGGCGCTCGGTCGGTGCGATCGGCATGGGTGTGCCGCCCGCCTTCGCGAACTGCGTGAACGCATGCACGACGGGAACGAGCCCGACCACGATCAGCAGTACGCCGAGAACCTGGGCCACTCGCAAGATCGGTGTGGAACTCGTTATCTCCCAACGGGTTATCAGCCACGGTATGAGACCTACGACCGTGCCGGGAGCAACCACGAAGAACGCCGCCGAGCCGAGGGCGGCCGTTGACGTGCGCATGTTCTATCCACCTACCCCTTCGATACCGGGATGATACGGCGTGCCGATGGCACGCAGGAAGGTCGAGGGGCGGGGTTCGCATCAGTCGCTGCCGCCTTTCGTTCTGGTGGAGACGCTGCTGGAGCGTGGCGCCGAGGGCGATCTACCCGAAGCCCAAGAGGCGATCGACCGGCTGGCGAACCTGTGCGACGACCAAGGGTCGGCGATCCGTGAGATCACGCTGCTACGGCTGCGCGCGCTGCTATCCCGCGCCCGCGGCGACGATGTTGCGTACCGGGACTTGGTGAGTCGCTACCGCGCGATGGCGGAATCGCTTGGCTTCGAAGGACATATCTCGATGGCCGAGGCGATGATCGAGGGTGGGGAATAGTCGACGAGAATGCAACGACCATCGTGTCAGTTGGCGCGCAGCACCTCGACCGTTTCCAGCCGACGCGCGTGGATCAGGGGATACACCGCTGCGGTCAGGACGATCATGAACACCGCTGCCACTCCGGTTCGCAGCGCCAACGGCATTACCCCCCAGTCGATCTTGAAGCCGTAGAACACCGGCGAGCTCAGCGACCACAGATACGTCAGGCCCACACCCCCGAGCACGGCGACGCCGGAGACCAGCAGGCCGAGCAAGGCGGCGTTGGCGATGATCACGGCCTGTTCTTGCCCAGGGGTCACCCCGATCGCCCGCAACACGGCTCGCTCACGCCTGCGTTGCACGAGTCCCAGCACGTACACGTTCAGCACGCTCAGACCGGCAGCCGCCATCACGACGTACCCCGCGATTGTCAGAGGCTGCAGGAACCGGGTGATCCCGTCGGCGGCCACGGAGCGCCACCGCTCGTCGTCGTACACCCATAATCCGGCACCGAGTTTCAGGAAATCGTCACGGTGGGCGGTCGCTTCGGCGGCGGACGGATAGGCCACCGCGACCTGGTCGCGTACGGCAGCCCAATCGGTACGCGCCAATCCTTCGGAGACCAGAACGATGTCGCCCACCGAAGCGTCATTGACCATCTGGGGACGAACGATTCCAGCCACCCGATACTTTTTCGGCCCGTCGACGGTGGGCAGTTCGACGGTGTCGCCGTTGGCGACACGCAGCCGGCTGGCGGCAATCTCGCTCAGACCGATCTCCCCGGCCTGCAGCCCCTGCCAGAACCGGTCAAGCTCCTCGGTGGGCTCATACAGCGCTTGGCTGTACCAATCCCCGGGTGTGACACCAACGACCAAGCGTGACAACGCGCCTGACGAGATCGTCGATTGCCAGCGCGACGACACGCTCCGCCCGTCGGCGGCGCCGGCCACCAGCTCGAACGTGGCGTCGGAGATCCGGCCGTCCCGCTGATCGAACACCGACTGGGCGGAAATCAACAAGGCGGCGGGCAATCGGTCAGATTTCTGCTCGGCAACCTGCTTAGTGCCGAGCAGCTGCATGCTGTACGAGCTGATGGTCAGGCTGGCGCTCTCCGCGAGCAGCGCGGCGGAGAAGGCGAACAGCAGCGCGTAACGTCGAGTATCGGCTCCCAGCAGACGCCCCAAAGCGGGGCGCGCGAACGTCAGCAACTCGATCAACACCCGGGCGCCACGCGGGGCGAACCACACCGTCACCAATACCACCCCGCACAACGCCACCGTCAGGTTGTTGATGCCGACCTTCAGTGGCAGCGATCCGCGCTCGAATATCTTCATCGCGACGACGGCGCCCGCCAGCAGAACCACCCCGACGAACAGCGGCCACACCGGGATCTTCCTCGCGCGCTGCACTCCGCCGACGCTCGCCATCGACTCCAACGGCCCGTCCCGGAGCAATCTGGTGGCCGGACCGATCATCGCGAGGATTCCGCAGACGATCCCCGCGGCTGCTCCCATCCCGATCAAGTTCGGCGTGAAGTGCGCTGTGACGGTGCCGCCGGACCCGGCCAACATGGATCGCCCGATTCTGTCCACCAGATACTGCCCGAACAGGAAACCGCTTGGGACGCCCAATAATCCCCCGAGGAGACCCACCGCGGCACCCTCACCGAGCATCCCGCCGAACAACCCAACCGGCTTTGCGCCGATCGCGCCGATCGTTCCCATCACCGCCCGCCGGTCCTCCACGGCCAGCAGGATCGTGTTCACGGCGATGAGGACGCCGATGAGGATGCCGGCCAGCGCGGTCAGGTTGAGATTCTGTGTGGCGCCTTCGAATATGGCCGGCAAGTGCGGCCGAGGCGGGCCCGCCGTCGCGACGCCGGCGATGACGCGGTCGACGTCGGCCGTGATCTCAGCACCCGACCTCGGCAGCACGAACGCAGCCGTGGCGTAGCCGGGTGAGGAGAGCATGCTCGCGGCGACGTCCACGGAAGGGGCTAGCAGGACGTAGCCGTCGTTGATGCCCTCGACGCGGCCGAACTCCGGGAACGTCCAACCCAGGTGCGCCGAACCTGGAGGCAGGCCGGGAAGACGCAACTCGTCGCCGAGATGTAGACCATGGCGCTGGGCAATGACCGCCGGAACTTGCAGTGGAACGCCGGGGCCGTCGGCGGGCTTCTCGTTGCGGGCTCGCTGCTCACAGTTGAACGAGCCGACCAGCAGCTCGATCTGGCACGATCCCCCGAGCAGGAAGAAGCCCAGGGGTGGGCGGGTGGGAAGTGTTCCGCTGCCGCTGGGGCCGTCCACGGGCGTCAATCCGGCGACGATCGGGATGACCGCCTCCGCCCCTGGCACCTCGGCGCGCAGACGGTTGACCGTCTCGATCGGCAACCGGCCGCTGACGTTCGGGGTGACCTCGACAACCCCGATGGCGGCGGCGTGGGTGAGTGAGGGACCGAATGAGTCGAACGGGCGGCCGAGCTCGGACTTGAGAATCAACGTCCCAAGTACCACCGTCACCCCCAGCGCGACGCCGATCACGCTCAGGAGCGTCCGGCGCCAGTCGGCGATCAACGCGGCGAGGTGGATTCGCCGGAAAGACAGCCATCCGGCGCGCAGTCTTTGCATCACCCCTCCGCGATGGGCGCGGCGGCGTCGATGGGCTGCGCACGCCCGTCGACAAGGTGCAGCTCGCGGGAGCCGTAGCCCGCGGCGGTCTGGTCGTGTGTCACCAAGACGACCGCCGCGCCGTCTTCGTCTGACAACGAGCGCAGGAGATCCAAGACCTCGATCGACGAGTGGCTGTCCAGGTTTCCGGTCGGCTCGTCGGCGAGGATGATGGATGGCCGCGCCACAAGCGCACGCGCCACCGCCACCCGTTGCATCTGTCCGCCCGACAGTTCGGCCGGCCGGTGTCGGGCCCGGTCGCCGAGCCCGACCCGTTGTAGTAGCTCCTCGGCGCTTGCGTCCGCTGACCGGGCCGGCATGCCGTCGAGTACCAGCGGCAACGACACGTTCTCGACCGCGGACAGCGTTGGTACCAAGTTGAAGAATTGGAACACGAATCCGAGGTTGCGCCGCCGGAACGCCGCGCGCGCGCCGGCGCTCATCGCCCACACGTCCTGGCCGGCCACGGCCACAGTGCCAGTATCCGGCGCGTCCAGGCCGCCGGCGATATGCAGGAGGGTCGACTTGCCGGCCCCAGATGGCCCGGTCACGACGACGAATTCGCCTGCGTCCAAAGTGAAGTCGAAGTCGACGAGCACGTGCACCTGCTCGTCGCCCCTGCGGTACTTCTTGTTGACGCGCTCGAGCTGCAGTACCGGCGGCATCGGATCGCCGCGGTGTCCACGTTGGCCCATCGGGACCGGATCGGCACCTGGTGTCCGTGGCGAATGCTCTTCACGATCTTCAGGCCCCTGAGGATGGCCTGCCGCTGGAGTAACCGCTGTCCCGTCAGGAAACACCGAATCAGCCCCCAATCGAGTTCCTGTTGGTGGTGGTCTGTGCGCCGCTGCCAACGTCGAGGCTACGGCGCCGCATACCGTGAACGGTGCACTTCTCGATTTTCACCGATCACGGCAAATGCCAGCACGATGGCGGCCAGGACGGTCACGAACGCGGCCACAGCTGCGCATTTCTCGTGCCATGGGGCCTCCACCAGAAAGTCGTCGCGCGCGGTGGATTAGTAGTGATGCCCTGCCTAAAGGGGACCGCAGAGACGGCGGCTCTCGTGTTGTGATCGTCGCTGCGGCCATTCATTATCGCTTTGGCGCAGTATCCTTCGTCCGGAGGCAGGCCTATGGCGAGCGGTGGAGACATTCGGTACGCCCGATGCGTCGGCGGAATCGACATTGCCTACAAGGTCATGGGAGACGGTCCCGTCGACATCGTGTTCGTACCCGGATTCGTATCTCATCTCGATCTGCTGGATGACATTCCGTTCTATTGCAACCCGGTCGACGACATGGCTCGTTTCGCGCGCGTCGTCACGTTCGACAAGCGCGGCACCGGCCTTTCCGATCGATCGCTCGGGTTCGGGAGCTTCGCCGACCGCATGGATGACATCCGGGCGGTGATGGACGCAGCAGGGATCGAGCGTGCCGCGCTCTACGGTATCTCGGAGGGCGGTCCCCTCGCGATCCTCTTCGCGGCAACGTATCCCGACCGCGTGACGAAGCTCTGCCTGTACGGCACGTTCGCTCGCGCCTCATACGACTCCGATTATCCCGTCGGTGTGCCCTGGGAAGCCGCCGAGGCGGTCGCCACCTACCTGGCCGAGGACTGGGGCACGGGGAAGGGCCTCAACCTGGTCGTGCAGAACATCCCGCCCGAGGCGGCGCCGATCGTGGCGCGCTATGAGCGAAACGCGTGCACGCCAAGGATGGTCGCGGAGATCATGAGGTCGAACATCGAAATCGATGTGCGAAGTGCATTGCCTGCGATCAGCGTTCCCACGCTCGTCCTGCATGCGCAGGGTGATCCAGTCGTGCCGGTCGAGCTGGGCCGTTGGCTCGCCGAGCACATCCCGTCCGCGGAGTTCGTCGAGATCCCGGGAGCATTCCACGGGGACTGGAACACCGAGGGTCTGTTCCCGGAGGCCGCTGCATTCCTCGCCGGCGACGCACCGTCGTCGGCGACCAACCGGATGCTCGCGACGGTGCTTTTCACCGACATCGTTTCGTCGACCGAGACGGACGTTCGGGTCGGCGACCACCGGTGGCGAGAGTTACTTGACCGACACGACGACGTCGCGAAGCGGCGCATCGCCCGCCATCGCGGTCGCCTCGTGAAGACGACGGGCGACGGATTGTTGGCTACGTTCGACGGTCCGGCTCGCGCGATCACGTGTGCGCAAGAGATCGCATTGGGCGCCAAGCCGCTGGGGCTCGACATCCGGGCGGGGCTGCACACCGGAGAGGTGGAATTGCGCGGTGACGACATCACCGGCCTCGGTGTTGTAATTGCCCGACGTGTCTGCGACCTCGCGGCTAGGGACGAGCTCCTCGCTTCGAGGACGGTGAAGGATCTGGTCATCGGCTCAGGTATTAGCTTCGCAGACCGCGGCGTACACGCGCTCAAGGGCGTCCCCGACGATTGGCAGCTGTACGCGGTTTCCGCCTAGTGCGGCACGGACGATTCGCCAGTGCAGGCCGTCAGTGCAACCCTCCCGATAGTGAGGGTGTCCCTGCCGATACCAGGGTCAATCCGGCCCCCCATGGTGATCCCAAGCAGGAATTCCCAACGTGTCCGGTGCGCTCATGGTTGTCGAACGATCAGCTCACACAAGCAAGGAGAACGCGATGTCTACGATCCACTTCCACCAGGCGACAACCTCGACTCCCGAGCAGTTCATCGCCGGGCTCACCGACTTCGGCCCCGGCCGTTCAGAGCTCTTTCCAAACAGCGCCGACGGGTACCTCGAAGTGCATCACCAAGGCACCCGCGAGGCCGATGTCACCGAAGGGTCGGGCGGAATCTGGGAACGCCTGCATTACGACTGGTCCGAGCCCAACGAGGTCAAGCTCGTTACAACCGACTCCAATATGTTTGGCGGTGCTTCCGGCTACACCTACACGCTGAGGCAGCAGTCCAACGGAACGACCGACGTAGACGTCGTCATAGTTCGCGAGGGGAAGAACTTCAAGGGACGGGTGCTCGCGGGCGTGCTCGGAACCGTCGGAAAGCGTTCCTTGGAAAAGGCGTTCGTCCACAGCGTCAAGGCCATCGAAGCCCGCAGCGACGCGAGCGCGGCGGAGCCTGCTTAGGCGCAAGCGCACGCCCATTCATCCGCGGACAACGTGCCGGACTCGCACCGGAAACTAGGTGTGCACCAGATCGTCGGCGTGCTCCGCTTCGTCTGTGACGCGCAACTCCGGCTCGTTCCGGCTGACTGCGCTCATGCCGCCCGCCAGTAGCGCGATAACAGCAAATTGGATTGCGGCAATCAGCACAACCGGCCACACCGCGCCCGCCAAGACGGCGAGCCCACCGCGGGTGATGGGCGGCAACTGGTGACCGGCGGCAAACTTCGCGGCCGCGATCACCGCGATGATCGTGGTAATCAGCCATCCGCTCAGGTAAACGGTCGACATGGGCGTTGATCGCCTCCCTTTTCGAGATTCGAAGCTCATGTTTCGCCCCAAACCTGAGCCGAAAGCCAGGTCGACCTTAGAAGACACTGAGCAATGCGCTGCGGCGGTGCGACCTGCGTCACGGCAGCATTTCGATGTGACGGCGATCACGCCCCAGTGCTGGGCAGCCTCGTCAGGCGATCCGCCACATCAATTCCAGTACTGCAGCCACTCGACCGTCGCGAAAACCGTCAATGCCGTGGCGTAGACCGTCAGGGCCACTGCGGCACCGCGCAGGCTGATTCGCAAACCGGCGCCGTCGACCGGATCGAGCCAGCGGCGACACCGAGACGCCACCGTGGGCATCAACCACCATTGCATCAATGCCACGCTGACCACCTGGATGAGCCAGACCGACAGCCACGGCTCGGCGCCCAACCCGGCGATCACCGGTGCCACGAATCTCGACATCAGCATCACCATGGGGTAGAGCACCATCAGCAGGAGCATCGCCGACTTCCAGCTCGGTGTCATCTTCGGTTTCCCGTCAACGTTCCGCACGGTGGTGCCGAACGGGGTGGTCTGGGCGAATACCGAGAAGTCCGTCGTCAGACTCGACCGCACCGGGGGCAGGACTTCGGCGCGCTGTGGCGACCGTAGCCATTCCTGCAGCTGGGGTTCGGTGCGAAAGAGGATCAGCGACATCCATTTTCCCAAGGCACCCGGGGGGAAGACTGCCGTGCCCTCATAGCCGGAGAATTGGGAGGCGGCTGCCGTCAGTCTGATATGGGCAGCATGGAAGTCATCCTCCATTCCGTCGGACACGCTGGAGGAGACAACCGCCACACCAGTCGGCATCACCGCGCCTTCGATGATCACCAAATCCGAAGAGAGCCGCAGAGATCCCAATGCCGCAGCAGCGCGCACCAAGTGCTTCCACACCTCCCCGTCGAGCCATTGGTGGAGCAAGGCCTCGGATTCGAAGGTCGCCGCGACCGCCCAGTCCAGTGGTGCGTCGCGACGGATGGAGGCTGCGAACGCGGCGAATCCTGGTGCGGCCTCCGCAGCGGATCGCACGTCGCCGACCCAACCTTCGAAGGCTTCGGGATCAGCGACCCGGTCGAAAATCGTGACGGCCATGGCCTTCATCGCGATCTACCAAGAACCGCGCCGAATCGGCGGTCGCGCCGGACCAGCGTCGCAACCTTAATTGCCATGTGATGCTCCCTTACTCGGCTAGGTCATCGCTGTCGGGGTGACCCGCAACTTCTCATTGTGTGCAGCCCATGCTGGAGTAGTCGGCAGTCCCAAGGATGAGACTTCCGATATTTGATGCGTCTTGAATCGACGACGTGCGAAGGTCTCGGGAGTCTGTCGCCTCGCCGTGCCTCCCGCGATGGCATCCTCGGCGTCGTCGAAGACGAACATTCACGAAGTTGAGACGGACGGCCAGACCGTGGCCGTCCTCTACACGATTGGCTGCAATGACGTTCCCGGTACCGCCGGTGGCGCCGTGAACCAAACGCTGCGGACGCGTGCGGCCAACGCCGAGCACGTGCCGTCCGGGCCAGATGCTCAGTGCGTTCGCGCCCGGTGGTGGTGAAGCATGGCGGTGAGTTGGTCACGCGCCCAGGAAAGGCTGGTCTTGCCACGCCTTTCACGCATGGGACGGCGTAGAACCGACGCCACCAAAGCGACGGCCACCAATCCGCCGTCTTTGACCGCAAGGGCGAATTCGTTGATCCTTCGGATGGTCTTTCGCATGGGAATCACCTGTTCATGCCAGTGCCGAGGGGGCTCTCGGCAGGGTCGACGGCGGTGCGCAAGGTTCGTCGCGGGACGTTGCACGCCTCTGGAGGGCACGCGGCGATGCGGGTGTCCACCAGTTCGCGCTCCCCAACAGCCGCATCGCGGCGGGCATGAGCACCGCGCGGATCAGCGTGGCGTCAACCAGGATTGCCAGTGTCAGCCCGACGCCGAGCATCTTTACGGGTGACACCTGGGACGTGGCCATCGCGATGCACACGATCGACATGATGAGTGCTGCAGCCGTAACGATGGGGCCGACGCGTTGCAGCCCATACACCACCGCAGCGTTGGTGTCGCCATGGACGCGATATTCCTCCGTGATTCGGGAAAGCAAGAACACCTCGTAGTCCATCGACAGCCCAAACGCCAGGCAGAACATGAGCACCGGTACCGGCGCGGCGAGCGTGCCGATGGCGGTGAAGTCGCCAACCAGCCATTTGAGGTGACCCTCCTGGAACATGAACACCATCGCGCCAAGCGTCGCCGACAGGCTGAGCATGTTCAGCACGAGCGCCTTCAGCGGAAGCACGACGCTGCCGGTGAAGGCAAGCAGCAGCGCGAACATGGCAACCGTGATCACCGTGGCGGCCAACGGAATACGCGCGACCAACGCGTCTTTGGTGTCGACATTCTCCGCGGAGGTTCCACCCACCAGGACGGTTCCGGGTGCAGGAGTATCACGGATCTGCTCGAGCAGTCGATCCGCTTGGGCGCTGAACGGATCCACATCGGGAAAGACGGTCAGGTGGGCGCCATTGGCAACCGGCGTCGGCGTCCCGTGGATTCGTCGCCCGTCCGCATAGTTCGCCGTGGATGTGGTGACCGTTACCACGTGCGGCAGCAGTGACAGTTCTGTGGCGTACCCATCCAGCCGATCGGCCGCAACCGTGTCATCGATGATGACCTCCATGGCCGCAGTGGGCTGTGCTGGGAACTCGTTGCGGATGGTGTCGCCGACTCGCCGGCTCTCGATCGTCGTCGGCATCAGTCTGTCATCGGAAAAGCCGATGTGGATCCGAGTGAACGGTGCACCCAGGACGAGGAGGAAGAGCAGGACGGCACCCCCCATCAGCACCGGCCGTCGCATCACCAATTGCGCACTTCGAAACCACAATCCGCGCTCGACACGTTGTGTTTGGGCGGGGGTTTGCCGCATCAGTCGCCGGATGCCGCGGCGCAAGTCCAGCGAGTCGATGCGGGGACCGAGGATCTTCAGCAGCGCCGGAAGTAGGACGACCGCACAGATGGCGGCGAGCACGACGACTCCGATACACGCGTAGGCGATCGAGCGCAGGAACGTTATCGGGAAGGCGAGCATCGCGAGCATCGACAGCGTCACCGTTGCCGCCGAGAACGCAACTGTGCGTCCTGCCGTTCGCATGGAGTTGATGATGGCCCCGTCGAGATCGTGTCCGGCGGCACGTTCTTCACGGAACCGAGTCACCACGAACAAGCTGTAGTCGATCGCAAGGCCCAGGCCCAGGATCGTCGTCAGGTTCAGCGCATAGCTCGACACAGGCGTGAAATTTGTGAGCAAGGTGAGCAGACCGAGCGTGCCGACGATCGAACAGATTCCAATAGTGAGCGGGAGTCCTGCCGCGACAAGGCTGCCGAATACCAACACCAGCAGCAGAAGGATCAGCGGGACCGCGACCATTTCGCTTCTGGAAAGGTCCTGGGTCAGCTGCTTGGTGGCATCGACATAGCTGATCGCCTCCCCGCCCAGCTCGAGTTTCAATGGGCCGCTGTGGGTATCGCGGAAGGTGTCGATGAGATGCGTGGCGACCTTGTTGGCGGCAAGTTCGTCGCCCTTGACATGCGCCACGACCAAGGCACGGGATCCGTCGCGGCTGCGCAGCGAGTCCGACTTGCCGGCGCTCCAGTAGGACGTCACCGCATCGACACCGGGCGTGTCGGCGAGGCGTCGGGTGATCGATTGCCCGGCGGCGACGGCCTCGGGCTCGTCGATGGATCGGCCGCGGGTGTCGGTCGCCAGGAGCACGACGTTGGGCTTGCCGGCCTGAAATCGCTGCGACAGCAGGTCGGCGGCACGGTTGGATTCGGACGAGGTACTCAAGAAGCCACCGCCGGCGAGCCGGTCGGCGACGTGACTGCCACACGCTGCTGCCGCGATCAGCACTACGAGTGCCGCCACCACAACCGTTTTGGGGCGCGAGATGGCCAGCTGGGCAAGGCGGTCGAGCATCAGCGACGCCCGGGACGGCATGTGCATGCTTGCCTGGACGTGTTTGGCGCCAGCGTTTCTCGTCCGTACGGCGACAATTGGGCTGCGCGCTCGGCCAGGCTTGTCATGCTTCCGCCGCTCTTGTCGTGGTCTCCAGTTCGCTGGCCTCGACGAGTGCGGCCAGCAGGTTCATCTCTTCGTCGGACAACGCGGGTTTGTCGGCGGGCGCCGTGGTGGTCTGCTGGCCGGCGCTGCGCAGCCGCCGGTTCGGTTCCGCGGGATCGAGTTCGGTCGCGTCGTCGACTGTCGTCGGCGGCTCGGGTGCGGGCTGCCCACTGCGCTCGAGTGTCGCGGGGGCTGTGGTGGTGATCCAGTGGCGGGTGTGCTGCCAGGGGGTGGTGGGCAGGTGGGCGTGGGGTCCGGGTGGGTGTTCGGTGTCGGGGGGATGGAGGGTGTGGGTGGTGTTGAGCGCGGTGTGGAAGCTGACCGTGTCGTGGCTGTCGCGGGCCAGGGTGCCCAGCGCGTGGTGGTGGGCGTCGCCGAGGGTGTCGCTGATCGCCTGGGTCAACAACGGATGAGGGCTGATCTCGATGAAGGTGGTGTGGTGGGCTGCGGCCTCGGCGACGGCTCGCTCGAAGCGCACCGGGTTGCGCAGGTTGGCCATCCAATGCTCGGCGTCGAATGATGGTGTGGCACCGACTCCCTCGACGGTGCTCAGTACCGGGATGTGGGGGGCCTGCGGTGTCAGCCCGGACAGCGCGGCCCGCAACTCGGACAGGATCGGATCGACGATCCGGTGATGCGGGGCCACCTCGATCGCGCCCTGCCCGGACAGTCGGGCCAGCAACCGGGATCGGGTGGCGATCACCTGCAGCCCCTGGGCTGGGGTGAGCGCTCCGGCCACCACCGCGGCGCTGATCTCGCCCATCGAGTGTCCGATCACCGCGTCGGGGTGTACCCCGTAGGATCGCCACAGCGCGGTCAACGCCAACTGGATGCCCACCAGCACCGGTTGCACCCGCTCGATCCCGCTCACCGGTTCGGCGGCGGCCAGCACGCGGTGCAGTGAGAACCCGGTCTGGGCAACGAAATCGGGTTCCAGCTCGGCGATCGCCGCGGCGAATGCGGGCTCGTCGGCCAACAACTGCCGGCCCATCCCGGGCCATTGCGATCCCTGACCCGAATACACGAACACGGTGCCCGACCCGCACGGCCCGTCGTGCGGTAGCACCACCCCGGGCCCGGGTTGCCCGGCGGCCACCGCCCGCAACCCGGCGATCGCCTGGGCGCGGTCGGCGGCACAGACCGTGGCGAACGTGTTGTGCTGGGCCCGATGATGATTGAGGGTGTGCGCGACCGTCGCCACCGACTCCGCGGCCCCGGCATCCTCCATCCAGTCGGCCAGCACCGCAGCCCACGAACCCACCCGCGCCACGGACTTGCCCGAGACGACCAACGTCGACACCGTCGGCTCGATCCAATCGACCACCGGCCCAACAACATCGGGAGCCTGCTCGATCACCACATGCGCATTGGTGCCGCTGACGCCGAACGAGGACACCCCGGCCCGGCGCGGACGGCGGTCCACGGTCGGCCACTCGCGCCCCGAGGCGGCGACCCGCAGGGACGACGCCACCTCGGTCGCATAGGGCGTCAACCGTTCGAAGTTCACATGTCGGGGGATGTAGCCGTGATGCACTGCAAGCACGGTCTTGATGAATCCCGCGATACCGGCCGCGGCCTCCAGATGACCGAGATTGGTCTTCACAGACCCGATCAACAGGGGCTCGCAATCTCGCCGGTCGGAGAAGACCTGACCCAGCGCCTCGAGCTCGATCGCATCGCCGAGCGGTGTCCCGGCGCTATGGGCTTCCACGTAGTCGATGTCGGCGGGCTGCAGCCCCGAGGACGCCAGCGCTTGGCGCAGCAGCGCTTGCTGGGCCGGTCCGGTGGGGAGGGTTAGGCCGCTGCTGGCACCGATTTGGTTGACGGCCGAGCCGCGCACCACCGCGAGCACGCGGTCCCCGTCACGGGTCGCGTCGGACAGCCGCTTGAGCACCACCACCCCACAACCCTCACTGCGGACGTAGCCATCGGCGCCGGCATCGAAGGTCTTGCACCGCCCGTCGGGCGAGAGCTTGCCCCAGCGCGAGCACGCGATGCTGGTGGCCGGGCTGAGCATCAGGTTCGTGGCTCCCGCCAGCGCGGCGTCACTTTCGTGGCAGCGCAGGCTCTGACAGGCCAGGTGGATCGCCGTCAGCGATGACGACCCCGCCGTGTCGACGACCAGTGCCGGGCCGTGGGTGCCCAGCAGATACGCCAGCCGCCCAGCGGCGAAGTTCGCCGCGTTTCCGCTCAGGACGTAGGCGTCGATGTCCTCGGGTCCCAACGCGCCCGCGAGGGTCAGCATGTAGTCGTAGGCGGACAGACCGACGATCACCGCAGTCTGGGTGCCACCCATGGCGCGCGCCGGGATGCCGGCGTCCTCCAGCGCCTCGTAGGCGACCTCGAGCAGCAGTCGCTGCTGCGGGTCGATGGCGGCGGCCTCACGCGGCGAGATCGCGAAGAACTCCGCGTCGAACTCGTCGGGTTGCCAGCCGGTCAGGAATCCGCCCTCGCGGTTGCAGATCGTGCCCGGCACGGTGTGATCGTCGGTGTAGAGCGCCTCGGCATCCCAGCGCTGCGGCGGCACACTGACGATGCCGCTGCGGCCCTCCTTGAGCAGGTCCCAGTACTGGTCGGGATCGTTCACCCCGCCCGGGAACCGACAGCCCATCCCCACCACGGCGATCGGTGCGGTGCCCGTCTGCTCGGCGATCTGCAGCCGCGCTGACAGGTCGTCGATCTTGCGCAGTGCGTCGGTGATGATTGCGCGGGTGCGGTCCGGTGTAGGGGTGGTCATCTGGCCCAGTCCAGCATTTCGGAGAGTCGTTGCAGTAGTTCGTCTTCGGTGATGTCGGCGTACGGGTCGTCGCCGGGTGGGTCGGCATGTTCGATTAGTTCGGGTAGGAGTGTGGCCAGGTGTTCGGCGAGGCGGTCCACGGTGGGGTAGTCGAAGATGACGGCGGGGGTGAGGGGCTCGCGCAGGGTGGTGCTGAGGTTGTGTTGCAGGGTCACGGTCATCAGCGAGTCCATTCCGAGTTGGAAGAATCCGGTGCAGGGGTCGAGCTCTGAGGGGGTCAGTCCCATCACCGCCGAGGCGAGCGCGGCGACGTGGTCGAGCAGTAGTTGGCGTCGCCGTTGGGGTGGGCATTGCCGCAGTGCTCGGCGGAACTCGCTGTCGGCGGTCGTGGGGGTGGTGTCGTCCTCGGGGAGTAGGTCATCGACGATGCGTAGTGCTCCGCGGGTGCGGTAGGCGGTGGCCAGTTGGGTCCAGTCGGCGTCGACGACGGCGCATCGAACGGGTGCGTCGGGACTGATCGCCGATGGGAGTGCCTGGATGGCGACCTCATCGGGCATCGGTGCCAGACCGGTGGCCGAGGTGACCCGGCGTGCGTCGGATTGCGTGTCGGCCAGCAACTTCCACAGTCCCCAGTTCACGACGGTGGCGGGCAGCCCGAGGTTGCGGCGGGCGTGGGCCAGGGTGTCCAGGAAGGTGCTGGTCGCGGTGTAGTGCCCGAGCCAGCGTGACCCCAGTAGCCCGGAGATCGACGAGAACATTACGAACTGGCGCACCGGTGTGCGCATGGACAGCGTGTGCAGCAGCGAGGCCGCGTCGAGTTTGGGACGAAACATCGTGGTCACGTGGCGGTCGGTCATTTCACGCAGGGTGACTGGTTCACCGGCGTAGGCGGCCAGATAGATGCCCTCGAGTGCTGGGAGGTCGGTGCCGAATCGGTCGAACAACGTCGTCATCGCGGCTTGGTCGGCGGCGTCGGCGGCGACCTCGAGCAGCGTCGTCCCCGTCGCCGATAGGCGTTGGCGCAGTGCGTCCAGTTGGGTAGCGGGGTGGCGGGAGACCGCGACGATGGTTCGCGCGCCCATCTCCGCCAGTTGCGCGATCAGGTGCGGACCGATCTTGCCGGTGGCACCGACGACCAGATGGCTGGTGTCGGCGCCGAGAGTGGCGCCACCCGACCGTGGGTTCAGGCGCTGCAGCCGCGGGACGTGCCGCACGCCACCCCGATACACCACTTGGTCCTCGCCGTCGTCGCCGCGGGCTTGGGCGAGCACGCAGCGCGCGGCCAGGACTGCGGGTATCGATTCGTCGAGATCGATCATGCCGCCCCAGATCTCGGGGTGCTCGAGGGCGATGCTGCGGCCCAGACCCCACAACACCGCGTGCGCCGGGTTGGCCCGATCACCGTCGACGACTGGTTGGGCGTTGCGGGTCACGATGAACAGCCGCACCGGGGTACTCCTCGAAACCAGCGCTGCGGTAAGCCTTCTCGCCTCGTTGAACAACCGGTAGGCCGCCGCGACGTCGATTGGGTTGCCGGTCGCGGTGGGCGCGTAAAGCACCTGCTGTACTTGGGCGAGGTCGGCGACCAGCTCCGCATCGAGGTCCTCGCCGAGGACCGCCGGCGGGTGGACCGTCACCCGGCAATCCAGGCTGCGGCTCAGTTCGGCGCCCAGGTCGGCATCGGCGAGCACCAGCCATTGGCCGTTGACCGCGCTGTCGCCGGCCGGTACCGGACGCGGCGCCCAGGTCGGCACGTACCACCAGTCCCGTGGAACGACGCCATCCCGGGCAACGCTGTCGCCGGCACCCGGCGCTGTTGGTGCGCGCCCGCCATCGACCCGCCCCGGCGCGTTCACTGCGGTGGTGATCCAGTGGCGGGTGTGCTGCCACGGGGTGGCGGGCAGGTGCGGGTGGGGCTCGGGTGGGTGTGGCGTGTCGGGGGGACTCGTGGTGTGGGTGGCGTTGAGCGCGGTGTGGAAGCTGACCGTGTCGTGGGTGTCGCGGGCCAGGGTGCCCAGCGTGTGGTGATGGGCGTCGGCGAGGGTGTCGCTGATCGCCTGGGTCAACAGCGGGTGCGGGCTGATCTCGATGAACGTGGTGTGGCTGGCCCCGGCCTCGGCGATGGTCCTCTCAAACCGCACCGGATTGCGTAGGTTGGCCACCCAATGCTCGGCGTCGAATGATGGTGTGGCACCGACTCCCTCGACGGCGCTGAGCACCGGGATGTGGGCCGGCTGGGGTGTCAACTCGGATAGTGCGGCCCGCAACTGCGGCAGGATCGGATCGACGATCCGGTGATGCGAGGCCACCTCGACGTCGATGCGGCGGGCCAGTCGGTTGGCGGCGGTCACCGCCGCGGTCACCGCGTCCACCTGTGCGGGCGGGCCGGCGATCACCGTCTGGCGCGGTGAGGCATAGACCGCCACCGTGACATCCGGATGGTCGGCGATCAGCGCCTCGGTGGCCGCGGCGTCCAGTTCCAGCAGCGCCATCGCGCCCTGACCCGAGAGCCGGGCCAGCAACCGGGATCGGGTGGCGATCACCTGCAGCCCCTGGGCTGGGGTGAGCGCTCCGGCCACCACCGCGGCGCTGATCTCGCCCATCGAGTGTCCGATCACCGCGTCGGGGTGCACCCCGTAGGATCGCCACAGCGCGGTCAACGCCAACTGGATGCCCACCAGCACCGGTTGCACCCGCTCGATCCCGCTCACCGGTTCGGCAGCGGCCAGCACGCCGTGCAGTGAGAACCCGGTCTGGGCAACGAAATCGGGTTCCAGCTCGGCGATCGCCGCGGCGAATGCCGGCTCGTCGGCCAACAACCGGCGGCCCATCCCGGGCCATTGCGATCCCTGACCCGAATACACGAACACGGTGCCCGACCCGCACGGCCCGTCGTGCGGTAGCACCACCCCGGGCCCGGGTTGCCCGGCGGCCACCGCCCGCAACCCGGTGATCGCCTGGGCGCGGTCGGCGGCACAGACCGTGGCGAACGTGTTGTGCCGGGCCCGATGATGATTGAGGGTGTGCGCCACGGTCGCCACCGACACCGCGGCCCCGGCATCCTCCATCCAGTCGGCCAGCACCGCAGCCCACGAACCCACCCGCGCCACGGACTTGCCCGAGACGACCAACGTCGACACCGCCGGCTCGACCCAATCGACCACCGGTGCAACAACATCGGGGGCCTGCTCGATCACCACATGCGCATTCGTCCCACCAAGACCGAACGACGACACCCCCGCCCGACGCCGCCCCGCACCCGCCGGCCACGGGCTAGCGTCGGTGGGCACGAAGAACCGGGTCGGCGAGGGATCGATGGCCCGGTTCCAGCGGGTGAAGTGCAGGTTGGGCGGAATGGTGTCGTGGCCAACCGCCAGCACTGCCTTGATGAAACCCGCGACACCGGCCGCGGCCTCCAGATGACCCAGGTTCGTCTTCACCGATCCCAATGCGCAGGGGGCCTCACCGCGGCCGTAAGTGGCTGCCAGCGCTTCGAATTCGATCGGGTCGCCCAGGACCGTTCCGGTGCCATGGGCCTCGACGTAGTTCACCGTGTCCGGTGCCACATCAGCGGCCCGCAGGGCGTCGGTGATCACGTCACGTTGCGCCAACACGTTCGGCGCGGTCAGCCCGTTGGATCGGCCGTCCTGGTTCACCGCCGAACCGCGCACCACCGCCAGCACCCGGTCCCCATCACGGACCGCATCGGCCAACCGCTTGAGCACCACCACCCCACATCCCTCGCCGCGCACCGTCCCGTCCGCACCGGCGTCGAAGGTCTTGCACCGGCCCCGCGGTGACAGCGCCGTCCACTTGGACAGCGCGATACTGGTGAACGGAGACAGACTGAGCTGCACCCCGCCGGCCAGGGTCAGGTCGCTCTCCCGAAGCCGCAGGCTTTGACACGCCAGGTGCACGGCCACCAGCGACGACGAACACGCCGTGTCCACCGCCACCGCGGGACCCCGCAGCCCCAGCGCGTAGGCGATGCGACCCACCGCGGTGCTGTGCGGGTTGCCGGTACTGACGTACGCGTCGATCTCGGCCCGGCGTTCGATGTTGACGACCGTGTAGTCCCACGAAGACATGCCCATCATGACGCCGGACCTGCTGCTGTCCAACGAATCCGGTGGAATTCCTGCATGCTCAAGCGCCTCCCAGGCGACTTCGAGCAGCATCCGCTGCTGCGGGTCCATCGCCTCGGTTTCGCGTGGAGTGATGCCGAAGAACTCGGCGTCGAAATCCGCCACGTCGGAAACGAATCCACCCCACTTGGTGGTCATCCGGCCCGGGGCGAGCGGGTCGGGGTCGTAGAAGGCCTCGGCGTCCCACCGGTCCGCGGGCACCTCGCTGACCGCGTCACTGCCGTCGAGCAGCAGCCGCCACAAGCTAGCCGGTCCGGTCACGTCGCCAGGGAAGCGGCACCCGACTCCGACCACTGCCACCGGCTCGGCGACGGCATCGACCGGGAACACGGTTCCTACGCGAATGAGTTCACGCACCAATACTTCTCGTGCCCGCGGTGACAGTTGAGCTGCGCGCTCGGCCAGGTTTGTCATGTTTCCGCCGCTCCTATTGTGGTTTCCAGTTCGCTGGCCTCGACGAGATCGGCCAGTAGATCCATGTCCTCGTCGGACAGCGCGGGTTGCTGCTCGGGCGCTACGGTGGTCTGCTGGCTGTTGGTGCCGGACTCGTAACCCATTCGCTCGCACAGGGCGTCAGCCAGGCCCGAGATCGTCGGGTAGGCCCAGACGAGGGGGACGGGCAGCGTGATACCCACGCTCTCTTCGAGCCTGTTCCGCAACTCCAGAGCCATCAGCGAGTCCAAGCCCAGCGATTCCATTGCCTGGTCGTGGTCGAGCGGCTGTGCCGAACGCAGCACCGCCCGGATCTCGTCGGCGATCACGGATGCGAGCCTGGTGGGGCGTTCACCGGGGTCGACCGCGTCGAGTTCGGCCCTGACCCGGTCGCCGCGGCGACGCGTGATCGTCGTCGACTCGGCCAGTCCGGCGAACAACGACGATTCCGCGACCGCCGGGAACGATTGGAACCACTGCCGCGCATTGAGGCTGAACATCCCGGTCCGGGCCCGGTCCGCCTCGAGCACCAGTTCCATCGCGGCCATGCCCTGTTCGGCGGTGATCATCGTGAAGCCCAGATCGGCGAAGGACTGGCCACGTCCGACCTCCGCCCATGGGCCCCAGTTGATGCCGATAGCGGGCAGCCCCTGGGATCGTCGGTAGGCCACCAGGCCGTCGACCCAGGAGTTCGCGGCTGCGTAGGCGCCCTGTCCGGGCGAGCCGACAAGTGAAGCGGCAGAGGAGAAGGTCAGCCACCAGTCCAGTTCCACCTCGGCGGTGGCCTGGTGCAGCCACCAACTGCCCGCGACCTTCGGGGCGAACACCCGCGCCGCCGCGGATTCCGACATGTTCAGCACGATCTCGTCAGCCAGCACCGTGGCGCTGTGCAGCACCCCGGCGGGCCGCAGTCCCGCGTCCACGACCGAGGCGACCAGGCGCGCCGCGGTGCCCGGCTCCGCGATGTCGCCGGTGATCACCTCGACGTGCGCGCCGTTGGCGTTCATGTCGGCGATGGCCGCCGCGACATCGGCGTTGGGAGCCGAACGTCCGTTGAGGACAACCATTCCCGCGTCGTGGGCGACCAGCCACTTGGCGAAGACGAAACCGAGACCGCCGAGCCCGCCGACCACGATGTACCCGCCGTCGCGCCGTACCAGCGGCCGGGGTGGCGCAGGGGCGACGGCCTCGATGCTGCCGTCCGCCGGTATCGAGATGACGATCTTGCCGGTGTGGCTTCCGGAGGCCATCAGGGCGAACGCGTCGACCGCGTCGGCCAGGGTGAACTCGGTGACGGGAAGCGGCTGCAGTTCGCCGTCGGCGACGCGACGCAGGATCTCCTGCAGGAGCAGACCGTACCGCCGGGGCTGCAGACGGAGATTGAGGTCGAGGTCGACCACCGTGAACGAGGCACTGCCGGCCAGCGCACGCAACCCCAGTGGTGCGTCGGCGTACACGTCCTTCTTGCCCAGCTCGACGAACCGGCCCCCGGGGGCCAGGATTTGCACCCCTGCCCGAATCGCCTCTCCCGACAGCGAATTGAGGACGACGTCGACGCCGTAGCCGTCGGTGGCGGCGAGGATTTCGTCGGCGAACTCCAGACTGCGCGAGTCGCCGACGTAGTCCACGCCGAGGCCTGAGAGCAGTTCACGTTTGGCCTGCGTTCCGGCCGTCGCGTAGATGCGGGCGCCGATCATCTTCGCGATGGACACCGCGGCCAGTCCGACACCGCCGGTCGCCGAATGAATGAGGACGCGCTCACCGGGGGACAGCCGACCGACCTCGCACAGCGAATGCCAGGAGGTGAGATACGCGGCGCCGAACGCGGCCGCTTGGCGATCAGGCAAGGCGTCGGGTATTGCCACGACCAGGTCGGCGAGTGTGGTCACGTGGGTACCGAAGGTGCCGGGACCGAAAGCAACGACGCGCTGGCCTATTTCGATCGAATCGACGTCGGCGCCGACGGCGGTCACGATGCCGACACACTCGACGCCGAGTACCGGCGCGGCACCGTCCAGACCGGGGTACACGCCCATCGTCTTGAGCACGTCGCTGAAGTTGAGTCCCGCGGCGCGGACGCGCACCTCGACCTGGTCGGCTTGCGGCGGTGTCCGCGGCACGGCGTGCACGGTCAACGCATCGAGACGACCCGGTTGATCGACCTGCAGCCGGACCGCGCCGGTGCCGGCGAAGTCGACGACCACGTGGCGAGGTTCGGCTGTCAGCTCGCCGCTGGACGTGACGGGGGCGGGCACCAGGCGGTGGATGTATCGCTGTCCCTCGCGCCAGGCCACCTCGTCGTGGTCGCAACTGGCGAGCAGTTCCTCGATCAGCGCGGCTGCCGATCCGGTGCCGTCGGCCTCGACGTCGACGAGGGTGGTCTTCAGTTCCGGATGCTCGAAGGTCAGCACCCGTGCGATCCCACGAAGTTGGGCCTGCGCCAGGCTGACTCGATCACCGGCATCGAGCTGCTGTGCGCCGCGGGTGACGATCCACAGCCGTGGGCTGTTGCGGGCACCGATCTGGGACAGTGTCCTGACGACATCCGCGACGAGCAGCGTCCGTGACAGCGCCAGATCCAGCTGCTCGGTATCCGCCAGCGCTTCGTCGATCGCCTGGGGCGGGCAGACCACGACGACGGCGCTCCATTCGATGTCTTTGCGGCTCAGCGCATCCCGGAGCTCGCTCGCGTCACGGGCCGACACGACCTCGCAGTGGGCGGCGCGCTCGGTGAGCCCGCTCCGAAGGGTGTTCAACAGCGGGTCGGTGGCGGCTGCATCGCTCACCAGTAATAGCGCCTTGACGCCGGCGGCGGGCCTCTCGAGATTCGCCGGTTCCCAATCCAGGGTGAACAGGCGGCTGGTGAGGTCGTGTTCGGGGGCCGGTGCTTGGAGTGCCACCACTTCGATCTCGTCGATCTCCAGCAGTACCCGCCCGTCGTCGCCGGTGAGCAATACGTGGCCGACGAATCGGTCTCGACGCGAGGTCGCCCGCAGCGAGCCGATCGCGCTGAGACCCTCGGTCACATCCCCGTACGCGCGCACGCCGGCCAACCGGACCGGCAGAATCACGGTGGGCTCGTCGCTCTCCATGGCCGCCAGATCGGTGGCCACCTTGCTCGCGCCGAGTGCCTGCAGGGCAATGTCGACCATGACCGGGTGCAGGAGGAATCGCCGAGATCCCTGTTTGGCCAGAGACGGCAAGCGGACCGCAGCGCGCGCCACCCCATCGCCGTAGACGGCCAGGCGTTCTATGCCCTGGAAGGCCGGTCCGTGTTGCTGGCCGGCGCTGCGCAACCGCCGGTACAGTTCCGCGGGATCGAGTTCGGTCGCGTCCCCGACCGTCGTCGGCGGCTCGGGTGCGGGCTGCCCACTGCGCTCGACCGTCGCGGTGGCATGTGTCGTCCACCCGGAAGTGCCTTGGCGAGTGCGGATTTCGACCCGCGGTTTGGATTCGTCGCCGCTGAGGGTGGTGACGACGACGGTCCCGTCCACGACGTGCATCAGCTGGTCCAGGCAGAGTTCACGGATCGTCCACGGCTCGTGGTCGTCGGCGCCGAACGCATCGGTGGCGGCCGCGAGCGCGAGTTCGGCGTAGGCGGCGCCGGGCAGGACGCAGGCATTGTCGACGCGGTGGTCGCCCAGCCAGAGCAGGTCAGGACTCAGCGTGCTTTGCCAGATCCGCACGCCGTTGGTCGGATCGGTCATGCCGATGCCCAGCAGCGGGTGTGTTCCCTGCGGTGTGGTGGTGGCGTTGGGGGTGATCCAGTGGCGGGTGTGGTGCCACGGGGTGGTGGGCAGGTGGGGGTGGGGTTCGGGTGGGTGTTGGGTGTCGGGGGGATGGAGGGTGTGGGTGCTGTTGAGTGCGGTGTGGAAGCTCACCGTGTCGTGGGTGTCGCGAGCCAGGGTGCCCAGGGCGTGGTGGTGGGTGTCGCCGAGCGTGTCGCTGATCGCGTAGGTCACGAGCGGGTGTGGGCTGATCTCGATGAACGTGGTGTGGTGGGCTGCGGCCTCGGCGATGGCCCGGCTGAACTGCACCGGGTTGCGCAGGTTGGCCACCCAATGCTCGGCGTCGAATGATGTTGTGGCACTAACAATGTCGACGGTGCTGAGGATCGGGATGCGTGCCTGCTGCGGCGCCAACCCCGACAGTGCCGCCCGCAACTCGGGCAGGATCGGATCAACGATCCGATGGTGGGAGGCGACGTCGATGTCGATGCGGCGGGCCAACCGGTTCTCGGCGCTCACCGCCGCGATCACGGCATCGACGTGCGGGGGCGGGCCGGCGATCACCGTCTGGCGCGGCGAGGCATAGACCGCGACCGTGACAGGTCCGGATAGTCGGCGATCATGGCCTCGGTGGCCTCGGCGTCCAGTTCCAGCAGCGCCATCGCGCCCTGCCCGATCAGTTGGGCCAGCAACCGGGATCGGGTGGCGATCACCTGCCAGCCCCTGGGCTGGGGTGAGCACTCCGGCCACCACCGCGGCGCTGATCTCGCCCATCGAGTGTCCGATCACCGCGTCGGGGTGTACCCCGTAGGATCGCCACAGCGCGGTCAACGCCAACTGGATGCCCGACCAGCACCGGTTGCACCCGCTCGATCCCGCTCACCGGTTCGGCGGCGGCCAGCACGCCGTGCAGTGAGAACCCGGTCTGGGCAACGAAATCGGGTTCCAGCTCGGCGATCGCCGCGGCGAATGCGGGCTCGTCGGCCAACAACTGCCGGCCCATCCCGGGCCATTGCGATCCCTGACCCGAGTACACGAACACGGTGCCCGACCCGCACGGCCCGTCGTGCGGTAGCACCACCCCGGGCCCGGGTTGCCCGGCGGCCACCGCCCGCAACCCGGTGATCGCCTGGGCGCGGTCGGCGGCACAGACCGTGGCGAACCTGTTGTGCCGGGCCCGATGATGATTGAGCGTGTGCGCGACCGTCGCCACCGACTCCGCGGCCCCGGCATCCTCCATCCAGTCGGCCAGCACCGCAGCCCACGAACCCACCCGCGCCACGGTCTTGCCCGAGACGACCAACGTCGACACCGCCGGCTCGACCCAATCGACCACCGGTGCAACAACATCGGCAGCTTGCTCGATCACCACATGCGCATTGGTGCCGCTGCCACCGAACGAGGACACCCCGGCCCGGCGCGGACGGTGCACCGCCGGCCACTCCCGTCCCGACGAGGCGACGGAAAGGCAGTTCATTCCACCGGGGGCGTGTGGCGTCAATTGCTTGAAGTTCAAATGTTGGGGGATGTAGCCGTGTTGCACCGCGAGCACGGTCTTGATGAATCCCGCGATACCGGCCGCGGCCTCCAGATGACCGAGATTGGTCTTCACCGATCCCAGTGCCAGCGGTGCCGAACCGCCCCGGTCGGAGAAGACCTGGCTCAGGGCCTCGAGCTCGATCGGATCACCGAGCGGTGTCCCGGTGCCGTGGGCTTCCACGTAGTCGATGTCGGCGGGCTGCAGCCCCGAGGACGTCAGCGCTTGGCGCAGCAGCGCCTGCTGGGCCGGTCCGTTGGGGACGGTGAGGCCGCTGCTGGCACCGTCCTGGTTGACCGCCGAACCGCGCACCACCGCCAGCACCCGGTCCCCGTCACGGGTCGCGTCGGACAGCCGCTTGAGCACCACCACCCCGCAGCCCTCACCGCGGACGTAGCCATCGGCGCCGGCATCGAAGGTCTTGCACCGCCCGTCGGCCGACTGCATGCCCCAGCGCGAGCACGTGATGCTGGGGCCGGGGCTGAGCATCAGGTTCGTGCCGCCGGCCAGCGCGGTGTCACTTTCGTGGCAGCGCAGGCTCTGACAGGCCAGGTGGATCGCCGTCAGCGATGACGAGCAGGCCGTGTCGACGACCATTGTCGGGCCGTGGGTGCCCAGCAGATACGCCAGCCGACCGGCGGCGAAATTGGCGGTGTTGCCGGTAAGCAGGTAGGCGTCGAGGTCCTCGGCCGCTACCTGGGCTGCCAGGTTGAGCAGGTAGTCGAAGGTGGACAGACCGACGAACACCGCAGTCTGGGTGCCACCGATGGACCGCGCCGGGATGCCGGCGTCCTCCAGCGCCTCGTAGGCGACCTCGAGCAGCAGTCGCTGCTGCGGGTCGATGGCGGCGGCCTCGCGCGGCGAGATCGCGAAGAACTCCGCATCGAACTCGTCGGGCTGCCAGCCGGTCAAAAACCCGCCCTCGCGGTTGCAGATCGTGCCCGGCACGGTGTGATCGTCGGTGTAGAACAGCTCGGCATCCCAACGCTGCGGCGGCACATTGACGATGCCGCTGCGGCCCTTCTTGAGCAGGTCCCAGTACTGGTCGGGATCGTTCACCCCACCCGGGAACCGACAGCCCATCCCCACCACGGCGATCGGTGCGGTGCCGGCCTGCTCGGCGATCTGCAGACGCGCGGTGAGGTCGTCGATCTTGCGCAGCGCGTCGGTGATGATCGCGCGGCTGGGTTGCGGGGTCATGGTGCTCATAGTGGTCAGCCCAGCTTCTCGGAGAGTTGTTGCAGCAGTTCGTCGTCGGTGACCTCGGCGTAGGGGTCGACATCGGCTCGCTGGCAGTTCTGGGGGCCCTCGGCCATTTCGGGAAGAAGCGTCCGCAGGTGCCCGGCCAAACAATCCACGGTGGGGTAGTCGAAGATCACCGCCGGGGTCAGCTGCTCACCCAGGCTGGCGCTGAGCCTGCGCTGCAGGGCCACACTCATCAGCGAATCCATTCCGAGCTGGAAGAACCCGGTCGAGGGATCCAGCTCCGAGGGGGTCAAACCCATCACCGCCGAGGCCAGCGCGGCGACGTGATCGACCAGCAGTTGCTGGCGCCATTCGGGCGGGCACTGGCGCAGCCCACGACGGAACTCGCTGTACCGGTGCCGGGGGCGCAGTGTGCGTCCTCGGCCAGCAGATCATCGACGATGCGCAGCGATCCACGGGAGCGGTACGCCCCGGCCAGTCGGGCCCAGTCGGCATCGACGACCGCGCACCCAACCGGCGCACCCGGACGCATCTCCACCGACAACGCCCCGATGGCCACCTCATCGGGCATCGCCGCCAGGCCGACCTCCGAGAACACCCGGCCCGCCTCGGATTGCTTGTCGGCCAACGACTTCCACAGCCCCCAATTCACGACGGTGGCCGCCAACCCAAGGTTGCGCCGGGCGTGGGCCAGGGTGTTCAGGAAGGTGCTGGTCGCGGTGTAATGCCCGAGCCAGCGTGACCCCAACAGTCCCGAGATCGACGAGAACAACACGAACTGGCGCACTGCGGTCCGTAACGACAGCGTGTGCAAAAGCAACGCCGCATCTAGCTTGGGACGAAACATCGCTCTCACATCGGCGTCGGTCATCTCACCCAACGTCACCGGCCGACCGGCGTAAGCGGCCAGATAGATACCCTCCAACACCGGAAGATCCGCACCGAACCGGTCGAACAACGCCCTCATCGCGCCGGGATCAGCAGCATCGGCGGCCACCTCGATCAACGTCGCTCCGACCGCCGACAACCGTTGACGGCACCCGTCCCGTCCGCCACCGCAGCGGGAGACCGCGACGATGGTCCGCGCGCCCATCGCGGCGAGCTGCGCGATCAGGTGCGGACCGATCTTGCCGGTGGCACCGACGACCAGATGACTGGTGTCGGCGCCAAGCACCACAGCACCACCCGGGCGCGGGGCCAGCCGCTGCAACCGCACGACGTGGCGCAACGCCGCCCCGATACACCACCTGGTCCTCGCCGTCGTCGCCGCCAGCTTGGGCCAACACCGCGCGCGCCGCCAAAACCGCCGGCACCGATTCGTCGAGATCGATCATGCCGCCCCAGATCTCGGGGTGCTCCAGGGCGATGCTGCGGCCCAGACCCCACAACACCGCGTGCGCCGGGTTGGCCCGATCACCGTCGACGACTGGTTGGGCGTTGCGGGTCACGATGAACAGCCGCACCGGGGTACTCCTCGAAACCAGCGCTGCGGTAAGCCTTCTCGCCTCGTTGAACAACCGGTAGGCCGCCGCGACGTCGATTGGGTTGCCGGTCGCGGTGGGGGCGTAAAGCACCTGCTGTACTTGGGCGAGGTCGGCGACCAGCTCCGCATCGAGGTCCTCGCCGAGGACCGCCGGCGGGTGGACCGTCACCCGGCAATCCATACCGTGGCCCAGTTCGGCACCGAACTCGGCATCGTCGGCGAACACCAACCACCGGCCACTGAGCACACCATCGGCGCCCGACCCCGCGCGCGGCGCCCAGGTCGGCACGTACCACCAGTCCCGCGGAACGACGCCATCCCGGGCAACGCTGTCGCCGGCACCCGGCGCTGTTGGTGCGCGCCCGCCATCGACCCGCCCCGGCGCGTTCACTGCGGTGGTGATCCAGTGGCGGGTGTGCTGCCACGGGGTGGTGGGCAGCTGCGGGTGGGGCCCGGGTGGGTGTGGCGTATCAGGGGGATAAGTGGTGTGGGTGGCGTTGAGCGCGGTGTGAAAACTCACCGTGTCATGGCTGTCACGTACCAACGTACCCAGGACGTGATGATGCGCATCGCCGAGCGTGTCACTGATCGCAATGCCCACCAACGGATGCGGACTGACCTCTACGAACGTGGTGTGGCTGGCCGCGGCCTCGGCGACGGCCCGGCCGAACTGCACCGGGTTGCGCAGGTTGGCCACCCAATGCTCGGCGTCGAATGATGGTGTGGCACTGACACCCTCGACGGTGCTCAGGATCGGGATGCGTGCCTGCTGCGGCGCCAACCCCGCCAGTGCCGCCCGCAACTCGGGCAGGATCGGATCAACGATCCGATGGTGGCCCGCGACATCCACGTCGATGCGGCGGGCCAACCGGTTCTCGGCGCTCACCGCCGCGATCACCGCATCAACCTGCGCGGGCGGACCCGCGATCACCGTCTGGCGCGGCGACGCATACACCGCTACACCCACCTCGCGGTAGCCGCTCAACAGCGCCTCGGTGGCCGCGGCGTCCAGCTCCAACACCGCCATGGCGCCCCGCCCGGCCAACCCGGCCAGCAACCGCGACCGAATCCCGACCACCGCCAACCCCTCGGCCGGGCTCAAGACTCCGGCCACCACCGCGGCGCTGATCTCGCCCATCGAGTGTCCGATCACCGCGTCGGGCTGCACCCCGTAGGATCGCCACAGCGCGGTCAACGCCAACTGGATGCCCACCAGCACCGGTTGCACCCGCTCGATCCCGCTCACCGGTTCGGCGGCGGCCAGCACGCCGTGCAGTGAGAACCCGTTCTGGGCAACGAAATCGGGTTCCAGCTCGGCGATCGCCGCGGCGAATGCCGGCTCGTCGGCCAACAACCGGCGGCCCATCCCGGGCCATTGCGATCCCTGACCCGAGTACACGAACACGGTGCCCGACCCGCACGGCCCGTCGTGCGGTAGCACCACCCCGGGCCCGGGTTGCCCGGCGGCCACCGCCCGCAACCCGGTGATCGCCTGGGCGCGGTCGGCGGCACAGACCGTGGCGAACCTGTTGTGCCGAGCCCGATGATGATTGAGCGTGTGCGCGACCGCCGCCACCGACACCGCGGCCCCGGCATCCTCCATCCAGTCGGCCAGCACCGCAGCCCACGAACCCACCCGCGCCACGGTCTTGCCCGAGACGACCAACGTCGACACCGCCGGCTCGACCCAATCGACCACCGGCGCAACAACATCGGGAGCCTGCTCGATCACCACATGCGCATTCGTCCCACCAAATCCGAACGACGACACCCCCGCCCGACGCCGCCGCGCGGTCGACCAATCAGTGGGCTCGGCAACAACTTTCAGGCGCAAACGCTGGAACGGGATGTGTGGATTCGGCGTCTCGAAGTGCCGGTTCGGTGGAATGTGCCCACGCTGTACCGCCAGCACCGCCTTGATGAAACCCGCGACACCGGCCGCGGCCTCAAGATGACCGAGGTTCGTCTTCACGGATCCGACGAAAAGCGGTGAGCCCTCGGGACGCGCGCGGCCGTAGACCGTGCCGAGTGCGCGTGCCTCGATGGGGTCCCCCAACGGTGTTCCGGTCCCGTGTGCCTCGACGTAGTCGACGTCGCGAGGGGACACGCCGGCGTTGGAACAAGCCGCGCGCAACACCGCCGTCTGGGCCACCGGGTTGGGTGCCATCAGCCCGTTGGATCGGCCGTCCTGGTTGACCGCCGATCCACGCACCACCGCAAGCACCGGGTCCCCGTCACGCACCGCGTCAGCCAACCGTTTGAGCACCACCACCCCACAACCCTCACCGCGCACCGTCCCGTCCGCGGCGGCGTCGAAGGAGTGACAACCTCCGGTCTGTGACATCGCATGTGCCTGATCGAAGCTGCGCGTGACAGCCGGGGACAGCAGCAGGTTCACGCCCGCTGCGATCGCGAGCGCGGATTCGCCCGTTCGCAGGCTCTGGCATGCGAGATGTACCGCCACCAGTGACGACGAACAAGCCGTGTCCACCGCCACCGATGGACCACGCAGGTCGAGGCAGTACGACAGCCGGTTTGCGATGATGCTCAGCGCACCGCCAGTGGCAGTCCAGGCGTCGACTTGGCTCAAATCCCTGGAGGCCAGCAACCCGTATTCACTGAGGCATGCGCCCACGAAAACACCGGTCTGCGTGCGGCGTAACGAGTCGGCCGGTATGCCGGCGTTCTCCAAGGCCTCGCATGCCACCTCAAGGACCAGGCGCTGCTGGGGATCGATCTCGGCGGCTTCTCCGGGGGAGATGCCGAAGAACTCCGCATCGAACACGTCGATCTCGTTCAGGAACGCGCCCCATCGGGTGGTACGGGCCAGCGTCGCGGCCACCTCCGGTGATCCGTCGTCGAACGGAAGCCACCGGTCGAGCGGAACCTCTCCGATAGCAGATCGGTGGTCAGATATGAACTCCCACAGTGTATCTGGACTATTGATGCCCCCGGGAAGACGGCATCCCAGCCCCGTGACGGCGATCGGCCCGTCTCGACGCCGCGCGGTCCGAGCGCGCCGCTGCCGCATCCGCGAGGAGGTCGGTCTCCGGCGTGGTCAAGAACCTGGTCAGCGCATTGATCGTCGGATGCTGCCAGAATTCGATCGGAGATATGGGCCGGTCGAGTAGCTCCGACAATTCACCCGAAAGCACGACCGCATCACGAGATCCCACACCCAGCTCATTCAGCGGTAGATCGACGTCGATGTCGACCGCGTTGCGGCCGATGTTCGTGATCAGATAGTCGATCAGCCAATTACGAAGTTCGGCCTCGTCGATGTTGGCCGTCATAGTGGAACGTCCAAGCGGGCGAATGCGTCCTGCCGGTACCGCTCGACGCAGGCCGATCGTCGGATCTTCCCGCTCGTGGTGATCGGTATGGAACCCTGCGGCACCGTGACGAGATCTGCGACATACAGACTGTGCGATCGCGATATCGCCGACGTGACTTCACGTTTGACGATGCGGAGTCGATTCATGACGTCACGCGAGTGGCCGCTCTGCTTGAGTTCGACGATGACGACCAGCCGCTCGGTTCCACCGTCAGCGATTGAGATCGCGGCGACCCGGCCCGCGGTTATCTCCTGGGTCGTTGCCTCGATGTCATCGGGGTAGTAGTTGCGCCCGTCGACGATCAGGAGATCCTTGATGCGTCCGACGATGAACAGCTCGCCGTCGGAGATGACGCCCAGATCCCCGGTCCGCAGCCATGGCCCCGCCGGGGTGTCGACCGACGGATTGACAAGTCTCGCACCGAATGTCCGCTGAGTTAGTTGGGGGTTTCGCCAGTATCCCATCGCGACGTTGTCCCCGTGCACCCAGATCTCACCGATCGCCCCCGCAGGGTTTTCCATCCTGGTGTCCGGATCGACGATCCGAATCACCGATGCGCGCGGCGCGCCGTAACTGACCAGCTCGGTGGCCGCCACAGTTAGGTTCTCGCAGCGCTCTGCTTGACCGGCCGACAGCTTCTCGTAACCGAAGCGGAACGTTCTTGCCGGATGCCCCGGCTCGGGCGTCGTGACGTATACGGTTGCCTCGGCAAGACCATACGAAGGCCGGATTACTTTCTCGCTGAGGTTGAAACGGGCGAACCGTTCGTGGAAACGACGCAGTGTCTCGGCATGTACGCGCTCACTGCCGCTGACGATTGCCAGCACGCGAGAAAGATCAAGGCCCGCCATGTCGTGATCCGTGGTCCGCCGCACCGCCAACTCGAATGCGAAGTTCGGTGCTGCCGAGAAAGCCCGGCCGTTTCGAGCCAGCGATTGAATCCATCGGGCGGGCTTTTGCAGAAATGCCGTCGGACTCATCGAGACCGCTGGCCGACCGACAACGATCGGCGCGCAAATCCCAAAGACCAAACCCATGTCGTGATAGAAGGGCAGCCACGACACTATTTCTGCGTCCGGCGGCGGAGCGTTTCCGAGGTCGTGGAAGTAATCGGACTGCACCTGTTCAAGATTGGCGATGACATTCCGGTGCGAGATGACCACACCGGTAGGCGTGCGGGTCGACCCAGAGGTGTATTGCAGGTACGCCGCCGTCGCGGCGGGCTGTCCTCCCGAATCGACGGTTGCGGGCGAGTCGAGGTCAAGCGAATCGACCTCGACGATGCGCGACGCGGCATGGCCGCCGTGGGCGTGTGCGTAAGGTTTGACGTCGCCGGCGGCCGCGGAGGTGGTGAGGATGACGGCTGGCAGGCAGTCTCGGAGCGCCGACGAAACCCGTTCGTCGTGGCTGCCCAGCTGCGGCACAGATAGCGGGACGGCGACGAAGCCGGCCTGCAACGCGCCGAGGAAAGCGATGATGTAGTCGAGTCCCTGTGGGGCGAGTATCGCGGCCCGGTCGCCAGTGGCCCCGCACAGTGCGAGTTCCTCGGCGATGACCTGGACCTGTCGTTGAACCTGCGACCACGTCAGGCTTTCGGGGAGGCCGCCGGGATCGATGTCGTGGTTGACGTATGTGTAGGCCAGCGCATCGGGCTGTTCGCTGGCACGTTGGTGCAAGAGGTCGGGAATCGACGGGTTGGTCACCGGCACCGGATTGCCCCGTCCATCCCGGCTACCGAACGCTCGCCTTGGCCAGCGCGCAATTCCCTGACGTGACCGATGCACCTTGCGTTAGTCATCGAGTTTCTCCATGCCCGGGCGGAACGGTGGATGCCGTGTCGGGTCGAGTTCCGCAGTGGGAATCGTCGCTCGCATTCGGCGCGACGAGCCCAGTAGTGGGCTACTGCAATCTCGTCCGGTTCGGCGCCGACTACTTAGTGGATCGACGGGCGGTGCGGCAGTGAGGCGTCGCGACTTCGAAGGTGGTGCGCTCGGAACGACATCCAGGCGTCGTCTAGGCCAGATTGCCAGTCATGGAGAAATCAGCGGTCGGCGTGGACATCGGCCTTCGCGCCAGGCACGACAGCCACTCCCCTGGGAGAGTCGATGGCGCTCAGCAGAGTCTGGACGCAGCCGTCCGCGAAACGCTGCGCGGACCGGTCGGACACCACACCGTCGATATAGGTGAAGTTCCAGAAGAGTTGGTCGTGGCTGGTATTGATGAACGCCACGAAGCTGCCGATCGGTCCGCCGGCGGCGAGCTGAGCGCCCGACAGCCGCCACTCGCCGATCCGTGTAGGAAAGGCGTAATGACCCAAATTCGATATGGCGACATTCAGGGCACCGTAGCGCTCGGCGAGCCCAAACCTCTTGCAGCCCTTAGCCACCGACGCCGGGCAAATGAGACGCATTGCGTATAGCAGCGCAAGGTGCTGACCGAATCGCCTGCGCCGACCCACTGACCGATTGACCTGCCGGGCGATCGACCAAAGGTCATGGTGGCCCCCGAAACGCAATATCGACTGCGCTATGGACACGTAGGCGCCGACCTCGTCCGCCGAGACCGGAGGACAAAGCTCCCCGCGGATGTTGATCGCCGAGCCGATGCAAATTCGTCCCGAATACCTTTGTGCCGCAGCGGGCCCTATCGCCATCGCCATCGCGGCAGCAAGCGCGCCGTGCACGGTGACACCCTCCGACCGACACCGTCGCGTCAGACTGTCAAGCTGTGTCGACGTGAGCATGCGCCGGACGAACCTGCTCCTACGTTGGCGCGGACCTACGATTGACTCCGGTGCGAGCCGGCGCGGCCGAGACATTGTCGTGGCAACCAGATCTGCCAATCCGGACGCCAACGTCGCCATGCCCTGCACGCCGCGATAACGTGCGGACAGTAGCTCTTCGGGGGTACCAACCACGGGCCGCGACTTCACGACATCCTCGAGAGAAGCCACCACAGAAAGGCGATCGGCGTGCTCGACGAGCCTGCGCAGCAGCGAAAGCGCAGTAGTCCCGTCAGCGATGATGTGCGACACCGTCAGCAGAAGGTCATGCGCTTCGTCTGCGGAGTCCAGCGCGACATCGACGATTCGGACCAGCGGACCGCGCTGGCAATCCAGCGGCGTGCCCAGCTCGTGCTGGTCGACTTGACGTTCCCATTCGAGTTCGTCGCCGTTGACCCGCCGGATCGGGGTCGCACCCGCCGACGGCATGAACGCCGAGTTTGTTCCGTCGGCGTCTGTCGTGATCGACACTCGCAGCAACGGATGCTCGGCGGCGAGAGCGGCCGCCGCCCGGTCGAGCAAGCCCACCGCGATATGCCCGCGAAGATGCACACGCGCCACAATGTTGGTTGGCGAGATCTGATCGCCGATCCAGTACAACTTTTCCGTCGGGCGTAACGGCCGCCGCACTTCGGGGCTCATCCGTAATCCCTTGCCAGGTCGAACCGTATGGCCCTGACGCGACCGATGCACTTTGCGTTCCTCATCGAGTTTCTCCATGCCCGGGCGGAACGGTGGGTGCCGTGTCGGGTCGAGTTCCGCAGGGGAATCGTCGCTCGCATTCGGCGCGACGAGCCCAGTAGTCGGCTACTGCAATCTCGCCCGGCTCGGCGCCGGCTACTTAGCGGATCGACGGCTCACCGCCAGCGGGTTCGGTAACGGCAACGGCCCATGATGAACAACTCTCCCTCGGAGATGACGCCCAGGTCACCGGTCCGCAGCCACGGCCCGTCGGGAGTGCCCGGCGAGGGGTGGGCGAGGCTAGCGGCGAAGGTGCGGTTGGTCAGTTGAGGCTTTTGCCAGTACCCCATCGCGACGTTCTTGCCGTGGACCCAGATTTCCCCGATGGCGCTGGCGGGGCTCTCCATCTTGGTCTCCGGATCGACAATCCGCACGGTCGATGCCCGCGGTGGGCCGTGGCTGACCAGCTCCGTCCCGTCGCCCACACGAATGCCGCACCGCTTCGCGTAACCGGCTGACAACTTGTCCGACTCGAAGCGCACGGTCTCGGCCGGACTCCCCGGCACGGGTGTCGAGACGTAGACCGTTGCCTCGGCCGGGCTGTACACGGGCCGCACGACGGTATCGCTGAGGTTGACGGGGGCGAACCGATCGTTGAAGCGCTTGAGGGTCCTCGCGTCGATGCTCTCGCTGCCGCTGACGATCGCCTGCACATTGCCGAGATCAAGGTCGGTCAGATCGTCATCGGAGGTCCGTCGCGCCGCGAGTTCGAAGGCGAAGTTCGGTGCTGCCGAGAGCGACCGACCGTGCCGGGCGAGCAGCTGCAACCAGCGGGCCGGTCGTTGCAGGAACGTCATCGAGCTCGTCAGCACCGAGGGCAACGCGCCCAGGATTGGCGCGCAAATGCCGAATATCAACCCAATGTCGTGGGAAAAGGGTAACCACGACACAAGGGTGGTGTCCCCGGGAGAACTGACATCCGGGTCCTCGAAATAGTAGTTCGCTATCTGCTCGAGCTTCGCCATGACATTCCTGTGCGAGACCACCACAGCGGTCGGCGTCCGGGTCGACCCAGACGTGTACTGCAAATACGCAGCCTTCGGCAGTGGTTGGACCACGGGGTCGATCGGCCGTGGCGAGTTCAGGTCCAGCGAGTCGACCTCCACCACATGTGGTGCCGCGCGGCCACCCTGCGCACTGGCGTACTCGGCGACGTCGTCGACGACCGCGGATGTCGTCAGAATGACAGCGGGCGCGCAGTCGCGAAGCGCCGCGGAAACGCGTTCGTCGTGATGGCCGAATCGCGGCACCGACAGGGGCACGGCGATGAAGCCGGCCTGCAGTGCGCCGAGAAACGCGGCGACGTAGTCCAGTCCCGAAGGAGCAAGGATCACGGCACGGTCACCCACCGACCCAAGAAGGCGCAGCTCGTCGGCCACGATGTGGGCCCGCCGATGGGTCTGCGACCAGGTGAGGCTTTCGGATGAACCGGTCGGATCGACCTGGTAGTCGACGAAGGTGAAGGCTGTCGTGTCGGGTTGGTCGTCGGCGCGCGCCTGCAGCAGTGCGGGAATTGACGACTCGGCAACGCCCATCGCACTACCTCCGATCGTTCTTGCTCGGGAATCGTCGCTCGCCTCCGGTGTGACGAGTGCAGTAACGCGCCACTGCAATCTCGCCGCATGCCGCGCGGCACTACTTATTCGTGTTGTTCGCCCCGGCGCGGCCACCTGGGTGCGCGGCGCACCGAAATCCTCTGTCCAAGCCCGAGAAGCCATACCCTTGGTCAGGCGGATTTGGTAGTCCATTCCGGAATCCGGGAATCGGCGGAGGATGCGGTGACGGCAGCACCGGCGGTGTGCCAGTCATGTGGCGCCACGCCACACGACGGCGCCCGATTCTGTGACGCGTGTGGGCGCCGGCTGGTGGCATCGGTCGACGCCGCGGAGTACAAGCAGGTGACGGTGCTCTTCGCCGACGTGGCGCATTCGATGGACATCGCGGCCGCCCTCGATATGGAGCGGTTGCGCGAGATCATGACCCATCTGGTGGAGCGATCGGCGGCGGTGGTGCGCCACTACGGCGGAGGCACCGTGGAGTTCACCGGCGATGGCGTGATGGCGGTGTTCGGCGCCCCGGTGGCGTTGGAGGACCACGCTTTTCGGGCGTGTCTGGCCGCGGTGGACATACAGCAGGAGGCCAACCGTTTGGCCGTCGACGTGCAGCGTCGCGACGGTGTGGCGCTGCGGCTTCGGGTGGGCCTGAATTCGGGTCGGGTGATCGCCGGTGAGATCGGTTCGGGCTCGTTGGGTTATGCCGCGATCGGGCAGCAGGTCGGGTTGGCGCAGCGAATGGAATCGGTGGCGCCCGCGGGCGGGGTGATGCTTTCCGAGTCCACCGCGCGACTGGTCGAGCACATCGTGATGCTGGCCGAACCGGAGTGGGTGCGCATCAAGGGCGTCGACGAACCGGTTTCCGCCCGTCTGCTGCTGGCGATCCGGCCGCGACAGCACCTCGTCGTGCGCACCGAATCGCGCCTGGTCGGTCGACGCCCCGAGATGGCGGCGCTCGAGGCCCTGGTGGAGTGCACGATCGGTGGTCGCGGTGGGGTGGTGAGTGTGGTGGGGCCGCCGGGGATCGGCAAGAGTCGGGTGGTGCGGGAGGCCGCGGCGATCGCGGCCGGTCGTGGGGTCGAGGTGTTGTGGGCCTTTTGCGAGTCGCATGCGCGTGAGGTCTCGTTCCAGGTGGTGGCGCAGGTGTTGCGGGCGGGCACCGGCGTGACAGACCTGGACGGCGACGTCGCGCGTGCGCGTGTGCGGGCGCAATTTGCCGGCGCTGATGAGCAGGATCTGCTGCTGCTCGATGATCTGCTGGGCATCGCCGATGCCGATACTGCACTGCCCAGCATCGATCCGGATGCCCGGCGGCGCCGGTTGACCGCAATGGTCAACGCCGCGACGCTGGCCCGAACAACACCGGCGGTGTTCGTCATCGAGGATGCGCAGTGGATCGATGAGGTCAGCGAGTCGATGCTGGCCGACTTCTTGGCGGTGATCTCGCACACCCCGTCGATGGTGCTGCTCAGCTACCGTCCCGAATACCAGGGCGCGGTCACCCGGGGGTCTGGCGCGCAGACGATAACGCTTGCCCCACTGGGTGATTCGGACACCGCGGCGCTGCTCGGTGAACTGCTGGGTTCGGATCCCTCGGTCGGCGAGGTGGCGGCGGCCATCGCCGAGCGGGCCGCCGGGAACCCGTTCTTCGCCGAGGAGATGGTGCGGGAGTTGGTGCAGCGCGAGGTGCTGGCCGGTGAGCGTGGTGGCTATGTCTGTCGAGCGGATGTCGCTGACGTTGCCGTGCCGGCCACGGTGCAGGCTGCCATCGAGGCGCGCATCGACCGCCTCGACGCCGGGGCCAAGCGGACGTTGAACGCCGCGTCGGTGATCGGATCGCACTTCGGCGCGCAGCTTTTGACCGCGTTGGGAATCGATCCGGTGTTCGACGAGCTGGTCAAGGCGGAGCTGATCGATCAGGTGGGGTCCATTCCGGGTTCTGAACACGCCTTCCACCACCCGCTGATCCGCGCGGTGGCCTACGAGTCGCAGCTGAAATCGGATCGCGCCGAGCTGCACCGGCGGCTGGCCGCGACGATCGAAGCGGGCAGCCCGGAATCGGCCGACCAGAATGCCGCGCTGATCGCCGAGCATCTGCAGGCCGCTGGTGACCTGCAGGCCGCCTACGTCTGGCACATGCGCGCCGGTGCGTGGTCGATCCACCGTGACATCGCCGCGGCGCGGATCAGTTGGGAGCGGGCCCGCCAGATCGCCGACGCGCTGCCCGCCGACGACCCCGGCCGCACCGCGATGCGCATCGCCCCCCGCACCATGCTGTGCGGCGCTGGCTGGCGAGTCGATGCCCACATCGCCAGCCACTTCGAGGAGCTGCGGGAATTGTGTACGCGCACCGGCGACAAGGCCTCGCTGGCCATCGGCATGACCGGCATGGTGATGGATCACATGATGCATGCCCGCCTGCGTGAGGCGTCGCGGCTGGCGTCCGAGCAGATGGCGCTGCTCGAGTCGATCGGCGATCCCACCCTGACCGTTGGATCCGGGTCCATGGCGATCCTCATGAAGTACCGGACCGGGCAGATCGCCGACGTACTCTGGTGGTCTCAGAGCGTCATCGATTGGGCGGACGGGGACCCCACCAAGGGCAATCTCGTCGTGGGCTCGCCGCTGGCGGTGGCGCTGGTGTGGCGCGGCACTGCTCGATTCTGGCTGGGCCATGCCGGGTGGCGTCAGGACCTCGACGACGCCACTGCGATGGCCCGGAATAGCGACCCGGTAACCCACGCCCTGGTCGTCTTCTGGAAGTACGGTTGGACGATTTCGAACGCGGTGCTCGTCGCCGACGAAAGCGTGGTGCGCGAGCTCGAGGGGACGCTGCGGATCGCCGAGGAATCGGGCGACGATAGCGCGCTCGGCCTGGTCAAGTACCTGCTAGGTATCGCATGGGTAACACAGGACGACGCAGCGGACCGTCAGCGCGGACTGGAGCTGCTGTCGCAGATCCGCGACATGTGCCTGGGCGGACGGTTCTACCGGAGCGAATTGCCGGGCATCGAACTTGTTGAGGCGGTGGAGAGGGCCCGGCTCGGCGACCCCGATGGTGCCATCCCGGTGATTCGGAAAGTCGTAGACGATATCTTCGAGCTAGGACAACTGGCGTCCGGCGCTGCCGGCACCGCCTTCCTGGTGGAGGCGCTGCTGGACCGTGGCACCGAGGGCGACGTGGCCGAGGCCCAAGCCGCGATCGACCGTGCAGCGAGGCTGCCGGCAGACGAAGGTTTGGCAGTGCGCGACATCTGGCTGCTGCGGTTGCGCGCCCTGGTTGCCCGGGCCCGCGGCGACCACGTCGCCTACCGGGACTTGGCCGACCGCTACCGCGCGATGGCGGAATCGCTTGGCTTCGAAGGACATATGGCAATGGCCAGTTTGATGACGTGAGGGGTGGGCTTCAGTCGTTGAGGTGCCGATTGCGGTCCCAGCGCTCCAGCCAGACCTGTAGGTCGTAGACCCCGACCGCGGCCACTGACACCAGCACGGCGGTGAAAGAGGTCAGGTACGCGCTCATAGCCTGCGCATTTCTCTTACCATGGCGGCCTGCTCAAGAAAGCCGTCGCGCCGCGACGGATAGTGGCGCCGCGCCAGCGGTGCATCCGCCGCTGAATTCAGGAACATCGCACGCAAGGCGGCGAGCGCCCTTCGGGTTGGCTTCGTGTGCGGGACCGGCAGAGCGACCGCCGTGCTGAAGACCACTTCACGCCCGGTGATCAGAATCGGTGCCTGACCAACCACTTCGATGACGTGCTCACCGTCCTCGACAACGGCTGGAGGTTCGGGGGGTGCTGTGAGTAACTCGGACATCTCGCGCCTTCTCCCTTTCGCGATATTGCCGATTAATCGTGACCCGCGAGCGGTGAGGCCAGCGCAGTAGCGCGCCACTGCAACTTCGCCGGTTTCGGCGCGCTCCTACTTAGTCGCGACCGTGACCTACTGGTTGCCCCATGCCGAGACGGGCGCTGTCCAGCGACGCCCGCGGTTCGAAGGAGGGGCGCTGCCCGGCCGCACGACCCGAATAATGGTGCGCTCGGTTGTGTCAGTCATGGCCGCGGTCGTGTGTTATTTTCTGCGCCGCAAGGAGTTTCGCTTCGGCGATGCGATAGAAACCGCCCAGGGCGGCCTGCTCAACGTTGACGTACTGGCAGATCACGTCGGTGGCGACGCCGGCGTCGCGCAGTCTCAACGCCAGCGAGTACGGTAACGGCAGCTTGCGAAGCGCCTGCTCGCGCTCGTATTCATCGGCCATCTGAGCAGCCTGCATCTGTGGTGTTCGTCCCGAGTCAGTAGGGCGATACTGCAATCAACGCCGACGCGACCAGACTGAGTCGGGGCGAGTGTTCACTGCTTCCGCTCGGGGCGCGGTAGCAGGGCGGCGAGGTCGTCTCGGCTCGTGGTTCCGGTCTTGGCCATGGCACGGTAGATGTGGCTTTCCACGGTGCGTACTGAAAGAGACAGCCGCTCGGCGACCTCGCGGTTGGACAACCCCGCCCCGATCAGCATCACGATCTCTCCTTCGCGATCGGTCAGCGGCAGCGGCTCGCTGGCCTGACGAAGCGCCGGGGTACTTACGCCGCCGCATTGTTCGGCCAATGCATCTGCGCGTGCCGAGGATCCCAACGCCGATCCGCGTAGATCCTGGCGGCGATAGGCGAGGGCGGCGTGCGCGGCCGCATCGACGGCTGCTACCAGGTCGCCCATGCGTTCGAATTCCTTTGATACCGCTACTAATTCAGCGGCGTCGCCGTCGCGCAGGGCCTCGGCGAACCGGGCGGCCAGGCCAACACGGGGTCCCTCGACGATCGCTTCGAGCTCGCGCAACCTGAACGCGCAGGAACGATCACCGAACTGGGTGGCGGCCTGCAGACAGAGCACTTCGGCCGCGAATCGCCCATTGGCTGCGGCCTTTTCGGCCGCCGACATCAACACGGTGATCGCCTCACTAGGGGCGCCCTGGCCGGCGGCCACCCACGCGCGGGCCAGGCTGTGTTCATAGTCCAGCGACCGAAACTTACGCTCCAGTTTGTCGAGCGCGGCAAGCGCGACGGCCGCCTCGCGAACCGAACCGCGCATCGCCAGCGCAGTCGTGCGCGGGACGTTATAACGATGCCCCCAGCCGATGGCATGGCCCGATGCTGACAATCCTGCTGCCGCCTGTTCCAGCAGGAAACATGCGGTGCTGAGGTGGCCGGCACCAAGGGCGGCCCGACCTGCCACGGCGGCACCGAGTAATTGCGCCGCCCCCGGCAGATCGGCTGCCTGCCGGCGCACACGCTCGGCCACATCGAGGGCGTCGCTAATCCGACCGGACAGCAGCAGTGCGCTGACCTCGGCGTCAGCGATGTTGAACCTCATGTGCGGAGCGTCGAACGAGCGAGTCGCAGCGGTGTAGCCCGCCTCAGCGACGGCCACAGCGTGGGAAGTGCGTCCCGCATCCGCCGATATCGCCGTGAGCGCCCAGGCTATCTCAGCGCCCACGACGGCTGGCAGGTCGTCCAATGCAAGGTTTTTCGACGCTTGCATCGCCGCGTCCGGCTGATCCATCGCAAACCAATAAACCGTGAGGAAGGCATCGATATAGCTGCGGGCCTGCGTTGGTGCGCTGCGCGACGCTTCGTCGATGATTTCCTTTGCGCGCGCTGGGTCACCAAGCGCCCAAAGTGTGTTGCTGGCCCGCAGAAACGCGAACCTGGCGCGCTCGCCGTCGGTCAACTCATTGGTGCGAACCTGGGCGAGCACCGCGGCGGCCTCCTCGCCGCGGCCTAGCCACGAAAGTGCATGCGCGCGGACAAAATTCGGTTCCGGCCCCGCTCCGGCGCGGGTTGCGGCTTCCGCGAGGCGATCGGCGAGGGGCAGATCAGCCAGCCAGACGGCACCGTGGGCCGCCCTCACGAGTAGGTCGGGGTCGGGCGTGAGGTCGGAGTCGAGGCTCAATGCGGCGCGGCGCACCACCACACGTATGTCGTCGCGGTCATCGGATGCGCCGAGGTCGGCGGCGACCCGCCCGCGTAACCGTCGGAGCCGAGTGGGTGCCGCACGCCTGCGGCGCACCTCACCGTAGAGCGGGTGCGCCACGCGCACCTCGACACCGCCAACGCCGGGCTCGAGTGAGATGAGTCCACGGGTATCGGCATCTTCGACCGCCGCCGGATCAGTGATCCGTGTCAGCGCCGCCAGCTCGATCGGCTCTCCGACAGCCAGTGCGTCGATCACATCGCTGACCGGCGCGGGCAGAGCCCCCATACGGGATTCGATCAGCTGGACCAGGCTCGGCGGCATGATCGGATCACCGATCCATCGCCAGAACCCGTGCTGCTGCACGAGCCGTCCGTCGGAGACCTCCTGCTCGACGATGTTTCGCAGATAGAGAATGTTGCCTCGAGTCAACGTCCAAAGGCGTTGGGCGGCATCGAGATCCACCGGTCCGTCCAACGTCGTCGATAGCAGCGTGGTGGTTTCGTCGAGCGACAACGGCTGCAGGTCGAGTCGCTCGAACCGGCCTACTTTCCATATCTCCTGCACCGCTGCGGGAACCGGTTCGCCGTCGCGAACGGTCAGGATCACCTTCGCTGCGGTGCGCTGCACTAGCTGAAGCACCACGAATGTCGACAGATCGTCGAGCAGGTGTACGTCATCGACGCCCACCACGACGGTAGCGCCGGCGGGTGCTGCCGTCAGCGACTCCATCACCCCGCGGACAAGCTGGACAGTGTCGGTGACACCCGACTGCGCCCACGCGGTGAATGTGCCAAGCGGGATTGCCCGCGCCGAGGATGTGCCGACCGCCCACCGGACTTCGCATCCCCGCGAAGTGGCAGCCGACAATGCCTCACGCGCGATCCGGCTCTTCCCGACACCGGCTGCCCCGCTAACGACAATCCCGGAAACATCCGAAGCCAAGATGGCGGCCTCGATAACACGCATCTCCTCCGAGCGACCGGTCAACGGCCACGACAAGAGCACCCCATGAGCGTAAGAGCGACGACGGTGCCTCGTAGAGCAAACGGATGATCTGCCGAAAACGATTCGTCGAGCAATTGGGTCGTCTCCCCGCGTGTCGCACCTGGTCGTCATCAAGGCCGCGCCGACGGCAAATGGATGCGAAGTGCTCACTGGAACGTTGTCATCGGGCGGTGATGCGAGGAGCGGCAAGACCCTGTTGCAACGTCGGTCAAGTACGTCTCCCCGAGTGCGCCAAGACGCGCGGACACGCGCTTGTTCAGGGGTTTTCAAGCTGTTGTCTGCTAAATTGCTGGATCACACCCGCCGGGTTGAGGCACCAGGTCGAACCTCTAGGGAATGACTGTGACGATCACACGCATGTTGACCGCGGCACTGGTTATCGCTGGAGTCGTCGCACCGGGGCTCGCCACTCCCGCTGGAGCGGATCCGGCGCTGCTCAACGGCACCTTTACAGGCGACGGCGACACCGGTCAGTTCGTTTGGACGATATCGTCGGACTGTGCCACTGAAGGATGCACTGCGAATGTGACGAGCCGCCAAGGATGGACCAGCATCGCAACCCTCAGCAATGGCCGATGGAACATGAATGTCAGCAAACCCGGTGGCGTCATTTGCGATGACGGGCGGGTCCTCCCGGCGACTGTCACGTTCTCGATCGACGCCGTAACGCTCAGCGGCACGATGACCAGTGATTCCAATTCTGGTTGCCCTGGCGGAGAAATTCGCCAGGCTCCAATCGCGCTTGTAAAGGTCGGCTAGGCGCGAGAACCGCTGGTCCCGAGCATCTCCCGCGGTTCGAAGCGGGGTCGATCCCCGGACTCTGGGCAGAAGCCGCTATCGGTCGTTGAGCTAACGAGAGCTCGGCCCAGCCACGATGAACCGCTCCTTGCCGATGACGTTGTCCACCGGAACGGTTCCGGCCATCGGGTCCCCGGTGCAGAACACCCCGCGTTGGGCGTCGGCCGGCGTGCTGGTGCAGCGCGCGCGTGAATCGGCCGAGTGGGTGCGGTTGTCTCCCATCACCCACAGTCGACCCTGCGGCACCGTGACGGGGCCGAATTCTGGGCCCAGGCAGGGGTAGACGAGTGGATCGGCCTTCATCGTGTGCGGGTCCAGGTACGGTTCGATCACCGGTTTGCCGTCCACCGTGATTCCGGTGCCCGCCCGGCACTCGACTGTCTGCCCGCCAACCGCGATGGTCCGTTTGACCAGCTGGTTCTCATCAGGGGGAACCAAGCCGAGAACCGAAAGGGTGTTCTGCAGCCACCGCACCGCGGTGTTGTGCGACCGGATCGACTTGTAGCCGACGTTCCAGTCCATCGGGCCCTTGAACACAATCACGTCACCGGGCTGGGGTGGGCTGAAGCGGTAGGCGAGTTTGTCGACGATGATGTGGTCGCCCGGATTCATCTTCGGCGCCATTCGTAGCGTAGGGGAGGTGAGGACACGGGCACCGTAGTTCGGCGCGCCGCCGGGCGACCACCTTGCTCTATGCGCCGAGATCGACGACGGTGCCCGCTGTCGGGTCGACCTTCCCGTCGAGGAGCTCGAGGTAGGCGCGCTGGATGTCGTCCTCACTCGAGATTCTTTCGACGCGAAGCCAATCCGACGCCCATGCCGCGAATGGGGCCCATGCCTCGGCGACGCTCAGGTCGAGCTTCGCCGTGCCCCAGTCGGCGCCGCGCTTCTTGATCCGGTCGGGCGCGAAGAAGAAGACGGGGCTTGGGCCCTCGAGTTCGCCTGCCCCCTGCGCCATCTGCGTCCAGTGGGTCATGCCGACCGCGGCGCTGTGGGCGAGGCGGTTGCCGTAGTGGGCGTGGACGTCGGTGCGGACCGCGCCGTCACCTGAGATGTCAACGTAGACGGCACGTTCGCCCGGAAGCTGCGAGACGTCGTCGTACAGATGGACCGCGTCGTAGATGTTCAGCCCCTCCACGAAACCGCGGTTGCCCGCGGAGGTCAGCCCGACGACCTCGATGCCCGCACGCTTGGCGAGTAGGTAGGCGGCGATGATCGCCGTCTTCGAGGAGGCACTGGAGATGACGATCGTGTCCGCGCCGAAGAAGTTCTCGTCGGCGAGGAAGTCATCGATGAGGAACGAGGTGAAGAAGAGCGGAAAGAAGAGGATGTGCTCGGCCTCGAGGTCGGCCGAGTACACCGGGTCGGCTTCGACGTTGCGGTAACCCTGGTAGGCGGACGGCAGCTCGGCCCGGTGCGGGGCGGCGTCGACGAACCCCTTCTCGTTCGATGCGGTCGGGCACGATCAGCAGGTGGCTGGCGCAGGGGAGGTAGCCGTAGACGCGCATCGCCCTGCGCGAGGTCCGGGTGCCGGGATTCCTCGACGTGGGCGTAGCCCCAGACGTTCAGCTTTCCCCAGTCCGGGTCCGAGGCCGGGAAGAAGGCCCAGTAGTTCATCGCCTCGCCGAACACGGCGTAGGTGATGTTGTTCGAGGTCAGCCCGAAGGACTCGATCCGAAGCAGCGCCTCTCCGTCTTCCGGCGACCGCGGTCGGCCATGTATGAAGCGGCTCTCGTGTAGATCCTTGCGGTGCACCTCGAAGTCCACTCGCCCAGCCTATCTGGCGCGGGGTGACGTGATGATCGAGGCGATCAAGCAGGGGGAGTCAGTCGGATCGCGCCCACGTGATTTGCCTTCGCTGCCTCGGCGAATTCCGCGACGATGGGCATTCGCTGATCGCGGAACTTCAATCCCATCATTCGCTGTGCGCCCTTGACTCCGTAGGCCTCGGCGCAACGTCGCGACAGCACGGCGACGGTCGACGGATCCTCGATGAGTTCGCCATGCATCGTCGTCGTCTTCCCGTCATGCAACACCTCGGCCGAGGCGCCGCCGCGGAAGTTCAGCCGCCAGGCCGCATCGGTTAGGGCATAGAGATCGTGGTCGATCACGTGGGCGCTCACCGGAATTGAATATCGTTGTCCGCTCTTGCGTCCGGTGAAGCTCAACACCATCATTGCCTTTCGCGCGGAGCCTATGACCGGGGTCCGCAACAGGAACCGCAGGAGCGGATTGATGGCACGCACCACCGCAGCAGGGGGATGGGAGACCGTAACCATGGGGGGTGTTCTGTCATGATCTCACCGTAGGACCGATTCGGAACTCGCGGTGCCCGAAGGGCCATACTGCGGCGACATTGCCGATGGAGTTCGCGTCATGCATCGCTCATTGGAGGAACGCGCGATCTGTCCGGCAGCGACGTCGGGCACCGAGCGAGGTGTCGCGAACGGAGTTTCAGCGGGGCGGACGTGCCATCGAGTTGGCCATCGCCATGATCATGCGTTGAGTCAAGGCGTTTACCGTTCTGGCTCGACTGGCACCTAGTGATGGGCCGCCTCCCAGCGGGAGGTACCGGCGTACGCGACGATGGATGCAACGAGAGTGAGCGCGCGGGCGGCGAAATGATCAGTGCCGCGACGCGTTCGACGCAGGATGGTGCCCGCCATCGAGCCACAGAAGAAGCCCAGAAGGAAGTACCGCCCGCGTGCGCGTCGTTTGTTCCGCCGCACAACGGCTGATCCGATGTATCCACATGTCGCGGCAATGATGGCGACCGCGAGGAGCAGCGAGATCAGTCCAAGCGAACCCATATCGCAACCTCCGGGCCGTCGTCTGCATAGGCCGCTCGCCGATCCAACCACCGTCTTCGGGTGATCGGCACCGGTGGCCACGGTTCGTGACCAAACCGTGCGGGAAGCGTTAGCGGGTGGCTCAGGCTGTTGTGCGTGCACTGCTAGGCGCCGAGGAGTGGCCAAGCGGGGGAAGGTCGACTGCGGGTCCAGCCGTCAGCGCTCCTGCATGGCGTCCTCGGCCACGGCGGCGACCGCCTGGGTCACGACGTCGGTGACAACCGCCGGGTCGGTTACGAGCGGCGCGTGGTCGCCAGCACAGGATTGAGTTCGGGCGCCCATTCGCTCGGCCATGAAGTGCTGCGTCTCGGGGTTGATCATGCGGTCTTCCTCGGCGATCAGGTACCAACAGGGGCGGGTTCTCCAACTCGGCGTCGCCACCGGGTGCTGGATGCACGCCGTCGCGATGGGGCGTTGTACGGCCGCCAGTAGGGCGGTTCGTGCTGGTGAAGCATGTTGGGCGAACGCGTCGGCGAAGGCATTGGTGGGCAACCAGATCCAGCCGTCCGCATCCGGCTGCAACGTCGGCGCCAGCGGGTGTGGCGGATCGCGATAGAAGACGTCGGCGACGGTTTCGCCTTCGTCGGGCGCCAACGCCGCGATGTATACGAGGGCCTGGATGCGCGAGTGGCTGCTGGCGCCGATCACGGCGCCGGAGTAGGCGTGCGCGACCACGACGACGGGGCCATCAGTGCGTTCGATGGCGCGGTCGAGTGCTGCCACGTCGTCATCGAGGGTGGTAAGCGGGAGCGGAGCGGCCGTGGTCGCAATGCCCGCCTGTTGGAGCGCGGTGACGACGGCGCCCCAGCTCGATCCGTCGGCCCACGCTCCGTGGACCAGCGCGACTGTGGGAGTGAGACTTTCGGTAGGCATCGTCGTAATTTCGTCGATGGTGGTGCGCTGCACGCGGTCAGGTACGCGGTTCGCCGCCGTCGACCTTTGGGGTGACGCCGGTCAGGAAGGTGTTGGTCATGGCGAACAGGACGGCGTTGGCGACGTCGTCCACGGTGCCGATGCGCCCGGCAGGGTTCTGTTGGGCGATGTGCTCGAAGTAGGTCTGTTTGCCTTCGATGCCCATTGCGTCCCACGCGCCGGTGTCGATGACTCCGGGGGAGATGGTGTTGACCCGGATCGGCCCGAGTTCGACCGCCAGTAAGCGAGTGAGAAAGTCGACTGCCCCGTTGGTGATGCCGACCCCGAGATAGCCGACCTTCGCCTTGAAGGCGTGAACACCGGAGAACAGCACGATGGAGCCTCCCGGATTGATCTGGGCCGCAAAGTGTTTGGCCAGCATGGTCGGCCCGATGACCTTTGTGTCGAACGACCGTGAAAGGTCATCGCGTTCGAGGTCCTCGAGTCGGCCGCGGGCGCGGGCGGATGCCGTCGACACCACGTGGTCGACGCTTCCGAGCACTCCGCGAGCGCGGCTATCGAGGCGTCGTCGGTGACGTCAACGGTTTCGGCGCGGATGCCCTGGTCGTCGTAGGCGGCTGCGAGTGCCCACCGGTCACGGCCCGCGACGATCACGCTGGCCCCTTCGGATCGAGCCAACAGGGCGACCGCTCGGGCGATGCCGCTGCCGCGTCTGACCACCACGACCCTCGTGCGCTCGAGGACACCCATGGCTAACTCCTCAAATCATGTTTCAGGGTTAGTTGCAGTGAAGCGCCAGGGTGGATAACCTGTCAAGATGACTTTGCTGGTTAGTACGAAACGGGCAGGAATCACTCATGGCCTGAGATTTGTTGCCGGGGAACAGTTCCCGCGCGGCGTCCTCCGCGGCAGACGCGGAAAGCAGCGGACGGCAAGCGCGCAAGGCGACCGCAGCATCGACCAACGCGGAGGTGTCGCGCTCCAGTATTCCTCGGATGTAATTCGCCATCGCGGCGAAAGAACTCACTGCAGCGCTGTCGCGACCGAGTAACTCGACACTCGCAGGACGCGCGCGCAGCCCTGCGTCGCTGGCTTCAGCCGCCACTTTTGCGCGCATCGTCCGTCGTTCGCATCCGCCTGTGCCGAGTGCAGGCGCTAGGCACTCGCGGGTGTCGTGGGCTTCAACTCGGTGCTGACTTCCCCGAGTGCCGGCGGCGGTACCTCGCAACTTGTCGGCAAAGATGCCAATATCGGCTGCGATGGAACTAGTCGACCGCCGCATCGAATGCAGCCTCTTGACTGGGCTACTGCGGGATGTCCGCGCGGGCAACAGCCGGGTGCTGGTGGTTGATGGTGACCCAGGCGTCGGCAAGTCGGCGTTGATGGATTACGTTGCCCGGCAGGTCCCGGACTTCCGGCTGATCCATGCCGCCGGCGCCGAATCGGAAATGGAACTCCCGTACGCCACCCTGCATCAGCTGTGCAACCCGGTCTTGGATCGGCTTGACCGTCTCCCGGCACCGCAGCGTGATGCACTGCGCGCCGCGTTCGGTCTGAACGCAGGGTCGCCACCGGATCGGCTGATGATCGGGCCGGGGGCCCTGAGTCTGCTGTGCGATGTTGCCGAGGAACAGCCGCTGATTTGTTTAATCGATGACTTGCAGTGGGTCGACAATGGCTCAGCGCAGGTGCTGATGTTTCTCGCACGCCGCCTGGTCGCGGAATCGATCGGATTGGTCATGGCGACCCGCGTCGTCAATCCTGAGATGGCCAAGTTGCCGCAGATGGACCTCAGAGGTCTCGGGCGACGCCGATGCCCGCGTTCTCTTGGACATGGCGCGTGGACCGTGCCGATCGACGAGCACATACGTGATCAAATCGTCGCCGAATCTCGGGGCAACCCACTGGCGCTGCTAGCTTCCTAGGGACTTGACCGACCGAGAGCTTGCCGGCGGATTCGGATTGCCTGGTGCGCTCAGGGTTTCGGGACGCATCGAAGAGAGCTACGAGCGTCGCCTCGCCATTTTGCCCGAACAGACCCGACGACTCCTGCTGATCGCCGCGGCCGATCCGACCGGTGATCCGATACTGCTGTGGCGTGCGGCCGCGCAGGTGGGACTTGGTGTCGATGCGGCCGTACCCGCCGTGTCGGACGGGTTGGCGGAGTTCGGCATCAGAGTGCGTTTCGCCATCCTCTGGTCCGCTCGGCGACCTATCGGTCGGCACCCCTTGACGAAAGACGGTTGGTGCACCGAGCGTTGGCTGAAGCGACCGATCCAGCTACCGACCCAGACCGCCGTGCGTGGCATCGCGCCCGGGCGGCCCAGGGACCGGACGAGGATGTCGCTGCAGAGTTGGAGCGCTCGGCCGACCGCGCGCGGGCACGCGGCGGCCTGTCCGCTGCGGCGGCGTTTCTCGAGCGGGCGACCATGTTCACGCTCGAACCCGCACGACGGACGCAGCGTGCGCTCGCCGCCGCGTCAGCCCTGGTGCAAGCGGGTGCGTTCGACAGAGCGCTGGAAATGTTGGCCGTGGCCGAGGGTGCGACGCCGACCGATTTCGACCTCGCCCGCGCCGACCTGACCCGGGCCCAGCTCGCCTTTGTCACCGGGCGCGGCAGCGACGCCCCGCCACTGCTGACGAAGGCCGCCGAACGACTTCAGCCAATTGACGCTGCTCTTTCCCGTACGACGTACCTTGACGCGCTACAAGCGGCGATTTTCGCGGGCCGACTAGCGGTAGGCGCGGGGGTCGTCGACGTGGCACGCGCGGCCACGTCGACGCCACGACCGTCGGCGCCGACGCTTTCCGACCTTCTGCTCGACGGGTTGGCGGCGAACTACACCGACGGATACGCAGTCGGCCTGCCCACCCACCTTGCGGCGTGCGGTCAGCGTCGCCCGCCAGGAAGTGCCAGACGGAGAACAGCGCTTCCTCTGGCTGGCCGGCATCGCCGCGCTACACATCTGGGACGACGAGAGCTGGGACGTGGTGTCGAAGCGCCACGTCGAGCTGGGCCGTTCGGCCGGTGCACTGGCCGAGCTGCCGCTCGCTCTCAGTTCCCGCGCGGTGATGCTCACATTCGCCGGTGAACTCGCTGCCGCAGAAGCGCTCTATCAAGATTTGCAGACGGTAACAGAAGCGACCGGCGACAGCCTGGCAACCGACCCCGCCATGGGCCTCGCCGCCCTCCGCGGCAACCAGCTCGAGGCGTCGGCGTCGATCCAGGCCACCGTCGAGGACGTCATGCGCCGCGGCGAAGGTATGTGGCTCAGTGTGGCCGAGTGGGCGGAAGCCATCATCAACAACGGGATCGGCGATCATCAGGCGGCGCTGGCCCCGGCACAGCGCGCCGCCGAACAACCCGATATCGCCCTGTCGGCATGGTCCACGATCGAGCTCATCGAAGCGGCCGCGCGCAGTGGCGCCATCCAGGTCGCAGCTGAGGCCGTCGCACGGCTCAGTGAGATGACCAGCGCCAGTGGCACCGATTGGGCACTCGGCATCGAAGCTCGCTCGACGAGCCCTGATCAGTGACACAGCCGATACTGAGCGTCTGTATGTAGAAGCGATCTAGCGGCTGGGCCGCACTCGAATTCGCATGGAGCTCGGCCGCACCCATTTGCTCTTCGGGGAATGGCTGAGCAGGCAACGACGTCTCCACGACGCGCGCAAGCAACTTCACACCGCCCACGACGTGTTCGAGGCGATGGGGATGGCGGGGTTCGCCCAGCGGACACGACGTGCGCTCGTGACCACGGGGGAGACCGCGCAGCGCAGCGCGGCAGCGGACAGCGGCCCACGGTTGACGCCGCAGGAAGTGCAAGTGGCGAGGCTGGCCGTTGAAGGGTTGACGAACGCGGAGATCGGAGCGCGCCTGTTCATCAGCGCCAAGACGGGTCCAGTACCACTTGAGCAAGGTGTTCAGCAAGCTTGGCATCAAATCTCGCAGTCAGCTCCATGATGCTGCCGCGCGATTACACACCTAGAGCACACCTAGAGCGGATGCTGAGAGCCACCTGCGGCGGCAGTGTGGCGGCTCACTTTTGCGGATCATCGACCTTGAGCGGTTCTCCGGTGGTGGCGATGAAGACGACCAACAGCTTCGCCGGGTCAGTCGGGCTGGTGTTCTCGGTGGCCAGGTGGTGGGCGCCTGGCGGTTCTGACCAGTTCTCTCCCTGGTGGTAAACACGCGCGGGCCCGCCTTCGAGCTGGCTGCTTATGGTGCCCTCGAGCACGTACGCGTACACGAAAGCGTCGCCGTGGCGGTGGGGCACGGCACGTGCGGCCGGCGGGAAGGTCACGATCGCCGAGGTGAAGGTCTTGTCGGGGACGTTAGGGAGCACCTGTTCGAAGACGGGCGCCAGAGTCTCGGACGGGTGTTCCGGGGGGACGGCGCCGGCCTGGGTTTCCGTCCCAGGAGTACAGCCCGCGACCACGGCGGCAACTGCGGTGGTCAGGAGGACGTTGGCGATGGCGGCTCGACTCATGGACGTTTCCCTTCTTGCTCTGTTTCTACCTGGATGATCGTCTTGCCCTGAATGCGTCGACGCGGGGCAAACGCGTCGGCCGTCTCGGCCAGGGGACGCACCGCGCCGACGATGGGCCTCAGCCGCCCGTCCCTCACTCGCTGGGCCAGGTGCGCAAGCTGGGCGCGGTCGGGCTCGACCACGAAGAAGACGGCGCGTCCTTCCTTGGGCTGCACCGTCGGTGGCATCGCGATGGTCACAAGGGTGCCACCGGCGCGCACCAGCGCGGTCGACCGTTCGAGGACATCGCCGCCGATGACGTCCAACACCACGTCGACCTCGCCGGCGTCCTCCACGAGCTCAGCATCCAGGTCCACGAACGCGTGGGCACCGAGGCCCAGCACGACGTCGCGGTCGCAGGAGCGTCCGGTACCGATCACCCGAGCACCCACCGCGCCCGCAAGCTGGACAGCAATCGATCCCACCCCGCCGGCAGCGCCGTGGACCAAGACGGTCTGGCCGGCGGTGAGCTCGGCGTGGACGAACAGTGCTTGCCACGCGGTCAGCCCCGAGATCGGCAGCGCAGCGGCCACGGCGTAGTCGATGTCGGTCGCGAGCGGGGCGAGGTTGCGGGCCTCGACGGCGGTGTATTCGGCCAGCGATCCGTCGCGGCTCCAGTCGGTGAGGCCGAACACCCGTTGGCCGACGGTGAGGCCCGTGGTGCCGTAGCCCAGCTCGACGACGACTCCGGACAGTTCGTGCCCAGGAACGCTGGGCGTACGGTCACGGCCGGCCCGGTCGGTCCAGGTGCCGGGCCACTCGAGTTCGCCTGGGGTGAAGCCTGCGGCGTGGACTTCCACGATGACGTCGTTCTCGGCGGCGTGCGGATACGGCAGGTCGGTCAGGGTGAGCCCCCCGACACCAGCGTCGCGGTCTCGTACGGTGATGGCTTGCATGTCGGGTCCCTTCACGCGGGTTCTCGAACGCCCACAGGTGTTGTCGCGGGCGGACGTGTGGTCAGTGTGGTCTTCGCGGCGTGCAGCGCGGCGCTCAAGGACAGCACCGCGATGAACGAGATGTACAGGTAGCTGGTGGTTTTCAGGCCCCACGAGGGGGGCGCCAGCCCGGCGGCGAAAGCCGGAATGCCCAGCGCCGCATAGCTGACGACGAAGGCGGCGGAGAAGACCTCCGATCGCGACTGCGCAGTGGTGGCCGCGCTGATGCCGCGAAACGTCCCGTTGAAGGTCAGGCCAACGCCCAATCCGGAGACGATCGACCCAGCGATGAAGACGGATGGGGACGCGAATACCAGGGCGGCGCCCAAACCCGCTGCGCCCAGTGACAGCAGGACGGCTCCCAGCACGGTGGCGTGTCGAGCGGGGCGCCGTGCCGCCCACAGTCCACCCGCACAGTTGGCGATGAACAGCACCGTGATGCTGAGACCGCCTGCGGCGCCGAACGGGACGTGCAGGACGTCGTGCACCAGCGATGGTGCGAGTGCGAGGAACAATCCGGTGACGGACCACCCGGCGACGACGGCGGGCAGCGCGGCGAGGAACGCCCGCCGCGTTTCGCGAGGAACCTGGATTCTCGGGCGCAACGCGGCCAGGGCTCCGTTGCGTCGGACAGCCGTCTCGGGGATCGCGAAGACCAACGCCGCGAGGAGGACGAGCACCAGCGTGAGCGCCGGGAAGAGCTCCGCATCGGGACGCGGGCTCACCTGAACGAGCAAACCAGCCAGACCCCCGCCAAGGGCCAGCCCGAAGCTCATGCCCACGGCGGTCATCGTCGGCCCGACGTGGGGGCGGCCCACGGGGGAGAACTCCACCAGCCCGGCGGCGAGAGCTCCCGTCGCCATCCCGGTGGCGATGCCCTGCACGACCCTGGCGAGGACGAGCGAGAAGACCCCGTCGGCCGCCCAGAAGATGGCCGTCCCGGCCGCGGCCACCAGAAGGGACGCGACCAGCACCGGACGGCGCCCGAGATGGTCACTCAGCGATCCGACCGTCAGCAGGGCACCGATCAAGCCGGCCACGTACACGGCGAAGACCACTGTCAGGATCGTCACCGAAAAGCCCCATCTCTGCAGGTAGAGCGGGTAGATCGGCGAGGGCGCACTGGTCGATGCCATCAGCAGGACGTTGGCGAACACGAGCAGGCTGAAGGCGGCACCTTGGCCGAGGTGACGCCCGCCCGGGAGGCTACTCGTATCAGTCAGCGCGGTGTCCACGACGAAATGTTCCGGTCAGCTCGGCCAGGCCGAGCCGAGCATGCGCTCGACGGTGGTTGCGCGCTGGAATCCGGGGATGAAGTGCTCCAGAATGTCGGAGTTCACGGTTCCGTTGGTCGTCTCGGGGCGGTTCTTGAACCCGTCGAAGTAGGCGCTCAGGAACTCGTTCTTGAAATCCCCCCGCGGGTGAACGGCGAGGATTTCGGTCACCACGTCGGTGTGCACCCCGTCGAGGCCGAGTCCGATCACGTCGGTCAGCACGCCCAGGTACGTGGTGGCGATCTCGGGGCCCATGTGGTCGGGAATTCCCGGTGTCGTGTGCAGCGCGATCGCCGTCCACACGGTGTCGGCGGCCGCGGGGGAGAAGCCGTGTTCGAGCAGGAATTTGCGTCCGTGGTCGGCCCCGTCGACCTCGAAGCGCTGGACCGCATCGGAGAAGGGCGTCGTGAGACCGGTGTCGTGGAACATGGCGGCGAGGTAGAGCAGTTCGGGATCGGGTTTCACGCCAAGCCGTTGAGCGTGGTGCTGAGCGAAGAAGAACACCCTGCGGGAGTGGTGGTAGATGAGCGGGCTGGTCATCTCTTGGGCGAGTCGGGTCGCTTCGGCGACCGCGGCGGTGTCGGGAACTTCTATACCCGCAATGATCTCGGACATGACTGATGCGCTTTCGGTTCATAGTCGTCGGACTCGGGTCTTACATCCATGCTGGCAGACTTCGCGTTGCGACGGCCGTGGCGCACACTGGATTTGCCGTCTACGGCGATCCGCTCAGAATCTAGCAACCGGAGGTGGGTCCCATGGGTTTTCGAATAGCTTCCCGACGTTTCACCGTCCTGGCGGCCCTAAGTCTGTGCGCCGTCGCAACGATTACCTCGGTGCCCGCGGGAGCTGAGCCACAACCACCGCCGCCCATGATCCCCGGCTTCCCAGTACCGCTGATATTCGTTCCGGGCAACCCTGGCAAGCCCTTGTTCATGCAGGACTTCTCGCAGGAATTCCCGCCGTACACCCCTCCTCCGGCACAGACCGATGCCCGTGGGGTGTTCGTCGCCACGAACGCGAACTCGGGTGAAACGGTCGTCGGCATGCCGGGGTCGCGGCTTGGAATTGTCTCGCCGCGAGATCAGGCCGTATGCGGGTTCCCCCGGCTTCCAAACACAGGGCTTCGGCCCAGGGGTCATGATCGGCAGCATGGGGGAGCCTGCCGCTGAAGTGGACCCATACGGACACCGGCCGCCCACCTCGGCTCCCGGCGGCGGTGAGCTGTCGCCCTATGGGATCACCGCCAACACGGGTACGTCGCTGGAGAGTGCCGGGGTGCAGGTAGCAACCATGGGCAGTGCCGCCGGACTCGAGGATCCGAATGGCCAACCCCCAGTCGACCCCGGTCCGGTGGGTTTACCCCTCCTGCCGCCGCCGCAGCCGAACCCTTAGGGCGCTGCGTGCCAGTTCAACCCCGCTGCCTGTGTCCAAACGCCCACGGTGACTGCGATCCGATGCGAGGTGTGGGGTTCGCCTAGATGCAGGCCCGACGAATCAACGCTGCCGTCTGGGCCGGCTGTGACATGTAGACGGCATGGCTAGCGGCCACCTCAACTGTCGTAGCGCCGGCCCGCTGCGCCATGGCGCGCTGGACTGACGGGGCGATCATGTGGTCTTCGGTTGCGATCAGGAACGAGCTGGGCTTGCTGCGCCAGGCGGGGTTAGTGATCGGCTGATCCACGGCTTCCACGGTAAACGGGACCTGCGCGTCGGCCATGAACGCGGCGTCTGCGGCGGGCAGGTCAGCACCGAACGAGTCGTGGAACCCCAACCGGTCCTGGAATAAGAAGCCGCCGGGCGCTGACACGAGCGGTGACCCTGGCGCGTTCGGGTCGCCGTTGAATGTTCTTACCGACTCGCCTTTGTCCGGCGCGAAGGCCGCTATGTAGACCAAGGCGGCGACCTTAGCGTCGGTGCCCGCCTCGGTGATGACCGCTCCCCCGTAAGAGTGCCCCACCAACACAACCGGTCCGTCTGCGCGTCGACAATCAGCCGGGTCGCGGCCACGTCTCCCTGCAATGACAGAGTCGGATTCTGGACCACGGCGACGTGATGGCCGTCCGTTGTCAGGAGGGCATAAACCGCCCGCCAGGTAGATCCGTCCACAAAAGCGCCGTGCACCAAAACGACGTTCTTCAGTGCTGAGCCGGCACCATGACGACCTACCTGACACCCAGTTGCGGAAGCCGCGCCGGCTAGCCGACGGCACTCTTCACGCGGACCGAGTTGCTCTGCGAGCCGACGAGGTCATCCGCAGTCAACGCTGGTTGCGGTACTCCGGGTGCGGGCAGTGGGGCGTTACCCCTGCGCTTGATGAGTGCACCTGTGAACCCGGCCGCCTGCGCGCCGAGAGTGTCCCAGACGTGGGCGGCGACCATCATGCATTCCGTTGGGACCACGCCCAACTCACTCGCGACGTGCAAGTAGAGCGCAGGTGCCGGCTTGAACACCCGCAGCGGATCGACGCTGAACTGGCGCTCGAAGTGACCGCCCAGCTCCGCATGCTCCAGAGATGTGGGCCCTTCGTGGTTGGGTGGCGAATTGGTCGGTGTGACAAGGCGGTAACCGTGGTCGGCGAGCATGCTGAGTCCGTCCGCGACGTCGGGATGTGCGGGCATGGCGAGCATGCCTGCACGCAGTTCGCGCAGCTCGTCGTCGGAGACGTCGACCCGGTGGACTGTCGGCGAGCATCCGCAACGTCGCCTGGCCCAGCGCGAAGAAGTCCGTGTAGGCACCGGACAGCGTGATCGCCATCGAATACATGACGAGTTGGTTGAACCACTCCCGATGTACCCCGGGGTGCCCAAAGATGCGGTCGAAATGCGGTGCCAGCGAGTCGATGTCGATCAGGGTCTCGTTGACGTCGAACACCAGGACGGAGGGCCGCGCGGCGGTCATCGCGCGCCATGAACCGGGTGGTGGCGCCGGACGCCCGGTGACGAGGCCGATCCCATGTCCTCGATTCTGCCCCTTCAATCGGGCGTGATCACTCGCTGCAGGAAGTCGTCGATCAGGCCGGCCACCTGATCCACGGCGGTCTCGAGCAGGAAGTGCCCGCCGTCGAGGAGGTGGACTTCCGCGCCGGGCGAGTCGGTGCGGAACGCGCGGGCGCCGTCGGGGCCGAAGATCGGATCCCCTTGGCCCCACACCGCAAGCACGGGCACCGCACTCGTACGCAGGTAGTCGTGCAGCTGCGGATACATCGGCGAATTGGTCGCGTAGTCGCGGAACAGTCGAAGCTGGATCTCGTCGTTGCCGGGCCGCGCCACCATGGCGGCGTCATGCGTCCACGTGTCGGGGCTGACCAGGCTTTCGTCGGGTGCGCCGGTCAGGTACTGCCACTTGATCGACTCGACGTCGAGTGCGGTCCTGACGGCGGCCTCGGTCTCGGCGGTCGGCTCGCGCTGATAGTCCCACACCGTCTTCCAGAAGCTGTCGATGAATCCTTCGTCGTACCCGTTGCCGTTCTGGGTGATGATCGCGTTGATGGCGTCGGGGTGCCGCAAGGCCAGTCGCCATCCGATCGGAGCGCCGTAGTCCTGGACGTAGATCGCGTACCGGGTCAGAGCGAGTTGGTCGAGCAGTCCCTCGGTGAGGTCGGTCAGCGCGTCGAAGGAGTAGTCGAACTCGGACACCGGGGGTGCGTCGGAGAACCCGAAGCCGAGGTGGTCGGGGGCGATCACGTGAAACCGGCCTGCGAGCCGCGGGATGAGGTCGCGGAACATGAACGAGCTGGTGGGGAAGCCGTGGAGCAGCACGATGGCTGGCGCGTCCGCGGGTCCCGCTTCGCGATAGAACAGCCGTTGGCCGTTGACGGTGAGGTAGCGGTGGTGAACCATGCCGTTGTCCATGACTAACTCCTAAAAAGTTATTTGATGGTTAGCAACAGTCAACCGCGGGTCATGTAACCTGTCAATACCGATTTGGAGGTTAGACATGGACGTGGTGGCAGCGGGCCCCGACGACGAAGCGCTGCTGCTCGACCTGCTCAACACCACGCCGGTGGTCGACGGCGCGCCGCGCGACGACCTCGAACAGGTCAAGGCGGCCCGCGCCTGGATGCGGGCGCACGGCATCGCGGCGACGGACGCGGAACTGACGGCGCTGCGGGAGGCGCGCGCGGTCCTGCAGGCGGTCGTACGCGGACGGCGGGCGCCGTCCGCTCTGCAGTCCTTCGTCTCGGACGTCGCCCTGCGCCCCGTCGCAACCGCGGCAGGGTTCGATTGGCGGATGGCGGCCGACCGGACGCCGTTCGGTGCGACGCGCGCGGTGCTGGCCTGGGATGCCCTGCGGATCTCCAGTCCCGGGCGGTTGCGTCCGTGCGCCAACGACGAGTGCCGTCTGTTCCTCATCGACCGCAGCAAGCCCAACACGGCACGGTGGTGCTCGATGGCCATCTGCGGCAACCGGATGAAGGCCAGGCGACACTACCGCCGAACGCAGGCGGGGTCGGAGTAGCCGGGAGCTCTCGGGCCGCACCTCGTGCCATAGCGGAAGTCGGCAATCCGCCGCGAACTGCCTGTGGAGTTGCCTAACGTTCAGTGCATATGAATCGGAGCTCGTCGACGGAGCCCGGCGACTCGCCGACGGTCGTCGCCAGGGCGGAGGCTTTCGTGCCGCCGACGGACGCTGCTTCGGTGCCGCAGGTCGACGACCAGGAACGGCCGGGCCGGCAGCTCGAGGGCTGGCCGGACCGGGTGGTCGCCGTCGTTGGTTTCGCCGTCGCGTCGTTGACGATCTGGCAGGTCTTCCGCCCGCTGGCGCAGGGCAGCCAGTTCTACCTGATCGTGTTCCTCGCCGGGTCGCTTCCGCTGGTGTATCTGGTCTATCGATCCGGGCTTGGCCGACTCGATCCGGACGACCGGCCCGGTGCCCTCGACTGGCTGCTGGCGGTAATCACCCTGGTGGTCTGCCTGTACCCGATCCTGCCGTTCCGCATCGGTTCTGGTGGCGGCGGCTACAACGCGTTCCTGGACCGACAGGGCCTGCTCGAGCCGATGGACGTCGCAATGGGTGCGATGCTGCTCGTGCTCGATTCTCGAGGCGTGTCGGCGGACCACCGGGTGGGCGCTGCCGATCGTGTGCGGGCTGTTCCTCGCGTACGGCTACTACGGCGGGCTGCTTCCCCAGGGCTGGGCCATTGCGCACGCGGGACTGGACTTCGATCAGATCGTCGACGCGCTCTACAACTCGGGCAGCGGTTTCTTCGGGACGCCACTCGACGTCGCCGCGACCTACATCGTGCTCTTCACCATTTACGGCGCGGTGCTCGAACTCTCCGGCGGTGCCAGGTTCTTCGTCGACCTGTCGGTCGCCGCATTCCGTCGCTCACGCAGCGCGGCCGGCCGTACGGCTGTGGCGTCGGGGTTCCTGCTCGGCACGGTCTCGGGTTCGGGGACGGCGACGGCGGTCAGCGTGGGCGCGGTGACCTGGCCGATCATGCGTCAGGCCGGCTACACGCCGGAACGTGCCGGTGGTGTCCTCGCGGCGGCGGGGGTCGGCGCGCTGTTGTCGCCGCCGACGCTCGGGGCGGCCGCGTTCATCGTCGCGGAGTACCTGGAGGTTCCCTACCTCACCGTGCTCGGCTGGGCGATGATCCCGACCCTCCTGTACTACCTGGGCATCCTGTTGGCCGTCGAGATCGACGCCCGCCGATTCGACATGCGCGCGGCGGTCCTCGACGCCGAATCGCCGTGGAAGTTGCTGCGCCGCTTTGGATATCACTTCTCTTCGTTGATCGCGATCGTCGCGTTCTTGGCGATCGGGATGTCCGCGACACGCGCCGTCGTGTATGCCACCGCGCTGGCCTTCGTGCTGTCGTTCCTGGACCACCGCGGCCGGTTGACGCCGCGTCGACTGTTCGACGCGCTCAGCGCGGGCGTTCGGGGCGTACTGCCGGTCGTCGCCGTCTGTGCCGCGGCCGGCGTCATCACGGCGATGACCACCAAGACGGGTCTCGGAGCACAGTTCTCGTCCGTACTTGTCGGCGGAGTCGATGCGATCACCGACAACCGCACCGCGATGCTTGCCCTGACCGCCGTATTCGCGGCGGTGGCACTGGCCATGCTCGGCCTCGCGATACCGGTGACGGCGTCGTTCGTCATCGGCTGGGTCATCATCGGCCCGGCACTACTCGCGCTCGACGTCCCCGCACCTGCCGCCGCAATGTTCGTCTTCTACTACTCGGTGCTCTCCGAGGTCACCCCGCCGACGGCACTGGCCGCCGTCGGCGCCTCGGCGGTCACCGGAGGTCGGGCCATCCCGACGATGTGGCAGACGCTGCGGTACGCCGCACCGGCGTTCCTGGTCCCCATCGCGTTCGTCCTGACCCACCCCGGCGAATACCTGCTGGGACGGGGACCGGTGATCGGGGTGCTGTGGGCCGCCGCGGCGGCGTGTGCGGGCATCGTGGCCCTGTCCTTCGCCGCAGGTGGCTGGGTGCTCGGAGTGGGGGCGGCGGGAATGATCCCGCGTCTGTTCGCCGGCGCGGCCGCACTACTTCTGTTGTTCCTCGATCCCGTCACCATCGTGGCAGGCTCGGCGTGTCTGCTGATTGCAGTCGCGTACACGATCATCGACAAGAGGAGAAGGACATGAGACGCCTGACAACGGTGTTCGCGGCGCTGATGCTGACCGGGGTCGCAGCGACGGGTTGTGGTGGCAGACAAGACGCACCGAGCGCCGACTCGGGCGGCGAGGTCACGTGTGAGGTCGGCGCCGACACGCGCGTGAGCATTGCGACCGGCAATTCGACCGGGGTGTACTTCTCGCTGGGAAACGCCTACGCGGAACAGATCTCGGATGCGACGGGCGGCAAGGTCAAGGCGACCGCCGCCGAGACCGGGGCGTCGGTCCAGAACATCCAGCAACTCGTGGGCGGTACGTACCAGGTGGCCTTCTCGCTCGCCGACACCGCGGCCGACGCCGTGGAGGGCAAGGGCAGCTTCGACGGGAAGAAGCAACCCGTACAAGCCCTTTCGCGCATCTACCCCAACTACACGCAGGTGATCGCCCGCAAGAGCAGTGGCATCACGTCGATCGCCGACATGCGGGGCAAGCGAGTCTCCACCGGCTCGCCCGGATCGGGCACCGAGGTCATCGCCAACCGGCTACTCGAATCGGCTGGCCTGAAATCGGATTCCGACGTGTCGGCGCAGCGGTTGGACCTCACCAAGACCGTCGACGGCATGAAGGACGGCTCGATCGACGCGTTGTTCTGGTCCGGTGGGCTGCCCACGCCGGGTATCACCGATCTGATCACCACGGCACGCAACGACGTTGCGTTCATCGACATCACGCCGCAGTTGGCCAAGATGCAGGAAGTCAGCCCGGCTTACGAGGAGGGCGTCATCCCGGCCGCGACCTACGGCTTGCCCGACGACGTCAAGACCATCGTGGTGGCGAACATGCTGTTGGTTCGCGATGACCTGGATGCCAATTTGGCCTGCGTGCTGACCAAGACGTTGTTCGACCGCCTGCCTCAGTTACAGCAGGTGGTCGGCGCAGCCAAGGGCATCAAGCTCGAAGATGCGCGTGACACCGACCCGGTGCCGCTGAATCGTGGTGCGGAGCAGGCGCTCAAGAAGTTTGCGCCTTCGCAGTAGTGGACGTAAGTGGCGGTGCCTCGGGTTGTTGGTGAGACGATCGTCGAATGACAGTCGTACTCGCGATCAAGTGCGCCAACGGGATCGCGATGGCGTCCGATTCGCAGATCACGGACCCGAGTCGTGGGTTGAGCTATCCCGCGCAGAAGCTGCATCCCCTGGGCAAGTACGCAGCATGGGGCGGCAGCGGATCCCGCGCGGTGCTCTACGACGTCGAGCAGATCTTCGACGCCGAGGCGGAGGCCGTCGTGCAGGCAGAGAACGTCGGGCACGCCCTGCAGGCGAGGGTGGTGCCCGTGCTCAAGCACCACTACGAGAACTTCATCGCCGCCGTACCGGGCCAGGAGGCAGCCGGTACCCCCGCCACGTACGTCCTCGCCGCTGGGTATTCCGGCAATATCCCCTTCATCGTGGATCTCGACCCGAATGGGCTCGTCGGACATCACGAGGAGACCGGTTTTCAGGCAGTCGGTAGCGGCGCGCCCATGGCCCAGCAGGCGCACGCGCTATTGGCGCACTTCCGGTCGGGTGAACGCGACGTCGAGTACGGCGTCGTCGCCGCTTTGCGCGTGCTCGACGCCCTGGACGCGTCGTCGCCCAGCGTCGGTGGTCCGATGGACATCTGTCGCATCACCCCGGCTGGCGCCGAGCACTTGACTCCGGATCAGGTGGAAGCAGTTCGCGGCCAAGTGAATCGGTGGATCGAGCTCGAACGCGAGGCGCTCGACCGGCTGTTCGACTGACACTGGGCCATCGCAGGGTTGCCGGTCGGGAACACTGGATCACGGCTCATTTGACGTCGGCGCTTGAAATTCGCCTGCGAGGGAATGCCTTGATCATGACCGTCATCGGATTCCACTGCTCGCACGAACAGATCAGCCCGGGCCAGCTTCTGCTGGACGTCCAGCGGGCCGAGCGGGCCGGTTTCACCGCCGCGATGTCCTCGGACCACTTCAGCCCATGGAGCGAGCGGCAGGGCGAATCCGGCTTCGCCTGGTCGTTCCTCGGAGCAGCGCTGGCCACGACGCAGCTGCCGTTCGGCGTCGTCAACGCGCCAGGCCAGCGCTACCACCCGGCGATCATCGCCCAGGCCATCGCAACGCTCGCTCAGATGTTTCCCGGCCGGTTCTGGGCGGCGCTCGGATCGGGCGAGGCTTCCAACGAGCGGGTGAACGGTGAATCGTGGCCGCGAAAAGACGTGCGGGACCAGCGCCTCATCGAATGTGTCGACGTCATTCGGCGGATGCTGGCAGGGAAGGAGGTCAGTCACGACGGACTCGTGAAGGTCAACCGCGGCCGGTTGTGGACGCTGCCCGACGCCGTGCCCGACCTCATCGGCCCGGCGGTGACTCCCGAGACTGCGGCGCGCCATGCGGCGTGGGCCGATGGGCTGGTCACGGTCAACCAGTCGAAGGAGACACTCTTGAAGGTCCTGGAGTCCTATCGTGCGGCCGGTGGCCGTGGCCTTGCTCGGCTGCAGATCCACCTCAGCTGGGCGCCGACCGAAGACGAAGCCGTCGCGATTGCTCACGACCAATGGCGTAGCAACGTCTTCGGTCCACCGGTCTGCTGGGACCTCGAGACGGTCGAGGCCTTCGACATCATCAGCGAGCAGGTGACGAGCCGAGCAGGTGAGCGCAGTCCGTACGGGTGTCCAGCGATCTCGGAACAGCACGCCGCGTGGCTGCAGGAGTACGTCGAGCAGGGCTGGGATGAGCTCTACCTCCACTTCGTCGGCAAGGATCAGGCGCCCTTCATCGACGCGTTCGGTGAGCACGTGCTTCCGCAACTCGAGCGCGACGGCGCCGCGCGAGGTGCTCGCATGAAGCGAAGCGACACGAGTGATCTGTGGTGGAAGAACGCCGTCTTCTACTGCGCGGACGTCGAGACGTTCTACGACTGGAACGGCGACGGCACGGGCGACATTCGCGGCATGGAAGAGCGCATCGAGTACCTTTACGACCTCGGCGTCACGTGTCTGTGGCTCATGCCGTTCTATCCGACCGCGCACAAGGACGACGGCTACGACATCATCGACTTCTTCGGGGTCGACCCGCGGCTGGGTACGCACGGCGACTTCGTCGAGCTCGTCCGGACGGCCCGTTCGTGCGGTATCCGCGTGATCGTCGACTTCGTCATGAACCACACGTCGGATGCTCACCCCTGGTTCAAGTCCGCCCGCCGTAGCAAGGACGACCCGTACCGCGACTACTACGTGTGGTCTGCGACAGAGCCCAAGTCGACCGCCAAGGACGTCGTGTTCCCGGACGAGGAGGACAGCCTCTGGGAGCTCGACCCGAAGACCAATGAGTGGTATCTACACCACTTCTACAAGCACCAGCCCGACCTCAACATCGCCAATCCGAAAGTGCAGGAGGAGATTTCACGGGTTCTTGGCTTCTGGCTCGAACTCGGGGTATCCGGCTTCCGGGTCGACGCGGTGCCCTTTCTCTTCGCCAGGGACGGTGCACCGGGAGATCCCGGTGTCTTCGATCCGTTCGAATACCTCGGTGACGTTCGCAACTTCGTCACCCGCCGGGTCGGCGACGCAGTGCTACTCGGAGAGGTCAATGTGGCCTACAAGGACCAGAAGTCGTTCTTCGGCGGGCCCGACGGCGACGGACTCAACATGCAATTCGACTTCATCGGAATGCAGAACTTCTACCTGTCGCTCGCTCGCGGAGACGCGCGTCCAATGGCCAAGTCGCTCCGTCAACGTCCGTCGCTCGACATAACGAGCCAGTGGGCGAACTTCGTGCGCAACCACGACGAGCTCACGCTCGACAAGCTGAGTGACGATGAGCGCCAAGAGGTCTTCGACGCGTTCGGCCCCGAGCCGGACATGCAGCTCTACGGCCGTGGCTTGCGGCGACGGTTGCCATCCATGGTCGGCGGCGACGAGCGGCGGATGCGACTGGCGTACTCCTTGGCATTCTCCCTGCCAGGGACACCCGTGCTCTTCTACGGCGAGGAGATCGGGATGGCCGAAAACCTCGACATCCCGGGCCGGTTGGCGGTGCGGTCGCCGATGCAGTGGACCGGTGGGCCAAATGGCGGCTTCTCCAAGGCCGAGAAACGACGGCTTACGCGCGCACTTCCCGGTGGCCTGTTTGGGCCAGATCGCATCAACGCGGCCGACCAGCGTCACGACCATGAATCGTTCTGGTGGTTCATGCGCAACCTGATCTACACCTACCGGCAGCAACCGGAAATCGGCTGGTCGACAGTCGAACTCCTCAAGCAGCCCAATCGCGCAGTGCTTGCCCACGTGTGTCGGGAGAGCTCGGGCTGGGCAATGGTCGGATTGCACAACTTTGGCGCGGAGGGTTGCCTCGTGCCCGTCCAGCTCTCCGATGTACCAAGGGGTTCCATACTCGTCGATCTCCTCGGTGGGCTTTCAGAACACGAGCTGGACGCCGCAGGTCGAGTCGACCTCAGTCTCGATGCTTATGGCTATCGGTGGCTGCGCCTGCGGCGACCGGGCGACGAGCCAATCATCTGAGCCTGCTCGACGGCGGCTGACATGACGACGTCACGTCCAACTCGGGCTCCGCGAGCTACCCGCGCCGATCGTGACGACCGTTCGACCCATGGTCCTGCGCTGTTCGTGGTCGTCGAGTGCGGCGGCCACCTCCTCCATCGCGATCTGACGCCCGATGACTGGGCGGACCGCTCCCGACTCGACCAGTTCGAGGAGTGCGTCGTGGACCTCGCGACCGACGTCCGCGGAGAACGTGTTGAGCCCGAACCTGCGGAAGTCAACTGGTAGTTCACCGTAGCCGAGGATCACCCCGAGCACTGAGATGTTGCCCATCGACACCTTGCGCAGCGGACGGCCGGTCAGTCCGGACTGTGGATCGTCGTTGAAACCGACGGGCAGATAACGACCTTCGCGGGCCATGCACGTCCAGATGACTTCGGTCTGGTCACCGCCGACGAGGTCGACCGCCACGTCGGCACCACGCCCGTCGGTGCGAGCGTTCACCTCGTCGAAGAGGTCGCCGACGGTGTGATCGATGGCCGAGGCCCCGAGTTCCTCGCACAGGCGCGTCTTTTCGGGTCCGCCCGCTATCGCGATGACGTTGGCGCCCGCCGCGACGCCGAGTTGGATCACGGCCGTGCCGACCGCGCTTGCCCCTCCGACGACCAACAGGGTCTCGCCCGGAGCCAGCTTCGCGCGTCTGTGCAGCGCGAGGTAGCCCACGTGGAAGGGGAGAGTGAACGCCGCGGCCGCGACGTCGTCCAGGCTCGGCGGAGCGTCGAAGGTACCGGTCGCCGGCGCGATGGCGAACTCGGCCAGGCCGCCAAGGGATTGCTTGGCCATGGCGACGACTCGGCGGCCTACCCAATCCGCTGCGCCTTCGCCGGCTTCGTCGACGACACCGCAGACGTCCATGCCGAGCGTGAAGGGTAACTGGCCCATGACACTGGCCACCGTGCCGCGGCACCGAGCGATGTCACCGAAGTTGAGCGACGCGGCGGACACCGCCACTCGCACCTCGCCAGGTCCTACCTCGGGTGTCGGAACATCCTGAACTTCAAGGGCTTCCGTTGGATCACCATGACGAACGACGCGAACGGCCTTCAACCGTCGACCTCCTCGGTCGTGCAACGATGCACGCTGCGGCCACAGTAGAACTCTGTCGCGCGCGAACGCCCGGGCCGCGCTGTCAAGCAGCTTGGCCTTGGTCTTCGATGCGTCGGGCACGCGTTAGTCCTGTCGGAGTTCGCCGTCCGCTTTCGGACGCGGTCGGCGTGCACATCGAGAGATCACGTCGGTGCGAAGGAGCCACCGTGACGGGCCGCTCACTCTGCTCCCGCATCGCCGGAATACACCACTTCTCCGTCACGGTCACCGACATCGAGGCAAGCCGGACTGGTACCAGCGGCTCCTGGTTGCGGGCCGCGTGCCGAGTGAAGTGTCCTTTGGTTTCGCGCGGGTTTCGCTCGCGCGACGACATCGGTTGCGGTCGAGGTCGACTATGCGCAGTCCTTTGGTCGTGGGGTGCTGAGCCATGAACTCGCCGTACTGTCGACCGAGTGATTCGCGGAGGCCGGCCGGTGCGTGGCGTCGAAAGCCGAGAGCGCTCCGCGTTCGTCGGACTGCACACGAACATCGCGAATGATGGCCAGCCGTTCGACGAGGCCCGGACGGGGTTGGACCACATCGCGTTGAACGTGGCCAGTCGTGAGGATCTGGAGGCGTGGACGGCCTGGCTCGACGAGCTGGGTATCGAACACTCCGGCGTCAGGGCCGGAGACGAACCATTCGCGTTCGCGACAGTGGTGTTTCGCGACCCCGACAACATTCAGCTCGAGCTCTTCGCCGTCGGCTGACGGGCCCGCTTCCGCGATCAGGCGTCGAGTCAGCTGGGCGGCGACCCCGGCGGCGGACCCTACCGCCAGCTGGCCGCTTCGCACAGGCGTGCATTCCCGGGATTGGGGTACTCCAGCCGCAGAGGCAGTGGAGGACGGCGGATCACAACCGTGCACATTTCGAACTGCACCCCCCGTCGATCCCTGGAGATGTCACATGCCCGCCCCACGCAAGTCCGACCAAACTGCTCCCAGAGCGGCCAGCCCTACGGGCGTCACCAACGGTCAGACCCCCGACCCTGATCCACGCGCTCAGTCCGGTGACTTCCTGACCACGGCCCAGGGCCTGCGCCTGCCGGACACCGATCACTCGTTGAAGGCGGGCGTTCGCGGGCCGACGCTGCTGGAGGACTTTCACTTGCGGGAGAAGATCACGCACTTCGACCACGAGCGCATCCCGGAGCGGGTCGTGCACGCCCGTGGCGCAGCCGCCCACGGTGTGTTCGAGTCGTACGGCAACGCGGCATCGGTCACCAAGGCTGCCTTCCTCGGCAAGAAGGGCACGAAAACCGAAGTGTTCACCCGGTTCTCGACCGTGCTCGGCTCCCGAGGGTCCGCCGACACCGTCCGCGACACCCGCGGGTTCGCCGTTAAGTTCTACACCGACGAAGGGACGTTCGACCTGGTCGGCAACAACATGCCGGTGTTCTTCATCCAGGACGGCATCAAGTTCCCCGACATCATCCACGCCGCAAAACCTCAGCCCGATCGCGAGATTCCGCAGGCGCAGTCCGCCCACGACACGTTCTGGGACTTCGTGTCGCTGCACACCGAAGCGACGCATCACGTGTTCTGGAACATGAGCGACCGCGGCATTCCCCGCTCGTACCGGACCATGGAGGGGTTCGGCGTGCATACGTTCAGGCTCGTCAACGCCAAGGGCGAGACGAGTCTGGTCAAGTTCCACTGGAAGCCCGTGGCGGGCGTGCACTCGCTGGTGTGGGAGGAAGCGCAGATTGCCGCGGGATGTGATCCGGACTTCCACCGCCGTGACATGGCCGACGGGATCGAGGCCGGCGCCTTCCTCGAATACGAGTTCGGCATTCAGGTGATGCCCGACGATGGAACCGACAGCTTCGAGGGGATCGACCTGCTCGACCCGACGAAGCTGGTTCCGGAAGAGCTCGCTCCGGTGCAATTGATTGGGAAGTTGACGTTGAACCGCAACCCGACCAACTACTTCGCCGAGACCGAGCAGGTCGCCTTCCACACCGGCAACCTCGTTCCCGGCATCGAAGTCACCAACGATCCGTTGCTGCAGGCCCGGCTGTTCTCCTACCTCGACACGCAGCTCACCCGGCTTGGCGGACCGAATTTCGCGCAGTTGCCGATCAATCGGCCGCATTGCCCCGTGAACGACATGCTCCGCGACGGGATGCACCAGACCGCGATCCACACCGGTGTGGCGCCCTATCACCCCAATGGCATCGACGGTGACGAGCCGATGATTGCGGACGAGAAGCACGGCGGGTACGTGCAGACGCCGCGGGTCATCGAGGGCACGGCGGTGCGCGCGCATCCCGCCTCGTTCGACGACCACTTCTCGCAGGCGACAATGTTCTACCGCAGCCTGAGCCCGATTGAACAAACCCACGTCGTCGAAGCATTCACCTTCGAGCTTGGCAAGGTCTACGAGCAGGCAATCAAGGAACGCGAACTCCAAGTACTGGCCAACGTCGACACGGACCTGTGCGAGCAGGTGGCTGCCGGTCTCGGGCTCGCCGCCCCGAAGGGCAAACCCGCCGAGGATGTCACCGTCTCACCCGCACTGGTGCAGATCCTCGCCGAGCCGGGTCGGATCGACGGACGCAAGATCGGCATCATCGCGGATGCTGGCTCCGACCTCGCCGGCATCGCCAAGTTGGTGAATGCCACGGCTGCACTGGGTGTCACCGCCCTGGTTGTTGCGCCGGTCGGCGGCGTCCTGAAAGCAGGCCGCCGGTCGGTCACCGTCGACCGGACGCTGGCGACGGCGCGCTCGATCGAGTTCGACGCGCTGGTCGTGGCCGGCGGCACCACGGTGACCGGCAACATCAAACTCGTCGTGCTGCTCCAAGAGGCGTTTCGCCACTGCAAGGCGATCGCAGCATGGGGCGACGGGTTAGCGGTACTCAAGTCTGCGCGCATCTCCAGCAAGGACCCGGGAGTGGCGGTGGCCAAGGAAGTCGACAAGGCCTTTACCGCGAATCTGGCGACGGCGCTGGGTCTTCATAGGGCCTGGGACCGGGCCGCCAAAGTCATGGCATCGGCCGTTCCGCCCGCCGCCTAACCGTCATGGCATCGAAACTCGGACGACGACTACGAAGGTTGGGACCAAGGGAATGACCGTGACTCGGGATGTTGCCGCGACGAGGCAGCACGTGTGGGACGTACTGGCTGACGGATGGACCTACTCGGGATGGGTCGTCGGAAACAGCCGGATCCGCGCCGTCGATTCGAGCTGGCCGGAGCCCGGTTCGCGGATTCTGCACTCCATCGGCGTCTGGCCGGCGGTCATCGACGACGAAACCGTCGTCGAGAGCTGCGTCACCGGTGAGGAGCTCGTGCTACTGGCCAAGGTCAGGCCAGCGGCCGAGGCACGGATTACGATGCACCTCAGCGACATTCCCGGCGGATGCCGGGTCGCCATGACCGAGGTCGCCGTGTCCGCACCGCTGCGCTGGATACCGGACAGGGTGCAGTTGGTGGGTGTGGCGCCGCGAAACCGTGAATGTACGTGGCGGTTGGCGATGATCGCCGAAAGGCGGGACCCGCGGACGAACAGCCCCGCGTCAGCACGCCGGTGATGCCGTTCGTCACACCGAGTGCGGATCGGTTTCGATATGTCGCGGATGGTGAACCCCTGAGCTGCGAGCCTGTGTGCTCGCCAAGCGTCCAGCCCCGGCGCTTCCCGATTCACCAGGGGTAGCCACTCGCCACTCCGCGCACCCGAACTTCAAAGGACCGTGCACGCGAACAGTCGACTCCCGCAGAAGTGCATCGCGTCGTTCAGCGCGTGCGAACCATCGGGGGCCGCACAAGTCGATGGCAGGAACGCTCATCGTGAGCCATTCCCGGTCGTCAAAAGGAGAAGCAATGCCAGAGCATGACAAGGCGGACCAGGCACGCAAGGGTCTGATCGATTCAGTCAAGGGCAAGGTTAAGGAGATCGCCGGGGCTGTGATCGGCAACGATTCCCTGACGACCGAGGGCCAACTCGAGCAGACCCAGGCCCAGGAACGAAAAGCCGCCAACAGCGTCGAGGCGGTGGCCGATGCCGAGGCCGAACAAGCCCATGGCGAGGCCGCAGAAGCCAAGGTCGAAGCCGCTCAGGAGCGCATCGGCGTGAACGCCGCGGCCGCGGCCGTCGAAAGGTCGGTAAGCGCTCAGCAGGGGGCTCAGAAGACCGCCGCCGAGCAAGCCGGAGCGCAGGATGCCGCCCGCGCACAGACCCAGGCCGAACTCGACGCCCAGCAGGAGATACAACGGGTGAAGATCGAGAAAACCGACGATGTCAACGCCGCCGCCGAGGATTTCGCCGACGCGGTCGACGAACACCAAGCGACGGACCACATCGCAACGAACGTCCACGAAGAAGCCGACCGGATCAGAGCGCGGGCGCAGCGCCTGACCGAAGACGCCGACCTGCCCTGAGCACTTAAAGAGACTGGAGTTAGCAATGAAAATCACCACAGTTCCCATCGCAGTTCTGCGTTTCCAATACCATCTCGTCCGGTTTCCACTTCAGGTGATCGAGGAACGGGTGGTGGCCCGTATGAGTGCCGAAGCCCCCGCCCGGCTGCTCTACGAGCGGACACTCGGCGTGCTTGATGCGACCGTCGGCCACGCGCTGGGCGACTCGGAGCTCGAGAAGCGTGGCTCTGCGTTAGCCGAGCGCAGCGATGCGTTGAGCCGTGCTGCCCGGCTCGACGCCGCGGCGTCGAAGAAGGAACAACACGCCGACGCTGAGCTCCAGGCCAAGCGCAACAAGGCGATCGAGGATCAGGAGCAGGCCCACGACGCCATGGAGCGAGGAGTCGAGGACGCTCGTGTTGAAGCAGAGGAGCGCAAACGTGCCGCAGCGGAGGCCGCCGAGAGGCGCACCGCCGCGGCGAAGCAACAGGCCGACGAGGTGGCTGCGCAGCGTCGGGACTCAGTCGAGGAGGCGAAGCGCGGGGCGCAGGCCCGGATTCAAGCGGCCGAGCAGAAAGCCAGCGCGGCTGCCCAATCCAAGCTCACGGATGCTCAAGCAAAGCGCAGCGAAGCCGCGAGCAGGCGGGCGCAAGCCGACCGGGTAGAGCAGTTGGCCGATGCCGAGAAGGAGAAGCGCCAAGCCGCGCGAGCCAGCAAGTCCTGACCACGGGTTCGCAACTGAAGATCGATGTCACCGCGTTCGCACTATGCGAGCGCGGTGACTTCTGTCTGCTCGCCACGAGTGGCGACAGCGCTTCTGCGTGCAACTGCGGCGCCGCGCGGAGTCGGCCCCCGCACCGCGGCCAGCGCGGCATCGACGTCGGAGGCAACGAGAATCGCCGGCGCCGACGTGCAAAGCCCCAACAGCCGTGCGACCGCGGGGCTGGGCACCACTGCCAACCGCGTCGGCGCACCACACCCTCTGGTGATGGTCTCGAGCGCCAAGAAGCCCTCGGCACCAAGGAATTCCACGCCGCGAAGGTCGAGGACGACGTCGTCATCCGGTCCGCGAACGGCTCCGACATAGGCGGTGAGCTCGTTGGTGTTGGACGCGTCGACGTCGCCGTGGACGTCAACGACGACAACTGAGCGCGCCGAACGGGAATTGGCGAACCGCAAGGACCGACCTCGCAGCCGCCGAGCAACGTGGGCTGAGGCGCAAGGTCTGGGTACGGCTATGGAAGCGCGCATGATGGCTCCGTCGATCGATTGGTGCTTGTGTTGACGATCACGCCGGGACAATGTGAGGGCGCGGTCTGGGAGCTCTAGAAACTTGCCCCATCTGGGGGCTGGGAACTCAACCTCTCTTCACAGTACAGCCACTATCCGACATTGGACGTAGATGTGGGGTTCTCTCAGGATCGACTCTGCGGGAAACTGGCTTGCCCCAGGCTCAACGCGTCGCTGGCAGAAGGCTACGGCCCAGTCATCGCGACGCCACACCGATTGGATGTGGTCCGTTCATCAAGGGCCCGTGAGCTTTTCGGCAACGCTCGGCGGGGAACGCGACAGCCTGCCGAGGCCGACGAGGGCGTGAGTCGCCTCGATCAGGCGATTCGGTCCCATGAGAGCCGTCCTTGTCGTAGGACTGATCCGTGCCCCGCATCTCGTTTCACCCCGAGCTCCGTCGCCTTGGCCGCGAGCTGCCCAAAACTGTGATTACGCCTTTCAGCCTGAAGTTCATTCGCAAGCTCACCAGGCTTCCTCATCGACGACCGCCCAAGCACGTCGAGGTGATCGCGGTGGACTCCCACGTACGTGTCTGGATCTATCGGCCCTCTCGGACCGGTGTGGGACCGGGGCTGCTCTGGATTCACGGCGGGGGCTATCTGATCGGCAGCCCCGGCCAGGACGACGAACTGTGCCGCCGTTACGTCCGCGAGCTCGGCACCACCGTTGCGTCGGTGGACTACCGGTTGGCTCCCGAAAGTCAGCACCCGGTGCCGCTTGAGGACTGCTATGCGGCACTGAAACACCTGGCCGAGATGCCCACGGTGGATGGGTCTCGCGTCGCCGTCGCCGGAGCCAGTGCCGGTGGTGGGCTGGCCGCAGCACTAGTGCAACTCACACACGACCGCGGCGAGTTACCGCTCCGAGCGCAGCTGCTTGCATATCCAATGCTCGACGACCGCACCTCGGAGCGGACCGACCTCGACCAATCGGGCCTGCGGCTCTGGGACCGGGCGAGCAATCGCTTCGCCTGGGCTGCGTACCTCGGCAACGCGGACCCCAACGTCGCAGTGCCTGCGCGGCGGGCGGATCTGAGTGGGCTGCCGCCCACCTGGATCGGCGTCGGCACGCTCGATCTCTTTCACGATGAGGACGTCGAGTACGCCGAACGCCTACGCGCAGCAGGCGTGCCCTGTGATCTGGAGGTCGTACCAGGGGCGTTCCACGGCTTCGATGGCATCGCACCGAAGGCCAAGGTGTCGCAAGCGTTCTTCGCCAGTCAGTGCGCGATGCTGCGGCGGGCATTCTCCTCGGACGGGGCCTGAGCGCGCCTCACGAAATGGAGGTCGAGGCGTTACAACGTCAACATCGCGCCCGTGACGACGGAGTCGGCCAGCAGTCGAGCCCTACTGGATCGAGACCAGTTGGTCAAGAGTGTCTTTCGGAAGATCACCGTCGGACGTCGCGGTGACCGTCATGTCGTTCAAGTTGATCGCGCCCTTGTGATTGTCGAGGAAGGCCGTATCGGCGGCGTCACGTCCCGTGGCGATCCGCACCAATGTCTGGCGCGGCGCGAGGCACGTCGCGTCTACCACCCGCCATTGCCCGTCGACGAACGCCTCGGCCACCGCGTGGAAGTCCATCGGTGACAGGCCAGGCGCATAGACCGCGACGAGACGCGCGGGGACGTTGACGGCGCGCAGAAGCGCGACGACAAGGTGCGCGTAGTCGCGGCACACCCCGTTGCCTGCGAGCAGCGTATCGACCGCACCATCGATCGGGTCGCTGGAGCCTGGTACGTAATTCAGCCGGGTGCCCACCCACGACGAAACCTTCTCCAACAGTGTCGCCGAGTCTGCGTAAGCACCGAATTCTGTTGCGGCAAAGCCGTAGAACTTGTCGGCCTCGGCATAGCGACTGGGCCACAGGTACATCGACAAGTCATATTCGGTGATGGGCGCCGGATCGGTCTGGCCGATGATGGTCGCCTCGTAGCCGACTTGGAGGTTGCCCACCGGGGCCCTGAACTTGTGGATGCGGTTGCCGTGCAACCCGCTGACCTCCAGAGCCTCGATCGGCTCGCCGTTCATTGTGAACGACAACGCCTCGTAGACTTCCGTTCCCGGATGCGGGGCGACCGCGATCTGGAATTCCAAGGTCGTGTCCGCCTTGATATCCACGTCGAGGTGTGCACTCACTTGCCGTTTCATCATGTGATCCCGTCTGCCGGTCGTGTGATTCTCATGTCTGTGCTTGCGGTACGGTCCTTTTCCCGCCGCCGTCGTTGACGTCGGCCGGAGCGGAGGCGACGTTGTCGATGACCGTCTCGGCGTGGGCGTCAAACACTGCCACTGGACGGTCTGCCACTACCCCTTCGACACCGCTCTGCCAGAAATCCACGCTCTTCCAACGGTTTTCTACGGTTTCGCAGAGCCAAGTAGCGGGAAGACCGTCACAACGGCGGGCTGACCGGTTGCAATCGAGAGTCCGCTGGCAGGCATGCGGGGTGCAGCCCGTGCGTTGAGCAGACAGCGCCCGCCCCGCATGGCCGTGTTCATGACTGCGGATCGCGCGGATCGGCCGCTGCGCTGCCGCCCATTTCCGCCATGTCGACGGGGGTACCCCGAATCGCCCGAGCGCAAGCCCGAACGGACTGTTAAGCGGCCCACACCTGCGACCGCGGCATTGTGCTAGTCCCGTTGCTGCACATGCTTCGTGATCCATTGCGCGGCCAGCTTCACCAGACCGGACTCTGGGTAGCGGACGTGCGCGTTGAAATCCCTTCCGAGTGAACAAATCGGGTCTGCCTTGTTGCACAGATCCGCGGTACGGCCGCCGAAGTCCGGGCTCATTCGTGTCAGCGGCTGGCCGATCCGGGCCGAAGGGTTGCCGAAGACGACGACGGCCGCGACGTGGGGGACGACGGCGGCGGGCAGCGGCGCGGTGTAGCCGAGTCCGGCGATCGGTGACGTCGTGACGACGTCCACGACGGCGGCACCCTGTGAATAGCCGCCCAACACGATCTTGGTGTCAGGACACTTGGTGGCCGTGGACTGCACCCGCTTGCTCGCATCGGTGGCACCCCCACCCACTGCGAGGAAGTCGTATGACGCCGGGTAATCCACCGCATAGGTGCCGATCGTCATGCCCTTCACCATCGGTTGCAGCGTGTCGACCAGCGACTGGCCGACCCTGCCGATGCCAGGAGGTTCGTCGGTACCGCGAGCGAAGACGAGCTCGATGTCGGAGCACTTCGGAGCAGCGGTCGCTGCCGGCGCACCGAGCGTGCTCAATGCGGCGAGGGACGCGATCGCCGACGCAACGGCGGCAGTTCCGATGCGGATGCGCGGCGGCTTGGCTGGGATTGCCCGACGCGTGCGCCGAGTTGTGCTGCCGACGGACACGGGTCTCTCCTCGACCTGGAGCGTGCGGGTTGAACAACTATGTACCCAATTATCACTTATGTCACTCTAGTAACAAAGTCCGGATCCGCTCCTGGGCGAACCGCAGCCCTGTGGCCTGCGCTTTTACGTCAGTGTCCGGTGTCGAATTCGATGGGCAGCGTGGCTGGGCCGGTCATCCCCGTCAGTGGCTTCCAGGGTGCTGGTCCGGTGATTCGGGCGTTGGGCATTCGGCGTGTGATGACCGTCAATGCTTCGACGAGTTCGATTCTGGCGAGGTGGACTCCGAGGCAATAGTGCATGCCGCCGCCGAAGGTCAGCATCGCCGGCGGGGAGTTGCGGGTGATGTCGAGGCGGTCGGGGTCTTCGTAGGCGGCGGGGTCGCGGTTGGCCGCGGCGGTATTGACCAGGACGAGCGTGCCGGCCGGGATGGTCACCCCGCCGAGTTCCACGTCGTCGACGGGGGTGCGCATGGTGGCGAAGGCAATCGGGGAGTGACGCATCGTCTCCTCGACCGCCTTCGGTGCGAGTTCGGGAATCTCGGCCAGCAGCGTCCATTGGTCTGGACGGTCAATGAGGACTTGCGCTGAGGCGCCCAATTGGTTTCGGGTGGTGTCGGTTCCGGCGATCAGCAGGCCGGACACGAGCATGAGCAGCTCGTCATGGGTGAGCCGGTCGCCGTCGTCCTCGGCGCGGATGAGATCGGAGATCAGGTCATCGGTGAGCGCCTTGCGTCGGTGGGCAACCATGTCGTCGATGTAGGCGTCGAGTTCATCCCAGGCGCGCAGGATGACGGGGGTGTCGTTGGCGGCGTTCCAGAAGAACGCCTTCAGGACGTCGTCGGCCCAGCTGGAGAACAGTTGCCAGTCCTCCCGGGGGGCGCCGAGCAGCGCGCAGATGATCGGGATCGGATACTGCGTCGCCACGTCGGCGACCAGGTCGCAGCGGCCGATGGCCGTGAGTGGCTCGACGAGTTCGTTGATGACGTCGACGACGGTGGTCCGTAGCCGTTCGGCGGCCTTGGGCGTGAACACCTTGGACACCAGTCGGCGCAATCGGTGGTGTTCGGCGCCGTCGAGACTCAACAGGTTCGTGGCGGTCCGGTCCCACAGCGGCCCCGACGTGATGCCCTGCGCCGCCAGGGTGAACCCCTGCGGCACCCGAAACGTCGAGTCGCGCAACGTGGCGCGCACGAGGTCGTAGGTGAGCAGCTCGGGTCCGTGGGGTCCGAGTGCGATCGGCCCCTGCCGCCGTGCGCGCGCGATGATCTCGTGCGCCTCCTCGGGACCTTGCGCGTGCTGATAGTCGACGGTGGGCAGGCCGGCGTCGAATACGTTTGTCGAGCAGGGGCGCTCAATCGCGATCGTCATCGTGAATCTCCTTGAGTTGTCGCAGTGGCTGCGAAGTCAAGTGGCCGCACCTGGCCGGTCGAGTTGTTGTTCCGACGATGTCCGAGGACCGTCTAGATCGAGCGAACGCCACCCCAGAGGAGCCGCATAGAGTAGTCGACTACTCGAGTTTTCAAAGCCTTGTTTCTGCAGGTGACAGATATTTGGGGCTGGCTCTGTTTGGACGTTCGGTCCCGCTGCGGTGCGGAGTCGGTGAGAATCGACGTGAAGCGGTGGCGACGCAACGAAGGAGGTCAGATGAACAAGTTCTCGTTGACGGCAGTGGCCCGCGAACAACTCGCAGGCGCCGAACGCGCCTCGAGCGGGCGGAGTGCCCACACCGTCTACGGAGGCCACGAACACGTCCTGCGTCAAACCGTGATCGCGCTGGCGGCGGGCCAGAAGCTTGATGAACACGTGAATCCCGGTGAGGCCACCGTCCAGGTTCTTCACGGTCGCGTTCGACTCATCGCGGGCAAGGACGTGTGGGAAGGCTCTACGGGCGATCTCATCGTCGTCCCTGCCGCGCGACATGCGCTCGAAGCCGTCGAAGCGTCAACGATCTTGATGACCGTCGCGAAATTACCTACCTCACAGGCCAGTTCGTAGACAGGCTGCTCGGCCCGCGGCGAGGGTCAGCCCTGGGTTCATCACTGGGAGGTCGATGGTTCCGGATCACCGAGGAGGTCATCGGCATCGCCCCTTGCGGCGGGAGGGCCCAGTCTCGTGAGTGACGTGATCCTTCGCAGACGCGTATGAACGTCTGCGTTGATGAGGCAGAATCGCGCAGGTGACGAGACCGCCGCAACCTCCCGGTGAGCCTGGTTGGCGCGGCAGGGTGCCTCCGCCCGACCCGGTGACACGACGGATTCCACGTCCTGCGCCGCGTCCTGCTCCGCCGCCAGAAGCACCGACCGAGCGGCTCCGCGCGCCGCGCCCGCCCGCGGGTGCGATGCCCACCGAACGCTTCCGGCGACCGCATCCGACCGGATTCCCGCCGGCGAGCGGCCCGCCTCTGCCAGCTCCGCCGCCTCTGCTGGCTCCGGACTCCGAACAGGTCGTAGTCAACAAACCGCCCGGTTTCCGTAACCGACAGTCGATCATCCTGATTTCGATCATCGTGCTCGCGCTGGTGGCCGGCGGTCTGGCCGGCGCGGAGCTGTACGCGCGGCACCGCGCGGACGGCATCCTGGTCGACGTCGCCGAGTGCATCGTCCAAGACGGTGCCACCATCTCATTCGGTGTGAACCCGCCATTTCTGTGGCAGCACATCACCGGCCGATACACGAACATCTCGGTCACCACGGCGGGGGACCGGGTCCAAGATGCCAACGGAATGACGGCCGACGTGACCCTCAAGGACGTGCGCCTGCAGGAAACCGCAGACTCCAAGGGAACCATCGGATCGCTCAACGCGACACTCACCTGGAAATCCGCCGGCATCAAGGACACCGTGGCCGCCAACCTTCCGGGCGTGGGCAGTTTGATCACCGGTGTGAGCACGGACCCCGCCGCGGGCACCATCGTCCTGGAAGCCGGCAGCAACGGCGTCACGGCCAAGCCCGTCGTCACCGACGGTGACCTCGGTCTGCAGGTTCTGGACGTCAGCGGTCCACTGCCGAAGGACACGGTGCAGACGGCGCTGGACAACCTCACCAAGAAGTTGAACGACAACTATCCACTCGGAATCCACGCCGACAGCGTCGAGGTGACCGCAGTCGGCGTCGTCGGGAAGTTCTCCAGCCAGAACGCGTCGATTCCCAAAGAGGACGCGAACCCCTGTTTCGCGCGCCTCTAGGCAAACGTCACGACGAAGTCAGCCCATCCATGCGCCGATGACAACCGAGCATCGAAGTTCATGCAGCTTGGTTATGGTCGATCGGTGCAACTCGAGGAACTTCACTGGTTCGTCGTCCTCGCCGAGACCGAACACGTCACCGAGGCGGCCGCTGAATTGGGAGTCAGCCAGCCCGCCCTGTCCCGTGCGTTGGCCCGATTCGAGCAGCAGGCCGGTGCGCAGTTGTTCGACCGGGTGAGTCGCCGTCTCCGGCTCAACGCCTACGGGCAAATCATGCTCGAACACGCCAGACGCAGCCTCACCGAAATGCGTTCCGCCACAGAACGCATCGCCGCGCTCCGTGATCCCGATTCCGGAAGGGTCCGGCTCGCGTTCCTACACTCCTTGGCGAGTTGGTATGTACCGGAACAGCTTCGGCGCTTCCGCCAATTGGTGCCCGGTATCCGATTCGACTTGTTCCAAGGTCCGGCTCACGAGATCACCGACCGGGTGCTGGCTGGCCAGGCCGACATCGCCATCACGTCGCCGCGTCCCGAGGCGCCCGGTTTCGTCTGGCACCGCCTGTACGTCGAGCGACTGTGCCTAGCCGTCCCGCGCGGGCACCGGTTGGCCACCCGGGCCCGAGTGCGACTGTCGGCGGCGGAGGGTGAGCCCTTCGTCGCCTTGGAGAAGCCGTTCGGCTTGCGGCAGCTGACCAATCAGCTGTGGGCGGAGGACGACATGACTCCCGACATCGTGTTCGAGGCGACGGAGATTCCCACGATGGAGGGACTCGTGGCCGCGGGGTTCGGGGTCGCCGTGGTCCCCGTGCCACGCGAGGGTGCTGACCCAAAGGTCGTCCACGTCCCACTGTCCAATGTAGGAGCCAAGCGCGAAGTGGGCCTGGTGTGGGAAGGGGATCGAGTGCTCCCGCCGCCGGCCATCCGATTCGCCGCGTTTCTCGACGGTGCGTGAGCACGTCGGCGACGCAGCACCTGCAATGATGCTTATAAGACATCATCTAACAGATATTGATGCATTGGACACATTGCGGTCCGACTCCTAACGTCGCCTTGGTGTCGATCGAACAGGCAGCGCCACGGACATGGGTCGGGCACACGCGTGGCTCGGCCGAGTACGCGCGACTGCTCGCTGCGTTGTTCTGTGCAGGCATTGCGACATTCGCCCAGCTCTACTCACCGCAGGCCGTCCTGCCGCTGATCTCCGCCGATATGCACATCGGGGCGGCGGATGCGGCGTTGATGGTTTCGGCGTCCACGATCGGACTGGCCGTCGGCGTGATTCCGTGGTCCACGCTTGCAGACCGGATCGGACGCGTCAGGGCGATCTCGCTCTCGGTCACCGTCGCCACCGCTATCGGCCTGCTCGTACCCTTCGCACCCACCTACCAGCTGCTCCTTGCGGGCCGCTTCGTCGAAGGCTTGGTCGTCGGAGGCGTGCCTGCCATCGCGGTCGCGTACCTGACCGAGGAGATCGACCCCACGCACGCCGCACGGGCGGCGGGAACATTCGTGGCCGGAACCACCATCGGTGGGCTTATGGGTCGGCTGGTGTCCAGCCCAGTAGCCGAGGCCGCCGGATGGCGGATCGGCGTCTTCACGGTCGCGGTGCTCTGCGGCGTGGCCGCGCTGACCTTCGTCAAGCTGGCCCCGAGACCGCGCGGGTTCGTGCCGTCGCGTTGGTCGGGACATCCCGAAGGCGGCCTCGGGCACCGCTTGCTGGTGAACCTACGCTCGCCTCGGCAGCTCGCCCTGTTCGCTCAGGCGTTCCTGTTGATGGGCGGATTCGTCGCGATGTACAACTTCTTGGGCTTTCGGCTGATGCAGGCGCCCTTCCACCTATCTCCGTTCGTCGTCAGCCTGGTGTTCCTGGCCTACCTCGCCGGAACCTGGTCATCGTCGCGCGCTGGCGCCGAGGCGTCGCGTTTCGGGCGCAAGCCGGTGCTGCTGGTGTCCATCGCGGTCATGATCGCTGGAGTCGCGATCACGTTGAGCGACAACGTGTTCGCGGTACTCGCGGGTCTGGTGATCGCGACCGCTGGATTCTTCGGCGCCCATTCGATCGCATCAGGATGGACCGGCCAGTCGGCGCCGACCGGCAAGGCCCAGGCCTCCTCGCTGTACAACCTGTTCTACTACGGCGGGTCGAGCGTCGTGGGCTGGTTCGGCGGCGTGGCCTTCGACGGCGGTGGCTGGGCCGCCGTCGCAGGGACCATCCTGGCGCTGGCCGTCGCCGCCGCCGCGGCCGCCGCGTTGTTCCTGCCGAAGAACTAGAGGATGTCGATGATGTCGTTCTTCAGCGCTTCGGCCTGTGTCCCGAACACCGCCTGGACGCTGTTGCCGACCTCGATGACACCGGCCGCCCCGAGGCTCTTCAATCGGCCTTGATCCACCTTGCCCTTGTCGGCGACCTCCATGCGCAGGCGCGTGATGCAGGCGTCGACGTTGACCAGGTTCTCGCGGCCGCCGAACGCCGCGATGAGCTGTTCGGCCTTGCTGTCGGTACGGGCGGGTGCGGTGAGCGTCTCGGTCGCGGTCGCCGTTCCCCCAGCCGCCGCGGAAGTTGCCGACTCTGTGCCATCGCCGAGATTGGCCTGCTCCTCGGCCTCGAATTCGTCCTCGGGCTCCCGTCCGGGAGTGCGCATGTTCCACTTCGTGATCGCGAACCGGAACATGAGGTAGTAGACGATGAAGAACACCACTCCCATGCCGATGAGCAAGGGGATGTTCTTCGCCGCCGGGGCGCCGCCCCACAGAATGAGGTCGATCAGCCCGGCGGAGAACGAGAAGCCCAGGTGGATGTCGAGCAGGTAGGCGATGGCCAGGGACAGACCCGTCAGCAATGCGTGGATCACGTACAGCGGGAACGCCACGAACATGAACGCGAACTCGAGCGGCTCGGTCACGCCAGTGAGGAACGCGGTCAGCGCCGCTGCCGACAGGATGCCGACCGCGACCTTGCGCTGCTTCTTGTTCGCCACGTGGATCATGGCCAGCGCCGCAGCGGGCAGCCCGAACATCAGGATCGGGTAGAACCCGGACGTCAGGAGCCCGGCGGACGGGTCGCCTGCGGCGAATCGGGTGAGTTCTCCGGTGACGATCTTTCCGCCCTCCGGGGGTTGATAGTCGCCGTACAGGAACCAGATATAGGAGTTCGGGATGTGGTGCAGGCCGAGCGGGATCAGCATGCGGTTGGCGAACCCGTAGACGAACGCGCCAAGGGCACCAGAGCCGCCGATGAACTTGCCGAGGCCGGTCAGCCCGGCGTCGAAGATCGGATAGAAGTAGCTCATCGCGAACCCGAGGAACAGACAGGTCACTGACACCACGATCGGGACGAAGCGCCTGCCCCCGAAGAAGCCGAGGTACGAAGGCAATTGGATGGTGTGATACCGGTCGAACAGCCACGCGGTGAGCAGGCCGACGAAGATTCCGGCGAGCACGCTGTAGTTGATCAGGGCCTGGTCGCCATTCTTGTCGACCTCGCCGGCGAGCACGATCGGCGACATGGTCTTGAAGACCGCCTGCACCACCAGGTAGCCCACGACGGCCGCGAGGGCCGTCGAACCGTCGGCTTTCTTGGCGAATCCGATGGCGACACCGACGGCGAAGAGCAGCGGGAGGTTGGCGAATACTGCGTCGCCTGCCGCGCTCATCGCCTGGAAGAACGGCCCGATCACCGGAGCCTTGATGCTCCCCAGCAGGTCCGGCTGGCCTAGCCGGAGCAGGATGCCGGCGGCGGGTAGCACCGCGATCGGCAGCATGAGGCTCTTGCCCAGTCGCTGCAATTGCGCGAAGCCAGGTATCCGCATGCCCGACTTCTTCGGTGCTCCCTTCAGGTTTCGTCGTGCTGCTCATTTCCCTGACCTCCTCTGCTGCAAACGCTGTCGCCGCCGAAGCTGAGCGGAAGCCTAGACGAGAACCCGAGAACTTGAGGCCGTCTTGGCGGCACGCTCGTATTGTTGATGCACTCGGACGAAGGAGTCACGACTATGAGCACAACGCAGGTCCTCGCCCCGGTGGCGGGACGCGCGGTTCCGCTGCAGGACGTTCCCGACCCCGTGTTCTCCCAAGGGATGGTGGGCTACGGCGCCGCGGTCGATCCTCCGGGTGGGGTGATCGAAGCGGTTGCTCCTGTCAGCGGCAAGCTATTGAAGTTGATGCCGCACGCCTACATCGTGCTGACCTCGGACAACGTCGGTGTGCTTGTCCACCTCGGACTGGACACCGTCGCGTTGAAGGGCGAAGGCTTCACGACGCACGTCAGCCAGGGCGACGACGTCACCGCGGGCCAGCTCGTCATCACCTACGACGTGCCGTCGGTCGTGGCCAAGGGGCTCAATCCCATTGTCCCCGTGGTCGTCATGGACGAACGTGAATCCGGGAACGTCGTTCCGTCCGAAGCGGTCACCACGGGCGCGGACGTCGCCTCCGGGGCAAGCCTTTTCACCGCCAACAAGTAGCGCGATGGAAGTCGTCATCCTGGCGGATGTCAAGGAGATCGGCCGCGTCGCCGCCGACGCGATCGGTGCCCTGCTCGGCCGCAAACCGGTCGCAGTGCTGGGCCTCGCGACCGGATCGTCGCCGCTGGCGATCTACGACGAACTGGCGGCGCGCTGCGACGCGGGACTGATCTCGTTTCGGCAGGCCCGCGGTTTCACCCTCGACGAGTACGTCGGCCTGCCCGCGGACCATCCCGAGCGGTACCGAACCGTAATCGACACCGTGTTCGTATCCCGTGTCGACTTCGGCCCCGACGCGGTCCAGGGTCCCGATGGCCTTGCCGCCGACATCCCGGACGCATGCGCGGCGTACGAGCGCGCAATCCAGGAGGCGGGCGGCGTCGATCTGCAGATCCTGGGGATCGGCACCGACGGGCACATCGCGTTCAACGAGCCCGGGTCCTCGCTTGCCTCCCGCACCCGCATCAAGACACTCACCCAACAGACCCGCGTCGACAACGCCCGCTTCTTCGGCGGTGACGTCGAATCGGTGCCCACGCACTGTCTGACCCAGGGACTGGCGACCATCATGGAAGCCCGGCACGTGATCCTCGTGGCGACGGGTCGCAGCAAGGCCGAAGCCGTGCACCAGCTGGTCGAGGGCCCGGTCAGCGCGCTGTGGCCGGCGACCATCCTGCAGCATCACCCGCACGTCACGGTGCTGCTCGACGACGCCGCGGCCCGCCGGCTTCAGCTCGTCGACTACTACCGCGAGACGTACCGCTCGAAGCCGAAATGGCAGGGCATCTGAGTGCTGTTGACGGCGGACACGCTGCTAACGGGCCGAGAACTGTTGCGGCCCGGATGGATTGACATTTCAGACGGCACGGTGCGCGCGGTAGGCGCGGGCACTCCGTCGCGGCCCGCGGATCGCGAGCTCGGCGCGGTGACGGTGGTACCCGGCTTCGTCGACACGCATCTGCACGGCGGGGGAGGGGCGAACTTCTCCACTGCAACCCACGCCGACACGGCCACCGCCGTGGCATTGCATCGCAGACACGGCACCACGACACTCGTCGCGTCGCTCGTCACCGCGGGCCCGGCCGAGTTGCTGCGCCAGGTCCGGGAATTGGCCGCTGAGGTTCGCGCCGGGCTGATCGCCGGAATCCACTTGGAAGGCCCCTGGTTGTCCACCAAGCGTTGCGGCGCCCACCAACCTGCACTGATGCGTGACCCGGAACCCGCCGAGCTCGACCGCGTGCTCGATGCGGGCGGAGGGGCCATTCGCATGGTCACCATCGCGCCGGAACGCGACGGCGCGTTGGCGGCGATACGGCTGCTCGTCGATGCGGGTGTCGTCGTGGCCGTCGGCCACACCGAGGCGACCTACGAGCAGACGCGAGCGGCGATCGACGCGGGCGCAACGGTGGGCACGCACCTGTTCAATGCGATGCGACCGATCGATCGTCGTGAACCCGGTCCGATCATCGCGCTTCTCGAAGAGGCCCGGGTGACCGTCGAATTGATCACCGATGGCGTGCACGTCGATCCGGCGATCTACCGACACGTCGTTCGCAGCGCGGGAGCCGACCGGGTGTCGTTGGTGACCGATGCGATGGCGGCGACCGGGATGGCTGACGGCGTCTACCACCTGGGCCCGCTGGCGGTCGACGTGGCCGGAGGCGTCGCGCGAGTGTCGGGCACCGACACCATTGCGGGCAGCACCGCGACGATGGACCGGGTCTTCGGTCTCGCCGTCACCTACAGTGGGCTACCCCGCAACGAGGCCCTGATGCTGGCCGTGCGCCAGGCGTCGGTCAATCCCGCCTGGGCGTTGGGCCTAGCCGATGCGGGGTTGGCACCCGGGGCGAGCGCCGACTTGGTGGCGCTCGATTCAGACCTTGCCGTGGCAGATGTGCTGCTACCAAGGGTCGTGGGTCGTCGGTCCGTGACCCGGATCGGGTCAAGCGCTATCGGACGATGGTGTTATCCGCCGGCCGAGACGCAGCCGACGTTCGCGATGCAGAAGTCTGCTCCACCAGGACCGGCTCCGGCGCTGGCACCCGGGACGTTGGCCTCGGCGCCGCCAGGTCCGGCGCTGGCTCCGGCGCCTGGGACGGTCGCTGCTGCCCCGCCGGGGTCGGCTACTGCGTCGGCACCTGGGACGTTGGCCTGAGCGCCCTCGGGCCCGGCGCTGGCTCCGGCGCCCGGGACGGTCGCTGCTGCCCCGCCGGGGTCGGCTACTGCGCCGGCACCGGGGACGGTCGCTCCTGCCCCTTCGGGTCCGGCTACTGCGCCGGCACCGGGGACGGTCGCTCCTGCCCCTTCGGGTCCGGCCGTCGCGCAGCTCGGGGCGTTGACGTCGACGCACGGCGGCGGAGGAGGTTCGGACAGAGCAGTCGGAACGCCAATCGGTGCGAGTGCGAGGGCGGTAGCGGCCGCGCCAGCCAGAAAGATTCGCTTCGTGAGGTCGATTTTCTTAGCCATGAACTGCGCATACCACCTTGACGTGGGCGTTAAACCCACACTCGAGGGTTTCTAGGTCGGCAACGCGTCGCCCGCGTCCGCTGACCGTGCCAGTGAACCGCGCGTTGTTCGCGTCAGCACCGCCGGGCCGGTGGTCAGGGCCCTCCGCCACGGCGCCACGCCGTCGACTTCGATCTCGATGGAGATTGACAGCACCGTACGGATGACCACGATCAGGCCCAGGATGGCCGCGTCGGTGAGTGACGGCGTGGAGGTGACGGTCTTGACGATGTCGGCGGCCACCAGGAGTTCGAGCCCGAGCAGAATCGCGCCGCCCAGCGTGTCGCGCAATGTCTTGAAGGCCCGCGCTCGATCGCTGGATCGCTTCCACGTAACCGACGCCAGGAGGAACGCGAAGATGGCACCGACCACCATCGCCGACACGCCCACGACTTCGAAGGCTTGGGTTGCCCGCTCGAAGAAGGCCTCCAACTGCATGCTCGGGATTCTTCCCGCGCGCGGTCGCCTCCGTAGTGATAAGGGCCGTATCCACCGCAAGTGGTCGACGTGCGATCGTAGAGCGTTCCGGCAGGACCCAATCAGCCTAGAGAGCGGACCGATGGAGAAGCTGCGCGTCATTCAATGGACCACGGGCAAGGTGGGCAAGCTCAGCATGCGGGGGATCCTCGATGATCCCCGGCTCGAACTCGTTGGCGTGTACGCCTATTCGGAGGACAAGGCAGGTCTCGATGCGGGCGCGCTGTGCGGCCGCCCCTATACGGGCGTGCTCGCCACCACCGACATCGACGCGCTGATCGCATTGGGCGCCGACACCGTCATCTACACCCCGTTCATGGCCGACGTCGACCACGCCGTCCGGTTGCTCGAAAGCGGGCTCGACGTGATCAGCACCAACCTGTTCCTCAACGTCGGCGGCATTCAGGGTGAGACGAAGGAGAAGCTCGAGGCCGCGTGCAAGCGCGGTGACAGCTCGCTGTACATCACCGGCATCAATCCGGGCTGGATCAACACGATGGTGACGGCGATGACCGCCATCTGCCGTGACGTCCAGATGGTCTCGATCTTCGAGTCCGCGGACGTCACGGTGTACGAGTCGGCCGAGACCTGGCAGGCGCTGGGTTTCTCGCTTCCCGAGGCCCCGCCCGCGGTGATCGAAATGGCCAAGATGTGGCTGAGCACCTTCTATGACTCCGTGCAGCGCATGGGGGTCGCGCTGGGCTACACCCTGGACGACATGGAGTTCTTCATCGAACACGCGACGGCGTCGGAGAAGGTCGACCTCGGCTGGCTTTGCATCGAGAAGGACACCATCGCCGCCATCCGTGCCGGCTGGAACGGCAAGGTGAAGGGCAAGACGGTGCTCCAATCGAATGTCGCCTGGTACCTCACCAAACATCTCAACGAGGGCTGGGAATTCGACGACGACCACTACCACATCGTCATCAAGGGCGAGCCCGACGTCGATGCCCGAATCCGGTTCATCCCGCCCGAAAGCTGGGGCAATCACGAGTGGGACACCATGACCGCGATGCCAGCGGTCAGTGCGGCCCTTGACGTCGCGGCCGCGCCGGCGGGCATCTTGAGTCTCAAGGACGTCGGTCTGCCCAGCGCGCCCGCCGGAATCTGGTTGGACCGCTAACGCGGCCGCGGGCGACGAATGCATCGCTTTAACTGTCTCTATTCCCGGTCTACCGGGTACTGACAGATCCTCCCAAACCGGTGCCGACGGGGCCTACGGTCGATGTCGAGACCCGCAAAGTACACAGACGTTGGGAGTGACCGCAATGAAGAACGCCACGCTGAGGGACCTGAACGTTTCGCGCATCGGACTGGGGGTCATGGGCATGTCGTCCGCCTATACCGGGGCCGGTAGCGACGACACGGAGTCGATCCGGACCATTCACCGGGCGCTCGACCTGGGTGTCACCCTGATCGACACCGCCGAGATCTACGGTCCGTTCACGAACGAGGAGCTGGTCGGGCGGGCCATCAAGGGGCGCCGCGACGACGTGGTCCTGGCCACCAAGTTCGGCATGGTCTCGCACACGGGCGCAGGCCCCGGGACCCTCGACAGCAGCCCGGCCAACGTCCGCACCGCGGTCGAGGGATCCCTTCGGCGGCTCGACACGGACCACATCGACCTGTACTACCAGCACCGGGTGGACCCGAACACGCCGATCGAGGACACGGTCGGCGTGCTGGCAGAGCTGGTGGCGGAAGGCAAGATCCGTCACGTCGGGCTGTCCGAGGCCGGCGTCGACACCATTCGCCGGGCGAACGCAGTGCATCCGATCACCGCACTGCAGTCGGAGTACTCGTTGTGGACCCGCGACTCCGAAGCGCAGACCCTGCCCCTGTTGAGGGAACTCGGCATCGGGTTCGTGGCGTACTCCCCGTTGGGACGGGGGTTCCTCACCGGCACCATCCGCTCCACCGAGGGCCTCGCCGACTCCGACATGCGCAAGGACAACCCGCGCTTCACGGGGGAGAACTTCCAGCGAAACCTGGCCGCGGCCGACGAGGTCGCCGCGGTAGCCGCCGAAGTGGGTGCCACCCCTGCGCAGGTGGCGCTGGCGTGGCTGCTGGCCAAGGGCGATGACATCGTCCCGATCCCCGGAACCAAGCGTGTTTCGCGGTTGGAGGAGAACGTCGCCGCGGACGGCGTGACCTTGAGTGCTGAGCAGATGGTCAAGCTGGACAACACGACTCCCGCCGCCGGCGATCACCACAACGCGGCCCAGATGGACATGATCGGCCGCTGACGACGAGACGAGGTCGACGTGCGCGGACGGCGTCGCAATAGCGCAATAGGATTCGACTGATGACGGAACCGGGTTCAGCTATGGCGATGCCTGCGGCGTTCATCGGGCACGGCAGCCCGATGAACGCATTGGAGCTCAACCGGTACACGTCGAGTTGGCGCTCCTTCGGCCAATCGGTTCCGCGCCCGCGCGCCATCCTGGTGATCAGCGCGCACTGGTACATCAACGCGACGGCGGTGACGGCGATGACCCGTCCCCGCACCATCCACGACTTCTACGGATTCCCCGCAGAGTTGTTCGACGTGCAGTACCCCGCGCCGGGGCTGCCCGAGCTCGCCGAGGAGATCGCCGACGTCGTGGAGCCCACCTGGGTCGGTACCGATGTCGACAGTTGGGGCATCGATCACGGCACATGGAGTGTGCTGCTGCACGCCTTTCCGGACGCCTCGATTCCCGTCGTGCAGCTGTCGATCAACGCGTACAAGCCGCTCGACTATCACGTCGCCCTCGGCGCGCGGCTGGCAACCCTGCGCGAACGTGGAGTGTTGATCGTGGGCAGCGGCAACATCGTTCACAACCTGGGCGGCATGGACCCGGCGTTCGCAGACCGAGGGTTCGACTGGGCCATGCGGTTCGACGAAGAGGCGAAGTCGCAGCTTCACTCCGCTCCGGACGACATCATGAGGCTTGTCGACCACCGCGACTACGACGCGGCGGTACCCACCCCGGACCACTTCATCCCGATGCTCTACTTCGCCGGACTGGCCGCGGCCCAGGAGGTTGCCGGTGTCGAGGTCCTGGTGGAGGGATGCGCCTATGGTTCGCTGTCCATGACGTCGTACGCCATCGGATCGCAGTGTGGATCAACGGTGTTCGATGACGGTGACACGTCGGCGGGGTTCGGTGACGTGCCCGCCGACGAGACCAACATGTGACGCCGCGTCAGCTGGTGCCGGCCACGAAGTCCGCGACGATCCGGCCCAATTCGGAGCCCTTCTGTTCCTGGACGAAGTGGCCTGCGCCAGTGAGTATTACGTGGTGTTGCCCTCGAGCCCCGGGAATCCTGTCCTGAAAGACCTTGTCCCAGCCCCGAGTTGCGGGATCTCCGTCCGAGTAGGCCGTCAGGAACGGCCGGTGCCACTGCTCCAGCGCGGCCATGGTGGTCCGTCCGATTGCGGCACCGGGGTCGTTGCGGGTGAGGGGGACCAGCGCGGTGAGCTGACGCAGGCCGGCCTTGTACGACCGGTCGGGAAACGGAGCGTCGTACGCAGCCAGCACGTCGGTGGGCAGCGGGCCCGCCACCGCGTCGAGGAAGAAGCTCGGCACGATGTCGGGTGACCGCTGATAGAACAGCACGTAGTCGAGGAGCGTTTCCTGCAGCAGCACCTGATCGTCGCCGACGCCGTGATGGGCCCAGGTGAGCGCACCGGCCAGCGCGGGATCGCAGGTGTGCAGGATGGTGTTGGTCGCGACGACCCGAGCGAACCGGTCGGGATCGCGTGCCAGCACGCTCAAGCCGATCGGGCCGCCCCAATCCTGAACGACCAAGGTGAGCTCGCGCAGGTCCAAAGCGGTGATCAGTCCGTGGATCCAGGTGATGTGCCGGGCGAAGGTGTAGTCCGTCGGCTCGGTCAGCTTGTCCGAGCGCCCGAATCCGATGTGGTCGGGAGCGATCACTCTGAGCCCGGCGTCGCAGAGCGCGGCGATCACGTCGCGGTAGAGGTACGACCAGGTGGGCTGCCCGTGGAGAAGGAGCACGGCGGGGCCGTCGGAACGGCCCGCGTCCACGTAGTGCATTCGGACCGCGGGGACGCCCTTCGCCTCGACCTCGACGTAGTTGGGCGCGAACGGATACCCCGGCAAGTTCGCGAAACGCTCGTCGGGAGTTCTCAGCACGCTCATGGCGAAGTTCCGTTTCCAGTAAACCGGCTTGGCTTTGGTCGCCCATTCCATCAGGCCGTTACACGGCTGCTGCGCGCGGCCACCGGTGTCGACGATCTTGACGGGCCGACGAATACCGGCTCCGCGCGCCTACCAACAGGTGGGCTAAGCAAGGTGCTTTGGGCCATACGCGATCACCATCCGGTGCGGTAACGACACGATCACAAGCGGACGTAGACCCCGCATCAAAAATCACGATATTCACTTTAGTTAACTTTAGTCACTAGCGTCACACGAATGATTAAACGCCTAACGCTGGCCTCTTTGACCACGCTCGCGCGTGTCGTTGCGTGGTGCGGCCCGCCAACGGCCTCGGCGGTTGCACACCAAACCTCAACGAGAACAACGACTATCGCCCGGCGGAGAAGACAGCGGTGGACTGCACGCCTGGTCACGGCGCTGCTGCTTGTCGCGGCCGGATCGCTCGTTTCGCCGCCAGCGTCGTACGCCGCCGGCCCCAAACTGACGGCGATGACGCGCAACTTGTACCTTGGCACCGCGTTGGACAACGCGGTCGGTGCGTCGAATTTCGCGGAGTTTGTCCAGGCGGTGTCGCAAGACTGGGCGCACGTCGTCGCTATGGACTTCCCCACTCGGGCAAGAGCACTCGCCGCCGAAATCCTGCGAGCCAAGCCCGACGTGGTCGGTCTCCAAGAGGTGTCGTTATGGCGTGACCAGGCCGTCAGCGATATCGTCACCGGAACCACAGTGCCGAATGCGACACACGTCGTGTACGACTTCCTCGCCATTGTGCAGGCCGAACTGACCGCAGGCGGAACTCCGTACACGGCGGTGTCGACGTCGACCAACGCCGATATCGAGGCCCCCCGATTGAACTCGGCATCGCCGAACGGATTCACCGACGTGCGGATGACCGACCGCGACGTCATTCTGGTTCGCACCGAGCTGGCCGACAAGTTCAGCGGAGCGGCGAGCGGTCACTACACGCACCAGTTCACGGTCCCGTCGGTTGTCGGGCCCCTCACCTTCACCCGGGGCTGGGCATCGATCGACTATCGGCACGACGCGAACCGCACCGTCAAGATCGTTGACACCCACCTGGAAACCGAGTCTGGGCCGGCAGGCGCGACGCAGGTTCTGCAGGGCGAAGAACTCCTCGGACAGGTCGCCGGTAGCCCGAACGCTGTCGTCCTCGCCGACATCAATTCGGCCGCCGATGGCTCACAGACGCCCACCTACGCGAACCTCAGAAAGGAGCTTGACGACGCCTGGTCGGTCAAGGGACGCGACCCAGGTCTGTCGTGCTGTATGAACGAATTGCTGGATAATCAAACCTCAACCGCCGCCTCACGGATCGACGTCGTGCTCAGCAAGGGAGCTTTGACCGCGACCTCGGCAGCCCTGACCGGCAACTCTCCATTTCGACAGTCTCCTGCTCCACTCTGGGCGTCGGATCATTTTGGCGTCGTCGCGCAACTGGAATTCCGGAAATAGAGCAGCCAGCGGCTTCTCTTCTCTCCCGTCGAAAGGCGAACGACGCCAACACATCGCCACCGAGACCCGGATGGAACGCCGACCCCACACCGCAAGGACACTGTCACGTACCTCGGGGTCAGCCGGGCGGCCTTGTACAGGTACCTCGCCGACGGCACCGCAGCCTGAGCGCGGTCGCGTGTGGCCCTAGCGGTCGACGAATCTCAGTAGTCGCGGATCGCTCGACGTGAACCGGTCGACCTCCTCGCCGCCGTCGCAGCGCATCAACGCGACCGTCACACCGCGGCGGGTTCGCGCGACCACCGTCCAAGTGGCGCCGGAGTCCTCCCATCTGGTCAGTTCGGCGACGTAGTCGCGATCAACGCCGGTGTCATCGTCCATGGCTCTACGATTCCATCCGATGAACATCGGTCGCCAGGAGGTCGGTCCCGCAGCACGGATCGGACTGCTCCCGTGGACGTGAGCGCACGCGTGGCGGCGGCCACGATATTCGTGTGGTTGGGCATGGTGCTCGCAATCTCGTTCCTCGAAGCACCCCTGAAGTTCCGGGCCCCCGGCGTGACGCTTCGGATCGGATTGGGCATCGGCCGGTTGATCTTTCGTGCGCTCAACACGCTTGAGTTGTTGTTCGCCGTCGTGATCGGCGTGGTGCTCTTCACGCATCACACCCCGAACAGTCTCAACGTCGCGATCACCGTGGCCGTCGGAGCGCTGTTGCTCCAGCTGCTGGTGGTCCGCCCGCTTCTATCGCGGCGCACCACCGAAGTGTTGGCCGGTGACGAGGGGGCGCGTTCGCGGGCGCACTACGCCTACGTCACACTCGAGCTCGTAAAGGTGGTCGCCCTGGTTGTCGCGGGCATCGCCGTGCTGGGCACGTGAGACGATCGCCCCCCATGAAGCTGGGCTTGCACGCGCTGGGCATCGGTGCCGGCGCCGACCGTGCCGTGATCGGCGAGGTGTCCGCCGCCGCCGAGCGCTATGGGTTCGCGACACTGTGGTCGGGCGAGCACGTGGTCATGGTGGATCGATCCACGTCCCGTTACCCGTATAGCGACGACGGACAGATCGCCGTTCCTGCACAAGCGGATTGGATCGACCCGATGGTGGGGTTGAGCTTCGCGGCCGCCGCTACGTCGACCATCGGCATCGCCACTGGGGTGCTGCTGCTCCCCGAACACAACCCGGTGCACCTGGCCAAGCAGGCGGCCACGCTGGACTCGCTCTCCGGTGGCAGGTTCACGTTGGGTGTCGGCATCGGATGGTCGCGGGAGGAGTTCGACGCACTGGGCGTGCCGTTCGAGCGGCGCGGGGCACGTACCGCCGAGTACGTGGCGGCCATGCGTACGTTGTGGCGCGACGACGTCGCCTCGTTCGACGGTGAGTTCGTGCAGTTCGGGTCCGTGCGCGTCAATCCGAAGCCCCCACGTGACCGGCGCATTCCGATCGTGCTCGGCGGCAACAGCGACGCCGCGTTGCGCCGGGTAGCCGCGTGGGGCGACGGATGGTACGGCTTCAATGTCGACGGCGTGCGCGCAGTGGCCGAACGGGTGGCGACGCTGCAGGCACTGTGCCAGGAGGCGGGCCGCGACTACGACGAGCTGCGGCTGGCCGTGGCCTTGCGAGAGCCGCAACTCTCCGACGTCGGAGCCCTCGTCGAGCTGGGGGTCGACGAACTGGTCGTGGTCGCGAGTCCGCCCGACGATCCGCAGGAGGCGGCCGACTGGGTGGCTCGAATCGCCGACCAGTGGAGTGGGCATTCTTGGCCCAGCTGAATCAGCTTGTCGCCCCAAGGAAGAGGGTCGTTAAATTCGGGCTCGTGCCAACCGCGCCGTCAGCGATGACTAGTAGGAGTAGTGGGGCATTCCAGGGGGAGCGGGCGGAGGGGTAGTGGTACTCGTCGTCGTGCTGGGAGCCGCAGCCGGAGTCGGAGTTGCGGGCGGGACAGGTGCCTGATCGGCTGACGATGGCAGCAGGCCGAGCGCGCCTGCGAAAAGCCCTACGCCTGCGGCAGCAAGTAACCAGCGGAGTTGCCCGTGCTTGGTGTTCATCTCAATCCGACCTTTCGACTACGTGGCGGATGCCGGTGCGCATCGTTGCGCACACCTATATCCGTGTACACGGTGCCGACTAGCGCAATGTTCAACCAACGCAAGTGCACTGCCTAGCTCGAAGCTCACTCGAAGCGTGCGAGCGTCGTCCTGCCGCGGCGATCCCCATGGTCGATCGACACCAGTGCGGGCACCCGCTCCGCGGTGACCACCCCGTCCTTGCACGTCAGGTCGTCGACGATGGCGAATGCGGCAGCGATGCGATCGGGTGAGTCGACGACGACCGTGGTGACCGGCACGTCGCGGCCCAGTTGAATCAGCTTGTCGCCGTGGGGAAGGCGGTCGCCGCGGAAGCCCCATATTCCGCGCAGCACCGTCGCTCCGCTACTGGAGGGGTCCTGTCGAAGTCGTCGCACCAGCGCGCGGTGGATTGGTTCGCCGTCGCGCAGGTCGGCCTCGGACGTGTGAATCATCAGCTTCTGCCAGAGCGGGTGCCCGTCCCCGTCGGTCGCCGGCAGCGCCTCGGGCGGCGCGACGAGCACGCCGTCCCGCTTGCACAGCTGGACGCGCTCCACCGTCATCACTGGATCGCGCAACGATTCTGTCAGTGACGGCACGACCTCGGCGACCCGATCGCCTGCGCCCACCGCAAGGATCATCACCGGCACGGCGGCGTTCGTGCCGAAGAACGCCGCCCGTCGACGTTGCCCGCGCACCGTGCCATCGACCCCGAGAAACACTGCGGCACAGTCGAATCCGTGCCGACTCAGAAGGTCGCACACGAATCGGTGGGCGGGTCGCCCGGTGACCCGTTGCTGACGCGCCAGGTAGATGGTCAGTTTCGTCGGTTCGGACGCGGCAGGCGTCGATGCGTCGAGCAGTCGGGCGCGCTCCAGGGTGATCAGCCCGCGCGAGGTGATGTCGACGGCCCGGTGCGCCAGCGCCTCGATCTTCTCGGCGGTGTCGACCGCCGCGATGACGACTGGCAACGCCTCCGACGAACTGAGTGTCTGGTCGCTGCGCAGTTCGTGCCGAGGCCCGAAGCTGGCTGCGCCGCGCAGCACCACGCTGATCGCCACGGATTCGCGGGCGTACGTCTCGAGTAGTTCGTCCGAGACCAACTGGCGCCCGTGCCGCAGGCGTTCCCCGAAGTAGGCGGTGAGCTTGAGGTAGTCGGTCATAGCTGGGCTCCGAGCCACAGTCCGAGCCACGCCGCGGCGAGCCCGAGCACCACGCTGACGACGATGTTGGCCAACGCCGGCGACACCTGGCGTTCCTCACCCAGGCGTTGCGTCTCCAGCATCCAGGTCGAGAACGTCGTGTACGAGCCGACGAACGCGGCGCCCGCCAGCAGCGCGACGTGGGGGTTCAGCGCCAGTCCGCCGAGGAATCCGAGCAGCAGGGCGCCGCTGAGGTTGACTGCCAGCGTTCCGAACGGGAACCCCCCACCGACCCGTGACGTCACCGCGCGGTCGATCACGAAGCGCAACACCGCGCCGACGCCGCCGATGACGACGACGCCCGCCCACAGTGCGGCGGTCATCGCCGAACTCGGACCCGGCGCACCATCGCGGTAGCCACGTACACCGCGAGCAGGCCGGCGGCGATACTCGCCGCGGTGTAACCGGCGGCCAGCCCGTGGTGGTGCTGTTCGAGCATGCGGACCGTCTCGACCTGCATCGTCGAGAACGTCGTCAGCCCGCCGCACAGCCCGGTGCCCAACAGTGGGCGCCGATAACTCGACACCGGCAGGCGCTCCAGCAGCCGCGTCGTGAAGTAGCCCAACAGGAATGCGCCGACGATGTTCACGATGAACGTCGGCCACGGCCAGCGGCCCGGATCTGCAGGGGCGAGCAGTGCCAACCCGACGCGTGCGAGGGTGCCGACAGCGCCGCCAACGAACACTGCGGCCAACTCGCGCTTGTCGTGGCCGAACACGAGACAAAAGTATGGTGCCAACTGGGCGACTCGCCGACACTGGGCCGGTATCCGGAGCAGAATCGGTATCCATGGCCGCCAATCCCCGCGCCGGGCAACCGGCAGAACCCGAAGACCTCATCGACGTGGCGGGAGTGGTGACGGCGTACTACACCGTCGTGCCCGATCCCGAGGACATTGCCCAGCAGGTGGCGTTCGGCACGTCGGGCCACCGCGGCTCCAGCCTCGACGCGGCGTTCAACGAGGCGCACATCCTCGCGACGACGCAGGCAATCGTCGAGTACCGCGCCGCCCAGGGCACGACGGGCCCGCTGTTCATCGGGCGCGACACGCACGCGCTGTCCGAGCCGGCGTGGGCCTCGGCCCTGGAGGTGTTGGCCGCGAACGACGTGGTGGCGATGATCGACGGTGCCGACCGCTACACGCCGACCCCGGCGGTCAGCCACGCGATCCTGAAGTTCAACCGCGGCCGCGACACCGACCTGGCCGACGGCATCGTCGTCACCCCGTCGCACAACCCGCCGCGCGACGGCGGGTTCAAGTACAACCCGCCGAACGGTGGACCCGCGGACACCGATGCCACGGGCGTGATCGCCAAGCGCGCCAACGAGATTCTGCGCGGTGGCCTCGCCGACGTGAAACGGGTCCCGCTCGCGCGGGCGGTGCAGCTCGCGCAGCGGCACGACTACATGAACGCCTATGTCGAGGACCTGCCCAACGTCGTCGACATCCACGCCATTCGAGCCGAGGGCGTGCGGATCGGCGCGGATCCGCTCGGCGGCGCCAGCGTGGACTACTGGGGTGCCATCGCCGAGGCCCACAAGCTCGACCTGACCGTGGTGAACCCGCTGGTCGACGCGACCTGGCGGTTCATGACGCTCGACACCGACGGCAAGATCCGGATGGACTGCAGTTCACCCAATGCGATGGCGTCGCTGATTCACAAGATCGGGGACTATCAGATCGCGACGGGCAACGACGCGGACTCCGACCGGCACGGCATCGTCACACCCGACGGCGGGCTGATGAACCCCAACCACTACCTGGCCGTGGCGATCGACTATCTGTACGCCAACCGGCCCGGCTGGCCCACGTCGACCGCCGTCGGCAAGACGGCGGTGAGCAGCTCGATCATCGACCGCGTCGTGGCGGGGCTGGGCCGCAAGCTCATCGAGGTGCCGGTCGGTTTCAAGTGGTTCGTCGACGGGTTGATCAGCGGCACAATCGGTTTCGGTGGTGAGGAGAGCGCGGGCGCGTCGTTCCTACGGGCCGACGGAACGGTGTGGACCACGGACAAGGACGGCATCATCCTCGCGTTGCTCGCCTCGGAGATCCTGGCCAGGACCGGGTCGACGCCGTCGCAGCGGTATGACGCGCTCGCCGAGAAGTACGGTGCGCCAACGTATGCGCGCATCGACGCCCCCGCGGACCGGGAGCAGAAGGCGCGGCTGGCGAAGCTGTCGCCGGAGCAGGTGAGCGCGACCGAACTCGCCGGCGAACCGATCACCGCCAAGCTGACCACCGCACCGGGCAACGGCGCCGCGCTCGGCGGGTTGAAGGTGACGACGGAGAACGCGTGGTTCGCGGCGCGGCCGTCGGGCACCGAGGACGTGTACAAGATCTACGCCGAGTCGTTCAAGGGCCCCGAGCACCTGGCGGAGGTGCAGCAGGCGGCCAAGGACGTCGTGAACTCGGTGATTCAGTGAATTCCGTCATCCAATAAAGTCGCAGCGTGAGTTCCGACGCGGAGGCCGACTGTCCGGCTTCGGAGGGCAGGAGCGAAGCGACCCGGGAAGTGAAACCGGCCGCCGGGCCGAAGCTGCCCGGTGAAGTCTGGGTCCTGGTCTCCGCAAACGCGGTCATCGCCATCGGCTATGGCGTCGTGGCACCGGTCCTGCCGCAGTACGCGCGCAACTTCGGGGTCAGCATCAGCGCGGCGACGTTCGTCATCACGGCCTTCGCGCTGCTGCGGTTGATCGGCGCACCTCCCGCGGGCCTCCTGATTCAGCGCCTTGGCGAGCGACGGGTGTACATCAGCGGCCTGCTCATCGTCGCGGTGTCCACTGGGGCGTGCGCATTCGCGGAGACGTATTGGCAGTTGCTGCTGTTCCGGTCGCTCGGCGGGCTGGGCTCGGCGATGTTCACCGTGTCGTCGTTCGGCCTGATGATCCGGATCTCGCCGCCGGATGCCCGCGGACGGGTCGCCGGATTGTTCACCTCGGCGTTTCTGATCGGCTCGGTCAGCGGCCCGGTGCTCGGCAGCCTCACCGTGGGCCTGGGTCTCGCGATGCCGTTCATCATCTACGGTGTTGCGTTGCTGGTCGCGGTGGCCGTCGTGTTCATCAGCCTGCGGCATTCCCACTTGGCCACGCCCGACATCCAGACCGAGCCACCCGTCTCGGTGCGGACGGCGCTGCGCAACCGCGCCTACCGTGCAGCGCTAACGTCGAACTTCGCAACGGGCTGGGCGGCGTTCGGGTTGCGGATCGCCCTGGTTCCGCTGTTCGTCGTCGAGGTACTCGACCGCGGCCCGGGGATGTCCGGGCTGGCCTTGGCGACGTTCGCGATCGGCAACGTAGCCGTCGTGATCCCGAGTGGTTATCTATCCGACCGGGTCGGTAGGCGTCTCCCGCTCCTGATCGGCCTGCCCGTGTCCGCGGCGGCCACGACCCTGGTGGGTTTCACGACGTCGCTGCCGCTCTTCCTCGCCGCGGCGTTCGTGACCGGAGCCGCAACCGGCATCTTCATCTCGCCGCAACAGGCAGCCGTGGCAGACATCGTTGGCAGCAAGGCCCGCGGTGGCACGGCCGTGGCCACCTTCCAGATGATGTCCGACTTCGGCGCGATCCTCGGCTCCCTGGCAGTGGGACAGGTCGCGGAGCACTTTTCCTACGGCGCGGCGTTCGCGACCAGTGGCGGCATCCTGCTGGTGGCTGCAGTCGCCTGGGTGTTCGCGCCGGAGACGATGCCGAGGCCCAGTTCGGAACACACACCGGCGCGGCCGTTGGGTCCTGAGGCCGGTGGCGAAGTGCCGTGACCTGCGATTTTGAACGGCTCCCGCTGGTGGTGTAGCGTCGACGGGCACAACTTTTCGGGGCTATGGCGCAGCTGGTAGCGCACCACACTGGCAGTGTGGGGGTCACGGGTTCGAATCCCGTTAGCTCCACCGAATCGATACCTTGGTGTCCTTAACTCGGACCATGCGGACGGTCCAGTATTCGCGGCAAAACTGGAGAGTTGAAACCGCCCTACGCGGCTGCGGTTGAGGCGTGCGTGGATGGCAGGGGTCTGTGGTGGTGCGGTCGGCGTGGCATGGAGATTCTGGATGCAGTTTTGGCAGCGGCGATGCAAAGGCTAGCGATGACTAGGCAGCCGATCGTGTACCAGATGTTGCCGATGGGATCGCCGTTCGGCGTGACGCCGTCGACAGCCCGCAAGTATGCCGGTAGCGATGTCACCCAGAGGATCGTCATGACCGCGAGGTACGCAGTGGCGTAGGCGAGGATGTACGGGTTGGCATAGCGCACTGCCTCTGACTCGTCCTCGCGGCGCAATCGGCGCCATTGGGTGGTCATCGCCCAGATCGCGACGACGGTGACGACGGCGAGTTCAGCCGCGTAGATGAACCCCGCCACGGTGGTGCTGCCGGACAGTGCGCCGCCGAGGGTGGCGGGCAGTGGTAGGACCGCGGTACCGAGCGAGGCCAGGACGCCGACAACGACGGTGCGCCACAGGAGCTGCGACCCGGAGAAGGTTCTGCCGTCGTCGACGTGCCGCCGACGAAGAGCTGAACGAAGAATGCCAGCGACATCGGCCACAGGGCGGCGAAGACCACGACACTGGGCAGGGGCACCGAGTCGAAGAACGGGAGGTTCATCGGATTGTCGAGCGTCCACTCCCACCAACGCAATTGCGGGACCGAGATGGTCGAAGATCTCGTAGAACACGTGGTGAACGAAGCCGACGCAGACCGCGCCGACCAGTACGCCGTAGTGCCGGAAAACCCCGAGCATGCGGACGATCTCGTAGGCCACGGTCGCCATCATCGGGTAGATGGCAACGATGTAGAGCGGCAGTCGCCCCCACAAGAAATCGACGGTGAACACGTTGTGGGCGAACATCGTGTCGACATGGCCGCTGATCCCGAAGGCAGCGGGAAAGTACAGCGGCGGTTCGATGATGAGCAGATAGGCGATCGCGCCGAACCACAGCACGAGGTTGGTCGGGTCGTTGTGCCGACGTAGCCGCACGATCGCATAGACCAGCGCCAGCACCGCCCCGGCGATCACCGTCACTTCCAGCACCGGCAGGGTCCAGTTCTCCAGACCGAACGGATTGCGGAACTCGACGAGACCGCCGGCGGTGTCGCACGAAAAGCCCAGTCGTGAAGCAAGATCGGCGAACGTCGGTGCGCACAGATCAGACATGGATATCCTCACGCATTCTGTTGTCGGCTGCGGTGTACCACTGAGTGACGTCGTAGCCAGCGTCGTAACGCCTGAACCATTCATCGGCCAGGGCGGGCAGCGTCTCGTGAGCGGGATCGTGACCCGGAATCTGGCTGCGCACGATGCCCGACATGGCAACAAGCTGCTCCCGCAGAGGCAGATGCTTGAAAGCGTTCCCGATCGGACCGTCGTCGGGCACATCGAAGAACGGAAGCCGTTGCATCAGAGCCTTTTTCCGGCTCTTCAGGGCGAACATCGACAGTGCGTCGATCTTGCGTTCCTCGACCGGAACGTGTTTGTTGAATCCTTCGCAGGCGACCTGCAGGACTGTCCAGACGTGCTTGAAGATCGACGGCGCCACCCGCATCCGGTACCAGGGATCGTCGATCACCGAGTTGTAGATGATCAACGCAGAGCTGCGGTGCTCGACCTCCTCGACGAAGTGCCACAGGAATAGCGACGCGACGCGATCGTCGCCGGAGGCGAACAGCGTGTCGTCATGATCGAGCATCAACTTGAAGGCCGGTGTGAACGTCGCCTCGAGGTCAGCGGTATAGGCCAGCCGGTACCTCAGTGGATTGTTCGCCGTCATCTCGTCGAACATCGCGATGACCTCGTCGAGGGTGTCCTTGAGTGCCCGGATAGCTCTTGATCAACCCTTTTGCATGCTGGCGGTGGGCCATCGAATGCTGGCCCTCCTGTCGCACAAACGCCTGTGCTTCCTCCACCACCTCGGGATCGGTGATCAACGGCATGGCTTCGGCGATCATCGCGCCGATCATCTTCTCGAACGCGATCGCCAGGAACGAGACCGCATTGGCCATGCTGGAAAAGGCCGGATTGTCCTCGTTCCACAGGAATGGGACGTCATGGTCAGCGAAGGCGAACCGCATCTTGCGCACGATCAGATCCGTCATCGGAGGCTCCTCAGTTGTCGCCCGCGCTGCTCAACGGGAGCGCATGCCAGTCATCATACAAATAGAACTCAAGACGTATGATTGCTTGGTTGGCCACCTCGTGTCAACGGTGCGGGCCGATCCCGGTTCCGGTGGGCAACGAGCCTCCCGCTGGGGCCGATATTCTGCGGGAGTGCTATCGATGAGGGATCTGCGGCGTGGCGCGTAGACGCGGCTGGGACGGTGATCCACCCGTCACCGACGAGGACGCCTCGCAGCGCATCGTCGCCACCGCGGTCACGCTGATCGCCGAGAGCGGTTCAGATGTCAGCATCGCCGAGGTTGCCGAGTCATTGGGGATCATCCGGCAGACGGTTTATCGGTACTTTCCCACCGCCGAAGCTCTGATGCACGCAGCGGCGATGGCTTCCGTCGACGGCTTCCTCGACCGGCTCGCCGAGGCCGTTCACGGCATCAGCGACCCGGCCGAAGCAATGACGGAAGGCGTGATGTTCGTGCTCGACGAGGTAAGGCGCACACCGCATTTGGGAATACTGCTGTCCGAACCGTACCGAAACACCCACACGCCAAGCCTTGCGTCCGATGAAGCCCAGGCGTTCGGGATGCGGATGATCACCCGCTTCGACGTCGACTGGGAGAAATACGGCTACGATCAGGCCGCGCTACGCGAACTCGTGGAGTTCACGCTACGCACGATGCTCTCGTTCTTCGTCGCGCCCAACGAACCGAGCCGCAGCCCAGAAGAACTGCGGCGCTTCGTCAAACGGTGGCTTGGGGGCGCCATCTTGGCCCAGCAACACAGCACCGTTCACGTACCCAGTGGTCAATAGTTAGTGTGGTTCGACAACGATAGCTTCGCCTTTCCCCAACTGCACCCGTTACGTGACAGGGGATGGCGCGGGCGCGATCGCCGGCGCAGCGGTACTCGGGGGTGTTGTCCGGGTTGGTTGCCGGATCCGCCGTGCGGTGATCAGGCTGGGCCACCAGAACCAGCGGCCCAGCAGTTTCATCATCGACGGCATCAGCACAGTCCGGACAATCAAGGTGTCCAGCAGCAGTCCGGTGCCGATGGTCGAGCCCATCTGCGCGATGCTCAGCGCCCCGCTGCCCAGCATGGCGAACATGGTCATCCCGAAGACGATCCCGGCGGTGGTCACCACCCCGCCGGTGCCGGCGAACGCGCGGATCAGGCCGGTGCTGAAGCCGGCGTGGGCCTCCTCGCGGATCCGTAATGCCAGCAGCAGGTTGTAGTCGGTGCCCACAGCAACCAGCGCGATGAACGCTATCGGTGCAACGGTCCAGTGCAGTGGGTGCCCCAGAATATGTTGCCAGACCAGCACACTGACGCCCAGCGTGGATGCGTAGGAGACGATGACGGTGCCGACCACCACCAGCGCGCCCACCGGGCTGCGAAGCATCGCCGCGACGATGAGAAAGATCAACGTCAGCGTCACGCCGACCAGCAGAATGATGTCGTCGCGCAGGAGGCCCTGCAGGTCCAGGGTGGTCGGACCCACGCCGGCCAGCGCCACCGACACCGGGGTCAGGGTGCCTTCTTTGGTAGCCTCATCCACTGCCGCTTGGATCTGTGTACTGCGGTGCGCGCCCTCTGTGCCCCATTCCTGTCCGCGGCTGTACACCAGCAGAAGGGCGGCGCGGCCGTCCGGTGACGTCAGGGTGTCCAATGCCCCTTTATATCTCGGGTCGGATAGTGCGCGGGCCGGCATATAGAAGCCGCCCGCGGCGCTGCCTTGAAAGTTGAGGTCGATCTCACGCAGGTAGTCGGTGAGGCCGTGCAGCTGCGGGGAGATTGGGCCGATCACGTCGCGTAGCCCGCGGGCCGCCCCCTGTACCTGGCTGAGCACGCCGCGCATCGATTGCAGGGCTCGCGGCATTCCGGCCAGCGCGGCTGTCGCGGTGTTCGATCCCGCGGTGAGTTTGGCTGCGCCACTGGATAATTCGGTCGAGCTGCGGACCAGACTGTCGAAGGGGTCGACGACCTTGGCCACCATCGAACAGATCGGATTTCCCGGGCAGTCCGGGGTGCTGTTCACGAAGTTGCGGAGCGGGTCCAGATATCCGGACACGACGGCGACGTTGCTCTGCAACCCGTCGATGCCGGCGCGCATGGAGTCGGTGGCAGAACCGACTTCACGCAGGCCGTTGACGCTGCCGGTCACCGCGCCGCCCATTTGGTCGATCGCGACGTTCATTTGCGTCAGGGCGGCGTTCAAGGTGCCGCCGATCTGGTCCAGTCGACCGGTGAGCGAGTCGATCGTGTCACTAAGTTGTTTACCGATCACCCCGGCCTGAGACGTGAAGTTCGCCTCCTCGGGGACGGTGCCGGCCGGACGGCTGGCGGACTGCACCATCCGCACCCCGGGTACCGCCATGACCTCGCGGGTGATCCGTTCGATGGCGATCAACCCGGCTGGATTGCGCAGATCGTGGTCGGCCTCGATGGTGACCACGTCGGGAAACAGTTGGTTGGCTGGGAAGTGCCGGTCCATGGCCGCGTAGCCATGGTTGGCTTCGGCGTCGGGCGGGGTTGCGGAGGGTTCATTCCAGTTGATCGCCATGCCGACCATCGGCACCATCAAGACGATGATCAGGACGGCGCTGGCAGCGAACAAGGGCCCCGGCCAGCGGGCGACCATCACGCCCGCCTTTCGCCAGCGGGCGGCGATGGAGCGTCGGGGTTCCAGTAGGCCGCGACGGCCGATCAGTGAGATCAGCGCCGGAGTCAACGTCAGCGCAGCCAGCGCCACCACCAGAATGCCTATCGCACAGGCCGGTCCGATGCTACGGAACGCGCTGACACGGGCCAGGCCCAAGCAGGACAATCCCACTGAGATGGTGAGTGCCGAGGCGATGATGACCGGTGCGACAGTCCGGTAGGCGGTGGTCAGGGCGGTCTCATGGTCGATTCCGCGGCGACGGCCCTCGTGGTAGCGACCGATCATGAAGATCGCATAGTCAGTGCCCGCGCCGAGGACCATGGCCGCGATCAACGCGATGGTGAACAGCGACACCTCGATGATTCCGTGGTTGCCGAGCGCGGCGACCAGCGGCCGAGCAACGGCCAGTGTCAGACCCACCGCGGTAAGCGGAATAGCCGTGGCCCACAGCGAGCGGTAGACCACGAGCAGCAGCAGGGTGATCATCACCACCGTCGCGACGGTAACGGCCAGCATTTCCTTGCCGAGCGCGGAGAACTCGTCAGCCAGCGTGGCGCCGGGTCCGGTGACGTAGACGTGCAAACCGGCGGGCGGACCCAGTCGGGCCGCCGTGTGGCGTATTGCGGTAACGGAGTCGCTCGCCGCCGAGGTGCCCAGCAGGCCCGACAGTCGCAGCATCAGGTTGACCGCATGGCCGTCCTTGCTCTGCACCGCGGCTGCGCTCAGTGGCGACGCCCACAGGTCGGTGACCGAGCCGACGTGCTCGGTATCGGACTCCAGCGCGGCCACCAGCTTGTCGTAGTACTGGCGGTCTGCGGGCTGCAGCGGCTCGTCCCGTTCCAGCACAACGTAGACCAGGTTGTTGCTGGACGTGGAGCCGAATAGCGCCGCCGACCGGTCGGCCGCGACCACACTGGTCGCGTCGGCGGGCATCAAGGACGGTGAATGCGTCGCCACGACCTTCTCCAGCTGCGGCACCACCATGTTGCTGACGCCAGCGGCGACGATCCACCCCAACACGACGAGGACGGCGTGACGTTGGGCGAATCGCGCAACGGGCATCAAAAACGCCATTATCGAACTGCCAACTTCACCGCGGACCAGGCGTCGACGCAACGTATCTCGCCCCCTGATCGGGTCCTATCGCAGATAAGATCTGTTGTCGCGAATGATAACGTCTCCTGTCCCAGGAATCGGGCAGCGGCTGTGCCCGCCCGGAGGGCGTCGAACGCCTGGCACCGATTGGTCCCTCGGCATCGTCAGTTCACAGCACACTTGCTGGCTCTCCGGTCGTTCATGGACGTCCGCCCTTCGCCGACGGGCGCGAAGATCCAGGCGTTCGTCGATTGACGCTTACGCGGTGCTGCTGGCCGCTGAGCGCCGCCGAGATGCCTGATCCGCGGTCGGCCCGCCCGCAGGGCAGTTTCAGTACCTGGCCATATCCGCGCAGGTGACGTAGACCGGATTCCGCGAGGCGACCCGGTCAGTGGCTGATGTAGACCGCCTTGGTGCTGAAGTATTCCTCGATGCCCTTTCGGCCACGCTCACTAACCCCAGCCCGACTGCTTCTACGCCCGTCTAGCTCGTCTTGGAGTTCAGGCACGACCAAGACCCCTCGCTCTAAAACAAGGAACGCGCTCTGAGGAAGTGCATCACTGAGACGCGTGCCGGCCCGCTTGCGCCTTGCTGATAAGCGGACGTCCGGTCAATGTCACGTCGAATCCGTCGAGACCTGCGAAACGCCTTGCGCGCTGGACGTCCACACCTCCGTCCGACGTTTCCCCGGGCGTTCTGCGGGTAGTCCAACACGAGCGCTCAGCCCCAGTCGCTGCCAATCCGCCCAATCACGGAGGTATTTCCGCATGGCTCAGAAGCACATCGGTACGTCCGGTGACGTCGTCACCTATCTCACGGCACAGCATGAAGCGATCAAGGCGCTCTTCATCGAGACCTTGGACGCCAGCAACGCTGAGGACCAGCAGGAAGCCTTCACTAGGCTCCGGACCTTGCTTGCGGTGCACGAGACCGCCGAGGAGATGATGGTGCATCCGCGCGTGCGGCGGAAGATCGATGGTGGTAAGCAGGTCGTCGACGCGCGTTTGTCCGAAGAGCACGATGCGAAGGTCGCGTTGGCCGGGCTGGAGAAGATCCCATTCGGGACGGCCGACTTCAGCAAGGCTTTGATCCATCTCCAAGCGGCGGTGTTGAAGCATGCCGAGCAAGAGGAGACCGAGGAATTCACACTGCTCGACGAACAGTTGAGCGATACGGAGTTGGCGAAGCTGACCTCGGCGGTCGAGATGGCCGAACGTATTGCTCCCACTCACCCGCATGCAGGAGTGGAGTCGGCGTTCGCCAACTTCGCCGTTGGGCCGTTCGCCTCCTTGCTCGACCGGGCGCGCGACGCGCTCCGCGGTAAAACCGCCTGACGGGACACCCAAGCCCCTGACGCGAACCGGCTATTTTTACGCAGACAGCCAGGGTCATTCGACGCCGGCGGCGATCTTGCGGGAGAGTTCAGCGACCGGGGTATTGGAGTTCTGGGAGAGCTGACGGAGCCAGTCGAAAGCCTCCTCGGCGTTGATTTGGTGACGCTCCATCAGCCTGCCCTTGGCTTGGCCGATGACATCGCGTGAGGCCAGGGCGTCGCGGAATTGGAGGTCGCGGCGAAGTCCGTTCCAGGCCAGCGCGGCGTGGGTGGCGTAGACGAAGCCCAGGAGTTCTGACTCGGTGTCGAATGCGTTCGGGTGTTCGGCGTAGAAGTTGAGCGCACCGCGGGCGAGGTGGTTGGCCGATAGCGTGTAGGTCAGCACGGAGCGGATCGGCGTCTCGGCCACCGCATCACGCTGGTAGTTCGGCCAGCGAGTCTCTGTGTTGAGGTCATCGACGCGCACGGTGTGCTGCTGTCGGAGCGCTTGCACGTGCGGCCCTTCGCGGTGCCGTTCCTGGATAGCGTCTAGCAGTCCGGGATACCGTCCGATTGCGCTCAGGGTGTCGATATGACCGTGGCAGTCCGTGACGCTGATGCTGGCATACTGCGCCGCCGGCATGTACTGGACCGCGGTTGCGGCGAGTTCATCGAGCGTCCTCGCGATCTCGGTTGGGGGGCGGTCCTCAACGTCGCGGATCAAGGCGGCAAGTCGCACGTGGATGTCGTGGTGTGAAGGCTTGACTACGGTCGGTCCCGGCCGTGGGCTGGCTTCGGCTTGGGACGGGCCCGCAGTCGTGTGTGCGGACAACCTCGCGATGAGCGCGCCCGCGCCGTCGGTCATCTGCTGCTGTTGATGCGTCGAGAGCCGCTTGACGAGCGCCTGCGCCGCTTCGGCGTCGACGTTGTAGCGCAGCATCGTGATCGCGATGGCCTGGGTGTTCAAATCCTCTGGCACGTCCGGCTCACCTCCCTCGCGATTACCGCTGTCGGTCAACAATGACAATCTGCGTCGCGGGCTGCGATAATCCTTGCTCGAGGCGAGGATTATCTGTGTTGATCGCGACAGATTGTTGTATAGCACCGCTGCTAAGTCTTGTGCAAGAGGCCCATCACATGTTTTTCTTGAGTTGCCATATTTTTTCGTTCTTCGCCTGACGGGCTCTGAAGCAAGAAAGGGCCGATCGCAACGATGACCGACTACGAGCACAAGCCCGGTAGCCCGCCCGGTTCCGATCGCGGTGTGTATGGCATCTCCGTGGCAGCCGAGCTATCCGGCATCAACGAACAATCGCTTCGTCTGTATGAACGTCAGGGTCTACTGACCCCGGCGCGCAGCGAGGGCGGTACCCGCCGCTACAGCGCCGACGACCTCGCGCGCTTACAGCGCATCAGCGAGCTTGTCGCCGCCGGGGTCAACCTTGCCGGCGTCGCGCGCATCCTCGATCTGGAAGACCGCAACGAACTCCTCGACGACCGCAACGCTGCCCGGGAAGATGACAACGCTGCGCAGAATGCCGCCGAAACCCGCCGCAAATCCGCCAAGCGACGGTTGCGCCCCTAACACCGGCCCGGGCCTCCCAAGACCAGCGTGTGAGTGTTGCGCGCTAGAGAAGACCTATGCCTCTGCAGGCACCGCTACCGTGTCCGAGTCGTCGCTTGGAGGAGGTGGGGGCTGCGGTTTCCGGAAATGATTGTCGCCGCGCGGGTAGACGACTTGCGGCCACCAGAACCATCGGCCCAACAGCGTCGCGATGGACGGCATCAACAGCGACCGCACGATGAAGGTGTCGACCAACAGTCCGATGGCGATGGTGGAACCCATCTGGGCCAGCACGATCAGCTTGCTGCCCATCATCCCCGCCATCGTGGCCGCGAAGACCAGACCGGCCGACGTCACCACGCCGCCGGTGCCGGCCATGGAGCGGATGATGCCCGTCTTGAGTCCAGCGTGGATCTCGTCCTTGAACCGCGACACCAGTAGCAGGTTGTAGTCCGATCCCACCGCCAACAGGATGATGACGGACATCAGCATGACGAGCCACTGCACCTGGATACCGAAGAGGTCCTGCCAGATCAGCACTGAGATGCCGAAGGACGCCGCGATCGAGCTGGCTGCAGTGCCGACGATGACGAGTGCTGCCACCGCGCTGCGGGTCAGGATCAGCATGATCATGAAGATCAGCGTCAGCGACGACACCACGGCGATCATGAGGTCGTAGCGGGCGCCGTCGGACATGTCCTTGTAGGTTGCCGCGACCCCACCCAGGTAGATCTTGGCGTCCAGCGGAGACGACGAGGCCCGACCGCCAGCACCACGATCAGACGAGCGAGATCCAAATCTTCTTCAGCCACCGCCCCACCGGAATAGCCTTCACCCGAACACCTTCCGCTGATCGACTGGTCGTGGCTCGCCCGTCTCGGACGGGCCGTCTGCGTTCGCGACAAGCCGACGCAGGACCGGAAGTGCAACCCGGGCAGACAGCCTTAACGCGGAATCCTCCTCGGAGGTAAGCGTTGCCAACAGCGCCGCCAGCGTTCCCGGCGGAGGCGCTTCCGGTCGTCGAGCAGCGCCTGACCGTCGCCGGTCATGCCCGATGAGCGCAGCGCGCCCATCGTCAGGGTCGGCAAGCCTGGTCACCAGGTCCAGGCGCTCCAGCCTCTGGATCAGCTGAGTCATCGACGGCTGGCTGACCGCTTCCTTCGCGGGCCAGCGTCGTGAGCCGAATGGGCCCTTCACGACTCACCCTGTTCAACGCAACGCGGCGGACGCGCTCAGTCTGCGCGGCCTATTGCGTTCGGAATCGACTTGGGCGATGCCGTCCACCGTCGCGGGATCGCTCTGATGGGTGATGAACATGCGGGCAGACTTGCCGTCCGGCGACAGGAACATGTCGAGACCGCGTTTGAAGTCGGGGTTCTCGAAGGCCTCCGGGGGCAGGTAGAACAGGTCGTCGTTCTTGGCCTGGTCGAAGCTCTGGCCCATCGCCAAGGCGGTGTCGTTGCTGGCCTCCATCTGGTCGAGCAGGGCCTTTTGCGAGTTGTACGACGCCAGCGACAGGTCCCTGCTGGTCTTCATCGACGCGATCGTCTGCGGAAGGAGTGCGGTCAGCTTCGGAGCGAGGTCCGCGAGTTGGTCGGTGTTAACCTGCACCGCTCCCGTCTGATCGGTAACTTTGTCGATCGAGTCGAGTGCATCGAAGACGGACCTCGCCGCGGCGCACAGTGGGATGTCGAAGCAGTGCGGCTCCCAGTAGAAGTAGGCGCGCAACGGCCGGAACTGGTCCACTCGGCTGGTCGCCCACCGCCCCCTCCGACCGATGGGTCTGACCCATCCTGACCGCGGTCAGGCGAAGGCCGCAAGACATTGACTTAGATCGGCCTCGCCCCATGGCGTGAATCGTCGCGGCCCGACAGTCGGTCGCGGGACGGCACGCACCGCGGCGTCGCGCGTCCGACCGAAGAATCGTTGGCACCCTTGGCGAAGCGGAGAAGTTGTGGGGATCTTTCGCGTGCATGGAGAGGTTTGTGATCACACAGTGGCGGGAACGTTTGTTGTGCCGATTCGCTAGGAGGCGATCATGCCGGCACCCGCTAAGTCCCCGAGTGTGATCCGCAGTCTCATTCCCGCCCGCATCGACCGGCTCCCGTGGTCGCCGTTCCATACGCGGATGGTGGTCGCGCTGGGGGTGGCCTGGATCCTCGATGGCCTGGAGATCACCGTGGCCAGCGCGGTGGCCGACACGCTGACTCAGCCCGAGACGCTCGGTCTGTCCTCGGCGGCGGTCGGGCTCATCGCCACCGTGTACCTGGCTGGCGAGGTGGTCGGCGCGCTGTTCTTCGGCCGCCTGTCGGACAAGCTCGGTCGACGCAACCTCTTCATGATCACGTTGGGTGTCTACCTGGTGGGCAGTGGGCTCACCGCCTTCACATTGGGCAATAGCGCGGGCTGGATCGTCTTCCTGTACATCACCCGGTTCATCGCCGGTATGGGCATCGGCGGTGAATACGCCGCCATCAATTCGGCGATCGACGAACTGATCCCGGCCCGATTCCGGGGCAGGGTCGACATCGCGATCAACGGCACGTACTGGGCCGGTGCGATCCTCGGCACGCTTGGCACGTTCATCTTCCTCAAGGCGATCGACCTGAGCCTGGGCTGGCGGCTGGCCTTCCTGATCGGCCCGGTGCTGGGCTTGGTGATCCTGCTGGTGCGGCGGAACCTACCGGAAAGCCCGCGTTGGCAGGTCATGAATGGGCGAGTGGAGGCCGCCGAGCGCTCGATCACCCACATCGAACACGAGGTGGAGTCCACCGGCGTCACTCTGCCCAAGGTCGACGAGAGCAAGGCCATCGAGCTGCAGCCCACCGAAAAGATCGGCTACCTGGCGCTGACCCGCGTGCTCTTCCGCGACTACCCGAGCCGATCAATCCTGGGCGCGGTGCTCATGATCAGCCAGTCGTTCCTGTACAACGCGATCTTCTTCACCTACACCCTGGTGCTCGGCAAGTTCTACGGAGTGGCCTCCGAGGCGGCGCCGTTGTACCTGATCGCGTTCGCCGTCGGAAACCTTCTGGGCCCGTTGACGATTGGGCACTTCTTCGACACCGTCGGCCGCAGGAAGATGATCGCAGGCACCTACCTGCTGTCGGGTCTGCTGCTCGCCGCGAGCGCGGTCTTGTTCAACGCGGGGGTGCTCAACGCGATCACCCAGACCCTTGCCTGGTGCATCATCTTCTATTTCGCGTCGGCTGGGGCCAGCGCCGCCTACCTCACCGTAAGCGAGATCTTCCCGCTGGAGGTTCGGGCGAAGGCGATCGCGGTGTTCTTCGCCATCGCCCAATGCTTTGGGGCCCTCGGCCCGGTCATCTACGGTGCGCTCATCGGCGATGGCTCCCAGGCCTTCCCTCTGTTCCTCGGCTATTTGCTTGGTGCCGCGGTGATGATGGCCGGGGGACTGGTCGCCTGGTTCCTCGCGGTCGATGCCGAAGGCAAGTCGCTGGAAGACGTCGCGACCCCGCTGGCAGCCGCCGGCGCCCGCCGCCGGACGGGTTCAGTCCGTGTGGAGGGGGCAACCCGGCCCTACTCGCCCTGAGGCCTGCTGCGCCACGCTGACCACCGACGGGTCCTTGCCGTCCAGCACTGGACCCACCACTCTCTTAGGGTGAATAAATTCTTCCGCGGCAATCCGCGCCTCCTGGTTCAGTCGCTGCCGGTGGCCTTCGGGATGATCGTGCTGAAGTGGCTGTACGACGAGAGCTCGGCCAGGCACCTGGAACTAAGTCCCCTGCTGACCGGAGTCATCGCGGCCGAGGTGTTCATCGTGGGATTCATGCTCAGCGGTACGGCGGGCGACTTCAAGGAGGCCGAACGCCTGCCGGGTGAGCTGGCTGCCAGTCTTGAGACGGTGGCGGACGAGTGCTTGATCATTGACGCCGAGCTCGAGCTGCCCGAGGCAAGGCAGTGTGTGGCGCAGCTGGTCGAGATCGCTCAGTCGGTGCGGAATCTGGCTGTTGCGGGACAAGGACTTCGACGAGGTTATGGCCGACCTGCGGGCGCTGAACCCGATGTTCATCGTGTTCGCGCCGAAGATCCAGGCTGGCTTCACGACTCGGTTGAAGTCCGAGCAGGCGACGATGCGCAAGCTGGTGATCCGGATGGACACGATGCGCCGAACGTCGTACGTGTCGGCGGGCTACCTCATCGCCGAGATCACGGCCTTGGTGATTTTCGCGCTGTTGCTGATCACCGAGGTCGGCCAGGTAGTTCCCACGGTATTGGTGGTCGGGGTGATCAGTTACCTGCTCGTGTACGTGCTGGCGATGATCCGGGACCTCGACAACCCGTTCGAATACCGCGATGGCAACCCAGGTGCAGCGGACGTGAATCTCGAGGTGCTGGAACACAGCGAGGATCGGCTACGTGGCTTACTCGCGACGATGAGCGTTTCGGCTTAGCGAAGCGACATCTCATGTCCGGAGTCGGCCCTACTCGCCCTGAGTCCTGGCGGTCTGGCTTAGGTCGGGTCTCGTCGGTCTGGGACGCGACGCACGGCCTCATCGATGACGTGTTGGGCCGCAACAGCCAATGTGCGGTGCTCGGTTTGACTCATCGCCCGCAGCCGGGTGAACGCCTCCTCGGCGCTGCCCCCGGTAGTTCCCCGTATGACGCCGATCGCTTGATCGATCACCGTGCGCGTCGACAGCGCCGACTTCAGCTGGGCAGTGAGAGCGAGCGCGTCCGCGAGGATCTGCGCGTTGTGCACAGCGACGGCCGCCGGCTTGGCGAACAATTCCCCGAGGTCGACGGCGTGCTGATCGAAGACGTCTCGGCCGTAGGCGTATAGGTTGAGCGCGCCGACCACCCGGTCAGGCAGCAATAGCGGCAGCGACAACGCACTGTGCACGCCCCACCGGCCCACGGACGGACCGAACCGCGGCCACATCTTCTCCCCACCTAACGACCCGGAACGGACCGTACGACGTTCCAGCACAGCCGTGATGCAGGGTCCCTCATTGAGGGTCACGTACTGGATCTCGTCGATCGCCGCGACAAATGGAGCGCTCGCCGCCAATGCCGCGACCATGTTGTCCACCGGGTCGACGCGCAGCAACGTCACCCCGGCACCGTCGGCGCCCGGTATCCGCGCACAGCGAACGCCGCCACCTCCGCCAGCATTTCTGGCAACCCCAGGCTGCCCGCAACCAGACCCGCGAGGTCGTCGATCCCGGCGCGCAAATCGGCGTCATCGGCACTGATCTGCTCCGATGTCCGGGACCTGTCATCCTCTGCGGTGAACTCCGCCATCGCCGGCACCTGCGCTCAACTCCAGCTGGCGCCCGACATCAGCGCCGATCACCAGCCATGTACCTGCGGCGCACCCGCCGCGACATGGCCCCTATCCTAATGCGCGTTGGCCGGCCGGTTCTGATTTCGGTCACCAGCCGGTGATGTCTGCACGCTGATGAGTCTCGCGAAGTTGCACCGGTCGTTGCGGTCGCCCTGTGTCAGGCGGCGCCTTCCACGAGCACGTTTGCGGCGGCGGTCATGTGATCATGCACGGCTTGGGCGGCCGTGTCGGGATCACCGGTTTCGATGCCGTCGACGATGTCGTGGTGGTGTTTGGCGTCCATGTTCTTGATGGCCCGGTCGACACCGGCGAACATGATGGACATCCGGATGCTGCCTTCCAGCGAGGTCCACTGGTGTAGCAGCGTGTCGTTTCCGGTCAGTTGACACATCGTCCGATGAAACCGTAGATCGGCTTCGATACGGTCCTCGAGGTTGGAGGCCGCCCAGCGCTCCATCTCCCCGACGGCCTTGCGCAGTACGGCGACGGCCCCGGCGCGATCGGGCAGCGCGCACAACTCACGGGCGGCCAGCGCTTCCAGCGCCGCGCGCACGTGGAAGATGTCGCGGATCTCCTTGGCGTCCAGGTGCCGCACCAACAACCGGCCGCGGTCACCCGTTGCAGAGATCAGACCTTCCTGTTGCAGTTGCCGCATGGCCTCGCGCAGCGTGCCGCGGCTGATCTTCAGCGCGTCGGAAAGCTCCGTCTCGACCAGATGCGTCCCCGGCGGCAACTCCCCGGTGGTGATGGCCCGCCGCAGTGCGCTCAGCGCCTGTTGGCGCAGACTGGTCTTCTCCAGCCGCATCAGCGAGAGCGGTTCTGCGGACATGGCCCTCATTCCCTCGATCAATCTGACTGTCAACAGTTCGGTGCCGACAGTTGAGCATAGCCGGGAAGTCAGCCCAGATGCTCCAGCACGGTGCCGACAAGCCGGGATCTGGACAGGCCGTAGCGGTCATGCAGCGTGGGCAACGCGCCGGCCGCCAGGAATTCATCCGGCAACGCCACCGGCACGATCTTCCGACCGAGCCCCGCCTGGACCGCCGCCGCGGCGACGGTCTCGAACAGGCCGCCGACGATGGTGTGGTTCTCGCAGGTCACCACGAGGCGGTCCGAGTCGACCTCGGCGAGCACGGTTTCGGTGTCGAAGGGTTTGAGCGTGGGGGTGTGCACGACGGCGGTGTCGACGTTGTGTTCGGCCAGCTCGGCGGCGGCCTGCAGGGCCCGCATCGTCATCAGCCCGCTGGAGATCAGCACCACGTCGGCGCCGCCGCGCAGCACCTTGGCCTTGCCCAACTCGAAGGTGTAGTCGTATTCGTCGAGCACGGTTGGCACCTGCCCGCGCAGCAGCCGCAGGTAGGTGGGGCCGTCGTGGGCGGCCAATTGCGGTACTGCACCGACGATGTCGACGGAGTCGCAGGGGTCGACGATGGTCAGGCCGGGTATGCCGCGGAAGATCGCGACATCCTCGGTGGCCTGGTGCGATGGCCCGTAACCCGTGGTAAGGCCGGGCAACCCGCCGACGATGTTCACGTTCAGGCCCGGCTCGGCGATGTCGAGGCAGATGAAGTCATACGCGCGGCGGGCGGCGAACACCGAATACGTCGACGCGAACGGCACCAACCCGGTCTCGGCCATCCCCGCGGCGGCACCGAACAGCAGCTGCTCTGCCATCCCCATCTGGAAGAACCGCTCCGGGAATGCCTGGGCGAAGATGTGCATGTCGGTGTACTTGCCCAGGTCCGCCGTCAGCCCGACGATCCGGTCGTCGGCCTGCGCGGCGTGGACCAGCGCGTGCCCGAACGGGGCCGGAGTGGTCTTCTGACCAGGGTCGGCGAACGACGCGATCATCGCCGAGGTACGAAGGGGTGCTGCGGTACTCATGCTTGCTCCTTTTGATGACCTGCGGTCAGTTGGTCGCGGCACATCTGCCATTCGTCGGCGTCGATGCGCATGAAGTGGGCTTTCTCACGGGTTTCAAGCAGCGGCACGCCGCAGCCGACCCGGGTGTCGCACAGGATGACCGATGGCTGCCCGACTGGATTCACCTGGCCGGCGATGTCATCGAACGCGGCCAGCAGCGCGTCGACGTCGTTGCCGTCGACCCGCCGGACGAACCACCCGCAGGCCTCCCATTTGTCGGTGATCGGCTCGATGCTCAGTATCCCGGCGGTGGGTCCGTCGGCCTGCAGCGCGTTGATGTCGACCAGCGCGGTGAGGTGTCCGAGCCGGTGGTGACTGGCGCCCATCGCGGCCTCCCAGGTCGAGCCCTCGTCGAGTTCGCCGTCGGAGAGGAAGTTGAAGATCCGTACCGGCGAGTCCTGCAGCCGCAGGCCGAGCGCCATCCCGACGGCGACGGTCAGTCCGTGGCCCAGTGAGCCGCCGGAGATCTCCATGCCCGGGGTGTAGCTGGCCATCCCCGACATCGGCAGCCGGGAGCCGTCGGATCCGTAGCTGTCCAGCTCGGCTTCGGGAACGATGCCGGCTTCGGCCAGCGCGGCGTACAGCCCGATGGCGTAGTGCCCGGTCGAGAGCAGGAAGCGGTCCCGGCCGTCCCAATGCGGATCGTCGGCCCGGTAGCGCAGCTGGTCGGCGTAGACGGCGGCCAGCATGTCGGCGGCGCCCAGCGCCTGCCCGACATAACCCTGGCCCTGCGCTTCGCCCATGTCGAGGACGTGGTGCCGGATGCGGTACGCGGCCTCCGCCACCTCCTGGCGGCGGTCGGTCTTCACGGTGGTTGTCATCTAGATCTCCTGACTAGGCGTCTTGCTTGGTGTGGGATAGCGCGGGCGCCGTGAGGGCGGCCTGCTCGGCCAACTGCCGCTCACGCGGCCCCCAGGTCTCGGGGGTGACCAGTGCGGCCAGCAGGCCGATCGCGGCGTACGTGCTGAACAGCAGGGCCGGGCCGATCCAGCCGAACGAGACGAACAGCAGCGTGGTGATGAACGGGGTGAACCCGGAGACCATCGCCGAGATCTGGTAGGCCAGTGAGGCTCCCGACGCCCGGGTGTTCGCCGTGAACAGTTCGGGGAACCAGGCGCCCTGGGCGCCGGCCATCGAGTTCTGCACCAGGCAGTAGGCCATCACGAAGGTGGCGATGATCAACAGGAAGACGCCGGTGTTCACCAGTAGGAACATCACCACGCCGAACGGGATGGCGAACCCGCAGGCCCAGATGTAGACGGTGCGCCGGCCGATCTTGTCGGTGAGCCGCGCCCACCCCATGGTGGCGAAGATGCCGACCGCCGAGGCGATGCACAGCGCGGTCAGCGTCTCGGACTTGGTGGCCAGCTCCGCGTTCTTCAGATACGAGATCATGTAGGTGATCGACACGGCGTAGCCGGCGGTCTCGGCGACGCGCAGGCCGATGCCGCGCACGATGTTGCGCCAGTCTTCCTTGATCACCTTCACGATCGGGGACTTGACGATGTCGCCGTGCTCCTTGACGTCCTCGAACACCGGTGACTCGGGAACCTTGGCGCGGATGATCAGCCCGACGATGACCAGGAAGATGCTGGCCAGGAACGGCACCCGCCACGCCCAGTCGCCGGGCAGGTGCACGCTGACCAGGAACACCAGGTTGGCCAACAGCAGCCCGACCGGGAAGCCGGCCTGCACCATGCCGGTGTACTTGCCCTTTTGTCGCCACGGGGCGTGCTCGTAGCTCATCAGGATCGCCCCGCCCCATTCGGCGCCGAACGCCACGCCCTGAATGATGCGCACCGTGACCAGCAGGATCGGCGCGAGCAGGCCGACCGAGGCGTACGTGGGCAGCAGGCCGATCACGAACGTGGCCAGGCCCATCACGATCAGCGAGGCGACCAGCACGGGCTTGCGGCCGAGCTTGTCGCCCAGGTGCCCGCCGAGGATGCCGCCCAGCGGCCGGGCGGCGAAGCCGACCCCGAGGGTGGCGAAAGATAAGAGAGTGCCGGCGACCGGGCTGGATCCCGGGAAGAACGCGTGCCCGAAGTACAGCGCCGCCGCGGTGCCGAACCCGATGAAGTCGTAGGTCTCGATGACAGCCCCGACGCTGGAGCCGATCGCCACCTTCCTGGCGTCCTTCGTGCCGTGTACGTGACCGCGCATCTGTAGAGCGGTGTCGCTCATGGCTGAGTCCTTTCGAAGAGCCGAGATCGAAGTCACTGTCGACCGTCAACAGTGCGATCGGTCACCAGTGTGACCGTCCACACAAGTCATTGTCAACAGTCGGCACAAAACTTTCTGATGCCAGTTGACTGTTAACAATCTCCGCCTTAGTGTGTTGGTGGTCACAACCACACCGAAGGGACGCACGCGGATGATTCACACCCGGCTGGGATGCTCCACGATCAGCTTTCGGCACCTGCCGCTGCCACAGGCGTTGGCGACGATCGCCGAACTGGGCTTCGCCGAGATCGACCTCGGCGCGCTGCCCGGGGTGTGCGACCACGTTCCATATGTGCTCGACGCCACCGCCGTCGCCGACGTGGCGGCCACCGTCGCCGCCTCCGGATTACGGGTGCGCTCGATCAACGGCGACATCGGTGACCTGAACGCATCGCTGGACCCGGACGCGCGAGCCGCCCGCACCCGGCATCTGGACATGCTCGTGGAGCTCGCCGCGGCCACCGGATCGCGGGCACTAGTACTGCCTTGCGGCGCTCTCGACCACACCCCGATCGACACACTCGACGACGACCTTGACCGCGTCGCGGCGGAGCTCGTCGTCGCAGCCCGCACCGCTGCCGGCCACGGCGTGGAGCTGTGGACCGAATCGCTGCACTTCCACCGGCTGTGCTTCGACATCGAACGCGCTCAACAACTTACGAGCCGCCTCGACCAGGCCGACGACCACCGTCGGCATCGTGATGGACTTCAGCCACATTCTCGCGTCCGGCGGTGACCCGGTGGAGTTCGTCGAGCGGTTCGGCCCGCGGATCGCGCATGTCCACATCCGTGACGCGGTGCCCGGCAACATCAACCTGTCGGTCGGCAACGGTGCGGTGGACTTCGGGCGCGGGCTCAAGGCGCTGGCTGATTCCGGCTACCACGGCCACTTCTCGCTGGAACTCGAAACCCGCGACATCACCCACGATGAACGCCCCGCAGCAACCGCTGCGGCCGCACACCTGATTTCTGAACTGATCTAGGGAGAACGATGAGCACTACACGTACTGCTGTCATCACCGGCGCGACCTCTGACCGCGGCATCGGAATGACCGTTGCCCAGCGCTACGCCAAGGAAGGTTGGGCCGTCGTGATCCTCGACCTCGACGGGGAGAGTTCGGCGAAGGTCGCCAGCGAGATCGGCAACCAGTTCGCCGTTCCCGCGTTCGGCCACGCCGTCGACGTAACCTCCGAGGAGTCGGTGACCGCCGCCCACGACGCCGTCGCCGCCGAGGTGACGTCCGGAAACCTGCCCCCGGTGGGCGCGCTGGCCAACATCGCCGGCATCACCTCACCGGTGCCGTTCCTCGAAACCACCCTCGACCTGTGGAACAAGGTGATGGCCGTCAACGCCACCGGCACCTACCTGGTCAGCAAGGCCTTCCTGCCCGACATGATCGAGCAAGGCTGGGGCCGCATCGTCAACATGTCGTCCGTGAGCGCCCAACGCGGCGGCGGCGTCTTCGGCAAGGTGCCCTACTCGTCGGCCAAAGCCGCCATCCTCGGGTTCACCAAGGCGCTGGCCCGAGAGATCGCCAACACCGGCGTCACCGTCAACGCCGTCACGCCCGGCGCCGTCGACACCAATATTCGGGTCGGTTCCACCGATGAGCAGGAGGCCAAGCTGGCCGCCGACATCCCCGTCGGGCGCACCGCAACCACCGAAGAGATCGCCGCCGTCATCACCTTCCTGTCCAGCCAGGACGCCGCCTATCTGACCGGAACCACCGTTGATATCAACGGCGGCAGCCACATTCACTGACAGCCAGGTCATACCGGTAGTGGGTTGCGCGTTGTGCTCGAGGCGGACGGCTCGCCATCAATGCCCGTATGCGGGCGCGGCTTGCAACTCCGGGGCGGCCGCGGCGAGCAGTGCCGCTCGGTCGCCGTTGAGCGGGGGATAGATGCGTTCGCCATTGATCAGTCGCTTGGTCGCCTTGGCCGTTGCGCCGCTGCTGACGACTCGGCGGTCCCAGCCCTCCGTGTAGACCGCACCGGCAGGACCGAGATCGAGAACGGTGACATACCAAGGGATTCGCAGCGACAGCATGGGAGCACCCAGCAGATCGCTGATCACGTTGTAGCCCGCGTAGCGGCCCATCGGCCGACCGTGCTGACACGACATCACGGATAGGTGTTCGTCGTCCATCTTCGCCGCCGCCACGTCGCCTGCCGCGAACACACCGGCAACGCCCTCGACCCTCAGATAGTCGTCAACGGGCAGCCGACCCAGCCTGTCGCACGGCACGCCGAACTGCGCCGTCAACGGGTTCGCCCGCATTCCGGCACACCACACCACCGTTGCCGCAGGCACGACGTCCCCGGACGACAGCGTCACGCTCTGCTCGTCCACGGCGGCGACGCCCACTCCGGTGATGGTGTCAACCTCGTTCTCGGCCAACGCTTCCTCGATGACCGGACGAGCGGACTCACCCATGTCCGAACCAACGCGCGGGTTGTGGTCGACGAGGATCACCCGCGGTGTGACTCCGGCTCCTAGGGCGTCCGACAGCATCTTCGGCAGCTCACTGGCGGTCTCGATCCCGGTGAGGCCGGCGCCGACGACGACCGCCGTTGCGGACGCGGGATCGGCTGCGCGTTCGGCCAGATCGCGGATGTGCGCCTGCAGCTTCATCGCGCCGTCGTAGGTGTCGACGTCGTAACCGAACTTCTTGAGCCCGGGAAGGTCCGGCTTGACCACCCTGCTGCCTAGCGCCAATACGAGGCGGTCGTAGCCCCGAGTTGCGCCGTCGGCCGTGCTCACCGTCGCAGCCGCAGTGTCGATTCCGGTCACGTCAGCGGTGATATGGCAGACACCGGCCGGATCGAGTAGGTCCTGCAACGGGATTCGGCACGCACTGAGATCGGCCTCGTAGTTACGGACCCGAATATCGTGAAATGGCTGCGAACTCATGACGGTGACATCCACCTCCCCTTGGGGAACCCCGAGCTCGTCCAGCCGCCGGGCCGCACCCAGCGCGGCCCAAAGCCCGGCGAACCCAGACCCGAGAACGAGAACACGGTTGGTAGCCGACATCGCCATATCGTGCCGCCGCGCGGATTCACTGACAAGAGCGGCCGTTGGAGCCCGTCAGCGACGGACAGTTACCCAAGGCGGAGGGAGCAGCGTCCCTGGACCACGACCCGGTTCGTAGAGGGGGCAACGCTGCAAATCCCGAAGCTGAATTCCCCACTCCCGCGGCACCGTTAGTCAGAGGATCTGTTCGAGCAGGTTCTTGAGTTCCTTCTGCTGTGCTCGGGTGAGGCGTTCGAGCCGCTTGCCGAACGCGTCCGATAGGAGTGCGAGGCCCTGTTTGGTAGCTCGTCGCCCGGCCGGGGTGAGTTCGAGTCGGTGGCGCCGCAAGTCGGCTGGGTCGATCTCGCGACGCACGAATCCCGCGGCCTCAAGCCGCTTGAGGTAAACCGTCACCGTGGCCTTGGGCATGCTCATCGTCGATGCCAGTTGGGCAGGGTAGGGATGCTCGTCGACCTCGGCGAGCAGGAACAGTTCCTTGGAGTCGAGCCCCAAGGCGGTGATGTCGGTCTCGACGGAGGAGATCACTGACAGCAGCACTCGGTAGTTCAGCGACCAAATCTTCGCCGCATCGTCAGCTGACATTGACATTGCATCCCAGGTAGTTCAGACTTGAACTAGTTTAGAAGTAAACAACCGCATGAGTGAACAATCTATCAGAAGGAGACCATCCATGCCCTTGGATCACTACGTGACACTCGGACGGTCCGGTCTGCGCGTCAGCCCACTGTGCCTGGGTGCGATGACATTCGGCGAAGACCTCGGCTGGGGCTCCAGCGTGGCGGAGTCCCAACAGATAATCGACCGGTTCGTCGACCTCGGCGGCAACTTCATCGACACCGCCAACTTCTACACCAAAAGCCACTCCGAGAAGATCATCGGCGACCACATCGGGCGCCACCCCGCCCGCCGCGATCGCTTGGTGATCGCCACCAAGTTCAGCGGCAACCTCTATCCAGGCGATCCCAACGGTGGTGGCTCGGGCCGCAAATCACTGATCAACGCCTGCGAGAACTCGCTGCGCCGCCTGCAAACCGACTACATCGACCTGTACTGGCTACACATCTGGGACAAGAACACCCCTATCGACGAGACGATGGCCGCACTCGACGACCTGGTACGGGCCGGCAAGGTGCGCTACCTCGGCGTGTCGGACACCCCGGCGTGGAAGATCGCCGAAGCAAATCTCACCGCGCGTTTCCGCGGCTGGTCGTCCTTCATCGGCCTGCAGATCGAGTACTCACTGCTCCAGCGCACCGTCGAACAGGAACTGGTTCCCATGGCCAGCGAATTCGGCCTCGGGATCACGCCGTGGTCACCGCTCGGTGGCGGTGCGCTCAGCGGCAAGTACACACGAAGCAACGCCGGCCAGAACAAGGCCGATCGCGCTGCGTTGATTGAGGGGTCCCTCAACGAGAAGACCTACGAGGTGGTCGACGAACTGGAGATCATCGCCGAAGCGCACGGGACGACGGTCGCTAGCGTGGCGCTGGCCTGGCTCCATGCGCAACCGGTGGTGACGTCGATCATCATCGGGGCGCGCCGGCTTTCTCAGTTCGAGGACAACATCCGCGCCCTCGACGTCAACCTCACCGCCGAGGAATTGGCCCGGCTCAGCGCAATCACCGAGCCGACTCTCGGATTCCCGCAGAGCATGCTGCCGATGGTTCCCGGGATGACTAACGGCGGAACAACGGTCAACGGTGTCTCCGCACCAATCTCCGAGTACGTCATGCCCAAAGGCGACCAGCCCTACTGAAGTGCAGCGGACGGTACCATCACATCGGAGGCGCTGAGCGTCGCGCTGACCGCTCGGCGCCTGTACGGCGCAACACCGTCGGCGCACCGATGTTGTCGCCACGCACACTGATCGGAAAGCGCTTGCGCGTCAGGATTGGCTGTGTAACTTCCCTCGCACGAGGAGTCCCCATGACCGATGTCGACCTCAGTGCCAGTACTCGCTGAATCGTCGTCCACATGACGGCTGCCGCGGGCGCAGAGGCACAACGGGCCGCGAGTTTCGGTCGGCTCGACCTCGGCCTGCGGCAAGCCAGTGACTGGTATCTCTGGGGGCCGTACCTAAGTGAAAGGCAGTGGGGCACAGTCCGCGAGGACTACAGCGCCGATGGCGACGCATGGAGCTATCTACCGCACGATCACGCACGTTCGCGCGCCTACCGGTGGGGTGAGGACGGGCTTGCCGGGTTCTGCGACATCGAGCAACGGTTGTGCTTGGCGCTCGCGCTGTGGAACGGGCGTGACCCGATACTGAAGGAGCGGGCGTTTGGGCTCACCGGTGTCGAAGGCAATCACGGCGAGGATGTGAAGGAGTACTGGTGGTACCTCGATGCCGTACCCAGCCACGCATGGAACAGCTGGCGTTACCACTATCCACAGCGGGCATTCCCCTACCAACGACTGCTGGACGGGAACCGCCGACGCGGCAAGCGCGACCGTGAGTACGAGCTGCTCGACACCGGGATCTTCGACGACGACCGCTACTGGGTCGTGGACGTGCACTACGCGAAGGCCGACCCAACCGACGTACTGATGACGATCAACGTGACCAATGCCGGGCCCGGCGCCGAAGTTCTTCATGTGCTGCCGACGCTGTGGTTTCGCAACACCTGGTCGTGGGAGGCTGGATCCTCTCCGCCGCTGCTTTCGGCCGGCGCTGCAGGCACGGTCGCAGTCCCACATCCGGTTCTCGGCAAACTGGAGTTGCTCCCCGGGCCTGCCCCTCACGGCGAGCAGCCAGAACTGCTGTTCTGCGACAACGAGACGAACCTGCGTCGGCTGTACGGTGTCTCGACAGGTTCGCGGTGGCCGAAGGACGGTATCAACGATCACGTCCTGGGCGGGGCGGACACCGTCAATCCGGAGCGCCGCGGCACGAAATGTGCCTTCTGGTACCGGGTTTCAATGGGCCCAGGCGAGACGGCCGAGATACGGCTGCGATTGCGGCCGGCCGCCACAGGGCCACCCCAGGCGAGCGCATTGGGGACGGATTTCACCCGGGTGAATGTGCAGCGTCGGGCCGAAGCCGACGAGTTCTACGCCGCGCTCACCCCGTCGGAGGCGTCGGCAGACGAGGCCGTCGTGATGCGCCAAGCGTTCGCCGGCATGTTGTGGAACAAGCAGTTCTACTACTACGACGTGGCCAGATGGCTCGATGGCGACTCGGCCCAGCCGCCGCCTCCGACGCAGCGCAGGCACGGTCGCAACGCCCGGTGGCGCAGCTTCGAGGCCTTCGATGTGATGTCGATGCCCGACACCTGGGAATACCCGTGGTTCGCCGCCTGGGATCTGGCGTTTCACTGTGTCGCGTTGGTGCACGTCGATCCGGCCTTCGCGAAGTATCAACTTTCCTTGCTGTGTCGCGAATGGTTCCAGCACCCCAACGGTGCCTTGCCCGCATACGAGTGGGACTTCTCCGACGTCAACCCGCCGGTTCAGGCGTGGGCGGCACTGGAAGTCTTCGCCATCGACGGCGGACGTGACTTCGACTTCCTCAGCAGGATCTTCGACAAGCTATTGGTGAACTTCACCTGGTGGGTGAACCGCGAAGATGCGAACGGCTCGAATGTATTCGAGGGTGGCTTCATGGGCCTGGACAACATAGGCCCGCTAGATCGCTCACACCTTCCCTTCCACGGACTACTTCAGCAGTCCGATGCCACCGGTTGGATGGCGGGATACGCGTTGTCCATGGCCACGATCGCAGCGATCCTGCACGGGTCCGGGCATCGGCCCGCGCTCGACCTCGTCCAGAAATTCATGGAGCACTTCGCCGGCATCGCGGAAGCCCTTGAGGCGGTGGGCCTTTGGGACGAGCATGACGGCTTGTACTACGACCGGATCCTGTTGCCCGACGGTGGCTCAGTGCCGGTCCGGGTGCGCTCGATGGTGGCCATGATCCCGTCGCTGGCCGCGGCGGTCGTTAGCGAGGACGCCATCGACCGGTCGTTTGTGACAGACAAGATGTTCGCCGACTACCTGCGACGCCATGGGATTGGGGGAACAGAAGAAATGGTCGCCGCCGGCATCATGCGCGGGACGCCGGGCACGCGGCGGCTCTTGGTCGGGGTGACCGGCCTGGACCGGATGCGGCGGCTCTGCCAAACGCTGTTCGACCCTGCGGAGTTCCTGTCGCCCTACGGCCTTCGCTCGCTGTCTCTTTACCACCGCGATCATCCGTACGTATTGGACGTGGAGGGTGTGTGCGCGGGAATCGACTACGAGCCGGCTGAGTCGACCACCGCCATGTTCGGCGGCAATTCGAACTGGCGGGGCCCGGTGTGGTTTCCGCTGAACTACCTCGTCGTCACAGGTCTGGAGCGTTACTACGAATTCTTCGGCGACGAACTGACTATCGAATACCCCACCGGGTCGGGAGCCGATGTCACGCTCGACGTCGTCGCCGCCGATTTGTGGAATCGCCTGCTGTCCCTATTCCTGGTCGACCAGGACGGAAGACGGCCGTGCTTCGGCGACACCGAGCGGATGCAGACCGATCCGCGGTGGCGTGACAACCTGCTCTTCTACGAATACTTCCACGGCGACAGCGGTGCCGGCTTGGGTGCGTCGCACCAGACCGGCTGGACCGGGCTGGTCGCCGACGTGATCCGCCGCCGCCATCGCGCGTATCCCATGGTGTCGGAGGTCATTCAGCGACTCGTCGAAGGTCAGGAGAGCCGATGACCACGACAATCCTGCCCGGCAGACCCGCTCCGCTGGGCGCGACGTGCGGGCCAGATGGGACGACCTTCGCCGTGTCATCGAACGGCGAACAGGTCCAGTTGTGCTTGTTCGACGCCAACGGGGCCGAGACCCGCTTGGCGCTGCCGGAACGAGACGGCAACATCTGGCATGGCTTCGTGCCTGGGGTGCGGGAAGGCCAGGCCTACGGTTTCCGAGTCAGCGGGCCCTACGATCGCGCTCGGGGGTTGCGCTACAACCCCGCCAAGCTTCTCCTCGACCCGTATGCCCGCGCGATCGATGGTGAATGCAGGTTCGGGCCCGAATTACTCGACTACGCAACGGATGACACCGCGGTCCCCAGCCTGCTGGATTCGGCCGGTCACATGCCGCGCAGCCTGGTGACGGCGCCGCCGACCACGCCAGCCGTGCCCGGCCCGGGGCATCCGCTCGCAGACACGATCATCTACGAAGTGCACGTCCGTGGATTCACGGCAACGCATCCCGATGTGCCGCCCGAGCTGCGCGGCACCTACGCCGGCCTGGCGCACGAGGCGGTGCTCGAATACCTCGTCGGTATCGGCGTAACCACCGTCGAGCTGCTGCCTGTCCACCACAACGTGCCCGAGTCGTTCCTCGTCGAGCGGGGGTTGACGAACTACTGGGGCTACAACACCATCGGCTTTTTCGCACCGCACGCGGCGTACTCGGCTGCGGTGCGGGCCGGCCGCCCAGGCGGCCAAGTGGCGGAGTTCCGAAGCATGGTCGAGGCCCTGCACGCGGCCGGTTTAGAGGTCGTGCTCGACGTCGTGTTCAACCACACCGCCGAGGGCGGGCCCGGCGGCCCCACGCTGTGTCACCGTGGCCTCGACAACACCGCCTACTACCGCGTCGACCCGAACGAACCGAGTCGCTACATCGATACGACCGGGACGGGCAATTCACTGAACACGGCGGACCCGACAACGCTGCGGATGATCATGGATTCGCTGCGCTACTGGGTCTCGACGATGGGCGTCGACGGGTTTCGTTTCGACCTCGCCCCGACCCTCGGGCGAGAGGGCGGCGCCTTCGACCCGTTCTCAGCGTTCTTCGATCTCGTGAGCCAGGATCCGGTCATCTCACAGGTCAAGCTCATCGCCGAGCCGTGGGACGTCGGCCGCGTCGACAGCTACGACATCGGTCGCTTCCCGCCACTGTGGAGCGAATGGAACGGACGCTTCCGCGACACCGTGCGCGACTGGTGGCGCAGTAACGGGGGGATGTTGGGGGATTTCGCTTCACGCCTGTGCGGTTCGGCTGACATCTACGACCACCCCGATGAAGGCCGCCGACCCACCGCGTCGGTCAACTTCGTCACCGTGCACGACGGCTTCCCGCTGACCGACCTGGTCTCCTACAACGACAAGCACAACGAGGCCAACACACAGGACAACCGCGACGGCACCGACGACAACCGCTCGTGGAACTGCGGAACTGAGGGGCCAACCAGCGATCCCGACGTGCTCGCGCTGCGCGCTCGGCAAAAGCGGGCGTTTCTTGCGACTCTGCTGCTCTCGGCGGGCGTACCACTGCTGTTGGGAGGTGACGAGCTCGGCCGCACTCAGCGGGGCAACAACAACGCCTACTGCCAGGACAACGAGATCAGCTGGTTCGACTGGACGACGGTCGACCATGAGCTGTCAAGGTTCACAACGGAACTCATCGCATTGCGCCGTCGTCATCCGGCATTCCGCAGGCGCCGCTACCGCACCGGCAGAGCGGCGTCGGACCTGCGCTGGATCACACCGTCGGGTACGGAGATGACTGTCGAAGATTGGTCAAACCCGAGTGCCCGCAGCGTCGGGTTGTTCATCGACGGCTCAACGGATCCGGATGTCCGTCCCGACGGCACCCCCATGGTCGACGATGACTTCCTCATTCTCGTGAACGCATGGTGGGAACCGTTGACTTTTGCCGTGCCCGCCGATCTCCACAATCACCGGTGGGAGGTCGTCTGCGATACCTTCGACCCGGCGCGGAAGGCCACTGTCGCGCAGGAACTTACGGTCGGACCGCGGTCAACCGTGATCTTGCACTCGCCACGGCGCTGAGATCACCGGTTCCGTCGTCGCTCTACGAAATGGTCTCTGCCATAGCAGATATGACACGTCGGTTCACGCTCTAGCCAACGCTGCTTGGACGGGATGGAGAATGCCCGCCCTGGGCGCGCACTGTCGGTGTCAGTGGTGAAATAGCAAGGCGCCCATGTCCCCGCCGAAGGGTTGCTGCAACTGGGCGGCCTCTTGCGCTGCCGCGCCGGGCGCAGCGGTGATCTGGACATTGCCGGGGCTCTGATTCGCGCCTGACCCCGCCACGACTGTGGTCGCCGCCGCCGTCGGTGCGGCTGCCAACGCCACCGCGGCAGCCCCTGCAGCCACTAGCGGGACGATGCGATTCATCTTGATGCGCATTGTCATTCCTTCCCTTGATGTGTATCGATGACGTAATCCAGAATCGTCCTCAACCCGAGCCATGTCGTCCTCGCTGGCACCCGTTGTCGACCTCCCGCTAGCTGCAATGTTCGGTCGCTGGCAGCGTGAATGGCCAGACGATCAGGATGAACTGCCCGTGGTGGGACGAGACCGGCGTCACGCTGCCTGAATCTGCTGCGGCGGTTTGGAATCCACGAGGACATGCGAACAACGCGCACGGACGGTGTCACGAGGCACCCAATGGGAACCGATCAGCGTGTCGTGATCGAGCGGTTGGACGAGGTGATCCGCGACCGCATCGAGGGGGTCCGCAGCGCCTTGGCAGCGTTATGCTCGACTGATTCGTTCGAAGGGTGATCGGATGGGTCTGAGATCGCGGGTATTGAGTATCGGCGTCGAGGTAGCCAATGGCCGAATGCGTACCGCCTGCCAGCCGGTGTGATCCAACACCGGCGATCGTCGTGGAGCTGGCCGCGGCGGGGTTCGATGATGCCACCGAAGTCGGAGCCGGCGGATTCGGGGCGGTATACCGCTGCAGGCAGCGATCACTGGAGCGCACCGTCGCCGTCAAGGTGCTCACCACAGACCTCGATCCGGACAACGTCGAACGATTTCTCCGCGAGCAGCGCGCAATGGGCAAACTGTGCGGACATCCGAACATCGTCAACATCTTCGACGTCGGCGCCACGTCGTCGGGTCGGCCATACATCGTCATGCAATACCACCCGCGGGACTCCCTGCGCGCGCGGATTCAGTCCGTCGGCCCCCTTACCTTGGCGGAGGCGCTGCACATCGGAGTGAAGATGGCCGGTGCCCTCGAGACCGCACACCGGCTGGGCACCCTGCACCGCGACGTCAAACCCGCGAACATCCTGCTGACCGAGTACGGCGAACCCGAGCTGACGGACTTCGGCATCGCACGGATAGCGGGCGGCTTCGAAACCGCGACGGGCGTCGTCACCGCATCACCTGCGTTCACAGCGCCCGAGGTCCTCCTGGGTCGCAGCCCAAGTCCTGCGTCCGACGTGTACAGCCTCGGCGCGATCTTGTTTTGTGCACTCACCGGGCACGCGCCTTCGAACGCCGCAGCGGTGAGGGGGTCGTCGCCCAATTCCTGAGGGTCGCCGCCGAGCCCGCCACGGTACGAGACCTGAATCGAATTCCCGACGATGTCGCCTCGGCCATCGACCACGCGATGGCGCGCAATCCCGACGATCGCCCGGCGACCGCCGCCGACTTTGGGAACGAGTTACAACACACCCAACGCCGCCACGGTCTCAGCGTCGACGACATGGCCGTGCCGCCCGGCGTCAACGGTGGCGGTGCCCATAGTCCAACCGCGGCGCAGATTCCGGAGGACGCGAGCCGGCTGCGCGTGGTCCTGGCAGAGGACGATGTCTTGCTGCGCGAGGGTCTGGCGAGTCTGTTGGAACGGTCGGGCTTCGACGTGATCGGGCAGGCCGGCGATGGTGGTCAACTCCTTGCCATCGTCCGCGAAACGACACCCGACTTGGTGGTCACCGACATTCGCATGCCACCCAACAATTTCACGGAAGGACTCGATGCCGCTCGCGTCATCCGCGAAGAGTTGCCCGACACCGCTGTCGTCGTGCTCTCGGCACACGTCGACGTCGAGCACGCGATGGAGCTACTGGCGAGCGGGCGCAGCATCGGCTATCTGCTCAAGAGCCGGGTGACCGACGTCGCGGACTTCATCGACACGTTGCAGCGCGTCGCCAAGGGCGCCTCGGTGGTCGATCCCGTACTGGTGCAGGAGTTGGTGTCGGTGCGTCGGCGCGACGATCCGCTCGCGGTGCTCACGACGCGGGAACAGGAGGTGCTGGCGCTGATGGCGGAGGGTCGGTCGAATGCCGGTATCGCCCATCGGCTTTGGGTCACCGAAGGCACGGTCGAAAAACACGTGCGCAGCATCCTGACCAAGCTCAACCTGCCCGAGACCGGCGACGACCATCGCCGGGTGCTCGCGGTGATCACCTTCCTGGAGGCTCACTGATACGGGCCGTAGCCTCTACTTCCCAGCCCGAGTTCTTGATCACCTCGACGACTGTGGTGTCGCACGTGTTGGGTGACAGCCCAGCGCGCGCAGTAAACAGAGCGCTCTGGTGAGTGCCGGCTCTTAGGATTGCACCAATGACTGTCCCGTTCTCGTGGGACCTGCCCTACGCCTGGCCACGCAAACCCGTGCTGGCGCGCAATGTGGTGTGCACGTCGCAACCGCTGGCCGCGCAGGCCGGCCTGGCGATGCTCGCCGATGGCGGCAGCGCGGTGGACGCGGCGCTGGCTGCTGCGATCACCCTGACCTTGGTCGAGCCGGTGTCCAACGGCATCGGCTCGGACGCCTTCGCCATCGTGTGGGACGGCGCGAGGTTGCACGGGTTGAATGCGTCCGGGCGGTCGCCGGCGGCGTGGACGCCGGAGTATTTCCGCGGCGGCCCGGTTCCGGTGCGGGGCTGGAATTCGGTTACCGTGCCGGGCGCCGTGTCGGCCTGGACCGAACTGCACGCCCGGTTCGGCAGGTTGCCGTTCGCGCGCGTCTTCGAGCCGGCGATCGGCTACGGCCGCAAGGGATTCCTCGTCTCGCCGACGGTGGCCGCACAGTGGGCCGGGCAGGTTCCGGAGCTGCGGTCGCAGCCGGGATTCGCTGAAGCGTTTCTTCCGGTTGGGCGGGCGCCGGCGGCGGGGGAGCGGTTCGGGCTTCCCGAGCACGCGGCGACGTTGGAGAGTATCGCGGCGACGGGCGGGGACGCGTTCTATCGGGGCGAGCTGGCGGCGACGATGGCGGCGCATTCGACCACGAACGGTGGCGCGATGCTGGCCTCCGACTTGGCCTCGCACCGCGCGGACTGGGTCGATCCGATCAGCATCGACTACCGCGGCTATACGTTGCACGAGATCCCACCGAACGGCCAGGGGATCATCGCGTTGATTGCGCTCGGCATGCTGCAACGCTTCGACATGGCCTCGCTCCCAGTGGATTCGGCAGACAGCGTGCACCTGCAGATCGAGGCGATCAAGCTGGCCTTCGCCGATGCGCTGGCCTACGTCGCCGACATCGACCACATGCAGGTGCGGCCAAAACAGCAGTTGGACGCCGACTATCTCAGGCAGCGGTCGACGCTGATCGACCCGGCGCGGGCCACGCCGGTGGTGGCAGGACGGCCACCGAAGGGCGGCACGGTGTATCTGACCGCGGCCGACGCCGCCGGGATGATGGTGTCGATGATCCAGTCCAACTACGACGGCTTCGGGTCAGGCGTGGTGGTGCCGGGCACCGGGATCTCGTTGCAGAACCGCGGCACCGGCTTCAGCACCACGCCGGGGCACCCGAACCTGGTTGGACCGCGAAAGCGCCCGTACCACACCATCGTTCCGGGCTTTCTCACCCGCGACGGTGCACCGGTGATGAGTTTCGGCGTGATGGGCGGCACCATGCAGCCTCAGGGTCATGTGCAGCTGGTGGTGCGCATCGCCGACTACGGTCAGAATCCGCAGGCGGCGTGCGACGGACCGCGGTTCCGTTGGCTGCACGGCATGCGGGTGAGCCTCGAGGGCGGTTTCCCGCCGGCGACGGTCGACGAGCTGCGCCGCCGCGGCCACGATCTCGTCATGGTGGACGATCACAACCAGTTCGGCAGCTGCCAGGCGATCTGGCGATTGCCGGACGGGTATCTCGGGGCGAGCGACCCGCGTCGCGACGGACAGGTCGCCGGTTTTTAGGCTGATTCGCCTGGACTCCGGCCCGGGCCGCCGCGCTCTGCGGGGGATGCGTGGCCAGCTTGCGTCGGTTTATCGGGGCCGGAGCGGCCCTAGACGACCAGCCGCACACCTACCGCCTCTCGGTTCACGCTCTCGACGTGACGCGCTTGGACGTCCCTGACCACGGCACATCGACCCGGCTGTTGTCTCAGCTGTACCGGCATGCCATCGGCCGGGCCAGTATCAATGTGACCGGCGAGAATCCACAACTCGCATCCTCAAACGCCGCGGAACTCGTGACCCTGTAGGACGTGCCCGGACAGCGGCGACCCGGGCGAAGGAATCATAGTTCTGACGAGCTCCGCCAGAGGTCCACGCCTGCCTCCGTGGCGTACTCGTCGATCGACGTCAGCTCGGCAGCGGAGAACTCGAGGTTGTTCAGCGCGCCGAGGTTCTCGTCGAGCTGTGCGACGCTCGACGCGCCGACTAGTGTCGATGCGACGACTGGGTCGCGCAGCACCCATGCGAGTGCCATCTGTGCAAGAGATTGCCCGCGCGCGTCGGCGATCGCTTTAAGCCCGTGAATCTTTGCGAGAACCCCTTCTGTCAGCATGGATGCGGGGAGGGTGGGACGTGAGGTAGCCCGGTCGATGTCGGCGGCACCTTCGGTCGCGTACCGGTCGGTGAGCAGACCCTGCGCGAGCGCCGTGAACGAGATCGCGCCCATGCCTGCCGAGCGAAGCTCGTCTGTGAGACCCGATTCGATCCATCGGTTGAGCAGGTTGTACGACGGCTGGTGGATGACAAGTGAAATTCCGGCCCGATCGGCGATCGCCTTTGCTTCGGCGGTGTGTTCGGCGGAGTAGGACGAGATGCCGACGTAACGGGCTTTGCCAGACCGAACCGCACTGGCCAGCGCGCCGACCGTTTCGTCCAGGGGTGTCCCGGGGTCGAACCGGTGCGAATAGAAGATGTCGACGTAGTCGATCGAGAGCCGGCCGAGGGAGTCGTCGAGGCTCGAGAGCAGGTAGTTGCGGGAGCCCAGTTGACCCTGCGGGCCCGGCCACATGTCCCATCCGGCCTTACTCGAGACGATGAGCTCACGCCGATAAGGCCTGAAGTCGGTGCGCATCATTCTGCCGAAGTTCTCTTCGGCAGACCCGTACGGCGGTCCGTAGTTGTTGGCGAGGTCAAAGTGCGTGATGCCCTTGTCGAACGCGTGCCGCAGCACCTCGCGCTGTATGTCGAAGGGGCGGTTGTCGCCGAAGTTGTACCAGAGGCCGAGCGAGATGGCGGGCAGGATCAGACCCGAATTGCCAACTCGGCGGTACACCATGGAGTCGTAGCGATCCCGCGATGCGCTCCACGGATCCAAGGTGTGTGGCACGCCCTTGTAGTCGAAATCTGTGCTCATTCTTTCACCCTAGTTCGCGCGATCCGCTGGATCGACAAGTCTCGTGAGGTGGCTCGACCCGTATCTGGACGGACGTACGCAATAGCGGATCGGCGGTCCCTCGCAGTCGCTCGCATCTGGCCTGCGCTTGTTCTGGTGGGCATCCGATCGGGGGCGCCTACGGCCAAAAAGGCTGGCCGCCAACCGGAATCGTTGCTTACCCATCAGCTGTAAATCCGTGGACCGTCGGGGCCGGTGCGGACCGGCCTGGCTGCACCGGTTTGAGACGGCCACGCATGCCTCGCCCGCGAGTGCGTCGAATCCTGTTGGTTGCCTGGGTGATTCATGTGCAGCGTCGCATGCTCGGGCATCGAATGCTTTCGTTGATCTTCCTTCCAGAGCGGACGACGATCGTCGTCGTCGCCGGGATGATGTGGCGGCGCACGCGATGACACTTGCGGTGTCGTCGTGGAGGGATAGGCGCAGGGCCGGGAGCAGTCGTGGGTGACGCGGTAGAGCGGGCCGTCACGTTCTCGACCTTGGCGTCGCTTGCAGGGTTCCTGCCACCAGGAACCACCGATGGGTGTGAGCCGGGATGCTGCGGCGCACCACAGCGGCGACGCTTGAGGCAGTGCTCGCGACGGCAGATGCGACAGGCGCCAACAGCGCCGACTCCGGTTGCATCACATGAAGGTCGTAATCGCAGTGGAAGGGGTCGATGGCTATGCTGCGGGTTGCAATTGTCGGCGGCGGCATCGGTGGCCTGTCGGCAGCGGTGGCGCTTCGCACGACAGGCGCGCAAGTGCGCGTATTTGAGCAGGCACGTCAGCTGAGTGAGGTTGGGGCGGGACTCGGGCTCCAGCACAACGGCCAGCGAGTCCTTGTCCGGCTCGGGCTCGGCCCGGAAGTCAACCGTATTGGCTCTCGGTTGAAGGGATTTCGAATCTACGGTCCCGATAGGAGCGTAGTGTCGCAGGAAACATACCCGCAGGCGTCACACAGCTCGGCGTTCACAGGGCGGATTTGGTCGCAGTCCTCGCCGCGGCGCTGCCTCCGGGGGTAGTGCACACAGATCATCGCTGCATACGTTTCAGCGAGGACTCCGACTGCGCCGAGGTCGGTTTCGACAACGGGTAAGCGTCAAGGCCGATGTCGTCATCGCCGCGGATGGAATCCATTCGGTGCTACAACGCCATGTCGTCGACACCTCCGCGCCGGTGTTCTCCGGGACGGTTGCCTATCGCGGATTGATCCCGGCAACGCGGTTGCCGGGATGGCCGGAGTATCTGGTGACCTGGGGAGGCGGCGGCAAACACCTGCTGGTCTTCCCGGTGCGTGGCGGCCAGCTGCTCAACTATGTAGGATTCGTTCCCGCCGATGACAAGATGCGCGAATCCTGGCCAGCACCAGGCGATCCGACGATGCTGGCAGCTGAATTCGCCGACTTGAATCCACGGGCTCGGCGCTTGCTCACCCACGTCGACATCACATTCACGTGGGGACTCTATGATCGCGAGCCGTTGGCCCGGTGGACGCAGGGTCGGCATTTGTCAGCCTGACTGTGCGAGTTGGCGACCGCTGCGCACCGCCGATGCTGCCGCACATGGTGGTGTGCGATCGCTTCTGAATGATCACCATGTCGCTGACGAGCAAGCCAATCTGGGTCGTCCTTCGCCTGTCCCGCTCGTCCACCACGCGCTCGGCAGTACCCCACGGGTATCCATGCTGGAAGAGGCATGTTCGGCGAACGCTCGAAGAAGACGCCGTAGTACATCAGCGCCAACATAGGTCCGCTGATCACCGAAACCCAAGTGACCCAACCGAATCCGAGTACGAGAATCGTCAGCGTTCCGCCGATCGCCGCTTGCGCCAGGGTTCGGGCCACTTGGCGCAGCCAACGGCTGCGAGCGGTGACGTCGTGCACCACCCACTCGCGATTGCGCGGGTCGAGGCGACCACCAAACGTGTACCAGAGCCAGCGCACTGGGCCAGGCCGGCCTGGGGCATCCATCTGTATCACGCCTCCATCATCGGCTTCGGCGCGGTCATGTCTCCACCTGCGCAATACCTGCCACCCGTACCCGATGCGGGCACCGCAACCACGGTCGACCCCAGTGACTACTGCAACCGACCGACGCCACCTTTCGATGCGCTCTCGTCGACGAGCCGAAGCCTTGCCGAGCGCAGGCCACTGTTATGAGGCGACAAAGAGCCGTGATTGCCAGCCACCGCAACGTGTTCGGGTACTGGCGCGTCAGGCAAGTCGGCGCCACTGTCGGGCGAACCTCCCCGCAGCGCCCGAAGATCGCCGGACAAGGCGCCAGATCAGGCCATCGAGGACGCGATGGCACTGGCCACGTGGCTGGCGGTGCGGCCTACGTGCCGCCGACGTTTCGGACGGCGGCAGCCCGAGTACGCCGAAGTGGCCGCTACGAGGTGTTGCGAGGCGCGGCCGCACGGCCAACACGCGTCAAGCCTCCGAGGTGTGGGTGGGTTGTGAAGTCGACGGTGCGAACTTGCGCTTGAGAATTCGAGACGACGGAGTCGGCGGCGCTGACTTATCCCTGGGGTCTGGACTCATCGGGCTCAAAGATCGCGTCGAGGCGGTCGGCGGACAGCTGGAGATCGCCAGCATCGCCGGTCGCGGCACGTCGCTCTCGGCGACGATACCGTCGGCCGCCTGACGTCGGACGCGCGCCGTTGCGGTCCGGCCCATGACAGAACCGTTGTGCATTCCTGCACAACGGTTCTGTATCGTGCGTTGAACGCACCAGGGGTTGGCGCCTACCTGTGGCCGCCGCCGCCGTGAAAGCCGCCGCCGTGAAAGCCGTTGGCGTTCCAGCCACCGATCAGGAAGCCGTCGGCCCCATAGGGCTCGAAGCTCACCGGGGGCGGGGTGGCGGTGAGCTGCACGTTGCCGGGGGATTCGCATTCACTTCCCGAACCGCTCTCGGTGCACGACTGCTGAAGCGGGGCGGAAGCGGCCGAAGCGATCGGTGCTGCGATTATCGCCACCGCGGCGACCCCTGCGCCGAGCAGAGTTGTGAGGTAGGTGAGTTTGACTCGCATGGTGTTACTCCTTTGATGGTTGGCCCCAATGTGGCTCACCTCCAGAGTTGCCTGCCATGGACCCCTCGTCGTCCCTGCTACCACCCAACTATGGTTCCGATCAACGGGAAGCGACGAAATCGCTGAAAATGCCTGAAGCACCGTGATAGTCGGGTGTCCACCAGTGATGTTCACCGGGCAGCAGCGACATATGCAGCCGCGTTGACCGGGACAGACGTCGTCACCAGTGCCGCCCCCAGAACCACGGACCACGGCCCCACGGAGGCTCGCCGCGGTAGAAGCCACGAACGTAGTCAGGGCGGAAGCCGCCACCGTGGAAGCCACCATGAGGGCCTGCGCCATGGAAGGCGACCGGTGTGGCCAGATCCGGCTACGGATGCTGGCGTGGTCGTGATCGCCGCCGATGCCACTGAAGCGGGTTCGGCCGCCGCGGCCGTCGGTGCTGCGGCAATCGCTGCGGCGGCAGCGCCCGCTGCCATCACCGATGTGATGTGGCTCAATCTGATTCGCATGTTGACTCCTTCTACGGGTGACCTCTCGGGCCACGTAGTCCAGGATTGCGATCCAGTGAACCCACGTCGTTGCTGCCTACCCCCAACCGTGCTAGCCGCCAGCCGGATGGAGCGGTTGCAGCGGGCAGGAACGCAAAGAGTCGTGTTGACCGGAAGTGTGGGTGGGTGTCAGCGGTGACGACAGTTCACTTACGGAATGGGATTCTGATGCTATGGAGTTGGCTGCCGATGAGTAGCGCGGACGGTTTCCACCCGGGCCCGAGGACAGCGGGGGCCGAGCACACCGTTGCGTCGTTGCGCACACGGGTACACCATGTTCGGGCCTCCAACGTGAGTTCTGACACTGCACAGACGGCGGGTATGCGGCGATTCGCCGCAATCAGTGGAGGCTCGGTCGAGTCGGAGAAGATCTGGATGGGCGAGACGTATGTCTCGCCAGAGACGGTGTCGGACAATCACCATCACGGCGAGTCCGAAACGGCGATCTTCGTGCGAACTGGGAACCCGGAGTTCGTATTCCATGACGGCCACGGAGAAGTCCGCATCGCCACGGCGCCCGGCGACTACGTATTTCTCCCGCCGTATGTTCCGCACCGCGAAGAGAATCCGGACCCGAACAATACCGCTGTGATCGTCATCGCGCGCAGCACACAAGAGGCAGTCGTTGTCAATCTTCCTGAGCTGTACGCACTCCAGGACGAGCTCGCTAGGGGGCTCGGCTGATGCTATTTCGTCAGCTGGAGTACTTCGTGGCGGTGGCGAGCGAGCGGCACTTCGCGCGGGCTGCCGAGGCCTGCTACGTTCGCGGCCGGCAGTCTCGGCGTCGATCGCAAGCGTGGGTGCGGGACTACGACGTCGAGGCTGATGCCGTGGCCCTGTCACACGACGGCGCCTGAGATATGCCGCCGTCGCCCATCGAGGTAGGCGACCTGGTCGCAGCGGATGCGGGAGAGCAGCGCGCAGGTGATGCCGCTGGTGATCACCATGTCGTGATCGCGCTCGGTTGGCGTCTCGATAGCCGTCGGTTATCGACTGGTCGGCAACAGGTCTTGGACACCGCGTCGCACCGCCGGGGAGTGTCGAAAGTGAAGGCGCACAACCGTAACCGGACCGGAAGGAGAGTCACATGACCACCACTTACAACAGGGATGCGCTACCGGCTGACACGGACACTGCGCTCACCGACGGATACCACTTGGTGGTCGAGGCGCTCAAGCTCAACGACGTCCGGACGATCTACGGTGTGGTCGGTATTCCCATCACCGACGTGGCTCGTATCGCGCAACAGTCGGGCGTCCGCTACATCGGCTTCCGCCACGAAAGCGATGCCGGGCACGCCGCCGCGGCGGCCGGGTTCATGACGAAGAAACCGGGCATCTGCCTGACGGTATCGGCGCCGGGATTCCTCAATGGCCTCGTAGCGCTGGCCAACGCCACCACGAATTGCTTTCCAATGGTGCAGATTTCGGGATCGAGTGAAAGGCACATCGTCGACCTGAAACGGGGCGACTACGAGGAGCTCGACCAGCTGGCGGCCGCCGAGCCATTCGCCAAGGCCGCGTACCGGGTGAACCGCGTCGAGGACATCGGCCGCGGTATCGCGCGCGCAATCCGTACGGCGGTGTCCGGCCGTCCGGGGCGGTGTCTACCTCGACATCCCGGCGGCCGTGCTCGGAGCGGTCGTCGATAGCCGGGTCGGTAGGGCGACGTTGCGCCGTGTTGTCGATCCGGCACCGCGCCAACTGCCCGCACCCGAGGCGGTAGATCGCGCGATCGGGTTGCTCGCCACTGCACGACGGCCGCTTGTCGTGTTGGGCAAGGGCGCCGCGTACTCCCAGGCGGACAAGCAGATACGAGCGTTCGTAGAGGCCACCGGCTGCCGTTTCTGCCGAGGCGATGGCGAAGGGTCTGCTGCCTGACTACCACCCGCAATCGGTGGCGGCCGCCCGGTCGCTGGCGCTGCGCAGGGCCGATGTGGTGCTGCTGGTCGGTGCCCGGTTGAACTGGTTGTTGGGTCACGGCGAAGCGCCGCAATGGAATCCCGATGCGAAATTCATCCAGGTCGACATCGAGCCGACCGAGCTGGACAGTAACCAGCCCATCGCTGCGCCGCTCGTCGGCGACATCGGCTCGGTGATGGCGGCACTCCTCGAGCGGACCGGCGCGCGGAGAAATCGACGGCCTCGGCGTCGTGGCGTCACGAACTCGCGGAACGCTCGGCGCAGAACGCAGCCAAGATGTCGCAGCGGCTGAATGCGGATTCCGATCCGATGCAGTTCTACGGTGCGCTTGGGGCCGTGCGCGACGTCCTTCGCGAGCATCCCGACACCTACGTCGTCAACGAGGGCGCCAACGCACTCGACATCGCGCGCAACGTGATCGACATGCGGGTGCCTCGGCACCGTCTCGACAGCGGTACCTGGGGTGTGATGGGAATCGGGATGGGCTATGCGATCGCAGCAGCGGTCGAGAGCGGCGCACCCGTGGTAGCCATCGAAGGCGACAGCGCGTTCGGGTTCAGCGGCATGGAACTCGAGCACCATCTGCCGCTACCGGTTGCCCATCGTTGTCATCGTGCTCAACAACGGCGGCGTGTACCGCGGTGACGGTCTGAACGCCGCCTCGTCGGACCCGTCGCCCACAACCCTCATGCCGCAGGCACGCCACGACCGCCTGATCGAGGCGTTCGGCGGGAAGGGCTACCGGGTGACCACGCCGGCCCAGCTCACCATCGCGCTCACCGGCGCGCTCTTGTCCGGCAGGCCGGCACTCATCGACTGCGTGATCGATCCCACCGATGGCACGGAAAGCGGCCATCTCACCCACCTCAACCCGACCGGTGTCGGGAAGTAACGACCCAGAGATTCACTACAAGGAGGGAATTCGCCATGAGTAATCCGCCACTGACCGGAATCAAGGTCATCGACTTCACCGGGGTTCAGGCCGGCCCCGCCTGCACCCAGATGCTCGCCTGGTACGGAGCCGACGTCCTCAAGGTCGAGCGCATCACCGGTGGTGACGTGACGCGCCACCAGCTGCGTGACATACCCGACGTCGACGCCCTGTACTTCACCATGCTGAACAGCAACAAGCGATCCATCGGGCTCGACACCAAGACCCCCGAGGGCAAGGAGGTCATGGAGAAGCTGATCCGGGATGCCGACGTGCTCGTCGAGAACTTCGCCCCGGGCGCCATGGACCGAATGGGCCTGTCTGGGAACACATCGACGAACTGAACCCGGGCTGATATTCGGTTCCGTCAAGGGTTTCAACGACGATTCGCCCTGGGCGGACCTAAGGTGTACGAGAACGTGGCGCAGTGCCCGGTGGCGCGGCCTCCACCACCGGGTTCTGGGACTGTCCACCTACAGTCAGCGGCGCCGCCCTCGGCGACAGCAACACCGGCATGCACCTCCTCATCGGCATCCTCACCGCCCTCCTTGGCCGCGAAGACCGGTGTGGGACGAAAAGGTCTCGGTCTCGATGCAGGACGCCGTGCTCAACCTGTGCCGGGTCAAGCTGCGCGACCAGCAGCGTCTGGAAAGGGTCGGCTATCTCGAGGAGTACCCGCAGTACCCGACGGGCAGCTTCACCGACGCGGTGCCTCGCGGAGGCAATGCCGGCGGCGGGGGACAGCCGGGATGGGTGCTCAAGTGCCGAGGTGGGAGACGGACCCCAACGCGTACATCTACTTCACGATCCAGGATCACAACTGGGAGCGGACGTGTCGTGCCGTCGGGCGGCCGGAATGGATCGACGATCCGGCCTATGACACCGCGATGGCGCGTGAGACACACCTCTTCGAGATCTTCGGCGAGATCGAGAACTGGCTGGCCGACAAGACCAAGTACGAAGCGGTCGACATCTTGCGCGCCTATGAGGTGCCCTGCGCGCCGGTGCTGAGTATGAAGGAGATCGCGCACGACCCCGCGCTTCGCGCGAGTGCCAGCGTCGTCGAGGTCGAGCACAAGGAACGGGGCACCTATCTGACCGTGGGCAGTCCGATCAAGTTCTCCGACTTCACACCTCAGATCACCGGTGCACCACTGCTCGGCGAGCACACCGACGATGTCCTGACCGAACTGGGTGACGCCGCAGACGTCATTGCCGACATGCACGCCGCCCGCATCGTGTGACCCTGCAGTTTGGCGGCCGACTCCCCTCCACCGCGTCGCGGACTGGTTCGGCGGTCGAACCGAAACCAGGCGGTGAAAGGGTCCTTGGCCAAATTCCTTGTTGGCCGATGCGGAGAACGAAGTCGACGATCTCGACGGGCGTTCAGGTATGACGAACCGTAATCGGCCGCCAGATCGTAGGCGAGTAGCTCGGGCTGGTGGGATCCGCGATGGGCGGCAGTTGTTCGGCCTGCCGGATCGCGCGGTGAGCGTCGTTGGGTTCGGGTCATCGTTCCCGGCCATGGTCCGAATGTCGAGGTCGAAGGTGCTCGGAATCCGCGGTGTCGATGGCCGTGGCGTCCACTATCGGCCGCCGGGCGGCGGGCAGTCATCGGTCAGAATGTCTAACCGCACGGTGCGCAGACGCGTATGCGCATTGGGGGCGCGGCGGAAACTATTGGCGATTTCGCTGATGTTTCGGCGATGCGGATAGCCGCATGCTGACTAGCATGAGCGAAACTAGCTGGAGCGACCCAGACATTGGCCTTGACATGAGCGAGCTTCCGACCGGAACCGTGACGCTGCTACTGGCCGACGTCGAAGGTTCGACGCGGTTGTGGGAGACCCAACCTGAGGCGATGAAGGGCGCTGTCGCGCGTCTCGACCAGACACTGTCCGACGCGGTCGCCACCCACCACGGTGTGCGACCGGTCGAACAGGGCGAGGGTGACAGTTTCGTCATCGCGTTTGCCCGGGCGGTCGACGCGGTGGCCTGCGCGCTGGCGTTACAGCGCGCCCCGCTCGCCCCGATCAAGTTGCGCATCGGTCTACACACCGGCGACGTGCACCTGCGCGACGAGGGCAACTACATCGGGCCGACGATCAACCGCACAGCGCGACTGCGCGACCTCGCCGCACGGCGGTCAGACGGTGCTCTCCGGTGCGACGGAACCGCTTGTGGTCGACCAGCTCCCACCGACGTGTCACTGATCGACCTTGGTAGCCACCCGCTGCGTGATCTGCCTCGCCCCGAACGGGTAACGCAACTCTGCCACCCCGATCTGCACAACGACTTCCCGCCGCTACGGACAGCGAAAGCTGGAGCAGCCGAGCATCTTCCGGTGCAGCTGTCGAGTTTCATCGGACGCCAGGCAGAAATGAACGGCGTTCGCGAGGCGCTCGCCGACAACCGGCTGGTCACGCTGACAGGTGCGGGCGGCGCGGGGAAGACCCGCTTGGCGATAGAGGTCGCCGCAACCGTTGCGACCGAATTCGCCGACGGGGTTTGGTACGTCGACTTGGCGCCGATCACCCATCCCGCGGTGGTGCCCTTGACGGTGGCACGCGCGCTGGGGCTGTCCGACCAGCCCGGTCAACAGCCGATTGACGTACTGCTGCGGTTCATTCGCGATCGCCGGATGCTGATATTGCTCGACAACTGCGAACACCTGCTCGACGCCAGTGCTCAGTTGATAATTGCCCTCTTGGGCGCCTGCCCTGCGTTGATTCTGCTGACCACGAGTCGTGAGCCGATCGGCGTAACGGGTGAGGTGAGCTGGCGGGTGCCTTCTTTGTCCCTGTCCGGCGAAGCGATCGAACTTTTCAGCGACCGCGCGCGAAGGACCAAGCCCGAATTTCGTATCAGTGCCGAGAACGCCGAAACCGTGACCGAGATCTGACGCAGGCTCGACGGCCTTCCCCTGGCCATCGAACTGCCGCGGCCCGGGTACGCGCGTTGTCGTCGGACGAGATCTTCGAAAGCCTGCACGACCAATTCCGCCTGCTGACCGGCGGAGCACGTACCGCGGTGCGCCGCCAGCAGACATTGCGCGCGTCTGTGGACTGGTCGCACGCATTGCTGTCCGAGTCCGAACGGGTGTTGTTCCGACGGCTGGCGGTTTTCCACGGCGGGTTCGATGTCGACGCCGCCCAGGCTGTTGCGGGCGATGCCGACGCGGAGCGCTACCACGTCCTCGATCAGCTGACGCTACTGGTCGACAAATCGTTGGTGGTTGCGGACGACAGCAGTCATGGAACCCGCTTTCGGCTGATGGACACCGTGCGTCGAGTATTCGCAGGAGAAGCTCCACGAGTCGCGCGAAGGCGACGACATACGGGGCCGTCACCGGGACCACTACGCCGCGATGGCCGCGATTCTCGATACACCTGCATACGGTGGCTACCAGCGGCGCGTCGAACAGGCCGACACCGAAATCGACAACCTGCGAGCCGCTTTCGCGTGGAGCCGGGAACACTCGGACACCGAGCAGGCGCTGATGTTGGCGTCGTCGCTGCAACCACTGTGGTCGACGCGGGGACGCGAGCAGGAAGGTCTGAACTGGCTGACCGCCGCGCTTGCCGACGATAGCCCACAGAGCGCCGACGCAAAGGCTGCACGCGTGCGGGCCTCCGCGGACAAAGCGCTGCTCCTCTCGAGGACTACGGGTTCGACCGAGGGCCGCGAAGAGGCCGAGCAGGTCGTGGCAACCGCACGAGAACTCGGCGACCCTGCGCTCGTGTTGCGGGCGCTGACGTCCTGCGGTGCCCTCGTCAACGCGGTCGACCGCGAGGTGGCCGGACCGATGTTTGCAGAGGCGACGAAACTCGCGCGGGAGCTTGGGGATTCCCGGTCGTTGGCGCAGATCATCGCCCTCGACTGGATGACCGGTCGCGTGCAGAACGAACCCGCCGCGGCTCAAGTAGCCGCCGAGGAAGGACTGCGGAACGCGGAGGACATCGGCGACGGGTTCCTCTGTCGTCAGTTGCGTTATGTCCTGGCCTGGGCGCAGGTTCTACGCGGCGACTTGATCGGGTGCGCCACCCGGCTCGGCGAGGTGGTCGAAGAGTCCGTCGCGGCCAACGATCTCACGTGGGCGGTGTTTGCTTCGATCACGCGGACATACGCGCTCGCTTACCTCGGGGATGTCGAGAACGCGCAGGCAAGGGCGATTGAGAACCTCGAGCGCGTGTCCGAGTCCCTCGAGTTCTACATAGGTATGGCCCACGCGACCTTGGGCACCGTTCGCCTAGCCGCGGGCGATGCGTCGGCAGCCTGGGCAGCCTATGAAGCCGCGCGCGAGCGCACCGAGATGAACGCCTGGATGGCGGGGACATACACCTGGGCGCCACTGGCCCCGCTGGCATGCGGCGATATCGCCGCCGCCAGTCGCTGGGCCGACGATGTGTTGTCGGCGACGACGGCCTGGAGTCGAGCGGCCGCGTTGACGTCACGCGCGCGTGTGAAGATCGCGCAGCGCGAATTCGAGGCCGCCGATCGTGACGCCTACGACGCTCTCGAATTAGCCGGCCGCATTGGCGGCGACCTCGTCGTCCCGCTCGCCCTCGAGTGCCTCGCCATCGCGGCGGCTCAAACTAACAACCACCTAATGGCAGCACGCCTCTTCGGCGCGTCGGACGCAGGCCGCCAACGATGGGCTTCGCGCGCTTCAAGGTCTTGGACGATGGCGACGACGCCGTCATCGCCGGACTCCGAGATGCTTTGGGAGAGGACGATTTTGAGGCTGCATGGTCCGAAGGCGCGTCGCTGTCGAGCGAGGAGGCCACCGCCTACGCGCTACGCGGCCGCGGCGGGCGAAAACGCGCCAGCAGCGGCTGGGATTCGCTGACCCGCGCCGAGCTCGACGTCGTCAAGCTCGTCTGCGAAGGCCTGGGCAACAAGGAGGTCGCCGCGCGACTCTTCGTCTCACCCAGGACCGTCCAAGCTCACCTGACCCACGTCTACACCAAACTGGGCATCACATCACGGGTCCAACTCGTCCAAGAGTCGGGTCGCCGAGAGTGAGCCGACGAAAAATTGCCGACCGAGGGACCACGACGGTGGCGGTATCGTTGACCGACGGTCTTTACGGAGCCGACGAGAGGGTGTTGACCGTGCCGGAGATGGTTCGCGTCGTCTTCGAGGATTTGCAGATCTCCGCAGCCACCGTCGACGGTCACGCCGACGACCTCTGGACGCGCCATGCGACGGCGGCCGGCCGGATCGAGGCTGCGCAGCGCGGTGTGCCGGCCGCGTCGGTGGCCGCGCTCGAGTCGGTCGTGGCCAAGTGGCAGGGCGACTCGTCGGCCATGTTCGGTCGCCTGGCTGACCATGGTGAAGGGTTGCGCGCAGGCGCGGCCGCGTACCAGCGGACCGACCACGACAGTGCTACGGCGATCGTCGCCGCAGGCGCCAACCTGTCGGAGCTCGATCTTGGGCTCTGACCACTCGCACCCGTGAGCGTCTCCGTTGCCGACATCGATCGGTGGGACGCCGGCGACGTACGAGAGATCTTTCATGCCACCCGCAGCCGTGCGGAGGCCGCATTCGAGGCAGCCGACGGCATCGCAGAACTGCCCGCGTTCGGATCGTGGGGCGGTGACGCGTCGGACGCGGCCAGGGACGCCATCGACCGGACACGTCACGACCTCGATGCGTACGGCAACGAGGCGTTGGCCGTGGCGCAGGCCGCTCACAGGGCCGCCGACGACATCGAATCGGTGCGGTCGAAGTTGGCGCAGCTTCGGTCCGACGCCGAGCACCTTGGCATGACCATCGATTCGGTGAGCAACGTCGTCGCGCCGGGTCCTGGCTGCGCGGGTGCCTCTCCCATGGAGATCGAACTCAAACGCATGCAGTTGCAACGCGAAGTCGATGCGATCCTGGCCGAAGCGGCCCGAGTCGATCAGGAACTCGCCCGCGCGATCGGCATGGCGACGGGCGGGACTGCCATACCCGATACGCCGCATGACAACCGGCCGGAGATTCAGGACGCACTCTCGAGATCCCTTCCGGAGGACCCTCAGCAGTTCAATGAACTGTGGGAGCAGCTGACAACCGAAGAGCGCAGAATGGCTTTACCGGCAGGATCATGGCATCGGCAACCATCCCGGCATGCCGTTCGCCGACAAGGACGGGTTCAACCGGAGGTACCTGGCCGAGCTCACCACTGCGGCGCAGTCCGAGGTCGACCGCTTGTCCCGTGAGCATCCCGATTGGGCGGCAAGTGGCGGCCGGTTCCGCCATTCGGTCATAGCGCAGCAGTACGGGCAGTACGCGGACTGGATGCGGCAGTGGGATGCGGCCACGACCAAGCTGGACGGGTTTCACGTGGTGGCGCAAACGCTGTCCAAGGACGATGGGTACCACCGCTGCCTCGGACTCGTCGACGACCACGGCCACGCGGCGGTGTCGATCGGCAACCCGGACAAGGCGATCCGCACCGCGACGCTCGTGCCGGGTACCGGCCAGGACTTGTCGACCATCGACGGCGCCGACGGCAAGTCGGTGGACATGCTTCGCGCGGCGATCGACGCGGACCCCGACCTGATGGCCGATGACGTCGCGGTGACGACGTGGATGGGATATGACAGGCCCACGAACATCCCCGAAGCGGGCTCGGCGAGCTACGCCGAAAGCGGTGCAGAGGCTCTGGATTCGTTCTTGACCGGGGTGCAGGCGTCGCACGAAGGATCGCTTCCGTCGACCGATACGGTGGTCGGGCACAGCTACGGCTCGACGCTCGTCGGCGCGGCAGGTGCAGGTGACCACCATCTGGCGGTCGAGAACGTCGTCGCCGTCGGTAGCCCCGGCATGCTCGTCGGCAATGCCTCGGACCTCAACCTCGATCCCGGGGGACAGGTGTATCGACCCGCGCCGCGCACGACATCATTCAGGTCGTCGCTGGCGCCGTGCTCGGGCCCAACCCGACGTGGGATGGGTTCGGCGCCATCGAACTCGAGGCGGCGCCCGGGCCTACGACCGGTCCGGACGTCTTCGACCTTCCGTCGATCGGCGCACACAGCAGCTACTGGGACGAAGGCAACCCCGCACTGGCGAACATGGGCGCCATCATCGCAGGCATGCCGCCACCGAAGGTATTGCCGTGAAACGACTTTGCGTGCTCTTGCTGCTGGTCCTGTTCGTCGTGTCGTGCCATCGCGATCAGCCCCTTGGTCCTACCGTCCCCACCGGTGCCACCGACATTGGAGGTCCGCCCGTGACATCCGCACCGCCGCCCCCGCCTGGCTGGAACCCCAAAGATGTTGTGCCACAGAGTCAACAGCAAGCTCAGGACACCGTGCTGAGCTATCTGAAGCGCACGTTGACGGGTCTTCCGAACGGCGCCGTGCTCGATGCCACACGGTACGGCAGCGCCGGCCACAACAGCTGGTGTGAAGACAGCCCGGCCGATCCGAACAACGCGCCGAAGCGGTTTCACACCTCCGGTGATCTGAGCTTTCCGGCCGGAACCGATTTCGACGCGATCGTGCAACGCGCCGGTGACGTCTGGCGGGAGTGGGGCTGGTACGTCTTCGAACGCGATGGATTCCGCCAGCCCAATCAGTTCGGGTATGGCCCGGATGGCTACCGCATGCAGATCGTCGCCGCAGGCAAGCCCGGATACGCGCCGACGTTGAGTGCGTCGACACCGTGCTTCCCCGGCGCCATTGCGCAGGACGGACTTCCGTTCCCGATCAAGCTCACTGCCAACTGAGCCCGGTTGCTAGCCCTCCCGCGTGAGTGCGCTGAGTAGCGCACGTGTTCGCCCCAGCGACGCGGTTCGTTGCGCGCGGTCGTCGCCCACGGCGATCGGTTGGGCCCAGACGTCGGTGGCGCCCGCAGCGATCAGGTCCTGCAGCTGCGCCTGCACGGAGTCCTCGTCGCCGACGATGGCGACGTCGGCCGGCCGGGTGCCGCCGCCGGCCTCGATGATCCGCTGGTAGTTGCTCATCCCCGAATACATCGTGGACATCGCCGTCGTCGCGGAGCGCACCTCGTCGAGGTCGTCGTTAACCGCCACGGGAAGGCCTGCGACGATGCGAGGCGCCGTTCGACCGGCCGATTCCGCTGCCGCGCGAAGCCCCGGCGCGATGCGGCCTTCGATGGCCTTGGCCGATGCCATCCACAGCACCACCCCGTCGGCGAACTCGCCTGCGATCCGCAGCATCCGCGGAGACAGTGCGGACAGCAGCAGGGGAACCGGGTGGTCCAACGTCACCGCCCGACCGAGGCTGTGGGTGGTCCAGTCCTCACCAGCGAAGTCGACGTCCTCACCGCGCAGGAGGCCGCTGATGATGCGCATGTACTGCTCGGTGTTGCGGCCCGGATGGTCGTAGGAAAGGCCGAACACACCGGTGATGAGGGGTTCGTGCGAGGGGCCGAGGCCCAGCGTGAAACCTGCGCGCCCCATGGCGTTGACGACCGAGGCCACGCGGTTGGCTTGCAACAGGGGGTGGCACGGATACGTCTGCAGGACCGCGGTGCCCAGTTCGATCGACGTCGTGGCCCGGCCGGCCAGTGCCATCGCCACCAGTGGGTCGCCGGCCACCGCACTCGCGTACCACAGCGCGCTGAACCCGTCGGCCTCCGCCTGCTGGGCCTGCGCGACGATCTTGTCGACGGACGAGGCTCCGCCCGTCAGTCCGATTCGCATCTCGCACAACCTCCCTCAGACGCCCGCGCGGAGAACAGTACGCTGCTCCCGATTTCGTCGGGTCCGCAAGGCGACCTGCACCGCTGGGCAACATCGGTGCCACGTGGCACCATCGCGGAGTGAGCAGCACGCCCGACGCGCAGCGCTTGCGCGACCTCGCGCTGCTACGCCGCGTGCGCGACCGGATGGATCGGGAGTACGCGCAGCCGCTGGACGTCGAGGCACTCGCGCGTGGGGTGAACATGTCGGCCGGGCACCTCAGTCGTCAGTTCAAGATCGCATACGGCGAGTCGCCTTACTCCTATCTGATGACGCGGCGCATCGAGCGGGCGATGGCGCTGCTGCGTCGAGGCGACCTGTCGGTCACTGAGGTCTGTTTCGCGGTCGGATGCTCCTCGTTGGGCACTTTCAGCACTCGCTTCACCGAGTTGGTCGGCGTTCCACCGAGCATCTATCGGGACCAGACAGCTGCCGTGAAGGAGGGGTTGCCGTCGTGCGTGGAGAAACAAGTGACCAGACCGATCAGGAATCGAGAAGCACCCGCCGCCGACCTGCACCTAGCGTGATCGGCATGGACATCACAATTCACTCGAGCTTCCTCCCGCACGACGAACCGGAAGAATCGCTGGCGTTCTATCGTGACACCCTCGGCTTCGAGGTCCGGCTCGACGTCGGGAAGGACAAGATGCGCTGGATCACCATCGGACCCCCAAACCAGCCCGACACGTCCATAGTCCTGTACCCGCCGACCGCCACTCCCGGCATCACCGACGACGAGCGCCACGTCATCGCCGAGATGATGGCCAAGGGCACCTTTGGCACGCTCTTGCTGGCCACCAAGGATCTAGACGGCACCTTTCAGAGGGTCCAGGCCGGCGACGTGGAGGTGGTCCAGGAGCCCACCGAGCAGCCGTACGGGGTTCGCGACTGCGCCCTCCGCGATCCCGCAGGCAACATGGTCCGCATTCAGGAATTGCGCTGACCGTCACCGAAGAAAGCGACTCAACACCATGGCAAAGAGCCCCTCAGAAGAGATCGACGCAAGAATCAAGGAGCTTGCCGACTGGCGGGGCGACATGCTCGCGCGGATCCGAAAGCTCATCAAGGCCGCCGATCCGGATGTCGTCGAGGAGTGGAAGTGGCGGGGGGTCCCGACGTGGTACCACGACGGAATGATCTGCACCGGTGAGACATACAAGGACAAGGTCAAGGTGACCTTCGCAAAGGGTGCCTCGCTGGACGACCCGTCGGGCCTCTTCAACTCCAGTCTCGGCGGCAACGCCCGGCGCGCCATCGACCTCCTCGAGAACGACAAGCTCGATGAAAACGCGTTCAAGGCGCTCGTCCGCGCGGCCGTGGAGCTGAACACGACGCGATGACCGAGGTCACGAAGAAGGCCGCACTAGCGGCCGACAGCCACGACCTGATCCGTGTGCACGGCGCGCGGGAGAACAACTCAAGGACGTCGACCTCGAGTTCCCGAAGCGCCGGTTGACGGTGTTCACTGGCGTCTCGGGCTCGGGCAAGAGTTCGCTGGTGTTCAGCACGATCGCTGCGGAGTCCCAGCGGCTGATCAACGAGACCTATAGCGCTTTCGTGCAGGGCTTCATGCCGAAGCTGGCGCTGCCCGACGTCGACGTCCTGGAGGGGCCGACCACGCGATCATCGTCGACAGCAGCGCATGGGCGCAGTCGTGCACCGCCACCGACACCGGAGCGATGCTGCGCATCCTCTTTAGTCGGCTTGGTAGGCCAAGTCGGCTCGCCACAGGCGTTCTCGTTCAACTATTTCCTCGGCGTTTGGCAACGTTGAGAGTTGTTGAGTGAGAGAGTTATTACAGGTCAGGGCCGTTGGTCGTGTTGGTGAACGACGGTCGCAGATCCTGCTGCGGACGGACGGAACCTGTCTGTTACTCATCAGGACCCGCCACTACTTTCCAATCGATGTGCGAGTAATACACCCTTGTCGCTTTTCGCAGACGTAGCGAGCGGGCCCGTTCGGCCGGGCGCGTCTCACTCACACGTCAAGGACAAGCCGACATAACCGACCCCTTCCCTCACGGCCCCAATGAGCCCGCTACTCGAGGACGAAGGTGACCAGCATGTTGACGCGGTAGGCGACAATCTTGCCGTTCTCCACATCCACCGACTGCTCCTTGATCCACGCCGACTTGACACCACGCAGCGTGGTGTTGGCCCGAGCAAGGCCAGTATTCACGGCGTCTTCGAAGCTGTCGTCGGACCTGGCGCTGATCTCGCTGACGCGAGCGACGGTGCCTGACATGGTGACCTCCCAGAATCGATGTTGGATAGGCAGAGGGGCTACTGCACTCGCACGGGTCGGCCGTAGACGCACGCGGGACAGATTGTCAAAACGGTCAGCGGGCCCGTTCCTCGCATGACCGAGCCGGCACCGGCACGGCATCCGTTCATTGGACATCCCTCCGCCGGCGGAAGGAGTACCCGTCCCTGGCCCTAATCAATCCCACCGTCAGCCCGATGCTTTGACCAAGTAGGCCAAGTAGGAATGACAGCCGGGACATGCGGCCACGCCTTGCCGCCTCTCCTCCGAATCTTTGAGTAGAGACGCCTGGGGGAGGCCAGACGCGCGACGGCGTCTGAGCCTCCCCCAGTTGATTATGCGTCGTCGTGATGGCGGCTGCCGGCCTCGGCCAGACCGCGGCTCACCCATGTAGCCGATGCTCAGCAGCACAACGTAGAACGATGCCCGATCGCAAGAGAGTCGTAACTGGCACTGGCCGGAGGCATTAGCCTCGAATCGACTCGGCCCGCCACCCTAGGATCCCCACAGGGGGGCGGGCCGGCCCATTTTTGGTGTCGCGCGCCCAAAGCCGCCGAGGCAATCGTTCAGCGTCGCGGCGGCTTTCCTTGACTTTGGTCGCGGCGCTCACCGTGACCCGCCGTCCGATCGCCGCCTTCGACGCCACCCCGGCCCTGCCGGTGTTTGCGGTTGGAGCTGTCCACGTCCGTGACGTACCCGGCGATTTTCGGTTTGAACAGACCGTCTGGCGGGGTACTCAAAAGGCTAAGCGACTTACTGTGTGGCCAGCGCCGAATTGCTTTGACAGAAGCCGTGATTCGGCCGTGCCGATCAAAAGCGCTGCTTATCAAATGCGGGCCGCTCGTGACCGGAGGTACCCGTGGCGTAAAGCATCCGGTTCATGCGATCGACATAAATTCGTCGAACCGCACCAGTAAGGAGCACTAAGTGACCACCGCCAATACTCCCGTTTCAGTACCCGGTTCCGGACAAACCCCCGCTTCGGTACCCGGTTCCGTACAACGCACCGACGACCCGAACACCCCTGACGTCGCCGCGGACGAACAGCCCACTCGGGTCAACCGCCCGGCGCGCGGCAGCGAGACGAAGGCCTTTTATAAGTCGACCAAGTTCATCGTCTTCATCGTCGCGACCGTCGGGGTGCTGCTTGCGTCCTACTTGGTCAAGGCGTCATGTAGGTAAGGGGGTCCCGACCTCCGAAGCGACGCCCAGGCGGCAGCACTTTCGATTGCTTTCGGCCAGGCCCGCAGCACAGTCGTCGATCGCGCCTACCCATCGTTGGCGCAATGCGGACATGGGGTGGCGGGCTCGGGCAAGAGCTCGCTGATTCACGGCTCGGTAGCCAAGCGCGACGCAGTGGTGGCGATCGCCTGGGCCCCAATCCGCGGGTCGCGGCGCAGCAACCCGGTGACGTACCGGGCCGCTCCACCGATCCGCAAGGCATTCGCGAAGGCCATTGACGTCGAGCCCGCGTTGTTCAGCGCCAACGCCGAGGGCGCCTGTCCGAACTGCAATGGCGCGGGCGTCATGTACACCGACCTAGGGATGATGGCTGGTGTCGCGACCATTTGTGAAGTGTGCGAAGGCAAGCGGTTCGACGCGTCGGTGCTGGAGTTCGAGTTCGGGGGACGCGACATCAGCGAGGTGCTGGCGATGTCAGTGACTGAGGCGCTGGCGTTCTTCGCCGGCGCACAGGAGCGAAGCGACCGGGGGAATGACCATGCGGGTGGCGCCAAAGTGCCTGCCGCGCAAAAGATCCTCGACCGCCTCACTGATGTCGGACTCGGTTACCTCACGCTCGGCCACCCGCTCACCACGCTGTTCGACGGCGAGCGACAGCGGCTGAAGCTGGCTACCCAGAGGGTGAGAAGGGCGACATGTACGTTCTCGACGAGCCGACCGCCGGACTGCACCTCGCCGACGTCGAACGGTTGCTGGCGCTGCTCGACCGGCTCGTCGATTCCGGCAAGTCGGTCATCGTCATCGAGCACCATCAGGCGGTCATGGCGCACGCCGACTGGATCGTCGACATGGGCCCAGGTGCGGGTCACGACGGCGGCCGGATCGTGTTCGAGGGCACACCCGCCGACCTCGTCACGGACAGCTCCACGCTCACCGGCCAACATCTCGCGGCCTACGTCGGCGCCTGACCGGCAGCCCTGTCGCACGCGGCCATGTCGCGCCGAAAAGAATCTCACCGATTCGATACCTCGGCCCGCGGCGGCTGCCAAGGCATGGTGACAGGGACATCAGACATCACGCGAATCGCATGGGCGGCAACGGCCTGCGGCCATCGGCGGTGAGGTCGCCCACCGCACCGTCCGAAAGGAGAGCCGCGTGACCGACGTCAGCGTCGCCTTGAAGCCCCCGGCCGCGGCGCCACTCGTTGTCGCGGCGCCGTCGCGACCCCGGGACGTCTTCCTGCCCTCGGGCGCCCGGCAGAGCACCTCGTGGGCGACGTTGCGACGCCGGCTGCACTGGCCGCTCGGCATCTACACCACCCCGGTGCTGGTCCTCGTCGTCTGGGAAGTCCTCGGCCAGACGGGAGTACTGCCACCCAGCTACGCACCGGCGCCAAGCCAGATCGTGGCAACCACGGTGCAGCTGTGGAACGACGGAGTGCTGCAACCGGACCTCTTGATCTCCCTGCAGCGCGCTGGATTGGGACTCGCCCTCGGGTTGGGAATCGGCATCGTCACTGGGGTGCTGGGCGGCTTTCTGCGCAGCGGCGAGTACTTGTTCAACGGGCTGGCGCAGATTCTCAACACGATTCCACTGCTGGCGGTCCTTCCGCTGATGATCGTGTGGTTCGGCATCGACGAGTTGACCAAGGTACTGCTCATCGCGTTCGGCGCCGGAGTGCCGATGTACCTGAACCTGTTCGCCGCGATCCGCGGTGTCGACCAACGTCTCATCGAAATGGCCCGCACCACCGGCGCGGGTCGGTGGCGGATCGTGAGCTGGGTCCTGCTGCCCGGGGCGCTGCCCGGCTTCCTTGTCGGCCTTCGTTTCTCACTCGCGTACAGCATCCTAGGGTTGGTCGCGGCCGAGACCGTCAACGCCGATCAAGGGTTGGGCTTCCTCATCACTCAGGCCCAGACCTATATGCAGACCAACGAGGTCTTCGTTGGCCTGGTGATCTACTCCATCCTCGGGCTTCTGGCCGATCAGGTGGTCCGGATCCTCGAACGGGTGCTACTTCGGTGGCGGCCCAGTTACGAGGCGGTGTGACCGCCGGGGTCGCGACCGCACCGCGTCAGCGGACGGGCGTACTCGTCGAACAAGTCGTCCGCACCTTCGGCGACCGCACCGTGCTGGATCACCTCGACCTCACCATCGACGACGACGAACTCGTCGTCTTGCTCGGTCCCTCGGGCTGCGGCAAGAGCACCCTGTTGCGGCTGCTGGCGGGACTCGACGAGCCGGACGGTGGCCGCATCGAGGTGCCTGCCAAGCGCGCGGTGGTGTTCCAGGCCGATCGACTGCTTCCGTGGCAGCGCGTGCTGCGCAACGTCACGTTGGGCCTGCACGGCGCAGACGCCGATCGGCGAGCCCGGGCGGCGTTGAGCGAGGTCGATCTCTCCGGACGCGAAAGGGCATGGCCGAAGGAACTTTCCGGTGGTGAAGCACAGCGGGTCGCGTTGGCGCGAGCCCTCGTGTCCGACCCGGAACTCATTCTGCTCGATGAGCCGTTCGCGGCGCTGGACGCGATCACCCGGCTGCGCATGCACGAACTGATTCGCCAACTGCGCGGCAGGCATCGCGCCGCCATGCTGCTGGTCACCCACGACGTCGACGAAGCCATCGCCCTGGCCGACCGCATCGTCGTCATGGGGAGCGGTCGCATCGACGACGCTCACCGCGTGCAGCTGTCGGCCGCCGACCGCGAGGCCAGCGTCGCGCGAGAGGAACTCCGGTCGGCCCTGCTGACCGACCTTGGCGTGGCCAGCCAACACTGAATCCACGCCGGACCCCGCATCACACCTACAGGAGAACCCATGTCGCACCGATCCTTTCGCATGGCCACGGCCGCCGTACTGCTCGCTGCGGCGAGCGTGCTGGGCGCCTGCGGATCGTCGCAGAGCACCTCCGACGCCCCGCTGAGCAGCGGACCGGAGAACGGGTCCAGCCATCCCGAGTGGGCCCAGTTCACCTTCACCATCGGTGACAACGGTGGCGACGGCAGCGAGGAACTGGCGAGGGTCACCGGAGCGTTCGACAATGCGCCGTACAAGATCAAGTTCGCCCGCTTCGACTACGGTCCACCGCTCGTGCAGGCTGCCGCGGCAGGCGACATCGACCTCGGCTACGTGGGCACCGTGCCTCCGATCACCGGTGCGGCACAACAGTACGGCTTCAAGATCGTCGCCACACAGCACGGCGCCGATGCGACCAAGTCCGCCGAGAACATCATCGTGCCCAAGGACTCGCCGATCCAGACGCTGGCCGACCTCAAGGGCAAGAGAATCGCCATTCCTCAGGGCAGCTCCGCCCACGGCTTGGCGCTGCTCGCGCTCAAGAGCGTCGGGTTGACGCCGAAGGACGTCGAACTGGTCTACCTCAGTCCCGCCGCCGGCGCGACCGCCTTCAACACCGGCAAGGTGGACGCCTGGTCCATCTGGAACCCCCCGTCCGCGATCGCGGTGAAGGACGGCGCCCGCATCATCGCCAAGGGCCTACCGCCGATCGACCAGGTGAACAACTACTACGTGGCGACCGACAAGTCGCTCAACGACCCCGTGCGCCGTGCCGCGCTGGCCGACGTGTTGACGCGGATCGCCCGAATCTTCAACTGGGCGCAGCAGAATCCCGATCAGTACGCGAAGGCGATCGCCAAGGAGACGGGCGTCCCCCTCGATGACGCCAGGACCACCGTGGATGCCTATCCGTTCAAGATCACCCAGGTGCTTCCGGAGGACGTCAAGGCCGAGCAGGCCCTGAGTGACGCCTTCTTCGACGTCGGCGAGATCAAGAAGAAGGTCGACGTCACCACCATCACCGACAACCTCCTGCCAGACGGCTTCGACAGTTCGACGCTGTCCTGACCGGTGCGACGAAGAAAGGTGGACCGATGAGCTCACGGCGTGAACTGCACCTCAATGCCTTCCTCATGGAGGCGGGTCACCACGAGGCGGCGTGGCGGCTGCCGGAGAGCAACCCGCGCGCCAACTTCGATCTGCAGCACTGGATCACCTTGGCGCAGTTGGCCGAAGATGCGAAGTTCGACTCCATCTTCCTCGCCGACGGGCCTGCACTCACCGGCAGTGGCGAGTTTCGTCCGCCGGGCCAGCTCGAACCGCTGACCCTGCTGACCGCACTCGCTGCGCACACCAGCCGAATCGGGTTGGTCGCCACCGTCTCGTCGACCTACAACGAGCCGTACAACCTGGCCCGCAGGCTGGCGTCGGTCGATCACGTCAGCGGGGGCCGGGCCGGCTGGAACATCGTGACGTCGGCGGGCTCCGACGAGGCCGCCAACTTCGGACTCGTCGATCGGCCGGACCACGGGACGCGCTACGAGCGGGCCGGCGAGTTCCTGGACGTCGTCAAGGCGCTGTGGGACAGCTGGGAAAGCGATGCCGTACTCGCCGACAAGGATTCGGGCCGCTACGCCGACCCGTCGCGCCTACACGCCGTCGACTACGTGGGACGCCACTTCAAGGTGGCGGGCCCGCTCAACGTCGAGCGCCCACCGCAGGGCTATCCGCTACTGGTGCAGGCCGGCTCGTCAGAGGACGGGAAGAACTTCGCTGCCCGACACGCAGAGGCCATCTTCACGGCACATCAGACCTATGAGCGCGCCGCCGACTTCTACGGCGACATCAAGGCACGGGCCAAGGCCACCGGTCGTGACCCCGACCGCGTGCTCGTCCTACCGGGCATCGTCCCGTTTCTCGGGTCGACCGAACACGAGGCCCGCGAGTTGGCCAAGCAGTTCGACGAGTTGCGAATCCCGGATTATGGTCTGTCGCAGCTGGCGTGGAATTTCGAGACCGATCCGTCGGTGTTCGTGCTCGACGAGCCATTGCCCGACTTCATTCTGGCCCGCCCGAAACTGGAGGGTTCGCAGAGCCGTTCGGATCTCATCATCGAACTCGCTCAGCGTGAGCACTTGACGGTGCGGGAGCTGCTGTCCCGGTTGGGTGGCGGGCGTGGACATTTCACCTTCGTAGGCACACCGGAGCAGGCGGCGGACACGATCATCGCCTGGTTCGAGGGCGGGGCCGCCGACGGCTTCAACGTCATGGCGCCCGCACTGCCGTCCGGGCTGGAGACCTTCGTCGAGCACGTGCTGCCGATCCTTCGAAGCAAGGGCCTGTTCCGCGACGACTATCGCGGCACCACCCTGCGCGACCACTACGGACTTCCCGTACCGGACAACCAGTTTCGCCGCGAGTCCGTCGGTGCCTGACCCTCCGGGGGCCGCGGTCCGCGGCGCCTCAGGTACGGCGGCGCTGTCGATCTCGGGTCTGCGCAAGGTCTATGCCGACGGTGTCACCGCAGTGGCCGACCTTGACCTGAGGATCGACGACGGCGCGTTCTTCGGCCTGCTCGGCCCGAATGGCGCGGGCAAGACCACCCTGATCGGTGCGGTGTGCAACATCGTGCGACCAACGTCGGGGACGCTGACCGTCTTCGGACACGACTACCGGACCAGGATGGCGCGCCGGCTCATCGGCCTGGCCGAGCAGGAGATCAACGTCGACCGGTTCCTGTCGGTCCGGCAGCTTCTGATCTATCACGCCGGCTATCACGGACTCGGCCGCCGCGCCGCGGTTCGCCGCGCCGACGATCTGCTGGAGTTGTTCGGGCTGGCGGGCAAGGCCGACCGACGGGCTTACGAACTGTCCGGGGGTATGCAGCGGCGCCTCGTCATCGCCCGCGCCCTGACACACCAGCCGCGGCTGCTGATCCTCGACGAACCAACGGCCGGAGTGGACGTCGAGTTGCGCACCGACATCTGGAGATTCGTCAGGGAACTCAACGCGTCAGGCACCACGATCCTGCTCACCACTCACTATCTGGAGGAAGCCGATGCGCTGTGTGACGAGATCGCTCTGCTGCGCGCCGGCCGGATCGTGGACCGTGGGTCGGCGGCGTCGTTGCGTCACCGGTACGCGGCGCGGGACATCTCGGAGGTCTACGACCGGGTGATCGCCGCGGAGAGCGCGTCGTGAACCACACCGACGCAGCGACGCTGAGCGCACTCGGTCCGTTTCGCGCCGAGCGGGCGCCGTTCCTGTGGTTGGCCGAACGGGAGGTGCTGCGGTTCTTGAACATCTGGCAGTACACGATCGTCGGTCCAGTGCTGTCGACGGTGCTGTTCGTCGTCGTGTTCGGCGCCGCATTGAATGAGCACGTGGACACCGTCGATGGGGTCTCGTACGGCCAGTTCATCGTTCCCGGCCTGTTCGTGCAAGCGATCGTCACGGTCGGCTTCGTGAACGGCACCACCAGCTTGTTCGAGGCCCGCAGGGATCGTTACATCAACGACGTGTTCGCCAGTCCGCTGCGCTGGTGGGAGATCAACGCCGCGCTCGTGCTGGGCGGCGTCGTCCGCGGGACCGTCGTGGGTGCCGGCGTACTCGCCATCGCATTGCCGTTCACCCACACCGCGCGCTTGGACAGCCAGGTGCTGTTCGTGCTCGGCACAGTGGGCTTGTTACTGGTCGCCGCGCAGGTCGGGGTCATCGCGGGCAGCCTGGCGAAGTCGCTGGACCACGTGTACTCGATGGAGGCGATCGTGTTGTTGCCCTTGGTATTCCTCGGCGGAGTGTTCTACTCCGTCGGACCGCTGCCGCCCTTTTGGAACATGCTCAGCCGGTTCGACCCAGTCTTCTGGCTGGTGCAGGTCGAGCGGATCGCCATGCTGGGCCGGGGCGACGTCGGCGCCGTCGCGGCGTTGACGGTGGTGTGGGCGATGGCACTCGCGCTGTCGGTCTGGTCGGCCGCCATCTTCGGCACCCGTCGGCTGTTGGCCTGAATCGCCTAATACGGCAATGCAATTGGGAAGGAAGCAACGATGACGAACACGGATGCGGTCGTGACGCTGGTGACGGACGTGCTCGTAGTCGGCGGCGGCCCGGCCGGCACGTGGGCCGCGATCAAGGCGGCGCAGGCAGGCGCCGAGGTGGTGCTGGCCGACAAGGGTCATACCGGTTCCAGCGGTGCCACCGCATCGGTCGGAACCGGAATCTGGTACGTCGACGACGTGCCCGAGCTACGGGAGGCGGCAATGGCCAGTCGCGAAGCGCTTGGCGGTCACCTCGCGGAGCGGGACTGGATGGCCCGTGTCCTCGACGAAACGCATTCCCGGATGGATGAACTCGCCGAGGTACAGCGCTACCCCTTCCCCGTGGACGAGCGAGGCAAGCCCATCCGGAACGACCTTCAGGGGCCCGAGTACATGCGCCGTCAGCGCACCCGGGTGCAGCGCCTCGGGGCACGGATCCTCGACCACACACCCGTGCTCGAACTTCTGGTCGACGAAGACGGCGTCGTGTCGGGGGCGGTCGCGCTCGACCGCGTTACGGGTGGCACCGTGCGCATCCATGCCGCGGCAGTGGTGCTCGCCGCCGGAGGGTGTGCCTTCCAATCCAAATCGCTCGGCTGTGACGTCAACACCGGTGACGGCGCGCTGATGGCCGTCGAAGCCGGGGCGGTTCTGTCGGGCATGGAATTCTCCAATTCCTTTGCCATTGCGCCCAAGGGCACCTCGCTGACCAAGACGGCATACTACTCGTGGGCGACCTTCTATCGCGGCGACCGGACGGCCATCGAGGGGGCGGGCAGCGCCCGAGGCCGCACGGTGATCGCCAATACGTTGCGCGAGGAGCCCGTCTTCGCGCGCATCGATCGCGCCACCGACGCAGAGCAGCGCGCCATGCGCAAGGGGCAACCCAACTTCTTCCTCGTCTTCGACCGGCTGGGCATCGATCCGTTCACTGACTTCTTCGAGATCACTCTGGTGGCAGAAGGAACGGTGCGTGGAACTGGCGGCGTGCGAATCGCCGACTATGACTGCGCCACAGATGTTCCCGGACTCTTCGCGGCTGGCGACACTGCGACGCGCGAGCTGATATGCGGCGGCTTCACCGGTGGCGGCAGTCACAATGCGGCGTGGGCGGCATCGTCGGGGAGTTGGGCGGGCCGGGGCGCAGCGGACTTCGCGGTCCGTCGGGGTCGTCCGCTGGGCATCTTGCGGGGGATCGGAGCGGCCGGGCTGAGGCCCATCGATCGGTCCAGGCTCGATCATCGCGAGGTGGCGGCCGACGTCCAGCGTCACGTCCTGCCGCATGACCGGAACTTCGTCCGGCATGCCGACCACCTCGCTCCGGCCCTTCGGTCGCTCGACGATACGTGGTCGGCGCTGCGGGCAGGCCTCGGTGGGGTAGGGGAGGGCGTCTTTCGGGCGCGGGAGGCCGCTGCAATGGTTGCGCACGGCCGCTGGATGTACCACGCCGCGCTGCACCGCTCGGAGACTCGCGGGATGCACAAGCGGACCGACTACCCGGCGCAGGATCCCGCCCAGCGCCACCGGCTGTTGACGGGCGGTCTCGATGACGTATGGAGCCGGCCCGAATCGGTCCGTGCGGTTGTGGCAGCGGGCGACGGGCGGGCGGCGTGATCGAACTCGTCGCACCTGAGCGTTGCATCGGGTGCGACCGCTGCGTCGAGGTGTGCCCTACCCGGGTCTTCGACAGGGGAGTCGATGGCATTCCGGTGATCGCGCGCCAGGACAGCTGCCAGACCTGCTTTCAGTGCGAGGCGTACTGCCCCACTGACGCACTGTTCGTTGCGCCGCTGGCGATCCCGGTGCCCCCCGACTCCGCGTTCCGTGATGTCGCCGGGCTCGCCGCCGCGGGCCTGCTCGGTGGCTACCGGCGCGAACTGGGCTGGGGCAAGGGCCGCGCGCTCGGCGCCCGCACCGCCGTCGGACCGGAATACCCGGACTGAGCGCGGGCGCGTGTCCGCCGGTATGACGCGACGCACGGCTGCTAACTCTCGCGGGGCCTCTCGATGCGGCGCGACACCTCGGCACGGGCGATGTGACGAACTTCTGCCTTCGCGACCTTGCCGTTGCTGGTCGTCGGAAGTGAATCGACGAAGACGATGTGGCGCGGCCGTTTGAAGGGCGCGATACGACTGCGAACGTGGGCGACGAGCTCGTCGGCCGATGGATTGCTTGCGGGCCGTGGGACGACGACCGCGCAGATCGCCTCGCCCCAGTAGTCGTCGGGCACGCCGACCACGGCCACCACGTCGACGTCGGGATGGCCGGACAGCACGTCCTCCACCTCGCGCGACGAAACGTTCTCGCCGCCCGTGATGATGACGTCCTTGAGCCGGTCGACCACCACCAGCCGGCCCGCATCGTCTATGCGTCCGACGTCGCCGGTGTGAAACCATCCGTCCGCCGAGGCAGGCGTGAGCCCTGGGGCGACTTGCGCACCGCGAAGCAGGATCTCGCCCGAATCGTCGGCGATGCGGAGCTCCACCTCGCCGTGCGGCCGACCCGCGCTGGCGAGCACCGACGGGTCGCCCTGCGCCCCGGCGCGGTGCTCGGCGGGCCCGAGAAAGGTTACGTTCCCACCAGTTTCGGTCATGCCGTAGCCCTGATGGAAGTCGACGTCGAGTCGGCCGATCGCCCGGCGCAGCAGATCTGCCGGGATGGCCGCTGAGCCGTAGGCGATCTCGCGCAGCGTTGGCAGCTCCGTGCCCGACTCGTCGAGGTAGCCCAGCAGGCTGTGCAGCATGGTCGGCGCAAGCGAGCAGGACGTGACGCCGTGGGCGTTGACCGCGGCGGCGAAGAGCTCGGGACGAAACGTCGGGACGGGCAGCACCGTCGAGCGCGCAGCGTGGTGCACCAGCATGTTGTACCCGGCGATGTGGCACATCGGGAAGGGCAGCAGATACACCCCGCCCGAGCGCACGGACCGGCCCGCGATGGTGCCCCGCACTGCAGTGGTGATCGAGCGGTGGGTGTGGATCACGCTTTTCGGTGTGCCCGTCGAGCCGCTGGTGAACAGCAACCACGCCGGGTCGTCAGGTTGGACGGTGTCGTCGAGTTCCCCTGAATCACATTGTCCGCGTTGCCATTCGGTGTCTTCGAATGCAACGACGTGCTCGACCGACGGAATGCGCGGCAGGGCGGCGAGATAGGACGCGTCACCGACGACGACGGTTGGCTCGGCGGCGGCCAATTGGACGACCTGCTCGTCTACGCCGAGTCGCTGGTTGATCAGCACGAGGATGCGTCCGCATCGGGGCACGCCGTAGTACAGCCGGGCGTAGCACGCGCCGTTGTCCGCGATGACGGCGACGCGACCGTTGCGGTGTGTCCTGGCGGACACCCACCCTGCCACCGAGCGCACTTGGCGATCGAACTCGGCGAAGGTCGTCGGGGTTCCGTCGGGAGCGACGATGGCGAGCCGATCGGGAGCCAGGTCGGCGGCGCTCGACACTAGTTCGTGGATGAGGTCGATTCGTGCGGCAGTCATCTCGGCGGAAGGATATTGGACGACTGCCTGAGATCACAGCGTCGATCCGCTGACCCGCCGGCGATAGGCGGACGGTGTCTCACCGCAGAACTGTGTGAAGCACCGCGTGAAGGAACTCATGCTCTCGAAGCCGACGGCCGACGACGTCGCCTGCACCGACTGGCCGGGCGCGGTCAGCAGCGCCATGGCGCGCATCATCCGGGCTTGGAGCAGGTACGTCCGCCACGACAATCCGAGCGTGTCCTGAAACAGGCGACGCAGCGTGCGCTCCGAGACGGCGACTGCCCGGCTGACGTCGTCGGCCGTCACGGCGTCGAGGTGTTCCTTGGTGTAGGCCATCGCGGCCGACACGATCGGGTTCGCCGACGTGGGGAGGCTCAGCGGTGCTTCGTGGTCGAGGGCCTCGGACACCAGATGAGCCAACGTGCGGAAGAAGCCATCGGAGGTGTCGTCGCCGCGCGCTCGGTCGATGGGCCAGCGCAGCGCATAGATCATCATTTCGCGGATCAGTGGTGACACCTCGATGATCCGCGCGCGGTCACCCGCATCCGGGATGAGTGTCGGATCGAACATCACCGCCACGGTCTTGACGTCGGGGTTCATGACCGCCTGATGCTCCAAGCCGACGGGTATCCACGCCGCCTGCTGCGGGGGAAGCAGATAGTGTGCCGAGTCGGTCTCCACCTCGACGAGGCCGTGCAGTGCGTACTCGATCTGATGCACCTCGTGCGAGTGCCAGCCGGTGATCAGCCCGTCGCCTTCGTAGAGGTAGCTGCCGGCGAGCGCCCGCCCGCCGCGGCGCAGCTCGATCACAGGGCGGGCCGGAGATGACAGATTGGCCGATTCGGCTAAACCTCTGTCCGAAAGCGCAGAGACGGTCACGAAAACCGAGAGTACTAGTTGAGTAAGCCCATGGCCACGCCCATTCAAGACAGCCTGCGAGGACCCGAAATGAACAAGGACGACATGATCCTGGTGAGCATCGACGACCACGTCGTCGAGCCGCCCGACATGTTCCTCAACCACGTGCCCGCCAAGTACAAGGCCGAGGCGCCCATCGTCGTCACCGACGACAAGGGCGTCGACCAGTGGATGTACCAGGGCAGGCCGCAGGGCGTCAGCGGACTCAACGCCGTGGTGTCGTGGCCGGCCGAGGAGTGGGGCCGCGACCCTGCCGGGTTCGCGGAGATGCGCCCCGGCGTCTACGACGTGCACCAGCGCGTGCGGGACATGAGCCGCAATGGCATCCTCGCGTCGATGTGCTTCCCGACGTTCACGGGGTTCTCGGCTCGGCACCTCAACATGCACCAGGAGCCGGTCACGCTGGTGATGGTGTCGGCCTACAACGACTGGCACATCGACGAATGGGCCGGAAGCTACCCGGGCCGCTTCATTCCGATCGCGGTGCTGCCGACGTGGAATCCCGAGGCCATGTGCGCCGAGATCCGCCGGGTCGCGGCCAAGGGCTGCCGCGCCGTCACCATGCCCGAACTACCGCACCTCGAAGGCCTGCCGAGCTACCACGACGAGGACTACTGGGGCCCGGTCTTCCGGACGCTCTCGGAAGAACAAGTTGTGATGTGTCTGCACATCGGCACTGGTTTCGGGGCGATCAGCATGGCGCCGAACGCGCCGATCGACAACCTCATCATCCTCGCCACGCAGATCTCGGCCATGTGTGCCCAGGACCTGCTGTGGGGTCCGGCGATGCGCAACTATCCCGATCTGAAGTTCGCCTTCTCCGAGGGCGGAATCGGTTGGATTCCCTTCTACTTGGATCGCAGTGACCGCCACTACACGAACCAGAAGTGGCTGCGCCGCGACTTCGGTGACAAGCTGCCCAGCGACGTGTTCCGCGAGCATTCGCTGGCCTGCTACGTCACCGACAAGACGTCGTTGAAACTGCGCCACGAGATCGGCATCGACAACATCGCCTGGGAGTGCGACTACCCGCACTCGGACTGCTTCTGGCCGGACGCGCCGGAACAGGTGCTCGCCGAACTCAACGCCGCGGGTGCGGACGACTCCGACATCAACAAGATCACGTGGGAGAACTCCTGCCGGTTCTTCGGCTGGGACCCGTTCGCGCATACGCCGAAGGAGCAGGCCACCGTTGGTGCGCTACGCGCCACGGCGACCGACGTCGACGTGTCGATCCGCCCGCGCAAGGAGTGGGCGAAGCTCTACGAGCAGAAGCAGCTCGCCAAGGCCTGACGGCCCCTTCAGGTTTGAGCGGCGACGGCGACGCTGCGGACCGTGCATGGAACGCCGTTGACCACCTGTGTGTTGCTGGGGACGTCGATCAGGTCCGGGGGATTGAGCAGGTTGGAGTTCACGCCCGGGTGTGCGTTGGCGGTGTCGAGCCGGGTGCCCGTTCGGCCATGTCCCCAACCGTGTGGGAGGCAGACCACACCCGGCATCACTTCGTCGCTGACCTCGGCGGCCACGGTGAGGACCCCCTCCGAAGTGGCGACCTCCGCAACGTCACCCGTCCGCAGGCCGACGCGCGCCGCGTCGACTGGATGGACGAGCAGGGTGCACCTGTCCTTGCCGCGCATCAGCGCAGGGACGTTGTGCAGCCAGGAGTTATTCGATCGGAGGTGGCGTCGACTCGTCAGGACGAACTCGGGAGTTTTCCGGTCCAGCCGGGCCAGCAGACGCGGAACGTCGTTGGCCAGATGAGCGTGGAAGAGCTCGACGCGTCCCGAAGGAGTGGTGACGACGTCGTCGATCCGACCGCCCGAGAGTTCGTCCAGTCGCAGCCCGTCGGGATGGTCGCGGATGGCGGCCAGTGTCAGGCCGCCGGGACTGAGACCGAGGTCGTCACCCCACGGGCCCAGCCGAATGCCCAAGTCCACCAGGCGTGCCGGGCCGCGGTCGGGGAGTGCGGCCATGACTTCTTGCGGGTCGCGCCCGGTCAGCGGCGAATGGGGTTGTGTGCACATCGTGGCCACCAGGCCGCCGACGTACAGGTCGTCGATGGCCGGCACGTCGACGTCGGGTACCGCTGTGCCGAACAACGAACCCGCAAGGCGAAGAAGCAGTTCCCATTCCGCCGGGCGGTCCGGTTCGGGGGCGAACACGGCGCCGGACCACTTGAGACAGGACGCGGTCGAGTACGCCCAGTACAGGTCGTCGGAGTGCGGCCGCTCCAGCGGCGACAGGCCCGGCAGAATGACGTCGGCGTAGCGGGTCGTCTCGTTGAGCCAGTTGTCGATCGAGATCATCGCGTCGAGCGAGCCGAGTGCGGAATCGAGCCGCTGCGCGCCGGGTGCGGAGATCACGGGGTTGCCTGCCACCGTGACCAGCGCACGCAACTGGCCGTCGCCCGGCGTGTCGATCTCCTCGGCGAGGCAGCTGATCGGGAACTGACCGAAGACTTCGGGAAATCCGCGCACCCGGCTGTGGAACCTGCCGAACTGCCAGCCTTGCGCTGGCTGGTCCGGGGGTTTCATGAACATCTGCGACCAGACCGCGGGCTTGGGAAAGACGGCGCCTCCGATGCTGTCGAGGGCACCGATTGCTGCGTTGAGGACGAACACCAACCACGTGGAGAGCGTGCCGAATTCCTGTGTGCAGGTGCCGATTCGGCCGTAGAGCACCGGCCGCTCGGCGTGTGCGAGTTCCTCGGCCATTCGGCGGATCGAGCGTGCGGAGATCCCTGTCGGGGCGGCGACCCGCTCCGGCGTGAAGGGTTTCGCCAAGGCGACGACCTCGTCGAGTCCGGTGACGCGATCGCGAAGATGGTCCGGTCGGCGAATCCAGTCGTTGTCCGCCAATGAGTTCAGGATCGCGAAGAGCAGCAGCGCATCGGTGCCCGGACGGATGGGTATCCACTCGGTGGCGCGCTGTGCGGTTTGGGTGCGTCGGGGGTCGACCACCACGACCTTGCCGCGCTTGGCGATCGCGTCGAGCTCACCCATGATGTCGGGTGCCGACAACATCGAACCTTGTGACGCAGACGGATTCGCCCCGAGGACCACGAGGTGGTCGGTGTGCGCGAGGTCGGGTATCGGCCCGTTCCACATGCCGCCGAACACCAGCGCGCTGACCACGTTGAGCGGCCACTGGTCGACGGTGCCAGGTGTGTAGTACGCCTGCATGCCCGCGGCCTGACCGAAGCCGATGAGCGCACCGACGTGCAAGCTCAGCCCGATGTTGTGAGCGACGGGATTGCCGATGTACACCGTCAGCGCCCGGGCGCCATGCGCGTCGAGCACCGGTCTCAGCACGCGTTCGCATTCGGCGAGCGCGTCGTCCCACGACACGGCCTCGTGGTCGCCGTTTCGCTTCTTGATCAACGGAAGTCGGAGCCGGTCGGGGTCGTGATGCACCTGGCCGAGTGACGCGCCCTTCGGACATAGATGCCCCCGCGACCAGACGTCGTCCCGATTGCCCCGGACGTCGCGGACACGACCGTCGGACACCCGCACCGTCAGCCCGCACATCGCCTCGCACAGTGGACAGGTCACCTTGTGCTCGGCGTCGCTAATTTCCGGCCTCGGGAAGGATGAGCTGATCGGCCTCCGGCAGGATCAGCGCGAGCATGGTGTCAAGCCGGTTGGCCATTGCCCGATGGGTAACGACGCGTGACTCCACCTGGAGCAGGGCACCCCAGAACAGCGTCTCCAACGTCTCGAGCACTTCGGGCCAAGCGCCGGTACCCAGCGCGGCGGCGATGCGTCGGCGCACCTCGGCGGCAATGCGGGTGCGTGCCTCGGCGACTGCGGCGTCGCCGTTACGCATTAGCGCGCGGGTGCATGCAACGGCGAGTCGCGGCTCGTCGGCGACGACTAGCGTGACGGCGCGCAACTGGTCGCTCACGCGCGTTTGAACGCACGCCATCGGATCGACCACCAGCGGCAGCTCGGTGATGCGGTTCAGGTAGAGCTCGGCGAACATCGCGTCGAGCGAGGGGAAGTGCGCACGCAGGGCGGCCGGCGCAATCCTGGCGCGCTTTGCGAGCGCGGGCACCGAGACGTCGGTCTGCGCGGATTCGTCGAGCATGGCGGCGGCCGCACCGAACACGCGTCGGCAGGTATGCGTGTGCTGGGCGTGTGGGTCCCGCAAACGAGTGACATGCGTCACGACCGAACTGGACATGTGTCCAGATTATCGGAATGGACGAGGGTTCGCAATGAAATGAGTGCGGCATTGCTGGAACTGCGAATTCGCTGGACGGACGTGGCTTGGCGGCCCGATTCGACGCGATTTGACCACACGGACGCACGGCTAACTTGGACAGTTGTCCAGTATGCTACGGACGATTGGAAGGGGGATCGCCGTGGCCTACGTGATCACGCAGAACTGCTGCAAGGACGCCAGTTGTGTACCGGTGTGTCCGGTCGACTGCATACGGCCGGTGGGCGGGCCGGGTGAGACGACCGGGACCGAGATGCTCTACATAGACCCGGAGTCCTGCATCGACTGCGGGGCGTGCTTCGACGAGTGCCCCGTCGACGCCATCCACTACGACGAGGACCTGCCCCCGCATCTGAAGCCGTTCAAGGGCTTCAACGCCGCATACTTCGATCGTCACCCGCTCGAACCCGATACGGCCCCGCAACCGCCCGCGCGGGCGGGGGTCGTGCCGGGCGCACTGCGGGTGGCGATCGTCGGATCTGGCCCCGCCGCCTGTTACGCGGCGGCCGGACTCATCGACGTCGACGGCGTGCAAGTCGACATGTTCGAACGCCTGCCGACACCGTTCGGACTGGTGCGCGCCGGCGTGGCACCCGACCACCAGCACACCAAGTCCATCGTCAAGGTCTTCGAACACGTCTTCGCCGACAAGCGATTTGGCTGCCACCTCAACGTCGAGGTGGGCCGCGAGGTCACGCACGAAGACCTATTGGCCCACCATCACGCCGTCATCTACGCGGTCGGGGCGGCGCTCTGAGTGAGGGATACCTCACTCGGTATCACTGACGCTGCTCAACACGCGTTGGATGCGTTGCGGCACAACGCCGTCGAGGAGGTCGTCATCGTCGGCCGGCGCGGATTGCGGGACGCGGCGTACTCGGTGGGCGAGCTGCTCGCCTTGAGCCGGCTCGACGGCGTCGACGTCGTGATCGACGGCGCCGACGTCGACGGCGCCGATCTCGACGACGTCGACGTGGAGACCTCGTTCAAGGTCGAGTTGGCCCGCGACTACGCCGCCCGCTCGACGACACCCGGCAACAAGCGAATCGTGTTCCGGTTCGGGGCGACTCCGGCAGAAGTGGTGGGAACGCACCGCGCGGAGGGCCTGCGGTTGGCCGATGGTGAAGTGATCGACGCGGGGCTGGTACTCCGATCGATCGGGTATCGCGGCGATCCCATCGACGGAATTCCGTTCGACGAGGCCACCGGCACGGTGCCCAACGATGGGGGCCGCGTGGTCGACGACGTGGGCAGACCCGTGCCCGGTGCCTACGTCACCGGGTGGATCAAGCGCGGCCCACGCGGTGTCATCGGCACCAACCGGGCGTGCGCCGAGGAAACCGTTGGTGCGCTCTGGGACGACTTCATCGCGGGGGTCCTGGACCGGACGGTTGCCGACCGAGAAGCGTTGCGCGCGTTGTTGATTGACCGGAGAGCCACGCCGATTTCGTGGCAGGGGTGGCGCGCGATCGACGAGGTCGAGCGCACGCGCGGTGCGGCGGAGCAGCGGCCGAGGGCGAAGTTCGTCGCGACCGAGGAACTGGTCAGCGCAGGGCTGGCGGCGCAGCAGTCGTAGGGGGCACCGTGCCGGACCGCCGGGTCGCCAGCACCGACCCAGTCAGGATCAAGGCCAACCCCGCGAGGTGCCAGTGGGTGACCGGCTCGTTCAACACCAGCACTCCTGCGAACAGCGCGACAGCCGGATTGACGTAGGTGAATACGAGTGCGCGAGATGCACCGACCTCGCGAATGAGGGCGAAGAACACCAGGAAGGCGAGGGCCGTGCACACCACCGCCAATGCGGCGAGCGCCAACAGGACTTGCGTGGAGGGGGTTTCGTCGGGCCACGTCGCCGCCGCGGGCGCCGCGTACACCAGCGCGGCGACGCCGAGACAGGCCGCCGTCAGTTGGAGTGTCGGCACGTCGGCCAGGTAGCGGGCTGCCACCAGCGGCGCGATCGCGTAGCAGGTCGCGACCAACAGCACCTCGATGACGGGCCACGCGGAGCCGCCGCCAAGTTCGGGACCGGCGAGCACCGCGACGCCCGCAAGTCCGACGCCGAGCCCGGCGATCCGCTTGATACCCAAGCGGCGTTCCCCGCCGGTGAACCGGTCGAGTACGGCCGCGATGATGGGGGCAGCCGCGATCAGCAGTCCGGTCAGCGAACTGGTGAGGTAACGCTCGGCGTCCGACAACAGAAGCCAGGCGGCGATCATCTCGAAGAACGCAAAGGCGAGCACGGGCTTCCAGTGTTTGAGCACGGGCGCCCACGCGGGCCGAGAGAGCGCCAGCGGCAACAGCACTGCGGCACCGATCGCCGTACGAGCCAGCACCAGGACGGGCACGGACACGCCCTCGACCGCGATCTTGATCAAGAGGTACGGGATGCCCCAGATGATGCTCATCGCGGCGAACAGCACCCAACCGCGGACGCTCACTCTCGGGTCAGCCTCGCATACCGGGTGATGTGGTGGTCGGTGGACCCGAACTCGAACTGAATCGCGGTGAGCCGCTTGAAGTAATGCCCGATGGCCAGTTCCTCGGTCATGCCCATGCCGCCGTGCAGTTGTACGGTGTTCTGGCCGACGAAGCGCGCGGCCCGTCCGACGGTGGCCTTCGCCGCCGAGACCGCCCTGGCCCGAACCCTCGGCTCGGCCTCGAGGTTGAGCACCGCCAGGTACACGGCGGCGATCGACTGCTCGACCTCCATGTGCATGTCGACCATGCGGTGTGCGAGTGCCTGGAAGCTGCCGATCGGCTGCCCGAACTGCGTGCGCTGCTTGCAGTATTCGACCGTGTCGGCCAACACCTTCCGCATGCAGCCGACGGCCTCCGCGCACACGGCGGCCGCGCCCTCGTCGCGGGCGGTCTCGATGGACGGCCACGCCTGCCCCTCGTCGCCCAGCAACGCATCGGCGGGCAGCCGCAGCTCGGTCAACACGAGGTCGGCGGCGCGGCGGTCGTCGACCGTGCGGAACGCGTGGATGTCGAGGCCGGGTCCGACCCGAGTGCGGTCGATCAGGAAGAGCGACGTGCCACCGGGGGTTGCGGCGGTCACCAGGAGGTGCGTCGCCAGCGGGGCGCCGACCGCCATGATCTTGGAACCCGTGAGTACCCAATCGGATCCGTCACGGCGAGCGGTGGTGGTCACGTCTGCCCAGTGGTCGCCCGACGCCGCCTCCGCAGCCGCCAGGGTGACGATCGCCGCGCCCTCGATGATGCCTTCGAGCAGCTCGTGCGCTGGGGCGCCGCCGGCCCGGCGAAGCAGGCCGGCGCCCACCACGGCGGTGTCCACGTAGGGTTCCACGACCAGTGCGTAGCCCAGTGCCTCGGCGATCACCATGAGTTCGACGGATCCGCCGCCGATGCCCCCGACGTCCTCGGGCAGGACGGCACCGAGAATCCCGAGCTCCTCGGCGAACGCCTTCCAGATGTCGGGCTGCCAGCCCGGTCCGGTCTTGACGGCCGTTCTGCTCTTGTCGAGGTCGTAGCGCGTCGCCAGGAACTTGTTCAGTCCGTCGCGGAGCATGTGCTGCTCGTGGGAGAGGGTGAAGTCCATCAGAGCCCCAGCGCCGCTTTGGCCAGGATGTTGCGTTGAATCTCGTTGCTGCCGGCGTAGATTGAGCCCGCCCGGTCATTGAGGTAACGCAACGGCGCCACCGCCTGCCACGGCTCGCCGCTGACGTATCCGTCCGGCGGTGGCTCGTAGCCCGCGACAGGGCCGCCCGGGTGGGTGGCGTGTGGCTGATAGGCGCGCCCGCGGGGTCCGGCCGCCTCCATCGCCAGCTCGGTCAGGGACTGGCTGAGTTCGGTGGACAGGATCTTCAACATCGACGACGCCGAGCCCGGATGGCCGCCACCCGCGAGTGTGGCCAGCGTCCGGTATTCGAGGATTTCGAGTACTTCGGCGCGTATTCGCGCATCTGCCAGCTTGCGGGCGAACGCGGGGTCGTCGAGGAGCGGGCCTCCGTCGGGCCCGGGTTGGCCGGCGGCCGCGGTGGCGACCTCTTCGGCCAACACCTGCAGGGCGGGGGAGTTGGCGCCACCGCCGCGCTCGAACTCCAACAGGTACTTCGCGACGGTCCAGCCGTCGTCGATTTCGCCGATCACGTTGGTCTTCGGGACGCGCACGTCGTCGAAGAACACCTGGTTCTGGACCTCCTCACCCGAGGTCATGACGAGCGGGCGGATCTGAATGCCTGGTGACGTCATGTCGATCAGCACGAAGGTGATGCCCTGCTGCTTCTTGGCCGTCCGTGACGTGCGGACCAAGGCGAACATCCAGTTCGCCTCGCGGGCGTGCGTCGTCCAGATCTTGCTGCCCGTGCACACCAGGTCCTCGCCGTCGTCCACCGCGGACATCGACAGTGCCGCAAGGTCCGAACCGGCCTCCGGTTCGGAGTAGCCCTGGCAGAAGAACACCTCGCCGGTGAGGATGCGCGGCAAGAAATAGTCCTTCTGCGCCGACGTGCCATAGGCGACGATCGCGTGCGCAACCATGCGAATGCCCATCGGCGACAACGACGGAGCACCCGCGAGCGTCGACTCTCGGCTGAAGATGTAGTGCTGCGTCAGGCTCCAATCGCAGCCGCCGTAATCCACCGGCCACGCCGGCGCCGCCCAGCCGCGCTCGTGCAGGATCTGTTGCCAGCGCAAGCTTGCGTCGTGATCGCTGTAAACGCTGGTCATCAGTCGGCCCGCCTGCTGGAGTTCCGGTGTAAGCCGTTCCCGAAGGAATGCACGAACCTCGTCGCGAAACTCGATATCGGTGTCCGACCATGCCAGATCCATCCGTCAAACCTAGCGACCGAACTCTGATGCCCGGTAAGGGTGTGGCATGCAACACACGGCAATGTTCAGATGCGCGGAAAGGCGACGATATGGCGAGTCACGGCAAACGTCGTCGGTGATACTGCAGCGCTGCCGGCGCGGGTGGTGCTAGAGCGCTTTGCGTGCCGGCTGACGTTCGTCGAACTGCGACGACGATTGCGGACGAGCCGTCGACGCGTGCGACGACTGGCGGGTCAGGAACTCGAGGTAGTAGTTCAACGAGTCCGCCTGCACGATCGCCGGGAGCAGCAGTTCCCACGTATTGGTGATCTGCTTGTTGAGATCGTCGCCATCAGAAAGCGCGGTGGAGAGCATTTCGGCCCCGAGTAGGGACGCGACGACCGCGCGTCCCATGATTTCGGGATCGATGTCGGGGCGCAGGTCGCCTTCTGCGATTGCAGTCGTGACACTGCTGATCATCTCGGCGACGAACATGGCGTAGGTGCTCTTGGCGGCGGTGTTGAATCCGCCGAACGTGCGCAACAAGCGCGAGGCGGCCCGGGCGAGTCCGTCGCTGTTGATGATGTCCGAGACCATGAACACGCCGTGAATGACGTTTTCCATCGACGGCGAGCCCGCCCTGCACGCCTCCTGAAAGGCGACGAGCATCTTCATGCCGCCGTCTTCGATGATGGTGGTGGCCAGCGCTTCCTTGGAGTCGAAATGGTAATACAGTGCGCCCTTGGTCAGCTCTGCGCGCTCGATGATGTCGGCTAGGCCGGCGGCGGGGTACCCGACCTCGTTGATCAGGTCGACAGCTGAGTCGATGATCTTGTGCCTAGTGGCTTCCGATCGGGCTTGGCGCACCATCCTGGCATACCTCAGTCAATCCCGTCCGATAGCGTTTCCCATTTTTGAGAATCATAGATTGCCGCCGCCCAATGGTGCGGCTTTCTGATCGCGAGTTCGGCGCGGCAAACCCGGAGAGCATCGACGGCCGGGCTGCCTCCAGGTCGTCGATCGGTGTCTTCGGTTCGTTGACCGCGCTCGTCTGGCGTAGGCCGACACACGTCGAGAGGACGATGCGACCGACTGTCGCAGGATTGCTGGCCGCCACGAGGCCGCCATCGTCGGCGGTCTGGCGAACGGGTAAGCCAAAACGCGCGATCCGGGCGCCGAAGACCCTTTGCCTGAAATCCGTCGGACGGACCGACCGAATGAGCACTTCGGGGCTGGCCGCGCCGTGTACTCACAGATGTCGGCGGCGCGACGAGGTCGGAGACGTCGATCAGCGTGTCAACGTCAACGCCGCAGGCGTCGGCAGCTGATCGACCGAGATCTGGGCAAGCTCCACCCACTGCTCGACAAATGCCTTCGCCAGCGGATTCTCGACTGGAGATGCGGATACATGGCACCTTTTGTCGCATTCTGTGTGTGAGGATGTCGCCGAATTCGTGATCGGCCGCGCGCATGATTTCGAGCCGTGTGGACTGGATTTCCCGTCAAACACGTCGACATTGAGCGCTACCGCCTTCCGTCCGCGTGCGCCCGTTCTTGCGCAGCTGGGGTGGTTGCTGGTTCCACCACATTCTGGTCCCGCGCGTACCCAATTTTGCTACAGACTGAAAGTCAGATTTAGCGGTGCATAACATTCCAAAGGTATGTACTGTAATCATTGTGATGACTCATGGTCTGAAGCTGGAGGTGAGCCAGTCGGGACTCCCCGAAGCAGTTAGCAGCACGTCCGAGGCGGTCTTCCGGCTTCGCGCGAACGCCCGACCGGGTAACTTCCCGGTGTTGCCATGGTCCGCACCGGCAAACCCCTCGAGTACCCGCGCGGGCCGTGGCAGCTCCCATTTCACGGTCACTGGCCAAACTCACGAGCGCATCCTGCGTGCCGGGAGTGGCATTCAAGGTGCGGAGCAATCGCCGCACCACAGGGTCGGCTGAGTTGTCCATCGAGTGGACGGTGGGCCGCCCGAATATTCACCCCCGTATCGAAACGCAATTCCGAGGGGATAGCGCACATGTGGGATATCGAAGTTGACGTTGCATGCGTAGGTGCCGGGATCGGCGCCTTGGCCAGTGCCATCGCGGCGGCGGACGCCGGAGGTGAGGTCCTGGTCGCGGCCCCGTCCATCGAGCGCGATGAGACGCCCGCGGCCGTTTCCGTGCAACAGCGAGTCGGAGGATTTCTTCGTAGCTGGTCGCGGTCCGCCCTCGACGTGGAGACGGACGAGTACTTCACTGCCCTGTCGGAGGATCTCGCGCCGAGCGGGCATCCCGAGGACGCCCGCCTCACGGTCCGCAGCGCGCGCGCGATATCGACGCACGACACCGTCGAACCATTCGTCGGATCACGGCTGCCCGATTGGAACGCTCAGTGCTTGGCGTCGCCGTACGGGATGGTCTTCTCGAAAGTGTCGGGATGGCGAACCACGCAGATGCGCGCCAGCGACGGCCAATCGTTGGAGGTCCAGGCCATCGGATCGATCAACCCCGCCGAGATGACCGGTGACTACGCGCTCTCCGACTGGATGGTCGACCGGGTACGCGAACGCGACATCGACGTTTACGACGCGAGCCCCCTGGAGCGCCTCGTCTTCGAAGATGGACGGATCGTCGGGGTCATGCTTGCCACGTCGGACGGCCCGCTCGCCGTAGGGGTGCGCTTCGGACTGGTCATCACCTCCAGCGATCCGTTCGTAGCGGACTCCGACGTGCTGCCGCCGTGCTCGGACGATCTGCAGGTCTCCGTCGTGGGACCGGCCGCCAGCCGATTCCGGCGAATCGAGCTGCTCGACACCGCTGGGCCCGGACGGCCCGTGTGCACTGCCTCAGGCCGGCAACTGCACGACGCCATGCGGGAGCCGCGTTCCTTGCCGTCAGGCGCTGGGAGTTGCGGAAAACTGCGTTGAGATTCGCCCCTTGGCAAGTAAGGCGCCCAACTCAGCTCCACTGAGCGGAGGGGAGAGCAAGAACCCCTGAGCCCGGTGACAGCCGTGGCGTAGCAGAGTGATTGCGGCGGCCTGGGTTTCCACGCCCTCTGCGACGAGCTGCAGCCCGAACGCCTCGGCGAGCGCGATGATGGCGCGCACGATGGCGAGATCGTCCGGATTCGAGCCGAGATCGGTAACGAAACTCCTGTCGATCTTCAGCACGTCAACCGGCAACGACTTCAAGTGGGAGAGCACGCTGTAGCCGGTCCCGAAGTCATCGATCGCCACCTGTACGCCTGCCTTCTTGAGGCCCGCGAGCGTGATTCTGGTGGTGTCGATGTCCTGCACGACGACGCTTTCGGTGATCTCCAGGCAGATCGAACCCCGGTCTAGCCCGAACTCAGCCATGATCGCCGCCACGGAGTCGGCGAATCCGTCGGTGACGAGCTGCACAGGCGATACGTTCATGCGGAGCACGGTGCCAAGCCCTACGCCCTGCGCACGCCAGCCGGCGAACTCCGCACACGCAGTGCGCATCACCCAGCGACCCAATTCCCCTGCCAGGTTGATGGATTCGGCGACGGGGATGAACGACGCGGGCGATATCAGCCCACGGGTGGGATGATTCCAGCGCACCAATGCCTCCGCGGCGAGCACCTCGCCAGTGCGCATGTCCACCTCGGGCAGGTAACGCAGGAACAGCGCACCAGTCTCGATCACCGTCGCAAGGTGCAGTTCGATATCGGTGCGGTATTCGGTCTCGAGCGAGGTCTCGGCGGAGTAGACGGCGACGTGATTGCCTCCCGAACCCTTGGCGGTCAGCAATGCGTGGTCGGCTCGGCGCAACAGATCCTCGGTCGTGTCCCTACCCGGCATCCCTTGTGCCACTCCGATACTGACTGTGCGGGTCAGCTGTTCCCCGTCCAGCGCGACGCGTTCGCGTAGCACCCCCAAGAGTTCGTGGCCCAACTGTTCGGCCGCCGTTACGGACAGCGGAGCGGGCGGAATCACGATGAATTCGTCGCCGCCGAGTCGTGCGATGACGCTGCCGGGTTCGGCCCGCTGCTGGAGGCGTTCGGACAGTATCCGGAGGAACCAGTCTCCGGCGGTGTGACCGAGGTAGTCATTGATGGTCTTCAGGCGATCCATGTCGAAGAACAGGACCGTTACCGGACCGGGACGTCCTGGTGCCAAACGGGTTTCCAGGTGGGCCAGGAGTGCCCGGCGGTTGTACACCCCGGTCAGGTCGTCGTGTTCTGCGAGATGACGAAGCTGCTCCTCGGCCTTCACCCGAGCCTGGACCTGTGCGAATAGCGATCCGATGGCTTCCAAGGCGTTGAGTTCGTCCTCGCCCCACTTCCTGTCGCCGATCTTCACGAACCCGACGACGCCGGTCGTCAAGTCGCCCGACACCAATGGCGCTGCCGCCATGGAGGTTTGGGGAATGTTGCGCCCTTCCTCGATGCGCTTTTGATAGTCCTCGTCATCGGGACGAAACACCAGGGGCTTCTTGCCGTGCTCGGACTCCGCGAAGACGGGATCGGCGTCGGCGAAGTACACGACCCCCAGCGGATCTGGATCCGGGATGTCAGGTCGGACAGGCCATTCCGCTATGAGGATGGACGCACGAATGGCGTGGTCGTTGTACCGAAGGAAGCTGAAGTCCACGTCGAAGTACTTGACGAGGACGCCGAGCACTTCCTGGCTGACCGTTACGGACGTCGCCGCGTTCGCAGCCATCAACCGCACGGCGACGGTTGTGACCAATCGCTCCAGGCTGAGATGCGAACTTTCGGTGGACATCCGAGAAAGCCTATCCGTCGGCGACGCCGATCGTGAGCCGTCGGCGCCGACTCTTGACCGACGGTGGTGGGGCAACCGCGAGCCTGAGCACCAGAACCGGTGACCGCTGTGTGGCGCCTGTGAGCTTGCGGAACCGCTTGCTCAACTCCGCCAGCGTCTGTGCGTGCTCCACTGAGAGGTCATGGAGGTCGTCCTCGCGCCGTGCATAGAGGAAGATTGGCGAGATCGGTTGGACCGCGAGGTCGAGATCCTGGGCGGTGATCCACACCGCCTCGGCAGCGGATCCGCCCTGTGCGTAGTCGGCGAGCTCGACGCCGTCGACGGTCACCAGCGCAAGCGCGGTGCTTGCCACGATATGGGCGTGAGTCTCCGCGCTGAGCGCCTGGCCTCCGTCCCACTCCGACAGTGCCTTCATCACCGCTGGTCGCTTCAGGATGTCGAGGGTTAGTAACCCGCCGGGTCCGAGTTCCAGGCTGCGGACGTCGATTCCGGTGTCCGCGGCGTCGTCGCCGGGCCAGCGAAGTTCCGCCGCCATGTCGGCGTGCAGGCGCGGCGTCAGGTACCGGATGCGGTCGGCCGCGGCGAAGATCTCAGCGGCCGTGGCTATTTCGTGCCGTGCGGCGAGTATGTGCAGCTGCGCACCCTCCTGTTGGGCGGCGCGCGTCAGTGCCTGCCGGGTGCGGTCCGTCAGCGCGGCGGGTGCACCGTGACGCCGGTTCGTCTCCCGGCGTAGCAGCGCGGGGTAAAAGCGGGCGAGCTCTGGATCGGCGCCGGCGGAGAGCTGGACGTGTGCCGTCATCGGCCAGTTTTCCGCTGGTTCCTCGTAGGTCACCTTTGTGGCGTATCCGGTGGCCGCGGCGGCGGCGCGTGCGTTGAAGGCGGCGGCGCCAACGGCCACGGCGCTGCCGCGAAACCCGATGTCGATGGCCGACGTGAACTCGGGCGCCAGGCACACAGTCACCGAGTCGGGGGTCGTCCGAAGGTGCCATGGCTGGATGTTGCCGCCCGACGGGGCGCGGTGGGCCGCCCACACGATGGAGGCGAGCGCGTCCGACGGGGCTGCGGGTTCGTCGTCGACGTCTTCCTCGGTCGCAGGGGGCGGCTCTGGTTGGGCCAGCCGATCGAGGGCGGCGCCGACGTTGAGGTGCACCCGACCCGACGCGAGTGGTTCACCCAGACCTATTCTGCGCACCGCCTCGGCCATGGCGGCTGCGCCGATGGTGACGTCACCCGCCAGCTGGGGCCACGTCGCGAGGGTGTGCCCGACCTCGACGATCGACGCAGCGGCTCGCGCAGTGAGCCCACCCGCCTCGACGAGCCGCAGTACGTAGGGAACCTTCTGTGCGCTACTCAGTCCCGCCAGGGTTGCGGTGTCAAGGTCGCCCAGCAAGCCGTGGAAGATCGGCCGTTGCGGTTCGAGGTCGAACCGTTCCACGTCCACCAGGCCGCGGTCGCTGGTGGCCATCAGCACGGGTAGTCGACGGGCCCGCGCCTGTTCGCGCACCAACGCCTTCACGTCGAGCGAGTCGCACTCCTCGATGACGACGTCGAGGCCCTCGAGGAACGCGCTTGCGCCGCTGATGGTCAGGCCGGTCGGCACCGCCTCGACCGTCAGGTACGGGTCCAGTTCGGCGATTCTGCGTGCCGCCGCCGTCGCCTTGTTGACCCCGAGATCGAAGACGGACGCAGGAACTCGGTTCAGATTCGACAGTTCCAGTTCGTCGAAGTCGGCGAGTCGGAGCGTGCCGCAGAGTCCTTGTGCGGCGAGTGTGTGGGCGATGACGTGGCCGGAACTGAGCCCGACGACGCCGACCCGCAGTCCAGCGAGCCGATCCTGCTCGTCGGTGGTGATCAGGTTGCGGTTGCGATCGAGCCGCAAGCGTCGAAATGACCGTGGGCCCAGGACTTTGACCACCGCACGGCGCCACGGGTAATACACCCATCGCGGACACTCGCCGAGCAGGTCGGGACCTGGATCGGGGCGCAACCGGCGCAAGGCCTCGGCTTGCGCGGGCCAGGAGTCGATGAACTCGATGGCCGCGTCGTCCCGGAGCGTGTCCAACACCGGCCCGTCGTCGCGATTCTCGACGTCAAGGACCTGGTGGCAAACCGCCCCTTCGCTTGGATTCACCGGGCCATCGCCAGCCTCGTCACAGCATCAGTCTCAACGAGGATCTTCGATACTTGTTCTGGCTCCGCGTGATTGGCAAAGGTGCGTTTGTCCCACCACATCATCTTCGTACGGTAGCGCCGGTCGGGATACGGCGCGGCCGGTATCGGTGCGACGACGCCGCCCGAGGACTGCCAGCGTTCGAGTACATGGGGCGCGGACGTTGCCATGCAAAACTGCACGTCCATCATCGCCATGGCGTGAAAACCGCTGCGTGCGAGTACCCGCGTGACCGGACGGGCGCGGTCGCGATCGTCGATGGTCCACGCCGACTTCATCTCGAGGATCCCGAAGGGGACCCGGTCGGTGATCATCTTGCGGACGGCGGGGAGTCCCCGGTGGTTCGTCCATTCGACGACTGCATGGGAGTCGTCGGCGGATTTAAGGGGCCCCTTGGCGCGGACCCCGCCGATGACACGGCCCGATTCGTTCAGAGCCGTCCAGAACATGAGCGTGTCCGATCCGTCGCGGATGGCCTGCACGTCGAGCGCGCGTTCGACGCCGTGCCGACGGTAGCTGAGTTCGGCACCGCGCAGATACTCCGCCCACAGTTCGGGGTCGGCGGCACGGCTGGATATCACGACAGTGCATTGCGATTCTTGGTCCCACCAACTCAGGTTTTGCGTGATTCTGAAGTCGTAACGGGATTCGAATTCGACGTATGGGACCTGCATGATCATCCTCACTTTTGAACTTCTGCCTTCTCACTGACATTGCAGCGTGCGTGCGGTAATTTCGCCGCGACGCGCGCGAATTGCCCACTCAGTATTGTGTTCCGACCGGTGCCGACTGCACCGAAAAGGCGTGGTTGTTGAGCTTGCTCGACGGGCATCACACGATGCGGTTCGGCTGGCGAATCCTGTGGCGACTTACAGAAGTGTCGATTAATCGCGGTTTTGCTCGACTTTGTGTGAGCAAATGCGTCTTCGGCAAACTCATCGCAGGCCGTGGGTAACGGTCATTGTGCTGCGTGTGGCCGAGAGGCTAGAAGTATTACAGGTGGCGCAGACCGTCACCTTTGATTCGAGAGGACATGCGGTGAAGGTTTTCGACGATCTTGATGAGCTTGCTGCGGCACAGGGCAGTCAGCTCGGACCGACCGAGTGGATGGAGGTCAGCCAGGATCGCGTGAACACGTTCGCCGATGCCACCGACGACCATCAGTGGATCCACGTCGACCCGGAGAGGGCGGCCAGTGGGCCGTTCGGAGGAACCATCGCACACGGTTTGTTGACGCTGTCGCTGCTTCCGCACTTCTCTCACCAGCTCTACACGGTGCGCAACATCGCGATGGCCATCAACTACGGATACAACAAGGTCCGTTTCATCACCCCGGTCAAGGTCGGATCGAAGCTACGCGCGCGGGCCGAGATCACCTCGGTCACGCAGCTCGAAGGGGCGGTGCAGTCGACCATGACGGTGACGGTGGAGATCGAGGGTTCCGACAAGCCCGCGGCGGTGGCGGAGTCGATCATCCGCTACATCGCCTGACGCCGGCCGGCGGACCGGCTACGACGAGCGCTGGGCGGCCCGGACCAGACCGCCACCGATGATGAGACGTTGGATTTCGCTGGTGCCCTCGTAGAGGCGCAGGAGTCGGACGTCACGGTAGATGCGCTCGACGGCGACGTCGCGCATGTAGCCGCTGCCACCGTGGATCTGAACGGCGAGGTCGGCCACGGTGCCGACCATCTCGGTACAGAAGAGCTTGGCGGTGGACGGGGCGATGCGGCGGTCCTCGCCGGACACCCACAGCCGGGCGGCGTCGCGGACCAAGGCCCGGCCTGCCATCACGCCGGTCTGCTGGTCGGCGATCATCGCCTGGACGAGTTGGAAGTCGCCGATGGGGGTGCCGCCCTGAGTCGCGGTCGCCGCGTAGGCCACCGATTCGTCGAGTGCCCGCTGGGCGGCGCCGACCGCCAACGCGGCGATGTGGATGCGTCCCCGCGCCAATGACGTCATCGCGGCGCGGTACCCGATGTCCTCGGCACCGCCGATCAGTGCGTCGTGGCCGACGCGCACCTCGTCGAAGTTGACGTCGGCGGTCCACGCGCCTTCCTGGCCCATCTTGGCGTCCTTCGCGCCGACCTCGACGCCCGCGGAGTCGGCGGGCACGAGGAACACCGCGATCCCGGGGCCGTCGGAGTCGGCGGGGCGCGTACGCGCGAACGCGACGAAGAGATCCGCGGTCGGTGCGTTGGTGATGAACCGCTTCTGACCTGTGATGATCCAGTCCGCTCCGTCGCGAACGGCCTTGGTGCGCAAGCCCGCCGGGTTGGACCCGGCGCCGGGTTCGGTCAGTGCGAACGAGGCGACGACGTCGCCCGCCGCGATGCCCTCGAGCCATCGAGACTTCTGCTCGTCCGTGCCGAACCCGACCAGTACCTGGCCCGCGATGCCGTTGTTGGTGCCGAACATCGACCGGAGGGCCAGCGTCGTGTAGCCGAACTCCATGGCCAACTCGACGTCCTGAGCCAGGTTCAGTCCAAGTCCGCCCCACTCCTGGGGGATCGCGTAGCCGAACAGACCCATCTTCTTGGCCTGGTCCCGAATGTCGTCGGGCACCCGGTTGTCGTTCATGATCTCGAGCTCACGCGGCATCACCACCGACCTGACGAAGTGTCGGGTGGCATCGAGGATGTCGCCGAAGTCCTGGTCACTGACTTCTGCGTCGGCGATTGGGTCTGCCATGCGTCGTACTCCTATGGGGGCGATGGCCAACTGGCTTGATACAAGAAATATCATATTTTATGTTGCTACCCGAGCGCCTAAGCAGGCACACAGGAAGGGCAGGTGCACTCATGGCATTGCTTGATGGACGAACCGCGGTGATCACCGGCGGGGCCCAGGGGATCGGCTTCGCGATCGCCGAGCGGTTCGTCGCCGAAGGGGCGCGCGTCGTGCTCGGCGATCTCGACTCCGAAATCACCGACGCCGCCGTGCAGAAACTCGGCGGCGCAGACGTCGCGAGGGGAGTTCGGTGCGACGTGACGAAGGCTGACGACGTCGAGGCGCTGGTCAACGAGGCTGTCACGGAGTTCGGTGCGCTCGACGTCATGGTCAACAACGCGGGCATCACCCGCGACGCCACGATGCGCAAAATGACCGAGGACCAGTTCGACCAGGTCATCGCCGTCCACCTGAAGGGGACCTGGAACGGCACGCGGCTGGCGGCGGGCATCATGCGCGAGTCAGGCGGCGGCTCCATCATCAACATCTCGTCGATCTCCGGCAAGGTCGGCCTGATGGGGCAGACCAACTACTCGGCGGCGAAGGCGGGCATCGTCGGAATGACCAAGGCCGCGGCCAAGGAGGTCGCACACCTCGGAGTGCGCATCAACGCGATCCAGCCAGGCCTCATCCGCTCGGCCATGACGGAGGCGATGCCGCAGAAGATCTGGGACGCCAAGCTGGCCGAGGTGCCGATGGCGCGCGCAGGTGAACCGAGCGAAATCGCATCCGTGGCCGTCTTTCTCGGGTGCGAGTTGTCGTCCTACATGACGGGCACTGTGCTCGAAGTGACCGGCGGGCGGTACATGTGATGCGGGAGTCCATGCGCGACGCCGTGATCTGCGAACCCGTTCGCACTCCGATCGGCCGCTACGGCGGCATGTTCTCCTCGCTCACGGCCGTGGACCTGGGTGTCGCGGCGCTGAAGGGGCTGCTGGGCCGCACGGGCGTCAAACCCGACGACGTCGGTGACGTCATCCTCGGGCACTGCTACCCCAGCATGGAAGCGCCGGCGATCGGACGGGTCGTCGCACTGGACGCGGGTCTTCCGGTGACCGTGCCCGGCATGCAGTTGGACCGCCGATGCGGTTCTGGGTTGCAGGCCGTGATCCAGGGCTGCCTACAGGTGGCCACCGGACAGAACGACCTCGTCGTCGCCGGCGGCGCCGAGTCGATGAGCAACGTGGTGTTCCACTCGACCGACATGCGTTGGGGTGGAGCCCGTGGCGGGGTGAAGGTTCACGACGCACTGAGCCGGGGCCGCACCACCGCGGGCGGACGCGACTATCCGGTGCCCGGCGGCATGCTGGAGACCGCCGAGAATCTCCGGCGTCAGTACGGCATTCCCCGCGAGGAGCAGGACGAGCTGGCGGTGACGTCGCATCGCCGTGCCATTGCGGCGCAGAAGGACGGCCTTCTGACCGACCAGATCATCCCCGTCACCGTCGGCAGCAGGGCTGGCGACGACGTCATCGACACCGACGAGCATCCGCGCGCCGACACGACGGTGGAGGCGCTCAGCAAGCTCAAACCCATACTGATGAAGCAGGATCCGGAAGCGACCGTCACCGCCGGGAATTCGAGCGGGCAGAACGACGCGGCGTCGATGTGCATCGTCACCACGCTCGAGAAGGCAGCCGAGTTGGGGCTGACGCCATTGGTGCGGTTGGTCTCGTGGGGTGTCGCGGGTGTTCCGCCGAACGTCATGGGCATCGGTCCCGTGCCCGCGACCGAGGTTGCGCTGGCCAAGGCCGGGCTCGCGTTGACCGACATGGACCTCATCGAGCTCAACGAGGCGTTCGCGGCCCAGGCGTTGGCCGTCATGCGCGAGTGGAAGTTCAACGCGGACGATCTCGACCGCACCAACGTCCAGGGTTCCGGTATCTCGCTGGGACATCCGGTGGGCGCGACGGGCGGCCGAATGCTGGCCACCCTCGCACGCGAAATGCACAGGCGGCAAGTGCGATACGGCCTGGAGACCATGTGTATCGGCGGCGGCCAAGGGCTGGCCGCCATCTTCGAAAGGGTGGCAGCGGCATGACAGCCAAGCGAGAAGCGAAGCGGGATCGCTCATGACGAAGCTCGCTCAGACCATCGGACTGTCTGAGTTTCAGACCGAGATCCTCGCCACGGTGCGCCAGTTCGTGGACAAGGAGATCATCCCCAACGCGCAGGAACTCGAGCACGCCGACACATATCCGCAGCACATCGTCGACGCCATGCGAGACATGGGGTTGTTCGGGTTGATGATCCCCGAGGAGTACGGCGGGCTCGGCGAATCGCTGCTCACGTATGCCCTGTGCGTGGAAGAGCTTGCGCGCGGCTGGATGAGCGTGTCCGGCGTCATCAACACCCACTTCATCGTCGCGTACATGCTGCGCCAGCACGGTACCGACGAACAGAAGCAACGGTTCCTGCCCCGCATGGCCACCGGCGAAGTGCGAGGAGCCTTTTCGATGTCCGAGCCGGAGTTGGGCTCGGACGTCGCGGCCATTCGCACCAAGGGTGTGCGCAACCCCGACGGCGGCTACACGATCACCGGTCAGAAGATGTGGGTGACCAACGGCGGCAGCTCCACACTCGTCGCCGCGCTGGTGAAAACGGATGAGGGACAAGCCAAACCACACCGCAACCTCACGGCATTCCTCGTCGAGAAACCGGTCGGCTTCGGAGAGGTGGCGCCGGGACTGCTGATCCCCGGCAAAATCGACAAGCTGGGATACAAGGGCGTGGACACGACGGAACTCGTGTTCGACGGCTACGTGGCCTCCGACGACGACGTGCTGGGCAACGCGCCCGGGCAGGGCTTCTTCCAGATGATGGACGGCATCGAGGTCGGCCGGGTCAACGTGTCGGCGCGCGCCTGCGGTGTGGGGATCCGGGCCTTCGAGCTCGCGGTGCGGTACGCGCAGCAGCGCAGCACGTTCGGCAAGCCCATCTCCGATCATCAGGCGATCGCGTTCCAGCTCGCCGAGATGGCGACCAAGGTCGAGGCTGCGCATCTGATGATGGTCAACGCCGCCCGGCTCAAGGACTCGGGCGAGCGGAACGACGTCGCCGCGGGAATGGCGAAATACCTTGCCAGCGAGTTCTGTTCGGAGGTCACGCAGCAGAGCTTCCGCATCCACGGCGGGTACGGCTACTCCAAGGAGTACGAGATCGAGCGACTGATGCGTGACGCGCCATTCCTGCTCATCGGCGAGGGCACCAGCGAGATCCAGAAGACCATCATCAGCAAGAGCTTGCTCGATGAGTATCGCATCTGAGCCCGAGTTCGCGGCCAGACCGCAGCTGTCCGACGACGTCGCCCGCCACGTTCGGCGCCGGATCTTCAACGGCACCTACCCGGCCGGCGAGTACCTGAGGTTGGACCAACTCGCCGCCGACCTCGGGATCAGCGTTACCCCGGTCCGGGAGGCGTTGCTCAACCTGCGGGCCGAGGGTCTATTGGTGCAGCACCCCCGGCGCGGGTTCATGGTGCTGGAGGTCACCGCGCGCGACCTCGACGACGTCGCACGCGTGCAGGCCTTCATCGGAGGAGAGCTCGCGGCGCGCGCCGCGGAGCACATGACCGCCGAACAGCTCGACGCGTTGCGGGGCATCCAGCACGAGTTGGAGCAGGCGTACCAGCAGACCGACCTGGAGCGCACGGTGCGGCTCAACCACGAGTTTCACCGGACCATCAACGTCGCGGCCGACTCGCCCAAGCTGACGCAGTTCATGTCCGGCATCACCCGCTACGCGCCCGAATCGGTGTTCCCGACGCTGGACGGCTGGTCCGAGCAGTCGATCAAGGATCACCGCGCCGTCATCGCGGCGTTCGAGCGTCGTGACCCAGAGGCGGCGCGCAGCGCGATGGCCGAGCACTTCACCGTCGGCGTCGGCCCACTCACCGACCACCTGATCGAGCGTGGCGTGATCCGCCCCTAGCGGGTGCGCGTTGTCGTTGAGACTGCGGTGGGCGCGACGACACGCCGCTCGGGCTAACCCTCACCGCAGTCTGAATGCGCAGGGACCGGAGGCGGCCAGGATCCTGTCCCAGACGTCCTCCGCTTCCGGGCACGAATAGGCCAGGCCCGCAATGCGTTCGACGAACTGCACGGCCTGCGGAGCGGACCAGTCGTTCATGAAGGCGTGGCCGCCCATTTGACACTTGTCAGACCTCATTGACGTACGTCAAAACCGCTGATACTGTCCGGCAAACCCCAGAGGAGCGGCAGTGGATGAAGCTAACCCGCGCACCGCGGTGATCGGTGCGGGCATCAGCGGACTCACCGCGGGCAAGATGCTGAAGGACTACGGCGTTCCGTACACCACCTTCGAGACGTCCGACCGGATCGGTGGCAACTGGGCGTTCGGCAATCCGAATGGGCACAGCAGCGCCTACCGCTCCCTGCACATCGACACATCCCGGGACACCTTGTCGTTCAAGGACTTCCCGATGCCCGAGCACTACCCGGCGTTCCCGCACCATGCTGACATCAAGGCCTACCTCGACGACTACGCAAGTACCTTCGGTCTGTTGGAGCACATCGAGTTCACCAACGGGGTGACGCACGCGCGACGCGTCGAGGGTGGCGGATGGGACATCGAGGATCAGGCGGGTACCAGGCGCCGCTTCGACCTGCTGGTCGTCGCGAACGGTCACCACTGGGATCCGCGATTCCCAGACTTCCCCGGCACGTTCACGGGGGAGATCATCCACTCCCACCACTACATCGACCCGCGCACGCCGATGGAGTTGACGGGCAAGCGCATCCTCGTCGTGGGGCTGGGCAACAGCGCTGCGGACATCACGGTCGAACTGTCGTCGAAGGCCCTCGAGAACAAGGTCACGCTGTCGACCCGATCGAGCGCCTGGATCGTTCCGAAGTACATCGCGGGCAGACCGGGCGACACACTCTGGCGGACGTCACCTCACATCCCATTGTCGTGGCAACGCAAGGCGATCCAGCTGCTCGCGCCGGTGATGGGCATCAACCCAACGCTTTACGGACTGCCGGAACCGAATCACAAGTTGTTCGAGGCTCATCCGACGCAATCGGTGGAGCTGCCGCTGCGGCTAGGCTCGGGCGACGTCATGCCCAAGCCGAACGTGGCCCGGCTCGACGGCCAGACCGTCCACTTCGACGACGGCACCAGCGACGAGTTCGACGTCATCATCTATGCGACGGGCTACAACATCACCTTCCCGTTCTTCGACAAGGACTTCATCAGCGCGCCGAACAACCAGATCCGGCTCTACAAGCGCATGTTCAAGCCGGGCGTCGAAGACCTGGCCTTCGTCGGTTTCGCCCAATCGGTGCCGACACTGTTCCCGTTCGTCGAGTGCCAGTCGCGGTTGCTCGCCGCCTATGCCATTGGGCGATACGCGCTTCCGCCTGCCGCCGGGATGGAGCGCGCCATCGACGAGGACCACCGCCGGTACATCGGGCACTGCACCGAGAGCGCCCGGCACACCCAGCAGGTCGACTACTTCCACTACGAGCACGACATCCGCACCCGCGAACTCGCCGCGGGGGCGAAACGTGCCGCGGCCCGGCGCGGACTGGTGCGCACATGAGATCCCAGACGGACCGCCGACCCCCACAACGTAGTGACTATCGGCGCGAGGCCATCCTCGACGCGCTCGACACCTGGCTGCAGGGGTCGAGCCTCGAGGCGATCAACATCGCCGAGATCTCCAAGCAGGCGGGCGTGACGCGGTCGGCGTTCTACTTCTACTTCGAGAACAAGGGCGCCGCAGTGGCCGCGCTGATGGAGCGGATGGTCGACGAGACCCTGGCGGTGAACGAGGCCTTCACCTCGGCGGCCGACTCACCGCGGCGCCGCATCTACGCCATGCTCGACGGGTTGTTCGCGATGCGCGAGCGGCACCGCCATCTGTTCAAGGCGATGCTCGAGGTGCGGGGTTCCAGCGCCTCGGTGCGCGACATCTGGGACGGCGCACGCGAGTCGTTCGTCGAGTCGATCGCGGAGATGATCCGCTCCGACCGCGCGGCCGGGCGCGCGCCGGACGGGTTGGACGCCGACGTGTTGGCCGCGGTGCTGCTGGAGGTCAACGACCGGTTGTTGGAGCGGCTGACGCTCGGCGGTCCGCTCACGCGTGACCAACTGATGGACGGCGCCGCGGCGATCTGGCTCAGCTCGATCTACGGCATCACCGACGTGTCCGAGCATTCGGCGATGAGCGCTCGCGCGAAGAGCAAACGGACCCAGGAGACGGAGACGGCATGACCTACACCGACGTCGCATTCACCTCCCATGGCGTGACGTGCAGCGGATGGCACTTCCGTGCCGAGTCCGATCGACTGGCCGGAGCGGGGGGACGTCCGGTGGTCGTGATGGCCCACGGCTTTGGCGGAACCAAGGACTCCGGGCTGGAACCGTTCGCCAAGCGTTTTGCCAGCGTGGGAGCGGACGTGTTCGCGTTCGACTACCGCGGCTTTGGTGCTTCGAAAGGCGAACCACGCCAGTCGATTTCGATCAAACGTCAGGTACAGGACTACGGCGCCGCGATCGACGCGGCGAAGGCCCTGCCGGACATCGACCCGAGCCGGATCGCGATCTGGGGTTCGTCGATGTCGGGCAGCCACGTGTTCCACGTCGCAGCGGACCGCGACGACGTGGCTGCGGTGATCGCGATGACGCCGTTGACAAGCGGCCTCGCCGCCGGGCGCGCCTCGGTCGGAGAGCGCAGCGTGCTGACTGCGCTGTCGTGGATGGCCGCCGGGGTGGCCAGCAAGGTGTCCGTCGCCCGCGGCAAGGGTGCCAAGCTGATGCCGTTGGTCGCGCACCCCGGGCAACGCGGGGCACTCGCGCTCGACGGAGCCTACGAGAGCTACACGTCTATGGCCGGTCCCACCTGGCGCAACGAGATCGACTCCTCGGTGGGCTTCGAGATGGGCGGGATTCGGGCGACGCCTGCAGCCAAGCGGCTGACGTGTCGGCTGCTCGTCCAGATCGCGGACTTCGATCGGTACGTTCCCGCGCAGTCGGTGGTCAAGACCGCCGTCGCGGGCCGGGCCGAAGTGCACCACTACCCGTGCGACCACTTCGACGTGTGGCCCGGGCACGACTGGTTCGACAAGGTCAGCGCCGACCAGGTGGCGTTCGTGACCAGGGCGCTGGCACCCACCTCCATGGCGGATGCCAGTCGGCAGGCTCCGTGAAACGCCGCGGTCCCGCTGTGGGCTAACCGGCCTCGTGGGCGATCTGGATCAGGTTGCCGCAGGTGTCGTCGAGCACGGCGGTGACAACCGGCCCCATGTCGGTGGGCTGCTGGGTGAAGCGCACCCCAGCCTGGCGCAGCCGCTCGTACTCCGCCCGGACGTCGTTGACGGCGAAGGACGTGAAGGGGATGCCGTCTGCGACCAGCGCCTCCTTGAACGGCTTGGCCGCTGGGTGTTCGTCGGGTTCGAGGACGAGCTCCGTGCCGTCTGGATCCTCCGGGGACACCACGGTGATCCAGCGATACTTGCCCATTGGAACGTCGTGCTTTTGTTTGAAGCCGAGGACCTCGGTGTAGAAGCGCAGCGCCTTGTCTTGGTCGTCGACGAGCACGCTGGACAGGTTGATTCTCATGCTGGTCCCTTCCGTGGGTCACGTCGCCCGGTGCCGCGGCAATCACCGGCATCCGTCCCGGTCTTCTTGAGCCACCTCTCGACGATCAGTTCGAGCGGCGTGGGGTTGATGTAGTGGAACTTGTACCGGCCTTCGCGGCGGGTCTCGACCAGGCCCGCGGCCTCGAGAATGTCGAGGTGCTGCGAAATCGCCTGCCGTGACGAGCCAAGGCCGTGTTTGGACGCCAGCCGCGCGCAGATCTCGAAGAGCGTCTGGCCGTTGCGGTCGGACAGCTCGTCGAGGATCGTCCGGCGCGTGGGATCGGCCACGGCCTTGAAGACGTCACCCACACGTCCGAATGTTATGCAAGTAACTACTTGCCTGTCAAGGGTGGATCACGCCGATGCTCGTGCCGAGGACAACGTCAAACATCCTCGATTTGCGTATCGAGACCGACTGGCGGACAGAACATGTCATGCGCGCGGCCCGGGCCGCACATCGCCTACTGGGGGTTCGTTTCGTGGGGTCGATACAGCGCGGCGACTTCTGCCGGCCTGACCTTCATAGCCGCGTTGCGGGGGAGTTCGTACACGCATGTGATCGCCACGGGCACGTGGTGGCTCGGCAGCGCCTCCCGAACGAGGTCCTTCAACTCGGCTTCGGTCGGAACGGGGGTACCTCGTTTGACTTCGATTGCGGCGAAGGGCACTTCGCCGAGCCGACGGTCGGGCACGCCGACGACGGCGGCGTCGCGAACCGCCGGATGGCCGATGAGGACCCGGCGCACCGTCTCCGGGAGGATCTTGAACCCGCCGCGATTGATCGCTCCGTCGCCCCGCCCGTGGATGGTGATGAACCCGTCGGCGTCGATCGAGGCCAAGTCGGTCGTGCGGATCCACTCCGGACCCATGACCTCGACTCGGGCCTCGAGGAAACCCATGGTGCCCAACGGCACTTCGTTTCCCGAATCCGGGTCGACGACACGAGCCTGCACACCGGGGAGCGGTTTGCCTGCGCTGTCGGGTTTCGACTTGCCGTACCGCTCGTACATCTCGGGCGTCCATGCGCACACCGAACCCGCGAATTCGGTTGCGCCGTAGGCCCACAACACCGGGATGCCGTAACGCCGCTCGAACTCGTCGCGCACTTCCTGTTCGAGTGCGCCGGCGCCGCCTACGAGGTACTCCAATGATTCGAGGTCTTCGGGGGGCACGTTGGCGTCGAGCACCATTCGTACGATCGCGGGTTGCGCACCGCCTCGTCGTATGCGGTAGCCCTTGATCGCCCGCACCCAGTCGACGACGGTGAACTTCTCCAGCAGCACCAGGCGCTTGCCCTTGTACGGACCGGCGAACAGCTGGCACGCGCCACCGATGTTGCCCAACGGGAGGAAGACGACATCCGGCGGATCGTTCGGAGTCGGGAGCTGCCCGTGGGTAATGCTGCGCACGGTGTGCTCCAACACCTCGGTCCTGATCGGTACACGCTTGGGCGGACCCGTCGTGCCGCTGGTGAGGATGTGGATGCCCGCCTCCCTCAGCATCGGGTCACGGCTGGGGCCGTCGAGTTGGCGACGCGTGGAAAGCAGTTCGACCCGGGGTTCGACCGACGACAACGCGATCGCCGCACTACCGCCGCGGCGCGCCGCATCGGCGACGGGCGCGGACCAGTCCTCGCGATCGGCGACGACCGCGGCCAGCCGCAACGTCTCGACGTCCGCCGCGATCGACCGCGCCGACTGGTAGCTGTAGATCATCACGACCGGCCGTCCCGTGGCGATGAAACCCAGAATGGCCGCTGCGTGCGGAATCCGGTTGCGCACCACCACGCCGATGGGTTCGGTGGCGTCGACCCCGGCTTCGCCGAGCGCAACGTCGAGGTGTTCGCGGTAGGCGGCCACGTCGTCGCCGGAGTACCAGGTGCCCTCGAACTCGATGAACGGCTGTGTACCGTACCCGGCGAGGCCGCGAGCCAAGTTTTCCGCGAAGGGCTCGGAGCGTTCGGTCATCGGCTATCGTCCTGACGATGAAGGGCGCTATCGCCACCATCGGCGTCGCCGCTGCACTCGGTGCCGTGGGACTCGCCGCGCCGGTCGCCCACGCAGACCAGATCGGTTACCTGATCAACGTCACGGTGCGGCCGGGCTACAACTTTCCCAACGCGCAGGCCGCGCTCGACTACGGATACGCGCTGTGCGACCGGATCGGCCAACGTCAGAGCTACGCGGAGCTGGCGACCGCGATCCGCACCGACTTCAACACGTCCGACGAACACATGGTGTCCTACCTGCTGAGCCAGGCGACCCAGGAGTTGTGCCCAGCGCAGATCTGGCAATTGCGCCAGTCCGCCATCGGGTATCGCGCGCCTCTCGCGTAGCCGCCCGCCCATCAGTCGTGCGTCGTCCCTCCGTCTCGAGGACATGGCGCGGCCGTCATCACGACCCGCTCGCGGGCTGTTCGTCGCCGACTGAGATCCAGTAGTCGACGGGACTCACCAACCGCGTACGCCTGCGGTAGGTGCTCATCAACCACGGCCAATTGTGCGTGTCGCGACCGCGGTCGTCGTGATACCAGCTGCGACAACCTTGCCACACGGTGTGCCGCTGGCGCCGCTCCACGTCGCGCTGATATTTCTGAAATGCACTGGGCTTGAGTTCGATCGTTCGCCCCGCGCCACGGGAAATCATGTCGACCGCATCGACGATGTGATCGGCCTGAGATTCGAGCATGTGGACTATCGAACCCGAGCCGAGATTCGTGTTCGGACCGTAGACCAGGAACATGTTGGGAAAGTCGGGAACCGACAAACCGAGGAATGCGCTCGTGCGTTCTGCCCACGTGTCGGCGAGCGACACGCCTCGGCGGCCCACGATCGAGATGCTGGACACGAAAGGCGCAGTGCGGAAACCGGTTCCGAACACGATGACATCGAGATCATGGGAACCTGACTCCGTCACGATCCCCTTCGCAGTGACCATCTCCACGCGCTCGGTCTCCAACGTCACGTTCGGCCGGTTGAGCGTCGCGTAGTAGTCATCGGAGATGAGGATTCGCTTGCATCCGATCCGGAAGTCGGGCCGTAACTTGTTTCGCAGGACGGCATCCGGCACTTCGGTGCGCAGCACTCGGCCGTGTATCCGGCCGAGGAGCTCGAGTGCCTTCGGCCAGCGTGAGAACGCGGCGGTGATCAATTCGAAGTAGGTCCAGATGCCACGGCGAGTCGCCGCCTTCAACAGAGGCAGGCGACGGTACGTGCGGTGTACGCGGTTGGAATAGGCGCTGTCGTACTTCTTGAACACGTACGGGGCCGAGCGCTGGAAAACGGTGACGTGGGCCGCCTGAGGCGCGATGGCGGGAATCACCTGGATCGCGCTGGCGCCCGTACCCACGACACCGACTCGCTTGTCGGTCAATTCGACGTCGTGGCGCCATCGTGCGGTGTGAAACGCCGGACCGTCGAATGTGTCGAGGCCGTCGACGTCCGGTATCGATGGCACCGTCAGCTGACCCACCGCGGGCACGAGGACGTCGGCACGCTCGTGGCCTCCGTCGGTGAGTTCGATGTCCCACTCGGTTCCGGTCCACCGTGCCGCGGCGACCTCGGTGCCGGTTCGGATCTTGTCGCCGAGCCCGGCTTCATCCACGCACCTGCGCAGATAGGACTGGATCTCATCGCCCGGGGCGAACCGCCGGGACCAGTCGACGTCCTGTGCGAATGAATAGCTGTAGATGTGTGAGGGTGCGTCGCATGCTGCGCCGGGATAGGTGTTGTGCCACCACACGCCGCCCACGTCGGCGGACCGCTCGTAGATCGTCATGTTGCCGTGCCCCGCTGCGCGGAGCTTGAGCGCCACCCCGATTCCTCCGAACCCCCCTCCGATGATCGCAACGCGGACGTCACGAGAGCGAGCCATCATCGTCTGCCACCCAGAGGCGGATCCTTGTGTCCAACCATCAGTACTGTGCCATCCCTCCGTCGACCGGGATGGCGGCAGCGGTGACGAACCTCGATTCGTCGCTGGCCAGCCACAGGACCGCGTCGGCGATGTCGCCCGCTTCGCACATGCCCATGGGGAGGAAGCCCAGGAGCATGTTCCCCAACTGTGGATACGTCTCGATGGTCCGGCCGACCTCGCTGACCATTGTGCCCGAACCCATGTCCGTGGAGACCGGGCCCGGATGCACGCTGTTGACCCGGATCGAATGCCTGCCCAACTCGGCGGCGAACCCTCTGGCCATGCCGGTGACGGCGTGCTTGCTGGTGGTGTAGTGCACCATGAACGGTTGCATCTTGAGCCCGGCGGCCGAGCTGATCAGGATGATGGAGCCGCCGCGGCCGCCGTCGACGATCTTCTGTGCACCCGCCATGACCGCGTTCCAGGTGCCCGTCACATTCACGTCCATGACGTCGCGCCACGATTCCGGGGTGATCTCGTTCCACGTCTGGGGTGCCGCGATGCCCGCGTTCGCAACGATGACGTCGAGGCGTCCAAGTTGGGCGACGCCTTCGGCGACGGTCTGCGCGAGCCCGTCGTAGTCACGGGTGTCGCAGACGGAGGCGAGGATTCGACGGCCGGTCGCCTCCACGAGCCGAACGGTCTCGTCGAGGTCCGCGCGGGACGCGTGGTCGTACTTCACCGCCGGCGGAAGCTTGCCGGCGATGTCGACCGCGATGACGTCGGCGCCCTCCTGGGCCATTCGCACCGCGTGCGCCCGACCCTGCCCGCGGGCCGCGCCCGTGATGAAGACGACCTTGTCCTCGAGCTTGCCCGTCACGAGAATTCCTTTCGGTGGGTTACATTGCCGTCCATGCCATTCGGCATGCCTGCCCGCCTGACGGTGGCGAAGTTCACGGTCGCGATCGCCGCCAGTTCCTCATCCGGGAGGCTGACGATGTCGACCTGCATGATGAGGGACCGCTTGCCGGAGTACACGATTCGCGCGATTGCGCGGGCGCCGCCGGTCTTTACGGGCCGGAGGTATCGCACGCTGAGATCGGACGTCACTACGCTGATGTCCGACGGAATGGCCTCCATGGCCAGCTTTCCCGCGGCGACGTCGACGAGAGTCGCGAGCAGTCCGCCCTGCAGTCCGCCGTTCGTGTTCATCACGTGCGGGGCCACCGGCAGCTCAACGACGAGGTCGCCGTCGGCGTTGCGGTAGTCCCGGAAACCGATGGTCTGGAAGAGCTCGTAGATGGATTGCGGCGCCGTCATGTCGCAACACCCGCGGTCGACCACCGGTTGAAGTCCCACGCCAGCGCGCCCTTGGTCGTCATCGGGTTGCCTCCACTTCCGTCGTCTTCAGCATGTCTCGGAGCCGACGCACGTCGACCTTGCCCGTCGAACCCCGGGGGATCTGCTCGGCGGACTCCACCAGCAGCCACACCGTCGGTACCTTGAAGGAGCTCAACGCCTTCCGCGCTGCGGCCCGCAGCTGCTCCGTCGTGCAGCCAATGTCGCACACCACCACGGCGCCCACCCGGTCGCCCCGCTGGCCGGGCACGTTGGTGACGAATGCGGCATCCACGCCGTCGAGCGTGCGCAACGCCGCCTCGACCTCGCTGGGATACACGGTCGCACCGCTGACCTTGAACATGTCGTCGGATCTGCCGTGGAAGAACATGAACCCGTCGGCGTCGAGGTGGCCCAGATCGCCGGTGGGATAGTAGCCGTCGACGGTGAACAGCTCCTCCCGGCCGCGGCGGCATATTCCGCGCAGCGTGTGGGGGCCGCGAAGTTGAATCTCGCCGATCTCGCCGGTGTCGACGGGCCGTCCCGTGTCGACGTCGACGATCCGGACCTCCATACCCTCGAACGGCCTACCGCAGCTGCCCCAAGCTGACGGCGGCATGTCGGTGTCGGCGGCGTAGCCGCAGTAGGGGCCGAACGACTCGGTCATTCCGAACAGCTTGGCGCGGGCGCCGAGCGCCGCCCGCAGGTCGGCGGGCAGGAGCGCCTCGAGGCTGCCCTGCCGCAGTGCGGAAAGGTCAGCGCCGAACGAATCCGCTTGCCGCGCCAAGGTTTCAGCCTGGTCGGGCCAGCCGCGGAACAACGTGACTCGTTCGCGTTCCAGGAGCCGCAGGGTCGACTCGGGGTGCGGTGTCGGCTCGGTCACCAACGTGGCGCCCGCGAGCAGTGTCGAGAGGATCCCGCCGCCGAAGCCGCCGACCCAGAAGAACGGCATGGGCAGGTAGAGTCTGGCGTCGGAGTCGATACAGCGTGGTGCCAGGCCGGACCGGACCGCGCCCAGCGCGTTTCCGTGAGAGTGGATGACGCCCTTGGGCATTCCGCTGCTGCCGGAGGTGAACATGATCGCCATCGGGTCGCTCGGATCGACCGAGCCGGACATTGCGGCGGCGACGTCGCGCGCGACGTCGCCGGCAGTCAGCCCGGCGATCGCGTCCGCGGTCCACACGTGCCGCACGGCAGGCAGTGCGGCGAGGAAGGTGGAAGTGGTCCCGAGGGCGGCTGACGCCAACTCGGCGCGCAGGTCGTCGAGGTAGCGGTGGCCGCGGAACTCCTCGACGGTGATCAGGAACTGGACGGCGGCCACGCGCAACTGCGCGACGAGTTCTGTGGGCTGCAACAACGTGCTCAACGGGACGAGGATGGCGCCGACGCGAGTCAGTGCCAACGCGAGCCGTACCCACTCGACCCCGTTGGGCATGATCAGCCCGACCCGGCTGCCCTTGCCGACGCCCACCTCGACGAACGCGGCAGCCAGCTCCCGCGTGGTGGAATCCAAGGCCGCATAGGTGATTCGGGTAACCGGATCGATGACCGCCGGTTTGCCCCCGTCGGTGGCGGTGCGGTGAGCCAAGAGTTCGTCGATCGTGTCACGCATCGAACAACTCCGGCAGCCGTCGGCCGTCGACCTTGCCGCTGGACAGCACTGGGAGTTCCGCCGCCGGTATCACGACGATCCGGCGGGGGATCTTGAATGACGACAGTTCGCGCGCGAGTCCTTCGCGGAGCGCCGGCTCGTCGAAGTCGACGGGCTGGTCACCGGCGACGGCGATTACGGCGGCCACCACCTGCCCGCGTTGGGGGTCGGGCAGGCCGATCACGTGCGCCACCGCGCCGGTGAGCCGGGTGATGGTGTTCGCGACCTCGACAGGCGACACGTTGGCGCCCGCCGTCTTGATCATTGCTCCCAGCCTGCCGAGGAAGTACAGGAATCCGTCGCGGTCGGCGCTCACCATGTCACCGGTGTGGAACCAGCCGTCGCGGTCGAAGCACTCCTCGCGGCTGCGCCGGTAGTACCGCTGCATGACGAACGGCCCGCGGATGCACAGCTCACCGGGGGTGCCGACGTCGACCGGCTCGCCGGAGTCAGGGTCGACGATCGTGGTGTCGAAACCCGGTGCGGGCCTTCCGAATGAGCCTCGCCGCTCCTCGGCCTGATCCGTCTCGTCGGCGCTGAGCAACAGCGTGCCGCCCGCCTCGGTCATGCCGAGCATGTTGTGCCGCAGTTCGGGATCGGCGGGCCGGGCATCCGGCGGCATGATCGCGTACAGGTTGCCGCGTCGCATCGAGGACAGGTCGCGGTCACCGAAGCTGGGATGTCGGGCGAGGTGTGCGATCGCGGCGGCGAAGCCGTTGGTGATGGTCGGCCGCTCGGCTTCCAACAGGTCGAGAGTCCGGCCCGCGTCGACGGCGTTGGAGCACACCAGCGTTGCCCCGGCCACCAGCGTGGCGAGCAGGCCGAACCCGAAGCCTCCGATCCAGAAGAACGGCGAATTGCAGAACAGCCTGTCGTCTTGGCTCAGCCCGCGGATCTCGTTCAGGTTGCGCTGGTGGGTCAGCAGGGCGGCATGCGTGTGCACCGCGCCCTTGGGCGCGCTGGTGGAGCCGGAGGTATAGACGATGGCCAGCGGATCGGCGCCGACGATGTCGGCCTCGGATGCCCGCAGCAGTTGCTCGTCGATGGATTCACCGGACTGGCAAAGCCGTTCGACGTCGAACACGACGTGACGCAACTGCGGAACGTCGGGGTGCATCAGGCGTTCGCGCTCAGGGGCGTCGTCGCCGAGCACCTCGGCGAGACGCGCGACGTAGTCGTGGGAGCGATACGCCTTGGCGGACAGCAGAATCGCGACGTCGCTGTCGGCCAGCTGTTCGCGCAGCTCGCGCGCGGTGGCGAAGGTGGTGAAGGGGACCACCACCGCACCGATCCTCGCGGCGGCCAGCATCGCGACTACGAACGCCGAGCCGTTGGGTGCGAGTATCCCGACGTGGGTGCCCCGTCCGGCGCCGAGTGCGAGCAGACCTCGCGCGATCGAAGCCGAACGCGCCTCGGCCTCTGCGTAACTCAGCCGGTCGTCGTCGCAAACGAGCAGCGGATGCTCACCGCGCGCCGCCGCCTGCTCGCGAACGACGCTGCCAACCGTCGGCCCGCCTTCAGCCATGGCCGCCTTGCGTAACGGACGTCGGGTCCGCGAAGTGGCCCCGTACTGCGGTGAGATCCGCCTTGCCCGACGGTGTGCGGGGGATGTGCGCGACGATCGCCAGTTCGGTGGGGATCTCGTAGCGGGCCAACCGGGTACCCAGATACGCGGCCAACTCGTCGGCGTCGACCGATGCGCCATCGCGCAACTCGACCATGGCGACTGGGGTCTCGCCCAACCGCTCGTCGGGACGTCCGACCACCGCCGCGCCAAGCACACCGGGGTGTTGCTCCAGCGCGGTGCGGACGTCATCCGGCATCACCTTGAAGCCGCCGCGGATGATGGCCTGGTCGGCCCGGCCGAGTATCCACAGAAACCCGTCGGCGTCGATGCGGGCCAGATCGGTGGTGCGGATCCACTCCACGGTCGGGCCCAGCTGGCCGGGCTTGACCTCCAGCAGGCCGGTCTGGTCGGACCCGACCGGGTTGCCCTCGTCGTCGACGACGCGCAGCCGAGCGCCGAGGGTGGCCCGGCCGACGCTGCCTCGCTTGGTGGTCCAGAACTCCTTGTGGTCGGCGAGCGACCAGCCGGCGACACCACCACCGAATTCCGTTGCCGCGTAAGACGTCAGCACGGGGATGCCGAACTTCTCGGTGAAGGCGTCGGCGTCGTCCGCGGACAGTGGAGCGGTGCCCGACGTCACGGCGGCGATGCTGCTCAGGTCGTCGCGGGTGAGCGCCGAGTGCAGCACCATCCGCAGTGCGGCGGGCACCAGGGATACGGCGCGCGGCCGGTGGGCGCGGACCGCAGCGGCCCAGCGGTCGAGTTCGAAGCGTGCCAACAAGACGAACGAGCGGGCCTCGACGACGCATTGCAGCACGCGGAAGACGCCGCCGATGTGGACGAGCGGCGCGTTGACGATGGCTACCCCCCGGCGAGGCGCGGTGGGTGCGTTCGACTCGGACGGGTCGACGCCCATCACACTGCGCGCGAGCATGTCGTAGGTGAGGTCGATTCGCTTGGGCGGACCCGTGGTTCCGCTGGTGAGCATCCGCACGGCGACACCGGGGCGGCCCGAATCGGTGCCGGGCTCCGTCGCCGGAGTGACGACGGGTGGTTCGTCGAGTTCGGTGATCGTGACGACGGTGGTTCTCGGCGACGGGGTGACGAGCGCGGCCACGTCGTCGGGTGCGCCGATGAGCACCGGCAGGTCGAGCGCGCTGATGTCGGCGCGCGTGCGCTCGTCGCCGCGGGACGGGTTGATGACGACGAGTGTGGCACCGGCCATCAGCACACCGAGCACGGTGGCCACGTGGGGTGGGCGGTTGCGCAGCAGCACGCCGACCTGGGGGGCCGGGCCGGTCTCGGCGACGAGTCCTTCGATGTGGGCCGCGAACTCGGCAACCTGGCCCCACGTCGACCACCGGTCCTCGTATTCGATCGCCGACGCATCAGGTCGCAGCGACAACACGTGTCGGATTCGCTGACCGAGCGGATGCGGTGCCGTCATCACCTGACCCTCGGCGCTCGCGGCGGGCGGTCGGGGTCGAGTTCGGCCTTCCCCAGTGCGTTGCCCAGCCGGGTGTAGATGAGCCCCTGGTCGAGTGCGGCACGGTACGGCTTGTCCAGTGACTCCCAGATCGCCTTGACGGTGCCCTGGGTGGCCGACGTCGGGTGGGCGGCGATCAGCGTCGCGATTTCGTGAGCGCGCGCCCACAGTCCCTCAGCGTCTACCACCTCGGTGACCAGGCCGATCCGGAGTGCCGTTTGCGCGCTGACTCGTTCGTCGTTGCCGGTCAATGCGATTCGTAATGTCTCACCGAGGCCGATCTTGCGCATCAACCCGACCGGTTCGAGGGCGCAGACGAGTCCCGCGCTGACGTGCGAGTCGAAGAACGTGGCCTCGGTGGAGCAGATCACCACGTCGGACTCGTTGACGAAGTAGAACGCGCCGGCGGTGCACATGCCCTGCACCGCGCACACCACGGGCTTCCACATCTTCTGCCACTTGGGGCTGAGGAACTCGCCCGGGTCCTCGTGGTTCCAGACACTGGTCGGTTGGCCGTACGCCTTCTTGACGTCGAGGCCGGCGGAGAAGGCACGTTCGCCCGCTGCGCGAAGTACGACGGCATTGACTCGGTCGTCGAGTTTGATGGTGCGCCAGACGTCGGCCATCTCGTGGCACATGGTGCGGTCGAACGCGTTGAGGCGGTCCGGACGATTCAACGTGACCGTGGCGACGCGCGCCGACTCGTCGACATCGAGCAGGATCGTCTCGAATTTCGGGTTCACTGCTGTCCGTTCTTCGCGCGAGCGCTCATCACCGGCACTGCCAGACGGGCGCCCGCTTCTCCATGAACGCCTTCGGCCCCTCGAGGGCGTCCTCGGTGCGCACCACGCGCTCGCGGAAGGTCTCGGCGAGGATCTCGGCGTCGTGCAGCGGCAGGTCGAGGGTCTTGTGGATGGCCAGCCGCGTGCCCCGAACGGCCAGCGGCGCATTGGAGTTCACGACATCGGCGATCTCGTGAGCCCGTTCGAGCAGCCGATCGTGCTCGACGACCTCACTGATCATCCCGAGGTCGTACGCGCGCTGTGCGCTCATCCGCTCGTGCTTGCCGACGAGCGACATGCGCAACGCGATGTTGCGAGGCAGCACCCGAGCCAACCGCACCATTTCGCGACCGGCGACGAGCCCGATGCTCACGTGCGGGTCGAAGAACGTCGCCTTGTCCGAGGCGATGACGATGTCGCCGGTGGTCACCCAGTCCAGCCCTGCGCCACAACACAACCCGTTGATCGCGGCGAGGACCGGCTTGGCCATGGTGCGAAACGGTGGAGTGCCCTCCTGCGGAGCCTCCCACTGGTCGTAGGTTGACAGGTAGGGCCGGTCGTAGATGACCTTGCCGTCCTCGGGAATCTCCGTGACGTCGGCACCCGTGCAGAACGCGCGGCCCGTTCCGGTGACGATGAGAAGCCAGATGTCGTCGTCGTTCTCGGCTTCGTGGTACGCGGCGCGGAGCTCGGTGATCATGTGCGGGCTGAGGGCGTTGAGGGCGTTCGGACGATTCAACGTGATCGTGGCCGTGTGTCCGGTGACCTCGTAGCCGATGTCGTCGTACGGCTTATCCGGCATGTTGGGGTTTCCCTTCGATCGGCGGCCTGGTCGGTACTGTCATCGGCCTTGGAAGTTCGGTGGACGGCGGTCGCGGAAGGCGGCCAGCCCTTCCTTGAAATCTGCGGTACGGCAGGAGAGTTCGAGGTTGAACAGTTCCTGTTTCATGGCCTGATCCAACGCGGAGTGCTGGCCGGAGTTGATGGCCTGCTTGGCCAGCCCGAGTGCCACCGTCGGCCCCGCGGCCAGTCGCGCCAAGAGCTCCTCGGCAGCCGCCTCCAGATCTTCGGGCGCGACGGCGTCGTGGATCAGGCCCCAGTCGGCCGCGTCGGCGCCAGTCACCTTTTCGCCGAGCAGCAGGATCCGGCGAGCCCGGGCCACTCCGACGAGCCGGGGTAACAGCCACGTCGACCCCGAGTCGGGGGAGAAGCCGCGGTGCAGGAACGGCTCCCAGAACACCGCATCCGTGGTCGCGATCGCGAAGTCGGCGGCCAGCGCCAGATTGCAGCCGAGCCCCACCGCCCAGCCTCGGACGCTGCACACCACCGGCAGACTGATGGTGTGCAGCAGTTCGACGATGCGGTTGGCCGCCAGGGGCACGCGGCGGACCAGGTCGCCGGTGCGGGGCCGTTGGCCGCCGGCGTTGGTGCTCACCCAATCCGCGCCCGAGCAGAAGTCGTCACCTGCACCGCGAACGTGAATCGCACGAAGGGTGTCATCGGTGGCAGCCTCGCTCAGCACATCGACGAACTGGTCGATCATGTGATGACTCAGTGCGTTTCGGCGCGCGGGACGGTCGAGGACGATCTGAAGGATCGCCCCGTCACGGATGGCCGTCACCGACCCTGCGGCGTCGCTCGGGTCGACTTCCTGACTCACGGTTGAGGTGCCCTTCCCCGGTTTACGGATAACCCTACAGTAGGAGATTCAATTGCTATCCTGTATAACTTAGCAAGGAAAGGCCGCCGACGGAAGATCGGTGTGCGGAGGCGGAACGAGGTGACGGATGGCCGACGGCCCCCACTTCGGTGAGCAACCGCTGCCGCAGACCGTTGCGGCGGCCGCGGCGATGCGCAGGCTCACCAGCCTGTTGCTCTCCCTCGAGCACGCGCACCCGAGCGTCGAGGAGATGCTGGCTCGATTCGCCGAATGGGAGACCGCGCTCTCCACAGACGTGCCACCCGACCCGACGCCGCGCATCGGCGAGGACCCCGACGGTACGCATCGCCTCTATCTGCAGCACGCGATCGACATCGGCGCGTTCAACCCGTGCTTTCCCACCTACGAGTTCGACCAACTGGAACCGGATTCGGCGGCTGGCAGCGTCACCTTCCCGGTCGCATACGAAGGGCCGCCCGGATTGGTGCACGGCGGGTTCCTCGGGGTGTTCTTCGACTGCGTCGTGCAACATCACAACTGCGCCACCGCACCGTCCGGCATGACGCGAACGATGACCGTGGCCTATCGCAGGCCGGTTCCGTTGCTCACCGAACTGCGTTTCGACGTCACGCGTACCGCGGTCGACGGCAAGGTGACCTCGACGGCACGACTGCTGCTCGACGACCAGGTGCTGTGCGTCGGCGAGGTCGACGCCGTCGTCCTGCCGCCGGAGCGTTTGGCGGGGTTCGCGTTCGGGTCGCGTCGCAGTACGGCGGTGACGTCGTGAGCGTCGCGCGCATCCGTCAACCTCGCGTCGCCGAGCTCGTCGCGGCCCGGCTGCGAGACGACATCCTGTCCGGGCGGCTCAAGGAGGGTGACGTGCTGCCGTCGCAGGAGTCGCTCTTCTCCGAGTTCGGCGTGAGTCCTCCGGCGTTGCGCGAGGCTGTCCACATCCTGGAGGCCGACGGCTTGATTTCGGTCCGACGCGGCAACGTCGGCGGTGCCGTGGTCCACCTGCCCTCTTCGGAGCGCACCGCGCAGATGATCAGCATGGTGCTCCAGACGCGCGGCGCGTCACCCGGCGACGTCAGCGAGGCGCTGCTGCACCTCGAGCCGGTGTGCGCGGGTTTGTGCGCCGCGCGCGAGGATCGGCTCACCGAGGTCGTGCCTTACCTTGAAGCCGAACTAGCCACGCAGACATCACAATTCGACGACGTCACACAGTACGTACCCAACGCGCGACACTTCCACGAGACGCTGGTCGCGCGGTGCGGCAACGAGTCGATGATCTTGCTGATCGGCTCGCTCGAAGTGATCTGGTCGGCGCATGAATCCGCGGTTTGGAGCGGCGAGGGCGGGGGCGCGGGCGAGGACGAGGCAACGCGCGCCAAGACCCGACGCGCGGCGCTTCGTGACCATCACCGCATCGTCGACGCGATCCGGGATGGCAATCAGGCCCGCGCGGTGAAACTGGCCGGCGATCACCTGGCGGTTGCGAGGCGCAGCACGCTCGGCATGGACCGAACCATCGAGGCGAAACTCATTTCGCATCCATAGCAGGAAGGACCATCGACTCGTGACAACTCCCGACAGCGGAGACGACCGCGTGCTCTTCGAGGTCGATCCGGAACTCCGGATTGCGACCATCACGTTCAACAATCCCAAGCAGCGCAACAGCTACGACGCCACGATGCGCGACGCCGTCGGTCGCTGCCTGGACGTGGTCGCAGAGGACGACGACATCACGGTGGTTCTGCTGCGCGGCGCCGAGGGCGTCTTCTCCACCGGTGCGGACATGAACAACGCCTACGGCTGGTATGGCGATGAGCGCTTGCGCGACGAGCAGAGAACTGGCGAGAAGAGCGCAGAGGAGAAGCCCAAGAAGAGTCGGCCGAGCCAGCGGCGCCGACTCACCGTGGACCGCAAGTCCTTTGGCTTCTACCACAACCTGATGGGCTTCCCGAAGGTCACGGTGGGGGAGATCAGCGGCTACGCACTCGGCGGCGGGTTCGAGATGGCGCTCATGACCGACATCTCCGTCATCGCGCGCGACACCAGGATCGGCATGCCCGCCACGCGCTTCCTGGGGCCTGCGCTGGGCTCCCTGCACATGTTCTTCCACCGACTCGGCCCGGTACTCGCCCGCCGCATGCTGCTGACCGGTGACATCATCGACGCGGGCGCGGTCGAGCACCTCGGCGTCTTCACCGAGACCTGTGCTCCCGAGGCCGTCACCGCAAGGGCGTGGTACTGGGCGCAGAAGGCGGCGAAGATGCCCGCCGACGGCGTGGTGATCGCCAAGGAGGCGTTCCGTCTGGTCGAGCAGAGCCAGGCCTACCAGGGCGAGGAAGTGGCCAGCTACCTGTTCCACGCCTACGGGACAAACCTGCAGTTCGCCGAGGGTGAGTTCAACTTCGTCAAGACCCGTGCCCAGCACGGCACCAAGGAAGCGTTCCGGCTGCGCGACGAGCACTTCCACGTCCCCGAACCGAAGTGACCGCACACACCGATGGCAATACAGTATCTGCTAGTTTTGTAAAGTAACTGCGCAAAGTCGTCTACGTCGAAACCCGAGGTCGTGAGATATGTCAACACCTGTCATCGTCGGAGCTGTCAGGACTGCGATCGGGCGGTCCTTCAAGGGCACGCTGGTCAACACTCCACCGGAGACGTTGATCACCACGGTGCTTCCCGAGGTGGTCCGCCGGTCGGGGCTCGATCCCGACGCCATTGACGACATCATCTTCGCCGAATCGCACTACGGCGGCGGCGATCTCGCGCGCTACGCGGCCGACGCGACGGGGATGTCGCAGGTTCCCGGGCAATCGGTGAATCGTCATTGCGCGGGCAGCCTCACGGCCATCGGCAACGCGTCGGCGCAGATCGGCTCCGGCATGGAGCGCGCCCTCATCGCCGGTGGCGTGCAGTCGCTGTCGATGACGCCGCTGACCAACTGGCGGATCCCCGGCCCCGAACTGAAGTTCGAGGAGCGGTGGATGCCGCCGACCCACGTCGAGACGCCCGATGCGCCGACCAAGGACATGTCGATCACCGTCGGGTGGAACACCGCGCAGGCGATGGGCATCACCCGCGAGGAGATGGACGCCTGGGCCGCGCGGTCACATCAGCGCGCCATCGCGGCGATGGACGCGGGCAAGTTCCTCGACGAGATCATCCCGCTGAAGGTGGAACTTGCCGACGGCTCGGTGATCGACTTCAGCGTCGACGAGCATCCGCGGCGTGACACCACGGTCGAGAAGCTGGCCGGGCTCAAGGTGCTGCACCCGGAGATCGAGGGGTTCTCCATCACTGCGGGCAACAGCAGCGGTACCAACGACGCATGCGCCGCCGTCGCGCTGACCGACCGGGACTTCGCAGTGGCCGAGGGGCTGTCGGTCATGGCCACCGTGAAGGCGTGGGGCGCCGCGGGTGTCCCTGCCCGCGACACCGGTCTTGGCGCGGTGAAGGTCATCGGCAAGGTGCTCGACCGGGCCGGTCTGAAGCCGTCCGACGTCGCCCTGTGGGAGATCAACGAGGCCTTCGCTTCGGTGCCGATCGCGGCGTGCAAGGAGTACGGGCTCGACGAGGAGCTGGTGAACTTCTCGGGCAGCGGCTGCAGCCTCGGTCATCCCATCGCGGCCTCTGGTGCCCGCATGGTGACCACGTTGGTATACGAACTCCAGCGCCGTGGTGGCGGCATCGGCGTCGCCGCGATGTGCGCGGGCGGCGGCCAGGGTGGCGCCGTCGTGGTGGAGGTCTGACCAACTTCTGCCGAACGTGGCTTACCGCCACGCCGATCGCGCTTTCCGCGTGATGAAAGTCCACACTCGGCGCATGTGACAGCCGCCGAGGCGACGAGGGGTAGACGGATGGTTGGCGTCCTCGATGGGTTGCGTGTGCTCGACTACGGACGGTTCATCGCCGCGCCGTGGTGCAGCGCTCTGCTCGCTGACATGGGTGCCGACGTGTTGCGGGTGGAGAAGCGTGAAGGGGGCGAAGACCGCTGGGTACAGTCCGTCGCCGCCGGAGGCGAAGGCGGCACGTTCCTCCAGTGCAATCGCAACAAGCGGTCGCTGACCCTGGACTCAACGACGCCTGAGGGTGCGGAGGTCACTCGTCGATTGGTCGCGCGCTCGGACATAGTGATCGCCAACATGCCGTTGGCGGGGATGCGGGCCAGCCGGCTGGACTACGCCAGCCTTCGTGAGATCAAGCCCGACATCATCCTGGCCAGCGCCACCGCCTACGGCGAGGGTGGTCCATACAGCGAACGAATCGGCTTCGATGGGGCCGGCCAGGTGATGTCGGGGGCGACGTACCGGCAGGGGCTGCCGGACATGCCGATCCGAACCGTGGTGCCGCAAGCCGATTTCGGCACCGCGCTGACTCTCACCATCGGCGTGATGATGGCGCTCTACCATCGCAGCCAGACCGGAGAGGGCCAGCACGTGGAGGCTGCGCTGCTGCCGACCGCCCTGATGCTGTCCAATGCCTTCCTCATCGAGCGCCATCTACTGGGCGTCGACAAGCCGCGAATGGGCAACCGAGGCGCGTCGGTGGCGCCGTGTGACCTCTACAAGGTCACGGACGGCTGGGTTCTCCTTCAAGTGGCCGGTCAGCCGATGTTCAAGCGCTGGTGCCGGCTGATCGGTCGCGAAGATCTGATCGACGACCCACGCTTCGTCGACGACGACTCGCGCTGGCAACACGGCGACTTCCTCAACGACTTGATGCAGGACTGGTGCACCGGCAAGACCAAGGCGCAAGTGTTGGCCTCGCTCGAGGCGGCGAAACTACCAGCGGCACCCATGCATTCCACGCAAGACGTCCTCGACGACCCTCACATCAAGGCGATGGGGTACCTCAAGCCGGTGCCGTTCCCTGGGACGCCCCGAGACGTACCGATCATCGAGACGCCCTTCCGCATGTCGCAGACCCCCGGCACCATCCGTCATCGTGCTCCGCTGCTGGGTGAACACACGGACGAGGTGCTCGCCGAGATCGGTTACGGAGCAGCCGAAATCACCGATCTCCGTGAGCGCGCGATCGTCTGATCGGGCGAGAAGGCCGGTTGGGGACGGTCGACTGATCTTTCGCGAGTGTGGGCCTTTGTCACGCTCCGAGCGGTCACGGCGTAGTGGTAATCCACGTTCGCGGCGATCGGGTTTAGCGCGCGGCGGCCTGCTTGCGGCGCGGCGCGGCGGCCTTACGGCTTTGCGGGCCCGTGGACTTGGCGGCCGACTCCCCGATGAGCCGGGCGGCGTGGTCGAGGATGCAGTCGAGGCCGTACTCGAAGTTGTTCTCGTCGGAGGCGCCGATGCGATGGCCTTCCTCCGTAACGCGGGCCAACAGCGGCGCGGTCTCGGGATCGATGACCATGGCCTCTTCGAAGTCGCCAGGCCCACCGTCAGCGGACCGGTTCTTGTCGTAGAGCCGCTGCAGCACCACCGATCCACGCACGTGGACCGACACCGCCGAGTAGGTGTCGAACGCGTTCTCGGGAGACAACCCGGCCTCGACGAGGCTCTCGATGGCCTTCTCGACGGCGACGACGCCGAGCTTGGCCGCCCGCGGGCTCAAGGCCGACCGGATGAGGATCAGGTCGCACAGAATCGGGTTGCCCAGGAACGTCTTTCGCATGGTGCGCGCGTGATTCCGCAACGTCTCGCGCCAATCCTTGGCCTCGACGTAGGGCGTCGCGAACACGTACTGCCGCAGGGCGCGGTCGGTCATCGCGTTCAGCAGGTCGTCCTTCTTGCGGAAGTACCAGTAGATGCTCGTCACGCCGACACCGAGATGCTTGCCGAGCAGCGGCATGCTGAGGTTGTCGATGCCGACTTCCTCGGCGAGCTCGAACGCGCCGTTGATGATGTCGTCGGGGTTGATGGAGCCGCGTTCGCGTCGCTGACGCTTGTCGGCGGTCGCCTGCTTGGCCACGAGTGCCACCTCCATCGAATTCGACATCGCTCGCACGTCCCCATCGGGATGGGTGAGCGTCAATCTACCGGCAACTGCCAGGTGAACAGGGGCTACGAAGGCGTGTCGCTGCTCACCGTTCCCGACGAGCTTACCGGTAGGCATCCAGTTGTGTATTCGTCATTCGCGGCGTTCCGTCGTTCGTGCAGCTAGACGAGTTTTCTGCGCCGTGACGGAGTTCGCGGCGGGGATGCGTGAGCCGGCCTCGTCCAAACCCGTGTCGGCCAACCTGTCGAGCCGCTGACGCCACCCGAGATTGGCGCGCGAAAGGTGCTGAACGGCAAGGTAATCAGGTTCGGAGACTGGTCGCCGACGCACCCGGTAGGCCGTTGATCAACGGACGTCCCGCCGTGCCGGTCGATGAGTACCGAAAGACCTATAGTAAGTTTCACCGCGACTGATGTGGTACTCGTCGGCTTCGCCGACGGGTGTGGACGACCGAGTGAGTGAGGCAACGTGGCCGACGAAGTTCTGACAGAGCGCCAGGGGCGCACCCTCGTCATCACCATCAATCGCCCGGAGGCGCGTAACGCGTTCAACCTCGCCGTCGCACAAGGGCTCGCCGACGCGATGGACGAACTCGACGACAGCCCCGAGCTGTCGGTGTCGATCATCACGGGCGCCGGCGGAAACTTCTGCGCGGGCATGGACCTGAAGGCCTTCATGGCCGGCGAGGTGCCCGCCATTCCCGGCCGTGGCATCGGGTTCACCGAACGTCCGCCGCGCAAGCCGGTGATTGCCGCAGTCGAGGGCTACGCGCTGGCCGGTGGCACCGAGATCGTGCTCGCCACCGACCTGGTCGTGGCGGCCAAGAACGCGAAGTTCGGCATCCCCGAGGTCAAGCGCGGGCTGGTCGCCGCGGGCGGTGGACTGCTCCGCCTGCCGCACCGGATTCCGTACCAGAAAGCGCTCGAACTGGCGCTGACGGGCGACAGCTTCACGGCCGAGGAGGCCTCGCAGTGGGGCTTCGTCAACGTGCTCACCGAGCCCGGCGGTGCGCTCGCCGGTGCGCTGGCCCTAGCCGAGCGCATCACGGCCAACGGCCCGCTCGCGGTCGCCGTGACCAAGGAGATCATCGTGAAGTCCTCCGGCTGGACCGAGGAGGAGATGTGGAAGAAGCAGGGCGAACTCGTCATGCCCGTCTTCTCGTCCAAGGACGCGATGGAGGGCGCCACGGCGTTCGCCGAGAAGCGGGCACCGAACTGGACGGGCTCCTGACGGTCCCGGCCTAAGCGCGTCGTGGATCTCGGCTTCGCGAACGCCACCGCCGTCGTCGTCGGCGGCGGCCGTGGCATGGGATTCGCCACCGCGCGCTGCCTGGCCGAGGACGGCGCCCGCGTCGCGGTCGTCGGACGGTCTGCGGCGGCGCTCGACGAGGCCGCCGAGGAACTGAGCCGAATCGGCAGTCCCGACGCCATCGGCGTCGTCGCGGACACCCGCGACGCCTCCCGCGTCGACGAGGTCTTCGCCGAGCTCGGCGCGCGCTGGGACGGCCAGCTCAACGTTCTCATCAACACCGTGGGGCCAAGCGCCGCAGGCACGTTCGAACAACTCACCGACGAGCAGTGGCGTGCGGCCGTCGACGATGGCGTGATGGGCATGGTGCACTGCGTGCGCTCGGCCCTGCCGCTGCTGCGCCACGCGGAGTGGGCGCGCATCGTCAACTTCTCGGCGCATTCGACGCAGCGGCAGAGCGTGATTCTGCCCGCATACACCGCCGCCAAGGCCATGGTGAACAGCGTGTCGAAGAATCTGTCGTTACTGCTCGCCAAGGACGAGATCCTGGTCAACGTGGTCTCTCCCGGCAGCATCGCCTCCGAAGCCCTGGTGGGCTGGGCTGACTCGGTGGGTGTCGACGGCACCGATCCGTACAAGCTGATGGAGGCCATCGACGAGCACTTCGGACATCCGGCCCACCTGCCCCGCGCCGGGTTGCCGAACGAGATCGGTCCCGTTGCGGCGTTCCTGGCCTCGCGGCGCAATTCGTACATGACCGGAGCCAACGTCAACGTGGACGGCGGCAGCGACTTCACCTAGCTTTCGTCTTCCATCAGATCCCAACCGAGGGGAGCAAGCCATGGCAACGGCCAAGGACGCGCGTGAGTGGGCGCGCAGCGCGATTCGCGGGATCGGTGACTCGCTCTACACGCCGTTCAGCGGGGACGATGGCGACGACATCGACTGGGATGCCTATCGCACCCTGGTGCGGTACTGCGTGGGTGAGCTTGGCCACGAAATGCTCTGGTGTACAAGTGGTCTCGCGGAGTTCTGGGCGCTGACGCTCGACGAGCGCAAGCGCCTGCTCGAGGTCGCGGTCGAAGAGGCGCGCGCCATCAACCCGGACGTGGTCATCCAAGCCTGCACGTCGACCACCGCCGCCAAGGACTGCCTCGATCTGACGCGACACGCGCAGGAGGCTGGCGCCGACATCGTGTACATCCAGACACCAGTAATGGAGACCCACGGTGGTGATGGAGTGCTGAACTTCTTCCGCTACGTCGCCGATCGCACCGACATCGCGCTGGGGATGTTCAATTCGCCGTCCTCGGGGTACGTCCTGACCGCCGCGGAAAGTGCGCGCATCGCCGCTGAGATCCCAGCGGTGTGCGCCACCAAGGAGGGTGCCTTCCGCCCGGGGAACAGTCGCATGCTCCACGAACTCGCCCCCGAGTTGCTGATCTGGGAGTGCGACCTGACGGTCTACCGGGCCGGTTGGCTCCGCGACGGCATCGTCTGCGCGGCTCAATTGGGCACTGCGGGCTACCTGTTCGAGACCCCTTCCCGGCGCCTGTTCACCGAGTACTGGAACCTGGTATGGGACGGGAAGCTCATCGAGGCAATGGATTACGCACGTGCGACGGGCATGGACCAGTTCGAGCTCGACCGGGGGTCCTGGTACACCTGCTATCCGGGCCGACCGGACTACTTCACCCACTGGGGCGGCGCATTCAAGTACGCCGCCTCGGTGCTCGGGCTGCCCATCGGTTCGTACCCGCACTCGAGGCCACCGCAGGCGGTGTTGCCCGAGGCCGGGAAGACCCAGATTCGGGAGGCCTACCGGCGTTTGGGGCTACTCGAAGACTGATCCGGGACCCGTCGAGCCGCCTTGCGGAAGGCTGTACCGATAGGTGTACAGTATGTGCATACATCCAGCCTGTAGCTGCTTTCGAGGAGCCGACCGAAGCGTGAGTTCGCAGTGACCGTTTCCGATCAGACGAGTCCCGTGTTGTTCGAGCTCCGGGACAGCGGGGTCGCCGTCGTTACGCTGAATCGACCAGAGCGCATGAACGCGTGGGGCGGGGGACTGGCGGGCGCGTTCTACCGGTGCATGGACAAGGCCGAGGCGGATCCGGCCGTGCGCGTCATCGTGCTGACCGGCAGTGGGCGTGCGTTCTGTGCAGGCGCCGACATGGGCGACCTCGACACCATCGGCGGCGCGAGCGACAGTGCCGGCGACACCGACGTCACCCAACTCGTCGGCGAGCGTCATCCCCACTTCGTGACGGGGCTGCGCAAGCCGATCGTCGCCGCGATCAACGGGGCGTGCGCGGGCATCGGGCTCACGCAGGCGCTGATGTGTGACGTCCGGTTCGCCGCGGCCGGCGCCAAGTTCACCACCGCGTTCTCGCGGCGCGGGCTCATCGCGGAATACGGCATCTCGTGGATTCTGCCGCGAGTGGTCGGTTGGGGTGCCGCACTGGATCTGCTGTTGAGCGGCCGCACGTTCTACGCCGAGGAGGCCGCAGAGCTGGGGTTGGTCAAGGAGGTCGTCGCGCCCGACGAACTGCTTCCCCGCGCCCTGGCCTACGCCGAGGACATGGCCGTGCACTGCGCGCCGAGCGCGCTCGCCGTGATCAAGCAGCAGGTCTACGGTGATGCCTTGCGGAACCTGCACGACACCAGTGCCGAAGCAGAGAAACTCATGCACGAGTCGATGCTCCGGCCCGACTTCATCGAAGGAATCACTGCCTTCTTCGAGAAGAGACAGCCCCGTTTTCCGCAGCTGAAGGAGGACACGCCGTGACGACCCTGGACTACAAGGCGATCGACGTCGACAACCACTACTACGAGACGACAGACTCCTGCACCCGGCACCTGCCCAAGGAGTTCAAGCGCCGCGGCGTGCAGATGGTCGCCGACGGCAAGCGCACGCTGGCCGTCATGGGTGAGGTGGTCAACCACTTCATCCCGAACCCCACGTTCGACCCGATCATCGAACCGGGCTGCCTCGATTTGCTGTTCCGCGGCGAGATCCCCGAGGGCGTCGACCCGGCGTCGCTGATGAAGGTCGACCGCATGGCCAACCATCCCGAGTATCAGAACCGAGATGCGCGGGTGAAGGTGCTCGACCGCCAGAACCTCGAGACCGTGTTCATGCTGCCGACGTTCGCCTGCGGCGTCGAGGAAGCGCTGAAGCACGATATCGAAGCGACCATGGCGACGGTCCACGCCTTCAACCTCTGGCTCGACGAGGACTGGGGTTTCGATCGCCCCGACCATCGGATGATCTCGGCGCCGATCATCTCGTTGGCCGACCCCGACAAGGCCGTCGAAGAGGTCGAGTTCGTCCTCAGCCGCGGCGCCAGAAATGTGTGTGTGCGGCCCGCCCCGGTGCCCGGGGTGGTCAAGCCACGGTCGTTGGGCGATCCGCTTCACGACCCGGTATGGGCTCGGCTGGCCGAGGCCGGCGTTCCCGTGATCTTCCACCTCTCCGACAGCGGCTATCTGGCGATCGCGGCGCTGTGGGGCGGCAAGGGGACGTTCGAGGGATTCGGCAAGAAGGACCCGCTCGACCAGATCCTGCTGGACGACAGGGCGATCCACGACTCGATGGCCTCGATGATCGTGCACCAGGTGTTCACCCGCCATCCCAAGTTGAAGGTCGCGAGCATCGAGAACGGCTCCTATTTCGTGTACCGGTTGATCAAGCGACTGAAGAAGGCCGCCAACACCGCGCCGTACCACTTCAAGGAGGATCCGGTCGAGCAGCTTCGGAACAACGTCTGGATCGCCCCCTACTACGAGGACGACGTGAAGCTGCTCGCCGAGACCATCGGCGTGGACAAGATCCTGTTCGGTTCGGACTGGCCGCACGGCGAGGGCCTCGCGGACCCGATGACCTTCACTGCGGACATCCCTCAGTTCCCCGAGTTCAGTGCGGAGGACACCCGTAAGGTCATGCGGGACAACGCCCTTGACCTGCTCGGTGTGAACGTGAACGCATCGGCAACAGCCTAACCATGGGGGAATGGACCATTGGCGACGTCGTCGACGCCATAGCCGACGTCATCCCGGACCGCACCATGACGGTGTGTGGCGAGCGCACGACCACCTACGGCGACATGGCCGCGCGTACCCGTCGACTGGCGAACTACCTGGCCGACAAGGGATTCGGCGCACACCACCAGCGCGACGGGCTGGACAACTGGGAGTGCGGCCAGGATCGCGTCGCGTTGGTGATGTACAACGACCAGTACCCGGAGATGGTCGTCGGATGTCTCAAGGCGCGAACCATTCCGGTGAACGTCAACCATCACTACACCCCTCGTGAAGTCGCCGACCTGCTTGACTACGTGAAACCCCGGGCGGTCATCTACCACCGTGCGCTGGGCGCCAAGTTTGCCGACGTGCTGGCGCCCGCCGGGGACGCGACGAGCGAGGAAGGCTTCAGCGCCGAACTGCTCATCGCCGTCGACGACGGCACCGACGCCCCGGAATTGCCGGGCGCGGTGTCATTGGAAGATGCACTGGCGCAGGGCGATCCGGAGCGCAGGATTCCGGCGTCTCCGGACGACCTCATCATGTACTGCACGGGCGGCACCACGGGACGGCCGAAGGGCGTGCTGTGGCGGCAGAGCGACTCTTACGTGTCGTCGATGGTGGGCGCCGACCACGAGTCGGCCGTCGAGATCCACGAGAAGGTGCGCCGCAACGAGGGTGCGCCGTGGTTCGCGGTCTCGCCGCTGATGCATGCAGCTGGCCTGTGGACGGTCTTCTCCGGCGCGCTCGCCGGGCTGCCGGTGGTGCTGTACGACGACCGCAAGAAATTCGATCCGCCCGCCGTGTGGCGGACGGCCGAGCGCGAGAAGGTCGGGCTGATGACGATGGTCGGCGACGCCTACGCGGCGCCGCTGATCGAGGAGCTCAACCGCACCAGCTATGAGCTGTCGTCGCTCTACGCCATCGGAACCGGCGGCGCGGCGACGAATCCCAAACACGTGACCGCACTACTGGAGAAGCTGCCGCAGCTCACCATCATCAACGGTTATGGGTCGTCGGAGACCGGCAACATGGGCTTCGGTCACAACCAGCGTGGATCCCACCGCGAGACGTTCGACTTGCGCGAAGGGGGCACCGTGGTGTCCGACGACATGACGAGGTTCCTGAAGCCCGGAGACACCGAAGTTGGCTGGGTGGTACGCACCGGCAGGATTCCGTTGGGGTACTTCGACGATGCTGAAGCCACCCGTAAGACCTTCCCGGTTATCGAAGGCCAGCGCGTGGTCGTGTCGGGTGATCGGGCCTCGTTGGAGGCCGACGGCACGCTGCGGCTCTTCGGCCGTGACTCACTGGTGGTCAACACCGGCGGCGAGAAGGTCTTCGTCGAAGAGGTAGAAGCGGTGCTGCGCGCCCACCCGGGGGTGGCGGATGCGTTGGTGGTCGGCCGTGACAGCGAGCGGTGGGGCCAGGAGATCGTGGCGCTCGTCGAAACCCAGCCCGGCGAGACGGTCGAACCCGAATCGCTCAAGGTGACCTGCATCGAGCATCTCGCGCGGTTCAAGGCGCCCAAGGAGATCGTCTTCGTCGACAAGGTCCGTCGGCTCGGCAACGGCAAGGCCGACTACCGGTGGGCCAAGACCGAAGCCACCCAACACGCGGCACTGTCGAGTTAGTTCGGACCAAGGAAACGATGACCCACAAAGCGATTGACTGTCTCGTCAACGTGCACTTCGGCGAGACCGCCAAGCAGCCCGAATTCATGCTGAAGGTGCGTGACGACTACTTCAAGGGTCCGAAGTCGCTGTACGACCAGGTCGAGCTGCCCCAATTGCTCGACGAGATGGACGAACACGGCGTCGTCAAGGCCATCCTCATGGACAACCTCGTGAAGCCTTCGGTGACGGCGCGAAAGTTCGTCGAGGAACGACCCGACAAGTTCGCGTTGGCGGTGGGCGGCATCAACCTGCTGCGCCCCGTACCCGCGCTGCGCGAGTTGGCCGCGGTGTACCGGGACCTGCCGGTCGCGTATGCCGCTGTGGGACCAAGCTTCTGGGGTGACGGAATGTATCCGCCGAGCGACGCGGTGTACTACCCGCTCTACGCGAAGTGCGCCGAACTCGGGCTGCCGCTGTGCATCAACACCGGACTCCCTGGACCGCCGATCCCGGGCGAGGTCCAGAACCCGATCCACCTCGACCGCGTGTGCGTACGCTTCCCCGAACTCAAGCTGTGCATGATCCACGGCGCTGACCCGTGGTGGGACGTCGCCATCAGACTGCTGATCAAGTACCAGAACCTACGCATCATGACGTCCGCCTGGTCGCCGAAGCGGTTGCCGGACAGCCTGTTGCACTTCATGCGCACGCGAGGCAAGGACAAGGTCATCTTCGCATCGGACTGGCCGGTGCTGCGGCAGAGTCGCGTCGTGCCGGAGGCGTTGGCGCTGGACCTGCCCGCAGACGTACTCCACAACTATCTCTACAACAACGCAGAAGAGTTCTTCTTCGGCGGCGGAGAGGATGACTAACTCATGGACCGCTACGAACTGCGCAGGGTGGACTACAGCCTGACCGAGGATCACAAGGACCTGCAGGCCGCGTACAGGGATTTCTTCAAGACGAACTGCTCCATCGACGCGGTGCGGGCGGCGGAGGCCACCGGATTCGACAAGGGGCTGTGGGAACGGTTGTGCGCCACGGGCGCCACGACCATGGCGTTACCCGAGTCGGTCGGTGGCGACGGGGCGACGATGGTCGATCTCACCCTCGTCGCCGAAGAGCTCGGTCGCACGCTGGCCCCGGTGCCGTGGATCGACCATGTCTGCGCCGCAAGGCTGCTCGCGCGATTGGGCGCGCTGGGCGACGACACGTCCGGCGTCGTGACGGGCGAGCAGATCGCAGGTCTTGATCTCCGCGAATCGAGCGCCGCGGGACTTCGGCTGATCTCGAACGGCTCGGTTGCGGACCACATCGTCATCCGCGATGGGGACGAGGTCGTGCGGCTGTCGTTCGACACCCGCCCGGCGACGGTGGACAACATCGGCAAGCTGCCGATGGCCTGGATCGACCCGGAGTCCGCCGACAGTCGCACGGTGATCGCCAGCGGAGTACAAGCGCTGGCCGACTACCAACTGGCACTTGACGAGTGGCGGCTGCTGATGGCGTCCGCGCTGGCCGGACTCGTCGAGGAGACGATGACCATCGCCGCCGAGTTCGCCAAGACCCGTTACACCTTGGGGGTGCCCATCTCGACGCTGCAGGGCATCTCGCACCCGCTGGCCAACATGGCCATCACCGTCCAGGGCGGTCGCGCGCTTGCCAGGCGAGCGGCCTGGTATCTCGACAACGAACCGGGGGAGCGCCCCGAGTTGGGCCCGTCGGTGTTCGTGTTCATGGCAGAGGAGGCCGCCAAGGCGGCCACCATGGCAGTGCACGTCCAAGGTGGGCTCGGCGTCTCGGAGGAGGCAGCCTCGACGGCCTACCTGGTCCGGGCGAGGGGCTGGCCGTTGGCCGGTGGTGACCCCGGTGCCACGACACAGCGGATCGGGCGCATCGTCGCCGCGCGGGAAAGCCAGTAGGAGGCAATGACAATGGATTTCTCACGCGTGCAGCTGGCAGACGAGGACCAGGCGTTCCTCGACGAGGCGCGGGCCTTCCTCGCGGAACACGTCACCGAGGACGTCATTCGGCGGGACCGCGAAACCGGTGACAACTTCGACGAGGCCGTCCACTTGGCGCTCGGCGCCGCCGGCTACCTCCACGGGGAATGGCACACCGAGGGCGAGGGCGGATTCTCGCGCGTGCGACGCCGCTTGTGGGAACTGGAGAAGCGCCGCTCCCACGTGCCCTGGGTGACAATGGGTACGACGGCCATGGTGGCGAAGACGGTGGCCGCGTTCGGTTCACCCGAACTCCGCGACGAAGTGCTGCCCCAGGTGTTCAGCGGGCACGCGCGGCTGTGTCTCGGCTACACCGAGCCGGAGGGCGGCTCCGACATCGCGACGTGCAAGACGCGGGCGGTGCGCGACGGAGACCAATGGGTCATCAACGGCTCCAAGATGTTCACCACGGGAGCGCACAACTGCCAGTACGTCTTCCTCATCACGAACACCGATCCGGACGCGCCAAAGCACAAGAGCATCACGATGTTCCTGGTACCGCTCGATACGCCGGGCATCGAGATCCAGGGCATCCGCACGGTCGACGGCGACCGCACCAACATCGTCTACTACAGCGACGTGCGGGTGTCCGACAAGTACCGGCTCGGTGAGGTGAACGGCGGCTGGACGGTGCTGCGCGGACCCCTCGACGCCGAGCACGGCGCCGTCGACGCGAGCGCCGACGGACTGCAGGACGTGGCCATCATGATGCACCAGGGCGAGTTCATGGTGAAGGCCTGCGACGTTGCAGGGAAGGTGGTCGGCACACCGGATGCCAACGGGCGCAGGGCCATCGACGACGATTCGGTGGCCTACCGGTTGGGTCGCAGCGTCGCGCGCATGGAGGTGGCGATCAGTACACCGAACATCTTCGGCCGCGTCGCGCTCGCGCAGAGCATGCGGGACGTGTCTCCGGACCTGATGGACATCCTTGGCACCGCGTCGACACTCCCAGTCGGTACGGAGGGCGCCGCCGACGACGGCGCGGCCGAGTACGTCTACCGGTTCGCGCCGCTCGTCGGCATCTACGGCGGCACGCTCGAGGTGTTCCGCAACATGATCGCGCAGCACGTGCTCGGGCTGGGAAAGCCCAACTACTCGCCGCCCCGCCAGGCGCCCGCGCCTGCCAGTGGCACCGTGGCGTCGTGACGTCGCGAGTCGTCCAATGGACGACGGGCAACGTCGGCAAGCAGTCCGTGGTAGCCATCGCCGCGCACCCCGACCTCGAGCTCGTCGGCTGCTTTGCATGGTCGTCGGACAAGGTCGGCCGTGATGCGGGCGAATTGTGCGGGCTCGCGCCGATCGGCGTCGCCGCCACCAACGATGCCGACGCGCTGTTGGCACTCAAGCCGGATTGCGTTGTTTACAACCCGATGTGGATCGACGTCGACGAATTGGTCCGCATCCTGGACTCCGGGGCCAACGTCGTGACGACGGCAGCCTTCATCACCGGTCACTCGCTCGGCGACGAGCGCCGCAACCGACTCGTCGAGGCGTGCGAACACGGCGGCTCGTCTATCTTCGGATCCGGAATCAACCCCGGCTTCGTCGACCTGCTCGCAATCGTCGCAGCGGGCGGGTGTGACCGGATCGACAAGATCACGGTGATCGAGGAAGCCGACATCAGCGGCTACGACTCGGCCGCCACGGAGATCCCGGTCGGCTTCTCCCACCCGATCGACCACCCCGGCCTGCTCGCCATGACGACCAAGGCCACCGACGTGTTCATCGACGCCGTGCACCTGCTCGGCGACGTGTTGGGCGTCGAGTTCGACGAGGTGGTCTGCGAGGCCGAGTACGCGAAGACCACCGCCGACGTCGACCTCGGCTCGTGGTCCATCAAGGCGGGCCACGTCGCCGGCATCAAGTTCAGCTGGCACGGAAAGGTGAACGGCCGCAGCATCGTCGAACTTCGCTTCGTGTGGCGCAAGGGTCAGACGCTGGAGCCCGACTGGCCGATCGACACCGGCCACCGCATCAAGGTCGACGGCTGCCCCAACATCGACCTCAAGCTCGACATCTCGCCGCCGCCCGACTTCAAGGGCACGACGATGAACGACTTCATGCGGTTGCCTATGATCCTCACGTCGATGCCGGCGATCAACGCCATCCCCAAGGTGGTCTCAGCGGCCCCGGGCATCGTCACCTACGCCGACATCCTGCCGCTGCCAAGGGGTTTGGTCTCGCTGTAACCCGCACCTTTGTGTCGTTTGTTGGGGCGAATCGCGGGTGGACGCCCCAACAAGCGACACAAAGGTTTCAGGCTGTGGCGAGCGCCAGCGGGTTGACCGCTTCAGGGTCGGGGTTGGCGATGGGCAGCCCCATGAACCGGCGGGCGTTGTCACCCATGAAGTCGTAGGTGCAGCGGGTGTCCATGCCCTCGGCGTACTTCCAGAATCCCTTGGGTTCGGCCAGCCCCTCGGGATGTGGGTAGTCGGAGCCGAACAGCACCTTGTCCCACCCGACTGTGTTGACCACGTCGGACACGCAGCCCTCCCAGAACGGGCTTACCCAGATATTGCGCCGGAAGACGTCGTGCGGATGCTCGGGGAAGTTCTGCGGCATCTTCTTCTGCAACTCTTCGAAGTCGTTGAACAGCGGGAAGATCCAGCCGCTGCCGTTCTCGACGCTGGCGATGCGCAGCTTCGGGAAACGGGTCAGTGTGCCGTGGCAGATCAACGCTGTGATCATGTCGGCGATCTCGCGGTGACCGAGCACCATCCAGCGGAACGCGCTCTGCGCCATGAAGTTCGCGGTGTACGGCGGCTCCCACTTGCCGACGTAGTCGTCGAGCGGCGGGTAGCTGGCATGCAGCACGATGGGCAGTCCGGCGGCCTCGACGTCGCGCCAGAATGGGTCGAACTCTGGCAGGGCGGGGGAGCGCCAGCCGTGCAGGCCGTTCACCGGACCCGGCTTGATCAGCGCAACCTTGGCGCCGTTGTCGAGGATGTACTCCAGCTCGCGCTGGGCGGCGTCTACCTCGCACAGGTTGATGATCGGGGTGGAGAAGACTCGGTTCTCGTAGTCGAACGACCAGTGTTCGGCCATCCACACGTTGAGCGCGTGAATGATTGCCAACTGCAGCTGCGGGTCGTCGGCCGCGGAGTGTTCGACCAGGCTGCCCAGCGTCGGGTAGTTCAGCGCCTCGATCACGCCCTGCCGATCGAGCTCGGCGACGCGGTCCTCGGGATTGCGGGTAGCGGCGGGCGCCTCGATGGCCTTGCCCTGCATCTCGCGCAGCGTCTGACCCTCGGTGTTCTCGCCTGCGAAGAACTTCTCGTGGGCTCCCGGCGCCGCGACCCGCTCGAACGTCGGGTTCGGGATGAAGTCGGTCACCTTGTTGTTGATGACGATCCGCGTCTGGCGGCCGATCTGCGCGTACTGGACCGCCCGCTTGTACTGATCCGGCAGGTACTTCGTCAGCGCGTCGCCGGTCTCGTACATGTGCTGGTCGGCGTCGAAGACGGGGGCATCACGGAACTGGGGTGTGGACTGAGTCATGGTGTTCCTGCTCTGCGGGATCAGCGCGTCACGATGGTGGCGCCCGCGGTGCCGGGAGCGCCGTATAGCTGGGCGAAGCCGACACGCGGGTCGCCGGGCACCTGACGGTCACCGGCCTCGCCGCGGAGCTGCTTGACGAGTTCGTGGATCTGGCGTAGCCCCGACGCGCCGATCGGTTCGCCGTTCGCGATCAGGCCGCCGTCGGTGTTGATGGGCATCGACCCGGTGATCTCGGTGGCGCCATCGGCGAGCAGCTTCTCCTGCTCGCCGTCTTCGCAGAACCCGCACTCGGCCATGTGGATGACCTCGGCGCCCGCGTCGGTGTCCTGCAGCTGGATGACGTCGACGTCCTCCGGTGCCACGCCCGCCTTCTCGAAGGCGGCGCGGGCCGCGAAGACGGTAGGCGCCGGGACCTCGTCGACCGGTGCGAAGGTGGTGTTCACCTCGTAGGCGCCATACGTCCGGGTGCGGACCTCGACCGCGCGCAGGAAAACCGGCTTGTCGGTGTAGCGATGCGCGATGTCAGCGCGGCACATGACGATCGCGGCCGCGCCTTCGTCGGGCGCGCAGAACATGTACTGCGTCAGCGGGTAGTTCAGCATCGTCGAGTTGAGGATCTCGTCTTCGGGGATCGGCTTGCGGCGGAACGCATTCGGGTTCAGCGCGCCGTTGCGGAAGTTCTTGGCGGCCACCTTGGCGAGCGTCTGCTGCGAGATCCCATGCTCGTGCAGGTAGCGGTTGGCCTTCATGCCGAAGAACTGCGTGGTGAGGTACTGGCCGTTCTCGGCGTACCACCGTGGCATGCCGACAAGGGCGGGATCCTCGGTGAAGGCGCCGCGTGGATGCTTGTCCAGGCCGACGGCGATGCCGATGTCGTAGTCGCCGAGACGGATTCCGTCGGCGCACGCCTTTGCGGCGCTGGCCGCAGTGGCGCACGCGTTGAACACGTTGGTGAACGGAATGCCCGACAACCCCACCATGCCGACGATCGCGTCGGGATTGGCCACGGTCCAGCTGCCGCCCGCGGCGGCGCCGATGTCGCCCCACTCCACGCCCGCATCGGCCACGGCGGCGTCGATGGCATCGACGCACATCTCCATGGCCGACTTGCCCTCGAACCGTCCGAACGGGTGGATGCCGACACCGATGATGGCTACGTCATTGGTCATGCGAAGTCCTCTTTCTAAACCGGCTGGAACGCGAAGGTGACGATGTCGTTCCCCTCGGCGTCGGTGGCGAACGGAATCATCGTCAACTCGACCTCCATGCCGAACGTCAGCTTCTCGGGGTCGTTCTCGGTCAGTCGGCCCTCGACGCGCACCACGTCGCCGAGCTGAACAAGAGCCCCCCGAACGGCACGAAGTCCTTGCCGGTCGGCCCGACATAGGGCGCACCCGGCGGAAAGCCCTTTGTCGTCCATGCGACGACGGTGCCGCGCCGTGGCAGCAGGGCGTCCGACATCTCGGCCTTGCTGCACTCGGGGACCGCCAGCTGCCGCGGGAACACCGTGGCCCCGCACGCGCCGCATTCACTGCCGATGAGCTGCGGGTTCTCGTCCGGCCACGTGGAGATCCCAGGGTCGATCGCGTTCTGCATCAATCGTCCTCCGTGAGTCGAATCGGGCATATCAACTGTAACGTTTACAGTAACGTAGTACCGGTGATCGATCACAAGCCCACCTTCTGTCGCATCTGCGAGCCTCTGTGCGGCATGGTGGCCACCGTCGAAGACGGCCGGTTGGTGGCCTTGCGGCCCGACAAGGATCATCCGTTGTCCGCGGGCTTCGCCTGTCAGAAGGGCATCGCGTTCACCGAGGTGGTCAACGACCCCGACCGCGTGCTGACACCGTTGCGCCGCACCGGCGGGCAGGAGCGAAGCGACCGGGGATCGGCACCGGCGGGCAGGAGCGAAGCGACCGGGGATCGGCACCGGCGGGCAGGAGCGAAGCGACCGGGGAATTGGCACCGGCGGGCAGGAGCGAAGCGACCGGGGAATTGGCACCGGCGGGCAGGAGCAAGCGACCGGGGAATTGGCGCTCGACGGCTTCGAACCGGTGTCCTGGGACGAGGCGATGGCCGACATCGCCGCGAGGTGCAACGACATCCACCGCAGGCACGGTTCCGGCGCGTTCGCCTGGTACATGGGCAACCCCGCGGCGTTCAGCTACTCACATCTGTTCGGGGTGATGGCCTTCATCAAGGGCATCGGCCGCCACAGTCATTACTTCACGTCGTCGTCGCAGGACACCAGTAGCAGGTTGCTCGCAAGTCAGTTCCTGTACGGCACCCCGATGTCTGTGCCGATACCCGACCTGATGCGGACTGACCTGTTGGTCATGATGGGCGCCAATCCGGTTGTCTCCCACGGCAGCTTCCTCACCGCGCCGCGCATCAAGGAGCGCATGCAGGACGTCGTGAAGCGTGGCGGCAGGGTCGTCGTCATCGACCCGCGCCGGTCCGAGACGGCCGCACAGTTCGAGTGGCTCGGCATCGTCCCCGACAGTGACGCCTACTTCCTGCTGTCGCTGCTGGAGGTCATGTTCGCCGAGGACCTCGTCGACCCGGCCGCGTCGAAGCAAGCGGAGGGTCTGGATTGGCTCCGCGCCCAGTGCGCACCGTTCACCCCAGAGGCCACCGAGCGGCATACGGGCGTCGCGCCGTCGGCCGTCCGCGAGTTGGCGCGGGCGCTGGCCGGAACGCCCCGCGCGGCGGTGTACGGGCGGCTGGGCACGTGTGTCGGACGGCAGGGAACGTTGACCACCTACCTCATCGACGCCGTGAACCTGGCTGCGGGAAACCTGGATCGGCCCGGCGGCAGCGTGTTCAGCACGCTCGGCATCCCCGGGCAGCGCTGGGGCTTGATGGCGATGGGGGCGTCACTGCGCCGGTCCTACCGCCGCAAGCGCACCCGCGTCGGCGGATTCAGATCGGTGATCGCAGCGGAGCCCGCGGCGTTGATGGCCAAGGAGATGTCGACCCCGGGCAAACACCAGATCAAGGCGCTCTTCGTCAGTGCGGGCAACCCCGTGCTGTCGGTGCCCAACGGCCTGGAGTTGGAGGAAGCGCTCGAGAATCTGGAACTCGTTGTCGGGCTGGACTTCTACGTCACCGAGACCACCGCACACTGTGACTACATCCTGCCGGTCACCACGATGTACGAGCGCGACGACTTTGCGCTCACCTTTCAGCAGTTCCAGGCCACCCCGTTCCGCCAGACGACGGAGGCGGTCGTCGACGTGCCTGGGGAGGCGCGCTCCGAGTGGGACATCGTCGATGACCTGACGAGCCGGATGGGTTCGCGCACACCGGCCTTCGCGGTGCTCGCGGCAATGCGGAAGGCGCTCGGCGTCTTCGGGCGTCGGCTCAGCCCACGCGCACTGGCCGACGGCATGATCCGGCTGTCGGACGGAGGTGATCGATACGGGTTGCGGCGCGGAGGTCTGACGTTCGGCCGGCTCAGCGGCGAGCATCCACACGGGGTCGTCGTCGCACCTCACATCCGGACTGGGGTACTCGACGAGGTGGTGGTCTATCGCCACGGCCGGGTTCGGTTGCGGCACGACGACATTGCCGCCGAGATCTCCGCCATGGTGCGACGCGGCCAGCCGGCTGGCTTCCCGATGAGAATGATCGGGATGCGCGAGCCGCGGTCGGAGAACTCCTGGATGCACAACGCGCCGCTGTTGATGCGCGGCGACAGGGTCCACCGCGCGCTGATGCACGACGAAGACGCTGCGCAGCGCAGAATCGCCGACGGCGACACGGTGGAGGTGAGTTCGCCGCACGGCAGGATCGCACTCCCAGTGGCGCTGACCCGCGACATCGTGCCCGGCACCATCGCGATCCCGCACGGGTGGGGGCACAAGGGCACCGGAGGGTGGCAGCTGGCCAACCGCGCGGGCGGCGTCAACGTGAATCAGCTGATGTCGAGCGATCCAGGTGACGTCGAGGCGCTGGCCGGCATGTCGTGGCTGACGGGTGTGCCGGTGCAGGTGGCACCGGCCGTTGCCGGATCCTAATACTGTAAGGTTTACCGTTGACAACCGCAGTTCGGCTGGCTGGAGATGAAACGTGAGCGACGTCGTGCAGGAGCAGGCCACGCCAAGTGTCGAGATCGGCAGGCGAGCGGCGCAGCATGCCGAGTCACGGATGCTCGTCGACGGTGAGCTCGTCGCTGCGGAGTCCGGGGCGGAGTTCGACAACGTAAGTCCGGCAACGGGTTTGGTTTTAGGCACCACAGCGGCAGCCGGGGTCAACGACATGGCCCGCGCGATCGGAGCCGCCAGGCGCGCCTTCGACGAGACCGACTGGTCGACCAACGGCGCACTGCGGCAGCGCTGCCTTGGCCACCTCCAGGACGCCATCTCCTCCGAGCGTGACGCGCTGCGCGAGGAGTTGATCGCCGAGGTCGGCTGCCCGGACATGACGATCGCCAGCGCGCAGCTGGACTGGCCGCTCGCGGACTCACTGCGCTATCCCGCTGGGTTGATCGACACCTTCGAATGGGAACGGCCACTCGAGGGCGGTGGGCTGTTCGGCGAGCGCAACGTCCGCACCGTGGTGAAGGAGCCGGTGGGCGTCGTCGGAGCGATCACACCGTCGAACTTCCCGATCGAGGTCATCCTCAACAAGCTCGGGCCCGCCCTGGCCACCGGCAACACCGTCGTGCTCAAGCCGGATCCCCACACTCCTTGGAACGCAACCCGACTCGGCCGGCTCATCGCCGAGCACACCGACATTCCCGCGGGTGTGGTGAACGTCGTTCCGACCCCGGCCAATGACGTCGCAGAGATGCTGGCGACCGACCCCCGCGTCGACATGGTGTCCTTCACCGGTTCCACCGCGGTCGGCAAGCTGCTGGTGCGCCAAGGTGCCGAGACCATGAAGCGGACCTTCCTCGAACTGGGTGGGAAGTCGGCGCTCATCGTCACAGAGGACGTCGACCCGGCCAAGATCATTCCGAGTGCCGTCGGAGTGTGCGTACACGCCGGGCAGGCGTGTGCGCTCACCACTCGCATGCTGATCCACCGCTCGCTGTTCGACGACGCCGTCGCGGGCGTGACCGCGGCGTTCGGCATGGTGCCCGTCGGCGACCCCGCACTACCGCAGACCTTGGTGGGCCCGGTCATCAGTGCCAAGCAGAAGGAGCGCGTGCTCGCCGCATGCGAGCAGGCGAGGCGTGACGGAGCCGAGATCACCACGGGCGGAGGATCGTTCGACGAGCTTCCCGCCGCGCTCGCGGGTGGCTTCTACGTGCAGCCGACCGTGGTGATCGGAGTGGACAACAGCGCAGCGATAGCCCAGGACGAGATCTTCGGGCCGGTGCTGGTAATCATTCCGTTCGACGACGACGACGAAGCCGTGCGCCTCGCCAACGACAGCGCTTTCGGCCTCGCGGGCGCGGTGCTCTCCGGGTCGCTCGAGCGCGGAAATGCCATCGCCCGACGGATCCGCACCGGATCGATCGGTGTCAACGGCGGCATGTTCTACGGCGCCGACGCCCCGTTCGGCGGCTACAAGAGCAGCGGCATCGGGCGCCAGTGCGGCCTCGAGGGATTTCAGCAGTATCTGGAAACGAAGACCATTGCCCACCGGGTGCCCCGGCAGGGCTAGCGAAGAGGGTCGACGAACGGGCACACAGCTGCGCATCGACGCCGGCGGGTGGCGTTCGCCCAACGTGCGGTGAGGGCGGGAATCGGGCGGAAAGGCCGCCCTGGCCGCACGTTCGACGTTCACGTGGACAGCGGCGGGCCGATGAGGTGGGAGGCGCCGCGGCGCTCGAAGGCGCGATGCATTCGGTCGAGGATGACGGCGTCGGTGTCCTCGACGGTGACCCGCAGGTCGATCCAGCCGAGTTCGGTGACCGCGTCGTGGCGTCTGATGTCGTTGTTGAAGACTCGCCTGTTCAATCGATGGTGCTCACCCTCGTAGTCGGCACCGATCTCAAGGTTTCGCCAACCCATGTCGAGCACCGCGACCCGTTGGCCGTACCCGTCGTAGATGGCGATCTGGGTCTCTGGCCGCGGGAAGCCCGCTCGGATGAAGAGCAACCGTAGCCTGGTCTCCTGCGGTGACTCCGCGCCGGCATCGACGAGATCGAGTGCGGCGCGAGCACGCCGGATGTCGCGCCTCCCGGCGTACCGCTGCACGAGCACCTCGACGTCGCCCATGCTCAGTCTGGTAGCGCGGGCGAGTGCGTCGATCGCCGCCACGGCGTCATCGATGGGCAGTCGGCAGGCGAGGTCGAGCGCTGTTCGGGCCGGAGTCGTGACCTGCATGCCGCGAACGAATTGGACCTCGTCGTCTTCATAGCGGTCGGACCACGTCTCGATCCCTTCGGGCGGCCGACGATTCCGGTGAAGCAGCTGGGCCGGGGCATCGTCGTCCACCCATTTGGCGCCGTGCAGCGAAGCCGCCGATCGACCAGCCAGCACACCTACCCGTCCGCTCCACAACCACGCAGCCACGGCGCGGGACTTCGCAGTCAGCGCCGTCCCGGCGGGAACGTACACACCCGGATGAATTGCGACGCACTTACTCCGAAGCTCGTGACGGTTCAGTCGTCGTGCGGCGCGAGCCTCGACGCCGATGAATGGTGCCCCCATGACTGCAGTCTGCCGAGGGCGGCCGACATCGCGTCGAACGTGCGGTGTGGGCGGAAATCGAGCCCAGATCCCGCCCTCGTTGCACGTTCGGCGACACGGGCACGCTAAGCGGCGTCGAACGTCACAGGTAGCACGTTCGGTGACCGGAACGGTTGACCGTGGATGTGCGGATCGCCCTCGTCGAGGAGCGTGATGTTCTTCAACCGGCCGAGCAGACACTCAACCGCGACGCGAGTCTCCAAGCGCGCCAGGTGAAGTCCGAGGCAGGTGTGCTCGCCTGCGGCAAACGTGATGTGCGGCGTCCGCTTGCGGAAGATGTCGAACTGCTCCGGACGGTCCCAACGCGATTCGTCGCGGTTGGCCGAGCCCATGCACACGTCGATCACCGAGTCCTTCGGAATCTCGATCCCGTCGAGTTCCGTGTCCTCGCTGGCGAAGCGCTGCACCGTCGTCAACGGCGTTTCGAACCGCAGCCCCTCCTCGATGGCGGCCCCGATGAGCTCGTGGTCGTCCTGGACCGCGGCGAACTGGTCGGGGTGCGTGAGCAACAGGTACAGCAGGTTGCCCGATGATCGATAGGTGGTCTCCAGGCCGGCGGGCAACAGCAGCCGCAAGAAGGAGTAGATCGCTTCGTCGGAAAGCTTTTCGCCGTCGATCTCGGCGGTGACGAGGTCGCCGATGATGTCCTCGGTGGGGTGCGTTTTGCGAGCATTCATCTGTTCGAGGAAGTAATCCTTTAGCGCCGCAGACGCTTCGAACGCCTCCTTGTACTTGACGGTGTAGCTGATGAGGTCGACGGCCCACTTGCGGAACATGGGTAGATCCGCTTCGGGGAGGCCCAGCAACTTGGCGATCACGCGGGTGGGGAACTCGAAGGTGAAGTTCTTGATGAGATCCGTCTGGCCGGTGTCGACGAACTCGTCGATGAGCCCATTGACGACGGGTCGCACGATCTCGGGCTCCCACCGCACCAACGACTTGGACTTGAACGCCGCCGACACCAGGTTGCGGTGCGCCCGGTGCTCGGCTCCGCCCATGGCGAGGATGGTCGGGCCGATGAACACGCCGATGGTGGCGTCGTACATCGCCGAGTTGAAGGTCTTGCCGTCCCGGTACACCGCATTGACCGCGTCGAACGACATGGCGGCGTAGCACTGCTTGGGGCGGAACTGTTCGGGCGTCTTGGAGTAGTCCATGACGGTGCCCTCGAAGACACCGTTCTCCGCTCGCTTCTGCGCGAAGAAGGGGTAGGGGTCGCGGTGCAGGCTGGCCCTGTCGAACTGCTGCTGGCCGACGTTCTGTACCTCGGTGTCCACCACGGCTCTCCCACGCGTCGTCTAAGCCTCGCGGACGGCGTTGCCGCACGTCCGTACTGTAAAACTTACAGTATCTTATCTCCGCTGCCCAGAATCCTGAAAGCGACCTGGCATCGCCCGGTTTCCAGGATGCTACCGTGACCCTTACCGGAGGGTGTCCTACTCGCCGGTCGACGACGACGGTGGTGGGGCGATGAGTACAACGGATCAACACGTCGACGAGGCCGTCGATGCCCAGCGGCCGTCGTTGCGGACGACGCTGGATCGGCAGCGCCGGTCGTTCGTGGCGGACGGCCCGCCCAGCGCCGCAGTACGACGCAATCGCATCGACCGGCTGCTGGCGTTGGTGCTCGACAACACCGACGCGTTCGTCGACGCCATGGCCGCCGACTTCGGCACCCGGTCGAGGGCGGCCTCGTTGTTCACCGAAGTGGTCGGCATCATCCCGGTGATCGAGCACACGCGCGCCCACGTCGCGGAATGGATGTCCCCCACCAAGCTGATGCGCGCTGGGCGGATCTTCGGGGTGCGCGCAGAGGTCGAGTCCACCCCGCTTGGCGTCGTGGGAATCATCGGTCCGTGGAACTTTCCATTGAACCTGGTTGTGCTGCCCGCGTCGGCAGCATTTGCGGCGGGCAACCGAGTGATGATCAAGATGTCCGAGATCACCTCGCACACAGCGGAATTGATGGCGGCCTTGGCGCCGAAGTACTTCAGCTCCGACGAACTCGTCGTCGTGACTGGCGGCCCGGATGTCGCGGCCGAATTCGCGACGCTCCCATTCGACCATCTGTTCTTCACCGGCTCTCCCTCGATCGGCGCGCTGGTCCAACGCGCCGCGGCGGAGCACCTCGTTCCGGTGACGTTGGAACTCGGCGGCAAGAACCCGGTCGTCGTGGCGCCCGACGCCGACGTCCGGCGGTCCGCCACACGCATCGCCCAAGCGCGAATGGTCAACGGGGGGCAGGTTTGTGTCTGTCCGGACTACGTCTTCGTGCCCGACGACCGACTGGACTCGTTCGTCGACGTCGCCAGGGAGACCCTGAAGGGCATGTTCCCCACGATCGTCGGCAACGCCGACTACTGCTCGTCGGTCAACGAGGCCAACTTCGATCGCGTGGTGGGCCTGATCGACGACGCCAGGGACAGCGGCGCCCAGGTGGAGACCGTCGCCCCTGCCGGTGAGACGTTGCCCGACCGGGCCGCCCGGAAGATTGCGCCGACCATCGTGCGCGGCGTCGACGACCGCATGAAGATCGCCAGTGACGAGATCTTCGGACCCGTCCTCGTCGTCATGGGCTACTCGACTCTGACCGATGCCATCGACTACATCAACGAACGCCCGGCACCGTTGGTGGCCTATTGGTATGGGCCCGATGGCGACGAATTCCGCACCTTCGTCCGGAGCACCCGCAGCGGCGGGGTGGCACGAAACGACTTCGCGGCGCAGATGATTCCGTCTTCAGCGCCCTTCGGCGGCGTCGGCCGCAGCGGCATGGGCGCCTACCACGGCAAGGCGGGGTTCGACACCTTCAGCCATCGGCGGTCGGTCGTCGGCACTGATCTGCCGTTCAGCGTGACGGGATCGGCTGCCCCGCCGTTCACCCGGCCGATGAAGCTGTACGCCGACATGTCCCTGCGCATGGCGCGCAGCCGAACGCGACGTCGGCTGAAGTCCAACCGCCCCTAGGCGCTGGCCTGTTCGCGAGCCCACCGGTAGTCGGCCTTGCCCGCCGGGCTGCGCTCGATGACGGGGCGAAAGACGACGGCCTTGGGCAGCTTGTAGCGCGCCAACGACGTTGCGGCATGGGCGATCAACTCGTCGGAATCGACCGTGGCGTCGTCGGCGAGGGCGACAACCGCCACCACCTCCTGGCCCCACCGTTCGCTCGGCCGGCCCGCGACCACCACGTCGGCCACTGCGGGGTGTGACGCGATCGCCGTCTCGACCTCCTCGGCGAAGATCTTCTCGCCGCCCGAGTTGATGGTCACCGAGTCGCGTCCGAGCAGTTCGATGACGTCGACCTCGACGTGGCGCGCCCGGTCGCCCGGCACCGCATACCTGACCCCGTCCACGACCGGGAACGTCGCCGCGGTCTTGGACGCGTCGCCCTTGTAACCCAGCGGTACGTACCCGCGCTGCGCGAGCCACCCGATCCCGTCGTGCGCAGGTTCGAGCACGGCGCTCAAATCCTCTGACACCACGACGGTGTCGGGCCCGGGCTTGAATCGTCCGGTCGACACCGCACCCGGTGCGGACAGGTGGGTGAGTTGGGCGCCGGTCTCCGAAGATCCGACCCCGTCGACGACGACGAGGCCCGGCTTGGCGTCGATCAGGCGCTGCTTGGTCGTCGGTGTCAACAGCGCCCCACCGTTGGCGACGGCGGACAGCGGCGTAGTGCCCACGCGTTCGATGGCCGCGGCGAGCGGTCGGGCCATCGCGTCGCCGACCACCGTCGCGACCATGACCTGCTCGCGCTCGATGGTCGCCACGACCTCGTCGGCGTCGAGATGATCGACAACCGAGGCGAACACCACCGACTGTCCGGTGGTCAGCGCCGTCATGACACCCCACTGCGCGGCACCGTGGATCAGCGGCGGAAGGATCATCAGCTTGGTGCCGGTTCCGGCCGCCGCTCGCTCGGCCAGCGCCTGGTATGACTCGATGACGTTGCCGCCGAACAGGTCCCGACCACCGAACGACGTCACGAAGATATCGTGCTGGCGCCACAACACGCCCTTCGGCATCCCGGTGGTGCCGCCGGTGTACAGCACGTAGAGGTCGTCGGGGGAGGGTTCGACGGGCGGTGGCTGTGGTGCGCTGGACGTCAGGACCTGCTCGTAGTCGACGGCGCCGTCGAGGAGTTCGTTGCCGGAGTCGTCGGCGATCTGGATCAGCACCTTCAACTGCGGCAGGTCGGGCAGGATCTCGGCGACGCGCGGCGCGAAGGCGGCGTGGTAGACCAACGCGGTGGCACCGGCATCGGCGAGCAGGTACTGCAGCTCGTTCTTGACGTAGCGGTAGTTGACGTTGAACGGAGCGACGCGGGCCCGGAATGACCCGAGCAGGGTCTCGACGAACTCGTTGCCGTTGTAGGCGTAGATGCCCAGCAGATCCTGACCGACCTCGTGGCCCCCCAACGCCGATCGTGCGGTGTGGCAACCGAGCCCGCGCGAATGCAGATACGAAGCGAGCCGGTTGGACCGGTCGACGACGTCGGCGTATGTGTAGCGCCGGTCGCCCTGTGTGAGGAGGACGCGATCGGGTATCGCCGCGGCGACGGCATCGAGCACGGCGGGAACGGTGAATTGCATTGCGGTCCTTGGAGTCATCGGTAGGTCAGGGTTGGTGGGGAAGCAGCTTGATCATGAGTCCGTTGGCCTCGCTGAGCACGGTGCCCTCGGCATCGGTCATGGTTGCCGTGATGAAGGCCTTGCGGCCGTCGATGCGGTCGATGCGGCCCCGCGAGATCAACGGCTGATCGATCGGCGTGACGGCGCGGTAGTCGACGTGTAGGTAGGCGGTCCGGCTGATGGGCCGACCGGCGGCCGACACGACCATGCCGAAGTGCCAGTCGTAGAACAGCGGGATGACTCCGCCGTGCACGGCCATGTTGCCGCCCACGTGGTAGCGGGTGAATCGTCCCTCCATGGTCACGCCGTCCTCGCCGTAGCTGGTGAGCGTCCAAGGTGGCAACAGCGGGCTGCCAAGTCCGGGCAGGGTCGGGGCCCGTCCGGCGGGTGCGTGGCCGTCGGGGACCTGAAATCGCTCGAGGGCGTCGCAGACCTGCTCGAGGTCCTTGGTGGCAGTCGTGAAGGTATCGCCGTCCGGGTTGATCGAGACGGCGAGGTCCTGCAGGCGTCGGACGGCGGCGGCGAACCGCTCGAGTTCCGGGGGTACGGGAACGTGCTTCAGCTCCGGAAAGCCGCGCGTCTCAGGCTCGTTCATCGTGTCCACGTGGCGATGAGCTCGTCGGTGGTGGTGAGCGTGGCGAGCAGGGCGAGGCTGTTGTCGATGACGGCGGCGCCGTATTCGGCCGGGAATCCGGCGACGGCGTCGCGCGGCAGGACCACCGTGTACGCGGCGTTGACCGCATCCATCACGAGGTTGGGGATCGCGACGTTCAGCGATACGCCGACGGCGACGATGGTCGTGACGCCGAGATTGCGCAGGATGGCGTCGAGGTCGGTGCCGCCCATCGGGCCGAGACCATGCCAGCGGTACAGCATGAGATCGGTTGGTGCAGGGCCGAGTTCGGGCAGGAGCGTGGCTCCTTCGCTGCCCGGGGTGATGTCGACACCCTTGGCGCCTCCCGCGAACAACCGCGCGTTGTGGTTGGCGCCCTGGCCGTCCGGCCTGCGCTGAACCAGGCAGTGCACGATCCGTACGCCGGCTTCGCGGGCCGCTGGTAGGAGCCGGACGATGTTGGGCAGCGCCTCGCGGCGGGCCTCTGCGGCCAGCACCGCCAGCCCCGCGTTCGGGCCCATCACCGCGCCCTGGCACTCCTGGGTGACGATCGCGGTGTGACCCGGCGCGACGAGCTCGCTGAGCTCTGGCCTCATGCGCGCGACTCCGCGGGTTCGGCGGCGGGAACCTCGTAGAACTGGGTCGCCCATTTGCGCATCGCCATGTAGGGGATGGCGTCGATCTTGGCCAGCGCCGGATGCTCGACGTACTTCTGGTATCTCCAGATGTCGCAGTCCTCCCACACGGTCTTGAGGAACTGCCTCTCGACTTGGGCACGGACGTGATCGGGTGGGATGTCGGACGTTTCACCGTCCACCTTGGGCCACCAGATCGAGTAGAACATGTCGGAGACCTCGTCGTCGACGGGTGTGCAGGCGAAGATCAGTCGGTGGTTCGACGAACCCTCGAAGACGCTCATGGCGAAGCCGAGCCCGGAGAAGTGGCTGTGGATGCGCAGGGCCATTTTGTCGGGGTCGTCGCTGCGCGCATCGGGCCAGCCGGTCAGGAAGCGCCACTCCTCGTCGACGTGTTCCCAATGCAGGCACACCGGGGTGACGGTGGCGCCGTGGACGTACCGGAAGTGTGAGCTGTCGGGCCCGTTCTCGGCGACGATCTGGGGGTGGACCGGGATCGCGTCGGCCCGGCTGGAGAACTCGGGGTAGGGCCGGTAATAGGCGTTGGGGTCCGTCTCGAACTGGGGGAACTTACCGAAGATGTCCGGGAGTTCCCACCGCGGCGGGTCGCCGGCGGGGTGAAACCACATGAAGATGCAGCCGTACTGTTCCTTGACCGGGTAGGAGCGCAGCCGCAGCCCACGGTTGGGGCGGTCCGGCTGGTAGGGGATGTAGCGGTTGGTGCCGTCCGGCCCCCAGCGCCAGCCGTGGAACGGGCACTCGACGCAGTCGCCGACGACCTTGCCGCCGTGCCCGATGTGGGCGCCGAGGTGCTTGCAGTGCGCCTCCATGACGTGCAGGTCGCCGGATTCGTCGCGATAGGCCGCGAGGTCCTCGCCGAAGTACTTGAGTGCCTTGACGTCGCCGACCTCGAACTCGGCTGACCAGCCGATCATGAACCAGCCGGTGACCTTCCAGGTGAACGGGACCTTCACGGATACGTCGCCCTTCCGCGGATGGGATCTACTACTGTAAGAGTTACAGTAACACGCAGATTGGTAACGTCCTGGAGATGATGTTGGCTTCGGATCGGCAGTGGGTCGCGGCGTGACTGACCCCGCGCCCGTCAAGGTGAGGGTGCCCACCACCAGCGGCACGGTCCAGGGTTTCGTGCGTGACGGCATCGCGAGGTGGCGTTCCATCCCGTATGCGCGGCCACCCATGGGACCGCTGCGATTTCGCGCTCCACAACCGCCGCTGCCCTGGCGCGGCGTGCGGTACTGCGAGGAGTTCGGCTACTGCGCGCCGCAGGATCCGCGGTACGCCTTCACGGGACGCGGCGGCCGTCAACCCATGAGCGAGGACTGCCTGACGCTCAACGTCGTCGCGTCTACGGGGGAGCACGAGGGCCCGCTGCCGGTGATGTTCTTCATCCACGGCGGCGGCTACATGTTCGGCAGCTCCGCCACGTCGGTGTACGACGGCGCGGCCATCGCCCGCCGCGGGGCCGTCTACGTATCGGCCAACTACCGGCTCGGCGCGCTGGGGTGTCTGGACTTGTCGTCGCTGTCCACGGAACAACATCCGCTCGAGGCGAACCTGTTTCTGCGCGACCTGGTGATGGCCCTGCGCTGGGTGCGCGACAACATCGCCGAGTTCGGTGGCGACCCGGACAACGTCACGATCTTCGGCGAGAGTGCGGGCGCGCATGCCGTGGCTACCCTGCTCGCCGTCCCCGATGCAGCCGGGCTGTTCCACCAAGCCATCTCGGAGAGTCCGCCCGGTGGGCTCATCCACACCGCCGAGGCGTCCGCCGACGTGGCCCATCGGCTCGTCGCCGAGCTGGGTGCGGATGCCGCGGACGGTGCGTCGGCGGTCATGACGTCGAGGCCGTCGCTGCTCGTCAGGACGTTGGAGCGCATCATGACGGTCAGCATTCGCGAGACACCCGACTCATTCGGGATCGGTGCGACCGCTGGGGGCGACTACCTGCCGCGCAACCATGTCGATGCGATGGCCCGCGGCGAGGCGCATCGGGTGCCGCTGATCATCGGCAGCAACGCCACTGAAGCAACCCTGTTCGCCCGGTTCATGGACCATCTACCGACCAACGAGCCCGTCATCGAGAAGTTCTTGTCGAGTGCGGAACCCGCTGTGGCGCAGGGGTTGCGGGATGCCTACCCCGGTTACCCGAGCCGGGCGGCGTGCCTGGCCTTCGGCAGCGACTTCACGTTCGGCGCCAGGGCCTGGGAGCTCGCCGAAGCGCATTGCCTGCACGCGCCGACGTATCACTACCGCTATGACTACGCGCCGCGCCCGCTGCAGTGGACGGGCTTCGGCGCCACCCACGGCAGCGAATTGCTCGCGGTGTTCGACGTCTACGACACGCAGATGGGTGCTCTGCTGACCGTCGCCGGGGACCGCCGTTCGGCGCGCCAGGTCAGCCGGGACGTGCAACGCCGGTGGAGGACCTTCAGTCGGACCGGGGTGCCTGGCGACGACTGGCCCGCGTACGACACCGAGCAGCGCGCCACGATGATCTTCGACCGGCGCTCCCGGATCGAGGTCGACCCCGTCGCTACGCGGCGCGAAGCTTGGGCAGCGTTCACCGCCGCGCGCCGGATTTCGCGCCGTACTCCCGAATGACCCTGTCTCGCACCAGCTTCAGTTCCCGGTCGAGCCCGTATCGGTCACCGAACACGATCCAGTGGTAGGCGATGCCGAGGCCAGCGGTGCTGATGTCCGTGGTCGCGGATTCGACGTCGATGTCCGGTCGCACCGATCCGTCGTGAATCCCGGTCCGCAGTCCGGCCTCGACGGTCTCGGCGCCGCGCGCCAGCCAGTCCCGCATGCGGCCGCGGATCGGAGACGTCGTCTTCACTGCCTCGAACGTCAGCACGAACATCGCACGGACGAACGCCCGGTTCTCGACGTAGAGGCCGAGAATGCGGTCGAAGTGCCCAAGGGCCTGCTCGAGCCCATTCGCGGGCTGTTCGTCGGCCGCGTCGAACTGCGCTTCGTAAGTGGTGCGGAAGAGGCTGTCCAGGATCGCGTCCCTGCTGCCGTAGCGCGCATGGACCATGGCCCTGCTGTATCCGGCGCGGCGGCCGATCTCGGCGGCCGTCGTTGCCTCCCAACCCTTCTCGGTGATCAACTCCGCGGCGGCTTCGATCAGCCTGCGTCCCGAGAGCTCGAGGCGCTGGGGCTGCGTCAGGCCGCGGACGGGGGAGGGCACCCTTGCATATTAGACGCTCGACAACTAACTTAGTTGCTTATCGTCAACTACCTCGATGGGGAGGCCCGTGTGACATCGGCTACCGCGGCTGTCCCGAATGGCATTGAGGGCATCGATCCGCAATGGCTCACCGAGGCACTCGGGGCCCGGGTCGACGCCGTCCGTAGCGAGCAGATCGCCCAGGACAGCGGCTTCTCGTCGCTGCTGTACCGGCTCCACCTGACGGGTTCGGACATACCGCCCACCCTGATCGCGAAGCTGCCCGCGCTGTCGGAGGCGCGGGGTGCCATGGAACTGCTCGGCGGATACCGGCGCGAGCTGGCCTTCTACCGAGACGTGGCCGGACGCGCACCCCTGGCGACTCCGCACGTATACACCGCGCGCATGGCCGAGGACTCCGTCGACTTCGTGCTGCTGCTGGAGGACTTGGCCGACTGGGACAACGCCGATCACCTGGCCGGCTTGTCGACCGACCGGGCGCGGACGTGCATCGCGCAGCTGGCCGGACTGCACGCCTGGTCGCAGCAACCCGCCAATGCCGCTGCGCTGCAGCTGTTCCCAAGCCTGGACACCCCGATCGCCCGCGACCTGCTGCTGCCCGCCTTCGGGCCGGGCTGGCAGATCTACTGCGACCACACGATGCAGGCCGTACCCGCGAGGGTGGCGGCATTCGCCGAGGGCTTCGCCGAGCGCGCGGCCGCAGCGCTGCCCGCACTCACCGAACGTGACACGTTGCTGCACGGCGACATCAGGGCGGACAATCTGTTCTTCGACGGTGAACGGATGAAAGTGGTGGACTTCCAGTTCGCCGCCCGCGGCTGCGGCGCCTCCGACATCGCCTACCTGGTCACCCAGGGGTTGCCCAGCGCCGTGCGTGAGGGCCACGACGAGGCCCTCGTTCGGGAGTACCTCGATCACCTTGCCGCTCATGGTGTCTCCGACTACGGGTTCGACGACGCTTGGCGGCACTACCGGCTCGCTGCCGTCTACCTGATGGTCCTTCCCGTCATCACCCTCAACGGGTGGGACGCCCTACCCGACCGGTCGCGGCAGCTGTGCCTGACGTTGACCGACCGGGCGGTGGCCGCCATCGACGCGATCGACGCACTGGAGGTGTTCGCGTGAGCGCGCGGACGCGCACCGCTCGCGAGGTGGTCGAGCTCTACAACCTCGTGGTGTGGAACGAACGTGATTTCGACCTCGCCGAGGAACTGATGGGGGATACCGTGACGAGACACGACGTCGGCGAGGCGACGGTGCTGACACACGAGGAGGCCGTCCACCGCATCGTTCACCACTGGGACATGTTCGAGACGATCCGCTTCGATCTCAACCTGGTCGTGGCCGGTGATGACGGCGAACACGTGGCGATCGTGTACGAGTCTCCGATGAAGTTGAAGGACGGTACCGAGACGACCGTCGGCAGCATGGAGATCTTCCGCGTCGTCGACGGCCGAATCACCGAAGTCTGGAATTGTGGGTACAAGCAAGGGGTTTGGGCGTGACCGGCGGGCAGGAGCGAAGCGACATGGGGATGAATGAACGGGTGTTAGACGAGCTGGGCTACTACCTGCTGGCCGGCGCCGGGGGTGAGGGTCCGGCCGGATTGATGGACGAGGCCCGGCGTGGTGAGGAACTCGGCTTCGGCACCGGGTTCATCTCGGAGCGGTGGAACGTCAAGGAGGCCTCCTCGCTCGTCGGCGCTGCTTGCGCGGTGACCAACCGGATGCAAATCGCCACCGCCGCAACCAATCACAACACCCGCCATCCACTCATCACGGGGTCGTGGGCCACCACCATGCACCGGCTGTCGAAGGGGCGCTTCACCCTCGGCATCGGCCGTGGGGTGGCAGCCATGTACGGGGCGTTCGGCGTGCCACCGGTGACCACCGCGCAGATGGAGGACTTCGCGCAGGTGATGCGCAGGCTCTGGCACGGTGAACTCGTCTTCAACCACGACGGGCCGATCGGCAAGTATCAGCTGCTGTTCCTCGATCCCGACTTCAATGAGGACATCCGGCTGGCCATCGTGGCGTTCGGTCCACAAACGCTGGCACTCGGCGGGCGCGAGTTCGACGACGTCATCCTGCACACCTACTTCACCCCGGAGACCCTGCAGCGTGCGGTGAAGACCGTCAAGGACGCCGCCGAGCAGGCCGGCCGCAACCCGGACGACGTGAAGGTGTGGTCGTGTTTCGCCACCGTCGGCGACCACCTTACCGAGGAACTGCGGCTGAAGAAGACCGTCGCCCGGCTGGCCACCTACCTGCAGGGCTATGGCGAACTGCTGGTCAATACCAATGGCTGGGATCTCTCGGTGCTGCAACGGTTCCGGGACGACAAGGTGGTGCAGTCCATCGCCGGCGGTATCGACCACAAGGCCACTGCCGAACAGATCGAGCACATCGCCACGTTGATCCCCGACGAGTGGCTGGAACCGTCGGCCACGGGGTCCGCTCAGCAGTGCGTCGACCGTATCCGCAAGGAGTTCGACTACGGCGCCGACGCGCTGATCATGCACGGCGCAACCCCCGACGAGCTTGAGCCCATCGTCACGGCGTACCGCGCCACCGTCGGCTGACGCGCTGCAGGGCATCCGCGACGGATGGTGGACCCGGTAATGGCCAACGACGTGCGTGCGATGACGGACCCCGGGCCGCACCGTTATAGTCAGCCTTATCGAAAGACCAACGGGAGACCCTTCAGGAATGGTGCTATGACCGTAGTGGAACCGGAACACGCAGGAGCGATGGTCTTCGATCCCTTCTCGGCTGACTTCTACAAGGACCCTCACGCGATCTATCCGTGGCTGCGTCGGGAGGCGCCGGTCTACTACAGCCAGGAGTACGACTTCTACGCGCTGAGCCGTCATGTCGATGTCGCCGCGGGACTGCGGGACTTCGAGACGTACTCGTCTGCGTACGGGGTCGATTTGGGCATGGTGCGCAAGGGCGAGAAGGTGCCTGCGAAGATGATCATCTCGATCGACCCGCCCGAACACCGGGTGATGCGCAGCCTGGTCAACAAGGTGTTCACACCGCGCGCGATCGGTGCGCTGAAGGGGATGGTCACTGCGACCGTCGAGCAGTTCCTGGACTCCGCGGGCAATGCCGAATTCGATGTGGTGGCCGACTTCTCGGTGTTCTTTCCCGTTGACGTGATCACCCAGATGCTCGGCGTTCCCGCAGAGTACCGGCAACAGGTCCGATTGTGGATCGACGAGTCACTGCACCGGGAGCCGGGCCAGATCGACATGTCCGACGCCGGAATGAATGCGATGGCGCAGATGTGGGTGATGTACTACGAACTCATTCAGGAGCGGCGGGCTGACCCGCGGGACGACATGATCAGCCAATTGATCGCGGCCGAGGTCGAGCGCGAAGACGGTGCCCGGACTCGGTTGAAGGACTCCGAGATAGCGGGATTCGCCACGTTGCTCGGCGGAGCGGGCGCGGAGACGGTCACGAAGCTGATCGGCAGCGCGGCCGTCACCTTCGCTCAGCATCCCGACCAATGGCAAGCGCTACTCGACGACCGCACCAAGGTTCCGGTGGCCATCGAAGAACTGCTGCGCTATGACGCTCCGGTGCAGTACAACGTGCGACGTTCGGTCGCCGACGTCACCCTGCACGGCACCACGATTCCGGCGGGCTCGCCGGTCTTCCTGCTTGGAGCGTCAGCCAACCGCGACCCCGACGCGTGGACGGACCCCGACGTGTTCGACATCGACCGTGACCGCAGCGAGGCCCAGAACGTGGCGTTCGGTTATGGAATCCACAGCTGCCTCGGCGCCGCGCTGGCGAGGCTGGAGAGTGCCATCGCCCTGGAGAAGATGCTCGAGCTCATGCCCCGCTACGAGGTCCAGTGGGACGGGTGCGAACGCGTGAGCATGCAGAACGTCGCCGGCTGGTCGCGTGTGCCGGTGAGGGTATTGCGCTGAGCCGCAACGGCACCGGTGTCGGCCACGACCACGGTGCTGGGGCTCAGGGCAGGATGACGGTGCGGCTCACCGGCTCTGCGGCGGCCTGCCTGCTGTACAGCCCGCGCTGCAGGCCTGCCAGCAGCGCATCGCGCGTCTCCCGTGGGTCGATGAGCTCGTCGAACCCGAGGTGTTCGGCAGACCGGTATGACGCCTGCAGTTCTGCGTCCCGCAGCTTGGCGCTCATGTCCTCCTCGGCCTTGGTCGCGCGGCTCAGCGCGGCCGCGCTCATCGCGCCCATGGTCGCGCCGGGATAGGCGTACGTCGCGCCCTGATTGTCGAAGCCCAGCAGGGACATCACCATCGACCCGAAGCCGTAGGCCTTGCGGAGCGTGACATGCAGCTTGAGCGTGGTGGCGGCGGTCTGCGCCGCGAACATCCTTGCGCCAGCACGCAATACGCCGCTGCGCTCCGAGCGGCTGCCCGGCATCATGCCTGGGTTGTCGGCAAGGAACACGATCGGAAGGTGAAACGAGTCGGCGACCATGATGAAGTGGGCGGCCTTGTCGGCGGCGTCGGCGTCGATGGAGCCGGCCATCACCTGTGGTTGGTTCGCCACCACGGCCACGGGATGCCCGCCGAGGTGGGCCAACCCGCAGATGATGGCGCGGCCGAACTTGGGCTGTACCTCGAACCAGTCCGGATCGTCGAAGATCACGTCGATCACCTTGCGCATGTCGTAGACGCGCTTGTTGTCCCGCGAGACGATGTCGAGCAACTCGGGGGTGGGCCGCGGTGCGCTCGCGTCGTCGGCAGGTCTTGACACCGGGTACGACCACGCACTGGGTGGGAAGTAGGACAGATATCGCTTGATGTCGTCGATCACCGCTTCGTCGGTCTCGCCGACGTTGTGGATCACCCCGCTCAGCGCCGCGACGCTCGGACCGCCCAATTCCTCCTTCGTGATCTCCTCGCCGGTGGACTCCTTCACGACCGGAGGACCCGCGGTGAAGATGGCGCCTTGACTGCTCATGATCCGGAAGTCGCACACCGGAGCGACCAGTGCACCGTGCCCAGCCGACGGGCCGAGCACCGCGGCGACCGTGGGGACCCGTCCCGAGCAATTGGCCTGGGCGAGTAGGTCGGTGGGCGTGCGGCCGTAGTGCCCGCCAGTGGGGCGAAAGCCCGCGCCCTCCAACATCATCACCAACGGGATGCGGTCACGCACGGCGAGTTCCGCGATTCGGTAACGCTTGGAGTTGCCGCCCGGCCCGATGCTGCCCGCGAGCGTCGTGAAGTCCTCCGCCCCGACCATCACCGGGGAGCCGTTGAGCATGCCGGAACCGACGATGATGCCGTCGGCGGCGATCTCACCGCCGACCAGCGTGCCGAGTTCGCGGAAGGAGCCCTTGTCGAGCAGCCGGTCGATGCGCGCGCGGGCGTCGAGCTTGCCCTTGTCGTGATGCTTGGCGACCCGCTCCTCGCCACCCATCGCCCAGGTGTGCTGACGCCGCCGCTCGAGATCGTCGAGCGTTTCCTGCCAGTCCTGCGCCTTCGTCATGCATCCATCCTCACAGCTCGGGTGCAGGCGGGTTGCGCCTCATGGCGTTGACCATACTGAAGTGCTTACTGTAGCGTCATCGTGCATGGTGGCGACCGTTGGGGGTTGTGGTGCTCGGGCATGACTGCTGACCGCTCCCGGCTCAAGATCGACCGCGGCATCCCCAGTGAACTCGCCCGTGTCCCAGGCATAGTCGCCGAACTCGAACGCGCCGATTACGACGGTTGCTGGGCCGGCGAGATCGATCACGACCCGTTCCTGCCGGTCCTGTTGGCCGCCGAGCACTCGTCGCGGCTCGAAGTCGGCACCAGCATCGCGGTGGCCTTCGCGCGCAACCCCATGACCGTCGCCAACCTCGCCTGGGACCTGCAGACGTATTCGGCGGGCCGGTTCAACCTGGGCCTGGGATCGCAGATTCAGCCGCACATCGAACGACGCTTCAGCATGCCGTGGAGCCATCCGGTGCGACGGATGCGCGAGTTCGTGCTGGCGATGCGCGCCATCTGGGCGTGCTGGCAGGACGGGACGAAGCTCGCGTTCGACGGTGAGTTCTACACGCACACCCTGATGACGCCGATGTTCACGCCCGAGCCGACGCCGCACGGATTCCCTCGGGTGTTCATCGCCGCGGTCGGCGAGGCGATGACCGAGATGTGCGGTGAGGTCGGCGACGGGCTGCTGGCCCACGCGTTCACCACCAAGCGCTACGCCGAGCAGATCACCACGCCCGCGCTGACGCGTGGACTGCAGCGGGGCGGCCGAGACAGGGCGGACTTCCAGGTTTCGTGTCCGGTGTTCGTGGTGACCGGCGAGGACGAGGCGCAGCTGACCGCCGCCGCGTCGGCCACCCGCAAGCAGATCGCGTTCTACGGTTCGACGCCCGCCTACCGCAAAGTGCTGGACCTCCACGGGTGGGGAGACCTGCACACCGAGCTGCACCGGCGTTCACGCGCGGGCGACTGGGACGGAATGACGACACTGATCGACGATGAGGTCCTGCGCGAGTTCGCCGTCGTCGCGCCGCTCGATCAGGTGGCCGATGCGCTTTGCCGTCGCTGCGACGGAGTGATCGACCGGGTCCTGCCCGCGTTCCCCGCCGGGTTGTCCGAAGACGCCGTCGGCACCGTGCTCACCGAGGTTCGAAAGCGTTCGAATACGTTGGGGAACAACGTGACCCCCTTACACACCTAGAAGGATCGCCATGGACAACATCAGGGGCAAGACGATCGCCATCACCGGCGCCGCACGCGGCATCGGGTACGCGACGGCGAAGGCGCTGCTGGGCCGTGGTGCCCGCGTGGTGATCGGCGATCGCGACGTGGCGACGCTCGAATCCGCGGTTGCCACGTTGTCCGATCTGGGCATGGCGTCGGGGCACCCGCTGGACGTCACCGACCCCGAGTCGTTCGCCACGTTCCTGGACAAGGCCCGCACCGACGGCGGCGGCCGAGTCGACGTGTTGATCAACAATGCGGGCGTGATGCCCATCGGCGGGTTTCTGGGGCAGTCCGACCAGGCGATCCGGTCCGCAGTCGAAGTCAACTTCTGCGGAGTGCTGACCGGCTGTCGACTGGTGTTGCCCGAGATGGTCGCGCGGCGGGGTGGGCACATCGTCAACATCGCCTCGTTGTCGGGCATCGTGCCGGTGCCCGGCCAGGTCGTCTATGCGGGAACGAAGTTCGCGGTCGTCGGGCTCTCCACGGCGATGGCGGACGAGTTCGCCCCACATGGCGTCGAGGTCTCCGTGATCATGCCGCCCTTCGTCAAGACCGAGTTGATCAGCGGTACCCACGGCGTCGGCGCGGACAACGCGGTCGAGCCCGCCGAGATCGCCGCGGCCATCGTGAAGGTGCTCGACAAGCCGAAGACCCACGTGTCGGTGCCCGGCGGGATGCGGTTCCTTGTCGGCCTGCTCAACTTGCTGGGTCCGCGAGGCAGGCGCTGGGTCAACCGTCGGACCGGTACCGACCGCATGTTCCTCGACTTCGACGCGGGCGTCCGGCAGTCCTACGAGGAACGCGCACAGGCCGCCACCGGGATGGTCGGCACGGACGACACCCGAGCCAGCTAACCACCCACCTTAGTCGAACGCCCGAACGGTAAGGGCTACAGTAGGTCCGTTCGGAGCATTCCGGGGACAGGAGAAGCCGTGAGCACGCCCATCATCGACGAGGCCGCGAACGTACTGGCGAACCCGCTGGCCTACACCGACGAGGCGGGCCTGCACCGCGCGCTGACTCACCTGCGCGCCAACGCCCCGGTGTCCTGGGTCGACGTGCCGAACTACCGGCCGTTCTGGGCGGTCACCAAGCACGCGGACATCATGGCGATCGAACGCGCAAACGAGCTGTTCACGAATTCGCCGCGGCCGGTGCTGATGACCGCGGAGTCCGACGAACTGCAGGCGAGCGTCGGCATCAGCACGCTGATCCACATGGACGATCCGCAGCATCGCGTCGTCCGGGCGATCGGTGGCGACTGGTTCCGGCCGAAGGCCATGCGTGCCATGAAGCTTCGCGTCGACGAGCTGGCCACGCGGTACGTCGACCACATGGCGGCGGCGGGCCCCGAGTGCGACTTCGTGCAGGAAGTCGCGGTGAACTTTCCGCTCTACGTGATCATGTCGCTTCTCGGCGTCCCCGAGGAGGACTTCCCGAGGATGCTGCAGTACACCCAGGAACTGTTCGGCAACGACGATGCCGAATTCGGCGCCGGGGCTCCCAAGGAAGACCAACTCGGAGTGCTGCTCGACATGTTCGGCTACTTCAACGCGATAACCGCCTCCCGACGCGAACATCCGACCGAGGATCTGGCGTCGGCCATCGCCAACGCGAAGATCGACGGCGAACCGTTGCCCGACGTCGACACGGTGTCCTACTACGTCATCATCGCCACGGCGGGTCACGACACCACCAGCGCGACGATCTCCGGCGGGCTGCAGGCGCTCATCGAGCACCCCGACCAACTGCGGCGGCTACAGGACGACCCGGGGTTGATCGGGTTGGCGACCGAGGAGATGATCCGCTGGGTCACTCCGGTCAAGGAGTTCATGCGAACGGCCCGCGAGGACACCACGATTCGCGGTGTGCCGATCGCGGAAGGGGACTCGGTGCTGCTGTCCTACCCGTCGGGCAACCGCGACGAGGACGTGTTCGCCGACCCGTTCCGGTTCGACGTCGGGCGCGACCCCAACAAGCACGTCGCGTTCGGCTACGGCGTGCACTTCTGTCTCGGCGCGGCACTGGCCCGCATGGAGGTGAACAGCTTCTTCTCTGCGTTGGTGCCGCGACTGAAGTCGATCGAACTGACCGGACCGCCCGAGCACACCGCGACGATCTTCGTCGGCGGGCTCAAGCACCTGCCGATCCGCTACGAATTGGTCTAGTCCACGGCACCCGCGGCATGCGATGGCAAGAACTAGTAGCAGCGCACTGCGCTCAGCAGCATCGACTCTGGGGGTTGCGTTCGGTGGCATCGTGGCGCATGCGCCAGTACTCCCGCTCGGTCAGCACCGGCTCACCTGGATGGGTGCGGCTGCGATGTTCGACGTAGCGTCGGTAGTGGTTGTCGCCCATCAATGAGCTCCAGTACCAACGGATTTGGCGGCCGACTTCGGTAGCGCGTCCCACTGCTCTTGCACCTCCTTCTCGGCCTTGGTCGGAATCATGCCCGACGGTGCGAAGATCCGGGATGGCACCGGCTCGTCCTCGGTGAGCGGACGGCCCGTGCCGCGGATCGATTTGAGCGCCATGATGACACCGGCGGCGAACACGATGCAGACCAACAACGCGAACACAATCGACAGCGTGCCCTGAATGAACGTGTTGCTGATGACGGCGTCGAGCTGATCCGGGTTCTTGGCGACGCCGAACGCCGTCTTGCCGGCGTCCCGGGCGTCGCGGTACTGGAAGTGCTGCGTCCAGTAGCCGACCTTCGGGTCGCCGGAGAAGATCTTCTGGAACGACGCCGTCATGGTCACCGTCAGGTCCCACAGCAGCGGAACCCCGGGAATCCAGGCCCATTTCAGCAGTCCCCGCTTGATGACCACCACGGTGGCGACGGTCAACGCGATGGCGGCGAGCAACTGGTTGGCGATGCCGAACAGCGGGAACAGGGTGTTGATGCCACCCTGGGGCGCATTGACACCCATCAACAAGGATGCAGCCCCATGCGGCGACCACGATCAGGCTGCAGATCCAGGCGCCGACCCGCCAACTCGGATTCTGCAGCTTCTTCAGCGGTCCGCCGAGGTTGCCGAGGGCATCGGAGAGCATGAAGCGTGCCACGCGGGTGCCCGCGTCGACGGTGGTGAGGATGAAGAGCGCCTCGAACATGATCGCGAAGTGGTACCAGAACGCCTTGAGGCCCGCGCCGCCGAAGACCTGGTGCAGCACCTCGGACATGCCGAACGCCAACGTGGGGGCGCCGCCGGTGCGCGACACGATCTTGTCTTCGCCCACGCTCTGTGCAGCGGCGTCGATCTCGGCTCCGGAGATCGGTGGTCCGGACAACCCGAGTCCGTTGACGTAGTCGGCAGCGGTCTGGGCGGTGGTGCCGGTGGAGGCCGCCGGGGCGTTCATCACGAAGTACAGGTGCTGGTTGAGGATTGCCGCGGTGATCAGCGCCATGATCGCCACGAACGACTCGGTGAGCATGCCGCCGTAGCCGATCAGCCGCATCTGGCTTTCCTTCTCCAGCAGCTTCGGAGTGGTTCCAGACGAGATCAGCGAGTGGAATCCCGACAGTGCCCCGCACGCGATGGTGATGAACAGGAAGGGGAACAGCGATCCGGCGAACACCGGGCCCGTGCCACTGCTGGCAAACGACGATACCGCCGGAGCCTCCATGATCGGCCGCGCCAGCAGGATGCCGATGGCCAGCAGCACGATGGTGCCGACCTTCATGAAGGTGGACAGGTAGTCGCGCGGGGCCAGCAGCAGCCAGACCGGCAACACCGACGCCGACAGGCCGTAGATGACGATGCACCAGGACAGCGTCACCTTTGACAGCGTGAACCAGTCAGTGCCCCAATCGGTTTCGGCGACCCATCCGCCCGAGACCACGGCGAGCAGTAGCAGTGCGACGCCGATCAGCGAGACCTCCGAGACACGGCCGGGGCGAAGGAACCGGAGATACACGCCCATGAAGAGCGCGATCGGGATGGTCATCGCGATGGAGAACACACCCCACGGGCTCTCGGCCAATGCGTTGACCACCACCAGGGCGAGCACCGCCAGCAGGATCACCATGATGACCAGTACGCCGACGATCGCCGCGGCGCCGCCTACGACGCCGAGTTCGTCCTTGGCCATCTGGCCGAGCGATCGCCCTCGCCTGCGCACCGAGATCGACAGCACCAGGTAGTCCTGGACGCAGCCCGCGACGACGGCGCCGACGATGATCCAGATGGTGCCGGGTAGGTAGCCCATCTGCATCGCCAACACCGGTCCGACCAGTGGGCCCGCGCCGGCGATGGCGGCGAAGTGGTGCCCGAACAGCACCCGGCGGTCGGTCGGCATGTAGTCGGTGGCGTTCTCGAACACCTCCGCCGGGGTGGCGACGTCGTCTCGTGGCTTGACGATCTTCGATTCGATCAGCCGGGCGTAGAAGCGGAAGCCGATCACGTACGTGCAGATGGCCGCAATCACAAACCACACCGCGTTGACGGTCTCGCCGCGGAAGAAGGCGATGATCGCCCAGGCGATGGCTCCGACCAGCGCGATGACGCCGAAGACGATCTTGTGCTTGGTGGTGATCGGGGAGCGATCGATGATGGCGACCGGCGGCAGGTCGTTGTCCGTGCGAATGTAGGTGAGGTCCCCGACGGTTTCCTCGAGGCGATCCGATGGCGCGGCGGGTGTTGCCACTTCTGAGTCCTCCGATGGTGTCTGTGGGTTCCCTGATCTTTTCACCGGATCAGCCGTGCGTACGGAGTTTCGAAGGACAGCGTGGCGCGTCAGGCTTTTTGCAGTCGGCCGCACCGCACGCCGAAGCGTTCCCGCACGGTATCGAGGCTGCGGCGATGGTGGTCGCGAGCGCGGCGATGCTTGAGCATGAACCGGGTGGCGCCCATCATGCGGCGCGGAAATGGAAACCAGAGGTCGTAATCGAGCCCGCAGCCGGAGAAGACGTTGCGCGGGACGGCGTCGAAGATGACGCCGGCGTTGTACTGGGACAGTGCCGCCAGCGCACAGGTGAACGCACGTGGCGCCATCTTCCGCAGTTCCTGCGCGTCGAGTTCGTACAGCGGTGCATCACGAAGCGTGCCCAGGAACATCAGGTGAGTCATGAAGTACGCCTGAACCGACGTCAATTGCATGGTCATCGACCGTGGCTGCACCGACATCACCGCGCCGACGTCGGAGACGTACGGCTCGTACGGATGGTCGGCGCGCAGTAGATATCCGGTGCAGTTGACGATCCAACTGTCCGGCGGGATCGATCTGGTTGCGCCACTTCGGAACACCAGCTCGGTACCGCTTTGGCGATCAACGACGTCGACGAGATGATCCATCACCACCTCGTGCAAGCCCGAAGCAATGGTCGTCTTCTCCGATTCGGACATGATGCCGGCAAAGAAGTTGCGGGCCTCAGGGGTGAGCCAGGTGCAATAGTTCGTGCGCAACCAGTTCTGCACCTCGACCTCATTGGTCCCGTCGAAGCGGAGGGCGACTTCCGTGAACATTTCGCTCGGCAGCGTCCCGGTCCATCGTTGCCGAGTCCCATTGGGGAACATGCGGTCGCGACTGACGAAGAACGTGCCAGGGCCCGCGACGAGATTCACTTCCCGCCCGGGGTATTCGGTGATCAGCGCGTGGGCGGTGTCCATAGCCGTCTTGCCGCCGCCGACCACCCACGCCGGACCACTACTCTTCCGCATCGCTTCGTCGCGCATGTCGCAGTAGTCGGGTGACACCGATTTGACCCTGCCACTCGAAATGTCGAGCGGGTCATTGGGCATGACTTCAAAGCCAATCGCCTTTATCAGGCGTTTCGCGTCGATGACGAGTGGCCGCCCGTCCGACGACCTGGCGGTGATCCGCACGTTTCCGGGGGACTCGCGATGGGATTCGAACTCAGCGCCGAAATGCGTGGTGAGCTGGACCCGCTCGTTAACCACGTCGAGACAGTGTTCGAAGTGGTCGAGCACCTCGTTCTTGGTGGCGAGGTGCGAGGGCTTCGCCCCGAGCGTCCACTTGATGTTCCCTGCCGTGAAGAAGGCGTGCGGTTGATGAAGGCGCACATAGGGATACGTGTCCACCCACATACCGCCGACACGTTCCCGGCGATCGATCAGGACGACCTTCTGATCTCGGGAGAGGTAGCCGCTCGCTACGGTGAGCGCGTTCAGTCCGGCGATGCCACCACCGACGACGCACACCTCACAGTGCTCGACGTGTGGCGCCGACGGATTCAGCTCGGCCATCGCACCCCCTGGGTGTCTGGGCGGAGTATAGGCCCGACGGGTCGCGTCAGCGGTCTTCGTAGAGAGCCCGCACCGTGTCAATCGTGTCCGCCTCGGCGGGCCCCTTGTCGTCGCGGTAGCGCACCACCCTGGCGAACCGCAGCGCCATCCCGCCCGGGTAGCGCGTCGAGCCCTGAACGCCGTCGAAGGCGATCTCGACCACCTGTTCTGGCCGTACCCGAACCACGCCGCCGGCGGAGCCGGCAATTGGGCCGCCGCCGGCGGGGCCGTAGCCGTCCGTGGGACCGTCCGCGAGCTCGGTGAACCGGGCGGTCTGCCAGGCCAGCACCTCGTCGGTCATGCCCTTGAACGTCTTGCCGAGCATCACGAACCCACCCGTCGCCGGGTCCCGCGCGCCGAGGTGGATGTTCGACAACTTCCCCGTGCGCCGGCCGGAACCCCACTCGACCGCAAGCACCACCAGGTCCAGTGTGTGCACGGGCTTGATCTTGAGCCAACCCACGCCACGGCGGCCGGCCTCATATGGTGCCGCCGGCGACTTGGCCATGACGCCTTCGTGACCGGCGGCCAGCGTCGCGTCGAGGAAGGCCGTCGCGTCGGCCACGCTGGACGTGGTCATCCGATCGACGCGCTGCACGTCGGGAACGATGGCGTCGAGCCGGGCCAGGCGGTCGGCCGTCGGCAGGTCGAGCAGGTCGGTGCCGTCGACGTGCAGCAGGTCGAAGAAGAACACCGAGAGGGGCGACTCCAGGGTGTCCCGGCCCGCTCGCCGCCCGAACCGCGACGCAGTCACTTGAAATCGGTCCGGCCGCCCGTCCTCGCGCAGCGCGATGGCCTCGCCGTCGGCGATCAGCGTCCGGACCGGAAGCGTGCGGGTGGCCTCGACCACCTCGGGCAGACGGTCGGTGACGTCGTCGAGGCTGCGGGTGTAGATCGACACCTGGTCGCCGTCGCGGTGGATCTGCACCCGGGCGCCGTCGAGCTTGGCTTCGAAAATCGCAGTGCCGCCGAGCTTCTCGAGCGCTTCGGCAACCCCGGCAGCCGTCTGTGCAAGCATGGGCCCGACCGGCCGCCCCACGGTGAGCGCGAACTGGGTGAGCGCGGCCCTGCCACCGGTCAGCGCGGCGGCCGCGACAGCGGGCAGGTCGCCACCCATCATGGCGGCGCGGCGCACCTCGGCCGCGGGCAGGTCGGCCGCCGCCGCGACCGCGTCGGCCATCACACCAACCAGGGCGCCCTGGCGTAGTTCACCACCGAGCAACCGGCGCAGGAACGTCTGTTCGCCGTCGGTGGCGGCGGCGAACACCGCCGCGAGGAGCTCCGACCGACGCGATTGCGAGCCCTTCCCCGCCACCGCGCCGAGTTCGGTGAAGGCCGCGTCGACACCGCGCACGGTGAGTGAGGCATCCGCGGCGGGCGGCGGCAGCGACCGCAGCGCCGCCCACCCGACCCCGATCTGGCGCTGCGGCAATTCCCCCGAGAGCCAGGAGACGACGACGGTGATCAACAGCGGATCGGACTCCTGGGCGGCCCGGGTCAGCAGGTGGGCGATCAGGCTCGTCTTCTCCGAACGCGCCGACGTCGCACCGACCTCCGCGGATGCGCGCGCGACGTCGACGAGGAGCATGGGTCCAGCGTGGCACGGGGGTCGGACACGCAGCGGGGGGTTACCGGAGCAGACCGGCGATGACGTTCGTCGCTCCCACGCCAGCGAACTCCTGGCGCCACGCACGGCGGGTTCGATCAGGCCTCCGTGCTTTTGTCGGTGGGTGCTGGCATCCTGGGGTCATCAGTTTGCCGGGGGGAGCAGTCATGACGACACTGAAGGCCCGCAGGGTGCACCAGTCGTGCGGTAGACACCGTCGTTCGGTGCCACGCACACTGCACCTGATCGACCTCGAAAACCTCTGCCCACGTGGACATGTCACGGCGAATGCCGTCGACGCAGTCTGGCAGCTCTACACCAGCCGCGTCGGGGTGTACAACGATGACGGGGTCGTGGTCGCCGTCGACGGGGCCCGTGCGCTGGTGGCGTCCGGGTCGCTGCCGCGCGGAATACGGTTGCTCACCGGTCGGGGTCCCAACGGCGCCGACCGGGTGCTGCTCGGAGTCGTCGACGTCGCCTGGGCAAAGCGGCGCTACGAGCGCGTCGTGGTGGCTTCCGGTGACCACGTCTTCGCGCCGAGCATTCGGGCGTGTCAGGCCGCCGGCGTGCGCGTCGAACTGGTCGCTGGGTGCGGCGCCGTGGCCCGCGTGCTGACCGAAACGGGGGTGCCCATCCACCGGCTCGTGGGCAGGTGAGGCGGTTACTTCACGGCGAAGGACACGGTGTGCCAGCCGGTCGCGCCGTCGGGCACGACGTCGGCCTGCTCGGAGGTCTGCACCGCACCCGTACCGTCGGTCGCCCGCACACGGATCTCGTGCAGGCCCGGGGCGTCGGCGTCCCATTGGAAGCTCCACAGCCGCCAGGTCTCGTTTGAGTAGTCCTCGCCCAACTGGGCGGGCTGCCAGTCGCCCTGTGCGTTCGGTCCGTCGATGCGCACCTCTACCGCGCGAACGCCGCGGTTCTGCGCCCAGGCCACGCCTCCGAAGGTGACCGGGCCACGGGCGACGTCCTGCCCGCTGCGCGGAACGTCGATCCGCGACTCGGTCTTGATGGGCCCGTGTGCCGACCAGCCCAGTCGAGTCCAGTAGGCCTCGGCGCGATCGAACCGCGTCAATTCGAGGTCGACGACCCACTTGGTGGCCGAGACGTATCCATACAACCCGGGCACCACCAGCCGGGCTGGATAACCGTGTTCGGTCGGCAACGGAACGTCGTTCATGCCGACCGCCAGCAGCGAGTCACGGTCGTCGGTGAGCGCCTCGACGGGCGTGCCCGCCGTGAAGCCGTCGATCGACTTCGACAGCACCATGTCGGCGTCGGGACGAACCCCCGCCTGTGCCAACAGATCCCGAATCCGATAGCCCGTCCACTTGGCGTTGGAGATGAGCTCACCTCCAACGGGGTTGGACACGCACGTCAGCGTGACGACTTTCTCGACGACTTCGAATCGGTCCAGGTCGCCGAACCCGAATTCGAGCTCGCGATCGACCATGCCGTGGATGCGCAGCCGCCAGGCGTCCCGGCTGAGCTGCGGCACCGACAACGCCGTGTCGATGCGGTAGAAGTCGGGGTTGGGAGTAATGAACGACGGCAACGACGCCCCCCTCGGCTGCACCGCCGGTGGCACCGGCGCGGCACTGATGGCGGCGGACGGCAAGGCGAAGGCGTTGCGGTCACCGGCCACCGAAGACCGAAGTCGGGTCAACACCGTGCCCGCCACTCCGCTCACCGCGCCCGCGCCCAGGAAACCGAGCGTGATCAGTGACAGCCGACGCCCGGCATCCGGCACATCGTTCGCTCCGTCGGCCGAGTCGTCGTCTGGGGCGGAGTCGGTGAACCGCCCCGACACCAAAAGACGCAGCACCGCGATCCCGCAAACGGTGCCAAGCAGCGTCGGCGCAATGTCCACCCACCTCGCACCGGCCCGGGTGAGCACGGCCGCACATCCGGCGACACCTGCAAGCCCGATCGTGATGCTGCCCAACGGTATTCGCTGGGTCTCCCGGCGCCCGGCGAATGCGGCGACCACGGCGATCACTCCGAGCACGATAATCGACAGGGCCAGCTTGTCGGCGGTGCCGAACAGTTCGATCGCCCATTCCTTGACGGGTCCGGGCGTGAGGTCGATGACGGCAGAGCCGACGGCGGTTCTGGAGTCTGCGCCGGGGCCGAACGGAACTGCGGCCAACTGGGTTACGCCGAGCGCGACCGCAGCCGCAGCGACACCTGCCAGGGCGCTGGGACGTACAGCCGGTTCGGCCATGCCGCAAAGGTACCGATAACCCGACCCGAAAGGCTTACCGGAAAGTGCCGTCGGCTAGGTTGCTTTACAGTCTGACCTCATTTTGCAAAGGACCCCCAGCGGAAAGGGAGCTAAATGGAGATCTCGGGGAAGAAGGCCATCGTCGTCGGCGGTGCGTCCGGCTTCGGGCGGGCGACTGCGGAGTTGCTCGTGGCACGCGGAGCGAGCGTGGCGATCCTGGACCGGGCCCAATCGGACGGCAAGGACGTCGCCGCCGGAATAGGCGCGGCCTTCCACGAGGTCGACGTGACCGACTTCGCCGGAACCGAGCAGGTACTGCAGGAGGCCATCGACGGGCTCGGCGGCCTGCACGTCATCGTGACCACCGCGGGGGGTGGCATCGGTGAGCGCACCATAAAGAAGGACGGCCCGCACAGCCTGGAGTCGTTCCGCGCCACCGTGGATCTCAACCTCATCGGCAGCTTCAACATCAGCCGCCTCGCGGCCTGGCAGATGAGCAAGCAGGAGCCGGTGGACGACGACGCCGAGGAGCGCGGCGTCATCATCAACACCGCGTCGATCGCCGCGTTCGAGGGCCAGATCGGACAGGTGGCCTACACCGCGTCCAAGGCTGCCATCGCGGGCATGTGCCTGACCATGGCAAGGGATCTCGGCAGTTTGGGTATCAGGGTGCTCGCCATCGCGCCGAGCCTGTTCGCCACCGGCCTCACGAAGGGCATTCCCGACGAGTTCGCCAGTGCGCTGACCAAGGACGCCGCCTTCCCGAAGCGGCTCGGCAAGCCCGAGGAATACGCCAAGCTGGTCGCCGCGATCGTCGACAACCCGATGCTCAACGGCCAGTGCCTGCGTCTGGACGCCGGCCAGCGGTTCGCCCCCAAGTAGTAGAGCGATTTGGGCGCGGAAACCGTCGCTACGCCAACGTTTCCGCGCCCAAAACGCAGCGGTGGGAGTCGATCTTCAGGCAGGCCGTGGGACCCGCGCCAGTCTCGATTGACCCAACCACGACGGGACGGCGCGGCGGACGTCCGACGGACCGCTCACCGCGACGCTGCCGTCGAGCAGCGCGCGCTGCCAGCTCACGTCGCCGCGCCAGACTTCCGTGAGCGTCCGCAGACTGGTTTCGACAGTGCCCGCGATCTCGTGCCCCGGGTCGAAGTCGCAGACGTCCGCGGTGCCCTCGGCGACGACCAACCACCACCGGGACGCCTTCGGCGTCACTCCGTCGAGATGGAACGCAAGGGTCGTCCGCGAACGTGGCCAAGCCTCGACGGGGATCGTCCGACGGATGTCCCACATCAACAGGTGAGGGTCGAGATCCTGCTCGCCGAGCTCGCCGATCCACCGGACGCCCCACGCGCCTAGTGCCTCCACGACCTCGGCGAGTTCCTTGCCGCACGGCGTCAGCGTGTACGACGGGCGGCCATCGGCGTCGGAGCGCGCCACCACGTTTGCGCGTGTCAATGTCTGCAGACGCTTGGACAGCAGCGCCGGCGACATCTTGGGCACACCACGCCGCAGGTCGTTGAATCGCGTACTGCCGGCCAGCAATTCGCGCACGATCAGCATCGTCCACCGCTCGTCGAGCAGTTCCATCGCCTTGGCCACCGGGCAGAACTGACCGTATCCGGACATCGATGCACACCTCCACCGCGAGATCAGGTGTGTTCAGTAGACCTCGACTAGGTCGAAATCACCACTACAGATTCAGAACCAGCTCTAGTACAGATCTGTCACTGGATCTTGCCCGTCGCGTTCGAGACCATGGGTTTTACCTGCAACGAACGAAGGAGCCGAGATGACTGCAGCATCCACGAACGTCACCGACAGTGACCTCGCCGCCAAACACCGGGCCATGTGGGCGACGGGGGATTACGCGAAGCTTGCCGCCGAACTGGTCGCCCCGTTGGGTCCCGTCTTGGTAGAGGCGTGCGGCATCGGGCCGGGGGACCGTGTCCTCGACGTCGCGGCGGGCACCGGCAACGCGGCCATTCCCGCCGCGTCGACCGGCGCCTCGGTCGTCGCCAGCGACCTGACCCCCGAACTGCTCGAGCAGGGCAAGGCCATCGCCGCTCAACGCGGGGTCCGCCTCGACTGGCAAGAGGCCAACGCCGAGGCCCTGCCGTTCGGCGACAACGAGTTCGACACGGTGATGTCGTGTATCGGCGTGATGTTCGCGCCGCACCATCAGCCCGCTGCCGACGAGTTGATCCGCGTCGTCCGGCCCGGCGGCACCATCGGCCTCATCAGCTGGACACCACAAGGCCACATCGGTCAGCTGTTCGCGGCCATGAAGCCGCACGTTCCGCCCCCACCGCCGGGGGTGCAACCGCCGCCACTGTGGGGCGACGAGGACCATGTCCGTGCGTTGTTCTCGGACCGCGTCGAGATGGTGAGCAAGGAGCGGCGCACGCTAACGGTGACCGCGTTCACCGACGGTGCGGCGTTCCGGGACTACTTCAAATCCGTGTACGGGCCGACGATCTCGGCCTACCGCGCGATCGGCGACGATGCCGACCGGGTTGCGGCACTCGACGCCGACATCGCGGCCGTCGGAGACCGGTTCCTCAGCGGACCGTCGACGATGGAGTGGGAGTACCTGTTGGTGGTCGCCCGCAAGCGCTAGTGGTCGGCCAGGGCGGTGGTGGTAGCCATCAGCCGCCGCCCGATCGCCTCCACGTCCCCGAGGCCCAGTGCCACCAGTGGGTGTACCGCGACGAGCATGGCAATGTGATCTCCGTGGTCGAAGACCGGGGCGGCGATGGTGGCCACCGGACGCGGCTCGCGATGCGAATCCTCTTCCAGCAGAACGCCGTTCGTCAGGCACTCGACGAGTAGCTGGTCGATGACCTCGCCCACCGGCGATGGCACGCCGTCACGCTCCAACCTGCTGACGAGCTGGGCGGTCTGCGAGAGCGCCGGCGTAGTCCAGTCGACGTCGTAACCCCTTGCGCGCGTGCGGATCAACGCGTCGTCCAACCGCCGGTGCAACCTCTGGTCGCTACCCGCGGCGCGCCTTATCCAGGCCTCCCGATCAGCGGGAGCGGCCCACGCGGCGAACGCGACGCCGAAGGGTGGCGTGAAGGGGATCGGATCACTGGGCACGCCCGTGGGGCCCGCCGCGCCGTAGAAGGCGGTGATCACCAGCGTGTCGCCGGCGCGCTCGATCACCGAGGTCGCGTGCCCGAGTTCGGCCGCGAGCTCCGACGCGGCCATCCGTGCCGAGTCGGTCAACGGGCGCGTCGTGCGAGCCTGGGCGGCCAATCCGGCCAACGCGGGCCCGAGCGAGAAAGTCTTGTCGACCGGGTTGCGGCTCACCCAGCCGCGGTCATCCAACGTCCGCAGGATCGCGTGGGCGGTCGCCTGACTGAGGTCGAGTTCGCGCACCACGGTCGAGAACGACGGCGCTTCGGTGCACCGGGCGACGAACTCCACCACGTCTACTGCCCTGGCTGTCGGCGGAGACGCCGCGTCGCGCATGTTGACCCTCCTCGCTTCAGTCTCTAGAGTTCGTCTCGTATTTTCGAGAAGATATCTCGAATATTCGAGAGAGGCAACGGCGACATGCGCGCAGTGGTGTTGCGAAACGGTGAGCTGACGGTCCGCGAGACCCCTGATCCCGTGCCCGGTCCCGGAGAGTTGTTGTGCAAGACGCTCAGCACGGCGATCTGCGCATCGGACGTCCACTTCATGGACCATCCGGCGCTCTCCATCGATGACCCCACCGGGCGGTCGCTCTATGACAGTGACCGCGACATCGTGCTCGGGCACGAGTTCGTCGGCGAGGTCATCGGGCACGGCCCCGGTTGCACCGACCAGTTTCCGGTCGGCACCCGCGTCACCTCCATCCCGATCCGACTGGTCAACGGCGGCGTCGACGGCACACGGATCATCGGACAGCACCCCGAGGCGCAAGGCAGCTTCGGCGAGCTGCTCGTCATCGCCGAGATGCTGGCCAAGCAGGTCGAGGATGGCGTCTCGCTCGACGCCGCGTCGCTCACCGACGCCTTCGCGGTGGGGGAGTTCTACGTGCGGGCCGCCAACGTGCAGCCTGGCGAGATTCCGATCGTGATCGGTGCGGGCGCCATCGGGTTGTCCGCCGTCGCCGCCCTCGCCAGTCGAGGCATCGAGCCGATCGTCGTGTCCGACCTCAAGGCCGAGCGGCGCGACCTTGCCCGCGACGAGTTCGGTGCACACATTCTGGTCGACCCCTCGCAGAAGTCACCGTTCGACGTCTTCAACGAGCTTCGGGCGGAACGCCACCTGCCCGGCCCGGCCATCGTCTTCGAATGCGTCGGCGCCGCCGGGCTGATCCAGCACATCGTCGAGTCGGTCGAGATGGGCACCAGGATCTACTGCGCAGGCGGCTGGTACACCGGTGACACGCTCGACATCACTACCGCGACGCGCCAAGGCGTCACCATCCAATTCGGTGGGGGCCCAATGCCGCAGGACTGGTACGGCACCCTGGACGCGATCGTCTCGGGCGCTCTCGACCCGATGCCCAGCGTCGGTGCGATCATCGGCCTCGACGAAGTTCCGCACGCCATCGAGATGGCGCGAAAGTCCACAGGGCCACCCCGCATCGTCGTCCACCCGAACGCTGGGGTGAGCGAAGCGACGGGAAATGACGCTGGGGTGAGCGAAGCGACGGGAAAGGACGCTGGGGCGAGCGAAGCGACGGGAAATGACGGGGAACTGTCGTGACCGAACCAGAAGACAAACACGACATCGCCGAAGTCCTGCTGCGCTACTCCACCGGGATCGACCGCCGCGACTGGCCGCTGTTCCGTACGGCCTTCGTCGACGACTGCGAGCTCGACTACGGCGAGATCGGCACCTGGATCGGAGTCGACGCCGTCGCCGAGTTCATGGAGGTCTCCCACGCCATGGCCGGGCACACCTTGCACCGCCTCACCAATCAGGTGATCACCGTCAGCGGGGACCGGGCTGACGCGCGCACCTACGTCGACGCGCTGATCATGGCTCAGGACAACGGTTCTGGCGTCAACGCCATCGGCTTCTACGACGACGAACTGCTGCGCACGGCCGCCGGCTGGCGCATCGCCCGCCGTCGCTTCACGCCGGTGCGTGTGAGCGCGGTGGGCGCGTGATGTTCGTCGGCCTTTCCGCTACCCAGCTTGCGTAGACCCTGGTCGGTTCGCTGTCGGGTCCGCGGACTGAATGCCTTGCTGGAACTTCGTCACGGTGTCGTAAAGGAGCGCACCAAATGCGGTCGAATTCTTCTGGCGTTCGTGATGACGGTGGCGGTGATGACGCCGTCGATCGCCTCTAGCTCAGCAATCGTTGAACTTCTCGATCGGCGGCTTCGTTCCGCGCGGCGAGGACGGCCGTCCGAACGACGACGTCCTGGTCAACAATCGCGATTTCCTCGCGTTCGACATCAAGGACTTCAACGGCGCCATGTACGGCGCCGAGTGGCTCACCGGCCTCGGCAACAACTTCGACGCCGGGTTCGGCGTCGGGTTCTACTCGCGAACGGTGCCCACCGTCTATCCCGACTTCGTCAACTCGAGATGGCATCGAGATCGAGCAGGAGATGAGGCTGCGCGTCGCGCCGTTCACGGCGACAGTCCGCTGGCTGCCGCTGGGGCATGCCCCACGGCGTTGAGCCGTACATCGGCGGCGGCGTCGGCGTGTTGACCTGCGCTACAGCGAGAGCGGCGAGTTTCTCGGGGAACAGATTCCGTGTGCTCCCGGCATCCAGGGACCGTGCCACACGATCTTTCGCGACCGTTCAGCAGCGACGGGGCCGCCACGGGCCCGTGATTCTCGGCGGCGTCCGCGTGCCGGTCGGCTCGTGGGGCGTCGGCGGCGAGCTCCGGTATCAGTCGGGCGAGGGAAGAGCAATCCAGCCGCGGCAGGATTTCGGCGGCAGACGATCGATCTGGGCGGGTTCACGTATAGCTTCACGGTTGACGTCAGGTTCTGAGGAAGGGCTCAGGGTCGGGAGGGCTGAGGGCTTCGCGAACTAGGCGCCCTGAGCCCTAAGCCCTGAGCCCTTCCCTTCGATAAGCACAAGGCCGGCTCCTTCGCAACTCCGTTCGTATCCGTCAGAAACTACGGCTTCTCCCGACTGCGATGCGCGCCAGCATGTCGCCGCCTTCGGCTTTTTCCTCAATCAGCATCCAGCCGCGAACGGGCGCGGCTCCGGTGAGCGCGGCCAGCCAGATGTCGCCGTTGCCCTCGTGCAGGAAGTCGCGAATCGCGAAGTCCGGACGCCGACGCCTCCTGCATGTAGTGGCCGAGCGATCCCATGCTCGCCATGATCTTGTCGCCGCCGAGCGGCTGCACGAGGCAGGCGGTGACCGCGCGCGCACCGGCGGTTCGGCCGATCCCACTGCGCTTCGACGACCATCGGCGCGACGCGTCGAGCGGCCGGAGCTCGTAGGCGGCGAGGCGAGCAGGACGCGGCCGCGCGTGCGCCGCACGCGCCGCCGGGCAGAACGCCGGCGACCAGGCCGGCGCCGATCCCTTCGATCGCCATCAACGGCACCATGTAGCGAATGCGAAACGGATGTCCGTCGAGAAACGCGGTCCACGGGATCGAGCCGCCATGGCGAGCAGCGCCACCACGATCAGGACGTCGGCGTGTCGCGGCTGCGAGGCCGACGACGACCGCGATCGCGAACCCGATGCCGCCGAGCCACGTGAGCGGCGTGCCGCTCAGCATCTGCGTGCCCCAGCCGATCTCTGCGCGCCATCACCGGATCGCCGAGCGCTTTGTTCTCCGGGACGAAGAACCCGCCCGCGACCAGCCACTCGACCGATCACGACGCGGCTGAAGATCGCGAAGCCGATGATGGCGGCAGGCGGGGTAGACCGCGATGGCGCCGACGTCGCGGGCGACGGCGGCGAGGGGTTGGCCGCGCCGCCAGCGCGTCCACGCGGCCGCGATCATGCGCTCACCGTGACCGGCCAGGCTTCGTAGCGGGTGAGGCACGCCAGCGCGAACGCCCAGCCGACATGGCAGGCCTGAAGGCCTGCACTTCGACTGCCGGAGCCAGGTGTAGTGCAGACCTTCCGCTCGCCCGGCGCTCGTGGATGCTAGGCCCTCGTGAGCGCAGACCGTCAGGTCTGCCCGGCACCACGCATCGTCATCGCGATCGCCATCGTCGTCGTCGCGAGCAGCAGCGGCTCGGTCATCGGCGTCGACTGGAGGTAGCAGCACGTTCGGGTTCAGCGCGAACACGACCGCACCGGCGATCGCGGCGGGCGTCGGAGCCGGTCAGCGATTCGAGCAGGGTCCACCGATCGCGCCGGCGGCGATCGCGTATTCCGCGATCGAAGATCGCGACCGCGGAGGCACCGCTGCGGTACAGGAGCATCGTCTGGACGGGTATGGCGTTGAGGAGATGGGGCAGAGGGCAGCCAGACCGCGCCGATCTGCTGCCATCCGGGCGTGATGCTGTCGTGATCCGCCGCGCGACGATGAGGTGCCCGCGCGCATCGTAGTGGGTGAGCGTGAGGCCGAGCCGATGGTAGTGCCACGCCGCATACGCGCCGCCCAGCGCCGCGCCGAGCGCCATCACGACCGGCGCCGGCCACGGCCCGCGCCGGGCGAACGGTATAATCACGTGTTTATTCTATGGGTGAATTCGTCGACAAGGTCCGCGGGCTCGCGCTGGCGCTCGGCGGGCCGGGCCTGTTTCTCGTCGCGTTCCTCGATTCGTCCGTGCTTCCTCTTCCCGGGATCACCGACGTCCTGCTCGTGGTGATGGTCACGCGCGCTCCGGGCGCGATGCTCTGGTACGTCGCCATGACGGTCGCCGGATCGGTGGCCGGCTGCCTCGTCATGCACTACCTCGGACGGAAAGGCGGCGAGGCGTTCGTCAAGAAGCGATTCACCGGCGACAAGATCGAGCGGGCGATCGGCGCGCTGCAGCGCAACGGCGTCATGGCGGTGCTCGTCCTGTGCCTGCTGCCGCCGCCGGCGCCGTTCAAGCTGTTCGTCCTGCTGGCCGGGGTGGTCGGCATCAGCGCGGTGAAGTTTGCCACCGCGATTGCGATCGGCCGGGGGGTCCGCTACCTGGCCCTCGGCGTGCTCGCGGTGAAGTACGGCAGCCAGGCCAGCGAGTACATGCGCGAGAACGGCACCGTCGTGTCGATTGCCGCCGTCGCCGTCCTCGCGGCCGGATTCGGCGCCTTCGTGCTCTGGGGTAAGCGTAGACGGCCAACAAGCCGATAGAATGTAAGGAGGACGCGATACCCGAGCTGAGCATCGTCATCCCCATCTGCAACGAGGCGCCGTCTCTGCGGCAGCTGCATGCGGAGCTGACCGAGACGCTGACGCGGTGGGGTCGTCCCTACGAGATCCTGGCAGTTGACGACGGCAGCAGGGACGAGCAGCTTCGCGATTCTCGCGGAGCTCCAGGCCGTGGACCCGCATCTGCGGGTGATCCGCTTCCGCCGGAACTTCGGCCAGACCGCCGCCTTCGCCGCGGGATTCGATCATGCGCGCGGCCGGTTGATCGTCACCTCGGACGGCGACGGCCAGAACGATCCGCGCGACATTCCCGCCATGGTGGAGCTCGTCGAGCGCGGCCACGACATCGTGTGCGGCTGGCGGAAAGACCGCAAGGACCCCTTCGTGTCGCGACAGCTGCCGTCGATGGTGGCGAACAGCTTAATCTCGGTCGTCACCGGCGTGACCTTCACGACTACGGCTGCTCGCTGAAGGTGTTTCGCGCCGAAGTCGTGAAGCCGATGCATCTCTACGGCGAGATGCACCGCTTTCTGCCCGCGATCGCCAGCGCGCAAGGCGTGTCGATTGTCGAAACCGTCGTCAATCACCGTCCGCGCCGGCACGGGCACTCGAAGTACGGCATCAGCCGGACGATTCGCGTGATGCTCGATTTGCTGACGCTGAAGTTTCTCCTGAGCTACTCGACGCGTCCGCTGCAGATCTTCGGGCTGATCGGCTTCGTGCTGGGCCTGCTCGGCACCGTCATCAGCGGCTGGCTCGCCTACGAGCGGCTGCGCGGCGCGGAGTCGCTGTCGAACCGTCCGCTGCTGCTGCTGGCATCCTGCTGATCTCGACCGGCTTCCAGCTCGTGACCCTGGGCCTGCTGGCGGAACTCCAGGCGCGAACCTATCGCGAGTCGACCAACAAGCCAACCTACGCGATCCGCGAGATCCGCGAGTCGCTGTCGGCGGATGTCCGACCGTCCGAGACGTTTCGATAAGGTTCGAGGGGCAGCGAGATCTTGCGCGTTCCAGTCCAGTTCCGTCACCTGCTGTGTGTCCTCGTGCTGTGCGCGCCCGCGTGCGGCAGCACGCCGATGCCGCCAACGCCGGCCGACGATCCGGAAATCACCTGCCCGCCGCCAGTCACCGCGCAATCGGTCGACGGCGTGACGCTTCCCGTCACCTACCCTCCGGCCACTGTCGTCGGCGGGATGACGCCGGTCGCCACGCAGTGCGTGCCGGCGAGCCCCGGCGATTTCCCGATCGGCTCGACTGTCGTCACCTGCACGGCGACTGACGCGCGGAGCCACACCGACAGCTGCACGTTCAGCGTGACCGTGACCCCGCCGCCGCAAATCGGCGCCACCCGTTTTGTGGCCTTCGGCGACAGCATGACCGAAGGCAAACTCGCGACGTTCGGCCCGTTGACAGTCGGCGATCCCGGGCCACCGGTCGGCTATGTCTACAAGCTCAAGGCGCTGCTCGAAGGGCGATACACCGCGCAGCAGTTCAGCGTGACCGACGAAGGCCTGGGCGGCGAAACCACCGCCCAGGGGCGGGATCGGCTGCCGGGCGTCCTCAGCCGCGACCAACCGGAAGTGCTGCTGCTGCTCGAAGGCGTGAACGATCTGAATGCCGGCCACGACGCGGCGATCCCCGGAGTCGTGAGCAACTTGCGATTGATGATTCGCACGGCCCGGAGCAGTGGCGTCGTGGTGCTCATCGGGACACTGCTGCCGGAACGCCCCGGGGGCTTCCGCGCGTCTGCCCCGGCCTCCATCGTCCCCGCCAACAACCAGATCCGGCCGATGGCGCTGGCCGAGGGGGCGATCGTGGTCGAGCTCTATCAGGCCTTCGAGGGTCTGACCGAGACGCATCTCGGCGCGGGACGGGCTCGCACCCGAACGACGCGGGCTACACGCTGATGGCAGAGACGTTCTTCGAGGCTGTCCGCGCCCGGTTCGAGACGCCGCCGATCGTGCCGACCTTCGGCAGGAAGCGGCACCGCTAGAAAGAACAAATGCAACCGGCAGAGCCTACTTTCCCTGAAGTTTGTCTCGAATGACGCCGGCCAGCGCGGTGGCGACCTTTTCGTGGCCTCGCGCATTCATGTGATCGTCGAGCCGGTAGAAATCGTCCGGCGTCAACAGCGGCGCGACGTCGAGCGCGATCAGCCCGCGGATGAAGGCCGGGTTGCCATCGCGCCGCCTGACGGCGTCGAGCGCGACGATGAACGGGCGCGGCGGCCGAAGCTGCTCGTTGACCTCCAGCACGATGACGCTGCACGCCGTCGAGCGGCGCGTGGCCGGCGTGCGCGAGGGCGTTGATGAACAGTACGGCTTCGTCGGCTGGCGTCACGCGGCTCCATCGTGAGCTGATCGGGCTCCGGCGCCTCGAGCCGGAACGGCCTTCATGAAGAGTCGATAGAGGTATTTGCCAGGATAGTAGGAGCGCTGCCTCACCGTAGTACCGTCTGACGTTGTCGTACTCCGCCTTCGCTCGTGATCGGGAGGTGGTTCCCGTGTGCTCCGGAATGTACGGTTTTCGAGCAGATCGTTGTCGCTGTACTGAACGACCAGCACGCGCAGCCGCGAGACATCCAGCCGATCGAGTGAGCGCATTTCGCGCGCGGTGCCGTAGGACGAGATCCCCGCGTTCAGCACCTTGCAGCCCGCTCTTGCGCGCCAGCACGCGAGCGAACGTCTGCTCCTGCTCCCACGCCCCAGCCCATCGCGTGCGAGTCGCCGACACGATGACCTCCGGCGCGTCGAGCAGAGGCGTCGTCGTCATCGCAGCCCCAATCGATTGACGTGGACCTCGGTCCGGAATTCGATGTTCTCGAATGTGCAGGTGCCAGGCTTCAGCGTGTAGGTGAGCCCCGCATCGTACCGTGCGCACTGCGGATCGAATTGGATGAGCGATCGGTTGAAATGCCGGTAGATCTGCTGGAACGAGCCGGCGCACCGGCCGCGGCAGCGCGCCGGTCAGCCGTGGGACGTGGAGCATCACGAGCAGCAATCCCTCGAGCAATCACCGTCGCCACGATGGCGTTGAACGCGACGAAGCCGACGCCCTTGAGCAGCGTCGCCTTGCCCGGGCGTCATGACACGCGATCTCGAGGGCCGGCGCGCCGCGCGACGTATAGGAATGCCGCCCGGCAGGTTGCCGATGATGCCCAGCGCGACAAACGAGCACAGAGAGCGCGAACGCCGGTCGGCGCGGGCACACCGGCCCGCGCGCCGAAGAACCAGAGAAACGCCGCCTGGCTCGTGCCGATGCCGTTGAAGGTGACCGGCAGCAGCATCACCAGCAGAATCAGCGGAATGAACGCGAAGTAGGTCGACGAGCGGCACCTCGATGCCGAGGCCGCGCCCGAGATAGTACGCCTGAACGACGCGCAGCACCTGAACGGCGATCGAGCCGACGAGCACGTTGACGAGCTGCCGTCGGTAGTCCGCATATCGCCGAATCGAGTGCCAGGACGCGCCGCGACCGGCCTCTGCCACGGAGACGGCGGGCAGCCAGTTGACGACCGCCGCCGCCAGCGCCGGACAGCCGGCGGCTGAAGATCAAGAGCACCGTCACCAGGCACAGAGCGCCATCGTCACGGCGAGCGACAGGACGATCGGCGTACGTTGCCGGCGAGGTCGCGGGACGAGCCCAGGCCGACGAGCGCCATCAGCAGCACTGACGCGACGCCGAGCATCCGGTCCATGAACACCGACGCGACGGCGTCGCCGCCGTTGACGTTCAGTCTCGACAGGCTGTACGCGCGCACGGCGTCGCCGCCGACGCTGGCGGGCAGAAACGTGCCGACGAAGGTGCTCACGAAGAAGATCCGCATGACGCGCCGAGCGGCGGCCGCACGGCGGGATCGATGATGCAGAGCAGCACCACCCACCGGTAGGCCATCAGCGCGCGATCGACGCCGCACGAGGGCAGCGGCGACCGCCATCGGCCCCCAGTCGCGCCGGCGGCGGCCGCGAAGCACGGCGCGGGGATGACTCTTCCACAGCAGGTAGCCGGTCAGGCCCGCGGCGACGACGACGCGGCAGACAGCCGCAACAGGGCGGGCGAGACGCGCGGCGCCGTGTCCGCGTCGCGCTCAAGGCTGCGGCGCTGGGCAGCGTCTCCAGGTGCCGGGCCGGGTCGTGCTTCACCTGGTAGGCGCGCACGAGGAACTTCGCGTACGGCACGAACTGCTTCATCGCGCCGACGTTCACCTGGCACGGGCTCAGGCAGGTCGGGCAGATCGTCGTTCTTGACGTGCTCGCGGTGCGCGAGGTTCTCGGCCCTGAAGTAGAGCTCCTCGGCCGGACGTCGTCAGCACGTTGCCGATCGGCTCGCGAGTTCTCGCAGTAGTAGCAGGTCGCCGTACGGATTGAGCAGCAGGCCCTGCGTCTGGAACGGGCACGGCATCGTGCGCTTGTAGCCGTTGGCGATCATGTCGGCGTAGTGCAGGTAGAGGAACGCCTGGCCGCTCAGCACCGATTCCTCCTGGACGCGATCGAGGAAGAACTTGCGCATGAACTCCTCTTCGCGCTCGTGGAAGCCGATCTTCTCCTCGAGCTCCTTGTTGTTCAGCATGGCGTCGGTGAAGCGCAGCATGTTGAACACGATGTCGAGCTTCTTGGCGCGCGCCCACGCCAGGATGTTCTGCGCGTCGTCGAGGTTGGTCGCGAAGATCGTCGCCGCGATGCCGAACTGGAAATTGGCGTGCTTCTGCGCCAGCGCCTGCATCGCCTCGATCGTCTGGCAGGCCTTGTCGAAGCCGCGCTTCACGTGGCGCACCTGATCGTGGATGTCGCCGATGCCGTCGAGCGAGACGCGCGCGCTGATCAGCAGGTCGTGCTTGGCGCAGAACTCGACGATCCGCGTCAGCATCGGAATCGCGCGATGCGGCGTCAGGCCGGTCGTGTTGATGCCGATCTTGCGCATCCGCGGCAGGTGGCGGTGGAACATCTCGACCATCTCCGGCAGGTCGTTGCGCGTCGTCGGCTCGCCGCCCGGAGATGTTCAGGTTCTCGACCGCGCCCCAGAACGGATGCGCATGGCCGGCTCGAGCTGCGCGAGCGTCATGTCCGACTTGCGGTCGCCGTGCTTCCAGTTGTTGCACATCTCGCACTGGGCGTCGCACACCCAGGTGCAGTTGTAGATGAGCACGGTCGGCCGGATCGGCTTGAGCTTCGAGATCGACGAGCGTATTGGCGAGGTCGCGGCACGCCCGAGGCCGTGCGCGCGAAGTACCGGAGCCTGAAACCGCCTGTGGACACGGGGTCATTGTACCGCGGACCCGGCCGGACTGGGTGAAAACCGTCGAGTCGGGGTATGATGGGAGATTCCCTATCCATGAAATCGCCCAGTTTCCGCCGCAGCCGTTCAGGACGGTACCTCCATCCCTGGCGGTCGCGATGCTGCTGAATTCGTGCGCCGGTAAGTCCCCGAACGCCCCCTCGAACACGCTCGCGGCGCCCACGCTGTCGTCGCCGCAAGACGATGCCGTCACCACGGGCCGTCCATCGCTCACCGTCAACAATCCGGCATCATCGAGCGGGGGAGCACGCACTTACGACTTTCAGGTCGCTGCGAGCGAGGCCGCGCTCGCCGGCCCCCCCGACGGGCTCTTTGCGGCCACCAGCGGCGTCGCCGAGGGAGCGGGCGGGCGTACGAGCTTCGAAGTCCCCACAGCCCCTCTAGCGGGCCGGCGCTACTACTGGCGCGCGCGGGCCGTTCAGAGCGCCACGACAGGACCGTGGTCGACCAACTTCAGGTTCAGAACCGAATTCGTGGCCAATCCCGCACCGGTGATTCAGACGATTACCGCGAGCAGCCGCGCCGAATCGAGGGTCGAGGTCGCGGTGACCGCGGTCGTGCAGGACCAGGAGACCTCTCCGGCCAACCTCGTTTACGAGTGGACGCCGACGGGCGGCACCGTGACCGGCACCGGGGCCAGCGTCCGCTGGCTCATGCCGGGCGTCACTACCCCGACAAAGCTTGACCTGAACCTCACCGTGATCGAGCGCTACACGGTGGCGGTGCCCGGCGGCGCCGACGAAGCCCGCGAGAACCGCGTCACCGGGAACGCGACCGTCCACGTCAACGATTCGTCGCGCGAAGTGACGGACCTTGCGACGTCGTTCATCGACGACTTCCTGCACTCGGAGCGCACGCCTGAATTCTGCGTGCGGACGTTCAGCGACACCTGCCCCGGAAAACAGGAGGAGCTGCGCGACATTCGCGACAACCGCGCGAACTTCGTCAACAACCCGGCCGCGTCGACGATGGGCCCGGGCACGATCACGTTCTACGACAACGGCAGCACACGCCGCACGCAAGTGGCGCCGTCGCAGGCCAGCTTCGCCGAAATGTTCGCGCCGTGCCGCTTCGCGGCGACCGCCAAGTCCACCGGCGCGTCGGGGCTCGCGATTGGCACCTGCCAGCTGACGTCGATCTACGAAAACTTTCAATGGCGGCTGTGCGACAGCCGGTTCCTGCCCGCGTCGAGTTTGAGTCCCTTCACGATCTGGCGCTGACGTTTTCCGTTCGATGTAGTGCAGGCCTTCAGGCCTGCCCGACACGGCGGACCTGAAGGTCCGCACTACATGCAAACGACGCCCAAAGGCGGTACGTAAGAAAAGGCGGTCAGGCCCAGAGGGCCCGACCGCCTTTGTCGTGTCCGATCTTCCGTTCTTACCTGTTGGCGAAGTCCGGGCGCGGACGCTGCGACACCCACACCTGCCGGATGATCATTCCGGGCACCGTCTGACTGTCGAGACCGCCGCGGGCCGGCCCGCCACCAAGGTAGACGACGTGGGGCTCGGGCCGATAGAAACCGCTGTACCCCTTGCCGAAATCGTAGATGTTCCGTCCGGCGACGCCGCCTTCGTTGATGCGCACCCGGAAGAAGGCGTCGCGCCAGTCGGCCTCCCAGAAGTAGACCAGGTTCGGATTGAACTGGCGGACAACGCGCTCGGCCCCGATCGTATCGACGCCGTCACCACCGCTCGGGAGGAAGCGCCACGCGATGGCTCCCGGGGGGCCGTCGCCCCGCTTTTCGACGGTCATGCGTCGCGGGTTCGCCGTGAGATTCGCCGTAGCCCTGGGCCATCGAGAAGATCTTGGTCTTGCCGCCCTCGGTATTCGTCGTCACGCCGGTGACGAGCGCCGACATTTCACCATCCTCCAGGGGCTCCGGAAACTCGTAGACGATGCGGCTGCCGAAGGTCTCGAGCCGCACGCCGACGCCCGGGATGAACGTCACCGGCCCGACGATGGTGCCGACGGTCTTGCCGTTCATCAGCGGATCGTAGAGCTCCGCGCCCTTGAGATAGCCCTCGCTCGGCGGGGAGATGAACGCGGCGCGGGCCGTCCAGGGGCCAGCCGTGCCTTGATACTCGGGGCGGCAGCGCCACTGATACGGCGCCTCGGAGTCGAGATCGGCCGTCACGACGCGAGACGTCGAGCCCGCGCCACCCGGCACGACGACGTCTTCGACGACGGCGCCCGCGGCGTTGGTCACTTCGAACCGGTACGACAGCGGTACCGACAGGTAGGGCGTGGTCGAATTCCCGACGACGAGAATGACCGGTTGCAGAGCCGTCAACCGCACGCCGTTGATTGGCGACTGCAGTGTCGGCACGGTGGCCTTTAACGTCGACCCGTCAGCGTTCGCCTCGGAGGTCGCCTGCTCGGTGGCGCTCGGCGAGGAGGGGGTTGCGGCCTTCTTGTTACATGGGCGGCGGCCATGGCAAGCGTACACACGGCCACGGCTCCAAATTTAGCAATACGCGTCATTAAAATTCTCCCCGGATCCGCCCCGGAAACACTGCAAAAAAAGCTGGGATGTGACCGCGATGATACACGACAAGTCCTGCGATGCAAAGAGTTTATGTGCCAAACGGTTGAGGTTGGCGTTCAAATGGCGACTTGCGACCATTTACTGCGTCGAACGCAGCGCGCTGCCGAGGCTGCTCGGGCGCGGCGTGCTGCCCACCCAGAGATTTTTGAGGGTGATGCCCCTCAGGGTGCCGTCCAACACGTCGAATCTCCCGTTGTCGCTGCCGAGGAACGCGAACATCTTCGACGGGTTCCAGTTGGCCTGAGCGGACCGTATGCCGAAGTCGTAGATCAGAGGGCCCGTCTCCCCACCTTCTCTCACGATCAACCGATACGAGTCCCTGGTCCACACCCCCCGCCAGAGATACACCTTCGATGGATCGAGCACATAGGACATGCGCAAACGCTCGGCCGTCGTCGGCTCCAGCCCGACAGCGTTGTTCCCGAAGATGGACTTGAAGCAGATGCAGTTGTCGGGATTGCCGTTGACACCGCGATACTGGGCGTTCATCGAGTACGAGCTCGACGACGACAGCGCTCCAACCCGATCGAGGATTGAGAAGACCCTCACTTTACAACATGGCCCCCCAGGACCAAGACCGCTGACTTCGACGGACAGCTCGCCGGTCAGCACGACCTGCGGCAGGTCGTAGACCACATAGGCGAGGGCGTCGTTCAACCGGATGCCTTTCCCCGGTATCCACGTGATGTTGCTGGAACCGCCAATGGTGCCGATGGTCTCGCCGTTGACCAGCGGATTGTACAGCTCGCCGGGCCGGTTGAACCCGACCAGCCGCGTCTTGAACTTTCCCGTGGTCGACCAGTCGGAGTTGGTCGTGCCCTGCACCATCCGCGCGCGCCAGTACATCCGCGTCGTTGGCTGCAGATCCTGGCCTGGCGTGAAGCTGGTCTTGCCAGCCAAGTTCTCCGCGACTCCCGTCGTGGAGATCGCGACCGGGGAAAACCCGGTATTGTCGGCGATCTGGAATTCGTAGGTGCGCGTGCCCGTCGTCTGGTTCGTCGTCCCGTTCTTGACGGTGAGCTCGGGCCGGAGCGTGCTCAACTGTTGATCGTCGGTCGGCGTTTCGAGCGCGGGAGCGGTCAACTGCGGCGGAGTCACAGAGGGGCCGGTCGGTTGAGTCGGCGACGATTTACTGCAAGCAGCCGCAAGAAGTACAGCGGTCACCGTCAGCCATGTTTTCGGTAAGCTCAAAAGGTAATGCCTCGGTACACAGTGTCGACAGAAAGCGTCTCCGGCTCTAGTGCCCGGCACGAAAAAAACCACGTCATCAGCTCGTCTGTTATCCCCTAGCGGGATCACGGCTTACGTGGAGTGGTCACGGGGCTGCCGCCGCATGAAGAGGTAGACCCGGGGGTGGTCGTTCATGCGCGATGACAGTTCTGCCCCATCGTCGTTGATCGTCATGCCAAATATCGTCGGGTAGACCTTGAATGTCCTGATGAGGTCGAACCCGAGCCGGCCTGCGAAGAGGTCTTCGTAGTAGCGCTTGACGACGGCGTGGTCGGCCGCCGGCAGGTGCCGGTACAGCTGCACGTAGAAGTCGTCGATGAGGATGTAGTCGACGAGATCGAGCCTCGATTGGATGTACTCCTGCTTTTGATCCGCGCTCGGACGGCCGCTGTAAAGGTACACGTAGGTGTCCAGCGTGTACAGCGAAAAGTAATCCTGGCGTTGCGTCTTCGCCCCCCACAGCACGTGATCGCCGTAGAAGTTCGGATTCGCCAGGTAGGAACCGGTCGGTGGAATGCCGTGAGAGGGCTCGACCAGGATTCGCGATCCCGCCGGCACCGTGGACGTGAGAAACACTGACGCAGCCAGACGCGCGTCGGGCGATCGATAGATGTTCATGTAGGCGAATGCGTAGAGTGCCGTCGTGCCCACCACCACGCTGGTCGCGGCAACCGCCAGCGACCGCCAGCCCTGGCGACCGAGCAGCGACGCGCTGAACGCGCCGGCGGCGACGGCGAACGCCGGCGCCAGCGGCAGCGCATATCGGGCCATTGGCGCCGTCGTGCCGCCCGCGGTCAAGAAGTAGATGATCGGGAAGGCGGCGGCCACAATCGCCGTCCGCGTCGGCCGCCAGAGCAGCCAGGCGATGCCGAGCAGTCCCCACACCTCCAGCGCAGGACCCAGCCCCCACCACAGGTTGGTCGTGAACCAGTACGCCTGCGGCTGGACGTCGGAGAACTGCGCCGCCCAGATCGGCTTCGACGCGCCGGTCAGCGGGCTGACGATCTGCTCGACGACGTCCTGACGGAACTTGGGGTAGTAGAGGAACGCCATCGGATTGATGATGGCGAACGCCAGCGCGCACACCACGAGTGGACCGAGCCCGCGCGCGGTCCAGGCCAGCCAGCCGCGCACATCCGTCGCGGTCGCCGGACGACGCGGCGTGACCAGATGGGCGACGCCGACGACGCCGAGGATGAACGCCGCGGAGTACCTGGATCCGATGGCCGCCCCTGCGAACGCCCCGGCGAGGAGATAGTCGCGCCAGCGCCCGTGATCGGCAATCCGCAACGCGAACAGCCACGTCAACGACACGAAGAACAGCATCGTGAGGTCGACTCTGAAACTGTGGGACTCGGCGATGTGCACGACGGTGGTGGCCAGCAGCGCGGCGGCGAGCAGGCCGCCAATCGGCGTGGAGATGCGCTTGCCGATGAAATAGATGACGAGGACCGTGGCCGTCCCCATCGCCGCGGAGATCGCACGTCCCATCACCATGTAGGTGATCTGGTCCTGGAACACGGTCAACGCCAGCGGGCCGCTGAGGCGCTCATGCACCCAGACGACGGCGTTCAGCATGTGCATCGGCAGCGGACCGTACATGAAGAACTTGGCAGACCGCGCCGCGGCCTCCATGCTCACGCGCAGACGGTCGGCGCCGACGAAGACGAAATGCTCGTCGATGTGAAAATGGAAGTAACGGCGCTCCCCAGGCCAGGCCGTAAAAACGAAGCACGCCCGCCAGCACGACGATCAGCGACAGGATCGCCGCGTGACGCCGTTTCCCGGTCACGGAGCTTTCAGGGGGTCTCGGCAGGGATCGGCTGCAGCTCGGCCGCGCCCCGCGACACCGCGGCGCGGGCCAGGTGGCCCAGGATGGTCGGATAGGCTTCGCACGGCGTCCAGCAGTGCGAGCAGCGCTCGTCGATGACCGCCTCGCGGAGCTCGACGCGCCGGGGGTCGTTCCAGAGCCCGCGCAGGTCGAAGCCGTTGTCGCGCAGGTTGCCGACCTTTTCGCTCCAGATCGAGCAGGGATACAGGTTCCAGTACGCGTCCACGAAGCACGAGGACGACAGCGCCGTGCACGGGAGCGGCGACTTGCCGGTCTCGTAGTACTTGCTGACGAGCGCCTGGTACCTGTCCTCGAGGAACTTCACCGGGTGAAGCGACGAGCCGTTCTTTTTCCGATGATCGTCGATGGCGCGCAGGATGTCGGCGTGGTGGTGTTCGACCGGATAGCCGACGTTGTCGAAATAGTGCCCCGATTCGTGGCCGACGTTCAGGTGCAGCTCCGACCGCTTGAAATCGGGGATGACCTGGCGGATCGCCGCGAGCGTCTCGTCGACGCGCGTGGCGTTCTTGGCCATCAGCGTCATCCCGATCACGGTCTGAAAGTTCGACTTCCGGATCCCGCGCAGCCGGCGGAACGTCTCGATCCCTTTGTCGAAGCTGCCGGGCAGCCCGCGCATTTCCTCGTGCAGCGCCTTCGGGCCGTCGATGCTGATGGTGACCATCAGGCGCCCGACGCCGCGCGCCAGCGTCCGCTCGACCAGCGCGACGGTTTTGTCGCCGAACCAGCCGGTCGTGGGAAAGTTGAGCAGGAACAGCGACCGGCAGTTCTTCTGGATCGCGGCCACGAGATCGTCGAGGTCGCGGCGCATGAAGAGCTCGCCGCCGGTGAGGTGGACCCAGCGGAACTGCGGCCAGCGATCGAAAAAGAGGCCGACCTCTTCGGGCGTCATCTCGTCGACGCTCTTCTTCTGCCAGATGTTGCACATCTCGCAGCGGAAGTTGCAGTGGTAGGTCGCGACGAACGTCACCTTGTAGGGCAGCGCCGGGGAGCGCACGTTGGCGCCGAGAATCGCCCCGGCGAGGCCGAGTTGGCGTGTCAGCATCTTTGACTGGTTCGGATCTCCTGTAAGCCCGCAGCGTGCAGGCAGATGTACCGATTGTAGCAGAGCACGCCGCGGCTGGCCCGCAATTTGACCGCGTCGCGCAGCGGTCGCTATACTGCCGTGATTCTGTGCCGGTCCGACCGCGCCAGCCTGTGCCCGAGCTTCGCGTTACCGTTGTCATCCCCGCGAAAGACGAAGAAGGACTGATCGGCGAGATCGTCGATCAGGTGAAGCCGTACGCGCGACGAGGTGCTGGTGGTCGACGGTCATTCCCGCGACCGCACGGCTGAGATCGCCACCGCGCACGGTGCGCGCGGATCATCAGGACAACGACCATGGCAAGGGCGAGGCCCTGCGCCTGGCGCTCGCCGAGGCGGAAGGCGAAATCGTCGTCTTCATCGACGCCGACGGATCGCACGACCCGCAGGACATCCCGAAGCTGGTCGCCCCGATCCGCGCCGGCGTGTCCGACCTCGTCATCGGCTCGCGCGGCAAGGGCGGCAGCGACGAGCTGCACGGCACCCTCGAACAATTCATCCGCTACAGCGGCTCGCAGGTCATCATGCTCGCGATCAACTACCGGTGGAACGTCCGGCTGACCGACAGCCAGAACGGCTTCCGGGCGATCCGCCGCGACGTCGGCGCGCGCTGGGCCTCACCTCGAACCTGACCACGATCGAGCAGGAAATGCTGATGAAGGCGCTCAAACAGGGCTACCGCGTCAGCGAGATCGCCAGCCACGAGTACGAGCGCCGCTGG
>CAVPRG010000020.1:0-955725 GCA_963707745.1 uncultured Actinomycetota bacterium
ATTAAACAGCCAAATTTCAGCAATCGGACAGCCAAATTTCAGCAATCACGGTCACCCGCACGACTCACTGTCCGCCGAGTCCCGCCATCCATGTGGACATTGAATGGCCGCAAGACTCTCGAGCCGTGGATCGCACGCTGCCGGCCACGTTTCGGGCCACCGACAACGACTGGCCCAGATGCAGGGGTCCGATTGATCTGCCGGACGCACATCGCAGCGGCATGACCCGTGCGTGCGAGGCTGAGTTGCTGTGTCACCGGACGATGTGGCGCGCAACCGTAATAGTTTGCTGCAGGCGATGATGATCGGTGCGACCGTGAACTGTCTTCGCATCGACGGCACGATGCTGCGCACCCCCGATGACTACGCTATGGGAATCGAACTCCCCGAAGCGGCGCGTGGCGCGCCCACACGCGGCGATCCGGCCGAGATCGAAGAGGAGAAGTACCGCCACCTCCGGTCATCTCGAATCCATCGTCGCCGAGGTACTAAAGCGTAACCAACGCAAGAATTCCGGCCGTCCTGCTCGGACCCACTGAAACCGCCAGTGGGCACACGTGATTCGATGACGCCTGGCCGTATTCGGCTGCCCCCAAAACCGATCGGCACCACGTCAGAACTGCTGGCGCAGCATGGTGTCGGCACAAGCCGCCGGCGGCAAATTGTCGACGTCATCCACGAAGATCGAGACGCTCTCGCCGGCCCCCGCAGTCTGCACCGCCCGCAACGCCGCCAGGTTTGATCGCTGTCATCGGTAGCCGCCTCGGCGGGCGCCAATTCGCGATGCCTTGCGTCAGTTGTGCTGGTGTCAAACGGTATTCGCGCGTGTCCGAGCTGTGACCGACTACCTCGGCGAGCGTCCCCGCCGGCAGTTCGTGCGTACCGCCCGGCTTGTTGACGTATGGGAACATCGACTGGCCGTCCCGCATGAACCCCACGGCCTAGGCGACCGGGCCCGTCGTTGGCGAACTGAGCGCGGCGCTCTCGGCTGAGCACGTCTTCGGCGTCTAGTTGAACGGCAGGAACTTTCAACCCGCATGGACCGGTGGCCCTGCTGCGCGACACTCGGTTCGACGACCGTGGGGTGTCGAGATCCTGTCCGAGTTATTCCTTGCATTACCGGTACGAGAGGCACTCGAGCTGATCTGATGCCGAAGTGCCTGCCACACGGTTGACCGTTGGCCCATGACGAACTCGCGCCTACCTGCGATCGTCGACTGGAACGACGTACTGCACGCCTTCTGCTGCGTGGATTCGGCCGCACGGGTTCCAGGCCTTGAGTCCGACCCTCGGCTTCTCGACGTCGGCATCGGGCTCGACCCGGAGCTCGTGGGCAAAGGCCGCGGAACCGAGCTCGGCCACCTCGTCATGCGAAATCTGAGAGATCGAACATCGCGCGCAACGGCTTCGCGGTCGTGCAGTCGTGGAACGAACTCAGCCTGCGAACTGTGCCGCCGACTCGGATTGACCGTTGCTGGTATCCATTCGGCGGGGCGGTATCGAGTACACGATTCTGGGTATACCCATAACGCCGGTCAGGCATAGAGGACGCGCGTCAAAGCCTTTAGACTTGGCCACGCCTGATATCTGCCGATCCTCCGGACCCCGGGATTTGCGCCTTACCCGGAGGACGTCGTGAGCCGCTTTACCGACACCATGTACGCGAATGCGCACTGGAGTATCAACGGGTTGGTGACGGGGGAACCGCACCAACCGGTCAGGCACACCTGGCGCGAAGTGCACGAACGGGCCAGCCAGATCGCCGGCGGCCTGGCCTCGGCGGGGGTCGGGCACGGCGATGCCGTCGGCGTGCTGGCCGGGGCTCCGGCGGAGATCGCCCCGACCGCGCAGGGCCTTTGGATGCGCGGCGCAAGCATCACGATGCTGCATCAACCGACCCCGCGTACCGACTTGGTGTCGTGGGCGGAGGACACCATGAACGTCATCGACATGATCGCCGCCAAGGCCGTCGTGGTCTCCGAACCGTTCCTGGCCGCCGCACCGGTGTTGGAGCAGCACGGGGTCACCGTGCTGACGGTGACCGAGCTGCTCGACGCCGAACCGGTAGCCCCACTCAAGACCAACGAACACGACGTCGCGCTGATGCAGTTGACCTCGGGCTCGACCGGGTCACCCAAGGCCGTCCAGATCACGCACCACAACCTGGCCTCCAACGCCGAGGCGATGTTCGACGGCGCCAAGGTGGACACCGACACCGACGTGATCGTGAGCTGGTTGCCGCTGTTCCACGACATGGGGATGACCGGATTCCTCACGGTGCCCATGTATTTCGCCGTCGAACTGGTCAAGATCACGCCGATGGACTTCCTGACGGACATCCTGCTGTGGGCCAGGCTCATCGACAAGTACCAGGGCACCATGACCGCGGCGCCGAACTTCGCCTACGTCCTACTGGCCAAGCGGCTGCGTAGGCATGCCACGCCCGGCGAGTTCGACCTCTCCACGCTGCGGTGGGCGCTCTCGGGTGCCGAGCAGGTGGAGCCCGCCGATGTGGAGGATCTCGTCGACGCGGGTGCGCCGTTCGGTCTGCGCCCCGACGCGGTGCTCCCGGCCTACGGCATGGCCGAAACCACTGTCGCGGTGTCATTCTCGGAATGCGGCGGCGGACTGGTGGTCGATGAGGTCGACAGCGATCTGCTGGCCGCACTTCGTCGGGCCGTCCCGGCGAGCAAGGGCGGAAAGACGACGCGGCTCGCATGTCTCGGCCCGCTGCTGAATGGGCTCGAGGCCCGCATCGTCGACGAGTTCGGCAAGCTCCTGCCCTCCCGCGGGGTGGGAGTGATCGAGCTGCGCGGCCAGCCCGTGACCCGCGGATACGTCACCAAACGGGGGGTCATCGAAGCCCAAGACGACCAAGGTTGGTATGACACAGGCGATCTGGGCTACCTCACCGAGAACGGTCACGTCGTGGTGTGCGGTCGGGTGAAGGACGTCATCATCATGGCGGGCCGCAACATCTATCCCACCGACATCGAGCGCGCAGCCGGTCGCGTACCAGGTGTGCGACCAGGGTGCGCTGTGGCCGTGCGATTGGACGCAGGCGGGTCTCGCGAATCATTCGCCGTTGCCGTCGAATCCAAGACGTTCGACGATGCCACCGAGGTGCGGCGCATCAAGCACGACGTCGCACACGAAGTGGTGACCGAAGTCGACGTGCGCCCACGCAAGGTCGTGGTCCTAGGGCCGGGAACGATCCCGAAGACACCCTCGGGAAAGCTCCGGCGGGCATCGTCGGTGTCGCTGTTCGACTGACACCTGAACCGGCCGATGCCGACTGTGCCGTTTCATACGCGACGCGCCGTGGGGCGCGTATGACACCGCACAGTCGCGGCGATCAGACCTGCATGCAACACGGAACCGGCGCCCCGCGGTGGTGGGACGCCGGTTCCGGTTAGCTGACCATCAGAGGATGTAGAGCATCTCCTGGTAAGTGGGTAGTGGCCACAGGTCGTCGGCCACAACGCCTTCCAGCGTATCGGCGGCTGCCCGCACCGCGTCCATCAGCGGCAGCAGGCTCTGCGCATGCGCGGCCTCCTCGGCGGCGGAATCGCCACCGTGGTCGGCCATCGCCGCCTTGAGGGCGGTCAATGCTCCGGTCAGCTCCGAGATCGGCGTGGAGACGGCCGCCAACAACGTCGTGTCCGGCTCCAGCCCCGCCGCCTTCAGCGTCGCGACGTTGTGAGCCAGCTCGGTCTGGTAGCGGATGGCCGCAGGCAAAATCACCGTCGACCCCACCTCCAGCGTCAGCTTGGCCTCGACGGCCACGGTCCGGGCGTACATCTCGTACCGGACCTCGACGCGGCTCTCCAGCTCGCGCTCATTGAAGACGCCGTACTTCTCGAACACCTCGATCGCTTCTGGCTTCACGAGCTCCGGAATCGAGTCCAAGGTGGTCTTGAGGTTCGGCAGTCCACGCTCGGCCGCCTCGATCTGCCAGTTCTCCGAGTAGCCGTCACCGTTGAACACGACGGCGCCGTGCTCGGTGATGATCTCGGTGAGCAACTTCTGTACGGCCATGTCGAAGTCCTCGCCCTCGCCCACGGCCTTTTCGAGCGCAGTGGCCATGTAGTCGAGCGAGTCGGCCATGATCGTGTTCAGGATGATCATGGGCACGTTGATGGTCTGCCCGGACCCCGGCGCGCGGAACTCGAAGCGGTTGCCGGTGAAGGCGAATGGGCTGGTGCGGTTGCGGTCGCCCGGATCGGTCGGCAGCACCGGAAGGGTGTCGACGCCGATGATCATGCTGCCCTTGCCCTTTGACGACGTGGCCGCGCCCTTGGCGATCTGCTCGAACACGTCGGCAAGCTGATCGCCGAGGAAGATCGAGATGATCGCAGGCGGGGCCTCGTTGGCGCCGAGGCGGTGGTCGTTGGTCGCCGAGGCCACCGACACCCGGAGCAGACCCGAGAACTTGTGGACCGCGCGGATCACCGCGGCACAGAACACGAGGAACTGGGCGTTCTCGTGCGGTGTGTCACCCGGCACCAGCAAGCTGCCGAACTGCGCGTTGCCCATGGAGAAGTTGACGTGCTTGCCCGATCCGTTGACGCCTGCGAACGGCTTCTCGTGGAACAGGCACTCCATGCCGTGCTTCTTGGCGATGGTCTTGAACGTCGTCATCAGCAGCTGTTGATGGTCGGCGGCGATGTTGGCCCGCTCGAACATCGGGGCGATCTCGAACTGCCCGGGCGCGACCTCGTTGTGCCGGGTCTTTGCCGGGATGCCGAGCTTGAACAGCTCACGCTCGGTGTCCATCATGAAGGCCAGCACGCGGTCGGGGATGGCGCCGAAATAGTGGTCGTCGAATTCCTGACCCTTGGGCGGCTTGGAGCCGAACAAGGTGCGGCCCGCGTTGATCAGGTCCGGGCGGGCCAGGAAGAAGTGCCGGTCGACGAGGAAGTACTCCTGCTCGGGACCGCAGAACGACACGATGTGGTCGAAGTTGTCGTGCCCGAACAGCTTCAGAATGCGTTCGGCCTGCGCACCCATGGCCTGCTGGCTGCGCAGCAACGGCGTCTTGTAGTCCAACGCCTCACCGGTCATCGACACGAACACCGTCGGGATGCACAGCGTGTTGCCGTTCGGGTTCTCCAAGATGTACGCCGGGCTGGTGACGTCCCAGCCCGTATACCCGCGTGCCTCGAACGTGCTGCGCAGCCCGCCCGAGGGGAAGCTGGAGGCGTCGGGCTCGCCCTGGATCAGGGTCTTGCCCGCGAACTCGGCCAGCGTCTGGCCGTCGGACACCGGTTCGAGGAAGCTGTCGTGCTTCTCGGCGGTTAGCCCGGTCATCGGGTAGAAGACGTGCGCGTAGTGGGTCGCGCCCCGCGACAGCGCCCAGTCCTTCATGACCGAGGCAACCGAGTCGGCGACGGCCGGGTCGAGCTTGGCGCCCTTCTCGATGGTCGCGACGACGGACTTGTATACCGACTTCGGTAACCGCAGCCGCATCTCGGCCAGGGTGAAGACGTTCGACCCGAATATCGAGCCCGGCTCTTCGGTGGGGTCGAAGCTGATCGCTGGAGGCACGTACGCCTCGACATTGTTGATCGCCTGTAGCCGGACAGCATTTCCGCTCATTGAGTTCCTATCACCGCGTGCGCCCGCAACTCGTTCGCAGGCTGACCGGCCAACACTAGGAACGTTGAGTTCCGGAAATGTTACGTGCGCGTCACCGCCAGAATGCGGGTACACCGGGGCCGGTGAACACCCCCTCCGACGACGCTCACCACGGCCGGCCGGCACCTGCGTGGTCCAGATCATCGAGCGTAGGTTTCCTGCATGCCCAGAAATTGGTTGTCGATTCGGGTGGAGCTCGTTTCGAGGCAGCGAGTCGACTTCTGGCCGCGACCGGGTCGCGACTTTGCCGTTCCTGCCGATCCAGATGGAACTGATCTGCCGGATGGTTTTCCGTGGTAGTCCGACACCGAATTGGTGGTTGCCACTAGAACAGCGATTCCGTCCGCAAACCACAATGCACGGCAATGGTCTCGAAGTCGCGATCCCGGTGTGCGACTGCCACGTCGAGCCGCAGCGCCATCGCCGCCACCAGGCAATCGATCATGCTCCGCACTGTCTCGCCGTTTCTGCGGCACTGTCGATGGATTGCCGCGGCGTTCTCGGCGTCGCGAATGGGGGCGAGCGGCTCGATGCCGAAGTGCTGTAGCGATCGAAGCGTACGAGCCGCCTTGGTTTCGTCTGTCGTGCCGATGAGGAGCTCCATCATCACGACCTCCGGCACGAACACCGGCGAATCAGCGGCAATCCGCCCCGCCAGCCACCGGCTGGCGTTTGAAGTGGACGTATTGAAGAACTCGATCCACACGGAGGTGTCGACGATCACCTACGAGTCATCATTCGGGCCCAGGTCCGCGATCGAGAACGACTCGATCTCGTCGTTGGTCAGTTCGAAGCCGGTGCCCTGCATGGCCAGCACCTCGTTGCGCGACAGTGGTTCGCCGACCAGTCTGCGCAGCGCTAGATCGACGACGCTTCGCTTGGAATCCAGCCGATACATCTTCATCGCGGTAGCAATCAATTCATCGTCGATGTCGATGTTGGTACGCGACATGACACCATAATACACCTCAAGGTGTATACCGTGACGCTCGCCACGAGGGTGCGCATCGCGGCATAGATTGGAACCGTGTCCACCCGCCGCCACCCCGACCGCGACGTCGACGCGCACTACGACGAGCACGCGGTGGTCGTCTCCAGCGCAGAACAAGAGGCGGCGGGCGTCAAGGCGGTGATGGTGTCGCTGCAGCGCGGGTTCGAGCAGATGGGCCCGGCTCGCACGGCAGCGGCATTGACCAGGCTCAATCAACGCCACGGGTTCGACTGTCCGGGATGTGCGTGGCCCGAGGAGCCGGGCGGACGCAAGCTGGCCGAGTTCTGCGAGAACGGCGCCAAGGCCGTCGCCGAGGAGGCCACCAAACGGCGCGTCGGCCCGGAGTTCTTCGCCAGGCACTCTGTCGAGGAACTGGCAGCGCAACCGGAGTACTGGTTGTCGCAGCAGGGTCGGCTCACCCATCCGGTGGTCCTGCGGCCAGGTGACACGCACTACCGCGAGCTCTCCTGGGAGGCGGCATTCGGGTTGCTCGCCGAGCACCTCAATGCTCTCGCCGGCCCCGACGAGGCGCTGTTCTACACCTCTGGGCGCACCAGCAACGAGGCCGCGTTCCTCTATCAGTTGATGGTGCGCAGCTTCGGTACGAACAACCTGCCGGACTGCTCCAACATGTGTCACGAATCGTCCGGCACCGCACTGACCGAAGCGATCGGCATCGGCAAGGGTTCGGTGACCGTCGACGACGTCGTAAATGCCGACTGCATCCTGATCGCCGGCCAGAACCCCGGCACCAACCATCCCCGGATGTTGTCGGTGTTGGAGAAGGCGAAGGCCAACGGCGCCAAGATCATCGCGGTAAACCCGCTGCCGGAGGCCGGACTGATGCGGTTCAAGGATCCGCAGAAGGTGCACGGGGTGGTCGGTCATGGCATTCCGATCGCCGACGAGTTCGTGCAGATCCGACTCGGCGGGGACATGGCGCTGTTCGCCGGGCTTGGCCGACTACTGCTGCAGGCCGACGACGCAGCGCCCGGCAGCGTGCTCGACCGCGGCTTCATAGACCGCCACTGCGCGGGGTTCGCCGATTACGAATCCCGCACTCGCGGAATTGATTTGGACACCGTAGTCGACGCGACCGGGATCGGTCTGGCACAGTTGGAGCGCGTCGCAGGAATGCTCGCCGCCTCCGAGCGGACCGTCTTCTGCTGGGCCATGGGACTTACGCAGCACCGGCACGCCGTGGCCACCATCGGCGAGGCCACCAACCTGCTGCTGATGCGCGGCATGATGGGAAAGCCCGGCGCCGGAGTGTGTCCCGTGCGTGGGCACTCCAACGTCCAAGGCGATCGGACGATGGGCATCTGGGAGAAGATGCCCGAGGAGTTCCTCGCCGCCGTCGACAAGCGCTTCGGCATCACCAGTCCCCGCAAGCACGGCCATGACACCGTCGACGCGATCCGGGCGATGCGCGACGGCTACGCCAAGGTGTTCATCGGGATGGGAGGCAACTTCTCCGCAGCCACCCCCGACACCGACGTTACAGAGGCCGCTCTGCGCCGCTGTGCGTTGACGGTGCAGATCTCCACCAAGCTCAATCGCAGTCACGTCGTGCACGGTGCGACCGCGCTGATACTCCCCACCCTCGGCCGCACCGACAAGGACTTCCAGTCGACCGGTAAACAGCTTGTCTCAGTCGAAGATTCGATGTCGATGGTGCACCTGTCACGAGGCAACCTGACTCCGCCGAGCGAGCACCTGCGCAGCGAGGTCGCGATCGTGTGCGAACTCGCCCGCGCCGTGCTCGGGCCCGACCACCCGGTGCCGTGGGAGGAGTTGCGGGCCGACTACGACCGCATCCGCGACGCCATCGCCGACGTGGTCCCCGGCTGCACCGACTACAACACCCGGGTCCGTCAACCCGACGGGTTCCAACTCCCGCATCCGCCACGGGATGCGCGTGAATTCCCCACCGCCAACGGCAAGGCCAACTTCAGTGTCGAGCCGCTGCAATGGGTTCCAGTCCCACAGGGTCGGCTGGTGCTCCAGACGCTTCGCAGCCACGACCAGTACAACACCACGATCTACGGGCTGGACGACCGCTACCGTGGCGTCAAGGGCGGGCGCCGCGTCGTGTTCGTGAATCCCGCCGACATCGAATCAATGGGCCTGACGGACGGGGCCCGCGTCGACCTGATCTCCGAATACACCAACGCCGCAGGCGAACTCGAAGAGCGCAGTGCCAAGGACTTCCTCGTCGTCCCCTACTCGACGCCGGTCGGCAACGCCGCCGCCTACTATCCGGAGACCAATCCGCTGGTACCGCTGGATCACACGGCCGCCAAGTCCAACACCCCGGTGTCGAAGGCGATCGTGATCAGGTTGGAGGCCGGCACCTCGGGGGTCGAGCGGAGCGCGGGGGGAAGTGGCGCCCCGGGGGTCGAGCGGAGCGAGGGGGGAATTGGCGCCCCGGGGGTCGAGCGGAGCGAGGGGGGAATTGCGGGTGGGTAGGGTCACCGCGCGCCGCAAGGCCAGCCACGTCACCACCGAGGGAGTATTCTCCCGCCCCGAGACGTTGGCCGTCGAGGAGCCGCTGGAGATTCGGCTCAACGGCACCGCGATCACGGTCACGATGCGCACCCCGGGTTCCGACGTCGAACTGGCCCAAGGGTTTCTGCTCACCGAGGGAATCATCGGCCAGCGCGACGACATCGCCCGCGTCGAGTACTGCCGTGGTGCGGCTGTGCCGAACCCCGAGTCGCTGCGATCCAGCCCGCCGAATGGCGCGATGAACACCTACAACGTGCTCGACGTGACGCTGGCCCCGGGCGTGCCGATGCCCGACATCGACGTGACCCGCAACTTCTACACCACCTCGTCCTGCGGAGTCTGCGGCAAGGGATCCATCGACGCCGTCCGCACCATCAGCCGACACTCCCCCGGCGACGATCCGACGACCATCGCCGCCGACGTCCTCTCGGCCATGCCCGACCAGCTGCGCGGCGCCCAGAAAGTCTTCGCCAGCACCGGCGGCCTGCACGGCGCGGCGCTGTTCGACGCCGACGGCGCCGTGCTCGTCGTCCGCGAGGACATCGGCCGCCACAATGCCGTCGACAAGACCATCGGCTGGGCGCTCGAACACCACCGCATCCCGTTGTCCGGCACCGTGCTGCTCGTCAGCGGACGGGCGTCCTTCGAGCTCACCCAGAAGGCGGTAATGGCCGGCATCCCAGTGCTCGCGGCGGTCTCTGCACCCTCGTCGCTCGCCGTCGACCTCGCCAGCCAGGCGGGGCTCACCCTGGTGGCGTTCCTGCGCGGCCAGTCCATGAACGTCTACACCCGACCGGACCGGATCAAGCACTCCGGCTAATCCGCGACGAGGGCTCTGCGCCCTCGATCTTCGCGCAAGCGGCTCATCTGCGCCCTCGATCTTCGCGCAAGCGGCTCATCTGCGCCCTCGATCTTCGCGCAAGCGGCTCATCTGCCTGCAATCTCCACCCGATCTCCACACAACCTCCAAGCTCGGCGACCGCCCGTCGCGAAACATCGACTCCAGTCGTAAACATCGAGCTCGAGGAGTCACAGTGGCCGAGATTCTGATCGCATCATGCCCACCGATCGGACACGTCGGGCCGTTGCTCAACGTCGCACGCGGGCTCGTGGACCGCGGTGACCGAGTCACGTTCCTAACGTCAGAGCGGCACGCATGGAAGGTCTACGCGGTGGGCGCGCACCCGCACCCGCTACCCGCGGGCGCCGACTACGACGACTCGTCGCTCGACGCCGACCTACCCGGGCGTGCCGCGACGTCGGGGATCCAGCGGCGTGAACTTCGACATCGCTCACCTGTTCGTGCGCCCGTTGCCGTACCAAGCGCAGGCGCTCGCGGATCTGTTGGCCCAGCAGAACTTCGACGCGATCATCGCCGATAGCATGTTCCTCGGCGTACTGCCCTTGCTGCTCGGCGACCCGTCGTCGCGGCCACCGATCCTCGCCTACACCACCATTCCCCTGTTCCTTACCAGCCGCGACACGGCTCCAGGCGGTACCGGCATTCTGCCCGCGAGCGGCCCGCTCGGACGGCTGCGCAACCGCGTACTGAACGCCGTCGCTCACAAGGCCCTGTTGCGGCCTGCGCACTCGGCCACCGACGGGGCGCTGAGACGGATGGGGTCCCCGAAACTACCTGTCTTCGTGCTCGATTCGGCCATTCTCGCCGACCGCCTGATCGTGCCAACGATCCCGGAGTTCGAGTACCCGCGCAGCGACCTGCCCGAGCACGTGCGGTTCGTCGGTGCGGTCGCCCCTACGGGGGCGGACGACTTCGTCGTACCGCCGTGGTGGGGGGAGCTCGATGGCCGTCGACCGGTAATCCACGTCACCCAAGGCACCATCGACAACGCCGACCTGGGCAGGCTGATCGAACCGACCATCGCCGCGCTCTCGGACGAGGACGTCACTGTGGTGGTCACCACCGGCGGCCGCGACCTCGAGGCAATCCGCCACCCGCTTCCGCGGAACACGCACGTCGCCGAATTCATCCCGCACGACGTGCTGCTCCCCCACGTCGACGTGATGGTCACCAACGGTGGCTACGGTGCGGTGCAGCGGGCGCTGATGACTGGCGTGCCGCTCGTCGTCGCAGGCAACACCGAGGACAAGCCGGAGGTGGCAGCCCGCGTCGAGTGGGTTGGGGCGGGCGTCAACCTGCGCACCGGAACCCCCAGCGCCGGCGCGATACGACGCGCCGTTCGCGACGTGCTCGACGACGAGGATTACCGTCGCGCAGCCAGTCGGCTGAAGCAGGCGTACGCCCATCGAGACGGGATCACTGCGATCGCGACGCTCGTCGACGAGGTCATCGCCGAGCGGAGCCTCGAGGTCCATCATGCCTGAGGAATTGCGCTGGCCCTTAGTCGCGGCGGCAGTGTTGCTCTGGTACCTGGTGTGCGCACTATGGCAATTGGGTTCGGAGAAGGCACCTTTGCCGATCGTGGTCTGGCGCGAGGCGACGGAACACGGCTGGTCGGAATGGATCGAACTCGACGGCGTGTCGGCAACGGGCGGCTACGACGTGATGCTCGCCGCCGTGCGGGACCGCGCCGACGCGACGGCCACTGCCGTGCAGTTCGCGATCGTCGTACAACCCGACGACGCCCCCGACTACACGCTGCGGGTGACGTTCATGTCGTCCGTGCGCGAGCCGTTCAGCGGCCGCGAGTTGGCAGGCCCAGGGATACGAAAGGTAGCGCACGATGGCTGAAATCCTCATAGCCGCACTGTCTCCGACCGGCCACATCAGTCCGCTGCTCAGTGTCGCGCAGGATCTGGTCGCTCGCGGAGACCGGGTCACCATCATGACCGGGCCCGTGCACACCGACGCCATCCTGGCCGCGGGCGCCCATCCGCACCCGCTTCCCAAGGCCGCCGACTTCGACGACTCGCCGTTCGACGCGTCGAGTCGCGGCAAGGCCTCGAAGGTCAAGGCGCTCAACCTGGCCATCACTCGGTTGTTCCTCGCCCCGATGCCCCACCAGGCCGCCGAACTCGCCAAGGCGCTTGCCGCCACCCGTTTCGACGCAATCATCGCCGACTACGGGTTCTTCGGCGTCATCCCGCTGCTCCTTGGTGATCCCGCAGCGCGCCCACCCATCCTTCACTACACGCCGACGCCACTGATGCTGTCGAGCCGCGACACCGCACCCAGTGGCATGGGGCTCGCGCCCGGCTCCGGAACGTTGAGCCGGCTGCGCAACCGCTTACTGACGCAAGTGTCGCAGCGGTTGATACTGCGCGAATCGCATCGCGCTACGAACAGGATGCTGGAAGACCTTGGGGTGCGCCATCTTCCGGTGTTCCTACTCGACGCCGGTGTGCTCGCCGATCGATTCATCGTGCCGACGGTGCCGAGTTTCGAGTACCCGCGCAGCGACCTCGCGCCGAACGTGCGCTTCGTGGGAGCCGTCCACCCACAGCCGTCGAGGGGGTACCTCCCTCCGGAGTGGTGGGCGAAACTGGACAGCGGCCGACCTGTCGTGCACGTCACGCAGGGCACTGTCGACAACGAGGACTTGTCCCGACTGATCGAACCCACGATCGAGGCGCTCGCGGACGAGGACGTCACTCTCATCGTCACGACCGGTGGGCGTGACGTCCGTGTGATCAAAGTGGATATTCCGCCGAATACCCTTGTTGCCGAGTTCATTCCGCACGACATCCTGCTCCACGAGGTCGACGTGATGGTCACGAACGGCGGATACGGGGCGGTTCAAAGGGCCGTCTCGGCAGGCGTGCCGTTGGTCGTCGCAGGCAGCACCGAGGACAAGCCCGAGGTCGCAGCCCGTGTCGCCTGGTCGGGCGCAGGGCTGAACCTGAAGACCGGCACGCCTACCTCGACGATGATCCGCGACGCAGTGCGTGAGGTCCTCGACGACGACAGGTATCTCCGGAGGGCCCGCCAACTCGAAGCCGCGTTCGCGCAACGCCACGGGATCGCCGAAATCGCAGCGCTCGTCGACGAGGTCATCGCCGAACGACGAATCGCGGTCGCGAAGTGAGCTGCGCCGACCCGTACGGCCGGCCGCCGGAGCCCACCGTGGAACGAGAAGCTGCACCCACCTGTCACGTTCACGAATTCTGCGTGATGGTCGTCAAACACGCGAAACCACAACCGTGGCGCAGAACTCAAGGCCGCGCGGATGCGCCGAGGTGCTAGGCGCTCTTGTCGCGACGCTCGTTGCGGGCCGGCTTGCGCGGCACGATCGTCGGGAGCACGTTGTCCTCGACGGTCTCCTTGGTAACGACGACCTTGGCGACGTCGTCGCGGCTGGGGATGTCGTACATCACCGGCAGCAGGACTTCCTCCATGATCGCGCGCAAGCCGCGGGCACCGGTGCCACGGTGGATGGCCTGGTCGGCGATGGACTCGAGCGCGTCTTCGGTGAACTCCAACTCGACGCCGTCCATCTCGAACAGCCGCGTGTACTGCTTCACCAGAGCGTTCTTGGGCTCCGAGAGGATCTTGACCAACGACTCCTTGTCGAGGTTGGTCACCGACGCCACGACGGGCAGCCGGCCGATGAACTCGGGGATCAACCCGAACTTGATCAGGTCCTCGGGCATCACCTCGGCGAAGTGATCCTGCGTGTCGATCTCGGCCTTGCTGCGTACCTCGGCGCCGAAGCCGAGACCACGCTTGCCGACGCGGTCGGAGACGATCTTCTCCAACCCGGCGAACGCACCCGCGACGATGAACAACACGTTGGTGGTATCGATCTGGATGAACTCCTGATGCGGATGCTTGCGCCCGCCCTGCGGGGGCACCGACGCCTGGGTGCCCTCGAGGATCTTCAGCAGCGCCTGTTGCACGCCTTCGCCCGACACGTCGCGAGTGATCGACGGGTTCTCGCTCTTGCGGGCGATCTTGTCGACCTCGTCGATGTAGATGATGCCGGTCTCGGCCCGCTTGACGTCGTAGTCGGCGGCCTGGATCAGCTTGAGCAGAATGTTCTCGACGTCCTCGCCGACGTAGCCGGCCTCGGTCAGGGCGGTGGCGTCGGCGATGGCGAACGGCACGTTGAGCATCTTGGCCAACGTCTGCGCCAGGTAGGTCTTGCCGCAGCCGGTCGGGCCGAGCATCAGGATGTTGGACTTTGCCAGTTCGACGGGCTCGGCCCGCGAATCGCGCATCTTCTCCTGGGCCTGAATGCGCTTGTAATGGTTGTAAACGGCGACGGCCAACGTCCGCTTCGCGGTGTCCTGGCCGATGACGTAACCCTCGAGGAATTCGCGGATCTCGGCAGGCTTGGGAAGCTCGTCGAGTTTGACGTCGTCGGCGTCGGCGAGTTCCTCTTCGATGATTTCGTTGCACAGGTCAATGCACTCATCGCAGATGTATACGCCAGGACCCGCGATGAGCTTCTTGACCTGCTTCTGACTCTTGCCGCAGAACGAACACTTGAGCAGGTCGCCGCCATCTCCAATGCGTGCCATATCCCTGCGGTCCCTACTTTCCTGTTCGCCGTCGGTATGTGTCTGTCATGTGGGTGTCCGGGCGTAGTTCCCGACGCTACCCGCATATTCCGGCGCTTTGCGACCCATAAAGCCGAATCGCGTCGGTGATATTTCCGAGCGTTGGCAGAGAACATATCCCGTGTCGTCGCTCACAGCCCGCCGGAACGCGCGTCCGTCCGGTTCGTGTCGTCGCCGTTATCGCTCCGGGAGCCGTCCGTCACCAAGGTAGCGCGTCGGCGGGCCCGCCGGCGGCGGCAAACCGTGACCTGCTGCGCCGCCCGCGGTGCCTACGCGTTCTGTGCCGAGAGCTTGCGGTACTCGAGCACCGTATCGATGATCCCGTATTCCTTGGCGTCCGCCGCCGTCAGGATCTTGTCGCGGTCGGTGTCCTTGCGGACGACCGCAGCGTCCTTGCCGGTGTGCCGCGCCAGCGTCTCCTCCATGAGCGTGCGCATGCGCTCGATCTCGGCAGCCTGGATCTCCAGGTCCGAGAACTGGCCCTGGATGACGCCGCCGAGGGACGGCTGATGGATCAGGATCCGGGCGTTGGGCAGTGCGAGCCGCTTGCCCGGCGTGCCCGCTGCGAGCAGGACCGCGGCCGCGGAGGCCGCCTGCCCCAGGCACACGGTCTGAATGTCGGCACGGACGTACTGCATGGTGTCGTAGATCGCCATCAGCGACGTGAACGAGCCACCCGGCGAGTTGATGTACATGGTGATGTCGCGGTCGGGGTCCAGCGACTCGAGCACCAGCAACTGCGCCATGATGTCGTTTGCCGACGCGTCGTCGACCTGCACGCCGAGGAAGATGATGCGCTCTTCGAACAGCTTGTTGTACGGGTTGGACTCCTTGACGCCCCAACTCGAATGCTCGATGAACGACGGCAGGATGTAGCGGGCTTGCGGCACCAGGCGAGGATCGACGTGGTTCATGATGGCGACACTCCGTTGAGGTTGGCGCGGGTGATGATGTGGTCGACGAAGCCGTACTCGAGCGCCTCCGGGGCGGTGAACCAGCGGTCGCGGTCCGAGTCGGCCTCGATGCGCTCGATGGACTGGCCGGTGAACTCGGCGTTGAGCCGGAACATCTCCTTCTTGATGACCGAGAACTGCTCGGCCTGGATGGCGATGTCGGCAGCGCTACCGGTGACCCCGCCCAGCGGCTGGTGCATCAGGATGCGTGCGTGCGGCAGCGCGAAGCGCTTGCCCTTGGTACCGGCCGCGAGCAGGAACTCGCCCATCGACGCGGCCATGCCCATCGCGTAGGTGGCCACGTCGCACGGCGCGAGCACCATGGTGTCGTAGATCGCCATGCCCGCGCTGATCGAGCCGCCCGGCGAGTTGATGTAGAGGTTGATGTCCTTGGTCGGGTCCTCCGCTGACAACAGCAGGATCTGCGCGCACAGCCGGTTGGCGATGTCGTCGTCGACCTGAGAACCCAGGAAGATGATGCGCTCGGAGAGCAACCGCTCATAGACCGAGTCGACGAGGTTGAGCCCCGACGCGTTCGAACGCATGTCAGTCACGACTGGATACCTGCTTTCTCGAGTATTCGTACTCGCCATTCATGTTCACCGACATTAACCAACGCAGGCCGCGTCGGAGTCCCCGGAGCACAGACGTTCGCTCACAGCGTCACTACGCGTGGTCGTCGGAGTCGTCATCGGCGTCGTCGTCCTCGGCGGCGTCGGAGTCATCCTGACCCGCGTCCGAAACCTCGCCCGACGGCGTCGACGGACCGAAGAACTCCGACGTGTCGATCTCGTTGCCGTCGGTGTCGTTGACGGCGGCGCCATGCACGACGGCGGCGATCGTCAGACCCCGGCGCACGTCGGCGAACATCGCGGGCAGCTGGTTGTTCTGCTGCAGCACCTGCAGCAGCTGCTGGGGCTCCAGGCCGTACTGCCGCGACATCAGCACCAGCCGCTCGGTGAGGTCGGTCTGGCCGACCTGGATGTCCAACTCGTCGGCGATCTTGTCCATCAGCAGCTGGGTCTTGACGGCGCGCTCCGCGTTGGTGCGGTTGTCGGCGTCGAACTCCTCGCGGGTGCTGCCCTGCTCGACGAGCGCCTCGGCGAACTTCGTCTCGTCGTGGTCGAGCCCGTGGATCGCGTTGTGCAGCGTGTCGTCGACCTGGGCCTGCACGATGTTCTCGGGAAGCGGGACGTCGACCTGCTCGAGCAGCACCTCCAACGCCTTGTCGCGGATCTGCTCGGCCTGTCCGATGCGCTTCACGCGCCGCACCTGCTCGACGAGGCTCTCCTTCAGCTCATCGACGGTGTCGAATTCGCTTGCCAGTTGGGCGAATTCGTCATCGGCCTCGGGGAGTTCGCGTTCCTTGACCGACTTGACGACGACGGTGACCTGGGCCTCCTCGCCGGCGTGGTCGCCGGCGACCAGCGTCGTGGTGAAGACGCGGGTCTCATCGGTCTTCAGGCCCTTGATCGCGTCGTCGAGGCCCTCGATGAGCTGCCCCGAGCCGACCTCGTGCGACAGGCCCTCGGTCTTGGCCTCGGGCACGTCCTCGCCGTCGATGGTGGCCGACAGGTCGATCGACACGAAGTCGCCGTCCTGCGCCGCCCGCTCGACACCGGTCAGTGTGCCGAACCGCGCCCGCAGGTTCTGCATCTCCGCGTCGACCTCTTCGTCGGAGACCTCGATGGGATCGACGGTGATCTTCAGCGCGGCCAGGTCGGGCAACTCGATCTCGGGCCGAATGTCGACCTCGGCGGTGAACGTGAGGTCCTCGCCGTACTCCTTCTTGGTGACCTCGATGTCGGGCTGCCCGAGGGGCTGCACCTCGGCGCTGGTCACCGCTTCGCTGTACCGGCCGGGGACGACCTCGCCGACGACCTGATCGAACATGGCCTGCTTGTCGACGCGCGACTCGAGAAGCTTCACTGGAACCTTGCCGGGACGGAAGCCCGGCATGCGGATCTGCTTGGCCATCTGTTTGAAGGCCTGGTCGATGTCTGGCGCAAGCTCGGTGAAGGGCACCTCCACATTGATGCGAACCCGGGTCGGGGTCAACTTCTCCACGGTGCTCTTCACGGCATGTACTCCTTGCATGTCTGTTCCAGTGACGTCCGGTCGGGGTGACAGGATTTGAACCTGCGGCCTTCCGCTCCCAAAGCGGATGCGCTACCAAGCTGCGCTACACCCCGTGTCTCGCTGCGGTCGAGATCATACGGGCAGGACACGCGACGCATTCAATTGGATTTGCCTACGTCGGCGCCGGTACAGTCTGCGGTGCAGTGCACGCGGGCGTAGCTCAATGGTAGAGCCCTAGTCTTCCAAACTAGCTACGCGGGTTCGATTCCCGTCGCCCGCTCCAACAACGGCGCAGGTAGCGCCGTTTTCGCAGGTCGATGGCCGGTTCGGGCGACCCACTCGCACCGCTACCGCTTCGCCTGAGAGTCGGGGCTACCAGACCCTCACGCGGTCCTCGGGCCGAAGGTAGAGAGCGTCGCCTTCCTTGACGCCGAAGGCGGCGTACCACTCGTCCATGTTCCGGACGATTCCGTTGACTCGATACATCTCCGGGCTGTGCACGTCGGACTGCAACAGAATTCGTGCCGTCTCCGGACGGCAGATCCTCTTCCAGCTGGCCGCATAGGCCTGGAAGAAGCGCTGATCCCCGGTCAGACCGTCGATGATCGGTGCCTCCTTGCCGCCGAGCGACAACTTGTATGCGTCGTACGCGATGCGAAGGCCCGCCAGATCGGCGATGTTCTCGCCGAGCGTCAGCGCCCCATTGATGTGCAATCCGGGCATCGGTTCGTATCCGTTGAATTGCGCGACCAGTTTGTCGGCCTCTTGCTGATAGCGCTGAGCATCGGCGGGCGTCCACCAGTCGCGCATCTTGCCGAGCGAATCACTCTTGCGCCCCTGATCGTCGAACGCGTGGCTCATCTCGTGGCCCATGGTCGCCCCGATGGCGCCGTAATTGGCCGCGGGGTCGGCCGCGGGATCGAAATACGGGGGCTGAAGGATCGCGGCGGGGAAGACGAAATCGTTGGTTCGCGCCGAGTAGTAGGCGTTGTTGGTCTGAGGGGTCATCGCCCACTCGGCTCGGTCGATCGGCTTGTTCAGTTTGCTCAGCGCTTCGTCCGAGGACCATTCCTCGAGACTTCTGGTGTTCGCGAACAGGTCGTCCGGCACGATGTCGACCGCCGCGTAGGACTGCCACTTGTCCGGATACCCGACCTTCGCCACCATCGCGGCGAGCTTCGTCTGAGCTTCCTTCTTCGTCTCGGCGGACATCCAGTCCGCGCCGTCGATCCGCGCCGCGTACGCGCGTCTCAAGTTCTCGACGAGCGCCAACGCCCGATCCTTGGTGTCCTGCGTGAAATGCGCCTCGACGTAACGTTCACCCACCGCGTCGCCCAACGTATTGCTCACCACGGAAACCCCGCGCTCTTCGCGGGGCGAACGCTCTTGTTGGCCGGACAGGACTCGTGCGTAGAAGTCGAACATCTCATCGGAGAACGGCTTGGACAACTGGCCCCCGTAGGCGCTCAGCACCTGATATCGCTGATAGGCCTTCCAGGATTCCACCGGCTCGGTCGCAAACAGATGCGCCGTCTTGGTCAGTACGTCGGGCATGCCGACGAGGTAGTCACCCTGAGCGGGGAACCCGAGCGCGTCGAACATCTCGCCCAGCGGCGCCCCGGCTGCGAGCTTCTCGACGTCGGCACGAGGCATGACGTTGTTTGTCTTCTCGACGTCGCGGGTCTCCTCCGCCGGCCATTGCACCTGCGCCAGCGCGGTTTCGAGGGCAAGGATCCGCTCGGCTTGGGCGTGCGCATCCGAATAGCCCGCAAGGCCGAGCATCCGCTCGACGTGAGCGACGAATTTCGTCCGCAACTCGACCGAGGCCGGATCCTGCTTCAGGTAATAGTCGCGGTCGCCGAGTGAGAGTCCACCCTGGAAGATGCCCGGCACGTACCGGGTGGGGTCGTTCGGGTCGATCGAAACGGACGCGGGAAAGGGATCGCCCACCGATGTACGCATCCTGTTGAACGACAAGAGAACCGAGGTGACCCCAGCGCGATCGACCGCCCCGTCGATGGCGGCGAGAAAGGGCTTGACCGGACCGATGCCTCGAGCATCCAGGGCCTTCTCGTCCATGAAAGATGCGTACAAATCGCCTATCTTCTGCGATATGTCGCCCTTGGGGGCGTGCTCCGAGGAGGCCGTCTCGACGACCGTCTTGACGTCGGCGTCCAGCTGGTCTTGGATGTCGAGGTCGATTCCCGTACACGTCCTGTCCGGACGTATCTGCGCCGTCTTCGCCCAGGAGCCGAGTACGTAGTCGAAGAAGTCGTCACCGGGGCGGACGGATTTGTCCATTGCCGTCGTGTCGACGCCCCACGTTCCGTACTTCGGCTTAACCGGCTGCACCGCAGGCGCGCTCGCACACGACGAGATGACCAATCCGGTCGCGAGCCCCGCAGCGAGCGCGCGAACAAGTGCTTGCATCCCTAACCCCCGAGACCGAAAACCGGAGCATAACTGCCAGTCCTGGGGATTCGCCGAGCCGCCCGCCAGTCGGTCCCAATGCAGGCGGAGAGGCGCTGAAATACAGCACCTTTCCTCGCCTGTTGCAGCGCTTGCTCTGAACCTCGACTGGCTACCCGACCGTGATGGCGTCCAGGCGTTGCTTGATGAACGCGGACGACGTCACGGGTTCCAGGCCCGATACCCGCCCGATCGGCGGACCCAACGGGGTGACGACGGCGTCGTGGTTGGCCTCGTAGAAGTAGATCAGCGAGACGAGATCCTCCTCGGGGGCGTGCGGCTGTGGAGGCAGCACGCGATGGCGTCCGGACGGCCAGCGGCGGCCGCTCCAATACTCGAGCAAGTCGCCGATGTTCACGGTCAGCGCCGCCGGGTCATACGGCGCATCTGCCCACCCCTCAGCCTCCGAGTACACCTGAAGCCCACCCGCTCCCGGCTCGCGATCGAGCACCGTGACGGTGCCGAAGTCCGTGTGGGGGCCGATGCGGAACTGTCCCGGCTCGGGCTTGCCGACGATGCTGACGGGCGGGTAGTGGTTGATGTTCATCGTCCAGGTGGGGACCTTGGCGAGTGCCGCCCACGGGTTGGCCGGCAGGCGCAGGGCATGCGAGCAGAGGTCGAGAAGTTCGTCGGAAACCCGGCGCATCTCGGCGGTGTAATCCATCACCAGCCGCTGAAGCAACGGCACCTCGACGGGCCACACGTTCGGCGCGAACCAGATCCTGTCGACCTCGGGATCGCCGGTCGCGGTCTCGGCGCCCAAGCTGTAGCTCTCCTTCAGGTCGGGCGGTGTCTCGGTACCCTCGGCGTAGGCGTTGGCCTCGGCTCCGGGCCCGATCCACCCGTGGCCGCCGACCGGAACGCTGTACCGCTCCTTGACGTCGTGGGGTTGAGCGAAGAACTCCCGGCTCGCACTCCGCACCGCCACCGCCAAATCCGGGTCGACGCCGTGGCCGGTGACCAGGATGAAGCCGGCGCGCTGCAGGCCCTCGTCGGTCTCGGCGGCCACCGCGTCGGCGTCTGAGCCGCCAGCCCGCCACCGCGAAAGATCAACCGTTGCAATGGTACTCATTCACCGATATCCTCCGCCCAGAGTTCGGGGTGGGCCGCGATGAATTCGGTCATCATCGTGATACACCGCACGTCGTCCAGCACCGTGACTTTGACTCCGTTTTCGGCCAGCCAGTCGTGACCGCCGTGGAACGTGGTGGCTTCGCCGATGATCACTGCGCCGATGTTGAACTGGCGTACCAGCCCGCTGCAGTACCAGCAGGGCGACAGTGTCGTCACCATCACAGTGGAACGATAGTTGCGTTGTCTGCCCGCCGCCCGGAATGCGTCGGTCTCTGCGTGCACCGACGGATCGCCCTGCTGCACGCGGCGGTTGTGCCCACTGCCCAGTAGGTTTCCGTCACCCGAGAACAAGCCCGCGCCGATCGGAATGCCGCCCTCCGCCAAGCCCTTTCGGGCCTCGGCGACAGCGACGTCGAGCATCTGCTCAGGCGTCACGACACCGCGCGCTCCGCAGCGATCTTTGATCGGCACAACAGAAGGTAGGTACCGCCGGCGAGCAGGAAGCCGACGAAGAAGGTGATGTCACCCAACTGCGGAACGCTTCGGGCGATGTAGCCGACGAACTTCGCCTGGTTGGAGAACAACAGCACCGAAACCAGCAATCCGATGGCGAAGGACAAGAGTCCATTCCAGTTCGCGTACGACCGGTCGTAGAGGAAGCCGCTGATCGTTTGACCGCGGCGAAGGTATTGGTCGGCGAACACCACACCGAGCCAGGGCCCTATCCAGTAGGCGATGATCAGGAGGAACGCCTCATAGCTCGCCGCTACGTCGGGCAACGCCCACCACGCAACGGCGAATCCGGCCACCCCAAAGAAGACCGTGACCAGCGCACGGGCGATGTGCGCGGGCAATTTGATCCCGATCGTTACGAAAGCCATTGCGCCGGAATAGATGTTGATCGAGTTCGCCGCGATGGCACCGATCGCGATGGCCAGGAGCGTCGCCTTGGCGATCGGTGACGCCAGTTCGCCCGTGAAGGCCTCGGTGGGGTTTTCGGACAGCGCGGGTCCGATCGTCACCGAGGCCGCACCGACGATCTCCAATGTGACGCAGGACAGGAACAGCCCTGCCGAGGCGAACAGCCCCGTGCGGGCCGTCGACACAGTCGACGGCAGGTAGCGCGTGTAGTCCGCGGCGTATGGAGTCCATCCCGCCGCGTACCCGAACGCAGTGCCGACCGTCAGTAGGAAGCCGCCAATCGAACCGTCGCCGACAATGGGATCGAGCGCAGGGGCGCCGAACTGCGACTTCGTGAGGATCGCTATCGACGCAATCGCGAAGATCACGGCAAGCACCGGGAAGGACCAACGCTCGAACGCTTGGACCAGGTTGTGGCCGAAGAAGGCGAACGCGGTCTGGAGCAACACGATGATGATGAGGCCGAGCAATGGACCGATGCCGAATAACGCCGCCAGCGCGTACGCGCCGCTGACGCTGTTGGTGGCGAACCAGCCAACGCCCGCCGTCACCGACATCAACACCGCAGGCACTGCGTTGCCCTTGAAGCCAAAGGCCATCCGGCCGAGCACCATCTGGGGGACGCCGTGGAGCGGCCCCCGTGCCGACAGGAAGTAGTGCGCGAGAGCACCGAGCCCCGTGCCGACCACGATGCCCGCGACTGCCTGCCAGAAGCTCATGCCGTACACGGCAACAGCCAGGACACCGACGAAAATCGTCGCGAACTCCAGGTTCGGCGAGGTCCACGTCCAAAACAGCTGACTGGGCTTGCCGTGCCGGTCGGCCTCGGCGATGTACTCATTGCCTCCAGGTTCGACGGCGACGATCTTGTCGCGGTAGGAACCGTCGGTGGTGGGCTCGGCCACTGTCATGCGAGATACCGTCGTCCTCCGCAGGCACTCTCGCAACCGGAACGCTCATCAGCCTGAGAGGCAGAAGGTCGTCGCATCTGCCGCGGATCCGCCCGGTTCCCTCGCCTACTCCGATGTGCGCCGCCCAGCGCCGCAATCAACCGTCCCCCGACCCCGGTATGGTCGCGCACCGCGGCAACAGGTCGTGGCAAAGAAGTTGGTGATGACACGGTCGATCCTGATCTTGTCCGTTTCCCGTGGGTACGCTGGACGTCATGTCAGGCTTCCTGGTCGTCCTCATCATCGTGGTCATTGCCGCCGTCGCGATCCTCGTCTACGCCACGCAGCAGGCGTCAGGACGGCGCAACGCCGCGACGCTCGCCGACGCGAAGGCCGACGCGCGCCGCGTGATCGAACGGCTCGGCGGGCAGGTACTGAACCTCACAGGGTCCGACGACGCGTCCAAGCAGGCGCTTGCCGACGCCTCGGAGCGCTTCACCGCTGCGTCGTCGCAGATCGACCAGGCCACCTCAGTGCGTCAGGCGCAGCTGGCGAAGGAAAGCGCAGTAGAGGGGCTGTACTACGCGCGCGCCGCGCGAGTGGCCATGGGCATGGATCCGGGCCCCGAGCTCGAGGCGTTGACCGGGCAACGCTCGGCGGGCACCGTCACCGAGGATCGTCGAATCCAGTTCGAGGGCAAGGACATCGAGGCCTCGCCCACTCCGTCCCCGCGCACGCCCAACTACTACCCCGGTGGACGCGTGGCGGGCCGCCCCGTCCCGGCCGGGTGGTACTCCGAGCCGTGGTGGAAACCGGCGTTGGTGGCCGGCGCCTGGGGTGTCGGGTCGGTGCTGCTGTTCGATGCGCTGTTCTCCGGCATGCACGGGGTGAACTACGACGCTCAGGGCTTCGAGCAGGGTTACGGCGACGGCTTTCAGGAGGGCTTTGATCAGGGTCAACTGGACGGCGCAGACCAGGGCCAGGGTGATGGCGGCGACTGGGGTCAAGGTAACGACGACGGCGGCGGCGGCTGGGATGGCGGCGGCTCCGATGGTGGCGGTTGGGGCGGCGACAGCTGGGGTGGCGGCGACTTCGGCGGCGGTGACTTCGGCGGTGGCGACTTCGGCGGGTTCTGACCCTGACCGCGGCTGACGCCGTAGCGGCGAGGTCGTCTACAACCGGCTGTCCAACCGGGCCGATACCCCGGCCTCCTGAAGGTCCAGCCGCTCGAGCATCGCTCGGACCGCTTCGTCCTCGATGCGGCCGTTGTCCCGTTCGACGATGAGTGCCGCGCGTTGGCTCGCCAGCACGTCGCGGTAGAGCGCCGAGAACACCTCGGACCGCTTCGTGTGCGCCTCCGGGTCGGGCATCTCGTCGGCGTCCTGCGACTGCCGGGCGATGGTGGTGCGGATTTCGGCGAGCACACGCGGGTCGAGCCCATCCGGGGGGTTCGCCCGGAACTCGGCCAGCACTGCGTCGGCGGCTTCGTGAACCACGCGCTCGGCCTTGAGTTCCTCCTCTCGGTCGGCGGCATGGTCGTTCGAGAAGCGCGACAGGTGCAGCCGCCGGATGAGCAGCGGCAGCGTCCACCCCTGGATCAGCAGCGTGCCGACGCTCACCACGAAGGCGATCGCCTGGATCGTCGCGCGTTCGGGGAACGGCTCGCCGGTCACCGTTTGTGCGGGGATGGCTGCGGCCGCTGCCAGAGTCACTACGCCGCGCATGCCCGTCCACGACACGACGACGTTCTCCTGCCAGCTCAGCATCCGGCGGTCGACCATCGTGCGCCAGCGGGCCTTGGGCTTGGTGCGGACCCGCGTGCCGAGCGCCCCACGGCCGCCGCTCGCCGGAACGGCGACGCTGAGCCTGCTCTCGACGTGGCTCGACAGCTTGCTGCGACCGAACATCGCGAATACCGACAGCGGCCGGATCACCAACACGATCAGCAACACGATGATCGAGGCCACCGCCACCTCGATCAGCGATTCGTGGGCCTCGCGGAGGTCCCCCAGGACGAACCGCAGGTGCAGTCCGATGTAGGCGAACACGAACGCCTCGAGCAGCACGTCGACCGAGTTCCAGACGTAACGCTCCTGCAGCCGGGTCTGGTAGCCCGCGCCCAGCGTCCCGTTGCCGACCACGAAACCTGCTACCACGACCGCCAGCACGCCCGACGCGTGCAGTTCTTCGGCGGCGAGGAATGCCGCGAAGGGCACCACCAGGCCCTGCACCGTCTCCAGGCCGGGATTGGCCAGCCGCTTGCGAATCCACAACGTCACATACCCAAGCGCGGCCCCGACGATCGGCCCGACGACAGCGCTGTAGCTGAACAATAGAAACGGGTTCTCGATGAAGGTGTGGCCACCCGCGACTTGGACCACGGCGATCGAGAACAGCGTGAGTGCCGCCGCGTCGTTGATGAGGCTCTCCCCGGTCAGGATCGCCATGACGCGCTTCGGCAGGCCCAACTTCCGTCCCACCGCGACGGCGGTGACGGCGTCGGGCGGCGCGACGATCGCGCCGAGCACCAGCGCCGTCGCGAACGTCAACGGCACCACCACCAACCACGACGACACCGCCGCGACCGTGAACGCGGTGACCACCACGAGCCCGACGCCGAGGCCCAGAATCGGCCGGATGTTGCGCATGAACAGTGGGAACGAGAAGTCCAACGCCGCCGAGTAGAGCAGCGGCGGCAACACCACGGTGAGCAGGATGTCCGAGTCGAGTTCCGGTGGCTCGAAACCCGGCAGGAACGACACGGCGCCACCGATGACCACGATGATCAAGGCGGGTTCCAGCCCGCGTCGGTGCGCGACGGCAGTGACGACGATGGCGCCGACGACGACGAGGATCAGTTCCACGCGCTGATTGTCCCGTCATTTCGCCAGCACCTCGCGTTGAAACTGCGGCGAGGGCGTATGTGCTCGGCGTGTCGTAGCGCCCACCGCAGGCTCGACGAGCGGATTGGGCGGGTGCGGCTAGTGCTGACAGGTCGGGCACCAGAAGAGGTTGCGGCCCTCCATCACCTCGGTCCGGATTGGCGTGCCGCACACCCGGCAGGCGTCGCCGGCGCGGCGATAGACGTAGGTGCGGGGCCGGTTGGGCGCGTACGACGGCGCACCGTGATCATGCTCCCGCTCCACGACGACGATCTTTCCGCGACGGAGTCCCACGGCCATCAATGCGACGAGATCCGTCCACGCAGAGGCGAATTCGGCCTCGGCGACATGAGTTCCGGGCCGATGCGGGTCGATGCGGTGCCGGAACAACAGCTCGCTGCGATAGACGTTCCCGATGCCGGCGATCACCGTCTGGTCCATCAATAAAGCACCAATTGACCTGCGGGACTTCATGATTCGATTCCACGCGGGCGCGGGGTCGGCTCCGCGGCGCAACGGATCCGGGCCGAGCCTGGCGACGACGTCGGCGACTTCCGCGGCGCTGATCAGCGCACACGTCGTCGGGCCGCGCAGATCGGTGCCGTACTCGGCCCCGATCATGCGCATCCGAACCTGCCCGACCGGCGCCGGCATGGGCACCGCGTGCTCGGTGAACGTCCCGTACAGGCCGAGGTGAATGTGGACCACCGCGCCGCCCTCGTAGTGGTGGAAGAGGTGCTTGCCCCACGCCTCGGACGTGCGCAGCGTCTTGCCGCTGATCGCCGCGGCGGCCTCCGCGAAGCGACCCTGCGGACTGGTGACGAGCACCGGCGCGCGGCCGAAGCGACGCTGATGCAACCGGGCCAGCCGGTGCAGCGTGTGCCCTTCGGGCACGGCTCAGTCGGACGCGCCGGGCACCGGCGGCGCGACGCGCGTCCGCTCGTACTCGGCGAGAATGTCGATGCGACGCTGGTGGCGCGGCGCCTCCGACCACGGCGTCGTCAGGAAGGCGTCGACGATGGCCAGTGCCTCGGCCTCGGTGTGCATCCGGCCGCCGATCCCGATCAGCTGGGCGTTGTTGTGCTGTCGGGCCAGGGACGCCGTCTCCGTGCTCCACCCCAATGCACACCGGGCGCCGGGCACCTTGTTGGCCGCTATCTGTTCACCGTTGCCCGAACCGCCCAGCACGATGCCGAGACTTCCGGGGTCGGCGACGGTCTTGGCCGCCGCGGCGATGCAGAACGCCGGATAGTCATCCTCGGCATCGTAGGTGTATGCGCCACAGTCGATCGGTTCGTGGCCGCCCGCCGTGAGGTGTTCGATGATCGCCTGCTTGAGTTCGTAACCCGCGTGATCGGAGCCGAGGTAGACGCGCATGGCGGTCATTGTGGCAGAGGAAGCGGTCAGTCGAACTCGGGAGCCTCGGTCCGCGTCCGCTTGAGCTCCCAGAAGTGCGGGTAGGAGGCGAAGGTCACCGAGGCGTCCCACAACTTGCCTGCGTCCTCGCCACGCGGGATCCGCGACAGCACCGGCCCGAAGAACGCCACGCCGTTGACGTGAATGGTCGGGGTGCCGACGTCCTCGCCCACGGCGTCCATGCCGGCGTGGTGGCTCTTGCGCAGGGCCTCGTCGAACTTGTCGCTGGTCGCCGCTTCCGAGAACTCCGGAGGCAGCCCGACCTCTTCGAGGGACTTCTTGATGACGTCGTCGAAGTCCTTGTTGCCCTCGTTGTGGATCTTGGTACCCATCGCGGTGTACAGCGGGCCGAGGATCTCCGGGCCCTCGGACTGCTCGGCGGCGATGGCCACCCGCACCGGGCCCCAGGCCTTCTTCATCATCTCGAGGTACTCCTCGGACAGATCACGTCCCTCGTTGAGCACGGCGAGGCTCATGACGTGGAACTCGACCTCGACGTCGCGGACCTTCTGGACCTCGAGGATCCAGCGAGAGGTGATCCAACACCACGGGCAGAGCGGGTCGAACCAGAATCCTGCTACGTCTTTTTCGGCGGCTTCGCTGGCCATTGAACAGATCCTCTCAAGGTCGGTGAGGTCAGAACTCCGTCGAGCACAACTCCGCATACCCGGTCTGTGTTCCCACTGGCGCAGCCCGCTCGGTTCGGCTGCAGTCTAGTGTGGTCCGACGTGGCACTTCCCAACCTGACTCGCGACGAGGCCGCCGAACGCGCCGCACTCGTCACCGTCGACTCCTACCGCATCGTGCTCGACCTGACCGACGGCAACGGCGCCCCCAGTGAGGGCACCTTCCGGTCGACGACCACCGTGACGTTCGACGCACTCGCCGGCGCCGACACCGCGATCGACATCGCCGCCCGGTCGGTCCACAGCGCGACGCTCAACGGGGTCGAGCTCGACGTCACTGGATACGACGAATCGACCGGGATCGCACTGACCGGGCTCGCCGAGCACAACGTCCTCGTGGTCGACGCCGAGTGCGCGTACTCCAACTCCGGCGAGGGACTGCACCGCTTCGTCGACCCGGTCGACGACGAGGTGTACCTGTACTCACAGTTCGAAACCGCCGACGCCAAGCGGATGTTCGCGTGCTTCGACCAGCCCGACCTGAAGGCGACGTTCGACGTCAGCGTCACAGCACCCGCGCACTGGCAGGTCGTCTCCAACGGCGCCGCGGTGCACGACGAGCCGTCCGGTAACGAGAGTGTGCGCACCTTTGCGACGACGCCGCGGATGAGCACGTATCTGGTGGCGCTGATCGCCGGGCCGTACGCGCGGTGGGACGACGTCTACTCCGACGAGCACGGCGAGATCCCGCTGGGCATCTTCTGCCGGGCATCGCTGCGGGAGTTCATGGACGCCGAACGGCTGTTCACCGAGACCAAGCAGGGGTTCGGCTTCTACCACGAGAACTTCGGCGTGCCATACGCTTTCGGCAAGTACGACCAGCTCTTCGTCCCGGAGTTCAACGCGGGCGCCATGGAGAACGCCGGCGCGGTGACGTTCCTGGAGGACTACGTCTTCCGGTCGAAGGTGACGCGCTACTCCTATGAGCGTCGCGCCGAGACCGTGCTGCACGAGATGGCGCACATGTGGTTCGGCGACCTGGTCACGATGCAGTGGTGGGATGACCTGTGGCTCAACGAGTCCTTCGCGACGTTCGCGTCGGTGTTGTGCCAGGCCGAGGCCACCGAGTACACCGAGGCGTGGACGACGTTCGCCAACGTCGAGAAGTCATGGGCCTACCGGCAGGACCAGCTGCCGTCGACGCACCCGGTCGCCGCCGACATCCCCGACCTGCACGCCGTCGAGGTCAACTTCGACGGCATCACCTACGCCAAGGGCGCCAGCGTGCTCAAGCAGCTGGTGGCCTACGTCGGGCTGGAGGCGTTCCTGGCCGGGCTGCGGGACTACTTCCGCGACCACGCCTATGGCAATGCGACATTCGGCGATCTGCTTGGCGCGCTGGAGAAGTCGTCTGGTCGAGATTTGTCCGGCTGGGGCCGGCAGTGGCTCAAGACGACGGGCCTGAACACGCTGCGCGCCGACTTCGACGTCGACGGTGACGGGAAGTTCACCCGGTTCGCGATCGACCAGAGCGGGGCGGCACCCGGCGCCGGCGAGACTCGCGTGCACCGGCTCGCGGTGGGCATCTACGACCGCGACGACAACGGCCACCTGGTGCGGGTGCACCGCGAGGAGCTCGACGTCGAAGGCGAGTCCACGGATGTCCCCGCCCTGCAAGGGGTTTCACGCGGCAAGCTCATCCTGGTCAACGACGACGACATGACCTACTGCTCGGTTCGGCTCGACCCCGATTCGTTGCAGACCGTGCTGACGGGGATCGGCCACATCGCCGAACCGCTCCCCCGCACCCTGGCCTGGTCTGCGGCCTGGGAGATGACCCGCGACGCCGAACTCAAGGCCCGCAACTACGTAGCACTCGTGATGAGCGCCGTGGCCGCGGAGTCCGAGGTGGGCGTTACACAGCGCCTACTGCTGCAGACGCAGACCGCGCTCGGCTCCTACGCCGATCCTGGCTGGGCTGCCGAGAACGGCTGGCCGGCGTTCGCCGACACACTGCTGGACCGGGCTCGCGAGAGCGCCCCGGGTTCGGACCATCAGCTGGGGTACGTCAACGCGCTGTGCACGTCGGTGTTGTCACGCAACCACGTCGCCGTACTGGCCACCCTGCTGGACAACGAACCCGCAGCCGTGAATCTGAAGGGTCTGGTGATCGACACCGATCTGCGCTGGCGGATCGTCACCGCACTCGCGGCCAGCGGCGACCTCGACGCAGACGGCCCGGCGACGCCGTTCATCGACGCCGAGCTGCAGAGTGATCCGACGGCGGCGGGCAGGCGCAACGCCGCCGCCGCGTCGGCTGCTCGCCCGCAGGCCGCCGTCAAGGAGACGGCGTGGCAGCAGGTGATCGAGGACGACACGATCGCCAACATCACCACCCGCGCGATCGTGACCGGCTTCGTCCGTCCCGGCCAGGCCGAGCTGCTGGCGCCGTTCACCGCGAAGTACTTCGACGCCATCGCCGGGGTGTGGGAGCGCCGGTCCAGTGAGGTCGCGCAGACCGTCGTCGTCGGGCTGTACCCGTCGTGGGACGTCAGCCAGGCCGGACTCGACGCAGCGGATGCGTTCCTCGCCAACGCGGATGTGCCGCCTGCGCTGCGCCGACTCGTACTCGAGGGGCGTGCGGGTGTCGAACGGGCGCTGCGGGCGCGCGCATTCGACATCGGCTAGCTCCCTTCGCCGAAACCGTCGTCCCTGTCGTCAACTCGCGCGGTTGACGACGCTGACGTCGGTCTCGGCGCGGATCGGTCGGCTCGCGGATCGGTTCCCGTGTTTCCGGGCGTCGGTCGCATACCCTCGCGCCATGGCTGCCACGAACAGTCGCAGGGCGCGGGCCGCGCGCAAGCGCAAGCGCCGCCTCGCGGGCGTCGTCAACGATCTGACGCCCGCGGAGTGGGCCACCATCAAGGCTGCGTGGAACGGCTGCGCCTACTGCGGTGCGAACGACGGTCCGCTGCAGCGGGACTGTGTCATGGCCATCTCGCGCGGCGGCCGTTACACGATCGACAACGTGGTGCCGGCCTGCGCGGCGTGCAACGCAAGCAAGTGCAACGACGAGGTCACTGGGTGGCTGCGCAGGAAGCGCCTCGACGAGCGCGCATTCCTGGAGCAGTACGTGCGCATCCGTGCGGAACTCGTGGCCCAGACCTTGGAAGCCTGAACGTCACCCGGCTGCGCCGTCGGAACGGCACATGGCCAGCGGCCGTCGCGAGCCAGCAAACATCCGTGGCGCGGATGTCGCATGCATCTCAGCCACGCCCGACCGCAATTGGCCGCATCATCGCGTCTCGTGGTGAGCACAATCACCACGTCAGAGCTTGATTTACATAGCGTTAACGCGGACTATTAGAGGGTCTGTCGGATGGGTGACACCCATGTGGGCGGACGCACAGCAACCAACGCTCTGTGATCCAGGGCACAACGTAGGAGTGATGAAGATGCCTTTCGCGCAGTTTCGTGCAGACATGACGCGCGCCATGAACCGGCGCCGCCTCTATGCGCGGATCAACGCCCTTCCCGATTCGACGGTTCGTGAAGAGCTGCTGGCGATCGCCCAGCGGCACGACGCTGACCAGTGACGCGGCGACATGCCGAGAGCCGGTGATCCCACTGGGGTCACCGGCTCTTTCGTTTCACTCCGTCGGAAGCCGTTCATCGCGAATCCGTTCGAGCGCGACGCCGTCCTCGTTACGCCAGTAGAAGCGCACCATCCAATGCAGGGCCGCGCCCCGTGGCGTCAAACGCTCGGCGTCGGCAATTGGCCGACACGTCAGTGATCAGGCAGGTGAAACGCCAGCGCTCAGCACGCGGACCGCGCTGATCAGCCCGTCCATCAGGTTGCCCTCCTTGAATGACGCCGCCGCTGCGGACACACCGAGCGGAGCGGCCTCCTCGATCCCACGACCGTTCACCTCATTTCCATAGACCACCTCGATGGCTTTCTGGTTCGGGGAGACGGCCAGCAGCACCGCGTTGTCGGGGGTGGGCACCGTGGCCAGGAGCTCGCGCGCCCGGGCCGCGGTGTCGGCGCCGAGGTCGCCCAAATACACGGCGAAACGGGCCTTGGCGTAGCGCGACCCGTACTTCAGGGCTTCGTCGAGGATGACGAGATCCCTCACCGGGAACGGGTAGTGCACCGACAACTCACCAGGCTCGATGACACCGGACACCCGGCCGCTCGAGGTGACTGCGTACCCGTAGGGCAGCACCGCCGAATCGGTGGTCTTGACGAGCTCACCACTTGCCACTTGCGCCACCTCCCACCGTCAGGTGTGAACCGTGCCCGCCGTGACCGTGATCGGCCGGTTCATCGGCCGCCCACAGGATCGGATCGTGCGTCCACGCCTCGGACATCTGGTAGGTCGTGGGATGCGGACCCTTGCGCCTGAAGATCAAGACGGCCAGAACCAGTAGCACCAACAACGGAACCCCACCCATGAGGGAGTGGGCAATGGCGATGTCGCTCACGAGGCAAACCGTATCAGCAGCCGGGCCAACGCGAGGCGCAGACTAGCGCCCTACGCCGCCCCTTCACCCAGATAGCGCGCCCACGCCGGATCGAGCTCCTTGACCGACGACAGCAGCCGCCAGTGCTGCCCCTTGGGCGGGAGCGGCACCGATCGCAACGACCAGCCCAGTTCGCCGAGCAGCTTGTCGGCCTTGCGATGGTTGCAGTTGGCGCACGCCGCCACGCAGTTCTCCCAGGAGTGGTCGCCGCCGCGGCTGCGCGGCACCACGTGGTCGACGGTGTCGGCCTTGGCCCCGCAGTAGGCGCACCGGAACCGGTCGCGGTGCATCAGGGCTGCCCGGGTCATCGGGATGCGGGCCCGGTAAGGCACCCGCACATAGGACCTCAGTCGGATCACCGTGGGCACGACGAGCACGCGGGTCGCCGAGCAGAGCTCGGGACCGGTCGGGTCCTCGTGTACGACATCGGCCTTGCCGCACAGCACCATCACGACGGCCCGCCGCACGGACAAGGCGGTCAGCGGTTCGAAGGTGGAGTTGAGTAGCAGAACCCGACGTCGCGTCCACACGCTGCCGTCGTTGCTGGGGGTACGCGCATCGACGCTATGCAGCGGGAGCGCGCGCGCAGCAGTGGTCGACGGACCGGTTAGCCCCGCCGCGGTCCCGAGATTCCGGTGGCCGCGACCCCTTCTTCGCTGCGACATACGTCCTCCGCCAGACAGTCCACCATGGATTCTCACCAACCGCACGCCAATTCCAGCCGTGTTCGCAGGTCAGTCCGGTGAACATCCGATGACGCCACTCCGGTTCGCCGCCACCCGACGGCGCGGACGCGCGACGGTAGACAATGGAGCCGTGACGCAAGGCGTGCGGTCGTTCTACGACGAAGTCGGTGGTGACGAAACGTTTCGGACGATCGTCGCCAAGTTCTACCAGCTGGTTCGCGAGGACGAGATTCTCCGCCCGCTATATCCGGACGACGAGCTCGACGCCGCCGAGGAACGGTTGCGGATGTTCCTCGAGCAATACTGGGGCGGCCCTCGCACGTATTCCGATCAGCGGGGACACCCTCGGTTGCGGATGCGTCACGCGCCCTTCCGGATCGGTTTCCTCGAACGAGACGCGTGGCTGCGGTGCATGCACACTGCCGTCGCGGAGATCGACGCACAGACGCTCGACGACGCGCATCGCCGGGCGTTGCTCGACTACCTCGAGATGGCCGCGCACTCGATGGTCAACTCGACCTTCTGATCTACCGCACAAAGGACGAACGTGACCGAACTGAGCCCGTGGTGGTCGGATGCCGTGTTCTACCAGGTGTATCCGCGCTCGTTCCGTGACGGGAACGCCGACGGCGTCGGCGACTTGGACGGAGTGATCACCGAGCTCGACTACCTGACGCAACTCGGGGTGAACGCCATCTGGCTGAACCCCGTCATGGTGTCGCCGATGGCCGACCATGGATACGACGTCGCCGATCCCCGCGACGTGGACCCCTTGTTCGGCGGTCTGCCCGCGCTGGACAAGCTCATCGAGGCGGCGCATGCGCGGAACATCAAGATCACGATGGATCTGGTGCCCAACCACACCAGTTCGCAGCATCCGTGGTTTCAAGCGGCGCTGGCGACAGGCCCCGGGAGCGCACAGCGCGAGCGGTACATCTTCCGCGACGGACTGGGCCCCGATGGGCTTCACCCGCCCAACAACTGGGTGTCGGTGTTCGGCGGGCCCGCGTGGACGCGGGTGGTCGAACCGGATGGCAGTCCTGGCCAGTGGTACCTACACCTGTTCGACGCCGAACAGCCCGATCTGAACTGGGACAACCCGGAGGTCTTCGAGGATCTGGCGAAGACACTGCGGTTCTGGCTCGACCGGGGAGTCGATGGGTTCCGCATCGACGTCGCGCACGGAATGGCGAAGCCGTCGGACCTCCCGGACATGCGGAATCCGGACCTTCCGATGCTCACCCTCGACGACGACGACCCGCGGTTCAACCACGACGGCGTCCACGACATCCACCGCAGGATCCGTACGGTTCTCAACGACTATCCGCACGCGGTCACGGTGGGTGAGATCTGGGTCTTCGACAACGACGACTTCGCGAAGTACCTCCGTCCCGACGAACTTCACCTCGGGTTCAACTTCCGGTTGGTGCGGGCGAAGTTCGACGCCGCCAACGTGCACGAAGCCATCGAGAACTCGCTGGCGGCAGCCAGGCTCGCCGATTCGACGCCGACATGGTGTTTGTCGAACCACGACGTCGTTCGTGAGGTGACCCGTTACGGCGACGGACAGTTGGGGTTGCAGCGTGCGAAGGCGATGGCACTCGTGATGCTGGCGCTGCCTGGGCCGGTCTTCGTGTACAACGGCGAGGAACTCGGACTGCCCAACGTGGACCTGCCGGACGAGGTGCTACAGGACCCGACGTGGGAGCGTTCGGGCCACCAGGAGCGTGGTCGAGACGGGTGCCGCGTGCCCATGCCGTGGGCGGGTACTGAGCCGCCGTTCGAGTTCTCCGCCACTCCCGACACCTGGTTGCCGATGCCTGCGCAGTGGGCGACGCTCACCGTCGAAGCGCAGGAGGCCGACCCCGATTCGACCCTGTCGTTCTTCCGCCGGGCAATCCAATTGCGGCACGGCAGAACGGTTTTCGGCGAGCCAACCGTGGAGCTCCTGGACGCATCGGCCAACGTGCTGACGTTCCGCTGCGGCGACGGCGTCGTATGCGTGCTCAACACCGGCAGCCGACCAATACCCTTGCCCGACGGCGAGTTGTTGATCGCGAGCGCGCCCACGGGCGACACGCTGCCGCCGAACTCGGCGGCCTGGCTACGCTGACGACCACCACTGGAGGGCGGCGGCACAGCGCGCGGGACGACGATCTCCCAAGATATCTGTCGTGGCGCTATGGCCGATCCGATACCGTCCGCGTCACCATTGCGCAGGCGCTCGAACAGGGAATCGCAGCGCTTACCGCACCACCAGCGCGGCGTGCCCGCGGCGCCGGTACACGCTGCCGAAACGCGCGTCGACCCGTAGCCAGCTGGGCACCACGCGCACCCGCACTACCTCGTCGGCAGCCACTGACTCGGGCGCAAACGCATCGGCGCCGTTGGTCGACTGCGGCAGGAAACCCATTGCAGTCAAGGCGAAAACGCACCGCATTGGGATCCCCACGGTCTCGTCACCGGAAGTGACTGCGACGACCTCCTGGTCGAGCAGCGATGCCGGTGGGCCGTGAGCACTGCTGTGCTCCTTGGCCAGCGCTACCCCACGCTGGGCGAGGTCGAGCACCGCACGGACGGGCACATCGTCGAGATGGACGAAGCCCGTCTCGGGCGGCAGCACCCCTCGCCACGCGGAGTCCATCCCGAATCCGGGGTCGACGAACCCCGAACGGTCCATCTCGGGCAGCGCGCGCGCCAGCGCGTCGGCACCCGCGAACAGGTCGGCCGGCCGCACCCGGCCACCCACAACCCGACTGGCCAAGACCTCGAAACCTGTTGGCACCCAAGCGACGACGTGGCCTCCAGCGCGTTCCTTCAACCGAATCACCGCGGAATCGTCGAGCCGCAGCGCCCGGTCGACGAACGTGATGAGGTCTTCGCGATGCGCAGCGTCGTCGAGCCACAGCCCGCGTTCCGCCCGTGGTTCGCTCATCGCCACCCTCTGCTCTTCGCGCAAGCGCTCATCGCCACCCTCTGCTCTTCGCGCAAGCGCTCATCGCCACCCTCTGCTCTTCGCGCAAGCGCTCATCGCTGGTACCGCTGGAGGTACTCACGATGGTGCGGGAGCAGCCGGACCAGTCGTTGTTCGTCTATGTGGAACGCGGCCAGCTGCGATTCGGCGATGACGGCCGGCTTGGAGTCTGGATCGGCGAGCACCGAGCGCACCTCATAGCCGAGCGTGAAGTCGACCGCACGCAGGCGATTCACCCAGATCGTCACTTGCAGTGGCGAATCCGCGAGGCGCAGCTGACCCTTGTAGGACACGCGGACCTCAGCGATCAACAACCCGATGGTGGCGAAGTCGTCGGCGAACGGCTTGGAGAGGAAGGGCACGCGGGCCTCTTCCAGGATGGTGACCATGGTGCCGTGGTTGACGTGCTGGTACATGTCGATGTCCGACCAGCGCACCGGCACCGGCGTGATGAACCGCTCGCGGCCTTCTGCTCTTCGCGCAAGCGGCTCATCGCGGCCTTCTGCTCTTCGCGCAAGCGGCTCATCGCGGCCTTCTGCTCTTCGCGCAAGCGGCTCATCGCCCGTCAACCGGTGGCTCCCGTTCCACTCGTCCTCGTCATGCTGCGTATCTGGCGCGCGGCCACTGACAGCGTCGCAAGGTCGCTTTGGCCGCCCTCGTAGATCTCGGTGAGCGTCCGCCGGGCCCGCGCCACGCGCGAACTGTTCGTCAGCTCCCACTCCTCGATCTTCTGTTCGCCGGTCTCGTCGGGCTCACCGGCGGCCATCACGTCGAAGCACAACCCACGCAGCGAGCCGTAGATGTCGTCGCGGATCGCCAAGCGCGCCAACGAGTGCCAGCGGTCGTCGCGGGGCAACTGGCTGACCGCGGTGAGCAGTCCGTCGGTGCCCAGGTGTTCCATCAACGCGAAGTAGACGTCGGCCACCTCCGCCGCGTCGCGCTCGATGATGTCGGCAACGTCGATGACGTCGAGCAGGCTGTACTGGTAGAGCCCTGTGGCCACCATCGTCGCGAGGTCCTTCGACACCCCGTGCGCCTCCAGTTCGGCCGACTGTTTGACCACGATGTCGCGGTCGTCGCCCCGTAGCCACTCCGACATCCGCGGCGTTAGCGTGGCCACCTTGGCGGCGAAGCGGTTGACCTCCGCCCCGACGGCCAACGGCTGCGGACGGTAGTTGAGCAGCCACCGCGCAGCTCGGTCGATGAGCCGGCGCAGGTCCAGCGTCATGCGATCGGTGACGGCGACGGAAACGCCGGCATCGCCGGCCGCGCGGATCTGCCTCCGGACCTCGCCCACCCGGAATATCTTGTCGGTGGCGACGTAACTGCGCACGGCGTCCACCGGGCCGACGCCGACATCCTCGGTGACCCGGTAGGCGTAGGAGATCCCGCTAGTGTCGACGAGGTCGTTGACGAGCATCGTGGTGACGATCTCGCGGCGCAGCTGGTGGGTGCGGATGTCCGCGCCGAAGTGTTCCCGCAGCTCCGCCGGGAAGTAGTCTGGCAGCCGCGCGGCGAACACCTCCTGATCGGGTAGGTCGCTGGCGAGCACGTCGTCCTTGAGCGCCAGCTTCACGTGCGCCATCAAGGTCGCGAGCTCCGGCGAGGTCAAGCCGAGTCCGAGCTCGATGCGCCGGACAACCTCCTTCTCTGAAGGCAGCGCCTCGAGTTCGCGGTTGAGATCCCGCTTGGCGGCCAGGTCCCGGATTTGGCTCGCGTGGACGGGAAGCAGGCTGGCCGCGTTGACACGGCTGGTACCCATCAGGTCGTTCTGGCTGGAGTTGTCGGCAAGCACGAGCCGGCCCACCTCGTCGGTCATGGACATGAGCAGCTCGGTGCGCTCGTCGGCCCTGACCTTGTCCGCGGTGACGAGCGAGTCGACGAGGATCTTGATGTTGACCTCATGGTCGGAGCAGTCGACACCCGCCGAGTTGTCCATCGCATCAGTGTTGACATGGCCACCGGCGAGGTCGAACTCGATGCGCCCGCGTTGTGTCACCCCGAGATTGCCGCCCTCGCCGATCACCTTGACGCGCAACTGGTTTCCGTTGACCCGCACGGCATCGTTGGCCCGATCGCCGACGTCGGCGTCCGATTCGGTCTCGGCCTTTACGTAGGTGCCGATGCCGCCGTTCCAGAACAGGTCGGCCGGCGCCTGCAGAATCGCCTTCATCAGCGCGGGCGGAGTCATGTCGACGACGTCGGACGCGAGCCCGAGAACAACGCGAACCTGCGGGCTAATCGGGATCGACTTCTGATCCCGCGCATATACGCCGCCGCCCTCGCTGATCTTCGCGCGGTCGTAGTCGTCCCAGCTGGACCGCGGGAGGGCGAACATGCGCTGGCGCTCCACCCACGAACTGGCGGCGTCGGGATTGGGGTCCAGGAAGACGTGGCGGTGGTCGAAAGCGGCGATCAGCCGAATGTGGTTGGACAACAACATGCCGTTGCCGAACACGTCGCCGCTCATGTCGCCAACGCCGACCACGGTGAAGTCCTGCGCCTGGGTATCGACGCCCATTTCGCGGAAGTGCCGTTTGACGGACTCCCACGCGCCCTTGGCGGTGATGCCCATCGCCTTGTGGTCGTAGCCGACGGATCCGCCGGAGGCGAACGCGTCGCCGAGCCAGAACCCGTACGACTTCGCGACCTCGTTGGCGATGTCGGAGAACGTTGCGGTGCCCTTGTCGGCGGCGACGACGAGGTAGGCGTCGTCACCGTCGCGGCGCACCACGTCGGCAGGCGGAACCACGTGCCCGGTCACGGTGTCGACGTTGTCGGTGATGTCGAGCAGGCCGGCGATGAACAGCCGATAGCAGGCGACGCCCTCCCCGCGCTGGGCGTCACGATCGGCGGCGGCGTCGCCGGTGGCCGTTGGCGGCCTCTTGAGCACGAAACCGCCCTTGGCACCGACCGGCACGATGACGGCGTTCTTGACGGCCTGCGCCTTGACCAGACCGAGGATCTCGGTACGGAAGTCCTCGCGGCGGTCCGACCAGCGCAACCCGCCGCGGGCGACGTTGCCAAACCGTAGGTGGACGCCCTCGACCCGAGGTGAGTACACGAAGATCTCGTAACGCGGCCGTGGCAACGGCAATTCGTCGATCAGACTCGGATTGACCTTGAAGGACAACACGTTCTGCTCCCGCACCGACCCCGCCCGGGTGACGAAGTAGTTGGTACGGAGAGTGGCCTGGATCATCGACGCGAACGCCCGCAGCACGCGGTCGGTGTCGAGGCTTGTGAGGGCGTCGATGTCGGTGGCGACGGCAACGGCGGCGGCCTGGGCGTCCGGGCGGGTATTGGAGTCGGACGACTCGAACAGGGCCTCGAAGAGTTCGACGAGCGAACGCGCGGTGTGCGGGTTGTGATTGACGACGGACTCGATGTGGGCCTGGCTGTAGGGGAAGCCGGCCTGCCGCAGGTACTTTGCGTAGCTCCGCAACACCGTCACCTGTTGCCATGTCAGGCCGGCGCGCAGCACCAGTTCGTTGAAGCGGTCGATCTCGACGCGGCCCTGCCAGATAGCCGTCACGGCGTCGGCGAAACGGGTGGCGTTGGCGTCCCGTTCCGCTGCGTCCTTCGCGTCCGGAATCGACTGGTGCACGGCAATCTTGAATTGGTAGATCCACACCGGCACGCCGTCGGCCCTGGACACGCTGAAGGGACGTTCCTCGAGCACCTCCACACCCATCGACTGCAGCATGGGCAGCAACTCGCTCAGCGACGCCGAGCGACCCGCCAGATACCAGGTGAGCTTCGGGGTCTCGTCCCCGTCACCTTCGGCGAATACCAACTTGACCGAATCATCCTGCAACTCTTCGATGATCGCGATGTCGGATATGGCCTCGTTGGGTGTGAAAGCCTGCTTGTACACCTCGGGGAACGCCGTCGCGTAGTGTTCGGCGGCGGCGTGGTCGATCAACCCCGACTTCACCGAACCGATGAGCCGGTCACCCCAGGTGCGGGCGGCTTCGGTCAGCAGATTCTGGATCCTCGTCTCGTTGTCGAGCGACACGTCTACGTCGCTTGGACGGGAACCTTCACGCAGTCGCACGGTGAAATGAACAACGGCCCAAGGTGATTCGCTAACGCGGGCGGTGTACTCGATGCTGATGCCGCCGAGTTCGCGCACCAGGATGTCTTGCATCTCCAGTCGGACGACGGTGGTGTAGCGGTCGCGCGGCAGGTACACCAGGCACGACACGAAGTGGGCGAGGTGGTCGGCCCGCAGGAAGAGCAGCGCGCGTCGGCGGGAACCCAGATCCACGACGGCCTTGGCCATGGCGAGCACGTCAGCGGCACTGAGCGCGAACAGCTCCGAACGCGGAATCGTCTGGATGATGTCGAGCATCAGCTGGCCGGGATGGCTCGGGTCGCCCTGCGACAATTGGAACGCCTCGTTGACGCGCCGCGAGATCAGCGGGATCTCCAGCACGTTGGCGTTCATCGCCGCCACCGTGAACAGACCCACGAACCGATGCTCGATGGCCCGACCGGAACCAGTCGCCGAGTCGCTGCGCTCCAGCCCGCCGGTGACCGCCTCCCTCACCACCACGATGTACGGATACGCGCCGTAGCGTAGGAAGGTCGGCATCGTGGCCTGCGCCAACACCAGCAGATCCTCCGAGTCCGTGAGTTCTGGGAGCACGTCGGTGCGCAGTCGGAGCACGCCCAGCCGGCTGGCCGGATCGATCGAGGCCTGACCGTCGTTCACCGCGCACCGTTGATAGCCCAGCAGCACGAAGTGCCCGTCGGCGAGCCAACGCAACAGCGCGGCGACGTCGCGGCGGTCATAGCTGGGAAACCGGCCCGCGTGATCGGCGTCGAGCGCGTTGGCCAGCCCGACCAGGGTCGCGTTCAGCGCGCCGGAATCCAATGCCACCTGCCGCGCATCGGCAAGGACGTTGGGCAGCAACGCCGCCGCTTCGGCGACCGCCTTGGCGTCTGCCGCCGGCGACAGCACGACGTGGATCCAAGTTTCCTCGATGCCGTCGCGGGGCCCCTTGGGGTCTGCCGCAGGAGCCATCTCACGCAGATTCCCGGTCGGATCGCGCCGCACCCGGAACACTGGGTCCATGATGGCGACGTAGGCGACGCCCAGCCGGTGCAACAGAACCGTGACGGAGTCCATCAGCATGGTGCTCTGATCGGTGACGAGCTGCAGGGCGGGACCGACGCCGGTGGGATCGTCAGCCGGGTACACGGCGACCTTGGTTTCGCCGATTGAACGCCGGCTGCCCAACCGTCCGTGCGCGGCGAGCATCGCAGGCGACACGATCCGACCCACGACCGACTGGTCCACAGGGGCGGTCACCGCAGAATCGGCAGCAGGCGCGTCCCCGTGCGGGCCGTGATAGGTGACGAGGTAGGCCCTGGCCAGCCCGGCGTTGAAGTCCTGGCCCACCTTCACGACTGTCGTCTCGGCCGCTCCGTCGAAGCCTTGGCCGTTCCCGGGAATCACCGCCATGCCCATCGCTCCTGACTTGCCGCCCACGTACCGACGCGGGCCCGCAGGAGCGAGACTAGTCCCGAGTGAGCCGTCGGTGGGTCACCCTGTGCGGACGCGCTGCATCGGCGCCCAGACGTTCCACTTTGTTCTCCTCGTAGGCACCGAAGTTGCCTTCGAACCAGAACCACTTGGCCTCGTTGTCGTCGTCGCCTTCCCACGCGAGGATGTGCGTGCAAGTGCGGTCCAGGAACCACCGATCGTGCGAGATGACCACGGCGCATCCGGGGAACTTCTCCAACGCGTTCTCCAGCGAGCTCAGCGTCTCGACGTCGAGGTCGTTGGTCGGTTCGTCGAGCAGGATGAGGTTGCCGCCCTCCTTGAGCGTTAGCGCCAGGTTGAGCCGGTTGCGTTCGCCGCCGGACAGCACGCCCGCGGGTTTCTGCTGGTCAGGGCCCTTGAACCCGAACGCGGACACGTAGGCGCGCGACGGGATCTCGTTCTGTCCGACCTCGATGTAGTCCAGCTTGTCGGACACCACTTCCCACACCGACTTCTTGGGGTCGATTCCGGCGCGGCTCTGGTCGACGTAGCTCAGCTTGACCGTCTCGCCGACCTTGACGGTGCCGCTGTCGGGCGCCTCCAGTCCGACGATCGTCTTGAACAGCGTGGTCTTGCCGACGCCGTTGGGCCCGATGACGCCGACGATGCCGTTGCGCGGCAGCGTGAAGGACAGGTCCTTGATCAGAGCGCGTCCTTCGAAACCCTTGTCGAGGTGGTCGACCTCGACGACGACGCTGCCGAGCCGCGGCCCGACCGGGATCTGGATCTCCTCGAAGTCGAGCTTGCGGGTCTTCTCCGCCTCGGCGGCCATCTCCTCGTAGCGACCGAGCCGCGCCTTGCTCTTGGCCTGGCGGGCCTTGGCGCCCGACCGGACCCACGCGAGTTCCTCCAGCAGGCGCTTCTGCAGCTTGGCGTCCTTGCGGCCCTGCACGGCGACGCGTTCGGCCTTCTTCTCCAGGTAGGTGGAGTAGTTGCCCTCGTAGGGATAGGCGCGGCCGCGGTCGAGTTCGAGGATCCACTCTGCGACGTTGTCCAGGAAGTACCGGTCGTGCGTGACGGCCAGGATCGCGCCCTTGTACTCGGCGAGGTGCTGTTCGAGCCACTGCACGCTCTCGGCGTCGAGGTGGTTGGTGGGCTCGTCGAGCAGCAGCAGGTCGGGCTTGGACAGCAGCAGCCTGCATAGCGCGACGCGGCGGCGCTCGCCGCCGGACAGGTGGTCGACGGGCTCGTCGGGCGGCGGGCAGCGCAGCGCGTCCATCGCCTGCTCGAGCTGGGAGTCGATGTCCCATGCGTCGGCGGCGTCGAGTTCCTCCTGCAGGTGGCCCATCTCCTCCATGAGCTCGTCGGAGTAGTCGGTGGCCATCAGCTCTGCGACCTCGTTGTACCGGTTGAGCTTGGCCTTGATCGCCACGCCCTCTTCGACGTTCTCGCGCACGGTCTTGGTCTCGTCGAGCGTGGGCTCCTGCTGCAGGATGCCGACCGTGGCACCCGGGGCGATGAACGCGTCGCCATTGTTGGCCTGGTCCAGGCCGGCCATGATCCGCAAGACGCTCGACTTGCCCGCGCCGTTGGGGCCGACGACGCCAATCTTCGCGCCCGGAAGGAAGTTCAGCGTGACGTCGTCAAGGATGACCTTGTCGCCGTGCGCCTTGCGGACCTTCCGCATCGTGTAGATGAATTCGGCCATGCCGTTGGATGCCTTTCGTGGTCTGGATTCGCCCCGGACCATCCTAGGCGTGGCACGTCGGCGGAGCCGACCAGGTGCTTCAGTGGCGGAGCCGACCAGGTGCGGCACGTGGCGGAGCCGACCAGGTGCTTCAGTGGCGGAGCCGACCACGTGCTTCAGTGGCGGAGCCGACAAGGCTGCTTCAGCGGCGCTAAGCCGTCAGTGGTAGTCCCTCGACGGCTTCGTCCGTGTCATCGTCCCCGCTGGCGTCCTCGGATCCGTCCGCCAGGCCGGCGGCCGGCGGCTCGTTCTGCTGCTTGGTCCGGTCGATGCGCACGATGCTGCGCGCGAGATCCGGACCGACGGATGTCGCCCGCACCTCGACGGACGTCCGCCGATTGCCCTCACGGTCGTCGTACTCGCTCGTGTAGACGTGCCCGGCGACGACCACCGCATCACCCTTGACCAGTGCGGCACTCACCCCCGTCACCAGCCGGCCCCAGCAGCTCACCGTGACGAACAACGAATTGCCGTGCTCCCACGTTCCGTCGGCGCTGCGTCGGCGCGAATTGCTTGCGACCCGGAACCTGACCACTTCCTGATCTCCGACGCTGCGGTGGATGGGGTCGGTGACGATGTTGCCGACAATGGTGATGGGCGTCTCGAACATGACTGCTTCCTTTCTCAATACGACGACGCGTGTGCACCGCCTACGTGCCCATTGACCTTGAACGGACCGACGCGCGGGACGACGGACCAAGCGGCTCGGCGGCCCTCGTGGATGAATTGCGCACTGTGAACGTGCAGGAATACCTATCGCCCGCTAGTTTTGTCGCATGACGGTCTGGATCAGCCGCCGCGCCGACGCCGACGTCGAGACCGACGTTGCGCGGAGTCGACGCGAAGGCGGGGTTCTGGCCGGGATCACCCTCGCGGTCAAGGACAACGTCGACGTTGCAGGCCTCCCGACCACCGCCGCGTGCCCGGAGTTCGAATACGCACCCGAGCGCGACGCCGCGTCGGTGGCCGCGCTGCGTGCGGCCGGGGCGGTCGTGGTCGGCAAGACGAATCTCGACCAGTTCGCGACCGGACTCGTCGGCACCAGGTCGCCCTACGGCGTGGTGCGCGACAGCCGACGCACCGAATTCATCAGTGGAGGTTCCAGCTCGGGGTCCGCCGTTGCGGTGGCGACTGGGCAGGTCGACCTCGCGATCGGCACCGACACGGCCGGATCGGGCCGGGTGCCCGCCGGACTGCAGGGCATCGTCGGCATCAAACCCACGGTGGGGATCGTCGATACCGCCGGAGTCGTCCCGGCCTGCGAATCCTATGACTGCGTAACGGTTTTCACCCCCGAACTCGAACTGGCGAACCGCGCGATGGGCGTCTTGGCCGCCGGCGCACCGAACCGTCCGTGGCCTGCCGACACCCGGCTCGCGGCGCCGCCGGAACCCGTCGTCGCGGTCCCCGCTGACCTCCCTGAACTCGATGACGTCTGGCGTGCCGCGTTCGGCGAAGCGGTGTCGGCTCTGGCGGCCGCAGGGGCGCGCATCGTGACCATCGACATCGCTCCCTTCCTCGCCGCTGCCACACTGCTCTACGACGGCGCCCTCGTCAGCGAAAGGTACGCGGCGATAGGCGATTTCATCGACGGAAATCCGGCTGCGGCGATTGACCCCACGGTGGGCCGGATCGTCACCGCGGCCCGTGACATCCCCGCCCACCGCCTCGTCGCCGACCGGCGCGAGACCGCGCGACTGCGCTCCGTAGCGATGGCGGCGCTTGGCGGCGTGGACGCCCTCGTCGTGCCGACGGCCCCGTTCCACCCGCGGATCGACGAGGTGGTGGCCGATCCAGTGGGGGTGAACTCGCGGTTGGGCACCTACACGAACTTCTGCAATCTGTTCGACCTGTGCGGGGTGTCCGTGCCCGCGGGGACGGCGGGCGACGCGCAGTTCGGGGTCACCGTGCTGGCCAGGGCGTTCGACGACGCCGTCGCGCTCGACATCGCAGCCATGGTCTCGGGCACCGAAGCACCACAAGAGATTTGGCCGCTCTCCGTCGCCGATACCACCGAATTAGTGGTGTTCGGTGCGCACCTTCGCGGCGGCCCACTGGTCCACCAGCTCACCGACTTGGGTGCCCGCTGGGCGGGAGAGTTGACGACGTCGGCGCACTACCGCATGGCGCTGCTGCCGTCCGTGCCGCCCAAGCCGGCGATCACCCGTTTGCCCAACGGCACGGGCACGGCGCTCAAGGCCCACCGGTGGCTGCTCTCCCCCGCCGCGCTGGGCCGGTTCCTCGCCGCCCTGCCCGCACCGATGCAACTCGGCAAGGTCGAATTCGACGACGGCTCGTGGCGCACCTCGTTCGGGTGCGACGGTGCGGCAGCCGAGTCCGGCACCGACATCAGCCACTACGGAGGCTGGGCCGCTGCCGTCGCGGCGGGCGCCGTCGGCTAGCGCCGTCGTCGGATCGTCGAACGTGACACTGCGGCGAATAGTTGCCGACTTCTCGCCGTGACGTCACGTTCGGCGTCGGGAACCGGTCAGCGCGAACCCGACTCGCGGCGAGCCAGTTCGGCGAGCATCGCGTTGTAGGCCGCAAGGTCGGCGTCGTCGTCGCGGTCGGCCGCCCGATCCAGCCGGGTGGCCGTTCGTCGATCACTGCGCCGCCATTGCACGAGCAGCGCGATCAGCACCAGAACGAGTGGCACTTCGCCTGCCGACCAAGCGATTCCGCCGCCGAGCCTTTGATCACCCAGCAAGTCGGTGTGCCAGGACAGCTTCAAAGATTCGTAGAAGCTGCCCGCCAGCACGGTCTTGGTGCCCATCAGCACGACCCCGAAGAACGCGTGCAGGGGCAGCGACGCGAACACCATCGCCAACTTGCCCAGCGGCGGGATGGGCCGCGGCGTGGGATCGACGCCGATGACCACCCAATAGAACAGGTACCCCGTCAGCAGGAAGTGCAGATTCATCGCGAGGTGAGCGGCATGACTGCCCGCGGCGAGGTCGAAGATGCCACCGAAGTACAGGCCGTAGAAACCCGCGACGAACAACATCGTCGCCACGATCGGGTTGGTGAGGAAGCGCGAAACCCGGCTGTGCAGCGCAGCCAACAGCCACTCCCGCAGTCCCGGCGGATCGTCGCGCCCTGCCGCAGGCAGCGCCCGCAACGCCAGCGTGACCGGGGCGCCGAGGACCAGCAGCACCGGCGCCAGCATCGACAGCAGCATGTGCGCCGCCATGTGCATGCTGAACATCGCGGGCATGTAACGCCCGATGCCCGACGAGGTCGCGATCAACAACACCGTGCAGCCACACAGCCACGCGACGACGCGCCCGGTCGGCCACGCGTCGCCGCGCCTGCGCAGGCGGATCACCCCCGCGACGTACACCGCCGCGAAGACGACCGCCGCCGTCCCATAGATGAGGTCGAAGCGCCAGTCGAACAGCACGCGGGCGACCGTCGGCGGACCGGCCAGGTCATACCCGATCTCGATCGCGGTGATGGACGGGTTGGAGACCGGCGGGGGCGGCGGCGGGGTGCGGCCCAACGCGACGGCGATGCCGAACGTCAACCCGAAAATGAAAGCCTCGATGAGTGCCAGCCGGATCAGCGGGCCGCGGGCACCCGGATCGTCCTGCAGCGCAGCGACTCCGCGGCGCCGCTGACAGAACCCCATGACGCCCAGCGCGGTGAGGGCGAGCGCCTTGCCGACGATCAGCCAGCCGTAGCCTCCGTCGAACAGGTCGGCGGGACGCACCCGAACAAACGCATTCACGATGCCCGACAACCCCATCGCCACGAAGCACCACAGCGCGACGGCGGAGAACCGCCGCGACGCGATGTCGGCATGCTCGCCCCCGCGCATCGCGTGCGTCAGCAGGGCCAGCAATCCGCCGGCCCACACCGCACCGACGATGAGGTGGATCAGCAGGCTATTGGTGGCCAGGTCGTGCGAGCCGCCGGCCGACGAGTGCCCGCTCAAGGCGATCGGCACCAGGGTGAGGAGCGCTCCTGCAAAGAGCAGCGGCGTCCACGACCACCGCAGCACCGGAATGCTGACCACCGTGACCGCGGCGGCGAACAGGGCAGTCCAGCGCCAGGTGCCCGCCGTTTCGATCAAGCTGGCAACCGACCAGACCGACGACAGGCTCAGTCGGCTGGCCAGCGGCTGCCCTGTGACGTCGGAGACGGTCAGCGGCACCAACAGCACCGCGCACACCGTCCACACCGCGGACGCAACGGTTCCGGTGCGCAGCGCCCGATACCCCGCCACGTCGAGCACCCCGCTGGACTGCGGCGGCACTAGGAACGCCGCGAGCAGAAACGACCCGACGGCCACGACGGCTGCGAGCTCCCCCGCGGCGCGCACGAACGGCAGTCCGTAGGTGGTGACGGGGCCGGGGTCGGGCAGTCCGGTGGCCGTCAACGCGTCGGCGACGGACAGCCCCGCCAACGCCGCGGCGGTGATGCCCGCGAGTAGTCCGACACCGACGAGCACCGGCCACACGGGGCTGGTGCGCACGGTCCGTGCGACGGTGGTCATGCTTCCAGCGTATGGGGCAGTGCTACCGCGCACCCGCAGGCGTCAGGCGAAACGCTGCGCCGTCATGGTAGGCGAGCACGCCGGTAGGAGAGCCGAAGTGAGTGCCGATGACCAGGGTTTCGGAGTCTGCGAATCGTTCGAGGAACGCCGTTCGAGTCGCCGCTGCTGCGATGGCGTCATAGTCATAGATGCTCGACCAATGTGGATGACCGATCTGGCACGGGAAGTGCACGAGGTCGCCGGTGATCACGGCGCTTTCCCCGCGCGAATGGACGAGCACCGAGACGTGCCCGGGAGTGTGGCCGTGTGACGGCATCAACGCGACTTCAGGGCTCAGTTCGGCTGACGGTTCGACGAAGCTGGCCAGTCCGGCGTCCACGATCGGCCGCAGGGAGTCCGAGAAGACCGCCGCAGCGTCGAACAACGGGTGCCCCTCATCGTCGGTCGCGGCGCATCGCTCCCAATGCCGGTATTCATGATCGACGAAGTAGTAGGAGGCGTTCGGGAAGGTCGGCAGCCAGGCGCCGTCCACCAGACGAGTGTTCCAACCGACGTGGTCGACGTGCAGATGAGTGGATACCACGGCGTCGACGTCCTCCGGCTCCCAGACGCTCCGGAAACCTTCGAGGAAGGCGGTGTCAAGCATGTTGAAAGCAGGTCCCACGCGTGTTTTGGCATTGCCGACGGCAGTGTCGACGACGATCTTGCGATCGGGCGTTTCGACGAGGAACGAGTAGATGCCCATGCTGAATTGGCCCTCGCGCACGTAATGCGGTGCCAGCCAGTGCATCGCCTCGATGTCCGCGGCTGACGAGCTCGGCAAGAACTCGGGGAGAAACGTTAGGGGCAACCATGATTCGCTCTCGACCACCTTCGTGATCGTGACGTCGCCGACGGTCCATCGTTCGGTGGGCATGGCGTGCTAGGCCTCCGCTGTTCTTCGCTCGACCTCGCGTCGGTAAAACTGCTCGCGGGAGATCGCTTCGACCTTGTCCATGTCGGCTAGGACGTCGCGCAGCTCCCGCAGGAACGCCGCGCGGCGTTCGGCGAGGTCGGCCGCCGGCTCCAGCAGATGCTGGTCGGCGGCCACTTGACGCGCTGTGGCGAACAACAGCGCCGACACCGACTCGTTGCTGTGGATCCGGTCCTGCGCCACGTACTGCCGGCCCACGCCCAGCGCCAGTTCCGTCAGGTCCTTCTCGTCGATCTCGGCGGGGGCCTCACGCAACACGTCGGCGACGATCTCGTAGGCCTCGAAGAACGGGCGAAGCATCGCCCCCGCGATCAGTGGCCGCTTGGCCCGCAACAACGCGTCGATCTGCTCACCACCCGCAGCGACGAGTTCTTCCCAATCTGATACTCCTTCTGCTCCTCGCGTCCGGCCCGGCCAGGACATCTCCTCCGCGATGTGCTCGCGGAACGCGGTGGAGTCGGCGAAGTAGAAGTCGAACTTGAGCAGATCGCGCAACCGCAACGCCTGTGCCCAGAACACCTCGAGCCGATCTCCGTCGGTCCGCGCGGCGTGCGCCAGGGCGAGGTCGACGATGGACGTCTCGAGGAACGCGTCGATCAGGGTGTTGCGGTAGAACGCCGCCTCGTGCTCGTCCTGAGGGGCGATGAGCCACACCGGTTCCCGGCCGCTGTCGACCCGAGTGACCGGATGGCCGTTGGACAGGGCGTCGACCGCCGCGCGGACGCCTTCCGGGGTGCGTAGCCGTAGTGCGCTGTTGGTCATCGGGGTCTGCTTGCGGGTCAGGTAGTCGAGCGCGTCCTGCAGCGTGTGGTGCAACTGGTCGAGGGTGAGCGCGACCCCACGGGTGCCCAACAGCAGCGCCGACACCAGCGCCGTCGCGTTGACCGGCGTGGCTCGCTGGATCCGCCAGGCGACCTCGAACGCCATCTTCTGCAGCGCAAGGCGTTTCGCAGCGTCGTCGGTGGTCATCGGACCGTGTGGCTCACCCAGGTACTCGCGCATCGACACGGCTTCGGGGAAGCGGACGTAGATCTTTCCGTAGTTGCGCTCACCCTGCGCCTTGATGAACTTGTACAGCCATGACAGGCCCTCGGGCGTCTTCTCGCCGCCACGGGCGTACGCCGCGTACTCGGCGGTCTCGTGCAGTTGGTCGAAGCTGATCGAAACCGGCTGCAGGAGGATGTCGTCGCTGCGGCCGTCGAGATATGCGTCGGCGACGTAGGCGAGCAGACCGAGCTTGGGCGGCAACATCTTTCCGGTCCGCGACCTGGTGCCCTCGATGGACCAGCTGAGGTTGAACCGCTTCTCGACGATGTAGCTGATGAACTGCCGCAGCACGTACTTGTAGAGCGGGTCGTCGAGCTTGCGGCGGATGAAGATGACGCCGGAGTGACGCATCAGCGGCCCCATGAGCCCGAACGAGAGGTTGATGCCTGCGAAGGTGTGGACCGGGGGCAGTCGGTTCTCCTGCATCGCCACCGGCACGATCGCGCCGTCCAGGTAGGACCGGTGTGAGAAGAGCAGTACGGCGGGATGATGCTCCAACGCGCGCCGCATCGACTCGATCTCGGTGCGGTCGTAGTCGACGTTCGGGTCGAACCCCCGACTGAATATCGCCCGGCCCATCGACGGGATGAGGTCGACCGAGAACCGGCTCCACCCGGTCGCGAGCTCGTCGAGCATGGCACCGGCCTTCTCGACCGTCGCACCGGGAATCGCCTCGAGTCCCTCCCGGAACCGCGTCGAAGCCAGCATCTCCGGCTTGATGAGCCGGGGTGACTTGTACTCGGGCCCGAGTAGCCGAAGTTCGACGCGCTCGATCGCCAAGATGGCGCGGCGGATGACGAAACGCGCGAATTCCCTGGGGTTCTCGGCGACGGTGGTATCGCTCCAATGCTGGCGCAGCTCGGAGACCTTCGCCGGTTCGCCCGCCACCACCCTGGCGCGCGACGGATCCTTCTTGAGGATTCGATGCTGCAGTATCTGCGGGGGACGGTAGGTGTCGCGGCCCGACAGCAGCGCCACCACCTTGAACCGCGTCGGCAACCCGCCCGGAACCCAGAACACCCGGACCGGGAAGACGGACCTGTCATCGTCGGCTTCGAGTAGTCCGACGAGGCGGGCCAGCGTCGCCGGCGGCGGGTCGTCGTCGGCGGGCAACTCCAGAACCTCGATGTGCGCCTCGGGATGCTTGCCGCGTTGCTGTTCGAGCCAGTCGTTGAGCAGCTCCCGCTCTGCCGGTGAGCCGACCGAGGCGAGCACCAGGGCATCTCCGGTCGGGGCAAAGCTGTCGAGCTCGTCGGCCGTCGCCTTCACGGCCGGCCCTTCGTGGTGCGCGTCGCCTTGCGTGGATTCGCCTTGGCGGCAGCCTTCTTCGCGGGCGTCTTGGTCGCGGCCTTGGTGGCAGACTTGGTCGCCGCCTTCTTGACCGGAGCCTTCTCGGCGGGCGTCGTCTTGATGACGGGCTTGCGCGCCTTCTTCACGCGCGCATACAGCGGCGCATCGGGCAGCAGGTCGACCGGCCAATCCGTCAGCGTGTCGAGGTACAGCTGACGGACCTCGGCGATGCGGTCGGCGAGGTTTTCGGTGGTCCAGTCGTCGACCGGAATCGGCGGGAAGACCGCTACGTCGACGCTGCCGGGGTTGAACGTGCTGGAGTTGCGGTCGGCGATGACCTCCGCGTTGCGGATGACGATCGGGACGATGGGGATGCCCGCCGACATCGCGATGCGGAACGGACCCTTCTTGAAGGGCCCGACCTCGTTGGTGTCGAGTCGCGTCCCCTCCGGGGCGATGAGAATCGAAAGCCCCTTGCGGGCAAGCTCTTCCACCTTGCGAAGAGATTCGACGGCGGCCTTGGGGTCGTCGCGGTCGATGAACGCCGCGTCCATCATCTTGCCGATCGTGCCCATGATCGGGTTGCTCTCGAGTTCCTTCTTGCCCACCGAGGTGAAGTTGTCGCTGACGAGCCTGCCCGCGATGAGCGGGTCGGCCTGGTTGCGGTGGTTGAAGATGAAGACAGCGGGCCGCTGGGCGGTGAGGTTCTCCTCGCCGAGCACGTTGAGGTCGATGCCGATCGACGCCATCAACAACCGGCCCCACGTCGAGGTGAAGAAGTTGACCCCGACACGGCGGTTGCGGGTCAGCAGGCCCAAACCGATGGCCCCTGCCGCAGTGGGCACCATGGACGCGATGCCGGCTGCGGTTCTGATCTGTGACACGGGGCTGCTCCCGCTGCGGCTGGAGAACCGCAGCACGGGCCAACCACGTTTGATGGCAACGGCTTCCATCTTGCCGCCGGGGTTGGTCGGCCGCGGGTTGCCGACGAGGTACATCAGCGCGACATCCTCGTCGCCGTCGGCGTAGAAGTAGCTCTTCGCCAGGTCGACGCCGTTCTTGGCTGCGAATGCCTGCACCGCCCGCGCCTTGCCCGGGCCCCAGATGATCGGCCGCAGTACCTCGCCGGTGATCAGCCCGTCGTCGTCGGTCTCGAACTTGTTGCTCAGCACGTTGGCGATGCCCAGGAACTGCGCGACTGGCTCCACCTGGACGGTGAGCGCCGACGAGCTCAGCACCACGGTGTGACCGCGGGCCATGTGCGCGCGCACCATGTCGCGCATCTCGGGGTAGATCCGCTTCTGGACGTGCTGGACGAACAGTCGCTCACCCAGTTCGTCGAGGTCGCTCAGCGAATTGCCGTGCAGCATGCGGGCACCCTTGCCGATGAGGTCCTCGAACTCGGAGCGGCCGAGCTGGTGGTTCAGGCCGGCCTGCACCATGCCGATGAACTCGCCGACACCCATCTGACCGCGGCGCAGGCGGTCCTGCGTCATCAGCACGCCGGTGAAGCCGGCCACCAGGGTGCCGTCCAAGTCGAAGAAGGCACCGATCTCCGGGCCCTCCGGACTGGCCTTGATCTCGGCGACGGATCCCGGCAGGCGCAGGGTGTTCTTGGGCTGTCCGTTCTGCGAACTCATTGCGGCGCACTCCCATTGGACGATGTGACGGTTTCGACGTTGTCCACCGTGAAGGATGCCGGAGCGGCTCGCCCGTCGCCGCCGAGGGCGAGCACCTCATCGAAACCGGCCAGGAGGCAACGCGCGAACAGCGCGGGGTCGGTGATGGAGGCCCGGTCGTACCGGGTAGTGATGGTGCAGTAGCCGGCGCGCGACACCAGTACGCACATCATCGCGACACCGGGCAGCGGCCCAAGGCCGTAGTGCCGCACGATCTTTGCCCCGGCGACGAACGTGTCACCGGGATAGATCGGAACGTTGCTGGCCTGAACGTCGGAGGCGACGATGGACCCGGCCACGGACTCCAGGAAGGCGTCGGGCAGCAGGCTCAACACCGGCGCGATGGCGCCCACCATGTCAATGGCGCGTTCTTCGCGCTTCCGCGTCATCTGCGCGCGGACCTTCAGAATCCGGGTGGCCGGATCGACCACGCCCACCGGCGCGGCCAGGTTCACCCCGGCGAAGCGATTGCCACCGGCCGGATCGTCGTCGGACCGCAGATTCACCGGGACCGCCATCGGCACAGTCTCGACCGGCATGCCCTTGGCTTCGTGATAGAGCCGAAGCGCGCCACACAGCCCGGCCAGATATGCGTCGTTGATGGAACCGCCGGCAGCCTTCGACGCCGTGCGCAGATCGCCGAACTTGATGTCGATGGCCTCGGTCCGCGTTGACAGGCTGCGTCGTCTCAGCAGCGGGGACGGTTCCGAGACGGGGCCCATGACCCGCGCCCCGGACCGCGCGTAGTCGACCACGCCGCCGACCGCGGAGACCGGATCCATCACCGCGCGCCCGAGCAGGGACGCCGCTCCGCCGAGCACGCCGCGAAGGCCCCCGACGATCGACCGTGGCAGGTTGTTGATGCCCTCGCGCATCAGGTCATTCGGCGACAGATCCTGCGGAATGGGCAGCGGCGCATCGTATTCCAGCGGCGGATCGCGCTCGAGGTCGTAGATGCTGGCGAACATCTCCACCCCACCGACGCCGTCGGTCACCGCGTGGCTCAGGTGCAGCATGGTGGCGGCTCGGCCGTCGGCCAGCCCCTCGACGAGCGTCGCCGACCACAGCGGCCGGGAGATGTCCATGGGCGACTGCATCACCACCTCGGCGAGGTCGATGACCTCGCGCAGCGTGCCCGGCTCGGGCACGCGCATCCGGCGGACGTGGAAGTCGAGGTTGAAGTCGGGGTCGACTACCCAGCGCGGCGCCGCGGTCGGCAGCGTCGGCGTCACGACCTTCTGGCGCAGTCGGAGCACCTTGCGGGAGGCGTGTTCGAACCGGGCTCGAAAGCGTGCCCAGTCGGGCGTGGAGTCCAGCAGTTCGACGCCCATGATTCCCGAACGGGTGCGTGGGTTGGCCTCACCACGATGCAACAACTGGTCGACGGCACTCAGTTCCTCGGGAAGGCCGGCCGCATCCAACTCCCGCACGTCACTCATCGTTTGCGCATCTCCTCCGGTGGCCGCCGCTTGCTGGTCTCCACGCTAGTCCGCCGCTGGTAGCCGCGGGTCGCCTTTTACTAGCTGCCACTTCGTCAGGGCCACCCTCTGCGGACGGCAATCCGCCGAGGTCAGCCGAGAACTGCGCGCGGCAGATCGCGGAATGCGTCTGCTTGCAGGACTCCTGCGTGCTGGCCATTCCTGCTTGGCGTAATCCGAAGCGTGACCGATGCACCGTGTGCGTCGGGACGGATGTAGTAGCACTCGTCGGTCTCCGGGCAGTAGATGCACACGGCATCGATTGCACCCTTGTCCATCGGCGTCGGATGGGTCCCGTTGCGGTCCGCCCACATAGATCGGAACTTGACCGTGACGGCACCCGCGCGCGCCGACCGGTACTTCACCTGGAGGCGGTGGAACTCTCCAGCCGCATATGCAACAAGGTCGAACGGCGCGTGCTCCGTTGCCGGAAACAGGACCGTGAACCCCTTGCCTACCAAGTCGGCATGGACTTTGGCGATGCCTAGGTCGCCCTTGTCCTTCGTGTGGTGTCTCACCATCGACTCGAGAGTACGGGATGACCCGTCCATCGGTTCACGGCAATTCGGCTAGGGTGGTTGCGCTGCCCTCGTAGCTCAGCGGACAGAGCAGCCGCCTTCTAAGCGGTTGGTCGCAGGTTCGATTCCTGCCGGGGGCGCAGGACGGGTGTATGACCTCGGAGCTTGAGGTCGCGCGATGACGAGCGGGAATTGAACGTTTCCGAACGTGAGCGCGTTGTCTTCTATGAGTCGGTGATGCGTTTGTAAAAGGTGAGGGAGACACGATGCCAAGAGATATCAAGATTCCACCTGCCAAGGTGGCCCGTATCGGCGAGCGTCTTCGCGACTATCTCTATCGACTTCATCGACTATCGGCCCCCGCGCCGGTGGCGATGCTGGAGATGATCATGGCTGCATGGGTATCGCAGGCCATTCAAGCGGCCGCCGAACTTGGTATCGCCGACGCCCTCGCCGACCATCCGTTGCCCTTGGATGAATTGGCAAAGCGCGTCGGTGCGGACCCCGACGCCCTCAGACGACTGATGCGGGCATTGATCAGCCGTGGCATTTTCCGGCAGCGCCGCGGCGGCCGATATGAGCTGACCGCTCTCGGTGAAACCCTGCGCTCGGACGCCCCATTCTCGATGAACGCGTATGCGCGCTTTGTCGGTTCGCCGCAACACCGGGAACATTGGAGTTATCTCGTCGAATCGGTCAGGACGGGCAAGCCGATCATCCCGCAGCTGCGCGGTAAGGACGGATTCGATTATCTCAGGGATGAACCCGAGCTCGCGAAGGGTTTCAACGACGCGATGACCGACCTCGCCGGCCTGGCGGCGCATGCCTTCGTGCCCGGATACAACTTCGGTCCGTACCGCACGATCGTCGATGTCGGCGGTGGGCACGGCGCGCTGCTGTCCACCATCTTGGCGGCAACACCGGACGCACGTGGCGTACTCTACGACCTGCCCGAGGTCGTCGCGGGGGCGCCCGCGCTACTCTCTGCGCCGGAGATCAAAGACCGGGTGCGCGTCGAAGGTGGGTCGTTCTTTGACAACGTTCCCTCCGGCGGCGACGCCTATGTCCTCAAGAACGTCATCCACGACTGGCCCGATGAGCAGGCCGTTGCGATCCTGCGTAACGTGCGTGCGGCCGCCGGTGCCGATTCGACGGTGTTGCTAGTGGAGATGGTGCTCCCCGAGCACGACCGTGACTTCGCGGGTAAGTGGAGTGACGTGGAGATGCTGCTGGATGCGAACGGCCGCGAACGCGACGCCGCGGAATACCGAGATCTGCTTAGGCAAGCCGGATTTCGGATGAACCGGATAGTGCAGACAGCCTCACCGTACAGCGTTGTCGAAGCAACGCCTGTTTAAACGACGCGAGTGACGCCCGAAGAGCTCACCCGCTACGCCACCGAGCCGTCGCGGGTACATGATGTGTGGGCGGTGCCCGCACCCGGGGGTGTTGCCGGTGAAAGCCGTGCTATTCAACATCTTGTCGCAATGGCCGCGTTCGGTGCGCTGGTGTCACCCTTCTAGGGCCGTGCGTTCGGCTCAATGGTAACGGGCACACCGGACGCGAACGTGCCGGTGTTGTTGTTCTGCATCGCATTTGGGTCATCCATGGAGCACGAAGTCTTCCTGATCTCACGGGATCCGTGATACTGGCGCGTATCGCGTAGGGTTGAACCCGCATCAGCCGGGCGCCGACAATACGGGAGTCAGGCTGGTCTACCGTAATCGATCAAGGCCTCGGGCTCGGTATCGGTCACCCTCGACGTCGCCTCGGTCGCATCTGCGATGCGGAGTCCTGAGGGAAGCAGTTCTCGAGCGCTTTTTCGGCGTAGCTTGCCCGACGATGTCTTCGGCAGGGTTCCGGCGGGGAACAACCGTACCTCGCGCGGGGCGTGCCCGACTTGGTGGTTCACCCGCGCCGTGATGTCGCGGCTGATACGCAGGCGCACGTCTTCCTCGTGCGCGTTGTGCACTTCGGCGAGCACCGCGAAGCCCTCCCGCTCGGCGTCGACCCGCAGCGCGATGACGCAGCCCTTGCGCACACCGTCGACGGTCGCGGCCGCGCGCTCGATATCGTGCGGATACAGGTTGTTCCCGGCCACCACGATGAGATCCTTCGTGCGGCCGCACACGTACATCCGCCCCTCCTCGTCGAGGTATCCCAGGTCACCGGTGTCAAACCAGCCATCATGGCCGGCGAGTGGAATGACACCGTCCACCGTGACATAACGGCCGGCGACCGCAGGACCGCGAAGTTCGATGGCACCAATCTCTCTGGGCCCCTGCACCATTCCATCCCGGGTTATGCGCACGTCCATGCCCGTCAGCGGGAATCCCAAGCAGACGACGTGCTGCACGTCCTCCGAGTCAGCGGGAACCGGTTGCGCGCGGTGGGCCCCCGAGACGGCCTGCCTCGATACTGTGTCGATGATCGGCGGGGTGTCGTGCGCGCCCAAGGACACGGCCAGAGTGGCTTCGGCGAGCCCGTAGCTCGGCATCGGTGCGCTCGGCCGTAGCCCGAACCGGGCACCCACCGCCACGAAGTTCTTTACGTCGCGATGATCGATGGGCTCGGCGCCGTTGATCGCTACCCGCAGCGACGAGAGGTCAATGGCGGCCGGGTCGGTCCGCTCCAGAACGCGGGCTAGTACGGAGTAGGCGAAATTGGGGCCCGATGTGATGGTCGCCCGGTGCCTGCTGATCAACTGGGCCCACACAATCGGCCGCCGCAGGAACTGATCGGACGTGATCACGACGGCTTCGAGCGCCAATTGCATGGGGACACAGATGAACCCGATCATGCCCATGTCGTGGGACAACGGCAGCCAACTCACCACTACGTCCCGATCGACGTCGAGATCCAACCCGGCGCTCATCGCCACGGTGTGCGCGGCAAGATTTCCGTGGCTGATCTCCACTGCCTTCGGTATGCCGGTCGACCCCGAGGTGAGCTGCCGCAACGCGATATCCGCCTCATCGGCCTCCTCCGGCTCGATCGGCCCGGCGCCGCGCATCGACTCCACAGTACAGACGGTCAAACCGTGGGCCGCCAGATGATCCAGCGCCATCAGGAAGGGCTCCCCGACGACAACCACGTCGGCACCGACCATCCGGATCGCCCGCATCGTGTCGGCGAGCCAGATCGCCAGGTCGGCGCGGGGTGTCGGTTGCTGCAGCATCGTCAGCGCGGCGCGGCGCATCCATATCGCCTGCGCTAGCGGTGCGACATCCGCCGCGTCGGCGGCCAGGACCGCAACCGAGCCCTGGCGGCCAACGCCCCTGGCGGCCAGGCATGCGGCCATCCGCTTCGCCTGTTCGTGGACTTCGCGCCAGGTCAACCGCACGGGATCGGCGACCGTGCCGACGCTCAACCCGTGCGGTGACGATGCCGCAGAGGCGATTACTTGACGGATAAAGATGCTCATCGGATCAGGTCCTTTCCAGTGCCACGTCGTCCACGATGCGTGCAACCGCGGCTACCAACTCCGGGTCCGGCTCTCGGAACAGGAAGTGGTCGCCGGCGAAGAGACGGACCGGTTGCGGCTGCGCCGAATGACTCGACCAGGCGGCCAACGTGTCCGGCGGCGCTAGCGGGTCGTCGCGGCCGCCGAAGACGTGCAACGGGCACGGCAAAGGCGGCTCACTCGAAAGTCGGTAGGACTGACAGATCCGCAGATCGTCGCGGACGACGGGCATGAGCAGCTCAAGCCATTCGGGACGGGACATGATCTCGGCGGGCAGGCCGCCGTATCGCGCCAGCTCCGCGGCCAGCTCGTAATCGTCGCCTAGGAGTAGGTCGTGCACGGGTGCGCGCAGGTGTGGAGCGCGGTAGGCCGCGACGATCACCGCCTCCGGCGCGCGCAGGCCCCGCGAAATACGTTGTTGTGCAAGAGAATACGCCAGCATGGCGCCCATGCTGTGGCCGAGCAGCACGTGGGGTCGGCTCAACACGTCGTCAAGCTCGTCGGCCAGGCCCCGCACGCACGCGTCGGCATCGACGTAGCGTTGCTCATCGCAGCGCGACTCCCGTCCGGGCAGTTTCACCGTCGTGAGTGTCGCCTCGACGCCCCTGGCCGCCAGCGCGCGGCGCAGTGGATGAAACGACGCCGACCCCCCGCCGGCGTGGTGAAAACACACCAACTCGACGGGTGTCATCGCGTCACACCGGCGGCCGAGCCGAGCCGCTCCAAGACGAAGTCGACAACGTCGCCGACGCTGTGAATCGTCGGCATCACCTCGACGATGGCGATATGCCCCAGCTCTGGATAGTCCGCCCGCAGCCGGTCGAAAAGGCGAAGTTGCAGCAGCGAGTCGTAGCCTAGGTCATCGCTGAGCCGGCTGGACCGGGCAAGCTCGCCGACCGAATAGCCGCCGACATCGGCGATCAACGCCAGGACCGCACCTTCTGATGCGGGCGGTACCTCCGCAGGCTGTTGCCGCTCGTCGGCGTGCGCGATCACCGGGGACTGGGCCATCGGCTCTTCGCGCAAGCGGCTCATCGCTGCCGTCGGCTCTTCGCGCAAGCGGCTCATCGCTGCCGTCGGCTCTTCGCGCAAGCGGCTCATCGCTGCCGTCGGCTCTTCGCGCAAGCGGCTCATCGCTGCCGTCGGCTCTTCGCGCAAGCGGCTCATCGCTGCCGTCGGCGCCGCGGCGGCGACCCGGCCGTCGAACCAGAACCGACCGGCGGTGTCGAAGACATACTGCGGAAGTCGCTGCAGCGGGCCAGCCGCACGGCCGTACAACGGCGACAGGTCGGGCGAGTACCCGTCGCGCAGCAATGTCGCAGCCACGCTCAGTAGCTCCGTTCCATGGGAATCCGGTCCGCCGCACAATGTCAGCGACCGGGTTTGTGGCGGCAGTCCGCACTGTCGGGCCAGCGTGAGCAGTGTGGATCGCGGGCCGGCCTCGACGACATAGTCGGTACTTGCCGCACTGACGGCGGCCTGTGCTGCGTCGAAAAACCGCACCGGCGAACAGATCTGGTTGGCCCAGTAGTCGGTGTCCATTTCGTGGCCCTCGACTTCCCTGCCGAGAACGGTGGAGAAGAGCCGGAACTTCGCGGGGCCTGGTGCCAGCCCCAACATCTCGCGCCGGAACTCGGCCACCATGGGCTCCATCAGGGGCGAGTGAAAGGCGTGCGAAACCTGGAGGTCCACCGCTCGGCCGCCCTGCCCGCGAACTGCAGCGTGGGTCCGCGCCACCGCGTCGGCGGCACCGGAGATGGTCAACGAGCGTGGCCCGTTAACGGCCGCGATCGTGCACTCTGGCTCGTCGGCAACCAGTGCCTCCGCCTGCTCGACAGTGAGGTCTACCGCGATCATCGCCCCACCGGGGGGCAGCGTGCCCATCAGCCGTGCCCTGACCGCGACGAGCCTCGCCCCATCGTCGACTGACAGCACGCCCGCCAGGCACGCAGCGGCGACCTCGCCGACGCTGTGGCCGATGCCGAATTCGGGATTGATCGCGCTCTGCAGCAACGTCTTTCCCAGCGCGTAGGACACCGCGAACAACGCCGGCTGCGCGAGGGTGGTGTGATGGAGGTCGGGATCGTCGCCAAAGACCGCTGCGAGCAGGCCCGACGGCAGGTGCGGGTCGAGGGCGGCCGCCGCAGCATCCAGATGTTCGCGATACACCGGGTTGGCGTCGTAAAGCGGTCGTGTCATGCCCGGGTACTGAGTCCCCTGTCCTGAGCACAAGATCCCAATCCTGGCCGCGACCTTGCGCGTCGGGGCGGACGACATCAGGTCGGCGCGGGTACCGGCAAGAAACTCCTCGAGCCCATGGACCAGAGTGCCGCGGTCGCCGTCCAGCACTAGGCGGTGCCGATGCGATCGCTTCACGACGTTGGTCGTGCGGCACCAGGAGGCCACCCGTTGATCATCGAGGTTGCGCAGCGCGGTGGCCATCGACTCGGCATTGCGTAGCAGCGCCTGCTCGGAGGGCGCCGATAGCGTAAGCACACCGGTCGCGCCCGGGTGGGGTAACGCCGTGGCCGGCGCCGACTCCAGCACCGCATGCGCATTGCTGCCGCCAAGCCCGAATGAGCTGACTCCGCCTAACGCATTGGCCGGCAACGACTCCGGGGTCTCCACCAGCCGCAGCCCATGCGCGTCCAGCCGCAACCCCGGATTGACGCTGTCGCCGAATACCGTCGGCGGCAGCACGCGGTGGTGCAGCGCCAGGCACACCTTGATGAACGCCGCAATCCCCGCGCTGCCCTCGGTGTGGCCGATGTTTCCCTTGACCGAACCCAACATGCATGGCTCGCCGCCGCGCGTCTTGTGAATGTCGCCCAGCGCATTGGCCTCGATCATGTCACCGAGAAAAGTGCCTGTGCCGTGTGCTTCGACGAAGTCGATCTGTCCGGCCTCGACCTCTGCGAGTCTGAGCGCGCGGCGCATCAGCTCCACCTGTGACTGGCGGTTCGGGGCGGTGATGCCGTTGCTGCGGCCATCGTGGTTGGCGACCGAACTCTTCACCACCGCGTAGATCGGCTGGCCGTCGGCTAGGGCGTCGTCGAGTCGGCGCAGCACCACTGCGGCCACGCCCTCACCACGGCCGATGCCATCGGCGCTCTGTCCGAACGGTTTGCAACGACCATCCGGCGCCGAGAGCCCAGCCTGAGTGTAAAAGATCGAAAGCGCAGGCGTAAGAAGAAGATTCGCACCGGCGGCGACAACAGTGTCGGTGTCCCCGGAACGCAGCGCAGCACAGCCTTGATGCACGGCCATCAACGATGACGAGCAGGCGGAATCGATGGCCATGCTCGGCCCTGTGAGATTCAGGTGGTATGAGATGCGGTTGGCCGTCATGAAGTAGCCGCTGCCGGCGCCACGAAATGGGGTGACCCCGGCGAAGTCGAGCATCTGAAGGCTGCTCCACTCACTGGACATCATTCCGACGAAGACCCCCGCTGGCGTGCCGGCGAGCGATCGGGGATCGATTCCGGCATCTTCCAGTGCGCGCCACGATGCCTGCAGCAACAGTCGCTGCTGCGGGTCGAGCGCCGCCGCCTCGATAGGCGCGATGCCGAAGAAGTCATTGTCGAATGTATCGACATTGTCCATGAAATGGGCGCGTCGGGTGTTCATCGATCCGGCGATACCGTCGGAGTTATAGTAGGCGTCGATATCCCAACGCTCCAGCGGCACTTCGGTGTCGGTGACGACGCCACCCATCAGCATTTGCCAGAACGCGTCCTTGTCGGGCGCGCCAGGGGAAGCGGCAGTCGATGCCGACCACGGCGATCGGGGTCACGACGCCGCTCGCTCGGCGGCCAGATAGGTCGCGATGGCATTGATGGTCGGGTAGTCCCACACGATGGTGGTTTCGACGTCGAATCCCTTCTCGCACTGCAGGTCCGCGCACAGCTCCATCCCCAAAACGGAGTCGATCCCACAATCCGCCAGCGGGGTGTCGACGTCGATCGTGTCCGGCGCAACGCGGAGGTATGCGGCCACCTTCATGGTGAGCCAGTCGGTAAGTTCCTGGTACTCCGAAGCGTCAGTGGTCATCGAGGTCTCCAATCTGGCTCACCGGCTACCGGGCTACCGGCTCTGCGACGAGGGCGTCATGCGATCGCCGCCTGGGGGACGCCTGCCTCGCCGAACGAGATCCGGCGACGCACGAAAGCACGCACGCCCCTGTCGAACCGCGCGCCGCCGGCGAGTGCCGCGCATGCGATCAGCGGCAGGCCGGCCGCGATGCCGACTCCCAAGCCAACTACGAAGATCGCCAAGCTCGCGGCCTGTGCCACCGCGCCGAATCGCCGCGCTGACCTGACCGTCGCGCCCCACCTGCGAAACACCTTTCCCGCAAGGAGGTCCGCTGCCGCCAGGGTGGGCACGACCGGGGCCGCGTCTTCCGGACACTGGCCCGACTCGGCGATGCGGCGTCCCACGTCGGCGATCCGGGCGAGTTCGGCGGCGCCGACCCCGGCCCGCGCGAACCACAGGAAGGCTTCGCGCCTGCCGGTCAGCAGCCAGCGCAGGGTCGTCACCAGTGATATCGCCTGCGGCTGTGTGTCGGTCGTGGCGACCACCCCGACGGAACGGGCACCCGCGGATCGCAACAATCCGCGTGTCTCGATCGCCGCCGAGTACCACATGTTGCGGCACGCGATCAGCGAGACGACCCTCCGATCCCGTACGGCCTCGGGATGCGCTTTCAGCAGTGATCGAATGGGAAGGGAGGGCGCCAGATACCACACCTGGTAGGCCAGGATCGCCAATTCCTCTGGCGCTGTTTCGAAGCCGCCCGCTGGCTCGACGAGCTCCACCAGCGCCTCGGGATCCACCGCCGCGGGGAACACCCCGAAGAATCGCCGAACCGGCCAGGGAAACGGGAACGCGACGCGTGGCTGGACGTCCACCCAGCGGATGTCCCACCCGCGGGCGCCCAGCGGAGCCGTCAATGCATCGGCGACCTCGCGCAGCTGTCCAGTCTGCGAATAGAGGTAAACGACCGCCCGAGGCGGAGGCTGCTCCGCCGCGGGGATCTCCGATGCCCGTGTCATGGCCGGGTTTCCGACTCCGTAGCCGCCGACACCGCAGTGAGGTGCATGAACGAGACCGCGAACCGGCCGGATTCCGGCACCATGCACAAGAGCGTGTCACCTTCGTTGATAAGGCCCTCCGTCATCATCTCGTCGATGATGACGAAGATGGCTGCGCTGCCGATGTTTCCGACTCTCGTGAGGTTGCTGTACCACATCTCGGGTCGGCCCATGGTGATCTTCCGCCGGGAGATCTCGCCAAACATGAGGGTCTTCATGCGTTCGCTCGAGTAGTGCGCGGGGAACCACGTCACCGCATCCGGGTCGAACTTGCCCATGGCCAAAAGGCGTTGGTACTCGTCGATTCCGACGCTTACCAGGTGTGGCAACAGGGACAGCTTCTGCCGTGCAGCGAGCGCACCGTCGGCCGCGGCCGCCGCGGCGGTCGGGTAGTCACCCCACGTCTTGGAGCATGCGTTGTCGTTGCTGCCGAAGTACATGCACGCCTTTTCCGTGTTCGCGTACGACGTCAGCGAGATCCAGTCGATGCGAAGGCTGATCCCCGATGCCGCGGGCGCGCTCTCGATCACCGCGGCGCCCGCGCCATCGGAGAGCATGTAGCGCAGGAACGCGGTTTCCATCGGCAACGACCCGTCCTCGGCGATCGCCCGCATCTCGTCGTAGCGGGTGCTCTTGAACCCGCGTGATGCGAACTCGCTGGCGACGCAGATCGCGTTGCGCTTCTCGCCGATCGCCACCTGCAGGTACGCGTTCTTGAGCGCCATCATCCCGCAACTGCAGATGCCGTGTGTGGTCGCGATCTCGAGCGGGCCGTAGCCCAACTCGCCGTGCACCATGCTGGCATGCCCGGGACCCATCAGATCCGGCAGCGTCGTGGCCGCCGTCAGCAGTTCGACCTCGTCGGGACCGAGGCCCGCGCGCTCGGCGGCGTTGCGCACCGCATTGGCGGCCATCGCCGCATTCGAGATGACGGTTTGCTGATTCTTGTCGATCGCGTAGTGGCGGGTCTTGATTCCGCAGTTCGTGAGAATCAAGTCCTTCAAATCGGAGGACGCGCGTCCCGCCTTTCCGATGTAGTCTTCGATTTCGTCGTTGGGAACCGGGTAGCCGGGAAGAAAAACGCCGGTGGCCGTGATATATGCACTCATGCTTTACGTGGATCCAATGCTCGGGTTGTCGACGAGGCCGGGCGGGCCGTCAGGCCATTTCGGCGATCTTCAAGAGGATGAGAGCCTTGAAGCCGGAGAGTGTGCGAACCCCGGCGATTCGCTCGTCGTCGAGCGAAATGCCGTACTTCTTCTCGACGATGTCCGCGATGGCGAGAACTCCCAGCGAATCGAGTCCCAGATCGTCTAGCGTCGATTCGTCGGTGATCTCATCGGGTTCGATGCTGTAGTGCGCGCCCAGGTACTCGACGATGTCGCGTTCTACTTCGTGTTCGATCGGCATGACGGTTTCGATGTCCCCCTGTTCAGACGCGCCACGTACAGCCGCCAACCGACTCGATGGGTTGCGAACCCACCCTGATAGCAGCTGGCGGCGGCGCGCCACGGCACGATTAGTCATACTTACCTTCTCACGGACGGGTTACGACTGCCATAGATGGGATTCGACGGCACAGACGTAATACGAGTAGCAGTCCCAGTTGGTTCAATCGCTCGCGGCAACGGTTGATTCCGCGGATTCACTGGGCGACCACCCGGGTGGCGGTGACCTGGCCGCCATGGTCGCCGGCGTCGATCATCCTCCCTGGACGCCTCGACGGGCGCACCGCTACCCCCCAGGGCTTGTGGTGTCCGTCGAACCCTCTTCCCGTCGCGCCCGTACTACTCAACAAAGCGCCGTACTTCCCAACAAGGAAGTATGGATACAACCGGGGACGGTTCGCTTCAGATATAAACTCCGGCAATCGCGAGTTGGAAGGGTCGATGCGATGGATCCCGTGAGACGCTGGTGCTCGGCGTGATGGACACCGAACTCAGCGCAACGGCATAGCGACATGCGCACTTCTCGGGTCCTGATCGTCGGTGCCGGTCCAGCCGGCGCGACAGCCGCTCTGCTGCTCGCCGAACACGGAATCGACACCCTCGTCATCGAACGACGACTGGCCCCGCAGGCCCACCCGGCCGCACATGTGCTCTCCACCCGCACACTGGAGGTCTTCCGCGAACTGGGCCTCGAACACGATGTGCGCCGCCTCAGCTCGCGGATATACGAACTGCGAGACGGCATTTATGCCACCAGCCTGAACGGACCCGAACTGGGCCGGATCACCATTTACGACCCTGAATCGGCTGAAGCCCAAACCCTTGAGACCCTTAGCCCGACTCGCGCCGCGAACCTGTCGCAACACATGCTTGGACGACTGCTGTGGGATCGGCTCGAAGCGTGCGAGCGGGTCGAGTTCCATCGCGGCAGCGGGTACCAAAGTCACCGCGAAACCTCCGATGGCGTTGAAGTTCGAGTCACCGGCCCAGACGGCGATGGCGAGTGGGTCGCGACCGGTCGGTATCTGATCGCCGCCGATGGCGCGGGCAGCCATGTCCGACACACATGCGGAATCGAGATGCCGGGGCCCGTGCTGCAACACGTGATCAGCGTTCACTTCACCGCCGACCTCCGTCCCTATCTGTGGTCACGCCGAGGCCCCGTCATCTTCACCTTCACCCCACGCGGGCTTGGAATCACCATCGTGCACAGCTCACCCGGTGACTATGTCTTCCAGATTCCCTACTTTCCGCCGGTTCAGCGGCTCGAGGACTTCACCGTCGACGATTGTCGGCGCAGAATCCGAGATGCGGTGGGAGACCTGGAATTGCCCGTCGACATCCACTCGGTGCAGAGCTGGGCCATGACGGCGCAGGTCGCCGACCGATATCGCAACGGACGTACATTCCTCATCGGCGACGCCGCGCATGCGTTTCCACCGACCGGCGGTCTCGGGCTCAACACCGGCGTGCACGACGCCTACAACCTGGCCTGGAAATTGTCGTGGGAGATCTCTGGGCGTGCTCCGGCCAAACTGCTCGACAGCTACGAGGCGGAACGTCGACCGATCGGCATCGCCAACACCGAGCATTCGGTGAAGAACTTCGACGGTTTGATGGATGTTTTCGACGCGCTCGGATTGCCCCGATCAGGTATGCGCGCGATGCGGGCGCTGGCCGAGTCCCGATTGATGGCTGCCTTGCGGCGCAGTGCCTCACGCCGGATACTGGCCGCCCTCATGGCGGTGGCATTGCAGCGGATTGCCCTGGCGACTTCCCGGGGCCGCATCGGAGCACGCATCCGGCACAGGGTTCACGAGGTGATCGTCCGCCAGGGTCATCACTACCGAACGTGGGGACTCGATCTCGGTGTGCACTACGACCGGGGATTCCTCATCGAGGGCGACATATCCACCGACGTCGGGGACATCGAGTTCTATACGCCGGTTGTGCGCGTGGGCGGACGGCTGCCACACGCGTGGGTCCAGTACGACGGAGCGAGGGTCTCGACGCTCGACCTCCCGGCGCGCGACACGCTGACGGTTTTGGCCGCGTCGCAACACGAGTCGAGTTGGCGCGACGCGCAGACAGCGGTCGGACACCCACTGACGGTGATCGGCGTCGACCTCGCGGCGTGCGGAGAGCCGCTGCGTTCGCTGGCGGCAGGGCAGGCGCTACTGCTGCGCCCGGATTCTCACATCGCCGCAGTGCTTGACCCATCGAGCAGTGGGTACGCCGACGCACTCGGTGCGGCGCTCGATCAATTAGGTCTGACTGCCACCGTCAAGGAGCGCTATGAACACACACCTTGACGAGATTGTCCTGCTTACCCACGAGTGGGATTCGATGCGAGCCTGGTGGGGCACCCTTCTCGGCGCGGAACCACGCACGGTCGGTCAGCGAACCGCGGTGGTCGAGGCGGCCGGGCTACGGGTTGTCATCGAGCATTCCGACATCGCGATGAACGCCAATCCCGAAGTCGCTGGGGTTATTTCAATCACGGTGTCGGCCGTCTCCGCGATCGCTGTCCTCGACACCCACAGGCGACTCGTCGCGATCGGCTCTCGCCACCACCGCGCCACAAATGACGCCGGCGGAGTGCGGCTGTGGTACCGCGACCCCAATGGCACCGACGTGGCAATCCGCTTACCGATCGACGCCGACACGAACAACCGGCCTGGCCAGGAGATCGATCCCGATCACGTCGTCACCCGGTTGCAAGCGGCCGCAGATTCAGCGAAAGAGGTGCGGTTTCATTGAGGTCAAGGCCGCCCACCTGACCGCGGAGTTTTCCGCCGGCGCGAATGCAGTCCACATTCACCTACCCAGAAACGTTGCTTCTGCGACACTGACCCGGTGAACCGAGACGGTCTCAGGAGTCTCGTCGGCTTGTGCGCCGCGGCGCTCGCGATCGCCCTGTCGCCTTCCCCGCCTGCGTCTGCCGACCCTCCGTCCTGGAACGGCGACTACGCGATCACATTCATCGTTGGTCCCAAATCCGGAACTAGCATGGCAGCCACCCAGCCCGAGGGGCAGTACACCGACACCTACGGATTCCAGTCGAGCTGTTCCAGCGGAAAGTGCACCGCCACGATCACCAGCGGCCCTCCGCCGAGGAACCCGACGGTTCCGCAACCCGTTCAATTCACGTGGGATGGGTCGTCCTGGATGCAAGTCAGCGATTTCCAGTGGGACTGCATGATGCCCGACACCACGATCGAATGGAGTCCGGCCCGAGCCGAGGTGCGCTACACGCCCCAACTCGATGGGTCACTTTCGGGCACCATGCACACCGACATCTTGAGCGGCTGGTGCCAGGGCACAGTTGAAATGCAGATGACGGCCGAGCGCGCTTCAGGCTGACACAGGGTTCTCGACCCACCAAAAACGTTCCTCTCGACGCCAAGACCCTCAGGCCGGCGTTCCGGTACGCAGTTTCACCTTCACCGGTGACCCCTTGGAGACGGCGGACCCACCCGGCGGATCCTGCTCCGTCACGAAGACCCCCAGCGGAACGAAGGGCGTCCCCGGGTGGATGTCCTCCGCGGCTAAATCGGCCAGTTAGCTGAGGTTCCCGAATTCGCCGTCCAGAATCAATGGCTTGTTCACGAAGGGCGCTGTGAAGTCGACGAAGTTGGCGGGCAGCTGTTGCTGTGAGCACGCATCCCAAACCCTGTGGAAGCGAACGCATGTCAGCTCAGTGCTGATCGAGAGACGTTGACTCTAACCACCGCCGGGGAATGTAACGACATCGCGTCCGAGCGGGAGTTCGTCGCGGCGCGTTCCAGTGCGTTCGGTGGTGATGGGGATCGGCTGGAGGGTGTCGAAATAGGAGAGCGCGTCGACGAGGGGCGGGGTTTGGCCCGCGAGCTCGAATGCGTTGAATACGTACGGGATTCCGTCGGCGACGACGACCGAAGGGCGATCCGTCACTTGGAAGTGAAGGTGCGGGCCACCTGAGGTGCCCGAGCTGCCTGCGTTGGCGATGTGTTGACCGTGCGTCACCCGGTCGCCTGGTTTCACGGTCACGCTACCGGCCTGTAGGTGCGCATACGTCGCGAAGCGCCCGTCCCCGATGTCAAGCACCACGGTGTTGCCGCCGGCATTGTCCGGTGTCGGTTCCTCCCGGGCCTCGCCCACGCGTAGATCCGGGTAACGATCGACCGCCACCGCGACCGTGCCGTCGGCCACCGCGTTCACCGGCTGACCGAAGGTGGGAAAACTCGTGGGGAGCGTGGGATCGCCGGTGCCCGGTCGGTTCTCGGAGTCCAACTTGTTGAAGTCGATCGCGTCACGCTGCGCGAGATACCACCGCCCGTCGACGGGAAAGAGCGCGCGGCGGTGCGGCCCATCGCAACAACTGCCAAGGGCGGCCCATCCGGTACCCGCCAGCGGGGGGCTGAGCGCGACCGGCGGTCGCCGATCGACTTCGACCGCTGCCCCCGTGTAGGTCAAGTTGGCGTCGGGTATGGGCACCCCGGCGGGCGGATCGATGGTGAGCTCGTGTTTGATCGCCGCCGGGATTGCGGCCGCGCCGGCGAGCGAGACGTCAAGCCACACGACGCCGACCGATGCCGGCGGCAGAAGGACAGCCGGTGTGTCCGGCGAGGTAGCGAGCGACGTGGCGGCAAGCAGCGAATCGCCGGTCAGTCGGATGAGCGTCGCGCCGGAATCGGCATCGCGCACCTCCAACGCGCTGAGGGTGACCGGCGCCGGGATCGCGTTGGTCAGCAACAACTCGTAGACCAGATGGGCCCTTCCATCGGTGCCGCTGAACCAGCGGGGAACTGAGAGGGTGCTATCGAGCAGGGGTGTGAGCTGACCGCCGCCGACCGACTGAGTCTGCTGTGGTCTCAGGGAGGTCGAACTCGTGGAGCACGAGGACAGCAAAAGCGCGCCGACCAATAGAACGAGGAACGCGCGGCGAACTCGAGATGGCGAAGGCGAGCAATGCGCCATGGAGGCCCCTCGGTTGAAGATCGCAGCCACCCTGTTCAGTCACAGATGGTAGCCGTGGGGGTGTCCCGGGCACGGCGCTTCAGCGCTTCCCGGCCACTCACGCAGACACGCCCGCTGTTGACGGGATCTGGGCCGCCCGCCACGAACGCGCCGGGCGGTGACAAGCGTCGTGACAAGCGAGCAAGAATCGAGGAAGTCCCAGCAGTACCGTCAATCCGACTGCGGTAGCCGGCACCGAAGGAGCATTTCCGTGGCCGATATTTCGACGGGCACGGTGGCGCGCCTTCGGCACGCGATGTTCGCCCGGCATTCAAATCCGTGGAGTGCGTGGACCCGCTGGGCGAGTACCCCGTTGGTGCTGATTCCGGTCTGGACGCGGCGCCGAAGCCATGCCGCCCTTGTCGCCGCCTGGCTCGGCGTCAACCCAGTGCTGTTTCCCAAACCTGTCGATGATCGGGCGTGGGCGACGCGCGCGATGCTCGGCGAAGAACGTTGGATCGTCGACCGCCCGCGCGACGTGTCGATGGTCCTCAGCGCCGTGACGAGTGCGGTCGCGGTGTTCGCGCTCATCGCGGCCCGACGGCATCACCTGCGCGCCGCTGTGATCGCGACCGGGATTCAAATGGCGCTGACGTTGGTGTACTGGCAGATGATGGCGCGTTCGTTCGACCGACGCCGGCGATAGCGCGTCACGACCCCCCAACGACGTTGCCGCGCCAAGAATCAACTCTTGCGCACCGCTGGCAGCTTGTAGGTCCTGTCCAACACCGGTGCCAGTGGTGTGTAGTACCGCATGGTGAGGTTGAAGCTCCCAACGGGCGCAGGAAGCCAGTTGCTCACCCGATCATCGGTCGGCTTGGCGTGTTGGAGATGGATGGTCAGGGATCCGTCGGGGTTCTCAGCGAGGCCGTCGGTGGTGCTGCCTATGGAGAAGCGGTCGATCTCGTTGGCGATGAACAACATTGACTCGTCGTACATCGCGACGTTCCACATGCCCGCGACTGGCGGGGTCTGGCCTGGCTCGAAGTGCAGGACGTAGGTGTTCGTCCCTTCGAGTGACTGACCGTCGGAGTCGACGGCGGTGTTGACGTAGACCACCTGATCGGCAACCTCGGTGCCCACCTGATTCTTGGTGTTGGCCGCGTTCAGTGCCCAGTCGTAGCTGCATCGCCCCGAGGCCAGCGAGCCACGCCATCCGTTGACCGTTTCGCTCATCGTGCACCATCGCTCGTCGGCGATCTGCTCGATCATCGGTCCAGCACGGCGCAGACCGGCCAATGTCGACTCGTCCAATGCGCGCCAGTCGAAGCCCTTGCGGACGCTCAGCCCGATCGTGCCGAGTGTCTGCACGAAGGTGTCGTTCACGTCGGCACGTGCCGACAGCATGTACTTCATCGCCGACCCGAGACGGTCGAAGTGAACCAGGTCCTCGGGCGCAGTGAGCGCTGAGAACGCAATGGGGCCATAGTCGACCTCCGCGCCCGCGATTCCAAATTTCAGATAGTCGGGCAACGGTCGCATCGTGAAGCCTCGTTGTGCCTCGACGGCTCCGGCCTGATCTGCAGAACCCGTGACCGCGATGCGGACGGCCGCGAAGCCGATGTTTGTACGGAGCTTGACCTGGATCATGTCGCCGGGCACTTCGCCTCGATGGTCCGGTCCTGTGAGCAGGTACGGCCCTGGCATCGGTGTGCGTGACCCGCCAACGTTGTGTACGACGTCGTCGAATGCGTCACCGACCTGGACGATGAACCAGCGATCGGTCTTGAGCTTCGGCACATGCGGCACGACGGGGCCGTCAGCGACGTCGACGATCGCGTAGGCGTCGATGGTCAGATTGTTCGGCCTGACGACGAACCGGTCTTCAGCGGTCTTGAGCCGATCGAACTTGCGAAACGAGTTGTGTCCGATGCCCTTTACCAAGAGCGCCTGCGGGAACGCCTCCACTCGGTGTACCAGCGGATATCCCCAGAGGCCGGCCTGCACTCCCAGGGTGTAGGCGTTCTCTTCGCGTTCCATGCTGGTCATCGTCGCCAAAGGTCACGGCGCGGCATGTCCGACGCCGGTCTCGATGCGATTGTGCCCCGACGCGATCACCAGATCGCCGAACCACGATTAGGGATGACGGCACGAGCAGAACGGTCAGATCGCGATCCGCGCGGCGACCGTGACGCGGGTGGGTGCCAGCCGACGAGACTGATGGTTGACAACCGGAGGGGATCGGTACGTCCTCCCCCGATCGGTCTTGCCCGATATCGACCGCGGTGACACAGTAACGAACACGTATCTGTCTACGTATGAAGCGCGAATTCGGGGGGTTTCGTCGTGTCATCGATCATCATCGCCAGCGTCCCTATCCACGGCCACGTGAGTCCATTGCTGGCGGTTGCCCGTGGCTTCGTGGAGCGGGGCGATCACGTGCGGTTCGTGACGGGCTCCCGATTCGCCGACAGAGTCTCGGCGACGGGCGCAGTGCACGTCCCGTTGCCCCCCGAAGCCGACTTCGACGAGCACAGTCTCCTCGCCAGGTATCCAGAGCGCGCAAAGCTGAAGGGCGCCAAGGCGATCAGCTTCGACGTCGAGCACATCTTCGCCCGACCCGCCAAGGCGCAATACCAGGTCGTCATGGCTGAGCACGCAGCCCAACCTGCCGACGCCGTCCTGAGCGATCCCCTCTACGCTGGCAGTGCACCAATACTCGAACACCCACGATCCGGCGCGTCCGGCGGTCGTCGTGTGCGGCGTCATTCCGCTGTCCATCGAGAGCTCCGACACGGCCCCATTCGGAATGGGACTACCGCCGGCGCGCTCGTTCAACCGCCAGCGCAACGCCGCACTGGCTGCGGTCAACCGCAGGGTCATGTCGAACGCCAACCGCATCCTCGACGACCTGTACCGCGAGGTGCACGGTGTGGGAATCCCCTTCTCTCCGATGAGTTGGGGCGGCCGAGCCGATGCATTCGTGCAGTTCACCGTCCCGGCCTTCGAGTACCCGCGCTCCAATGCTCCCGCAGCTCTGCACTTCGCCGGTCCGCTGTCCGCCACCGGCTCACAGGCTCCGCTACCAGACTGGTGGGCCGATCTGGACGGGACGCGGCCAGTCGTTCACGTCACCCAAGGGACGCTTGCCAACCTCGATTACGAGCAAGTCATCGCGCCGACACTGAAAGCGCTCGCCGATGCGGACGTGCTCGTCGTAGTCAGCACGGGGGGTCGCCCGCTCGAGACGCTGCCCCCGCTTCCGAGCAACGCCCGCGCAGCCACCTATCTGCCGTATGACGAGCTGCTGCCGCGCACCGCCGTCTACGTCACCAACGGGGGCTACGGCGGAGTTCAGTACGCCATGCGCTACGGCGTGCCGATCGTCGCCACCGGCGGCAAGGAGGACAAGCCGGAGGTTGGCGCACGCGTCGCGTGGTCTGGCGTCGGCCGCCGACTCAGAACCGAGCGGCCGTCACCAAAGGCGTTGCGCCGCAACATTCTCGCCGTCCTCGATCAGCCGCGCTACCGCGAAGCGAGCCGCCGCATGGCAGCCGACATGGCCGCAGCCCCCGGCTTCACCGGCCTGGCCGACGTGGTCGACCAGCTGATCGCCAGCCCCGAACCGCTCCCGGCGGAGAACTAGGACCACATGACGGCGGCCTCTAGCAGGCGCTCACGACACGCAGGATCGCCGCCGCGCATCTCGAACTCCGATGAGGCTGTGCAGAGAATGCTTTGGCACCGCGGAATTGATCCTGCGTCCGCGGCTGCGACTGTGCACCTCGTCGGTGGAAGGGATGGTTGACCACAGCACGTCACTAATGCTAAGCAGTTGCTCAGCACGGGGCGCATCAAGCGTCGCGACAACGAGGAAGGCATCCACGATGACGCTGCAGACGGTGTTGGACGACATTCGCAAACGCCCCGGCACCGGTGACGTGATTCCGATCATCGACCCCGTGACGGAAGAGCAGATCACCGAGTTCACCGACTGCGGTGAAGAGGGGGTCAACGAGGCGGTCGTCCGCGCAAAGGAGTCGTTCGAGGCGGGAGTCTGGTCCGGGCTGGCAGGAACCGAACGGGCCAAGATTCTCTGGCGCATCGCGGATTTGATCGACGAACACGCGGCCGAGTTCGCGGAGATCGACTCCGCCAACACCGGCATGATGAAGATGCAGTCGGAGCTGGTGGTACCCACCTGCGCGGAGTTCTTCCGGTACTACGCCGGGTGGTGCACCAAGGTCAACGGCACCGCGTACAACGTGCGGTCCACCGGTATCGCCTCGGCCGGCTACGTCGACCAGCACGCCTACACGCTCAAGGAGCCCTACGGTGTCGTCGGGCTGATCTTCCCGTGGAACGGACCCATCTTCAACGCTTGCGCCAAGATCGCCCCCGCCCTCGCGGCGGGTTGCAGCAGCCTGGTGAAACCCGCTGAGGAGACACCGCTTTCGGCGCTGCTGCTGGACCGGCTGATCCACGAGGCCGGGGTGCCGGAGGGTGTGGTGAACCTGATCACCGGCTATGGGCATACGGCAGGTGCGGCGATCAGCGCGCACCCGGATGTCGAGAAGGTCGCGTTCACCGGGTCGACTGAGGTCGGCAAGATGATCGTGCAAGCCTCGGCGGGCAACCTCAAGAAGGTCATGCTCGAGCTCGGCGGTAAGTCGCCGGTGCTGATCTTCGACGACGCCGATCTGGAAAAGGCCATCTTCGGCGCGGCGATGGGCATCTTCGTGCACTCCGGGCAGGGTTGCGTGTGCGGCTCGCGGATCTTCGTCCAGCGCGGGGTCTACGACCAGGTCGTCGAAGGCATCGCCGGAGTGGCCAACTTCATGAAGTACGGCGGCCCCACCGAAGACGGGGTCATGAGCGGTCCGTTGATCAGCGCGAAGCAGCTCAGCCGCGTCATGGGCTTCATCGACGAGGGGAAGCGCGACGGCGTCGAGGTCGTCACCGGCGGTCACCGGCTGGACCGCAAGGGCTATTTCGTGCACCCGACGGTGCTCACCAACGTCGATCCCAGCATGCGGCTCTATCAGCAGGAGATCTTCGGGCCAGTGGTGTCCATCCTGCCGTTCGACGACGAGGACGAAGCGGTCGCAATGGCCAACGACACCACCTACGGGCTGGCGGCGACCGCGTGGACCACCAACGTGACTCGCGCCCACCGGATCGTCAAGCGGCTGCAGGCCGGCAGTGTCCAGATCAACTGCCAGCTGGTGTTTGACCACGACGTGCCGTTCGGCGGCTACAAGCAGTCGGGCTGGGGCCACGAGTTCGGCAAGGACGGCCTTGACGCCTACTTCAAGCAGAAGACGGTCTGGACCCAGCTCTAACGAGGTCGTCAGGCGGACCCGTCGCCCGAAGCACGGAGCGCTATCGTCCGGGACCGGGTTCAGTTTGAGAACACGCGATCACCTGGCGAAATGAAGCTGAGTTCGGCGGCGCCTCGAACGCTGGATGCTCCGACGGCGACAAGGTTGGCCTTCTGGCCGCCGCCGCACGCCGCCAGATTCACTGCCAACGGACGATTCCGCAACGCTTCATGCTGGCACGGCACCTCACCACCGACGTCTCCGACGTATCGACGAACAACTAACCGCTCGTCTGCGGCTGCGGGACATCGCCTCTCCCGATCTGGCTTGGCAGGGCGTGAACCGCTGTAGGTTCGTGACGTGGATTTCCACGCAGCGCTGCTCGAGCAGACTCAGGCCTTCAGTGCGCATCGAATCGTTCGCCGGTCCGGACCGCCTGGCCCGGATCCAGCAGGGGGCCCGCTAGATCGGCGATAGCGCACTGAACGCGTCCACCGCAGCGTCCTAATTGAAGGAGACGTCAGATGGCAGATCCAAGGGTGCTCGGCATCGTGCTCGCCGGCGGTGAGGGCAAGCGCCTCTCACCGCTTACCCTCGACCGGGCCAAACCGGCCGTCCCGTTCGGCGGGCTGTATCGAATGATCGATTTCGCGTTGTCGAACCTGGTCAACGCTGGGGTGCTGCGGATCGCGGTGCTCACCCAGTACAAGAGCCACAGCCTGGACCGCCACATCACCACGACCTGGCGGATGAGCAACCTGCTCGGCAATTACGTGACCCCGGTGCCTGCCCAGCAGCGCCTTGGCCCGCAGTGGTACACCGGCTCCGCCGATGCGATCTACCAGTCGCTGAACCTGATCCACGACGAGAAGCCGGATCTGGTCATCGTGTTCGGTGCCGACCACGTCTACCGCATGGACCCGCGGCAGATGATCGCACAGCACCTCGACAGTGGCGCTGGCGCAACGGTGGCCGGCTATTCCCGTGCCACGCAAGGAGGCCAGCGCCTTCGGCGTGATCAAGACCGCCCCCGACGGGCGGCAGGTCGAGGCGTTCCTCGAGAAGCCATCCGACCCGCCCGGGCTGCCTGGTCGGCCCGACGAGACGTATGTGTCGATGGGCAACTACCTGTTCTCCGCCGACGTGCTGGTCGAGGCGCTGCGCAAGGACGCTGCCGACGAGTCCAGCAAGAAGGACATGGGCGGCAACATCATGCCGATGATGGTGGAGCAGGGCATCGCGCAGGTGTACGACTTCCAGAGCAACGAGGTGCCCGGCGCCGAACCCGACAACGCCGGCTACTGGCGGGACGTAGGGACGTTGGACTCCTACTTCGACGCGCACATGGACCTGTGCGCTGTGGTGCCGGTGTTCAACCTGTACAACAGTCAGTGGCCGATCCTCACCCACATCCCGGCGCACCCACCGGCGAAGTTCGTGCACGAGGACGGTGACCTGGTCGGGCGTGCGGTCAACAGCGTGGTCTCCAACGGCGTCATCGTCTCTGGGGCACTGGTGCGCGAGTCAGTGCTGTCCCCCGGTGTGCGGGTGCAGGACTACGCCACCGTGGAACGCTCGGTGATCCTGGACAACACCGTCATCGGCGCCCATGCCGTGGTACGGAACGCAATCATCGACAAGGACGTGGTGGTACCCGCAGGAGCGCAGGTGGGTGTGGACAAAGACCACGACCGGGCGCGCGGATTCGTCGTCTCCGACGCCGGCGTGACCGTCGTCGGCAAGAGCCAGGAAGTCACCAAGTGAGCCAGCCCACACAGATAGCTGACCGACTCAAGGTCTACGGCGGCGCCGGTGTGCGTGGAGCGGAACCGCACGGGCTGAGCCGTTGCACAGCAAGGGAATTCGAGTGTTCACCTGCTAGATCACGCGCTCGCCACGCGCGTTGCGCTACTGACCATCGGGAGAGTTGCGGGCCGTCGAAAGCTGAGTGCTTGACGGCCCACGCCACTACGCGAACTGCGGGTAGATCCCGCCGACTCCCTTGGCCAGTCCCGCCTGGACCCCGCGGCTGAGGTCGTCGGCAAGCACCTCGTAGACCCCGGCGGCAACGCCGTCGAGGGCAAGTACGGCGACGTCGGCCGGATTCGCCTTGGGGGCGTTCAGGCCGGCCGCCATGTCGGTGTCCATGAGGCCGACGTGCAACGCGGTGACGCGGATCCCGCGGTCGGCCAGTTCAACCCGCAGCGCATTCGTCATCGACCATGCCGCCGACTTCGACGCGCAATACCCGCCGAGGGCCGGCTGGCTCACCCACGAAAGCACCGACAACACGTTGAGGATGGCGCCACCGCCGTTGCGCTCGATCACCGGAGCGAACGCCCGCATCACCGATAGCGTGCCGAAGTAATTGGTGTCCATCTCACGGCGGGCGGCGTCGACGTCGCCCGTGAGCAGATCGGTGTCGGCGGAGACGCCCGCGTTGTTGACCAGAAGCGTCACGTCGCCCGCGGTCTCTGCAGCCGCGGCCACCGAGTCGGGATCGGTGATGTCCATGGCGATCGGAATGGCTCCGTCGACGTCGATTGAAGCGGGATCACGGGCGCCGGCATACACCCGCGCGCCGCGCTTTAGGAGTTCTGAGGCGAAGTGTCGGCCCAGCCCGCGGTTTGCGCCGGTGACCAGAGCCGTACTCGAGGAGATGTCCACTCGACCATCCTGCTCTGCCGGATGCAGGTGAGCCACCTACGCTCGGTGACGGTTGGGCCACACCTGGCGGACGAAGCCGAGCGAATCTTGGAGGCGACGACGTGACACGGCGGTGTCGGGCAGGCCCGGCGCTGGTCGTAGCGCTGGCCGTGGTGTTGGCCGGTTGCCCGTCGCGATCGACGCTTCAGTCGACCCCGTCCACGACCGCAGGCTCCGGCGCGGTGCCCATCGCTGCCCCGGACGCAACGACCCGGACCCTGACCATCGGCGTAGGAGCGACGGCCGCCACGACCGGCGTGTGGGGTGATGACAGGTTGGCGATCGGTGGTGGTGCCATCGACACCTGGAACGGGTGGCTGCCGGACGGTCACACGTTCAGCCCGTTCGACACCGCCAGTCAGCCCGTTGCGCGGCTGGATCCCTTGCTACTCAAGGCGATTCAGGATGCCACCCGCGCCGCCGAAGCCCAGGGCATCGACATCGGCCTCACGTCGGGATGGCGCTCCATGGGCTTCCAGCAGCGTCTGTTCGAGGACGCCGTTCGGCAGTACGGCAGCGTCGACGTTGCGCGACGGTTCGTCTCATCGCCAGACGTTTCGAGACACGTGGTCGGCGAAGCGGTGGACATCACGGGCGCCGGTGCCTCCAACTGGCTCATCCGCAACGGCCTCCAGTTCGGCCTGTGCCAGATCTACGCCAACGAGAACTGGCACTTCGAACTCGCCGTCGACGCGGACGGCAGATGCCCGCCATTGCGGCCCAACGCTGCTGGTTGACTCAGTCGCGCCAGGGATCTGCCACCGGACCAGGCGTGGGCGGTCGGGATTTCTTCGCCCGCAGCCCTGATTCGGCTGGTCGAACGCCGCTAACTACGCTGAGTTCGTGTCCGAGCTGGTACTCATGAGCATCGACGACCGCGTCGCCCTCATCACCGTCAATGACCCCGACCGCCGGAATGCCGTCACCGCGGAAATCTCCGCGGCCCTGAGGGCGGCCGTCGGCGCCGCCGAGGCCGACCCGGACGTTCACGCGGTGATCGTTACCGGCGCCGGCAAGGCGTTCTGCGCGGGCGCCGACCTCACCGCCCTCGGCGCAGCAACGGAGGACGGGTTGCGGGTGATCTACGACGGCTTCCTCGCCGTCGCCCAGTGCTCACTGCCGACCATCGCCGCCGTCAACGGCCCCGCCGTGGGGGCAGGCCTGAACCTTGCGCTTGCCGCCGACGTGCGCATCGCGGGTCCGGGGGCACTGTTCGATCCGCGGTTCCAGAAACTCGGCATCCACCCGGGCGGTGGCGCGACCTGGATGTTGCAGCGCGCGGTCGGGCCGCAGGTGGCACGGGCGGCGCTTCTGTTCGGCATGCGCTTCGACGCCGACGCAGCCGTCCGACACGGACTCGCGTTGGAGGTTGCCGACGATCCCGTCGCCGCCGCCCGCACACTTGCGGCGGGACCGGCGTCCGCGCCCCGCGACGTCGTCATCGCCACCAAGGCGTCGATGCGGGCGACCGCCAACCCCGGCACCGTCGACCTGGACCAGCACCGCATCGCCGTGGACGTCGAGATCGGTCCTCAGGCCACGTCCATCGAATCACCCGAGTTCGCCGCGCGATTGGCCGCCGCGCAACGCAAGTAACCACGCGACTTGTGAGCGTTTTCGCTCGCTGACCGAGCTGGCTGACCGAACGAAAGCGCTCACAAATCGCTGGACGGGCTAGAGGTCGAGCAGCGCCAGGTCGGGCGATTCGACGAGATCGCGCAACTCACCTAGGAACGCGGCCACCTGAGCCCCATCGGCGACCCGGTGATCGAAGGCGCACGTGAGCGTCATCGTTGGACGCGCGACCACCACGTCGTCGACCACGACGGGTCGTGGCTTGAGCGACCCCATGCCCAGGATCGCCGCCTCGGGATGGTTGATGACCGGCACGCCCTCGTCGAGCCCCAGGGCGCCGAAGTTGGACACGGTGAACGTGGAGCCTTGCAAGTCAACGGGTTTGAGCGTGCCCGCACGGGCCTCCGCAATCAGTCGAGCGACGGCGGCCGCGAGCTCGCGGGTGGTCTTGTCCTGCGCGTCCGGCACTACGGGCACCAGCAGTCCGCGGGGTGCCGCCACCCCCACACCGAGGTGAACGACGGGATGGACGTGGATGCGGGGCCCGTCGACGGTGTCCACCCACGTCGCGTTGAGCACCGGGTGATGGCGCAAGGCAAGGACGAGCAGGCGCAGCGTCAGCACGAACGGCGTGACCTCGTCGGCGCCGGTGTCACGTAGCCGGGCCCGCAGCGCGAGCAGTCGCGTGCAATCGACCGATACCGACGCGTGGGCGTCGGGAATCTCGCGACGGGACAGCGCCATTCGGCGGGCCATCTCCAACCTGACGCCACCGACCCGGACGCCTTCTTGAGGGGATGCGTCGGCGGCGGCGGCGAGGACGTCGTCGCGCGTGACGATGCCCCCGAGGCCCGAACCCGGTGCGACGGAGGCCATGTCGACCTTGAGGTCGGCGGCCAGCTTGCGCACGGGCGGCTTGGCCCGAGGACGACGCCTCGTGGCGTCCATCGCATCGTCGGTGCCATAGCCGACGAGTACGGGTTTGCGCGCTGGCGCGTCGGCGTCCTTCCCCGGTCGCTCCGCTCCTGCCCGCCCAACGGTCTCGATGCGCGCCAACACCGATCCGACCGGCAGGGTCTGCCCTTCGACACCACCGAGTTCTGCGATGCGGCCCGCGTACGGGCTGGGAATCTCGACCTGAGCCTTGTTGGTCTCGACGGTGCACAGCGTCTGGTTGAGCACGACGTCGTCGCCGACCGCGACGTGCCATTCGGTGATCGTCGCGTCCTCCAGCCCCTCGCCGAGGTCGGGCACGAGGAAGTCCTGCACGGATCCGTCGGTCATGGTTGGCCCATCGCCTTCTCGACGCAGTCCAGCAATCGGTCGACCCCAGGTAGCCAGAGCTTCTCCAGCCGCGCGGGTGGGTATGGCGTGTCGAATCCGGTGGCGCGCAACACCGGTGCCTCGAGGTCGTAGAAACACTCTTCCTGAATACGGGCGGCGAGTTCGGCGCCGAAGCCGAGGGTGCGCGGGCCCTCGTGCATCACCACCGCACGGCCGGTCTTGCGCACGGACGTCGCGATCGTCCCGAAGTCCAACGGGTTCAGCGAGCGCAGATCGACGACTTCGAGCCCGTAAATGTCGGCGGTCAGTTCCGCCGCGTTCAGCGCAGTCGCGACCAACGACCCGTAGGTGATCACGGTGACGTCGTCGCCGGGTCTGCGAATCGCCGCGCGCCCGATGGGCTCCGCGGGCGCGGCGGTGTCGACGAATTCCCTTGTCCAGTAGCGGCGCTTGGGCTCCAGGAAGATCACCGGATCCCGGTCGGCGATGGCGTACCGCAGTAGCCAGTAGGCATCGGCCGGTGTCGATGGAACGACCACCTTCAGGCCCGCCGTGTGCAGCCAGTAGGACTCGGTCGACTCCGAATGGTGTTCCACGGCACCAATTCCGCCGAACGACGGGATCCGAACGGTGACCGGCATGTCGACGTCCCCGCGGGTGCGCATACGGTACTTCGCCAGGTGGCTCACGATCTGATCGAAGGCCGGTGCGGCGAAGCCGTCGAACTGAAGTTCCGGCACCGGAACGAACCCGCGGATGGCCATCCCGATCGCAATGCCGATGATTGCGGATTCCGCCAACGGCGTGTCGAAACACCGTGTCTCGCCGAACGTGTCGGCGAGGCCCTCGGTCACCCGGAAAACCCCGCCCAGCGTTGCGACGTCCTCACCGAAGACCAGCACTCGGTCGTCGGCGGCCATGGCGTCGTGTAACGCACGGTTGATCGCTTGGGCCATGGTCGAATTCGCGGTAATGGGTACAGGTGTCAGCAGCGGCCCGTCCGGTTCGGGTACGTCGTCGCCGAACCTTGGTGGCCGTTCGATGATCTGAGTCATCATGCCTCCTTCGCCAATTCGGCTGCCAGCTGGTCGCGTTGGCGTGCCAGGTCCGGGGTGATGTCGTGGTAGACGGTGTCGAACATCTCGGCGACGTCGATGTCGGGGGTGTTGATGGCCGCATCGCGCAACTCGGAGCGCAACCGGGCCGAGCGGCCCGCAACACGTTCCTCGAGCCGCTCCGTCCACACGCCGACCGACTGCAGATAGGTGCGGTAGCGTGCGATGGGATCCCTTGCGCGCCAGCGCTCGACCTCGTCGTCGGGCCGATAGCGGGTGGGGTCGTCCGACGTGGTGTGTGGCCCCATCCGATAGGTCACGGCCTCGACGAGCGTGGGCCCTCCCCCGCCCCTGGCCCGGGCGGCCGCTTCCGCCATCACGGTGTAGCAGGCGAGCACGTCGTTGCCGTCCACCCGGATACCCGGCATGCCGTAGCCGATGGCCCGGTGCGCGAGCGACGGGCCGGCCTGCTGCCTTTCAACCGGCACGGAGATGGCCCAGTGATTGTTCTGCACGAAGAACACGCAGGGCACACGGAACACGGCGGCCAGGTTCAGAGCCTCGTGTACGTCGCCCTCCGACGTGGCGCCATCACCGATGAACGCGACGGTGACGGAGTCCTCGCCCAGGCGTTGAGCGGCCATGGCAGCGCCGACGGCATGCAGTCCGTGGGTGCCGATGGGAATGGCAATGGGGGCGCAGCACTTCTTGGTGAACTCCAGTCCGCCGTGCCACCGGCCCCGCCACACAGCGGCCATCTGGGCGGGCGCGATGCCGCGCACCAGGAACGCCCCAATCTCGCGGTACTGCGGGAACAGCCAGTCGGTCTTGCGCAGGCACGCCGTCGCGCCGACCTGGGCCGCCTCCTGGCCGCGGCACGACGCGAACAAGGCGAGCTCACCCTGCCGTTGCAGGTTGATGAATTCGGTGTCGAGTTCGCGGGTGACGACCATCGACTCGTAGAGCCAAGCCAGGGTCTCGGGAGGGAGATCGCTTCGGTAACGGGCTTCGGTGGTCGGCGTCCCATCGGGCGCCACCAGCTGAATGGGCTCCAACTCGACGCTGAGCTGCGTCGGGGATGCCGCAACTATCCCGGCCATACCGCCTCCTAGGGTCACTGGCGGCGGGTCGCGCCGTCAGGCGACTGAGGTGCTCAGTACGGAGGCGGTCAGAGCAAAACCTCTGGTGGGAGGCCTGTCCGTCAGCTGCCGGGGTGTGGCGCCAACGCGACGATGCGCTCTGCTCGCCGCAGCACTGGGGCGTCTACCATTATGCCCTCGAATTGGAAGACGCCTCGTTGATCGCGGGCCGTGTCGAGTACGCGACGGGCCCAGTCCACTTGCTTCTCGGAGGGCGCATAGCCGGCCCGGATGACCGCGACCTGGGTGGGATGGATGGCGACCTTCGCGTCGAAGCCGACCGCGACCGCGTCGTCGGTCTCGGCCGCCAACCCGTCGAGGTCCTTGATGTCGAGGTATACCGAATCCAGGGCCAGCCGCCCGTGCGCCTTGGCGGCCAACAGGCTCTGCGAACGCACGTGCCTGGCGACGTCGCGGTAGCTGCCATCGGGCCAACGGTTCGCGGTGCCGCCGGTGACGGCGAAGAGGTCCTCCGCACCCCACATCACGGCGAACGCGTTGTCGACGCGCGCCGTCTCCGTCACTGCCAGCGCGCCTAGCGGGGTTTCGACGAGCACGATCACGTCCAGCGGCGCCAGCGAGGCGACCTGCTCGGCCGTCTCGGTCTTGGCCAGCATCACCGTCGTGTAATCGGTCGCCTTGAGCGCCTCGACGTCCAACGCATGGTCGGGCGTAGTGACGGGGTTGACTCGCACGACGGTCTTGCTGGGATCGAGCGGCGTCGCGATCAAGGCTGCGCGCGCAGCCTCGCGATCCTTGGCCGCGACGCCGTCCTCCAGGTCGAGGATGACGACATCGGCTGCCGCGGCGGCCTTCTCGAAGCGTTCGGGACGGTCGGCCGGGCAGAACAGCCAGCCGGGCCCGGTCTCGGTCAGCGCCATCAGGCCTCGCTCTCGGGGCGCTTGCGCACCATGGTCTTTCGGGACGCGGTTGCGACGACGTCGCCATTCTGGTTGCGGCCGACATGAGAGAACGTGACGATGCCCTCGCCCGGACGGCTCTTGGACTCGCGCTTGTCGGTCACCTCGGTTTCGGCGTAAAGCGTGTCGCCGTGGAACATCGGCTTGGGGAACGCGACGTCGCTGAAGCCGAGGTTGCCGACGATGGTGCCCTGTGTCAGCTGCGCCACCGACAGGCCGACGAGCGTGGACAAGGTGAACATCGAGTTCACCAGTCGCTGGTTGAACGGCGGCAACGCGTCGGAGAACGCTGCGTCGAGGTGGAGCGCCTGGGTGTTCATGGTGAGCGTCGTGAACAGCACGTTGTCAGCCTCGGTGATGGTGCGGCCAGGCCGGTGCTGGTAGAGCACCCCGGGCTCGAACTCTTCGAACCACAGCCCCCGCTGGACTTCGATGCGCTTGTAGCCCTCGATTGCTCCGCTCACAGGCCTGCCTCCCGTGCGATGAGCATCAGCTGCACTTCCGTTGTCCCTTCACCGATTTCGAGGATCTTGCTGTCCCGGTAGTGACGCGCGACAGGGTACTCGTTCATGAATCCGTAGCCACCGAACACCTGCGTGGCGTCGCGCGCGTTGTCCATCGCGGCCTCGCTGGCGACTAATTTCGCGATCGCGGCGGCCTTCTTGAACGGCTTGCCCGCAAGCATCAACGCGGCGGCGTCGTAGTAGGCGGTGCGGGCCGTGTGTGCACGCGCTTCCATCCGGGCGATCTTGAACGCGATGGCCTGATAGGTGCCGATGGCCGCGCCGAACGCCTCACGCTCCCTTGCGTACTTCACGCATTCGTCGACACAACCCTGCGCGGCGCCGACCGACAGCGCCGCGATCGCGATGCGGCCCTCGTCAAGGATGCGCAAGAAGTTCGCGTATCCACGGCCGCGCTCCCCAAGCAGATTCTCCTGTGGTACTCGCACGTCGTCGAAGCTCAGCGGATGGGTGTCCGACGCGTTCCAGCCGACCTTGTCGTAGGCGGGCTCGGCGGTGAAGCCCTCGGTGGGCACCGGAACGAGGATCGACGAGATCTCCTTCCGGCCACCTGCTTCCCCGGTGACCGCGGTGACGGTCACCAGCTTGGTGATGTCGGTGCCCGAGTTCGTGATGAACTGCTTCGAGCCGTTGATGATCCAGTGGCCGTCATCGAGTTTGGCGGTCGTGTTGGTGGCGCCTGCGTCGGTGCCTCCACCCGCCTCGGTGAGCCCGAATGCACCCAGTGCCTTGCCGCTGGCGAGCAGCGGCAGCCACTCCTGCTTCTGTGCGTCGTTTCCGAAGCGGTACACCGGCATTGCGCCCAGCGACACCCCGGCTTCCAGCGTAATGGCGACGCTCTGGTCGACCTTGCCGAGCTCCTCCAGCGCCAGACACAGCGCGAAGTAGTCGCCACCCATGCCACCGAACTCTTCGGGGAACGGCAGCCCGAACAAGCCCATGTCGGCCATGCCCGCCACGACCTCATAGGGGAACGAGTGCTCGGCGTCGTGCTTGGCGGCCACCGGGGCGACGACGGTCCTGGCGAAGTCGCGGACGGTCTTCGCCAGCTGCTCGTAGTGGTCCGGCAGGGTGCCGGTGGATAAGAAGCCTGAGTAGTCGCTCACGGTTGAGCCTCCTCTGTTGCAGCGATGATCCGGGCCAGCGGCTGGCCCACCTTGACCTGGTCGCCGACGGCGACGAAGAGTTCGACGACGCCATCGACGGGCGAGGACAACGCATGTTCCATCTTCATCGCCTCGACGGTGACGACGACGGTGCCGACCGTCACCGCCTCCCCGTCTTCGATGCCGATGGCGACCACCGTACCGGGCATGGGGCTGTCGAGTTCCGCGTCACCGCTGTGCTCGTCGTCGGGGCGAACCGGTGCCTCGCGCACCTCCTGGATCACCGTCGTGCGTCCGTTCCCAGCCAGCCAGACCTGCCCGTCGGCGGCGGCGACGACGTATTCGGTACGAAGGCCATCGAGCGTGACGGCAAGTTCACGACCGACGAGACTCGCCGAGAGCGAACGGGTTTCGCCGTCCTCGATCCTGGCCGTAGCTGCGGCCGGGGTACCCGCGAGGTGCACGTGGTCGGTGCGCTCACCTGCGCGCAGCCTGATCGCGTTCGACGCACGCTCCCCCATCCGCCAACCCGATGGCACGTCCCATGGGTCGGCTTGGACGGCAGGCCAACGACACAACCACCGGTAGGCGGCGGCCGCGATGAACTCGTCGTCACCCGCTTCGCCACCGAGGTAGTCGGGGGTGCGCCTGTCCAGCAGACCCGTATCGAGTCGACCGGCAACGACGTCGGGATCGGCGAGCAGAAAGCGCAGGAAGTCGACGTTGGTGGTGACACCCAGCACGGCGGTCTCGGCTAGCGCACGGTCGAGTGCCTTGAGCGCGGCGGGTCGGTCGGCGGCGTGGGTGATGACCTTCGCGAGCATCGGGTCGTAGTCGCTGCCCACCACGGTGCCGCGGAAGATGCCCGAATCGATTCGTGCAGAGCCGATTCCCCGGCCGCTTCGCTCCGGCCCTCCGAGAGCCGGTTCGATCACGTCGAGGACCGTGCCGCCCGTCGGGAGGAAGTCGCGCGCCGGATCCTCGGCGTAGACGCGGGCCTCGATCGCGTGCCCCGTCATCGTGATGTCGTCCTGCGCGAGCGAGAGCTTCTCGCCCGCCGCGATCCGCACCTGCAGCTCGACGAGGTCGACACCGGTGACCAATTCCGTCACCGGATGCTCGACCTGAAGTCGCGTGTTCATCTCCATGAAGAAGAATTCATCGGGCCGGTCGGCTGACACGATGAACTCGACAGTCCCGGCACCCGTGTAGTCGACGCTGCGCGCCGTGTCGCACGCCGCCGCGCCGATTCGGGCGCGGGTCTGGGCGTCCAGCAGCGGTGACGGCGCCTCTTCGATGACCTTCTGGTGACGGCGTTGCAAACTGCACTCACGCTCACCGAAGTGAACGACGTTGCCGTGACCGTCGGCGACGATCTGGACTTCGATATGCCTGGGGTTCAACACGAATCGCTCCAGGAAGAGCGTGTCGTCCCCGAAGGCGGCGGCGGCCTCGCGGCGCGCAGACACTAGGGCGGCCGAGAGCTCTGAGGCCTCGTGCACCACCCGCATGCCCTTGCCTCCGCCACCGGCCGATGGTTTCACGAGGACGGGGAATCCAACCTCGGCGGCGCCCCGGATCAGGTCCGCGTCGGTCAGGCCGGGTCGCGAGATACCGGGCACCACGGGCACGCCAAAGGCTGACACGGCCGCCTTGGCGGCGATCTTGTCGCCCATGGTCTGGATGGCCGCCACGGGAGGCCCGATGAACACGATGCCGGCCTGCTCCAGCGCGGCGGCGAATTCGGAGTTCTCCGAGAGGAATCCGTATCCCGGATGGACGGCCTGCGCACCCGTACGGCGGACCGCGGACAGGACCGCGTCGATCGAGAGGTAACTCTGACGCGCGGGCGCCGGACCGATTCGCACGGCGACGTCGGCCTCCGTCACGTGCCGGGCACCCGCGTCGGCGTCGCTGAAGACGGCGACCGAACGAATCCCCATGGCCCGCAACGTGCGAATTACCCGGACCGCGATCTCCCCACGATTGGCGACCAGAACGGTGCTGAACATCCCGCCGCTTCGCTCGCCCCGACTATCGAAATCCATCATCACATCCTGAATACGCCGTAGGACACCGGTTCCAGCGGCGCCTGGGCGACGACGGAAAGCGCCAGGCCCACAACGGTTCTGGTGTCGGCTGGGTCGATGACTCCGTCGTCCCAGAGCCGCGCCGTCGAGTAGTACGGATTTCCCTGGTGCTCGTACTGATCACGGATCGGGGCCTTGAACGCCTCTTCCTCCTCGGGCGTCATGTCGCCGCGGACGGTCGCGAGCACCGAGGCAGCCTGCTCGCCGCCCATCACCGAAATCCGCGCGTTGGGCCACATCCACAAGAAGCGTGGCGAGTACGCGCGCCCACACATGGAGTAGTTGCCCGCGCCATAGGAGCCGCCGATGACGACGGTGAGCTTGGGGACACGCGCACAGGCGACGGCCGTCACCATCTTGGCCCCGTGCTTGGCGATGCCGCCCGCCTCGTAGTCACGACCGACCATGAATCCGGCGATGTTCTGCAGGAACAGCAGCGGCGTGGACCGCTTGTCGCACAACTCGATGAAATGCGCACCCTTCACGGCGGATTCGCCGAACAGCACGCCGTTGTTGGCGACGATGCCCACGGGGTGACCGTGGATGCGCGCGAATCCGGTCACCAACGTCGAGCCGTACTCCGCCTTGAACTCCGCGAAGTCACCGCCGTCGACTATGCGGGTAACGACTTCGTGGACGTCGTACGGCACCCGCGCATCCGTCGGCACCACGTCGTAGAGCTCGGTCTGATCGGCGATGGGCTCGACCGTCGGCCTGACGTCCCACGGGGTGGGTGTGCGCGGTCCGAGCGTCGCGACGATGCGACGCACGATGCGCAGTGCGTCGCGGTCGTCGTGCGCGAGGTGGTCGGTGACGCCGGAGACCTTGGAGTGCAGGTCGCCACCGCCGAGGTCCTCGGCGCTAACCACCTCACCGGTCGCCGCCTTCACCAGGGGCGGACCCCCCAGGAAGATGGTGCCCTGGTTGCGCACGATGACGGCTTCGTCGCTCATCGCAGGTACGTACGCACCACCGGCGGTGCAGGAGCCGAGCACAGCCGCGATCTGCGGGATGCCCTGCGCGCTGAGGTTGGCCTGGTTGAAGAAGATCCGGCCGAAGTGTTCGCGGTCGGGGAACACCTCGTCCTGGCGCGGCAGGAAGGCGCCGCCGGAATCGACGAGGTAGATGCACGGCAGCCGATTCTGGCTCGCAATCTCTTGCGCGCGAAGGTGTTTCTTCACGGTGATCGGGTAGTACGTGCCACCCTTCACCGTAGCGTCGTTCGCGACGATCATGCACTCGCGGCCCGAGACCCGGCCGATGCCCGCGATCATGCCGGCTCCGGGGCATTCGTCGTCGTACATGCCATCGGCCGCCAGCGGTGCCAACTCGAGGAAGGGGCTACCCGGATCAAGCATGCTGTCCACCCGGTCGCGGGGCAGCAGCTTGCCTCGGCTGACGTGACGCTCCCTGGCCCGCTCCGGGCCGCCCAGTGCGGCGGTCGACAACTTGCCGCGCAGCTGTGCCACCAGCTCCAAGTGCTGTTCGCGATGCGATACCCGCGTAGACAAACGCTGAACCCGTTCAGTTGAGTTAACGACGACTAACCGGTGGTATGTTAGTCACCATTAACCGAAATGTCCACATACGACGGGAGGCGCGCCAGTGGCCACGACGCAGCCCACCGAGACGCGCCGCAGCAAGGCGAAGTCCGACCGCCGCTCCCAACTCATCGCCGCTGCCGAGCGGTTGGTAGCTGAGCGGGGCTTCCTCGCCGTACGACTCGAGGACATCGGCGCTGCGGCGGGCGTCAGCGGACCGGCGATCTACCGGCACTTCCCCAACAAGGAGGCGCTGCTCGTCGAACTCTTGGTCGGGATCAGCACCCGCCTGCTCGCCGGCGCCACCGACGTCGTCGCGTCCGCAACGTCCCCCACCGCCGCGCTGGATGGCCTGATCGATTTCCACCTCGACTTCGCGCTCGACGAGTCCGACCTGATCCGAATTCAGGACCGCGACCTGGGCCACCTGCCTGCCGCGGCGAAGCGTCAGGTGCGCAAGGCGCAACGCCAGTACGTCGAGATCTGGGTGGACGTCCTGCGACAACTCGACGACGCCCTCGACGAGGCCGACGCCCGGCTGATGGCTCACGCGACGTTCGGGCTGCTCAACTCCACGCCACACAGTGTGAAGCCCGACATCGACTCTGATTCCTACCGCGCCGTGCTACGGGCGATGACCCTCGCGGCGCTGAGTTCCGCGCGGCGGCACTAAAACTGGTGGGCTAGTACCAGACGCGCCGGCCACCGACCGCGTGACCAGCCCTACCCAAGGCCCAGAACACCGCACCGATGACCAGCGCGACCACGCCGATGTACGTCAGGATCGCGACACCGAAGACGACGCCCAAGATGACCAGAATGACGCCGAGGGCAATCATGGCAACCTTCTCTCGTTGACACCCATGAGCTACTGAACCGGTTGGGGGACCTTGGGTGGCTCGCAGTCCGCCACCTTCGGATTGACGCTGGTGTAGTTCAACGGCCCCGCGACGACGGTGAGCGCAATTGTCGCTGCGGTGCCGCAACTGTTGACCTCCGAATTGAAGTAGTCGCGCTGATACGCGGCCACCACACCGATCACAAGCCAGACGAGGACGATGAACCCAATGATTCCGCCACCTCGCATGATCAACGCTCCTCGTGTTTGTCGTAACAAGACGTGCGACGTATTTACCCGGTGGCTAATTCCGGTAAACGTGGTGGAGCGATTCGCCTACGTGCACGGATCTGGATCCCAAGCCCTGCCCCGACGCACAGGTACCCTGCAACCATGAGGTGGGCATGACCGATTCACCACACCGCCCCGGGTACGGGTTTGGCGAGCCAGAGCAGTACGGCAACACCGGCTACACCGATCCCGCGTACGCGAACCAGGCGCCCTACGGGACGTCGTATCCGCCGTCGGGAGCGCCCACGCCTACCCAGCAGCTCCCGCCGTACTCGCAGTACGGCTATGGCTACGACCCATACGCAACCGGCGCATACGGCTCCCCGTACCCGCCCGCCGGCCCGCCGCCCGAGGAGCCACCCCAAAAGCCGTCCCGGCGGTGGCTATGGGTGCTGGCGACGGTCTCCGTGTTGACGGTGCTCGGCTTGGTCATCGCCGTGGTGATCATCTACAGCACCGACCGGCAGACGGTCGTCGCGCCGCCGCCGACGTTCGAGCCCACCTTCACCACTCCCTCGAGCCCACCGACGCCCACACGAGCCCCGACCACCACGCGGATGCCGATACCTTCGACCCTTCCACGGCTGCCCTTTCCGCTCCCCGGCGAGCCGACGCCGAGTGCTCCCCACGGGCCGACCGTGCCGGGCCAGACCGAGACCGTCGTCTACGACGTGGACGGAACCGGCCGGGCGATCAGCATCACGTACGTCGACACGGGCGGTGTGCTGCAAACGGAGTTCAACGTAATGCTGCCGTGGAGCAAGGAAGTCGAACTGGACAAGCCGGCCAACACGTCGGCGAGCGTCAACGTCATCAACTTCGGCCGCGAACTCACGTGCTCGATAACCGTCGGCGGCAACGTCGTGGAACACCACACCGGGTCCGGGCTGACGATCTGCGGGGCTCTGGGTTAGGCCGGTTGGCGAGCAGGCGTTCGCACCGCGAGCATGGCGACCAGCCCGAGCGCCAATACCGTGACCAGCCCGCCGAACCCGGCCCGGTCAGTTCCGAAGACCGCGATGAACGTCGCGACGAGCGACGGCGCGAGGTACGACGCGGCCCGGCCGGTGGTCGTGTAGAGCCCGAACGCCACACCCTCCTTGCCCTCGATGGACATCCGCAGCATCTGCGTCCGCGCCGATGCTTGCGTCGGCCCTACGAATAGGCACAGCAGCAGCCCGAGGGTCCAGAACGCCGCCGCACCGTTCAGGCTCATGAGGACGAGCGCCACCACGATCATTGCGGCCAACGACCCGACGATCACGGCCTTGGACCCGACGCGGTCGTCGGCGAGGCCACCGACCACCGCGCCGACCGCGGCGACCACGCATGCGCACACCCCGAACAGCAGAAGATCGGCATCCGACACCCCGTACACCGCTGCGCCGAGCACCGCCCCGAACTGGAACACGCCCGTCAGCCCGTCGCGGAAGATTGCGCTGGCGATCAGGTAGTAGACGATGTTGTGGTCGCGCCGCCACTGGTCGGTGAGCTCACCCCACAGCTTGCGGTAGGCGCCGAGGAAGCCGATCCGGGTCCCGTCGTCCACGGGCACCTCGACGCCGCGCGTCGTCAGCAGCGGGAGCGCGAACAGGAGGAACCACGCGGCCGTGAGCAGCATCGCAGAACGCACCGGCCATCCGTCGTCGGCCGGTATCGCGAGCAGTCCGCGGGTGTCGCCGTCGCCTGCGACCAACCCGAGATATACCAACAACAACAGCAGGACACTGCCGAAATAGCCTGCCGCCGCACCGAATCCGGATATACGACCAGCACTCTCCGCCGTGGACAAGTCGCGGAGCATGGCGTTGTAGGGCACCGTGGCAAGGTCGCTGCAGGCGGCCGTGCAGGCAAGCAGGATCAATCCGGGCCACAAGTAGTCGACGTCGGCGCGGATGAGACTCATCGACCCGGTCAGCACCACCGCGAGGCCGGTCAGCACGGTCAGCACCGGACGCCGGCGGTGGGCGGCGTCGACCCAGATCCCCATCGCAGGGGCCAGCACGGCGATGACGATCCCGGCGATCCCCAACACGCGCCCTAGCCAGGCAGTCGGCGTCGTCGGCCCGGTCAGGTCGGCACCGACCGTCCCGGTGAGATACACCGAGAACACGAACGTGATGACGATCGCGTTCATGCCCGTCGCGCCGCAATCCCAGAGCGCCCACGCTGCGATCTTCGATCGGCCTGCCCACGCGAGGACCACCCGTGATCGCTCGGGGGTGCTCATGGGGGCACTCTATTGGTCCCTACGATGGGCGCCATGCCCGTACCCGCTCCCAGCCCAGATGCGCGCGCCGTCGTCACCGGCGCCTCGCAGAACATCGGCGAAGCGTTGGCCACCGAGCTCGCCGCGCGAGGACATCACCTGATCGTCACCGCGCGACGCGAGGAGGTACTGACCGATCTAGCAGCGAGGTTGACCGACCGCTACGGCGTCACCGTCGAGGTCCGGGGCGCCGACCTGGCGGATCCCGATTCGCGCACGAAGCTGTGCGAGGAACTCGCCACGCGCAACGTGTCGATCCTCTGCGCCAACGCGGGCACTGCAACGTTCGGGCGGGTGGCCGACCTCGACGTCCAGGGCGAGAAGGACCAGGTTCAGCTCAACGTCCTCGGCGTGCACGACCTGGCGTTGGCCGTGCTGCCCGGGATGGTGCGACACCGGGCCGGCGGCATCCTGATCTCGGGCTCCGTCGCAGGCAACTCGCCGATCCCGAACAACGCCACCTACGCGGCGAGCAAGGCGTTCGCCAACACGTTCAGCGAGTCGCTCCGCGCGGAGGTGAAGAGCCTGGGCATCCACGTGACGCTGCTGGCCCCCGGACCGGTGCGCACCGAATTGCCGAATCCGGACGAGCAGTCGCTCGTCGAGAAGCTGATCCCGGACTTCCTGTGGATCTCGACGGAGTACACCGCGAAGGTCTCGCTGGATGGCCTGCAGCGCAACAAGATGCGCGTGGTGCCCGGCATCACGTCGAAGGCGATGTCGGTGGCCAGTGGCTACGCGCCGCGGGCGATCGTCACTCCGATCGTCGGCGCCGTCTACAAGAAGCTCGGCGGCGACTAGCGGCACTTTTGCGCCGAACGTGGATTACCGTCACGCACTCGTGCACGAAAGCGTGACGGTAATCCACGTTCGGCGGTCAGGGGGCTAGCTTCGGCGGCGGCGACCCGTGCCGAAGATGCTGCGGGTGATCTCGCGTCCGATGACGGTGCCCGCCGAACGCATCGCGCTCTTGAACGCCGGGCTCTCCGTCATCTTCTCGAAGAAACCTGGCTCCGCCCGCTCTGCGGGCGCAGGCATCGGAGGCACCTCGACCTGCTGCGGCACGGGCGGCATGGCGGCGGGCTCGTTGGGCTCGGGCGCTGGCGCGAGCCTGGCGTTGAGCCGCTCATAGGCCGACTCGCGGTCGATCGTCTGGCCGTACTCGGCCTGCAACGAGCTGGCCTTGGCTGCGGCCGAAATCGCTTCGGGCCCAATGGTGTCCATCAGCGAGCGTGGTGCGCGCATCCGGGTCCATGCCACCGGCGTCGGCGCACCCTGCTCCGAGAGCACCGTCACGATGGCCTCGCCGATGCCCAACGACGTCAGCGCGTTCTCGAGGTCGTAGACGTCTGTCTTCGGGTACGTGCGAACGGTCTTGTTCAGCGCCTTCTGATCGTCGGGAGTGAAGGCGCGCAACGCATGCTGGATGCGCGCACCGAGTTGCGACAGCACGTCGTTGGGCACGTCGGTCGGTAGCTGCGTGCAGAAGAAGACGCCGATGCCCTTGGAGCGGATGAGCTTTACGGTCTGCTCGACCTGTTCGAGGAACGCCTTCGACGCATCGCTGAACAGCAGGTGGGCCTCATCGAAGAAGAACACCAGCTTGGGCTTGTCGACGTCACCGATCTCGGGCAGCGTCGTGAACAGGTCGGCCAACACCCACATCAGGAACGTCGAGAACATCACCGGCCGCGCAGCCTGCGCTCCCAACTCCAGCAGTGTGATGATGCCCCGGCCCTGGGCGTCGACGCGCATGATGTCCTTCGGCTCGAGCTCCGGTTCACCAAAGAAGGTGTCGGCGCCCTCGGCCTCGAGGTTGACCAGTGCGCGCAGGATGACACCCGCCGTCGTCGACGAGACCGCGCCGAGCGCCTTGAGTTCCGGCTTGCCCTCGTCGCTGGTCAGATAGGTGATGACGGCCCGAAGGTCCTTGAGGTCGAGTAGCGACAAGCCCTTCTGATCCGCCCAGTGGAAGATCAGCCCCAGCGTCGACTCTTGAGTAGCGTTGAGCCCCAACACCTTCGACAGCAGGATGGGCCCGAAACTGGTGATGGTGGCGCGCACGGGCACGCCGATGCCCGATGTGCCAAGCGAGAGGAACTCGACGGGGAAAGCGGTCGGCGTCCACTGGTCGCCGGTGTCGGCGGCACGCTGGGTGGTCTTGTCGTTGAGCGCGCCCGACCGGGAGAGCCCGGACAGGTCGCCCTTGACGTCGGCCATCAGGACGGGCACCCCGGCCGCAGACAGCTGCTCGGCGAGCACTTGGAGTGACTTCGTCTTGCCTGTGCCCGTGGCGCCCGCGACGAGACCGTGACGGTTCACCATGGCCAACGGGATGCGAACCTGCGCGGCCGGGTCGACGACTCCGTCGACGACGACGGTCCCGAGCTCCAAGGCTTGACCTTCGATGGCATAACCAGCGGCGATCTGTTGCGCGGGCGAGGCTGTCGACTGTCCTGTCATGGGCCAGACATTACTTGCCGGACCCCCTCCCGGCGGGTGCGGACGGCCGGCTGTCGGCCGTGCGAATACTGTTGAGCGCTGTGCGTGACGAACTGGTATGGATCGACTGCGAGATGACCGGACTGGATCTGCAGTCCGACCGGCTCATCGAAATCGCGGCACTGGTCACCGATGCCGACTTGAACATCCTCGGCGACGGCGTGGACGTGGTGATCCACGCCGACGACGCGGCGCTCGAGGGGATGGTCGACGTCGTTGCGAAGATGCACGGCAGGTCGGGACTGACGGAGGAGGTCCGCGCGTCGGCAATCGACATCGCAGCCGCCGAGGAGCTCGTGCTCGACTACATCCGCAGCCACGTCAAGCAGGCCAAGACCGCTCCCCTGGCGGGCAACTCGATCGCCACCGACCGCGGCTTCATCGCCCGGGACATGCCGAACCTCGACGACTATCTGCATTACCGCATGATCGACGTGAGCTCGATCAAGGAACTGTGCCGGCGCTGGTATCCCCGCATCTACTTCGGGCAACCGGCGAAGGGGCTTGCGCACCGGGCGCTGGCGGACATCCACGAGTCGATCCGCGAACTGAAGTACTACCGGCGCACCGCGTTCGTCGTCCCGCCGGGCCCAGCGACCAGCGACATCGCCGCGGTGGCGGCCGAACTCGGCCCGCCCGGCGACGACGAGCAGATAAAGAATTCGGCTGTGGAGCGCTCGAGCGGTTAGTATCGACGACGCCGCGGTGCCCGAAACGGCTCTCGGCGATGGTGGCTGTAGTTCAGTTGGTAGAGCACCAGGTTGTGATCCTGGCTGTCGCGGGTTCGAGTCCCGTCAGCCACCCCGACAGACGGGAGCGGGCCTGCCGCACAGTGTGCGGCAGGCCCGTTTTCGTCGAGTCCGGTCAGACGTTGGCGTTGCCGGCCTTCCACTGATCCCACGGAATGTTCCAGTCGCCGAGACCCTCGGTGCCGGGCAGGACGGATCCCACGGTGTTGACGACTTCGACGATGTCGCCCCGCTTCGTGTTGCTGAAGAACCACTTCGCGTTGGTGGTGCTGACGTTGAGGCAGCCGTGGCTGACATTGCTGTAGCCCTGGCTGCCCACCGACCACGGTGCCCCGTGCACGTAGATGCCGCTGTAGGACATCTGCGTAGCCCAGTCCACCTCGGTGCGGTAGCCGTTGGGAGAGTTCGACGGCACGCCGTATGTCGACGAGTCCATCACCAGGTGGCTGAAGCGGTCGCCGATGATGAAGGTGCCGTTGTTGGTCGGCGAGCTGTTCTTGCCCATCGAGATCGGCATCGTCTTGATGACCTCGCCGTTGCGGCGGACGGTTAACGTCTTGGTGTTGTCGTCGGCGACCGCGACGACCTCGTCGCCGATGGTGAAGTGGGTGGTGACGTTGTCCTGGCCGAACAACCCGTCGCCCAAGTCGACGCCGTAGGCGTTGACCGCCACGTCGACGGCAGTGCCCGGCTTCCAGTAAGCCTGTGGGCGCCAACGTACTTCGCGGTTGTTCAGCCAGTAGAACGCGCCCTCGACCGGAGGGTTGGTGGTGACGGTGATGGACTTCTCGGCGGCCAAGCGGTTCGGGATGTTCTCGTCGAACCGGATCGCGACGGGCTGACCGACACCGACGACCTCGCCGTCGCCCGGCAGCAGGTAGGGCATCGTGAGGCTCTCGGGCGAGTGCGTCTGGAACGTCATCGATCGGCTGGTCATCCCGCCGAGGCCCAGTGACTGCGCGTTGAGCGTGTACTCCTTGTTGTAGCCGAGCGGCTCGGTGGTGGCCCAGTGCAGACCGTCCTTGCTGAGCTGCCCCGCGACCACCGACCCCTCTTCGTTGGTCATGGTGACTGCGCCCAGCACGCCGTCCTCGGCGGCAACGGTGACCGGCGCGTCGACCGGCACGCCGACGGCGCCATCGGTGACCGACGCGGTCAGCTTCGGGACGAGCAGGTCACCGTACGGCGTGCCCTTGTCCGTGATGGTCTGCGGCTGCGGCGGTGGGGCCGGCGTGCTGTTGCACGCGGTGGCGCCGAACGCAACCACCGATAGCAGCGCAACGGCTACCAGCGAGGTTCGCTTCCAACGCGGACTGGCCACCGACCGGACCTGCCACATGCTTGTTCCACCCCTCAAAGAGAGCTCACCGAGATTTTTGGATACTTGCGGGTAAGTCTAAGGGCAACCTGGGACACCAGCAGAACCATTGCGGCGACCCCGACGGTCCCGACGAACCCGAACTAATGGATTTCATCCAACGCCCGAGTGCTGTTATCGTCTCTCACGCGCGCCGTTAGCTCAGTTGGTAGAGCAGCTGACTCTTAATCAGCGGGTCCGGGGTTCGAAACCCTGACGGCGCACCACCTGAAAACCCTGCTCAGGCGGGGTTTTCGTCGTCTAGGCGGTTGGTTGGCAAGTCACAACAGCCACACCGTCCACCCATTCGGCCGAACCGAGCTGGTGCACGAGCCTAAAATCGTAACCGCCCCTGAACTGCCCACGAGAAGGTGCTGTCATGACACGAATGACTGAGGGGCGCCCCATCGATGCGACCTCGGAAGAACGGATCAGGGCTCACCAGGCTGAATACGGCGAGCACGCCATTGACTACGACAAGGCCCTCGATCTCGCGATTTCGGGTGTGATGAACTCTGAGCCCGGTGGGGACACTCCGCGCGACATCGTAAGGATGAATGCCGAAGAGGCGGCGGGCCATCCACTCTCGAAGGAAGAAGTCGACGAGCTGATGCGCAAATTGGTCGCAGGCGGCACCTTCGAGCTGATGGGCGTGGGCGAAATCAACGAGGTGGGCGACGACCCCAAGAAGAACTGGGTTTTTGAAGTCGACGTGGACACGGGCACCGACCACGGGTTCTGGGCCGCGGTGGACCGAGACACAGGCGAGGTTCAGGTTTCGGGCTTCAACTGAGTCGGTCTCCCGACTAACTCACAGACGAGCCGGCCAAAGCGCGCAAGTTCGTTGGCGTTCTGGTTCTTTCGGCTTCCTGTTGCCTAGTAGTTGGCTGCGGCTTCTCGCTGCGCGACGGATTGCGTCAAGCACTCCGGGAGCGGGTTTCGGGCACGCCCCTGTTCTCCCGCTCCCGGTAGAGCCACTGGGACGGAGTCGCTTCTTGAAAATGCCCGTCAGGACAACGTCTGGCCAGCCCAAAACTACCCGTTGACAGCATTCGGTCAATATTCCAAACTTATCGTCACAAACAGTCACCAATGCACAAGGGCAGTCACTGATGCTTCCCGTTGAGCGGCACGCGGCGATCGTCCAGGCGGTCAACGCCGCGCATGCGGTCAGCACCGATGAACTGGTCCGGCGTCTAAGTGTGTCGGCTGAGACGGTGCGGCGTGATCTGGCGCTGTTGGAGGAACGCGGCGCGATTCGTCGGGTTCATGGTGGAGCGGCGAGCGTGGTGGACAGGCGCGCGGATGAACCGTCGTTCTCGGAGCGGTCGGTCATCCGGCACGAGGCCAAGATGGAGTTGGCCAGGGCCGCGGTGAGCCTGCTGGAGGTCGGGCAGACGGTCGTCATCGACATCGGCACGACGGCGGTGGAGGTGGCCCGCGCGATTCCGCCCAGTTTCCGCGGCACGATCGTCACCCCGTCGCTACTGGTCGCGATGGAGCTCGCCGATCGGCCCCGGGTCGAGTTGCTGGTGTCGGGCGGCCGCGTGCGCAAGGGTGGTGATTTGGCATGCGCCAACGCGCACGCCAAGGCGCTCTTCACCGACCTGTACCCCGATTTGGCGTTCATCGCATCGGGCGGGGTTGACGCGGTGGCCGGCCTGACCAACTTCCACTTGGACGAGGTCGACATTCGCAAGACCATCATCGCCAACAGCGCACGCAGCTTCATTCTGGCCGACTCCTCGAAGCTGGGTCGGGTTGCGCCGCACCGGGTTTGTGATCTGCGGTCGGTCAGCGGGCTGATCACGGAGCGGAACAGTTCACCGGCTGTTACGGCAGCCATCGAAGAAGTGGGAGGTCTCGTCCTGTCAGCGTGACGGCCGAGCGTCCGCACGCAACAGGTGTGGGCGGAGTTGCAGCGCGGCCCGCCGGATTGAACAGTCACTTCCAGCCAGAAAGCAGGATGCAATGAGCCATTCATCCACACCTCCTCCCTCGGCGACGATCACCGAACACGGGTACGCCGACCGGCTGGAGCGCTCGACGGGCCGATTCGCGTCGTTCGCGGTGGCCTTCGCCTTCGTCTCGATCGCTACCGGAATCTTCACCACCTACGGCAGCGTCCTGAAGAGCTCGGGTCCGATGGGCATCTGGACGTGGCCGATCGTGGTGGTCGGCCAACTCGCGGTCGCATTCCTGCTCGGCTCGCTGGCAGCGCGGATCCCGGTGACCGGCTATGCCTATCAGTGGGTTTCGCGATTGGCCAACCCGGTGTTCGGCTGGATCACCGGATGGATTTCGTTTACATTCTTGGCGATCGTCGTCGTCGCGGTGGACTACACCGTCGCCTCAACGGTCCTTCCGTCGCTGTTCGACTTCGTGGGCACCGCCGGCTCGGCCTTCCTGATCACCGCGATCATCATGGTCATGCAGGCGCTGCTGGTCGGCTTGTCGACGAAGTGGACCGAGCGGGTGAACAACTTCGCGGTGACCGCCGAACTAATCGGCATGGTCGCGTTGGTGGCGCTGCTCCTGATCGTCGGGGTGATCGCACACAAGCTCAGCGTCGACAACCTATTCTCGCGTGGTGAGATACCCGCCGAGGGTTATTGGAGCTTCGGCACGGCCACCTCGGTCGGCCCCTGGATGCTCGGCTTCCTGCTGGGCGCCTTCACGGTCGTGGGATTCGAGTCCGCGGCCAACCTTGCCGAGGAAACCAAGAAGCCCGAGGTCGTCGTTCCGCGCGCCATGTGGCAGGCCGTCCTGGCTTCTGGCGTGCTGGGCTTCCTGTTCTTGCTCGTGGTAACAGCGGCGGTGAACGACCCGACTGCGCTGATGGAGTCCGGAACACCGATCGCCGATGTGATCCGCGACGTGCTGGGCTCATTGGTCGGTACGGCGCTGCTCGTGCTGGTGGCCATCGCGATCTTCGCGTGCGGTCTGGTCATCCTGATGACCGGGGTCCGGCTGGTGTGGGCGATGTCACGCGATGAGCGGTTTCCCGGATGGCAAGTGCTGCACAAGGTTTCGCCACGATTCAAGACGCCGTTGAACGCGACGATCGTGATGACCGTGATCTCCGCGGTGATTCTCGGCCTGTTCTCCACGAGCACCGATGCGCTGTTCAAATTGTTCTCCGCGGCAACGCTTCTGCCGGCCATCATCTACGCGATCACCGTTGGGCTCTACATCGCCAAACGGCGTCAATTGCCCGAGAGCAAGGGGTTCACCCTCGGACGCTGGGAGACGCCGATGCTCGTCGTGGCAGTGATCTGGCTGGTGTTCGAGCTGTCGCTGTTCCGGGACGCCTCGTTCAGAGACCCCTGGCTCTATGTGTTGGTGATGGTCGTGATCGGTGCCGTCTACCTCGGATACCTGCTCGTCACCCGTGGCGTACACGGTCTGCGGATGCCCGACATGCACTCGATCGACTCCGAACTTGATCATGTCGCCCTCGACGACCCGGCAGGCACCGAAGATGTGCCGAGATGACGGTTCTCGCCATTGATCAGGGCACATCGGGAACCAAGGCCATCGTCGTCGACCCCGAAGCAGGGGTCGTCGGCCTGGCCGAGATCCCGGTGCGCCCGCACTACCTGGACGGCGGTGGCGTCGAACAGGATCCCGCTGAACTCCTCGACTCCGTCCTGACCGCCGGCAAGGAAGCGGTCGCCAAGGCGGGCCGACCCGTCGACGCCGTCTCCCTTGCCAACCAGGGCGAAACGGTGTTGGCGTGGGACCGAGAGACCGGGCGTGCGCTCAGCCCGGCGATCGTGTGGCAGGACCGCCGCGCGGAGACTTTGACCAGCGCGCTGGCCGAGCACAAGGAGTTGTTCGCGGCACGCACCGGGCTAGTCCTCGACCCGTACTTTTCGGCGCCGAAGATGGCGTGGCTACGCCGCAACGTCGAGACCGCGGGCGTGGTGACCACTTCGGACACCTGGCTCATCCACCAACTCACCGGTGCCTTCGTCACCGACGCCGCCACCGCGAGCCGGTCACTGGCGGTCGATCTGGGCGGCCGAGATTGGAACCGCGAACTGCTCGCCCTATTCGACCTGGACGGGGAATGCCTCCCGGAAATCGTGGCCAACGACGCCATCGTCGGCACCACGACGGCGTTCGGTGGCGACGTCCCCGTCGGCGGCCTGATCGTCGACCAACAGGCGGCGTTGCTCGCCGAGGCGTGCCTGGAGCCGGGAATGGCCAAGTGCACCTTTGGAACTGGCGCGTTTCTGCTGGCCAACACCGGAACGACCCCCGTGCACTCCACCTCGGGGCTCACGTCATCGATCGCGTGGCGGATCGCCGACTCGGACACCTTCTGCGTGGACGGCCAGGTCTACACCGCCGCCTCGGCGGTGCGGTGGCTGTGCTCGCTGGGCATCATCTCCGGTCCCGAGGAGATGGACGTCGTCGCACCCCCCGACAGCAACGGCGTACTGTGCGTGCCCGCGCTGGCCGGTCTGGCCGCTCCCTGGTGGCAATCGCGGGCCACCGCATCGGTAACGGGTATGACGCTGTCCACCGGCCGCGGACACTTCGTGCTGGCCGTGCTGCAGGGGATCGCGGCTCAGATCGGCGAACTGGTATCCGCCATCCATTCAGACACCGAACCCCCACTGAACCGGCTCCGCGCCGACGGCGGCCTGACGCAGTCGAAAGTGCTGATGCAGGCCACCGCCGACATCCTTCAAGTCCCCCTCGACGTCTACCCGTCCGCGCACGCCACCGCCCTCGGGGCCGCCGCACTCGCCGAACTGAGTCTGCATCCAGAACGGGCACTCCGCGACATGGTCCCTTCGTGGACCCCCGCCTCAAGCTACGAGCCGAGCTGGAGCAGCACGCGGGCCGACGAATTCCGTTCCGCCTGGCGCGAACTCGCCGCCACCACCTACCCCCCTCAGGAGACACCGTGAACACCCCGTCCACGTATGACGTCGTCGTCATCGGCGCCGGCATCGTCGGGTCGGCCATCGCCCGCGAACTCGCCGGCTGCGAGCTGTCCGTCGCGTTACTCGATGCCCGCGACGACGTTTGTGAGGGCACCAGCAAGGCCAACACCGCCATCCTGCATACCGGCTTCGACGCAAAACCCGGCACGCTGGAGTCGTCGATGGTCAGCCGTGGCTATCACCTGCTATCCGACTACGTCCGGCTGACCGGCATCCCCGTCGAACACACCGGCGCCGTGCTGGTGGCCTGGGACCAAGAACAGCTGGACGCCCTTCCGTCCCTGAAGGAAAAGGCTGAAGCCAACGGCTACACGCACTGCGAACTCATCGACTCCGACGCCGTCTACGCCCAGGTTCCCACGCTCGGCGACGGGGCACTGGGCGGGCTGACCGTGCCCGACGAATCGATCATCTGTACCTGGACGGTCAACCTCGCGCTGGCCACCGACGCCGTCAATCGCGGCACCGCGCTCCTGACCGACCACCGCGTCGAATCGATCACCATCGGCACTGAGCTGACCACGCTGCACACCAACAGTGGTCTGGTCCAGGCGAAGTGGGTGGTCAATGCCGCCGGTCTGGGCGCCGACCTTCTCGACGCCCAATTCGGGTACTCGCGGTTCACCGTCACCCCGCGTCGCGGTGAGCTGATCGTCTACGACAAACTCGCCCGTGCCCTGGTGAACAAGATCGTGCTGCCGGTGCCGACAGCGCGCGGCAAGGGCGTCCTGATCAGCCCGACGATCTACGGCAACGTGATGCTCGGGCCGACTTCCGAAGACCTCCAAGATCGGACCGCCACCGCGACCTCGCAGACCGGATTCGACTTCCTCCTCGAAAAGGGCCACAAACTGATGCCCCGTCTGCTCGACGAAGAGGTCACCGCAACCTATTCGGGCCTTCGAGCCGCGATCGACCATCCCGACTATCTCATCGAGGCCGATGCGCGCCAGCGTTACCTCCTCGTCGGGGGAATCCGCTCGACCGGGCTCACGTCGGGAATGGCTGTCGCCGAATACGTTCGCGCAAATCTGGAAGCATCTGGGCTGACGCTGGTGGCCAAGGCAGAACTGCCCGCACCCCCGCGGATGCCCAACATCGGCGAGGCGTTCACCCGGCCATATCAGGACGCCGAGAAAATCGCCGCCGACCCGGCTTACGGCACGATCGTGTGCTTCTGCGAACGTGTCACGGCGGGCGAACTGCGGGACGCATGCAACTCGATCATCCCACCGGCCGGGCTGGATGGACTACGTCGACGGACCCGCGTGATGAATGGCCGCTGCCAAGGCTTCTATTGCGGTGCCAACGTGCAAACCATCTTCGATGGATTCCACTCCAGCGCATCAACGTCAGGCACCATCGTCGCGCCGCAGGAGACACACCGATGAACACCCAAGTGACCGCCGACGTGGCCATCATCGGAGGCGGACCCGCCGGCCTGACCGCAGCGACCGCACTTGCGAAGGACGACTCGTTGAAAGTCCTAGTGCTGGAGCGTGAATCAGCGGCCGGAGGCATCCCCCGCCACAGTGACCACCTCGGCTACGGCATCCGTGACATGAAGACCTTCATCACGGGCCCCGCTTACGCCCGCAGACTCGTCGAGAAGGCGATCGCTGCCGGGGTCGACATTTGCACCAACACCATGGTCACCGGCTGGTCGGGCGAGAGGTCGCTGGACGCGACCTCTCCGCAAGGACTCCAGCGCATCGACGCCCGCGCCGTCATCGTCGCCACCGGGGCACGCGAGCGTCCCCGGCCTGCCCGGATGATTCCAGGCGACAGGTCATCCGGCATCTACACCACCGGATATCTCCAGAACCTCGTCCACGTCCAACACCGCGACGTCGGCCGACGCGCCGTAGTGGTTGGCGCCGAGTTGGTCAGCTGGTCAGCAGTGCTCACGCTCAAACACGCCGGCTGCCACACGGCGCTGATGACCACGACATATCCGTCGCCGGAGTCCTACGCGGTGTTCAACATCGCAGGCAGGTCGCCCATCCTCGGTGTCGACGTCGCCACACGCACTCGAGTCACTCGGATCATCGGTAAGCCCGCACTACAGGCCGTCGAAATCGAGAACCTCGACACTGGCGAACGCCGCATCATCGACTGCGACACTCTCGTGCTGACCGGCGACTGGATCCCCGACCATGAACTCGCGCGCTCCGCGGGATTGGACATGGACCCCAAAACCCTTGGTCCGGTGGTGGATACCGCATTGCGCACCAGCACAGCCCGGCGTCTTTGCGATCGGCAACCTGATCCACCCCGTCGACACCGCCGACATCGCCGCCCTCGACGGCAGGCACGTCGCCGACCCGTTGCGCGCCTACCTCGACGGGCAGACCAGTCCATCCGACGGTGTCCGCATCCTCGCAGAACCACCACTGCGATGGATCACACCCGGGATCCTGCGTCCAGGCGACGCTCCACCAGCGCGCAAACGGCTCCTGCTGTGGACTGACACCCGAGTACGCATTCCCAAGATCACCGTGCGCCAAGACGGCAACATCATCAGCCGAAAGACACTGGCCTGGCCCGCCTCGCCAGGACGAGTATTTCGAGTGCCATCAAGCGTTCTCGACAAGGTGAACGCACGCGGCGGCCCCGTCACGTTGTCACTCGGGGATTGACGGCCGATCTGATCGTGGCATCCATTCGTTGCCGGTACCGACTTCGGTCGCGTGGCATCCAGGCCACCCCCAGCTGCTTGATGCCGTGGATGAATGACGACTCGAGGCGCGCCGGCTCCTCGGTCGCGACGATGTCGGGCATCCGGCGGCGCAGCTCGTCGAACGTCACGGTGATCTCGCGGCGCGCCAGATTCGCGCCGAGGCAGAAGTGCGTGCCGCCGCCGCCGAAGCCCTGGTGTGGGTTGGGGTTTCGCCCGACGTCAAAGGCCCACGGGTTGGCGAACTTGGACTCGTCGCGGTTGGCTGAGGAGTACCACAGCGTCACCTTGTCCCCCTCGCGCATCTTGGTCCCGCTGAGCTCCGTGTCTTGAGTCAGGGTGCGGCGCATGTAGATCACCGGAGACGCCCACCGCACGATCTCCTCGACGGCCGTGTGGGACAAGCCGTCGAAGTCCGCCCACCATTTCTGCCGCTCCTCGGGGTGGCGCGTCAGAGCAAGCACGCCGTGGCTGATCGCGTTGCGCGTGGTTTCGTTTCCCGCTAGGGCGAGCAGGATGAAGAACGAGGCGATGTCACTCGACGTCAATCGCTCGCCGTCGACCTCGGCCTGGACCAGGCTGGTGGTCAGGTCGTCGCGTGGATGGGCCCGCCGGTCCTCCGCCATGGCCGTCGAATAGGCGGCGAAATCCATTGATGCGCTGGCGAAATCCTCGAAGTCCGCCGCTAGCTCTGGATCGCTGGCACCGAGGATCACGTTCGTCCAGTGAAAGACCTTTTGCTCGTCCTGCTCGGGGATGCCGATCATGTCGCAGATGATCTGCAACGGCAATGGTGCGGCAAGATCGGAAACAAGCTCGCCTCTGCCGTCTGGATGCGCGGTGATCATCGCGTCGACGAGCCGGCGCGCGCGATCGCGCACAGATTCCTCGATCCGGGCGACCACCTTGGGTGTGAACGCTCTGCTGACGATGTTGCGTAGCCGCTGATGCCGCGGGTCGTCGAGCGCGATCATCGATCCGAAGAACTCCGCGATCTCGGGCGCGAGGTCGCTGATCCCGATGTTGGGGTGCGAGCTATAGACATGTGGATGACGACTTGCGAAATGGACGTCGTCGAACTTCGTCACCGCCCAGTGGCCAGGACCAGCCTCGAACACTGGCCCCGGAGGTTCGCCCCAAAACGAGACCGGTGCCTCACGCCGCAACGTCGCGAACGCGCCGTCACGGAAATCGTCGGTTTCCCGCCAGAACTCCGCCGAGCCCAGATCGATTTCGGAAAGCGGAACCTCTGCAGGCGCTACACCGTTGACGCGCGTCGCAATGCCCATGGCGACCATCCCTACTTCTAAAGAGGGTGCAAACCATCGTGAGCGTAACGCTGTTTACCCGTACCGAACTCACGGTTTTGCATTGCCACGTCGAGCCGGGCGATAGCGCTCCGCCTCGTTCAGCCCGCCGTGCTGGCCGTCTCGGCACCGTCGGTCGCCGAGCCATCCCCGCCGGCGGCTGCGTGCTTCGCCTTTGGCGTCGAAAGGGGTTCGTCCTTCTTGTTGGCCTGCGACGGCTTGACAGTCTTCTTCACCGGCTCGCTCAGCGCGACGTCCGGCTTCGGAAGGTCCGAGCCGCCGGACGGCTTCGGGGGTGTCGTGGGCTCGGCTGACGTCGTCGGCTTGGCTGTCGTCGTGGGTTCGGGTGACGTCGTGGGCATCTCCGCAGTGGTCGGCTCGGCCGCCTCCTGGTGGACACCGGTCGCGTCACTCTGACCAACGGCGGTCAACACACCCGCAGATACATCGCCGGATTCCCCGGTCGATGGCGTTTCGACGGTAGTCACCGTTCCGGCCTCCGCCGGATCACCGACGGCTACGGGTCCGTCCTGGGCGGAGACCTTCTGGGCGGCGGCGTCGATCGCGGCGGCGGACGCCTGCGTCGCACGGAGGGCGGCTGGCGCCAAGCCGTCGGACAAGGCGGCGACGGCCGTGGCGGGTGGCGATGGGCCGTTCGTGATCCGATCCACGATGTCTCTAACCAACTGCACCCCAGCTTGGACGACGTCGACCGTGAAGTTGGCCACACCCCTGATCCACGCCACCGTCGACGTCACCAAGTATTGGATGACGCCGACCGTGGCCTGCACGCCGAATTGGATGACTTCCCCTGTGATGCGCACCAGTTCGCGCGCGGCCGCCGCGAGGCGGGCGAGGAGGGAGCGGTCGTCCGGCAGAGGCCCCGGCGGGTTAGCGTCGAGGAATGCGGCGACGACGAAGGCCGCCAGCTTCGGTCGCCCGTTGTCGAAGAAGAGGCCGAGGGTTTCGTCGGGTGCCGTGCTGGCCGAATTGATGTCGCGTGTCGTGTAGAGGAAGATCGGGCCCGGTGCCGGCCTCGGTCTGCCAGGAGTTCAGGAAATCCTCGGTGAAGTCGGCCTGCTCCTGCTCGGAGCCCTCGGAGGTGGGCTGCCCGTATTCGGTGGCCCAGACCTTGAGCCTGTCGTCGCGGTTTAGGTCCATCAACTCCCTGATGGCCCTGAGCTGACGCAGCGGAGAGGCCGCCTGGCCAGCGCCCTGCGAGAACGGAAGGGTGTAGCTGTACGGGTGGAATGACAGCGCGTCGAAATACCCGTGCGCACCTGCGTCATACATTCCGGCGACGAAGTCGACCGGATTCATGAGGAACTGGCCGCCGTTGAGAACCGCGCCCAGAACGCCGCCGATGACGGTCGCCGACGGATCGGCTTCCTTGATCGCGGGGTACGCGGCCTTCAGTAGTTCGGTATATGCGGCGGGGTCGACGGGGTCGAGGAAGAGCCTTGCCGTTCGGCTCATTCCAGATTTCGTAGGCCGAGATCTTGCCCTTGTACCGTTCGGCCACCTGACCCGCGAAATTCGCGTATTGCTGCGGCGAGTCTGGCTGCCCGTTGAGGAAGGGGGTCCCTGCCCAATATGGAGTCTTTTCGAGCACGCCGAGCACGCCCATGTTTCGGGCATTCGCGGCGTCGACCATGGCATCGACTCTGTCCCAGTAGTAGAAGTCGGGACCAAACGCTTGCACCACGGCCCAGGGGATCATGATCCGCACGTTCTGCACGCCCATCGCCTGGAGGCCGTCGAGCGTCTTGTCGATCTGATCGGGGGTGTAGAAGAACATTGCCGAATCGGCGACCCCGACAGTGGTAGGGGTCTGGCTGATCGCGGCGGTGGGCAGCCACCTCGATCGCGACGGATTTCGGCGCCGCGACGACCAATTGCGTAGCGCCCGTGCAAACCATCGAGATCGCCGCGACTGCCACACCCAACCGAACTGCGAACCGTCGTAACGGCTTACTCGTGAACTGCCTCATGCGCGCCTCCGGAAAAGGACATTACGTGCATCACGACCCGTCGATCGTGAATACGCTGAAAGTTAACACGATCATTGATCGACGTTATCGACGTCGAAACTTCGCCCGCGCCCGCCGATTGCTCTTCACGTCGCCGAAGCCTGGGACCAAAGCGTCACCAATGGTCGTTTCTAGCGAAGCTGACCAAATTGCGGTGAATCCTGGTGTCGATATCGTTGTCGATGGTCGAGCCATTTTCTCAAATATGTGCTGAAGACCAGCATGCGCGTCAGTTTTCGGCGACGGACCAGCCACGACGGGGTCGAAAGGTACGGGTGTGAGATAACTGACATACACAGCGGAGGTACCGACATGACCGATACCATCGGCTTGATTTTGTTAGCTGTCGGGCCGTTAATGCCAGCCCGGCCACACCCAGCAAAGATGAAACGAGGCTTAGCTGATGGCGACCGCCAAGGCATCGCGTACCGTAGCCTCGCCGGACAATCACCCCGACGACGACGTCACCGCGCATCGCGCCGTGGTCGTGCACGACTGCAGCCGCCTCGGCCGCACGGCGAACCCGCCCACCTTCTCATTGACCGACTGGTTCCGATTCGGTCGCAGGCGCTGACAGCAACAGTCAGCGCTGCCTCAGCGTCCGGACAGCTACCACGAGTACCACGATGCCCAGCCCCGCGATCGAGATGGCCACTGCGGGCTTCTTGACGAACTGCACCAGCCCGGCCTTGGGATCGTCGGCGATCCGGCGAGGATTTGCCCGCTCGGCAAGCACGTCGACCGTCGAGGCCAGCTGATCGCGGGCCGTATCGATCTCCTGCTTGACCGTGTCGGGATCTCTGGTCCGCCTCGTTCAGTCTTCCGAGCCGCCCTCATCTGCGCCGTCGGTCGCCGAGCCATCCCCGCCGGCGGCTGCGGGCTTCGCCTGTGACGTCGATTCGGGCTCGTCCTTCTTGTTGGCCTGCGATGGCTTGATTGCCGTCTTGCTGAGTGTGGCGGTGTGTCGCTTCGAAGGGTCCGGGTCCTCGGACGGCTTCACCGCCGTCGTGGGCTTGGCCGCCGTCGTCGGGCTCGGCCGCCGTCGTGGGCTCGGCCGCTTCCTGTTGGTCGACATCGATTGCGTCGCCCTGACCTCCAGCGGTCACCACACCCACGGGAACGTCATCGGTTTCGACGGCACTCACAATTCCGGCCTCCGGCGTGTCGCCGACGTCCACTGCTCCCGCCTTCGCGGAAAACCGCTGCGCGGCGGGATCGATCGCATTGGCCGACGGTTGCGTCGCACGGAGCGCGGCAGGCGCCGAGCCGTCGGACAAGGTGGCGACGGCCATGGCCGGTGGCGATGGGCCGTTCGTGATCCGATCCACGATGTCGCGAATCGCCTGCACCCCAGCTTGGACGACGTCGACCGCGAAGTTGGCCACACCCCTGATCCACGCCACCGTCGACGTCACCAAGTATTGGATGACGCCGACCGTGGCCTGCACGCCGAATTGGATGACTTCCCCAGTGATGCGCACCAATTCGCGAGCGGCCGCCGCGAGGCGAGCGAGAAGGGAGCGGTCGTCCGGCAAAGGCCCCGGTGGCAAGGAACCGAGGAATGCGGCGACGACGTAGGCCGCCAGCTTCGGTTGCCCGTTGTCGAAGAAGAGGCCGAGGGTTTCCGACGGGAGGATGCTGGCCGAGTCGATGTCGCGTGTCGTGTAGAGGAAGATCGGCCCAGTGCCCTCGACGGTCTGCCAGGAGTTCAGAAAGTCCTCGGTGAAGTCGGCCTGCTCTTGCTCGGAACCTTCGGAGGTGGGCTGCCCGTATTCGGTGGCCCAGACCTTGAGCAGTCCGTCGCCGTGTTCGACCATCAGCTCCCTGATGGCCATGAGCTGACGCATCGGAGAGGCCGCCTGGCCAGCGCCCTGAGAGAATAGAAGGGTGTAGCTGTACGGGTGGAATGACAGCGCGTCGAAGTACCCGTGTGCACCTGCGTCGTACATTCCGGCGACGAAGTCGACCGGATTCATGGTGAATTGCCCGACGTTGATGAGCGAGGCGACTACCCCGCCGACGACGATCGCCGCCGGATCGGCTTCCTTGATGACGGGGTACGCGGCCTTCAGTAGTTCGGTGTACGCCGCGGGGTCGACCGGATCGTAGAACAGTTTGGAATTCGGCTCGTTCCAGATCTCGTAAGCCGAAATCCTGCCGGCGTAACGTTCAGCCACCGCGCCCGCCCACTTCGCGTACTCCTGCGGGTCCGAGTGCCCACTGTAGGACGGAGTCCCTGCCCACCATGGAGTCTTTTCGAGCACACCGAGCACGCCCATGTTTCGGGCATTGGCGGCGTCGACCGCCCAATCGAGGTTTTGCCATATGTAGCTGTTGGGGCCCAACACTTGCACCCCGGCCCAGGGGATCATGATCCGAACGTTCTGCACGCCCATCGCCTGAAGGGCGTCCAGTGTCTTCTCGATCTGGTCCTGGGAGTAGAAGTACATTGCCGAATCGGCGACCCCGACAGTGGTTGGAGTCTGGCTGATCGCGGCGGTGGGCGCCACCTCGATCGCGACGGATTTCGGCGTCGCGTCGACGAACTGCATAGCGCCCGAGCAAACCATCGAGATCGCCGCGACTGCCACGCCCAACCGAACCGCGAACCGTTGCCACGGTCCACCCGTGAATTGCCCCATGGCATGCCTCCGGAAACCGACGCTAGGTGATTCACACCATACGTCTTTCGGCGATCCGTCAGCGTCTTTACGTGATCAATAATTGATGCGATTTCCTCGGAATTCGCTCACGCCAAACGTTTGCCCCTAGCGTCGCCACGGACGCCGGTCAAAACGTCATCAACGACCGCGTCCAGCGATGACCCACAGATTGCGGGTCGACCTCGTTTCGATATTGTCAGCAGCCGCCTGCCGATTTCGAGAATTATGTGCTGAAATCACCACAGGTGGCTCATTCTGCTGCGTAACAGGGTTACCCGTTCCGTTGCGGTAGGGTGTGACATTGCTGATTCATACGGGTCGAACAGCAAATAGAGGACGAGTATCTGGCATGAGTTCATTAGCTGTCGGCCATTGAAACCATGCCCGACTCGCACCTCGCATAGGTGTACCGATGATTAGCTGATATCGATCGTAAGCGCACCGTATTCGGCAGCCTCGTCGGGCAGGCGGCCCCGACGACGACATCGCCGCGCATCACGTCATAGACGTGTCAGAGGGCACCCGCCTCGGCCGCACCGCGAACCCGCCCACCTTCTCATTGACCGATTGGTTCCGGTTCGGTCGCAGGCGCTGACGCAGCAGTCAGCGCTGCCTCAGCCTTCGGACAGCTACCACCAGTACCACGATGCCCAGCCCGGCGATCGAGATGGCCACTGCGGGCTTCTTGACGAACTGCACCAGCCCGGCCTTGGCATCGTCGGCGATCCGGCGAGGATTTGCCCGCTCGGCAAGCGCGTCGACCGTCGAGGCCAGCTGATCGCGGGCCGTATCGATCTCCTGCTTGATGGTGTCGGGATCTCTGTCCGCCACGTCAACCCTCCAACTCGCATCGCCGTCCTGCCGCACTACCCTAGAGCAGCCGAGTGCACCGGCCGACAGAAGGGACTCCCGCATGCCTCCGACCCCGCGCCTCAAGGCTGGCGACAAAGCACCTGCGTTCAGCCTGCCCGACGCCGACGGCAACACGGTGAAGCTGTCCGACTACAAGGGGCGCAAGGTCATCGTCTACTTCTACTCGGCCGCCTCCACCCCCGGCTGCACCAAGCAGGCCTGCGACTTCCGCGACAGCCTCACCCAACTCAAGGACGCGGGTCTCAACGTCCTCGGCGTCTCGCCCGACAAGCCTGAGAAGCTCGCCAAGTTCCGTGACAAGGAGGGCCTGACCTTCCCGCTGCTGTCAGATCCGGACCGCACGGTGTTGAGCGCGTGGGGCGCTTTCGGCGAGAAGACCATGTACGGCAAGACAGTTCAGGGCGTCATCCGTTCCACGTTCGTCGTGGACGAGAACGGCAAGATCGAGGTCGCCCAGTACAACGTCAAGGCCACCGGGCACGTCGCCAAGCTCCGGCGTGACCTCTCGGTCTAGGTGCGACCCAACGCTTCCAAGAGCAAGGCCTCGGCTGTAGCGGCGCGTTCCAGCACCCCCAGGTGCAGGCTCTCGTTGATGCTGTGCGCTTGCGTGCCGGGGTCTTCGACGCCGGTCACCAAGATCGCGGCGTCGGGGAACGCCCCTGCGAACTCGGCGATGAACGGGATCGACCCGCCCACCCCCACGTCGACCGGCGCGGCGCCCCATGCCTGCCGGAACGTCGACCGCGCTGCGTCGTACACCGCGCCCTTCGCGTCAATCGCGTAGGGCTCCCCCACGTCGCCCGGCGTCACCGTTATCTGCGCCCCCCACGGCGCGTACTGCTCCAGGTGCCGGGTCAGCGCCGCCAGGTGCGCACGTGCGTCACCGCCCGGCGCGACACGCATGCTGACCTTGGCCCGCGCCCGCGGGATCAGCGTGTTGGACGCCGAGGCAATGGGCGTGGTGTCGATGCCGATGACGGTGATCGCCGGCTTGGCCCAAAGACGTTGGGCCACAGCGCCGGACCCGATCTCCGACACCCCGTCCAGCAGGCCAGTGTCGGAGCGGACGCGCTCCGGCGACATCTCGACATCGGCAGCGGTCGCTTCGTGCAGACCGGCCACCGCGACGTTGCCATCGTCGTCGTGCAGGCTGGCGAGCACCCGCACCAACACACTCAACGCATCCGGCACCACTCCGCCCCACATCCCCGAATGCAGCCCGTGATCGAGCGTGGCCACCTCCACGACGCAGTCCACCAGTCCCCGCAACGACACCGTCAGCGACGGGATCTCCGTGCTCCAATTGTCGGAGTCGGCGATCACGATCACGTCGGCGGCGAGCAGGTCCCGGTGCTCGGCGAGCAGCGTCCCCAGCGACGGCGACCCGGACTCCTCCTCACCCTCGACGAATACCGTCACCCCAACCGGGGGCGCGCCACCATGCGCGCGGAAGGCCGCCAAATGCGTTGCGATACCGGCCTTGTCGTCGGCACTACCCCGGCCGTAGAGCCGGCCGTCGCGTTCGGTGGGTTCGAACGGCGGAGACGTCCACTGCGCGGCATCGCCCTCGGGCTGGACGTCGTGATGGGCGTACAACAGCACGGTCGGCGCTCCCGGCGGGGCGGGATGCCGTGCGATGACCGCCGGCGCTCCCCCGGCGTTGACGGTCCGAATGTCGCCGAAACCAGCGTCCGACAACAGCTTCGACACGGCTTCGGCGCTGCGGTGCACCTCGCCACGGCGCGCGGGATCGGCCCATACCGACTCGATGCGGATCAGCGCATCGAGATCGGAACGCACGGACGGCAGCACAGCTTTGACACGGGCGACGAGATCACTCACCCGACCGAGGCTAGTCGCTTCCCGATGCGCGCGAACGTGCCCAAAGTGCCGGAATCCTGCGCCGCGGCGCCCGGCGACACGTCACACTCGCGGTGCGGAACCGGCCTCAGTCGGCTTCGACGCCGTATTCCAGGACCGCCACCGCCGCGGCGGTGTCGCCTTCGTGAGTCAAGGACAAGTGGATGGTGATGTCCTTGAGGTGCTCGGCGATGGCGCCCGTGAGCCGGACCCGCGGCCGTCCCCACATGTCGGTGACTATCTCGATGTCGCGGTGAATGCCCTCAGGAAGCATCGGACGCTTGCTGAACCGCGAACTCGACCACGCCTTGATCACGGCCTCCTTGGCCGCCCACCGAGCCGCCAGGTGCCGTGCCGCCGACGAACTCTTGTCCGCGGCGTCGCGGCGCTCACCGGGGGTGAACGTCTCGGCGAACACGGTGCCCGGCTGGTCGACCTGGTCAGCGAACTCCGGAATGGAGACCAGGTCGATGCCTACCCCGACTATGCCCATGGGAGGAAAGGTAGCTCATGCCGTCGACCCACCTCGCAAGCGCTCACACGACCAATGCTCTTCGCGCAAGCGCTCATGACCGCCCGTACCAGCCGTCCTCGCCCAGTCGTGCCTCCGGATCGAGCAGCATGGCAGCTTCCTGCCTCTTCTCCGGGGCCTCGTGGTCGAAGCGTCGGTCGGCCGGCCTCTCGTAGAGCGACGGACCGCCCGCGATGGCCGACGCCAACCTGCGCTGGCCTTCGAGCACCCGATCGTTGGCCCGGCGCCGGTAGTCCTCGCGCTGCTGAGGATCCAGCGGCCGCCAGGAACGCCTCCGGGTGCACCAGCGCGATCAGGCCCGAGACGTGGCCGAACCCGAGGCTGGTCACCAGACCGGCCTTCAGCGGGAACTTCTCGCCCAGCCGCAGGGTCTCGCGCGCCCACACGAAGTGGCGGAGCTGGCCAGCTCGTCGTCGACACAGTCCAGGCTGCGGTTCGGCGGGATGACGCCGTCGCGCAGGATCTGGCACATGCCCATCATCTGGAACGCCGCCGCCCCACCCTTCGAGTGACCGGTCAGACTCTTCTGGCTGACGATGAACAACGGCGCCCCCGAGGAGCGACCCATCGCTGCGGCGAGCCGCTCGTGAAGCTCGGTCTCATTGGGATCGTTGGCGAGCGTCGACGTGTCGTGCTTCGAGATCACGGCGATGTCGTCCGCACCGACGCCGAGCTTGGCCAACGACTTGGCCAGCTGCGACTCCCGACCGCCACGGCCCGCGGCGAGCGCGCCGATGCCCGGAGCCGGAATCGACGTGTGCACACCGTCGGCGAACGACGAGACGTAGGCCGACCACCGCCAGCACCGGCAGACCCATCCGCACGGCGAGGTCACCGCGAGCCAGCAGAATGGTGCCACCACCCTGGCCCTCGACGAACCCGAGCCTGACGGCGGTCGTTGGCTCGCGAGAACTTCGAGTCGCTGATGCCCTTCGCCCGCATCACCTCGGTGTCCGCGGTCGCGGCCATGTCACCGAAGCCGATGATGGCCTCCAGCGTCAGGTCGTCGTAACCGCCGGCGACCACGAATTCCGCCTTGCCGAGCCGGATCTTGTCGACGCCCTCTTCGACCGAGACCGCCGCCGTGGCGCACGCGCCGACCGGGTGGATCATCGCGCCGTAGCTGCCGACATACGACTGCACGACGTGGCCTGCGAAGACGTTCGGCAGGATCTCCTGCAGGATGTCGTTCGGCTTGTTCTGACCGAGCAGGTTGCCGTGGTACATCGTCTGCATCGACGTCATGCCGCCCATGCCGGTGCCCTGCGTGCTGGCGACCAGGCTCGGGTGCACCCAACGCATGAGCTCGGTCGGGGTGAACCCGGCCGACAGGAACGCGTCGACCGTGGTGACGAGGTTCCACAACGCCACCCGGTCGATCGAGCTCGCCATGTCCTGACTGACGCCGTACACCTTCGGGTCGAACCCGGTGGGGATCTGCGCACCGACGGTCCGCGACAGCTTCACCTTGCGCGGCACCCGAATCTCGGTGCCCGCCTTGCGAGTGACCTGCCAGTCGCCGCTGTCCGGGCACGGGCGCGATCACGGTGTGCTCCGGGTCGAACTGCACGAACCCGCGCGCATCGGCCTCAGACGACACCACGAAGGTGAAGTCCTTGTCCAGGAACACCGAAACCAGCAGCGGCGACGCGTGATCCGGGTCGATCGCCCCGTCGTCGACGAACTCGCGGATGCCGACCCGCTCGATGACGATGTCGTGGTAGCGCTCCACGAGCTCGCCCTCGTCGACGAGGTCGCCGGACTCCGTGTCGTACCAGCCCGGCTTGGGATCGTCCTCCCACTTCACCAGCCCGGTCGTCCAGGCCAGCTCGAGTACGCCCGCCGCCGACAGCTCCCCGGCGACCTCCATCTCGAAACGCGTGCGCGAGGAGCCGTAGGGACCGAGCTCCGCACCACCGACGATCACGACCAGGTCGGCCGGGTCGACGTCGAGGTCGGCCCACTCGGGCGGCGGCGCCGAGGCGTACCCGCGCGGCGGGGACGGAAGTGCGGCGACCGTGCCGAGCTCGTCGCCCTCGTCAGCTGTGTTCTCGCCCGGGCCGCCGTTCATCTCCTCGCGGGCCTTGGCGGCCAGTTCGGACATGTCGAGCTCGATGTCGCCCAATCCGCCGGTGAGGTCGACCTTCAGCGGCTCGCGCGCCGCGGCGACCCTGGACTCGACGTCGCACAGCGCGAGCAGCATCGACGCCATCTCGTCCGTCGAGTAGGTGGTGACGCCCGCCTCCTCGACCGCACCGACGATGGCGTCGTTGTGACCCATCAGACCGGTGCCCTTGGTCCAGCCGATCAGCGCGTGCGCCAGCGAAACGCGTTGCGCCCACGACGACTCCGCCTTCCAGCGGGACACGACCGCGTCAAGCGCCGACTTCGACTCGCCGTAGGCGCCGTCTCCACCGAACATGCCGCGGTTGGGCGAGCCCGGCAGCACCACGTGCAGCCGCGACGCGATGTCGCGCTCGGACCCGATGTGTGACAGTCCGCCGATGAGCCGCTGCACGGCCCACAGCAGCACCTTCATCTCCATCTCGGAGCGCGCGCCCGCATCGGACAGATCGCCCGCCACGCGCGGTGCCGCGAACGGGAACAGCAGCGTCGGCGTCAGACCGTCCTTGAGGTGGATCGACTGCGGCCCAAGGCTTTCGGACTGCTCGTTGCCAACCCAGGCCACCAGCGCGTCGATGTCGGTGTAGGACGCCATGTTGGCGGGCAGCACCCACAGCTTCGCGCCGAACCGGGCGTTGTCCCGGTAGAGCGTGCGGTAGAACGCCAGCCGGTCGTCGTTCAGCTTCGACGTGGTGGCGATGACCGTCGCCCCACCCTCGAGCAGCTGCGCCACGACCGATGCGGCGATCGACCCCTTCGAGGCGCCCGTCACCACCGCGATTTCGTTGGCGTAGCCACCCTTCTCGGGACTCTCGGCTCCAGCGGCGGCACGACCGTACAGCGTGGCGTGGATGTTGCGCCCCGCCGCCAAAGCCTTGCCCTGCCACCAGCTGGCCTGGGCGGCCACGACGTGACCGGCACCTTCGAAGCGTTCCGACAGTCCGCGCCCAGTCGGCGTCGATGTCGCCATCGTCCACCAACCACAGCCGTGCGAGGTCTTCGCGGGCGCTGGCCCAGCGGTCGTCGAACACCACGGCCTTGCGGCCGTCGAACGCGGGCGTGACCAAACGTGGCCAGTCCGAGCCGAGTTCGGCGGTGACCAGATCGATGAGGTCGGCGTCGCTGACCGTCTCCTCGACGCTGACCGGCTCGTCCACCCCAAGCTGACCGAGGATGAGCCGGGCCGCATTGGCCAGCACGCCGTCGCGGCCCGTGACCTGTTCGGCGAACTCGGTGAGCGCCGCCGAATCCACGACACCGCCGGCCCCGCCGCCTGCGGACGGCATGGACACACCTACACCCTGACGACCGGCAACGGCGACGACCGCGGCGTCGATCGACCTTGTCGACGGTGGCCGCGTCCGGCAGCGCACCATCGTGCAGCCCGCCAAGGGCCCCACCACGCACGCTGTTGCCCTCACGCGTGCCCAGCACGACCTCGATGGTCACGTGCTTGACCCAGCCCTCGCCGAGTTCCCAGGTCTTCGTGACCCGCTCCGCGATGGTCGCCGGCCGCTTGCCTGACGGGCCGAGCACCGTGCGCAGCTGATCGTTGACCGCGTCCGAAAGCACTGGGCCGTAAGGCTTGTACGTGCGAGCCAGCTTGGTCACCTGCGACTTCAGCCCGGCCAGATCGGCTTCGGCCGCGCCGTCGATCGCGCCGAGGTTGAGCTCCGAACCGAGGTCGACCAACAGCTGGTTGCGTCGCGAGGACGCACCGTCGGTGATCGACTCGATGGAGTCCAAGGGCTCGATCTGGTCGAGGCGCATCTTCGCCGACAGCGCGATGAGCGCCAGCGTGGCGTCGTCGGCACCGAAGGCGATGTCATCCGGGCGAGGACCGCCCGACGGCGCGGCGGGGGCCGCCGGCGCCGGAGCCGCGGGAGCGGACGCGGTCGGAGCCGCCTCGGCCACGGGGGCCGACTCGGCGGGCTCATCGTCGTGGTCCGGTTCCGGATCCGTGTCGGTCGCGAACAGCACGGCGGCGTCGCGCTCCGTGTTGAGGACCTCGGTGGTGTTGTGCGAGTACTCGGGCAGCTTGAGCGTGTTGGTCGCCAATCCTGCGACGGTCGGCGCCGACTTCACGCCGATCTCGACGAACCGCTCGATGCCCAGGCCGCCCGCGGCCTCCTCGATGAACAGCAGGTCCTGCGTCTCGATCCAGCGGACGGGACTGGCGAACTGCCAGGCCAACAGCTCGATGACGACCTTGCGGCACAGCTCGCGCGGCTTCTCGTTCCGCCAGGTGTCGTAGTCGGCGAGGACCTCGTCGAGCGGCTCGGCCGGCACCAGGTCGCGGATCTCCTGGATGAAATCGCGGTCCAGCGTGAACGGCCGCGGCACCAGGTTCGGGATGTAACGCCCGATGATCAGCTCGGGATCCTTGTCGCGCGGCATGACGCGCTCCAGGCTGCGACGGAAGTCGTCGACGCCCACGCGCAGCACGCTCGAGTGGAACGGCACATCGATACCGGGCACCAGGATGAACGACCGCTTGCCGCCGCTTATCTCGCGACGCCGCTCGACCTCTTCCTCCAATGCCTCCAGGCCGCGGACCGTACCGGCGATGGCGTACTGCGAGCCCCGCAGGTTGAAGTTCACGATCTGCAGGAATTCACCTGTGCGCTCAGCGATCTCGGCGACGAACGACGTGACGTCGGCGTCGGGGAGGTCGATCTGCGAGGGCCGGATCGCCGCGAGGCGGTAGTTGGAACGGCCGCGCTGGTCGCGGGGCACGATGTCGTGCATCTTCGAACCGCGGTGGAACACCACCTCGAGCAGTGCCTCGAGCTCGTAAACGCCCGACACACATGCCAGCGCGGTGTACTCGCCGACGGAGTGACCGCACGCGATCGCGCCCTCGACGAATGCACCCTGCTCGCGCATCTCAGCCACCTGCGCCGCAGCCACCGTGGCCATCGCGACCTGGGTGAACTGCGTCAGGTACAGCACGCCCTCGGGGTGCTGATAGTGCACGCCGCTGGCGATCAGGCTGGTCGGGTTGTCGCGCACCACGTGCAGTACCGAGAAGCCCAGCGTGTCGCGGGTGAACTTGTCGGCGCTGTCCCACACCTTGCGGGCGGCCTTTGACCGGGCGCGGACTTCCATGCCCATGCCCTTGTGCTGGATGCCCTGGCCCGGGAATGCGTACACGGTCTTGGGCGCAGCAAGCTGCGCGGTGGCCGCCATGACCAGTTCGTTGTCGACCTTCGCGGTGACCTCGATGATCTCGGCGCCACGGTCGATGCCGACGCGGTCGACGCGGAACTCGATGTCGTCGCCCGGCAGCACCATGCCCAGGAAGCGCGACGTCCAGCCGACCAGTCGGGCCGGCGGAGTGGCCTGCCCGTCGGTCGCCGTCACCACGTGTTGGGCCGCGGCCGACAGCCACATGCCATGCACGATGGGCGATTTCAGGCCCGCCAGCAGGGCGGCGGCCCGGTCGGTGTGGATGGGGTTGTGGTCCCCGGACACCACTGCGAATGCGCTCATGTCGGTGGGGGCGGTGACGGTGACGTCACGGCGCCGGCGGCGCGGCGTGTCGGTGGCGTTGTCGGTGATCGCTCCGCCCGCCCGCGGTGGGTCGGACAGTTCGACCGCGCCGGTGCGGCCGCGGATCGCGAACCGCTCCTCCAGGGTGGCCACCACGGTGCCGTCGCCGTCGGCGATGGTTACCGACACCGGGATGACGCGCCCGACCTCGGTATCGACCGCCGCCGAAGCCGTTGCCGTGACGGATAGTTCAGCCTTGCCATTCGGCATCGTGGCAAGAAGGTGCGCGGCGTGGTCGAGGTGGACCAGGCTGAGCAGACCTTCGATGACCGGGAAGCCGTCGTCGGTGAGCGCCGAGCCGATGACCGCGAAGACGGCGGGCCAGCAGCGGCCGACGAGTGCGTCGGGCACCAGCGTAAGCCCGGGTGCGAGGGCTCCGCCGAATGTCGCGGTGACTCCGGTGTGGTCAGCTACCTCCTCCGGATCCCAGGACACGGTGACGGTGGTGCTACCACCGGTCAACAGTCGGAAGTGCTTCGGGGCCATCCACATTGGCGGCAATGGCAAGCACCGACCGCATCGCGGCCGATGCGTCCTCGGCGGTCACCAAGGGCATGCCGCCGTCCACCGTGCACTCCGGAAGCGTGAACCTGATGGTGATCCAGATGTCGGAAAGGGGCACGTTCAACGTCACGTGCTCGCCCGTCAGTTCGAGGCGGGCGCCCGTGGACGGGTGGGTGGCGATCCGATTCTCGCTGACCTGCCACTCGCCGGACTCCCCGATGCGGTGCACCGGATTGATCGCAGCGCGGCCCGCCCACAACACGTCGGGCGAGTCGAGCACGACAGCCAGCGGGCCGGTCACGTCGGCACGGGCCTGCCTGCGCGACACCACGGGAATCGGCTGACCGCCTGCGGCGAGCACCTCGTCGATGGACGCCTGCTCGAAACGGTCGAGCAGTTCCCCGACCGGCTCGTCAACCCGCGTGATGCCCGCGACCGCGGCCGTGCCCGGGATGATGCACACCTGGTCGGCGGAGTACCGCGCATCGTGCGCCTGCCACAGCGAATCGCTACGCCACCAGCGCCGCACGTCCTTGTCGATCACTGGGACGAAGTTCACCGGCTTGCCCAGCGTCTTGCACAGCGTGATGAAGAACGGGATGTCGGCCGGATGCAGCTTGATCTCCTCCGCGTCCGGGTAGCGGGCGAGCAGTGCGGCGATGGCCCGCTGCGGATCCTCAAGCAGCGCTTCGCCTTCGGCGTCGACGCCGTACAGGCTCTGGATCTGGCCGGAGTCCTGCGGATGCAACCGAGCCTCGGCGCGCTTCAGCATCTCCTCGAAGCGGTCGCGCCAGCTGACGTCGAGCCATGGCGAATGGGCCTTCTTGGTGTCGGCCGTGGTGTCACCGTCGCCGATGGCCAGCTCGACGTACCGCTGTAGCCACTGCAGGTAGGTCATGTCGTCCACGTCGCCGAAGTACGGCTTGGCGGTGTCGGCCATGGCGGCGATGATCTCGTCGCGGCGTTCGGCGACGGCGTCGGCGTCGCCTGCCACCTCGTCGAGCAAGCGCCCGCATCGCGATGCGGTGTTGTCGATCTCGTGGATGTCGGCGCCGAGCTGGCTGCGCCCGGATGCCATGCCGCCCTGCGCCTTTCCGGCGCCGACCCACTGATCCGTGCCGTTGGTCTCGACCAGCATCTGCTTGACCGCGGGCGACGTGGTCGCCTCGAGGGTGGCCATGGCGGCGGTGCCGACGAGGATGCCGTCCACCGGCATCTTCGGGAAGCCGTACTGCTCCGCCCACCGGCCGGACAGGTATTCGGCGGCCTGTTCCGGCGTGCCGATGCCACCACCCACACAGACGGTGATGTTGGGGCACTTGCGAAGTTCACCGTAAGTCGAGACGAGCAGGTCGTCGAGGTCTTCCCAGGAGTGGTGGCCACCGGCGCGGCCGCCCTCGATGTGCACGATGACGTCGCGCTCGGGGACCTCGGCCGCGATCTTGATGACGGACTTGATCTGGTCGACGGTGCCCGGCTTGAACACCACGTGGCTGATGCCGATCGAGTTGAGCTCGTCGATCAGCGCGACGGCTTCCTCGAGATCGGGGATGCCGGCGGATACGATGACGCCGTCGATGGGTGCGCCCGACTGACGGGCCTTCTGCACCAAGCGCTTTCCGCCGACCTGCAGCTTCCACAGGTACGGATCGAGGAACAGGGTGTTGAACTGGATGGCGCGGCCCGGCTCGAGCAGCTGCGTGAGTTCTTCGATGCGCGCGTCGAAGATCGGCTCGGTGACCTGGCCGCCGCCTGCGAGCTCGGCCCAGTGTCCGGCGTTGGCGGCAGCCGCGACGATCTTCGCGTCGACGGTGGTCGGCGTCATGCCGGCCAGCAGGATCGGCGAACGCCCGGTGAGCCGGGTGAACTTGGTCGAGAGCTTGACCGAGCCGTCGGGCAACGTGACCGCCGACGGTGCGTAGCTCGACCAGGCCGGCGCGACCTCGGGCGCCGCGCCGACGGTGAACAGGTTGCGCTGTCCTGCCCGGGTGGCGGCGGGCACGATGCCGACCCCCAAGCCGCGGATCACCGGGGCGGTGACGCGGGTGATGGTGTCGCTCGGTCCGAGGTCGATGATCCAGTTCGCACCGGCCGTCGTGCAGACGCTCCACTTCACCAACCCAGTCGACTGGCTCGGTGAAGATCGACTGGGTGAACCAGTGCAGCAGGTCGCGGTCGAGTCCAAGCTTGCTACCCCAGCCGTCGACGAAGTCGACGCCGTCCTGCAGGCGCGGGGTGTGGAAGCCGACCTCGACCTGGACCCCTTGGAACACGGGCCGAAAAACCGCGCCGCCGCGCAGCTTGTTCTTGCGCTCGGCCTCTTCCTTCTCGGTGATCTTGCCGCAGTACAGCTCGAAGCGGGCCAGTTGCTCGGGTGTGCCGGTGATGACGACGGAGCGCCTGCCGTTGCGGATCGAGAGGATCGGCGGCAGCACCGTGCGGACGTCCCGCGAGAACTCGTCGAGTAGCTCGGCGATGCGTTCGGGATCGACGTTGGTCACCGACACCATCGGCGACTTGTCACCGCGCCCGACCATGCCGCGCCTGCGCGAGATCAACGAGCCGGCCGCGCCGATCAGCTGCGACATCGCGAGCAGTTCGGCGTCGCGGGCGCCGTTCGCCTTCAACGACTCGACGGCGATGATGCCCTGGGAGTGGCCCGCCATGGCGACCGGCGGGGTGCCCGCCAGATCGAGCCCCTGGCGCGTCGACGGCGCGGATGGCCGCCATCTGGGCCAGGACGATGCCCGGGCCCGAGATCGCGGTGACGATCAACTGCTTGGCGGTCGGCAGCGGCTCGTCGGCGGCCAGCGCACGCACCCACTGCATCGGCTCGAAGCCGATCGGGCGCACCACGACCAGTTCGCGCGCCACCGGTTCGAGCAGGAGTTCGGCCTCACCGACGAGCTCGCTCAGCTCGGATTCGATGCCGGCGGAGCTGATGAGCTCCTCGAGGTTCTCCAGCCAGTTGCTGCCCTGCCCACCGAAGGCCACCGCGTATGGCTCGCCGGCGTTGAGCAGGTCGACGAGGGCGTGTGCACTGGTCAGCGAGGCGGAACCATCGCTGGACTTCATGTGCTTGCCGGTGGACACCCTGTCGTGTTCGTTGATCGTCACGTCTTGCCATCTCCTCGGTGTGCGCTAGCACGTATCGCTTGTATTCGGACGGTCGTCTCTGGCGGTCGACCCCGGCTCCCGATGGGGTCGTGCGATTCGGCGTCGAATCTCGACTGGCTCCCGACACTGTCGGAGTGGGTCTCCGGCGTCTCTCAGACTTCGAGGAACACGGTGGATCTCTCCTTGCGGAGAGCCCGGCGGATAGGCCAGCCGCATTAAGGTTGTCATAGGGGCCAGGACAATCTTCGGCCCTAGAATGGTTACTGGCGAGTACTACGCTCGAGTAACCACAACTTGGATAACGCGGGCCTCCGAACGCCCTCGCGGCTTGCGGGACAAACGTCCTGCGTGCGGGTGGTTACGCTGGAGTAGCCATAACAGCGCAGATCAAGGCAGTATTGTTATCGAATCGTTATGTTGATTTTCTTACCTATTCCGGCGACCGGTCGCGGTGGCGAGAAAAGCGGTAACCGCTAGCGATGCGTCTGGCCGTCGCCGCACAAATCGACAATCTCTTTGCTGCTGCTATTACTCACCGGTAAGTCATTAGTCCCACTGGCCGAAGCGCGGCTTGAGAATGTGGTTGACGTCGACACCCACACCACCGACGCTGCGCTTGTCGATCTCGACCTGATGTAGGTGGGCGGCCGGGTGGGTGAACCCCTTGGGGGACCCCCAGTTGTGTTGCCAGAAGTAGGAGCCGAGCCCGTCCTGAAGTGCCCAGTCGATGGTCTTGGAGTTGGCGTACACGCCCACCCGCTGGTGCCCCACCACCGACTCCCAGCCCCGCAGATAGGGCGCGACCTGCTGTTGGTACTGCGCGTACGACGGGTCGTCGTCGATCGAGGCGTAGATCGGAGCGCCGTACGAACCGCCTGCGGCGACGTGCAACTGCCAGCCGCGCTTGGCGTGCTGAATTCCCGCGGCCTGGCCGCCCAGCCAGTCCGCGCTGTCCTGCTTGCCGAACTGGTAGCAGGAGACGATCTTCAGCCCGTTCTGGTAAAGGTCGCGGGCTTCGGGCAGCTGGATCGGCTTCCCGAGCATCCATGCCCCGCCCGGGCGGCGGTCGGAGACGTACCTGATGGCGCCGTGGGCGCCCGCCGCCCGGATGTCGGCGGCCCGGATGACGCCCGCGGCGTAGTCGAGCAGCACACCCAAGGGTGCCGCGGACGCCGTCGCCGGGCTCAACGCGGTCGAGACGGCCTCGGCGAGCAGCCCGCCCAGTCCCACGATCGCAGGCGCAGCGGCTCCGTATCTCAGCGTGGCCTTCAGCACCACGCGCCGAGAAACCGCCATGAAACACAGAATATGACAACTACCTCAATATTCTCATCAGCGCCACTGGTCACATCTGCATCAAGATCTCCAACACCCCTTGCCGCCGTGTGGCGGCCGGCGCTTGCGGGCGAGGCCACGGACACGCATTGCGAATCCCGTCGGATCCGAGCCGTCGACTCGCGGAATCCGCAATGAAGCTGCGGCATCACCGATGAAATTCATAGGATCAACCATGGCCTTCGGAACCCGCCGCCCGTCGAGCACGCTCGACGCGGCCGCGCAGGCAACCGGCCCGCAGATCGAACTCGTCGGCGTGCGCAAGGTGTTCGCCGAACGAGGCGCTGACGTAGTCGCGGTGGACGACGCCGACCTGGCCGTCGACGATGGTGAACTCTTCGCCATCCTGGGCCCGTCGGGGTCGGGCAAGACCACCGTGCTGCGCATGATCGCCGGATTCGAACAACCCACCGCCGGCGTCATCCGGCTCGGCGGCGTGGACGTCACCGGGTTGCCCGCCCGCCTCCGGGACGTCAACACCGTGTTCCAGGAGTACGCACTGTTTCCGCACATGACGGTGGCGCAGAACGTCGAGTACGGCATGAAGGTCCGAGGCGTCGCGAAGTCCGAGCGCCGCCGACGCACTGCCGACGCCCTCGACCTGGTGGGCCTCACCGATCAGGCAGCGCGGCGGCCTGCGCAACTGTCGGGCGGGCAGCGTCAGCGCGTCGCACTGGCTCGTGCGCTCGTCGGGAGGCCGCGCGTGCTGCTGCTCGACGAACCGCTCGGCGCGCTCGACCTCAAGTTGCGGGAGCGAATGCAGCTGGAGCTCAAGGCGATACAGCGCGAGGTGGGTATCACGTTCATCATCGTCACCCACGACCAGGATGAGGCGCTGACGTTGTGCGACCGGCTTGCGGTGTTCAACGCGGGACGCATCGAGCAGATTGGCAAGGCGCGCGACGTATACGAGCACCCCGCAAACCGCTTCGTCGCCGACTTCGTCGGCACCTCCAACGTGCTCGACGGCGACGATGCCACCGCGCTCGTCGGACGGGCCGGACCCCTCGCGGTGCGCCCGGAACGGATCGCCGTACTCGCTGCGGGCGCCCCCGCCGAACCGGGCACCCACTCCGTCGACGCCACGGTGAGCGAGGTGATCTACGGCGGTCCCACCACCCGCGTTGCAGCAGTCGCCGCGTCCGGCATCACGCTCACCGCCACGGTGCTCAACTCGACCTCCGCCGTGCCCGCCGACCTGGCCCACGGCAGCACGGTCACGCTGGCGTGGCCAGACACCGCCGTACACGACCTCTCCGACTGAAGACCCTTACCCCACACCGAGATTGGAGCGCCCATGAAACCCACTGTGCTGCGGCTGGGATTCACCCTTGCCGCGTGCGCGGCCCTCGTCGTCGCGTGCTCGAGTTCGCAGTCCGGCGGCAATCGCCAGGCACCGCCCAAGATGGAGCCCCTGAGCACGGTCGGCGAGGGCGAGGGCGAGCTCAATCTGATCGCGTGGGCGGGCTATGCGGAGGACGGCTCCAACGATCCGGCGGTCGACTGGGTGACCCCGTTCGAGAAGGAGACCGGCTGCCAGGTCAACGTCAAGCTCGGCAATACCTCCGACGAGATGCTCCAGCTCATCCGCACGGGTCAGTACGACGGCGTCTCCGCGTCGGGTGACGGGTCGCTTCGGATGATCTACGGCGGCGACGTCGCCCCGGTGAACACCTCCCTGGTGCCCAACTACGCGACCATCACGCCGTTCCTCAAGGACCGGCCGTGGAACTCGGTCGACGGCCAGATGTACGGCATCCCCCATGGCTGGGGTGCAAACCTGTTGATGTACAACATCGCAACCGTCACGGACGCCCCCGACTCGTGGGGCGCGGTCTTCACCGACGCGGGAAAGTACAAGGGCAAGGTGACAGCCTACGACTCGCCCATCTACATCGCCGACGCGGCGCTGTATCTCTCGAAGGCCAAGCCGGAGTTGGGTATCAAGGATCCCTACTCGCTGACTTCCGAACAACTCGACGCCGCCGTCGACCTGCTCAAGGCGCAGAGGGAGAACGTCAGCGAGTACTGGTCGGACTACACCAAGGAAGTTCAGGCGTTCGAATCGGGCACGTCGGTGATCGGCACGACATGGCAAGTGATCGCCAACACGATCGGCAGCGAGAACAAGGTGCAGATAAACGCGATCATCCCGAAGGAGGGATCGACCGGCTGGTCCGACACCTGGATGATCTCGTCGAAGGCCGCGCATCCCAACTGCATGTACAAGTGGATGAACTGGATCACCTCGCCAGAGGTCAACGCGCAGGTTGCCGAGTACTTCGGCGAGGCTCCCGCGCAGACCAAGGCCTGTGAACACACCGCCGAGAAGGACTTCTGCGAGCTCTACCACGCGACCGACGAGAAGTACGCCTCGCAGATCCACTACTGGACGACGCCGCAGAAGCAGTGCGTCGACGGGAGCGGCGACAACTGCACGACCTACGACGAGTGGGTCAACAAATGGCAGCAGATCAAGGGGTGACGGTAGCGGCGCCCACCTCACTCACGGTTGGGCGCAGGGCGGCACTGGCGTTGCTATTGGTGCCGCCTTTGGCCTGGCTCGTGGTGGCGTATCTGGGTTCGCTTGCCGTACTGCTGGTCTCGGCGTTCTGGACCACCGACTCGTTCACCGGCGCGGTGGTCCACACGTTCACCGGCGACAACGTCGTGCGCGTGCTCACCGACGAGGTGTTCCGCGTCGTGACTTTGCGTACGGTCGGCGTCGCACTATTGGTGACGGTCTGCTGCATCGTGCTGGCCGTGCCGCTGGCGCTGTACATGGCCAAAGTGGCGTCGCCGCGCACGCGGTTGCTGCTGGTCGTTGCGGTGACCACGCCCTTGTGGGCCAGCTATCTGGTGAAGGCTTACGCCTGGCGCATGTTGTTTTCACCGGGCGGCCCGCTCGAATGGGGTACCGGGTACACGCCCGGGTACGGGTTGACGGCGACGGTCGTCACGCTGACCTACCTGTGGCTGCCGTACATGGTCATCCCGGTGTTCGCGGCGTTCGAGCGAGTCCCCGACGCCTTGATCGACGCCAGTTCGGACCTCGGCGCATCTGCCGGCTCGACGCTGCGAATGGTCATGGCGCCGTTGGTGTTTCCCGGTATTGCCGCTGGGTCGATCTTCACGTTCTCGCTGTCGCTCGGGGACTACATCGCCGTGACGATCGTGGGCGGTAAGTCGCAACTGCTCGGCAACATCATCTACGGTCAGCTGATCACCGCGAACAACCAACCGCTGGCCGCGGCGCTATCACTGATCCCACTGGCCGCCATCGTGCTGTACCTGCTCGCCATGCGCCGCACGGGCGCGCTGGAGAACGTCTGATGCTCTCACCCTGGGCGCGCGGAGCCGTCAAGGCGTGGACAGTTGTGGTGCTGGTATTCCTTTATGCACCACTGCTTCTCGTCGTACTCAACGCCTTCAACGCCTCACGGACGTTCGCGTTCCCCCCGAGCGGGTTCACGTTGCGTTGGTGGGCCGTCGCGTGGAACAGCGAAGGGATGTGGACCTCGCTGGCAAACTCGGTGGTGGTGGGGCTCGGCGCCACGGCGATCGCGTTGGTGCTCGGCACCATGGCTGCCTTCGCGGTGCAACGCTACGAGTTCTTCGGACGCAACACCGTCAGCTTCCTGGTGGTGCTACCGATCACGTTGCCAGGCATCGTCACCGGCATCGCGCTGAACGCCACGTTCACCTCCGCGCTGGGTATCACGTTGGGTCTGGCCACCGTCATCGTCGGCCACGCGACGTTCTGCATCGTCATCGTCTTCAACAACACGCAGGCCCGGCTGCGCCGACTGGGCACGCAACTCGACGACGCATCCGCCGACCTGGGCGCGACGTCGTTGCAGACCTTCCGCTACGTGACCTTCCCGATGATGCGGGGCGCGCTAGTCGCGGGAGCGATCTTGGCGTTCGCACTGAGCTTCGACGAGATCGTGGTGACCACCTTCACGGCGGGCCCGACGGTGCAGACACTCCCGATCTGGATCTTCGGAAACCTGTTCCGTCCCAATCAGGCTCCGGTGATCAACGTCGTGGCGGCCGCGCTCACGGTGTTGGCGATCATTCCAGTGTGGCTGGCCCAACGTTTCGGCGGAGACCCCGCCGCCACCCGCGTCTAGGCGTGGTTCGGGTCCCAGTCACCGCTCAGGACGATCTCGGTGGTGCGTTCGGCCACCGCCGTCACCAGACGGCACTGTAGTGCGGCGGAGAACTTCGCCGCGACGACGCGACAGCCCAGCGTGCGGTAGTCGGTGATCATCCCTTGCAGCTCGGCCATTTCCTCGGGCCGAGGTACGTAGTTGGTCCCGAAGCGCGCCGTCACACTGTCGTCCCACGCACTGACGACGGCAGTGGCGACCGAGCCGAGCGCCGCACCGATACCGTCGGCGATCCTCAGGATGGTCCGGACGTACGCCAGCTGATCGGAGACCTGGGTGACGATCTCCGTGATCCCGGGGTCGACCAACGTCAGCTTGTCCCCGACGACCTCGGCCAGTCCGTGCGCCACCAGTCGGAGTGCCTCTTCGCTTTCTGGATCGATGTCGAGCGCGACGGTGTTCGTGGACCGGTGGCGGCCGAAGATCGCCTGCTGCAATCCGAGGATGTCCGCGAGGTTGTGTCCCTGGCGGGTGGTGGCGAAGAACTCGGCGATGTGCGCGGAGGTGAAGCCCTTGCGCAGCAGTTCGTTGATCGTCCGGAGCTGGGACAGGTGGTGGTCGTCGTAGACCGCCGATCGCCCCTCCCGGCGCGGAGGATCGAGCAGACCGCGTCCACGGTACGCACGAATGTTGCGGGCGCTGACTCCAGACAAGCTCGCCAGCTCCTGAAGCCGATATTCAGCCAACTCGACATACTCCTAAAGACCAGTTCAAAGGACTGTAGGACTCCGTTCCGCAAAAATCCACGAATTCAATGTTACCCGCACCAGAAGTTTGCGGGCACGCGGCCGTAGCGGCGATGATTGGCGCGCGGGGCAGCGGATACGCAAGCATGAGTCCAGTGCGTGCGTGGATTGTCTGGACAACCGGCCTCTTGGCCTACATCGTCGCCGTGCTCCACCGCACCACGCTGGGCGTGTCGGGGCTGAGCGCCGCCGACCGCTTCGCGGCGAGCCCCGGAATGCTGTCGGCCTTCGTGGTCCTACAGGTCGATCGTGTACGCCGCCGCCCAGGTGCCCGCGGGCCTGCTGCTCGACCGGTACGGGTCGCGGATCTTGATCGTGGCAGGCGCCGCATTGATGGCGACCGGGCAACTGGCGCTGGCGCTGACGACGTCGCTGCCGTTGGCCATCGGGGCACGGGCGGTGGTCGGGCTCGGCGACGCCGTCACGTTCATCTCGGTGCTGCGTCTCGTCCCGCACTGGTTCGCCCCGCAACGCGTGCCCCTGCTGACCCAACTCACCGGCATCTGCGGCCAACTCGGTCAGGTGCTCTCCGCGATCCCCTTCCTGGCCCTGCTCACCGGCACGACGTGGGCTACGGCGTACGTCTCGGTCGCGGCGCTGGGAGCACTCGCGATGGTGCTCGCGTTCGCGATGGTGAAGGACACCCCGCGTGGCCGGGTCGTCGCGACCGAGACGATGTCCGTACGGGCCACGCTGGCCAGCGTCAAGACTGTCTGGTTGAGGCCCGGCACTCGGTTGGGCTTCTTCACCCACATGGGCACGCAGTTCTCGGTCACCGTCTTTGCGTTGATGTGGGGTGTTCCGTATCTGACCGTCGCGCAGGGGCAGTCGACGGGAGTCACCGGCGCCCTGCTCACCGCATCCGTCGTCGCCGCGATCTCGTCGGGCATCGTGATCGGCATCCTCACGGGACGCTATCCCCATCGCCGGTCCCGGATCGTGCTGGCGATCATCGTCAGCAACGCGGTCGCGTGGACGGTGGTGTTGGCGCTGCCGGGACGGGCGCCGCTGTGGCTGCTGTTGGTCCTGATCCTGGTGATCTCGGTCGGCGGTCCTGGGTCGATGGTCGGGTTCGACTTCGCGCGTACGTTCAACCCGAGCGCCACGCTGGGCACTGCGCAGGGCATGGTCAACATGGGTGGCTTCGTCGCGTCGCTGCTCGTGATGCAGGCGATGGGTGTGATCCTCGGTGCGGCAGGCGGCTATTCGTTCGAATCGTTCCGGCTGGCGTGGACGGTGCAGTACGCGGTGTGGGCACTGGCCGTCGTCGGCATCCTGATCACCCGCCGCAAGGCGCGCAGGCTGATGCGGGTCGAGGAGGAACGCACGCTGCTGGAGAGTTTCGACGCAGGCTGAGCCCCACTCACCGGTTCTTGGCCGTGACCCTCCGGTTGGCCTTCATGATCGCCGCGACCAACTCGGCCTTGTTCATCGTCGAGCGGCCCTCGACGTCGAGTCGTCGTGCGATGTCCATCAAATGCTTCTTCGTCGCGTTTGCATCGACGCCCTCGGCGCTCTCGCCGGTGGGGTTGGGGCCGCCGCTCTCGGCGCGCTCGTCGGACGGACCCTTCTCTTCCTTGGGTTCCCAGTGATCGCCGACCTTCTCGAAGCTGTGCTTGACGGCGCTGAAGGCCGCCCGGTGCGCACGCTCCCCCTCGCCGTACTGCTCGGCTGCCGCATCGTGCACCTTGGCAAAGGTGCGTTGCGCCTTCGCGGGCGACTTCTTCAACGTGCTCGGCAGTTCGCTCTGCTTCGCCTGTCCACTCTTACTCGTCTTGGGCATCGTGTGCTCCCGTCTCGAATCGCGCGAACGCAACGGACGCGTCCGCCGCTGCCGGGTACGTACCCGAACCGGCGGAGTCGAATCCCTGTGGGCGAGTTCGTCGGGTTCAGGGGCCATCGGCGACGCTGGCGGCGATGGCCGCCGCGGCGTGCCGGTGCCCCACCATCTCGAAGCCGACGACGCTCACCACCGGCGCTAGCGTGACGATCAGCAGGCAGACCGCCATCGGCACGCCCGCGGCCGCACATACGACGGCGACCACCAACACCACCGCGGTCAGTGCCACCAACAACACGTGGAACGCGTCCCAGGTACGGACCATCAGCGAGTACAGGAGGTACACCAGTGCGATGTAGGCCGCGACCGGGATCACCACCGACAACACCGTGCCGATCGAGCCGATCTCGGAATGCCCCTCGACGTAGTAGGCAGCGGTGTGTAACCCCGCGCCGGTCGCAACGATGGCTGCGTACAGCGGGATGTGCAGGTAGCCGAACGAATAGGACCGCTCCCGGTGTGCGTGCAACAGGTCTGCGGCTGGGATCGCGAAGTAGATCCACCACATCCCGAACGTGAGCCCGGTACCCGCCACCACGAGGAAGACCGCGTCGCTGGTCCAGCCGTCCTCCTGCACCACGGCCGACAGCGAGGCCACCGTGCCCACGACACCCTCACCGAGCGCGATGATCGCCAGCAGGCCGTAGCGCTCGGCGATGTGGTGTGCATGCCAAGGCGTCGACGTCTCGTTGCGGGATTCCGCGATACGCGGGACGAGTAACTCGATGGTGCCGAGCACCACCCAGAAGGCCAGCGTCACCGGAACCGGGGTCGGAAGGAAGATCGTGCCGATCCAGCCCAGCTGAGCCAGCGTGACGATCACGGCGTACGTCAGACACGCCGCGCGGTGCGCCGGGTCTTGGCGCGCTGCCCGTAACCATTGCCCCACCAACGCAATTCGCATGACGACGTAGCCCGGCGACCAGGATGGCGTTGTCGACGTGCTGCCCATGCTCGATCGACGCGAAGAACGGCTGGATGCCGAGCGCGAGGATCAGCACACCGACCATCTGCACCATGGTCATCGAGCGGTAGATCCAGTCGTCGGTGTCGTACGCCGACGCGAACCAAGTGAAGTTGATCCAGGCGAGGATCACGGCGAACGTCGCGAAGAGGAAGCCCGTCAGCCCGGCACCAACGTGGCCGGCGGCCAGCATGTGCGCGAACTCCGAGGCCGAGACACCGAACGCGATGACGAAGGTCAGGTCGAACAGCAGTTCCAGCGGCGTGGCGACCCGGTGGCGTTCGTAGGGATCGCGCCCGGCCATGCGGCGAAAGCGGTGGGCGGTGATCCCACCCGGCGGGTGGGTCGACTCGGGCCCTGATTCACTCACGCAAGATGCTCCCTTCCGACGGCGGTGACCGTACCGGGTTGTCGGTCCACCCGCTAGATTCACGGCATGGCAGGGCCGAAGAAATTGGTCGTCGGCGCGAGCGGGTTCTTGGGTTCGCACGTCACCCGGCAGCTCGTGCAACGGGGCGACGACGTCCGCGTGTTACTTCGCCGGACGAGTTCCACCGAGGCCATCGACGACCTCGACGTCGAATGCCATTACGGTGACGTCTTCGACGACGACGCGTTGCGCGCCGCCATGGTCGACGTGGACGACGTCTTCTACTGCGCCGTCGACACCCGCGCGTGGCTGCGCGATACGGCACCGCTGTTCCGCACCAACGTCGAGGGCCTGCGGCACGTGCTGGACGCCGCGCTCGATGCGGACCTGCGGCGCTTCGTGTTCACCAGCAGCATCGCGACCATCGGGATTCCCGACGAAGAGCGGCCCGCCACCGAGGACGACGAATTCAACTGGGCCGACAGGAGCGGCGACTACATCCGGTCGCGGGTGGCGGCGGAGAGGCTGGTGTTGCACTACGCCCGCGACCGGGGACTGCCCGCAGTCGCGTTGTGCGTCTCCAACACGTACGGCCCCGGTGACTGGCAGCCGACGCCCCACGGCAAGCAGATCTCATTGGCCGCGGCAGGCAAGATGCCGTTCTACATCGAGGGTTGGGACGGTGAGGTCGTCGGCATCGAGGACGCCGCGGCGGCGCTGCTGCTGGCCGCGGAGAAGGGCCGCGACGGTGAGCGGTACATCATCTCCGAGCGGGTCATGTCCGCACGCCAGCTCTATGAGATCGCCGCCGAGGCAGCCGGGGTCGACGCACCTCGACGCGGCGTGCCGCTGTGGGTCATGGCCATCGCGGCGTCCGTCAGCGATGCCGTCAACGGAGTGCTCCGGCGGGACAGCACGCTGTCGCGAACGAGCGTGCGGCTGATGCACATCATGCCGCCGCTTGACCACGGCAAGGCCGAACGAGAGTTGGGCTGGCGACCCGAGCCCGTCCAGGACGCGATCCGCCGGGCGGTCGAGTTCTACCTGACCCGGCGTCGGCGACGGGCCCCCAAAGACGAGTAGTGAACTACGCGCGCGCCCGGCCTGTATGGGCTCGACGATCGACACATGACGAACGAACAGCGCGAGGCACGGGCATGAGCGCCCTGCTGACGGCCGGCCTGACGGCGGCCGGGGCGCTCTTCGCGATCGCCATCTACGACCTGCAACAGCGGCTCGAGCAGTGGGACTACCGCAGGCACGCCGAGGACTAACTCGCTCGACCCTGCGGCGAGACGGCCGACGACGACGCCCCGATCTCACCGCGGTTTCGTTGGTAGGCAAGACCGCACGCTAGCGTCAACCGTATGAGCGCGACGTCCCGGGCTGCGGCCGTCGGCGTCGTACTCGCGGCGGGCGTGGGCACCCGAGTTGGCGCGGACGGCAACAAGGCCTACCTGCAGTTGGCGGGTCGCAGCATGGTGTCGTGGTCGGTCGACGCGGTAGCTCGGACGCCGGGCATCGACCGCACGGTGCTGGTGTTCCGGCGCGGGGAACGCGAGCTCGTCACGCGCACGATAGCTGCTGAACTGCCTTCTGCTGCAGTCGAATTCGTTGAAGGTGGGGACAGCAGGCACGGTTCGGAGTGGAACGTCCTGCAGTATCTGGCGGCCGACGTCGATTCGGGTGCCATCGACGTCGTGTTGATCCACGACGCGGCCCGCCCCCTGGCTGGGCCCGACCTCATGAGCGTCGCACTGTCGGTGGCACGCGAATGCGGAGGCGCCATCCCCGTGGTGCCCGCACACGACATGGTGCGAGCGACGCCGGACGGGATCAGTTCAGCGGGCCGGATGGTGCGGGTCCAGACCCCGCAAGCGTTCCGGGCGCGGGCCCTGCTCGACGCCTACCGGCAGGCCGCCGCCGAGGCCTTCGAGGGCACCGACACGTCGTCGTGCGTCGAACGTTTCACCGACGTCGACGTACGCGTCTTCGCAGGGACGGCAACGAATCTGAAGGTGACGTACGCACGGGACGTGCTCGTCGCGGCCGCGTTGCTGCGCCACCACGTCATCGACGACTCGCGATGATCGCCTCGAGAAGGTCCGCGTCCTGCGGCAAGGTGAACCTCCCCGCGTCGGCGTGACCGTCGACCGTCGTGACCAGTCGGGCTGTCTCCAGCGCGACGTCGAGCTCGTCCTCGCTGGGGCCGTGGGCGACCAGTTCGGCCAGTATCGATGCGGTGAAGCCGCGAGGGTATTGAACGGCCAGCAGTGTGGCCCGGTCGACCGTCGCCATCACCACGTCTCGTTCGTCGACGCGCTTCACGCTGTCCGTCACGGGAACCACCGGCACGACGATGGGGTGCCCGGCCCTGAGCCCCGCGATGACCCGGTCGGTCACCTCGCCGGGCACCAGCGGATGACGGACGTCGTGCAACAACACGGGTGCAGATGAAAGTGGTTCGTGCGCAAGGTAGTCGAGCCCGAGCCTGATCGCCTCGGACCGGTCGCCGGACACGGGCAGCGCGCGTACCGCGACCTCCGGCAATTCGTGCGCGGCCATCAGGTCGCGGATCCGCGCGACAAGCGGCTCGGCGACCACCACGACCACGCGCGGTGCCGCCACTCCGTCGAGCAGAGTCCGCACGGCCCGCACCACCGGCGGCGCCCCCGCAATCGGCGCGCAGCTCGCCGTCGGGTCCGCCGTCATGGGGAGCGGCACGATTGCACCAGGTTCCATTGGCGAGCCAGGGTATCGGACGTCGTACATCGGCACTCGTCTGCTCTTCGCGCAAGCGCTCATCGCTGTCGTCTGCTCTTCGCGCAAGCGCTCATCGCTGTCGTCTGCTCTTCGCGCAAGCGCTCATCGCCACTCAGCGGAACCGGCGCAGGTACTCGGCCCAATTCCAGGTGGCCAGGAACTCCCGCCCCGCCGAGTAGCCCTTCGCGTAGAGCGCTTCGACGTCGGCGTCGGAGATGTCGAAGTCGAGGAACCCGACCTGGGTGGAGTCGACGCGGATCGCCCGGGCACTCACCCACGGCTGGTTGAGGTAGGCCTGATCGCGACCGACCAGGACGGTGGTGATGACGTTCTCGAGCACGTGCGGCGGGCCAAGCCAACGCAACGAGTTCAGGGCAGGGATCACCTTGTCGTTGCCCTGCGGCAGATTCGGTAGCACCGTGACCCCGAAGCTCGGCCAGCGCGGTCTCTTGCCGTCGACGCGGTCCAGCGAGTCGATCGGGAAGTTGGAGAGCAGGCCGCCGTCCATCAGCGTCGAGGTCAGTCCGGCCGCGCTCGTCAACGTGACCGGACGGAAGAAGAAGGGAATCGACATCGACGCCCGCACCGCATCCGCGACCGACTGCTCGTCGGGGTCGAGACCGTAGACGCGTCGGTAGTCCCACGGCAGCCGGACGAGTTGGCCCGTCGTGACGTCCGAGACGGTCACCACGAGCCGGTAGCGCTGATCGGGCGGAAGCTCGTCGTCGTCGACGGCGAGGTCGCCGAACGTGCTGACCCCGAGGCCGGCCAACTGATCGCGAACCCAGTCCCGCGCGTAGTCGCCCTTGTAGATGCCGTTGCCGCGTACAAGGGCCAGCGGCGGGCCGAGCACGGGTACGCGCTCGAGCGCGCCGGGGTCCAGGAACCTTCGGTAGTCCAGTTGCAGCGCAAGGTCTTTGACCTGTTCACCCGTCAGCTGAGCCGATTGCGCTGCGGCGGCGACCACCGCTCCGACGATGGAACCCGCCGACGTGCCCGACACCCGTTGCGGGACGTATCCGGCGTCCAGCAGCGCCACGACGGCGCCGACCAGTCCGACACCCTTGACGCCACCGCCGGACAAGACGAGATCTGCTCGCTTGACTGTCCGTGGCATGAGGGCGATTCCGTCCCAGCGCGCCGACGCGCGGCGCGTCAGGTATCAGACCGGGTCGAAGGACGCGATGAGCCAGTCGTTGCCGACCTTGGTGAGCCCAACTTTCACGCTGCTCGCGGTGAACGAGCCGTCGGGATTCTCCTTGCTCGTCGTCGTCTGGTTGAGGAACAACAACACTTCGGCCGAGGTGGGTTGCAGTTGCCCCAAGGCCGACCGCACGACCGCCGCCGTCGTCTTCACCGACTTCTGCTTGGCGGCCGGCGTCACGATCTCGGACGTGAATTGCGTGTAGTAGTTCAGGAAGTCACCGGTCAGGTGCGTCTTCGCGTTCGCGAAGTCCTTGTCCAGCGTCTCCGGCGAATACGACAGCAACGCGACGGTTCCATCCTTCGCGGACTGGATGACCCGGGTCTGCACAGCCTGGTTGGTCGCCTGATCCGAGCGGTACTGCGACAGGTAGACCCACGTCGTGACTCCGGCCGAGGCGAGCAGCAGCACGACGAGCACGAGCGGCACCAGCAGGCGCCGCAGCAGTCCCTTGGGCCGTGCGGGTACGACGTCCGACGGCGACTGCTCGTCGGAGGAGTCGCTCTCGTCGGTGATCTCGTCCACGGTGGTCTCGGTCATCTCGTCCGGGGCGTCCTCGACGTCCCGTGCGACGGTCTCGTCGCGGTCGTCGACGCCTGCCACGTCGGCCTCGTTGTCTCGGGTCACGGTACGAACTCGACTTTCGCCAACTTGATCTGGCCACCGTCGCGGGCGACGTCCACGCTCAGCCGCCACGAGCGTGGCTCCTGTGTCTTGCTGGCAGCGTTGGACACACGGGTGACGACGGCCACCAGGACGGTGGCGGTGTCCTTGGTCATCGACTGAACGGCGACGGCGTTGACGTTGGCCTCGGTGACCACCTTCGACCCCTGTGCGACGTCGATGAAGTTCTCGGCCTGGCCCTCGAAGTCCTTCTTGAAGTCACCCGTCGTGTTGTCGAGGATGCGTTGCACGTCTTCCTTGGCCTTGTTGAAGTCAAGGGACATCAACGTCACGACGCCTTGGCGCGCGGCAGCGGCGAACTCCGCAGACTGCTGACGCTGCGCTTCGACGTTGCGGTGATGCCAGTACATCGCGCCACTGAGTCCCAGCAGCGCAAGCGAACACACGATCGCCAGCGACACGGCGACAACCTTCAGAACGAGCTGCTTCGTGGGCCGTCGACGCGTTCGCGCAGGCTTCTCCACGGCCTGTTCGGCGGCTTCCTCGTGTTCGTCGGCGTCCGGCGTGGGCTCCAGCGGCTTGCTGGAGTCGGTCGTCGTGAATACGGGTGGCTCATCTGCGGGCCCGTCCACCACGGTCGGCTGGTCCAGCTCGGTCGGCTCGTCCACCACGGTCGGCTCATCGAGCTCGATGGCAGACGACTCGGGCTCCGCGGCGGTCGACGCCGCCTCGACGGCGGCCGCTTCGCGACGGAGCTTGATCGCACGGGCGCGTGCCCGGGCGGCCGCAGCCATCGCCTCGGCTTCGGCGGCCTCGGCCTCGGCCTCTTCAGCCGCGGCGAGGGCATCGTCGGCGTTGGTCACTCGATCGACCTCCTCGGGCAGGTCCTCGTGTTCGCCGTTGAGTACCGACGAGGAGCGCTTGCGGGGCGGCATGCGACCTCCTGTCCTATCCGTGAGCATGCGATCCAATGAGAATGACATTTTCAATTCTTGACGTCGCCCCGACGATACCGCATCGGCTGACCCGCAGAGAAAGCCTTGCTTCCTGCGGAAATGCTATTTCCGCGCTGTACGCACGTTCAGCGGAGCCTGTCCTTTACGACCTTGCCGGTCGCGTTCGTGGGCAGTTCGTCGAGGAACTCTACATACCTCGGCACCTTGTAACCGGCCATTCGCTCACGACTCCACGCGATGAGCCCGTCGGCGGACGGCGGGTCGACCCCGTCCGCCTCATGTCCTCGCGCGGGGGCAGCCCTCAGAACCACGAACGCCTTGCCCACCTGGCCCATGCGGTCATCCGGCACACCGATCACCGCAGCCTGCGCCACCGCGGGGTGCTCCAGCAGGAAGCCTTCGATCTCGGCGGGGTAGGCGTTGAACCCGCCCACGATGAACATGTCCTTCTTACGACCGACGATTCGCAGCCGGCCGGATGGGGTGAACTCGCCTAGGTCACCGGTGTGCAGCCAGCCTTCGGCGTCGATCGCCTCGGCCGTCGCGACTTGGTCGTCGAGGTATCCCTGCATGACGCTGTAGCCGCGGACCAGCACCTCGCCGTCGTCGGCCACGCGTACCTCGATGTCGACACACGGCAGGCCCGCGGTGGTGGCCACGTCCTCGAAGGAGTCGCCCGGACGCGACAGCGTCACGTTGCCCGCCTCGGTGAGGCCGTATCCCGTCATCAACGTCTGGAACGGAAGTTCGTCGTGCACCCGACGGATGAGCTCCACGGGGATGTCCGCCGCACCGGTGACGCCGGCCCGCAGCGTGGCCAGCTTGCCCTTGTCCTTCACCGCAAGCAACGAGTGATACACCGTGGGCGGACCGGGCAGCATCGTGATCCGTTCCCGCTCAATCAGTTCCACCACGCGGTCGATGTCGAAGACGGCGACCGGCAGCATGGTCGCGCCGCGCAGGAAGGACGCAACGAGACCGGCCTTCAGACCGAACGTATGGAAGTACGGGTTGATCATCAGGTAGCGGTCACCCTCGCGCAGATCCGCGAGCGTCGCCCATTCCTCGTACATCCGCAGCGTCTGGGCGTGGTTCATCATGGCGCCCTTGGGCCTGCCGGTGGTGCCCGAGGTGTAGATGACGTCGGAGACGTCCGCTCCGTCGACCGCGCGCTCGAGCGGCGTGCCGCTGGCTAGGAAGTCCGACTTCACGTCGATGGTCGGCACGTTGAGCGTGACGCCGAAGTCGTGTTCCAGGAATCCCTTCTGGACCATCACCACCTTGGCGCCACTGCGGGCCACGACGTCGGCGGCCTCCTCGGCCTTGAACCGGGTGTTGACGGGGACCAGGACGCCACCTGCGGTCATCAGGCCGAACGCGGCGATGATCCACTCGGCTGAGTTCGGCGCCCAGACCGCTACCCGGTCACCCCGCCCCACGCCGAATTCGGCGAACGCACCGGCTGCACGCCGGATGCGGTCGGCGAGTTCGACGAAGGAGAGGCGCAGCGGGCCGTCGACGACCGCCTCGGTGTCGCCGAATCGATCCGCTGCGCTCAAGACCATCTCGGGGATGGTCTGCCAGCGTGTCGGTCATCTGGCGCTGCTCCTCATCGGGCGCGGGCGCCCTTGAGCGTCGCAACGCAGCGTCGCGTCACGCCGTGATGAGACGACTGAGGTTGCCGCCCATGATCTTCGCCTGATCATCCATCGAAAGATGCTCGAGCGCAGTCACGTAGTGGGTGGGCTCCGCCAGGCCCTCGGGATGTGGCCAATCGGAGCCGTAGAGCACCTGGTCCACACCGATCAGGTTGATCAGATCGTCGATGCCCTCCTCGTAGAACGGGCTGACGTAGATGCGGTTCTTGATCTCCTCGATCGGGTTGCCGGGGAACGCCTCGGGCGCCTTCTTGTAGACCTCGGCCATGGAGTCCAGCAGCGGGAACATCCACTTCGACCCTGCCTCGACGATTCCCACCTTCAGCTTCGGGAACCGGAACAGCGCACCGTGGATCACCCAGGAGGCCACCGCATCCTGGATCGGGCGCCACTCGTTGAGGATCGACATGGCGTTGGTCTGGAACGGCAGCATCTCCTGGGCGGCGCCGTCCCACTCGGAGGTGTAGCGGGAGTAGCCGCTGTCGCTGGAGTGCATTCCGACGAACACGTCGTACTCGACGCACTTCTGCCAGAACGGGTCGAACTCGGGCAGAGCGAACGACCGGGGGCCGCGGAATCCGGGCACCGGCGCCGGGCGGATCAGGATGGCGCGGGCACCGCGCTTGACCGCCCACTCCAGCTCCTCGATCGCCTTCTCGACGATGGGCAGCGTGATCACCGGGGTGGTGTAGATGCGGTTCTGGTAGTTGAAGCCCCACACCTCGTCGAGCCACTCGTTGAGCGCGTGGATGAGGACGTGGATGGCGACCGGGTCGTCGGCCAGCCGCTCCTCGATCAGGCTGGCCAGCGTCGGGAACATCAGCGAGCGGTCGATGCCCAGCTCATCCATCTTCTCCAGGCGCGGAGCGGGCTCGAAGAACGCCGGGATGGCCCGCATCGGCTCGCCGAACAGTTCGCGCTTGCTCTTGCCGTCCGGGTTGCCGAACTTGAAGTACTCCTCCCAGGCGCCCGGCTTGGCGACCACCGAGAAGGTGGGGTTCGGGATGTAGTTGCTGATCTGACCGCGCAGCGCGATCTTGGTGCGGCCGTTGACCTCGACGTACTGGACGACGTCCTTGTACTCCTTGGGCAGGTACTTGGTCATCGCCTCCGGTGGCTCGTACAGATGGTTGTCCGCATCGAAGATCGGAAACGGTACGTCGACCCTGTGTGAAAGTTGGCCCATTGGAACACTCCTTTTCCTCTTGCGAGAATCCTATTCTCATCCTTGTTGGGTGGCAATCCCTTGCCGCACGCGAAACTTCTGCACCTTGCCGCTCGCGGTGCGTGGGAAGTCGTCGGCTTCGTGCAGTTCCTCTGGCCACTTCTGCCGCGCCACACCCGCCGCCTCGAAGTGCGCGCGCACCTCGTCGAGCGTGGGCATCGCCGCTCCGGCCCGCAGCCGCAGCACCGCGGCCGCCCGCTCGCCCAGCCGCGCGTCGGCGGCCGCGACCACCACGGCCTCGACCACTTGCGGCATGGCCAGCAACACCTCCTCGACCTCGAGCGCGCTGATGTTCTCGCCGCCCCGGATGATGACGTCGGCCTTGCGGTCGGTGATGGTCAGATAGCCGTCCTCGTCGAGCACGCCGACGTCACCGGTGTGATACCAGCCGTCGTCGTCGAACGCCGTCGCCGTCAGTTCCGGATCGGTGTAACCGAGGCACAGGTCGGGACCGCGACTGATGATCTCCCCGTCGTCGGTGAGCTTCAGCTCCACACCGGGCCTGGCATTTCCGTCGGTGTAGAGCCGCTTGTCCTCGGCGGCGTCAGCACTCGAACCCGTGATCGACGGGTGCTCGGTGCTGCCATAGGAACGGAACACGAATACGCCGTAGTCGGCCAGTCGTCTGGTCACCGCGGCGGGCACCGTCGACCCGCCGAGGCCGACGGTCTTGATGTGCTTGCGGTGCTCGTCGGTGCAGTCGGGATGGTCGAGCAGGCTGGTGACGAAGAACGGGGGACCGCCGCCGATGGTGATGCCGTCCGACTTCATCAATGCCAGCACCGCGGCGGGTTCGAACACGTCGGCGAGGTCGATCGGCGCTCCCTCGAGTACCGGGATCAGGAACGCGCCCAGCATGCCGATGAAGTGTCCGACCGGAGTCGCGGTCAACTGACGACCGCGCTCGGGCGGGTAGTTGTCGAGCAGCTGACGCGTTTCGAACCCGAGGGTCTGATGACTGTGGATGACGCCCTTGGAATCTCGCGTCGTGCCCGACGTGAACGCAATCAGCGCCGGCGCGGCCGGATCGGTGGCGACGGTGCCGGGCATCGGTTCGGGCTCGAGCAGGTCGTCGAAACCGTGCTCGTTCGCGCGGTCGCCCCCACCGCCGACGAGGGCGACGATCGGAACGTCCTCGCACAGGTCGGGTTGGTACGCCATCCGGCCGAACCGTTCGGCGGTGACGAAGACGCGAGGCTCGACCGTCGCGACGATGTGCGCAATTTCCTTGCGACCGTAGAAGTGCACGATCGGCACGACCACGGCGCCGAGAAACGCCGACGCCCAGAAGGCCGCCGCCGCCTCCATCCAGTTGGGTAGCTGCAACGCGATGACGTCACCGGGTCCGACACCTCGCTTGCGCAGCCCAGCGGCGAGCCGCCGCGCGACGAGTTCGACGTCGCGGAAGGTTCCGGTGTAGGGCCGCACCGCGGAGTGCACACAGAAGCCGGCGTCCGGACTGGCCGCGAGGCCGCGTGCGACGAGGTCGCCGAGCGTGTCGGGGGTCCACCAGCCGGCTTCCTCGTACCGTTTGATCAGGTCGGCTGGGATGTTTCGCATGGCCGTTTGCATGGACTCCGCAGGCACCTCCGCAGCATCGCGCGACGTCCGGATGACGACGTGGTGATGTTATTCTCCCATTACGAGAATGCCAATACCGCAGTTGGAGAATCAGTTGGAAAACAGCCGCATGGTCGACCTCGAAATGGACGACGGTTTGGCCATCGTGACGATCGACCGACCACATGCGCGCAACGCCATCTCGCTCGAGACCATGGACCGGCTCGACGAGGCGCTCGACGGCGCAGTCGGCGCGCGCGCGTTGGTCATCAAGGGTGCCGGCGACAAGGCCTTCGTGTCCGGCGGTGATCTCAAGGAACTGAGCGCCATCCGAACCGAAGCCGGCGCGGCGGACATGGCCTGGCGCATGCGCAAGGTGTGCGATCGCATCGCAGGCTTCCCCGGACCGGTGCTGGCAGCGCTCAACGGCCATGCCCTCGGCGGCGGCGCCGAGGTGGCGGTCGCGGCCGACATCAGACTCGCGGCCGACGACGTCAAGATCGGCTTCAACCAGGTGACCCTGGAGATCATGCCTGCGTGGGGTGGCGCCGAGCGGCTCGCGGCGCTGGTCGGACGGAGCCAGGCCCTTCTGCTCGCGGGCACCGGCACCATCCTGTCGGCGGTCGATGCGGAGCGGGTCGGGCTGATCCAGCGGGTGGTCCCGCGTGACGCGTTCGAGGACGAGTGGCGCGCCCTGGCGCGCAAGCTGGCGCACCGCGCCGCGGGCGAGATCAAGCGCGTCGTCGCGGGCTCCACGCCCGACGAGGCCGTCGCGGCGTTCGCCCGCCTCTGGGTCGCCGACGAGCACTGGACCGCCGCTGACCGGGTGATGAACCGCGGCAAGTGATCGTGTTCGGCGGAGTGTTGGCCAACTGGCCACCTGCCGGACGCAACCCCGGGTTCCGTCGGGCAAAATAGCTGTTACACTGGCCGAACGGACGTTTTCTGAATCGAGTCCGATGAATACGCAGAGAGTGAAAAATTAGTATGCCACAGGGCACCGTAAAATGGTTCAACGCCGAAAAGGGTTTCGGCTTCATCACGCCTGATGAGGCGACGGAGGACGTGTTCGTCCACCATTCCGAGATTCAATCGCAGGGTTACCGCACGCTGGAAGAGAATCAGCGTGTTCAGTTCGAGATCACCGCAGGTGCCAAGGGCCCCCAGGCGGTCGGAGTGACTGCGCTCTAAATTCGGCAGGAAAATTTCTGCGCCGTTGGATTAATTTCCACGGCGCAGAATTTTTTTGTCCAAGGAGCGCTATGTATGAATTTCTCGAATGGGATCCGAGCCGTCCCAGTCCTTCGCCGCGTCGCGGAAAAAAGCGCCCATTCCCTCGGTGACCTCAGTGAGTTCCATGAGTTCGTAGATCGTCGCTGGGCTGCCCGACGGCGGTTCGACGTAGGCGAAGCGGGTCGCCGTGTCCTCGCCGCCGCTCCACACGACCGGCCAGCCCGATGATTCCGCCGCGGCCACGGCGCGGTCGAAATCCGCGACCCACCAAGCGAACTGGTGGAAGCCCTCGCCGTGCATCTCGAGGAACTCGGTGAAGATCGACGGGGCGTCATCGTGCTGCTGGATGAGCTCCAGCTGCAGGTCGCCTGAGTTGGCGAGGGCGATGGACATGGTCACTTCGCACGGATTCCCGCGGTAGTAGGCCTGCTGGACGCGATTGCGCACGACGTACCACGGTCCGACGCCCATCGCGAGCCACTCCGCGATGCTGCGGTCGAGGTCTCGCACGACGAAGCCGACTTGGCGTATCGGACCCGAGAGCGCACCGCCCACGACGCGGTCAGCCGTTCCTACGGGCGGCGAAGTCGTTCGACGCGATGCTCATCATCTCGACGAGCGCACGTCGATCGATGGTCCACACCTGCGACGCGACCGCCCTGTTGTGCTCCCCCACCACGTGAACCGGGCCATCGCCGACGTGCTCGACGATCTCGCGCGCGACGTCCTCCGACGACATCTGCGCCTGTGGGTCGTACTCGACGCCCATCCGCTGCAGCGCGGGCGTGTACGTCATGCCGAGCGGCGTGCAGCACACGTCGACGCCGTATGGACGCAGTTCCGCCCAAAGACCCTCGGCGAAATTGTGTTGAAAGGCCTTCACGGCCGAGTAGACCGCCAGGGTGGCCGAGCCAGCGACACAGGCCAGGGATGCCACGAGCACGATGCCTCCGCGCCCGCGGTCGCGCATTGCCGGGCCGAAGCGACGGGCCAGCGTGACGGGGCCGACGCAGTCCAGCTTGATCTGCTTGAGCGAGTAGTCGAGTTCGTTCTCGAGGAACGTCGTCGTGCGGTCCGAAGCACCGGCGTTGTAGACGACCAGCCCGACCTCGAGCCCGTCGGTGGCGGCGGCGATCAAGTCGTCGACGTCCGGCGACGTCAGGTCAAGTACGACCGGCCTGACCTCGACGCCGTGGCGGGCGCGCACCCCCGCGGCCACCTCCTCGAGCAGCGGGCCGTTTCGGGCGATGAGAATCAGGTCGAGGCCACGTGCGCCGAGTTCGTCGGCCAGGCACGCACCGATGCCCTCGGATGCGCCGGCGATCAGCGCCCACCTGCCGTACTTCGCGGCGAAGTCAGTCACGGTCGAGGCCCGCCGCCGCGGCCGCCCCGGCCTGGGCTCCCCCGGTGAGCATCCGCGCCGTGCGGGAGGCGCGCCGCCAGATACGCCAACCGCCGGGCGTACGGACGAACTCGTCGTCGTACTGGCCGATCACGTCGATCCAGTTGTCGGCGTCGTCGGGCTGCAACATCAGCACGGCGTGCACGTAGGAACGCACCGTCGCGCTGTCGCCCTGGACGTCGATGACGAAGTTCGACATGCGGTGATACGTCGCACCCATGCCGCCGTGAATCTGGGCCATCAGGTCCGTGAGCGTGTCGGGGTCGGTGAATCGCCCGAGCTCGCCGTAATCGACCTCGATCTCGTCGGCCCAGCAGCTGCGCAACAGCGGCCAGTCCTTCGAATCGATGCCTGTCGCATAGCGAATGAGCACGTCGCCGATCTGCGCGCGGTCAGGGTCCACGGCTCGTACGCTAGTGGAGAAGTTAGACACCGGTCAACACTCGACGAAGGGTGGAAAGTGAATGAAATTGCGCTAACTGCGCAGAAGTCGAGTGCTGACCGTCGTCAACGCCGCGCCTCATTTCAGCAGGCGCGTTCGCATCAGACCAAGCAGGCGCTGATCGAGGCCGCCCACCAGATGGCCCGCGGGCTGCTCGACAAGCCGTACGAGCTCGACGACGTGACGGCAAGGCTGCCGCACCACGTCGACGCGGCTCAGCTGGCCACCGTCGCGCAATCGCTGGTGTCGGAGGGAGCCAGGCGCCTGGCCGAGGGCAGCTACGGGAAGCACTCGTTCGCCGATGTGGTCGGTCGCGACATCGCGGCGCTCGCCGCAGGTCACGGTGCATTGACCGGCTCACCGTCACCGGCTGGTGAGCCATTCGCCTTCGCGCCTGGCAAATCTCGTTCTAATATTCGGAAATGACGTTTTCGCGCCGCCTCCGGTCGTTGGCTGTACTCGTACCGGCGGTCACGGCCGCGCTGGGCAGTCTGGTGTTCGGCGTGCCAAGTGCAGCGGCCGACGATTTGGTACTGCACCACGTCAAGTACACGGTCTTCACCGAGGTTCCGTTCCGGAACGCCGAGATCTACTACCGCAACGTCGACCCTGAGAACTACGCCGAGTACAGCCACAACCCCTATGTGTTCAGCCCCAACGTCGAGGCCGACCTCGGCCCGAACCAGATGTGGACGATCGACGTGATGCTCGCCAACCCGGATCAGTGGGCGATGGTGACGGCGAGCAGCCTCGACTCTCCGCATACGCCCAACTTCCATTGCGTGCTCGCCGTCGACGGCCAGGTGGTGGTCACCAATCAGGGTCCAAAGGGAGCGCTCTGCTCTGTGCGCAACTGGTAGCCGGACAGCCTGCGGCTCAGGCGGACGCCGAGGTCGCAACCGGCTTCCGCTCTCCCTCGAGGCGGCGCAGCCATTCCTCGCAGAAGGCCAGCATCTCGGTGTGCCCCAACGAAATTCCGAGCTCCCGCTCCATGACGAGCACTTGGGAGACACTCGTCGCGAACACCGCCCACACCAACGGCGGCACGTCGGCCACCTCGTAGCCGTACCGCCGCAGTGCGGTGGTCATCGCCGCGACCTGCTGTTCGCGGAAACGTTCGGCGTAGAACGCAATCTCCGCGCGCAGTGCCTTGCGGTGGTTGGCCAGTCCCATGAACTCCGTGGTCAGTCTGGATGCCTGCGGATTGAGGCCGAACTCCCACAGTGCCCACAGCGGCTGTTCCGACTCGAGCGCCTCGGCGTGGGCCTCGAGACCCTGCTTGGACATTCGCCGGAAGACCTCGATGAACAGTTCGTCCATGGTGCGGAAGTAGTAGTGCACCAACTGGGGCTTGAGGCCGGCCCGATCGGCGACCCGCCGCGACGTCACCGCGGCGTAGCCGTCCTCGAGCATCAGTGCTTCGGCGGCGTCGAGCAGGACACCGCGGTTCTTGGCGTCCGGCCCCCCGATCCTCCGGTCCGATGCCATGCCACCCTTCCTTCGCCGTCCCCGACGCATTTGACACCAGATCGTAAACGCGGTTTGCGCCGCGACCTTGACCACGACCTTACGTCATGCTAAGCAGGTGCTCAGCACTTTTAGCCCAGTTTGCGCCGGTATCCCCTCTCCGTCGCAGAATTCGTCTCTCCCGCCTCATCATGGCTCTGGAAGGAACCTCGCGATGACCGCTGACTTCGACACAGTCGACTACTTCACTGATCAGTCGCTTGTTCCTGATCCGCACCCGTACTTCGACCACTTGCGCAGCAAGTGCCCAATCGTCCAGGAGCCCAACTACGGCGTGCTCGCGATCACCGGGTACGAGGAGGCCGCGACGGTGCTCAAGGACCCCGACACCTTCTCGTCGTGCATCGCGGTGGCCGGCCCGTTCCCACCGCTGCCCTTCACCCCCGAGGGTGACGACATCACCGACCAGATCGCGGCGCACCGCTCGCAGATGCCGATGTTCGAGCACATGGTCACCATGGATCCGCCCGACCACACAAACGCTCGTTCCCTGCTCAACCGGCTGCTCACCCCCAGCCGGCTGAAGGAGAACGAGGACTTCATGTGGCGCCTGGCAGATGAGTGCCTCGACGACTTCATCGCCGACGGCAAGTGCGAGTTCCTCACCGCATATGCCAAACCCTTCTCGATGCTCGTCATCGCGGACCTGCTCGGCGTCCCCGAGGCCGATCACGACGAGTTCCGTCAGGTCCTCGGCGCGCCTCGGCCGGGTGCGATCGTCGGCTCGCTCGACCACGACGAGCTGGTCGGGACCAACCCGCTCGAGTGGCTCGACGAGAAGTTCGTCGCCTACCTCGAAGAGCGCCGCGAGACTCCGCGGGACGACGTGCTCACCGCACTTGCCACCGCGAAGTACCCCGACGGCTCCACTCCGCCCGTCATCGAGGTGGTCCGCTCCGCGACCTTCCTGTTCGCTGCGGGCCAGGAAACCACCACCAAGCTGCTGTCGGCGTCCATGAAGGTGCTCGGCGACCACCCCGAGATCCAGGAGGCACTGCGCAAGGATCGCAGCCGCATCCCGATCTTCGTCGAGGAGGCGCTTCGGATGGACGCCCCGGTGAAGAGCCAGTTCCGGCTCGCCACGAAGCACACCAAGATCGGTGACACCGACGTCCCTGCCGGCACCACGTTGATGGTGTGCCCCGGTGCGGTCAACCGGGACCCGGGGAAGTTCGACCACCCCCACGAGTTCGACCTGGACCGCAAGAACGTGCGCGAGCACATCGCGTTCGGTCGTGGCGTGCACTCCTGCCCGGGCGGTCCACTGGCCCGCGTCGAGGGCCGGGTGTCCATCGAGCGCATCCTGGACCGCATGCTCGACATCACCATCGACGATGAGAAGCACGGCCCGTTCGGCGAGCGCAGCTACAACTATGAGCCCACCTTCATCCTGCGCGGGCTTACCGAGATCAACATCAACTTCACTCCGGTCGCGTAAGCATCACCGGCGACTCGCACGTCGACATCGGACCGGATCGCTCGCGGGCGCAACGCAATCGGTCCGGCCAACCGCCTGACGGCGGCCACGATGGCCTATAGGCTGCTCGGGACATTGCACGCGCAAGGACGGGAGATGGCTGTGGCCACAGTGGCAAAGGCAGCAGCGCCGGTACTGAGCGCTGCGCTCGTGACGGCGGCGATGGTGCTCGCCCCGACCGCCAATGCCGCCACCATGACGATCGGGAACTACGAGGTGGCGACCGACCGTTGGGACAACCACTCGTGGGTGTGGTCGGTCACCCACTCGTGCGGCGATCCCGACTGTGGTACCTACGCTCGTCGACCCCGTGGTGAACCCAGATACGGACAACCTGAACGTCATCGCGATCCCCCGGCCGCCCAAGAGTCAACGGTTCCAGGGCACGGCGTTCTACGCCGACGGCCGGTACACACTGACGGTCGACGTCATCGACGGAGTGCGCTGCATCGGCTACAACCTGCCCGTCGCACGACGTGTACTCCTGGGACGGGGCTTCGCTGGCCGGGACCATCGTGTCGACGTACGACGCGAGTTGCTACGGGGGGCCTGGCGGCACCAGCACGTTCGACTTCTCGCTGATTCGGTTCTGAGCGGCGAGGGGCTCAGCCGATCAGATGTCGCCGCGCGTCCAAGTGCTCTGCGCCGTTGCGCGCGTCGCAGGACAGGAACAACCCGTCCGGCGCCTGCGCCATCTCGCCGTCGCGCCCCGAGCAATTGCTGCCCTCGATCTTGACACCGCGCAGTTCGGTGGACCGGAACCACCGCGGCGCGTACCGCCGCGGCGATCCGCAGAACACCACCCGGCCCCAGTCCGTCACGCCGAAGACGTAGTAGGTGGTGTTCTCGCACGGGGCTCCGAGCACCGCGCCCGGCATGATGCCCGGCACGCACGCCGGCTCGTTGCATGACGTCGGATCATCAGGGGGCGCGGGGTCGGCCGGATCGGCCGAGACCGGCGACGCTGCCAATAGCCCTGCGGCCAACAGACCGGCAGCGGCAGCTACAACAATTCGCACGGAAGATACTCTGCGCACAACGGAGAGTGGAATTCTCCTGTTCGGAGAAGATCACCAGTTGCCGGTTCGCTGGCACCGCGTGGTGACCAACTTCCGGACGTGCCGAACCCCGTCCTTCACCAGTCTCTGGAGTGTTATTCTCCTGCATAAGAATGGCATTGCCATCGTGGAGATACCAGAGGAGCAAGTCATGGGCCCAGCGAAGATGATCGCAACGGCCGCAATGCTTGCCGCCACTGCGTCCGTGCTGACGGCGCCGCTATCCGTCGCCGACGACACCTACCAGCAATACGCCCCGAACGGAACGTATTCCGTCGTCTCCAACGGCGAGTGGGCGAGGATGAACGACAGGTACCAGGACGAACCGAGTGTACGAAGCACCTGGACGGTCTCCAGCACGTGCACCACCGCCCTCACCTGCTCCGGCAAGGTCACCAGCAGCCTGGGCTGGACCGAGAACATCTACACGGGTAGCGGCATGTGGTACGTCAAACACTATGTCCCCGACTGGATCCCGTGCCCCGACGGCACCATGGGGCCCGGGCTGCAGGTGTACCGCTTCTATCCCGCGAACGACGATGGCATCCGAACGGACAACACCGATCTGTTCCTCGGCGAGGACCAGACCACGGGTCAGAGCGGCGCTTGCGGCCGGAACAAATCGCTCGTGCTCAACCTGCCGGTGAAGATCCGCAAGATCGCCTGACCACCAAGGCTTCTCACGCACCGAGGACCACCCTGCCGACTTCGGCGGGGTGGTCCTTCGTCGTCGGCTAGTGCAGCAGCAGGTCCTTCCACGTCTTCGTCAACGGCGTGCCGGCTACCACATTCGTCACCTTGTACAGCTTGCCATCCGAGCCGACGTACTCACCCGTGCGCGGATTGTATTGGGCGACAGCCACTGTGGGGCCGGCTCCCGGCTTGGTAGTTCCGAACGCACTCGGTGCTGCCGGCACCGCGCCATCCGGGGCTGGCGGCGCAACGAAGTTCGCGGGTGGTGCGACGGCCGTCAGGTGCCGCTCGGCCGGGGCTCCCGCCGCCGCTTCCGGCGCTGGGCCCGGCGGCGGACCGAGAGGCGGAATCGGCTGCCCGTTCAGCGAATTGCCTGGCGGCGGCGGAGGCGGCACCGCGGTGCGCAAGCGGTGCCTCCAGCGGTGAGACCGGCGCGCCCATTGGCATGGCCCCAGCCGGTGTACTGGACGGAACCGCTCCTGGCGGCAAGCGGAGTTCCCTCGACCGGCGCGAAGATGTCTTCGCTGAGCGTCGTCCGGTCGTCGACCGGGATGCCCTGAGCGATCAGGCTGGGATCCATCGGAGACGGTCCCGTGGCGTGCTGACGCATCGCCAACGGCTCGTATTCCTTATCGCTGTTGCAGATCTGGACCGTCGGTGCGCGCTTGCCTGGCTTGCGGATACAGGGGAAGTTACGGACACCGCGAACGGAGATCGGCGAATCCTGAGGCAGCTTGCAGTAGATCCCGTCCGGGGTGTCGATGTCGGACATGTCATCCGGTGAACGCCAGGACGACGGCGGCAGGAAACCCACTCTACAAGCGGGCGGATCATCGACCGAAGCCTGGAAGTCGCCTCGCGCGCTTCCGGTCGAGTCCGACAACGGCGCGTACGACTGTTGCTGGGCGAAATACGGCGGAAGGATCACCAGCAGTTGCTCGAGCGACGCGTTGTACGTCATGAGGATCTCGCTGACGGTGCCGAGGTTGGCCAGAAGCACGGGCAGGGTCGGCTTGATCTGGTTGAGCAGACCCGAAACCTCGTCCGAAAAGCCGGGGAAGGTCTGAAGGACGGTGCGGAACTGCTTGTCGTCCGCCTGCAGCTGACCGGTGAACCCCGCCAGACTTCGCGCCCACGTCCGGATCGCGTCAGAGGTGGCCGCCTGCCCCTCGAGCAGCGGTCGGCTGTCGTCGGCCAGCGTGCGGGTCTGATCGGCGATGCCGTTCAGGTCACGGCTGATCGTGGCACCGGAGTCCAGCAGCGAGCCGAAGTCGAAACCGGCGCCGTTGAATCCCTTGTACGTCTCGTCGAGCAGATCGCTCAGCCTGTCCTTGGGGAACGTGCCCACCAGTCGGCTGACCCGGTCGAGAACCGGGCCCACTGGCGTAGGCACGGTGGCGTTCTCGGCCGTAATGACGGACCCGTTCGTCAGATAGGGCCCCGAATCGGTCCGCGGCCGCAGGTCGACGTACTGCTCGCCGACCGCCGAGACGCTTCGAACCTCTGCCACGAGGTTCGCCGGAATCTTCGGCGAGGTGGCGATCGACAGAATCGCCTCGGCACCCTTTGGCGTCACCCTCATCTCGGTGACCTTGCCGACCTCGACGCCACGGTAGGTCACGTTGCTGAACCGGTAGAGCCCACCGGAGGTAGGCAACTGCAGCGTGACTTCGTTGCGGCCGAGTCCCAGCAGGGTGGGCACTTGGACGTAGTTCCACGCCATCACGGCCACGCCGATGACCGACACGATCGCGAAGATCGCAAGCTGGATCCTGATGAAACGTGTCAGCATCAGCCACCTGCTCCTGTCGGTGCCGCTGAGGCCTGCGGGCCATCCGCCGAATACGGCCCGGCGAAGATGGGACCGCCTCCACCTGGCGGCGGCGGATTGTCGACGGCCGACTCCTCGGCGCTCTGTGGGACCACCGGTAGCACGGGTCCGATGACGGGTGGCATCGGCAACGGTGGCGAAGGCAGCTGCGCAGGAAACGCTCCCGGCCCCGGCAGGCTCCTCGAAGCCCCCGGCGGGTCGGCGGTCAATCCGGGCGTCGGCGGATTGCCCGGCAGCCCGGAATGCGGGCCACCAAGCGGTAGCGGCGCAAGCGGGCGACCCAGCGGATCGTAGGTGTAGCGCTGGAAGAACGGCTCTCCCGGCACCGGCACCAGATCGCGGCCCTCCTGGCCGCCCCGCGTCCCGAGGAAGATGGACTTGCGCAGCCGCGGACCGGAGATGTCGACCGTCGCGAAGAGGTTGATGAAGTCGCCCCGGACCGCTCGGTCGATCAGGTTCTGGCCATAGGGGAACACCGTCGCGTAGGCGATGGCCGAATCGAAGTCCGGGCCCACATCGGCCAGCGCCTGAAGTGTCGGTTGCAGGTTCTTCAGGTTGTTCACCAGGTCGGCCTGCGTATCGTTGACGAGCCTGTTGGCGGTGTCGCTGAAGGTTCCGAGTTTGGTGAGTGCGGTGGTCAGGTTCGGCCGCTCGCGGTCGAGCACTTCGAGAGCGCGCGGAATCCGTTGCAGCGCTTCGTTGATGGAGTCGCGCCGGTCGGCGAAGGTCGAGGCAACCCGGTTCAACGCGGTGATGGTGTCGACGAGACTCTGGCGTTGCTGATCGAGCGTGCCGATGAACTGGTCGAGTTGGGTCACCAGGTTGCGCCAGTCCTGCTCCCGCCCGGACAAGGCCGTGTTGAACGAGTGCACCACTTCACCGAGCTGACCCAACCCGCCGGCGTTCACCACGACGGACAGCGACGACAGCGTCTGTTCGGTCGTCGGATAGGTCGACGACTCGTTGAGCCCGATCGTGGCCCCGGGCTGCAGCTTGCCCTCGGGCTTCTGGCCGAGCGGCGGATTCAGGGCCAGATGCATCGAACCCAGCAGGCTGGTCTGTCCGACACTCGCCACCGCGTTTGCGGGGATGACGACGTCGGGCTTGACCGAGATCTCGACGTTGGCGTGCCAGTCCTGGACTTCCATCTTGCCGACGCTGCCCACGACGACGTCGTTCATGAGAACCGGCGAATTCGATTCCAGCGTCGAGATATTCGCTATCTGCACGTGATAGATCGCCGCATCGCCACCACGTCCCACCGCGCCCGGCAGCGGCAGCGAGTTGACTCCCTGGAACGCACACCCGGTTGCGGTGACCGCCACGCACGCGCCCGCCACGAAGAGCCGACGCATCGAAGTCCATCCCCCGGGTCGCTTCGCTCCGGCCCCCTGGAGTGTTCCACTCATCATGCTGGCGGCGCCCCTTCCTCGGCAGGCAGCGGTGGTCCCGGCGGCGGGGCCAACAGGAGGCGCTTCCGCGGGAAGCATCATGCCCGGCAGGTCCGGCACCGCTCCCGACGCCGGAGGCGGTACTGGCGGTCCAATCTGCGGCGGATCCGACGGCACCGGTGCCCCCGGGTACAGCGCGGGGATCGGGAAGTTCTCCCGGCGTTGGGGAGCCGAGAACGGTCCATCCGGTGGCGGGCCCATGCCGGGAGGCGGCGGGACGTCGCCGTCGAGGCCCGTGTACGCGGACACCGCCGGTGGGTTCTCCGGCACCCTGGGCGTAGCGCCCTCACCGCCAGGAGCGAGCTTCGGGTCGGCGTAGATGATCTTGTCGGGGCTGGCCGCCTTGGCCAGGTAGGGGCTGATCGGGGCCGGGATGTAGTTCAGGTTGAGCAACCGCAGTGCAGGGCCGAGGTAGTCGTGGCACAACTTCGCGGTCTCTGGCGCCGTGGTGTTCTGCGTGGCGCCGATCATGCCGCACACGAACTGCATCGGGCTGGCCAGGTTGGGAATCGAGAATCCACCACGGGGCGAGCCGGTGTCGGGGTCGTAGATGTTGTACGCGTTGGCGAACGAGTTGGGTGCGACGTGCAGCACCTGCTCGAGATCCATCTTCACGTCGACCAGGGTCTGGGTGACCTGCTTGAGTCCCTCGAGCTGCTCGGCGGTCTGATTGCGCGTGCCCGCGACGAACCGCTTCACCTCGGTCACCGCGGTGGAGAGATCCGTCAGCGCAGCATCGAGGTCGGACTTGCTTCCGTCGAGCACGCTGGATAGGGTGGCCAGCCGATCGTTGAACGAGACGATCTGCTCGTTGCTGTTCTTCAGCGCGGTGACGAAGACCTGGAGGTTCTTCACGATGCCGACGAAGTTTCCGCTGCCCTCGGCGAAGATGCGGCCCACCCCGGAGAGTTCGGCGAGCGTCTGGCGCAGCTTGTCGCCGTTGCCGTCCAGCGCGTTGGCGGCACTGTCGATGAACCGGCCGACGGAACTGGTCGACATGTCTCCGTTCGGGTTGAGGTCGGTGGCAAGCCGCTCGAGCTGCTTCTTGACGTCATCCCATTCGACCGGCACCCCGGTGCGGTCCTGCGGAATCACGGCGCCATCGGCCATCTTCGGGCCGTTCCCGCGGAATGCCGGGGTCAACTGGACGTATCGGGCGGCGACCAGGTTCTGAGCGACGATTACCGCCTTCGCGTCGGCGGGCACCGGCACCCCGTGATCCACGGTTATGGTCATCTTCGTCCGCGTGCCTTGCGGCTCAATCGAATCGATCGTGCCGACCTTGACGCCGGAGACCCTGACGTCGTCGCCCGGGTAGACGGCCGTAGCGGTGGGGAAGAACGCGGTGATCTTCGTCGGCGCGAAGAACGCAGCGCGCAGCGCCAGGTAACCGCCTCCGATGAGCCCGATGACCAGCAGGGTGGCAAGCGCGGGCACCAGCCACTTCCGCGCGCTCATCGCGAGCCTCCCGGAATCGCGTTGTAGGGCAGCGGAAATTCGGCGCGTGGTCCCGTCGTGTCGCTGGTGGGCGGCTCTCCACCACCGAACGCACCTCTGCGGAATCCAAACGCGTAGTCGAGGAACGGCTGGAAGATCTGCCACGGGTTGAAGTCCGGCACGTAGGCGGTGTAGTAGAAGCCGCTGGACACCGCCTCACCGAGTGTCGTCTGGTACTTGGCCGCGCCCGGGATCGCCTTGGCGAGGTTGTCGCGGTTGCGCACCAGTACCTCGTTCACCTTGTTCAGGTGCTCCAGCACAGGCGCCAGCTCCTTCTCGTTGTCGGCCACCAGCCCGACCAACTGCTTGGAGACGGCCGACGTGTTGGCGAGCAGGTCGACGATCGCCTGACGGCGTTCGACCAATACCCCGAGCAGGTCGTTGGCGTTGAGGATCAAGCTGTTCACCTGTTGGCTTCGCTCCGACAGGATTCCCGTGACGTCCGAGGCGGTCTTCAGCAGATCGCCAAGGGTTTCGTTGCGGCTGTTCAGAGATTTCGAGAGCCGCGTCAGGCCGTCGAACGTCGGACCGAGCCGCGGGGCGATCTGGTCTAGCGTCGACGACAGCGTGTCCAGGGACTGGTTGAGCTGTGCGGTGTCGGTGCCCGCGGTGTTGGTCGTCAGGTCACCGACCGCATCGCTGAGCGAGTACGGCGAGGACGTCCGCGAGACCGGAATGGGGTCGGTGCGGTTCAGTTTCCCGCTGCCCGCCGATTCCAGGGTCAACACGCGCTCACCGAGGAGCGTGCCGGTCTTGATGTGGGCGGTCGTCTCCGAGCCGAGCGGGTACTTGCTGTTGATCGTGAACGCGACGAGTGCGTCGCCGTTGTCGAGTGAAATGTCGGTCACGGCACCGACTTTGATGCCCGCCAACGTCACGTCGTTACCGACGGTGATGCCGCCCGCCTCGGCGAACTTCGCCTGATACTGCCGCGACGTCGCATACGCCAGCAACCGCTCGGGCTGCAGGCCGACGGCAATGATCAGGATGATGAGGACCACCCCCATGAACCCCGCCCTGATGAGGTTTGATGCACGGTATTTGAGCATTAGGGCTCAGCGCACCTTCCGTTCTCTTGCTTCACGAAGGGGAAGAACGAAGCCCTGCCCTGGAGATCCGTCACCTTGATGGAGAGTTCGCAGATGTAGTACTGCACGAACGCGCCGTAGGCGCCGATTCGCGCGAGCTTGCGATAGTTGCCCGGCGCCCGCTGCAACGCTCCGTCTAGGTATCCCTTGCCCTCGTCGAGGTTGGGCGCCAGGCGGTTCAGCTGGTCCACCGTTCCCGCCAGCGGTGGCCGCGCCTGGGTGAGCAGGTCCGCGATCGACGCGGTGCCGTTGTCGAGCGACGAGACGGCGGTGGCGATCGGATCGCGATCCTGCGACAAACCGCTGATGAGCTTCTCGAGTCGGTCGATCGCGCCGGCGAACTTGTCGCCGTCCTTCGAGATCGTGCCTAGCACCGAGTTGAGGTTGTCGATCAGCGCCTCGATGGTCTGGTTGTCGTTCGCCAACGTGGTCGTGAACGACGACGTCTTGGCCAGCAACGAGTCCAGGTTGCTCTCTTGACCCTGGAAGACCTGCACCAATGACTGTGAGAGTGCGTTGACGTCCTGCGGATTCAGTCCCTGGATGACGGGCTTGAGGCCACTGAGCAGCAGATCGAGGTCGAGCGCCGGTTCGGTGCGATCCACCGGGATCTGCGAGCCCGGCGGCATCAACTTCGTCGAGCCGGGACCGTCGACGAGGTCGAGGAACCGGTCGCCGGTGAGGTTGAGGTATCGGATGGCGGCCTTGGTGCCGCTTGTCAGCTTGATGTTGCGGTCGGCGTCGAACCCGACGAGCACCTTGCGGTCCGCCTGCAGCGACACGTCCTTGACGGTGCCCACCCGGATGCCTGCCACCCGCACCGTGTCGCCCGACTTCAGCCGCGACGCGTCGGTGAAGACCGCCGAATAACCGTTGGTCGACCCCGTGCGGTACTGCCCGAAGGTGAAGAACAGGAACACCGTCAGGAGCGACATGATCGCCGCGAAGATGCCGAACTTGATCAGCATGCCCCTTGAGCCGGTCATCCTGGCATTCCGATCTGCGCACTGTTACGCGGTGGCCCATCGATCGGGCCGAACAGAGCTTCCTTGAGCGCATCCGAATTGACCAGGAGGCCTTGGTTTCCGTAAGCCCAGGGATTCGCGCCCACGTCGGCGACCAGGAACGGCGGCCGGAAGTTGGTCGGGACGACGGGGAGCTTCTGCTCCTTGCACGACGGACCGCTCTTGGCCGCCACCTTCGGCAGATCCTGCGGGTACCGGTACCGCTCGACACCGAGGGTGAAGTTGGCCGTCACGTCGACGCCCGGCCGGTCGGGCGGCGGGCGTGTGGATGAACGGGATCAAGCCCTGGATGCCACACCTGATGTTCTCTTGGTACTGACTGGTGAGTGCCAAGGTGGGCACCAGCATGTGCAGGTCGTCGGTGAGCGCCTGTCGATTGGTTCCCACCACGTCGTTGCCGGTGTCGGCGAGTCCGATGGCGCTGACGAGGAATCTGTCGAGGTTGTCTTCCTGATCGACCAGGGTGTTGCTCACCGTGATGGTGTGGTCGATGATGTCGACGAGGTCGGGAGCGGTGTCGGCGTACCCACTGATCGCCTCCGGGGCGACTTCGAGATCGCGGCTGATGTTGCCCAGACTGGGATTGATCTCGGCTAGCAGGTGACTGAAGTCGGTGACCGTCTCGCCGAGCTTCTCGCCGCGGCCGCTCAGCGCTCCCGAGATCGCGGCGAGCGTCTCGTTGAGCTTCACCGGGTCGACCGCCTTCAACACCGAAGTGAGTTGCTGGAAGACGGTGTTGGTCTCCACGGTGACGTGTTGAACGTCGAGTTGAGCTCCCTTCGCCAGCGGCTTCGACGACGGATCGGGAGGTGCGACGAACTCGACGGACTTCGCGCCGAACACGGTCGTTGACGCAATGTCGACGAGCACGTTGTCCGGGATGTTCTGCAGCTGTGCGGGATCCATCGCGAGGTGCAGGACGGCCATGCCGTCGGGCCGGGTTTCGATCCTGTCCACTTGGCCGACCTGAACACCGCGCATCTTCACCTTGGCCTCGGGGTTCATCACCAGGCCGGCACGCTCGGAGACCACGGTGACCGGCACAGTGGTTCCGAAGTCGCCACGAAACAGTCCGATGGCGAGCAGGACGATCGCGACGAGCACGACGACCATGGCCAGTCCCGCCAGTGGGCGGGCAGCTGAGCTAGACATCGATGTCCTCCCCCTAACCCGACAGGTTGAAGTTGCCGTTGGAGCCGTAGACGGCCAGCGACACCAGCAGCGTCACCGACACGACCACGATGAGCGAAGTACGCACCGCGTTGCCCACCGCGACCCCCACCCCCGACGGCCCGCCGGTGGCGAAGTAGCCGTAGTAGGTGTGGATCAACAGGATCGTCACCGCCATCAACAACGCCTGCAGGAACGACCACAACAGGTCGATCGGATTCAGGAACGTGTTGAAGTAGTGGTCGTAGAGGCCACCGGACTGTCCGAACAACACCACGGTGGTGAACCGGCTGGCCAGGAACGACAGGATCACCGCGATCGAGTACAGCGGGGTGATCGCGATCATCCCGGCCACCAGTCGCGTCGAGACCAGGTACTCGATCGGCGGAATGCCCATCGACTCCAACGCGTCGATCTCCTCGTTGATCCGCATCGCGCCCAGCTGCGCGGTCACACCCGCACCGAAGGTCGCGGCCAGCCCGATCCCGGCCACCACCGGCGCGGCGATCCGCACGTTGATGAACGCCGACAGGAACCCGGTCAACGCCTCGATCCCGATGTTGCCCAGGCGAGAGTAGCCCTGCACCGCCAGCGTGCCGCCGGTGGCCAGGGTGAGGAACCCGACGATCACCAGGGTTCCGCCGATCATCGCCAAAACCCCAGCGCCCATGCTGATCTCGGCGATCAGTCGAACGATCTCCTTGCGGAAGTGCGTGGCCGCGTGCGGGGTTCCGGCGATGGCCTTGCCGAAGAACAGCGTCTGATCCCCGATGCGGCCCAGCACCCCGACCGGCCGCCGCAGCGTGTCGGTGAGGCGGGGATAGGTAGCTCGTAGTGCCACGGTCCGTCTTCCCTACTTCGCCGTCAACTGAATGCCGATGGCGGTGACCACCACGTTGATGACGAACAGCGCCATGAACGCGAACACCACCGTCTCGTTGACCGCATTGCCCACCGCCTTGGCTCCGCCGCCGGTGATGGTCAACCCGCGATAACACGCCACCAGCCCGGCGATCAGCCCGAACAACGCTGCCTTCACGCAGGAGATGATCACCTCGGGCACCCCCGTCAACAGCGTGATGCCCGCCGCGAACGCTCCCGGGTTGACGTCCTGGACGAACACCGAGAACGACGTAACCACCCAAGATCCCGATGATCACCACCAGAGAGTTCAGCAGCAACGCCACCAACCCCGACGCCAGCATCCGTGGCGTCACCAACCGCTGCACCGGGTTGATGCCCAGCACCTCCAGCGCGTCGATCTCCTCCCGGATGGTGCGCGACCCCAGATCGGCACACATCGCCGTTGCTCCCGCACCGGCCACGATCAACACCGTGACGATCGGACCCACCTGCGTCACCGCGCCGAACGCCGCACCCGCACCGGACAGATCAGCCGCCCCCAGCTCCCGAAGAAGAATGTTCAGCGTGAACGACACCAACACCGTGAACGGAATGGCCACCAACAACGTCGGCGCCAACGACACCCGAGCCACGAACCACGACTGCTCCAAGAACTCACGCCACTGAAACGGCCGCACGAACACGAACCGGACCGCGTCCAGCCCCATCGAGAACAACCCACCAACGGCACCCATCGCCGAGGCAAATCCCTTGGGCACCGCTACCCCAGGCGACCACCGCTCGGGCCCCTTAACTGCCATTCGTCCCGGGTCCTTCCACGGTCATCACGGACGACACTGCCGTCGGCCCGCCAATGTTGTGTGCCAGTGCGATTCGGGCCGCGTCGACCTGATTCACGGCCTCTCCTCGCAACTGTTGTTACAACTCGACGCACTGTGCCACACCAGCGGCACCCGGCGGGTGCCCTTTGGCCTTAAATCCCCCCGGCGCGGAAGGTTGCTGCCCATCGCAAGGACGTACGGCATCGAGTATCTCCCGCAGCCTAGGTGACGGCGCCGGAGGTCTTGAGCGCGATGATCCGGTCCCAATCTAAACCGAGTTCTTCCAGAACCTGATCGGTTTGTTCGGCGAACGCCGGCGCCGGTCCCGTGTGCGGAGCGGTGACGTCGAACTGGACCGGGTTTGCCACCAGCTCGAGTTCGCCTGCCCGGACGAGGTATTCGTTCGCGCGGACCTGCGCGTCGGCGGCGGCCTGCAGCGTGTCCTGCACGGGCGCCCACGGTCCGGCCAGCGTGGCAAAGCGCTCGCTCCACTCCGGCAGAGTGCGGGTCGCAATCACCTCGCGCAGGATCTCGACGGCTTCAGCCGTGTGCTCGGCGATGGACTCGACCGTCGCGAACCTCGGATCGTCGATCAGGTCCTCGCGGTCGACATGGCGGCACACGTCGGCCCAGAACTTCGTGGGCTGCATCATGACGAGCGAGATGTAGCGGTCGTCCTTGGTCGCGTAGACGCCGACGAGCGGGTTGATCGGCGAGCCGTGCACGCCGGGCGGTTGTGCGACGAGGCGCTCGCCCAGGTGCTGAGTCAACGCGATGGTGTGGCCCATCGCCCAGAGCCCGCTGCCGAGCAAGGAGACGTCGACGGTCGACGGCTCACCCGTGCGTTCACGCTTGAGCAGCGCCGCCGCGACGCCGCCCGCGAGGTTGGTGCCGGAGATGGTGTCGCCGTAGGCGGGCCCGGGAGGACCGATCATGCCCTCCATGCCGGGCGGGGTGATGGTGGCGGCGGTGCCTGCCCGACACCAGAAGGCGGTCATGTCGTAGCCGCCCTTCTCCGCCTCGAGGCCGCGCGGACCGAGCGCACTACCGCGCGCGTAGATGATGTTCGGGTTCACCGCGCGGATGTCGTCGACGTCGATGCCGAACTTCTTGCGATGCCCCGGCAGGAAGCTGGTCAGGAACACGTCCGCGCGCTTGGCGAGTTCGAGGAGCACCTCGAGACCCTCGGGCACCGACATGTCGAGTCCGATGGCGCGCTTGCCGCGGTTGGCGTGCTCGATGTTCGGGTTCGGGTCACCCTCGACGCGCAGCGGGCCCGTCTGCCGTAGCCCGCGCTGCGGGTCGCCGGTGACCGCGTGTTCGACCTTGATGACGTCGGCGCCCCACTCGGCCAGCACTGCGCCCGCCGATGGCACGAACCCGTACATGGCGACCTCGAGGACGCGGATTCCGTCCAATGGTTGGTTCACGAGACCACCGTCGCGTAGGTCTTCGCCTCCAGGAACTCCTCGAGTCCGGCCTTGCCCATCTCCCTGCCGATGCCCGACTGCTTGAACCCGCCGAACGGGCTGTCGGGGCTGAAGTAGTTGCCACCGTTGATGGAGAACGTTCCGGTGCGGATCCGTCGCGCGATGGCCAGCGCCCGCTCCTGGCTGCCGAACACCGCGCCGGACAGGCCGTAGATCGAGTCGTTGGCGATGCGCACCGCGTCGTCGTCATCGTCGTACGCGATGACCGCCAGCACCGGCCCGAACACCTCCTCCTGGGCGATCTCGGCGTCAGGAGCAACGTTGGTGAGCAACGTCGGTGTATAGAAGTAGCCCGGGTCCTTCTTCTCGCCGCCGGTGACCAGCGTGGCGCCGGCCTGGACGGCACGCTGGACCATGGCGTCGACCTTGTCGCGCTGCCGCTCGCTGATGAGCGGGCCCATGTAGGTCGACGGGTCGTTCGGGTCGCCGTAGCGCACGTGGCTGAAGTTGGTCTTGATCAGTTCGACGATCTCGTCGTGGTGCGAGCGCGGCACCAGCAGCCGCGACGTCAGCGCGCAGCCCTGCCCGGCGTGGGTGACCATGCTGAACGCCGCGAACACCGCGGCCATGGAGAAGTCGGCATCGTCGAGCACGATGGCCGCCGACTTCCCGCCAAGCTCCAGGAAGACCTTCTTGAGCGTCGCGCTGGCCGCGGACATGATGGCTCGCCCGGTGGGCGTCGAGCCGGTGAAGGTGACCATGTCGACGTCGGGGCTGGTGGTCAGCACGGCGCCGACGTCCGGGTCCGATGAGCTCAGCACGTTCACGACGCCGGCCGGAATGTCGGTGTGGTTGGCGATGAGCTCGCCGAGGGCCAGCGTGACGAGCGGGGTGTCCGGCGCGCCCTTGAGCACGACGGTGCAGCCGGCGGCCAGAGCAGGCGCCAGCTTGGCCAACGCCAGCTGGTTGGGATAGTTGTACGCGATGATCGCGGCGACGACGCCGGCGGCTTCCTTCTCCACCCAACGGTGGTGCTGCATGCCGCGGCTCTCGATGTTCCCGAGATCTTCGGTCATCGGGTAGGTCTTCAGGAGGTCGGCGTAGTAGCGGACGATCGCGATGGGCTGGTCGAGTTGGGCGCCCTGCGTCAGCGCGGGAGTGGCACCGACCTCGGCGATGGTGAGTGCGGCGAGCTCGTCACGGTGGTCGACGAGCGCCTGGTGGAACTGTTCGAGGCACCGGATCCGAAGGTCGACGTCCGTCGCCCACGATCCCGTGTCGAACGCACGGCGGGCCGCGGCGATGGCTGCCTCGGCGTCGGCGACGGTCCCATCGGGGGCGTGACCCAACACCTCTCCCGTTGCCGGGTTCAGCGAGGCAAACGTCCGTTCGGTCTCGACCAGACTTCCGTCGATGAGCATCCTGCGATCGACCGATCGACCCTGCGTACCGTGGTCTGTGCTTGCTTGCTCGTCACCCGACACCGTCGCCTGCGTCACACAACACTCCTCACTGTGATGGAAACTTCATTCTCATCATCGGCGAATCTTACATTCACTGGGCGAGAACACAAAAAGGCTAGACTACCTCGTCAGCTTGGTCGCCCGAGGCCCGAAGCGCCCCGCCGAAAGTTGCCATAACCGGCCCCCATCTTGCGATATCGTCTGTTGCGAGAGTACGGTTCTCATATTCGGAAGCATGATTCTTAGAGATTGAAACGACCGACTCGAACCCCCACAGGAGGACCACCGCCGTGAAGAACGCCGTCGTGACCGGAGGCGGTTCGGGCATAGGTCGGGCGATCGCCAATCGGCTGCGCGCTGACGGTCACCACGTCGCGATCCTCGACCTCAACCCGTCCGATGACGAGTTCGCCTTCACGGCCGACGTAACCGACCGGGCGGCGGTGGACGACGCGTTGAACGCGGTCCGTGCTCAACTCGGCCCGGTGACCATACTCGTGAACGCCGCCGGGCTGGAGGGCTTCAAGAAGTTCACCGACATCACGTTCGAGAAGTGGCAACAGGTCATCGACGTCAACCTCAACGGCGTCTTCCACTGCGTCCAGGCGGTATTGCCCGACATGATCGAGGCGGGCTGGGGACGCATCGTCAACATCTCGTCGTCCAGTGCCCATTCTGGCCAGCCGTACATGAGCCACTACGTCGCGGCGAAGTCCGCCGTCAACGGCCTCACCAAGTCGCTGGCGCTGGAGTACGGGCCGGCCGGCATCACCGTCAATGCGGTGCCACCCGGCTTCATCGACACGCCGATGCTCCGGAAGTCCGAGGAGCGCGGTCTCCTCGGCGACGTCCAGCAGAACATCGAACGGACTCCGGTGCGGCGCATCGGCAAGCCAGAAGACATCGCCGCGGCGTGCGCCTTCTTCGTCTCGGAGGAGGCCGGCTACATCACCGGCCAGATCCTGGGCGTCAACGGCGGACGAAACACCTAGCGCGCCAGCGAGAGACCAATCAGCACAACCAACCAGCGAAGGGACAACCAGTGGGACGAGTTTCAGGCAAGGTCGCATTCGTCACGGGCGCAGCGCGCGGCCAAGGCCGCAGCCATGCGGTCCGACTGGCCGAAGAAGGCGCCGACATCATCGCCGTCGACCTCTGTGAGAACGTCGACACCATCGGCTACCCCATGGCGACTGCTGCGGATCTCGAGGAAACCGCCGCGTTCGTCGAGAAGACCGGCCAGCGCATCTTCACTGCCAAGGCCGACGTGCGGGACTCCGCGCAGCTCAAGAAGGCGCTCGAGGACGGCATCGCACAGCTCGGTGGCCTCGACATCGTCGTCGCACAGGCCGGCATCGCGGGCATGAAGGGCCAGCCGCCCATGCAGGCGTGGACCGACGTCATCAACACCAACCTGATCGGCACCATCAACGCCATCCACGTTGCGCTTCCGCATCTGAAGGAAGGCGCGGCGATCGTGGCCACCGGGTCCACCGCTGCGCTGATGGACGCGCACAACAAGCCGAACCCCGGCGGCGACCCGGGCGGCATGGCCTACATGACGTCCAAGCGCCTGCTGTCGCAGTTCGTCCACGATCTCGCCACCGAGCTTGCGGTCCGTGGCATCCGTGCCAACGTCGTGCACCCGACGAACTGCAACACCGACATGCTGCAGAGCCCGCCGATGTACAAGTCGTTCCGGCCAGACCTGGAGAACCCCACTCGTGCGGATGCCGAGCCGGTGTTCGGAGTCCAGCAGGCGATGAAGGTCAACTTCATCGAGCCGGAGGACATCAGCAATGCCATCCTGTGGCTGGTGTCCGACGAGGCCCGCTACGTGACCGGCATGCAGCTGCGGGTCGACGCCGGCGGCTACCTCAAGTGGTACGACTACCACGCCTGAGCTACGTAGATCCAGAATTCGGAAAGGGTTGCGATCATGAAGGTTTCGGTTGACGGGCAGCGCTGTCAGGGCCACACCCTGTGCTCGATGATCGCGCCCGACTCATTCGTGCTCGACGACGTCGACGGCCACTCGTCGCCGGTGTCCGAAGAGGTCCCCGCTGACCAGGAGGACGCCGTCAACGAAGCGGCCCATTCATGTCCCGAGCAGGCCATCGTCATCGAATGACGCTGCGGCCCGCCGCCGTTCGAAAACACTGAGGAGACACGCCGTGAGCATCGACGATGTCGCGACCGACGACGAGCGCAAGAAGAACACCTACCACTTCGACCGCCACACGCCCGAGTACCGCGAGCAGTTCGACCAGATCACCGAAGAGATGCAGTCCAAGTGCCCGATGGCGTGGACTGACGTCTACAACGGGCACTGGGTGGCCGCGGACAGCAAGCACGTATTCGAGCTGGCGCGCTGCCCCGTGGTCTCCAACCACCACGACCTCACCGGGGAGACGCCCTACCAGGGCATCACCATTCCCCGCGCGCAGCGGGCCACCGTGGTGCGCGGCGGCATCCTCGAGATGGACGAGCCCGAGCACAGCACCTACCGCGGTGCGCTGAACCCGTACCTGTCCCCCGCCGCCATCAAGCGGTGGCAGCCCTTCGTCGACGAGATCGTGCGCGCGGCGCTCGACGAGAAGATCGAGTCGGGTCACATCGACTTCGTCGACGACCTGGCCAACATCGTGCCCGCGGTGCTCACGCTGGCGATGATGGGCATCGAACTGAGCAAATGGCCGGTCTACAGCGAGCCCGCGCACCTCTCGGTGTCCACGCCCGAACACTCGCCCGATGCCCCGCGCGTAGCGGAGATGAACCGGCAAATGGGCATCGACATGATCACCACGATGATGGAGCTGCGCGAGAACCCCCGGCCGGGCATGATCAACGCGCTGCTGCAGCTGCGCATCGACGGTGAACCCGCACCCGACCTGGAGATCCTGGGCAACCTCGGATTGATCATCGGCGGCGGCTTCGACACCACCACCGCGCTCACCGCGCACTCGCTGGAATGGCTCTCGGAGCACCCGGATCAGCGGGAACTGCTCAGCCGCGAACGCGACACCCTACTGAACCCCGCGACCGAGGAGTTCCTGCGCTTCTACACCCCGGCACCGGGTGACGGGCGGACGTTCTCCGCGGACGTCGAGGTCGAGGGCCACAGGTTCAAGGAGGGCGAGCGGTTGTGGCTCTCCTGGGCCATGGCCAATCGCGATCCGTCGGTGTTCGAGGAACCCAACGAGCTCATCATGGACCGGAAGGGCAACCGGCACTTCAGCTTCGGCATCGGCGTGCACCGCTGCGTGGGCTCCAACGTGGCGCGCACCGTGTTCAAGTCGATGCTGACCGCCGTGCTCGACCGGATGCCCGACTACGTCTGCGATCCCGAAGGCACCGAGCACTACGAGACCATCGGCGTCATCCAGGGCATGAAGCACCTGCCCGCGACGTTCACGCCGAGCAAGCCGCTTGGGCCCGGACTAGACGAGACGCTCAAGAAGCTTCAGCGGATCTGCGACGAGCAGCAGCCGGCCAGGCCCATCACCGAACACAAGGACGCGGTCGTCATCGACTAGGTCGCCCCATTTTGCGATTTCGGCGCGGTATTCGGGGCTGGACGCGGGTTAGCGCGCCGAAATCGCTGATATGGGAAGCCGACCGATCCCGACGCTCCTAACGCTGAATCTTCACTGGTTCCTCCCCCATACCGTCCGGGTCGGGGGCCCAGGCACTACCTTGACGACGGTGTCCGGCGCCGAGAGTTCCCGATCGTTCCCCAGAGGAATGGCCCTGCTGGTAGCAGGCGCATTCTTCATGGAGATCCTCGACGCGACGATCATCGCGCCTGCGATCCCACTGATCGCCGACTCGCTCGAAGTTCAGGCCGTCGACGTGAACGTGGCGATCTCGGCCTACCTTGTCACCGTCGCAGTGCTGATTCCCGCGACCGGGTGGATGGCCGACCGCTTCGGCATCCGCCGGGTGTTCATCACCGCGATCGCCGTGTTCACCATCGCCTCGATCGGGTGCGCCGCGAGCGTGTCGCTGCCGATGCTGGTCGCCATGCGCGTCCTGCAGGGCGTCGGTGGCGCGATGATGGTGCCCGTCGGCAGGCTGGCGGTGCTGCGCTACTCCGACAAGTCGGATCTGGTGCGCGCCATCGCGATGCTCACATGGCCAGCCCTGTCCGCACCCATCCTCGCCGTCACCCTGGGTGGAGCCATCGTGACGGTCGGATCGTGGCGGTGGATCTTCCTCATCAACATTCCGATCGGCATCGTCGGATTCCTGTTGGCACTCAAGCTGATCCAGGGTGGTCCCACCGCGAATGCCCGGCCACTGGACTGGCGCGGGCTGCTGGCGATGGGGCTCGGCATCGCTGCGGCGTTGATCACGCTGGAGCACATCCGGCTGCACGGCACCGTCTGGAGATGGGTCGTCGTCGGCGCCGGGTTCGCCGCGCTGCTGTGCGGCTGGTCGGTGCGCCACCTGATGCGCTCGCCTCACCCGCTGGTGCAGCTGCGGGTGCTGCGCGTACAGACCCTGCGGATCACCGTGACAGCGGGATCGCTATACCGCGCGGTGATCGTCGCGGTGCCGTTCCTGTTGCCCCTGCAGCTCCAACTCGAATTCGGCTGGACCCCATTCGCGGCCGGAGTCGTGGTCGCCGCGCTGTTCGTCGGCAACCTCACCATCAAGCCGGCGACGACACCGCTGATGCGCCGGTTCGGGATCCGCCGCGTGCTGCTCGTCAACGGTGTCGCATCCATCGGATGCTTCGCGCTGCTCGCGACGCTGCGGCCGGGCCTACCCGTTGCGGTGATCGTCGTCGTCCTCTACCTCAGCGGTGCGCTGCGTTCGATCGGCTTCACCGCCTACAACAGCCTGGCCTTCGCCGACGTCGACGGTGACGAACTCACCCACGCAAACACGCTCAACGCGTCAGTGCAGGAACTCGCCTCGGGTCTTGGCATCGCCGTTGCAGCCCTGGTGCTCAGCCTGATCGGGTCGTACCAATTGACCTACCTGCTGCTCGGCGCGCTGATGGCCGTGACGCTCGTCGAGACGTTGCGCCTGCCTGGCGATGCCGGATCACACGTGAGTCGACCGGCGTGAGTTGCGATTTGGGCGCGCAAACGATCGCTGAGCGAACGTTTGCGCGCCCAAATCGCTGGGGGCAGTGCGACTCACGTCAGCGGGTGCCGTTCTTCGCGTATTCGGCGATGGCGTCGATGTTCGATGGGTCGATGAAGGCCGGTCCGGTCAGAACCGGCTCACCTCCGCCGATGGTGTTGCGGTTGTTGAGGTACAGCCATAGCGAGTCGACGGCGAGGTAGCCCTGCAAGAACGGTTGCTGATCGACCGCCCATTGCACCTTGCCCGACTTGATGGCGTCGACGAGTTCGGCGTTGGTGTCGAAGGTACCGATCTTCGCGTCGCTGCCGGCGGTGGCGGCGGACTGCACCGCGGCCAAGGCGATCGGCGCACCGAGGGTGACGAGGTAGTCGATCGATGGATCCTGCTGCAGCTTGGCGGTGATGGTGGACTGTACCGACGGCATGTCGGTGCCGTTGACGTTGAGGTTCTCCACCGCCCCGCCGAATCCGGCCTTGACTCCGGCGCAACGGGATTCGAGTGCGACGTTGCCCTGATCCTGGATCACGCAGACGACCTTCTTCGCCCCTTCGGAGGCCAGCCGCTTGCCCGCGGCCTCACCCGAGATCTTCTCGTCCTGTCCGAAGTACGCCCTTACGCCCAGTGCCTGCCAGGCGTCGATGCCTGCGTTGAAGGCCACGACCGGGATGCCCGCTTCGACTGCGGATTTGACGCCTCCGGCGAGTGCTTCGGGCTTGGCCAACGTGACGGCGAGCGCGTCGACCTTGCTGTCGATGGCGTTCTGAACGAGGTTGGCTTGTTCAGGGCCCTGCAGTTCCGCGGAGTACTTCAGTTCGATGTTGTCCTTGGCGGCTGCGGTCTCGGCACCCTTGCGGATGAGGTCCCAGAAGGTATCCCCGGGCGGGCCGTGAGTGACCATGGCGACGGTGAAGCGCGGAGTGTCGGCCTGCCCCGCGGCCATACCGTCACCGGAGGTGCGAGGCTTGCCGCCCGTGCTCGAGCACGCGGTCAGGATCAACAGGGCGCTGAGTACCAGCGCCGCTGCCCGCGCTGCGGGCCGGGCGTTCTTGGGATGAACGGTCATGTTCATGCTCTCTTTCACTGATCAGCTGACTAGCGCGGAATTGGCGGCTTTGAGGGTTTCGGCGGCGACTTTCAGACCTTCGAGCTGGCCCAGTTCGACGTCCTCGTGTTCGATGTTGACCGCCATGTCGGGATCGACGGCCTCGAGCGCTTGCAAGAAGCGTGCCCAGAACTCAGTGTCGTGGCCGCGGCCAACTGCCACGAAGTCCCAGGCGGAGTCCTCTGGCCACTTGTTCACCACGTGCCGTCCGCCGAGACCGGTCGGGTTCTGGTCCAACGGGATTCGGGTGAACCGCTCGTCGAGGACACCGTAGATCTTGCAGTTGTCGTTGATGCGGGTGTCCTTGGCGGCGGCGTGGAACACCAGCGGCCCGAGCCATTCGATCGCCGCGACCGGGTCGATGCCCTGCCAGAACAGATGGGACGGGTCCATCTCGGCGCCGACGTTGGTGGCACCCACCTTGTCCACGAGGCGACGCATGGTCGGCGGGTTGAAGACCAGGTTCTGCGGGTGCATTTCGATGGCGACCTTGACGCCATTCTCGCGAGCCAGCGCATCGATCTCGGTCCAGAACGGAACGGCGACTTCGTCCCACTGGTAGTCCAGCGAGTCGAGGTACCCCGAGTCCCAGGTGTTGACGTGCCACGCCGGCCACTGTCCGCCGGGGTGGGCGTGCGGCAGCCCTGACATCGTGACGACTCGGTCGACGCCGAGCAGTCCGGCGACGCGGATGGCATTGCGCAGATCCTCGGCATCCTCCGGTCCGACTTCGGGGTCGGGGTGCAGGGGGTTGCCGTTGCAGTTCAATCCGGCGATGGACACTCCGGTGCCGTCGAAGGTCGCCAGATACTGCTGCGGCGTCACCTCACCGGTCAGCAACGCATCGACAGGCAGGTGTGGGGCGGGCAGGAATCCGCCGGCGTTGATCTCGGCTCCGGTCAAACCGAGCGAGGCAATGACCTCAAGCGCCTCGCGCAGCGGCTTGTCGTGCAGGATGGCGGTGTAGACACCGAGCTTCATGATTTTGTGACTCCTTGTGTTCAGAGGACTTTGACGGCTGCGCCGCCGGACTGGGCGGATTCGGCGACGGCGGCGACGACGCGTAGGCCGTGCAGGCCGGCGTCGAATCCGGGCAGTGGCCCCAAGTCGCCACCGGGGCGAGCGGTGCGACGGGGAAATGCATTGTCGGCGATCTGGTCGAGGAAGGCCCGGGCCTGGTAGGAGAACAGGTCGGCGACACCGTGCCCGACACCCCCGGCGTCCATGGGCAGGCCGCCCCGGATGTAGGGATGGTCGGGTCCGATGATCACCCGACGTGGACCGGCCAGCGCGCTGCGGCTTTCAGCGGTGGAGATCTCGAACTCGCCGGGGCGGTGCAGATTCCACGCCGCCGATCCGGTAGACGCGAACAATTCGAAGCCTAGGCCGTCGGGCAGGTCGTGGGCCACCCGCGACGCGGAGAACGTGCCCACCGCCCCGTTGGCGAAGGTGGCGGTGAACGTCGCGACGTCCTCGTTCTCCACCGCTGCGACCTCGTCGCTTATCGCGGCCTTGGTGTGTCCGTAGGTGACACCGAGCGGGACGGGTCGCGCAGTGATCACCGTCGCGAAGGCTGCTCCCCCGACTTCGACGATGGGTCCGCACACGAACTCACTCAAGTCGATGAGATGGCTGCCGACGTCGGCCAGGGCACCCGTGCCAGGGCCGCCGCGGTAGCGCCACGTGATCGGCGACGTCGGGTCCAGCGCGTAGTCGCACCAGTAGTGCCCGTTGAAGTGGACGAGGTTCCCGATCGTCCCGGCGCGCAGTTCGCGGCGGATCTGCTCCACCGCCGGCGAACGGCGGTAGGTGTAGCCCACGGCGGTCACTCGGTCCGACCGTTCGGCTGCGGCGACCATCGCCTCGGCGTCGGCGAGTGAACCCGCCAGCGGCTTCTCACACAGCACGTGCTTGCCCGCGGCCAACAACCCCTCGACGATCTGGCGGTGCAAGTGATTGGCAACGACCACGCTGACGGCGTCGATGTCGGGCGCCTCGGCAATGGCCCGCCAGTCGTACTCGGCGCGCTCATAGCCGTAGCGACGGGCGGTGTCGTCGGCGACGGCGGCGTTGGTGTCGGCGATCGCCACCAGCCGAACGTCAGGCCGATCCGTACCGAACAGCGTGGTCGCCGAGCGGTATCCGGCGGCATGGGCGCGCCCTGCCATGCCGCCACCGATGACGGCGACTCCGATGGATTGATTCGTCACTGCGTGCAACTCCTTGTCTCGACGCGTCATGATTCCGATTGACTTAGTCCGGTCTATTAGACCGGTCTAATAGCGCTACTATGAGCGTTGTCACAGCCGGCTGTCAACCCCCCGCCGGTATTCACGGAAACGAGGTGCGCGTGGCTAGGGAAGACTCTCGGCCAACCATGCAGGACGTCGCCGACAAGGTCGGAGTGTCCAAGGCACTGGTATCGCTGGTCTTCCGCAACGCCGCAGGCCCCAGCGCGGAGACGCGCCAACGGGTCCTGGCGGCCGCGGATGAGCTCGGCTATCGGGTCAACCGGACTGCGGCCCTCATGACTGCCCGGCGCTCGCACCACATCGGCGTAACGATCAACATTCGCAACAGTTTCCACACCGAGATCGCCGAGAAGATCGTCGCCGCAGCGGACCGCGCCGGCTACGAGGTCGTCCTCGGGGCGATCACCGCCACACACGGCGAATCCAAGGTGATCGAAACCCTGCTGGACTTCCGCTGCGAAGGACTACTCCTCATCGGACCAGAACTGCCGACGGACACGCTGATCGCACTCGGCAAGCGAGTGCCGTCAGTCGTCGTCGGACGACGCGTGCGCGCGAACACGCTCGACGTCGTCCGCACCGCCGATGCCCGGGGAATCGGAACCGTCATCGACCACCTCGTCGGACTCGGCCACCGTCGTATCGTGCACGTGTCGGGCGGATCAGGTGTCATCGCCGCCGACCGTCGCAACGGCTACCTGCGGGCGATGCGCAAGCACGGCATGGCCGACGACGCCGAAGTGATCGAGGGTGCGTTCACCGAATCCGCGGGAATTGTTGCGGCACAACGATTACTGGCGGCAGACCTACCAACTGCCATCGTATGTGCCAACGACCGGGTGGCGGTCGGCATCGTCGATGCGCTGCGCCGCGCCGGGCTCGACGTCCCCGGCGACGTCTCGGTCACTGGCTACGACGACAGCATGCTGGCACAGCTGGGCCACATCGACCTCACGTCCGTCAGCCAGAAGCCCACCGAGCAAGCCGACAACGCAGTCGCGGCCGTGGTCGACCGCCTCGACAACGGCCGCACCGACGCGCAGTCCGCGGTGCTCACTCCGCAACTGGTCGTACGAACCTCGACGGCCCCACCCCGAGCACTGCATAACAGGTAGCGATTCGGCACGCCAACCCTCGCCGAGGAACGGTTACGCCGAAGTCGCAGTGGGTCAAGCGTCGGAACGCAAGCCGAGCTGCCGGTAGATGCCGGATCGCACGACCGGCGCCGCAGAGTTGATCGGGAGTCCGCCGAGCGCCCAGTCATGGATCTGGCCCTGACCGACCACCACCGAAATCGGTGCCCCTTCGTCGACCGCCTTCTGGTACAGCAGCAGGGTGTCGGGCAGCACGAATTCGGTTGAGCCGACGTAGATCGTGGTCGGTGGCAATCCGACGAGCGTCTCGAACGAGAGGGCGTTGTAGCGCGGGTCCGTCCCGGGATCGTCGAGGCCGTCGCCCCAGTGAGACGTGGCGTAGTCCCCCAGATTGTCGACGTCGACGACCGGGTCGTCGGTGTTCTTGATGTCGGGGTTCGACAGTGACCCGTCGGGTGTCAGGGAGAGCAGCACCATGCTGGACGGCACCGGCTTGCCAGCGATGACCAGTTGCCGGACGGCGGCGATGGCGATGATGCTGCCCGCCGAGTCGCCGTAGACGCTGACGTTGTCGGCGCCGTGCAGCTCGATCTGGCGGGAGATGTAGTCCGCCATGTCGGGAACGACGTTGAGAGCTGAGCCGGCGTCCGTCGTCGCGAGGGGGTAGAGCGGAACGACGACGGTCGCGCCGGTGTCGCGCGCCATGCTGGTGTAGTCGTACCACTGCATCAGGTTGGGTTCGTAGATGAATCCGCTTCCGTGAATCGCGATCACGGTCTTGTCCGTTGGCTTCGGCGGTTGGAATTCCCACACCTTCCACGTCGTGCCGTCGGTGAGCTCGACCTCGGTCTTCCGCGCATGCAGCCCGAGGTTCAGGAAGAACGGCGGGCTGTTGCTTATCAGCAGCTTGTTGATCTGCGCAAAGAGGTCCACGCCGATGATGTTGGAGACCGTGCGCAGGACGCGCAGTCCCAGGACGGTGATCTGGTCGATGATGTTGGGCGCGGCGGTGTAGGACAGCGAATTCTCGACCGCGGCGACCTTCGCCTCGGGAGCGATCGACGCGGCATTGACGGCGGGGATTTCGGTGCTGGTCACGTCGCCCACCCGGCTTTGGGTTGACGACGGACGCGGCAACGCGGTGTCCAACTCGCGGCGGGCGGCCGCGAGCAGCGTCCATGGCTGCGGTTGCGAGGCAGGCGCTTCTGGTGCAGTGCCTGCGGCGAACGGCGTGAACAGCGAGCCGACGATGGTGGACACCGCACTCGCCACTACCTCCGCGGCGTCCGTCGCGGTCCGCTCGGGTGCGGGTGTCGCGGGCTGCACCGCCGCTAGCTCGGCGCCCTCGGCCGGGGTGGTGGTCGCTACGATCGCGTCATCGGACGCCTGCGGGTCGCTCGGCTCCACGTCATCGACGTGGCTCGCGGTCGTGACGGTGACATCTGCCTTGCTTGCCGACGACGACGTAGCCAACGACGACGTTGCCGACGTACCCGGCCGCCTGGACGCATCTCGTGCGGATGATCGCTTGGACACTGACGAAACATGCTCGCCCCCGGTCCTTTCCGCGTCGTCCTCATCGGCGTCGGGGGTGACGTCGGCCCGGTCATCGGCGGTCTCACCCGACGGCTGCACGTCCCCGGTTGCGTCGTCACCGTCGGAATCCGGCTGCGGACGGTTCGCGCCCGATGTCTTGGACTTCGTCGGCTGCTTCGCCGCCGATGACACCGTGGCGTCTTTCGGCGTCGAGTCCGTGGTCGAATCTGCAGACGACGTTGATCTGCTACCCGTCGAAGAGCCGACCCCACCGCCCGGTGACCCGGTTTCGTCCGCCGACGCGATGCCACATCCGGTTCCAACAATGACGGCGGTCCCCACTCCGAATGCGACCGCCAACCCACCAACACGACCCACGTGCTTCGATCCCCCCATCCGTTACTTATATACGCGCGGAAGGTGCGTCACATGGCAATTCACGATTCTGCGCAGTGAAGACGTTCGCGCATAAGCGAATTGGTTAGCTCGTTGCGAGCGGCCGACTGCGCGCTCCGATGGATCACCGTCGGAACGTCGCGCACGAAACCGCGCGATCACCGGGGCCGCGGCAGCCCCAACACCTGTTGCGCGATGATGTTGCGCTGGATCTCGGAGGTACCGCCCGCGATGGTGCCGCCGAAGCTGCGCGCGTAGCGCTCGAACCAGCTGGCGAAGTAGTGGTCGAGGTTCATGTGCGCATAGGGACCCGACGTCGACGGGTGCACGAGGCCTTCGCTGCCGGCAGCCTCCAGCGCGTGGAGAGTGGCTCGCTGCTCAGCCTCGGCACCGAACAGCTTGGGGATCGACACCGAGGCGACGTCGACCTCGCCCCGGGCGGCCTTGGCCAGGCCCACCGAACCCAGCAGACGTAAGGCCTGATAGTCCATGATCGTGCTCGCCAACTGGTCGCGCTCGAGGGGCGTCGTGGGGCGAGAGTCCGCGATGGAGTTGGCGATTCGGTCCGCGAAACCCAGCCACATCATGGTGCGTTCGTGGCCGAGGGATCCGTTGGCCACCCCCCAGCCGCCATTGAGGGGGCCGACGAGGTTCTCGGCGGGCACGCGTACGTCGGTGAAGAAGACCTCGTTGAAGTCCTTGTTCTCCTCCCCGCACATGTCGGCGAACGGCCGGCACACCACGCCTTCGAGATCGGTCGGGATCACCAGCACGCTGATGCCCTTGTGCTTGGGCGCATCGGGATCGGTGCGGACGAAGGTGAGCAGGAAGTCGGCGTCGTGGGCACCCGAAGTCCACACCTTCTGGCCGTTGACCACGAAGTTGTCCCCGTCGCGCACCGCCCTGGTGCGCAACGACGCGAGGTCGGAGCCGGCGCTGGGCTCGCTCATGCCGAGCGACGCAGTGCGCTCCCCCTTGAGCACGGGCACCGCCCACTGCTGCTTCTGCTCGTCGCTGCCGAACGTCAGCAGGGACGCGGCGATGATGTTGACGCCCTGCGGGTTGAAGCTGTGGTAGATCCTCCGCTTGCACAACTCCTCGGCGTGCACGTAGGTCTGCAGCACCGTGGCGTTGCGACCGCCGAACTCCGGCGGCTGGGCGGGCAGCAGCCAACCGTTGTCGAACAGGAGGCGCTGCCAGTCGCGTGCCCACTGTGGCATGTGCGACACCGAGCGTGGCCGCTCGAGTGTCTCGGCCGGGGACGGAAGGTGCTCGTCGAGGAACGCGGAGAACTCGGCGCGGAACTCCTCGACATCGGAATCAAAGGTCAGTTGCATCGAATTCCTCCGCGATCATCGCGCGATGCTCGGCGGCGCCGCCCAGCATCAGTTCGCCGGTCTTGGCCCGCTTGAGCGCAAACTGCAAGTCGTTCTCCCAGGTGAACCCCATGGCGCCGAACGTCTGCAGGCCATGCTGGAACACCAGCGCTTGGCACTCCCCAGCGGACGCCTTCGCCATGGCGGCCGCCAGCCGTCGGCGCGGGTCGTCTGCTGCGATGGTGAGCGCTGCGAAGTAGGACAACGCGCGAGCGCGCTCGATCGCGACGTGCATGTCGGCGGCCTTGTGCTGGATGGCCTGGAACGTCCCGATCGGCACCCCGAACTGCTGACGGCTCTTGGCATGCTCGAGCGCCAGATCGAGAATGCGCTGGCATGCCCCGACCATGGTGATCGCCATGCCCATGAGCGCGATGTGGCGAGCGCGCTCCGTGTCGATGGGCAGCCGCTCGGTGTCCGCGACGTGTACGCCGGCGAACGACACCTCGGCGACGTGCAGCACCGGATCGAAGACGTCGACACGTCGCGTGGTGACGGCGGCTGCGTCGACGAGGAACACACCTGCGGCGGTCACGACCGCGAGTCGCTCCGCGCGGTCTCCGTCGAGCACGAATCGGTCAGTGCCCGACAGCACCCAGCCGTCGGCGTCACGAACGGCGCTGACGCCGGTATACACCGCGGAGCCCGCGCTCAAGGGATCGAACCGGTCGCCGACGAGGGGGGCGAATTGGGTCAGGGTCGCCAGGTACGGCGTCGGATCGGTGGCGCGACCGAGCTCCTCCAGCACGATGGCCAGCTCGACGGCGTTCTCGGGATCAGTCAGTTCGGTCCAGCCGGCCTCGGCGTAGACCTTCCACAGTGGCAGCGCGTCGGCGCCATCCTCGGCGACGCTACGGACCAGCGTCGCCGGACAGTGCTTGCCGACGGCGTCACGCACCGTCTCTTGCCATAACCGCTGATCAGCATCGAACTCGAGTAGCACTCGACCGCCTCCTGTGGCTGCTTGTGTCCCGCGGCGAGAATAGCATTCTCACAACTGATGTCATCATTCTCCGTCGACGGGTAGGCATTTTCGGCAGATCACGGCTGTGCGAGTGACCAGCAGACACCCTCACCAGCGGGTTCGCCAAACCTCAGATTGAGAACATTATTCTTGCGAATGAAGAACAAGGATCTACACTGGAGCAAGTTCCGGCGGCGCCCCTCCCCGGAAGAACAGCGACGGATTGGCGTGAAGCGACCGTGAAACAACTAAGTGACGGGACGACCACGCCCGTCATCGACGCCAGCGTGCACATCTTCTCCAAGTCCAACAAGGACCTGCGGGAGAACTTCATGCAGGAGCCCTTCCGCAGCCGTGGCTTCCCCGACTACGAGATGGACTGGTACGGCGCCCCTGGCGGCGAGTACGTCGCGGGCAGCAAGGGCCCAGACCGGCAGTATCCCGGGTCGGACCCGGCCCTCGTCGGCGAAGAGCTGTTCACGAAGCGCGGCGTCGACGTGGCGATCCTGCACCCGATGACCCGAGGCATCATGCCGGACCGCCATCTGGGCACCGCGATCGCCGCTGCGCACAACGAGATGATGGTGAAGCGCTGGCTGGAAGATTCCGAGTACGGCGACAAGTTCCGCGGCACCATCCGGGTCGATCCCAACGACATCGTGGGGGCCTTGCGCGAGATCGACAAGTACAAAGATCATCCACGGGTTGTCCAGGTCGGCGTCCCGTTGCAGTCCCGTGAGCTGTACGGAAAGCCCCAGTACTGGCCGTTGTGGGAGGCGGCGACTGCGGCCAACCTGCCGGTGGCCGTGCACATCGAGGTGGGCTCGGGGGTCTCGCTGCCGCCGACGCCGTCCGGAAACACCCGGACCTACGAGCAGTATCTGGGCTTCATGTCGCTGAACTACCTGTATCACTTGATGAACATGATCGCCGAGGGGGTATTCGAAAGGATGCCCTCGTTGAGGTTCGTCTGGGCTGACGGGGCGGCGGACCTCTTGACGCCGTTCATCTGGCGGATGGACTGCTTCGGCCGTCCCCACTTGGAGCAGACGCCGTGGGCGCCGAAGATGCCCAGCGACTACTTGCCAGGCCACGTGTTCTTCGTGCAAGGCAGCCTCGACGGACCCGGCGACGTCGACTTCGCAAGCGAATGGGCCGGATTCACCGGCAAGGACGACATGACGATGTTCGGGTCGAGCTACCCGCACTGGAACTGCGGCGATCTGCTGGTACCCGGCAGCTACAGCACCGAGCAGCGCGACAAGCTGTGCTGGCGCAACGCCGCAGAGCTGTACGGGATAGACATTCCGGCCGTTGCGGCCGCACAGTAGATGAATGGCGAGGAGGCCAACATGACAGTTACAGCCAATCCACGGGTGCCTGCCGCTGAACGCATTGCCGTACGGTGCATCGACTCCGACGTCCACCCGACCCCCCGCCGCGGTGAACTGGGTCAGTACATCCCGGAGCAGCACCGCAAGCTCTTCGGAACTCATCCCGTCGGCGACCAGATCTACTACGACGCTCCCGACTACGCACACTCCTACGCCATGCGCGTCGACGCGTTCCCGTCCGACGGCGAGTTCGCAGGCAGCGATCCGGATCTCGCGTTCAAGCAGCTGATCATGGAAGCCGGCGCGGACCTCGCGATCCTCGAACCCGCCGCGTATCCCGCCCGCATCCCCGAGGCCAACTCCGCGATGTGCACGGCGTTGAACCACTGGCAGGCCAACCACTGGCTCGACAGTCACAACAACTGGCACGAGCGGTGGCGCGGATCGGTCTGCGCGAACATCGAGGAGCCGGAGACCGCCGCCCGCGAGATCGAGGAGTGGGCCGAGCACGAGTACATGTCGCAGGTCCTGATCAAGGCCGAGCCACGCCCGTCGTGGGGCAACCCGAAGTACGACCCGATCTGGGCGGCCGCGACCAAACACGACATCCCGGTGAGCTGTCATCTGTCCCGCGGCCACTACGACGAGCTGCCGGTCCCTCCGGTCGGCCTGCCCAGCTACAACCACGACTTCATGGTCACCTACTCGCTGCTCGCCGCGAACCAGGTGATGAGCCTCGTCTTCGACGGCACCTTCAACCGGCACCCCACGTTGAAGATCGTGTTCGTCGAGCACGCGTTCACGTGGATCTTGCCTCTGATGTGGCGGATGGACGCCATCTACGAAAAGCGCAAGAAGTGGATGGAGATCACGCGCAAGCCGTCGGAGATCATCAAGGAACACATCAAGTTCACCACCCAGCCGCTGGACTATCCGGAGGACAAGACCGAATTGACCCGGGCATTCGAGTGGATGGAGTGCGACAAGATCCTGTTGTACTCCTCGGACTACCCGCACTGGACGTTCGACGATCCCCGTTGGCTTGTGAAGCACCTGCCCGAGCACGCCCGCGAAAACGTCATGTTCCGCAACGGGCTCGCCACCTACAAACAGCTTCCGGACACCGTGCCGGCGCTCGAGGGTCAGGTCCGGGTCTTCTAAAACATGGAGAAGGACAAGACGCCCCGGCTGGCGCAGGGGCGGGAGCATGTCGTGGCGACCATCGACGAGATCCCGCCCGGGACACACAAATTGGTGCCCATCGGACGCCACGGCGTCGGGGTCTACAACGTCAACGGCACGTTCTACGCGATCGCGAACTACTGCCCGCACGAGGGCGGGCCGTTGTGCGCAGGCCGCGCCCGCGGCCGCAACGTCGTCGACGACAGTGCGCCCGGTGATGCCGTGATGGTCCAAGACATGGAGTTCATCTTCTGCCCCTGGCACCAATGGGGTTTCGAGCTTGCCACGGGGACCACGGCGGTCAAACCGGAGTGGAGCATTCGCACCTACCCCGTTCGGGTCGTCGGCAACGACGTGCTCGTGACGGCCTGACGAAGGATCAATCGAGTTGCCTCCTGCACGATCGAAGAAGATCGATATCAACGGCGGCAACGTCGTCTACGAGATCCTCGGTAAGACAGGCGATTACATCGTCCTGACACCGGGCGGACGGTTCAGCAAGGACATTCCGGGGTTGCGGCCGTTGGCGCTGGCACTGGCCAAGGGTGGCTATCGCGTCCTGCTGTGGGACCGACCGAACTGCGGGAAGTCGGACGTGCAGTTCTACGGCAAGAGTGAATCCCACATGCGCGCCGAGACATTGCAGCAGCTGATCACGAAGCTCGACATCGGCCCGTGCATCATCGCGGGCGGCTCCGGCGGGGCCCGCGACTCGATGCTGACCACCATGCTCTATCCCGAACTGGTCACGAAGCTCGTGGTGTGGAACATCGTCGGTGGGGTCTACGGCTCGTTCGTGCTCGGCGGGCACTACGTCGTGCCGAGCATCCTCGCCGTACGCGGCATGGGCATCAACGGCCTCCTGCACGTCGCTGAGTGGAAGGAACGGATCGCGGAGAACCCCGACAACGAGGAGCGGATCCGCGCACTCGACACCGACGAGTTCCTCAAGGTGATGCTGCGTTGGCTTAACGCCTTCGTGTCCAAGCCGGGTCAGACCATCCCCGGAGTCGAGGACGAGATGTTCGACAACATCAAGGTTCCGACGTTGATCATCCGCGGTGGCGAGAACGACTGGGACCACCCCAAGCGCACGTCGCTCGAAGTGAGCTGCTTGATCAAGGGCTCCAAGCTCATCGACCCGCCGTGGCCGGAGGACGCCTGGGAGCGGGCCGGCGAGAAGTTCGCCGTAAGTGGAGGAAAGAAGTTCTGTCTGTTCGACACGTGGGTTCAGGCCGCGCCCGCAATCCTGGACTTCCTCGAGAAATGACCACGAGTTCGGCTGGTGATGATCGCTCGCGCGAAGAACGGCTAGCGAGTGTGAATGTGGACCTCGCAGTTGAGCGAGGCCTCCAGCGCGGTGTGCACCCGGCTCTCCGGCACCCGCTCGAGGTCGGCTTTGCGCAGCGTGACGTGGATGACGTCCCAGCCCTCGTCGCCGGGAATTCGTTCGATCTCGCCACGCAGACCCAACCCGGCCAGCACCCCGTATGCGTCGTCATCGGTGCCTCGGCTCACGTACGTGAGTACGCCGGGCGTCGGCGTGACGCCAAAGGTCCCGAAAGCCTTGGCGCACAAATCAACTGCAGCGCGCATCAGTTCGTCGGCGTCGTCGCCTGCCATCAGCACCTCGACCTGCCGGCGACCAGCTGGCAGCCCGGCAAGCTGGGCCTCGATGATGTCGATCCCCGCTGCGCCTGCCACCCGGACGAGGGCCGCCATGCCGTCGTTTAACTGTGCAGCCGCGAGCCGCGCCGCCGGATCGACGTCCACCCGTACCACTGCAGTTCTCATGCCCGCCAGCCTATCTGCGGGTAGGAAGGGACCATCATGAACGCCACCGACGAGCGCTTGCGCGAGGAGAAATTGAACACCGACGAGCGCTTGCGCGAGGAGAAATTGAACACCGACGAGCGCTTGCGCGAGGAGTCATGAACACCTCTGCGATCACACCGGCCGACGCGCCGGTCGTCGCCGCGTGGCCAGGAACCACGCCGCGGCTGCTGCGATTGACGCATGGCGTCGAGGACTATGCCGAGTATGCCGGGGGCGGCGGATATCAAGCGCTCGACGAGCCCGACCGACTGCTCGACGAGGTCGAGCGCAGCGGACTGCTTGGCCGCGGCGGTGCAGCGTTCCCGCTCGCCGTCAAGTTGCGCACCGTCCGCGACGGCGGACGTGCCGGCGCACACCCCGTCGTACTGGCCAACGGTGAGGAGGGCGAGCCCGCCTCGGTGAAGGACAAGTGGCTGCTCCGCAACCGTCCGCACCTGGTGCTCGACGGGGTGCGGCTGGCCGCTCGCATCGTCGGCGCGCAGCGAGCCGTGGTCTACGTGTCCGATCCCCTTGCGGCCCAAGCCTTGGACGCCGCGTTGGCGGCTGCCGACCTCGACCTCTCGATCGGCGTCGTGACCGTGGAAGCGGGTTACGTCGCCGGCGAGGAGACCGCCGCCGTCCGCGCCGTCAACGGTGGACCGCCGAAGCCCACCGACAAGCCACCCCGGCCGTTCCAAGAAGGCGTCGACGGCCAGCCGACCCTCGTCAGCAACGTCGAGACGCTCGCCAACCTGCCGTTCGTCCTCCGCCACGGCGGCGAGGAGTACCGCGCCGTCGGCACCGACGCGTCGCCTGGAACATTCCTGGCCACGGTGACGGGCGCCGGTAGACCCGCCGCCCTGTACGAACTGCCGCACGGCGTGACGGTCACCGACCTCCTTGCGCTGCACGGAGTTTCACCCGACGAGGTGCAGGGTGTGCTGATGGGCGGATACTTCGCCGGGTTGGTGAACCGATCGGTGTTGGACGCCACGCTCGACCACGAGACCATGCGTGGACTGGGCAGCGGCCTCGGGTGCGGGGCCGTCGCCATCCTGACCGAGGACTGCCCCGTGGCCGTCGCCGCAGCCGTCATGGCCTACTTCGACCGCGAGAACGCCAGCCAGTGCGGATCCTGCTTCAACGGCACGGCGGCCATGTCGGCGGTCACGTCGGCGCTGCGCGACGGGGTGGCCACCGAAGAGGATCTCGCGCGACTGGAACGGTGGTCGGTAGTGCTCCGCGGGCGCGGGGCCTGCGCCACCCTCGACGCCGCAACGAACATCGCATCAAGCCTGCTCAAGCAGTACCCGGAATTGGTCGCCAGCCACTTGGCCGGGGCGTGCGACTCATGCCGCACCAGTGCGTTCAGCACGTTGCGGCCCTACGAGGTGGAGGCGGCATCGTGAGCGAACCCATGAAGATTCGGTTGGACCGCACGCTGTGCGACGGTTTCGGCATCTGCGCCAAACATGCTCCCGAGTACTTCTCACTCGACGACTGGGGGTACGCGTCGTTGGCGGGCGACGGCACCGTGCCCGAGGTCGACCGCGACGCGGTCATGCGTGCGCTGCTGGACTGCCCGGTGCACGCGATAATCGAGTACGGCGAGCACGGTCCACTCGGCGAGCGGTCACCGGCGATCAACGCCGAGGATTCCTCCGAGCCGGACATCGGGGCCGGGGACAGCCAGGCGATCTCAGGATTCGTCCGTTGACCAGACCGCTGCCGCAGCTCACCGCACAGAACGAGTACTTCTGGACGTCGGGGGCCGACGGCCAGTTGCGGATTCAGGAATGCCTGAGCTGTCAGGCCTTGATTCATCCACCCGCTCCGGTGTGCCGCTACTGCCGCGAAACGAAGATGGGCGTGCGGGTGGTGTCGGGCAAGGCCACGCTCGCGGGGTTCACGGTCAACCACCGCTTCGGCTTTCCGGATCTCCCGCCCCCCTACGTCGTGGCCGAGGTCGCCATTGCGGAGGATCCGCGAGTTCGGTTGACCACCAACATCATCGATTGCGACCCCGACGAGCTCGAGCTAGGCCAGCCCGTCGAGGTCACGTTCCAGAGCATCGCCGACGTCTGGCTTCCGCTGTTCAAGCCGGCGGCCGACGAGAGCACCCCCACCGCGATGCCCAAGGACGAGATCCCCCTCGACCAGTTCGGCAAGTACGTCCGGCCGATGCTCACCAAGGAGAAGTTCGAGGACCACTCGGCGATCACCGGCATCGGCATGTCGAAGATCGGCCGCAGGCAGATGGTTCCCCCGCTGTCGCTGACGATCGAGGCGTGCGAGAAGGCCGTTGCCGACGCCGGTTTGACGTTCGACGACATCGACGGCCTGTCCACGTATCCCGGTCTCGACATGGCAGGCATGGGCGAGGGTGGCGTCAGCGCGCTGGAAGGCGCACTCGGATTGCGCCCGACGTGGATCAACGGCGGCATGGACACCTTCGGTCCCGGCGGCTCGGTGATCGCGGCGATGATGGCCGTCGCGACCGGCATGGCCCGCCACGTGCTGTGCTTCCGGACGCTGTGGGAGGCGACCTTCCAACAGCTGATGAAGGAGGGCAAGATGGCCCCTCCGATGGGTGCCCGCACCTCCAGTTACCAGTACCCGTTCGGAGCGACTTCCGCCGCGCACGTGTTGGCGCAGAACGCCAGTCGGCACTTCGCCCGCTTCGGCACGACGCGCGAGACGCTGGGCTGGATCGCGCTGAACCAGCGAGCCAACGCCGCGATCAATCCGACGGCCATCTACCGCGATCCGATGACCATGGACGACTACCTGTCGGCCCGGCTGATCACCACGCCCTTCGGGCTTTACGACTGCGACGTGCCGTGCGACGGCGCGGTCGCCGTCATCGTGTCGGCCGTCGACGTGGCACGCGACATGGCCAAGCCGCCCGTGCTTTTCGAGGCGGTGGGTACGCAGATCATCGAACGGCTCGACTGGGACCAGACCACACTTACGCACGAGCCACAGGTGCTCGGCCAGAGCGCGCACATGTGGTCGCGAACGTCGTTGCAGCCCAGCGACGTCGACGTCGCCGAGCTCTACGACGGCTTCACCTTCAACTGCCTGTCGTGGCTGGAGGGCCTCGGGTTCTGCGGCATCGGCGAGGCCAAGGACTTTCTCGACGGCGGCAAGAACATCGCGCGCGACGGCGTCATCCCCTTGAACACCCATGGCGGTCAGCTGTCGCATGGCCGTACCCATGGCATGGGCCTGATCCACGAGGCGGTCACCCAGTTACGCGGCGAGGCAGGCGAGCGCCAGGTCGCTGGTGCCCGTGTCGCCGTCACGAGCAGCGGCGGCCTGACCCCCAGCGGCGTGATGCTCCTGCGGTCCGACGCGTGACCGATCCCCGCCCCCGCGTCGTCATGGTCGACGGCGTGCCGATGTCGGCGCTCGTCGCCGCGGCAGAGGATCCGCGGGCGGTGATCGTGGCGGTTCACGGCGGCGCGACGTCGTCGGCGTACTTCGACTGCCCTGGCCATCCGCGATTGTCGTTGCTGCGCTTGGCCGTAGCGCAGGGCTTCACGGCGATCGCTCTGGACCGACCGGGTTATGGCGCCTCGGCGCTGTACCAGGACGAGATGGCGGATGCCGGCCGGCGGGTGGCGCTCGCCTACGGCGCGGTGGACAAGATCCTCGCCGACGGCCCGCGCGGCGGAGGGCACTTTCTGGTCGCCCACTCGGCGGGCTGCGAACTGGCGTTGCGCATGGCCGCCAGCGACCGCAGCACCGACCTGCTGGGCCTCGAATTGGCGGGCACCGGGTTGCGCTACCACCCCGAGGCCAAGACCGTCATCAGTGAAGCCACCGTCACGTCCCGTCCGGCTGGCCTACGGGATCTGCTCTGGCAGCCCACCGAGCTCTATCCTGCCGAGGTGTTGACCGGGGGACTCTCTGCGCCCGGCGTGGCCTACGAAGCCGACGTGACGGCGAACTGGGCGCGGCGCGACTTCCCCGACGTCGCCGCTCAGGTGCGCGTGCCCGTCGAGTTCAGTGCGGGCGAACACGAGCGTGTCTGGGAGTCGACGCGCGAGGCGCTCGCCTCCATCGCTGCGTTGTTCACGGCGTCGCCGCGGGTCGTGATCAACGAAATGGCCGGCAGCGGACACAATCTCAGCGTCGGTCTGACCGCCGACGAGTACCACCGACGAGTGTTGTCGTTCATCGAGGAATGCGTCGCTGCCCAGGTAGGCAGCGACCCAGCGAGCATGGAAGCGGAGGCAGGTTGATGCGGGTCGGATTCATCGGATTGGGCAGCCAGGGCGGCGCCGATGGCGCGCCGGATCGTCGAGGGCGGCTACCCGCTGACGTTGTGGGCACGCAGGCCGACCTCCGTGGAGCCGTACGCCGATACGGCGGCCAAGGTCGCTGCGACGCCGGCCGAACTCGGCGCAGCCAGCGACCTGGTCTGCCTCTGCGTCGTCGGCGACGACGACGTGCGGCAGGTGCTCATCGGCGACACCGGGGTGTTGGCGGGCCTGGCCCCGGGTGGCATCATCGCCATTCACAGCACCGTGCATCCCGATACCTGTCGCGAGATCGCGGAACTGGCTGCCAAGCAAGGTGTTTCAGTCATCGATGCTCCAGTCAGCGGCGGTGCCCCCGCGGTCGCCGAAGGCACGCTGATGGTCATGGTCGGCGGCAAGGAGGCCGACGTCGAGAAGTGCCGACCCGTCTTCGCGACGTACTCCGACGCGATCGTCCACCTCGGCGAGCTTGGCGCCGGTCAGAACGCCAAGATCCTCAACAACCTCCAGTTCAGCGCCAACCTGGGCAGCGCGATGAGCACGCTGGAGTTGGGCGACGCGCTCGGCATCCCCCGCGACCGGCTTTGCGAGGTGCTCAACCGCGGGTCCGCGACCAGCAAGGCGATCAGCAGCATCACCGTGTTCGGCGGGACCCTCGAGGGGTTGGCGCCGATCGCAGGCGCTCTGCTCCAGAAGGACGTGCGGCACGCCGCCAGCCTCGCGAAGAACGCATCGGCACCGGAGGGTTCGGTGTTCACCGCGGCGGACACCGCGTTGGCGTCGATGGACTTCCCGCGGTGATGAGCGACCCGATGAGCGTCGCGCTCCAGATCGCCGAAAGTACGGTTGTTTACGGCCCCACTCGCGATTCGTGTGCAACAACCGTACGTTCGGCGTCGCGGTGAGAGTCGGGTTCGTCGGCGCGGGCCGCATCGGTGCGCCGATGGTGCGCAGGCTCGTCGACGCGGGTCACGAGGTGCGTGCCCTCGGCCGAACCGAAGCGGCGCGGCCGGCCATCACGGAACTCGGGGCCACCGCAGTCGGCACGCTCGCCGAGGTGGCGGACGCCGCGGACGTCGTGGCCTTGTGCGTCTTCACCGACGACCAGGTCAAGCAGATCTGCTTCGACGACGGCCTACTCGCGGCGATGCCGTCCGGCGCGGCGCTGGTACTGCACACCACCGGAAGTCCGCGCACCGCGGAGGCGATAGCGGCGCAGGCACCGCATGTCGACGTGATCGACTCGCCCGTCAGCGGCGGACCTCACGATGTCGCCGCTGGGCGGATCGCGCTCTTCGTCGGTGGCGACGACGACGCGGTGGCCCGCATCCGGCCGGTGCTGAGCGCCTACGGCGATCCGGTCTTGCACGTCGGTCCACTCGGCAGCGGGCAGAAGGTCAAGCTCGTCAACAACGTGCTGTTCGCCGCGCAACTCGGATTGGTGGCCGAAGGGGTTCGGCTCGCGCGCGGGCTCGGCATCGAGGAGACCGCGCTGCTCAGCGCCCTCGCCCATGGCAGCGCCAGCAGTCGGGCACTGGGCAACGTCACGAACGCCGGATCGGTGGCCGCCTTCATCACCGCAGTGGGCGACTTCATCGGCAAGGACGTCGCGGTGGCTCGAGCGACGGTGGCCGAGCTGGGAGGCGAACTGGGCGCACTCGACGAGGTCGTCAGCGCGGGAACTCGGCCATGATCCGAGCCGGATTCACCGTTTCGAACGCATCCGGTAGGGCATACTATGAGCGTTACAGATAAACCGCTTCGCGTAACGCCCCCGGTCGCTAGCCCGCCGCGAAAGAGGAGACAATGACCAAGCCCAAGGTCGTATTCAGCCCGGTTTCGCCGGAGTACTTCGAGAACCCGTACGAGGTGTACCGGCGGATGCGCGACGACGCGCCGCTGTACTACGACGAGGAAGAGGACTTCTACGCCCTCACTCGGCACGAGGACGTCGCGGCGGCGTTCAAGGATCACGAGTCGTTCTCGTCGGCGCGAGGATGTGACCTCGGCATGGTGCGCTCCGGCGAAGTGCCGCAGAAGTCGATCATCTTCATGGACCCGCCCGAACACCGGCACATGCGGAGCCTGCTCAACAAGGCGTTCACTCCCCGCGCGATCCAATCGCAGAAGGAGACCGTGGTCGAGCTCGTCGAGCACTACCTCGGCAAGGCCGATCCGGACAACTTCGACGTCGTGCAGGACTTCTCCGGACCGTTCCCCGTCGAGGTCATCACCCGCATGGCCGGTGTGCCCGAGGACTTCCGCCAGCAGGTCCGCCATTGGATCGACACCAGCTTGCACCGCAAACCGGGTCAGATCGAGCAGGACGACGACAACATGCAGGCCAACATCGACTCGGGCATGTACTACTACGGTCTCGTCCAGGAGCGTCGGAAGAACCCGCAGGACGACATGATCAGCCGACTGATCGCCGCGGAGATCCCCGACGACGACGGCGGATTGCGCAAGCTCGACGACATCGAGATCACTGGCTTTACCACGCTTTTGGGCGGCGCCGGCGCAGAGACGGTCACCAAGCTGGTCGGCAGCGCCGTCGTCGTCTTCGCTCAGCATCCCGACCAGTGGCAGAAGTTGCTCGACGACCGCAGCAAGATCCCGGCTGCCGTCGAAGAACTGCTGCGCTATGTCGGCCCGGTGCAGTACAACGTCCGCTACTCCGTCAAGGAGGTCGAGGTGCCCAGCGGCACCATCCCGGCGAACAAGCCGGTCTTCCTGATGGGGGCGGCTGCCAACCGCGATCCGCGTGCGTTCACCGACGCCGAGACGTTCGACATCGACCGTGATCGCAACCAGGCGCAAAACCTCGGGCTGGGCTACGGCATCCACAGCTGCCTCGGTGCCGCGCTGGCCCGCATGGAGTCCGCGATCGCGCTCGAGCACCTGCTGGACTTCATGCCGCGCTACGAGGTCGACTTCGACGGTCTGCAGCGCGTCAACATGCAGAACGTCGCTGGATACCACCACGTTCCGGTGAAGGTGTTGCGATGAGGCCTAGCGAGAAGGAAGCGTGATTGAGAGTGACCCAGAAGATCGAGGTCGACTTCGGGCTATGCGAAAGCAACGGGGTGTGCATGGGCATCATCCCCGAGGTGTTCGATCTCGACGACCAGGACTACCTGCACGTGCTGTCGGACGAAGTCACCCCGGAGAACGAGCAGCAGGTCAGAGAAGCGGTCCGGCAGTGCCCGCGCCAAGCCATCTCCATCGTCGACGAGTGAGTCGCGTCTAGTGCGATTCGTCTTCGTACACGGCGGTTTTCACGCCGCGTGGTGTTGGGAGCGCACCATCGCCGAACTTCAGGCGATGGGCCACGACGCTGTCGCCGTCGACCTCCCCGGCCATGGGGCGCTCGTCGATCAGGAATCCACGCTCGCCAATCGTCGGGATGCGATCGTCGCGGCGATGCGGCCAGGCGACGTGCTGGTCGGGCATTCCGGCGGCGGCTTCGATGCCACCCTGGCCGCCGATGCCAGGCCGGATCTGGTGGGCCACATCGTATATCTCGCCGCCGCGCTGCCGCGCGAGGGCCGCACGTATCCCGAGGCGATGGCGATGCGGGATTCGGAGCGACGACCTGGGCAGCGAGTTCGACGGTGACGTCGGAGAGATGTTGAGCTACTTGAAGTTCGACGACGACGGCGCGATGACGTTCGCCGACTTCGACGGGGCCTGGAAGTACTTCTACCACGACTGCGACGAGCAGACGGCACGCTGGGCGTTCGACCACCTGGGTCCCGAGCGGTTCGGCGACACCACCGTGACTCCGGTATCGGTGACACGCTTCTGGGAGGCCGACCTGCCACGCAGCTTCATCCTGTGCGAGCAGGATCGGTCGATGCCGCGCTGGCTGGCCGACACGGTTGCCCGGAGGCTCGGCGTCGAACAACTCACCATCGACGCCTCGCACTCCCCGTTCCTGTCGCGGCCACGCGAGCTTGCCGAACTACTCGTCCACGCGACGACCACCAAGCCAGTCGGCCCGCTGGTCCCCAACTAATTTCGCCGAAACCGTCGTCCCTGTCGTCAACTCGGTCGCTTGACGACAGGGAACGGTGTTTCGGCGCGGGGGCAGTGCGCTCAGAAGCCCGAGACGATGACGCCGTTGCAATCCGCGGCGCCCTGCCGGATCTTGGCCGCGGCCTGATAGGCGTCGGAGTAGTACCACTTCTTGGCCGCCTCGACCGATTCGAACTCGAGCACGACCGTCTGGGTGCCGTGCCAAGCTCCCTCGATCACCGTCGGGTTCTGCTCGAAGGACAAGACCGTGGCGCCGTCCATGGCCTGCGCCGCCAGCTTGCCGTATTCGGCCATGCCGGCTGGGTCCTTGATGTCCTCGGTGATGATCACATAGCCCTTGGCCACGACTGAATCTCCTTGTTGTTGAAGCGGTTTGAATTAAATCTGATGGATGGCGCGTTCGGGGCAGTTGTCGATGGCCTCCTGGACGGCGCCCTCGAGCTCGGTTGGCACTTCCCCCGGATCGGCGACGGCCCAGCCGTCGTCGGTGATCTCGAAGACTTCGGGACAGAACGTCAGGCACATGCCGTGACCGCGGCAGTTGTCCTCGTCGACCTTGACCCTCATCAGACCACGCTCGGCTCGCGCGCCTCGTTCAGGTCGAACTCGAGGTGCAGTTCGGTGAGCCCGCGCAGGATGAACGTCGGGATGTAGTGGTAGTCGCGGTTGCCCGCCGGACCGTGCTTCTCCTCCGAGATCCGGATGTCCGACGTCCGGTCGAGCAGTCGCTCCAACCCGACGCGCGTCTCCGCACGCGCGAGTGGCGCCCCTGGGCAGCTGTGGATGCCCCGGCCGAACGCCAGATGCTGGCGGGCGTTCTTACGCGCCGGATCGAATTCGTCGGGTTCCTCGAAGCGACGCGGGTCGCGGTTGGCCGCGCCGTTGAGCACCATGACGGTGGTGCCCGCCCCGAGCTCGTGATCACCCACGGTGACCGGTGTGCGCGACAGCCGGAAGTCACCCTTCACCGGGCTTTCGTGGCGGAGCGCCTCCTCGATGAAGTTCGGGAGCAGGCTGCGGTCCTCGCGCACCATCTTCTGGATGTCGGGCCGGTCGCCCAACACCTTCAAAGCCGTGCCGAGTAGCCGGACCGTGGTCTCCTGGCCCGCCGAGAACACGTTGGTGGCGACGCGTGCGACGTCACCGGGGCTGGGTGTGCTGCCGTCGGGGAAGAGCGCCGTGGCCAACCCGGTCAGGATGTCGTCACGCGGATTCTGCCGGCGGTCGGCCACGTAGTCCTCGAACTGGCCGTAGAGGAACTCGAGCGGCGAGTGCGACAGCGACTCCTTGCTGGTGCTGCCGACCCCACCTCCCGAGTGCTGCGCGATGCCGTCGACGAACGCGGTACGGTCCTCCGGCGGGATGCCGAGCAGGTCGGCGATCACGAGCAACGTGAAGGGGCTCGCGAAGCCCTTGATGAACTCGCCCTTACCGGGCGCGAGAAACGTGTCGAGCACCTCGTCGGCGAGCTGCCACATCGCGTCCTCGTTCTCCTTGAGGCGCTTCGGGGTGATGAGCCGCATCATCAGGGAGCGATGGTTGGTGTGAACGGGCGGGTCCAGAGTCGGCAGTTGGTCACTGAAGGGCAGTTCGTCGCGGTGCTTCTCGATGAGCTCGGTGACGTCGTCACCTTCGAGTGGCACCGGGAACCCCGGGAACGGCCCCGTCACCGAGATGCACGACGAGAACGTCTGCTCGTCGTTGTAGACGGCGACCGCTTCCTCCCAGCCGGTCACCATGGTGACGCCGTAGTGGTCCTCGGGCTCGACCGGGCACTTGTCGCGCAGCGCGTTGAAGTACGGATAGGGGTCGTCGACCAACCGCGGGTCCCTGAACCAGTCGATGCCTGCGGGGTCGATCGCCATGTACAACTCCGTTTCTGACGTCACGCCCAATGAGAATGTGCCTCTCATTGTTGAGTATTACATTTCCATAGCGCACCTTCGGCGTCAACGAGGGCAGCCGGCTAATCACCCCGCTCAATGCGTCCCGGCGAACCGAAGCCTGCCGATCTTGGAGAATCCCGTTCTCGCCTGCCGGACGCGCGGAGTTAGTTTGACGACGGTCAACTATTTTCAATCTGGCGTTGCTCTGTTAATCTGCGAACGTGCACGAAGCCGCGGATGCGACGACAGCTGACCGTGGTCAGCGCCGTGCATCCTTTCAGCGCGCCAGATCGCACGAGACCAAGCGCATGCTGGTTCAGGCTGCGATGGCGTTGTGGCGGACCAAGGGCTACTCCACCACCACGGTCGCGGACATCTGCACCGCGGCGGGCGTTTCGAAGGCACTTTTCTACTTCTACTTCCCCCGGAAGGAAGACGTGCTCTTCGAGGTCGGCGTCATGTCCACGATGTCGGCGCACCGCACCATCCACCAACTGCTGGCCAAGCCGTACGACATCGAAACGGTCATCGCCGCCGCCTTGACGACGTTCGAGCGGTCGATGGCGCGCAACCCGAAGGAACTCGTCATCGAGACGATCCTCGAGGGGTACCGCCACGAGCACCGCATCCTCGCCGAAGGCAGCCCTCCCGACGTCGACGCCGACATGTTCACCGAGCTCTTCACGCGCGCCAGGTCCGACGGCAAGCTCGGCCCCGACGTGAGCGCTGACGACGTCGCGCACCTCGCGTATCTCGCGCAGACCTTGGTCAGCGAGGGAGCGCGGCACTGGGCGGCCGGCGCGTTCGACGAGCGCTCGTTCGCCGACGTCGTCACCGCCGACATCACCACCCTCGTCAACGGTTACACGCACCGACCGAATCACCACTGATCACCCTGACAACGGCAAGGAGGCCGCATGTGGGACTTCGAAACCGACCCTGAGTACCAGGAGTTACTGGACTGGGCCGATGCATTCGTCCGCGACGAGATCGAGCCGCTCGACCTGATCTGGCCGCATCTGCAGTTCACCCCGCTGACCGAGACCAGACGCAAGGTCATCGACCCGCTCAAGGAGCAGGTTCGCCAGAAGGGGCTGTGGGCCACGCATCTCGGGCCCGAGCTCGGCGGCCAGGGTTACGGTCAGCTGAAGCTCGCGCTGCTCAACGAGATCCTCGGCCGTTCGCAATGGGCGCCAATCGTCTTCGGATGTCAGGCCCCCGACACCGGCAACGCCGAGATCATCGCGCACTACGGCACGCCCGAGCAGAAGGAGCGCTATCTGCGTCCGCTACTCGACGGCGAGCTGTTCTCCAGCTATTCGATGACGGAGCCGCAGGGTGGCGCCGACCCCACCCAATTCACGACGAGCGCGGTCCGCGACGGCGACGACTGGGTGATCAACGGCTGGAAGTACTTCTCGTCCAACGCCAATACCGCCTCGTTCCTGATCGTGATGGTCGTGACCAATCCCGACGTCAGCGCGTATCAGGGCATGTCCATGTTCCTTCTGCCCACCGACACCCCCGGGGTGAACATCGTGCGCAACGTCGGGTTGCACGGCGAGCGCGACAACGAAGGCAGCCATGCACTCATCCACTACGACAACGTGCGCGTACCCGATTCGGCATTACTGGGCGGCGAGGGACAGGCGTTCGTCATCGCTCAGACCCGACTCGGCGGCGGCCGGATCCACCATGCGATGCGGACCATCGGCTTGGCCCAGAAGGCCATCGACATGATGTGCGAGCGCGTGCTTAGCCGCCAGACCGCGGGCAGCCTGCTCGCCGACAAGCAGGCCGTGCAGGGCTACATCGCGGACTCCTACGCCCAGCTCAAGCAGTTCCGGCTGTTCGTGCTCTACACCGCGTGGGAGATCGACAAGTACAACGACTACAAGAAGGTGCGCAAGGACATCGCCACCGCGAAAGTCGTCATGCCGACGGTGCTGCACGACATCGCTTGGCGCGCAATGCAAGTGCACGGTGCGCTCGGCGTCACCAATGAGATGCCGTTCCTGGGCATGGTCACCGGCGCCGCCGTAATGGGGCTGGCCGACGGACCCACCGAGGTGCACAAGACCACGGTCGCCAAGCAGGTGCTGCGCGACTACAAGGCCAGCGACGACGTCTGGCCATCGGAGTGGCTACCCCGCAAGCGCGACGCCGCCAAGGCCAGGTTCGCGGAGTACCTCGAGCTCGAGGTGGGCAACCAGTGAGCGACCCGCAACTCGACACCGCACGCCTGGCCGAGTGGATGGACGGCGCCGCGCTGCCGGGCAAGGGGGAACCCCTGACGGCGCGCTTCCTCTCGGGCGGCACGCAGAACGTGATATTCGAACTCGTCCGCGGCGACGCACGCTGCGTCATCCGCATGCCACCGCCGGGCGCTCCCCCGGATCGCGACAAGGGCATCCTGCGCGAGTGGCGCATCATCGAGGCGCTCGACGGCACCGACGTGCCGCACACCAAGGCGATCGGCGTGTGCGACGACCCCGGCGTGCTCGGCCGGCCGTTCTATCTGATGGGCTTCGTCGACGGCTGGTCGCCCATGGATCAGCACGGTGAGTGGCCCGAGCCGTTCAACACCGACCTCGACACCCGTCCGGGGCTGAGCTACCAACTGGCGGAGGGCATCGCACTGCTGTCGAAGGTGGACTGGCAGGCCAAGGGGCTGAGCGATCTCGGCCGCCCCGACGGCTTTCACGAACGCCAGGTCGACCGGTGGATCGGGTTCCTCGAACGCATCAAGAAGCGTGAGCTGCCCGGGCTGGACGTCGCGACCGGTTGGCTGAAGGCGCACAAGCCGCTCGACTTCATCCCAGGCTTGATGCACGGCGACTACCAGTTCGCCAACGTCATGTACCGGCACGGCGCCCCAGCACAATTGGCGGCGATCGTCGACTGGGAGATGGGCACAGTGGGTGACCCGAAGCTGGACCTGGGCTGGATGGTGCAGAGCTGGCCAGAAGACACGCGCAACCCGGAAGACGGCGAGATGAGTTACGTCGACATGCGCGGAATGCCGTCGCGCGAGCAAGTCGTCGCGCACTACGCCGAGGTGTCGGGTCGGCAGGTCGACGACTTGGACTACTACCTGGTGCTGGCTAAGTGGAAGCTGGCGATCGTGTTGGAGCAGGGTTTCCAACGTGCGGGCGACGACGAGAAGCTGCTGGCGTTCGGGCCGGTCGTCACCGGCCTGATGGCGTCGGCCGCCGAACTCGCCGAGTCAACCGACTACCACGGTTAGGCGACCGGTGCGTGCTGCGATCTGCCCGGAGTACGGGCCGCCGGAAGTCGTCCGCGTCGAGGAGCATCCGGTGCCCACGGCTCGAACGGGCCAGGTCGGGGTGCGGGTGCAGGCCGCGGCGGTGAACTTTCCCGACGTGCTGCTGATCGCCAACTCCTACCAGGTCAGCATCCCGCCTCCGTTCGTTCCGGGCAGCGAGTTCGCAGGCACCATCGACGAAGTCGGCCCGGAGACAATCGGTTTCGCCGTCGGAGACCGGGTCACGGGGACGGGGATGTTCGGTGCATTCGCCGAACGGGTCGTGGTGGAGTCGACGAGGCTGACACCCATCCCCGACGGCGTCGACGCACCGACGGCGGCGGCATTCGGCGTCGCCCACCGCACGGCGTATCACACCCTGCGCTCGACGGCGCGCCTGGCGACCGGAGATGAACTCGTCGTGCTCGGGGCGGGCGGCGGCGTCGGGTTGGCCGCGGTGCAGCTCGGCGTCGCATTCGGTGCGAACGTCACCGCCGTCGCATCATCGACCGAAAAGCTGGATGTGGCAGCCAGTTACGGCGCATCGCGGCTGATCAACTACCGGCGGACGGGAGCCGAGCGACCCGGGGACCAGTCCAGCAGTGGCGAACTGCGTGCCGCATTGCGGGACGCGCTTCCCGACGGCGCCGACGTGGTCGTCGACCCGGTGGGCGGCGAGCTCTCGGAGCCGGCCCTGCGCTCGCTGCGTCGCGGTGGCCGCTTCGTCACCATCGGATACGCATCGGGCGCGATACCGCGCATTCCGTTGAATCTGGTTCTCGTCAAGGGGATTGCGGTGCTCGGCTTCCAGTTCCAGGACGTGCCCGCCGCGGAGTTCGAGCGCAATGAGACCGAACTGCGCGAGCTGCTGGTGTCTGGCCGGGTGGCACCTCATGTCGGCGCGGTCTACCCACTGGCCGAGACGGCCAGGGCGTTGCGCCACGTCGCCGACGGGCGTGCGATCGGCAAGGTGCTGATCGACCTCAGCTAGCCGGCGTCAGATCGGCGGCGACCGAAGGCAGTGCGGCCAGGCCGCAGCGGAACATCTCGGTGTCGCCGACGACTGCGGCGTCCGGGTCCGCGGCCGCGGCGAGCGCCTGGGCCTTGAACGCGCGGGCGGCCCCGCTGAGGTGGTGGTGCACCGAGCCGATGGTGCTGCCGAGCTCCTCCGGCCAGTTGTCGCCCCATAGCGTCACCTCGGTCATGCCCTGCTCGAGTGCGGTGAGCACGCCCTGGCGCACCCGTTCGTCGGTGGCGAAGAGATCGGCTGCCACGGCGACGGTCTGGGGATGCGGACGGTCGGCCCCCTCCTCGAGTGCTGCTTCGAGGTCGTGGATTTCGACGCCGAGTATCTCGAGCGGCCGCACGTCTTCGCCTGCGGAGATCAGCACGGTGACGTCCCAACCGGCCATCACCCGGTCGACGAGCCAACCGCCCGCGAACCTGACGACTTCGGGGACGTTGCGCGCGACGACGTCGAGCCGGTATCTCATGTCAGCGCTCCGTCCGGACCCATCGAGGACGTTCCCGAAGTCGCCTCTGCCTGCGGGGCGAAGTCGCGGGCGAGCGTTTCGCCGTAGCCCTTGAACACCGCGGCGAGGGGAATCGAAGGATCGAGCAACCATGCGGTCTCCATTCCATTGACGAAGGCGAGGATCTCGACGGCCTTGATGGCCGGGTCGAAGTCTGTGCGGTAGCGCCCGGTGCGCTGACCGCGAGCGATCAGGTTTGCGACGATCTGGGCGGCCTCCCGCTGTCTGGTGAGCAGGCGGTCGTGCAGGGGCGCGTCGGGCGCGATGTTCTCGACCAGCAACACGGTGAAGGTGCCGATGAGCGCGGGCGCGCGGTCGAAGCGCTCGGCCGCCCGGCAGATCTCGGTGACCAGGTCGCCGCTGCGGTCGGCGTGGATGTCGTCGTCAGCGTCGCGCGCGTCGAGCACGGCGTTGAGCAGCTGCTCCTTGGACTCGAAGTGGTGAAGCAGCCCGGCCGGGCTGACTCCGGCCTCCTTCGCGATCTGTGCCAACGAGGTGTTGCGCCAGCCGTAGCGCGCGAGCAGCCGCTCCGCGACGTCGAGAATCCGCAGCTTGCGGTCCTCCCCCTTGGCGAGGAGGGTCGCGTACGGCCTTGCCGCACCACCCGGCTTTGACACCGAATTCGTCACCGAACCCCTCCGCTCAACCAACCTAGTGAACACACAGTAGGTAGGTTTGGGCCTCATGGCAAGGGTCGCGGTGATCTCAATTCTTGACGGGCCTTCCTGCCTGGGCCTTAGGGACCTACCACGGCAGGCATGCTGTCCCAGCCGCGAACGGCAGACGACGAGGAGAAGACGGCGTTGTCGAGATCGACTTCCCAGTCGGGAAAGCGATTCAGGATCTCGTCGAGGGCAATACGCCCCTCGAGGCGCGCCAAGGCGTTGCCGAGGCAGTAGTGCGCACCGACGCCGAACGTCACGTGCTGACGCGGCGCTCGAGTGACATCGAACTGCTCTGCGTCGGGGCCGAACCGCTGGTCGTCGCGGTTCGCCGCGCCGATCAACGTCAACATGGCGCTGCCCTCGGGAACGGTCTGTCCGTAGTACTCGATATCGCGGGTGACATACCGCGCGGCCTGCAGCGCCGGAGGCTCGTATCTCAGGATCTCTTCGATGGCGCCGGGTATCAGCGATCGATCCGCGGCCAGTTGCCGGCGTTGATCAGGATGCTCGGACAGCAGCTTGCCCGACCATCCGATCAGGCGGGTAGTCGTCTCGGCACCGGCGACGGAGACGACATTCATGAGCATCAGTAGCTCGTCTCGATGCAGTCGCCGAACGGTACCGGTTTCGTCTTCGAACTCGACTTCGAGAAGTTCTGAGGTGAGGTCGTCGGAGGGATTGGCGATCCGCCAGTCGATGAACTCGGCGAACACCTGTCCGTCGGTCATTCCTTCGGAATGGTCCAGCTTTTCGCCGGGCTGAGTGCGGATGTTGTCGGCTTGGTCCAGGACAACCGTCTGGAAATGTTCGGGGATGCCAAAGAGCATCCCGACAACACGCAGCGGCATGACGGCGCCGAGATGCTTCACGAAGTCGATCTCGTCTCCGCCGACGAGGGGGTCGAGGCAGCGCGCGGTGAATTCGCGGATCAACGGCTCAATGGCATTCATCTTGCGTGGTGTGAAGGCACGGGAGAGCAGGTTGCGGCGAATGTCGTGGATCGGGGGGTCTTCGAAGATCAAGGTGCCGGGCGGAATCTCGATGTTGGCCTTCAGAATCTCGATCACCACTCCCCTTGCGGAGCTGTAGGTTTGGTGATCGACGAGCGCATGGTTGACATCGTCGAACCGGCTCAGCGCGTAGAAGTCGTGCTCGGAGTTGTAATAGAGCGGTGCGGTGTCTCGCAACCGCTTGAACATCGGATACGGGTCGGCGTTGAGGTCGACATCCCACGGGTCGTAGTAGACGTCTCTGGTTGCGTCAACGGTCATTGCTCGACTCCTCCTCATCGCTCGTGCCTCGCTCTGCATCGTCGTCTTCGCTGGTCATTGCTCGACTCCTCCTCATCGCTCGTGCCTCGCTCTGCATCGTCGTCTTCGCTGGTCATTCCTCGACTCCTTCGGCCAGGCTGGGCTGTTGAGTCACGTCATCCGCTGTTGCCACCATCACCGATGAAAGTTCAGCCAGTGCGTGGATCTGCTCTAGGTAGTGCTCAAAAGAGTGGTGGACGAATCGAGCGGACAGCGTCGTGGTGCCGCCCGCAGCCATGGCCGCCAGGATTTCCAGTGTCGCCTCTGGCTCACCCACCGGATCGAGCGGTTGCTCGGCGGGCATCACGACCTCGAAATCGGGTGGCAGCTCGAATGTTTGCAGCCACTGCGCAGCAGTCTCGATCGAGACGTAGAACGGGCACCAGCCGTCGGCGAGCGTGACCGCCCGCCGCAGTGAGCGTTTGGTCCGGCCACCGATCCACAGCGGCATGTGGGTCTGTAGCGCACACGGATCGACGGTGAGCCCACCAAACGAGTAGAACTCACCGTCATAGGTTGGCTCATTGCTTGGCAGCGCTGCCCGCAGCGCCCGCAAAGCATCATCACCGCGAGCACCGCGATCATCGAACGGTGCACCGAGGAGGTCGAACTCCTCCTTCAAGGAGCCGACGCCGAGTCCGAGGATCACCCGTCCATTGCTGACGTGATCCAGAGTGCCGTAACGCTTTACGATCGCCAGTGGGTGGTGATAGCCGAGCACCAGAGTCATGGTGGCGAACTTGATCTGGGTCGTGCGCGCCGACACATATCCGAACGTGGCGAGCGGATCCCAGTAGCGGGCGCCCCGTCGGTCGGTCTCGGTTGAGGGTAGTCCGATGTGCTCGCTGCAGGTCATGTGGTGGTAGCCGAGCCGATCCGCGGTCTCAGCCACGCGGCCGATGTGCTCGATGGTGGCCGTCTTTTCCCACGTCAGAGCCGAGCCGGCCACGTTGGTAACCACCGGCGTGGCGATACCGAGTTTCACTCCAACGGCTCTTCACCGGCGAGAATCGTGCGATGCATGAGTCGCCCGCTGTCGATGGCATAGGGCAACGCCCGGTGCATGGTTCCGGTGTTGTCCCAAATGAGTAGATCGCCGGGCTGCCACTGGTGCTGATAGACATACTGCGGCTGGGTGGCCCAATCACGAAGGCGTGCAAGTAAAGCGCGGCTCTCCTCTACCGAGTATCCGACGACGTAGTCCGCCGTCGCGCCGAGCAGCAGCGACTTGCGACCGGACTGGTGCGTCCACACTATCGGGCATGTCTTTGTCGGGGACTTCTGCCAGAAGGTGATCTCGTCGTAGCTCATCTCTGGGGTCACGTAGTACTGCGACCGCTCGGCGCTGTGCACGACCCGAAGGTCGGCGACGAGTTCCTTATCGGCGTGTCGGCAAGTCGTCATAGGCCGCATAGGTGTTGCAGAACTCGGTCTCGCCGCCGATGTCGGACAACTTGATCGCCCGAAGAAGGGTCGCCAAATTCGGATACGGCTGCAGCGAACCGTCGAAGTGCCAGAACAACGAACCCTTCAGGTACTTGGCGCGCTCATTCACCTTGTCATCGAGTGAGATCTTGTAGATGCCCTCCTCGCCTTCGCTCTGCACGAGGTTGCCGAGGGTCTTGGCGATGGCGACTTGCTCTTGGTCGCTGATCTCCAGACCGCGGAAGTAGACGACTCCACGCTGCTCGAGGATTGCGCGGATGTTGGCAGCCTCCCGACCGCTCAACAGCGTGTCGAGGTCTGTTCTGATTTGGCTGCCGATCCTGGCAGCGACGTCGGCGACGTCCAGTGTCGAGGTAAGTGCCATGATTCAGCTGACTCTCGTGAGAATGGTGTTGGCCGAATGCTTTACGCGCGGTTGCTTCCACAACTCGACTGCAAGCGAGACCGTGATCAGCGAGTACAGCAGGTTGCGGAGATTCGCGACGTCCTCGGGCAGCGGTTCGGAGTAGTCGAACTTGTCGATGTAGGCGACCGCTTCCTCAGCGCGGGGAAACACAGCGTCGTAGAAGGCCTGGATCTCGTCCATCGAGCTGTGCACGCGCTTTACATAGCGCTCGTGCCCGTCCTCGATGGCCCACTCCGGGACCAGGTGCTCGAGTGCCGAGAATTCAGGCGGCAGAGCAGCACTCATTGCGGGGCTCCGCTGCTGGCCTTTTCGCCCGCTTCCACGTAATCGGCCACCACCTTGTGCAGATGGCGCAGCAGGATCTCCTCGTCGTTCATCGTGAAGTGGGTGAGGGCACCGCTGTTGAGCATCGCCTGCAATCCTTCAGACGGGCTGGCGTCCTCCAGGATGATGTCGTTGAGGAACGTCACGGTCAGCTCTTGTCCCAGCCGTTCCCTGTGCGTCGTCGGGGGCTGGTAATACATCTCGGTCTCGAAGATGTGTGAGTGCGGCCCGGTGGGCCAATGGGTGTGGACCGTGTAGCCGGAGGCGCCGAAGATCAGGATGAAGTTGGGGAAGAACTGATACGAGTCGAACCCGTAGTTCTCCGAGCGGGTGGGATTGAGCCCAGGCGGCATCTGACCTCGGTCGGCACGCTTGTTCCAGGGCCCGGCAGCGCTGGCCTCCATCACACACTCGATGGGCTTGGAGTACGGAGTCTTCTGTGATGGTTCGCCGGCGAACGAGAACGTCCGGTGTGGACCGTTCAGCCGATAGGACAAAGCATCGGTAAACGGGTTCGGCTGGTCAAACGCCTCTTTGGCTTCCGCCGTGAGGCTGCCGAAGGAGGAGGCGTGCAGATACGGGCCGTGGTAGCTCTCCGCAAAGCCATCGAGAAAGATCTTCCAGTTGCACTGCAACTCGGCGTTGAATCGGTAGACCTGGTGCGGGCCGGCAAAGGGATACCCCTCGATGCCATGGGCCAGGTCGCCGAGGTAATCGCGAACCGACTCGGTGTTGTCGGGGTTGAGATTGACGAAGATGAACCCTTCCCACACTTCGCACTGGATCGCCGGCACCTGGCAGCTATCGGCGTCGAAGTCGAGCAGGAGGTCCTTGCGGGTGGCCGAGTGCAATGAGCCGTCCAGCTTGTAACGCCAGCCGTGAAAGCGGCAGTACAGCAGCGGCGCGCGGCCCTGCACCTCCTGGAACGGGTCGTCCTCCCACAGCATCTTGTTGCCCCGATGCGGGCAGATGTTGTGGAAGGCGCGGATCACATCGTCCTTGCCCCGCACGATGATCACCGAGGTGTTGAGGAATTTCAGTTCGCGGGTGAAGTAGCTGCCGGACTTCGGCACTCGCTCGACGCGGCCCATGAAAAGCCAGGTCTTCTTGAAGACGTGCTCGCGTTCCTTCTCGTAGAACTCCTCGGAGACGCAATCCTCGAGCGAAACCGGGCCGCGCCCGAGTTCGGGATACGCGTCGCTCCAATGTCCGCTTTCGGGCTTGCTCACCAGGGCTTCTCGAGTCATATGACCCTCCTTGGTCGGGCTGATGACGACTAGGGCGAAACGTACCGCCATGGAAATGGGCAAAACAGGTGCAAGGGTTCAACACTCTGTTGCATATTTGGAACACCGTGGAACAGAATCTACCCTTCGACATCGACGCCCTGCTTGTGTTCGGCAAGGTGGTGGAGAGCCGCAGCCTGACGAAGGCGGCGGCATTGCTCGGTATGCCCAAGTCGACGGTCAGCCGAAAGCTGACCAAGCTGGAAGCCGACCTCGGCATCAAGTTGTTGCGCAGGAATACGCATCAGTTCACTGTTACCGACCTCGGCGAGAAGGTGTACGGGCACGCCGCAAGCATCCTGAACGAGGCCAACGGCGTTCGTGCGCTGGTCGAAGGCAGTAGGCAGGAACCGCAAGGTGAGCTGCGAGTCGCCATTCCCGTCTTCGTCGGCATTGACTACGCGTCCCGCGTCGGCGCCACATTCCTGCAGCGATATCCGCACTCGCGGTTGGACATTCGGTTGGTGGACAACATGGTCGACCCCATCAGAGACGGGTTCGACGTGGTGTTCGGCACTGGGCCGCTCCAGGATTCGACCTTGATCGCACGAAAGGTGTTCAAACTCGAACTGTTCCTCTGCGCGTCACCGGGCTTCGTGGGCCGACTGGCCGAGCCGCTCACCATTCCGGCGCAGTTGAACGGCCTGCCGTTCATCGACTTCGGCTTCTGCGGTCCGCGTAAGTTGGTGGTCGCCAGACAGAATCGGCGTGTCGAACTCTCGCCACAGGTTCGAGCCCGCGCCAACAACTTTCAGGTGTGCAAGCAGTACATCCTGGAGGGGCTCGGCATTGGTGCGATGCCCACTCAAATCATCTGCACCGCCGAGCTGCAGGACGGCAGCATCGTGCCCGTGCTCCCGGACTGGACGCCGGACCCGTTGGACGTCCACATGATCTACCCGTTCGAGCTGTCCTTCTCGACGCTCATCAGCGCGTTCTACGAGATCGCCTGCGAGATCATCGTTGAGAACACCGCCAGAGCTTGACGGCCGAAACGGCCGATCCCCTAGAGGCCAAGCGACTTGGCGATGATCACCTTCATCACCTCACTGGTCCCGGCGTAGATGCGGGCCACCCGGGCATCGGTGTAGAGCCGGGCGATCGGGTATTCCATCATGTAGCCGTAACCGCCGAACAGCTGCAGGCAGCGGTCCACCACCCGCTGCTGCATCTCGGTACAGAACAGCTTGACGCGGGCGGCGTCGGGGCCGGACAACTCGCCGTCGACGTGCAGCGAGATCGCGCGATCGAGCATCGCTTGGGCGGCCTCAACTTCCGTCGAACAAGCGGCGAGTTCGAACTTGGTGTTCTGGAACGAGGCGACGGGCGTCCCGAAGGCCTTGCGGTCCTTGGTGTAGTCGATCGCCGCGGCGATCGCCGAGCGCGCCTGCGACACCGACCCGACGGCGACCGTCAGCCGTTCCTGTGGGAGGTTGTGGCCGAGGTAGCCGAACGCCTCGTCCACCTCCCCCAGCACGTTGGCCGCGGGCACACGCACGTCGACGAACGAGAGCTCGGCAGTGTCCTGGACCTTGCAGCCCATCTTGTCCAGCTCGCGGCCGCGGGTGAAGCCGGGCATGCCGTCCTCGACGACGAGCAGGGTCAGCCCCTTGCGACGGTTGTCGGGGTCGGTGGAAGTGCGGGCGACGGTGATCACGAGGTCGGCCTGCATGCCACCGGTGATGAAGGTCTTGGCGCCGTTGACGATCCAGTCGTCGCCGTCGCGCACCGCGGTGGTGCGCATGCCCGCCAGGTCCGAACCGGTGCCTGGCTCGGTCATCGCGACCGCCGTCAGCAGCGTGCCCGCCGCCAGCCCAGGGAACCAGCGCTTGCGTTGCTCCTCGTTCGCGTAGTGCAGGAAGTACGGCAGGATCACCTCGAGTTGCGTGCGCACCGTCGACAGGGTGACCAGCGCCCGCGCGGCCTCTTCCTGCATGACGACGTTGTAGCGGTAGTCCGGCTCCCCGCCACCGCCGTATTCCTCGGGGATGGCCATGCCGAGCATGCCGAGCGAACCCATCTGCTCGAACACCTCACGAGGCATGCGGCCGCCCTTCTCCCACTCGGGATAGTGCGGAACCACTTCCTTTTCGACGAACTCCCGCGCCAACTCGCGGAACGCCTCGTGGTCATCGGTGAACAGGTCGCGGCGCACGGCGCCTCCTTGTCTGTAAAGGGCTCGCTAAGCGATGAGTTCGACCAGCGTCGCGTTGGCGGTCCCGCCGCCCTCACACATGGTCTGCAAGCCGTATCGAATTCCGTTGTCCCGCATGTGATGAATCATCCGTGTCATCAGCACTGCGCCCGACGCACCCAGCGGATGGCCCAGCGCGATCGCCCCGCCGAGCGGGTTGAGCCGCGCTTCGTCGGCCCCCGTCTCCGCCAGCCAGGCCAGCGGCACCGGCGCGAACGCCTCGTTGACCTCGAAGACGCCGACCTCGTCGAGGCCGACGCCGGCCTTGTGCAACACCTTCTCGGTCGCGGGGATCGGCCCCGTCAGCATGAGCACCGGGTCGGCGCCCGTGACCGCTCCGGCGCGATACCGCACCAGCGGGGTCAGGCCCAGCTGCACCGCGTTCTCCTCGGTCATGACCAGCAGGGCGGCGGCACCGTCGGAGATCTGCGACGAGTTGCCCGCATGGATCACGCCGTCCTCGGTGAACGCCGGCTTCAGCCCGGCCAGCTTCTCGGCGGTGGTACCTCTGCGGATGCCTTCGTCCGCCGTCACCACGCTGCCGTCGGTGAACACCGGCACGATCTGATCGGTGAACGCTCCGGCGTCCTGGGCGGCTGCGGCGCGCTCGTGCGACTGCGCGGAATACTCGTCGACGCGCGTGCGGGAGAAGTTCCACTTCTGCGCGATCAACTCCGCCGAGATGCCCTGGTTGAACGAGAAGTCGCCATAGCGGGCAAGCGCTTTCGGCCCGTACGGCATGCCCGTGGACCGCGCCGAGCCCAACGGCACCCGGCTCATCACCTCGACGCCGCCCGCCACGACGACGTCCTGCTGGCCCGACATCACGGCCTGCACGGCGAAGTCGAGCGCCTGCTGACTCGACCCGCACGCCCGGTTCACCGTGGTACCCGGGATGTGTTCGGGCCAGCCCGCGGCCAGCACCGAATAGCGGCCGATGTTGCTGGACTGGTCGCCGACCTGCGACACGCAGCCCCAGATCACGTCGTCGATGACCTCGGGATCGACGCCCGCGCGTTCGACGAGCTCGTTGAGTACGAGCGCGGACAGGTCAGCCGCGTGCTGTTCGGATAGCCCGCCGTTGCGCTTGCCAACCGGTGTGCGCACGGCCCCGACGATGACGGTTTCCCGCATTACCTCTGCTCCCTACTCTGTTCGGTGGCCTGCTCGGCACGACCAACGGCCCACTGGCCAGTGAACTCCGGTTCCCTCTTCGCGGCGAAGGCGGCATAGGCCTCCGCCGAGTCGGTCGTTGCGAAGTTCCCAGGCTGCGCGCGGGCCTCGTTGGCCAGCGCGTCACGCAACGTTGCGTTCGCGCCGTCGTTGAGCAGCGCCTTGCTCTGCGCCAGCGCGAAGGGTGGGCCAGCCGCCAGCCGGTCGGCGATTCCGTCGACGAACGCGTCGATCTCGTCGGCCGGTGTCATCCAGGTGACCAGGCCCAGTCGGTGGGCCTCCTCGGCGTCGATCATGTCGGCGAGCAGTACTAGCCGCTTCGCCTGCTGAAGGCCGACGAGCTTGGGCAGCAGCCACGATCCTCCGAGGTCGACGGAGAGCCCACGCTTGCTGAAGATCTGGCAGAACCTCGACTCGGGGGTTGCCACCACGAGGTCGCAGCCGAGGGCGAGGTTCCATCCGGCGCCGACGGCTATGCCGGTGACCTTCGCGACGGTCGGTACGGCGAGTTCGTGCAGCGCCAGTGCGACGTCGGTGAGCCGGTCCAGTTTGTACCGGGGGTGGATGTCCTCGGGAACCGAGATGTCGGCGCCCGAACAGAACGCGCCGCCCGCCCCGGTGAGCACCAGCGCACGCACCTCGCGGTCACGCTTGACGGCCCGCAGCGCGTCGGCGAGCTCCACCCACAGCTGGGCGTTCAATGCGTTCTTTCGCTCCGGCCGGTTCAACGTCAACGTCCGCACGCCGTCGCGGTCGGACGACACCAGCACCTGCTCGGCCGTCACGAGTACGCGGGCCCGATCACTCCGTCGGCGCGCAACTGAGCGAGTTCGACTGCGGTGAGCCCCAATTCGCCAAGCACCGCGTCGGTGTGCTGGCCGAGCCCGGGTACCGCGCCCATCGGCGCCTCGTAGCCGGTGATCACCGGAGGCGGCAGCAAGGCGGGGATGTCACCCTTCGGCGACTCCACCCGCCGCCAACGGTCGCGGGCGGTGAGCTGCGGATGCACGACGACCTCACTCGGCAGGTTGTAGCGCGAGTTGCCGATGCCTGCGTCGTCGGCCGTCTTCTGGATGTCGACGAGATCGTGTTGGGCACACCAGGATCCGATGGCGTCATCGAGCACGTCGCGGTGGGCGCAACGGTCGGCGTTGGTGGCGAAGCGTGGGTCGTCAGCCAGGTCCGGTCGAGCGATGATCTCCTTGGCCACCCGCTGCCATTCGCGGTCGTTGGTGGTGCCGAGTACGACGGTCTGCCCGTCGCGGGTCGGGAAGGCGCCGTACGGCGCGACGGCGGGTGAACTGACGCCGAGCGGCTGCTGGTCGATGCCGGAGTGCTGCGTGTAGGTCAGCTGGTAACCCATGATGTCGGTCATCACGTCGAACAGGCTCAGTTCGACGGCGGGTGTCGACTCCCCCTCGGCGCGGCCGCCCCGCGCGAAGAGCAGCGCCAGGATCGAGATCGCCGCGTACAGGCCGGTGGTGAAGTCGGCCATCGCGGGTCCCGGCTTGGCCGGCATCCCGGGATAGCCGGTGACGGCACACGATCCCGCTTCTGCCTGCACCAGAAGGTCATACGCACGCTTGTGAGATATCGGTCCGCCGGGGCCGTAGCCGTCGATCTCGACGGGGATGACGTCGGGGTGGCGCTCGGCGAGGTCGGCGGGCGCGAGCCCCATGCGAGCCGTCGAGCCGGGCGCGAGGTTGGACACGAACGCGTCGGCCCGGTCGAGCAGCCGGTGCAACAACTCCAGGCCTGCCGGGGACTTCGTGTTGAGCGTGACCGATTCCTTGCCGCGGTTGCACCACACGAAGTGCGCCGCAAGGCCACCCGGACCGTTGACCACGTCGTCGTAGTCGCGGGCGAAGTCGCCCCCCTTGGGGTTCTCCACCTTGATCACCCGTGCGCCGAAGTCGGCGAGGACGCGGGTGCAGATCGGAGCGGCCACCGCCTGCTCCATGGCGACGACGGTGATGCCGGCGAGTGGAGCGTGATTCATCGTGCTCCTCGCGTGCTCGTCACATCACCATGCCGCCGTCGACCGGCAGCACCTGGCCCGTGATGTAGGACGCGGCGTCGGACGCCAGGAACACGAATGCGCCCGCGACCTCTGCGGGTTCGGCCCAGCGCTTCAACGGAATGCGCTGCATCATGTTCGCGGCGAACTTCTCGTTGGTGCGGATGGTCTCGGTCATCGGGGTAGCGGCAAGCGGGGCAAGGGCGTTCACCATGATGTTCTTGCTGGCGAGCTCGCGGGCCAGCGACTTGGTGAAGCCGATCAGCCCGGCCTTCGCGGCCGAATAGTTGACCTGACCCAACGTGCCGGTGAGCCCAGCGGCAGACGTCACGTTGATGACGCGTCCAGTGCCGTCGGTCGGTAGGTACGGCAGCGCCGCCTGCGTGCAGTGGAAGGTGCCCATCACGTGGACGTCGAAGGTAAGCCGGAACGTTTCGTCCGTCAGCTTCGGGAACATGGCCGGCGCCGTCACGCCCGCGTTGTTGACCAGGATGTGCAGTGCGCCCCCACCGAGGCCTGCCGCCTGTGCGGCCGCGGCTTCGGCGGCCGCCCGGTCGCCGACGTCGAGTGCGCAGGACTCCGCCTTGCCGCCCTCGGTGCGGATGCGTTCGGCCACGGCGGAAGCAGCGTCGGCGTTGATGTCGGTGACCAGCACGGCGGCACCTGCCTCCGCGAGGGCGGCGGCGACGGCCGCACCGATGCCACCGCTCGCTCCCGCGCCGGTGACCATCGCCGCGCGGCCGGTCAAGTCGAAGTAACCCATTTAGTAGCTCCTCGGGAGTCCGAGCACGTGGGAGCCGAGGAAGTTCAGAATCATCTCCTGGCTGACCGGTGCGATCTTCATCAAGCGCGACTCCCGGAAGAACCGGGAGATGTTGTATTCCTCCGAGTAGCCCATGCCGCCGTGGGTCTGCAACGCGCGGTCGGCAGCGCCGAATCCTGCGTCGGCACAGAGGTATTTGGCCATGTTGGCCTCGCGACCGCACGGCTTGCCGTTGTCGTACAGCCAGGTGGCCTTGCGCAGAATCAGCTCCGCGGCGTCGAGCCGGGCAAGCGAGTCCGCAAGCGGGAACTGGATGCCCTGGTTCATGCCGATCGGGCGGTCGAAGACGACGCGCTCGTTGGCGTACTTCACCGCCCGGTCCAGCGCCACCCGGCCGATGCCGAGCGCCTCGGCGGCGATGAGCATCCGCTCCGGGTTCAGACCGTGGAGGATGTAGCTGAATCCCTTGCCCTCGTCGCCGATTCGGTGCTCGACGGGCACCCGCAGGTCGTCGATGAACAATTCGTTGGAGCTGACGGCGTTGCGCCCCATCTTCTTGATGGGCCGGATGTCGACGTGGTCGCGGTCGAGGTCGGTGAGGAACAGCGACAGGCCGTCGGTCTTCTTGGTCACCTCGTCGTACGGCGTGGTGCGGGTGAGCAACAGGATCTTCTCGGACTCAAGGGCTTTGGAGATCCACACCTTGCGTCCGTTTACCACGTAGTGGTCGCCGTCGCGCTTGGCGAAGGTGGTGATGCGGGAGGTGTCCAGGCCCGCACCGGGCTCGGTGACTCCGAAGCAGACGTGAAGGTCGCCGTTGACGATGCGCGGCAACGTCTCCGCCTTCATCTCGTCGGAGCCGTAGACGACGACGGGCTGCATTCCGAAGATCGAGAGATGGATGGCGCTGGCGGCGTTCATCGCGCCGCCCGAGCGGGCGACCTCCTCGGCGAGGATCGTCGCCTCCGTGATGCCCAGGCCGTGGCCACCGTACTCCTCCGGGATCGTCATGCCGAGCCAGCCGCCGGAGGCGATGGCGTCGTAGAACTCCTGGGGGAACTCGTGGTTGAGGTCCTTCTCCATCCAGTAGTGGTCGTCGAACTTGCCCGCCAGTTCCGCGACGGATTGACGGATCAGCTCCTGATCCTCCGTCAGGTCGAAGTTCATTCCACTAGACACTGCGCACTCCTACAAATTGAAAATCGTTGAGAAACAGCCGAATGCGCCGGTGCGCTGACAGACTCACCACACCGGCGCATGTCGTCCTTCGGGCCAGCTCAGTCTTTGTTGCCCGTGAGTTCCTTGGCGTTCGCGGCGAAGTCCGCAAAGTTGGCACTGCCGTGGTCGTGCTTGGACAACGCTTGAATCGAGACGTCGTGACCCTCGGCGGCCTTGCGCAATGAGCCGACGGTGGCCTGCTCACGGGTGATGTGGGTGAACGGATCCCAGTGATACCAGCGCATCGCGTTCTCGTAGGTCATCTTGTTGATCTCGGCGTCGGGCACGTTGTGCCTCTTGAGGACCTCGTCGAGCTGCTCGGGAGCGCCGGGCCACATCGAATCCGAATGCGGGTAGTCGGCCTCCCAGCAGATGTTGTCGATGCCGATGTCGTTGCGCAACTGGACCCCGACGTGATCGGAGATGAAGCAGGTCAGGAAGTGATCCCTAAACACCTCGGTGGGCCACTTGTCCCCGAAGTCCTGGCCCGTCCAGGTCCGGTGCATCTCGTAGGTGCGATCCGCACGCTCCAGGAAGTACGGAATCCAGCCGGTGCCACCCTCGGACAACGCGATCTTGAGGTCCTTGTACTTCTTGATCGGCTTGGACCACAACAGATCCGCCGCGGCCTGCACGATGTTCATCGGCTGCAGCGTGATCATCACGTCCATCGGCGCATCCGGCGCGGTGATGGCCAACCGGCCCGACGAACCGATGTGCACGTTGAGCACCGTGTCGGTGTCGACCAGCGCCTCCCACAGCGGCGTCCAGTAGTCGTCGTGGAAGCTCGGGTATCCCATGGCAGCCGGGTTCTCGGTGAACGTCAAGGAGTGCACGCCACGCTTGGCGTTGCGTCGTACCTCATCTGCACACGCTTGCGCATCCCAAATGACCGGCAACGTCATCGGGATGAACCGCGCAGGATAGGCCCCACACCACTCCTCGACGTGCCAGTCGTTGTAGGCCTGCACCAACGCCAACGAGAAGTCGTGATCCTCGGTCGCGAACAACCGGCCCGCGAACCCCGGGAACGACGGGAAGCACATCGAGCCCAGAATGCCGCCGGCATTCATGTCCTTGACCCGCTCGTCGACCTTGTAACACCCCGGCCGGATCTCGTCGAGGCCCTGGGGCTCCAGACCGTACTCCTCCTTCGGGCGCCCGGCCACCGCGTTGAGCGCGACGTTGGGGATGACGATGTCGCGGAACTGCCAGGTATCCGACCCGTCCGGGTTGTGCACCAGCCGCGGCGCGTCGTCGATGTACTTCTTCGGCAGATGATTCTTGAACATGTCAGGCGGCTCGACGATGTGGTCGTCGACGCTGATCAGGATCATGTCTTCCTTGTTCACAGACGTTCCTTTCGTATCAATGCACGACACCCTTGGGAACCAGCGTAGTTCCGACCTTGTTCTCTACTTAGGGAAACTAGCCTCTCACCTTACGAGAATCAACGTCCGGAAGCCAGTCAAATGCGCTTGAACCTGCGTGTTTGGTCGACGCGGGCGGCTGCTGGGGGCCCTGACACGGCCGTCATCAGGACTCTTCCGTTGACGATTCGGGCAAAAAGTGGAAATCTATTGGTCGAATATGAGAATCTGATTCTCACAGCCGAGAGGCCCTGACTGATCCGGAGAGGAGGACGCGGTGCGAATCGCCCCGATCGAGCCTGCCGAGTGGGACGAAGACGTGGTCAAGGCGCTGTCCGTGATGCTGTCCGAAGACCGACTCGAGCGGCGTGAGGCAGGCACCGCGTTGGCCACCCTGGCGCGCAACCCCAAGCTCACCCGCGCCTTCCTGCGCTTCAACGTCTACCTTCTGTTCGGCTCGACGCTGCCGGCACGCGTACGCGAACTGGCCACACTGCGCGTCGCGTATCGCCGCGACTGCGACTACGAGTGGAAGCACCACGTCGAGATGGGTACCGAGGCGGGGTTGTCCGCCGAGGCCATCGATGGGGTCAAGCGCGGCGAAGGTGCCGACGAGTTCGACCGGGCGGTCCTCGCCGCCGTGGACGAACTCGAGGACAAGTCGAACATGACGGACGCCACGTGGTCCGCACTGTCCGAGCACCTCGACGAGCGCCAGCGCATGGACCTCGTCTTCACGATCGGCTGCTATGGCCTCTTGGCCATGGCTTTCAACACCTTTGGCGTAGTACCGGAACAGGAGAACTGATCATGCCCTTCTTCCCCAAGCCCGACGTGGGTAGCTGGACCGAGAACTGGCCCGAGCTCGGCACCGCGCCGGTCAACTACGAGGACTCCATCGACCCGGAGCACTGGCTGCTCGAGCAGCAGGCAATCTTCAAGAAGACCTGGCTCAAGGTGGGTCGCGTGGAGCAGCTGCCCAAGAAGGGCAGCTACTTCACCCGCGAGATGCCGTCGGTGGGCCCGGGCACGTCGGTGATCATCGTCAAGGACAAGGAAGACGTCGTCAGAGCCTTCCACAATCTGTGCCGGCACCGCGGCAACAAGTTGGTCTGGAGCGACTACCCCGGCGAGGAAGTCTCCGGCACCTGCCGCCAGTTCACCTGCAAGTACCACGCATGGCGCTACGCGCTCAACGGCGACCTGACCTTCGTGCAGCAGGAGGGTGAGTTCTTCAACCTCGACAAGGGCGACTACGGCCTGGTGCCCGTCCGCTGCGAGGTGTGGGAAGGCTTCATCTTCATCAACTACGACGACGCCGCCGCGCCGCTGACCGAGTACCTGGGCGACTTCGCGAAGGGCCTCGAGGGGTATCCCTTCCACGAGATGACCGAGCACTACAGCTACCGCTCGGAGGTCAACGCGAACTGGAAGCTGTTCATCGACGCGTTCACGGAGTTCTACCACGCGCCGATCCTGCACATGAAGCAGGCCGAGAAGGAGGAGGCCGAGAAGCTGGCCAAGTTCGGCTTCGAGGCGCTGGCCTACGACATCAAGGGCGACCACTCCATGGTGTCGTCGTGGGGCGGCATGTCGCCGCCGAAGGACCTCAACATGGTCAAGCCCATCGAGCAGATCCTGCACAGCGGTCTGTTCGGACCGTGGGACCGTCCGGACATCAAGGGCATCCTGCCCGATGAGCTGCCGCCGGCGATCAACCCGTCGCGCCAGAAGACCTGGGGCACAGACTCGTTCGAGTTCTTCCCGAACTTCACACTGCTGTTCTGGGCACCGGGTTGGTATCTGACCTACAACTACTGGCCGACCGCGGTGGACAAGCACATCTTCGAGGCCGACCTCTACTTCGTGCCTCCGAAGAACCTCCGCGAGCGGCTGTCTCAGGAACTTGCCGCCGTCACGTTCAAGGAGTACGCATTCCAGGATGCGAACACCCTGGAGGCCACCCAGACTCAAATCGGCACGAGGGTCGTGACCGACTTCCCGCTGTGCGATCAGGAGATCCTGCTGCGCCACCTGCACATGACTGCCCACCAATACGTGGACAGGTACAAGGCGTCCTTGGCCAACGGAAACGGAGCCGGAACCGCCGACGGAAAGCACGCCGCCAAGACGGACGAGAAGTCCATCGAGAAGGATGAAGCGCATGTCTAAGCTGCCCGAAGAATTCGCCGACCTCGAGCGGTTCTCCGACTGGTGCCTGCCCACCGAGGAGGAGCGCTACTCGAAGCGGCTCAACTCGACGATGGCCGAGATGCAGGAGCTCTACGACGCAGGCATGGCTCGGCTCGAGGACATCATGGTGTACGTCGACGCGCGCTTCCCGCTGGAGGGGATGCCGGAGGATGCCAAGGCGCTGGTGCATCTGGGCCAGTCGATCGTCATGGTGAGCTTCCCCATCGAGGTGTGGAAGCAGCCTCGCGTGCTCGACAGCGGCGCCGCCTACATCCGACTCATCAAGGAGCCGGTGGTCTAACAGTGCCGTCTCCTCTTCGCGCAAGCGCTCATCGGTGCTGACCCTCAAAGCAGCGGGTCTGGTCGACGTAGATGCCGGCGAGCTCATCCGGCCGGGAATCCTCAAGATCGAGGGCGACCGGATCGTCGGGGTAGGTGGCGAACCCGAGGGCGACATCATCGACCTCGGCGACTCGATCCTGCTGCCCGGGCTGATGGACATGGAAGTCAACCTGCTGATGGGTGGGCGCGGGGAGAACCCCGGCCTGTCCCAGGTGCAGGACGACCCTCCGACGCGGGTGCTGCGTGCGGTGGGCAATGCCCGCCGTACGTTGCGGGCCGGCTTCACGACGGTGCGCAACCTCGGCCTGTTCGTCAAGACCGGCGGGTACCTGCTGGACGTGGCGCTCGGCAAGGCCATCGACGCCGGCTGGATCGACGGCCCCCGGATCGTCCCTGCGGGACATGCGATCACGCCGACCGGCGGACATCTCGATCCGACGATGTTCGCCGCGTTCATGCCCGGCGCGCTCGAGCTGACAGTCGAGGAAGGCATCGCCAACGGGGTCGACGAGGTCCGCAAGGCCGTGCGCTATCAGATCAAGCACGGTGCCCAGCTGATCAAGGTCTGCGTTTCGGGCGGCGTGATGTCGCTGACCGGAGAGGCAGGCGCGCAACACTATTCGGATGAAGAACTGCGGGCCATCGTCGACGAGGCGCACCGAAGGGGCATGCGGGTCGCCGCACACACCCACGGCGCCGAGGCGGTCAAGCACGCCGTCGCCTGCGGGATCGACTGCATCGAGCACGGGTTCCTCATGGACGACGAGGCCATCCAGATGCTGGTCGACAACGACCGGTTCCTAGTCACCACCCGGCGGCTCGCCGAGGCCATGGACGTGTCGCGGGCGCCGAAGGAGTTGCAGGACAAGGCCGCCGAGATGTTCCCCAAGGCCCGCACGTCGATCAAGGCGGCGTATGAGGCCGGGGTGAAGATCGCGGTCGGCACCGACGCTCCTGCGATTCCGCATGGGAAGAACGCCGACGAGCTGGTCACGCTGGTCGACTGGGGCATGCCACCCGCGGCCGTATTGCGCGCGGCGACCGTCGTCGCGGCAGATCTGATCAACGTCACCGACCGCGGCCGGTTGGCCGTAGGCCAGCTAGCCGACATCATCGCCGTCCCTGGGGACCCCCTCGCGGACATCACCGTTACAAAAGACGTACAATTTGTAATGAAAGGGGGCAAGGTCTATGTCAACAGACAAGCCGAGCAGAACTGACGACCTCGTCGAGATCCAACAGGTCCTCGCGAAGTACGCGGTCACGATCACCCAGGGCGACATCGAAGGCCTCGTCGAGGTGTTCACGCCCGACGGCACCTACAGCGCGTTCGGCGACACCTACACACTGGACCGGTTCCCCGTGCTCGTCGACGCCGCCCCCAAGGGGCTGTTCATGACGGGCACGGCGCTGATCGACCTCGACCCGGCCGATCCGGACAACGCCACCGGGACGCAGCCACTGTGCTTCATCGAGCACTCGAAACACGACATGCGCATCGGCTACTACCGCGACACGTACGTCCGCACCGCCGCCGGCTGGCGGCTGAGGACCAGGGCCATGACGTTCATTCGGCGCAGCGGCGACCACGACCACGGCCGTCCGCACGCCATCGGTAGGCCCGCAGCGGGATGACCGCCCCCACCGAGACGTTCACCGGGATCCCGACCACCGAAGAGTTCCGGTCGAAGCTCGTTGCGTGGCTCGACGAGCACGACCTGACGCCACCGCCCGGCGATCACTCGCTGGACGCACATCACGCCCAGCACGCCCGGGTGCTCAGCGCGCTTTACGATGCGGGCTGGATGCGTTGGGGCTGGCCAGAATCGGCCGGCGGGCTCGGCGGACCCATGATCTTGCGGGCAATCGTCGGCGAGGAGATCGTCGGCCGCGGCCTCGATGAACCGGGGCCGTATTCGATGCTCGAGGTCCTGACGCCGACGATGATCGACTACGCGCGGCCCGAACTGGCCGCGGAGATGGTGCCGCTGCTGTTGTCGGGCAAGGAGTCCTGGTGCCAGGGCTTCTCCGAGCCCGGCTCCGGTAGCGACCTGGCGTCCCTGACGACCCGCGCGGAACAGCGTGGTGACGACTGGGTGATCAACGGCCAGAAGGTGTGGACCAGCTTCGCCCAGTATGCGACCCGGTGCATCCTCTTGACCAGGACCGGACCCGGTCATGCCGGCATCACCGCCTTCTTCGTCGACATGGACAGCCCGGGCATCGACGTGCGCCCGCTGCGCACCATGCACGGCGTCGACGAGTTCTGCGAGGTGTACTTCGACGACGTCGTCGTGCCCGCCGACCGCATGCTCGGAAACCCCGGGGACGGTTGGCAACTCGCGATGGATCTGCTGCCCTACGAGCGCTCGACCTGCTTCTGGCAGCGCATCGCCTACCTGTACTCGCGGTTCGACGCGTTGGTCGGTGACGTCAAAGCGCTTGGCGTTGGCGGAGACTCGGACTTGGGCTCGGCGTACCTCGCTCTGCACACGTTGCGGTGCCGCTCCAGGGCCACCCAGCTCCGGTTGGCCGATGGTGCGAAGCTGGGTCCGGACACCTCGATCGACAAGGTGTTGCTGGCCAATGCGGAACAGCAGCTCTACGACACCGCACGCGATCTCCTGCCGGGCGTCATCGAACTCGACGACACCGCCTGGCGCACCGAGTTCCTGTATTCGCGGGCCGCCACCATCTACGGCGGCACCGCAGAGGTACAGCGCAACATCATCGCCCGCCGCCTGCTGGACCTCGGGAAGGAGTGATCGTGGATCCAGAATCACTCGGGTTGCTCGAAGACGGACTGCGCAAGACCATGCTGTCGACCTCCGGTGCGGCGCTGGACGCGGCGCTGGCCGAGCTCGGCTGGGCCGACATGCTGACCGACATGCCCGACCTCGCGGTACCGCTGGTGTTCCGACTACTGGGCGAAACGTGTTCACACGCTTCGGTTATCAACGACGTTGTGCAACAGGCCGCCGACCGCGAACTCGGCGCCACCCCGGCACTGCCGTTCGCCGGCGGCAGCTGGGTGGTGTGGGACTACCAGTCTGACGCGGACCCCACACTCGGCGGGCTACCGCTACGCCGGGTAGAAGACGGCGGGCTGCTACGGCTGGCCGATGCCCGCCGGGCACTGAGCTGGTGGCTGGTCGGCTCGGCCAGGGCAATGCTGGCCCTGGCTCGCCAGCATGCACTGGACCGCGTGCAGTTCGGCAAGCCCATCGCATCGTTCCAGGCGGTCCGACATCGCCTCGCCGAGACGTTGGTGGCGATCGAGGGCGCCGAGGCGACGTTGAGCCTGCCAGGTGTGGACAACCCCGATCTGACCGCGTTGCTGGCCAAGGCCGCCGCGGGCAAGGCCGCGCTGACCGCCGCCAAACACTGCCAGCAAGTGTTGGGCGGCATCGGTTTCACCGCCGAACACGATCTGCACCACCACGTGGAGCGAATCCTGGTGCTCGACGGATTGCTGGGCAGTTCAAGGGAACTCACCCGAAAGGCCGGAGCGGGGCTGCGGGCCCGCGGTTCCGTGCCGCGCCTGGCACATCTCTGAAAACGCGAGCGCGGGTCTGTAGACGACGCCCGTGCAGCGGTGGCACTGCGCGCACGCGCGCGGAACCGAGTCAGCGGCGCGGCAGACCGAGCACGCGCTGGGCGATGATGTTGCGCTGGATCTCTGAGGTCCCGCCCGCGATCGTCGCCGCGAAGGAACGGGCGTAGCGGTCGAACCAGCCGCCGGCATATCCGTCGTGGTTCATGTGCACGTAGCGCGTCGAGTTCGTCGGATGGATCAACGCCTCCGGCCCGGCTGCGGCCAGCGTGTGCTCGGACGCCGACTGCGCCGCCTCCGAGCCGAGCAGCTTCAGCACGGCCATCCCCGGCACGTCCTCCTCACCGCGAGCGGCCCGGGCCAGTGCCGCGGAGCCCAGCAGCCGCAGTGCCTGGTTGTCCATCGCCAGGGTGGCGTATCGATCGCGGTCGAGGTCGGTGTTCGGATGAAAGTCCTCGAGCATGTCGGCCAGCCGGTCGGCGTAACTGAGCCACAACATCGTGCGCTCGTGACCGAGCGAGCCGTTCGCCACCCGCCAGCCGTCGTTGAGCGGCCCGACGAGGTTCTCGGCGGGTACGCGTACGTCGGTGAAGAACACCTCGTTGAAGTCCACGTCGTCGCGTACCCACGCCGACGCGAAGGGCCTGCGCACCACACCCGGCGCATCGGTCGGGATCATCAGCACGCTGATGCCCGCATGCTTGGGCGCGTCGGGGTCGGTACGTACGAATGTGAGCAGGACGTCGGCGTGATGCGCGCCCGACGTCCAGACCTTCTGGCCGTTCACCACGAAGTAGGGCCCGTCGCCGCCCGAGACAAACTCCGCCCGGGTGCGCAGGGACGCGAGGTCGGAACCCGCGCCGGGCTCGCTCATCCCGAGCGCCGCAGTGATATCGGCGCGCAGGATGGGCACCGCCCACTTCGCTCGTTGTTCGGGGGTACCAAAGGTGAGCAGCGACGCGGCGATGATTCCGACGCCCTGGATGTTGAAGCTGTGCACCATTCGCCGCCGCGACAGTTCCTCGAAGTACACGTACTGCTCGAGGATCGAGGCGTTGCGGCCACCGAACTCCGGCGGGTTGCCCGGCACCAGCCAACCGTTGTCGAACAGCAAGCGCTGCCAGCGACGCGCCCACGGCGGAAGGTCCGACGACGACTGCGGGCGCTGCATCGCCTCGGACGCGCTCGGTAGGTGCTCGTCGAGGAACGCGGCGAACTGGGCACGGAAGGACTCGATGTCGGCGTCGAACGTCAGCTGCATTGGGTTCCTGGCCTCTTTGCTCCCCCGCGCCCGCGGGAGTCATCTCGCTCCTCGCGTCCGCAAGAACCGTTTCGCTCCTCGAACGGAACGCGGACTTTCCATGTAAGGCTGTTATAAAGCCACGAATGAGAATACTATTCTCGTCATGAGAAAGTTACAATCTCAGACACGTCGGCCGCTAGGGGGTCTAGGACCACGATGCCCAGGCGTTCTCCGGTACATTTCATCCATGTACTTCCAGACCGGCCTGGATCCGAGGCACCGGTGACCAGCCCCAGCGAAGAGCCCGCCTGGAAGCAACGCGCCGTCGAACGCTCGATCAAAACGGCGAAACTGCGCGCGGCTCAGCGAGTGCAGCGGTTCTTGGACGCCGCCCAGGCCATCATCATCGAAAAGGGCAGTACGGACTTCACGGTCCAAGAGGTCGTCGACCGTTCCCGCCAGTCGCTGCGGAGCTTTTACCTGCAGTTCGACGGCAAGCACGAACTCTTGCTGGCATTGTTCGAGGACGCACTCAGCCGGTCCGCCGATCAGATCCGCGCTGCGACGGCCAGCCAGGCCGATCCGCTGGAACGGCTGCGGGTCGCCATCGAACTGCTCTTCGAGTCGTCGCGCCCGGATCCAACCGCGAAGCGGCCCCTGTTCACGGACTTCGCCCCTCGCCTGCTGGTGTCGCATCCGTCCGAGGTCAAGATCGCGCACGCGCCGCTAGTGGCGTTGCTCACCGAGTTGATGGAAGAGGCCCATGATGCCGGCGTCTTGCGGACGGGCATCAATCCGAAGCGGATGGCGGCGATGACCATGCAGACCGTGATGTTCGTCGCGCAATCCAGCGGCTCCGACGACGCCACCATCAAGCCGATCTCGGCCGAGGAAGTGTGGGAGTTCTGCGCTCACGGATTCTCCGCCGAATAGCCTGAGAATCACATTCTCAGCGCAGTAGAACTTCGCTTACACCGAGCGCGTGTCCGAGCTCTCGTCCGACCTGCTCGCGTGCTGGGACTTGGATTCGACACGGTCCCAAGATCACTTCACCGCCCGCAATCGACGGCTTCGGTACCACCGGGTGTTCGGCGGCCAAACTCCTTGCCCAGTTCCTCCGCGCTGCGGCGTTGGTGTGTCCGGAGAAGTCGGTCAAGTCGCTGCACGCGCTCTTTCCGCGGGAGGGCCGAGCCGACGAGCCCGTCGAGTACGACGGGCCCTCCCCTGCTCCGCATCGCGAACTGACCTGTCGTTCCGACGAATTCCAGTTCTAAGCGGACAGTACAAACGCCCCGGCGCCGGTGGACCCGTTGACACAATGGGACCTGCGATGTCAGAGTGCTGAGCGAATGCACAGCAACAGTGCCAAAACGATGAGTCGTGGTCGCCGTGGCAGGCCGCGGATACGAGGAGCAAAAATGGGTCGGGTAGAAGGCAAGGTCGCGTTCGTCACCGGAGCGGCGCGCGGTCAGGGCCGTGCGCATGCGGTGCGTCTGGCTCAAGAGGGTGCCGACATCATCGCGGTCGACATCTGCAAGCAGATCGACAGTGTGCAGATCCCCTTGTCCACGCCAGAGGACCTGGCGGAAACCGCTGATCTGGTCAAGAACCTCGATCGTCGCATCTACACGGCCGAGGTCGACGTCCGTGACTACGACGCGCTGAAGGCCGCCGTCGACGCCGGTGTCGAGCAGTTCGGCAGGCTCGACATCATCGTGGCCAATGCAGGCATCGGCAACGGCGGTGAAACGCTGGACAAGACCGGCGAGCCCGACTGGGACGACATGATCGGCGTCAACCTGACCGGCGTGTGGAAGACCGTCAAGGCCGGCGTTCCGCACATCCTCGCGGGTGGACGCGGCGGTTCGATCATCCTGACCAGTTCGGTCGGCGGGTTGAAGGCGTACCCGCACACGGGTCACTACGTGGCCGCCAAGCACGGCGTGGTCGGGCTCATGCGCACCTTCGCCGTCGAACTCGGCGCGCAGAACATCCGGGTCAACTCGGTGCACCCCACCAACGTCAACACTCCGCTGTTCATGAACGAGCCCACGATGAAGCTGTTCCGGCCCGATCTGGAGAACCCCGGTCCAGACGACATGAAGGTCATTGGACAGTTGATGCACACGCTGCCCATCGGCTGGGTGGAGCCCGAGGACATCGCGAACGCCGTGCTGTTCCTGGCATCCGACGAAGCACGCTTCATCACCGGCGTGACTCTTCCCGTGGATGGCGGTAGCTGCCTCAAGTAGCCGCGGCCCGCACCGCGGACTGACACACTCATGTCATGAGCGACGACGAGGTCGCCGAGGCCTCCACGGGCGGACTCGACCAATTCAGTCCCTCGATCACCAGGACGGTGGTCGAGCGGGTCGGGCCGATCCTGCGCCGCTGGTTCCGTGCCGAAATGCACGGGCTGGACGCCTTCCCCACCGACGGTGGCGCACTGGTGGTGTCCAACCACTCCGGTGGAATGCTGACACCCGACGTGCTGCTGTTCGGTTCGGCGTTCTACCACCGTTTCGGCTACGACCGCCCGCTGATCACGCTCGCGCACTACGGCGTGGTGATGGGTCCGCTCGGCGACATCATGCCGAAGGTTGGGGTCATCGAGGCGAGTCGCGAAAATGCAGCGGCTGCACTGGCTTTCGGTGGAGTCGTGCTGGTCTTCCCGGGTGGCGACTACGATTCGTACCGGCCCACCAGCGCGGACGACGTCATCGACTTCGACGGTCGCACCGGCTACGTGAGAACCGCGCTTGCCGCAGGTGTGCCGATCGTGCCGTCGGTATCGATCGGCGGACAGGAAAGCCAACTTTTCCTGACCAGGGGCAACACGCTGGCGAAGCTGCTCGGGCTCTCCAAGGCGCGCGTGGAGATCCTGCCACTCACATTCGGCTTCCCGTTCGGGTTCAGCGTGGTCATGCCGCCCAACCTGCCGCTGCCGACCAAGATCGTCACCCAGGTGCTCGAGCCGATCGACATCGTCGCACGGTTCGGGCCCGACCCCGACGTCGCGGAGGTCGACGTCTACGTGCGCTCGGTCATGCAGGCGGCGTTGAACGAACTTTCCCGCAAGCGCCGGTTTCCGGTCCTCGGCTGACCATGGACGTCCGCTCGCTGTCTTCTGGATTCGGGGAAATCTCCGCCACGCTAAGCACTCTGGTGCGCGCCGGAGTGCTCGCCCCGCTGCGGCCCGACAAGTACCTGCGGATGGCCGCCTCCGCCCGGGGCGGCGGGTCGGTGACCCTCGGCTTCGCCGTCACCGCGCAACGGTGCCCCGACCGGCCGGGCCTGATCGACGAACTCGGCACTTTGACGTGGAAGCAGCTCGACGAACAGGCCTCCGCCCTGGCGGCCGGGCTACAAGCGCTCCCCGTGACAACCCCCGAGTCGCTGCGCTCCGGCCCGCCGACGTCGCCCCGCACCGTGGGGATCATGTGCCGTAACCACCGCGGCTTCGTGACGACACTGATCGCCGCGGACCGGCTCGGCGTCGACGTACTGCTGCTCAACACCTCGTTCGCGGGTCCGGCGCTGGCCGAGGTGGTGGCGCGCGAGGACGTCGATGTCGTCGTGTACGACGAGGAGTTCGCCGACATCGTCGACCACGCGCTCGCCGAGCGACCCGGCGCCACCCGCGTTCTCGGATGGACCGAATCGCCCACGGGCAGCGGCGAACTCACCACCGAGGCACTGATCGCGGCACACGCCGGTCAACGTCCCGCGTCCACCGACCGGAAGAGCAAGGTCGTGTTGTTGACCTCCGGCACCACCGGCACGCCGAAGGGGGCCAGGTCGACGTCGGGCGGCGGGGCGGGCGAACTCAAGGGTATTCTCGACCGAATCCCCTGGCGGGCCGAGGAAGTCACCGTCATCGCTGCCCCGATGTTCCACGCGTGGGGCTACTCGCAACTCATCTTCGCCGCGTTCATGGCGACCACGATCGTGACCCGCCGACGCTTCGATCCCGAGGCCACGCTGGAACTCGTCGACCGCCATCGGGCGTCCGGATTGGTGGTCGTACCCGTCATGCTGGACCGCATCATGGAGCTGCCCGCCGAGACTCGGCGCCGATACCCCTGCCGCTCACTGCGTTTCGTCACCGCATCGGGCTCGCGCATGCGGAGCGACGTCGTGACCGCGTTCATGGACCAGTTCGGCGACGTGATCTACAACAATTACAACGCCACGGAGGCGGGGATGATCGCCACCGCCACCCCCGCCGATCTACGCGCGGCGCCCGACACTGCGGGCCGCCCCGCCGCCGGCACCGAGGTCCGCATCCTCGACGAGGAACACCGCGAGGTACCGGTCGGCGAGGTGGGCCAGATCTTCGTCCGCAGCGCAACGCTTTTCGATGGCTACACCGAGGGTTCCGTTGGGGGCGGCAAGAAATTCCACGACGGCTTCATGGCGTCGGGCGACATGGGCCACCTCGACAGCACGGGCCGGTTGTTCGTCGTCGGTCGTGACGACGAGATGATCGTCTCCGGCGGCGAGAACGTCTATCCCATCGAAGTGGAGAAGACGTTGACGGCGCACCCCGACGTCGCCGAGGCCAGCGTGCTCGGCGTGGCCGACGAGCAGTACGGCCAACGGCTCGTGGCGTTCGTCGTGCTCCATCCCGAGGCCGGTGTCGGGCCCGAGGACCTGCGCGCGTTCGTGCGCGAGAACCTGGCCAGCTACAAGGTCCCGCGCGAAATCACACTGCTAGACGCCCTGCCCCGCAACGTGACCGGCAAGATACTCCGGGCCGAACTGCGCGCGCTGGCCGAGGGCTGACTCAGCCGTCGACGCTCACCGCGGGCAGCGCGCCGTCGACCACCGTGAGATCATCGGAAAGGCCTGCGGCCCGGTGGATCTCGGCGAACGAGCTCGTGAAGGCGTCCGTGGCCTCGTGCACGTCGCCGAAGGTCTGATCGTCGGTCAGGACTGCGACGCCCATCCGGTCGACGTAGCTCCAGACGGTGATGTTCACCGGAGCGCCCGCGGAGAGCACGCCCGTCGAATAGATCTCGCTGACCGGAGCACCTGCGAAGTGGCCGCGCTCCCTTGGACCCGGCACGTTGGAGACCGCGACGTTCATCATCTTGCTCGGATTTTCACGCTTGGACAGCCACCGGAACGTCGCGGGCGCCAGCGGCCTCGGCAAATAGGTCATCATGCGGCTGTACAACTCGGGATCCATCAGCTCTTGGTCCTCCTTGGCCATGCCAGTGGCCAGCGCGACCAGCCGCACGCGTTCGAGTGGGTCGTCGACGTGCACTGGCAGCGATATCGACAGGCCGCTGATCTCGTTGCCGGTGATCCGGTCCGGCGACTTGTTCGTAGCGGTAGGCACCGACGCGATGATCGGTTCGTCGGCCTGTCCGTCATAGTGCAGCAACAATTCCCGCAGCGCGCCGGCCGCGGTCGCCAGCACGATGTCGTTGACGCTGACCTTCAACTGCTTGGCGGTTCGCTTGACGTCGGTGAGCGCCAACGTCGCACTACCGAACCGGCGCGCCGGCGACACGACGTGGTTGAGGAAGGTGGGCGGCGCGTTGAAGTTCTCGGCGAGGTCGGGATGTGCGCCGCGCTCTCGCGAGCGCTTGCGCACCCGCGTGAATCCCGTGACCGCGTCCTTCACCAGGCCGGGCAGCTCTGCGATCTGCCGGGCGTGGTCTCCTGCTGCCGACGCAATGAGCGCAGCCGAGGAGGGGACGGTGCCGGCGTCCACGTCCCGTTCCTCCGGGCCGCCGCCCGTGATGTCCATCGCCCGAGCCAGCAGGTTCACCGACGCAACACCGTCGGCGAGCGCATGGTGCACCTTGCCGATCAGCGCGAACCGGTTCCCCTCCAGCCCCTCGGCGAAGTGGAACTCCCACAGCGGCCGTGAGCGGTCCAACGGCGTCGACGCGATCCGTGAGATGACGTGGTCGAGTTCCCGACGCCCGCCAGGCGCAGGCACGTCGACGCGCCGCAGGTGGTAGTCCAGATCGACGTCACAACCCTCCAGCCACATCGGGTGGTGCAGTCGCAAGGGGATCTCGACCAGCCGGTAACGCAGAGGCTCGAGCAAGTGCAGCCGACGCCGGAAGTGCGTGCGAAAGGCCTCGAAGTCGAACTCGCCGTCGGAGCCCGCCGCGTCGATGACGGCCACCTTCAGCGTGTGGGAATGCAGGTTCGGCGTTTCGCTGAATAGTAGGTACGCATCCATCCCGTTGAGTCGCTTCACGCCCACCTCCCGGTCGGACTCGCGATTTCAACCCCGGTCCAGACCAATGAAACCACCATGGGGCCACCCCTCGACGCGTTTCACCACACCGGTCATCCGCGGCAGGTGCGGCGTAGCGGCGAACCCGTGCGCGCGTAGGCTCACCCGAATGTGGGTGGCCGGCGACATCACCGGACTTCCCATTCCCGCGGACGCGGCCACCCTGCACGACGGCGGTTCCCGCTATCTGACGGAGGCCTTTGCGCGATTCGGTGCACTCGCGCCCGAGAACCGCGTCACCCGCCTCACCGAGTTCGCCGAGGTGTCAGGGGGCAGCACCGGCCGAAAGCTGGCGCTGACGGTCGAGTATCAGAGTCCCGGCCCGCGTCGCGAGCTGTTCGTGAAATTCTCGCGCGACCTCGACGACCCTGCCCGCGATCACGGACGAACCCAGATGGAATCCGAGATTCGGTTTGCGGCACTGTCCGGATCCGCAGAATTCCCGATCGTCGTGCCGACTGCCATGTTCGCCGACTACCACCCCGAGTCGGGCACCGGGATACTGATCACCGAACGCATTGCATTCGGCGCCAACGGAATCGAACCACAGCACCCGAAGTGCATGGACTACACCATGGCCGAACCGGCCGAACACTACCGCGCCTTGCTGACCGCGGTCGCCACGCTCGCGGGCGCACAGCAGGCCGGCCGCCTGCCGATCGATTCGTCAACGGAGTTCACCACGGACATCGAAGCGCTGTCGGTAGGTGAACGCCCGCCCGTCACGGCCGAGCGGCTCGTCCGTCGGGTCGATCGGCTCGTCGAGTTCGCGGCGAACCATCCCGCGCTGCTACCCGCCAACGTCCGATCCGCGTCGTTTCTGGCCCGGCTTCGCACCGAGCTGCCGCGCCTGCTGGCGCTCGAACCGTACGTCTGGCGACAGCTGCGTGAGCGGACCGACTTCGTGGCGCTGTGCCACTGGAACGCCAACGTCGACAATGCGTGGTTCTGGCGCGACGGGGACGGCGCATTGAAATGCGGTCTGATGGACTGGGGCTGCGTCGGGCAGATGAACGTCGCGATGGCTTTGTGGGGCGCGCTGTGCAGCGCCGAGACCGCGCTCTGGAACGACGAATTCGACGCGTTGCTGCTCTTGTTCGTCGACGTCTTCCACGCCAATGGTGGCGCCAATCTCGACGTCGTCGCGCTGCGCTCGCAGGTGGTGCTCTACGCCGCGACGATGGCGATGACCTGGCTGATGGACGTGCCGTCCTACGTCACCGCGCAGGTGGCCGACCTCGGTCCCGACAGCACCCGAATGGCGCCCGGGATCAGGGACGTCGAGAGCGTGCGCTCCCGCTTGCAGATGATGGTCAACGCGCTCAACCTTTGGGAGACAAGCGATGTCGGTGGCCTACTGTCCGCGATTTCAGCGCGCTAACAGTGGTGAGCGCACGATTGCGAACCGAAGTCGCTCAGCGGGCGGCCTTGCGGCGGCCACCCATCGCAGGCGCGTTGCCGATCACGCCGTCGACCTCCAGCGCGGCGAGCTCGTCGTCGTTCACGCCGAGCTCGCCTAGCACCTCGCCGTTGTGCTCCCCGAGCAGTGGCGCAGGCTGCCGGTGGAAGGTCGAGGGACCGGTGGCCAGCCGCACCGGTAGGGTGCTATGCGGCGCCGCGACGTTCACGGGATGGTTCACGTACTCGAAGAAGCCCCGCTCACGAAGCTGAGCCAACTCGGTCTGGCGGTGCGGCTGCATCACCTTGGCGACCGGAACGCCTGCCGGCCACAGTGTCTCGACGATCTCGTCTCCGCTTCGGGTTTCGCACCACCGCGCTAGCCGCTCGTCGATCAGGTCGTGATGGACGCGTCGGCCGTGCTCGTCCGCCAGCGCGGGGTCCAGCGCCCAGGCCGGCCGTCCGATGCCGTCGCGCAGCGCCGCCCACTGCGCATCGGTCGCCACGGCGATGGCAACCCAACAGTCGGACCTGCCGAACTCGTCGACGCCCGCGCACTGGTAGATGTTCTGAGGCGCTGCGGCCGGTCCACGGTTTCCGTTGCGCTGCAGCAAGGCCCCGTAGGCGGAGTGCTCGATCACCTGCTCGGCGGCGATGTTGAGCGCCGCGTCCACCATGGCCGCCTCGACGAGTACACCCTGTCCGGTCTGCCGCCGGTGCTCGAGCGCCAGGAGCAGCGCGTTGAGGGCGTGGATGCCCGCATTCGGATCGCCGACCGAGTAGGGCTCGTACGGGTTGCGATCGGGATATCCCGTCAGCCAACTCAATCCGGAGGCATCCTCGATGATGTAGGCGAACGCCGGATTGTCCTTCCATGGGCCGTCGAGCCCGAAGCCCGGCATGCGCACCATGACGATGTCCTCGCGCAACCCCCGTACGGTCGCGAAGTCGAGACCGAGCTGATCGATCACCCGCGGCGTGAAGTTCTCCACGATGACGTCGCAGGTCGGGATCAGCTCGCACAGAAGTTCGCGCCCCCGCTCGGTCTGGAAGTCCAACGTCACGCTCTTCTTGTTGGTGTTGAGCGCGGAGAATATGGGTGACTTCTCCCACCACAGGTCCTCGGTTGCGGGGATGCCCGCGATGAGCCGGGTGCCGTCCGGGCGCGGGGTGGACTCGAGGTGTATCAGTTCGGCGCCGAGCATCGCGAGCGCGTGGGTGCACGACGGACCCGCCCAGAACGTCGTCATGTCGAGCACGCGAAGTCCGCTGAACGGCAGGCGATCACGGTCCACATCACTGCAGGGTGCCGGTCGGGCTTTGGCTGGCGCCTTGCGGACGGCGTCCGTGTGCTCGCCCAGTCGGGGCGCCGGTTCCGGCGCGCGCAACGCGACGCCACTCAACCGGTACGGGTGGTCGGGCTGCACGAATCCGTCACGGGGATTGCGGACGAACGCCCCGCGTTCGACGAAGTGGTCCATGACGGTCACGTTCTCGCCGTTGCCCACCGGAGAATTCGGTATCCGGAACGCCGAAGCGAGGTCCCGGACGTCGTCGACCCTCTGGTCGCGCAGCCACTCGTAGAGCTCCTCGGCGTGCAGGTTGGCCTGCTCGGTGATGGTCAGCATCGTCTGCTCGTCGATCCACTCGTCGTGGCCCGACATGGCGCACAGGTCGTGCCACTGCTGCGCCGTGCCACATCCGAGCGCCACCAAACCGTCCTGCGCCTGCGCTACGCCGGGCACGGTGGGCTTGCGCTCCGTCCGCCACGGTCGGCCCAGCATCTCGAAGTAAGTCACGGGATAGTAAGTGAGACAGAGGATCTGCGTTTCCAGCATCGACAGGTCGATGAGCTCACCGTGCCCGTCGCGCAGCGCGCGGGCCCGGAACGCCATGGTCATCGCGGCTGCGTAAGCGCCGGCCAACCAGTCCCCCACCTGGCCGCCGACGTGCACCGGCGCCCGGTCCTGGGTGCCGCGTCCGATCCCGATGGCGCCGCCGGACCACGCCTGCAGGGTGAAGTCGGTGGCGGGTCGGTCCCGCCACGGACCCTCGAGTCCGAACGGGGTGATGGCGGTGACGATCAGGTGCGGGTACCTGCGATGAATTTCCCTCGGGTCGAAGGACTCCAGTTCGGCGACGGCCGATCCGTGCGACCAGACGACGGCGTCGGCGGACGCGAGCAGGCGATCCACCAACTCGACATCGCTCGTCAACCCGGGGTCGGCGACGACGCTGCGTTTCGAGCAGGCCAGGAAGCCGAACAGCGCGCCATCCTCGCCTGGCACGATGGGCGCTCCCGACGCAGACCATCGGCGTAGCGGATCACCTTCGGGTGCTTCAACTTTGACGACGTCTGCGCCGCCGTCGGCGAGCAGCTTCGTGGTGTACGCCCCGGCGATCCCGCTCGACAGGTCGATGACGACGTACCCGCCCAGTGGATGGGTGGCGGCCTGCCCTGTCACCCCATTGCTCCTCGCGTGCGCGTCACCTAGTCCTTCTTTGCCCGGTTCTTCTTGCTCAACCTGAAGTCGGGCGGGAACTTGTCGTCGTTCGCGTTCACGGCTGCGGCCAGTCCGCTGTCGATGGACTCCATCATGTCGAGGTCGTGGGCGTCGTCGTTCTGCACACCGCTGCCCATCGACTCGAAGAACGCCGACAGCAGGCTGCCCATGTACTCGCCCTGGTGCTGCTTGTACACCTCGAAGAAGATCTTCTGCATGAATACGGTGTCCACCGGCCGGTTGCGCGCGCACGCCAAGGCGTACTTGGCCGTCTCCGCTTCCAATTCGTCCCGCGACACCACCTTGTTGAGGAAGTTGCACTTCTCCATCTCCTCGGCGGTGAAGGGTCTCCCGGTGAAGACCATCTCCTGGAACTTGCGTAGCCCCATCATCTGCACCCAGGTCCACATGCGCGGACCCCAGCCGTAGTAACGGAACGACGGGTGGCCGAACAGCGCATCATCCGAGGAGATCACCAGATCGGCGTCCGCACACTGGTAGAAGTGCCAGCCGTAGCAGTACCCCTTGGCCTCGACGATGCTGATCTTCTTGAGTTCCTGCAGCGGCCGGTTGCCCGCCTGCACATTGGCGTACCAACCGCTGATGGTCGCGCCGTTGCGAAACGTGCCCTTCGGCGGGTATTGGACGTCGTCTATGTGGTCCACCTTGAGCTCCCGCAGGCGCAGTGCGGGATCGTCGTTGCCCTCCATGAACTCTGGCAGGTCCGCACCGCTGCCGAGGTTGTCACCGACCCCCCGGATCACCACGACCTTGACGTCGTTGTCGACGCTCGCGGCGCGCACCACGTCCGCATAGCGCAGCCGGGCGTCCGACGTCGGCGCGTTGAGGAACTCTGGCCGATCGAAGGTGATGGTCGCGATCTTGGTCTTCTTGTCCTTCTCATAGCGGATGATCTCTTCGGCGGAGGGCCGCTTCTTCTTCGACATGCCTTCGCTCTCAGTTGGTTCCGACGGCTGCATTGCCGCTGAACGAGGAACTCGACGTCAGTACTTCTGGCCCGTCGTCGGTGATCAGCACGGCGTCGCGACTGAACACGGCACCGACGCCGGGCTCCCACACGTACGCGGTAAGGGCCAGTACCGTGCCGGGATCGAGTCGCTCGGCGGCGGAGGTCGCTGGCAGGTCCGGCGAGATGACCGGCGGATCGAAACCCAGCCCGAGTCCATGCGCCACGGGGAGCGGTGGCAGTGCCTCGCCTGCGGCTTCGTAGGCTGCCAACAGGTCGCTGGCTGGCGCGCCGGGCCGACATGCGTCAACGAGCCGCTGCCACAGGTCATTCGAGCGCCGGTACAGTGCGTCGGCTCCGTCGACCTCACCGACGGGCCAGGTGCGGCCGACCTCGCCGACGTAGCCATCGGCGAGTGCACCGGCGGCGAAGGCCACCAGGTCGCCATTGGCGATTCGGCGGTCACGACGGCCGACCCGCCAGGAGTGTTCGCGCGAGGTGACCCATGCTCCGTCCTGGGTCGCCGAGGTGCTGAAGCCGCCTGCCGTCATCGCTTCCATGAGCACGCCGTTCAACGCTTGCTCGGTGGTGCCGACCGCCAATTCGGACACGGCCGCGGCGAGCCCTCGCTCAGCGACTGCGAGTGCTCCCCGAAGCACGCGGAGCTCCTCGGCGGTCTTGGTGCGCCGCGCCGCCTTCATGGCACCCTCACCGTCGACGAGTTCGGCGTTGGGGAAGGCCATCGGTAGCAGTTGGGCGAACGAGGGTGACATGGCGTCGGTCCCGACGCGTCGGGCCGTCGAGGCGCCATCGATGTGTTTGAGCACCTCGATGTTCGTCATGGGGTTCCAGGCCAGCCCGTAGAGGTGGTCGTGCCCGATCTCCTCGGGGATGCCCTCGTCCCAGCTGCTGTTGAGATGAATCTCTCCGGTGGCCCGGACCAGCACACAGATCGGTGCGAACGGACGGGTACCGGCCACCCAAAGCTGCGGTGCACCGGTGACGTACCGGACGTTGGCCTGGCGTCCGAGCACCAGGATGTCGAGGTCATTGGCCTCCATCTGCGCGAGCGCCCGCTCACGCCGCCCGGTGCGCAGAGCCAGGTCGTCAGGCAGGATCTCCTCGGCCATCAGTGTTGTCCGTACGGTGCGTAGGGGTAGTCGGTAATCGATTGATACCCGTCTTCGGTGATGATCACGATCTCCTCGCTGCGATATCCGCCGGTCCCGTCTTCCCAGACGACGGGTTCGAGCACGAGCAACATGCCCGCCGGAAAGACGAAGTTGTCGTCGAACTCTTGGCCCAGATCCGTGCCGATCATTGGCATTTCAGCCGCGTTGGTGCCGATACCGTGGCCGAGATAGAAGTGCGGCAGCCAGGGTTTGGTGCCGCCGTTCGCCGCGATGGCGGCACGTGCGAGATCACCGCTGGTGGCCCCGGCCTTCGTGACCGCAAGCACGGCGTCCAGGATCTCGCGCCACTTCGCGAACTGTGCGTGCTGCCGGGCCGTCGGCTCCTCCCCTACCAACCAGGTCCGCCCGAAGTCCGAGCAGTACCCCTCGTAGGTGATGCTGACGTCCGTCCACAACACGTCGCCCTTGACGAGTTCCTTCTCCGTGGGCAACAGCGGCAGCGCCAGGTCGCCGGTGGTGGTCCAGACTGCGCCGCTGTTTCTCGTCGTCGGCATCACCTGCCAGATGGCCTCGATCATGTTCGTCGTGGCACCGAGTTCGAACGCGCGGCGCACGAACGCAGCCGACAGGTCGATCTGCCGCACGCCTGGCGCGAGGGACTTCTGCACCTCGACGACGGCTGCTTCGGTGATGCGACAGGCCTTGCGAACGCTGGAGATCTGGTCGACCGTCTTGACGAGCTTCGCCGGACCGACCACCAACGCCGCGTCCGACGGCGGGCCTCCTGGGAACAGCCGGGTCCCGGACCGCCGCATCGCTCCGGTCAGTTCGTCGACGGCCACCGTCGCGCCGCCGGGTATCAGGTCGGCGAGCACCTTGGCGAAATGCTCTACGCCCTCGTCGAATTCGAGGTACAGCGGGCCATGGACGTGGTCGGTCGGCAGTTCCGACTCGAAGGCGCTGCCCTCGCGGAACGGCATGTACAGGTGCGGGTGCTCGTCGTCTGCGAGCACGACCGCCACCGGACGCTCGACATGTGACAAGCCGGCATCCAGCAGGGGCCAACTGGCACCAGTGGCATAGACGACGTTGCCATTGCCGAGCAGCACCAGCGCGTCGACGCCCTTGTCCCTCATGGACGCACGGATGCGCGCACCGCATTCGCGGTACATTCTGGCGCGATCGGGAGTATCCGGGATGTCGAGTGCCGACGTGACGGGGTCCGTAGCCGGAGAAAGCACGGTCACGAGATGCCCAGGAACTTCTTGACGTTGGTGCTGACGATCTTCACCGCGTCCTCCGGACCGACCGCCTCCACGACCGCGGCCAGCGACTTCTCCGAATAGCCGAACGTGCTCTCGTTGTGCGGGTAGTCGCTGGACCACATGACGTTGTCGACGCCGATCTGGTCGATGAGCCGCAGCCCCAGCGGATCCACCATGAACGACGCGCTCATGTGGTTGTCCCAGTAGTGCCGGACGTCGTGTTCCAACTGGTGGTTGAACATGTGCCGGTACGACGCCAGCATGTGCTCGGCGTCCTGCAATGCGGTTGGCACCCAGGCGATACCGCCCTCGAACCAGCCGATCTTCAGCTTCGGGTGGCGGTCCAGGATTCCGGAGAACACGTATTTGGCGAACTGCTCGCGGAACGAGTCGACATTGACCATCATGCCGACGACGACGCTGTTGTTCTCACACGGCGTCTTGGGCGGGGTCTCGCCGATGTGGTGGGTCACCGGCAGACCGGCTTCCTCGATCTCGTCCCATACGGCGTCGAGTGCGGCGGCCCCGTAGTCGTAGATGTTGCCGTCGTCGTCCTTGCCGGGATTCAGCGGCAGCAGGAACGTCGTGAGCCCCAACGCCTTCAGTTCCTCCAGGGTGCTCCTGGTGCCCTTCGGATCCCACCAGTTGATCAGCCCGACCCCGTAGAAGTGGCCGTTGGACCGCTCCTGAAGCTCGGCCATGTACTCGTTGTAAATGCGGAACACGCGTTCGCGCAGGGCCTTGTCCGGGTAGTGGAAGAGCGCCAGCACGGCGTTGGGGAAGGCCAGCTCCTTGTCGATACCGTCCTCGGCGAGCTCCCTGATCCGGGCGGCGATGTCGTTGGACGACGCGCCGGCGAGGTCGTCGTACTGCATGAGCACGCGGCCGAAGTCACCACCCGTCCACGCCTTGCCCTTCATGCCGACCATGTACGCGCCGTCCTCGTACCAGATCCGCGGGGCCGCACCCTTGAGGTCGTCTGGGAAGCGCTCGTAGAAGATGTCGTCCGCCACCGAGATGTGGTTGTCGGCGGAAAAGATCTCCGTACCCGCGGGCAGGCCGGCGACGATGCCGGTGGCGTGACCCTGACGGTTCTTGGGTGCGCCCCAGCCTTCGGGGGGATAGAACTCTGGATGCGGGGTTTTGGTTGGTGTTGACATCGTTGACACTCCAATCAGGCTGTGCAGCAGGGCTATTCGGTGACTACCAGGTCACCGGAAGTTCGTAGACACCGTACGCGAGCCGGTCGTGCTTGAACGGCACTTCGTCGAACGGGATGGCCAGCTTCAGCGTCGGGATGCGCCGCAGCAGCGTGTGGAACACGATCTGCAGTTCGGCCCTGGCCAGCTGTTGTCCAACGCACTGGTGACGACCGTAACCGAAGCCCAACTCTTGACTGGCGTCACGGCTCAGGTCCAGCTTCTCGGGCTCGGGGTACGCGGCGGCATCCCAGTTGGCGGGGGCGAGGTCGATGATGATGCCCTCACCGGCGCGGATGGTTTCGCCCGCGATCTCGATGTCCTCGATGGCCACGCGACGCTGCCCGTTCTGGATGATCGACAGGTAGCGCATCAGTTCTTCGCAGGCGTTGGCGATGAACTTCGGGTCCTCGGAATCTCGCAGCAGCGCAGCCTGTTCGGGGTTCTCGAGCAGAGCCAGCACACCGATGCCGATCATGTTGGCGGTGGTCTCGTGTCCGGCGATCAGCAAGCCGGTGCCCAACTGCGCGGCTTCCTTCACGCTGATCTCCCCGGCGGTGACGCGTTCGGCCAGGTCCGACACCGCGTCCTCGGCGGGGTTCGCCATTTTGGTCTCGACGAGGTTGATCAGGTACTTGTGCAGGCTCAGGGCACCCTTCTGACCGTCCTCCGCGGAGGCGTAGCGGGCGAGCCCCACGTTCGCGTGGTGCTGGAAGAACTCGTGGTCCTCGTAGGGCACCCCGAGCATCTCGCTGATGACCTGGGTGGGCACCGGCAGTGCGAGCTTCGCGACGATGTCGGCGGGTTGCGGACCGGCCAGGATTGCGTCGATGCACTCGTCGGTGACCTCTTGGATTGCGGAGCGAAGCGCCTCGACGCGCTTGAAGGTGAACGGCTTCGACAGCATCCGCCGGAATCGGGTGTGCTCCTCGGCATCCGACGTGAACACCGACCGCGGCCGCTTGTTCACCGTGGACAGCATGTGCTCGTTCCAATGGGGAAAGCCGTCCCGCCGGTCGTCGACGCTGACCCGCGAGTCGGCGAACAACTCCCGCGCCACCGCGTGGCCGGTGATGAGCCACGGCGTGCTGCCGTCCCAGATGCGTACCCGGGACAGGGGCGCGGACTTACCCATCTCGAGCATCTGCGGCGGTGGGGCGAACGGGCAACGGACGTCGCGGTCCATCGGGTATTCCGGGATGTCGGCGGTAACCTCTTCGGCGGCAAGCGTTTCTGTCATGACTACTCCGTCATTCCTCGATCTCGATGGCAAGTGCTGGGCATGCGATGGCGGCCTTCCGGGCGCCGTCGGCTTGGTCGGGGTCTGGGTGCTCGACGAGCAGAACCACCACACCGTCGTCGTCACGCTGATCGAACACGTCGCCGGCGTTGAGCACGCATTGGCCCGACGAGACGCACTTGTCCTGGTCGACGGTTACCTTCATGCGCCGCCCCCGTCGGCGTGCGGAGTGACTGGCGCCAACCACATCCCGACGATCGCATCGATCAGGCCCGTGCCCGCGGCCCGCCATGAGGTACGAGAGGCGACTGATGATCCCTTGGCGAGAGCACGCTCACGATCGGCGCAACTGTGCATCAACAGGTTTCGGGCCATGATGTTGCGGTCGGACCTGATGTCCAGCGGCAGGTCCGGCAGGCACCTGTTGATGCCTTCGACCACCTCGACCAACGACGGCGAGCTCAGGGCGTCCTTGACCACGAATCCGTGGTAGGCCGGATCCGTCATGGCCTGTGCGGCGAACCGCGCGTACCAGGTGGGGTTTCCGAGGTCGGCGAGGTGATCGGTCAGCGGGCGGACCAGGCACGAGACCCAGCCACGCATGTCGGTCGTCTCGTCGGTCTCGGCAACCATGCGTTCCCGGTGCTCTTCGATGGGCGCACGGTGGCGCTCCTCGATGGAGCGAACCAGGTCGGTCTTGGTGCCGAAGTGATAGCCGACGGCGGCGTTGTTGCCCTGCCCCGCAGCCTCACTGACCTGCCGGTTGGACACGGCAAAGACGCCGTGTTCGGCGTAGAGCCGTTCGGCGGCGGCAAGGATGGCCTCGCGGGTGGTGCTAGCCCGCTCGGTCCGCAGGGGTCTGGCTGCGGTCATGCGTACAGTCAACGTCATCCACTCAATTAAGTCAAGCGATTGATTTAATTGGCAATGCCGTGATCGCCCGGTCGGCGACCACGCCGCCGATGAGCAGGTCGGTCTCGGTGACGACCCGATTGGTCACGGCGTCGGTTCGGGCTTCGGCTTGCGCGGCGGCATTACCTTGCCGGCAACGGTGCCACCGTCGACGGGCAGCACCGTACCCGTCACATAGCGCGATCGGTCGGTTGCGAAGTAGAGCACTGCCTCGGCGACGTCGCCCGGAGTGCCCTGGCGTTTCAGCGGCCGGTCGTCGCGCATCTGCTGGCGGATCCTGGCCTCGAACTTCTCCAGCCGCTCACGGTCCTCGGCGCTGGCCGCGCTCTGCAGGATCGGTGTCGGAATACTGCCCGGCGCAATGCAATTCACGCGAACCTCATACTCTGCCAATTCTATTGCCGCCGACTTGGTGAACTGGATGACGGCAGCCTTGGAGGCCCGATAGGTGCTGACGCCGCCACCGGCCAGGATCCCACCGATCGAGGAGATGTTGATGATCGAGCCCCCGCCCTCCTCGGCCATGTGCCTCGCGGCGTCGCGGGTGCCCGCCATCACCCCGAGCAGGTTGATCCTCATGACACTGTCGAACTCGGCGAAGTCGTCGTAGAACAGCCCCTTCTTCATTGGGCTGGACCGGCCCGCGTTGTTGACCATGACGTGCAGGCCGCCGAAGTTCTCGACCGTCGTGTCGACGAGTCGACCAACCTGCGCCTGGTCGCCGACGTCGGTGTAGTGAAAGTGAGCGTCCGGGCCCAACTCGGCCGCCAGCGCCTCTCCGAGCTCGGTTTGCACGTCGGCGATCACGACCTTGGCCCCCTCGGCGACGAAGCGCTCGACGATGCCACGGCCGATACCCGACGCGCCGCCCGTGACGATCGTGACCTTGCCGGCCAGTTCTCCGCTCATGACGTGTAAGTCCCTTCGATGAACCGCAGTAGCAATTCGTTGACGACCGCGGGCTGTTCGATTTGGGGGCAGTGGCCCGCGGCGTCAACCACCGCCGACCGACCGTCGGCGATGCGACCCGCGATGTCGGCGGCCCAACCCGCAGGCAGCAGTTTGTCGCCGCCGCCCTCGATCACCAGGGTCGGCACCGCGATCCGTTCGTACGCGCGCTCGGCGGACGGCGTCGGGGGCGGCGTCTCCCCAGGCCGACGGAACCTGGCCGCCGCGATCGCCTCCCAGGCCCCGGGCGCAGTGCTCGAGGCATGCCGTCGCTCCACGTAGTCGTCGTCTGCCGGATAGCCGGGGTCGAAGAACAGCGCGGTGACGATGCGGCGCATGCCCTCGACGCTGGCGTCGTACTCGTACAGCGCATCGGCGTGCTCATTGCGTTGGATCGTGCCGCCGCCACAGATCAGCGCGAGACTGCGGACGGGCAGCGCGGGAACGTCCGAGGTGAGGTCGGTGAGAAGGTTGATGGCACCCATCGAGTTCCCGACGAAGTGCGCCGAGTCGACTCCCATCACCTCACAGAAGCGCGCGACGTGCCGAATGCGCAGGCCGCGCCCGTCGACGAAGTCGACGACCTTCGCGGAGTGGCCGTACCCCAACATGTCTGGTGCCAGCACCCGGTAGTGCGCGCCCAGCGCGCCGATGGTTCGCTCCCAGCCGAGGTCGGCACTCGCGCCGAATTCACCTCCGTGCAGAAGGACGACGGGGTCGCCCTCGCCGGCTTCGAGATAGCCGGTGACGAGCCCGTCGACGTCGATGGACCTGCGCTCGAACTCCACGGGAGCACACGATACTGGCACTTCCAAATCCCGCGATCGGCGTTCGCTGATCCGGTCGATTGTCCAAAGTGCTTAATTGGCTCAGCTTTCGCGAGTGCCGACCTTGGCTCACAAACTAGGCTGATGCCGCTCGGCTGCTGCCGCCGGCGCGTTCGGACCCGGCGACACCGGGGTGCGATTCACCGATGAAGGAGTTGCCGTGGAACCGAAGGCCATGGCCGCGCACTCGCCTACCGCACACACCGGATCACTGCGACCCGCGGTAGTGATCGGCGCACTCGGCGTCGTGTTCGGCGATATCGGTACCAGCCCGATCTACACGATTCAGACGGTATTCGATCCCCACGACCCGCACCCCGTGCCGATCAACCCCGACAACGTGTATGGCGTTGTGTCAGTGATCTTCTGGTCGGTGATGATCATCATCACCTTGACCTACATCACGCTGGTGATGCGCGCCGACAACGACGGCGAGGGCGGCATCATGGCGCTCATCACGATGTTGCGGCGGTGGAACGTGGCGGGGGGCGCCGTCGCACCGCCTTGATGCTGGCCACGCTGGGAATCTTCGGAGCGTCGCTGTTCTTCGGAGACAGCATGATCACGCCTGCGATCTCGGTGTTGTCCTCGGTCGAGGGCCTCAAGACCGTCGAGCCGGCGATGGAGGACTGGATCGTGCCGATCACCGCGGTGATCATCGTGACGCTGTTCGCCGTGCAGCGTCGGGGCACCGCCACCGTGGGACGCTTCTTCGGCCCGGTGATGATCCTGTGGTTCGTGTCCATCGGTGCCTGCGGCGTGATCGGCATCGCCGCCGAACCCCAAATCCTGAAGGCACTCTCCCCGACATATGCATGGGAGTTCATGGTCGGGCACTTCCACATTGCGTTCTTCGCACTGGCGGCGATCGTGCTGTCGGTCACCGGGGCAGAGGCGATCTACGCCGACATGGGCCACTTCGGTCGACGGCCGATCGTGCTGGCCTGGTTGTTCCTGGTGTTGCCTGCGTGCGTGCTGAGTTACTTCGGCCAGGGTGCACTGGTGCTCGGTGACGAGAGCAAGGTGAGCGCGCCGTTCTTCCTGCTCACCCCGGACTGGGCACGGCTGCCGATGGTCCTGCTTGCCACCGCTGCCACCGTGATCGCGTCGCAGGCGGTGATCACCGGGGCCTACTCAGTGGCATCGCAGGCCGCCCAACTGGGCTACCTGCCGAGACTGCGGGTGGTCCACACGTCGTCGAAAGCCTTCGGTCAGGTCTACGTGCCGTCGATCAACGCCATCCTGATGGTCGGAGTGCTGATCCTGGTGTTCGCGTTTCGCAGCTCATCTGCGCTGGCGTATGCGTTCGGGATGGCAGTGACCGGGACCATCACGATCACGACATTGCTATTCCTGTACATCGCCCGCACTCGGTGGGGAACTCCGCTGTGGCTCATCGTGATTGGCGGCGGCTTACTGCTGCTCGTCGATCTGCTGTTCCTCGCGGCGAACCTCACCAAGCTTGCCCACGGCGCATGGCTGCCGCTTCTGATCGCCCTTCTGGCCTTCACCATCATGAAGACCTGGGAGCGAGGACGCGAGATCGTCAGTCGCGCGCGGGCAGAGGCCGAGGGACCGCTACGGGAGTTCATCGACGAGCTCGCCGACTACGACCCACCATTGGCCCAGGTTCCCGGCACAGCCGTATTCCTCGACCGCGGAAAGGACACCGCACCACTCGCGATGCGGGCGAACGTCGAGCACAACCACGTCCGCCACGAGCACGTGGTCATCGTGGCGATCGAGACCATGCCAGTGCCTCGGATTCCCGACGCCGAGCGGATGGACGTCGACACCCTGGGCTACGCCGAAGACGGAATCATCCACGTCACCGCCCGCTTCGGCTACATGGAACCGCCCCAGATCTGCGAAGTCCTTCGCACACTCGACCCAGAGCAGACCGAAGGCCCGATCGCCATCGACGAAGCGTCTTACTTCCTATCGAAATTGGAGGTGACGAAGGGCACCGAGCCGACGATGGCGCCGTGGCGCAAGCGCCTGTTCATCGCGACGTCCTACCTGAGCACCGACGCCGCCCAATACTTCGGCCTGCCACCCGACCGCACCGTGATCATGGGCGAGCGTACGGAGGTCTAGCTGGGCCCGCAGAAGGTGCCGAAGGCAACCATCAGCGAGGCAGACCGAGAATCCGCTGAGCGATGATGTTGCGCTGGATCTCCGAGGTCCCACCGGCGATGGTGCCCGCGTAGGTCCCGATGTAGCGGGCAAACCAACTGGCGGCGAACAGGTCTGGGCTGTATGCGTTGTAGGGCGCGGTGAACCCGGGCTCGATGAGCCCATCGATGCCTGCGGCGTCGAGCGCGTGCCTGGCCGCATTTTGCTCACCCTCGGATCCGAGCACCTTGAGCACCGAAAGTGCGGCGACGTCCGTCTCGCCACGGGCGGCACGGGCCAGCGCGGCCGAACCCTGTAGGCGCAGGGCCTGGTAGTCCATGGCGATCGTGGCGTAATGATCGCGCTCGAGCGACCCGACTGGCCGGAAGTCGGTGAGCAGATCCTCCAATCGCTTGGCAAAGCTCGTCCACATCATCGTGCGCTCGTGGCCCAGCGACCCGTTGGCCACCTTCCAACCACCATGGAGCGGACCCACCAGGTTCTCGACCGGGATGCGAACGTCAGTGAAGAACACTTCGTTGAAGTCGTGATGATCGCGGTCGTAGACAACGGCGAACGGCCGGCACTGCACCCCCGGTGTGTCGGTGGGAATCAGCAGGGCGCTGATTCCCGAGTGCTTTCCGTCGGGATCGGTGCGGACGAACGCGAGCAACACGTCGGCGTCGTGCGCGCCCGACGTCCACACCTTCTGCCCGTTGACCACGAAGTGCTCGCGGTCGAGGACCGCCTGCGTGCGCAGCCCTGCCAGGTCGGAGCCCGCGCCGGGTTCGCTCATTCCCAGCGACGCCGTCATCTCGGCGCGCAGGATCGGCACTGCCCAATTCTGTTTCTGCTCGTCCGTTCCGAACGTCAGCAGCGACGCCGCGATGATTCCGACGCCCTGTGGGTTGAACGAGTGATAGAGCCGCCGACGTGATAGTTCCTCCCGGTGCACGTACTGCTGAAGGATTCCGGCGTTGCGGCCACCGAACTCAGGTGGGTTGCCAGGCAGCAACCAACCGTGATCGAACTGCAGCCGCTGCCATCGTCGCGCCCACTCGGGGATGTGCGACGTCGACCGAGACCGCTCGGCGGCTTCCGCCTCGGCCGGGAGGTGTTCGTCGAGGAACGCGATGAACTCCGCACGGAAGTCCTCGACGTCGGCGTCGAAGGTGAGTTGCACGGGCACTCCTCGCTCGGCAGTGGCCGCGCCGGTGCGGCCGCCACTTGAAGATATCAAGGTATTGATATTCACTGAGTGCGCGATATCGTGACGACGGTCCACTAGCGGAGGAGCATCGGTGCTCGACGGCGAGAAGGTCCTCATCACCGGCGCCACGGGGAAGATCGCCTATCCCATCGCGCGGCGACTGGCGCAGACGAACGAGGTCTGGGGCGCCGCGCGACTGCAACGCCCCGGCGACAGGGAGAAGCTGATCGCCGCGGGCATCGAGCCCGTCGCGCTCGACGTGAGTTCCGGCGACTTCTCAGCACTCCCCGACGATTTCACCTACGTCTTCCACGCAGCGGTCGACACTGGTGCAGACGACTGGATGCGTTGCGTCGAGACGAACGCACAAAACTCCGGCGAACTACTCTTCCACTGCCGCTCGGCCAAGGGTTTCGTGTTCTGTTCGACTGGCTCGATCTACGGCTACCAGGGTCAGCGCCCGCTGACCGAGGCGGATCCGCCTGGGGTGCCGCTACGCGCGAACTACAGCTTCTCCAAGGTCGCCGCCGAGGCCGTGTGCACCTGGGTGGCGAAGCGACACGCCATTCCGTTGACCATCATCAGAATCTGTTCAACCTACGGGCCGGAGGGTGGCGCGCCCGCCGACCGCTTGGACATGATGCTGGCGCAGAAGACAATTCGACTTCATCCCGACAAGCCGAACAACTACAATCCGATCTACGAAGACGACTACGTCGAGCTCGGCATCCGTGCCATGGAGGTCGCGGCCACGCCGCCGATCGTCGTGAACTGGGCGGGCAGTGAAACGGTCAGCGTCGAGGACTACTGCGCCTACATGGGCGAGCTCGTCGGAGTGGAGCCGATCTTCGACTACACGCCGGATGCGCACACGCCACTCTGGCCGGACGTGACGTACATGCACGAAGTGCTTGGTCAGACCAAAGTGCCCTGGCGCGAAGGCTTTCGGCGGATGATCGAGGCGCGGCACCCCGAACTCGTGCTGGCGGAGAATCGCTCGACTGCCAGGGAGCAGAGCTGATGCCGTTGCCCGGGACACCGTCGGACGAGGTTCCCGACGTGCTCGCCGCCGGTAGCGGCGACATCACCACGGTGTTCGTGTCCATGGCCACGCGGCACCCCGAGGGAACCGACGCGGACTACCTACGGTGGCACACCCTCGACCACCGGCCCGAGCAACACCGGCTCAGTGCCGTGCGGGCGTCGTTGCGGCTCGTGTCGACGCCGCAATGCCGCGCGGCCCGCGCGGTGACCGACGGACGTTTCGACGCCGTCGATCACGTGATGACGTACTTCTTCACCGACGTCGGGGGCATGGACGGATTCCTGACGCTGTCCAACGCGCTCGGCGCGGCGGGGCGGAAGCTACGACTGCTACCCCACGTCGAACGTGGGGTCTACGGGGTGCGGAACAAGATCGCTGCGCCGCGCGCCAAGGTCGGCGCCGACGTACTGCCGTGGTGGCCGGTCCGCGGATGCTATCTGCTACTGGAACGGCACGAGGCTTCAGCGGAAGACCTGACCGAGATCGACGGCGTCGTTGGTGTTTGGTCGACTACGGCGCTTGACGTCGACCCGCGACTGGCCTCTGCCCAGGCGGGCCAGCAGCTCACCTATTGCTTCCTCGACGACGATCCGGTCGAGACCGCCGGGCGGTTGAGACCCGTCCTCGAGAAGCGTTGGAGTGCAACCGGTGTCGAACCGTTGTTCGCTGCACCGTTCCATCCGGTGATCCCCCACGAATGGGACCGCCATGTGCCTTGAGGAGGAGACCCGGTGCGCCTGGGATTGATGATCGGCTCCGACAAGGAACGTGCGCGCGGCGACAGACTGGCTGGGGTGATCGAGGATGCGGCGAGCGCCGAGGTAGCAGGCTTCACGTCATTCTGGATCCCCCAGGTACCGGGCTATCTCGACGCGATGACCGCGGTGGCGCTCGCCGGAGCGGCCACCACACGGATCGAGCTTGGAACGGCGATCGTTCCGCTGCAGACCCGTCATCCCATCGCATTCGCGCAGCAGGCCCTGACGACGCACGTGGCATGCTCGGGGCGCTTCGCGGTCGGGGTCGGACCGTCGCACCACTGGATCATCGGCGATCAGCTGGGCCTGCCCTATGACCGTCCGGCTCACCTGGTTCGGGACTACCTCGAGGTGCTCAACGCGGCGTTCACGCCAGGGTCAGTCGACGTCGAGAACGACAGCTATCGCGTACACAGCCCGATGGACGTGTCCGAACCGGGGTCGCCGCCGATTCTCCTTGCTGCACTTGGGCCGACGATGTTGCGCATCGCCGGTGAGCAGGCATCGGGCACCATCCTTTGGATGGCCGACGAGCGAGCCGTCGCCGACCACGTGGTGCCGCGCATCAATGGAGCCGCAGAAGCCGCCGGACGCCCGGCGCCCCGCGTGGTGGCTGGCGTACCCGTCACGCTATGCGCCGATGGCGACGTCGACGAGGCACGCGCGTACGCGAGCGACGTGCTCGGGCATGCCGACTTCTCGCCGAACTACGTTCGGCTGCTTGAACACGGCGACGCCGAGGACGTCGGCGATACCATGGCCGCCGGTGACGAGACGTCGGTTCTCGCCCGGCTGCGCCGGTACCGTGACGCCGGCGTCACCGATCTCGCCGCCAGGGTCGTCCCGTTGGGAGCCGACGCCGCGGCCCGCACTGCATCGCAGCGCCGCACTCAGGAGTTCCTCGCGTCGATCGGCCCGGAACTCTGAACCCCCACCCGCGCCGAAACCGTCGTCCCTGTCGTTGAGCGAGCGGCTCAACGACAGGGACGACGGTTTCGGCGCAACTAGCTGCCTACTCTGCCGGGCAACTCGGGTGCGTCGATCGTCTCGGTCGGGGGGTCGGGCGACAGACCCGCCGAGTTGCACACCGCGGCAAAACAGATGTAGGTGCCCGCGGTGAACAGCACCTCGAGCAGCTGTGCCCGGTCGAAGTGCTCCGCGAGCCGATCCCAGGTGTCGTCGTCGACAACCTGATGGTCGATCAGTTGGTCGGCCGCTTCGAGCACGGCCCGCTCGACGGGTGACCACAGCTCGGCCGCCGGACCCTGCGGGACTGCGTGCAACTGCTCGGTCGTCAACCCCGCATGGTGGCCGATCCGCGTGTGTTGTCTCCATTCGTAGGCCGAACGGGTCACCCACGCCACGCGAAGAATGATCAGTTCGCGCAAGCGCGCTTCGACGGTGGCCGACTTCGCCAGCAGTGCGTTGAACTCCAACCAGCCCTGCCCCAGCGCGGCGTTGTGGGCCAGCAGCCCCATCACTTTCGGCATCGGTCTGGCGTCGGGACCCGTGTAGAGCTCCGGCCGGCCCAGGTATGCGGGCAGCACCGCCTTGGCCCCGTCGTCCCACTGCTCCATTGGCAGCGGGGAAAGCCGTTCGGTCTCAGCCATCTTCGCCTCCTACTGCGTAACCGCCCATGAACTCGATGGGGACGCCGCCCATCATGCAGAAGAACAGGTCGACACTCCCGATTCCCCGTCAGCCCGCGACGGCGATCGACTTGAGCTCGACGTAGCCGTCAAAGCCCTCGCGGCCGAGCTCGCGGCCGTAGCCGCTGCACTTGACTCCGCCAAAGGGAGCGAACGGGTCCATGGTGTATCCCTGGTTGACCCCGAAGGTGCCCGTGCGGACGCGCGCCGCGACGGACAGTCCGCGGTCCTTGTCGTCGGTCCACACCGAACCGGCGAGCCCGTAGTCGGAGTCGTTGGCGATGCGGACGGCCTCGTCTTCGTCGCCATAGGGAATGACGGTGAGCACGGGGCCGAAGATCTCCTCGCGCGCGATCGTCATCGCGTTGTCGGCGTCGCTGAACAGCGTCGGCCGGACGTACCAGCCGCGTTCGAGGCCCTCGGGCGGTTCGGCTCCCCCGAGCACCAGCCGCGCGCCTTCCCGCTCGCCGGCGCGAATGTAGTCGCGCACTCGAGTTTGTTGCCTCTGCGCCACCAGCGGCCCCACCTGGGTCTGAGGATCAGCCGGGTCACCGACGACCATGGCCGCCAGTTCACCGGCCAACGCGTCGACGAAGTCGGCGGAACGCTTGGCGGGCACTAGGATTCGGGTCAGCGCATTGCAGATCTGACCGCTGTTGGACAGGCTTGCCGAGCGGATGCCTGCCGCAGCCTTCGCAGCGTCGGCGTCATCGAGCAGGATCGCGGCGGACTTGCCGCCCAGCTCGAGGCTGACGCGCTTGAGCTCGGCGCCGCACGCCGCGGCGACCCGACGACCGGCCTCGGTGGAACCCGTGAAGGACACCTTGTCGACGCCTCGGTGGGTGACGAGGGCTTCGCCGACCCGCCCGTCACCGGGCAATACGCTGACCACGCCCGGCGGCAGCCCGAGCTGCTCGAGCATGTCGGCCAGCAGTAGCGCGTCGAGCGGCGACTCTGGCGCCGGCTTGAGCACGACGCAGCACCCGGCCAGTAGCGCGGGCACCAGCTTGGTGGCGATCAGGAACTGGGGCATGTTCCACGGCACGATCGCGGCCACCACGCCGATCGGCTCGCGGCGCACGTGGAGATCGGAGCCGAAGAAACCGGGGCGCGCTTCCTGCCACGGGTAGTCGGCCGCCAAGTCGCAGAACGCGTTCATCATCATCAACGGCAGGCCCACCTGGGCACGCTGGGCGAAGGTGATCGGTGCGCCGATCTCGGTGCTGATCACCTGAGCCATCTCCGATTTCCGCTCACCGAAGACCTTCGCCAGCCGCTGCACGACGTCGATGCGCTCGGCGACGGTCGAGCGCGGCCACGGCCCCTCGTCGAACGCCGCCCGCGCCGCCGTCACGGCTGCGTCGACGTCGGCCGGTCCAGCTGCGGCAACTCGCGCCACCGGCGCCTCGGTGTGTGGTGAGATCACCTCGATGACCTCGTCGGTACTTGGTGCCACCCATGTCCCACCGATGAACAACGCGTCCTCGCGGTGCATCGAAAGCCTCCTCGGCATAGCGCACGCAACAGCAGTATCAACTACTTGTCATTGTGACGTCGAGCATATACCGTCGGCCAAGGTCCCGAACCGAGATACGAGCTAGGCGTGGACGACGCCAACCGGCTCGGATCCGCCACCTCCGGGATGCTCACTGGTCGCCCAGGCCCGAACACGACAGGAGCAGCCATGGCCCGATTCCCCAAGCCGGCCGAAGGTAGTTGGACGCAGCACTACCCCGAACTCGGGACCGGCCCGGTGTCCTACGAGGACTCCATCTCGCCGGAGGTCTACGAGCTCGAGCGGAAGGCGATCTTCAAGCGTGCGTGGCTGAATGTGGGCCGCGTCGAACAGCTTCCGCGCACCGGCAGCTACTTCACCAAGGAGCTCAAGGTCGCGAACACCTCGATCATCCTGGTGCGCAACAAGGAGGGCACGGTCAACGCCTTCCACAACGTCTGCCGGCATAGGGGCAACAAGCTGGTGTGGAACGACATGCCGCTGGAGGAGACCAGCGGTACGTGTCGGCAGTTCACCTGCAAGTACCACGCCTGGCGCTACGACCTGGACGGGAACTTGACCTTCGTCCAGCAGGAAGGCGAGTTCTTCGACCTCGACAAGAGCGAGTACGGCCTGGTGCCCGTGCACTGCGAGGTCTGGGAAGGGTTCATCTTCGTCAACTTCGCCAAGGTGCCGGAACAGTCGCTGCGTGAGTTCCTGGGCCCGATGATCACCGATCTCGAGGGCTACCCCTTCGGAGAGATGACGTCGCGCTTCTATTACCGGTCAGAGGTCAACGCGAACTGGAAGCTCTACATGGACGCGTTCCAGGAGTTCTACCACGCACCGATATTGCACGCGAACCAGTCGCCGACGAAGTTCTCGAAGGCGGCGGCCGAGGCCGGCTTCGAGGCGCCGCACTACCGCGTCGACGGCCCGCACCGCTTGGTCAGCACCTCCGGAATCCGCGCCTGGGAACTTGATTCCGATATGCGCAAGCCCATGGAGGACATCTGCCAGAGCGGACTGTTCGGGCCGTGGGACAGCCGCGACATCGGCGAAATGCCGGTGGGCATCAACCCCGCCAAGTGCAGCCCGTGGGGCCTGGACTCGTTCCAGCTGTTCCCCAACTTCGTCATCCTTTTCTGGGGCCAGGGCTGGTACCTGACCTACCACTACTGGCCGACGTCGTACAACACCCACGTATTCGAGGGCACGTTGTACTTCCCCGCGCCGCGCACGCCCCGGGAACGCATCGCGCAGGAACTCGCGGCCGTGTCGTTCAAGGAGTACGGACTGCAGGACGCAAACACGCTGGAGGCCACCCAGACGATGGTCGAGTCGCGCGTCGTCGAGAACTTCCTGTTGTGCGACCAGGAAGTGTTGATACGCCATCTTCATACCGAAACGAAGGCGTGGATCACCGACTACCAACGCAAGACGGCCGGGGTGTGACGTCGTGACTTCCATGCTGCCAACCGAATTCGCCGATCTCGAGTAGTTCTCCGACTGGTGTCTGCCGACCGAGCGGGAGCGCTACGCCAAGCGGCTTACCAGCACCATGCCCGAGATGCAGGCCTTCTACGACGCCGTCACGCAGCGGGCCGAAGAGGCAATCTCGTACTGCGACAAGTTCCCCCTCGACGACATGCCGGACGACGTGCTCAACCTGATGCATCTGCTGTACTCGATGATCATGGTGTCGTTCCCCATCGAGTGCTGGAAGCAGCCGCGCGTTCCCGACTCCGGCGCCGCCGCCATGGACTGCCTGTCAGAACCCATTCCATGACCGACACGATCGTCCTGAGAGCCGCTCGTTGGTGCGACGTCGACGCCGGCGAGGTCCGCTCACCGGCGACGATCGTGGTGGACGGCAACCGCATCACTGCGGTGAATCCGACTGAGCCGCTGCCAGATTCGGCCACCGAGCTCGACCTCGGTGACGTGACGCTGCTGCCCGGCTTGATGGACATGGAGCTCAACCTGCTGATCGGCGGGCCCGGCGGACCCGAGGGGCTGCCCTCGCCGATGCATGGCGTGCAGGACGACCCCGCCTATCGCACGCTTCGAGGTGCGGTGAACGCGCGCACGACGCTGCTGGCGGGCTTCACCACCGTGCGCAACCTCGGCCTGATGGTCAAGACAGGCGGGTACCTGCTCGACGTGGCGTTGCAGCGGGCCATCGAAAACGGCTGGCACGAGGGCCCACGGATCTTCCCCGCCGGGCACGCGGTCACCCCCTACGGCGGACACCTCGATCCCACGGTGTTTCAGCGCCTTGCGCCAGGCATCATGCCGCTCAGCGTCGCCGAGGGCATCGCGAACGGGGTGGCCGACGTGCAGGCCTGCGTGCGGTACCAGATCCGCCACGGCGCCAAGCTGATCAAGGTGTCGGCGTCCGGGGGCGTGATGTCGCACAGCACCGCGCCTGGCTCGCAACAATATTCGGACGCCGAGTTCGAGGCGATCGCCGACGAGGCGCACCGTGCCGGCGTCCGCGTTGCCGCGCACGCCGTCGGCGACAGCGCCATCCGGGCATGCATCAGGGCCGGCATCGACTGCATCGAGCACGGCTTCCTGGCCACCGACGACACGATCCAGATGATGGTCGACCACGGCACGTTCCTCGTCTCGACGACCTACCTCACCGAGTCGATGGCCGTCGACAGGATCGCACCCGAACTTCGCAAGAAGGCTGCCGAGGTGTTCCCGCAGGCTCAGGCGATGCTGCCAAAGGCAATCAAGGCGGGAGTCAAGATCGCCTGCGGCTCGGATGCACCCGCCATTCCGCACGGCCAGAATGCCAAGGAGATATGCGCATTGGTCGACCGCGGCATGACGCCGATGGAAGCGCTGCGGGCGGCCACGATCACGAGCGCCGAACTCATCGAGGCCGACGACGAACTCGGGCGGCTTGCGCCCGGATATCTCGCCGACATCATTGCGGTGCCCGGCGATCCGTCGCGCGACATCGCCACCACCCTCGACGTACGGTTCGTCATGAAGGACGGCCGCGTCTACAAGGGCCCGTAGGCCGGTCTGGCATGGAACTCACGCACAACATCCTCTGGCTGCTGAAACAGAGCTTCTACTTCTCGTATCGGTTCGTCAACGACGCGATCGGCAGCCATGGCGTCACCATGGGCCAACTCGGCATGATGCGTCAGCTAGCCGACGAACCCGGACTCTCGGGGGCCGAGCTCGCCCGTCGCCTACTCATCACGCCGCAAGGTGCTCAGCTCGCGCTGACCTCCCTGGAGCGAAGCGAACTCGTCGAGCGAAAGCCCGACCCTGCGCATGGTCGGATTCTGCGGGCATATCTCACCGATCGGGGCCGCAAGGTCACTGCCGCCGTGTTCGCGGATGCCGTTGCGGCACACAACGAGGTGTTCGGCGTGCTCGACGACGACGAGCAGAAGACGCTGCACGACCTGCTGGCTCGAATCGTTGAACAGGGCACCGGGCAACCTTTTCGCGACGACCACTCCGACATCTGACGTCGCTTCGGCCACCCAGCGTCCACAATTGTTTGATATCAATGACAAGTACTTGATATAGTCGCTCGGGATGAGCGGATCAGCGGCAAGCGAAGTGATCGACGGCTCGACTCCTACCGGAGTCGAGTTACTGGGTTCCGACGGCTTTGCGCCCTTGACGATCAAGCACGTTCAGCAGGAAACCGATGAGGCCGTGTCGTTGGTGTTCGACGTGCCGGCCGCCGTGGGTGCCGCGCTTCGACTACCAAGCCGGTCAGTTCCTCACCCTTCGCGTGACGGTCGCCGGTGCGGAGTATCGGCGCTGCTACTCGATGTCGTCCTCGCCGGTCGTGGGCGACGAACTCCGGATCACGATCAAACGGGATCGCGACGGCGTGGTGTCGAACTGGCTCAACGACAACGCTGCGGTCGGCGAAGAGATTCACGCGGCTCCGCCAGAGGGCAAGTTCGTCCTGAAGGACTCCGATCGGGAAGTCGTCGCGTTCGCGGGTGGCAGCGGAATTACGCCGGTGTTCTCGTTGGTGTCCTCGGCGCTCGCGGCGACGTCACGCCGAGTGCGGCTGTTCTACGCCAACCGAAGTCGTGATTCGGTGATCTTCGCCGATGCGTTGGAGCGACTCGGTGCGGCACATCCGGACCGACTCGTCGTGCAGCACCACTTCGACGACGATGCAGGAGTCGTCCACCCGGACCAAATCGCGTCGTTCATCGCCGCCGCAGGCAGCGCTGAGCTCTACATCTGTGGACCGGCACCCTTCATGGACGCGGTGGAGCACACCGCCCTGGCCGTGGGCGTGCGTGCCGACCGGATGCACTTGGAACGCTTTCAGCTCAACGACATCGCCGCCGACGGGGCTCCATGCGTGACCGAGGAAGTCACCATCGTGCTCGATCGCCGCACCACGGTCACGCCGTATCGCGAAGGCAACACGTTGTTGCAGACGGCCCGAACGGCCGGCCTGAAGGCACCCGCTTCGTGCGAAATCGGTTCCTGCGGAACGTGTATGGCCCGGATCGTCGAGGGTAGCGCGCGAATGATCAACAACGACGCACTGGAACCCGACGAGATCGCCGACGGATGGGTGCTGACCTGTCAGTCGTTGCCAACGAGTTCCACGATCAAGGTCGTCTATGAGTAGCGACCTGTCGGCAACGAAGGGGTATCCATGAGTCGGGTCGCAGTGGTCACCGGCGGGGCGTCGGGCATGGGCGAGGCAACGTGCCACCACCTCGGCCGCAGCGGTCACCGAGTCGCCGTTCTCGACGTCAACGGTGACGCCGCGCAACGCGTGGCCGAAGACCTGCGCGCCGAAGGTGTCAAGGCATTGGCCGTCGCGGTGGACGTCACCGACCGGCCTGCGGTGGACGAGGCGTTCGCGAAGGTCCGCTCCGAACTGGGGGCGGTCGGCATCCTGGTGACCAGCGCAGGGCTGGTTGGCTTTTCGCCGTTCCTCGACATCACGTCGGAGTCCTGGGCACGACTCATCGACGTCAACCTGACCGGCACGTTCCACTGTTGCCAGGTCGTGCTGCCCGACATGATCGAGGCGCAATGGGGGCGGATCGTCATGATCTCGTCGTCGAGCGCCCAGCGCGGATCTCCGAAGATGGCCCACTACGCCGCGTCGAAGGGTGCCTTGATCTCGTTGACCAAGTCGCTGGCGCGTGAATACGCACCAATGGGCATCACCGTCAACAACATCCCGCCGTCTGGCATCGAGACGCCCATGCAGCACGAGGGCCAGCGCAGTGGCCATCTCCCGTCGAACGAGGTCATGGCAGGAAACATCCCGCTGGGTCACCTCGGTACCGGTGACGACATCGCAGCCGCCGCAGCCTTCCTGTGCTCCGAGGAGGCCGGCTTCATCACCGGCCAGGTACTCGGCGTCAACGGAGGAGCGGTGATGTGACGACCGTTTCAACACAACGCCTTTGACGACGGTTGACTACAGGAGGTCTCATGGCTCGCTGGCCCAAACCCGCCGAGGGAAGTTGGACTGAGCACTACCCTGAGCTGGGCACCGGACCCATCTCGTTCCGCGACTCGACGTCCCCCGAGTTCTACGAACTCGAGCGCGAGGCCATCTTCAAACGCGCGTGGCTCAACGTCGCCCGCGTGGAGGAGGTACCGCGCGTCGGTAGTTACCTCACCAAGGAGATCGCGGTCGTCAACTCGTCGATCATCGTGGTGCGCGGGAAGGACCAGCAGATCCGCGCCTTCTACAACGTGTGCAGGCACCGCGGTAACAAGTTGGTGTGGAACGACTTTCCCCGCGAAGAAACCAAGGGTGTCTGTCGGCAGTTCACGTGCAAGTACCACGCGTGGCGCTACGACCTCGAGGGCGCGCTGACCTACGTCCAGCAGGAGTCGGAGTTCTTCGACGTCGACAAGGATGAGTACGGGTTGAGGCCGGTGCACTGCGACGTTTGGAACGGCTTCATCTTCGTCAACTTCGACTCCGAGCCCCGTCAGAGCCTGCGCGACTTCCTCGGGCCGATGATCACCGCCCTCGATGACTATCCGTTCGAGATGATGACGGAGCGTTATGACTTCGTCGCGCACAACAACAGCAACTGGAAGATATTCGCCGACGCTTTCCAGGAGTACTATCACGTGCCGTCGCTGCACTCGCAGCAGGTTCCGACCGCGGTTCGTCAGCCCAACGCGACGTTCGAATGCGGTCACTTCCAGCTCGACGGGCCGCACCGCCTGGTGTCCACGGCAGGCACCCGGCGTTGGCTGCTCGCACCGGAGTACATGTATCCCGTCGAGCGCACGACGCGCAGCGGACTGGTCGGCCCGTGGCGGACCCCGGAGACGCACTTCTCGGCCGGGCTGAACCCAGGCGGGATCGAGCCGTGGGGCATCACCAACTTCCAAATCTTCCCAAATCTGGAGATCCTGATCTACCACGGGTGGTATCTGCTGTACCGCTACTGGCCGACGTCGCACAACACCCACAAATTCGAGGCGTACAACGCATTTCACCCGGCGAGCACGGTACGCGAGCGCATCGAACACGAGGTCGCCTCGGTGGTGCTCAAGGAGTTCGCGCTGCAGGACGCCGGCATGCTCGGCGGCACCCAGGCGGCCCTGGAGTACGACGTCGTCGACGACTTCCCGCTCAACGACCAGGAGATCCTCGTTCGGCATCTACACAAGGTGTCGGTGGACTGGGTCGAGCGGTACCAGGCCGAACGCAGCTCGGTGGGGGTGTGACGATGGCGCAGTCCCGACTGCCGAGCGCGTTCGCCGAGTTCGAGACGTTCGCCGAGAAGTGGTGCCTGGCAACCGAACCGGAGCGGTGGGAGGCGCGGCTCAGCACCCCGATGCCGGAGATCCGCGAATTCTACGACGCATTTACACCGCGGTTCGAAGAGGCAATCGACTACTGCGACAAGTTCCCGCTCGACGACGTCCCCGACGACGCGCTGAACCTGCTGCACCTGGTCTATTCGATGATCATGGTGTCGATGGCCGTCGAGGTCTTCGGTACCCAGAAACCTGCCGACTCAGCCGACGCCGTCATGATTCGCGTCGGGGCGCCAGTGCCGTGATCCCACTGAGAAAGGACAAGCGGCGATGAGCCTGCTGACGTTGAACAAGCTGACCGAATCCGTAGGTGCCGAGGTGGTCGACGTCGACCCGGACCGGCTCGCGAGCGACGACCTGCTTGGTAAAGCGGTACTCGATGCGCTCGAGGACAACGGGGTCTTGGTGTTCCCGAACCTTCACCTCGAACCCGAAGCGCAGGTGGCATTCTGCCGCAGGCTCGGCGAGGTCGACTTCTCGGCGGACGGTCAACACCCGGTGTCGGGGATCTATCCGATCACGCTCGACAAGTCGAAGAACGCCTCAGCGGCATATCTGCGGGCCACCTTCGACTGGCACATCGACGGGTGCACGCCGACGGGCGGCGAGCCGCCACAGAAGGCGACGGTGCTCAGTGCCGTCCAAGTCGCCGAGACGGGAGGCGAGACGGAGTTCGCCAACTCCTATGCCGCCTACGAGGCGTTCAGCGACGAGGAGAAGGAGCGGTTCGGGTCGCTGCGAGTGGTGCACTCGCTTGAAGCGTCGCAGAGCCGCATCAATCCGGATCCCTCACCGGAGATGGTGGCGCGGTGGCGGGCCCGCCCCACCCATGAACATCCCCTCGTCTGGACCCATCGGAGTGGGCGTAAATCGTTGGTGCTTGGCGCATCTGCGCACTACGTCGTCGGCATGGACCGCGAGGATGGCCAGGCACTACTCGCTGAGTTGCTCGACCGTGCCACCCAACCCGAGCTGGTCTACCGGCATCGCTGGGCGGTCGGCGACACGGTGATCTGGGACAACAACGGTGTTCTCCATCGGGCTGCACCGTACGACCCCGATTCGCCGCGATGGATGCTGCGCACCACCGTTTTGGGTGACGAACCCATCCAGTAAAGGAGCGTCTGATGGTCAAAGCCTTGCTCTTCGTCGAGAGCCGTCCGAAGTCACCGGAGCATCTCGACGAGTATCACGAGTGGCAGGACGAAGTTCACCTCCCGGAGATGCTCACGATCGACGGTTTCGTGTCGGCGCGGCGCTGGAAGCCCGAGGGAGGCGACACGTTCATCACGTTGTACGAGCTCGACACCGACGTCGAAACCGCCGCCGCCAACCTCAAGGCCGCGTTTGCGACAGGCAAGCTGTCCAAGACCGTTGGCGTCGAGACCGACCCGCCGGCAATCAGGCGTTATCTCAGCTTGATCGGCGAATTCTCGGGGTGAGGCCGCCGTAGAGTCTCCAGCATGACCGGACAACTCAACGGCAAGCGCATCCTGGTCACCGGAGGCGCGACGGGTATCGGAGCGGCCGCCGTGCAGGTGCTGAGCACCGCCGGCGCTCGGGTCGCGGCGACGTTCCACCACACCCCTCCCCCGGAGCGGTCCGACGCCACCTGGCTGCGGTGCGACGCCGTCGATCCGGTGTCGGTCGACGAGACGGTGCGCTCCGCGGTGGCGAGCCTGCACGGGCTGGACGTGCTCGTGCACGCCGCCGGTTTGTGGCACCCCGGGGTGCCCGGTCGGATCGGCGTCGACGACGTGCGCCACGTGATGGACACCAACTTCACCTCGACGGTGCTGACCAACCAGGCCGCCGCCGCCGTGATGGGCGAGACGGGCGGCGGCCGGATCATCAACTTCGGGTCCAGTGAGGGCGTCATGGGCAGCCCCATGTCGGCGATCTACGCCGCGTCCAAGTCCGCCGTCGCATCGTGGACGCGATCGGCCGCCAAGTGCTGGGCATCGCAGGGCATCACCGTCAACGCGCTCGCCCCTGCCGTGGAAACACCTGGTGCGCAACGGCTCCGCGACTACCTCGGACCCGACCTGATGCCGATCATCGAACAGCAGTTGCAGATGAGCATCCCGATCGGCGGCAAGCTGGGCGATCCAGTCGGCGACGTCGGACCGGTGCTGGTGTTTCTGGCCGGCGACGGGTCGCACTTCATCACGGGCCAACTGCTGGCGGTCGACGGCGGTCTGATGATGCTCGGCGCGTGAGGCCGACGTCGCGATTCGTCGACAACGGCGACACCCGCATCCACTACCTCGACTCAGGCGGAGACGACGGCGGCGCCCCAATCGTCTTCGTGCCCGGCATGACCGACGTCGCCGAGGACTACACCGAAGTGCTGCCACTCTTCGGCCGCAGGACGGTCGTCGTGGAAGTCAGAGGCCACGGACGAAGCAGCAGCCCGCAACGTGGATACGACCTCGCGACCTTGAGCGCAGACGTGGGGGCGGTCGTGGACGCGGTCACCGACGGGCCGGTTCACGTGGTGACGTTCTCCCGCGGAACGTCGTGCGCCGTCGCCTGGGTACTCGAGCATGCCGACCGCGTTCGGTCGGTTGCCATCGGCGACTACGTCCCGGAGGAGAAGGTGCTGCCGACCGACGTCGCGCGTCGCCTGCTAGGTGGCCGCTGGCGAGGCACGCCCGTGAGCGAGCGCGTGAACGGTGACGCCGGGATCAAGACCTTCGAGGCCGCGCACGCTCGTTCGTTCTGGGATGAGCTTGCTGGGCTTGGACTTCCGCTGCTCGTCGTACGCTGCCGCGACAGCGTCCTCGTCGGCGAAGAGGAGTGGGCGCGTTACCGGCAGCTGTTCCCGCACGCTCAGTTGGTCGAGTTTCACGACTCGCCCCACGACATCTTCCGACCCGACCGCGGCCGGTACCCGCGTTTGATTCACCAGCACGTCGAGCGCGCGGAGGCGGTTGGCTAGGGAGCCGTTCGCGCCCCACAACTGTGCGACTACGACGCCGAATGTGCAACTACGGCGAGAAATCGGCGAAATTCCCGCCCCGACTGCACATTCGGTGAAGCGTTAGCCGACGCGCAGTGCGCCCGCGAGCAGTTGGGTGGCGAGCATGTCCAGCTGCCCCCGGACGGTGCCATCCACCAGCTGCCCTGTCTCGTCCCAGACCGGGTCGGCCGAGTTGATCGCTACGCCAAGCGGTGTCGGCCATGCACGCAACGCGTGTCCGATGACCCGCAACTGCCCAAGGGTGCCTACCGCAGCCTGCCATCCATAGGCGCAGCTGATGCAGCCCCACGGGGTGTTGTCGAGGTAGACCCGCGGGCCTTCGCGGAGATCCTCGATGTAGTCCAGCGCGTTCTTCACCAGGCCGGACACTCCGCCGTGGTAACCGGGCGAGCCGACGACGACCGCGTCGGCGTCTCGCAACGCCGCGACCATCGCCTCCGCCTTCCCGGTCCGGTCGGCGTCGTGCGGGTTGTACATCGGTAGGTCGATGTCGTCGCCGCAGAACAGCATGGTGCGCCCACCCTGGCGCTCGACTGCCGAAAGGCAGTGCCGCAGCGCGCGTTCGGTCGACGAGTTGGACCGAAGGGTGCCGCCGAGGCCGACGATCAGGGGTGAAGTCTTGGTCGGGGAAACGAGGGAAGTCATGGGAAGGCTCACTTGATCGCGATGGGGTTCAGTGGGGATCCGACGCCACCGGTCACGCTCAGCGGTGGGGCGACGAGCTGGAACTCATAGCTGCCGTCGGCGGCGCAGTCCTCGGCCAGGGCGGTGAGGTTCCAATACTCACCGAACATCATGCCCATGTCGCGTAGGCACAGCATGTGCATCGGCAGGATCGTGCCATCCACACCGGAGACCGGGTTCTCGACCATGAGGTTGTCCGCAGCCACCGCGGCGACCTGGTGGTCGTGCAGCCATGACGCGCACGTCCAATCGAGGCCGGCGCCCGGTTCGGCGCCGTCGCCGGTCTGGAGAAACCTTGCCCACCAACCGGTTCGGACCAGAACGATGTCGCCGGGGGTGACTGTGACGCCCTGCGTCCTCGCGGCTTCGTCGAGTTCGGCTGGCGTGATCGGCTCTCCGATGTCGCAGTACGTCTCGACGCCGCGCAATCGCACGATGTCGAGCAGCACCCCGCGCGAGGTAATGCCCTTGACGTCCACCTTGTCGATCCCGAGATAGAACGCGCCGAGGCTGGTCACCGAGCTCGCGGGGAATCCGTTGTACAGCTTGTCCTCGTAGTAGACGTGCGACAGCGCGTCCCATTGCGTGGCCGCCTGCAGCGGCATGATGATGAGGTCGTCGTTGAAGCGCATCGGTCCGGCCTCGGAGTATCCGCTCAGCTGCACCGCCGTCGGGTTCTGCAACCACTTGGGGCCGTACTCCAGCAAGGTCCTCTCATCACCGCCGTCGACCGTCATCACGTGCATCGGGTTCTGCCGGTAGTGGAAGGCGCCCTGTGGGCCGGACGAGCCGAAGTCGACGCCGAGCGGAAAGACCTTGCCGTGCTTGACCAGACCCGCCGCCTCGGCGACCTTCTCCGCGGTGATGAGGTTCAAGGTGCCGAGTTCGTCGTCGTCACCCCACCGTCCCCAGTTGCGGACGTCGTCGGCGACCCGCCGAAAGTCGTTCATGCTGGCCACAATGAGGTTCCTTCCATGGTGGCGGCGACGCGGCTCGCGATGTTCCCACCGTCGACCCACACCACCTGACCGGTGATGTAGCCGGCGGCGCGGCTGTTGAGGAAAACCAGCACAGCGGCCTGCTCGTCGGGATTGGACACCCGGCCAAGGGGTTTGGGGATGTCGTCGAGATAGGCCTGGCCGTACTTGGTCCTCAACTGGTCGAGGATCGGTGTCTCGGTCACGCCGGGGCCGGTGCAGTTGATACGGATCCCGCGTGATCCCAGCGGGACGGCACTCTTCATGCCGTAGAGGATGATCGCTTCCTTGGCCAACCGGTACCCGCCGTCGGCGAGGGCATCGGGATGCTCGTCGCACCATGCGACCCCCTCGTCGAAGGTGCGGGTGGCGAGCAGCCCGGCCACCTCACCGACGTTTCCCTCGTAGTTGGAGGCGGCCAGCGACGACACGCTGGCGATCGCCGATCCGGACGGCATGCGGGGGGCCAATGCCTCGGTCAGGTGACGCGTGCCGAGGAAGTCGATCTTCACGACCAACAGCGGGTTGCCGATGCCGGACGACACCCCGGCCACGTTGAACAGCCCGTCGACCTGGCCTCCGACCGACCCGACCGCGGCGTCGATCGACGCCGGATCGGAGAGGTCGACGCGGTGAAAGTCGTTGAGCTCGACCGCCGGTGGGTGCACGTCGAGCCCGATGACATCGGCTCCGAGTTCAGTCAGCTGACCGACGAGTGCCGCGCCGATGCCCGACGCGCACCCGGTCACCACGACGCGGCGACCGGCGTAGTCGAGCAGTTCGGCGAACTGACCCACCGGATTACGCTCCGGCCTTCTCCGCCGCTTCGCGCTGCTCCTTCTCCAACTGCGCCGCCTGCACCCGACCCTCGTTGATCTCGGCCATGGCCTCGGGAATCTCGCTGGCAGTGAACTTTCCACCCTGGCCGGTGGGCAGCCCACCGAATGAGTAGTCCTCATCGAATTCCGGCGCCATCGATGCCTCCCGACGCGCCTCGAGCTTCTCCAGGATTGGCTCGAGCCGCTTGGCCTTGGCGGCCACGTGCTTCTCGTCTCGTTCGATGAACTCCGGTAGCACGTGCTTGCCCATCAATTCGATGGACTCCATGGTGCCCTCGTGGCTGCGCGGATTGAGCAGCAGAATGATCTCGTCCACGCCGCTCTCCTCATAACCGCGCAGGAACTCGCGCACGGTGTCCGGGGAGCCGATGGCGCCACGGCCCGGGCCGTACGCCAGCGTGGGGTCGGCGGCTACTTCTTCGAGGTAGCGATCCCAGACACCGGTGCGACCCGGCGTGTGCATGCCGGTCATGTAGTAGTGCATGATGCCGAACGAGAAGAACCCGCCACCGAGCCCAACCCGCTGCACGGCCTGCTCGTCGGTGGGCGCCACCATCATCGACAGGTCGCCGCCGATGGCCAGGATGTTGGGGTTCATCACCGGCGTGACGGGAGAACCCTTCTCTTCGAGCTCGCTGTAGTATCCGTCGACGCGCTCCTTGAGCGGGCCAGGGCCGGTGTAGGCGAAACTCAGTGCACCGATGGCCTTCTGGGCGGCCATCTGCACCGACGACGGCCGGGTGCAGGCCACCCAGACCGGCGGGTGCGGCCGCTGCATGGGCTTGGGAATGACGTTGCGGGCCGGCATCTCGATGTGCTCGCCCTTGAAGCCGGTGAAGGGAGTCTCGGTCATGCACCGGATGGAGACCTCGAGGGCTTCCTCCCATTGCGCACGCTTGTCGGCCGGGTCGATGTTGAACCCGCCGAGCTCACCGACCGAGGACGACTCGCCCGTCCCGAATTCGACGCGGCCGTTGGAGATCAGGTCGAGCGTCGAGATGCGTTCGGCGACGCGAGCCGGGTGGTTGACGGCCGGCGGGAGGTGCATGATGCCGAATCCGAGCCGAATGTCCTTGGTGCGCTGGCTCGCTGCGGCCAGGAAGATCTCGGGCGCGGTCGCGTGACAGTATTCCTCGAGGAAGTGGTGCTCGGTCAGCCAGACAGTCGAGAAGCCGGCCTTGTCAGCGAGCTCGACCTCGTCGAGTCCGTCCTGGAAGAGCTCGCGTTCGTCGTCATCGGACCACGGCCGAGGCAGCGCGAACTCGTAGAACAGCGAAATCTTCATGTTTACCTCCGGTAGGTGTTGAGCGTGGAATCAGTAGTAGGGCTGTCGGTCTGGTTGGTGTTACTGGTTGCGGCGAGATGCTTGGCGGCGACGTAGCCGAAGGTCATGGCGGGCCCGATGGTGGCGCCCGCACCGGCGTAGCTGCGGCCCATGACCGCGGCCGTGACGTTGCCCGTCGCGTACAGGCCTGCAATCACCGAGTCATCGTCGCGCAGCACCCTGGCGTACTCGTCCGTGCGCAGTCCACCCGAGGTGCCCAGGTCGCCGAGGATGATCTGAAACGCGTAATACGGCGCTGCGCCAAGCGGATACAGGTTCGGATTCGGCAGCGTGGGGTCACCGTAGTAGTTGTCGTAGGCACTGTCGCCGCGGTTGAAGTCGTCGTCGTGCCCGTTGCGGGCGAGCTCGTTGAACCGCTCCGCGGTCTGCCGCAGCTGCTCGGGTGGGACGCCGATCTTGGCCGCGAGTTCCTCGTAGCTCCGGCCTTCCACCACCACACCCGAGTCCAGCCAGGCCTTGGGAACCTTCCGGCCGGTCGGAACGGGAGCGAAGGGGATCTTCGGGATGGGCAGGTGCCCGCCCACCACGTAGCGGTGGAACGAGCGGATGTCGGTGACCAGCCAGCACGGGATGTGGGTGACGCCGGTGCGCTCACCGTCGATCATGGCGTGGGCGAAGTCCATGTAGGGCGCCGCCTCGTTGATGAACCGCTTGCCTGCGCCGTTGACGACGAACTGCGACGGCATCATGCGCTCGTTGAGCATGAACTGCAGCCGCCCGTCGGGCCAGCACATCGCCGGAAACCACCACGCCTCGTCGAGCAGGTCGGTGGAGGCGCCCACCTTCTCGCCGGCGCGAATGCCGTCGCCCATCGCCGCGGGATTGCCGAAACTCCAGTCCTTCTCGAGCTCGGGCAGGTGCTCCCTGCGCCACTCCATGTCGTGGTCGAAGCCGCCGCTGGCGAGCACGACGCCGCGGCGCGCGCCGACGCGCTGTGGGGTGCCGTCGCGTTCGACGACGGCGCCGATCACGTTCCCGTCGACATCGGTGATCAGTTCGGTCATGGGCGCGTCGAGCCACAGCGGGATGCCGTGTTCCTTCAAAGCCAGCCGCATCCGTGCCATCAACGACTGACCGATGGCGGCCATCCGCTCACCGAACACGCGGGCCCGGAACATCCTCCAGATGAGCTTCACCAGAACGGCCTTGCCTCGCCAGTTCTGCCGCACCTGGTAGAACAGCCGGAGATCCTTGGGCGCGAACCAGATTCCCTTCGGCGCAAGTGCCAGCGGGGTGAGAAGGTTGAGCTCTTCGTCGCCGAGCTTGCGCAGGTCGATCGCAGGCACGTTGATGGTGCTGCCCTGGTCGGAGCCCCCCGGCAGCTCGGGGTAGTAGTCGGCGTAGCCGGGCTTCCAGACGAATTCGAACCAGGGGCTGGACTTCTCGAGGAAGTCCATCATCTCCGGCGCCTCGTCGACGTAGGTGCGCAGCCGCGCGTCGCTGACCAGCCCCCCGGTGATCCGCTTGAGGTACTCGAAGACGCCGTCGGGGGGTGGCGTGTACCCGGCCCGACGCTGCGACGGCGCCCCGGGCACCCAGATCCCGCCACCGGACAGCGCGGTAGAGCCTCCGAACTGTGGGGACTTCTCGACGATCAGCGTGTCGAGGCCCTCGGCGTCGGCCTTCAGTGCCGCGGTCATGCCGCCGCCGCCGGAGCCGACGACGAGCACGTCGACCTCGTGATCGAAGCTGGTATCAGTCACCCTGCGGCCCTTTGCTCTTCGCGCGAGCGCTCATCGGTGGGCACCGCCGTCCTCACCGCGAAGCCGGCGATCAATTCCGGCGCAGCCCGGTAGTACCGCACGCCGGTCTCATAGCGGCCCTGCGTGGCCAGCGCGGCGAAAGCCGCCACCCAGGTGCGGATCTCGTGGGCGGAGCCGCCGCCCTCGGCGGCGATCCATTCGTTGGACCACGCGTCGACCTCCGCGACCCGGTTGGTGTCGATGAGTTCGAGCAAGGCGTGGTCCCAGTCCGGGTTCAACGGGCGAAGCGGGCCCTCGCCGTGCGCGAAGTGCTGGGCCGCCGTCATCACGGCCGTCTGCCGGGCGGCGCGTTGCTCGGTGGTGATGGGCTCGCCGTGCACGATGCGGCCCAACGCCGCCGCGGGTGCCGTCGCCAACGTGGGCACGGGTGGATCGTGCGACAGCCCACCGGATCCCACGATCAGCACCCGCTTGCCCAATGTCGCGAGAAACTCGCCGACGGCAGTGCCAAGCGCCCTGGCGCGCCGGATGGGGCCGAGCGGGGTCGCCACCGAATTGATGAAGATCGGGATCACCGGGGTGTCGGTGATGTCGCCGAAGAGCGTCTGGAGCGGTTGGACGGTGCCGTGGTCGACGTCCATGCTCGCCGAGATCGCGACGTCGACACCCGCATTCATGACGAACTCGGCGCAGGCGGTGGCGAGGTCGGCGGGCACGTTCAGCGGTCCCTGATGCGAACCGAAGTCGCCAACGCCGGACGCCGCCATTCCGATGCAGAAGGATGGCATGAGCCGGTAGAAGAATCCGTTGTAGTGGTCGGGAGAGAAGATGACCACGAGTTCCGGATCGAAGGCGCGCGCGAAATCGCGCGCATCCGCCAGTGCCGAGTCGATGTCGTCAAGGAGCTCCCGTGACGGTCCCGGCAGATTCAGCAGCGGGCTGTGCGACATGCAGCACAGTGCCATCGCGCTCGCGGGAATCATTGGAATCTCTGTCTCCCTTCGTTATGCACAAGGACCTCGAACAGCGCCTCACTCAGCTCGGGCGCGAGTTGAGCGATGCACGCACCGGCGATGCACCGGTCGGGCCGAAGGAACAGTACGGATTCGGCGTGGCCGTCGAACCACGCCTTGAGTGCCCCGGTGCGGTCGCCGACGATGACGACCTCGGGGTCGTCGTGCCCCGCCCAGTGCAATTGGGTCGACGGACGTACTGCGATGAAGCTGGCCCCCAACGCCTTCCACCGCGCGAAGGCGGCGTCACCGAGTAGCGGGCGCGGATTGTTGTTCCAACTCAGCACGGCGAATCCCGGACCGATGACGTCGTCCAGCAGGACGTTCTGCGTTTCGCGGGTGTCGACACGGGGCTGGATGAACAGTGTGCCCGTTGGCGAGGTGGCCGTACGTGGCGCTAGATCGTCTCCGAGCCGGGCGATCGCGCCCTGCTCGTAGCGGGGCATCGGCTTGAACCGCATCTCCAGGATGTAGCGCTTGAGCGTCGGGACTACCGCGGCAGCCCGAATGACCCCGTCGCGCAGGGTCGCAACCCTGCGGTTGGTCGGTGAGATGACCCGCCCCACCATGGTGGACAGGTCGATCATCGCTCTGGCGTGCTTGCGTCGCTCGACGTCGTAGGTGTCGAGCAGTCCGTCGCCGGCCTGTCCGGTGACCACCGCGGCCAGCTTCCAGCCGAGATTGGCCGAGTCGCGAATGCCGCTGTTGTAGCCCTGCCCCTGCCACACCGGCATGAGGTGAGCCGCGTCGCCTGCGAGGAACATGCGGCCCTTGCGGAATGAACCCGCGATCCGGGAGTGGTGGGTGTACACGCGATGCCGGATCACGTCGACGCGGTCGGGGCGCGGCAGGAACGGGGCCAGCATGCGGGTGATGAACTCAGGTTGCTCGACCTGCTCATCGGTCTCGTCCGCGTGAATCATGAACTCGAACCGGCGAATTCCGTGCGCGATCGAAATCGACGCATACGGCCGGGCGGGGTCCGCGCCGACCTCGCTGTTGGGGTGCCCCAACGGATCGGTCGCGACGTCGATGACCAGCCAGCGCGTCGGGGAGGTGGTGCCCTCGAACGACACACCCATCACGCGGCGGGTCGCGCTGCGTCCACCGTCACATCCCACGACGTAGCGTGCGCCGATGGACTCGGCGCCCGACGGGCCGGCGACCTCGACGGTGACGCCGTCGGCGAGCTCGGCGCACGACTCCATGCGACTGCTCCACTGGACCTCGACGCAGTCGAAGCGCTCCAGCCCACGCAGTAGTTCCGCGTCGACCATGGGCTGCACGAAGCCGTTGCGCTTCGGCCAGCCGAAACGTGCGTCGGGTGGCGCCATTTCAGCGAGCAGGCGCCGGTTGCCGTCGAAGAAGCGCAAGATCTGGTTGGGCACGGTGTGGGGCAGCACATGCTCGACGAGCCCGATCGATTGGAAGGTGCGCAGTGCCTCGTCGTCGAGCCCGACGCCACGTGGGTAGTCGATGAGGGTTTCGCGTTCGTCGACCACCAGCGTCCGAACACCTTGCCGGCCAAGCACGTTGGCCAGCGTGAGTCCGACCGGACCCGCGCCGACGATCAGGACGTCCACCTCGCGCGCCACGTCAGCGACCCAGCAGGAAGTCGATGTGAAGTGCGTTGAACGTCTTGGCGTCCTCGTATTGCGGCCAGTGCCCGCAGTCGGGCATGACCTCGAAACGCGCGCCGGGGATCATGGACGCGATCCGCCTGCCTTCGCTCACGTCAGCGGTGGGGTCGTCGCTGGTCCACAACACCAGGGTAGGTGCCGTGATGGCACCGTACTCCTTGGGCCCCAGCAGGTTCCGCGCTCGGATCTCGGGATCCTGCAACGCCATGATGTCACTCATCGCGGCGACGAAGCCCGGCTGGCGGTACACCCGCTGACGGCTTGCGACGATGTCGTCGTAGTCCTTGGACTTGTCGGCCATCAGCCACTTGATGCGGGCCTGCACGGTCTCCCACGACGGGTTCTCGGCGGCGGCCATCGACAACGTGATGATGCGCTTCATCACTTCGGGATCGGCCTGTGATCCACCTGCAGTGTTGAGCACCAGCTTGTCGATGCGGTCTGGATGGTCGGAGGCCGCGCGGGCGGCCACCCACCCGCCGAGGGACTCCCCGGACAGGTGAACCGCTTTCGGCACCGATGGTGTCGAAGACTGCGAGCAGGTGATCGACGTAGTGGGCGACCTCGAGCGGATGGCCGGGCTTGTCGGTATAGCCGTGGCCGAGCATGTCGATCGACCACGTCGAGAAGTGCTCGGCGTGAGCCTCGAGATTGCGGACGTAGGCCTCGGCATGACCGCCCGATCCGTGCAGGAGAACCAACGTCGGGTTCGCCGGGTCGCCGGCGTGCAGGTAGCGGGTTCGCACTCCGCCGGCGTCGAGGTAGCCCTGCGAGAACGGAACGCCCTGGAGATCACTCCAGACACTCTCGAACACTGGGGACGCTGCCATGCCGTCCTTTCCGGGCCTTGGCCGCTATGGCGTAAATCTCATTCTCGCATTGCGCGAATCAACTGTGCTAATATCGCACACTGATGTGCACTATATATAGAGGATGGCTTCCGCGATGACGTCTGTCAAGGACCAGGGTTCGGCGGCACCCGCCGAGCGACTCTCGGCCGGCTCGCAGACCCTTGCCAGGGGCTTGTCGGCGCTGCAGGCCGTCTCGAGCTCGCCGACCGGAATGACCGCGCAGCAGGTCGCCGACCACGTCGGAGTGCACCGCACCATCGCCTACCGACTGCTCAGCACGCTCACGCAACACCGGTTCGTGGTGAAGGGCGACGACGGCAAGTACCGCCCGGCCGCCGCACTGGCGGTGCTCGGTGCCTCATTCGACAACAACCTGCGGGCTCTTAGTGTCCCGACCATGCGCACCCTTGCCGACGACCTCGGCGCCACCGTGTCCCTGCTCGTCGCCGAGGGCGACCAGCAGGTGGCCATCGCGGTGATCGTGCCCACGCTCGTCTTCTATCAACTGTCGTTTCACGAGGGGAGCCGGTACCCGCTGGAGAGGGGTTCAGCGGGCATCGCGTTGTTGGCCAGCATGCCGCCGCGACCGGGCGAACGCGATCTGGTCCCGCTCACCCGCGAGCAGGGTTGGGTGATCACGCACGGCGAGATCGAGCCGGACACCTACGGCCTGGCGGTGCCGGTGCGCCGCAAGCCGCCGTCACCACCCACCTGCATCAACCTCATCTCGCACCGCAAGGACGTGCTGCTCGACGGTCGCGACGCGGTGATCACGGCGGCCAAGCGACTGTCCGACATTCTCGGCTAGCGGAAGGTTTTGGGAGCGTGCTTGATTCGGCGAACGAATGGGACGAAGCAGTGGACGTCGTCGTGCTCGGGACGGGTGGCGCGGGCCTCACCGCCGCGCTGACGGCCGCCGTCGGCGGTGCCTCGGTGGCGGTCTACGAGAAGGCCGCGACGGTCGGTGGGACCACGGCGGTATCCGGTGGGATCGTGTGGATCCCCGCACATCACCGCTCTCCCGACGGCGAGCTGACGGTCGAGGATGCGATGCGCTACCTCGAGGCCCAGTCGCTCGGCGCCATGGATACGGCACTCGTCGAGACGTTCGTCCGCACAGGACCCGAGATGCTGGACTTCGTGGAGTCGCACAGCGAGCTGCAGTTCGAGGTCGCCGAGGGCTTCCCGGACTACAAGCCGGAGCTGCCCGGGGGCAGGGCCGCCGGCGGTCGTTCGCACAACGCCAAGCCGTTCGACCTCGCCCGGCTCGGTGAATGGAGCGATCGGATCACGTCGTTCCCCGTGGACTTCAGCAACGTCGGCATCGACGCCGAGACGCGGGCACGCATTCACGCATCCGTCGATGACATGGATGGCGACTACTGCGTGGCGGGCACCGCACTCATCGCAGGACTGTTGAAGGGCCTGCTGGACCATGGGATCACACCTGTCACCGAAGCGCGCGCGCTCGAACTCATCGCGTCCGGCGGGCAGGAGCGAAGCGACACGGGGAATGATCCCGGCGGGCAGATCGTCGGCGTACGAATCAGCCATGGCGGCAAGGATATTCGCGTCCGCGCCCGGCGCGCAGTGATACTCGGCACCGGCGGCTTCGAGTGGGACCCGACCCTGGTGGAGGCCTACCTTCGCGGTCCGATGCATGGTCCCGTCTCACCGCCGAACAACACCGGCGACGGCCTGCGCATGGCGATGGCGCACGGTGCCGACCTCGCGAACATGGGCGAGGCGTGGTGGGTGCCGGTCATTCAGATCCCGGGCGACACCATCGACGGCCATCAGCGCAGCCGCAGCGTGCGACTGGAGCGCACCCGACCGCGCAGCATCATCGTCAACCGCGCAGGCAAGCGCTTCCTGAACGAGGCCGGCGAATACAACTCGATGGCCGGCCCGTTCCACCACCTCGATCCGCGATTCGGCTACGTCAACGACCCAGCGTGGATCGTGTTCGACTCGCTGCACCTGAAGAAGTACGGCTTCCTCGGCGTGGAGCCCGACGGAGTGGCGCCCGACTGGTACTGCAAGTCAGCCGACCTGGCCGAGTTGGGCGCCAAGACCGGCATCGACCCCGACGGGCTGGCACGCACCATCGACGCGTGGAATCACAACGTCGCGGGCGAGGTCGATCCCGACTTCGATCGCGGCGCAAGCGCTTACGACGGGTATTGGGGCGACAATGCGGCGCCTACGCCTGCGCTGCAGACGCTCGGGCCCATCGACACCGCGCCCTACTACGCGGTACCGGTGACCGTCGGCGCGATGGGCACGAAGGGTGGGCCACGCACCGACGCCGACGGACGCGTGCTGCACGTCAGCGGCGATCCGATCCCCGGCCTCTACGCAGTGGGCAACGCGATGGCAGGTGTCACCGGTAAGGCGTACGGCGGGGCGGGCGGAACCCTGGGCCCCGCAATGGTGTTCGGCTATCGGGCCGGGTTGGCCGCCGCGCGCGCTTAGTTTGTTGCGCTTGTCGGGGCGCTTTCTCGCGTTCTCGCGCAACAAACGCCACAAACACGGCCGCTAGTCGTCGGCCCGGACCTTGTCCTTGACGGCGGGCACCACCGGAGGGGCCTCGCGCCAGTTCGGAAGTCCGTCAGTCTCATTGGCCACCGGGAAGCCTCCGCCGTGCACCCACGCCCAATGGCTGTGATTGAGCTGGTGCATGGTGAAGCACGCGTTGAGCGAGTTGTAGAAGCCCTGGTTGTCCTGGGTCTGGTTGACCGATTCCTTGATGAGCAGCGCGGCCATGGTGGGCACCTTGGCGATGCGACGGGCGAACTCCAGTGTCTTGTCGGCCAACTCGTCGGCCGGGAAGATCTTGGACACCATGCCGAGCGCGTGCGCCTCCTCCACCGACAGTGAGTCACCGGTGAGCATGAGCTCCTTGGTCTTTCGCGCCCCGAACTCCCACGGGTGCGCGAAGTACTCGACACCGCACATGCCCAATCGGGTGCCGACCACGTCGGCGAAGGTGGTGTTGTCCGCGGCTACGATCAGGTCGCACGCCCACATCAGCATGAGCGCTGCGGCGTAGACGTCGCCGTGCACCTGAGCCACGGTGATCTTGCGCAGGTTGCGCCACCGGCGGGTGTTCTCGAAGAAGTAATGCCACTCCTGAAGCATGAGCTTCTCGGCGCCCTCACGTGTCGCACCGTTCTGCGTGAAGGTCGGGTGCTGATCGGGGCCCGGCGTGTACTCGCCCATCATGACCTTCGAGCCGAGGTCGTGACCGGACGAGAACATCGGGCCGTTGCCACCGAGGATGACGACGCGGACGTTGTCGTCAGCCTCCGCCTCGAGAAACGCCTCGTTCAGTTCGACGAGCAGACCACGCTGCTGAGCGTTGCGCGCTTCCGGCCGGTTGAGCATGATGCGGGCGATGGTGCCCTCGTCGAGCGTCTCGTACGTCACGTAGCGGTAGTCAGCCATGAATCGCACTCTATTCCTATGAGAATGGCGTTACCGCCGGGGGTGGCGCACCCGCTGTAGCGGCCTGCTCAGAGCGACAGAATGGTCGCCGACGCGGTGCCCGGCGCGCCGTAGACCTGGGCCAGGCCCACTCGCGGGTTGCCCGGAACCTGACGCTCCCCTGCCTCGCCGCGCAGCTGGCGGACCAGCTCGTGCATCTGACGCAGGCCCGACGCGCCGATCGGCTCGCCGTTGGCGATCAGGCCGCCGTCGGTGTTCACCGGGATGGAGCCGCCAATCTCGGTGGCCCCGTCGGCCAGCAGCTTCTCCTGCTCACCGTCGGCGCACAGCCCCGTCTCGGCCATGTGGATGACCTCGGCACCGGCGTCGGTGTCCTGCAACTGGGCGACGTCGACGTCCTCGGGCCCGATGCCGGCAACTTCGTAGGCCGCCTTCGCCGCGTACACCGTCGGCGAGGAGTCCGCCTCCAGTGGTGCCGACGTGGCGTGCACCTCGTAGGCCCCGAAGCGACGGGTGCGAATCTCGGTGGCCCGCACGAACACCGGGGTCTTGGTGTACTTGTGGGCGAGGTCGCCGCGACACATGATCACCGCGGCCGCACCCTCGTCGGGCGCACAGAACATGTACTGGGTCAACGGGTAGTTGAGCACCGTCGAGTTGAGGATCTCCTCCTCGGAGATCGGCTTGCGCCGGAACGCATTCGGGTTCAGCGCGCCGTTACGGAAGTTCTTGGCGGCCACCTTGGCCAGCGTCGCCTGCGAGATGCCGTGCTCGTGCAGGTAGTGGTTGGCCTTCATGCCGAAGAACTTGGTGGTGACGAACTGACCGTTCTCGGCGTACCACTGGGGCAGCGCCAGCTTGGCGGGGTCGTCGGTGAAGGCGCCGCGCGGATGTTTGTCCAGACCGATCGCGATGCCGATGTCGTACTTGCCCAAACGGATGGTGTCCGCCGTCTGCTGAATGGCGCTGGCCGAAGTGGCGCAGGCGTTGAAGACGTTGGTGAACGTGATGCCCGTGAGCCCGACGAGCCGCGTCACCGAATCCGGATTGGAGACCTCATAGCTGCCACCGAACCCGAATTGGATGTCCTGCCAACTCAATCCGGCGTCGGCCAGTGCCGAGTGGATCGCCTCGGCACCCATCTCCACGGCCGACTTCTCGAACCGGCCGAACGGATGGATACCGACACCGATGATGGCGACTTCGTTCTGCGCAGACATCTGACTCTCCCTCTAGACCGGTTGGAAGGCGAAGGTGACGATCTCGTTGCCCTCGGCGTCCGTGGTGAATGGCACCATGGTCAGTTCGACCTCCATGCCGAACTTCAACTTCTCGGGGTCGTTCTCCGTCAGCCGACCCTCGACGCGCACCACGTCACCCAGTTGCACCAGGCCGACCCCGAACGGAACGAAGTCCTTCCCGGTCGGCCCGGCATACGGTGCGCCGGGCGGGAAGCCCTGGGTTGTCCACGCGATGACTGTGCCGCGACGCGGCAGCAGCACGTCGCTCATGTCGGCCTTGCTGCACTTGGGACAGTGCGACTGGCGCGGGAACACGGTGGCCCCGCACGCGCTACAGCCGCTGCCGATCAGCTGCGGGTTCTCCTCCGGCCACGTGGAGATTCCGGGGTCAATGGCCTTCTGCACGAGCGCTCCTCATTAGGGCCGAAGAATACGTTCACGGAATCGTACAACATCATTCCTGAAAAGTGGAAAGGTGATTCTCATCAGCATCGGTGCTGGTGAAGAGCGATGTCGCCGCCGTGTACACGTCTACTCGCCCCTCTGCGACCTCGGCCGCGAGCGCGTCCAGTCCCGGTCGCGTCCGCAGTGCGCTCTGGGCCAGCGACAGAATCTGGGCGCGCGCCCTGGCCGCGCGGCGCTCTGGACTGTCGGCGCGAAGGTGTGCGTCGATGGCGTCGACCAACTCCGCGATGCCCTCGTTCTTCGCCGCGACGATCTTCAGAATGGGCGCGCTGGTCTCGGCATGGAGGTCGCGGACGGTCTGATCGGCGCCCTCCCGATCGGCCTTGTTGATGGCCACGATGTCGGCCACCTCCAGCAGACCCGCCTTGGCCGCCTGGATGGCGTCGCCCGCACCGGGGTTGAGCACTACGACGGCAGGGTCGGCGACCGCGGCGACCTCGATCTCGGACTGACCCACCCCGACCGTCTCGATGACGACCACGTCGTACGCCAGCGCCCCGAGCACGCTGATCGCGGCGGGCACCGCCTCTGCGAGGCCACCAAGGTGACCACGGGTCGCGACCGACCGGATGAGGACGTCGCTGTCGTTGATGTGGGCGGCCATGCGGATGCGGTCGCCCAGCAGAGCGCCGCCGCTGTAGGGGGACGACGGGTCGACTGCGAGCACCGCAACGCGTAGCCCACGCGCGCGGTACGCCTCGACCAACACGCCGATGGTCGTGGACTTTCCGGCACCGGGTGGACCCGTGATCCCGATGACGCGCACGGTGTGGTGACCGACGGCGGCCAACACCTCGTCGCGACGCGGACTCTCGACCAGGCTCAGCAGGCGACCGGCCGCCCGGGTGGAACCGTTGCGCGCCGCTGCGATGAGCTCTTCGATGGTCATCAGATGCGGCCGAGCTTACGGGGCCGGCACCTCGATGACGGTGGCCGATCCCATGCCGCCACCCGCGCACATGGCCGCAACGCCGATACCGCCTCCGCGACGGCGCAATTCGTGCACCAGCGTGACGAGCATGCGGGCTCCGGTGGCCGCCACCGGATGGCCCAGCGAGCAGCCGCTGCCGCTGACGTTGACGATCGCAGGGTCGATGTCGAGCAGCTTGATGGTCGCCACGCACATCGACGCGAACGCCTCGTTGATCTCGAACAGGTCGACGTCGGAGACCGAAAGTCCGGCCCGCTTCAGCGCCTTCGGGATGGCCTCCACCGGGGCGAGCCCGGTGAACGCGGGGTCCACGCCGACCGATGCCCACGACTTGATCGTGCCCAACGCAGGCAGCCCGAGCCGATCGCTGGCAATGGCGAGCACGGCGGCCGCGTCATTGGCGCCGCAGGCGTTGCCCGCCGTGATGGAGAAGCCCTCGATCTCGGGGTGCAGCACCTTGAGCGAGGCGAGTTTCTCGATGGTGGTGTCGCGGCGCGGGTGCTCGTCGGTGTCGAACAGGCCGTGCGGCGTGTCGATGGGGCGGATCTCCTCCTTGAAGCGACCCTCGTCGATGGCGGCGATGGCCTTGCGGTGGCTGCCCAGCGCCCATTCGTCCATCTCCTCGCGCGTCACGCCTGCCTTGACCGCGGCGTTCCAGCCCACCGTGATCGACATGTCCATGTTGGGCGCTTCGGGGGTGTTGGGGTGCGTCGGCGGGAACCAGGCATGGGTCTCGTCCCCGATGACTCGGGTGAACCGAGGCGACGTCGATGCGGAGTTCACACCGCCTGCGATGATCAGCTGATCCATCCCCGCCCGGATGCTGGCCGCCGCACTCTGAACGGCTGCTTGACCTGCGGCGCAATGGCGGTTGACGGCGAGTCCAGGCACGGTCTGCAGTCCTGCGGTGACGGCCGCGTGGCGGGCGATGACACCGCCGCCGTACAGACCCTCACCGAGGATCACGTCGTCCACGCGGCTCCGTAAATCCCCGGTCGCGCCGTTCCTGCCCGCCGACCCGTCGAGGTCTTCCACCACCGCGCCGACGGCGTGGTCGGCGAGCGTGTACGCGTCGGTGTCGCGCAGCGTGCCCTTGTTCGCGGTGCCGATCGGTGTGCGCAGGGCAGAGACGATGACGGCTTCAGGCATGTACGGACTCCATTTCGACCACGTATGAGAATGCTATTCTCTCAGTTCGAGAGCGTCAGTTGCAAGAAGGGGAATAGCATGCAAATCGCCGGTAGTTCAGCGATCGTCGTCGGCGGCGCGGGGGGCTTGGGAGAAGCAACCGTCCGGCGCCTGCACGATGCGGGTGCGAAGGTCGTCGTCGCCGACCTGGCCGACGAGAAGGGCAAGGCCCTCGAGAGCGAGCTCGGGCGTGCGCTACGTGCCCACCGACGCCACCTCCGAGGAGTCCGTCACCGCCGCGATCGCCGAGGCGGTTGCACTTGCCCCGCTGCGCATTTCGGTCGACACCCACGGCGGTCCCGCCAGCGGCGGCCGACTCATCGGCAAGGACGGCTCCCCGCTGGACCTCGACGGCTTCAAGAAGACGATCGAGTTCTACCTGACCGCCGTGTTCAACGTGATGCGCCTGTCGGCGGCGGCGATCGCGAAGTCCGAGCCCCTCGAGGAGGGCGGGCGCGGCGTCATCGTCAACACCGCGTCGATCGCCGGATACGAAGGCCAGATCGGTCAGCTGCCGTACTCAGCGGCGAAGGGCGGCGTGCTGGGCATGACGCTGGTCGCCGCCCGCGACCTGTCGCCGTTGGGCATCCGCGTATGCACCATCGCCCCAGGCACCATCAACACCCCGGCGTACGGCAAGGCGGGCGATCAGCTCGAGCAGTACTGGGGTCCGCAGGTGCCGTTCCCCAAGCGCATGGGCCGTTCCACCGAGTACGCCCAGCTGGCCCAGAGCATCATCGAGAACGACTACCTCAACGGCGAGATCATCCGCCTCGACGGCGCGCTGCGGTTCCCACCGAAGTGACTCAATCGCTCGACGGGAAGGTCGCGTTCGTCGCCGGGGCCAGCCGTGGCATCGGCGCGACGGTCGCGAAATCGCTGGCCGCGGCCGGAGCTTCGGTCGCGGTCGCGGCGCGCTCCGAGCAGCAGGGCAAGCTGCCCGGCACCATCGGTTCGGTCGCCGCCGCCATCACCGACGCGGGTGGCCGTGCCCTGCCAGTGCCGTGTGACGTCACCAGTGAGGAGTCGGTCAACGCCGCGGTGGAGGCGGCGGTCGCCGAGTTCGGCGGCATCGACATCCTCGTCGCCAACGCCGGCGTATTGTGGCTCGGCCCAATCGAATCCACGCCGCTCAAGCGCTGGCAGCTCTGCCTCGACGTGAACCTCACCGGAGTCTTCCTGGTCACGAAGGCCGTCATTCCCCACGTGCGGGCGCGCGGCGCCGGGTCTCTGATGGCGATCACGACCACCGGCGTCACGATGACCGACCAGGGCGCCAACGCCTACTGGGTATCCAAGGCCGCGGCAGAGCGGTTGTATCTCGGATTGGCCGCCGACCTGAGGCCCGACAACATCGCCGTCAACTGCCTCAGCCCGTCCCGGGTGGTGCTCACCGAGGGGTGGCAGGCCGGCGGCGGTGGTTTCGAGATCCCACCGGAGATGGTCGAGCCGCCCGAGGCCATGGGCGATGCGGCGGTCATTCTCGCCCGCCAAGACGCCAGCGGCATCACCGGCACCGTCCAGCGTTCCGAGGAACTAGCGATCTAGCGCGAACAGACGCAAAATCCCCTGAATGCCGTGCATTTCAGGGGATTTTGCGTCTGTTCGCGGACCTTTCGCCGGCAGCTCGACTGAGCGCTAGATCGCCTCGAACGGTTCCCCGTCGAGGGCGACCGACGGACGGCCGTCCGGTCCCTTGGGCACGTCGCCCACCAGCGTCACCCGGTACAACCGTCGGTCGTGTTCGGTGGTCAGGTCCGACGGCGCGAGGTGCACGGTCGATCTGTTGTCCCAGAACGCGATGCTGCCCGGCTCCCACTTGAATCGGACGGTGTACTCCGGCCGGGCCAACTCGTCGTAGAGCAGGCCGAGCAGGCGACGGCTCTCGTGCGCCGATACGCCCTCGATGTGCGTGGTGAATCCGGGGTTGACGTAGAGCGCCTTCTCCCCCGTCTCCGGGTGGACGCGAACCACGGGGTGCTCGGTCAGCAGCGGTCGCCGACGCACCCTCCGCTCGTAGTCCTCGGTGGCGGTGGTGCCCTCCGGAGGCGAGAAGCGGTGCACCGCACGAAGCCCATCAGCCAGGCGCTGCAGCGGCGCCGACAACCCGGCGTATGCGGCGACGGTGTTCGACCATTGCGTGTCGCCGCCGTAGGGCGGAATCACCTCGGCCCGAAGGATCGACGCCGCAGGGGGATTGACTGCCGCGGTCACGTCGGCATGCCAGTTCGGTTTGTCGAAGCCCCGGCTACCTCCGTACCGCGCCTTGAACCGGTCGCGGAAGATCGGATAGATCGTCGGGTAGTTCGGGTCGGCGATCGCATCGAACAGCGGGTGCGCCGGTGTCGGCGCGCCGAACGCCGACGCGAACCGCAGGTGGTCGTCGTGGTCGATGAACTGGTCGCGGAAGAACACCACCTTCCACTTCAACAGCGCGGCACGGATCTCGTCGACCTGCCGTTGATCGAGCGGCCTCGTCAAGTCGACGCCGCGGATCTCGGCCCCGGTCCATCCTGATTGCGGCCGAACGTCGACCCCTTGAACTACCTGTGTCATAGCGGTTTCCCCTCTCGTCAGGAATTGGTCGGCTTGGGTGTCACACCGTCCAGCCCGTTCTGCGCCTTGACGATGTCGTTGTATCGCCCGTCGACGTACGGCTTGAGGTCGACGTGCGTCTTGGTCGTCCCGGTGTCGTACAGGCCGTCGGCGACGCTCTGGAACAGTGCCGTCGAGTCCGCGTCGATCGGATAGTAGGAGGCGACGCCGTCCTCTTCGTAGAGCTTCTTGCCCTGGTCGTACGTGATGCCCTGCTGCTTGACGTAGTACTCGTTGATCCACTCGTCGGCGTGACTGTCCTTCCAGTTGTTGGCGGCGATGGCCCGTCCGAGGTAGTCGCCGATGGCAGCCGCCTTCGCCGGATCGTCGAGCACGTCCTTGCGCACGATCAGACTCTGGATGCCGGTGTTGATGCCGGTGCCGTCACCGAGGATCGGCGGCTCGCCGAGCTGGTAGTACTGGTTGCCGAGCACGATCGCCGCGTCGACCGCGCCTGCGGCGAACGTCGGAACCACCTCGGCGCCAGCGAGTTCCACCGGCTGGACGTCGTGCTTGAGGTCCAGGCCGTGCTTCTTGAGCAGCGCGGCGGTGATCATGTGGCGCCCGGAACCGGGCGGGTAGGCGACACGCCTGCCGCGAAGGTCTTCGATCTTGGTGACGCCGCTGTTCGGTTTGGCCACCAGGAAGTAGCCGCCGCTCGTTCCCGGATTCGCCTGCAGCCCAATGGTGACGAGGTCGGTGACGCCGCTGTCGACGGCGATCGGAACCGGCGCCTCGCCGATAGAGCCGATGTCGGCGGCGCCCGAGCGCAGCGCCTCGATCACCGCTGCGCCACCGCTGAAGTCCGCGAACTCCACCCCGTAGGGCGCGTCCTTGCCTGCGTTGGCGAGGTTCCACGGCAGCGACTGCGTGGCGTTCTGCTCCGCGACGACGAGTTTGGTGCCGGGCGGCACGTCGGCCTTGGAGGCGATCCGCACCGAGTCGATCGCCGTATCGGCCTCGTCGTCGGACAGTCCGCAGGCAGCCAATAGCAGCGAAATGGCAAGTACGGCAGGTAGTTTCCACCGCAGGCGGGCAAAGGGTTTCATGACTTGTCCTCGATCGTGTGTGTACTGGGCACGGTTCTACAGTTGAAGTTCTCCGGTGACGCCCAACTCGGCCAGCAGCCGTCGCCGCAGCGTCGCGAACTCGTGGGAGTCCCGCGCCCGCGGCTTGGGCACCTCGACGCCGAGGTCGAGCGAGATCGATCCGTCGGTCAGCACGATCACCCGGTCGGCCAACAGAATCGCCTCGTCGACGTCATGGGTGACCAACAGCACGGCGGGCGTGTGGCGGCGACACAGGGCCTGCAGCAGCCCGTGCATCTTGATGCGGGTCAGCGCGTCGAGCGCGCCGAAGGGTTCGTCGAGCAGCAGGAGTTCGGGCTCACGCACCAGCGCCCGCGCCAACGCAACGCGCTGCGCCTCTCCCCCGGACAACGTCCGCGGCCACACCTTTGCCTTGTCGGCGAGGTTCACCTCGCTCAGTGCCGCCCGCGCCTGCTCCCGCACCGCCGCTGTGGCGGGAAGGCCGACGGTGACGTTGGTCAGCACGCGCTGCCATGGCAGCAGCCGCGGATCCTGAAAGACGATGGCCCGGCGCTCCGGCACCCGTACGTAACCCTCGAAGTCGCCGTCCAGCGCGCCGAGCGCACGCAGGAAGGTGCTCTTGCCAGATCCACTGCGGCCGAGCAGCGCCACGAATTCGCCCGAACGGATCTCCACGTTCAATCCGTCGATCACCACGTTGTCGCCGAACGTCTTTCGCACGTCACGCGCGACGACGACCGTGTCGGTCACCAACTCAGTCGCCGTCATACGCCCGCCTCCACGTGAGCAGTCGCGCCTCGAGGAAGCGGACGATGATGATCGACGCCAGCCCCAGGATGGCGTACACGCCGATCAGCACGAAGACGACGTCGATCTGGAAGTACTCTCGGGCGTCGGTCATCATCCGGCCGAGTCCCTTCTTCGCGTTGATGGTCTCGGCGAAGATCAACGACAGCCACGACGCGGTGAGCGCCAACCGCAGTCCCACCAGGAAGCCGGGCAGCGACCCGGGCACGATCACGCGGTAGATGAGCTCGGCCCGCCCGGCGCCAAAGGACCTGGCGGCCTCGACCAGGCCGGCGTCGACGCTCCGGATGGCGCTGAAGGTGTTGATGTAGATGGCCACCGCCACCGCGAGTGTGATCAGCAGGATCTTGGGCACCTCGCTGATCCCGAACCACACGATCAGCAGCGGCACCAGCGCGAAGTTCGGAACCGCCCGCAGCACTTCCATGTTCGCGTCGACGAAGTTCTCCCCCACCCGCGACAGCCCGGCGATCAACGCCAGCCCGAGCCCCAGGGCGATTCCGAACAGCACCCCGTACCCGACCCGCAGCAGGCTGGTGAACAGATGCTCCTGCAACGACCCCTCGGCGATCAGCCGAACCGCGGTGCTCACCACCCTTGTCGGCGGCGGCACCGTGCGTTCGTCGAAAACCCTGGTGGTGGAAAGGACCTGCCAGAGCACGACGAGCAACATCGGGCCGAAGAGCCGCTGCAGCCACCGTGGGACGAACTGACTGCGATGCCGCCTGTCGATGACAGCACGCGGGTCGACGAGCGTGACGGGTTCCTGAACCTGCGGTTTGGACGTCTCTGCCCGCGAACGGGAGAGCACCATCGCCATGTCAGGCGCGCCCGAAGAAGTCGCCCGCCAGCGACTCGGATTCGCGACCGTCGGGTCCGACCGGGACCTCGCCCACCAGCGTGATGCGGTGCAGTATCCGATCTCCGTCGACGTGTTCGAAGTCGCGTGGCGCGAGGTGAAGCGCTGCGCGGTTGTCCCAGAACGCGACACTTCCCGGCTCCCACTTGAAGCGCACCGCGTACTCGGGTCGGGCGATCTGCTCGAACAGCAGATCGAGCACGTGCCTGCTCTCCCGGGGCGCCAGATCGACGATCTCACGAGTGAAGGAGGGGTTGACGTAGACCACCCGTTCGTTGGTCTCCGGATGCACCCGGACCACGGGATGGATCGAGGCCAGCGGGTTGGTGCGCACCAGGTCGCCGATCTTCTCCGAACTCCGGTCGGCGGAAACGGTTGCCCCGAACCGGTGTTCGGCGCGGAGTTCGTCGATGAAGGCGCGAACGGAGTCCGACAGGCCCCGATACACCGCTGCCACGTTGACGAACTGCGTGTCACCGCCGTAGGAAGGCACGGCCTCCGCACGCAAGATCGAGTGCGACGGCGGGTTGATGAGCGGGGTGACGTCGGCGTGCCACCCCGGTCCGTTGGGGCTCTGCCTCTTGCGGTACTTGGTGCCGTAGCGGTGGTCGTACGCCGCCGGTGAGACGGTGTGGATCTGTGGAAATCCCGGCGGCGCCGAGTCACCCTCGTAGGGATGACCCGGGGTGACGTCGCCGAACTGCGCACCGAAGGCGATCTGCGCGGCATGGTCGAGCGCCTGGTCGCGGAAGAACACCACCTTCCACTGGTGCAGCGCGGTGCGGATCGTCTCGATCTCGTCGGCGGACAGTGGGCCAGATAGGTCCACCCCGGTGATCAACGCCCCGGTCCATCCGGACAGTGGCGTCACTTGCAGTGCAGCGCCTGTTGCAGCGGTCATCGATCCTGCCCCTCGAAACTGATTGCAATATCGGTGTTTCGAAGGTAGCGATGGATCCGCGAAGGCTTACGGGTTTGAATCGACGTGAAAAGAACGACGCGATGCGGGCCGCAGGGCACGCGTGCACCAAGTCGCCGAAACCGAATTCCCTGTCGTTGAGCAGCGCGCTCAACGACAGGGAATTCGGTTTCGGCGGACCCTTGGGGTCAATTCTTGGCGATCAGCCCGTCGACGATCTTGTTGAAGTCAGCGGTACCGAAGGACACGTATTCGGACAAGTTGGCGTAGTCCAACGACGCCATCACCGACTTCTCGAGTTGGATGTTCATCAGCCTCTTGGTGCTCTCGAGTGCCTGTTGCGGCAGCTCCATGATCTTCTTCGCGCACGCGATGGCCTCGGCCAGCGGATCCGCGACGACGTGGTTGGCCATCCCTAGTTCGAGCGCTCGCGCGGCCTTGATCCGCACACCGGTGAACGCGAACTCCTTGGCCTGCAACATGCTGATCTGCGACGGCCACACCAACGGTCCGCCGTCTGCGGCCACCAGACCGATCGACACGTGCGGGTCGGCGAAGAACGCAGTCTCGGCCATGTAGACGATGTCCGAGAGCGCGGCCAAGCTACAGCCCAGCCCGACGGCCGGACCGTTGACCGCGGCGACCACCGGGATGCGGCATCGCACCATGCCGATGACGAGGTCGCGGCCGTGCTTGATCGTCTTCTGGCGCAAGGCTTCGTCGTTGCGAAGCTCGTCGAGGTAGTTGAAGTCACCACCGGCAGAGAACGCCCGGCCGGCGCCGGTGATCACCGCCGCGCGCGCGTCGGCATCCTCGTTGAGCGCTTCCCAGATCTTGGCCAATCCCACGTGCAACGCATCGTTGACCGCGTTGAGCTCATCGGGACGGTTGAGCGTGATGATGCGGAGGCCACCGTCGGCCTTGACGTCGATTTCGTCTGGCATGTCGTACATTTCAGGCTCCCAATCCAAGAATCCGCTGCGCGATGATGTTCTTCTGAATCTGCGAGGTACCGCCCATCACGCTCTGGGCGCGGCTGTACATGTAAGCGCCGAACAACTCCGGGTCGCTCGTGCCCACGGTCGCCAACGCCGCGTGACCGACCGACTGCTCGACCCATGTCATCAGCAGCTTGTCCATCGACCCCTGCGGTCCGTGCGTCAGACCGTCGAGCTGCTCCGACAGCCGCCGTCGCACGTGCAACCTCAGCATCTCCGTCTGGACCCAGGCCCAAGACAATTCCTCCGGAGCGTTGCCGTCGACCCGGGAATTCAGCTGGCGCACCAGTTTTCCGTACCGCGCCGAGAATCCCAGCGTCGAGGGTTCGCGCTCGTGGCTCACCACGGTCATGGCCAGCTTCCAGCCGTCGCCAGGCGCGCCGACCATGTTCTCGGCCGGAACCCTTGCACCGTCGAACTCGACCTGGCCGAACTCCTTGGTGACGCCGCTGATCATCTTCAGCGGGCGTTGCACGATTCCCGGCTGGTGCATCGAGACGATGAACGCCGAGATGCCCTTGTGCTTGGGCACGTCCTTGTCGGTACGGGCCAACACGAGACACCAGTCGGCGACGTCGGAGTAACTGGTCCAGATCTTGTGCCCGTGGATGACGTAAGTGTCGGGGTCGTCGCCACACTGCGTCGCCGTGGTGGTGAGCGACGCGAGGTCCGAACCGGCGCCGGGCTCACTGAAACCCTGACACCAGCGCTCGGTGCCGTTGATCATGCCGGGCAAAAACCGTTGCCGCAGCGTCTCATCGCCATGGTGACTGAGGCCGACGACGAGATAACCCAGACTGGGCCGCGCCGGCGCGCCCGCCCTCGCGATCTCCTCGTCGACGATGACGTCGAATACCGGCGGCAGGTCCTGCCCGCCGTACGCCTTGGGCCACGACGTGCCGAAGAATCCGGCCTCGTACAGCGCAACGTGCCACTCGCCCGCCTTGGCCCAGTACTCGTCACCCGATGTTGGGAACTTGCCCTTCTGTTCGGTCAGCCAGCCGCGCAGCCTGTCCCGGAACGCGGCTTCCTCCGACGAATCACGAAAGTCCAATTGTCAACTCCTCCAGCTTCACCGGCCACATCTCGGTGGCGGCCAGCACCCGACGCAAATAGACGTGCGCGAGGCACTCCCAGGTGTTGCCGATGCCACCGTGCACCTGGATCGACGTCTCACAGACGGTGAGAGCCGAACGCGCACAGTAGATCTTGGCCACCCGAGCGGCCTCGATGGCCTCAACGACGGGAAGCTCGTCGACGGCCCACGCGGCGTGGCGCAGCACGCTGATGCATCCTTCGATCAAGGCGAGGCTCTCCGCCAGCAGATGTCCGACCGCCTGGTAGGACCCGATCGTCGCGCCGTACTGCTCACGCACCTTGGCGTACTCGTTGGCCAGCGCCAGAGTGCCGCGAGCGGCACCGACCAGGTCGGCCGTCGTCGCGGTGAGCGCCAGCGCGTACCAGCGTCCCGCGTCCTCCTCCGAGAGCTCGGCGAGCTCCGAAGGTGACTCGCCCACTCCCGCAAGGCTTCTCGTCAGATCGATGGTCTCGGGCTCCGGTACCGCGGACACCGCCCGGCCAATCCGGCGGGCGAGGTCGTCGGCGAGCACCGGGCCGAGGAACGGCACGTCGACGAGTCCACGGGCGAATTCCTCGGCGACGATGGCCACCTCGACGCCCGACGCCTCGTCGGAGCGCAGCGCCCGGAATCCGGTCGCCTCCACCGTCTTCTCCAGTCGTGCGATGCGGCCTTCGTCGTCCAGGTCGGCGACCGACCCGGGCCCGAGGTCGTCGGCCAGCCTGGCGGCGGCCTCCCGCAGTTCTCGTTGTTCGGCGGTCAGACGGACGTCCATAGCCGCTCCTTTAGCACTCGACGCAATACCTTTCCGGAAGGGAGCCGGGGAATCTCCTCAACGAACACCACGCGACTGGGCCGCTTGTACGACGCCAGCCGATCCCCGATCAGCGCCACCAACTCGGCCGCCTCGACGGCCCCAGAACGCACGACGGCGGCGACGATCGCCTCGCCATCGGCCGCATCGGGCACCCCGAAGACCGCGCAGTCCGCCACGGCCCGGTGCCCGTGCAGCACGGCTTCGACTTCGGCGGGGGCCACCTGAAATCCACGCACCTTGATCATCTCCTTGGAGCGATCGGTGATGCGGAGGAACCCGTCGACGTCGAGATGGCCGACGTCGCCGGTGCGGTAGTACCCGTTGCTGAACGCTCCCGCCGTGGCGTCATCCGGCAGGTAGCCGGCCATCACCGAATCCGAACGGACCTGGATCTCGCCGTCCTCGCCGGGTCCTAGCGGCGCACCGTCGTCCAACGACACGATGCGCACGTCGACGCCGGGCACCGGTCTGCCCACGGTGTCGAGCCGTGCCCCGTCGACCGGATTGCACGCGATGACGGGCAATTCGCTTGCGCCGTAGGCGGTTACCCATCGCACGCCGACCCGTCGGGTGACGGCCTCGGCGACGCTCGGCGTGACGGGGGTCGCACACCACATGACGTAGCGCAGCGACGAGAGGTCGTGCGACTCGAGCTCAGGGTGCGCGGCGAGCGCCAGTGCGATGGGTGCCACGGCCATTTCGACGGTGATCCGGTCGGACTCGATGTGGCGCAGCATCGTGTCGATGTCGAACCGGGGATGCAGTCGGATCCACGCGTGGGCGTCGAGCGCCGTCGCGATGTTCAACAGGCCCAGGATGTGCGAAGGCGGCGTCATGATCTGCATGCGATCGGCTGAGGACAGCTCGAGTGCCGCCCGCCAATGGGCCACGGCGACGGCGAAGGCGCGGTGGGTGTGCCTCGCCGCTTTCGGCATGCCCGTCGTGCCCGAAGTGAATACGAACAGCGCGTCCGTGTCGGGTTCCGGTGGCGCGAACTCCCGGGTGCTTGGCGGAATGGCCTCGTCGAGGTGCAGCATCGGCATCAGCTCGGCCAGCACCGGATGGTCCCCGACGGCGTGCGCGGGCTCGGTGAGCGCCAGTGCGTGCTCGACCTCGGCTCGCTTCCACGCCGGGCTCAGCAGGACGACGGCAGCGCCGAGGTTCCAGATGGCGCGCATCGCGACGACGAAGTCCGGGCGGTTGGACGACATCAACGCGACCCGGTCGCCGACGCGTACGCCGCGCCCCTCGAGCACAGCCGCCATGCCGCTGGTCAGCGCGTCGAGTTGGGATCGGGTGTACTGACGGTCCCCGAAGGCGAGCAGGACGGGCTCAGTCACGTGTCGGCCCCTCCCGGCTGGTCACCCGTCGTACGATTGCAGTTGAGAATATCCTATCGATTATGGAGAATAGTATTCTCGCAAAGACAGAATCTCAATGCCAGGAGTGAGCACGATGAGCGCAGACCCCGTACCGACCGACGAGGCCGGTGGCGAGGTGACCATCCTCCTCGACCGCAGAACGGCGTCCGTGGCGATGAGGGCTGGAGAGACCCTCCTGGAGTCCGCCAGGCGCGCGGGCATGGGCCCGCCGTTCTCCTGCGAGGCGGGGAACTGCGGAACCTGCATGGCGAAGCTGCTGGACGGGAAGGCGACGATGCGGGTCAACGATGCCCTCGACGACGACGAAGTCGCCGATGGATACGTGCTCACCTGCCAGGCCGTTCCCGACACCCCGAACATCAAGGTCAGCTACGACGAGTGACCTCGGCCGAGTACTCGTCCAGCGTCGGTGCCGCGCGGTACGAAGGTTCGTAGCCACCGACCTTGATCGGGCTGGCGACGAGCCGCTTGTCGCCCGCCGTGACGATGACCTCGGGGGTGGCTTCGAGCGCTTCGGGCAATGACCGCACTGCCGCTGCCGGGATGCCTAGTGGACGCAGCCGGGCCTCCCACCTCTTGGCGGTATCGGTCGCCAGCATCGCCGTCACCAAGTCGAGCACCTCGTCGCGGCGCGCGGCTCGCTCGGCCATCGTCTCGAACCCGACAATGCCCGCCTCGCCCGCGAACGAACGCCAGAACCCGTCGTGCGTGATGAAGAGCGCCAAGTACCCGTCGGCGGTCGGAAATAATTGTGCCGGAACGTAATACGAGTGTGCGCCGAACGGATGGCGAAGCGGTTCCGCGCCGTCGTTCAGGTAGGCCGACGCCCGGTAGTTCAGCTGCGACAGCATGACGTCGCTCAACGAGACGTCCACCTGACCGCCCCGTCCGGACACGATCTGGGCGAGCAGCCCAAGGGCAGCGGTCAGCCCGGTCGAGTTGTCGGCGGACGAGTATCCGGGCAGCGTCGGCGGACCCGCGGGGTCGCCGGTCATCGCGGCGACACCGGTGGCGGCCTGCACGACGTAGTCGAACGCCGGATCGTCGCCGCCGTCGAGCCCGTAACCGGTGAGTGCGACGCAGACGATCTTCGGATTGAAGCGCGACAGTGATTCGTAAGTGAGGCCGAGCTTGCGGATCACCGACGGCTTCATGTTCACCAGCAGCGCATGCGGAACTCGCGACGAGCTCACCCAAACGAGCCCGCCCGTCGTCCGAAGTCAGATCCAGGCACACGCTGCGCTTGTTGCGGTTCAGGCTCGCGAAGTAGCTGTCGCTGACCTGACGCGAGATCTCGCCGCCCGGCGGCTCGATCTTGATGACCTCGGCGCCGAGATCGGCCAGCAGCATCGTGGCGTACGGACCCGCGAGCATGACGCCGACCTCGAGGACGCGGATACCCGCGAGGGGACCAATCGGTGAAGTCACCGCACGGCCTTGGCGAGCTCCGCGATCACCTCGCGCGTGCGGTACTTCGATGCGATCAGCTCGTCGCGCGTCGTCGCCGATCGGCAGCAGCCGCACCGAGAGATCGGTGACGCCGGCATCGGCGAACTGCTTGAAGCGCGCGAGGATTGACTCCTCGTCACCCGCCGCGCACAGGTCGCCGACATTGCGGGCATCACCGCGGTCGAGCAGCTTCTGATAGTTGGGCGACGTCTCGGCCTCGGCCAGGATCCGATTTGCTCGGTCCTTGGCGGCGTCGATCTCGGAGTTCGCACACAGGCACACCGGAATACCCGCGACGATGCGCGGAGCGGGGCGGCCTGACTCGGCGGCGGCCTTGTTGATCTTCGGGGCGATGTGCTCGCCGATCGCCTTCTCGTCGGCCATCCACAACACGGTGCCATCGGCACGCTCGCCCGCGATCTGCAGCATCACCGGCCCGAGCGCGGCGACCAGCACGGGCATCGGCGTTTCGGCACCCAGCACGGTGGGGTTGTGCACGGTGAACGAGTCGTTCTCCACGTCGACGTCCCCTGGCCCGGCGATCGCAGTGTTGAGCACCTCGAGATAGTCGCGGGTGTAGGCGGCCGGCTTGTCGTACGGCAGACCGAGCATGTCGCGCACAATCCAGTGATGAGACGGGCCGACGCCGAGCGCCAGCCGCCCGCCGCCATCGCGTGCACCGAGAGCGCTTGGCGGGCAAGGGCGATCGGATGCTGGGCCTGCAGCGGCACCACGGCGGTACCGAGTTCGATCCGCGATGTGTGCGCGGCCATCAGCGCCACCATGGTTAGGCAGTCGAAGTCGTTGGGCACCTGCGGCATCCAGGCCGTGTCCAGCCCCGCGGATTCGGCCCACTCGATGTCGGAGACCAGCTTGGTGACCTTGCGCGCCATGTCGCCGCGCTCGGCACCGATCATCACGCCGAGTCTCATGCAATCACCTTCGTCGAATGTGCGTCCAGGGCGGAAAATCGGCCGAAATGTCGCCCTGAGCGCACACTCGGCAGGCGCGAGATCATTGGGCGACCTGCTCGGTCAACGCCCGCACGTCGCGGACCAGCGTGTCCAACGGCGTGCCGGTCGGGAACACCGCGGCGGCGCCTGCGTCGAGCAGCTTCTGTACGTCGGCCTCGGGGATGGTGCCGCCGACCACGACCGCGATGTCGCCCGCGTCGGCGGCCCGCAACGCGTCGACGACCCGAGTCGTCAGCCCGACATGCGCACCGGACAGGATCGAAAGCCCCACCAACGCAACGTCTTCCTGTAGCGCGATCGACACGATGTCCTCGATGCGCTGACGGATCCCGGTGTAGATGACCTCGAAGCCTGCGTCGCGCAGGGTGCGCGCGACGATCTTGGCGCCGCGATCGTGCCCGTCCAGGCCGGGCTTGGCGACCAGTACGCGGGTGGCCATCAGAACACCACCGGCTGCTGGAACTCGCCCCACACCGGCTTTGAGCGTGGACACCATCTCGCCGACGGTGCAGTACGCGTTGGCACAGTCGATCAGCTTGTGCATGAGGTTGTCGTCACCCTCCGCCGAACGCGCCAGTGCGGCAAGCGCTTCCTTCACCGCGTCGTCACTCCGCTCGGCCTTGACCTTCGCCAGCCTCTTGAGTTGAAGGTCGCGGCCCTCGGCGTCGAGTTCGTAGGTCGCGAGGTCGGGCGCCGGCTCGTCGACGACGAACTTGTTCACCCCGACCACCGGACGCTCGCCGGACTCGACCTCCTGGTGGATCTTGAACGCCTCGTCGGCGATCAGGCCCTGCAGGTAGCCGTCCTCGATGCAGCGCACCATGCCGCCGTGCTGCTCCAGGTCGTGCATGATCTCGATGATCTTGGCCTCGGTGGCGTCGGTGAGCGCCTCGACGAAGTACGACCCACCCAGCGGGTCGGCCACCTTGGTCACGCCGGTCTCGTAGGCGAGGATCTGCTGCGTGCGCAACGCCAGCGTCGCGGACTCCTCGCTGGGCAGCGCGAACGGCTCGTCCCAGGCGGCGGTGAACATCGACTGCACGCCGCCGAGCACCGAGGCCAGTGCCTCGTAGGCGACCCGGACCAGGTTGTTCTGCGCCTGGGGTGCATACAGCGACGCGCCGCCCGACACGCAACCGAAGCGGAACATCGACGCCTTGTCGCTGGTGGATCCGTAGCGCTCGCGCACGATGGTGGCCCAGCGCCGTCGCCCGGCGCGGTACTTGGCGATCTCCTCGAAGAAGTCGCCGTGCGTGTAGAAGAAGAACGAGATCTGCGGCGCGAACTTGTCGATGGACATCCGGCCGCGCTCGACCACGGTGTCGCAGTAGGTGACGCCGTCGGCCAGTGTGAACGCCATCTCCTGTACGGCATTGGCGCCCGCGTCGCGGAAGTGCGCGCCGGCCACCGAGATCGCATTGAACCTGGGTACCTCGGCCGCGCAGAACTCGATGGTGTCGGCGATCAGCCGCAGCGACGGCTCCGGCGGCCAGATCCAGGTTCCGCGGGAGGCGTACTCCTTGAGGATGTCGTTCTGGATGGTGCCGGTGAGCTTCTCGCGCGGCACGCCCTTCTTCTCGGCGGCGGCCACGTAGAAGGCCAGCAGGATGGCCGCGGTTCCGTTGATGGTGAAGCTGGTGCTGATCTTGTCCAGCGGGATGCCGTCGAACAGGATCTCGGCGTCGGCCAGCGTGTCGACGGCGACGCCGACGCGACCGACCTCCTCGCCGTACTCGGCGTCGTCGGAGTCGTACCCGCACTGCGTGGGCAGGTCCAGCGCGACGGAGAGTCCGGTTCCGCCCTGGTCGAGCAGATACCGATAACGGCGGTTGCTCTCCTCGGCGGTGCCGAATCCCGAATACTGGCGGAAAGTCCAGGTCTTGCCCCGGTAGCCGGACGCGAAGTTGCCGCGCGTGAACGGGTACTCGCCGGGTGCGGGCGGCTCGCCCACGACGTCGCCCGGTCCGTACACGGGTTCCAGCGGAATGCCCGACGGGGTCTGCACGAGGTCACTCATCGAGGGATAACGTACTTGCAAAAAATGAGAATGCCAATACCGCACGGCGGAAATGCCCAACGGGCACGGCCTACCGTAGCCGGTCAGCGCGGTGGCGGTCGCGTGCGCCATTACCCCTAGCCAGGCCACCGCGACGGTATGGGAGCATGGGACTTGCAGAAAATGAGAACGTCCCTACCATTCGGCTACCATCGACAGCCACTGACCTAGGAGGTTCCATGACGGACGAGCGAGAAGCGGAGCGGGATCGCGCATGATGAGCGAGCGAGAAGCGGAGCGGGATCGCGCATGATCAGCGAGCAACATCCGCTTGCCAACCGCACCATGGTTGTGTCGGGCGGCAGCCGGGGCATCGGCCTGGCTATCGCACTCGGCGCCGCCAAGCTCGGCGCCAACGCCGTCCTGCTCGCCAAGACCAGCGAGCCACACCCCAAGCTGCCCGGCACCGTGCACACCGCGGTCGCCGAGGTCGAGGCGGCGGGCGGCAAGGGCCTTGCCGTGGTCGGTGACGTCCGCAACGAAGAGGACGTGCAGCGCGCGGTCGACGCGGCCGTCGAGCGCTTCGGCGGCATCGACATCGTGGTGAACAACGCGAGCGCGATCTCGACCGATCCCACCGAGCAGCTGTCGGCCAAGAAGTTCGACCTGATGATGGACATCAACGTGCGCGGCACGTTCCTGCTCACCAAGGCGGCCCTGCCATACCTGCGCAAGTCGTCGAACGCGCACGTGATGACCCTCTCGCCACCGCTGAACATGAATCCCTCTTGGCTGGGTGCACACCCTGCGTACACCTTGTCCAAGTACGGGATGACCCTGCTGTCACTCGGTTGGGCGGCCGAGTACGCCGATGCAGGCATCGGGTTCAGCTGCCTGTGGCCCCAGACCTACATCGCGACGTCGGCCGTGACCAACCTGTCCGCAGGCGACGAACTCGTGGAGAGGTCGCGCAGCACCGACATCATGGCCGACGCATCGGTCGAGATCCTGACTCGGCCTGCGGCCGCGGCCAACGGCCAGACCTACATCGACGCCGACGTCCTGACCGCAGCCGGAGTTACCGACCTATCGCGCTATGGCGGTGGTGACGACCCGATGTGGGATATCTTCGTGGACAAATAATGAGCGACAAATCATGAGCATCTCGTTACTGCTGGAGATGGCGTCGGCCAACCCCGACCGCACGGCCATCGTGTCCGGCGACCTTCGGCTCACCGTGGAAGAACTGAGCACCCTTGCCGACGGTGGCGCGGGCGTCATCGCGGAGTCCGGAGCCCAGCACGTGGCCTACGTCGGCACCGGCGGCGCAATGCTTCCGCTGCTGCTGTTCTCGTCGGCCCGCGCGGACGTGCCGGTCACCCCGTTGAACTATCGCTTGAGCGCCGACGGACTGCGCGCGCTGATCGAACGGCTGCCCGAGCCGCTCGTCGTCGTCGACGACGAGTACCGCGAGATGGTCGGCGATGCCGGCAAGCAGGTGATCGGCTCCGCCGAATTCATCGAGGCCGCGAAGACCACGGAGCCCGCGGTGGAGTTCGCCGACCCCGATGCGGTTGCGGTGGTGCTGTTCACCTCCGGAACCACGTCGGCACCGAAAGCCGTTGAGCTGTCGCACAACAACCTCACCAGCTACATCACGGGCACGGTCGAGTTCGACTCCGCCGATCCTGCTGACGCCGCGTTGATCTGTGTGCCGCCCTACCACATCGCCGGTGTGTCGGCGGCGCTGTCGAATCTGTATGCAGGCCGAAAGATGGTGTACCTGACCAGCTTCGACGCGGCAGAGTGGGTACGGCTCGTCGATGCCGAAGGCGTCACGTCGGCGACGGTAGTGCCCACCATGCTCGACCGCATCGTCACCGCACTGGAAGCCGAATCGACCACCCTGCCCACGCTGCGCACGCTGGCCTACGGCGGGTCCAAGGTGGCGCTACCACTGGTCCGTAGGGCTCTGTCGCTGCTGCCGGACGTCGGCTTCGTCAACGCCTACGGGCTGACCGAGACCAGTTCGACCATCGCGGTGCTCACCCCTGACGACCATCGGCTCGCGCTGGCGGCCTCCGACGAGGCCGCGGCGCGGCGGCTCGGGTCGGTGGGGCAACCGGTGCCGAGCATCGAGGTGCAGATCCGCGCCGAGGACGGAACCGTGTTGGGCCCGAACGAAACCGGCGAATTGTTCGTGCGCGGCGAGCAGGTGTCCGGCAAGTACACCGGCATCGGTTCGGTGCTGGACGCCGACGGTTGGTTCCCGACCAAGGACGTGGCGTTTCTGGACGACGAGGGCTACCTGTACATCGGCGGCCGCTCCGACGACACCATCATCCGCGGCGGCGAGAACATCGCCCCGGCCGAGATCGAAGACGTGCTCGTCGAGCACCCGCACGTGCGCGACTGCGCAGTCGTCGGTGCCGACGATCCTGAATGGGGCCAGATCATCGTCGCCGTGGTCGTGCCTGCGTCAGGTGCCGCGCCAGACCCGGACGACCTGCGCGGCTTCGTGCGCGGGCAACTGCGTGGGTCCCGTACCCCGGACCGGGTGGTGTTCCGCGACGAACTGCCCACCAACGCGACGGGCAAGGTGCTGCGCCGCGAACTCGTCAGCGAGCTGAACTCGGCTAGTAAGGAGCCAGCATGATCAAGAACGGCACCCGCCTGCAAAGCCAGGTCTGCGACACCCAGGTGATCGTGGTTCGCAGCGCCGACAGCCTCGACGACCTTCGGGCCGGCGGCGCACCAATGGTGCCCATCGGTGACGAGGTGACCGCAGGGCTGTCCATCGATCCCGAACTGTCCGGCGGCACCCTGATGGGCAAGCGCTACGTCGACGACGCAGGCGCCGAAGTACTCGTGACCAAGGCGGGCGCGGGCTCGCTGTCCATCGGGTCGACGCCGCTGGAGATCAAGGAAGCCAAGCCGCTGCCCGCCAGCGACTGACGTGACCGAGGGCGCCGACGAGCGCTTGCGCGAGGAGCCGACGAACGCCGACGAGCGCTTGCGCGAGGAGCCGACGACTTCCGGCCCCGACCACCCGCGTCTCACCCCGTCACGTCGCGGTGGCGAGCTTCATCGGCACGACGGTCGAGTTCTACGACTTCCTGATCTACGGGACCGCCTCGGCGCTCGTCTTCCCGAAGTTGTTCTTCCCCAACGCCTCACCCGTGGTGGGAGTACTGCTGTCGTTCGCGACGTTCGGGGTCGGATTCCTCGCCCGCCCGCTCGGCGGGCTGGTGTTCGGACATTTCGGCGACCGGGTGGGGCGCCGCCGCATGCTGGTGTACTCGCTCGTCGGCATGGGCGTTGCGACGGTACTCATCGGAGCACTGCCCACCTACGCCCACATCGGACTGGCGGCGCCCATCCTGCTGGCCGTGCTAAGGCTGTGCCAGGGCTTCGCAGTCGGCGGTGAGTGGGGCGGAGCCACCCTGATGGCCGTCGAACACGCCACGCCAGAGCGGCGCGGTTTCTACGGCGCGTTCCCCCAGATGGGCGCGCCGGCGGGCACCGCCGCCGCCACCCTGGCATTCTTCCTCGTCGCCCAATTGCCGAACGACCAGTTCATGTCGTGGGGTTGGCGCATCCCGTTCCTGCTCAGCGCTGTGCTAGTCGTCATTGGGCTGCGGATTCGCGTCACGCTGACCGAGAGCCCGGACTTCACTGCGCTGCAACAGCGTTCGGAACTGGTGCAAACCCCCATAGCGGTAGCCATCCGGCGGCACTGGAGGCAGATCCTCCTGGTGGCCGGCGCGTATCTCTCGCAGGGCGTGTTCGCCTATATCTGCGTGGCGTATCTGGTGTCGTACGCGAAGGAAGTCGGAACCCCGCGCACCTGGGCACTTTTCGGCGTGTTCATCGGAGCCGTCGTGGCAGTAGTGACCTATCCGCTGTTCGGCGCACTGTCGGATCGCCTCGGGCGCAAGCCCTTGTTCCTGTTCGGCGTGGTGGCGATGGGGCTGTCCATCGCGCCGGCGTTCGCCTTGATCAACACCGGGCGGCCGGAGTTGTTCGTGGTCGCGCTGGTCATGGTGTTCGGATTGGCGATGGCACCCGCCGCAGGTGTGACGGGCGTGCTGTTCTCGATGGCCTTCGACGCCGAGGTGCGCTACAGCGGCGTCTCCATCGGCTACACACTGTCGCAGGTGCTCGGATCGGCATTCGCACCGATGATCGCGGCGGCGCTGTATGCGCGGACGGGGTCGAGCGACGCGATCGTGGTCTACCTGATCGGGGTGTCGGTGATCTCCGCGCTTGCGGGCGCCCTGCTGCCGGGCGGCTGGCGGCGACCCGAACGCGGCTAGCCGACGCCCTCAGTGCCGTTTCCATGGGGGCGTAGAAACCGTCGACGACATGTCCCACAGTCGCGGCTAAACGACGCACCGCCGAATTCATCAGGCATTCTTAGCGCGTGAACGTAGACGCCATGCTGCAGACCATTCCGCCATTCGCCGTGTACATCGTGGTCGGCTTGGTCATCGGATTGGAGAGTCTCGGTATCCCGTTGCCCGGCGAGATCGCACTCGTCAGCGCGGCGCTGCTGGCCTCGCGGCACACACTGGAGATCAACCCCGTTGGCGTCGGCGCTGCGGCCACCATCGGCGCCGTTGTCGGTGACACCATCGGATACAGCATCGGTCACCACTACGGCATGAATCTCTTCGAACGCCTTGGCAAGCGCTTCCCGAAGCACTTCGGCCCGGGGCACGTTGCGCTGGCCAAGCAACTCTTCACCCGATGGGGCGTATGGGCGGTGTTCTTCGGCCGATTCATCGCGCTGCTGCGCATCTTCGCCGGGCCGCTCGCGGGGGCGCTGAAGATGCCCTATCGACACTTCCTGGCCGCCAACGCAAGTGGCGCGGTGGTCTGGGCGGGCGGCACCACCGCCGTCGTCTACTACCTGGGTCTGGCCGCCGAGAAGTGGTTGTCCAGGTTCTCCTGGATCGCCCTCGTGGTGGCCGTGGTGGTCGGCGTTATCTTCACGCTAGTGATGAAGGAACGCACCGGCCGGGCGATCGCCGAACTCGAGGGCGAGCACGATTGGGACACCCTTCGCAACCACTAGGAGACGCCCCATCCGCCACGCGCGGGCGCGGCGTTGACCACGTCGTCCGTGAAGCGTTCCAGCAGTAACGCCTGCGTGGCGGCGAGGTGGCGGCGGGCGATGCGCTGCGCCTCGTCGGCGTTGCCTGCGGCGATCTCGTCGACGAGCCGCCGATGCGTGCGGACCGCCCCGCGGGCCTCGGCGGCCGACGGGTACTCCCCGCGCTTGCTGACGGCGGCAGCCCACTGCTGCTCCTGCGCCGACCAGAGCGCGACGAGGCTGCGCACGACGTGTCGGATGGTGTCGTTGGGCGTGAAGACGACGACGAGGTCGTGGAACTCACGGGCGATGTGCGTGAACGCCACGCCATCGGATACCGCGTCGGCGGAGGCATTGACGTTGTCGGTCAGCGCGGGGACGACGGCCGTCATGCGGTCGGCGCGGCGGGCCACTTCCCCCGCGCACAGCGGTTCCAGCTGGAGCAACCCCTCCGCGAGGTCCCCGAGCGTCACGCCCGCGCCCTGCAGTACCAGCCCCAAATGGTAAGCGCCCGACGACTGGTCGGGTCGGTGCACCTCGGCACCGCCGACGCTGCCGCGCCGCACGGTCACCAGCCCTTCGGTCTCGAGAATGCGCAGCGCCTCGCGGACCGACGGATGGCTCACGCCGAACTCGCGGACCAGTTGATCCTGTGTGGGCAGCCGCTCGGCGGAGCCGCCGGTGAGGATGCGCTGACGCAGTTCGGCGGCGACCGTCTCGGCGATACGGCGCTGCGGTGTGCGTCCTAGCCCCGCATCCATGGGACGAATACTAGCAATCCTTATAAGGATTGTTCTAGGATCAGCCCGTGGACTTCGAAATGGGCAAAGATGCCACGGCGTTGCGCCAGGAACTTCGCGAACTCGTGAAGGCGAACGTGCCGGAGGACTTCCTTGGTGCCTTCACCGACAACCCGGCCGACCTCGAGTTGGCGCAGGCCTTCTGCAGGCTGCTGGCCGAACAGGGCCTGCTCTGCATGTCGTGGCCTGAGGAGTTCGGCGGTCGCGGGTCGTCGGTCTGGGAGCAGACCGTCGTCCGCGAGGAGATGTGGGCACACCACGAGCCGCGCGGCGCGCAGTACATGGGCGTGAACTGGGTCGGGCCGACGATCATGCGGCACGGCACCCCCGAACAGCAGCGCACGCACCTGCCGCCCATCGCCCGCGGTGAGGTGATCTGGTGTCAGGGCTTCAGCGAGCCGGAAGCCGGGTCCGACCTCGCGTCACTGCGGACCACGGCCACCCGCGACGACGACGGTTGGCTCATCAACGGTCAGAAGATCTGGACGTCCTACGCGACCATGGCGCAGTGGTGCTTCCTGCTCGCGAGAACCAGCAAGGGCGAGAAGAAGCAGCGGGGCTTGACGATCTTCCTGGTGCCGATGTCCGATCCGGCGATCACCGTGCGACCGATCCGCTGCATGATGGGCCCGCACCATCTCAACGAGGTGTTCTTCGACGACCTCCGCGTCACCGAGGCCGACGTGCTCGGTACCGTCGACGACGGCTGGTCGATCGTGGCCGACGTGTTGTCCTTCGAGCGCTTGGGCATCGCCCGGTACGCGCGCTGCGAGCGGTTGCTTCAGTTGGCGCCGACCGTTCTCGCCGAGCGATGGGACGACGTACCCACCGAACTTCGCGGACGCTGGGCCCGGATGCTGACGCATTGCCGCCGCGCGCGGCTACTGGCCTACCGGCTGGTGTCGCTGCAGAGCGACGGCCAGGTGAAGCCCACCGACGTGGCGGCGTACCGCATCGCCGTCACCAAGCTGGACCAGGACAGTGCAGAGGTGCTGATGGAACTCGCCGCCGAGGTACCCGATACCGACACCGGAACTGCCGCCGCGTTGTTCCGCAGGGAGGTCGACGACCACTGGCGCTATTCGCAGGCTGCCACCGTCTCCTCGGGCAGCATCGAGATGCAACGCATCCTGCTGTCGCGTTCGATGTTGGCGGCGCGATGATCACCGAACTCTCCGCCGAAGCCAAGGAGTTCGGGCAGCAAGCACTCCGAGCCTTCGAGGCAGCGGGCGGCGACGAGTTGGCACAGCGCGCCGAAGCCGACCCGACGATGCGCGACGCGCTGGCCGGCGGCGTGCTGGCCGATCTCGATGCGTGGGACCTCGAACCGCGGGACGATGCCGACTCACTCGAGGCCGCCGCGGCGCTGTGCCGCAGCGCCGGCTACTGGGCGCTCCCCTACCCCGTCGCCGAGCGACTGTCCCGATCGACGGAATTGGACGCCGACGGATTGATCGTCGTCGCCGACAACCGGCCCGCCGCGGCCATCAGGGGCGTCGACATCCGCTGGGCGGCAGTCACGTTGGACGGTCGACGCAGCGAGGTGGCCGGACTGGTCGGGGAGGACCCAGCGTTCGTCGCACAACTGGACCTCACTGCGTTGGACGGTGACGGTCGCGGCGACGTGGCACTGGCGTTGGTGCTGCCCTGCTGGACGTTGCTCGGAATGCTCGACCGTGCATTGGAACTCACCATCGCGCACGTCCAGTCGCGCCATCAGTTCGGACAGCCGCTGTCGGGATTCCAGAGCGTGCAGTTCCAGTTGACCGACGGTGAGGTGGAACGCGCCGGGCTGGAGATGCTCGCCAAGTACGCGCTGTGGAGCGTGGGCGCGGGGCGGGCCGACGCCATCGAGGATGCGCTTGCGCTTCGGATGGCGGCGTTGGAGGCCGCCGAGGTGGTGTTCCGCGTGACGCACCAGCTTCACGGGGCGGTCGGGTTCTGCGACGAGACCACGCTGTCCTGGCTGTCCCGGTACAGTCAGCCGTTGCGGCGCTTGCCCTTTGGCCTCTCAGCCACGCGCGACGTGCTTACGCGGCGGATCGGCCGCAACGGGCTCACCGGGCTCTTCGGTGCCGACCGGTCGGTCATGTCGTGAGCGACGACCTCACCGAGTTCCGCGAGCACGTACGTCAATGGTGCGCCGAGCACGTGCCCACCGACTGGCGCGCGGCTCAGACCGGCGTGAGTGACGCCGAGTTCGTCGCGTTCCAGAAGGCTTGGTTCGCCGAACTTCACGCCGCGGGCTTCGCAGTTCCACACTGGCCGCGCGAGTGGGGCGGCGGCATGTCGGTCGGCGAGCAGATCGTGCTGTATCAGGAGTTGGCCGCTCACGATGCGCCTCGACTGGTGTTGGCGTTCGTCGGGATTCACCACGCGGCGTCGACGTTGCTGGTCGCGGGCACCGACGAGCAGCGCCGGCGGCACCTACCCGCGATCCTCGACGGCGAGATCTGGGTCCAAGGCTTCTCCGAGCCGGAGGCGGGCTCGGATCTGGCGGCGCTGCGCACCACCGCCCGCCGCGACGGCGAGACATTCCTCGTCAACGGCCAGAAGCTGTGGGCCAGTGGCGGATTGCATGCCGACTGGTGCCTGCTCCTGGCCCGCACCGACCCCGACGCCCCCAAGCGCAAGGGCATTTCGTACTTCCTGATGGACATGACGACTCCCGGAATCGACGTGCGCCCGATCCGCAACGCCATCGGCGACTCGCACTTCTGCGAGGTATTTCTCAACGACGTGGCGATCCCTGCCGCCAATCTCATCGGGGCCGAGAATGCGGGATGGCAGGTCGCACAGGCGACGCTGGGCGCCGAGCGCGGCATGACGATGCTCGAGTTGGCCGAACGGCTAGGCAACGCCGGATTCCGCTGGCTGGTCGAGGACTGCGCCCGCACGCGTCCCGACGGTAGCCGTCCCCTCGATGACGCGTCGGTTCGGGATCGGTTGGCGCAGTTCGAGATCGAGCTCACAGGACTACGTGGGCTGTGCCGCAACGTGGTCGAAGGCCATGAGGCCGGCGGCGTCGGACCTGCCGACCCGTCGATCGTCAAGCTCTTCTACAGCGAACTCCTGCAAAGGATCACCGACTTCGCGACCGACGTCGCCGGGTTGTCCGCGCATACCGTACTGACCAAACCGATGTCGAGTGGATGGGAGTCGGGCGCCTGGGCGCTGGACTTCATCGGCTCGTGGGAGTGGACGATTCCCGGTGGGGCTAGCGAAATCCAGCGCACCATCATTGGCGAGCGCGGGCTGGGCCTCCCGCGGGAACCAGCGAGCGCGTGATGTCGGAATTGCGTGAGTTCCACGACGAACTGCGGGCGGTCGCGCGCGATCTGCTCGGCAAGGCCGGAGACGACGTCGACTGGCGACAGCTTACGGCCGCGGGGTGGACGGGACTCGAGCTGCCAGAGTCGCTAGGTGGGGCGGGTGCATCGTTCGTCGAAACGGCGATCCTGCTAGAGGAGCTCGGCCGCGCTAGCGCTCGGACCCCGTACCTCGGCACGATACTCGCCGTCGGGGCACTGACGGCGTTGTCGCCCAACGATACCCGGGACACTTTGTTGGGGCGGATCGGTTCGGGGGCGACCGCCGCATTTGCCTCGGGCTTCACCGTGACCGGTGGCGTGGTGTCGGGTCAAGCCGAATTCGTACCGGATGCCAGGGGCGCTGAGGTTCTGCTGCTGCTGGCCGACGACGACGGCCACCCCGTCGTCGTCACTTCCCCCGAGTTGTCCGTGACCGCACAGCCGGTTCTCGACGAAACGCGCGCACTGGCGGTCGTAACGGCCGACGGAGCTGCGGTATCCGAATCATGGCCATTGGCCGCCGATCCCGGAATGTTGCGCGACCGGGCGGCTGTCGCGATCGCCTGCGACAGCCTTGGCGTCGCCGAGGCGATGCTCGCGGCGACGGTCGACTACGTGAAGGTGCGCCGTCAGTTCGACCGTCCCATCGGTTCGTTCCAGGCGGTCAAGCACGCGTGCGCCGACATGTTGGTGCAGACGTCCGTGGCGCGGCAGTTGGTCGATGCAGCCGTCGCGCAGGTGGCCCAGGGGACCGACTCGTCGCGCGCGGCGTCGATGGCCAAGTCCTACGCATGCGGCATGGCCGTCGACGTCGTCGGCAAGACGATGCAGTTGCACGGTGGCATCGGCTACACGTGGGAGAGCGGCGTGCACGTGTATCTCAAACGCGCCGCGCTGAACCGGGCACTGTTCGGCTCCCCCGCCGAGCACCGGCAACGTGTGGCCCAGCGCTACCGCTAGGCGGGCGCGGCTGAAGTCTTCGGACCGTGCCGTTTACTTGAATTGCGCATGTGAGTTACCGATTCGCGCAGGAGATGGCGGCAACGGCTATGACGACTCAGCCGACAATCGCGCAGCGCTCGGGACCGACAGCGCCACGACGAGTTCCAAGATGGCCCGCGGGTCATTGAGGCGGTCGCCGAAGAGCTCGCGGATTTGGGTCATGCGGTAGCGAACGGTCTGGGCGTGGATGAAGAGTTCTGCCGCAACGGCATCGCGCTGGCCTTGGTGCAACAGCCAGGACCGAAGCGTCTCGGCGAGCCGGTCGGCGACGGACGGGCGCAACTGCATTAGCGGCGCGAGGACGTTGCGGCGCAGTTCCTCGGCGGCGTCGGGATTGCCGCCGAGGACGAGTTCCACGAGGTGCGCTTCGGTGTCTAGTGCGCCGGCGTCATCGCCGGGCGGCAGCACCTCCCGGGCTTGCAGGATTCGACGGTAGGAGGCTTGGACCTGGGTCCATGGGCGAGCTGGGCCGACCACCGCCCGCCGGCCTTGCATCTCTCGTAAAAGCCGAGAACGGTTGGTGCCGTGCATGTCTGGAAGGAGTAGCACGACGACGGCTTCTGCTGTGTCAATGGTTGGAAGATCCTCGCTGAGTTGCAGCGTGGACTGGCCGAAGCGCGACACGAGACCGCGCATCTGGGTGGACGGCACCAACACGGCGGTCAGTGTGTCCGGCGGGATCCATCCGACGTGCTCTGCGCTCGCCAGCAGGGCATCGGTCGGTGCCCCCGCCAGTAGCTGGTGACCAAGGCGGTCGAGCCCCCGCCGCCGCTCACGATCCGATGACGCGAGTTCGTCGGCGTGGCCCGAAACGCTTGCCGCGGAGAGCTCGTCAATGAACGCGAAGACCAGTTCAGCGAAACGCGCGATCGTCAGCGGCGGAAGACCCCCGTTAACGGCGGTACCCGACAACTCCCGCCATGCCACTCGGGCTCCGACGCGGTAAGCCGACAGCAGCGCGTCCATCGATCGTCCCTGACGTGCCTCGCCTCTGCCGAGCTCGTAGGCGCCGTCAAGCGCGGGGGCGAGCGGCGGCCCTGGGTCGGACTCGTGCGACCGGGCAGCCAGTTGCAGAAAGGCCCCAAGCGCCATCTGCACGGCACTCTCGATTCGCTGGCCCATCCGACCGCTGAACGCGTCCGCGTAACTCGGCACCTCCACTGTGACCGCAGCCACAGTGCGCTCGGCGACCTCGGGCAAGCCCGCTTGCAAAGCGGCTACCACCTGGTCATTCAGGGCCAGACCGCTCACCAGGCGACTCTCGCTGGGGGGTAACACGTCCGTCATGAACTGTTCCTTAAGAACAAAGAATGGATGATCGTTCACCTCGACATGCCAAGACTTTATACCCCTAGTGCAGCAATAGTGGGGTCATGACCACAACAGCACCCAGGGCAACACCGCTGGGCACGCTGCGCGACCGGGTCCTCCGGCTCGCCGAACGAGTCACCACCCCCCTGGTGCCCGCCGACTACCTCGACGTCATCGATCCGTTGCGCTCAGGCGTCGCCCTCCGCGGCCGCATCGTCGCGATCCATCCCGAGACCCGCGACTCGGTCAGCCTCGTGATCAAACCGGGTCGCGGCTGGCGCACCCATACGCCCGGCCAGTACATCCGCATCGGCGTCGACGTCGACGGCGTCCGTCAATGGCGGGCCTACTCGCTGACGTCCGAGACCGACCGGCCCGACGGCTGCATCGCGATCACCGTCAAGGCCATCCCCGCGGGCAAGGTCTCCAACCACCTGGTACGACGGGTCGCGGTCGGCACCATCGTTCAACTCGACCACGCCGCAGGGGAATTCACTCTGCCGACCGACGCACCCTCCAAGATCCTGTTCCTCACGGCGGGCAGCGGCATCACCCCGGTGATGGGAATGCTGCGCAACCTGCCCGACCGGATCACCGACGTCGTGGTCGTACACAGCGCTCCTGGGCCTGAGGACGTGATCTTCGCCGGCGAACTGCGCATGATGGCTCGCCAAGGCCGAATCCGGTTGATCGAGAAGCACACCGACATCGACGGCATGCTCAGTAACGCCGAGCTCGACACGCTCGTCGACGACCTGTCCGAGCGCGAGACGTGGGCATGCGGACCGACCGGCATGCTCGACGCGCTCGAGCAGCACTGGAGCGACCACGGCATGCCCGAGCGCCTGCACACCGAACGATTCCGGCCCACGGTAGTAACCGCTGGTGACGGGGGCACCGTCACCTTCACCAAGTCCACGACCGTCCTCGACACCCCCGGCGACCAGACGCTGCTCGACGCAGGCGAAGCCGCCGGCGTTCTGATGCCGTCCGGATGCCGGATGGGCATCTGCTTCGGCTGCGTGGCACCGCTTCGACAAGGGGCCGTACGCGACCTCCGCAACGGCGACATCACGACCGCCGCTCCGGGTGACGGGGTGGTCATCCAAACCTGCGTGACCGCAGCAGCAGGCACCTGCGACATCGATCTTTAAGGACAGCGACATGACGACATTGCAACGCCAGCAGCACAATCCGATCGCCCACCTCAGCGTCGACGACATCGAAACCCTGGGCCGCGAACTCGATGCCATCCGCCAGCACGTCATCGACACCCGCGGAGAACGCGACGCGGACTACATCCGCAGCGTCATCGACTTTCAACGCAAGCTCGAACTGGGCAGCCGGGCCGTGCTGCTGTTCTCGCTGTTTCCGCCGGCGTGGCTGGCAGGCACGGTAGGACTGTCTGTCGCCAAGATCGTCGAGAACATGGAGATCGGCCACAACGTGATGCATGGACAATGGGACTGGATGCGCGACAACAAGATCCACTCGACCACCTGGGAATGGGACAACGCCTCCCCCTCCGACATGTGGAAGCACTCGCACAACGAGATCCACCACACCTACACCAACGTCATCGGCAAGGACGAGGACCTCGGCTACGGCATCATGCGGGTCGACGAGGACCAACGGTGGATGCCGTTCTACCTCGCGCAACCGCTGTGGAACTTCATCAATGCCTGCCTCTTCCAGTACGGAATCGCCGCCTACGATCTCAAGATCGGCAAATATCTCAAGGGCAAGACGGACAAAGACGAATTCCGCCGCCAAGGCAAGAACGTGCTCCACAAGATTCGCAAGCAGATGACCAAGGACTACGTGCTGCATCCGTTGCTGTCCGGACCGTCAGCGGTCACCACGCTGACCGCCAATTTGACGGCCAACCTGGTCCGCAACCTGTGGACGCACTCGGTCATCATGTGTGGCCACTTCCCCGAAGGCGTGCAGACCTACGAGAAGCGCTCGATCGACGGCGAGACTCGCGGCGAATGGTACCTGCGCCAGATGCTCGGATCAGCCAACATCACGGGAAACCGATTGCTGCACTTCATGACCGGCAACCTATCCTTCCAGATCGAACACCATCTGTTCCCGGACCTGCCGAGCAACCGCTACCAGGAAATCGCGCCGAAGGTCCAAGCACTCTTCGAGCGCTACGGGCTGACCTATGTCAGCGGGCCGATGGTCAAGCAGGTCGGCTCCGCGTGGAAGAAGGTGTTCCGTCTCTCGCTACCAAACGATTTCGGTCGATCGCGACGCGCGGTTCAGCCCGAAACCGCCGCCCTCGCGGCGTAGCGGGGCCAGACGCGGCGGCCGCAGGGCAACTGGTGTGATCCATTCGCCGGTGCGGCCCGGCTACGGGGCGCTTCGGATTGTCGAACCCGGCCCCTTCGCGTAGACGCCGAACCCGCCTGCTTGGACCCGTGACGCCGAGGGCTGGACGCACCGCTGCCCGTACACCGCGCGAGATAGCCGTCCACGAAGCCGTCGCCGTTGCGGGGGCAGCCCAGTGCCACCGACGCGATAGCGTAGGACGGCGTGCGCGCACAGCGTGAGCCCGACAGCCGCTTTCGGGTGGCCTCCGTTACTCCGGCGCCGAATGCTGGACCCTACTGTAGACCTTTCGGTAAGGTGGGCGAGCCCAGCTTCAAGGAGGACGACATGGCGGCTGTCGACGAGGACACCCGGTTCGACGCAGTGATCATCGGCGCCGGGTTCTCCGGCCTCTACATGCTGCACGAGTTGCGGGCGCGCGGCCTGCGCACCTGTGTGCTGGAGAGGGCCGACGACATCGGTGGCACGTGGCTGTTCAACCGCTACCCCGGGGCGCGGTGCGACATCGAGAGCATCGAGTACTCGTACAGCTTCTCCGACGAAATCCAGCAGGAGTGGGTCTGGACCGAGTCGATGCCCGCCCAGCCGGAGATCCAGGCCTACCTCCAGTTCGTCGCCGACCGACTCGACCTGCGTCGCGACATCCGTCTGCACACCCACGTCGTCGCGATGACATTCGACGAGGACGCCGCCGAGTGGGTGCTCGAGACCGAAGCGGGCGACACGTACGTCGCACCGTTCGTCGTCGCGGCGTCGGGCATCCTGTCGGTGCCGCTGGAACCCGCCATCGCGGGCATGGACGCCTTCGCGGGCCCGTCGCTGTACACCAGCCGCTGGCCCGACGAAGGCTTCGACTTCACCGGCAAGCGCGTCGGCGTCATCGGAACCGGTTCCACCGGTGTGCAATTGATCCCGGTCGTCGCGAAGGAGGCGGGCCACCTCACGGTGTTCCAACGTTCCGCCGCATTCACCCTGCCCTGGCAGGTCCGCCCGTTCGAGCCGGGCGAGCTCGACGAACTCAAGGCGAACTATGGCGAAATACGTGCGGCGCAAAGGGAACACCCCGTCGGCGCCGCGCGGTTGTCGGCGTTCTCCGTGCTGATCAACATGCTCGCCCGTCCACCGATCAAGTCTGCGTCACGCGAAGACCAGCTGCGCGCCATCGAGGAGCGCGGCGTGATGGGCGCGCTGGACTGGGGCGACATCTTCTTCGACATCGAGGCCAACCGGATGGCCACCGCACTGTATGGCGAGGCCATCGCCCGCATCGTCGAGGATCCCGCGACCGCTGCTGCGTTGGTGCCGACTCACCCGTTCGCGTGCAAGCGGCCGATCATCGACCAGGGCTACTACGAGACCTACAACCGCGCCAACGTCAGCCTCGTCGACCTGCGCAAGGGGCCGATCACCGCGGTCACGCCGACGGGGATCCAGACCGAGCAGGGCTTCCACGACCTCGACGTCATCGTGTACGCCACCGGGTTCGACGCGATGACCGGTGCGCTGACGCGCATCGACGTCCGCGGCCGCGATGGCGTTCTGCTGCGGGACTACTGGGCCACCGAAGGGCCGATGTCGTACCTCGGTTTGGCGGTCGCCGGATTCCCGAATCTACTGACGGTCCAGGGTCCGGGCAGTCCGTCGGCTGCATCGAACTTCGTTGCCGCCCTTGAACAACACGTGGAATGGATCGCCGACTGCATCACCTTCTTACGCACGAACGGGCATCGCACCATCGAGGCGCTGCCATCGGCACAGCAGGAGTGGATCGAGCACGCCACGTCGATCGTCGCGGCCACGGTGCTCGTCCACCCGTCGTGCAATTCCTGGTACAACGGCGGCAACGTTCCGGGCAAGAAGCGGATGTACATGGGTTACTCCGGAGGCATCCCGGAGTATCGGCGGCGCTGCGACGAGATCGCCGCGGGCGGCTATACCGGCTTCAAACTCGGGTAGCGGTCACAGGTCGAGAACGATGGCGTCGGCCGGGGTCGAACAACAGATCAGGACATTCCCATCCGCAGGCGGTTCCAGCGGTTCTGGGTCGTAGCGGACGGACCCCGAGAGCAGCGCCGTTTCGCAGTTGTGGCAGACGCCCGTCCGGCACGACCACCGTGTGGGCACGTCGCATGCCTCGGCGAACTCGAGCAGGCTCTCGTACTGCGGCCCCCAGGGCGCGGTGAGACCGCTGCGTGCGAAGCCGACGTCAGGCCCCGGCCCCGAAGAACCAGACGGCAAGTGCGGTGAAATCGACGACGACGCGGCAATGCCCGGCGTGAGTGCTGCTGCGGCGCCGAAGGTTTCGCTGTGGATGCGGGCGGCGTCGAGCCCGTACTCCACCAAGCCGGCAGTGAGCAGAGCCATGAAGTCGGCGGGACCGCAAAGGTACGCCTCGGCGTCCCGCGGCAGTCCGAGGGTGCCGAATGCGTCGACTGACAGTCGACCCGCCGCGGTGTAGTCCAGCCCGACCCGGTCGGATGCGGCCGGTCGGCTGTAGAAGACCTGGAACCGACTGCCGGGCAACCGGTTCAGGAGCCCGCGGGTCTCGTCGGCGAAGGGATCCTCCGATCGGTCCCGGGCGCCATGCAACCACCACACCTCACGCGACGAATCCGATTCGGCAAGCGCGCACAACATGGACAGCACCGGAGTGATCCCGACTCCCGCGGACAACAGGATCACCGGACGGTCGCCGTCGGCGAGGAAGAACGTGCCCCGCGGTGCGGCAACGTCGAGCACGTCGCCGACCGCCACCCGCGCGTGGAGGTAGCCACTACCGCGTCCGTTCGGCTCCCGTTTGACGCCGATGCGGTAGGCACCGGAGTCCGGCAAGTTCGACAGGGAGTAGTTGCGGATGACGGTCGTCTCGTCATCGGGCTTGAGCCGCAAGGTGATCGACTGACCCGGAAGCCAAACGGGCAAGCTGCCACCAGCGGGGTCTGCCAGCGACACCGACCGAACGTGGACGCTTTCGTCGTGAATCCCGGTGACCACCAACGGCCGGAAACCCGTCCACGCGGGCGGCGGGCTCATCGCGGCGGACGTCAGTCCGGTGTTGCCCGACGTCGTCGACGGGTCGTCGGCCTGCTTGGCCAGGTTCTCGAGCGAGGCCTTCCAGCCGGGGCTGAGTGCGGGGATCCGTAGAGCGCGCTCGAGGGCGTCGCGCGAATGACCGGGGAGGTAGAGCAGGGCGTCGAGCTCGGCCACGGTGACCGCTTCGGGATCCGAACCGACCTTCACGATCTCCTGGCCGGCCGCCACCTCGCCCTCGGTCACCACTCGTAGGTAAAAGCCTGGACGATGGTGAGACACCAAGAGCGAGGCCATGTTCGGCACCCCGATGCGGATGCCGACGCGGTAACACGTCACCCGCGGCTGGGTGACCTCGAACACCGCGTCGCCGATTCGGAAGCGGTCACCGACGCAGACTTCGTCGTCGGGCAGGCCGTCGACGGTGAAGTTCTCGCCGAAGTGTCCCGGCGCCAGGTCGTCACGGCCGAGTTCGTCGGCCCAGTGCCGGTACGAGTCGAGTTGGTACACCAGGACCGCTCGATTCTCGCCGCCGTGCCCGCCGAGGTCCCCCTGGCCGTCGCCGTCCACGTTGCACCTGCGGACCATCCGAGGTCCCTCGACGGGCTGCTTCCAAGCACCGGTGTGAACCGTCCGGCCCTTCCACGCGATGTCCTTGGGCATCCCGACGTTGAGCGAAACCAACGTCGCCACGGCCTCACCTCCCGATTACGGTCTCTGAAACGTAGCCTGCACGGCGAGGCACAGCCACCGCAGTTACGAGGCCGTAGTCACGATTCACCGGCGTACTGTCGTTGCCGTGGCGATTCCAGGATTGACCAGTGTGCGTGATGGCCTGGGCCAACGACTGTTTGGCATGGTGGCAGGCCCCGACGGCCCGGCCAACCGCGTTCGGATTCACGACACGCCCGGCCCTCGCTGGTTCGGCGAGGACCGCCCGATCAGGCGGGTCCATGGCGACGCCTCGATGTTCGTCGGCGGACTGCGCGCTCTGCTGCTGCAGTCTCTGCATCCGCTGGCAATGGCGGGCGTCGCCGAACACTCCGACTATCGGGGAGATCCGTGGGGACGGCTGCAGCGCACGAGCAAGTTTCTCGCGGTCACCACGTTCGGACCGGCGGAGGACGCCCAGCGGGCCGTCGACAAGGTTCGCGGGATTCACCGGCACGTGCACGGGACGGCTCCGGACGGGCGGCGCTACGAAGCCTCCGACCCGCACCTCCTGGAATGGGTGCACATCGCCGAGATCGAGAGTTTCCTTGTCGCGCATCAGCTTTACGGAGCGGCGCCGCTGGATCAACGGGGCCGTGACGAATACGTCGACGACACCGCGCGGGTCGCCGAGGCGCTGGGTGTGATCGATCCACCGCGCAGTGAACGGGAGTTGGCACAGCGGATGTCGGCCTACCGACCCGAACTCCGCGGCACCCCAGCCGCCAGGGAGGCTGCGAGGTTCCTGCTGCTGACACCCCCGCTGCCACTCCTGGCGCGACCGCCGTACGGACTACTGGCCGCCACGTCGGTCGCCATGCTGCCCGCCTGGGCGCGACTGCCGCTGCGACTGCCCTACCTGCCGCCGGTGGAAGCCACTGCGGTCCGGCTGGCCGGTCGGACGCTGGTCGGCGGCATCCGATGGGCGCTCGCCCGCGGCTGAGCGAAGATCGCCAATCGGGTACTCGATCGTTGACATGACACATTCGGCCTGGTTGTCTACCGGGGAAATGACAGCAAATTTGACCGGGTCTACCGACTTCCCGTCGACGCGGAGTTCCACTGCCGGACGTGGGCGAAGAGGCGGAGCCTCCCGATGAGTGACAGCGCCCGCGAGATCGAAAACCTGGTCTACACCTACGCCGAACGTCTCGACGCCGGAGACCTGGACGGGGTGGCTGCGCTCTTCGCGCACGGCCGGATCTGCGGCATGGAGGACGGCCCCCCGGAAACGGTCTTCACCGGCACGACCGGGGTGCGCAAGATGTACGACATGGCGACCCGGCTCTACGACGACGGCACGCCCAAGACCAAGCACCTGACCAGCAACGTGCTGATCCACGTCGACGACGAGGCCGGAACCGCACAGGGCAGCGCCTACTACTGCGTCACCCAGGCAACCCCGGACCTGCCGTTGCAGATCATCGTGACGGGGCACTATCGCGACACCTTCCACATCGTCGACGGCTCGTGGTGGTTCGACACCCGGATCATGTACGTCGATCAGATCGGCGACACCAGCCACCACCTGAAGTTCTGACCCCGTGGTGCACCCTTTCGACGCGGGTCGGCTCGCGACCACCGCGCAGCAGAAAGAGGGGCTGCAGGACTGGGGGCCGTTGCCGTTCGAGGCGCCGCTGGAGGTGCTTGCCGACAGTTACGCCGCCGCCGACCTGAACGACATCGGCGTGCACATCCTGCGCTCGGGACTCGTACACAGCCTGCGGATGCGACTGCGCGCCGAGGCCTGGATCAGTCGGCATCCCGAGATCACGCAGGAGAAGATCGTCGCGCCCATAGTGGTGGTCGGCATGATGCGCAGCGGTACGACGCTATTGCAACGGCTACTGGCCGCCGATCACCGGTTTCACTGCGCCTACGGGTGGGAGGTGGTGGAGGTCGCGCCCAAGCTGGACTACCAGTGGACCGAGCGCGAGGATCCCCGCATCGCGATCAGCGAGAAGCGCGAGGCGACGTCGCGCGAGCTGGCCCCGGAACTGTTCGCCATCCACCCCATGTATGCCCGCGAGCCCGAAGAGGAGATCGTGTTCCTGTCGGATGCGTTCCTCTCCCACGTGCCAGAGTCCGGCGCACACGTGCCCGAGTACCGAAGCTGGATCGACGATCAGGACTTCGCACCGGCATACGCGTATCTCCATCGGATGCTGCAGTTCCTGCAGTGGCAGAAGCGGCAGGCGCACGCGAGGAGCAAAGGCGCTGGAGGCACCCAGACCGCGCAGCGGTGGGTACTCAAGTCCCCAGCGCACCTTGGCTATCTCGATGCGCTGCGGAACCAGTTTCCCGACGTGCACGTCGTGCACATGCACCGCGACCCCCGCGACACGATTCCGTCGGGGGCGAGTCTCAACGCCACCCTGCATGCGATGCACGCCGACCGCGTGGACCGTCATCGCGTCGGCGCCGAGTGGTTGATGCGGATGGGGTGGACCAACGACCGTGCGATGGCCACCCGCGACGGTTGGGCCGACGACGCGGCGCGATGCACCGACATCGAGTTCGCCGACGCGGTCGCCGATCCGATCGGGCAGGTGTCCCGCGTGTACGACGCGCTCGACGTGCCGCTGACCGCCGACGCAGAGTCGGCAATGCGGCGCTGGCTCGCCGAGCGTCCACGCGAGCGTCCCCGCCCGTCCTACGCGGCACCCGACTTCGGGCTCAGCGATGCCCAGATCGATGAGCGGTTCGCGGTCTACAACGCGCGGTTTCGCTCCACTACCCAACCTTGGAGGACTGATGGCACCCGCACGCGAGGAGGAGATTTGACGAAGCACACGGATGACGCCGTCGCGACGGCGTCGCAACACGAACAGGAGCTGGCGGCGCTGGAGCTCACCGCCCACCCGACGGTGAAGGCGGCGTATCGCAGCGTCGCCGAGACCTGGCTCGGGCGGGCGAAGGCCTCCGATGCCATGCGCGCTCGCTTCGACGACGCATTCGCCGAAGTGATGTTCTCTGCGGCGGTGTGGTCGTCCAACCAGGACAAGCTTCGACCGAAGGTCAGCTGCATCACCCGGCTGGGTCATCCCGTGGGTGGCCGTTCGATCCCCGGATCACGTTGGGGCATCGACAATCCCGACAGCGTCTACCGGGTGATACCGATTTCCGGCGACGAGCGCTACGAGATCCGCGGCCGCGTCGGCGAGAATCGCATGACCGAGAACTACTTCACGCTGTGGGACGCCAACATGGGCACCGTCGCCGTACTCAACGGCCGCACCATGGACGTCGAATCCGACGGGTCGTTCACCATCACCGTCGACTCCGATCCCGCAGGGGGTCGGCCCAACCACGTGCAGTCCACGCCGGAGGCGCACGAGTTCTACATCCGCGACGTGCTGCTCAACTGGGACCGCGACGACCCGAATCACCTGACGGTGCAACGACTCGGCGCGGCGCCGTCGATTCCGGCGCGGACCCTTGACGAGCAGGCCGATGCGACCGCGGACATGATGGCGTACTTCGCCAACTTCACCGGCAAGCTCAGCCACGGCGTCTACAAGATGGAGCCGAACAAGTTCAACCTCGCCTGGTCGGCGGACCGGGTGGGTGCGATGCGCAATCAGGTGTACGTGATGGGCCGCTTCGACCTGCGGCCCGACGAGGCCTTCGTCGTGGACGTCAGCGACGGCGGAGCCGAGTACTTCACCGTGCCGCTGAGCAACATCTGGGGCACCACGCTGGACCTCGTCGACCGGACCGGCAGTCTGAACAAGGCGCAGTCGGTGGCCAACGAGGACGGCACCTACACATACGTCATCTCCGCCGTCGATCCGGGCGTGGCGAACTGGATCGACTCAGACGGGCTCAACGAGGCCATCCTCACGTTGCGGATGGCCGAATTCGGCGCGGACGGACCGAAGGAGGACCTGGGCGCGCGCGGTCGGGTCGTCAAACTCGCCGACCTGGACTCCGAAGTGCCGGCACTGCCTCGGGTCTCCGCGGACGAGCGGGCGACAGAGCTCGCCGACCGCCGCGCGGCGTATCTTCGCCGGCTACCCGAGGGGACGATCTGATGGCCCGCTGGTTGATCACCGGGTGCTCGACCGGCATCGGCCGCGAGATCGCCCGCGCTGCACTGGAAGCCGGCCACAGCGTCGCCGCGACGGCACGAAGGCAAGAAGCCGTTGCAGACTTCGTCGACGAGTTCGGGGACCGCGCACTCGCGCTGTCCCTCGACGTGACCGACCATGACCAGATCGTCGCCGCGGTCACCGCGACGGAGGCGGCCTTCGGCGGGATCGACGTCCTGGTGAACAACGCCGGCTACGGATACATGTCGGCCGTCGAGGAGGGGGACGACGCCGAGGTGCGCCGACTCTTCGACACCAACTACTTCGGCGTGGTGGACACGTTGAAGGCGGTGCTGCCGGCCATGCGCGCCAGAGGTTCCGGTCACATCATCAACATCTCGTCGATGACCGGGCTGGTGGCCAACCCCCCGAACGCCTACTACTCCTCGACCAAGTTCGCCCTCGAGGCGTTGACCGAGGCGCTGTCGAAGGAGGTCGGACCGCTCGGAATCAAGGTGACGGCGATCGAGCCAGGTGCATTCCGCACCGACTGGGCCGCTCGGTCGATGCAGGAATCGTCAACTCCGATCAGCGATTACGACGAGAACGTAGGTGCTCGCAAAACCATGATCAAGGAGTTCGCCAACCACCTGCCGGGCGATCCACGCAAGGTCGCCGAAGCCGTGCTCATGGTGACCACGCTCGACGAACCGCCGCTGCGACTGCTGCTCGGACGCGACGTACTGAAGGCCGTGCGCGACAAACTCGGCGAAATGAGTGCCTCGATCGACGAATGGGAGGCGGTCACCAAGGACGTCAACTTCCCGAAGGGCCAATGACGCGGACGTGAGGAGCAAGAAGCAATGACGGCGCGCAACCTCGATGGCAAGGTCGCCTTCATCACCGGCGCCGCCCGCGGCATGGGCCGGGCGCACGCAGCCAAGCTCGCCAGCGAGGGCGCCGACATCATCGCCATCGACGTCTGCGCGGGGTTCGAGGTCACCGACTATCCGGGTGCGACCGCCGAAGACCTGACGGAAACAGTGAAACTGGTTGAGAGCCAAGGTCGTCGGATCGTGGCGCGCACGGCCGACGTGCGCGACGCCGAAGCGATGGACGCCGTCGTCGCCGAAGGGTTTCGCGAATTCGGACGACTCGACATCGTCATCGCAAACGCCGGCATCATCCGAGTGACCGACAGCGACGATCGACGTCGGACGTTCCGAGACATCGTCGATGTCAACCTGGTCGGCGTCTGGAACACAGTCGACGCGGCCATTCCGGCTCTGATCGCGGGTGGGCGCGGCGGATCCATCGTGCTCACGAGTTCCACGCAGGGAATCAAGGCGTCGGGCACCGAACGATCCGGGCTCCAGGCCTACGCCGCATCCAAGCGCGGACTGGTAGCGCTGATGCAGGGCTGGGCGAGTCAACTTGCACCGCAATCGATCCGGGTCAACACGATCCATCCCAGCGGCGTCGCCACCGACATGATCATCAACGAGGCGACCATCGCGCTGGCCGCGGCCAACGATCCTTGGCTCGCCACCCAGCAGAACGCCCTGCCCATTGCGCTGTTGCAACCCGAGGAGATCGCAGGGGCGGTGGCGTGGCTGGTCTCCGACGCGGGCAGGTTCATCACCGGCACCTCGTGGCCGCTCGACGCCGGGTTCACGCTGCGGTGAGCGCCTGGTTCGCACGGGTCCGCGTCTGACGACGCGCCGCCGAGGGTCGAGAGTCGCGGTTACCCTCGAGGTGCCATGACTCGACGCCGTGTGTTGACCCTCCTGCTGTGTGTCCTGCTCTCCACGCCGACGGGGTGCTCACTCTTCTCGAGTAGCGGCCCGGAAGGCACGGTGAGGGCATTCGCCGAGGCGCTGCAGCGCAAGGATGCGAACGCAGCCGCGGCGGACACCAGCGACCCTGCTGCCGCGGGACCCGTCATCACCTCGATGTTCGACGGCATGGGGAAGAACGCGTCGGTCGCCGTCGACGTCAGCGAAACCACCGAACCCGACGATTCCAGCGGCCAGCGGGCCACGGCGAAGCTCGCCTACACCTGGACCCTCGGCCCCGGTCGCACTCTGCGCTACGACGCGACCGCGACCGCCGAGAAATCCGGCGACGACTGGCACATCCAGTGGTCCCCGACCGCACTGCACCCCAAGCTCCGTCCCGGAGTGACGTTTCAGTACAGCGACGACAAGAACTTCCTCACCCCGGTCGTGGACAGGGATGGCCAGCCCCTGCTGACGTGGCAGACCATCGGCGTGGTCAATCTGGCCCGGGACCATCGCGACTCCGCGCCGGTGCTGGCGCCGCTGCTGCAACAGTTCGACCCGTCCATTACGGCTGACTCCATCAACGACCAGTTCACCGGTACCCAGGACGACGTCGTCACGGTGATCAAGTTGCGCGAAGCCGATCTGGCCCTCGTCGGCGATCAAGTGGCGCAGATCCCCGGAGTCGCCGTTGCCGAGCAGGGCGCGCTGCTCACCGCGAACCGAGACCTGTCGTCGCCGGCCATGGACGGACTGAAGGACATCTGGCAGAAGACGATCGACGCGGCCGCCGGCTGGTCGGTGACGCTCGTCGACGCCGGCGGCCGACCGACCGACGAGCTCACGTCGACCCCGCCGAGTGACGTCAAGCCGATCCGCACCACCTTGGACACTCGCCTTCAACTACTTGCGCAACAGGCGGTGGCCACCGAAGCCCGCCCAGCCGTCCTCGTGGCGATCTCCCCCAGCACCGGCGGGATACTGGCCGCTGCGCAGAACCCGGCCGCGAACGCGCAAGGGCCGATTGCCTTCTCGGGCATCTACCCACCTGGATCGACGTTCAAGACGATCACGACCGCAGCCGCACTGCAGGCCGGGTTGGCAACCCCGGACACCCCCGAAGAGTGCCCCGGCCGCGTCACCGTCGAGAACCGCACCATCCCGAACGACGACGAATTCGACCTGGGCACTGTGCCGTTGACGACGGCGTTCGCGCGCTCGTGCAATACGACGATGGCCGTGCTGGCCGACAAGCTGCCCGCCGACGCGCTCCCGAACGCGGCACGGATGTTCGGGATCGGCGTCGACTACGCCGTCCCCGGCCTCACCACCATCACCGGCCGCGTGCCCAACGCCGACACGCCGGCGCAGAAGGTCGAAAACGGCATCGGCCAGGGCACCGTGACGGTCAGCCCGTTCGGACTGGCCGTCGCCGAAGCGAGCCTCGGTCACGGGTCGACCATCACTCCGACGCTCGTCGTCGACGAGAAGACCACCGCGAACATCCCATCCGAACAGATTCCGCCGGCCATCACCGACAGCCTCCGGGCGATGATGCTGCAAACCGTTTCCGAAGGCACGGCCACCGAGTTGCGTGACATTCCCGGGCTCGGCGGCAAGACCGGGACCGCCGAGTTCGGCGACAACACGCACTCACACGGCTGGTTCGCAGGAATCGTCGGTGACATCGCGTTCGCAACGTTGGTGGTCGGCGGTGACACGTCGGCACCCGCGATCAAGGTGTCCGGAGATTTCCTGCGCCCCGCAGTCGTGGGCTGATCACGGCGGTTCCGCGAGCGCGCCCACGGCCTGACCGCGGCGATTCAACGGCGATTTTCGCTCCATGCCTAGGATGCTTGGGACATGCACGTGGACGGCCGGGACATCACGGTTTCGGGCCGCTTGCTGCAGCCGTTGCACCGTCGCACGAACGACCTCATCCGACTCGGCCTCGCAGCCATGTTCCTGGCGGTCGTCGTCACCAGTTCGCTGGTCACCCGAAACGACTGGGTCGCACTCGAGAAGTCGATATCGCGCATAGTCGGCGTGCTGACGCCCACCCAGTCGAATCTGGTCTACCTGGCGTACGGCATCGCGATCCTCGCCTTGCCGTTCCTGATCCTGATCGGTCTGATCGTCGGCAGACACTGGCGACTACTCGCTGCGTACGCCGCGGCCGGAGTGCTCGCCGTGCTCGCGCTGTCCATCAGGAGCACCGGGATCGCCGCTCCGCGTTGGCATTTCGACCTGTCCGAACGGCTGAACACGCTGCTGTCCCAGTTCCTCGACGATCCGCGCTGGATCGCGTTGCTGGCCGCCGTCCTCACGGTCTCGGGCCCCTGGCTGCCGTCACGCTGGCGGCGCTGGTGGTGGGCGCTGCTGCTGGCGTTCGTCCCGATACACCTCGTCGTCAGCGCGGTAGTGCCCGCTCGCTCATTGCTCGGCCTTGCCGTCGGCTGGTTCGTCGGCGCACTGACCGTGCTGGTCGTCGGCACACCCGCGCTCGAGGTGCCCCTCGCGGGCGCCGTCCGCGCGTTGGCGCGACGCGATTGTGTGGTGTCGGCCATGACAGTGGTTCGACCCGCGGGGCCGGGGTCGTTGGTGCTGTCGACGGAGTGTGCCGAGGTCGGGGCACCCATCGTCGTCGAACTGTATAGCCCGCATCAACGCAGCGGCGGAGCCCTTCGACAGCTGTGGCGCTGGCTGCGGCTGCGCTCCAGCGAATCCGCTCCCCTACATGCGTCGATGCTCCGTGCCGTCGAGCACCAGGCCCTCATGACGATCGCCATCGGCGACATCGGAGTCGCCAACACCTCGACGGTGGCGATGACCTCGCTCGAGCGCGGCTGGACGCTGCGCGCGCATACGCCGCCGTCCGGGATCGCCATCGCCACATGCTCGGACGAGACCCCGGTCGACCGGCTGTGGGAGTCCCTCAATGTCCTGCACGCGCACGGAATCTCCCATGGCGACCTACGCGCCAAGGAGATCACCGTCGAGGACGGCAAAGTGCTCTTCGGCGGATTCGCCGAAGCCGAGTACGGCGCCTCCGAGGTCCAGTTCCAGTCGGACATCGCCCAACTGCTGGTGACGACGACCGCGCTGTACGGAGCGGAAACCGCGGTCGCCGCGGCGATCGACGTCCTCGGTAGGGAACACGTGCTGACGGCGTCCCGGCGACTCACGAAATCGGCACTGCCTCAACGTCTTCAGCAGTCCGTCACCGACGCCAAGGCAGTGATGGCGGCCGCGCGCGACGAGGTGAAACGGCGGACCGGAGCCGATGAGATCCGCTCGGAGACGATCACCCGATTCAACCGCAATCAAGTGATTCAGCTGGTGTTGCTGGTCGCCCTGGTCTACGTCGCCTATCCGTTCATCAGCACGGTGCCCGCGTTCTTCTCCGAACTGGGCTCGGCGAACTGGTGGTGGGCCTTGCTCGCATTGGCGGTATCCGGCCTGGGGTACGCCGGTTCCGCGGCGTCGCTGTGGGCGAGCGCCTCGGAGGAGGTGAGCTACCGAAATCTACTGATCATGCAGGTGGCCAACAAGTTCGCTGCCACCACCACGCCGGCCGGCGTCGGCGGTCTCGCGCTGAGCACCCGGTTTCTGCAGAAGGGCGGCCTCGGGGCGCTGCGTGCCACGACAGCGGTCGCACTGCAGCAGTCGGTCCAGGTCATCACCCACGTATCGCTGTTGATCTTCTTTAGCGCCGTGGTGGGCGTGTCGGCCAACCTGTCGCCGTTCGTGCCGTCGGCGACGGTGCTCTACCTGATCGCGGGCGCAGCGCTGGGGGTGGTGGGTACGTTCATGTTCGTGCCGAAGGCGCGGCGCTGGCTGGGCACCGCCGTGCGCCCCCGACTCAAGGAGGTGGCGGAGGACCTCGTCGAACTGGCTAGCGAACCCAAACGACTTGGACTCATCGTACTAGGTTGTGCCGCAACGACACTCAGCGGAGCGTTGTCCCTATGGGCCAGCGTGGCCGCGTTCGGTGGCGACACCTCCTTCGTCACGGTCACCATCGTCACGATGATCGGTGGAACACTCGCATCGGCCGCGCCAACACCGGGCGGCGTCGGCGCGGTGGAGGCAGCACTGATCGGCGGGCTCGCGGCCTTCGGCGTGCCCGCCGCAATCGCCGTGCCGTCGGTGCTGCTGTACCGGGTGCTGACGTGCTGGCTGCCGGTATTCGTCGGCTGGCCGGTCATGAGGTGGATGACGGAGAAACAGCTGATCTGAACGGGGCCGTCGACGCGGTAGCCGCCGACGGAGTCGGACACGATTACGGTTTTGCGTCTGCCGCCAATATCATCGACGTGAAATGATCGAGAATGCACCGGGCGTCCCGGTGGCCGTCGGTGGACCGGCGGCAGCCCGTATTTCCGCCGAGGCGCGACGCCGCAGAACCTTCGCCGTCATCAGCCATCCTGACGCAGGCAAGTCGACGTTGACTGAGGCACTCGTCCTGCATGCCAACGTCATCACCGAGGCCGGCGCGATCCACGGCAAGGCGGGTCGGCGCGCCACCGTGTCGGACTGGATGGACATGGAGAAGGCCAGGGGCATTTCCATCACCTCGACGGCGTTGCAGTTCCCCTATGCGGCCGGCGGACATGACTGCGTCATCAATCTGCTCGACACCCCCGGCCACGCCGACTTCTCCGAGGACACCTACCGCGTGCTGACGGCCGTCGACTGCGCGGTGATGCTCATCGACGCCGCGAAAGGCCTTGAGCCACAGACCCTCAAGCTGTTTCAGGTGTGCCGCCATCGCCGCATCCCGATCATCACGGTGATCAACAAGTGGGACCGCCCCGGCCGTGACCCCCTGGAACTGATGGACGAGATTGCAGCGCGGATCGGGCTTCGTCCCACGCCGTTGACGTGGCCGGTCGGTATCGCGGGCGACTTCAAGGGAGTGCTGGACCGGCGCACGGGGAACTACATCCGCTTCACCCGCACGGCGGGTGGCGCGAAGGCCGCACCCGAAGAGCACATCCGCCCCCAGGACGCGAATGACTCCGCAGGCATCGACTGGGACCGAGCGGTGGAGGAGTCCGACCTCCTCGAGGCCGACGGAGCCGACTACGACAGAGAGACGTTCCTCGGCTGCGAGTCCACCCCGGTCTTGTTCACGTCGGCGGCGTTGAACTTCGGCGTCAATCAGCTGCTCGACGTGCTGGTGCAGCTTGCGCCCCATCCCGGCGGACAACTCGACGTCGACGGCCAGCGACGAGCCACGGAGTCACCGTTCAGCGCGTTCGTCTTCAAGGTCCAAGCCGGCATGGACTCCGCCCACCGCGACCGCATCGCCTATGCGCGGGTGTGCTCGGGCACGTTCGAACGCGGCGAGGTGCTCACCCACGCGCGAACGGGAAAGCCATTCGTGACCAAGTACGCGCAATCGGTGTTCGGCCAACAACGGTCGACCCTCGACACCGCGTGGCCGGGCGACGTCATCGGGCTGGCCAACGCCGGTGCGCTGCGCCCGGGAGACACGCTCTTCCAAGACATCCCCGTGCAGTACCCGCCGATACCGAGCTTCTCGCCCGAGCACTTCGCGGTCGCCCGCGGTACCGATCCCAGTAAGCACAAGCAGTTCCGACGCGGTATCGAGCAACTCGAGCAAGAGGGCGTCGTGCAGGTGCTGCGTTCCGACCGCCGTGGCGACCAAGCACCGGTCTTCGGCGCCGTGGGGCCGATGCAGTTCGAGGTGGCCGCCCATCGCATGGCCACCGAACTCAGCGCGCCGATCGAGCTCGAGTCACTCCCCTACACCGTCGCACGGATCGTTGACCCCGACGACGCCGACTTCGTCCACAGGCAACCGTCGGCCGAGGTGATGACGCGGACCGACGGCGTGATGCTCGCCTTGTTCTCCACCAAGTGGCGACTCGAGGGGTTTCAGCGCGACAACCCGAGCGTGAAGCTGCGCTCGCTGGTCGCCGCCGCAGACGACTAGAGGGTCCTGGGCCGGTCCTCGTCCTCGTCACCGAGGAGTCGGTCGTCATGGTGGATACCGTTCACTCGAGGCGGATCGTCACCGATTGACCAGGCCAGTCGGCCGTCTGCGGTGACGGTGGTACTGGCGTGGCCCTCGGTGACCAGGGCGTGGTCGGGACCGCAACCAAAATGCAGCTTGTCGGCGTCGGTGGCGCCGTTCGGATCCCAGTCCGGAGTGTGGTGGACCTCGCAGTAGTAGCCCCACACAGTGCAATCCGGCCGGGTGCAGCCCTTGTCGCGGGCAGGACTGTAGGTGGTGCATATGTTGGGAACAGTCGGCCTGACACAGTTTCCCTCCACGGAACCCCCATCAGCGCCGATACGCGCCACACTAGTTCCCGTGTCCCATAAGCAGGACGCCCTCCAGGTCGCGGTCGACATATTCAAGTACGCCGACGCGACCAGTCAGCCGATCACGCTGCACTTGGTGGAGCGCGGATGACGGTGGGCACTTCCTTTCAGTAATAGGGTCCAAATCCTCTATCCCTCGCGATGGGTGGGGGGCAACTATTCCTACCGGGGTCATGGCGGCGGCCTGACTACCAAGTCCGCGTAAACCACAGACGCGGAGCCGTGAGGGTCGTCTATTGGCGGCGACGCAAGGCCGCACGGCGAAGGCTGCCGCCGTGGCAGTCCAGGTGCTGTTCAGCGAATGCGTGAAAGACACTTCAAGGCTGCGGTAGCCCGTCCGCAGCTCCAGTCGACAATCGAGTTCGGGTTTGCAGTGCTTAAGCGACTTCATCGAGAAGACCGCCCGCGCTTGACGCCGTCGGCCGAACGACGCGCAATGCCCTTGGACGGATGACAACCAATGACCTCGAACGAACGACACCTAACGCAACGGCCCCCGGACGGGCGAAGGACGCTATGCCCGCTGCCCGCGATGCGAGACCGGCTTTAGCCTGGCGGTGTCCAAGGCGCACCCCAGTTGCGAAGAGCACCACAAGCCCGCCGATGCCGGGCAATGCGGCAGCGGCCAGCGCCCACAGTGACACGGGTAGCAGGATGTCGCCGACAACTTGTAGGAAAGACGACCGCGCACTGATCAGAGGCGCGGTATCGGGCGCGAGCGGTGCCATCTGGGACATCGCTGACGCTCGACCGAGCGCATTCACATCGAGCGTTGCAACCCCGGTTGCCTCGCTGGTCACCGGCACGCCCGAGACACCCGCAGGTGGTAGGCCCAGCGGCAATCGCGACGCCGATGACGCACCGGCGGGTGCCGACAGCGCAGGGCCGTGGATGCCTCCCACTCTGCCCACTGCGGGCTGCACCCCGGCGATGTCCAACAAGAAGGCAGATAGGTCGGAGGGCAGTTGCGTGAGCGATACGACCGCCTCGACAACCGAGCGGATCATGTCCTGAACCAACGCGCTGAGGTCAGAAACTGACGCCCCGCTGGCGATGCCCAACACGAAGGAGTAAAGGTCGGACTGCAATTGCGTGAGCGGGACGACTGCTCCGGTAACCGATGTCAGCATGTCCTGAACCAACGCGTTGACATCGGGAACGGACCCGACCACATCCGGAACCGCCGCCGGCGCCGCCATAGAAACCGGCGCGACCTCGACCTCGTTCGGAACCGCGGCGACCAGTTCCGGAAGGGCCGCGACCTCGTTCGGAACCGCGGCGACCAGTTCCGGAACCGCCGCGACCTCGTTCGGAACCGCGGCGACCGGATCAGCAACCGCGGCACCGAGGTCCGCGTCGGCTTGCGTGCCGTCTTGGGTGTCCGTGCCGCCAGGCTCATCCTTTGGCTTTTTCGGGTCCTTCGGTTTTTCCGTGCTGGTGGGATCCTGCTGGCCGGATTGGCCGCCCGAGCCAGGCGAGCCATTCTTGGTGTCCGTGCCGCCAGGCTCGTCCTTTGGCTCCTTCGGCTCCTTCGGCTCCTTCGGCTCCTTTGGCTTTTTCGCGGTGGGCTGGCCTGACGCGGGGTTGCCGTCATCGCCGTTCGCAGCGGAACCGCTGGAAGCGGGATCGGCAATGGCGACCGCGCCCCCGGTACCCATCAGCAGGCCCGCTGCGAGCAGGCAAGCACATGCAGCGAAGCGCAACAGTCTCAGACCCGCCATCATCAGCTCCCGCCGGCCAATGGACCGATGTCGGCATCGTCCCGGTGGGAGTTTTGTCTCAGCGTGGGCCGAGTCTTACCGCGCACCACCGATACATCATCCCCACCCGCCGATAGCGGTGGCAAGGCCAGCGCGAAGATCCATCGAGCGGGACCGGTTCTCATCAATCTGCTGCTGGGCGTGGCGGACCATCCGCTCACTCAGCCGGATCAGCGGGTCCTCTACCCCGCCAGGCATCGTGTAGGCCAACTTGCGCAACTCGATGGCGAACCCACGCAAGTCTTCGCTCAGGGACATGACGCCCATTATCGGTCGTTATCGGTCGCCGTCGCGGCGGCGGGAGGATGAGCCTCCGCGCAGCCAAGGTCTACGGGGTCAGGTCGCCCTTCACGACGGCTGCCGGGGAGAACACACTGGTAGCGAATCTTCCCTCCACCCGGCAGCGGATCATGTTGGTGGCCCAGTCGGTCGCGTTGCTGGTTTCCGACCAGGCCACCTGGACTCCGGCGGTGTCGGTGTCCAGGCCGACGGCATCCTGGCCGACGGCGTGGGAAACCCCAACGGCTTGAGCGTTGGACACGACGACCGGCACCGAAAACAAACGCCGAGAAGAACTTTCTTAGGGCAGCGACAGGTGCTCGATGGCGTTGGTGGATGCCAACGCCAACTCGGTCTGCTCCCAATCGGCTGGGTTCACCAACAGGAAACCAGCCTCATACCCCTGAACCTCCAACGTGGTCAACGATTTCCGAAGTGTTTGCAGCACCGATGTGCTGTACGCCTGCACCATGATTCCGCTAGTGCTGTTGATCGTCGCCAGTGCTGCCGCCTCTACGGCGTTTTGCAAGCCAAAGGTGAGTTCGGTGGTCAGAAACTGTTGCAGCGCAGGCGAATCCACGAACCAATACCTCGGCACCGCCTCGGACAGGTGGGCGACCACGTCGAGTGAATCTTCGATCCGCGTCACGGAGAACACCGACGTCGGCTTGGTCCCGCCTTCGGCGACGACGGCAGCGTTGGAGGTGCGCGTCGACTGTCGGAGGTAGGCGAATTCGGGTGTGGTGTGCTGCACGATCGGCAGCACCGATAGCAGCGTGTTCGCGGGCCTGCCCAGTGCGACCGGGTCCGGCTGGAACTCCTGACTGATGACCGCGACACCGCTCGGGCTTAACGCCTTGCTGCCGCCGGGCGGCATGATCTTGTCAGTGGCGGCTTGCGCCATCGCCTTGCCGAATGCCAGCCGCCGCCCGTCGACTGGACCACCCGACCCTGACGCCATCGCGTCGAGTTCGCCCATGATCTGGCGGCCCTTCGCGTCGGCGGCCAGGTTCTCGGCGATCTGGCGGGACTCGGCCAGAGCCGAATCAATCTGCGACTGCTCCGAAGCGGTGAGGCCCCGGTGCTCGGATCGGGCCTTCTCGGCGAGCTGACGCGCCGAGTTCAGCAGCGCCGTGCGCCGCTCTTGGGAAAAGTTCGGATTCATTGTGGCGTCCTCCTAGAACGCGCAAACCATCATCAAGTGTTGGATTTGCTTGGAGGACGGGCACTTTCGGCGTGGTCGGCTCCAACCCCGAAGGGGTGGGCGACGGTTCCGAAACCTGCTGGTCATGACCAAGTCTCATCCCGCCTGGACCGAATGCCGCGATGGCCGCCGAGTGGTCGGTCGGCTACTCAGCTAGCTAAACCGAGCGACCGGGACGGGCAGCGGCCACCGCGCAATCGACATCCACGGAGGGACAACCGCTAGTTTACGTCGCTGCCGTCGCCATCGGTGTCATCGCCAGCCGAGTCCTCCTCGGCGTCGGAAAGCTCCTGCTCCAGCGCAATCCATTGCAGCAGATACGACTCGGGGTCTTTGACCTTGCAGGCCAGGAACTTCGCGAACGACGACAGCACCACCGCGAGGAAGTGGTCCCTGTCGCCCTTCGACGCGAATTGCGCCGAAAGTACTGGGAAGGACATCGGACTGGCCGCGAATCGTCGCCAGCGTGGCGCTCAGGGCGCGGGAGGTGTCCAGGTGGCCGACGGTGGGTGGGTCGGCGGGGTCGGGACAATTCATCGGTGCACTCCAATTATTCATCGGCGGTTGTAAAAATCCATTGCAGGTCTTGGGGCGAGAGGGCCAATACCGCGGTGGGCGGAGCCGCATCGTCGCTGTTCAGGGCGTTATCCCCCCTTATCCCCGCAGGTCAGGGCTGTATTCACAGGTGGGGCGCGATATGCAGTCATGAATATTATTCACCGATCTATACATGGGTTTATACACAGCCGGGGTCGTGCTGTTGGTTGAGTTCGCGGCGCTGCTGGATGACGTCGTCGAGTTGGTCGCAGACTTCGTTGAGTGCGGCTGAGAAGGGCACTATTTGGCAGGAGAAAACCGGCGTAGCTTTTGCCTATGGGTAACGCGGCCGTCGGGATGTTTGTCATCCTGCCGCTCATCGGCTTGCTGATTGTGGCTGCCACATTGGGCGTCGCCTACCACAGAAAGCGCGGCGACTGGGCGGCTGGCGAGGGGCACCGCGGCAGCGGAGGCGGGGTGGCCGGTGGTGGCGGCGGAGGCTGTGGCGGCGGCGGAGACAGTGGTGGCGGCGGAAACTGTGGCGGCGGCGGAGGCTGCGGCGGCGGCGGCGGCTGTGGTGGTGGCGGCGGCGATTGACGCACCGGATGAGTTGTCTCCGGCGGGCTGGTTTCGGGTGATGCATGGATGAGTGGCCGGTCATGGGGTGTGTCGTCTTCCGGTGTTGGCTCCAGAGTGTGTCCGGTGTAACCGCTTCTAAGACAGCCTCCTCGAGCTGCGTTACCTGAGTGCGGCCCACTGCGGCCCACCGCTGCCGGACGCGGTCGTCATGGCGGTTGTCCCTGTTCTTGTTCAGGACTGTTCACCCCCTAAAGGGGTTGGGGTGAACAGAACATGTTCTCCGGCAGGTGAACACGGGTGAACAGGTGAACAAGCTCATTCGCTGCGCCCTTTGTAGAACGGTCGTTGGTCGGTGCCGACGTTGATGAGGTCGCCGCTTTCCAGCAGGTCATTCACTGCGCGGTAGAACGTGGCCGGGTCCATGTCGGCCACGTTGCGTAGCTCGGACTTGCTTGCTCCGCTTTCGGCGAAGTGGTGAACAAAGGTGAACAGGAGTCGGTTTGCGCGGTCGGTCTGTTCACCCCCTCGGTGAACAGATATGACGGCGCTGCTGGTGCCCTCGATCGGGTCGATGACGAACTGGTGGCGGTCGAATTCTGGGCCGTCCTTGCGCTTCTCACGGTCCAGGGTGATGGTCGCGCCGTCGCGGCAGCAGAAGTAGACGGTGTCGGCTGCGCCCTCGAACGCTGAGGAGCCGCGCAGTGTCTTGCCGTCCTTCCCGGCGTGATGCACGCCCAGCAGGACGCCGCGCCCGCCGGGGGTGTGCGACAGCAGCCGGATCATGGCGTCGATGACGATGCCGCAGTCCTTGGCTGAGTTCTCGTCGGCTCCGACCATGCAGCGGGCGAGGGTGTCGAGGACGACGAAGCTGTAGCCGCCCCAGCCGATGAGGGCGGCCAGGTTGGCCACGTCGAGTGGCCGTGTGAGGTTGACCGGGACGGGCAGGATGTGGAGGTCGCCGTCGCCGATCTTGGTATGCCAGCCGGATTCCCACGCGTCGATGCGACCCTTGAATCCGAATGCGCCTTCGGCGGCGACGTAGAGGGCGCGGCGCTGTTCGACGGGTCGGCCTTGCCAGTTGCGTCCGGTGGCTACTGACGCGGCCCAGTCGAGGGCGATGAATGACTTTGCGGTGCCCCATCTTCCGTAGAGGAGGGCGGTGGTGCCTTGGTCGAGGACGTTGTCGATGAGCGGTTCGGGGTCGGGTAGCTCGCGCAGTGCGGAGCGGGTGAGGATGCGGTCGGCGTAGAGCGGTTGCTCAGGTGTTGGTTCGTCGCCGCCGTCGGCGGGTGACGGTTCCCATTCGTCGGGTGGAGTTTCGATGGCGAGTTCGGCTCCGTCGATGCCGTACCGGTCTGGGTATTCCTGCCGCCTCCATTGCTTGCCAAAGTCGGTCAGCATCCTGGCTCCTCTTGGCGTAGGGCGTCTTTCCACTCCTGCGGGGAGCCTTCGTAGACGGGCAGGCGGAACCGCTCGATGGTGCCGAGGAGTTCACCGCGAGGACGGGCGTACTTGCCGCTGGCGAGGACCGCTTTGGCGTGGGCGTGGATGTCGTCGTTGCGGCCGGCCATCAGTCGGCATCCAACTGGTCAATGAAACCGTCGAGCACATCGCGGAACCGAATCAGGTCGTTGCGATTTGTGGTGAGATTCGCGAGGTGACGCGAGAGGCGGTCATCTTCGGCCAGCCTGCGGATCCGACGCTCCTCCACCGCCAATCCTTGCGACAACCTTCGGAACTCGTCGGTGATCGGCTGCCGACGTGGGCTTGATTCCCGTTGCGGCTGATAGGTTTTGCCGTCGGTGCCGATGACCGGCGTCGGCTTGCTCCCACGGGCACGTGCTAGTGCCTCGTCCACACGTGGGGTTCGACCAGGCGTCTGATCCGTCACACCACCGGGTGGCTCGACGGTGACGACCTCCTCGACGGGCGCATCATCGTCGATGTCAGGTGTCCCATTTGGGACACGTGAAGCGAGTTCACGTTCGACAGTGCCGCGTCCCAATCCGGTAGCGGATGCGATGGCGCGGATGCTCAGTCCCGACTGGCGCAGTGACGCAACCATTTCGGGGCGTTCTTCGCGGGGTAGCCGCAGACGCGACGTGCCGAACTCGCGGATGCAGTACTGGTCCCACGATGAGTAGCCGAGGGCGGTCCATGCGCGTTCGGTGTATGCGCGTGTGATGAGTTGCCAGACCGCTTCAACACCGGTCTTGATCTGGTCGGTGATGGCTCTCGCATCAGCGGGTGTTAGTTCGGTGCTCATGCGCTCTCACCCCCCGCGAGTTCGTATAGCTGCTGGGCCAACTGGCGGTCATCGCCGCCACGCCGGTAGAGGGCGCGGAGGATCTCGATTTCGAGGAGCGGAATCTGGCCGGCGGCTAGGACGTGCCGTGCGGCGTCCCGGCCTGCGTCGATCATGTTCTGCGACAACGGTGGCCGGGTGCACTGGCAGCTCAGCGGGTCTGAGTGGGGTCCGGTCGGGCATCCGCAGTCGAGTGCCACCAGGCGCTGCGCTGCTCGCCGCCGCCGCCACCAGGGCCAAGTTTCACGGCTGCATCGTCGGGCCTGTGCCTAACCATGAAGACGGCTATCGGTTCTGGTGAGGGCTTGATGGCTGGTGGTGGCGACCACTTGTTCGGCGTGTGCCGATCTCCCCGGCGGAGGTCGGCCACCGTCGTCTTCGGGGCCTGGGGGTCCGAGGTCGCGGTCCCGGCTCATGCTGCACCGCCGCCGTTCCCGTTCCCCGTGAGCAGCAGCGCCGAGATGCGGATGCGCTGCTGGTCAGTCAACGGCGGAGATGCTGCGACTAGCGCGGAGATGCTGGCCTCGACGTCATCGACGGGCTGGCCATCCGAGTTGACGACGGGTCCCAGGGCCTCGAGGCGGGTGACCTCCTCAGCCGGGATGCGCCACAGGAAACCGATCTTGAATGCGTGTATGTCGTTGCGGCGGATGCGGCGGTAGACGAGCTGGGGGTCGCAGTGCCAGCGGTCGGCGAGTTCGTTGACCGAGAGACTGGTACGAATGCTGGGTGTTCGGGGTGCCACGGCAGCCGGGTCGGTCTCGGCAAGGCTGATGACAGTGGATTCGGGCATGGTTCAGCAACTTTCGGCCATGATGGATCAAACCTGTAGTTGCGGATGCGGTCCGCGGGTGTGCCGTATGCAATTACCCTTGACGATGACCGGCGGTGGGCCTTCGCGTGGCCCGCCGGATTCGTATATCAGCCTAAGTCCGTTTTTAGCCGTCGAACCGGGGTAGAGGCAGATTGTTCAAAGTTTTTTCCAGCCTGCCTTAAGGAAGGCATTCTGTTGTGCTGCAACAGATGTGCCGGGCTAGCGTGTCGCCCTGCGCGTCAGATGCTGGGGCCGCGGTAGTTCAACTTCCAGTGCCGCGCTTCCAGACGATGCCGATGAACTCAGGGTCGAACGCACGGGCACCCCTCGGGCACGGCTTCACCGTCACCGTCATCAACTCATCGATGATCTGCCCTCGCACGGCAGGCATCAGCAAAACCGGCCACCAGGTCCTGTCCAGCCACGACAACGACCCCGACAAGAACTACTGGCGCAACAAACAGAAAACCCCGGCCAAAGGCCGGGGCAATCTGTAACCGATGACGCGACTCACGTGTAACCCATGACCCGACTCATCACAGTGGTGCGGGCGGTGGGACTCGAACCCACACGTTCTTTCGAACACGGGTACCTAAAACCCGCGCGTCAGCCAGTTGCGCCACGCCCGCAGCGTGCCGATCCTACCTGCCTTCGGCCGCTTCACTGGTCGGTAGTGCTTTGTACCTTGGGTTTACGCCCAATGCGGGCAGACAATGCGCGGAGACCATCGGGCCGAACAACGTTAAATCCGCAGCACCGACTCGGCGTTGCCGTGAGCAATCGCGTTTCGTTGATCGTCGTCGAGGTTGGCCTGCTCGAGGAATTCGGTGACGTCGTCGCGAATCAGGTAGGGAAAGTCCTCGGAGTAGACGATCCGGTCCGCGCCGAGCTCGGCGACGATGAAGTCCAGCTGATTCTGGCTGTACATGCCCGACGGCGTCGCCCATACCTGATGCCGGTAGTAGGAGCTCGGCGCGCGGTCGAGCGTCCCTGCCCAGTCGAAGGCCTCGTCGAGGCGGTCGAGCCACCCCGCGACAAACTCGCCCCAGTGGCCGCTGAGCAGCTTCAGATCGTGATGCCGATCGAGCGCCCCGGACAGGATCAATCGCAGGATGTGAATGCCCGCTTCGGCGTGCCAGCCGAAGGCAGGACCCGAGAACAAAAACTGCACCGCGGCAGGCCAGGCGCCGGCGTAGTACGCCGTCGACACCGGATTCTCCGGCGGCCCCGGGTGGACGTAGATGGGCAGATCGACGGCTTCCGCCGCGGCGAGGACCGGGTCGAACCGCTCGTCGTCTAGGAACAAGCCGCCACACGTTCCGGCGATCAGTACCCCTACGAACCCCAACTCTTCGACACATCGCTTCAGCTCGTCGGCCGCCGCAACCGGATCGTGCAGCGGTATGGTGGCGAATCCCTTAAATCGGGCCGGGTGCTCCGAAATCTGTTGGGCAAGATCATCATTGACTTTCCTGCACAACTCGACGGCTTCGGGGTGGGACAGGTTGCCGGGACTGTTCGCACCGTGCGAGACCACCTGAACATCGATCCCGACGCGGTCCATGTGGGCCAGCCGGCTGCCGCCGAGTCGCTCCGCGGTTTCTGGATCCGGCATGAACCCGCGCAGGAATTGGCCGAACCCCGCGTCCGGAACGACGGGCGGCGGTCCGCCAAGTTCGAGCACCCGGGCGATGGCCTCAGGATGTTGAAAATGCTCTTCGACGGTGATGATGCGCATCGAATTGGCCTACTTCCTGAACACGACCGCACGCCGTCGGCGGGTCCCCTCTCCTTCTTACGCCGAGGCTTCGTTACGCCGGCTCGACGAGTTCGTCGGGCCCAAGGACCGCGCGGTACCGTGGACGAATGTCCACTACACGGCGTAGGAGACCAGCGCTCATCGCGTTGGTGTGCCTCGGCGCCGCTGGCTGCCTGGCGCTGGCTTGGTGGCAGTGGACCCGCTACGAGTCGGCCTCGGGCACCTTCCAGAACCTCGGCTATGCGCTGCAGTGGCCCATGTTCGCCGGCTTCTGCGTCTACGCCTACTACAAGTTCGTCCGCTATGAAGAGGCCCCGCCGCCGAAGCCCCACCACGACGAACTCACCGAGCTACCCGAAGGCCTCCTGCCCGAACGGCCCAAGCCCGCAACGCAATCCGACGACGATCCCGCACTGCGCGAGTACAACGCCTACTTGGCCGAGCTCACCAACGCGGACCCAGAAACCGACGACAGGACCAACAGATGAGCAGTCCCGATCCCGAAGCGCCGAGCGACGCGCCGGAAGCCTCCGACCCGGCGCCAACGACGACTACGGATGCGGTTCGCAAAGCGCTGCTTGGGTACCGAATCATGGCGTGGACGACGGGCGTCTGGTTGATCGCGCTGTGCTACGAGATGGTCATGAAATACGGCTTCGGCGTCGAGGGCCTTAGCTGGATCGGTGTCGTGCACGGCTGGGTCTATTTCGTGTACCTGCTCTTCACCGCCAACCTCGCGGTGAAGGTGCGCTGGCCCATCCTCAAGACCGTCGGCGTGCTGCTCGCCGGCACGATCCCGTTGCTCGGCATCATCGTCGAGCACTTCCAGACCAAGCAGATAAAGGCCGCGTACGGCTTCTAACGCCCCGCGAACTTGCGAGCCCAGCCGTCCCGGGCGTGGGACACTGAAACCAACATGAAGAACGACGATCCGCGCGTCGAGAATTCGATCCGCGCAGATGCCCCCGACGTGACCACGGAAATGGCCGCCGACCTGGTCGTTGCCGCCGCGACGACGGGACAGATGACGCCAGCCGCGCTTGGTCGGATGCTGGTCCGCATCGGGCGCAGCGTCGCCGACGAGGAAGACCTGCTGGAACTGCTGCAGCAGTTCGTCGAGATCGCCCATGAAGCCATCGACGGAGCCGACAGTTCCGGCGTCACCATCGACATGGGCGGTCGCACCTACACCGCCGTCCACACCGACGAGCGCACCCTGAAGGTCGACCGCGAGCAGTACGACGCGGGCGAAGGTCCGTGCCTCCACGCCGCCAGGACCGGGACAATCGTCCAGGTGGACGCCGAGGAGGCGACGGAACGGTGGCCGCGCTTCTGCGCCGCGGCCCGCGCGCAAGGGGTCCGCAGCTTCCTCGCGGCGCCATTGTTCACCAACGAGCAGTCGGTCGGCTCATTCAATCTCTACGGCCGGGAACCAGCGGCATTCGACAGTCTCGACGCGGAGATCCTCGACCTGCTCACCACCACCGTCTCGCGCACCATCGGCGACTACGTCCGGTACAAGTCGGCGAGCCACGTTGCGGAGACGATCCGGGGCGCGCTGGTCAACCGCGCACCGATCGAGCAGGCCAAGGGCATGCTCATGGCACTGCACGGAATCGACGCAAGCGCGGCCTTCGACATGCTGCGCCGCGAATCCCAGGCCAAGAACATCCGACTGCACGTCATCGCGAGAGACCTCGTGAAGCAACTCAGCCAGCCCAACGGCGCAGCGGCCAACGGCACCGACGACCTACATTCAAGCGTCGGCTAGTACGGCACGCCCGCGACGTCCAAACGGTCAGCCGCCGTGGGTGGGCAACGGCGACGGATGCGCGCCGGGCCCACGCCGGGCGTGGAGTCGCTGGACGTGCGCGCGCTCCCGATACAGCCGGTCTCGTCCCCGCGGGGTCAGCCAGAAAGACAGCGTGTCACCCCGTCCCGCACCGGTCGCCAAGCCCTCCCGCAGCAGCGCGGCAACGTGGCGACTGGCCGTCGGGACGTCGATCTCGAACTCGTCGGCGAGGTCACCGAGGGTGACGTCACCCGCCTCGTCGATGCGGTCGCACATCAGATACGTGTTGTGCTCCAACCACTGTCGGGACGTTTCGGGCTCGTCACGCTCGGGCGCGGCCAATGCCAGCCGGTCCGGCGTCGGGATGAGCAACGCCAGGACGGCGCCGAGGGCGGCCGCACCCGCGGCGACCAGGAGCGCTACGCGCAGGCCGGTCAGCGTCGGGATGTCATGCCCCGCGAACGACATCGTCATCCCGGCGAGGATCGCCCCAATCACGGCGCTGGAGATCGACGTTCCCAGGGATCGCGCAAGGGCGTTGATACCGTTGGCCGCCGCCGTCTCCGACACCGGGACGGCCGCATTGATGAGCGCGGGCATCGAGGCGTACGCGAAACCCACCCCCACCGACACCATGACGTTGAGCAGCATGAGCTGCCACGGCGCCGCCAGCAACGCCAGGCCCGCAACGTACGAGCCCGCGATGACCAACGCACCCCCAACGAGCGTGAAGCGCGGCCCGCGCGCCGCGGCCACTCGCGCCGCGATCGGCGACGTCACCATCATCGCCACGCCGCCCGGCGCCATCCACAGCCCGGTCCACAGCAACGACTGCGCCAGCCCGAAGCCAGTCTCCCTCGGCAGTTCGAGGATCTGCGGCGCCACGTATGACAGCGCGAACATCCCGAACGCGACGGCGATGGACGCCAGGTTCGTGGTCAATACCGGCCGCTTGACGGTGGTCCGCAGGTCGACCGTCGGCGACGGCACCCGCAGCTCCCACCACCCGAACACCGCGAAGATCACCACTGACGAGCCGAACATCGACAGCGTCGAGCCACTGGCCCAGCCCCAGGTCTGCCCTTTCGAGATGCCGAGCAGCAGCGTGACCAAGCCGCCCGCCAGCAACAGCGCACCCAGCGGGTCCAGCCGATCAGCGGAGCGGGGCGGCACATGCGGGACCAGCGTCGCGAACATCAGAAGAGCCGCGACACCGAGGCCGGTCGAAAACCAGAACAAGACGCGCCAGTCGTAGTGCTGCGCGATCACCGCCGACAACGGCAACCCCAGCGCTCCGCCCACGCCCAGCGACGCGCTCATCAAACCCATTGCGCTGCCGACCCTTTCGGGCGGCACGCAGGCCCGCAACACGCTGATGCCAAGCGGAATGATCGGTATCCCGAAGCCCTGGAGACCGCGCCCGACGATCAGCGGCACCAGGGAACTCGTCGACGCCGCGATCACCGAGCCGGAGATCAACATCAAGGCGCACGCGATGAGCATCGGCTTCGGTCCGTACATGTCACCGAGCCGCCCGAACACCGGCGTGGCCACCGCAGCGGTCAGCAACGTCGCCGTGATTGCCCACGACGCGTTGGACGCGCTGGTGTGCAGCAGGCTCGGCAGTTCGGGGATGAGCGGGATGATCAGCGTCTGCATCAACGACACGCTGATGCCCGCAGCGGACAACACGGCGACGAGGATGCCCGGATGCGCCGTCGGCGCGGACGCCGAAGGCGTACCGACACCGTCACGACTCACGCGCCGAATGTACATTGGTTAGTTCAACTATGCGAAATGGCGCACCCGTCGAGCCGCTTCAGTGTTGCGATCCGAGGGGGATCAGACCAGTGCGCGCAGCGCGGGTACCAGCAACGCCAACGCCCGCCCGCGATGCGACGCCGCGTCCTTCTCCGCGGGACTCAACTCGGCGGCCGACCGCTCGGAGCCGATGGGCACGAACACGGGGTCGTAGCCGAACCCGCCGTCGCCCCGCGGCGCGTGGGCGATGGCACCCGGCCACTCCCCACGCACGACCTGCTCGCCCGCCGACGACACCAACGCGCACGCCGACACGAACGCCGCACCCCGCCGCTCGGCGGGCACGTCACCCATTTGCGCCAACAGCAGCGCCGTGTTGGCGGCGTCGTCGCCGTGCACCCCCGCCCAGCGCGCAGACAGCACCCCGGGCATCCCGTTCAGTGCGTCAACCGCCAAGCCGGAGTCGTCGGCCACGGACGCAAGCCCCGTCGCGGCGAAGGCGTCCCGCGCCTTGGCGATCGCGTTCTCCTCGAACGTCGCCCCAGTCTCGGGTGCCTCGTCGAACGGACCTACGTCGTCCAGCGACAGCAGCCTCAAACCGGAGACGCCCGCGGCATCGAGCACGCGGCGAAGTTCGGCCAGCTTCTTCGGGTTGCGGCTGGCCACCAGCAGGTCGGTCAGCTTCCGAACGCCTTCTTCGGCGGCGACGTCGGCTCCGGCAGTGTGCCGGGGTACGGCAACTCCAGCGCCGCGGTCTGAATGACGAACAACTGCTCGCACGCGACCAGGGCCACATCCAGCATCTTGTCCAACGTCGAGCGCGGGAACGTCGCCCCCTCGCCGGTGCCCTGAATCTCGACCAAGGTGCCGGTATCGGTCGCGACGACGTTCATGTCCACCTCGGCGCGCGAATCCTCGGTGTAGGGCAGATCGACCCGGACCCGGCCGTCCACCACGCCCACCGACACCGCGGCGATCGCGCATGACAGCGGCCGCGGATCCGACAGGCGCTCGGCCGCGCCCAGGTAGGTCACGGCGTCGGCCAACGCGACGTACGCGCCGGTGATGGCCGCTGTCCTGGTGCCGCCGTCGGCCTGCAGCACGTCGCAGTCGATGGCGATGGTGTTCTCCCCCAACGCCGCCAAGTCGATGCACGCCCGTAGCGACCGTCCGACCAGTCGACTGATCTCCTGCGTCCGGCCACCCACCCGACCCTTGACCGACTCGCGATCCGAGCGGTCGTGCGTGGCGGCGGGCAACATCGCGTACTCGGCGGTCAGCCAGCCAAGGCCAGAACCCTTGCGCCACCGCGGCACGCCTTCGGTGACGCTGGCCGTGCACATCACGCGGGTCTGACCGAACTCCACGAGCACCGAGCCCGCCGGGTGTGACGTGAACCCGCGGGTGATGGTTACCGGACGCAACTCATCGTCGAGGCGGCCGTCTTCTCGTCTGGACACCCGCCAACCCTAACGGCTCTGCTTCATCATCGGTTCTTCGCGCAAGCGCTCAGTCACGCCGGTGTCACGTCGAATGACTCGTCCGATACCACCGCGTGGACGGGTCCTTGGAACTCGGCCTTGGCCTCGCTGATGACGTCCTCGCGCGACGTCCACGGCGGGATGTGCGTCAAGAGCAGTTCCCGCACACCGGCTTTCGCGGCGGCGCGGCCAGCCTCAGTGCCCGATAGGTGCAGCTTCGGCGGCCGCTCAGGCGAATGCGTCCACGACGCCTCGCACAGGAACACGTCGGCGCCACGGGCCAAGTCGATCAGTGCGTCGCAGTAGCCGGTGTCGCCGCTGAAGACGAACGTCGCGCCGGACGAGTCAGTGAACCGCATGCCGTAGGACTCGGTGGGATGACACACCAGCCGCGGCACCACAGTCAGCTGACCGATCTGGACGGGCTGGTTGTCGACCCATTTGCGGACGTCGAAGATGTCGGTGAAGTCGTCGATCTCGCGGCCCTCCGGCGACGATGCCGCACCGAGCCGTGCCCACGTCGCCTCCGGCCCGTACATGAGCGCACGGCTCTTCGGCGGATTCGGATGATAGCGCCGCCACACGAAAAGCCCCGGCAGATCGAGACAATGGTCGGCGTGCAGGTGCGAAAGCAACACCCCGACGGTCCCCGGATCTGCATGCCGCTGAAGTGCGCCCAGCACACCACCACCGAAGTCGATCACCAGCGGTGGCGTATCGGGTGCGGTCACCAAATAACCGGAAGCTGGCGAATCTGGCCCGACGACGCTGCCGGAGCATCCCAGTATGGTGATTCGCACGCCCACTAGCTTGCCATGCCCGATATGCGTCTGGCGAAAACATCCGAGCTTTGAGGGGCGAGTGTCATCTTCAGTCACACTCGTGAGGTGTGACCAGGATCGACGTAGGTGAGACCTACTACCGTCTTGAGGCGAAATGTGGCGAACGCCTCACTCAAAGCGCCAACGCCAGCAAATCGTCAGGCGGCGAATTGCGGCGGGATACCCACCTTGCGGCGCTGCCTGGCCTTGCGTTCCGGGCCGGCCAACACGTACGCGGCGAAGGCGCCCGCGAGCGCACCACACAGGTGGCCCTGCCACGACACCCCGAAGGTTCCAGGCAGCACGCCCAGCAGAACGCTTCCGTAGATGACCAGCACGACGATGCCGACCACGATCTCCCACACCTTGCGGGTGAAGAACCCGAAGAAGATGAGGAACGTCAACCAGCCGAAGATCAGCCCGGAGGCGCCGATGTGGTTGGTCTCCACGGTCACCCCGTTGTAGCTGGGGGCTCCGACGTTGCCGATGAGCCAGGTGCCGAACCCACCGAGGATCCATACGATCGCCGTCGCGTAGATGAACCGCGCCATGCCCGCCAGCGTCATGAGGAACCCGAGCACCAGCGCCGGTCCGGTGTTGGCGATCAGATGCGGCCAGCCGCCGTGCAGTAACGGCGCCCAGAGGATGCCCCAAAGTCCGTCGACTTCAAGCGGCCGGATGCCGTCTTGATCGAACCGATGCCCAGACAGCCCGTCGATGACCTCGATGATGTACAGCAGCGCGACGAAGCTCAGAATCGTCGCTCCGCCGACCATCCACGTGGGCCGCTTCTTCTCGGCGGGCGTGACCGCGTTGCTCATGCGCGATTCGCTTTCGCTTCTCGCTGTGCTGGTCCGCTCATGCCCATAGCTGCCCTTCCAGCGCGTCCTCGGCGTCATCCAGGCTACCGGCGTACGCGCCGGTCGACAGATACTTCCAGCCCGCGTCGGCCACCACGAAGGCGATGTCGGCCTGCGTGCCCGCCTTGCGTGCCTTGGCGCCGATGCCCAACGCGGCGTGAAGCACCGCTCCCGTCGAGATCCCTGCGAAGATGCCCTCGACCTGAACCAGTTCGCGGGTGCGCTTCACGGCGTCGAACGACCCGACCGAGAAGCGGGTGGTGAGCACGTCCGGGTCGTACAGCTCGGGGACGAAGCCCTCGTCGATGTTGCGCAGCGCGTAGACGCCCTCGCCGTAGCGCGGCTCGGCGGCGACGATCTGAACGCCGGGCACGTGCTCGCGCAGATAACGCCCGGTTCCCATCAGCGTCCCGGTAGTGCCCAGCCCCGCGACGAAGTGAGTGATCTCGGGCAGGTCGGCCAGCAGCTCCGGACCTGTGCCGTAGTAGTGCGCGTCGGCGTTGGCCGGATTGCCGTACTGATAGAGCATGACCCAAGCCGGATGTTCGTCGGCGAGCTGCTTCGCCGTCGCCACCGCGGTGTTCGAACCGCCCTCGGCCGGCGAATAGATGATCCTCGCGCCATAGAGTTCGAGCAGTTGGCGTCGCTCGATCGAAGTGTTCTCCGGCATCACGCAGATCATTTGGTAGCCCTTGATCAGCGCGGCCATCGCCATCGAGATGCCCGTGTTGCCGCTCGTCGGCTCCAGGATCGTTGCGCCCGGCGCGAGCTTGCCGTCGCGTTCGGCCTGCTCGATCATCCGCAGCGCGGGCCGGTCCTTGATGGAACCCGTCGGATTACGGTCCTCGAGCTTGGCCCACAGGCGCACGTGTGGGCCCTCGGCCCCGTCGTCCCACTGCGGCGACAACGTTCGCAGCCCGACGAGCGGGGTGTTGCCGAGCGCTTCGAGCAGCGAGCCGTAGCGGGCCAATTCAGCCTCCCGCGACCGCTGGCAGGATCGTTACCGAGTCACCGTCGGAGACCGACGTGTCGAGCCCGCCCGAGAACCGCACGTCCTCGTCGTTGACGTAGATGTTGACGAACCGGTGGAGCTTGCCCGGATTCGCCGGGTCGATGAGCCGCTCGGTGATGCCGGAGTAGTTGGCCTCGAGGTCGCTGATGACGGCCTGCAGGGTGTCGCCAGAGGCGCTGACGCGCTTCTCGCCGCCGGTGTGGGTGCGCAGGATGGTCGGGATGGACACGGTGACGGGCATGTTGGGCTTCTTCCTTCGATTTAGTAGGCAGAGACGATGCTGACGGGTTCCTCGGTGACGACACCGTCGACGATGCGGTAACTCCGAAGTTCATGCTTGTCGGGGTCGCGCGTTGAGACCAGCACGTAGTGGGCGTCGGGCTCGGAGGCGTACGAGATGTCGGTGCGGCTCGGGTACGCCTCGGTGGCCGTGTGCGAGTGGTAGATGACGACGGGTACCTCGTCGGCGTCGTCCATCGCCCGCCACACCTTCAGCTGTTCGCCCGAGTCGAACCGGTAGAACGTCGGCGACCGCTCGGCGTTGAGCATCTGCACGAACCGTTCGGGACGGTCAGACCCTTCGGGACCGGCGATGATGCCGCACGCCTCGTCGGGGTGGTCGGCGCGCGCATGGGCGACCATGGCGTCGACCAGATCACTGCGGATCACCAGCACGTCAGGACTGTCCTTCCAGGTTCGTGAACGCGCGTCATCGATATCGCTGAACGCTAGTGCCCGAGGTCGCTGAACGCTCCGGGCAACATGTCACGGTAGGTGGGTATTCCGGCGACCGACTCGGCGGCCAGGATTCCGACCATCACCGCGCGGGCCAGACAGTCGGCCGCGGCGGCGCCGACGGCCGTGGTCAACTTGTTCTCCGGCGACATCGCGGCAGGCGTATCGGCGGCGGGGGCGACCTCGATCGCACCCGTGGCCAGCGCGAAGACGGCGTCGCCGTCCAGCGGTGTGTGCGCGGGCCGGATGGTGCGCGCCAAGCCGTCCTGGGCGGCGATGGCGATGCGGCGGCAGGCCGCCTTGCTGAGGAGGGCGTCGGTGGCGACCACGGCGATCGTGGTGTTCAGCGGCGAGAGCTCGGCATCGCGTGCACGGAAGGCCTCGAGCTCCTCGGTCGGCGGTGACGTGAGCCCGAACTCGGCGATCTGGTCGGCCAACCACGGCAGCCCGGTCACCGGATCCGCGACGTTGCCCGCCGAGTTCACAGCGACGATCGCACCCACGGTGACCCCGATGTCGTCGAGCCTGATCGATGCGGTGCCAAGGCCACCCTTGAGTACGCCCGCGCGTGCCCCGACGCCGGCTCCGACGGTGCCGATCGCCACATCGGTTCCAGCCGCCTCCGCTGCGGCGAACCCGAACTCGGCGGTCGGGCGGCATTGCCACCCGCCGACGGGCAGATCGAAGATCACCGCCGACGGGACGATGGGCACCAGTCCGCCATCCATCACCACGCCCCGGTCGTGTTGTTCCAACCAGTGCATCACGCCGTCGGCGGCGGCCAAGCCGAACGCGCTGCCTCCCGTGAGCACGACGGCGTCGACGTAGCGCACGCTGTTGGCGGGGTCCAGCAGATCGGTCTCGCGGCTGCCCGGCGCTCCGCCGCGGACGTCGACCGCGCCGGTCGTGCCGCGTGGCGTCAGCACGACGGTGGTTCCGCACGCCCATCCGGAGCCCAAAGTCGCATCCGGGTCGAGTCTTTGGTGGTGCCCGACGAGGATTCCGGACACGTCGGTGATCGAGCCGCTCACGCGTTCCCCCCGCGATTTCGGCGCGCTTTTCCGCGCTCACTGCGGGATTGCGCGCCCAAATCGCTCATCGGCGCCTTCATCGCCCCGTCTTGCTGATCAGCCCCAGCACCAAGTACTCCTGCAACACCGTCAGCCACTGATAGACGTCGAGGTGTCCGGCCATGGGGTGGCCCTCCGGCAAGCGGTCGGGCCCACTGGGGCTGATCTCGAGCATCGTGCCGAGCGCCAGCCGTACGTCGTTGACGGCGGCCGCCCAGCAGTGCGCATCCGATTCTGTGAGTTCGAACTTGCCGCCCGCCGTCGGGAGCGTGGCCAGCAAACGTTGCGCTGCTTCGCGTTTCGCGTCGATGATGCTGGGCTCGTGCAGGCTGCGCAAGGCGCTGTTGAGGCTCTCCACGTTGCCCGAACCGGCCGGATGCTGGGACTGTGCACGGTGGAAGTCCGGCAGCAGCCGCTTCATCGTGTCGTCCTCGGGCGGCTGCGAATGTCCTGTCTTCATCCCGGTGAGTTCTTCGAGTTCGTCTCTCGGCGAAGATGTTTCGCGCTCGTCGAGCATCTCCAGCAATGACGTCACCAGACTGCGCAGCAAGGTGGCCTCGTGCGCGGCCAACGCCGAACGGAAGCGGGCGCCGTCAGCGGTGTCCACCCGCTTCCACTTGCGCACGGCTACTCAGCGGTCCTGCTGCATCGTGGCCCACAGGCCGGCGGAGTGCAGCTTCGTCACGTCGACCTCCATGGACTCGCGGCTGCCCGACGACACCACGGCCTTGCCCTCGTGGTGAACCTGCAACATGAGCTTGGTGGCGTCCGGCTCGCTGTATCCGAAGAGCTTCTGAAAGACGTACGTCACGTACGACATGAGGTTGACCGGGTCATCCCAGACGACGGTGACCCAGGGGGTGTCGGTGGCATCGGCGGTGTCGACGCTGCGTTCCTCGCGAGTTCCCGGACGGGTCCGCGCTTGGGTGACCATGCGGCCAGAATAGTCGGGGGTGGCGGGGTATCGCGAACGGCTACGGTTGCCAGTGTGGCCACCGACGAGCGCTCGCGCGAGGAGCATCCGACCACCGACGAGCGCTCGCGCGAGGAGCATCCGACCACCGACGAGCGCTCGCGCGAGGAGCATCCGACCACCGACGAGCGCTCGCGCGAGGAGCATCGGACTTTGGCGCTGCTCACCGACAAGTACGAGTTGACGATGCTCGCGGCCGCCTTGCGCGACGGGACGGCGCACCGCGAAACCACGTTCGAGGTGTTCGCCCGCCGACTGCCCGAAGGCCGCCGCTACGGAATCGTCGCGGGTACTGCCCGCTTGGTGGAAGCGTTGCCGCAGTTCAGGTTCGACGACACCGCGTTGGCCGCCCTTGAGGACTTCCTCGATCCGGAGACGCTGGCCTACCTGGCCGACTACGAGTTCGGCGGCGACGTCGACGGCTATCCCGAGGGCGAGATGTACTTCCCCGGCTCGCCGGTGCTGTCCATGCACGGCACCTTTGCGGAGTGCGTGATCCTCGAGACGCTGGCCCTGTCGATCCTCAACCACGATGCCGCCATCGCGTCGGCCGCCGCCCGCATGGTCAGCGCCGCGCAAGGTCGCCCGCTCATCGAGATGGGCTCGCGGCGCACCCACGAGCAGGCCGCCGTCGCATCGGCGCGGGCCGCGTACCTCGCCGGATTCGCGGGATCGTCGAACCTCGAAGCGCAACGCCGCTACGGGGTGCCCGCGCTGGGCACCAGCGCGCATGCGTTCACGTTGCTGCACACCACCGCGTCGGGTCCCGACGAGCCCGCCGCGTTCCGTGCCCAGGTCGACGCGCTGGGCGTCGGCACGACCCTGCTGGTCGACACCTACGACATCACCGCCGGTGTGGTCAACGCCATCGCGGCAGCAGGTCCGCAACTGGGCGCCGTGCGCATCGACTCCGGCGACCTGGGTGTACTGACCCGCCAGGTACGAGCCCAACTCGACGGCCTCGGCGCGCATCAGACCCGCATCGTGGTGTCCGGCGACCTCGATGAGTTCGCGATCGCCGCACTGCGCGCCGAACCCGTCGACGTATACGGCGTCGGCACGTCGCTGGTCACCGGCTCCGGTGCGCCCACTGCAGGCATGGTCTACAAGCTGGTGGAGGTCGACGGCATGCCCGTCGAGAAGCGCAGCAGCAACAAGGAGTCCCACGGCGGTCGCAAGCAGGCACACCGCATGGCCAAGCCCACCGGGACCGTCGTCGAGGAGTGTGTCGTCCCGTTCGACGAACCACCGCCCGACCAGGACGGCCTCGTCGCGCGTGCGATCGCAGTACCGCTCGTGCGGGGCGGCGCGGCCGTCGCCGACTTCGATCTCGCCGCCGCCCGCCAACGCGTCGCCGACGGCCTGCACAGCTTGCCCTGGGACGGGTTGAAGTTGTCTCGCGGCGAGCCGGCCATTCCCACCCGCCTGGTTCCGTGCACACGACCGGGGCGCTAGGCATCGTGCGAATTGCCCGCCTCGTAGCGACACCTCCGCGTTCCGCGCCCACGGACCCCCGACCCCGCGGCGTTGTCGCTCTGAGGCGGGCACGTTGACCGGTACTTCCGACGACGCGATCCCCGTCACCGCGCTGCTGGGCACCGCCGTCGCGGCGCTCGGTGGAACCGAACGCACCGGGCAGGTCGAGATGGCCCGCGCCGTCGAGCACGCCTTCGATACCGGCGAGCACCTCGCCGTGCAGGCGGGCACCGGGACCGGCAAGTCGCTGGCCTATCTGGTTCCCGCGATCGCACGCGCCATCACCACCCGCCAACCCGTCGTGGTGTCGACGGCGACCATCGCACTACAACGCCAGCTCGTCGACCGTGATCTCCCGCGGCTCGCCGACGCACTGACACCCGAGTTGTCCCGGCACCCCGAGTTCGCCCTGCTGAAGGGGCGCGGTAACTACCTGTGTCTCAACAAGATTCACAGTGGATCGACGAACGAGCCGGAGGACTCGGCGCAGGAGGAGATGTTCGACGCCATCGCTGTCACGGCGCTGGGCCGCGACGTACAGCGGCTCACCGAGTGGGCGTCGAACACGGAGACCGGCGACCGGGACGAGCTGACGCCCGGCGTGCCCGACCGTTCGTGGGGTCAGGTCAGCGTGTCAGCGCGCGAATGCATTGGCGCGACGCGGTGCCCGTACGGCACCGACTGCTTCGCCGAGCGCGCAAGAAGCCACGCCGGCGGCGCTGACATCGTCGTCACCAACCACGCCCTGCTCGCCATCGACGCCATCGCCGACGTCAACGTGTTGCCCGAACACGACCTGCTCATCGTCGACGAGGCCCACGAACTCGTCGATCGGGTCACGAGCGTCGCGACCGGCGAACTGTCCGCCACCGCCCTCGGCGTCGCTCACCGTCGCGCGGCCCGGCTCGTCGAACCCGAACTCGCACAACGGCTCGAGGCCACCATCGCCACGTTCTCCTCGGCGATCCACGATGCCGAACCCGGCCGCATCGACTCCCTCGACGACGAGCTGACCACCTATCTCACCGCCCTTCGCGACGCCGCCGACCGTGTCCGCTCCACCATCGACACCTCCCCGACCGATCCGAAGGCGGCGGCCGCCCGCAACGAAGCCGTGACCGCGCTGTCCGACGTCAGCGACACCGCGTCGCGCATCCTGACCTCGTTCGGCCCCGCCATCCCCGATCGCAACGACGTGGTGTGGCTGGATCATGACGAGGTGCGGGGTAGCGGCTCGGCGACCGGGGGATCGAGAAGGGCCGTGCTGCGCGTCGCACCGCTGTCGGTGTCGAACCTGTTGCGCGACAGACTGTTCGACAACTCGACCGTCATTCTCACCTCGGCAACCCTGACCGTCGGAGGTACGTTCGACGCGATGGCGCGGTCGTGGGGCCTCAGCGGAGGTTCCGACGACGAAGCTCAGCCCGGCTGGCGCGGCATCGACGTCGGATCCCCGTTCGCCCACGAGAAGTCGGGCATCCTGTACGTCGCCGCCCACCTCCCGCCGCCGGGACGTGACAGCGCCGGGTCGGCCGAGCAACTCGATGAGATCGAAGGGCTGATCACTGCGGCGGGCGGTCGCACGCTCGGGCTCTTCTCGTCGATGCGCGCGGCCAAGGCCACCGCCGAGGTGATGCGGGACCGGCTCGAGACCCCCGTGCTGTGCCAGGGCGAGGACACCACGTCGGCGTTGGTCCGCCGCTTCGCCGAGGACGAAGCGACCTCACTGTTCGGCACGCTGTCGCTGTGGCAGGGCGTCGATGTGCCCGGCGCATCGCTGTCGTTGGTCATCATCGACCGGATTCCGTTCCCCCGCCCCGACGACCCGCTGGTCACGGCCCGGCAGCGCGCGATCGCCGCGCGCGGCGGCAACGGCTTCATGGCGATCGCCGCCAGCCACGCCGCCCTGCTGCTCGCTCAGGGCGCCGGCCGGCTGCTGCGCAGCGTCGACGACCGTGGCGTCGTCGCAGTGCTCGACTCGCGGATGGCGACCGCCCGCTACGCCGGGTATCTGCGGGCGTCACTGCCGCCGTTTTGGGCGACGACGGACGCGGCCCAGGTGCGGGGCGCGCTGGAACGGCTGCGGTCCCGCTAGGCGCGTCGTTCACTATCCTCAACGGCACTACGAAAGGCGGCGTCACATGGGTCGACGACACCTGACCGGCGTCCTCATCGCGCTCGCCGCCGCCCTCGTCACATCGTGTACGACGACGATGCAGGGCACGCCGGTGTCGATATTCGCCGACCCCTTCCGCGTCGCGGGAATGCCCGCCGTCAACGGCGACACCGGTTTACGGCCCGACGCGACCGGACCGTCGCGCGTCGTCATCGGCACCGACGGCGGCGAGATCGACGAGTTCGGGGCCAAGGCCGTCAGCGACATCGAGGAGTTCTGGAAGTCCGCGTATGGCCAGACGTTCGGCGGTGAGTTCACGCCCGTCGAGGAGATCCTGTCGTGGGACTCCGGTGGCGAGAACACCGAGTTCTGCGGCGGCGACACCCTCGGTCTGATCAACGCCGGATACTGCTACGACGACAACACCATGGGGTGGGACCGCGGCGAACTGATGCCGTCGCTGCGCGATGCCAACGGCGACATGGCGGTCAGCATGGTCCTTGCCCACGAATACGGTCACGCGATCCAGCACCAGTCGGGGATCACCGACCACCAAACGCCGGTCCTCGTCTCCGAACAACAGGCCGACTGCCTGGCCGGCGTCTATATGCGCTGGGTGGCCGAGGGCAACTCCCCGCGGTTCACGCTCAGTACCTCCGACGGACTCAACAACCTGCTCGCCGCCATGATCGCGTTCCGCGACCCGCTGCTCGAACGAGGCGATCCGGAGGCCAACGGGGATCCGCACGGTTCGGCGTTCGAGCGGGTCTCGGCGTTCCAGTTCGGCTTCACGGACGGCGCCTCGTCGTGCGCCGCGATCGATGAGCAGGAGATCGAGCAGCGTCGCGGCGATCTGCCGGTCCTGTTGCAGCGGAACGAGACCGGCGAGCTCGAGATCACCGAGGACTCGGTGCGCGACATCGTCAACGCGATGGGCGTCGTGTTCACGCCGGACAATCCGCCGGAGCTGGTCTTCGAAGCAGCAGAAGCGGTCAACTGCCCGGACTCGCGCAGCGACGACCCCGCCGTGTACTGCCCGGCGACCAACACGATCCTGATCGACCTACCCGCGTTGCAGGATCTGGGCGCCCGACCCGAGAACGGCGAACGCGGGCTGGCGAGCGGGGACAACACCGGGTACTCAGTGGTGGTTTCGCGTTACATGATGGCGCTGCAAAACGAGCGCGGCGTCATGCTCGACACCGCGGTGGCCGCCCTGCGCACCGCCTGCCTGACCGGCGTTGCAACCGCGGCGATGACGTCGCAGATAACAACGCCCGACGGCAACACCATCGCGATCACCGCTGGTGACGTCGACGAGGCAGTCTCGGGCATCCTCGTCAACGGCTACGTCGCCAGCGACGTCAACGGGGAGACCGTGCCGTCGGGCTTCTCGCGCATCGACGCGTTCCGCATCGGCGTGCTGGGCGACGAGGACCGCTGCTTCAAGCGCTTCGCCTGACCCGCAGGGCTCAGACGGTCTTGGTCTCGCCGTAGTAGGCCAGGATTGCGTCGGACATCCGCGTCGAACGGGTCAGGAACGCGTACGACCGGATGAAGGACTGGCCGACGCAGCCGTCGATCTTGATGTGGAAGTTACTGATCATCACCCACGGGTCCGCGCCCTCGAAGTCCTTCTTGATCACCGGGACGATGTTGATGATGCCCGGCTTCAGCCCCACGGCGACGCCGCCGGTAACCGGCGTGGAAAGCACCGGCACCAGGCCCTCTGCTAGAGGCGACGCGGTGTCGACCCCGGCGAGGCCGAGCGACGGTGTCATACCGGCGCTCCCGGTCACCGTGACGCCGTTCGACGTGCTCATGTCGATGCCGCAGCCGATCTGGTAGCCGACTTCGATGGTTCCGCGCGGTTCTTCGGAATCGTCGGGGGCGACGAGCGAGCCGGCGTAGGTTCCGCCCACGATGTACTCACGCGACGAGATCGCGGTGGTCAGCGGGGCGTTCGGTTTTTGCGTCTCGTCTCTGGCGGACAGTGTCAAGGTCCAGCCATCGGGCGTGCCGGTCGTCTGCGGTGGCGGTGATCCGACGCGGCCGTCATCGGCGGGCGGTGCGACTTGGTTCTGCGGGGCTTCCGCCGCAACGGGCTGCGCGGACGATTCCGCATCTGGCTCGGCCCAGGCCACCGGCGCACTCGGCGCACCCACCACTGCGCACGCAGCGACGAGGGCGAGACCGCGAAATGGCATGACCAACCCCCAACGTGGCGATCTTCGGAAGGTATCGCTCCTGAGTGGCCCCCTCCGGCCAGACACCGCTACGGCTAGGTTGCGAAAGCGCCTCAATCAGCTTGCGACTCCGCGCCCCGCCCGGCCGATCGGCGACGTCGACGATGGGACTCACGCCAGCGTGACGAGCCCCAACTCGTTGTCGGCCGCGAGCAGCGGATGGTGCGGCAGCACCCGCACCGTGTAACCGACCGATCCGGCCACCGGCAGCGGCGTCGACGTCGAGAACACATCGTTGCCTCCGTCGGCGGTGCCCCTGTACGTCATCGGCACGGTCTCCGGCTCGAGCAGCGCGTCACTGGCGTCGACCCGGCCGACGACGGCCTGTACCACCACATCGTCGGGCCGCAGCCCGGCCAGGTAGACCGTCGCGGTGAGCGTCATCTCGGACCCCAGCAGCGGCGTATCGGGTAGGCCATAGCTGTCGACATCGGTGATCTTGATCTTGGGCCACGCTTCCCGGGCCCGTTTGCAATACGCAGCCAACTGGCGGGCGGCGCCGAACGGCACCCCGTCGACCGGTTCGATGGTGCGGTGCAGCGACTGTGCGGCCGGCGCGTAGTACTTCTCCGTGTAGTCGCGCACCATCCGCGACGCCAGCACCTTGGGACCGAGCACCTCCAGCGTGTGGCGGACCATCTCGACCCAGCGCCGAGGGACACCGTGTTCGTCACGCTCGTAGAACTTCGGCGTCACCGACTTCTCGAGCAGGTCGTACAGCACGGCGGCCTCCAGATCGTCGCGACGGGTCTCGTCGATGAGACCGTCGGCGGTCGGGATCTCCCAGCCGTTCTCGCCGTCGTACCACTCGTCCCACCACCCGTCGCGGATTGACAGGTTGAGCCCACCGTTGAGCGCACTCTTCATACCCGACGTGCCGCACGCCTCCAGCGGGCGCAGCGGGTTGTTGAGCCACACGTCACAGCCCCAATAGAGCAGCCGGGCCATCGACATGTCGTAATCGGGAAGGAATGCGATGCGGTGCCGCACCTCGGGGCGGTCCGCGAAGCGCACGACCTGCTGGATCAGCGCCTTGCCGCCGTCGTCGGCGGGATGGGACTTGCCCGCGACGATGAGCTGAAGCGGACGTTCCTCGTCGAGCAGCAGCTGCTCCAACCGGTCCGGATCACGCAGCATCAAGGTGAGCCGCTTGTACGTCGGCACCCGCCGGGCAAACCCGATGGTGAGCACGTCAGGGTCGAAAGCCGTTGCGATCCAGCCCAACTCCGCGTCCGACGCGCCACGCTCCAGCCAGGACCGGCGCAACCGAGCACGCACGTCGCCGATCAGGAGCTCCCGCAGCTGCGAGCGGATCCACCAGAGGTGGCCGGGGTCCACCTGCTGCAGCCGTTGCCACGTGTCCGCCTCGCTGAGCGAACCGAGGTCGTCACTGCCGATCAGTTCGCGCGCCAGCTCCACCCACTGCGGGGCCGCCCAGGTAGGCGCGTGCACGCCGTTGGTGATCGAGCCAATCGGCACCTCGCTCCTGTCGAAGCCCGGCCACAACTCGTTGAACATGCCGCGGCTGACCTCGCCGTGCAGCAGCGACACCCCGTTGGCCCGCTGCGCGAGGCGTAGGCCCATGTGGGCCATGTTGAACTTCGTCGGGTCGTCCTCGGCGCCGAACGCGACGATGCGGTCCAGCGCGACGCCGGGCAGCAGGCGCGACATGGCGCCGGATGGGCCGTCGCGCAAGCGCTCATCGGGCCCTCGCTCTTCGCGCAAGCGCTCATCGGGCCCTTGCTCTTCGCGCAAGCGCTCATCGGGCCCTTGCTCTTCGCGCAAGCGCTCATCGGAAGAAGGGCCGCCGAAGTACCGCTTGACCATCTCCACCGGGAAGCGGTCGATGCCCGCGGGAACCGGGGTGTGGGTGGTGAACACCGTGCTGGAGCGCACCACCGCCAGCGCGGTGTCGAAGTCGAGCCCGCCGTCGGTGACGAGCTCGCGGATGCGCTCCACCCCGAGGAACCCGGCGTGCCCCTCGTTCATGTGGAACACCTGCGGCTCCGGCAGCCCCTCGACCGCGGTGAACGCGCGGATCGCCCGCACGCCGCCGATACCGGCGAGGATCTCCTGTTTGATGCGGTGTTCCTGGTCGCCGCCGTAGAGCCGGTCGGTCACGCTGCGCAGTTCGTGCTCAGTTTCAGGGCTATCGGAGTCCAAGAGCAGCAACGGAATTCGACCGACCTGGGCGATCCACACACGGGCGTTGAGTTCGGCGGAGTCCGGCATGGCAAGCGACACAACCACCGGCGCCCCCGCCTCGTCGGTGAGCAGCCGTAGCGGCAACCCCTGTGGGTCGAGTGCGGGGTAGTTCTCGAGCTGCCACCCGTCAACGCTCAACGACTGCCGGAAGTAGCCGGATCGGTACCACAACCCCACCGCGATCAGTGGCAACCCGAGATCCGACGCCGACTTCAGGTGGTCACCTGCCAGGATGCCCAGCCCGCCCGAGTAGTTCGGCAGTACCTCGGCGACGCCGAACTCCATCGAGAAGTACGCGATGCCGGTCGGCAGCGCGACACCCGCCGCGGCTTGCTCCTGGTACCACATCGGACGGCTCAGATAGTCGTCGAGATCCGCCGCCAGCTGATCGAGTCGGCGGAGGAAGGACTGGTCGACCGCGAGCTCGTCGAGGCGCTTCGGGCTGACACCGCCCAGCAATGCCACCGGGTCGAGACCGACGTGCACCCAGAGTTCGGGGTCGATCGTGGCGAACAGGTCCTGGGTCGGTTTGTCCCACGACCATCTGAGGTTGACCGACAGCCGTTCCAGGGCCACGAGCCGCGCGGGGAGATGCGTGCGGACGGTGAACCGGCGGAGGGCTTTCACGCGAGAACACCTTACTGACAATTCGAATCCGTGTACCCGACCCTGTCGCATCCGCCCCGGTGGGTTGAGCCGGACACTACGGTGGGTATAGGCGCGACGAGGTATTGCAGCGGAACGCACTACGGCACGCGGCGGTGAGCCGCGGGCGTGAGGAGTTGGGTAGTGGCCGGTCGTATCGAGATCGATGACGTCGCGCCAGTGGTTTCCGGCGGCCGGTATCCGGCCAAGGCCGTGGTCGGCGAGGTGGTACCCGTCAAGGCGACGGTGTGGCGCGAGGGCCACGACGCCGTGGCCGCCACGCTGGTGGTGCGCTATCACGGCAGCGCGTATCCGCGGTTTGCCACGGCGCCCGTCGGGGTCGCCGTGTCGCACGTCGAGGCAGTGCCCATCGAAGAAGTCGTGGGCCCGTCCACGAAGGTACGACGTCACCTGCTGCCGATGGCGCAGGGACGCACGCCCGACGTCTTTCACGGCCAGTTCACCCCCGATGCGGTCGGGCTGTGGACGTTCCGGGTGGACGGCTGGGGTGACCCGCTCGCGACCTGGCGCAAGAACGTCACCGCCAAGCTGGAGGTCGGCCAAAGCGAGGCCGAACTCGACAACGACTTCCTGGTGGGTGCTGCGCTCCTGGAACGCGCCGCAACGGGCCTACCGCGTCAGGACCGCTTCCCGCTGATCGACGCGGCGGCCAGGCTCCGCGAGCCCGGTGACCCGTTCGCTCGCGCCGGCGCTGCGCTGGCACCAGACGTAGCGGACCTGCTGCACGCGTATCCACTGCGCGACCTCATCACCCGCGGTGCGCAATACGGGGTCTGGGTCGATCGGCCGCTGGCCCGGTTCTCTGCCTGGTACGAGATGTTCCCCAGGTCCACCGGCGGATGCGACGCCAAGGGCAACGCCGTACACGGCACGTTCGCCACGGCCGGCAAGGCGCTTCCCCGTATCGCGAAGATGGGCTTCGACATCGTCTACTTGCCCCCGATCCACCCCATCGGCAAGGTGCACCGCAAGGGCAAGAACAACTCCGTCACCGCGGCCCCCAAAGACGTCGGCTCGCCGTGGGCGATCGGCAGCGCCAAGGGCGGCCACGACGCCGTCCACCCCAAACTCGGCACCATCGACGACTTCGACGACTTCGTCGCGGCGGCCCGCGACCAGGGCCTCGAGGTCGCCCTCGACCTGGCCCTGCAGTGCGCCCCCGACCACCCGTGGGCCAAGGACCATCCCGAGTGGTTCACCGTGCTTCCCGACGGCACCATCGCGTACGCGGAGAACCCGCCGAAGAAGTACCAGGACATCTATCCGGTCAACTTCGACAACGATCCGGCAGGCATCTACCAGGAAGTGCTGCGGGTGGTGTTGTTCTGGATCTCGCACGGGGTCAAGGTGTTTCGGGTCGACAACCCGCACACCAAACCGCCGAACTTCTGGGCCTGGCTCATCGGGGAGGCCAAGAACGCCGACCCCGACGTGTTGTTCCTGGCCGAGGCGTTCACCCGGCCCGCGCGATTGTTCGGGCTCGCCAAGCTCGGCTTTACGCAGTCCTACACGTACTTCACCTGGCGCACCGCCAAATGGGAGCTGCAGGAATTCGGCGAGTCCATCGCCGAGCACGCCGACTACTCCCGGCAGAGCCTATGGACGAACACGCCGGACATCCTGCACGAGAGCCTGCAGCACGGTGGCCCGGGCATGTTCGCCATCCGGGCGGTGATGGCAGCGACGATGAGCTCGACCTGGGGCGTGTACTCCGGCTACGAATTGTTCGAGCACCAGGCGGTGCGTGAGGGCAGTGAGGAGTACCTCGACTCCGAGAAGTACCAACTGCGTCCTCGGGACTTCGAGGAGGCACTGTCCAGCGGGAAGTCGCTCGAGCCGTTCCTTGCCCGGCTCAACGAGATCCGTAGGCTGCATCCCGCACTCAGCCAGTTGCGCACCATCAAGTTCCATCACCTCGACAACGACGCGCTGCTCGCCTACAGCAAGTTCGACCCGATCACGGGCGACTGCGTACTGGTCGTGGTCACGCTCAACGCGTTCGGCCCGGAGGAATCGACCCTGTGGCTCGACATGAGCGCTCTCGGGCTGGAGCCGTACGACCGCTTCTGGGTGCGCGACGAGATCACCGGCGACGAATACCAGTGGGGGCAGTCGAATTACGTCCGCATCGACCCGGTCCGGGCCGTCGCCCACGTCCTGAACATGCCGCAGATCTCACCCGAGATGCGGCTCCAACTGCTGCGGAGGGATTAACCATGACCCGCACGAACCCAGTCGCGAGTACCCATCTGCGACCCGACGACGCCGATCTCGGTCGGCTACTGGTCGGCGAGCACCACGACCCACACTCTGTGCTCGGCGCACACGAGTACGAAGACCACACCGTCATCCGGGTGTTGCGCCCCAACGCGCTCGAGGTCGTCGCGCTGATCGGCGGCGACCGTTTCCCGTTCAGCCACGTGGAGGACGCACTCTTCGCCGTCGCCGTGCCGTTCACCAAACTCGTCGACTACCGCCTGGAGATCTCGTATCCGGGTGGCGACTCCCCCATCGTGACCACGGTGGCCGACCCGTACCGCTTCCTGCCCACGTTGGGCGAGGTCGACCTGCACCTGTTCGCCGAGGGCCGTCACGAAAGGCTGTGGGAGGTGCTCGGCGCTCACCCCCGCACCTACGACACGCCGGACGGCCCGGTCGACGGGGTCTCCTTCGCGGTATGGGCGCCGAATGCCAAGGGCGTCAGCTTGATCGGTGAGTTCAACCACTGGAGCGGCATCGACGCGCCGCTTCGGACGCTGGGGGCCACCGGTGTATGGGAGCTGTTCTGGCCCGGCTTCCCGACCGACGGACTCTACAAGTTCCGCGTGCACGGCGCCGACGGCGTGACCACCGAACGCGCCGATCCGATGGCGTTCGCCGCCGAGGTTCCGCCTCAGCGGGCGTCGCGGGTCACCAAGAGCGACTACACGTGGGGCGACGACGACTGGATGACCCAGCGCGCCATGCGCAATCCGGTCTTCGAGCCGATGAGCACCTACGAGGTGCACCTGATGTCGTGGCGGCCAGGATTGAGTTATCGCCAACTCGCCACGGAGCTCACCGATTACGTGGTCGCGCAGGGCTTCACGCACGTCGAGTTGCTGCCCGTCGCCGAGCACCCGTTCGGCGGATCGTGGGGCTACCAGGTCACGTCTTACTACGCGCCGACGTCCCGGCTGGGCACGCCCGACGACTTCCGGTTCCTGGTGGACGCGTTGCACCGGGCAGGCATCGGGGTCATCGTCGACTGGGTGCCCGCCCACTTCCCGAAGGACGCGTGGGCACTCGGCCGTTTCGACGGCACCCCACTGTACGAGCACTCCGATCCCCGGCGTGGCGAGCAACTCGACTGGGGCACCTATGTATTCGACTTCGGCCGCCCCGAGGTACGCAACTTCCTGGTCGCCAACGCGCTGTACTGGCTTCAGGAGTTCCACGTCGACGGGCTACGAGTGGATGCCGTCGCATCGATGCTCTACCTGGACTACTCACGCCCGGCCGGTGGCTGGACACCCAACGTCTACGGCGGGCGGGAGAACCTGGAGGCGGTGCAGTTCCTGCAGGAGATGAACGCGACCGTCCACAAGATCGCCCCTGGCATCGTGACCATCGCCGAGGAGTCGACGTCGTGGCCCGGTGTCACCCGTCCGACGAACCTTGGCGGACTTGGCTTTTCGATGAAGTGGAACATGGGCTGGATGAACGACACGTTGGCGTTCATCAGTCGCGATCCCATCCACCGCAGTTACCACCACCACGAGATGACGTTCTCCTTGCTCTACGCGTTCAGCGAGAACTTCGTGCTGCCCATCAGTCACGACGAGGTCGTGCACGGCAAGGGCACGCTGTGGGGTCGCATGCCCGGCAACGACCACGTCAAGGCCGCCGGACTGCGCGGGCTGCTCGCCTACCAGTGGGCCCACCCCGGCAAGCAGCTGCTGTTCATGGGCCAGGAGTTCGGCCAGCGCGCCGAATGGTCCGAGGAACGCGGCCTCGACTGGTTCCAGCTGGACGAGCACAGCTTCTCGGGTGGCCTGCAGCGTTTCGTCGGCGACATCAACGACGTCTACCGGACGCGACGGGCGTTGTGGTCACGCGACTCCAGCCCCGAGGGCTACTCGTGGATCGACGCCAATGACTCGGCCAACAACGTGTTGAGCTTCCTGCGCTTCGGCGACGACGGCTCGATGATGGCCTGCGTGTTCAACTTCTCCGGATCCGAGCACAGTCAGTACCGGCTCGGGCTGCCCCACGCGGGCACTTGGCGCGAGCTGCTGAACACCGACTCCGACGTCTACAACGGTTCGGGCATCGGCAATTACGGTGCGGTCGAGGCGATCGACGAGCCGTGGCACGGCCGACCCGCGTCCGCGACGATGGTGCTGCCGCCGCTGGCCGCGCTGTGGTTCGAACCCGCCTGACGCCCACCGGCCTTCCGCGAGCAGACTTCTGTGATCAGTAAAGCGCGTTGGCGAGGTTGCGCCGGCCGGCGATGACCGCGGGGTCGGCGGGGTCGAACAGGTCGAACAGTTCGATCAGCCGGGTCCGCACCTTGGTCCGGTCGTCGTCCGCGGTGCGCTTCACCAACGCGATCAAGCGGTCGTAGGCCCCTGAGACGTTCTGCTGCAACACCTCGACGTCGGCCGCGGCGAACGCCGCGTCGATGTCATCGGGTGCGGCGTCGGCGCGTGCGACGGCGTCGGGCGGTTGGGCCGTCGCCCGCTTGAGGAAGACGACCTGTTGGATCGCGCCCTTGGCCTCGGGATGACCCGGCTTGGCGTCGAGGATCGCCTGATAGGCGGTCACCGCCGCGTCGAAGTCGCCGTCGTCGAGATACGCGCGCGCCTGCGCCAATTCGGGGTCGACCTCCTCGGCTTCGCCTTCCGGCCCACCGGCCAACTTGCCCGCGGTGGCGCTCAGCAGCGAGTCGACCCAGCGCCGCAACTGCTCGGGCGGCTGGCCGCCCTGGAAGCTCGCGAGCGGCTGACCGGCCGCCAGCGCGACGACCGTCGGAACGGCCTGCACGCCGAACATCTGGGCTATCCGTGGCGTGGTGTCGACGTTGACCGTCGCCAGCGACCACTTGCCGCCGTCGGCGTCCGCCAGGGCGGCCATGGCGTTGCCCAACTCGATGCTGGCCTCACTGCGTGGTGACCACAGCAGCACGACGACCGGCACCTCGTTGGACCGGGCCAGCACCTCGGCTTCGAGATTCGCCTCGGTGACCTCGACGCCGCCAGGGGCACCGCCCGGGGCCGCGCCGGCATCACTCGGGGGTGGCTGCTTGAGGGCCGACAAGTCGACCGCGCCGGCCAGCGCAGGTCCGATGGAAGGTCGTGGACGCGTCACGCCCACAAGTCTGTCACGTCGATTCGGCGACCGGCTGAGCGGTTGTGACGGCGACGGGAGCACCCATTCGACCCGTCCTGATCCGCCCAGGTGAGAAAGATCACACTGCCCAGCGGCACGATGCTGCCCGCCAACGCCAACAACCACGTGCCCGCGCGCCACTTGAACACCATCCCGACGAGCAACGCGGCCACGACGAAGGCGATGAAGATTCCGCCGTGGACGGGTCCGAAGACCTTCACGCCGAGCTCGGTGCGCGGAGCACCCAGGTACTTGAAGTACATCCCGACCAGCAGTCCGATCCAGCTGACCGCCTCTGCGAATGCGATCAGCCGGAACCAGCCCGTAACGGTTCTTTCCCTGCGCTGGACATCGGACGTGCTCGTCATGGCCGCCATTGTGCCCGAAGTCGCGGCCAGCTACTACACAGTGTCGTTGAACGTGAAGTGGATCTAGAACCGTCGCTCAGGGGCGGCGCAACACCAGGGCGTCGCCCTGCCCCCCGGCCCCGCACAGCGCCGCGACGGCGTAGCCCGAACCCCGTCGGGCCAGTTCAAGGGCGGCGTGGAGGGTGACGCGGGCGCCCGACATGCCGATCGGATGCCCGATCGCGATGGCTCCGCCGTTGACGTTCACCTTGTCCCCGTCGACGCCGAGCTCCTTGGTCGAGGCCAGCGAGACGGCCGAGAAGGCCTCGTTGATCTCGATGACGTCGAGCTGGTCGACGGTGATGCCTTCTTTGGCGATGGCCTTCTTGATGGCGTTGGCGGGCTGGCTCTGCAGCGTCGAGTCGGGTCCGGCCACCACGCCGTGCGCACCGATCTCCGCCAGCCAGGTCAGCCCGAGCTCCTCGGCCTTGGCCTTGTTCATCACGACGACCGCGCATGCGCCGTCGGAGATCTGTGACGCCGAGCCCGCGGTGATGGTGCCGTCCTTGCGGAAGGCCGGCTTGAGGGCCGCCAACGACTCGGCGGTGGTGTTGGCGCGGATGCCTTCGTCCTCGTTGAACTCCAGCGGATCGCCCTTGTGCTGCGGAATCTGCACCGGCACGACCTCGTCGGCGAACACGCCGTCCTTCCACGCCGCTGCGGCCAGCCGATGCGACCGCGCAGCGAACTCGTCCTGTTCGGCGCGGGTGAACTTGTCGACGTCGTTGCGTTGCTCGGTGAGCGCGCCCATCGGCTGGTCGGTGAACACGTCGTGCAGACCGTCGTAGGCCATGTGGTCGAGCACGGTCACGTCGCCGTACTTGTATCCGGACCGGCTGTTCACCAGCAGGTGCGGAGCCTGTGACATCGACTCCTGACCACCCGCGACGACCACGTCGAACTCACCCGCGCGGATCAGCTGATCGGCCAGCGCGATGGCGTCGATGCCGGACAGGCACATCTTGTTGATGGACAGCGACGGCACGTCCCAGCCGATGCCCGCGGCGACGGCCGCCTGGCGGGCGGGCATCTGCCCCGCGCCGGCGGTCAGCACCTGGCCCATGATCACGTATTCGACCGCCGAGGCCGGGACGCCGGCCTTCTCGAGCGCTCCCGCGATCGCGATGGCCCCCAGGTCGCTACCTGAGAAGTCCTTTAGCGAACCCATGAGCTTGCCTACCGGAGTACGGGCTCCAGCAACGATCACCGACGTCGTCATTCACTACCTCCAAGACTTGGTCTCGACCTCGTGTGGCCGAACACACATTCCGCAAACATTCAGTTAAAGGTTACCGTTACGTAATGACCACCGAGCAGGTTGATGCGCGTCCAGTGCTTGCCAGTGCCCTCGTAACCGCGATCGACCATGTCGGTATTGCGGTTCCCGACCTGGATGTCGCCATCAAGTGGTATCACGACCACCTCGGAATGATCGTGCTGCACGAAGAGGTCAACGAGGACCAGGGTATCCGCGAGGCCATGCTCTCGGTGCGCGGTGCACCCAACGACAGCGCGCTGGTTCAGCTGATGGCGCCGATCGACGAGACCTCGACGATCGCCAAGTTCCTCGACAAACGTGGCCCCGGCCTTCAGCAGTTCGCCTACCGCGTCAGCGACCTCGAGACGCTCTCCGAGCGGCTGCGTGCCGACGGCATCCGGCTGATCTACGACGTACCACGCAGGGGCACGGCGAATTCGCGGATCAACTTCATTCACCCCAAGGACGCCGGAGGCGTGCTGATCGAGCTCCTCGAGCCGGCCGCCGAGCACTGACCTAGGACCACTTCCTCGTCGGGTTCCGGTTGCGCCGGTTGGCCCAGCACGACGTGTGCCAGTGCCGTCGCTCGTCGACGGCAGATTCCCCCGCCTCCGCTCCGTTTCGCAAGGGCCACACCACTACGTGCGCGATACCCGGCTTGAGCTCGTGATCGCACCCCGGGCAGCGGTAGGTCTTCGTGGCCCGCGACCCGGCGACCGGCCGAACCTCGTAGTCGTAGCCGTCAGGCCCCTCCTCGACGCGCGGCGACACCGGCAGTGGTGGCAGCGACCGTCCGCGGGGTGAGGGGCGACGCCGGGCATGCCGCCCAGTCTATGGCCGAATGTCGCCGCGGTGCCGCTCCGGCGGGCTCAGAACAGCCGGAATTCGTTGCTGTCCAGCCCGCGCATCTCATCGTAATCCAGTGTCACGCAACGTATTCCGCGATCACTCGCCAGGGTGCGTGCCTGCGGCTTGATCTGCTGGGCGGCGAAGACCCCGCTGACGGGGGCGATCACGCTGTCCCGGTTGAGCAGATCGAGGTAGCGCGTGAGCTGTTCGACGCCGTCGATCTCGCCGCGCCGCTTGATCTCGACGGCCACCGAGCGGCCCAACTCGTCGCGGCACAGCAGGTCGACCGGGCCGATCGCCGTCATGTACTCGCGGCGCACCAGTGTGTACCCCATCCCCAGCAGTTCGACGTGCTCGGCCAGCAGCTCCTGCAGGTGCGCCTCGACGCCGTCCTTGACCAGCCCAGGGTCCACCCCGAGCTCGTGGCTCGAGTCGTGCTCGACGTCCTCCACGGTGATCCGTAGCTGCTCGCCCGCCTTGTTCGCGACCACCCACACGGGCGATGGGCCGTCGTTCTCCTCGATGACCCAGCACGGTGGGCTCATCCAGTTCAACGGCTTGTAGGCGCGGTCGTCGGCGTGCACGCTCACCGACCCGTCGGCCTTGAACAGCAGCAGACGCCGGGCAGAGGGCAGGTGAGCGGTGAGGCGTCCGACGTAGTCGACGGTGCACTGAGCGATGACGAGCCGCACCGAACCACCATAGTTCGCGCATGGCCGTCACTAGGCTGACGCCACGATGCCTGAGCAGAAGAGCGCGGCACAACGGCTTGGCTGGGTGCTGGAGAAGGTCACCGACCAGAGCGGCCGCGTACCGTCCACTCCCGAGTACGGCTCGTGGGTCCTCGGGGCCGTCTCTGAGAGCCGACGCAGGCGTCGGGTGCGCATCCAGGTCATCCTCACCACGTTCGTGATCGTCGCGAACCTGATCGGGATCACCGTCGCCGCACTGGTGGTCACCGTCGCCTTCCCGACGCCGAGTGTGTTCGAGCCGAAGGTCCTCTGGATCACGTTCGCGGTCGTGCCCGCCTACGTGGGCGCAGCACTCATCGTCGGCGTGATCTGGGCGACCAGTCGCGTGATCAAGAACGTGCGATGGGCCATCGAGGAGCGCACGCCGACGAAGGCGGACCAACGCAACACCTTCTTCGCACCGTGGCGGCTCACCCGCGTGCTGCTCGTCCTGTGGGGCATCGGAACCGCGCTGCTGACCGCGCTCTACGGACTGCAGGACACCGACTTCATCCCGAAGTGGTTGCTGGGCGTAAGTTTTCCCGGCATCGTCGTGTCCGCCAGCTGCTATCTGTTCACCGAGTTCGCGCTCCGTCCAGTGGCCGCGCAGGCCCTCGAGGTCGGGCCTCCGCCACGGCGATTCGCCCCGGGAATCATGGGCCGCATCATGCTGGTGTGGACGCTGGGTTCCGGCGTTCCAGTGCTCGGCATCCTGTTGGCCGCCATCATCACGTTGAGCCTGCACAACGTCACGCCGACCCAATTCACGGTCGCCGTAATGATTCTCGCATCGCTTGCGCTCGTCTTCGGCTTCATCCTGATGTGGATCCTGTCCTGGCTCACCGCCACGCCGGTGCGAGTCGTGCGCGCAGCACTCAACCGCGTCGAGCAGGGCGATTTCGAGACGAACCTGGTGGTCTTCGACGGCACCGAACTCGGCCAGCTGCAGCGAGGGTTCAACTCGATGGTGCACGGTCTGCGGGAACGCGAGCGCGTCCGCGATCTGTTCGGCCGGCACGTCGGGCGTGAGGTCGCTGCACTCGCCGAGCAGGAGCGCCCCAAGCTCGGCGGCGAAGAACGCCACTGCGCGGTGATCTTCGTCGACATCATCGGGTCGACGCAGTTGGTCACCAGCCGGCCCGCCGTCGAGGTCGTCGAACTGCTCAACCGGTTCTTCGCCGTGATCGTCGACGAGGTCGACCGGCACCACGGGCTGGTGAACAAGTTCGAAGGTGACGCGGTGCTGGCCGTCTTCGGGGCGCCGGTGTCATTGGACAACCCCGAGGACGAGGCCTTGGCGGCCGCGCGTGCCATGGCCCAACGGCTGCGGGCGGAGGTGCCGGAATGCCAGGCGGGCATCGGGGTGACCTCCGGACAGGTGGTGGCGGGCAACGTCGGTGCCAAGGAGCGCTTCGAGTACACCGTCATCGGAGAGCCCGTCAACGAGGCCGCCCGACTCTGTGAGCTCGCCAAGAGCTTGCCCGGCCGCGTCGTCGCCTCGTCGGACGCAGTGTCCAACGCCAGTGAACCCGAAAGGGCCCGTTGGCATCTGGGCGATATGGTGACGCTACGCGGCCATGATGAGCCGACCCGGCTCGCCACGCCGATTTAGAAGCCGAGCGTCGCACCCCTCGGGCGTTACGCTCGAAGTGCGCTCACAGGCTTCACTGAGACCTGTCGGCCACCGCGGAGAGGAGTCGGTGACGTGCCGTCCGCACCGCGACTGTGTACCCCAGCGTTGATCGTCCTTGCCGCGGTCACCGCGTTCGCCCCTGCCGCCGCAGCCGACCCGGACGTAGACGGCGAATCAGCGGCCGCCGTCATCCAGGAACTCAAGCAGCAGGGTTACGACGTCGAAGTCAAGGGCGTCTCGAGCGACAACACCGACCTCCTGACTACGTGCACCGTGACGGCAATTCACAACCCCGAGGGTCCCGCGCCGGATCCCACTGCGACGGCGACCATCTACGTCGAAGTCGCCTGCCCGATCCAACACAGCTGACGTATCACCTGACGCGCCAACTCAATTCAGGTGAGTTCGCCGACTGGCACTCAGTTGGAGAATCCCTCACGCAGCGCGACCTCAGCCGCCGCCACTGCGTCCTCGACGTTGGTGTATCGCACGGCCTCGAACTCCGGTTCGGTGCGGATGACGATGCCCGCGGGGTCGACGAGGTAGCCGTCCTTGCCCTGCGCCCGCAGCGCGGCGCTCATCCCCGCCAACAAAGCGCGTGCCGCGTCGTCGATTTCGTCGACTCGCGACACGTCGAGGATGGCGACGTCGAAGGAGTCCCGGTCACGGTCGACGGTGCGCACGACCTGCTCTGCACCACAGAACAGCAGATCGCCGTGCGTCTCGTAGACCCGCACGTTGTCACGCGGTTCGTAGATGGCCCGCAGCGCGGCCCTTGAATCACGGGACACCGACAGGAAGTGCAGCCCCAGCTGTTCGGACAGACTGCGGCACACACGGACGCCCCGCACGCTGTTGCCCTTGGCATCCAGCAGCGGCGAGTAGGTTCCGATCCCGAGTTGACCCGGCAGGACGGCGACGATGCCACCACCCACCCCGCTCTTGGCCGGCATGCCGACCGCACTCACCCAGTCCCCGGCCGCGTCGTACATGCCACACGTGACCATCACCGACAGCGTGCGCTTGACCACCGCTGGATCGGTGACCCGTCGGCCGGTCATGGGGTTCACGCCGCCGCGGGCCAGCGTGGCCGCCATTCTCGCCAGGTCGTTCGACGTCACGTTGAACGAGCACTGGCGGAAGTACACGTCCAGCACCTCGTCGGGGTCGCCGTCGAGAACACCGAAGCTCTGCAGCATGTAGGCGATGGCGCGGTTGCGGCTGCCGGTGGCCAGTTCCGACGCGTACACGTCGCGGTCGAGTTTCAGTCGGCGGCCGGCGAAGCCCGAGTAGAAGTCCTGGATCAAGCCGAATCGTTCGTCCGGAGTCGCTCCGGGCACCAGCGATACGGCGGCGATCGCACCCGCGTTGATCATCGGGTTCTTCGGCATCTTGGTGGTGGGGTCGACGCTGATCTCGTTGAACGCCTCCCCTGACGGCTCGACACCGATCTTCGCATCCACGGCGGCCGCGCCGATCGAATGCAGCGCCAGTGCGTAGGTGAAGGGCTTCGAGATCGACTGGATCGTGAATTCGATTGCAGTGTCGCCGGATTCGTAGACGAAGCCGTCGGCCGACGACAGCGACAGTCCGAACCCGCTCGGGTCCACCCTGGTCAGCTCGGGGATGTAGCTGGCCAGCGTGCCGTCGGTCACCCCGGCGTGTTCGGCGCGAATCCGGTCCAGGAATTGCTGTACCAGTGCGGCCACACGTCGGATTCTAGAGTTCGGTACTCAGACGGTGGGACCTGGCTGCGGATAAGGCGCGAAACGGTTGTCGTAGCCCGCCTTGCGGATCGCGAGCTGCTCGGCCCTCTGGTCGTCGTCGTAGTAGACGGTGCCTTCAGGCAGCACGGTGCAGAGTTTGTCCAGCTTGACCACCTGGGACCTGACCGTCGGCAGGTCGTCCGATTCGGTGTCGAGATCCTGGAAGCGTATCGAGATGGTGCCCTGGTTCAGCCCACCCGTGGAAACCCAGTTCGCTACGTCGGGATCGGTTTTCGAGATGACGATGGTGTAGGTGGTCTTGTCTTCGTTGACGATGGCCTGTGATTTGTTGAGGCTGGTCTGTTCGTTCCAGTAGTCCCCGGTGATCGTCCAGTCGTTGGTTACGGGGACGACGAAGTATCCGGCGTTGCCCGGATCGATCGTGACGACCAGCGCCTCGTCGTCGGCAAGCTGGAAGTACCCCGCGCTCTGCAGTTGGGTGGCAAGGAATTCCGCATTGCGGGTCGGGTTCTTCAGCTCGTTCGGCGGACGGAGTTCGCCCGTCTCGGGATCGGTGGTGGCGACCGCCATGTAAGTGGATTCCCGTTGGATGCCGAGCGCCATGATGACTGCGGTAAACGCTGCCCCGGAGCAGCGGCGGCACATACGGCAGCGGTGGAACCAAGGACACCAGCGCCGTCAGCAGCGGATTGCTCACCACCGCCGGGCCGAGACCCGGGATCGCGAACCCGCCGAGCTGGCTGAACAGGCTGGCGGGTGGACCACCGACCCGCGTGATCTCCAGGCTCATGGGTTGCTCATTCGTCCAGTCGGACAACGTGTTCCGTGCCGCGATCAACGTGGTTTCGGCGGTGAGCTGGAGGTGGTTGTCGCGCCCGTCGGCCGGCGTGGAGTCGGCAGTGATGGTGAAGCGTGCCCGTCGGGATCGAGTTTGAGTTGGTCCTTGGTCAGCACGTATGCGGTGTTGCCGGTCAGCCCGGTCAAGCACGCTGAACGTCGTATCCGCGGGCATGTCACCGTCGAACCGGCCGGTGATGACGTACGACGATGCACCGTTGACGCCCATGAAGCGGTAGATCGTGTCTGGGTTGTCGTAGAGGATGCGCGAGCCGTCGACGTCCTGTCCGTACCAGGTGTGCGGCGGTGCGACCTGCATGACCACGGTCGGATTCATGGAGTCCAGGATCTGCTGCTGGAACGCCGCGCCCATCGCGTACTCATCGACGGCATTGTTCAGCTGGTCGATGTTGTCCTGATCGGGTCCGCCCACGAGGCTGAACTGCTGCTGCGCGGCGGAGAGGAAGCCGGACCGCAGTATCAACTTCACCAACTGGACCGGAAGTGTGTCGAACGTCTGGGCGGCAATCTGTTCGGCCGTGAGTTGCTGTCCGGTGCCCAGCACACTGGTTGCCGTCAGCGATGCGGTCGGCTGGACCAAGGACATCGACGTCTCGGCAGCCGAGCCTGCGGTCGCGGGCTCGGAGACGTGGCCGACCTCGCGGCGCACCCACCCCAGCATCGCCCACAACGTGGGCGACTGGGGCGGGGGTACAGGGGCACCACCGGTAGCGAGCGGGCTGAGCCCCACCACCGACAGCAGGCTCGAGACGGCTTCGGCGACGACGGTGGCGGGATGGGCTGGGGGCTTCGTTTGGGCCGCTGCGGGCGCATCGCTCAGCGTTGCAACGGTGTGCGCCGCCGCCACCTTGGCGAACGACGCGGTGGCGAGCTGCGCGGGTTCGGTGTCGTCGGCGGTGACCGGCGGCTCGGCCTCGACCGAGTCGGCCGCGATCGCCTTCACCGCAGTCCGCTGCTCGGTGTCCTGGCTGTGGTCGACGAGCTTCCTTGACGATGTGCGGTGCGGCTTGTTCGGCTTCGAATGCTCGGGCACCTCGTCGTCAGACACCGGCTTGGACGGGGAATCTGCGGATGGCTCCGTGGACGGATCGGTCACGGGATCGTCGTCCGTGGTCTCCGGCTGGCTGTCAGTCGTGTTGGCTGACTGCGGGCTCGTCGAGGCGTGGGCCGGCAACGAATTCGCCTTCGCCGCGCCATCATGCGAAGCGGAGGATTTCGAGGACTGCGAGACCCCCGACGAGGACGACGACGTAGTCGCCGACGAAGCGGACTCGTCGTCGTCGGCCCACGCGACTCCCGGACTGCTCGCCACGGCGGCCCCTATTCCAAGCGCGACCGCCAAGGTACCGACGCGGCCGATGAACCGGGCGCAACCGTCATCGGTTGGCAGCGTGAGCGGGCGGCGACGGGACAGGTCATCGCGTGTCATCGACATCGAGGCCCACTTTCTGTAATGGAATCAACCCCGCATCTGTATAGCAAACGTTTGCCCCGCAAAGGTCGAGGTCGGCGTTACCGGTTCGCTCAGTGGTAAGAATCGAGTCGTCGTTGCTCCCCCGGCATGCGCACCGATGCGCGGTGCCAGACAGGTAAAAGAGGCGTTCCCCGGGTGCTCATAGGAGGGGATCGGTATGCGAGCGGTGCAATCGACCCCCCGGCGGGCTCACCGCGGCAGTACGACCGCCGGCAGTGGGCAGCGATAGAGCTTGGAGGCGTTGCCGCTGCACATCATCCGCAGCTCTTCGTTCGGGATGTGACCCCAGTACCGCTCGACAACGGCCTGGGTGTCGGGCCAGGTGCCATCACCATGTGGGTAGTCAGTTTCGAGCATGATGTTCTCCACACCGATTACGTGACGCAACGCGATCGTGGAGGGATCATCCAAGGTGCAGAACCAGAAGTTTCGCCGCAACACGTCGGCCGGTCGCACGTCCCAGCCCAGGCCGTAGCCCGACCGGTCGACGATGTTGTCGAGACGATCGATCAGCATCGGAACCCACCCGATGCCTCCTTCGCTCATCGCGATCTTCAGCGACGGATAGTCCTTCGGATACCCCGACCACAACCACTCTGCGCACGCTCCAAGTGAAAGCTGTCCGAACATCGTCGCTGCGAGTTGGAGCACCGCGTTGCCCTGCGGAGCGGGATACCCGCCGGAACTGCCGACGTGCAACGAGACCACCGTGTCGGTCTCCACACACGCTTCGATGATTGGATCCCAGTGACCCCGTTCCCAGAGGCTGGGCAGCCCGACGGCATGAGGACGCTCGGGCAAGGTGACCGACGTGAATCCACGGTCGGCGTTTCGGCGAATCTCAGCGGCGGCTTCCGACGGGTCGCTCAGATAGACGATCCCGCACGGGATGACGCGATCGGGGTAGGCCTGAAACCACTCCGCCCACAGCCAGTCGTTCCACGCCTTCACCGCCGCCTTGCCGACTTCGACGTCCTTGGCATGCGCGAAGACCCGGCCGCAGAACCCGGTGATCATCGAGGGGAAATTGAGCATCGCCCATATGCCGCCGAGGTCCATGTCGGCGATCCGGGCGTGGACGTCATAGCATCCTGGGCGCATCTGGTCGAAGCGGAACGGCTCGAGCTTGACCGTTTCGGGTCGCCGCCCGGCGACTGCGTTCATCCCGACCTGGGAATAGATGGCGCCCTCGAACTCCCACACCTGGGCCCCGTTTGCGGCCTCTACGATCTGCGGGCCCCTGTCCCGCAACGAGGGCGGCAGGTACGTGTCGAAGAGGTGCGGCGGTTCGACGACGTGATCGTCCACCGAAATGACCGTGTACTTGACCTCCCGCGGTTGGGGATCGGGAAGAAACAATTCGGGATCAAGAACCGTCATCGATGGCGGCCTTTCGCTGAAGTTGTCGCAAAGCCGACGATCCGGTGCCGATGCGTTTCGTCAGCCAACCATCGGCCACTGCAATCTCTACGCCGCGGAGGACGGATTGCGAACTGCACCAGACCTCCTCGAACATACATCTGCCGAGATTTGTGTGATGGCGGTTCGGAGTCGATTTCCATGACCGGATCGCGGTCCGGGCCGCGCCCGTTCTGTCGAACGGGCGCGGCCGTTGATGCGCAACCCGGCCGATCGACGGACTCTTCACATTGATGTCGATTTCCCGCCAGTCATGTCAGTCCCGGCGTGTAATTGTCGAAGCATGCACGAAGACTTCGACCGCTGCTACCGAGCCGTCCAGTCCAAGGACGCCCGCTTCGACGGGTGGTTCGTCACCGCCGTGCTGACGACGCAGATCTACTGCAGGCCCAGCTGCCCGGTGCGGCCACCCTTCGCCCGTAATGTCCGCTTCTATCCCACCGCGGCCGCCGCCCAGCAGGCCGGGTTCCGGGCGTGCAAACGCTGCCGCCCTGATGCCTCACCGGGTTCACCGGAGTGGAACGTCCGCGGCGACGTGGTGGCCAGGGCGATGCGCCTGATCGCCGACGGCACCGTCGATCGTGAGGGCGTAACCGGTTTGGCCGCCCGCGTCGGCTACACCACTCGCCAACTCGAACGGCTGCTGCAGGCCGAGGTCGGCGCCAATCCGCTCGCCCTGGCGCGTGCTCAGCGCTCGCAGACGGCGCGCGTGCTCATCGAGACGACGGACCTGCCGTTCGGCGACGTGGCCTTCGCCGCAGGCTTCTCGAGCATCCGGCAATTCAACGACACCTTGCGCGCGGTGAGTGCGTTGACGCCGACGGCGCTGCGTGAGCGGGCCAGAAATCGGTTCGGGCCAGGGCTATCCACCGGATCGGGTGTGCTGACGCTGCGACTTCCGGTGCGCAGCCCGTTCGCGTTCGAAGGGCTGTTCGGGCACCTGGCCGCCACGGCGGTGCCCGGTGTCGAGGAGGTTCGCGACGGCGCATACCGTCGCACGTTGCGGCTCGCCTCGGGCAACGGAATCGTGAGCCTGACGCCGCAGCCGGACCACGTCAACTGCGAACTCGTCCTGGACGACTTCCGTGACCTGTCGTCGGCCATCGCCCGGTGCAGGAGACTGCTCGACCTGGACGCCGACCCGGAGGCGGCCGTCGACGTGTTGAGTTCCGATTCACTGATCGCCGCAGTGGTGGCCAAGGCTCCGGGCCAACGGATTCCGCGAACTGTCGACGAGCCAGAACTAGCCCTGCGGGTCGTCATCGGACAGCAGGTATCGGTGAAGGCCGCACGCACCCACGCCAAGCGCCTCGTCGAGGCGTACGGGTCCACCGTGGACGACGCGAACGGCGTTCTGACACATACGTTTCCAAGCATCGCGCAGCTTGCCGACGTCGACCCTGCCCTGCTCGCGTTCCCGAAGTCGCGGCAGAAGACGTTCGTCACGCTGATCCACGCGCTGGCCGACGGCGACGTCGTGCTCGATCCGGGTTGTGACTGGAACAAGGCCCGCCAGCAGCTACTGGCCATCCCGGGCGTCGGGCCGTGGACGGCGGAGATCATCGCCATGCGCGCGCTCGGCGACCCCGATGCGTTCCCCGCGAGCGATCTCGGCGTTCAACTCGCTGCGAAGCAGTTGGGCCTGCCCGCAGATCCCCGCCTGCTCATCGAACACAGTGCGCGGTGGAGGCCTTGGCGGGCCTACGCGACCCAACATCTGTGGACCGCGCTCGACCACGACGTCAACAATTGGCCGCCACCGGCGACCCCGAAGGAGAAGTGAAGATGGAAACTCTGCACGTCCGTACCGTCGACAGCCCGGTCGGCCCGCTCACCCTCGCGGGTAAGGACGGCCGGCTGAGGCATCTGCGGATGGTCGACCAAACCTACGAGCCCAGCCGTGAGGGGTGGACGCGGGATGACGATGCCCTCGCCGACGCGGTCGATCAGCTCGAGGCGTACTTCGCCGGCGAATTGCTCGAGTTCGACCTGGACCTCGAACTCGTTGGATCGGAGTTTCAGCGGCGCGTGTGGGCCGCCTTGCTGACGATTCCCTACGGTGAGACTCGGTCGTACGGGCAGATCGCCGCGCAGATCGGCTCGCCCAGTGCGTCGCGAGCAGTCGGTCTGGCCAACGGGCACAACCCGATTGGGATCATCGTGCCGTGTCATCGGGTCATCGGAGCCAATGGCAGCCTGACCGGCTATGGCGGCGGACTCGGCCGCAAGAAACAACTTCTCGAAATGGAGAAGAATCGCGTAGCGCCGGCCGCCACATTATTCGACTGACGAATTCCGACAATTGTTTTTGTAGTGAATGCAGAATCACCCCCCACGGTGTGGGGGGTGATTCCGTTAATGGGTGTTCGGCGGTGTCCTACTTTTCCACCCGTGTGGGTAGTATCATCGGCGCTGGTAGGCTTAGCTTCCGGGTTCGGGATGGGTCCGGGCGTTTCCCTGCCGCTGTTGCCGCCGTAACTCTATTTTCTTGTCGGCCCCTTCGTTCACACACGCGTTGTGTGGTGTGTTTTTTGGTGGTGGGGTGTGGTCTGTTGGACCTGTGGTTCGTGGTTGCGAGGCGTTTGTGGTGTCTTACGCGTGAATCCCGTTTACTTGGTGTCTTTTCCCTGAGTATTGGGGGTGTGTGTAAGTTTTCGGCCGGTTAGTGCCAGTTCCCTGCGACTATTACTAGTCTTCTAGGTCTGGTCTATCGATCCCGTGGTCTGCGGGGGGCCTTATCCCACTTAATGGGTGAGAAGCCTGGTCTTGGAGGGGGTTTCCCGCTTAGATGCTTTCAGCGGTTATCCTGTCCGAACGTGGCTATCCAGCGGTGCCCCTGGTGGGACAACTGGTGGACCAGAGGTTCGTCCGTCCCGGTCCTCTCGTACTAGGGACAGGTTTCCTCAAGCTTCTGACGCGCGCGGCGGATAGAGACCGAACTGTCTCACGACGTTCTAAACCCAGCTCGCGTGCCGCTTTAATGGGCGAACAGCCCAACCCTTGGGACCTGCTCCAGCCCCAGGATGCGACGAGCCGACATCGAGGTGCCAAACCATCCCGTCGATATGGACTCTTGGGGAAGATCAGCCTGTTATCCCCGGGGTACCTTTTATCCGTTGAGCGACACCCCTTCCACTCGGGGGTGCCGGATCACTAGTCCCGACTTTCGTCCCTGCTCGACATGTATGTCTCGCAGTCAAGCTCCCTTGTGCACTTACACTCAACACCTGATTGCCGTCCAGGTTGAGGGAACCTTTGGGCGCCTCCGTTACATTTTAGGAGGCAACCGCCCCAGTTAAACTACCCACCAGGCACTGTCCCTGAACCGGATATACGGTTCGAGGTTAGAAGCCCAATACGATCAGAGTGGTATTTCAACAACGACTCCACGACCACTGGCGTGGCCGCTTCACAGTCTCCCACCTATCCTACACAAACCGAACCGGACTCCAATACCAAGTTGTAGTGAAGGTCCCGGGGTCTTTTCGTCCTGCCGCGCGTAACGAGCATCTTTACTCGTAGTGCAATTTCGCCGAGTCTATGGTTGAGACAGTTGAGAAGTCGTTACGCCATTCGTGCAGGTCGGAACTTACCCGACAAGGAATTTCGCTACCTTAGGATGGTTATAGTTACCACCGCCGTTTACTGGGGCTTAAATTCTCCGCTTCACCCCCGGAGGGGTTGACGGGTCCTCTTAACCTTCCAGCACCGGGCAGGCGTCAGTCCGTATACATCGTCTTGCGACTTCGCACGGACCTGTGTTTTTAGTAAACAGTCGCTTCTCACTGGTTTCTGCGACCCCCTCCCGCTGCCCCGGGCTCGCCGGTTGACGGTGTGGGGGTCCCCCTTCTCCCGAAGTTACGGGGGTATTTTGCCGAGTTCCTTAACCATAGTTCACTCGTACGCCTTGGTATTCTCTACCTGACCACCTGTGTCGGTTTGGGGTACGGGCCGTGCGTGCACTCGCTAGAGGCTTTTCTCGACAGCATAGGATCACCGAATTCGCCTCACTCGGCTATGCATCACCTCTCAGGATCAATTGAGACCCGGATTTGCCTAGGTCTCTCCCTACGGGCTTGCCCCAGTATTACCACTGACTGGTACGGCTACCTTCCTGCGTCACCCCATCGCTTGACTACTACCAACCCGGGTCCCACGCAGCCGGCGACCCTCGCCCCCCGAAGGGATTGATGGACCACCATTTGGGCGGTTAGCAGAATTGATTCATCACGGGCGCACACACACGGGTACGGGAATATCAACCCGTTGTCCATCGACTACGCCTGTCGGCCTCGCCTTAGGTCCCGACTCACCCTGGGCGGACTGGCCTGGCCCAGGAACCCTTGGTCTTTCGGCGGGCAAGGTTCTCACTTGCCTTATCGCTACTCATGCCTGCATTCTCACTCCCACACCCTCCACCACGAGATCACTCTGTGGCTTCACCGGCGTGCAGGACGCTCCCCTACCCAGCCATATGGCTGCCGCGGCTTCGGCGGTGTGCTTGAGCCCCGCTACATTATCGGCGCACAATCACTTGACCAGTGAGCTATTACGCACTCTTTCAAGGGTGGCTGCTTCTAAGCCAACCTCCTGGTTGTCTTCGCGACTGCACATCCTTTTCCACTTAGCACACGCTTAGGGGCCTTAGCCGGCGATCTGGGCTGTTTCCCTCTCGACGCACGGAGCTTATCCCCCGCCGTCTCACTGCCGCACTATTGACTCACCGGCATTCGGAGTTTGGCTGACGTCAGTAACCTTGTGAGGCCCATCGGCCATCCAGTAGCTCTACCTCCGGTGAGCATCATGCGACGCTGCACCTAAATGCATTTCGGGGAGAACCAGCTATCACGGAGTTTGATTGGCCTTTCACCCCTACCCACAACTCATCCCCTCAGTCTTCAACCTAAGTGGGTTCGGGCCTCCACAACATCTTACTGCTGCTTCACCCTGGCCATGGGTAGATCACTCCGCTTCGGGTCCAGAACACACCACTACACCACACACTGTTGTGTGGATACGCCCTATTCAGACTCGCTTTCGCTGCGGCTACCCCACCCGGGTTAACCTCGCGACATGTCCCTGACTCGCAGGCTCATTCTTCAAAAGGCACGCCATCACCCCACTCTAGGAGAGGGCTCTGACGGGTTGTAGGCACACGGTTTCAGGTACTCTTTCACTCCCCTCCCGGGGTACTTTTCACCATTCCCTCACGGTACTAATCCGCTATCGGTCATCAGAAGGTATTCAGGCTTACCGGGTGGTCCCGGCAGATTCACAGCAGATTCCACGGGCCCGCTGCTACTCGGGAACACCATGCAAGGCAGGCATCGGGTTTTCACGTACCGGGCTCTCACCGTCTACGGCAGGCCATCCCAGGACCACTTCCGCTAACCACGACGCTTTCTCACTGCCCTCCAGGAAGGTAGCCCTGGAAACACGGGTCCCACAACCCCGCACGCACAACCCCTACCCGGTATCACATGCATGCGGTTTAGCCATCCTCCGCTTTCGCTCGCCACTACTCACGGAATCACAATTGTTTTCTCTTCCTACGGGTACTGAGATGTTTCACTTCCCCGCGTTACCTCCCGCACCCTATGTATTCAGATACGGGTAACACGACATCACTCGTGCTGGGTTTCCCCATTCGGACATCCTCGGATCCACGCTCGGTTGACAGCTCCCCGAGGCATATCGCAGCCTCCCACGTCCTTCATCGGCCTCTGATGCCAAGGCATCCACCATGCGCCCTAAAACACTTACAACACAAAAAACCAAAAAATGAGATTCATTGAAATTACACCACAACAGAAACACACCAACGCTCCCCCCATCCCGAAGGAAGGGAAGAGACACTCATGCGAATCTGATGCTCGCAACCACTATCCACGAATCAAACACCACACCCCACCACCAAGCGGGGCAACAACAGTCCAACCACCCCCACGGGCAGCCACCCCCACGACGGGGGCTCGGACACCCCGACACCCCAAACCCCGGGGCGAGGAGGCGACGGGCCTGTTGTCTCAGGACCCAACAGTGTGTCTGGCAGTCATTTTCGACCGACGATTTCCCACGCCGATCAGTTGCTCGTCTGATGCACCAGGACCGGCACCCACTACAGGGCGCGATCCATCCATCGAATCGCCAACCGCATCCGGATCCCACGACGTGTGGGCCGGGGCGAATCTCGTGGTGCTCCTTAGAAAGGAGGTGATCCAGCCGCACCTTCCGGTACGGCTACCTTGTTACGACTTCGTCCCAATCGCCGATCCCACCTTCGACGGCTCCCTCCCACGAGGGGTTAGGCCACCGGCTTCGGGTGTTACCGACTTTCATGACGTGACGGGCGGTGTGTACAAGGCCCGGGAACGTATTCACCGCAGCGTTGCTGATCTGCGATTACTAGCGACTCCGACTTCACGGGGTCGAGTTGCAGACCCCGATCCGAACTGAGACCGGCTTTGAAAGGATTCGCTCCACCTCACGGCATCGCAGCCCTTTGTACCGGCCATTGTAGCATGTGTGAAGCCCTGGACATAAGGGGCATGATGACTTGACGTCATCCCCACCTTCCTCCGAGTTGACCCCGGCAGTCTCTCACGAGTCCCCGGCATTACCCGCTGGCAACATGAGACAAGGGTTGCGCTCGTTGCGGGACTTAACCCAACATCTCACGACACGAGCTGACGACAGCCATGCACCACCTGCACACCAGCCACAAGGGAACCGACATCTCTGCCGGCGTCTAGTGCATGTCAAGCCCAGGTAAGGTTCTTCGCGTTGCATCGAATTAATCCACATGCTCCGCCGCTTGTGCGGGCCCCCGTCAATTCCTTTGAGTTTTAGCCTTGCGGCCGTACTCCCCAGGCGGGGTACTTAATGCGTTAGCTACGGCACGGATCCCAAGGAAGGAAACCCACACCTAGTACCCACCGTTTACGGCGTGGACTACCAGGGTATCTAATCCTGTTCGCTCCCCACGCTTTCGCTTCTCAGCGTCAGTTACTGCCCAGAGACCCGCCTTCGCCACCGGTGTTCCTCCTGATATCTGCGCATTCCACCGCTACACCAGGAATTCCAGTCTCCCCTGCAGTACTCTAGTCTGCCCGTATCGCCCGCACGCTCACAGTTAAGCCGTGAGATTTCACGAACAACGCGACAAACCACCTACAAGCTCTTTACGCCCAGTAATTCCGGACAACGCTCGCACCCTACGTATTACCGCGGCTGCTGGCACGTAGTTGGCCGGTGCTTCTTCTGCACATACCGTCACTTGCGCTTCGTCTGTGCTGAAAGAGGTTTACAACCCGAAGGCCGTCATCCCCCACGCGGCGTCGCTGCATCAGGCTTGCGCCCATTGTGCAATATTCCCCACTGCTGCCTCCCGTAGGAGTCTGGGCCGTATCTCAGTCCCAGTGTGGCCGGACACCCTCTCAGGCCGGCTACCCGTCGACGCCTTGGTAGGCCATCACCCCACCAACAAGCTGATAGGCCGCGGGCCCATCCCACACCGCAAAAGCTTTCCACCACACACCATGCAGTGCGTAGTCCTATCCGGTATTAGACCCAGTTTCCCAGGCTTATCCCGAAGTGCAGGGCAGATCACCCACGTGTTACTCACCCGTTCGCCACTCGAGCACCCCCGAAGGGGCCTTTCCGTTCGACTTGCATGTGTTAAGCACGCCGCCAGCGTTCGTCCTGAGCCAGGATCAAACTCTCCAAACAAAAACCCCCCACCCCAAAGCGCAGGGCAGAATCCGAATCAGAAAAATCCGATCACAAACCAGAAAAACAAATCTGGCAAAAAAACAACACCACACCCCTAAACGAGAAAAAAGAGCATGGCAAAAACAACAAACAAAAACCACCAAACACACTATTGAGTTCTCAAACAACACACCCGGTCAATCAGGCAACCCCACAACTGTACACCATGTGTTGGGAGAGTTCAAACCCCGTCCTCCGGTCGCAAGACCGTGGCCGTGGGTCTGTGAGAAAGAGCTTAACGCTCGAACTCGTTCGACAAATACTACTCCACCCGACGAGCGCCGGGAACCAGCTCAGACCACGCGCTCGATCTCGGCGCCAAGGCTCAACGAGGTTCTCCACGAACAGCGGATAGCCGCGATCGATGTGGAACACGTCGTGCACCTCGGTGTCCCCGTCGGCGACCAGGCCGGCCAGCACCAGCCCGGCGCCCGCGCGAATGTCCGACGCCCACACCGGCGCGCTCGACAGCTGCGGCATGCCGCGCACGACGGCATGGTGGCCGTCCGTCCGCGCATCGGCGCCGAGCCTGATCATCTCCTCGACGAAACGGAACCGGGCCTCGAAGACGTTCTCGGTGATCATCGACGTGCCGTCGGCGATGCAGGCCAATCCGATGGCCATGGGCTGGAGGTCCGTCGGGAAACCCGGGAATGGCAAGGTGGCGACGTCGATCGCTTTGGGCCGCTCGTATTGGACGATGCGGAATCCGTCGTCGCTCTGGGTGACGGTCGCGCCCGCGTCGTGAAGCTTGTGCAACACCACCTGAAGGTGTTGTGGATCGACACCAGTCACCGAGATGTCCCCGCGCGTCATCGCGGCGGCAATGCCCCACGTGGCGGCGACGATGCGGTCGCCGATCACTCGATGCTCGGTGGGATGCAGTCGGTCCACACCGGTGATGACCATCGTCGATGAGCCGGCTCCCGAGATCTGGGCACCCATCTGATTCAGCATTTCGCAGAGGTCCACGACGTCCGGTTCACGCGCCGCGTTGTGGATGGTCGTCACACCCTCGGCAAGTACAGCGGCCATCAGGATGTTCTCCGTAGCGCCGACCGAAGGGAACTCCAGCTGAATCTCCGCGCCGCGCAGATGATCTGCCTCGGCCACCACACACCCGTGCTCGATGTTGCAGCGGGCACCGAGCTGACGTAACCCGGCCTGGTGCATGTCGAGCGGTCGCGATCCGATCGCGTCCCCACCGGGTAGCGCGACCTTGGCCTTCTTGCACCGTCCGACGAGCGGGCCCCAACACGCACACCGACGCACGGAACTGCCGCACCGCAGCGAAATCGGCGTCGTACTTGAGCTCGTCGGGTGAGGTGATTCGTACCGTCGCCCCGTCGAGTTCGACCGTCGCGCCCAGGCCACGTAGGACCTCGGCCATGAGCGGGACGTCCAGGATGTCCGGGCAGTTGGTGATGGTGCTGGTGCCCTCCGCCAACAAAGCCGCCGCCATCAGCTTCAACACGCTGTTCTTGGCTCCCCCGACGGCAACTTCGCCCGATAACCGGGTGCCACCGGTCACCACGAATCGCTCGCTCACGCGGGCTAGTTTAAACAGCGCGGACGTCGGGTGTCAGTCTGCGAAGGCGGCGAGCCGGGTACCGTTTGGTCCATGGCAGTACACCTGACCCGCATCTACACCCGGACCGGCGACGACGGGACCACGGGGCTCAGCGACTTCAGTCGGGTGTCGAAGAACGATGCGCGGCTCGAGGCCTACGCCGACTGTGACGAGGCCAACGCCGCCATCGGCGTGGCGGTGGCATTGGGAAAGCCCACTGAGCAGATTCTCAAGGTACTCACCCAGATTCAGAACGATCTGTTCGATGCGGGGGCCGACCTATCGACCCCGTTGGTCGAGAATCCCGAGCACCCGCCGCTGCGCATCACCCAGGACTACGTCGACCGGTTGGAGAGATGGTGCGACGAGTTCAACGAATCCCTTCCTGCGCTGAATTCCTTTGTGCTGCCAGGGGGTACGCCGCTGTCCGCGCTGCTGCACGTCGCCCGCACCGTCGCGCGCCGAGCCGAGCGGTCGGCGTGGCGCGCGATCGACCAACACGGCGAGTCGGTCAGCGTGCTGCCCGCCAAGTACTTGAATCGACTGTCGGACTTGCTCTTCATCCTGTCGCGGGTGGCGAACCCGGACGGCGACGTGCTCTGGAAGCCTGGCGGATGAGCGCTTGCGCGAAGACCAGACAGCCGCGGATGAGCGCTTGCGCGAAGACCAGACAGCGCGAATGAGCGCTTGCGCCTAAGTGGTTCGCCGACGCGCACGCGGTGACGGGCGCGATTCCAGCCAGGACGTGAAGGCCGTCAGCGCTCCCCGGTCGAGGGCTACTTCGTAACCCCGCCGGCGCTCCCCGCTGGTGTCGCGCAGTTCCAGCACGACGATCGCGTCGGTCATGATGTCGAATTCGTCGCCGCGCGGCGCACGCCGCGATACGACCTCAACGCCTCGCCGGGACAACCGGCGGTCCGGCCACCAGCGGAAGCTGGACAACCGATAGAACCCGGCTTCCTCACCGCGGTAACGGAGTACGCCGTGGCGCCAGCCGTGACCGCCCACGGCGGGGACGTCGCGCAGGATGGCGGCCGTGCCGCCCACCTGCCGCAGCTTCCACAGCCGGTAGCAGAGGGCCAGGACGACCAGCAACAGCACACCGATCAGCGCGACCATGATCACCATGAGCGCGCTCATCGGCGCATCAGTCGAGTTGACCCAGGGCGCGCAGACGCGCCCTTCCCCAGGCTGCGGTGCGCTCATCGTCGGACTCGGAGTCCTGCTTGGCCGCGTCGGCGTTGATCTCGGACTCGAACTCCGCGTTCTCCACCAGGATGCGCACGGCTTCCTCGGTCACCGACAGGAACCCGCCGTCGACAGCGATGCGCAGGTCGTCTTCACCCTCGCGCTCGACGCGCACCATCGCGTCGTCGACGAGCTGGGCCACCAGCGGGATGTGCCGCGGCAGGATGCCGATCTCGCCTGCGGTGGTTCTGGTGAAGACGAACGTGGCCTCACCCGACCAGAGTTCGCGCTCGACGGCGACGATCTCGACGTTCAGTTCGGCCATGTCACACCACCTTTCGGGGTTGAATCCTCATCGCGCAAGCGCTCATCGGGCGAAAACGAGGATCACAGCTTGGCGCCGAAGGTTTCGGCCTTCTTCGCCAGGTCGTCCAAACCGCCGATGAGGAAGAACGCCTGCTCCGGCAGGTGGTCGAAGTCGCCCTTGGTCAGCTTGTCGAACGCCTCGATGGTCTCCTTGAGCGGCACCGTCGAACCCGGCTGACCGGTGAACTGCTCGGCCGCCATCATGTTCTGGCTCAGGAAGCGCTCGATGCGTCGGGCCCGGTTGACCAGCTGCTTGTCCTCTTCGGACAGTTCGTCGACACCGAGGATGGCGATGATGTCCTGAAGGTCCTTGTAGCGCTGCAGGACTCGGATGACTTCCTGGGCGACGCGGTAGTGCTCGTCGCCGACGACGGCCGGGTCCAGGATGGTCGAACTCGACGCCAGCGGGTCCACCGCCGGGAAGATGCCCTTGGAGAACACCGCACGGGACGAGCTCCGTCGTGGCGTCCAGGTGGGCGAACGTCGTTGCGGGAGCCGGGTCGGTGTAGTCGTCGGCGGGCACGTAGACGGCCTGCATCGAGGTGATCGAGTGACCGCGGGTCGAGGTGATGCGCTCCTGCAGCTCGCCCATCTCGTCGGCCAGCGTCGGCTGGTAACCCACCGCCGACGGCATGCGGCCGAGCAGCGTCGACACCTCCGAACCCGCCTGGGTGAACCGGAAGATGTTGTCGATGAACAGAAGCACGTCCTGGCCCTGCTCGTCGCGGAAGTACTCCGCCATCGTCAGCGCCGACAGCGCCACCCGCATACGGGTGCCGGGCGGCTCGTCCATCTGACCGAACACCAGCGCGGTGTCCTTGAGCACGTTGGCGTCCGCGAGCTCGACCCAGAGGTCGTTGCCCTCACGGGTGCGCTCCCCCACGCCGGCGAACACCGAGGTGCCACCGAAGTTGCGGGCGATGCGGTTGATCATCTCCTGGATGAGCACGGTCTTGCCCACGCCGGCACCGCCGAACAGGGCGATCTTGCCGCCGCGAACGTACGGAGTCAGCAGGTCGACGACCTTCAGGCCGGTTTCGAGCATCTCGGTGCGGGGCTCGAGCTCGGAGAACGGCGGCGGCTTGCGGTGGATCGACCAGTGGTCGAAGTCCTTGCCGTAGCCGGGCTCGTCGAGGCACACGCCGAGCGCGTTGAACACGTGGCCCTTGACGCCGTCACCGACGGGCACCGAGATCGAGGCACCGGTGTCGGTGACCTCGACGCCACGGACGAGTCCGTCGGTGGGCTGCATCGAGATGGTGCGCACCAGGTTGTCACCAAGGTGCTGGGCGACCTCGAGGGTGAGGGTCTTGGCCATCTCCTCGTAGGTGATCTCGGCGTGCAGCGCGTTGAACAGTTCCGGCACGGAACCCCGAGGGAACTCGACGTCGACGACCGGACCGGTGATGCGGACCACGCGACCTGCGGTCTTGGACTCTTCTGCGGTGGCAGTCATTTTCTCTTCGCTTCCTACGGGGCTTACTTGGCGTCGGCGAGGGCGTTTGCGCCGCCGACGATCTCGCTGATTTCCTGGGTGATCTGGGCTTGGCGTTCGCGGTTGGCCTCGAGTGTCAGCGCCTTGATGAGATCGTCGGCGTTGTCGGTGGCCGACTTCATGGCGCGTCGTCGCGACGCGGACTCGGACGCCGAGGCTTCGAGCAATGCGGAGTAGACACGGGTGGCGACGTAGCGCGGAAGCAACGCGTCGAACAGCGTCTCGGGATCGGGCTCGAACGAGAACAGCGTGCGCGGACCATCTTCCGGCTCGTCGTCTCCCACGTACTCGACCACCATCGGCGCGATCCGACGGGCCTCGGCCGACTGCGACAGCATCGACTTGAACTCGGTGAAGACGATGTGCAATTCGTCGACACCCAAGATGCCGTCCTCACCAGGATCGTCGCCGTCGTCGTCAGCGCCCGACATGAAAGCGGTGACGAGGGTGTCCGCGATCTCGCGGGCTTGCTCGTACGTCGGCCGATCGGAGAATCCGGTCCACGACTCCGTCACCTCGCGGTTGCGGAAGTTGTAGTAACCCAACGCCTTCCGACCAACGGTGTAGAGCACGGGTTTCTTGCCTTCTTCCCGCAGCAGCGAGAAGAGCTCCTCGGACCGCCGCAGGACGTTGGCGTTGTAGGCGCCGCAGAGCCCTCGGTCCGACGACACGACCAGCACACCCGCGCGCTTGGGCGACTCCCGCTCGACGAGCAACGGGTGGTCCAGCGCGCTGGCACTCGCAAGCTCGGTGAGCATGTTGGTGATTTCGGTGGAGTAGGGCCGAGCCGCCTGGACTCGGGCCTGTGCCTTGGCGATTCGCGACGTCGCGATCAGCTCCTGGGCCTTGGTGATCTTCTTGATCGACCCGGCGGAGCGGATGCGTCCGCGCAATTCGCGCAATGTGGCTGCCATGTGGTCGCCTACCTACTTCTTCGGTGCCGGCTTGCGGACCTTGACCGATTCCTTCTCGACGTCCTCTTCGTCCATCGCCTCGGTCTCGGCCTCGTTGACGACCACGGAGCTACCGTCGGTGGCGGAGAACCCCTTCTTGAAGTCGTTGACGACCTCGGTCAGCTTCTCCTCGGCTTCCTCGGGGAGCTTCTTGGTCTCCCGGATGTCCTTGAAGATGTCCGTCGTGGCTGGCCTTCACGTGCTCGAGGAACTCGGCCTCGAAACGCTGAACGTCTTCGGCGGGAACCGAATCCAGGTGGCCCTTGGTGCCGAGGAAGATCGCGACGACCTGTTCCTCGACCGACAGCGGGCTGTACTGGGGCTGCTTGAGCAGCTCGACCAACCGGCTGCCTCGTTCCAGCTGAGCCTTCGACGTCGGGTCGAGATCGGAGGCAAAGGCCGCGAAGGCCTCCAGTTCGCGGTACTGCGACAGATCCAGCCGCAGCGAACCCGCGACCTCCTTCATCGCCTTGATCTGTGCGGCGCCACCGACGCGGGACACCGAGACGCCGACGTTGATGGCCGGTCGCACGCCCTGGTTGAACAGGTCGGACTCCAGGAAGCACTGGCCGTCGGTGATCGAGATGACGTTGGTCGGGATGAACGCCGAGATGTCGTTGGCCTTGGTCTCGATGATCGGCAGGCCGGTCATCGAGCCACCGCCGAGCTCGTCGGACAGCTTCGCGCAGCGCTCCAGCAGCCGCGAGTGCAGGTAGAACACGTCGCCGGGGAAGGCCTCGCGACCCGGCGGGCGGCGCAGCAGCAGCGAGATCGCGCGGTAGGCGTCGGCCTGCTTGGAGAGGTCGTCGAAGACGATCAGGACGTGCTTGCCGTCGTACATCCAGTTCTGGCCGATGGCCGAACCGGTGTACGGCGCAAGCCATTTGAAGCCGGCAGGGTCGGACGCCGGCGCCGCGACGATGGTGGTGTACTCCATCGCGCCGCCCTCTTCGAGTGCGCGCTTGACGCTGGCGATCGTGGTGCCCTTCTGGCCGATCGCGACGTACACGCAGCGCACCTGCTGCTTGGGGTCACCGGTCTCCCACGCCTCACGCTGGTTGAGGATGGTGTCGACGCAGACCGCGGTCTTGCCGGTCTTGCGGTCGCCGATGATCAGCTGGCGCTGGCCGCGACCGATCGGGGTCATCGCGTCGATGGCCTTGATGCCGGTCTGCAGCGGCTCACTGACGCCCTGGCGCTGAACCACGGACGGCGCCTGGAGTTCCAGCGCGCGCCGGATGTCCGTTTCGACGTCGCCCTGGCCGTCGATGGGCTGCCCAAGCGGGTTGACGACGCGTCCGAGGAACGCGTCGCCGACCGGAACCGAGAGCACCTCACCGGTGCGCTTGACCTGCTGGCCCTGTTCGATCTTCTCGAAGTCGCCCAGGATCACCGCGCCGATGCTGTGCTCGTCGAGGTTCAGCGCGACACCGAGCACGCCGCCGGGGAACTCGAGGAGCTCCTGCGTCATGACCGAGGGCAGGCCTTCGACGTGGGCGATGCCGTCACCGGCGTCGATGACTGTGCCGATCTCTTCACGTTCCGTATCGGCGGTGAACGAGGAAACGTAGTCCTCGATGGCACCTTCGATGTCAGTAGCGGAGATTGTCAACTCTGCCATGGTTTCTCGTCTTCCTACCTTCGATAGCTGGGTATGTGGTTGTGGGCCGGGCTGTCGCTTCCTCGCGCAAGCGCTCGTCAGTCCGGCAGCTGAGTCTGAGCAGCGGACAGCCGGGACGCGATGGAACCGTCGATCACCTCGTCGCCGACGGTGATCGACAGACCGCCGAGGAGCTCCGGATCGACGTGGAGCTGGATGGACACCGGATGCCCGTAGATCCGGGACAACACCTCGGTGAGCCGGGTGCGCTGAGCATCGGTCAACTCGGCGGCAGCGACGACATGGGCGACGAGCTCACCGCGACGTGCCACGGCGAGCTCCGCCAGGTCGAGGACGGCCTCGTCGGCGCGTTCGCCCCGAAGGTGGCCGATGGTCTGCGACAGCAGCGCAGCGGCGGTGCCGTCGATACCTGAACCCTCGACGACCTTGTCCAGCAGTGCGATTCGGCCGTCCGCTGGAGTGGTGTAGTCGCTGAGCGCAGCGGACAGCCGCGGCTCGGCGTCGAGCAGGCGACCGAAGCGGAACAGCTGATCTTCGACCTCGTCGACCTCGCCTTCGACCTCGGCGCGCTTCAGCAGGGCCAGTCGCGCCGTGTGCTCGACTCCGTCGACCAGGTCCGACTCCGTGGACCACCGCTGGGACACGGCCGTCCGCAGCAGCTTCGGCCGCGTGCTCACCGACCTTGTCCGACAGCAGCCTGTCGACCAGGCGGACCTTGGCGGTCGGGTCGTCGGTCGGCTCGGCGAGGTGCTTGGTCAGCGCCGGCTCGTTGATGAGCAGCGTGACCACCGAACCCAGTTCGTCGGCCAGCGTGGTGAGCCCGGGAGACCTGAGATTGCCCGCCACGTCGTCGAACTCGGTGACCAGCACGCCGAGCGCCTCGCGACTGGCGGCACGCAGGCGGGCCGACGCGGCGGTCTCGACGACCGCGTCCGAAGGCGCCATCTGGTCGAGCTCGTCGAGGAACCGGTCGACCGTCGCGGCTTGCGCAGCGGGGTCGGCGACGTGGGCACGCACGAGTTCGTCGGCCTTCTGGATCGACTCGTTGCCGAGCCCCTGACGCAGCTGTCGGATGAGCTGCTGGCGCATGAACTGAACCTGTTGCGCGCCTTGGGCCTTGATGCGTTCGGCGTCGACGCCAGCCTGCTCGGTCAGCTGCGCTTCGATGCGCTCGGAGTCCTGCCTGGCCTCGTCGGTGATCTTCGCCGACTCGGCCTTGGCGTCCTCGAGTGCCTTGGCGTGCATCGCGTCGGCGTCGGCGAGTTTCTTCGCCGCCTCGGCGCTCTCGGCCAATGCGGTGCGCACCGCGTCCTGCTGCTTCTGCATCATCCCCTTCACGAGTGGTACGACCCACTTGACGACGATGGCGACGATGATCGCGAAGCCGATCAGGTTTCCGATGAAGACGCCCATCTAGCTGTTCCGTCCTGAATTCACGTCGACGCCGAGGATGCGGCTGGCGAGCGTGGCCGACAGGCCATCCACGGACGACTCCAGCTCGGACTGCGTCGCCGAGCGCTGTTCGGACAACGTCTCGTCCGCCTCGCGAACCGTCTCCGCCACTTCGCCGCTGGCCTCCGACCGCTTCTCGTCGATGACCTGACGACCGGCGGCCCGAGCCTCGTCGCGGATGGACGAGGCCTCTGAGCGCGCGCCGGCCATGGCCTCGTCGTAGTCGGCCTGGGCGGCCGCCACCTGTTCCGCCGACTTGCGGTTGTCCGCAGCGGTCTTGGCCAGCATGGCCTCCCGCTCGGCAAGCACCTTGCTGACCGGTGGCACAACCCATTTCGCGATCACGCCGAGCACGACCAAGAAGATGAGCAGTATGACGAAGATGGTGCCGTTGGGGATGAGGAAGATGTCCTTCTTCTCCCCGCCTTTCTCCGCCGCGAGGATGGTTGCGGTCAGTTCACCCATGTCGATGGATTAGCCGACCGGCGTGGCGAAGACGAACAGCGCCATGAAGGCCAGGTTGATGAAGTACGCGGCCTCCACCAGACCGACGGTGATGAAGAACGGCGTGAACAGGCGGCCCTGCGCCTCGGGCTGACGGGCGATGCCGGCGATCAGCGCGTTACCGGCGATACCGTCACCGATACCGGCACCGATGGCGCCGCCACGCCATGATCAAACCACCGCCGATGAGTGCGCCGGCAGCGATAGTGGGATCCATTCTAATATCCTCCTTGATATCTGGTAGCGGTTTCTACCAGGGGTTTCGTGGTCCTAACGGGTGTTAGAGCTCTTGGGTCATCGGGTCAATGGCCGTCTTCGTGGTCCAACTCCATGGCCTGGCTGAAGTACAGGATCGTCAGTAGCGAGAAGATGAAGGCCTGGATCAGGCCGACGAAGAGGTCGAACGTCTTCCAGATCGCGTTGGGTGCCCACATGAAGGTGGGGCCCAACATCGCGATCAGCGCGACCAGGATGCCGCCGGCGAAGATGTTGCCGAACAGTCGAAGCGCCAACGAGATTGGCTTGGCGATCTCCTCGACGATGTTGATCGGCATGAGGAACGTCACGTGACCCTTGAGCACCTTCCACGGGTGTCCGAGGACGCCGCGCCGCCAGATGCCGGCCGCGTGGTAGGCGAAGAAGACGAACAGCGCGAGCGCCAACACGTAGTTGATGTCCGCCGCCGCGGGCTTGAGCACTTCGGCAGGCGCCGCCTGTCCCTCGACGCTGTACTGCCACGGGAACACCGACAGCCAGTTCGACACCAGGATGAAGACGAAGATCGTCACCGCGAGCGGGAGCACGAAGGGAGCGATCCGCATGCCGATGGCGCTCTCGATCTGACCGCGCATCTGGATGGTGAGCGCCTCCCAGAACAACTGCACGCCGCCGGGCACACCCGTCGAGGTGACCTTGGCGCGCAGGAAGAACGCGAGCGCGATGACGATCACAGCGGCGATCAAGGTGGAGATCACGGTGTCGCCGTTGATGGTCAGCCAGCGACTGTCGGAGCCGAAGAGGTGCCAAACGGGATGGTGTTCGCCGACGTGGATCGGCGAGTCATCGGCGGCGAGAATGCTCTGGGTCAGCCCAGTCATCGGTGTCAGCTCAATCCTTCGATTCCGTGTCCACGACGTCCAGTCCCTGCGTCCGGATCTTCTTCAGCACCGGGAGGCTGGTGCTCATCACCAGCAGCGCCTGGAAGATCGCGAGCCCGAACACCACGCCCAGGCCACCGTGATCCTTGAACACGAATGCGACGACCAGTGCGATGACGGTGATGGCGAGCAGTCGCGTCGCCGAGTTGAGGGCCATCTTCTTCTTGAGCGGGTGGTCCTCGGCGGTGATCGACTCGACCGCGCGCTTGACCAAGAGTGCGTTGAGCAAACCCAGTGCGAGACCGACACCGAAGAAGACCCCGGTGAGCGGGTTACCACCGCCGTACCAGAGGGCCGCCACCGCGATTCCGGTGAGCACGACGCAGATGATGAGCAATCGCACCGGCCGGAACGCCACGGATGGAAACACCAACGGCGCGTCTTGCGCTGGCGTCGTCACTGCGTCACCTCGATCCCGCGTGTCACGAGAAACCATCCGAACAACGATTGATTCCGGTGCGTGCCCGACGACTGTATCGAAGGGCGACGGGCGCGCTGGAATCACCCAAGGGGTAGCTCCCTTTGTCGGTCGTATATCGGCGCCGATCGGCTTGTTGAACCGATGGGCCGGGCCGGCAACCCGCGAGGTTTTTCGGGTTCTGGCAGCACCGTACCACATGGTAGGCAGGCCAAAACGGGACCTACTACTTTTCGTCGTACAACTCGTCTGGCAGATCGCTGTGGGCGTAATCTCGCGACGTCGCAGCAGCGGTATGAGCGTGATGACGATGGCCACCAGAATCGCGGCCAGCATGACCACGCCGGTGTAGCGCGGGTCGAAGAAGATGGTGCTGGCGGCACCCAGCGCGACGATGCCCACCCACAGGTAGATCAGCAGCACGACGCGTCGGTGAGAGTGCCCGATCTGCAGCAGTCGATGGTGCAGATGCATCTTGTCCGGACTGAACGGGCTGCGGCCCGCACGTGTGCGGCGCACGATCGCCAGCAACATGTCCAGGGCGGGCACGAACATCACCGCGACCACCAACAGGAACGGCGACAAGCAGCGCGAACACGTCGCGCGCGCCGTAGGCGTTCTGCGAGATCGGCCCGGCGGCGGTGGTCGACGCCGCCGCGAGCATCAGCCCGATCAGCATCGACCCCGAGTCGCCCATGAAGATGCGGGCCGGGTGGAAGTTGTGCGGCAGGAATCCCAGACACGCGCCGGCCAGCACCACCGAGATCACGGCGGGCGGATAGAACAGCACGTCGCCGCCGTGGTCGCGCAGCAGCCCGATGGAGAAGATGCAGATGGCCGCCGCGGTGATCAGACCGAGACCCGCGGCCAGCCCGTCGAGGCCGTCGACGAAGTTCATGGCGTTGACGATCGACACCGTCAGGGCCAGCGTCAGCAGGATCGACGTGACCTGGTCGAGCACGATGGTGCCGACCCCACCGATGGGGATGTACAGCACGCTCCACGCCACGCCCATGGTGACGAGCACGCTCGCGGCGGTGATCTGGCCGGCGAACTTCGTCAGCGCGTCGAGCCCCCAGCGGTCGTCGATCAGCCCGATCGCCATGATGAGTCCGCCAGCCACCACGACGGCGGGCATACCCGACGAATACACGAACCCTCGCGTCAGCGCGGGCAGCTGGGACGCCAGCAGGACGGCGGCGACGACGCCGACGTACATGGCCAGCCCACCCATTCGCGGCGTCGGCTGCATGTGGACGTCGCGGTCGCGTGGGTAGGCGACGGCGCCCGACCCGGGTGGCGAGCGCGCGCACCCACCCGGTCGTGAGGTAGGTGATGATCGCGGCGGTGAGGCCGACGAGGGCGAGCTCACGCAGCGGAACGCCTGCGCCGCGGTCGTCCAGCGCGAGCGTCACCGTTCCCAGCGTTTCACTCACCACCTGAAAAACCGTACTGGAGTCAACTGTGGTGGCTGAATCGCGCGGTCGACGAGTCCGCTCAGCCGGCAAGCGACGTCGGCGTCGACGCCGAGCACCTCGGCGATGGCGGCGGCGGTAACCGGGCCTTCACGCAGCACGCGGGGTTGGCGCTGGTGAGGTCGACGATCGTCGAGGCTGCCTGCTGGACAGACGGACCCCGCCTCGAGGTAGACCTCGACGAGGTCGCCCAGTTGGTTCCGCGCGTCGGCGGCGGTGACGGCGGCGGGCCGGCCCGAGACGTTGGCACTCGACACCGCCATCGGACCGACTTCGCGCAGCAGTTCGATCGCCACCGGGTGCAGCGGCATGCGCAGCATCACGGTGCCGTTCGCATCGCCGAGGTCCCACTGCAGCGACGGCGCCTGTCGGACGACGAGGCTCAGCGCGCCCGGCCAGAACGCGCGGATCAGCTCGCGCGCCGCAGGCGGCACGGAGTAGACCAGGCCGTCGATGGTGTGCCACGAACCGACGAGCACCGGGACCGGCATGTCACGGCCGCGGCCCTTGGCCGCGAGCAGCGCCGCGACGGCCGCGTTGTCGAAGGCGTCGGCGCCGATGCCGTAGACGGTGTCGGTGGGCAGGACGACCAGCCGGCCGCCCTTGAGCGCGCTGATGGCCGACGCGATGCCCTGCGATCGTTGGCCGGCGTCGGAGCAGTCGAACACCTCTGTCATGCGCGATCCCGCTCCGCTTCTCGCTTGACAGTCATGCGCGATCCCGCTCCGCTTCTCGCTGGTCAGTCATGCGCGATCCTTCCCTACTGTCGCATCGCCGTCACGAACCGGGGTCGGCCGGTGAGGTCGCGGCGCGACGTGATCTCGGTGAACGCCCCGGCCATCGGTCGAACATTGCCACGGTCAGCGTCCGCGGTGGTGTCATCGTGCTCGACGGCCACGCAGTCCGCCGGGCCGCAGCAACCGGGCCGCCAGCGCGACGATCGGCCCGATCACCGCATGCCGTCCGGGCCGCCGAAGAGCGCGTGCGCCGGATCATGTTCGGCGACTTCGGGTTCCAGTACGGCGCCGTCGGGAATGTAGGGCGGGTTGGCGACGATCGAGGTCGACCTGCCCGTCGAGGTCGTCGAGCAGACCCGGCGCGGTGACGTCGGCCTCGCGCAGTTCGACGTCGGTGCCCGCACGGTTGCGTCGCGCGTAGGCCAGCGCTTCGGCGGAGTCGTCGACGGCGACGATGCGCGCTGTGGCCTGGTGTGCGCGAGCGCGATGGCCAGCGCCCCCGATCCCGTGCACAGGTCGACGATCGTCGGGTGCATCGGAAAGCCGTTGTGCGAGCGCCCATTCCAGTAGCGCCTCGGTCTCCGGACGCGGGATGAAGACGCCGGGCCCGACGTCGAGCGTCACCGGACCGAATGCGGCGGTCGTCGTCAAGTGCTGCAAGGGGATTCGGCGGGCGCGGGCTGTGACGAGCTCGCGGTATCGGTCGAAGAACGTCTCGTCGGGTTCGTGCCAGGCGAGTCGGCCACGGTCGACGCCCGCGGTGTGCGCGGCCAGGTGTTCGGCGTCGACGCGCGCGGTGTCGATGCCTGCCGCAGCTGAGCGTGTCGGCGGCCTCGTCGATGGCCCGCCGCAGGGCCGTCATGCCTCTTGCAGCCTGGACTGCTTGTCGGCGGCCGCCAGCGCGTCGAGCAGCGCATCCATGTCACCGTCGAGCACCTGGTCGAGGTTGTGCGCCTTGAAGTTGATGCGGTGGTCGGCGATGCGGTTCTCGGGGAAGTTGTAGGTGCGGATGCGCTCGCTGCGGTCGACGGTCCGGATCTGGCTGGCACGGTCGGCCGACGCGTCGGCCGAGGCCTGCTCCTCGGCGAGAGCCTGCAGTCGGGCGGCCAGCACCACCATCGCGCGCGCCTTGTTCTGCAGCTGCGAGCGCTCGTTCTGGCAGGTGACGACGATGCCGGTGGGCAGGTGCGTGATGCGCACCGCCGAGTCGGTGGTGTTGACGCCCTGACCGCCCTTGCCCGACGACCGGTAGACGTCGATGCGCAGGTCGGACTCGTCGATCTGAACCGCGGCCACGTCCTCGGGTTCGGGATAGACGAGCACCCCGGCGGCCGAGGTGTGCACGCGGCCCTGAGACTCGGTGACCGGTACCCGCTGGACGCGGTGCACGCCGCCCTCGAACTTCATCCGCGACCACACGCCGTCGGCGGAGTCGCCCTTGCTGGCGATGGTGAGCGTGGCGTCCTTGTAGCCGCCGAGGTCCGACCACGTCTCGTCGAGCACGGTGACGGTCCAGCCGTGCCGCTCGGCGTACCGGATGTACATGCGGGCGAGGTCGGCCGCGAACAACGCCGATTCCTCGCCGCCCTCGCCGGACTTCACCTCGAGCACGACGTCGTCGGCGTCGTGCGGATCACGCGGCGCCAGGAGGTCGGTGAGCTGGGTGTCGAGTTCGGCCACGCGCGCCTCGAGTTCGGTGACCTCGTCGGCGAACGACTCGTCGTCGGCCGCGAGCTCGCGGGCAGCCCCGAGGTCGCCGCGGGCGGCCTCCAGCTTGCGGTAGGTCGCCACGATCGGCGAGACCTGAGCGAACCGGCGGCCCACGCGGCGGGCAGCGCCTGCGTCCGCGTGCAGTGCGGGGTCGGACAGCTGCCGCTCGAGGTCGGCGTGCTCGGCGAGCAGCGCTTCGACCTTGGGAGCGTTGTCGCTCACGCGAGCCTCCTTGTCACGCACATCGTCCGACGAAACCCTGCCAACGAGAACGGCGCCCGAACCTGACGCGGGTGCGACAGATCGGGCGCCGTTGACGCAGCTAGTTGTCGGGCGGCCTTCTCGCCGGCGTTGCGCTTGCCGTAGCGCTTCTCGAAGCGGGCCACGCGGCCGCCGCTGTCGAGGATCTTCTGCTTGCCGGTGTAGAAGGGGTGGCACTGGGAGCAGACCTCGACCACGATGTGGCCGCTCTCCTTGGTGCTACGAGTCTGGAAGGTGTTGCCACAGCCGCAGACCACGGTGGTCTCGACGTAGTTGGGGTGAATACCCGATCTCATTTTCTGGTCCTCTTCGATAGGTGGTCGCCGGGTCGCCTGAAGCACTGACCGTTGAGGTCATCAGACGTGAACCGGAACCGAGGGGTCGGCGGCCAATTATGCCAGGTCAGCCGCCAGACTCCTAAACGCGCGCGGACCGGCGGCTATTCCGGGGACCTCACTGTCCTGACCATGGACCAGAGCGGCCATCAGCGGGTCGGCGACCACGGTCATCGGCGGATGCCGACGGACGCCGACCATCGCCCGCAACGCGGCGATGAGCTCGTCGGGCGACCGGGTGTCCCGAAGGGCTGACTGGGCGACCATGGGGTCGAAGCGAAGCGGTAGCGCACTGCCTCGACGCCGAACCGCAGCCAATTGGTGGTCGGCCGACGCACGCGCTCGGCTGGTGGTGCTCAGCGCCAGGGGCAGGAAGCTGTGCGCCGCTGCCGCAACGGAAGTCGAGCGGGTCGAGCGTGAATGGCGGGCGCATCTGGGTGTCAAGGACTACGCGGGGCTGCGCGCGGCACTGATGGCGTTGCGCGAGATCACCGATCCGTTTCAGTGACCGCGCCGTCACGCCGGTAGCCCGTGGCGTCGCGCTTCCACATCATCCCGCCGACCACCTGTAGGCCACGCGCGACGAGCTCGCGTTTGAGGATCTTGTTGGTCGCGGTCGTCGGCAACTCGTCGGTGATCCAGACGTACCGCGGCCACGCCTTGGCCGACAGTTCCTCGTGGGTGGACAGGAACTTCTCGAACTGGTCGGGGTCGAACTCGGCGCCGTCGCGGAGCACGACGGCCGCCATGATCTGGTCGCCGACCATCTCGTCCGGCACCGCGTACACGACCGCGCGGCTGACGGACGGAAACTGGACGAGCACCCGCTCGATGGGTGCGGTCGCCATGTTCTCGCCGTCGACCCGCAGCCAGTCCGCGTTGCGGCCTGCGAAGTAGATCCAACCCGTCCGCGTCGCGGTAGGCGAGGTCACCCGACCAGTACATGCCATGCCTGATGCGCTCGTCGGTAGCCGACTGATCGTTGTAGTAGCCGCGGAACAAACCGCTGCCGGTGGTGTTGACCAACTCCCCGACGGCCGCGTCCGCGTTGAGCAGGGCGCCGTTCTCGTCGAACTCCGCGACGTCGCACTCCTGCACGGTGTCGGGATGGTAGATCGCCACGCCTGGATAGCCCTTGCCCAGCGAACCCGGCGGGCAGCCGTCCTCCCGGATGACGATGATCGCGTTCTCCGTCGACCCGAAGCCGTCCCACACGGTGCAGCCGAACCGGCGGGCGAACTCGTCGATGTCCCGGTCGCTGGCCTCGTTGCCGAAGGCGACGCGCAGCGTGTTGTCGTGGTCGTCCGGCTGCTCGGCGGTGGCAAGGATGTACGCCAGCGGCTTGCCGACGTAGTTCATGTAGGTGACGCCGTGACGTCGGACGTCGGCCAGGAAGCGGGACGCGGAGAACTTCGCCGGAACCATCGCGGCGCCCGAGACCAGAGTGACCGCCCAGCCCGCGTACACGGCGTTGGAGTGAAAGAGCGGCATCGACAGGTAACCGACGTCGTCCGAGCCGACCTCGTACTTGGCCACCAAGGCGCTGCCGGCGATCAGCACCACGGCGTGCGGCACCTGCACGGCCTTGGGTTCGCCGCTGGTGCCCGAGGTGAAGATCATCATGAACGTGTCGTCGGGCGTCGACTCGCGGAGCGGGGCCAGCGGGGGCGCCTGCGCCACCATCGTCGCCCACTCCGGACCCGACACGTCGATCACCCGCACGCCGGGGAGGTCGAGGCCGTCGATCAAGGCGCGGTGCTCGGCGTTCACGAGCAGGAGTTGCGTGTCCACCCTGGCGATGTCGCGTGCCAACGCCGCGCCGCGGCGGGTGGTGTTGATACCGCACAGTACGTAGCCGCCCAGCCCGGCCGCGGCCAACGCCCTGAGCATGTCCGGGGTGTTGCCCAGCAGGGCAGCGACGTGCAACGGCCGGCCGGGCTCCGCGGTGGCAATCAGCGCGGCGGCTTGCGCGGTTGCCTCGGCGATGTGCTCACGCCACGTCCACGTCCGGTCGCCGTACTTCAGCCCGACCGTGTCGTCATCGGCCCGCTCGCGAAGCAGCTGCTGGAGCGTATCCGCCATGAAGATCCACCTTGATCAGATCGAGTGAACAGATTTAAGAAACTGTCTACCATCACTGGCTTGACACACGGTACCGTAGGCCACTTGGCAGAATGCATCCGTTCGATCCGATCCCGCTGAGAAATGATCAGGAGTCGCCCGTTGCCCACCCCCACGGCACGTAGGAGTGTTCGCGATCGGTTGATCGACGCGGCCGAGGCATGCCTGCACGCCAAGGGTATTCGTGCGACGACGGTATCCGAGGTGGCCGAGGCCGCCGGGGTATCACGGGGCTGGTTGTATCGGCACTTTCCCGACAAGGCGTCGCTCCTCGGTGCGGCGATCGTGCGACTCAACGACGCGTACTGGTCGGAGTCGCACGCCATGCTCGAACGGATCGAGGGCCTCGATCGCCAGATCGCCGCCGGAATCCAGCACGGCCGAACCGCCTACGACGATCCCGGCGCGCTGTTGATGAAGCTGCGAGTGGACGAGCCCGAGGAGTTCGCCGCCTGCGCGGGCGCGGGCGTGCAGGGGCTGGTGCCCGATCTCGCCGAGTTCTGGACGCGCTATCTGATCGCGGCGCGCGACGCCGGCGACATCCACGCCGACACCGACATCGCCGAAGCATCAGAATGGGTTGCCCGTGTGCTGATCTCGCTCGCCACCGTCCCTGGCGAACGGCTCGATGCCAGCGATCCGGACGCGCTGCTGACCCACGTCCAGCGTTACGTCATGCCGGGGCTGAGAGCCGACCCAGCCGTGTGACGTCGGCACGGTCGCGCGCCGGGGAGTCCGGAACGCGCGACGGCCCCCTCACGCCAGGCGTGCGGGGGCCGTTGCGGGTGATCGGTTGGACTAGTCGTTGTCCATGTTGCTCGGCGTGGTCTTGGAGACCTGCACCAGGAACTCGTAGTTGGTCTTCGTCTTGCGCAGCTGGCTCATCAGCAGGTCGATGGCCGCGTGCGGGTCGAGCCCGGACATCACGCGACGCAGCTTGTGCACGACCGCGAATTCGTCCGGCGACAACAGGAGCTCGTCCTTGCGGGTACCCGAGGGGTTGACGTCGACGGCCGGGAACACGCGGCGCTCGGCGATCTTGCGATCGAGCTTGAGCTCGGCGTTACCGGTGCCCTTGAACTCCTCGAAGATGACGGTGTCGCCGGTGGAGCCCGTCTCGACCATCGCCGTGGCGATGATGGTCAGCGAGCCGCCGTCCTCGATGTTGCGCGCCGCGCCGAGGAACCGCTTGGGCGGGTACAGCGCCGTGGAGTCGACACCACCGGACAGGATGCGGCCGGACGCGGGCGACGCGTTGTTGTAGGCGCGACCCAGTCGGGTGATCGAGTCGAGCAGCACCACGACGTCCTTGCCCTGCTCGACCAGGCGCTTGGCCCGCTCGATGGCCAGTTCCGCGGCTTGGGTGTGGTCGGACGGCGGCCGGTCGAAGGTAGAGGCGATGACCTCACCCTTGACCGAGCGCTGCATGTCGGTGACCTCTTCGGGGCGCTCGTCGACGAGCACGACCATGAGGTGGCATTCCGGGTTGTTGCGGGTTATCGCGTTCGCGATGTCCTGCATGATCGTCGTCTTACCGGCCTTGGGCGGTGACACGATCAGGGCTCGCTGGCCCTTGCCGATCGGCATGATCAGGTCGATGACGCGGGTGGTGAGCCGATCCGGAGTGGTCTCCAGGCGCAGCCGCTGATTCGGGTACAGCGGAGTCAGCTTGTTGAAGTCGGGACGGTTCCGTGCGTTCTCGACCGGACCGCCGTTGACGGTGTCGAGGCGAACCAGCGGGTTGAACTTCTGCCGCGGGTTCTGGCCACCGCCGCCACCCTCGCCCTCGCGCGGCACGCGGACCGCGCCGGTGACGGCGTCGCCGCGGCGCAGGCCGTTCTTGCGGACCATGTTCATGGAGACGTAGACGTCGTTGGGGCCGGCCAGGTAGCCGGAGGTCCGCACGAACGCGTAGTTGTCCAGTACGTCGAGGATGCCGGCGACCGGCTGCACGACGTCGTCCTCGCGCAACTCGGTGTCCATCGCCACCGCCGCCGCCTTCGCCTGCCGGAGCGATCGCCGCGACGCCTGCGGTCACGGAAGCGGCGGCCTCGTCGGCCCTGCCTGCCCTCGCCGTCGTCGTCGTGTTCCACCGCCGTTGTTGGCGTTGCCGCCATCGCTTGCGGTCGTTTCGATCGTTCTGCTCGCCGGACTTGTTCTGCCGTGCCGGAATCCCGGGCGCCGTCATCGGCCTTGTCCGCCCTGTCGGACTTCTCGGCCCTCTCGGACTTTTCGGGCCTGTCGGACTTTTCGCGGCCTGTCGGACTTCTCGGCCTGCTTAGCGTCGGACTCGACATCGGTGGCCGGTGCGCCGGCTTGCCGGGAGGCACCGCGACGCTCGCGTCGTGGCCGCGCCGGTCCGTCGCCGGCCTCGGCGTTCTGGGCCTGGTTCGGCTCGGTGTCCTCGGCGGCTGCCGCAGCTTCTGCGGGGGCGGACCCGGTGGCCCGTCCGTTGGACTCGCCGCGTTGTTCGCGGATGGCCGCGATGAGCTCGCTCTTGCGCATCGCCGAGGCACCCTTGACGCCAAGTTCGCCTGCGAGAGCGCGCAGGTCCGGCAGCACCATGGAGGTCAGCGAACCGGAACGTTCGCTCGGGGCGACGTCGGCAGCAGGCTCAGCCTGCGGCGGCGCGGCGGGCTCGGCCTGCGACGCGGCGGGCTCGGCCTGCGGCGCAGCGGGCTCGGCCTGCGGCGGAGCAGTCGAATCCTGCTCGGTTGCGGGTGAATTCACGGGGTCCGGCAGCGCGATGTCGTCGCTGCTGCCACCAGCCGTGATGAGGTCCGTATCAGTCACGGATTTCCTTTCCTTCCCTCGCTGATCCAATTCCGCGAGGGTTCTGTCGCATTCAGCTGTTTCGGCGCAAGGCCGGTCACTGAATGCCTTCGTCCCACCATCGCCTGTGCAACGGTGATCGCTGGGATTCGCCTGCACGGGCGAACCGTCATTCCACGAGATTGAACACCTAAAGAGAGAGTGATCGTCCTAGTGTCGGCGCAGGTACAGACGCTGCGATTGCTGGACGAGAGCGAGAATAACCCGCATCGGTGTCCGAAGCAAGAATACCCCTGATTCGGGTGTGTCTCGTGTGACCTCCGCTGGTCGGGAAGTGAACCTCGCCGACACCGAAACTCACCGTGCGACCCGAACGCCCGCCGCCCACCGGACTCCGTCTCCGACCGACATCTCGCGAACGACGAACCCGTGCGCTGTGCCGAATTCCACGACTTCGGCGGGTAGTTCCGACCCGGCACTGAGTGCAAGAACCGCAGGTCCGGCACCGGAAAGCACCGCCGCGTATCCCACAACGACGCAGTATCGCGAGATATTCCGCCGACGCGGGCATCGCCGGCGCCCGCTGTGGTTGATGCAGTTTGTCCTCGGTCGCCGCCATCAGGAGGTCGGGTCGCTCGGTGAGAGCCACGACGAGCAATGCGGCGCGGCTGACGTTGAACCGCGCGTCGACGTGGCTGATCTGCTCCGGCAGCAAGACCCTGGTTTCGGCGGTCGACGAGCGGACCTCGGGAATGGCGGGAAACAGCCGGATGTCGGGATGCACCCGCAACGGCGCCGCCGCATAGCGCGGGCTGGCGCCCTCGCTGTAGGACACGACCGCCCCGCCGAGCACCGCCGCGGAGGCGTTGTCGGGGTGTCCCTCGAATTCCGACGAGAGTTGGACCAGTTCGACGTCCGTCAACGGTTTCGAATCAGATTGCGCGACAATACCGTTGGCTGCGGCGAGGCCGCCGACCACGGCAGCGGCCGACGAGCCCAGTCCACGCGAGTGCGGAATGTCGTTGCGGCACAGCACGTTCAGTCCGCCCGCACGGACGCCGGCGGCCTGCAGCCCACGTTCGATGCCGCGCACGACGAGGTGCGACGCGTTCAGCGGAACCTGGCCGGCGCCCTCGCCCTCGACCTCGACGATCAGCCCGGATTCGGTTGTCTCCACGACGATCTCGTCGTACAGGCCCAGTGCCAAACCCAGACTGTCGAAGCCCGGTCCGAGGTTGGCGCTGGAAGCGGCGACCACGGCAGCTGGCAATCAGGCCGGCGGGCAGCATCTGCGTCAACTTCGCCCCACTCCGCTACACCAGGCCCAGCTGGGCGACGACCGCGACGGGATCGACCGGCACCGGGGTGACGACGGGCATGCCCTTGAGCGCCGTGTCGGGATCCTTGAGCCCATTGCCCGTGACCGTGCACACGACGGTGGAGCCGCGCGTCACCCAGCCGTCCTCGATCGACTTGAGCAGCCCGGCGATGCTGGCGGCCGACGCGGGCTCGACGAAGACGCCCTCCGTGCGCGCCACCAGGTGATACGCGGCGAGGATCTCCTCGTCCGTCGCGGCCAGGAACCGACCGTTCGACTGCTGCTGCGCCTCGACGGCGGACTGCCACGACGCCGGCGAGCCGATGCGGATGGCCGTCGCGATGGTCTCGGGATGGCTCACGGGCTCTCCCAGCACCAGCGGCGCAGCACCTGCGGCCTGGGTGCCGAGCATGCGGGGCAGCTTGTCGATCAGCCCGTCGCGGTGGTACTCGGTGTAGCCCTTCCAGTACGCGGTGATGTTGCCCGCGTTGCCGACGGGCAGCGCGTGCACGTCGGGTGCCGCGCCGAGGGCGTCGACGATCTCGAAGGCCGCTGTCTTCTGGCCCTCGATGCGGTACGGGTTCACCGAGTTCACCAGCGAGATCGTCGGAAAGTCCGCGGTCAGCTTGCGCGCCAGCTCGAGACAGTCGTCGAAGTTCCCGTCGATCTGAATGATCTTCGCGCCGTGCATGACGGCCTGCGCGAGCTTGCCCATCGCGATCTTGCCCTGCGGAATCAGCACTGCGCACGTGATGCCAGCCCGCGCGGCGTAGGCAGCCGCCGACGCGGACGTGTTGCCGGTGGAGGCGCACAGCACCGCCTGCTGGCCGCGGGCCACCGACTCGGTCACCGCCATCGTCATGCCACGGTCCTTGAACGAGCCGGTGGGGTTGAGCCCCTCGACCTTCAAATGCACAGTGCAGCCGGTGTGTTCGGAGAGCCGCTTGGCGTGAATGAGTGGTGTGCCGCCCTCCAGCAGCGTGATCGGCGTCCAGCCGTCCTCGACGGGCAACCGGTCTCGGTAGGCGGCGATGAGCCCGGGCCACGGTTGGTGCACGGCGGTACGAGACGCCGTGCCTGATGCACTTCGCGCAAGTGGCTCATCGCTCATTCGCTCGTTCCCTCCAGCCGCAGCACGCTGTTGATTGTCTCTACGACGTCGAGATCGGCAAGAGCCGCAACGGTTTCCGATAGCGCAGCGTCCGTCGCCCGGTGCGTGACGACGACGATGCGCGCCCCGGAACGTTGGCCGTCGCCGTCGACCATGCCTTCCTGGCGCACCTCGGCGATGCTGACCTCACGCTTGCCGAACTCGGCGGCCACCGCAGACAAGCACGCCCGGCCTGTCGGCGACGTTCATGCTGACGTAGTAGCGGGTCGGGATGAACCCGATCGGCGAGATCGGCAGCTGGGCGTACTTCGACTCGCGCGGTCCACGGCCACCCTGGACCCGGTTGCGGGCGGCCATCACCAGATCTCCCATCACCGCCGACGCGGTCGGCGCTCCGCCGGCGCCCTGTCCGTAGAACATGAGCCGACCGGCCGCCTCGGCCTCGACCACCACTGCGTTGAACGCGCCGTTGACCGTCGCCAACGGGTGCTCGAATGGCACCAGCGCCGGGTAGACCCGCGCGGAAACCCGCTGCTGTCCTTCGTCGTTGGTGAGCCGTTCGCAGATCGCCAACAGCTTGATGTTGCAGCCCAACGCACGGGCCGCCTCGAAGTCGGCCGCGGTGACCTTGGTGATGCCTTCGCGGTACACGTCGTCCGCGGTGACGCGGGTGTGGAATGCGATGGAGGCCAAGATGGCGGCCTTCGCGGCGGCGTCGTAACCCTCGACGTCCGCGGTGGGGTCGGCCTCGGCGTACCCGAGTGCGCTCGCATCGGCCAGCGCCGACGCGTAGTCCGCGCCGGTGTCGTTCATCGCCGACAGGATGTAGTTGGTGGTGCCGTTGACGATCCCGGCCACGCGCAGCACGGTGTCCCCCGCCAACGACTGCGTCAGCGGGCGGATCACCGGGATGGCGCCAGCCACCGCGGCCTCGAAGTACAAGTCGACACGGGCACTTTCGGCCGCCTGCGCCAGTTCACCGGTCGATTGGGCCATCAGCGCCTTGTTGGCCGTCACCACTGACTTGCCGCGCTCGAGAGCCGCGAGGATCGCCTTGCGGGCCGGCTCGACCGGGCCCATCAACTCGACGACGATGTCGACGTCGTCGCGCGAAACCAGCGCTGCGATGTCGTCGGTGAGCAGCTCGATCGGCACGCCGCGGTCGGCGGCCACACGGCGGACTCCGATGCCGCGCAGCTCCAGCGGGGCGCCGATGCGGGCGGCGAGGTCCGACGCGCTGTCCTCGATGATGCGCACGACCTCGCTACCGACGTTGCCAAGGCCCAATACTGCTACGCCGACGGGCTTCTCGGGCTCACTCATTACTACCAACCTCCAGGCTGATCAGATCGTCGACAGTCTCGCGGCGCAGGATCAGCCGCGCCACGCCGTCCCGCACGGCGACGACCGCGGGACGGCCGAGCAAGTTGTACCGGCTCGACATCGAATAGCAGTACGCACCGGTTGCTGCGACTCCGATGAGATCGCCCGGCTTCACGTCCTCGGACACCCACGTGTCGCGAACGACGATGTCGCCACTCTCGCAGTGCTTTCCGACGATACGCGCCAACGTCGGGGACGCGTCACTGGCCCGCGACACCAGCCGGGCGTCGTACTCGGCTCCGTACAACGAGGTCCGAATGTTGTCGCTCATGCCGCCGTCCACGCTGACGTATCGGCGGTGAGCGCTCTGGCTGATCGCCACGTCCTTGACCGTGCCGACCTCGTAGAGCGTGATGGTGCCCGGTCCGGCGATGGCCCGGCCGGGTTCCACCACGAGCTTCGGCGCGGGCAGCCCCACAGCCGCAGATTCGTTGCGGACGATGGCGCTCAACTTGTCCGCCAGGTCGTACATCGGCGGCGGATCATCTTGCGGCAGATAGGAGATGCCAAGGCCGCCGCCGAGGTCGACGATGGATATCTGCGCCGTCTTGTCGACACCGAACTCGGCGACGACGTCGCGCAGCAGCCCGATCACGCGGTGTGCGGCGAGCTCGAATCCCGCCACGTCGAAGATCTGCGATCCGATGTGACTGTGCAGCCCGACCAGACGGAGGTGGTCGGTGGCGAACACGCGTCGCACGGCGTCCATCGCCGCGCCGCTGGCCAGCGACAGCCCGAACTTCTGGTCCTCGTGCGCAGTCGAGATGAACTCGTGCGTGTGCGCCTCGACGCCGACCGTCACGCGCACCAGCACGTCCTGGACGATGCCCGCGTCGCCCGCAACCGCTTCGAGGCGCTCGATCTCGGTCATCGAGTCGAGGACGACGTGCCCTACCCCGGACTTGACCGCCGCAGCAAGTTCGTCGACCGATTTGTTGTTGCCGTGCAACGCGATCCGCGCGGGCGGGAAGTCGGCATGCAGGGCGACGGCGAGTTCGCCGCCGCTGCACACGTCGAGCGCCAGGCCCTCCTGGTCGATCCAGCGGGCCACCTCACTGCAAAGGAATGCCTTTGCGGCGTACCGCACGTACTCGCCCCCACCGAACGCCGCGGCGATGTCGCGGCAGCGGGACCGGAAGTCGTCCTCGTCGATGACGAACAACGGGGTGCCGTACTCCGCGGCAAGCCGCGTCACCGGCACGCCCGCGATGGTGACCACACCGTCGGATCCGCGAACGGCGTTGCGCGGCCATACGTTCGGAGCCAACGTGAGTGTCTCGGCCACGGACTGCGGTTTCGCGGGAGCGCCGCCGTGATGGATCTCGTCCGCATGCCGCGGGCCGGCGGGATGCGCGTTCACATGCGCTCCGGAGCGCTGACGCCGAGAATGCCGAGTCCGTTGGCGATGACCTGCCGCGTGGCCGCGCACAGAGCCAGCCGCGCGCCATGCAGGTCGTTGGGCGCTTCGTCGCCCAATGGGAGCACGCGGCAGGAGTCGTAGAACCGGTGGTAGTCGCCGGCGAGATCCTCGAGGTACCGGCACACCCGGTGCGGTTCCCTCAGTGACGCAGCCGTTTTCAGGATCCGCGGGAACTCGCCGAGGCTGCGCATCAGCGTGCCCTCGCGGTCGTGGACGAGCAGGTCGAGGTGGGCGGTGTCGGCGGCGAGGCCGAACTCGGCCGCGTTGCGCGCCAGGGCCGACAGTCGCGCGTGCGCGTATTGCACGTAGTAGACCGGGTTCTCGTTGGACGCCGACGACCACAGCGCCAGATCGATGTCGATGGGCGTGTCCACCGACGATCGGATCAGCGAATACCGGGCCGCGTCGACCCCGATGGCCTCGACCAGGTCGTCGAGCGTGATGACGGTCCCGGCGCGCTTGCTCATGCGGACGGGCTGACCGTCGCGGACCAGGTTGACCATCTGCCCGATCAGCACCTCGACGGTGTTCGGGTCGTCGCCGAGCGCCGCGGCGGCGGCCTTGAGCCGGGCGATGTAGCCGTGGTGGTCGGCGCCCAGCATGTAGATGCACAGGTCGAAGCCGCGTTGGCGCTTGTCCAGGTAGTAGGCGAGGTCGCCGGCGATGTATGCCGGTTTGCCGTCGCTCTTGATGACGACCCGGTCCTTGTCGTCACCGAACTCCGTGGTGCGCAGCCAGCTCGCGCCGTCCTTCTCGTAGATGTTGCCGGTCTCGCGCAGCTTGGCGATGGCCTGCTCGACGCGCCCGCTGGTGTGCATCGAGTCCTCGTGGGTGTAGACGTCGAAGTCGGTGCCGAATTCGTGCAGCGAGTCCTTGATGTGGGTGAACATCAGGTCGACGCCGATGGACCGGAACGTCTCATTCTGCTGCTCGGCGGGCAGGCTCAGCGCCTCGGGCGCCTTGGCGAGCACCTGTGCAGCGATGTCGGCGATGTAGCTGCCGGCGTATCCGTCCTCGGGTGCGGGCTGCCCCTTCGCCGAGGCGATCAGGGAGTGGACGAACCGATCGATCTGCGCGCCGTGGTCGTTGAAGTAGTACTCGCGTACCACCTCTGCGCCCTGGGTGGACAACAGCCGACCGAGCGCATCGCCGACGGCCGCCCAGCGCGTGCCGCCGATGTGGATGGGACCGGTGGGGTTGGCCGAGACGAATTCGAGGTTGATCTTGGTGCCGGCGAGGTCGGCGCAGCCGCCGTACCCCGCCCCGGCGCCGAGCACGTCGACGACGACCACGGCCTGGGCCGACGTCTCGATCCGCAGGTTGACGAACCCGGGACCCGCGACGTCGGCCGCGGCGATGCCGTCCGTGGCGGTGAGCGCGGCGGACAGCCATTCGGCCAGGTCACGCGGGTTGACGCCGACCTTCTTGGCGAGTTGCAAGGCCAGGTTGGTCGCGTAGTCGCCGTGCTCGGGGTTGCGCGGGCGCTCGACGGTGACGGTCGCAGGCAGGGCGGCAGCGTCGAGGCCGTGCTCGACCAGCACCGCGGCGGCGGTGGTCTTGAGCAGCTCGGCCAGATCGGCGGGGGTCACGGGGGACCATCCTAGGGTCTGGGGTGGTCAGCCCCCGAATCCGTTTCGCAGGGCTGCCCCGCGACTCGCGATGTGATCGGGCGGCTGGCGATGCGTTAGGCTGTCGAGGCCCAATCGGCGCAGCGTCATCGGCGCGCGCCCCCGTAGCTCAGGGGATAGAGCGTCTGCCTCCGGAGCAGAAGGCCGCAGGTTCGAATCCTGCCGGGGGCACCAAGCGTTTTTGCAGTTCATAGGGCTGTTTTCAGGACCTGTTTTCGAGGTTCAGCATCCTGAAATAGCCAGAAGCATTGGCGTGTAGGCAGTTTCGCTCGTTGCCGGCGGAGGGGACATATCCCGAACGTACGCTGTTTCTCCCGTGGAGTCATCGGAAGTGCCCACCACTTGTCCTCGCTGGATCGACGCGGTGAGTATTCCCCCACGGATCTGCATCGAATCGCGGTATCACGGATTAATGCCCAGTGAGGGGCGCGCCTCGGGTCCTTGGCCACCAGGCCGCCGAGGCGCAGCATGGGTTTATGTGCGATGGTGGCGGCTCGCCCACCGAGGTCGCGGCCACCCCTCCCGCGGCGGCCGGCGGAGGGAACGGCAGTGCACCCCATCGCTCTGGAACCGGTCGGCGAAGTCGTCATCACGACGCTCGTGGACAAGAGCTACGACGCGCTGATGGGCGACGCCGGTCCGGCCCACCGCGCGCCGTTGCCGGGGTCGCCAGTGTCCGGGCACGGCAATTCGCGGAGGGCCGCACATTACCCGGGTTGGTCGCCGAGCGCGGCTTCTCCGCGCTGGTGACCTCCACCCGCGGTGCGACCGCGCACCGTGCTGTTCGACACTGGGTATCACCAGACGGGATGGCGATCAACTTCGAGCGCCTCTACCTCGATGCCGCCGCGATCGAGGTCGTGGTGCTCAGCCATGGGAACCTCGACCACGATGGCGGCTTGCTCCACGCCCTGCTCGGCGGATTCGACCTCACCGGACCGTCCTTCGAGCCCGTCGTCGAACCCACATGGCGGCGTTCGTCGACATGGCACTCGAGGTGCTGGTGCCGGCGCACTCCACGGGCTGGAAGGCCCAGCATCGGCTTGCTGCGGCGCTGCCCAGCGCATTCGTGCCGAACGCGGTCAGCACGTCCTGCACCCCGGCCGCCCTGGCAGGCGCCGGTCAGCCGACGGCGGACGGAGACGGTGGCGCGGAGCCGCCTTGCTGCTCGCTGACGGTCATCAACCGTATGATCTCCTCGCGGTCGGCCGCCGACGGAAGGCCCATGCCCGGCGTGTACCCGTAGACCTCATGCAATGGCGTGGAGCCGGTCCGACCGTCAAGGATGTCCACCGACTCGGTACTGATCAAGCCGGGATGCTCCACCCCGCACGCCTCGGCCACCTTGACCAGATCACGGCGTAGCGCCTTGATGTAGTTCGCGACCCGCACCGCCTTGACCTCCGGCACCAGGCCGCGGGCCAACCAAGCGTTCTGGGTGGCGACGCCGGTGGGACACGTGTCGGTATGGCACTTCTGAGCCTGGATGCATCCGATAGCGAGCATCGCTTCGCGCGCCACATTGATCATGTCGCAGCCGAGCGCGAAGCCAACCACCGCGTTGTCGGGCAGGCCGAGCTTGCCGCCTCCGATGAAGGCGATTTGTTCGTGCAGACCCCGCTCGGCGAAGATCCGGTATACCCGGGCGAAGCCGAGCTGGAAGGGCAGCGAAACAGTGTCCGTGAAGATCAACGGTGCCGCCCCCGTGCCTCCCTCGCCGCCGTCAATGGTCACGAAATCGACCCCCCGTCCGGTCTCGCGCATGAGCTCGGTGAGCTCGTGCCAGAAATCGAGATCACCGACGGCCGACTTGATTCCCACCGGTAGTCCTGTCTCGGCGGCGAGCAGTTCCACCCAGTCGAGCAGGCTGTCGGTGTCGGAGAACTCGGCGTGCCGCGACGGGCTGACGCAGTCGCGCCCCTGCGGAACGCCGCGCGCGGCGGCGATCTCGGCGGACACTTTGGGCGCGGGCAACAGCCCGCCGAGGCTCGGCTTGGCGCCCTGGCTGAGCTTGATCTCCAGGGCGCGCACCGGCGCGCCGGCCACCACATCCTTGAGCCTGTCCAGGTCGAAGCGGCCCTCGGCGTCGCGGCAGCCGAAGTAGGCGGTACCGATCTGAAAGATCAGTTCGCCGCCGTACCGGTGATAGCGCGAAATGCCGCCCTCACCGGTGTTCTGTAGGCAGTCGGCCAGCACGGCGCCCCGGTTGAGGGCCTCGACGGCGTTGCCGGACAGCGACCCGAAGCTCATCGCGGAGATGTTGATCACGGATTTCGGCCGGAACGCTCCCCGCCGGCCCCGCGCAGCCCCAATCACCTTGGCGCACGGCAAGTCGACCTCGTGCGCGGCCATCGGCGCCGACGGCGGCACGGCCCGACCGAAGGTGCGATGCTTGATCACCGGATAGCCGGCCGTGTACTCCACGTCGTTGTCGGTGCCGAACCCGAAATAGTTGTTCTCCTTCTTCGCCGAGGCGTACACCCACCGACGCTGATCGCGGGTGAACGGGCGCTCCTCGTTGTTGGCCGCGACGATGTACTGCCGCAACTCGGGACCGACAGCTTCGATCAGGTACCGACCGCGGCCCAGGAGGGGGAAGTTGCGCAGTAACGCGTGCTTGCGCTGGAAAAGGTCATGCGCGACCACAGCTGCCACCGTCGAGGCGGCCGTGGCGGCGACAGCACGAACAGTCCGGCTCATATCGATAGTGTTTCCGGGCGGCCGCGGCCCGAAACCGACTCGACACCCGGCTGCATATATCGCACTGACAGGATCCTTCCGTCGATACCGAAACGCTCGGTCCCGTACGGCGGCGCGATCACTCGCCAGAGCCCTTCTCGGCGGTAGCAATTCTCGGCGTCAGGTGTTGCGGCCGGACAACGCGTCGCGCATGCGGTCAATGAGTCCGACGCCCGGTCCCAGGATCTTGTTGGCCGGCGGCTTGTCAGGTGCTGACGGGTGCGGTCGGGTCGGTGCCATCTTCTTGGCCTGCTCAAACTTCTTGCCCAGCTCTTTCAACTCGGCCTCGTCACACGCGTCGCGCAGTTTGGGGAGCAGGTCGCTTTCCTCATCCTCGACGTGGTGGCGGATATCGTCGATAAGCCTGCGCACCAGCGCGTCGAACTTCGAGTCGCCCTCGTCGACGTTCTCCAACTCCTTCATGACCTCTTCAGCCTCGGCGTGCTCTTTGAGCTCGTGGTCGGCCACTTGCTCGCCGTCGGGCAGCACACGACGAGCCGTCGGGTAGAGGTACTGTTCTTCGCCCACCGAGTGGCGCACCAGTTCGGTTATGACGTGCTCGACGAGGTCTCGCCGATTGCTGGGATCGCTGCTGTTTTCAATCTCGCCGAAGACGCCTTCCACCGTCCGGTGGTCGGCAATGATCTCATCGACAATGTTCTGTTGCTGCGACGTTGTCATCTGCTGCGTCTCCTCACCATTCGCGTGCTGCCGACTACCCGGCTTCACTGCACTTAAACCCACGCTCAGAGCCGTGACGGTGCACATGGATTCGTGCGAGTGTGCAATGTGGGCCATTAGTCTTCGGCCGCGCCCAGAATGGGCCGACCTGCTGGGCAGCGGCATCCAGCCGCTCACCAGGCCGACCCGGCACCCAGACCCCAAATCGTTCCTCCATCACCGCCGACGGGGTTTCGTCGGTCGGTTATCCGCCGGCAGTCCACGAACCAGTGCTCAACGACTGATTGCTGGTCGACCTAGTCCTGTCCGACCGACATGTACGAGTTTGTCTCGCAAGGCCTTCCATCCGAAAAGCGGAAACTCCCCGGCTTTCATCCTTCGCAGGGGATTCGATATGGCGTCGAGAGTTGAAGTCGAAACGGCGGTCTGTGACCAGCTTGTAGTACCGGAAGGCCAAAAATCCCGATTCGTTAATCGTCTACAAGACGGGTCGGTCGCCGGTGACCGCGATCCGCGCGCCGGAGATGTAGCTGCCGTCGTCGGAGGCCAGCAATACGGACGGGCGCGAGCTCGGCGGGTTGCCCCGCTCGGCCCAAGGGTGTGTCGTCACCGAAATTGGCGACCTTCTCCTCGGGCATGGTAGCGGGTATCAGCGGGGTCCAGATCGGTCCGGGGGCGACGCTGTTCACCCGAATACCCTTCTCCCCCAATAGCTGAGCCAGGCTGGCCGAGAAGTTTGCGATGGCGGCCTTGGTAGCCGCGTAGGTGCCAGCGCCGGCGAGGGCATGTCGGAGTTCACCGACGAACTGCCTATCACCGACGAACCTGGTCCCATAGGCGGCACGCGGCTTTTTTTCAGCAGATAAAAGTAGGGTCCGACGTCGAGCCGGAACGTGTAGTCCCACTCATCGTCGCTGATCTCCTCGAGATCGCTGTGCGTCATCTGGAACGCCGCATTACTCACCAGGACATCGATCCCACCGACTTCAGCAGCTGCACGGTGGATTACCGCCCGGCAGCGAGCCGGCTCGGCCAGGTCACCGCGGACCAACACACATTTGCGACCTGCGTCCTCAACGAGGCGGGCCACCTCAGCGGCGTCGTCGTCAGGCCGAGAAGGCGGGGGGCTGGCAGTGCTCAAGGTTTTACACCCTGAGAGCAGATTCCTCAATTTCTCAGGTTTTCACGGCACGGCGCGGGGTACTACTGACCCGCAGTACCTCCAGCGATCGCGGGGACTTGCCGCAGGCGTCGCGGATGGGAGGGGCTGTGCCGAAGTTGCGAGGCGAGTGCTTCCACGGTCGTTCGATCGACGAGGAGCAGATGTGTTGAGCGTGGCTTCGGTACCGGCGTCTCATATTTATGTCCGCCACCTGGCCAAGCCTGGTGGTTCAGATGTGGTGCACCGGTTACCTGATCCGGTGCCGGCGGATGGCCGGAAGGTACCGGGCGGGTGGTGGCCGCCTGTGATGCTCGAGCCTGGCTGGGTTACCGAAAACCACCATCGCTTCGACGTGTTCCATGTGCATTTCGGGTTCGACGCGATCGCTCCTGAAGATCTGCGGAAAGTGGCGGAGGAACTCGAGCGCCACGGCAAGCCACTCATCTACACGGTGCACGACCTGCGCAACCCGCACCACAGCGAACCCACCGCGCATGAAAAGCAGCAAGACGTTCTTGTCGCCGCCGCCGACACCCTTATCACTTTGACCCCCGGTGCCGCCCGAGCCGTTTCAGAACGCTGGGGGCGAAACGCGGTGGTCCTGCCGCACCCCCACGTGCTGGAAAGTAAACGTATCGGACGGACTCGGCCGAGGCAAAGCCAGTTCGTCGTGGCGGTGCACGCCAAAAGCGTGCGCGCCAATATGGACCTGCTGCCGGTGTTGGACACGCTTGTCCCCATCATCGAAGTCTTGCCCGACGCTGCTTTGCAGATCGACTTGCATGATGAAATCTTTGACCCTGAGAGTCACTGGTACGCGCCAGAACTCGGTGCGGTGCTGCGTGAGTACGGTCAGCATGACCACGTCGACGTCCGCGTGCATCCGTACTTCACCGACGACGAGCTGTGGGATTACCTTTCCTCGGTCTCGGTCTCCGTATTGCCCTACCGCTTCGGCACCCACTCCGGATGGCTGGAGGCGTGCTTCGACCTCGGTACCGCGGCCGTGGTACCAACGTGCGGCTTCTACAGCGAACAACGACCGTGCGAAGTGTTCGACTTCACCGAGGAGTCCTTCGACCCATGCTCGCTGGCCCGCGCCGTGCGGACGGCATACGACCGGTGGATGGCGGGCGTCGAAGCACCCAGAGCACGCTGGTCCGAGCGCCGAGCCGAACGCGTTCGCATCGCGCGAGCGCACCGCGACATCTACGAAGCTGTCCTCCGATGAGCGCGCCGTTGCGCGTCGCACTCATCGCCTCCAATCGTTTCCCTCTGCGTCAGCCATTCGCCGGCGGACTCGAAGCCCACGTCTGGCATCTGGCGCGCGCACTGACCGAACGGGGCCACGCCGTCTCGCTATTCGCGGGCTCAGGCTCAGACGTCAGCCTTGACTGCGCCGAACTCTCGGTGCGGGAGTTGACGCTTTCCGTTGCGGCGCAGGCGGATCCATCTGCATCTCCGAAGGCGTTCATGACCGATCATCACGCCTATCTGAACCTGATGATGCACTTAGCCGATGCCCACAACGCCTTCGACATCGTCCACAATCACAGCCTGCACCATCTGCCTGTCGCCATGGCTTCGATTCTGACTACGCCCATGATCACCACGCTGCACACACCGCCGACACCGTGGCTGGAGTCGGCCATCGATGTCGTAGGCAGCGCCGGTAGTCGATTCGCCGCAGTCAGTCGGCACACCGCCGCGGCTTGGCGCCATGTCGCACCCTACGTCACAGTGGTGCCCAACGGCGTGGACTTCCGGCGATGGCCGATGGGGCCTGGTGGCGACAATCTGGTGTGGTTCGGACGCATGACCGCCGAAAAGGGACCGCACATGGCGATCGCCGCCGCACAGCGAGCAGGGCTGCCGCTGGTTCTGGCCGGGCCCGTCAGCGACACCGCCTACTTCGAGCGCGCGATCGCACCCTTGCTGGGCAACCACGTCGTGTACGCCGGGCACCTCGGCCACGACGAGCTGGCGCGGTTGGTGGGACGTTCGGCGGCCGCACTCGTCACGCCCGCGTGGGACGAACCATACGGATTGGTGGTGGCCGAAGCGATGGCGTGCGGCACGCCCGTCGTGGCATTCGCCCGCGGCGGCGTACCTGAAATCGTGTCACCACGGAGCGGCCGACTCGTCCCACCAGACGACGTTGAGGCCATGGCCGACGAGATACCGAGTGCCCGCTCGCTCAACCGGACCGATGTCCACCGCCACGCCGTCTCCTGCTGCTCGGCCGAGGCTATGGTGACCGCCTACCTCGACCTCTACCGCACGACCGTCAACGAGCGAAAGGAGCAGACTCATGATCGGCTACTACATTCACCACCACGGCTCCGGCCACCTCAACCGGGCGAAGAGCATCTGCGCCCAACTACGCCGCCCGGTAGTTGCGTTGACGTCGCTTGACATCCCGCCACCCCATCCATTCGCCAAAGTTCTTGCGCTCCCACGGGACGATGACCGATGCGCGACCCGCGCAAACCACCGCGCACGGTGCACTGCACTGGGCTCCGCTTCACGACGCGGGCTTGACAACGAGAATGGCGCTCATCGCCGAGTGGATCAAACAGGCCCGTCCAGCAGCCGTGGTGGTCGACGTGTCAGTCGAAGTTGCGGTCTTCGTAAGGCTCCTCGGGGTGCCGGTGATAGTGATGACGATGCCAGGGGAACGGACCGACGCCCCGCATGTCTTGGTCCACCAGATCGCCGACCGAATCGTCGCCGCGTGGCCTCGAGAACTCTACGAGCCGGATTGGCTGCGGACACATGCCGACAAGACGAGCTATGTCGGTGGCATCAGCCGTTTCGAGGACCAAGCAGTTTCGCGGTCAACGCACGACCAGGTACCCTCCGTCCTCGTCTTCACCGGAACAGGCGGATGCGCCTTCGACCAAACGACGGTCGCGGCCACTGCTGCCCAGACACCCGAAATCGCCTGGAAGACAGTGGGTCTGCGCAGTGGTCCGAAGACTCCCGATCCATGGCCCGAAATATGCGCCGCCGACGTCGTCGTAACCCACGCCGGACAAAACTGCGTCGCCGACGTCGCCGCTGCGCGTCGTCCTGCGATCGTCCTGCCACAGTCCCGTCCGTACTATGAGCAGCACGTCACCGCCGAAACCCTTCGCAGATCCAGGTTGGCGGCGGTGGTCGGTGGCTGGCCAGACCCGAGTACCTGGCGATGCTTGATCAGGCAAGCGCGGACTGCCGACCCGAACGAATGGCAACGGTGGCGGACCAAGGGTGCTGCGGCGCGCGCCGCTGACGCGATCGAGACGACTGCGCGTCGGTATTCAGGGACAGGCGCCCGATGAGAACGGCCGTGATCACTACCGCGCACGGAAGGGCGCCTCACTTGCGCCGACAACTCGACGGGTTGAGCCGAAGCGCACGGCTTCCCGATGTGCACATCGTCGTCGCAATCGATGACCCCGCGGTGTCCGAGGTGGTAGCGGCCAGCGGTCGCCCGGCCCATGTCGTGCATAGGGAGAACGGTCCAGGACCTCTCGCGGTCGCCTCGGCCCGTAACATCGGAGCGCTTAAAGCACTGGAGCACAACGCCGATCTGCTGATATTCCTAGACGTCGACTGCATCCCCGGCCCAAAGTTGCTCGGGCGCTACCACGACGCGGTCGTCGACCCTGACCATCGGGACGCGCTGCTGTGCGGACCGGTCACCTACCTGGCACCACCGCTAGACGTGGGAGGCTACCCGACAACTCTCGACCACCTGATCAACCCGCATCCGGCACGTCCGGCACCCCGCGACGGCGACGTCATTGCCAGCAGCGACTATGAGCTGTTCTGGTCGCTGTCGTTCGCTTTAACCGCTTCAACGTGGCGACACATCGGCGGCTTTTGTGAGCGCTACCGCGGATACGGCGCCGAGGACACTGACTTCGGGCAGATGGCACGCGCGGTTGGCGTTCCGATGCGATGGGTCGGCGGGGCACATGCTTTCCATCAGTTCCATCCCGTCTCGGATCCCCCGGTGGAACATCTGCACGACATAGTGCGTAACGCCGCGATATTTCATCAACGGTGGGGCTGGTGGCCGATGGCGAACTGGCTGGACGCGTTCGAGCGGCGCGGACTCATCACAGGTGACCGCGCATGGCGTACCGTGCCGTGGTCAAGATGAGATCTCCGCTCCGATGTGAGAGCCGAGACCGCGAAGCAGTCGCTTGGCCAAACGTCTCTGAGCGTTGCCTTGCGGGACTTCCAGCAGGACCCAGCGGCAGTTGTCACGATCCCATGCTGACCGCTTCCGGTCGCGGCCGCGGCGACCAGCCGACCCGAGCTCGGGGCGCATATCGGCGGAGCTGAAATCGACGGCACCCTTAGCGTGCCGGGACTGGGATCGGGCACCTGGTGAAAGCCAAGCCCAAGGTGGTCGCCGGAGAGGTGCGTCGTGGCGTTCGACGAGGAGGGCTAGCAGCCACGCCTAACCTCGCGGATCGTCATCGGGTTGCCCAGGGGAATCCGGGCGACGGTAGTCGAATCGGCCCGGATGTCGGCCAGTTCGGGCGCTTCCACAGCTTAAAGACGAAATGTCAGCGCAGACACTCCGTCGACGCGATCAGGTCGGCCCGCATGTTTGTCTGCATCATCTTTAGCGCGGCATCGGCGAGCGTGGCATCGATATGGGCGACCGCATCGGGCGCCACGACGAACGAGAAATGGCGCACGTAGGCATCCAGCGCGGTGTACAGGATGCACTGCTCGGTGACCTGCCCCGTCAGGATCAGCCGCTCCACGCTGAGCTGGCGGAGCACGTATGCCAGCGCCGTCGCGTAGAAGGCGCTGTGGCGCACCTTGGTGAGGAACTGGCAGCCCGTTTCCGGCACGATCGGTATCACCAAATCGGGATGCTCGCCCTCGAGCGCCGATCGGATGATGTCGCTATGGTCGGCAGTGAAGTCGCCGTAGTTGTCGTTGACGTAGATCAGGTCGACGTCGTCGCGCTCCCGCGCGCGAGAGATCAAGCTGACCATCGGATCGAGAATCTTCGCGACATTGGGGACAAGCTTGTCGGCATCGGGGTGCCGATAGGCGTTCATCATGTCGATGACGAGGACGGCTATCTCGCTCACACTGCGGGCTTACCCTATGGCTGATGGTTGACACTCGCCCGGGGTCCCGAAACATGCTGTGCTGTGCCGCTTGGCATCGTTGATCTCGATTTGGTGCGTTCCCGCACCCGCCACAGAGATTAGCCTCATGATTGGGGTCCCCTCTGTCGTCCGTCGGCCTGAATCCCACGCGGGAGCGGCGGCCCTACGGTGGTGGAGTTGGGTACATGATCAACCAGCGCCAGCCCGCACTCATTCCTGCCTGTTCTCGCTGATCAGCACCGTCACCACATGGTGGCAGTACCGCAGCACCCAGTAGTTGCGCCCCTGCGGGTGAGAGACGGCGCGGTGCGCCTGGCACACCGGACAATGCCTGGTCACAGCGAGTGTGGGTGCTGCGGGAGTGCTCACGGGGGTGTGCTCCTAGTTATGTCGCGTCTGCAGTGAGGGCATCGGAAGGTGGCGGGCTCTGACGGGCCCGGTTCTCGCTCAGTTCCCTTAGCCATGCTCAGGATTCTGTTGCAACTGTACAAACCCGTCAATTTTTGTGACGAAGCCGTCATGAGGGAAAGGTATTCGCTCCTGGCCCAGCCGCCCCTGGCGGAGCGCGCCGACCGACCGACTGGCGGGTAACGGATTCCAGGTTGGATGCATACCCGGCGGCTCGCCGCGTCCCGTATTCGTTTGCCGGCGAAAACGATGAATTGCTGAGATGCTGGCGTCTCGGCAAGTTCGGGAGCCGAATGAGCGCACCGATGGGTGTAGGCATCTACATGCGGCCAGGGTCTCGAAATAGATTCTCAATGAAGTTGTCAAGCCGCTGCGCCGTTAGGTGCGGTGGGTTGATAGGGCGTGTGGTCGCGCAGCATCTACCCGCGGGAGAACACGCGGTCGTTGAGGTGCCCGCCAGTGGGCCGACGGAACAACAGCGCGTCGGGTTCGGGACCGACGTTGTTCTCCAGGTGCGCGCGGATGCCCTCACGGATGTGCGGCCGGATGTTCACCGCACGGCCCAGTCCCGACTTCGGGGTGTCCACGCGGTACTGCCGGTCGCGGGGGGCAGGCCACGGCCAGCACGCTGGCGTCGGCGCTGACGTCCTTGCGGCGCAGTCGGACACTTCACCCCAGCGCAGCCCGCACCAGGCGGAGATCAGCGCAGGGCCTTGAGCCTGTCGGGTTTGATCGCCTCGGCCAGTGCGGCCACCTCCTGCACCGACAGGACCACCGGCGCCCGCTTGCGCGGCGGGTTCATCACGCGCCGGCAGACCGCACGGGTTGCGGTCAGCCCGTCGGACACGGCGGTGGCCATGATCGCGTGCAGCAGCGCGTAGGCATGGCTGTTGAGGCGGGTGTGGACGGTGCCCAGCGCGGCGAACCATGCCCGCACCGCATCGGTGGTCAGGTGCTTGACGGCGATGTCACCGAGGGCCGGGTTGACGTGCAGCCGCAGCAGATCGTTGTACATCGACCGGGTGCGCGGCTTGAGGGTGCGCTGACCGACCCAGGCGTCGGCGAACTCGGCGACGGTGATCGCCTTGACCTTCTTCACCACGGCGCGCGCCGACGGCGGGTCCATTCATCGCGTTCGATCAGGCGTCGCTCGTCGCGGCACCAGCGTTCGGCGTCCATCTTGGCGGTGTAGGCGGCCTCGGCGGTGTAGCGCACCTTGTCGGGACCGACGTAGCTGGCCTGATACTTCCCGCTGGGCAGCTTGCGTATCCGTTCCCATCCGCGCCGACCTGGTCTAATTCGATGCCCCATCAGCAGAGCTGAGCAATCTTGTCAACTATCCGGGCGTCTTCCGGTAGGCGGATTCGTTAGCCGCCCAGCGCTTCGCTCATCGTTGCTTGGGTTGCGGCGCAGGAGGATCCGGGCCAGCCGAAATAGACGACGAGAATCCGATGTCGGGATGACTCGACTTGACCTCTCATTCGGACCGATGCGCGGCGCTTCGTACACGCGCATTCGGGTCTCTCCGAAGTGCTTTGCGCCTAAAAATCTTGCAGCAGTTTCGAACCCATCTGACAGGTCCGACCAGCCTGGACGGCGGGTCCTGCCAGTCGGAGTGGGCCTTCACGTGAAACTTTGCTCGATTCTCGGTTGGTGGGTACGCTCACCCCGCATGGGAGGGAAGCTGACAAGCGAGGGCCGGCTAAACGTCGCGACAACCACCGTCACGCGCACAATCGACCGCTGGCGGGTGGGAAAGGGATACACCCAGACCAGCACATCGCTGGCGATCTACCGGATCCTCTTCGCACTGACAGAGCTATTCATCTTGGGCCCCGCTCGGATCGGTGTGGGCGTCGCATCCGACGAGGTCGGTCACATACCCGCCGGCATGTTCCACCCACCGCTTGGCCCCGCGATGTTGCTGAACGCCTGGCCGCCGGTAGGCGTGATCGTCGCGATAGAACTGCTCTATACCGCTTCACTTGGCGCGATCCTCATCGGAGCGTTCACCCGCACAGCTTCACTGACCGCAGCAACGTGTGGGCTGATCCTGACCACGCTGGTCTACAGCGAAGGGAAGATCGACCATTCCATCCTCTGGACGGTGCTCCTGCCGGCGGTGATGGCGTGGACATCCTGGGGGGATACCTGGTCAGTGGACGCGGGCCGCGAGCGCGTTCGTCAGCGCAAAGGCTTTCAATCAGATTCGTACCGAGCCGTCGCGCTCATGGCGCTCGCGCTCGGGGTCGTATTCGGCGCTGCCGCCACCGTCAAGGCGCTGACGGGCTGGCTCGATCCCGGCACTTCGTCAACCTTGGGTTGGGTATTCGCACACAAATCGCAGTACGGGATCGGGGCGGGACCACCGCTGCTGTTTTCCGCCACTCCGGGATTCGTGTGGCTCGTCATGGACTACGCCACGGTCATGTTCGAGGCTGGCATGCTGGTCGCGGCACTGCGCCGCCATTGGCTGGTCCCATACCTGTCAGTCGCGGTGTTATTTCACATCGGCGCCAATTTCCTCGGATTCCCAGTCTTCTTCGAAATCATCCTGATCTACATACTGTTCATCCGCCTCGACGCGGTAGCAGGCCGCCTTCGGAAGCCACTAGACGCATTCGGTCGTGTTGCCAGGCAACGTCCGCTGCTCGTGTGTGCGGCCACCGCGCTGGTGTTGGCGGTGTATTCCATCGTGGCGCTTGTTTCGGACGGTCCCTGGACGCTCGTCCGGGTATTGGGCGATGCGGGGGTTGCGGGCTTGTTGGTGGGCGTGGCGTTATGGCCGGCTTTCGTCGTCGTCGCCATCATCGTGTACGCGAAGCGGTCCACACCGCCATTGGACCGCCCCGGAAATAGCTTGCCCGCATGGGCATTTCCTGCAGCCGTCGCCTTCCTGGCGGCGCAAACCGCTGTGACATTCGCTGTCAGCGAACCCTACCCGTCGCTTACCGGGCCGCGGTTCATGGGCAGCTACGACGATGGACAATCAATCAACTTCGCCGAACAACATTTCTGGGTCGTCAACGACGGCCGCAGAATCGAGGTCCACCCCACAGATGTGATGGACATTTCGCGAGCAGGCGCAATTCAGCTCGAGACGGTGCGGTTCCCCGGCCCCCTTCTGGATAGCCATGGACACGTCATGGATGAGAAGGACGCCGGCTTGCAGGATCGCCTCAGGAACCAGTACCACCACTTCAGCTCTCAGCACCTGCCGCACTACGGCGGACCGCTGTCAGGTGACGAGAAGGCTTGGATTCGAGCGAGTCTCGCAAAACAACACGTGGCCTGCGACCCGGGCTGTTCGCTAGAAGTCGAATGGCGCCGTCTGTCATTCGACCGCACAACGGGGGACAAACTTCTCGAAGAAACCACCGATCGACAGAACTACCCGTTGCAGTAACGGTTTCAGAACGTCACCCAGGGAAGCGCCATAGCCGTCCGCAGCTCAGTCTCCCGTCTCGGTCTACAGCCCGTACAGATCATGACCTCCTCCATATGATGCGGTGATGGGCGTCGACGGAGTCGCCGTGACGAGTGCCGAGGCGGCGCAGTACCGGGCCGCGGGCTGGTGGACGGACACCACGCTGTCCGAGTGCGTCGCGCGCAACGCCAGCGTCAAACCCGGACAAACCGGCCTACGTCGACTTCTCCCTCGACTCGCCGGACCGCGTGTTGACCTGGACCGAGTTCGACCGCGCAGCCACCAACCTCGCCCACCGACTGCTCGCGTTGGGAGTCGCGCCCGGTGACGGGGTGGCGGTCTGGCACAAGGACACGGCGGCCATTCACGTACTGCTGGTCGCGATCGAACGTTGCGGTGCGGTCGCGGTGGGGCTCGGAGCCCGCGCCGGAGTGCGCGAGGTGACGGCGATCCTGCGGACCTCGCGGCCGGCTCTCGTGGTCAGCGATGTCGAACGGCTCTCGTCGGCTCAGCAGGCGGCTGGCGACGCCGACCCGGCGCTTCGTCTCGTGGCGCTCGGCGGTGGCGATCTATCCATCGACACCACTTCCCGACCGGACGGAACGAGCCGCCTGTCGCCCGTGGGGCCAGACGACGTCTTCCTGATCAACTCCACCTCGGGTACCACCGGGCTGCCCAAATGCGTTGTCCACACACAGAACAGGTGGCATTACTTCCACCAGAAGGCCGTCGCCAACGGCGAACTCGTAGCGGACGACGTGTTCCTCCCGGTGATCCCCACGCCCTTCGGCTTCGGTATCTGGACCTCGCACACCACGCCGATTCACCTGGGTGCCACGGCGGTCAGAATCGAGCGCTTCGACCCCGTCGCAACCTGCGCGGCCATCGCGCGTCACCAGGCGACAGTGCTGTGCTGTGTCAGCACGCAGTTGGCGATGATCCTCGCCAACCCGGCCTCGCGGGACTACGACCTGACCAGCCTGCGGGTGGTGTTCACCGGCGGTGAGCCGTTGCCGTACACGCAGGCGGCCCAGTTCGAGGACCTGACCGGCGTCACGATCCTGCAGTTTTACGGTTCCAACGAAACCGGGATGTTGAGTGCGACGACCATCGAGGACACGTTGCATCGCCGGCTCGGCACGGCAGGTCGCATCGTTCCGGAGATGCAGGTGCGGCTCTTCGACGGCGATCGCGACGTCACGGAATCGGGGCGCGGACAACCCGCGTGCCGCGGCCCTGCGCTCAGTCTCGGGTACCTGGGTGGCACCGATCACGACAAGCTGTTCACGAAGGACGGCTGGATGCGGATGGGCGACATATGCGAACTCGACGCCGACGGATACCTCACTCTGACCGGCCGGACGTCGGACTTCATTCTCCGCGGGGGCAAGAACATCAGCGCGGTCCAGGTCGAGGAGGCCGTGGCGACCCATCCCGCCGTCGCCGTAGCGGCGGCGGTGGCGATGCCCGATCCGCTCTTCGGCGAGCGGGTCTGCGTGTTCGTCGAGCTCAAAGCCGCCTGCGCCCTCGACCTACACGCCCTGGTCGAACACCTCTTGCAGCAGGGCGTCTCGAAGGAGCTGCTGCCCGAACGACTCGAAGTCCTCGACGAACTCCCACGATCATCGGGCGGCAAGATCGCAAAAGGCCTACTTCGCGACGAGGTTCGATCGACACTCGAGGCGAGCCACGAAATTCAGCAGGAGCGGCGGTCATGACCACAGACGAAGTACGACGCGGCGGCCTCGAGGTATGGGCGCCGTCCAAGGTGCCGCCCGTCGGCGTCGACCTCACCGACGAACAACGGTTGGCGATCGCCTTCCGGCACCTCGCCGACATCGGTTTCGCCGAGAACATGGCCGGCCACATCACGTGGCAGCCCGACGGTCGTTCCGACATGTACGTCAACCCGTGGGGCCTTTGGTGGCAGGAGCTCACCGCATCCGACATCTGCGTCGTCGACGAGGACGCACAGGTGGTTCGCGGACGCTGGGACGTCACGCCCGCGATCCACATCCACACAGAACTGCACCGGATCCGGCCCGACGCTCGGGTGGTGATCCACAATCACCCCTACTACGTCAGCCTGATCGCTGCTTTGGGCACGCTTCCCGATCTGGTTCATCAGACCGGCGCGCTGTTCCTCGACGACATGTACCTGGTCGAGAAGTACGACGGTGAGATCGACGCGCCTTGGCGGGCAGCCGAACTCGCGCAGCAGATCGGTTCCGCCAACCTGGTGATCCTCGCGAACCATGGCGTCATTGCGACCGGCCGGAATCTGGCGGAGGCTGTCTACCGGGCCGTGTCCATCGAGCGCGTCTGCCGTCTGTCGTATGACGTGATGGTCACCGGTCGGACTCCGTCGAAGATGAATCGCGGCGACATGGTGGGCATGCAGGCGTCGCTGATCGAACGGGCCGCCGACGTGTACTGGGCTGGGGCGGCGCGAATGACCATCAAGGCCGACCGCAGCGTACTGACTTAGAGCGTCAACGGATTACACCAGCGAGGAGGGCACCGTGGCTTCCATCGACGAGATGCAGGCGAACCTGAGCTTTACCACCGCCAAGACCGGTGCCGAGCGCACCGTCACGTTCCTGGCCGAGCCGGAGCGGGCCGAGCGCCTGTATACCGTCATCTCCGTCGACGACCACATCGTGGAGCCGCCGGACACGTTCGAGGGCCGCGTGCCGAAGAAGTTCGCCGATCGCGCCCCGCGCGTGGTGGAGACCGACGACGGCGGGCAGACGTGGATGTACGACGGGCAGTCACTGCCGAACGTGGGCTTCAACGCGGTGGTTGGGCGTCCGGTGTCCGAGTACGGTTTCGAGCCCACCCGATTCGACGAAATGCGTCGCGGCGCATGGGACATCCACGAACGCGTCAAGGACATGAACCTCAACGGCGTGTACGCGTCCTTGAACTTCCCGTCGTTCCTCCCGGGTTTTGCCGGCCAACGGTTGCAACAGGTGACCAACGATCGCGACCTCGCGATGGCCTGCGTGCGGGCGTGGAACGACTGGCACATCGACGCCTGGGCAGGCGCATACCCGGACCGGATCATTCCGTGTCAGTTGCCGTGGCTGCTCGACCCCGAGGTCGGCGCGAAGATGATCTACGAGAACGCCGAACGCGGCTACCATGCCGTGACGTTCAGCGAGAACCCTGCGATGCTCGGCCTGCCGACCATCCACTCCGGGCTACTGGGAGCCGTTGATGGCGGCCTGCGCCGAGACCGGCACGGTGGTGAACCTTCACATCGGTTCGTCGGGCACGTCGCCGTCGACCACCGACGACGCACCACCGGACGTGCCGGGTGTGCTGTTCTTCGCCTACGCCATCTCGGCGGCGGTGGACTGGCTGTACTCCGGGGTGTGTACCCGCTACCCGGACCTGAAGATCTGCCTCTCGGAAGGTGGGATCGGTTGGGTGGCAGGGCTACTGGATCGGCTCGACCACATGTTGAGTTACCACGAGATGTACGGGACGTGGAAGGCGCTCGGTGAGTCGCTGACACCTGCTGAGGTGCTCAAGCGCAACTTCTGGTTCTGCGCGGTCGAGGACCAGTCATCGTTCATCCAGCACGAACGGATCGGCTCGGACAACATCCTGCTCGAAGCCGACTACCCGCACTGCGACTCGACGTGGCCTCACACCCAGCGCACGATCCACGAGCAGATCAACGGGCTGCCGGATGACATCGTCCGAAAGGTGACGTGGGAGAACGCGTCCCGGCTCTATCAGCATCCAGTTCCAGCCGCTGCCCAGGCCGATCCCAACGCGTTCTGATCCGTTCATAGCCATCCGAGTTTCGTCGGAGGCGTGAATTCGAGGTGCTTGGCGCGCTCCCCGCAGAAGGACACGGTCACGGTGTCAACGAGCTTCATCGAGCCCATCAGAACCGAGTACGGCTTTGATGCCGAACTCGGATTGACGGACGTCGGCTCGGCACGACATCCGCCGAGCGTCATCAAAGCGCATCGTGCTGCGTCCCCTGCGCCGGAGTCAGAAGGCCGTGGTATCGCCAGTGATTGCGTCATGGCTTCACAATCGCCTGAGCTATCCCCGGCGGGTAGCCGCCTCGCGGCTGCGCTATTACCCAGACAGCTTGTTTACGTGACATTTCCGCGCAATGAAGGGACAAAGGTCACCCGTGTCGCCGATCTCGCCAACAACACGCACGTAAGTGCTTACGCTCAGCTTCCCAAGAAAGGTACGAATGGCCAACCTGATGCGGCACCCCGTGCGCGTACCTCGCGTCGAAAAGCCCCGCGCCGAAGGACGCTTCTACCTGCCCACCGGCCGGCGCATTGGCTTCGCCGAGTTCGGCGACCCCTCGGGGATGACGGTGCTGTGGTGCCACGGCACACCCGGCGGGCGTCGCCAATTTCCGATGCTCGGCCGTCGCGCCGCCGAGAAGCTCGGCCTGCGCGTGGTAGTCGTGGGGCGACCCGGTACTGGGCTGTCTGACCCGCATCCCTACGAGTCGGTGGCCGAGTGGGTGACAGACGTAGCGCATGTGGCCGACTCCCTCGGCGCCCAGCGACTCGGCGTCGTCGGCCTCTCCGGCGGCGGCCCGTATGCGCTCGCGTGCGCCGCGGTCCCCCCGCTCAGCGGCCGGGTGGCGGCGGTCGCGGTCCTCGGCGGCGTCGTTCCGTCAGTCGGTCCAGACGCCATTGCGACCGGCGCAATCGACTTGGCCCGCCGATTCGCGCCGGTACTGGGCGGCCTGCGCCGGCCCTTGGCCCAGGCGGTGTCCGCGCTGCTGCTGCCGCTCCTCCCGTTGTCGCACTACCTCGCCCAGGCCTACGCCAGAACCACCCCGGAGGGTGATCGCAAGGTCCTCAACGATCCCGAGATGGAGGGCATGTTCATCGACGACCTCGTCCTGCTCGCCAAGGGCGGCTTTCAGGCCATCGTGGACGACGCCCGACTCTTCGGTCGCGACTGGGGATTCCGGCTTGCCGACGTGAAGGCGCCGGTGCGGTGGTGGCACGGCGACGCCGACCACATCGTGCCGCTCAGCGACGCACAAGCAGCGGTCGCTCTGCTGCCCGACGCCGAACTCGTCTTACGTCCCGAGGAGAGCCACCTCGGCGGCTTCGCCACCGCGGACGAGGTCCTCGTCTTCATCCGATCGCATCTCTAATCCGCGATCGTCTGTCCAGGCTGCAGACGGCAGCAGGGCTCTGGAGGACACCGCAAGGGCGCCCTCCGACGCGTGCCGGTCGAGGTCGTCACCTGGTGGCGTGGCGGCTTCCTCGAGGCCCATCTCTCGCGACGGCGCACCCATTTGCGCGCGGTCAGCCCGTCATGCGCAGTTGCGGCCGGTCGGGAAGACTGGCCGGCCGCCACACACCGGAAACCCAGGGACAGCGACAGTTGCTTTCCGACTGTCGGGAACAGTCAGGCATAATCCTTGACCACGTCGGCCACCCGCCGCAGCTGATCGATGTTGGCAGAGGTTGGAATCAGATGCACTTCGTCGGTACCGATGTCCTCGAAACGCCTTAGCACGTCCAATAATTCATCGTCGGTACCGGCCCAGCCCGTAGTGGGCGCCATCGCGTCGACGAACTCGGCGGGAATCCAGTTCATGTAGCGCAGCAGGTGTCGGTGCATCTGGGCGCGCGGTTCCTCGCCATCTCCGATGGCGAACCAGAACGACGTCGCCAGATGGGGTTTGGACCTGCCCGCATCCGCCCAGGCCGTCCGGGCGACGTCGAACAGCTCGTTCTGCTTGGCGACGTCAAGATCCAGGATGGTCCCGGCCATGCCGTCGGCCCAGGCCGCCGCGCTGCGCACCGTCTTCGGACCGATGGTGCCGACGAGCAGTTGAGGGCCGCCCGCCTGCACCGGCGACGGGCCGACCGGCAGCACCGACTCGGTGATCTTCTCGCCGGCCCACACCCGCTTCATGACCGCCACCCGCTCGGCCATGCCCCGCATCGTCTGCGTGGCCGGGTCCGCTCCCACGGAGTGGTAGTCCTCGTGCCGGCCGCCCACGCCGATGCCGACGGTGAGCCGCCCACCGCTGAGCATGTCACCGGTGGCCAGCGCCTTGGCCAGCATCACCGGGTCGTGCAGTTGCGGCACGATCACGGTCGTCACCAAGCGCACCCGATCGGTCCACGCCGACAGCGCACCGAGCAGCGTCAGCGAGTCGGGGTTGTCGAACGCGATCCGCTCGCCCCAGCACAGCGACGAGAACGGCCCGCCGTCGATCACGCGCGCCCACGCCTTGAGCGTGGCCGCGTCCAGGTTGGGTTCCATCACCGGCATCGTCATCCCAATTCGCACCCCGGGATTCTGGCACGTCGCACCTGGCAGGATGGGCGCGATGGCGATCCGCACGAACTCCGTCGCACACATCCGGCTCACCGTCACCGATATCGACAGGTCCAGGCAATTCTACGAGTCCGTCTTCGGCTGGCCCGTTGTCATCGAGGTTCCCGCCGACGCCGACGACGCCACTCGCGAGCAACTGGCCTTCCTGTTCGGCGGCGTGCTGTACGACGCCGGCGGTTGTCTCATCGGGCTGCGGCCGGTGGCCACCGACCGGTTCGACGAAGATCGCGTCGGCCTCGACCACCTCTGCCTGCGAGTCGCCTCCCGGGCCGAATTAGAAGCCGCCGCAGCGCATCTCGATGGCCTCGGCTACCGCCACGAACCGATCAAGGACATCGGCCACGGGTACATCCTCGAGTTCCGCGACCCCGACCACATCGCGCTGGAACTGATGGCGCCGAAGTGATCAGCGCGTCAGGCCCGCGACCTTGAGCAGCGCGGGACGGCGCAACACCAGCCCGACCCACATCAACACGCCGAAGTAGACCGCGAACAGCGTGTGGCTGAACAGCGGTGCCTCGACGCGCATGTTCGCGGTGACCGCCCCGCCGAGATACGCCGTGATCCCGAGCGCGCCGAGCACGGCGGTCCGCGGAATCGCGTAGACCACCACGCAGACGCTCAGCACGATGCCCATGATCAGGGCCTGGCCGACTGGGAAGCCGAGCGCTTCGGTGCCTTCTTTGACCCCCTCGGGCAACACGAGCTTGCCCGCGGCATCGAAAACCAGGAACGTGCCGACGAGCATGCTGATCACGACGCCGATGGTGCGGCTCACCGATCGCTTCGCCGGTACGTCGACGGTGGGGGTGGCGGAACGAATGACGCTCATTGGGAGCTCCTGTCTGAATGGTGGGTTTGATACCGGGCAGACCACCGGGGTGGGGAAAACTCGTCGCGCCGGAGGCGCCGCACGGGCGCGTAGTGGACAGGTGCGGGTGCGGGGGTTATCCCCCGCTCAACTCTCGGGGAAACTCGGTGTCGGGCGCCGTCGCGAATCCCTAGGTTGAAGGCATGGTTGCAGTCACCCCCGACGCCCCGGCCCCCACGCCGCCCGTCGTGCTCGAATACGGCCATGGCGGCGGAGCACCTGACGTCATGCCACGTCCCCGTCGCCTCGGTCTGGTGGCGAGCGCCTCGATGCTCGCTGGCGCGGCGATCGCCGTGGTGTGGTTCTGGATTCCGCTAACGGTTCTGATCATCGCGATCTCCTCCATCCCGTCGGTCATCGGTTTCGTGCTCGCCGGCATCGTCTTCGTGTACCTGATGCGCGGGGTTGAACGGGTGGAACGCGTGCGCAGCGAAGCCGTGTTCGGCATCGGCATCCCGATCCCGCCGCGCAGGCTGTCGCACTACCAGGGCTTCCAACGCTGGGCGCATCAACTGTGGCTCGACGTCAGCGGCGCGCGGTTCTGGAAGGCCGTCGCGCACCACTACCTCCGTATGGTCTACGACACGCTGGCCGCCGTATCGCGCTGGCGCTGCTGGTGTTTGCGTTCCTCGGCCCCGCCGTCGCCATCGCGATCGACCGCAGTGATGCCGAAGCAGGGCTGTCGTTCGTCTCGCCGGCGCTGGCCTGGCCGCTGGCCATCGTCGCGTTGGTCGCGGCCGTCGCCATCGTCGTGTTCGCCCCCGCCGTCGACGCCCCGATCGACCGTTGGCTGCTGTCGCCGTCGCCCACCGCAGCGCTGCAGAACCAGGTCACCGCGCTCGCCGACGCGCGACAGGGCGCAGTGTCGTCCGCGCAGACCGAACGGCATCGCATCGAACGCGACCTGCACGACAGTGTCCAGCCGCGGTTGGTCTCGTTGGCCATGACGATCGGACTGGCGCAGACCAAGCTGGACACCGACCTGCCCGAGGCGAAGAAGCTGATCGCCGAGGCACACGACGACGCCAAGAGCGCGCTGGTCGAACTGCGCAACGTCGTGCGCGGCATCGCCCCGACGATTCTCGCCGACCGCGGCCTGGACGCAGCGCTGTCGTCGGTCGTGCAGCGCATCGAAACCTCCGGCGTCCCCACGACACTGAACGTCCACCTGCCCCAACGCCTTCCGGACGAGGTCGAATCGGTGGCTTACTTCGTCGTCGCCGAGGCGCTGACCAACGTCGCCAAACACGCGTACTCCAGCCAAGCGGTGGTCACCGTGCGTTACGACGAGCCGTCGGCCACGTTGTACGTCTCGGTGTTCGACGACGGCGTCGGTGGCGCCACAGTGGTGACCGACGAGGATGCAACCGGGCTGCGCGGGCTCGAGGAACGCGTGCGCGCAGCGCGCGGCACCTTCACGGTGTCCAGTCCGGCGACCGGGCCGACAATCGTCACGGCGGTGCTGCCATGCGCATCGTGATCGCCGAGGACTCCGCGCTGCTGCGGGCCGGCATCGAGCGGATCCTCACCGATTCCGGGCACGACGTGGTCGCCGGCGTTTCCGACGCGACCGACCTGCTGAGGCTCGTGAACGAACTCCGACCCGACCTGGCGATCGTGGACGTGCGGATGCCGCCGACGTTCACCGACGAAGGCATCCGCGCGGCAGCACTGCTGCGCAGCCAGAATCCGGAGTCACCGGTGCTGGTGCTGTCCCACTACGTCGAAGAGCGTTACGCCGCCGACCTAATCGCCTCGGACACAAAGGGATTCGGGTACCTGCTGAAGGACCGCGTCGCCGACGTGCCCGCCTTCCTAGACGCCGTGACGGTGGTGGGAAGTGGTGGCACCGTGCTGGACCCGGAGGTGGTGTCGCAGATTCTCGTCCGGTCACGCCGGCGCTCGGCGCTCGGCGAGCTCACCCCGCGCGAGCAGGAGGTACTCCAGCTGATGGCCGAGGGCAAGGCCAACTCCGCCATCGCGGCTGCACTGCACGTTTCGGTGGGCTCAGCGGAGAAGCACATTGCGTCGATCTTCAGCAAGCTCAACCTAGCTCCCGACGAGAGCGAGAACCGGCGCGTGCTGGCGGTCCTGCGCTACCTCGAATCCTGAACCGCCGAAAGGACTTCAACCGTGACCGTCATCGCTCCCCCGCCGCTGGTACCCCCTGCGGAGCCGGCCCCTCCGACCCTAACGCCGGGCGGGCGCACCGCGTTTCGCGCGTTCGTCGTCGTCATCGCCACCGTGCTCGTCTCGGGGACTGTGCTGACGCTCGGCGTCATCGCGTGGGGCGTGAGCGCGCTGCGCGTCGTGGCCGACACCAAGAGCCTGCCGACTGACATGCAGTCCCTGGTGATCGACACCGGCGGCACCCCGGCGGCGGTGCGCATCACCACTGCACGCGACGCCGCAGAACCACGCGCCGAACTGAGGCTGCTCAAGTCCGCGCAGACCGGCGACCACACGCTCACCATGACCGAGGACGCCGGAGCCGTTCGGCTGACCGTCGACGGCGACGGCGACGGCGATTCGTTGCTGCGCTGGGCCCGCGCCGGCGAGATCACCGTGACACTTCCGCCGGAGCAGGCCCGCCGCCTGTCGGTCACCACCCAGCAGGAGGCCGGCGTGCTGTTCGCGCAGGCCGACCTCGACGAGTTGATTGCGCGAGGCATGGATGGCGCCGTCCTACTCAGCGGCAATGCCCGTCGCATCGAGGTGCACAACCAGAACGGCAGTGTGATTGCACGCGAACCGATCTCGGTGACCGAATCCTTCACGGCCGACACCACCGACGGCGACGTCACCGTCGACTTCAAGGAAGCGGCTCCCCGCACCGTCGAAGCGGTCAGCAGCAACGGTGACGTGGCGATCGGACTGCCGCCCGGCGGGCCGTACCTGGTGCACGCCGCCTCGGGATCATCCACGTCGGTGCGGGTACCGGAGACCAGCGACCCGCAGCGCGCGGCGGCAGAAGTGACCGTGCGATCGGACGACGGGAGCGTGTCGGTGTCGACACTCGGCCGCGGTCCCATGTCACGACGCTGACGAACGTGGCCCGCAATGATGCGCTACCGAGCCTCAGACCAACCCGGCGATGATGTCGGCGGCCGGTGCCGCCTTGGCCGCGCGGAAACCCGTACCCGCCCAGACGTTGGTGGCGTGCGGATCTCCGGCGCGCACGGACGCCGCACGGACCGGACTCGTCAGATAGTGGACCTCGGGATAGCCGAACGGCGCGTGACCCTCGTGCTCCGCGATGAACCGGTTGCGCAGGCCGCGCGCAAAACGGCCCGAAAACGCCTTGGTGACAGTCGTTTCAGTGAATTGGTCGTCCTTGAGCGCGGCCCGGTGCACCGGACTGCTGCCCGCTTCGTCAGCGAGCAGGAACGCCGTCCCCAGCTGGGCCGCCACCGCGCCCTTGGCGAGCACGTCGGCGATGTCGGTGGCCGTCATCAACCCGCCCGCCGCCACGACGGGCAGCTTGGTTGCCACGATCACCGCGTGCAGCAGTTGCGTGAGCGGTTGCGACGCAGGGTCCGCGACGGGGTCGAAGGTGCCGCGGTGACCGCCCGCTGCCGGACCCTGGGCGGCCAGCGCGTCGACCCCACACGCGACCGCCAACTCAGCCTCGGCAAGCGTCGTCACGGTCGCGACCGTGTAGATGCCCGCCCCTCGCATCCGGGCCACCTCGTCGGGTTCGGGTAGGCCGAACGTGAAGGAGACGACCTCGGGCTTCAGATCCATGACGACCTCGACCTTGCCGGCCCACGCGTCGTCGTCGAATCGCGGTTCCCCCAACGCCACGTCGTAGCTCTCCGCTTCCTCGGCCAGCGACTGTGCGTAACTCTCGATCTGTGCAGGGATGGCCGCGCTCGGCCCGGGGACGAAGAGGTTGGCCCCGAGCGGCCCGGTTGTCAGGCGACGGGCCGCGGTGATGCGGTCGGCGAAGACCTCGGCGGTGAGATAGCCGCCGGGCACGAAGCCGAGCCCCCCGGCGCTCGACCCGGCCGCCGCCAGTTCCGGTGTCGACGGGCCGCCCGCCATCGGCGCGACGATCACCGGACGGGTCAGCTCGCGCAGGTGGAAGTCATTCACTTCTGTGTCCTCTGTTCTTCGCGCAGGCGCTCATCCGAGTCCTCTGTTCTTCGCGCGAGCGCTCATCAGGTTCCTCTGTTCTTCGCGCGAGCGCTCATCAGGTTCCTCTGTTCTTCGCGCGAGCGCTCATCAGGTTCCTCTGTTCTTCGCGCGAGCGCTCATCACCGCACCGCCTTCGCGAACAACAAGCAGTCCTGGGGTTCTGCAGCGAGATTGGGAAATACGAGATACCGCGCGAGCCGGCCTTCGAGGCTTAGGCCGCAGCGCCGCAGCACACCCGCCGACCCCGCGTTGTCGACGTGGCAGCACGCCGAGACCCGGTATACGGCGGGATTGCGCATCGCGGCCTCGACCAGCATTCCGGCCACCTCGGATCCGAGCCCCTGCCGCCACCACTTGCGGCACAGACAGTACCCGAAATCGACTGAATGTGGCTGTGGCCGAGACCATCCGCACGTACCCACCAGTTCGTCGGTGTCGCGCCGCTCGATCAACCACGTCGGCTCGTCACCGACGTTGAAGAGGTCGGTGATGACGTCGCGCGTCTCGTCGACGTCGCGGTGCGTGGTCCACGACATGTACCGCGTCACCCCGGGGTCGGAGGACAGCTCAGCGAATATCGCCTCGGCATCGTCGACGACGGGGCGCCGCAGCCGCACGCGGGCTCCGGTGAGGACTTCGACGTCGGCCATGGCTTCATCCTGCAGTGTTGGGCGCATCTCGCCAATGGTGGTTCACTCGATTGACATGGCCATCACGTTCAACCACACCATCGTGGCCGCCAGGAGTCGCGAAGAGTCGGCAACTTTCTTCACCGAGATCTTCGGGCTTCCCGACGCCAAGGAGTTCGGTCCCTTCCTCGCGGTGGCGATCGACCACGGGGCGAGCCTCGACTACGCACAGGTCGGCCCGGACGACGACATTCACCCCCAGCACTACGCGTTCCTGGTGTCCGAAGAGGAGTTCGACGCCATCTACGGCCGCATACGCGCGCGGGGACTGCAACATTGGGCCGATCCGCGTCGTGCTCACCCTGGCGAGATCAACCACAACGACGGCGGCCGCGGCGTCTACTTCCCGGACCCGTCGGGGCATCACCTCGAGATCATCACGAGGCCGTACGGCTCGGGCGGCTGAGACACTCAGCCGTGGCCGCGACGCTCCTCCTGGGCGAGGTAGTGCCCCGCGAGGTCGGCGACGTGGTTGGGCAGCGATCCGGACGCGACGTCGGCGATGCTGGTCTCCTCCAGCACCGAACGCATACTGGCCCGCAGCGCCCGCCATACGTCGGTCAGCGCGGCCGTCGGCCCCGAATAGGGTAGGTCGCCGAGCCCGATGTCGCGGACACTGGCCAGCGGGCCGTCGATGCAGCGCAAGACGTCGGCGACGCTGATGTCGGCCGCGGGCTTCGCCAGCTCGTAGCCACCGTCGCGGCCGCGATGGCTACGCACCAACCGGTCCGTGCGCAGATCGGACAGGATGTCGACGAGGAACTGCGGCGGGATGCCCTGCGCCCTGGCCAGGTCGTCGGTCTTGACCAGCGCACCTTCTCCCACCGTGGCCAATTGGATCATCGCCCGGACGGCGTACTCCGCCTTGGCCGACATCCGCATGTGTCGGATTCTGCCACCGACGCCGTTCTCGGCGGCGCTACCGCGGGGTCGGGGCGTTTCCGCCGGTGCCCGATCCCGGGTCGCTTCGCTCCTGCCCGCGGTGCCCGATCCCGGGTCGCTTCGCTCCTGCCGCCGGTGCCCGATCCCGGGTCGCATCGCTCCTGCCCGCCGGTGCTCCCCGACAGCAAACGCACCGATTCCGGCAACGGCGCCGACGGGTCGCAGTCCGGGGCAGACAGAGGTGCACCGTAAGTCACGGCCATCGGAACGACGCCTGCCCACGCTCCGGAGGCGACGTCGCTCTCGGGGTCGTCGGGCCAGCCCGCGCTGACCTTCAACGACCAGTTGTCCGCACCGATCGACATTCGCAGCGCCATCGTCGCCGCGAGTTCGCTTCGCGTGCTGGCGCGCAGTTCGGCGACCCGGCCAGGGATGAACTTGTCGGTCAACGTCTCGAGGTAACCGAGCTTGTCGGGCTCGGGGACCCGCTCGAAGACGCCGAAGAGCACGGCACTGCGGTAGCGGAACGACGATTCGAATCCGCTGCGCGCCACCACGACACCATCCAGCGCGGTCACGGCGACCGCCGCCGGCGCACCCGCCGCCAGCGCGCGCATCCATGGTGAGCCCGTCGATCCGTGAATGACGAATTCGCCTGCGATGCGGGCGAATCCGGTCGGAAAGACGACGGGGTGCCCGTCGCGCACCATGGCGATGGTGGCCAGGGGCGTGCTGTCCAGCAGTTGGTCGAGGCTGCCGCGCGACGTGTTCTGTTTCTCGCCGAGCCGGGTGACCTTGGTCGAGGGCTGGGTCACTGGAACTCCTTGCCTACGCCGGAATCGCCGATGCGCCGGGCACTCAGCGTACTGCCGAGATCGAATGCGCGTTCCAATTCGCAGCGGTCCGCTGCAAGATTTGTCACACAGGGGACGCAGCGGGCAACGTAAGCGTGAAAGTTGCTCCGCCACCGGGTGTCTGCGCGACGTCGATGTTCCCGCGGTGGGCGAGAATGATCTCACGAACCAGGGCCAGGCCAATTCCGTAGCGTTGGCGACCTCCTGCGGTGTGTCCCTCACCATGTGAGAAACGGTTGAATAGCGTTCCCATCGCGTCGGGGTCGATGCCGACGCCGTCGTCGCGCACCTCGATGACGACGTCCGCCCCGCGCCGTCCAACGTAGATGGTTATCACCCCGCCGGAATGTTCGTGGGCAAGGGCATTATCGACCAGCGATGTGATGGCACGACGGAGCGCGGACGCCCACCCAAGGACGACGAAATCGTTTTCGCCCCAATCGTTGTCCCGTTTCACCACCAGGCTCACTCCGGCGGACTCGACATGTTCGGACATGCTGCCGTAGACCTCGTCGGCGATGGCGGACACATTGACGCGGACGCGAGGAACGTCACTATTCGTCATGGAGGCCGACGCCAGGAGATCTTCGATCACCTCGCCGAGCGCCCTGGTGTCGGCTGCGACGGCGTCGATCTGCGCCTTGGCCTCATCGTCGTCGCCGTCGTCGAACCGGCGGGCAAGCAACTGAATCCTGGTGTGCAGCACCGTCAGCGGCGCGCGAAGCTCGTGCGAGGCGTCGGCGACGAACCGTCGCTGCAACGTCAACGCTTCTGTGAGCGGACGAATGGAACGCCGCGTGAGCAGAGTGACCACGGCGATCGACGCGAGGATTCCGGCAAGTTCCGCGACGCCAAGCGACAGCAGCAGCCGACTTCGGCCCGCCTCGTACGACTCCAGCGCGAGCAAAGCGACCACCCTGCCTTGGGGCCGGTCGGTGACGAGCGCGCGGTACCGTCCGCCTTCGATCCGCACATCGGAGAACCCCACCGGACGCGCAAGGAGGTCGGCCGTCGGCAATCCATCGGCGCTGGCCTGTACCTTCCCGCTCAGATCGCGCAACACCAGAAGCATCCCCGGTGGTGGATCGACCGCGTCATCGGCCGTCGATGCCACTGAACTCAGCTGCGAGGCGATCTGCTGGTTCTGGACGTTGACGTCGACGAACAACACCACGGCCCCCACCACCAACAGGACGGCCGCCAACGCAAGCGATGCATGAATCGCGGCGCGTCGGCCCGCGCGCCGAACAAGGGTGAGATCGCTGTCGGGTGTCATTCGCTTCCGAGGCGGTACCCGGTGCCATGGACCGTTCGTACGATTCCTCGACCGAGTTTGCGGCGAAGGTAATGCACGTAGGTGTCGACGACACCCGGCGTGTCAACCCCCTCGAACGCGGCGTTGAGCAGTTGGCCGCGGGTAAAGACACGAGCGGGGGCGACCATCAGGGCGGCCAGTAGCGCGGCTTCCCGCTCGGACAACTCAACGTCCGCACCCACCCTGTGGCCGCTGACTGTTCGGGTAACTCGATCCAGGCACAACCCATCGACTCGCAACGTCGAATCAGCATCAGGTCGTCGGAGTAGAGCCCGTATCCGGGCTAGCAGTTCCGGCACCTCGAAGGGCTTGACGAGGTAATCCTCAGCTCCGGCGTCAAGTCCGTCGACACGGTCGGCGATCGCGCCGCGCGCGGTCAGCACCAGGATCGGGGTTGGGATTCCCCGTGACCTGAGCGCCGCAACGACTTCGACGCCGTCCATGACCGGCAGCCCGCGATCGAGGATCATGGCGTCGTAGCGCCCCGTCAGGCCGCGGTGAAGTCCCTGTTGGCCGTCGCACGCGACGTCCACCTGGTAGCCCTCGTCGGTGAACACCTCGGCAAGCATCGCGCTCAGAGCGCGGTCGTCCTCGACGATCAACAATGTCGGCGCTGCGGTCCCGTCGGCCACCCCACGAGCGTGCCACGCGAAATCTTCGAAGGCTTGAAGAATTGGCTGCCAGCATCGGCGGCATGGATTCACCCCGTTCGGGAGCCCGCCGCGCCACCGCCGCTTCGTGGGCACTGTTCGGCCTCGGCATCGCCGGCGTCGCGGGCACCTCCACGCTTGCCTACGCCGACACCCTCAAGCCTCCAGCAACGGAGGTGCCGGTCGTTGCGGTCGAACCCGCTGTGCCGGAACTAGCGCCAACTCCCGTCTTGGACGTGCCGCCGGTACCCGACGTCGTCACGACTACTGCCGACACACCTCTGACTCCACCGCCGATCGACGCCGGACCACCGGCGCCCGCGATCACTCCACAACAGCAAGAGATCGCGCCACGACACACCGTCGAGCAGGCCCCGGCCCCAACTACGCGCCAAGCTCCGGCGCCCACCGCGAGCGCACCCACGACGAAACGACGCAACCTCACCCCCACCACGGTGATGGCCCCGAAATTTTCGCCGCACATCACGGTTTCCCGCGGCTCGTGACCGTCGACGTGCCGGACATCGCGGAAATCCACTGGCAGCGGTGGAGCACAGACATGCAGATCGTCGTGATGGACCCCGATTCGCTACCCACCGCCCGCCGCGTAGTCGACGCGGAACTCGACGCGGTCGATGCCGCCGCGTCCCGCTTCCGGCCCGACTCCGAAATCGCAGCGCTCGCAACGTCCAACGGTCGGCCGACCGAGGTGAGCGAGACCCTGGCCAACCTGCTGGACGCCGCGCTGACGGCGGCTGGCCAGACCGACGGCGACGTCGACCCGACGGTTGGCGCAGCGATGGTCGCGCTCGGCTACGACGGCGACATCACGACCCTCGGAAACGCGACGCCGCGGGCCGCGTCGGTCTTCACTCCAGCGGTCTGGTCGATGGTCACGCTCGAGGATCGGGTCGTGACGGTGCCGCCGGGGGTCTTGCTCGATCTCGGCGCGACCGCGAAGGCGGTCACCGCGGATGAGTGCGCCCGCCGGGTCCACGAGGTCACCGGCAGTGGCGTGCTGATCAACCTGGGTGGCGACATCGCCACTGCAGGACCGGCACCCGATGGTGGTTGGCAGGTCCTCGTCCAAGATGCCGCCGGCGATCCAGAAGGTTCGGTCGCGCTGCCCTCCGGAGGGGCGCTGGCCACGTCGAGCACCGTTCGCCGTCGGTGGCGCCTCGGGGACGATCTGTTGCACCACATTCTGAACCCGCGCACGGGACGGTCTGTGGACCCGGTGTGGCGCACGGTGAGTGTCGCCGCTCAGTCCTGCTATGCCGCCAACACGGTCTCCACTGCGGCGATCGTCCGTGGGTGGGCAGCACTGGACTGGATTCGAGCACTCGACATGCCGGTGAGGCTGGTGGACCGCGACTGCGTCGTCCACACGATCGGCGGCTGGCCCTCCTCCGGACCGGAGGGACAGCGATGACCGATGAAGCGCTGTGGGCGCTGGGTCGTGGCACCGGGATCACGGCGCTCGCGTTCCTGACGATCTCGCTGGCACTGGGCATCGCCACGCGGTCGGGTCGACGGCTCGCCGCATTCCCCCGTTTTGCCGTCGCCGACGTCCACCGCTTCGCTGCGCTGGCCGGAACCTTTCTGGTTGTTCTGCACATGGCGCTGCTGTTCTTCGACCCCTACGCCCAGCTGCGACTGGTGGACTTCGTCCTGCCCTTCCTCGGCGCCTATCGGCCGCTATGGCTCGGGTTGGGCACTCTCGCCTTTGACGTGCTGGTCGTGTTGATCGTCACCAGCCTGCTTCGTCATCGTCTTGGGGTGCGTACCTTTCGCGCAGCGCACTGGGCGACCTACGCGTTGTGGCCGATCGCCATGGCGCATGCGCTCGGCAATGGAACCGACTCCGGCCGGGGATGGTTTCTGGTCTTCGCTGGCTGCTGCGCGTTGACCGTCGCCACCGCGCTGTGGTGGCGATTGCGAGCCGACTTCGCCGAGTACGCCGACACGCGAATATCGGGGCGCCGGTGAAGGTACAGCGACCACACTGCACGGACCCGCCCGTCACTCGTCGACTCTTCGCCGCACAGGGCCCGGGGCTGAATGAACACCACGCACGCTTCGGCAGACTTCCAACCGGGGCGGCCGAGACCCTGATTCCATCGCTCGTGCAGGCCGGCTTGACGGGCCGGGGCGGCGCTGGGTTTCCCACCGGCCGCAAGATCGCGTCGGTCACCGGACGCAAGGCGGTGGTGATCGCCAACGGCGCCGAGGGCGAGCCGCTGAGCCGCAAGGACGCGGTGTTGATGGCCCGTGCACCTCACCTGGTCCTCGACGGCCTCCAGCTGGCCTCAGAGGCGGTCGGCGCCGCCAAGGCGTACCTCTACTTGCCAACCCACGTCGCGCCGACCGCGCGGTTCGCGATTGACGAGCGCGCTGCCGCGGGATTGAACGAGCGCCGAGTGATTGTCGTCGAAGCTCCCGATACGTTCGTGGCAGGGGAAGAGTCTGCGGTCGTCAGACACATAGAGGGCGGACCGGCGCTGCCCCGCGACCGGGTGGTTCCCACGTCCATTTCCGGCGTGCGCGGGAAACCAACGCTGGTCAACAACGTCGAAACTCTGGCCCACGTGGCGTTGATCGCTCGGTATGGGCATCACTGGTTTCGATCGGTGGGAGACGCTGCCGACCCCGGCACGATGCTAATCACCCTCTCGGGAGCACTGGCCAGACGATCCGTCGTGGAGCTGCCAACCGGAATGCCGCTCAGCGACGTGCTCGCGCACAGCGGCGTGACCGATCTCCGCACAGTGCGCGCCGTGCTCATCGGCGGCTACCACGGCAGCTGGATCCCAACCGCCGCGCTCATCGGAGCCCGGCTTTCGCGGGCGGGCCTGGCATGCCTTGGGGCGACCCCGGGTGCGGGCATCGTCCACACGTTGCCGATGAACGAGTGTGGGTTGTCTCGGACCGCGGACATCATCGCCTACCTCGCCGAACAGGGTGCCCAGCAGTGCGGTCCCTGCCGCAACGGCCTTCCCGTGCTCGCCCAGCTATTCGACGATCTTGCCTACGGGCGGGTGGACGACTTCGCGCTCGACGAGTTGCACAGGATGCTCGGCCTCATCGACGGCCGGGGGGCGTGCCGACACCCGGACGGAACCGTGCGGCTCGCCCGGAGCGCGCTCGGCACCTTCGCGAGCGACATCACGCACCATCGAGCCGGCCGCTGCAACGCCGCCCTGGTCGGGGCCGATGACGCCGGCCATCATGCCCGTGGACGTAACATGGGTACGGCATGAGAGTACGGCCGAAACCATTGCGCCTGCACATCGATTGGACGCGGTGTGACGGCCGCGGGCTGTGCACCGAACTGCTGCCGGGTCTACTCCACCGCGATGACTGGGGTTATCCATTGGTGCGCAACGGCTCCCGCGAACCCGCGATACCGGTCGGCGACATCGCCGAGGCGCACATGGCGGTCGACCGTTGTCCCCGACTCGCGTTGTCTCTGATCGCACCACGTCAACCTTGACCGGGCAGCGCGGCCCGGTCCCAATGCTCAATCAACCTCGATATAGGAGTTAGTTCGTGACCACGCTCAACGGGCTCCCCGCCCACGCGCTGCTAGTGCACTTCATCGTCGTCCTCGCTCCGCTCACGGCCATCCTGGCGATCCTGTGCGCCGTATCGCCAGCGGCTCGAAATCGGTTGGTGTGGTTGGTCCTGGGCCTCGCCGCGATCACCGTGGTACTCACTCCGCTGACGACGGATGCGGGCGAATGGCTCGAGCATCAGGTGGGCCGATCGCCGTTGTTGCGACAGCACACCGAGTTGGGTGACACGATGATCTACTTCGCGATTGCGCTGCTGATTGCCGCCGTGCTCCTGGCGGTCATCCACGTGCTCGGGTTGCGCGGCAAGAAGATAAAGCCCGTCGCGTCGTCGATGGTCGCCGTGGTCGTCATCGTGTTGAGCATGGCGACCGTGGTGCAGGTCTATCGCATCGGCGATTCCGGAGCTGCGGCAACCTGGGGCAACGGGGCCGGGGCCCTCAAGGTCGGCTCACCGTCGGCGGCGCCTTAACTTCCGCTGCTCATCCAGTGAGCGACGTCACCGCGAGGGCGGCGACGCACAGCACCACCACGACGGTCGTGATCCCGTAGGCGATCGTGGCGGTCCGGCCAACGGTGAAGGGGCCCATCAAATCACGGTCCCGCCCGATCCCGACCATCGCGAACAGGAGCGGGACGAGAAGCACCGCGTTGAGCACCTGGGTGGCCACCAGGACGGTCACGAGCGGAACGTTCGGTGTGAGGACCGCGAGCGCGCCGATGAGGGTGACGGCGCCGAAGGTGAGGTAGAACGGCCGCGCTTCGCGGAAGGTGTCGTCCACTGCCGCTTCGATGCCTGCGTACTCGCACACCGAATACGCCGTCGAGAGCGGTAGCACCGACGCCGCGAGAAACGCCGCGCCGATCAAGCCCACGGCGAACAGCGTCGACGCCGCCGCCCCGGCGAGGGGTTCGAGGGCGATGGCGGCGTCGGCGGCGTCCTGGATCGAGCGGCCGTCGCGGTGCAGTGTCGCCGCGCAAGCCACGACGACGAAGAACCCGATGACCCCGGTGAGCACGGCGCCCGCGACCACATCCACCCGCTCAAGGGGGAGGTCGTCGGTGCGAAGCTTTTTGTCGACCGCGTAGGACTGAATGAACGAGAGCCCCCACGGCGCGAGAGTGGTGCCGACGGTGGCGGTGACGATCGCAAGCGATGCGCCGTTGGCGGGCATGCTCGGGACGAACATGCCGCGCAGTGCCGCCCCCCAGTCGGGATGAGCGAGAATACCCGACACGATGTAGGCGAGAAAGACCGCCGACAGCAGCAGGAGGAAATGTTCAACGTGGTGAAAGCTGCCGCGTAGCACCAACAGTGAGACCGTCACCGCTGCCGCGGGAACGCTGACATACCGACTGATGCCGAATAATTCGGAGCCGGCGGCGATCCCGGCGAACTCGGCGCAGGTCGTCCCCACGTTGGCAACGACGAGCGCGGCAAGCGCTGCGCCTCCCAACCGCACTCCATACCGCTGACGCACCAACCCGATCAGCCCCTGCCCGGTGACCACTCCCATTCGCGCGGCCAAGCCGTGGAACAACACGAGGGCGACGGTGGAAAGCAGGAGCACCCACAACAGCTGATAACCGTGATCTGCCCCGAGAATTGAATACGTCGTGATTCCAGCCGGGTCGTCATCGGATAGACCGGCGAGCAATCCCGGACCGACCACCGCCAGCAATGCGCCGAGCGCGAACCCTTTACGCCTACTGCGGCTCACGCCTCGGCCCTTGCAGTCTTCACTCATGGGGTGCGGGCTTGTGGCGACGGCGCGAAACCCTGGAGCGGATGAAGTGTCTCCCAAGGAGTCTGCGCGAGCGCATTAACCGGCGTTGCCAATGCGAGGCGCGCTCGGCCGGCATGGCCGCCACTATTCTTGCCGCCTCGATGGTGGGCATCGCACGGAGCACGCTCTCCCCCACCACCGGATGGGTTTCGTCGACCACTTCGGCAGCCATGCGGGGTCCCGCAGCGACGAGCACTTCTGTCGCCGATTCGATGTCGAGCCGGCCGATGAGCGCCGCGAGCCCAGCCGCATTCAGGTGGTGCACGGCAGAACGTGGGGTAGCCAGCTGGACGGAATGGCCGCGATCGGAGGTCAGATGGAGGTCAGTCCATGCCACGACGTCCTCGTCGTAGTGCGCCGCCAGTCCACGAAGGCCGAGTCGCCGCAGGACTCCGCCGAAACCGACTTCAACACCGACGATTACGCGCCTGTCGTCGGCGTCGCGCGAGACTACGACGTCGGCGACTCTCGCAAGACGTTGCCCCGCAACGTCGATGATCTGGGTGTCCAGGACGTCGCGACACAGCAGGATCTCGCCGTCACCAAGCGCATCGTTGACCGAGTCGATTGCAAATCTGCTGACGTCGACATCGACCTGCAGCTGTACGCGGTCGTGCTCGAAACACTCGACTGCCGCCCACGGCACCAACAGGTCCAATGCTTGGCGACGCCGCACGAGCACCCGCGCGACGAGGTGCGGACCTTCCTCCTGGTCGAGCATTACGGTCAGGTCGACGACTCGACCGATGTCGCGCCCGCCGGGTCCCAGCACACCCTGGCCGGTCAAGCGACTGAGCAGGTCGACCTCGGGAGTACGCGCTACCGACGACATCCGTGGTGCCAAACAGGGGCCCAAATTGCACCATTCACGGGAACCCACGATATCGGCAATGACGATGACAAGACGACGTACGCCCGCTCCCAGGTGATGTGATCAGGCCCTCGACTCTCTCCCGACTTCCAAGGGGTCATACCGACCAACTCACCGCGAGGACTTCTACGAACGCCGCGCCATTCTGGCGGAACGGGTTTGGGGACCAATGACCCTGTTGGTGAAATGCCGTTCACATGCAACCTGTCAATCGACAACAGCGAACGGAGCGACCATGCCTCAGACGTTGGTGACCAACGCGGCCATCGAAGATGCCGTGCACGTGGCCTGTCGTGCCCCGTCGGTGCACAACAGTCAACCGTGGCGATGGGTGGCCGACCACGACGGCCTGCACTTGTTTCTGGACACCGATCGACTGGTGGCCACCGACGCCTCGGGGCGACAGGCGCTCATCAGCTGCGGAGCTGTCCTCGACCACCTTCGCATCGCGATGGCCGCTGGCGGCTGGGTCAGCCACGTCGATCGCTATCCCAACCCGAACAACCACACGCACCTGGCGACGATCACCTTCTCGGCGATGCCGTTCGTCACTGACGCACACCGCCAGCGCGCCGACGCAATCCTGAATCGTCGAACTGACCGACTGCCGTTCGCAAAGCCACCTGCAGACACCGTGCAACTGTTGTTGCGCAACGCCGTTGACGGCACCGCGCTGCTCGATCTGGTCTGCGACGGGCGCGAGCAGCTGGCCGAGGCCTCCCAGCTCAGCGAGTCACTTCGGCTCTACGACTCGACGTATCACGCCGAACTCTCCTGGTGGACCGCTCCGTTCGCGGTGTCGGATGGGATTCCGCACAGCTCGCTGGTGTCGGCAGCCGAGAGCGACCGCGTCGACGTTGGCCGCAACTTTCCGATTACTCATCAGCCTGAACGGCGCCTCGCACTGACCGACGATCAATCGGACGTGCTGGTGATCTCCGCGTATGCCGACACCCGCGCAGACGTGTTGGCCTGTGGCGAGATGTTGTCCAGGATCTTGCTGGACGCGACGATGGCAGGTTTGGCTACATGCGTGCTCACGCACATGACCGAGGTGCCTGCCAGCCGCGACATCATCGGCGCGCTGACGGGCCGGCCGCTTCCGCAAGCGCTGGTCCGGGTCGGGCTCGCACCAGCATTGGACGGCGTACCGCCGCCCACACCGCGCCGCCCGTTGGTCGACGTCCTGGAGTGTCGCGGTTAGTCGAGTCGCTACGACGTTTCATACCCCCGGCAACGAACGACCGTTTGCTCATCGGCAGGGACTTTCGCCCCTAACGAAGGGCCAATGCTGCCGATAGCGTCGTAAACACCAATGAAGACACCGAATCCGGAGCCGGCGATGCGAGAAGCCCACGTAGTGTCACCCGCTGTCGTCGTCGGGATCGACGGCTCCCGCCCGGCCCTGAACGCAGCGTTGTGGGCGGTAGACGAAGCCGTCAGTCGCGACGTACCGCTGCGACTGACGTACGTGATCGCACCGCGGCACCCGAGCCAGTTCTTTGACCACCAGGACGCTGCACGCGACCTCGCCACCGCGGAAATCGCCGTTCGCACCGCCTTCTGCGCGGTCGAGTCGCTTGAGCGGCCGGTGAAGGTCGAAGTGGAAATTCTTCAGGACCACCCCACCCGGGCGCTGATGAACGCGTCACGATCGGCGGAGATGTTGTGCCTGGGAGCGCTGGGGCTCAACCAGGCCACAGGGTGCCAGGTGGGCTCCACCGCTGCAGCATTGTCGATGTCCGCGCACTGCCCGCTGGCCATCGTGCGCAACCACCGGCCGGCTCCGGCCGTTGCGGGTTGGGTGGTGTCCGAGTTGGACAGCTCGGCCGATGGGCTGTCGGTCCTCGAACTGGCAGTCAAGGAAGCCCGCCTTCGAGACGCGCCGTTGCGCGTACTGACGTCGTGGCAGACGTGCCCTGGCAAAGGCCACGACGGCGATCACACCGTCGCGGACAACGATCGCCAGGCACGTGCACAGCTCGAGCGCCGCGTGACCCGTTGGCGGCGCATGAACCCCGAATTGGACATAGCTACCGTCGCGGTACACGGCAAGACGATCGACTACCTAAGGCGCCATGCGTCGTCGATTCAGCTCGCCGTCGTCGGGCAGCAGCGTGACCACGGCCTGGCAGATTTCGTCGGCCCGGTAGCGCATGCCGCGTTGCACGACTCCAACTGTTCGGTGCTGATCTGCGAACGACATCGCGCACTATGACCGCCGGAGGTCCCATATCGTTGCAAGCCGATGAGGAATCGGAGGGCAAGCCCATGGTCACGGTTTTTCTCGTCGACGACCACGAAGTAGTACGTCGCGGTCTCATCGACCTGCTCGAGGCCGACCCGGAACTCGAGGTGATCGGAGAAGCCGGATCCGTCGCACAGGCACTAGCCAAAGTCCCCGCGCTTCGGCCCGACGTCGCGGTTCTGGATGTGCGCCTGCCCGATGGCAACGGGATTGAACTGTGCCGGGATCTTCTGTCCAAGTTGCCCGATCTGCGCTGCCTCATGCTGACCTCCTTCACCTCCGACGAGGCCATGCTCGACGCGATCCTCGCTGGCGCCAGCGGATACGTGGTCAAGGACATCAAGGGCATGGAGCTCGCCCGCGCCATCAAGGAGGTGGGAGCGGGACGCTCGCTTCTGGACAACCGCGCCGCCGCGGCGCTGATGGCCAAATTGCGCGGCGCCACCGAACGCACCGACGCGCTGTCCGGTCTGAGCAACCAGGAACGTGTCCTGCTCGATCTCCTCGGCGAAGGCCTGACCAACAAACAGATCGCTGCGCGAATGTTTCTCGCGGAGAAGACCGTCAAGAACTACGTGTCCCGGGTATTGGCCAAGCTGGGGATGGAGCGGCGCACCCAGGCTGCCGTATTCGTCTCCAAGCTCGATCGTCCGCAGCGCGCCCGGGAGTGACATCGACGGTGCCAGTGTGTGTTTCGCGGATCCGTGCGCCGTCTGGCCTCTCCACCATGGCACTTCCTCCTCGCGTTCGGGAATGAAGGGCCGGCACTGCGTACGAGGATCCCTGTGCGCGCGGGTGTTCAGCATTGGCTGTTGACAGGTGCAAAGCCTGGCCCGCCCACTCACGAGGTGCAAGAATCGCGACGTGGCCGAGGTGGGGCCGGACGGACCCCTGAACGTTCGTCCGCTACGTGTGACACTCTCGCAGCTGAGATTGCGCGAACTCCTGAGTGAGGTCCAAGACCGGGTCGAGCAGATCGTCGAGGGGCGGGACCGCCTCGATGGACTCGTCGACGCGATGTTGACGGTGACATCGGGTTTGGAGCTCGACGCGACGCTGCGCACCATCGTGCACACCGCCATCGAGCTGATCGACGCCCGCTACGGTGCGCTGGGAGTGCGCGGCCACGATCACGAACTCGTCGAATTCATCTACGAAGGCATCGACGAATCGACCCGGTGCAAGATCGGATCTCTACCGCAGGGCCGCGGGGTGCTCGGGGTGCTCGTCGACGAACCGACCCCGATCCGCTTGGACAACATCCATGACCACCCGGCCTCCGTGGGTTTCCCACCTCACCACCCACCGATGCGCACCTTCCTCGGCGTCCCAATCCGTATCCGCGATGAGGTGTTCGGCAATCTGTACCTCACGGAGAAGACGTCGGGTCAGCCGTTCAGTGAGGACGACCAGGTGCTGGCCCAGGCGCTGGCCGCGGCGGCGGGCATCGCGATCGAGAACGCCCGACTCTTCGAGCAGTCCCGCAGCCGTCAGGCCTGGATCGAGGCGACCCGCGACATCGGCACCGAACTCCTGTCGGGCGCGGACCCCGCCCGGGTCTTCAGGTTGGTGGCCGAGGAAGCGCTCAAACTGACCGGTGCCGACGTCGCCGTGGTGGCCGTACCGGCCGACGAGGACGTGCCACCTTTGGATGCCACCGAGTTGGTCGTCGTCGAAGTCGCAGGCGGAGTCGAATGTGATGCCGCATCGGCCGAGCCGATCCCCGTGCCGGGCACCGTCATCGGCCGGGCATTTCGCGAGCGCATCCCCTTGCGCACCGACGACGTCGACCTGAAGATCGGCGTCTTCGACGGCGCCGGTCCCGCACTCGTGCTGCCCCTTCGAGCCGCCGAAACCGTCGCCGGGGTGGCCATCGTGCTGCGTTCCAAGGGCGCACCGCCATTCACGGACGAAAAACTCGACATGATGGCGGCCTTCGCCGACCAGGCCGCCCTGGCCTGGCAGCTGGCCACGACCCAGCGCCACCTGCGCGAACTGGACATCGTGACCGACCGTGATCGCATCGCCCGCGATCTCCACGATCACGTCATCCAGCGGTTGTTCGCGATCGGCCTGGCCTTGCAGGGCACGATCCCGCGCGCACGGTCGCCCGAGGTGCAACGTCGACTGTCGGGCAGCGTGGACGACCTGCAAAGCGTGATCCAGGAGATCCGCACCGCGATCTTCGATCTCCACGCCGGTCCACCCGGAGCGACGCGGCTGCGTCAACGCCTCGACGAGGCGATCGCTGGATTCTCCCGTGCCGATGTACGCACCACGGTGCAATACGTCGGTCCGCTCTCGGTCATCGACTCCGCCCTGGCCGATCACGGGGAAGCAGTTGTGCGCGAGGCACTCAGCAACGCGGTACGCCACAGTGGCGCCACCGAGGTGACCGTGTTGGTGAATGTCGAGGACGACCTATGCATCGAGGTTACGGACAACGGCCGCGGCATCGACGACGCCATCACCGAAAGCGGGCTCGGCAATCTGCGTCGGCGCGCGGAGCAGTCAGGCGGCACCTTCCGGATCGGTCGATCCGACGGGGGCGGCACGTCGCTTCGGTGGTCGGCGCCTTTGAGCTGACGGGCGAACGTCAGCCGAACGCCGCGCCGTTCAACCATGTCACGGACTCGGAAAGAGGTCGTCTAGGCGTCGCAGGCAGCGGATCGGCGTTGACCGACGCCCACCCCAAGCGCAACAGCATTTGCGGGAAGCTCCCCATCCCAAATGCCTCGGCTTGCACGGCGTCGCGAACCGACGAAATCTCCAAAGGCTCGGAAGCCGGGCAGGTCGCAAGCCCCACAGTGGTCGCGGTCAGCAACAGCAGACTGGTGGCCTCTCCCGTCCGTAGCCAGTCGAGCGGCTCGTCGCCATCGGTTCCCAACGCCAACAGCACACCATTGTCGCCGGCAGGCTCGGTGTCAGCTGGCTGCGCAAGTGCGGGGCCGGCGAAGATCCTGGCAGGCACCATTGCACGCGGATCTGATTCGGGAGTGTTGCGGGCGGGTACGCCGGCAGTCGACGCGTAGCGTCCACTCCACGTAGCCAGCTCGACGAGATACTCGTGATCTGTAACGTGGAGTGAAACCGACTGGCTCAGAAGAGCTTTGAACTCCTCGGATGGTTCCAGTCTGCGCAGTGTCACACCCAGGCGAGCTGCCCGCGCTCCCATCAGCGCGACGTCGCCGACCGGCACCGGCCAGAAGCTGTAGTTGCGTCGGTCCGTGCGTCGCCGTGGAATTGCCGCGGCCAGCGCGAAGTCGACCTCGCTGGGCGGGTAGCGGCGTACCTCGATGGAGGCGAGATGATCACGTTGCGCCGGGTTGGGGAACCTACGGACCTTGCTCTGCCAGCCCAACGCGGCCAAGGCGACCGTGAGGTGGTTCAGCGCCGCCCCACAGCTGATCATCAACTCCCTTCCGTCGGGGTCGGCGTGTTCGAGCCGCAGCGAGGGGTCTGAGCGCAGGTGCACGCCATGAGGGTCAACCCGCCATCGCCATGGCTGCGAGTTATGTACCGACGGCGCCCGAGTGGCCAGCGAAAGCGCGGCATGCATGGTCTGCGAGTCGGGGAAGTGAGCACTCATCGCGATGTCACCTTGCCTTCCGGTAGAGCAGTCAATTCCGAACCGAAGTTCAATCATGCAGCGCGTCAACCGAAGTCGAAGGTGGGATCAGGCTCATCTCCGAACTGGAAGCGCCGACCGGTGACCTGAGTCGGCGCGATGCGCAGGTAGCGTTGCTTGACGGTGGCCGTCCACGGCAGCACCTGGGCGCGCTCGGCGTCAGCGAGCTCGGCTGAGTTCGTCACCTCGTGGACCACGCCCTTGACCACGACACTCCAGCCTTCCTCGAAGTCGTGATCGTCAGCTTCGAACGCCACCCGCGGATTGACGTGGGCACTCAACAACTTCGTGCCCGCGGCCGTCCGAATGAGGATCGTCCGGCGTTGGACGACGAAGTTAACGGGGAAGATGTCCGGCTGGCCCTCCACACTCGTGGCGAGCCGGCCCAAGGTCATGCTGGACAGCAGCGCCCAGCTTTCATGCTCGTTCAGGTACGTGATCGGTTGTGCGTCAGACGTAGTCATCGGATACCTCGAAGGGTCGCGGAGCGCGTCGTCAAAAACCCCTTGACGACCTTCATCGCCTGAACGTAGCCATCGACGCGCACGCGGGTCAGAACCGTTCGCCCCCTATCGCAGGGACTTAGTACCCGAGTTGACGCTCGACGTCGTACGCGCATTCAAGCCGAGGAGGACCATCGAATCATGGCTCCACGGACGATGCGCGCGTGGCGAGTACGAACGCCAGGCCCGATCAGCACACATCCACTCGAGTTGGTCAAGACATCCGTCAAGGATCCCGATGACGGCGAGGTGCTCGTCGCCGTTCGGGCCTGCGGAGTGTGCCGCACGGACCTGCACGTCACCGAAGGCGACTTGCCGGTGCACCTTCCACACGTGACTCCCGGCCACGAAGTGGTGGGTGAGGTAGTAGCCATTGGACCGGGGGCCAGCGGCGACATCGACGTCGGTGACGTCGTGGGAGTCGCATGGCTGCGGCACACCTGCGGGCGCTGCCGCTTCTGCGTTCGGGGCCAGGAGAATTTGTGTCCGGAATCGCGCTATACCGGTTGGGACGCCGACGGTGGATACGCCGAGTTCGTCACCGCACCCATGGCATACGTGCATCCGTTGCCCTCTGGTTACTCGGACACCGAGCTCGCCCCGCTGCTATGCGCGGGCATCATCGGCTATCGGTCTCTGTTACGTGCCGACCTGCCGGCGGGCGGCCGACTCGGCATCTACGGGTTCGGCGGAAGCGCCCACATCACCGCTCAGGTGGCCCTGGCGCGGGGAGCCGAGGTCCACGTGATGACTCGCGGTGAACGTGCGCAGGAGCTGGCGCTGGCGTTGGGTGCCTCGTCTGCGCAAGGTGCCAGCGCCCGACCACCCGTGCATCTCGATGCCGCGATTCTCTTCGCACCGGTCGGAGATCTGGTGCTACCGGCGCTGGAGGCCCTCGATCGCGGAGGCACGCTGGCCATCGCAGGCATCCACCTCAGCGACGTCCCTTCGCTGAACTACCAGCGCCACCTGTTTCAGGAGCGCCAGGTGCGCTCGGTGACGTCGAACACCCGCGCAGACGCGCGCGAATTTCTCGAGTTCGCCGCTCATCACCACATCGAGGTCACCACGCCCCAGTACCCGCTGGACCGCGCCGACGTCGCGCTGGACGACTTGGCGTCAGGACGGATAGCGGGTGCGGCGGTACTGCTGGTGTAGGTGTTGGCGCCCTGGTGATCTCGTCGCTCAGCGGGAGGGTCCAAGGTCCCTATCGCGAGTGCCTTTCAGCCCCTGCGCGTGTCTGCGCCCCGTTCGTACGGTTGCGCCATGACCTATGTGATCACCTCTGCCTGCGTTGACGTGACGGACAAGGCGTGTGTGCAGGAGTGCCCGGCCGACTGCATCTACGAAGGAGCCCGCTCGCTCTACATCAATCCGGACGAATGCGTGGACTGTGGCGCGTGCAAGTTGATCTGTCGCGTCGACGCCATCGAGTACGAATCCGACCTGTCGGACGACGAACGCCAACATCTGGCCGACAACGCCGCCTTCTTCTCCACAGTGTTGGCTGGCCGCAACGACCCACTCGGCTCGCCCGGTGGCGCACATGGCGTGGGACGCCTGGGCGTCGACACACCCTTGGTGGCGGGTATGCCGGCCAAGCCGTCGTCATCTCACTGACGACGGGCCGAGTAGCTGTCGACGGCATCCGCTGGAGCCGAGGCCAATTCGGCCTCAGTCGGGAATAGTCGCCGTGTCGGGCACCACCACGGCGAATAGGTCGGCCATCGCCGCGAGGCTCGCGGTCTGCATCGCCGCGGCCGGCACCGGGGCGTCACCAAGGCCGGGCAGAGCCCGGGTTGCGGTCGCACCCGCCACGACGGTCGGCGCATACCCGAGATTGAAGGCCGCGCGCGCGGTCGAGTTCACGCACATGTGCGTCATGAAACCGGCGAGCACGAGGTTCGACGCGCTGACAGCCTTCAACCGCTCGTCGAGGTCGGTCTGCACGAACGAATTCGGGTAGTTCTTCACCACCACCGGCTCACCGTCGCGCGGCGCAACCCGGGCGACGATCGCGCCACTCTCGCCCCGTACGTCGTACAGCGATCCGGGACCGTCGTCGTGCTGGATGTGAATGATCGGGATGCCGGCGGCCCTGGCCCGCTCAAGCAGGAAGGCGGCCTCGTCCAGTGCGGCCTGCACCCCCTCGAGCTCCAGGACACCGTGGGTGTACGTGTTCTGGCAGTCGATCATGACGAGGGTCGATTCGGCCAGGCTGACCGGCTGCAAGGGCAGGCCGGCCAGGACACGCAATGTGGTGGGGTCGTCGGACACGCTGACGAGCGTACGCGTGGTCACGCCGTGGCAGTAGCGATGAATGCGGGCGCGGCGAAACGGATGTGCCCGTCGTGGCCGACGAAATGATCGAGCCGTCTCACGACGGCCCGGCGCAGCCGCTCGAACTGCTCGTCGTCGATCTTCTCGGCAAGCGTCCACCCCCGGATGTCGGTGTGCAGCCATTCGTCGAGCGAGGCGAAGTGCGCTTGCCCCGCATGCCGTTCGACCCCTACATCACCAAACGACCCCCTCATCAGATCTGCGAGCTCGTCTGCCGTACCGATGCGAAACGGCGCGCGCAACGCCTCAGCGGCCCAGTCGCCCACCACCTCGCCGAGCATCTCGACCATCGCCGCCCGGTTGAGCGCTACGGCGCGGTGACGGCCAGCACGGCGTCGGCGAGCTCCGGCCGGCAGACCACCACATCGGGCAGTAGCGGATCGGGCTGGTTGTAGACGAGGGGCGAACCGTCGATGCGAGAGGTATGCAACCCCGCGGCGCGGGCGACGGCGACGGGCGCAGCTGAGTCCCACTCGTATTGACCGCCCGCGTGCACGTAGACGTCGGCGAGTCCTTGCACGACGGACGCGACCTTGGCTCCCGCAGAACCCATTTCGACGAGCACGCCGCCCAGTGCATCGCGGACGGCGAGCGCGACGGCCGGTGGCCGGGTTCGGGAGACGACGATGCGCGGCTCATCCGGTGCAGCGGGTGGCGCGCTGACGATGGGAGTCGCAAGCGTAATGCCTTGTGCCGGAAGCGCGACGGCGCCTGCCACCAATTCGCCAGACTGCCACAATGCGACGTGCACCGCCCAGTCCTCACGGTCGAGTTCGGAGAACTCACGGGTGCCGTCGAGCGGGTCGACGATCCACACCCGCTCGGCAGACAGGCGCACCGGGTCGTCGGCGCCTTCCTCGGACAGCACCGCGTCGCCGGGGCGCCGAGCTGCCAGCGCCTCCATCAAGAAGTCGTGGGAGCGCTTGTCCCCCGCGGCCTTTCGTTCGCCTGGCGTCGCGTCGGCAAGTTCCTCGCGCACTCGAAGCAGCAGTTCGCCCGCCTGCGTGGCCAGCGCCGCGGCGACCTCGTGGTCCGAGCCTGACCCGCGGTCCTGCCCGCCGGTCACTGCCGCGCGTCGATCATGTCGATGACCTGCTGGGCGAGCTCGTCCACCGTCTGCTCGGGTGTCAATCGCAGATCCGGGCTCTTCGGCCGCTGATACGGACTGTCGATTCCGGTGAAGTGCGTGATCTCCCCACGTCGCGCCTTGGCGTACAGTCCCTTGGGATCTCGGCTTTCGCAATCCTCCAGCGGGGTATCGCAGAACACCTCGAAGAAGTCGAAGCCCTGATCCTCGTGCACCTTTCGCGCGAGAGCACGGTGTTCCTCCATGGGGCTGATCGCCGGGACGAGCACGATCTGGCCCGAGTCGGCGAGCAGCGTGGCGATGTGCGCCAGCCGGCGCAGGTTCTCAGCCCGGTCGGCCATGGAGAACCCGAGGTCGGCGTTGAGACCGTGTCGCAGGTTGTCGCCGTCGAGCACGTAAGCGGGGCGGCCACTTTCGAGCAGCTTCTGTTCGACCAGCATGGCGACCGACGACTTACCCGACCCGGACAGACCGGTGAACCACACCGTGGACCCGCGGGACAGTCGGTCGTCGGCGGTGACCAGGTTCGCGTGCTTGACCGCGTTGGGGCTCGCCTTCCGCGTCGCCGCGGGTGTGGCGTCGCGGACCATTCCCGCCGCGACGGTGCCGTTGGTGTCGGGGTCGATGAGGATGAACGAGCCGGTGGCAGAGTTCCGCGAGTATTCGTCGAGCAGCAACGGCGCCTGGGTACGCAGCGTGACGCGTCCAAGCTCGTTGAGCTTCAACGCGGTTGCGCTCTTGTCCCGATGAAGCGTGTTGACGTCGAGCCGGTAGTCCAGTCCGACCACCCGTGCCCGCGTGGTGCGCGTGTTGTGCTTGATGACGTACTCGCGGCCCGGTTCCAGCGCGGTCTCGTCGGCCATCCAGCACACCGTGGCGTCGAACTCCTGCGTGACGTGAGGCTGGTTGTTCGTCCGCGCGATCATGTCTCCGCGCGAGACGTCGACGTCGTCGGCCAGGCTGATCGACACCGCCATCGGGGGGAACGCCTCCGAGACTGGCCCCGTGGGGCCTTCGATCTCGGTGATCCGGCTAGTCTTTCCCGTTGGCAGCACGACGATTTCGTCGCCGGGCCGCATGACACCGCTGGCGACGGTACCCGCGTAGCTGCGGTGGTCGGCATGCTCGTGGGTCTGCGGGCGGATGACGTACTGGACGGGGAACCGCACGTCGACCAGGTTGCGGTCACCGGCGATGTAGACCTCTTCGAGGTGGCTCAACAGCGCCGGACCGTCGTACCAGGGGGTGACGTCGGACTTGGTGACGACGTTGTCGCCGTTGAGCGCCGACAGCGGGATGGTGGTCACGTCGTGGATGTCGAGGCGCGCCGCGAATTCGTGGAAGTCGTCGCGGATCTTCTCGAAGCGTTCGCGATCCCACCCGACGAGGTCCATCTTGTTGACGGCCAAGACGATGTGCTGGATGCCGAGCAGCGAGGCCAGGAACGCGTGGCGCCGAGACTGTTCCAGCAGCCCGTGCCTGGCGTCGACCAGCACGATGGCCAGCTGTGCCGTCGACGTGCCGGTCACCATGTTGCGCGTGTACTGAATGTGGCCCGGCGTGTCGGCGATGATGAACTTGCGCTTGGACGTGGCGAAGTAGCGGTAGGCGACGTCGATGGTGATGCCCTGCTCACGCTCCGCACGCAGACCGTCCGTCACCAAAGCGAGGTCGGTGTAGTCGTTTCCACGCTCCTTGGAGGTGCGCTCGACGGCCGCCAGCTGATCCTCCATGACAGCCTTGGAGTCGAACAGCAGCCGGCCGATCAACGTCGACTTGCCGTCGTCCACCGACCCCGCGGTGGCGATGCGCAACAGTGTCGCCATCAGAAGTAGCCCTCTCGCTTGCGGTCTTCCATGCCTGCTTCGGAGATCCGGTCGTCGGCGCGCGTGGCGCCACGTTCGGTCAGCCGCGACACTGCGGTCTCGGCGATCACCTCGGACACCGTGGCGGCGTTCGACTCAACGCAGCCGGTGCAGGTGACGTCACCGACGGTGCGGAACCGCACTGCCTTCTCGACGATCTCTTCGTCCTTGCGCGGCTGCAGGTACTTGTGGACGGCCAGCAGCATGCCGTCGCGCTCGAAGACCTTGCGCTGGTGCGCGTAATAGATGGACGGGAGCTTGATCTTCTCGGCGCCGATGTACGACCAGATGTCGAACTCGGTCCAGTTGGACAGCGGGAAGACGCGGATGTGCTCGCCCTTGTGGTGGCGCCCGTTGTACAGGTTCCACAGCTCGGGCCGCTGCGCCTTGGGGTCCCACTGGCCGAACTCGTCGCGGAAGCTGAACACGCGCTCCTTGGCGCGGGCCTTCTCCTCGTCCCGGCGGGCGCCCCCGAAGGCGGCGTCGAACTTGTTCTCCCGGATCGCGCGCAAGAGCGTGAAGGTCTGCATCGGGTTGCGCGACGGGATGGTCTCGACGACGCGACCCGCGTCGATGTCGTCCTGGACCTTGGCGACGACGAGGCGCACTCCGGACTCCGCGACCATCTCGTCACGGGTTTGGAGCACCTCTTCGAAGTTGTGGCCGGTGTCGACGTGCATCACCGGGAATGGCAGCCGGCCCGGCCGGAACGCCTTGATGGCCAGGTGCAGCATGACGATGGAGTCCTTGCCGCCGGAGAACAGCAGCACCGGCTTCTCGAACTCGGCGGCGACCTCGCGGATGATGTGGATGGCCTCGGCCTCGAGTGACCTCAGGTGGCTGAGTTCGTACTTGCCCGTCGCCGGATCAAGTTCTTGCGTAGCCGTCATGACTTCCTCTTTAAGTTGGTAGAGTTAGCCAGAATTACAATCATGCTCAGGAATGTACGGTGCCGATGCGCGCCGTGTCAACGACGCGTGCCTCGTTCCCGCGCCACCACTACCCCCAACACCTTTTACGTTATGGTTTGACACGTAATGAGCGCTTCAACGGGTCCAGCACCGATCCTCGGCCGACCCCGGAACCCGGCGAAGGACGTCGCCGTCCTGCAGGCCACCCGTGACCTGCTGGTCGAGCTCGGCTATCAGGGCACCACCGTGGTCGCGATCGCACGCCGGGCCGAGGTCGGTGCACCGACGATCTACCGGCGCTGGGCCACCAGAGAGGCGCTCATCGAGGACGCGGCGTTCGGCCATCCGCAGCCCGCGCCGCTCCCCGAGCCGACCGGTGACCTGCGGGCCGACCTGCGGGCGTGGGTGTCGGCGTTCCTCGACTTCCTGGCGAACCCGGTGACGCGCGCAGCGCTGCCGGGTCTGCTCGCGGCCTATCACCGCGACGAGGAGAGCTACGAGCGTCTGGTCCGGCGGTCGGAGAACGACGTCCGACACCTCATGGTGGGACTGCTCTCGGCGAGGTGGCCGAAGACGCCGATCGCCGACCTCGAGACCCGGGCCGACACCGTGTTCGACGTGCTGGTCGCGATGACGGTCGCACGCGCCATGACCCGCGGGCTCATCGATCGCGACGCGTTCTGTGATCGCACCGCCGACGCGTTGGAGATCCTGGCGCGGGGTTGACCCACGAGCACTCCCGTCGGCGCCGAGGCGATGGCGCAGGGCTGCGCATGCCGTCGGATCCGGGCAACGTGACGCTCGGTGACATGGTGGACGGCGGCGCGAACTACGAGATCGGGTGACTAGAGAGCGACGCGCGGACTGTGCGGGCCTCGTCATTCAGTTGGCATAAACACGATTTGTGTCGTTTGTTGCGGCGATTACTTGAGATTCGCCGCAACAAACGACACAAACGTGAGGGGTCCGGGTTACGGCGTGACCTCGTTGAGCTTGCCCGTCGCGACGTCGAACACGAAGCCGCGCAACGACTCGTGCTTGGTCACGAACGGGCTGGCCTCGGTGCGGCGCAGCGACTGACGCACGTCTTCGTCCAAATCGTCGAACGCCTCGGCCGCCCACTCCGGCTTTAGCCCCGTCTCGTCCTGGATGGACTTCTTGAAGTCGTCATCGGTGAACGTCAACATTCCGCAGTCGGTGTGGTGGATGAGGATGATCTCCTTGGTCCTTAGTGCCACGGGTGCGAACAAGTTGCGTTTGGGCCGCAGCGAGGGCTCAGCTGGTGTGCCGGTGGTCCGTGGCGTAGGCCTGCACGATGGAAGCGGTATCCCCGCCGAAGCGCAGGAATTCTCGGTCGAGAAGTTCGGTGAGACTGTTCACGGCTGCGGTGATGAGCGCGCCTGCCATGCGCGTATGCGGTTGTGCGCTGGCGGTGGCCTCAGCCGCGAGGTCGGTGGCGTACTCAAGCGAGGCTGCCAAAGAAGCATCGGCTTCGAGGTCACGGAAATAGTACGTGGCACCGTACTGGGTGAAGTCGTTGCGAGTCTCGACGACACCGACGGCCAGCGCGGTGAGCACCTCGCTAGGGACGCTGTCGATCCCCAGGGTGGGGTCCGACTGGCGCGCCTGGCGCAGAGTTGAAAGTTGTAGAGCCAAGACGCGTCGCCGATGAAGCGCGGGGTATATCTGCAGCACCCACGACACAGCCGCGGTCAAGAGCATGAATCCAAACAGCGCTTCCAGTGGGACGGCTACACGGAGCGATGCCGACGTGGGCACGATATCCCCGAAGCCGAGCGTGGCGACGGTGACCAGGGACAGGTACAGCGAATCGAGCAGATTGTTGCGGTCCGCGGGATTCAGTTCGGAACCGTAGGAAAATCCATCGGGCATCTGCGCAAAGTAGATCAGCGTCCAGCCAAGGACAGCAGTCGAACCCCAGGTCAGCACAACCATTGCGATGCCTAGCGGCCCGGTCAACGATGCGATCCGGCGACTAGGATGAAACTGCCATGGCCGACGGGATGGAAAAGCGTGTGGAACACGTCGCGCGCTACCACTGTCACGAGCATGATGCCGACAACCGTCAAGACCCACTCCATCAAAGCGTCTCCTCCCGTGGGACCGCGGGGGTGATCAACGCCGGGCGCCAGTGCCGGTTTGGTCTGCCTACGGATCAAAAGGTTACGGCTCGAAACCTTCGGCCGCGCACAGGCCAGGTGTCTGACTGCATTCCGGGCACTCCGTAATCGACCGCGAGAAATAGGATTCGTCTGAACGTGGCGTCGTCAATCTCGACCACCTCAAGGCGCGGCATGATGTGCAGTGACCTCTACTGTGCGTGTCCACCGGACCGCGTCCGCCCCATCCACACCGGCAGCGGTCCCCATCACCCTCGGTGACGGTAGGCGCAGCAGGTCTACGCCTTCCCGGCTAGTTAGTTCCACCGATCCCGACTTTGGTGTGTCCGGGAATTCGAACATCACCCTCCGATCTGAAGCGGGCATGTCCGTGAATATCGAACAGCGCCTTAACGTGGGGGTGTTGCTGTGGGGGTTCACGCGCACCATCGGATTAACCCGGCGACGACCAGATGCTTTCGAGCGGCAGCCGGAAGCGGCGTGCCGAGGCCCTCTGTGACAGACCGCATGAACGCCTTGGATCAGCACGACAACCGGCCAGAACCAACAACACCCCGAGCACGCGAAAGATCGCCCAGTACGGCGTGGGGTCGCGAAACTGCCACCGGGTCAACAACCACGGGACCGCGCCGAGCACCAATTCCGGGCCAACGATGAACATCACCGCGCTGCCGATCGCAGCCGTGGATTTGCGCATCGCTCGTTACTCTTTTCGGCACGATTGTCAAGATGTCTTGAGCTGATTCTCCGCTAGTCTCCACTCCTCTCCTGCGCCAGGTCGTACACCGTGGTGCCACCGACGTCGCTTTTGGTGAAGTGCTGCTCGACCCACCTGGTGATGTCCTTGGCGACACCGTCACGATGCCCCATCGGTCCGCCGTCGCGGCCCGGCCCATTGGACTCGATGAAGTAGCGCACCTGCCCGTCGGCGACGTACTGCTGGAACTGCGCCAGCGTGGGCGACGGGTCGCCACCGGTGAAGCCGCCGATCGCCATCAGCGAGGCGCCGGTCTTGAGTTCCAGGTCGCCGACCAGGAACGAGCCCACACTGGCTGCCGCCCAACGGTTGTCGATGCCCTCGACCAAGTCGGCCAGCGCGGCGTCGTCCCGGCTGTGGCCGGGACCGCCGAACCCACCGGGACCGCCGAACCCGCCGGCCTTGCCGGGGCCCGACATGGTGCCAGGTCCGCTGTGCGACTGCGTCGCGTTGTAGACCGCGAAAGCCGAACTGCCCACTAGCCCGAAGACCGCCGCGGCGACGGCAACCGCCACGCCGACGCTGCGCCAACGGTGCACGCCGACCGCGAGAGCCACGGCCACCAACGAGCATCCGATGAGCACGACCCATCGCAACGGGGGCATCCATTCCGGAGTTCGGCCCAAGAGCACGAACGCCCATGCCCCGGTCGCCGCGAGCATGACGGCGAGAATGCCACGGGCAAGCCAGGACTCCCTACGTCGCCACAATTCGACGGCGGAGATGCCGACCAGCGCGGCGATCGCCGGTGCGAGCGCGACGGTGTAGTACGGGTGCACGGTGCCGTCCATGAAGCTGAACACGCCGCCGGTCACCAACAACCAGCCGCCCCACAGCAGCGCACTGGCCCGCACCCGATCGGCGCGCGGGGTGCGCCACGTCACAACCAGCACGGCCACCAGTCCGATGAGCGCGGCGGGCAGCAGCCACGACGCCTCGCCGCCGAACGACGGACCGAACATCCGGGTGATGCCGGCCTTGCCGCCGAAGAACAGGTTGGCGCCGCCGGGGCCGCCGCCGGGCCCGTGTCCGCCGCCCGGCGCACTGCCTCCGCCGGTGATGCGCTCGATTCCGTTGTAGCCCAACGCCAACTGCAACAGGCTGTTGTCGGTGGAGCCGGCGATGTAGGGCCGGGAGTCCGCCGGCCACAGGCTGACCAGTGCGAGATACCAGCCAGCCGAGGCGACCATCGTGACACCGCCGACCAGCAGCGCACCCACCCGCTTCCACAGCCCGGTCGGCGCGGCGACGAGGAACGCGACGGCGAGCCCCGGCACGATGAGGAATGCCTGGAGCATCTTGGTCAGGAACGCGAAGCCTATGACGCAGCCCGTCAACGCCATCCACCGGGCACCGCCGGTCTCGATGGCCCGCACCGTGAAGTACGCCGCCACGACCAACAGCAGCACCAGCAGAGCATCGGGGTTGTTGTAGCGGAACATCAGCACGGCCACCGGCGTGACGGCAAGCGCCGCACCCGAAATCAGGCCCGCACCAGGTCCGCTGCACCGCCGGACGGTGAAGTACAGCACCGCGACTGCAGCCACGCCCATCAACGCCTGAGGCAGCAGCATCGTGAACGCGTTGAACCCGAACAGCCTGCCGGACAAGCCCATGACCCATAGCGCGGCGGGCGGCTTGTCCACCGTGATGGCGTTGCCCGCATCCAGCGATCCGAACAGCCACGCCTCCCAACTCTGGGTGCCGGCTTGCGCGGCGGCAGCGTAGTAGCTGTTGGCCCAACCCGACGAGCCGAGGCCCCACGAGTACAGCACGGCGGTGGCTGACAGCAGGGCGAGCAGACCGGGCCGGGCCCAGCGGGGTTCCGGCGAAGCGGCCGTCACGGCGGCGGTGTCGGATGGGACGTCGACGGTGAGTGTCATGGTGATTCCTTCGTGGACGAGTCAGCGGGAGCGGCGCGGGTGAAAGACCCAGCCGCGCAACAGGACGAAGCGCATGGCGGTGGCCGCCAGGTTGGCCAGCACCAGCACGGTCAGTTCGAGCAGTCGGTGCGGTTGGTCGACCAGGGCGTGCAACCCGGCCAGCGCGCCACTGGTGATGCCCAGCGCGATGCCGAAGACGATGAGCCCCTCGACGTGGTGGCGCGCCACCGTGCCGCGACCGCCGATACCGAACGTGAAGCGGCGGTTCGCCGCGGTGTTGCCGATCGCGGTGAGCAGCAGTGCCACCAGGTTCGCGGCCTGCGCGCCGATCGACGAGTGCAGCAGCATGAAGAGCAGTAGGTAGACCGCCGTCGATGCGACGCCGACCGCTCCGAAACGCACCACCTGCCGCAACAGCGAGCCCGGTGCCGCTGACTTCCGAGACGAACTTAGCTGGGCGGCAATGGCATTCACGGGGATGGACCCGCTGGCCAACCCGCGCAGCAGTCGCCCGATGCCTCTGAGGTCGGCGGCGGCCGTGGCGACGATGTCCACCCGGCTGTCTGGGTCGTCGACCCAGTCGACCGGCACCTCGTGGATGCGCAGCCCACTGCGCTCAGCCAGCACCAGCAGTTCGGTGTCGAAGAACCAACCGGTGTCGGCGACGTGCGGCAGTAGCTGTCGGGCCACGTCGGCGCGAATGGCCTTGAACCCGCACTGTGCGTCGGAGAAGCGCGCGGCGAGCGTCGAACGGAGGATCAGGTTGTAGCACCGCGAGATGATCTCCCGCTTCGCGCCGCGCACCACCCGCGAGCCACGGCCAAGCCGCGTCCCGATCGCCAGGTCCGAGTGCCCCGAGATCAGTGGCGCGACGAGCGGGGCGAGCGCGGCGAGATCGGTGGACAGGTCGACGTCCATGTACGCCAAAACTTGCGCGTCGGAGTCGGCCCACACCTGATGCAGTGCGCGGCCGCGGCCCTTCTGCTCGAGCCGCACGACCCGGACGCCCTCGAGTTCCGAGGCGAGCTCGGCCGCGATGCGTGCGGTTTCATCCACACTGGCGTTGTCGGCGATCGTGATCCGTACCGGGTACGGGAAGCCGTCGCTGAGGTGACGGTGCAGCCGGTGGATCGAATCGGCCAGCGCGGCTTGCTCGTTGTACACCGGGACGACGACGTCGAGGACCGGCACCGAAAGAGCGCGCGCGACGAGCGCTGCGTTGGGCCGGGACTCGAAGCGAAGCGCGTGCTCCATGGCGAGGTCTGTCATGAGACTCATGGTCGGGTCGCTGATTGTGTCGGCCGTTTGCGGAGGCTATGCGCCCGCTATGAGTTCTTCGGCGCTGCCGTCAGGTCGTACAACACGACACCGTCGACCCTGATCGGCGCGTAGTTGGCCTGCACCCATTCGGTGATGTCCGTCGCCTCGCCGCTGCCGCTACGGTGCCCGAAGAAGCTGCCCATCATCGACCGGCCGTGGATGAAGTAGTGGATGCGCCCGTCGGTCACGAAGTCCTTGAACTCCGCAAGCGTGGGCGCTGGGTCGGTGCCGTTGAACCCGCCGACCGCCATCACCGGCGCGCCGGCGGCCAGCTGATAGCCCGCCGCGTTGTTGGACCCAACGACGGCCGCAGTCCACGCGTACCGGTCGGCGCCGTCGGCGAGCATCGCCTTCAGCGCAGGCCCGGCATCGGGTGAATCCAGCAGTCCGCCACCGAATCCGCCGATGTTGCCGTGTGCGCGTGGCGGCCCGACCGCCGGGATGGCCCCATTGTGCTCGGCCGCCGCCGTGGCCAGCGTGAAGACAGCGGGAGCGGTCAGGCATGCCGCGATCGCCAGCGCGGCCGTGGCCGTGGCGACGTGCCGTGGCAACCGACCGACGACCAGCAGCAGCATCCCGGCGCCCGCTCCCCCGACGACCACGGCACCGCGCAACCACGGCAGCCAGTCGCCATGACGTGCCAGCAGGACCGCGGCCAGGACGACGGTGACGAGCACGCCCGCGGACATCGCCGCTGCCGCCCGCACGTCATCGCGATTGCGCCACAACAGGATTGCGCCGATTCCGAGGCATGCGGCGAGCGCAGGGGCGAGCGCGACGGTGTAGTACGGGTGCAGGATGCCGCTGGCGTAGCTGAAGATCACCGCCGTGACGACCAGCCACCCGCCCCACAGGATCAGAGCAGCCCGCGTCGGGTCCGTTCGCGGGGCACGCCGGGTGAGGATCAACCCGGCCGCGAGGCACACGACGGCGGCGGGCAACAACCACGCGATGTAGGCCCCCATGCCGGTGCCGAACAACCTGCCCCAGCCGACGTCGAAGTTCAGGTTGCCCAGGCCGCCGGGCTCGTCACCGGTGAGCCGACCGAACCCGTTGTAGCCCAAGGCCAGCTCGACGATGCTGTCGTGCTGCGACCCGCCGATGTAGGGACGTGACGAGGTGGGCCACACCTCGACCAGCAACAGGTACCAACCGCCGGACACCACGAGCGCACCCACGGCGGCCGTCAGCCGCAACAACCGTGTACGCAGCGGGGCGGCCGCGCACACCAGATAGGCCGCGCCGAAGCCGGGCAGCACCAACACGGCCTGCAGCATCTTGGCGAGGAAGCCGAAGCCGACCGCGGTCCCGGCCCCGATCAACCACCATCGGCTGCCGTCCCGTTCGCACGCCCGCTGCACGCAGTACGCGCCGACGACGAGCATCAGCACCAGCAGAGCGTCCGGGTTGTTGAAGCGGAACATCAGCGCGGCGACGGGCGTCAGCGCGAAGACCGTTCCGGCCAGCAATGCCGCCGCGGGTCCGCCGGCGCGGCGCACCGCGGCGTAGAGGAGTGCGACCGCACCGACACCCTCCAGCGCCTGGGGCACCAGCACGCTCCAGGGATTCAGCCCGAACAGCCGCACCGACACGTCCATCACCCAGAGCGCCGCGGGCGTCTTGTCCACGGTGATCGCATTGCTCGCGTCGCTGGAACCAAACAGCATGGCCGTCCAGTTGTCGGCGCCCGACTGCGCGGCTGCCGAATAGAAGGCGTTCGCCCAGCCGTTGGCCGACAGGTTCCACAGGTACAGCGCGGCGGTTGCGATCAGCAGCACGCCGATCGCCACCCGCTCGCGCACCGGAATCGGCGACTGCCTCGTGACTTCGAACCCGGTGGCATCCACGGCTTCCGCGCGCGGCAGTACGGCAGTCATTCACCCGATTCTCGCGCGGGAGGCTAGGCGCCGGATTTGACCGCACTGTGGGTCACCTGTGAGCTTGCGGGCAGGGTCACGACGAATTCCGTACGCCCGGGCGCACTTCGCACGTCGATGGTTCCGTGATGCGCCTTGACCACTGCGGCGACGATCGCCAGCCCGAGGCCCGTGCCACCCTGGCCCGATGTCGCCGTCGTCGCGGCTCCGCGCCGGGAGCGCGACGAGTCACCACGCGCGAAACGCTCGAAGACCTCCGGCCGCAACGCCTCCGGGATGCCTGGCCCGTCGTCGGCCACCGTCAATACCGCCGCCCCAGTGTCATCGGTCGCCAGCGACGTCGTGACCGTCGTCCCGCTTGGAGTGTGCATGCGGGCGTTGCCGAGCAGGTTCGCCAGGACCTGGTGCAACCGCGCCTCGTCGCCCACGACGAGCACGGGCTCGTCGGGCAGATCGAGGGACCATTCGTGGTCGGGGCCCGCGACGTGCGCATCGCTCACGGTGTCGACCACCAAGAGGGACAGGTCGACCGATTCGCGAGCCAGCGGGCGCCCCTCGTCGAGGCGAGCCAGCAGCAGCATGTCTTCGACGAGGCGCGTCATGCGCTCGGTCTCGGATTCGACGCGGCTCATCGCGTGCGCGACGTCGTCGGGCAATTCATCGCGTTTGCGTTGCGCCAGTTCGGTGTAGCCGCGGATGGCGGCCAGCGGGGTGCGCAGCTCGTGGCTGGCGTCGGAGACGAATTGCCGCACCCGGGTCTCGCTGGCGTGGCGGGCCGACAATGCGCCCGCGATGCGATCCAGCATGCGGTTGAGCGCCGAACCCAGCTGACCCACCTCGGTATGCGCGCCAGCCGGGTCGACCCGGACGATGGGAGTCGGCAGCTGCACTTCCCCGCGATCGAGGTCGAGGTCGGCGACGTCGCGCGCAGCCGCGGAAACCCTTGACAGCGGCGCGAGTTGGCGACGGATGATGAGAAACCCCGCGGTTGTGGCGGCGAGCAACGCGACGGCGGCGACCACACAGAACATGCCGACCACCCAGAGCAGTGTGTGGTCGACCCCCGACGTGGGCAGGCCAGTCACGATGATCTCGCCGCCGCGCCGCGCGTGCACCGCGACCAGCCGATAACTGCCGAGTCCGTCGAGTTCGACGGTCTGCGGTCTCCGATCCGGGCGAACCGCGGCGAGTTGGGCCTGCGCCTCGGGGCTGACCGTCGCGCGGCCACCGTCGGAGGTGATCACTCCGGCGTCGAGCGAACCGTCGCGCTTCATGACCGCGCCCACGGTGCGGGTGGCTTGGCCGGGCGCGTTGAGGAATCCCGGACCGGGCCCCTCCTCCGGGTCGAAGCGTGCGCGGTTGCCGAACCCCGGTGGCGCGCCACGAGAATCGCCGGGCGGCATCGGCCGCACACCGGGATGGGGCGGCCGCATCGGCATCGGGGGCAACTCGTAGATGGCTGCCGAACGTCGCCCTGCTTCAAGCAGTTGCGTGTCGAGCTCGTGCATCAGAAAGCGGTGCAACGCAAGCTCGGTCGCTACTCCGATCGCCGCGCAGACCACCGCCAGCAGAGCCACGAGCGTGACGAGCAAGCGCACGCGCAGCGACCAGGTGCGCGGCGACCAGAACCGCGTCCCGGGCTCAGCGTGCGGGTTTGAGGACATACCCGGCGCCCCGCAGTGTGTGGATCATCGGGTCCCGGCCACTGTCGATCTTCTTGCGCAGGTACGACACATACAGTTCAACGATGTTCGACCGCCCCCCGAAGTCGTAACTCCACACCCGGTCGAGGATCTGGGCCTTGCTCAGTACCCGCTTGGCATTGCGCATCATGAACCGCAGCAGTTCGAACTCCGTGGCGGTCAACGTGATCGGTTCACCGGCGCGGGTGACCTCGTGGCTGTCCTCATCGAGCACGAGATCGCCGACCACGAGTTGCGCGCCGCCCGTCTCGTCGGCGACGCCGGTGCGGCGCAGCAGCGCGCGCAGGCGCAGCACCACCTCCTCGAGGCTGAACGGTTTGGTGACGTAGTCGTCGCCGCCTGCGGTGAGCCCGGCGATGCGGTCCTCGACGGAGTCCTTCGCCGTCAGCAGCAGCAATGGCAGCCCCGGGATCTGCTGGCGCAACTGATGCAGCACGTCGAGCCCGCTCATGTCGGGCAGCATCACGTCGAGCACCACGACGTCGGGCGGGTTCTCGCGGGCCAACGCAAGCGCCGACGCGCCGTCACCGGCAGTCGTGATGCTCCAGCCCTCGTAGCGCAGTGCCATGGAGACCAACTCGGCGAGCACCGGCTCGTCGTCGACGACCAGCACGTTGATCGGCGTTCCGTCGGTCCGGCTCATGACGACGCGTTCGTTGTCAGATCCCTTCGCGGTGGACACGAGTATTGATTATTCGCACACGTGATGGGCGAACACTGTGCCATTCCTATGCGCGGGCTGTGAAAACCTCCGCACACCCGGAGCAGAGCCTGCTCACAGCCGATACACGAGCAACCCGCGCACAGTAGAAAACCATGAACACCTGGGGTCTTCGTGGCACTGCGGCCGCCATCGGCGTAGCGGCGCTCGTCGCCGGGGTCGGTGGCGCCGCCATCTATGCCGCCACCGGCAGCGACGCGCACACGATGGGCACCCATGGTGCGTCCGGTCCCGGCCGCCCCGATGGCCCGCCGTCCCACCAGGGTTCCGGTGCCACGGATGAGTACGCCGTGCACGGCGAGTCGGTCGTGTCCGACGGCAACGGCGGGTTCACGACGGTGCTGTCCCAGACGGGCACGATCACCGCGATCAGCGCGACGTCGGTGTCCGCACGCAGCACCGACGGGTACACCCACACCTATGTGATCCCGGCGACCGCCGCTGGCCCACCCTTTGGCGTGGGCGACCAGGTGACCATTCGAGCGACACGCGTGGGCACGGTCGCGACGGTCACGACCATCCGGCCAAGCCTGACCGGCCACTAAGCGTCCCCACGATTGGTCGGGGCCATGACGTAGGCGACCTACAGGGCTCCCTCTTGCTCAGGCGGCAATGGTGCCGGACCCGTGATCTCAGGGACCGCCTCTGTCGTCGTCGGCGTGGTCGGGGCAGTCGTTTCGGTGCTGGTTTCGGGCAGCGTGACCGCGGTAGTAGTCACGGGACCGGGAGGTGGAGGTTCAGGGGGAGGTTCAGCCAACGAGGTACCGTCAAACGTGGTCAGCGCTCCCATGGCGAGCACGCCGCCGACACCGGCGGTCGCCGCAGCTAGTTTCAGCCTTTTGGTGTTCACGTTGAATCACATCCAATTCGGTTCGACTCCAATACGCGTTCTGAAGGGATGGGGCACACCCCTACGCGATTCGGGTTAACCGAAGCGGTCGACGGCCAAACGGTGCCGGGGCAACCATCGGGGGTTCGTGCTGGGATCTGTGACCCACTTCACACCGAGGTCGGCGCGCACCTCCGCGCGGCCGGGTGGGGTTCGTTAGCGGAACTCGCCGCGCCCGAAGGCCTGCTTCGGGGCCTGCGTTCGTCGATCTCCTACCCTGTGCGAATGCAGTGTGCGGCGGGCGTGGCATGACGCGGTTCCTGGCCGGTCGGCTGCTCAACGCCCTGGTGCTGCTGGCGCTGGCCTCCTTCCTGACGTTCGCGTTGACGTCGTGGTCCTTCAATCCGCTCGAGAGTCTCGAGGGCCGGAGTCCACCCGTATCCAAGGAGGTCATCGCCCAGACCGCCGCCATGCTGAATCTCGACAAGCCGCTTCTCGAGCGGTACGGGCATTGGCTCTCGGGCGCGGTGCGCGGCGACTTCGGCCACACCATCACCGGCCAACCGGTGTCCGAAGAACTGTGGCGGCGCATCGGCATCAGCCTGCGCCTGGTGGTCATCGGCGCGGTGATCGGGACGGCTGCGGGCGTCATCGTCGGCGCGTGGGGCGCCGTTCGGCAGTATCAGCTGTCCGACAGGTTCATCACGGCGCTGTCGCTGGTGTTGATCAGCACACCGACATTCGTGCTCGCGCCGTTGCTGATGCTGCCGGCCGAGGAGCTCAACAGCCTGGTCGGTTTCCACCTGTTCCAGTACATCGGGGAGACGTCGCCGACGCCGTCAGCCAGCGCATGGGAGGGATTCGTCGATCGCCTACAGCATCTGGTGCTGCCGACCATGACGCTCGCCCTGGCCGCTGCCGCCGGATACAGCCGATATCAGCGCAACGCGATGCTCGACGTGCTCGGTCAGGACTTCATCCGCACCGCACGCGCCAAGGGACTGACGCGACGACAGGCCCTGTTCAAACACGGGCTGCGCACGGCGCTGATTCCGATGGCCACGCTGTTCGCCTACAGCGTCGGGGGTTTGGTCACCGGCGCGGTGTTCGTCGAGCAGATCTTCGGCTGGCACGGCATGGGCGAGTGGGCGGTGCAGGGCGTCGTGAATCAGGACATCAACATCGTCACCGCGGTCACGGTGTTCACCGGCGCCACCGTCCTGCTCGCCGGCCTGCTGTCCGACGTCCTCTACGCCGCCCTCGATCCAAGGGTGCGTGTGTCGTGACCGAACCCGTCACGACCACGTCGGCCTCCACGGCGCGATCGGGGGTCAACCCGCACGCGTTCGCGTCGCGCCGCACCCTGGTGCGCCGCCGCTTTCTGCGCGACCCCGTGGCCGTCACGGCGCTCGTCGTGCTGGTGGTGATGTTCGTCGGTTGCTATGCGTTGCCATCCCTGCTGCCCTACAACTATTCCGATCTCGACTACACCGCACTGCAGCAGCCGCCGACGCTCAAGCACTGGTTCGGCACCAACGCGCTCGGTCAGGATCTGTTCGCACAGACCTTGCGCGGCATGCAGAAGTCGATGCTGATCGGCATCTGCGTGGCGTTCGCCTCGACCCTCATCGCCGCGACGGTCGGATCCATCGCCGGCTACTTCGGCTGGTGGCGTGACCGCACGCTGATGTGGATCGTCGACCTTCTGCTGGTGGTGCCCAGCTTCATTCTGATCGCGATCGTCACCCCGCGGCTCGGACAATCCGCGCGAGTGTTCTGGTTGATCGTGCTGTTCTCGATATTCGGCTGGATGATCAGCTCACGGATCGTGCGAGGTCTCACGATGAGTTTACGCGAGCGCGAATTCGTCACGGCGGCAAGGTACATGGGCGTGAGCAACACCCGTATCATCGCGCGTCACGTACTCCCCAACGTCGCGTCGATCCTGATCATCGACACCGCACTGAACGTGGGAGCCGCGATCATGGCCGAAACCGGGCTCAGCTTCCTGGGATTCGGCATTCAGGTGCCCGACGTGTCGCTCGGCACGCTCATCAACGACGGCAGGAACTCGGTTCTGACGTTCCCGTGGTTGTTCCTCTTCCCGGCGGGCGTGCTGGTTCTCATCGTGATGTGCGCCAACCTGGTCGGCGACGGGCTGCGCGATGCCATCGACCCCGACAGCCGGAAACCACCACGAGGCAGGAAGAAGTGAGCCTGCTCGAGGTCAAGGATCTCCGCGTCACGTTCTCGACCGATGACGAGGACGTCAGCGCCGTGCGCGGGCTGAACTTTCAGATCGGTAAGAGCGAGGTGCTCGCCATCGTCGGCGAGTCCGGCTCCGGCAAGTCGGCGTCGGCGATGGCGTGCATCGGCCTGCTACCGCCAAATGCGAAGGTGTCCGGGTCGGTACGGCTGTACCACCAAGAGCTCACCGGACTCGACGACCAACAGATGTCGCGAATCCGAGGCAACAAGATCGGCACGGTGTTTCAAGACCCCATGTCGGCGCTGACGCCGGTCTACACCGTCGGCGACCAGATCGCCGAGGCGCTACGCATCCACCAACGCGACCGAAGCAAGCAGGCGGCCCGCGCACGCGCGATCGAACTACTCGACCTCGTCGGCATCGCCCAAGCCGAACGGCGGGCCCGCGCATTCCCTCACGAACTCTCCGGAGGGGAACGACAGCGCGTCGTGATCGCGATCGCGATCGCCAACGACCCCGACCTGATCATCTGCGACGAACCCACGACGGCGTTGGACGTGACCGTGCAGGCGCAGATCCTCGACGTACTGAAGACCGCGCGCGACGTCACCGGGGCCGGCGTGCTCATCATCACCCACGACCTCGGCGTGGTCGCCGAGTTCGCCGACCGCGCGCTGGTGATGTACGCGGGCCGTGCGGTGGAGGTGGCGCCGGTCGGGGACCTGTACGCCGACCGCCGAATGCCCTACACCGCAGGCCTACTCGGCTCGGTGCCGCGACTGGATGCGTCGCAGGGATCCAGGCTGGTGCCGATCCCCGGAGCCCCACCGTCGCTGGCGGCCCTACCGCCGGGCTGCCCTTTCGCGCCGCGCTGCCCGCTGGTGATCGACGAGTGCCGTACCGATGAACCGGCCCTGGCCGCAGTCGGCGCCGACCACGCCGCGGCGTGCATCCGCACTGATCGGGTGGCCGGGCGCACCGCCGCCGAGATCTACGGCGTCTCGACCGCACCACCCACGTCGGATCGAGCCGACGACACTCCGGTGGTGCTGCGCGTCGACGGGCTCGTGAAGACCTTCGAACTCACGAAGGGAGTGGTGTTCCGCCGCCGAATCGGAGAGGTGCGCGCGGTGGACGGGGTCAGCTTCGAACTCCATCAGGGGCGAACCCTTGGCATCGTGGGCGAGTCGGGGTCCGGCAAGTCCACTACGCTGCACCAGATCCTGGAACTGACTGCGCCGCAGGGTGGTTCGATCGAGGTGCTCGGCCAGGACGTCGCTACGCTGGACGGGGCCGGACGCCGCGCGCTCCGGGGCGACCTACAGGTCGTCTTCCAGGACCCGGTCGCGTCGCTCGATCCCCGGCTGCCGGTGTTCGAGGTGCTCGCGGAACCGTTGACCGCCAACGGATTCGACAAACAGCGGGTCGCCGACCGGGTCGCCGAACTGCTCGGGATCGTGGGCCTGCGCCGCGAGGACGCGAGCCGGTATCCCGCCGAGTTCTCGGGTGGCCAGAAGCAGCGCATCGGCATCGCCCGCGCATTGGCGCTGCAGCCCAAGATCCTCGCCCTCGACGAACCGGTCTCCGCACTCGACGTGTCGATCCAGGCCGGCATCATCAACCTGCTGCTCGACCTGCAGCAGCAGTTCGGGCTGGCCTATCTGTTCGTGTCGCATGACCTCTCGGTGGTCAGACATCTCGCACACCACGTGGCGGTGATGTTCAAGGGCGCCGTCGTCGAGCAGGGCGATGCCGACGACGTGTTCGACAACCCACGACACGAGTACACCCGGCGGCTGTTGGCAGCGGTGCCCCAGCCGACGGTCGGATGATCGCGATTGCGACCGCTGCACCTCATTTGCCCGCCGGTACGGCACCCACGACGTAACTGCCCTTACCATCGGCGGGGTGATCATTCGACGATTGACCGTCACGGTGCTTGCCGTGGCACTGTCCCTGACGGCGTGCTCCGGCGGCGACGAGCCCGCCCCGTCCGCGGGTGGCAATGCCGAACTCGGCGCCACCAATGACATCAATCCCCAGGACCCGGCCAGTCTGCAGGACGGCGGCGACCTCCGGTTGGCCCTGTCGGGCTATCCGCCGAACTTCAACACCCTGCACATCGATGGCAACCTCGGCGAGCTCGGCTCGATGCTGCGGCCCACCATGCCGCGCGCCTTCGTCATCTCGCCCAGCGGCGAGACCTCGGTCAATCACGACTACTTCACCGACGTTCAACTGACCAAGACCGACCCGCAAGAGGTCACCTACACCATCAACCCCAAGGCGGTGTGGAGCGATGGCACGCCGATCACCTGGGAGGACATCGCCAGCCAGATCAACGCCACCAAGGGCATCGACCCCGCGTACCGGATCGCCGCCCCCAACGGCAGCGAGCGCGTGGCGTCCGTGACCAGGGGGGTCGACGATCGGCAGGCCGTCATCACGTTCGCCGCCCACTACGCGGATTGGCAGGGCATGTTCGCGGGCAACACCGTGCTGTATCCGAAGGCGGTGACGGCCAATCCCCAGGTGTTCGAGACCGCACAACTCAACGGCCCCGGACCGTCCGCAGGGCCCTTCATCGTGTCGAACATCGACAAGGGTGCGCAACGCATCACGTTGACCCGCAACCCGAAGTGGTGGGGCACACCGCCGCACTTGAACTCCATCAGCTACACCGTGCTCGCGGACGAGGCCAAGATTCCCGCGCTGCAGAACGGTGCGATCGACGCGGTCGGGCTCGCCAGCCTGGACGACCTCAAGCTCGCGCAGGGCATGCAAGGAGTCTCGATACGCCGGGCGCCTGCGGCCAGCTGGTATCACTTCACCTTCAACGGTGCCGAGGGTTCCATTCTGGCCGATCCCAAGCTTCGGCTGGCGGTCATGAAGGGCATCGATCGGCAAGCCATCGCCAACATCAGTCAGCGCGGGCTGGTCGACACGCCTCGACCGTTGAACAACCACATCTACCTGGCGGGTCAAGAGGGCTACCAGGACAACAGCATTCCCTTCGATGCCGAGGCCGCAAAGCGGGACCTCGACGCGTTGGGGTGGACGATGAACGGTCAGTTCCGCGAGAAGGACGGTCGGCAACTGACCATCCGCGACGTCTTCTACGATGCCGACAGCACCAGGGCGATTGCAAAGATTGCGCAAGCCAACCTGGCGCAGATTGGCGTGAAGCTCCAATTGAATGCCGTCGCGGGCGGCTCCTTGTTCAGCGACTACGTGAACCCAGGAAATTTCGACATCGTCCAATTCGCATACGGGGGTGACGCTTTCGCGCTCTCCAGCCTGACGCAGATCTACGCCATCAACGGCAGCGGGAACAAGGGCAAGATCGGCAGCCCGGAGATCGACGCCAAGATCGAGGAAACGCTGTCCGAGCTGGATCCGACCAAGGCCCGCGAGTTCGCCAACGAACTGGACAAGATGATCTGGAACATCGGGTTCAGCCTCCCCCTCTTCCAGAGTGCCGGCAACGTCGCCGTGCGCAGCAACTTGGCCAACTTCGGCCCGGCAGGCATCGGGGACCTGAACTACACCGCGATCGGGTTCATGAAGCCCTAGTGTGCGACGCGGCGCACCAGGCGCGGCACCACGGCGGGGACCGCGGATTCGGCGACCGCGCCGACGTCCATCGCCCAGGACAGCAACCGGACGCTGAGCACTGGCGGGGCAGCCCCGAGCTGGGCGGCCCGACCGGGCAATTCGTCGATCCGGCCGGCATTGACGGCCTTCACGACCTCGAGCGCGGCCCGCTCCTTGGTGTCGATGAGGCTGTGGCCGACGGTCGGTAGTTCGACGAGCACTGAGTTGGGGATCAACGCGGCGATCCGGCGCGCCACCGCCGGTGGCGTGATCAGATCGCGCCGGCCCGAGACGACGACGGTGGGCCAGTCGAACTTCGGCATCTCGCTGATCAGGTCAAACGGTTCTGTGTCGAATTCGACTTCCCCGGTTGCGATTTCGCGAAACGACACTGCCGGGTCCAGCGGCCGGCCATCGGGCACCGCACCGTAGTTCAACTCGCGGTAGCCGATTCGCTCAACCAGGTCGGGCTCGTGGTGATACGGCGTCTTGTTCTCGAGGAACATCCGGGAGCCCCGGCCGATCGCGGCCCACAACAAGTCCCGTCCGGTCAGCAACAGGTCGAGCTGACGTCGAAGGACGTCAGGACCGACGAGTCCGTACATGCCCACCGCGAGCTGGGCGGACGCCGGGGTGAGCACGCCGTCGTCGACGAGTCGGCGGACCTTGGGGGCCAATTCGGCGGTTTCCGGGTCGTCCCCATCCCAAAGCGACCGACGGGCGGCTTGTCGGGCCACGTCGATGTCGTCAGCCGAGAGCAGCGGCGAGTCGAGGACCATGGCGTGCACGCGCCCCGGGTGACGCACCCCGAGTCCCGCCGCCAGATAGGTGCCGTACGACGTCCCGTAGATCACCGCCTGCTCGACCTGGGCATCGTCGAGCACCGCTGCGATGTCGTCGACGGCGTATTCGATGGTCAGCGCCTCGGCGGGCAGGTCGGCTCCAGAGTCGTCGTGCCGCGACATGCCCACCCCGCGGTGTTCGACCATGATGACGTCGAGCCCGTCGGCCACTGCCCGTCGACGCAGGCCGCGGTACAACGCGATCGACGCAGCACCGGGTCCTCCGGGGATGATCACGACGGGATGCGCCGACTTGCGGCCCGCGCGCACGTAGTAGAGGTCGAATTCGCCCCCGTCGGGGCCGATCGGCCTTCGGACCGGACGCACGCCCGGCAGCGCGGCCAACCTGGCGTGGGCCCTGCGGCGCTTGGCGTTCATCGTCATCGTTTGCCATTGTGCCCGCCGCAGTCCACCGTCGATAGCCGTCGGCACCCTGGGTGCTTCCCGACCCAGCGGGTGTTCGCTGTGAACGTCTACTGCAGCTTCCGGCAGGCAGCGGTCAGGTCGTGGCCGACCTGATGAGGTCGGCAGCCTTCTCGCCGATCAGCACGCTCGGAGCGTGGGTATGGCCGCGAATGATCGCCGGCATCACCGATGCGTCGGCCACCCGCAGACCGTGGACACCCCGCACCCTCAGCTGCGGATCCACCACGCTGGCCTCGTCGCTGCCCATCCGGCAACTACCCACCGGGTGATACAGCGTGTGCGACAACGTCTTCAGCGCCGTCTCGAGGGTGTCGTCGGTCAATTCGGTGGCACCGGACGGGCGCGCGATGGCACCGAGCACGGACTGCATGGCGGGCGCCTGCACGATGCGAGCCGTAATCCGCAGCCCCTCCATCAACGCAGCTTTGTCGATCCCCTCGCGATCGCTGAGATACTGCGGGTCGATGACCGGCTTGTCGTGGGGGTCGGCCGAACGCAGCGTGATGCTCCCGCGACTCTTGGGCTTCAAGAGGATGGGGCCCATGACGACGGCATGCCGATGGTAGGGATCGCCGATGCCCTCGTCGAAGAACGGCGCCGGCGCGAAGATCAGCTCGAGGTCGGGCAGCGCTAGGTCGGGCCTGCTCCGGACGAACCCGTAGGCCTCACCGACGTTGGACGTGAGCATCCCACGCCGCCGGGCCAGGTAGTTGACCAACTCCGAAGGCCGACCCGCGGCGAACAGGGTGTCCTGCTCTGCATCGAATCCGAGCGGCACGCACAGGTGGTCCATCAGGTTCTGGCCGACCTCGGGGACGTGCCGGACCGCGTCGATGCCGTGATCGGCCAGGCGTTCCCGATCGCCGATGCCTGACAGCATCAGCAGTTGCGGAGAGTTGATGGTGCCGCCGCACAGCACGACCTCGCGGCGGGCCTTCGCTACCTGCCGCCGCCCGTCCCGTTGGTACTCCACCCCCACCGCGCGGCCGTCTTCGATCACCACCCGCGTCGCGGTCGCATTGGTGAGCAGCCGGAGGTTGGGTCTGCGCAACGCCGGTTTGAGGTACGCGTCGGCGGTACTCCACCTCGCGCCCCGTCGCTGCGTCACGCGGGTTTCGCAGAATCCTTCCGGGACATCGAGATTGGGGTCTTCGACTTGGTACCCGCACTCAGTGGCTGCGGTCAGCCACGCACCGGTCGAGCTGCGCGGGCTGCGCTGCTCGGAGATCACCAATCGGCCCTGCTCGATGCGGTGGAAGTACTTCGCAATCCGCGCGAAGCTCCACGATTCGCCCGCGTGTTCACCCCACTCGTCGTAGTCCGCGGCGAACCCGCGCACCCACATCATGGCGTTCATCGACGACGACCCGCCGACTGTCTTGCCTCGCGGCCAGTAGATCGCTCGGCCGTCCAGTTCCTTCTGCGGCTCGGTCACGTAGTTCCAGTCGACTTCCGTGCGGAAGAGCCGTGGGAAGCCGGCCGGAATGTGGATGAACCTGTCCTTGTCCTGCGGGCCGGCCTCGAGGACGGTCACCTGGACACCAGCAGCCTCGCTGAGCCGATTGGCAACCACTGCTCCGGCCGATCCGGTCCCCACGACGATGTAGTCGGCAATCACGTCGCGAGAGTTTAGGGGGAAGGTGCTGACGCCGTGGTCAATTCGAGATGTCGCGCGCCGGTTACTGCGGAGTAGCGCTCGGGACTGCACGTCAGAACGATGACCTGCCCATCACCACCGACCGCGTTGAAGACCTCGCCCATCTTGGCGAGCCGCGCAGCGTCGGTGAAGCCCAGCGCGTCGTCGATGACCACCGGTACGCCGTCCTCCTTGGCCACGAGCGCCGCGCTGGCCAGTCGGGCCACGATGCCCAGCTGTTCCTTGGCTCCGCCCGACAGTGATTCGTACGCCACGGTTCGGCCTCCCAGGGTGCGGCTGCAAATCCGCAGGTCTCCGTCGACTTCGACTTCGAAGTCGTCGCCGAACACGATGCGGCCCAACCGCTCCACCTCCCGTCGGAACGGGTCGACGTAGCGCAGCCGGGCTGCGTCACGGTGCCGCGTCATCACGGACCGCAACAAGTCCGCCGCGCTCGCGAGGCGCCGCAAGCGGACATGCTCGGCCTCGGCGTGTTCATGCTCCGCCTCGGCGGCATCGAGCCTGCCCTTGCGGCCCTCACTGCCGAAGACCTTCAGCTGCGCGGCCACGTCCCGGAGCTGCTCGCCGACCTCCCCATGCCGTTGGGCGAGGGTGTCGGCGGCCTGGCTGGCCTCCGCGAGTTCCACGGCGACGGCGTCGGGCGCCAACCCGGCGAGCTCGGCGGCGAGAGCTTCCGCCTGGGCCGCTGTATTCCGCGCACGCTCCGCGTCGGCGTCGGCCGTCTTCGCGAGTTGATCGTCGGTGACCGATCCGCGCTGCTGAGCGAGCTTGTCGGTCGCGACGGCCAACTCGGCCCGCACCGATGTCAACTTCTCCATCAGCACCGTCGCCACGGTAGTCTGCTCGGCAGCCTGGGCCGCTGCCAGTTCGGCCGCCGCACGAAGCACGTCCGAGTGGTCGACGGCCTTGCGATGCGCGGCAACTGCCGCATCGAGTTCGGCACGCGCGGCGTTGGCATCGCCCACGCAGTCGACGGGCACGTTCGCCCGCAGCTCGGCAAGCCGGGTCCGCAGCACCTCGAGGTCATCGTCACCGAGCAGTCCGTCGCACGTGGCCCTCAGGCGGTCCCGGTCGGAAGCAAGCTCGCGACGCCGTTCATCGACAGTGCGGGCGGCGGCAACGTCGGGCACGCCCACGCCGTCCAACAGCGACGCGAGATGCTGGCGCGCGGCGTCGAGCAAGGCTTGAGAGTCGGCGGCGGGCTCCCCCGGGACGACCCGCACCGTCAGCAGATCCGGCACCTCGACGGCGGTGGTCGCGCCGGCGACGACGGAATGGGTGGCCCCCGCGACGAGTTCGACCGGTTCGCCCGCGATCCTCACCGCGACGTCGGCGGCCGCCGTGACTTCCACTCTCGCCGAGGCTAATTCAGCCTGCATGCTCGCCCGCTCGACCGCCGAGTTGGCCGTCTCGATGGCCTTCATCACCGCGGCCGACACCCTGATCGATGCCAGCGTCGCCTCGCAGTCACGCAGGTCGCTTTGCGCCGCGTCGAGTTTGGTCACGCGGCGGGCGAGCCGCTCGGCTTCTACGCGTCGCGCAACGGCATCGACGGTCCGGCGGGCGGCCTGCACCCTGGCGTCGCCGTGCTCCATCGCGGCGCGTGCGGCACCCGCCGCCGTCGCGGCCGCATCGCAGGCGGTGCGCGCCGCCGCCTGCTCGGCCACCGCGTGTTCCACGGATGCGCCCATCTCGATGATGGCCGCAGCGCGCACGTCGACGTCATTGCACAGTCCGGTGCGCTGCTCGACGGCGAGGACGGACGCCGCATGCGCGGACGCAACGGCGTCGGCGAACGCGCACGCCTGACCCACCCGCTCGGTGAGCGTGGCGACGGCGGCCGCTGCGCGCTGGGCGACCTCGAGGCGCTGCACCGCCGCCGCACGGTCCAGCGAAAGGCGCGCGAGCCGTTCCGTGAGCTCGCCGTGCAGAACCACCGCATCGTCGACCTCTACGACAGCCGCCACGCATCGGGCCGACTCTTCGGCGGCCTGTTCGAGCCGCTTGGTCGCGGCCAACAAGTCGGCCGTGGGCCTACCGGTGGGTGTGAAGTACTGCCGGTACTCCGCATCGATCTGGTCGACGAGCAACGGCTCCGAACCCGACAGCGCCACCGCCTGACCCGCCGCGACGTCGAGGGCGCGGGAAAGGGCGTCGCTGCCGGACAGGTCGACGGGCGCCGTCGACGCCGATTGCAACACGCGCTGCGCGCGCCAGAGTTCCATGTCGACGGTCTCTTCGAGAATGGCCAGCACGCGCTCGTGCGCTTCGTCGCCGGTCAGCTGCTCGCGGCGCGGCGCGATCACCGAGAGTTCCGTCAAAGCCTGCTTGTGGAAGCGCTTGCGGTACACGAAACGATAAGGGCCAGTGGATATCTCGGCCAAGATCTCCGTGCCGACATCAGCGTGCGTCGGCTTGACCTGCTTGACTTCCCGCTTGGCCGAGCGGTCCTTCGCTTCCAGCAGCAGGTCCAACGCCTCGATCATCGATGACTTGCCGATCTCGTTGGCCCCGCTGACCACGACAACTCCGCGCTCGGGAAACTCGATCTCGCGGTGAGTGATTCCGCGGTAGTTCGTCAGGACCAGCCGGTGCAGCTTCACGCCGCACTCCCCTTGTCGACCAGCCGCAGGAGCAGCGCGAGCGCCGCGTGCGCTTCATCAGCCTGCGCTCCGCCTGCCCGCACAGCCGCTACCAGTTCGTCCACCGCCGCCGCCGCGAACCCGCCGACGCCGAGCCCGTCGAACTCACCGTCACACGGGATCACCGCGATGTCGGTGTGCCGCTCCCACGTCGTCAACGCGGCGAACAACCGCTCGTACTTGTCGAGGCACGCGTCGAGTTGCGCCTTCTCGGTGACGGTCAGCGAACCGGTGAGTGCCAGCCGCACCACCGTGCGCTCTTTGTCAGTCATCAGGTCGAGGTTGAGCCCGAGGTCGGTGACGTCGCGGGCGCCGTCCACCGCGTGCCTCAGGGTGACGAATCTCCACCGGCCGACATGCCGTGCAGTTACGTGAACAGGCCGACACGGATCGTCGGTGTCGACGTCGACGACCAGCACGTGTCCCGGATCAGACTCGACGTCGTCGTAGTTGGTGACCTCGGGCGAGCCCGAGTACCAGACACGGCCGGTGGTGCCCACGGGTGTGCGAGAGTGCTTGTCGCCCAAGGCGACATAGTGCAGCACACCGCGCGCGAGCGCCGCCTCCACCGCAGCCAACCCGATGACCGACGCCTTGTCGGGGTCGGGGTCAAGCACGTCGACACCGCCGTGCGCGACGAGGATGCGCGTGACGCCGTCGGCGGGTAGGCCGTCGAGCGCCTCGGCCACCAGGTCGCAGGTGGGCGACTTGGAACGCCAAGGGGCCGCGATGATCTGCGTCCCCGGCGCCACCTCGTGGGGGCCAGTGCGGTCGAGCACCGCGACATTGTCGGGGCACTCGGAGGTGAACAGTGCACTGGTGTACACCGACCCCGCATCGAGCGGATCATGGTTGCCGGGAAGCAGATACACCGGGACCCCGATGGCACGCATGGCCTCCAACGACTGCCCGACGACGTGTGGTGCGAGCTGATTGTGCTCGAACACGTCGCCTGCCACGACGACGAACTCGGCATTGGTTTCGGCGACGAGGTCACGGAGCCCGGCGACCGCGTCGCGGCGGGCAGCCGAATACCGCGGCTGTGCCTCACCGTTGAGGAAGTGACGGGTCATGCCGAGCTGCCAGTCGGCGGTGTGAATGAAACGCATCGGGGTGGCCCTCCTTCCTTTTCTGGGGCATCGCGAGTGTAGGTCCGCAGACCGACAAGTCTGCGGACCTCGCGCGGCATGTGCGGCTACGGTAGATCGGGTGAGCACACCAGACCGCACGTTGCTGCTGCTGCGACATGCCAAGTCGGGCTATCCGGACGGAGTGCCCGACCACGAACGGCCGCTGGCCCCGCGCGGCGTCCGGGAGGCCGGCCTCGCAGGCGATTGGATCCGCGCCAACGCGCCCGGCGTCGACGCGGTGCTCTGCTCGACGGCGACGCGGACCAGGGAGACGTTGGCCCGCACGGGCATCGACGCACCCACTCAGTTCGTCGACCGGCTCTACGACTCGTCGCCGGATGCCACGCTCGAGGTGATCAATGGGCTGAGCCCGTTATTCACCGCAGACGTTCACACGCTGCTGGTCATCGGTCACGAGCCGACCACCTCGGAATTGGCGCTGCGGCTCGCCGGCGACGGCGATCCCACGGTGATCGAACAGATGTCACTGAAGTACCCGACGTCGGCGATCGCGATGCTCCGCACCGCCGCGCCCTGGGACCGGCTCGAAGGGGGTGGCGCGACGCTCGTCGCGTTCCACGTGCCTCGCTGAACGTTCTTCGCGCAAGCGCTCATCAGCTGAACGTTCTTCGCGCAAGCGCTCAGCTATTGGTATTGAGCGTCAGCTCCATGAGCTTGATCGCCATGCCACACGCGTCGATGCCCGGCACCTGAGGGTTCACCCACCACCCGACCACGCCTGCCGCATCACTGGCCACCCCGCACGCGCCGTTCGCGTCGGTGGTCTTCAGCACGATCGAGTCGACGCCGTTGATTCTGCGGTCCTCGATCTGATAGTTCAGCTTCTGCGCCACCTGACGCTCGTTGGCCAAACTGCCCTGCTCGAACCAGAACCGGGTGATGTCGATGAGACCAGCCGGGTTCAGCGCCTGCCAGCGGCAGATCGCGCCGACGAAGGTGCTCTGGATGTCGAGCGGGTCCGCTCCGACGGTCTGGGCGAGGATGTCGGTGGTCAGCACGTCGCATTCCTTGAGCAAGTTCGGATACTTCTTCTCCGAATTGTCGTTGCGCGGCACGTCGCCGGCACCGGCCTTGGTGGCCGCGCCCTCCACGGTTCGCCCGCACCCAACGGTCAAGGTCGTCGCCGCGAGCACGGCCATCACTCCCGCCATGACCCGGCGGCCCGTCGTAGGCCCGCTCATTTCGCGTTCACGATCGATTGGCGGGTGAGCTCCTTGACGACCTCGCAGGCGTCGGGGAACGGCTTCTCGTTGAAGCTGACCGACCACTCGATGAAGTCGTCATCGAACTGAATGCCTACCTCGCACAGGCTGATGCCCAGGTTGGTGCCGGGGTTGGTGTCGTCGCTGTAGGCGATAAACCCGTCGTGGCCCTCGATGTTGATGTCCTCCACGCTCGTCCGCGTCAACTCTTCGGTCTTGCGCTCGCGACCGATGGGGCTGCCGCGGTACCAGGAGAACGAGAAGTGCGGCCCGGTGATCTGGCCGCCGGCCAACCACTGGCACCCGACCGAGTTCTTTGCCGTGTTGACCAGTCCGGTGACGCGCGTCTGCTTGGCGACCTCTTCGTCGCTGACACCGCCGCACTCGAGGAAGGACGGCCCGTGCGTCGCCGCCCCTGCCGGGCCGGGGCCTGTGGTCTGCGGCACGTCCGGCCCCGTCGAGTCGCCCGACCCAGAACAGGCCGCCAGCAACGGGATCATCGCCGCGGCGGCTGCGACCAGCACCTTCGCGTTGCGCATGTTGGGCGAGCGCAGCGACGGGATCCCGCCCGTGCACAGGTCGCCACGTGTTCCAATCACGCCCGCAACTGTAGCGGCAGCCCAGATCGACACGCACCGACATGCCGATTGACCTGCTCTTTTTACGTCACACGCCGGCCGTGGCAGAAGACGATCCCGCCCGCAACGTATGCGACAGTTACGAGATGCTCTGGGCACTGCTGCGACAGTACGTGCGGCCGTACCGCGGCTTGCTGGGCATCGTCGCAGTGTTCCAGGTCATCAGCACGCTGGCGTCTCTGTATCTACCGACCATCAATGCGGCGATCATCGACGATGGCGTCGCGAAGGGTGACAGCGACACCATCACCGAACTCGGCGGCATGATGCTCGCGGTCACCGCCGGGCAGGTGGTGTGCGCCGTCGGCGCCGTGTACTTCGGGTCTCGGGCAGGGATGGGGTTCGGCCGCGACCTGCGCTCGGCGATCTTCCACCACGTGACGGGACTCTCGGCGCAGGAGACGGCTCGATTCGGTGCACCGACGCTGCTGACCCGCACCACCAATGACGTTCAACAGATCCAATTGCTGGTGCAGATGACGTGCACCATGCTGATCACCGCGCCCATCATGAGCGTCGGTGGCATCGCGATGGCGATCCACCAGGACGCCGGGTTGTCGTGGCTCTTGCTGGTGAGCGTTCCGGTGCTGGCGGTCGCCAACTACTGGATCGTCTCGCACCTGCTGCCCTTGTTCCGCATAATGCAGCGGTTGATCGACAACATCAACCGCGTAATGCGCGAACAGCTTTCGGGCATCCGGGTGATCCGAGCGTTCGCGCGGGAACCGTTCGAGCGCGCTCGTTTCGGCGAGGCCAGCCAGGAGTTGTCGGACAACGCACTGACGGTCGGGCGTTGGCAGGCGTTGATGCTGCCCGTGACCACACTGGTGATCAACGTGTCCAGCGTCGCGCTGATCTGGTTCGGCGGCATGCGGATCGACGACGGCCAGATGCAGGTTGGCTCGCTGATCGCGTTCCTGTCCTACTTCATGCAGATCCTGATGGCGGTGCTGCTGGCGACCATCATTCTGGTGATCCTGCCGCGTGCGTCCGTGTGCGCCGAACGCATCAATGCCGTGCTGGCGACCGCCCCCGCGATCGCCAGCCCAGCACAACCCGTACGGCCCGACTCGGTCCGCGGCTCGATCACGCTGGACGCCGCCACGTTCTGCTACCCCGGTGCCGATCGTCCAGTGCTGCAAGATGTCTCGTTGACCGCACGACCCGGAACCACGACCGCGGTGGTGGGCTCGACGGGCTCGGGCAAGTCGACGCTGATCTCGTTGATCTGCCGGCTGTTCGACGTAACCGATGGCGCGGTCCGCATCGACGGCGTCGACGTGCGTGACTACGACGTCGAACAGTTGTGGGCGACGATCGGGCTGGTGCCGCAGCGCGGGTATCTGTTCTCGGGAACGGTCGCCGAGAACCTACGCTTCGGCAAGGCCGACGCCACCGCCGACGAGATGTGGGAGTCGCTGCGCGTGGCGGCCGCCGACGGGTTCGTAGCGGCACACCCCGATGGACTGGACATGGCCGTCGCACAGGGCGGCATCAACTTCTCGGGCGGACAGCGCCAACGCCTTGCCATTGCGCGCGCCGTCATCCGGCGACCCGCCATCTACCTGTTCGACGACGCCTTCTCCGCGCTCGACGTGCGCACCGACGCCCGAGTCCGCGCCGCGCTACGCGAGGTGTCGGCGACTGCCACCGTACTCATAGTGTCGCAACGTATTTCGACGGTCGCCGAGGCGGATCAGGTCGTCGTCGTCGACGACGGCATGGTCGTGGGCATCGGCACGCACGCGGCGTTGCTGGCCGACTGCCCCATCTACGCCGAGTTCGCGGACTCTCAGGCGGTCGCCGGATCCGCCCGGCCGGCGACATCGGACTCCGCCGGGGATGCGCGATGAGCGCCCCGGTGGGACGGCCCATGGCCGGGATGGTGCAGACGCCCACGGAGCGCTCCCGCGACTTCCGCGGTTCGGCGGTGCGCTTGGTGAAACGGCTTACCCCACAACGGACCCTGACCGCGACGGTGCTGCTGTTGGGCATCGGCGGCATCGCGATCGGGGTGATCGGACCGCGGGTGCTCGGCCACGCAACCGACCTGTTGTTCAACGGCGTCATCGGGCGCGAACTGCCGGCCGGCCTCACCAAGGAGCAGGCCATCGACGCCGCGCGGGCGCGGGGCGACGACAGCTTCGCCGACCTGCTGTCCGGCATGAACGTCGTCCCCGGCCACGGCGTCGACTTCGACGCCATCGGCCGCACGCTGCTGCTGGCTTTAGGTCTGTATCTCGTTGCAGCCCTGCTCATCTGGCTGCAGGCCCGGCTGCTGAACGTCACCGTGCAGCGCACCATGGTGGCGCTGCGGTCCGACGTCGAGGACAAGGTGCATCGGCTCCCCCTGTCGTACTTCGACGGTCGGCAGCGTGGCGAGGTGCTGAGCCGCGTCACCAACGACGTCGACAACATCCAGACGTCGTTGTCGATGACGATCAGCCAGCTACTGACGTCAGTGCTGACCATCGTGGCGGTGTTCGTGATGATGCTCGTCATCTCGCCGCTGCTGGCGCTAATCACCGTGCTGACGGTGCCGTTGTCACTGCTGGCAACGCGAACGATCGCGCGTCGTTCGCAGCGGTTGTTCGTGGCGCAATGGCGCAACACCGGCAGGCTCAACGCCCACATCGAGGAGACCTACAGCGGGTTCACCGTGGTGAAGACGTTCGGACATCGTGCGCTGGCGGAGGAGAAGTTCCGCGAACTCAACGACGACGTGTACCAGGCCAGTTTCGGGGCGCAGTTCCTGTCGGGTCTGGTGTCCCCCGCGACGACGTTCATCGGCAACGTCAGCTATGTCGCCGTCGCGGTGGTCGGTGGAATCCAGGTGGCGACGGGCCAACTCACGCTCGGCAGCATCCAGGCGTTCATCCAGTACGTCCGCCAGTTCAACCAACCGCTCACCCAGGTGGCGGCGATGTACAACACCATGCAGTCCGGGATCGCCAGTGCCGAGCGGGTTTTCGACCTGCTCGACGCCGACGAGCAGACCCCCGACCCGCCCGCGCCCGCAGCGGCCGAGCATCCGTTCGCCGGCCGCGTCGAATTCCAACACGTCGACTTCGCCTATCGGCGCGGCACCCCCGTCATCGAGGATCTGTCGCTCGTCGCCGAGCCTGGCAGCACCGTGGCGATCGTCGGGCCGACCGGCGCAGGCAAGACCACTCTGGTCAACCTGCTCATGCGCTTCTACGAAGTCGACGGGGGACGGATCCTCATCGACGGCGTCGACGTCGCGGCCATGACCCGCCACCAACTGCGCTCGCGGATCGGCATGGTGCTGCAGGACACCTGGCTCTTCGGCGGCACCATCTACGACAACATCGCCTACGGCAGGCCCGACGCGACCGAGGACGAGGTCGTCGAGGCGGCGACGGCCGCCCACGTCGACCGGTTCGTGCACACGTTGCCGAACGGGTACCAGACCTGGGTCAACGACGACGGCGGAAACGTCAGCGCCGGGGAGAAGCAGCTGATCACGATCGCGAGGGCGATCCTCGCCCAGCCGCGGCTGCTGATCCTCGACGAGGCGACCAGTTCCGTGGACACCCGCACCGAACTGCTGATCCAGCTGGCGACGGCCGAACTGCGCCGTGACCGGACCAGCTTCATCATCGCGCACCGCCTTTCGACCATCCGCGACGCCGACGTCATCCTCGTCATGGACGCCGGGAAGATCGTCGAGCGCGGCACCCACGCCGAACTGCTGGCCCGCCACGGTGAGTACTGGGCCATGACCCAGGCGTAGCCCTGCGGTTTGTGAGCGGAAACCGTCGCTGACCAAACGAAAACGCGCCCAAATCGCCAGACGAAGTGAGCGGTGTGCTCAATGCGAATCGACGGACCCACGGTTGGCGGGTCGGGCAGGATGGCCTCATGACCACGGCTCCAGCCCCCGCCGCGGATACCGGAGCGACGTCCACGGCCGACACCCACACGGTGCACACCTTCTGCCGGTACTGCCTGGCCGCGTGCGGCATCGACGTCACCGTCTCGGACAATCGCATCCTCAAGATCTCGGCCGACAAGCAGAATCCGCACAGCTGGCATGACTTCTGCGCGAAGGGCCGCACCGCCAACCAACTCGTCGAACATCCGCGGCGCATCGTCAATCCGATGCGCCGGGTCGGCGACTCGTACGTCGAGGCCAGCTGGGACGAGGCCATCGCCGACATCGCGGCCAGGATGAACGCACTGATCGACGCCGACGGGCCCGACGCGATCGGCGCTTACTACGGCAACCCGTCCGGATTCTCGTCGTCGAACCTCGTCTTCATGAACGGCTGGCTGGATGCCGTCGGCACCCACAACCGGTACTTCGTCGGATCGGTCGACCAGAACGCCATGCACGTCGTGGCGCAGGCGATGTACGGGTCGCAGCTGATGTCCCCGGTCTCCGACATCGACAACTGCGACTACTTTCTGCTCGTCGGCACCAACCCCGCCGTATCCGCGTGGAACTGGCTGGAGACGGTGCCGGGCGGCTGGCGTCGCGCACTGGACCGACAGAAGGCCGGCGCGACGCTCGTCGTCGTCGACCCCGTGCGCACCGAGTCCGCGGAGAAGGCCGACCTACACCTCGCCGTGCGGCCCGGCCAGGACTGGGCCCTGCTGCTCGCGATGACGAAGGTGATCCTCGACGAGGGCCTCGAGCACGACGAGGACTGCGTGCAGTTGGCCACCGGGGTGCCCGACCTGCGCGCATTGGTGGCAGAGGCCGACCTCGATGACTTGGCCGACCGGTGCGACGTCCCGCGCTCCGAACTCGAGCGCGTCGCGCGGGACTTCGCCACGGCCCGCGGTGCCATGGTGGTGACACGCACCGGAGTGTCACTGCATGCGGCGGGGACCATCGCAGAGTGGCTCGGCCACGTGCTCAACGTCATCACCGGCCGAATGGACCGCCCCGGTGGCAGACGCTTCGAACGCGGCTACGTCGACGCGCTGCGCATGGTCGGACTGGTCAAATCCGGTAGCCATGTCAGCCGGTTGCGCGGCAGGCCGATGGTCGTCGGCGCGCACGCGCTGGCCGAGCTGCCGGAGGAGATCACCACGCCGGGTCCCGGACAGATCAAGGCAATGGTGATCAACTGCGGCAACCCGGTGGTTTCCGGCCCGGACGGCGCGAAACTCGATGCGGCCCTTGGCCAGTTGGACCTGTTGGTGGCTGTCGACCTCGTGCAGCGGGAAAGCCACCGGCATGCGCACTGGCTGCTGCCCGCCGTGCACTGGCTGGAGCGCAACGACCTGCCCGCCTTCACCAGCAGCATGCACGACCAGCCGTTCGTGCAGTACGGCGTCAAGGCCGTCGAACCACCGCCGGGCGCCCGCGAGGAGTGGCGGATCTGGATCGACCTCGCCATCGCCATGCGCAGGCCGCTCTTCCGCGCCAAGGGGCTCAACGGCTTCATCACGGGCACCCGTCGGCTCGCCAAACTCACCCGCCGCCCGGGCCTTGCCTTCAACCCGCATTGGATCGACCGGCTGCTGATTGCCACTTCGCAAAAGGTCAACGGCCGCAAGCTCAAATGGCGTGACGTCGTGGCGAATCCGCACGGCATGGTGCTGGGTCCACGGGAGTTCGGTCACTTCAAGGAGGCTTTGCGTACCGACGACAAGTTGGTCCATGCCGCTCCACCGGAGTTCCTCGCCCGCACCCGAGAACTTCTGTCGACAGCCGTTTCCATTGCGCCGGAAGGCTATCCGTTCCAGTTGGGGAATCGACGCAACCGGCATTCGATGAACTCCTGGCTCAACGAGCTGCCCGGCTTGCATCCATCCGGCAAGCGCAACGAAGTGCTCATCAATCCGGCGGATGCAGCAGCGCTCGGCATCGCCGACGGCGATCGAGTTCGCGTGTTCTCGCCCGTCGGCGCCATCGAACTCGACGCCGCGCTGTCCGACCGACTGCGTGCCGGGCTGGTGGTGGTCGACCACGGTTGGGGTTCAAGGATATTCGACCCTCGCGGCGGGACCGAACCGCAGTCGTTCGGCGTCAACCGCAACCTGCTGGTCGGCGACGACATCGATCCACTGTCACAGACGTCGACGCTCAGCTCGACGTTCGTCGGTGTGGAACGGGTCGCCTGAGCCGCCGAACGTACGGTTGTTTGCGGTCACAGTCGCGAAACGTGTGCAACAACCGTACGTTGGGCGCCGTGCCCAGCTAGAGCTGCGGGCCCTCGGCACGGAGGTCGTCGACCGTCGACATCGCCTCGCGCAACTTGGCCAGCCACTCGTCGGCATGCTGGCCGACCAGGCGTACCGACCACGCCAGCGCATCCGAGCGCGACCGCGCCACGCCCGCATCGACCAGGGTGTCGAGCACCTGGCGCTCCGGTTGCTTAAGCCGTGTCATCACCGGAACGGCGATGTGGGTGAACAGAATTCGCTCGTAGTTCTCGGAGCCGACCACTCCAATTTCTATGCCCCAGGCGACCTTGCGGCCGTAGCGCAGTTCGGCCTCGTCGGCGATGCGCATGCGCTCCGAGCGGGTCTCCTCACGGAAGCGCGCGGCGCGGCCCGACGCGCGGGCCTCGCTCTCATCGCCCTCGGGTTCGGGCAGGCGGCCGATGACGGTGATCTCCTCACGGTCGATGACGACGGTCGGGTCGCCTACGAACCACCCTTCGGGCAGCCGACCTGCGATCCATTCGGGCGCGGTGCCCGCGTCGGGCTGCTGTGCTTGTTGCCAGCCGCCCGGGCGGCCGCGGTGATGATGGGTTCTCATGATTACATGATTACACCGATATAGCGTTTACAGGCGCGCGTTCACCACGGGCGAACGGAGCACGTCCGCGTCGTCAGCGCTTCAGCAACAAGGCTGCCCCGCCGGCCAGCACCAGGGCTATGAACAGCAGCGCCGCCCACCCGGCCCCGGCCAGCCACCAGACGACGCCCAGTGTGACGAGCGCCGGGGACGCGAGGAACAACACCATGCCGGGGTGCTGCTTGACCACTGCTACGGCGCTCTTGGCCCGCACCGGGTCGATTTCCTTTGCCATCTGCCCAGGATGCCAGTTCACGACGTCGCCGTGGCAGAGGTGCCACGGGTGAATTCGTCCGTTTGCCATAGGGTTCCTTGTCAGGCACCTTCGAAATGGACCCATCAATCCAAGGGAGCAAACGGTGACTGGACCTGGACAGGGCAGCTGGCAACCCGACCCCGAGGGCCGGTTCGAACACCGCTGGTGGGACGGCAGAAACTGGACCGACCAGGTGTCCCACCAGGGTCGGATCGGTACGGCACCCATGGGCGGGCCGCCCCCGCCGGGCGCCCGGGGCGGCCCACCCGGCGGACAGCCGGCGCCACAACCGTCGGGGGACGGTTTCGCAGGCATCACGGGCGATCTGGTCGACGGACGCTTCAGTGAGAAGGAAGCCAAGGCGATCGCCAACCAGAATTCCAAGATGCTCCGCGTGCGCCTCGGCGAACCCTTCATGGCGCGACAGGGCTCGATGGTCGCCTATCAGGGCAACGTGGATTTCGCCTTTGAGGGCGGCGGCGCCTCGAAATTCATCAAGAAGGCGCTGACCGGCGAGGGCCTCCCCTTGATGCGGTGCCAAGGCCAGGGCGACGTGTTCCTTGCTGAGCGGGCGCAGGACGTGCACATGCTGAACCTGCAGAACGCCGGCCTGTCGATCAGCGGCAAGAACGTGCTCGCGTTCTCGTCCAGCCTCGACTGGAACATCGAACGCGTGAAGGGGGGCAGCATCGCGACCGGAGGACTCTTCAACACGACCCTGCGTGGCTCCGGCTGGGTGGCGTTGACCACCGACGGGCCGCCGGTGGTGCTCAACGCCGCGGAGGCACCGACGTTCGCCGACACCAATGCCGTGGTGGCGTGGTCGGCGAACCTGCAGACCCAGCTGAAGACGAGCTTCAAGGCGGGTGCACTGATCGGGCGTGGCTCGGGCGAAGCGGTGCAAGTGTCGTTCTACGGCCAGGGTTTCGTCATCGTCCAACCGTCGGAGGGCGTGCAGTTCGCCACGGCGCAGTAGCGTCCGTAGGGGTCGCAGCGGCGCACCGGCGGTAGTGACTACCCATACCCCCTATGGGTATACAATGGACACATGAGCGTCGTCTTGGAAGTACGCGGGATGAGTTGCGGCCATTGCGTCGCGGCCATCACGTCCGCTGTCTCCGCACTGCCTGGAGTCACCGGCGTCGACGTCGATCTGGTCGGCGCCGCCGTACGGGTGGCCGGCACGGCGGATGACGCCGCCATCGCGGCCTCCATCGAGGACGCCGGGTACGACGTCGCCCGGTCGGCATGAGCACGACCACCGTCACCCTCGCCATCGACGGGATGACGTGCGCGTCGTGTGCCGGCCGAATCGAGAAGCGGCTCAACCGGATCGACGGCGTGCACGCCAGTGTGAACTTCGCGACCGAACAAGCCGCGATCGAAGCGCCCGCCAACGTCACTCCCGCGGAGCTGGTGGCCGCCGTCGAATCCACCGGATACGGCGCATCGCTGAAGCCCGTCGACCACTCCGCCGAGGAGTCATACCCGCGTCGGCTGGTTGTATCGGCGGCGCTGAGCCTGCCAGTCCTGATGCTGTCGATGGTGCCGGCCCTGCAGTTCGCCGGTGGGACGTGGTTGGCATTGGCGCTGACCACCCCGGTGGTGCTGTGGGCAGCGTGGCCGTTCCACCAAGCGACGTTGACCAATCTGCGCCATGGCGCCGCCACCATGGACACCTTGATCTCGGTCGGCGTGCTCGCCGCGTACGCGTGGTCGGCGTGGCAACTGGTCGCCGGCACGTCGCACCACGTGTATCTGGAAGTCGCGGCGATCGTCACCACGTTCGTGCTCACCGGTCGCCATCTCGAGGCGCGGGCCAAGAAGCAGTCCGGCGCTGCGTTGCGTGCACTGTTCGACATGGGCGCCAAGGACGTCGCGATCGTTCGCGACGGTGTGGAAGCCCGCACTCCCATCGGCGAACTCGCGGTCGGGGACGTATTCGTCGTACGGCCCGGGGAGAAGGTCGCCACCGACGGCGTCGTCACGACAGGCACGTCGGCGGTCGATGCCGCGATGCTGACCGGGGAACCCGTGCCGGTCGAGGTCGGTCCCGGCGACGACGTAGTGGGCGCGACCGTGAACGTGGGCGGCCTGTTGCACGTGCGGGCCACGCGGGTCGGCGCGGACACGCAACTGGCACAGATGGCGCGACTGGTCGCCGAGGCGCAGAGCGGCAAGGCCGCGGTGCAGCGGTTGGCCGACCGGGTGTCGGCCGTTTTCGTTCCGATCGTCATCGGGCTGGCGCTACTGACGTTGGCGGGCTGGCTGCTCGCGGGCGGTTCGGCGGATACGGCGTTCACGGCCGCCGTTGCGGTGCTCATCATCGCCTGCCCGTGCGCGCTGGGGTTGGCGACGCCGACGGCGCTGCTGGTCGGAACCGGGCGGGGGGCGCAGCTGGGCATCCTGATCAAGGGTCCGCAGGTGCTCGAGTCCACCCGCCGCGTCGACACCGTGGTGCTGGACAAGACGGGCACCGTCACAACGGGACGCATGACGGTGACGAACGTTCACCCCGATAGACCCGAAATGCTCAGGTGGGCAGGCGCATTGGAGCGCGGCTCGGAACATCCCATCGCGCGTGCGGTGGCGGCAAAGGCCGCGGAGGCCGGTCCCCTTCCCGTCGTCACCGATTTCGTGAATCACGGCGGCAACGGCGTCAGCGGGACGGTGGAGGGGCACGCCGTCGCGGTCGGCCGGCTATCGTGGCTGCGCGACGAGCGGGGACTGTCGGCTCCCGACGTGCTGCTTGCCGCCGCCGAAGTCGCCGAAGCGCAGGGGCACACCCCGGTGTGGCTCGCGGTGGACGACGACATCCGCGCCGCGATCGTCGTCGCTGACACCGTGAAGGACTCTGCCGCAGAGGCGATTTCGGAGCTGCGTGCGCTCGGGCTGACGCCGGTGCTGCTCACCGGGGACAACGCCCGCGCCGCCGCGTCGGTGGCCGCACAGGTGGGCGTCGATCAGGTGATCGCGGAGGTGCTGCCCGCCGACAAGGTCGACCACGTCAAGACGTTGCAGGCCAACGGCAAGGTGGTGGCGATGATCGGCGACGGCGTCAACGACGCGGCGGCGTTGGCCCAAGCCGACCTTGGGCTCGCGATGGGCACCGGCACCGACGTGGCAATCCAAGCCTCCGACCTGACGCTGGTGACCGGCGACCTCCGCGCGGTCCCCGATGCGATCCGGCTGTCCCGCGCGACATTGCGCACCATCAAGGGCAATCTGTTCTGGGCGTTCGCCTACAACGTCGCCGCAATTCCGTTGGCCGCGATGGGGCTGCTGAACCCCATTATCGCCGGGGCCGCAATGGCTTTCAGTTCGGTGTTCGTGGTGACCAACAGTCTGCGGCTGCGACGGTTCAGCGCGCGGCGCTAGTCGCCGGCGCCTCGTCGGCCCAAAGTGCGACCACTGGAGACCACCTCATCCCGGAGGGGATGACTGGCGCCGTCCCCGAGTCAGGGGGTCTCCGGAAGCCCACAACGTTCGCGGAAGTCACGGGAGGGCTGCCGGATGGCCTGAAGCTCAGTCTGGACTTGCGGATTGGCGTCCAAGTAAGCCTGGACCTTGTCCTTGATCTGGTCCTTGGGCTGGCCCTTCAGGCTCGTGAAGAAATCGTTCACCGGGGGGTTGTCGGTGAGGTAGACCGACGTGTTGAACGTGACGCCCGACATCACCAGCGCTAGTTCGGCGGCTGTGCACGCCGGTGCAGCGGGCGCCGGCGGAGGTGGCGGCGGCGGAGTCGGCTCGGCCATTGCCGTAGCGGCACCGAAAAGCATTGCACCAGCCACGAGGCCGGTACCGATCGCTCCCGTTATCGCGCGGCGCGCTGGGCGTGCTGAGGGAAACATGTTGGCTCCTTCATCGAGTGGTTGACGTTCATCGAGTGGTTGACGTTCATCGAGTGGTTGACGGGTCATGGTGTAGTCGCTCAACGGCCTCGGCCCGGCCGACCGATAATGGGACCGCCTATGCCGGGACGGTTCGGACCCGGATCCCAGCCGACGTCGAGGTCCCAGTCGGTGCCGCAATACCAGTCGTTTTCGCAGGGATAGGGGACGGCCGCAGTCGCCGCCCTCGGCACCCCGTCCGCACCGCGGACCTCCCCTTGCGCGCATACGGTGGACCCACCGCTGTAAGTGCAATCGGCCATAGCCTGGGGCGCAGCGACGACAATCGTGATCGGCGCCACCGCCAATGCCAATCCCAATGTTAGGTAGCGCTGTGTCAATCGCACGGCTGCCCCCTGTTCCTAGTTGTGGGGCTCAGCAGCCCTGGGGGTGAGCATATGTCCGCTGACCAGTGCGCGCACTGTTATTGATTGACACATTGAAAAGTTGTTCGGACAAGGTTTCCCGTCCAGAAACGCACGATGAGCCACTTGCCCAGTGGGACGAGATGATTGACGGCTCAACTACTACACGACGGCCCGCCGAGCGCGAAAGAGCTTCACCTCGTCCTTGATGCCCTTGAAATGCCGGGCTCCAGCAAACGACCATGCGAACCCCTCGTCGTCCCCGATCGCCTCACGCGTCGACTCCGCCACCAGAATCGCCCCTGGCCGCGCCGCGCTGGTCACCCGACTGGCGAGGTTGACCGGACTGCCGAACCAATCGCCGGCGCGACTGACGGCCAGACCCGTCGCCACGCCGGTACGCAAACGAGGGAAGTCGTCGATGGCCTCGGTGGCGTCGACGAGCTCGAGCAAGGCCTGGAGCATCGCCGTCGCATCACTGCTCACGAGCATCACCTCGTCGCCGATGCTCTTGACGTAGCGCACCGGGGGCGCTGCCACCTCACGCGCCAGATCGGTCAACCGATGTGCGAGCTTCTCCAAGTCCTGTGGCGGCACCACCTCACCCAGACGCGTGAAACCGACGAGGTCCGCGAATGCGATGGTGATCTCGCGGGCACCGGGCAAGGGGATGCCCTCCGCACGCTCATTGGCGGTGACGGCCTCGGTCTCCATCATGTGCCGCAGCTGCAAACGAAGCATGTCCGTGATCATCGGGCCCAGCAACGGCGCAACCTCGAGCACCAGCGCCTCGGACCGCTTGGCGACGTCGAGTTCGCTGACGCCGGGTTCACTCACCGCCGCCAGCGCCGCGTAGCGCATGACGTCCGCCGCTCGGGTCAGGCCTTCGGTCAACACCTGCACGACGAGCACGATCTGATCGGGACTGAATCCGAGGTCGATGAATTTCTGTGCGAATGCTGCGGCCTCGGCATCGACTCGCACGTGCACCGCGGCGTCCGGATCCTCCACCCGGGGCAGGCCGCTCGCGTGCTGGATCCGCTGAAGCAGGTCGAGGTCGATACCGTGGCTTTCGCTGACCTCCCGCGCCGAGACCATCGCCCCGTCGTCACCGAGCAGCCGACGAGACGCCAGAAGCATCGGCTCGTACGAGTCGCGAATCTGCTCGACGGTGATACCGCGTTCCAGCAGCCAGGGAATGAGTTCGGCGCGTTCGGCGCGCGCGCTGCCCTCGAGGCCGTCGAGCAGACCCGAAGCCTCGACGTCCAACGCCTCCTTGTCGAAGTCCGCCGTCACCGGGTCAACGTAGCCGAGTCGTCTGCGATCATTGCGACCGATGACCGAACCCCTTCGCGAGGGCCTGCCGCCCGTCGTCGGTTCCGATGCCCGCGTGCTGATCCTCGGCTCGTTCCCCAGCGAGCGGTCCCTGGCTGCGCGCGAGTACTACGCCAACCGGCGCAACCAGTTCTGGCCGCTGCTGGGTGCGGTGTTCGGGTTCGACGCCGACGTGGGTTATCAGCAGCGGATCGACGCGGTCCGCGAAAACGGCGTGGCGCTGTGGGACGTCGTACACAGTTGTCGCCGAGTAGGCAGCATGGACGCCAAGATCGACCGGAAGACGCTGGTGGTCAACGACTTCACGCCGCTGTTGGCCGAACACCCCACCATCGCACGGGTGTTCGTCAACGGGCTGACGGCCTTCGAACTGTTCGAGCGGCTCGTCGACACTGGGCTACCCGCCAGCCGACTGCCCTCGAGTAGCGGCGCGCACACGATGTCGTTCGCGGACAAGCTGACCCGCTGGCGCGGGGTGTCGTCGAGCTGACGGCCACGCCATTCGACCTGTTCCATCGGATTTCGACACCGTCCATGGGGTTTCGATTTTCTCCCGATGCGGGTAGACCGGACGTCATGGTGCTCAACCTCGTCAAAAGACTGCTGGGCATCGGCCTGGCGCTCGCCGTCGTCGCCGGGTTCACCGGCGTCACGAATGCGGCCACCGCCAACGCCTACTCCCGGCCCGGCCTACCCGTCGAGACACTCAACATTCCGTCCGCGGCGATGGGTCGCAACGTCCCCGTCCGGTTCCAGGGCGGCGGCTCCCACGCGCTCTACCTGCTGGACGGACTGCGCGCCCGCGACGACAACAGCGGCTGGGACATCGAGACCCCCGCGTTCGAGTGGTATTACCAATCCGGGGTGTCGGTGGTCATGCCGGTCGGTGGAATGTCGAGCTTCTACACCGACTGGTACCAACCCGCGGTCGGCAACGGAACCACGCAGACCTACAAGTGGGAGACCTTCCTGACGCAGGAACTGCCCGCGTGGCTCGCCGCGAACAGGGGCATCTCGCAAAGCGGCAACGCCGTCGTCGGCCTGTCGATGAGTGGTTCGACCGCGCTCATCTACGCGGCCTATCACCCGAACCAGTTCAGGTACGCCGGATCACTCTCGGGCTTCCTGAACCTGTCGGATCCGTTCTGGCCGCCGCTGGTCGGGCTCGCCATGGGCGATGCGGGTGGGTTCAACCCCGGCGCGATGTGGGGTCCTCCGGACGATCCGGCCTGGGCGCGCAACGACCCCACCGTCAACGTCGCCAAGCTGGTCGCGAATGGCTCGCGCATTTGGGTGTACTGCGGCAGCGGCGTTCCGGGTGACTTGGGCGGCGCCACCGAGGGTATCCCGCAGCAGTTCTTGGAGAGTTTCACGCTGAAGTCCAACCAGAACTTCCAGAACGCCTATGTTGCGGCGGGCGGCAACAACGCGACATTCGACTTCCCGCCGACGGGCACGCACACCTGGGGATACTGGGGCCAGGCGCTCCTGGCGATGAAGCCCGACATCCAGCGCACGCTCGGCGCAGGTTAGGCAAGAGGTAGCGAGCGAGCACGCCAGAGGATCTGCTGACCGCCGGTCAGCGGCCCGCGGCCGACGCTGCGCCCATGGCCGGGCCGACTCGAGTTGTCCGCCAAGGGACAGTAGCGTCGCCTCGTCGAAAGGTCTCCCAACCATCTGGATCGAGGTCGGAATGCCGTTGCCGTCCAAGCCCTACGGCACCACTGCGGCGGGTTGGCCCGTGACGTTGAACATGGCTTGGAACGGCACCCGCGACGCCAGCGACGTCAACGTCGAGCGTGCGCCGCGACGTTGGTAGGCGCCGACTTTCGGCGGACCCGCGGCCGTGCCCGGGGTGATGACCACGTCGACGTCATCGAAGATCGCCTGCACCCGCGCCGAAATGTCCACCTCCGCCTTGCGCATCGCGGCGACGCGCCGGTCGGACACCAGCCGGCCGATGCGCGCGAAGGTGCGGGTGCGGTGCTCGAGGCGTTCCGGGTGCGGGAGGGCCCCGACGTCGTCGTAGACGCCGCGGAAATACCGCGGCATCGCGTTGGTCGTCGCGGCGCCGAGCGGGTAGTCCAACTCCCGTTCGATCACCGAGTGACCCAGTTCGCGCAACAACGCACCAGCCTGGGCCACCGCGGCACGCTGGGCCTTGCCCACCCGCGCCACCAACGGAGGAGGAACATTGGGGCTCAATGCAATTCGCAACCGCCCGGGAGGCCGAGTCGCTGCGGCGACGAACCCGCGCTCCGGCGCGGGCATCGTCGTCGTCACGTCGAGGAACAGCGCCGCGTCCTCGACCGTCCTGGCTGATCGGCCCCGCGACCTCGAGCCCGCACCATGCGCCATTGTGCGGTGAGATGGGCACGCGATCGCGTTGCGGCTTGACGCCGAAGAGTCCACCCCACGTCGACGGGATGCGGATCGACCCCATGCCGTCGGAACCCAGTGCCAGTGCGGCCAGACCCGTGGCCATGGCCGCTCCGCTGCCGCCACTGCTTCCGCCTGGCGCATAGTCGGTGTTCCACGGGTTTCGCGTCGCGCCGAAGGTCAACGTCTCGGTGAACCCCCAGATCATGAGTTCCGGGACCATGGTCTTCCCAAGCATCACTGCACCGGCGGCCCGCAGTCGACGCACCACCTCGGAATCCGCGGTGCGGGCCGGGCCGTGAGCGCTCGTGCCGTAGGTGGTCACCTCGCCCGCTACGTCCGCGTCGTCCTTGATGGCGAAGGGCACGCCGAGCAGTGGCTGCCGCTCCCCCGCATCCAATCTGGCTGGCGCGGCCGCCGCCTCCTGCCGGGCCGACTCGGCGAGAACGACGCGGTACGAACGTATTACGGGATCGATGCGGGCGATGCGGTGCGAGGTAGATCTCCACTAGCGCGGGCGCGGTGATGGTGCCCGCGGCCAGCAGCCGGGCCTGCTCGGCGGCGCCGGCAAACGCGACCTCACGGGCGTCCACGAGGAGGATTGTGCTCTTTTCCGCAAGCGTGCATCCGCCGCATTCCGTAGCAGTCTTCGACGAGAACGTCTGACGCAGGCGCTACGGTGGCGAGATGCCATGCGTGTTCTGCGCCGTCGTCAGCGGCGAGGCTCCTGCGGTGCGCGTCTACGAGGACGACGACTACCTCGCGATCCTCGACATTCGGCCCATCGTGCGTGGCCACACCCTGGTCATCCCGAAGAAACACACCGTCGACCTGACCGACACCCCGCCATCGACGATTGCCGACATGACGCGCATCGCCCAGCGCATCGGGCAAGCGGCGCGAGCATCGGAGTTGAAGGCCGATGGCAATCACATCGCCATCAATGACGGCAAGGCCGCCTTTCAGAGCGTGTTCCACGTCCACGTGCACGTCGCTCCGCGACGCACCGGCGACAAGCTGTCGTTCGCCAAGGGCCTCGTCATACGGCGCGACCCGGACCGGGAGGCGACGGGACGCATCCTGCGCGACGCGCTGGCCAAACTCGACGCGGTGAGGGAGTAACACCATGAGCAACATGCCCCTGTGGGAGCGCTATATCGGCATTCCGCTACTGAAGGTGCACGACGCGATCTATCGGAAGTCCGACGGCCGAATCGGCCATCGAATCCCGGGTGCGCCTCCCAGCCTGCTGCTGCACACCGTCGGGGCGAAGACCGGCGTGCGGCGGACCACGACGTTGACCTATGCCTTGGACGGCGACTCCTACCTCGTGGTCGCGTCCAAGGGCGGCGACCCCAAGGCGCCCGGCTGGTACTTCAACCTGAAGGCCAATCCCAAGATCGAGATCAACGTCGGCCCCAAACGGATGCCCGCTACGGCGAGGATCATCGGTGCCGATGATCCGGACTATTCACGACTGTGGAAGCTGGTCAACGACAACAACTCCAACCGCTATGACGCATACCAGAAGCGCACGACGCGGACCATTCCCATCATCGCGCTGACGCCCTAGAAGAGTTCCTTGGCGAGTAGTTCCAGGGTCCGCTCACGAGCGGGCGCTGTGGCCGGGTCGACGCCGCGGTAGGCCGACGCGACGGGGTTGATCATCACCTCGTCGACGCCGAAGTGCTCGGCCAAGTCACGAACCTGGTTGGCCGCTTCGGACGGGCTCCCGACGATGGCGCGGGACAGCCCGGAGTCGACGATCGCCTGCTGCTGGCGGGTCAGCTGGTTGATCTGCGCGTCCTCGACCAGGTCGAGCGGGCGTAGCGGCTGGCCGGTGCGCAGCCACGCCATCATGTGCAGATTGGGCAGCATCAGCGCCTCGGCGTCCTCACGGGTGGGCGCGACGCAGGCGTTGACGGTCATGAACGTGATGGGTTCGGCCGCCAGGTCACTGGGCCGGAACTCGGATCGGTAGACGGCCAGCGCCTCCTCGGTGCCCTGACCGGAGAAGTGGTGGGCGAACACGTACGGCAGGCCCTTGGCGGCGGCCAGGTGGGCGGAGTACATCGACGAGCCGAGCAGCCACAGCCGGGGCTCACTTGCCGCGGCGGGCGTCGCCTTCAGCACGTAGTCCTGGTCCAACAGGTTTCGGCCCTGGATCGACACCGTCACGCCCTTGGTGCTCATCAACGCCGCGACGTCGTCGAGGTATTGCGGGAATTTCTCGATGTCGGCGTCGGTGCGGCCCGCGGGCCCCCGCAGCGCGATCGACGTCACGGGGTCGGTACCAGGTGCGCGCCCGAGGCCAAGGTCGATGCGGCCGGGCGCCGCCGCCTCGAGCAGCGCGAACTGTTCGGCGACCGCCAGTGGCGCGTGGTTGGGCAGCATGACGCCGCCGGACCCCAGCCTGATGTGCGTGGTCTGCCCGGCAAGGTAGGCGATGAGCACTGGCGGGCTGGTGGCCGCGACGGCGGGCATGTTGTGGTGTTCGGCCAGCCAGTAGCGGGTGTAGCCCAGCGCATCGGCGGTCTGCGCCAACCGCACGGTGGCCGCCAACGCGTCCGACGTGGTCTGGTCGCTGCGGACGGGGACGAGGTCGAGTACCGAAAGTCGCACGTGAGGGTCAACGCCATCACCGCGCCATACGTTCCTCACCCAGCGATTTCGGCGCGCTAATCCGCGGTGAGTGCGGATTAGCGCGCCGAAATCACACGTTGGGCGGCAGCGAAGACGTCGTCGAGCATCGCGGGGGTCAACCGACCGGTGAACGTGTTCTGCTGACTGGGGTGATAGCAGCCGATCAGCGTGACGTCACCGAGGTGCACCGACGCCAGGTGGCCGAACTTCGGCAGCGGCATGGGCACCGCGCCACCGCCCGCGCGAACCATGTCCAGGGCGGCCCGCCACGCGAATCCGCCGAGAGCGACGACCACCCGCACCGCCGGTCTGATGAGCCCCCACTCGGCGTCGAGCCACGGCGCACACGTCGACCTTTCATCTGGGGTGGGCTTGTTGTCGGGCGGCGCGCACCGAACCGCCGCAACGACTCGAGTCTCGTTGAGCGTCAACCCATCTGCCGCGTCGATGCTCAGCGCTGCATTCGCGAGACCTGCTCGGTGCAAGGCCGCGAACAGCACGTCGCCGGACCGGTCGCCGGTGAACACGCGGCCCGTCCGGTTGGCCCCGTGCGCGGCGGGCGCGAGCCCGAGGATCAGCAGCGACGGCGCAACTGCACCGAAGCCCGGCACCGGCCTGCCCCAGTAGGGTTCGGCGGCGAACGACCGACGCTTCTCCACCGCGACGCGCTCGCGCCACGTCACCAGCCGCGGGCACGCCCGGCACACGCTGACCGCGGCATCAAGGAGTTCGACCGACGACGCGCGCATGGCTGCCGACCGCACCCGTGCGGGCGTCGTCGCGACGGGAGTGTCCGGTGACGCTGGATCACCCGGCCAACCGGTGCCTGCAGGCACGGGCGACGCGAACGGCGCACCCGTCCGAGGATGTGGCAGGGAGTCACCGACGGTCACCCCAACACTGTGCACGGCGGCGAAAACCTGTCGCGGCCCGGGCAGCCGCGCTGTTACATTCGCCGCGATAACTCATGCGCACCAAGAAGTACGGCCCTGTCCTGCTCATTCTGTTCGCCGCATTGATGGCTGGTGCCGGCAACGGCATCTCGCTGATCGCATTCCCCTGGCTTGTGCTGCAGCGCAACGGATCCGCGCTGGACGCGTCGGTCGTGGCCATGGCGGGCACGCTGCCGCTGTTGGTGGCCACCTTGATCGCGGGTGCGGCGGTCGACTACCTCGGCCGCAAGCGGGTGTCGATGATCTCCGACGCGCTGTCCGCACTGTCGGTGATCGCGGTGCCGGTGATCGCGCTGAGCTTCGGAGTGCACGCGGTCAACGTCGCGGTGCTCGCCGGGTTGGCCGCACTGGGTGCATTCTTCGACCCCGCCGGAATGACCGCCCGCGAGACGATGTTGCCCGAGGCGGCGACACGGGCGGGATGGACGCTTGATCACGCCAACAGCGTGTACGAGGCCACGTTCAACCTGGCCTACATCGTCGGGCCAGGCATCGGCGGCCTGCTGATCACGACGCTGGGCGGCGTCAACACGATGTGGGTGACGGCGGCCGCGTTCGGCCTGTCGATGGCCGCGATCTCGGTGCTACGACTCGAGGGGGCAGGCAAGCCGGACCTCGACGCACTGCCCAGCGGGGTGTGGGCGGGCGTCGTCGAGGGCCTGTCGTTCGTCTGGAACACGAAGGTCTTGCGCACGCTGGCGTTCATCGACCTGGCGGCGACCGGGCTCTACATGCCGATGGAGAGCGTTCTGTTCCCCAAGTACTTCACCGACCGCAACGAGCCTGCCCAACTGGGCTGGGTGCTGATGGCGCTGTCCGTCGGCGGGCTCGTCGGCGCGCTGGGCTACGCCTTGCTGTCGAAGTACGTGAAACGCCGCACCACGATGTTGATCGCGCTGCTGACGCTCGGCGTCGCCATGACGATCATCGCGTTCCTGCCGCCGCTGCCGGTGATCCTCGTGCTGTGCGCGGTCGTCGGCTTCGTCTACGGGCCCATCGCGCCGATCTACAACTACGTGATGCAGACGCGGGCGCCCGCAAATCTTCGCGGCAGGGTGGTCGGGCGTCATGGGCTCGCTCGCGTATGCGGCCGGACCGCTCGGGCTCGTCATCGCAGGCCCGTTGGCCGACACGGCCGGACTGGCGACGACGTTCCTTGCCCTTTCACTGCCGATGGTTCTGCTCGGACTGGGCGCGTTGTGGATGCCGTCGCTGCGCGACCTGGATCGCGACCCCCAACCGGCGGGCTAGCTCGGGACTTACAGGCGATCGCTGTCTCCGGCGGTTTACAAGTCCAACCAACACGGGTAACCCCGATCCAAATGTGACAAGCGCCACAATCGAGGTCAGCCCGTGTACCAGCAAGTTCTTGATCCGGTCGCCGATTCGCTCGCCTGGAGCGCCGTGGTTGCGGCGCTCCCCCTGTTGCTGCTCTTCGTCATGCTCGGAGTGCTGAAGGTGACCGCCTGGGTGGCGTCGCTGATCTCGCTCGCCACGAGCATCGTGATCGCCGTGGTGGTCTACGGCATGCCCATCGGGCAGACCCTGCTGGCCGGGTCGGAGGGCGCGGCGTTCGGCTTCTTCCCGATCCTCTGGATCGTCATCAACGCGATCTGGGTGTATCAGATGACCGTCGAGACAGGACATTTCGACGTGCTGCGGCGGTCCTTCTCCCAGGTGAGCGACGACCAGCGAATCCAGGCCATCATCATCGCGTTCTCGTTCGGCGCGTTGATCGAGGCGCTCGCCGGGTTCGGCACCCCGGTCGCGGTGACGTCGGTGATGCTGATGGCGCTGGGCTTCAGGCCGCTGAAGGCCGCCGTGCTGGCGTTGGTCGCGAATACCGCGCCGGTGGCCTTCGGCGCCATGGCCACGCCCATCATCACGCTGGCCAAGGTCACCGAGTTGCCGGTCGACACGCTCGGCGCCATGGTCGGACGGCAGACCCCGATCCTGGCGCTCTTCGTACCGCTGGCGCTGGTGGCGATCGTGGACGGCCGGCGCGGCATGCGCGAGACCTGGCCGGTGGCGCTGATCTGCGGCGTGGTGTTCGCGATAGCCCAGTACGCCACGTCGAATTTCCTGTCGGTGCCGTTGGCCGACGTCGTCGCGTCGCTTCTGTCCGCAGCGGCCGTCGTCGTACTGGTGAGGGTCTGGCAGCCCCGGAGCGCGTACACAGAGCAACCAGCCCTGGTCGGGGGTTCGGCGACGGGGAAGCCGCCAGTTGCGGCGGCGAGCGGAACGACCGGGGGAACGTCAGAGGCGGCAGACGAGCCGACACCCGAGTTCGCCGAACGCGCAGGACGCACCCAAGTCCAGCACGACTCGCGGGCCGACGTCGTCCGGGCCTATGCGCCGTACGGGATCATCATCGGGGTCTTCGTGATCTGCCAGATCCCGGCCGTGAAGCGACTGCTCGACAAGGCGACGTTCGCGGTGAACTGGCCCGGCCTGCACGTCGTCGACGCCGACGGCGATCCGTTGTCGCTGACGAAGTTCACCCTGAACCTGCTCACCACGCCGGGCACGCAGATGCTCGTCGCGGGGCTTCTCACGATGGTGGCGCTGCGTTTGTCGGTGCCGCGGGCTCTGAAGGCGTACGGGGCCACGCTGCATCAGCTTCGCTGGGCGATCGTCACCGTGATGACGGTGCTCGCCCTGGCGTTCGTGATGAACTTGTCCGGTCAGACGATCACGCTCGGCACCTGGATGGCCGCGGCAGGCGGGGCGTTCGCGCTGTTGTCGCCCATCCTGGGGTGGCTCGGCGTGGCCGTCACCGGTTCGGACACGTCAGCCAATTCACTGTTCGGCGCGCTGCAAGTCACCGCCGCGAACCAGGCCGGGCTCTCCGATGTGCTGATGGCCGCGTCGAACAGTTCCGGCGGCGTACTGGGCAAGATGATCTCCCCGCAGAATCTCGCGATCGCCGCCGCCGCGGTGGGTCTCGACGGCAAGGAGGGCGACATCTTCCGCCGGGTGTTCCTGTGGAGCCTGGGCTTCCTGGTCGTGCTGTGCATCCTGTCCGGGCTGCAGGCCTCGAGCGTGCTGTCGTGGATGGTGCCGTGACATTTTTGGCTGGTGCCGTGACATTTTTGGCTGGTGCCGTGCCGCACCTCGTAGCATCGACGGGTGGCCGCAGACATGCTCGCTGAGCTGAGCGCCGAGCTTCCCGACGGCACCGTCGTCACCGATCCCGACATCCTGGCCTCCTACCGCCAGGACCGCGCCGCCGACCCGAACGCAGGCACGCCGCTCGCAGTGGTCAGGCCGCTCCGCACCGAGGAGGTGCAGACGGTGATGCGGTGGGCGACCAAGCACCACGTTGCCGTGGTGCCGCGCGGCGCGGGTACCGGACTGTCCGGCGGCGCAACGGCGTTGGACGGCGGCATCGTGCTGTCGACCGAGCGGATGCGCGACATCACCGTCGACCCGGTGACCCGTACGGCCGTCACCCAGCCGGGGCTGTTCAACGCCGACGTCAAGAAGGCGGTCGCCGAGTACGGGTTGTGGTATCCGCCCGATCCGTCGTCGTTCGAGATCTGCAGCATCGGCGGCAACGTCGCCACCAACGCGGGCGGGTTGTGCTGCGTGAAGTACGGCGTCACCACCGACTACGTGCTGGGCCTGCAGGTGGTACTCGCCGACGGCACGGCGGTGCGGCTGGGTGGGCCGAGGCTGAAAGACGTTGCGGGACTGAGCCTGACGAAGCTGTTCGTGGGTAGCGAGGGCACGCTCGGCGTCGTCACCGAGGTGACGTTGAAGCTGCTCCCCGCGCAGCACCGCGGCTGCACCGTCGTCGCCTCGTTCGACTCGGTGTCAGCGGCCGCCGACGCCGTCGTCACCATCACCGGCAAGATCCGGCCGTCGATGCTCGAGTTCATGGACGCCGTCGCCATCAATGCCGTCGAGGACAAGCTGAAGATGGGCCTCGACCGCAACGCGGGAGCGATGATGGTCGCCGCGTCCGACGACCGAGGGCCGGCTGGCGTCGAGGACACCGAATACATGGCTCGCGTGTTCACCGAACACGGTGCGACTGAGGTGTTCTCGACCGACGATCCCGAGGAGGGCGAGGCGTTCGTCGCCGCGCGCCGGTTCGCGATACCGGCGGTGGAGGCCAAGGGCGCACTACTTCTGGAGGACGTCGGCGTGCCGCTGCCCGCGCTGGCGGACCTGGTGTCCGGCGTCGAGAAGATCGCAGAGCGTTCACGGCCTGATGATCTCGGTGATCGCGCACGCCGGCGACGGCAACACCCACCCGCTCATCGTGTACGACCCCGCCGACGCGGCGATGACACAGCGCGCACAGACCGCGTTCGGCGAGATCATGGACCTGGCCGTCGGCCTCGGCGGCACCATCACCGGCGAGCACGGCGTCGGACGGCTCAAGCGGCCCTGGCTGGCCGGGTACCTGGGACCCGAGGCGATGGAACTCAATCGCCGGATCAAGCAGGCGCTCGACCCCGACGGCATCCTCAATCCCGGCGCCGCGATCTAGCCACGCGTCAGCGCCGTCAGCCGCTGCCCGAGCCCCAGGCCGTTGACATCGATGCGTATCTGTCGTATTCATAAGACATGACAGCCAGTTTGTCTCACGACGTTCCAGCCGCGTTCCGGCTCGCCACGGCCGAAACCTGGCGCAACCCGTGGCCCATGTACCGCGCGCTGCGTGACCACGACCCGGTCCATCACGTCGTCCCCGACAACCCCGACCACGACTACTACGTGCTGTCCCGGCACGCCGACATCTTCACCGCGGCGCGCGACCACGAGACGTTCTCCTCGGCGCAGGGCCTCACCGTCAATTACGGCGAACTGGACTTGATCGGGCTGGCCGACAACCCGCCGATGGTCATGCAGGACCCGCCGGTCCACACCGAGTTCCGCAAGCTGGTGTCACGCGGGTTCACGCCGCGGCAGGTGGAGGCAGTCGAACCGAAGGTCCGCGAGTACGTCGTCGAGCGCATCGAGGGGTTGCGCGCGAACGGCGGCGGGGACATCGTGGCGGAGTTGTTCAAGCCGCTGCCGTCGATGGTGGTCGCCCACTACCTCGGCGTGCCCGAGGAGGACCGCAGCAAGTTCGACGGGTGGACCGAGGCGATCGTCGCCGCCAACACCGCCGAGGGCGGTATCGGCGGGGCGCTCGAGACGCTGAGCGACGCACTCGGCGGCATGATGGCGTACTTCACGGCCCTGATCGAGCGCCGCCGCGTCGAACCCGAGGACGACACGGTGTCGCATCTGGTCGCTGCCGGAGTGGGCGCCGACGGTGACATCGCGGGCGTGCTGTCGATCCTCGCGTTCACCTTCACGATGGTCACCGGCGGTAACGACACCGCGACCGGAATGCTCGGCGGAACGGTGCAGCTGCTGCACCAGCGACCCGACCAACGTCGGCTATTGGCCGAAAACCCCGCGCTGATAGGCGATTCCGTCGACGAGTTCCTTCGACTCACCGCGCCGGCCCAGATGCTGGGGCGGACTGTCACCCGCGACGTGACGATCGGCGACACCACGATCCCCGAAGGCCGTCGGGTGATGTTCCTGTACGGGTCGGGCAATCGCGACGAACGTCAGTACGGCGACGACGCCGGCGAGCTGGACGTGACACGCAAGCCGCGCAACATCCTGACCTTCAGCCACGGTGCACACCACTGCCTCGGTGCAGCCGCCGCTCGCATGCAGTCGCGGGTGGCATTGGAGGAACTCTTGACGCGCATCCCCGACTTCGAGGTCGACGAGGGCGGAATCGTCTGGGCCGGAGGAAGTTACGTGCGTCGCCCGCTGTCGGTGCCGTTCACCGTGATCCGGCGGGCAGGAGCGAAGCGGCCCGGGAATCGGGCCTAGCGTGGCCGGCGACTGGCTGGCCGCCAACCGCAGCGACGTCGCGGCCGAGAGGATCCTCGACGCGGCCGAAGGGCTGTTCGCGCAGCACGACGCCGCGAGCGTGGGCATGAACGAGATCGCCAGGGCTTCCGGCTGTTCCCGCGCCACGCTGTATCGCTACTTCGAGAACCGCGATGCGCTCTACACGGCTTACGTGCACCGCGAGACACATCGGGTATTCCGCGAGCTGGGCGAACAGGACAGCGCTGCCGCCGAGCCGAGCGAACGATTGGTCGAAGGCATCATCGCGTCGCTTCGCCGGGTCCGCGAAAGCCCGGCCCTCTCTTCGTGGTTCGCGCCGTCACAGCGACCCATCGGTGGCGAGATGGCCGAGCGCTCCGAAGTCATCAAGGCCCTCACCGAGGCGTATCTGGGCTCTCTGGGTGTCGAAGACCGAGACGACGTAGAGCGGCGCGCACGCTGGCTGGTGCGCGTGATGGTCTCGTTGCTCGTGTTCCCCGGGCACGACGAAGCCGACGAGCGGGCGATACTGCAGGAGTTCGTGTTGCCGACGGTCATGCCAACCCAACCCGAACCCACGGGTTGAGTTCACTTCACGCGGGTGAACCGGTGCAGCGCCCACGCCAGCGGGATCGTCACCACCATCGTCGCCACGAAAAGCGCCGGCACCGAGCCGGTGTAGACCGGCTGGTGCAGGACCTCCACCATGACCAACTCCATCGTGATCAGGTGGATCAGGAAGATCTCGTAGGAGATCTCACCGAGGAAGACCATGGGCCGGCTCGCCGTCAGCCGCGAGTACCAACCGCGGTCCGCCAGTGCCAGCGGGGCCACCGCCAGAGTCGCGATCACGGCGTAGAAGGCGGCCTTGAACAACGCCTCTCGCAGTTCGGTGGGCGACGTCGTGGGAGCACCCGCGATCGGCGTGGAGGCGATCAGGTAGCACACCACCGCAAGCGGAATGCACACCGCCGCATAGGCTCGCGCGCCCAGCACCTGCAGCACTGCCAGCATCATCCCTCCCACGAACCAGGCGAGATAGGTCGGCAGCCACAGTCGCGCGCCGTCGGGCAGGAAATCGGTTGTGTGCACCACGACCAGCCACGCCGGGGTGACGAGCGCCAGCGTCGCCAGCCCCGCGAGCAGAAGCCCGGGACGCCATTGCCTGCGGCACAACACCACCAGCAGCAACCACGCCATCAGCGGAAGGGCGACATAGAAGGCGACCTCGACGGCGAGGCTCCACATCTGCGTAAGTCCTTGGTGCGGATACGAATACAGGTAGTCGTCGGTGTAGATCTGCGTCAGCGTGAGGTTGCGGAACAACCCCATCCAGTTGTGGCCGGGATTCGGCCCTGCCGTGCGGAAGTGGTATAGGAGGTACGCCGCCAACACGGTGACCACGTAGGCCGGCACGATCCGGCGCACCCGATGCCAAGCGTAGCGACGCACCGACGGCGACTGCCCCTCCTTCGCCGCAGCCCGCACCCATGGCGCGAACAACAGGAAGCCGGACAACACGAAGAAGATCGGCACGCCGATCTCCATGCGGGAGTAGACGAGTCCGACGTAACCATGGGTGTACTTGCCGGTGGTGTACGCGGCGTGCGTCAACACCACCAAGATCGCGGCGACGGCGCGGATGCCTGTGAGCGCGTCGACCCGTCCCGCTGACACCGACTCGAGCCCGCCCTGCGCGTCGAGTGACCTGGACAGCGACACGGCGACTCAGTGGGGTTTGTGGCGCGCCTTGGGCCCGCGATCGGGTTCGAGTTGGATCAGCTGGCCCGAGATACGGGTGTGCTCAAGCTTTCTCAGCGTGTCCTTGGACAGCTTCTTCGGCAGCTCGACGAGCGAGTAGTCCACCTTGATCGTGATGTGGCCGAAGTCGCTGCGATGCAGCCCGCCTTCGTTGGCGATCGCGCCGACGATGGCACCGGGAGCGACCTTGTGCCGCTTGCCCACTGCGATGCGGTACGTCGCGAGGTCGTCGCGCCGCTCGCGTTGCTTGTGCGAGCCACCACCCTCGCGCGCCGGGCGGTCGTCCCGCTCACGCCGCTTCTCCGGCGGCGGTTCCGTCATCAGGAACTCACCCCCACCGCGACTCTGCAGTGCCAGCGCTGCGGCGATGTCGGCCATGGGCACGTCGTGATCTTGCTCGTAGCCCTCGACCAGCTTGCGGAACAGATCGATCCCCGGCGCGCTGAGGACTTCGGTGATCGAGTCGCGGAACTTCTCGACGCGCTGGGCGTTGACGTCGTCGACCGAGGGCAGCTGGGATTCGACGAGCTTCTGCCGGGCGACCCGCTCGATCGAGTTGAGCAGGTGCCGTTCCCTCGGGGTGACGAACAACAGCGCCGTCCCGGACCGGCCTGCGCGTCCGGTGCGCCCGATGCGGTGCACGTAGGACTCTGCGTCGTGCGGGATGTCGTAGTTCAGCACGTGCGAGATGCGGTCGACGTCGAGACCACGCGCGGCGACGTCGGTGGCGATCAGGATGTCGAGCTTTCCATCCTTGAGTGCGGCGATGGTGCGCTCGCGTTGCGCCTGAGCGATGTCACCGTTGATGGCCATCGCGGAAAACCCACGCGCCCGTAGCTTTTCGGCGACCTCTTCGGTGGCCTGCTTGGTACGGACGAAGACGATCATCGCCTCGAACGGCTCGACCTCCAGCAGTCGGGTGAGGGCATCCATCTTCCGCGCGCCTGCCACCTGAATGTAGCGCTGCGTGATGTTCTCGGCCGTCGCGGTTTTCGACTTGACGGTGACCTGAACCGGGTCATGCAGGTACTTGTTGGTGATCTTGCGGATCGCGGGCGGCATGGTCGCCGAGAACAGGGCGACCTGCTTGTACTCGGGGGTGCCTTCGAGGATGCGTTCGACGTCCTCGGCGAAACCCATCTGCAGCATCTCGTCGGCCTCGTCGAGCACCAGGTAGTCGAGGTGCGACAGATCGAGGCTGCCCTTCTCGAGGTGGTCGATGACCCGCCCGGGGGTACCGACGACGACCTGGGCGCCACGCTTGAGCCCGGCCAACTGGGGGCCGTATGGGGAGCCCCCGTAGATCGGCAGCACGTTCACCGGCAGATGCGCGCCATAGCGACTGAACGCCTCCGCGACCTGCAGCGCCAACTCACGCGTCGGCGCCAGCACCAGCGCCTGGGTGATGCGGCTGGACGTGTCGATCTTCGAAAGGATCGGGATGGCGAACGCCGCCGTCTTGCCGGTTCCGGTCTGCGCCAAACCCACCACGTCGGAACCCGCGAGCATCGGCGGAATGGTGGCGGCCTGGATCGCCGACGGCGATTCGTATCCGACGTCGGCGACCGCCTGCAGCACCGAAGGGTGAATCTGCAGGTCGGCGAAGGTGGGTTGGGCGCTGGTTGCGTCCGGTTCGGGCGACGTCATCGAGTTCGCAGTCTACGGGTTGATGCGGCTTCCACCCGCCTCGCCGCGGCGGCGGCGGGTACGGTGCCGGTTGTGAAGTGGGTCGCGGTCCTGGCGGCGGTGCTGCTGTTGTCGGCTTGCGGCTCCAGTGACTCAACGGTTTCCAAGACCCCACAGGCGACGGTGACGGCGTCGCCGAGCACCCCACCCAGCATCGCGCCCACGGTGGCGGCGGGGCCCACCACTACGGCGGGACCGGTGGATCCGTGCGCGGTGAACCTGGCCGCGCCCGAGATCGCCAAGACAGTGTCCGACCTGCCGCGCGACCCGCGCAGCGACCAGCCGTGGAATCCCGAACCGCTGGCAGGCAACTACAACGAGTGTGCGCAACTGTCGGTGGTGATCGTCAAGGCCAACACCAACGCCGACAATCCCAACACGCGCGCGGTGATGTTCCACCTCGGCAAGTTCATCCCAACCGGCGTGCCGGACACCTTCGGGTTCAACGGCATCGACGACTCCGCGACCACCGGCGATACCGTCGCACTGATGTACGCCAACGACGCCACGGGCCTGCGGAGCGTCGTGCGCTTCCACTGGAACGGCAACGGCGTGGAGCTCGTCGGCAACACCGGCGGCTGACGGCGTCGGCACGGCCCCTCACTCGGCACGGCCCCTCATCCGGCACGGCCCCCCGGGCGACGCTCACCGCTTTTGCGCCGAGACCGACGCCACGGTCGTTGAGACGCGCGCTCAACGACAGGGACGACGGTTTCGGCGCAACGGCGGTGGTGTCGGACTGCTGACCTACAGTGGCAATCGTGTTCGTGGCAGCGGAGGGGACCGACCGCCGCGTCGTCTACAGCGCATCCGACCTCGCCGCCGCAGCGCGCTGCGAGTATGCCCTGTTGCGCTCGTTCGACGCCCGCCTCGGCTGGGGCCCCGACGTGTCATCGGACGACGAACTGCTCGCACGCACCGCGCAACTCGGCGAGGAGCACGAACAACGGCACCTCGACGAGCTCCGCGCCGGGGAGCAGCACGAGAACGTCGTCGTCATCGGTAGGCCCGCCTACACACTGGCCGGCCTGACCGCCGCCGCGGAGGCCACCCGCGAAGCGGTGGATCGCCGCGCGCCCGCCATCTACCAAGCCGCCATGTTCGATGGCCGGTTCCTCGGCTTCGCCGACTTCCTGGTGCTCCAGCCTGGTTCGGACGGCGACCGCTACCGGCTCCGCGACACCAAGCTCGCCCGCTCGGTCAAGGTCGAGGCGCTGCTTCAACTCGCCGCGTACGCCGACACCCTGGCGCGGGCCGGGGTGCCCGTGGCGCCCGAGGTCGAGTTGGTGCTCGGCGACGGCGCCATCGCGAGTTATCGCACCGACGAGCTGCTGCCGGTCTACCAGCCTCGCCGGGAGGCGCTGGAGCGGCTGCTCGACGGGCACCTCGCAGGCGGTACCGCCGTGTCGTGGCAGGACCCCGACGTCCGCGCCTGCTTCCGGTGCCCGGAGTGCGAGCAACAGGTGCGCGCCCACGACGATCTGCTGCTCGTCGCGGGCATGCGGGTCAGCCAGCGGGCCCGGCTCATCGATGCCGGCGTGTCGACCCTGCACGAGTTGGCCGGCCACACCGCCCCCGTACCGGAACTGTCCGCGCGCACGGTCAAGGCGCTCACCGCGCAGGCCCGGCTTCAGGTCGCCGAGCGGGTGGACGGCAAGCCGCCCTACGAAGTGGTCGACGCCCAGCCGCTGATGGTGCTGCCCGACGCGAACAAGGGCGACCTGTTCTTCGACTTCGAGGGCGACCCGCTGTGGACGGTCGACGGCCGGGAGTGGGGCCTCGAATACCTGTGGGGCGTACTGACCACCACCGACGAGTTCACCCCGTACTGGGCCCACGACCGAGCCAGTGAACGCCAGGCCCTCGTCGACTTCCTCGCCATGGTGCGCAAGCGGCTCAAGAAGCACCCCGGCATGCACGTCTACCACTACGCGGCCTACGAGAAGAGCACGCTGCTGCGGTTGGCGGGCCGATACGGAGTCGGTGAGCACGACGTCGACGAGATGTTGCGCAACGGCGTGCTGGTCGACCTGTACCCGTTGGTGCGCAAGAGCATTCGGGTCGGCACCGAGAGCTACAGCATCAAGTACCTCGAACCGCTGTACATGGGCAACGAGTTGCGCAGCGGCGAGGTCACCACCGCCACCGACTCGATCACGCAGTACGCGCGCTTCTGCGCGCTGCGCGACGAGGACCGCGCCGAGGACGCCGCGATCGTGCTCAAGGAGATCGAGGACTACAACCGCTACGACTGCCGGTCGACCCGTCGGCTGCGCGACTGGATGATGGCGCGCGCCATCGAGTCAGGGGTCCCGCCGCGCGGCCCGATGCCGGTGCGCGACGGCGGCGACGTCGAGCCGGCCGACGAGCTCGAACGCCGACTGCTCAAGTTCGCGGGCGACGGCATCGAGGAACGTACCGCCGAGCAGACCGCCGTCGCGATGGTCGCGGCCGCACGCGGCTTTCACCAGCGCGAGGACAAGCCGTTCTGGTGGGCGCACTTCGACCGCGTCAACAATCCGGTCGACGAGTGGGCGGACAACACAGACGTATTCGTCGCCGAGAAGGTCGAGGTCGTCGCCGACTGGCACCAGCCGCCGAAGGCGCGCAAGCCCCAGCGCCACGTCAAGTTGATCGGCGCACTCGCCAACGGCGAACTCGAACGGGAGATGTTCGCGCTGTACGACCCACCCGCGCCGCAGGGCCTGGCCGACGACCCGGACCGCAGGGCCTTCGGCTCGGTGACGGTCGTCGAATGCGACAACCCCGAGGCTCCCACCGAGGCCGTCGTCGTCGAGCGGCAGCCCAAGGACGGCGACGTGTTCGACCAGTTGCCGTTCGCCCTCACCCCTGGCGGCCCCGTCAACACCAAGCCGCTGCAGGAGTCGATCGCGGACACCGCCGCGATGGTCGCGGCGGGCCTTCCGAACCTGCCCGCCGACGCCGTCACCGACGTATTGCTGAGACGTCCCCCACGCACCGTCGGCGGCGGCCCACTCCCTCGCACCGGAAACGGGACGAACGACATCACTGACGTCATCACGAAGGCACTGCTCGACCTGGACTCGTCGTACCTGGCCGTGCACGGACCGCCCGGCACCGGCAAGACGTTCACCTCGGCCCGCGTCATCGCCCGACTGGTGAACGACGACGGGTGGCGCGTCGGCGTGGTCGCGCAATCGCACGCCGTCGTCGAGAACCTGCTCGGGTGCGTCATCGACGCAGGAGTGGATCCGGACCGGGTGGGCAAGAAGAAGAGCCCGGACGCGCCGTGGCGGGACGTCGCCGAGAAGGACTACGCCGCGTTCATCGCAGAAGGCGCGGGCTGCGTGATCGGCGGCACCGCCTGGGACTTCGCCAACTCGGGTCGTGTTCCGCGGCTGGCGCTCGACCTCCTGGTCATCGAGGAGGCCGGCCAGTACAGCCTGGCCAACACCATCGCGGTGGCGCCGTCCGCACGCAACCTGATGCTGTTGGGCGACCCTCAGCAACTACCCCAGGTCAGCCAGGGCACCCACCCCGAACCGGTCAACGAGTCCGCGCTCGGCTGGTTGGTCGAAGGGCACCACACGCTGCCGGAGCAGCGCGGCTACTTCCTCGACTGCTCGTACCGAATGCACCCCGCGGTCTGCCGACCGGTGTCCCGGCTCTCCTACGACGGTCGGCTGCGCTCGCGCGAGGACGTCAGCGCGGGCCGCCGCCTCGACGGGGTGGCCCCGGGCGTCCGCGTGCTGACGGTCGACCACGACGGCAACTCGACCGACAGCCCCGAGGAAGCCGACGCCATCGTCGCCGAGATCGACCGGCTGCTCGGCACCCCGTGGACCGACGAGCACGGCACCACCCCGCTCGCACAGGAGCACGTCCTCGTCGTCACCCCGTACAACGCGCAGGTGGTCACGCTGCGGCGTCGGCTCGACGCATCGGGGCTGACCAACGTCGAGGTGGGCACCGTCGACAAGTTCCAAGGCAGGCAGGCGCCGGTCGTGTTCGTGTCGATGACGGCGTCGTCGGCCGAGGACGTGCCACGCGGGGTTGCGTTCCTGTTCAACAGGAATCGACTCAACGTGGCCGTGAGCAGGGCCAAGTACACAGCAGTCATCGTCAGATCGGCGCTGTTGACCGACTACCTGCCGTCCACCCCCGACCGGCTGATCGAACTCGGCGCGTTCCTGGCCCTGTCGTCGTGTGATACACCCACGGAGTGAGTGAAACGCTGACCGACCGGCTGACGGCGATCGTCGGCGCCAACCACGTCAGCGTCGACTCCGACGTGCTGGCCGGCCGATGCGTCGACCACACCGGGCGCTACCGCGGCCAGGCGTCCGCACTGGTCCGGCCGGGATGCGCCGACGAGGTGGCCGCCGTGTTGGCGGTGTGCCGCGACGCGAGCGTCTACGTGACGGTGCAGGGCGGCCGGACGTCGCTGGTGGCGGGGACCGTGCCCGAACACGACGACGTGTTGCTGTCCACCGAACGCCTCACCGAGATCGGTCCGGTCGACACCGTCGAACGACGCGTTCGGGTGGGAGCCGGGGCCACCGCCGCAGCGGTGCAGAGAGCCGCCACCGACGCGGGCCTGGTGTTCGGTGTCGACCTCGCCTCCCGCGACAGCGCCACCATCGGCGGCATGGCCGCGACAAATGCAGGCGGGCTGCGGACCGTGCGGTACGGGAACATGGGCGAACAGATCCTGGGGCTCGACGTCGCCCTGCCCGACGGATCGGTGGTGTCCCGTCACAGCGAGGTGCGGCGGGACAACACGGGCTACGACCTCGCGTCGCTGTTCGTCGGCGCCGAGGGCACCCTCGGCGTGATCACCGGCGTCGACCTGCGGTTGCACCCCGCCCCCACACATCGGGTCACCGCGGTCGCCGGGTTCGCCGATCTCGACGCCCTGCTCGAGGTCGGCCGCGAGTTCCGGGACGCCGACGGCATCGCCGCGCTGGAGTTGATCGACGCCAGGGCCAGCGCGCTGACCGCCGAGCACCTCGGGATCGCCGCTCCGGTCGACGGCTCCTGGTTGCTGCTCATCGAGCTGGCAGGCGACACCGACCACACCGAACGACTCGCCGAGGCGCTGGACGGCGCGCAGTTGGCCGGCGAGCCCGCCGTCGGCGTGGACGTCGCGGCGCAGCGCAGGCTCTGGGCGGTTCGCGAGTCGGTCGCGGAGATCCTCGGCATCCACGGCCCACCACTGAAGTTCGATGTCTCCCTTCCGCTTTCCGAGATCGGGCCATTCGCAACGGCCGCCGACGAACTCGTCGCCGAACACGCCCCCGACGCGATCCCGGTGTTGTTCGGCCACGTCGGCGAGGGCAACCTGCACCTCAACCTGGTGCGCTGCACTCTCGAGGGCGAGCGCGAGCGGAACCTGTATGCCGCGATGATGGCGTTGATCGCGACCCACCACGGCAACGTCAGTTCCGAGCACGGAGTGGGCAGCCGCAAGCGCGACTACCTGTCGATGTCACGCACCGACGCCGACATCGCGGCCATGCGCGCGGTGAAGGCGGCGTTCGATCCGGACGGCTACCTCAACCCGGCGGTGCTGTTCGGCTGACGTTCCTGCGCGAGCAGTCCGCCACAGGGCGTCAGTCGCGGAACCGCATCGAATGCTTGCCGTAGGTGCCCGCGTCGTCGTCGCGGGAATGCCTGCCCCCCGACGCACGTTCGGAAGCAGGCGGGGGCACCCAGAAGTGTTGGTCGGCATCGACGTGAAAGCCGTTGTGGGCGAGGCTGATCGGCTCGGAAAAAGGTGATGCGGTGGGAAACCGGGGCGGATCGGCAAGCAGTTCGTCGAGGCTGCTGTACCACGGGTCACGTTCTCTCGCGGCCGGCGCGGGTTGTGGCGCAACGGGATTCAGCTGCGGCTCGGGTTCGTCCTCGAGCAGGCTGTGCCACGACTCGACCGGCCCGCTGTGCCAGGCGTCCGCGGGCGCATGCAACGGGTGCTCGACGCGCACGTACAGGGGCTCCGTCACGCTGTCGTCGGCGGGGAAGGCGTCGACCACGGAAGCCGGCTCGGGGTCGTCGTCACATTCGAGGGTGAACTCGACGTACGCGTCGTCGTCGGGGAAGTCGTCGACGTCGAAATGCTCGCGGCCGACGTCCATTCCTCCGGCCGCGGTGAACGTCTCCCACTCGTCGGGCTCCTGTTCGCCGAAGCCGCGCAGGAACAGGGCTGCGATGACGCCGAACAGCGCGACGAACGCGGGCAGCAGCAGCGACTGGGACAGCGCCGCTGCAAACGGCTCCTTCAGGAATTCGGGCAGTTCGGCCACCGTGCCTTCGGTGGAGTTCGCGCCTAGGGTCATCCCGGGAAGTGCGGCCGCCATCCGCGACGTCATGAACGCCGCGATGCCCGCACTGCCCAGCACGCCGCCGACCTGACGCGTCGTGTTGTAGACCCCCGACCCCGCACCCGCCAGCTGCGGCGGCAAGTTGCGCGTCGCAGTCGCCGCCAGCGGTGACCAGATGAACGCCATCCCGACGCCCGTGACGATGAGCGGCAACACCAGGCGCCAGGTCGGCGTCGTCGGCGTCAGTTCGACGGACAACCACGTCAAGGCGATCGCCAGCGCCGAGAACCCGAACCCGACGATGGGGCGCGGGTGCGCGCGATCGACGATCTTGCCGACGAACGGAGCCAGCGCGCCCGAGGCGATCGCCATCGGAGCCACCAGCAGCGCCGCCCCGGTCGGCGACAGCCCCCGTACCGCCTGTGCGTAGAACATCACCGGCACCACCATGGCCGTGACCGCGAATCCGATGACCGCGATGCCCAGGTTGGACATGCTGAAGTCGTTGTCGCGGAAGACCTTCAACGGGATCAGAGGCTCGTGGCGGTTGGCCGACTGCCAGTAGACGAAGCCCACCATGAACGACAGCCCCGCGACGATCATCGCCCAGATCCACCAGGCCCAGTCGTGCGACTGGCCCTCCTGCAGGCCGAACACGATCAGGAACAGTCCGACACCCGACAGCAGCACCCCGAGTACGTCGAATCCGTGCCGCTCGGTGGACAGTGCAGGCACGAACCAGAACGCAAGCCCCAACCCGATGACGCCGATCGGAACGTTGACGATGAAGATCCACTGCCAGCCAAGGCCGTCAACCAGGAAGCCGCCTGCCAGTGGACCGACGAGCGTCGCCACCCCGGCGGTGGCACCCCACACGCTGAGGGCGACGCCTCGCCGCTCCGGCGGGAAGATCCTGGTGATGGTCGACAACGTCTGCGGCGTCATCAGCGCCGCGCCGATGCCCTGGACGACCCGCGCCACGATCAGCCACTCGATGGAACCCGCTAGTCCACACCACAGCGACGCGGCAGTGAACACCGCCAACCCGGCGAGGTAGAGGTTCTTGGGCCCGAACCGGTCTCCGAGTCGGCCGGCGAGCAGCAGTGGAACGGCGTACGCGAGCAGGTATGCACTGGTGACCCAGAGCACTCCGTTGTAGTCGGTGTCCAGGCGTTCCATGATCTCCGGATTGGCCACCGCGACGATCGTGGCGTCGAGCAGGATCATGAAGAAGCCGACCATCATGGCCCATAAGGCGTGCCACGGGTTCTGCGTCCGCCGCGAGTCGCCGATCCGCTGCACGACTGCCGCCGTCATCGGATCACTGGCCCGACGCCGGGGTGCGTCATCACCCGGGCGGCGCGGTGGACTTGCGGAGAAACCAGTGTCTGTGACATCTACTCGACCATGCGTAACGAAGCTATTGAGGGGACGCTACGTACCCGTCAATGTCCCGACAAGTCAGACACGCGGCGACGCCGCACGCTCAGGCCGGATCAACCACCACGCCGGCGGCGTCGACCGTGCCGGTCGTGTAGTCATCGGATCGCGACACCCCCGCGGTGAGCAGCGCAAACAAGGCGACCACCACGCCGGTCGTCATGACCAGTGCCAGCGCGAACTCGTCGTTGCCGAGCACGCCCACCAGCGGAGCCACTGCCGCACCCAAACCGAACTGCGCCGCGCCGAGCAGTGCGGCGGCCGTGCCTGCGGCGTCTGGGTGACGACCCAGCGCGACCGCGGGTGCGTTCGGAATGACGAGGCCCATGGCGGCCAGGATCAGCCAGACCAGCCCCAGGAAGACCGGGAGCCCGCCGACCCCCGCCGACGTCAACCCGACGAAGACGATCCCGGTCAACGCCGACGCCGTCAACGCCCACATGACGATGGTCTGCGGGGCGAACCGCCGCAGCAGCACCACGTTGAACTGGGTGGCAGCGATCAGTGCGACCGCACCGGCGCCGAACACCAGCGCGAAGGACTGTTGATCCAGACCGTACCGGCCCTGCAGGACGAACGACGCACCCGCGATGTAGGCGAAGAGCCCCGACATGCCCAACGCCCCGACGAGCACCAGGATGACGAACTTCACGTCCCTCAGCAGCTCGCCGTAGGTGGCGATGATGCCTCTAACCTTCAGAGGCCGACGGTGCTCGGGCGGCAGCGTTTCGGGCAGCGCCACGGCGGCCAGCAGCAGGAGTGCGCCGGCCAGCACGACCAGCACCAGGAACACCCAGTGCCACGACGCCCGCAGCAGTACCGCGGCGCCGAGCGAGGGCGCCAGCACCGGCGCGACGCCCAACACCAGCATCAGTCGTGACAGCACCGTCGCCGCAACCGACTCCGCGAAAAGGTCGCCGACGATCGCGATGGCGACCACCATCGCGGCTGCCGCTCCGACCCCCTGCAGCCCGCGAGCCAACCCCAGCGTCACGATGTTCGGCGCGAACAGGCAGCACACCGACGCCAGCATGTGCAGCACGATGCCCGCCATCAGTGGTCTGCGGCGGCCGAGTGAGTCTGAGAGCGGCCCGATGATCAGTTGCCCAAGGGCAAGGCCGGCGAGCGTCCCCGTGAGCGTCAGCTGCACCATGGACGAGGACACCGACAATTCGTCGGCGATCCGCGGCAGTGCGGGAAGGTACATGTCTATGGTCAGCGGCCCCAGTGCGACGAGCAGTCCGAGCACCACGATCATCCGGACCCTGCTGGGCATCGGCGGATCGGGTATCCCGGTGTCGGCGCGCACGAGGTCCACGTCAGCCGATGTTGCCACGTAAATGGTTAGCAACGCATATGAAATTTTTCTTCCCGCAGGCCGAAGTTCGATTGGTGACCGACATCACCTCCGGGCACTCCGAGCCAGTCGGCGTTCGTTGAGAAAGCGTTAGCCTGAAGACACGTATTCGTACAGGAGAGGCCGAGACCATGAGCGCTCGTTCCAGCGCCAAGAGCCAGGTGCCTGCAGTCGGCAAGAACCCTGCCGATGATCCGAGCATGGCCGCACGCGCACTCTCCCAGATCATCGAACGCGGTGCGCGCGTCCAGGCGCCCGCGGTCAAGGCCTACGTCGAGCGGTTGCGCACACAGAGCCCCGACGCCACACCCGCCGAGATCGTGGCGAAGCTGGAGAAGCACTACCTTGCGGCCGTGATGGCCAGCGGCGCCGCGGTGGGCTCGGCCGCCGCCTTCCCCGGCATCGGCACGCTGGCTGCATTGTCGGCAATCGCAGGCGAAACGCTGGTGTTCCTGGAGGCCACCGCGGTGTTCGTACTGGCCGTCGCGGAGGTGTACGGCATTCCGGCCGAACACCGGGAGCACCGTCGAGCCCTCGTGCTGGCCGTACTCGTCGGCGAGGACAGCAAGCACGCCATCGCCGACCTCATCGGCACCGGCCGTACCAGCGGTGCCTGGATGGCCGAGGGCGCGGCGTCGCTGCCCCTGCCCGCCGTGTCGCAACTCAACTCACGGCTGGTGCGCTACTTCGTGAAGCGCTACACGCTCAAGCGCGGCGCGATCGCGTTTGGCAAGCTGCTTCCCGTCGGCATCGGTGCGGTCGTCGGGGGGGTGGGCAACCGGATGATGGGCCGCAAGATCATCAAGAACGCGCAGCTCGCCTTCGGCCCCCCACCGCCGCGCTGGCCGTCGACGTTGCACGTACTGCCCGCTCCACAGCAGTAGCGGGAACCCCTCGGCCGTCATCGACGTCGGCCCGAGGAGACAAGTGCCGTTGCGCGTTCCCGTCGTCATCGAAAGGGCTAGCCTTTAGGGCGGTATGGAGCGGGTAACCGCGGACAATATTGCGGGCGTTGACATCGGCGCTCGCAGGCAGAGGGAATCGAGGCGAGAAGCCGTCGTGAGCACTTCACATTCACCGTTCGGACAGAACGAATGGCTGGTCGAGGAGATGTATCGCAAGTTCCGCGAGGATCCCTCATCGGTGGATCCGAGTTGGCACGAGTTCCTCGTCGACTACTCCCCTGAACCGACCACCGACACAACGGTTTCCGGCCAGGCCCCGTCCGAGCGGGCGGGAGCCAACGGCCAGCTGATCACACCGCCGACGCCGCAGCCCGCACCCCCACCCGAACCCAAGCCGGCGCCCGCCGCGGAACAGCCCGCGCCTGCCAAAGCCGCCGCGCCCGCCAAGTCCGAGCCCTCCCCGGCCAAGGCCGAGCCCGCCAAGCCGAAGTCGCCAGCCGGTCCCCCGCCCGGCGACGACGACGAGTTGGCGGTGCTGCGTGGAGCGGCCGCGGCCGTCGTCAAGAACATGAACGCCTCGCTGGACGTGCCGACGGCGACCAGCGTGCGGGCCATCCCGGCCAAGCTGATGATCGACAACCGCGTCGTCATCAACAACCACCTCAAGCGCACCCGCGGCGGCAAGATCTCCTTCACCCACCTGCTGGGGTACGCGATCGTGCAGGCGGTCAAGGCGTTCCCCAACATGAACCGCCACTTCGCCGAGGTGGACGGCAAGCCGAACGTGCTCACACCTGCGCACACCAACCTCGGCCTGGCCATCGACCTGCAGGGAAAGGACGGCAAGCGTCAGCTCGTCGTCGCCGCGATCAAGCGTTGCGAGACAATGCAATTCGGCCAGTTCATCGCCGCCTACGAGGACATCGTGCGGCGCGCCCGCGACGGCAAGCTCACCGCCGAGGACTTCTCCGGGGTGACCATCTCACTGACCAACCCCGGCACCATCGGCACCGTGCACTCCGTGCCGCGCCTGATGCGCGGCCAGGGCGCGATCGTCGGCGCGGGCGCCATGGAGTACCCGGCGGAGTTCCAGGGCGCCAGCGAGGAGCGCATCAACGAGATGGGCGTCGGCAAGCTCATCACGCTGACATCGACCTACGACCACCGCATCATTCAGGGCGCGGAGTCGGGCGACTTCCTGCGCACCATCCATCAGCTGCTGCTGAGCGACGACTTCTTCGACGAGATCTTCCGCGAGCTGGGCATCCCGTACGAGCCCGTTCGGTGGCGCACCGACAACCCCGACTCGATCTTCGACAAGAACGCCCGCATCATCGAGTTGATCGCGGCCTACCGCAACCGCGGTCACCTGATGGCCGACATCGACCCGCTGCGACTCGACAAGACCCGCTTCCGCAGCCATCCCGACCTCGACGTCAACACCCACGGGCTCACGCTGTGGGACCTCGACCGCGTGTTCAAGGTCGACGGGTTCGCAGGCGCCGAGTACAAGAAGCTGCGCGACGTGCTCGGACTGCTGCGGGACGCGTACTGCCGCCACGTCGGCGTGGAGTACACCCACATCCTCGAGCCCGAGCAGCAGAAGTGGCTGCAGGATCGGATCGAGGTCAAGCACGAGAAGCCAACCGTCGCAGAGCAGAAGTACATCCTGAGCAAGCTCAACGCCGCTGAGGCCTTCGAGACGTTCCTGCAGACGAAGTACGTGGGCCAGAAGCGGTTCTCGCTCGAGGGCGCCGAGACGGTCATCCCGATGATGGACGCCGCGATCGACCAAGCCGCCGAACACGGCCTCGACGAAGTGGTCGTCGGCATGCCGCACCGCGGCAGGCTCAACGTGCTGGCCAACATCGTCGGCAAGCCGTACTCGCAGATCTTCAGCGAGTTCGAGGGCAACCTGAACCCGTCGCAAGCCCACGGCTCGGGCGACGTGAAGTACCACCTCGGCGCGAACGGCACTTACCTGCAGATGTTCGGGGACAACGACATCGAGGTATCGCTGGTGGCCAACCCATCGCACCTCGAGGCCGTCGACCCGGTGCTCGAGGGCATCGTGCGGGCCAAGCAGGACCTCGCCGACAAGGGAGACGGGCCCGACGGGTTCGCCGTCGTGCCGATGATGCTGCACGGCGACGCCGCCTTCGCCGGACAGGGCGTGGTCGCCGAGACGTTGAACCTCGCGCTGCTGCGCGGGTACCGCACCGGCGGCACCATCCACATCGTGGTCAACAACCAGATCGGCTTCACCACGTCACCGCAGGACTCGCGGTCCAGCGAATACTGCACCGACGTCGCGAAAATGGTTGGGGCGCCGATCTTCCACGTCAACGGCGACGATCCCGAGGCCGGCGCGTGGGTGGCCCGCCTGGCGATCGACTTCCGACAGGCGTTCAAGAAGGACGTCATCATCGACATGTTGTGCTACCGCCGCCGCGGGCACAACGAGGGCGACGACCCGTCGATGACACAGCCCTACATGTACGACGTCATCGACACCAAGCGCGGCGTCCGCAAGACCTACACCGAAGCCCTCATCGGCCGTGGCGACATCTCGATGAAGGAGGCCGAGGACGCCCTGCGCGACTACCAGGGCCAACTCGAGCGGGTGTTCAACGAGGTCCGCGACCTCGAGAAGCACGAGATCGAGCCCAGCGAGTCCGTCGAGTCCGATCAACTGTTGCCCGCGAAACTCAGCACTGCGGTGGACAAGTCGCTTCTGGCCCGCATCGGCGACGCGCACCTGGCGTTCCCCGAGGGCTTCACCGTGCATCCGCGTGTGATGCCCGTGCTCGAGAAGCGCCGCGAGATGGCCTACGAGGGCAAGGTCGACTGGGCGTTCGGCGAACTGCTGGCGCTGGGCACGCTGGTGGCCGACGGCAAGACAGTGCGGTTGTCCGGCCAGGACACCCGGCGCGGCACGTTCACGCAACGGCACGCGGTGATCCTCGACCGCAAGACAGGCGCCGAGTTCACCCCGATCGAGTTGCTGACCATCAACACGGACGGCACCCCGTCGGGCGGCCGGTTCATGGTGTACGACTCGGCGCTGTCGGAGTACGCCGCGGTGGGCTTCGAGTACGGCTACTCCGTCGGCGACCCCGACGCAATGGTGTTGTGGGAGGCCCAGTTCGGCGACTTCGTCAACGGTGCTCAATCGATCATCGACGAGTTCATCAGCTCTGGTGAGGCCAAATGGGGTCAGCTGTCCGACGTCGTGCTGCTGCTGCCGCACGGTCACGAGGGTCAGGGCCCCGACCACACGTCGGGCCGCATCGAGCGGTTCCTGCAGGTGTGCGCCGAGGGCTCGATGACGGTGGCCATGCCGTCGACCCCGGCCAATTACTTCCACCTGTTGCGCCGCCACGGCATGGACGGAATCCAGCGGCCGCTGATCGTCTTCACGCCAAAGTCGATGCTGCGCAACAAGGCCGCCGTCAGCGACATCCGTGACTTCACCGAGCAGAAGTTCAGGTCGATCATGGAGGAGCCGACGTACACCGACGGCGACGGCGACCGGTCGAAGGTCACGCGGGTGCTGTTGACGAGCGGCAAGATCTACTACGAGCTCGTCGCGCGGAAGGCCAAGGACAAGCGCGAAGACGTCGCGATCGTCCGCGTCGAGCAGCTGTATCCGCTGCCGAAGCGCAGGCTCGGAGTCACGCTCGACGAGTACCCGAACGTCGAGGAGTACTTCTGGGTGCAGGAGGAACCGGCCAACCAGGGCGCGTGGCCGACGTTCGGGCTGTCCATGCCCGAGCTGCTGCCGGACAAGCTGGCCGGCATCAAGCGCATCTCGCGGCGCGCGATGTCGGCGCCGTCGTCGGGCAGCTCGAAGGTGCACGCCGTCGAGCAACAGGAGATCCTCGACGAGGCATTCGGCTGAGCGCCGACTGAACGGGCAGTCGATACATTCACGGCACGCGTCGCGCCGGCGGGCTAGATGCCCAACAGATCCAGCGGGATCGGCATCTGGCCGTTGGCCAGCGACGCGACGGCCCCTGGGCAGAACAGCGAGATCGCGAGTCCGGTGAACATGGTGGCGGGGCCGAGCGGCTTGCCGATGGCTTCGGAGACGTCGGCGGCGATGTCCGCCATCTGCTGTCCGGGTTCTGCCAGCATCGGGCAGACCTCCTGGCCCACCGAGACCGCGGTCGCCGGATCGATGCCGGTCAGACCCGCCGACGAAAGGCTCGACAGGAATTCGTCCGCGCCGGTGTCGGCCTGGGCAGGGGCGGCGGCCCCGAACGTGGCGGCGGCCACGACAGTGGTCGATAGGGCGAGCATCGCGATGCGGGTTCGCTTCATGGTGTGACCATCGCCGCCGAACCTCCAGTCGTTACCCGCCCGACAACGGTACCGCCGGTACTGTCTAAACTCGACACGATTCGAACGACAACACGAGGGAGTGTCGATGGACGGCTTTGCCGGGAAGGTCTGCGTCGTCACGGGCGCCGGTTCGGGCATCGGCCAGGCACTGGCCCTTGAACTTGGCCGGTCGGGTGCCAAAGTGGCGATCAGCGACGTCGACGCCGAGGGCCTGGCAACCACCGAGAAGCGTCTGGCGGCCATCGGCAGCCCGACGAAGACCGACCGCCTCGACGTCACCGAGCGCGAAGCGTTCCTGCTCTACGCCGACGAGGTCAAGGCCCACTTCGGCAAGGTCAACCAGATCTACAACAATGCGGGCATCGCCTACGTCGGCGACGTCGAGGTCACCCCGTTCAAGGACATCGAACGCGTGATGGACGTCGACTTCTGGGGAGTCGTAAACGGCACGAAGGCCTTCCTCCCGCACCTCATCGAGTCCGGCGACGGCCACGTCGTCAACGTCTCCAGCCTTTTCGGCATCTTCTCCGTCCCGGGTCAGGCTGCCTACAACTCGGCCAAGTTCGCCGTGCGCGGATTCACCGAGGCGTTGCGTCAGGAGATGATCACGAACCGTCATCCCGTCAAGGTCACCACCGTGCACCCCGGCGGCATCAAGACGGCCATCATGCGCAACTCGACGGCCGCCGAGGGGCTCGACACGGCGACGTTGACGGAGTTCTTCGACAAGAAGCTCACCATGACCACGCCCGAGAAGGCGGCCACCATCATTCTGGACGCGGTGCGCAAGAACAAGGCGCGCGTGCTCGTCGGTCCGGACGCCAAGGCGCTCGACGCCATCGTCCGGCTGACCGGCTCCGGTTACCAGAAGCTGTTCTCGATCGTCACGTCGAAGCTGATGCCGTCGGTGCACTGACGCACACCCGCGAGCGTGCGCAGCCGAGCGCCTAGTGGCCCAGCGGATGGGCGGCCAACCACTCGGACGCCACCGCACCGGGATCGGCGCCGTCGGCAACCTTGCTCAGCATGTCGGCCAGCGACCCGGTGTCCAATTCGCCTGCGATTTCGTTGAGCGCCAACACTTGTCGCTCGGTCAGCTCGTTGCGCCGGTACAGCGGCACCACGTTCTCGGCCCGAATCAACGACGTGCGATCGGTGAGCACGACGACGTCGTCGGGGACGCCCGGCGCCGCCGTCGACGTCCACGCGACGTCTACCTGACCCGAACGCAACGCCGCGAACAGCACTGCGGCGTCAGGATATTCGCGAACAGGGGGCAACCGGCAGGCGCCCACGACAGTGGGCGCCTCGGTACCCACCACCGCCCCCACCGTCAGCCCGGCGCAATGCCGCACCAGAGCCGACACCTCGCGTCCACCCCACGCGCGCGCCGTAGTGTCCAACACCGCGAGAGACGGCTTGTCGCCCGCGGACTGAGCGTAGTCACCCGCGGCGACGCCCTCGGGCAACGCGGAGATCATGGTGCGGTACACCAGTTCGTCGCTACGGGCAGCGGCGCCGGGATCGAAGCGCTGCAACAGCCGACCCGTGAAGCCCGGTGCCACCTCGACGTCGGCATCGTCCAGATCGGCAACCGGATCGACGCTGGACTCGACGTGCGCCGCAGTGCCGTAGTAGCGCAGCGCCGCGGCGTACAACTGCGCCAACACCCCCGATTCGGCATCCGGCCCGGCGCCGACGGCTATCGACTCACCCGACGGATGACCTCCGCAGCCGGCGACCAGCAGCGCGATCAGCGCGACCGCCGACCGGCGCATTGGCGACTCAGGCCCCAGACGCTGCTGCCACCGCTTCCGCGACGGCCGGGCCGACCCGCGGATCGAGCGCGCTCGGCACGATGTGGTCGACGGCCAGGTCGTCGCCCACCACCGAGAAGATCGCCTCGGCGGCAGCCACCTTCATCGCCTCGGTGATGCGGCGCGCCCCCGCGTCCAACGCCCCGCGGAACACGCCGGGGAATGCCAGCACGTTGTTGATCTGATTCGGGAAGTCGCTCCGCCCGGTGGCCACCACCGCGGCGTACTTGCGCGCCACGTCGGGGTGGATCTCCGGGTCTGGGTTGGACAGCGCGAACACGACGCCGCCGGGGGCCATCGTCGCGATTATCGCTTCGGGCACCAGCCCTGCGGACACCCCGAGGAACACGTCGGCACCTTCGACCGCCTCGGCCATGCCACCGGTGCGCCCCTCCGGGTTGGTCTGCTCGGCCAACTCGGCCTTGAACGTGTTGAGGTCGTCACGTCCCGAGTGCACGACGCCCTTGCTATCCAGCAGCACGATGTTGGTGATGCCCTTGGCCAGCATGATGTTGGCGCAGGCCACCCCCGCAGCACCGGCGCCGGAGATGACGACGCGCAGGGCCGCCATGTCCCGGTTCAGCACCTTCGTCGCCCCCAGCAACGCGGCGAGCACAACGATGGCGGTTCCGTGCTGGTCGTCGTGCATGACCGGGCAGTCGAGCGCCTCGATGGCCCGGCGTTCGATCTCGAAACAGCGGGGCGCCGAGATGTCCTCGAGATTGACCGCGCCGAACGTCGGGCGCAACCGCACCAGCGTCTCGATGATCTCGTCGGGATCCTTGGTGGCCAGCACGATCGGGATCGAGTCGAGCCCCCCGAACGTCTTGAACAACGCGCTCTTGCCCTCCATCACGGGCAGGGACGCCGCGGGGCCGATGTCGCCGAGGCCGAGCACCGCGGTGCCGTCACTGACCACCGCCACCAGGCGGTTGGCCCAGGTGTACTTGGCGGCCAGCGTGTGGTCGGTCGCGATCGCACGGCTGACCTGAGCTACCCCCGGGGTGTAGGCGATCGACAACGCCCGTTGCGTATCCAGTGGGGACTTCAACTCGACCGATAGCTTGCCGCCCTCGTGAGCGGCGAAGATCTCGGCGTCGTCGATGACGACTTGCGGGGTGCGCGCCGCTGACGAGCGCTCGCGCGAGGAACCAACGACATTTGCAGCCACGGGCGTCAGGGTACTTCACAGCGGAATCTCACCCCGGCCGGTTCCCCACTCGTGAGGAGTCTCACTACGCGAGCGCTGCCAGGCTTGGGGCGTAATATTCGCCTATCCTTCGGGCGCCGCCGGAGGCCACTCCGCCCGTCGACGGGAGGTCCATAGTGCCGTCGTTTCGTGCCCTACAACCGTCGATGCTCCGGACGCCGTCACGCCGAGGCCCGGAACCGAACGCCACTGCCATCCACGTACCCGTCGCGCGGGCGATGGTCGACTGCGGCGTCTACGCCGACGGCACCAGACTGCCCGGGAAGTACACCCACGCCGCGGCGCTGAGCAAGGTCCGCGAACTCGAGCAGAACGGCATCACCGCCTTCGTGTGGATAGGTCTGCACGAACCCGACGACTACCAGATGCAGGCGGTGGCCGACGTCTACGGCCTGCACGAACTGGCCGTCGAGGACGCCGTGCACGCCCATCAACGACCCAAGCTCGAACGCTACGACGACACGTTGTTCCTGGTGCTGAAGACCATCACCTACGTCGAGCACGACTCCGTCGCGATGGCCCGCGAGATCGTGGAGACCGGCGAGATCATGATCTTCGTCGGATCGGACTTCGTGGTCACGGTCCGGCACGGCGATCACGGCGGCCTCGCCGGGGTGCGCAAGCGGATGGACTCGTCACCGGCCAACTGCGCGCTGGGGCCCTACGCCGTGATGCACGCGATCGCCGACCACGTGGTCGACTCCTACCTCGAGGTCACCGATCTCGTCGAGAACGACATCGACGCGATGGAGGAGAACGTCTTCTCCCCGACGAGTACCACCGACATCGAACACATCTACCTGCTCAAGCGGGAGGTCGTCGAAATGCGTCGGGCGGTCAGCCCGCTCACGCTGGCGCTGCAGCGGATCGGGTCGGACCACAACGACCTGGTCTCCAAGGAGGTCCGGCGGTACATGCGCGACGTCCTCGACCACAACACGCAGGCCTCCGACCGGATCGCCAGCTACGACGAGGTGCTGAGCTCGCTCGTGCAGGCGGCGGTGGGCAAGGTGTCGATGCAGCAGAACATCGACATGCGCAAGATCTCGGCCTGGGTGGCGATCGCGGCGGTGCCGACGGCGCTGGCCGGTATCTACGGGATGAACTTCGACCACATGCCGGAGCTGCATCAGGTGTGGGGTTACCCGGTGGTGCTGCTGGTGATGGCGACGGTGTGCACGATCTTGTACACCACCTTCCGGCGCAACCACTGGCTGTAACCCCCTGGCCTTCGCCGCCGAACGTGGATTACCGTCACGCTCCCCGGCAGTTGAGCGTGACGGTAATCCACGTCGGCAGGGAGGCGACTAGCGCGGCGCAGCGGCGCGACGCTCGGGATCCAGCACGTCGACACCGTCGGTCCGCCACGCGTCGCGCATGGCGTCGGCCCCCTTGAGCCGCACCCACGCCGCCTCCGTTGGGGTGATCGGCGTCGCTGCCAGAAGCGCCACCGGATCATCCGGCGGGGGCAGCAGAACCTCGCCGATGTCACTGGGCCCCAATAACATCGCCGTGAAGGGGGATGCCCTTGGGGCAGAAGCGGGCGACGGGCATCAGCCACAGCGGCGTTTCGAGGTCGATCAGGGCATCGGGCACCAGGATGAGACCCTCGACGGCCGGCGCGGCGGCCACCACGGCGATCGATTGCGACAGGCCCGTCGGCGTCGGTCCACGCAGCGACACCACCACCTCGGCCCGCGGGCCCCGGTGCGGATCGACCAGCATGTCGGACGGTTCGACCATGGGGTGGCGCGAACACCCAAGCGAGACATGGTGATTGACACCCTCGATACCGAGCCGCACGTCCGGACCGAAGCGCAGCACGTCGATGGGCTCGACACCGAGGAACGTCACACTCGCCACGTCGGGCTCGGATGCGATTCCCGCCCTGGCGAAGTGATCGAGCAGGTGAGCCCGAACCGTTGCCCGAATGTCGGTCACGCCCGAGCTATTCGATGGGCGGGATCGACAGGTTCACTCCCGAGTCCGCATCGAACAACGTCAGCTTGGTGGTGTCCAGCGCCAACTCGAGCTGTTGCCCGACGGCGGCGGCGGACTCGGCGGAAACCCTTGCCACGAACTCATTCTCGCCAATGCTGGAGTCCGCAGCCAACTCGGCAAGCTGCGCGGATTGTGCGCCCGCGCCCTCGACGCCGAAGTGCACGTACTTGTCCGCGCCCAGCGACTCCACCATCTCGACGGTGACCTCGAACGTCAGCGCCCGAATCCGGGCGTAGGTGTCGATCAGCGCCACGTCCTCCAGATGCTCCGGGCGGATGCCGGCGATGACGTTGTCGGGCTTGGGGTGCTTGGCCAGCAGCTCCTGGACCTCGGTGGTCAGCATGACCTCGCCGAACGGCAGCCGCACCCCCACGTCGGTCAGCGACGCGGGGAAGAAGTTCATCGCGGGCGAGCCGATGAAGCCCGCGACGAACAGGTTCGCAGGGCGGCTGTAGAGCTCGTCGGGCGTGCCGATCTGCTGTGCCACACCGGCGAGCATCACCACGACGCGATCGCCCAACGTCATGGCCTCCGTCTGATCGTGCGTGACGTAGACGGTGGTGGCGCCCAACCGGTTCTGCAGGCGCGCGATCTCCGAACGCATCTGTACCCGCAGCTTGGCATCGAGGTTGCTCAGTGGCTCGTCCATCAGGAATGCCTTGGGGTTACGCACGATTGCGCGCCCCATCGCCACCCGCTGCCGCTGGCCACCGGACAGCTGTGCCGGCTTGCGATCCAGCAGTTCGGTCAGATCAAGGATCCGTGCCGTCTCGTCGACCTTGGCGTTGACGTCCGCCTTGGACACCTTGGCCAGCGTCAACGGAAACGCGATGTTCTGGCGCACCGTCATGTGCGGGTACAGCGCGTACGACTGGAACACCATGGCGATGTCGCGGTCCTTGGGCGCCTTCTCGTTGACCCGGTCACCGCCGATGCGCAATTCGCCCTCGGTGATGTCCTCCAGCCCGGCGATCATGTTGAGCGTGGTCGACTTTCCGCACCCGGACGGCCCGACCAGAATGATGAACTCGCCATCGGCGATGGTGATCGACAGGTCCTTGACGGCCGCCGCACCGTTGGCATAGCTCTTCGTCACGTGATCCAACACGATTTCGGCCATCGATTACCCCTTCACCGCGCCGGACGTCAAACCGGCCACGATTCGTCGTTGGAAGATCAGTACGAAGATGATGATCGGCACGGTGATCACCATGGCGCCCGCCGCAATGGATCCGGTCGGCTCCTCGAATTGCGAACTGCCCGTGAAGTTCGCGATCGCGACGGGTGCGGTGATGGCGCGCTGGGTAGCGGTCAGCGAGAGGGCGAGCAGCAGGTCGTTCCACGCGAAGATGAACACCAGGATTGCCGCGGTCACGATGCCCGGTGCGGCCAACGGCGCGATCACCTTGCGGAACGCCTGACCCGGTGTGGCGCCGTCCATCTTGGCGGCCTTCTCCAAATCCCAAGGGATTTCCCGGAAGAATGCCGACATGGTGTAGATGGCCAGCGGCAGCGCGAAGGTGATGTACGGGATGATCAAACCGGGCCAGGTGTCGAACAATCCGATCCGGCGCTCGATGTTGAAGATCGGTGTCACCAGCGAGATCTGCGGGAACATCGCGATCAGCAGGGCGACGCCGACGAGTACCTTCTTTCCCGGAAAGGCAAGCCGGGCAATCGCATACGCGGCCATCCCGCCGATGATCACGGCAATCACCGTGGTGATCAACCCGATGCCGATCGAGTTGACCAAGGCCGAGCTGAAGATGTCGCCCGAGAAGATCGCCTTGTAGTTGTCGAACGTCACCGCTGTCGGAATCAGCTTGCCGTCCTTGACCGTCGACGATGGCTTCAGCGACAACGACAGGATCCACAGCACCGGAAACAGCGCGTAGATCACCACCAGGAAGTTGACGACGATCCAGCCGGTCGCACGGCCGCCGCTCACCCGTTCGGCCATCTAGCGGCCTCCATCCGAGCCGGGAGCGGACGCGCCGAAGATCTTGATGTAGATGAACGCGATCACCGCGACGGACAGGAAGACGAGGACGCTGATCGCCGACCCCAGCCCGAGGTTGAACGCCTTGAACAGGTTGTCGTAGCCCAGGATCGACACCGAGCCGGTGTCGTTGGCTCCGCCGGTCAACACGTAGATGTTGTCGAAGATGCGAAATGCGTCGAGCGTGCGGAACAGCAACGCCACCAGGATGGCGGGCTTGATCAGCGGAATGATGACCTTGGTCAACCGCTTCCACGGGCCTGCGCCGTCGACCTGGGCCGCGTTCAGCAGATCCTGCGGCACCAGCGCCAGCCCCGCCAAGAGGAGCAGCGCCATGAACGGCGTCGTCTTCCACACCTCGGCGAGCACGACGACCGCCAGCGACGGCATCTGCTCGGTGAGGGGTGCGGTGCCTTCGGGCAGCAGGTTGGCGAGGTAACCGGTGCCCGGCGTCCACGCGTAATACCAGCTGTAGGACGCGGCGACCGTCACGATGCCGTACGGGACCAGGATCGCGGTGCGCACCACCCCCCTTCCGAAGATCGTCCGGTGCATGACCAACGCCAACGCCATGCCGAGCACGAACTCGATGGCGACCGACACCACCGTGATGCCCAAGGTGACGAAGAACGCGGTCCACCAGAGTTTGTCGGTGAGGATCGTCTGGTAGTTGCCCAGACCGATGAACTCGACGTCATCGGGGGCAGCCAGGTTGTACCGCTGCAGGCTGAGCCACACGGCGTAGACGATGGGGTAGGCCGTCACTGCCAGCATGAGGATGACCGCAGGACTGACGAGCCAGAGGGCCAGCCGGCGGTCCGATTGCCGATCGTCGGTGGCGCCGCCGGCAGGCGCCGACCGGGTTGCGGGGGCTGTCGTCACGGAAGTCCCGGGCGCCGCGGAAGAGGTCGTCACGGAATGAGCCCCTTTCCGTCGATCGCCTTCTGAATCTGGATCGCGAGCTCGTCGGCGGTGCGCTCCGGATCGATGTCGGTGATCGGAGCCAGCGTCGCCGAGATGCGAGTGGAAACCGACTGGTAGACGGGCGTGGCTGGGCGCACGGCGGCGTTGGTCAACTGCTGGCGGATGATCTCGTACTGCGGATACTTGGCCTGGAACTCGGGATCGTCGTACAACGAAGTCCGCACTGCGGGCAGCCCACCCTCGATGGACGTCAAGCGTTGGTTCTCGACACTGCGCAGGCAACGGATCGCCTCGAAGGCCTCCTGCTTGTGCTGGGTGTTCTTGCCAACCGCGAGATTCAGGCCGCCGATCGTCACCCTGGCCTGCTGCCCGGGCTGCACGCCGGGGTAGTTGGAAAAGCCGAACACCTGCTTGCTCGCCTCATACGCGGTGTTGAACTGCTGGTCATCGGGCGCGAACGTGCCGACCTCGTTGATCGAGCCCTTGAGTTCGGCGCGCTCGTTGAGCGGCAGGAAGGCGACGCCGCCCTTGACGGCGTTCTCCAACATCGACGGCAGCACGAACGGCCAGTTCACCTCGAGCGCGGCGTTACCCTGCTCGAGGGCCAGCCGCGCCGTTCCCTCGTCCGTCTGCGTGACCGACGGGTCGGCACCCGGCGCCGTGGCAACCGACTTCATGATCTGCAGCGCCTGGATGGTGGCCGCGCGATGCTCTGGGGTGTCGGTCAGCGTGACCGTCTTGCCGTCGTCGGAGAGCACCTGGCCACCCGCGCTGACCAGCAATGTGTTGAACCACACGACAAGACCCTCGTACTGCTTGGCCTGTACGGCGATCCAGCTGGGTTCACCCGCTGCGTGCAGCCGCGTCGCCTCGGCAACCATGTCGTCCCACGTTTCGGGCGGCGCGTCCATCAAATCGGCCCGATACCAAAGCAATTGGGTGTTCGTGGTGATCGGGGCGGCATAGAGCTCGCCCTGCCACTCCGCGGTCGCAAGCGGGCCGGGCAACGTATCAGAACGCGCGTCGGCCTCGGCTTCGCCTGCCGGATCGTCGGAAAGTGGCAACGCCCAACCGGCTTCGGCGAACTCGGCGGTCCACACCACGTCGAGCGCCATCACGTCGAGCGTCTTGTCGTTGCCGGTGAGCCGACGGGCCAGCTGCAGACGCTGGTCGTCGGCGCCCTTCGGCAAGCTGATCTGCTTGATGCTGAAGCGGCCGCCGAGTTCTTCGTTGCACCGCTTCGCCACAGCGGTGAACGTCGCCATCTCGCTGGCGGGCGTGTAGTAGTTGATGACGATTCCGCCACTGCCGGAACTGCATGCCGATACCAGCGACGCCGTCGTCAGCGCAGCCAACGCCGCAGCCCATAGCTGTCGAGCGCGCACCGCAGCCTCCCGTCCGCGTCGGATGTCGCCGCCGGAGCGGCTCCGGCGAGAACCTCCCGCGCGCAAACCGTAGAGCGCAACGCGCATGATATGCAACACTTTCGCCCGCGCGCCGCGAATCGGGCTGCAATCGTGACCTGCGGTGCATCCGCCAGCGAACTCGAGCGGGCACGCACCAACCAGCTCAGATCGTCAAGCGCGCCAGCAGATCCCGACCCGTCTCGGCACTCTGCGGGTCACACAAGACGTCGTAGCGACCGGCGACGAGCTGCATCGTCGAACTGAAATCTCTTGTGCCGCGTGCCATCGCGTACTGGATGGCGGACGTGATGAGTCCGAAGAACACACCGGCAATCACGCCCGCGACGAGCGGTCCCCACGGATTGGGGTTGAGGAACCCCAACACCAATCCGATGAAAAGGCCGAGCCACGCACCGGTCGCCGCGCCGCCGGCGAGCACCTTCGGCCACGTCAGCCGCCCGGTGACGCGCTCGACCTGCATGAGGTCCACACCCACGATCGTCACCTGTTGAACCGGGAACTCTCGGTCGGAGAGGTAATCCACCGCGCGCTGAGCCTCGGCATACGTCGGGTAGGACCCGATCGGCCATCCCTTCGGGGGCGTCGGCAATCCGGAGGCACCGCCGCGGCGGGGGTTCTGTCCTGGCTGTAGCGGGTTCGTCATCATCCTGTCCTTCGCATTCCGTCGGCGTGTCCTCGCTTGGGCGTACGACGACGCGCTGGGGCACACCGCATTGTCCAACGCGCAAGGCGCGCCGATGGTGCCGAGCGTTCGTGCCAGGGCGGCCTCGCAACGGCGGCGGGTAGTTTGACCGCATGAGTTACCCGCCCAGCCCCGCGGGGGATCCAGGGCAGGAGATTCCCGCGGTCGACCCTACGTCGGGAGCCACCGGCATATGGCGCCCCCTACGTCGATCCGTCGGCGACGAACGGCATGGCGATCGCGTCGTTGGTGTGCTCCCTGGTCGGGATCCCGCTCTACTTCTTCTGCTTCGGCTTTGCGCTGTCGATCATCGGCATCGTGCTAGGAATCGTCGCGCTCAACCAGGTGAACAAAACCAACCAAACGGGCAAGGGGATGTCCATCGCCGGCATAGTCGTCGGCGGCGTCGGCCTGCTCGCCATGGGCCTGTTCACCGCCACGTACCTCTGAGCGTGCGACGGCGCCGCACTTGGGCGGCCGCTACCGTGGATTCATGACCGCAAGTGACGCCGTGTCGGGGGGACCGGCCAGTGACGGTGCAACGCTCGCGACGCCCCGCACCAACACATTGGCCATCGTGGCGCTTTCCGCATCCGCGTTGTCATTGCTCGGTATCGCGTCCATCGTCGGCGTCGGCCTCGGCGTCGTCGCGCTCAACCAGATCAGTGTCAGAGGCGAGAAGGGCCGAGGGCTGGCGTGCGCTGCCATCTTCGTCGGCGCCGTGACCCTTCTGGCGAGCATGATCGTCATCGTGATGGGACTGACCACGTGGTGAACGACGAACCCGAACAGCCGTCGCACGGCCACGAGTTCGCGCCGCTGGAGGATTCGCCGCCGTTCGATCCGTACACACCGGTGGACTACCCGGCGGACCCCCCTCCACCACCCGACGGCGGCGTCCCCTATCAGCAGCCCGGCTACCCCCCGCCCGGCTACGCCGCGTACCCGGGCGGTTACCCGCCGTATCCGGGCGGCTACCCGCCTTACCCCGGCGGCTACTCCCCCTACGACCCGTACGGACCCACCCCGCCGTACGGCACCAACGGAAAGGCCATCGCTGCGCTCGTCACCTCGTTGGTCGGCGTGGTCTTCTGCGGGTGTTTCGTCCCGTCCATCATTGCGATGGTCCTCGGCTTCGTCGCGATGGCGGAGACGAAGCGCACCGGCCAAGCAGGCCACGGCATGGCGCTCGCCGGAGTGATCGTCGGAGCCGTCACGCTCATCGTAGGAGTGTTCGTCATCATTGCCGCTCTCAACGACCCCAGCCTCACCGACTACGGCTAATAGCGCTCCTGCCCTCTGGTGGTCCGCGTCATCCCCGCCGCCCGGCCCTTGCCCGCGATCACCAACGCCATCTTGCGGCTCGCCTCGTCGATCATCTCGTCGCCGAGCATCACCGCGCCCCGCGCCCCACCGGCACGCGACGTGTGCCACTCGTAGGACTCCAGAATCAGCTCGGCGTGGTCGTAGTCGGCCTGCCGCGGGCTGAAGATCTCGTTGCCCGCCGCGATCTGATCCGGATGTAGCACCCACTTGCCGTCGTACCCCAAGGCCGCCGACCGGGCCGCCACCCGACGGAACGCGTCGACGTCACGGACTTTGAGGAACGGGCCATCGATCGCGGCGATACCTCGCGCACGGGCCGCGATGAGAATCTTCATCAGCACGTGGTGGTAGGCATCGCCGACGTCGTAGCCCTCGGGCTGTTCACCGACGACGAGCGTTCGCATGTTGAGGCTGGCCATCAAGTCGGCGGGCCCCAGCACCAAGGCAGCTACCCGCGGTGCGGCCGCGATGGCGTCGACGTTGGTCAAGCCTTGGGCGGTTTCGATCTGCGCCTCGATCGCGATGCCGCCCTGCGGCAGTCCGTGCGTGGCCTCCAGTTGAGTCAGCAACAGGTCCAACGCATGCACGTGCGAGGCGTCCACGACCTTCGGCAACACGATGAGGTCTAGATGGGCGCCGGCGGCGGCGACCACTTCGATCACATCGGCGTGCGTCCACGGTGTGGTCCAATCGTTGACCCGCACGCCGCGCAACTGTCCGCTGCCGATTCCCCGGTCGCTTCGCTCCTGCCCGCCGGACCACCCGGGCTCCGACAACGCCGCCGCCACGCGGGTGCGGGCCTCGGCTTTGGCGTCCGGTGCGACGGCGTCCTCGAGATCGAGGAAGACCTCGTCCGCCGGAAGGCCTTTGGCCTTGTCAATCATCTTGGCGCTGCTGCCCGGAACCGACAGACATGTTCGACGGGGGCGATAGCGGTTGTCCACGACTTCACTCTCTACCCTTTGAGTCATGGTGGCGGTCAACAGGGTCTACACGGCCCGCTTGTCGGGAATGCTGGTACTCGGCCCCGACGGCGAGTCGATCGGCCGTGTCCGCGACGTGGTGATCAGCATCAGCTACGGCCGCCAGCAGCCCCGCGTACTCGGTATCGTCGTCGAATTGCTCAACAGGCGAAGGATTTTCGTCCCGATCCTGCGCATCACGGCGATCGAGCCCAGCGCCGTCACGTTGACCACGGCCAACGTGTCATTGCGCCGATTCGCGCAGCGGCCCGGCGAGGTACTTGTGTTCGGTCAGGTGCTCGACACCCGCGTGCGGGTCGACGATCCAGAGCTCGAGCAGCTCAAGGACATCGACGTGGTCGTCGTCGACCTGGCCATCGAACAGGTCCGCACCCGCGACTGGATGGTGAGCCGGGTCGCCGTCCGCAGCAGTCATCGCCGACTGGGCCGACGCACCGCCGTGCACGTGGTCAACTGGCAGAACGTGCAGGGGCTGACGCCGTCTGCGCTGTCGTTGCCCGGCCAGGGCGTCGCGCACCTGCTCGAGCAGTTCGAGGGCCAACGCCCCATCGTCGTCGCCGACGCCATCCGCGAACTGCCCACCAAGCGGCGCTACGAAGTCGTCAACGCGCTCGACGACGAACGGCTCGCGGACGTCCTACAGGAGTTGCCCGAGAGCGAACAGGTCGAACTGCTCGACCAGATGGACACCGAACGCGCCGCAGACGTGCTCGAGGCCATGGATCCCGACGACGCCGCCGACCTGCTTGGCGAGCTGGGCGCCAGTCAGGCCGAGGCGTTGCTGGCCCGGATGGACCCCGAGGAATCCGAACCCGTGCGCCGCCTGCTCAAGCACTCTCCGGACACGGCCGGCGGTCTGATGACGTCCGAACCCGTCGTGCTGGGCCCGGGCACCACAGTCGCCGAGGCCCTCGCCCGGGTGCGCGATCCCGACCTCACCCCCGCGCTCGCCTCGCTGGCGTTCGTCGTACGTCCACCGACCTCGACGCCCACCGGTCGCTACGTGGGTTGCGTACACCTCCAGCGCCTGTTGCGGGAGCCGCCTGCCGCCCTGGTCAGCGGCGTCGTCGACACGGATCTGCCCAGTCTGGCTCCCGACACCACGCTGGGCGCCGTGACGCGCTACTTCGCGGCCTACAACCTGGTGTGCGGGCCGGTGGTCGACGAGGAGAACCACCTGCTGGGCGCCGTCAGCGTCGACGACGTGCTCGACCATCTGCTCCCGCACGACTGGCGAGTACGCGAAGAGCCCGAGTTGCCAACAACCAGCCTTGATCCCGGCACGCCCGCCCAGACGCCCGGGGGCACGTCGTGAGCGACCTCTCGGCCCGTCAGCGCCTCGACACCCCGCGCACGTCACGGCGGCGATTCGGCCCGAGAGTCGACATCGAGGCCGTCGGCGCGTTCAGCGAGTCGATCGCGCGCTTCCTCGGCACCGGGCGCTATCTGGCCATGCAGACCATCCTCGTGATCATCTGGATCGCGCTGAACGTCTTCGCGATCAAGCTGCAATGGGACCCGTACCCGTTCATCCTCCTGAACCTGGCCTTCTCCACGCAGGCGGCGTACGCCGCGCCCCTGATCCTGCTCGCCCAGAACCGACAGGAGAACCGCGACCGGGTGTCGCTCGAGGAGGACCGGCGCCGCGCCGAGCAAACCAAGGCCGACACCGAATACCTGGCCCGCGAACTTGCCGCCGTCCGACTGGCCGTCGGCGAGGTTGCCACCCGTGACTACTTGCGTCACGAACTCGAGGAAGTGCTCGAGCTGCTCAACGAGTTGCGGACCAAACAAGACGACGCAACGGGCTAGGCGCAATCTGGCAACGGATGAATCACGACTAGGTATGGTGACGTGGTTCACGGGTTTGCCGGATCGTCGTCCGGTCATCGCAGAGCTAGGACAGTTGAGTGCACATACGGGCAGCCGCTGCGTTCGCGGCCGTGCGGCGTGGCGTCGGCGGCATCGCGCGCGCTCAGTGGTTCGGGCTCGCGCTGATCGCTCCACTCGTCCTCGCGATGGCAGTCGGGGCATCCGCGCCTCCAACGATCAACGCGATGAACGACAACGGCATTACGCCTCTGGCCGCCGTCGCACAAACCGGTGAGCACTCGGGCCCGGAGATCGTCGCCGTGCAGCGACCCATTCGGCTCTTTCGCATCGTGGCGACCAGCAGCTCGGCTCCCCCACCCGCCGTGGTGGTGAATTCGCCTGGCAGCCTTCGCATTCCGGCCATGGCACTCAGCGCCTACCGCAACGCCGAGCGGATGATGGCGGCGGCCTTTCCGGCGTGCGGCGTCAGCTGGAACCTACTGGCCGGCATCGGTCGCATCGAGTCGCTGCACGCCAACGGCGGTGCCACCGACGCCCGCGGCACCCCCGTCAACCCGATCTACGGGCCCGCGCTGGACGGCACGCTGCCTGGCAACGAGGTCATCGTCCAGAGCGTCCAGAGCAATCGCGTCACCTACGCGCGTGCGCTGGGCCCGATGCAGTTCCTTCCGGGCACTTGGGCGCGCTACGCGTCCGACGGCGACGGTGACGGCAAGGCCGACGTGCAGAACCTGTTCGACTCGACGCTGGCCGCCGCGCGTTACCTCTGTAGTGGCTCCCTCAACTTGCGCAACCCGTCACAGGTCATGGGTGCGATCCTGCGCTACAACAACTCGACGGCGTACGCCCGCAACGTGCTCGGCTGGGCGGCGGCGTACGCGACCGGCGTCGCACCGGTAGACCTACCGCCGATCACCGGGCCGGCCCCACCATTGGGCGACGCGCATCTCGATGCCAAAGCCGAGGGGCTTGGGCCGGGGCTCCCGCTGAGCGCCATCGGCCTGCCGGCGGACGATCCACTGGCACTGATGCCGCTTCTCGGCCCCGGCCGACCCGACATGGCCGGCCAGCTCGGATCGCCGGTGCAGGCGCCGGGACCGCTGCCCGGTCCGCCCGGCGCGGCGCCGGCCGTACCCGTGCAGAACTGTCAGGTGTTCTGCCTACAGGCCCCACCAAGCCCGGCGCCGCCAGCGCCCGCGGCCCCACCGGGCTTGCCGTTCCTGTTCCCTCCGCCTCCGCCGCCGCTGCCTCCGCCGCCGCTGCCTTTCGGACCGCCGCCCCCGGCCCCGGCAACTGCCGCCCCGCTCCTAGCCGGCCCGGCAGCGATTCCACCCGCCTGAGCTGCTGCCTGCGACGGTGCGGCCCTCGGGTTCCGGTACGGGCGGCCTAGACTCGGAGTCGATGTCATCAACTACCGCCGATCTGGAAGCCGCTGTCCGCAGCGCGCTGTCCAAGGTCATAGACCCAGAGCTACGCAGGCCGATCACCGAGGTCGGCATGGTCAAGAACGTCTCCGCCGACGCCGACGGCGCGGTGCACGTGGAGATCTATCTGACCACGTCGGCCTGTCCCAAGAAGTCAGAGATCACCGACCGAGTGCGGCAAGCCGCGCTCGACGTGCCCGGTACCGGCACCGTGACGGTCACCCTCGACGTGATGAGCGACGACCAACGCGCGGAACTGCGCAAGCTGCTGCGCGGCGACTCGCGGGAACCCGTGATCCCGTTCGCTCAGCCCGGGTCGCTCACCCGCGTGTATGCGGTGGCGTCCGGCAAGGGTGGGGTCGGGAAGTCGAGCGTCACGGTGAACCTCGCCGCCGCGATGGCGGGCCGCGGCCTGTCGGTCGGGGTACTCGACGCCGACATCTACGGCCACTCGGTGCCGCGGATGATGGGCACGACGGACCGTCCGACGCAGGTCGACTCGATGATCCTGCCGCCCGTCGCGCACGACGTGAAGGTCATCTCCATCGCCATGTTCACCCAGGGCAACACGCCGGTGGTGTGGCGCGGGCCGATGTTGCACCGCGCACTGCAACAGTTCCTGGCCGACGTGTACTGGGGCGACCTCGACGTCTTGCTGCTCGATCTTCCGCCGGGAACGGGTGACATCGCGATCTCGGTGTCGCAGCTCATCCCCGGCGCCGAGATCCTGGTCGTCACGACCCCACAGCTCGCCGCCGCCGAGGTCGCAGAACGCGCGGGCGCCATCGCGCTGCAGACCCGGCAGCGCATCGTGGGCGTCGTCGAGAACATGGCTGGGCTTCAACTGCCCGACGGCACCACCATGGCACTGTTCGGCGAGGGCGGCGGACGCCGGGTGGCCGAGCGGCTGAGCCAGGCCGTCGGTGCTGACGTGCCGTTGCTCGGCCAGGTTCCGATCGACCCCGAGCTGGTGTCGGCCGGCGATTCCGGGGTGCCGCTCGTGTTGGGCTCTCCGGACTCGGTCGCCGGCAAGGAGTTGCGCAAGATTGCGGACGCACTGATGTCGCGCAAGCGCGGGCTGGTGGGGATGACGCTGAACCTGGATCCCGTAGGCCGTTAGTCAGGTCGCGTCGTTGTCGAACGGGGTGGTCTTCGACGGCTCCGTCGCCTCGGGCTCGGGCTTCTCGACGGGTGACGCTGACGGCTGAGCCGCTGGCCCATTGTGTGACACGGGCTTCTCGAAATTGCCCGTGAAGATGGAGTCGTCACCTTCGAGCAGGTGTTTGGTCAGCGCGGCGCGCGGCGTCATGCCACGCAGCTTCTGCAACTCGGACAGCGGCTCGCGCAGATCTTCGAACTCCGGACCGAGGTCCTCCCGCAGCTGGCTGGTCGCGCCGGACAGGTACTCACGGGCCTGACGAACCGCGCCCGCCGTCCAGCGAATGGCACCCGGGAGACGTTCGGGACCCAGGATGACGAGGCCGGCGATCACCAGCACCAGCATCTCGCCCCAGCCCACGTTGGCGAACATGAAGCTAGGAGGTGGGGTTGTCGGGTTCGGGCCTGACCACGAGCGTGACCTGGCGGCCTTCGCGCATCACATCGATGGTCGCGTCCTGGCCGATCTTGAGTTGGCGTACCGCGACGGCGAACGAGTCGGTGTCGACGACCGGACGGTCACCGACCTTCACCACGACGTCGTTCTTCTGCAGGCCTGCCCGGTCGGCCGGGCTATTCTGCTTGACGTCGACGATCTGGGCGCCGGATGCCACCGAGTTGCTCACCGCCTTGGCGGTGACGCCGAGCGTCGCATGGGAGACCTGACCGTCCTTGATCAGGGCCTCTACGACCGACTTGACCTCGTTGATCGGAATCGCGAAGCCAAGCCCACTTGCACTGTCCGACAACGACTTTCCAGCCGCGTTGATGCCGATGACCTCGGAGTCCATGTTGATCAGCGGACCACCGGAGTTGCCGTGGTTGATCGGGGCGTCGGTCTGCACGGCGTCGATGACGGTATCGGTGTCGGTGCCTTCGCCGGAGATCGGCACCGGACGGTGCAGCGCGCTGACGATGCCGCGGGTGACGGTGTTGCGCAGCTGCAACGGCGCGCCCGCCGCGATGACCTCTTGGCCGACGACCAGCTTGTCGGAGTCACCGAGCTTCGCGACACTCACGTTGTCGACGTTGTCGACCTTCAGCACCGCGAGGTCGGTCTTGCGGTCCCGGCCGACGAGGTTCGCAGGCACTTCGTTACCGTCGTTGAACACCACCGAGATCTTGAACTGGCTGGGGTTGTTGGCCGCATCGGAGATGACGTGGTTGTTCGTCACGATGAAGCCCTTGCCGTCGATGACCACACCCGACCCGACGCCGGTCTGATCGGCGGACTTGGCGTACACCGTCACCACCGAATTCGCCACTGTCGAGGCGACCTTGGCGAACCTGTCCGTCGGCTCTTCGATGGTTCCGTCGGTCGCCACCGTCGCCTTCGCGGTGGTAAATGCCGCCATGACCTGCGCGGAGTAATGGCTGACCAGCGCGCCGCCGACACACGTCACCGCTGCCACCAGCAGAACGACCCCGAGCGCTGTCCACGACACCTTGCGACCGAAGACGACTTCGCGAATGCCCAACTTGCCTGCGGGGGCGGCCGCAGCTTCCACGGGCAACGCCTTGGGTACCGCGGGGGTGCCCAAGGACGGCACAGCCGACGGGTCACGCCACGGGTCGGCGGGCTGATCGGGGCCACGTTCCTTCTCGGCATCCATCGCACCGACGTCGGCAGGGTGACGCTGCAGCGAACCGGGGACACCATTTCGGCCATACGCCTCGGCGAGGACGGGGTCGGCGGTCCGGTCGGCGGCCGTGAACGCACTCTGGTCGCGCGACGTGCTCGAACCGACGAACGACCCCGTGATTCCATTCGGCCTGCCGAAGGCACGGGTCGCGGCGGGGTCGACCGGCGGACGCGAGATTGGGCGGGGCACCAGACGAGGGCCGGACTGGTCCTGATTAGTCACCCGGGTTCACTCTCTCCATCGAAGCGTCTGACGCGATGGGCCGACGCGGCTCGTTCGTCCACTTTACCGACGCGCGCGATGACGCGTATCCAGTCGTCAGGGGGCCAATCGACGTCGGCGAACACGGTTACGGACCCGTATCCGGTCCGGGGGTGACCACGAGCACGAGATGACGGCCGTCGCGAACCACCTCGACAGGCGCATCCTGGCCGATCGTGAGCTGGCGTACCGCGACGACGAACTCGTCGGCGTCGACGACCCGACGGTCACCGACCTTGACCACGACGTCGTTTTCCAGGAGGCCCGCCCTTTCGGCGGGCCCACCGACCTTGACGTTGGCAATCTGCGCGCCGGAGGCCACCGCGTTGCTCACCGAGCGGGCCGTCAGCCCCAGCGTTGGGTGATCGATCTTGCCGTCCTTGATCAGCGCGTCGACGACGGACTTGACCTCGTTGATCGGAATCGCGAAGCCGAGTCCACTTGCACTGTCCGACAACGACTTTCCAGCCGCGTTGATGCCGATGACCTCGGAGTCCATGTTGATCAGCGGACCACCGGAGTTGCCGTGGTTGATCGGGGCGTCGGTCTGCACGGCGTCGATGACGGTATCGGTGTCGGTGCCCTCGCCGGAGACCGGCACCGGACGGTGCAGCGCGCTGACGATGCCGTGGGTGACGGTGTTGCGCAACTGCAACGGCGCGCCCGCCGCGATGACCTCTTGGCCGACGATCAGCTTGTCGGAGTCACCGAGCTTCGCGACGCTCAGGTTGTCGACGTTGTCGACCTTCAGCACCGCGAGGTCGGTCTTGCGGTCCCGGCCGACGAGGTTCGCAGGCACTTCCTTGCCGTCGTTGAACACCACCGAGATCTTGAACTTGTCGGGGTTGTTGGCCGCATCGGAGATGACGTGGTTGTTCGTCACGATGAAGCCCTTGCCGTCGATGACCACACCCGACCCGACGCCGGTCTGATCGGCGGACTTGGCGTACACCGTCACCACCGAATCGGCCACGGCGGCAGCGACCGACGCGAACCTGCCTGCCGGTTCCTGCGAAGAGTCCGTGGTCTCGTTCAATCCCTTGGAGCTGGTGAGCGGTGCCTCGGCGTCGGAGGTCGCGCGGCCGACTATGCCACCGCCAAGCCCGATCACGAACGCGATGAGCACCAATAGTCCGAGCGCACTCCACGCGACCCCGCGACCGGACAGCAGATCTCGCAAACCCACCTTGCCGGTGGGGACCACTTGCGCGGCCGGCGCCCCCTTTGGCACCGCGGGCGTCCCCCACGACGGAGCGGCGGACGCGTCGCGCCAAGGATCGGCAAGCGCTTTCGAACGCCCCCCATCCCCGTCGGCCTGCACTGCGCCAGGATCGGCAGGTGGGCGCTGCAACGTGTCGCCGACATCGTGGCGACCGAAGGCCTCGGCCAACTTCGGATCGGGCGCACGGTTCGTCGGGGTGAACTCGCCGCGGCCGCGCTGCTGATCGGTGGCAAGAATGGAGCCCTCGAATCCCTCCGGCCTGCCGAAGGCGCGGGCGGCCTCGGGGTCGACGGGTGGACGCGACACCGGGCGGGGCGCCAGGCGCGGGCCGGCCCCTGACTGGTCCTGGTTGGTCACCATCGTCACGCACCCTTGCCGGCGATGGGATTGACGGTGAGCACGACGTGTTGGTCTCCGCGCAGCACCTCGACCGGCGCGTCCTGGCCGATCTTGAGCTGTCGTATGGCGATGACCAACTCGTCGCTGTCGGTGACCATGCGGTCGCCGACCTTGACGATGACGTCGCCCTTCAGGATGCCGGCCTTCTCGGCCGGGCTGCCCTTGGTGACTTGGGTGACCCGTGCACCGTTGTCGGTTGGGGCGTCACCATCGGGGTCGTCGGTGGAGCCGACGGCAACGCCGAGCGATGGGTGGGCAACCTTGCCGTCCCGGATCAGCGCGTCGGCAACGAACCTGACCTCGTTGATCGGAATCGCGAAGCCGAGCCCACTTGCGCTGTCCGACAACGACTTACCGGCGGAATTGATGCCGATGACCTCGGAGTTCATGTTGATGAGCGGGCCGCCGGAGTTGCCGTGGTTGATCGCCGCGTCGGTCTGGACGGCATCGATGACGGTGTCGGTATCCGACGCCTCACCCGAGATCGGCACCGGTCGGTGCAACGCGCTGATGATGCCTGCGGTGACCGTGCTACGCAGTCCGAGGGGCGCACCCGCGGCGACCACCTCTTCGCCGACCCTCAGCTTGTCGGAGTCACCGAGGCGCGCGACGGTCAAGTTGTCCACGTTGTCGACCTTCACCACCGCGAGATCCGTCTTGGGGTCGCGACCCACCAGGTTGGCGGGGACCTCCCTACCGTCGTTGAACACCACCGTCAGCCTGTACTGGGACGGGTTGTTGGCGGCCTCCGAGATGACGTGGTTGTTGGTGACGATGTAGCCACGCCCGTCGACGACGACACCGGAACCCAGACCGAGTGCCTGGTCGCTCGCCGCTTGGATGGTCACCACCGAATCGGCAACCGCGGCGGCCACGGCGGCGAACTCGCTCGGCAGCGGTTCGGAGGTTTCTGCGCGCTGCAAGTTCACCTTCGGCGTGGTGAACGCCGCCATCACCTCTGTGGTCATGCGGCCGACCACCCCACCGAGCAATCCCGCCACCAGGGCGACGATCACCAACAGCGCCAGCGCGACCCACGACAACTTGCGCCCGAACACCGCGTCTCGCAGGCCAAGTTTCACTGCGGCGGGAACGGCGACGGGCATCGCCTCGGACGCTGGGGACTCGGGCAACGGGGCCGCGTACGCGTCTGCCCGGCCCTGGCCTGGTACGTCGGGGAGTTCACCCGACGAGCCAGCCGGGTGGTCTTGCCGAGATTCTTCGTCGACGGGGATGGGTCCGAACGCCTTGGCCAGCACTGGGCCGGGAGGCTGGTCCGTCGGCGTGTACTCGCCCTGATCGCTCCGCTGGCCACTTGCGAGGAACGGCCCGGCAACCCCCGCGGGTCTGCCGAAGGCACGAGGCTCAGCGGGGTCGATGAGTGGACGCGACACCGGCCGGGCGGCCAAGCGAGGCGTGGCGGCGGACTGGTCCTGGTCGGTCACCCGTATTCACTCTCCATTGGAGCGTCCGCCATCGCAGGGGTACGCGGTCGCTCGACTCGGCATCAAGACTACCGGCGCTTGCGACGGTCACGCGGAGCGTCGTCAGCAAACTGCGGATCAACCTGCTCCACAGGGGGTTCTGGTGGAGCGTGGTGCGGGATCTGGGACAACAACCCGAGCAGGGAGCTCGGGGTGGGGATCGGGCAGGAGTCCCGCAACGCGGCTCGGGCCTGCCCCTGGGCGTCGACCTCGGCGGAGCACTCGGGACACAGCGACAAGTGATGGCCGGCCCGAAGGTAGGCCGTCATCCCCAGCTCGCCGTCGACGTACGCCGCGATGGCCTCAGTTGACAGGTGCTCGGTGGAGCCGAATCGACGCGGGCCTACCGGCTGGTCGCTCTGTGAGGCGAATTGACTGGGCAACCAGGAGAACGCCCGGCGGAACACGTGTCCCGGGTCGGCCATCGCCCAGCTCCTCTCTCAATCACTCGCACTCAATCACTCGCATCATAAGGCGGGGTTACACATTCGAATGTAGCGCGGCAGACGGCTCACGACACGCAATGGTCAGGCCGACTTGGCCTGTCCGTCGACGTATTCGGTGGGGTGGTTGGCCAGGTAGTCGCGCAGCGCCTGCCTACCCCGGTGGATGCGGCTGCGGACCGTGCCGAGCTTCACTCCGAGGGTGGCGCCGATCTCCTCGTACGACAATCCTTCGATGTCGCACAGGACCACGGCGGCGCGGAATTCCGGCGGCAACGAGTCGAGCGCCGCCTGCAGGTCAGGGCCCAGCCGTGAGTCGTGGTAGATCTGCTCGGGGTTCGGGTCGTCAGCTGGTAACCGGTCGTAGTCCTCGGGGAGCGCCTCCATCCGGATGCGGTTGCGGCGCCGGACCATGTCGAGGAACAAGTTCGTGGTGATGCGGTGCAGCCAGCCCTCGAACGTGCCCGGTTGATAGTTCTGCACCGAACGGAAGACCCTGATGAATGTCTCCTGCGTGAGGTCCTCGGCGTCGTGCTGGTTGCCGGACAGGCGATACGCCAGCCGATATACGCGGTCGGCATGCTGACGCACCAACTCGTCCCACGACGGCATGGTGGTCTTGTCGCCGGTGGCGTCGAACACCGCGGTGCCCGTCAGTTCGTCGGAAGGATCGACCCAGCCGGCCTGGTCCGAGTTCGCGCCAGCCTGAAGTGAGCCTGCCTGCTCGAGGTGGGACATGAACACGGGGCCCATCGTGGTGGTGGTCGTCTTATCCTCCAGATCGATCGTGAAGCCGGCACCGTGAAGCGACGACCCTACAGATGTCGCAACGGCATTGTCGACACAGTTGTTCCCAATCGGTTCGTCCTCAAGGGGCCAGCTGCCGCCGAATTCCATCCGCTTACCGTTGCCGACCCCGGTGAGGCCCGCATATGAGCAAACTGAACTTTTCCTGAGAAACCGAGCGGCCCCACCTCGACCAGCGCAAACCTGGGTGGACGCGACATGATTCCGCCGCACCGCGCGGGCGTGTCGCGGGCCGGGCGCGGCGGGTTCGCTCTACGCTGCGGGCATGGCCGACGATACCGGGGGTCAAGTACGCCCCAGCCGTGCCGAGGCAATCGTCGCCCATGCCGAGCAGTCGATATCCGAGGACGCGATCACTGCTGCGGCGCGCGAGCGGGCAGTCGACAGCGGTGCGGGAGCCGTCACCCCGGCGGTCGGGGCGTTTCTGAGCGTGCTGGCCAAGGTGGCGGGCGCCAAGGCCGTCGTGGAAGTCGGCACGGGCGCGGGTGTCAGCGGGCTCTGGTTGTTGTCGGGTATGCGTGACGACGGCGTGCTGACCACGATCGACGTCGAGCCCGAGCATCAGAGATTGGCCAAGCAGGCGTTCTCCGAGGCGGGTATCGGCCCGTCCCGCACCCGGCTGATCGGCGGACGCGCCCAGGACGTGCTGACGCGACTCGCCGATGACTCCTATGACCTGGTCTTCATCGACGCAGAACCTCTTGACCAGCCAGACTTCGTCGCCGAAGGCGTCCGCCTGCTGCGGTCCGGCGGGGCGATCGTGATTCACCGCGCCGCGCTGGGCGGGCGTGCAGGCGACGCGGGTGCCACGGATAAGGAGGTCAGTGCGGTCCGCGAGGCCGCCCGACTGATCGCCGAGGACGAGCGGTTGACGCCGGTCCTGGTGCCACTCGGCGATGGTCTGCTGGCCGCCGCACGCGACTGACCTCGCCGCTCCCCAGACGCGCCGATCCCCAGACACGCCGCTCCCCAGACGCGCCGAAACCGCGTTCCCTGTCGTTGAGCGCGTGAGTTAACGACAGGGACGACGGTTTCGGCGAACTTCCGACGCAGTTTGGCGATCTTTACGACTTCTTGACGCGTCGACGCTTGACCGCGTACTGAACACGCGTTTAGTGTGTTGAACATGCGTTCAGTGGATGATCTGACCGCGACGGCCCGGATCCGCGACGCCGCGATCGAGCAGTTCGGCCAACACGGGTTCGACGTAGGCCTACGCGCCATCGCCAGGGCGGCGGGCGTAAGCGCCCCGCTGGTGATCCACCACTTCGGTTCCAAGGACGGCCTGCGCAAGGCGTGCGACGAGTTCATCGCCGAAACGATTAGCGCCGCCAAGAGCGAGTCCGTGCAGACCTCCGATCCCGCGGCGTGGTTCGCCCAAATGGCCGAGATCGAGTCCTTCGCACCCCTGATGGCCTACCTGGTGCGCAGCATGCAGACCGGTGGCGACCTGGCGAAGTCGCTGTGGCGCACCATGATCGCCAACGCCGAGCAGTACATCGAAGAGGGCGTGGTGGCGGGCACCATCAAGCCCAGCCACGACCCCCAGGCCAGGGCGCATTTCCTGGCGATCAACAACGGCGGCGGCTTCCTGTTGTACCTGCAGATGCACGACGACCCGACCGACATCCGCGCCGTGCTGCACGACTACGCGCAGGACATGGTGCTGCCCGCACTCGAGATCTACACCCAGGGCCTGATGACCGACTCGACGATGTACGACGCATTCGCCGCCCAACACGCAACCGGCAAGCCCATCCCCACGTCGAAGGAGGAGTGATCCATGACGAACACCAAGGGCACCAACGCCATCGAGGTCTCGAACCTGACGAAGAGCTTTGGCTCGGTCCGAGCGCTCGACGGACTCGACCTCACCGTCGCCGAAGGCGAAGTGCACGGCTTCCTCGGGCCCAACGGCGCGGGCAAGTCGACGACCATCAGGATCCTGCTCGGCCTCATGCGCGCCGACGCCGGAACCGTCCGGCTGCTCGGCGGCGACCCATGGGCCGACGCCGTCGCGTTGCACCGCGACATCGCCTATGTACCAGGCGATGTCACGCTATGGCCCACCCTGACCGGCGGTGAGACCATCGACATGCTGGCCCGCATGCGCGGCGGCATCGACGAGCAGCGCCGCGCCGAACTCATCGAACGGTTCAGCCTCGACCCCACCAAGAAGGCCCGCACCTACTCGAAGGGCAACCGGCAGAAGGTCTCGTTGGTCTCCGCCTTCTCGTCGCACGCGCGGCTGCTACTTCTCGACGAACCCAGCAGTGGCCTTGATCCGTTGATGGAGAACGTCTTTCAACAATGCGTCGGAGAAGCCCGCGACCGCGGAGCCACCGTTCTGCTGTCCAGCCACATCCTCGCGGAGACGGAGGCGTTGTGCGAAAGGGTGACCATCATCCGCGCGGGCAAGACCGTCGAGAGCGGCACGCTGGACTCGATGCGCCACCTGTCGCGCACGTCGATCAAGGCTGAACTGATCGGTGACCCAGGTGATCTCACGCGGATCAAGGGCGTCGAGGACGTCAGCGTCGAAGGGCGCACGCTGCGCGCTCAGGTCGACGGGGAGAGCCTCGCCGAGGTGATCAAGGCGCTCGGCGACGCGGGAGTGCGCAGTCTCGTCAGCCAGCCGCCCACGCTCGAGGAACTGTTCCTGCGGCACTACGACACGGGCGAAGCCCGACCGGAGAAGGTGACCGCATGACCATCAACACCATCGACCGGCCCCACCGGCCCACCCACCAGCTGCCCTCACGTGGTTCGCACTTCTCGGGAACCCTTGGGCTGCTTCGGCTCTACCTCCGCCGCGACCGTATCGTGCTGCCCCTGTGGGTGCTCCTGCTGTCCGTCCCGTTGTCGACGGTCTACATAGGAAGCATCGAAGCCGTGTATCCCTCTCAGGCCGATCGAGCCACCTTCGCGGCGACGATCATGGCCAGTCCCGCACAGCGGGCGCTGTACGGAAACGTCTACGGCGACAGCCTCGGCGCCACGGGCATCTGGAAGGCCGGCATGTTCGGAGTGCTCATCGCCGTCGCGGTCATCCTGACGGTGATCCGGCACACCCGCGCCGACGAGGAGACCGGGCGCTCGGAGCTCATCGACTCCACCGCCGTCGGCCGCTACGCCAGCCTTACGGCGGCCCTGCTGCTCGCCTGTGGCGCGTCGCTGCTGACCGGTGTGATCGGTTTCGCGGGGCTGTTGACGGTCGACGTCCCCGCTGCCGGCTCGCTGGCCTTCGGATCGGCGCTGGCGTGCTCGGGTCTGGTGTTCACCGGAGTCGCCGCGGTGACGGCCCAGCTGTCACCGAGCGCCCGGTTCGCCCGCGGCGCCGCATTCGGCGTGCTCGCGGCGGCATTCACGCTGCGTGCCGTCGGCGATGCGAGCTCCGAGGCCAGCACGCTCTCGTGGCTCTCCCCCCTTGGCTGGGCGTTGCAGGTCCGGCCGTATGCGGGTGACCGCTTCTGGGTGTTGCTACTGCCCGTCGCGACCACGGTGCTTCTTATCGGGGTCGCCTACCAGCTGCTTGCTCGACGCGACGTCGGTGCCGGGCTGATCGCCGAACGTCCAGGCCCGCCGCGCGCAGGAGCCTCGCTGCATGGGCCCACCGGGTTGGCGTGGCGGCTGAGCCGCGGCGCCCTGGTGCTGTGGACGGTCGGACTGGTCGCGTACGGCCTGCTGATCGGCAGCGTCGTCGAGGGCATCGGCGACGAGATCGGCAACAGCGCCACCGTGCGCGACATCGTGGCCCGGCTCGGCGGGACGGATGCGATGGAACAGGCGTTCGTCGCCGTCGCCTTCAGCATGGTGGGCATGATCGCCGCGGCGTTCGCCACCTCGCTGACGTTGCGGCTGCATCAGGAGGAGTCCACCCAGCACGCCGAGACGCTGCTCGCCGGAGCGGTGAGCCGCACCCGTTGGCTGGCGGGCACATCTGTTGATGGCACTCGTCGGCTCGGCCGCCGCCATCCTGGTCTCGGGCCTGGCCGCTGGCCTCACCTATGGCGCCGCGGCTGGCGACGTCGCGGACAACCTACCCATCGTGCTCGGCACCGCGGCCGTGCAACTGCCTGCGGTGTGGCTGATGGCTGCCGTCACCGTCGCGTTGTTCGGGCTCGTCCCAAGGTTCACCCCGGTGGCCTGGGGTGTACTGGTCGCGTTCATCGCGGTGTATCTGCTTGGTTCGCTGGCGAACTCACCGCAGTGGCTGGTCGACCTCGAACCGTTCGTACACATCCCGCGGGTGGGTTCCGGCGACTTCACTGCGACCCCGCTGGTGTGGCTGTTGGTCATCGACGCCGTGTTGATCACATTGGGCGGCATCGCCTTTCGCCGCCGTGACCTTCGTTGAGGAGGGCTTCATGAAGACCGCCGTTCAATTCGTCGCATCATCGCTCTTCGGACTGCTCTTCTTCGGCATCGGGCTCTTCGGGCCCGCCGGGACCTTCCACTACTGGCAGGCGTGGGTCTTCATCGCGGTGTTCATCGCGTGTGCAACGATTCCGAGCCTCTTTCTGGCAGCGAAGTATCCCGAGGCGCTCCGACGACGAATGAACGCGGGTCCCACGGCGGAAACCCGTCCCCTGCAACGGATCATCATCACCGCGACGGTGCTGCTCGTCCTGGCGGTCATGGTCGTGAGCGCGCTCGACCACCGGTTCGGTTGGTCGACGGTGCCGCCGATCCTCGTCTGGGTCGGCAACGCCCTGGTGGCCGTCGGACTGTTGGCCACACAGGTCGTGATCGTGCAGAACAACTACGCATCGGCCAACATCACCGTCGAAGCCGGTCAGAAGCTGGCCACCACCGGCTTGTACGGCATCGTGCGCCATCCGATGTACAGCGGCGTCGTGATCATGATGGTCGGCACTCCCCTTGCGCTTGACTCCCTTTGGGGGCTCGCCGCCACCGCGCTCTCGGTGCCGGTGCTCGCCGTTCGGATCCTCGACGAGGAGAAGATGCTCACCGAGGAACTGGCCGGTTACGCCGAATACTCACACGACGTGCCCTACCGGCTGGTGCCCCATGTGTGGTGAACGCTGAACCGCCAAGTTGCCAGTAACACAGCGACGACGGCGGCCCGCGCGCACGTGTTCGCGACCAACACCGCGCTGAAGCCGGTCTGGCCCAGGTAAAGCAGGTTCAGCAACCCGCTGGCGCCGTGCAGGACGACGAGCGTCGCAACGACCAGGCCCAAGGCAGCCCGATCGGTCAGCCGCGCGGCCCCGAACGACAGCACGGCGACCGCGAGTTCGGCCGCCGCGACCAGATATACGAGTAGGTAGTCGGACCGTTCCAGTGTGATCCCGACGGCGGCTGGAATCGCCGTAGGGAACACGGTGAGCACCACGGCACCCGCCAAGGTGATGACACCGTGCGCCAGCAGGACGATGCTCAGCAGCTTGGGTGGACGTGTCATGTCGGTCGTCCCTTCTTGTCACGGACATGCCTTCAGGATCGTCATACACGTGACGGTCGGCGACAGCCGAACATGACGAAGACAGTGCGTGACCGACTTCGAGGCACATCGCGAGCGCCTGCGCGCCGTGGCGTTCCGCATCCTCGGCTCACGCGCCGACGCCGACGACGCCGTTCAGGAAGCGTGGCTCGGACGCTCCGGTGGTCCTGCGCGGGGCACGCGACGTCGCCGCCCGCGCGCGCATGTTCGCGGCCAACGCGCATTACGCGGAGCCTGTGCTCATCGACGGCGGCACCGGCGTCGTCGTCGCGCCCGATGGGCGGCTGGCGCTAGTGATTCAGTTCGCGATCGAGGACCAGGTGATCCGTGGAATCGAGATTCACGCCGATCCTCGGCGACTCGACCAATTCGAATTCGCGATCCCGGGCTGAACCCGCCGTCGCTTGCTCCGCGCGGTAGCGTGCGTGAATGCCTCGCGATGCCGTGCCGGAGCGCGGGCCCGCCATCGAGAAGTCGTGCCCCGGCGGTGGCAAGAGTTGGACCGTCGACAAGCAGGGAAAGCCGGTGTGCCCACGCTGCTATCGCGCGCTCGCCACCGTGGCGGGCAAGGGTCGGTCCGTCCGCGATACGCCGAAGGTGCCGCCGCACCCGAGGCCGCCGCGACGCGACCGCTAGCAGTTCCGGCGCTCCAGGCGACCCGGCCCGAACTGCCGCGACGCGACTCGAATTCGCGATCCTGGACTGAAGCCGCCGCATACTGATGTCGTGGAACTGCTCACCGGGCTGGGACTGGCGAGCGCCTCTGGACTGAACGCGTACATTCCCCTCTTGGCGATGGGGTTGTTGGCGCGCTTCACGGATCTGGTCAACCTCCCCCCGGGCTATGCGTGGCTGGAGAACGGCTGGGTCTTGACGATCGTTGCCGCCCTGCTGTGCGTCGAGTTCGTCGCCGACAAGATCCCCGCGCTCGACAGCGTCAACGACGTGATTCAGACCTTCGTGCGCCCCACGTCCGGTGGCATCGTGTTCGGCGCCGGCACTGCGTCGCAGACCGCAGCGGTCACCGATCCGGGCGCCTTCGTCTCGTCCGGCCAATGGATCCCGATCGCGATCGGCGTCGTCGTGGCGTTGGTGATGCACCTGACCAAGACCGCCGTGCGCCCCGTCGCCAACGTGGCGACCGCAGGTATGGCGGCACCGGTGTTGAGCACCGTCGAGGACTTCACCAGCATCGGGTTGGTGTTCGTCGCGATCCTGCTGCCCGTACTGGTGTTGGTGGTCCTGGTGGCCATCGCGTGGGTGGCCTTCAAGCTGTGGCGCCGCCGTAGGGAGCGCGCGAGGCAGAACACAGGGCCGTGAACGCGCGCGCTCAACGCCAGGGAGCGGAGTTTCGGCGAAGCGGGCCGGGCCGAGGTGGCGGCCGGGACCGGTTAGATCCAGATGCCCTTGCCGACGGCGACCACACCGCCGGCGCTGACGGCGAACCGCTCGCGGTCCTTCTCCAAGTCGACGCCGACCATCTCGCCAGGCCCGACCACGACGTTCTTGTCCAGGATGGCGTGACGCACGACCGCGCCGCGACCCACCCTCACCCCAGGCATCAGCACGCTGCCCTCGACGATCGCGCCGTCGTCGACGACCACGTTGGAGCTCATCACGGAGTTGCGCACGGACGCCGCCGAGATGATGCTGCCCGCGCCGACCACCGACTCCTGCGCCGAGCCGCCGTTGACGAACTTGGCCGGCGCGAGGTTCTCCGTCGTCGAATCGCCGCGGATCGGCCAGCGCTTGTTGTAGAGGTTGAACACCGGGAGCACCGACACCAGATCCATGTGCGCGTCATAGAACGCATCCAGTGTCCCGACGTCGCGCCAATACCCGTGATCTCGCTCGGTGGCTCCGGGAACTTCGTTCAGGTTGAAGTCGTAGACCGCGGCCATGCCATCGGCGACTAGACGCGGGATGATGTCGCCGCCCATGTCGTGATCGGAGTGACCCTCGTCGGCGTCGGCGCGAATCGCGTCGATGAGCACCTTGGTGGTGAAGACATAGTTGCCCATCGACACGAACGTCTGCTCGGGATCGTCCGGGGTACCCGGCGGATCGGCAGGCTTCTCGACGAACTCTCGGATGCGACCCGACTCGTCGGCGTCGATGCACCCGAACGCGCTGGCCTCCGCCCGGGGCACGCGGATTCCGGCCACCGTCGCCCCCGCGCCACTCTCGATGTGGGCCTGAACCATCTGCTCGGGGTCCATGCGGTACACGTGGTCGGCACCGAACACGACGATGTAGTCGGGATCGTCGTCGTAGACCAGGTTCATCGACTGATAGATCGCGTCGGCCGAGCCCGTGTACCAGCGTGGGCCGAGCCGCTGCTGGGCCGGCACCGGCGTGATGTATTCGCCCGCAAGCCCCGAAAGCCGCCAGTTCTGTGAGATGTGGCGGTCCAGCGAATGCGACTTGTATTGCGTGAGAACGCAGATCTTCAAATAGCGCGCATTCACGAGGTTCGAGAGCACGAAGTCGATGAGCCGGTATGCACCGCCGAAGGGAACCGCTGGCTTGGCACGATCCGCTGTCAGCGGATAGAGCCGTTTACCCTCGCCGCCGGCTAAGACGATGCCCAGCACTTGTGGCAGTTCCCTCATCGTTCAAACCTATCGGCCGCCAGGGATGGGGGCCAGCCATTCGCACTATTGACTGCGGGATCGGCGGTCCTGTTCGGCCAATTCGGTTGGCGGCGCACACGTGAAGGGCAATTGATCTTGTGCACGTGAAGAGCAATCCGCGCAGGCGCCCGCGGGGTCGCCAATGGTCCACTACCGTCGTAACCATGCGAGTGGCGATGATGACTCGGGAATATCCGCCAGAGGTCTACGGCGGCGCAGGCGTACACGTCACCGAGCTCGTCGCCCAGCTGAAACAGCTGTGCGAGGTCGACGTGCACTGCATGGGCGCGCCTCGTGACACGGCGATCGTGGCCCAACCCGATCCCGCGCTGAAGGGCGCGAATGCGGCGCTGACCACGCTGTCGGCCGATCTGGTCATGGTCAACGACGCGGCCGCCGCCACGGTGGTGCACTCACACACCTGGTACACCGGGCTGGCCGGCCACCTGGCCGCGATGTTGCACGGGATTCCCCATGTGCTGACGGCGCACTCGCTCGAACCGATGCGCCCGTGGAAGGCCGAGCAACTCGGCGGCGGATACCGCGTGTCGTCGTGGGTAGAGCGCACCGCGGTCGAGGGCGCCGATGCGGTGATCGCCGTGAGCGCGGGCATGCGCGACGACGTCCTGAGCACTTACCCCGCGCTTGACCCCGAGCGGGTCCACGTGGTGCGCAACGGGATCGACACCGATGTCTGGTATCCGGCCGCGCCGTCGTCGCAGGGTTCGGTGCTGGCCGAGTTGGGCGTCGACCCGAATCAGCCCATCGTGGCCTTCGTCGGCAGGATTACGCGGCAGAAGGGCGTCCCCCACCTGCTCGCCGCCGCGCACAGGTTCGCGCCCGACGCGCAGCTGGTGCTCTGCGCCGGTGCGCCGGACACTCCGGAGATCGCCGCCGAGGTGGCGGCGACCATACAGGAGCTCGCCAAGGCCCGCGCAGGCGTGTTCTGGGTCCAGGAGATGCTACCGACCGAGAAGATTCGCGAAATACTCTCGGCAGCAACCGTTTTCGTCTGCCCCTCGGTGTACGAGCCGCTGGGCATCGTGAATCTCGAGGCGATGGCGTGTGGCACGGCCGTGGTGGCCTCGGACGTGGGAGGCATTCCGGAGGTGGTGGACGACGATCGGACCGGGCTCCTCGTGCACTACACCCCCGCAGACGCCGGACGCTACGAGCTGGAACTCGCCGCCGCGGTCAACGCCCTCCTCGCCGACCCGGCACGGGCCAACGAATTCGGCCGCGCCGGGCGTCAGCGTTGTATCGATGAGTTCTCTTGGGCGCGCATCGCCGAAGAGACTCTGGAGATCTATCGCAAGGTTTCCACGTAGCGATCCGACGCGGCGTGGTGCGCGCAGTGCGCTGAGTTCGCTAGCTGGTGACGCCCTTGAGCTCGTCGCCGAGCGCGGCGGCTTCCTCGGGAGTGAGTTCGACGACGAGTCGGCCACCGCCCTCAAGTGGTACTCGCATCACGATGCCGCGCCCCTCCTTGGTTGCCTCCAGCGGGCCGTCGCCGGTCCGGGGCTTCATCGCCGCCATCGAGTGCTCCCTCCAATGAGCCGGGCCCGTCCACGGATCCGGTCGAGGCCGAGACTGCCCACCCGTCGGCAGTTCCCGGCACTGAACTGCAACTGAACTACCCCATTGTTCCCTATGCACGAGGTCGCGTGTGCAAAGACCCGGCGATGAGCCAGCGACGGGCTCGCATGACGACGCCCGAGGGCCGCGCTAATCCCCCTGCGTCGGCACCCAGCACGTGGCCAAGTGGTCGTCCACCATTCCGGTCGCCTGCATGAGCGCGTAAGCCGTCGTCGGGCCCACGAACCGGAATCCGCGACGCTTGAGTTCCCTTGCCATCGCCGTGGACTCGGGGCTGACGGCGGGGACGTCGGACAGCTGAGCCGGACGGGGGCGCGGCGGCGGCGCGAACGACCAGAGCAGCTCGGCCAGGTCGACGTCGAGGTCGGCCGCCACGCGCGCGTTGGCGATGGTGGCCTCGACCTTGGCGCGGTTGCGGACGATGCCTTCGTCGGCCATCAGCCGCTGCACGTCGCGGTCCGTGAACCGCGCGACCTTCGCGACGTCGAAGCCCTTGAACGCGTGGCGGAAGTTCTCCCGCTTGCGCAGGATGATCAGCCACGACAGACCACTCTGGAAGGCCTCGAGCGACATCCGCTCGAACAACTCCTGGTTGCCGCGCAGCGGACGGCCCCACTCCGTGTCGTGGTAGTCGCGATACATGATGGAATCGGCTGTGGCAGGCCGTGTTCCGGTGATCATCGCCCACCCGCAGCGCGTCAGCCCGTCATCGACGACGACCTCGGTCACGACTCCTCGCGTCCGTCATCGGGCAGGGCGTGCGCGCCCCCCGGACGCTCCTTGCCGCCGGCGTCGTCCTCGATGCCGTACACGGCGTGCACCGCGGAGAGCTCACCGCGCAGTAGGTCGAGTTCCTGGCCCAGCCGATCGAGCACCCAGTCGACCTCGGCGGTGTTGTAACCACGCAGCGCCTGGCTGATCTTGAGCGCGTCGACGTCCTCGCGGGTGATCCCAGAGGCCGGCAAGACGGTGGCCGTGGTTCCGCGAGGCAGCGGCGGCAGCCGCTCCCCGCGCCCGAACAGGACACTGCCCACGCCGAATAGCACGATGGCCACCAGGATCAGCACGACCAGGTAGAGGAGAATCATGGTCACGCGTCGATACTGCCCTAACCGACCGACAGGCCGAGGTCCGGCCGACTAGCGGGGCCGCAAGGTCGCCATCGGCGGCCGGTCGGCCAGCGACACCTTTGACGTCCGCGCGCTGTAGTCTTCGCCGTCGGCGTAGAACTGCGTGAGGCCGACGCCAGAGTCGGGGATGCCGCAACGCGACAGCAGCGTCGCGATCACCTGCCTGCTCATCGATGCCAACTCGGTCAGCGGTCGATTGCGGTGGGTGCGTACGCCAAGGTTCACCTGGGCGATGGCGTCGAGCCCGAGCCGGTCGTAGGCATCGACCAACAGCCCGATTTCGACGCCGTATCCGGGTGCGAACGGCACCGAGGTGAGTAGCTCGCGGGTACCCGCGTACTCCCCGCCGAGCGGCTGCAGCACGCAGGTCAGTTCCGGGCGCAGCGCCGCCAGCAAGGGCCGGGCAACGAGTTCGGTGACCCGGCCACCACCGTTGGCGTCCTCGCTACCGCTGATCTTCAGCGGACGCCGGTAGAAACCCTTGACCAGGTGCACGCCGTCGGCGGTCAACAACGGGCCGAGCAGCTTCGGCACGAACATGGGGTCCGGATCGATGAGATCGGAGTCCACGAACACGACGAGGTCGCCGGTGGTGGCGGCCAGCGAACGCCACAACACCTCACCCTTGCCGGGTTGCGGCTCGACTTCGGGCAGCGCCACCTCGCGACTGACCACCCGGGCGCCGGCGGCCACGGCACGGATCTCGGTGTCGTCTGTCGAGCCGGAGTCCAGCACAACGATCTCGTCGACCAGCCCGCCGAGCAACGGCGCGATGGTTTCGACCACCGACCCGACGGTCTCCTCCTCGTTGAGCGCGGGCAGCACTACGGACACGGTGCGGCCGGCCTTGGCTGCCTCGAGTTCGGCGACGGTCCACGTGGGCCTACACCAACTGCGGTCGAGCATCCACGGATGCGCGGCCATTCCTTCGCCGGTCAGTTCCGGTGTCAAGCTCATGCCAGTCCCCTCACGGCCCGCGTCGGTGGACGCATTCCCTGGATCGACGCGACCATTTCCAGCACTCGTCGCGTGGGGCCCACCTCGTGCACCCGGAACATGCGCGCGCCCTCGGCTGCTGCCAGTGCGGTGGCAGCGAAGGTGCCCTCCAGGCGTTCAGTCAAGCCCACACCCAAAGTCTCCCCGACGAAATCCTTGTTGCTCAGCGCCATCAGGACTGGCCATCCGGTATTTACAAGATCTTTTACGTGGCGCAACAAACTAAGGCCATGATGAGTGTTCTTACCGAAATCATGGGTCGGGTCGATCAGGATGGCGTCACGCGCGACGCCCGCGGCGACCGCGCGTTCGGCTGCCGCCGTCACCTCGTCGATGACGTCGTCGACGACGCCGCGTTCGGTAGTTCCGTAGTTGACCCGGAAGGGCCTGGTTCGTGGCACCGCGCCGCCGGTGTGTGAACAGACCAGACCCGCGCCGAACTCGGCGGCAACATCGGGCAGGCCGGGATCGGCGCCGCCCCAGGTGTCGTTGATGAGGTCGGCCCCGGCTGCGCAGGCCTGCTTCGCGACCGTGGCCCGCCAGGTATCGACGCTGATCAGCTGGTCCGGGTAGGTATCGCGAAGCCATTCGATGAACGGCACGACGCGGGCGATCTCCTCGTCGGCGTCGACGACACTTCCCGGCCCAGCCTTCACGCCGCCCACGTCGATGACGTCTGCACCCTCGGCGATCACCCGGTGCACGGCGGACTTGGCCGCCTCATCCGTGAAGGTGGCGCCGCGATCGTAGAACGAGTCCGGCGTCCGGTTCACGATCGCCATGATCAGCGCACGGTCGCCGGCCACCGGACGGCCCAGAAACGTCGACTCCACGCCACCAGGCTAGCTGCCTGCGATTTCGGCGCGGTTTTACGCGCTGAGGCCGGAAAACCGCGCCGAAATCGCTAGGACTTGGGGCGCTTGCCGTCGACGACCTCGGCCGGGTACTCGTCGTAGAACGGCACGTAGCCCTCGTCGCGGCCAGCCAACACGTAGATCGGGTCCTCGATCTCCCCGGCGTCCTCGTCGCCCTCGCCGGTGGTGCCGCCGTAGCCCTGTTTGCGCAGGTCAACCTTCTGGCTCTTGAACGTCGACGTGTGGGCCAGCGTCTCGACGACCCGCACGAACAGCGGCACCGCGTAGGGCGGCAGATGCGCGTAGGCGGCCTTGGCCAGCGCCTTGCCGTCGAATTCCTGGCCCTCCTTCAGCTGGACCGCGACCATGCCCGCACGTCCGCCCGCGCCGGGCACCTCGACGCCGTACACGGTGGCCTCCTCGACCTGATCGTCGAGTGACATCGCCGCCTCGACCTCGGTGGTGGCGACGTTCTCGCCCTTCCAGCGGAAGGTGTCGCCGAGCCGGTCGGTGAACGCGGCGTGGCCGAAGCCCTGCGAGCGCATCAGGTCGCCCGTGTTGAACCAGACGTCGCCGTCCTTGAAGGCGCCGCGGACGAGCTTCTTCTCGCTGGCGTCCTTGTCGGTGTAGCCGTCGAACGGCTGGAAGCTGCTCACCTTGCTCAGCAGCAGTCCGGGCTGTCCGGTCTTGACCTTGCGGACGCGACCGTCCTCGCCGCGCAGGGGTTCGCCGGAATCGCCGTCGTACTCGACGAACGCGATGGGCGAGGGGCAGATGCCAGTGGTCTTGTCGATGTTGAAGACGTTGAGGAACGCGGTGTTTCCCTCGCTGGCGGCGTAGAACTCGCATACGCGGTCGATGCCGAACCGGCTGGTGAACTCGTCCCAGATGGCGGGGCGCAGCCCGTTGCCCGCGATGACGCGGACGTGGTGCCGGCGGTCCGTCGGCTTCGGCGGTTGGTTGAGCAGGTAAGCGCAGATCTCGCCGATGTAGATGAACGCCGTCGCGTCGTACCCGATGACGTCGTCCCAGAACTTCGACGCCGAGAACGACTTGCCCAGCGCGAGCGTCGCACCGGCGTTGAGCACCGACGACACCGCGACCGTCAACGCGTTGTTGTGGTACAGCGGTAGGCAACAGTAGAGCGTGTCATCGCTCGTCAGGCGCATGCCGAGACCGCCGAACCCGGCCAGCGCCCGCAGCCATCGGTAGTGCGTCATCACGCTGGCCTTGGGCATCCCCGTGGTACCCGACGTGAAGATGTAGAAGGCCTTGTCCTTGGCCAGCACGGCGGCGGTGGTAGCCGGATTGGTCGTGGGCGCGGTGGCGGCGAGCTGCTGCAGATCCTCGATGGTGATCAACCCGGTGGTCTCGGCGCCGCTAGCGGTAATGGGCTCGATCAGATCGATTTCGGCGACGACCGCCGTCGCGCCGAGAATCCCGATGCTGTGCGCAAGCACCTTCCCGCGCTGGTGGTAGTTGAGCATCCCCGCGACGGCGCCGCACTTCACCACGGCGAGCATGAGCAACACCGACTGCGGCGAGTTGCGCAGCATGATCCCGACGACGTCGCCGTGGCCGACACCGCGCGCGGCGAGCACCGCGGCGTATCGGTTGACCGTCTCGTTGGCCTGTCGGTAGGTCAGCTGCTCCTTGCCGAACTTGATGAAGACGTTGTGGCCGTATCGCGCAGCACGGTCCTGAAACACCTTGCCGATAGACGACTTAGCCGTCGGTCGGGCCATGAACCCCGTGACGACGCCGCGCACTATCGCCGGCGCATCCATAAGTAGACCCGGCAGACGAGGCGCGATGTCCAGGAGGCCGACGCTGCTACGGGTGCTGGACTTCTGGTCTGCCATGGGGACCAACCCTAGCGGCGCACGTGATAGGGCTCACGTCGCCCCGATGTCGCCGCCGGAGCGGTTCCGTGCCGGAGCACATGCGTCCAACGCATCATCGACGTCGGTCACGATCACCAGTCGGTCCATGGCCCGCGGCGACACGTATCCCGTCGTGACGAGGCTGCGCAGCCAGGCGAGCAATCCGTCGTAGTGCCCCAGCGGGTCCAGGAGCACCAGCGGCTTGTCGTGCATGCCGAGCGCGCCGGCGGTCCACGCCTCGAAGAACTCTTCGAGCGTGCCGATGCCGCCGGGCAGCGCGATGAAGGCGTCGGCGCGGTCCTCCATGATCTGTTTGCGCTCCCGCATGGTGTCGGTGACGACCAGCTCGGCGGCGTCGACGTCGGCGACCTCCCGGTGCACCAAGGCCTTTGGGATGACGCCGATCGTGTGGGCGCCATGTTCCCGCGCGGCTTCGGCCAACGCGCCCATCGCGGACACGTTTCCACCACCGGACACCAGGGCCCAGCCGCGGTCGCCGATCGCCATCCCGACGCTCGTTGCCAACGCGATCAGCTCCGGGTGCCTCGGGCCGGACGCGCAGTAGACGCAGACGGCCCAAGGGCGGTCGGGTTCGGAGGTTTCGGCAGGCATGGGTGAAAACGTACCGACCGAGATGAACCGTCAGGTTCTCCGGTGGCCCGTGACGGGCGGCCATACACTGCGGCGGTGCCAGAAGGAATCGCGGCCGCCGAGGAAGCCCTGGCGAACGGCGATCTGAAACAGGCGGAGGAGCTCGGACGGGCCGCGCTGCGCGATGACGAATCGCTCGCCGCGCGACTGACGTTGGCGCAGGCGCTGGCCTGGCAGGGCCGGGGCCGCGATGCGGACGCGGTGCTGGCCGAGGTGGATCCAGCCGCGCTGAGCGAGTCCGAGTTGATGGCGTGGGCACTCCCGCGGGCTGCCAACCAGTTCTGGATGCTCAACGAACCCGAGCGCGCGACGGCGTTCCTGCGCACGACGAGAAGTCGGGTGAGGTCCGCGCCTGCCGGGGCGACGCTCGACGCGCTGCTGGGCACCTTCGCGATGAATGCGGGCAGTCCGCAGCGCGCGATGGAACTCGCGAGCCAGGTGCTGGCCTCACCGGACGCCAACGATCAGGCGATCGGCTGGGCGGCCGCGGCCGCCGCGCTGTGCAACGCCCGTATGGGCACGTTCGACGACGTCGACGACCTGGCCGACAGGGCGATCGCGGCGGGTCACCCGGGTCTGCTCCGGTTCACGTCCGGGTTCGGACAGACGACGGCGCTGGTCATGTCCGGGGAGCTCGACCGCGCCCGTTCGCTGGCGCAGGAACTCGTCGACTCCACGCAGTCGCAACAGCCGAGCCATGCGATCGGGCAGCTGTTGATGGCCGACGTGATGATGGCCCGTGGCGACGTCGAGCAGTCGGTTCCGGTTCTGGAGACAGCTGCGGCCGCATTGGCGCCCACGGGCTATTCGTGGGGTCCGCTGGCGTGGATGTTGTTGGCGCAGGCGCTCGGTCAGCTCGGCAGGGTGTCCGACGCGGGCCGAATCCTGGCACGGGCCGAATCACGGCACGGGCTCAAGTCGATGTTGTTCGCGCCCGAGCTGGCCATGGCACGGGCGTGGACGTCGGCCGCACGCCGCGACCGGCCGGGCGCGATCAACGCCGCGCGCGAGGCGGCCCGTGCAGCCGAACGGGGCGGCCAGTCCGCCGTCGCGGTGCGGGCGCTGATCGACGCGGTGCGGCTGGGCGACGTCCGTTCCGCAGAGTTCATCGAGCGGCTGGGTGTCGACTTCGTCGTCGGCGCAATGGCTCTCGACTATGCGCGGGCGTTCACGGCAGGCGACGCCGACGGCCTGGACGCAGCGGCCGCTGCGTTTGAGCACATCGGCATGCGAGGCGTGGCGTCGGATGCGGCGGCTCAGGCGCGGCGAGCGCGTGACTAAGCCGATTCCAGCCGACCGTTCGACAGCCGCACCCTACGGTTAACCCCCACCTCGTCGAGGAATCGTTCGTCATGGCTGACCACCACGAACGCGCCTCGGTAGGCGTTCAGGGCGGCCTCCAACTGCGCAACGCTCACCAGATCGAGGTTGTTGGTCGGCTCGTCGAGCAGCAGCAGTTGCGGTGCCGGATCGGCGTGGAGCACGCAGACGAGGGTGGCGCGTAGCCGCTCCCCTCCCGACAACGCGGACACCGGCAGGTGAATGCGATCACCGCGAAACAGGAACTGCGCCAACAGGTGCATGCGTCGGGTGTGGCTCAGATTCGGGGCGAATGCGGCCAGATTCTCCGCGACGGTGCGGTCGGGGTCGAGCAGGTCCAGCCGCTGAGACAGGTAGGCGATCCGGCCGGCGCCCCGCTGCACCTCACCCCGATCGGGCCGTAGGCCACCGTCGAGCACGCGCAGCAGAGTGGACTTGCCCGCCCCGTTTGAACCGGTGAGCGCGATGCGTTCAGGACCGCGGACGTCCAGGTCTATACCGCTGTCCGCGAACAGCTTTCGCCCGCCCCGTTCGACCTGCACGCCGCGTGCGGTGACGACGGTGCGGCCGGCCGGAACGTCGGTGTCAGGCAGGTCCAGCACGATGGAATCGTCATCGCGCACCGCGCGTTCGGCCTGGTCGAGTCGCTGGCGGGCTTCGTACGCGCGCTTGGCGTGTACGTCGTCGGATCGCGCGGCCGACTCCTGAGCGTCGCGTTTCAGCTTGCCCGCCACGATCTTCGGCAGCCCGGCGCTCTTCACGTTGCGAGCGGCCGTACTCGACCGGCGTGCGGCGCGTTCGCGGGCCTGCTGCATCTGACGCTTCTCGCGCTTGAGGAGTTGTTCCGCGTTGCGCACGTCCGCCTCGGCGGCCCGCTGCGTTGCTTCGATGAATTCCGAGTACGCGCTGAAATTCCCTCCGTAGTAGACGATCTCGCCACGATGCAGCTCGGCGATTCGGTCCACCCGGTCGAGCAAGACGCGATCGTGACTGACCACCAGTAGGGCGCCACCGAAGTCGTCGAGCGCGTCGTACAGGCGAAGCCGAGCGTCGAGGTCGAGGTTGTTGGTCGGCTCGTCGAGCAACAGGACGTCGGGACGCTTCAGCAGTTGGGCGGCCAACCCGACGGAGCTCACCTCACCGCCGGAAAGCGTGTCGAGCCTGCGGTCGAGCTCCACCTTGCCCAGGCCCAACCGCGCGAGATGTGCGCGGGATCGCTCCTCGACGTCCCAGTCGTCGCCGATCGTGGTGAAGACCGCGTCGGAGAAGTCACCGACCGCAAGCGCGCCCAACGCATCGACGACCACCGCGACTCCGAGCACGTCGGCGACGGTCAGATGCGCGTCGAACTGAAGCGACTGCGGAAGGTAACCGAGCGTGCCGTCGACGGCCACGTCGCCCGAACCGGGGCTGTACTCCCCCGCGATGAGACGCAGCAGCGTGCTCTTGCCCGCGCCATTCGGTGCGACCAGACCCGTCCGACCACCAGGCACGGTGAAGGACAGATCCTCGAACACGACACTGCCGTCCGGCCACGCGAAGGACAGCGACGAAGAAATGATGGAAACGTCAGACATGCGAGAGGGCTCTCGGTGAAGCGCGGCACCTGGCCACGACATGGGAAGGAACTACCGACCAGTGCTCCGGAGGCAGGAGCCCTAGCGACCCGGGAATAGGTCTGGCTCTATCCGGAGGTGTCGTCTCCCAGCATGTCTTCGGCCCACCTCGTGTTCATTGACGCGTGCAAACCATGTTAGCGATGTCAGGCAACCAAATATTTCCGCAGCATCTCGGTGGCGGCCGTGATCTGGTCCACCTGCACGCGCTCGTCGGTGCGGTGGGCAAAGTTGGGATCGCCCGGTCCGTAGTTGACGGCCGGGATGCCGAGCGCGGCGAACCGCGCGACGTCGGTCCACCCGAACTTGGCCCGAACCTGCCCGCCGGCGGCCGCGACGAGCGCTGCGGCGGCCGGTTTGGCGAGGCCGGGCAGCGCGCCCGCAGCGGCATCGGTGGTCTCGAGTTCCACGTCCAGCCCGTCGAGCACGTCGTGCACGTGGGCCAGCGCCTCGTCGACGGTGCGGTCGGGCGCGAACCGGAAGTTCACCGTGACGGACGCGGCGTCGGGGATGACGTTGCCTGCGACCCCGCCGTCGATGCGGACCGCGGACAATCCTTCGCGGTAGGTGCAGCCGTCGATGTCGACATTGCGCGGCTGGTAGGCCGACAGCCGATCGAGCACTGCACCGAGTTTGTGAATGGCGTTGTCGCCCAACCACGATCGTGCCGAGTGCGCCCTGGTGCCCGCGGCCCTGACCACCACCCGCACGGTGCCCTGGCAGCCCGCTTCGATGTAGCCGCCGGACGGTTCGCCGAGGATGGCGACGTCGGCGCGCAGCCAGTCGGGCAGTTCGCGTTCGATCCGGCCCAGCCCGTTGGCGCTGGACTCGATCTCCTCGCAGTCGTACATGACGAGCGTGATGTCGTGCGCGGGTTCGGCGACGGTGGCAGCCAGGTGCAGGAACACCGCGTCGCCGGACTTCATGTCGGAGGTGCCGCACCCGTAGAGTTCGCCTCCCCCGGCACCCGTCACGAGCCGGCTCGGCAGGTTGTCGGCGGCGGGCACGGTGTCGGTGTGACCGGCCAGCAGAACCCGCGACGGCCTTCCCAAGTTCGTGCGGGCCAGCACGGCGTCGCCGTTGCGGACGACCTCGAACCCGGGAGCCTGCGCGCGCAATGCCGCCTCGATCTCGTCGGCGATGCGCTGCTCGTGCCGTGACTCGCTGGGGATGTCCACCAGCGCCGCGGTCAACTCGATCGGATCAGCGCGCAAATCCAGGCCCACGATCACCGAGGCTAGTTCCGGCGGGCAGGAGCGAAGCGACCGGGGGATTGATTCCGGCGGGCAGGAGCGAAGCGACCGGGGAGACTGATTCCAGTAGCCTCTGACAACGTGACTTCAGCATCAGGCGTCGGCATCGCCACCATCGCGGCGGACGGAACAGTTCTCGACACCTGGTTCCCTGCTCCGGAGCTGGACTCCGATGGGGAGTCGGGAACGACGCGTCTGTCGGTCGCCGAAGTGCCCGAAGAACTCGGAGCGCTGGCCGGGCACGACGACGAGCGCGACGTCGACGTCGTCGTCGTGCGGACGACGATCTCCTCGCTGGACGACAAGCCGGCCGATGCGTACGACGCCTACCTACGTCTTCACCTGCTGTCCCACCGGTTGATCGCACCCCACGGCGCGAACATGGACGGCGTGTTCGGCGTGCTGGCCAACGTGGTGTGGACGAACCACGGGCCGTGTGCGGTCGAGGGGTTCGAGTTGACCCGCGCGCGTTTGCGTCGCCGCGGACCCGTCGCCGTATACGGAGTGGACAAGTTTCCCCGCATGGTCGACTACGTGATGCCCGCCGGCGTCCGGATCGCCGACGCCGACCGGGTAAGGCTGGGTGCACACCTCGCGGCAGGTACCACGGTGATGCACGAGGGCTTCGTCAACTTCAACGCCGGCACGCTCGGCACGTCGATGGTCGAGGGCCGGATCTCGTCGGGAGTGGTGGTCGACGACGGCTCGGACATCGGCGGCGGTGCGTCGATCATGGGCACGCTGTCCGGTGGCGGCAAGGAGGTCATCTCGGTGGGAAAGCGCTGCCTGCTGGGCGCGAACGCCGGGTTGGGCATCTCGCTCGGCGACGACTGCGTGATCGAGGCCGGCCTGTACGTCACGGCTGGCACGAAGGTCGCGACCGCCGACGGTCAGATCGTGAAGGCGCGCGAGTTGTCCGGCGCGAACAACCTACTGTTCCGGCGCAACTCGCTGTCCGGGGCGGTCGAAGTGGTCGGTCGCGACGGCTCAGGCATCACCCTCAACGAGGCACTGCACGCGAACTAGTGTCGTGCGTCGTCAATCGCTTGCATTGGCTGGCGACGGATCCTCGACGCGCCATATCGCCGACGGATTGAACCCCCGCCCTGCGGGATTCGTGTGACTGTCATGTGACGTTCACGATAGGGGGCACCATGCATGCAATGAGCCGCTCGTTCACCGACTTCGCAGTGACCGGAATCGCCGTCGTGGGCATCGGCGCGCTGGCCGCCGCACCTCTGGCTCCGCCACCCCAGGTCCTGTCGCCACCCGTCGCGGCTCACGACGTCCGGTTGGCGGCCGCATCGGTTCCGCCCGGCGGACTCGTCACGAGCTTCCTCGGCAATCAGCTCATCTACTGCTCGCTCATCTGTCCCTCGCTCGTCCAGCTCGCGGTGACGGTGCCGATCGCCGTCCTGCAGACACCCGGCACGTTCGTCACCGCCCTGCAGTCCGGCGACCCGCTCAAGGCGATCGGCGCCGCCGCCGCATCGGTGACCGGAACCGCGGACGCCGCCGCCACGATCGCCATCGACCGCGACGGCACGATCGTGGCGCCCCGGGCATGGAACGCGTTCGAGGTCGCCGTGGTGGGCCTGCTCAACGTCGTCCCTGCCGCCGCCGGCGGGCTGCCGGGAATCGTCACCGCCATCGAGACCGCCCGCCGGGACACCTTCACGGCGCTCAACCGGCCTCTCGTGGTCAATCCCACACCGACCGTCATGCCGCACGGTGTCGTACAGGTCGCCGTGGTGGAGGGGCTCAATGTGGTTGCAGCGGTGATATTCCCGGGTCTCAACGCCATCCTGCAAGGTGGGTTCGACACCGTTGATGCCGCCGCACAGACACTGGCCCGCACCGGCAATCCCGTAGCGGCCATTGCGGCTGGCGCGACGACCGCGACCGGGGCCCTCACCAAGGCGGGGAGCATCGTCGCCGACTCGGTCGTGACCGCGGTCGGCAATATCCGCACAGCGATCGACCAATCCCGTGCACCTGCCGCGACCGCGATCGACCAATCCCGTCCACCTGCCGCGGACGCGATCGAGCAAGCCGAAAAGCAGTCCACGGTAACGACACCGACCCGCGCCAGAGTAGGAACGCCGCCGCACCAACTGGCCACGTCGAACGAACATGTCACCGCGGAGCACCACACCGCCCGCACAGTGCGCGACGAGGTCTCGAAGATTCGGCACACCGTGCGGAGCGCCGTGCAGAATGCCACCGACCGGACTCATCGCACCAAGTCGGGCGAAACCAGTGTCCGATCTGGAACTGATGATTCAGGGCACTAGCCCGCGCGTTGACGCACGCACCCTCCTGGCTCGCAGGCTGGAAGTCGGAATGACGGCGCCTGGGCGCGTCGGTGCACTCGTATCGACGTATTTCGGCAACTCGACATTCGAGTAGTGGACTGCGCCGATTCCCTCGCACCAACCGGTCGATGCTGATATTGATGGCGTCAGGAAGCCGCTCGCCCTCCTTCTTGCCCGGGCGGCGGCATCATCCAATTCCAGGAGGCATGAGCAATGACCCTGACGGCCGACCCTCGAGTGCCACTGCGCAGTCCGGACCGCTTCTTCATCGGCGGCGAGTGGGTCGGACCCAGCTCGGACGCCACCATCGACGTGATCGATTCCGGTACCGAGCAGGTGTACTTCCGAGTCCCCGAGGCGCAGCCAGCCGACATGGACCTCGCGATCGAAGCCGCGCGGCGAGCGTTCGATCGGGGTCCGTGGCCACGGATGACGCATGCCGAGCGCGCCGAGTTTCTGCGTGCGATGGCCGACAAGCTGGAAGCCCGCGCCGCCGACTACAGCGAGATCTGGCCACGCGAGTCGGGAGTCTTGCACTCCATTGCGCGAGGCTCGGAACCCGGCTGCCCGGCAACCTTGAGGTACTACGCCGACCTGGCAGGTGACTACCGGTTCGAGGAGCCGTTCACGCCGAGCCTCTCACCGCTGCCCGGCGGAAAGTTCGGCCTCCTGGTGCGGGAACCCGTCGGTGTGGTCGGGGCCATCATCCCGTGGAACGCGCCGCTGCCGCTGATCGTGCACAAGCTGGCGCCGGCACTGCTGGCCGGGTGCACCGCGATCGTCAAGCTGTCGCCCGAGGCGCCCGGCGCCGGCTATCTGATCGCCGAGATCGCCGAGGAGGTAGGCGTTCCGGACGGAGTCGTGAACGTGATCACCGCCGACCGCGAGGTCTCCGAGCGCATGGTGCGTGATCCACGGGTGGACAAGATCGCCTTCACCGGATCGACCGCGGCGGGCCGCAAGATCGGTGCGATCTGCGGCGAGCGGATCGCCCGCTGCACCTTGGAGTTGGGTGGCAAGTCCGCGGCCGTGATCCTCGATGACGCCGACATCGGTTCCACCGCAGCCATGCTCGCCGGTGCGGAGTGCATGTTGGCGGGCCAGGTGTGCGCCTCGCTGACGCGGATCGTGGTGTCCCGAAGCCGGCACGACGAACTTGCCGACGCGCTTGCCGCCGCCTTCTCGGCGGTCCAGGTAGGCGATCCGTTCGACCCCGCCAGCCAGATGGGCCCCCTGGCCATGGAACGGCAGCGCGACCGGGTGGAGCACTACATCGCCAAGGGCATCGAGGAGGGGGCCACGCTCGTCACCGGGGGTGGCCGACCCAAGCACCTCGACCGGGGGTACTACATCGAACCGACGGTGTTCTCCGGTGTGGACAACAAGTACGTGATCGCTCAGGAGGAGATCTTCGGACCGGTGCTGAGCGTGATTCCCGCCGACAACGAGGAGCACGCGGTCGACATCGCCAACGACACCATCTATGGGCTCAATGCCTCGGTGTTCACCCCCGACGTCGGGCGAGCCCGCGAAGTCGCCGCGCGGTTGCGTTCGGGCACCGTGGGCCACAACGCGATGCGGATCGACTTCGGCGCCGCCTTCGGTGGCTTCAAACAATCCGGGATCGGCCGCGAAGGCGGGCGCGAGGGTCTGCTGCCGTACCTGGAGACCAAGACGGTTCTGCTCGACGAGGCGCCTCCGCAGTACGCATCGTAAGAGTCGGGACTATTCGGCTGCGAGGATGCAGAACTCATTGCCCTCGGGATCGGCTAGCACGACCCATGTTTGGTCCCCTTGACCGATGTCGACGTGGCGCGCCCCGAGTGCGAGGACGCGCTCGACCTCGGCCGCTTGGTCGTCGGGGCGGAAGTCGAAGTGGATGCGGTTCTTGACGACCTTGTCGTCGGGCACCGACACGAACAGCCAGTTGGGTCCCGCGCCCGGTGGGGCATGAAGGACCGCGTCACCATCGGAGGTGACGTCGCGTTCCCAGCCCAACACCTCCGCCCACCAGGCGCCCAACGCGGTGATGTCGTGGGCGTCGATGCAGATCTCGTCGAACGCGAGCGTCATTTCATCAACTCCTTCTTGAGCACCTTGCCCATCGCGTTGCGGGGCAGGCTTTCGACAACCCGCACTTCCCGCGGGCGCTTGTGTGCCGAAAGCTGTTGTGTTACATGGTCTATCAACGATTGCGGGTCGGCTTCGCCGACGACGAACGCGACGATGCGCTGGCCGAGGTCGTCGTCCGGCACCCCGACGACGGCCACCTCAGCCACCCCCGGATGGCCGAGCAGCACCGTTTCGATCTCCCCCGCCCCGATCCGGTACCCGCCGGACTTGATCAGGTCGACGGATTCCCGGCCGATGATGCGGTGCATGCCGTCACTGGCCACGACGGCTACGTCGCCGGTGCGATACCAGCCATCGGTGGCGAAGGCCTCCGCCGTGGCGTCTGGCCTGTTCAGATAACCGTCGAAGAGCATCGGTCCCCGAACTTCCAGTCGCCCAACGGTTTCCCCGTCATGAGCGACCTCGACACCGTCGTCGTCGACGAGTCGGGTGGTGACGCCGGCCAGCGGCAGGCCCACCCATCCGGGCCGTCGCTCGCCGTCGGCCAGGGTGCTCAGCGTGATGAGCGATTCGGTACTGCCGTAGCGCTCCACCGGCGCGTGACCCGTTAGTCGCATCAACTCGTCGAACACCGGCACCGGCAGCGCGGCACTGCCGGAGACCAGCAGGCGCGCGTGCGAAAGCGCGAGGGCGGAGTCCAGGTCGGCCACGACCCGCGACCACACGGTGGGCACCCCGAAGTACAGCGAACCGTTGGCCTCCGCGTAGGCGGTCGGGGTCGGTCTTCCGGTGTGCACGAAGCGATTTCCGACACGCAGCGAGCCGAGCAGCCCCAAGACCAGTCCGTGGACGTGGAACAGCGGAAGTCCGTGAACCAGGGTGTCGTCGGGCGTCCACTGCCAGGCCTGTGCGAGCGCGTCGATGTCCGCGGCGACGGCCTGCCTGCTGATCAGCACACCCTTCGGCAATCCCGTCGTCCCCGAGGTGTACATGACCATCGCGGTGGCGCGGGGGGACGGTTCGGGGTAGCGGTGCCACGACCGCGCGTGCAGACGCACGGGGATGTGCGGAAGTCCATCTGATTCGTCGGGCAATTCGCCGAGCCACGCCTGCGCACCCGAGTCGGTGAGGACGTGACGGCGCTCGGCGACGCCGACGTCCGGCGGCACGGGGACGAACGGTACGCCGGCGATCAGGCAGCCGGTGACGGCCAACACCGTCGTCGCGGTCGGTTTCGCCAGCACGGCCACCAGCTGCGCGCCGCCCACGCGTTCGGCCACCGAGGTCGCGGCACCGACCAGGTCGCTACGGCTGAGCGTCACACCGCCGACTGCCACCGCGTCGGCGATGTCGCGTCCGGCGGCGACGGTCGCGGGGTCGAGAGAAGCCAGCAGCACGCCAGCGAGGGTACCCGCCGTGTCGCTCGGTGATACTGGACCCGTGGATCCCATCGCGCGCGTCTCGTCCCGTGAGGTGTATCGGAACCCGTGGATGATCGTCCGCGAGGACGACGTCCGTCGAGTAGACGGCAGCCTCGGCACCTACGGCGTCATCGACAAGCCGACGTACGCACTCATCGTCGCCCGAGACGGTGACAGGTTCCGGCTCGTCGAACAGTTCCGCTATCCGATTGGCTTGCGGCGCTGGGAATTTCCCCAAGGCACGTCGCCGGGCACGCTCGACGGTGACGAACCGCCGCCTGCGGAACTCGCCGCCGACGAACTCCGCGAGGAAACCGGGCTGCGCGCCGAGTCGATGCAGGTACTCGGCCAACTCGACGTTGCGCCGGGGATGAGCAGTCAGCGCGGGTGGGTGTTCCTTGCCACCGGGATCACCGAGGGTGACCACGACCGCGAGCTCGAGGAGCAGGACATGCACAGCGCCTGGTTCACGGGTGAGCAGATCGAACAGATGATCCTCGACGGCACCATCACCGACGCCCAGACCATCGCAGCGTGGACGCTTATGCGGCTTGCCGACCGGGGCTAGTTACACCCATTTCATCAGGGTCATCGACGAGAGTTGCTGGTCGGTGATGTTCGATAGGTTGACCTTGGTCGGCTGACTCACACCGTCCGGCGCAACGATGTAGAGGCTTTCGCCAGTTTGGGAGGCCTGACCGGGGACGTCCCTGTTGCTGTACTTAAACGCAACCTGTGTGCCATCCGGTTTGCCCACGGGTTCGCGCACACCGACCGTATTCGTGGCAGGCAACAATCTGACTTCGTTGTCCTCGATGGGGCAACCCTGCTTAGTCCGGCCGGTAACTTCATGCTTGTATATCTGGTCGTGCCCGCTTTGGAATACCACTGCGTTCGGGCCCAGCCAACTCAACACCGGGTTGCAGTTGAACTGCATGGTCCCGTCAAAGTTGAGGAACGCGCTGCTGTCCGCGGCGCTGGTCCCTGCCGACGTGACTTCCTGCGCGTTGGTCGTCGATCCAGCTGCCAATTCGAACAATTGCGAGTGCGTGCTGGCCTGTGACTGTTTCTTGTAGTAGAAGTTCCCAGCGCCGTCGAAACCGATGGCAGAGTAGACGGCCGGAGTGCGACACGCTAGTTGAGCACCTTGGCTTTCTGGGCTGCCAGACATGGATCGATTCCTCACTGCAAGGCGGGCAGCAGTGGTGGGAGGAGATCCTGGCGAAGATCGCCGAGTGCGATGTGTTTCTACCGGTCATCTCGCACGACGCGCTCAACTCGACGGCGTGCCAACGCGAATTCGACTGGGCCGACGCGCTGCACAAGCCGGTGCTGCCGGTCGCGGTGGAACCCCCGTCCAAAGCCCTTCCGGCGCGGATCTCCCTGCTTCAGGTCGTCGACTATTCCGATCCCGCACAGCGTGAACGTGCCGCCTTGACTCTCGCCGGAGCACTGTCGACGGTGCCGGCGGCACCACCGTTGCCCAAGCCGATGCCGGCAGCGCCTGCGCCCCCGCTGTCGTACCTGACCGACCTGGTCGAAATGGTGTCTGGACAGAGCCAGCTCGATCATGAGCAGCAACGCCAGATCCTCGTTCGGCTAGAGTCCGCGCTTCGCTCGGTCGATCCGCACGAGCGGCAAGGTGGCCTGGACATCTTGGAGCGGTTCAGCACGCGGGAAAACCTCTATGCCGACGTGGACCGGCGGTTGACCTGGTTGAAGGCCAACACCTCGCCCGGTGTTCGTGGCACCGAGGCGCGCGACACCAGCGGCCCCGCCCCGGTCCCCTCGGCTTCGGCCCCCCGGCTGCCTCGTCGCCGCGCGCACAGCACATCCTCCGTTGGGCAGACGCCGTCGAGCGTGCCTCCGCCGCCTCCCGCCGACGCCAGAGGTTCCGCCTCCCGAGTGACCCAGCCTGTGCCCCGGAAACGCTCCAAGGTGAAACCGGCGCTGATCGCTACGGCCGTCGTGGTCCTGGTCGCCGCCGGCACGACGGGTTACCTCATGTGGCCGCAAGGCGGCTCGTCGCAATCCCCGACCGCGCGATCGACGACGCCTACTGGCCAAGGCATCCAGGGCACGCCATCCGCTTCGCCCGCGGGGCAAGGCGCGCCATCCGCATCTCCTGGGGGACGAACCACCGCGGCTGCATCGCCTGGGGAGCAAACAGTGCTGCCGTTCACGAGCCTCAACCAAGCCGGCGGTGTGGCACTGGACGCCGAAGGCGACGTCTACGTGGTCGACCACGTCACGATATCGGAACTGGCTGCGGGAGCGAGCACCTCGGTGCAGCTGCCGACCACCGGGATCGGCACCCCCGTCGACGTGGCGGTGGACACCGCCGGCACCGTCTACGTCGCCGACGTCACGAGAAACGCCGTGTGGCAACTGCCTGCCAACGCAACCGCCCCGACGATCGTGCCCTTAACCGGTCTGAAATGCGGGGAATACGATTCAAACGTCAGCAACCCCACCGGCGTGACGGTGGATGGTGCCGGGGCGATCTACGTCGCCGATGGGGCCTGCCAGAACCGGGTGCTGATGCTGGCCGCGGGCTCCAGCGCCCCGACCGTGCTGCCGTTCACGGGCCTAAACGTCCTCGGCGCCGTGGCCGTGGACACCGCAGGCAATGTCTACGTCGCCGACGGGGTCAACAGCCCCGACGCCCGGGTGCTCAAGCTGGCGCCTGGCTCCACGAGGCCGATGGCGCTGCCGTTCACCGACCTCAGCAACCCGCAAGGCCTGGCAGTGGACGACTCCGGCAACCTCTACGTCAGCAACACCGGCAAGAAGCGGGTGCTGAAACTGGCGGCAGGCTCCGACACCCCGACCGAGCTGCCGTTCACCGACCTCAAAGATCCCAAAGGCCTGGCGGTGGACGGCGCCGGGAACGTCTACGTCAGCGACGGCAACCGGGTGCTGAAGCTGGCGGCGGGGTGAGGCGTCAACCGAGGGTCGATTCCGCCGACGTGGCACCTCAGCAACGCCGACGACAAGGTCCGGCTACGAGACCATAACGACACGCCCGGGACAGCGGGCACGCGGCAATTCGCGTCGGATTCTGCCGTTAACGTGGTGTTTCCAAACTAAGAGCACCGCAGAGGAACGCCATGTCCGTCCGTCGCCTGCGCACCGCGTTGTACGGTGCGCTACTCGTCGCTTGCCTCTTCGCAACCGTCGATACCGCAGCCCAGGCGGCCGGACAACAATGGAACGGGCGCTACACCGTCGTGACGTACGCGTCTCAGAAGGTCGGGACAAGCGTCGCCGCCCGTCAGTCGGAACCCGACTTCAGTGCCGCCTTCGTCTTCTCAACCGCCTGCTCGGTCACGACATGCGTCGCCACCGTCGTCGACGGTCCCGCACCGTCGAATCCGACCATCCCGCAACCTCAGCGGTACGGTTGGAACGGCGACAAGTGGGCGATGACGTACGACTGGCAGTGGGAATGCTTCCGCGGCGACGGGGTGGCAAAGGTCTTCAGTCCTGCCACCTCGTGGGTGCTCTACGCCCCGCAGTCCGACGGGACGTTGCGTGGCACCTGGCATACCGACATCGCCGACGGCCCGTGCCGCGGCAATGTGATCATGCCGATTGCGGCCATACCCGCTTGAGCCCGCCCGTCCCGCGGGTGTCCGCTGACGAACCGATGAATTCTGCACGTTCACGCGGTCGGTATGGGTGAGCGACGAGAGGAGAAGGTCACATGGCCAATCGCCCGAAGACCCAGACCAAGCTCGATGGTGCCGAATCCGACGTCCGGTCATTGATCACCCGGTGGGTCGACGCGGTCGCCTCCCGTGACCTCGACGGCGTGCTCGCGCACCATTCGGGTGACATCGTCATGTTCGACGTGCCGCCACCACAGCAGGGCGTGCGCGGCATGACCGACTACCGCGACAGCTGGGGACCGTTCTTCGAATGGCAGCGTAGCGCCGGTGCGATCTTCGAACTGGTCGAGCTTCACGTCGACGCGGGTCCGGAGATTGCGTTCGCCTACGGGCTGCTGCGGTGTGGTACCCCTGCCGACCTGGAGGCCAACCCGGACAACCGGTTACGGCTAACCGTAGGTCTACGCAACGTCGACGGCGAGTGGACCGTGGTGCACGAACACCACTCGTTCCCCATGGGTTAGGGGAAGCGCCGCTCGGTGAGCGCGCGCAGGAAGAACGTCAGGTTGGCGGGTCGCTCGGCCAGGCGTCGGACGAAGTAGCCGTACCACTGGGTGCCGAACGGCAGGTACACCCGGACATGGTTGCCCTCTTCGGCCAGTCGACGTTGCTCGGCATCGCGGATTCCGTAGAGCATCTGGTACTCGAAACCGTCTACCCCACGGCTGAATTCGGCAGCGAGAGCCGGGACGGCGGCGATGATCTCCGGATCGTGCGACGCCACCATCGGATACCCGCGTCCTGCCATCAGCACGCGCAGGCAGCGTAGGTAGGAGTCGGTGACGTCGGCCCGCTCACGGAAGGCGACCGACGCAGGCTCGTCATAAGCGCCCTTGCACAAGCGGATTCGCGCGCCCGACGCCGCGAACTCGGTGCAGTCCGCCTCCGTGCGAAAGAGATAGGCCTGCAGCACCGTTCCGAGCCAGTCGAAGTCGGCCCGCAGGTCGCGCACGATCGACAGGGTCGAGTCGGTGGTCGTGTGGTCCTCGGCATCGACGGTCACCCAGGCGCCGACGTCGCGCGCCTTCGTGCAGATGGTGTGCGCGTTCTCCAGCGCGATCTTCTCGCCGTCGCGCGGCAGCGCCTGGCCGAGTGCGGACAACTTCAGTGACACTTCCAACGGCCGGGGGTCCGCGCTGGGCTCGGTCCGCGCCGCGAGCGCGTCGAGCAGGGCGAGGTAGGACCGCATGGTCGCGGTGGCCGCTTCGCCGTCGGTGACATCCTCACCCAGGTAGTCGATGCTGACGAATCGTCTCGAATCACGAAGTACGGCAACCGACGTCAGCGCTTCCGCGACGGTCTCGCCGGGCACGAAGCGGTGCACGACGTCACGGGTGACGGGCAGCCGTTCTGCCATGTGGCGCAACCCGTCCGACCGACTGGCGGCAAGGATCGCCGGCCTGACCACCTTGCCGAATATCCCGGGCATCACTGAACCTCCATATGTGGGTATCCGTGCTCAGTGGCCGGGACGAACGTCTCCTTGATCGAGCGCGGCGACGTCCAGCGCAGCAGGTTCAGCGTGGACCCGGCCTTGTCGTTGGTACCGGACGCGCGCGATCCGCCGAACGGCTGCTGACCGACGACCGCGCCGGTGGGCTTGTCGTTGACGTAGAAGTTGCCCGCGGCGTGGCGCAACCGGCGTTCGGCGTCCAGCACGGCGGATCGGTCATCGGCGATGACCGCGCCGGTCAGCGCGTATTGGGAGCCGCCGTCGATGACGCCGAGGATGTCGGACCAGCTGTCGTCGTCGAAGACGTGCACCGCGAGTATGGGCCCGAAGTACTCCGTCGAGAAGGCCTCATCCGTCGGGTCGTCGGACAGCAGAACGGTGGGACGCACGAAATACCCTTCGCTGTCGTCGTATTCACCGCCGACGGCGATGGTGACGTGTGCCGCGCCCTTGGCTCGCTCGATGGCCTTTACGTGCTTGGCGAACGCCCGCTCATCGATCACCGCGCCACCGTAGTTGGACAGGTCGGTGACGTCACCGTAGGTCAACGCTTCGGTGGCCGCGAGGAAGTCGTCGCCCATGGCTTGCCACACTGACCGCGGGACGAACGCCCGTGAGGCCGCCGAGCACTTCTGGCCCTGGTAGTCGAACGCACCGCGAATCAGCGCGGTGCGCAACACGTCTGGGCGGGCCGACGGGTGCGCCAGCACGAAGTCCTTGCCCCCGGTCTCCCCGACCAGTCGCGGGTAGGTGCGGTACCGATCGATGTTGGAGCCGACCTCGCGCCAGAGGTGCTGGAACGTCGGCGTGGATCCGGTGAAGTGAATGCCTGCCAGCCGGGGATCGGCCAGCACCACCTCCGACACGGCGAAGCCGTCGCCGGTCAACAGGTTGATGACGCCCGGCGGAAGCCCTGCGGCCTCCAGCAGTTGCATGGTGAGATACGCCGAGAACGTCTGTGTGACAGACGGTTTCCACACCACGGTGTTGCCCATCAAGGCGGGTGCGGTGGGCAGATTGCCCGCGATGGCGGTGAAGTTGAACGGGGTGATCGCGTAGACGAAGCCCTCGAGCGGGCGGTAGTCGGTGCGGTTCCAGACACCGCGGCTGCTGATCGGCTGTTGCGCAAGGAGCTGCCGCGCGAACGCGACGTTGAACCGCCAGAAGTCGATCAACTCGCACGGTGAGTCGATCTCAGCCTGATAGGCCGTCTTGGACTGGCCGAGCATGGTGGCTGCGGCGATCTTCTCCCGCCATGGCCCGGCGAGTAGGTCGGCAGCGCGCAGGAACACCGCGGCCCGTTCGTCGAACGGGGTGGCGGCCCAGTCCTCCCTCGCGGCGAGCGCGGCCTCGACCGCGGCGGTGGCCTCTGCGTGTCCGGCGTTGGTGAGCGTGCCGAGCACGGCGGCGTGCCGGTGCGGCTGGACGACGTCGATGCGTTCACCGGAGCCCATCTGATGGGCGCCGCCAATGACGTGCGGGAGGTCGATGGCATCGGCGGTCAGCGCGTCGAGCGCCTTGGCCAGGCGGGTACGTTCGGGGGATTGCGGGGCGTAGTCGTGGACCGGCTCGTTGACCGGCATCGGCACATCGGTGATGGCGTCCATGCCCTCAAGAGTCTCCTAGCGCACTGCTCGAACTGTTGGCCGATCGGCCAAGGCTCTCGAACATCGGTAGTACGATCGGCCAATATGAAGTCGGTCGGCGTGGGCTTGGGCCAACTGCTGTTGGCGCTGGACGCGACCATGGTGACCTTGGTCGACGCGCCACGGGGCCTCGACCTACCCGTCGCGTCCGCCGCGTTGATAGATGCCGACGACGTACGACTGGGCCTCGCGGCGGGCGCAGGATCGGCGGATGTGTTCTTCCTGCTGGGAATCGACGAGGGCGACGTGTTGGCTTGGCTCGACGAGCAGGCGACGCGACTGACGCCGGCTGCGATCTTCGTCAAGGAACCCTCCGACGCGGTGGTGGCCCGCGCCGTCGCCGCGGGCACGGCGGTGGTGGCCGTCGAACCCCGGGCCCGGTGGGAGCGCCTCTACCGACTCGTCGACCACGTCTTCGAGCACCACGGCGACCGCACCGACCCGTTGCGGGACTCCGGCACCGACCTGTTCGGGCTCGCCCAGTCGATCTCCGACCGCACCCACGGCATGGTGAGCATCGAGGACACGCAGTCGCACGTGCTGGCGTATTCGGCGTCCAATGACGAGGCGGACGAGCTGCGGCGGCTGTCGATCCTCGGGCGCGCGGGCCCACCGGAACACCTCGCGTGGATCGGCCGCGCGGGCATCTTCGACGCCTTGCGGGCCAGTGGTGACGTCGTCCGCGTCGACAAACGACCCGAACTGGGGTTGCGTCCTCGCCGCGCCGTGGGGATTCACCTGCCCACGGCGGGACGGCGGCGCGCCCCCGGGTTCGCGGGCACCATCTGGGTGCAGGAGGGGTCACGGCCACTGGCCGACGATGCGGACGACGTGCTTCGCGGCGCGGCGGTGCTCGCGGGCAGGATCATGGCGCGGCTCGTTGCCACCCCGTCGACGCACGCGGTGCGGGTGCAGGAACTCTTCGGCCTGCGGTCCGGACACGACGCGAGTCCGCTCGACGTGGATGCCACCGCACGCGAGCTCGGCATGGTCGCCGACGGACGTGTGGCGGTGATCGGATTCATCGGCGCCGGTGAGGCACCGGCCCGCATCGCTGACGTACTGGCCTTGAGCGCCAGCGCCTTTCGGCGCGACGCGCAGGTAGCCTTCAGCGGAACGCGGGTCTACGTGCTGCTCCCCCATACCGGGAAGGCCACGTCGGTCGAGTCATGGATCCGCGGCACCATCGGTGCCCTGAGCACTGAACTCGGACTCGACCTGAGAGCGGTGATCGCCGCTCCGCCAACGGGATTGGTCGGTGTGGCGGCAGCGCGTGCCGAAGTGGACCGCGTGCTGGACAGTGCCGAACGCCACCCGGGCGCCCTGGGTCGGGTGACCTCGCTGGCCGAGGCGCGCACCACCGTGCTGCTCGACGAGATCGTCACGATGATCGGCTCGGACGACCGACTCGTCGACCCGCGGGTACGGGAGCTGCGGACCAAGGACCCGACGCTGGCCGACACGCTGCGCGCGTACCTCGACAGCTTCGGCGACGTCGCCGCGGCGGCACAGTGGCTGCACGTGCATCCCAACACCGTGCGCTACCGCGTCCGGCGCATCGAGGAGATCATCGGCGCGTCCCTGTCCGATTCCGATGTGCGCCTGCTGCTTTCGCTGAGCCTACGGGCAACGCCCTAGCCACTTCTAGCACCAAACGTGGTTACTTCCTGCGCCGAACGTGGGTCCCTTCTTGCGGCGGGCGCTCTACGCGGTGAGCCGCGCCACGGCGGCGTCGATGCGTTCGTCGGTCGCGGTCAGGGCGATCCGGACGAAGTCGGCACCCCGTGGCCCGTAGAACTCGCCGGGTGCCACCAAGATCCCGCGGTCCGCCAGCCAGGACAGCGTCTCGCGGCCGGGCTCGCCGCGGGTCGCCCACAGGTACAGCCCGGCCTCCGAGTGCTCGACGGTGAAGCCCGCACCGCGGACCGCCGCCAAGAGCGCGCCGCGCCGTCGGCCATACCGTCGCTTCTGATCCTGCTCGTGAGGGTCGTCGTCCAGCGCCGCCACCATGGCGGCCTGCACCGGCGTCGGCACCATCATCCCGGCGTGCTTGCGGACCGCCAACAACTCGCCGACCACCGTGGGGTCACCCGCGACGAACCCCGCGCGGTAGCCCGCCAGCGACGACGTCTTCGACAGCGAGTGCACCGCAAGCAGTCCCGCGTGGTCGCCGTCGCACACCGACGGGTGCAGCACCGAGACGGGTTCGGCCTCCCAGCCGAGCCCCAGGTAGCACTCGTCGGACGCGACCAACACACCCCGCTCGCGGGCCCAGCCGACCACCTTGCGGAGGTGGTCGACGCCGAGCACGGAACCCGTCGGGTTGCTCGGTGAGTTCAGGTAGAGAAGTCGCGGTGTTCGCGGACCGATCTGAGTCAGCGAGTCTGCCCGCAGCACTCGGGCGCCTGCGAGGCGGGCTCCGACGTCGTATGTCGGGTACGCGAGTTCGGGCACCACCACGGTGTCGTCGGCGCCGAGCCCCAACAGGGTGGGCAACCACGCGATCAGTTCCTTGGTCCCGATGACCGGCAGCACCGCGTCATCGGCGACGTCGGTGATGCCGTACCGGCGCAGCAACGACCGGGCCGCCGAGGCCCGCAGTTCCGGGGTGCCCGCGGTGGTGGGATAGCCGGGCGCACTGCTGGCCGCCGACAGTGCCTCGCGAATCAGCGGGGCGACCGGGTCGACGGGAGTGCCCACCGACAGGTCGACGATGCCATCGGGATGTGCCCGCGCACGGGCCGTCGCGTCGGCGAGGGTGTCCCAGGGAAAGACCGGCAGCGACGCCGAAACCGACCTGGGCGTACTTACTCCTCGCCCTGCGGCGGCAAGTCCTTGATCGCCTGTGGGTCGTGGTCAGTCTGTCCGACCTTGGACGCGCCGCCCGGCGAACCGAGCTCAGCAAAGAAATCCGCGTTGTGCTGCGTGTAGCCGTTCCACTGGTCGGGCACATCGTCTTCGTAGTAGATGGCCTCCACCGGGCACACCGGTTCGCAGGCGCCGCAGTCCACGCACTCGTCGGGGTGGATGTACAGCATCCGCGCGCCCTCGTAGATGCAGTCGACGGGACACTCCTCGATGCAGGCCTTGTCCTTGATGTCGACGCAGGGCTCGGCAATCGTGTACGTCACTGAATGTCTCTCCTGTCCAGTGGTGGCGGCTGGGCTGCGTTCGCGGTTGGGGCTTCCGGGAAGCCGCCCACCGTGCGCAGCCAGTATGAGATGCGCAAAGTTGGACGCCTGTCTCAGTGTGCCCTAACTTCCCGCGCCACCCTCGTTTATGGGTGGCGCGTGGTTACTGATACTAGACGTTGCATATACAAGTCGCCAGTCACCACCCCGCTTTGCCGATGCGCGTAAGTGTGCACCTAATTGCATAGGACCGGCGGTAGCACCTACGCTGCTGCCGTGGCCCTCCCGCACGCGATATTGGTGTCGTTGTGTGAGCAATCCGGCTCCGGATACGAACTCGCCCGCCGTTTCGACCGGTCGATCGGCTACTTCTGGGCCGCGACGCATCAGCAGATCTACCGGACGTTGCGAACCATGGAGGACGACGGCTGGGTGGTCGCCGACCTGATCGCGCAACGCGGCAGGCCCGACAAGAAGGTCTACGACGTCACCGACGACGGCAGGGCGGAACTCACGCGGTGGATCGCCGAGCCGCTCTCGGGCCGCGGAAGCGCCGTCACCGATGGACGTACCCGCGAACTGGCGGCGAAGATCCGCGGCGTCGCCTACGGTGACCCGTCCGCCGTGACCGCGTTGTGCACGCAGGTAGCCGCCCTGCGCAGCGACCGGGCCGAATTACTCGATGCCTACCAAGGATTCGAGAAATGCCAATTCCCCGACCCGTCGTCGCTGCACGGCCCGGCGCTGCACCAGTACCTCGTGCTGCGCGGCGGCATCCGCGCCGAGGAGGGTTCGGTTGACTGGCTCGACGAAGTGCTGGCCGCCCTAGGTGGACCGACGGAGCGAGCACACGGTGCCTAATCCCTATCCAAACCTCTTGTCCCCCTTGGACCTCGGATCCACCACCCTGCGCAACAGGGTGATCATGGGCTCGATGCACACCGGCCTCGAAGACCGCGCGCGCGACATCGACCGGCTGGCGGCATACTTCGCAGAACGAGCCCGTGGCGGCGTCGGGCTGATCATCACCGGCGGTTACGCGCCGAACCGCACGGGCTGGCTACTGCCGTTCGCCGCCCAGATGGTGTCCTCGTCCGAGGCGCGACGGCACCGACGCGTCACGTCGGCCGTGCACGACGAGGGCGGCAAGGTCCTGTTGCAGATCCTGCACGCCGGCCGCTACGCCTATCACCCGTTCTCGGTGAGCGCGTCGTCGATCAAGGCCCCCATCAACCCTTTCCGCCCACGCAAGCTGAGCGCGCGCGGCGTTGAGGGAACCATCGACGACTTCGTGCGCTGCGCACTCCTGGCCCGGGAGGCCGGCTATGACGGCGTCGAGATCATGGGCAGCGAGGGCTACCTGCTCAACCAGTTCCTGGCGCCGCGCACGAACAAGCGCTCCGATGAGTGGGGTGGAACCCCGGAGCGCCGCAGGCGCATGCCCGTCGAGATCGTCCGTCGCACCCGCGCAGCGCTCGGTCCAGACTTCATAGTCTGCTACCGGATGTCGATGGCCGACTACGTCGAAGACGGGCAGAGTTGGGACGAGATCGTCGCTCTGGCAACCGAAGTCGAGGCAGCTGGCGCGACCATCATCAACACCGGCGTCGGGTGGCACGAGGCGCGGGTGCCGACGATCGTGACGTCGGTACCCAACGGTGCCTTCGTCGACATCAGCAACGCCGTAGCCGAGCACGTCCGGATTCCCGTCGTCGCGTCCAACCGGATCAACATGCCGCAAGCCGCCGAACAGATCCTCGCCGATGGTCATGTCCAGCTGATCTCGATGGCCCGCCCGCTGCTGTCCGACCCAGAGTGGGTGAACAAGGCTCACGCGGACGCCGCCGAAGACATCAACACCTGTATCGCGTGCAACCAGGCGTGCCTGGACCACGCGTTCGTCCACCAGACGGTGTCGTGCCTGCTCAATCCGCGGGCAGGCCACGAGACGAAACTCGTGCTCAAGCCGCCGCGCCGGGTGAAGCGGGTGGCGGTCGTCGGCGCCGGGCCCGCCGGACTATCCACTGCGGTCACCGCCGCCGAACGTGGTCACGTGGTGACCCTATTCGAGGCAGGAAGCTCGATCGGTGGCCAATTCGACCTCGCCAGAAGGATTCCCGGCAAGGAGGAGTTCAGCGAGACGATCCGCTACTACACCCGCATGCTCGAAAAGCACGGAGTCGACGTGCGGTTGGACACCTGCGCCACTTCCGACGACCTCTCCGAATTCGACGAGGTAGTGCTTGCCACCGGAGTGACGCCGCGGATGCCCGACATCCCCGGTATCGACCACCCGATGGTGTCGTCGTACGCCGAGGCCATCCTCGGCAGGCCAATCGGCAAGACGGTGGCCGTGGTCGGTGCAGGCGGCATCGGGTTCGACGTCAGCGAGTTCCTCGTCACCACCCCGGCAGAGCAGGCAGACGGAATCCGGCCACCACAACACGTCAAAGACTGGAAGTCAGAGTGGGGCGTGGTCGATCCCCAGGAGGTCCGCGGCGCGTTGACGACGCCGATCCCGTTGCCTCCGACCCGCGAGGTGTATCTTTTGCAACGGTCCAAGGGACCGCAAGGCAAGGGGCTCGGCAAGACCTCCGGCTGGGTGCACCGCGCATCGCTGAAGGCCAAGGGCGTGCACCAACTTTCCGGCGTCAACTACGAGCGCATCGGTGACGACGGCCTGCACATCAGCTTTGGACCCCACCGCACCGGCGGCCGCGTGCTCGACGTCGACAACGTCATCATCTGCGCGGGCCAGGTGTCGGTGCGCGGACTCGAAGAGACATTGCGCAGCAACGGAATCGAGCCGCACGTCATCGGCGGAGCGGCCGTCGCCGCCGAACTCGACGCCGAGCGCGCCATTCGGCAGGGCACCGAACTCGCCGCCCGGCTCTGACGCCTCCAACGCGAAGCCACGGCGCCGAACGTGCGCTCAGGGCGGAAAAATTCGCCAAACTCCGCCCTGGACGCACATTCGATGCCAAAGCCCCATGCCGACTGGCCGTGGCTTCACGTCAACGCGTCAGGCCTGCTTGAGCGCTTCGATTTCCAGGCTGATGGTCACCTTGTCGCCAACCACGGCGCCACCGGTCTCCAGCGGCATGTCGATGTCGATGCCGAAGTCCTTGCGGTTCAACACTGCCGACGCCTCGAAGCCGGCAACCTCGCCGTGCCCCATGCCGGGATTGACGCCGCCGAATTCCAGCTTCAGTTCGATCGACTTGGTCACGCCCTTGAGCGTGAATTGACCGGCGAGCACGTAGTCGTCACCGTCGGCGCGGACGCCGGTCGACACGAAGGTGGCGGTCGGGTACTTCGCGACGTCGAAGAAGTCGGCGGACTTGACGTGGGCATCGCGTTGCTCGTTGCCGGTGTCGAGCGAATCGACGGCGATCTCGGCGGTCACCGACGGGGTGCCGTCCTCGGCGACGACGACCGAGCCGCTGAAGTTCCTGAAGCTGCCACGCACCTTGCTCACCACGAGGTGCCGCACCGAGAAGCCGATCGACGAGTGGACGGGGTCGATGGCCCAGGTCCCGGCGGTCAGGTTGGTGGCTACTGCTGCGGTCATTTCCGATGTCTCCTTGGCTATGGACGCCGACGGCTGCGGCGCCTCAGAAGATGTAACCGGACCATAGTCCGGATTATTCCGGACCGCGGTCCGATTCGGCTCAGCGCACTCCCCAGACGGCCTGCGCGCCGGCGTCACCGATGCGCACCACCCCGACGATCGACGAGACCCCGACGACGACGGCCAGCACGGCGGCGACGACGGCGAGCACGCGCTTGGGCTCCGACGACCGCGACTCCGTCCAGTGCTGAAAGGCCTGGAGAATGGCCACCATCAGCAATCCGACGGCGAAGTAGATCATCCACCCGCCACGCTCCGCGTGAGTGTCGAGGATCGGGGCATGCTGCGGGATCTGCTCGTACAGCCACCGGCCTGCCGAAGCCGTCAGCGGGGTCAGCACCATCACCGCGGCTGCGAGAGCCAACACCAGCCACACCAGGCGCCGACGCGCGGCGGGCCACAGCGCGCACAGGATCTGGAGCGACGCGGTCAGCGGGGCGAGCACGACGACGGCGTGCACGAGCAGGGCATGGGCGGGCAATCCGAAGATCGTGGTCAAGGCGCGCTCCTGGAAGGGGATGCGACGGTCATTGCTTCGACGTGCCCAGCGTCGCACCCTGCGAAGCGAGCGTGCGCGAATGCACGCAGTCTGCGGCGTGTCGCCGTGCCGACTCGCGCTCGTGGTTGAGAGGGTCGCGCGAAGAGTTACGCGGCGAGTGGCGCGTAGGTGGTGGTGCGCTGGCGCGCCGGCCTCCCGATGCCCGCGGCGATCGCGACCAGTTCCTCGACGGACTTCGCCGACCCGTTCTCCGAACCCGCCATCCGGGAGATGGTCTCCTCCATCAGCGTGCCCCCGAGGTCGTTGGCCCCACCGTTGAGCATCACCTGGGTGCGGTCCACGCCGAGCTTCACCCAGCTGGTCTGGATGTGGGAGATCCTGCCGTGCAACATGATCCGTGCCAGCGCGTGCACGGCGCGGTTGTCGCGATGAGTTGGGCCCGGGCGTGCCCCACCGGCGAGGTACAGCGGCGAGCTCTGGTGTACGAACGGCAGCGGCACGAACTCGGTGAACCCCCCCGTACGGTCCTGGATGTCGCGCAGCACGTTGAGGTGCCCGACCCAGTGTCGCGGTTGATCGACGTGGCCGTACATCATGGTCGAACTCGACCGCAGCCCGACCTCGTGGGCGGTCGTGACGACCTCGATCCACATCGACGTCGGCAGCTTGCCCTTGGTCAACACCCACCGGACCTCGTCGTCGAGTATCTCGGCGGCAGTGCCGGGGATCGAGCCAAGCCCCGCCTCCCGCAGGCTGGTCAGCCACTCACGGATGCTGGTGCCGCTCTTGGTGACGCCGTTGGCGATCTCCATCGGAGAGAACGCGTGCACGTGCATGGACGGCACGCGCGCCTTGACCGCCCGAACCAGGTCGGCGTAACCGGTGACGGGCAGTTCGGGGTCGATGCCGCCCTGCATGCAGACTTCCGTGGCACCCGCGAGGTGTGCCTCCCACGCCCGCTCGGCGACGTCGTCGGTGGACAACGAGTACGCGTCGGCGTCGCCCTTGCGCTGCGCGAACGCGCAGAACCGGCAACCGGTGTAGCAGATGTTGGTGAAGTTGATGTTGCGGTTGACGACGAACGTGACGTCGTCGCCGACCACGTCGCGCCGCAGCGAATCCGCCAGTGCCGTAACGGCTTCCAGGGCGGGGCCGTCGGCCGTCGCCAACGCGAGATACTCGTCGTCGCTGCATCCGCCCGGGTTGGCTTCGGCCGCGCGCAGCGCCGCGAGCACGTCGGTGTCGATGCGTTCGGGCGCACGGGCGGCGAGCTCGACCACCTTGGCCCGGATGGACTCCCAATCGCCGAACGCACTGTCGAGATCGCTACGGGTCTCGGTGCGCCTGCCCTCGGTGTCGATCGCGGTGTGCAGGTCGGTGCGACCCAGTGATTCGGACGCCTCGTCCGGCTCCTGCCACGGCCGCCCGACCGGATTGACGTCCAGTGCGAGCCCGGTGTCCGGATCGGCCAGAGCCGTGACGTGCGCCCGCACGCGCGGGTCGATCCATGCCGCGCCGGCCTGCACGTACTGAGGCTGGGCGGTCAGCCGCTGCACCAGGTCGTAGCCGGCCTCGGCAGTGACCTCGGCGAGCTCGTCCAATGCGGGCCACGGCCGCTCGGGGTTGACGTGGTCGGGGGTCAGGGGTGACACGCCGCCCCAGTCGTCGACGCCCGCGCCGATGAGCGCGAGGCACTCGTCGCGCGACACCAGGTTTGGCGGCGCCTGAATGCGCATCTTGGGGCCCAGCACCAGCCTGGCCACGGCGATGGTGGCCAGGAAGTCGTCGAGGCCGGTGTCGGGCGACGCGGCCATCACGGTGTGTTCCTTGGCCCGGAAGTTCTGCACGATTACTTCCTGAACGTGGCCGAACTCCTTGTGCGAGCGCCGGATTGCGTGGATGGTCTCGGCCCGCTCGGTCAGCGTCTCGCCGATGCCGACCAACAGTCCGGTGGTGAATGGGATGGCCAATCGCCCCGCATCGTCCAGCGTGCGCAACCGCACGACCGGGTCCTTGTCTGGGCTGCCGTAATGGGCAAGCCCCTTCGTCTCGAAGAGCCGCCGGGACGTCGTCTCCAGCATCATGCCCATCGACGGTGCGACGGGCTTCAACCGCGACAGTTCCGACCAACTCATCACGCCGGGGTTCAGATGCGGCAGCAGTCCCGTCTCCTCGAGCACGCGGATCGCCATCGCACGGACGTAGTCCAGCGTCGAGTCGTAGCCCCGTTCGTCCAGCCACTGCCGGGCTTCGTCCCAACGGGCCTCCGGCCGATCGCCAAGCGTGAAAAGGGCTTCCTTGCAGCCCAACTCGGCGCCGCGGCGGGCGACGTCGAGGATCTCGTCGGGCTCCATGAACATGCCGAGGCCCTGACTGCGCAACCGGCCGGGAACGGTGACGAACGTGCAGTAGTGGCAGGTATCCCGGCACAGGTGCGTGACGGGGATGAACACCTTGCGCGAATAGCTGACCGGCAGTCGGCCGGACATGCCGCGCCGACCCGCCGCCTCCAGTCCGGCGTCACGCACTCGGGCCGCGCTCGCACACAGGTCGGTCAGGTCGTCACCGCGGGCGGTCATGGCGATCGCGGCCTCGTCGACGTTGAGTGCGACCCCGTCACGGGCGCGCCGCAGCACACGCCGCACCGCGGCGGGATTGGGCGCTTCGACGATTACCGGGTCGCTTCGCTGCTGCCCTCCGTCGACGATTCCCGGGTCACTTCGCTCCTGCCCTCCGTCGGGCTTCGGTGGGAGGACCGGGTCGGGCAGGGCAGTGCCGCGCTGCGGGTTCAGAGCCACTCTCCCGTAACCCCTGCATCGTCGTGAATCATCCGCGCGTCTCACATTCTGAAACCACTGCGCCTGGCATATCGGCCACAGTAGTCCCAGCGCCCAACCCGGTGCGCGACACGTCCTTCAAGGGTTGCTCAATGCCACGCGGTCGGGTTCACACTCGCGTAAGTTCACTCGTGGTCGGGCTCGACAGCAAATTGGAGGAGGCGATCATGGGCGTGATTCGTTCGTGCCTGACGGTAGGCGTGGCAACCATCACGGCGACGACCATCTCGGTGGTCCCGTCGGTGAAGGAGGCCGTAGCCGTTACGTCGCACCCGCCGGTGGTTCACATCGCGTCGCCGGCCGTCACGCTCACCGCCGCGCTCGCCCAACCCACGGCGCTACCGCCACAACAGCCTCTCCTCACCATCCTGCTCAACTCGCCACTGGCGCTGCTCGGGTCCGCAGCACCACTAGGAACGCTGCCCCCTGCACCGGCTCCGCTTGCGATACCCATCGCGCCAAACCTCGCCAACACGATCGACAACGTCTACGTCGAAGTTGAGAAGTGGGTGCAGTACGGGTTCGAGGTCGCCACCTCGGTGGTGCGATGGATCCCCTATGTCGGCTGGTTCGCCGGTTTGATCATGGACGGCTACTTCTTCGGCGAAAGCTTGGTCGCCAGCGCCGTATTCAACACAACCGATTGGCTTCGCGGCAACGGCGGCTTCGTCGAGAACCTGGTCGATTTCGGCGCCGACGTCGTCCTCGCATTCGTCTGGCTGGGACTCGACGCGTTGAACACATTCATCCCGCTGCCACCTCTCGGCTTCTACCCGCCGCGCCCGCCGGTACAGGGTCCGGGTCCGAACTTGGCTTCGACGACGCTCGCGGGCCCGACGGAGGCGGCCGACCTGACCCTGCTGTCGTCCGAACCCGAGGTGGTGGACCAGGTCGAAAGCCTCCCCAAAGAGGAAGTCGTCACCGAAGAAGCCGTCACCGAAGAGGCGGCCGTCGAGACCGACGGCGTCGATGCCGCCGCCACAGAGGATCAAACTCAACTGATCCAAACCGAGGGAACCGAGCTAGAGACGACGCCCGTCGCCGAGGTCACCAAGGACGCCGAGGTCACCAAGGACGCCGAGGTCACCAAGGACGCCGAGGTCACCAAGGACGCCGAGGTCACCAAGGACGCCGAGGGGACCGTCCAGGCCCAAGGCGAGGTCCGCTCGGGCAGTCAGGCCACGGGCAACCAGGTATCGGCGGCCGACAAGTCCGCCGCCGATACGAAGCCGGTCGACAAGCCCGCCGATGCGAAGGCGGTCGACAAGCCCGCCGACCCGAAGTCCGGGGCCGCGAACTCCACCGAGGGTGCCGGCGCGGGGACGACGAAGGACGCAGCCACCACCGTGCACGAGAAAGCCGACAAGAACGCCTCCATCGGCGCGGACAAGGACACGGGCAAGGAGAGGCAAGGACAAGCAGTCCGACTAGTTCGTCCTCTGCTGCCGTCGCCACAGCACCACCGCGGGTGGCGCGACGCCCACGATGATGAACAGCAGCGGCCGGAAGTCCAATATCCCGGGTCCGCGGAACACTGCGTCGCCACCGGGCCCGCCGAAGGTCAGTACTACGACCGTCGCAAGAAACGCCCACAGCGGTGCGGCCGCAACGCGTGTCGACGACGTCCACTGCAGCGCGGCCCACACCAGAACCGCGTTGACCAACCCACAGATCAACGCACTGATGGGAAACGGCACCGAGCCGATGTACAGCGGCAGGAGTAACGCACCGGCGAGTGCCGAGAGCACACCGTCGACCGTCAGCAGGATGAGCACGACCCGCCGCGTCCGGTGCGCGACACGGCTGGACTCGGAAGGCGACGCCGTCAGGTTGGGATGCTGTCGAGCAGCGAAACGAGCGAACCGACCACCCACTGGAAGCTGTCGACGCGGTCCTGCCAATGCTGCAGGTTGGGATCCAGATCCGGGTCCATCGCCGTCCCTTCCTCGCACCGTGGGTCGTCCGGCAGCTTACCAAGTCGCGGTCCCGCTAACCGACGTTCAGCCCCGACAACAGATCCGTCTCCCACCCGCGGTCGTCGCGGGCTCCGGCGGCTCCCGCGACGAGTACGTAGTGTTCGCTGGTCCCGATGGGCAGCGCCAGGTCGTTCGACAGGGCGCACGCCCGTCCGCCGGGTTCGACGCTGACCTGCGTCGCGTGGGCCCGAAGTGCGGCGACCTTGGCCCCCAGCCGCTCGGGCGCTTCGACGACGGCATCGATGTCGTCGTCGGCATACGCGAACTCGATTTCGTTGGCGGGCAGCCGGCGCCACGTGGGCGGCAGCGCGACGTCCTCGAGCGCGCTCATGCCGCGCTCCATCGCGCTGCGCGCCATCACGGTCCAGTAGAACTTCGGCACCAGCCAGGGATCGCCTGGTCCGGCGGCCTCGGCCGCCGCGGCGACCGCCGCCGAGGTGATCCGGTGCGCCTGAATGTGGTCGGGGTGGCCGTACCCGCCGCGTGGGTCGTAGCTGACGACCACGTGAGGCCGAAGGTCCCGGATGATCGCGACGAGCGCACCGACCGCCTCGTCCGGGTCGGCATCGACGAAGCGCTGCCGGTGGCGAGGCGGCGTGCCATCCATGCCGGAGTCCCGCCAGCGGCCCGCGCCGCCGAGGAACACCGGCTCGGTAATACCCAATTCCCTTAATGCACAGGATAATTCACCAATCCGGTAGCCACCCAGCTGGTCGGCACCATCGACCGCCAGCTGCTCCCACCGCTTGCCGATCACCTCGCCTTCCTCACCGAGGGTGCACGTGACTACGCGAACCGTGGCTCCGCGCGCGACGTAGTGCGCAATCGTTGCGCCGGTGGTCAGCGTCTCGTCGTCGGGATGTGCGTGCACGAACAACAACCGTGGAATGTCCATTCGCACAAGATAGATTCATCCCGTGGCGCGGCGCACCATCGAGTACGCATGCGGGGTCGTTCTCGTCGGCCTGCTCGCCGGAGTCGCCGGTGCGGCCACCACCTGGCTGATCCACTTCGTCGAACACGTCACGTACCACTACTCGTTCGGCACGTTGCTCGGCGGTGTCGGCGACAGCAGCCCGGTTCGGCGGGCGGTCGGCCCGATGATCGGGGGCCTCCTCGCCGGTTTCGGGTGGTGGATGCTGCGGCGCCGCGGCGACGTCCCGTCCCTGTCGTCGACGATCGCCGAGCATCGCCCGATCCCCCGCTGGCGCATGTCCATCGACGCCGCGATCCAGGTCCTGCTCGTAGGATCCGGCGCATCCCTGGGGCGCGAAGGTGCGCCCCGTCAACTGGCCGCGGCCCTCGGCGATTTCGGCACCTCGCGCTGGGCATTGACGGCGCGGGACCGCGAGATTTTACTGGCGTGTGCCGCGGGCGCCGGACTCGCCGCCGTCTACAGCGTCCCCCTTGGCGGAGCGCTGTTCGCGGTACGCATCCAGCTGCGCACATGGCATCCGCGCGCGGTCGGAACCGCGCTCATCACGTCGAGCCTGGCCGTTGCGGTGTCGTCGCCGGTAACCCATTTGGAGCATCCGGTGTCGTGGCCGCATCCGACGATGTCGTATCTGTACGTCGGGTTGGCCCTCGCCGTCGCGCCGCTCGCGGTGGTGATCGGACTTGCATTCGACAAGGTGATGACGCTGGCCCGCCCGAAACCACAGCTGCGCTCCTGGACGCTGATGCCCGCGATCGCGTTGGCGGGTCTGGCGACGGGGGTCGCGTCGATCTGGTGGCCCGAACTTCCGGGCAACGGGCGCAGCATCCTGACGGTGAGCGTGAACGCCGGCCTGACGCTGGCCGGCGCGGCCGTGATCCTGTTGCTGAAACCGCTTCTGACAGCGCTGTTCCTGCGCGCAGGTGCGGTCGGCGGCATGATCACACCCGCGCTCGCGACTGGCGCGGCTGCCGGCTCAGTCGCCACGCTGGCGCTCAATCACCTCGCGGGGACGGCGCTCCAGGTCGCTCCCCTGTCGCTGGCCTGTGCGGCGGGCGTGTTGGCGATCACGCAGCGCGCCCCGGGGTTCGCGGCGTTGTTCGTCTGGGAACTCGCCCGTCCGCCCTACTGGTTGTTGTTGGCGTTCGGGGTAGCGGCGTTCACGGCGCACGGAGTCCGGCTACTTCGCGAGCGGTGCGCCGGTTCGACGTAGCCCAACCGGCTATGGCGGCATCTTGGCCCAGATGCCCGCGTTGCCGACGATGCCGACCGGAACCGCACCCGACAGATTCACGTTCTGGACGCTCGGCCCCGCCGCGACGATGGTGGTGTCCTGAAGGATCGGCAGCACCGTCGACATGTTCCACAGCCGCGATTCGACCGCGGTGAGCACTTCGGCGATGTCTTCACTGCCGTCGAGTGTGGCGTCGATCTTCGGCTGGATGCTGCGGTCGCAGATTCCGGTCAAGTTACTCGGCGCCCGGACCAGCGCGTCAGAAGCCGGGGACGGTGGGGCAGTCGTGTCCGTCGACGACGGCGGCGGGGGCGGTGTCGACGCGGTGGTGCTCACTGCGGTGGTCGGCGTCGGTGGGCCGACGGACGTGGTCGTCTCGACGGCCGTGGCCTCCAGTGCCGGACAGCCGAAGCGCGACGCGAGCGCGGTCGCCAGATCGCCGCCCGCCTGGCGCCAGCCGACGATCGCGTCGACGCGGTTCTGGGCCAGCGCGTCGCCGAATAGCGCAGGCGGATCGAGCACGAGCACTGACGCCGAGATGCCGACGTTGCGAAGTTGATCCGCCGCGGTGTTCGCCACGGCGATCGACGTCGGATCGTTTGCGGCGGCACCGATCACCATCGTCAGGGGTTGCCCGTCCTTGCTGATCCGCCCGCGGGTCGACGGCGGTACCGGGGTAGACGGCGGCCCCGGAGTGGTCGACGGCGACTCCTGCTCGATGACGTACCCAGCATCGCTGAGAAGTCCCAACGCCGCCTCGCGGGTGATCGCAGGTGGCGCGGTGGGGACGTACCCGGGATCGGACGGCGATCGCACCTGGGACTGCGCCAGCGTCACCGTGTTGTCGCTGCCCGCGCCGACGGCCGCCAGCAGGTCGACGTCGATCAGCCCCAGGATCGCCTTGCGCACTTGGGAATCCGAGAGCGCCGGCTGTTGCGCGCGCAGGGTCAGTTGCATCACCCGCGGTGTCGCGATGCGGGCCGTGCGGACGTCGGGTATCGCACCCAACTGCGCGAACGTCGTCTGCCCCCCGTGCACCTGTGCGACCTGTGTATCGCCATTGCGCATCGAATCAGCAAGTGCGGCAGGCGATCCCGCGCGCCGAAAGAGGATCTGGTCAGGCTTGGCGGGCTCCGCCCAGTACCGGTCATTGCGGGCCAACAGGATCTCGTCGCGTTGGGGGTCGATGTTCTCGACGCGGAATTGACCGCCCGTCACGGGCAACGCCCGAACCAGGCCTGCCGCGAAGCCGCCCGGTACGTCCTTGACGATGTGCGCGGGCAGGATGTCGTTGAAGAGCTCACGCCAGGCGGGGTAGGGCTGCGTGAAGGTGACGACCGCGGTCTTGCCGCCCTCGATGGACTGGACTCCGGTGATCAGGTCATACCCCGCGGGGTCGACGACCCCGGGCTCGCTGACCATCTGGCGCCACAGATACCAATAGTCGTCCGCGGCGATCGGCGCGTTGTCGGTCCACTGGGCCTCGGGCCGGATCTTGTAGGTGACGGTGAACGGGTCTTCGCTGGTCACCTCGGCCGACTGCAGTAGCGTCGGGTCGAGCTCCCAGCGCGAGCCGGTCGGTGAGTTCGGATCGGGAATCGGGCGGAATGAGCTAGGTAGCACCAGCGCCGAAATCGCGGCGTTGACGGGCGACTGATCAGACAGCAGATGCGCGTTGAAGCCGGGGCCGACCGAATCGATCGCCATGATGATCTGCATCGCTCGAGGCGGCGGCGGCGCGCTGGTCATCGACGTCTCGGTGCTCTGTGGCGCAGGCGGCGGACTCACCGTGCACGCCGTCGCCAACGCAAGTGTCGAGATCAGCGCAACCGCTACGGCGCTGATGCGTCGCAAAGTCCTCGGCACGCCGTTCAGGGTATCGGCAGCGTTCCGCGCGGCTCGGCGGGCGACGCTCAGCCGGAGTCGCGACTCTTCGCTCGCGCCTTGGCGCGGGCCCGCAGGCTGGCCGTCAACTCGACCTTGCGCACCCGCACGATCTCAGGCGTTACCTCGACGCACTCGTCCTCGGCGCAGAACTCCATGGCCAGTTCGAGACCCAGTTCGAGCGGTCGGGCCAGCGTCTCGAAGACATCGGCCGTCGACGAGCGCATGTTGGTGAGCTTCTTCTCGCGGGTCGCATTGATGTCGAGGTCCTCGGCGCGCGGATTGATCCCGACGACCTGGCCTTCATAGGTGTCCTGGCCCGGCTCGACGAAGAACTGGCCGCGGTCGGACAGCTGGGTCAGTGCGAACGGCGTGATCTTGCCGGTGCGGTCCGAGACCAGCGATCCGGTGTGCCGGGCCCGGATCTCTCCCGCCCACGGCCGGTAGCCGTCGAACACGGCGTTCGCGATCCCGGTGCCACGCGTGATCGTCAGGAAGTCGGTGCGGAAGCCGATCAGTCCACGGCTGGGCACGATGAAGTCCATCCGGACCCAGCCCGCGGCGTGGTTCGTCATGTCCTCCATGCGGCCCTTGCGGGCGGCCATCAGCTGCGTGATGGCGCCGACGAACTCGTCCGGGCAGTCGATGGTCATCGCCTCGAACGGCTCGTGCAACTTCCCGTCGACGGTGCGGGTGACCACCTGCGGCTTGCCGACGGTGAGTTCGAAGCCCTCGCGACGCATCTGCTCGACGAGCACCGCCAGCGCGAGTTCGCCACGACCCTGGACCTCCCAGGCGTCGGGCCGGTCGATGTCGACGACCTTGATCGACACGTTGCCGACCAGTTCGGAGTCGAGCCGGTTCTTGACCATGCGGGCGGTGAGCTTGTGGCCGGACACCTTGCCCGCCAGGGGCGAGGTGTTGGTGCCGATCGTGACGGAGATGGCAGGCTCGTCGACGGTGATGCGCGGCAGCGCGTGCGCGTGGTCCGAGTCGGCCAGGGTGTCGCCGATCATGATCTCCGGGATGCCTGCGACGGCGACGATGTCGCCCGCGATGGCTTCGTCGGTCGGTGTCCTCTCGACGCCCTCGGTCACCAGGAGTTCGGTGATCTTCGCGTTCGTGATGACGGGATGGCCGTCCACCTCGCGCATCCAGGCGACCTGCTGGCCCTTGCGGATGCGGCCCTTGTAGATGCGGATGAGCGCGAGCCTGCCGAGGAACGCCGACGCGTCGAGGTTGGTCACTAGCGCCTGGAGCGGCGCCTCCGGATCGCCCTGCGGCGGCGGGATGTTCTCGAGCAGCACGTCGAACAGCGGGTCCAGGTTCTCGCCGTCGGGGTTCTCACCGTTGGCGGGCTCGGTGGTGCTCGCGATGCCTGCTCGGCCCGACGCGTAGAGCGTGGGCAGGCCCAACGCCTCCTCAGCGGCCTTCTGGGCCTCCTCGTCGAGGTCCGAGGCGACGTCGAGCAACAGATCGTGGCTCTCGGAGACGACCTCGGAGATGCGGGCGTCCGGCCGGTCGGTCTTGTTGACGACGAGGATGACGGGCAGGTGGGCGGAGAGCGCCTTGCGCAGCACGAAGCGAGTCTGCGGTAACGGGCCCTCCGACGCGTCGACGAGCAGCAGCACGCCGTCGACCATCGACAGCCCGCGTTCCACCTCGCCGCCGAAGTCGGCGTGCCCAGGGGTGTCGATGACGTTGATCACCGTCATCGAGCCGTCCGGATGTTGCCTATGCACGGCGGTGTTCTTCGCCAGGATCGTGATGCCCTTTTCCTTCTCCAGATCACCGGAGTCCATCAGGCGTTCGACGGTGTCGTCACCGCGGTGGTGCAAGGCACCGGACTGCCGCAACATCGCATCGACCAGGGTCGTCTTGCCATGATCGACGTGAGCGACGATGGCGACGTTACGAAAATCCACGTCGGAATTGTCGCAGCGCGGGCAACCAATCGCGAAAACGACGAAAGGACACCAGCGGGTCACGTGAAGTCCAGCAAGCTCGCGAAAGCCAAACCCAAGAAGAAGTGTTGCCGCTCCAAACCCCGCTGTAAGCGTTGTCCATTGGTGCTGTCCAGGTTTCACAAGGCCGAGCTGTCAGGGCTGCGTGGCAAAGACCTCGAGAAGGTCTTCAACAGGGCGAGGAAATCCTGACTACCTTGGCGAACACCGAGGTACCGTAGATGTGTCCGGCCTTGATTGGAGGTATCGATCGTGACGGTTTACGAAGGGCTCACCATCGCGCTGATCGTCGTGCTGGCATCCGCCACGACGGTTGCGATCTACCTCGGATTGCTGAATTGGATAGGCGCGGTGTTCGTTGTGCGGTGTGCCGCATGTCACCACTTGACGGTCGCGTCGGCCAACCGCACTGCGCAGTCCTGCCCGCATTGCCGCCACCCCGTGCTGATGCACCCGCTCTACACCGCCAATCACCGCGACAGCCGCTCCGAGGTCCGTGTGGTCGGCGACCGACTGCATTACTGAGCACTAGGACGTCGTCAACGGCAGCGCCCTAGCCGGAGCGCAGCGCCACGGTGAGCTCGGGCAGCCAGCTACGGTCGGCAGGCACCCATGGGATGTCGTCGAGTTCGTCGACGGTCACCCAGCGCAGAGCGCGATGATCGCGGGCCTCGATGATGCCGCCGGCCTGGGTGACGAGATAGGCCCGTAGCGTCATCGTGTCGCTCAGCACTACGTCGACGCCGATGCGGGGGCCCACGGCGACCTCGACGCCGAGTTCTTCGCGGAGTTCCCGCACCAGAGCCGCGTCGTCGTGCTCCCCGGGCGCCGCCTTTCCACCCGGGAGCTCCCACAGTCCGGCGAGGGCGGGGGGTCGGTCCCGCTGGGCGACGAGCAACGCTCCGCCGACGATCAACGCGCCGGCAACGACTATGCGGTTCGGCTGTTGTTCACGCACTGCCGACGACGATTCGCGCAACTGACCCGAGCATGTTGTCCACGTTGCACACTATGCACATGGCGACGTCCGATCTGCCCGAGGCGCCGATCCCCGACACCCATGTCGGCATACTCCAGACCGCCGTGCTCGCCATGATGAGCACGATCAGCAGGAACGACGGCCTGATATCGACCAACCCGGTCGCCTTCGACTGGGACGGTGAGTACGTGCGGCTGAGTACGCTCAAATCGCGCCTGAAGTACCGCAATCTCGTGGCGAATCCGCAGATCACCTTCTGCGCGGTAGATCCCCGGGCGCCGACGCGTTATATCGAGATCCGCGGCTACGCGCACATCAGTGACGACCCGGAACGCGCCCTGAGCAGAAAGCTGACGGCTCGAATGAGCGGCAAGGAACTCGATCTCGACGAGCCGGGCGCCGAACGCGTCATCATCAAGATCATCCCCACGCACGTGTCGACGCCGACGATCTACGGCGGCAGCTTGGACTCGCGCGCCGCGGCGAGCGTGAAGTCCCACGGACCTCCCCTGCCCTGACTGAGTCGTCCCGGGAAAGTCACAGAGGTAGGTTGAGCCGTATGGCCGTGTTATCTGACGAAGAAGTGGATGCCGCACTGCCGTCCCTCACCGGTTGGGAACGCGTCGACGGCGAGTTGCGGCGGTCAATCAAATTTCCGTCCTTCCTCGAAGGTATCGACGCGGTGCGCCGCGTCGGCGAGTTCGCGGAAAGCAAGGACCACCATCCCGATATCGACATCCGTTGGCGAACAGTCACTTTCGCGCTTGTCACGCACTCGGAGGGTGGGATCACCCAGCGGGATGTGGAGATGGCAGCGGAGATCGACCGGATCGTCGGCTGAGCGCCGCAAGGTAGCCAAGCGTCGCCAGCGTCGCCAGTACGTACAGCGAGCCCACCCAGGCCAGGTACGAGTGACCGCTCGTGGTCCAACCCCTCGAGTCGGTGAAGACCAGGATCCAGGGCGGGCTGACGTAGGCCAGGGCCAGCCATGCCCAACCGATTCTCCGCGTGTGGTCCCGCAGTGGCCCGTGCACCAGCCAGATGACGAGTGGCAACAGCCATGCGTAGTGGTGTGTCCAGCTGATCGGAGAGATCAGGAGGCCGAACAACATCACGACGAGAATGCGGCCGAGGGCGTCGTCGGCGTCGATCGAACGCCAGGCCAGCACGCTCACCACCGCTGCGACCGCGATGGCGCCCAGGAGCAGCGGTCCGTATCCCGCGTCGTGGCCGAGGAGATAGCCCACCATGCCCCGCAGCGACTGATTCATCGGTGTCGCGACCGGGCCCACCCGACCCGCGTTGCCGAGTAGGTCGGTGAAGTAGAACCGCGCCTGCGCGCCGAGCACCACCACGGACAGTGCCACGGTACCGACGAAGACGGCGGCCGAGACCGCAAGCGCACCCCACCGGCGGGCCCCGAGGAAGTACAGCCCAGCGACCGCGGGCGTGAGCTTCACCCCTGCCGCCACGCCCACCAGCAGCCCGGAGACCCATGAGCGGTTGCTATAGACGGCCCAGAGCACCGCAAGCACCAGCAACGCGCTGATCTGACCCAGTTCGAAGACGTGACGCATCGGCTCGAACCAGATGGCGAGCGCAGTCCACGCCATCGCCGACCGCCGGTCTGGCCGCCCGATCATCTTCAAAGTGACCATGGCACAGCCGTACAACGTCGCGACGATGCCCAGCTGCCAACAGAGCCCGACCAACGAGAAGGGCAAGAAGTGCAGCGGGTAGAGCAGCAACGCGGCAAACGGCGGATACGTGAACTGCAGCGGGATTGGTGGCACGGGCGGGTAGTAGACGAAGTCGTAGAGCCCGCCGTGGTCGATCGTGGCGGCGCCGTCGACGTAGACGTGGAGGTCGATGAAGTTGGTGCCGTTGGGCAGCAGGTAGGTGACACCGAAACGCGCGACCACGCTGAGCAGAAGTAGGTAGGGGGCCACCGCCGCCATTCGATTCGTCGGCGGCGCAGAGGTACTCGTGGAGGGTTCGTCTATCCGTTCGACTCTAGCGATCGGTCACCGTATGCCATCCAATCCGTCACGGTTCCGTAAATGCCACACGTGTCACTTGAGTAACTCTAGTAACTAGCTAGCGTCGTCCCAGACGTGCCTCCAACGGATTGGGAAAACCATGCCTCTCGCCAGAAAACTCTTCGCCACCAGCCTGATCGCGGCCGCATGCACGGTCCCGGGCGCGCTGTTGTTCAGTGCCACGGCCTCAGCGGAACCGGCACCAGCGCCAGCGCCCATCCTTCCCGGCCTTCCCAACTTGCCGTTCCTGAGCGGACTCTCGCCCGCCAACGCGCCTGCCTTGATTCAGAGCCTCGCCACCGCGTTCACCGGGGCACCCGCAGCTGTGGCTCCGGCCGCGCCGGCGCCCGCCGCCACTGCGTCCGTCACGCTCCCCCAGGTGCCCGCCTTGCCGGCTGCTCCGATCGCCCCGGTTGCCCCAGCCGCGCCGCTCGCAACGGCCGCGCCGGCGCAAGGCCTGGTGCCGTCCGCCGAGGTGAACCTCCCGCAGGTGCCGCTGGCTCCGACGCCGCTTCCCCAGCAGCTGAACTTCCCCGCCGACCTGACCTCGCTGATACCTGCCGGAATCCCGCTGGCCAACCTGTTGCCGGCGCCGGCCGCAGCGCCAGCGCCTGCGCCCGCGCCCGCTGCACCGGCGCCGGCGACGACCGGGCTGGCCGGGTTGCCACCGCTGCTGATGCCGACGTCCGCCCTGTCCGCGCTGCCCTGAGCCGCGCGTAACCGGCCACCACAACCACTGCGGGGAGAATCATGTCATCGACGAAGACGCTGCTGGTCGCGTTGAGCGCGACAGCCAGTGTGCTGCTGAGTGGTCAGCCGCTCGCGACAGCCGAGCCGGTCGCGCCGCTGCCGATTCCGATCAACGGACTGCAGGCGCCGGGGCTCCCGGCGATGCAGATGCTCGGGCCGGTCATTCAGCAGGCGGCGGCCGACCCGACCAACGCCGCCTCGATGTTGATGGCCGCGGCGGCGGCGTTCGCCGGGGACTCCGCCGTGCCCGCCGGCTCACGGAACGTGGCCGCCGCCGTCAATCAGATCGTGGCCGACCCGCAGGTCGCGCACGTCCCGGCGGCCGGCGTGGTGCCGGGCACCGAGGCACACCTGCCCGCAGGCGTCGACCCCGTTCATGCAGTGGGGCCGGCGCTCGAGGCGGCTCCGGAGGCTCTCCCTGCACCCGCCCCAGAAGCGGCACTCGCCCCGCAGAAGCGGCACTCGCACCCGCCCCAGAAGCCGCACCCGCACCTGCGCCAGAAGCGTCCGTTCCGGGTCCGGAGCCCGCACCGGCACCCGGTCCCGAAGCCGGGGCGGCGCCAACCTTCGGCGCGGACGCGCCCGTCACGCAGGACTTCATGTATCCGTCGATCAGCAACGGATGTCTAAAGGACGGCGGAAACGTGTTGGCGTCGGCGATTTCGGTGGCCGGGCCCGCGAAGATTCCCACACCGGGGCCGGGTCCAGGCCAGACGGCCTACGTGTTCACCGCGATCGGCACCCCGGGTCCGGCTGCCGTGCAGAAGCTGCCGTTGAACGTGACCTGGGTCAACCTGACGACCGGCAAGTCGGGTAGCGCGACCCTCAAGACGCAGTCGGACATCAACCCCGACGGGCCGACCACGCTCACCGCCATCGCCGACACCGGTGCCGGCAGCATCATGTCGACGATCTTCGGTCAGGTCACCACCACGGAGCAGCAATGCCAGTTCATGCCCACCATCGGCTCGACGGTGGTGCCTGAAGTCGCCTCCTGACGGCCGCTGTTTCGGCGCAGCTCAGAAGGCCATGAAGAGAATCATGTCCCGGTCGTATTCGCGGCCGGGATGCGATTCCGCCAGGTGCGCCTGCGCCTTCTCGACCAGGTCGTCCTCGTCGGTGCCGGTGATCGCCTCGCCGCAGGGACAGTTCAGATGTGTCTTCGCCATGTTCACACGATCCCACGAGCATGATGATGGGCATGGAACTATACGACGCAATGCGCTCGACGGGGGCAGTCCGAAAGTTCACCGGCGACCCACTACCCGACGAGGTACTCGAGCGAATTCTTGATCACGCACGCTTCGCGCCGAGCGGCGGCAACCGTCAAGGCGTCCGGGTCATCGCGGTGCGCGACGTGGCCACGCGCGAGGCGCTCGCCGAACTGAGCCTGCCCGGCGCCAAGCGCTACGTCGCCCAGTCGGCCAACGGGGAGGTGCCGTGGAATCCATTGCGCCCACGCGCTGTCGACGACGCGACGGTATCGGCAACAGACGGGAGCGCCATGGTGACGTCGCTGCTCGGCGCCCAAGTGGTGCTCGTCGTTTGTCTCGACCTCGGCGTCGTGGCGGCGACGGACCAAGACCTGGACCGCATCGGCGTGATCAGCGGAGCGTCGGTGTACCCGTTCGTGTGGAGCGTCCTACTGGCCGCGCGCAACGAGGGCTTCGGGGGCGTGCCGACCACGATGGTCGTCGCGCAGGAACCGGCGGTGCGGACCCTGCTGAGCATCCCCGACGAGTACGCCGTCGCCGCCGTGGTGCCGCTCGGCAAGCCGATACACCAGCCCACCAAACTGAAGCGAAAGCCGTTGCGAGACATCGTCACCCGCGAACGATTCGACGGGCCACCGCTCTAGAGCACAATCAGCTTCAGCCTGCGGTGAGATCGCGAATTCGGCGCTGATCGCGATCTCACCGCAGGCTCGAAGTGTTGGAAGGCGATGGGGTTCAGGCCTTCGCGTTCGCCTTCGCTGCCGCCTTCATTTGCTTCTTGTACGACCGCACCTTCTCCAACGACCCACCATCGACGACGTCCGCGACCGACATGTGCGTGCCGGCCTTGCCGTAGTCGCCCGCCGCCTCCCGCCAGCCCTCAGGCGTCACGCCGTACTGCTTGCCCAGCAACGCGACGAAGATCTTCGCCTTCTGCTCGCCGAAGCCCGGTAGTGCCTTGAGCCGGCGCAGCACTTCGGCGCCATCGGGGTCGCCGGCCGACCACACCGCCGCGGCGTTACCGTCGTAGTCGTCGACGATCGACTGTGCCAGCGTCTGGACCCGCTTGCCCATCGAGCCCGGAAACCGATGCACGGCAGGGCGTTCCGAACAGAGCGCGATGAACGCATCGGGGTCGTAGTCGGCGATCTCACGGGCGTCGAGCCCACCCATCCGGTCGGCGATCTTCTTCGGCCCGGCGAACGCGACCTCCATGGGAATCTGCTGATCAAGGAGCATCCCGATCAACAGCGCGAGCGGGTTGGACTCCAACAGGGCATCGGCCGCGGGATCTTGAACTAGTTGCAGATTCGGCATACCACCATCCTGACATGCAACGGAAGCGGCAGCCCCGTCGATGCAGGCTCCTGCCGAGGCTGACAGAGTGACATGATCGGCCTGTGGCAGAGGTGGCCGGCTACATCTGGGAGACGAACCTCGACGACTTTGTTCAGCTAGTCGCGGCGTACGTCGATTACCGTTGGGATGGATTCGATGACGACGCCCTTATCGGCGGGTTGGACGCAACGGACGCCGAAAAGCCCGACGCCTGGTTCGACTATCCCATCGTCGGTAGCCCGGAAGTGACGCTCGCACTCGCTCGCGACTGGGGTTCCGCCAAACTCGGCGTCCGCATCACCGGAGCGTTCGACATCGTGTTGGCCGCGCGCTTCGACACGCTGCTCGACGTCTATTGAGCGAATCCCCACGCTGGGGTCGATCGGTCCGTGGTTACCTTCGACGTTTCCCGACTTGCTGGCCCAAGCGCATCCCCACAAGCAACGCAAGCGGATTCGCCTCGCGCAACGCATCCGCGCCGGATCTTGAGCGAGTTGGAGCTTCGCCATTCGGCCCGTCTAGTGGGAACGCCCAAACTGTGATTCAGCTCTCATTATGCTGGGAACCGCACAATTGCACATCGAGATCAGGAGCCGCGGTGCCCGAAATCAACCCCCGACCACCCGAAGCCGCCCAGTCACACGATGCGATCTACCTAGCCGTCCAGGCCAGTCCCGAATTCGAAGAGCTACGAATGCGATTGCGCCGCTTCGTCTTTCCGATGACGGCGTTCTTCCTCATCTGGTATGCAACCTACGTCGTGCTCGGCGCATTCGCCCACGACTTCATGGCGATCAAGGTATGGGGGAACATCAACGTTGGCCTGCTCATCGGGCTCGGCCAGTTCCTCAGCACATTCGTCATCACAGGGTTGTACGTCCGGTTCGCGAACCGCGAGCTCGACCCGCGGGCCACCGAGATCCGGGAACGCGTCGAGGCCCAGCTCGAGGCGACGAAATGAACGTGCTCGCCGCCGACACGAACGTCGGCAACCCCGCCGCCAACATCGGAATCTTCGCTCTCTTCGTCGTCATCACGCTGTTCGTGGTGATCCGCGCGAGCCGCAACAACCGCACCGCCGACCAGTTCTTCACCGGCGGCCGCGGCTTCTCCGGGCCGCAGAACGGCATCGCCATAGCAGGCGACTACCTGTCGGCCGCCAGCTTCCTCGGCATCGCGGGCGCGATCGCGGTCTACGGATACGACGGCTTCCTCTACTCAATCGGGTTCCTGGTCGCCTGGCTGGTCGCGCTGCTGCTGGTCGCCGAACTGCTTCGCAATACCGGCCGATTCACGATGGCCGATGTGCTCAGCTTCCGGCTCAAGCAGCGGCCGGTGCGCCTGGCCGCGGCGACGTCGACGCTGACCGTGTCGCTGTTCTACCTGCTGGCGCAGATGGCCGGCGCCGGCGGTCTGGTCGCCCTGCTGCTCGACGTGAAGAGCAAGGGCGGCCAAGCCTTGGTCATCGCCGTGGTCGGCCTGCTGATGATCGTCTACGTGCTCGTCGGCGGTATGAAGGGCACCACCTGGGTGCAGATCATCAAGGCGGTCCTGCTCATCACGGGCGCTGCGCTGATGACCGTCATGGTGCTGGCGAAGTTCGGCCTGAACTTCTCGGACATCCTGGGCTCCGCGCAACAGGCGATCTCCACTGCGACCACCGAAGGAGTCGCGAAGCGCGACGTGCTTGCACCCGGCGCACAGTACGGCGCGTCGTTGACGTCGCAGCTGAACTTCGTATCCCTGGCCCTGGCCCTGGTGCTGGGCACGGCAGGCCTCCCGCACGTGCTGATGCGTTTCTATACCGTGCCGACGGCCAAGGAAGCTCGGCGCTCGGTGGTCTGGGCGATCGCATTGATCGGCGCGTTCTACCTGTTCACGCTGGTACTGGGCTATGGCGCGGCGGCGCTGGTCGGGCCCGACCGGATCCTTGCCGCGGCCGGCGGACAGAACTCGGCGGCGCCCCTTCTGGCGTTCGAACTCGGAGGAGTCATCCTGCTGGGCGTCATCTCGGCGGTGGCATTCGCGACCATCCTGGCGGTCGTGGCAGGACTCACCATCACGGCGTCGGCGTCCTTCGCCCACGACATCTATGCCAGCGTCCTGAAGAGCCACCAAGTGACCGAGGACGAACAGGTACGGGTATCCCGCATCACCGCCGTGGTGCTCGGCGTGTTCGCGATCGGACTGGGCATTCTGGCCAACGGGCAGAACGTCGCATTCCTGGTGGCTCTGGCGTTTGCAGTCGCTGCCGCCGCCAACCTGCCGACAATCCTGTACTCGCTGTACTGGCGCAGGTTCAACACGCGCGGCGCGTTGTGGAGCATGTACGGCGGCCTGATCTCGACGATCGTGCTCATCGTCTTCTCCCCCGCCGTGTCAGGGGCCAAGACAGCGATGATCCCCAACGCGGACTTCGCGTGGTTCCCGCTGGCCAACCCCGGCATCGTGTCCATCCCGCTGGCATTCGCGCTCGGCATCGTCGGGACACTGACGTCGGCGGACCCGGGCGATGCCGCCCGCAATGCCGAGATGGAGGTGCGTTCGCTCACCGGCGTCGGCGCCGAGAAGGCGGCCGCGCACTAACCCGAGCGCCCCGCCGGGAAGGCCCGGCACCCGCAGCGCGTTGGTACGCGACGTGCTGGAGACTCGACGCGTGACCCCGCCCACCGGAATCCGGGCCTACGGAACGGCGCTGCTGACCTACGCGTTCGCGGCGGTCATGCTGGGAACGACGCTGCCGACGCCGATGTACGCGCTCTACGCCGAGCACATGCACTTCGCGGTGCTCACCACGACGGTGATCTTCGCGACGTATGCGGCCGGCGTCCTCGCGGCGCTGCTGGTGTTCGGCCGGTGGTCCGATGTGGTGGGACGACGGCCGGTGCTACTGGGCGGCGCGGCGTTCGCATTGGCGAGTGCCGCCGTGTTCCTGGTCGCCGACGACGTCCCACTGCTGCTGGTCGGCCGCCTGCTGTCTGGGTTTTCCGCGGGCATCTTCACGGGGACCGCAACGGCGGCCGTAGTCGAGGCCGCCCCACCGGAACGGCGGGGCCGGGCGGCGGTCATGGCCACCATCGCCAACGTCGGGGGCCTCGGCCTGGGACCGCTGCTGGCCGGGGTGCTGGTGCAGTACGCGCCGCATCCGCTGCAACTGTCGTTCTTGGTCCACATCGTCCTGGTCGTGCTCGCGGTGGCGGCGGTGCTGGCCGCCCCGGAGACTTCCGCGCGTACCGGACGCATCGGGTTCCAGCGCCTGTCGGTACCCGCCGAAGTCCGTCCGGTGTTCGTGACGGCCGCGACCGCGGCGTTCGCCGGCTTCGCGGTGATGGGTTTGTTCACCGCCGTCGCACCCTCCTTCGTCGCCGAGGTCATGGGCATCCCCAACCACGCGGTGGCGGGGGCGATGGCGAGTTCGATCTTCGCCGCCTCGGCCGTGGCGCAGTTGGGCGCCCGGCGCATCAGGCCCGCCCGTGCGGTCGCCGTCGGCTGCGCGATCCTCGCCATCGGCATGGCGATATTAGCTGTCGCCCTTCATTTTTCGTCGTTGCCCGGGCTCATCCTGGCTGCCGTCGTCGCAGGCGTCGGACAGGGCATCAGCTTCAGCCGCGGGTTGGCCGCCGTCGCCGAGCAGTCGCCAGCCGACCGCCGCGCCGAAGTGAGCTCAACGTACTTCGTGGTCGCCTACGTCGCGATTTCGCTTCCCGTCGTTGGAGAGGGACTGGCAGCGCAGGTCTGGGGATTGCGCACCGCCGGAGTCAGTTTCGCCGCAGCCATCGCCGTGCTCGCAGTCGTCTGTCTGGTCGCGATCGTGGCACAGGAGAACGGGCGCAGCCGTCGGGCTGTCCCCGCGGCCGTCGAGCACTAGCCGCTCTTGCGGCGGAACTCCCGGCGGCTTTCGGCCGGGCCGTGTGAGCGCGGTTGCTGGTGTCCGCCGTCCTTGTGGTCAGAGCCGCCGGCAGACTTGGTCTTCTTGCGCTCCAGCGCTTCGCGGAACTTGCGCTTGGTCTCGTCTTCGGGTTCTTCGGCCATGACGGCAGCGTAGCGCGCCGCGATGGCGGCGTCGCCTGGTTTACCTCATGCCCGGCGGCAGCCCGTACAGGTGGGTGATGGGCATGGTGAGCATCACGCGGCGGTCTTGCACCATCGCGCGGCGATAGTCGTCCCAGTCGGGATGTTCACCGACAATGTTGCGGTACAACGCAATCAGCGCCTCCACCGTGTCGTCGTGTGGGTCGGCCGCCGGTGGCGTGAGGGTGACGTCACCCTCCGCCACCGCGTAGGCCCAGCCGTCGTCGGACCTCACGTAGACCGAGGCGCGCCCGTCTCGGCGCAGGTTTCGGGTCTTGGCACGCGGCTCGGTGATCGACACGTGAATGGCGACGGTGCGCGGATCGAAGTAGTACGACACGTTCGACAGCTGCGGTCGACCGTCGCGCTTGATGGTGGCCAGCACCCCCAACGAGTTGCAGCCGATCAAGGCCAACAACTTGTCGTCGAACACATGGCGAGTCATACCCCGAGCGTACGACGGTTGAGGACGTAGCCGACCGGCTTTGCGCGTCGGCTCAATACCATGGCCTCATGACCGCCATCGACGGCATCGCGCTGCCGGAGTTCTCGTGACCCGCTACGCGGCGCTGCTGCGCGGCGTCAACGTCGGCGGGGTCAAGCTCAAGATGGCCGACGTGGCCAAGGCGTTGAGTGATGCGGGATTCACCGACGTCAAGACGATCCTGGCCAGCGGCAACGTCATACTGACCAGCAGATCCGGCGTCGGCGCGGTCCGCAAGACCGCAGAGACCGCGTTGCGCGAGACCTTCGGGTACGACGCCTGGGTGCTGGCCTACGACCTCGACACGGTACGGGCGATCTCGAAGGCATTCCCGTTCGAGCGTGAGGTCGAAGGGCACCACTCCTACGTCACGTTCGTCTCCGATCCCGACGTCCTCGACGAGCTCGCGGGACTCGCCGCCGGGGCGGGCGACGACGAGAAGATCGCGCGCGGCGAGGGCGTCGTCTACTGGCAGGTGCCCAGGACGGGCACGCTCGACAGCACGATCGGCAAGACCATGGGCAAGAAGCGGTACAAGTCCTCGACCACCACGCGGAACCTGCGTACGGTCGAAAAGCTGCTGCGCTGAACTTGGGTAGATTGCGATGGTGAATTCCTCCCCGGCGTCCCGCAAGAAGGTCGACGTGGTCTTGACCGGCGTGTCGGAGACCGCACTGATGACCCTGCAGGTGCGGGCGAACGAAGCCCGACGACCCGACTCGATCATCGATGACCCGATGGCCGTCGAACTCGTCGACTCCATCGCGTTCGACTTCGCCAAGTTCGGATTCAGTCGACGTCAGGACATGGCGCTGCGTGCTCTGGCCTTCGACGGGGCCACCCGCCGCTACCTCGTCGACCACCCGGCGGCGACGGTGGTCGCGCTGGCCGAGGGTCTGCAGACCAGCTTCCACCGCATCGAGGCCCTTGGAGTTGGCGACCAATTCCGTTGGCTCACCGTCGACCTGCCGCCGATGACCGAGTTGAGGAACAAGCTGCTGCCACACTCGGACCGGGTCGCCGTGTGCCCGCAGTCGGCGTTGGACTACGGCTGGATGGATCAGGTCGACGACTCCAACGGTGTCTTCATCACCGCCGAGGGACTGCTGATGTACCTGCAACCCGCCGAGGCGATGGGGCTGATCACCGAATGCGCCCGGCGATTTCCCGGCGGCCAGATGATGTTCGACCTTGCCCCGGCCTTGTTCACCGGGTTGATCAGTCGCGGCATGCGGACGTCGCGTCGCTATCGGGTTCCGCCGATGCCCTTCTCCATGTCGGCACGCGAGGCGTCCCACCTGGCCGACACGGTGCCAGGCATCCGTGCCGTGCACGACGTGCCATTGCCGGCAGGCCGCGGCTGCGTCTTGAACGCCATGTCGTGGGCCGTGCAGCGCTTCCCGCTGTTCGACCCGGTCCGGCCCGCGCTGACGTTGTTGGAGTTCGGCTGAGGACACTGGCAATCATGTGTTGGACACCCGTCGCCGACCCCGACCCGCTCCTCGCGACGAGCCCGGCTTACCCGAACGCGGCTTCGATGTAGCGCACGGCGTCGGCCTTGTCGATGCCGAGTGCCTTCGCCGCTGACACGAAGGCCTGCGCGGCGGTAGCCATCGCGGCGTCCGAGGGATCGGCCCGGGCGACGAAAGTGCCGAACCTCCCCCGTGTTTCGACGACGCTTGCGCTCTCCAGCTCGCGGTAAGCCCGCGCCACCGTGTTGACCGCCATGTTCAGGTCGGCGGCCAACTCGCGCACGGTCGGCAGGCGAGTGCCCGGCGACAGCCTGCCATCCTTGATTCCCCCTATGATCTGGACCCGCAGTTGATCGAACAACGGCCTCGCGGCGTTCTGATCAATGCGGACCCAATCCCCCAGATCGGCCATCTGCCCAGTATCACAAAAACCCGCTAGTTTGGTGGACGTGCAAGTGACGGTGCTGAGCGGCGCCGGGATGTCCGCAGAGAGCGGGGTCCCGACTTTCCGGGACGTCGAGACGGGGCTGTGGGCCCACGTCGACCCCTACGAGATCTCCAGCTTGGATGGTTGGCGGCGGCATCCCGAGAAGGTCTTTGCGTGGTACCTGTGGCGGCACTACATGATGAAGTCGGTCGAACCCAATGCCGGCCACCGTGCGGTGGCCGCCTGGCAGGACTACGCCGACGTCCACGTCGTGACCCAGAACGTCGACGACCTTCACGAACGGGCGGACAGCACGCAGGTGTACCACCTTCATGGCAGCCTGTTTCACTTCCGTTGCGACCGTTGCCAATCCGCGTACCACGGCGAACTGCCCGCAATGTCCGAGCCGGTCGAAGCCGTCGAGCCTCCCCGCTGTCAGTGCGGCGGCCTGATCCGGCCCGACGTCGTGTGGTTCGGTGAGCAACTGCCGACGGAAGCCTGGGAACGTTCGGTCGCCGCCGTCGCGGGAGCCGACGTGGCGGTCGTCGTCGGCACGTCGGCAATCGTGTACCCCGCAGCCGGCCTTCCCGAGCTCGCCCTGGCCGAGGGCGTTCCGGTCATCGAAGTCAACCCCGAACGGACGCCGCTCTCGGATAGCGCGACCATCTCATTGCGGGAAACGGCCGCGACGGCACTGCCTGAACTGCTGCAGCGGCTGCCCGCCCTACTCGGCTAGGTCGGCCGCACCGCCCGCCCGATTGCGGTTTCGGTGGAGGGCATCGGAACCCACGCCGGGACCACCCACTCACGCCGGGCGTCGCGAATCTCGAAGCCGGCATCCATGATCGACTGCTCGGTGTGCCGATGGGTGTGGCAGTTGCCGAACAGCCGCGGCCACACGGTCGCGTCGGCCAACCGCTGCATGTTCGCTCGCAGCCCAGCACTCGCAACGTGCTCGAGGTAGCGAAGCTCTCCACCGGGTCGCAGTCTCGAAAACAGTTGCCGAAGAACGGGATCGGGGTGGGCCACCGAGCACAACACCAGCGAGCACACGACGGCGTCGAACCGCTCACCTGGCGCATAGTGCTCGATGGTGTCGGTCACGACCGTGACCGGTATCCGCGCGCGTCCGGCGGCCTGGCGCGCGATGACGGCGAGCCTGCGCTCGGGCTCGACGGCGACGACTTCACGGACAGTCGGAGGGTAGAACTCGAAGTTGGTGCCGGTACCCCCACCCACTTCCAGCACGCGCCCGCTCAGCTCGGCCAGGTTCTCCCGCCGCAGTTTTTGGATCGACTCCGGCTCGCGGACCGACAGCTTCGACCACATCCACGCAAAGAACGGGTTGTCGACGGCGGCATTCCTCCCCGGGTCGCTTCGCTCCTGGCCGCCGTTCGGCGCGTCAGCCATTCCCGAATCCCTTCATGCGTGCGACGGCCTCCTCGGCCGTCGCTCTGGGTTCGATGAGCGAGGCGACGGCGTGACCGCAGCACGCGGCAGTCATCACGCGGTCGGCGAACTGCTCGGCGTCGCCCCACGGCAGATACGGCCGTGACACGAGCAGTGAAGCGACACCGTGCGCTGCGGTCCACAACTCGAGCGCCACGATGGTGGGATCTCCCGGCGGGTAGATGCCCTCGGCCATCAGCGACTCGACCGAGTTGCGAAGGTGCGCAAACACATTGCTAGTCAGTGTCATGTCGACGTCATTGCCCGGACGGCCCTCGCCCATCGTCGCGATGCGGTAGAGCTCCGGGTTCTGGGTGGCGAATCGCACGTAGGCCAGTCCTTGGGCCCGCAACCGCTCGATCGTGGACGGTTGATCGGCGGCAGCCTGTTCCATCAGCTCGTCGAGCCGCTCCATGTACCTGCCGCACACTGCATCCAGCAGGGCGTCCTTGTCGGCGAAGTGGAGATAAATGGATGGCGGAGTGATACCTACGCGCTGGGCGACCGAGCGGATGGACACCGCCTTCTCGTGGCCGGTCTCCAACAGCAGATCGGTGGTGGCGTCGAGGATTTCGTCGCGAAGCTGCTCACCTGAACCGCGCGGGGCTCGGCGACGTCTCACGGGCGCAGAGGTCATGCTATCGAGTGTCCGTTACCGAGACCATGAGGCGGCCGGATTCCGCGGGTGTCATGTCGGGTCCGTCGTCCGGACCGGACTCGCTGATGCCGATCCGCTGGTGCAGCCGGGCCAGCGGCGCGGGTGCCCACCAGTTCCAGCCACCCATGACATGCATGAAGGCAGGCACCAACACCATCCGCACCAGGGTGGCGTCGACCAGCACCGCCAACGTGAGTCCGACGCCGAACATCCGCATGAATGACACCTGCGCCGCGATGAGCGCCGCGAACGTGATGGACATGACGACGGCGGCGGCGGTGATGACACGCCCGGTGTGGGCAAGGCCGAGCGCGACCGCCTCGTCGTTGGTGGCCCGCGCCAGCTTCCTGGCCTCGCGGCCCGCCAACATGGGGTCGCCCTCGCGCGACTTGAGCCAGAACTCCCTGATCCGGGCGACGAGGAACACCTCGTAGTCCATGGACAGCCCGAACGCGATGCAGAACAAGAGCACGGGCATGTTCGCGACGAGCGTTCCCGTCGGCGTGGTGCCCAGCGCGTTGAGATGGCCGTCCTGGAAGATCCACACCAGCGCCCCGAACGCGGCGGTCAACGACAATACGTTCAGCACAACGGCTTTCAGCGGCAGCACCACGCTGCCGGTCAACAGGAACAACAGCCCGAAGGTGATCACGCCGATCACCCCGAGCACCCACGGCAACCGCGTGGTGATCGCTTCGACGCTATCCCGGTTGATCTGGGCGATGCCCGTCATCTGGACGGCGCGACCGTCGGGCCCCTCGACCGCGTGAAGCGCATCGAGCTGCGACTCCGACGCATCGGAGAACAGCGGCGCGTTGCTGCCGACCGTCAGGTACGCACTCCCGTCCGCGACGTACCCGTCCGGCGGCGGGGTGACTCGTGCGCCTGCGACGAACGTCCCGGCGGGCCCGGTCACCGCGGACACGTCTGCGATGCGGGACAGATCGATGGAATAGCGCTCGTACGCGACGGGGTCGAGGCCGTCGGCATCGGGCACGACGATGCTGACGGCGGTCGACGAGTTGTCGACGAAGTCGTCGCGAAGCTGGTCACCGACCTGGTGGGCCGACGCCGACGTCGGAAGCACCCGTTCGTCGGGGAATCCCCACTTGACATCGAGGAACGGCGCCCCCAGCGCGAGCAGAAGCACGATCACGGCCAGGCCGATCGGGACGGCCCGGCGCATCACGACCTTCGTCGAGCGGTACCAGAACAGCTGCTGGACGGGCTTGACCGTCGGTTCTGGCCTGCCGAGCACGCGCCTGATGAGTCGGCGTACGTCGAGTGCACCGAGGCGGTCACCGAGCAGCCAGATGGCCGCGGGCGTCACGATCACCGCCGCGGCGGCGCCGAACGCAACGGTCGCGATGCCCGCATAGGCGAACGACTTCAGGAAGTACATCGGGAAGAGCAGCATCGCGGCCATCGACAACGCGACGGTAGTGGCCGAGAACAGCACGGTGCGCCCGGCTGTGGACATGGTGCGGATCAGCGCCCGCTCGCGGGGTGTGCCTTCCGCAAGCTCGTCGCGGTAGCGGCTGATGATCAGCAGCGTGTAGTCGATCGCGAGGGCCAGGCCCAGTGCGGTGGACAGGTTTAGCGCGAAGATCGAGACGTCGGTGGTGAAGGTGATGAGCCGCAGCACCGACATCGATCCGACGATCGCGAGCCCGCCGACGAGCATCGGCAGCCCTGCCGCGACCAGGCCACCGAACACCCACACCAGCACCAGGAAGCTGAGCGGAATCGCGATGGACTCCATCAAGAGCAGGTCGCGCTCGGTCTGGGCGTTGATCTGGGCGTAGACCATGGCCGTGCCGCCTGCGCGCACGGTGACCCCGTCACGGTCGTGGACGACGTCGTCGGCGAGTGCCTTGGCGTACTTCTGTGCGTCGTTCTCGCCGCCGGTGATCCCGGCGACGATCAGCCCGGACTTGCCGTCTCTGCTGACGAGCTCGGCCGCGGCCTGGGGCGGCACGGTCCAGGCCGACGCGACCTGGGCGACGTGCGGTGACTGTTTGAGGTGATCGACGATGTCGGTGGCGACGGACGTCGCGGCCGGGCTGTTCACGCCGTTGGGGGCGGTGAGGGTGACGAGTAACTGCATGTCGCCCTGGTGGAACTTGTCGGTGAGCAGTTGGGTGGCCTGGGCCGACTCGGAAGTCGGGTCCTGGAATCCGCCGGCCGACAAACTCTTGGCCACGGGTATGCCGAATATCGCGGCCGCCACCATGACAAGCGCCGCTATCGCGAGGATCCGCCGCGGGGCGGCAATCGCCAGCAGGGCGATTCGGTGCAACACGTCAGTAGTCCCCTCCTGATGCATATCGCCGATAACTTATCAGTGATAACTCAGCATCGCCATCGGATTCCGTCTACGCCGTTAAACGTCACTCGATGCAGGAATGTTCACCTCACACTCGTTTCCAAGCGGCTTCACAGGCTAATAAGGTGGCGCCATGGCCACGTTCGAAACGTCGCCCATCGACACATCCCGCCGGACGTCGTCGCTCGCCGACTTCGGACTGTTGGTGCTGCGCTTCGCCGCCGGCGCGGCGATTCTTCAGGCCGGCCTGATCAAGGCGCTCGACTTCGACAAGGCGGTCGCCTTCCTCGAAACCGGGGGCTGGCGGATGCCGAAACTCGCGGCCATCATGGTCACCACGGCCGAAACAGCGGGCGGGATCGGGCTGCTGCTTGGTTTGCTGACACCGCTCGCGGCGTGTGCCGTCGTCGCCGCGATGATCGACGCATGGGCTGCCAACGTGGCGGCAGGCGCAGTCTGGTCGGAGCCGTTCAACGTGCCATTCCTGATCGGGTTCGCCGCAATGGCCCTGCTCTTCACGGGTGCCGGCATCTTCTCGCTGGACTCGAAGCTGTTCGGCCGCCCGCGCTGGCCCGGCGTGGTCACCGTAGGTCTGTTCGTCGTCGCGGTGGCCGCGGCAGTTGCGACCTGGATATTGCTGAACGGGACCAATCCGATCCACGTCAGTAGTCCGGTGGGCTAGAACCTACCCGCGAGTAGTAATTGCCACCATTTTCCGAATCGTGACTCAAAGAACTCTTAATCGTGAATGTTACTGTCCAGTACATGTGGATCGACGACACCAGTGCAGATGTCATCAAGGTTGATTTCGAGGCGCTCTACCACGGGGATTTCCTCGTCGAGGGTGACACCTCCGAGCAGTTCCCCGACCTGGCCGCCGCGGTCTGACCTACGCTCTCCGGCGGACGGTCTGGCCTGGCGTTCCCATCTCCTCGTGGGCTGACGCCGCTGATGCGCCGATCCGTCTTCGCTGATCCAACGCTCTACTCTCCGACAAACTCCGATGGCACTTCAGGGCTGTGATCCTGCGGGATTCACGGCCCTGAGCGCCATCGGAGTGTTCGTTGTACGAGTTCTGACTACGCCGACATCGCTTCCGGCTCGGAACTGGTGACCATATCGCCGAGCCGTGCGGTGATGAGCTCTTCTGCATCGCTCACGATTCTCGAGATCAATTCCTCGCACGTCGGGATGTCATCGATCAGGCCCATGACGGTGCCGACCGTCCAGATACCCGCGTCGACATCGCCCTCGTCGAAGACCCGACGGCCACGGACGCCGGCCACCAGGTCCTTGACGTCCTCGAACTGACCGCCCTTCTTGAGGATCTCCACCACCTCGCGCGACACGACGTTGCTCGCGACCCGGGCAGTGTTGTGCAGGCTGCGAAATATCAGGTCGGTGCCGCGCTCGTCGCCCGCGACGATCGCTTCCTTGACGTTCTGATGGATGCACGACTCAACAGTGCACATGAACCGGGTGCCCATGTTGATGCCGTCGGCACCCAGCGCAAGAGCGGCGACCAGGCCACGTGCGTCGCCGAAGCCGCCGGACGCGATCATCGGGATCTCGATCTGCTTGGCGGCGGCCGGGATCAGAACCAGGCCGGGGACGTCGTCCTCGCCCGGATGGCCCGCGCATTCGAAGCCGTCGATGCTGATGCCGTCGACACCGAGGCTCTGCGCCTTCACCGCGTGCCGCACCGACGTGCACTTGTGTAGCACCCTGATGCCGTTGTCGTGGAACATCGGCAGGTGCGGCGCGGGGTTGGAGCCGGCCGTTTCGACGATCTTGATGCCGGCGTCGACGATGACTCGGCGGTACTCGTCATACGGCGGCGGGTTGATCGCCGGAAGGATCGTCAAGTTCACGCCGAACGGCTTGTCCGTTAGCTTGCGGGTCTTGTCGATTTCACGGGCTAGGTCGGCGGGCGTCGGCTGCGTCAGCGCAGTGATGAAGCCCAATCCGCCCGCGTTGGCGACGGCGGCCACCAACTCGGCCCGACCCACCCACTGCATGCCGCCCTGCGCGACGGGGTGCTCGACCCCGAATGTCTCGGTGAACTTCGTCGTGATCGTCATCGAGCTCCATTTCTCTTCGCGCAAGCGCTCATCGCGGCGCCATCCGGATCGCGCCGTCGAGGCGGATCACTTCGCCATTGAGCATGGGGTTCTCGACGATGTGCACGGCAAGGGCACCGTACTCGTCTGGGTTGCCGAGCCGGGCCGGGTGCGGCACCTGCTGACCGAGCGACTTCTGCGCCTCGTCGGGCAGCGAGCCCAGCAGCGGCGTCTTGAACAGACCGGGCGCGATGGTGCACACGCGGATCAACTCGCGGGCCAGATCACGGGCGATCGGCAACGTCATGCTTACGATGCCGCCCTTCGACGCCGAGTAGGCGGCCTGGCCGATCTGACCCTCGAAGGCCGCGACCGACGCCGTGTTGATGATGACGCCGCGTTCCTCGCCGATCGGTTCATTCTTGGCGATCCGCTGAGCGGACAGCCGCAGCACGTTGAACGTGCCGATGAGGTTGACCTGGATGGTCTTGGTGAACCAATCCAGCGGGAACGGGCCGTCCTTGCCCAGCGTCTTGGCCGCGCTGCCGATGCCGGCGCAGTTGACGTTGATGCGCAGCGGGCCGAGAGATTCGGCGAGGTCGAGCGCCTGGCTCACCGCGGTCTCGTCGGTGACGTCGGCGGACGCGAACTTCACGCGGTCGCCGAGCTTGCCCAGTTCGTCGCCCTCACGCAGGTCGATGACGACCACGGAGGCGCCAGCGTCGAGCAGTCGCTTGGTGGTCGCCAGGCCGAGGCCCGACGCACCGCCGGTGACGACCGCTACGGCGTCTTTGATCTGCACAGATGTCTTCCTTTCGTGTTATACCCAGTCGTTCAGCACGGCTTCGCTGTCGGCACCCGGTACGCCGGGTGGCGTCGGCGTCGGCGGGACGCTGCGGGAGAACCGTGGGGCCGGGGCGGGCTCCAGGTTGTCGCCGTCACGGAAGAACGTGTCACGCTCGGTCACGTGCGGCTCGGATTCCACCTCGGCAAAGCTGAGCACCGGCGTCACGCACGCGTCGGTGCCGTCGAACACCTTGGCCCAGTGATCCCGATCGTGAGCGGCGAAGGCCTCGGTGAACGCCACCCGCAATTCGGGCCAGCGGCTGACGTCGTTCTGGTCGGGCAGCGCGGCGGGGTCCAGTCCGAGCCCTTGCAGCAGCAGGGCGTAGAACTGCGGCTCGATCGCGCCGACCGCGACGTAGCGGCCGTCGGAACACGTGTAGGTGTCGTAGTACGGAGCGCCGGTGTCGAGCATGTTGGTGCCACGCACGTCGGACCACATCCCGGTGGCGCGGAAGCCCCACATCATCTGCATCAACACGCTGGATCCGTCGATCATCGCCGCGTCGACCACCTGGCCCTTGCCCGAGGCCTGTCGTTCCCACAACGCGGCGAGGATGCCAACGATGAGGAACATCGACCCGCCTCCGAAGTCGCCGGCGAGGTTCAACGGCGGAACGGGCTTCTCGTCCTTGCGGCCGATGGCGTGCAGCAGGCCGTTGAGCGAGATGTAGTTGATGTCGTGGCCGGCCTGCAGCGCCCTCGGACCGGTCTGCCCCCAGCCCGTCATGCGCCCGTAGATCAGCCGCTCGTTGACCTTCGCGCAATCCTCCGGACCGAGTCCGAGCCGTTCGGTGACACCGGGCCGATAGCCCTCGATGAGCACGTCGGCCTTGGCGATCAGCCGCAGCACCAGTTCGCGACCCTCGTCGCTCTTGAGGTCCGCGGCCACCGACCGCCGGTTGCGCAGCATCGAATCCCGGCTGGGCGCCGGAACCCCGGCGCTCTTGCGCGGTCGTTCGATACGTACCACGTCCGCCCCGAGGTCGCCGAGGATCATTGCCGCATGCGGGCCGGGACCGATTCCGGCCAACTCGACGACACGCAATCCCTGCAGTGGTCCAGCCATTTCGCAACGCCCTCCGTTCGTCGACGTGGTTGACCGCCGACAAAGCTTACTTGTATAACCAAGTCGAACCGGCCGCGGGCCTTCTGCTCGCCAGACGCAAGGCAGAGCAATGACGACCACACAGTCCGATTCCGAGTCCTACCTGGGCATCGACGATCTCACCTTGTCCCTCACCGATGGCGTGCTTTCGGTGACGCTCAACCGTCCCGACAGCCTCAATTCACTCACCGCGGCCATGCTCACGACCATCGGAAGCACCCTGCAGAGGGCGGCCACCGACCCGCGGGTCAGGGTGGTGCGCCTCGGCGGTGCCGGCCGCGGCTTCAGCTCTGGCGCCGGCATCAGCGAAGACGATCATGCCAACCCCGGGGCCAGCGGAACACCCGCCGACGTGCTGGCCGCGGCGAACCAGGCCGTCCGCTCCATCGTCGAACTGCCCAAGCCGGTCGTCGCCGTCGTCCACGGTCCAGCGGCGGGCGTCGGGGTGTCGCTGGCCTTGGCGTGCGACGTGATCCTCGCATCGGAGAAGGCGTACTTCCTGTTGGCGTTTAGCAAGATCGGGCTGATGCCCGACGGCGGCGCCTCGGCGTTGGTCGCCGCGTCGATCGGCCGCACCCGGGCCATGCGGATGGCACTGCTGGCCGAGCGACTACCTGCCGCCGAAGCATTTGACGTTGGGCTCGTCAGCGCCGTGTATCCGGTCGACGAGCTCGATGCCGCCGTCGACGGGATCATCGCCACGCTGACGTCCGGCCCAGCGGTGGCGCTTCGCAAGTCCAAGCAGGCCATCAACGCAGCGACGCTGACCGAACTCGAGGCCGCCTTCGAGCGTGAGACCGAAGGGCAGCTGGAGTTGTTGGTGTCCAACGACTTTCGTGAGGGCACCAAGGCGTTCCAACAGCGCCGGACCCCCACCTTCACCGACGACTGACAGGGGCGGTGGGCGCGTCGCGCGCTTCACATCCCTGCGTTGAGGTAGCGCTCACGGTGAGAATGTGCGAGACCTCGCCGCCAGTGCTATCTGGATTCTGACGGGTGTCGCGTCGCCTCGCGAATCGACGATACGGCGAAGAAGTGCGAGAGGCAGCCGCAGTAACGTCGATGTCGCGGAGGCAACGGAGCTTACCGCCGGAAAATCGTTCGACTCGAAGGTGGTCGGTGCGCGACCATCCTTTGGTGAGTACGCAATTCGACACCCAGGACGCGAGTAGCGAATTCGGTGTTGCGAAACCGGTGGACCCCACCGGTGGCTGGCGCGTGCTCGCACCGTTCCGGTTCCGCGAGTACCGCCTGCTGATCGCCGCCGTCTCGCTCTCGATCTTCGCCGAGGGCATGTGGGCCGTCGTCATGGCGCTGCAGGTCATCGAGCTCGACAACGACCCTGCGTCGCTGTCGCTCGTCGCGACGTGCCTCGGCGTCGGCTTGGTGGCGTTCCTCCTGGTCGGCGGAATCGCGGCCGACCGGCTCAACCAACGCAGCATCATCATCGCCGTCGAGACGGTCAATGTGGTCGCCGTGTCCGTGGTGGCGCTACTGGGTTCGCTTGGCGCACTGAAGATCTGGCACATGGCCGTGGCAGCGGCGGCGCTCGGCATCGCTGCGGCGTTCTTCTTCCCCGCCTACAGCGCGCTGCTACCACGCATCCTGCCCGCGGAACAGCTGTTGGCCGCCAACGGCGTCGAGGGTGTGGTGCGGCCGGTATTCCAGCGGGCCGTGGGTCCGGCCGTCGCGGGCGTCGTGGTCGGCGCGACCACGCCGGCCGTAGGCGAGATCGCGGTGGCTGCGCTGCTGGCGATCGGCCTGGCGCTGCTGGTGGGCACCCGGCCGGAGGTCAGCGAACGAGCACCCGAGGAGACCGTCGAGCGGCCGCACGTGCTGCGCGATCTCCGGGACGGTTGCACGTTCGTCGTGCGGACACCGTGGCTGCTCTGGACGCTGTTGTTCGCGAGCATGTTCGTGCTCGTCGTGCTGGGCCCGCTCGAAGTGCTGCTGCCGTTCGTCGTGCAGAGTCGGTTCGCCGGACGGGGCCCAGACCTACGGCTTCCTCCTGGCGTTCTTCGGCATCGGAGGCGCGATCGGGGCGCTGGCAGTCTCGTCGACGCGCCTTCCGCGGCGGTACCTGACGGTCATGATGGCGATGTGGGGACTGGGCTCGCTGCCGCTGGTCGTCGTCGGTGCGACGTCGTCGTTCGGGTGGATGGCGGTCGCGACGTTCATCGTCGGCGTCACCGACGGCGCCGGAATGGTGATCTGGGGCACGCTGCTTCAGCGGCGAGTACCGACCGAGATGCTGGGCCGGGTGTCGAGCCTGGACTTCTTCGTCTCGCTGGCGTTCATGCCCGTGTCGTTCGCGATCGTCGGGCCGCTGTCGAAGGTCGTGTCGATGGAGGCGATCTTCACCGCGGCGGGCGTGGTACCGGTGGCGTTGGCCGCCGTCGCCATGGCGGCGGCGCGAATGCCGCGCGACGAGGTCGCAAACCCGCTGCGGTAGAGCGTCAGACGCCAAAGAGCGGTTGCCCGGCGGCGTCAGACGCCAAAGAGCGGTTGCCCGGCGGCGTCAGACGCCAAAGAGAGGTGGAAGTGCGAGCACCATGACGAGCCCCCAGAAGAAATGGGTCAGCATCGGTGCGAGCACTCCACCGGTCATGCGGCGTTCGTAGGCGCACACGGCGCCGAGTACGACACCCGCGAATCCGAGCATCGGGTTGCCCGCCGCGGACACGGCGACGACGTAGATGACCGTCGACAACACGACGGGGTACGCCTCGCCGAGCGCGGTGTAAAGCGCGCCGCGGAAGAACATCTCCTCGGCGATGCCGTTGATCACAGTGATGAACACGACGAGCACCAGGGGCCCGTAGTCGGCGAACTCGAGCACGCGCACGATGTAGTCGCGAACCGGCGGGATCTCGCGCGCCACCAGGCCGCCGACGACGAACGCCGCGCCCACGAGCAGACCGACGACGGTGCCGGTGATGACGGGACGCTGATTGCGCGCCCGAAACCTGATGCAGCCCAAGTGCAGTGGACCCGACGCCCATGCACCGAGGGCCCACACCGCGGCGAGCGCCAGAGTCAGCCAGTAGAAGGACGCGTCGCCCGGTTTTTGATTCAGCGAGAACCCGAGCAGCACGGCGCCGATGACAAGCACGATCACGACGACGACGCGTCGGCGCCGGACGGTCGTCGGCGGCTCGCGATGCGGTACCGCCACCGTGCGAGCGATGGTCCAGGATTCGGCGAGCAGGCTGCTCATGCGGTCGTGCTCTTCGGCGCGAGTCCGATCAGCGTGTCGAGGCTCGTCCGCACGACGCCCGCGACCGGTCCGGGGACGATGCCGAGCAGTCCCAGCGCACGCCGCGCGACCGCGGGCGTGACCAGCGCGGCCAACCGGCGGATGCGCAGGACGTCGCCGCCCGCCCAGTCGGGATCGGTGTCGGCGAGGTGATGCGGATCGGCCAACCCGTCGACCGGCCGCGGTTTGCCGCCGGACAGGGACAGGCTGACCGCGTCGTCGATGCCGACCAGCCCGCCGGGCGGATCAGGTACCAATCCGCGAAGTCCGTCATCGGACGCCATCATCGGATGATCCAGCGACTCAACGAGATCGGCGGCCAGCCCATCGGGTAGCGGGAGAGTCACCGCGGTCACGCGCGACAGCACGGACATGTCCACGCCGGGCACCGCCACGCTGTGGCGCCACTTTCCCGAGAGCCGCGCATACGTCAGCAGCAGCTCCCCGTACGTCGTGCGCTCCGGACCGTGGATGTCGTACGCGCCCGGGGGCACACGCTGCCCGTCGGCGGCGGCGACGAGGTAGTACAGCACGTCGCGGATCGAGATCGGATCCATCGGGTTCGCCGCCCACGGCGGCATGGGGATCACGAGGAACCGGTCTCCGACGTACCGCAACATCTCGAACGACGTCGAACCCGCACCGATGATCATCGCCGCGCCCAGCCACACCACATCGGGGCCACCGTCGACCGTCAGCGCGTCGGCGACCTCGGCTCGGCTGGTGAGGTGTTCGGAGAGCACACCGTCGTCGGGGACGAATCCGCCCAGATACACGATCCGGCGGACGCCCGCGTCGCGGGCGGCGACGGCGACGTTGGCCGCGGCGCGGTTGTCGGCATCACGAAAGTCCGGCTGCCCGATGCCGTGGACCAGGTAGTAGACCACGTCGATGGGCCCCGCGACGGCGAAGGCGCTGGATGCGCTGTCCGCCTCCGCCGCGTCGAGATACACCGGAGTCACGTGGTCGAACCAGCCGAAGTCGGCGAGCCGAGCGACGTTGCGGCTGGCGACGACGACGTCGTGTCCTTCGCTCAAGAGGGCGGTGACGAGCCGCGATCCGACATAACCCGTAGCCCCGGTGACGAGGATCCGCACGTTGTTCACCGTAGGCATGTACCCACACGGGCGCTATTCGATTGCGTCCCGGTGCATGTCAATGAGTCTCTGGTAGACCTCGGAGTTGAATCGGTTGGCTGCCACCTCGGTGTCACTGAGCTCGCGTCGCACCCGGCCGGGTACGCCGGCGACCAACGACCCAGGCGGGATGACGGCGCCCTGTGGCACCAGCGCGCCCGCGGCGACCAGGGATCCCGTGCCGATGACGGCGCCGTTCAGCACGATGGAGCCCATGCCGATCAGACAGCCGTCCTCGACCGTGCAGCCGTGCAAGACCGCGTTGTGCCCGACGCTCACCGCTGCCCCGATGGTGGCCGGGAAGCCGGGGTCGACGTGGACCACGGCGCCGTCCTGGATGTTGGTGCCGAACCCGATGTCGATCGGCTCGGCCTCGGCGCGCAGGATGGCGCCGTACCAGACGCTGGCCCGCCCGCCGAGCCGCACGTCACCGATCACGGTGGCGTTGGGCGCCACCCACGACTCGGCGTGCAGTTGGGGAGCGCGGCCATTGATGGCCTTGATGAGCGGCTCGGGCATGGGCGACATCGTAAGCGCCGACCCTCACGAGCCTTGGAAGGTCTTGCGATAACTGGACGGAGACATCCCCACGCCGCGGCGCAGATGGTGACGCAGGTTGCCGCCGGTGCCGAGCCCGGAGAGCCGGGCCACCTCGTCGACGGGCAGGTCGCGAGTTTCGAGTAGTTCGCGCGCACGGTCGACGCGCCGGTTTCGGATCCAGGCGCCCGGGGCCTGACCGGTCTCCTCCCGGAAGCGCCGATTGAACGTCCGCGGACTCATGTTCGCGTGCCGGGCCAGTCGCTCGACCGACAGCTCCCCGTCGAGGCGGTGCAGAGCCCACTCGCGGGTGGCCGCCGTCGACGCGTCGTCGCCGGTGGGCAGGTGCCGGTCGATGAACTGGGCCTGCCCGCCCTCCCGCCACGGCGGAACGACGCAGTACTTGGCCACCGCGTTGGCCACTTGGGACCCGTGGTCGGTGCGAATGATGTGCAGACACAGGTCGATTCCCGCCGCCAGCCCCGCAGAGGTGAGCACGTCGCCGTCGTCGACGAACAACACCTTCTCGTCGACTCGCACCGCGGGGTGCAGTCTCCGCAATGCTTCGGCGAACTTCCAGTGGGTGGCCGCGGGGCGCCCGTCGAGCAAGCCTGCGGCGGCAAGGACGAACGCGCCGGTGCAGATCGACACGAGCCGGGTGCCGGGTCGGATCGACTCGAGCGCGGCGCGGACATCCGGCGCGAGCACCCCGTCCCGTCGGGCGGGCACGTAGCGCGTACCGGGGATGACGACCGTATCGGCGGTTTCGAGCACCTCGGGCCCGGCGGCGGGAACCAGGTGAAAGCCGTTGGTGGCCGAGACGGGGTCGCGCGTCAGCCCACAGGTGACGACGTCGTAGAGCGGGTTGCCCTCGTCGTCCTCGGCGGAGCCCAGCAGCATCGGCGCGATCGCCGCGTCGAATCCGACGACGGGCGGTAGCAGCAGTACGACGACACGATGCGCGCGATGCACGACACCAGTTTGGCATGTTTTTGATGATTGGTGTCATTCATGCCACTAGCCGTCGTCCGCCTCGGACGGGATCGTGGTCGTGTGACGGTCGCTGGCAACACCGAGACCGGTTCGCTCGGTCCGCGCTCGGGCCGCGGGCGCCGACCTCGCGTCCACTGGGCCTGGGTGGTGGCCGCCGTCAGCTTCATCGCGATCCTGGGGGCCGCGGGCTTCCGCTCGGTGCCCGGCGTGATGATGAATCCCCTTCACCACGAGTTCGGCTGGTCCCACGGCACGGTCGGGCTCGCCATGTCGGTCAACATGACGCTGTTCGGCCTCACTGCGCCCTTCGCAGCCGCTCTGATGGACCGCTTCGGCGTGCGACGGGTGCTGGCGGCGGCGCTGCTGTTGATAGCGGCGGGTTCGGCGCTGTCGACGACGATGACGGCGAGCTGGCAGCTGGTCCTGTTCTGGGGCGTGCTGGTCGGCGTCGGCACCGGCTCGATCTCGATGGGCTTCGTCGCGACGGTCTCGACCCGGTGGTTCGAGCAGCGACGCGGCCTGGTCACCGGTGTGCTGACCGCGGCCAGCGCGACGGGTCAACTGATCTTCCTGCCCGTGATCGCCGAGATCACCACGCGGCATGGTTGGCGCTGGGCCTCCCTGGTGGTGGCGGCGGCCGCCCTCTGCGTGGTGCCGCTCGTCGTCGCCTTCATGCGCGACCGTCCGCAGGACGTGGGGTTGACCGCCTACGGGGCTACGTCGTCCGAGCCGGAGGTCGTCCCGACGGATGTCGATCCCCCAGACGCTTCGCGCCGCCCCTCCGGAGCCAGCTTCCGTGCCGCGTTCGACGGGCTGCGAATAGGCGCCCGGGTGCCCGCGTTCTGGCTGCTCGTGGGCAGCTTCGCCATCTGCGGAGCCACCACCAACGGGCTGATCGGCACCCACTTCATCCCCGCAGCCAACGATCACGGCATGCCGACCACCGTCGCGGCCGGCCTGCTCGCCACGATCGGGATCCTCGACGTGGCGGGCACGGTGTGCTCCGGCTGGCTGACCGACCGCGTCGACCCGAAGCTGCTCCTCGTCGTCTACTACGCGGGCCGCGGCGTCTCGTTGCTTCTGCTGCCGTCGCTACTCGCGCCGCACACGGAACCGGGCACCTGGGTGTTCGTCATCTTCTACGGGCTCGACTGGGTGGCCACGGTGCCGCCGACGATCGCGATCTGCCGCAATTACTTCGGCGAGCGGTCCCCCGTGGTGTTCGGTTGGGTCTTCGCCTCTCACCAGCTGGGTGCCGCCGTTGCCGCAGCGGGCGCCGGCTGGCTGCGCGATCTCAACGGTGACTACGACCTTGCGTTCTACCTGGCGGCAGGGCTGTGCGGCATCGCCGCGCTCTTGTGTCTGAACGTGCGAAATGCTCCACAGGAGTCGGTACCGAGCCTCACCTGAGGCTGTGGGCCAGGTCACTGCGATTTGGCGGATGGCCTTGCACACCACTTACCATTTCGGGGGCGCCGCGTCGGGGGTGCGGCCGCGAGGAGCAGATTGCGCTTGCATCTTCGCCCATCCAGGAATGACGACGCGTCGTAAGAGCTGAGGAGCGAACGTGAAGACTCGTACCAGCAAGGCCTTGGGAGTTTCCGCCGCGATCGCTGCGATCGCAGTGTCACTGCCCTTGGCGATCACCGCCCAGGCCGATCCACCGCCTCCGGAGCCGAGCGCGGTGAAGCCGCCACCGGATCCGCAGGGCCCGGGCTGCGACCCGATCAAGGCGGACCTGGCCACCGCCGGCCTGACTTGGACGAATCTGGACCGCATGCCCGTCGGCGCTGCGCTAGCGAAGATCCCGTCGTTGAGCACGTTCTCGTCGGCCATCTCGGGTGGATTCAACCCCGCGGTCAACATCGTTCCGGTGCTGGAGAACGGGCCGTACGTGGTGTTCGCGCCGACGAACGACGCGTTCGCCGCGCTGGAGCCCGCACAGGTCGAAGCACTGAAGACCGACCCTGCCGCGTTGGCCAGCCTGGACTATTACCACGTCTTCCTCGGCCTGCTCGGCAACGACGACTTGCAGGGCACCCGGCCCACCCAGCAGGGCACTGAGTTGACGGTCAAGGGCAAGGGCGGCGACATCAAGGTCAACGACTCGGCCAAGCTCGTCTGCGGCGCCATCCAGGCCAACAACGCCAGGATCTACGTCATCGACACCGTGCTCGACACCACGTCGGGCGCCGCAGCCGCGGAAGCCGCGCGTGCGGGTACGACGCTCTCGACCACGCCTACGACGACCACCACCACGACCACGACTTCGTCGGCCGCTCCCGCACCAGCCCCTGCCCCTGCCCCGGCGGGCTAGTCAACTCCAAACGCGATTTGGGCGCGGTTCGTTCGGCAGCCGAACGAAACCGCGCCCAAGTCGTTGGGGCTAGAGACCGAGGTCGCGGCCGATGATCTCCTTCATGATCTCGGTGGTGCCACCGAAGATGGTCTGGATGCGCACGTCGACGTAGTCGCGCGCAACCTTGTACTCGTTCATGTAGCCGTAGCCGCCGTGCAGCTGCACGCAGTTGTCGACGACCTTCTTGCCTAGCTCGGTACACCACCACTTCGCCTTCGACGCCTGCACCGCGGTCAACTCGCCGTCGACGACGGCACGCAGGCAACGATCGATGTACTGCTCGGCGATCTCAAGCTCGGTGTCCATCTCCGCCATCAGGAACCGGTTGTGCTGGAAGCTGCCGATCGGCTGCCCAAACGCCTTGCGGTCCTTGACGTATTGCAGTGTGTCCCTCCAGGTTTGGCGGGCACCTGCAATGGCGGCGATGGCGATGGACAGCCGCTCCGACGGCAGGTTGGTCATCAGGTGGTAGAAGCCCTTGCCTTCCTCCCCCAAAAGGTTCGCGCCGGGCACTCGCACGTTCTCGAAGTGCAGTTCGGCAGTGTCGGCGGCGTGCAGCCCCATCTTGTCGAGCTTGCGACCGCGGGTGAAGCCCTCCATGCCGCGCTCTACGACCAGCAGGGAGAAGCCCTTGTGGCCGGCCTCGGGGTCGGTGCGAGCGACGACGATGACGAGGTCGGAGTTGATGCCCGCGGAGATGAAGGTCTTGGAGCCGTTGAGGATCCAGTCATCGCCGTCTCGCACGGCGGAGGTCTTGATGCCTGCGAGGTCGCTGCCCGCACCGGGTTCCGTCATCGCGATGGCACCGATCAGCTCACCGGTGATGTAACCCGGCAGCCAACGTTCTTGCTGTTCTTCGTTGGCGAGTTTGGCGAAGTACGGGCCAACGATGTCGTTCTGCAGGCTGACCCCCGGCGTCGCCGGACCGAACTTCGAGAACTCCTCGACGATCACCGCGTTGAACCGGAAGTCGTCGACACCGCCGCCACCGAACTTCTCCGGCAGGTTGAAGCCGATCAGGCCGTACTTCCCTGCGGCAACGTAGGATTCGCGGTCGACGAGTCGCTCGCTCTCCCATTTCTCGACGTGCGGCGCGCACTCCTTCTCGAGGAACTGACGCGCGGTCTCCCGCAGCTGCTCGTGCTCGGCCTCGAATACCAGTCGCTTCATGTTCTCTTCCTTACCTTGCCTGCCATACGGGCTCGCGCTTTTCGGCGAAGGCCCGCGGTCCTTCCTTGGCGTCCTCGGAGCGCAACACTCCCCCGATCTCACGCATCGTCCTGCTCCAGCCGGGTTCGTCCCCGGTGATCACGCCGTCATCGACGCCGTTGGCTACGCGCTTGCTGGCCCAAACGGCAAGCGGCGCATTGCATGTGATGCGGTCCGCAAGCGCGAGCGCGGCGTCCAACACCGTGCCGTCGGGCACCACCTGATTGATCAGCCCCCACTTGAGCGCATCCGCCGACGACATCGGCTCGCCGGTGAACAACATCTCCATTGCGACCTTGCGGGGTAGGTGATCGATGATGCGGAACACTCCCCCTGCCGCTGCGATGAGCCCACGCTTCACCTCGGGCAGCCCGAACTTGGTGCGTTCCTCGGCGACGACGAGGTCGCTGGCCAACGCCAATTCGGTGCCGCCGCCCAATGCGGTGCCGTTGACCGCCGCGATGGTCGGCTTGTCGATGTAGTGCTGGACGTAACCGGCGAAGCCCCACTCGCCGTGCCCGGGGTGGAACAGGTTCTCCCGACGTGCGATCGCCTTGAGATCGGCTCCGGCACAGAATGATTGTCCTGCCCCGGTGATGACGACAGCGCGCACCTCGGGATCCTGCTGGGCCGCATCGAGCGCATCGCCGACGGCGGTGCTGACGGCCGCGTTGACGGCGTTGCGCGCCTCGGGGCGATTGATGGTGATGACGGCGACGTTGCCCCGCCGCCCGACGAGCGCGGCGCTCGACGACGACGGAGGAGGAGTCGGGCCATCAACCACGGGCGTCTCGACTCGTTGCGTCACAACAGTTCGAGGATGGTGGCGTTGGCCTGCCCGCCGCCCTCGCACATGGTTTGCAGGCCGTACTGAATTCCGTTGTCCCGCATGTGATACAGCATGGTCGTCATGATGCGGGCACCGGAACCACCGAGTGGGTGACCAAGCGCGATGGCGCCGCCGTTGGGGTTGAGCTTCTTCTCGTCGGCTCCGATGTCCTTGAGCCAGGCCAGCGGAACCGGCGCAAACGCCTCGTTTACCTCGAACACGCCGATGTCCTCGAGCTTCAGCCCCGACCGCTTCAGGGCCTTCTGCGTGGCGGGGATGGGTGCGGTGAGCATGATCACGGGGTCGGCGCCTGCCAGCGTCGCGGTGTGCACCCGGGCAAGCGGCTTGAGACCCAACGACTTCGCCTTCTCGGCCGACATGAACAGCAGCGCGGCCGAGCCGTCGGAGATCTGGGAGGAGTTTCCGGCGTGAATCACGCCATCTTCCTTGAATGCCGGCTTGAGTTGGGCCATCTTCTCGATCGGAGTGCCACGGCGGATGCCCTCGTCCTTCAGCACGACTGAGCTTTCCTCGCCGTCCGTTACCTTGATGCCCACGATCTGCGCGTCGAATGCACCGGAATCCTGTGCGGCGGCGGCCTTCTCGTGCGAGTCGAGGGAGAACTGGTCGAGCGTGGTGCGGTCGAGCCCCCACTGTTCGGCGATCATCTCGGCGCCGATGCCTTGGTTCGGGGTCTGCTTGTAGCGGCCGCGGAACGCCTCGGGGTACGGATGGCCGCCGTTGGCCAGCGACGCGCCCATCGGGGTGCGCGACATCGACTCGACGCCACCGGCGACGACGACGTCGTAGTGTCCGGCCACCACACCTGCGGCGGCGAAGTGCACGGACTGCTGGCTGGACCCACACTGGCGGTCGACCGTCACTCCTGCCACCGTCTCCGGCCAGCCCGCCGCCAGTGCGGCGGTGCGCGCGATGTCGAGCGCCTGCTCGCCGGCCTGCATGACGCAGCCCCAGATGACGTCGTCGACGAGCGCCGGGTCGACACCGGCCCGCTCGACCAGACCGTTGAGAACCTGGGCGGACAATTCACCGGGGTGGACGCCCGACAGGCCTCCGTTGCGCTTGCCGACCGGGGACCGGACGGCCTCGACGATGACGGCTTCAGCCATGGGACTTCTCCTTCGAAGTGGGGTGGGCGAGGATGTCTGCACGGATGGTAGTTAGCACCGAACGTAGAGCAGTAGGTTTACTAGGTCAACCTACTGGTTGGTAGGTGACCGCGGCGGTATACGAGCCTTCCGAGGACGTCGACATGTTTTACTGAGTTGTACAACTTTTACTGAGTTGTACAACCCCGTCGCGTTGCGGCAGGTGTCGCAGTTCAGGAGACCCCTTGACCCGCACCACCCCCCTGGCGCCCATGATCGGGCCCGAAGGCATCGCGTCGCTGACCGGCGCGCCGATCCGATCACCGAAGACCGCGGAGCTCGTCGCGGGCACGCTGCGCCGCATGGTGGTCCACGGCCAGCTCAAGGAGGGTGACTTCCTGCCGAACGAGGCCGAGCTCATGGCGCACTTCGGCGTCAGCCGGCCCACGCTGCGGGAAGCCGTGCGGGTGCTGGAATCCGAACGACTGGTCGAGGTGCGCCGCGGCTCGCGGACCGGCGCCCGCGTGCGCGTCCCCGGCCCGGAGATCGTCGCACGCCCAGCAGGGTTGTTGCTCGAATTGTCCGGCGCCACGATCGCCGACCTCATGGTGGCCCGGTCGGGCATCGAGCCGATGGCGGTGCGCCTGCTCGCCGAGTCGGCCTCCCAGGAGGCCCTGGACGAGCTGGAGACGATGCTCGCCGAGGACATTCCGGCGGGCTGGGAGTCAGGCCGGCTGGCCGAGGCGACGGGCGAATTCCACCGGCGCGTGGTGGAGATGTCAGGCAACGCGACGCTGACGATCATCGCCGGGATGCTGCATGAAATCACGGTGCGGCACACCGCATTCGCCATCAAGGAGCACCGAAAGGTCTCGAAGGCGGACTACGAGAAGCTGACGCGGTCTTACCAGCGTCTGATCAGCCTGTTGCGTGAGGGTGACGGCGCGGCCGCAGAAGCGCACTGGCGCAAGCACCTCGACACCGCGCGGGATCTGTTGTTGAAGGGACTCGAGACCGTCAAGGTCCGCGACGTCATGGGTTGAGGCCTCAGCACGTGTACCGACTCCTCGAAGAGTGGTGGGCTCGAGTCGTTCGCGATGGTGAAGGTGTCGGTCGCCGGTGGGTCGGCGTTCGGCGGTGATGGGTCCGGTGGGTGTGCACAGTGACGCGAAGACCTGAGAGGTCATGCCGCGCTTCGGGGCAAGGGCACACGACATCTGAGACCGGTGTTCTCCGAACGTAACTCGGGCATGCGAATGGCCCCGCCAAATGTGGTGCGCGGGGCCATCGTGGTGGATTCGTCAGGCTCTGAGGAACTCGCCTGCGCCCGCACGTGCGGCGTGCAACCGAAGGACGCGAGCAGCCGAAGGATCAGCGTTGTACAACGCGAGCAAAGCGATATGCCCGCGCTGCTGCGGTGCGTCGGTCGGATATCCGGCACGCAACCACGCGATCATTCTGTTCAGGATTCCCGAGCCAACTGTGGTGACACTCATTTGATACTCCTTGGGAATTGGGTGTTTTCGGTGTCTGACGTTTTTCGGCTACACGGCAACCATCCCTTGGTAGAGAATCGGTGTATGTCCGACGATTAGCCGGTGTGGGGATGAACTCGCTGTCCCTCAGATGGCGGACATACCGCACCTTGCCCGCTGGAACCGAATCGCAGAAGAATATTTCTACGGGCTCGACAAGGCCTGGCCTCGCGCCTCTGCTCGGAGTCTCAGACTCAGGTACTACCTCGTTAGCCTGCGGTGAGTGGTGGCTTTTGCCGAGTCCAACTAGAACGACGAACAAGCTCCATCAAGTCACTTGCGACATAGCATTGCCCGGTGAGTTTTGTCGTCCCGCCAGAGGCCTATGCCCGTTACATGGGCCGCTATGCCGAGCCTCTTGCAGCGGTCTTTGCGGCATTTACCGGGGTCGGCATGGGCGATAAGGTACTTGACGTCGGCTGTGGACCAGGTGCCCTGACGGCGCACTTGTGTTCGATCGGAGCCGAGGTCGCGGCGATCGATCCTTCACCGCCGTTCATCGATGCGATCCGTATGCGCTTGCCAGACGTCGACGTGCGTCAAGGTACGGCGGAGGAATTGCCGTACGACACCGCCGCCTTCGACGCTGCTCTCGCGCAATTAGTGGTGCACTTCATGACGGATCCAGTCGCCGGACTCAGACAGATGGCACGAGTGACTCGGCCTGGCGGTGTCATCGCAGCATGCGTATGGGACGGGCCGACCGGTGCACTGGCGCCGTTCTGGGATGCGGTCCACGTGATCGACCCTGACGTTGAGGATGAAGCGCTCCTCTCCGGGGCGTCGATGGGGCACCTCGCTGAGCTATTCGAAGCTGCTGGCCTCCGTGATGTGCAAGAAGATTCCATCGCGATCGATGTCGTGCACCCCACGTTTGAGGAGTGGTGGGAGCCGTACACATACGGTGTAGGTCCTGCCGGCGATTACGTCCAGCGACTCGATGACGATGCTCGCGCACGTCTCGAATCAGTGGCTCGCCAACGTCTTTGTAGTGGGCCGTTCACCGTCACCGCTACAGCGTGGTGCGCCCGCGGGACGGTGTGAGTACAACGTGGTCGAATCGCGATGCAACTACATCGGGTAAGCATCGACCGTGAACGAGCGCGGGACAGCGAGGCGCGACGCGCGTGTAGGCCTGACATGAAAACGGCGCAGGCACTTCAGGTTTGACGCGTGAATGGCGCCCCCGTCGCGTGGGGAATCGCACGAACTCGGCCAGTGCCCGTGACGGCACGTACCCGGGCTCCGGGGGCGTCGGCAGGTTGGGTCAACGGACGTAACCGCGCGGACTGCGCGAGTTCGGGCGACCTGTCGAGTCGGCCTACGTTGCGTCGGCACGGTCCTCGCCGTAGACGTGCACCGGGACGGTGTCGTCCCACGGCTGGCGGGTCACCATGTCGGCCACCTTGACGTAACCGCTCTCGAACTCTCCCGTCGCGGCATCGACGAGCCGGTACTCCTGCTGCTGCTTGTGAATCGGTTGCGCGTCGATCATGACGATGCGCACCTCACCCGGTTCGAAGTGACACCGCTGCTGCAACGCGGCGACCAGTTGCTCGTTGCTCATGTGGCCGTCGCCGAAGTTCCAGCCGATGGCCGTCGAGACCAACCGCTCGCCGTCGGTCAGCGTGTAGTCGCCCTCGTTCTGCCCGGCCATCGCGCGATGCGCGAGCGTGAACATCGCGCGGCCGTGCGTGTTGAAGGAACGGAACGCGTACCCCATGTACTGGTACATCTCCGCGGTTTCCTTGCTGCCGTAGAACTTCTCCATCTGCGCGGCGGGCATGCTCGCGATCGCGACGATGCCCTCGGTGATCTTCCGCTCGGCCGATGACTTGAGACACCACAGCGACGTGTCCCAGTTACCCGCGTAGTACCGCATCCCCGGCAGGAAGGAAACCTTGCGGGGGAACAGGTTTCCCAGCACGACGGTGCCCGCGACGACGGTGAACAGCACGATGGGCCACGGGCTCTGCAGATCACCCAGTCCGACCCCCGCATGACCGACGAACAGCGCCAGCACGCTGAACATCATGAAGACGTTCCACTCCAATGGCACCCCCATCGGAATCGACGACAGGATGCCGAAGTGGAAGCACAGCATGACGAATGCGGCGATCGCCGTCGGCCAACCGCCGTGCGAGAAGAACAACACCAACGGGACCAGGCCCTCGACCGCGGTACTGAAGTGCGCGAGCGCCCGCGACAACCGTCCGGGCCGCAGGTCCTCGGGAAAGTGTTCGAAGAACCTCCGCTTGATCCACCGGGGCCGGAACACCGGGTTGTTGCTCATCATCGTCGAGATGACGAACGGGAAGTGCTTGTTGAGCTTGGACGTCGCCGCCCCCAGCCAGATGACCAGACACACCAGCTTCGCGGCGATGATCATGTCGGCGCCGCCGAACAGGAAGCACGCCGCAAGGCTGGCGTACACCTCGCCGCGGGCGGCCAGAAAGATCACCTTGTCGCGCAAGCCGGCCACGGCCAGGATGCCCAGGATCGTCGCGGTCTGCCAGACCGGCAGCACACCCACCTCGGTGCCCAGTTCCGGGATCGGGCCGGTGCCGTCGGAACACAGCGCGACGACGAGCATTACCAGCAGCGCGGCGTACAGCAGGACGTCGAACGGGGTACGCGAGTCACCCCTGGTCAGGGGAATCCGGTTCGGCCACGGTGGCAGTCGAATGGTCTTGGGTCGCAACCAGTACAGGATCGAGCCCATCGGCGGGAAGAACCGGTTGTTGAGCGGCCCGAACCCGCAGCCCAGCCCGACGACCTCGAACAGCATCGTGTAGAAAACGACCTTCTGGAACACGATCGGTTCCGCGTACCACGACGTGACGTTGGTGAAGCCGTCGATGCCGGTGGTCGACAGCGCGATCAGCCACGCGACGAGCACGTAGAGCAGGATCTTCACCACGTAGAACAGGTGCAGGACGACCGGCGTTCCAAAGCCGACCTCTGCCCAGTGCCGGGCCATCGGGACGATCTTTTCGGCGCGGGTCCCCTTGCTCCACTCCTCGTAGTCGACCACGGGAATGTCCTGCTTCAGAAAACCCATGCGGGCAAGACTAGAACGTGTTCTAGATCGGCGGATTCAGTTCCGGTTTCTCACCGCGAGCAGTCGCAAAAGTCCCCCACGTACGGCATTGCTGGAGCCGGTTGCGGACGGCTCGGCGAGTCAGGCCACTTCCTTGGGGGCCGGCGGGCGAAAGAAGATCATCAGCTGGCCAATGCCGCCTGCGAGGCCCAGCACGACGGCCACCGCGAGCCCGCCCCAGCCCTGCACGTAGTCCCACAGAGCGGTGCCGTGGAAAAGGGCGTAGTCGAGACTGAGCTTTCCCGCGCCGACTCCGGCGATCGCCACCGCAGTCACGGCGAGGATCAGGTTGTACTCCCAACCCTCCTTGACGATGAAGAAGCCGTTCTTGCGGTGCACGGTCCACGCCGCCGTGAGCATGAGCGCGACGAACCCGGCCGCGGGAATCGGTGTCAGCAGCCCGACGGCCAGGCCGAGGCCCGCGGACATCTCGGTGGTCGCGGCGACGCGGGCGTGGAACATGCCTGGCTTCATGCCGATGCTGTCGAACCACCCTGCGGTGCCGTTCAGCCCGCCCTTGCCGAAGAACTTGTTGTATCCGTGGGCGGCCATGGTCACGCCGAGCACGACGCGAAGCACGAGGAGGGCGAAGTCGTAGGCAGTCACGCAACAGAACTTAGTCGATGTGTTAAACCGCTGCCGAGCCCCGTCGGCGCTCTAGCCGAGCGCCGCCTCGAGCCGCGCGACGTAGGCGTCCAGTCCATCCGGACCGTCGCCGAGCGCCGACTCGGCCGCATGCACGGCGATGGAGATCGTGTCGCCGATCCCGCACACGCAGTGCGTGAGTCCCATCATCGGCGACAACCCCGGGAACGCCGCCAGCACCGCAACGGGCGCACCGCCGAACGCAAAGTCCGCTGCACCGCCGTTCACGCTGGAGACCACCGTGTTGCCGGTCACCGATGCGAGCTGCACGTCGGGATCGAATTGCGTTATCCCCCAGCGGAGTAACGGTGCGGGAGTCGCCGCAAAGGCGACGTCCGCCGCGCGCATCGCGGGGTGCCCTGCGCGTCGGCGGCGGGCGTCGATGTCCGCTGCGATCCGATCCGCCCGTTCTGCTCCCTCCAACCCGGGGTGCAGCCCGATGCCCGCCGTACCGAAGTGGTTGTACGACCGCAGAGGTGGGGATTTCGCCATCATCAATTCCGCACCCAACGTCGCCGGGTCGTCGCCGAGCGCGCGGAGGTGTTCCGCGAGTGCGGCCGAGATCCCGGCCAGGGCGGCGACCGTCACGGTCGGCTCGGACAATGCGCTGCGCGGGCGGACGACGGTCCTCAGGCCGCGCGTCCCCGACGGCCGGGCGTTGGTCCGCAGTGCCGGACACGTCGCCGCGGGCGGTGGCACGACGCCGGCGGCGGTGTCGCTGACCATCCGACGATGAGCCCGCGCGGCGCGGAAGCCGAGCAGCGGCAGCTGGGCCGGGCCGGCCCGCCACGGCGTCACCTCGGGCATGGCGCCGAGTCGGCCGAACATCAATGCGGCCGACACCGACGTGCGACCGCCACCTCCGAGCGCATGAGAGATCTGCAACACCGCCACCGTGCCGGGTCCCGACACCGTCGGCACTCCTTCGACCGCGGGGAACACGTGCAGCCGCCACGCCACCGCCGTCGCATCCAGCTGATCGTCGATCAGGGGGATGATCGCGGCCAGGCAGCGCGACCATGTGGGGTCATCGAGGTCGTGCACCACGAATTGCCTGCCGTCGACCGCGCGCGTGGCCCACGCCGGGTATGCCAAGCGCGCACGATCGTCCACACGCACACACAGCGCCGCACAGCGTCCGGCCCGCAGCCGGACCTCCTCGAGCGCCTGGTCGAGGTCGGCCGGGACACCCGCGAAACCGAACAACAGGAACGTGTCGTTCGGGATCTTCGCCGACATCCAGAACGTCTGCGCATCGACTGGCGTCAATCGTTGCGCAGTCATGGGCCAGGCTCCGTCGTCCTTCGGGTACCTACACCGGATCGAACTTGGAGATCAGCCACTTGCCGTCGACCTTCTCCAATTCCACACGCACGTTCGATGAGGTGGCGCTGGGTTGGTCGGCGCCGATGACGACGGTCTGGTCGACGAACACCAGCACCACCGCCTTCTTGGGATCGGCCGAGACCGACGCTGCCTTCTGCACCGTCGCGACCGCGGAGATCTGCTTCTGCTGGGCACCTGGGATCACCACGTGGGTGGTCAGGTCCGTGTAGTCGTCCCTGAACCCACCGGTCAGCAGCTTCCGGGCGTCGGTCAACTGTTGTTCGACCTTGTCCGGCTGGTACGACAACAGGGTGGCCGTGCCGTCCTTGGCGGCCTGAACCGACTCGATGCGGGCCGTGAGCGTGTCGCTGGCTTCGTTGTCCAGGTACTTGAGCCAGCCCGCGGCCAACGCGAGGATCAAGGCGAGCGCCGGGAGCACACCGAACGCCAGAAGCCGAGCACCGTCGATGCCCTTGCGCTCGGGTGGCGATGCCACCACTGAGGTGGACTGCGCTTCCGGAGCCTCTTCCGACGCCTCTTCCGATGCCTCGGCGGGCGCATCGGCAATATCGTCCGAGGCGGTGACGACGGGTGGCTCGGCCTCTGAGGTCTGCTCGGAGTCGACGAGCAGCCTGGCGAGCTCGTCCTCTTCAATCGCAGTCGACTTCTCGTCTGGGGTATTAGTCACGATACGAAGTCCACCTTGGAAACCTTGGCGTCGCCGCCGCCGACGCTCTGAACCGTGATCAGCATGCGCCATGCGCGGGGCGCCTGATCTGGTTGCCCGGCCACCGACGAATTGACCGTCACCGCGACGAGTACCTCGCCCTCGGTCGGCACCTTCGACGCCAGATCCGCGTCCGTCCCTACCAGCCCCGCTTCGTTCACGGTGCCTACGGACTTCGACTTGACCTGCTTGACCACCTCGGCGAACGGCTGTGCGCGCTGTTCGAACTCGTCGTAGAACTGTCCAGTCGCGGAGTCGAGGATGCGCTTGACGTCGTCGTCGACGTGTTCGAAGTCGATGGTGGTGAGGTTCACCGCGCCCTGCCGCCCGACCTGAAGGAACAGATCGCGCTGCTCCTTCGCCTTGTGGGTCTGGTACGCGGAGAACCCGAGCCAGCCGACGAGTCCCGACAAAGCCAACACCACGACCAGCCCGCAGATGAGCGCCATTCTGACCGGTGACATCGGCGGCTTGGCCACCGCCGCTGCGACGGCGTCACCGTCCGTCTCGTTCTGGTCCCTGCTCTCGTCGCTGTCGTCGCGGTCCTCGGTCTCCGACGCGTCAGCCTCGTCCGTCGGTTCGATGGACTCGACCTCAGTGTTTTCCGCGGCCGCAGTCACCTCCCCGGCGGGGGCAGCAGCATCGTTTCCCATGTTTGCTCCTCATTGGCATTGCCGGCCAGATTCGCCTGTGTGTACACACGCCCGTCCGGTCCAACGTACGTGCCGCTCGCTGGATCGTATTCGGCGAAGGCGATCGGCGGCGGGGCCGGACCCGGCGGGGGCGCTGCTTGCGCAGGTGGTGAGCCTGGCGGCAGCTGCGGAACGTCCTGGCCCGACAGTGTCGCGTTGGGGTCGCCCTTCCAGTTGAACCCGTCGTTGAGGGGGATGTAGTTCTCATTGCTCTCGCACATCTTCACCGTCGGTGCCCGTTTGCCGGGGACGGTGACGCAGGGCAGGTTGCGGGCGCCACGCACGTTGAACGGCCCATCCTGTGGCACCCGGCAGTAGACGTCGCCCGCGGGCCGGTCGGGATAGTCCTCGAGGCTTGGCGCCCGCTGCTGCTGGATGGGCAGAAAGCCGGTGGTGCATGGAGGCGGGAGGTTGAGGTTCAGGTTGAGCGTCAGGTAATCGCCCTCGTAGTCCTGTTTGGTATTGCGTTTGGCGACGCCGATTGCCTGCGTGGTGGCGGTTCCCTGGGGCAACAGCACCAGCAGCTGTTCGAGGCTCGGCTGGTAGGTAACGGCGACCTCGCCGATGCTGACCAGGTTGGCGAGCACGATCGGCAGCGTGGGCTGCAGCCGGTCGAACAGCGCCCGCACCTCGTCGGCTGCGCCGGGACCCTTCTCCAGGATCCCGGCTACGGCGGTGTCTTGGCTCTGCAGTCCCTCGGTGACCGTTGCGAGGTGCGATGCCCACGCTTGGATCGAGTTTGAGGTGTCGGTCTGGGTGTCCAGGATCGGCTTGGACTGATCGATCAGGGTCGTCAGCGGATCGAGGTTCTTACGGGCGTCGATCGCGAGCGCGGTGCCTCCTTGGACCAGCCGGGACAGCTCGGGCCCGAGCCCCCCGACGGCAACGTAGGCCTCGTCGAGGGCCGTCTTCAGGTTGTCCCGCGGAATCGCGGCAAGGCCACGATTCGTCGCGGCCAACACCGAATTGACGTCGGTCGGGACGGTGGAGCGATCTTGCGGGATGACATCACCGTCCTTCAGGACGGGACCCTCTCCGCTGCGTGGAATAAGCGTGATGTACAGCTCGCCGACTGCAGACTGGCTGTGTACCTGGGCTTCGACGTCCGCGGGGATCTTGATACCTGAATCCAGCGAAAGGTCCGCTGCGACACCGCTATCGGTAAGGTTGACGCTTTTCACAATGCCGACGTGGGTGCCGCGATACGTGACGTTGCTCCTCGGATAGAGCCCACCCGTCGCGGGCAGCTCCACCGTGACGCGATACTGCCCGATACCGACAAGCGCGGGCAGACGCATGTATCCGAAAACCATAACCGCGAGTGCGAGTGTCGCCAGCAGGCTGAAGATCAACAGCTGGATGACGATCTGTCTGGTCATTCGCATGTTATGGCCCCTGATCCCAGTGGTACGGCACGATCAGCGGGTTGCCTGGGGACGGGCCGCCCGCGGTACATGGGCTGGGCATCTGGCCGATGGTGCGGCCCCACTGCAGCTCCAACCAAGTTAGGTCGCACTCCCACCGTGTTCCGGTGAACAGTCCGGCGTCGACCCGGCTCAGTGTCAGGTCGACGATCAACGACAGATTGGCATAGTCACCGCGGACCCAGTTCTGCAGCGTCTCCTTGGGGAACGGGAAGGTGGGCAGGAAGCTCAGCGCGCGGGTCAGCGCCGGCCCGGCGTTGGCGAGCTGTTCCAGCACCGGCCCAAGGTCCTTGAGTTCGGCAACCAATGATTCCTTCGTCTGGTTGACCGAGTCGGCGGCCAGCTGCACTGAACCTCCCCAGCTGCGCGAGCGCTTCGGCGAGGTTCTCGCGCTGATCCTTGAGGACGGCGAGTGCGTCCGGAATGGTCTTCAATGCCTTGTCCACCACCGGCTTCTGCTCGGCGAACTGGCCGACCACGTTGTTCAGGCTCTCGTTGGCCGCGATGATGTCGTGTTTTTGCTCGTTGACGTAGCGGATGAACAGGTCGAGCTGCTCGATCAGGCTGCGCAGGTCGGCCTCGCGGCCGGCCCAGGCGGTGCTGAACGCCTCGGTGATGTCCTGAACTTGGCCGATCCCACCGCCGTTGAGCAGCAGGGAGATCGCGGCCAGTGTCTGTTCGGTGCTCGGATAGTTGCTCGCCGACGACAGCGGGATCAGCGAGCCGTCGTGCAGCCTGCCCTGCGGTGGCACATCCTTCGGCGGAGCCAGTTCGACGTGCAGTGAACCCAGCAAGCTGGTCTGGCCCAGCTTGGCCGTCGCATTGGCGGGCAACTGAACGTCGCCGTTGAGCTCCATGGTGACCAAAGCGTGCCAGCCTTGCCGCTCGATCTTGGTCACGTTGCCCACCGTGACGTCGTGGAGCCGAACGCGCGAGTTCTGTTCGATGTTGTCCACGTCTGGCATCTGCGCCTGAATGGTGAACGCCCCGGGACCGCGGCCCTGGACACCGGGCAGTGGAAGCGAGTTCAACCCCTTCCAACCGCCGCATCCCGATGCCGTGAGGGCCAACACCAAAACGCCCGCGGCGACGCGAATCCACTTGGCCCGCATCATGGTCCGACCCCTGCGGGCACCATCAGGCCGCTCAGTCCGTCGGCGGGGTTGGTGGCCACCGGCGGAGCCTCGGCCGCCAGCGGAGGACTGGCCGGTGCGGCCTGCTCGCCCCCAGTCGCCGCTGTCTCAGCGGCGAGCGGGGGACCACCGGCCGGCGCGGGTGCGCCCGGTGGCGGCTGCGGCGGGATGTAGTCGGGCCGCATCCATTCCTCGCTATAGGTGATCTCGTTCGGCCGCGCCGTGGCACCGATGAAGAGGTTCTGAAAACCGATCGGCGGGAAGTTGTACTGGCGGTTCTTGATGATCGGCGCCAGATATTGCACACAGAGCTTCGCCGACTGCTCGGCACCCATCCGCGACGCCGCCTGCACCGCGCCACAGATGAAGGTGATCGGGTTGGCGAAGTTGTTGATGGCGAGGATGGCGCTCGCCGCGCCCTGAGCCGGTTGATAGACGTTCACGTAGTTCTGGATCGTATTGGGCGCCACGTGCAGGAATTGCTTGACGTCATCGAGGCTCTCGGTCAGCGCCTGGGTGACGCCCGCAAGCTTGTCAGATGTCGTGCCTAGTGATTCCCGGTTGTCGGCCACGAAGCTTTGCACGTCCCCGACCACATTGTTGAGATCGCGGACCGCGTCGGCGACCTCGTTGGGGTTGTCGGCCAACAGACCGGTCACTGACGCCAGGTTCTGGTTGAGCTGCCGCATCAGAGTCGTGCTGTCCTGCAGCGCCGAAACCAGGATCGACAAATTCTTGACGGTGGAGAAGATGTCGGTGCTCTTGTCGCCGAGAGCCGAAAAGGCTTGCGACAGTTTGATGATGGTGTCGCGGATGTTGGCACCCTGGCCGCGGAGATTGTCGGCGGTGGTGTTGATGAGCGAGCCCAACGGGCTGACACCACCTGGCTCGGTCGGCTGCAACTCCTTGGCCAGCCTCTCCAGCTGCTCGCGGAAGGTGTCGTACTCCACCGGAACCACTGTGCGCTCGCGCGGGATCACCGCGTCGTCCTTCATCACGGGCCCGCCGGTGTATGCCGGGGTCAGCTGGATCGCGCGCGAGGTGACCAGCGTCGGCGACAAGACCGCGGCGTTGGCATCGGCGGGCACCTTGTACTTGTCGTCGAACCAGAACGAGACCTTCACCCGGTCGGGCTGCGGTTCGATCTTGGCGATCTTGCCGACTGTCACACCAAGAATGCGAACGTCGTCGCCGACGTAGAACCCATTGCTGTTCTCGAAGTACCCGACGACATTCGTGCGGTTGATGGTGTCGGAGTTCCGGATTAGGACGACGATCCCGGCGACCAACAGCGCCGCCAGTCCGAGCGTCAATCCCGTTCTGAGGTTGCGGTTCACGGGCTCTCCCCAGCCGGCGGGGGCGGCGGTATCTCACCCGGAGCGGGCACGAACACGGGGGAAGGCGTCGGCAGCGGTGTGGACGCCACTCCAGGAGGCGCCTCCGCGGGTGGCCCCGGTGGCGGACCGCCGGGCGGCGGAGCGGGCGGTGGCTCACGGTAGGGATAGCAGCCAGTGGGGCCGGGCAGCGGCAAGCCGGGCGGACCGCAACCCTGATCACCGAGGTTTCCGGTGATGGCATCGGGCAGCGTCAGATGCGGCTCGCCACCCTCCCCGGTCCGCGGATAGGGCACCGGTAGCGCTGGAGTGCCGGGCTGGCCGATCTGCGGGTCGGAGCGCTGGGACGGCAGCAACACATTGGGATCCAGGCCGAGATCGGAGAACGCAGCGTCGATGAACGGCTGCACGAACTGGCCCGGCAACAGGTTGGCGATGTAGTTCTTGAAGAAGGGACCGGAGGATACGGATTCGCCAAGTGACATCGCGTAGTCGTTGAGCAGTTTCAGGCCCTTCTGCAACCGTTCCTTGCGATTGTCGACGATCGTCAGAACGCCGTTGAGCTTGTCGATCGCAGGCTTCATCGTCTCGCGGTTCTCTGCGATGAAGCCTTCAAGTTGATGGCTCAGTGTCGAAATGCTGCCCGAGATCTGGTCCAGCGCAGCACTTTCGCTCTCTAGTTGGACCAGTAAAGCATTGGTGTTTCGGATCAGGCCGACGACCTGGTCGCTGCGCTCGGCGAGTACGGCCGTCGACTTGTTGGCGTCGGTCAGCAGTTGACGCAGCTGCGCGTCGCGTTGATTGAGGGTATCGGAGAATCGGGCCACACCCTCGACGGCGATCTTCAGATCGGGCGGCGTCTCGGAGAATGTTTCGGCCAGTACCCTCAGCGAGTCGGACAGCTGGTTGGTGTTCAGGCCGCTGATCGTCGTGGCGAGGTCGCCCAGGGCGTCCGGCAGCTGATAGGGCGAGGTGGTGCGCTCAACCGGAATCGTGCCATCCTGGTGGCCGTCACCGCGGGATGTCACCTCGAGAATCTTGCTGCCCAGCAGGCCCCGCGTCTTGATGGCCGCTTCGCTGTGATCCCCTATCCTGATGTCGTTGTCGACGGTGAACTTGACCAACACCCGCGGCCCGTCCAGTTCGATCGACGACACCTCCCCCACTCTGAGGCCTGAAACCTGCACGCGCGCACCGGTTGTCAGGCCACCGGCCTCCGCGAAGTAGGCCGAGTAGTCGTTGGCTTGGTTGATGAATGGGATCTTGTCGTACTGCAGGGCGATCACCACTATGCCTGCGGTCAGGCCCAGCCCGATGGCTCCCATGATCAGCGGGTTGCGTTCGGCGAACGGCTTCATCGCGGTGCACACCTCCCCGTCGTCTGCCCGGCCACCTTCACATACACCGGCTGACCGCCCTTACCGTTGAGCTTGAGGATGAGGTCGCACAGGTAGAAGCTGAAGAAGTCGCCGTAGATCCCTTGCCGCGCAAGCGCTTGATACGAATCCGGCAGGGTGTTCAGCAGGTTGTCGAAGTAGTCATGGTCGGCCACCACGATTCCCGCGGCGCGGTCCGTCTCGTGGATCGTCTTGGCAAACGGTGGACGCGCCTGCGTCAGCAGATCGCTGATGGTTCCGGCGGCGGCGTTGGTGTAGGCGACGCCGTTGCTGATGTCCTGCTTGCGGGACTCGAGACCCTTCACCAGCTCGGCGATTGCGTCGATGGCCTTGGAGAACTGGTCGCTTTGGTCGCCAAGTGACCCCAGCACGGTGTTGAGGTTGACGATGACCTCCCCGATCAGCTGATCGCGGTCTGCCAGCGTGTTCGTCAGCGCCGCGGTCTGGCTCAGGAATGAACTGATCGTCGCGCCCTGCCCCTGAAAAGCCTGAATCAACTGGCCAGACAACGCATTTACCTGATCTGGGTCCAGGGCCGAGAACAGTGGCTTGAATCCACCGATCAGGGCGTCCAAATCCAGCGCCGGTGAGGTGCGGTCCACCGGGATCGTGTCACCCGGATTGAGCCGCTTGGTTCCGCCGGTGCCCTCCTCCAGCGCCAGGTACCGGCCGCCGATGAGGTCGTCGTATCGGATGACGGCCCTGTTGCCCTCGGTGAGCACGACCGATTCATCGGCGGTGAACTCGACCCGCACCGTTGTGTCGTCCTGGATGGACATCTTCTTCACCTTGCCGACTTCCACACCGGCAATGCGGACGAAGTCATCGCCTTCCAGGCCGGTCACGTTCGTGAAGACGGCGTTGTACTCCTTGGCTTTCTCGCCGAGGCGCAACTGGCCGAAGACCGCGTACAACGCGAAGACGCCGAGCAGACACACACCCAGGAAGACGCCAAGACGCCAAAGGGCGTGTCGCCAGTTGCCGCTCATGGCTGGCCGCCTTCCTCGGTCGTCGGGTCTGGGTGCTGGGTGCTCAGGGCGATGGCGCGACCTCCTGCGGGACCGGAATCGGCGGCAACGGGATCGGTACTAGCTGCGCAGGTGCGGGCACAACGAATGGCTCGGTACCCGGCCTGGGACCGGGATCCTTCGGTGCGCCAGGAGGCGGTGCGGGCGGCAGGCCCGGCCACAGCGGGGTGCCATCAGGCGCATACATCGGCGCACCGTAAGCCGGCGCGCCCGGATACGGGATCGGTCCCGGTGCGGGGCCGCCAAACAGGTTGCGGATGCTCGGCGGCTCCGGCACCGCACGCGTCACCGGCAGGTAGTCGGCATAGGTCGGGAATGCGATACCGGGATTGGGTCGCCAATCCACCCCGGTGCCGAATCCGGTGTTGGTGATGAGCTGACGCACCGGCCAGTTCTGAGCGACATCGGGCAGCGAACCGCAGCTCGGCTTTCCGCCAGGTCCGCCCTTGGCGCCGACGACCGGCAGGTTGGACGGGAAGTGGTAGGGGTCGTCACCGAGCGCTAGCCCGGCATCCAGTACCAGTGACCGCCCGTTGCCACCGGGCGCATCGTAACCGCCCGTGTCCAACAACGTCTTGGCGCCGACCAGCAGGCAGGTGTACTCCGGGTTGTACTTGTACAACAGATTCGTCGTGGGCTCGAGCACGTTGATGGCCTTGATGAGGTTCGCCTGATTCGGCGCCAGCAGGCTGATCCCGCTGTTCGAAAACCCAATGGTCGCCAGCAGCAACGCATCCAATTGGGTGGCGTGATTGGCGATCGTGACGCTGGTGGTGCTCGCCGCGTTGAGAACTGTCAGGATGTCTTGCGCCGCAACGCTATAGGTGTCGCTGAAGTCCTTCAGCGCCTGCCAGTCTGCCCGTACGGTCTCACTCCGCGGGTTCAACGCCAGCAGAACCTGATTGGCGTCGGTGGTGGCCTGGCCCAACCGCTCGCCCTGGCCGCGGACGCCCTCGGCAAGCGCCGACAGCACGCTGTTGAGCTTGGCGGGGTCGACCTGATCAAGCACGCCGACCACGTTCTCGAAGACCGTGTTGACCTCGGTGGCAACATTGCTCGACTGCAGCACCTGACCGGCCCGGAGGCGCTGCGGGCTGGGATCGCTCGGGTAGACCAGGTCCACGAACTTGGCCCCGAACAACGTGGTTGCCTGGATCTGGGCACCGACATTGGCCGGGATGTGCTCGATCTGGTCCGGGTAGATCTCCAATTTCAAGGACACCGGTGCCGCGCTTTCACCGCCAACGTTGACCGAGGCGACCCGCCCGACCTGTACGCCGCGAAGCTTGACCTTGGCGTTGGTCTCCATGACCAAGCCGGAACGGTCGGAGGTCAAGGTGACCGGGACGAACGACTTCAGGGTCCCGGTGAACAACACGTACGTCAGCCAGATCGAGCCGATCAGGAGCAGCAACAGAAAAAGCGTCCACCACCCCGCGTGGAGTCCTTCGCCCTTTCTCGCCTCGGCCATGCTGCTACCCGGCCAGATTGAAGTTGCCGGATTGCCCGTACACCGCAAGCGAGATCATCATCACCACGAACGCCGAGATGATCAGCGAGCTACGCACCGCGCGCCCCACAGCCTCCCCCACCCCGGCCGGCCCACCGCGCGCGGTAAAGCCGTAATAGGTATGTATCAGCATGATCGCCACCGCCATGGCGATGCTTTGAACGAATGACCAAATCAGGTCGGTGGGGTTCAGGAACGTCCTGAAGTAGTGGTCATAGACCCCTGTCGATTGACCATAGAAAACTGTCGTGCCCAAACGCGCGGCCCAGAACGACGCCAGCACGCCGACGCAGTACAGGGGGATCACCACGACCAAGCCGGCGATCACCCGGGTGGAGGCGAGGAAGGCGACGCTCCGGATCCCCATTACCTCGAGCGCGTCGATTTCATCGTTGATCCGCATGGCGCCGAGTTGTGCGGTAGCGCCTGCACCGATGGTGGCAGCCAGGGCGATAGCGGTGGTCGCCGGCGCGATCAACCGGACGTTGAAGAAGGCCGACGCAAATCCCGTCAAGGCCTCCACACCGATTTCCGAGAAGTCGGTGTAGCCCTGCACGGCAACCAGCGCGCCGGTGGTAACCGTCAAGAAGGCCACGATCACGACGGTTCCGCCGATCACCACGAGCGCCCCTGCGCCCAGGCCCATTTGGGCGATGATCCGCAGCAACTCGATCCGATAATGGACAAAGACGTAGCTGATGTTGCGCAGCGTGGTGCCGTAGAACTGCGTTTGATGACCGACCCGGTTCCAGCCGTCGATCCAATTGTCGACCGTGCGCCTGAGACGCCCGAACCGGAGGCTTGCAGGACGGGTGGTCATAGCGTCACCTTCACGGCGACGGCGGTCGCGACGACATTGATCGCGAACAACGCCATGAAGGTGAACACCACGGTCTCGTTCACGGCGTTACCCACCCCCGCCGGGCCCCCGCCCACGGAGATGCCCTTGTAACACGCGATCAGCCCGGCCGAAAGTCCGAACAACGCGGCTTTCACCAACGCGATCGTCACGTCAAGACCACCGATGATCAGGGTCAAGCCGGCTGCGAAGGCACCCGGCGAGACGTGCTGGATGTAGACGCAGAACAAGTACGCGCCGGCGAGCCCCACGAGGATCACCGTCGCGGACAGCGCCAGCGACACCACCGTGGCGGCCAGCACGCGCGGAACCACAAGTGCCTGGATCGGATTGATGCCCATCACCCGCAGCGCATCGAGCTCCTCGCGAATAGTCCGCGCACCCAGATCTGCACACATGGCGGTGGCGCCGGCACCGGCGACCACCAGAACCGTCACGATCGGCCCGATCTGGCGCACCGTGCCGAGGGCGGCACCGGTGCCGGAGAAGTCCGCGGCACCGAACTCAGTCAGCAGGATGTTGAAGGTGAACGTCAACAACACGGTGTAGGGAACCGTCAACATCAGCGTCGGCACGATCGACACCCGCGCGACAAACCAGGCCTGCACGATGAATTCGCGCCACGCGAATGGCGGCTTGAACATCAACACGAACGTGTCGAGTGCCATCGCGTAGAAGCCGCCGACGGCGCGTACCGGTTTGCCAATTACGTTGGAAGCGAGCATTAGTCGGCCCTGTCCCGCCTAAACCTGTCCGTCACGTCGCTGATCCCTCCAACGGATGACCTGCCCATAAGAGGATGAGTGTGACACGGACGGATGCCGGAGAACCCAACATCGCCAATTTCAGGACGCACAACATACAGGTTCACGGGAAGGTCGAACCCTACGGTTGGACTGTCCGCCCGCCGGTCCAAGTTCGGCGACCGTCGTTCTCAGCAAACGCGCTTCAGCACCGAGAACTGTGGCTGGCCGGCGTCGAGCGAACACCGCCCCACAAGCACCGTCAGGCGCCGCGGACGGCCTCCTCGAGTTCGGCGATCACGATCTTGCGCATGCCGAGCATCGCCGTGGTAGCTGCCGCCGCACGCACCGGGTCGGCGTCGCCGAGCAACTCGTGAAGCCGCCCGGGAACGATTTGCCAGCTCAGCCCGAATCGGTCCTTCAGCCAACCACATTGCGACTCCTCGCCACCGTCGACCAGTCGGCTCCAGTAGTAGTCGACCTCGTCCTGGTCTGTGCAGTGGACGATGAACGAGACCGCCTCGGAGAATGGGAATTCAGGCCCACCGTTGATGCCGACGAACTGGTGGCCGTCCAGCACGAACGTCGCGGACACGACCTCGCCCGGTCTGCCGGGCCCAGCCTCGGTGTAGCGGGCGAGTGTCCCGATGGACGAATTCGGGAACACCGACGTGTAGAACTCGATGGCTTCCTCGAGGTTGCCGTTGAACCAGAGTGAAGGCGTGATGGTGGGCATGTGGTTGTCGACTCCGCCCGACGTCGAAACTCATCGCGGCACGTCGCCGCCCATGCGGGGTCGCTTCGGACACGGCAAACCGCCTGGGTAACGTGAGCTCAGGGGCCGGTCGAGAGGATCTTCGTGAGCACTGCGAGCAATACACCGCAGACCGTGACGTTCCGAGGCGTCGATGACCTTGCACTGGTCGCCGACGAGTGGAACCGGGACGACGAGGCGGCGGCGAAGCGCCCGACGATCCTGATGCTTCACGGCGGCGGCCAGAACCGATTCTCCTGGAAGAACACCGGCCAGGTTCTCGCGGAACGCGGCTACCACGTCATCGCGCTCGACAGCCGCGGGCACGGTGACAGCGACCGTTCACCGTCCGCTGATTATTCAGTGGAGTCGCTGTGCGGCGACACCCTGCAGGTGCTCTACCAGATCGGAAAGCCGACGGTACTCATCGGCGCAAGCATGGGTGGACTTACCGGCATCCAGGCGGCCCACGAGGCGGGCGCCGAGCTCGTCACGAAGCTGGTGCTCGTCGACGTCGTGCCGAGGTTCGAGAAGAGCGGAAGCGCGCGCATCCGCGACTTCATGTTCAGCCACGTGCACGGCTTCGAATCGCTCGAGGACGCCGCGGAGGCGGTCGCCGAGTATCTGCCGCACCGCCCGAAGCCGCGCAGCCCCGAGGGGTTGAAGAAGAACCTCCGGCTGCGCGACGGCCGCTGGTACTGGCACTGGGATCCGGCGTTCCTAACCAAACCGCAGGACGATCCGTTCATGCGGATGGAGAAGCTAGAGCAGGCGGCGATAAACCTGGAGATCCCGCTTCTGCTCATCCGCGGCAAGCTCTCGGACGTCGTCAGCGACGAAGGGGTCCAGGACTTCCTCTCCAAGGTGCCTCGCGCGGAGTTCGCCGAGCTGGCCGATGCGGGACACACTGCGGCCGGCGATGACAACGATGCGTTCAGTGAGGTCGTGGTCCAGTTCGTCGACCGATGAGCGCTTGCGCGAAGAGCAGAGGGTGGCGATGAGCGCTTGCGCGAAGAGCAGAGGGTGGCGATGAGCGCTTGCGCGAAGAGCAGAGGGTGGCGATGAGCGCTTGCGCGAAGAGCAGAGGGTGGCGATGAGCGCTGTCGCGATGAGCGGTTTCAACTTCCTCGAGCAACCCGAACTCCCCGCCCCTGAGGTCTCCGAGGCACAGGCCGAACAGCTGCTGGTCACCCACTACGGCGTCTCTGGCCGAGCGAAATCACTTGGTAGCCAACAGGATAAGAACTTCCTGGTGTTCGGCGAACGCGGCGAGCACCTCGGCGTGCTGAAGATCGCCAACCCGGCGTTCACCCCTGTCGAACTGGATGCCCAGGACGCGGCGACCCAGCTGATCGCAGAGGCTCAGCCCGAAGCGCGCGTCTCAGCGCCCCTGCCGAACCTGGCTGGGCAGTCGTACACCGCCGTGCCGGGCCTGCTCGACGGCACGGCCTACGTCAGGCTCTTGCGCTTCCTGCCGGGCGGCACGCTGGTCGACGATGGCTACTTGTCCCCGAACGTGGTCGCGGGCATGGGCGAACTGGCGGGCCAAGTGAGCCGCGCGTTGGCGGGTTTCGCTCATCCTGGCCTCGACCGGGTCCTCCAGTGGGATCTCCGCTACGGCAAAGCCGTTGTCGACGCGCTCATTTCACATGTCACCGAGGCGGCTCTGCGTGACCGGATTGCGAGCGTGGCCACCGAGGCGTGGTCGCGGATCGAACTGCTGGCCGACGCACTGCCCCGCCAGGCGGTGCACCTCGACCTCACCGACGCCAATATCGTGGTGTCACGGGCGGATTCCGGCGTGCCGTGTCCCGACGGGATCATCGACTTCGGTGACTTGTCCGACACGTGGGCGGTCAGCGAATTGGCCATCACCGTGTCGTCGGTACTGGGTCACCCCGGCACCCAACCAACATCGATCGTGCCGGGCGTCAAGGCATTTCACTCGGTTCGACCGCTGACCGACAGCGAGGCGCAGGCCGTGTGGCCGATGATCGTGCTGCGCACGGCGGTGCTGCTCGTCAGCGATGCCCAACAAGCCACACTCGACCCCGACAACGAGTACGTGACCGGACAGACCGACGCCCAATGGCGCATGTTCGAGCAAGCCACGTCGGTGCCGATCGACGTGATGACCGCGGTGATCCGCGACGCACTCGGGTTCGCCGGGTCGGACGAGCCGCTCAGCGGCTCGCTGCTCGCCGGGGTCGATCCCGCGTCGGTCGTCACACTCGACCTGTCCGCCACCTCCGCAGTCTTCGACGAGGGACTCTTCGGCGAGGCCATCGAGGACCAGGCGGCAAGGTCCGCGGTGCGCAACGGTGCAGCGCTCGTGGTGACCGCCTTCGGCGAGCATCGTTTGACCCGTGCCCCCTTTCTCAGCGGAAGCTCTCCCGGCGTCGTGGCCACCGGGGTCTGGCTGTGGCCGGCACACACCACCACGCTCGCCGCGCCCTGGCCGGGCGAAGTGATCCGCGACGGCGACGCCGTGACGGTCCGAGGCCAGGAATACGTCGTGTCGGTGACGGACTGCGTCGCGGTGTCCGGCGACCGCGTCGAGGCGGGTGCGCCGTTCGCGACGATCGACGAGGATCGGTGGGCCACCGTGTCGGTGCGCCCCATCGACGCTCCGGCGGCTCCCGTGTTCAGTTCGCCCGACCTGGCCGCGGGCTGGTTGGCGGTGATGCGTGACCCGCGGCCACTGCTGGGGTTGCCGGCGCCGGCCCCAGCGGCGGAGCGAGACCTGTTGGCGCGCCGCGACAACAGCTTTGCGCGGGTGCAGGAGCACTACTACCGCGAACCCCCTCAGATCGAACGCGGCTGGCGGCATTACCTGATGTCGACGTCGGGTCGGGTATACCTGGACATGGTGAACAACGTGACCGTACTCGGTCACGCGCACCCGCGCATCGCCGACGCAGCGAACCGCCAGTTGCGCAGGCTCAACACGAACTCCCGGTTCAACTATGAGGCAGTGGTCGAGTTCAGCGAGCGACTGGCCGCCACCCTGCCCGATCCGCTGGACACCGTGTTCCTGGTGAACTCCGGTTCGGAGGCAAGCGATTTGGCGCTGCGGCTGGCCATGGCCGCGACGGGCCACCGCGACGTGATCGCGGTTCGCGAGGCCTACCACGGCTGGACGTACGCCACCGACGCGGTGTCGACGTCGACGGCCGACAACCCGAATGCACTCACGACGCGTCCGGATTGGGTGCATACGGTGGAGTCCCCCAACAGTTTTCGCGGCAAGTACCGCGGCGGCAACGCTACGCAGTACGCCGCCGACGCCGTGCGGCAGGTAGCAGGACATGGTCGCGGCGGGTCGTGCACCCGCGGCGTTCATCTGCGAGCCGGTTTACGGCAACGCGGGTGGGATGGCCCTGCCGGACGGATACCTCGCGCAGGTGTACGCGGCGGTGCGGGCGGGCGGCGGACTGGCCGTCGCCGACGAAGTCCAGGTCGCATATGGCCGACTCGGCCACTGGTTCTGGGGTTTTCACCAGCAGGGCGTCGTACCCGACGTCGTGTCGGTGGCGAAGTCGACCGGTAACGGTTATCCGCTGGGTGCCGTCATTACCAGCCGGGCCATCGCCGAGGCCTTCAGTGCCCAGGGGTATTTCTTCTCGTCGACCGGCGGCAGTCCGCTGTCGTGCGCGATCGGGCTGACGGTACTCGACGTCCTCGTCGACGAAGACTTGCAGGGCAACGCCTTACGAGTTGGCGAGCATCTCAAGACCCGGCTACTCGGGCTGCGGGAGCGTCACCCGATCGTCGGCACCGTTCACGGGACCGGGCTGTACCTCGGCGTCGAGATGATCCGAGACGTCGACACGTTGACCCCAGCGACGGACGAGACGGCGGCGATCTGCGACCGCATGCTCGACCTCGGCGTCGTCATCCAGCCGACAGGTGATCACCTCAACATCCTGAAGACCAAGCCGCCGTTGTGCATTGACGAATCGGGCGCGGACTTCTACGTCGACGCGTTGGATCGGGTGCTCACCGAGGGCTGGTAGCTGAGCCGACTGCCTGCGGCGCAGGCACGACGATTGGAGTGGTATGTCCAACGGTCAAAGCGTGACAGATGTTGCGGGTTTCCTTGCCGCTCGAGCCGTTTACGCGTGACGAAGTGTTCAGCGATCCGTGTCCACTTCCTGAAGAACCGGGTGTCCACGGCTGGTGGTTCCGCACTCTGCCCGGGGAAATCGACGTTTCGGGCTGCGAGCAACGCGACGGCTTGACGTTGCTCTTCGTCGGGAGCAGTTCGGGCCCACCGCCTGCGAGCGGCGAGCGGACAACCACGCCAGACTTGCGCAAGCGCATTCGCTACCACTTCGGTAGTGGTAACGCGGACGCCGAGGGCTCGACGTTGCGTAAGACACTCGGCGTGTTACTGGGCGACGAGCTCGGCATCGAACTCCGTCGTGTCGGATCGGGTGCACGGCGGACGTTCGCAGGGGGCGAGGCCGTGCTCACCCAATGGATGGCCGAGCACGTGCTGGTGTCGTGGGTGGCTCGACCAAAGCCGTGGCTCTTCGAACGGGAACTCATCGCCACGCTCGACGTGCCGCTCAACATGAGGGACAACGAGCGCAACAGGTTCCACAACGAGCTGAAGCGCCTCAGGCGGGCGGCCGTCCTGAAGGCGAACAAGTCACGCGTGCTCGCCGAGTGGTGATGGCGGAGCTCAACACATCCACCGGTGTATCGCCGAAGATCGGCTCGCCAACCCGACCTAGTGTCGGCGCAAACAGCACTAACGGTCGTCGCGGGCTACTCGTTTCGGGGTCGGGGTCTATCAGCGTGCGGTCGGGGTGGTGGTAGGCGCAGGACCGGAGCGGCGTGTTTTCGTGTGAGAGAGCGGCCTTTAGTCGCACGTTTCAACGTATGCGGCAGGTCTTTCCCTGCTTGACGCCCTCGTCGGGTGGCGGGCCGACTCATTGGTTCGGCGCGTTCAGGGCTGTTGGGTAAAGACCGGGACGTTCCGGTTCACCAGCGGGCACTTGGGCGGGTCGGCCACCGGCGACAAAAGGGTGCCGCCCAGTTGCTGTTGCGCACCGACGCCGCTGGTCTTCGGCGTAGAGCTTACGGTGATGGTTTCAGCCGCTGCAGGAGACAGTCTTCCCGTCGACCAAAACAGACTGGCCGTCGTCGATCGGGATGTGCGTAACCCGTCCTTGTCGGTGGAGTGACATCCTCCATCGCCAGCGCCGTTGTTGACGGGGAGCGCGTGAGCGGTTGCCGGGGCCAAGGCAAAAACGGCCATGGCGCCAAGGAGCGTGGCTGCGTACTTGAAGCGGGTCAGGTTGCGGGCGGTTGATTCGTTCATCGTGGATTCCTCTTCTCGGGTTCTTGAGGGAAATGATGCTGATCAAAGCGGTGCTTCCGTAATCGCCCAGAAGCCAGAATCCTCGTCTGAGAGGGAAGGTTTTCCTCTCCACTAGGCAAGCCAACTGGTTGGCCGCGGCCCAGTCCGTGTGTGACTCGGCCAGTAGTCGGGCTTCGCCAAGTTGGTGACGAAGCGGTTACCGCCGTTGCCTTAGGGTTCGGCCCCGGCGTCGGCCGAGTCGCTTGGTAACCGCGCACCGGCGCGCGCGGCGGCGCGCGTAGACCGTCCGGAGACCCCGACGATCAGCAAACGAGTTTTGGCACCGGCGTAGCCGGCCCGCACATCGCCCCGTCCAGCACCTCGTCCGCATCCATGTATCGAACACTAGTTCGAAGTACCGACAAGAATGGTCAGATTGTGACCCTGAAACAAAAGTGACACAAGAGTTTGAGCGAAATCGGACTGCATGAGCCGATCGGCGAGCGCCTAGGCCAGCAGCGGGACGCTTCATGCGGCTTCGGCAAGAGGATCTCGAACATCGCCCGCCGTGACGCGACGAGTTCGACCGGGCTGAACCCACTGGCCGACAACTGGATTCGACACGTCGCCAACGCCGAGTTGTAGCAGAACTTCGTGTGGCCGGTCGTGTCGAAGTACGTCAACCCGATCACGTCAGTTGGCTCGGCAGTGATCTCCCCCTCGATCGTCGTACCCCCGACGCGGGCCCCGAACGACGACGCGAACGGTCGGTAGTCCCCTCGGGTGTGGCGAATTTCGAGCGCCGAGCGGACGGCGAATTCCCTTCCGCCATGGCGCAAGACGAAGAGCGTCGCTGCAGGCAGCGTGATGGGTCCGACGGCTGCATGTGCGGTGATGAGTTCCAGGCTGGCATCGGGCGCGTCGTCGAACCCACACACCTGAACGAACGCGTAAGACGGAGTATGACGTCTGCCCCAATTGTGGTTGACGCTCCCCCGCCACCCGTTCACGTCGAGCCGGCCGCCGAAGTCCACCAGGCCGTCGAACGTTGCCAGCGGGTGACGGACCATCGTCTTCGCCGTAGGGAACTTCGCCCGGTATCCGCGCTCGGTGAGCAGCTTCACGGGGTGCTCGGGCCCGGGCGTGATGCGCAGCGCCCACGTCGCCGCCCGGTCCTCGACGGCCAGGTGCCCGCGCACGGCCGTGTCGTCGATGGTGGCCTCGCCGATTCGTGCGGTCCACTCGTGGTACCGGTACTCCGATTCGGCGATCGGGTGCCCGACCTTGATGGCCCGGTTCCCGGCGCCGTCCGGGTCGAACACCATCACCCACACGTCGGCGACCGACTCTCCCACCGTGGGCAGCAGCAACGTCTCGCGCAACCAGAGCGCCTGGGGGGCATGCGGGCAGTTGGCGCGCACGAAACGGCTCTCGTAATAGGGCGGATTTACGGGCATCACGCCTTCAGCATCCAATACTTGTCCCATGACGGTAACCACGATCGCGCTTTGCGTGCTGGGTGGCATCGCCGCGATCGAGGCCGCCGTCATCATCGTGCAGTCGCAGCGACTGGCCCGTCGTACCGAGGAACTCGCCGAGGCGCAACGCAAGATCGACACCCGCGCCAACCTGCTCTCCGGCGGCCGGGAAGCCGTCAAGCAGATGTGGCAGACAGCGAACATCATCCGCAAGGATGGATTGGGCGCCGCAGTCCGTTCCTCGATCGAGGATCTCGCCGACTGGGCCGAAGTGGAACGGCCCGATCTGGCCCGGCTCGCCCCCAACGGACGCGTCGCGATCCTATTCTCCGACATCGAGGAGTCGACGGCGCTCAACGAACGCATCGGCGACCGAGCATGGGTCAGGTTGATCGACCGCCACGACAAGATGGTCAGCAGACACGTCAAGCGGCACGGCGGGTACGTCGTCAAGAGCCAGGGCGATGGATTCATGATCGCGTTCGCACAGCCCGGGGAAGCGGTGCGGTGCAGCGTCGACCTCCAGGGCGAACTTCGGAAGCGAACCAACGGCATCCGGGTGCGCATCGGCATTCACACGGGCAAGTCCGTGCGCCGCGGCGACGACCTGTTTGGCCGCAACGTCGCAATGGCCGCGCGGGTGGCCGGACAGGCCGAGGGGGGTGAAGTGCTCGTCAGCGAGCCGGTGCGCGCTGCGGTCGGAGAGTCGGATGGCATCGGTTTCGACGAGGGCCGCGACGTCGAACTCAAGGGCTTCAGCGGGACTCACCGGCTGTACGCGGTGTCCCTGTAGCACTCTCATTGCCCTGGTTCGTCGGGAATTGGACGTCGCCTATTCGGCCTGACCCGCCTCTGCCAGTCGGTGGTGCAGCCGCTCCCGAATGTCATCCGGGGTGTACGACTTCCGCTTGCGCTGATCCCGTGCCACCAGCACGCCGCCCGCCACGACGCCGGCGACACCGGCCAACCCAACCCACTTCCAGATGCCTCGCATGGACAAAGTCTGCCTAAGCTGCGCCTGTGAATGCGAACACGGTCACGTTGGAGCGCGCGTTGTCCGAGACGCGCACGGGAGACATCTGGCTGTTTCGCGGCGGCTCGGGTCCCGACCGCGCGATCCAGACGATGACGAACGCCCCCGTCAACCACGTTGGCATGACGGTGGCCATCGACGACCTACCGCCGCTGATATGGCACGCCGAACTCGGCGACAAGCTGCAGTGCTTATGGAGCGGCAGCAACCACCGTGGGGTGCAGCTCAACGATCTCCGCCAGGCCGTGGAACGGTGGATGCTCACCTACGAACAGCGGTGCTGGCTGCGTCAGCTGACGCCGTATGCGACGCGCGAGCAGGAGGACCAGCTGCTGCGCGTGATCGCGCGGATGGATGGCACCGCGTTCCCCACCACCGCGCGGCTCACCGGGCGATGGATGCGCGGCCGGGTGCCGATCATCAGCGACTTCACCCGCGGACTCCCCTTTTTGCACCGCAAGGTTCGGGAATCGGCCGAACGCAAGAAGGCCGTCACCCGAAACGTGGGCCTGGAGACTGCGTACTGCGCCGAAACCGTAGCCATCACCTTCGAAGAGATGGGCTTGCTCACCACCGAGAAGCACTACAACTGGTTCGACCCCGGCTCGTTCTGGAGCGGGGACGCCCTGCCACTCACGACGGGCTATCAGCTCAGCGACGAGATCTCCGTCGTGCTCTAGGGAATGGAAACCTCGAGCACGACGATCCGGTCGAGGAGTTTTACGTCGACGCCCCCTGGCCGCGAATAAAACGGCGGCGATGTGCGTTGCCAAACACAGTTGGGCCCGTCGATGATCACCCCCGAGGTCGGCGGGCCGAACGGTTCCTTGGGTATCGGCCCCATGAGTGAACATCTCTGTGCTCCAGGCTCTTTCACCTCGCCGATCGTGCGTTCGGAGAATCACGCGTGCACGACGTGTGCCATATGGCCATCAGGGCGGTGCACTGTGACGCGTTGCACACAGTGTTTCGCGACTGGGCATAGGAGGTACTCACCCGTCACGTTCGGGCTTCGAATGCCCAGACACGAGATGAGGAGTCAAGACATGAGTGGTGTCGACAAGGCGAAGAACAAGGTCGAGGACATCGGCGGTCAGGCCAAGGAGGCAGCGGGCAGGATCAGCGGCGACAAGAGCACCGAGAACGAAGGCAAGGCCGACCAGGCGAAGGCCGGCCTCAAGGACGCCGGCGAGAAGGTCAAAGACGCTGGCAAGAAGGTCAAGGACGCACTGACCTAATCCCACGACATACGTCGACCCGCCGCCCCCCACGGGGCGGCGGGTCGACTGCGTTCTGCACAGCCACGCCGAGCACTCGCCGCGCCTCGCCATCGGTTTCCAAAGTCAAGCAAGGGGTACTCACGCCGCTAGCGGGGTGAGGTCCGGCCTCGTTAGGCGGTGGATGGGTGCAACCACGCCAGGCCCGGCGGGCGTCTGCGTTCAGCGAGCAGCGCGGCGACCCTCCACCGCTGCCGGTCGCGGCGGTGTCGCGGAACGGACGCGGTCTCACGTGCCGTCTCCCTGGAAACCCAGGTGGACGGTTCATTACGCACCAGTCGCCGCCAGCCTCATGGCCGATACGGCGAGTCCACAGGTCCTGGTCCCGAGTCGGTGTAGCCGGGGCACATCGTCACGATATTGAAGACGTGTCCCTGTCCCCACGCCGAGATTGCTGGCAGTTCTCATCGCCGGCGCCCAGGAAAGGCGTTTCACGCCCTCACAGAGGGGTAATCGGCAATGACCTGTGTGGGGTCTTCATTCCCATTCGTGTCCTAGAACGACAACGCCAGAATGGCCGCCCTCATGGCATGCAGGGCGGCCATCGCCTCATGCAGAAGGGACGTTGCGCTTTCGCCCGACTACGTCGACAGATTCCAGCTAGCTGGAGGGTCGAACGGATGCCAGCCCTGACGACGTCGGTGTGCGTGATCGCCATGATTGGACGTAGTCCAAACGGGATGACCAACACACCGGAGATGATCATGAAGCCAACGATCAAGTACGTCGTCACACCGTGGTTGACCGCAGTCGCAATCGGTGGAGCGATTGCTCTCGCCCCGATCGCGAGCGCTGCTACCGTTGCCGCTCCCGCCACTGCCCCGTCCGCCGTAGGCAGCGCCGGCACCGATCCCCTCGTGCCGTATGGCACAGATCCTCAAGTCCCTTACAGGCTGGGGTATATCGACTCGAACCACGACGAGGCCAACACCACAAACGGTCAGTTGGACGTGCCCTTCTGAGATCCCCCGCCCACAGCGCGGAAAGCTCCGCGGACAAAGGTCGGCGAGAACCCTGCGCCCGATGCCGTTCCCCAAGCACAATGCGCAAACGGTGGTCGCACGACCGCCAAATTCGATGGCCACGAATCCGCCCGGACGACGGGTTTCGGCGCGCCGTTCGCGGTAACTTGCGTCATCGGGCAAGTGTGGAAAAGGGACGATCATGGAGTTCGGACGACACGTCTTTGGGGCGGGTTTACTCACTGCGGCGCTGGCGCTCAACGGGTGCGGCGCGGCGAATGAGAACTCTTCGACCGAAACCACATCGGGCACGACGGTCGGGACAGGGACATCAACGAGTCACTCCGGGAGCTCGTCGGCGTCCGGATCGAGTTCCGAATCGTCGGGATCAGCCGACACCGGGCTGGCCTGGGTGCCGTTCGGCCCCGACGATCCGAAGTTCCCCACCCCGGGCTGGGACGTGTATTACTACTTCCTCGCACACGACTGCGGGTCGCTGCAAGGCAGTGTGCAGACACCGAATGACGGCTTCGGGAACCTCTACAACGCGGCTGTTGCCGTGTGCCGGGCGGCCGTTGACGGTGAGCAGAGTCAGTGGAGCGTGGCGTCGGAGGCCTTCGCCGACCGTGGCGACGGCGTGGCGATCGGCCCCGCAGGCTGCGTCGACGACACCATCGCCTCGATGGTCTCGAATCTGCTGGCGTGGCACGATGAGCATCCCGGCCAGCAGCCGGACCTGACCTTCCCAAAGACTGCTGACGGCCGGACCGCGTGCTCCCGCGACAACAACGAAATCGCCGGTCCGGGCGAGACTTCGGAGTCCTCCACGACGTCACAGACGGAACCGACGGAGTCGTCCACCACGCCCACGACGTCGTCACCGACACCGGCGACTGCGACCACCACAACCACTGCGGCGGGCTGAGACGCGGTCAGTGGCCGAACTGCCAGTGGACTGACTTGTCCTCCTCCAGCACGATGATGCTGCCGCTTCGTCGGCTCCATCCGTCGTTGAGTAAGAAGAGCCGGCGGCCGGATTCGCCGAGCAGCCGCAGTCCGGTGGTGCGATAGAGCGTCCGGGTCCCAACGGTGATCGCATTGGTCGCCACGTTGGGCGCGTCGATGCCGAGTGGGGCTTCGCTGATCGCCGTCGCCCTCGGCAGGGCTCCCACCGTTTGCTCGATGTCCTGCCCGATGCCGCGCCCCACGATGCCGGCGTACGCGCCGACCGCCCAGAACACTGCTAACGCGATAACCGCGCCAACGAGAAGGTCTTGCAGGAGACTCTGCCAGTGCGGCACGGAACTTCCTGCCGCCTCCGGTCCGCTGCCGAGGCGAACGAGCCTCCGACCGTATGCGCCGAATGCCGTTCCGGCGGCGAGTAATAACGGGACGACCACCGGCCCCGCTCGCCACTCGAGCTTCATCGAAGCGAGCACCACACTGGCGATGGCGGTGGCGATACCGACGGACATGATGATCGTGCCCGCTGCGCGTACCCTCGGGCTCCCGTTGGCGGGGTCGACCATGGCGCAGATTCGACGATGAATTTCCAGCCACGCGATTCCGACGCCGCAGGCGACCAGCAGTGGCACGAACAGTGTGCTGATGCTGCGCAGAACGTAGTCCTGTACAGAGAAGTGGAACAGGCTGACTTCGATGCCCATCCAATTCGACTGGGCATTGCTGCGCGCCCAGCCGAAGTACAGCATCAGCGCCGTGATGATCGTCAGGGGCGTTCCCACCGTCGTGATCACCGACAACGCCGAGCGCAGGGTAGTGACCGCCTCGGATGCGTCTGTCGCGGGCGGTGTCGGTGACGACGCCGTACCAACCCGCATGCGTTGTGACTTCGTAGTCACGCTGCGGGTTTTCGCGCCGACGCGCTCCGCTGCGGCCGAGCGACCTTGCGATCCACCCGATGCCTTCTCTGACGGCATGGCTGCATCGTACTCGGCAAGCAGGGCGGATAACGGGTTTGCCATTGACGTTGCGCTGGCCGATTCGCGGCTAGCGAGCCCCATCCCGATCGTTCGTTGCGAATCTGAAACGCTTGTCGCACTGGATAAGTCGTGGCCGATTGATTGGCCCGCCCGGCGAGCGCACGACCACCGCATTGCCAGGCCCATGAAGTTTCCAGGATTCGTACCAACCCTTCGGCCGAAATGACGTCAGCGTCGAGGTGCGGCGTCCCTGGTCTCCAGCGAGACGAATTCTCGATGCGCCTACCTGGTGGTCGTCGGAGTAGGTGGGGGCGCCAGCGACAGGCCCGCGTAGATTTCGTCGAGCACTGTGGGCAGCATGGCCTGAGCCGTCGTCTCGCCGTCCGGCGAGAGAGTCAGATTGGTCCAAATAACAAGCGTCACATCATTATCCGGGTCATAGCCCATGAAAGAGTTGAAGCCAGGGAGCTCACCGCCGTGGTAGTACATGGCGGCGTTCGGGGCGAAGCGCTGATACGAGATTCCATACCCGTACTTCTGCCCGTCAGGCGCCTGCGGGTCCTCGGGTTGCAGGCTCGTCAGCCACTGTTGGTGGAAGTCGGCGTTGAAGACCTTTCCCGAGACGAGTGCTTGCATCCACGCAGCCAGGTCGTCGGCCGTCGAGATGGCGCCCCCGGCGGCGTTGGCATAGGACGAGTTCTGGTTGGTGTAGTCGACCGGTTGCAGTGTTCCCGCCTTTGCCGCGGCCTGCATGTCGGCGGGATACGGGTCGTCTGCAAGTGCGTAGAAGCTCCCGCCGTACATGTAGCCGTGTGCGTAAGGAGCCGGTATGGAGGTGTCGTCGGCGGCGGGAAGCGATGTCTGCTTGAGGCCGACTGGACCGAACAGACGATCCTGCAACTGCAGGGCCAGCGGGCGCCCACCTGCCTTCTCGGCGATGAGGCCGAGCAATGCATAGTTGGTGTTGTTGTATTCGTAGGACGCGTCGGGGGCGAACTCTGCTGGGTGGCGGAATGCGATGTCCAACATCTCCTGCGGTGTCCGCGCCTTCTTCGGGTCGGCATCCAAGTCGGCCGAAAGCGCCGGGTCTGCGGTGTAGTTGTAGAGGCCGCTGCGCATCTTCAAAAGCTCTGCGATGGTGATGTTCTCCCCGTTGGGCACGTTCGGGAAGTACGCCGAAACGGGATCGCTGAACTTCAGTTTGCCGTCCTGGGCGAGCAGCACGATCAGCGCCGCAGTCATGGTCTTGGTGTTCGAGGCGATCCGGAAATGAGTGTCGGCTGCCGGTGGTGTGTGCACGCCGAGTTCGGTCGTGCCGACCGCCACGTTGAAATCGCCCTGCGGGGTTCGCAACACGACCATCGCTCCGGGCACCATCAGCTTGTCGGCGGCGGCTTCCACAACGGCCTGAAACGCCTTGGGGTCGATGGTCTTCAGTACGGCGTCCTTCGGCGCGGAGGTCGCAGTCGTCGTAGCCGAGGGCGCAGTCGTCGGCTCGGCTGTCGACGAGCAGCCGGCGATCAACAACGCAACGCACGCCACGAGCCCAGCGATGCGCAGGGGATGGACTCTGCGGGCGCGAACTCGCTCCTTGCGCGTGCCTGGTACGTATGCCGCCTGAGAAACGATCCTCAACTCGACCACCGCCTCAGCTATGGGCTTCGCCTACCGCGTTGAGCGCGGGTATACGCCGGGCCGACGTCGCCTATGTAGCCGAACCCTAGACCGCTCTGGCCGCAGGAACTCATGAATCGACGCGCCAGCCACGAGCAACGTTCCGTCCGGGTAGGCCTCGCAGCGCCCGCATTCTTCACTTTCCATCTGCATGCGTGACGAAATGGCCTGAGAGAAGGCGTCACCCGGTATCGTGCGCGGCAAGGAGCCCGGATCAGTCGGCACAGAAGTTGCGAGGGCCAATTTGAGTAGACGCCGAATCCGCGTGGGATGCCAGGTGATGCCGATAACGCCGGTGCCGATTCTGTGGGCGAACATCATTCTGGCGCGGCTGCTGGGTGCGGACGACATCTGGATGGGTGACCATGCGAAGTCGATGTTTCCTCAAGCGGCATGGCGGCCCGCGTTGTCACCGATGGCGCGGTTCATGCCCTCACTAGATGCCTACCTCGACCCCACCGTCACCATCGCGCGCACTGTGGGCCGCTTCGGACCACCGATGGGCACGGCTGTGACCGATCCGCTGCGCCGAACCCCCGCCGACCTCGCGAGGGTATGGATGTCATTGCACCACTTGTCACGGGGTCGAGTGGTGTTTGGCATTGGCTCCGGAGAGCGCGAGAATACCGAGCCGATTGGATTGGTCCTAGACGCGCCAGTAAGTCGCCTAGAGGACGTGCTCGTGGCCATTCGCGCGGCTTGGGCGTCAAGCGGCGAACCGCTGACACATTCAGGCAAGTTCCATCAATGGAATGACGCAATCTTCGCCCTGCCCAAGCGCCGTGGGACGACGCCACCGATTTGGGTCGCTGCGCAGGGTCCGCGCGCCTGTCGGGTCGCAGGCCAGCACGGCGACGGCTGGATTTTCATGGTTACCTCTGGTTTCGATGCCTGGCTGGCATCCGCTAAGCAAGTGGTCGCCGGAGCAGAGGCGGCTGGGCGGAATCCTGATTCGCTCGTCCGCAGCGTGATCGTGAACCCGTTGCTGGTGCGCAACCAAACGTCGGCGGAGGAGATGGCGCGACAACCGATGGTCCAGGCGGCAGCACTGATGTACCCCGGCAAGGTGTGGGCGGCTGCTGGCGCTGCCCACCCGCTCGGAGCTGATTTTGCAGGAGTTTCAGAATTGGATCCGGTCGAACTGGCATCTGATCGGCTTGCGCGCCACGGCAAACAGATAACGGCTGAGCTGATCCGACGGCTCTTCCTCTTTGGTACAGCAGAGGAAGTACTGTCTGCCCTTCGACCGTACGTCGAACGCGGCGTAAACCATTTCATCATCTACAGCTACGCGTACGCCCTGAGACCGTCCGTAGCCGCGGGGTACCTCGTGGAGCAGCGCCGTCTGATGCGCTTGCTCAAGAACCTTGCGGCGGAGCCCATAGCGACGAACTAGCCACCGCTGCTGCTGTCGTTCTGTTGGGCGAGTACTCGCCATACGGTTGCACGGCCGACGCCGAGCACCGTGGCGATCGTGCTCACCGACTGACGTCACCCGTCCAGGCTTGGATCAAGTCGATGCAAGACAAGCCGTTACAGGCCAGCATCATTCACACCCGACTCGGCTAATGAGTCAGGACGTCACCTCAGGTGCGAGATGCCCGGGGCGCACCGACGTCCGGAACTCGACGATGTCGCCGTCCTACCCGTGGCCGCTAGGCCGCCTTGCCGATCCGCGCAAATGCCGTGAGTTCCCGAGCCACGTCGGGACCCGAGGGCGTGTACACAACCTCCTGGTAGCCCACCCCCGCAAGCCTGGAGACCTCTCGTGCGATCGCGTCGGGGTCACCGACCTTCATCAACAATGCCGCTGAGGTCCGACCTTCAACGTCCAGGTGCTCGAGCAATGGGAAGTCGCGCTCTGAGAGGTGCGTGACATGTCCTTCGAACGTGAGCAGGTGGCGCTCCTCCTCGGGCGCGAGAGCCTCAACGGACGCTCGCCATGCAGGCCCACCCGGCAACGCGTCGACTGCAGCCGCGCCGCCATAGTGGTAGGCGGTGTGCCATGGGATGACCCCCCACGGTCCTATCGCTTCGAGCACCCGTCTAGACCTTGGGCTTTCGCCGTCGTCGAGGACCGTGCCAGACATCATCGTCGCCGACGGCAGCGTTGGATGAGGCGGTCCGATGATCCCGTCCGCCACTTCGCGCGCCCGCTCATTGCCGCGTGGGCCAAGAACGCTGAGCCACAACGGAACTCGTACCGGCCGAGCGGCCGTCATTCCCGGCCAGTGCAACATCCGCACTGCTTTGCCATCGATGACAGCTGTTTCGCCGTCCAGCAGGCACCTCAGGGCACCGACATAGTCGAACAACGCGCTCAACGTCATCGGAGCCTGACCCAATGTCCAGCGAGCCGTGCCGCCGGTGCCGAAGCACGCACGAAATCGATCGCCGGAGAGTCGAGCGATCGTCGCGATACCCGACGCCATCGCCATAACCGAACGCTGCGACGGACTGAGCACCGCTGTGGCCAACCCAATCTGCGTCGTTCGGCGTGCCGCCAGTGCAAGGTGTACGAATGGGTCTTCCCATAGCGAGGCGGTATCGAAGATCCACACTCTCGCGTATCCCAACCGTTCCGCTAGCACCGCTAAATCGGCGAAGTCAGGCCCCGGAGGCAGCCCACAGGAGAGTTCGATATCGGCCATCTGGATAGATCTAACAGAACGCGGCCGTCGTAGGGCGAAGAAGTCAATTCGGGCGATCGTCGTCGGCTACTTCTGCGACGTAGACCTCGATCCGTGCCGGGATTCGACGACGTCGTCGTCGGCCTAGTCAGCCGAGGTACTCGAAGGAGTCCCCGCCCGGAAGCCACACCGTCTCCTGGCCGTCTGCGAAACCACTGAGCATCGCTATCTCTGGGCTGACGAGCTCATCCCGGGTGGGGCGGAACGTGATCGATGCACTGGCGAAGTCGATCCGAAGCCCCTGCCCCGTCGCTTCGAATGTGCGAGCAACGTGTTCGGGGATCATCGACCGCAGCGCATCCGCGTAGCCGACATCGCCATCTCGGAGTCGTGTAGTCGCCGTATGCACCACGGGCATGTTGTCGCACCTAATCACCGGCGTGTCTTCGGATGTGTCGGTGTCGAAGCAGAGGTAAACGAGGTCGATGACGAACTGGACTGAGTAGAGCCGACAACCGACCAATCGGGAGAGCAGCTTGTTGGGGACGTAGGTCACCGGGCTCGGTTCCTGGTTGGAGACGTTGATCCGAAGCGGAACTCGACCGTCATCCCACGGCCCCGGAAAGGGCGTCGATCGCTGTTTCGGTCGTGTAGAGGTGAACCCCGATTCGCTCAAGGTCCACGAGTCGTTCTTCAGTCGTCGCGGATACGGCGTCGGTGACCAACACAGCACGAAAATCACGTTCACTGGCGTCGAACAGCGTGGCGCGTGGGCAGTTCGGGAGATTGCAGCCCGCGACCACAACGGTGTCGCAGCCCTCCTGTCGGAGCCACTCCTCCAGCCCGGTGCGGTAGAAGCCGCTCCATCGCGGCTTGAACAGCACTACCTCGCGCTTCCCGACGGACTGCATCTGACGCGCGAGCAGGAGGGCAGAATCCAGGCGCACCGGATTCGACATGATTCCTTCAGCCACCTCTGCGCCATCTGATCCTGGCGCCACGACCCGAGCGCCCTCTTCTATGGCGCGACGCCGAGGAGGGTCGACGTCCGAGCCGCCGGGTTCGTAGAGCCGGACGACATGAGCGATCGGTCTGCCCGCCTGACGAAACGCAGCGGTGAGGATAGCCACGTTCGGCACCACAGCGGTCGTCCCTGGGATCGGGGATGCACCGTCGTCTAGAAAGTCTCGCTGGAGGTCGACCACGACGAGCGCCGCCGACACCCAATGAGGAGTTGTGTAGTCAGTCACTTCGACCTAGACGCTAATCCGGAACTCGACCACGTCGCCGTCGACCGACCAACTTTCGACGCATCCGCGGCGCGGTCGACGCTCAAGATTGGAGACTTCACACCACCGCACTTCGTCCATCAATCGAGACAGAATTCGTTGCCTTCGACGTCCTGCATCACGATGCAGGACTCTTCTCCGTCGGCGGCAGGCAATAGTCGCACGCGGGACGCACCGCGTTCGATGAGCCGTGCGCACTCGGCCTCGAGTGCGGCGAGTCTATTCGCGCCCACCAGCCCGGTACCGACCCTTATGTCGAGATGCACCCGATTCTTGACGGACTTGCCTTCGGGAACCCGCTGGAAGAACAGCCGCGGCCCGACACCTGTGGGATCGACGCAGGCGAACGCGGACCCCTGCTTTTCGGCGGGCAGCGCGCGGTCGAAGTCGTTCCAGTCAGCAAACCCCTGGGGCGGAGGAGGTACGACGTAGCCGAGCGCCTCACACCAGAAGCGAGCGACGCGCTCGGGCGCTGCGCAGTCGAAGGTGACCTGGAACTGCCGGACCGCCACCATTTCCCCACGATAGCGGCATGAGGCGCGCATGAGGCCCGGCGTTCTGTCGGCCAGCACAAGACGTTGAGACGGAGCTAGACGTTGAACCGGAACTCGACCACGTCGCCGTCGGCCATCACGTAGTCCTTGCCCTCCATGCGAACCTTGCCCGCGGCCTTCGCGGAGGCCATCGACCCCGCCTCGACCAGGTCGGCGTACGACACGATCTCGGCCTTGATGAAACCCTTCTCGAAGTCGGTGTGGATGACACCGGCCGCCTTGGGTGCGGTGTCGCCCTGATGGATCGTCCACGCGCGGGCCTCCTTCGGCCCAGCCGTTAGGTACGTCTGCAGCTTCAGGGTGTGAAAACCCGCCCGCGCCAACGCATCCAGCCCGCGCTCTGGCTGCCCGATCGACTCAAGTAACTCGATGGCCGACTCGTCGTCCAACTCGGCCAGTTCCGCCTCGATCTTCGCGTCGAGGAACACCGCGTCGGCCGGGGCGACCATGGCGCGCAACTCCGCCGTACGCGCCGCGTCGGTGAGCACCGACTCGTCCGCATTGAACACGTACAGAAAGGGCTTGGTGGTCAACAGGTTCAGCTCGCGCAACACGGCCGTGTCCATGTCGGCCGCGAACAGCGTCGTTCCGCCGTCGAGCGTCGCCTGGGCCGCGACCGCCGCCTCGTGCACGGGTTTGCGTTCCTTGTTGTTGCGCGCTTCCTTCTCCAGTCGCGGGACCGCCTTCTCCAACGTCTGCATGTCGGCGAGGATCAGTTCGGTTTCGATGACTTCAATATCCGAGGCCGGGTCGACCTTGCCGTCGACGTGCACCACGTCGTCGTCGGCGAACACCCGCACCACCTGACAGATCGCGTCGCACTCGCGGATGTTGGCCAGGAACTTGTTGCCCAACCCAGCGCCCTCCGACGCGCCCTTCACGATCCCGGCGATGTCGACGAAGGTCACCGGTGCGTGAACCACCTTGGCCGATGAGAACATCTCGGCCAACGTGTCCAGCCGCGGATCGGGCAAGGGCACCACGCCCTCGTTCGGCTCGATCGTTGCGAACGGATAGTTCGCCGCCAGCACGTCATTTCGTGTCAGCGCATTGAACAGAGTCGACTTACCCACGTTCGGCAGCCCTACGATTCCGAGGTTGAGGCCCACGGGTTCGACAGTCTATGAGACGCGGCAGGCACGCCAGAGCGCGCTGGCAGCGTTCGTCGCACGAATGCCGGTACGGTCTAAGCGTGTCAGGTCAGCGTGCACGGTCGGAAGTTGCGGCCGATCACCGCTCCGCGCTGCCTCGCGTCCCCGGTATTCCCTGGTGGGGGGCCATCGCGCTGGCCACGACGGCCTCGGCCATCGGGTTCGCCTACGACGCGGGCTCAGGCGAGAAGGAACTCTCCGTCGTCTTCGCGATCTGCTATGTCGCGGGCTGCCTGTTAGCCGTGTTGGCGGTTCGGCGATCGGGGATCTTCACCGCCGTAATCCAGCCGCCGTTGATCCTCTTCGTCATCGTCCCGGCCGCGTACTTCGTCTTCCACGGCAGCACGATCACCGGCGTCAAGGACATTCTGATCAACTGCGGCTATCCGTTGATCGAGCGCTTCCCGCTGATGTTCTTCACGTCCGCGGCGGTGCTGGTGATAGGCCTGGTCCGCTGGTACTTCGCCTCGTCGACACAGCAAGCGACACCCAAGGACGTCGAGGCCGAAGCCACCCAACGGGCGGCAGGTCGGCGGGCTGCCGCCGAGACCACCACGATCGACGCCGTCGAGGCCACCCCACGGCACCGCCGCCGGGAGCGCCCCACCGACCACCCCGGCCGCGCGACCACCACCGGCACTACCTCGGAGGAGGTGCCGCGCCGGCCGAAGAAGACCACCCGGACCGCCCCGGCCGCGCGAACACCGCGCTCGCGCCATGCGCGGCCCCCCGAAACCGAGCTCGCCGAGCCGACGACCAACCGACCGCGCCGACGGCCCGGGTCGCCGGTCGTGCCGCCCGAGGAGCCGCCCTCCGACCGCAAGCGAACCCGCGCCGCCGCGCCACGCGAACCGCGGCGCAACTTGCCGCCTGTCGATCCCCGCGACACACCCGAGCGGCCCGAACGCCGTCGTCGGCCAACCGGCTACGACCCCTACGATCCGTTCGAACCTCGCTCGACGAACAGCGCCGGCGCGACGCATCACCCGGTGTCCCGCGTGCGCTATCGCGGGGCCGACGACGGCGAGTCGCGAAGCGAATACCGCACTCGACCGCGGCGGCCCTCGGAATCCGGTGCGGACTCCTGGGAGTACGACGTCTAACGTTTGCGCTAGCTGTGGCGCGCGGGCCGGATCTCGCGGGGCAGCGCGAACACCAATGTCTCGTTGGCGGTCGTGACGGGCTGCACCATGTCGTAGCCGTAGTCGGCCAGCCGCTCCAGGACGCCACGCACCAGAACCTCGGGGACCGAGGCGCCAGAGGTCACCCCGACGGTGGTGACCCCGTCGAGCCAAGCCGGATCGATGTCGTCGGCGTAGTCCACCAGGTAGGCGGCATCAGAGCCGGCGCCGAGGGCCACCTCGACCAGCCGCACCGAGTTCGACGAGTTGCGTGAACCGACGACGATCACGAGCTCGCATTCGGGAGCCATCGCCTTCACGGCGACCTGTCGGTTCTGGGTGGCGTAGCAGATGTCGTCGCTGGGCGGATCCTGCAGTTTGGGAAAGCGTTCCCGCAGTCGCTGCACGGTCTCCATCGTCTCGTCGACCGACAGCGTGGTCTGCGACAGCCAGATGACCTTGTCCTCGTCGCGCACGGTGACACGGTCGACGGAGTCCGGCCCATCCACCAGCTGTACGTGGTCGGGCGCCTCACCTGCCGTGCCAACGACCTCTTCGTGACCCTCGTGACCGATCAACAGGATGTCGTAGTCGTCACGGGCGAACCGCTTGGCCTCGTTGTGCACCTTGGTCACCAGCGGGCAGGTCGCGTCGATGACCTTGAGCTCACGTTCGGCGGCGGACTCGTGCACGGTCGGAGCCACGCCGTGAGCGGAGAACACCACGATGGCGCCTTCGGGCACCTGATCGGTCTCGTCGACGAAGATGGCACCGGCCTCGGCCAGGGTGTCGACGACGTGCCGGTTGTGAACGATCTCGTGGCGGACGTAGACGGGTGCGCCGTGCTTCTCGAGTGCACGCTCGACGGTCTCGACGGCGCGGTCGACGCCGGCGCAGTACCCCCGTGGTTCGGCGAGCAGTACCCGCTTGCCGGTCGCGGGCCCGACGATGGACGGGACAGCACCCGGAAAACCCAGGTTGATCGTCGGCGGCATGGCTTCCAGGGTACTTACCCGCGGGCTCGGCCGACCAGCCGACGGGCCCGCCGTACTCTTGCACCCATGTCTACAGCACCATATGGGGTCCGACTGCTGGTGGGGGCGGCGGTCACCGCGCTGGAGGAAACCCGCAAGCTTCCGCAGACGATTCTGATGTACCCGATGACGGTGGTGAGCCAGATAGCGCAGCTCGTCATGAAGATGCAGCAGGACGTCGCCGATCTGGTGAACAAGGGCGACGAGACGCTCGAACAACTGTTCCCTCCGAAGGACGAAAAGGCGGAGTGGGCGACATTCGACGAAGACGTCGCCGACGACGAAATCGAAGACGCGGACCAGGACGCGGGGGACGACGACTCCGCTGCCCGCCTGGACGGCGAACGGCTGACCGAGGGCCGTTTCGCGCTCTACACCACCGGTGAGCCCGACTCCGTGCCGGAACCGGCGCCGGTGGGCCCCGGCGCGTCTGCACCCGGAATCGTCGCCGAGTTGGACTACGCGTCGCTGACGCTCGCTCAGCTGCGCGCGCGGCTGCCATCGCTTCGGGTGGCCGACCTCGAGGCGCTGTTGGCCTACGAGGGTCAGACGAAAGCACGGGCGCCGTTTCAGACGCTGTTGGCCAACAGGATCACCCGCGCGACCGCCAAGTGACCGAGTAGATCACCAGAGTGCAGAGCACCGAACCCGAGCAGGGAAAGTCCCCCGACAACCCCTGGCCGGTGCGGGCCGTCGCGACGCGCGTCGCAAAGTACATCGACCGACTCGGCACGGTGTGGATCGAAGGCCAGCTGACGGAGCTCAAGCTGCGCGGGTCGACCGCGTGGATGGTGCTGCGTGACCCTGCCGCGGACATGTCACTGTCGGTGAGTTGCCCGCGCGACCTCGTGGCCGACGCTCCGGTACCGCTTTCGGAGGGCACCCAGGTGATCATGCTCGGCAAGCCGCAGTTCTACACGCGCAATGGTTCATTCAGCTTGCGCATCAGCCAGATTCGCGCCGTGGGCATCGGCGAGCTACTGGCCCGCATCGAGCGGCTGCGCAAGCTCCTGGATGCGGAGGGGCTCTTCGATCCGCGGCTGAAGCGCCCAATTCCCCTCCTGCCCAACATCATCGGACTCATCACGGGTCGCGCGTCGGCGGCTGAGCGCGACGTGATGACCGTCGCGACTGACCGCTGGCCTGCAGTGCGCTTCGCGGTGCGCAACGCCGCCGTGCAGGGGCCAAATGCGGTGCCGCAGATCGTCGAAGCGGTGCGCGAGCTCGACGCCGATCCCGATGTCGACGTGATCGTGTTGGCCCGCGGCGGCGGCAGCGTCGAGGATCTGCTGCCGTTCTCCGACGAGACGTTGTGCCGGGAGATCGCCAAGTGCACCACTCCGGTCGTCACCGCCATCGGGCACGAACCCGACAACCCGCTGTGCGACCTCGTGGCCGACGTTCGGGCCGCCACCCCGACCGACGCGGCCAAGCAGATCGTTCCCGACGCCGCCGCCGAGCGCGCACTGGTGACCGACCTGCGCAGGCGCAGTGCCCGCGCGCTTCGCAATTGGGTGCATCGCGAGCAGCACGCTGTCGCGCAGTTGCGAAGCCGCCCGGTGCTGGCCGAACCACTGGCCGCCCTGACCGCGCGGGCCGATGAGATCCATCGCGCCACCGCGGCCACCCGCCGCGACATCACCCGGCTGATCGACTCAGAGACCGAACGGATCGGCCATCTGTCGGCCCGACTCACCACACTGGGCCCGGCGGCGACGTTGGCGCGTGGCTACGCGGTCGTGCAAGCCGTGCCGGCTTCGGGTCCGGCCACCGTCTTGCGCTCCATCCACGACGCCCCGGCGGGCACCCGGCTGCGGATCCGGGTCGCCGACGGCGCCATCACCACCGTCAGCGAGGGATCAGATGAAGCCCATTAGTCACTTGGGGTACGAGCAGGCGCGCGATGAGCTGATCGACGTGGTGCGGCAGCTCGAGCAGGGTGGACTCGACCTCGATGCATCGCTGAAGTTATGGGAACGAGGCGAGGAACTAGCGAAACGATGTGAAGAACACTTAGCTGGCGCGCGCGAGAGGGTGGAGCAGACGCTGGCCGCCAGGGACGACGACGAGGGTTGAAAACGGAGGTGACTCGCCACCGGTTTCGACACAGAGTTTGAAACTGGAACACGTTTCACTTTCTTGTGTATGATTCGCCTCCGTGGGTGACTCGACGCTGACTCCTGACCCAAACGCTCCTCGCGGTGACCTTGGCCGTGTCCTCGTGACCGGCGGCTCCGGGTTCGTCGGCACCAATCTGGTGACCGAACTCCTTGCCCGCGGATACGAAGTCCGCTCGTTCGACCGGGCACCGTCGCCGTTGCCCGACCATCCGCGCCTGCAGACCGTCGTCGGCGACATCACCGACGCCGACGAGGTCGCACGGGCGGTCACGGACATCGACACCGTCTTCCACACCGCCGCCATCATCGACCTGATGGGCGGCGGGTCCGTCACCGCGGAATACCGACAGCGCAGCTTCGCGGTCAACGTCGGTGGCACCGAGAACATGGTGCACGCCGCCGGCGCGGCCGGCGTGAAGCGCTTTGTCTACACGGCGTCCAACAGCGTGGTGATGGGCGGCCAGGTGATCTCGGGCGGCGACGAAACCCTGCCCTACACCGAACGTTTCAACGACCTCTACACCGAGACCAAGGTGGTCGCCGAGAAGCTCGTGCTGGCCGCCAACGGCGGTGAAGACGGAGCCGGGATGCTCACGTGCTCGATCCGCCCCAGTGGGATCTGGGGCCGCGGCGACCAGACCATGTTCCGCAAACTGTTCGAGAGCGTGCTGGCCGGACACGTCAAGGTGTTGGTGGGCAACGGGCGCGCCAAACTCGACAACTCCTACGTACACAACCTGATTCACGGCTTCATCCTGGCCGCGGAGCACCTCGTTCCCGGCGGTAGCGCTCCGGGGCAGGCCTACTTCATCAACGACGGCGAGCCGATCAACATGTTCGACTTCTCCCGACCAGTCGTCGAGGCGTGCGGCGAACGCTGGCCGAAGTTGCGGGTGTCGGGTCCGCTGGTGCGGTTCGTGATGTCGGTGTGGCAGTGGCTGCACTTTCGGTTCGGGCTGCCCAAGCCACCGCTCGAACCGCTTGCGGTGGAACGGGTTTACCTCGACAACTACTTCTCCGTCGCCAAGGCCAAACGCGACCTCGGCTATGAGCCGTTGTTCACCACGGAGCAGGCGATGGCCGAATGCCTCTCGTACTACACCGGCCTGTACGCACAGATGAAGACCTCCGGCCAGACCGCGCCCGCAACCGCGTAGGGCGTTACTGCCCGACCAGCGACAGGGCGTGTGCCCGACGCAACTTCCCAGACGGTGTCTTGGGAATGGTCCCCGGCGCGAGCACCACCACGTTGCGCGGCCGCACGTCGACCTCGGCGAACACCTCGTGCGCCACCGCACGCTGGATGCGACGCGCATCGGCGGGATCCTCGAAGAGGTTCGACTCGACGGCGATGGCGAACGTCTCCCGCCGGTGCCCCGCGTTTAGTCGCACCGCGACGGCACACCCGGCACGCACCCCTTCGACCCGCCCCGCGGCCCGTTCGATGTCCGTCGGATAGATATTGCGCCCGCCCATGATGATGACGTCCTTGACCCGTCCGCACACCACGATGTGCGCCTTCTCGGTCAGGTAACCCAGATCGCCGGTGTCGTACCACCCCTGCTCGTTCTGAGCGGACAGGAACCCCGCCAGCGTGGTGTATCCGGGGGTCACGGGCTCGCCGCGCACCTGGATCACTCCGACGCCCCGGGTGGGAAGCTCGTTGTCGTCCTCATCGACGATCCGTGCCTCCAGGCCGGCGAGCAGCGGGCCCAACGTCGCGAGCCTGCGGACGTTGCCCGACGTGGCCGGAACGGCCCTGTGCAGGACGGCGAGCATGTCGGCATCCACCTCGTCGATCACCAGGCCGGTGCCGCACACGGAGAACGACACCGCGACCGTCGTTTCGGCCATGCCGTACGCAGGCAGGATCGCCTCCCGACGCAGTCCGAACGGCGCGCCGGCCTCGCACAGATCGTCGACCACCGCCGGTTCGACCTGTTCGGCCCCCGAGAGCGCCCAGCGCAGCGACGACAGATCGAACTGACCGGGCTGCGCCTGCTTGCGCAACCTCTTCGCCAACAGCGCATAGGCGAAGTTCGGCGCCGCCGTCATGGTGCCCTTGTACTTGTCGATCAACTTGGCCCACAGCAACGTGTCGGTTAGGAAGTCCATCGGCGTGACCTTGACCAACTCGGCGCCGAAGTACATCGGCACGATCAGGAACCCGGTCATCCCCATGTCGTGAAACAGCGGTAGCCAGCTCACGATGACGTCGGTGTCCAGGTCGTACTCGGCGCCCACGAACATCGCTTCGGCGTTGGACACCAGATTGCGGTGGGTAATTCGTACCGCCTTCGGCGGGCCCGTCGAACCGGACGTCAGCTGCAGCAGGGCGACATCGTCCTCGTCGGCCTCGAGCGGGTCGATCGGATCGAATTCCAGCAGCTCAGCGATGACCAGCACGGTGAGGCCCCGATCGGCCAGCACCGGCGCGGCGGCCATGAAGGGTTCGGACACGATCACGACCGCGGCCCCGAGCGCGTCGATCACCCGCGCCGTCTCCTCGGCCCACAGCAGCAGATCCGTGCGCGGAGTGGGCTGATGCAGCATCGTCAGGCTGGCACCGCGCATCCAGACCGCCTGCGCCGTGGGTGCGATCTCGACGGGCGCCCCGGCCAGCACGGCGACCGCATCGCCGTGGCCGACTCCGGCGGCGGCCAGACCACCCGCAATCGCGCGGGCGCGCTCGTGCACCTCGCCCCAACTGTGCCGGACCGGGGCCTCGGGCTCGCCCGTGACCATCCCCCTGGTACTGGTGCGGGCGTTCGCATACATGACCTCGCAGAATCGGCTCATCTGGTCACCCCTGGCGTCATGGAAAGCGCTCCCCTGAGACTTCGGCGAAATGCCCGAGCATGTGCCGCACCACCGACGCCATCATCGGCACCGTCGATTCCGATACGGCGCCCAGCACGCGATTGGCCAGCTTGCCGTTGCACGACGGCGGAACGACGTACAGCACCGCGTCACGCGAATGCGTACCGATCAGGTACAGCGTCTCACTCGTCACCAGCGCGTACGGGTCGACGGAGATGGCCACGCCACGCCGAATGACACGCGACGGTGTCGGCGGCCAGATGCTCGGGTCGTAGACCACCCGGCGCACCTCACCGATCATCGACCCGACGACGGCGACCAGGTCAGGCAGTTCGGCGCCCAGGTCGCTGCTGCCGGGCCACCATGCCCCGTCCACACCGCCGCGGCCGGTGGATCTGCTGCAGAAGGCCAAACGGGCCGTGTTCGTCTTGGGAGGAGAAACGGACACCATGGTTGATGCTCCCGTCTGCTGTTCGTCCAATCGCAGACCGTAACCGGCGGCACGCAAGGAACCTACGATTTCTAGACAGTAGCGCACCACCTGGTTAAACCCCGATTACCCACGGGTAGCTGAGCGCACAATTCAGCAACGGAATTGTTAAGGCGCGACGTGCATTTGATTTGCCGCCCCAGCGGCGGACTCAGTCAAACACCCATGCCGGTGTCTGCGATTTCCCCCTAATCTGGAAATCATTCACCGGTCGAAGGAGTCGCCGTGCCGAACGGAAAGCCCAACATCCTGGTCATCTGGGGGGACGACATCGGGATCTCGAATCTGAGTTGCTACAGCGACGGCCTGATGGGCTATCGCACGCCGAACATCGACCGGATCGCCAACGAGGGCATGCGGTTCACCGACTCCTACGGCGAGCAAAGCTGCACCGCCGGCCGGGCCGCATTCATCAGTGGGCAGAGCGTGTACCGCACCGGCATGAGCAAGGTCGGCGTGCCCGGCGCCGACGTCGGTTGGGCCGCGGAGGATCCCACCATCGCCGAGCTGCTCAAACCCCTCGGCTACGCGACCGGGCAGTTCGGCAAGAACCACTTCGGCGACAAGAACAAGCACCTGCCGACCGTGCACGGGTTCGACGAGTTCTACGGCAACCTCTATCACCTGAACGCCGAGGAGGAGCCCGAGCAGTTCGATTACCCGCACGCCGACCAGTTCCCCAAGCTCCACGACTTCGCCCTGCCGCGCGGCGTGCTGAAATGCAAGGCCACCGACGAGGTATCCAAGGAACCCGACGACCCGAAGTTCGGTCCCGTAGGCAAGCAGGTAATCGAGGACACCGGCCCGCTGGACACCAAGCGGATGGAGACCATCGACGACGATACAACCGGGGCTGCGTCGACTACATAAAGCGCCAGCACGAGGCCGGCACACCGTTCTTCGTGTGGATGAACACCACCCACATGCACCTCTACACCCACACCAAGCCGGAGAGCCGCGGCCAGGCAGGGCTGTGGCAGTCGGGCTACCACGACTCGATGATCGACCACGACCGCAACGTCGGCACAGCTGCTCGACTGCCTTGACGAACTCGGCATCGCCGAGGACACCATCGTGGTGTACAGCACCGATAACGGGCCCGCACCGCAACAGCTGGCCCGACGCGGGCACCACGCCGTTCCGCAGTGAGAAGGACACCAACTGGGAGGGCGCCTTCCGGGTTCCCGAAATGATCCGCTGGCCCGGGAAGATCGCGGCGGGCTCGGTATCGAACGAGATCATCCAGCACCACGACTGGTTGCCGACGTTCCTGGCCGCGGCCGGTGAGCCGGATGTCATCGAGAAACTCAAGAAGGGCCATAAGGCAGGCGCCGACGGGAAAACCGAATACAAGGTGCACATCGACGGGTTCAACCTGCTGCCGTACCTGACCGGCGAGGTGGAGAACCAGCCCGCGGCGCGGCTTCTTCTATTTCTCCGACGACGGCGATCTCGTCGCGATGCGTTTCGAAAACTGGAAGAGTCGTGTTCATGGAGCAACGCTGCCAGGGCACGCTGCGCATCTGGGCGGAACCCTTCACGACGCTGCGAGTGCCCCTGCTGTACAACCTGCGAACCGACCCCTACGAGTACGCCAACATCACGTCGAACACGTACTACGACTGGCTACTGCACCACGACTACTTCATCTTCTACATGACTGCGATGGCGACGATCTTCCTGGACACGTTCAAGGAGTTCCCGCCACGACACGAGCCGGCCAGCTTCAGCGTGGACCAGGCGGTCGAGAAGCTCCACAAGTTCCTGGCCAAGGACTAGGGTCCAGAACGCCACATACGGAGACGACAACTCAAGAAGGGGACTGCGCATGCCCGATTCCAAGCCGAACATCCTCGTCATCTGGGGAGACGACATCGGCATCTCGAACCTCAGCTGCTACAGCCGCGGCATGATGGGTTACTTCACCCCCAACATCGACCGAATAGCCGATGAAGGAATGCTTTTCACTGATTCATACGGCGAACAGAGCTGCACCGCCGGTCGGTCCTCGTTCATCACCGGCCAGAGCGTCTACCGCACCGGCATGAGCAAGGTCGGCATGCCCGGCATGGACGTGGGCCTGCAGAAGGAGGACCCGACCATCGCCGAGTTGCTCAAGCCTCTCGGGTACGCGACGGGCCAATTCGGCAAGAACCACCTCGGTGACCTGAACAAGTTTCTGCCGACCGCGCACGGATTCGACGAGTTCTTCGGCAACCTGTATCACCTCAACGCCGAGGAAGAACCGGAGAACCCGGACTATCCCACCGAAGAAGAAGCTCCCGTGCTTCGCAAGGCACTGCTACCGCGTGGAGTCATACATTCCTGGGCCACCGACGAGGACTCCGGCGAGGTCGACGAGCGGTACGGACCGGTCGGTAAGCAACGCATCGAGGACACCGGACCGCTGACCAAGAAGCGGATGGAGACCATCGACGACGAAACCACCGGCGCCTGCGCCGATTTCATCAGGCGCCAGAACGAGGCGGAAACCCCGTTCTTCATCTGGATGAACATGACCCACATGCATTTCCGGACCCACACCAAACCGGAAAGCCTGGGTCAAGCCGGTCGCTGGCAATCGCCGTACCACGACACGATGATCGACCACGACCGCCATGTCGGTCAATTGCTCGATCTGGTCGATGAACTCGGTATCGCCGAGGACACCATCGTCATCTACAGCACCGACAACGGCCCACACGCCAACAGTTGGCCCGACGGAGCCACCACCCCGTTCCGCAGCGAGAAGGCCACCAACTGGGAGGGTGCCTTCCGGATCCCTGAGATGATCAGGTGGCCCGGAAAGATCAAGCCGCGCAGCGTGTCCAATGAGATCGTGCAGCACCACGACTGGCTGCCGACGTTCCTGGCCGCCGCCGGCGAGTCGGACATCGTCGAGAAGCTCAAGAAGGGTCACAAAGCGGGTGACATGAAGTACAAGGTGCACATCGACGGCTACAACCTACTGCCCTACCTCACCGGCGAGGTCGAGAAGAGCCCGCGCCGCGGGATGATCTATTTCTCCGATGACGGTGACGTACTCGGCATTCGAGCGGAGAACTGGAAGCTCGTATTCATGGAGCAGCGCTGTCCCGGCACGCTTCAGGTCTGGTTCGAGCCATTCACTCACTTGCGCGCTCCGAAGTTGTTCAACCTGCGGACCGATCCGTACGAACACGCAGACATCACATCGAACACATATTGGGATTGGTATATCGATCGAATCTTCCTTGGGTTCTATGGCATGGCGATCGTGACCCAATTCCTGGATACCTTCAAGGAATTCCCGCCACGGCAGGAGCCGGCGTCCTTCACGATCAACCACGTCGTCGAAGAGCTCCAAAAGTTCCTCGCGTCCCGCGGCGGGTGAACGTGGCGGACCTCACCTCATGGAACGACGGTCCCACGAAGTCGGCGATCGTCGACTTCGTGGGCCGGGTGAGCCACGAAGGAACCCCGGATTACGTTGCCCCCGAAGAACGCATCGCCGTCTTCGACAACGACGGCACCCTGTGGTGCGAGAAGCCTGCGTACATCCAGCTCGACTTCATCGTGCGCAGGCTGGCCGAGAAGGCCTCTGCCGAACCGTCGTTGGCGGAGCAGCAGCCGTACAAGGCGGCGACCAACGGCGAGCTGAGTTGGTTCGGCGGGGCCATCACCAAGCACTACCAGGGCGATGATTCCGACCTGAAAGTCCTTGCGGGGGCGGCGCTCGCGCTGCACGAGTCGATGAGAGTCGAAGACCATGCGGCGCGGATCGCGGCGTTTTTCGACGAGGCCAGCCACCCGACCCTGGGTCGGCCCTATCAGGCGTGCACCTATGCGCCGATGGTCGAGTTGCTGCGCTATCTCGAGGCTCATGACTTCACCTGTTACATCGTCTCCGGCGGTGGTCGCGACTTCATGCGGCCGATCACGTCGACCATCTACGGCATCCCGCCCGAGCGCGTAGTGGGCAGCGCGCAGGGACTGCGATTCGAGGGCGGTGACGGACACGGCAACCTCTTGATCCAGCCGGCACTGGACATATGGGACGACGGCCCGGAGAAGCCGGTGCGCATCTGGAACCGGATCGGTCGGCGGCCCATCCTGTCGGCGGGCAACTCCAACGGCGACGACGAGATGCTCATCTACTCGGGGCGGCCCGGTGAGCCAGCGCTGCGCCTGCTGGTCAACCACGATGACGCCGAACGCGAATTCGCCTATACCGCGGGGGCCGAACGGGCCATGGAGCATGCGAACGAGTACGGCTGGACCGTCGTGAGCATGAAGCACGACTGGGCGACCATCTTCGGTGTCTGACGACCTCGCGCCAACCGTCGAGTCTGCGGGGAGATCGCGATTTCGGCCGGAATGTCGATCTCACCGCAGACTCGGAGTTGAGATAGCGCTCAGACACGGGGTTACTCGCACTTTCGCGCGCTCACCGCTGTCTCAACAAGGTAAGCCGCGATGACCGCCGACGACTTCGCTTGGATTCCCGCTCAGACGAGCATCGTGGGCTCCGACGCGCAGTACCCAGAGGAGGCGCCGGAACACGAGGTGACCGTCGACGGATTCTGGATGCAGCGCCATCAGGTCACCAATGCGCAGTTCGGCGGCTTCGTCGACGCCACCGGCTACGTCACCGTCGCCGAGCGCCCGCTAAACCCCGATGACTACCCGGGTGCACCGGTAGCGAACGTGCAACCGGGTTCGATGGTCTTTCACCGCACAGCGGGCCCGGTCGACCTGCGGCACATCAACCAGTGGTGGACCTGGACGCCCGGCGCGTGCTGGAACCACCCTCGGGGCCCGCGGTCGTCGTGGCGTGGCCGCGAGCACCACCCTGTCGTGCACATCGCGTTCGAAGACGCTGCGGCGTACGCCGATTGGGCTGCGGTCGCGTTGCCGACGGAGTCGGAATGGGAGGTCGCCGCCCGTGGCGGCTTGCGCGGCGCGACCTACACCTGGGGCGACGAACCGGAGCGGGCGGGACAGCGGCTGGCCAACTACTGGCACGGCGAGTTCCCGTATCTGCCCGACACGGGTTACGGGTCGACACAGCCGGTGGGTTCCTTCCCTGCCAACGGATACGGGCTGCACGACATGGCAGGCAACGTGTGGGAGTGGACGATCGACTGGTGGGCGGATGACGCCACCGTCGAATCGTGCTGCGCCGAAGACAGTTACGATCCCGCTCAGCCGCAGTTCCGGATCGGTCGCAAGGTGGTCAAGGGCGGATCGTTCCTGTGCGCCGACAGCTACTGTCTGCGGTACCGGCCCGCCGCACGAAGGCCGCAGATGGTTGACACCGGGATGAGCCACATCGGGTTCCGATGTGTGCGGCGGGAGTGAATCGTCCGTCGAGTCAACGGCCTCAATACGGGGTTGCCCGACGGGGTCGACGACGACCCTGGTGTAGTAATCGCCTCTAGGCAATGATGCCTGGGACACATCCTAGTGAGGAGACTCATGTCTGACGCCGTGCTCGTAACGGGCGCCTTCGGGCTAGTGGGGTCGGCGACCGTCAAACGTCTCGCCGCCGACGGCCGCAATGTGGTCGCCACCGACCTCGACATCCCGGAGAACCGCAAGGCCGCGGCCGATCTGCCGCCAGGAGTGGAGGTGCGCTACGCCGATCTCACCGACCCGGCTGCGGTCGACGCGCTGATCGGAGCGGTGAAGCCGGCCGCAATCATCCACCTGGCCGCGATCATTGCCCCGTTCTGCTACGCCCGCGCAGCATTGGCACGCAAGGTCAGCGTGGACGCCACCGGCTATCTGGTGCAGGCGGCCGCGGCGCAGGAGCCGTCGCCCCGGTTCGTTCAAGCGTCTAGCGTCGCGGTGTACGGGGCACGCAATCCGCACCGCATCACCGACCTGCTGTCCGCCGACACTCCGATGCGGCCCACCGACCTCTACGGAACGCACAAGGCCGAGGCCGAGGAACTGGTCCGCTCCTCGAGCCTGGACTGGGTGGTGCTTCGGCTCGGCGGCGTGCTGACCGTCGACCTCAGCTTCGACATCAAACCCGAGTTCCTCTTCTTCGAGAGCGCGCTGCCGACAGACGGTCGAATCCAGACCGTCGACGTGCGCGACGTCGCCTTCGCGTTCGCCGCCGCCACCACCGCCGACTGCGTCGGGGAGATCCTGCTGATCGGCGGCGACGACGCCACCCACCGGCTCACCCAGGGCGACGTCGGCCCGGCGACCGCCGCTGCCATGGGGCTCGTCGGCGCCATCCCGATCGGGCGCAAGGGCAATCCCGACAGCGACGACGACTGGTTCGCCACCGACTGGATGGACACCACCCGAGCCCAGGAAGTGCTGAAGTTCCAACACATTTCGTGGCCCGACATCCTCACCGAGACGGCCGAAAAGGCCGGGTGGAAGCGCTACCCGTTCCGCCTCGCCGCCCCGGTCGTGGGGTACTTCCTGCGTAGTCGGTCGGCGTATCGCAACGCCCCCGGGCGGTACGCCGACCCGTGGGGCGCCATCCGCAACAAATGGGGTGATCCCGGGCCCGACCGGCGCACGTCGGCCGAACCCTCGTAGCGAGGAGCACCCATGGCGATGGAGAGGTTCACCGCGTCGCAGAAGCGTGCGCTGGCGATCGCCACCGTCGTCGCCCTCGCATTCGGCGCGTACTTCCTGCGCGGCTACTTCATCCTCATCGTGGTGGGCGCCGTCGCCGCATACCTGTTCGATCCGCTCTTCGACTGGTTTCAGACGCGGTTCGGCAAGGGACTCTCGGTCACCCTCACGGTGCTGGCAGCACTGTTGATGGTGGTCATCCCGGTCAGCCTTCTGGTGCTGCTGGCCGTCGTCCAGATCAGCGCCATGGTCCGCAGCGTCTCGGGCTGGGTGTCACGCACCGACCTGAGCTCGCTGGGCGACCGAACGCTCGTACTGATCAACGACGTCATCGACCGGGTGCCATTCCTCACGGGCGTCGACGTGACGCCGGAGTTGCTCCGCGACCGCATGACGGCGGTCGGGCAGAAGGGCGGCGAATACCTGCTGCACTTTCTGCAGGGCACCGTGGGCGGCCTGTTCGGCGCCGTCACTGCTGCGGTGCTGTTCCTCTACGTCTTCATCTCGCTGCTCACCAACCGCGAGCGCGTGCAACTGCTGATCCGCCAGCTCAACCCCCTCGGCGAAGAGGTCACCGACCTCTACCTGGAGAAGATGGGCGCCATGGTGCGCGGCACTGTGCGGGGCCAGTTCGTGATCGCGCTGGCCCAGGGCATCGCCGGCGCCGCCTCGATCTACATCGCAGGCTTCCACGACGGGTTCTTCATTTTCTCGATACTGCTGACGGCGTTGTCGGTCATCCCGCTGGGCGGCGGCATCCTGTCGATGCCATTCGGGATCGGCATGGTCCTGTTCGGCAACGTCTGGGGTGGCTTGTTCGTCATCGCATGGCATCTCATCGTGGTGACCAACATCGACAACGTGCTGCGCCCCATCCTGGTCCCCCGGGAGGCCCGCCTGGATTCCGCGCTGATGCTGCTCGCCGTGTTCGCGGGCATCACGATGTTCGGCTTCTGGGGCATCGTCATCGGTCCCGTGTTGATGATCGTCATCGTGACCACCATCAGCGTCTACCTCGCGGTCTACAAGGGTGTTCCGCTCGACGTGCCCGACGACGATGACGAGCCGACGAAGCCGGGCCGACTAAGGGTGCTGCTCGACAAGGCCCGCCGAGGGGTGGCTGCCGGCAACGAACCCGCCGCCAAACCCCAGAAGGCTAGTTCGGGCTCAGCCGAGTTTTGAGAAACGCGACGACGCGCTTGCGTGCCTCGTACGCCGGATGTCCGTCGACCTCCCTGAGCTCCAGGGTCAGCACCGAGTGCGCCATGCGCCCGAACCCGTACTCGTTGCCCTTCCTCGAGTCGATCTCGATGACCTCGAATGCGTCACCGAGTCGAGCCTTCAGCGTCTTGAAGCGCGCGCCAGGCGACAGGCGGTCCTCGCTGAACCGCAGCCCCATCGCGCAGAGCCCCTCATTGGCGGCGCGCTGCTCGATGATCTTCAACTCGGCTTCGGACAGGCCCGGATCGCGTCGCTGGCTCGGCGTCAGTCCTATCGGCAACGACGGCTGGCTCAGCACCGGGGCCAGCACGCTCTCGTCCACCGCGGCAGCCAACGCGAAGCCGCCGGTCCAACACTCCCCGATGACACCCACGCCCTTGCCAGGCGTGTGCTCGTTGAGGTCGCGGGCCAGCGCCCGAAGGAAGTGAGCCACCGGCCGGTCGGCATTGGTCGCGAACGCCGCGAACTCCTTTGCGACACAACCGCGCACCATCATCGCCACCGCCCGCGCGCTCATCGCGGGAGCACCGGGCGTGCCGAACAGTGACGGCGTCGCGACGGTGAATCCGTTGTCCACCAGATGATTTCCCAAACCCAGTACGCCGGGATGGATGCCGGGCATCTCTGGGATCAGCACGACGCCGGGGCCTTCGCCCTTGCGATAGACGTCGTAGGTGAAGCCGCCGCCCGTGAACGGCGCGACGCTCCATCCGGTGAGATCGGCTTCTGGTGAGGTCATCGGCGCTCCTAGCTCACGGGCAAGGGCGGCTGCGTCTGCGTCGCCGCCGCCAGCGTACGGTACTCGTCGGTACCCGCAGCGCCCGTTATCGCGACCTGCGCTGGACCCGAATTCGCGGTCAGCCGAGTCGTCCACACCGGATTGGGGACCTCGCCCGTCGGGTCGCCACCCTCGTACACCACCCACCTCACGCCGTTGACGTCCTGTACGCCCGTCGGCACCAGAGCGGTGTCGAGCCACCTCACGAGCTTGTCCTCGTCGGCGTTGCTCTGGGTCAGGCCCAAGAACATCCCGGTGGGCGCGAGATACCCCACCCGCGACGTCACGGCGCGGGCGGGTTGTCCCGACGCGTCGATTCGTCCGCCGTCGATGCTTCCCCGCGAACCCGAGTTGGCCTGCCACCCGTCGGGTAGTTGCGGCAACCGGATGGGGAACTTCAGCGCCTCGGCGTCGGCCTGCAGTGCCGCGGGGGCGTCGTAGTCCGGCGCGGGCCCCGGGCCAGGGCCGTTGGGTGCGAACGAGCACATTCCGAGCGCCCCGGCGAGCACGATGCAGGCCAAGAGCAAGGGCGCCATCGACCAGAACATGTCGCGGCCGTCCTGCAGTAACCGGGACTTCTCGGGCCGCTTCACGGGGACCGCTTGGTCGGCTGAATTGTCTGTGGCGGACTGCCTCGGGGTCGGTTCCGGCGGGACGCTCACGGTGCCCAGTATCCCAGGTCCCAAAGTCCAATCCGCTAATGGGAGAATCTGCGGCATGACGCCATCGAGACGTGAAGCCCCCGATCGCAACCTCGCCCTCGAGTTGGTGCGGGTCACCGAAGCGGGCGCGATGGCGGCAGGCCGTTGGGTCGGCCGAGGCGACAAGGAGGGCGGTGACGGCGCCGCCGTCGACGCCATGCGCGAACTGGTGAACTCGGTGTCGATGCGCGGTGTCGTGGTCATCGGCGAGGGCGAGAAGGACAACGCCCCGATGCTCTACAACGGGGAGGAGGTCGGCAACGGCGACGGGCCCGAGTGTGACTTCGCCGTCGACCCCGTAGACGGAACCACCCTGATGAGCAAGGGCATGCCCAACGCCATCTCGGTGCTCGCCGTCGCCGAACGGGGCTCGATGTTCGACCCGTCGGCGGTGTTCTACATGAACAAGATCGCCGTCGGCCCGGACGCCGTCGACGTCATCGACATCACGGCGCCGATCGGCGAGAACATCCGCCGGGTGGCCAAGATGCGTAACTCCACCGCCGCCGACATCACGGTGTGCGTGCTGGACCGCCCCCGACATGCCCAACTCATCGCCGACGTCCGGGAGGCGGGCGCCCGCATCCGACTGATCTCCGACGGTGACGTGGCCGGCGCCATCTCGGCGTGCCGCCCCGACTCCGGCACCGACCTGCTCGCCGGCATCGGCGGCACCCCGGAGGGCATCATCACCGCGGCGGCCATCCGCTGCATGGGCGGCGCCATCCAGGCCGTGCTGGCCCCGACCGACGACGACGAACGCCAGAAAGCCATCGACGCCGGCCACGACCTGGACAAGGTGCTGATGACCGAGGACCTGGTGTCCGGGGAGAACGTCTTCTTCTCCGCCACCGGCGTCACCGACGGTGACCTGCTGAAGGGCGTCCGCTACTTCGGTGGCGGCTGCACCACGCAGTCGATCGTCATGCGATCCAAGTCGGGCACCGTCCGGATGATCGAGGCCTATCACCGACTGTCCAAGCTCAACGAGTACTCGGCGGTCGACTTCACGGGCGACATGACCGCCGCCTACCCATTGCCGTAAGTCCAACCCCTCCAACACAATTCGAACGAACAGGGAGCACATGGCCGCCGACACGGTTGTCGAGACCGAATATCGCATCGAGCACGACACCATGGGTGAAGTGCGGGTGCCAAAGAATGCGCTGTGGCGTGCGCAGACCCAGCGGGCCGTCGAGAACTTCCCGATCTCGTTCCGCGGCCTCGAGCGCACCCAGATCCGCGCGCTCGGGCTGCTCAAGGGCGCGTGCGCACAGGTGAACAAGGACCTCGGCCTGCTCGCCCCGGAGAAGGCCGACGCGATCATCGCGGCGGCGGCCGAGATCGCCGACGGGCTGCACGACGACCAGTTCCCGATCGACGTCTTCCAGACCGGTTCGGGAACCAGCTCCAACATGAACGCCAACGAGGTCATCGCGTCGATCGCGGCGGCCAATGGCGTCACCGTCCACCCCAACGACGACGTCAACATGTCGCAGAGCTCCAACGACACCTTCCCGACGGCCACGCACATCGCAGCCACCGAAGCCGCTGTGCGCCACCTGATTCCGGCGCTCGAGGTGCTGCACGAGGCGCTGGCCGCCAAGGCTCGGCAGTGGCGCACCGTGGTGAAGTCCGGCCGTACCCACCTGATGGATGCGGTGCCGGTGACGCTTGGTCAGGAGTTCGGCGGCTACGCGCGCCAGATCGAAGCGGGCATCGAGCGGGTCAAGGCCACGCTCCCCCGACTTGGTGAGCTGGCCATCGGCGGCACCGCCGTCGGGACCGGGCTGAACGCGCCGGACGGCTTCGGTCCCAAGGTCGTCGACGTGCTCGTCGACCAGACCGGTATCGCCGAATTGCGCACGGCCGCCGACTCCTTCGAAGCGCAGGCCGCGCGCGACGGCCTGGTGGAGGCGTCGGGGGCGCTCAAGACCATTGCGGTGTCGCTGACCAAGATCGCCAACGACGTGCGCTGGATGGGCTCAGGACCGCTCACCGGGCTCGGCGAGCTCCAGCTGCCCGACCTGCAGCCGGGTAGCTCGATCATGCCGGGCAAGGTCAACCCCGTGCTCCCGGAAGCCGTTACTCAGGTGGCCGCGCAGGTCATCGGCAACGACGCGGCCGTCACCGTCGGCGGCCTGTCGGGAGCGTTCGAGCTCAACGTCTACATCCCGATGATGGCGCGCAACGTGCTCGAATCCTTCACGCTGCTGGCCAACGTGTCCAGGCTGTTCGCCACCAAGTGCATCGACGGGCTGGTCGCCAACGAGCAGCGCCTGCGTGAGCTCGCGGAGTCGTCGCCGTCAATCGTGACGCCGCTGAACTCGGCGATCGGCTACGAGGAAGCCGCCAAGGTCGCCAAGGAAGCGCTCAAGGAGCGCAAGACGATCCGCCAGACGGTCATCGACCGCGGGCTGATCGGCGACAAGCTTTCGGAGGCCGAACTCGACAAGCGACTGGACGTGTTGGCGATGGCCAAGGTCAAGGATGGCTCCTGACCACTTCCCGCGAGAAGTCGGCGTGGGCGACGCCGTGACCGAGGTTCGCCGCGCGGTCCGGAACGGCGTCACCAACCTGATGACGACCTATCAATATCTGGCCGATACGGGCAAGGTCGAGCGGCTCGCGCAGTTGTTCGCACCCGACGGGGTGCTCGAGATCGGCGCCGAGAAGTTCGTCGGACCGGATGAGGTGCTCGGCCTGTTCACTCGCACCAGCGGCCAGTTCGTCGACGCCGACTTCCTGCCCGCCCGTCATCACCTGAGTTCGATCTACGTCGAACCTCAAGTGGACGGCAGCGCGAAGACCTACGCGTGCTTCCAGTTCATCGGCACGCGTGGCCTCGACCACTGGGGCACCTATCGCGACGTCGCCGTCCCGAGCAACGACGGCAACGCCGACGGCGATGGCTGGCGCTTCAAGCACCGCCGGGTGATCACGGAGGGGTTCGCGCCTGGGTCTCGGCTGGCAGCAACGCCCTGATCCCAGCCCACGTGGTCGCGCTGTGCACCACCAGGCTCAGCGTTACGACGACGGCGACCACCTGCGTGATGAGCGCCTCCTGTTGGATCTCGCCACGGTCGACCATGAGGACGCCCAACACCAGCGTGCCGATGCCGCGCGGACCAAACCATCCGATGAACAGTCGTTCCCGTCCGGGCAGATCGCTGCGCACGAGCGCCACCGTTACCGCGACGATTCGCACTCCGAACACCGCCACTACCGCGAACAACACGACCCGCCAGTCGGCGTTGCGCCACCCGACGATTACCGCGAAGCTGCCGAACATCGCGAACACCACCAGCTCCAGCAGTTGCCCCGCGGCGTCGGAGACGTGCGTGTCGGGACGGACGCCCACCTTGCGGGCGATGAAGGCGAACGTCAGGCCGCCCGCAAACGCCGTGACGAACCCGCTTCCGTGCAGGTGCTCGCCGAGCTGGAAGCACACCAGTGCGACGGCCAGCGTGGCTAGCTGGGCCCAGGTTGCGCTCATCCAGCCGCGCCGTCGGGAATGCGCGATCACCACCCCACCGACCCCACCGATCGCCAACCCGACCAGCGTTGACACCAGCTCGGTGCGGATCAGGAACCCACCCCACCTGGTGGGATCGGGTGCGGCCTGCTCGGAGGCCAGGGCCAACGCGCCGAGCATCGCCGCGAGCGCGAACCCGTCGTAGAAGCCGCTCTCGGTGGACATCGCGTGCCGCACCCGCTCGGGAATCCGCTTGTCCTCCAACAACGCATCGATGATCGCCACCTCAGTGGGGGCCACGATGGCGGCCAGACAGACCGCCTCCCACAACGGCATGATCGGCAGGACGAGCAACGCGGTCAGGGTGCCGAGAAGCAGTGCCAGTGGAATACCGATCACGAGCAACCGGAACGTCACCTCGCGCCGATGTACCACCGCCGCCATGTCGAGCTGGGCGGCCTGGTTGAACAGGATCACGGTCAGCGCAAGCTGCGCGACGATTGTAAAGCTGACGGCGTCGGTGTCGGTGTTGATGATCCCGAATCCATACGGTCCCAACATGATTCCGAACAACACGAAGATGAGCGCAGGTGCCACGTACCAGCGCTTCACCAGCCCGGAAATGACTGCGTAGCACAGCACCAGGACGGTCAGGACGAACGCGGCATCCGTATCCATGGGCTGTCGTCAGGCCCCGTTGGTCGGACCGCCGGAGTTCTGATTGGGAATGTCGGTGATCGGGAAGTTCGGCATCGGCGCCGGCGACGGCGTATCCGGCAGTGTCGGAACGTCCGCGGGCGGGATGTCGTGCAGTTCGTTGACGGGCGGCCCGTTCTCCCGGCTGCCGTACGTGCTGCCGGGCGCCCGCGGGCCGAGCATGTGGCTGACGGTCACCAGGTGGTACCCGTTGGCCCGCAGCACCGGGATGAACTGGTACACCAGATCGACGGTCGACGAATAGGTGTCGTGGAACAACACCACCGAGTTCGGCTTGAGCTGCGACATCAGCAGCGCCCTGGTCGCGCCGAGATTCGCATCGTTGGCCCAATCGAAAGGGATGACGTCCCAGTTGATGTCGGCCAGCCCCTGCTTGCCTGCCTCCGCGAGCACCTGATCGTTGATCAGCCCACCCGCCGTGCGAACCAGCAGCGGCCTTTGCCCCGTCGCCGCCTCGATCGCGTCACTGGCCCGACTGAACTGTGCGGGGATGTCCGCGGCCGGAATGGTCGTCATGTTGGGGTGTTCCCAGGTGTGGCTGGCGACCTCCATACCCGCGTCGGCGATGCGCTTGGCGCCCGCGGGGTTGGCCGCCACCTTGTTGCCGATGAGGAAGAACGTCGCCGACGCGTCGTTGTCCTTCAAGATCGACAGCAGCCGGTCCGTGTATGGGCTGGGCCCGTCGTCGAACGTGAGCGCAACGCACTTGACGAGTGCGCAGTCCACGCCCTCCGCGGCCTCCGCCGGAGAGGCGACCCGGACGTGGCCGGTGAACCCGCCGATGACCACGACGGCGACGCCGGCGCAGACCCCGATGACTACGCGCCAGTACGACCAGGAGGAGTTGGACCGCTTGCGCACGCTGGCAGCCTACCGACTAGCCAGGGCTGACACTCCCCCGCCGAGACTGCTGTGAGATCGCGATTCTCGGCGGAATGACAATCTCACCGCAGTCTCGAGGTGGGACATTGGCTCAGGGCAGGGCGCCGGGGCTGAACTCTTCCAGCATCTCGGTGACCAGCGCCGCGATCGGTGAACGCTCGCTACGCAACAGCGTTATGTGCGCGAATAGCGGATGACCCTTGAGCTTCTCGATGACGGCCGCGACGCCGTCGTGGCGGCCGACGCGAAGGTTGTCGCGCTGGGCGACGTCGTGCGTGAGCACGACCCGCGATCCGGCGCCCAGTCGCGACAACACGGTCAGCAGCACGTTGCGTTCCAGCGACTGCGCCTCGTCGACGATGACGAACGAATCGTGCAACGACCGGCCGCGGATGTGGGTCAGCGGCAACACCTCGAGCATGCCGCGGGAGAGCACCTCTTCCAGGACGGCGGGGCTGGCCAGGCCTTCGAGGGTGTCGAAGACGGCCTGCGCCCACGGGCCCATCTTCTCGCTCTCGCTACCGGGCAGGTACCCGAGATCCTGGCCACCGACCGCATAGAGCGGACGGAACACGACGACCTTGCGTTGCGTGCGTCGTTCGAGCACGGCCTCGAGCCCGGCGCACAACGCCAGCGCCGACTTGCCGGTGCCCGCCTTTCCACCGAGCGAGACGATGCCGACCGACTCGTCGAGCAGTAGGTCGAGCGCCACCCGCTGCTCGGCCGAGCGACCCCGTAGCCCGAACACCTCGCGGTCGCCGCGGACGAGCTGCACCTTCTTCTCGGCGTTCACCCGCCCAAGCGCGTGCGAGGTACCGCCTAGGAGCCGAATACCCGTGTGGCAGGGCAGGTTCCGGGCGTCGACGAGGTCGATGTCGCCGTCCTCGTACAACCGGTCGATCTCCTCAGCCGACACTTCGATCTCGTCCATCCCGGTCCAGCCGGAGGTGACGACGTCCTGGGCGTGATATTCGTCGGCGGCCAGGCCGACCGCGCCGGCCTTCACGCGCAGCGGGATGTCCTTGCTGACCAACGTCACCGCCTTGCCCTCGGCAGCGAGGTTGGCGGCGCAGGTGAGGATGCGCGCATCGTTGGTGTCGGTCCGGAAGCCGGCGGGCAACACGTCCGGATCGCTGTGGTTCAGTTCGACGTGCAAACTGCCGCCCTGGTCGCCAACGGGGATGGGCTGATCCAGACGTCCGTGTTCGAGTCGCAGATCGTCGAACATACGCAGCGCCTGCCGGGCGAACCAGCCGAGTTCGTGATGGTGTCGCTTGGCCTCGAGTTCGCTGATGACCACCAATGGGACGACCACGTCGTGTTCGGCGAACCGGGTGCATGCCCACGGGTCGGACAGCAGCACGGAGGTGTCGAGCACATAGGTCCGAATGGACGAATCAGTCACGTGGCGCTCCTCGGCCCGTGCGGCCCCGCACGAGCTCCCTCGGCGGACGCTGCGGTACGAGGACCGGGACCGGTCCCGTTCTGTCGTAATGATCGGTACCGCCCGGACAGCAATGCATGTCGCTAGCCATCGAGAGCGACGCTACCCTCGCTTCGGCGTGTCCGCTGTCCGGCGCGCCGTGACCAGCGCGTGACTACTGGGTTACCAGTTGGATCAGATCAGGATGCTCGGCCAGTCCCCAGGCGCGGATCCGATCGGAAACGACTGTGCGAAGCGTTGATTCGTCGAAGATGCCCGCCGCTGCGACGGACCTTCGCTTGTCCTCGTAGGCGTCGATGTCGGCGCCGATGACGCCGAGTCCGGCGGCCCGCCGGGCGATGGCAGCGACCGTCTCGTCCTGCTGGGACACCAGGCAGTGCGCGACAAGGTTGGCGAAGAACTCCTCGTGGCGCTCCTCGTCCCTGGCGATGCGGCCGACCAGCGCCTTCAGCGTGGGCTCCTCGATCTCCGCCTGCAGGTTGCGGCAGAACACGGCGTGGGCGCGTTCGAACAACGCCATGAACGCCAACGTCTCCATTTGGGTGTAGGTATCGGCGCGGTAGCCCTTCATCACGTGCTCGACGCGTACGTCCTCGTTAGCGGAGGGATCGATCTCGCGGGTGACGACGAGATAGTTGCGGAGCGCGACGGCGTGCAGGTGCTCCTCGGCGGTCCATCGACCGATCCAGCGGCCCCACTTGTCGTCGAGGATGAAGTGCTCGACGAGCTCGCGGTGGTAACCGGCGAGGTTGTCCTTGGTGATCAGCAGGATCTCCAACGCGTCGGTGACGTGCCGGGGCAGCGTCATGTCCGACGGATCCCAGTCCTTTCCGCCCAGGAAGGCGAAGTTCTCGCCCTGGTCGAACGGCACGTAGTCGTGCGCGTACCAGAGTTCCTCGGTTTGGACGTGCCGGGACAGGTTCTGCGCTACGACCGGCTCGAGCTCCAGGATCAGCGCGTTAGCAACCGGTTTCTCTGCCATGAAAGTAACTGTAACCCGAATTCACATGTTCCTTGAAATCAGGGGTGGGCGTGTCACCGCCATCCACCCTTGTGTCGTTTGTTGGGCCGCCACCTGGCGTTTGACCCCCAACAAGCGACACAAACGGGGCTAGAGCGTCAAACCGGGGTACAACGGGTTCGCGTGGAGCAGTTCGGACGACGCCGCGCGCACCCAATCGGCGGTGGCGTCGACCAGTGCGTACTTGGCCTTCGAGTTGCCCTGCGGTGATGTGTTGGTCAGGACCTCGACCACCAACTCGGATACCCGGTCGAATTCAGCGGGTCCGAAACCGCGGGTCGTCAGCGCAGGGGTGCCGAACCGGATGCCGCTGGAGTACCAGGCGCCGTTGGGGTCGGCGGGGATGGAGTTGCGGTTGGTGACGACGCCCGCATCCAACAGCGCCGACTCGGCCTGCCGCCCAGTGAGCCCGAACGAGGTGACGTCCAGCAGGACGATGTGGTTGTCGGTACCCCCGGTGACGAGCCGGGCGCCCCGCTTGAGGAAGCCCTCGGCCAGTGCCTTGGCGTTGTCGGCGACGCGCTGTGCGTACTCGCGGAACGACGGCTGGCGCGCCTCCGCCAGCGCGACCGCCTTGGCGGCCATGACGTGGGACAGCGGCCCGCCGAGCACCATCGGGCAGCCCTTGTCGACGGCGCCGGAGTACTCCTCGGTGGCGAGTACGAGGCCGCCGCGGGGTCCGCGCAGCGACTTATGCGTCGTCGTGGTCGTGACGTGAGCGTGGGGCACCGGGTCCTCGTCGCCGGTGAACACCTTGCCCGCCACCAGACCGGCGAAGTGCGCCATGTCGACCATCAAGGTGGCGCCGACCTCGTCGGCGATCTCCCGCATCTTGGCGAAGTTGACCCGGCGCGGATACGCGGAATAGCCGGCCACCAAGACCAGCGGCTTGAACTCGCGCGCCGCGGCCGCGACGACGTCGTAGTCGAGCAGCCCCGTCTCGGGGTCGGTGCCGTAGCTGCGCTGGTGGAACATCTTGCCCGAGATGTTGGGGCGAAATCCGTGGGTCAGGTGACCGCCAGTGTCGAGCGACATGCCGAGCAGCCGCTGGTTGCCGAGCTTGGCGCGCAACTGCTCCCAGTCTGCTTCAGACAGGTCGTTGACGTGTTTGGCGCCGAGTTCGGCGAGTCCGGGCGCTTCGATCCGGGTGGCCAGGATGGCCCAGTACGCGACCAGGTTGGCGTCGATGCCCGAGTGCGGCTGCGCGTACGCGTACGGCGCACCGAACAACTCGCGGGCGTGCTCGGCGGCCAGCGCCTCGACGGTGTCGACGTTTTGGCATGCGGCGTAGAACCGGTGCCCGATGGTGCCCTCGGCGTACTTGTCGGAGAACCAGGTGCCCATCGTCAGCAGCACCGCCGGCGACGCGTAGTTTTCGCTGGCGATCAGTTTGAGCGAATCCCGTTGGTCGGCAAGTTCTTTGCGCGTCGCCGCCGCGATGCGCGGTTCGACGGACTCGATGACCTCCAGCGCGGCGCGGTACGCGGCGCTCGCGGTCTCGGCGTATTCGGCGCCGGGCGCGGACGTGGAGTTCACGGTGGAATCTGCGGTCATGCCGATCAGCCTAATGCCCAATGGCACGGCCGCCGCAGCTGCCGAGACCGTACGCTCAGCCGACCCGCAGACTCGACGGGATGAGCGGTTCGTCCAGCAGCCGACCGAAGCGCTGCGCGAGCGTCATCTCCGTCGGCCGCGCCTCCAACCAGCCGCGCAGCAACCGGTAGCCCTCCACGTAGGTGCTGGTGTACGCACGCCACAACGGCGACGACAGGAAGCGCAACGCCTGGCGCGCGCGGTCGTCGCTGACCAGCAGCCACCGTTGCAGGAAGTCGACGACGTCATCGACGTCGCGATGCTCGTCGTGCAGCATCAGCGCCGCGTCCTGCCGAACGTCGGCCAGCGTGGCCGATGCCTCCGAGACCGCTTGCGCCCGTGCGCCGTCGAACCGGAGGCCGAGGTCGGCGTAGATCTCCGCCGCCCAGCTCCCCCAGTCCGATCCGATCGCGGCGTGCAGCGCGAGGTCGGCGAGCCCCTCCGCCATCAGGCACTGCGGGGTGTTGACGAGGAAGATCGTCTGCTCGGCCTGCCCGCCCCGTTCGACCAGCCCGGCCTCCTTGCGGCAGTGCTCGGTGTGATGACCGGGATACGACTCGTGGGCCACCAGCCGGGGCAGATTGGACATCTGCTGCTTGAGATCGGCGTTGACGGCGACGGTCGACTGGTAGTTGCCCTCGTAGTAGTTGAAGCCCGACCACGGCTTGTCGGTGACGACCTCGTAGACGATCCGCTCGGCATCGGGCAGCGGATACTCCGCGCGCACGCGGTCGCGCAGCGCACTCGAGAACGCGTGGATGCACTCCTCGAGACGCTCCGGCGGGATCTGCTCGCCGGCGCGGTAGGCCTGCATACGCTCGGCCAGCGGCCCGCTTCCGCCCAGCGCCGCATCGATCTTGCGGTGCGCGTCGCGATACCTCTCGACGTCGCCCTTGGCGATGTCGACGTCGAAGTACTCCCGGACCTCCTCGACGAAGCCGACGTCCTGGCCCGCGAACTTGCGGCCCGCGCAGGCCAGCGCCTTCAGGTGGGCGGCGAGGTAGTCGGCCCGCTGGACGTCAAGACCCTCGGCGTGCGGCACTGCGGCCAGCAGACGCTGGGCTGCTCTGGCGAGGTCGGCCGGGTCGGGGGCGGGCTCCGACTCCACGGTCTTGCGCAACTCCGGATCGCCGGTGAACGAGTCGACGTAGCCTTCCTCGATCCGGTCAAACCTCAGACCGAGCAGCAGATACTCGCGAATCAGGGTGGCGGCCTCCATGGCCACTACCGTAGTTGGCGTGCGGGCTTTGGCGCGCCGGTCAGGACCCCGGGCCGCTCTCACTAGACGAATGCTGCAAGACTGATCCCCATGCCGCGGCCGAGCGAGCCGAGCCCCTACGTGGAGTTCGACCGAGCGCAATGGCGGGCTCTGCGCATGTCGACGCCGCTGAAGCTCACCGAAGCCGAACTCACCGGCTTGCGGGGCCTCGGCGAGCAATTGGACATCCGCGAGGTCGAAGAGGTCTACCTGCCGCTCGCCCGGTTGATCCACCTGCAGGTGGCGGCGCGGCAGCGGCTGTTCGCCGCCACGGCCGAGTTCCTCGGCGAACCCCAGCAGAACCCGGACCGCCCGGTGCCGTTCGTCATCGGGGTCGCGGGCAGCGTAGCGGTGGGCAAGTCCACCACGGCGCGCGTGCTTCAGGCGCTGCTGGCCCGCTGGGAGCACCATCCGCGGGTCGACCTGGTCACCACCGACGGCTTCCTCTACCCCAACGCCGAGCTGGCGCGGCGAAACCTGATGCACCGCAAGGGTTTTCCCGAAAGCTACGATCGCCGGGCGTTGATGCGCTTCGTCACCGCGGTGAAGTCGGGCGCCGACCAGGTGTGCGCGCCGGTGTATTCACACCTGCTGTACGACATCATGCCCGGCGAGAAGTTGGTCACCCGACACCCCGACATCCTGGTCCTCGAGGGGCTCAACGTGCTCCAGACCGGACCGGCGCTGATGGTGTCGGACCTGTTCGACTTCTCCGTCTACGTCGACGCCCGTATCGAGGACATCGAGGGCTGGTACGTGTCGCGGTTTCTGGCGATGCGCGCCGGAGCGTTCGCGGATCCGCAGTCGCACTTCCACCACTACTCGACGTTGACCGACGAACAGGCCGTCTTCGCCGCCCGCGACATCTGGCACTCGATAAATCGCCCCAACCTGATCGAGAACATTCTCCCGACCAGGCCGAGGGCGACGTTGGTGTTGCGCAAGGACGCCGATCACGCGATCAATCGCCTGCGACTGCGCAAGCTCTGAATGCGATTTGTGCGCGGTTTCGTTCGCGTGGCGAACGAAACCGCGCACAAGCCGCCAGGAATCAGGCCCGCATGCGGCGCAGACCGAGGTATTGCAGGTCGGCCATGATCAGCGTGTAGACCCCGCTGGCGAGCGTCAGCACGATGCCGGTGGTGGTCAGCGGCCACAGGTCGGCCAGCACGACGGCGGCCGCCGCGGCGGCGTACACCACGTTGCCTACGACCACGACGATGCCCAACCGGCGGACGTGCTCTTTGCGCGACAGGTGGTACACCACCACGCCGTAGGCGATGAACAAGGCGCCGATCGAGTACTCGAATGCGGTTGTGGTGCCTGACATCTCGGCGATACGGGGGGCAATCGCGACTCCCGCGATGCCCATGAGCCCGCTGATGACGGCGTCGAGTCGCAGTGCGAAGCGCAGGAACGAGTCGTTGCCGGTCTTGGCGACGGCGCGGTTGGCGGCGGTGGCGGTCATGAAACTTCCCTTCATTTCATTCGGTGGGTGGGAGAAACCGGTGCGGGGCAACACGCCGCAACCTCTATCGGGACGGAGCCCCGCACCGGCGCGGAGGGAGTCACGCCAGACGGCGCACTCCGAGGTACTGCAGGTACGCGAAGCCGAGTGTCACGGCGGCGGTCGCGAGGATGATGGCGACGCCGGCGCCAGTAAGCGGCAACACCCCCGCCATCAAAACGGCCACCACCGCGACGGCGAAGGCCACGTTCGCGACGACGATTCCGACGCCGATCTTCCGAATGGCGGGCGCGGCCGCGAGCACGTACAGCGCACCGCCGTAGAGCACTAGCGCCGCGCCGGCGAGCCACTCGGACGTCGCCGACAAACCCGACAACCGTGACAGCGGATCCGCGGCGAACGCGACCATCAGGCCGAGGCCCGCGCACACGGTGGCGTCGGCGCGCATCGCGAATCTCAGCAGGGAATCGGAACTGTCGGACAGAGGTCGGATGGTGACGGTGGCGGTCATCGTGGGCTCCTCGGCGGTGAGGTCTCAGGGGGACACCACGAACACTGCTCAGATGCCACTGCCAGATCGACGCCGAACGCTGCCAATCACTGCCAGCCGCAGGTCAGCGACCCATCGACGACGTCAGCGATGGTCAGGAAGTGACGGACACCCGCGTGCCACGCAGGTCGGCAGCGATCACGCGGGCTGCCGCGTTCTGCCAGTTGTGCAAGGAGCGCTGAGGCACCTCGGTGACGAACCACTGCCACGCCTGGCGGGCGACCGGATCGAGTCCGGCGGCCGTCGCATTCTGGGCGTACGCCCGCACGCCGACGACGTACGGGAAGTACAGCGAGTTGTAGTGGCGCCACTGCTCGGTGGTGCCGAAGTCGCCGGCGTCGCGGGGTTTCAGCGCGGCGATGCGATCGGCGAGCAGTGCCTTGAGTTCGTTTGCGCGTTCGAGGGGTTGGTCGGGTGCGCCTCGCGCGGCGAGTCGCTGCCCGATCGAGGGTAGCGCCGTGAGTGGGCTCGCTACGAGTTTGGACAGATCGCCGTAGTGACCGAGCGCGCGGCGGGTCAACCGGACGAACGTGTCGTCGTCGAGTCCGTCGAGCGGGTTGGCGGACCGCAGCGGCAACGCCGCCTCGGCGTCGCGCAGCGCGGCCCGGTCGGCGCGCAGGTCCGGCGACCGCGAGAACGCGAGTCGGTCCAGCAGCCCGGCTAGCGGGTCGGCGAGCACGTTGATCCCGATCGCGATGGCGAGGCTGGTGAAGAGCATCACGGTCAACGCGGTGTGTTCGTCCGTCACTGCCATGCCGATCAGTGCCTGCCCACCGAAGAGCATGGCGACGACGAGCGTTCCGATGAACGACCGCCGCATGTCGGCGCGCAACGCCTGTCCTTCGTCGAACGCGTCCCACAGCGCGACAGCCACGCCGAGAGTGATCACGTCGATCCCGGTGGACGCCAACGCCAGCCAGCTCGGCACCAACCCCAGCGGGATCACCAGGATCGCGTTTCCCAGGGCGAAGAACAACGTGGCGACGACGGCCACCCCGATGGCCCGGCGCGGACGGGCCTGCCGCCGCACCGCGACCACCATCGCGCCCAGCGTCGCAGCCGAGATCACGCCGAACATCACCCAGTGTCCGAGGCGCAGGGGGCCGTTTACGTCGCCCGCCAGCGTCGCCCCGACTCCAGCGAGCACCGCGACGACAGTGATCGTCAGCAGTTCACCCACGCGGCTGCGCCACGTATCGCTCGACCGCGAAAGTTCGAGCAGCACCGCGCACCACGCCACCCCTGGCACGGCAACGAGGTAGACCTCCACCTGGCTCAACAGGTCGGCGTGGGGTCCTCCGGTCACGCGGACCGCGTCGAGTGCGACGACGACGGCGAAGCTCGTCAGGCCCAGCGCGGCGAGCGCGAGCACCGGCTTACGCGGATCGCGTGCCAACAGGTAGAGCCCGAGCCACCAGCTCAGGCCGAACACCACTGCGGACATCGCAGCCACGCACCCAGTCTTCCATGTCATCGCAGGGCCAATGAGCGCTAGGCCGAACACTTCTGGACACGCCTGGACGAAACGACCTATGTCCCGTAGCGCCGGTGCCGCAGCGTGTAGTCCCGAAGCGCGCGCAGGAAGTCGACCCGACGGAACGCGGGCCAGTGCGCCTCGGTGAACCACATCTCCGAATAGGCGCTCTGCCACAGCAGGAATCCGGACAAGCGCTGCTCCCCCGACGTCCTGATGACGAGATCGGGGTCGGGTTGGCCGGAGGTGTACAGGTTCTCCGAGATGCCCTCGACGGTGACGGACTCGACCAGCTGCTCGGCCGTCGCGCCGTTCGCGAGTTCCTTGCTGAGCAGCGCACGAACGGCGTCGGCGATCTCCTGGCGTCCGCCGTAGCCGACAGCGACGTTGACGTGGAACGACCCCGCGGCCGCACCGCTCGTCGAATCCACGGCGTCGCGAAGACGGCGAGCCGGCTCCTCGCCGAGCAACTCCAGATCACCGACGGTGCGCACGCTCCACCGGTTGACCGGCGCGCAGATCTCCTCGACGACGTCGGTGATGATCTCGATCAGCGAGGACAATTCGTCGGCGTCGCGTTGCAGGTTCTCGGTCGACAGGAGGTACACGGTCGCCATCTCGACGCCGATCTCTTGGCACCATCGCAGCATCTCCGCGATCTTGGCGGCGCCGACGCGGTAGCCGTAGCTCACATCGTCGTGGCCCTCGTCGCGGGCCCACCGGCGGTTGCCGTCGCACAGCACCGCGATGTGGCGCGGGAGTCGAGATTGGGACTGCGCCAACTGCTGGCGCAACCGCATCTCGTACAGCCGGTAGGCCGGCTCCTTGAGACGCGGCGGAATGATCTCCACAACGATCCAGACTACTGTGAACTCCGGAGACCCCCATGCCAGTTAGTGGAGGTGACATGACTGGATTCGACTCCAATATCGACACGTCGATCGACACCGCCGACGAAGCCCAGCAGCCGCCGCCGCGCGTGTATGCAGAGGACTTGCCCGAGGCGTTGGTCGACGGCGTGGCCCAGTTCCTCGGCAGGCCGAGGGCCAGAGGCTGGATCCACGTCTACTCCGCGATCGTCGCCTTCATCGCCGGTGCCGCGCTGGTGTCGGTGTCGTGGTCGGTCGAATCCACCCGCGCCGGCCTGGCCACGATGCTCTACACCTTCACGATCGTCGCGATGTTCGCCGTCAGCGGTACCTACCACCGGGTGACGTGGAAGTCTCCGACGGCGCGCAAGTGGATGAAGCGCCTCGACCACTCGATGATCTTCGTCTTCATCGCGGGCAGCTACACGCCCTTCGCCCTGCTGGCGCTGCCGTCGAAGTCGGGCTGGGTGCTCTTCTGGATCGTGTGGGCGGGCGCCATCGCGGGCGTGCTGCTCAAGATGTGTTGGCCGTCGGCGCCCCGGTGGGTCGGCGTGCCGCTGTATCTGCTGCTCGGCTGGGTGGCGGCCTGGTTCATCGTGCCGATCATGGACGGCGCGGGGGTGGCGGCGCTGGTGCTGCTGATCGTCGGCGGCGCGCTGTACAGCATCGGCGGCGTGCTCTACGGGCTGAAGTGGCCCAACCCGTGGCCGACGACATTTGGACATCACGAGTTCTTTCACGCATGTACGGCGGTCGCGGCGATCTGCCACTACATCGCGATGTGGTTCGCGGTCTTCTAGTAGCGATTTCGGCGCACTTTTCGGTGCTCACTCCCGACTAGCGCGCCGAAATCACTACAGCTGGGTGATGTTCTCCGGCGTCCAGTAGGCCTTCATCGACGTGATCTTCGCCTCGTCGTCGAACGTCATGACACTGATGATCTCGATGCGGATCCCGCCGTCGCCCATCTTCATCGTCAACGTCCAGAAGTAGGCAGCCTCGTGGCCGAGCACACGCAGCGTGACGACCTCGGGTTCGAACTGCCCGCCCGCGAGCATGGTGCTGTAGAAGCCGTGAATGGCTTGCCGCCCGATGTGGACTTCTCCGCCGACGGGATCCTCGACGGTGGCGTCCGAGGCATACAGGTCGGCGATGTCGTCGACGGCGCCCTTGCCTGCGTACTCCAGGTAGCGGTTGACGGTCTGGGTGATCTGTTCGGGCGTCGCCATGTGCGGCACGCTACACGGACGCGCTCAGGGCGGCAGCGAGTTCTTCGGGGGTCGTGACGGGCAGATCGCACACGTGCCCGCGGCACACGTAAACGGCGTCGCGGCCGCCGATCCGGTCGCGCCCCGACAGCAGCTCCGACGAATCAGCGGCACCGCCGACGACGATCGCGCCACCGGGGGCCAAGGTCCTCGCTGCAGCCAACAGATCCGATCGGCCAGGGTCGCAGGCCACGGCCAGCTGAAGCGGCCCGCGAACGGCGGCCTCGGCAACGGCGAGCCAATGTCCCCCGGATCGAGGCGCTTTCACCAGAATCGGCGTGCCCGCGCTCAACGTGGCGGCAGCGAATTCGCCGTAGCGCTCGGCCGACTCGGAAGGGGCCAGGTGTGCCGCCAACTGCAGCGCCTCGGCCACCAATGACGCGCCCGCCGGGGTGGCGCCGTCGACGGGGTCGGCGGGCCGCACCATCAGTTGCTCGGCGTCGTCGGCAGTATCGAACCAGTGGCCGACGCGTTCGGGGTCGGCGAAGTGCTCCACTGCGTCGTCGACCAACGCCATCGCAGCCAGTCGCCACTCGGCGTCCCCGGTGAGCTGGTACAGCGTCAGCAGTCCGGTCGCCAGGGCGGCGTAATCCTCCAGAATGCCCGCGCTGTCGCCGACGCGTCCGCCGAGGCTCGCCCGGCGCAGCCGCCCGTCGACGACGTGCAGGTCGACGATCGCGCGTGCACACGTCGTTGCGGCGGTGAGCAATTCGGGCGCATCGAGTGCCACCGACGCCTCTGCCAGCGCGGTGATCGCGAAGCCGTTCCAGGCGGTGACCACCTTGTCGTCGCGCCCCGGCTGCGGTCGCTCGCGCCGGTGCTCGGACAATCTGGCACGCACCCGCTCGAAGCGTTCGGGGTCATCCGGGTCGACCGGCAGCTGCAAAACCGAACGTCCGTGCTCGAAGGTGCCCGCGTCGGTGACCGCGAACAGTGTTGCAGCCCAATGCCCGTCGTCGTCGCCGAGCACGTCGCGCAGCTCCTCTGGCGTCCAGACGTACGTCAGGCCCTCGCGACCGTCGGTGTCCGCGTCCAACGACGACGTGAACATGCCATCGGCCCCCAGTCCGTCGATGAGGAATCTAGCGGTCTCGATCGTCACCTTGTGAGCCAACGGGTTTCGTGTACGTCGCCACCAGTGCGCGTAGACCCGCAGCAGTAATGCGTTGTCGTAGAGCATCTTCTCGAAGTGCGGCACCACCCAGGAAGCGTCGACGCTGTAGCGCGCGAAACCGCCTGCGAGTTGGTCGTAGATACCGCCGCGGGCCATCGCCGTGCACGTTCGCTCGAGCGCCGCCAAAGGCTCGACGTCACCGGTGCGTTCGTGGCTGCGCAGCAGCGCCTCCAGCAGCGCTGACGGCGGAAACTTCGGTGCGCCTTGAGGACCAGACGAGAATCCGCCGCGCGCAGTGTCCTCGTCGCGTAGCACCGCCGCCACGGCGTGGTCGCACAGCTCCGGAACCGGGGCCGGCCCTCCACCGGGCAGTCCGGACGCCATCGAGCGCAGTTCACCGGCGATTTGGTCGGAGGCCTGCTCGACCTCGGCGCGTCGGTTCTGCCACGTGTCGGCCACCGCGGCCAGCAGCTGGAGGAACCCGGCCTTCGGGTAGTAGGTGCCACAGAAGAACGGCCGGCCGTCGGGAGTCAGGAAGCACGTCATCGGCCAGCCACCCTGGCCGGTCAGTGCGACCGTGGCGTTCATGTAGACCGCGTCGACGTCGGGCCGCTCCTCGCGATCCACTTTGATGCAGACGAAGTCGGCATTCATCGCCGCGGCGACTTCGTGGTCCTCGAACGACTCGTGCGCCATCACGTGACACCAGTGACAGGCCGCGTACCCAATGGACAGCAGGATCGGTACGTCGCGAGACGCGGCCTGCGCGAGCGCCTCGGGCGTCCACTGCTGCCAGTGCACCGGGTTGTCGGCGTGCTGGCGCAGGTAGGGGCTGGTGGCCGCCCCGAGGGCGTTAGCCCCGCCGCTCATGGGGATCGCTGCCGTCCGGATCGCCAATGTTCCCCGTCGGTTCGCTCGGCCCGCGGGGCAGTCCGACGGTTCCGTCATCGGCGGCCTGGTCCGGTTCGGGGCTCTCCGGATCGAACGACTCGGGCAGATTCTTCAGCCGGTTGTTCATCGACCACACCAGCAGGAACGTCGCGATGAGCAGGATCACCACGATGACGAGGCCCAACGGGCTGGCCTTGCCGAAGTCCGGTCCGGTGTCGCGCGGCGTGTCATCGGCGAGCAGGCCGGCGATCGTCATCACGGCGTCGGTCACGGCTCGATCCCCGCGAACAAATCGGTCTCGGGCAAGTCGACGCGCACCCGCGAGCGCGCCAGCTCGAACTCCTCGGTGGGCCACAACTGCTGCTGCCACTCGATCGGCGCGGCGAAGAAGTCTCCGGTCGGATCGATCTGGGTGGCGTGCGCGCGCAGAGCGTCATCGCGCTGGGCGAAGTACTTGGAGCACTCGATGCGCGTGGTCACCCGCTTGGCGAAGATGTCGTTGTCGGGATCCCAATGTTCGAGCCACTTGCCGAACGGACCCTCCTTGCCGTGTTTGGCGAACTCGTCCTGGATCAGTTGCATCCGCTGCCGCAGGAAGCCGTGGTTGTAGTACAGCTTGGACACGCTCCACGGCTCGCCGACGTCGGGGAACAACAGGTAGTCGGCCGCGGCCTCGTACGCGGCGACCGACACCTGGTGGCACCGAATGTGGTCGGGGTGCGGATAGCCGCCGTTCTCGTCGTACGTGGTCAGTACGTGTGGCTTGAACTCCCGGATGAGCCGGACCAGTGCCTCGGTCGGTTGTTCGAGGGGCACTACTGCGAAGCACCCGTCGGGTAGCGGCGGGGGCGGGTCGCCCTCGGGCAGTCCGGAGTCCTCGAACCCCAACCAGGCGTGCTCGACACCGAGGATCTCAGCGGCCTTGGCCATCTCGTCGCGCCGGATCTCGTGAATCCGCCCGTGCACCTCCGGCAGATCCATCGCCGGGTTGAGGATGTCGCCGCGCTCGCCGCCGGTCAGCGTCACCACCAAAACGCGGGCACCGTCGGCGGCGTAGCGGGCCGTGGTGGCCGCACCCTTGCTGGACTCGTCGTCCGGGTGGGCGTGCACCGCCATCAACCGCAGTTCGCTCACTCGTTCCTACCTGATCGCTTCAGTCGTCGGGACTCGTCGGTCGGTTCCAGGCTCGTCAGTTTTCAACACCGTGGGTAGCCCTATAGTTCCAGTCCTAGTAGACGCAGCCCACCCGGACCCATCTGAGGAAACCCAAACCACTCGTGATCGAGCGTCCCGCCGCCCGCTACGGGCGCCAGCGCCTGTCGCGCCGCTCCCGCCGCGGCATCGCGATCGGCCTGACCCTGTTCATTGTCGCGGCGGGCGTGGTGACCGCGCTCATCGGCTTCCAACGACTGGGAAGCGGTGACGTCAAGGGCGAACTCAGCGGTTACCGACTGATCGACGACGAGACCGTCGAGGTGACGATCAGCGTGACCCGCAAGGATCCCGCCCAGCAAGTCGTGTGCATTGTGCGGGCCCGTTCGCTCGACGGCGGCGAAACGGGCAGGCGTGAGCTCCTGGTGCCCCCGTCCACGCAGCCAACGGTGCAGGTCAGCGGCATCGTCAAGTCAAGCAAACCACCCGTGGTCGGCGACGTCTACGGTTGCGGAACCGACGTTCCGACCTACCTGCGCGCGCCCTGACGACTGGCCGTCCGGCAACGACACGACAAACGCCGAACTGCGAATTCGTGAAAATCGGTTGACCTGGCGGTGGTATGATCAGTGGGTACACGGTTCCCATGGGAGCCGTGTATTGCTGCTTTTTCGCGCGGATATGCGCTTGCGATCGCGGCAACACACACGACTTTGCAGACGCGACAAGCGCGAACGATGACGACGACAGGAGCGCGACGACATGACTGACACGCAGGTCACTTGGCTGACCGAAGAAGCCTTCGAACGACTGAAGGACGAACTGGACACGCTGATCGCGAACCGGCCCATCATCGCCGCGGAGATCAACGACCGCCGCGAAGAAGGTGACCTCCGCGAGAACGGTGGTTACCACCAGGCCCGTGAAGATCAGGGCCAGCAGGAAGCGCGCATTCGCCAGCTGCAGGAGTTGCTGAACAACGCCAAGGTCGGCGAGGCACCAACGAAGTCCGGGGTGGCCCTGCCCGGTTCGGTCGTCGAAGTGACGTTCGAGGACGGTGTGAAGGAGAAGTTCCTCATCGCCACCCGGCAGGAGGGCGTTACCAGCGACGAGCTCGAGGTCTACTCGCCCAACTCGCCGCTCGGCGCTGCACTCATCGACAAAGAGGTGGGTGCAAAGGTGACGTACACGTTGCCCAGCGGTAAGCCCATGACGGTCACCCTCGACAGCGCGGTGCCATACCACTCCTGACGCACCAGCTCGTCGAGGCGGTTACGGTCCGTTCATGGCGCAGATCGCCGAGGACCTCTTCCTCCTGCTGCTCGACAACGCGTCGGCTCAGCCCGCGCTGGAGCGTGACCGCTGCGAACGGGTCCTAGCGGCTGCGGTGCTGCTCGACCTCGCTTATGCGTGCCGGATCCGGCCAGCCGTGCCCGGCGAACGAGTCGAGGCTGGCCGGCTGGTGGCGCTCGTCGGTGGCGGACCACTCGACCCCATCGTCGAGCCGGCGTTCCGGCTTCTGCACCAACGACCGATGGCCCCGTCCGGCGCGGTGTCGAAGCTACGCAAGGTTTCGTCGGAAGCCGTCGCACTGCACCTCGAGCGGCTGGGGCAGATCAGGCGAATACCGCTGTCCGCCAGGCGATTCAACGACGTCGACGCCTGGCCACTGACCAACCGGGAGCGCGTGGCACTGGCCCGTTCGGCGCTGCTGTCGGCGTTGTTCGACCGCATGCCACCGACGCCGACCACGGCGGGCATCGTGTCACTGCTGCACGCCGCGGACGGCCTCGGCGCGCTTCTGAGTCTGAACGATCGCGGCTGGCGCTGGGTACATGCGCGCGCCACCGAGATCTCCAGTGGCAGTTGGGTTGACGAGTATCCGACGGCGCTCCCCGAGATGAACCTCGCGGTCACGGCGTCGGCGTTGCGGTCGGCCCTAACGTAGCGCCTGCTCGAGGTCTCCGAGCAGGTCGGCGGCCTCCTCGATGCCGACCGAAAGTCGCACGAGATCGTCGGGCACCTCCAGCTGCGAACCGGCGGTGGACGCATGGGTCATAGCGCCCGGATGCTCGATGAGAGACTCGACGCCGCCGAGCGACTCGGCGAGGATGAAGACCTCGGTCCTGGCACAGAGGTTGCGCGCCGCGTCCACGCCGCCCCTCAGCCGCACCGACACCATGCCGCCGAAGGCGCTCATCTGTCGTGCCGCCACGTCGTGATTGGGATGGCTGTTCAAACCCGGATAGAGCACCGTTTCGATGGCGGGATGCCCGGCAAGAAACTCCGCGACCAGTGTGGCGTTCTCGCTGTGCCGTTCCATGCGGAGCATCAACGTCTTGAGCCCCCGCATCGTGAGGTAGGCGTCGAACGGGCCGGGCACGGCACCCGCCCCGTTCTGCAGGAACGCAAAGGCGTCGTCGAGTTCCTCGTCGTTGGTGAGCAGCGCACCGCCGACCACGTCGGAGTGGCCACCGATGTACTTCGTCGTCGAGTGCAACACGACGTCGGCGCCCAGCCGCAGCGGCTGTTGTAGTGCGGGCGAGGCGAAGGTGTTGTCCACCAACACCTTCGCGCCCGATGCCGAGGCCACTTCGACGATCGCGGCGATGTCGGCGATCGACAGCAGCGGGTTCGTCGGCGTCTCGACCCAGATGAGTCTGGTCTTGGCGGTGATCGCCGCGCGCACCGCGTCGAGATCGGACAGCGCTGCAGGAGTGTGTTCGACCCCCCACTTCGTGAACACCTTGTCGATGAGTCGGAACGTGCCGCCGTACGCGTCGTCGGGTATGACGACGTGGTCGCCGGGGCGCAGCATCGCGCGCAGTGCACAGTCGGTGGCCGCCATGCCGGAGCTGAACGCCCGCCCGTAGGCCGCGTGTTCGACGGCCGCCAGCCCCGCCTCGAGCGCCGAACGCGTCGGGTTGCCGGTCCTTGCGTACTCGAAGCCACCGCGCAACCCGCCTACGCCGTCCTGGGCGAACGTCGAACTGGCGTAGATGGGCGCATTGACGGCGCCGGTGGCCGGATCGGGTCGGTATCCGGCATGAATCGCCCTGGTCGCCGGACCGTAGGCACGGTACGCCTCTGCCTTGCTGCGTTGCTCACTCATCGTCGATCAGGGTAACCGTGTCCGGCGGCCGTTCGGCGCGGACTGTCCGACTGGATGCTGAACGGTTCGAAGAGGCGGACGACCAACGCGTCGCACGGCGGCGGGCACGCACACCTCTGTAAAAGCCAGGCTCAGCAGCTGGAGTCCGTGCGTCAGCTGTCGCATGGTCGAACGCCAGGAGCCCATCGGCGCGCCATCGCAGGCACGAATCCTGGTGAGCCACATGAGCTCAACGGCAGGGGCGGGTCCACTACCGCGAGGCGGAGTGGGCCTGTCGTGGTCCACTCCGCCTGCCCTCCCAGCGTGAATCGATTGATCAGGGCGTGAGCGGTGCGACCTGGCCGCCACTGAGCTTGCGATAGGTGTACACCAGGAACAGCGCCGCTACCGGGGCCGCGACGAAGATTCCGATGCCGCACACGAGGAGTCCGACGGACGTGATCAGGCCGGCGATCAGGTACGCGAGTATCGACTGGCCGAGGTTCGCCTTGACGATGTCGATGCTCGCCTTGACCGCGTCGATCGGCGAAAGGTTCCGGTCGATGAGGACGACGGTGGTGAACATGGTGAACAGCGCCACGACGAGTCCGGGGAGATAGCACAGCGCGAACCCGATCGACGTAAGCACACCCACGATCAGGCTCGCGAGCACGACCGCACCGACGTTGCGCGGCTTGAAGAATGACCCGATCGTCACCGGCTGACCATTCGCGACGTCCAACAGTCCGGCCATGTATGCGGACGATATCGCCCCGCCGATCACGATCAGCACCAGTAGGCCGAGGACCGATACCGCGATGCTGGCGGGACCGAACTCCCACGAAAAGGCGTAGCCGGAGTCCGGACTGTAGGCGTAGTCGGTTGTGGGCGCCAAGGCCTGCGCGATGCCACCGAAGATTCCGACTACGGCGGCCACGATCAGGCCGTACACCAGTGTCGGAACGATCAGCGGCACAGCGTTCTTGGTGAACTTGTTCCACGCCCATCCGAAGGCTTGGCCGACGTCGTACGCCGGTGGCACGCCGTAGCCCGGGCTGCCGGGAGGAGCGAAGCCGCCGGGAGGTTGCATCGGGTAGCCGGGCGGCGGAGGCGGCGGATAGCCCGCCTGCGGGGGCGGCGGATAGCCACCTGGTGGTGGCGGCGGCGGATAGCCACCCGGTCGCGGCGGCGGATAACCCCCCTGGGGCGGCGGCGGGTAGCTACCTGGTGGTGGCGGTGGTGGGTAGCCACCTTGAGGAGGCGGCGGATAACCAGCCGGCGGGGCGGGAGGCGGAGGCGGGTTACCGCCCTGCGGCGGCGGGTAGCTACCGGGCGGAGGGGGTTGATCGGTCATTGCAACTCCTCTGAGATGTCTTGCCGTAGTTCGCAAGTCGTCGGCCGAGGACGTTGGTTCCCGGGCCGGCGCTTCGCGAGTTCGTTAGATGGGTAAGCAGATCGTCTTGATCAGCTTGTCGGCGATCGTCTGGCGTTTGGCGTCCCACAACGGGAACAGGTATCCGATGTAGCAGATGGCAACGTCGATGGCGTGCGCGAGCTGGCGGACGATGGACATGGCGAAACCGATCGGCCGCCTCGTCTCCTCGCTCACCACCTTGAACTTCATGATTCCCTTCCCGATGCTAGATCCGGTGGTGCCCTGCTTCAACCCGTAGTTCCAGATGGCGAATGCCAGGGAAATCAGCGAAGTCAACAGCAGCACGATGAGACCAGTAGTCGTCCAACCCTGGTTGCCGCTCATGCAGAACTCGCCTAGGTCATACTCCGATTCGGGCGTAATGCATTCGGTCACTTGCTTGGACGCATCGATGAAGAAGTAGATGATGCCAATCGCGGAGATGATCAACGGACCCAACCAGTCGATGAGCCATGCGAGCACGCGCGTCAGCCATGACGTGTATGCATCCGGTGACAACGCGCCGCCAACCCGAGCAGGCGGCGGAGGCAGTGGCTGGTCGTATCCGGGAGGCCGAGTCGGCGGGTCATTCCCCCGAGGTGACGGACTATATGTCATCGACGCCTTTCCAAGTGGTGAGTTAGCTGGGAATTGGCGGTGTAACCCTATCTCAGAACATCCTCAGACAGACGGTCATCGTCGGAACTTCATTACCGCCCTGAGCAGCGCCGCGGCAATTCTTGCTCAAGCTAACGGCTTTCGTGACAGCGCGAGGCTTTCATAACCTCGCCCACACCGTGCCTAGCGGCCGAGACTGCCATCCGACAGGAATCCCAGCAGGTCGTGACGGGTCAGCACGCCAACGGGTTTGCCGTCCTCGACCACCATTACGGCGTCGCATTCGCGCAGCGTCTTGGCCGCCGTGTGGACGAGTTCGCCCGCGCCGATGAGCGGTAGCGGCGGGCTCATGTGCTGCGACACGGCGTCCGCAAGCTTTGCTCGACCTTCGAATACGGCCGACAACAACTCCCGTTCCGCGACGCTGCCCGCGACCTCTCCGGCCATCACCGGCGGCTCCGCTCCAACGACCGGCATTTGTGAAACGCCGTATTCGCGCAGGATTCCGATGGCGTCGCGCACCGTCTCCGATGGGTGCGTATGCACCAGATCGGGCAGCGCACCCGACTTGCGCCGCAGCACGTCACCGACGGTGGACTGCTCGATCGAGCCGTCGAGCCGGCTGCGCAGGAACCCGTACGACGACATCCACGCGTCGTTGAAAACCTTTGAGAGATAGCCACGCCCGCCATCTGGGAGCAACACCACCACGACCGCGTCGGGTCCGGCCCGCTCGGCCACCTTGATGGCTCCGACCACTGCCATGCCGCAGGAACCGCCTACGAGGAGCGCTTCCTCACGGGCCAGCCGACGCGTCATCTCGAAGGAGTCCGCATCGGACACGGCGATGATCTCGTCGGCGATGTTCGGGTCGTAGGCCGCAGGCCAGAAGTCCTCGCCGACACCCTCGACCAGATATGGCCGACCGGTGCCCCCCGAGTACACCGAACCCTCGGGATCAACGCCGATGATCTGAACCGCACCGCCCGACACCTCCTTGAGGTACCGCCCGGTGCCGGTGATGGTCCCGCCGGTGCCGACGCCCGCGACGAAGTGCGTGACCTTGCCGTCGGTGTCGGCCCAGATCTCGGGGCCCGTCGTCTCGTAGTGGCTCTCCGGGCCCATGGGGTTCGAGTACTGGTCGGGCTTCCAGGCACCGTCGATCTCCTCGACGAGCCGGTTGGACACGCTGTAGTAGCTGTCGGGGTGGTCCGGTGGCACCGCGGTCGGGCACACCACGACGTCAGCGCCGTACGCCCGCAACACGTTCTGCTTGTCCTCGCTCACCTTGTCCGGGCAGACGAAGATGCACTTGTAGCCGCGCTGCTGAGCGACTAGCGCCAACCCGACACCGGTGTTACCCGACGTCGGCTCGACGATCGTCCCGCCCGCCTTGAGTTCACCGCTGGCCTCGGCGGCGTCGATCATCTTGACGGCGATGCGGTCCTTGCTGCTCCCACCTGGGTTGAGGTATTCGATCTTCGCTGCGACGACGCCCGCCCCTTCGGGCACAACGGAGTTCAGCCGTACCAGAGGCGTGTTGCCGATGAGCTCACTGATGTGCCCTGCGATCCGCATGCGTCCATCGTGTCAGGCCGCGGGATTTCGATCCAGGCAGGGCTTACCAGGTGGCCTCTCGGATGTACTCACCGATCTGCCGCAGCGAACGAGTCGACTCCTTCACCGTCGGCGAAGCAAGCTGGAAGACGTGCATCTGCCCCGGCCAGACGCGCACCTCGACCGGCACGCCGGCGGCGGCCAGCATGTGCGCGGCCTTTCGCGCATCGTTGAGTAAAACCTCGGATCCCGACACGTGGATCAGCGTGCGGGGCAGTCCCGGCTCGATGTGGTCGAGCGGCTCGTAAACCTCTTCCCTCTGCCGCTTGGCCGCACCCTCGATCAGTTCGACCAAGGCCTCGAACGCCTTTGGCGGGAACATCGCGTCCGAGCGCATGTTCGGATGCTGCGCACGCCCGTCGTTGTCGATCTCGAACAGTGGGGACATGGTCACCACCGCCGCGGGCAGCTCGCCTTCGGCGTGGACCCGCTCGGCCAGCGCCAACGACAGGTAGCCGCCAGCGGAATCTCCGGCCAACACGATCTGCTCGGGGTCATAACCCGCCGTCCGTAACCACTCGTAGGCGTCGTAGCAGTCGTCCATCGCCTGCCCGATGGAGAACTTCGGGACCATGCGGTAGTTGACGACGAGCACCGGGCTGTCGGCGAACTTCGACAACGCCGTAACCAATCGGCCGTGCGAATTCGCGCCGCACGTCAGGAACGCCCCACCGTGCATGTAGAGCACGACGCTGCGCTTGCCGTCGGCGGGAAGCACCCCCGCCGCGCGCACCAGCTGGGCGGTGCAGTTGGGCAGCGAGATCGTCGCGCGGACGGTTCCCGGGGCCGGCCGCAGTACGCGGCACGCGAAGTCGACGAGCTCCCAAGGCCACGGCACTCGCGGCGCGTAGCTCCCAATGGTCAAAGTTGGCTTGATGGTCAGCATCGCAGCCAGGGCAAACAACCGTCCGGCGATGCTCGCGCCGTCTTCGACCACCTCGACCGGCGCACCGTCGCTTACCGGAAATCGACGCGGTTTGTGCCTTCTAACTGGACTTATGCCAGTCAGGGAGGGTCTGTGTACCTTGCTCGGTGCCGTCATCGCCACCACTTCCTACGCCGTTGTAGAGCTCGGTGCCTGCTACTTCCTTAGCCAACCAGGTTACTTAGCTTGACACCTACGATTACTTCAACAAACGAAGATCCCGAATTCGTACCGGACTTGATACCTCAATGTGACCGCCTCTCGCACGCCGCCACGCGGATCGCGGCCGGATCGGCTCTAAACTGATCGCGTGGGCATACGTGCACCGCGCCGGTCGATCGTTGCGCTCGCCGCCGCGGCCGCTGTCGCGTCGACGGGTTCCGCCGTACTGGGAGCCCGTAACCTGCTGAACGTGCAGGCCGACAAGGCTCGCCGCGTCATCCCCAAGTCCTGGGACGTCCCACCCCGTGCCGATGGTGTCTATTCGCCTGCGGGTGGCCCAGTCGAGAAGTGGCATCGGGGTTTACCGTTCGACGTACACCTGATGGTGTTCGGCGACTCGACCGCGACCGGGTACGGCTGCCTCGATGCCGAAGATGTGCCCGGCGTGCTGATCGCGCGCGGCCTCGCCAAGGTGTCGGGCAAGCGGATTCGGCTCAGCACCAAGGCGATCGTCGGCGCCACTTCAAAGGGGTTGTCGGGGCAGATCGACGCCATGTTCGTCGCGGGGTCACCGCCCGACGCCGCGGTCGTCATGATCGGCGCCAACGACATCACCGCGGTGAACGGCATCGCGCCGTCCGCGAAGCGGCTCGGCGCTGCGGTGGGGAGGTTGCGGCGCAGCGGCGCAGTCGTCGTGGTCGGCACCTGCCCCGACTTCGGCGTCATCACCGCGATCCCGCAGCCGTTGCGATGGGTGGCGCGCACGCGCGGGCTGCGCCTGGCACGGTTGCAAGCCTCCGCCGTCCGGGGTGCAGGCGGCGTCGCAGTGCCGTTCTCGGACCTGCTCGCGCCCGAGTTCTTCAAGGCCCCCGAGGTGCTGTTCTCGTCGGACATGTTCCACCCGTCCGCGGCCGGCTACGCGCTGGCCGCCAAACAGTTGTTGCCCGCGCTTTGTAATGCGTTGGGAGAGTTCACGAGCGAAGCTGACGATGCAGCGCCGCTGCCGTCACGGTCGCTCGACGCAGGCGCGCTACTGGGCCGAGTCGGCCAGATCAGCCGGCTGTGGCGTCGAACGACGGGCGTACCCGCGCCGATCGTCGCGCCCGTGACGAGCTAGGTTCTCGGGTAGTCACTCTCGACCGCCGGCGTGGAACGCCGAATTCGACCTAGGAGCATTCATGCCTGAAGCCGTCATCGTCGCTACCGCGCGCTCGCCAATCGGACGCGCGGCCAAGGGATCTCTGGCCACCATGCGTCCGGACGACCTGGCCGCGCAGATGGTGCGCGCCGCGCTCGACAAGGTGCCGTCGCTGGATCCCAAGGACATCGACGACCTGATGATGGGTTGCGCCCAGCCCGCCGGTGAAGCCGGCTACAACGTCGCCCGCGCGGTGGCCGTCGAACTCGGTTACGACTTCCTGCCCGGCACCACGGTGAACCGCTACTGTTCGTCGTCACTGCAGACCACGCGGATGGCCTTCCACGCCATCAAGGCCGGCGAGGGCGACGTGTTCATCTCCGCGGGCGTCGAGACGGTTTCGCGGTTCGGCGTCGGTGCGGCCGACGGTGCCCCGAACAGCAAGAACTCGTTGTTCAGCGAGGCGCAGGAGCGCACCACGGCACAATCGGCCGGCGCCGACGAATGGCACGACCCGCGCGACGACGGCAAGATCCCCGACTTCTACATCGCGATGGGCCAAACCGCCGAGAACGTCGCGCTGTACACCGGCATCAGCCGTGAGGACCAGGACCACTGGGGCGTTCGCAGCCAGAACCGCGCCGAGGACGCCATCAAGAGCGGCTTCTTCGAACGCGAGATCGTGCCGGTCAAGCTGCCGGATGGAACCACCGTCACGACTGATGATGGCCCCCGGGCCGGGACCACCTACGAGAAGATCAGCCAGCTGAACCCGGTGTTCCGGCCCAACGGCACGATCACCGCGGGCAATGCGTGTCCGCTCAACGACGGCGCCGCCGCGGTGGTCATCATGAGCGACACCAAGGCCAAGGAGCTGGGGCTGACCCCGTTGGCGCGCATCGTGTCGACCGGGGTCTCTGGCCTGTCGCCGGAGATCATGGGCCTGGGGCCGATCGAAGCCATCAAGAAGGCGCTGGCCAAGGCGGGCAAGAAGATCTCCGACATCGACCTGGTCGAGATCAACGAGGCGTTCGCCGTTCAGGTGCTCGGCTCGGCGCGCGAGCTCGGCATCGACGAGGACAAGCTCAACGTCTCCGGCGGCGCGATCGCCTTGGGCCACCCGTTCGGCATGACGGGTGCCCGCATCACGGCGACGCTGCTCAACAACCTGTCGACGTACGACAAGACGTTCGGCATCGAGTCGATGTGCGTCGGCGGTGGCCAGGGCATGGCGATGGTCGTGGAGCGGCTTTCATAGGTTTCCGCTCGAGTCTGCGGTGAGATCGCGGTTCGCAACGATTTCGCGATCTCACCGCAGTCTGGAATCGCGTGCTTGGCGCACTCGACGCACGATGTCCGGTCTGCGGTGGTCCGCCATCACCCGAATATGGATCCATCCAAGACGGGCAATGTATTCCGATCGAACCAGGTCCTTGCCGAAGCGAGCACGCTCACGGTGGTCCTCGCCGTCGTAGTCGACGGCAATCATCACGTCCTCCCAACCCATGTCGAGAAAGTAAAGCGGCCTGCCGTAGGGCCCAAGTATCGGTATCTGGGTCTGCGGCCTCGGAAACCCCTCGTCCTCCAGTAGGAGCCGAAGCCATGACTCCCTCGGCGACTCGGCGCCGGGATCGTAGCGGCTGAGCGCTACCGTCAGCTGCCGCAGACCTCTTGCGCGCCTATGCCGCAGCGCAAGATTCGCGACGTCGTTGACTTGAAATCGGGTCGCGTTTCCGAGCGCGTCGAGTCGCGCCACCGCTTCGCCGACGCGCCCACGGCGTCCGATGTCGAACGCTGCGCGCTCCCGCGTCACCACACGCATGCCCTCGACGTCGACGTACTCGTCTGACGGCAGCCAATAGTCGAAGGTGCGGATGCCATGGGGCGGCCGGGCATTGGGCGCCACGAGTTCGATCGGTGCGCTGTCGTCGATCCACTTGGCGCCATGCAGGCCCGACGCTGTCAGTCCAGCGATGACACCCTCGCGGTGCGACCACAGCCACGCCGCACGTGCCCGGTGGGCGAGGGTCAGTTCCAGCTTCGGGTGCGCATAGACGTCGGGGAACACGGGGGTGTAGCTGTTCCGCAGTTCATGTTTGGCGACTAGACCCGCGGCCAGCGCCTCGCTTCCAATGAACGGCCGATTGAAGATGTCCATGCGTACGACTTCGCCACATCAATCGCGTGGAGTCTGCGGCCAGATCGCGATTTGTGGACGAATCGCGATCTGTCAGCAGACTCGACGCTGGCGCGGGGGCGGGGCAAGGAGGTTGGGCAAAAAGAAAGCCCGGCACATGAGTGCCGGGCTTTCGGGGGTTGGCTGCTAGTCGCTGTTGAAGTAGCTGAGCAGTTGCAGGATCTCCAGGTACAGCCACACCAGAGTGACCGTCAGCCCGAGCGCGATGCCCCACGCGGCCTTCGACGGCACGCCGGCGCGGATCATCTGGTCGGCGGCGTCGAAGTCGGTCAGGAAGAAGAACGCCGCCAGACCGATCATCAGGAGCGAGAAGAGGATCGCGATGGGTCCGCCGTCGCGCAGCGGGCCAGCGCCATGGGTGAACAGTCCGACCACCAGGTTGACGAGCATCAGTACGACCGCGCCGATACCGGCCGCTGCGATCCATCGGGTGAGCTTCGGCGTCACGCGGATGGCGCCCGTCTTGTACACGACGAGCATGCCGAAGAACACGCCCAGGGTGCCGACGACTGCCTGGCTGATCAGGGCACCGGCGCTGATGCCGGAAACCACGAAATTGGCGACCACGAACGAGAACGCACCGACCACCAAGCCCTCGCACGCTGCGTAGCTCAGCACGATCGCCGGGTTGTCCTGCCTGCGGCCGAACATGGCGAAGAGCAACAGCCCGATGCCACCTAGCATCCCCACAACGAGGAGCGGCATGGCGAGCGCGGGGTTGATCGCGACCAGGAAGTAGGAGGCGACCGCGGCTACGGTCAGCACTGCCAGCGTGAATGCCGTCTTGGTGACGACGTCGTCGATGGTCAGCGGCCGAACGACGCCCGCCTGTTGATCCGTGTACGGCTGGGCCGCGTACGGGTCGGCGTGTACCGCCTGAGCACCGTAGCCGGCGGCTCCGGTACCGAACTGCGCGTATCCACCCTGCGTCTTCGGCAGGGACTTGAATACCGGGTTGCTGCTCTCGCGCACCGTCGGATCCTCTCCTAATGCTCTGGTTCACCCATTGCGAACGCTAACTCAACGTGTGGCGACGGGCCTTGGTTCCCGACACCACGCCGAACCTGTGAACTTCTTGGGAAAGGTTACCCGTCGCGCAAGACGATCGGGAGACGATCTAGATTGCATAGCCGTGGCCCCAGAAAACGAGGACATCCTAGTAAGCGTCGACGCCGGTGTAGGCCGCGTGACGCTGAACCGGCCCAAGGCCATCAACTCGCTCACCGACGTCATGGTGGCGGAACTCGCCAAGGCACTCGACGAGTGGGAACACGACCCTGCCGTCCACACCGTGCTGTTGACCGGCGCGGGCGAGCGCGGATTGTGCGCCGGCGGCGACGTGGTCGCGATCTATCACGACGCCCAGGTGGGCGGTGCCAACACGCGCGCCTTCTGGCACGACGAGTACGTGTTGAACGCCCGCATCGCGCGCTACCCCAAGCCATACGTGGCGGTGATGGACGGCATCGTGATGGGCGGCGGCGTCGGGATCAGCGCGCACGCGGGCGTTCGCGTCGTCACGGACACCACCAAGGTCGGCATGCCCGAGGTGGGCATCGGGTTCATCCCCGACGTCGGCGGCACCTACCTGTTGTCGCGGGCTCCCGGGCAACTGGGTCTGCACGCCGCGCTCACCGGTGCCCCCTTCACCGGCGCCGACGCCATCGCAATGGGGTTCGCCGACCACTTCGTGCCGCACGAGGCCCTCGGCGCCTTCACGGCCGCGGTGGTCGCCAACGGCACCGACGCCGCCCTGGCCGCACACGCCGCCGAGCCACCTGCCAGTCCGCTTCTCGCCCAACGACACTGGATCGACGAGTGCTTCTCGGGCGAGACGGTGCCCGACATCCTCGCCGCCCTGCGCGGCCATGACGCAGGACCTGCGGACGACGCCGCCAATCTGATCGCCACCCGCTCCCCCATCGCGTTGGCCGTCACACTCGAGGCCATCCGCCGTGCGGCCAAGCTGGATTCGCTGGAAGACGTACTGCGCCAGGAGTTTCGGACGTCATGCGCATCGTTGCGTTCGCACGACCTCGTCGAGGGGATCCGCGCCCTGCTCATCGACAAGGACCGCAACCCCAAGTGGTCGCCCGCAACCCTGGCGTTGTGCGGCACCTCCGACGTCGAGGCCTACTTCGCCCCCGCCGATCCCGACCTCACCCTCCCCGAATAGGAGCAGCTGTGACTCTAGGCAAGAGCTACGAGACCATCCTCGTCACGACCGAGGGCCGCGTCGGCCTCATCACGTTGAACCGGCCCAAGGCCCTCAACGCGCTCAACAGCCAGGTGATGCACGAAGTCACCACGGCAGCAGCTGAATTCGACTCCGATCCCGGCATCGGCGCGATCATCATCACCGGCAACGAGAAGGCGTTCGCGGCAGGCGCGGACATCAAGGAGATGGCCGACCTGTCATTCGCAGACGTTTTCTCCTCCGACTTCTTCGCGCCATGGGCGAAGTTCGCGGCTACCCGCACACCCACCATCGCCGCAGTGGCCGGCTATGCGCTCGGCGGGGGATGCGAGCTCGCGATGATGTGCGACGTGCTGATCGCCGCGGACACCGCCAAGTTCGGTCAGCCCGAGATCAAACTCGGCGTGTTGCCCGGCATGGGCGGCTCGCAGCGGCTGACCCGCGCCATCGGCAAGGCCAAGGCGATGGACCTGATCCTCACGGGCCGCACCATCGACGCCGCGGAGGCCGATCGCAGCGGCCTGGTGTCGCGGGTGGTGGCCGCCGACACCCTGCTCGACGAAGCCCGGTCCGTCGCGACGACCATTGCGGGCATGTCACTTTCGGCCGCGAGGATGGCCAAGGAGGCCGTCAACCGGGCGTTCGAATCCACCTTGGCCGAAGGCTTGCTCTACGAACGCAGACTGTTCCATTCGGCGTTCGCCACCGACGATCAGACCGAGGGCATGGCCGCGTTCAGCGAGAAGCGCCCACCGAACTTCACGCACCGTTAATCTTCGTGGCGTGACGGGCACTTCAGACACTCAAGCCGATACCCCCATGGAGTCGGACGAACCCGCCACGACCGCGCCACCCGTGGCCGCCCCCGAAGGCGAGTCCGCCACACCGGCCAAGAGCGCATGGTGGCTTCGCCACTACACGTTCTTCGGAACCGCTGTCGGATTGGTGTTCGTCTGGCTGTCGTTGACACCGTCGCTGCTCCCGCGTGGCCCGCTCTTCCAGGGGATCGTCAGCGGCGCGGCTGGGGCAATCGGCTACGCGCTGGGCGTGTTCGGCGTCTGGCTGGTGCGCTACATGCGTTCGAAGGAGTCCAGCCCGGCGGCGCCGCGGTGGGCGTGGCTAACCCTGGTGGCCGTCGGCATCGTCGGGCAGGTCCTCGCGATCATCTGGTTCCACGTGTGGCAGGACGACGTCCGCGACTTCATGGAGGTGCCGCGGCTGCGCTTCTGGGACCATCCCCTGACCGCGGTGCTGGGGCTGCTCTTCCTGTTCGGTTTCGTCGAGATCGGCCAGCTGATCGGCAAATTGGTGCGTTACCTGGTCCGTCAGTTGGATCGTGTGGCACCGCCGCGGGTGTCGGTGGTGGTCGTCGTCGGGTTGCTGTTAGTCGTGACCGTTGCGCTGCTCAACGGCGTCGTCGTGCGCGTCGGGATGGACTTTCTGAACAAGTCGTTCGCAAGGGTCAACGACGAACTCGACCCCGACACCCCCGCTCCGAATAGCACTTTGCGCTCGGGCGGTCCGCAGTCGGGTGTGTCCTGGGAATCGCTTGGACACCAAGGCCGCATCTTCGTCGCCGGCGGCCCCACCGTCGACCAACTCAGCGAGTTCAACGGCGCCAAGGCCGTCGAGCCGATCCGCGCCTACGCGGGACTCAATTCACACGACGACATCAGGGCGACGGCCAAGCTGGCCGCACAGGAACTCCTACGCACGCACGGACTCGACCGCGAAGTGGTCGCCGTCGCCACGACGACGGGCACCGGCTGGATCAACGCGGCCGAGGCGTCGGCCTTGGAGTACATGTACAACGGCAACACCGCGATCGTGTCGATGCAGTACTCGTACCTGCCCAGCTGGTTGTCGTTCCTGGTCGACAAGGAGAACGCACGCCAAGCCGGCCAGGCGCTGTTCGAAGCGGTCGACGAGCTGGTGCGGGAGCGGCCGGAGAACCAGCGCCCGAAACTGGTGGTGTTCGGCGAGAGCCTCGGCTCGTTCGGCGGCGAGGCACCGTTCCTCTCGCTGAACAACGTCATCGCGCGCACCGATGGCGCGCTGTTCTCCGGGCCCACGTTCAACAACACCATCTGGGCCGACCTGACGAACAATCGCGACGAGGGCTCGCCGCAGTGGCTACCCATCTACGACAAGGGCGAGAACGTCCGCTTCGCGGCCAAGCCGGAGGACCTCGACCGTCCGACGGACCCATGGGGGGCGCGCCGCGTCCTGTACATGCAGCACGCGTCGGACCCCATCGCGTGGTGGAACCCGGATCTGCTGTTCGCCAAACCCGATTGGCTGCGCGAGCCCCGCGGTTACGACGTGTCGCCACGCATGGAGTGGATCCCCGTGGTGACGTTCCTCCAGGTATCCGCGGACATGGCGGTCGCCATCGACGTGCCGGACGGGCACGGTCACGTCTACATTCGCGATGTCGCGAATGCGTGGGCGGCCATCCTCCAGCCGCCCGGCTGGACACCTGAGAAGACCGAGCAGCTGCGACCGTTGCTGCTGAGGGGATATTCGAGCTGACGCCGTCAGTTGAGTTGCGCCAGCACTCCGGTCGCCTTCAACGCGTGGTATCCGCCGACGACGTCGGTGGCGCGGTGCAGACCGAGGTCCAGCAGTGCCGCCGCGGCGAGACTCGACGTGTAGCCCTCGGAGCACAGGATCACCCATTCGACGTCGTCGCCGACCGCCTCGGGTAGCCGCGCGTCGCTGGTCGGGTCACACCGCCACTCCAGCACGTTTCGTTCGACGACCAACGCGGCGGGCACGTCGCCCTCACGCGCGCGTTGGGCGGCGGGTCGGATGTCGACGAGCAGGGCGCCGCGGTTTAGCGCGACGGGTACGTCGCGGGCGTCGAGCCTGGCCAACCGGGCGCGGGCGCTGTCGAGCACTGCGTCGATGCGGCTGCCGGTGGCCATCAGTCCCCCTCCGGTTTGTCCGTCAACTCGGTGTGGTTGCGGCGCAACGTATTTCGATCGGTGACCTCATAGTACGACATCGCGGTAAGCGGCGGCGAGTAGGCGTGCACGCTTAGCGTGGGGCTGCTCAAGGTGATGCCTTTGCGGCCGACCGCGGTGGCGCGGTCCCGCGTCCACGTCACGTCGTGCACCCAGCCCAGCGGGAAGGCTGCCTGGTCACCGGCGGAGAGTTTGCGGCGGCGCAGCGCCTCGCCGTCCCAACGAGTTTCGGCCAGCGCACCCGAGACGACGGTCAGGGCACCCAACGAGCCGCCGTGATCGTGCAGTTGGGTGGACCGGTCGGGCACCCAACTGATGAGCCACACGTCGAGTTCGTCGTCGCCGTGAAGCCGGGTGAACCAACGATCGTCGGTCGGTGGGCCGCCGGGCGGCATCACGTGGTCATAGCGGCCGGACAGAACTGCGTCCGCGGCGTGGTCGGTGGCATGAAGAAGATCGGGAAGGCGTAGCCGGGTGGGGGCGACGAGCGACGGTGAGGTGAGGGCCATGGGGTGCGGACTCCAGGGGAGGCGGACGGTCGAGGACGGGCGTCAAGCCCGACAACACTCCTGAAAGGTGGTCCGCTCCAGCACGGTGCCGAGTGTTGCATAGATTGACCTCATGCGCAGCCACCGGATACTCGCCGTGCTCGCCATGACCGCCGTCGGTTGCGCCGCCTTCGGCGCGTGCTCGTCGGGGTCGGAAGGGGGCCCGTCGACGTCGGCGCAGGCGCCTGCGCCCGACGCCACCACGGCCACGTCGTCATTGGAGACGCACACTGCTGCCCCCGGCGCAGTCGGGCAGTCCCCCGGGGGTGTCACGACGGCGGTGGGTGCGCCCGCCGAGTCGACCGAGGACGAGTACTTCCAGGCCTGTCAGGCAGCGAAGACGTGGATGACCGCGCAGGGCGGCGATCCGAAGATCCAGTTCGAGCCCTATCTCGCGAGCGTTCAGTCGTCGGACGCGCCGGGGCCGGGCACCTTCGACACCCCGTGGTCGCAACTCGCCCCTAGCCGCCAGGCCGCGGTGATCGTCGCCGCCGAGGCCGCGGCCAACGAGCTGTGCGGCTGACACCGGTCCCCGAGGTTTGAATCACGGCGGTCGGAAGTCAGTCGGTCGACGTTTCGGAGCGTTCGGCGATCCATCGCCGGCCCCGCGCGAGGGCCTCGTCGACCGCTCCGAAGACCCGGGTCGTGGCGGGGAGGATTCCGTCGTCGCCCAACACGTCGGTGATGCCGCCCCGGTCGAGCACCTTCTCGGCGGCGGGACTGACCCCGGCAATGAACAAGCGGCCTCCATTGCCCTCGAGGTCAGTGGCCCATTTGCGGATCGCACGGATGACCTTCGACGACGGCACGTCGGGCATCGTGCCCATGCTCAACACGACGACGGCATTGCTGGAATCGTTCACCTTGGGCCATAGCTCGTCGATGCGCGGCACCTCGGCGAACAGCCCGACACCCGCATAGTGCAGCACGGTCACCTCGTTGCTCGGGCAGGTGTCGGGGACGTCGGCGCGGTCCCATCCGCCGTCCGGGGCAGGACGCAATGCCACCAGCGTGGCCGACTGCGACGCCTTCACGCAGTAGAGCACAAGTGACGTGATGGCCCCGATCAGGATCGCCTGGTGCAGCGGCAGTTCGGTGGTGGCCACGAACGTGATGACCATGGCCACCGCCGACAGCGGTGCGGTCCGCAGCACCAGCATGATGTCGGCCCACCGGCCTGCCACCAGTTCGGCGCCGATGACGAGGATCAGGCCGCCGATGACGGGCATCGGAATCAGTTCGGCCAGTGAACCTGCCACGACGACGAGGACCGTCAGCCACACGCCCGCGAAGATGCCCGCCCATCGCGTCTGGGCCCCGGCGGACGTCGCAACGCCGGTGCGGGACAACGACCCACCCGTCGGCAGTGCGCCGAAGAAACCGCCCGCGAGGTTGGCCACCCCCTGCGCGGTGAAGTCGCGCGACGTGTTGGACCGGCTGCCGTCGGGGTTGGGCACTGCCGCGGAGATGCCCGCCGCCTGCGCGAGGCCGACGAGCGCCACCGCGAGCCCGCCGCCCAGCAGGCCGGGGACGGCGTCGAAGTTCGGTAACACGAAGGGCGGCAACGCATTGGGGATCGACGCGATGTCTCCGACGGTCTCGACCTGGACGTGAAGCAGCGCGACGGCGGTGGTGACCACGACGAGTGCAATCAGCGTCGCGAACGCCTTCAGCGGCTTGACGAGGTGGAACGCCGCCCACACCACGACCGTCGATAGGGCGACCAGACACGGCGCGAGCTGCCAGGAGCCGACGTTGGCGAAGGCCTCGACGAACTTGCGAAGAGTGTTGTGGCTCTGGGGTTTGTACGCGGTGGCGTCGAAGATGACGCCCGCGATGATCTGCACGGCGATGCCGGTGGTGAACCCAGTCATCACAGCGTTGGAGACGAAGTTCATGATGGCACCGAACTTCAGCAGCCCGAATACCAGCATCACGACGCCGACGACCAGGGTGAGCGCTGCGACGTTCGCCGGGTTCCCGGGGTCGAGGCCGGCCGCGGTCAACACGCTGCGCGACGACAGGGCGAGCGCGCTGGTCAGCGTCGTTACCATCAGCACGGTCCTGGCGAACACCGAGCCGAGGATCGTCGAGACCATCCCCGAGTACAGCCCAGCGACGGGGTTGAACCCGCCGATACTGGCGTACGCCATGCCCTCGGGGATCGAGAACAGTCCGGTGACGAGACCGGCGAATGCGTCGCGCGGCCTTGGCCTACCGAGGCCGACGAGCGCGGTGCGCACCCGGGGTCCTTTTTTGGACCGTTTGGCTGGTCCGTTCGTCACGCAGACCAACACTGCCACGCGGCCCCGATCTGCGTGATACCACCACGGGATCCGTTGATGACACAGACAATTAGGTCATCTACATGTTGTGGCGCCAGTCACACTATGGGCTACACTGTGCTCCTCATCACTCCGGGGAGGGGACGCAGGATGCTCGGACCACACGAGGGCCGCGTGGAGAAAGTCCGCACCGATCTGCCGCCCGCGGCGCACGGATCGATCAACGGCATGAAGGTGCTCATGGGCATCGTCCTGCTCCTGATCGCCGTCGCCGCCATCACGGGGGTCGCGGTGGCTCTGTCCAGCGGACAGCCCACTGTCGCCTTCCTGATCGGCCTCGTCGCCGCTGCCTTCTTCTCCCGGGTCGGCTGCTAACCGTCATCTCCGGCGTTGCCAACGCGACCTTTGCCTTCAGTACCCGTTTCGTACCCGCACGGCGAATGAGGGCGTCGTCGCACTGAATTGGGCACAATGACCACCATGCGGGTGGCATTGGCGCTCGGCAGCGGCGGGGCGAGGGGATATGCCCATATCGGTGTCATCAACGAATTGCGTAACCGCGGATACGAAATCGTCGGTATCGCGGGGTCTTCGATGGGATCCCTGGTGGGCGGTCTGCAGGCGGCGGGCAAGCTCGACGAATACGCCGACTGGGCAAGCTCTTTGACGCAGCGGGCCGTTCTTCGCCTGCTGGACCCTTCGCTCACGGCGGCGGGGGTGCTGCGGGCAGAGAAGATCCTCGACGCGGTCCGCGAAATCCTCGGTGAGGTCGCGATCGAGGACCTACCGATTCCCTACACGTCAGTCAGCACCGACCTCATCTCCGGCAAGTCGGTGTGGCTTCAGCGTGGCCCGGTCGACGCGGCGATCCGCGCGTCCATAGCGATCCCCGGAGTGATCACCCCGCACGAACTCGACGGCCGACTACTCGCCGACGGCGGCATCCTGGACCCGCTGCCCATGGCACCGATCGCCGCGGTCAACGCCGACGTGACGATCGCCGTCAGCCTGAACGGGGACGACCCCCATCGCGCCGACCAACGCGAACTCCGGCCCAGCGGCGAGTTGCTGAGCCGGATGTGGCGCAACACGACGGCACTGCTCGACACGACTGCCGCGCGCACCTTGCTCGACACCCCCGCAGCGCGGTCGGTACTCAGCCGGTTCAATGGCTCGGCGGACGACGGCACGGACTCCGACGACGCCGGGGCCATCCGCGACGCCGACCCGATGCCCGTGCCCAAACTCGGCGGGTTCGAGGTGATGAACCGCACCATCGACATCGCGCAGGCTGCGTTGATGCGCCACACTCTGGCTGCCTACCCGCCCGATCTCTTGATCGAGGTGCCCCGCACCGCGTGCCGGAGCCTCGAGTTCTACCGCGCCACGGAAGTGATGGACATCGGACAGGAACTCGCCGCCGTCGCCCTCGACGCCTTCTTCGAGCGCCCGACTGAGTCAGACACCTAGCACTCAGACATGTAGGAATGCGGCCACCCGCGCAGCCTCGCGGCGGCCCTGCTCGCGCCCCGCGCGCGCCGACGGGATCCGGCACGCCGGATCGAGCGGGTTGCGGCCGAACGCGACGAGCGCAGCGTCGTCGGCGAAGACGGCCAGCGTCTCGCCGGGGAAGGCCGCGACTTCGGCAGCCGCACCGCTCCCGAAAGGTGACGGGGACGACTCCCCGGAGGGCACCAGCACGACGACCGAGGCGCAATCGCCTGCTGCGTCCATGTTGACGGTGCTTCCGACGCCGCCGTCCATGAAGCGTCGGGCGCCGATCGTCACCGGCGGCCACGCGCCCGGCACCGCGCAACTGGCCGCCACCGCATCCACCAACCCGACACTCGAATGCCGGTCGAGCACAACCAGTTCGCCCGTCGCCGTGTCGATCGCCGTCACCCGTAGCACCCGCTCGGGCCATTCGTGTGCGGGCAGTCGGTGGGCGATGACGTCGCGTCGCACCGGCTCGGCGACGGTCGCAGCGTCCAACGCGACCGCGCCGATGCGTTGCAGCTTCTGCTCCTTCGTGGTGTCCGGGATCGACATCGCGGTGATGAAGAGGGCCGCGATGTCATCGACGTCGACACCGGAGTCGAGTTCGCGGGAGTCGTCGGCGACCTGGCGGGCGAACAAATCGTCTAGCGAGGCGCCGCTGCCCAACTGTGCGGCCACGGTCGATCCGGCCGACGTGCCGAGCAACACGTCGGACGCCAGCAGCGCCCGGGCAGCGTCCGGAGCCTCGTCGGCGATGCCGCACAGGATGCCCGTCTCCCAGGCGATGCCCGCCAATCCCCCACCCGCAAGCACCAGTCCACGCATCGTCACGGGAACCGAGTGTGCCAAACGCGCGGCCACTCGGCTCAAGCGCGTCGGACGTCCGCGAATCGCCTTGGTCGCGCGGGCGCCGGTGGTAAGCCGGCCCGATCATGGAACCCGTTGGTGCGCAATGCTCTTCAACGGTGGACCTCTACGGCTTCGCCGAGCGGGCTAACCCGCTGCCGCACCCGTTCCTTCGGATCCCCTGACGACTACCGCACGAGCTGGTTGGACAGCTCTTCGAGCGACTGGCGCGCGTAACCCATCCACACCTTCCCGAAGGCGGGCAGAAGCCGAGCGGACACGGCCGAACGAGGTCGGATGGTCCACCTCCACGTCACCTTGGTCCCGGTACCCGCCGGCCCGAACGACCACAACCCGTCGATGCCGGAGACCAGCGGCGCCATCGGTCCCTTGATGTCAGACAGCACATATCCGAACGACCGCGGCGCATCGTAGGAGGTCAGCTGCTCGCGGATACTGCCCCCACCGGTCAGCAGTATTGTGCGAGTCTGCCCGACGGCGTCCCAGTCGCCGCTCTGGTCGCGCACTTCCTTGATCGGCGGGATGGGTCCATACCAGCGGTGGAACAGCGCAGGCAGCGGCATGGGCACGAGAGCGTTGAACAGTTCTTCTTGATCGACGGGTATCGCCCGCGATTGCTCGACCACCAGGGGCTGCACCATGATGGCAATCGTAGCCGTCGCGCGCAACGAAGGGAGCGACATGGCCGAACCGATGCGGACCCACAGGGTAAACGCGGACTCCAAAACGGTTGCAGTGGAAGATGTTCCGAATCTCGAACCCGGACCTGGCCACGTGCTGGTCAAGCTGGGGCCGGGGTGGACGTGAAGGGCCTGACCGGTCGCGTCGCGCTGCTCACGGGCGCGTCGGGCGGTATCGGCCAGGCGATCGGACGGCGGCTGGCCGAAGAGGGCTGCGACGTGTGTCTGTCCTATGGACGCCATGGTGAGGATGCCGAGTCGGTCGCTCGGTACGCCCGCGGATTGGGCAGGCGAGCCGTGGCCATCAGCGCCGACATGTCCGATCCGGGCGCGCCTACCGCGTTGGTCGCGGCTGTCGCAGCCGAACTCGGGCCCGTCGACGCGTTGATCGCCAACGCGGGCACTGCCGACATACGGGGTTGGCGGAAAATCGATCTCGCGTCGTGGAACGAGACCTTGGCCGTCAACCTCACCGCACCGTTCCTGCTCGCCCAACAGGTGTTGCCCGGCATGATCGACCGCGGATTCGGCCGGATCCTGTTCATCTCGTCGGTCGCCGCATTCAGCGGCGGCGTGGTCGGTGCGCACTACGCCGCGAGCAAGGCGGGGCTGCACGGGTTGATGCACCACCTCGCGCCGCGCGTCGCAGCCGACGGCGTGACGGTCAATTGTCTGGCCCCCGCCCTCGTCGGCGAGACCAAGATGTTTCCCGCCGACCTGGAGACGGGCACTCCACCCGTGCCGATCCCGGTCGGTCGCGTCGGGCGGCCCGATGAAATGGCCGACATGGCTATCACCATGCTGCGCAACGGTTATCTGACCAACAAGGTGATCACCGTCGACGGCGGCCTGATCGCCCGCTAGCCACGGTCGCATCGGAGCGTGGGCGGCGATCCCGTCGCTCCGTGTCGCGTCGCCGTTCTACCGCAAGTGCGGGGCCGCCCGGCCGCTGATAAGCGGGAGGTCGAGGTACGTGGCGATCCCAGGCTCGGCCGCACACACCGCTGGAACCGAATTGACGCAGTGCGCGGCGGTGGCGACGATGCCGTTGTTGCATTCGAGGCCCTCCTCGACGCTGTCCGGCTGGAAACCCTTGATCGTCACGGAGAAGTCAGGGTTGCCCTTGGCCTCCATCTCATAGCGCTCGCCTGCGGGACCGAACGTCCATGGGGGATCGAGGTTCTCCTGACCCATGAACCAGTTGACCGTGACCCGGACGACGGGCTCGTCGCCGACGAGAGCCTCCCAGTGGAACTTGCGGCCGGCGACCTGGCCAGGCTGGATCGGGCCCATCGGGGTGTCGATGGGTGCGGTGGCGACCGCGATCTCCTGGGTGGCGCGGATCTGCGGCTCGGCGTTGAAGCCCATGGTGTCGACGATCATCTTGACCGACTGGATGAACCCACCGTCGAGCAGCTTCTGCATCGGTCCCGTCAGCGCCTTCTCCGGTGTGTCACCGAAACCCATCACGTAGCGCAGGACGTCGGGCGCGTCGTAGGTGCGTAGGTCGGAGAACTCCTCGGCACGAACGAATGTCACGCCCGTCGACATGATCGACATCATCAACGGGAACTTGTCGCTGATCCCGCCCGGCGCGATGCCGGTGCCGTGCAGGGTGACGTTGCCTTCGACGGCCGCGGCGCGCAAGGGTGCCCCCTCGTTGTCGCCCGGATAGAACCACCCGACTGGCGTGACCACGTTCTTACCCGATCGCAGGAGGGCCGCCACCTCGTCGGAGCTGGGCAGCAACGGGGAGTAGATCACCGCGTCTGCGTCCAAGGCCAGGATCTCGTCGACGCTGTTGGTCGCGGTGACGCCCAGCGGACCCACACCGGCGAGCTCACCAACGTCCTTGCCGCCCTTGGCCTCCGAATGCACCCAGCAGCCGACCAGTTCGAGGTCGGGGTGCTCGAGCACACCCTTGATCGCGGCGACGCCGACGCCGCCCGTCGCCCACTGCACGACCCGCAATGCCATGTGCGTCACTCCCTGCCATGAAGTCAGCCACCGAAACTGGAACACGTTCCAACCACATGTACACCACCCGGCCACCCGAAACGGTGGAAACTCTGGCGGAGGGCGGCACAATTGCCGGTGATGGCGAAACGATTCGAGTACGGGGTACTCGGCCCGCTGCAGATGACCGTCGACGGCGCACCCCTGCCGTTGGGCACACCCAAGCAGCGCGCGGTGTTGGCGATGCTGGTCATGAACCGCAATCGCCCCGTCAGCAGCGGGTCGCTGGTCAACGCCGCATGGGAGCAGTTCCCTCCTCCAGAGCCGAAGGCCAGCCTGCACTCGTACGTGTCCAACCTGCGCAAGCTGCTGGCGAGCGCCGGGGTCGATTCGAAGTCGGTGTTGGCCAGCGCGCCACCCGGATACCGGCTGACGATCCCCGACGCCGACTGCGACATCGGCCGGTTCATCGCCGAGAAGAATGCGGGCGTGCAGGCGGCGGCGGCAGGCCACTTCGAGCAGGCGAGCAGGTACCTGCAGAATGCGCTAGCCGAATGGCGCGGGGCCGTGCTCGAAGACCTGCGCGACTTCCAGTTCGTCGACCCGTTGGCCACCGCGCTGGTCGAGGACAAGGTCGTCGCCTACACGGCCCACGCGGAGGCCGAGATCGCCTGCAACCGCGCCTATGCAGTGATCGGCGAACTGGAAGCGCTGGTGGCAGAGCATCCGTATCGCGAACCGCTGTGGACCCAGCTCATCACGGCGTACTACCTCAGCGAACGACAGTCCGACGCGTTGGACGCCTTCCATCGGCTGAAGACCACCCTGGCCGACGATCTGGGCATCGATCCGGGCCGAACGGTCCGCACCCTCCACGAACGGATCCTGCGGCAGGAACCGGTCAACGCCAGAAAGGCCGCGCAAACCACGGCGGTGCACACGATCAACACCATCGACGCGCGCACCGCCGTGGGCACCCAGACCGCCGTCGCATTCCTACGCTCCGCGTCCGGGCGCAGCCACCCACTAGTGGCGGTGGCCACCAGAATGCGACTCCAGCGCGAGGCTCACTCGGCCGGTCGCCTGCAAGAGCCGCACGTGGTGCCGATTCACGACTACGGCGAGATCGACGGCGTGCTCTTCGTCGACATGCGGATGATCAGCGGCTCCGACCTGCGCAAGCTGCTGAAGAACTACGGGCCGATGACCCCTGCCCGCGCGGTGGCCGTCGTCAGGCAGGTCGCGTCGGCCCTGGATGCCGCCCACGAGAGCGGCATCATGCACCGCGACGTCAAACCGGAGAACATTCTGGTCACCCGCGAGGACTTCGCGTATCTGGTGGACTTCGGCATCGCGAACGCCGCCAGCGACGAGAAGTTGACCGAACTGGGCACGGCGGTCGGCACCTACGCCTACATGGCTCCCGAGCGATTCACCAACGACGAGGTCACCTATCGCGCCGACATCTACGCGTTGGCGTGCGTTCTTCACGAGTGCCTGACGGGCTCGCAGCCGTACGGCGGTGACAGCGTGAGCGTCGTCATCACGGCCCACCTGATGCAGCCCATCCCGCGGCCGAGCGTCGGACGCCCTGGCATCCCTTCGGCGTTCGACGAGGTGATAGCCCGCGGCATGGCCAAGAAGCCCGCTGAGCGGTACGCATCCGCAGGCGACATGGCGATGGCGGCCACACAGGCGTTGACCGAGCTCGACAAGGGCCGGGCCGAGACCATCGTGCAGCGCAGCGAAGCTGCGACGACGCCAGTCATGCCGGCCGACCAAGGCGCCAGCATGGCGACAGCAACGCCGTCGCCGCCCCGCGGGATGCCGCCTCCGATGCCGCCCAGCGCGCCACCACGCGGTTACGCGCCCGCCGCGTCGATCACTCCGCCGCCGGGCTCCACCCCGCCGCCGATTCCGTACGGCGCGACACCCACACCTGGCTCGTTTTCTGCCACGGTGCCACCGCAGTACGGATTCACTGGCCCACCACCACCTCCGCCCGGGCCCCCCGCCGGCGGAACGGCGTGGATGCCGCCACCACCAGGCTCGAAACCGCCTGGCGGCAAGAAGGTCCCGTGGATCCCGATCGCGGCGATCGGCGGCGTGCTCCTGCTGGCAGCCGGCGTTACCGGCGTCGTACTGGCGTTCAGTTCGGACGACAACAAAGCGGTTGGGCCGGCGACGAGCTCCACGCCCCACCCGAAGCCAACGACGTCGCGACCCCGACCGATCCACACCAGCGATGAACCGACTCCAACGCCCACTCCGGACTCGTCCGCAACCAAGCTGATGGATCTCATCCCGTCGGGCTATCCGACCAGTGTCTGCGAGGTCACCGACAAACCCTTCTCGGGGGCGCTCGTCACCATCGACTGCAAGAAGTCAGTACAGCCCGACGGACCCGACTCGGCGAGATACTCCCTCTTCGCGACGCAGGATCAGCTGAAGCAGAGCTTCGACAGCATGCTCGGTGAGTACAACGAGATCGTCCGCTGCCCGGGCAGCGAAGTCGTTTCACCCATCGACTGGTTCTACAAGAGCACTCCGGATGACGTCGCGGGCCAGGTGGCGTGCGGCTTCTACGAGGGCAGGGCCGACATCCAGTGGACTGAACTCGGTGAGTTGGTGCTCGCCGACGTGCAGAGCGCCAACCTCGATTCGCTGCACAACTGGTGGTTGAACTACAGCTGATGCTATCGCGCCAGCGCTCATCGGCGCCCTCTGCTCTTCGCGCCAGCGCTCATCGCCTCTCGCGGTAGGTTGCTGACAACCGCAGCGCAGCGAAGGGATGAGCCATGGCAGGCAACGGCAAGAACACCGCGGGCACGAGGAGCAGGGGCAACAGGGTCTTCGTCGTCGGAGTCGGGATGACGAAGTTCGAGAAGCCGGGTCGTCGAGAGGGTTGGGACTACCCGCAGATGGCCAAGGAGTCAGGGACGAAGGCATTGGCCGACGCAGGGATCGAGTACACCGACGTCGAGCAGGGGTACGTCGGGTACGTGGCAGGCGACTCGACGTGTGGCCAGCGCGCGCTCTACGAGCTTGGCATGACCGGCATTCCGATCGTCAACGTCAACAACAACTGTTCGACGGGCTCGACGGCGCTGTACCTGGCGGCGCAGGCCATCCGCGGCGGACTCGCCGACTGCGTCATCGCGTTGGGCTTCGAGAAGATGCAGCCGGGCTCGCTGGGTGGCGGCGCCGACGACCGCGAGACGCCGCTGGCGAGACACGTCAAGGCGTTGGCTGAGCTCGATGAGTTCGCATTCCCGGTGGCGCCGTGGATGTTCGGCGCGGCAGGCCGCGAGCACATGAAGAAGTACGGCACCACCGCCGAGCACTTCGCGAAGATCGGATACAAGAACCACAAGCACTCGGTGAACAATCCGTACGCTCAGTTCCAGGATGAGTACACGCTCGACGACATCCTCGGCGCCCGGATGATCTCAGACCCACTGACCAAACTTCAGTGCTCGCCCACCTCCGACGGGTCGGGCGCGGCGATCGTGGTCAGTGAGGACTACGTGGCCGAGCACGGGTTGGCCGCCCAAGCCGTCGAGATCGTCGGACAGGCCATGACCACCGACTTCGCGAGCACGTTCGACGGCAGCGCCGCCAACATCATCGGCTACGACATGAACGTCCAAGCCGCACGGAAGGTTTATGACCAGTCGGGGTTAGGTCCGCAGGACTTCCAGGTCATCGAGTTGCACGACTGCTTCTCGGCCAACGAGCTGTTGCTCTACGAGGCGCTGGGGCTGTGCGCCGAGGGCGAGGCGCCCAAGCTCATCGACGACGGCGACACCACCTACGGCGGACGTTGGGTGGTCAACCCGTCGGGCGGGCTGATCTCCAAGGGCCATCCGCTCGGCGCGACCGGGCTCGCCCAGTGTGCAGAGTTGACCTGGCAGCTGCGCGGTACGGCCGACAAGCGTCAGGTCGACGGCGTCAACGCCGCCCTGCAGCACAACATCGGGCTTGGCGGCGCGGCCGTCGTCACCGCCTACCAACGCGCGGAGCGCTAGCCACGGGCCGGGTTCGCCGAAGAGTCCGAATCCGACTGAGTCCGCCGAATGTACGGTTGTTCAACGCATCGCCCAAGTAGGGGTGCAAACAAGCGTACGTTCGGCGCCTCCTTCTCGGGAGAAACTCGGTCAGTCGCGGTAGTTGATCACGTCGTACCCGCCGTCCGCGTATCGGGCCCGGATCGTCTTCTTGTCGTACTTGCCGACACTGGTACGTGGCACGTGGTCGACGAAGGCCCAGCGTTCGGGTAGCCACCATCGAACCACCTTGTCCGCCAAGAACTCCCGCAGCTGTCGCGGGGTGGCGTCAGCGCCCTCGTCGAGCACGACGACGGCGAGCGGGCGTTCCTGCCAGCGTTCGTCGGGCACGGCGACGACCGAGGCCTCGAGCACCGCCGGGTGTGCGATGAGGTGGTTCTCGAGCTCGACCGACGAGATCCACTCGCCGCCCGACTTGATGACGTCCTTGGCGCGGTCGGTGAGGCTGACGTATCCGAGCGGGTCGATGCGGCCGACATCGCCGGTGCGCAGCCATCCGTCGGCGAACTTGGCGTCGTCGCGCCCGAGGTAGTAGGAACCGGTGACCCACGGCCCCCGCACCTCGATCTCGCCGACGGCCTTGCCGTCGTGCGGGAGTGGGTTGCCCGCATCGTCGACGACGCGGACCTCGACACCGCAGAGCGATCTGCCCTGCGAGGCCCGCAGTGCCCACTGCTCGTCCTCGGACAGGCCGGGTACCGGCCGAGCGACGGTCGCCACCGGCGACGTCTCGGTCATCCCCCAGGCGTGCATCACCTCGATCCCGTGCTCGGCAAGGGCCTTCATCATCGACACCGGCACCGCGGACCCGCCGCTGGTCACCGACCGAAGGGACGAGATGTCGTGGCCCGGCGACCTTTTCAGGCAAGCCAGAACGTCGTTCCAGATCGACGGGACGGCGCCCGCGACGGTGGGTCGTTGGCTTTCGATCAGCTCGATCAGCGATGCCGCGTCCATGAATCGGTCCGGAAATATGAGGTCAGCACCCGCCATCATCGCCGCGTACGGCATCCCCCAGGCGTTCGCGTGGAACATCGGCACAATCGGCAACACCGAGTCATAGAGACAAAAGCCGGACCCATTGGCCGCACAGGCCGACATCGTGTGAAGGTAGCGTCGAACGGTGGCTGTACACAACCCCTTTCGGATTTCCGGTGGTGCCGCTGGTGTAACACATTGCGGCGGCGGATCTTTCGTCGAGCTCGGGCCAGTCGAACTTCGGCGACGCCGCGCCCAGCACGTCCTCGTAGCGCACCACGGTCTTGCCGGACGCGGTCAGCGGCTCGAGCTCACCCTCCCCGACTGCGATCACGGTGTGCACGGTGTCGAGTAGCGGCAGAACGGGCGCCAGCTGGGCGGTCAAGGATAGGTCGGCGACGATCACCTGGTCCTCGGCCTCGTTCGCGATGTAGGCGATCTGCTCCGGGGACAGCCGGATGTTGAGGGTGTGCAGCACCGCACCCATCGACGGCACGGCGACGTAAGCGGTGAGGTGCTCGGCGTTGTTCCACATGAAGGTGCCGACGCGTTCGTCACCCGTGATCCCGAGCCCACGCAGTGCATTGGCAAGTCGCGCGGCTTGCTCGCCGAGCTCCCGGTACGACGTGGCCCGGTAGCGGCCGTCGCCCATCGCGGTGGTCACGGTGCGGTCGCCGTTGACGCCCGCGGCGTAGCGCAGGATCGTCGTGACGGTCAACGGAACGTCCTGCATCGTGCTGCGCATCGGCGGCTCCCTCGTCGGCTGGCCGCGATGCTATCGACGGAGACGAAGGCTTTCGGCGATTCGACGAATGCCGGCTCATCTAGTGGAACGAATTCGCTCCTTGTAGCGATGTACCAGGTGAATTACATTCAATTGCCAGACAGGGGGCGCCCAGCATGCGTCCATCGTTGATTTCCGTCACATTGGCCACTTTGGCCGCAGCCGCGTGCATGTTGACTGCGCCGGCCGGGCTCGCCCACGCCGATCAGAACGCCCAACAGACCATCAGCCAATTGCAGGCGGCGGGGTACACGGTGAACGTCGACCGGGTCGGCAGCGGGAGCATTCAGGACTGCGTCGTTACGAGCGTGCGCAACCCCCAGACCGTCACCGAGTGGATCCGCGTGCGTGACGGCAGGAATAGGGACGGCAGCATCGACTGGGACGTGATCCCCGTGATCCGCAGCAGGTCCATCTCGGTCTCGCTGGACTGCACCTGACCCGCCGCGACGGCAACTCGGTTCCTGCCGTGAGGTAACTGGGGGATGATGGTCGGAACACGACAGGGAAGGCCCGGCCATGCGTATGAAGTTGGCGGTCGCTGCGGCGGCCATCGGAATCTGCGGAGCCGCCTTCGCCCCGGCAGGTCTCGCTGGCGCGGACGGAACCGCACAGGAGGTGATCTCAGAGCTCCAGTCCAGGGGCTACACCGTCACCATCGACAAGATCGGCACGGGACCCATCGACGAGTGTGTGGTCACCAGCGTTCGCAATCCGCAGTCGATGACGCAGCTCGTGCCCTACGTCGGTCCCGGAAACAACGGTGACCGCGTGCTGGTCCCCCATGTCGTGGCCCAAACGGTGTCGGTCTCGCTCAACTGCATGGCCTGACCCCTGGCTCACCGGCTGGTGCAGTCCAGCGACACTGTTATGGACCGGTGCACCACGACCTCGATGAAGCGGTCGCGATCCTTGTGCCCGTCCACCCGGACCAGCTGAGTCTGCTCCTGCGGGTTGCGCACACTGGTCACGTTGCATTCCGAAAGTGGTCCGCTCCCAAGGCGATCGACGCGGACGTCGAAGCCCTGAGCCTCGAGCTGGCCGATGGTCACGATGGCCGAATTCGATCCCGGAGCCGCCAAAGCGACTGGGGCAAAAATCAATCCGCACGCCGCCGTGGCCAGGGCGATCAAAATCAGCAATGCTGAGCGCATCACGTATCTCCGTTTCGTTGCGGACGGCGCGGTGTCGCGATACGCCCTGCGGGGTGGCCAACCTTGGCCGTCACAGGAAAGACGAGATGGGCTGCAATTCGGTTCAATTCGCTCGGGCGTGGCCGTCGCTACACGAATGGACCCGGCCGGGAGGCGATCCGGCCGGGTCCTTCACATCGCTGCCTACGCCGGCGCGGGAAGCCGCTCCTGCTCGGGTTCTTCGGCGCGGTGGCCGTCGTCGACCATGGTCAACTCGTTGAACGGATCGTCTCCGCGCAGCACCTCGTCCACGCGGTCCTTGTCAATCGTGTTGGTCCACGAGCCGACCAGGATGGTCGCCACCGCGTTGCCCGAGAAGTTGGTCAGCGCACGTGCCTCTGACATGAATCGGTCGATGCCCACGATCAGACCGACGCCGTCGAGCAGGTCCGGACGATGGGCCTGCAGACCGCCGGCTAACGTCGCAAGCCCCGCACCGGTGACACCGGCCGCGCCCTTGGAGGCGACGATCATGAACACCAGCAGCCCGATCTGCTCTGTCAGCGACAGCGGATCGCCCAGCGCCCCTGCGATGAACAGCGATGCCATGGTCAGGTAGATCGCCGTGCCGTCGAGGTTGAACGAGTAGCCGGTCGGGACGACGACGCCCACGGTCGTGCGCTCGACGCCGAGGTGCTCCATTTTGGCGATCAACCGCGGCAGCGCGGACTCCGATGACGACGTGGACACGATCAACAGATACTCACGGGCTAGGTAGCGCACCAGCCGGAAGATCGACACCCCGGACACCACCCGCAGGATGACGCCGAGTATGCCGAACACGAAGACGATGCAGGTGATGTAGAAGGCCAGCATCAGACCGAGCAGCTGCGTCACCGCGGACCAGCCGGTCTGGCCGACGACGTTCGCAATCGCGCCGAACGCGCCGATCGGCGCCAGCCAGAGGATCATCACCAGCACCTTGAAGACCAGCTTCTGCAGCGACGCGATCGCGCGCAGCGCCGGCTCACCCGCCGAGCCCATGCCCTGCAGCGCGAATCCGACGAGTAGCGCGACGAACAACGCCTGCAGCACGCTGCCCGCCGTCAGCGCGGAGAACAGCGTGTCCGGAATGATGCCCTGCACGAAGTCCAGCAGACCGCCTGCCTCGTGGGCGGTTTCGGCCAGTGCGGCGCCCTTGCCCGAGGTGCTCTCGGTCAGGTGCATACCCACGCCGGGATGAATCAGGTTGCCGACCACCAGGCCGATGGCCAACGCGAACGTCGACATCACCAGGAAGTAGACGAAGGCCAGCCCGCCGACCTTGCCGACGGTGGCCGCCTTGCGTACCGAGCCGATGCCCAGCACGATCGTGCAGAAGATGACGGGCGCGATCATCATCTTGATGAGGGCGACGAACATCGTGCCCAGCACTCCGACGCTCTTGCCCACCTCAGGGGCGAGCAGGCCGACGGCCACACCCGCGACCACGGCGATGATGACGGCGATGTAGAGCCAGTGGGTGCGATCCCGCTTCTCCGGCTTGTCGGGCGGGGCCGACGTGTCGGTGGGTCTGGTCATGAGATTTCCTCCGGGTCGAGAGCCAATGCGGTCTGCAAGGATGGTGGTCCCACAAGTGACCCCAGTCACGCTTTAGTGCATTTCGTTCACGTTCACGACGATCGGCCGGAGGTGCGATGCGGAGCTGGCCATGGCCACGTTCGTTGGCCGGGCAGGCGATCGCCCTGCAGATCGCGGTGATTGCGTTGGTCGTAGTGGCAGGCAGTGCGCTGGCGCTACTCGACGCTCGCCGCGACGGGGATGCCGCCGCGCGCCAGCAGGTCATCGGCATCGCCACCGCGCTGGCCGATGCACCGTCGACAGCCGCCGCGATCGATTCCGGCCAGGCCACCGAGATCCTGCAACCGGTGACCGAGGCCGTGCGCACCAACACCGACATCGCCTTCATCACCATCATGGCGCCCGACGGCACCCGGTTCACCCACACCGATCCGACTCAAATCGGTGGTCACTACCTCGGCACCACTGAACCCGCGCTACACGGCGAGATCTTCACCGAGGTGTACACCGGCACGCTCGGCGCCTCAGTGCGCGCCATCGCGCCAGTGCGCAACGACTCGGGAACGGTGGTCGGCTTGGTCGCCGCCGGAATCACGCAACAGACATTGGCCCAACGGTGGCGCGACCAGTGGCCGGCGATCGCCGCTGTCGGGCTTGGGGCACTTGGCCTTTCCCTTCTCGGCGTGTGGGCGATCCGTCGTCGGCTGTTGCGTCAGACGCACGGACTTCGCCCCGACGAACTACGGGTCATGTACGAGCACCACGACGCGATCCTGCATTCGGTGTCCGAGGGGCTCGTCGTACTCGACGGCGACCGCGTCGTCCTCGTCAACGACGAGGCCCGCCGCCTGCTGGCACTTCCGGCCGCCGAAGTCCGAACGACAGATCTGCCGGAGTTCCTGCGCAGGTATGAACCCGGCGCGCGCGACGAGCTGCACGTAACCGACGAGCGGGTACTCGTGGTGAACAGGTCGAAGGTCGAGGGCTCCGCACGCTCGGAGGTGGTGACGATTCGCGATCGCACCGAATTACAAGGCGCGTTGGGCGAACTGAGCTCGTTGCAGGTGCTGGCCGAGTCGCTGCGGGCCCAGGCACATGAAGCCGCGAACAAGCTGCACACTGTGATCACCATGGTGGAGCTGGGCAGGCCCGAGGAAGCGGTCGAGTTTGCGACCGAGGAGCTGGCGCTGTCCCAAGGCCTGGTGGACCGGCTGTCCGAGGACGTCGGTGAACCGGCTCTGGTGGCGCTGCTTCTCGGCAAGACCGCACAGGCTGACGAACGTGGCATCGCGCTGACGGTGACCGAGGATACCCACTTGCCCTCCGCTGCAGAGCAGGTGCCGCTGTCGGCGCAGGAGCTCGTCACGGTACTGGGGAACCTGATCGACAACGCGATGGACGCATGCGACCGCGACGATCCGTGGATCGAGGTCACCGTCAGCCAGGACGACGCCGTGCTGTTGATCCGGGTCGCCGACAGCGGCGCGGGCATGGATGCGGACACGTTCGGACGCGCCATGCAGCGCGGCTACTCGACGAAGTCCGGCGGCGACGCCGAGCAGCACGGGCTGGGCCTCGCGCTGGTCGCCCAGGTGGTGCGGCGCCACGGGGGCGAGTTGGGCACCGACGTGACTTACGGCTCCGTCGTCTCCGTCACCGTCCCGAGGACCGCCGCGTGATGACGGGGACGCGAGGAGCGATGTGATTACCGTGCTGATCGTCGAGGACGATCCACTGATCGCCGAGGCGCATTCCACGTATCTTGCTCGGCTGGAAGGCTTTTCGGGCACAGCGGTGGCGCATACCGCACGGCACGCGATGCAGATCGCGACAGAGGCGTCCGCGTCGGAGGCTCCGATCGAGCTCGTGCTGCTCGATCTCGGCCTACCCGATGCCAGTGGCATCGCCTTGGCGTCGGCCCTGGCCGGGCTGCGACCCGCGCCGGACATCATCGCCATTACGTCCGAGCGCGACCTGGAGATGGTGCGGGCCGCCGTCGCACATGGTGCGCTGGCGTACCTGTTGAAGCCGTTCACGTTCGCGGCATTCCGCGACCGGCTGGAGCGCTACCGACGTTACCGTTCGGCGCTGCCCAAGGGGGTGGACGCCGCTAGCCAGGCCGAGGTCGACCGGGCGCTCGCCGAACTGCGGGTGACCACCGACAAGCAGGCGTCACCGAAGGGCGCCGCGCCGCAGACGAACGACGACATCGCCCGGACTGTGCGTGATCGCGCCCATGGCGCGACGGCCGACGAAGTCGCGAAGCAGGTTGGGGTGTCGCGTGTCACCGCATGGCGGTACCTGGAGCGGCTCGCCGACGATGGCGTCGTCACGCGACACACCGACTACGGCAAGGCGGGCCGCCCCAAGACGCGTTACCAGTGGCGCTGAGGCGTCAGACGCCGGCCGGCGCGAGCTCGCGGACCGGCGGCGCGGTAACCGAGTTGGCGGCGACGAACTGTGCGTACAGCATCGGCGCGGGCGCGGGCACCGCGTACGACGTGACGCCGCCCGCGTAGTCGGCGACGAAGAGCCGCTCGGGGCTCACCGCGATGCACGACGGCTGAGCACCCACCGAGACGGCACCGACGACGGCACGGGACTCGGTGCAGACGACGTGGACCCGGTCGTAGTCGACGACGAAGGCCCGCGTGCCGTCGGCGCTGAGCGCGAGTTGGGTGGGGGCGGCGCCGACGTTGACGGTGGCATACACCCGGTTGGCGACCAGGTCGACGACGTGCAGCACGCCGCGGTCCGCGATGTCGGAGGTCAGCACGTAGGCGGTGCTGTCGAGGCCCAGTTCCAGCCCGCGCATCGGGGCGCCGAGCTCGATGCTGCAGCGCTCGCGGCCCGTTTCCACGTCCACGACGACGACGCGGCTGCTCACCGAATCCGATACGGCGATGAAGAGCCGTCGGCCTGCGGTATCGACGCGCAATGCGTCGATGGTGGCGTCGGGGGCCCACGCGACGTCGATGGTCGCGACGCGTTCCGCGACGACGTCGATGATGGCGACGTCGGTGACGGCGACGTCGACACCGGCGCGCCCGGCGCGGGCGGCATACACGCGCTTGCCGTCATGGCTGGCGGCCACCGCGGTCACGGTGCCCGACATCGGGTAGGCCGCGACGATCTTGCCGTTGTCGGTGTCGATCACGGTGACGGCGTCGTCGCTGGCCGACGACACTGCCACGAAGGCACGAGCGTCGGACACGGCCACCGCGGACGGCTGGCCCGTCGCGACGCCACCCCGCACGTTCAGCGACTCCGCATCGATGACCGCCATCGTGTTGTCGCCGAAGTTGGTCACCACCAAGGAGTCGCCGTCCACCGCGATGTCCGAGATCGGACCCCGTCCGATGGTCGCGGAACGCAATAGGGACACATCGGACACATCCGCGGTGTCCACCGTGGACCCGGGTGAGCGCACGAACGTATTAGCCATGATCTTCGGCACCTCCGCCAATGGCATGCACCGGCAATAGATTCGATGTAAATCGGCGCCCCGTCGGGGCGCGGTCTTCGTCGAGTGTAGCGACGGATGCCGACGGTCCGAAGCGACTCGGCAATGGTTCACGTGCTATACAAGTAAACCTCTCAGGCATCGCTTAGGAAACTCTTCGTTACGCGACTGTTATGTTTTATCGGCAACGCTTCTCGTACTGTTTCACTGCAGTTTCAACGAATCTGGCAACTAGTCGCCAAAGTGACTTTCATTACCGTCGAATCGCCAGTTCTTAGCTTTCGCGGCGAAAGTGAGCGCCAAATCACAATGCGACACGACAGCAAACTCGGAACGTCATGCGCCGAAACTGACGGAAGTGACGCACGGGGCGGCCGAGTTTCGTGTGATTGCCACCGCTCCGCGGAGTCGGCTTTGCTATTCGGCCTTGGTTCATCTTTCGTTCAGGATTGTCCGACACGAGCCCCGGGGTCACTCGTCGACCGCCGCTGCTTGCCGTCTAGTGCCGCTCAACCCTGCTCGACGACGTTGTCACCAGACTTGTCGATCTGAGGCGTACCGGAGCGGTAGGTCACGTTGTTGTTGAAACCGGAGGCGCCGATGGTGTCGGAGGAGTCGACCACGACCTTGTTCTGGAAGCCCGACACCGTGAGTTCGGCGCAGTGTCCGGTGATGGTGACCGTGTTGGAGAAGCCGCTGACGCTGACCGAGCCGCCTCCGTCGCAGACCACGGTCTCCGCATTGTTGGCACCCGACACGCTGACGGTGCCCCCCGGTACGACCGTGGGTACCGACGAACCCGCCGTCGGCCCCGGCACCTGTCCGACGGTGATGCTCGGGGGCGCGACCGTGATGCTCGGGGGTTTGACGGTGATGTTGCCGTCATTGCCGAAGGTCGGCAGATCCGGAATCGAACGGCTCGTCGTGTAGAAGACGGCGAAGATGGCGCCCGCAATGCCGAGTCCGACAACCGACATGAGCGCGAACACCAGCCACCCGACGCGAAAGCCCGCGCTGGACGACCTCACCACCGGCCCGAACGGGGTGCCGCCGAACGATCCAGATTGCGGATACGGCGTCCCGAAAGTCCCGGGGGGCGGCGGATGGTTCGAACCGTAAGCCCCTGGCGCCGCCGTATACGGGGCGGTGTAGGCGCCCGGCGGCGGCGCAGGCGGTGGCTCGACGTAGTCGGCCTGACCCCCGCCGAGTTCGGAGCCGCCGCCACCCAACTCGGACGTGCGAGCCTGCTCGTTTAGGGATCGCTCCAGTTCCCGGATACGGGCCTCCGGGTCGTCCTTCGGATCCATGCGCAGATGCTCCCACATCGGAAAGGGATTGCCAGGCCGAGCGACAGAATCCGGCGTCAGTTCCGTCATCCGACACCCGCCGTGCGCGGCTACCCTTTTCGACGGGACGGACGACCCGACCGGACGCGCCGACGGCCTCGACGACTACAGCACCTTGGAGAGAAATTCTTGCAGGCGTGGATGTTTGGCATCGTCGAGCAGTGCGGCGGGGGGCGCGTCCTCCACGATGTTTCCACCATCCATGAACAGCACCCTGGAGGCCACTTCCCGCGCGAAGCCCATCTCGGGGGTGACCACCACCAGCGTCATGATCGGCGTCGCACCGGCGATTTGGGACCCGGAGCCGGATGCTAAACCCCGGCCGACGAGGAGGACACCACGGTCGACCATCGCACTCCGCGCAGACAACCATTGGGCCGCAACGTGTTCCACCCGATCTGTGCGTCTGCGCCCTTCCGCGCTGGGACGCCGCGTGGGTGGGGCGGGAATCAGCGGACTGGTTTGGACGTCGTACCTGGCAATGGTTGTCAGCTGAACGGAAGGTTCGGACATGCGAGTCGGCGTGGTGTTTCCCCAGACAGAGCTCGGCGGCGATGCAGGCGCGGTGCGCGCGTATGGCCAGCGGGTGGAGGAACTGGGCTTCACGCACATCCTGGCCTACGACCACGTCGTCGGCGCAGATCCGGACGTTCACACCGGTTGGGGCGGCCCCTACGACGTCCACACCACCTTTCACGAGCCGCTCGTGATGTTCGGCTTCCTCGCTGCGCTCACCCGGTCGGTCGAACTGGTCACCGGAGTGATCATCCTGCCGCAACGGCAGACTGCGCTGGTGGCCAAGCAGGCCGCGGAAGTCGACCTGCTCAGCGGCGGTCGGCTGCGCCTCGGAATCGGGATCGGTTGGAACGCGGTCGAGTACGAGGCTCTCGGCGAGGACTTCGGCAACCGTGGCAAGAGGTCGGCCGAGCAGGTTGAACTCCTGCGCCGACTGTGGACCGAGCAAACCGTGACGTTCGAGGGCTCGTTCCACCGGGTGACCGGCGCGGGTCTGGCGCCACTGCCGGTGCAACGGCCGATCCCGGTGTGGATCGGGGCGAAGTCAACCCCCGGCTATCGGCGTGCCGGACGCCTGGCCGACGGCTGGTTCCCCATGATGGCGCCGGGACCGGAACTCGACGACGCCCGCGAGATCGTCGAGTCGGCGGCCGTCGCAGCGGGTCGCGATCCCGCGGCGATCGGTATGGAAGGACGCGTGTCCTGGAACGGCGACCCGGCCGCGGTCAGGTCCGAGCTCGCGGCGTGGTCCGCGGCGGGTGCGTCGCACGTGTCGATAAACACCATGGGCTCCGGGCTGGCCACGCTCGACGAGCACCTGAACGTGCTGGGCACGGTGGCGGAATCGCTGGCTTCGGCATAGGAAGGGTGCATGAGCACTGACCAGGAACGCGACTACCCGCAGACGGCGGCGGTGCGTGGGCGGGTCGAACCCGCTCCGCGGCGAGTCCGTGGCTTCCTCGGCGAGGAGTTGATCTTCGACACCACGTCGGCACGCTACGTGTGGGAAGTGCCGTACTACCCGCAGTACTACATACCGCTCGCCGACGTGCGCGGCGAGCACCTGCGCGACGAGAACCATCCGCAGAAGGTGCAATTCGGTGCATCACGGCTGCACTCGTTGGTGAGCACCGGGCACACCCACGCGTCAGCCGCCCGGGTATTCGACGGTGACGGCGACGGCCCCGTCGCCGGGTTGGTGCGTTTCGCATGGGATGCGCTCACCTGGTTCGAGGAGGACGAGCCGATCTACGGACACCCGCGCAACCCGTACGCACGAGTAGATGCGTTGCGTTCGCACCGCAGGGTCTCGGTGGAACTCGAAGGTGTGGCGCTGGCCGATACCAGCTGCCCCGTCCTCCTATTCGAAACCGGCTTGCCGACAAGGTATTACATCGACGGGTCCGACGTCGCCTTCGAGCATCTCGAGCCGACCGACACCCAGACTCTGTGTCCGTACAAGGGCGTGACGTCGCAGTACTGGTCGGCGCGGGTCGGCGACGCGGTGCACCCCGACCTGGCGTGGACCTATCACTATCCGCTGCAGGCCGTGGCGCCGATCGCGGGCATGGTCGCGTTCTACAACGAGAAACTCGACATCATCGTCGACGGCGTCAGACTGGCTCGTCCCAAGACCCACTTCAGCTGACCGACCGACCAACGCTCATCGGCGGCTGGACACGCGCTCGCCGGGCCGGGTTGTTGATCGAGCGGTCGTCTACCTGCAACCTCCCACAGATCTCCACGAACCCTCCAAGCTCGTAGCGCCCCGCTGCGACAGCATCGAGTCATCGAAATGACAACGAGCCGTCAGGCTCTCGCAACAGGGGTAAACCAATGAAGAAGTCCATCCGCTCCACGATCATCGTCGGGGCCGCCGCGGCCGGAATGCTGCTCGCGCCCGTGGCTCCGGCCGTTGCCGCGTCGGCCGACCTTGAGATCGCTCAACTCGAAGCGCAGGGATTCGACGTCAAGATCAACCGCATCGGCAGCGCTCCGCTGGACGAGTGCGAGGTGACCGACATCCGGAATCCGCGCGAACAGAGGCGGCTCGAGAGCTTCGGTGACGATCTCATCGAGGTGGTCTTCAAGCGCACGATCACCGTGTCGGTCGACTGCTCGCGCTGAGCCCTCACGCCGGGTCGGATTTCTTGCGGCAACCCTGCAACACAGTCGTCAAAAGTCGAGTAGTCGACTACCTAGAGTGGCATCCTGGATTTGCACCTAGCGTCCAACATGCGCGTTCGCGCGTGTGATGGCTAGGGAAGGGGACCACCATGGGGTACACCAGGTCCATCGGACACGACGAAGATCTGCCCGTTGCTCTCGGAGTCGTTGCGGCCGTCGCCAACTCGCCTGGCAAAGCCCTCACTGGAGGAGACTCCGCATCTGAACGGACCTCGGAACCGCCAGCGGCCGAGGCCACCGTGGCGGCCTCGTCGTCGGCCCCGAAGTGCGATGCGCCTCCGACTAATCTGTCGGTGCCCGAGATTAACGTGAGGAGTTCGGGCAGCACGCACACCTCGACCCTGAAAGCGACGATGACACCAGTTGGTCCACCGAACACCGTCGAGGGTCCGACCGCGCCCGGCACTGAAGTAGCTCCCGGGCGTCCGCCCGGCACGTCGCGGCCCGACCAGTTGCGCGCTTGCGGTTTCGCTGGGCACGGAAGAGCACCCCGAGGATTCGTAGAGAACCCTCCAAGGCGTACACACCAGCCTCTAAAAATCAAAGCTGCGCTAATCACTCTGGTGGCGACGGCGCTGAGAACCAGGCTTCGCGCAAGCGGCAAACTCGCATCCGCTGAAGGCGAGAAGGATGGCGTCTGCCCAATCTGCGACCACCCATTCGGGAATCTAAGTCACGCGTGCATCGGTTGCTAGACGATCGTCGGTCCTCAGCAAGGTGAGATCGACATCGTAGAGTCACCGATCAACCCCGCCCGACCACCCAGCGACCAAACAGCCAGCTTCAATATGCACGGGCCAAGCGTTGCCAACCCCTCTGTCGACATTCCAGGTGCCCTTCCCCGGGCTTCACTCAACTCGACGTGACCCAGTGGCACGATTACGAAATCGAGTGGCGCAGGGATTCCATCACCTGGCTCGTGGACGGCACGACCATAGGAACGGCCACCCGTGCGCAGTACGAAGCTGCCGGTGGCGACTGGACGCCGTTCAGCGGTGAGTGGCCGGTCTACCTGATTCTCTCTGTGCCAGTGGGTAATTCTTGGGTAGGTGACGAAATCGGCGCCCTCCCGGCGCAGATGGCCGTCGAGTCAGTGAAGGCATACAAGCTGTGAACCGACCCGCCCGTGGTTGGCCGCTGACACTGCCTTGCGCGGATTGACTGCAACTTGACCGTTGGATCGACGGCTGCGCGCGCGGGTCCACCGCGAGTTCGGTTGGGGGCCTTGATCGGTGCCGCGGGCTGCCGTTGGCCTAGCCAAAGAGTCAGCCAGCGGCCCACTCCTTGGCCCCCTCGAGCTCGTCGAGGCTGAACAAGGCGAGCTCACCGGGGACCATCCAGGCGAAGGCGTGCAACGCGTGGGCGACCCAGTCCCTGTCGGATACGACAGCAATTCGCTTGAACGCCGAATGATGCTGGATCAGGGCACCGAGGCCCAGCTTGAGGTCCTCGACCAGGCCGCCAGGCCCGAAGCCCTCGTAGTCTGGAGCCACGACCTCGACGATTCTGATCTCGCCGGTCTTCACGACTTCCTCCATGACCGGCTTGAACTCGCGCAGGTCGTCACCGCGCAGGCGGCCCGACACGCGGATGCCGGTTACCCCCTCCGGCATGTCAGACAGGACCTCGATCATGATTCTCCTTCCGTATCCTCAACCCCCGTCGCATCAAGAGCCGTCGATGATCCATTGCCTTGCTGCCTCGATCTCCCCAGCGGGAAAATGCCTGATCTCCGCCGACGCAAAGTGTGACGCCACATGTGTCGCTCCTTTACGACGTTGCGGCCCAAGGGCAGAACTCACCGACGATGTTGATGCGCAGCCTTCTGGCTGCGAACCGCGGCCGTCTCCATCCGACAGCCCGTATCCCCAGGGTGGTAGGGACCGAAGTCCTCAAGTGAGGGGTCATTGGTCACGCTGCAGTAGTCATTCGTTCTGGCCTGGAAGGGGCCGCGAGCAGATCGCTGAGCGCAAGGTCCGAGTGACCTAGTCGTCGTCCGCCATTCACCGACAATGGCTGTCACGCCGCGCTTCCTGCGCCGCAGGACAGCTCTGCGGCCGATCCGGGTGCGCCGCTGCAGACCAGCCTGGCGGAGTCCGGCAGGGTCGCCTCCTCTGCAGGCGGGAACACGGGGGGCTCCGGTGGCAACAGCGGGAAGATACTGGCGCCAGTCACGCCGGTCAGCCGGGCGACGATCTGCGCGGGGACGTTCGTCACCACGTACAGGGCATCGAAGGCGAGTTGGACCGGCAGCAGGATGATCTCGGGCAACCCCCCGCCGATGTCGTTGCCAAGCATGTACACGTAGTAGGGCACCGTGGCGAAGATCGTGCGCAGGCCCAGGGCCACGTTGGTCACGATGTCGGGATAGCCGTTCATGGCGATCGCGTCGTTGAGCGCCTGGTGCAGATCGACGGGATCGACATCGCTCCCGTCGAGTGTCGTCAGGGGAACACCGTCGGAACCAGCCCTCGGCGTGCCGCCGAAGAGACTCATCACCGTGGGCGTCGTATCGACGATCTCGTACTGCAAGTTCATCAGCCCGTCCCCGAAATCAGGGCCGTCGGCAATGACGAATGTCGATGTCTCATCGGGCGATTGGAAGCCATGGCCGAAGCCCTGCTGCGGCTGATGACCGTGGTCGGTCACCACGATCACAGTCCACTCTTCACCCGGGTGGGCTGCCTCCCACGTGTCCACCGCATCCAAGATGTCACCGAGGTTGTCGTCGACGTTTCGAATGGCCTCTGCGTACTGCGGCGACGCACCGCCGTTCATGTGCCCGTTCTCGTCGACCCCGACGAAGTAGGAGAAGAGGAAGTTCGGGGTTGAACCATCGGTACCCAGAATCGCGTTGACGGTCTGGGCGCCGACTGCGTCATCGGTCTGCGACCAGTTCGTGTCGCCCTCGATCTGGGGGACGAAGACGTTGTCGTCGACATGGACCGAACCGGCGCCGGCGATTGCGTTGATGACGTCCCAGTCGGCGATGGCCATGGTCTCGATGTCCGGATTGAGCGTCTCGAGTTGGTTGAACACCGTCGGGAAGTTGTCGTACGTCCACGGGGTGAACACGTTGTTGATCACTCCAGTCCGCTCGCCCCACACACCGGTCAGAATGGCCGTCCACGACGGGTTGGAGATGGTGGTGTGCCCGACGATGCTCGACGCGGCCGTGGTGCCGGTATCCATCAGGTCGAAGAAGTTCTGGTTGTAGTCGTCGGCCAGGATTCTGCTCAAGTTCGTGCCGTCCACTCCGATCACCAGCACGTGTTGCTGAGTGGGATCTGCTGACACTGAGGGCTGAGTCGTGGGATCCGTGAGCAACGCGACGGTTTGTTGGGGCGCCACATTCGCATTGCGGGGGGAGAGGCTCCGCTCAAACTCGTTTCGCACCAAGGACAGCACCGCCGACAGGATTGGCATCTGGATCGGCGACCCCTTGTCCGGGCTCAGCATCGGATGCAGCACCGCAGCCACGAAGTCCGAGACGACGCTGGCCAGGGTGGGGCGCTGCTGCGGCTCTGATGGCACCGATGCCGCTGCCGTAGCGGTCACTGCCGTCGACGTCGTCACGGCCGACGTGAGCGCATCAGCCGAGGACGGCGCCAAGGAATGCCTCGTGGGGACGTCGGCCTTGGCGGCACTGCTGAACGTCTGCGACTGCTGCCGACCAGGTCGCGCGGAATGTCCGGCAGCCACGGCGACCGCTGAGTCGACGTGGTCGGCGGCGTCCGAAAGGGCGATACCGCGCGAGCTTGCTGACCGACTCGATGTCCGTTGATCGGACGAATCGCCGCTCACCGAGTCCTGGATTGCGTCGTCGTCCTGCGCTGGCGTCGTAACTGCGGGTGGCACGTCCCCGTCGCCTCCGCCGCCGGTCGGCTCCTCAGCGTCGACGACTTCCTCGGCGGCGCCATCGGCTGAGCCCGACGGCGACTTCAGAGCCGAAGTCGACGGATGGTTGCGATCCGACCCATCAGTCGACGCCGCATCGGTACCCGCCGAGGACGCGGTCGTCGACGAAGAACCGGCCTTTGATCTCGACGAGCTTGTAGTCGTCGACGAAGAACCGGCCTTTGATGTCGATGGCGACGTACCCGTCGACGAAGAACCGTCCTTTGATGTCGACGATCCCGATGGGTCGGCATAGGCGATGCCCGGTGACGTCGCGATGGCCACTCCCACTCCCAGAGTCACCGCCAATGCTCCGACGCGACCGATGTGCCTGGCGTAACCCATCACGGTTCTCCTTAGATCAAAGTGGCCGAACGATCAGGAATGTCTCCGATGCGGTGCGCTGCGGGTCCAGGGATGCGCCGTTGGTGCGTCGGCGCCAGTGTCGTCTCAAGGGGCGGACGCAGGGGGTGCGCGCGTGTTCGGGAGCGATCGCCCGCCGCTGCTGTAGTCGCATAGCCCCCATCGCAAACTTCGCGTGAATCCACTGCGCTGGAAATTACGCCCTTCGCGCGAATCATTTGCCAGAATTCACAGGTTCGCCGGTAGATCCAGGTTGCCGACGACCGCACACACGTCAAAGGCAGCCCTGGACATCGCGGGCGGTCGTTGCGTGTGCCGTCGGGCACGGTTGAGCAGCTTGCCGTCGGGCGACGCTCCGGTGATCGCTTCTTGCGGTCATCGTGATCGAAACCGTCGACCGCGCTGGGGCCCTCCACGTCTACTGGGAACGAATTCTGGTGTATTCACGCCCATAACCGCTCCGAAGGGTCCCGCCTCCCATGTTCAGCCGCCTATATCGCATCGTCTTACGGACCGCCTTGGCATCGGCACTAACTGCAACCGCCGTCGCCTGCAGCACCAACGACGCTGGCACTGAGGGTTATACGCTGCGCATTGGCGCCACGTCGGTGACCGGGACACCTGCGGGCTCACTGGGCTGGGGCGACCGGGAGGGCATCCTTGCCGAACGGCTCAAGTCCGTCGGCGTCGACAAGATCGAGTATTCGTTCTTCCAGTCCGGCAGCGATGTCGCGTCGGCGTTGTTTGCAGGCGCGGTCGATGTCGCCGCCATCGGCGACAACCCGTCGCTGCGTGCACGCAGTCGGGATCCGAAAGTTGTTCTGTTAAGCCTCGATTCGATCAACGGCGATGCCTGGATAGTCGGGGCCAAGGGCGGGCCAACCGATATCCGCGGCTTGGTCGGTAAGTCCGTCACCGCTCCGCAGGGCACGATCCGTGACCGCGCCGCCAAGCAATTGATCGACGCGGCGGGCCTCACCGGACAGATCCAGGTCCGTGACGTGCCGACGCCCGAGTCCATCGCGGGACTGAGCTCCGGCAAGATCGACGCCACCGTGGTGACCGGTGCGAGCGCATTCGAGCTGCGGGAGAAGGGCTTCCCCATCATCGACAGCCTGGCCCAGCACGGCTTCGGAAGCACCGGAGGCAATATCGCCCTGTCGTCGTTCACCGACAGGCATGCCGATTTCCGCCCTGCTTGGCAGCAGGCCGTCACCGCCGTCAACCGCAACATCAACGAGAACTTCGACAAATACCTGGCCTGGGTCGCCGAAACCGACGGAACGAAACTCGAGTACGTCAAGGAAGCGACCCGAGTCGACGAGTTCAATACCGAGCCCTTCCCCAAGGTCGGGGTCGACCAGCTCGAGGCCGCCTACGAATTCCTCAACGCCGACGGCTCATTGGACGGCGAGTACTCGGTGCGGGAGTGGGTCGGGGCCACGTCATGACCATCGCCGCTGCCGCAGTTCACGCCGAGACGGCCGAGCCCGAGCTGATTGACGTCGTCTCGGGACAGCGCCAAAGGACGGGACCGTGGTCACGAATTCCCCGGCCGATCCGCCGACTGATGGGCCCGGCTCTCATCGTCGCGGTGTGGACCATCGGCTCGGCCACTGGACTGCTCAATCCTGACCTCTTCCCGCCGCCGACACACGTTGCGTCGACCGCGTGGCGGTTGCTCGGTGAAGGGCAGTTGGCCACGCACGTGGGGGCGTCTTTGACGCGGGTGGTGACCGGGACCATCCTCGGCGTACTGGTAGGCGTGGGGCTCGCGATCGTCGCCGGCCTCACTCGCACCGGTGAGGACCTGCTCGACTGGACGATGCAGATCCTCAAGGCAGTGCCGAACTTCGCGCTGACCCCACTGTTGATCATCTGGATGGGCATCGGCGAGGGGCCCAAGATAGTCCTCATAACCACCGGCGTCGCGATCGCGATCTACATCAACACCTATTCGGGCATCCGCGGTGTCGACCAGCAACTGGTCGAGATGGCTCAGACGCTCGATGCGCGCCGATCCACCCTCATCAGACAGGTGATCCTGCCCGGGGCGACGCCGAATTTCCTTGTCGGACTGAGGCTCGGGCTGTCGAGCGCCTGGCTCAGCCTGATCTTCGCGGAGATGATCAACACCACCGAGGGCATCGGGTATTTGATGTCCCGCGCACAGACCAATCTGCAGTTCGACGTCTCACTGATGGTGATCGTCATCTATGCGATCGCGGGACTGCTGTCCTATACGCTGGTGCGGGTCTTGGAGCGACTGCTGCTGTCCTGGCGCAACGGGTTCGACGGCGTCGCATGAGTTCTCCCGTCGTCCGGATTCGCGGATTACGCCGCGCCTTCGGCACACAGCAGGTCCTCGACGGTGTCGACCTGGACATCGCCGGCGGCGAGTTCGTAGCCATGCTGGGACGCTCGGGCTCGGGCAAGAGCACCCTGCTACGGGTACTCGCCGGTCTCGATGGCCAGGTGACCGGTTCGGTGCTGGTTCCCCGCTCCAGGGCGGTCGTGTTCCAGAATCCGCGGCTGCTGCCGTGGCGCCGCGCGTTGGCCAACGTCGCATTCGCCCTGCGCGACGCCGGGCCCGACATACCCAGTCGCACCGCGCGAGCCCGGGCCGCGCTGGACGAGGTAGGTCTGGCCGACAAAGCTGGCGCGTGGCCGTTGTCGTTGTCGGGCGGTGAGGCACAACGGGTTTCACTGGGCCGCGCGCTGGTGCGCGAGCCCGACTTGTTGCTGCTCGATGAACCGTTCGGTGCGCTCGACGCACTCACCAGACTCAAGATGTACCGGTTGCTGCACGAGTTGTGGGCACGCCGCCACATGGCGGTGCTACACGTCACCCACGACGTCGATGAGGCCATCCTGCTGGCCGATCGGGTGGTGGTGCTCTCCGATGGCCGGATTTCGCTGAACCGCAGCGTGGAACTGCCGTTCCCGCGGAGCCGCGGAGACGACGGCTTCGACGACCTCCGCCGCACCCTGCTGGCAGAACTGGGCGTCAAAGAGGAGGTCGGGCATGACCGCGCCCGCTGATACCGACGAGCAGTCCACCGACGTCCTGGTGATCGGCGGTGGGCCCGCCGCCACCTGGGCGGCGATCACGGCCGCCGAACGGGGCAGCCGAGTTATCTTGGTGGACAAAGGATATTGTGGCACCAGCGGGGCGACTGCCGCGGGGGGAAACAATCTCTGGCTGATCGCACCCGGGCGGCGTCGCGAGGAGTCGATCCGCGAACGCGAGGCGGCCGCCGGAGGGCTCACCGATTCCGACTGGATGTTCCGCGTGCTGAGCACCTCGTGGAGTCGGATGGAACAACTCGCACGGTGGGGCTACCCGTTCCCAGTCGATGACAACGGTCGGCCGATGCGCAGTAGCCTGCAGGGACCTGAGTACATGCGCCGGATGCGACGCAAAGCCCATCGCAGCGGCGTCCGCATCCTCGACCACCACCCCGCCCTCGAGTTGACCGCGGACGCCGACGGCGTGGTCAACGGCGCCACCGGGCTTGCGCGCCAGGACGGTGGCCGTCCGTGGCGGATCGCGGCCGACGCGGTCGTGGTGGCCACCGGTGGTACCGCGTTCCTGTCGGGCACCTTTGGCACCAACGTCAACACCGGCGACGGGTTGTTGATGTCCGCCGAAACCGGCGCCGACCTGTCCGGCATGGAATTCTGTAGCGCGTACGCGTTGGCCCCCGAATGGGGCACCCACACCAAGGGCCGGATGCTGCAGTGGGCCAGCTACTACGATGAACACGGCCAACCCTTGGCCACCCGGCCGGGGCTGAGCGGACGCAAGGACGCACACTGGGCGCTGGCCCACGGCGAGCGTGTGTTCGCCAGGCTGGATCGCGCACCCGAGCACATTCGGCAGACGATGCGCGACGCCCAGCCCAACTACTTCCTACCTCTCGACAAGGCCGGCATCGACCCGTTCGTCACCGCCTATCCCATCCGGATGGTCTACGAGGGGTCGGTCCGCGGTACGGGCGGCCTTCGCCTGGTCGGAACCAACTGTGCAACAACGGTTCCGGGACTCTTCGCCGCCGGAGACGCCGCGACGAGGGAGCTCATCACAGGGTCCATCAGCGGCGGCGGCAGCCACAACGGGTCGTGGGCAATCGCATCGGGCACCTTTGCTGGACGCGGCGCCTCAGAATTCAGCCGACGGCGTCTGGCCGGCCCCCCGACAGCGCACGAGCGTGTGGGCATCCGTCCCGGGAGCCACGACGCACCATCGGTCGCCGACGTGGTCCATGTCGCCCAGCAGCACATACTGCCGCCGCTGCGCAGCTACCTGAAAACGCCTATGAGGCTTGCCGAATCAGCCGCAGCACTCGAGAGGTTGTGGCGCGACATTTCCCGGGGACTTGCACCGGTGGCACCGCGGGATGCGTACAAGACGCGTCAAGCGGTGGCCTTGGTGGCCGCCGCCCGGTGGATCACGGCATCCTCACTGGCGCGCGCCGAGAGCCGCGGCCTGCACCGCCGCGAGGACGTCACCGTCGAGGATCATCAGTACCGGCACCGGATTCTGGTCGGTGGATTGGACGACGTCTGGACCACCCCCGATCCGGTATTGCCGCAGCTGATCTCGTCGGAAGAAGTCGCATGATCGAGATCGTCAGTGCCGCAGCCTGTATCGCCTGCGACGTGTGTGTGAAGATCTGCCCCACCGACGTTTTCGAACGCGGGACCGATGGAGTGCCGGTGCTCGCCCGGCAATCGGATTGCCAGACGTGCTTCATGTGTGAGGCCTACTGTCCGACAGACGCGCTGTACGTCTCGCCGGTATCAACACCCGTAGAGGCGGGCAGCCCGCACGCCGACGAGGACGCGGTGACCCGAAGTGGGCTGCTTGGCGGGTATCGCGAGATGATCGGGTGGGGCCGCGGACGCACGGCGGGCTCGCTGCGCGACAAGAACCCGATTCTCAAAGCCGTTCCCCCGCTCACGGAGTCACGCCTGGGGGTCCCGGCACCGGTGGCCGATCATCCGTGGAATCACCTGGGTTAGCAGCTCATGGCTAGTGGTCCGCGAGGAACGATTCGCAGTCATTGGCTGACGGTATCGATTTGATCCGATCACCGAGCCAGCCCACTGCTGCGACGGGGTCGATCTGTTGCCGTCCCTGGTCGGGCCAGTAGGCGATCTGGATGACGCCGCCCCTCTCGCAGGCACGGGTGAGCGCACGGTCCGCCACGCGGCTGGGACCACCGAATCCCGGCCGCCGTAAATCACGTACATCGGGGGATCTGTCTCGTGCCGTCACGGCAACACAGCTGACAGTCGACATGGGTGCCACGAAGGTCTAGGTGGCACAGGCGCTCGCGGCGTAACTCACGCTAGTCAAGAACTTCCCAGTGGTCGCCCTCATCGACGCCACCCGCAGTCAATCGCACAGTGCGCTCGTCCCCATCGGAGTCGGCGGCGGTGCACTCGAGGGATTCGCCGATCGCGACGACTTTCAGACCCTCACCGCAAGAAACGGTTACCGGGAAACCAAGCTCTGTCGAGACCTCCTGGGCCAAGACCCGGGCTGCGTCCTTAAGGTCGAAAACGGCGTCGAGCGTGGTGAAGTCGACGTTGTAGTCGTCATCGCGAACTTTGACCTCCACGCGAACGGTGTGGCCTTCGACGTCGGCATTGCAGGTGAAGGTGTCGCCTGCCTTCGGGGCCGTTGTCGGCCGAGGGCACTCGACCTTCGACACTTCGCGGGCAATCTGCGTGTAGCGCTTGTTCAGCTCGCCGGTGATCTCGCTTTCCAGCTTCTCGTAGTCAAGTCCGCCCGTGGAGACTGAGACCTGACACCCAGCGAGCGCAAACACCGCGGCCTGCAAGGCGAGCGCGGTGCTCAGGCAAGCCCGACGATTGCTTCGATTTTTGGTAGTAGAAAGCACGACTCCTCCTCGTGAACTTGACGGCATTTGCAATGTAGATGAACCCATGACTCCCCCAATCATTTAGATGAGTCCTTCATGGCGGCTTCGACCAGAGCGCGAATCGCCCACTGCCTCACTTCTCCTGCGGCGGCTTCGTCCAACTGCAGCACGTCCTTGAAGACCACCATGGATTCGGTGCCGATGATCAGTGCGAGTGCGCTTGTCAGTACGTCTAGTTCGGCTGGCGCAACGCGCTCGCGAGCCGGCCGCAACGCGGTCTCGATCAACGCGCTGCGACGATTTTGCCGCACGGGAAGATCATCTGCTCCCCCGTTGACGCCACGTTGGACCGAATAGCCGAGCATCCGCCGTACGGCCGGTTCGTTCGCCGAGATCATCTCGTGGAGAGCGTTTTCGACGAGCATCACCCGTTCAACGGGGTCCTGCGGCGAAGATTCGTCAAACAGATCATCGGCATTGGGAACGGCGCCGTCGATGGGCGCCTCGACGAGCAACGATTCAACACTCGAGAAGTAACGGTACGCCGTCGCCCGTGACACCAGCGCCTCCTCCGCGACGTCCTCCAGCGTGATTCTGCGGTCTCGCTTCATCAGCCGAGAAGCGGCCTGTAGTAGATCTTTACGCGTTCGACTGGTCTGATTCGGGCGACCGGATTTGTGTTCGGACATGGTCTCAGTCCTGCGGCAGTTGGCTGAGGATCGCCGCGAAGTCGATCCAGACGTTCTCCCGGGCTATTTCGCCGGTGTCGGAGAACTCAACGACATGAAGTAGTCGGAAGTCGACAGGACGATTCTTGCCCTGCAGGCCGAACGGCGCGCCCGGCGCGCGACCCCGCCAATGCGATTCGTCGACGACGAAATCCGTTCCATACAGCCTGCGTACCGTCTGCACCTCGCTTTCGGACAAGTCCGAGAACATGGCCGTGTAGAAGGAGCGCGCCGCTTCCCTTCCCCGGGTCGGACCAAAGGGCGAACCGACCACGTCGTGCTCGGCGTCGACCGCCAGCGTTGCCAACACGCCCTCGACGTCGTCACGAGCCTCGAACGCGAAATGTTCGTCAAGCTTTGCGTCCATCTCGACTGCGGAAAGCGCCACGGTAGAACCCCCACTTGTGCGTATGCCTTACTGGTGCCGAGACTAATAAGATTAATGTCTCATGTCAAGATTCATGTCTTGTTAGTGGACTGGCCTCGACGGTTGCAATCGATGGCGGGTGCGGGGGTGGAGTCAAGTGCAGGTCGTCAGACGCAAGCACCTTCCGCCTCCTGGTTGCTGTGAGCCTCGCGGCCTTCTGCCTCGATGCCGCGGAGTGGGCTGTGGTGCGTGCAGAGCTCGCCCATGGCGAGGCCGACCAACTAATCGGACAGAGGTGCTGATCATGACCGCCATCGAAACTCCCTCTGTAGTCCGCCACCTCTGGAAGTCGGTGCTCTCGCTAGGCGTACTGACCTCATCGTGGGCGCCGTGGTGCTCGTCTGGCCCGGCCAATCGATCGTCGCCGCCGGAATCCTGTTCGGCGTGTACCTGCTGGCGTCAGGGATCGCACAGGTCATTTCCGCGTTTACGGTTTATTCGTCCGCAGCCAGCCGTGTCCTGCTGTTCATCAGCGGCGCACTGTCAATAGCCTTGGGCGTGTTCGCCTTCCGCGACTTCAACGACGGCGCCGCCGCCGTGTGGCTGCTGGCCTTGTGGATCGGAGTCGGGTTCATCTTCCAAGGTGTCACCGAGACCGCATTGGCGATCAGCTTCAAGGAATTGCCCGAACGTGGCTGGTACGTCTTTTTGGGAGTCCCGACCACGATCGCCGGCGTGGTGATGCTTACGTGGCCGATCAGCTCCATCGTCGTGCTGTCGATCATCGCCGGTGTATGGCTCGTCGTCATCGGGACCACAGAGATTGTGTGCGCCCGGCACGTGCGTGGCACAGCCAAGAAAGTCGAGCGAGGTATCGAGCCGTTGACTCGCGGCGTCCTCGCCTGACCCACCAATCGGCGTGCTGAGGTGTCGGAGCACCTCAGCACGCCGAGCCGTCGCGCGTGCCACGCATCCCCCAGCGAGGTGACGCGCCAAATCCGTGTCCTCACGCACGGCGCGGGGACTTGTCATGGGGATCGGGCCTCATGCCGAAGCACGCGAATGGCCTGTGGGCCGTTGGCTCGGATTGTCGGAGACATCTACCGGCTACGGTTCGAACACCAGCAGCGGTTTGCCCCCATGTTCGGGAGCTTCGGCCAAATAGACTGCTTCGCTGAACTTTTCGACGGGGATCGGCTGGCCGTCGGGCACGCGCAGCGCGCCGCTGTCGGCGAGATGAAGAGTCCGGTCGATCGCTGCGGCCATCCGATCATTCGGGGTCTCGGTGAACCAGCGGAACAACCAGAACCCCCGAACGGTCTTGGTTTCGTAGATCAGTGAGCGCGCGAAGATCGGGATGGTGAGTTTGTCGGCTTCGGTTTGGCGATGCGTGGACAGCGCACCGTAGACGACCAACTCACCGCCCGGTGCCAGCGCCCGCGACACGTCGGCACCCACCTGACCGCTGACACAATCGATCGCCTTGGACACGCCGTCATGGCCGGCGATGTCGGCCACCCGTTCGCGCAGATCCTCATCCTCGGTGCAGATCACCGCGGTGCCCCCCAATGCGAGGATGCCCTCGACAGCCGATCGACGACGGACCACGTTGAGGGTCTTGAAGCCGACGTGCGCCCCGAGTTGGATGACCGACTGGCCCACGGTGGAACCGGCCGCGGTCTGCAGGAGCCATTCACCCGGTCGAACGTCGAGCTTTTCACCGGTCAGGATCACCGCGGTGAGCGGATTGGAGAGCAGCTGGGCGGCCGTGGAATCGCTCAGGCCGACCGGAACCGGCAAGACTCGCCCAGCGTCGGCGACGACATACTCCTGCCACGTGCCCCTGACTCCGACGGTGATGACGCGTTGCCCGACGGTCAGAACTTCTGTGCCGCTGCCGAGTTCGTCGATCACACCGACGGATTCGATTCCGGGTACGGTCGGGAACTCCGGGGTGAATCCGTATCTCCCACGGATGGTATGCAGATCGCTGGCATGCACGGGTACAGCTGTCACCCGGATCCGTACCTGGCCGGGACCGGGCTGCGGAAGCGGGCGGGTCTGCATGTGCAGGACCTCGGACGGCTCGCCCAACGTGTCGGCGACGACAGACCGCATGGTTCTCATCTTCTTGACGCTCCTTCGGTCGGATCCAGATCCCATAGCGGTTTCGGTGGGCACAATGTCGGCTCCGCCCTTTGACGGCGAAATTCGGATCGGCGCGGTGCGATTAAGGCCGTACTTGGTCTAATGCTGCACGGCGGGAGTTGTTGCGGTCTAGACCGTCGGCGCAGCTCAGTGCCGACGGCGGGCGTGTCCCGCTCGGTCGGTCGAGTTGGCTAGGGGTGAATGGCTACGAATCGGCGACCTTCAGGACCACCCGGAACGAGCGGCAGCACCCAGCCTCTCGACTACGACGCGACGAATATCTCTATTGGAACGCTGAGCAGAACTACAGGGCAGAAAAAGCCTCGTGAAACGGAACAAATAGTCTGGTACAAGGAGTTCGACGTCGTGCGTTCGGGCGAGCAGATAGATGCGGATTTCGAACCGCGATGGGCCGGCGCGCCCCTGCCACATACGCTGCAGATCTACAGAGGTAGGAGCCGCTGATTAGTAGGCTCGGTAGGCAGCCACTCACACGGCGGCCTCACCTTCGATGGAGAGGAATTAATGTGCGCGCCATCCAGATTGAACAGTTCGGCGACCCCGCACAGGTGCTCCGCGTCGTCGACATCGAGGAGCCGCCGCCACCGGGTCCGCACGAGGTTCTGGTGAGTGTTGAGGTCTCGCCGTTGAACAAACACGACCTACTGGTTGTCACCGGCATGCTGGCGCGACCACCCCTGCCCCACATACCAGGCGCAGAGGGGGTCGCCCGCGTGCTTGCCACTGGCCCCGAAGTCGATGGACTTCAGGTCGGCGATCTGGTCGTGCTACCCCTGTATGCCGGTGCGTGGCGTGAGCGGCTCGTCGTGCCCGCCGACGGCCTGTTCGCACTCCCCGCCGGCGGCAACATCGAGCAGTACTCGATGCTGGGCAGTAACCCCCCGACGGCAGGGTTGATGCTCAGTGAATGCACCTCCCTGCAGCCCGGTGACTGGGTGGTTCAGAACGCCGCGAACTCCGGTGTGGGGCGGTCATTGATCGCGCTAGCCAAACTTCGTGGACTGAAGACGATCAACCTGGCCCGTGACGACTCAACGTTCGCCGAGCTCACAGCGGCCGGGGCCGACGTGGTCCACGTCGATGATCCCGATGCGGTCGGCGATGTTCGAGCAGTGATCGGCGACGCGCGAGTGGCGCTGGCAGTGGAGGCCGTCGGTGGTCCAGGGGTGGCGCGGCTGCTCGAATTGCTGTCCGACGGTGGATGGTTGGTCAGCTATTCCTGGGCCAGGGACGAACCCATGTGGGTCGACACCTCGACACTGGTCGGCAAGCACCTCACGGTCCGCGGATTCTTTGTCGGCGACTTCGACTACCGCGACAAGGTGTTGCCTGTCATTCGGGAGGCGGCACCGCTGGTGGCCGACGGCGCCCTTGTTGTCCCCGTGGCGGGCGTGTACCCCCTCGAGCATATCCAGGACGCGGTGCAGCATCTCCTCCGTGGCGGCAAGATCCTGCTGAAAGTGGCGGGGCGGTGAAGGTGCGCCGACGAACGCGGGGCCGAAACAGATCGGGCCCGACAAGCACAGCAGCCGCGCCAAGTTAGCTATCGGCGCGACTCCCGCGCCACGTTCCCGCCGAGCGCCGGGGCGAGCCGGGTTGCGAGTCCGATATACATTAAGCATTAAGCACGAAATAGCCTCTAACTCGGCTTTATCGTGCCCCCAGTCGGACTCGAACCGACACTGTGCGGATTTTAAGTCCGCTGCCTCTGCCAATTGGGCTATGGGGGCTCAACTGTGCAGAGCCTATTTCACAGCTGGACCTGCCGTGGACCCCGGACTTCAACGGGCTCATGCGCGTGCTGTCGAGCCGCGGAGCGGTCGGACCAGCGCGGCGCCCGATCCATCAGGGACAGTTCGCCGTCTCCCGCTCCGGCGACCGGATCACCGTCGAGGCCGAGAATCGCAGGACTCGAACCGGCCCGCGATGGAGGTACTGCCGTTGGGCGGCACGCCAATTCGTGGATCGGTCGTCCAGTACAGCCCGTCCGTGATGAACCCCAAGGTGGTTTTGATCGAGGCTCTCGACCAGTGCAACGCGCCCCGTTTCGAGATTTGATCCGCCGAAACGCGCTGATGCCGCACCGACTGTTGACGACGCCGCGAGGAAGGAGCCGCAGAGGGCCGACCATCGGCCGAGTCGCGCAATACGACTAGGCCCTCGACTGGCACCTTCGATCAAAGCCACCGACGGCGAAGGCTCGCCGTGCTATTCGCCCTCGGACCCGCCATCCTTGGCGCCCGTCAACGCGTCCCTGACCTTTTCCATGAACCGCTTGCCGGCCCAATCGCCCTTGCCGCCACCCTTGCCGCCACCGACCGGAACGATGACGACGTCGGGTGTGAACTTCAGGCTGTCCCTGACCAAGGTCGTGTCGCCGGCGCCGCCCTCGTCGGCAACCTCGGTCGTGTCGGCAACCTCGGTCGTGCCGGTGACCCCGGTCGTGCCGGTAACCACGGTCGTGTCGGCAACCCCGGTCGTCCCGGTCACCCCGGTCGTCCCGGTGCACCCCGGTCGTCCCGGTCACCCCGGTCGTCCCGGTCACCCCGGTCGTCCCGGTCACCCCGGTCGTCCCGGTCACCCCGGTCGTCCCGGTCGTGTCACCAACCTTGGTCGTACCGGCAACGACTGTCGTACCGGCAAGATCTTCGATCACCGGCGTAGTCGGCTTGACGGTGGGGGCGGGGGTGGATGCGCCGAGATTCGGTGCAGTGGCCGCGAGCGGCGCGAACGTCCTGGACGCGGGGGCACCAGAGGCGCTCTTACCGGTCCCACCGGCGAGTCCGGTGTCGTCCTGGTTGACCGTCGCGGTGAGCATCGCGCCGACCCGGGCTTCTGTGCCCGCTTCCGCGGACGGCGGGAAGGGGTCGCCGAGAAGTGTGTCAACCAAGAACTGAGTCAGGCCGAGGATTCCGTTGGGACCGGCTACGACGACGTTTCCGTCGGGATCACGAATCAGGGGATAGCCGGCAATGTAGGCGTTGACGGCCGGGACGCCCGCCGTCAATTCGTCGGCAAGACCGACGATGCCACCATTGACGTACGATTCACCAGGGGCCACGCCCGGTCAACAGGTCAAGCACCCCGACGATCCCATTGGGGCGCCGACGGTGGGGCCACCATTGACGTAGGCCGAGATTCCGGGTTGCACGCCACCGGTCGTCAATGACTCGGCAACGCCGACGATGCCACCATGATGACGTACGAGGGTTCACCAGGGGCACCGCCGGTCGTCAACTCGTCGGCAACGCCGACGATGCCACCATTGACGTACGAGTTACGCGGGGCCACTGCCTGGTCGTCAATTCGATCGGCAACGCCGACGATCCCAGCCACCGACGGTAGCCGCCAGTTGACATAGGCCGAGAAGGTTGCACGCACCGGTCGTCAATTCGTCGGCAACGCCGACGATGCCACCGGTGACGTACGAGTTCAGCCAGGGGCGTGACCGCCGGTCGTCAATAATGCGAGCACTCCCACGATCCCGTTTTGGGGGTCGTCGGGCGGCCCCGGCAAGGGCAAGCCGGTGAGGTAGGCATCGATGAGCTGCTGCAGAGCTGACGCCGACAATGCGACCTGGGTGTCGGCTACGACACGCACGTCCCGTTCGGGGAGGGGCGTCACGACCGCCGGCGTCGTGGCAATAAGAACGCCACAACTCGCAATCGCTAAGCCCGAAACGATAGACGTGCGAATTGCCATGATGCACCCCTTTGGGCCGACCATAACCACAACTGAGAAGAACCTGATAAAGCGTACCCCGCTGTTTGCCGTCCCGTCCTGCGAATTCCCGGGGCATGAATAACTGGTAGTTAAGTCACATCCGCCCCATCTGTCACAGTCCCTGCCTGCTGGATGCGTTGGCGGATCAGGTCGAGCTTGGCCCGGCCAACGCCACGAAGTGGACCGGGTCCATCACCGTGACTGCATCCGGCACCTCATTGGCGGCGGCGGTCTAGTAGCCGGCAAACACCGCAGCTTCGCGGGAATGTGACTAGACGTCCAAAATCAGCCGACCGCCTTCGGCTTTGGCTCGGGAGACGCACACCAGCATCTGTCCCAGCTCCCGTTGCCGGTCGGTGAGGGTGTTGTCGCGATGCTCCACCTCGCCGCCGAGCACCCGTTGCATGCAGGTGCCGCAAAATCCCTGCTGGCAGGAGTAGATCAGGTGGGGCCGGATCGCCCGCAATGCGGCTAACGCGCTCTCGTTCTTGCCCACCCGCACCACTTCCCCACTATGTGCCAGCTCCAACTCGAATGGCCTTCCGTTGACCACCGGCAGCGGGGAGAACCGTTCGACATGCAGTTCGATGCCCGAATCGGCTGGGATGCTGCGACGGATGCCTTCAATCATGGCCGGTGGGCCGCAGACGTACACCGCCGTCCGCTCGTCCACCCCATCAAGAAGTTCGGCGGCGGTAGGCAGACCATGCTCGTCGTCGGTGCGCACCCGCACCCTGTCTCCGAACGCAAGGAGCTCGTGTGCGAACGGAAGGCTGGCCCGATGCCTACCGGTGTAGCACAACGACCAAGGCACACTCAGCTGGTTGGCGAGCCGGACCATCGGCAGGATCGGAGTGATGCCGATCCCCCCGGCCACGAACCGGAGCTTCTCCGCCCGTGATCCGGAATTGGGCACCGGCATCATGAAAGCGTTTCGGGGCTCGCTGATCTCGACGATCTGCCCAACGGTCAGTTGGTGCACCTCGATCGATCCACCGCCGCCATCCGGGATCCGTCGTACCGCGATCCGGTATTCGCGCTGCTTGCTCGGGTCCCCGCAGAGCGAGTACTGCCGCATGCGCCCGGACGGGAGGTGGACATCGATATGCGCACCCGGGTGCCACCCCCGCAAAGTCGCGCCGTCCGGTTCTACGAGGGTCAGCTGGACGACGTCCGAATCCCGCGCAACGATTCGCCGTTCGGCGACCCGCACCGCCTTGCGGTTGCGGGCGATCGGTAGCAAGGGCAGCTCCTTATCGCCGCCGAGGCGCATGACCACCGACACGAAGTGGGGTACGGCGATTCCCGCCAAGCGGGTGAAGAGGTCGGGGCGAGCCGAACCGGAGAGGCCCGGTGGAGGTTCGGCTGAATACGGCTTGAACAGTGTCGCCAGGTGCCGCAATGGGCGCTCAGCCATAGGCGCGCGCCGCCGGGGACGTGGCGAGGTAGGCGATCGCCTGGGCGGTGCTGCCCTCGTCCACCGGGTTGTAGTCACGCCGCATCATCCGCAACGCGGAGCGGAGTAGGTAGCGGGCCGTCGGGACGCTGCCGCGCCTGGCCGATGCGCGCAGCTTCCAAACGAGCCGGAGATAACCAAGGTTCGGTAGCGCCGGGTCCTCGTTGACAAGAAACTTCGTGCCGCGCAACACCATTGAGAAGACTACAACGGTGACCAACGCCGCCGACAAAGCCTGGGCGAGATAGTCCATGCCGAAATACTTGGCGACGTTGTAGGAGACGTGGCGATGCTCCACCTCCTCCGCGCCGTGCCAGCGGTAGAAGTCGGCGAGGGTCGGATCGACGTGCATTTCGTCCCAGGAGTTGTTGAGCGCCCAATGACCGAGCATGCCGGTGAAATGTTCTGCGGCGCAGAGCATATGGATCCCGGAGGCAAGCGCTTTGCGCCGGCTGTGCGGGCTCGCAGCGGCGACCCGTTGGTCGTAGAGGGAAACCATCCAGTCGATCTGGCGGACAAAGGGCTCGGGATCGATCCCATGTCGCTGCACGTATTCGAGCAAGACCTGTTCATGGGTGCTGGCGTGCACTGCCTCCTGGCCGATGAACCCGATGATCTCTTGCCGGATGAACTCGTCTCCCACATACTCCATGGCGTCACTCAGGACCTTGCTGAACCACCGCTCCGCCGCCGGCACGAAGAGGTTCAGCGCAGTCGCGGCATGCGAACCGTACGGGTCGCCTGGAATCCAGTGCAGCGGTGCATCGTCCCATCGAAAGTGGACGTTCCTCGGATGCAGGGCCACTTCGTCAGGAGCGAACCGATCCGCCGCGACCCGGTCTAAGTGATGTTTCGTCCCCACCTTTGTCTCCTCCGGTGAAAGCCGGCCACAGACCGCGCTGATTCGATAAGACTACTCGCCTCTCCTTGCGTCGAGCCGTTCATCTGCTCGACATTCGGCGGCGGATCTCGTAAAGGTCCGGCGCATCCGCATCAAGAAACCGTAAAGACTCGACCGAAGGCTCTGAACTGGGCAGATCCTGAATCTGGCGCCGAAATCCGGTGGCCCGTAAACGTGTCTTCGAACGGAGACGACATGAGTGTCCTGGTCTACATCGTGCTCACGGTGTTGATCTTCGGCGTGCTCGGCCTGGTGCAGAAGTTGGTGGAGCGACTGTGAACTACGAAAACGTCGTCGGCCTGGTGCTGTCAGTCCTTCTTGCTCTGTTCTTGGCTGCCGCACTGCTCTTTCCCGAAAGGTTCTAGTGAGTACGACAACGGCGGGGATCATCTTCCTCGCGCTCCTCATCGTGGCGCTCGCCGCTGTGCACGTGCCACTGGGCGACTACATGTATCGGGTTTATAGCTCCGACAAGCACTCCCGCGTCGAGCGAGTGATCTACCGGCTCATCGGAGCCGACCCAAGATCCGAACAGTCCTGGGGCGCCTATGCCCGCAGCGTGCTGGCGTTCTCAGCGATCGGCATTCTGTTCCTGTTCATCTTCCAATTGGTCCAGGGCAAGCTGCCGCTGCACCTACACGATCCAGCCACGCCGATGACCCCGGCACTCGCTTGGAACACGGCGGTCAGCTTCGTCACGAACACGAATTGGCAGGCGTATTCCGGTGAATCGACGCAGGGCCACCTGGTTCAGATGTCCGGCCTGGCCGTACAGAACTTCGTGTCGGCCGCGGTCGGCATGGCGGTCGCGATCGCGCTCGTGCGCGGATTCGCCCGCAAGCGCACCGGCGACCTCGGCAACTTCTGGATCGACCTCGTCCGCGGCACGATCCGCATCCTGCTGCCGATCTCCGTGGTCGCCGCGATCATCCTGATCGCAGGCGGCGCGATCCAGAACTTCCATCTGCATGACCAGATCGTGAACACCCTCGCCGGTGGTCAGCAGACCATCACCGGCGGACCGGTGGCCAGCCAAGAGGCCATCAAGGAGCTCGGCACCAACGGCGGCGGCTTCTACAACGCCAACTCGGCACACCCGTTCGAGAACCCCAACTCCTGGACCAACTGGGTCGAGATATTCCTGCTGCTGGTCATCAGCTTCTCGCTGCCCCGCACGTTCGGCCGGTTGGTCGGCAGCAAGAAGCAGGGCTACGCAATCGCCTCGGTCATGGCGAGCCTCGCCGTCATCAGCTGGAGCGCGATGTTGTGGGTGCAGATACAGGCCCACGGCACCGTGCCGACCGCGGTCGGTGCGGCAATGGAGGGCGTCGAGCAGCGGTTCGGGGTGCCCGATTCGGCGGTGTTCGCCGCGTCGACGACGTTGACGTCGACCGGTGCGGTCGACTCGTTCCACGACAGCTACACCAGCCTCGGCGGCCTGGTGACGTTGTTCAACATGCAGCTCGGCGAGGTGGCGCCAGGCGGCACGGGCTCGGGGTTGTACGGCATGCTCATCCTCGCGGTGATCACGGTGTTCGTCGCCGGCCTGATGGTCGGTCGCACGCCGGAGTATCTCGGGAAGAAGATCAACCCCCGCGAAATCAAGCTCGCCGCAAGCTATTTCCTGGTTACGCCGCTGATCGTGCTGACCGGCACGGCGATCGCCATGGCGCTTCCCGGTCAGCGGGCGGGGATGCTCAACACCGGACCGCACGGGCTTTCCGAGGTGTTGTACGCGTTCACCTCCGCGGCGAACAACAACGGCTCGGCCTTCGCCGGCATCAGCGTCAACACCGAGTGGTACAACACCGCACTCGGACTTGCGATGGTGTTCGGCCGGTTTCTGCCGATCGTCTTGGTGCTCGCCCTGGCCGGCTCGTTGGCCCGGCAGGGCACGACGCCGGCGTCACTTGGCACCCTGCCAACTCATCGACCGCAGTTCGTCGGGATGGTCGCCGGCGTCACCCTGATCTTGGTGGCGCTGACCTTCCTGCCGGTACTCGCGCTGGGCCCCCTTGCTGAAGGAATTCACTAAATGATAACCAGTACAATCGATTCCGCTGCCGCTCCGCAGCAGCACGTCAGCACGTCGAACAAACGCGTGCAGGGCGGCTTGCTCGACCCGCAAATGCTGTGGAAGTCGACACCGGGCGCGCTGAGCAAGCTCAACCCACGCACACTGTGGCGCAACCCCGTCATGTTCATCGTCGAGATCGGTGCCATCTGGAGCACGATCCTGGCGGTCATCGACCCGTCCTGGTTCGCATGGCTGATCGTGATCTGGCTGTGGCTGACGGTAATTTTCGCGAACCTGGCCGAAGCGGTCGCCGAGGGACGCGGTAAGGCGCAGGCCGAATCACTCCGGAGGACGAAGACCGCCACCATGGCGCGTCGTCTTACGGGCTGGCAACCAGGTGTTGCCGGCCGCGAAGAAGATGTCGCGGCGCCGCTGCTGCAACAGGGCGACATCGTGGTCGTCGAAGCCGGCCAGGTGATTCCGGGCGACGGCGATGTCGTGGAAGGCATTGCGTCGGTGGACGAATCGGCCATCACAGGCGAGTCCGCGCCGGTCATCCGGGAATCGGGCGGCGACCGGTCGGCGGTGACCGGCGGCACCACCGTGCTGTCGGACCGCATCGTCGTCAAGATCACGCAGAAACCAGGCGAAAGCTTCATCGACCGGATGATCGCGCTGGTCGAGGGTGCAAACCGGCAGAAGACGCCAAACGAGATAGCGCTGAACATCCTGCTGGCAGCTTTGACGATCATCTTCGTCTTCGCGGTGGCCACACTGCAGCCGCTGGCGATCTACTCCAAGATGAACAACCCCGGCGTCCCGGACAGCCTGGCGTTGACGTCAAATGGCGTGACGGGCATCGTGATGGTCTCGCTGCTGGTCTGCCTGATCCCGACGACGATCGGCGCGCTGTTGTCGGCCATCGGCATCGCCGGCATGGACCGGCTGGTGCAGCGCAATGTGCTGGCCATGTCGGGCCGTGCGGTGGAGGCCGCGGGCGACGTGAACACGCTGCTGCTCGACAAGACCGGCACCATCACACTGGGCAACCGGCAGGCATCCAACTTCCTCCCGCTGTCGGGCGTCACCACCGAAGCGCTGGCCGATGCCGCGCAGTTGTCCAGCCTCGCCGACGAGACGCCTGAGGGCCGCTCGATCGTCGTTTTCGCCAAGCAGCAGCACGGCCTGCGAGCCCGCACGCCGGGTGAGCTCACCCATGCTCAATGGGTCGAATTCACCGCCGCAACAAGGATGTCCGGCGTCAATCTCGACGGGCACATGCTCCGCAAGGGCGCAGCCAGCTCCGTCGCAGACTGGGTGCGCAACCAGGGCGGCGACGTCCCGGCCGAGCTCGGCGGGATCGTCGACGGCATCTCCGCCGCGGGCGGTACACCGCTCGTTGTGGGAGAGGTCGGTCAGAAGGAAGCGGACGGCAGGGCGAGAATTCTGGGCGTCATCCACCTCAAGGACGTCGTCAAGCAGGGCATGCGTGATCGGTTCGACGAGATGCGCCGGATGGGCATCCGGACGGTGATGATCACCGGTGACAATCCCATGACCGCCAAGGCCATTGCCGACGAGGCCGGCGTCGACGACTTCCTCGCCGAGGCCACGCCCGAGGACAAGATGGCGCTGATCAAGCGGGAGCAGGAGGGCGGCAAACTCGTCGCGATGACCGGCGACGGCACCAACGATGCGCCCGCACTCGCGCAGGCCGACGTCGGCGTCGCGATGAACACGGGTACCTCGGCAGCCAAAGAGGCCGGCAACATGGTCGACCTCGACTCCGACCCGACGAAGCTCATCGAGATCGTCGAGATCGGCAAGCAGCTGCTGATCACCCGTGGCGCGCTCACCACGTTCTCGATCGCCAACGACATCGCAAAGTACTTCGCGATCATCCCGGCGATGTTCGTCGTGCTGTTCCCCGGCCTGGATCTGCTGAACGTCATGCGGCTGCACAGCCCGCAGTCAGCGATCCTGTCGGCGGTCATCTTCAACGCGATCATCATCGTGATGCTGATACCGCTGGCCTTGCGGGGCGTCCGTTACACCCCGAGTAGTGCGTCAAAGCTGTTGAGCCGCAACCTCTACGTCTACGGGCTCGGCGGCATCATCGCACCGTTCATCGGCATCAAGTTGATCGACCTCGTCATCCAATTCCTACCGGGAATGTGAGAAATGAAATTCTCTATCTTCGTACGTCAGCACTGGGCCGCGTTCCGTGCGCTACTGGTGCTCACCGTCATCACCGGCCTTGCCTACCCGCTGCTCATCTGGCTGGTGGCGCAAGTCCCCGGCCTGAGTGACAACGCCAACGGTTCGATCATCAGTGTCGACGGGAAACCCGTGGGCAGCAAGCTGATCGGCCAGACGTTCACGGACAGTGACGGCAACGCGCTGCCCCAGTACTTCCAGAGCAGGCCGTCCGCGGCCGGCGACGGGTACGACCCGCTCGCAACCAGCGCGAGCAACCTCGGGCCGGAGAGCGTCGTCGACGTCCCGGGCGACCCGTCGTTGCTGAAGGACGACAACGGTTACAAGGCCAGCCTTCTCACCCTGGTGTGCGGGCGCAGCCTTGCCGTCGGGCAGCTGGAGGGCGTGGACGGGTCACGCCCGTACTGCACGGGTGAGGGCGTGGGTGCCGTGCTCTCCGTGATCGGCACGCGGGACTCGCACGGCAACGTCGTGCACCCGACCAAGGTGGTCAGCGTCAACGAGCCGTGCGACACCACCGCGCGGCCGTTCCTCGATACCTATGAGGGCGTGCGGGTCGAATGCGCCAAGTTCGGTGACGACTACTCGATCGGCCAGATCGTGCCCATTCGCGGCGCGGCCCCCGCCGACCCCGCGGTGCCTGCCGATGCCGTTACGGCCAGCGGTAGCGGGCTGGATCCGCACATCTCGCCGGCCTACGCCGACCTACAGGTGAAGCGGGTGGCCGCCGCCCGCGGGCTGAGCACCGAGCAGGTCCGCACGCTCGTTGCCGCGCACACCGAAGGCCGCGCGCTCGGGTTCATGGGCGAGCCCGCCGTCAACGTGCTTGCGGTGAACGTCGCCCTCGATCAGCTGAGTAGGTAATGCGCATCGCGTGTGCTGCGGGTGAGCCGTACCTGATGGCTGCGGCTGCACGATCCCTGCGGCGAAACCGCGACCGTGGCGTGCATCTCGGCCGTAGTAGCGAACGCGACACCGAATCTCGTGGGCCCGTGCACCGCACGGGTGGATGATGGTCGGGATGGGTACGTCACGGGCCGAGAAGCGCGGTGAGCTGCGCATCTATCTCGGCGCAGCTCCTGGCGTCGGCAAGACCTACGCAATGCTCGGCGAGGCTCACCGCCGCCTGGAGCGCGGAACCGACCTCGTGGCGGCGGTGGTTGAGTCACACGGCCGGAAGAAGACCGCCGACCTGCTGGCGGGGATCGAGGTCATTCCGCCGAAGTACATCGACTACCGGGGAAGCAAGTTCGCCGAACTCGACGTGGAGGCGGTGCTGAAGCGGCGTCCTCAGGTGGTGCTCGTGGACGAGCTTGCGCACACCAATACCCCGGGCAGTAAGAACCCAAAGCGTTGGCAGGACGTCGAAGAACTGCTCGACGCCGGAATCACCGTGATCTCGACGGTGAACGTGCAGCACCTCGAAAGCCTCAACGACGTCGTCACCCAGATCACCGGCATCGAGCAGCAGGAGAAGGTTCCCGACGAGGTCGTCCGCGCCGCAGATCAGATTGAGCTGGTCGACATCACGCCGGAAGCGTTGCGGCGCAGGCTTGCCCACGGCAACGTATACGCACCCGAACGCATCGACGCTGCACTGTCCAACTACTTCCGACGCGGCAACCTCACCGCCTTGCGTGAGCTCGCCCTGCTATGGCTGGCCGACCAGGTCGACGCCGCCCTGGAGAAGTACCGCGCCGACCACGAGATCACCGACACGTGGGAGGCCAGGGAACGCGTCGTGGTGGCCGTCACCGGCGGAGCGGAGTCGGAGACCCTGGTGCGAAGGGCATCTCGCATAGCATCCAAGTCCAGCGCAGAGCTGATGGTGGTACACGTCATTCGTGGCGACGGGCTTTCGGGTGTTTCTGCACCGCAGATGGGCAAGGTGCGCGAATTGGTCACCAGCCTCGGCGGCACCCTGCACACCGTGGTCGGCGACGACGTGCCAAGCGCACTACTGGATTTCGCTCGCGAGATGAACGCCACCCAGCTGGTGATCGGCACGTCCAGGCGGTCGCGATGGGCACGCATCTTCGAGGAGGGTATCGGCGCCGCGGTGGTGCAGCACTCGGGCAAGATCGACGTGCACATGGTGACCCACGAGCAGGCGCGGCGCGGGTACTCGTGGGCCTCGACATCGCCGCGGCAGCGGCACGTCGCGTCTTGGCTTGCCGCCCTTGTGGTTCCATCGGCGATCTGTGCAATCATCGTATTGCTGCTCGACCCGTTCCTCGGCATCGGCGGGGAGAGCGCGCTGTTCTTCATCGGCGTGCTCGTCGTGGCCCTGCTGGGCGGCGTCGCACCGGCCGCACTCTCGGCGGTGTTGTCGGGCCTGTTGCTCAACTACTTCCTCGTCGAACCTCGCTACACGTTCACGATCGCCGAACCGGACAGTGCGATCACCATCGTGGTGCTGCTGCTGGTCGCCGTGGCGGTCGCGGCTCTCGTCGACGGTGCGGCGAACCGATCCCGCGAGGCCCGAATGGCGTCGCAGGAAGCCGAGCTGCTGGCTCTGTTCGCCGGGTCGATCCTGCGCGGCGCGGACCTGGACACGCTGTTGGAGCGGGTGCGCGAGACGTATTCGCAACGCTCGGTCAGCCTGCTGCGCGAAGGCCCCGACGGCTCGGTGATCGTCGGACGTGTCGGCGACGACCCCTGTCTCGAAGTCGACAGCGCCGACACCGCCATCGAGGTCGGTGACGACGAATTCTGGATGCTGATGGCCGGCCGCAAACTGGCCGCGCGTGACCGCCGGGTCCTGAGTGCGGTCGCCAAGCAGGCGGCAGGGTTGGTCAAGCAACGCGAACTGACCGAGGAGGCCGGTAATGCCGAAGCGATCGCCCAGGCCGACGAGCTGCGCCGGTCACTGCTGTCCGCGGTGAGCCACGACCTGCGCACACCCCTCGCCGCCGCCAAGGCCGCGGTATCGAGCCTTCGCAGCAGCGATGTCGACTTCTCCGCCGAGGACACAGCCGAACTCCTGGCCACAGTCGAGGAATCCATCGACCAGCTCACCGCACTCGTCGGCAACCTGCTCGACTCGTCGCGGTTGGCCGCGGGGGTGCTTCGTCCTGAGCTGCGGCGGGTTTACTTGGAGGAGACTGTGCAACGCGCCCTGCTCGGGGTCAGTAAGGGCGCCACCGGTTTTCGTCGACAGGGACTGGACCGGGTCAAGGTCGAGGTCGGCGACGCCGTCGTGATGGCCGACAGCGGCCTGCTCGAGCGGGTGCTGGCCAACCTGATCGACAACGCGCTGCGGTATGCGCCGGACAGTCCGGTCCGCGTCACCGCCGGTCAAGTCGGCAATCGCGTGCTGATCGCCGTCGTCGACGAAGGCCCCGGAATACCACGCGGCAGCGAGGAACAGCTGTTCGCGCCGTTTCAGCGACTCGGCGACCACGACAACAGCATCGGTGTCGGCCTTGGCCTTTCGGTGGCTCGGGGGTTCATCGAGGCGATGGGCGGCACCATCTCGGCCGCCGATACCCCCGGCGGCGGGCTCACAGTCGAGATCGAACTCGCCGCACCGCCGAAGGAAGGGTCGGCATGACTCCTACGACCGGACTGAAAACCAAGGTCCTTGTCATCGATGACGAGCCGCAGATCCTGCGGGCGCTGCGAATCAACTTGTCGGTGCGCGGCTACGAGGTATTCACCGCCGCCACCGGCGGTGATGCCCTCAGAACGGCCGCCGACCACCGACCCGACGTCGTCGTGTTGGACCTCGGCCTGCCCGACATGTCGGGGATCGAGGTGCTCGGCGGCCTGCGTGGATGGCTGACCGCGCCGGTGATCGTGCTGTCGGCGCGCACCGACTCGTCGGACAAGGTCGAAGCGCTCGACGCCGGTGCCGACGACTACGTCACCAAACCCTTTGGGATGGACGAATTCCTGGCCCGGCTGCGGGCTGCGGTGCGCCGAGGTGCAGCGGCGTCCGACACCGACGAGCCCGTGATCGAAACATCGTCGTTCACGGTCGATCTCGCCGCCAAGAAGGTGACCAAGAACGGCGCCGAGGTCCATCTCACGCCCACCGAGTGGGGCATGCTCGAGATGCTGGTCCGCAACCGTGGCAAGCTCGTCGGACGCGAGGAGTTGCTCAAGGAGGTGTGGGGCCCCGCGTACGCGAAGGAGACCCACTATCTGCGGGTGTATCTCGCGCAGCTGCGACGCAAGCTGGAAGTTGACCCCAGCCACCCCAAGCATCTTCTGACCGAGGCCGGGATGGGCTACCGCTTCCAGGAGTAGTTCGCTTGATGTGCGCGCGTCGGTCCCTCAGCGCTTGACGGCTTCCAGCGTATAGCTGAGCGGCATTCGGTCGGCCCTCTCCGCCAGCACCCACTCGCCCTCGAAGTCCGGACTGGGTTTCATGGCCTCTTCCAATGGATTCCAATGCACTTCACGGTGTTCCTCGAGCGCGGTCACGGTCAGGCCCGACGCGGTCAACGCGGTGAAGATCTCGCCGAGCCCGTGGTTGAAGATGACGGTCTTGGGCGCGGCCAGCGTGCCCGACCCGGAATACGTCTCTTCCTCGACGAACACGGTGCCCTCGGTTTCGAAGTAGGGATACTCGAGGACCAACAACCCGTCGGGCCGCGGATCGCACATCGCCCACAGCACCGGATGCCCCTCCCGCATGAAGAACCGGCCGCCCGGCCGCAGCAGACCGGCGACGACATCAGCCCAACGCCGGATCTCGGGAATCCAACAGATGGCGCCGATACCCGTGTAGACGACGTCGCAACACTCGGCTCCGACCGCGTCCAAAGAGTCGTAGAGATCCGACTCGACGAACCGAACGTCGGCCCCCACACGGCGCGCCAGTGCGCGCGCCGCGTCCAATGCCGCCGGCGAGAAGTCCAACCCGACCGTCGACCGCGCGCCGAGCCGGGCCAGCGACACCGTGTCGGTCCCGATGTGGCACTGCAGATGCACTACGTCGAGACCGTCGAGCCGACCCAGCCGTGGCAGGTCATAGCGCACCACCGGCGAGAGGTACGCGGGGTCGTCGAAGCTCGCCAGGTCGTAGCCGTCGGGTCCGGTGTGCAACGGCACCCTGGACTCCCAGTTGGCCAGATTCACGTTGCGCCAGTCGTCGGTCATGCCGTCGATTCTCGGTTGGATCGGTCGCGCGGGCAGCCGAATTTCGGCTAACGATCGGTGCGCGGTCGCACGAGCGTGAACCGGTCCACCGCGACGAGGTCACCGAACGGCCCCCTCACGGCGTAGTACGTGGCAACGATGGACGTCTGACCGCCGGGTTGACCGGGATCGAGGTCGAACGCGACGAAGCCATACGGATTGTCCGGGTCCCGGAAGGCCGACCACGGCGCTTCCTCCTGGACGTACCTCGGGACTTTGCGACCGAACGCGGCGTCGAAGGGCCCCACTGCGGTCAACGCGTTGCAACGCGGTTCCGCGAACAACATTCGGTTCGACGGAATTGACGTTCCGCCGCCGCCGATGACCAGGTGAACGGTAAATCGCACCTAGTGGGCGGTCTCGGTGGCCAGCGCGATCAGCTTCGCGCGCACCAGGTCTGGCCGTTCGTCGACGATGAAGTGACCGGCATCGGCCGGCTCGAAGGTGTAGTCGTCCGCAATGGCCGTCTCGGGTGATGCGAGCGACGGATCCACGCCGAGGTCACCCATGCCGAACAGCGCTCGAATCGGCACCGTCGCCCGACGCCCCTCCAGTTTCCTTGCCCTCGAGGGTATTTCGCGGAGCAGGAAGGTGCGGTAGGTGTCCCTGGCCGTACGCGCGACGACCGGGTCGCGGAAGCGGTCGGCGTAAATGCGCGCGGCGGTCGGCTCGACCCGATGCGACTTGGGGCCTATGTCGAAGATCAGCCTCCGCAAATACGGCGTGTGGCGACTTAGCGGCACCCCCACGGTGGCCATCAACGGCTGGTAGTACAGAAACCGCCAAAAGTGCGGCGCCACCGTGCGGAAGGTCTGCCATGGGTGCGCCATGTTCAGCACCAGCAGGCCGTCGAACCGTTCGGGGGCAGCCAGCACCATTAAGTGGGCCACCCATCCGCCCCAGTCGTGCCCGACGAGCAGCACGCGGTCGAGGCCCAACGCGTCCATCAACGCGAGGACGTCCTTGGCCACGTCGTCCTTGGCCCACTCGTGCGGCGCGGGTCCGGACCACCCGTAGCCGGGCAGGTCCGGTGCGATGATCCGCAGGCCGGTGCCCATTCCCGGGTCGCTTCGCTCTCCCCCGCAAGCGGGGGGACCCCCAGCACCGGAAGGCGGATCGGCCAGCAGGTCGCGGTACACCCAGTGGTGCTGCGGCCAGCCGTGCAACGCGAGCACCGGACGTCCGTCCTCCGGGCCGGATTCGGTCACGTGGAACCGCACGCCGCGGGCGTCCACGAACGACCGCCGCACCCCCGCGATGGCCGGCGGTTCACTTCTTGTTGACACCGCGTCAGTAGCCATCACTGGACTATAGAAACCTCCGAAGGGTCCGACAACCGCCCTCGGCGCGCTACCGTGCCGATATGCCCGGCTATCGCGCGTTGTTCGACGCCAGCATCGAGAACCCCACCGCGTTCTGGGCGGACGCCGCACGGGCCGTGACCTGGACCCGCGCGCCCCAGCGCGTGCTCGACGACTCGCATCCGCCGTTCTACCGCTGGTTCCCAGACGGCGAACTGAATACCTGCGCCAATGCGCTCGACCGCCACGTGGAGCACGGCCGCGGCGACCAGGCCGCGTTGATCTACGACTCTCCCGTCACCGGCACACAGCGGACCTACACCTACCGTGAGCTTCTGGACCAGACCGCGCGTTTCGCGGGCGCCCTTCGCGGCCTCGGCGTCGAAAAGGGTGACCGAGTAGTGATCTACATGCCGATGGTGCCCGAGGCCGTGATCGCGATGCTGGCGTGTGCGCGACTTGGCGCCGTGCACTCGGTGGTGTTCGGCGGGTTCGCGCCCCACGAACTGGCCGTGCGGATCGATGACATTCGGCCGTCGGTGGTCGTGTCGGCATCGTGCGGGATCGAGCCGTCGCGGATCGTCGAGTACAAACCGATGTTGGACGCGGCCATCGGCCTTTCCCAGCATCCACCCCACACCTGCGTGATCGTGCAACGCGATCGATTGCGGTGCGAGTTGATCGACGGCCGCGACGTGGACTGGCACGAAGAATTGGCCGGCGCGGAACCGGTCGAGGCGGTGCCGGTCGCCGCCACCGATCCGCTGTACGTGCTCTACACCTCCGGGACGACGGGAAAGCCGAAGGGCATCGTTCGCGACAACGGCGGCCACGCGGTGGCACTGCTATGGACGATGCAGCACATCTACGACATCGGTGCGGGCGAAGTCTTCTGGGCGGCTTCGGACGTCGGCTGGGTGGTGGGGCACTCCTACATCGTCTACGCGCCGTTGCTGGCCGGCGCCACCACCGTGCTCTACGAGGGCAAGCCCGTAGGGACGCCGGACCCAGGCGCATTCTGGCGGGTGATCAGCGAGCACCAGGTAAAGGCCCTGTTCACGGCACCGACGGCGATCCGGGCGATCCGCAAGGAAGACCCGGAGGCCACGTACGTATCCGAATACGACCTCGCTTCGTTGCGCTACCTTTTCCTCGCGGGGGAACGGTTGGACCCGGACACCTACCACTGGGCGTCGGACGAACTCGGCATCCCGGTGATCGACCACTGGTGGCAGACCGAGACGGGCTGGGCCATCGCCGCCAATCCGATGGGCGTGCAACACCTCCCGCTCAAGGCAGGATCACCGACCGTGCCGATGCCTGGCTTCGACGTCCATATCCTGCACGATGACGGCTACCGCTGCGAGCCGGGCGAGGAAGGCGCGATCTGCATCGCACTACCGTTGCCTCCGGGCACGCTTACCACCCTCTGGAACGCGGACGCGCGTTTCGAGGCGTCTTACCTGTCCGAACACCCCGGTTATTACCTGACAGGCGATGGCGGCCGATTCGACGAGGAGGGCTACCTCTTCGTGATGGGTCGCATCGACGACGTCATCAACGTCGCCGGGCACCGGTTGTCCACCGGCGCAATCGAAGAGGTGCTGGCCACGCATCCCGCCGTTGCGGAATGCGCGGTGATCGGCGTCCCCGACGAGATCAAGGGTCAGGTACCGCGCGGGTTCGTAGTACTCAAGGCCGGCGCGTCCGGCGACGGTCTGGCGGGCGAGCTCGTCGACGCCGTGCGGGACAACATCGGTGCGGTGGCCAGCTTCAGGCGAGTCGACGTCGTCACCGCGCTGCCGAAGACGCGCTCGGGAAAGATCCTGCGCAAGACGATGCGCGGCATCGCCGAAGGTCGCGACGAGCCCCCGCCGTCGACCATCGAGGATCCGTCGGTGCTCGACGAGATGACCCCGGTCTTGAGGTCCTGACGCGGCGAGCAATTCATGCGCGGCGGTTCCAACTCAGCCTGAACCGAACTATTGTGAAGTAGTCATAGGTCGATATGTATCCGAGTCAGCAGAGGTGAACTGCGATGCAAGCTTCACAGACCAAAGATGCCGGCGGCTGCAACTGTCATTGCAATGCTTGCGACGGCGGACACCACTGCGGAAATCCTCCGAACTGCAACGTAAGGCGTTGACCGCGCGGCGTCGCTGACGCCCCGCAACTCTAGAGTCGACTCGCCGGCGCAGTCAGGCGTCGGCTTGCGTCTCGTTGTGCGTCTGACATGAAGCAGGCCATGCTGACGGCGAAACAGATCGCGGCGCCCGTACCGGTCAGCATCGCCGTCAAGGCGCTCCCGCGGCCCCACTCAACGGCGCCGATTGCGCCTGCGATGACGGCGCCCACCAGCAAGACCAGTGCACCGGTCGCGATGAGCTCCGCAAACGGGTCGTCTTCGTTTGGCATGGGCGGAAGTTACCCGGCTCCGCAAAGCCTCAAACCCACTGTGGGACGACGGTCACTGCGCGATGGACAGTGCGATGCCGTCGAGGATGTCGTGTTCGCTGACGACGAGTTCGTCGATGCCCGCCCGGGCACCGAGTTCGCGCGCCAACTCCTGCACGACGAGGGCGCCGCCTCCGATCACGTCGACGCGGCCCTCGTGCATCGGGCCGAGCACCGCGCGCTGCTGGCGGGTCATGGCAAGTAGGTCGGCGCACACCGCGGCCAGCTCGCTGAGCCCGACACGTGACAGGTGGATGGCGTCCGGGTCGTAGGTCGGCATCCGCTGCGCCAGTGCCGACAACGTCGTGAACGTGCCAGCCACGCCCACCCAGGTCCGCGCTTCCTCCACGGGAACCACGCGCAGCGCCTCCGCAAGCGCGTCCCGCACCACGGCCCGCGCGTCCGCGATCTCGTCGGCTGTGGGCGGATCTGAGCGCAGACAGCGTTCGGTCAGGCGTACGCACCCGATGTCGGCGGAGTAGCTCGCCTGCACGTCGCGGTGGCCAAGCACCACCTCGGTCGACCCGCCGCCGAGGTCGACGACGACGAACGGGGCTGCAGCAGAATCCAATTCGCCGACGGCGCCGTGGAAGGACAACGCGGCTTCCTCGACACCCGTGATCACCTCGGCCACGGCACCGGGCACGACGGTGCCGAGCACGTCGGCCGTCATGCCGAAGAACTCGTCGCGGTTGGCGGCGTCCCGGGTCGCCGAGGTGGCGACCATCCGGACCGTGGAGACGTCATGGGTGCGCAGAAGACCGGCGTAGTCGGTGAGTGCCGCGCGGGTCCGCATCAGGGCATCGGGCGCGAATCTGCCCGTGGCATCGACGCCTTGGCCGAGTCGGACGACGCGCATCTCGCGATGAACGTCGTGGAGTCTGCCGTCGGCGAGATCGGCGATCAGTAGGCGGATGGAGTTGGTTCCGCAGTCGACCGCGGCAACCCTGCGCGCGCGAGGAGCAGATTCCTTCATGCTCAGGGCGCCCACCGTCCTCGTTCGAGAATGCCTGCCATCGCGGGTTCGACGGCCAGCAATGTAAGTGCCTCGTCGCCAAAGGGGTTGACACCCGGACCCTTTGCGAGCGAATGTGCCATGACGACGTGCAGGCACTTGACCCGCTCCGGCATGCCACCACCGGAGAAGGTCGTCCCCAGCGATTCGACGGCGTCGCGCTCTGCGAGGTAGGACTCGTGTGCGCGGCGGTATGCCGCAGCCAGGTCCGGATCGTCGCGCAACCGCTTGGTCATTTCGCGCATCAGGCCGGCCGACTCCAGCCTGCTCGCGGCGGCGGTCAACACCGGATGGGTGAGGTAGTACAACGTCGGAAACGGCGTTCCGTCAGGCAGTCTCGGCGTCGTCTTCACCACCCCGGGTTCGCCGTTCGGACAGCGGTACGCGATCTCGAGGACACCGCGCGGCTCACGGCCCAGCTGCCGGGCCACGGCGTCCAGATCCGCCTGATCAACCACCGGGCGGAGCAACCGGTGGGGCGCCGGGACCCGGTGGCGGCTCCGGCTGGGGTGCGGGCGGCGGCGTCGGTACGGACGAAACCCCGTGCGGCGCATCGGCAATGGTGTGCCACAGTGACGTGTACCACGGCTGACCGCTGGGCGGCGCGACGGCGCCCGTGTCGGGAAGGGCCTCCTGACCCACCGGCTCACGCAACTGCACCTGGTAGGGAATCTCGCCCGGCATCACGAAGCCGAGTCGTTCGCGCGCCTGCGCGGCGACGAACACGGGGTCGGCGAGCTTGTCCTTCTGCTCTTCGAGATCGGCGATCTGCGACCGTAATTGGGCCTCCGCGGTCGCCAACTGATTCATCTCGGTCCGCTGTGCGAAGTAGGTGCGCACCGGGCCGGCGATGGTCAACGTCAGCACGCAGACCACGGCAGCGAGGATGGCCGCCCGGCGCGCGGCAGAGCCCAACCGCTGCTCGGACTGGTGGTCGGCGGCCTCGGCGATGGCCGTCTTGATCGACCCGATGACCCCCGGTTCCGGATCCGGAGTGTCTTCGGGCTCAACGGCCTCGGGCTCGACCTCGGGTGCCGGGCGCGGCTCGGCTGCGCGTGGTTCTCGCCGGATGGGCGCGGCCCCGCGGGGACGGCCCTTGGCGTCGCCACCCTTGCCCGGTCGCGACGCAGGTGCGCGGCGCTTGGGGTCGGGTCGCTTCGCGTCGGGCATGAGCCAAAGGTACTTGGGTCAGGCCCCGAAGCGCGGGAACGCGCTGTCGCCTGCGTACCGTGCGGCGTCGCCGAGCGTCTCCTCGATGCGCAGCAACTGGTTGTACTTCGCGACCCGCTCGCTGCGCGCCGGCGCCCCGGTCTTGATCTGCCCCGAGCCGACGGCAACGGCGAGATCGGCGATCGTGGTGTCCTCCGTCTCGCCGGAGCGGTGGCTCATCATCGTCTTGTAGCCGGCACCATGCGCGAGGGAGACCGCGTCGAGCGTCTCGGTCAGCGTGCCGATCTGGTTCACCTTGACCAACAGCGCGTTGGCCGCGCCCTTCTCGATGCCCTCCTCGAGCCGCTCCGGGTTCGTGACGAACAGGTCGTCGCCGACCAACTGCACGCGGTCGCCGATCGCCGTTGTCAGGGCCACCCAGCCGTCCCAGTCGTCTTCGGACAGCGGGTCCTCGATCGACACCAGCGGATAGGCGTCGATCAGACTGGCGTAGAACTCGCCCATCTGCTCGGCGGTGCGGGTCTGCTTCTCGAAGCTGTAACCCGTTCCGTCCGTGTAGAACTCGGTAGCCGCCACGTCGAGCGCCAGCGCCACGTCGGTGCCGAGCTTGAAACCGGTGGTCTCGATCGCGGAACTGATCAAGTCGAGCGCCGCCTTCGTGCCCGCGACGTCGGGCGCGAATCCGCCCTCGTCACCGAGGCCGGTCGCCAGCCCCTGCTTCTTCAGCACCGCCTTCAGCGCGTGGTACACCTCCGCGCCCCAGCGGAGCGACTCCTTGAAACTCGGCGCACCGATCGGGGCGACCATGAATTCCTGGACGTCGACCCCAGTGTCGGCGTGCGCTCCGCCGTTGAGGATGTTCATCATCGGAACCGGCAGGATGTGCGCGTTCGGGCCGCCGACGTAGCGGAACAGCGGTAGCCCGGCGGAGTCGGCGGCGGCCTTGGCCACAGCCAGCGACACGCCGAGAATCGCGTTGGCGCCCAGCCGGGACTTGTCCGGGGTTCCGTCCAGGTCGAGCAGGGCCTGATCGATCAGCCGCTGGTCGTCGGCCGACGAGCCGATGACGGCGGGCGCGATCTCGTCGAGCACCGCCTCGACCGCCTTCTCGACGCCCTTGCCGCCGTACCGGGCGGCGCCGTCGCGGAGTTCCACCGCTTCGTGTTCGCCCGTGGAGGCACCGGACGGTACTGCGGCACGGGCGTAGGTCCCGTCGATTAGGGCCACCTCGACTTCGACGGTCGGATTGCCACGGGAGTCGAGGATTTCGCGGGCCGCGACCTGCTCGATGATGGGCATTGCGTCTCCTTGCGTGGTGGGCTTGACCAGAAGGACTGGTGAACGGACTCAGCCTAGATGGTGCCGCCTCCGAGTTCGCGCACGCCTTCGCGCAGCGTCATACAGGGTGACCTCGTGCGTAGGCCGTCGCCCAGTCGCGCACCATGCGCGCGTATTGGTCGGACAGGTTGTAGGCGCGCAAAGCGTTCATCCATCCGCGTGGCGTCGCGAGGTCCTTGCCTCGCCAGCAGAGGTATCCGGCGGCGGAAAGTGCCGCGTCGTCGATGTTGTCCGGGCTCACGACGCCGTCGTTGTTGGCGTCCACACCGTAGAGCCGCCACGTCTCGGGGATGAACTGCATGGGACCCATCGCGCGGTCGAGGGTCGGGTCGCCGTCGAGCAGCCCGCTGTCGGTGTCGGCGATCTGCATGTTGCCCATCGATCCATCGAGCCGGACGCCCCGAATCGGGGGCCGCACGTCTCCGTTCGGCGCGATGGTCGCGCCCCGGTAGGTGCCGTGGTGACTCTCGACCATCCCGATGCCGGCAAGCGTCGTCCAAGCCAGGTGGCAGTCGGGGTTCTCCACCTCCGCGACGCGGGCCGCATACGCGTATGCCTCGAGCGCGGTCACGGGGATGCGCAGCGCGGGCGCGCGGGCGGCCGCCCACTCGTGCAGTTGATCGGCGGGCCTGCCCTTGGCGTGGGTGTCGATCTTGGGGACCGGGTCTCCGGCAGGCGGCGGGACGCCCTCGGGTATCGGAAACCCAGCGCGGAACGAACACGAGGACGCCAGCAGAAGAGCCGTCGCGATGACCACGCCAACGGCCCGCAGCCAACGCACAGGCGACACCAGACTCCCTCGTCCACACCGGTCCGCCCATTGTGCCGCGTCCGCGGACCCACCCGGCGGACCTGCACCGCGCGATCCGCCCCGCGACCCCGTCAAGCGACCCGCCGTGCGACGCGAAATTAGGAGTGCCTACCCTATGTGGCGACGACGATGTAATGTTCACGCCCGTCGACTACTAGGAGGCTCAATGAAACTGCATCTCGCCTGGTCCGTGCCGGTTGTGGCCGTGGCCCTGGTCCTCACCGGGTGCTCCAGCGGCGATGCGACTGGCGCCGAGGCGAGCGGCAGCGAGTCGAGCTCCGCGGCGACGTCGTCGGCGACGGCCCCCACCCCGAACCCGCTGGCGGACAAGGCCGGCGAGGAGTACAAGGCTTACGCGATCGCGCAGGTCGACGAACTCGTGCGTGTCGTCAAGGTGTTCACCGACGCCGTGCGCGCAGGCAACCTGAAGGCCGCGCAGGACGCGTACGCGCCATCCCGCATGCCGTGGGAACGCATCGAGCCGCTCGCCGAGCTCGTCCCCGACGTGGACGGCAAGACCGACTCCCGCGTCGATGACTTCGCGGGCGCCGACGATCCCGCGTTCACCGGCTGGCATCGGCTCGAGTACCTGCTCTTCGAGAAGAACACCACCGAGGGTGGCGCGCCGTTCGCCGACCAACTCGACAAGGACATCGCCGGCCTCAAGGACGAGTTGGCCAAGCTCGAGGTCCCACCGCTGAAGGTGGCCACCGGAGCGGCCGAGCTCATCGAAGAGGTGTCGCAGGGCAAGATCACCGGCGAAGAGGATCGCTACTCGAAGACCGACCTCTGGGACTTCGACGCGAACCTGCAGGGGTCGCAGGCCGCCGTCGACAAGCTGAGCCCTGCTCTGGAGCAGGCCGATGCCGCGCTGCTGGGCAAGATCTCCGGAGGGATCACCGACGTCTACGCCACCCTTGCGCCACTGCGCCAAGGTAACGGCTGGGTGCTGTTCTGCACCGAGAACGACCCCTACCCGTCGCCACGTTGCCCGGCGGTCACCGTCACTCCACAAGTCATCGACACCCTCAAGGCGCAGCTTGCGACCCTGTCGGAGAACCTGTCCCAGGTGCCGGGAGCACTGGGCCTGAAGTGACCGAGCGGCCACCGCACCCGGGCATCTCGCGGCGAGGATTCGTCACCGGTGCCCTAAGTGCGGGCGCCGGTGCCGCGGTCGGTGTCGGCGCAGGCTATGCGTTGTCCGGCTCCTCGCCCCGCGAGGAGATCCGGCCGACGGCAGCGCCGGCCACCTTCGTTCCTTTCGAGGGTGAGCACCAAACGGGCATCACCGCGCTACCGGTCCCGACGCGGGGGTTGATGGCGTCGTTCTCGGTGATGTCGGCCGACCGCGTCCGGCTCAAGACGGTGCTGGCCGAACTCACCGACGAGATTCGCGGGTTGATGGCGGGCAATCCGCCGGAGGTCCGCGATCCCGCCTACCCTCCCGTCGACTCCGGGATCCTCGGCGACACTCCACCGCCGGACAACCTCTCAGTCGTCGTGAGCGTCGGAGCCTCACTCTTCGACAACCGGTTCGGGCTCGCTGATCGCAAACCCAAGGAACTGGTCACGATGCCGTTCCTGGCCAACGACAAACTGGACCCCAAGCAGTCGCACGGCGACCTCCTGGTCACTCTGGAAGCCGGCCACACCGACACCATTCAGTTCGCGCTCCGGCAGCTGATGCGCCGTACGCGCGGAGACCTGGTGCTGCAGTGGATGATCGACGGCTACGGGCGCGGCGCGGGCCAAGCCTCCTCGGCCACGACGCCACGAAACCTGCTGGGGTTCAAGGACGGTACGGCCAACCTCGACTCCGCCGACGGCGGACTGATGGACAGGCACGTCTGGGTGGGCGCCTCCGACGGCGAGCCGGACTGGGCGATCGGCGGCTCCTACCAGGCGGTGCGCATCATCCGGATGTTCGTCGAGTTCTGGGACCGCACCCAACTGGCCGAGCAGGAAGCGATCATCGGACGCAACAAGGTCAGTGGTGCTCCGATGGGGCTGAAGGGCGAGTTCGACGACCCCGACTACGCCGAGGATCCCGACGGCAAGCGGATCAAGCTCGACGCCCACATTCGGCTGGCCAATCCACGGACTCCAAAAACCGACGAGAACCTCATCCTGCGGCGCGGGTTCTCCTTCGCGCGTGGATTCGACGGGGCGGGCCGACTCGACCAGGGTCTGGCCTTCGTCTGCTACCAGCGAAGTCTGCAGAAGGGCTTCCTCGCGGTGCAGGGCCGATTGAAGGGTGAGCCGCTCGAGGAGTACATCCTGCCCGTGGGCGGGGGCTTCTTCTACGCGCTACCGGGTGTCACCGGCGCGGACCGGTTCCTCGGCGACCGGCTGGTCGACTGACGCGCGTTCGACTCAGCGCGAATTCGCCTCTGATACATCGTCATCCGGCACTTCAGCCACCTCGGCCTCGGCGGCATCCGTGTCGGTCGGAGCCGGTTCCTCTTGCGCCTCAGGTATTTCCGTCACCTCCGGCGCGAGGGTTACCTCGCCGGGAGAGGGCGGCGCCGGCCAGTGTGCGCGCCACTCCTCTTCGGACACCGTTCCGAGCTTTGCGATGTCGAGCACTTCCGGCACATGCTCGCCGCGCCGACTACCCGCGATGGTGTGCTCGACCTTGCGGATCATGTCCATGAACTCCAGCGTGGCGGAGCGCAGCGTGTTCTCGGCGTCACCGCCGAGCCCCGCCCCGATCGACACCATGCCCTCGGGGATCAGGTCGACGGGCACACCCGCCGCCACCACGCGTTCGTAGACCTTCTGCGTCAGCGCCAAGGCGGGCTGGCCCGTCGGCACGTCGTCCATGCTGGACACGCGCGCCTTCACCGACGCTTCCTGGGCCTTGCGCTCCTCCCACTGCGCGAGTTGCTCCTCGAGCGAAATCGGCTGTCCGGCAAGGACGGCGGGCACCCTGTTGACGAGTTTGCGCACCAGCGAGTCGGCGACGTCGTCGATGCCGAACGGCAACACCGCGGCGTCCTCCGCGATGCGCGCGTGAAAGAGCACCTGGAGCAGTACGTCGCCGAGTTCCTCGCGCAGCTGTCGTGCGTCGCCACCCCGAACGGCGTCGAACAGCTCGTAGGTCTCCTCGAGCAGATACCGGCGCAGCGAGTCGTGGGTCTGCTCGCTCTCCCACGGCCCGGAGACGCGCAGCTTGTCCATCAAGGCCACGGCATCGACGAGTCGTTCGCCCGGCTGCGGGGCCGGCGCCGAGATCAGCTGCTCGCCAGCGGCCAGCCGGGCCTTGACCAACGGGTGCTCGGGATCCGACGACAGCAGCACCGGGGCGTCCTCGCCGTCGTGTGACGGCCGGGCGGCAGGAAGCGACCACGGCACCCGAACGGGCATCTCCTCGGTGTACTGCACGTCACCGGCCAGCAGTCCGATGGCTTCCACGGGCACCAGCGAAGGGCGGCGCGGATCGACGAGGACGACCGTCATCGAACTTTTCGCCGCTCGTTCATCTGGTCTCTCCGCTCTTCGCGCGAGCGCTCATCGCCCGAGTTCCGGTGACGTCGGTTATATCAACATCTGTCTGGGGTTTTCCATGCAACGCAAGGAGCAAACCCGCCGCCACCCGCAGCAACTCGACGTCCCGGATCCGCGGCGCAGCCACGCCGCTGCCAGTCCGCGGGATCGGCATCGAGATGGTCGAGGTCGTCGCGCGGTACGACGCGCCCGGGTACATCCGCTTCAGCCTCAGTTGCTGGGAGTCCGCAAGCGTCAGCGGGGCGATCCGCAGCGTCGCCTCGGAGGGGGCGCTGACCTCGGTCACCCCGTACTCGCGGCAGAGCAACCGCAATCGCGCCATGGCGACCAGCCGCTGCGCGGGTTCGGGCAGTTCGCCGTACCGGTCGACGAGTTCGTCGACGACCGCGGAGATACCCGCTCCGTCCGGGGCCGCCGCCAGCCGGCGGTAGCCCTCCAACCGCAACCGGTCGCTGCCGATGTAGTCCGGCGGTAGGTGCGCATCCACGGGCAGGTCGATGCGCACGTCCTTCGGTTCCGGAACGGCGGCAATCGTCTTGCCGTCGACCGCGGCTCGATATGCTTCCACGGCCTCCCCCACCAGGCGGACGTAGAGGTCGAAGCCAACCCCTGCGACGTGCCCGGATTGTTCGACTCCGAGCACGTTGCCTGCGCCGCGAATTTCGAGGTCCTTCATGGCCACCGCCATGCCCGCGCCGAGCTCGTTGTTCTGGGCGATCGTCGCGAGCCGGTCGAAGGCGGTTTCGGTCAGCGGCACTTCGGGCGGATAGAGGAAGTAGGCGTAGCCACGCTCGCGACTGCGCCCGACCCGGCCGCGCAGCTGATGTAGCTGCGAGAGCCCAAACATGTCGGCCCGCTCGACGATCAGAGTGTTGGCATTGGAGATGTCCAGCCCTGTCTCGACGATCGTCGTACACACCAAGATGTCGTATTCACGGGTCCAGAAGCCCTCGACCGTGCGTTCCAACAGGTCTTCGGGCATTTGCCCGTGGGCGACGACGACGCGGGCCTCCGGCACCAGCGCCCTGACCCGGGCTGCCGCGGCGTCGATGGTCCGCACCCGGTTGTGGATGTAGAACACCTGGCCGTCGCGCAGGAGTTCGCGGCGTAGCGCGGCGGCCACCTGCTTGTCGTCCATCGGACCCACGTAGGTGAGCACCGGGAACCGCTCCTCTGGCGGGGTGAGGATGGTCGACATCTCGCGGATGCCCGCCAGGCTCATCTCCAGCGTGCGGGGAATCGGGGTGGCACTCATCGTGAGCACGTCGACGTGCGTGCGCATCGCCTTGATGTGCTCCTTGTGCTCGACGCCGAAGCGCTGCTCCTCGTCGACCACCACCAGCCCGAGGTCCTTCCAGGTGGCGCCGGTCTGCAGCAGCCGGTGCGTGCCGATGACGATGTCGACGGAGCCGTCCTTCATGCCCTCGAGCACCGCACGCGACTCCGCGGGGTCGGTGAACCGCGAAAGCCCCTTGACGGTCACCGGGAACCCCGACATCCGCTCGCGGAACGTCTGCAGGTGCTGATCGGCCAGCAACGTCGTGGGCACCAGCACCGCGACCTGCTTGCCGTCCTGGACTGCCTTGAACGCCGCCCGCACCGCGATCTCGGTCTTGCCGTAGCCGACGTCGCCGCAGATGACGCGGTCCATCGGGACGGCCTTCTCCATGTCGGACTTGACCTCGGTGATGGCCGTCAACTGGTCGATGGTCTCGGTGAACCCGAACGCGTCCTCCATCTCGGCCTGCCACGGGGTGTCCGGCGCGAAGGCGTGACCGGGCGAGGCGTGCCGCTTGGCGTAGAGCGCAACGAGTTCGCCTGCGATCTCGCGGACCGCGCGGCGGGCCTTGGTCTTGGTGTTGGCCCAGTCGCTGCCGCCGAGTCGGCTCAGCGTCGGCTCTGCACCGCCGACGTAGCGCGACAGCTGATCGAGCGAGTCCATCGGCACGTACAGCCGGTCCGATCCGCCGCCGCGCCTGGTAGAGCCGTACTCGAGCACCAGGTACTCGCGGCGCGCACCGCCGACGGTCCGTTCGGTCATCTCCACGAACCGGCCGATGCCGTGCTGGTCGTGCACCACGAGGTCGCCCGCCGCCAGCGCCAGTGGATCGACGACGTTGCGGCGCTTGGCGGCCAGCCTTCGCCCCTCCGGTGCGGTGGCCCGGTTGCCGGTCAGATCGGCCTCGGTGATGACGACCAGGTTGGCGCCGGGCACGATCAGGCCGTCGTGCAGCGGACCCCTGAGCACCCCGACGGCGCCCGGCTTCGGCGTGGCACCGGGCTCCAACATCGTTGCGGGCGTATCGACTTCGGCGAGTTGCTCGACGACGCGGTGCGCGGTGCCGGTGCCGGGGGCCACCACCGCCGCGACGCCGCCGGTCGCGACGTGGGCCCGCAGCATCGCAAACATCTCGTCGAGCGACGCCACGTGTCCGCGCGCGGACGGCGCAGGACGGACGTCGAGCTCGACGGCCGTCTCGTCGCCGAGCTGGCTCAGCGTCCACCACGGGTAGCCGTCCGCGCGCGCGGCGGAGCGCACGTCGTCCAGTTCCCGGAAACCCGAACCGCCGAGCTGCTCGTAGTCGATGGGGGCGTCCCCGCCGACCGCCGCCACGGACCACGACGCCTCCAGGAACTCCCGGCCGGTCTTGATTAGGTCGGCGGCACGCGTGCGCACCTTCTCGGGGTCGCACACCAATAGCGGGGTGCCCTCGGGCAGCGCGTCGTGGAGCAGCGCAAGCTCTCCTGGCCGCAGCACCGGGAGCAGGGCCTCCATGCCGTCGACGGGAATGCCCTCGGTCAGCTTGGCGACCATGTCGCCGACGGTTCCGGTGACGTGGTTCTCCCCGGTCGGCAGGGCGTCGGCGAGCACCTTGGCCCGCGCGCGCACGTCGTCGGTGAGCAACACCTCGCGGCATGGCACCGCGATGAGGGTCTCGAGCTCGATCTCGGGGATCGACCGCTGGTCCGCGACCGAGAACATCCGAAGTTCGGTCACCTCGTCGCCCCAGAACTCGGCACGCACCGGATGTTCGGCGGTGGGTGCGAACACGTCCAGGATGCCGCCGCGGACCGCGAACTCGCCACGCTTGCCGACCATGTCGACGCGCGTGTAGGCCAGCTCCACCAGGCGGGCGATCACGCTCTCGAAGTTGGCCTCCACCCCGACCGTCAACGTCACCGGTTCGATGTCGGCGAGGTCGGGCGCCATCGGCTGCAGCAGCGAACGCGTCGTGGTGACCACCACCCGAAGCGGCGGTCCCAGACGGGCGTCGTCGGGATTGGCCAGGCGACGCAACACCAGCATTCGCGCCCCGACGGTTTCCACGCCCGGTGACAACCGTTCGTGCGGCAGGGTCTCCCACGACGGGAACATCGCAACGGCGTCGCCGAGGACGGCACGCAGTTCGGCGGTCAGGTCGTCGGCCTCACGCCCGGTGGCGGTGACGACGAGCAAGGGGCCCGCCTGAGCCAGTGCAGCGGACACGAACAGCCGTGCGCTGGCCGGTCCGACGAGCGCGCACTCGCCCGCGCCGCTGGATGCCCGCTCGATGAGGTCGGTGAAGGTCGGTGCCGTCAACGCCAGGTCGACGAGCCCCTCCATCGGGGTCTGGACATGCGTATGCCCCGCTGCGGTCATGGTGTCAGCCATTGTAGGAGGCGCGATCTCGTCAAAATCGGGCCGCCCGGCGTGAAGAGGCCGTCAAGACGGTCGCGCAGTCCATCGGCCGCGCGCACCGTGGAGTCATGACACTTCTCGATCAGTTGCCCTCGTTGCATCGGGCCGCCCCGATTCGCATCGACCCCGCTGTGTGGCCCGTCACCGCCCGGGTGGACGACACGGGCCAGCTATCCGTCGGTGGGGTCAGCCTGTGCGAGCTGGCCGACGAGTTCGGCACTCCGGCCTACGTGCTCGACGAGGCCGACTTCCACTATCGCGCGCGGCGGTACCGGACCATGTTGCGAGGCGCGCGAATCGTGTACGCGGGCAAGGCACTACTGACCACCGAGGTGGCCCGCTGGATCGCCGAGGAGGGACTCGGGCTCGACGTCTGCTCGCCCGGCGAACTGGCCGTCGGGCTCGCGGGCGGCGTCGACCCACGCCGCATCGTCGTGCACGGGAACGCCAAGACGGCAAGCGAGCTGCGTGCGGCGGCCGCGGCAGGCGTGGGACGCATCGTGATCGACTGCAGCACCGAGATCGGGTTGCTGGCCAGCCAGCTGCACGACGCCCAAACCGTGCTCATCCGGGTCACGCCGGACGTCGACATCCACGGGCACGCGGCGGTCACCACCGGGATCACCGATCAGAAGTTCGGCTTCGCCATCTCCGGTGGGCACGCGATGCGGGCCGCAGGGCGGGTACTCGGTCAACCCAAGCTTCGGCTGGCCGGGTTGCATTGTCACCTGGGCTCGCAGGTCTGCGATCCCGCCCCGTACGGCGAGGCGATCCGGCGGATGGTCGCGCTGATGGCGGACATCCGGGCCAAGCACGGCGTGGTCTTGCCGGAGTTGAACATCGGTGGTGGACACGGCGTTCCGTACGTCACCGGGGACGCCGAACTCGATCTCACCGAGCTCGCCGACGTGATCGACGACGCACTGGACGCCGCGTGCGCCGCGGAGCGCTATCCACGCCCGACCGTGGTGGTCGAGCCGGGCCGGGCGATGAGTGCCCGTGCGGGCGTGACGTGTTATCGCGTGGTGTCGGTCAAGCGGCAGCCCGGTGGACGGACGTTCGTCGCCGTCGACGGCGGGATGGGCGACAACCCGCGAGTGGCGATGTACGGCGCCCGCTACAGCGTCGCCGTCGCAAACCGCCACCCGCTGGGACCGAACCAACCGGTCACAGTCGTCGGCCGGTACTGCGAGGCGGGCGACGCAATCGCCCACGACGTGCCGCTGCCCGTCGACCTTCACCCCGGGGATCTGCTCGCGGTGGCGTGTACCGGCGCCTATCACCACAGCATGGCGTCGACGTTCAACGCGGTGGGACGGCCGCCGGTGGTCGCAGTACGCGATGGGCGGGCTCGGATACTCGTGCGACGGGAGACGACGGCGGACCTGCTCGCCAGGGACCGCGGATGAGCGCTTGCGCGAAGAACAGAGGACGCGGATGAGCGCTTGCGCCGCTTCCTTATCCATCGATCCGGCGCTCAGGGCGCCGAAGAGCGAGTGGCGTGCGCCGCCAATGCCGCCTCGATGACCGGCGCGAGAGTAGGACGGGCTCAGCGCAATCGGGAAGCCCAAGCCCTGTTCACTCGAAGCAGGATTTCGGACCGACTGCTGCCTGCGACCACCCTGATGTGTGTCCACCCGACGTGTGCAATGTATTCGGAGCGCACGATGTCGTTCCTGAAGCGCGGCCGTTCGCGATGGTCGTCTCCGTCGTAGTCGACGGCGATCATCATCTCTGGCCAGCCCATGTCCAGGTAGTAGAGCGGGTATCCGTCGGGCCCCAGCACCGGTATCTGGGTCTGCGGTCGAGGAAAGCCGGCCTCCATCAGCAGCAGTCGTAGCCACGTCTCCCTGGGTGACTCGGCGCCTACGTCGACCAGGTCCAGCACGCGATCCATCCGACGCAACCCTCTGACGTTCGGGTGGAGCAGCGTCAACGCCTGAACGTCTTCGGTCTTGAAGTGCGTTGCCCTCGCCAACGCATCGAGTCGCGCCACGGCTTGGCCCTCCGGTCCACGGCGAGCCAGGTCGAACGCCGTGCGGTTTGCCGATGTGACGGACAGGTCGCCGACCTCAACCACCTCGTGGTCGAGGAGTGTCTCGGCGCGGGTTACCACGCCTCGAGGGGGCCGATGATTCGTCCAGATCAACTCAATGGGCGTGTCGACGTCGACCCACTTGGCACCCCACACCGCCGACGCCGCGAGGCCCGATACCACTCCTTCGCGGTTCGACCACAGCGATGCCGCGTTGATGCGGTCCCGCAGCGTCAACGGGCCGCGACGTGGTCCGTAGACGCCGGGAAGCAGTCGGCGGTAGTGCTTTCTGAGCTCGTATCGAGTCAGCGCACCGCGTTCGAGCGCTTCGCTGCCGATGAAGATCCCGTCCACGGGCACACGGTGTCATGGCGGCGACGGGGCGCGCCGAAATCGTCCACGAGCCATCGATCCGGCGCTCAGGGCGCTGAAGTGCGAGTGGCGTGCGCCGCCAATGCCGCCTCGATGCAATCGGTGCGTAGCCGCTACTCCCCGTGCAGTACGGGGTCGGGCTCCAGGTGCGTGAGTCCGTTCCAGCACAGGTTGACCAGATGGGCGGCCACCACTTCCTTCTTCGGCTCGCGCACGTCGAGCCACCACTGCGCCGTCATCGACACCGAGCCCACCAGGGCTTGGGCGTAGAGCGGCGCGAGGTCGGGATCGAGCCCACGGCGGGAGAAGTCTCCGGCCAGGATCGAGGCGACCAGGTTGACGGCGTCGTTGAGCAGGCTGGAGTAGGTGCCCGACGCCGTGCTGGCGGGCGAATCACGGATCAGTATGCGGAAGCCGTCGGTGCGCTCCTCGACGTAAGTGAGCATCGCCAGAGCCACCCGTTCGACGCGGACGCGCGAACGGTTGTTGGTCAACGACGACGAAATGCCGTCCAGCAGGGCGAACATCTCGCGGTCGACGATCACCGCGTACAGCCCCTCTTTGCCGCCAAAGTGTTCGTAGACAACGGGTTTCGAGACATTGGCACGCTGCGCGATCTCTTCGATCGACGTTGCGTCGTAGCCACGTTCGGCGAAAAGCGACTTCGCGATCTCCACCAGCTGTTGCCGGCGTTCGGTACCAGTCATTCTCGCGCGGGGTGCACGTACTTCTTTCTCGGGCGCTGCCACGGTACTGAGCCTATTCCTCGGGTCCGCTGCGCTCCTACTCTCCGTGCGTGGAGCGTCCCGTCGTGCGGCGGGCCGATGCGAGTCGCCGGGAGGAAATTCGCGTGCGGCGTCGACTAAAGTCACACCCGCAGTCCGTCGTGGTGTAATCGGCAGCACCTCTGATTTTGGTTCAGATAGTTCAGGTTCGAGTCCTGGCGACGGAGCGAGGCTTGCCGAGCGACCATCCAGCACGGAGCAGCGAGCGAGGCTTGCCGAGCGAGCAGACGACAGAGGCTTGCCGAGCGACCATCCAGCCCGCAGCAGCGAGCGAGGCCCCCAACGCCGTCGACCCGCCGCGCCACCCGGCTAGTTTGGTCTGATCGCGCACCGCGGCGAGAATGACCGCAGTGGTGTCCGATCATCGGAAGGTGAGAATGACGGTGGCAACCGACACGGCCGTCCTGCTGTTGGCCGCAGGAGCAGGTACTCGGATGCGTTCCGACGTTCCCAAGGTGCTGCATACCCTGGCTGGCCGCAGCATGCTGGCGCACGCACTCAACGCGATCGCCAAGGTCTCCCCGCAGCACCTCGTCGTCGTGATCGGGTCCGGCCGGGAACTCGTCGGCGCAGCCGTCGCCGAGCTCACCGAGGCGCTTGGCCGACCCATCGACGTCGCCGTGCAGGAGGAGCCGCGCGGCACCGGGCACGCCGTCGCATGTGCGCTCACCGCGCTGCCCGCCGACTTCGCGGGCACGGTGGTGGTCGCCTCGGCCGACGTGCCGCTGATGGACGCTGACACGCTGGGCGAGCTGATAGGCCGCCATTCCTCGGCCGGGGCCGCAGCGACCGTACTGACGACGACGGTGCCCGATCCGACGGGTTACGGCCGAATTCTGCGGACCCAGGACGGCGAGGTGGTCGGCATCGTCGAGCAGGGTGACGCCACGCCGTCGGAACAGGCCATTCGCGAGGTCAACACCGGCGCGTACGCCTTCGACGCGGCGGCCCTGCGTGTTTCGCTCAGCCGGCTGCGCACGGACAACGTGCAGGGCGAGTTGTATCTGACCGACGTGATCGCCATCGTGCGCGCCGCCGGCGGCATCGTCGTGGCCCAACACGTCGACGACAGCGCGCTGGTCGCGGGGGTCAACGACCGGGTTCAGCTGGCCGAACTCGCCGCCGAACTCAACCGCCGCATCGTCGCGACGCACCAACGCAGCGGGGTCACGGTGATCGACCCCGCCACCACGTGGATCGACGTCGACGTGACCATCGGCCGCGACACCGTCGTTCGCCCGGGCACACAGCTGTTCGGCGCCACCCGCATCGGGGCCGGCTGCGACATCGGCCCCGACACCACGCTGACCGACGTGTCCGTCGGCGACGGCGCTTCGGTGGTTCGCACGCACGGCAGCGCCTCGGCGATCGGCGACGGCGCCACGGTCGGCCCGTTCGCCTATCTGCGGCCGGGCACCCAGTTGGGTTCCGAGGGCAAGCTCGGTGCGTTCGTCGAGACCAAGAACGCCGTGATCGGGACGGGCACCAAGGTGCCGCACCTGACCTACGTCGGCGACGCCGACATCGGCGAGCACAGCAACATCGGAGCCTCGAGCGTCTTCGTCAACTACGACGGAGAAGCCAAGCACCGCACCACTATTGGTTCTCACGTACGTACCGGGTCCGACACGATGTTCGTCGCACCGGTCACCATCGGCGACGGCGCCTACACCGGTGCGGGCACCGTGATCCGCGAGGACGTGCCTCCGGGTGCGCTCGCGGTGTCGGCCGGTCCGCAGCGCAACATCGAGGGCTGGGTGGAGCGCAAACGACCCGACGGCGCGGCGGCGGAAGCGGCCCGCAGGGCGGCCTCGTCCAAGCGGACCGACGCCCGGCAGACGGACTGATTCGACGCATTCCGTTGGGATTCTGGTAACCCCGCGACGCGCGACGGTCATTCGTACGTACGATTGGCCCGTATCGATCCCCGACCGGCGAGGGCCAATGTGAGCAGCCACGACTGGACCGACAACCGCAAGAGCCTGATGCTCTTCTCGGGTCGCGCACACCCCGAGTTAGCAGACCAGGTGGCCAAGGAACTCGACGTACCCGTCACCGCGCAGACCGCGAGGGACTTCGCCAACGGCGAGATCTTCGTCCGGTTCGACGAGTCCGTGCGCGGGTGCGACGCGTTCGTACTGCAGAGCCATCCCTGGCCGCTGAATCAGTGGTTGATGGAACAGCTCATCATGATCGATGCGCTCAAGCGCGGCAGCGCCAAGCGCATCACCGCGATCCTGCCCTTCTATCCCTACGCGCGGCAGGACAAGAAGCACCGCGGCCGCGAGCCGATCTCCGCACGTCTGGTCGCCGACCTCTACAAGACGGCGGGCGCCGACCGGATTCTCACGGTGGACCTTCACACCGACCAGATCCAGGGCTTCTTCGACGGACCGGTCGACCACATGCGCGGGCAGTCGCTGCTGTGCGGCTACATCGCCGGGAACTACTCCGATCACGACATGGTGGTCGTCTCCCCCGACTCGGGTCGCGTGCGCGTCGCCGAGAAGTGGGCCGACTCGCTGGGTGGCGTGCCCCTGGCCTTCATCCACAAGACCCGTGACCCGCTGGTGCCCAACCAGGTCAAGTCCAACCGCGTCGTCGGTGACGTCAGAGGCAAGACCTGCATCCTGACCGACGACATGATCGACACCGGCGGCACCATCGCCGGTGCGGTCAAGCTGCTCAAGGAGGACGGCGCCGAAGACGTCATCATCGCCGCCACCCACGGTGTGCTCTCGGATCCCGCGTCCCAGCGGCTGGCCGACTCCGGCGCCCGCGAGGTGATCGTGACCAACACCCTGCCGATCGGCGAGGAGAAGATGTTCCCGCAGCTGACGGTGTTGTCGATCGCACCGCTGCTGGCCAGCACCATCCGCGCGGTGTTCGACAACGGTTCCGTCACGAGTCTGTTCGACGGGTCGGCCTAGCATGGCCGCCTCCGCCGAAGGTCGGCGCCGGGGCGCCTCCGCCGCCACCATTTTCCACAACCCGAAGTGCTCGACGTCGCGCAAAACACTAGATCTGTTGCGGGACAACGGGTATGAGCCGGATGTCATCCAGTATCTGAAGACTCCGCCGACCCGCGCGGAACTCGTCGGGTTGATCTCCGCTGCGGGCATCGACGTGCGCACGGCTGTCCGCAAGCGCGAGGCGCTCTACACCGAGCTGGCACTGGCCGACGCCTCCGACGACGAACTGCTCGACGCGATGGCCGAACATCCGATCCTCATCGAGCGGCCGTTCGTCGTCACCGCCAAGGGCACCCGGCTGGCCAGGCCCATCGATTCCGTGCACGAGATTCTGTGAGTTCTGTCCGGTACTTGATCGTGGTCGCAGCGGTTCTCCTGCTCGGTGGATGCGGACCGGCGACCCCCGACTACACGTCGATCTGGTCGTCAACCCCCGCCGCGACCACGACCACCGCGAGCACCGAACGGCCCGTCCCGTTCTCCGCGTACTTGGAGAACGTCGGCGTCACCGGTCAGCCCGTCGCTCCCGACAAGCTCACCGACCTGACCGTGACGCTGCCCCGGCCGGCCGGCTGGGAGCAGTACGCAAACGCCAATCTGGCGCCGGGCACCAGAACCATCGCCAAGGGTGACACCTATCCGACGGCGATGATCATCGTGTTCCAGTTGACCGGCGACTTCGACGTCGCCGAGGCACTCAAGCACGCCGATGCCGACGCAGAACTCTCGGACGACTTCAAGAAGCTCAACGGCTCCAAGGCGGACTTCCAGGGCTTCCCGTCCTCGATGATCGAGGGCAGCTACGACCTCAACGGCCAACGCATGCAGAGCTACAACCGCATCGTGATCGCCACCGGAAAGCCGCCCCGGCCGGGCGCACCCGGACAGAAGTACCTCATCCAGTTGACGGTGACGAGCTTCGCCGACCAGGCCGCGGCGGACGGGCCCGACGTCGAGCGCATCATCAAGGGCTTCACCGTCGCAGCGAAGTAACCAGCCGCGACTAGGCTGGCGCCATGAGCGACTGGACCGCTGCCGACCTGCCCTCCTTCGCCGGGCGCACCGTCATCGTCACGGGCGCAAACAGTGGCCTCGGTGAGGTCACCGCACGCGAACTGGCCCGCGTCGGCGCTCGAGTGATCCTCGCCGTGCGCAACACCGCGAAGGGCGACGCCGCCGCGGCGGGCATGGCTGGCGACGTGGAGGTACGCAAGCTCGACCTGTCCGACCTGGCGTCGGTGCGGGAATTCGCCGACGGGGTCGACGGGGTCGACGTGCTCGTCAACAATGCCGGGATCATGGCCGTGCCGTACGCGCAGACCGCCGACGGCTTCGAGAGCCAGATCGGCACCAACCATCTGGGCCATTTCGCGCTTACGAATCTGCTGCTGCCCAAGGTCTCCGACCGGGTGGTGACGGTGTCGTCGACGATGCATCTGATGGGCTACATCAGCCTCAAGGACCTGAACTGGAAGTCGCGGCCGTACCTGGCGTGGCCGGCCTATGGACAGTCCAAGTTGGCCAACCTGCTGTTCACCAGAGAGCTGCAGCGCCGGCTCGACGCCAACGGGTCGTCGGTCAGGTCGCTGGCCGCCCACCCCGGCTGGTCCGCCACCGAGCTGCAGTCGCATGCTGACGGCATCCTCGGCAAGGCGTTCCAGAGCGGCAACCGGCTGCTGGCGACTGACGCCGACTTCGGCGCCCGTCAGACCCTCTACGCCGCATCTCAAGACGTGCCGGGCGACAGCTTCATCGGCCCGCGGTTCGCCTTGCGCGGCTCATCCGGTCGGAGCCCCCGCAGCCCGCTGGCCAGATCGGCCACCACGGCGCGGGGACTGTGGGAGCTATCCGAGCAGCTGACGGGCGTGCGCTACCCGCTCTGATTTCCGTCGTCGCGCCCCCTTGCGCTAATCTGGCTGACGATCACGGCGAGGGTGGCCACGAAGACCACCGTTATCGACGGGTACCGACGAGCAGCATCGCTGCCTCGCGTTGCGACCCTGGCCGTGCCACCAGACACGACTGCAGGAGCAACCTCTCATGGCGAAGACCCCCACCGTCAACAACCTGACCGCTTCGGTGCGCGCAAAGACGGGCAAGGGCGCGTCGCGTCGTGCCCGCCGCGAGGGCCGCGTGCCCGCCGTGCTGTACGGCCACGGCAGCGACCCGCAGCACCTCGAGCTACCCGCACGCGAGCTCTCCGCGGTGCTCCGCCACACCGGCACGAACGCGATCCTCACCCTCGACATCGAGGGCAAGGAGCAGCTGGCGCTGACCAAGTCGCTCGAGATCCACCCGATTCGCCGCACCATCACGCACGCCGACCTGCTGGTCGTGCGGCGCGGCGAGAAGGTGACCGTCGAGGTCAACGTCGTCGTCGAGGGCGAGGCCGTCCCGGGCACCCTCGTCACCCAGGACGCCAACACCATCGAGGTCGAGGCCGACGTGCTGTCGATCCCCGAGCAGCTCACCATCTCGGTCGAGGGCGCCGAGCCAGGCACACAGTTCAACGCGGGCCAGCTCGAACTGCCCAGCGGCGTCACGCTGGTTTCCGACCCCGAGACGCTCGTCGTCAACGTGGTGCTTGCGCCGACGGCCGAGGACCTCGAGAGCGAAGGCGGCGGTGCGTCGCTGGAGGACCAGGCCGAGGGTGCCGCCGACGTGGCCGAAGCTGCCGCCGAGGCCGAGTCCGAGTAGGTCGGGGAGGACCGACCCACCATGGCCGAGCCGCTACTGGTGGTCGGCCTGGGCAACCCGGGACCCCAGTACGCCACCACCCGGCACAATCTTGGCTTCCTGGTGGCCGACGTCCTTGCCGACCGCATCGGCTCGGGCTTCAAGGTGCACAAGAAGTCGGGCGCCGAGGTGACGACGGGCCGGATCGGTGACAAGCAGGTGGTGCTGGCCAAGCCGCGCACCTACATGAACGAGTCGGGGCGCCAGGTCGGGCCGCTGGCGAAGTTCTACTCGATTGCGCCTGCCGACGTGATCGTCGTGCACGACGAACTCGACATCGACTTTGGTCGCATCCGGCTGAAGTTCGGCGGCGGGGTCGCCGGGCACAATGGGCTGCGGTCGGTCAGCTCGGCCTTGGGCACCAACGACTTTCAGCGGGTGCGCATCGGGATCGGCCGTCCACCCGGACGCAAGTCGGGGGCCACGTTCGTACTGGAGAACTTCACTGCGGCCGAACGACCCGAGGTCGGGACCATCTGCGAGCAGTCAGCAGATGCGATCGAACTGCTCATCCGGCAGGGGCTCGAGCCGGCGCAGAACACCGTGCACGCGTGGGGTTAGCCCCGATTCATCGCCCGGCGGCGTCCTAGTCCGAGGTACGTCGCGCGTAGGCGCGCAGGGCGAAGGGCGCGATGACCGCGGTCATCGCGAGCGACCACAGGATGGTGGACAGCACCGGATGATGCAGCGGCAGTTGCGCATCCGGCGGCGCGGCCGGGCCGTTGCCCCACAACTCGCGCATGGCCTGCGCCAGCGACGAGACGGGGTTCCACTCGGCCATCACCCGCAACCACGTCGGCATCGGCTCGGTTGGCGCAAACGTGTTGGCCACGAACGTGATCGGGAACAGCACGGTGAACATCACGCCGTTCACCGCCTCCACTGAGCGCAGCACCGAGCCGATCAGGATGCCGAACCAGATCATGCCGAATCCGAAGACCAGGATCAGCACGAAGGCAAGCACGGCCTCGGGGATGCCTCCGCGGATGCGCCAGCCGATGCACAACCCGGTGATGGCCATGACGACCACGCCGATCGACGAGTGGATGAGCGACGCCACGCTGCGGCCGATGAGCACCGACGAACGCCGGATGGGCAACGACCGGAACCGGTCGATGACGCCCTTCTCGACGTCCGCGGTGATGCCCGAGGCCACGACGAACGCGGTGAACACGATGGTCTGCGCTTGAATCCCGGGCAGCAGGAACTCACGATAGGAGGCGCCGCCGGTGTTGGCGATCGACGCCCCGAACACGAAGGCGAAGAGCAGCACGAACATGATCGGTTGCACGGTGACGTCACTGAGCATCTCCGGCATGCGCTTGGTATGGATCATGTTGCGCTTCACCATGATCCACGACTGTTCCACGATCGTGGTACGGCGCGTCACCGGCCGTGACACGCCGACGTCGGGCTTGCGCGCGACAGTGGTCATGCGCGAACCTCCTCCGCTTCCTCGTCCTCCGCACGATGCCCGGTGAGCGACAGGAACACGTCGTCCAGACTGGGCCGCGACAGTCCGATGTCGTCGACCTCGATGTCGGCGTCCTTCAACCAGCCGGCCACCCTGGTCAGGTCGGCGATGCCTTCGGCCGCGGCAGTGAGCTGCCGCGCTCCGACGTCTACGTGAACCTCGGCGCCCGTCCTGGCGAGCAGGTCGCGCGCCGCGGCCAGATCGGCGGCATGCGACATCGTCACCACCAGGCTGGCGTTGCCCGCCTGTTGCTTGAGCTGCAGTGGGGTGCCTTGGGCGATGATGCGACCCCGGTCCATGACGACGATCTCGTCGGCCAGCTGATCGGCCTCCTCCAGGTACTGCGTGGTGAGCAGCAGGGTGGTGCCATCGGAGACCAAGCCGCGCAACACCTCCCACAGGTCGCTGCGGCTGCGTGGATCCAGCCCGGTGGTGGGCTCGTCGAGGAAAAGCACCGGCGGCGACGCGATCAGGCTCACCGCCAGGTCGAGTCTGCGGCGCATGCCACCGGAGTACGACTTCACCGGGCGGTCGGCGGCGTCGACGATGGCGAACTGCTCCAGCAGCTGGTCCCCCAGCCGCTTGATGTCCTTGCGGCCCATGCCGTACAGCCCACCGATCATCCGGATGTTCTCGCGACCGGTCAGCAGTTCGTCGACCGTCGCGGCCTGCCCGGTCAGCCCCATGTTGCGTCGGACCATGTCGGGTTCGGTGCGTACGTCGTAGCCCGCCACCCGCGCCGTCCCGCTGGTGGGCTCCGACAGCGTCGTCATCATCCGGACAATGGTGGTCTTGCCCGCGCCGTTGGGTCCGAGCAGGCCGAGCACCGCACCCTGTGGCACCGAGAAGCTGACCCCATCGACGGCGACGTTGGTTCCGAAGGTCTTGACGAGTTCGATCGCCTCGATGGCCGGGGTTGCGGTCATGGCGCCTACGTTATCGGCCGCCACCGACCGGTCGCCATCGCATTTCCTGCTGCGACGCCGCCGAGCGTGCGCGAATTGGCTACGTTCTCGCTTGCGCTACTAGGTGACGAGCGAGACCGAGTTGGCCCGGCGCAGCTTGCCCGACGGCGTCTTCGGTATGGTTCCCGGCCCGAGTACGACGACGTTGCGCGGCCGCACGTCGACCTCGGTGACCACCTCGTGGGCCACCTGATGCTCGATGCGCCGCACCGCGGCCGGATCCTGCCAGGCATTGGATTCCACTGCAACGGCGAAGGTTTCGCGCGAGTGGCCGGCGTCGAGGCGGACCGCGACGGCGCAACCGGGCCGGACCCCCTCGACGCGGCCTGCGGCGCGCTCGATGTCGGTCGGGTAGATGTTGCGACCCGCCATGATGATGACGTCCTTCACGCGACCGCAGACCACGACGTGGCCGTTCTCCATCTGGTAGCCGAGGTCGCCGCTGTCGTACCAGCCATGCTTGTCTTGAGCGGGCAGGAAGCCGCCCATGGTGAGGTAGCCGGGAGTCAGCGACTCGCCGCGCAGTTCGATGACGCCGACACCACGGGCCGGCATGATCTCACCGTTCTCGTCGACGACGCGGGCCTCGAGATCCTGCAGCAGTGGGCCGAGCGAGGCCAGTCGTCGGGTGTTGCCCTTGGTGGCGGGGACGGCGCGACGCAGCGCGGCCAACAGGTCGGCGTCGACCTCGTCGACCACAAGCCCGGCCCCGCACTCGGAGAACGACACGGCCAGCGTCGTCTCGGCCATGCCGTAGGCGGGCAGGATCGCGTCGGGCCTCAGCCCGAACGGCTTGCCCGCATCCAGCAGGTCCTCGACGTCGGCCGGTTCGACGGGCTCGGCGCCGGACAGCGCGAACCGCAGGGTGGACAGGTCGAACTGACCGGGCTCGGCCTGCTTGCGCAGCCGCTTGGCGAACAGCGCATAGGCGAAGTTCGGGGCCGCCGTCATGGTGCCCTTGTACTTGTCGATCAACTTGGCCCACAGCAAGGTGTCGCGCAGGAAGTCCATCGGGGTGACCTTCACCAGCTCCGCGCCGAAGTACATCGGGATGGTGAGGAAGCCGACCATGCCCATGTCGTGGAAGCACGGCAGCCAGCTGACCATGACGTCCTTCTCGACGTCGTACTGGGCGCCGACGAACATCGCCTCGGCATTGGAGTAGATGTTGCGGTGCGTGATCTGGACGGCCTTCGGGGAGCCCGTCGAGCCAGACGTCAGCTGCATGAGCGCAAGGTCGTCTTCACCGGTCTCGACGGGGTCGATCGGCTCGGCTTCGAGCAGGTCGGTGATCTTGAGGACCTTGATGCCCTTCTCCTCGAGCACGGGGATCGCGACCAGGAACGGCTCGGAGACGATGACGGCGTTGGCCTCGATCATGCCGATGACGTTCATGGTGTCCTCGGCCCACACGGCGAGGTCGGTGCGCGGGGTCGGCTGGTGCAGCATCGTCAGGCTGGCGCCCCGCATCCACAGCGCCTGGGCGGTGGGAGCGATCTCGACCGGGAAGCCGGCCAGCACGCCTACGGCATCGCCCGGTCCTACGCCGGCGGCGGCCAGGCCACCCGCGACGCGCCTGGCGCGCTCGTGAACCTCGCCCCAGGTGTGGCGGACGGGCTCGTGGGGTTCACCGGTGACCATGCCCGTCGTCGCCGTGCGCGCATTGCGGAACATCTTCTCGGTAAATCTGCTCACGACAAACTCCTGGGAGGGTCAGGCGCCAGTGCCAGTTCTTCAATGCTCCGCCTGCCCGTGCACACTTTTCGAGAGGCGCGCGTACACAATTGGGAAGCGGTTGTGTCTCGAATCGGTGATGTTGCGGCGCACTGGGACATCGTTGTCCAGGCGAAACCGTCACGGTCTGGGCTAGCGCCGTGCGTTCGCCCACCCAGACGTCCGGCGGGAGAAGTCGTCGCGTGGTACGCGTGACCGCTAGCATTCACCGTCGCTCATCTTAAGAGACTCTTAAGTAACCACCAAACGCTGGCGAGAAATGAGGCGTGGGTCACATTTGTCGGCGAGGGTGCGGCAACGGGCTCGGCGAGTTGCTGAGTCATACCGTGCGTGACGGCGCGGGGACCACGCGAGCGCCGTGCACAGGTCCGCTGGCGGCGCGGACGGTGCGGCACACACCTTCGCCGGCCAGCTGTACGCCGACGTCGATGGCCGAAGCGGCCGAGCTACACAAGAAGGCGCACGTCGGCCCCGAGCCGGACACCAGGCCCGCCAGCGCTCCCGCGTCGATGCCCGCGCGCAGCGTGCGACGCAGTCGGCCGTTCAGGCTCAGCGCGGCGGCCTGAAGATCGTTGCCCAGCAGCGGCGCGAGCTGACCGGCGTGACCCGAGGCCAGTGCCGCAAGCAAGGGTTCCGGATCGTTGAGCCAGGGCGGCTGTTCTCGGTCGGCGTCGGCGCGCAGTCGGTCGAGTTCGGCGAACACCTTGGGTGTGGCGAGGCCGCTGTCAGAGAATGCCAGTACCCAATGAAAGGTGTTGCGGGCCAAAACCGTTGCCAGCTGCTCGCCGCGGCCCGTGCCGAGCGCCGTGCCGCCGTGCAGCGCGAACGGCACGTCGCTGCCCAACTCCGCCGCCAATGCGTGCAGCTCACGCCGCGGCACACCCAGCTCCCACAGCGCATTGATCGCCACCAGCACGCCCGCCGCGTCCGCACTGCCACCGGCCATACCGCCTGCCACCGGGATGGACTTCTCGATGGAGATCGCGAGATCGGGTGCGCGCCCGACGTGCTCGGCCATGAGCTCGGCGGCTTGCCATGCCAGGTTGCGCCGATCAGTCGGCAAGGCGCCGTCCTCGCAGCCCTCTCCGGTGAGCTCCAATGACATCACGTCGGCATTGCGGACCGTGATCTCGTCGAACAGCGACACGGCGTGGAAGACGGTGGTGAGCTCGTGATACCCGTCGTCCCGGCAGTCGCCGACGCCTAGATAGAGATTGACCTTGCCCGGCACGCGCACCGTCACGGAACCAGTGGGCACCCACTCTGACGCGGCATATCCGTCCGAAGCGGGCACCACTCGACAGTATCGCCGGGACGGCAGAGACAAACACGGAACCGGAATTGAAGTGGTGAGATACCCCTCGTTGATCCCGCCGCTCGGCACCAAGCGGTCCCGACACCGCAGGGACACCACGCTAGTGTTTGCTCCGAGCATGTGTCAAGCGTCACAACGGGACCGCACTCGACGGGTGGAGAGAGGCCGAGCACCTTACGCTGATCGTGTGCTCGCCCCAATGGATCATCATGAGGATTACGTCGTCGACGGCGTCGTTGGCCACGGCGGATCCGCGACTGTCTATCGGGCGCACCGGGCCACGTCGCCCGACGTGACGGTTGCTCTCAAGGTGCTCGATGAGCAGCACCACGAGCCGGCCCACCTGAATCACCTCCAACGCGAGTTCGACTTTGCCAACGACCTCAAGCATCCCCACATCGTGACCATGTTCGAGTGCGGGCCCGGGTGGTTTGCGATGGAGATGATCGGTGGTGGACTGGTAACCAAGCTCACCGGGTCGTCCGACGCACTCGTCGCGCTGGGCCAGATCGCCGATGCTCTCGACCACGCACACGGACGCGGCGTCGTGCACTGCGACGTGAAGCCCGCGAACATTCTGCTGGCCGAGGACTTCTCCGCAGACGGGGCCACCCTGATCGACTTCAGCGCGGCACGCTACCTGACCGAGCATGTCGGCGACCGCTTCGGAAAAGTCGAGACGTCGCTCCCGTACAGCGCGCCCGAGGTGTTGCGCGGTCATGCCCCCGGATCCGCAGCGGATGAGTACGCGCTGGCATGCACTGCCGTCGAATTACTAACCGGTGCAACACCATTCACTGCACACACCACAGCGGCGCTGATCGACGATCACCTGAACAGCCCGGTCCCCCGCTACTCCCGGCGCATCGATTGGATCCCGAGGGCGTTCGACTCCGTCCTCGCCAAGGCGATGGCCAAGGACCCAGATCTTCGCTACGGGACGTGCGGGGAGTTCATCGCGATGCTGACCCGCGCGCTCGTGTAATGACAGATGGTCCGAACCGCGCTGCCGGGACGTGAGGTAGCTCAGAAGGCGCGGACGCGGTGCTCTTCGCTGGGTTGCTCCTGCTCCCACTGACCCGAACGCTGCAACAACCGAACGAAGTCGGCGATGCCGAGCGTCTCGCCGCGACGCGACGGGTCGATGCTGGCCGACAGCAGCCGCTCGGCCGACTCGTTGCCCGAGCCCGCCCACTCGGCGAACGCGTTGCGTGACGTCTTGCGCCGCTGGGCGAAGCCGATGTCGATGAGCTCGAACACCTTGCGGCGGAAGCCCTCATCGACGGGCCACGGCGACGTCTCGTACCGATCGATGCGCACCAGCCCGGAGTACACGCGCGGGATCGGCCAGAACACCGTCGGCGACACCATCCCGTGGCGACGAACCTTGCCGTAGAAGCGCAGCTTGGCGCTGGGCACCCCGTATTCCTTGCCGCCGGGCTCGGCGGCGAGCCGCTCGGCGACCTCGGCCTGGACCATCACCATGACCGAACGGATCGACGGGAACTCGGCGAGCAGATGGAGCAGCGCGGGCACCGCGATGTTGTAGGGCAGGTTTGCGACCATTGCGGTCGGCGGTTCGGCCAGGTCGGGTGGATGAATCGTGAGGATGTCACGGTGCAACACCGTGAGCCGGTTGATCTCGCTGTGGGAGTGATCGGCGACCGTCTTGGGCAGCTGGCGCGCGAGCACCGGATCGATCTCGACGGCGGTCACCTTCGCACCGCGATCGAGCAGTGCGAGCGTCAGGGACCCCAGACCGGGACCCACCTCGAGCACGTGATCGTGACGGTTGACGCCCGACGCCGCCACGATGCGACGAACTGTGTTCGCATCGTGAACGAAGTTTTGACCAAACGCCTTCCGCGGGCGAAAGTCCAGTTCCTTCGCCAGATGCCGTATCTCGGTCCGCCCGAGCAGTCGAATCGTCAGGACGTCCCCAACCTTCCGCTACATACCGGCCAGGCACCCCAACCTTGACGCGCCCGCGTTACTTCAGCAATTGCGATCTGCTCTTCTCTCGTAGCCAGATCCGCGCGCCCAGCATACCTCAACCCACCGCTGCGCTCCCAGGTGTTCTGATCAAACTGCACACCGCCGTAGAAACCGTTACCTGTGTTTATCGACCAGTTACCGCCGGCTTCGCATTGCGCAAGTGTGTCCCACGTGCCCCCATTGGATATCGGGGGCACCTCCGTACCAGGCTTTGCACCGACGCGCAGGAGCCCGTCACGAGCCGGTGTCGTGACGACATTGGCTACTGGCATTCGACCGGTCTCCGCGCCATTGACGGTGGCCACGGCAAAGGTAACCGTCTGCAGGCCCGGGGCTCCGGGGTCCTCGGTTATCTTTCGACTCATGTTCAGCGTGGGGTCAGGAACGATCTCGTTGTTCGGAGGTAGCGGCATCTGATCCGTCACCTTCTCGATGCGCACACGGGTGACCTTGATCTGCATCCCGTCGACCAACGGCGAGCTCGCGGCCGGTACGACGGTGTCGCTCTGCAGCAGCGGCACACCTGCTGCTTCGAGCAGACCTGCCACGTTGGCTGCAGCCAGTTTCACGGTGCGGACGGCACCGCCGTCGTCGAGCTGCACCGTCCTGGCACTGACCACGGGCAGCGACATCCCCGCCAACGGGACGCGGCTGCCACGCGACGCGGCCGCGGGGGCGGTGTCTGTCATCGACAGCTGCGCCAACGCCTCCTGGACGGTGTGCGCCGTCGTCCAGACTTCCCGGCTGTTCTGGCCGTCCAGCGAGATCTGCAGGGGCCGACTGCGCCGCAACACGATCGTGTCGGACTGGTGCACGTCCTGATCTCCAGCAGGGTAAAGGTCGTCGCGTTCGCCGACGTCGAACCCGTTTTCGGTTACCACGTCGATGACGCGTGACTTCATCGTCGACACTGTCATGGCAGCGCCGTCGACGGTCAGCGTCACCGTCTTTTGGGCGGTGACGGCGTACCCGCCCGCCAACGCCAACGCCAGCAGCATTGCCGCCAGGACGACGCGAAGCATCGGCGAGCGTGCTTCATCGAGCGTGTTCAAGGCATTCAAAAGTGTCTATCCCGACTATCTGGTCAGCAGGCTCGAAACCTGGCCACCGACCGTTTGCATCACAGAACGGTAACGAAAAGCCCAAGGGCGGGCAACTCGCGCTAGCTGCCAAGTCTGTAGGCAACTGTCGCGTTCCGCGAAGTCTCGTGCGCAAGCTCCACGGCTGGACGGCCCACGACCTCGGCCAATGCCCGCACAGTGTAGGGAAGGCAGTACGACTCGTTCGGTGCGCCGCGATACGGATGCGGGGCCAGGAACGGCGCGTCGGTTTCAACGAGCAGCTGTGCCGCCGGGATCAGGCGGGCCGCCTCGCGAAGCTCGCGCGCGTTGCGGAAGCTCACTGTGCCCGAGAGGCTCAGCAGCCACCCGGCGTCGATGCACGCGCGCGCCATCTCCGGGCCCGAGGAGAAGCAGTGGAAGATGACCGTCTCCGGAGCCCCCTCGGTGCGAAGGACGTCGAGCACCTCCTCATCTGCCTCCCGGTTGTGGATCATCAGCGGCTTGCCGGTGCGCTTGGCCAACTCGATGTGCCACGCGAATGCCTCCCGCTGCACCGCCGGATCGGCGCAGCCGTCGAGCTTGCCCGGCCAATACATGTCCATCCCCGTCTCCCCGATCGCGACGACCCGCGGATGCTCCGACAGTCGCTCGAGTTCGGCGCGCGCATCGACGTCGAGGGCACCCGCCCGCGTCGGGTGGAGCGCGACGGCGGCATAGACACGGGGATCCCAGTCGGCAGCGCGGGTCACCCATCGTGCCGATTCCATGTCGTCGGCGATCGTCACGACGGCCGTCACGCCCACCTGAGCCGCCCGGTCGAGGATCGCGCGCACGTCGTCGGCGCTGGATGCGCCGCAGGCATCGAGGTGCGTGTGCGCGTCGACCAGCGGTGCGAGCGGCTCAGGCGCCGGTGGCGGCTCGCGTCGGGAATTCACGCCCACACCTTAAGGTGAAGGACAAATGAGCACTGTGTCTTCCCCCGGCGCAGGGACGCGCACCACCGGGGCTGTGCCGTCCCCCGGCGCGGGGACGCGCACTCCCGGAGAGCCGTACTACATCACCACCGCCATTGACTACCCCAACGGGGCACCGCACGTCGGCCATGCCTACGAGAAGATCGCCACCGACGCGATTGCGCGGTTCAAACGGCTCGACGGCTTCGACGTGCGCTTCCTGACCGGAACGGACGTACACGGGCTCAAGATGGCCCAGACGGCCGCCGCCGAGGGCATCCCGACCGCCGACCTCGCCCGGCGCAACTCCGACGCCTTCCAATCGATGCAGGAGAAGCTTGGCATCTCGTTCGACCGCTTCATCCGCACCACCGACGACGACCACACCGAGGCGTCCGTCGAGATCTGGAACCGGATGAACGCCGCGGGCGACATCTATCTGGACTCGTACTCCGGCTGGTACTCGGTGCGCGACGAGCGCTTCTTCACCGACGACGAGCTCGAGCTCCTCGCCGACGGTTCCCGGATCGCGATCGAGACGGGCACCCCGGTGACGTGGACCGAGGAGCAGACGTACTTCTTCCGGCTGTCTGCGTACGCCGAGCGGCTGCTCGCGCACTACGAGGCGCATCCCGAGTTCATCGGCCCCGACGTGCGGCGCAACGAGGTCGTCAGCTTCGTCTCGGGCGGACTGCGTGACCTGTCGATCTCACGCACCACGTTCGACTGGGGTGTGCCCGTCCCCGATCATCCGGACCACGTCATGTACGTGTGGGTGGACGCGTTGACGAACTACCTGACCGGCGTCGGCTTTCCCGACACCGAATCGGATTCGTTCAAGCGGTACTGGCCCGCGGATCTGCACATGATCGGCAAGGACATCGTCCGGTTCCACACCGTGTACTGGCCCGCGTTCCTGATGTCGGCCGGGATCGAGTTGCCGCGAAGGGTTTTCGCGCACGGCTTCATCAACGTCAAGGGCGAGAAGATGAGCAAGTCGGTGGGCAACGTCGTCGACCCGATCGCGCTCGTCGACGAGTTCGGGCTCGACCAGGTCCGCTACTTCCTGCTGCGGGAGGTCCCGTTCGGCCAGGACGGCAGCTACAGCGAGGACGCAATCATCGGCAGGATCAACACCGACCTGGCCAATGAGTTGGGCAACCTCGCCCAGCGGTCGCTGTCGATGGTGAACAAGAACCTCGCCGGCGCCGTACCGCAGCCCGGCGGATTCAACGCCGAGGACCGCGAGTTGTTGGCCGTCGCCGATGGTCTGCTCCCCAAGGTGCGAGCGCACTTCGACGTGCCCGCGATGCATCTCGGGCTGGAGGCCATCTGGCTGATGCTCGGCGCGGCGAACCGGTACTTCTCGGCGCAGGAGCCGTGGGTGTTGCGCAAGTCCGAGGCCGCGGTCGATCAGGAGCGGTTCCGCACGGTGCTCTACACGACCCTCGAGGTCGTGCGCATCGCTGCGTTGTTGGTGCAGCCGGTCATGCCGGACTCCGCGGCGAAGATGCTCGACCTGCTCGGCCAGCCCGAAGACCAGCGCGGGTTCGCCGCCATCGATGCGCGGATCGCGCCGGGCACGGCCTTGCCGACGCCCGAGGGCGTCTTCCCCCGCTACCAGGCGTGACGGGAGCGCAGTGGGCCGAACCGACCATGTGGAGTGATCTGCGCCACAATTGGTGCGGGCACGTCACAGTTCGACGATCCCCGGTGTCTTGAGGTCAGACCGGCTCGACAAGGCGAGTCGAAGGATCTCGAAGGAGCAGTCATGACCGAGCACCCCAATGTCGTCGTGATCGGTGGCGGATATGCAGGCGTCATCGCCGCCAACCACCTGCGGCTCAACGACGACATCGCGATCACGCTGATCAACCCGCGGCCGGAGTTCGTCGAGCGGATCCGGTTGCATCAGCTCGTCACCGGTTCCGACGACGCGGTGGTGGCCTACTCCGACATCCTCGGAGCGGGCATCAAACTGTTGGTCGATACCGCCGAGCGGATCGATCCCGCGGCGCGCACGGTGACGCTGGGCTCTGGTGGCACCGTCGGATACGACTACTTGATCTATGCGGTCGGCAGCATGGGCGCCACATTGACCGTGCCTGGGGCCGCCGAGTTCGCCCATCCCATCTCGGAGTTGGAGCATGCCGAGCGACTGCGGGCGGCGGTGGCCGCGATTCCGTCCGGTGCACCGGTGATGGTGGTCGGCGCGGGCCCGACGGGGATCGAGACGGCGGCCGAACTGGGCGAGCAGGGGTACGCGGTGACGCTCGTGTGCGGGTCCGTGCTCGGCCCGTATTTGAGCAATCCGGCCCGCAAGGCGGTGGTCAAGCGGATGCGCAAGCTGGGCGTGACGGTCATCGACGGGCCAGGAGCGAAGGTCACCGAGGTCCGTGAACGCGCGGTGCTCCTGGCCGACGGACGGGAACTGGGCAGCGCCCTGACGATCTGGACCGCCGGATTCGGCGTTCCCGACCTCGCCACCCGCAGCGGACTGACCACCGATGCGCTCGGCCGACTGCTCACCGACGAGACGCTGACCAGCGTCGACGACCCGTACATCGTCGCCGCCGGGGACGCGGCCGCGCCGTCCGATTCACCTCTGCGGATGAGCTGCCAGGCGGCAATCCCGCTGGGCGCACAGGCCGCCAACACGGTGCTCAGCCGCATCGCGGGCACCGAGCCCGCAGCGGTGAACCAAGCGTTCACCGGCCAGTGCATCAGCCTGGGTCGCAAGGCGGGAACCATTCAGCTCGCGCACCTCGACGACCGCGTGATGCCGATCTACGTCGGCGGGCGCGCCGCCGCGACGGTCAAGGAGGCGGTCTGCAAGGGCACGATCGCGTTCCTGGCCCGCGAGGCCCGCAAGCCGGGGTCGTACTTCTGGCTCAAGGGCGGCAAGCGGGCGCGGCGGCTGGCGGAGACGAAGGGCGCGACCCGAGCCGTCCCGGCGGCGACAGTCAAATGACCGGCAACACCTCCGGATCCGACGAACACGCGGATCGGTTCACGCTTCTGCGGCCGCTGTTGTTCACCATCGCATACGAGATCCTGGGCACGGCAACCGAATCCGATGACGTGCTGCAGGAGAGCTATCTGAGGTGGGCCGGGGTGGACCTGGCGACGGTTCAGGACACCAAGGCCTATCTCGCCCAACTCGTCACCCGCCAGGCGCTCAATGCGCTTCGCGCACAGGCGCGTAGGCGCGAGGAGTACGTCGGACCCTGGCTACCCGAGCCGTTGCTCGTCGACTCGGCCGACGCCTCGTCTGACGTCGTGCTCGCCGAGTCGGTGTCGATGGCGATGCTGGTGGTGCTGGAAACGCTCGGTCCGGACGAACGCGCCGTGTTCGTCCTGCGCGAGGTGTTCGGCTTCAGCCACGACGAAATCGCTTCGGCCATCGGCAAGTCCAGCGCGTCGGTGCGCCAGCTCGCCCACCGCGCGCGCGAACACGTCCAGGCCCGCCGCAAGCGTTTCGAGCCCGTCGACCCGAAGCTCTCACTCGAGCTCACCGCGCAGTTCTTCGCCGCTGCGGCGACCGGAGACATGGACGGGTTGATGTCGATGCTCGCACCCGACGTGGTGTGGACGGCCGACAGCGCGGGCAAGGTCAGTGCCGCGCGGCGACCCGTCGTCGGGGCGGACAAGGTGGCCCGGCTCATCCTCGGCCTACTCCGCTTCGCCGGCGAGGAAGGGCGCGTCGAGCCTGCCTTCTACAACGGTGCACCCGCGCTGGTGCTCTATCTGGGCGACAGCCTCGAGGGCGTCATCTCCGTGGAGCTCACCGGCGGGAAGATCAGCCACTTCTACGCGATGCGCAATCCGGAGAAGCTCGGTGGCGTCAAGGTGGCGCGGGAGCTCTCGCGCTGAAGCTGCGCCCAATCCCGCCGAACGTGGGTTACCCGCACGCCCTCTCAAGCGGATGCGCGGCAAAACTCCACAGTCGGCGAGCAGGGACAGGCGTCTGACAAGCTTGGCCGATGCGCGTGGAGCGGATCGTCGGGCCGGACAGCCCCGTCACCGTGCTGCGCGCCCTGGCATCGGCGACGGAGCGGATCGGCCTGCCCTCGCCGGCAGCACTGAGCGGTGACTGGTTCGGGTCGCGCGCGGTGATCGCGCCCAGCGTCGCGGTGGCACCAGTCGCGGCCGCCGACGCCTTCGACGTCGATGTCGGCGCCGCCCCCGACGCGGCCGCCCTCGGCGGCGGATGGATCGGCTATCTGTCCTACCCCGACGCGGGCGCGGACGGTCGAGGCCCGCGGATCCCCGAGGCCGCAGGCGGATGGACCGACGCCGTGCTGCGGCAGGACGTCAGCGGAACCTGGTGGTACGAAAGCCTTTCCGGTGCGTCGGTACCCGGTTGGATCACCGAGGCGCTCTCCACCCCAGTCACACCCGGGCACTGGACGGTCGACTGGACCGAACCCGACCGCGACGCCCACCATGCGGGCGTGCTGTCCTGCCTCGAGGCGATCGCCGCGGGCGAGGTGTACCAGGCGTGCGTGTGTACGCAGTTCGTCGGTGCGCTGAGCGGTACCCCGGTCGACTTCTTCGCCGACGTCGTGGCCCGAACGGCACCAGCCCGGGCGGCTTTCGTCGCGGGCGAATGGGGTGCGGTGGCGTCGCTGTCGCCCGAACTGTTCCTGCGTCGCACCGGCGCCACCATCACCTCGAGCCCGATCAAGGGCACGCTCCCGCTCGATCAGCCGCCTGCCGCGTTGCGCTCGTCGGTCAAGGACGTCGCGGAGAACGTCATGATCGTCGACCTGGTCCGCAACGACCTGAGCCGCGTCGCGGTGACGGGAAGCGTCACGGTGCCCGAACTGTTGGCGGTGCGCCCGGCGCCAGGGGTGTGGCATCTGGTGTCGACCGTTTCGGCACTCGTCGACGTCGACGTGTCGATGGCCACCGTGCTCGATGCGACCTTTCCCCCGGCGTCGGTGACCGGCACCCCCAAGGCTCGGGCGCGCGAGTACTTGTCGGACTGGGAGTCGCGGCGGCGCGGCGTGTACTGCGGTGCAGTCGGTTTCGCGTCGCCCGTCGCTGGAACCGAACTCAACGTCGCGATCCGCACGGTCGAGTTCGATGCGGCGGGACGCGCGGTGTTGGGTGTCGGCGGCGGCATCACCGCCGATTCCGATCCGGACGCCGAGTGGCAGGAATGCCTGGCCAAGGCGGCAGCGATCGTCGCGATCACGAATGGCCCCGGTACCGCTCGACGAGTGTCTCCGCGAGTCGTTCCCGCTCACTGACCACCACGAACCACCCCGTCAGTCACGCGAACGTAGAACGGCATCGTAGAGCTCACGCCGTGATGGAGCGCCGGGATTGGCCGCCACCACTTCAGCGCAAGCGTCCTTGACCCGCATGCCGTCGTCGACGAGGTCGGTCACCTCGGCGATCAGGGTGGCGAGGTCGGCTTTCGGCTGCGCGCCCGCCAGCACGACGGTGAGTTCGCCGAGCACTCCGTCGGCCGCCCACTGCGCGAGTTCGGCGAGCGAGCCGCGCTTGACCTCCTCGTGGGTCTTGGTGAGTTCACGGCAGACCACTGCGCGCCGGTCGCGCCCGAGCGTGTCGACGGCGTCGCGCAAGCAGTCCGCCAGCCGACGAGGCGACTCGAAGAACACGCATGTGCGTTCTTCACGCGCCAACGCCGCCAGCCAGCCGATCCGCGCCGAATGCTTGCGCGGCGCGAAGCCCTCGAAGCAGAACCGGTCGGACGGCAGGCCGGAGACCGCCAACGCCGTCGTCACCGCCGAAGGACCGGGCAGGCAACTCACCGTCAACCCGGCGTCGGCGCACGCCGCCACCAAGCGGTAGCCCGGGTCGCTGATCAACGGCATGCCGGCGTCGCTGACCACCAACACCGTGGCACCCGCCGCGACCTCGTCGACGAGCGCAGGCACTCGCGTCGCCTCGTTCTGGTCGAAGAAGCTGACGATCCGTCCACCGGGTCGAACGCCCAGCGTCTGAGCCAGCGTCCGCACGCGGCGGGTGTCCTCCGCGGCGATCACGTCGGCGCTACCCAACGCCTCGATGAGCCGCGCCGAGGCGTCCGAAGGCTGGCCGAGCGGCGTGGCGGCCAGCAGCAGGCATCCTCCTGTCTTGGGGCCAGTCACAGTCGACAGCCTACGATCGCCGTTGTGACCGCTCCGCCGCTCGACGAGATCGCACGCGAGCGCACGGTCCCCGTGATCAGCCCCGGGCCGCTGGTGCCGGTACCGGACTTCGGGCCGCTGGACCGCCTGCAGGGCTGGGTGATGACGGCCGTGATCACCGCACTCGCGGCGGTGACCCGGTTCCTGAACCTCGGCTCACCGACCGATGCGGGCACGCCGATCTTCGACGAGAAGCACTACGCCCCGCAGGCCTGGCAGATGCTCGGCAACCACTTCGTCGAGGACAACCCCGGCTACGGGCTGGTGGTGCACCCGCCGGTCGGCAAATTCCTGATGGCAATCGGCGAGGCGATATTCGGTTACACCGGGGTCGGCTGGCGGTTCTCCGGCGCGGTGTGCGGCGTGATCATCGTGCTGCTGGTGGCTCGGATCGTCCGTCGCATCACCCGGTCGACATTGATCGGCGGGATCGCGGGCCTGCTGATCGTCGCCGACGGCGTCAGCTTCGTCTCGGCGCGCACCGCGTTGCTCGACGTGTTCCTCGTCGTGTTCGTGGTGGCCGCATTCGGGGCGTTGATCGTCGACCGCGACGAGATGCGCGAGCGGATGCACGTGGCGCTGCTCGAGGGCCGCATCGGCCAGACACCGTGGGGCCCGAGACTCGGGGTGCGGTGGTGGCGGTTCGGGGCCGGGGTGCTGCTTGGGTTGGCTTTGGCGACCAAGTGGTCGGGCTTGTATTTCATGTTGTTCTTCGGGGTCATGACGCTGGCGTTCGATGTCGCGGCCCGGCGGCAGTACCGGGTGCCGCGTCCGTGGGTAGGCACGCTGCGCCGGGACTTCGGACCGTCGATCTACGCGTTGGGGCTCATCCCGATCGCCGTGTACCTCGGTTCCTATGCGCCGTGGTTCGCCTCCGAGACCGGCACCAACCGCCACGAGGAGGGCCGGTCGATCGGCGAGGACGGGCTGCTCCCCGACGTCATCCGGTCGCTGTGGCACTACACCTACGGAGTCTTCGAGTTCCACTCGAAGTTGACCAACGCCGCAGGCAACCATCACCCGTGGGAGTCGAAACCATGGACGTGGCCGATGTCGCTGCGCCCGGTGCTATACGCGATCGACCAGGAGAACGTGTCCGGGTGCGGCGCCCAGTCGTGTGTGAAGGCCGTGATGCTGGTCGGCACGCCCGCGATGTGGTTCGTCGCGATACCGGTGTTGGGCTGGGCGCTGTGGAAGGCGTTCGTCAAGCGCGACTGGCGCTATGCCGTGGTGCTCACGGGCTATGCCGCAGGCTACCTGCCGTGGTTCGCCGACATCGACCGGCAAATGTACTTCTTCTACGCCGCGCCCATGGCGCCGTTCCTGGTGATGCTGATCGCGCTGATACTCGGCGACATCCTGTATGCGCCGCGGCAGAGTGCCGAACGGCACACCCTTGGGTTGCTGGTGGTGTGTTGTTATGTGGCGCTTGTCATTACGAACTTCGCGTGGTTGTACCCCGTGCTGACGGGCCTGCCGATCTCGCAGTCGACCTGGCAGATGCAGATCTGGCTGCCCAGCTGGCGGTAGCGCCGTTTCGATTGCATACAGGGCTGTGATTCGTCGTCATCCACAGCCCTGTGTGCAATCGAAGTTCAGGGAGTGCGAGTTGTCGCACATGTTCAGCACGCTGCGCCCATGGACGACGTCTTCATCGGAAGCGAATCGCTACGTTCCGGCGGCCTGACGCGCGCCAAGCTTCGATGGCGCTACACGGCGATACTGCCAGACATCTACGTTGCGAAGGCCACTGACCTAACGCTTCGGACGCGAACGGTAGGAGCTTGGCTCTGGTCTGGCCGACGGGGTGTCATCGCCGGCCGCGCCGCCGCTGCGCTGCACGGTGCGCTATGGGTGGACGCGGGCACTCCGATAGAGCTGATCTGCGCATGCGCGAGGCCGCCCGCCAGCGTCATCACCCGCAACGAAAAGATCGCTGACGACGAGATCGTCGTGATCGACGGGATGGCGGTAACAAACCCGAGGAGGACCGCGTTCGATCTCGCGCGTCAGCTTGCCCGCAACGAAGCTGTGCGGCACCTAGACGCATTGGCCCAAGCGACGGGCATCGCTGCTGCCGAAGCTCTATCGCTAACCGACCGATACCCCAGGGCCCGCGGACTCCGTCGCTGCGGACGCGCCATCGACCTGATGGACGGTGGCGCGCAGTCGCCGAAGGAGACGTCATTGCGGTTGCTCGTCATCGACGCGGGTTTCCCGCGGCCCCGCACACAAATTCGCGTCAGCGACGGGTTCGCTGAGGCGTTCATCGATCTGGGCTGGGACGAACCCAAGATCGGCTTGGATTACGACGGCGGACAGCATCAGACTGATCGGCGGCGTTTCGTGCACGACATCGGCCGCAACGAATTGATCGACCGCCAAGGTTGGATCGACCTGCACGTCGTCGCCGAACATACGCGCGCATTCATCGTCTACCGGCTGACGGAGGCATTCGCGAGACGCGGCCACCGACTTTGATTGCACTCACGGTTGCGATTTCGACGAATCAACAGCCCTCAGCGCAATCAAAGCCAAGAGTTCGCACGACGCAGCCCGTGAGCTACAGCCGGTCGCGGGCGGCGGGGCACGCCATGCAGCGTGGCCCACCGCGGGCGCCGACGAGCTCGGAAGCCGCGATCGGCAGCACCTCGATTCCCGAATCTGCCAGTCGCGCATTTGTTTCCGTATTCCGCTCATAGGCCACCACGACGCCGGGCGCCAGCGCCAACATGTTGTTGCCGTCGTCCCACTGCCCACGCTCTGCGGTCACGGGGTGCAGCCCGGTGTCGATTACCCGCAGCCGGTCGATGCCCATCGCCTTGGCTGCCGCTTCGACGAACGGAGTTGCCTCGCCGATGCGCGCTCCCTCGGGCGTGCGGTGAATGGTGAACGCCGACAACGAGTCGACCAAGTTCGGGTACATCACGACGGCGTCGACGTCCACCATCGTGCACATCGTGTCCAGGCGCATCTGCGCCCACTCCTGGGCGATGGGCACCGCCACCACCGTGTGCGCCAGGTCGTCGTCGAACAGGCTGCGCGCCAAGGCCTCCGCACTGGCCGGCGTGGTCCGCTCCCCCACCCCGATGGCGACGGCGCCCGGCCCGAGCAGCAGCACGTCTCCACCTTCGATGGGGGCCGACCGCGATTCGTAGGCCCGCCGCACCCCGAGGAATCGTGGGTGGTGGGCGTAGATCAAGTCGGTCAGCGACGTCTCACGTGTCCGCGCGGGCAGCGCCAGCGACGTGATCGCCACGCGCGGCCCGATCCAGAGCGACGAGTCGCGCGTGAACAGCAGGTTGGACAGCGGATCGATGACGAAGTCCCCGCCGTGGTGCATGCTGCGCACCAGCGACGGTGCGCCGCCGCGAAAGGGCAGCTCGTCGAACGTCATGCCCGCTACCAGCACGTGTGCCAACGTCGCGGCATCCAGAGTGCGCAGGTACGCCGAGAGTTCTTGAGCCAGAGGCGATCCGAGCCGGCGCGGGTCGACAGCGGCGGCGATGCCGTGCATCCGAGCCGCGCCACTGGCCAGCGCCTCGATGAGCAGGTCGCCGAGCAGCAACACCTCGACACCCCGCGAGCGGAGCAGTTCGGCGAACGCGTCGTGTTCCTCCTGCGCCTTGGCCACCCAAGGCAACCCGTCGAACAGCAGCGCATCGTTGTCGCGGGGCGTCAACCGCTGCACCTCGGCGCCGGGGCGGTGAAGGATGACGATGCGCAGCGTGCCAACCTCCGAGTCTGCGCCCAGCACCGTACTTGTCACGTCTAGCACCGTAGCGCCATCGAGTACTTCTTCTCCTCGCGTCCGGGACACCTCAACTATGGTTTAGGTCATGGACTCAACGGAGCTCACCCCCGGCGAGATGGCGCATCGCAGCGGGGTGGCAGTGTCGGCACTGCACTTCTACGAGCGCGAAGGGCTCATCGTGAGCCGGCGCACCACTGGCAATCAGCGCCGCTACGCTCGGGAGACGTTGCGGCGAGTGGCGTTCATCCGGATGTCGCAGCGGCTGGGCATCCCGTTGGCGCGCATTCGCGAGGCGCTGTCCACGCTGCCGACCGACCGCGTTCCGACGAGCAGGGACTGGGCGAAGCTGTCGGCGGGTTGGCGGGCCGATCTCGACGAGCGCATCGTGCACCTGCAGCGCCTCCGTGACAACCTGGCGGGCTGTATCGGCTGCGGATGTCTGAGCTTGAAGACATGCGCGCTGTCCAACCCGGACGACATGCTCGCCACCCAGGGCCCCGGCGCGGCCAATCTGTGAATTCGAATGTATGTGCGATACGATGCCGGGGTGTCCTTGGCGGTTCAGGGGTCGCTCTTCGACCATGCCGAACGGCGCGACCTCGGTGACGGCGCCTGGATAGACGTGCGGGCGGGTTGGTTGACGGGTGGGCTGGCGGCGCCGCGCACGTGCGGCGAAGAGCGAAGCGACTCGAACAGTGGTTTCGGCGCCGACGACGCGTTCGACGAGCTAGTGCAGACCATTCCGTGGCGGGCCGAACGCCGCCAGATGTACGACCGCATGCTCGACGTCCCGCGTTTGGTCAGCTTCCACGACCTCGGACACGAATCGGCGCCCCATCCCGTCATCGCGCGGCTCCGGGTGCGACTCAACGACATCTACGCGGGCGAACTCGGCGAGCCGTTCACCACCGCGGGCCTGTGCCTCTATCGCGACGGCAACGACAGCGTCGCGTGGCACGGCGACACCATCGGCCGCAGCAGCACCGAGGACACCATGGTGGCCATCGTCAGCCTTGGCGCCAGGCGCGTATTCGCGCTCCGCCCCCGATCCGGCGGCCGCTCGCTGCGCTTGCCGCAGGGACACGGCGATCTGCTGGTGATGGGCGGATCGTGTCAACGCACGTGGGAACATTCCGTGCCCAAGACCTCGAAGCCGACGGGCCCGCGGATCAGCATCCAGTTCCGGCCGAGAGACGTGCGTTAAGAGCCGCGGACGTCGTTCACGGCGGCCGCCAGCAGTTCACGCGCGCGCTGCGTGTCGACGGGCTGAACGGGAGTATTCGGCAACACCAAGGGGTTGGCGGTGACGATCACCAGGAACGACCCGAAGCGTGCGACGTAGTTGTAGAGCTCGCCGCTGGCCAGCCTTCCGTTGACGGTCGTCTGCACGAAGCGATGAGTGCCCGATGTCGTGGCCCCGCCGATCGAGGGCACTTCCGCCACCTCGACGAGGCCGCGTGCGCCGGGCCCCGCAAACGCGACCTTGCGGCAGTTCTCGCCAGGATCGGGGAACTGCAACTCCTCCGACGTCTCGACCGCGATGGCGATGAACCGGTTGCCGGCCCCCTCCGCCGTCACCGCGGCCATGTTCCCCTTCAGCCCAGGCGGCAGCGCCAAGCCCGTCGCGAACTTTCCGCAATCCGCCGGGTCGAACGTCACGCCCTGCGGAAGCGATTGCGGCGCAAGCAGTCGCGGGTCGATCCCCGTCGGTGCGACCGTGCTCACCTTGAACTCGGGGCCAAAGCTCGACTTCACGTCCACCAGTCTGGAGATGTCGCCCTGGACCACGGACGGCGTGGGCCCACCGGAGCACCCGGCGAGCACGAGGGCACACGCCGCAAAAGACACACTGGCCAACGGGGTCCTCGACATCGGCGTCAATCTACCCGCCCCGCAGGGCCGACACGGTCTTCGCGAGCAGTGTCGCAGCGAAGTCCGGCCCGAGCGCAGGCCCTGCCGAGCCGGGATCGGTCACCACCGCCACGTACGCGACGTGCCCGCCCAGGTATGCGCTGAAGGTGGCTGCGCGCGAATGGGTTTCGGTACCACCTTCGACGACGGTGGTGGCATCGCTGACCATGCCGACGGTATCGGCCCGCTCGATGGCCGGCGCGGGGATCATGGTGATGAGGCCTTTGGTGTGACCAGCGGACACCGTCCACACCCCGCACTCGCCGACCAGCGCCGGATCCAACTCCAGGGCCGAGTCGACGACGACCGCGTAGACGATGCCGCCCGGTCCGGAGGCCGACCACCCGCGCACCGGCTCGTCGCCGGGAGCGAGGTCTGCCAACTCCCCACACTGCGTCGGATCCGCCGTCCATTGTGGCCCGAGCCCCCAGAACGCGACAGGCGACGCACGGCCGATGAGGTCCGCGACTTCGTATTCCGCGGGCAGTTCGGTGCGCACCCGCGTGATGTTCGAGGGGTTGATCACGTCGGACCGGGTCGACGACGAACCAGCGGGGGGCGCCGGCGTCGTCGACTGGCCGCACGCCGCGCACAGCGCCAGCGCGACGCAGAACGCGAACACGCGCACGGGGCCTTGATATCACAGCTAGGCTGACGGCTCCGTCCACGACGACAAGACACGCCGACTCGGACGCAAGGAGAAGGCAGCCGATGTGTCCCCGAGTCCTGCGGAATACCAACGATTTCGCGGTGTTGACGGGCCGGAGCATGGACTGGCCGCATCTCGTCGGCAACGTCGCGGGGCGTTTCGCTCCGCGGCAGATCGGCTTCTGAAGACGTTCTCGCTGGTGTCGGCTCGCTCGAACGGCGAGGCCGCGACCGATCCCGGATCCGACCACACCCGATCATTCACGTGCGCATCTCCTATGCCGACCGTAGGGTGATGCCTGCATTTGCCCATGACAGGAGATTCGATGAAGACGCCCTTGAAGGCCTGCGGTGCCGCCCTCGCCGTTGTCGCGCTGGGCCTAGCCCTCGCGGGCTGCGGGTCCGACTCGAAGACCGACGCCTCCTCGTCGTCCTCGTCGTCGAGCAGTGCGTCGAACTCCAGCAAGGGCAGCGAATCCAGTGAGTCCAAGCCGACCAAGTCCGCGCAGCCCGCGAGTGCGAACAAGACGATCGGCGACTATGTCAAGGAAGCCGGCATCACCGAAACCCCCGTCAAGCGTGGCGATCCGGGCGCACCGACCATCGACCTGCCCGTCCCACAAGGTTGGGAAGACGCGGGCCCCAAGACTCCACGCTTGGCCTACAGCGCGATCGAGTACGCCGACCCGGCGGTGGCCGCCGACCCCGCGAAGATCATCGCGCTCCTGGTCAAGCTGACCGGACCCGCCGATAAGGCGAAGATCCTCGAGTACGCACCGGGTGAGCTGAAGAACCTCGAAGGATTCGATTCCATGGGCGGCCAAGGCTCAACGAGCACACTCGGCGGGTTCGACGCGTTCCAGTTCGGCGGCTCCTACGTGAGCAACGGCGTCACGCACATGATCGCGCAGAAAACGGTCGTCATTCCCGCGAAGGACGGCAGCGGCCTCTACGTGCTGCAGCTCATCGCCGACGGCAACCAGGATCAGATGGGCCCGCTCATGGATGCCACGATGGAGATCGACAAGAAGACCACGATCACACCGTGACGGACGAGTCCCGGCAGAATAAGTAGCGAGCGAGGAGTCGGCGTGTTCAACCGCTCCGGCGGCGCCAAAGTCGTTGTGACGCCCGCCGATGTCACTCCCCGCCAAACCGTGACGGCGGTTGTCACCACCGATGAGCCGATCGACGACGTGAGCTCGGCGCGGCTGGACTGGGGCTACACGAACTTCTATCGGTGTGACTGGGCGGGCCGGGCAGACTCGGCGGCCGACGAGGTTCGTGCCGATTGCGGGGGCGACCGCGACGCCGCCGACTGGGTCAGTGTCATCAGCGAGGACCTTCCGATCGCCACCGGCGGCGAGTTCACGAGTGGGTCGTCGACGTTCAGAATCCCGTCCTGGGCGCCCGGGTCGTCGGCCCAGATAGCCCGTTGGTCGTGCCGGCTCGTCATCGAACGGGATGGCCGAGACGTCGATACGCACGGCGATTTCACGGTCGCGATCGGCACCGCCGACGTGGATGCGGTAACGGAACCGATGGAGGTCGTCTCTGGCGCGGCGGAGACCGTCATCCACCTCGTCCTCAGTTCCGCGGTTTACCGTGCCGGTGAGACCATCCTCGGACAGGTGACCTTGACCCCGACGATGGATCTGCCCGACGGTGATCTTGCGGTGTCCTGGCAGCGCGAGCGCGAGTCGCATCCGTTGACCCGTACGCCGGGCCCGGGTGACCAACTCGATGGTCGAATCGTCGTTCTGGACAAGCAGATTGCGCTGCGGGGCGACGTACCGGTGACATTGCCGTTCGAGATTCCACTTCCACCGGATGCGCCGCCAACCGCGGCGGCGGTGCACTCATCGCTGGACTGGTTCGTGCAGGCCCAAATGACGTACGCCGGATTCACCGGGCACCTGCCCGAACGGGTGCGCAGACCGATCGTCGTGGTCAATGCGCCCTGACGGTCACGCGCGCGAGAACGCCGACGCTTCGGCTACCTGTTTCGCCGTGGGCCGCACCCCGGTGTAGCGCTCGAACTGCTCTGCTGCCTGCAATGCGATCACCTCGGCACCGGTGATCACGTCGACACCGGCCGCCCGGGCAGCGCTGATCAACGGGGTCTCCGACGGGAGCGCGACGACATCGAAGACGGTGTGCGCCTTGGCTATCGTCGCCTCGTCGAATGCACGCTCGGATGCCTCGGGCGCGCCCGCCATGCCGATCGGGGTGACGTTGACGATCACCGTTGCGGTCCGGCTGCCGACTTCGGGGGCATAGTCGTAACCGAGCCGCTCGGCGAGCGTCCGGCCTGCGTCGCCGTTGCGGGCGACGACGAGGCCCGAGCCGAATCCGTGGTCGCGGAACGCCGCACCCACCGCGCTGGCCATGCCTCCGCTGCCCCGGATCAGCACCGTGCCAGTCGAATCCAGCCCGTGCTCGTCGATGAGCCGCTGCACGGCGAGATAGTCGGTGTTCGATGCGGTGAGGTACCCGTCCTCGTTGACGATGGTGTTGACCGAGTGAATTGCCCGCGCCGACGCCTCCACCTCGTCGACGAGGGCAATGACGTCCTCCTTGAACGGCATCGACACCGAACAGCCGCGAATGCCGAGAGCACGAACCCCGCCGATGGCGGCGACGATGTCGGTGGTGGTGAACGCCTTGTAGATGAAGTCGAGGCCCATCTCGTCGTAGAGGTAGTTGTGGAACCGGGTGCCGATGTTGCTGGGCCGCGCCGCCAGTGAGATACAGAGCCGGGTGTCCTTATTCAATGGCGGCCTCCGGCCGCTGGCGGTCAACGGGTCGGGCATTACCCGACCGCCCGCATGACTTGCCTTGCCAGGAAACGGATTTGGCGATACATCGCGGGCGATAGCGTCAGCTCGCGCAGCGTGGGTACGTCGATGGTCGTGGTCACTACTCCTTGGTCGTCGCGACGCCAACTGGCACCATACCGGTCGAGAATGACCCGCATGGGGTAATTGTCCGACAGCACCCGCGCCGTGAAGCGCTGGACCCCGTCGCTACGCGCTGCGACTGAGAGCGCCTCCATCAGAAACGTCCCGATCCCGCGGTTCTGATAGTCGTCGCCGACGATGAAGGCCACCTCGGCGACGGTCGGGTCGGCCTCGTCACGTACGAAGCGCGCGTCGGCCACCACCGGCCCATCTGGTCCGTCGGTCACGACCCAGACGAAGTGGTCGACGTAGTCGACTTCGAACAGGTAGGTCATCAGGGACCGGGTGGGGGTACGGGTGGTCTGAAACCGCCGATAGAACGTCTCGCTGGAGAACTCAACGGGCCCATGGACGGTGCGCGCGTTGTCGCAGGGCAACACAGGTCGCAGGTACAGGACCGAGTCGTCGCGCATTGTGACGGGGATCGGGGTGAGGTGGGCCGCCAGCCGCTGGCGAGCCGTGCGCAGCAACCTGTCCTCCAGGCAAGCCACGTCGAGCATGGAAGCGAACGCCTCTCGACCACCGACCCAGCCGATGAGGTGGTCGCGTGCCGTCACCGTGGCGTTGCGGGTGGCGTCGCGCAGCAGCGCGATCTCGCCCACGATGAGACCCGCCCCGACTTCGACGTCGATGGTGTCCCCGTCCAAGCCGGTGTGCGTGACCTCCGCGTGGCCGGAACCGATGAGCAGAAACGACACCGCGTGCTCACCCTGGCGCATCAGCACCTGTCCTGGCGCGGCGCTGAGGGGCCGCAACTCTTGCGCCAGCTGCCCGAGCGACTCCCTCGGGCAGCTGGCGAAGAACTCCAAGCCGGCCAGGTCGTCGACGCTGACGGCAGCGGATCCCACCACGACCCGAGGCTACGGCCTCGCCGCAATGGTGAGCAATGACCAGGGACTATCCGGGCAGACCCTGCTCCTCGGCGGGCAACGGGGCGGGACCCTTGATGGCGGGCACGGCCTCGGGGATCGCCTCCTCGCTGGCCGGCGTCGTGGCCGTAACGGTGACGCCGGTCGACATTTGGCCTGCCATGGCGGCCGCGCCGGGTGAACCCTGCGCGACCATCACGGCGACGGCGGCCGCGACGACCATTACGCTTCCGGCGATCGCTGCGAAAGGCTTGAATTCTCTTGCGTTCACGGTGAGCACTCCTTGCAACTGATACCCATCCCCCGAGAGTCACAGCGCACTTCGCCAACGCAGGTATTCCGGATTTTGAAAAATTGTTACCTTTGGTAACTAATGAGACATCGGGACGCCCGCGTGGTCAGTTCGGACGTGCCCTCATGACGAAGGGCAGGGCCACCCAACACACCAAGATCACCGCGAGCGCCGTCGTGCCCGCCACCACGCCCGCAGTGCGGTCCGACACCGCGGCGAAGATGATCACCGTCATTCCGGCGAGGGCCAGGCCGAGCAACAGCAAGCCCGCATACGCCATCCGGTGCGCGACGGCCACCAATATCCGGATTCGGCGCTGCCGAAAGAGCACGCGGTGCATGCCCACAGGGGCGACCAGCAACACCGTCGATGCGACCGCGCACGACACCGTCGCCAGGTACAGGACGCGCATGTCGCCGTCGAGCACGTCGAAGCGTTGCTGAAAGGGAAGGGTGAGCAGAAAGCCCGTCAGCAATTGCACGCCGGTTTGGACCACCCGCAATTCTTGTAGCAGGCTCGCCCAATTCCGGTCCAGCCGTTCGGTTTCGGTCTCCGAACGGGCCATGGCATTCCATTGCTGGTCGTCCTCGGGACGGTCTACGTCCACGCCCATCGCCTTCACAGCCTTTCGCCGAATATTCGGAATACCCGTCAGCGTTGGCGGCAAACGGCGCCGATGAGGTGGGATGCGCTGAACGACGAAATCAGTTGCCAAATCGCGCGACGCCGACAGGTCAACTGGTTAACCCGACCGGAACTATGGCCCTGAACAGCGACTATTGGTTCGCACAAAACGTCGTTGTGCTGGTCAGGGATTCGTACTAACCTTTACTGCAGGTTGAGTTCACAGCCGTAGGAAACGTCATCGACGCCCGGCTATCGCTCCGAGCGGCGGCTTTCAGACGACAGAGCCCCAACTTGACGTGAGCCTCAGTACGAGCACTTCGACTGATGGAGTTTCACAGTGTCCGCTGCCTTCATTGCCAAGCAAAGACCCACGCTGGGTCAACCACACAAACCGGCCCGTTTCACGAGCGGCCTCATCGGATCAGCGATGGTGCTCGTGAGCGCCGAAGGCGAGATCGACGCGTGCAACGCCCGCGACCTCGCCGAGTACATCGAAGGCGTGCTCGACGCGAAGCGCCGCCTGATCGTCGACCTTCGGGGGTTGAGCTTCTTCGGTACCCGCGGATTCTCAGCACTGCACTACGTCAACGTGACCTGCTCGCGCAGGGACATGAACTGGGTGGTCGTGCCCGGTCGCGAGGTTTCCAGGATGCTGCGCATCTGCGATCCAGAGCGTGGCCTCCCCGTCGCAAGCACGCTGGAGAAGGCAATCGCTAGGGTCAGCCGACCGCCGCGGACCCGTCTGACTCCGCTCCGCCCGACGAATTAGCCGCAACGCCGGGAACACCGCAGTCGGGCGGCGACCGACTGCACGGGGCCCTTGCCGAACACGGCGACGGCGAAGTCGTCGTCCGAGTACGCGGCTGTCTGATGCAGGTCGTCGGTCTCGGCGATGACGGCATTCGCTTCGTCGCCCGTGAGCGGATAGTCGGCGACGGGGTGCCGCCAATGCGATGCGACGAGCGTCGTACCCGGGGCGAACCGCGCGCATTCACGGTCCAGCACCTGGCGCAGCGTCGTCGCGCTGAGGTAGTAGGCGACTTCGGACATCACGATGAGGTCGAAGTCCTCGGCTGGCCACGGCGAGTCGATCGACATGCGGCGCAAGGTGACTCGGTCGAGCCTGCCGCCGCCATCCAGCCGGGCCGCGGCCGCGTCGAGTGCCTGCTGGGCAACGTCGGTGGCCGTCACGTGGTCACATCGATCGGTGAGTAGTTCAGTCAGCACGCCGACCGAGCAGCCCGGTTCGAACGCGTGCCGATACGTCGGCCGCGGCAGCATGGCCACGGTGATCGCGTACTTGCGTCGCTCGTACCAGCGCTCGGCGAGCCGCCACGGGTCCTCCGCGTCGGCGTACATGTCGTTGAAGTACTTGTCAGGCAGGCGTCCCGTCACCGAAACACCACCTCGCCCACCGCCATCAGGCGCTGCACGACGAAGGGCGGCAGTGCCGCTTCGACATCGGGCCCGTAGGCATTCAGTTGGGTCGCAAAGGCGTTGACAGCGCGTCGTTTACGCGCCAACGCCGCCCGCTCAACCGGCACGGCGAGCATGCGGTGCCACGGTACGTCCACGTCATCGGGTTGCGCCCAGTGCCACATCCACACGGGATACTCCAGCACCACGGTTCCGACGCACCCCGCGGCGTGGACGGCTGCGCGTCCCACCGCTTCGTGATCGGGGTGGCCGTCGCCGCGCCACGTCGCCGCGCACCACGGGTGATTTGAGTCCGCCGCGAGAAGGTCGGTCAGAAGCTTCGTCAACTCCGACTCGTGCGCTTCGATTTGCCCGTCGGGCAGACCCAGATGGATGGGCTCGTCGAGACCCAAGAGCTTTGTTGCGCGCTGCAATTCGCTGCGACGGTCACGCTCCAGCCAGATCCGTTCCAGCCGCGAGAGGCCCGGGTAGCCACTGCCGCCGTCGCTCACCGACACCACTTGGACGTCGACTCCGCGCGACCGCAGACTGGCGGCCGTCGCCCCGAGGCCCAGCGTCTCGTCGTCCGGATGCGGAGCGACGAGGATCAGTCCGGGGCACTCGTCGAGATCCAGTTCGGGCAACTCGCGCCGCGAGCGAAGCCACGTGTCGGTCGACGTGCCCCCGGAGACCAGCGGCCGCGCAGCGAACCTGGCCCCGTTTCCGAGCGACGCCGCCCTCATCTGGCCGCCGCCCGTCCCAACGCTGCGAGATCCCGCTCGGCGTGGCTCTGCCGCACATAGATCGTGAGGTCGGCGACGCGTTGCGCGTGCTTGGCGTCCAGCACCAACGGCGCAGGGCCCAACGCCCGGCCGGTACGCGCGATCGCCTCGTCGACGGCATGCTCGACGACGGCGCGGACGCGTCTAGCGATCAATTCGGCGCGCTCGTCGTGCGGTTGCGCATCCACATAGGAGGCCGCGGACCACAGCATCGCCTCGGCCGCAGCCAGTGCCGCATCGACGGCGCCCAGGTGTGCGTGGGCGTGGACGTCGTGCGACGCGCTGTTGTGTTCGTCGCCAACCGCGCGGTAAAGCGGTGCGGCGACCGCCTGCGCGCCACCCAGCCAGCATGCCGCCACGCCGATCGCACCGTGCCAGAAGCCCGCACGGTCCAGATACTGTCCCGGCTCCCCGACCGCCACCGCGGGCGCATTGGTGAACTGAACGGACCGCGTGTCGCTGTCGCACATGCCCGCATTGCGCCAACTACGGGTCAGCGGAATCACTTGGGGCTGTTGCAGTTCAACGGCGTACAACCCGCGCGTGTTGTCGTCGCGCCGGGCGGTCACCAACGCGTGCGTACACAGCCCGGCTCCGGAGCACCAATCCTTGGTTCCGTCGAGTTCGGGCGTGAGCCCATCGTCGCGGGCGACGACGACCGCATCGGGCGACTCCGCCGCCCATACTCCCCACAGCTGCCCACGCTGCGGGGCTGGTCCGCCCAATTCCGCCAGGATCGCGGTGGCGTCGGTGTGTGCCTCGGCGAGGCGCCCGGCGACCACGTCGTGCTTCGTCAGTGCCGCCAGCTTCGACCACCTCCGGCCGGTGTGGCCGGAGCCGGGTGCGGGAAGGTCGAGTTGGCCGGCTTCCAGCCAGCGCCAGACCAATGCGGCGCTCACGCCGTCCCTCGGCGTGCGGGCGGTGCGACGGACCTGAGATGCTTCGCGAAACCCCTTGGCGCTCGGCCGACTTGCCGCGCCGACGTCACCACCGAGAGCTCGTCGTCGCGGTCGATCCGGTAACCTGCGGCCTCGAACCGGCGCACCAGGTCGACGTCCTCGTCGCTGGCCAGCGCGGCGAAACCGCCCACCCGCCAATATGCTTCGGCGCAGAACCCCATGTTGGCGCCGTGCACGTGGCCGTGTCCATCCACTCTGCGCTTGGAGCGGTAGGCCGCAAGGTAACGCCGAGCCGCGGCAGCCGAGAATCGTCGCCAGTTGGTGATGCGGACGACACCCAGCACTACGTCTGCGGTGGATTCGGTCTGCCGCACCAACCAGTCCGCATCGACGCGACTGTCGGCGTCGGTCGTGGCATACCAGGTGCGCGAATCCTCGGCGAGCTCCAACGCGCAGATCCGCTGCGCGTACTCGAATCCCGCTCGACGGGCCGCCCCCACGTTGCGAACGTCGACCTCGACGAAGTGCACGTCCGCACCGAATCGTCCCGCCAGTTCCCGACTGCCGTCATCACTCGCGTCGAGTACGACCACGATGGATACCGGGAGCCGGACGCAGGCGGCCGCCGTCACCATCGCCTTGAGACAACTCGGAAGGTTCGCCAACTCGTTGTGTGCGGGAATCACCACGACCGCGCGGTCGTAGCTCACCGCGCACCGCAGTCACGACGTTGACCGTGCCGCATGCGTTTCGTGGGTTGCCCAGTGATGGGTTTCGTGCCGAAGTTCTCCTCGGCTGCGAACAGGAACGCGCGGAGCATGGACGACTCCTTTCCCATCCTGAATGCCGGTGAATGCCAAGGAGGATTACCCCGCGACGTGGGTCGACAAACTGCATGCGGGCCGGTTGGGGTGCGCGCGACACGGGTAGGCCACCGGGTACCAATGACGGAGAGGCATGACGATGAACGGTCGAGACACCCATGAGGCAGAGTCGGACGTCGAAGGCGATCCGCACGTAGCGGGCTCACGGGCCGACGAGCACGGCGACGGCGAGTACGTCGGCCGGACGGCGACCGACGACGACATCGACGCCGAGGAGACCGGCGCGGAAGCCCGCGCCAAGGACCCTAACCCGTAGCCGAGAACCGGCCCACGACCGCCTTGCAGAACGCCGGAAGGTCATCGGGTGAGCGGCTCGAGATGACGTTTCCGTCGACCACGACCTCTTCGTCGACGGGCGTGGCGCCCGCGTTGCGCAGATCGGTTCGCAAACTGGGATACGACGTCAACGTCATGCCGTCGACGACCCCCGCCTCGACCAGCGTCCACGGCCCATGGCAGATCACGCCGACCGGCTTTCCGGAGGTGACGAAGTCGCGCACGAACGCGATGGCTGACTTGTCGAGCCGGAGTTTGTCGGCGTTGACGGTGCCGCCCGGAATCAAGAGCCCGTCGAACTCATCGACCTTTGCGTCCGCGACCTCCCGGTCGACAAGGAACTCGCCGGCCTGTTCCAAGTCGTGGTTGCGGGCATCGATCGTGCCCGTCTTCAGCGACAGCAACTCAGTGTCACCGCCCGCGTCGTGCACCGCCGCGCGCGGCTCTTCGAGTTCTCTGCGCTCCACTCCGTCGGTCGCCAGGATCGCGATCCGCTTGCCCTTCAAGACCTGACTCATACTGGCTCCTTCGCGGTTTCGTCGGTGCGCACTGCATTCCCTGGGGTTCGTCGACCAAACACGGCTCGTTTCAGGCGGGTTCGGGCCGGGTAGGCCGACATCGGAAGATGCTTTAGCCCCACGTCGCCGGAGGCGATCGAGATGTCGACACACGACGTTGAGCACGACAAGCAACGTGCAGTAGCTGAACGCGACGGGGCCGGCGGGTCGCACGGCGGCCGGACCCTCGTCAACTGGGTCCTAGCGGTGCTGGCGGTCGTGGGCGCGCTGGCCGTCGTCGTGTTCGCCTACCTCAGGGTGCTCGGCACCGCGGCGTGCACCGACGGCGTCTGCGGCGGCACGGGTCCCGGCGAGACGGTGTTCGGACTCATCCTCTACGGAACGCCGATCGTCGCCGTCGCCGCGCTTCTGCTGTCCTTCTTCACCGCACGCCGGCGGATGGGCATCGTCGTGCCGGTCTGCGCATGGATGGTCGTCTTGGCGGCCGTCATCGTGCTGATCGTCACCTTCTAACCGTGTTCGTGTCGCTTGTTGGGGTCGAACGCCAGGTGGCGGCCCAACAAACGACACAAAGGTGGTTTGGTCGGTGACGAAACGTCACCATGTCAGCCGCGGTCGACCTGCCTGATCAGTTTCCGGGTCGCCTTCTCGAGGATGCCCTGGCGCTGGGTCGCGCTACGGCTACGTGCCGCACGCTTGACGGCCGCGTCGATGGTGCGTCCTTGTTCGTAGGCCACGACCACCCTCGGGTCGACGTATGAGCCGCGCGCCACGGCGGGAGTGTTGCCGAGCGCTACGGACACCTCCTTCATTACCGCGGCCTCGACGCGCTTGGTCACGTTCTTGGAGACGGGCGGATCGGCGTCCACGAACGCCTCCGCCGCGAGCACCGTGCCGTGCCACGTTCGCAGATCCTTGACGCTGTATTGCTCACCGACGAGTTCCTTGAAGCGGGCGTTGAGATCGTCGGCATGCAGCTCCGTCCACTGGTCGCCGTTGCGGTGGGTCAACAGCCGTTCTCCGCACCCGACGCTGCGGAGCCGCGACCGCACCATCCGCGCGACGTCGGCGTCCTCGACCTCCACTGTGCGCCGCACACCGCTCTTGGCGGGATAGTCGAAGGCCACGACGTCGCCGTGCACCGTGACGTGTTCACACGACAGAGTCGCCAAGCCGTAGGAATCGTTGTCCTCAAGGTACTGCTCGCCGCCGGCGCGGAAGTACCCACGATCGAGCAGGTGAAGCGCCAACGCCAGCACGCGATCCCGCGTCAGGCCGCGACCCGCCAGATCCGTCGCCACGCGTTCCCGCCATGAAGGCAGGACCGCGGACATCTCCAGTACGCGGTCGAACTTCTCCTCGGCCCGCTCTTCGGCCCACTTCTGGTGATACAGGTACTGGCGTCGGCCCGCGGCATCGGTTCCCACCGCCTGGATGTGTCCGTTGGCGTGGGGGGTGATCCACACCTTCTTCCATGCCGGCGGGATGACCAATTCCTTGATGCGCAGCAGCGCTGCTTCGTCGTCGAGGGGCTGCCCGTCGGGCCCGTAGTACGAGAAGCCCTTGCCGCGGCGTTGACGCACGATGCCGGGGCCGGAGAGCACGCTACGTCGCAGCCGCATGTCTCGCCTTGGTCACGTGCGTTCGCGCGGCGCGCCGGGTCTGCGTGCCGTGTCGGCCTCGCTCGCGAATCTGAATACGCTCACGCCGGTCGAATACCCGAAAAAAGCCGACCATCACAGGCACTTCGCGACCGGCCACGTCGAAGGGCTCAGTGGTTGCGGAGTTCGTCGATCAGGTCGCTCTTGTTCAGTCCGGAGTATCCGGTGAGCCCGAGTTCCCTTGCCTTCGACCGCAGTTCGAGCACCGTCCACGCTTCGTAGGACCCGGACCTCCCACCCTTCCTGGCGACCGACGCCCTCCCGCGCGCCGCCGCGGCGTTCGAGATGCGAGCCGCCTTCTCCTTCGAGTTGCCCTGCTCGCGCAGGTCTTCGTACATCTTCTCGTTCTTGATCGACGGATTCGGCACGATGCCACCTCCTCGTCTCGGCCCACCTCTGTCCAGAGTGCCCAGCGGAGCCGTGCCCAAACGTGGACGGGGCGCCTGCCCGACGCGGGGCCGGGACCCCGGATGGCCGTCGTGCTCAGATGCCGCGAACGACGGGCTGAGCCGTGGATTGCGCCGTCGCCGAAATGAATTCGTCGATGAGGTCGGCAACCTGGTGTGGCGCCTCGACGTGGGCGAAGTGCCCCACGCCCGGCAGCACTTCGAGGTGGCAGTCTGGCCGGGCCTCCAGCGCGGCGTAGGCGTGGTCGACCGGGATGATGGTGTCCTCTTCTCCCCAGATCGCCAGGGTCGGCATCTCCGCACGCAGCTGCAACCGGTTGAGCGCGCTGACCGCCTGGCCACGGTAATCAACGACCGACCGGAGCGTGCGCAGGAAGGCCTCCCGGGTCTGGGCGTCCGAGAACGACGAATAGGCGTTCCAAATCTCAGCGCCGCGTGGAGAGCGAAGTCCCCGCGAACTCAGGAACGACCGCACGGCGTTTCCTGCGCGCAGCACGGGCGCCGGTGCGATGACGGGCATCACCAGTTCTGCGCCGGGTGCCGACAGCAGCCGCAGAATCCAGCCGACGTCCTGACCGAGTCCCCCGCTGCTGATCAGCACGAGTCTGCGGCAGTAGTCGGGATGCTGATAGAGAAACTGCATCGCGACGCCGCCACCGAGGGAGTGACCGACGACCGTCGCGGACTCGATCTCGAGTTCGTCGAGCAGATCCCGCAGGCCCACGGCGAACGCGCCAAGCGAGTAGTCGGAGCGCGGCTTGGACGATTGCCCGTGGCCGAGCAGGTCGGGCGCGACGACCCGATACCTCTTCGCCAGTTGCGGCATGATCGCGCGCCAGGTCTGCGAACTGCCCGCCATGCCGTGAATGAGCAAGAGCGCCTCGCCCGCGCCAGCTTCGCGGACCGCGATTCGTTCGCCGTGGATGTCGATGTACTTCAGTTCCGTCATGAAACCCCTCCGCCGGTGCTCAACCGATGACTAAGACTACCCACCGGTAACTTTCTTGCCACACCTTCGTGGTTGTCGTCACGTACCCACAGATCGCGTGGGTAACGTCACGGTCATGAACCTGATCTCGCCGACGGACGCGCTGTTCCTGGTCGGTGAATCGCGCGAACACCCGATGCACGTGGCAGGTCTGCAACTGTTCGAACCGCCGGCCGACGCCGGCCCCGACTTCGTGCGCGACCTGTACGACGAGACGGCCAAGCGTGACGACTACCAGCCTACGTTCCGCAAGCATCCGGGGACCATCTTCGGCGGCATCTCGAACGTGGCGTGGGCGTTCGACGACGACATTGACATCGACTATCACCTGCGTCGGTCGGCGCTGCCGCGCCCGGGCAGGGTGCGTGAGCTGCTCGAGCTCACGTCGCGGATGCATGGCACGTTGCTCGACCGCCATCGGCCGTTGTGGGAGACCCATCTGATCGAGGGTCTCGACGACGGCCGGTTCGCCGTGTACACGAAGTTTCACCACGCACTCATCGACGGTGTCTCCGCGCAGCGGCTGCTCATCCGCGCGATGACGCCCGACCCGAACGACCGCGAGTTGCGGGTGCCGTGGACCTTGGGGCCCAAGAAGCGAGCGACGCTTCCCGCGTCACGGTCGCCGGTTCGGTCCCTGATCGACACTGCCGGAGCCCTTGCCGGACTTGGCCCTTCGAGCCTGGCGGTGGCCAGGGCCGCGCTTTTCGAGCAGCAGCTCACGCTGCCGTTCCGCGCGCCCAAGACGATGTTCAACGTGCCCATCGGCGGTGCGCGCCGCGTCGCGGCCCAGTCGTGGCCGCTCGCGCGCATTCGAGGCATCAAGTCCGCCGCGGGCGTCACGGTGAACGACGTCGTGCTGGCCATGTGCGCGGGCGCACTGCGCGCATATCTAGCCGAACAAGATGCGCTGCCCGTGACACCGCTGATCGCGATGGTTCCCGTGAGCCTGCGGTCCGAGCACGACCAGGACGCGGGCGGCAACATGGTCGGCACCATCCTGTGCAACCTCGCCACCCACCTGGATGACCCGACCGAGCGGCTCGACGCCATCAGCACCTCGATGCGCGACAACAAGAAGGTGTTCGCCGACCTGTCGAAGACGCAGGCGCAGGCGTTGTCGGCGTTCCTGATGTCGGGCATTGCCCTCGGCGTTATACCCGGGTTCGTGTCGTCGGCGCCGCCACCGTTCAACCTCGTCATCTCCAACGTGCCTGGCGCACGCGAACCGATGTACTGGGGCGGTGCCCGACTCGACGGCAACTATCCGTTCTCGATCGCGCTCGACGGCCAGGCGCTCAACATCACGTTGACCAACAACGCAGACAAACTGGACTTCGGCCTCGTTGGCTGCAGACGCAGCGTGCCACACCTGCAGCGGCTGCTGCTGCATCTGGAGAACTCGCTGGCCGATCTGGAACGCGCCGTCGGGAGTGCTCGCTAGTGCTTTGGCCCCTTGCCCTTTCCGCCCTTCTTCCCGTTGCCGATGTCGTCAACCTGCGGTTCGTCGGGTAGCTGCCGCTGCACGATCGACGTGGCGGGCGCCGGCAACGGGCTGCTAGTGACGGGCGATGGTACGGACGTGCTGGTGCTGATCGGCGTGGGATCGGGCTGGCTCGACGGACCGTCGAGGGCGAGTGCCAAGCCGGTCACCGGAAGGGCGACCAGTATCGCGGCAGCGGCAAGCATCCGTTTCCGCCGCCCGCGGGGCCGTCGAACCGCAGGTGGCGGGACGTACGTCGGGACGACCGGCGGCCTGTCGAGCACCTTGGTCGGCGGACGAACCACCGGCGCCGTCTGCGTGCCGAAAAACGGCTGTGGCGGCCCGAAGAGCGCCGCGCGCATTTCCTCTGCGCTGACGAAGCGGCCACTTGGATCGCGAGACATCGCTCTTTCGACCACGGCTGCAAGCCGCGGATCGGCATCGGGCCGAACCGCGCGAAGCGGCGGCGGATTGCCTTGCAGAACAGCATAAGTCAGGGCACCGATGTCGTCGTCGGGACCGAACGCGCGGCGACCGGCGAGGGCTTCGTAACCGACGACTCCCGCTGCGTAGAGATCGTCGGCCGCTGACGCCGGCGCGCCGCACAGCCGTTCGGGGCTGAGGTAAGCGATGGTGCCGAAGATGTGGCCCGTCGTGGTGAGCGCCGCACCGTGGGTCTTGGCGATGCCGAAGTCTGCGACCTTGTAGGCGTCCCCGTCGATCGTGCGAAGGATGTTGCCGGGTTTGATGTCGCGGTGCAGCACTCCCTTCGCGTGCGCGGCGGCCAGCGCTGCAAGGGTGCCGTTCAACATCGCCTCGACGCACGGTTGGGGTAGCGGCCCGCGGGCAATCTGATCGGCCAGGGTGCCACCAGGCAGCCGCTCCATGACGATGAACGGGACGCCGTCGTGCTCCCCACTGTCGTACACGGCCACGATGTTGGGGTGATTGAGCGCCGCCACGACGGTGGCCTCGGCCCGGAATCGGGCGCGCAGGTCCGGTTGGGTGCTGAACTGCGGATGGAGCAGTTTGACGGCAACTGGGCGATTCAATCGTTTGTCCCAGCCGTCCCGTACGTCGCCCATGCCGCCGCGGCCCAGCAGTCCTCGGACTTCGTAGCGGTCGACGAGCAACTCGGCGTCGTGCATGGCTACGTTATAGCCGCCAGGTGGCAGGACTAATCGTCATGTGCCACGACCTGCACGTCGACGCCGAGTTGCTCCAGCAACTTGCGGACGCGGCGCTCGATGTCGTCGCGAATCGGTCGAACGGCCTCGACCGATTGACCTGCCGGGTCCGGCAGCGTCCACTCCTCATACCGTCGCCCGGGCAGCACCGGGCAGGATTCACCGCAGCCCATCGATATCACCACGTCCGCCGCTTCGAGCATGTCCATCGTCCAGCGCTTGGGTTGTTCGGTCGCGATGTCGATGCCCTTCTCGGCCATCGCCGCGACGGCCGCGGGGTTGACCTCGCGTGCGGGTTCGGACCCGCCCGAGTAGACCCCGGCCCGCGCGCCTGCGAGGTGTTTGACGAACCCCATGGCCATCTGGGACCGACCGGCGTTGTGGGTGCAGAGGAAGAGCACGGTTGGCGTCTCCACGGGAGCTCCTGTGTACGTTTTGGCGCCGGGATACAGATAGCCGACGAGGGCGAGGCCGGCCACGGCGCCGACGAGTTGGGCCGCGACGAACGGAAGGACGGAGGTGGGTGCGATCCCCGCGAAGGTGTCGGAGAACACGCGGCCGACCGTGACGGCCGGGTTGGCGAACGACGTCGAGCTGGTGAACCAGTAGGCGGCACCGAGGTAGGCGCCGACCGCCGCGGCCGACAGGCCGGTCCGTCCAGTGCGGGCCAACGCGAAGATCACGGCGACGAGACCGGCCGTGGCCACGAGTTCGGCGAGGATGTGTCCCGTCGAGGTGCGGCCGGTGGTGGCGACGTCGATGGCGGGACGGTCGAACATGACGTTGGCAAGAACGGCCCCCGCGATGGCGCCGGCGACCTGAACCAGTACGTACCGCCATAGCAACGACGCGCCGATGCCCGTACCCGACCGTCGACCAAGAATCGAATCAGCAAGGGAAACAACAGGATTGAAGTGTGCGCCCGAGACGGGTCCGAAGATCAGGATCAGCGCGCCGATGCCGAGCGCCGTCGCGGTCGAATTCTCGAGTAGTTGAAGTCCGACGTCATCGGGAGACAGTCGCTGTGCCGCGATCCCCGACCCGACCACCACGGCCACCAGCATTGCCGAGCCGACGAACTCGGCGACGAGCCGACGAGCGATCGGACGGCTCGGCGCGCGGGATTCCACCGCTGGCTCAGCAGCAGGACCGAGCGGGAGCGGCGACGCCGTCGGGGCTCTCGCCGAAGGTCTCCGAGTCGGCCAGCACGGTGTACACCTCCCACTTCTCGCCCGCGGGTCCGGTCACCCACACCTTGTCCTGGGTGGCGAAGCAGCAGGTGGTGCCGAGCTGTTCTTCGGTGAACATTCCCTCCCCGGTCAGCCGGGTGATCTCCGCATGGACCGCGGCACTGGACTCGACTTCGACCCCGAGGTGGTTCAAAGTTCCACCGTGGCCGGGGTTTTCGATGAGCACCAGCTTCAGCGGCGGGTCGGCGACGGCGAAGTTGGCGTAGCCCTGCTTGACCTTGGCGGGCGACGTCTTGAACAGCGTGGAGTAGAACGCGATGGCTTCGTCGAGGTCGTCGACGTTGAGGGCGAGTTGAGCGCGGGACACGAGGCCTCCCTACCTTTGCGACTTATGTCGAACTGTTGGTGGCTGTGATCATGCCGACCTCTTCGATATATGTCAATGTTCTGGCAGGATGACGACATGCCCAAGTCGTTGCCCGTGGTGGACACCTCCTCGCCGGTCCGTTGCGCGCCCGTGGCCGCCGGTCCGCTCGACGACGATGCAGCGCTGGAGATTGCGTTGCGCCTCAAGGCCTTAGCCGAGCCCGCGCGCGTGAAGTTGGTGTCACTGCTGTTCAGCTCGATCGACGGCGAAGTGTGCGGCTGCGACTTGGCCGGCGCGGTGGGACTGTCCGAGTCCACCGTCAGCCATCACCTCGCTCAACTTCGGCGCGCGGGATTCGTCGAGTCCGAACGGAGAGGGATGAACGTGTACCACCGGCCGAGGCACGACGCGCTAGCGGCGCTGTGCCTCGTGCTGGATCCGACCTGCTGCAGCTGAGGATTTCCGAAGACACCCAGGCCCGACGGCGGCGGGCTTGACTGGTTGAGGTGCTGCATCACCGCATCGGCATACCGGAAGCCGTCGCGGGATCGATATCGTGGTGACGTGGCCGGAGCACCGGCGCACCCGGCTCGAGAGACCAGAACGGTTCGATGACCACCCCTCAGCTCCTGTCCGACCGCTACGAACTCGGCGAGATCATCGGGTTCGGCGGCATGGCCGAAGTTCACGTCGCCCGCGACCTGCGGCTGCACCGCGACGTCGCGGTCAAGGTGCTGCGCGCTGACCTGGCCCGCGACCCGAGCTTCTACCAGCGGTTCAAGCGGGAGGCCCAGAACGCAGCCGCGCTCAACCACCCCGCGATCGTCGCCGTGCACGACACCGGCGAGGTCGAGACGGCGACAGGACCAGTGCCGTACATCGTCATGGAGTATGTCGACGGGGTCACGTTGCGCGACATCGTCCGCACCGACGGACCGATCGAACCGCGCCGGGCCATCGAGATCATCGCCGACGCCGCTCAGGCGCTGAACTTCAGCCACCAGCACGGCATCGTCCATCGCGACGTCAAGCCCGCCAACATCATGATCAGCAACACCGGCGCGGTGAAGGTCATGGACTTCGGCATCGCCAGGGCCATCGCCGATGCGGGCCACAGCCTCACCCAGTCGGCCGCGATCATCGGCACCGCGCAGTACCTTTCGCCCGAACAAGCACACGGGGAGACGGTCGACGCGCGTTCCGACGTGTACTCATTGGGCTGCGTGCTGTACGAAATCCTCACCGGTGAACCACCTTTCATTGGTGATACCCCCGTCGCCGTGGCCTACCAGCACGTCCGCAAGGCGCCGACCCCACCGTCCGCGCGCCGCCCAGGCATCTCGCCCGAACTCGACGCCGTCGTGCTCAAGGCCCTGGCCAAGGACCCGAAGAATCGCTATCAGACCGCGGCGGACATGCGCACGGATCTGGTCCGCGTGCACAGCGGCCAAGCCCCCGATGCGCCGGCGGTCCCCACCGACGCCGAGACCACGGAGCCGTCGTCACCCCCGGTCGGCAAGGCCCATCGGACCGAGCCCCTCCCCGTCCTGCCTGCTGATGACGCGGTCACGCGCCGCCCGGTCCGCCGCTGGTTGGTGGTCGGCGCGCTGCTCGCGGTGTTGGCCATCGTGGCGACCATCGCGATCACCACGTTGGCCGGCCGCGTGCAGGTACCCGATGTCAGCGGCCAGGCACAGGACGACGCGGTGGCGTTGCTGCAAGGCCGCGGCTTCAAGACGCACCTCGACCCCAAGCCGGATCCGACGACGGAACCCGAGCACGTCATCGATACCGAGCCCGGCGCCAACTCGTCGGTGAGCGCGGGCGCCGACATCACCGTGAACGTGTCGACCGGACCTGGCGAGCACAACGTTCCCGACGTGACGAACTTCAGCCCGGACGACGCCGAGCGCACACTCAACGAGGCGGGGTTCGACAACATCACGCGGACCACCGGCGCCTCGACACCAGAGCAGAAGGATCGCGTCACCAAGACCGTCCCGCCGGCCAACTCCACCCAATCGGTGACCGCCGAGATCACGATCGTGGTGGGCGCCGGGCCGGACAACACGCAGGTGCCCGACGTCAAGGGACTGACGCTCGATGCGGCGCAGAAGATCCTCGAGGCATCCGGCTTCACGAAGACCCTGCCCGTACAAGTGAACAGCCCCGAGCCCATCGGCCAAGTCGTTGGCACCAACCCGCCTGCAGGACAGACCGTTTCGGCGGACGACCTGATCCAGATCCAGCAGTCGCTGGCCAACCAGTTCGTCATGCCCGACCTGACCAACCAGACATGGGAGGAAGTCAAGGCACGCCTGGCCGCGATGGGCTGGACGGGTGGGCTGGACAGGGGTGCCGACGTCCCGGGGGACGATCAGCACCGCAACAGGGTGGTCAGCCAGTCACCCGCGGCCGGTACCCCCGTCGACTTCGCCAGCAAGGTCACGCTGAGCTTCGGCTCGTAGGACGGGCGCCCACACGAACCTGAACTCCACCCGACTGCTGCCCGTCTATGGTCGAGGCACGCGCACTCGATGAGTGAACCGGAGTTCAAGGAGCAGCATGCGGACGGTCAGGCTCGACGCACCCGGACAGATTCGTGTCGACACAGTGCCGGACCCCACTCTGCCCGGACCCGACGGTGCGATCGTCGAGGTGACCGCCGCCGCGATCTGCGGATCCGACCTCCACTTCTACGAGGGCGACTATCCGCTGCCCGAACCAGTCGCCCTGGGCCACGAAGCGGTCGGCACCGTGGTCGAAACGGGTCCCGACGTACGTACGGTGAAGGTCGGCGACTCCGTCCTGGTGTCCTCGGTCGCCGGTTGCGGGACGTGCGTCGGGTGCGCCACCCGCGACCCGATCATGTGTCTGTCGGGACCGCTGATCTTCGGCTCCGGTGCCCTCGGCGGGGCACAGTCCGAACTACTGGCCGTTCCTGCGGCCGACTTTCAGTTGCTCACCATCCCCGAAGGTGTCGACACCGAAGAAGCGTTGCTCCTGACGGACAACCTGGCGACCGGTTGGGCGGGCGCGCAAAGGGCCGACATTCCGCTCGGCGGCACGGTGGTCGTCATTGGGCTTGGCGCCGTGGGCCTGTGTGCGGTCCGCAGCGCGATCGCGCTGGGCGCGGGCACGGTGTTCGCAGTCGATCCGGTCGAGGGGCGTAGGAAACGGGCCGAGTCGTCCGGAGCCACACCGCTGGCCCCGCCCGCGCTCGGCGCGGTGATGGCGGCCACGGGTGGACGCGGCGCCGCGGCGGTCATCGACGCGGTCGGCAACGATACGACGATGACCGACGCCTTGACCTGCGTGCGGCCAGGCGGCACCGTGTCGGTCATCGGCGTGCACGACCTCAACCCCTTCCCCTTCCCCGCGCTGATGTCCCTGGTGCGGAGCGTCACGCTGCGGATGACCACGGCACCCGTGCAGCGCACCTGGCCCGAACTGATCCCGCTGATACAGTCCGGCCGCCTAGACACCGGTGGAATCTTCACGGACTCAATGCCTTTGGACGATGCCGCAGCGGCATACGCTGCCGTCGCGGCCCGCACGGCCGATTGCATCAAGGTCATCCTGACGCCCTGATCGGCTTCGTGACGGTTCGTTGCGCACGACACTGGACTGCTGAAGGAGGTAGGAGTGGGACGCTTCGACGGGGTGACCATGGTCGTCACCGGGGCGGCGTCGGGGATCGGGCTCGCTACGGCGCGCCGACTGCTCGACGATGGCGCCACGGTCGTCGGTTGCGACCTCGCACCGGGGAACGAGACGCTCGCCGGACCGGGTGGCTACACGTTCGTCGCCGCCGACGTCTCCGACGAGGCTGCGGTGGCGGAAGTGTTCGCGGCGGCGCCGGGCCGGATCGCGGGCGTCGTCCATTCCGCTGGCGTCGCCAGCGGAGGCCCGGTGCACCTGCTGCCCCTGGAGGAGTGGAACCGCGTCATCGCCATCAACCTGACGGGTACGTTCCTGGTGGCCAAAGCCGCGCTGACGCGGATGCTCGACCAGGAACGCGTCGACGGCGAGCGAGGGTCCCTCGTGACGTTGGCCAGCGTCGAAGGCATCGAAGGCACCGCGGGCGGCAGCTGCTACAACGCCTCGAAGGGCGGGGTCGTGCTGCTGACCAAGAACATCGCCATCGACTATGGACCCATGGGAATCCGTTGCAACGCAATCTGTCCCGGGTTCATCGACACGCCAATGCTCGCGTCGGTACTGAGCGAACCGTTCATGGCCGACGCCCGTCAGAAGACGGTCACCGAACACGCACTTCGCAGGCTTGGCCGTGCCGAGGAGATCGCGGGCACGGCGGCGTTCCTGGTTTCGCGCGACGCGTCGTTCGTGAGCGGGCAGGCCATCGCGGTGGACGGCGGATACACCGCGGGACGCGACCACGGCATGACGGAGCTCATGGGGCTGGCGGGGCCGTGACCGCCGGAGGCGGCTGACGCTCAGAGGGCGAACTGGTCGTCGATGATTCCGAGCCAAACTTGCGCGGCGTCGATGGCGACCTTCTCGCTGATGAATGCGTGCTGAGTGCCGGTGTAGATGTCACGGAAGGCGCGCTCCAACCTGCTGCCCTCCCGGATCGACGTCGTGCCTGCCGCGCAGGTGGGCCCACTCGGCGCATAGCCGTGCCACGTCGGTGGCATACACCGCGGCCGCCCGCATGTCCGCCCGCATCGTCGGAGTCATCTCGTTGCCCGCGGCGACCTCGGTCTCGACGGCGGTGAACGTGTCGATCACCAGAAGCCTTGCAGCACGCCACATCGCGACGTGGTGCGCGAGGTTCTTCTGGAAGGTCGGACGGCTCGCAAGGGACTCCCCCACGTCCGACATCCGGTACTTGGTGGCGGCCAGATCCGCAACGTCGTCGAGCATGCTCTTGGCGACGCCGAGCGCCCACGCCGCGTGACCGGCCGCGGTCACCGGCATCATCCCCATCCGCCCGGCGGGTGAGGTGCCCCGGTGGGGTTCGCGCGTGAACAATTCGATGGCGCGGTACGCCGGAACGAAGAGGTCGGCGACGTTGTAGTCGTAGGACCCGGTGCCCTTGAGGCCCTGGACGTGCCAGCCGTCGGTGAAGGTGACCTCGGCGCGCGGAAGGAAGGCGACCATCAACCGCGGAATGCCGTCACCAAGCATGTGCGGCAGCCCGTCCTCCATGGGAATGAAGCCCGCCGCAATGTACTCGGAGTGTCCGGTTCCGGAGCCGAAGTTCCACGACCCGGTGAGACGGTAACCGCCATCGACCACGACGCCCTGCCCATTGGGGGCGAACTGACCGCCCATGGTGACCCGATTGTCGTTCGCCGCGAACACCTCCGCGAAGCCCTCCTCGGGAAGGTACGTCGCGGCGGCGAACGACGAAGGAAAGTTGGCGATGCCCGTCCACCCGAATGAGCCATCCTGCCATGCCATTTCGAGCCAGGTTTCGATCATCTGCGAGACCGACGGTTCGGTTCCGCCGGCGGACTTGGGGTTGAATGCCACCATCAGCCCGCTCGCCCACATCGCGTCGACGACTGCCGGGGACATGGTGCGCAGGCGTTCGGACTCGGCCGCCTCGTCCATGACGATGTCGCGGATGCTGCGCGCGCGGTCGCATATGTCCCTACGCACGTCGGACTCCAATGTCACGGCGTTCTCTCCTCGTGCTCGGCGGCTCGCGCCTGGATTGCGGTCAGGCCAAAGCTACGCCGAGTTGCTCGGCAAAGACGCGGATCATGTGCTGCACGCCAATCTCGTTGCGACCGATGATCATGTGGTCGTGCTGGCCGTGCCGGACGCCCTCCCCGCACTGCGGCAACATGGCGAAGTCCTCGTCGCGCACGGCCGCATGGACGGCGTCGAAGATCATGTCGTAACCGGCCCGCGTCTCGTCGTTCGCGGCGGGCACGCGGGCGAGCCAGCTGTGGCGGACGGTGCACCGGGTGGGTGACCTGGCGGGCAGGATGTCGATGACCTCCACGCCCACCGAACTGTTCGCCAGGATCAGGTTCGGGTAGATCCAGTAGATGACCCCCATGTTGTCGCGGACGTCCCACGAAGCGTTGGGGTCTTGCTCCAAGTTGGCAATCCAGTTGAACGGGAAGCCCATCCGGTGATGCTTGCCGTAGCGCGTCGTGAATGGACGTGTTGGCAACGGTGTTCTGCCCGATGAGGCTTTCGCCGTGGACGAATGGGAAGTGGTAGCTCTCTGCGAACGCCTCCAACGCGCCCTTCCAGGACACCTCCGATTCGAATTCGCGGTACGCGTGATAGCCGAATGACGGGTAGTCCAGCGCTTCGAGGTCCGGGCCGAGATCGCCTAGATGTTCGTCGACGTCGATGTCCGCGTCGGCGCTCAGGACGGCCCAGATGAAGCCGTGGCGTTCCTGATTGGGCAACTCGACCAGGCCGTAGTCGTCCTTGTTCACGCCGGAGAAGCCGGCATTGCCCGGCACGGCGAAGAGCTTCGCCGTCGTTCTTGTACGTCCACGCGTGATACGGACAGGTGAACCGGGTGGCGCTGCCCGCGCCGCAGGCGGGCATTGCGCCCCGGTGCCTGCAGTAGTTCAGGAAGACGTGGCTGTGACCCTCCTTGTCGCGCGTGACGAGCAGTGAATCGCCGAGCACCGAGCGCACGACGTAGTCGTTGGCGGCGGCGACCTGCGCGCTGGGCAGGATGGCTAGCGGGGTGCGCCGCAAGATCTGGGTCTCCTCGAGCTCGGCGATCTTGGAATCCCGGTAGTAGTGCAGGGGCACCCGCAGCACGTCGTCGGCCATGTCGGTGGTCTTGTCCAGCACCACGCGCAGTGCCCGCCGGGTGAGTTCGCTGTCCAGCACCCCGGTGCGGACGTTCCCGTCGATGGTCACGAGAGTCTCCTTCGCCGCCGTAGTAACGCGACCATACACGTCCGGCCTCATGCATGGTCAACGATTTCGGGTCGGCCGCGGTAGCGTTCGCGCCATGGACGTGCGGGACGCTGATCGCTGATGCGAACACACGGATGGTCCGGTGCGACGCCGGCCGACGACGACGAAGCGATCGCACGCATCCTGGAGGCGGCGCGGCGCAGGATCGATCGGTCCGGCAAGGACTTCGGCATCTCCGACGTGGCCAAGGACGTGGGCGTCACCCGTCAGACCGTCTACCGCTACTTCCCCAGCACAGAAGCGCTGCTGTTCGCGACGTCAGTCGCAGAAGTCGGTCCATTCCTAGAGCAGCCTGGCCGCGCACGTACGCAAGATCCACGATCCGGCCGAGGCCGTTGTCGAAGGAATCGCCCACACGCTCGAAAGACTCCCCCACGAGCGCTATCTGGGTCTGTTGCTGACCCCCGGAAAGGCCAGCGCCTTCTCCGCCGGCGTCACCTCCGACATGGCCTTGTCGTTCGGACGGTCGATCGTGGAGAGGTTCGCCGTCGACTGGACCAGTGTGGGCATCGAAGACGACGACCTCGACCAGTTGGTCGAGTTCATGCTGCGAATCTTCCAGTCGTTGGTCATCGACCCGGGACGACCGCCGCGTCGAGGCAAGGAACTGCGCGCCTTCCTCCGACGCTGGGTGGGACCGGCGGTGAAGTCACCGGCCGAGCAGATCACGCCAAACAAGGCGGGCAGAAGAGCCAAAGTCGCTACCTGAGCGCAGGGCACCTCGCTCTCAGCCCGGTGGCCACCCGGTTCAGGCACACTAGCCAGGTGAGCGCGACGGGCGATGACGCCGAGCGGCCCGCGGTACCGAATGGTTCGGGTACTGGCGCCGACGAGGGTTGGCTGTTGCTGGTCTATCGGATTCCTGCTGAGCCCACGCGACTGCGGGCCACCGTTTGGCGGCGACTGAAGTCGTTGGGTGCAATCTATCTTCAGAATTCAGCCGCGGCACTACCCGCCCGCGACGGCGCCGAGCGTGCTCTTCGGCGGCTCCGCCGCGAGATACTCGACATGGACGGCACCGCGGTGCTGCTCTCCTGCTCAGCGGTGGCCGGAGGACCGGACGTCGTGGCACTCTTCCAGGCCGCCAGGGACAGCGAGTACGAGGAGATCCTCGACAAGTGCGTGGATTTTCACGCTGGCCTCGAAAAGGAATACGCGGCAAACCATTTCACCTACGGTGAGCTCGAGGAGAACGAGGTGGAGCTCGTCAAGCTCCGCCATTGGTACGAGAAGGTCGAGGCGCGCGACGTCTACGGTGCTCCGAAGCGAACCGAGGCGGCCGTAGCACTGGACGGGTGCGGTGAGGCGCTGGAACTGTACGCGGCGCGGGTGTACGACGAAGAGGACGAGGGGCGATGATCGCGATGAGCGCTCGCGCGAAGAGCAGAAGGTAGCGATGAGCGCTCGCGCGAACGACGCTACCGTCACATTTCGCGCAACACGGTGGCCGGTGACCGGCTCGCCAATCGTGCCGTTGCCAAGGACACTGCAACGATCGTGATGATCGTCGTTGCCCCAGTTGCGACGAGATACGTCCAAGGGATGGTCAGCGATCCGGGGGCGATGGCGTCGTCCGACCGCGAACGTTGGCTCGACGCTTCCAGTTTTCGACGATCGAGACATCCGTTTCCAATGCGCGCATCCCAATTGGCGGGCGACACGACGAATGGGTCGTCGGCGGCGTCCACGCGCGCAGCGTTCGGTCGCCACCGAAGCCAGGTCGGCCGCACATCGTGGAGGCGTTTGTCGAAAGTTGCTTATCTTAAAGCTGTTTCAGGTGATCTCAGTCGGAATGCAATCGTCCGAAGCGGTCAGTGATCCGTCGGACTACGTCGCGTCGCGCGGTAGATGCTCACGGGAAGGACCGCAAGGACGGCCACGACCACGATCCACCACGACGCCGCGTCCGTCACCCTGCTTACAGCGACGGTCACGCCGAGCGCGACCGCAATGGTCAGCGCCACCCGCCAGTCGTCACCGACGACGAAGTCGTACCAGAAGGCGCCGAACGCCCGAAGCTTCCGCATCGTCAATCCTCCTAGGCCACAGCGGTATCCGTGGCGGGCGCACGGTGCTTGAACAGCGCAACCAGCGCGAGTGCGTATAGGGCGATCGCGGGGATCAGGACCAGCAGGGCGATGTCCTCGCCTGGCCAATGCGCTCCGGCCCCTTCGGCGGACCAGAAGATCCCGAACGCGGTGAGCATGACGCCGACCGCGAACTTCATGCTGTTCTCCGGCACTCGCGCCAACGGCGCCCGGATCGCGAAGCCTGCGATGGCTACCAACAGGACGGCGGCCGTGGCAGCGACGGCCGCCAGCGGGATCTTGCCTTGATTGGCGCCGAAGGTCAGTGCGATGAACGCGACCTCGACGCCCTCGAGCACGACGCCCTTGAAGGACAACGTGAACGCATACCAGTCAGCCACGACGGCACCGCGCGCCGTGGGAGCGCGACGCGCCTCGGTGAGCGCGGCCTCATACGCGAGCGCCTCGTCGTGCAGTGCCTTGTTCCCGCTTGCGCGCAGGATCGCCTTGCGCAGCCACTGGAGCCCGAAGATCAAGAGCAGCCCGCCGACGAACAGGCGCAGACCGTCCAGCGGGATCGCCGAGATCGCAGGCCCCAGCGTGGCGATGACAGCCACGAGGACGAACACTCCGACGAGCGAACCCGTGATCGCCGAGCGCCAGTCACGCGCACTGCCCGCCGCGAGGATGATGGTCAACGCCTCGACGGCTTCGACCAGGCATGCCAGAAACACCGTGATGAAGAGTGCTGAGCCACTCACCGTCAACCTCACCAACTTCGTGCGATGCCCGCCGTTTCCCGTCCGTCGCGCATTCCAATACTAACGACTGTTAGGGAATTAGCATAACGAAGCTCGACGCAAACCCGACTCCGCGACGGAAGAGCAGCCCTCAACGCGCTGCTCGCCTCGTTGCAGTAGTGAGCGGCAGGCCGCCGCCTGCCCGCACTAGTTTGCGGTTTGTCGCAGCTGCGACGCGAGCATCCACCGCTGCTTCTCGAGCGATTCCAGGGTCGTGTGGAGGATGTCCGCACTGGTGGGGTCCTGCTCGTCGACGTCATCGTGGACGGCGCGAATGATGTTGACGACGGCGTTGATTCGCTCCGCGACCACCGCGACCGCCCGCTCGACGCTCACCTCGCCTTCCGGAAAGGACGTGAGCCTGGTGGTGTTGGCGATCGTCCGGGTCCGTCCGTCCGGCACGGCTTGTAGGGCGCGCATCCGCTCGGCGACCGTGTCGGAGTGTTCACCAACTGCGTCTACGACCTCGTCGAGTTCGAGGTGCACGGAGCGGAAGTGGGGACCGACCACCGTCCAGTGCGCCTGCTTGGCCTGGTTCTGAAGGTCGAGCAGTCCGACCAGTACGGCCTGCAGATCGGCGGCCAGGGCCGGCGAGGCGACGAATTCGGTGGTGGACAGTGCGTGGTTGGTCATGGCGTTCTCCGTCTTCATCTCGTTGGACTTCCAACCACGACTGTACCGCTTTATTTTGACCTACTCAAACTAATTGGTTATTAATATCTATGTTCAGATCGTGTTAAGCTTGAGTCATGAGCGCCGATGATGCCATCGCCCAGTACAAGCTGGAGCTGCGGGCAGCAGACCTGCGGGCCACGTCGGGCCGGGTCGCAGTGTTGCGCGCATTGGAGCAGGCGCCGCATTCCACCGCGGAGAAGGTGTTCGGGCTGATCTCTGGTGCGCTGCCGGGCACCTCACCCCAAGCGGTGTACATGGTGCTCAACGACCTGTCCCGCGCTGGGCTGATCAGGAAGTTCGAGCCGGCAGGTTCCGCTGCGCTCTACGAGCGCCGCATCGACGACAACCATCATCACCTCGTCTGCGAGTCCTGCAGCGCGGTGCAAGACGTGGACTGCGCCGTCGGCAAAGCGCCGTGCCTTCAGCCGCGTGGCGGTAAGGGATTTCGCGTACGGGAGGCCGAAGTCACCTTCTGGGGAGTCTGCGCTGCGTGCCAGGAGAGCTCGCGAGACTAGCGAGGACGCCTCGGCCCACGACTTCGTCGAAATTCGTGTCCCGCAGACACATTCCTCGGCTCAGATGGTTCGTTGGCGACCAAGAGATAGTGCAGAGGATCGATCCGGTGCCGGCTGCTTAGCCCTCCTCGGGCCAGTCGCCGTGCGAGTCAAGGCCATCCCATTCGTCCCAGGTTTCCTGCCGCCTTTCACGAGGGGCGACGATCCGGCGGCGTAGCTCCAGCAACAGCTCCTCGGTGGGCACCTGCGACAGGGCGTTGGGGCTGGTCGGGCGCAGGGCGTATCCCTGGGACGGGGTGGTGGGGCCGGCTGACCGGTGCAGCGTGGACACGAGCTCTCTGGGCTCTCCGCCGGCCAGGATGGTGTCGATGCTTCCCGGGGCCCAGGCCAGCTTGTTCTCCAGCATGGCGTAAGTGCCGGGGCTGGCCTTGCGCACGCCGTGTTCGACATCGGCGAGGGTACGTACGGTGAACTGCAAGCTATTGGCCAAATCGGTGCGGTTGCGGTAGCCGAGCGCGACGCGCCGGCTCACGATGTGGTGGCCGAGCCGTTCCAGGGCGCGTCGATCCATGGGTGCCATCATTGCGCATCCGGGCGGCAAAGTCGAGTTGCTATGCCCGTTTCTTTCCATCCGACGCACATAACGTGGCGGAAGTCATTGCCTGGGCACGCCAGCCAGCTCGGCCCTGGCCTGGGTCACCGCGTCCCAGAAGATCTCCTCCACCTTCTCCTTGGATCGCCCGACCACCTCGATCTTCGGCACCCCGGCCAGCTCCCGGCGCACCACCGTGGCGTCGGGCAGTGCCTCACCGGTCCACCACTCCTGGCGGATGGCGAAGTCGTCGAACCGTTCGCCCTCGTCGGTGTGCCGCATCTCCCCACGACGCTTGCTCACCGGCACACGTGCCCACCACTCCGCGCGCCAGTAGGGACCGTCGTAGGCGGCCGGAGGGTCACCCGTCTGCCATTCCTCGACGTGGACCGGTTCGACGGGCGCGATGCCGTTGTAGTCCTGGGCGAACTTGTAGGCCTGATCGCCCTCGAGGTAGACCCGTTCGATCCGGTAACTGTCGCCGCTGCCTGCGGTTACCACGTATACCGTCGTCATCGCCGTCCCCCGTCTCCGCTGGTGGGCTTCAGTCTGCCATCCCCGGTTGGCCGCGTCCGACAAACCGGCACGGACATCACAGGAAGCAACTGGCAGCAATCCACACCCCCAGTTGCCGTCAGTAGCCGACTGTGGGGACATCTCACTCAAAGATTGTTTACCTGGAGTGGTGGAGCAGCAAGTTCCCCTCGTCATGCGGCCCCTTTCCGTGAGGTGGGCGGCTCAGGACGGACTGGGACGCCGTCGGACACTGCCAGCAACTGATTTACCCACGCGCGGAGACAGTTTCCATAGTGAGTTGCCTCACAGTGGAAAAATGGGGCTATGATCCGATACCGCCCAGGTCAGAGTGCGCTTTATAACGTCTAAACGGAAACACATTCCGTCCTTTTCGCGCAGTAGCTGGAAGCAAATGCCCGCTAATGCTCGACATCTCCTCTCGGATACGCAATGATTCCCCCATGCTTCGACGTGCCCCGGAACGGCTCGGTCACTACATCGTGGACCGCCGCCTCGCGCTGGGCCGCCGTAATGGCGCCGGCCTGGCAGAGAGCTCGAAGTTCGCCAGTCGCACCCTCGCCGGCATCGAACTCGGCGTGCGAATGGCCGCCGCAGGGACCTACGCCTTCCTGCAGAACCAATTGGCGTGGGCCGCCGACACCGTCGACATCATCCTCGCGGGCGGGGAACCCAAGGAGCTCGTTGTCGACCTGTACCGAGTTTCTGAGCGCAATCACAGCAAACTAGAAGAATTGATCACTGACAAGTTGGTGCTCACTTGCACAGCTCGCATTCATGGTCAGTTAGGCCGCCCGCCACCAGTTGAGGTGGCCATCCAATCGATCTGACGCCCTTGGTAGAAGCTCGTTTGGCCAGCTGAAACGACGGACAGTCGGCAGCTTCGTCAAAGACAGGCGCTCCTCGCTTAGGAGCTCCACACCCGTTCGGCGAGGGTGGCGTGCCAGCTAACAATAGACGTGTGCTGAGCCTCGACTTCGTCCCATGCATGCCGGGTCGTTCATCAACCGGTCCGCAAAAAAACCCAGTCTTCAAACTTAAGGAACCACCATGGACACCCACTCGCTGTCTGTTGAAACTCTGCACTCAACCGGGCGGAGGCAGACTAAACGTTTTTCTCGCTTCACACTTGGGCGCACCCCCGTAGGGCCTGCCATCGAACATCACGGCGCGGGCGTGTGTACACGTTCGCTGGCCGAGGTTGACCCCTCGGATAAGTCCTCAAATGCGAATGTGGTGTCGATCTGGGGCACTCACCCTGTCCATACGCCACGCCGGAAAGTCTCGGTGATCATCCCGGCGCTCAACGAGGAGCGCAATCTTCCCCACGTTGCAGCGCGCATGCCTCACGATGTCGACGAAATCGTCTTTGTCGACGGCAATTCGATCGATAACACCGTCGAGGTCGCGCGAGCCCTGTGGCCAAACGCCATCCACGTCACGCAAACCCGGAAGGGCAAGGGCAATGCGTTGGCTTGCGGTTTCGCCGCTGCCACCGGCGACATCATCGTGATGATCGATGCCGACGGGAGCACGGATCCCGCCGAAATACCTCAGTATGTGGGTGCTCTCCTTGCCGGGGCTGACTTTGCGAAGGGGTCGCGGTTCATCCAGGGCGGCGGAAGCGCGGACATCACGCTGATTCGGCGAATCGGCAATATGGGCCTCAATGGGTTGGTCAACATCCTCTTCGGGACCCGCTTCAGTGATCTCTGCTACGGCTACAACGCGTTCTCGCGGCGCTGCTTGGACGTGATGCAATTGCCGGCTATCGAGGCTTTGGACCCGCAGTGGGGTGACGGATTCGAAGTCGAGACGCTCATCAACGTGCGCGTCGCTGCCGGTCGTCTGAGGATCGCGGAAGTATCTAGCTACGAGTCCGACAGGTTGTACGGCGCAAGTAATCTCAACGCCGTCACCGATGGGATCCGCGTACTGCGTACGATCTTGACGGAATTCCGCAACTCACGTCGTGCCGGGGCGGGCATCTCGGTTCAAGCGAATGCGGGAGCGCCTTCGGTAACAAGCGAGGAGTTTGCAAGCGAAGCCGAGATGGCGTCGTGACGATCGACCGCTTCACAACGAGAAGTGTTGCGCCGGCTGTGAGCGGCGACCATAAGACTAATATGTGTGGCACTTGCGGCGAGGACAACGAGCGCCGCGAGGGGTCGCCCGTTCAACTCGTCAGCGTTGATACGAGCGGTCATGACGTGACTACATCGATGCGGGCTTGGCAGACCGTGGATTCCGGTTTCGCCCTCACCGCCGTGGTATGCGCTTACACGATGGACCGGTGGCCAAGCATATTGGCCGCGATCGCGTCCCTGGAGGCGCAAGCCTCGCCGCCGGCCGAAATAATTCTGGTCATCGATCACAACCACGAAATGTATGTGGCTGCGCGGGGTCAGTTCGCGACCAACACCATGGTGACCGTGCTTGAGAACTCCGAGGCGCGTGGCCTTTCGGGTGCTCGGAACACCGGCATCACGGCTGCGCTCGGGGACGTCATCGCCTTTCTCGACGATGATGCACGCATCGCGCAAAAGACTTGGGCGAGTCAGCTTCTCAATCACTTCGACGACCCGGACGTTCAGGTGGTTGGCGGCAGTGCAGTGCCCGACTGGGCGGGAAGAGTCGCGGAATGGCTTCCCCCCGAGTTTTACTGGGTCATTGGGTGCTCCTTCATCGGGCAACCGTCCGAGGTCACCACCGTTCGCAATGTCTTGGGCTGCAACATGGCAATCCGTCGAACTGCGCTGGAGACCGTCGGGCACTTCGACAAGTGCGTAGGCCGTGGCCGGGGACGACTGCCGATGGGCAACGAAGAGACCGACTTCTGCATCCGGGTGAACGATCAGATCCGTTCGGCGCGCGTTGTTTACGATCCACACCTCGTGGTTCAACATCAGGTGACTGGGGAACGCACGACATTCGGCTACTTCGCTCGACGGTGTTACGCCGAGGGTCTGTCAAAAGCCCGCCTCGCGAAGCTGGCGGGCAGGCAAGCTGCGCTCAGCACTGAACGGAACTACACTCGCCGCACCCTTCCGCTCGGTGTACTACGTGAAGCCCGTCAAGTACTAGTGGGCGGCGATGGGCACAGCAGGGCGACTGCGGCGCGGCGCATCGCTGCCATTGTCAGCGGGTTCGTGATGACCGTTGCCGGCTACCTCAAGGGCCGTGCGGGAACTATGAGTCTCAGGAGACATCGGTGACATCCGTTGATCAGCTTCGTACCCAATCGGTACGGACTCTAGAACCGGCCCTGGCGGTAACCAAGCCACCTTCTTTCCCAGGCGCGGTATGGATTGGGCTGGCAGATGATTTGCCGTCGGTTGGGACGATCACGTTGGAGTCGGCGACGGGATTCAACCGTGCGCGACTGCTGATGCGTCGCAACGGCATTCCGATCGGTTTCGCAGAAATTGGCGTGCGCGAAGGCTGTATCGATGCGGCCGAAGCCTGGATTGCGGTGTCGGAAGCCTCGAAGGACGCCGAGTCGAAGCTGTCCGAGTCGACGCCCGGTGCAACCGTGAACCTTCCGATCACGGTCGCAATCTGCACCCGCGACCGGGTGGATCTGCTCGCCAATGCGCTCGACTCCGTACTCCGACAGGAGTATCCGGACTTCGAAGTGATCATCGTCGACAACGCCGCGGAGACCGATGCCACCAAGAAATATCTCGAAGGTCTTCGAGACCGTCGAGTGCGGGTGATCGAAGAGCCGGCACCCGGCCTGTCTCGGGCCCGCAATGCGGCAATACGTGCTGCCCGACATTCCATCGTCGCCTTCACCGATGACGATGTGGTCGTCGACTCCGAATGGCTGGCCGCAATTGGTGGAGCATTCGCCGCCGACCCCGACACGCTCTGCGTGTCCGGCCTGGTGCCGACGGGCGAACTGACCTCTGCCGCACACGCATACTTCGACCGCCGCGTCGGGTGGGCGCGGAACCTACATACCAGGCGTTACAGCCTGGCCGATCCTCCTTCGGACATACCACTGTTTCCGTTTCAGGTGGGGATGTACGGAACAGGTGCCAACTTCGCGATCAAGCGCGACACCGTCATCGCGCTGGGCGGGTTCAACGAGCTGCTCGGCGCCGGTGCTCCGACGAAGGGCGGAGAAGATCTCGACATGTTCTTCCGCATTATCATGGCGGGCGGCACCTTGACCTATGAGCCTTCGGCCATCGTCTGGCATCGACACCGCGACGACGTCGCGAGCCTGATCCACCAAGCTCACGGGTACGGGCGGGGACTGGGAGCCTGGTTGACGACCATTGCGCTCAGCTCCGATGCGCGCAACGTTGCAGTGAAGACTGCCGTGGCAAACGTGAGAACTGGATATCGGGTGGCGCGCGCGATGAGGAATTCGGCGACTCCGGATGATGACCTGACGTCGGCTGACATTCCGGCCAACATCCGAAGAATGGAAATGATCGCCATTCTGTCCGGACCCTCGGCGTACCTGCGAGGCCTGCGAGAGGGCCGCAAGCCGCGACCGCTCGCCGGTCGACCCATGCGAACTCGGTCGCATCCGTGAGTGCTGTTACGGAGCAGAGACGATCGGCACCACGAAGCGTCGCGGCCGTGCGGAACCTCCAACTCAATTCCCTGGTGCTGGTCATCACCAATGTCGCGACAGGTGCGCTGGGCCTGTTGTTCTGGGCTGTCGCCGCGCGCGTCGACTCTGCTGAATCGATCGGCCGTGCGTCGGTACTCATAACAGCAGCGACGATGCTCGCCACCATGGCAAACCTCAGCTTCGGGCCGATGTTCGAGCGCTTTTTGACCGGCTTCGGTTCGCGAGCAGGGCGATTCGTTCGCTTCGGCTTCGGGTGCTCTGCGGTGAGCGCAGCCGGCTTGGGCGCGCTGCTCGTGCTTGTCGGCCCACGACAAGAGTTGTTTCATTCGACGATCGAGATGATGTTGTTTCCGTGCGTCGTCTGTGTGTTCGCATGGTTCGCACTGCAGGACCAAACCGCCTCGGCGCTCGGGGTTGCGAGATGGGCTGGCTACAAGAACATTTCGCATTCGCTCGTGAAGCTGGGAGCGCTGGCCGCGCTGACGGGCGCCACGAGCATTGTGATCGTCGGATCATGGACCATCCCGTCGCTGGCATGCGCCGCCGCACTCGGTGTCTTTCTCTGGCGTCGTCTACGTTCCTCGGCGCTGTCGAAAGCGCCGGTCGAACTGCCGCCACGTCGAGAGTTGCTCGCGTACTTCGGCTCCTCGTATGGCATTCAGGTGGTGGGCAATATCGCTCCTCTCACCATTCCCCTGGTCGTCCTGTCGGCTCTGGGCTCTGAACTAACGGCCTATTTCGCCATAACGTGGGCGCTCATCACCGCAATCTTCAATTTCGGCACCATTCTCGTTGGCCCTTTCATCGCCCAGGTCTCCTCCCATCCCGAGGAATTGCATCACTTGATCCGGCGTTTCGGGCTGATGATCGGCGCGCTGACGATCGGAAGCTCGCTCTTCCTCGCAATCGGGGGCCCTGTGGTTCTCGGTTTAATAGGGTCGAATTACCGTGAGCATGGAGCCTCGTTGTTATACTTCGCGGCGATCATCATGCCGTTTTGGCTGATCATTACTCTCTATGATGCGGTCGCGCGCGTTGAGCGCCGACTAACCCTGGCGGTAGTGACTCAGGGCCTGCTGACGGTCCTAACTGTTGGCGGTACAGCGTTTCTCACGCCGTTCTTGGGTGTGAAAGGAGTAGGGATCGCCTACCTGCTGGCCGCTGTGCTCTGCGGCGTCATAGTGGCCGGACCGCTGCTTCGAGGATTCAGGCGCCTGGCCAGGCGCGCCGACGCGGGTTTCGGGGAGCTACCACTGTGAATCGTTCCTCGCGCTGGGTTTCGCCCTTGGACGTGCAGCGGGCGTACTCGAGAACGGTCACCGCCTTGGGACCCATCGTCGTGCCCCCGGACCTGGAACGATACGATCGGATTCAGGGGATAGTTCGAAGCGGATTCGACCTGAAACTGTCGATGACTCCCTCGCCATCATCGATGCGGTGGGACAGGCCCACTGAAGCTCTAGGGCCACAACTGTGGACGTATGAACTCGACGATTTGCTGACTCAATTCGCCCGCGACAACGCAGCACAGAAGACCGTCGCGGACAGCTGGAGAAAGGCGCTCAACGAAGCTGCCGTGGACCCACTACCAGGGACTGCGATGGGGGCCCAACCGTGACGCATGCTCAACTCACGCGAGCGGATGACCGGAGGAAAGCCGCGGACGATCCTCTAATGACTTGGCGAGTGTGGCTGCCGACTCTGCTGTGGTGCCAGTTCTTTCTGGCCGAATACCTGGTTTCCGGCAGCTGGCGCGGTGCGTACAGTTACCGCGACGACCAAATCAGTGAACTTGGCGTAAAGCACTGCGTCAACGGCGGATGTAACACGTCGTATTGGCTGATGGACATATCGTTTGTGCTCGTTGGGATGGGTTTGCTGTTTTGGGCACATCCACTGTGGAAGGCTGTTGAAACCAGAAGTCAGGCCGCACTTTTTCTCGCCGCCGGATTGGGCGCCGTTGTGGGGGGAGCATTCCCCGAGAACAACAACTGGCTCATACATTCCCTCGGCGCGGACGTGTTCTGCATATTTGCCCCGATAGGTGCGCTTTTTCTGTGCGCCCGCTGCTGGCATCGCTTGGGCACGAGCCGCTACGCGATGCTTGTCCTATCGATTGTCTCTATCGCCTGCTTCATTGCATACATCCAGGGCGGAAAGTCGTGGATCAGTATCGGAGTGCTGGAAAGGGCGATAGTGTATCCGGCGGTCGTTGCGATGCTCGTCGCATTATGGTCTCTCGGTGACCGCGTTTCCGTCGGGCGCCGAGCCAGACATCGGAAGCCCCTATGAGTGCGACAGTAACGCCGGTGAGTCCCAGACGCGCAGTGCTCGACGGAGCGCCTTCGACCACGCGGAAACGACAGGAGAACGCTCACATGCTCAGTGTTCGCCTGTCGAGTAGGAAGCTGCAGCGTGAATATGCCCAGTGGTCGCTCGTCGCGGTCGGTTGTGGCGCGGCATCGGCGGCACCGGTCAACGCAACCGCTTCCGCCCTCTTACTCTGCTGCTACCTCTTCTTCGGTCCCGGGCTCGCGCTTTTCTCCCTCCTTCGATTTCCGGTTGTCGTCGTCACGTCGGTAACGCCGGTGTTCGGTATCAGCGCTGCGGCCGCCACCACCGCCCTATTGGCGCAGTTCGCCCGATTCCCGACCTATCTACTCCTAGGCGTGGCGTTGGCTGTCACTGCCGCCGCCGCACTCGTGTCGATCCGCCATACCCGAGACGTCTCTGGATCTTTGGCGTGGGCACGCCTTCACAAGGTGTTGTCGGCAATCCGCCATCTGCCGCGACAACTCCCAGGCATCGCGCTTCCGGCGGCCCTTGCGGTCATTGGTGTGATTCTGTGGTGCGTCAGCATTCCGCTACTGCGCACGCGCGTCGTATTCCCAGTTCGGGTTGCTCGCCTCGAAGGGCGGGGTGGTACTGATCCTCGCTGGCGCGGCGGTCGCTTGTTCTTTCGTCGCGGCATTGCGTGCCGGTAAATTGCTGTTCTGCTGGTTGGACATCGTGCTCCTCATCCTCGTTATCAGGGGCACGGTAAGTGTTATTTCCGAGATGCCACCCTATGGATGGACCTACAAGCACATCGGTGTCGTGCAGTACCTGCAGACCTTCCACGCTCTTCCGCCAGCAGCGGATATATACGGTCAGTGGCCGGCGCTCTTCAGCTTGACCGCATGGTTCGCGTCGCTATCCGGCATCAGTCTCATCGCCATCGCACTAGTGTTCGCGCCGCTTATTCACATCCTCCTGGCGCTCTCCGTTATGGCGCTTGCACGCGTGCTGGGATATTCACGACGAACAGCCTTGGCCGCAGCCATGATTTCTGAGACCTTGAACTGGGTTGCTCAGGATTATTTCGCGCCTCAGGCGATCGCACTGGTAGTTGCACTGGCGACCCTGGTCGTTCTGCTGACTTCCCGGCGATTGCGGGCCGCCTCCGTCCTTGGCGTCTTTCTATTCGCCTCCCTGATCCCGCTCCACCAGCTCACCCCGTACTGGTTGCTTCTGGTTATGGTTGCGCTGGCTGTGGTCGGACGAATCAAGCCGTGGTGGGTGGTTGCCGTATGCGCGATACTTCTCGTTGCATACCTCATCCCCCGATACTCGGTCGTGAGTCACTTTGGGCTCCTCTCCGGCCTCAACCCTTTCGAGAACGCGCGAAGCAACGTGGCAGCGCAGGGCGGGCAAGGCAAGTTCATCACGTCTCTTGCATGTCGCAGTCTCGCCGCGAGTGCATTTGCAGCAGCAGGTGGGGCCACGATAGCGCTACTGCGGCGGCGCCTTCCTGTTTGGCCGTCAATTGCAATGGTGGGTTGTGCGGTGGTGCTGCTGGGCGGTGTCAGCTACGGTGGCGAGGCAATATTCCGCGTCTTTCTTTATTCGATTCCAGGATTGTCGATCCTGATCGCGGCCGTGTTTGTAGGATTCGTCAGAATAAAAGGGTCATTAACGCGCCAACTAGTACCCGTCTGTGTCGCGGTGACAGGTCTGTTGTGGTTCCTTATCGCCGGAATGCAAGGTTACTACGGACTATGGGGGCAGATCACTGTGTCGCGCGTGCAATACGATGCGGCCCGCTCCGTGATGAACTATGAAGGCGATGTCCGGATCATCCCGCTGTTTTCGGGTGGCATTCCCGATAGGTCCAGTGCGCAGTACGTGGATAAAGCCACGCGAAATTCGGAATTCGACACCCCCCTGGTGTCAATCGGACCAGGATCCGTCGGCCAATTTCCAGTAGGCCAACTCGACACCATCACCGAGCAGGCGGCTCACCTCAAAGGAGTCGTTTACATCGCAATCACGGAGCAGGACATGCGTGCGCTCGAGTACTACGGTTACGCGACTCGCCAGCAGTTGAACGAATTCATCGCGCAAATCGAGTCCAATAGGTATTGGCAACCAGTGCTGGTAACACCCAATCTGCGCCTTTATCAGTTCCAACGATAGCGATAAGGCCGGGTTTATTTGTGCAAGGGCGGCGGCAGTTACGGTGTTCAACCGCGGGCACTGCATGCGGAGGCGCGATGCTGATACGGCAACATGTCGTGATGTCAGAGGGTGATCGCCGGCGTATTGCGCGGGCCGTCATTTGCCTATGGATTGTCCTTACGCTCGCAGCGTGCGGCACTCGACCGCCTGCGCAGGGAGCGGCGTTGATCTGGTCGGAGGATTTCAGCGGTAACGCTGGCGCCCCGCCCAACAGCGCGAACTGGAATCTTGAAACCGGAGGCGGCGGTTGGGGCAATGGGGAGTGGCAGACGTACACCGCTTCGCCCGAGAACGCCCACCTCGACGGCGCCGGAAACCTGGTAATCACCGCGCGCGGAGGGACATCAGGAATTACCTCCGCTCGCCTCAACACATTCGGCAAGTTCGCGTTCACCTATGGCACCCTGTCTGCTCGAATTCGTGTCCCCAGCGGAAAGGGGCTGCTGCCGGCCTTTTGGCTGTCCGGCACAGACATTGGCGCCGTCAATTGGCCGAGATGTGGCGAGATCGACGTCATCGAAACACCAAACACTGGGGTCCAATACACGAACGGCATGCACGGACCCATCGCCGGCACCGATCAGGCGTGGAAGAAGAACACCGGCGGCTCGTTACCGGGCGTCGATCTTTCGCACGACTTCCACGTGTACTCCATGACGAAATCTCCCAACATAGTCACCATGTCGATCGACGGGACGCCCGTTGGAAGTTACACCCCCGCAAGCCTCGAGCCAGGCCAGGAGTGGGTGTTCGAGAAGCCCGCTTATATCCTGCTCACACTCGCAGTGGGGGGGGTATGGCCAGGTCCGCCAGACTCAACCACGCCGAACCCCGCATCAATGGTCATCGATTGGATTCGAGCTTACGACGCCGACTAAATGGTCGCTGAAATCAGGCGCTCCGGTACGATCAGCGATCGTGCATGACCTCTGCGTATGCCGGCACGACCGCTCGGCGCACGAGCACTATCGGCGCGGAACGGACTGCATAGTCTGCCCGCCGGGCGAGTGTACGGAGTTTCGCAGGTCGACCCTCCTGCGTCGACTACTCGCGAAGGTGTCCCGCCGTTAACGGATTAGATATTTGCCTGCGTGGAAGATAGCGCCGGAACCCCGGATCCAGCAGATTGCAGCCGGCCGACCGCTGCCCTCGGCCAGAGACGGTTTCGATGTGCAGGAGGTCAATGTCCACGCTCGTTGCCGGATGGCAGCCGGACCATCACCATCGAGTGCATCTGCGCGCCAATATCGCGCGTTCGTCGCGAGATCAGGCCACGGCGGATTGAAAGACATCGAGGGGTTTGGCATGGATGCCCAGTTCCGCAGGGTTGTTGCTATTCGGCGTCCGCTCCCCGCGACCGATGGCCGGATATCAGTGTTGCAGGTTCATCTCAAGAGCACTGATGCGCAGTGGACGACGGCCGCGCTCGAGGCGCGGACGAAGCTGGAGATCAGAAGGCCGAGTTTTCCACGGCGCAAGGCATCCGAGACCTGGCTTGCGACCCCGAGTGGCAGGAGTTCGTGGTGGTCCTCGGCCGGTCGATCAGCGGAGGCGCCGCACCTTTCCAGCTCTCCACATGGGACGGCACCAGCGCGACCGTGAACGAACTCGATGTCAGCTTCCACGCGTTGATGAAGCCGGAAGGAGTCACTTTCTTTCATGTCGATGGAGCCGAGCTGAGTCCTCATCGTCGACGACGCCAGCGGCTTCGCCACATTCAGGGGGCGGGCGGCATAATTAATGCGCACGTTTGTGCAAAGAAACCTCAAGCTATCGGCAACTCTCACACGCGTTTTCGCACAGGTGCCATGGGACCGTCCACCGGCCGTCGGTCATCCGACCGTGTCGAAGAACGTCAATTGGAAACGCTCGAAGAACCAGTCGGGGTCGACGGCGGCAGCGGCGTCGAGCGCTGTCCGGCGTTCGACGACGTCGCTATCGCTGAGACGGATCTCGGCCACGCTGAATGCCTTCGAGCGCCCGAGCGTCCGCCGAAGCGCGTCGAGCTTCTGCGCGCTGAAGTGAAGCGATCCGATCCGCAGAAGGTTGTATATCGAATCCTCAACGACGGCAGCACTGCTGCCCATTTGGCGGAAGCGGTGCGCCACGACGGCACGAGGCTCAACCACACATTCAAACCCCATGCGCCACAGCCGAACACAAAGCTCGATATCCTCCCCACCGTAGCGGGCGAAGGACTCGTCGAAGCCGCCGACGCGCTCGAAGACCTCACGCCGCAGCGCCATGAAGCAGCCGCACAGCATCGGAACCTGCACCGGGTGGTCGGCGCCCCGGCATAGCCACCGCAGATTGAGCGCCGTGTTCGTCCACGTTAATCCCCGCCCGACTCCCGATTGACCCGACAGATGGGTGAGTGTCGGGCCCACCGCGCCGACGCCCGGGCGACGGATCTCCTGGGACATCAGTTCGAGCCACCCGGCCGTGGGCACGACGTGCGCATCGCTAAACACGAGAAGTTCTCCATGGGCTACCGCCGCCCCAGCGTTGCGGGCGCGGGCCACACCGACGCATGGTGACCGACGGAGCACCCGCACCTCCGGCCACCGATTCCCGACGGCATCGGCGCTGCCGTCACTCGAGTCGTCGTCTACGACGATGATCTCGGCTCCGACGGGAACCGTGGCGGTGATCGCCTCGACGGTTCTCGACAACATGTCGCCTTCGTTGCGCGACGGGATGACGATGCTGACCGATGGCGCGCGGCCGGTCATCAGAGCCCGAACGCCGTCCACTCGATTTTCTCGAGCACTTCGTTCACCCGCGCGACCGCGGTCAGCACCCCGGGGCACATCGCATGCCCAGGCCGGCACCGCAGCTGTCCACGCTCGAGCGCTTGATGGTGGTGCAGCACAACGGGTTCGATCGTCAGCGCGACAGGGGGATTCTCGTGAAATGGGAAGTTCAGGCTCGCGGGTAGCAGCTCGACGTCGATGCCCAGGCAGGCGCAGGCCACACCAAACGCGATCTGGTCGTAATAGCGCGACCAGAACGGCGCGGTCGACATCAACGTCGGCAGGGCGTCCGCCGCCCGGCGCCACTCCGGCCCGATGCGAGCCCAGTGCGCGCTGTCGCCGATATAGAGGCCTCCGTTGCAGTTGTTCCGATAAGTGGCACCCCCGCCTTTGGCCGCCAACCGGAACTCCGGCTGTCCCTTCGAGAGGTTCAGCCGCCCCAGCAGATCCGTCCAAAAATCGAGGTCGGGGAAGCCGACGTCGACGAGCTTCGCGGCGATGCCCGGTCGGAAGGCAGTCGCAGGCAGCGGCCCGGCGAAGACCGTGTCGCAGTCGCACAACACGATCCAGTCGGCGACGAGCGCAGGATGCTCCAGCTGCATGAGCTTGTTGAGCGTCCCCTTGGACTCCGCGCCCCCGGGCAAGGCCGTCACCTCGACGCCGAAAGCCTCAGCGACGGCTCGACGAAACAAATCCGGCACGGCGTCCGTGCACTGCACCAGAATCTGGTCGGCCGTGACACCGCCCAGCGCCGACGCGGTCGAAAGCCATCCGAGCGCCTGCCGACCGAATCTGGGCGGCCCGTCGACCGTAATGGAGTACTGGATCGTCAAGGCGATGGCGTGGGCGTTGGTGCGGTCGGCGTTGGAGTCGGCGTGGTCGGCGGCGGAGTCGGTGTCGTCGGCGGCGGAGTCGGTGTCGTCGGCGGCGGAGTCGGAGTCGTCGGCGGCGGAGTCGGAGTCGTCGGCGGCGGAGCGGCGTCGGAGTCGGCGTCGGCGGCGGAGTCGGGTCGTCGGCGGCGGAGTCGGAGTCGTCGGCGGCGGAGTCGGAGTCGTCGGCGGCGGAGTCGGAGTCGTCGGCGGCGGAGTCGGAGTCGTCGGCGGCGGAGTCGGTGATCTCCGCCCTCCTGCGGCGGCCGACCATCCTGCAAGAACGTGAGTGTGGTGATCGTCGCCGTGTTGGCTATTCGCTGCAGCAGGGCGTAGATGTTCACGCCGAAGTTCTGCCCGGCACGGCGCTCGCAGATCGCGAAGTGTAGGTGCGACGGCTTCGGTGGTAACTCGATGACGTGGCCCAGAACCTGGCCCCGCACGACGGCGGCGCCATTCGTGATGCCCGGGGCGAGATCAATGTGCGTGTAGTACATACCGACCCCGCCCGGGGCGCCCGCCTGGAGAACGGCGCTCGATGGCTTGGATGAAAACACCAGCCCCGTAAACCCCTTTCTCCTTGTCGAAGGTGGTCGGATCGACGTGGGTGGTGTCGAGGGCTGTGATCTTGCCGTCACAGATGGCCCGGACGGGCGTACCCGGCGCAGCGCTCAGGTCATTCCCGAACGACATGTACCACGGCAGGTCGGGCTTGTGGCCGCCGTCACCGGGACCGCCGTTGGTGCCGGTCATCAGTCCCTGCTCCGGGAAGGGGCTGGCGATATCAAGGGTGAACGAGCTCATGTTCCCTCCGATTGTTGCGAATTGTCGTGAAGTCGTTCCTCGAGCGCCGTGACGTTGAAGCGGCGCAGAAACCAGCCGTCGTCGAAACAGGAGATCGCGTCGATCAGTGCGCGACGGTCGCGGACGTCCGAGCTGACCACTCGCGCAAAGGCTTCGGCGAAGTGCGGGTTGTGCCGGACCGGTTCGAGAAATCGCCGCACTCGCGGAGGCGACAGGTGAAGCACGCCGAGCCGCAGGCGATTGTGAAGGAATCCTGTCGGATCCGAGGTCTCATCGGTCCCCTGATCGAACTGGACCGCCGCGCTGGCACTCGGGACGTTGAGGCACAAGTAGCCGGCGCGCCACAACCGAATGCAAAGCTCCGTGTCTTCGCCACCGATCCCGGTCATGCCAGGGTCGAAGCCACCGACCGCCTCGAGCACTTCGCGTCGAAAGGCCATCATCGCCCCCGGCACCACCGTTACCGCAAACGGCTTGGCCGTCGGTGCTGCCCTGACCCAGTCGACATTCAAGCAGGCAGTCCGGAGCGTCAGGCCGTGCACGGTGTTGCCCTCTCCGTACACGAGCGCCGGACCGACGGCCCCGGCGTCGGATCGAGTCAGGGCCCCACAGAGGGCTTCTGCCCATCCGGGATTCGGCCGAACGCCGCCGTCACAGAGCACCACCACGTCGCCGCGAGCTCGTGCACATCCGGCGGCGATGGCGGCTACCCGTCCATTGACGCTCGGCCGGTCCACGACCGTCACCCGGCTGTCGCACACTGCCCCCGGGTCTCCCACTGCAATGACTTCCGCCGACTCCGGAGCGGTCTCAAGCACCGCGGCGAGTGTTGACTCGAGGAGCGGCCCGGGGTACCGGGGCGCGATCACGACGCTAATCGTGGGCAAGCTCGTCGAGCGCTTGGGCAGCCGGTGGAGGAGCTGGATGCCGGACGGCTGGCCTGTCTCCGGTGCAACGCCGTCCTCGCGGGGCAGCAACATCCGGCGGCGCTCGTCGAAGAGTCTCTCGGTGGTGGCGGTCACCGGGGGAAGATCGGGCTCGAAGCGCTTGTGTGGACCCACCAGCTTGGCAAGCGTGTGGACAAGCGCCTGCTGCTCGATACTCAACACTCCGGCATCGTCGATGACCCGGTTGTGAGCGAGAGTTTCATCGACGAACTTGGCGGCAAGCGCAGGACTGCCGCGGCCGTCGACCTCGATACCCTGATCGACGATGAACTCCATGGCCATCTCGGCCCACCTGAGCGGGTCATCGAGTAGCTCCTCGTAGGAGCACACCAGCACTGATGCGCCGACGGCCGCCCGGGCAGCCCGAGCCAAGTAACCCTCCCACAGCGCGACACCGGCCTCCGTCGTGAAGTTGTTCCGCGCAGTGAGGGACGCCGCCACTGCGACCGGATGACGCACGGCGAGCAGGAAAGTCAGCCGGTGTGGGAGAGCCGCTCGCCAAAACGGCGCTGTCACACAGGTTCGCGGGTCCTTCCAGACCCAAGACGGTGTGGTGTGGACGCGGCCGAACGCATCGGCCGCGCCGTGAATCCGGTCGCCGGCGACCTCGACCCAGTCCGTCTCCAGCGGCGGCGGGCACCACCACGCCCCGCCGGCAGAATGCAGCAGCGCTTCGTTCTCTCTCACGAGCGTGCCGCTCTCCCAATGGCCTCGGAGGTTGCCCGTGCGGTCGCGGACAAGGTCGCCTGGGGCGCAGAGCGGGACCCCAAGTAGGTTGACCGTTCGCGTGATTGCAGACGTCCCGCTGCGATGCATCCCGAGGACGATGAGGCCGGTGCCCGTCACCGGAGGGCGTCGATCTTGAATCTGTCGATGAACCAGTCCGCATCGCGGACAGTCCTCTCGTCAAGCCAGGCGCGACGCTCGAACGCATCACTGAACAAAACCCGCTCGGCCGCTTCCGCGAACTCGGGACGCGCAACGTAGTGTGCGACCACCCGTGTGATGGCAGGTTCACCGAGATGCACGGTTGCGACTCTCAGCGTGTTGTGCAGCGTGACTGCCCAATCGACGCTGTAGGGAAAGTACTTGCGGAACAAGTGCCGGACGTGCGAGCCCGGAACAACTCGGCACTCGAGACCCAGGCGCCAGACGCACAGGCTCAAGTCAGCATCCTCCATCCCCCACAGCGTCAAGCCTGGATCGAATCCGCCCACGCGGTCGAACACGCTGCGACGAATCGCAAAGAAGCATCCGCAGAGCATCGGCACCGGGCGCGGAGACGTAGGCGCCCGGCTGATCCACGAGGTGGCAAGTGACGGCGACCGCCAGGTGAACCCGTAACCCCGGTTGCCAACGTCGCTTAGAGGGGAGATCACCGGAGCGACGGCGCCGACCGCCGGGTCACGGAGTTCCTCGATGAGCGGTTCCGCCCAGCCGGGTTGCGGTCGCACGTGTCCGTCCCCGAAAACGACGATGTCTCCATCGGCATGCGCCGCGCCGAGGTTGCGGGATCCCGTCACGCCTGCACGCGACGCGGTACGCAACATCATCACCCTCTCCCCTCGAGTGACAGCATCTGCACTGCCGTCGTCGGACTGGTCGTCGACGACGATCACTTCCATGTCGTCCGGCCCCGTGGCAAGAACGGCTTCGACCGTTGCCGAGAGTTGGTCGCCCTCGTTATGCGCGACGATGACCACGCTGACTGTCACGAGGCCGCCGACTCACGGGCTCGGCGTAGGGGTGGGTGCGCTTGGTGTAGGAGTCGGTGTCGTGGGCGGCGGGGTCGGTGTCGTGGGCGGCGGCGTCGGCGTGGTCGGCGGCGGGGTCGGCGTGGTCGGCGGCGGGGTCGGCGTGGTCGGCGGCGGGGTCGGCGTGGTCGGCGGCGGGGTCGGCGTGGTCGGCGGCGGGGTCGGCGTGGTCGGCGGCGGCGTCGGCGTGGTCGGCGGCGGGGTCGGCGTGGTCGGCGGCGGGCGTCGGCGTGGTCGGCGGCGGCGTCGGCGTGGTCGGCGGCGGCGTCGGCGTGGTCGGCGGCGGCGTCGGCGTGGTCGGCGGCGGCGTCGGCGTGGTCGGCGGCGGCGTCGGTGTCGTCGGCACCGACGGCGCGGTACCGGGCCAGATCAACTTTTCCCGGTCAAGGCCAGCTGCCACGACCTGGGCGGCGTTACGGAAGCAGAGTTGGTCGCGGTCGTTTCGGGTGACGATCGTTCCGACGTTGGGGTTGAAGCGGCACTCCCGGGCGCACCCTTCGAAGTCACCACTCTTGGCGAACGCGCGGAAGGTGGGGAACCCGAATCTCGTCCCCATCCCCCATGCCATGCTCAGAAGTGCCAACTGGGCATCGGCCGGCCAGTCGTCGAATTTCGCGAAGTCGGGCTGCCTCTTGAGGTCCGCTTCGAATTCGCCGAGCCTGACGAATACGAAGCGATCGATCTCCGCGTCCGAAATCCGCAGTGTGGTAACGCTTTTGTACCCCAGGTGTCCGTGGGAGGCGATGTCCATCTTCGCCTTCACCGCGTCCCACGCCGCGTCGACCTCGGCGGCGCTGGCAACACTGCCGTCACCCGGGTCCTCGGGGGTGTTGAGGCCGTGTCGCCAGTCAAACCTGTGGGCCTCTTGAAGCGATGCCGCCCGTTCCGCGGCGGTTGGAGGCGTCATCTCCTTCTTCGTGAAGTCGATTAGATTTCCGACTCCTGTACTCACGAGACCTTTGACATCGCAGTACATGAATTTGACGCGGCCTTCAAGGGGCTTGTTGAAACCCAACCATGCGTCGTGAACGCTTGTCCGCATTCGACTGCTCCGATTCTTGTTTGACTCCAATGAGGATGCAGAAACGTGGGCTTGCCCGGCGTCGATGTTACGAGCTTCGTTCGATGAATTGAGGTAAAACGAGCAACGTGCTTCGACGGTGGGATGACAATTCATGTACGCGGTATTGCCCGGGGTTTCGCCGAGTCGACCAGAACCGGCGGACAGTGAGCGGTCGCGCTGACGGAATCTGCATGTTGCGTTCCGCACCCGACAGTGCGATCGGTTGGGACGCTTCAATTTACGACATAGGCAGCGCTTCGCCATTCGGCAGTAACCGGTGATACCGAGAAATGCCCATGCGCCTTCTCAGACGCCAGCAGAGTGCCAGCACGATACGCCTGATGCGCCTGCCTGTGTCACTGCGAAGAGTTGTTGAGGGACGAGCAAGTCAGCTCACCCACTGGATGGAGACACCCAGGAATGGGTATTTAAACTGCGCGCCGCCCTCGACCAGCTGGAAGGCACTGATAGGCGCGGGCTACTGGCATTGAGTGCGAAGGAACTTGATCCCTGAGGGCACAACCTCCGCAAGCGCTATTCCCGACGCCGGGATTCACCGAGAGTTCGTCAGTGAACCGGATGCGAAGCAGGGACTTACGGCAGACCTTCGTGCGGGTTCTCGAGTCCCGCGTCGCCGCTCATTCCAGGACCGACGGCGTGGAGCTCAGACTGCTCCAGAGACTGGGGAGCGAACGGACGCCCAGCTGGTTCACCACCATCTGGGCGGCCTGATTGACTCCCTCGGTGAATGTGGGGAACGCGAACTGAAGCTCGGCGACCTCCTCGATGCGCATCCCCGCCGCCATGCAGGTCGCGACCATCTGGATCACTTCGGCCGAGTACTCGCCGAGCACGTGAGCGCCGACGATCTGCCGTCGCCCTGTCTCGACTATCAACTTGCAGAACCCTTCTGGCTGCCCGTCCGCGACGGGCCGCAGCATGTCCTCGTAGCGCGCCACCGCGACGGCGCAGTCATAGTGGGCGCGGGCCTGCTCCTCGGTCAGCCCGACGCTGCCGTACTCGGGGTCGGTGAAACTGCCGGCCGGGACGATCTCGTGGACGACCCGGCGACGCGGTCCGAGCACCGCGTTCTCGGCGGCGACACGGCCTTCGAGCGTCGCGCTGCTGACGAGCATGCTGTTCCCGTCGACGTCCCCGGCGGCGAAGATGTGGGGGACGTTCGTGGCCGTGAACGCGTCGACGATCACGTAGCCACGCTCGGTCACCACGCCGGCGGCGTCGGCGTCGACGAGGTCGGCGTTGCCGGGCCAGCCGACGGCGAAGAACGCCGCGTCCACGTCGACCGTTTTGAGGTCCTCGCCGACGCGGTAGAGGACGCGCACACCGGGTTCGAGCGCCTCGAGTTGATCGACTGCGGCACTGGTGATGACCTCGATGCCACGCCCCCGAAAAGCGCGTTCGAGCGCGACCGAGACGTCGATGTCGGCTCGCTGCACGATCCGGGGCGCGTACTCGATGAGTGTGACTTCGCAGCCGAAGTCGGCCAGGATCGACGTGAGCTGGCAGCCCGTGTCTGCCGCCCCGATGACGCATACCCGGCCGGGCAGGGATTGTAGGTTGCGCAGGTCCTCGTAGGTCAGGCCGAGCTCGGCCCCGGGGATCTGCAGTCGCCCGGCCTTGCCGCCGACCGCGATGATCACCCGATCCGCAGTCCACATGCGGCCGTCGGCCGCGGCGACCGTGTTGGCGTCGACGAACCGGGCGTTGCCGGCCTCTTCGACGAGATCGACCCCGGCTGAGCGGATGTGGTCGGCGACGCGCTTGCGTTCATGGAGGTAGCCGGCCACCCGCTGGGCGTTGGCCAGGGTGGCGGCGACGTCGACCTCGGGCCGTGGTCCGCGCAGCCCGAACGTTTCCCACGAGCTCCAGTCCCTCACCAGGCGCGCCGCCCGAGCCAGCGTGCGCACCGGTGCCGGGCCGCTGTTGAAGGCGGTGCCACCGACCCGCCCACGCTCGACGAGCGTCACCTCTGCGCCTAGTTCGGCGGCGTGCAAGGCCGCGGAAACACCGGCGGGACCGCCCCCAATGACGACAACGTGCATCTCGCCTGCTCCTCTCGCACCGGCGCGGTCAGGCCGACCACACCAAGCATCATTCAACGCGAAACACCCTGTGCCATCGACAACGATGTGCGGCATGTCGCCTTCGAAGGATTGATTGAGTACCGGTTACGCGGCTCCGCCTCCGACAGTCGGTGTTCGTGGCACGCTCGCAACATGGCATTCAAACTCACATACCGCGACGGAGTAGAGACCAACTACGGCGACGACACCGCCTGGGAAGTGGACGATGGCGTCCTGAAGATGGGTCGCAAAGAAGGCGAGTGGACGGTGCTGGTTTCACCGGGCCATTGGGCCGTGATCGAAGTGGGCGGCACAACGTCGCCGAAGGACGATGACGACAAGCCGTCCGACGATCACGAATCCGACGATGATTCGGAGCGTGCCGACGACGATGCCGGCGACGGCGATGGCGACCGGAAGAAGAGCGGTGACGACGGCGACAAGACGGACGACTGACGTCACCATCTGCCTAAGCGCAGCGTGCTTGCGCGTCGGCCAACGGCAGGGCCGACGCTGATCGTTTACCCTTCGGTGACAGATCCGGCCGTCGCTTAGCCGGTGAGGCGTATCGCGCTTCACCGCGCTCACTCTTCAATCGACCCCGGTAGTCGAAACTCTTGGGCTGCACCGAATGAAATCTCAGTCCCGTCTCAGCCAGCGCACGCATCTTGGAGGCAAGCCTTTGCTGTCCATTTTAAGAAAGAAGTCACGAAGACATGACGAATCATCCCCGGTACCCGTCGAGACCGAGGAACGTTTCCAGTCCGAATCAGCCTGCAGGTCAGCGCTATCCGGGTCAGCCCGATCCCTATCCGCACCACGAGCAATACGACTGGCGCTACGCGCGTCAGCCATCGCAACCGCACTACTACCTTTCGCCTGAAGCTGAATCGGCGACAACGGGGCCCATTCCGCGGCTGCGCAAGCGTTCTCGCGTCGGCGTCGTTATCGCCAGCGCAGCCGCCGTCCTCGCCGTGTCTGCGGGTGCTGGTGCCGTGGCGCTGGTGAGCCAGCCTGACCCCTCGGCCGCAAGCGGTCTCGCCAGCGCCGCCATGGCGGCACCCAGTCAACCCACGATCAGGCAGCCCGCAGCCAATGCACCGAGCGGCTCGGTCGAGCAGGTCGCGGCGAAGGTGATGCCCAGTGTGGTGAAGCTGCAGCTCGACTTGGGCGGCGGCCAGAGCGAAGCGGGCTCCGGCATCGTGCTCAGCCCCGACGGGCTGATCCTGACCAACAATCACGTCGTCGCGGCGCTCAGCGGCAGCGCTCCCGGCGATGCCGTGCCAGGTGGTCCCACCAGGCCCGGTGATCCCTTGGTGCCGGACGATCAGGCAGCACCGAGTGGGCAGGAAGTTCTGGGCGGTCAAGCAATGACGGCCACGGTCAGCTTCTCCGATGGCCGCACAGCGCCGTTCAGCGTGGTCGGCGCCGATCCGTCGAGCGACATCGCCGTTGTCCGCGCGGAAGGGGTCTCGGGGCTCACTCCGATCGCACTGGGTTCCTCGAAGGACGTGAAGGTCGGTCAGAACGTCGTGGCGATCGGTTCCCCGTTGGGCCTGCAGGGCACGGTGACGACGGGCATCATCAGTGCGCTACACCGTCCCGTCGCCACCGGTGGCGACGGCGCCGATCAGAACACGGTGCTCGACGCGATCCAGACCGACGCATCGATCAATCCGGGCAACTCCGGTGGCGCGCTGGTCAACATGAACGGCGAACTGATCGGCGTGAACTCCGCCATCGCGTCCTTGGGTGGTGGCGCGAATTCTTCTGGCGGACAGAGCGGTTCGATCGGGCTTGGATTCGCCATCCCTTCGGACCAAGCCAAGCGCATCGCCAACGAGCTGATCTCGAGCGGCACAGCCACGCACGCCTCCCTCGGCGTGCAACTAAGCAATGATCCCAGCGCCCACGGCGCCTCGATCGCCCAAGTCGTCGCCGGGGGCGCGGCCGCGGCGGCGGGCGTACCCGACGGCGTGGTGGTCACCAAGTTGGACGACCAGGTGATCGATGGCCCCGAGGCGCTGGTCGCAGCGGTGCGGTCGAAGGCTCCCGGCGACAAGATCACGCTGACGTACGAGGACTCGTCGGGCTCGGGTCAGACTGCCGACGTCACTCTCGGCACGGCATGACGGTGGCAGCGACGGTCAAGCCTTTGTGACTAGGTCGCGGACAGGCTAGAAGCGTTGTCGGCGTTGCTATTTCGCACCCGTCTGTAGCGCGCGGAAGCAGCCGTCGAAGTGGCCGTTGTCAATGCCCACCGTTTGCATGAAGGAGTGGGCGACGGTGGGACCGACGAATCGGAATCCTCTGCGTCGCAACTCGTTTGCGAGGCACCGCGACTCCGGGCTCTGAGACCTGCCGTCGCTCCACTGCCGCAGGGGGTGTCGGTGACGGGGTCGGTTTTGCCATGCGATGTCGTTCAGCGACACCGACGCCAGCAACCGGGCATTGTGCACGGTCGCTTCGATTTTGGCACGGTTGCGGATGATCGTGTGGTCCCGCATCAGGAGTTCGACATCGCGATCGGCCATCGCCGCAACGGCGGCGGGGTGGAAGTCGGCGAAGGCCCGACGCAACGCTTCACGCTTGTTGAAGACCACCGCCCAGGACAGGCCGTTCTCGAAGTAGGTCAACACCAGCGCCTCAAACAAGGCTGCGTCATCGTGGACGGGTGCGCCCCACTCCGTGTCGTGGTATCCGGTCAAGTCCGTGCCCACCTCGGTGACCCAACCACATCGGGTGACACCGTCCGTTCCGACCAGCGTGGTCGGACGTGTCACGGGGATCCCGATGCCGCTCATGGCCTTCACCGCTTCGATCTCCGAATCGCCGTCACGGGAGCGCTTGCGGAGTGACGAGGAACTTCTCCCCGGTCGCTCGTCGGCCATAGGCATTGAACGCATCGGGTTGGAGCATGCCGGCGAGTGACACCTCGCGAGTGTAGGTACTTGCGAACGTAGTGGTCAGCTCTGCGGCCACCCGGGCTCGGAGCCGACCGATGGTCTCGGCCCCGGCACCCTGAAGGAACGGCGTGAGCAGCCACCCGCCGATACCCCATGCCATGCCGAAGTTCCTGGTGAGAATCGTTGGGCCCGTGTCGAGTCCACCGTAGATGTACACCTGTTTGTGTACGGCCGACCCATACCGCGAGTACTCCCCCGCGGTCGAACTGGCCGCTTCCTCCATGCCGTTGAGGATCTGACTCGCCAGCGTGCCCCCGCCCGTGGCGTCGAATGCCAACGTCGCGGACGTCGCCTTGAGCGCGTCCACGAGATCTGTCGTGAACGACGGCGATGCCGAGTTGCACACGTGGACGGCACCGAGCGAGCGCAGCAACTCCTCTTGCTCGGGCTTGCGGACGACGTTGACGAGCGGCACCCCGTCCTTGATGCAGAGCTTGACGAGCATTTGGCCGAGATTCGACGCCGCAGCCGTGTGCACCAGACCGGAATGACCTTCCCGCCGCATGGTTTCCACCATTCCGAGAGCCGTCAACGGATTGACGAACGACGACGCACCGTCCCTCGCACTCGCACCCTTCGGCAAGAGCAGACACGCAGCAGCGTCGACCACTCGGTACTGGCTGTACATACCGCCGCCGGCGATCCCGACCGTCTTCCCGAGAAGATCCCGGGCAGCCGGCGACGACCCCGCGGCCACGACGGTACCTGCACCCTCATTGCCCACCGGGAGCGATTGGTCGACGCGCGCCGAAAGCCCCGCCAGCGCCCCCGCCCCCATCGTGGCCGTGACCACGGGGCGCTCCGGGGTTCCCGCTACCGTCGCCGTAGCCATGTCCGCGCCCGCGATGAGGACGCCCAAGTCCGACGGGTTGATCGGCGAGGCTTCAATGCGTACCAACACCTCGTCGGCGGAAGGGGTCGGAACCGGGACGTCGAGCAGCGAGAGCTCCAGCGTGCCGTGCGACGTCACCGTCGAACGCAATTCCAGTGCACCATCGGGCAGATCTGCGGTCATGGGTTGTGCCTCGTTCCTCGTCGGCTCGTGTCCAACCATACGAACTTGCGTCGCAATCAAGACCTTCCCGATCCGGACGACGCGTACTCCACGTGCACGATCCCCGATGTGTTAAATTGCCCCGCGCGGGACTAAATACGTCCGACATCGGGGAAGGCACGAATCGTGGTCAACGTGGGAGCAGCGGCGTCGTATCGGGTAATCCAGTGGGCCACGGGCAACGTCGGCAAGGTCGCGGTCCGCCACTTCGCCGACAATCCCGTGTTCGACCTCGTCGGCACCCTGGTATTCGACGCCGACAAAGTGGGCAAGGACGCGGGCGGATTGGCGGGCGTCGACCCGATGGGTGTACTCGCCACGAACGACGCCGACGCCGTCCTGGCGCTCGACGCAGACTGCGTCATGTACTCGCCGATCTGGGCCGACGTCGACGCCATCTGTCGGATCCTGCGCTCGGGCAAGAACGTCGTCTCGACCAGCGGTCCGTTCTACCGCACGGACTTCACGCGTGCGGACTTCGACCGGATCGAGGCCGCGTGCCACGAGGGCGGCACCTCGTATCACGGCGGCGGCATCCACCCGGGCTACGCGGGCGACCTGCTACCGCTGACCATGGCGCGGCTGGCGAGCAGGATCGACAAGCTGCACGTCTACGAGTACGTGAACTTCGGCGCGGACCCGTCGAAGTACATCGAGCTGATGGGAATGGGCGCCGATCCCGAGCAATTCCTAGCTGGCCCAACGCTGTTGGGCGAGTCGCATCCCTACTTCACACAGAGCATGGCCGAAATCGTCGAAGGCCTCGGCAAGACAATCGAGGACGTAACCCGGGAGGTCGAGATCGCCGTCGCGACCCGCGACATCCCCTACGAGGGGCCTACGGACAGCGACATGCCCGGCGCGAGCGGCGTCATCAAGGCGGGCACCGTCGGCGCTCAGCATCACCAATGGACGGCGTGGGTCGACGGCGCCCCGCTCGTCGTCTGCCACGCCGTGTACACGATGGGCGACGAAGCCGTCGAGCCCAACTGGAATTGCGGCCACACCCGCTACCGCATCGTCATCGAGGGTGACCCGCCGACCGAACTCGTCCTCCAGGGCGGTCCGAGTCCCGACGGCAGTCACACCCACCCCGGCTACATCTGGACGGCCATGGACGCCGTGAACACGATCCCGGCCGTGTGCGACGCCGAGCCCGGCATCGTCACCGACTTCGAGTTGGGCCTGGTCCGGCCACTCGGCATCGTCAGGGCAGCAGGCGTTCCAATCCCGCGATGACGATTCGCAGGGAGAGCTCGAAGTCCTGCTCGCCCGGCGAGTGTGCGTACCTCCGCTCGATGACCTGGCCCAGTAGCGGAAAGTCTTCTGGAGGAAGACTTTCCAGCGCATGCGCCACTTCGGGAAGTTGCGGGTGGTCGCTGGCGTTCGCGGCCAACAAGACGTTGCGCGCCGCCGAGAACGCGACGTCCCCGACGAACGTGAGTATTCCTCCGGCGTCGTCCACGCTGAAACCCGCCTCCACCAGAACGTGCAGAACACGCTCGGCCAACGCCAAGCTCGCCGAGCCCGGAACTCCCGTGAGCCGGTACTGAGTTCGCACCGAACCGCTCTGCACGATGCCGTCGCGAATCGCCGTGACGTACGCCCGCAGCACGTCCTGCCACGCACCCTCACGGGGTAGCACGACCTCTGACAGTCGCGTCTCGAACACGTCGGTAACGACGAGCTCGAGCAGGCCATCTCGGTCACCGACGTACCTGTGCAGGGCCTTGCGATCCACGCCCAGGGCGTCGGCAACCGCCTGCATGGTCAGCGAATGCGGCGGCAAGCTGCGTGCGGCGGCAAGGATCCGGTCGCGATCGATTCGAGCCGGACGGCCTCGCCCACGACCAACCGCACTGTCGTCGCTACCCACCTGCCCACCGTAGTGCGGCGGTGCGGTTCGTTGGTGGCGAGCCGCCTAGCCCCTAGATCGGATACGAATGCGGTGCTAGCTGCCAGTGCGCTCGCGGTGCTTGCACCCCGGCCAGCAGCAGGGCCGACGCTGCCCTTCCTCCAACTCCTCCTGGGTCCGGCGAATGCGGCGCTTTCGGGTCGCCTCTTGCTTGGCATCCTCGACCCAGCAGATGAACTCGTTGCGAGCCAAGGGCGTGATGTCCTGCCAGGCACCGAGAGCCGTGTCGTTCGCGATCAGCGCCTCGCGCAAGTCGGTGGGTAGCTCGTGCACCACTCCACCGGGTATTCGTGGGCTGCTCATGAGGCCACGATAATTGACCCGTCGCGGCGCGGGCCGATCACTACGCCGTCGAAATGCTCGCCGGTCAGATCAACCAGTCTCAACATTTCTGGTCTGTGCGGCTGCCGCGTCGGCTTCGCGGGAGTAGTTCGGATCCGTCGCCAGCCGGCTGCGCCGTGCGCCGTGCGCGAAGTAGACGACCAAGCCAATGGCCATCCACACGAAGAACCGGATCCACGTCGCGCTGGGCAGGTTCAGCATCAGGTAGACCGAGGTGAGCACGGCTAAAACGGGCACGACCGGGACTCCTGGGCAACGGAACGCACGTTTCAGATCGGGGCGGGTGCGGCGCAGTACCAGGATGCCGACGGCAACGAGCACAAAGGCGAACAGCGTTCCGATGTTTACCAGTTCCGCGAGTTCGGTCAACGGTACGAACGTCGCGATCACGGCGACCACGACGCCGGTGAGGATCGTCGTCCGGAGCGGCGTGCCGAACCGGGGGCTGACTTTAGCGAAGGCCGGAGGAAGCAGCCGGTCCCGGCTCATGGCGAAGAACACCCGGCTTTGACCGAGCATCAGAATCATCATGACCGTCGTCAGACCGACAAGGGCTCCGATCGAGATCACGGTGGCGAAAACTGGGTGACCCACCGACCGGAATGCCTCCGCCAGCGGAGCTTCGACCTTGATGTCGGTGTACTTCACCATGCCAGTCACCACGAGCGACACCGCGACGTAGAGCACCGTGCAGATCCCCAGCGACGCGAAAATGCCGATGGGCATGTCCCGCTGAGGCTTCTTGGTTTCCTCGGCGGCGGTCGCGACGATGTCGAACCCGATATACGCGAAGAACACCAAAGCCGCTCCGGCGAAGATTCCACTGATACCGAACGCGCCGGGCGCGAACCCCAGGTCCTGCAGCAGTGACGGAGTGGCCTCCGCGCCCGAGGCGCCTTGCGAGCCGGACGGCGGGATGAAAGGCGACCAGTTACTCACCTTGATGAAGAACGCACCGGCCACGATCACCAGCAGCACGATGCTGACCTTGATGACCACGAAGACGAAGTTGACCTGCGAGGAGATCTTGATCCCCGTACAGATGACTGCGGTGAGGATCAGCACGATTGCGGCCGCAACCAAGTTGTGGCCGTCCCCGTAGGCGAAGTCCGGGATGGTGATCCCGGCCTCCTTCATCACGTCGGCGAAGTAGTTCGACCACCCCACGGAAACCGTGGCGGCTCCTAGCGCCAGCTCCAAAATGAGGTCCCAACCGATGATCCAGGCGACGAGCTCACCGAGGCTGGCATAGGAAAACGTGTACGCCGAGCCCGCCACCGGCACGGTACTTGCGAACTCCGCGTAGCACAGCGCGGCCAGCGCGCAGGCGATACCGGAGAAAAGGAATGACAGCGCGACGGCGGGCCCTGCCTTCTCCCCGGCGGCCTCACCCGTCAGCACGAAGATGCCGGTGCCGATGATCACGCCGACACCAAACACCGTCAACTGCAGAGGACCCAGCTCCTTGCGTAGCTGATGCTCGGACTCCTCGGTGTCCGCGATGGACTGCTCAATGGTCTTCGTGCGCGTCAGGTTCATCGGCCGCCCATCGTCACAGTCGCTAGAGTGCCCGCATCGAAATCGCCACGGAAAACAGGCATGGGTGCCCGTCTCGAGTGCCGAGCGAACGGTTTCCGGCAACTCTGCACCGCGGGTTCAGGGTTACCCGATGATCGGGCCGACAAAACGCAGCGGTCAGGACGCCCTTGCCGATGGGTTACACGGCGAGGTTGGTCCCGAACTCCGTGCATACGGACCACTCTCCGCGGATGCCTCTGCTCAACGGCGATCTCGTATTACCGGGCTGACAAAGTCGGACCGGAGGGAAAGCCGGTGGCTCGAGGTCAACGTCGGCGGCGAACACGTGGGCCTGTCGGGTCGCGCTGATGTCGGTAGTGACAACGAACCGATTCGAGGCAGCGCACCCCACCGTCCCTGGTACGAGTCGATCGGTGCGGGTTAGAGGTGTCCCATCTCGCGAGCCATCCGCGTCATCTCGAAGTAAGTGTGAATGGCGTCCTGCCGCCAAGGGTGCGGTCGCGGAGGGGGGAGGTGGTGCGGGATGTGACCGACGGCACCAGCAATGGTTTGGGGCCAGTGATGCTGGGGTTCAGCCGGGCTGACCTCGCGAGCGGTGTTGTTGGGTAGGAAATGCGGCATGTGGATTCGTAGATGTGGCATTCGTGGTGCCTCCCGATAAGTGGTGACTCGTATCTGGAGTCACAACCTTCGATGTGGGTTCCTGTCCGCCCGGACACTCAATAGATGGGGAAGCCGAGACGTTCCGGCGCTTCTCAATTTCCCTTTGGCGCTTAGCCGATATTTCGGCAGCGACGGGATTCAGCCGGTGAGGGGTCGCACTGTCGGCTCTCGGATCAGTCAAATCCTCGCTGCCGCAGCAATTATCACACGTTGATCTTGATAACGATAGACAACTACCTGGTCCACCAGCGGCCAAAGGGACGCCCTCCGCGGCATTCCAACGACGGTGTCGAAGGCCTATGCAATCGGTCCCAGGGCGCCCGGCGGTGCCCGTCGCGGTCGAGCATCCCCGCAAGGGTTTGCAGAAACTTCACGTCGGCGTCGAATACCGAGTCCCCTGGATATTGGCGTGCGCCAGTGCCACCAGCCTCTGGCGATTCGTCAGCGGCAGCATCTGCATCTAAGCGCCGATGCGTAATGTCTGACCGCTAGACGGGAAGTCGGCCGGCTACCCAGCATGGTGATGGTCGTCGTAAAGAAATGTTGCTAAGACCTATTTGGCACGGCATGCAGCACGGCGATCGGGTCGCGATCCTGGCGCTAAACAGCGACCGCTACTTCGGGTGCTCCGTCCGATCCCGACGTGAGCCGAACGCGGGGCAGATCGGACCTGAGGCACTTACCGTGCAGGCGTGCTCCAGATGATTCTCAACTACGCCGGCATTGCAGTGTTCTCCGCGTCGGGTGCGACCGTCGGCGTGCGCAAAGGGTTCGACCTGTTCGGAATCGCCATGATGGGTGTAATGACGGGTGTGGGCGGAGGCGTGCTGCGCGATGTGCTGCTCGACATCACGCCCCCGCATTCGATCCAGCACTGGCCCAACATCACGGTCGCGGCGCTGGTCGCTCTGGCGGTCGCCACCCCGTTCGCCAAGGTCGTGATCCAGATGAACCGATCGGTGCTCGTTCTGGACGCGATCGGGATGGGGTTCTTCGCCGCTTCCGGCGCGGCCATTGCCGTCGACGCGGGCGCCAGCTGGTTCGCGGCCGGTCTGATCGGCATGCTCACGGCCATAGCCGGCGGGATACTGCGTGACGTGCTCGCCCGCGAGGTGCCGTTGGTGATGGGTCCTGACGATCTGTACGCGATCCCGGCAATGTTGGGCGCGGCGACCTACGTCGCGATCGACTACTTCGGGCCGCAGTGGATAGCGGTGGCGGTCGGCAGCGCGCTGGCGACAGTGCTGCGGCTGGCGGGACTGGCCTTCCACTGGCGGTTACCAACCGGCCCGCGGGATTTGATCGCGCCCGACGAGTAGGCATTGGCCGCGTCGCGACGGCGACGCAGCTTGCACCTATAGCTGCGATGGCCCCGCCTCACGTCGTCGTTCCAGGGTCAGCGACGAGCGACCGGCACCGCGACCTCGTTGCGCCGCCGGAACGGGAGGGTCCAGGGCGGATCGTAGAACCACCCGACCGGTGTGCCGATCGGCTCGAAGGCAGTGTCCTTCAGTGCATCCAGCAGTTCAGTGGTGCGCGCTGCGACGGCCGCCGACCCGCGGTCGCCGGTGAAGCGGAGCACGGCCATCTTTTCTCCCGGAACGGTGACGAGGCCGACCTCGTGGTCGGTGGGCTCGGGCAGTGTGTCCATGGTCCAGCTGGCCGGCATGAAGAACCGGACCACTGACCCACCATCGGCGCCCGCGGTCTTCGACACCGGCGCCGTCATGGCGATCTTCTGGCCCGACTGCCGTGCGACCGGGGCTGTCATCGCGATCTTGGCGTTGCCGTGGTTGCCGCCGAAGATGTAGCCGGCGAGGCGCCGGAACCCGTCGCTGAGGGCCTTGTCCGCATCCCCGAAGACTGTCGTCTCGGCGGCGATACGGGGTCCGTAGTTCCGGATCTCAAGGCCGTGGGTCACTATCTCGCTCGTGTAGCGCGGCTCCTCGGTGCCGAAGCGCAACCCCACTACCGAACCGATCTCTTCGGCCACCCGCGCGACCAGCGATCCAATTTTTCCCAACATGGCGCCACGAGTACCCCGTCCGGCCGCCGTGTACACCGGGCGGCGCGATGGGGTCCCAGTGCCGGAGCCACGCTCGGGAGCGGATACAGTCCGATTCCGCGCCCGGGGATCGAAGGACTTCGGGGCCGCTGAACGTCGCATCGTAGAACGAGGAAACCCGGCTCTGAGCGTCGTTCGTTTGGACGAGGTGTTCGTGCTAGACCGCATAGGCTCCTTCCATGTCGGCCAACGATCTGGGGTGGCTTGACGCGGTTGCACTGCGCGATCTGGTCGCCGACGGTGAGGTCACTCCGGCCGAGCTGGCCGAGAGCGCGAGCGCCCGCATCGACGCCGCCAACCCGGTGCTGAACGCTGTCGTGGTGCCGCTGCCGGACATCGGGCGTGCCATCGCCGCCGATCCAGCGCTGCCACGCGGGCCGTTCCACGGCGTGCCGTTCCTGCTCAAAGATGTCGGCGCCTGCCTAGCAGGCCTACCGCTGTACATGGGCAACGGGCTGTTGCGATCGCTCGACTGGCGGGCGCCCGCCGACACGATTCTCGGCGCCCGCTTCCGCGCCGCCGGCGTCGTCACCGTGGGCAAGACGGCGTTGCCCGAGTTCGGCTGCCAGCCGACCACCCAGCCGATCGCCTTCGGCGCGTGCCGCAACCCGTGGGACACCGCGCGCTCCACCGCGGGATCCAGCGGCGGTGCGGCCGCCGCCGTCGCGGCCGGGCTGGTGCCGGTGGCGCACGCCAGCGACATCGGCGGCTCGATCCGGCTACCGGCCGCGTGGTGCGGGGTGGTCGGCCTGAAGCCGTCCCGCGGGCGCACGTCGAGCCTGCCGATCACCGACCCGAACCTCGTCGAGCACGTGATCACGCGCAGCGTGCGCGACACCGCCGCGTTCCTCGACGCCATCGGGGGTGCCGATCCGGCCGACATCTATCACCTGCCGCCGCCGGCCGTGCCGTACGCGACGACGATGTCGGATGCACCGGACGGCCTGCGCATCGGCTACGTCGAGTCGGTCGAGTCGATCGGTGTGACGGTCGCCGCCGACTGCGTCGCAGCGGTCAACGATGCGGCCCGGCTGCTCGAGGCGCTCGGCCACCACGTCCAGCCGGGCGGACCGACGCGGCTGTTCGACGAGGAGTTCGCGACGCACCACCTCCGATCCGCCGGCTGGGAGTTCCAGCACATGTTGGACGGACTCGCCGCCGCGATCGGACGGGCTCTGACAACGGCCGATGTCGAGCCGTACTCGTGGGCGCTCGCGACCATCGGCGCGAACCTGACCGACGCGACCTACTCCGCCAGCCAGACGTGGCAGCGCGCGTACACCGCTGATGTGTCGGCTTGGTGGGCAGGCGACTTCGACCTGCTCCTGACGCCCGCGGCCGGCGAGCCACCCGCCCTTCTCGAAGAGCTCCTGCCGCCGCCTGCCGATCCGCTCTCGATCCTGCCGCGGTTCGAGCGCATCTGGTGCTTCGCGGCACCGTTCAGCGTCACCGGCCAGCCGGCGATCAGTCTGCCGATCGGGCAGACGGCAGGTGGGCTGCCGGTCGGCGTTCAGCTGGTCGCGGCGCTCGGGCGTGAGGATCTGCTGCTGCGCGTGGCGGCACAGCTCGAGACGGCTGCGCCGTGGAGCAATCGCCGTCCGCCCCTGTCCTGAAACGGTTTCGCGCGCCGTCGCGCCGGAGAGTGCGGCTCGAACCTCGTGTGTGATTCCGGCACCGGGGGGTGGGTGTGTCCGGCATCGAACGACTAATCCACCACACTCCCTTGACGCCGACGGGCAATGCGGGATGCCGAATGGGCTTTTGGAGATAGAGTGAGGTCACAGTGTGCCCGTAGCAGCGGTTATCGCATGCTCTGAAGGGCACGACCATGAGTCTTGATCTGCTGGCACCATTGGCCCGGCTAGTAACTACGACAGAGGCGATCGACGGATTACGAGACCTCTTCGCCGCCGAAGAGCCACTGGACGATATCGCGGCGCGGGTGGCCGAGACGGCAGTCGCCGCGATCCCGAATGCGGACGCCGTCAGCATCACCGTGCTGTCTTGGCCTGATGCCCGTACCGCGGCCTCCACCCATGAGCAGGCGCTGGAACTCGATCAACAGCAGTACGCGTCAGGCCGGGGGCCGTGCCTGGAAGCCGCGTGGCAGCGCGCACCGGTACGCGCGGTAATCGGCGAAGCACATCAACGCTGGCCGGAATTCGTTGAGGCAGCGCAGCGAGTCGGGTTCCGCGCGAGTCTGTCGGTTCCGCTACTGATCGCCGGCCTGGATACGGAACAGGAACTGGTCGGCTCGCTCAACATCTACAGCCGCACCGCATCCGCATTCGATCCGTTCGACGCTGAACTCATGCGCCTGTACACCGTTGCCGCCGGCCAAGCGATCAGCAACGCCGGCCGCTGGCAGCATTCCCGAGAAACTGTCAGCCAGCTTGAGAAAGCACTCCTCTCGCGTTCCGACATCGACATGGCCAAGGGCGCTCTAATCGCGTTGCACGGCTGCGAGCCAGGCGAGGCGTTCGCCAAACTGGTGGACGAATCCCAAAGGCGCAACATCAAACTGCGCGACGTCGCGGTCGAAATGCTCGACCGAATGAAGACGAAGTCCTAGTGCTGCCATCCGACGACGTCGGGGGGTCAGCGTTTTCGGCGATCATCGCCAACCGCCACGTGCTTTCGCGGTTTCGCGGGCGCCGCGCCCACCAACTGCACCTTGTCCGGTATCCAGCGCAGCGGTGGGGAGACGGCGACCTCGGTCATGGCGACGCGGCATCCGCCGGGAATGTCGCTGAGGCGCATCGTGATCCGCGCCTCGGCCGCTGGCCTGATCTCGGCCAGTAGCACGCGCTCTTCGCCGGTGACGCAGCTCTCGACGACGGTTTCGTCGTCGATGACGCAGTCAGATAGTCATCGCAGCGTTGGGCGCGGGACAACGCTCACTACACGGCGCTTGAGGGGCCGGCGACCGCGCGCGATCTCCCACCGAACCCGCTGACGGATGTCGAGCAACACTCGGGTTTGCAAAAGGTACACATCGGGCACCACCAAGCGAGCGGCCGTCGACGTTTGGTTGCGCTGTCGTCCCCGCCAGGCCGGCAACGCCGAGCGCCGTGGCACCAACGCTTTCGATGATGTCCCACGTGTCGTCGTCGGTCCTACTCATCAGAGTCCCTTCGCTTCCTGTAGCGCACGATCGTCCGCTACCACCACCAACTACGGCGAGCCAACGCTCGACCTTCAGCGGCCGGTTTGCAGGACTGACGATTCAATTCCGCATGGCTGTGAGCGGAAGGGGCTCCGGGAGTTCGGTATACACGAGTCGGACGGCGCTCCTAACGAAAAGGAGGGCCGTCCGAAGCACCAACACTTGGTTACCAAGCGTGCATGATGGCGCGGTGAAATGTGGCCTCGGCGTCAGGAGACATTTCGTCGCCTGACGCAGGCCCACCGCGCTGTGCCCAGTTGATGGGCCTCGCTTCGCGTGGGTGCCTAGTGCTCGTGCTGGGCGCCACAGCCGAGAGGAGGAATCTTCTCTTCTGGTCCGACCTTGGTCTGCCGTGGATCCGTGCTTTAAGTCTACGCCTGTCCAGGTAAGCAACGGCAAAATAAGATGGGCCGAGCGTTCAACGGGCACCTCGCCAACCACATCGCCGCCACCTATCGGAACGGCGTGCCGACTCGAACCCTCCCCGTGGCGGCAAGGGCCAAGCCGCGCCGCATCGAGGTATTGAGCAAGGTCGATCTAGTTGATCGAGTCCAGATCGAGCGAATCACGGCCTGGCTGACAGCCGCTTTCACCGATACCGACTCGTCGAAGCCAGCCACGGCGACGTGCCGTTGGAGGTCCTGCTGGCGGTCGGGCGTTTCGACCCGGCGCAAGCGGACGTCAATCTGCGCGCCTTCGAAGATGGCGGGTGCACCCGCTCGCCCTGTCATCGCGACAACCACGCGCACGACTCGTCGCGGACTTTCAGCTCCTGGTTCTACGAGAGCGAGCGGCCGCTTTCGCTGGAGGCGTTGCGGGAAGTGTTGCGCCAATTGCCATCTAGGGAGTTGGCGCTGGCATGTGGATGATCAATCACGGCGGGTCATCGGCTGACTGAGGTGAGCTTTACCGCGGCCGCCTCGATCGTGTCCTCGTCGAGCAGCACCTTGAGGGCCGCGTCGCCCAGGGGTATGAAGCTGTCTTTGCTGGTTACTCGTGCGAGAGTTCCGGTGAAGCCCTCGTCGACGAGGGCTGACAGCACGCCTTCGGCGACGCCGCCGGTGGCACGGGTTTCGTCGACGACGAGGACTCGGCCGGTGGCGTTGGCTTCCCGCAGGATGTCTTTGATCGGCAGCGGCGCGAGCCAGCGCATGTCCACGACGCGAGTGGAGACGTGCGCGCGTTTGAGTCGGCGGGCGACGCGCAAGCTCATGTGGACGCCGTTGCCGAACGTCACGATCGTGAGGTCAGTGCCATCGTGGTAGGTGCGGGCATGGCCGAGCGGAACGTGGCCGCTGTTGGGGTCGGGGTAGCGGGCGAGCCATTCTTCGTCGCCGTCTTCGTAGATGTCGCGGGTGCTGTAGAGGGCGATGGGTTCGAGGTAGACGCACACCACCCCGGCGTGGCGGGCAGCGGCCGCGCAGGTGTGCATCATCGCGGCGGCGTCGTCGGGGCGGGACGGTGAGGCGATGATGAGCCCGGGGATGTCCCGGAGTGCTCCGATGGCGTTGTCATTGTGGAAATGGCCGCCGAATCCCTTTTGGTATCCGTATCCCGCGATCCGGACGATCATCGGGTTGCGGTACTGGCGGTTGGAGAAGAATTGCAGCGTGGCTCCTTCCCCCCGGATCTGGTCGGCGGCGTTGTGCAGGTAGGCGAGGTACTGGATTTCGGGGATGGGAAGTAGGCCCGACATGCCGGCACCCAGCGCCAGGCCGAGGATGGCCTGTTCGTCGAGGAGGGTGTCGAATACTCGGGCTGGGCCAACCTTTTTCACAAGTCCGCGTGTGACGCCATAGACGCCGCCCTTCCGGGCGACGTCCTCGCCGAAGACGAGTGCTTCAGGGTAGTCGGTGAGGACGTCCAGCAGCGCGCGGTTGATGGCTTGCGCCAAGGTCAGCGGGCCCTCGCCCGCAGAACTGATGCTGGGCACTCTCGCACCGCGGCGGGCGGGATCGTGCGTGGTGCGCGTCGCCTTGGCGGCTTCGCGGCGGGCTTCGCGAAGGGGCTTCACCACTGCCCGCGCGCTATTGAGCTGCGGCAGAACGCTGACCTCTCGGGCGAGGCGGATGACTTCAGTTCGCTTGTGTTCGTAGCGATCAAGAACCTCGGAAGGGCTTGCCAAGCCGCGTTCGATGAGCAATCTCGCGGTGCACAGCACGGGGTCGCGGTCATATTCGGCGCTGACCTCAGCCGGTGCGCGGTAAGCGCTTTCGACGTCTGAGCCGGCGTGACCCATCAGTCGCACCATATGTAGATGCAGGAACGCCGGCTTGCGGTGGTTGCGCACCCACTCGGCGGCGCTGCCGGCGGCGGTATAGACCGCTGGCAGGTCGCAGCCGTCGGCGCTGAAGTAGGTGAGGCCGTGGCGGTTTCCGTAGTTGGCGTTGATCCAACCTTTCGGTGTTTTGGTGCTGATGCCAATGCCGTTGTCTTCGCAGACGCACAGCAGCGGTAGCGGAAGCCCTTGGTAGGCAGAATGAATGGCGGTGTTGATCGCACCGACCGCGGTCGAGTGGTTGACCGACGCGTCGCCGAAACTGCAAACCGCGATCCCGTCGCGCGGCCAGGGCGAGGGGACACCGATTTTGGCGGCTCGCGCGATGGAGAACGCGACCCCGACCGCGCGCGGAAGGTGAGAGGCGATCGTCGACGTTTGGGGGATGATGTGCAGGTCGTGGCGGCCGAACACTTTATGCCGTCCACCGGAGATCGGATCCTCGGTGGCGGCGACGACGCCGAGGAGTACGTCACGCAACGGGTCGCTTCCGCCGACTTGCCGGGCCCGTTGGAGGAAGAATCCGCCCGAGCGGTAGTGCAGCAGTGCCGGATCGGTGGGTCGAAGCGCGGCCGCGACGGCAGCGTTGCCTTCATGACCCGATGAACCGATGGTGTAGAAGCCTTTCCCATTCGCGCGTAGCCATCGGGCTGCTAGGTCGAGGTGCCGGCTGCCGATTTGAGAGTCGAACAACTCGAACAGGTCCGGCGCGGATAGGTGCGAGGCGGCGTCGGGCGGCTGGTGTTGCGAGGGCCTTGGCATGGCGGTATCGGCCATCGCGGTGATGGTAGTGATGAAGTGCTCGTCTATCGGCTCGGCCATGGACGGCCCTACGGTGGTGGGATCGGTCGTTGGCGTGCGGAGGTGATCTCGAGGGATTCGTGCACGTTGTTCAGTTTGCCGAGATTCACTTGGTAGTGGGCCGGTTCGCCGCCATCTTCTCGGGCCGATTGTTCCGGCCCGCGGGATTTGATCGGGCCCGACGAGTAGTCAGCCACGCGTTATGTTCCGCGGGCTCGCGCGAGCGCGCCTCGACATTGAGATGTCGTCACTCATCTAGGCCGGCGACCGCAGCCGCGTCATGGGCTACCTGGCCGGCAAAGGGGTGGCGGATCACCGGAGCTTCACGCGGCCCAGACGGGATCGGGTTCCACAATGCGCTCGGTAGAGGTCCACCGCGCGGCGTCGGTGATCGACGATTCCAACCCGGCCGCAACCCGGCCGAGGAAAGCCGCTCCCAGCGCAGCCCCCTTCGGCCCCTGCCGACACCGCGACCGGGAGGCCCCGGTGGCGTCGGCGATCCTGTTCGTTGGTCGCCGTCGCGTGCTCACCGGCCTTAACAATTGATGCGTGATCGATGCGTCAAGCCGACTGAGTTGGAGAAAGCCGTTCGACTGCAGCGCTGAGCGTGGCCAGCCGGCCAACGCGCCTACCGAGCCGCACTCCGTCCCAGCCCGGACCAGCGACCATCACCACCACCCCGGCCGCCGCGAGCGTCCGTACCCCGGTGACGTCGGCGGTCGATGGGCGATGCGACCACAGCACCACTGCCCGCACGGCAGGTAGCCGAGCCAATGCCGTGGTAATGGCAGCGGCCGGAACGGATGCGCCCAGCATCACCGCCGCGCAACCGGACTGACCCAGCGCCGCAGCCAAGGCTTCGAGCGCCAGCGTGTGCGCTTCGCCGTCGCAGCACGCCAGGATGGTCACGTCGGCCGAATCACTCCACGTCGAAGGGGCCGGGATTCGTTGCAACGCACGCGTGGAGACCCGAGACAGCAGATGCTCGACGTCCAAGCAGTCCGCTCCTTCGGCTTGAAGCGTGCTCAACGCCCCGAACGCGGGACGCAACATCGAATCCCAGGTGTCGATTACCCCGCGCTCGCGCAGGCTCTGTTCGACCACCAGCCCCGCTGTGGGGCCGTCGAGCGCGAACACGGCGGCCAGCAGGGCGGACGAATCGGTCAGGTGGAACGTCATAGCTGCCCGCGCTGCGCTTCGCGCGCTGGCCCCCTGGTCGATCATCTGCTGCATGCGGCGCACCGCTGCGATGTCCGCCTCCGTGTAGAGGCGGTGCCTCCCGGGATCATGACCAGCCGGACCGATACCGTAACGCTGGTTCCAGCTGCGCAAGGTTGCGGTGGGTACGCCGATTCGATCAGCCACTACACCCACGGGGTAGAGCGGGAGATCCTCGCCCAATTGGTCTGCGGTCATTGGTGTTCCGGTCCTAGATCCACTGCACTATACGAGTGTTCGCGATGCGATTGGCGCGTTTCCCGCCGCTGCGCTGAGCCGACCGGGGCGGCGGTGCTGCACGTAAGCGGTCAGTCGTCGACGACGCGTCGTATCAACATATTTGTCGGCTACTCCCGGATCGCTTGGCCATCTTGGAGTTCCGCGGAACGTGGGGTTTCCTTGGCGCCTGGCAATCGACTCGTCGGCGAATCGGCACGTTCGCGCTCGCCCACACCATCCGCCCCTCAAGTACACGGTCGCGGCTGCGATGCCGACCGAGCTCGAGACACCTCGCCGTAGGGTTCCTCCCCGGCTGGCCCGAACTTCGATCCCGATTTCTGCAGGCGGCGTTCGAACAGTCGCTGCAGCGGTGTGGCGACGAACGTGGTGATGATCGTCATGAGCGCCAATATGGTGTACAGCCTTTCGGAGACGAGTCCCGCCTCGAATCCGATGTTGAGCAAGATGAGTTCCATGAGGCCGCGGGCGTTGGCCAGTGCTCCCATCGAACCGGCCTCGTACCAACTCATGCCCTGCCAACGCGCGGCAAGTCCGATGGCCCCGAATTTCGCGGCGAAGGATACGACCAGAACAAGGGCCGCCATGAGCAGCGTGGACCCGTCGAATATCAGGCTCAGCTGGGTGTTCAGCCCCGAATAGATGAAGAACGCGGGCAACAGCAGATAGGCGACCAGCGGTTCGAATCGGTCTCGGATGGCTTCGAGCAGCGCGCCGCGTGGCATGACGGCGCCAGCGACGAATGCGCCGAACACCGAATAGATTCCGACCGCATCGGTGAAGCAGCTTGCAGCCAGCACGACGAGGAGCACGACGCTCGTGTGTGCGATCGGCAGTCCGCCCGTGCGTTCGACATCGACGCGAGGCGGCGTCCACGTCTCCAGTCTGCCGAGCAGCGGACGGCCGACGTAGACCATGAACAACAGGTAGGCCAGCCCGCCTCCGATTGCCAGCACCGCCCCGAACAGGCTGCCCTTGGCCGTCGCCACCACGGTCGCCAGCAGCACCCAGGAGCATGCGTCGTCAACGGCGGCGCAGGACAGCGCCATCGTCCCTAGCCGGGTATTGAGCAACCCGGAGTCGTAGACGATCCACGCCAACATGGGAAACGCCGTAATGGCCACGGCCGCTGCGATGAACAGCGCACCCTGCCAGTGCACGACCTTGTCCGTGAAATACCCGCCGAGGCCCACCATCCACCATCCGACGAGGCCGCCGAGGATCAGCGGGACGCCGATGCCGGCGGCGGAGGTCACACCCGCCTGCCGTGAATGCGCGCTGAGGATGTCGAGCTTGAACGAGGCTCCCACCAGAAACATGTAGAGCACGAGTCCGAGTTGGCCGATCACGTAGATGGCCACCAGGTTCGGATGCGTGAACGTCTCGGCACCGATCGTGAGCTTCGTGGGGAATAGCCACCGCTGCGCCGCAGGCCATATCCATCCCAATACCGAAGGGCCGAGCAAGAATCCAGCCACCATCATCGCCACCACCTGCACCTGAGCGAGTCGGCGGAACAGCGGCCAGAGCAGGCGGTAGGTCAGGAGTATCACGGCGATCTGAAGGAAGAGGTGGTAGGTGATCGTGAGCAATGGCGGCATCGGGCCTCCTAGGTCAATCCTGATCCGACCAGCGGAATACGTAGAGGCACGCCATCAGACCGCCCCCACACCACGCCACGAGGACCACGAACGTCCGCCAGTGCTCCCAGCTGCCAGCGGGTTCGAAGACGACCATCTGCGCAGGCAGCAACGCCGACCGAAACCCCTGCGCCATCCACTTGACGGGAAAGATCGATCCAACGATGAGCATCCACGTCGGTAGCACCATCAGCGGCACATAGGTGCCCGACAGGAACTGCAAGCCGACTGCTGGACCGTTGGTGATGACGGCAGCAGAAACTGCGTTGCTGGCGAAGTTGCTGACGAATATGCCCAGGAGCGAACAGCTGATGATGCCCAGGATGAACACCCACGTCAGCGTGAACCATCCGAATACGTCCGTGGGTGGTCGGAGTTGAAAGGCCAGTACCCCCACCAACAGAAGGACGACGGCCTCGGCGAGACTGGCGACGGCAACCAGCATGATCTTCCCGATGAAGTACGACGACGCGGTCGCTGGCGTGCCACGCAGGCGCCTCAAGGCGCCTGTTTCGCGGTCAGCCGCGATGCCGATGCCCAAGTTGATGAATGACGTCGACAGGACTCCGTAAGCTAGCATGCTCGCTGCGATCACGGCACCGGTACTCGTCTGTGTACCAGGCAGTTTCGCCGAGAAGATGGACCCGAGCAGCAAGCAGATCAGCGCAGGCATCGAAAAGGTCAGCACCACTTGTTCTGGGCGGCGGTAGAACATCTTCAGCTCGGGAACGACTCGGGAGAAGCCGATGCGTACCGAGGACGGGAGTGCCTGTCCCGAGGGGCCCTTGCGATGACTGGGCTTGATGGCGTTCGCCACGGGCTCGATCGCCATCACGCCAGTCCGATCAAGTGTAGATAGGCGTCTTCCAGCGACGGCCGAGTGACCGTGAGCTGGGCCAGTTCCGAGCCCTCTCTCGACCGCCGCCTGATCAGTTCGGTCGGGTGGTCGGTCTGCTCGACGTGGAGCACGGCTCCCTCCATCCACCGGACGGTTGCGGTCGAGCTGACGTGTGCGGTCAGTCGCGCAGGCGAATCCACCGCGGCCAAGCGGCCACCGGCCATGACCGCTACGCGGTCCGCAAGGGCGGCGGCCTCCTCCAAGTAATGGGTGGTGAGCAGAATGGTGGTGCCGTCGTCGGCCAAAAGTCGTATCAGCTCCCAGAATTGGCTTCTCGCCTCGGGATCGAACCCCGTGGTCGGTTCGTCCAGGAAGAGCAGTTCGGGCTCGGAGATGATGCCGAGCGCGACGTCCAGTCGGCGCCGCTGTCCCCCGGACAGCGTCCTGACCCGCGCACCCGAACTTGCGTCCAATCCGACGAGTTCGAGCAAGTCCTCAGGGATTCGCGCCTTGCCATAACACTTGGCGAACATGCGCACGGTCTCCAGCACCGTGAGCATCCCGAAGTCGCTGGCTTCCTGCAGCACGATGCCGATCCTGGCGCACCAGCTTCGCCCTGCCGTCCCAGGATCTTCGCCCAGGACCTGCACATGCCCGCCATCGCGTTTCCGATGGCCTTCCAGGATCTCGATGGTCGTCGTCTTGCCTGCCCCGTTGGGACCGAGGATCGCGAAGATCTCGCCATGCCCGACGTCGAGATCAAGGTCGCGCACCGCGGACTTTCGCCCGTAGGCCTTCGACAAACCGCGCACGCTCACCGCGGACGTCACGACTGCGCCCCGTCCGCTTCCGGCTGAGTCTCCAACTCGGCCAACAGCTGTCGCAGCTCGGCGTCCGAGAGTTCGCCCATCAGCTGTTCCACCTCGTCGACGGCGGCGGGCTGCGGTGGTGGTGACTCTTCCGTGTCCGCAGGCACCACGCCGTGAATCGCGTGAAGCTCGGCGAGTATTCGATCGGACAATGAATTCACGCTGACGCCTCGGAGGATCTCGAGCACGGGCAGATCGATCGAGAACGTCATGTTGATCCTCAACCGGAACTCCATGGCCATCATGGAATCCAACCCGATGTCGTCGAGCATGTCGTCGGACTCGAAGTCAGTCGTGGCGAAGTCGAAAACAGAAGCCACGATGTCAGTGATCGAATCGGCGATGACGGCCCGCCGGTCACCCTCGGGGGTAGCCGCGAGTACGTCCAGTATGGATCCATCGAAATCGGCGTCGGCGGAGCGCGTTTCGGCCAAGCCGAGTTCTGAGAACATCATCGGCAACCGTCCACCGAACCCGGCCTGGCGAGCCCGCCTCCAGTCGGCGCTGATCGCAACGACGTTGGCGGCCTTCTGGTTGATCAGTCGGTCGAGGATTCCTGCGCCCACCGCGGGGGTGATCAACTCGATTCCACGCGCGGCGTAGATCTTCTCCAACTTCAGCTCCTCGACCATTCCCACCGACCACGGCCCCCACCCGATGGTGAGCGCCGGGAGGCCCTGGCCCTGGCGATAGTGCGCGAAGGCGTCGAGAAAGGCGTTGGCGGCGGCGTAGTTCCCCTGCCCCGGCGAGGCGATGGTCGAACCTGCCGACCCGAACATCACGAAGAACTCCAACTCGTCCTGCTCGAAGGCCTTGTGCAGCAACCGAGTACCGATGACCTTGGTCGCGTCCACCTTCGCGAAGTCGTCTTCGCTCATGTTCACCAGCAGTTGGTCGTGTACCGATCCCGCGGCATGGATGACGCCACGTACCGGAGGGCGGCCGGCCCGCGTGCGGTCGCTCAGCCAGGCTGTCACCTGTCGCTCATCGGTGACGTCGACACTGGCGGTGGTGACATGAACGCCGCGCTGTTCGATCGTGCGGATCGTCTCGACGGTCGCCTCGGGGAGTACGGCGCTGCGGCTCAGCAGCGTGATGTGCCGCGCTCCGCGCTCCGCGAGGTAGGTGGCCACGATGCGGCCGAGCGCTCCCGCTCCGCCCGTGACGACGTAGGTCGCATCGGGAGTGAGCTTGGTGGGAAAGGGCTTGGTCAGATCGAGACATGGACGCAGGCGCGGGACGAACGTCGTGTCGCCGCGAATTGCCAGTTGATCCTCGGACGAACCATCGAGGAGGTGCCGACAGATCCGAACGGCCGTGTCGGTGCGGTCGTCTGCGTCGTCGATGTCGATGAGACCGCCCCAGTACTCGGCGAATTCCTGATGCCCGACGACGCGACCGAGCCCCCAGATGGCGGCTTGGTCGACGGCGCGCAGCGGAGTTCCTGGGGTGGCTTGCGCGTTGGCGGTGACGAGATAGAGCCGGGGCTTGAGGGTGTCGTGCTGGGCCAGCGCCTTGACGAGCCGAAGGACGGTGAAGGCACCGAGCCGGTGGTTCTCGGCCACGTCGTCGCAGCCCATGTCGAGTGGCCAGCAGTCCACGATGCCGGCAAGGTCGCCTTCGCCGGCGAGGTTGGTGAGCAACACGCTCATCTGCTCCGGTTCATCGACCTGCCCGTGCCCGACCGTGCGGACACGATGGCCGCGCATTCGCAGTTCGTCCGCGATGCCGGCGCCGACGCCTGCGGCATCGACCAGTACGAGCCAAGACTGAGCAGTCTGGTCCGTGGCCACCTCATCGGACGTCGTTGCACACCACTGAATCTCGAGGAGACCCTTGTCGATTCGATCGGGCGACATGCGGGACGAGGATGCCAGCGATTGCACGGTGAAGCCGTCGATCACAGCGAGCAGATTTCCGCGCCGTCCGGTGATCGTGATGTCGCACTCGACCTGTTCGGCCGTCTCCGATCCGACCTCTACACGAACCGTCATCTGCTCCTCGGGCGCACCGTAGAACGCGCAGTGGCGGATTCGCGTGGGAAGGAAGGGGTCGTCGTGCTCCCCCTGTCCCAGGAACGGCGCACCGAAGAGAGTTTGAAACGCGCTGTCGAGCAGCGCGGGATGAAAGCGGTAGTCGACGAGTTCACCGACAAGCGCTGTCGGAACGGCGATCTCGGCGACGGCCCAGTCCTCACCGGCGGTCACGCCTTGGACGGAACGGAATGCGTCGCCGTAGTCGAATCCGATGGCCTCGGTGCGAGCGTAGAAATCCTCACCTGTGATCGAGGTGATCGATTCGGCGCCGTCCGACGCGTCGTGACCACGTGGCGCCGGCGGAAGGATGTTGAGTTCCGCGGTCGCGGTGATCGTCCACTTGGAGTCTCCGTCGACCGTTGCCGTGAATGCGGAAAACTCCAGCGTGCCGTCGGTCTCGTTGAGCGTGGTCCGCAGGATCGGGTCGCAGGTCTCGTCGAGGATGACGGCGCGACGGAGGACGACGTTGTCCACGCTGTGGTTCGACCCGTATGTGGCCTTGGCCGCGGCCAGAGCCATTTCGACGTACACCGCTCCCGGAAGTACGACACTCCCCTGGATCCGGTGATCGGCGAGGAACGGGTTCAGCACGGTGCTCAATTCGGCTTCCCAGGTGGGATGCACGCCGCTCACCGACTGCCCGAGCAGCGGATGCACCGGTCGGTAGAACAGGGACTCCGTGGCTTCGCGCGTTTCGTTCCAGAACCGTTTGGTCTGCCACGGGTAGGAGGGCAGCTTGACGAGTCGACCGTCCTCGCGGCACTGCACGACGTTCCACGCGATGTCGTGCCCGAGACAATGCAGGGCGCCGACGCAGTTGAGCAACGCGCGGCTGTCGTCGTGCTCACGACGCTGGGTCGCGATGACCGAGACCTTCTGCTGCCCAGCGGTTTCGAAGATCGATGCCGATAACACGGGATGGGGTCCCAGTTCGACGAACTGCGTGTACCCGTCCTCCAACATCCGGCGGATCGCCGGTTCGAAGAGCACGGTCGCGCGTGTGTTCTGCCACCAGTAGGCGTCGCCGGCCTCGTATCCGTCCAATCGTTCACCGGTGACCGTCGAATACAGCGGGAATTCAGCAGCTTTCGATGACAGACCCGCCAAGGCGTCCAAGAGATCGTCCTTCACGGTCTCCATGTAGTGCGTGTGGTAGGGCACCTTCACGGCGAGCTGCCGGTGGAAGACCCCGGCCTCGTCCAACTGCCGGGCGATGTCGTCGAGGAGATCGCCGTCCCCCGCGACGGTCACCGCCGACGGGCTGTTGATCGCGGCCACCGACACCCGCCGGCCGAACTCGTCGAGCGGCTTGCCGGTGATCGTCTGCATCAACGCTTCGGTGTCGAGACCGACGGCGAGCATGCGGCCCTGTCCGCTGGTGCGCTGCTGGAGTCGGCTGCGATGATAGATGACCTCGACGGCCTGCTCGAAGGTGAGCAGACCGGCGATGTGGTGAGCTGCCACTTCGCCTGCGCTGTGGCCGATTACGGCATCCGGGGTTAGCCCGAACTGGCGGAGCTGCTCGGCCAGGGCGACCTGAATCGCGAAGTTGGCCGGTTGTGCACACTCCGTCTCGGCCATACGGGAGGTGGCCTCGTCGCGGCGGAGTTCCTCGAGTAGTGACCAGTCCGTGTACCGGGACAGTTCCGCGTCGCTGCGCTGCATGCTTTCGGTGAACGCCGGGTAGACGCCCAGCAGCCCTCGGCACATCTTCCACCACTGGGGGCCCATTCCCGTAAACACGAACGCGAGTCGTGGCGCGGCGGCAACGATGCGGCCGGTAGCGATCTGGCCACCGTCGGCCAGGGCCTGAAGTTGTTCTCGCGCTTCGGCGATGCCGTCAGCGATCACTACATGGCGGTGGTTCAGATGCATGCGTCGCTGGCCCAGCGTGTAGCCCAGCTCCGCCAGCGTGACGTCGGGGTGGGCGCCCAGATGCTCGGCCAACCGACCGGCCACGGCGACCAACGCCTCTTCGCTACGGGCCGAGAACGGCAGCACGGTCGGCGGGCGCGGAGCGCGGTCGTCCGCGACCGGGCCGCGGACAGGGGCCGGGGCAGTCGACTCGGCGAGCACGACGTGGGCATTGGTGCCCCCGAAACCGAACGAATTCACCCCGACTATCCGTCGTTCGTAGTCGGGAAACGGCCGGCCCGTTCGTGGCACGTCCAGCTTCAGCTCCGTGAAGGAGACGTGCCGCGTGGGAGTTTCGAGATGCAGATTGGCCGGGATGTATCCGTGCTTGACCACCAATGCAGCCTTGATCAGTCCGGCTACCCCGGCACCTGCCTCGAGATGGCCGATGTTGGTCTTGACCGACCCGATCAAAAGGGGCTTCGTAGCCTCTCGATCCGACGTCAACGCGCTTGCAAGCGCTCGCATCTCGATGGGATCACCGACCGGCGTTCCGGTCCCGTGCGCTTCGACGTATCCGACCTCGGCCGGGTCGACGCCCGCCCGCCGAAGTGCCGTGCGGATCGCGGCTTCTTGGGCCTCCTCTCGAGGAACCGTGATGCCGTCGGTATGACCGTCCTGCGACACCGCCGTGCCCAGGATCTGCGCGTAGACGTCGTCACCGTCGTCGATCGCCTGCTGAAGCGGCTTGATGACGACGACAGCGCCGCCTTCTCCGCGTGCGTACCCGTCCGCGGAATCGTCGAATGCTCTGGAACGTCCTCGCGGGCTGAGGAATCCGCTCTTCGATTCCGCGATGGCGGTGTTGGGGCCGATCATGATGTTCACGCCGCCGGCCAGGGCGAGCTGGCTTTCGCCGTTCCAAATGCTCTGCGCTGCAAGGTGGACCGCGACGAGCGAACCGGAGCACGCCGTGTCGATCGTCATGCTGGGCCCGCGGAAGTCGAAGGCGTGCGATATCCGGTTGGCCAGCATCGTCATCATCATCCCGATGGCGGAATGCGACTTGAAGCGGTAGCGACTGGTGTGGCCTTGATTCTGCAGCAGCTGATAGTCCAGGGTGAAGCCGCCGACGAATACGCCGACGTCGGTGCCGGCCACGCTGTCGGCCGGTATTCCCGCGTCTTCCAATGCTTCCCACGTGGCGTGTAGCAGGAGGCGCTGTTGCGGATCGAGCGAGTGCGCCTCGCGCGGGGAGATGCCGAAGAATTGCGGGTCGAATTGATCGATCTCACTGAGGAATCCGCCTCGGCGGGTGACGATCTTGCCGACCTTCGACGGATTCGAATCATGATAACGCGCAGCGTTCCAACGTGTTTCGGGAACGACGCAGGTGGCGTCGGTCTCGCTGCACAACAAGTTCCAGAGGCTTTCCGCGGAATCGGCACCGCCTGGAAGACGACATCCGATGCCCACGATGGCCAACGGCTCCCGGCCGCGGTGCTCAGTTTCCATGGTCAACTGGACTGAAGGATCGGTGAGGTGGTCACGATCCAGTCGCCGCTGACCGGGTTGCTCGCCTGTTCGTGGCGGTAGGTCGATCGCAGCTCTTGTAGAAGCGAATCCCGTTGCCACGCCTGAACCTGTCGCACGACATCGTCGGCGCCGAACATCATCGATTTCTCCGCAAGGACGGTTTCGGCCAGCTGACCTGCCAGCTGACGCAGCAGCCTAGCGTTCGCATCGAACTGCTCGGCGAAGTTCGGGCTGGTCCCGATCATCGCGGTGTGCAGCGCCACCATGAAGTTGAGCGGTGAATACAAGTCGACGAATGGCACGGAGGAGGTGCCGCTTTCCACTGCGGCCCATTCTCGGAAGAATCGTTGAACACGATTGCTCACCGCGATGAGCCCTTCGAGGTAGGGCACGAAGCCAGGGTCGTCCGCGACGCTCGTGAACCGGTCATTCACGTAGAGCAGCCCCACGAAGCCCCAGTAGAACGCGACGTCCCAGATGATCTTCGCCGACATCACCGTCGGCGTGCCCATCAGTGTGTACTGATTCTGATACACGGCCAGCCACATCTCGGTGAGCGATCGGAACAGCGAGTCGCTGATCTGAGTTCGTGCGACGACGTCCTCACCGTCGAGTTCCCGGGCGATCATGTCGGTGATCAGTCCGTTGCCGATCGCGACCAGATCCAGTCCCGATGAGTACAACGGATCCAGAAATATCCCGGAGTCACCCGTCAGGCACCAACGGTCGCGCCCGTCGAAGACCTTCGTCGCGCCGTGGCTGTAGTGCTTCATGACCCGGAAGTCCTTGATCAGGTGGGCATGCTCCGCCACCACCGCGGCGCATTGCGGTTCGTGGTCACGAAGCCACGCTTTGGCCTTGTCCAACGTGTTGAACTCGTCGAACCCGTGGAACGCGGGGTCGGCCACGATACCGACGCTGGTGGCACCGGATGCAAGTCGAATGAGCCAGACCCAATAGCCTTCGCCCATCAGGTGGTTGGTGGACATCGCCCGGTCGCCTTCGACCAGCCGCCGCTGCCAGGCCGGGTCGTCGCTCCACTGGCCGACGTCGAGCTCCGTTGCGACGCGAAACCACGCAGCGTTGCAGTCGTGACCGTTGCCCTGCTTGAGCTCCAGTTGCCGGGGCAGCATCCGGTTGCGCCCCGACGCGTCGACCATCCACCGTGCTGTGGTATGCGTGACTGCGTCGCCGTTCTGAACGGTGATCGTGTGCGGACGATGCTCGGACCCAAGTTCGACTGATCGCACGCGTCCGCAGGTGATGTCGACGCCTTCGGCCACGCAGCGTCGGGCGAGCTCGTTCTCCAACCTTCCGCGGTCGACTTGGTAGGTCACTTGCGGCACGAACGAGGAACTTCCGAGTTCCATCCGTTGCGCGATATCGCTGTTCCGTTCGTGTGAGAAGAACATCCGCAAGCCCATCTTTCGAATGTGTGCGGTGCTCAAGTGGTCGCCCAAACCCAGGCGGTCCCGCAAGTAGTGCGCCGACACCTCGACGGTCGACTCGCCGACCGTGTGGGTGACCTCTGGCACCGGGTGAGTGTTCGGCTCGATGACCAGAATCCGTGTGGTTCGTCGGGTCCGGCGAAGCTCCAGGGCCAACGTTAGAGCCGCCACGCCTCCCCCAGCGATGCTCACGTCGTGATCCGCAGCGGGGTAGTCGGCGTGGGCGAGGCGAGACTTGATGCGGCGCGCGAGTGCCGCGCGCTGCTCTTCACTCATTTCCGAAACCTGCGCTCGGACGTCCACCGTTTACCTTCCCTCAAGTCGCGACGGCCATGTGCCCAACAGTTCGAGCGTGACGCAGGTGGGCGTCCGGAGAGCGGAAGCCCAAGCTTCGATGCACGATCGATGCAAATGGCTGCGATGAGCAGATCACACTTGAGGGGCGAACGCCAAGATTTTCGATAATCCTGTCGGCGAAGCACATGTGTCTGTGCGGCCACCCGCAGGCTTCCACTGGGCCAACGAGGGCGGCGAGTGGGTTGGCGAGTGTGCTCCTGCAGACTGCGCGTGCACCGCATTCGATGAAGACGTGCTCGCTGAAGCGCGGCTACGCGCCGAGCGAGCGCGGGCGGGCACCCCGACCAGCTCGCAACGAACCGGGGTGTAGAGCACCTACCGGAACTGTTGTCGCGCACCTACCGGAACCGTGTCCCGGAACCGGGAAGCAGGAACCGGAACCGAAATGTCAAGCAAGAACCGGAATCGCACATAACGCAGACAGTCTCGGCGGGCGCGTTTCAAATCTTAGTTCTGAGACCGTCTAAACGCGGCGATCGAAACTGCGCACGCACTGTGGAGGCAATAGGAAGAAACTCGAACCTTGGCCACCTCTCTGAGAAATGGTCTGAACTGCGAAAAAAACGCATCAACGAATCACCGGCGCGACCACCCCTGTCCCGCCGGGATGCCCCGAAATCTCGCTCGAAACGCTTCTTGACCGCCGACGACGTTGCCGATATCGCGCGACGGTACGAAGCTGGCGAGACCACCCAGCAGATCGGCGATCGCTTCGACATCTCCAAGACTCGGGTCGCTACCGTCCTCCACGAACAAGGCGTCGCCATCCGTCGACAGGGCCTGAATGAGGAACAGGTCAGCGACGTTGCCATGCTCTATGCCGCTGGCCGCTCATTGGGCTGGCTTGCTGCTCAGTACGGCATCTCCCCCACGACAGTCTCCAGAGCGCTGCAACACCATGGCGTGACGATTCGGCCGCGTCCGGGGCGGCGGGCGATCGACACCACCGGCTTCGGTGACGACATCGACCAGAACTACGTGCGCTTCTTTACCGCGTCCCGCGCAGCGCAACGAATCACGGAGTGACGATCCCTCGCGACTCCAGTTCGTCCTTTCCGGGCGATTAATCCAGCAAATAGTCCTAGGGTCGCTCCTATGCTGCGACGGCCGGTGACCCGCTACGCGGTGTTCGACGGCACCCACATTGGCTACCAGGTTGTGGGTGAGCACTACTTCGAGGAATGGCGCAGCTCGCCGACATATCCGAAAGAGCGCCGCGAGTGGTTCATCAAGAACCACAACTTCTTCATCGAGTAGCGGACGGCGCCAACCGCTTCGCGAGATACGGCGCGGTGCGGCTTTGTTTCGCACGTGCGACTTTAGTCGGTGGGCCTGCCGCAACGACCCGACCGCCGTCGTTACCGGCGCCAGGTCCCAGGTCGATCACCCAGTCCGCACCTGCGACCATTCGCATGTCGTGTTCAGCCACCACTACGGTATTGCCCGCGTCGACGAGGCGGTGCAGTTGACTATCGAGCAGATCCACATCGGCGGGGTGAAGACCGGTGGTCGGTTCGTCGAGGACGTAGAGCGTATGCCCCCGCCGGGGCCGCTGCAGTTCGGAGGCGAGCTTGATCCGCTGGGCCTCGCCACCCGACAGCTCGGTTGCGGGCTGTCCAAGTCGGAGATATCCCAGTCCCACCTCTTGCAGCGTGGTCAGGCTCCGCGCCGCGGGGGTGATGTCGGCAAGAAACTCCGAGGCCTCATCGACGGTCATCGCGAGCACGTCGGCGATCGTCCGATCGCGATAGCGCACCTCCAGTGTCTCGCCGGAGTAGCGGGCGCCTTGACATGTCGGGCATGTGGCGTATGTGCCTGGCAGGAACAGCAATTCGACCGACACGAACCCCTCCCCCTGACAGGTGGGGCAGCGACCTTCGGCCACGTTGAACGAAAACCTGCCCGGTGTCCAACCGCGGCGACGCGCCTTCGGGGTCGCGGCGAATTCGCGGCGCACGGCGTCGAACAAGCCGGTGTAGGTCGCCAGCGTCGAGCGCGGCGTGCGTCCGATCGGCCGCTGGTCGACTGATACCAGCCGATTGATCTCCTCGACTCCCTCTGCCGTCACACCGACGCTCGCATCGTGATCGAGATCGATTATTTCGGCGTCGGTTTCGTCGTCGTCGGATTCGGCGGGCTCGGGCGCGCGTCCCGTGCCGAGATGGCTGTTCACGACATCTCCGATAACCTTGACGACGAGCGTCGACTTGCCTGAACCGGATACTCCGGTGACCGCGGTATACACCCCCAGTGGTAGGTCCACGTCGAGGTCTCTCAGATTGTGAAAGCAGATCCCCCGCAGCCGCAGCCGCCCGGACTGCGTGCGGGATTGATGGGATGGCGGCCCGGCACCGTCGAACAGGTACCTGCGAGTGACCGACCCCGAGACGTCGGCCAGACCTGGTACCGGGCCGCTGTAGAGCACGTCCCCGCCAACCTCCCCCGCCCCGGGTCCGACGTCGACGATCCAATCGGCGCGGCGCACCACGTCCATGTCGTGTTCGACCACGAACAACGAATTGCCCGCCCGCCGCAGGCGATCGAGCACGTCGAGCAGTGGTTCGACGTCGGCTGGGTGCAGTCCAGCCGACGGCTCATCGAGCACATAGAGCACGCCGAACAAGCCGGCACGCAGTTGAGTGGCCAGCCGCAACCGCTGCAGTTCGCCGGGTGACACCGTCGGAGTGCGACGACTGAGTGTGAGATAGCCAAGGCCGAGATCGATGAGTATCTGCAGGCGTGCGACGAGGTCGGCGGCGATCATGGTCGCCACTTCCGTCAGCTCGCCGGACTTCGTGGACTCGTACGCTGCGGCGGCATCGGTCCGAGAAGCGGTGGGGGCCAGCGTGTTTACGAGGTCGGCCAGCGGCATCGCCGCGTAGTCGGCGATGGTGCGCCCGGCGAATGTCACCTTCAGCGCCTCCGGCCGCAGCCCGGAACCGTTGCACACCGGGCACTCGACGCTGTCGACGAACTGCAGCACACGGCGACGCATCATCGCGCTATGGGAGTTGGCCAACGTGTGGCGAACGTGGCGCTCGGCGCTGGAGAACGTGCCGTTGTAGTAATAATCGGCCTGCACGGGGTGCCGGCGCGGATCGATTTCGACAGTCGGCTGCTCATCGGTGAACAGAATCCAATTGCGTTGACGCTTAGGAAGCTTGCGCCATGGCTTGTCGATGTCGTACCCGAGCGTGACAAGGATGTCGCGTAGGTTCTGGCCCTGCCACGCGCCCGGCCATGCGGCCACTGCGCCTTCGCGGATGGTCAATGACGGCTCTGGTACCAGTGTCTCTTCGGTCACCTGGTGGATTCGTCCCAGCCCGTGACACTCGGGGCATGCCCCGACCGCGGTGTTCGGGGAGAACGCATCGGAGTCCAGCCGTTCCGTGGCCCCGCGCGGGTAGGTTCCGGCGCGGGAGAACAGCATCCTCAGAAGGTTCGACAGGGTGGTCACCGTGCCGACCGTCGACCGCGAGGTCGCCGAACCCCGGCGCTGCTGCAATGCGACGGCGGGCGGCAGCCCAGTGATGTCATCTACCTTGGGCGCGCCGGTTGGCAACAGCAGCCGACGGGCGTATGGAGCGACGGATTCGAAGTAGCGGCGTTGGGCCTCGGCATAGATGGTCCCGAAGGCCAGCGACGACTTGCCGGATCCAGAGATCCCGGTGAACGCGACCAGCGCGTCACGCGGCGCTACGACGTCGACACCCCGTAGATTGTGGACTCGCGTCCCGTAGACGCGCACACAAGGGTCGATGTCGTCGGTGCTTCTGTAGGACATTTCTGTCATCGTGCTCGGACGAGTACCCGTGCTGCGGCGGCGCAAGCATGATGTGGACACGACAGCGGCCAAGCGACCGATCCATCAGGCCCTCAAGGCCGCCCACCTCGTAGCGGCCAACCCGGTATGCAGCGTCTGCAGCGATCCCCAGACTTCTCGACAACCTGCACGCCGAGCTGTCGAACAAGGACATAGCCGAGCACCTCTCGTTTCGCCGCGGACCGTGCAGGCGCACCTGTCGCACGCCTAATCGAAGCTGGGTCTGAGTCCACCTGTGCACTCGCGCAAGAAGCCAGCCGACGCAACTGAAGGCGGCTACGAAAGCCGACAACCCGCGAATCCTGGGAAGCACAGGCGAATCGTCGACTTCGCCGGGTTCGAGTAAGGACACCAGGGTGTCAACGAAGTGGAGCTAAGGGGAATCGAAATCCCTCGCACTGACCGTCCGAAATGGCCCCTGAGCAGCGGAAAGTCGTTCTTTCATGGTGCCTGAAAGTACGCGAAAAGACGTGCCACGACCTGGGGATACGTCGAGAGTTGTTGACGGCGTCAACAGCGCGGTCTCAGTTCATGCGTCCTGCACGTGGCAGCCCGATGCGTGTGGAAGGCGCTCGATCAGCCGCTGAATGTCTGCCTCCCTCTCCGGTCGGCCCTTTCACGTCATGTCGACCGATCTCGGCATATCCGACGCGCTCATCGAAGTCCTCAGGTGCGCTCGCCGAACTCCTCCACCTATGGGAGGTGGTCAACCACCCCAGGTTAAGGCGATCTGCGACAGCCAGCCGTGGTTGATGGAAAGAAACCTGGCCACGGCTTATGGCCCTGGCGAAGCCACGGTTGGTGGAGCTGCCGGGAATCGAACTCGGCACAGAAATGCGCGTGACCTGCGAAAATGTCCAATCTGACTACGTGATAGCGACGCGAAACAGCGCGAAATGACCTGCGGAAACGCGACAGATGTTGATGACATCAACACGCAAAGCGCGATGGTTGGCGGCTCGTTTGGCGATGACGCGACGTGGTGTCGGAGAGGTCAGTCGCATACGCACCAACCAAGCGGCTTCCCCAAACCTTCTGTCACTCCTCTAACTCGGTGCAGTTGCGGCCGTTTTCGGGCTTTCCAGGAGCATGCCGATCCGCTCGATGGAGAAGATTTCTTCCGACAGGAGTACCGAGAGTCCGAGAAGCCCCGCGCGAGAATCGAGTTGGCTGCGCACGATTTGAAGATGACGGGTCACCAGGGGTAGCGACCGTTGCTAAACGATTTCGCGGATCCCAGCGGGGAGGTTCTCTTCGGTTCCAGCGAGTTGGCCGCAGACGGAAATGACGCTCGGGTCGAACAGGCTGACTGCGTCAGCGACGGCGAGACCCAGGATGCGCCCGGCGCGGCGCAGTAGTTTCGGTGAGGCAGGTTTCGGTCAATCGGTGGCGATGGTGTAGAACCGGTTGGCGCAACCCGCCTGGCAGCATACCGATCTCCCTCGGAATTGTGTGTTGCATGAGATGTTCGGATACCCGCCCAGGTGCGTACCACCAACCTGTAGTGCACCTGGGCGGTAGCCGCAAAAATGCTGTAAGACAGGTCATTTCGGACGACTGCGACCTGTCATCCCCGTATCAGTGGGCGGCCCGTTGCCTGGCCGCGCGTTTCGGCGGTTGGTTCCGGGGATATGCCGCCGGTGGTTCACGCACGGAAGGAGCCAAATCCGTGATCGTTCTCGGTGTCATCCTCATCCTCGTCGGCTACCTACTTCCTGTGCCAGGAATCATCGCCACTATCGGCTGGATCCTCCTCGTCATCGGTCTCGTGCTGTTGGTACTAGGCCGAATGGGCCGCCCAGTCGGTGGCCGCCGCTACTGGTATTGATGCCCAACGTCATAGGCTTCAAGCCGTGCTCGGTGAGCTAATCCAGACGACCGCCGGGACGTGGATCACCCGCCCGCCTTCGCGTTGCCCGAACGGCACAGTGGCAACGATTCCGGCGGATCGGTGAAGCTGATCGATGCTCTGGGTGAGCGAACGATTGTGCCGTTGTCACACCTGCGGCCTGGTGTGAGCGCTGTTAGGGTAATGGGGTTTTGGTGCGGCTGCTCAGCACAGAGGCCGCAACGAATACCACGGTGAGCACTTCGGCGATCACGCTGACCGCCGCGTACGGTGATGGGTTCCATCCCGCTTCGGCGAATCCGAAGAGCCCGACCGTGCGCGACAGCGCGAACGCGACCAGTGCGCCGGCGGAAAGCACGCCCGCGACCCACCGCAGCCAATCCGGTCCGCCGACGAGGATCAGCAGGGCCAGGACACAAAAGACGATGGCCTGCCCCAAGAACCCCGGGCCGACTATGGGGATGTCGCGGTAGCCGTTGACATAGAGGTAGACGTGAATGGCGCCGCTGACCGCGAGCGAGGCGCTGATGGCCAGCCGGATCGCCACCGCGATAACCGTTGATCTCATTGCAGTGTCAGCCCTTTCAGTGCGAGGGCGTGTTGGCCCTTGGTGTAGAGAAGTCCTTCCACTCGCGCGGCCATGGGATGGTCCGCTTACGTTATCCACGACGTGGGGCGGACAACCGTTCACTGCCTGGCCATACGCTGCGTCGTGGGCCGGAGGGCCATGGCAAGGCGGCCACGGAGGGCCGCCACCTCGCCGGCTCGGTGAACCACGGCGCCAACATGCCGGCTCATGGCAGTAGCGCAAGGTCGGCCAGCGCTGTGTCCGGGAAGCGTTCCCGCATATGCTGTTTGTGTTCGATGATTTGCTTGGCGACGGCGCCGCTGATTGCGAGGCTGGGTCCGACGCGGTCGTCCTTGAAGTCGGTGTTCTCCCCCAGGTGAGGGTTGCCACGCTCATCGCCGGGCAGGCATCTGCGTCTATGACGCCTGCGTCGACAAGTGTGTTGCGGTCGTCGGCCAGGCCGTACCCGCCGAGCCGCCGTCACTACCGAGTGGGGCCTTGATGTGGGAGGACGAGCTGCTGGAACGGATCGCGTCCACATCGGCGACGAATATCGAAGCGGGACTTCGCGATCGCGTGCGCGAACTGCGCGACCGCGGGATGTCCTGGGCACGCATCGGCATCGCGCTGGGCATGAGGCGGCAGTCGGCGTGAGGCGGGTCTCGCGCGCCACCTGGAGGGCGAGGTGAGCGGCTCGTGAGAGATCAGGCGTTGGCGGAGGCGGCATGACGACCGGACCGGTGCGGGCCAGCTCGGAGTGGCTGAGGTTGCGGGAGCCGGTCGACGCGGCAGCCCGCGCGTCCGAGCTCGTCGAGAAGGTCCGGTCGTGCCTGCCGACCCATGGCGGGGCGACCATTCACGACCTCGGTTGCGGCACCGGGTCGATGGCCCGCTGGCTCGCGGTGCGGTTGCCCGGACCCCAACACTGGGTCATGTACGACAGGGACGACGAGCTGCTCACCCTCGCCGCCGCAGACCCGCCGGACAGGGCCTCCGACGGCACGCCGGTCACGATGGAGGCCCGTCGGCGCGACATCACCCGGATGGAGCTCGTGGAGCTGGCGGGCGCAGCTCTCATCACCGCCTCGGCGCTGCTGGACGTCATGACCGCCGCGGAGCTCGAACGACTCGTCGCCATCTGTGCCGGGGCGGACTGCCCGGTGCTGATCGCCCTCAGCGTCACAGGCCGTGTCGAGATCACGCCCGCCGAGCCGTTCGACCAAAGCGTCACAGACGCGTTCAACGCCCATCAGCGACGGACCACAAGCGTCGGAAAGCTGCTCGGTCCCGACGCGGTCGGCGCCGCGGTCGACAGCTTCACCCGGCTGGGCCTCGAAGTCCTGGTCCGCCCGAGCCCGTGGCGGCTCGGCCCCGGTCACGCCGCACTCGCGGCCGCGTGGTTCACCGGCTGGCTGGCCGGGGCATGCGAGCAGCGACCCGATCTGCGGGCCCATGCTCCGTCGTACGCGAGGCGACGCCTGGCCGAGGCAGCCGCCGGCCACCTGTCTGTCATCGTGCACCACCAGGATCTGCTGGTACGGCCGAAATGACAGTCAGAAGTCGACGGCAGTCTGTGCCCTACGCCTCGGCGTCGAGCACCTCATCGCACGGGAGGTCCACCGTGCGTGCAGCATCGTGCACTCCTTCATCCCTGGTCGAAACGGTCCGAGAGCGCGTAGCGCAGGAGTACGACGTCGCCGAACTGGTGCACCTCCGCCAGCTCCGCGCGGCGGTCTGGGTTCCACGGGAAGCTTCCATCGCCGACGAACCGCTGCGCCTGGGAGTCGCCCACGAAGAAAGGCGCCACGACCAGCGGCAGCTCGTCCGCAAGGCCAGCCGTGAGGAACTGGATGAGGACCTTCCCGCCCCCCTCGACCATCAGCCGCCTGACGCCGCGGGTGCGCAGGTCTTCGCTGATCCGGCACATTTCGATCGGCCGCCCGCCGTCGACGACCGTGGCGACCGCCCCGAGTCGGCACCGAGCCTCCGCGACGGCGTCGGAGGAACCGTAGACCAGCTTCTCGGTGTCACCGGTGACGAAGAAGGCGGCGCACGGGTCCAGCTGAGCGCGACTGGTGACGGTCACCTTGATCGGGGTTGGCGGCAGGCCGCGGGCGATGCGCTCGGCGCGCCGCGACGGCGCACGCACCAGCAGCCGGGGGTTGTCGTTGCGGAGGGTTGCGGCGCCCACGAGGATCGCGTCGCTGTCCGCACGCACGGCGTCGACCCGGTCGGTCGGCATCGTTGGACAGCACGAGACGTTGGTCGGTCGCGGTGTCGATGTAGCCGTCGATCGACATGCCGCAGCTGAGCAGGGTGTACGGGCGATCAGGCATGTACGACGCCCCCGATTCGCTCCGCGTGCGCCCCAGTCAGCTCGCCCGCGCCGTCCCGACGGTGCGCTCGCCCGGCCACCAGCATGACGGCACCGGGCAGCGTGGCGACCAGCGCGAGCACGCCGTAAACCACCGCAACGGTGACGCCCTCTGCAGCGGTCAGCCCGACCGCGCCGAACGCCCACGCGGCCGCACCCTCGCGCGGGCCCCAGCTGGCGATGTTCGTCGGTATAGCCGAGGCCATCAGCACGACCAGTGCGAGTGGGAGCAGCCGACCCACCGGCAGCTCCGTCCCGGTCACCCGCACCGCGACCGCGAACACCGCGACGTGGCCCATCACGGCGACGGTGGAGGCGAGCACGATGCCCGGCCAGGCCCGCTTCGAGAGGACCGAGCAGCGGAGGTCGCTGGTGACGGTGCGCGCGATCCGGGTCGGCAGGCGCCCTGGATTCAGGCGCAGAAGTACGAGGACCAGCGCGACGCCGGCGACGGCCGCGGCCACCCCGGCGACCACGAGACGAAGAGAGCCTGCGGGCGGGACCAGAAGCAGGACGGCCACCGTCAGAAACGCCTGTACGGCCTGCCCCGACGCTCGCTCCCACGCGACCGACCGCAGACCCCGCCCCAGATCGCCGACGGCACGCCCGTGGAGCACGCCCCGCTGCACGTCGCCCAGCACCCCGCCAGGAAGCGTGGAGTTGAGGAACTGGGACCGGTAGTAGGCACTCACCGCCTTACGCATAGGTACATCGACGCCAAGTCCACCCGCGACAAGGCTCCACCGCCACGCACAGCACAACGTGCTCAGCGACGTGATCGCCACCGCGACGGCGAGCGCCCAGGCAGTCGTCAGTCTGAGCCCGTCCACGAATGGGCCGGCGCCCACCCGCCAGACCAGGACGGCGAGGATCGCGGCGCCACCCACCAGGCGCGCCCAGGTCCAGATGCTTCGGCTGACGGCGGTGCCTCCCATCACCTGCGTGTATCCCGCGACAGTCATACGGGGGTCACCTGCTGCTGGTTCATCTGGTCATCCGGCGACTTCGGACAGCACGGCCGACAGCTCGCGCGAGGTCTGCGCCCAGTCCGAGAGTCTCTGCCGCCGGGACCGGGCCGCGGCGCGGAGCCGCTCCCGCTCCCGGGGGTCACCGAGCCAGCGACACAACGTCTGCCCGAGAGTCTGTGGGTCGCCGGGCGGGATCAGCAGGCCGGGCCGGCTGCCGTCGGCAGCGTGGCCGAGTGCCTCAGGTACGCCACCGACCTCCCCGGCGATGACCGGAAGCCCGCGGGCAAGCGCCTCGGTGACGACCATGCCGTAAGTCTCCGCGCGCGAGACCAGCACCAGGACGTCCGCCTCTGCGTACGCGCGGTTGAGCTCGTCCCCCGTGAGGGGGCCGGTGAAGCGCACCCGATCGCCGAGCCCCTTGTCCTCGGCCAGCCGTCGCAGGTGTGCGACGAACTCCGGGTCGAGGTCCAGTGCGCCGACGCAGACGCATTGCCAGGCGGGGTCGTCGACCGTGGCCAGTGCGTCGAGCAGGAGGTCTTGGCCTTTGAGCGGGGTGACGCCTCCGACGCAGAGCAGCCGCCCGCCAGACGGGGTACCGGCCGCCACTTCGGCTGCGTCGACGCCGGGCGGCACGACGTACACGGGATGCCCGGGCAGCGCGTAGTGGTCGCTCAGCCACCGCCGGGTCCATTCGCTCGTGGCCACGATCGCAGACGCCGCCGACAGCGCCGCGACCTCGCGCGGCTCGTCCCGCGGCATGTGCAGGAGTACGACGAGGCGCAGCCGGCCGGCTTGCGGCTCCAGCACCTCCGGCGCCACCGACGCGACCAGGCCGTCGACGAGAACCAGTGAGCCAGAAGGCATTTGGGCCAGCGCCGCAGCAACGGCCGCGCGGGCCGGCGCGTCCGGCCGGGGCCACCGGCCGGGCACGGTGTGCTCGTGGACCGACCAGCCAAGCGCGGCAAGCCCGCGGCAGGCCCGGCGGTCGTACACGTTGCCACCGCTCGGACGCCGCGGGTCGTCGATCCCGCAGGGGACCACGACGTGCACCTCGTTCACAACGACCGTTCGTAGCTCGCCCACGCGATGTGCGACTCGCGCAGGGTCACCACGATCCGGGCCAGCTCACTCGCGGAGCCCCCGAGCCCGCCGCCCTCGACACGGCCGGCGAGCCGGTCCGCGATCAGCCTCGCGAGGATCTCGGTGGTTGTGTTGCGGCCCGCGAGCTCTGGCACCTCGTCGAGGTTGCGGTAGTTGAAGTCCGCCAGGACGTCACGCAGCACCTCGGTGGCCGCGCCGATATCTACGACGATGTCGTCGGAGTCGAGCTCGACCCGGGAGAAGGTCGCGTCCACGATGTAGGTCGCTCCATGCAGGCGCTGCGCGGGACCGAACACTTCGCCGCGGAGGCTGTGCGCGATCATCACGTGGTCGCGGACGGTGACACTGAACATCGGTCCCCACCTTCGTCGTAGGTCAGCGTGTGGCAGAGCGCGCGGAGCCGGCCGTCGGACAGTCGGGCCATCACGTCGGGCAGCTCGTCGAACGTCGATGCGCCGGTGAGCAGCGCGTCGAAGGCCGGATCCGTGAGCAGGTCCAGCGCGAGCGCGCGCCGCTCGGCCGCGGTACGCCGTCCGCGCCGGGCCACCGCGACATCGCCGACCCGGCTGGCGCGGATGCCGAGGCGTCTGGAGTGGAAGGCGCCACCGAGGGATAGCTGGACCGGCTGGTCGCCGTACCAGCTGAGGTCGACGACCATGCCGTCCGCGGCGAGCAGGGCGAGGGAATGCTGCAGCCCGGCTGACGTCGCGCTGGCATGGAACACCAGGTCCTGATCGCCAAGGACGTCCTCGGGTAGCGCGAAGTCGACGCCGAGGCAGGACGCGATGTGCGCACGCGTGTCGTCCACGTCGACGAGCGTCACCTGCGTTCCCGGCACGCCACCGACCAGCCGGGCGACGCAGCACCCGACCATGCCGGCGCCGACGACCGTGATCCGGTCGCCGACCAGCGGCCCGGCGTCCCACAGGGCGTTGACCGCGGTCTCCACCGTGCCGGCGAGGACGGCACGCTCCGGCGGGACATCGTCGGGGACCACTGTCACGGCGTCGGCCGGTACGACGTACGCCGTCTGATGGGGGAAGAGACAGAAGACGGTGCGCCCCCGGAGCTCGTCGGGACCGCGGTCGACGACGCCGACGTTGAGGTAGCCGTACTTCACCGGGCCGGGGAACTCGCCCTCCTGAAACGGTGCCCGCATGACGTCGTACTGGCTCTGCGGGACTCCGCCACGGAACACCAGTCCCTCCGTGCCGCGGCTCACCCCGGACCGCAGTGTGCGCACCAGCACCTCGCCCGGACCTGGCTCCGGCAGCTGGACCGTGCGGATCTCGCCCCGGCCGGGTTCGCGGATCCAGAACGCGCGCGCTTCCATCGGCACCCGCACCCTCCTCTTCCCGCCCGAATGAATCAAAATGAATTAAAGAGTCGCCTTTACCGTATGACTGTTCGTACCCCTGAGATACGGAGGCACGGTGCGTCGAGTTGGTCAAGTGCGCAGCCGGGCCCCGACCGGCCCGCTCACCGGCATCGTCTGCCTGCTCGCGCTCCTCGGTGTCCTCGCGGCGACCACCGGCCTCGACGCGCCCGGCTGGTTGGCCGGTGTCGCCTGCGGAGCCGGGCTTGCCGCTCTGCTTGCTCGCGCGCTGACGCGTCACAGCCAGGTCGGACTGGGGCCGGCGGACTGTGTGACGCTGGCCCGCGCAGTCCTCGCTTGTGGGGTCGCGGCGCTCACGGTGGATTCGTTCGGGGGCCAGGCGCCTGCAGCGATCCTCGTGGCGCTCTCGACGGTCGCGCTGGTGCTCGACGGTGTCGACGGCCGGGTAGCTCGGCGCACCGACACCACCTCGGCGTTTGGGGCGCGATTCGACATGGAGGTCGACGCGTTTCTGATCATGGTCCTGAGCGTGTACGTCGCACGTGAGTCGGGCTGGTGGGTGCTCGCGATGGGTCTGGCCCGGTATGCGTTCGTGGCCGCCGGCTGGGTGCTGCCGTGGCTGCGCGGTTCGCTGCCGCCTCGGCAGTGGGCCAGGGTGGTCGCCGCGATCGTGGGCGTCGTGCTGACCGTTTCGGCGGCCGACATCCTGCCCGAGGTCGTGACCACCGCGATGCTCCTTGTCGCGCTGGGCCTGCTGGTCGAGTCGTTCGGCCGTAGCGTCTGGGGGCTCTGGGTCGCAGGGCGTGTCTCTCAAATCAGCCGACGCAGCGGCACCGCATCGCTACCGGACGGCGTTGTCGGCGCTCAGCTCACCACGCTGCACTCTGGCACCTCCGCCGTGCCGGATCCGGCGCGGACACCACGGCTGCTTCCCGGCATCTTTTCGAGGCGTCGTCGCGGGCGGTCGCTGCGGTAGCTTCGCCGCAGAGTTGCGCAATACGGGAGAACCCCAGGGTAGGAGAAGTCACTGGTGAACGATCTGTTTACGTTCTCGATCGGCTGGGGGCGCGCGCTGTTCGATTCGGCGATCTGGATCGCCAGGGCGTGGGCGATCGCCGCGGTGTGCACCCTGGTGGTGCTGGCGCTGATTGCGCGCTATACGACATGGGGCCGGCAGTTCTGGCGCATCACCGGCGCCTACTTCACCGGCCCGCACAGCGTGAAGGTGTGGCTGTGGCTGGCGGCACTGCTGCTGTCGGTGATCGTCGGGGTGCGCCTCAACGTGTTGTTCAGCTATCAGAACAACGACATGATGTCGGCGGCGCAGGCCGCGTTCACCGGCATCGGCGCAGGCGACGAAGCGGTCAAAGAGTCTGGCAAGCACGGCTTTTATACCTCGCTGGGCATCTTCTCGATCCTGGCCACCGTGCACGTCGCCCGCGTCATGCTCGACCTGTTCATGATGCAGCGGTTCATGCTGGCCTGGCGGGTCTGGCTCACCGACCGGCTGACCGGTGACTGGTTGACCGGCCAGGCGTATTACCGCGGGCGCTTCATCGACGAGCGGATCGACAACCCTGACCAGCGCATCCAGTCCGATATCGACATCTTCACCGCCGGAGTCGGGCCGCTGCCCAACACCCCGAACAACACCACCGGAAACACCCTGCTGTTCGGCGCGATCGACGCCGTCGTCTCGGTGATCTCGTTCACCGCGATCCTGTGGCACCTGTCCGGGAACTTGACGCTGTTCGGCGTCACCATCCCCAGGGCGATGTTCTGGATCGGTTTCGCGTACGTCCTCCTCGCGTCCATCGTCGCATTCTGGATCGGCCGCCCGATCATCTGGCTGAGCTTCAACAACGAGAAGTACAACGCCGCGTTCCGTTACGCCCTGGTGCGGTTGCGGGATGCCGCGGAATCGGTGGCCTTCTACCGCGGCGAAGCCGCGGAGCGGTTGCAGCTGCATCGGCGATTCCAACCGGTGGTGTCGAACTACAAGCGCTACATCAACCGCATCATCCGCTTCTTCGGCTGGAACTTTTCAATCAGCCAGATCATCATCCTGCCGCCGTGGCTGATCCAGGCGCCCCGGCTGTTCGCCGGGCAGATCAAGTTCGGCGACGTCACGCAGACCGCGACGGCGTTCGGCAACATCCAGAACGGACTGTCGTTCTTCCGTATCGCCTATGACAGCTTCGCCGGCTGGCGCGCGTCGATCATCCGCTTGCACGGGCTGGTGACGGCCAACGAGGAGGGTCGCGCGCTGCCGTCGCTGACCGTCACGCCCAGCAGGGACTGCCTGGTCGAACTCGACGACGTCGAGGTGCGCACCCCGGCCGGCGAGCAGTTGATCCGGCCGCTGGATCTGCGCCTGAACCTTGGCGACACGTTGATCATCACCGGCAAGTCGGGCGTCGGTAAGACCACGCTGCTGCGCAGCCTGGCACAGCTGTGGCCGTACACCACAGGCACTTTGCGCTGCCCCGGCGGCGCCAACGAGACGATGTTCCTGTCGCAGATGCCGTACGTCCCGCTCGGTGACCTGCGCGCGGTGGTGTCCTACCCCAAGGAACCCGGCGAGATCCCCGACGAGGAACTGCACCGTGTGCTGACTAAGGTGGCGCTGCCCCAGTGCGCCAAGCGTCTCTCCGAAGTGGCCGACTGGGCCAAGGTGCTCTCGCCCGGCGAGCAGCAGCGCATCGCGTTCGCGCGCATCCTGTTGACCAAACCCAAGGTGGCATTCCTCGACGAAGCGACGTCCGCGCTCGACGAGGGCCTGGAGTTCATGCTGTACGACATGGTGCGCGCCGAGCTCCCGGACACCGTCCTGGTCAGTGTCACCCACCGCAGCACTGTCGGCCAGCATCACGAGGAGCATCTGGAACTGCTCGGCGATGGCGAGTGGCGGCTGAGCAGGGTGGAAGGCGGCGAACTCGCCCGCGTCTAATCTCGTATAACCGCTGATCAGTCTGCGCGGCAAGCACTTTCAGCGCCTCGAAGGTCGGCGTTCAGGCCGGTCCGCGGTAACCGCCGCAGTCCCTCCTGGATATCAGTAGCTTCACCGCATGTCCTGATCGCAACCCCGCGGTGGGTGCGGCTGAACGGGGCCGCGGTGGATCACCGTCGGTTCTGTGACGCGATGGACCGCCTCGGCGAGGGGCAGCTGCGCGAGATCGAAACCCGGCTTTCCCGCCGCATGGTCACCGAGTTCGGGCTCGACCCGACCGGGCTGGCGCTGGACATGACCAAACTTCGCCACCTTCATCGACACCCAAGCGAAGCTAGTGCCCACCCGCAGTCAGCTCGCGGATACGCTCGGGGGTGGTGGCCTGTCGATATAGCTCTAATCGCTCTTTATTCCGGGCAGTAGCAGCCTTGTCTTCTGCGGTTAGATGCGACCCACCCAAACCTGGTTTATGCCAAAGGTGCCAGGCCGGGCCATCGACCCACCGGGTGGGGCCTGCGCACACCTCGAAGGCGATCTTCATCGCCACGTCGTCGTACCAGGCCCCCTCGAAGACCTCATCCCACTGGCCGATCGCGTCCAGCGTCTCGCGACTGACGACGTTGATGGCGCCGATGCTCTCACCGTTGTCCATGGTGGATTCCGGGATGCAGTCGCCGGGCTCGATGTCGTGCGCGCGGACCAGGCCGGAGTCTTCGGATGTGAGGTAGCGGTACTGGATGAACGGCACGACCAGACCCGGGGCCGCTGCCGCCATCGCGACGGCCTGCCGTATCTGGCTGTAGGGCACCAGCATGTCGGCCTCTGCGAACACGACCACATCCGCATCTACGAACCAGGCGCCGCGGTTGTAGGCCTGCGACCTGTTGAACTGTGCGTCTCCCACCCGCCCGTCGTCGCTGAGCCAGACAGGCACATCGCAGCCGTCCCAATGCTCGATGACGCACCTCAGATTGGCCGGGCGCAGTGGGTCATTACCGCGGTCTCTGAAAGGGATGACGATGGCGACGTTCATGCGTCGAGATACTGCTGTCCGATTGCGGCGTAACGCTTCCGCCACAGTGACAACTGGGCATCGGTCAGATGGGCGTGCTGTGGGCCAAATGAAAGATGAGCGGTCAGAAACCCTTGAAAAATCAAGCGCGGCAGCATGTTCACCATGCCCTCATCGCCGATCTTGGTGCTGGGCGTGAAGCTGCGGCCCGCGATATCCCCCGGCGATGGCGTCCCGACGCGGCGCGCGATTTTGCGGACCATACGCCAGTCATAGCCAATCGTGTTGATTGACAACCAGTCGCGGGTCTTGATGAGTTTAACTGGTTGGCCGACCATTTCGCGCCAGTGCTTGAACATGTAGGTGTGGCTCATCACGGCGTACTCACCACTAAGGTGAACATCCAACAACGGCAAGGAAAGGGCCTCGAAGCCGGTCCACAACCCCGGCTCGGTGGGCGTGCATGCCCCGTTGTTGACGACTTTCGCGGTCACCACTGACGCGCGATTGCCGTTCACGGCGTCAACGAACTCCCCGAACCGGCCCGTTTCAATGAATACGACATCATCATCCACCTTCACGAATAGGTGATCCCGGTACTTGGGGTTGTGAGCGTAGTGACGATATATGGCATTGATCCCCAACCACGGGGCGATGCCAAAATAGTCATTCAAGACGGTGATGCGTTCACCCTCGATGGCTCGGAGGTAATGATTGTCGTCGTCATTACGCGACAGATTCCACACGTGATATTGGACATTGGGATGCTCAGTAATGATGCGCCTGACTAGCGGGAGCTGGAGTTCCATGTTCTGCTTGCGGCCGGCGAACACGAACAGAATGACGTTCATCTACGTAATCCGAACTGCCCATTGCTGGAAACCGCGACCGGTGACAGTCCAGCCGATGCCGGTGCGGTCAGCGAACACACGCCAGGCGCGCTGCTCATGCACATCGGGTCCGGCGCCGTGGAATCCGTGCCACCATCTTGGCGATATCGATGCTGTAGTCCCTGGACCCGATCACGGCCTGGAGCCGACTCGCCGCGACGATGCCGGTGTTCACATCGACCCTGGTGTCCGAGTCGACAAGGGTCTCATAACTTTTCACCATGAACGTCTCGAAGAACGCAATGGGCGTGAGCGCGGTGGCCAGACCCTCGACGAAGTCGACGGCGTTCTCCCGAGCCCGCCGTTCCAGGATGTCGCGGTAGGTGGCCTTGGCGACCTGGCATCGGCCTCCCACCGACGGGTCGAACCCTCAATGTCGGTGAACAAAAACGTCACTACCCCCGAAGGAGCAGCCGCCCGGTCAGCGGACACCCCCGCAGAATCTCACAACAGACACGCTCCTACCTGCCACTGCGCCGGAATCCGATCCAGGCGTGTCACCAAAACATACTCAACGGCAACGCGCAACGTCCCACGCCAGCAGCATGTCGTCGTCGAGCACGTATACCGACCGGTCGACGAGCCGGATCCCGTCGGCCACGGTGGTGATCCCGAGTGCGCCCACTGCCTCGGTGCCGGCTCCGATTATCGTCGGTGCGATCCCGACCACGAGGCGATCGACGAGGCCGGCACCGAGCATCGACGTGATCACCCGGGCGCCGCCCTCGACGAGGAGCGTCAGCGTGCCAGCCGCCCGCAGTCGGGCCAGGGCGGCAGGAAGGTCGACGCCGCGGGGGCTGGACGGGACGACGTGGACGCGCACCCCGCGCTCGTGCAGGGCGGTCCGGCGGGCGGCCGACGCGCGCCGCGTCGTGATCACTGTAGTGGCCGCGTCCGGGCCGAGGATCTGCGCCGTGGGCGGCAGCCGAAGCGTCGAGTCGAGCACGACCCGCTGGGGCGACGCTCCAGCGACGAGGCGGACGGTCAGGAGCGGGTCGTCCGTCATCACGGTGCCCACGCCGACGAGTACGGCATCGCACGCGGCCCGCAGCGCGTGCGAGATGCGGCGCTCGGCCTCGCCGCTGATCCATTTGGCATCGCCCGTGGATGTGGCGATGCGTCCGTCGAGCGTTTGAGCGAACTTGAGCACGACGTAGGGCCGGTCCTCAGCGGCCCGTACCTCACCGAGCAGAGCACTCGCGTCGACGGCCGGCAGGGGACCGGATTCCCAGGGCGTCACCGCCGACCCGGTCGGCCCCACATGGTCCATCCTGCGCTCTTTGGTGCGGAGGTAGCCGAGGTTGCGGGCGTGCGGCGCGGTCGGCAGCGGCTCAACCGCCACCACGTCGATTCCCGCCCGCCGCATGCCATCGACCTTCCTCGGGTTGTTCGTCAGCAGCCGCACGGTACCGCAGGTCGAGCGCCGACAACACGGCGGCCGCGTTGTCGTAGGTGCGCCCGTCGACCGGCAGGCCGAGGCGGAGGTTCGCGTCGAGCGTGTCGTGGCCCTTGTCCTGCTCGACGTACGTCCGCAGCTTGTTGATCAAGCCGATGCCCCGGCCCTCGTGGCCGGTGGCGTACACGAGCACGCCGCAGTCCTCGGCCACGATCCGGCGCATGGCCAGCCGCAGCTGCACGCCGCAGTCGCACCGCAGCGAGCCGAGCGCGTCACCGGTGAGGCACTCGGAGTGGAGGCGGACGAGGACACCGTCCTTGTGCTCCACGTTGCCGCGCACCATGGCCAGGTAGACGTGGTCGGTCGGGCTCTCGAAGGCCCGCACGTCGAATACACCCCACGGCGTGGGCATGGGGACACGCGCCACCTCAGTGAGCATGCAGCACTCGCGCGACGTGCCGTTTCGCCTGCTCACCAGCGGCCATAGTCAGGAGATGATGCCTTCGTCCGCCGCCGCTGTCGAGTTCGCAGGCCCGCGTCAGGTCCGAGTCGCCGCCGTCGCGCTGCCCGAGCCGGGGCCGGATGAGGTTTTTGTCACCACGCACTTCTCGGGAATCAGCGGCGGGACGGAACTGCTCGCGTACCGCGGCGAGATCGATCCGGGGATGCCGCTCGATGGTGGTGTCCAGCGGTGACACCGTCGTGGTCGAGCGCGTCGACGTGAACGACCTGGGTGGCACCATCGTGATGTTCAACGTCGTCGCGATCTTCGACCTCAGCGATGGGCTCATCACCTGCTGGCGCGAGGCACGTCGACCGCCAACTCGGTATCGACCCCAGGCAGATGTTCGAGCCGCTGACCTCCTGAGGGCGTTCCAGCCGGGGCACGCTTTGGCACACGGGCGGAGATGAGTGCCCGACCCTGGCGCCGCTCAGCTGACAGCAGTCATTCGAGGTTGGACTCAACGACCGTGGCGGACAAGAACTCTGGGACCGCTCATCCGCATCGCCGCAGCGGTGATCGTCGACGCGCACGATCGCGTATTCCTCGCCCGAAAGCCGGGCGCGTCGGCGTTCATGCAGCCCGGCGTCAAGGTCATGCCCCGCGACAGCGCAGTCGAGGCGTTGCAGCGCGAAATCGCGGAGGAGCTCGACCTCGTCGTCGCAGCATCACCTCGGTCGTAGTGCATCTTGATCGGGTGAAAGTGGTGGTTGAACAGTCGATTCAATGCAAAGGTAGGGCCAATGCATCGACGAATCCTCAGCGTGCCGCTCTCGGTTGCCGCGGTCACTATGTGCCTGACGGCTGCGCCGGTTGCCGCCGCCGGAGACGACGAGTGCGGCATCATCCTGCCGGCAGCCGATCGGCTGGAGACCGGGCTCAACCTGGTTTCCCCGTCCGGGACGCCGCCGTGGGTGGCAGCCCAGATTCGGAGCCCGCTGAGTCTGCTGCACAACCTGCGCAGCCCGGCCGGGGTCGACCTCCGGATTCGGTCGAACATGCTGGCGTCTCAGATCGACAACAGCGACCCGTACCGACCGGCAAACCCAGCACAACTCGCCAGCGATCTCGTCAAGGCCAGAGCAGCTGCTGGCCGCGGCTCGCGAATACTGCGCGCCGTAGGACTGGTCGCTGGCTAGCTGCCTGGGCGCCAGCGCCGGACCGAAATGCGCTCGGCGTCAGGCCAGATGGCTTTGGCGGCCGGTGATGCGCAGAAGTAGTCCTCGGCCTGGCGGATGGTCATGTCGACCGCGTGGAGGCCATCTTCTTGGTGGGCACGGCAATTGACGGTCAGGACCCGATTGGTGGTCGGGTCCACGTCCTCAGCTTCGATGGTCAACACCACGACGAGCGTGTACCCGGCTCCGGTCGGCAGATAGAAGGTGAGGTCTCGGTTGTCCAGCCCGCCGCCGTTGGTCACCAGATAACCGTCGCCGCTGGGGTAGACGGCCTGTCCGACCATCTGGGTGCGTTCGTAATGCAGGCGGTCACCCGGCGCTCGCCACACCGAGAACCGCGTGTTCGGGTTGCCGCCGTTGAGCAGCTTTTGGGAGATCGGAACGATCAGCTCCTCGCGGCCGTCGCCGTCGACGTCCTGTAGCCCGACGCCGCCCGGACTCGACGGCTCCAGTAGCTCATCGATCGTTTGTACCATCGCGCCCGACGGGTCGGTCACGGTGACCTTCACCGCCCTGGGCCGAGGCAACTCGGGCACAGCCCAATAGACGACGGCGAAATCGAGATCACCGGAATGCATTGAACAATCCGCATGTGGTGATGTGGCTTGCGGGGTGACCACCGCGGCCGTCTGCGGGCACGGCGGCAGCGTGGTGTCCGCAACCGCGCGGGGACACACGGTGCCCGCGGTCGCCATCGTCACGATGGCGACCAGTAGTGACAACCGCTTCACGGGTGCCTACCTACCGTTGCGGCGGAGCTGGTTTGGCAGGAGGCGGAGCGTGAGCGGGAGGCGGAGCGGGAGCGAGAGCAGGCGCGGGTGTGGAAGCGCCACCGGTACCGGGAGCGGGCGCGGGTGAGGCACCGGGAGCGGGGGGAGCCGCGGGAGCCTCAGCTCCCGGGATCTGTTGCTCTTCGGGCGGCTTAGTTCCGGTCTTGGGGCCGATATCGGTGACCTGCCAGGCATTGCCGACCTTGTTCACGGTGACCTGCAACAGGATGATCGACACCTTCGGCGTCGGGTTCTGCAGATTGCGGGTGGTTTGGTGGGCCGACACCACCACTTGGTAGGAACCGTCGGGCTGAAGGACCGGGTCGATGGCCAAGCACCTCACCGGTGGAGCTGACCTGCGCCTGCAACATGACGGTTTTGAGTACGTCGGCGGCACTGACGTACTTGTCTTTAAGCTGCTGCGACACACCATCTTCGACAGTGCTTGAAGAATGCGTCCGGGTCTTCGAAGGTGTAGGTCAGTGACTTCATCGAATAGTCCTTGGCGAGCTGTGCCGCGGCTTCGCGATCGGACTGGGCTTGACGCAGCTGCGCGAGCTGGCCGGTCACCTGGTGATATTTGATGAACCCGAACACGCCGCCGCCGAGCACCACCGCCACCAAAATGACGGCAACCCAGAGCCTGCGGTTTTTCGACCAGTGCCGCGGCGTGGGTGACGGGTCGGATGGCGCGTCGTCATCGGCGGCCACAGCCTCCTTGCCGGCGTCCTCACGCTCGGCGTCGTCGACCTTTTCGTCTTCGGCGACAGTGGAATTGGTCATGTCAGATCTCTTTCCTCGCTATTGCTTTCGTTCGAGTTCATTCGTGCCACGCTGGAACGTTGAGCTGAACCCGCACGCCGCCGGTGTCGTTGAACGTCGATTCCCAGAAGTCGAGCCAGTGCCCGGCGTCGACCTTGATGTCGTGTAGTGGTGCGAGCGCAGGCGCCAGGACGGTGGCAAAGGTACTCAGCGGGCCGGCCAGCATGTCGAGGTATTCGCCGACCTTGGCGACCAGGATCCCAACCGGATCGTTGGGGCCAATGACGCCCACGCCGGTGTGCGAGAGGATCTCGATTTGCTTGATCAGCTGCAAGAACGCCGGTATCGAGCGCGGCAGTATTTTGCCGGTCTCGCTGATGATTTCGCCGGCGTTGAGTTCACCCATGTTGGTGGTGAACGTGGAGACATTGCTGAACAGGGTGGCCAGCAATTCCTTGTCGTCGTGGATCACCTGGGCAGTCAACCCGGCGGTGACGGCCAGGGAATCGATGGCGTCGTCGTTGCCGGCGAACGCCTCGGACATGTCGTTGATGATGGCCTTTATCTGGTCGAGGTCGAGCGCCGTAAAGAGGACATTGGCCTTGGTGAGTAAGTCGCTGGCGGTGACTATCGGCGCGACCCGATCCGGGGGAATCACTGCACCGTCGGTGAAGTACGGCGGCGCAATCAGTTCCGGCCTGAAGTCGATGTACTGTTCGCCGGCAGCGGAGAGGTTTTCCACGCTGATCGCGCTGTCGGCCGGGACCGGGTGCCCGCGGTCGACGTCGATCGAGACCGCCAGTCCGGTTGCGGTGGTCTGGATACCGGACACCCGGCCGACTTTGATGCCGCGCATCGTCACTTCCGAGGTGGGCATCAGGCCGCCGGAAGAGTTGAGCAGGAGGGTGAGTCGGGTGATCTGTTTGGTCGGGCCCATGTCGAGCACGCCGAACGACATGTAGGCGGCGCCGGCCAGCGTCATCACCACGAGGATGGCCAGCGTCGTGCGGGCGTTGAACTTCATGGCAGCATGCCCATCGTCTGCATTGCCTGCACCGCCTGGTCGGCCTTGTCCGCGGGATCCACGCCTTCGTGGCCGGTCGGTGCATGAAGTTCGGTGATGGTGAATTTCGGGCCCCCGTTGCGGAAGAACCCGAGGAGCTTGTAGCGCAGCAACGCGACGAGCTTGTCGGCGATCACCGGAATGGTGGTGTCGACGGTTGCCATCGTGCCGACCATTGGCGTGATGTAGGAGAGGATCTGGAGCAAATCGCCGGCGATCGGGTTGATGAGTTGTCCGCCGAGGATGCCGACGTCTCGAGAGGCACCGACCACGTTGAGGATGGCCATCGTGACCGCCGATAGGCCTTGGAGTTTCGCCGGGCCCTCGGTGACCAGTCGGTTGAACACCGTTGTGTTCGCCGCGAAGCTGGAGGTGATGTTCTCCATGCCGGACAGGATGCCGTCGATGGTGTGCTGGTTGTCCGCCAGGTCATTGAGTACGCCGGCGACGGTGTGCTGCATCCGGGTCAGCTCGCCGGGGTCTTTCGGGAAGGCCTTGTTGACGTTGACCACGGTGGTTTGCAGCGTGCCGATCGCGCCGCCGGCCACCAGGTTCGACATCGACCGCAAGAGGTCTTCGACGTTGTCGGCCGGGGCGGTGTTGCGGAACGGGATGGTGTCGCCGTCGCGCAGTATCGCCCCGGACCGATCGTCGGGGGGAAGCAACGCGATATAGATGTCGCCGAGCGGGGTGGCCTGGCGAAGTTCAGCGCGGGTGTTGACGGGAAGCTTTGTATCACCGGCTATTTCGACGTAGGTGACGGCCGTGGTGCCCTCGAGTTGGACGCGGTCGAGCACGCCGATCTGAACCCCACCGGAGTCCACCTTGGCTCGGGCGGGCAGGTTGAGCACGTTGGCGAACTGGATCTTGATGTTGTAGGCGTGGTGCGGGGTGTAGGCGCCCGGGACCGGCAGCCGGGTCGGATCCAGCGAGCATGCCGGCGTGAGGCTGATTGCCACCGTGGCCAGCAGCACGCAGGCCGCGCGCATCGATCGTCGGGTCATGACAGCGCGGCCCCCAGGACGAGATTGGTTAGGCCGAGGGTGATCGGGTCCGAGGGGGTGCCCGACGCGCACGCCGCCGCGGCACCTGGGATATTGCGTTGCTGCAGTCCCTCGCACATAGCGCCGGCCTGCGACGGCGAGATCGACACTTGCGGTGGGATGTAGGTGACGTTGTGGGTGCCCCACGCCGGCTCGTAGATATCGGCGATCCAATGGCTGAACTGCGGCCACGAATTGATCATGGCGACGATGGCCGGGCTGTGTCTGTTCAGCGCATCCCGCAGCCAGGAGAACCGGACGTCAAACTTGTCGTAGATCCGCGGCCCGAACCGGTTGATCGCCTCGACCAAGATCGGCAGCAGGTGTGACGCATTACCGAGGGCCGCTCCGAAGTTGTCTGACAGGCCCTCCATCAACTGGGTGGTGATCGGAAGCGTTCGGATGACAGAGGCGAAGCTGTCCCAGTTCTTGAGAAAGTCCGAGGTGAGGATCTCGCTGTTCTCGAACAACTGCCGGTAGTCGGCATCGGCCTTATAGGGGTCGGCGAGCATGGTGACCAGATTGCGCATCGTCTTGTTGAGGCCGGGTCCGGTGCCCTCCAGCGATCGGCTGGCGGCGGTCAAGCTGTCGTTGATGGCTTGCACGCCCGGCGCCTTGGAGGGGTCCTGGCCTGGTTGGGATCCCAAGATGGCGTCGGTGAGATTGCCGATGGCAGCGAATGTTTCGCTGACACTGATCGGGGTTTTGGTGGACTTCAGCTTGATGCAGCCCGGTCCGGTGAATTTGGCGCCTCCGGTATAGGGCTTGGTCAGTTCGATATGGCGATCGGTGACAATCGATTGCGAGTAGGTGACCGCGCCGACGTCGGCCGGCAGGTCGAGGTCGGCGGGCACGGTGAAGTCCACCTCGACGTGGTCGGGCTTGTTGACGATCGAGCTCATCGAGCCGACCTCGATGCCCAGCAGCGCCACCTTGTTGCCTGGGTACAGGCCTACCGCGTCAGTGAATTCGGCGCACATCGCCCGGGTGTTGCTGATTTTGGGGGTCAGGATCTTGACGCCCACGACCACCGCAACCGCGATGACGGCGATGATAGCGACGACTGCTGCGATACCCCGCCGCGACCGTAGCCGCGGGCCGATACCCGACGCGTTGGCCATCTCAGCAGTTCCTCATGATGTTGGGCAGGCACAGGTCCTGTCCGGGGACCAGCCGGTTGCCCTCGTCGAACACGACCCCGTTTCCGCTAAGCATCGGCCCCACAATATTGAGAGTCTGTGCAAGGCCGTCGAGGGCCATGCTCCAACGGTCGGGATGGGCGATGAGCGTGTCGCTGATGTCCTCGATTCCCTGGGCAATGGGCGCGACTTCCCGGCCGTACCACACGGTGATGCGGTCGAGGATGCGGGTCAATTCCTTGATCAGACCGAAGAACTCGACAATATCGACGGCCTTCGAGGTGTACATCTTGCCGAGGATGTCGAACTGCTCGAACAGCATGATGAGCTGCGCGCGTCCGGCGGTCATGGCCCGTAGGCCGTCGTTGACGAAGTCCAGCCCGCGATGGAAGTCGACGGTGGACTTGCTCATCGATTCCGTCAGCGCATCGGCCGACTGCAGCAGGTTGCGCACCGCGTCGGGATACCTGTTGGCTGCGTTGGCGACCTCGGTGAAGGTGTCGTGGATGACTTGGCCGTCTACTTTTTTGACCACCGGGGTCGCTGCCTGGATGATGTCGTTGACCTCGAACGGCAAGGTGATGCGTTGTGGTGGAATTCCGTTGCGGCCCAGTGGTAGCGACCCCTTCGGGTCAAGCGCCACATAGTGGCCGCCGAGCGGGGTCAGCAGCTTGATGTCCAGGGTGGAGTCCGAGCCGACTGCCACCGAATTCTCGACGTCGAACTTCATCTCGACAAGGGCGCCGTCGAGGCGAACGCTGGTGACCTTGCCGACTGGGATGCCGGCCACCCGAACCTGATCTCCGGCGCGCAGGCCGGCAGAGTTGGGCATGTGCGCGGTAAGGCCGGCTTGATCCGTCGGATTCAGGTAGGCCATGGCGGTGCTGGCCAACGAGGAAACGATGAGGACGACGCCGATGATGCCGTTGCGGCGATTACGGATGGCCGTGGCGCGTTCGTCGAGCATGCCGCGCCGCCCGCCCAGCCTGGCACGCAAGGCGGTGAGTCGGTTGCCGAATTCCATTACCGGCACACCACCAGGTTCTGTTGCGCGAACGACACCTGCCCGATCCCTGGCAGGGTGACTTCGCCGTGTGAGCAGGAAAACGTTGGTGTGGCGGGTTGTTCGTCGACGAGCCAGTCGCGCATTCCCTGGATCAACGACGGCGCCAGCGATAGGCCCGCGATGATCGTCGGGGTCTGCGGCCACATCCGGCTGATCAGGTCGTAGAGCGGAACGGTCGTCCCGTCGAAAGTGCGCTCGGCATACTGCAGTACATGGGTGGTGCTCCGCAGCACCGGCAGCCCGCTGTCCAGCGCGGCCTGGAATTCCGCAGCCTTGGAACCGAACTTCGTCAGCACGTCGTTGAGCTGGGCGATGAGCTGAAACAGCTGCCCTGATTTGCCGCCCAGATCCTGGGATATCGCACTGAGATTGCGGATCATGGCGGTGATGACGGCCTGACGGTCCACCGCCAACTTCGAAATTTCATCGAGGTCGTGAAGAAACGGCCCGATGCCGGATTCGTCACCCTGAATCAGCCGCAACAGGTTCTCACCGAGCAGGTTGAACTGGGCGGGGTCGAGGGTTTCGAACATCGGCTGAAATCCGTTGAACAGCTTCGCGACATCGAACGATGGAATCGTCTGACCCAGCGGAATGGTGCCACCCGCCACCAGCCGGTTGTCCGGCGTGGCCGGCTGGACGAGTTCCACGTAGCGTTGACCGATCAGGGTTTGATAACGCACCGCGGCGACGGTGTTGGTGAACACCGGGTGATCGGCTTGGGCGGTGAAATCCACCTTGGCGATCCGCCCGTCCAGTCGGACGGTTTCCACCTTGCCGACCTGCACCCCGGAAATGCGAACGTCGTCACCGACGTAGAGACCCGACACATCGGAGAACGCCGCGGTGTAGCGGGAGACCGCTCCGGTGACCGGACTATCCAAGGCCGTCAGCACGATGAGGGTGCAGACCACCGCGACCGTGGTGAAGATCGTCAGCCACACCACCGATTTGGCAACACTTCTCATCGGCCGCCGCCCTGCGGTGGCGCGGGCGGTGAGGCCGCAGGGGCGCCCGACGGAAGGGCCGCCGCGAGCCCAGGAACGGTGTCCAGGGTGAGTTCGAGATTCAGGCGGACCTTGCCGTCGACGATGGGAAACGCGGCACTGGTGCGGTCGAGCAGACCTGAGATCCGGTCGTAGGCCGGGGCCATGCTCCCGATGCTGTACGCGGCCGGCAGCAATGCGCTCATCAGGCCGCCGAAGAGTGGGACGAGCCACGACATGTGCTTCGCGAAGATTCCGTCGGCGGTGAAGAGCAGCTTCGCGAGCTGGTCCATGACCATGTTCATCCGTTCGACCCCGTCGGGGTGGGCCAGGAATTCCATCCCGTTGAGCAGGTCGTAGGCCAATCCGATGAGCGGGACTGCGTCGCTGACACCGTTGACGACCGAGGCGAGCACCGAAAGCGACTGCGAGAAGGGCACTTTCTGGGAGTCGGTGAGCATCTTGATCAGATCGAAGTACGACCGGGTCACCGGCTCGGTGAGGTCGGCGTGCCGACGCACCACCTCGATGATGTGGTCGATATCGGGCGAGTCCATGATCCCGCCGAATTTCTGGCCCTGCCGCAGTAGCCCGCTGATGGAAGCCGACCGCACGTTGGTGTCCACCATCAGCGTCTGGTTCGGAGTCAACCGGGGGCCGGTGCCGCTGCTGACCAGTTCCACCGCTGCGAGTCCAAAGGTATTGGACGACATGAAATTCGCTGTCGTGTCGGCGGCCAGGGCCACCGCTTGGCGCGGCTCGAGTTCCAGCGTGATCTTCTGCTTGTTGAAGCCAGTCGATTGCAGCGATTTCACCGATCCGATGGTCAGGCCGCGGAATTTCACCTCCGCGCCCGGCGTCAGACCTTCACCGAGCGTGTCGGCCATCACGGTCAGCTTGAACGTGTCGGCGTAGCCGCCGGTGCCCAGCTGATACAGCACGGTGGCGGCGATGCCCAGTATGACGGCGGCAATCAGCCCCCGGATCCGCAACGAACGCGAATTGGGCGCCCGTCCTCCTTGGTCTGAGGAAATTGGCATGCCTACCCCGATATCCGAATCCCGGGACTGTTACCCCAGAACATGCAGCGTCAATACCATGTCGGCGGCGACCACCGTGACAATGCTGGCGCGGATGGCTCGACCCGAGGCCCGCCCAACTCCTTCGGGACCACCGACGGCGTAGTAGCCCTGGTAGCCGTGGATGGCGATGATCAGCGTCACGAAGATGACCGCCTTGAGCACCGAGAACACCACGTCTGAAGGCTGGATGAAGGAGTCGAAGTAGTGGTAATAGGTGCCCGATGACTGACCGTGCAGCACGTTGACGATCAGCGCGCACGACACATAGCTCAACGCCAGCGTCACGACGTAGAGCGGAATGATGGTCAGCATCCCGGCGATCACCCGGGTGGTGACCACGAACGGGATCGATCGAATACCGAGGGCTTCCAGCGCGTCGATTTCCTCGGAGATCCGCATGGCGCCGATCTCAGCGGTCATGCGACACCCGGCCTGGGCGGCGAAGCCGATCCCCGCGATCATCGGCGCCATTTCCCGGGTGTTGGCATACGCGGAGACGAACCCGGTCAGCGGGCCCATCCCGACCATGTCAAGGGCCCCATACCCTTCGATGCCCACCGCGCCCCCGACCGCGGCCCCCATGAAGACCAGCACGCCGATGGTGCCGCCACCGACGATCAGCGACCCATTGCCCCACATCACGTCGACCAACAGCACCCCGGTCTGGCGCCGGTAATGCTTCAGCGTGTGCGGAATCGCGCCGAGTACCTCGGATAGGAAGGTGAGCTGATGACCGAGGCGCTGGAACAGTGAGTCACCTCGGTCGGCGATCCACCACGGCGCCCGCAGCGCGCCGGGTAGGTGCTGGGACGGCGATGCCATCAGCCCATCCTCAGCGGCATGGACATCGACACGCCCTGCGTGATGATCAGGTTGAGGATGAACACCGCGACCACGCCGATGACGACGGAGGCGTTGACCGCGTCGGCCACACCCCGCGCACCGCCCTTGGCCTCAAGGCCGCGCTGGCAGGCCACCAGGATCACGACCACGCCGAAAAGCCAGGTCTTGATGATGGCGACCACGACATCGCTGACGCTGGCGAAGGATGCGAACGACGCGATGTAGCTGCCCGGTGTGCCGGATTGGAATCCGACGTTGATTGCGTAGCCTGCCGCCAGCCCCATGAAGATGATGAACGCGCACAGCACCGGCGCGACGAACACGATCGCTGCCAGCCGAGGGACGACCAGTCGCCGCACCGGGTCGACGCCCATGACGCGCAGCGCGTCGACCTCTTCGCGGATGGTGCGGGCGCCGAGATCAGTGGCCACTGCCGAACCGGCCGCACCGCCCAACAGCAACGCGGCCACCATCGGTGCCCCCTGCCGGATCACCCCGAGGCCGCCGGCCGCACCCGAGACCGACGAAGCGCCGACCTGCTGGATGAAGCTACCCACCTGCACCGCCACGATCACCCCGAACGGGATGGACACCAGTAACGCAGGTATGGCCGTCACGCTGATGATGAACCAGGCTTGGTTGATGGTGTCCCGCCAGGGATGGCGCAACCGGATCAAATCCGCGATCAGGTAGCCGAAGGACTGAGCGGCCAGCTCGAAGAATCGGCCCAATGTCTTCAACGAGGAATCGGTTTGGTTGAGGCCGTACCGGAGCGGTTTGCTGAGCACCCTTACGACCGGGGAATCGAAGGGCTCCTGCGCGACAGCCTGGTGAGCTTCTCGCTTGCTGGGCGTTACCACCACGCGATTGGGGACGCATTCGCCGTTGGTGGTGGCGCTCGCGTGGACAGCTACACAGAAGAGTCCATCGCCTTCTGCCTCGGTCGTCGGTTCTGCCGCTGTCGCGTCATGGACATCTGCGGTCAACGGCAAGTACCTCCTTGATCGCTGTTACGGCTTCTCCATCCAGCAAAGTTGAGAGCTTGGCTGTCGTGCGCCTTACCAGCGTCTACCGAGTACGTGCTTTCTACCGGCAGCAGTGGGTGCCTGTGCACCGAACGCAGTGTGATGTAAGCCACAATATTTACGTCTGCGTCAAAGACCATAGCCGTTTCGCCGAGACGTCGTCCAATCGCCCGTAGCTACTGCGGGCCACCAGATGGCGGTGAAGGCGGTGCCACGGCCACGGTCCCACACACGGCTTCCATCGTCGTCAAAATTTGCTATGTAGCGGTCGAGCCGAGGGTTAGGTGCGGCTGATCGCGCCGGTCTTGGTGTTGCTGGCGAGCGTCTTCGTGAACACCTCGTCGACCACCACGTAGAAGCCGTCGCGGCCGCGTTGGAACGACTGCGCCTGTAGCGGCGGGCCGCCCGATTACGAGGTCAGTTCTCAACCGTCATCGCGCGCACTACCCCGTGCGAGGCGGGCCTAGCACCTGGGGATGGGCAAGCAGGAGACGCTCCCACTCAAGCTTGAACCACGGCGTGAAGGTCTCGGGCGCGCGAGCGATCTCGGCACAGAGCGCCTGCTGCGTCACGTAGCGCCATGCCGCGATCTCATGGACGTTCGCGCGCGGCCGTTCGGCGCTGCGCCCGGCGTAGACCCAGCACAGCTCATGCTCGGCGCCTTGCGAATCGTACTGAGCCTGGTACTCGAATTTGAACAGGAATTCCAGCTCTGCGCTCAGGCCGAGTTCCTGGTGCAGGCGGCGTCCGACGGCGTCGTCCATCTTCTCGCCCCAGCGTGGATGCGAGCAGCAGGTGTTCGACCAGTAGCCCGGCCAGAGTCGTTTGCTCATCGCACGCTGCTGTACGAGCAGTTCACCCGCCGGGTTGAACACGAACACCGAGAAGGCGCGGTGCAACGTTCCACGGCCACGATGCACAGCGGCCTTTGCCACGACGCCGATCTCCCGGTCATCGGCGTCGACCAGAATCAGCTCCTCGTCGTCGCTGGAGACAACTCGATTATGGGATTCCAAGTTTGGCAAGCGGCACCTCCATCCCGGGAGAGAACAAAACCAGCTCGCCAGGCGACGCCTGAAGCGTCGGCCCGAATGGGCCAAATGAACGCGAGCAGCGCGATCGGAGAAGGGACGAGTCCATAAGTGCGCGCTACGCGATGGTCTTGCGGACAATGTACATCGCCTGCCCTGGAATCCGGAGAATGCGGATCCTGCGAGGCGCGCCAAACCCGGCCTCGCTAAGCCAGCTGTACAACAGCGCCGGGGGATGTACTTGCGACCCGGAGCTGAGATAGACGAACAGTCCGAGGACGTTTGCGGCGGCCGCCGTGCGCCGGCTCGGCTCGGCGAAGGCGTCCATGACGGCCAGCAACCCTCCGGGAGCGAGCGCCTCATGGATCTTGCTGAACAGCTCGACAGTCTGATCAGGGGTCAGGTGGTGCAGAAGATTGAAACACAGCACGGCGTCGTACTCGCTGCCCAGGTCGTCTGTCGTCGCGTCCCCGTCCCGGTGTTCAACCCGGTCGGTCATCCCGGCCTTGGCGATGATCTCGCGGCCTATCGCCGCGCTGCCCGGTAGGTCCAGTACGGTCGCACTCAGCCGCGGATGGCGGCGGCACAGCTGCGCCGAGTACCAGCCGTGGCCACCGCCGATGTCCAGGAGGGATCGCGGATCGCCAGGCAGCCGAAGCTTTCTGGCTACCTCATCGGCGCTGAGCCGCGCGAGTTCGAGCTGACCGCAGATGTACCGCCGCCAGTATGGATCACCGGCCGGCGCGTCGTGGTGCTCGGCGGGCTGTCCGTTGCGGGTCACCTCTTCCAGTTCCGACCACCAGGCCCAATAGTCGGACGTGCCCGCCACGTATTGCGCGACCGACAGCCCGGACTCAGGGTCCAGCCAGCGTCGTGAGGAGCGGCTGAGACGGTAACGCCCGGCTCGGAAGCTGATATGGCCGCCCGATCGCAGGCAGTCAAGCAGGAGCCGGGTCGGCACCGGATCGAGGCCCAGATCGGCGGCGAGTTCGGCAGCCGTGGACGGTTGCTGCGCCAGGCGGGCGGTAATGCCGGTCCGTACGGCGGTGATGACGACCGCGGACAAGGCCATCCCGCCCCACGCCTCGGCGGCGGCGGTCGGGACGACGCCGGCCCGCAGGGCAAGCCACTCGGCAGGGTTGGCGCCTCGCAGAGCAAGCCTCACCTTTTACGACCTTCCGTCGCGGAATTTACTACCATGTCAACCGTCCATCTCAGGCCGATTCACAGTTTCTGTGGCCGCGTGGGCGCAGACATGAGGGGAGACCGACGATTACGGTCCGCACCCGGAAAACACCACAAGTCCTTGGCCACGTCCGAGCACTGATCGTCGCCGGTCATGCGGGGCCTTCGCTTGCCATCGCGGCCCTGGCGACTCTGCTGGCGACGCAGGCGGCACCCCACGGCATCGGCCCCGTACTCACCGGACCTGCCATGTTGGCCGGCCAGCTCTCGGTCGGGTGGTCCAACGACGCGTTGGATGCGTCATCGGACGCCGCGGCGGGCCGGACGGACAAGCCGATCGTCACCGGAGCCATCAGCGTGCGCGCGGTGTGGGTCGCGGCTGTGACGGCGCTGCTGACCGCGTTGGCGATGGCGCTGGCCATCAGCGTGATAACCGCAGTCATCCTGGCGGTGATCGTCGGCGCTGCCTGGGCCTACAACCTCGGCTTGAAGTCGAGCCTGGCGTCCGGACTCATGTACGTCCTCGGATTCGGCCCGATACCCGCATACGCGGCGAGCACGTTGCCAGGCCAGCCGGTGCCGACGTGGTATGCGACCGCAGCGGCGGCCCTGGTCGGCCTCGGCGGCCACTTCGCCAATGTGTTACCCGATCTCGCCGCCGACCGGGCTGCCGGTGTCCACGGCCTGCCGCAGCAGGTGGCCGCCCGGTGGGGTGCCGGGGCCGTGCGAGCCGCCGCGCTAATGCTGCTGCTGTCGGCGTCCGTGTTGCTGTTGCTGGCCTCAAGCCGCCAGTGGGTCGCGCTGGCTGGGCTGGGCGCCGCCGTGGTGCTCGCGCTGATCGGCGCCCTCGGCAAGGGCCGGGTACCGTTCGCGGCCGCGTTCGGCATCGCGGCCGTCGACGTGGTGGTGTTAGCCGTAGGTGGATATGCGCAGACCTGACATCATCCATTTAGGGGTGCGAGTGCCGGGCCAATCGCCATGACCGGGATCATGGCGGTGCGGTCCGCCTTCCCGGTGCACCGGTACCCGCAGGCCGAGCTTACTGCGAAGGTGGCCGAGCTCAGCGGCCTCGGTCCGGCCGAGCGTGTGCTGCTGGACCGCCTGCACGGTAACGCCGGGGTCGATTACCGCCATACCGTCCTGCCTCTGCCGCAGTACGAAGGACTGCACGGGATCGAGCTGGCCAACGATCGCTATATCGAGGAGGCGACCGACCTCGGGGAACTGGCGCTTCGCGAAGCCTTGGAAGCGGCCGGGCTGACCGGCCGCGATCTGGACCTGCTGATCGTCACGTCGGTGACCGGCGTGGCCGTGCCGTCGCTCGACGTCCGGCTCATTCCACGGCTCGGGCTGCGGCCGGACATCAAGCGACTGCCCATCTTCGGGCTGGGTTGCGTGGCCGGCGCGGCCGCCCTGGGCAGGCTGCACGATTACCTGCTGGCCTGGCCCCAACATCACGCTGCTTTGCTGGCGGTCGAACTCTGCTCGCTGAGCTGGCCGATGACCGAGGTCACGCCGGCGGACCTGGTGAGCAGCGGCCTGTTCGGCGATGGGGCGGCGGCTCTAGTGGCCGGCGGCGGCCAGGCCAACGAGGGACTGCGGGTCATCGCGTCGCGAAGCGAGGTGTATCCCGACAGCGTCGACACGCTGGGCTGGCGGCTGGGCTCGGACGGCTTCCGCATCGTGCTGACGGCGGAACTGGCCGATGTGGTCGAGCGTCGCCTCAGCGGCAGCGTCAGCTCCTTCCTGACCGAACATGGGTTGACTGTCGACGAGATCACCGCCTGGGTGTGCCATCCAGGCGGGCCGAAGGTCATCGACGCCATCCAGAACAGCCTCAAGCTGCCCGACAGCGCTATGGAACTGAGCCGGCGCTCGCTCGCCGAAGTCGGCAACCTGTCCTCGGCGTCCGTGTTGCACGTCCTGGAGAAGACCGTCACCGCGGACCGCCGCCGCCGGGATCGGCCGGCCTGATGATCGGTCTGGGCCCTGGGATCAGCGTCGAGCTGATGCTGCTGCAGTGGTGACGGGACGGCTCATGGAAGGTACCTGGTGATCGTCTACTACACGCTGCTTGTCGTCATCACCTTCGAGCGGCTGGCCGAGCTGGTGGTATCCCAGCGGCACGCGGCCGAGCTCCTGCGTCGGGGCGGCGTCGAATACGGCCAACGGCACTTCCCCGTCATGGTGGCGCTACACGCGGCGTTGCTGGTGGGCTGCTGGCTGGAGCCCATCGCCCTGCACCGCACCTTCGTCCCGGCGCTTACGTATTCGATGATCGCCGTCGTGGTGGCGGCCAATGCACTGCGGTGGTGGTGTATCGCCACCTTGGGAACGCGGTGGACCGCGCGGGTGATCGTCCTGCCCGGGATACCTGTAGTCGGGTCCGGCCCGTACCGGTGGTTTGCGCACCCCAACTACGTTGCGGTCATCGTGGAGGGCGCGGCGCTACCGCTCGCCGGCTCGGCCTGGATTACCGCGTGCACGTTCACCGCGCTGAACGCCGCTCTGCTGACGGTCAGGCTGCGTTGCGAGACGCGGGCGTTGGCCGCCGCGGCACCGTGAGCGAACGAGCGGAACAGTGATCGACGTGCTGGTCGTGGGCGGCGGGCCGGCTGGACTCGCCACCGCGATCAACTGCGCACAGGCCGGCTTATCTGTCAACGTGGCTGAGCCGCGCACCGGGCCGATCGACAAAGCATGCGGCGAGGGCCTGATGCCGTCGGCGGTGACCCGACTGGCCGCGATCGGCGTCCGCCCTGACGGGCACCCGCTGCGCGGCATCCGCTACCTGGACTCCCGGCACCGCGCCGACGCGCCCTTCCGCCGCGGCCCTGGTCTCGGCGTGCGGCGCACCACACTGCACGCCGCGCTCGCCGCCCGCGCCGCCGAACTGGCGATCCCGGTCTTGCCGGTCCGGGTGGCCGGGTTCACCCAGCACAACAGCGGCGTGACCGCAGCGGGTATCGAGGCCCGCTATCTGGTCGCCGCAGATGGGCTGCACTCGGCAATCCGCCGGGCGTGCGCCCTGGATCCGACGCCCGCGCGGCACCCGCGCTTCGGGTTGCGCAGGCACTACCGCCTGGCACCGTGGAGCGACCTGGTCGAGGTGTACTGGGCGTCGGGGTCGGAAGCCTACGTCACGCCGGTCGCCGACGACCTGGTCGGCGTAGCCGTGCTCGGCGGTGCTCAGGGCGGCTTCGAGTCCGGGCTCGCCGCCTTTCCTGCCCTGCGGGAGCGGCTGGCCGGGGCCGCACCGGCCAGTGACGTCCGTGGCGCCGGACCACTGCGGCAGGACGTCCGGCGCCGGGTCTTGGGCAGGGTCCTGTTCGTCGGCGACGCCTCCGGCTACCTTGACGCGCTGACCGGCGAGGGCATCGGAGTGGCGCTGGCCCAAGCAACGGTCCTCGCGGACTGCCTCGCCGCCGGCCGCGCCAGCGATTACGAACGTGCCTGGCAGCGGGTCTCCCGTCGGGCGTGGATCCTCACCTCTGGCTTGCTCTGGTCCCGCCATCAGGCGCTGCTCGCGCCGCGCATCGTTCCCGCCGCGCAGAGGCTGCCGAACCTCTTTACCAGCATCGTCAACGAGGCCGCGAAGGCCTAGGCACCTAATTGCCGGGCGATTCAATTCCGAAGTCCTGAGACATGCCACGGGTCGAGCCATGGGGAGTCGAAATCCCTCGCGCTAACCCCCCGGAAATAGCCGCTGAGCAGCGGAAAGTCGTTCTTTCATTGATGCCCAAAGGTACGCGAGAACACGTGGCACGACCTGCGGATAAGTCAGAGGGGTTTGATGGCGTCAACAGGCGCGGGTTCAGTTCATGCGTCCTGGGCGTCGCGACCCGATGCCATGTGGGGGTCTCGATCAGGCGCTGAATGCAGCCCAGAACCCGGCCGCGAGATATAGCCTTCCCCGATGCTGCGCGTCGCGATCGTGGGTGGTGGTGCGGCGGGCGTGCTCGCCGCGATACATCTCCGCCGGAGCAAACCAGAAGCACAGATCACGCTGATCGACGCGTCCGGTCGTCCCGGCACCGGCGCGGCGTATGGCACCAACGATCCGACCCATTTGTTGAACGTTCCTGCGCAGCGGATGTCTGCATGGCCAGACGATCCCGATCACTTCTGCCGTTGGCTCGACGAACGAGCTGTGACGCCGGTGGAGAGCTTCGCACCGCGTCTTGCGTACGGCCGTTACCTGCGAGAACAACTCGTGGTCGCCGACGTTCGGATCGAGACTGCCGAGGTTGTCGCGCTGGTCCCGGGCGCGCCCCAGCGGGTGGTGCTGAACGATGGACGTTCGTTAACTACAGACGCCGTTGTGCTCGCGTGTGGGCGCCCCGAAGGTGGCATGCCCGAGTCGTTGGAACGCGCCTTCGCTCCGGTGTTGGCCGCAGGCACCGACGGCAAGGTTGTGGTGGATCCGTGGGCGCCCGACGCGCTCGCGACTCTTGGTTCGCGTCGGCCCGCGAGCGTCTTGGTGATCGGTTCCGGACTCACGGGCGTTGATGTCGCGCTGCATCTCATTGCGCGCGGCGCCACGGTCACGCTGGTGTCGCGTAATGGCGCGCTCCCGCGCCGATTCCGCGCCACCGGCGCGCCGACAGAGTTGCCCCACCTCGATGCACTCGCTGCCGGGGTCTCGCTTGAGCAATTGCGCACCGCGCTCGCTGCGGATCTCGCGCAGGCGCGCTTAGCCGGTTCGGACTGGCGACAAGTGATCGACGCAGTGCGGCCGCGTACAGCCCGGCTGTGGCGGTCGTTGGGATGGGAGGACCAGCGCCGGTTTCTGCGCGAGGACTTGCGGCAGTGGGATGTCCTTCGCCATCGCATGCCGCCCTCGATTGCCGATGCGATTCACGCAGCGATCGACAGTGGCCAACTGCTCATCGAGGCGGGCGAGGTCGCCGATGTGTCGTTGCGCGGCGCTGGCGTTGAACTGGTTGTGACAACGAGCGACCGATCAGTGCGTCGGCGCGGTGACGCGGTGGTCGTCGCTACTGGCGCCGCGTGGGATCGGCGGTCCCTGCAACGCTCTGCGCTTTGGGCGAACCTGTTGGCCACAGATGTGGCGTCGCTGCACCCGTGCGGCGTAGGCGTGCGACTCGATGCGGACGGCTACCTCATCGACGGGGCCGGGGACACGGTCCCGGACATCGTGTGTCTCGGCTCGATCCGCCAGGGTGAGGTGTGGGAGACCACGGCGATTCCCGAAATCCGTGCCCAAGCGGCTGCTATCGCGGAGTTACTCGCCGAGGACACGCGCGACCGTCCGCTACGGCCGCCCAGTCTCATCACGACTGCGCCGGAATTGGATGGTGCGTCTGCTTCGTACGCCGAGGGTGTGCGTCGCCTGCTAGCCGTCCACGACGGCGCGTCGGTCGCGTTCGCTGCCGCGGTCGCGGAAGATCCGCACCATGCGCGTGCGCATGTCGCGCTCGCGATGATTGCCACGGAAAGGCCAGACCGCGCGGGCGGCCCTGACGCGGTCACCGGCCATCTCGCTCGAGCGCGCGCGGCGCTTGCACATCGGAGCGACGAAGACCGCAGCCACGTCGAGGCCATCGCGACGTGGTGCGAGAAGGGAAACGCGGCGGGCACCGACGCACTGATCGACCATCTCGAACGCGTACCGGACGACGCAGTCGCATTGCTGGTGCTCGCGCCGTCGATTGCGTTCGCGGGGGCTGGCGACGCGTTGCCGGATGCGTGGCAGTACGTCGAGCGGTTCACTGGTGTGCACGGCGAAGCACCGTGGTATCTCGGCTTGCGCGCCTACGGCCGAACGGAGCAGGGCCTCTGGTACGACGCAGCCGACCTGGCTGACGCCGCACTGGAACTCGATCCAGGCAACGGCAACGCCGCGCATGCGCTGTCGCACGTGCACTACGAGACCGACGCGCACGGAGCCGGTCTGAAATGGCTGACGGACTGGATCCCAGGCAACGGCAGCACGCAGCGTTACCTCCCGCACTTTCAGTGGCACGCCGCGCTGCACGAGCTCGCGATGGGCGACGCGGCTGCCGCGGCGCGTCGGTACGCCGCGTTTCTCGCGCCGCCCCAGTCGACGGACGTGCGCTGTCTCGTCGATGCCGGTTCGCTCGCATGGCGGGCGCGCCTGCATCCGGACTGGGTTACCCCACCTGATCCGATGCGGGTGCTCGCCGAGGTCGGCTCGCTTGCGTACGCGCCGCGAACGCCGTTCATCGCGTTCCACGCGCTGCTTGTGCTGGCCGCTGCGAATGATCCGGCCGCGATCCGCGCGATCGATGTTCCGGACGCGACCGATGTGCAGGCGACGACGTTGCGTCTTATCGGCGAAGGTCTCATTGCGTTGACGGCGGGTGAGCCGCGCGCCGCACTCGACTATCTCCTCGAATCGCTGGCCGGGCTTCCGTCGATTGGCGGTAGTCGTGTGCAACAAGAGGTGGTTCTCGAAACGGCATTGGCCGCGATGCTCCAACTCGGTGCGCCGGGTCAAGCAGCGCGCCTCTTGTCGCGACATCGCGCTCCGCCCGGACCGCAAGTGACCCGCGGCGCCGTGAACTGACCCGGTGATTGCCGTCGGTGACGACGAAGGTTCTCCGCCATGGAAATACATACGACGCGCTCGATTCGCCCGCCGAGATCAGCGTCGCCCGGGAAGCGCTGAGGATGCTGTGCCCGGCTGGGAACTGAGGTCGCGGACCCGATCAGCAAATATCGACCCGCCGCTCGGCGGGTTCCGCACGTAGGTTGACACCGGCGGAGGTAGGGTTCGGGACGGGCCGGGATCGAAGCATTGACCTTTACGGAGCGTCATGGATGCAACCAGCTACATCGGCCGCGTCTGCGCCCTGGCGGTGGCACTCGGCATAGGCGCCGCGATGAGCAGCGGGGCGCCTAGCGCACGGGCGGAGGGCCCTGACAGCACCGCCGGCAGCAGCAACAACGGGGCTGACGCCAGCGTGGGCGCACCCGGTGCCACTTCTGGTCCGGCGCGTACGGGACCGCTGTCGGCGGTGGGTGACCGGATTCGCAAGCAGACCGACACCAGACTCGACGGTGTCGGTGACGCCGTCGAGCACGTCCGTAGCGAAGCGGACAAGGAGCGCAATCGCCTCGACGACAGGCGGGCCGAACTCCGAGCCATGCACAACGATGTGGCCCGGCCCGCGGCAACCCCGCCGGGCCCGCTCGCCGCCCTGCGCCGGGCCGCGGACAAGACCGAACGCCGACAGATCGTCCCCGACGCCGTCAACGCGGTGCCCGATCTGCGTCGGCCCAAGCGAGCCAGCGTTGTGGTCGAGAAGGTCCTCGGGAAGGTGGTTGACGCCACCGACCAGGCGCAGCGCACCGCAGTCGCCCTCCCGCCGCCGTCGACCCCGCGCATCGACACCGCACCGGTCACCACTGCGCTCAGCAAGACCATCGAGGCACCCCGGATGGCCGAGGACGCGGTGGTGTCGACGCTGCTCGCCCCCGTGGAACTGTCACCGTTTGCGGACAGCAGTCCGCGCACGCCGGGCCCGTCCCCCTTCGCGCTCGCCCTGATGGCATGGGCGCGACGTGAGACCTCCCAAGCGTTGATCCAGAACGAGATCACCGTGCCCGAAGGCCAGATCGCAGCCCTGGTTGCCGCCGATGACGTCTATGACGGCAATCCCGGCCTGGCGCCGGCACCGGCCGTTCCGGACAGCCTCGCCGACGGCAGGACAGATCTGGGCTTGGTGACCGGCTCCCCGACCGCACACTGGTTCATCGCGGGCACCGACCTGGGCATCATGTGGGACAGCGGTTACATCGACGACGTGACCCAGAAGCCCGTCATCTACACCCTGTTCGGCGATTCCTACAGCGATCCGGGGATGGCCGGAGACTGGCGTAACAACGTGCTGTTCCAGTCCATCGACACCAACCTGAACCGTGGCTTGGAATGGAACGCCGCCGTCATCAACGCGGGAGCCCATTACCCGGGTGATCCGAATGGCACACCGACCTGGTACGGAACCGGCGGCCAGCCGGCGGGCGCGATGCAGATCATCACCGATCCCGGTGTCGACGGACTGTTCGGCCGCACCTATACCCTCATTCCGACCGCGGCGATCGCCGTTCCGGACGCAACGGCCGAAGGCGGCTACGTCCAGTACGCGACCGTGATGTCGGTGCGTACCTGGGACACCGCGGGCCGGTGGACCACCAACTACTCGGCGATCGCCTACTCCACCGACGGTGGCGAGACCTGGACCGTCGACCCTGAGACGGTGCGCTCGTCGGGCTGGCTGCGCTCCAGCAAGGCGTATGTGCCCGGAGACGAACACTTCCAGCAGAACGCCCTGGTGTACGGCAATCCCGACGACCCCGACAGTTGGACGGCACCGGAGGGCGATCCGACCAGGGAGCGCTACGTCTACGTGTACGGCACCCCGTCGGGCCGGCAGGGCTCCGCGTACCTGGCGCGGGTGCCGGAAAGCCAGCTGCCCCAACTCGACAAGTACCAGTATTGGACCGGCGAGAATTCCGACGGCACCGGCAACTGGGCCACCGGCGACCCGTCGGCAGCCGTACCGGTGATCGGATCCAGCGAGAACGATCTTGTGCACCTGGTGTACAAGGTCGTCGACTGCTTCACCTTTGGGTTGTTCAGCAAGATTCTCAACGGCATCTGGGTCGGCGGCCTGCCCACCTTCGGCAATGTCAGCGAGATGTCGGTGCAGTACAACGAGTACGCAGGACGGTACCTCGCGACCTACACCGACGGCCGCAACGAGGTGGTGCTGCGGGTGTCAGATACCCCGCAGGGCAACTGGTCGGACTCGATCACGCTGATGCCGCGGGCGGCAGGCTGGTACGCACCGATGATCCATCCGCTGTCCGGCACGTCGGCGTTGGGCGCGGGCAACGAGCAGTACCTGTACTACAACCTGTCGAACTGGGATCAATACAACGTGCACCTGATGCGCACCGACATCTCGGCGCTGCAGGCGGTGTGATGGCCCGCGCGGTGGTGGCGGGCATGGCCATGGCTGCGCTCGCCGTCTGCGCGGCCGCGTGCGCGCACGCCAGTCCCGAGCCACCGCCTCCCGGGCCCCCGCCCAATCCCCCGGCCGTCGGCGCCGCCTGCGGCGGGGATCTCGACGGCGCACTGACCTCCATCGGCGGTGCCAAAGATCTGCTCGAATGCAGCGGGGCCACCTGGCAGCCGTTCCTCGACCCGTATCCCTCTTCGGATCGCTGGCTGACGACCGGCCCCGAACTGGTCCTACACGGGCAGGGCCGCCGTAATCCGGAGTTGCACGGCGGCACCTGGACGGCGGCACCGCTGACCGCCGACACGACGTGCAGCGCCGAAATCGTGGATGTGGCGGGCGCAGGCAAGACCGGCCCGCCGCAGACGCTGACGGCCGAACCGGGTCAGCCGCTGACGTTGGAGGTGTCGACCCACATGTTCAGCGTCCGACTCACCGGCTACTGCCTCTGGCAGAAGGGCTAAGGGGATACGAACCCTGCCCGTTCCTGCAAAAACAGGCTCTGAACTGGGGCGGATGTTCGATCACGGTGTTACGCGACCGACCACAGGTTGGATCTCTACGAGGACTGCGGGCATGCGAGGTCGGCGAAGAACCGCTGCGCGCTGGTGCCGCCCGATATGCACATCGCGTGGCGCGCGAACGGTGCGACCGACGACCCGGGAGCGGAACCGCTCGAGTTGTGGAGCCGCATTCTCCCGCAGCCGATCTGACGCGCTACAGCACCTTGCTGCCGTACATCTCCCCGAGCGGATCGGCGATCAGTTCGATGCGGGCCCCGTCCGGGTCACGAAAATAGAGTGAGACGCCGCTGTGCTCGGCGAAGTCCACACCGGCCGCGGTGAGCTTGTCCCGCAACCGCTCCCAGCGCGACGGCTCCACGCTGATCGCGAGGTGGTGCAACCCGCCGAGGACCTCCTGGTAGGGGCCCTGATCGAGGCCGGGAAAGTCGAAGAAGGCCAGCAGGTTGTCATTGCCGATGTCGAAAAAGAAATGCGACGATCCGGGATAGTCACGGTTCTCGATCAGTTCGGTCAGCGGAAACTCAAGCAGATCCTGGTAGAACCGGACGGTCTGCTCGACGTCGCTGCTCACCAGGGCGGTGTGGTGCAAACCCCGTGCCGACGAGGCCAAGCGCTCGTCGGCGGGACGCAGGTACTGCTCGCGGATGCGCTGCCGTTGCGCCTCGAACCGCTCGATCGCTCCTGCTCGGACATCGTCACGGCAGAAACTCTATCGACCCGAAAGCGACCCGTCATCAAAAATGCGGCGGGTGACGTCGGCCGCGAGATGACCGCTCGACGGTGATGATCTTGGTTCGACCAGCTCAGTGCCTGCCCAAGAGTCTTGTCGGTCTCGCAGAGCCCCGGGAAGGGAGCCGGGAGCTAGCGAGCACGCGGCGTCATTCAGCATCCAGTGGCCCATGCGATATCAGGGATTCCTGGCGATCCCGGCTCGTCTCCGTTCGATGCGATCAGCTACACGTAGGTGTAAGAGCCATCGGCCACGACCTTCCGCTTTTGAGATGGTTTGTGGCACAAAGTATTTCGGTTCTCGCTGGTCAGATCGTTGCACATCGGTCGAATTGGACCCCTCAGAGCACCTGTTCTGAAAGTTTGGCCCTATTTTGGCCCCATGAATTTCGATCCCGGGAGACGCATCAGCGGCTCCAAGCTTCTGCGCGCGGGCCCGGTCGAGAGATGTGCACGGTGTGGTTCGACTGGTCACGTCGCGAGCAACGTTCGTGGACACTGAGTCAACAACGAAGTTGCCGTACGAAGCACTCGCGCCTGACGGCGAAGCCAAGGAGGAGATGATGCAGTACTTCGTCCAGTTTGACGTCCAGCAGCCGGTCGACATGAGCCGCGAAGAGCTATTTACGATCTGGCTCGAGGAAGCCCGCGCGGCACAGGGTGCGGTCGATGCCGGGGCAGTAACCAACCTGTGGAAAGTCGTCGGCCAGCGCAGCGTCTTCGCCGTGCTCGACGTACCGGACCACACATCGCTCGACCAAGCGCTCGAGTCGCTACCGATCATCCAGAAGCTCGGCACTCGGTGAACACGCGCGCTTACGCGATCCGGCCTTACAGCGAATGGGCCGAAGAGCTGCGCGTCGCGGTCGAGGGCGAGTAGCGCTCGAAGCTATTTCGTCGAGTGGAGGCAATAGGAAGAAACTCGAACCTCGGTCGCCATCGCCGAGGCACTCCTGACGCAAAGAACGCAGAAACCAACCCGCACACCAGCAATCGCCATCAAGGCGCAGTGCCGGATGCAAATCAGTTCCGCTGCAAGTCGGTCAAGGAAAATGCCGGGCGGGCAGGGCGTCGGTTCACGGATTTTTAGCCGGTGACCGACCCGCTGATCGACAGCCTGCGCAAAGCAGTCGACGTGTCTCCCGACGACACGCGAATGCGGCTGCACCTGGCCGAGCTGTTGCTGGGGGCAGGCGAGGTCGACGACGCGATCGCCCACTCCAAGGGTAGAGGGCCCCGCTCCGGCCGCTGACCTCGAACGCCCGGCGCGTTCTCTCTGTCCGAATGTTGGAGTGCGGTAACCGAGTTCCTTACTGGTTCGGTGTAGTTAGACCAAGGTGGTCATGTCTCCCGCGGCGGGGATGGACTCAGGCGTGGCAACACCGGTTCCGACGGTCGGCAGCGAAAGCGTCATGTTGGAAACGTTGATTACTCCGACCGAGGTGAAATTCTCGAACGGCGTAGCCGAGCCGACCAATTGCAGGGTAAGCGTGCCGCCCCCCGGCGGTGCCGTGTACGCGATGTCCGCTAGCTGCCCCAGCGCAACGGATACTGTGCGGGTCTGCCCGTCCAGGGTCACCGGGATGGGTGTCACGATATTGCCGAGCACTCGACCGGTCTGCTCGTCGACGATCTGGGCATACACAGCGCGGCTGGTCCCGATGCCGGAATAGGTCAACGTCAGATCGGGCGACCCCACGATATGGGTCCCGCTCGACACCGGCACGCTGAGGTTCAGCGCATTGGTTGCCTCCGTACCGAGGGCAAGCCCGAGACCTAACGGGGCTCCCGCGGGCAGGGTCGCCGGTCCCGAGCCACCGAGCAGCGGCACGATCGGCAGAGTGCCGCCGGTGCTCGATGCGGAAATAGGCTTTCCCTGGAAGGCCGGGTTTGACGGCATGACATCGGAGGAGAAGAACGTCCCGCTCTGGTCGATCCATTGGAACGTCGGGATGGCATTCGCGGGCGCGCCGGCTTGCATGACGTACTGATTCACCCACGCCAGCTCGTCATCCAATATGGTGCTTGCTTGGGCAGCCGGATCGACCGGGTCCAGGCAGACACCATGACCACCGCAGAACCAGATCATCTTCGCGGGAATACCGTTGGCGGCCAGTAGCTGCTGGTTGATGACGGCCTGCTGCAGCGGGAACAGGTCGTCGGCGGTGCCCTGGATCAGCAGCGTCGGCGCGGTGATCTTGCTGACCAGGGAACCTGGGCCACTGCTGTTCAGCAATGCCACGTCGCTGGGGCTGAGTAAGCCCAAGACGTCGCCCATGAGTACGGCGCTATACAGCTGCGGATTGATGCGTGCCCCCGTCTGCACCAGATCGAGAAGGAGCAACGAGCCCCATGCGGTCAAGAACGTCTGATTCGGGTAAAACGAATCGGTCAGACTATTCCAGGAGATCGTTGGCACAATCGCGTCGACGCGGTGGTCGATGGCGGCTGTTACCAGTTGAATACCGCCGCCGTACGAGCCACCCACCATGCCCATCCGCGGATCACCGGGGCTGTCGAGCTCGGTCTCGGGCTGTTGCGCAACCCAATTGATGATGGCTTGAACATCCTTGCCCTCGAAGGCGGGGTTGTCGATCTGAAGCACACCGCCGGAGGCGAACTCACCGCGGGGGTCCCACGTAACCACGTCGTAGCCGGCCGCACGAAGCGGGGCGAGCCCAGGGATCATGGTCGGCGCGTCGATTACCGACGTGGGATCGGTGTTGCCGGGGCTGGCCAGGCCCGGACCGTTGAGCAGCGTGGGCGCCCGCTGACCCGTCTGTAAGCCCAAAGCCGGGAAGAAGTTCGTGCTGATCGGCGTGCCGTCGAACGAAATCACCTTGGTGGTGAAGGCGATCGGGTTGCCGCTTGGGTTGACCGCGTCGACGTCGACGGTGATCGGCGTGACGACCGCGTTGCCGATCAGCGGCACCAGGAGGGTATTCAGGATCGGCGTTTGGTAGAGAGCCGTCAGAGTCTGGTCGACGAAGGTTCCCACGATGGGCAGTGCCTCCAGTGGCGCCAACGCCGAAACGAACGGCGTCACCTCGTGGACCAAGATGCTGAAACTCTCGGTGTGTGTGGGGGAACTGAAAACCGACGCGTCGGGCAAGAACGCGAACGTGCCGGTGGTCGGGTTGAGGTTGACCTTTCCGCCCGCGCTCGGCGCTGCGACGACGGTGTAGGCCAGCGGCAGCCCATTGGCATCCGTCCCTTGCGCGCTGCTGGTGATGACCCCTGCCAGCGGATTGGTGGGGTCGGTCACGACCATTGCGACCGGCACGTACACGATTGGCCCAGTGGCGACTGCAGCGACGGACGGGGATGCCGTTCCGATTTCGCGGCGCACGGCCGCGAGAGCCACCCATGAAGCCGGTGTGTCTGTCGGCGTCTTAGGCGAAGTTCCGGCGAATGGGTTCAGAACCCCGCTAACCAGCTCCGCGGCGACATTCGTCATCGTGGTCAAGGCGCTCGGAGGCGGCGTCGTCTGCGACGGCGTGGCAGTCGGTTTCGTAACGATGCTTGCCACGCTCGGCGTGGACAACGACGCCGAGACCGATGTCTTCGATTGCGGGACTACGCCACTAAGGCCTGACAACACACGCGGCGTCACGGCCGCCACCTGCACGCCCTGGCCGTCCGTAACCGTAGCTTTCGGATCCGTCTCGTTGTGGGGGGATGCTGCCGTAGACGAAGCTGGCGAAGTCACCCCTAAGCTCTGCGAAGACGACGTCCCTTTTGACCTCCACTCGGAGTGTCGAGTTACCGTGTCCCCCCGGGTGGAATCGGCACCGTGGCTCCCGCCGTTGGCCGACGTAGTCGAATGGCTCGCGTCTGACGATCCTTCGTTTACAGGCGGTGAAGTATCGGTGCTTGTCGGTGACGACTGAGTTCCCGTGTCGGAGTTGGTCGACCCGTTGTCGGTGGTAGCGGTGTTGCGCCGGTGCTTTGAAGTGTCGTCTGCGGCGCCGGTGCTGTCCGTTGCGCTGGACCGGGTAGACAGCTTGCCACCGTTCGACGTTGCAGTGCTGCTCGATGCCGACCTAGCGGTCTTCGTTGAGTCGTTTGCCGCCGAACCGGAGCTTGACGACGGGCCGGACGCCTCCGCTGACGACCCGCTGGAGGCAGGCGCCGCGCAGGCGACTTGCTGGCCGGTGAAGAATGCTGCGCCTATCCCGAGGGCTACCGCGAGTCCTCCGACACGACCGACATACCTTGCGGCACTCATGGTTTCTCCCTTACAGCCCTTGGAATGGTCGCCGGGATAGTACGTCCGTGTGATCAATACCACTGCGAAATGGTTTATCTCCCAGCAACTACACAGCGTCCTGTCGGTGATTACACGCATTGCCGAGCAAACTCGGAACGACGACGTGGACGACGCAGGCCGTCTATGGCGGTCACGGACGACCGCCTAGCCCAGACGCGGGCCAGCTGATCCTTCGCGGTAAATCCACCAGAGCCACATAGGCCGGCAAATCGCTCGATTCATTCGCCGAGGAGCCGGACCCGGCATTCCGGCACCGTCTGAGGAAGAGCTGACTGCAATCTCCACCAAATCTCCACGTGGCCTCCAAGCTCGGACCTGCCCGCTGGAAGCAGCATGAAGTCGCACTTAGGGCCACACGGTGGCCCACCACCACAGGAGAAACCAATGAACATAGGAAACACCATCAACACCCCCCGCAGCCTGAAGCGGATCATTGCCGGGGCGCTGCTGTCAGGTGGCGTTGCGGTAGCCGGTATGGGCTTGTCCGCCGGTCTCGCCGAAGCCGAAACCCCTCCGGGCGGACCAAACACTTGGTGCCCCGGTGATCCGCCGGTGGCCACCGGAAACATTCGGGTGAACCCAGTTATTTGGGACAACAACATCTGCCACGAGTATTGGTACGTCTACCACGGGCAGGGCAATGTCGCCCAAAACATTTGGGACGGACCAAACCCGCCAGGGCCGCCCCCCGGCCAAGGGTTCGTCCCTCCGCCGCCCATTCCGCCGGGCTGGTGCTGGGGCCTCTTCCTGCCGTCGCCGTGCCCGTAGTAATTCTCACGTCGAGCCGACCCTGCGGACACGTAGTACTAATCGTCCGAGCAGGGTCATCGGCCGGGCAGACCGACCCCAGCGGCGGGGTGTATGTCTTGGCGCCGCAGACCCGTCAGGTGTGCGCGGGGTGCGTTCGGCCGCATTTCCAGTGCTGTGACGCAGGGCACAGAAACGCGGCGCGTTCGACCGTCGGCGGTTACCCGGCTGATCAAGCCTGTGGGCTGGCCGGTGGCCGGCAGATGCAGTTATCGCCCAGACGCCAATGTGGTTATGCCGACGCCTTTTCACCTCGGCTGCCACGGCACCTCGATCCCTGGCCTCCTACCGGGTATCGGGCACCCCGGTCTCGGCGGTTCGGTCGGATGGCAGATCCGAACACCCGCGCGGCTTTCGCGTTCATTCACAATCGATTCATCACCCGTATGGTGCTGGACCAGGCATCCTCCGCCGGAAAGTCGTGCCTATGTGACGCCTGACCCTACGCGAGAAGACGTGGCACGACCTGCGGGTACGTCGAGAGGTGTTGACGGCGTCAACAGGCGCAGGTTCGGTTCATGCGTCCTGGGCGTCGCTACCCGATGCCATGTGGGAGGGTGTCGATCAGGCGCCGGATGCCAGCCCTCTCCGCTCAGCCCTTTCACGTGATGTCGGCCGATCTCCGCGTAGCTGTTGGACGCGGCCACACAAGCCGACCCCCTGTCCACTTTTCGGGGGAACCTCAGTGCTGCGCCCCCTTGGCCCAGTCGACAGGCTGGTAGCGGCTACGCCGTGCCCCGGTTGTGGTAGGCCTCGACGGCGGTGGGCAGCGTCATGAAGATGCGGTCCTCGCCGATCTTGTCCAGTAGCCCGGCCGCCTCCAACGCCTCGCGCAGATGCCACTTGACCCTGGCCATCGCGAAGACGATGCCCCGCCGCTCAAGATCCATCCGCAGTTGGTCGACGGCGTCCAGAGCGGTCAGGTCGACGTCGACGTTGGCTTCAGCGTTGAGCACGAACCATTGCACCGGAACGGGATTGGCGTCGACCGCCGCCATCGCCCGGATGCGGAAGTCCTCGGCGTTGGCAAAGAACAACGGCGCGTCGTAGCGGTACACGAGAAGACCGGGCACCGGATTGGCGTCCGGATAGTCCTCGATGTCATGCATACCCGCCACGCCCGGCACGAAGCCGAGCACGCTGTCATGGGGCCGGGCTACGCGCCGCAGCAAGTCCGCGATCGACAGCGCGACCGCGGCGAGCACCCCGTAGAGCACGCCGAGCCCGAGCACCGCCACCGTCGTCAACAGCGCCAGGACCAGCTCGCTGCGCCGAAACCGCGCGAGACGTCTGAACTCCCCCACGTCGATTAGCCGCACGGCGGCGAATACCACCAGCGCACCCAGCGCCGCGGTCGGGAACATCGCCAGCACCCCGCGGGACGTCAACATGACAATCACGAGGAGCGCAACGGTGACCAGGGAGTAGAGCTGGGTGCGGCTGCCGACCGCGTCGCCCACGGCGGTTCGGCTGCCGCTGCAACTGACCGGAAAGCCCTGCGCCAGTCCGGCGCCCAGATTGCAGACACCGAGCGCGCGGAGCTCCGCGTTGGCGTCGATGTACTCGCCCTTGCGCGCCGCGAACGTCCGGGCTGTCAGCACGTTATCGGAGAACGCGACGATCGCGATGCCTCCGGCGGGGACGAGCAGAGCCATCAGGTCGGAGAACGGGATACCGGTCACGCCCGGCACAGGCAGACCACTCGGGATCTGGCCGATCACCCGAATCCCACTGCGGTCCAACGACAACACACTGACAACCGCGATCGCGGCCAACATCGCGATCAGCGGTCCCGGTGCGCGCGGCAGCCGCCACGCGAGTAGCACCAGCACCGCCAGCACCGCTGCCGAAAGCGCCACCGTCGGCCAGTGCACCTGGTGCAGTTCGCTGGCGAAAGACCTTACCAGCGCAACGAATTCTTCGCCCTTGACCGCTACGCCGCTGACCTTGCCGAGTTGGCTGGCGATCATGATGATCGCAACACCGCTCATGTAGCCGACCAGCACCGGGCGTGACAGCAGGTCGGCGAGAAAGCCCAGCCGGAGCACGCCACCCAGGAAGCACATGATGCCGACGAGCAGTCCAAGCGCAGCAGCCAGCGCGGCATAGCGGCCCGGGTCGCCGACGGCCAGCGGCGCGAGCGCGCTCGCCGTCATCAGCGCCGTGGTGGACTCCGGACCCGCTGATAGCTGCCGCGAAGATCCAAGCACGGCGTAGAAGGCCAGCGGCAGCAACGCAGCCCACAACCCGACCACCGGCGACAGACCCGCCACGGTCGCGTAGGCCATCACCTGCGGCACCAGATAGGCGGCCACGGTCACACCGGCCACCACGTCGCCGCGCAGCCAGATGCGCCGGTACCCGCGGAACTGATCGATTCCCGGCGCCCACTGGGACAATGTCATACCGATCACCTTCGGTCATCGGGAGGGAATTGTCGGGCTGTTCGGTATGTGGCCGTGCCGTTCGTGCAGGACGGGTTCGGCAGCCGGCTCATCGGTCCCGCCCCACCCTGTCGACCAGCGGGCTTGCTGCCGAGGACTTGAGTCAGTTAGTGGGGGCAGTCCCGGCAATGGTGCGAATCTGTGCACCGATGGAACCGATGAGCAGGACTCCTGCGAACAAGCCGCCGACGATTCCTGAAATTAGCAGCGGCAGTTGCCCGCGTGTCCCCCACAGCAGACCAGCCCACAGACCTGCCGACAACACCGCGAAGCCGGTCGCGCCTTGAAATATGCCCTGCGCGCTCGACTGCAACTCGGTGGGAACGAGTGTGGAGATCCATGCTTTTCCGACACCGTCGGTGCATGCGGTGAACAGTCCATAAAGCCCGAGTAGGAGCCATGCCGCGATGATGTCGGTCGTGATTCCCAGCCCGATGTAGCCGACCGCGAAAAAGACCAGGCCTACCCCGAACACCGCCGGTCTCGGGATGCGGTCCCCGAGTGCTCCGGCCGGATAGCTCGCCAACGCGTACACCAGGTTGTACCCCACGTAGGCCAGGATCACCTCTGCCACGGAGAATCCGATCTCATTGAGGCGCAGAAGGATTAGTGCGTCAGGAAAGTTGACGACGCCGAAAGCCACCAGCAGCGCGGTCACCCGCCAATATCGGCCCGGCAGTCCACGCAAGGCCATCGCGAAGGGTTGTCGGCGCGCAGCCTGAACACGCCGGGGATGCTCCCGCACCAACCCGACCAGGAGCACACTTAGGACAGCCGGAACGATTGCAATGTATAGCAGCGGCGGAATCTGGTGATCGAGTAGCTCGTATCCGGCGAGCCCAAGCAACGGTCCGACCACCGCGCCCAATGTGTCCATCGTGCGGTGAAACCCGAAGACGCGGCCCCGTCTGGATTCGTCGATTCCTTCGACGAGCAGCGCATCGCGCGGTGCATCCCGGATACCCTTGCCGAGCCGATCGACCACCCGCCCGGCCAGCACCCCGGGCCACGCACCAGCGACCGCAACGATTACCTTACCGAGCGCGGCCATCCCATAACCCGCCGCGATCAGCGGACGCCGCGCAAACCTGTCCCCGAGTGGTCCCGCCGCAAGTTTCGTCAGCGCCGCCGCGCCTTCGGCTGCACCTTCGACGACCCCGACGACCGCCGGTGGAGCACCTAGAACTGTTGTGAGATAGATCGGCAACAGCGGGTAAAGCAATTCACTGGCGGCGTCTTGGAGGAACGACACCACCGACAACACCAAAACGTTGCGAGTCAGCCAGCTGCTGTTGTTAACGGCACGAACCATCATGAATGATAGCTACCGCCTACACGTGAACGCGAAGACGGCCAGGTCAGCGTCCAGCAACGCTAATCCACACAACGACACGTGGCCAAATGCCATATTGGTGACGATGCCGTCGGTTTGGCGACGCTGTTGACGCTGCTGGCCGAACACGGTGACAGCGCCCGCCGACCTGATCCCGGTCGCCATCGAACCAGTCGTGGATTGTTGGTGGCGTCGCTGAGAGCGACGGGCCGCCCGATGTACGCGATCAATCCGCTGGCGGTGTCGCGCTATCGGGAGCGTCACACCGTGGCGGGAGCGAAGTCGGATCACGCCGATGCCGTCGTGCTAGCCAACATCTTGCGTACCGATGCCGACGTTCATCGGCTGTTGCCGTCAGATAGCGAGCTGGTCCAGGCGATCGCGGTGGTCGCCCGTGGTGGCCAGGACGCCGTGTGGAACCGGCAGCAGATTGCCAATCAGTTTAGATCCCTTCTCAGAGAACACTTTCCAGCGGCGATCGAAGCGTTCAAGGACTCTAGATCAGGACTTGCTGCTCCCGAGGCCAGCACCATCCTGGCCGCCGCACCCACCTCGGCGTTGGCCGCCAAACTCACCAATGCGCGTTTGCGCCGACTGCTCATCGCCGCGGGCCGTCACCGCAACATCGATGCGCGGATCGATCAACTGCGTACCGCTTTCGCCGGCGAGCAGATGCGCCAGCTGCCCCGCGGGGAAGCCGCCTTCGGTGAACAGGCCCGGGCATTGATCCTGCAACTCGACGCCGCCTGCCGAGCGGCCGATCAGCTCGCCGCGGCGACCGAAGAGATCTTCACCGAACACCCCGACGCCGCGGTCCTCACCAGTTTCCCGGGTGTGGGAACGCTGACCGGGGCCCCGATCCTGGCCGAGATCGGCGATGACCGGTCCCGCTTCGCCGAAGCTCGAAATCTTCGTGCCTACGCCGGCAAATCGCTCGATTCATTCGCCGAGGAGCCGGACCCGGCATTCCGGCACCGTCTGAGGAAGATCTGACTGCAATCTCCACCAAATCTCCACGTGGCCTCCAAGCTCGGACCTGCCCGCTGGAAGCAGCATGAAGTCGCACTTAGGGCCACACGGTGGCCCACCACCACAGGAGAAACCAATGAACATAGGAAACACCATCAACACCCCCCGCAGCCTGAAGCGGATCATTGCCGGGGCGCTGCTGTCAGGTGGCGTTGCGGTAGCCGGTATGGGCTTGTCCGCCGGTATCGCCGAAGCCGAAACCCCTCCGGGCGGACCAAACACTTGGTGCCCCGGTGATCCGCCGGTGGCCACCGGAAACATTCGGGTGAACCCAGTTATTTGGGACAACAACATCTGCCACGAGTATTGGTACGTCTACCACGGGCAGGGCAATGTCGCCCAAAACATTTGGGACGGACCAAACCCGCCAGGGCCGCCCCCGGCCAAGGGTTCGTCCCTCCGCCGCCCATTCCGCCGGGCTGGTGCTGGGGCCTCTTCCTGCCGTCGCCGTGCCCGTAGTAATTCTCACGTCGAGCCGACCCTGCGGACACGTAGTACTAATCGTCCGAGCAGGGTCATCGGCCGGGCAGACCGACCCCAGCGGCGGGGTGTATGTCGTGGCGCCGCAGACCCGTCAGGTGTGCGCGGGGTGCGTTCGGCCGCATTTCCAGTGCTGTGACGCCGCTTCTTCGCCGAGCTGTCGCCAAGGCCGACAGGGCGGGGTGAAACGCCCTGGAAATGCTGGAGGCTCCTGACCTTGGAAACGAGGATGCAGGGATGCCGAAGGAACAGTCGCCAGGGAAGCCAACCACGCGTAGGTACAGTCCGGAGGAGAAGGCCGCCGCGGTGCGGATGGTCCGGACCCTGCGGGCAGAGTTGGGCACTGACGTTCAGGTCCACAACTTCAAGGGCCGCTGGCGGCAGGCTGATGGCGGATCGACTTCTTCGGCTTGGGTGGTCTGATCTCGGGCCGGTAGTCGCCGGAATACTTCCAGGCCTTGTTGATTCGGCAGAGTTCCGGCGTTGGCGTCGATGTCGGCCGCGGAAAGTGCGGTCGCCTCCGAGAAACGCATCCCAGTACTGACCAACCAGGTCGCCAGGTTCTTCCAGCGCTGCCGCTCGATGTTGTCACGCAGCAACACGAACTCCGGTGGCGTGAGAAACACCCTCTCCTCGTGGATCAAGCAGCTCGGCGGCAGTGGCAAGACCGTCGCCAACAAGCACGGCTTCCTATCGGGCGCCTTCCAGGCCGCTGTGCGGGCAGGCGTATCGCGTCCAACCCCTGCCAAGGTCGACGGCTGCCGCACACCCGCGTCGTCATTGACTCCGTGTGTCTCCAAGTTAACCCTCTTGGCATTCACATGTAGCGGCCGCCGGTCACTTCGGCCACGGTTCCCGTCATGTAGGACGATAGATCTGAGGCGTAGAACAAGGCGACGGAGGCGATCTCGTCGGGTTCACCGGCACGCCCCATGGGCACCTCGGCCAGCTTCTGCTCCCACACGTGGGACTGACATGGCCTCGGTCATGGCCGTGCGGATCAGGCCCGGTTGGATCACGTTGACTCGAACCCCTAGGTGGGCAACCTCTTTGGCAGCCGCCTTGGATAGTCCGACGATGCCCGCCTTGGCCGCCGAGTAATTGGTCTGCCCGACGAAGCCGGCCTTCCCCGAGATCGACGACATGTTGATGATCGACCCGCCGCCCGTTTGTCGACCGCGCGACCAGCGACCGAACCGGGAAAACCCGAACCGGGAAAACCCCTTGCCGCGGGTGGTGGCCCCCTCCGGAGTCACCGGTAGGTCAGGGGCCGCGCCGGCCTGCTGGTGTTCGAGCCGTTGGTCGCGCTCCTGGTTCAGAAACGCCGTCTCGCGCTGGGACCTCGTTAGTTCGTGTCGGGCGTCGCGGCCGCGGCCCGCGGTGCGCCGGGCACCGGCCAGCAACACGCTCAGCCCCAGCATCGCCACCGCGCCCACCACGATCCGCAGAGGAACACGGTACTGGTCGACCCGGTGACGTGATAGCCGAATAGGGAGAAGGTTTCGGTCAACGGGTGAGCGGGCCCCGCATTGGCGAGCACCCCGGTGAACCCGACGATCACGGCGACGAGCAGAACGACTAATCCAACGATGACGATCATGTCGACGCCTCTGATCTGGTGCTAGATCTCTATTACACGCCCGAGTAGCGTTAGTGTCAACACTGTGAATACAGTGTTGACTCATGCCGTTGATGTACGCTGTTGACGCTCGATTGCTGAGCGCTTCGATGGATCAGGCAGAAGGCGAGGTGCTGCGGCAAATGCCGAGACGACCGACCGGCCCCGACGCGGACCCCGACCACGGTGACCCGCCGCTCGCGGCCCCCGGCCGAAACAACGGTCAGCTCAGCCGGTCGACGATCCTGCAGACTGCGCTGGCGATCGTCGACCGCGACGGTGTGGACGGCTTGTCCATGCGCCGCCTCAGCGAGGCAGTGGGCCGAGATCCGGTGATGCTCTACCGGCACGTCGCCAACAAGGCCGCAGTGCTCGACGGCGTCGCCGAGATCGTCCTCGCACAACTCTCGGTGGACGACACAGACCCGGACTGGGCCGGCCAACTGCGCACCGTCGCACGCGACTTCCGCCAATTGGCCCTCGCCCACCCGAACGTAGTACCGCTGCTGGTCACTCGACCGTTGGCGACCCCACTCGGGCAACGGCCGCCCGGAATGCTGCGCCCACTAGAAGACGTCCTCGCACTGCTCACCTCCGCCGGATTCACCGGCGACGACGCCCTGCACACCTACCGAGTGCTGTTCGGCTTCTTATACGGCCACATCCTCAACGAGTTGCAGGAGATCATCGAGCGACCCGAGGAAACCGACCACGTACTCCGCCTCGGCCTGCACCGGCTCGCGATCACCGAATTCCCCCTACTGCGTGCGCTGGCACCGGTCCTAGCCTCCTACGACGGCGCCGCCGAACTCGAACGCTTCCTCGATCTCCTGCTCCCCGGCCTGACCGCCACCCTCACCCACGGAGCACCCCGAACCACCTAAGCCCGACGCGGACCGCTTTTGTTCGCAACGGCGCAGCGAGCATGGGCCGCCCCACCATGTGAATGCCCCTCAGGAGTCGCTCCACGAGCTTGACGAGGCCACCCTGTCGCACCCAATATGCAGGCCGATCGCCGATGACCATGCTGGCCGCGGCGCTTCGCCGGTCAGCCGCACGAACCTGCTGCATTGGGCGGCGGCCAACGTCCGCGATCCCCGGCACGACGGGTGCCGGGCCGACCCTGGCCCCGAACCGCACAGCATTGGCCCATGGGCATGCCTTATCAGCCCGGAAGTAGTCGGCGTGTCCGTCGCGCCGTGACCAAGTAGGACGCAAGCAGCACCACGACGGTCGCGACGATGAACTCGGTGGCTTTGAAGAAAGCCTTCGTCTCGCTGCCAAGCGCCGGTCGGTTGACCCGAGTGGGCTCTGCGTCCGCGGCGACGCTGTGGGTTTTCGGTGCGTCGGTGCGTTGCACGGAACCGGGGGGATAACTGGTGATGGTCATTTAGTGCTCCTTGCTGGTGCGGTGGAAGTATGTCGATCGCACAAGTCGGATACAGCCACCCCAACGGAGGCAGCTGCGAATGACTTTTCAAGACGCCGCACTGCCTGCACGTGACTGGACGTCCTACGCCGGCAAATCTGCCGCCGACACAAACCACCTCTCAGATGACGAGCGACCCCTTCTGAGATCAGCTCAGCGGTAATCGATGACGATGCGGCCGTCGATCTGGCCGCGCTCCATTCGGGCGAACACGTCGTTGATCTCGTCGAGTCCCGCACTGGCCACCGTCGGATGGATTAGACCGCGGGCGTAGAAGTCCAGCGCCTCGGCCATGTCCTGCCGGGTGCCGACGATCGAGCCGCGGATCGTCAGACCCTTGAGCACGATGTCGAAGATCGGTGCCGGGAAGTCGCCAGGCGGCAACCCGTTGAAGACGATGGTGCCGCCGCGCCGGGCCAAGCCGATGGCCTGCCCGAACGCCTGCGGATGCACGGCGGTGACCAACACGCCGTGCACGCCGCCGGTGGCCTTCTGCACCTCGGCGACCACGTCGGAAGTGCTGGCGTTGACGACGACCTCGGCGCCCAGGCGGGTGGCCAGGGCGAGCTTGGAGTCGTCGACGTCGATGGCGACCACCCGCAACCCCATCGCTCGCGCGTACTGCACTGCGATGTGGCCGAGCCCGCCGATGCCGGAGATGGCAACCCATTGTCCGGGCCGGGTGTCGGTCACCTTGAGGCCCTTGTAGACGGTGACGCCAGCGCACAGGATGGGCGCGATTTCCAGCGGGTCGACGCCGTCCGGGATTCGTGGGGCGTAGGCGGCGTTGACCAGCATGTAGGTGCCGAAGCTGCCGTTGACGCTGTAACCGCCGTTCTGCTGGCTCTCGCACAACGTCTCCCACCCGGTGCGGCAGTATTCGCACTTGCCGCACGCCGACCAGAGCCAGGCGTTGCCGACCTTGTCGCCGACCTTGAGGTCGTCCACCCCGGCACCGAGTGCGACGACGGTGCCGTAGCCCTCGTGGCCCGGTACGAACGGCGGCTGCGGCTTCACCGGCCAATCACCTTGCGCCGCATGCAGATCGGTGTGGCACACGCCGGAAGTCTCCACTTTCACAAGGGCCTCACCGAAGCCGGGTGTGGGCAGTTCGAGGTCGGAGATCTCCAGCGGAGCACCGAATTCGGTGACCACCGCCGCGCGCATGGTCTTGGTGGAGGTGTCCAGTGTCGTTGTCGAATCAAGGGTTTGAGTCATGGTTACTTTCCGAATCGTGAATGTGGTTGAGGGAATGGCATGTTGGGTTGCCCTTGGGCTCAGAAGAATCCTTGGGCCTTGTTGCTGTACGACACGAGCAGGTTCTTAGTCTGCTGGTAGTGATCGAGCATCATCTTGTGGTTCTCGCGGCCGATGCCGGACTGCTTGTAGCCGCCGAACGCCGCGTGGGCAGGGTAGGCGTGGTAGCAGTTGGTCCACACCCGGCCAGCTTGGATATCACGGCCCGCGCGGTAGGCGGTGTTGCCATCGCGCGACCAGACCCCGGCCCCGAGGCCATACAAGGTGTCGTTGGCGATCGAGATGGCGTCGTCGTAGTCGGTGAACGACGTCACCGCCACGACGGGGCCGAAGATCTCCTCCTGGAAGACCCGCATCTTGTTGTTGCCGGTAAAGATGGTGGGCTGCATGTAGAAGCCGCCGGACAGGTCGCCGCCGAGATCGGCGCGCTCCCCGCCGGTCACCACGTGGGCGCCCTCACTCTTGCCGATCTCGATGTAGGACAACACCTTTTCGAGCTGATCGTTGGACGCCTGCGCGCCGATCATCGTCTCGGTGTCCAGCGGATCGCCCTGCCGGACCGCCTTGGTGCGGATGGCCGCCAGCTCCACGAACTCGTCGAAGATATCGGCCTGAACCAGCGCCCGCGACGGGCAGGTACAGACTTCGCCCTGGTTGAGGGCGAACATGGTGAACCCCTCCAGCGCCTTGTCCTGATAGTCGTCGTTCGCGGCCAACACATCCGAAAAGAAGATGTTCGGACTCTTGCCGCCAAGCTCCAGGGTGACGGGGATGAGGTTCTGGCTGGCGTACTGCATGATCAGCCGGCCGGTGGTGGTCTCGCCGGTGAACGCGATCTTCGCGATGCGATTGCTCGACGCCAGCGGTTTACCGGCTTCCACCCCAAAGCCGTTGACGACGTTGAGCACACCCGCGGGCAGCAGGTCACCGATCAGTGACATCAGGTACAGCATCGACACCGGGGTCTGCTCGGCCGGCTTGAGCACCACCGCGTTACCGGCGGCCAGCGCGGGCGCGAGCTTCCAGACGGCCATCAGGATCGGAAAGTTCCACGGGATGATCTGCCCGACGACGCCGAGCGGCTCGTGGAAGTGATAGGCCACGGTATCTTCATCGATCTGCGACAGCGACCCCTCCTGGGCACGGATCGCCCCGGCGAAATATCGGAAGTGATCCACCACCAACGGGATATCCGCATTCAGCGTTTCACGCACCGGCTTGCCGTTGTCCCAGGCTTCAGCGACGGCGATCGACTCGAGGTTCTCCTCGATCCGGTCGGCGATCTTGTTGAGGATCAGCGCGCGCTCGGCCGGGGAGGTCTTGCCCCATGCCGGCGCCGCTGCGTGCGCCGCATCCAGGGCATGTTCGACATCGGCCTCGTCCGAGCGGGCGACTTCGCAGAACACCTCGCCGGTAACCGGGCTCGAATTCTCGAAGTAGCGGCCCTGCACGGGCGCGACCCACTCGCCGCCGATGTAATTGTCATAGCGGGGCTGAAACGACATCAGCGACCCGGTTTTACCTGGACGTGCATAAACAGTCATAGCGCTTTTCCTTAGACGACACGATAAATGTGTCGGTCATGATTCAACGTGGCAACAGGCGGGTTTATCCCTGTTGCTCAGATCTTCAGTACACGCCACATCTGCGGCATTGTCAACAGTGTTGACAAACGGTGTTAATTTCGACGTTAACCCATATTGGTGGCGCGCCGAGGACGACTCAGATCAGAGAGCCGCAGATTGGCGGCGCTGCGGCACTACGAGAGCCAACGTTCGGCCTCGTCCCGTCTACGTTCCTTCGTGCGCACCCCGGCTTCGGCTTCGTGCCGACCGGCCGGAGGGATAGCTCTGCCGCTACTTGCTGGCCCTGATCGCCTCGAACACGCTGGGATCCAGCAACGTCGAGGTGTCACCGAGGTCACGGCCCTCGGCGACGTCGCGCAGCAACCGGCGCATGATCTTGCCGCTGCGGGTTTTCGGCAGCTCCGGCACCACGTGAATCTCCCGCGGCCGCGCAATCGGTGAGATCTCGCGGGCCACCTCGGCCCGCAGCTCGTCGATCATCTGTTCGCGCGGGGTGTCGGAGTGGTGGGCCATCAGGACGACGAACGCGACGATCGCCTGCCCGGTGGTGTCGTCGGTGGCGCCGACGACGGCCGCCTCGGCCACCCCCGAGTGGCCGACCAGTGCCGACTCCACTTCGGCGGTGGAGATCCGATGCCCGGACACGTTCATCACGTCGTCGATGCGGCCCAGCAACCAGATGGCGCCGTCCAGGTCATAGCGGGCGCCGTCGCCGGCGAAGTACCAGCCCTGCTCGGCGAACCGGGACCAGTAGGTCTCCTTGTACCGTTCCGGATCCCCCCAGATGCCTCGCAGCATCGCCGGCCACGGCTTGTCCAGGACCAGATAGCCCTGCACGTGCTCGCCGAGCTCGAGGCTGGGCTCGATCAGGTTGCCTTCGTCGTCGACGATGCGTGCGGAGATGCCGGGTAGGGGTGCCATCGCCGAGCCGGGCTTGGCCGCGGTGACACCAGGCAGCGGCGAGATCATGGCCGCTCCGGTCTCGGTCTGCCACCAGGTGTCGACGATGGGCGTTTGGTTGCCGCCGATCGCGTCCCGGTACCACCGCCACGCCTCGGGGTTGATGTTTTCGCCGACGCTGCCCAGCAGCCGCAGACTGGACAGGTCGTGGGCGTCGGGGATCTCGCGGCCCCACTTCATGAACGTGCGGACTACGGTGGGTGCGGTGTAATAGATTGTGACGCCGTACTTTTCGATCACCTCAAAGTGGCGGTGCTCGTTCGGCGAGGCCGGGGTGCCCTCGTAGAGCACCTGGGTCACCCCGTTGGACAACGGGCCGTAGACGATGTAGGTGTGCCCGGTGACCCAACCGATGTCGGCGGTGCACCAGTACACGTCGGTTTCCGGTTTGACGTCGAAGATGTTGTGGTGCGTGTACGACGACTGCGTGAGGTAGCCGCCGGTGGTGTGCACGATGCCCTTGGGCGCACCGGTGGTGCCCGAGGTGTACAGCAGAAACAGTGGCTGCTCGGCGTCGAAGGCTTCGGGGGTGTGCTCGGGTGAGGCGTTCGCGACGGTGTCGTGCCACCACAGGTCGCGGCCATCGGTCCACGGGACGTCGATGCCGGTACGGCGCACCACCAGCACGTGCTGGACGGGGCTTTGTTCGTCGTTCGGGCCTGGACGAACCGCTTCGTCCACCGCCTCCTTCAGCGGCACCGCCTTGCCGCGGCGGTACTGCCCGTCGGTGGTGATGACCAGCGTGGCCTGCGCGTCCTCGATCCGGGCCCGCAGCGCCGGCGCTGAGTAGCCGGCGAACACCACCGAGTGCATGACACCGAGCCGCGCGCACGCCAGCATCGCCACGATGGCCTCGGGCACCATCGGCATGTAGATGGCGGCCCGGTCACCGGCGACCAAGCCGAGGCCGGTCAGCACGTTGGTGGCCTTGCACACCTCAGCCAGCAGGTCGGAATACGTCAGCGTGCGGCTATCGCCGACCGGTTCGCCCTCCCAGTGCAGGGCCACCCGGTCGCCGTTGCCGGCCTCGACGTGACGGTCCACGCAGTTGTATGCCACGTTGAGCTTGCCGCCGACAAACCACTTGGCGAACGGCGCCTCCGACCAGTCCAGCACCTCGCTGAACGGTGTCTCCCAGGACAACCGGTTGGCCTGTTTCCCCCAGAACGCCAGCCGGTCCTTCTCGGCTTCGAGGTACAGCTCGGCTGTCGCGTTGGCGTTGTGCGCGAACTCCGTCGTCGGTGGATACGCGGACGGAACTTCGGTGTGCGTGGCGGTCATGTTGTGAGCTCCTCTGTGATTGGACGGCAATTGCCCATACGTGCCCGGTCGGGCGCATGGCTGGCGGTCATCGGAAGGCGTTGAGCCCAGTGATCGCGCGTCCGACGATCAGGGACTGAATGGAGTCGGTGCCCTCGTAGGTGTAAACGGCTTCGATGTCGGCGTGATGCCGGGCCACGTGGTGATCGAGCAGGATTCCGTTGCCGCCCAAGATATCTCGAGCCATCGCGCAGACCCGGCGGGCTCCGTCACCGGTGTTGAGCTTGGCCAGCGCGGCGTGTTCGATCGACACCCGCCCTTGGGCCTGTAACTGCGACATCCGGGTGCACATCAATTGCATGCCGGTGATGTCGCTGAGCATGTGCGCGAGCTTGTCCTGGATCAGCTGGAACCGGGCCAGTGGGCGACCGAACTGCTCGCGTCGCAGCGAGTACGTGAGGGCCGCCTCATAGGCGGCGACCGCGTGGCCCAAGGCTTCCCAGGCGACGGTCTGCCGGGACTTGGCCAGCACATAATTGGTGTCGTCCCAGGTTCGAGCCTTCGTCAGACGGGCACCGGCAGGCACCCGCACCCCGTCCAGGCGGATCTGGGCCTGCCACACGCCACGGTTCGCTGCTTTGCCGACGATCTTCCTGGCGTGATAACCGGCGACCGGGTGCTCCGCGCCGTCCGGGTGTTCCACGACGAAAGCACCGACCTGACCGTCGTCGTCCCGGGCCCAGACGACCACCACGTCCGCGATGGTGCCGTTGCCGATCCACCGCTTCTGCCCGTCCAGCACCCACTCGTCACCCTGGCGCCGCGCCCGGGTTTCCAGCGCAACCACGTCGGAGCCGTGCTTGGGTTCGGTCAGGGCAAAGGCGCCGAGAGTTTCACAGGTCGCCATCCGTGGCAGATATTGGGCTTGCTGCTCTTCGGACCCGAGCATCGCGATGGTCGTCATCGCGAGCCCGGAATGTACGGCGTTCAGGGTGGCGATGCTGCCATCGCCGCGGGCCAGTTCGGCGGCGATCACACCTTCGGCGAGAAACGACACTCCAGGGCAACCGTTCCCGACGATCGAGGCGCCGGCAATGCCGAGCCGCCCATAGCCCTTGGCCAGTTCGACCGGGAACTCCGCCCGCTCCCAATAACCGGCAGCGGCCGGGGCCACCTCCGTGTCGCACCACTGCCGGACCCGATCACGCATCTCGCGTTCCCGGTCGGTCAACAGTTCATCCAAACCGTAGAAATCAGTAGCCCGGGAAATCGCAAGATCATCACCATTTGGGAACTCATTCTCGGCATCCCCGGAATCAAGATCGGCAACGTTCTCGGTCACCGGAATAGTCGGCGCGTTCATGCTTGGGTCCTGCTTTCAATAGGAGCGTGGGAATGGGTGCGAATCTTGTGGCTCACCCTCGAAACAATGGTCGATTGGGCAGGATCGGCCTGCCGAACGTTGACGCCATTACCCCGGCCAGGCACAGGTACCACGCGATGGCGGCGGTGGCGATGCCCAGAATTCCCCCAGCCTTGGTCAGATCGGGAATGGCCGCCAACGCGCCGAAGCTGAGCAGGAAGAACACCACTGCCAGAACTGCGAACAGGGCGGCGAGCACCGCGGTCGTGCGGAGTGCCGCTATCAGCATGAGGGTGGTGAAGATCGCCCACGCCATCAGGAACCATCCGGCTGCCTGCCCATGCATCGCGGCGGGTACGTCCTTCGCGTAGAAGGCGACGTAGGCCCAGAACGACAGCCAAAAGGCGCCGTAGGAGGTGAAGGCCGTGGCGCCAAAGACGTTGCCCTTGCGGAACTCCCACATTCCGGCGAGTATCTGCGCAATCCCGCCATAGGCCAGTGCGACGCCGAGCACTACCGGCTCCGTCTTTGCATCCATGACCCCGGCGTTCACCAGGCTCAGTAGGAAGGTGGTGAGCGCAAAGGCGCCGAGGCCGAGCGGTGCCGGGTCCGCGATCATCCGCACCTGCTCAGACGCCAGCTCCCGGGAGATGGCGACCTGACCTGCGGTGGGGTCGTTGGTGTCCGGAATGATCCCGGGCGCGTGGTCGGCGTGACGCACCGAATCTTTCTCAAGCAGACTCATTATTGGTCCTCCTCGTTGATGGCATTGCCTGACATGCTTGGTTCCTGTCCGCCATCGGATGGCGGCACGGTCAGCCCTGGATGCGGCTGCTGTGTCCGGCCCATTCCTTGTCGCGCAGCGCGAACTTCTGCAGCTTTCCGGTCGACGTACGCGGTAGTGACTCGACGAACTCGATCGCCTTGGGCACCTTGAAGCGGGCAATGTGGCTCTGCAGGTAGGCGATCAGCTCGTCCTCAGTCACCTCAGCGTCCGACCTACGTACGACGAAGGCCTTCGGCCGCTCTCCCCACTTCGGGTCCGGCACGCCGATCACGGCAACCTCGAACACCGCCGGATGCGCCTCGATCGCGTGCTCGATCTCGACCGTGGAGATGTTCTCGCCACCAGAGATGACGATGTCCTTGGCCCGGTCACGCAGCTCGACATACCCATCCGAGTGCTGGACGCCGAGATCGCCGGAGTGCAGCCAACCGCCCTCGAAGGCGGTCTTGGTGGCCACCTCGTCGCGGTAGTACCCGGCCATCACGTTGTTGCCACGCATCACGATCTCGCCCATCGTCTGACCGTCGCGCGGAACGTCGTTCATCCCCTTATCGACCACCCGCACCGGATCGGACTGGATCATCGCGACACCCTGTCGCGCCTGCCGGCGCGCCTGATCCGCCGGCGACATCGCAGACCAGCCGGGCTGCCACTCGTTGATGGCGTACGGGCCGTACGCTTCGGTCATCCCGTACACGTGCACGATCCGGGCGCCTAGCTCACGCATCCGCGAGATCACCGTTGGACCCGGCGCGGCGCCGGCCACTGTCGCCACCAGTTCCCGCTCAAGCCGGTGCGCCTGCGGGGCCTCGGCGATCGTCACCAGTACCGTGGGCGCACCGTCGAGATGGGTCACCCGTTCCTCATCGAGCAGCCGCCAAATCACGTCCGCACGCACCGCCCGCAGACATACGTGTGTCGCACCGATCCCTGTCACCGCCCACGGCGTGCACCAACCGCTGCAGTGGAACATCGGCAGCGTCCACAAATAGACGCTCTCCGGGTCGATGCGCTGGTGGATGATCTCGCCCATTGCGTTGAGATATGCGCCGCGATGGGTGTACATCGCCCCTTTGGGCTGGCCGGTTGTGCCCGAGCTGTAGTTGATCGCTATCAGCCCCAACTCGTCGTCGACCGTCCAGGGCAGCGGGTTCCCCGAGCCGCGCGCCATCAGCTCGTCGTAGGAGCTGTGTGCGTGCTTGGCGGCCGCGGGTGAAGCGGGCCCCAGCGGGTCGCGGAGCGCCACGACCTCCTCAACCGTTTGCAGGCTTCCCAGCACCGGAGCCAGCGCGGGCAGATACTCGGTGTCGACGATCAGCAGCTTCGCGCCGGAGTGATCGCAGATGTAGCGGACTTCCTCGGCGGAGAGCCTGGTGTTGATCGGCACCATCACCGCACCAGCGAGCGGCACCGCGAAGTTGGCCACCAACATCTCCGGGATGTTCGGGCACAGGTACGCCACCCGATCACCTCGTTCAATGCCGGAAGCGCGAAGTGCATTCGCCAGATGGGTCGCCGCTGCTCCAAACTCGCTGTAGGTCAACCGGCGCTCGCCGTACGCGATCGCGGTCTTGTCGGCGAACACGTCGAGCGAACGCTCGAGAAACGCCAAAGGAGTCAGGGCTGTGTAGCTGCCAGATGACTTCACGTCCTGACCGACAGGTAGGTCAAATGCGCGGTCCATGGATTCTCCAGATCGTTTGAAATTCACACGAACGGGGGTTTGGTGCCCACCGGGTGCGTCGCCGTGCGCAGTGAATCCTGTGTTGAACTTCAGTACACGCCCCGTCGGCAGAATTGTCAACAGTGTTGACAAACACTGTGGACTTAGCTGCTTAGCGGGCTTCGAATGCCTCGAGTCGGTCGGCCAGGGTGTCGAGGTCGGGAAAGTCGTTGTGAGTCAACAACTTTCGCTGCACGACCGAGACGTAGATCTCGATCTGGTTGAGCCAGGACGCATGGACGGGCTGGTGGATCATCCTCGCGTCGGAATAGGACGTCTCTGAGTCGCTTCGCGGCGGTCCAGCCTCGATGCGAAGCGCCGTTGTCGACGTCCAGAACACCCGATGCGCTCGGCCAAGCGAAGGCCAGCATTACCCCCGCGACGTCTACGCCGATCTGTTCGACGAGGATCTGGACATCGTGGCGGGCCGATTAGATGCAGCAATTCGAAATGCTGCGGACCAACTGCGGACTGGCTCGTTACGACCGGGATAGTCAGCTACCGCGCAGTATCGCGTCTTGCTGTATCAATCGTGGTGGAGCTAAGGGGAATCGAACCCCTGACCCCCACACTGTCAGTGTGAAAACGCCTGTGCTGCAGCGTGTTACACCGTCCACGGTGTATCGGATAATGCCTGCCTGCAACCCGTCTTCGTACTGATGTGTCTCGGACGTGCTTGCGGGTGACTAGGTGTCTTAGGACACCGCTAGGACACGTCGAACGTACGTTGGTAGGTACTTGCCGCCTCCGTTGGCGGCGAGAGAGTCGCAAATGATGCCGGACGGGCGCTCGCGACTGGCTGGCCCGGTGACCGTCTACCGACTGCGCTTCTTCGGCACCTGTCACCAGGAGCCCGGCGAACCTGCCGCAGACGCAGAGGTCACCCGACTTTATTGGCAGCCTGAATTACGCAGTGACGCAGAGGCCTTTGGCGTGTTCGTCGGACCGCTGGAGACTTCGCTGGGTGACGACGAAATGGTCCTGGCGGTCGACTTTCCGACACCAACCCGGTGGGGATTCACCGAATGGGCGCGCAGGCATGGCGATTGCGGTCTCGTGACAGTGGTTGCCGCAGAGGTCGGGGGCAGCTTCCGGATTGCCATTGGCGGCGTAGGATCTGTGCCGGTACGGCCACACGATGCCGAGGCGATTCTCAGCGGCGGACCTCTGAATCCACAGTGCCTCGCTGACGCCGCCAAAGCCGCCGCCGAGGCGGTCACAGCCTAAGTCGCGCTGGCGTGCGCCATCACATGGTTCGGCACGCCATCGGCACAGCAGCATTGCCTCGAGCGCGCATCTCGGTCATAGGCCGCGGCAACAGCTTGTCCATGCCGAAGCAGGTAGATCACAGCCATGCGACGGTTTCGTCGATTATTGGGGTACGCCCGGGTTGTAGCGGCCCCGACCCGTTTCTCCCCCGCATGAAGCCAGGGGGGGTGTCTTCCTCGTCCCGGCCGGCCAAGCGACAAAGCCCTGAGCCGACACCGGCTGATCCGTGCGGGCTGCCGCCGGTGACCGACCGCCGATCACCGCGGTGTTTCGCACCACCGCATAGGCCGACCCCTTCAGGGATGACAATTGCTCTCTAGCCGCCAGCAGGCTTTCATTGGGCGCTAGCGGGCACTTACTTGCCGCCGCTAGGGAGTTGCTCGGGCCCCGACACGACACGGAGGTAGCACTGTGATCATCACTAATGCGGCGCTCAGAGGCCGAGCGGGAACCTGGGACGTCCACATAGAAAACGCGAACTTCGGTTCCATCGTCGCAAGCCCGGCCGACTCCGACAACCGCGATGGCAGTTCGGATGCCGATCTGTTCGACGCCGCAGGCCGACTAGTTGTCGAACCTTTCGTCGACGCGCATGTGCACCTCGACTACTCGAATACCGTCGGGCGGCCCCGGCCCAATGAGTCCGGAACCTTGTTCGAGGCCATCGAGATTTGGGCCGAACGCAAGAGAAAGGGCCTCAACGACTTTGACGAGATCTACCGCAACGCCTTGGTGGCGGCCCGATCGGAGGCAGCCAATGGCACCGGCTTCATCCGGTCACACGTTGACGTCACCGATTCAGAGCTGACGGCTCTGAAAGCCATCCTTCAACTGCGCGAGGACGTCAAGGACTGGATCGAGATCCAGATTGTCGCCTTCCCTCAAAACACCGTCCTGTCGTTCCGCGACGGGCCCCAGCTTCTCGAGCAGGCACTCGAGATGGGAGCCGACGTTATCGGCGGCATCCCACACAATGAGGGCACACCCGAAGACGGCGTGGCCTCGCTGAGGATAATCTTCGACCTCGCCGAAAAGTACGGTGTTCCCATCGATGTGCACTGCGACGAGATCGACGACGAGCAGTCCAGGTTCGTCGAAGTGATGGCCGCTTTCGCATCGAAACGAAAGCTCGACGTCCCCGTGACCGCCAGTCATGCCGTCGCGATGGCGTACTACAACAACTCCTACATGGCGAAGCTCACCTCCAAACTCATTGCCGCGGAACTCAACTTCGCCATCTGCCCCAACGAGAACCTTCAGCTGCAGGGCTGGGGAATGGTGCCGATGCCTCGTGGGGTCGCTCCGATCAAACGACTCGTAGAATCCGGCCTGAATGTCGCATTCGGCCAGGACTCCATCGCCGATCCCTTTTACCCACTGGGCGACGGCAATATGTTGCGCATCCTCGACGTTGGTCTGCACGTCGGCCATATGCTGTCGGCCACGCATCTCAGTCAGGCGCTCGAATTCATCACCAGTAACGGCGCGAAGAATCTGGGCATCGCCGATCGTTACGGCATCGCAGAGGGTAAACCCGCCAACTGCATCGTCCTGGACTGCTCAACTGACAAGGAAGCTGTTCAGCGCCAGCCGGACGTGCTCTGCTCCGTGCACAACGGCAAGACCGTCTTCACCCGCAAACCAGCCGCCTACATGACCACGATGGACGGGTTCGCCGCCAGCTGACGTCAAGCGTCCGTCAGGGTCACCCCCGCAAACCTCCCCAAGTCGATCGATAACCTCTGACACGTCGCCATACCTTGCGCCTCAGCGCATATCTGGGCCGGCGCAAGCACCTCGACGCGTCCGTCGTCGAGGTCACCCGGGCGCTCGATGGGTTGGAGGCTGACGGGGCGGTGCCACCGACCAGCAGCGCCGGCACCAACCCCGGCGAGCATGGCCAAGACGATCTGTTCGCCTCGCTCAACGCCCGATCGGCGGTGGCGTTCGTCCTTCCAGCCAATCTTGCCCGGCCCCACCGTGCCCGGCGTGCGGTTCTTTGCTGCCGACTTCCTGCTTGACACCCCCAACGCATACCTACTGGTGCGCCACGGCATTCGCTGCGAGTACACCACCATGCGGTTCACCTCAGCCACGCCGGAGGCTTCGTCCCCTACGCCAGCCACCTCATGGCGGTGGTCGTCTTGGGTGACACCGGAACAAGTTCCGCCGATGCTTGCCACAACAGCGTCTTCAGCGGAACTGCTGGCGATCATCCATCGATCTGGCAGCAGCGCGATCCCTTCCCGGGCCGGGCCGGCATGCAGTTCCGCCGGGTCAACGATCACCTGCACCTACCGGCACTGCGGGCAGCTCTCGAACGTGAAATCGCCGAACCGGTTGGGTCCGACGTGCACAATGACGAGGTGAGCGCCGCCTGATGGTCACCGGGCTGCCGCCGAAGTTCCGACTTGGGACATCCTCCCGACGACAAGCAACGGAAGTGCCCACTGGATCCACTTTTACGGGGGTTCCTAACACAGATAAGGGAGAGCCATGAGCAGGACATGGCAGGAGACGCCGGGCTTCTCGCGTTGCGCGTCGGGGTGGGCGGGTCCTCGTGGCGCACGGGGTCCAGAAACTCTTCGGATGGTTGGGCGGACATGGGCTGGAAGGCACCGGCGCGGCATTCGAACAGATGGGCTTCCAGCCGGGCCGGCAGAGCGCACTCGCGGCAGGGTTGGGTGAGGCCGGTGACGGGCTACTCATCGCGCTCGGCCTGGCCACCCCCGCCGCCGGCGCCGCGGCCGCCGCCACCATGCTCCCCGCGGCGACCGTGCACGCACCGCGCGGCTTCTTCGCCACCGGTGGCGGCTACGAGTACCCGGCAGTGCTCGGCGTGTCCACCGCGGCCCTGGCGCTCAGCGGTCCGGGTGACTGGTCGCTGGACGCCCGGTTCGGCCGCCGACTCAACCAGCCCTGGATGGCGGCTGCCGCGCTGCTGGTCTCCTCCGCGGTCTCGCTCGCGGTCGTGCAACGTCGCCGCCGGGTACTGGCCGCCCGCGCCGAACAGCCGGCGGCCTCCGCCCAGAACACCCGGTACCGCGAGGAGCTGGTCCCGATCCGTGAGGAGTTCGTCGGAAAGAAGACGCCGGCCGACACCCAGGTCGCCGTCTCCGCGCTCGGCCGGCCAGAATGGCTGATCGAGGTCGAGGCCATCGCGGTGAAGTAGCACGAAGGGAGGCGGCATGGCAGCGTCGGTACCCGACGTCCGGCTCAACAACGGGATGAGGATTCCTCAACTGGGGTACGGGGTCTTCCGGGTCCCGGACGAGGCGACGGTGCGCGCCGTGCGCACCGCGATCGACTGCGGCTACCGCAGCATCGACACCGCCGCGCTGTACGGGAATGAGGCGGGGGTCGGCGAGGCGATCGCGACCTGCGGGGTTCCCCGCGAAAATCTGTTCGTCACGACCAAGCTGTGGAACGACGACCAGGGGTACGAAAGTACCTTCCACGCGTTCGAGGCGAGCCTGCGGCGGCTGCGCCTGGACTACGTCGACCTCTACCTGATCCACTGGCCCAAGCCCGCGCAGGACCGCTACGTGGACACCTGGCGCGCGTTCGAGAAGCTCTACACGGATGGGCGAGTCCACGCCATCGGGGTCTCCAACTTCCAGGTGACCCACCTGCAGCGGCTCCTCGACGAGACGGACGTCGTCCCGGCCGTGAACCAGGTCGAGCTCCACCTCGACCTCCAGCAGGCGCCGCTGCGCCGCTTCCACGCCCGCCGCGACATCGTCACCGAGGCCTGGAGCCCGCTCGGAGAGGGCCGGGCGTTCGGCCACCCGGTCGTCGTCGAGCTGTCCCGCCGGCACGGCCGGAGCCCGGCCCAGATCGTGCTCCGCTGGCACGTGCAGCTGGGCAACGTCGTCATCCCGAAGTCGACCACGCTGTCTCGGGTCAGGGAGAACATCGCGGTGTTCGATTTCGAGCTGAGCGACGCCGAAATGGCTGCGCTCGCGGGGCTCGAGACGGGAACCCGCCTCGGCCCCGACCCGGACGGCCAGGACACGCGCCCGCGTCCCGGCTTCTCCAGCGCAGGTGGGCGCTGGGCCGAGGACACCGGAGCGCCGTGAGCGGAGCCCGGTACCAGCCTGCAAGATCGCTGATTCCGAACTCCGCCGGGACGCGGGCGTGCAGGTGCGCGACGGTGGTCGAGGATGCATCCGGGCTCGATCCGGCGGCAGGTCGGCGGCAAGGTCGCTAGCAGCGCCGACAACCGGCCCGCGACCAGTGGTTGCTCGAGCTCGACAGTACGGATCTCCGTACGCCGAGATCCATGTCGTCTGGCCAGGGCGGGAGCGACACGCTGCTGGATTCGGAGTCCGGCAGCGTGAGCAGGTTGGCCGAACGCAGCACACCGTCGATCGTCGAGACAGCCGACCGCCGTCGTCGGGTCGTTTATCGCAGGACAATGCCTTGAGGGCGATGTCGACGAGGATCCGTAGCCCGTACATCGGGTCGTGCCGTAGCGAGCGTTCGCCGTAGGCCGCGGTCGCCGGCGCGGTCAACGCCGTGGACGCGGCGCTGGGAATCACGCCGACGTCCCGAGCCATCCCGTGAGGCCGGGTCTCGAACTCGCGACCATGGCTGGCAGGTTTGTTGACGACCTGGCTGGACCGAGACCGCCGAGCTGATAGCGGCAAGGGTGACACCGAGTTTCGGCCGAAATCGTGCCATCGATCTCTCCTTCGCCGAGTATGAGCTCATCCTCGGCCGGCCGGGGGTGGTCGCCACGGTAGGGAGGTCGGATGGCGGATGCGACGCAGTCGCGCGGGCCGATGAAGCAGTCGGCGTGGGCACCGTTGCGCATCAAGGCGTTCCGCGCGTTGTGGCTGGCGCAAGTGGGCAGCATGATCGGCACCTGGATGCAGACCGTGGGCGCGCAGTGGCTGCTGGTCGAGGAGCCGGGTGCGGATACGCTGGTCGCGATGGTGCAGGTGGCGGCGATGCTGCCCATGCTGGTGCTGGCGCTGCCGTCCGGGGCGCTGGCCGACATCCTGGACCGGCGCCGGATGTTGATCGGGGTGCAGCTGTTCCAGGCCTGCGTCGCGGTGGCGCTGGCCGCGCTCACGGTGGCCGGCCGAATGGCGCCGGCGCTGTTGCTGACGTTCACCTTCCTGCTCGGCTGCGGTGTGGCGTTGTCCCTGCCGGCGTATCAATCGCTCATTCAGGACTTGGTCCCGCGCGCGCAGATCCGTTCGGCGGCGGCCCTGGGCGGGGTCGCGGTCAACGCGGCCCGCGCCGTCGGTCCCGCGCTGGCCGGACTGATCATCGGGCAGGTCGGGCCGGGGGCGGTGTTCGCCCTCAACGCCGCCGGCTTCGTCGTCTTCGCCATTGTGCTGCTGCGCCTGCGCCGGCCGGCGCCGGCGGTGGAGGTGGTCCCGGAGCGATTCGCCAGCGCGATCCGGGCCGGCCAGCGCTACGTGCGCCACTCGCCGCCGGTGCGGCGGATGCTGCTGCGCGTCGGGTTGTTCGTGCTGCCCGGCGCGGCGCTGTGGGCGCTGCTGCCGCTGGTGGCGAGCCGGCTGCTGGGGACCGGGCCGGCCGGGTATGGGGTGCTGCTCGCCGCGTTGGGCGCCGGGGCGGTGCTCGGCGCGGACCTGCTGCCTCGCCTCGGCGGCCGGCTCTCGCCCAACCGGCTGCTGCTGGTCGCCGGGGCGGCCTTCACCGCGGCGCTGCTGGCCTGCGTGCTGGTGACCAACCTAGTCGTCCTGGCGATCCTGCTGGTGCCGGCCGGGATCGCCTGGCTGTGGGTGCTGATGACCATGACCGGGGCGCTACAGGTGTTCCTGCCCGGCTGGGTGCGCGCCCGCGGCCTGTCCATGTACAACATCGTGTTCGCCGGCGGGCAAGCGATCGGGGCGTTGCTGTGGGGGCTGCTCGCCCAGTGGTGGGGGCTGCTTCCGGTGTTCCTGGCCGCGGCGGCGGTAATGGCGCTCGGTACGGCAACGGTCGGGGTGTGGCCGCTGCGCGACGTCGCCGGGCTGGACCGCGACCTCGCCGTGTTCATGCCCGATCCCGCGCTGGTCGGTGAGCCCGACCCCGACGAGGGCCCGGTACTGGTCACCCTGACCTACACCGTCGAAGACGACCAGGTGCCCGCGTTCGTCGAGGTCATGGGAGAGGTCCGCCGCTCCCGGTTACGCACCGGCGCGAGCAGTTGCGAGCTGTACCAGGACGGGGCGGACCCGTCCCAGTTCCTCCAAGTCTCGCAGTACCACACCTGGGGGGAACACCTGCGCCAGCACACCGGCCGGCTGACCGGGGCCGACCAGGCCCTGTACGAGGCGGCCGCGGCGCTGGCCACCGGGCCGCCCGAGGCGAAGCACCTGTTCCTCCCCCGGCCCGACCCGAAACCAGCCGATGACAAGGAGCGAGCGTGAGCGACCGCCAGGGACGGAACAAGCAAACAGCGCTGGACTTCTACGACCTGATGTTCAACCAGTGCCGGCCCGCCGACGCCATCGAGAAGTACGCCGGCGACACCTACATCCAGCACAACCCGCAGGTGGCCGATGGCAAGCAGGCGTTCATCGACTACTTCGTCCGGGTAGCGAAGGACTGCCCCGGGAAGCGGGTCGAGTTCAAGCGGGCGTTTGCCGACGGTAACCATGTGATCCTGCACTGCCACCAAGTCTGGCCGTGGAACCTGGAGGCTCTCAGTCTCCGACGTCCGCTTCGTGCCTGCTGGTGCCATCCCGCGCACCACGAGCGGCAAACTCGCTCGTCGAGCCTGCCGCGCCGAATACCTTCGCGGCGAGTTCAGCGGCACTAGCACGTCGGGTTCGGCCCGGTTGTTCTTGGCGCCGGGATCAGCACGGCGACACCGGCGTCGGCTGCGTACCAGGCTTAGTCTGCTTCGCTCTTCATAAACCGCCCGAAGAACTCGGACAGCTCGTCGTAGCCGTCGAGCGGCAGCACCAATGAAACGTACTGGTCAGGTCGCACGACCACGAGGGCACCGGCGCCGCGGTCGATATCGCGCAGGTCGAAAATGTCCTTGTCGACGTCGTCGACGGGTGTGTACACCTTCTGGTAGTCCACGAGACCGAACTTGCCCTTGTGCGGCCTGAGGAAGTCGTGCATTTCGGCCCATTCGACGTCCAGGTGGGACTGCTGGATGATCCCGCGGACGTCAAAGACCCCGTCCAAATCGTAGCCCTTCGGCGTGAAGCGGCCGACCGGCGAGTCATCGCTCGCGAGGAAGTCCATCAGGTCGAGGAACCGCGACCCACTGATGCGGGGATCGACGGCATCGGCAAAGGCGTAGAGCCGCCACCGGCCGTCGGCGCGGTGCACGTGCCCGAGGTGGACGCGCTTGGCGTCGCCGAGGCGGATGACCTCGGCCGACTTGAACCGCCGTCCCGGTGGGTAGCCGGGTGCCAGGTGGAGGTGGGTGTCGTCGCCGGTGAGCAATCCGGGAGGGTAGTGCGTGGCCAATCCGGCGGTGAACTCGCCGTTGGTGATGAACTGGCGCTGGACCTCGGCGAATGCAGCCATGGCGACCTTGGGGTCGTCAGAGTCGATCCGCCCGGCTCCGCCCATCGCCCGCGACCACCGGGTGTCCGTCTCGATAAGGTCTTCGGCGATCTTCTTCCGTTCCTGGGAGTAGGTGTCGAGCAGTGCCGCCGGGCTGCGTCCCTGGAGCACGGCCGCGAGCTTCCACCCGAGGTTGAACGTGTCCTGCATGGACACGTTCATGCCCTGACCGGCCTTCGCGGTGTGGGTGTGGCACGCGTCCCCGGCGATGAAGACGCGCGGCGAACGTGTGCCCACCTTGTTGTCGTCGATGTCGTCGAACTTGTCGGTCACTGTGTGGCCGACCCGGTAGACCGAGAACCACGCGGTCTCGTGGACCTCGAGCGTGTACGGAGCCAGGACACGCTGGGCCTGTTCGAGGACCTCGCCCGCCAAGAGCCAGGCGTCGGGCGCGATCTCACCCATGTCCACGTACGC
>CAVPRG010000021.1:0-125550 GCA_963707745.1 uncultured Actinomycetota bacterium
CGAAGCCTGGCGAGCCGGAACATACGCTGCGAGGAACGTCACCGCGAGCACGACCGGGATGACCAGTAACAGCGCGACGATGTCGGTCTGATCGTCGCCGGTCGGGAACGCCGCCTGGAGCAATTGCCCCGCGCCTATGCTCGCCACCATTCCAACGCCCAGTCCCACCAGCGCGAGCACCAGGCCCTGTCGCAGCACCATTCGTACCACGGCCGCGCGGTCGGCGCCGACGGCCATCCGAATGCCGATCTCCCGAGTACGTCGGCCGACCGCATACGCGACCAGGCCATAGAGGCCGACGATCGCGAGGCCGAGTCCCATCAGTCCCATGGCGCCGATCACCGTGATCAGCACCCTGAAGATGCCGACCGCGCGCATCTGATAGAGCGCTTCCATCGTTCGCACGCCATAAATCGGGAGATTGCTATCGAGTCCGCGCACGACTTCGCGCAACGGTCCGGCCAGCGTCGACGGATCGCCGGCAGATTGCGCGAGCATGATCATCCGTTGCGGCTGTTGCTGCCGGTACGGCAGGTAGACGCACTCCGTCGGTGGCTCGGCGATAAAGATGTACTTGCTCGTTTGCAGGAATCCATTCGCATAGATGAACATCGCCGAGGACCGGTTCACGAGTCTGAACGCGGCATGGTGATTGACCCAGGTGATGAGGATGATGACGAAACTCACGATGAACGCGAGGACCGACGGCACGAGGTGCCCCAGGGCCAGCCACAGCTCGCGAGTCGTGCCGATCGCATCGGGGGCGGGAATCTTGATGTCGAGGACGAGCAGCGTGAGTGCGATGGCGAAGACTCCATCGCAGAACGTTTCGAGCCGTGCGTTGGGGTGACCTTCTGCCATGTCGCTGACCAGATTCACTCGCTAGCTTGGTCTCCATCGCCGTGGGTCTGGCCGCACACCTTGCAGTAGGTCGGCGGCTTGGCGTTGTTGATGTGATGCCGCACCGGTTTGAACGTCCCGATGTAGGCAAACATGGCGGCGAGATCCTCGTCGGTCATGCCGCGGTAAGAGTGCCACGGCATGATTTGGTTGAGCTCGCGTGCCTTCACGAACCCGGTCCGCAGAACCTCTGTGAACAGCGCCTGGTCGTAGTACGGAATCCCCGAGGGGTCGGGCGTGAGGTTGGCGCTGGCGACGCGGCCCCACGGGCCGTCCAGAATGAAGCCTCCCCCGAAGTCCATGTCCGGCAGCGGCTGCCCCTGGCCATCCCTCGGCGTGTGGCACTCCGAGCACCCCGCAATCGTCACCAGGTACTTGCCGCGCTTCTCAGGTGTCGAGAGATCGGGTTTCTGCACCGGCGCATCCAGCGGCGCGGGGACGCTCCTGATCAGATACTTCACCGGGAAGATCAGCTCGGTCGGCGGCCGCTGCTTGCGCACCGGCGGCAGCGACCGCAAATACACCACGATCGACGCGAGGTCCTCATCCGACAAGCCGCGGAGTCCACCGTAGGGCATGAACGGGAAGAGTGCCCGCCCGTCGTGTCCGATGCCTTCGCGGATCGCGCGCGCCAGTTGATCGTCGCTCCACTTCCCTGCGCCCGTTTCCGGATCCGGAGTGATGTTCGGCGCGTGCACGCTTCCGGGTAAGCCCTTCAGGAGAGTCATGTCCTGGCCCGCCCCGAGTGCGTTTGCCGGGATCGGGGCATCGTGCGCGGTCCAATCGTGTTCCGAGTGGCACGTCATGCAGTCACTGACGTTGCGAACCAGGTATGCGCCGCGGGCCAGGCGCGCCGGCGAGCTCTCGAACGTTCGCGCCGTGAGCGCGCGTGCGCGCGGGCCGATGAATGGACGCCATCCGATTGTGAACGTGATCGCAGCGGCCGCAACGACGACGACTCCGGCAAACACCCACCGGAGGATTCTTCCGAGCCCCGTCATTCTCATTGGATTCACCTGGGTCACGCACTCTCGGGCGCGATCACTGAGCCGGGAGCGGAAACCCGCACGGTCGCCGAGGCTCGTGCCGCGGGCGGGGGCTACACTGCTGAGGCTGCACTGCTGAGTATAGCGGCGAAAACGAGGCGGCGGACGGGGTTATCGCTCGATCTCAGACGCTACTTCAGGAGGTACACGACCGTCGTCTCAGTGTCGGCCGGATCCGGCGTCGGATCTCCGTAGATCTCCCACGAGTGCCCGGCGGACTCCCTCCGGTTCGCCGCCATCCATTTTCCGATCGCGTCGTGCGCCTCGTTCATGCGGTTGTACGGCCCGCGGTGGACGGCGACGGCAGCTTCGCCCCCTGGCGTTTCGGTCGCGTACACCTCGCCCGCAGTTTCAAATGTGCGCGTGACCTCGACGCCGAAGTCGCACAGTATCGGCGCGCCCGGCTGCTTCGGGTGGTGGTAGAGGAAGATGTTGTGGCCGTCAGTCCGCAGCCCCGGCTGGCTGCGAATGAACTCCCAGACCTTGTCCAGCGCCGGCCCCCACGCCGAGCCAACCGCGCCCGGCGCGACCTCGCGCCGCACCGCGGCCAACTTGCGGGGGTGAACAGTCTGTACGTTGACGGAAACCTGTTTCATCTCGGTGTTGAGTTCAAACCCTTCAACTGTGTTCTTAGTACCGCCCGATCGAGTTGCGAGCCTCGCAGGTAGACACGCGAGATCCGACGCGTGTTGGCGATGTTGTCCAGCGGATTCGCGTCGAGCACGAGGAAGTCGGCGTTCTTGCCAGAGGCCACCGTGCCAAGTTGATCGAGCCCGAGGAATCGAGCGGAGTTACGTGTGGCCGCGGTAATGACCTCTGCTGGCGTCAGGCCCGCCTTCACCATGCTCTCCATCTCGATGTGTGAACTCCATCCGAAATAGGCTGGTGTGGGGTCATGTTCACGTGAAAGGCCTCCGCCCATGTCGGTCCCGAGCACGAACACGATGCCCGCCGCCTTGAGCCGCCGCATACTCCGAGGCACGGGCCCGTTCGCCCACGTTTGAGGCGCGTCACCCGGCGTCTGTGGATGTTCCAACGCCTTGATCTCAGCTTGCGTAAACGTCTCGGCAAGCAGCGGATCGTCGAGCCAGTAAGGCCGTGCGCCGTAGATTTCGTGACGCGGCGTCCAGAAGCCGGCCATGATCGGCACGTTCGGATGCGCCTTGAACAGCGCGATGAGCTCGTCGTCCACAGGTTCGACTTCTGTCTGGCGCCACGTCGGATGGGCGAACGCGTCGAGCCCGGCTCCCAGCAGGTGCTTGAAATCCGGCAGCGCGTGAACATGTGCGACCACGCGAAGGTTGTTCCTGTGTGCCTCGGCAATGAGGAATTCAATCAGAGGCCGGGGCATCAGCACACGCCGGCTGTCCTGCCACACTTTGACGAAGTCGGCCTTCTTCGCAACCAGTTCCTGGATTTCCTTTCGGACGTCTTCCTGGTTCGTAATCACGCGAACCGCCTCATCGAGGGGTGTGAAGGGTCCGCCTTTCGGCGCAGCGAGTCCACCGGCCGCCAGATACATCGGCGTATCGGGGCGCGGATTCGTCCGCAACTCGTCGCGGAGAGGCCAGGCGATCTCTCGACGATCCGCCCCCATGCTCAGAACCGCCGTGACACCGTGGTACGCGAGACGTTGCAGGTCCGACAGCACGTTCTCGCGCGTGAAGTTCCCGGCCGAAGGCTTCAGATCCTTCCAGTACCCCGGGTGGGCATGCGTTTCGATGAGGCCCGGCATGACGGTCTTGCCGGTCAGATCGACTCGAGTGGCTCCGTCCGGCGCCTGCACATCGCCGCGCCGGCCGACCTTGATGAACCTGCCATCCTGCACCACGAACGCAGAGTCTTCGATCGGCGGAGCCTCGTCGCCGGTAATCAGCCGCGCGCCCTCGAAGACGGTGGCGCCTCCAACCGCCTGAGGCTCGCGGGCTGGCGAAGCGCCACAGGCTGCGACGAACGGCATGAGCCCTGACAGGATCACGATCGACATTCGCCGCATACGTCCTCCTATTAGCGGCCGGGACCCACCTCTTTCGCGTTCTCGTTGCAGATGTATTCGAGCAACTCCGTGTCGGGAAGCAGGACCTGCGGTTGCGTGTATCTGATCGGTCCTGTATACGCTTCCGGGTCGTCGATCACGATGTCGATTTCCAGGCGTCCGAGATTGACGCGCCTGAAGCGCTCGGTCAGGCGCATCGCTTCCGTGTGCGGATGGCCGAGACCGTCGAGCCATGTCTGGTCGTTGAATCCAACGGTCTCGACAACCAGCACATCGCCGTCCCATCTGCCGACCGAATACCCCATCCAGCTCGGCTCGGGATCCTTCGGCAGCGCGCGGCCATCGACGAAGATCTGCCGGAACATGGTCTGAGACTCGTACATGACCACGATCAGCTCGGGCGTCTGAACGATCTTGTAGGGGTGGGTATACGCATCAAGGCGCGGCACACCCGCAGGCAGACACCGGATCATCGGATTGTCCCTGAGCAGATTCGCCCCCCGCTGCTTGAAGAGCGCGTCCGCCGAGGGTTGAAGTGACACCTCGCCGGGCTTGAGGTCCACCATGATGTTGATCATGTACCTCGGCGCTACGATGCCTTCGATTCCGCCGGGCGTCCCCTTCGGATCGCGCTCGGACTGCCAGATACCGGAGAGGTCGACTCGGCCGTCAGGTGTGCGAGGCGCCGGCGCCGCCAGGTCGGGTTTGCCATCGGCAGTGCGCGGCAGCCCTCTGGTCGGGTGATTCACCCACTGACCGGCGATCGGTGCAGCGAGCGCTGCAAGGGCGACGGTCAGCGCCGCGCGTTGCAGGGTCGCTCGTGGATTGGCGCTCACGGCTATGGTGCCTGGCTCGAGGCTGCAAGCAGCCGTTGACCTGTGCTTGCCAGCGTCACGCCTCTGGCGTTTCCTACATTGGGTTTGTCGCGGGCCAGGAATCCCTCCACCGTGACGACCTCGCCGATCTTCATGGAGCTTCGGGTCCAGCCAGCTCGCATCAGGCCGTTTGGGCTTCCCATCTCCATGGCCCAATTCGTGACCGTGCCTGCGTCACCCGTGACGTCGACGTAGAACCAGACGTGAGGATTGGCCCACTCGAGTTTTGTCACCGTCCCGGTCAGCTTGAATGGCTTGTTCGCGTCGAACTCCGCCTGGAAGTTGTGGTGGGCGAGCGCCGGCCAGGCAGCGAGCACGAGACCGATGACGAGCAGCGGTTTCCTCTTCATGCTGGCGTTCCTCGGCCGCGACCAGACTACTCCATCCCTCGAGTGACTGGATAAGCAAAAGCGAGCGGGTTCGACCGTGGCCTCCCAGGTTCGGACATGCGCTGCGACGGCGGCATACTAGGATCATGCCGGTCGTTGATTGTGCGCGCTGGACGACGACGCTGACGGCGTCGTATCTGGCGATCACGGCCGCGTTGATGGCGATCCTCGGGAATGGCGTTCCGGGCCGCGGCTGGCTGATCGCGGCGCACCTCACGCTCTCCGCGTCGTTGCTGATCCTGAACCGCGCGAGGCCGTCGGCGGGGATCCTCTCCGTGATTCGCGACTGGCATCCTTTGGTGCTGTTTCCTTTCCTCTACAAGGAAGTGGAGGTGCTCGCGGCGGTGATTGGCGACTGGCGGTTGACCGCGGCGATTCCCGCCTGGGAGTCGGCGCTGTTCGCGGGGCAACCGAACCTGTACCTGAGCGAACGGCTGACGTTCGTGCCGTTGTCCGAGTACCTGCACTTTCTGCTACCTGTCCTATGTGATCGTCATTCCATCGGTGGCCGCGTACTGGTACGTCAGCGGACGGCGCGCGGCCTTCGGCGAATTGCTGCTGATGCTCTCGACCGCGCTGCTCGGGAGCTACCTGTTCTTCATCCTGCTGCCGGTGGACAGCCCGTACTACCTCTCGCCGCGCCTGGGCCCACCGCTCTCCGGCCATTTCTTCTTCGATCTCGTGCATCAGATGTCGGCGCGCGGCGGCGCGCGCGGCGGCGCGTTCCCCAGCGCGCACGTGTCGGGTTTGGTCGTCGTGAGCCTGGTGGCCTGGCGGCACCAGCGCCGGCTCGTGTACCTGCTCGTCCCATTCACCGGGAGCGTGATGATCGCCACCGTCTACGGCCGCTTCCACTACGTCCTCGACACGCTCGCCGGCGCGGCCCTCGCGATCGCCGTCGTGGTGGGGTATCGATATCTCTCGGCGTCGGCCCCGGCGGGCAGTCCGCTTGTCTCGACCACGTGATTGTGAGCAGATGAGCCGCATACCGAAAAGGTGGAACAGGCCATGTTGAAGTCACGCCCGATCGTTGCGTTCGTCGCGACCACCGATCCGAAACGGGCGAAAGCCTTCTACGCAAAGACGCTGGGACTTCGCCTGGTCAGCGAGGATGGCTTCGCGCTGGCGTTCGACGCCGGCGGCACGATGCTCCGCGTCGCCATCGTGAAGACACTTCAGCCAGCGAGTTACACAGTCCTCGGCTGGATCGTGCCGGACATCGCGAAAGCCGTGCGCGGCCTGGTGAAGCGTGGCGTTGTCTTCCAGCGGTACGAGGGGATGCCGCAGGACGATCTCGGGATCTGGTCGTCCCCCAGCGGCGCACGTATCGCGTGGTTCACCGATCCAGACAGCAACACGCTGTCGTTGACCGAGCTCCCACGGCCGGCGAGCAAGAACCTAAAAAGAAAGCGCAGCCGCCGGAAACAATAGCCAGTTGCGTTACCGGAAATCTGCCGCGTCTACGGGCGGGGCTGCCAGTTCAGCACGAGCCGAATCGGCGTGGGACTTGAATTCGGAACGATGGTATTCATGAGAAATCGCTGCCCATCGGCCGACACCACGTAGTCCGCTCCCGGTCCGGCTTTGAGCACATGGCCAACCTGCGTCTCGAAAAGGGCAACGGCAGCCCCGACCTCGAGGTCCTTGCCGTTCGACGCGACGTGAACGGGAGCCGCCATGAGTCGTCGATCGTACGCGACGTAGAACAGCTCGCGGCCGTCGGGACGCCATCGCACCTGCGTTCCTCCGCTCGTCGACACTCTGGTCCCCGGTCCAGGACCTGGGGTCGGGAACGACTGAACGAACACCTCGAACCGGCCCGATTCGTTGCTGACGTACGCGATCCCTTTTCCATCCGGGGACAGCTGTCCGTCACGCTCGTCGGCCTCGGTGTGAATGAGCGGCGATGGCTTGCCGCCGTCGAACGGCAGCACCCAGATGTCCCATCCATTCGTTGTGTCACGGCTGCTGATAGATCAGGAATCGGCTGTCCGCGTCGAGCGCAAACGTCTCTGCGGGCTGTCCTGGCAGCAGTAATTCCTCGCTCTGAGGAACCTGTTGTCCGCTTCTGGTAGAGCGCGAAGCCGCCGTTTCTGTTTGACGTGAAGACGATGCGGCTGCCATCGCGAGACCATACGGGAAAAATGTCTTCGCTCGGGTCAGCGGTGAAGCGGGTCAGCAAGCCGCGCCGAATTTCCAGTAGCCACAGATCGGCTCCTGACGGACCCCGACGACCGAGGACGAGGTGTCCTCCGTCAGGTGACGGCGAGATTTGCGAGGGCGCCCTGATCGTCGACTTCCCCGACCCTGCTCACTTCACGGCCGGTGGTCCGGTCGAACCAGACGAATTGCTGTTCCTTCCGCGCGGATCCCGTGCGGAACGCCAGCGCGCCACCTGGCGTTGCGGAGATCGTGTTGAAATATCCCATTCTCCCGAGGAGGCTTTCCGTGACCGCAAACGGACTGCCTTTCAGCTCGAGCCGTGCGGCATCGAACGGCTGGGCCCAGAGCGTCCGTTCGCGGATGAACAGCAGATGGCCTGAGGCGTACACCGCACCGGCGTCAGCATCGAACAGCTTCTGCGGCGTCGCGCCATCGAGTTGCCCGATGTAGATGCCCCGGATGTCTGGAGCACCCGCAACCAAATACAAGAAGTGACGCCCGTCCGGAAGAAAGTGGGGAAAGGTGTGGCCGGCCTGGCCGCCGTCGAGCCTCGTGACCGCTGCTTCGGATTCCCCCGCCTCGGAGATCCGATAAATGGGACTGGCCGGGTTCTTCGAGAAGAGGATCACGCCGTCGCTGTTCCAGGAGCCACCTGCTCCGAAGCTGGCCTTCGCCAACGGCCGCACCAATCCGCCGTCGAGATCGATCCGTTTGAGCACGCCCTCTGCGTAAAACGCCACCGACCGGCTGTCGGGAGACCAGAACGGCAGGAACGCCTCGCGGGTGCCGGCCAGCGGTTGGGCGACAACGGTTTGAGGGATCTTGTCCACAGCGAGCGGCTGGCCTTGATCCGTTCCGAGAAAGACCAGCGTCTGTCCGTCTGGTGATATTTCGAACGATGGGAGATCTTCCGGATCCACGACCGCCGGGGTCGTGATTTCGAACTGCATTTCAGGCAAGGTCTGCGCCGTGCGAAACGTGCGCACACTCAGCGCCGCGATGGCCAACGCGAGCACCGACGCCACGGCGAGCCACGCGAACCGCTCTTTAGCGCGAACCGGCGCGACGGCTGGAAGAGCCGGTGAGACCTTCGCTGGAAGGACGATCGCATCGCTGAGCTCGATCGCTGCGTCGCCGATGTCCCGCGACACGACGCTTCACATCCTTCTCGAGACAGCGCTCCAGCAATCGGCGGATGGCCGGTAGCGTCGTGGCGGGCAGTAGAGCCCAGTTCGGTTCGCGCTCGAGGATGGCAGCGAGGGTGTCTGGAATCGTTTTGCCAGGGAAGGCCGACGTGTCTCGTCAGCATTTCGTACAGGACGCACCCGAACGCCCAGATGTCGGTGCGTTTGTCGACGGCCTGTCCGCGCGCCTGCTCGGGACTCATGTACGAGCGCTGTGCCAAGGACCACACCCTTCGCGCGTGCCGGCGATGGTCATCGTCGGCGCGTGTGAACCGTCGCCTGGCTGCGGCATCGCTGGTGCTCGTCTTGCGCCAGCCCAAAGTCGAGCACCTTGACCGTGCCGTCACGGGTCAGCGCGACGTTTCTGGGCTTCAGATCGCGATGGATGATCCCCTTCTCGTGCGCCGCCTCGAGCGCCTCCGCGATCTGACGCGCGATGGGCAGCGCGTCCTTCGAGGGCAAGCGGACCGCGGGCGATGCGATCCGCCAATGTCTCGCCGTCGACGAGTTCGAGGACGAGCGCCCGGATGCCATCGCGCCTCTTCGAAGCCATAGATCGCCGCCGATGTGCGGATGATTGAGGGCGGCGAGCATTCCGCCTCGCGCTCGAAACGCGCCAGGCGGTCGGGGTCGCTGGTAAAGGCCGCGGCAGGATCTTGATGGCGACGTCCCGACCGAGCTTGGTGTCGCGCGCGCGGTAGACCTCGCCCATCCCACCCGCACCGAGCGGTGCGTGAATCTGGTAGACGCCAATCCGCCGACCGATCCACGTGGACACGCCAGGCGTGCTCACCAGGTCGGCGGCCACAGCGGTGGCCGGCGCGGCCAGGAAATCGCCCGTCGTCGACTGGGCGAGCAGTGTCTCCACGTCCTGCCGCAACGCCTCGTCGCCCGGACACGCCTCGCGCAGGAACGCCGCGCGGTCGCTCACCGCATGCGTCAAGGCCGCGTGATACAGCCGTTCCACCTCTGCCCAGCGATCAGCCGTCATGCCGTGTTGCGTTCGGATTATAGGGAAGGATGACGCTGAATCGAGGAAGGACTTCCGGCGGGAAGGTCAGCAGGCTCGATCTCGTCGAGCCGCGTGACGTCCACTCGGATGATGCCGTCGGCGTTGGCGCGGTCGATGATGCTCACGAACTTCACGCCCCACTTCACTTCGTCGGCCTTGTAGCTGCTGCGGACATGCACCGTCTGGCCCGTGGTCTCGTCGTAGGCCGTCAGCCGGACGAGGAATTCCGCATCGGCATCGGTCAGGTCCCTGGAGGTCAGGCCGTGCATCGGGCTCGCGTCGTCAATCGGGTGCACCACCGTCCACGACAGGGGAAAGAAGGTCACCGACGGGCGTTCGAGGCTCAACGATTCGAACTGCCGTTCGTTGATGTGCCCGCCGCTGCGCCGGCGAGCGATCACGACTTCGGCGGTGACGTCGAACAGCTCATTGTCGCGCGTATTGGCCAGCCGGAACATGAAGGCGGTAATGCCCTGGTACGGCGCGACGACGGCGTAGGCGCTGAATCGGATCGCGGGGCGCGGCCTGGAGAACCGTGCGAAAGCAATCCCGGTGATCAACGCGAATGTGACGAGACCGACCAGTGATTCGATCGCGACGATCAGATTGGCGGGAATGCCGATGGGGGAGATGCGGCCGTAGCCGATCGTGGCCAGGGTCTGCACGCTGAAGAAGTACGCCGAAAGAAGATGGCCGAGCCAGCCCGCGCCGTAGTCCTCCGGTCCGTCCAGGGCCTTAGCACCGCACGCCAGATAGGCGAGCGCAAAGATCGCGTTGGTCGCCAGATACCAGTGACGCCACGTGCACGATGAACCGCGGCCACGAGATGTCGAGCAGGTAGCGGTAGAAGGAGCGCGACTCGGCGAAGCCGAGGCCGGTGCGCTTGACATTGAAGGTGCCATCGCGATTCAGGAACCGCCGTCGCGTGGCATCGGAGACGACCGGGCCGAAGCCCAGGTCCTGGGCTGAGCGTCCGGTGAGGGGGGCGATCGGGCGAGCGGCCATGTTGCGAATACTACGTCTTCGATCGCCTGGCGGCAGAGTTCCTGACCACGATATGGCGGTCCGTATTACGGGACGCGGCGCGCGCCGACGTACCGATCCGACCAGTAGCGCGACGCCATGCGCTCCACGCGCACCACGCCTGACGAACTCGGCGCGTGCACGAAGCTGTCGCCGCCAACCGCAATCGCGACGTGCGAGGCGCCCGGGCCCTCGGTCGCGAAGAACAGCAGGTCGCCTTCGCGCACGTCCTCCGGCCGCACCGACGCTCCCTCGTCGAACTGATCCCTGACGCTCCGCGGCAGCCTCACGCCGTGGCGCGCAAAGACGTACTGCGTGAAGCCGCTGCAGTCGAACCCGCCCGGATCGGCGCCGCCGTTCCGGTAGCGCACGCCGCGCAGGTCGAGCGCGGTGCCGACGAGCGCGTACAAATCGAGCGGCAGACCGGCTGACTCGGCTTCGGGCGGCGCGGGCGCACGCGGGCGCGACGCGGTCGTCGGAAAGGGCCGGGGAACCGCGCCGGTCGAGGCGCAGCCTGTCGCCAGCATGGCAAGGGCGACTGCCCAAACGAGTTCCTTACGCCTCTGTCCCATCGTGTGCCCCAACCTATCGGACGATCGACGCCGCGGCCGTACGCGCGCTAACTGCAGATTTGCGAGATGTTTACGGCGCTTCACGCTTGACACCCCGGCTGAGCCTCGTGCAAAATTCGAAGCGGACTCGCATGGAGCAGACGCTTCTCCTGAACGCGTCGTACGAGCCGCTCAAGATCGTCCACTGGCAAAAGGCGGTCACGCTGTGGTGCCAGGGCAAGGTCGAAGTGGTGCGGGAGGATCCAGCGGGACCGCGACCCGCGCCGTTTCCATCACTTCAAGTTGCCGGCGGTCATCCGGCTGCTCTCGCTACGTCAAGATCAAGCGGCGCTTCGACTACGTGCCGTTCTCCCGTGCCAACATCTACGCGCGCGACGACCACAGTTGCCAGGTACTGCGGCGACGAGTTCCCCACGGGCGATTGACGTTCGACCATGTTCTGCCGGTCGCCCAGGGCGGCCGCAAGGACTGGGAGAACATCGTAACGTGCTGCGTCACCTGCAATCGCCGAAAGGGCGGCCGCACGCCTTCCGAGGCCGGAATGCACCTGCTCAAGCCGCCCCGCCGGCCTGAGCCGGAGGCCATCCGGATCACGGTCGGCCTGCGCAACGCCCCGGAGAGCTGGCGGGACTACCTCTACTGGAACGTCGAGCTCGACGACACCTAGCGATTCTGAAGCTCGTCTGAAATCTGACGTCTGACAAGTTGACCGCTTGAACGTTCAGACTTCACACTGCTGACTTCAGGCTTCATGCTGTCCGCTTCCCGCGTCACCACTGTTCAGCCAGGCCGCGCCATCGAGGGCGGGCGCATCACCGTACACGGGGCCGGTTTCGAAATCGACCGGCCGCAGCTCCCCGACGTCCGCATCGGCCATCTGCCGGCACGGGTCGTCTACGCGTCGCCGACGCGGCTTTCGGTGATGGTCCCGTCCGGCCTGACGCAGAGCGGCCGCGCGCCCGTGCGCATCGGCGGTGTGGCCGACGAGTCGGCCTATGTCGACATCGCCGCGCCGCTGGCCGCAGGCCTGCACCAGGTCGACAACCCGGTGTTCGACGCGGCCGGAAACCTGTACGTGACCTACAGCGGCACCCGCGGCCAGCAGGTGCCCGTGTCGATCTTCCGTGTCCGGCCGAACGGCACGCGCGAGACCTTCTCGTCGGGCATCGTCAACCCGACGTCGATGGCCATCAATCCGTCGGGCCAGTTGTACGTCTCGAGCCGGTTCGAAGGGACGGTCTACCGGGTGTGACGACGGTCGGTCGAACCGTTCGCGACGGACCTGGGCGTCGCGTGCGGCCTGGCGTTCGCGCGCGACGGCACGCTGTTTGTCGGCGATCGATCGGGCACGATCTTCAGGTGCATCGCGACGGCACCGCCAGCCCGTTCGCGACGCTGCCGGCGAGCGTGGCGGCGTTCCACCTCGCGATGGCGCATGACGACACGCTGTTCGTGTCGGTGCCGACGCTGGCGTCCTACGACGCGGTGTATCGCGTCGATCCGGCCGGTCACGTATCGCCCGTGACGACCCGCTTCGGCCGCCCGCAGGGTCTCGCCCTCGACCCCCGCGGCCAGCTGCACGTCGTCGAAGCGCTCGCCGGCGAGAGCGGCCTCTACCGGGTCGCCGCACCACGGCGAGCCGGAGCTGGTGCTCGCCGGCGCCGGGCTTATCGGCGTCGCATTCGATCCACACGGCGGCCTCGTCGTGTGTTCCAATGAGACCGCCTACCGATTGGCGGCGTGAATTGGCAGGCCCGCCGATGCCGACCCTAAAAGGGTCGGCCTACAATTCGCGCGGCCGGGCCTACGCACGGCGATTTGTAGGGCGACCCTTTTAGGGTCGCCGCCGCGAACGAATGTCACAACTCTTCCAGCGCAAACCGATCGCCAGCCTGCTCCACGAGGTGGAAGAGGGGCCCGCGTTGAAGCGGGTGATGGGCGCCGGCGATCTGGTGATGCTCGCGATCGGCGCGGTCATTGGCGCCGGCATCTTCTCGTCGATCGGCACCGCAGCGGCGGGTGAGACGCTGCCGTCGGGTGAAATCGTCCGGTACGGCGCCGGGCCGGCGCTGATCCTGTCGTTCCTGCTGCTCGGACTGGTCTGCGGCCTGGCGGCGCTGTGCTACGCGGAGCTCGCCGCGGATGATCCCGCAGGCGGGCAGCGCCTACGCCTACTCGTACGCGACGCTGGGGGAGCTGGTCGCGTGGATCATCGGCTGGGACCTGATCCTGAGTACGCGGTCGGCAACATCGCGGTGGCGATCGCGTGGAGCGGCTACTTCTCGTCGCTGCTGACGGCCTTCGGGATCCACCTGCCGGACTTTCTCACGCACGGCTACCGGACGGCGCTCCTCAGCTCCGATCCCGCCATTCACGGATTGCTGCAAACGGCGCCGCGGTTGCGGCAACGTGTTCGACCCGGCTCAGCTGGGCTGGTTCGTGCTCATCGGAATCGTCTCTGCCGCAATCGGATACCTCTACGCCCGCACGTTCTACGGCACGGTCACGCTGACGAACCGACTTCCCGGCGGCAAGGTGCTCAAGCCCGCTCTCGGCGGCCTGCTCGTCGGGCTGTTGGCGCTGCTCATCCCGCAGGTACTGTCGAGCGGGTACGGCTGGGTGCAGTTCGCCACGGCGAAGGACACGCTGATGACGATCCCGCTGTGGATCGTGCTGATCCTGCCGTTTGCGAAGATCGTGGCGACGTCGCTGTCGATCGGCACTGGTGGATCCGGCGGCATCTTCGGCCCCGGTATCGTCATCGGCGCGTTCGTCGGGGCCTCGATCTGGCGGTTGGCCGACCTGGCCGGGCTGCCCGGAATTCCGGACGGCCCCGGCGTTTTCGTCGTCGTCGCGATGATGGCGTGCTTCGGAAGCGTCGCACACGCACCGTTGGCGGTGATGATCATGGTGGCCGAGATGACGAGTTCGTTCTCCGTTCTGCCCGGCGCGATGGTCACCGTCGGCATCGCCTACCTGCTGATCACCCGCACCGACGTGTCGATTTACAAGTCACAGCGGCGCAACCGCGAAGCCGCCGAGGCTGAACGTGCAGGAACCACGAGGGTGGCCGGTCCGTGACCATCAACCGCAGCACGCTGGCACTTCGCCGACCACGGCGGACACCTTGACGCGAATGCGATGGTCGAGTAACGACCGGATAGCGGCCGGTTACCGTATCAACAAGATTCGGTGACAGGCGACGGAATCGACGCCCCGTGTGCAACCCTGACGAAACGACGTCAGATCCAACGAAGGGCGAGGGTCATGTCCGAACCGACCATGTTCCACAGACTCGCAGCGGAATTCATCGGGACGCTGTGGCTGGTGCTCGGCGGATGCGGTAGCGCCGTCTTCGCCGCGAAGTTCACGTCCGGGGGCACGTCGGTGGGAATCGGATTCCTCGGCGTCTCATTGGCGTTCGGCTTGACCGTGCTGACCGGCGTCTACGCGTTCGGCACCATCTCCGGCGGCCATTTCAACCCCGCCGTCACCCTCGGCGCTGCGCTTGCCCGACGCGTCGAATGGAAGGCGCTGCCGCTCTACTGGGTCGCCCAGGTCGTCGGCGGCCTCGTCGGCGGGTTGCTCATCTACGTGATCGCCAAGGGTCAGGACGGCTGGGCGGCTACCGGCAACATGGCCGCCAACGGCTACGGAATGCACTCCCCCGGCGGCTTTTCGATGGTTGCTGTGCTCGTCGCGGAGGTGGTGCTCACCGGGCTCTTCATGCTCGTCATCCTCGGTTCGACCGACGACCGGGCGCCAAAGGGGTTTGCGGGCTTGGCAATCGGCTTGACGCTGACGCTCATCCACCTGATCTCGATCCCGATCTCGAACACCTCGGTCAATCCGGCACGCTCAACCGCCGTCGCGTTCTTCAACGGCGACGGTGCGCCCGCGCAGCTGTGGCTGTTCTGGCTGGCCCCGCTCGTCGGAGCGGCGGTCGCGGGCGTCGCATATCCATTCCTGTTCGGCCACCACGAGGAACTGGCCGATCGGCCGGTGCGCGACGACGCCCTGGAAGCCGCAAGCTAAGCGGCAGCTTCGCCGCACCAAATCGGGCCCGCACCCGGGGGTGCGGGCCCGATGGTCGGCATCGACTCGACGGAGACTTCCTACTTGGCAGGAGGCTTCTTCTTCGCGGCGCGGGCGGCGGACTTCTCCGTCGTGGCGCCGCTGTTGGCAAGTTCACCACCCGAGTTCTCCAGGTGCGCCCGGATGAACCACTGGAACTTCTCGAGTTCACCGGCGTGGCCGATGAGGATGTCCTGCGAGACCAAGTCAATGTCGTCCAGGCGCTCGATGGCCTTGCGGGTGTCCTCGTTGACTCCGGTGTACACCAGATCCAGCGCTGCCAGATGCGCCAGCACGGTGTCGCGGCCGACCGAGTAGTCGTCCCACGTGCGATCCTTGATGATCGCACCCGGGGTGCCCTGCGGGGATACGCCAAGCGCCGCAATGCGTTCGGCCACCTCGTCGGCATAGCCCCGGACCAGGTCGACTTGCGGGTCGATCATCTCGTGCACGCCGATGAAGTTCGGGCCGACGACGTTCCAGTGCACGTGCTTGAGCGTCAGGTGCAGATCGTTGTAGGTGCTGAGCTGATTCTGCAGCAAATCGGCGACTTCACGGGCGTCCTTGTTCGTAATGCCGGGGATGGTGAATTCAGGCATTTGATGGCCTCCTTTGGCTCGGTCATAAGCAGACCTACCCGCGCCGGCGGCTGGATAATCGTCTCGGCTACAACAGCCTCAGATCGGGTATGGCCTGGCGCGCACCGAAGCGGGGATTGCGAGCCAGCCCGCTGACTTCGAGCAGCCGCACCGCACGGTGCCGGTGGGGCCGCAGTGGCTCGAGCAGCTCGACCATCTCGGGATCGTCGATGGGGTGGCCGAGCAGCGTCCAACCGACGACCTTGGCGAGGTGATAGTCGCCGACCGACAGGGCATCGGCGTCGCCCCAGGCGCGCTGCGCCACCTCGGCAGCCGTCCATTCGCCAACCCCAGGCAGTGACCTCAGCGCCGTTCTGCCATGTTCGGGCGATTGGCTCGCCAGCCGCTCCAGTGATTCGGCGCGCTGAGCACATCCGACGATGGTGCGGGCGCGCCCCGGGTCGACGTTGGCCAGGTGGAACTCCCACGACGGGACGCGCCGCCAGACCTCCGCTGACGGTGGGACCCGCATGCGCTCGGGCGCTGGACCGGGTGCGGGAGCCCCGTACTTCGTGACCAGGAGGCGCCACGCGCGAAACGCGTCCTTGCCCGCGACCCGTTGCTCGAGCACGGCGGGGACGAGTGCCTCCAGCACGCGGTCGGTGCGCCCGAGCCTGAGCTGGGGAGCCTTGCGATGGGCGGTGGCGATGGTCGGTTCGGTGGGCGCGAAGCCGGTGCGATCATCCTGGGCACCGAGCCAGGCCGGGAGCCTTTCGACGAATTCGGTTGCGCCGCTTCCCCACACCTCGCAGTCGACGACGTTGGGTGAAGACGTGCTGATCCGCGCCGACACCGGGCCGCTCGGCATCGACGTGGTCTTCCAGATGGCCCCGTCGACCACCTGGTAGGTCGGGTCGCCGGGTCCGCGGCGCAGTGGCGACAGCGTCATCGCGGGGCTGACCGGCCCCTCGAACGCCACACTGCACACCACGCTCGCCGAACCGCTCACGGCTCGAGGCTAGGCGCAGCGGCTAGGCCACGACGACGTCGGCCTTGTCGGCGTAGAACGCGACACGTCCGGCGATGCCTACAACAGCCGGGTAGGGCTGTTCGTAGGTCCAGATCGCGTCGTCGACGGTGCTACCGGCCGCGGTGACGTGGTAGTAGTTCGCATCGCCCTTGTACGGGCAGTAGGTCGTCGTACCGCTACGGCTCAATGCGGCGACCACGTCGGCCAGCGGGATGTACTGCACCGCCGGATAGGTCGATTCCTGCAGCGTCAGTGCATCGTCGGTCTCGGCGACGACCTCTCCGTTGATGCGGACGATGACGTGTTTGCCCGTCGGCTCGACGGTGATGGGGTGTGCGGTGGAAGGCTCTCGGATCTCGCGGTCGGTCATGTAAGACCCAACGATGCGGTACCACCCAGGATTCCTGGATCCGCTGGCTACGATCACGCAATGAGTCCAACCGAACCCGCGTCGGCCGAGGAGACGGTGACCATCGCCGCCACCCCCGAGGCGGTGTACTCGCTGATCACCGACCTGCCCACGTTGGCCGGACTGGCCGAGGAGGCCACCGCGATGGAGTGGCACAAGGGCGACTGCGTCGAGTGCGGCGCGGTGTTCAAGGGTCACAACAGCAATCGCGGAAAGAAGTGGACGACCACGTGCACCGTCACCGACGCCGAACCTGGCCGCGTGTTCGCGTTCGACGTGAAGAGTCTGATCATCCCGGTGGCGCACTGGCGTTATGACATCACGGCCGCCGACGGCGGCTGCACCGTCACCGAGCGCACGTGGGACCGGCGGCCGGGGTGGTTCCGCAAGCCCGCGGGCATGGCCACCGGGGTCCCGGACCGCACGGCGGCCAACGCCGAAAACATCAGGCTGACGCTCGAGCGCCTGAAGGCCGAGGCCGAGGCTGTTTCGCGGGCCTGAAGGTCAGGGCCGTCCGGTGATCCGGTCGGCGACCTTGGCGATGGGCGACGTCGTCGCGCGTCCGCCGGCCTCGTGCCGGTCGGCGAGCCGGTAGGCGACGTAGAGGCCACGGACGCCGAGCCAGCGCAGCGGTTCGGGTTCCCACTGACGCGCACGGTGGCCCACCCACGGCAGTTCGGTCAATGGCGTCTGACGGTCGAGCACGAGGTCGGCCAGCGTGCGGCCCGCAAGGTTCGTGGCAGTGACGCCATGTCCGACGTAGCCGCCGGCTTCGCCGAGGCCCGTCTTCCGGTCGAGGGCGACCGTCGCCTCCCAATCGCGCGGGACGGCCAGCACGCCGCACCATCCGTGGGCGATCGGCACGTCGCGCACCTGTGGCAGCACGTCGTGCAGCACCGCGCTGAGGTGGTCGATCGTCCGTGCAGGCACCCGGCCGTCGACGTCGGTACGCGACGCGAAGCGGTACGGGACGCTGCGGCCGCCGATGGCGATGCGGTCGTCGACCGTGCGCTGCGCGTAGAAGAACCCGTGCGCGGTGTCGCCGACCGTCTCGCGGCCCTCCCAGCCGATCTCATGCCAAAGCGGCTCCGGAATGGGGTCGGTGACGATCATCGAGCTGTTCATCGGAAGCCAACGCCGACGCAGTCCCGGCAGCCCCGGCGTGAAGCCCTCGGTCGCGCGCAGGACGACCGGGGCGGTGACGGTGCCCATCGGGGTCGTGACGCGGCCGGGCTCAATGCGGCTGGCCGGCGAGCGCTCGTAGATCGGCACGCCGAGCCGTTCGACGACGTCGGCCAGTCCTCGCGCCAGGTGTGCGGGCTGAATGCGTGCGCAGTGCGGCGTGTAGTAGGCGGACACCACCCGAGTGAACCGAATCCGTTGCGCCGCTTCGACAGTCGTCAGGCCGACGACGTCGTCGTTCCCCCAGTCACGTTCCTCGGCGAGCGCAGCGGCCAGCCTGCCTGCTTGGGCTGGGTTGCGGGCGATCTCCATGGTGCCCCCCTTGACGATGCCCGCGTCGATGCCTTCCCGCTCGGCCACCTGGACGACCTCGTCGACGGACTCGTTGAGGGCGCGCTGCCAGGCCACGACGCGGTCACGGCCGTGCTGCCGGGCCATCGCGTGGCGGTCGCCGGGCACCAGCCCGGACAGCCACCCACCGTTACGGCCTGAGGCCCCGAAGCCCGCGAAACGGGCTTCGAGCACCGTGATCCGCAGGCTCGGGTCGGCGCGCTTGAGGTAGTACGCCGTCCACAGGCCGGTGTAGCCGGCACCCACGATGCAGACGTCGGCGTCGCGGTCGCCCGGCAGCGGCGGACGCGGCGACGGATATCTGTCCAACCAGTGCGAGACGAAACCGTTGATCAGGTTGGGCGATGCGGGCACCGTCCGATTCTGGCACTCCAGTCGGTGATGCTCCTCGCGTGCGCGGCGTCTGGTGATGTAATCGCCATATGACGAGCCTGAACCGTCGCGGCAGCGTCTTCGTGCTGACCCTCGGCGACGACGAGAACCGCTTTCACCCCGATCGGCTGACGGCCATCAACGGTGCCCTCGACGAGGTCGACGCCGCGGACGGGCCGAAGGCGGTGGTCACCAGGGGCGTCGGGAAGTTCTACTCGAACGGCCTTGACCTCGACTTCATGGCGGCCAATCCCGATGCCGCCGAAGCAAACCTGCGCGACGTCCACGCGTTGTTCGCCCGGGTGCTGACGTTTCCTGCGCCGATCGTCGCCGCGCTGCAGGGTCACACGTTCGCGGCGGGCGCGATGCTGGCGCTGGCACACGACCTAGCGGTGATGCGCTCGGACCGTGGGTACTTCTGCCTTCCCGAGGTCGATCTCGGCATTCCATTCACGCACGGCATGAACGCGTTGATCCGCGCACGACTGCCGATCGCGACGGCGCACGAGGCGATGACGACCGGCTACCGCTACGGCGGCGAGGAAGCGCACGAGGCCGGGCTCGTCGCAGGCGTCGGCATGGAGGACGAGCTGTTGGACATCGCGGTGGCACGCGCCGAGGAGCGCGCCGCCAAGGCCGGACCGACGATGGGTGCGATCAAGGCGCGGCTGTACGGCGAGGTCGTCGAGGCGCTGGCGGCGAGTTAGACGCCCGGTGTGCTCGAGTCGAATCTTCAGTTGAAGCCCGACACGAGGGTGTGGCCCGTATCGCGATCCACCGACACCCAGTACTTGCCAAAGTTCTCCACGTCCACCTCGACGTCGAAGATCCACCTCTTTGCGGGATCATCCTCGAACACGTTGGTCTCGTCCACCGGCAGCAGTTCGAAGCTGCCCGCCGCAACCAACTCGCGCATCATCCGGTCGAGATCGTCCTTCGGGATGGAGCCTTCACTGTTCAGGATCGCCCGCGGAGACTCGCCTTCCTCGGAGAACAGCACGGCCGGAATGGCGAGGTCGAAGGCCTGCTGATAGCTGACGGCGTGACCCGGGTACGCGGCCTCGTGGAGTTGGATCCGTCGTTCCGAAGTCCCATCTATTGGGCGTACCTCATTGGCCGCGCTCGCCGAGGCATCGTCGTTCGAGCCCGCTTCGGCGGCCGCCGCGTCCGACGACTCTCGCGGGGGCGTCATGGTCGGACCCTCGACACTCGATCAGCACTTTCGATGCAGATCATGAAAGCCCCTCCCGTAGTGGCGCATTCATCGAGCCTTCGCCGAATCGTCACAGCCAGCGGGCGACTACGCTGCTCTGCCAGGCGGCGGCCGCCCACCGACTCCGGGACACCAAGTCTGGCTGCCCGCCGGGACTCGCGTCGAGCTCGTCGACGTCGACCATCCGGAGGCGCACATGAACACGGCCGTAGGCATAGCGGGTTCTGACATCAGCGCCATGCAGCTGGTCTGGGCAGACGCCCGCGGCCGATGGCCATGGTCACCAGACTTCGATGACGGCCGGCAACGACAAGCCGTGCTCGGTGTGCGCAGACCCTAGCTCACGGGCCCGAACGCATAGCGGTGGTACTGCGCCATGTAGCGCAGCCGAGGGGCCACCGACATGATGCTGGCCATGACGCGATAGCCGAGCGACAGCTCTCGGAAGGAGGCGGCGTCGAACGGCGAAACCCACGCCAGTAACCGCGTTCCCGGGACGACCTCGAGGATGTCGGCGGGGCCGTCGATGCCCCATTGCAGCGTCGCTCCCGAGCGGCGCACCACGGTGTTCATCCACTGAGACCTGATACCCAGTCGGTTGAACGCGTCGAACTGCAATTCGCCCGATGGCGCGTGCGCGACGACTCGACGCAGCAGGGCAGTGCCGTCGTCCTCGGTGAGGTACATCGTCAAGCCCTCCCCGACCATCAGCGTGGGGCGGTCCCGCGGAATGTCGGCGAACCAGGCCGGGTCCGTGACCGAAGCGGCGACCACGTGAAAGTGTTCGCGCGTCGGGTATAGCTGCGTCCGCAGCGCGATGACATCGGGGTAGTCGATGTCGTACCACTCGACCCCCGGACCCGGATCCAGCCGAAATGCCCTGCCGTCCAGTCCACAGCCGAGGTGCAGCACCACGGCGTCGGGATTGACCGCAAGGAACTGGCGCGCCCACGTGTCGAAGTGAGCGCTGCGGGTGGTCACGCTCGGCGAGTTGCGCGCGGTGATCGCGGTCTTGGTCCAGTCGTAGTCGATGCGGTCGGCGATCTGTTTGGCTAGCCGGTCGCCGAGGATGGGCTTCTCGAAGCCGGCGTCGAGCGCCTTCGCGTAGAACGTGGCCAGCATGGTCTGCGGCGCGCCGGACAGGTCGACGTGAAGCTTGTCGGTCACGGCTCCAGGTTAGGCGCGCCGGTCAGTGCGCCCGCTTGCTCTTGCGCTTGGCGTCGCGTAGCCCGACCCAGAACTTGGCGGCCTCGCGGATGGACTCCTCGACCGGCCTTGGCTGCCAACCGAGTTCGCGCTTGGCCTTGCTGCAGTCCAGCGGCGCCTCGGCGCGCATCAGCCGCAGCGAGCCCAGCGACAACTGCTCGTCGGTTCCCCGCAGGCGCGCCTTGGCGCTGCCGAGCGCCGCCATCGTCCAGGACAAGGCGAGCGGCACGGACTTCTCCGGCGCGGGGACTCCCGCGGCGTCGGCTGCGATACGGACGACGTCGGCGTTGCTGATCATCTTCTCGGAGATGAGGTAGCGCTCGCCCACCTTGCCGTGCTCGGCCGCGAGGGTCAGGGCCCGGGCAGCGTCGTCTATTCCGACGGCCTCGAGTTCGATGCCCTTCATCACGAACGGCAGCTTGCCGAACGCCGCCCCCGCGATGATCGCACCGTGCGGGGTGCGGCCCCAGTCGCCCGCGCCATAGGTGGTGGACACGCACATCGCGACGGCAGGCAACCCGTAGTCACGGACGTACTGCATGACCAGGTTCTCGGCCTGCACGCGCGAACGGACGTACGGGGTAAGCGACTTCAGGTCGGCGATGACGTCCTCCTCGGAGGCGGTATGGCCGCGCCGACGACCGACGGTGACGTAGCTGCTGGTGAAGATGAAGCGTTGCAGCGCCCCGTCCTTCTGGATGTCCTTCGCGATCTCGAGCACGTTGCGGGTGCCCTCGACATTGGTGCGGAACAGCGGCGCCGGGTCCTTGAGCCAGCCGCGGGTGTCGACGACGCAGTAGTAGACGTCGTCGCAGCCGGCCATCGCCGTGCGCAGGACCTCGTCGTTCCAGATGTCACCGACGAACCTGGTGACTGCAAGATCGTCGATGCCGATGGTGTTGGCCCCGTGGCGGACCATGACGCGGACGTCGTGACCGTCGTCGACGAGTTGCCGTGTGACGTGGCTGCCGAGGTAGCCGTTGGCGCCGATGACGAGCTTGGGGGCGCTCACCGGGCTTGACCCGACTGGGCCTCGATCTGGCGCATCCACTGCTCGGCCTCCTCAGGCAAGGTGCCGAGCTCCTTGGCCTTCTTGCACCACTTCATGGCCGCGGAGACGAACCGCAGCGGGTTGTAGACGTCCTCCTGACGGCACCACAGGCCGTTCCCGGCGTAGGTGACGATCGAGATGTTCGTGGCGCTGATGATGGTGCCGTCGCCGGGGTCGCGCATCGGGTTGTCGAGCTCGCACAGCACCCGGCCGGTGGCCTCGTCGTACACCGTCCACAGCGACGGGAACGACGTCATGTAGCTGCCGGGGAAGCTTCCCATCGTCTTCGATATCCACGCCCGGACCTGCTCACGGCCGCGCATCGTGCCCGCCGCGTGCTCGACGTAGGTGATGTCCGATGTGTACTGCTCAACCCAGGGATCCCAGTCCCGCGTCTGAGCTGCGCGGTCCACCGTCTGCTCGAACGTCGCGAACGCGTCGGCCAACTCGTCACGCGTGAAGATGCTGCTCGTCACACCCAGAACTAGAACACGTTCTACCTCGGTTGTCGAGGACGACCGTAGTGTCCCTGGCGTGGACATCATCAAGATCGTCGCCGCGGGTGCGACGGCAGCGATTCTCGGTTCGCCCGTCGCACACGCCGACGACACGGCCCGCCTGGTCGACATCGGCAACGGCCGCAGCCTCTACCTGAACTGCCAGGGGCAGGGTTCGCCGACGGTGTTCGTCATTCCCGGAAAGGGCAGCTACGCCGAAGCCTGGAATGCCGCAGTGCCGCCCGACGACCCGATCCGATCGTCGCCGTACGACATCATCGAGAAGGCGAATCTCGGCGCCAGCCCGGTGTCGGCGCAGCCCCTGGTGGCGCGGACGACGCGGATCTGCACCTACGACCGGCCCAACACCCGACCGGACGGAATCGACCGATCGACGCCGGTCCCGCAACCCCACACCGTGCAGTCCGACGTCGACGACGTGATGAAACTGATTGGCGCGGCTGATCTTCCGACGCCGATGGTCTTCGTCGCTCACTCGTACGGGGGGCTGGTCCTCGACCTGCTCGCACGGGAACATCCGGAACTGGTCAGCGGAATGGTGTTCTCCGAACCCACCTCGGAGTTCCTTTGGAGCCTCGGCAGGCCCGACCAGAATGCGGCGTTCAACACTGACGGCCAGGCGGGCGCTCCGGGTGAGGAGGCGATCCTCGCCGAGGACGCGTTCGCAACCCTGGCCGCCGCTCCACCTCTACCGCGCGTGCCCGCGATCGTGCTCAGCGGCGACAAGTTCGTGGCGCCGGAGAACCTCAAGCCGGACAACTACACCCAGGCACAGATCCACCAAGCGAACGACATGCTGGCGGCAGCGCTGGGCACGACCAACGTCATCATTCCGGGTACCGGGCACAACCAGATGCTCTACGAGCCACAGGCCATTGCCGACCAAATCGTCTCGGTGGTCGACGAGGTCCGTAACGGGAACTAACTCAACGCCACTTGAGGTTATACGGGTGCCAAACCAAGGAGGACCAGTGGCGAAGGAGTACAACAAGAACCCCGCGGCGGTCGACGCTCTATCGCCCGAGCAGTATCACGTCACGCAGAAGAACGGGACCGAGCGACCGTTCACCGGCGAGTACTGGGACAACCACGAACCAGGCATCTACGTGGACGTGGTGTCGGGCGAACCGCTGTTCGCATCGGTCGACAAGTTCGACAGCGGCACCGGGTGGCCGAGCTTCACGAAGCCAATCGACGCGGAGCACGTGGTCGAGAAGCGCGACTTCAGTCACCTGATGCTGCGTACCGAAGTCCGGTCAACGCACGGCGACAGTCACCTCGGCCACGTGTTCAAGGACGGGCCGCGCCGCGAAGGCGGGTTGCGCTACTGCATCAACTCGGCTTCGCTGAGATTCATCCACCTCGACGACCTCGAGGCGCAGGGCTACGGAGAGTACAAGCGGCTGTTCACGAAGGAGGACTCACAAGCATGAGCGACCATCAGAAGGCGATCCTGGCGGGCGGCTGCTTCTGGGGCATGCAGGATCTGATCCGCAAGCAGCCGGGCGTGGTGTCGACGCGCGTCGGCTACACCGGCGGACAGAATGCGAATGCCACCTACCGCAATCACCCCGGGCACGCCGAGGCCATCGAGATCGTCTACGACCCAACGCAAACCGACTTCCGCAACCTGCTGGAGTTCTTCTTCCAGATCCACGATCCGACCACCAAGGATCGTCAGGGCAACGACCGCGGGAGCAGCTACCGGTCGGCGATCTTCTACACCGACGACGAGCAGAAGCGCGTCGCACTGGACACCATCGCCGACGTGGAAGCGTCGGGACTGTGGCCCGGCAAGGTGGTCACCGAGGTGACGCCGGCCAGTGACTTCTGGGAAGCCGAGCCCGAACATCAGGACTACCTGATGAAGTATCCGAACGGGTACACCTGCCACTTCCCGCGCCCGGGCTGGAAACTGCCCAAGCGGGAATCGGCTGCCTCCAGCTAGCCAGCGCTGAGCGGGGTGGTGCGGCGACGCACCACCACGCGGCCGCCGGCCTTCGGCGTGTACGCCACGCCGCGGGAGTGCACCTTCTCGTCGGGTGCCGTGGTGGGCTCGATGACGAAGTGCCGCAACACCGTTCGCAGGACGACGTCCATTTCAACGTTGGCGAAGGCGGCCCCGACGCAACGGCGCGTTCCGCCCCCGAACGGGATGAACGCAAAGGTCGGCGGCCGTTCACCGACGTAGCGCTGCGGGTCGAACCGTCCGGGGTCGGGGAAGTCCTCGGCGCGTTTGTGCATCATGGCAATGTCGACTCGGATCTGGTGCCCCTTCGGGATCACCCAGTCCCCGAGTTCGAAGGTCGGCACGTAAACGTGCCGTGCAGTGCCGTCGATGACCGTCCGGACGCGCTGGGTCTCGAGGATGACGGCCTGGCGGTACTGGTTGTCGTCGGTCGCCGCCTCGGCCACCAGCTTGGCGAGCACCTCGGGGTGCCTGGTGACCCGCTCGAAGACCCACGCCAGGGTGGACGACGTGGTTTCGTGGCCCGCGGCGAGCAGCGTGAGCATCTCGTCGGCGATCTCGCGATTCGACATCGACGAGCCGTCCTCGTAGGTGCTGCGCAACAGGAGTGCGAGCACGTCGTCGCGCTGTTCGAAGTACGGGATCAGCCTTCACTTCGGCGATCAGCCGGTCGAGGATGCCGTCGTACTCGCGTCGATATTCGGTGAGCCGACCCCACGGAGTGCGTCGCCCGTAGGTCCGCGACGGTGCGGGCAGCATGGCCAAGCGGGATCCGAGCGTGACCCACGGCGGGATGATGCGACGGAGATCGTCCAGCTTCTCGCCTTCCGCGCCGAACACCGTGCGCAGGATGACGTTCAACGTGATCCTGCTCATCGGTTCAAGCGTCTCGAACGGCACACCCTCAGACCAATCGGCCGCTTCCCGCAGTGTCTCGGTCTCGAACGTCTGCTCGTAGTTCTTGATGCTCTTGCCATGGAATGGGGGCGTCAGGATCTTGCGGCGGCGCCGGTGGTCGTCGCCGTCGAGTGCGAACACCGAGCCCGGTCCGAAGATCCGTTCGAGACTCGGCCTTATGTTGCCGACGTCGGTGGTGTTCGCCATGAACAACTGCTTCGCCAAGGCAGGGTCGGCAACGTTGACGACGCGTCCGAACACGGGCAGGTCGAGTGTGAAGACGTTGCCGTAGCGACGCGCGAACGCATCGAGCATTCTTCGTCGTGCCACCGCGAAGCCCAACCCTTGCAAGAGCTTGGGGACGCGCGGACCTGGAGGCGTCTTCACGGCACGGGCACCTGGGGTCACGGGTGCTTCGGCGATCGTTGCGTCTGTCATTGCAGGCTCCAGCCGTCGAATGGTACTGCGAAGTACCGTGCGTTGTACGGTACGGTACCGGTTGGTACCGCACATGCGCAAGGGTGAGGAGGTGGGCACGTGTCGATCGCACTGGACGCGACGCAAACGGGCTCCGGCGCCGACGCCTTCCGAGGCCGACTACTCGACGGCCTCGCTCGAATCGATCGCCGAGCGCGGCTATCGCGACACGACCGTCGCCGACGTCGTCCGCCACGCCAAGACCAGCAAGCGCACCTTCTACGACCACTTCGCCAGCAAGGAAGAGTGCTTCATCGAGCTGCTGCGGACCAACAACGAGAAGCTCATCGCCGACGTCACCGGTGCCGTCGACCCGGAGTCGGCGCCCGACGACCAGGTCCGCTCCGCCGTCGACGCTTACATCGCTCACATCGAATCGCGTCCCGCGATCACCCTGAGCTGGATTCGCGAGGCGCCCGCGCTCGGCGAGGTGGTGCAGCCGCTGCACCGGCTCGCCATGGACCATCTCACCGACATGCTCGTCGACCTCAGCGTCAGCCCCGGATTCCAGCGCGCCGGACTGCAACCCCTCTCGCGGCAACTGGCCCTGATCCTCGTCGCCGGGCTGCGGGAACTGACGGCACTGTTCGTCGAGGACGGCCGCGACGTGCGGGGCATCGCAGAACCCGGTGTCACGGCAGCGCGCGCGCTGCTCGGCCTGACGACCTAACCGAGAATCAGTCGCGCCGACTTCTCCAACCTCGCCGCGATGTCCGCATACGACGCATAACCCATCCCCGCCCGCACCAGCGCTCCCGAGTAGAGCATCTCCAACGATTCGATGACGTCGGGATCGGTGTCGGCGCCGAGCGCGGCGGCCAGCCGCTCGTGGATGTCCCAGCCGATCCGATGCCGCAGCACCTCCACGTCGGGGTCACGGCCCAGCAGCGCGTTCGTCACCGCCCCGGCGAACTCGGGTTCGTCGGCCATGAGCAGTGTGATGTGGCGCAGCACGTCGATCACCCGGGTGGCGCGATCGTCGGATTCGTGGCCGACGGGTGGCACCGATGCGAGCCGTCGCCAGAAGACCTCGGCGACGAGGTGCTCCTTGGAGGAGAAGTACGTGTAGGCGGTGGCCGCACCGACGCCGGCCTCCGCGGCCACGCGGCGCACGGTGAGGCCCGAGAAACCCTCGCGATTCAGGAGCTCGACCGCGGCCCTTGCCGAGGCGATCGACGGTGTCGGCCTGCTTGGCGGTCAGACGGCGCCGAGTCGACTCCAAGGTCGGATCGGACACGTGTCTGGACGCTACTACAACACCCTCTCACCGGCAACGGTAAGTTGGCCCGCATGAGCGCCACCGACACCGTCCTGCCGCCGCCCGCCGCGCGACTGTTCGCCCTCGCCGACCAGGTCACCGGATTCATGCCGGCCGACGAGGGCCGCGCGCTCTACGACGCGGCCGTCCGCTACCTCGGCGACGGCACCGGCGTCGAGATCGGCACCTACTGCGGCAAGTCGACGGTGCTGCTGGGCGCGGCCGCCCAGCAGACCGGTGGCGTCGTCTACACCATCGACCACCATCACGGATCCGAGGAACACCAACCCGGGTGGGAGTACCACGACACCTCCATGGTCGATCCGGTCACCGGACTGTTCGACACCCTGCCGACGCTGCGGCACACGCTCGACGCGGCGGGGTTGGACGACAACGTCGTTGCCGTGGTGGGCAAGTCGGCCCTCGTCGCACGGTCGTGGCGAACTCCGTTGCAGTTCTTGTTCATTGACGGCGGGCACACCGAGGAGGCGGCGCAACGGGACTTCGGTGGCTGGGCGAAGTGGGTCGCGGTGGGCGGCGGGCTCGTCATCCACGACGTGTTCCCCAACCCCGACGAGGGCGGTCAGGCGCCGTATCACATCTACCGTCGGGCGTTGGACTCCGGCGAGTTCAGGGAAGTCTCCGCTACGGGCACGTTGCGGGTGTTGGAGCGGACCGCCCCGACTACCTGATACCGCTGAGCTAGCGGTCGCTGGTCGCGCAGGCGCAGTCGAACTCACGCTCGAGGCCGCGGGGCAGGTCATCGGCACGGAAGATGCCGCTGGCCTTGGTGGTCGACGACAACGCGTCTGCGGCGAGGATCATCGCCGCACCCGTCCACGTGGTCCGTTCCTCGGGCCACCGCTTGCCGTCGGCGAACACCAGATCCGGTCCAGTAGGAACCGTCTCGCTCACGGAGGTGGTGCATCGCCGCGAACTGCTCGTGTGCGCGGGCCGTGTCGCCGATGGCGTCGAGCGCCATGACCAGCTCGCAGGTCTCTGCACCGGTGACCCAGGGCCGGTGGTCGATGCAGCGGATCCCCAGACCCCGGCACCACGAACTCGTGCCAGCGGGCGTCGATGCGCGCCTTGGCGGCGGCGCCGCGCAGCGCGCCGCCGAGCACCGGGTAGTACCACTCCATCGAGTGAGTGTCCTTGGTGACGAACGCCTCTGGGTGCTCGGCGATGGCATGACCGAGTTGTCCGACGGCCACCTCCCACTCGGGCTGCGGCTCGTCGACGTAGTTCGCCAGCGCCAACGCGCATCGGATGCTGTGGTAGATGCTTGCGCAACCGGTCAGCAACGCCTCCTGGATGATTCCGGAGTCGCTTCTGGCCCAGGCGATCTCGCCGCCGTCGAGCTGCATCGTCAACACGAAGTCGATGGCCCTGCTGACCACCGGCCACATGGTCTCGGCGAAGCCGCGGTCCTCGGTGACGAGCACGTGGTGCCACACGCCGGTGGCGACGTACGCGCAGAAGTTGCTGTCGCTGTTGGCATCCTCGACCACACCATCGCGCAGTTGTATCGGCCACGATCCGTCGGCCCGTTGAGTGGCTCGGCACCAGTCGAATGCCGGCCCTGGCCTGTTCCCACAGGCCGCCGACCGTCAGCGCCATCGCGTTCTCGACGTGATCCCACGGATCGGTGTGTCCGCCGACGAACCAGGGCAGCGCTCCGGACGACTCCTGTGTGGCGGCAATGGATTCCGCGGTCTGGCGGCACTGGGCAGGCGTCAGCACGCCGGGTACGCCGGGAAGCTCAGGTCTGAGCACTGCTCACCACCGGTGGGCGTGCGGAAGGCCGCGGTTTTTGAAAGTACAACGCAACGCTCTTGCCGATGAGCGGGTTCAGCAGCGCGTCCGCCCCCCGGGTCAGCCATGGCTGCGACATCATGTCCCACACCAGCAGCTTGTGGTACGCCGTCACCGCGGGATGATTCGGCTTGTCCACGCCCACAGCACATTTCAGCCACCAGAACGGTGCGTGCAGGGCATGTGCGTGGTGGCGGTGGTCGAACGTCAAACCGCGGGCGACGATCTTGTCGTGCAGCTCGTCGGCGTGATAGATCCGGATGTGACCGCCCTCGTTGGCGTGGTACTCGTCGGACAGCATCCAACAGATCTTCTCCGGCAACCAACGCGGAACGGTGACCGCCAACCGGCCGCCCGGCTTCAGCACCCGGACGAGCTCGTCGATCACGCGGTCGTCCTGCGGGACGTGCTCGAGGATCTCCGACGCGATCACGCAGTCGAACGAACCGTCGCCGTACGGCAGCTCCAGCGCATCGCCCTTGACGGCCTCGGCCCTGGCCGACGCCGGCGCCTCCCCCTGCTCCTGCATGGCCTGCAGGATGGCGTCGACGTCGTTGAGCTCGGCGGCGTCCTGATCGAACGCCACGACGTCGGCCCCGCGCCGGAATGCCTCGAAGGAGTGCCTGCCCGCGCCACACCCCACGTCGATGACGGAGCTACCGGCGCCGATGCCCAGCCGGTCGAAGTCGACGGTCAGCATCCGGTGGTCCTGTCCTGAACTCGCTCGCACGCCCGCTGGTACACCGAAACGGTTTGGGCAGCCACGGATTCCCAGCTGAAGACGTCCACTGCGCGGCGGCGGCCCGCGGCCCCGAGCCTGTGTAGCTCCAGGGGAGAGTCGAGCAGTTCGCCTAGTACCCGCGTCAGTTCGTCGACGTCGCCGGGATGAACGAGTCGCGCACACTCGCCGTCGACTCCGACCACTTCCGGCAGCGCCCCGGCACGGCTGGCGACGATCGGCGTGCCGCTGGCCATCGCCTCGACGGCAGGTAGCGAAAAGCCCTCGTAGAGCGACGGGATGCAGGCCACCTCCGCCGACGACAGGAGCGCGGCAAGTTCCACGTCGGACAGGCCGCTGGAACTGTGCACGATGTCGGAGATGCCCAACTCGGCGATCAGCTTCTCGGTGGGGCCGTTGGGCTCCAGCTTCGAGACCAGTTGCAACGTCGAGATCGCGTTCGACGCGCAGGCGGGCAACGGCGTGCAGCAGGTGGCTGACGCCCTTCAACGGGACGTCGGCACTGGCGATGGCGACGATGCGGTTGCGCACTCGGTGCTCGGCGGGCTTGAACAGTTCGGTGTCGACGCCCAGTGGCACCACGTGCAGTTGCTCGGGCGACACTCCGAAGTCCTCGGCGATGTCGGTCGCCGAGGTGGACGACACCGTCAGCAGTTCGGGAAGCTTGCGCGCCACCTGCTTCTGCATCTCGGCGAATCCATACCATCTGCGCACCAACGGCTTTCGCCACCACTTCGCCGCGGCGACGTCCAGCACCCGGTCGCGGGTGATCGGATGGTGCACCGTGGCGACCACCGGCAGGCCGAGCTGCGCGATGTCGAGCAGACCGGTGCCCAGGCTCTGGTTGTCGTGCACGACGTCGAACTCGTCGCGGCGCTCGGCCAGGATACGGGCCATGCGCAGGCAGAACGTCTTCGGCTCCGGGAAGGCCGCCGTCCACGTCGCGAGCAGCTCGAGCACGTCGATGCGGTCGTGGAGCTCGCTGGGGCGCGGGATGCGGAAAGGGTCGGGTTCACGGTAGAGGTCCAGGCTCGGCACCTCGGTGAGTCGCACCCTTGGGTCGAGACCATCGGGGTAGGGCGGTCCGGAGAACAATTCGACGTCGTGACCAAGCTCGACGAGACCACGGCTCAGGTGGCGCACGTAGACGCCTTGCCCACCACAATGCGTCTTGCTTCGGTACGACAGCAGAGCAATGCGCATGGTCAGTTCACCGCGGCCAGAGTCGGCAAAAGGGCTCTGGACATGTGTCCAGACTATAGTTTGACGGGCTATCCTCCGCAACGCGGCCGCCCCGTCTGGCTACCAAGGCCCGGTCCGGCACGTCTCGGCCGGCCGCGCGGCATGTGGCTTCCCCCGAACGCTTCAAGCCGGCGGAAACCCGCCCGTGGCGACCGGACCCCACCGCGTCGGCGTGACCCGGATCAAACACTTGCCCTGATCGAGCATGGCCTGCCGGTACTCGGCCCAGTCGGGATGCTCGCCCGCGATCGCGCGGTAGTAGTCGACCAACGGCTGGACGGCGGCAGGCAGCCCGATGACCTCTGCGTCGCCGTCGACCTGCACGTATGGGCCGTTGAACTCGTCGGACAGCACTGTCACGCTGACCCGCGGATCACGCCGGACGTTCGCCGACTTGGCGCGCTTCGGGTAGGTCGCGATCACGATCCGCCCCGCCTCGTCGACGCCGCCACTGACCGGCGAGCTCTGCAGCGAGCCGTCGCTGCGGAACGTCGTCAGAACCATCCGATGGCGCGGCCGTACGAAGTCCAGGAGCTCGGTGAGCCCGACCACGTCAGCGGTGGCGATCTTTCGAGCCATGACTGCAGCCTATCGACGCTGCAAAGTCCACGCCGGAATCCAGTGCGTCACCGACTTGCGCTGCGCACCGTAGGCGATGTCGTACGTCACCCACCCCCACCAGAACCCCTGCTCGCACATGCCCCAGCAGCTCAGCCGGCCTTCGACGACGGAGTGCATCTGCAGACCCGCGGGGTGGTAGCTGCCCGCACGGTGCGGTTCGCGCGGGAAAACCGCCGCGAGATCGACGAGGACGGCGACCGGCGGATCGACCCGCCGGAACGCCTGCGGCACGGGCTGGCCGTGGTAGCCGATCGACTGGAGCTCGCCCACCGGTCGATCATATGTTCGAATACTGCTCCGGGGAGTGTTCTCCGTTTAGGCTGGACCGTGTACCTGCCGCCGAAGTTCGCACCGTCCGCGGACGACACCGCTGCCGCACTGGCCCGGGCGGGTTTCGCGCACCTGGTCACCCACGCTCCCTCGGGTCTGATGGTCACGCCGCTACCGCTGATATACGACCGCGACCGGCACGCCCTGCTTGGACACGTCGCCCGGGCGAACCCGCACTGGCATGCCGCCGGCCACGACTCCGTCGCCATCTTCACGGGCGCTCAGGCGTACGTCTCGCCGAACCTCTACGCCACCAAGGCCGAGACGGGCAAGGTCGTGCCCACCTGGAATTACGAGGTGCTCAACGTATATGGGCCGCTCACGATCCATGACGACGCGGACTGGGTGCACGAACTCGTCACCCGACTGACCGACCACCACGAGGCCGACCGCGACCCGTCCTGGCGGGTCACCGACGCTCCGGAGACCTACGTCCGTGGTCAACTCAAAGCGATCGTCGGACTCGAACTCGCCATCGAACGCATCGAGGCGAAGGTGAAGATGTCACAGAACCAGCCCGCCCGAAACCGGGCCGGCGTCGTCGCCGGGTTGGCTGCAGGTTCGCCGATGGATCAGCTGGTGTCCGAGCGCGTCGCGGCGCTGAACCCGGATCGCGGCAGCACGAAGGCGAACGGGCGCGAATAGCCGACGTTCGTCAGCCTGGCGGCGCGGATCGCGGCCAGTTCGACGGCCCGCACCTGCCCGGACGACGGTTCGTAGCAGACCACGCGCTCGGCGTTGCGCGCGATCATCAGCACCCAGTGTCGTGGAATGACATTGCCGAGCAGCATGGCCACCGGCCAGTGCCCATCGACCGCGGCGAGCACGTCGGCGAGCCCGTCGCGCCGACCCCACCACAACCGCCAGCGGTACCGCACGCCTTGGCGCGCACTGTGCGCGCTGATCGCTCGGGCGATGCCCATCGGCGTCGTGCCGAACCGTCGCGGCCAGATCCGGTTGACGGTGAGGTGGATCCTGCGCTGTTCACCGGCGAACCACGCCCGTCCCGTCGCGCCGACGGTCTGCTCGTCTTGGTCCGTGAGCTTCCTGAGATAGGCGGGGTCGAGTAGCGCGCCTGCGACCACGGCAACGGCGGGACCGCAGGTGACGCCGTCGAGCTGAGTCAGGTGCATGGCCGCGAGCTTCATCGATCCCAGGCTAAGCCGATCCGGGCCGCGAAGACCGATGATCTGCCTCGAGCAAACAAGGATTCCGCCGCCCCTTCGGCGGGTATCGGTGAACACATGTCTACCGACACCCGGGGCCGGCGATGAGCTTCGACATCACGCCCACGATCGCCCAGCACGACCTCGCCCGGCGGACCCACGAGTTCGCCGAACAGGTCGTCCGGCCGGTCGCCGCCGACTACGACGCGCGCCAGGAGTTCCCGTGGCCCGTCCTCGAGGAGGCCGCGGAGCGGGGGTTCTACAGCCCGCTGTTCTACCGCGATCTCATCGGCGACCCCACCGGGATGTCCCTGCCGATGTTCATGGAGGAACTGTTCTGGGGTTGCGCGGGGATCGGACTGGCGATCGTCATGCCGGCCCTGGCGCTGTCGGCGATCGGCCAGTCGGCGACGCCCGAACAGATGCTGCAGTGGGCGCCCGAGTGCTTCGGTTCGCCCGGTGACCTCAAACTGGCGGCGCTGGCGATCTCCGAACCCGAAGGAGGCAGCGACGTTCGGAACCTGCGGACGCGGGCGCGACGCGACGGGGGTGACTGGATCATCGACGGGCACAAGATGTGGATCGGCAACGGCGGCATCGCCAACGTCCACGTGGTCAACGCCGTCGTCGACGAGGAGCTGGGTCACCGTGGGCAGGCGCTGTTCGTGGTGCCTGGCGGCACACCGGGGCTGGAGTTGGTGCGCAAGCTCGACAAGCTCGGCTGCCGCGCGTCGCACACCGCGGAGTTGGCGTTCAACGGCGTGCGCATTCCCGGCGACCACCTGCTCGGTGGCGATGACAAGCTCGAGCGCAAGCTGGCCAAGGCACGCGAGCTGGTCGCCGGTGCCAAACACTCGGGTTCGGCGACGCTCGGCACGTTCGAACAAACGCGGCCGATGGTCGCCGCGCAAGCCCTCGGAATCGCCAGGGCCGCACTGGAATACGTCACCGAGTATGCGAATCGCCGCGAGGCGTTCGGCGGACCGATCATCGACAACCAGGGCATCGCCTTCCCCCTGGCCGACCTGGCCACCAGGATCGACGCCGCCCGGCTGTTGACGTGGCGTGCGTCGTGGATGGCCGCCACCGGCATCCCGTTCGACCGTGGTGAGGGCTCGATGTGCAAGCTCGCCGCCAGCGAGGTGGCAGTCGAGACCACCGAGCGCGCCATCCAGACGATGGGCGGCTGGGGCTACATCAAGGACCACCCGGTGGAGAAGTGGTATCGGGATGCCAAGTTGTACACCATCTTCGAGGGCACCAGCGAGATCCAGCGGATCGTCATCTCGCACGCGCTCGGCGCCGCCGACGGCAAGCCGCCGCTGCACGTCGACCTCGAGCCCACGGGTGGTCCGCTCAACGCCGTCTTCGGCCGCGGCACCCCGGCTCGCACGCGGGTCGCCAACGCTGCGCTGGACATGCGGGACCGCGTACCGGGGCCCGTGATGCAGCTCGCCATGAAAGTGCTGCGGCCACCGAGGAAATGAGTCCCGCCCAGATGAAACGATGATGACGTTCCGCGATCTGCACTACGCCCGACCTGCCGGTGGGCTCGCGTCATACGCAAAAGGCGGTTAGTGCAGGCAACTACCCGGTACCCAAGGTTTCACCTAGAAGAATTCTGGCAATATTACCGGCGAGTCACGAGCGTTGCTCCACCTCTGGGGATGGGAGGACTAGGCATGACATCGGTATTCCTTGCAGCGGCAGACGAGGGCGGCGGCGCCGCACTCGATCAGGTGATCGGCATGTCCGTCGTGGCCGCGATCGTCTCGGCTGCGCTGGTCTGGATCGGCTACCTGCACCGCCAGCGGCGCATCACGTGGCTGCAGAACCTGGCCGACTACGCCGGCCGCAAGTTCAAGCGGCCGCCGTGGGTGGCGCTTCCGATGTCGCTGTTCATTGCGACGCTCATCTGCGCGCTGTTCGGCTTCATCTGGGACGTCAGCCTGCACATCGGCAAGGGCCGCGACCCCGGTCCACTGGCCAACCCCGCCCACTACTTCATCCTGTTCGGGCTCTTCCTGCTGTTCGTCGCCGGCTGCATGGCGGTGGTGCTGCCGTACGAGAGACCCGGACCTGCGGCGGTGCGCATCACCCGCACCTGGTACGCCCCGGTCGGCGGCGTACTGATGGCGGGCTGCGGGCTGTACGCGCTGACCGGCTTCCCACTCGACGACATCTGGCACCGCATCTTCGGTCAGGACGTGACACTTTGGGGGCCAACGCATCTCATGATGATCGGCGGCGCAGGATTTGCGACGCTGTCGGCACTGATCCTCGAGTACGAGGGCAGGCGGGCAGGCGCTGAGGACGCGCCTCAGGACGGTATCTGGCTGAAGTTCGTCCAGTACCTGGGCTTCGGCGGGGTGCTCGTCGGGCTGTCGGTGTACCAGATCGAGTTCGACTTCGGAGTGTCCCAATTCCGTCAGGTGTTCCAGCCGATGCTGGTCGCCGCCGCAGCGGCGTTCGGGTTGGTGGCCGCGCGCATCATGCTGGGACGTGGTGCAGCGCTCATCGCGGCCGCACTCGCCATCGCACTGCGCGGCGGGGTGGCACTGATCGTCGGGCCGGTGCTCGGCGCACCGATCAACTGGTTCGCGCTCTACCTCGGTCCGGCCCTGGTCGTCGAGATCTTGGCGCTAACTCCAGTCTTCAAGCGGCCCATCGTGTTCGGCCTCGTCAGTGGACTCGGCGCCAGCACTGTCGGGCTCTGGCTGGAGTCCCTGTGGGTGGACGGCGTCTATCACTTCCCGTGGCCGACCAGCATGTGGCCGGAGGCGCTCACCATGGCAGTGCCCGTCGCCGTGCTCACGGGCGCCTGCGGCGCCATGTTCGGCATGGTGCTGACCGACCAGCGGTTGCCACGCAGGGTCGTCGGGGTAGGCATCGTCGCACTCGCCGTACTGGCCATCGGCGGCGCGACGGCCAACGGCTTGCGGTACGAGGTGCCGGAGAACACCACTGCCGCCATCACGCTGACTGACGTCCCAGGGTCGGGCGCCCAGCGCATGGTGGACGCCGACGTGCGGATCAACCCACCGGATCTAGTGAGCGATCACCCCAACTGGGTGTCGGTATTGGCCTGGCAGGGTGGCCTCGCGAACGAACGCGGCCTGGTGATCGACAACCTCGAGCGGGTCGGGCCGGGTCACTACCGCACCACCCGGCCGGTGCCGGCCTGGGGAGTCTGGAAGACGCTGCTGCGCGTCCACGACGGCACAGACGCTGACGGCCGTACCGATATATCTGGCGGCCGATCCCGGCATCGGTGCCGAAGAGGTCCCTGCGCTGAACACGATGACTCGGCCCTTCGTCCCCGAGATCACCATCCTGCAACGCGAACGCAAACCCGATACGCCCGAGGTGCTGTGGACGGTCGGCTGCCTGGTGGTCCTGGGATGCACGCTGATCCTGATCGCCGGATTGACCTGGGGCGCAGGACGACTCAACCGCACCGAGACCAGCGGCTCGAAGCTCGAATTCCAACCGACCGCGCAGGCGTGACCGGCTAACGCATGGGTGCGCACCACGTCGACGTGCTGGCTCATCACGCGCTGCTGTTGGCGATACCCGCCTTCGTGCCTGCGATCGTGGTTGCGGGTGTCGTGATCGTCGTCGCCACCAGGGATCGACGGCGAGGCGATGCCGAGGCTCACAGCGACCAGCCAGGCGCCGCCGACGAAGATGGGTCACCGTGACGATTTCCACGACCACCTTCGCGGCCTCCCGAACGCTACTGACCCTGGCCGCCGCCGCACTGATCACTGCGGGCTGCGGCGGCTCGACCGGCGCGGACCATCCGGCCGCGCCGACGAGCGGGGCGAGCGGCGCGCCGTCGACCCCGGCGTCGACGGGCGCGCCCGAGCTGACCGACCAGCAGTCTCCACCGACCCAACTCGTCATCGACGTCACCATCAAGGCCGGCGTGGTCACGCCGACCAACGAGCCGCTGCAGGGTGCGATCGGCGAGCCCATCGTCGTCCGAGTGAACAGCGACGCCGCCGACCAGTTGCACGTCCACTCCAACCCGGAGCACACGTTCAACGTCGAACCGAAGCCAGCTCAATCGTTCCAGTTCACCGTCGACGTGCCCGGCAAAGTCGACGTCGAACTCCACCACCTGAACAAGACCGTCGCCACCATCACGGTGCAGTGACGTCCGGTCGGTCGACGGCGGTACTGGCCCACGGACTGGGCGGCTCGGCCGATCTTCCGATCCCGTTCGCCTACGCGCTGATCGGTGCGGCGTGGGCGCTGACGTTCACGTTCGCCGTGGTCGCGCTCGCGTGGCGGCGGCCGAGGTTCGACCCGGCGAAACCGGGCCACCCGCTTCCGCAGTGGGTCGACTCGGTCGTCGATGCCCCGGCCACGCGGCGGGCGGTCGCGATCGCTGGCCTGCTGTTCGCGGGCTGGGTGACGATGGCGGCGGTGTTCGGTCCGCAGGATGGCGACAACCCGCTGCTCGGCGTGTTCTACGTGCTGCTGTGGGTAGGTCTGGTGGCGGTGTCACTGGCCGTCGGCCCGGTGTGGCGCGCCGTGTCGCCGGTGCGCACGGTTTACTGGCTACTCCCATCGTCTCGCAGGCCGCCGCCGAGCGCCTATCCCGCGGCCTGCGGCTACTGGCCCGCGGCGCTGGGCCTGTTCGCGTTCGTCTGGCTTGAGCTCGCCAGTCCCGATCCGGGTTCGCTTGCGGCGGTGAAGGTTTGGCTGGTGCTGTACTTCGCGGTGACCCTGGCAGGCACACTGGTCTTCGGAACGCGGTGGCCTGCCAACGCCGATCCGTTCGAGGTGTACGGGGTGGTTGCGTCGCGTTTGTCACCGCTGCGGCGCAACGCCGACGGGCGCATCGCGATCGGCAACCCGTTCGATCACCTGCCGTCGATGCCGGTGCGGGCGGGCACCCTGGCGGTGCTCGCGGTGCTGCTGGGCTCGACGGCATTCGACGGCTTCTCGGCAATGCCGCTGTGGCGCAACTTCGTCGACGCCCACGCCGACTCGGTTCCGTTCGGCGGCGTGCTGATCCGCAGTGTCGTACTGCTGGTGTTCGCGGGAGTCGTGGGAACGACATTCTGGTTGGCCGCGCGGACCACCGGCGGCGTGACGCGGGAGCAACGCCGCACACTACCCGGCGAGATGGCGCACTCACTGATCCCGATCGCCATCGGCTACGTGTTCGCCCACTATCTGACGTACCTCGTCGAGCGCGGGCAGCAGACGGTGATCCGGCTGGCCGACCCGTTCGGCCGAGGGTGGCTTGGCCATGTCGACGTGAACTACGCACTGTCCCTTCATCCTTCGGTGCTGGCGACGCTCAAGGTCTGCTTCGTGGTGGCCGGGCACATCGCGGGCGTGGTCGCCGCGCACGACCGTGCCCTGTGGCTGCTGCCCAAGGGGCATCAGGTGACGGGCCAGCTGGCCATGATGCTGGTGATGGTCGGCTACACGTTCACGGGCTTGTACCTGCTGTTCGGCGGCTAGGGTTAACCCATGCGGGCGCTGATCATCGTCGACGTACAACGGGACTTCTGCGAGGGTGGCTCACTGGCCGTCGACGGAGGCGCCGAGGTCGCCCAGAAGATCACCGACCTGCTCGTCGAGCACGACTACGACCACGTCGTGGCGACCAAGGACCACCACATCGATCCGGGCGACCACTTCTCCGACAACCCCGACTACCGGGACTCCTGGCCGCCGCACTGCGTCGTCGGAACATCGGGCGAGGACTTCCACCCGGGGTTCGACCCCGTGCTGGTCGAGGCCGTCTTCCACAAGGGCCACTACTCGGCGGCCTACAGCGGGTTCGAGGGTCAGACCGACGACGGGACCACGCTGGCCGACTGGATGCGTGAGCGCGGCGTCGACGAGCTCGACGTGGTGGGCATCGCGACCGACTACTGCGTGAAGGCCACCGCCGCCGACGCGGCGGCCGCGGGTTTCACCACCCGGGTGCTGCTGGACTTCACCGCGGGGGTCTCCCCGACGACGACTGCCGAGGCCGTCGACGCCTTGCGCGCCGCGGGCGTCGTCATCGCGTGATTTCGGCGCGCTAGTCCGGCCTCAGCGCGGATCAGCGCGCCGAAATCACTACTTTGTGGGGTCGACGGGGCGGCCGGTCCACTTCGGCGCACGCCCCTCCTGGAACGCCCGCACCCCCTCCTTGGCGTCGTCGTGCCCCATGAGCGCGAGATGGATCTCGGTTTCCCGCACGCCCACCGCGGCGCGGTCCAGATCGAACGACTCCCACAGCAGCCGCTTGCTGGCCGCCACCGACATCGGCGCGGTGTTGGTGGCGATGTCGCGGGCGAGTTCCAGCGCGGCGGGCAGCACCTCGTCACCCGGCAGCACCCGGCTGCCCAGGCCCAGCGCGACGGCTCGGTGGCCGTCGAAGGTGGCCCCGGTGAGCAGGATCTCGGCCGCGTTCGCGATGCCCACCAGCCGGGGCAGCACCCAGTGTGAGTACGCGTCGCCGACGACCCCCCGGCGGACCTGCACGACGCCGTAGCGTGCGTCGGCGGCGAACAACCTCACGTCGCACTGAAGCGCCAATGTCAGCCCCAGACCCGAGGGCATGCCCGTTGATCGCCGCGATCACCGGCTTGTTCAGCGTCCAGGCCGGCACGCCGAATCCGGCCGCACTGAATCCCGGTCCCGGTGCGTCGAACGTGCGCTCCCCGGCGTGGAGGTCGGCACCCGCGCAGAACGCGGGTGGCGTGCCGGTCAGCACCACCACGCGGACCGCGTCGTCGCGGTCGAGCCGGGTATAGGCGTCGCCGAGCTCATCGGCCATGCCGTCGCCGATCGCGTTGCGCTGAGCAGGCCTGTTGAGGGTGAGAGTGGCCACACCGGAAGCGACGCGGGTTTGCAAAGTGCGGTAAACGGGCAGTTCAGCGTGGGCAGACAAGCGGCTTACCTCCATTGCGAGCGGCTCGCCCGCCATGCTCTCGCACCCAGGCGGGCCGTATGGTCGCCTTGGTCTGTTCCTCTAGCCAGAAGGGTGCACCTTGACCCAAGTCGCGAATCCCAATGCCGTGCCCCAGGAGGTCTGGCGCGGCAAGGCCTATCCTCTCGGCGCCTCCTATGACGGCTCCGGCACGAACTTCGCACTGTTCAGCGAGGTCGCCGAGCGGGTCGAGCTGTGCTTGTTCGACGCAGATGGGACCGAGACGAAGTTGACGTTGCCGGAGGTGGACGGGTTCGTCTGGCACGGCTTTCTGCCAAACATCGAACCCGGGCAGCGCTACGGCTATCGCGTCCACGGTCCGAACGATCCAACGGCCGGCCATCGATGCAACCCGAACAAACTGCTGCTGGATCCCTACGCCAAGGCCATCGACGGCACCTTCGACTGGAACCAGTCGCTGTTCGGCTACTCCTTCGACGACCCGGACAGCCGCAACGACGACGACTCGGCACACAGCATGCCCAAGTCGGTTGTCATCAACCCGTTCTTCGACTGGGGCACCGACCGGCCGCCGAACCACGAGTACGCCGACACCGTCATCTACGAGGCTCACGTCAAGGGGCTCACCGAGACGCACCCGGACATTCCCGAGCAGATGCGCGGCACCTACGCCGCCGTCGGGCATCCCGCGATCATCGAGCACCTCCAGTCGCTGGGCATCACCGCCATCGAGTTGATGCCGGTGCACCACTTCGCCAACGATGCCACCTTGATCGACAAGGGGTTGTCCAACTACTGGGGTTACAACACCATCGGGTTCTTCGCGCCGGACCCGAAGTACAGCAGCAGCGGCACGCCGGGCGGCCAGGTGCAGGAGTTCAAGGCGATGGTGCGCACGCTGCACGAGGCGGGCATCGAGGTGATCCTCGACGTGGTCTACAACCACACGGCGGAGGGCAATCACCTGGGTCCGACGGTCTCGATGCGCGGCATCGACAATGCGGCCTACTACCGGCTCGTCGACGACGACAAGCGCTACTACATGGACTACACCGGCACCGGCAACAGCCTCAACGTCGGCCACCCGCACTCGCTGCAGCTGATCATGGACTCGCTGCGGTACTGGGTCACCGAGATGCACGTCGACGGATTCCGCTTCGACCTGGCGTCGACGCTGGCCCGCGAGTTCTACGACGTGGACAAGCTGTCGACGTTCTTCGAACTGGTGCAACAGGATCCGACGGTCAGCCAGGTGAAGCTCATCGCCGAACCGTGGGACGTCGGCCCCGGCGGCTATCAGGTCGGCAACTTCCCGCCGCAGTGGACGGAGTGGAACGGCAAGTACCGAGACACCGTCCGCGACTTCTGGCGCGGCGAGCCCGCCACCCTCGACGAGTTCGCCTACCGGCTGACCGGCTCGGCGGATCTCTACGAGAACACCGCGCGGCGGCCCGTGGCGTCGATCAACTTCGTCGTCGCCCACGACGGGTTCACCCTGGCCGACCTGGTGTCGTACAACGAGAAGCACAACGAGGCCAACGGCGAGGACAACAACGACGGCGAGAGTCACAACCGGTCGTGGAACTGCGGAGTGGAGGGACCTACCGACGACCCCGAGATCAACGCGCTGCGCTCCCGGCAGCAGCGCAACTTCCTCGTGACCCTGCTGCTGTCCCAAGGTGTTCCGATGATCTGCCACGGCGACGAACTCGGCCGCACGCAGCGCGGCAACAACAACGGGTACTGCCAGGACAACGAGCTCACCTGGATCGACTGGGCCGACGCGGACACCGACCTGCTCGACTTCACCAAGTCGGTCTCGGCCCTACGCGCCGCTCACCCGGTGTTCCGGCGGCGGCGGTTCTTCAGCGGCAAACCCGTCGGCCGACGCGGCCAGGCGGGCCTTCCGGACATCGCCTGGTTCACCCCCGAGGGCACCGAGATGACCGGCGAGGACTGGGGGTCGGGCTTCGCCAAGTCGGTCGGCGTGTTCCTGAACGGGCAGGGCATACCCGATCGCGACGCGAGAAATCAGCGGATAGTCGACGATTCGTTCCTGCTGTGCTTCAACGCGCACCACGAGGACATCGAGTACACGCTGCCGTCAAAGAAATTCGCTGCGGCGTGGCGACCGGTGATCGACACGCGGACTGACAAGCCGGATCAGGACGCCACGCTCAAGGCCCGGGTCAAGATCCCCGTCGAGGCCCGCACTGTCATCGTGCTGCAGGCCGTCGCACCCGAACCCGCCTGATCACTCGATGACGTCGTAGAACGAGTCTCCGTTCTCTGGCGTGCCGTCGATCTGACCCGCGTCGCGGCCGTGCCGGCTGGGATCGAGGCGATCGAGTTCGTCGCCGCTCATCACCACGAGTCCACCGCCTTCGTCCGAGTCATGGGAATCCATCGACACCTCGTACTCGGGCGTGACATCCGGAACCTCTTCGGCCAGCCGCTCGTCGAGTGACTCGTGTTCGTTGGCCTCGATCCACTCCGCCGGCGGGTCGACCACCTCGTCGCCGTCGTCGTTGCGCACCTCGTCGGAGTCCAGCGACTCCGAGGGACTCAGCGGTACGTCGTCGTAGTCGTTCACGTCACCGATCATGCCGCCCGATTGCCCGACGGGCAGTGCGCTTAAACGAAGCGATCCAGATTCACGGCATCACGTGGGCAGCGGCGAATCCGCCCGGGGCCATTCAGTTAGCTCTGCAACAGAGGTATTGTGGGTCGGGTGGACACCCGGACGGACCTCGCAGCGGAGCTCTTCGCGACCGTCGGCCGATTTCGTCGCCAGGTACGCCGGTCCGGCGGTCGCCCCGCGATCGGCAGCGGTCTGCCGGAATCCCAGGCCGAACTGCTCCGACTCGTGGGACGACAGCCGGCGATCTCGATCCGGCAAGCGGCGGCCGAACTAGGACTCGCGGCCAACACGGCGTCCACCCTGGTGTCGCGGTTGTCCGCGGACGGACTGTTGGTCCGTACCGTCGACCCCGACGACCGTCGGGTCGGTCGGCTGCGGCTGACCCAAACCGCACAAGCCGTCGCCGACGAATCCCGGGCGGCCCGGCGCGCTGCGCTGGCGGCGGTCCTCGAGCGCCTCGACGACCACCAGATCGACAGCCTGACAAAGGGATTGGAGGTCATGTCGGAGATGACCCGCATGCTACACGAGGACGAGAAATGACGGCCCCCGCGATCGAGTGCCGTCACCTGTGCCACCGGTACGGTGAGTTCACTGCGGTCGACGACCTGAACCTGACGGTGCACGCCGGGGAGACCGTGGGACTGCTCGGGCCGAACGGGGCGGGCAAGACGACCGTGGTGCGGGTGCTCACCACCCTGACCCCCGTCCAGGACGGTGAGGTGCGCATCTTCGGGCTCGACGCGCGTCGTGACACCATGGACATCCGCCACAACATCGGCTATGTGCCCCAACAACTCTCGATCGAGTCGGCGTTGACGGGCCGCCAGAACGTCGACCTGTTCGCCCGACTGTACGACGTGCCCCGCCGGGAGCTTCGCGCCCGCGTCGACGAAGCGCTGGATGCCATGAGTCTGTTCGACGTCGCCGACAACCTCGCTGGGACGTACTCCGGCGGCATGGTGCGGCGACTCGAGTTGGCCCAGGCGCTGGTCAACCGTCCGTCGCTGCTGCTCCTCGACGAACCGACCGTCGGGCTCGATCCGATTGCGCGAGACAGCGTCTGGTCGCAGGTGGCCGACATGCAAGCGGAATACGGTATGACCGTGCTGCTGACCACCCACTACATGGAGGAAGCCGACGCGTTGTGCGACCGTGTCGCGCTCATGCACCACGGCGTGTTGCAGACCGTTGGCACGCCCGGCGACTTGAAGGCCGACCTCAGCTCCGAGACCGCCCCCGACCCGACGCTCGAGGACGTGTTCCGGCACTACGCCGGTTCGGACCTCGCGGAGGACACCACGCGGCGCGGGTTGCGCGAGATCCGCTCCAGCAGAACGACGGTGCGCCGTGTCGGTTGACCGTGCAGTCCCCGTCGAACTCATCCGGGCGCCGCGTGGACTACACCGGGTGGGCGGATTGTTGCGTCGCATGGGCGCGTTCGGGCTCGTCGAGTTGCAGAAGCTGGGACACGACCGCAGCGAGTTGCTCACCCGCATGGTGCAGCCGGCGTTGTGGCTGTTGATCTTCGGGCAGACGTTCTCGCGGCTGCACGTCATCGACACCGGCGACGTACCGTACCTCGCGTTCCTGGCGCCCGGAATCATCGCCCAGTCGGCGTTGTTCATCTCGATCTTCTACGGCATCCAGATCGTGTGGGACCGCGACGCAGGCATCCTCGCCAAGCTGATGGTGACACCCGCGCCGGCGGCGGCGCTCATCACCGGCAAGTCGTTCGCGGCTGGCGTGCGCTCGGTCGCGCAGGTGGTCGGAGTACTGGTCATCGCGTACCTGATGGGCATCCACCTGACCGTCAACCCGCTGCGCATTCTGGCAGCGATGGCGATCGTCGTGTTGGGTTCGGCGTTCTTCGCTTGCCTGTCAATGACTTTGGCGGGGTTGGTGCGCAATCGCGATCGCCTGATGGGGATCGGCCAGGCCATCACGATGCCACTGTTCTTCGCGTCGAACGCCTTGTATCCGGTGGACGTGATGCCACAGTGGCTGCGGGTGCTCTCGGCCGTCAACCCGCTGTCGTATGAGGTGAACGCGCTTCGCGCGCTGCTGCTGGGCAGCCCGGGCAACACGCTGCTCGACGTCGCAGTGCTCGTGGTCGCCGCCGTCGTCGGCGTGCTCGCCGCGTCCGCGTTGCTCCGCAGGCTGGTGCGTTAGTCAGCGGGGCGCCGACAGGTCGTAGACCGTGGTACTGCCCACCTTGACGGCGCGGAAGTGATGCGGCGTGCCGACCGTCGCCACCGCGTATGCCGCGGGCCCGGCCAGCGCGGCCGTCAAGGCCAGTGTCAACGCCATCGAAGCGGCCGCGGGTCTGGACCTGATCGTCCGCCCGCTCGCCAGCGCCAGCACCGACACCACCGCCAACGCCAGGATCGCCCACCGCAACGCAGGCAGCCAGTCCTCGTTGCGGTGCAGGGTCCACCAGCCGAACACCCCGGTGGCCAACAGCGTGGTCGCGAGTGCGCCTCGGTACCAAGCGGATTCGCGACGCGCCCACAGCTGCCCAACGCCGAGGGCGAACATCGCGGCGACGGGCGGCGCGATGGACAGGCTGTAGTAAGGGTGGACCATGCCGTGCATCAAGGTGAGCACCAGCGCGTCGACCCCGAGCCACCCGCCGAACAGGATGGCGCCGGCCCGCACGGGATCGGTGCGTGGCGCCCGCCCCCGCGCCACCACCACCAGCACGGTGGCGATCAGGGCGGCAGGCAACAACCAGCCGATCTCGTACCCGAACTCGCCCGACACCAACCGCGTCCACCCCGGCGACTGAGCACCGAACCCGCCGAGGCCGAGCCGCGGATCCGCATGCAACTGACTGCCCGCCATGGTCCCCCCGTCCGAGGGCGGGAAGGCGGGGTGGTTGCGGCCCATCACCCGGGCGAAGCCGTTGTAGCCCAGCACGAGGTTCATGAAGTTGTTGTCCGCCGACCCGGCGAGGTACGGGCGGGCGGAGGCCGGCCACAGCAGGGTCAGCGCCACGAACCAGCCCGCCGATGCGACGAACGCGATCGCGCCGCCGAGCACGTGCAGCCACCGGCGGCGCATCGGCACCGGGGCCGCCACCAGATAGGCACCCGCGAGCGCGGGCATCACCATCACGCCTTCGAGCATCTTGGCCAGGAATGCGAACCCGACGGCTACACCCGCCAGCGCCATCCAGCGCGCCCCGTTGCGGTGCCGGTCTTGCTCCTCGCGTCCGCAGTCGAGAGCGCGGACCGTGCAGTACGCCGCGGCGGTCATCAGCAACACCATCGCAGCATCGGGGTTGTTGAACCGGAACATCAGCACCGCCGGCGTCACCGCCACCGGCGTCACCGCCAGCGCCGCACCTGCGAGCAGCCCGGTCCACCGACCGCCGATGCGGGCGACGGCGGCATACGTCACGGCCACCGCCGCGACGGCCATCAGCGCCTGCGGAATGAGCATGCTGGCGCTGCTGAAACCGAAAAGTTGGCCGGAGAGTCCCATCACCCATTCCGACAGCGGCGGCTTGTCGACAGTGATGAAGTTCTGCGCATCCAGCGATCCGAACAGCAACGCTTCCCAGTTGCGCGACCCGGCCTGGGCAGCGGCCGCGTAGAACTGGTTGCCCATGCCGTTGACGGTGATGTTCCACAGGTAGAGCACTGCGGTCGAGACCAGTAGAAGTGCCAGGTAGGCGGGGTGCCATGGCACATGGCAGCCGTTGAGCGGCCGTCGGCGGGTCAGCCGGCCCAGTGCTCGACGGATCCCGGGGTTGCGGCCCTTCCAACGTCTCCGTCACACCGACCAGTGACGCATCGTCACGTTGTAGCAACCTGTGAGCCGACGGCGAGCCTGCTGCGGGTCCTGTCCCGGGATCGCCTCGTCGGTAACGATCTGGCAGGCCGCGTCGACGATCATGTGACTTCGTGATTCTGCTTATGTGCTCGAACCTTGTTAGTTTCGAGCGGTCGAGTGCCGATCATTTCGGTGCCAAAGATTGGGGAGAGTGTGCGGAACTTCGTCAAGACGGTCGTCGCGCTGGCGGCCGTCGTACTGGTGTCCTTGACCCTGAGCCACGTGCTGAACCCGGGGTCGAACACGCGCAGCCTCCCCGTCACCAAGACCGCGGCCGTGGGGTCACTCGGCTTCGCGGATTCGTGGATCGTCTTCCTGTCGCACCGAGGATGTGAATCGCCAGCTGGACTTGATGGTCGCGACGGGTGTGCGAAGCGCACGAATCATGCTGCCGTGGGCCGGGATCGAACCCGACCGCGGGTACGTGGGAGTGGGGCAAGGCAGATCGAGATCATCGATGCCGCCAACGCCAGAGGTATTGCGGTGGTCGGGCAGTTTGGTTCGACCCCGGGTTGGGCGACCGGGGGGAAACCGGCCATCATGGCCCCTCCCGCGTCGGCCGACGAGTTCGGCGAGTTCGCGGGCACCGTCGCCACGCATTTCGCGGGCCGCATCGCCGCATACGAGGTGTGGAACGAGCAGAACGCGGTCAATTTCTGGGCTTCGGGCCCGCAGGGCCCAGAGCCCGCACGGTTCACCGAATTGCTCAAGGCCGCGTATCCCAGGATCAAGGCTGCCGATCCTCGGCGACCGTCATCGCGGGCGGACTCGCCCCGACCCGCAACTTCTTCGCGATCACCATGAACCCGGTCACCTTACGTCGAGCGCATGTACGCCGCAGGCGCCAAGGGCTTCTTCGACGCGCTGGCCTACCACCCGTACCTGTACGCCCCCGACAACGTCAGGTTCTCCAAGTCAGGGGCGCGTGAGCTGTACGACGGCATCCGGCAGCAGATGGTCGACAACGGTGACGGTGGCAAGCAGATCTGGGCGACCGAGTACGGCGATTCGACGACGGGCGTGGACGAAGCAGACGCAGGCCGACCGCCTCAGGGACTTCATCGTCACGTGGCGAACGCTCGACGGCGCGGGACCGGCATTCGTGTACACCACCCGCGACCGCAACACCGGCAGCAGCGATTCCCAAGACAACTACGGCGTGTATCGCACCGACTGGACGCCCAAGCCCGCGGCGGACGTGATGCGGAGTCTGGCCTAGGACGGGTCGGTCTAAGTCAGCCGCGGTCAGGCGACGATCCGGGCGATCGACTTCAGCGGGATCGGTAGCCAGCTCGGCCGGTGGCGCGCCTCATAGGCGGCTTCGTACACCACCTTGTCCAGTTCGTAGGCGGCGAGCAGGTGCCCGGAGTCGCGTGGGTCGGCGCCGGACACCGCCGCATAGCCCTGACAGAATGCGGCGGCGTTGCGGTCCACCCATTCGCGGGCCCGCGCGGCCACCTGGCGGGCTCGATCCTCGTCGGCTCGGAAGTCGCTGGCCTGTTCAATCAGGCGCTGGTACGCGGCGTATTCAAACGACCGCAACACGCCGGCCACGTCCCGTAGCGGCGAGTCGGGTCGCCTGCGTTCGTCGAGTGGCTGTCCCGGCTCGCCTTCGAAGTCGATCAGCAGCCAGGTCTCCGGGGTACGCAGTACCTGACCGAGGTGCAGGTCGCCGTGCACGCGCTGCACGGTGATCGTCTCTTCGGCCAGCTTGCGGTAGCGCTCCTCGATCAGCGGCGCGTATTGCTCGAGTTCGGCTACCGACTTGGCCGCCGAGAACAGCCGCTCCAACATGGCGTCGGTCGGGAACGGGGTGGTTGAGCTTCCGAGGTTCTGCGCCAGTGTTGCGTGCACAGAAGCGACGGCCTCACCGAGCCGTTCGGACTCGGCGGCGAAGTCGCCGCCGACCTCGTCGGCGTACAGGTCGCCCTCCGCGAATAGGTCGCGGGTGCTCGCCGTCGCCATGTCCCAGCCCTCGGCCGAGTTGACCGCGAACTCGGTGACCATGCCCAGGGCGTACGCCTGACCGTCCGCCACCGTCTCGAACGAGCCAAGCAGCCGCGCCACGTGCGGGTTGCCCGCGCGGGCGAGCTCCCGGTTGAGCTCGATGTCGGTGTTGATCCCCGGCGTCACGCGGCGAAACACCTTGAGGATCGCGGCGTCCTCGAACACCACGCTGGTGTTGCTCTGCTCGACACCCATGAGCCGCCCCACCGCCTCCACCGGAAGCTCCGCCTCGGGTTCCCGAGAGAACCGCAGCGGACCGACGGTGGCCGACCGGTCGATGAGCGACAGCAGGTGCTGCGCGGCGGTCGGGTCATACAGGGCGTCATAGCCGATGCGCACCCCGTCGTCGCCGGCGGCCTCACCGATGGTGGCGGCGTCGCTGAACTCGTGGCTGGGTCCGGTTCCCCAGCGCACCAGCAGCTGGTAGCGCTCGGCCGAGCCGTCGGCATAGGTGACGTCGAGCAGCACGTGGTCGAGGTCGTCGCGCAGTGGGACGACGGTGTGCGGCACGGCCGAGCGCAGCTCGCGGCCTCGTCCGGCGTACCACCGCTGCTGCGGCAGCCATTCGTTGAAGGGCAGGCTCATGATTGCCCCTCGGCGTCTCGCAACGGCGCCCGGAGTTGGAACCAGTAGAACCCGTGGCCTGGAAGGGTCAGCAGGTAGGGCAGCTGACCGATTGAGGGAAACTCGACGTAACCCGTCATCTCGACGGGTATGTATCCGTTCCATTGCTGCAAGTTGAGCTCGATGGGCTGCGGGAACCGCGAAAGGTTGTTGATGCAGAGCACCGCGTCGGTCTGGTCGTCGCGGGTGAGCTCGCGCACGAAGGCGAGCACCGACGGGTTGGACCCGCCGAGCTCTCGGAAGCCGCCAATCGCGAACGCGTCGTGGCGGCCCCGCACGGCCAACATCGTCCGTGTCCAGTTCAGCAATGACGTATTGCTGTCCCGCTGGGCCTCGACGTTGACGGACTGATAGCCGTAGATGGGGTCCTGGTTCGGCGGCAGGTACAGCCGGCCCGGGTTGGCGGTGGAGAACCCGGCGTTGCGGTCGGGCGTCCACTGCATCGGGGTGCGCACGCCGTCACGGTCGCCGAGCCAGATGATGTCGCCCATGCCGATCTCGTCGCCGTAGTACAGCACCGGAGAGCCCGGCAACGACAGCAAGAGCGCGGTGAACAGCTCGATCTGGTTGCGGTCGTTCTCCAACAGCGGTGCGAGCCTGCGGCGAATGCCGACGTTGGCCTTCATCCGCGGGTCCTTGGCGTACTCGGCGTACATGTAGTCGCGCTCTTCGTCGGTCACCATCTCCAACGTCAGCTCGTCGTGGTTGCGTAGGAAGATGCCCCAGTGCGCCATCTCGGGGATCTCCGGTGTCTGCGCCAGAATCTCCGAGATCGGGAACCGTGACTCCCGGCGGACCGCCATGAAGATGCGTGGCATCAGCGGGAAGTGGAACGCCATGTGGCACTCGTCGCCCCCCGTCGCCGGGTCGCCGAAATACTCGACCACGTCCGCCGGCCACTGGTTGGCCTCCGCCAACAGCACACGTCCGGGGAACTCGTCGTCGATCACCTTGCGGCAGTGCTTCAGGAAGGCGTGAGTCTCGGGTAGGTTCTCGCAGTTGGTGCCCTCGCGCTCGAACAGGTAGGGCACCGCGTCCAGTCGGAAGCCGTCGATGCCGAGGTCGAGCCAGAACCGCAGGACGTCGATCATGGCCTCTTGGACGTCGGGGTTGTCATAGTTCAGGTCGGGCTGGTGGGAGAAGAACCGGTGCCAGTAGAACTGTCGTCGCACCGGGTCATAGGTCCAGTTGGACTCCTCGGTGTCGACGAAGATGATCCGCGCGTCGGAGTACTTCTCGCTGGTGTCGCTCCACACGTAGTAGTCGCCGTACGGGCCGTCGGGGTGGTGCCGTGACTCCTGGAACCACTCGTGGCTGTCCGAGGTGTGATTCATCACTAGGTCGGTGATGACCCGGATCCCGCGCCGATGTGCCGCGTCGAGCAGGGCGACGAAGTCCTCGACCGTGCCGAACTCGGGCAACACCTTGTAGAAGTCCCGGATGTCGTAGCCGCCGTCGCGCAGTGGTGAGTCGTAGAACGGGGGTAACCAAAGGCAATCGACGCCAAGCCATTTCAAGTAGTCGAGCTGTTCGGTTAGCCCGCGAAGGTCGCCCGCTCCATCCGAGTTCGAGTCGTAGAACGCGCGGACGAGGACTTCGTAGAAGACGGCGCGCTTGAACCAGGTGCGGTCCTCCGGCAACACGCGCGCGTGTTGGAAGTCGTCTGCAGTGGGATGCTCCACGACGCCATCATGCAAGACGTCGGGTTTGGATTGTTCGGTCGCGTGGGCCATCAGAAGTGAAACCTACCCACGGAATCCGATTTTGAATCACCCGGTCCTCTGCTCCGCGTCGGGCATGTCCGCCAGCGACGTCGCCGCGGCACCCTTGTCAACCCGAAGACCGTGGAGCACAACCTGACTCGCCACCGCAAGCTGGCATCGGCTCACGCGGCCGAAGCGTGGCAGCGGATGCGACGCGACTAACGCATGAAGCGCACTGCGTGTTCATGCAGGTGCCTGCCCGCGTTGGCCTGCCGGTATCCGACCATGCCGCCACTCGCGGTGATGGCCAGCAGGCCCACGAGACCCGGCAACGCCAGGACGGCGAGCTCGCCGATGTGCGGGGACCGCAAGTACTGCGGATAGCCCTGGCGCGGCGCGGCAGTGCCTCCCGGTAGTGATTCGGCTTGAACCGATCCGTTGGGCGTCACCGGACCGCGACTACCCGGTGCTACCTCGCCGCCCGCCGGTCCGACGCCGGTCGCCTCGGGACGGGCTCCGTCGGCACGAACGGGGGCCGGGAAGCCGCGCGGCGGGGCGGTCACGCCCGGTGGGACGATCGGGGCCCGCAATACCGGAAGGTCTCCGTCGGACCCCACCGAGAACAGGTCGACCACACTGCCGTCCGCATCGGCGTGCGGCTCCTCCTCCGTGATCCTGAAGGACGGTTCCGGTGATGGCGGCGGGGTGGGGTCGAACGGCGCATACGCGTCCGCCAGCAACGAGTTGAAGGTGTTGAACGTCTCGTCCACCGTCGCGTAGGCCGCGTAGGGATCGGTGAGATCGATCGACAACTGCAAACCATCGGTGCCGGGCACCGTAGGCAGCGGCACCGAGAACGCCGGCGTGAACGGCAGTTGAACGTCCGCGTTGCTCGTAGACTTCGGCAACGGCACGAAGGTTTCGCGAGTCATCGGCTCCGGCGCCGCGGGCTTGCGGGGCAGGACGCCCACGGTCTGCGGCTCGTCGTTCCGGCCGTCGGCCTTGGGGGCGTCGGGCACACTGACCCCGGTCGTGGGCCGGTGTCCCGGGACGCGTCCGTTGCCGAATATGCTCAGTGGTCGGTGCAGCATGTCGTGCAACCGTTCCGACAGACTCCGCGGCATGGGTGCGGGAATGACGGTCGGATCGGGCGGTGCGGGCGCGTCGCTAGCCTCAGCGCTAGTGCCCGTGTCGGTGGTGTTCGAGGAGCCGTCGGGATCCGCAAGCGCAATCCCCGCACCCGCGCCGCTGAGGATGAGCGCCGCCGCCACAGCGCCAATGGCCAGCACGAATCGTGCTAGTTGGATTGGCACAGGGCTCTCACTTCACGTCGATCGGTGACCCGATGGCGGGTCGGTCTTTCGCTGATTCTCTCATACAAAAACCCTGGTCCGTAAAAGCAAACCCCTGGTCGGAAAAGGCTCCTGGTATCCGAACTCGGGTATGGTTCCGGGGTGGCGTCCCGCGATCATGGCGACCCCGGCGGCGCTCCGTCGGTCCCGCCCCCCTTGAACCCGATCGCGAATGACGCTCGGCAGTCGGCGGCCGAGGAGGCGCGCACGATCGCCGCCTCGACCAACACCGGCACGCTGGCCACCCTGACGACGGCGGGAGATCCGTGGGCGTCGTTCGTCACCTACGGTCTGCACGGCGGCGCACCCGTGCTGTGCGTCTCCAACCTCGCCGAGCACGGCCGCAATCTGGCGGGAGACCCCCGCGCCAGCATCGCCATCGTCGCGCCCATCACGGACGGCGATCCACTCGACACCGGCCGGATCACGTTGGCCGGCGTCGTCGGGCGACCCACCGCCGACGAGTTGACCGACGCGCGTCAGGCCCATCTCGACGCGGTTCCCGCGGCGAAGTACTACATCGACTACAGCGACTTCACACTCTGGGTGCTGCGGGTCGACCGGGTGCGCTGGGTCGGTGGCTATGGACGCATGGACTCCGCGACCGGAGAGTCCTACGCGACGGCCCGGCCCGACCCGGTCCAGCCTGTCGCCGCAGGTGCGCTCGAGCACCTCAACGCCGACCACGCGGAGGCCCTGACGGCCATGGCACGCACGCTCGGTGGCTACCCGGACACCGTCAGCGCGAAGTGCACCGGCGCCGACCGCTACGGACTCGACCTCAGGGTGATGGCCGAACGCGGCGTCGCCTATACCCGCGTCGGATACGCCAAGCCCATCGACTCGATCAATGAATTCCGCATGGCCACAGTCGAATTGGCCCGACGCGCGCGGGAAGGCTGAACACGGCCCCACCTCGGGACCCGGGTGCAATACGATCGCCACATGCCTGCTGCGACCGAACGCCCGGACACCTGGCGAGCCGCGTTCGACCTGATCCGAACCCGCGGCTACGAACGTCGCGACGAGCCGTTCAAGCTTGCCAGCGGCCAGTTGAGCCACGACTACATCGACGGCAAGTTCGCCGTTGACACCGGTGAGCGGCTCTCGATCGTCAGCCACGCGGTCGCCGACCTCGCCGCGACCCACGGCATCGACTTCGATGCGGTCGGCGGGCTCACCATGGGGGCCGACCCGCTTGCCCACGGCGTCGCCATGGTCACCGGCAAGGCGTGGTTCTCCGTGCGCAAGGAGCAGAAGCAGCGCGGAAGAGAACAGTGGATCGAGGGCACCCGGCTGCAGCCCGGCACCCGGGTCCTGCTCGTCGACGACGTCATCAGCACCGGCGGCTCCACGGAAATCGCGGCCGACCGGGTGACGGCGATCGGCGCCGTGATCGCCGGAGTGATTCCGATGGTCGACCGCGGTGACGTCGCCGCCAAGCGGTTCGCCAAGCGAAACGTCCCGTTCGTCGCGTTGGTCACCTACCGGGATCTGGGCATCGATCCCGTCGTGGACGTCTAGCCCGCCTCGGGTGGCACCACGAGGACCCGCGTCTGCTCCACGCCGACGGTCACCGATACCCCCGGCCGGAAACCCTGCGCCTGGGTCGTCGTCATCTGTGCGTCGACGACCGAGCCGTCGGACAACTCGACGTACACCCGCGACATGGGGCCGAGGAACGCCACCGACCTGACCGTCGAGTCGCCCGCGGCGTCGGCAGTGACCAGAACGGACTCCGGCCGCACTAGGGCAGTGCCCGGACCCGCGTCGATCGACCCGGGCAGGGTTGGCACCCACGCGCCGAAGAGCAGGGCCATCCCGCCGGACACCCGCGACGGCACCCGGTTGTTCAGCCCGACGAACTCAGCGACGAACGGCGTCGCGGGATGCGCGTACACCTCGGCGGGCGGGGCGAGCTGTTCGAGTCGACCGGCGCTCATCACGCCCACCCGATCCGCGACGGCCAGCGCCTCCTCCTGGTCGTGGGTGACGAACAACGTGGTGGTGCCGACTTCGAGCTGCACCCGGCGAATCTCGTCGCGCAACTGCGTGCGCACCTTCGCGTCGAGTGCCGACAGCGGTTCGTCGAGCAGCAGCACGCGGGGCTCGATGGCCAGTGCCCTGGCCAGCGCGACCCGCTGCTGCTCGCCGCCGGACAGCTCCGTGGCGTACTTGCCTGCGTGGGCAGCCAGGCCGACGAGTTCGAGCATGTCCGCGGCACGCTCGACGCGCTTGGCCCTGGCCCGTCCCCGCACCTTGAGCCCGAACTCGACGTTCTGCAGCGCCGTCAGATGCGGGAACAAGCTGTACGCCTGGAACACCATGCCCATTTCGCGCTTGTTGGCGGGCGCACGGGTGACGTCGTGCCCGTCGATCCACACGGTTCCCGATGTCGCCCCGTCCAGCCCGGCCAGGATGCGCAGCGCGGTGGTCTTGCCGCACCCGGACGGGCCGAGCAGCGCGACGAACTCACCCGGCGCGATGTTGAGGGTCAGCGCGTCGAGGGCTTTCGTCGACCCGTACGTCCGCGTCAGCTCGCGCAGTTCGACGCTGACCCCCGCGATCGACTCGATGCCGACCCCCGCGGTCATGGCACCCGCTTTCGCCGCGTCGCGAACGAAAGGGCCAGCAGCAGTGCACAACCGAACAACAACGTCGCCAACGACGCGGCCACCGACGTGGGCCCGTCGGTCTTGCCGATCGCGACGATCTGGATCGGCAGCGTCGGAAAGCCCAGCAGCGACGCGATGGTGTACTCCCCCAGCACGACGGCCACCGAGATGAACGCGGCCGACAGGATGCCGGAGGCGATGTTGGGCACCACGACTCGCACGATCGTGGTCGCCCAGCTCGCGCCGAGCGACCGGGCCGCTTCGGCCAGCGTCGGCAAGTCGATGGCGGACAGCGCCCCGTCGATCGCCCGGTAGGCGAATGGCAACACCAGCACGACGTAGACGAACGTCAACGTCAACGCGGACTCGCCCAACAGGTACGTCACCCACAGGTAGACGTTCTTGAGCCCGACGACGATCACGAGCGCGGGGATGGTCAGCGGAAGCAGGCACAGGAACTCGACCGTCCCCCTGGCCCATGGGGCGCGCAGTCTCACCCAGATCATCGTGGGCACGACGATCGCCAGCATCGCGACGACCGTCAGCACTGCAAGGGACAGCGACGTGACGATCGCGGTGTAGAGCGCGTCGTCGGCGAAGAGGTTCGTCCAGGCCGCCATGGTGCGGCCGCCGTGGAGGAGGTCGCGCGTCGAGAAGTCCGCCATCGCATACAGCGGAAACAGGAAGAAGGCGCCGAAGAGCACCCAGAGCCCCACGCGGACGGCGCGGGTCACTGCAGCCACCGTGCGGTCCGGCGGATCAACGCCGCGTAGGCCGCCATCACCACGCCGACGACGACGGCCATCTCGAGGGCGAGGGCGTAGGCGAACCCGGCCTGCCCCAGCACCACCTCACTGGTCAACGCCGAGCGGATCAGCAGCGGCACGATCGGACTGCCCTGGCTGACGAGCGCCGCGGCGGTGGCGTAAGCGGCAAACGCGTTGGCGAACAACAGAAGTGCCGAACCGAGGAATGCCGGGGTCAACAGCGGGGCGGCCACCTCACGCCAGTACTGCCACGTCGACGCACCGAGGCTCACCGCGGCTTCGCGCCACTGCTCGCGCAACCCGTCCAGCGCGGGCAGGAAGACGACGACCATCAACGGGATCTGGAAGTACGTGTACACCAGGATCAGTCCGCCGAGTCCGTAGATCCAGCCCGAGCCGGCCAGATTCCAGCCCAGGTACTCCTGTACCCAGAGCGTGAGCACGCCGTTGAACCCGACGGTGGCCAGGAACGCGAAAGCGAGTGCGACACCGCCGAACTGGGCCAGCGCACTGCACACCGCGACGATGGCGCGACGCACCCTGGACGAAGGCGGGCGACTGGCCACGAGCCAGGCCAGAGCCGCACCGAACACGGCTCCCGTGAGGGCGGAGATCGAAGACAGGAGCAGGCTGCGCCCCAATGCGGTCAATGCCGTCTCCGAGAACAACGCCCCGATTCGCGCGAAGGACAGTTGGCCGCCGTCGAACACCGCGCCGACCGCGACGGTGAGCGTCGGGATGATCAGGAAGATCGTGACGACGACGAAGAACGGCAGCAGGGGTAGAGCCTCGCGAGTGCGGCCGAGGAGATTCCGGGGCAGGATCAGCCAACCGCCTTCGCCCAGTTGGCTTCCAGGTACTTCTTCGCCTCCTGGTTCTGTGCCTCGGAGACGAAGGTCGCCCCGCCGTCGACGGGCGGCAGCAGACGGTAGGCCTCGAGGTCGATGGTCCCTGCGACCACCATCGTGTCCGCGCGCACCGGCCGGGCACTACCCCGCAGGAAGAGGTTCTGCCCCTCGTCGCTGTACAGGAACTCCTGCCACAGCCGCGCGGCGGCTGGATGCGGTGCATCGGCGTTGATGGCCTGGTAGTAGTACCCGGCTACCGCGGCATTCTGCGGTATGACCACGCGCCACGCCGGCAGCTTCTTGGTCTCTGCGACGTTGAGGTAGTCCCAGTCGATGACGACCGGCGTCTCGCCGGATTCGACGGTCGCCGGTGTCGGGTCGACCGGGAGGAAGTTGCCCGCCTCGTTGAGCTTTCGGAAGAACTCGACGCCCGGAGCGACGTCGTCGGGGGAACCGCCCTGCGAGATCGCGACCATCATGACGCCCGAGAACCCGGAGCCGGCCTGGGTCGGGTCGCCGTTGAGAGCCACCTTGCCCTTGAACTCGGGCTTCATCAGGTCGTTGATGCTGGCGATGTCGGGCACCCTGCTCGAGTCGTACCCGATGGACATGAAGCCGCCATAGTCGTTGACCCACTTGCCATCCGGATCCTTGAACGACTCCGAGATGTCATCGAAGGTCGCAACCTTGTACGGCGCGAACATCGACGTGTTGGCCAGCGCCACCGACTGACCCAGATCGAAGACGTCGGGTGCCGTGCTCTTGCCCTTCTGCTGGTTTGCGGTGTTGATCTCGTCCTGGCTGTTGGCGTCCGGCTGCGCGGGGTTGACCGCGATGCCGTACTTGTCCGAGAAGGCCTTGATGATGGCGCCGTAGTTGGCCCAGTCGGGCGGCAACGCGATGACGTTGAGCTCGCCCTCCTTCTTGGCCGCCTCGACGAGGCCCTCCATACCGCCGAAGTCCGCCGCCGAGGTCGCTTCACCGGCCTTGACCCCAGATGACGTCTGGGCGCCGTCGTCTTCCTTCTGCGGCGGGGCACATCCCGCCAGCCCGCCGGTGACGAGCAGGACCAGGGCGCTGACGGCGACGAGCCGGGAGTTCTTCATCGTCAAACCTTCTTATGGGCGGGAAGCGCACCGATGACGCAGACACCAATCGGGGGTGACTGAGCCGGGTCGCCACTGTGAACGAATCAGCATCGCCCGCGACCTTACCGGGGGGTGGCTCGACCGGGAGACGTTCCCAGCACACCATCGCATCGTCGCCACGACGGTCGTTTTGCGCACGACCGCACGTTTGACCAGGCAGCCACCTAGCATCAAAGGGGTGGCTGACAGAGAGGCCTCGGGGGATTCCAGGCTGGACGAACCGGACGACACCGACCCGCTGAGCATTTACGTGCCCGAGACCGCAGCCGCCGACGAGGAGTTCGGATACCTCGACGAGCACGCGGAAGCCACCAACCCACCGGCCGAAGTCGACTTCGACCCCGTCGAGTTCGGCGACGACGGGCACCTGGGCACTGCGGGCCACGCGCCCCAAGACGACCGGTTCGACGCCTTCAACGCGACCACCTGGCACTTCAGACCCGCGCCCGCGCCGTGGTATCAGACCCGGCAGGCGGTCCTCGGCATGGGCGCCGTGTCGATTGCGGTGGTGACGCTCGTCGTGTCGGTCGTGCTGCTCGCATTCCGCGGATCCAGCGACGACGAGCCGACGCTAGCGCCGACGACGGCACCCAGCTCGGTGGCCACGACCATGGCCACCGCCACCAGCAGCGAACTTCCCCCGCCGCCGCCCCCTCCTCCCCCGCCTCCACCTCCGCCACCTCCGCCACCCGAGTCGGGGCCGGCCTACAACCCGCCGCGGAATCAGCCTCGGCCGACCAAGAAGCCCGAGATCAACGTGACGCGCGCGCCGATGAGCGTCACCCCGCAGCCTCGCGGGGTGCGGTGATGAGCGCTCGCGCGAAGAACAGAGGGTGTGATGAGCGCTCGCGCGAAGAACAGAGGGTGTGATGAGCGCTCGCGCGAAGAACAGTCGGCGCCGATGAGCGGCCTCTGATGACTTCGTTCGACCCCGCCGTTGCGTTCTCGGCCGCTCCCGTAGCGGTGCTGGCGACAGTCGGCTCGAATGGCGCGCCACACCTCGTGCCCGTGGTCTTCGCCGTGCACGACGACGTCGTCTACACGGCCGTCGACGCCAAGCGGAAGTCGACCGTTCGGCTGCGTCGGCTTGCGAACATCGCGGCCAATCCGCGAGTGAGCCTGCTGGTCGACCACTACGACGAGGACTGGGCACACCTGTGGTGGGTGCGGGCCGACGGCGTTGCCGCGGTCCACGACAGAGGCGAGCAGATGGCCGCGGGCTACGCGTGGTTGCGCCGGAAGTACCCGCAGTACGAGCGGATCGCGCTGAACGGTCCCGTCGTCACGGTCAACGTCGCACACTGGTCGTCCTGGCAAGCATGAGTCGTTGCTGACGAACTGATCTCGCGCGGACCTCACGCGCGGTTTGGTGAGGAACCAGGCGACGCATCGAAAAGCTCGCCCCGAGCTCATTCCTGCCACCCGTCGACCAATTCCTGCCACCGGAATTAAACCGTTGACCTGTCGGTTTGCTTAAGCAGACCGGTTTCGGAAATGTCGCCGAGCCGGCCGAGGAAAAGCATCCGAACCGCGACACACGCACCACGGCTCGAGCGCAGAAGAGGATGAAGAGGTAGTACCCACATGAAGAAGTTTGGATTTGCCACCGTTGTCGCGAGCGGGCTGGCCGCCGCCGTCTTTGGATTCGCGGCACCCGCCTTGGCCGCACCGAGCGGCCCGGGCAGCGCCCAGGACACGATCAACCAACTCGAAGCAGCGGGCTACAACGTGGTCGTCAATCGAGTTGGCGACACCCCTCTGGATCACGCCAGTGTGGTCTCGGTACGTCCCGGACAGACCTATACCGGCACCGACTCCGGCAACCCGAGTGAGGAACTATTCACCACGGTGTCCGACAAGACGATCTACGTCGACGTGAAATAGCCCATCGCGCGACGGCGCGAGAGGGGCACCAACGCGGGTGCCCCTCTTTCGTGTCTCGGTGCCTTGTGCCACGCCGCGGTTGGGGGAATGGTGGGTCTACGAGGGCCCGAGGTTGCTGGAGAGGTATGTCATGGCAGACAAGGCGAACAGTGTCCACGGCGTCGGAGCCGCCCCCACCGCGGACAGTCCGGCTGCCATCCGCAACGTGGCGCTCGTCGGGCCCTCGGGCGGTGGAAAGACCACTCTCGTCGAATCGCTACTCGTGGCGGCCAAGGTGCTGTCGCGACCAGGTTCGGTGGTGGACGGCACCACCGTCTGCGATTGCGAGGACGCGGAGGTCGATCAACAACGGTCGGTCGGCCTGGCGCTGGCGTCACTGTCACACGACGACGTGAAGATCAATCTCATCGACACGCCCGGGTACGCCGACTTCATCGGGGAATTGCGGGCCGGCCTGCGGGCGGCCGATTGCGCGTTGTTCATCGTCGCGGCCAACGAGGACGTCGATGAGCCGACCCGCTCACTGTGGTGGGAATGCAGCCGGGTAGGCATGCCGCGCGCGGTCGTGATCACCAAGCTCGACCATGCGCGCGCCAACTTCGCACACGCCGTCGCGACCGCGCGGAATGCCTTCGGCGACAAGGTGATCCCATTGTTCGTGCCTGGTGACGACGGCGTGACCGATCTGCTGTCCGAGGCCGCGCCGGACGAGCTGCGCAGCGCCCTGATCGAGGGCATCATCGAGGAGTCCGAGGACGAGTCACTGATGGAGCGCTACCTCGGCGGCGAGTCCATCGACCGCGCGGTGTTGATCGACGACCTGGAGAAGGCAATCGCGCGCGGCTCGTTCTTCCCCGCGCTCCCGGTGTGCAGCGCGACGGGGGTCGGCACGCAGGAACTGCTCGACGTGATCGCCCGCGGCTTTCCCCCTCCGGCCGAGCATCCGATGCCCGAGGTCTTCACTCCCGAGGGTGCGAGTCGCCCGTCACCAGCGTGCGATCCGGCCGGTCCGCTGCTCGCCGAGGTGGTGAAGACGACGTCGGACCCATATGTGGGGAGAGTGAGTCTGGTCCGGGTCTTCTCCGGCACCATCTGGCCCGACATGACTGTTCACGTGTCGGGCCATTCTTCGTCGTTCTTCGGCACCGACACGAGCGGCCCGCTCGCCGGTCACGTCGATCACGACGAAGACGAGCGCATCGGCGCGCTGTCGTTCCCGCTCGGAAAGCGGCAGCGTCCTGCGCCGTCGGCGGTGGCGGGCGACATCTGCGCGGTTGGTCGGCTCAGCCGCGCCGAGACCGGAGATACCCTGTCCGACAAGGCGAACCCGCTGGTGCTCAAGCCGTGGACGATGCCGGAGCCACTGCTGCCCGTCGCCGTTGCCCCGCACGCCAAGACCGACGAGGACAAACTCGCAGTCGGGTTGGCGCGCCTCGTCGCCGAGGACCCGACGCTGCGTGTCGAACAGAACCGGCAGACCCACCAGATCGTGTTGTGGTGCATGGGCGAAGCGCACGCGGGGGTGCTGCTCGACGCATTGGCCAAGCGCTACGGAGTCGCCGTGGACATCGTCGAACTACGGGTTCCGTTGCGGGAGACGTTCTCCCGCGCCGCCAAGGGGCACGGCCGCCATGTCAAGCAGTCGGGTGGGCACGGGCAGTACGCGGTCTGCGACATCGAGGTCGAGCCGCTGGCGGAGGGGACGGGCTTCGAGTTCGTCGACAAGGTCGTCGGCGGTGCGGTGCCGCGCCAGTTCATCCCGAGTGTGGAGAAGGGGGTGCGCGCGCAGATGGAGAAGGGCGTATCCAACGACGCGGGCTCCGGTCATCTGCTCGTCGACATCCGGGTGACTCTCGTCGACGGCAAGGCCCACAGTGTGGACTCGTCGGACTACGCGTTCCAAATGGCGGGCGCGCTGGCGCTGCGTGAGGCCGCGGCGGCAGTACCGGTGAATCTGCTTGAGCCCGTGGACTTCGTGTCGGTCACGGTGCCCGACGATCTGGTTGGTGCGGTGATGAGCGACCTCTCGAGCAGGCGCGGCCGCGTGCTCGGCACCGACCGTGGGGACGACGACCGCACCGTCGTGAACGCGGAGCTTCCCCAGGTCGAGCTGGCCCGCTACGCCATCGACTTGCGCGCGCTGTCGCACGGTGCCGGTTCGTTCACCCGGTCGTTCGTCCGCTACGACCCCATGCCGGAATCGGCGGCCGCCAAGCTGAAGACGGGAGTCTGATGGCACTACGCATCGTCCAGTGGGGTACCGGCGCCGTCGGCCGGGCAGTGCTCACCGCCGTCCTCGATCCGCGCTCCGGGCTCGAATTGGCCGGAGTGAAGGTGTATTCGGAAGACAAGGACGGCGTCGACGCCGGCGTCCTCATCGGGCGTGCCCCGGTCGGGGTGACGGCGTCGGCCGACACGGCGGCGATCCTCGCGCTCGACGCGGACTGTGTGGTCTATACGCCGCGGCTGACCGATGTCGACGAGGTCTGCGCGATACTGGCAAGCGGCAAGAACGTGGTCACGACGGCGTTCCTGTTCCACCCGAACCGCATCGCCGCGGCGGATCGCGACCGGCTGCGCAACGCGTGCGAGCAGGGCGGCACCACCGTGCACGGCTGCGGGCTGAACCCGGGCAACCTGTCCGGGGCGCTGCCGCTCGCGCTGAGCGGGATGAGCCGCACCATCGAGAAGCTCACGTTGCAGGAGCGCGCCGATTGGTCCGTGTACGACAGCACCGCCATCACGTTCGACAACATGCGCTTCGGCGCGCCGGTGGACGAAATCGACGTCACTGCAAGTGATTTCCTCGCGTTCAACAGTTCGATCTTCACCGAACAGATCTGGCTGCTGGCCGACGCGCTGCATGCGGGCATCGACGAGGTGACGGCCACGGTCGAAGCCGTCGCCGCCGAACACGACCACCAGATCTTCGATCACCTACTGCGCGCGGGCACCACCGCGGGCCAGCGGTGGAATTGGGTCGGCAGGCGAGCGGGCACGCCGCTGGTGGAGATCGAGACGTTGTGGACCGTCGGCAACGAGTACCCCAAGAATTGGCCGAAGCCGAAGCACGGTTGGACGCTGACCATCGAGGGCGACCCCTCGATGCGGGCACACTTCTTCTCGCTGGCCAGCTTCGAACGCGACGCCACGATGCTCGAGCACGTCGACTCCGCCAACGTCGCCACCGGGATGCAGGTGCTCAACGCGGTGCCCGCCGTATGTGCTGCCGCACCGGGTTTCGCGACGACAGCGACTCTGCCGCAGGTGCACAGCCTCATCGGCTTCGGCAACGCCTGAGCCGCCGCCCCATCTTCGCCGAAACCGTCGTCCCTGTCGTCAACTCATCGGTTTCACGACAGGGACGACGGTTTCGGCGGAGGCAGAGCCCGGACTACAGCAGGCCGAGCAACTCCAAGTCGGTGACGTACTTCACGATCATCGCGGCGCTAACGTGCGGAATGTCCTTGTCGGGACCGATCTTCGCGTCCTGCACAGCCGTCCGGAACCGTTCGGTCGAGGCCGTCGCACCGTTCAGTGGCGTCTCCGGGTGCTGGTAGTTGTGCAGCAGCGGGAGCAATGACGCCTGGCGCTGCGCGTCGGGGAGGGCCCGCAGCGTCGTCTCGAACCGCTGCAGCCAGGTCGCGTAGTCACCGATGCGTTCGATCGGATAGCCGGCCTCCACCAGCCAGTCGACGAATTCGTCCATGCCGATGCCGTCGTCGTACGGGTTCATCACGTGATAGGTCTCGAAACCGTCCTGCACCTGCGCCCCCAGCGTCGAGATCGCCTCGGCGATGAACTCGACGGGCAGTCCGTCGTAGTGCGCGCGCTGCCGCTGGCCGGCGGCGTCGAGCTCGTAGAACGATTGCGGCGCAACACCCGTCGCGACGAGGCTCAGCATCATGCGAGTGAACATGTCGGGCAGGTTCAGCTGTCCGGCATAGCTGGTGTCGGCGAGGATCATGTCGCAGCGGAACACCGAGACCGGCAGGCGAAAGTGCTCGTTCGCCTCGCGGAGGAGCACCTCGCCGCCCCACTTGCTGTTGCCGTAACCGTTGGCGTAGCTCTCGTCGACCTTGCGGGTCGCGCTGACCACGCGGGCGTCGGCGTCCTCGACGTTGTCGGCGGGATTCATCCCCGCACCGACGGCCATCGTCGACACGTAGGCGAACGGCTTGAGCTTCGTCGTGAGCGCGATGCGGATCAGCTCCGCGGTCCCGAGCACGTTCGGTCCGAACAGCTGGCTGTACGGCAGCACGTGGTTCACGAGAGCCGCGGGGTCGACGATGAAGTCCACGGTGTCGGCGAGCCGTTGCCACGTCGCCGGGTCGAGGCCGAGGTTCGGCTCGCCCTTGTCGCCTGCGATCACCTCGAGGTGGTCGGCGGCGATTTCGCGATAGTGCGCAAGGAGTTTCGGGTCGGCACCTTCGAACGTCGCGTCCAGCCGCGCTCGGGCGGCGTCGTCGTCCTTGCCGCGGACGAGGCAGATGACCTTCCCGTCGACCATGTCCATGCGCTCCAGCCACTCGAGCGCCAGGTACCGCCCGAGGAACCCGGTTGCGCCGGTCAGCAGCACGGTGCGGATCTCCGAGTTCGGACCGGGCAGCGATGCGGCGACGGACAGCGTCGCCTCGTCGAGGAACTTGTCGAGCGTCAGATCGCTGGCATGCACCTCGGTGGCGTCGCGCCCGTGGACCGCCGCGTAGGTCGGCCGCTTGGCCCCGCCCGCGCGCTCCGCATCGACGTAGGCGGCGATGGCCGCCAGGTCGCTGGCCGGGCTGACGATCACGCCGACGGGCACATCGACGTCGAAGATGTCGTGCAGCAGATTGGCAAAGGTCAACGCCGACAAGGAGTCTCCACCGAGGTCGGTGAACTGGGCGTCGGGCTGCACGTCGGAGGCGGCCGCCCCGAGCAACGCGCTTGCCGCCCGTCCGATGGTGTCGAGCACCGGCCGTTCGGCGCCGCTCTGTCGCAACTGGCGCAACTCGCCCGCCTGACCGTCGACCAGGTCGGCGTACAGCTGCTCGAGTTCGGGCCCGTAGCGTTCCTTCAGTCGCGGCCACGCCAGCTTGCGGATGCCGGTCAGCAGCCCGTTCTCGAGCGTGAAAGGCGTTGTCTCGACAATGAAGTCGCGCGGGATCTCGTAGGACTGAAGTCCTGCGGTGCGTGCCGCATCCTTGAGCGAGGCACTGAGCGCCGACTTGAGCTCCGCGCCGTCATGGCGCTCAAGCGCGTCCGCACTGGGCACCACGACCGCAAGCAGGTAAGGCCGAGCGCTGTTGCCGTACAGGTAGATCTGCCGCACCAGCGGGCTGTCGTTGTACGCCGCTTCGAGTTTGGACACGGTGACGAACTCACCCTGCGACAGCTTGAGCACGTTGTTGCGTCGGTCGACGTAGCGCACCTGGTCCGGGCCGAGCTCGGCGACGATGTCCCCGGTGCGGAAGTAGCCGTCGGGGTCGAACACCTCGGCCGTGACCTCGGGCCGCTTGTAGTACCCGGGGAACAGCTGGTCGGACTTGACCAGAAGCTCGCCGCGCGGATGCGGCACGTCGCTGGCGAAGTAGCCCAGCTCGGGCACGTCGACCAGCTTGTAGTCGATCACCGGTGGGCGCCGGATCTGGCCGTCGACGAACACCGCTCCCGCCTCGGTGGAGCCGTAGCCCTCGATCAGGTGCATGCCGAGGAAGCCCTCGACCCACGACTTGAGCTCGGGGGAGATCGGCGCGGACCCAGTCATGGCCGAGACGAACCGACCGCCGAGCATGCTCTGTCGTAGCTCGCCGACGTCCACTCCGCGATCCGTTTGGCTGACGTATTCCTGGTAGAGCATGTCCCAGATGCGGGGCACGAAGTTCATCTGCGTCGGCCGCACCAGCGCGAGGTCCTCCAGGAAGGTGGACAGGTCGCTGCGGGCGGCGAAGTAGACCGTGCCGCCGCTGGCCAGCGTGCCGTAGAGGACGCCGCGGCCCATCACGTGGCTCATCGGCAGGAAGCTCAGCGTGATCGCGGGCAGCAGGCCCTGCCGGTCGTCCCAGTGTCCGCCTGCGGATGCCCGCCACATGTTGGCGACCTTGCTCTCGGAATAGATCGCACCCTTTGGTGCTCCCGTGCTGCCGGACGTGTACACCAACAGTGCGTGTGCGTCGTCGCCGGAGGCGACCGATGGCGCGGGCAGCGCGGCGCCGCGCTCGAGCACCTCGGCCAGGGTCTCGACGATCACCGGGGTGTCGGCGAGCGCGGCCTTGGCGGTCTCGAAGGCCTCCCGTTGGGCGTCGACCTCGGGCAGGTAGTCGAACACCACCAGGCGCGCTGGCGCAGGCCCTCGCGGTGATATTTCCCGAGTCGCTTCGCTCCTGCCCTCCGGTGATATTTCCCGAGTCGCTTCGCTCCTGCCCTCCGGTGATATTTCCCGAGTCGCTTCGCTCCTGCCCTCCGGTGATCAGCGCGACCGCGTCGGCGACGTAGTCGATGCTCGCCGCGATCACGGCAGGCTCGGTCTCGGCCACGATCGGCAGGAGTTGGGCCTGCGGCGCGCTGGTCTGCAACGGCACCGACACGGCGGCGAGCTGGGTCAGCGCGACGTCAACGACGGTGTAGTCGACACTGGTGAAGCCCAGGATGGCAACCCTGTCGCCGGGCTGGACCGGCTGGTCGTGCAATGCGGCGGCGACGGCGCGGATGCGGTCGGCCAGTTGGCCGTAGGTGATGGTGTCGAACTTGGGCAGCATTTCGGCCGCGGTGCGGCCTGCGGCGTCGGTGACGAGCTCGACCGCGCGCTGGCCGAGGGCGGGTCGGTCGGCGTAGCCCGCGAGGACGGTGCGCACGACGCCGGCCAGGCGCAGCTCGGGGCGACCCGCAGCGTCGCTGACGGTCTGGTCGGGCTCGGCGGCGGCGAATTGCTCGTCAGTGGCGTACAGGTGTGCGATGCGGCTGTGGAACCGGTCTTCGCGGGTGTCGGTCGACATAGTGGTCCTTTGTGATAGCGCTGAATCTTCGGCGCGACTCCGGCGCCTGATGCAAACAACGTTAGCAAAACTAAAGATATGCCCAAGCTTCTGAACTGGCAGTTTGCTGTGTGACACCGCTCACGCGGCGCGATTGATTATATTGCCTAAATTATTTGTTATAGTGGCTAAATACTGACCCGGAAGGTACCCGATGACTCGCACCGACAACGACACATGGGATCTCGCTACCAGCGTGGGCGCCACGGCGACCATGGTGGCCGCGGCCCGAGCGATTGCTACGAACGCCGACGCGCAGATGATCGACGACCCGTTCGCCGAGCCGTTGGTGCGCGCCGTCGGGGTGGACTTCCTCACGCGCTGGGCGACTGGCGAACTGTCCGGTGACGACCTCGACGCCGACGGGTCTGGCTGGGGCTTGCAGCAGATGCCCGCCGCGATGGCCTCGCGCACGATGTTCTTCGATGGGTTCTTCGCCGATGCGGCCGAGGCCGGGATCAGGCAGGCCGTGATCTTCGCGTCGGGCCTGGACGCCCGTGGCTACCGACTTGGCTGGCCGGCCGACATGACGGTGTTCGAGATCGACCAGCCCGAGGTGATCGCCTTCAAGACGACCACGCTAGAGGGGCTCGGCGCCGAGCCGACGGCCGACCTGCGCTCGGTGGCGATCGACCTTCGCGACGACTGGCAGACGGCGCTGTTGGCGGCGGGTTTCGACACGTCCAAGCCCGCGGCCTGGATCGCGGAAGGTCTGTTCGGCTATCTGCCTCCGGAGGCCCAGGACCGCCTACTCGACTCGGTGACCACGCTGAGCGCCCCAGGTAGCCGGATCGCCACCGAGGCCGTGCCGAGCGGCAGTCTGGACGACGTCGACGCCGATGCAGTCCGGGAGCGGATGCGCGAGTCCACCGCCAAGTGGCGCGAGCACGGCTTCGAACTCGACTTCTCCGAGTTGGGGTTCCACGGCGAGCGCAACGACGTCGGCGAGTACCTCGACGCACGCGGTTGGACGTCGGTCGGGATGCCGATGGGTGAGTTGTTGGTGTCGAACGGATTTCCGCCGCTTCCACAGTCCGACGACGACCAGATGACGATGAACGACGTCGTGTACTACACCTCGACACTGCGCTGACTCACACCGCTCGGCGCGCGACCTTCATCTCGAGTTCCGCTTCGTAGGCCCCTTCATCGCGGCCGAGGGCGACGGTCGCCGCGGTCATCGCGGCGATCGCGACCGCCAGGGCGATGGCCTCGTACCGTCCGGCCTCCAGTTCCTCGCCGAGCACGAGCGCGGCCAGCAGAACGGCGACGACGGGTTCGAGCACCAGCATCGTCGGCACCGACGTCTGGAGCGCGCCGGCGTGAAAGGCCGACTGCTGCAACAGCGTTGCGAAGACGCCGAGCACCACCAGGGCATAGGGCGCCGGCGTGGCCAGCAGGGCCAGGACACCTCGCTGATCGGCGAGGTGCATGTTGATCTTGGTCACCACGGCGACCACACCGAACAGCACACCGACGGAGACGGCCAGCAGTACGGCGCGCTGCCAGCCCCCGATCCGCACGGCCACGACGATGCAGCCGAGGATGATCACGCCGCATACGCCTGCGACGATGCCGGCAACGGACAGTGACGCGGGGCTTTCCTGCGGTCCGGGGCGGGCCAGCAGCACGAAGACTGCGAGCCCGATCGTGAGCAGTCCCGCCCAGAGCCACTCGCCGCGGGTGACGCGTCGGCCCGCCATCCTCGCGCTCAAGGGCAACGCGAACAGCAGGGCCGACACCAGGATCGGCTGAACCAGGATCAGTGAACCCTTGATGAGGGCGAGCGCCTGGAACACGTAGCCGAGTACCGCCGCCCCGGTGCCCGCCCACCACATTGGGCTACGCAACAGCGTGGTGATCATGGCGGCGCTGACACCGTCCTCGGACGGGAGATTCATGGTGGCGCGCTGACGGACCACGATGCCGACGGCCATGAAGACGGCCGCGCACAGCGCGAGGGCGATGACGAGCCCGTGTCCAATCACGAACGATGTCCGATCAAGAGCGCCCTACCACCGTCCTGGACACTCCTTCATCGGCTCATTCGACGACGCCGGCCGCCCACACTGCACGACGCAATCAACGCTTGCGCTCAGCGTAGTAGAGAGGTGCAGGTACGGCGTCAGCCCGTGACGTCGGCCGTCATGCGGTGAGGTCCGCCAAGGCCTGAGCAGTCTGAAGGTCCTCGTAGGCGGCGGAATACCGTTGCGCCAGCGCCAGTGCGATATCGGGACGCTGCCACAGTTCGCCTGCACTGGCGGTGCACAACCACAGCGTGAGGCCGTGCGCCACCGACGCGCGGTAGCGCAGCCAGATCTCGTCCAGTGACGGCAGCTCCTCGTCGGGCAGCTCCAGCGCGTCGCGGTAGGCCTCGAGCAGCGCCCGTTCGTTGCGCCTTCGATCCTCGGTTGTCAGCGCACCCTGCAGGAAGTAGCCGAGATCGAGCGAGAAGTTCCCCCGGCGGGCCACCTGCCAATCCAGGAAGCCCACCGTTGAGTTCGGTCCGTCAGGGACCAGGTAGGTGTTGCCGACGTGGGCGTCGCCGTGCAGCAGCGTCATCGGGCCGATGGTGAGCGTGCGGATGTAGGGCTTCCACACGTCCTCGATGAGCCCCTCGATGGTCAGCGCGTGCACCGAGGCCGGGGCGTCGTCGCCGAGCCGTTCCAGCGCCGCGGGCAGCGGTGCCGCGCCCATGCCCTCCCACGGCACGAACGGCTCCAGCCAGTCCAGCTCGGGCCGCTCCACGCGCTCGCCCCAGAATCGCCCGTGCATTCGACCGAGTCCACACACGCCGTTGGCAGCCTGCTCGACGGTGAGCGGCCGCGTCGCGTCCCGTGGGTCGGCACCGCGGGCCGTCAGATCCTCCATGACGAGCAGGAAGTCTTCGTCGGCCTCGTCGATGACCGCGGCGTAGACCAGCGGATGTTCAAGTGGCAAAACGAGATTCGAGTTGAATAGCCGCGGCTCGTGCAGCAGTCCGCTGGTGAGCTTGATGAGGAACTTGTGGTCCGGGTCGACGGCCTTGACGAAGACCGTCGCCGGGCCGGAGCCCGCCGCGTACGTCACCGCGAGCCGGGCGCGACGGTTGGTACCGTCGTCGCGCATCTCGACCGTCACGGCGTCGACGACGGCGTCGGGGTGCCGAACGCCGAGCGCGGCGGTCATCCACTCCGGTGTGAGCTCCGACCAGTCCTTCGGGACCGTGAGGGCCGCGGTCACCTGACGAACGCAGGCATGCTGTCCCAGCCACGCACCGTCGAGGTCGGCGAGAGCGCGGCGTTGGCCAGGTCGACGTCCCACTCGGGGAAGCGTTTGAGGATCTCCTCCAACGCAATTCGGCCTTCCAGCCGCGCCAGTGCCGAGCCGAGGCAGAAGTGCGTGCCGACGCTGAACGCCAGGTGCTGGCGTTGCTCGCGGTGGATGTCGAACACCTCGCCGTCGGGCGGGAACTGACGACTGTCGCGCACCGCGGCACCGATGAGCATCATCATGATGCTGCCCTGCGGCACGGTCTGGCCGTGGATCTCGACGTCGCGCGTGACGTAGCGGGCGACGTGCGGCGCGGGTGGTTCGAACCGCAGCAGCTCCTCGATGGCCTGCGGGATGAGGCCCGGGTTCTCGACGAGGTCGCGGCGCTGTTCGGGGTGTTCGGCCAGCACCTTTCCGGCCCAGCCGATCAGCCGCGTGGTGGTTTCGTTGCCTGCGCCCGCCACGACGTTGATGTAGATGAGCAGCTCTTCGCGGGTCAGCCGGCGGGTGATGCCCTTGTCATCGGTGAACTCGACGTTGAGCAACTCCGTCATGATGTCGTCGGACGGGTTGTCCCTGCGCCAGTCGATGTACGCCTCGAAGATCTCGCCTGTGACGAGCCCGTCCTCCGCAGCCGCCATGGGCTTGCCCGCCTCGGTGCGCATCTGCGCATTGGCGTGGTCGCGGATCATCTCCTGGTCGCCCTCGGGGATGCCGAGCAGCGCGCTGATCACCTGCATCGGCATGACGGCGCCGAGATCCTTGACGAAGTCGAAGTTGCCGGAGCCGACGAGCGGGTCGAGGCTCTGCGCGCAGTACTCGCGGATCTTGGGCTCGAGCGCGTTGATCTTGCGGGGCGTGAACATCCGCGACAGCAACTTGCGATGCGTGGTGTGGATCGGGGGGTCCTCGAAGATCAATGCGCCCGACGGAATCTCGATGTTGGCCTTGATCAGCTCAACGATGGCCCCGCGCGCCGAGCTGAAGGTCTCGTGGTCGATGAGCGCCTTGTTGACGTCGGCGAACCGGCTCAGGGCGTAAAAGTCGAATTGCTCGTTGTAGTACAGCGGCGCCTCCTCCCGGAGGCGCGCGAAGGCCGGGTAGGGGTTGGCGTTGATCTCGACGTCATATGGGTCGAAGTACACGTCACCGGTTGCTGCAAGGGTGGCCGATTCTGTCACGAAGTCCGCCTTCTCTGGGGGCTGCGAGAGTTGCTTACACGCGTAAGCTACACGGCTAGGCAATACGTCTCCACCCCGCTGTGTCGTTTGTTGGGTCAACCAGTCGCGATTCGACCCAACAAACGACACAAAAACGAGGCACGATCAGGTCGAAGCCCGCTGGATCAGTCGCGCGACGTTCGCACTGCTCGGTTCGCCGTCCGACGGATAGCCCAACTCCGCCATCATCGCCGCAACGGACACGTCCACGATGGTCTCCGCGTCGAACGCCACCGACGTGAGCGGCGGCGCGCTGACGGCACCGAGCGTGCCGGCGTCCACCCCCATCACCGCGAGGTCTTCCGGACACCGCAGTCTGGCTCGACGGATTCCGTGCAGCACGACGAAGGCCGTCTCGTCGCTCTGCGCACACACGGCGGTGATGCCGTCGGCGACCCAACGCCGCACCACATCGGCCGCGTCCGAGCCGTCCGTCGCGAGTGTTCCTACGGTGATCTCTGGAAGCCCGCGCTGCTTGGCGGCGACGCGCAGGCCCTCGAGCCAGTACTCCCCCAGCGGGCGAAGGGTCGGCACGTCGGAGCAGGCGAAGGCCAGCTTGCGGTGGCCGCGGGCAATCAGGTGGTCGACGCGGAGCGCTCCGATGGTCAGGTGCAGCGCACCCATCGCATGCAGTTGTGCGCTGCCGAGGTGGATCTGCGGGATGGCTGCCGCGGTCACGGCCTCGAGGGCCGCGCCGGTGAGCGGGAAGACGCTGGTCACGGCGATGGGGTTGAGGTCCGCCACGGCGTCCACGACGTTGCGTCCGTCGTCGGTCTCGAACTGCATCGACAGCACGACTCCGTGACCCGCGAGCGCGGCCGTCAGCCGACTTCCGACCTCGAGCAACAGTTCGCCGAGCGCGATGCGCGGGACGATGTAGAGCATGACGCCGCTGGCCCCTACGGCGAGGTTGCGGGCCGCGAGGTTGGGCCGGTAGCCGAGTTCCTTGGCGGCCGCGTGCACCGCCGCCGTGGTCTGGGCCGAGATGGTCTGGCCCGCGACGTTGTTGAGCACGTAGGTGACCGTGGCAGGGGAGACGTTCGCAAGGCGTGCGACGTCGGCCTTCGTCGGCCGCGCTGCTCCTCTCACTCCCATCGCATCATCGTGGCACGGTGGGTAGCCAGCGCGCTCAACGGCCGTCTGGCCGTCTCCCGCAGCACCAGCACGGCGGCCAACGACACGGCGGCCGCCGCCATCAGGTAGTACGCGGGCGTCATCACGTTGCCGGTGGCCGCGGTCAACCACGTGACGACGTATGGGGTGGTGCCGCCGAACCCGGCGACGGCGATGTTGTAGCCGATCGAGAAACCGCTGTAGCGCACGCGAGTGGCGAACAGTTCGACGCCCGCGGTGACGGCCGCGGAGATGTACACCGACTCGATCGCCGCCAACGCGCAGTGCGCCGCCATCGCCGCAGCGAGCGAGCCCGAGTTCAGCAGCAGGAACAGCGGATAGGCGAAGACGACGAAGCCGGCGGAACCGGCGATCAGCATCGGCCGCCGCCCGATGCGGTCCGACAAGGCGGCGAACGGCAGGATCAGGACGAGTGCGACGGAGCTGGCCAGGGTGATCGACGCGAACGACTGCGTCGTGCCATAGCCCAGCGGCTTGATGAGGTAGTTGGGCACGAACGTGAAGACCACGTAGTAGCCGACGTTGAAGATCAGGAACAGGCCGAAGACCTGAAGTATCGAGGTCCACGACGTGGTGACGGCCTCCCACAGCGGCCGCTTGGCCAGCTTGTCCTCCTTGCGCAGCGCGGTGAACTCCGGGGTGTCGTCGAGCCTCAGCCGGATGTACAGCCCGATCAGCCCGAGCGGCGCGGCGAGGAGGAACGGAATGCGCCACCCGTAGCTCGCCATCGCGCCGGCGGGCAGCGAGGCCTGCAGCACCGTGACTGTGATCGAGCCGAGCAGGAAGCCGACCACGCCCGACCACGCCATGAAGGTGACGACGAAGCCGCGGCGCTCGTCGGAGGCGTACTCGGCCAGATACACGGCGCCGCCACCATATTCACCGCCTGCCGAGAAGCCTTGCAGACACCGGAAGAACAGGAGCATCAGCGGCGCCGCGACGCCGACCGCCTGGTAGGTGGGCAGCAGACCGATCGCAAGCGTCGCACCCGACATCAGCAGGATCACCAGCGCCAGCACGCGCTGCCTGCCGATCCGGTCACCGAGCGGTCCGAACACGAAGCCACCGAGCGGCCGCATGAAGAAGGCCGCCGCAAAGATCGCGAACGTCTTCAGCAGGGCGGCGGTGTCGTCGCCGGCGGGAAAGAAGTTGACGGCGATGATCGTCGCGAGGAAACCGTAGATGGCGAAGTCGAACCACTCCACGGCGTTCCCGATGGAGGCACCGATGACGGCCTTGCGCAGGGCGGGGCCGCCGGGTCCGGTGTCCGCGTTGCCGGTGACTTGGGCTGTCAAAGTAAGCGTGGCCTCCTCGTGCGAAGGCGGAGTTTACCGTTTCGGTTATGCGCGTAAGCCTCAATGTCCGCACATCCAGGCGCAAAGCGCGGTGGATCGGGCGATCACCCAGATCGACGACGTCGTCAACTCCGACATCGCCAGGATCTTCACGCTTACCTCCCCCGCCGCCGACTGGGCACGTCACGGTGTCGAGCACCCGCTGGGCGCGGACTTCACCGGCGTGCAGGATCTCATCCCGCAGTTGATCGACGAGCAGACGGCGTTGTCTTACGCGGCGAAAGTGCCCACCGCCCTGGTCAAGGAACTGTTCGCAGTCGGAACGCCCGACGAAGTCGTGGACCAGCTCGCCGAGTTCCGTGACCATGGCCTTCGCCACCTCGTCGTGGGCAACGCCGGCGCAATCCAACCCAGCCTTCGGCGAAGCGCGATGACGACGGCTCCATACGTCAAGGTGGTACGTGCATTGCGCAAACTATGACGCGCGCAGGTTCGCCGGAATTGGCCGTGAGTCAGCCTGGCGGGGCGTCGAGCTTCGGCAAGATCCGGTACTGGTGCACCCCCACCGTCGGCCCCCGTGGAACATATCCGTCATGGACATGAACCTGAACGACAAGATCGTCGTCGTCACCGGCGCAAGCAAGGGCATCGGGCTGGCCGTGAGCCAGGCGTTCGCCGCCGCCGGAGCCTTCGTCATCGCAGGTGCCCGGCACAACACCCCAGAACTGCAGGCCTTGGAGGCCGCGGGTTCGGCCAGCTTCGTCGCCGCAGACCTCTCCACCCCCGAAGGCCCACGGACGCTGATCGCGGCCGCCGTCGAGCGGGGCGGTCTCGACGTCCTGGTGAACAACGCCGGGGCGGTGACGCCGCGATTCGACGGCATCCTGTCCGTCACCGACGAGGACTGGGTCGCCGCGCTGTCGCTGAACTTCCTCTCAGCGGTGCGCGCCACGCGAGAAGCCGTCCCGCACATGTTGTCGCGCGGCGGTGGCTCGATCGTGATGATCGGATCGGTCAACGCGACGCTGCCCGAGTGGAACATCGTCGACTACAGCGCCACCAAGGCCGCGTTGGCAAATTATGCCAAGAGTCTTTCGAAGGAGTTTGGCCCCAAGGGTATTCGGGTGAACACCATCAGCCCCGGCCCGGTCGCCACCGACCTGTGGCTCGCCGACGACGGGGTGGCCGCGCAGTTCGCCGCCGCGAGCGGCGCCACCCCGGACGAGGTGGTCAGCTCCGTGGTCGCGGGTTCGGCGACGGGACGCTTCACCACCCCGCAGGAGGTCGCCGATCTGACCGTCTTCCTGGCCGGCGACCGCTCGGCCAACATCACCGGCTCCGACGTCCGCATCGACGGCGGCTACGTGACCACCATCTAGTCACTTTCACCTCGAAGGGAACTCAGCCATGACCGCGATGACCGCACTGCGGGCACACCAACGCGGTGGACCCGAGGTGTTGACCGTGGAGCGGGCTCCGGTCCCCGCGCCCACTGCCGGGGAGGTGCTGATCGCCGTGCACGCCGCCGCGATCACGTTCGACGAGCTGACGTGGGACGAGACGTGGCTGCGCGACGGCGTCGACCGTACCCCGGTGATCCCGTCCCACGAGGTGTCCGGTGTCGTCGCGGCGGTCACCGACGACGTGACCGACTTCGCCGTGGGCGACGAGGTGTACGGGCTGATCCGTTTCGACCGCGACGGTGCGGCCGCGGACTACGTCACCGTCCCGGCCGCCGACCTCGCCACCCGTCCGACGACGGTGTCGCACGTCGTGTCGGCCGCGCTGCCACTCGCGGGGTTGACGGCCTGGCAGGCGCTCGTCGATCACGCGAAAGTTCAACCGGGCGAACGGGTTCTGGTGCTCGGTGGCGCGGGCGGGGTCGGTGCACTGACGGTTCAGGTGGCCCACATCCTCGGTGCTGAGGTGATCGCCACCGTTCGCGGCGACGTCGCCGACGTCGTCCGCGAGTTCGGGGCCAACCACGTGATCGACGTTCGCACCGCGCGGATCGAGGAACGCTCGTACGACGTCGTCATCGACACCGTCGGCGGCACCACACTCGACGGTGCCTTCGACTATGCGCGGCCAGGCGGGCGCCTCGTGACGCTCGCGGCGCCTCCCCCGGAAGGCAGGGCCGAGCAGTACGGCCTTACGGCGACGTTCTTCATCGTCACCCCCGATCGCGACCAGTTGCGCGATCTCGCCGGGTTGGTGGACGCCGGGCGCCTTCACGTCGCTATCGCCGACACGTTCCCACTCGCGCAGGGCCGTGCCGCATTCGAAAGCCGCCGACGCCCCCGCAGGCCGGGCAAGACGGTGCTGATCGTCAGCGAATGACGAAGGGGGTCAACATGTATGACTTGGATGGAGCCATTCTGGACCGGCGTTCGACGCGGCTGTTCCTGCGCGACGAACCGGTCCCCCGCGAGCTCGTCACGGAAGCCCTCGAGTTGGCCGTCCACGCGCCGTCGAACTCGAACGTCCAGCCGTGGCACATGGTCTTCGCGTCGGGCCCGGCCCGCGACCGGCTCGTCGAGGCGCTGCTCGAGCAAGCGCAGTCCAGCGCGCCGAAGGTGCCGACGCTGCCGGAGTCCTTCGCCCACATGCGCCGCGACCTCGGCGCCCTGGTGTATGGGTCGATGGGCATCGCGCGTCACGACTCCGAGGCCAGACGCATTGCGGTACTGCGCAACTGGGAGTTCTTCCGCGCCCCGCTCGCCGGGATCGTCTGCATGCACCGCGACCTCGACTTCGTCGACGGACTCGGCGTCGGCATGTTCCTGCAGACCTTCCTGTTGGCGCTGACCGCCCGAGGTCTCGGAACCTGCGTGCAGGTGTCGATCGCCGGTTACCCCGAGACGGTTCGAGAACAACTCGGCATCGGCGAGGAGCTGCGGATCCTATGCGGCCTCGCGATCGGCTACCCCGACCCAGGCTTCCCCGGCCATGCCCTGCGCGTACCCCGCAACCCGCTCGACGCAAACGTGGTGTTCCTGGACGATTGACGCTGCACGAGGGACTTGGGACAGGCAGGGCATCGCCGCGTAGCGTCGGTTTCGTGACCACACTCGCAGATCCCCGAGTCATCTCGGCCGTGGACAGGATGTACGCCGAGTCCCAGGCGCAGATGGCGACCATTCGCGATCGGTTCGAAGGCATCGACATGGCCTCCGCCACCGCGCAGGAACGCGCCGACGCCCTCAGTGACGTCTACATGCCCGTCGCTCCGGAGGCAGGCAAGCTGCTGTACGCGCTGGTACGCGCCACCCGTCCGGAAACGGTTGTCGAATTCGGTATGTCACTTGGTCTTTCGGGTATTCATCTGGCGGCGGCCGTCCGGGACAACGGAACCGGTCGGGTCGTCACGACGGAGTTGAGCGCCGCCAAGATCGCGACCGCCAAGCAGAACTTCGCCGAGGCCGGATTGGACGACCTCATCACGGTTCTGGAGGGTGATGCCGTGGTCACGCTCGCGGAGTTGGACGGGCCCGTCGGCTTCGTACTGCTCGACGGGTGGAAGGAGTTCTACTTGCCCGTCATCAAGTTGCTCGAACCGCGGCTTTCACCGGGGACGCTGATCGTCGCCGACAACACCAGCATGGCCGACACGAAGCCGTACGTCGACTACGTGCGCGACCCGGCCAACGGCTACGTCAGCGTGAACTTCCTCGGCAAGGAGAGCGACACCATGGAAATCAGCTGCCGGACCTGATCGTTCGAACCGCTCACCGAAGCGCAGCCAGGTTCCGTACCGACTTCTCGACGTCCGACTTGATCACCCGCGCGACGAGTCCGCCGATCGGGCCGCTCAGCAGACTCCCGCTGAGCGCGGCCTGAACGTGGAACGTCGTGCCCGGCTCGTCCTCGGTGATGTTCATCGTCAGTGCGATCTGCACGCCGCCCCGCCCCCGGCCACACAGCTCGATCCGGTGGGGCTCGTCGTACGTCGTCACCTCCCAGTGGATGATGTTGCGGAAACCCTTGACCTTGATGCACGACGACACCTTGGTGCCCTGCTCGATGACATCGGGAACGGGACTACGCCAGCCGCCGAAGATGGTCAGCCACTCGTCGAACCGGTGCAGGTCCGACGCCAACTTCCACGCCTGTTCTGGGGAGAGACTCGAAGAAACGGATACGTCGACATTCGCCATCCCAGACTTGTACCCAATTTCGGCGGCTTAAGCAGCGGGGGTGGCGCCCAACACACGTTGCAGGTCGGGTTTCATCGCCTGCAGTTGCGCACCCCAGTACCCCCAGCTGTGGGTGCCGTCGGCCGGGAAGTTGAAGACCGCGTTGCGGCCACCGGAGGCCAGATACTTCTGCTGAAAGTCCTTGTTGGAACTGATGGTGATGTTCTCGAGGAACTGTGCGCTGTACATGAGGCCGAAGTCGCCGGGTGCGTCGAGATCCGATGGCCTGCCACCGCCGCAGTAGATCCAGATCGCGGTGTTGTTGGCCACCAAGGTGGGAATGTTCACCGTGGGATCGTTGCGGCGCCAGGCCGGGTCACTCGAAATGCCCCACATGTCGGTGGCAATGAAGCCGCCGGCGTCCTTCATCGCGAAGCCGATCATGGTGGGCCACAACCCTTGTGACGGACTGAGGAATCCGGACAGCGAGCCGGCGAAGATGAACTGCGTCGGGTAGTAGGCGGCCAGGTTCAACGCGGCGCCCCCGGACATCGACAGCCCGACCACGGCGTTCCCCGTCGGGGCGATACCCCGATTTGCGGCGAGCCAACCGGGCAGTTCCTGCGTCAGGAAGGTTTCCCACTTGTACGTCACGGTGCCCCCACTACCAGCCGCCGGCCGATACCAGTCGGTGTAGAAGCTGGACTGCCCGCCGACCGGCATCACCAGCGAGAGCCCCGACTGGTAGTACCACTCGAACGCCGGGGTGTTGATGTCCCAGCCGCTGGCATCGTCCTGGGCACGCAGGCCGTCCAGTAGGTAGACGGCGTGCGGGCCGCCACCCTGGAACTCGACGCGAATGTCACGGCCCATCGCAGGAGACGGGACGTCCAGCTGCTCTATCGGGAGTCCTTCGCGCGAGTACGCACCGGCGGTGGGCGTCGCCCAGGTGGCGCCGAACAGCCCGGGCAACATCGCCAGCGCGAGCACGGCGATCACCAACCGGTGCATCCTGCTGCGCGGCATCTCGTGCACGAAGGTCCCCAACACCGGAAGTACCTCATCTCCATTGCGTCCCGACATGGGCAAGCTAACAGCCTGCCGAGCAGCGCCAGGCGCCCCACGCGGGCCGTAATCGCCTTGTTATCAAGGTGTTCGGCAAATCGTCCCGTCAGTTTGCTGATGAGCCGCCCGTGGTCGGCTGGGAACGCCACATGAATGACCTGTGAATCCCCTTGCGAGGCATGCCGTACGGCGCGTTCCACGGCAAACTCAGATCACACACAGCAAGGAGTCGAACCATGTCGTTTTTCGCACACCCCAAGCGGCTGCTGGCTAGCGGTGGCCTCGTAGCGGGCGCCCTGACGGCCGCGGCCCTGTTCGGCGGCGTACCGGCCGCACTGGCGAACGAGGATCCCGCCGCGAATCCTCCGAACTGCACTGCGGCGGACCTGGAAGGCGTCCGAACGGGTGTGTCGGCGGCCACATCCGCGTACCTGTTCAGCCATCCTGACTTCAACTACTTCATGACCAGCCTCGAAGGGCTGCCGAAGGCCGACGTCAGCAAGCAGGTCAAGGACTACATGACCGCTCATCCGGACACCAAGGCGGACATGATGGGCATCCGGCAGCCGTTGGTCGACATCAAGGATCGGTGCGGCGCGCCGCCGAGTCCGTAGCGCCTACCCGACGAGCATCAGGATGGTGTCGGTGCGCCACCAGACGAGGCCGGCGAACACTAGCAAAATGGCGACACTCGCGCCCACCTGAATCATGTTGCGGTGCGCCCTGGGCGCATAGCCGTACACGAACGCGACCACAGCCCCGGTGAGCAACCCGCCGACGTGGCCCTGCCAGCTGACGCCGGGCACGGTGAAGGTGATGACGAGGTTGACGACGATGAGCCCAACGATGCTCCGCATGGCGAAGTTGAGCCTGTTGGCGAGCACGAACAACGCACCGAAGAGCCCGAAGATCGCTCCCGAGGCACCCAGGGTCGGCGTCCCGACGGGCGTCAGCAGATAGATCAACACGGATCCGCCCACCAGGCTCAGCAGGTACAGGCAGACGAACCGGACGTGGCCCAAGCCGCGCTCAAGTGCGGGACCGGTGAAGTACAGCGCCACCATGTTGAACAGGATGTGCATCAAGCCGACATGCAGGAACCCCGATGTGAGCAACCGGTACACCTCGTCGTGCGCGACGCCCAACGGCCACAGCACGAGCTCTCCCTTGGCGGCGGGCACTGCCAGCTGCACAACGAACATCACCACGTTGAGCGCGATGAGCACGTAGGTCACCATCGGCGTCGTCACCGGCCGCAGGCCGAACGCCGTCGTCGGCTGCCGCACCGAGCGCGCCGCCTCCTCGACACAGGCCACGCACTGGTGGCCGACGGGCGCCGAACGCATGCAGTCGGGGCAGATTCCGCGCTGACACCGGTTACAGCGGATGTAGGTCGGACGGTCCGGGTGCCGATAGCAGCTCATCGCCTGCGGCGGTGTGCTCGGGATGCTCACACCTCATTGTCTCGCACCCCACGAAGTGCAATGTCACCGTGGGCTTGCCGTGGCTCCCATGCCGCTTGTTTCGGCGCCCGGGCTAGAACCTCCAGAGCGCCTCTTGGGTCGTGCTCGCCACCAATGCCCCCGTGAGGTCGTACAGCGATCCGACGACGAGGCCGCGTGAGTCGGTGTTGTTGAGGGACCGCACGTCGTAGAGGTGCCATTGGTCGGGTGAAAACGGCCGGTGAAACCACACCGCATGATCGAGGCTCGCGGCGTAGCCCACCGCGGCATTCGGCGGGGCGCCGGGTGGACGCGCCACGGGTACGGGTCCGAAGTCGGACATGAAGGTCAGCATGCAGGCGCGGACCAGCGGATCGGGTTCGATGGCATCCTTGGTCCTGATCCAGAACGGCGGAACTGCGAACACCGAGTCGTCCCCTGGCGTGACGCGGATGTCGAACCGTTGGGCGAATCCCAGATCCGGTGACTTGGGCACGGCCGCCTCGAACGCGAGGGCGGGTTCGGGCTGCGGCTGCCAGTCCGCACCGGGCTCCGGCCGGTGAAATGAGGCGATCATCTCGAGGATGATCTTGCCGTGCTGGACTGCGGTCACTCGGCGCGTGTCGAACGACCGGCCGTCCCGGGTGCGTTCGACGTTTAGTTCGACGTCGACGCCGTACTCGCCGCCACGCACGAAGTACAGGTGCAACGACTGCGGCAACTTCTCCGCGTCGACCGTGGCGCCAGCGGCGGCCAGCGACTGGGCGGCGATGAGGCCGCCGAACAGCCGGTCGCCCGGGCCGCTGCTGGGATTGGGCGCGATGAACACGTCGCCGCGACGGTCGAAGTGCAGGAGTCGAGCGATCCAGCTTTCATCACCCGCATCGGGCGACCCGTCGGCGAACTCGACACCTGTCATCGGATCGCACCTTAGCGGGATTGGTCGCCACGCTGAGCCACGCGCAGCGGCTGAACGACGATCACGAACACCACGAACACCGCGAGCGGCGCGGCCAGCGGCACCCACGGCAGTCGGATCGGTATCGACGTCGCCACCAGCCCGAGCGCCGAGGACGTCAACACCGCGACGATCGTCGCTTGGGTGATCGATTCGCGACCACCGCCGTGGCGCAGCAGCAGATAACACGTGGCGTTGAGCCCGGAGAGCGCAGACAGTAGCGGCGATGGGTCCGACAACGCGATCGCGGCCACACATGCCATCACGGCAATCGTTGCTGCCCTGGGCAATTGGATCGAAGCCACCACCGCAACTGCGGCCACCAACGCGGCGATCAACCCAGGCGCGTCCGCTTGGAGCGCCACGGCAGCCACCATCAAGAGCCCGAAGGCGGTCGACAATGCCCGTGTCGTGCTCAACGCCGACGCTCCCGCCGCCCGGGCTTGCGCCGCCGATGATCCGGCACCAGGTGCATCACCTGATCCAGTGCCAACGCGCTTCCCCAAGGCACGACGTCGACGCCGATTGTGCGCATGTCGCGGTACATGAACGAGCGCTGCAATGCCCACATCCGGTGGATCAGGGGATCCTGCTCCGCCTCGAAGGGCGCACCGGCGAGCACGTCGACTGCGATGACGACGTGGCCGCGGCGGCAGAGTTCGATCAACGCGAGCGCGAAGTCGGTGTCGAGCAGCGTGGAGAAGGCCACCACGATGGCGCCCGACGGAAGGGCCGCCCGCGGCGCCAACGTCCCCGACGTGGTCTCGAAGCCGTCACCGGCGCCGAGCACCGCGTCGAGCACGCGGTAGAACTGCCTGCGCCCGATGTCGGCGCCGAGCCAGCGGGGTGACTCGCCCAGCGCGACGACGCCCGCCCGATCACCGCTGCGCAACGCGCTCTGGACGACCTGCACGGCGCCACGCACCGTTCGCTCGGTCGCCTCGGTGGCAGGCCCCGCGGGCTGCGCGTGGGTGTCGACGAGCACCACCACGTCCGCGGCGCGTTCGCTCAGCCGTTCCGTGACGTGCAGGCTGCCGCGTCGCGCACTCACCGGCCAGTTCACGGTTCGCAGCTGGTCGCCGGGGACGTACGAGCGGATGTTGCCGTACTCGACGCCACGACCGACGTGCCGGGTCAGGTGCGTGCCCAGTCGGTCGAGAAGTTCGTTGCGCGGCAACGGAGTTGACTGTGCCGGGGCGATCGGGAACACAAACACCTCCGCCGCGTCGACCAACGCCGTACCCGTCAGCAGTCCGCCGCGGGCCGACACGGTCAGCTGCGCGCGGATGGGATAGCGCCCCCATCGCTGTGCGGATGCAACCACCTCTGTGCGAGCCGAGCCGCCGGCGTGGCAGTCGAGCCGCATGCCCGCCACGGTCGACACGTCAAGGCCGACGGGGGTGCCGTCGTCGGTCTGGCCCCACACCGCGAACCGCACTCGCTCGTCCTCGAAGCAGCGCAACAGGCCTGGCTGCGCGTGGACATGGACCTTCGGTGGCGCCGGCTGCCAGCGCAGCGAGGCCAGGAGCCCGAGCAGCGGCGCGGCGAACGCGATCAACTGCCATTGCGCGGCCAGCAAGGCTGCGGCGAGCGCCACGGCCGCGCACGTAGCCACGGCCCGTGCGAACCACGAAGTCCGCCAATCGAGTTCGATGTGCGTGGACCGCTGCTCGATCACGTCGCACCGCGGGTGCGTGGCGCCGGGACGCGCCGCAGGAGTTCGTCGACGACGTCGCCGCTGCGCACCTGCCTGACCCACATCTCTGGACGCAGGCTGATCCTGTGCGCCATGGCCGGACGCGCCAGCGCCTTCACGTCCTCGGGGATGACGTAGTCCCGGCCCGTCACCAGGGCGCGGGCTCGCGCGAGCTGGACCAGGTCGAGTTCGGCGCGCGGGCTGGCGCCCACCGCGACCTGAGGGTGCTGCCTGGTGGCCGCGGCGAGCGATACCACGTACTGCAACACGTCATGGTGCACGGTCACCTGCTCCACCGCCCCCCGCATGGCGAGCAGGTCGTCGGCCTCCACCACCTGGTCGACCAACTGCTCCGGCGAACCCCGGTCGAGCCGTCGCTGCAGCATCGAAACCTCTTCGGATTCCGAGAGATACCGCAATTCCAGCCGAATGGTGAACCGGTCGAGCTGCGCCTCGGGCAGCGGATAGGTGCCCTCGTACTCGATGGGATTGTCGGTAGCCAACACGATGAATGGGTCGGGTAGCCGATGGGTGACGCCGTCGACGCTGACCTGACCCTCGGCCATCGCCTCCAACAGTGCCGCTTGGGTTTTGGGCGGTGTTCGGTTGATCTCATCCGCCAGCAGCAGGTTGGTGAAGATCGGCCCGCGCCGGAACTCGAAACGGCCCGACTGCATGTCGTAGATGGTCGAGCCGAGCAGGTCGGCGGGCAGCAGGTCCGGGGTGAACTGCACGCGGGTGAACTCCAGCCCGAGCGCCGCCGCGAAGGACTTGGCGATCAGCGTCTTGCCCAGTCCTGGCAGATCCTCGATGAGCACGTGGCCACGGGCGAGCATGGCGGTAAGGATCAGCGTCATCGCCGCGCGCCTGCCCACCACCGCCCGCTGGATCTCGTCCAGTACCGCATCGCATTGTGCCGCCGTCGTCGGCGCCGGCGTCGTCATATGCGCTCCAACCGTTGTAGGAGTTCGTCGAGCACCTCGCGGCCGGGACCGGGTTCGCCGATTCCGGTGCGGGAGACGTTGTCTGGATCCATCCAGACCCAAAGCTCGTCGCCGAACACCATTCGAGCGGTGGCCTGAAAGGCCCTTGGATCCTTGCTCTTTCGTTGGCCGGTGGCGAGTTCGAATTGCCGGGCGAGCATGGGGCGCAGGTGTTTGTCCCAGTCCACCCGGGTGGTCTCGGATCGGGCCACCAGCGTTTCGGTCCGCGCCAGCCAGCGCCGCAACGACTCCGCGGGATCACGCGCCGACGAGTCGTCGAACCCCGGCCGCTCCTCCCGACCCAGCACCCAACGCGTAGCCAGCAGGGCCAGCGCCGAGACGGCGGCGGCCACCAGCAGCACCGCGCCGCGGTTCGGCACCAGCAGGATGCACCCCTCGACCCCAATGATGAGGCACGCCGAGAGTGCGACAACCGTCTTCATGTTCGGCCCCGCATTTCCGCCAGCACCCGCTGCAACGCCTGCACCGCGAGTTCACGATGCCCCTCGTTCATCACGTGCGGACTGAAGCGGGCCTCGTCGAACAGATCCACGAGACGCGCCGCACTGTCAGGCCCAAGCGCGTGATGGTCGACCGCACGGGCAAGCACCTCGGTGGCCGTGTCGAAGTCCTGCGGGGCCGCCTCCGGCACGTTGGCCAGTTCGCGCTCCATCGCCGCATAGCAGGCGATGATCGCCCTGCGCGGTTCACGGTCGGGATTCTCTACCTCGGCGAGGCCGACTTGTGCTGCGCGCGCGAGGGATTCGGATCCGTCGGGCTCCGTCGGCCGCGCGTCGGCGTTCGGTGCGGAGACGGACGACGACGGGTTGGGTGTCCGGCGCATGCCGACTATCGAGCCCGCCACGAGCACGGTGAGGAACAGTCCGGTGGCCGCGTAGAAGTAGCCGATCAGGTCAGAATCGGTGCGCGGCGCTTCCGGTGACCCCGGATCGAGCCGATCGGGATCCGGCGTCGTCGTGCTCGATTCGGGGTTGTCGGGGGGTACGGCGGCGGGCGGACTCAGGCCGGCCCGACCGCCGATGCCGCTGAGCAACGTCGCAGCCAACAGCGCGGCGAGCACGACGCCGAACGCGATCAGGGCGACCCGCCAAGTGGGCCGCCCCACATCGTCGCGGCGCCAGTCGGGTCGGCTCGCGGCCGCAGCGCGCCCCGCGGTGGGGTGACGCGCACGCACGACCACCGCCACCCCCACGACTGCGACCGCGGCGACGAGCAGCCCGATGACCACGAAGAGTGCGAACGGGTTGTCGGTGGCGGGCTGGCGGGGTACGCGCTGCGCGCCGGGGAGATAACCGCGCAGGGCGACCGCCGCGACGACCACCAGGACGGGTAGTGCGAGCACTAGGCCCGTCGGTCCCTTCGCGCCGTGGGCGTCACGGTGCTCGGACTGCGCGTCCGTCCGACTTGCCATCGGCGACCTCCTGGCGCATCGATAGTAGGCCGGTCACGAGCGCCCGGGTGGCGAGTCGCGGTCTAGCTCGCTAGCTCCGTTTAATCGTCGCGACCCAGGCCGGCGCGCCGTCGTCGTGGAATCTCGTCTGAATCCGGCCCGGTTCGACGGCGGCGACATCCCACCCGACCTCAGGCATGAACGCCGCGTTCAGCTCTTCCCGACTGACGGGGTGTGGGCCGGTATCGGGACCGTCGTCACTGAAGCACAGAACGTACAGAGTTCCACCGTGATCGGTCACCGACGCCAGACTTGCCACGTACCTGAGTCGCTCGTCGCGGTCGAAGGTGTGGAAGAGTCCACAGTCCAGCACCGTGTCGAACACGCGCCCAAGACGCTCCAGCTGAAGCGCGTCGGCCGCAGCGAACTCGACGTCGATCCCGCGGTCGTTCGCGTTCCGTCGGGCGGTCGCCAGCGCCGTCTCGGCCACGTCGACGCCTAGCACCGATAAACCCAACGAGGCGACGTGGAGCGCGTTCTCACCGGTGCCGCAGCCGGCGTCGAGCACCGCGCCAACGAATCCGCCCTCGGATGCCAGGCGCATCACCGCCGGCTGCGGCCGACCGACATCCCACGGCGCAGGGCCGTCGCGGTACGACGCATCCCACAGCAGACCGGTCAGCCGTTCGTGACTGGTTGGGGGCCGACCTCCGAACGGATCGTCAGCAACGGTTCCCGATCGATCGGACAACGTCGTATCCTCCCTGCACCCGACCTACCTTCATGGTGGCACGCGATCACGGGGCCTGGCCGTGCTCCCGTAGCCACTTGGCGGTGAGCTGGCGGTAGGCCTGTTGGCCGATACTGCCCGAGCGCGCGTCGAATATGTGGTCGGCGTAGGGCACCGTGACGAGTTCGACGTCGACTCCTGCGGCGCGCGCGGCATCGGTGAATCGGTACACACCCGCGGTGGGCATGAGGTGATCCGACTCGCCGAGCAGGATCAGCGTCGGAGGCGCCGATGGGCTGAGATGCGTCGCGGACGCGATGGCGGCGAAGCGCTCCGGGAACTCCTCCGGCGAACCACCGGTGTACGCACCGGCCATCGCCCTGGACCGGCCGCCCATCGCGGAGTCGTCGTTGGCGTAGAAGTCCGCGGGGTCCACCACCGGATACGTCGTGCTGACCGCAGCCACCTCGGGAAGTGCTCCGCCACAGGACGACTCCAGCGTGCCGTCGGCCCTGCGGTACGCGGTGTTGATGGCGAGGTTTCCTCCTGCGGAGTCGCCGGACAGCGACACCCGGGCTGGGTCACCACCGTAGCGAGGCGCGTTCGTCGCGATCCACGCCAGCGCGCACCCGAGTTGCCCCTGTGCGACGTCCCACAGGTGGCGCGCCGCCGACGACAGCCCGTAGTCGACGGTGACCGTCAACCAGCCCTGGTCGGCGAACCACCTCAGGTTTGCGCTACGAGCGTTGCGGTCACCGGCCACCCAGCCCCCGCCGTGGACGAACACGAGCACGGGCGCGCGAGAGTCGGCTGTCGAGCTCGACGGCCGATAGAGACTGAGCTTCAGTGGCTCGCCCGCGTAGGTCGTGTACGTCGCCTCGGCGTCGGGGACCGCCGTGTCCTTGGCCCAGACGCCCAGGGTGTCGGCGACGTCCACGTCCGCACCGGCGCGCTCGACGGCGGCGATCATGCGCCCGTTGACGACCGTCGCGCCGAGCACGGTCAACAGCGCGGCCACCACCATCGTGCCCGAGACCCAGTCGCGCCGTCGCCACCAGCGAGCGCCCACGAACACCCCGACGGCGAGCGCCGCGACGATAACCCACGACATCACCGGCGGAACGAAACCCGTCGCCAACCCGAGGTACGGAACATCGGGAAGGAAGGTGCCGAGCACCCCGAGTGCGAGGCCGGCGAGCAGCACCGTGGCTAGGCAGATGCCCGCCGTCGACACGATGCGCATTCCGTCAACCCGTTGAGCCCGTTCGTGTTTCACGCTCAGCAGCCTTGACCAACCGCTTCGAGACGTCCTGAATCGCGTTGCGCATGATGGCGAGCATCACAGGCCCGGTGCCGGGCAGTCCCTCGGTGAACGAACCCGTCCAGCGCAGGTCGGTGCCGCCTGCCGTATTGGGGGTGAACACGACCTCGGCCCGGTAGTCCTTCGCCGGGCCCTTCCCGTCGGCGAACGCGTAGACGTGCCTGCGGTCCTGCTCGTACTCGATGGTCTCCTCGCGCATCAGCATCGGCCATAGCCCGACCTTGCGGATGGCCCCGATGCCGCCGGGCGCGGGGTCACCCTGCCGCTCCCAACTCGACCGAACGATCATCGGCCCAGCCCACTCCGACCAGCGTGCCCCGTCGGTTTCGAGCCGGAACAACACCGCCGGCGGCGCGCTGCTGGTGCGGTTTACCTCGAATGAGAACGTCCGGTCTGACATGCCGTCTCCCAACGGTATTGCTGCTGTTCGGTGTTGAATCGAATTCGACGCGAACCCTACCCGAGCACGGGAAGGGTGGTCCCGGTCTCCCTTTCGGCAAACTCCCAGAGCCGTGCCGCCGCGTCGTAGTCGCAGGCGAGGGTGGAGCGACCGATGAGTACGGGGCCGCCGCGCAGTCCGCGCACTCCGTCGACGCCGACGTAGCTGCCGGGCGGAATCGGCTCGCTGATGCAGTACAGCGTCGGCGCCGCGCCTGCATCGATGTCGTTGGCGAGGAGGTTCGCGGTCGCATGAACCACACGGTGCGCCAACGACATCAGCGGATTGCCGGACACCTGCGACAGGTTCGACGCCACCCACCCGGGATGCGTGAGTTGGCTCACGACAGGCGATTTCGCCGCGCGGAGCCTGCGATCGAGTTCCAGCCCCCACAGCATCACCGCGAGCTTCGAGCGCGCGTAGGCGCCCATCACCTTCCACTTCTGGTTGCGCAGATGCATGTCGTCGAGATGCAGTTTCGCCGACTTGTGCGCTTCGGACCCGACGTTGACGATCTGCGCTCGCACGCGGTCGGCGATCAGGTTCGTCAACGCGAACGGACCTAGGAAGTTGGTGCCGATCGTCGTCTCGAATCCGTCGACGGTCTCGGCGCGGTGCTGGGTGAGCCCCCCGGCGTTGTTGATCAGGATGTCCACGTCGTCGCAGACGTCGGCGAGGAGCGCGGGAAAGGCTCGGACGGACGCCTGGTCGGCGAGATCGAGTCGCAGCACCGACGTCGTCCCGCCGAGTTCGGCGGCTCGTTGCGCCCCGAGCTCGGTGTTGCGCACCGCCAGGATCACGTGGGCGCCCGCGGCCACCAGCGCGCGGGCAGTGCCCAGGCCCACCCCGTTGGTCGCACCGGTCACGATGACGCGCTTGCCGGTCAAGTTCCCGAGTCGGGCCGGCGTCCATCGATTTCCCGCGTCGCTGCGCTCCTGCCCGCCGAACCATCGATTTCCCGCGTCGCTGCGCTCCTGCCCACCGAACCATCGATTCCCCGCGTCGCTGCGCTCCTGCCCACCGAATGCTGATGTCACGGAATCGAGGATGTCACGGACTCCGGCGACGGCTCCGGCCGGCCGATCGTTACGTAAATTCCTTGTTACGACCGTGTTACCCCTATCCTGGGCACATGCGGTTGAAGAGCGTGTTCATCGAGGTCGAGGCACTGTCGAGCCGTAACAATCTCCGCTCCGTATCGCCCTTGGCGCTGGAGATCCACGTGCGTGCGGTCGGTCGAAGCGTCCGCACCGCCAACCCGGCGTTGATCTCCGACGCCGGCCTCGACGCCATCGCTCCGGGCCACGTCACCACGATGGCGGCGGTCGAGTTGTGTCTGGCCGGGTTGTGGCACCGCACGACGAATGGTTACGGCGGATACGTCATCGCCGATCCGGAACTCATCGACCACATGGCCGAGGTTCGGGTGCTCCGTCGGTTCAAGGCGGCATGCCGGCGGTGGTGGCGGGACCTCAACAGCGAGAAGTCCATCCCGCGGTAGGCCTCAGAACTGCGGCAGCCGCACCACCTGAACGAAGAACTCGTCGATCTGCCGCACCGCGCTCATGAACTGATCGACGTCCACTGGCTTCGTCACGTAGGCGTTGGCGTGCAGCTTGTAGCTCTTCAGGACGTCCTCTTCCGCCGCAGACGTCGTGAACACCACCACGGGGATGTGGCACAAGTCGGCGTCGGACTTGATCCGCTGCAGCAGCTGCCGGCCGTCGTACTTCGGTAGGTTCAGGTCGAGCAGGATCAGATCCGGGCGCGGCGCGTCGCCGAACTCGCCCCGTTGGTAGAGGAAGTTCAGGCCTTCCTCACCGTCGCGCGCCACGTGCAAATTGTTCTTGATCTTGTTGTGCTCGAAGACTTCTCGGGTGAGTAGTTCGTCTCCGTGGTCGTCCTCGACGAGCAGGATTTCGATCGGGCGTACGTCGGTCATCATCAAGGCGATCCTTCCAGAGCGGCCGCGCGCTGGTCGCCCAGCACGGTATCGGTGTCTGCGGTCGCCATCGGCTTGACGGGCAGGGTGAAGATGAAGCGGGTACCAGCGGTGTACGACGTGTCGATCCAGATCGTCCCACCATGATGCTCCACGATCTTCTTGCATAGTGCCAGTCCGATGCCCGTGCCGCTGTACGTCTCACGTGCATGGAGGCGCTGAAAGATCACGAAGACCTTGTCGACGAAGTCCTCGGCGATCCCGATTCCGTTGTCCGACACGCTGAACACCCAGTCGTGCTCCTGTTCGCCCGCACATTGCACGCAATCGATCACGACGCGAGGCGCCTCGTCGGGCTTGCGGAACTTCGCCGCGTTGCCGATGAGGTTTTGCCACAACATGGTCAACAACGTCGGATCTCCGACCACCTCGGGCAGCGGTCCGGTCCTCGTGACCTCGGTACCGGACTCCTCGATGGCACTCGCGAGGTTGTCGAGGGCGGCGTCCACGGTGGCATCCAGGTCGACGTTGGTGTCGGTGGCATTGAGCCGGCCCACCCGGGAGAACGTCAACAGGTCGATGATGAGCGCCTGCATGCGCTTGGCGCCGTCCACCGCGAAGGCGATGTACTCCTTCGCCCGCTCGTCGAGCTGGTCTCCGTACCGCTTCTCGAGCAGTTGGCAGAACGACGCGACCTTGCGCAATGGTTCCTGCAAATCGTGGGAGGCGACGTACGCGAACTGCTCGAGTTCGGCGTTCGACCGGCGCAGCTCCGCCGCCTGCTCGTCCAACATCGCCCGTGCCGACTGCGCGGCCTCGAGTTCCGCGACGATTCTCTGCCGCATGTTCTCGACGTCCGTCGCGATGGCCCGGATGTCCTTCGGTCCGCGCGAGGCGATCTTGGCGTCGAATTCGCCCTCGGTGATTCGTCGACATGACTCGGCCAATGTGCCCAGCGGACGGGTGACGGCGCTGTTCACCACGATCGCCAGAAGGATCGCCGTGACGAAGAATGCGACCACCATTGCCACCAGTACCCGATCGCGCCAGCCACGCACCGCGTCGAGGTTGACCACGCCCTGGTCGCGGACCGTCGACAGGTGCTCGCTTTGGATGTCGAACAGTCGCCGGATCTCGTCGAACTCGGCCTTTCCCCGGTCGATGGTCGCGGGGTCGATGACGTTCGCTTCCCCGGGTTTCACGCTGGCGATGAGCGGCTCGGCGTAGGAGGCTCGCCAGTTCGTCACCGCTTGCTCGACGGCGCCCAGATCGGCCAGGAGTTCGGGTCGTCCGGCGAGGCGCGCACGCATCCCGTCCACCGCGGCGCGCTCGGCCTGCTGCCCTTCGTAGTACGGCTCGAGGAACTGTCGGTCTGCCGCGATGGCATAGCCGCGGGTGGCCGTCTCTTGATCGCGCACCGCGGTCTGCAGGCGGTAGCCCGCCACGCGTGCGGGTTGGATGTCGTCGATCAGTGTGCGGGAGACGTCGTCGGTACGGTTGACCAAGACGCTGCCGGTGATCGCGCCCGCGAGCACGACCACTCCCATCGCGATGAGCACCAGGTTCTGCCAGCCCTGCACCGTGAGGCGCCGTCTGAGGCTCTGCTCAGTCACCCGGTGCGCTCCACGCGCACGACCGCAATGTCGTCGGTCAGTCCGCCGTGCGCGAGGGCACGCTCCTCGGCTCCGTCGACAAGCGCGTCGACGAACACCCGGCCGGGCAGGCTTGCCAGCGAGCGGGCCATCTCGAGTAAGCCCGTCTCGCCGAGCCGCTCGTTGCCCTCGCCGGAATGCCCCTCGAACATGCCGTCGGTAAGCAAGATCAGGGCGTGTCCCTGCGGCAGCTCCAACTCGTTCAGCGGCCATTCGGTGCCGTTGAGTCCAAGCGCGGGGCCGGCAGGCGGATCCAGCCACTCGACCGTGTTCGGACCGTGCCGCAACATGCCGGGATGGCCGGCGCGGACCGCGGTGAAGCGCCGGCTGTCGGGCGCCAGCGCGATGCTGAGCACGGTCGCGAAGACGCCGCTGCTGGCGGGCCGCTCGGCTCGCAAGATCATCTCGAGCTGGCGCATTCGCTCATTTCCTCGTAGACCAGCGAACGTGAGTGCCCGCCAGCCGATGCGCAACGCGACCCCCAGCGCGGCCGCATCGGGACCGTGTCCGGCCACGTCGCCCACCATCACGTGGACGGTCCGGTCCGGCGTCTGCACGAAGTCGTAGAAGTCGCCGCCGAGCATGGCGTTCTGCTGGCTGGGACGGTACTGCGCCACGATGTCGACGCCCGGATCGTCAAGCAGCAGCGGGGTCGGCAGCAGTCCGCGCGCGAGCCTCGCGTTCTCCTGGGCAGTCAGCTGACTCAAGTGCAGCTCCACGGCAGTGAGCTCGGCGCGTTTGCGCTCGATCGCGTACAGCAGTGCGCGCCTGAGCATCTCGGGATCGACGCGGCCCTTGACCAGGTAGTCCTGCGCGCCCGCGCCCACGGCCTGCACCCCGAAGTGTTCCTCGCTGAATCCGGTGAGGACGACGATCGGCAGCTTCTCGTTCTTCTTCGTGATGCGGTCGAGCGCACTGATGCCGTTGGCGTCGGGCAGATTGAGGTCGAGCAGCACGCAATCCGGCGGGGACAGGCTCAGCTCGCGTTCGGCGTCCGCCATTGACCGGGCCACCACCATGTCGATGTCGGCGTTCGCATCGGCGATCAACTCTTCGACGAGCAAAGCGTCGGCGCGGTCGTCCTCGACCAACAGCAGTGACAATCGACGCCCGGCTGGGGCCGGTTCGAGGTCACGCGGGGTCTTGGCGGATAGCTCGGGATAGTGCAGTTCGGTCGGTCCAGTGTCAATGAACCGACGATACCGGGCTAGTTGCGGACCCCGCGGTAGATCCCCCGGCGCACGATCAACCGCATCAGGATGTGCTCGAACGACCATGCCGGAAAGCGGACGGCGCGCCCGTTCGGGGTGAACACCTCGAGCCCGTCCCGCTGGATGCCGATCACCGAGCCCCAGCGCCGCTTCGGCGGCCGATACGCGCGCAGGGTTTTGCCCTCGAATTCGGCGAGGACGTTGTGGGCGAGCAGTCCGTCGGCCCTGTTGCGGGCCGAACTTCGAAGCGGGTCGGTGGCGGCAACGTCTCCGACGGAGAAGACGCCGGGGTGACCGGGGACCCGGAGGTCCGGGGTCACGCGGACGAAGCCGTACTCGTCGAGCAGTTCCTTGGGCAACCAACCGGTGTTGGGCCGCACCCGCCCGATCGTCCAGAGCACGGCGTCGGCCGAGGCGGGCGGCTGTCCGGTGGTCCACTCGACCGGATCGCTGGTGATCTGGTCGCCGGTGAATCCGTCGGGCAGCACGGCGCGGTGGCCGGGGTGGAGCACCACGCCGGCCTCGCTCAGTCGACGGCGAACCCGTTCCCACGTTCGGGTGTGGTGCCGGGTCAACGCGCGCTCGCCGGGAAAGTAGAGCTCGACCCGCGTGTCGGGCCACGTTCTCGCGATGTTCGCGGCGCTGCTGACGGCCGCGGCGCCCCCACCGACCACGATCACCGACGAGGCGGCCGCCAACCGGTCGTGCGCGGCGCGCAGCTCGGCGCCGATCTGGTCGGCGGACTGGAACGTCGGCTGACGCCAGAATCCGTTGGTGACGCCCGTCGAGATGATCAGCGCGTCGTACGCCTCGTGCACCGTCGACCCGTCGTCGCGCTGGACGGCGACGATCCGGTCCTCCAAGTCGACCCCGGTCAGCGTGCCGTGGACGGTTCGCACCCGATCGAGCCCTTGGAACCTGTCGAAGGAGATCCAGTTGTGTTGGGCCCAATGGTCGGGGCGGCTGATCCGCCAGCCGAGTTCCTGGCCGCTCACCAATGCCGGCTTGGCCGAGATGCCGACGACGTGGACGTCGGGGGCGTGCTTCGCGAGCCGGATCGCGGTGAGCACGCCGCTGTCGCCAAGGCCTGCGATGACGATGCGTTTCGGGTTCACGCCGCCTGCTTCTTGGGTGGCCATGGGACGAAGCGTGACACGCGGTCGATCACCTGCTGATACTCGGGTCTGCGCGCGAGGCTGCGCTCCTCCATCATCGGAATGCTCGCGCCAAGGAAGAGCGCCAGCATGATGACCGCCCCGACGAACAACCACCAGGCCTCGTCGGGCGCTGCCGCGACGCCGAACAATGCGAGCGCGAACCAGAAGCTGAACTCCCCGAAATAGTTCGGGTGGCGCGACCAACTCCACAGCCCGCGGTCCATGGCCTCGCCCGGCTTACGGGTCCTGGCGAACCGGTACATCTGCTGGTCGGCGACGAACTCGAGCACCACCGCCGCCACCCCGATGACCGTCGCGAGCCACGCCAGCCACGCCAGGCCCGGCCCCGGGCGCGTGACCGCCACGTACACCGGGAGCATCCCGACGAACACCTGCACCGTCGGAATGAGGTGAATCGCGACCAGGTCGGCGAGGAACTCGAGGCGGCCTGCCCGGTCCCGGAACATCGGATAGCGCCAGTCTTCGTGGTGCAGCCCGGGGAAGCCGCGAATCCAGTTGAACGTCAAGCGGATCGCCCACAGCACGACCACGACGGCGACGAGCGTGCACCGCAGTTCATCGACGTCGGGTCCGGCCTGGCTCCACCAGTAGAAGAGGAGCAACGGCGGGATGACACTCCAGTAGGCGTCGTAGAAGCTGGAGTTGCGGTATGCGCGGCTGAAGCCGAACACCACCAGGGTGGCCAGTACGTCGGCGATGAGCGTGTCGAGCCACAGGCGGCCGGTGCGGGGTCCCCATCCGAGCCAGGCGGCGGCGATGGCGATGGCGACGACGTACGCGCCGGCCACGATGGCCAGCGAGCGCGTCTTGCTCATCGGCTGGTTCATTGACGAGGCATCGTAGTCATTGGGCAGAGGTCGAGGCATCGTAGTCATGAGGCATCGACGAGGCACCGTACCCTGGCGATGTGGCCGATCTCCATCCCGGTGTCGCCGTGCTTGCCCCCCTGCTGGGCACGTGGGCGGGTCGAGGTCTCGGTGAGTACCCGACGATCCAGCCGTTCGACTACACCGAGCACGTCACCTTCGGACACGTCGGAAAGCCGTTCCTGTCCTACGCGCAAGCCACCAAGGCCGTTGACGACGGTAGACCGCTGCACGCGGAGACCGGATTCGTGCGGGTGCCGTCACCAGGCCGCGTCGAATGGGTGCTCGCCCATCCGACCGGCGTGACGGAACTCCAGGAGGGCACGCTGTCGGTGCTGGACGGCGTCATCGAGATGGAACTGACCGCGACCTCGATCGGGCGCACGGCGTCGGCCAAGGACGTGAACGCGCTGGGCCGGACCATCCGGATCGATGGCGACACCCTGAGCTACACCGTGCGCATGGGAGCGGTGGGCCAGCCGCTGCAAAACCACCTCGCCGCGACGCTGCACAGGACCTCGGCATGACTCCCGACGGGAGGATTCGCGTCCCTGCCGACCTCGACGCCGTCACGGCAGTCGGCGAGGAGGACCACTCCGACGTCGGCTCGGTGGCCATCGAGCGGATCTGGCGGACCGCCCGGCACTGGTATCGGGCAGGCATGCATCCCGCGATTCAGGTCTGCGTGCGGCGCCAGGGCAAGGTCGTCCTGAACAGAGCGATCGGACACGGTTGGGGCAATGGTCCGAACGACGAGCCCGACGCCGAAAAGGTCCCCGTCACAACGCAAACCCCGTTCTGCGTGTACTCGGCCGCCAAGGGGATCACGACGACTGTCGTGCACATGCTGGTCGAACGCGGGCACTTCTCGCTCGACGACCGCGTATGCGAATACTTGCCTACCTACACGAGTTACGGCAAACACCGCACGACGATCCGGCATGTCATGACGCACAGCGCGGGCGTCCCGTTCGCCACCGGGCCGAAACCGGACATCAAGCGGATGGACGACAGCGAGTACGCCCGCGAGATGCTCGGCAAGCTCAAACCGGTCTACCGGCCCGGCCTGGTGCACGTCTACCACGCGGTGACGTGGGGTCCGCTGATCCGGGAGATCGTCTTGGCCGCCACCGGTCGAAACATCCGCGAGATCCTGGCCACGGAGATACTCGACCCGTTGGGATTCCGTTGGACGAATTATGGTGTGGCAGAACGTGATGTACCGCTCGTCGCACCCAGCCACGCCACGGGCAAGCCGTTACCCGCGCCCATCGCCGCGGCGTTCAAGACTGCGATCGGCGGGACGACCCACAAGATCATCCCCTTCACGAACTCCCCGCAGTTCCTCACCAGCGTGGTGCCGTCGTCCAGCACCGTGTCAACGGCTGACGAACTGTCGCGCTTCGCCGAAATCTGGCGGCGCGGCGGCGAACTCGACGGGGTTCGCATTCTCTCGGCCGAGACGCTAAGGCAGGCGACGGTGGAGCGCCGCAGGCTGCGCCCAGACGTCGCGACCGGCCTGGTGCCGTTGCGCTGGGGCACCGGATTCATGTTGGGGTCCAAGCGCTTCGGGCCGTTCGGGCTCGATGCGCCCGCGGCGTTCGGGCACACCGGACTGGTCAACATCGCGGTATGGGCCGACCCCGAGCGGGAGCTCGCCGTCGGGATCGTCAGCAGCGGCAAGCCCGGCGGGCACCGCGAGGCCAAGCGCTACCCGGCGGTGCTCGACGCCATCACCGCGGAGTTTCCGCGGGTCAGAGCAGGCGTTCGCCGTACACGCGGTCGACCGCCAAGCTCATGAGCACGCGGCGGTCGGACACCATCACCGCGCGGTACTCCGCCCAGTCCGGATGCTCGCCCGCGGCGCGGCGGTAGTAGTCCACCAGTGCCTCGACCTCGGCCCCGTTCGGATCGGTGCCGGGTCCGGTGAGGGTCGCAGTGCCCTCCGCCGTCGCCCATGCCCAGCCGTCGGCACGGGTGACCTCGAGCGCGGCGCGCGGGTCGCGGCGCAGGTTGGCGGTCTTCGCCCGGCCTTCGGTCATCGACACGTGGATCACGTCGGCGTCGCGGTCGTAGAACGGGGTGACCGGGGACAGTTGGGGGAGGCCGTTGGACTTGATCGTCGCGAGCACGCCGATTCGACTCTCGGCGAGCAGGGTGCGGGGATCGAAGGCGGAGGTCATGTCTGGGCCAACCCGCCGGGGCGGTCACCGTATTCCGAGTCGAGTCCGCCGGCTCATCCCGAGTCCAGCCCACCGGGTCGAGACTCGTTGCGGCAGTTCGGCATCAACTTTCCCATGAACCTCACAAGACCGGACGGGGCCGGGACGTACCTGGCCTGGAACTCGGTATCGCCGGTGATATTGAGTTTGCGAACCGACATGGAAGCCCTCGCGCGGTGGCAGGTGTGACTGCCCCGCCAGACACCCCACCGCTTCTTGACGGGTGTCGATTTCCTATGGTGGCCAGATGAGCAACGCTGCTGATTCCGGGCGGGTCGCCGAGCTGGCGCGCGGCGTCGTCGCCGACCACGACCCCAAGAAAGTCCCCGTCCCCGAACTCCTTGGCGCGTGTTACGACGCCGGACTGTCCTGGGTGCACTTTCCCGAGGGACTGGGCGGACTCGGGGTGTCGCGCGGCCTGCAAGCCGTCGCCGACCGAATCCTGCAGGGCGCGGGCAGCCCCGTACCGCTCGGGCTGAACCCGATGGGTTACGGGATGGCGGCGCCGACCATCCGGGAGCACGCGCAGAGCGACGACATCAAACGTCAATGGTTGAGGCCCCTGGCGACGACCGAGCACCTCTGGTGTCAGCTGTTCTCGGAGCCGGGAGCGGGTTCGGACCTGGCCGGGCTCGCGACCTCAGCGGTACGTGACGGCGACGACTGGATCATCAACGGGCAGAAGGTCTGGACGAGCCTCGCCCACCGGGCCCGCTGGGGACTGCTGCTCGCACGCAGCAACCCGGACGTGCCCAAGCACAAGGGCCTGACCTACTTCGTCATCGACATGCACGGCCCAGGCGTCGAGACCCGACCGCTGCGCCAGCTGACCGGACAGGCCGAGTTCAACGAGGTCTACTTCACCGACGCCCGCATCCCGGACAAGCACCGGCTCGGAGACGTCGGCAACGGCTGGGGCGTCGCGATGACCACGCTGATGAACGAGCGCACCGCGCTCGGCGGGAGCGCCAGCCGCCGCGGCGCTGGCACCATCGCGGAAGCGGTCTCGTTGTGGGCGTCGCGTCCGCACTTGCAGACGCCGGTCCTCCGCGACCGGCTGACCCAGTTGTGGTTGCGGTCGGAGGCGCAGCGGCTGACGTCCGAGCGCTCGCGCGCGTCGGTAGGTGTCGGAGGCCCGGGCCCGGAGGGGTCCATCGGGAAGCTCGTCGGCGCCGAACTGAACCAGCACATCTACCAGTTCTGCATGGACTTCCTTGGGGCGGAAGGACTTCTGTATCACGGCTACAGCCAAGGCGCCGCGACCGGCGACAGGGACTGGCAAGGGCCCATCCAACAGCGGTTCCTGCGCAGCCGTGCCAACACCATCGAGGGCGGCACCTCGGAAGTGATGCGCAACATTCTCGGCGAACGGATCCTCGGACTTCCCGGCGACCTTCGCGCAGATGCAGGCATGCCCTGGAAGGAGATTCCCCGTGGTTGAGGAGCTTGCGGATCAACCCCGCAACAAGGTTGAGGAGCTTGCGGATCAGCCCCGCAACAAGGCTGAGAAGCTTGCGGATCAGCCCGAATATTTGGTTGAGTTCACGTTCACCGACGAGCAGGCGCAGCTGCGCGCTGCGGTCCGCAAGTTCAGCGCCGAGAACTTCGACGAGCCGACGGTGCGTCGGTTGATGGAGTCCGACCCGCCCTTCGACGCGAAGGTCTGGGCGCGCCTCGGCGGCGAGCTAGGCGTGCTCGGCTTGTCGGTGCCCGAGTCCGACGGCGGTGTCGGCGGAACGCTCGTCGATCAGGCCGTGGCGGTCGAGGAACTCGGCGCCCGGCTGGCCTGTGGGCCCGTCTTCGGGACAGTGTTCCTTGCGATTCCGGCGCTGGTCGCCGCGTCGAGCGGGCCGGCGCGCGACGAACTGCTCGGCGAGCTGGTCGAGGGCACGCGCACAGCGGCGTTTGCCGTTCCCGAACGGGCGGGCAGCTTCGAGCCCGAGGCCGTCGCCGTCACCTCGTCGGGCGACGCCGTCTCGGGCACGGTCGAGCGGGTGGTCGACGCGGGTGCCGCCGACGTACTGTTGGTGGCCGCGAACGGCACCGACGGGGTGGGCTTGTACGCAGTCGACGCCGCGGGATCGGGTGTCGAGCGCACCCCGCTCGCCACGCTGGACCTGACCCGACCTCAGGCGAACGTCCGCTTCACCGACGCACCGGCCCGGCTGATCGCAGGACCCGACGATGCAGCGCGGGTGATCGAACATGCGCTGCAGGTCGGCGCGGCCCTGCTGGCGGTGGAACAGGTCGGGGCGGCGCAGCATCTGCTCGACCTGTCCGTCGAGTACGCGAAGTCACGGCTGCAGTTCGGCAGGCCCATAGGCTCGTTCCAGGCCGTCAAGCACCGGTTGGCGGACGTGCTCGTCGACGTCGAGCACGCCCGTTCCACCGCATACCACGCAGTGTGGGCGCTGACGGACGGCTCGGACGATCCCGCCTTGGCGACGAGCATTGCTCAGGCCGTGTGCTCGGCCGCGTTGAGTCACGTCGCGACCGACACCATCCAGGTGCACGGCGGCATCGGGTTCACGTGGGAACACCAGGCGCACCTGTACTTCAAGCGCGCCGCCACCGACGCCGCATTACTGGGCAACGCCGAACAGCACCGGTCGCGGGTCGCCGCGATGGTGCTCGACGAGGCGTCGGCCGAGCGGGTGCCGCGGGTAGCGGACGGCCTGCTAGCCTGACCCGCACCCCTTTGCCGCCGAACGTGGATTACCACAACGCATTTCGCGATTTTGGCGTGACGGTAATCCACGTTCGGCGCAGAGTGTGGGACCCCGTTCCTCACCAGAGTTCGGCGTAGTGCCATAGCGCGTCGCCGACGAGCACCAGGCCGACGGCGAGGAACAAGGATCGCACCACGATCGGTCCGTACTTGAACAACACGCGGACCAGTCGCCGCTGCAGGTGCCGGGCGCGCATGGTCTTGCGGACCGACAGACCGAGCACCAGCAGCGCCGGAACGATTGCGCATGCGCAGTAGGCGATCACGATCACGGGCCAGACCGTCGGCAGTACGTCGCGGGCGGAGATCATCGTGAGTGCCGACAGATATGGCACCGACGTGACCGCCTGTCCCAACCCTACGACCGCTCCGACGACGGCGAACAGCCACGGATTGCGGCGCGCCACGTTCAGCGCCCACGCCGGTGGTCGCGGCCCACTCGACGACGACAGCGAGGCGATGGCGATGAGCACGAGGCCCAGGGCGAGTTGGCCCCAGTAACGCACAGTCGGCGTCACCTCGACGTCGACGCGATTGGTCAAGAAGGTCAGTCCAAGCACCACGCAGATGCCGACGGTGGTGGTCGCGGCGAACAATCCCCCGATGAAGCTCAGTCCGGCAGGCAGTGGCGACCGTCGGCCCAGCCGGCTGTCGTAGACGAGCGCGGTCGTGACTCCCAAGTTGAAGAGGTTGAGCGAGTCGAGGAACGCGAACCCCGCGAGGGGCAGGAGAAGTGCCAGCATGACACAGGTGAACCTACGGGTCGGATCCGCGGGCCGCACGGTCGGACGTCGTCCCGGCAATTCCTCCTCGGCGGAACTAGGCTCAGGGCGTGGCAACGGTGTTGACGGTGAACAGCGCACATGTCGGTCCAGGAGTGACGACGGGGATCGACAAGCGGCCCATCGACGGCGCCGCCGCGGTCCGGGCACCCGGTCCCATGCACGGCGGGCTGGGCAGTGGCCTCGTCGGCGACAAGATCGGCAACCAGAAGGTGCACGGCGGCGACGATCAGGCGGTCTACGCCTACGCCAGGGAGGATCTCGATGCTTGGCAGTCCAAGCTCGGTCGCGAGCTCACGAACGGCATGTTCGGCGAGAACCTCACGACGTCGGGAATCGACGTCACCGGTGCCGTCATCGGTGAGCGCTGGCGCATCGGCTCAGACGGCGTGCTGCTCGAAGTGACGCGGCCGCGCGTGCCCTGCAAGACGTTCGAGATCCGGCTCGGGTTGGCCGACTGGATCAAGACGTTCACCAATGGAGGGCGCCCCGGGCGCCTACTTGCGGGTGCTGGAGGCCGGGACGTTGTGCGGTGGAGATCAGATCGAAGTCGTCTACCGGCCGGACCACGGCGTGACCATCGGCACGGTCTTCCGCGCGCTCATGCGCGAGCCGGAGATGTTGCCGAGCCTGCTCGCGGCCGACGCGCTGCCCGAGGAGATCAAGGCGAAGGCCCGCCGCCGCTCCGCCAGCTGAGCGCACCCCGAACGCGAAGAGGGGCACCCGATCATCGGGTGCCCCTCTTCCGGGTGACGTGTCAGCGGCCGTTGCCGAACGTCGAAGTGACCGAGCCAACGGTCGCCTGCTGCTGGATGTCGTGCACCCAGTCGTGGTGGTCGATTCCCGCCTGTGCGGGGGCGGCCAACCCGAGCAGGACGGTGGCGAATCCGGTGGCGATTGCGCTAGCGAATCCAAACTTCTTCATTTCGAAGACCTCTTCCTCTGTTTCGTTTGGTGTTCGAGCCGTGGCGTTGGTGTCGCGGTTCGGATGCTTCTCCAACCGGTTCGGGGTTTTCCTACCCGGTATGACTCTTCAGAACGCACTGGTCAGCCCAGTAATTCCATTGGCAGTAATTGATCGGGGGGTGGCAGAAATCAACCGGTTCCGCATCATGAACCGGGCGGCTCGGCGTTCTCCACCCGATGTGCTCGACCCCGCCGTCGAAGAAGGCCTCGGCAAACGCGGCGCTGGGACGACGAGTGCCCACCGAAGGCCGTCGCGCGTCGACCACAATCCGGCCGCGCGGAATACCGAAAAGGCTACTGTTGGTGCGACTACATTGTGGGCACCGCCGATGACAGAAATGGAAACCATGGCCTATCGACTCGACCCGCACGAGATCGCCGAGGCGTGCCGCGACACCGTCACCCTGCCGTTGGAATCCGGCGAGCGGCTCACCGCCGCCATCGACCGACTGGCCGAAACGTATCCCGGCCTCATCGATCCCAATCGGCAACGCTGGATCTTCACCAAGGCGGGAGGAATCGTCGGGAAGGTGTCCTTCCTCTACGCAAGCCTGAACGAGTACCTGTTGCTGTTCGGCGCACCGGTGGGAACCGCCGGCTTCTCGGGTAGGTACAACCGCATCGAGATCTACAAGTTCATCCTGGCCGGGCAGTACAGCACCTACAACCTCGAGACCGCGCAGATCACGCCTGGGGTGTTCGGGCCCGGCGAGTTGGTCCCGTTGCCCAAGGGCGAGGTGCGGGGCATGGAAATTGCCTCGGGTTCATGGCATTTGGAGTACGGACGTGGTCCGGTGGTGACCGCGATGCCGTTCGGGCTCGTCGACGTCCTGGTCAGTTCGCTGGAGATCCGGCCGCTGATACAGACCGCGGCCGACTACTCCCACTTCCTCACCACGGGACTGCGCCGTCGGCTCGCCGGAGGTGATGTCGGCGTGAAAAGCCGAAACCGCTAGCCGACGGCGTCGATGGCGCGGTAGATGCGCTGTTCGCTCACCGGCCGCGGGGTACCAAGCTGCTGAGCCCACAGGCTGACCCGCAATTCCTCTATCTGCCAGGCGATTTCGCGGATTTCGGCCGCGTCCGCACGGCCGGTCGGCAGCGCGGCGACCAGTTCGTCGTAGGCGCCCTGTACCGCGTGTACCCGGAGCATCCGCTCGCGGTCGGCGGCGACCGCGTGGGGTAGCCGCTCCAGCCGGCGCGTCATCGCGGTGAGGTAGCGGGTCAGGTCGAGCAGGTGCGCGACGCCGGTGGTCGTGACGAACCCGACGGGCAGAAGCCGGTCGAATTGCGCGCGGACGTCGGCGATCGCCTCGGCCTGCGCGGGCGGCGGTTTGTCCGGCAGTGCCAACCGAGCGGCCTGGGCGGCGTCCAACACCTTCTGGACGCGCGCAACGACTTCCAGCGTCGTCGTGGTCAGTGCCCCGGTCACCCGGTCGCGCAGCGCGGCGAACTCGGTCCTGCTCCACGCCTGCGCCGACACCAATACATCCACCGCCGCGTCTGCGCAGTCGTCGAGAAGCGCCGACAGCGAGCCGTCCGGATTGTTGCTCAACGCCAGCCGAGCACGCGGATCAAGCGCCCGTTCAACGGCTTTGACCGGCGACGGCGTCGCCAACCGCAGCAGCCGGCGCGTGCCCGGGCCCATCGCCGCGGCCTGCTCCGCCTCGGTGGCGAACACCCGCACGTCGACGGCGCTTCCCGCATCGGTGAGCGCAGGGAAGCCCCGCACGACGCGGCCCGCAGTGCGACGTTCGACGGTGCGTGGCAAGTCGGCCACGTCGTCGGGCCAGGCGCGCAGGCCGGTGCGTTCCAGCCCGTGTGAGACCGCCTCCGCGACGGCCGTGCGCGCGGGCGCGGCGAGTTGCTCCTGAAGCGTGTCGAGGTCCTTGCCACGGCCCAGTTCTTTGCCATCCGACGACTCGACGACGAACGTCACGCGAAGGTGCGCGGGCAGCTTGTCGAGGTCGAACTCCTCGATCGGCACCCGCACCCCCGTTCGGCGCAGGAGGGCGCGCTGCAGCCCGTCCAGCAGGGGTTCCCGCTCCGGATCGAGGTCGGCGAGAACCGCGCGGGCCGTGTCGGGTGCGGGCACGAAGTTACGACGCAGGCTCTTCGGCAGCGACCGGATGAGCTCCGTGACCAATTCCTCGCGCAATGCCGGTACGTGCCATGCGAATTCGTCGCCACCCAGTCTCGCCAGCACGTCGACGGGCACGTGCACGGTGACGCCGTCGTCCGCGGCGGTCGGTTCGAAGCGGTAGCTCAGAGGTAGCTCGGCGTCGCCGGTGTGCCAAGTGTCGGGCCGGTCGTCGGCATCCTCGGCCCGGAGCAGGTCGTCGCGGGTGAACGTCAGCAGATTAGGCGTGCGGTGCCGTTGCTTCTTCCACCATGCGTCGAAGTGCCGCGCCGAGACCACGTCGGCGGGAATGCGCGCGTCGTAGAGCGCGTAGATCTCCTCGTCGCCCACGAGCAGGTCGCGGCGTCGGGTGCGTTCCTCTAGTTCGGCGAGTTCTTCGAGCAGGCGCGCATTGTCGCGAACGAAGTGGTGTCGGGTCTGCCAGTCACCCTCGACGAGTGCATGTCTGATGAACAACTCGCGGGCGAGTTCGGGTTCGAACCGTGCGTATCCGACGCGACGGCCCTCGACTAGCGTCAGCCCGTATAGCGTGACCCGCTCGATGGCCACGACTTCGCCGCGCTTGGCCTCCCAGTGCGGTTCGCTGTAGCTGCGTTGGACGAGATGGTCGGCGATGCGTTCCACGCTGCCCGGGTCGATGCGCGCGGCCATCCGGCCGAACAGCCTGCTGGTCTCGACCAAGTCGGCGACCACGACCCAGTCCGGCGGACGCTTCGTCAGCACCGAACCGGGCGCGAGCACGAACTTCGAGTTGCGCGCACCGGCGTACTCCCTGCTGCTGCTTCCCACCCTCCCCCCGGTGCTGCTTCTGCTTCCCACCCGCCCCCCGGTGGTATCGCTCGCCCTTCGGCCGATGTGCGACAACAGCCCAGCCGTCAGCGCGGCGTGCACGCGGGCGGGATCGGCCGGTTCTGGATCGTTCGACTCCTTGATGCCGAGCCCCCGGGCGATGTCCCGCAGCTGGCCGGTGAGGTCCTGCCATTCGCGGATGCGCAGGTAGTGCAGGAACTCCTGCCGGCACATCCGGCGAAACGCACTGCCGGACAAATCCTTTCGCTGCTGCCGCAGGTAGCGCCACAGGTTTAGGTAGGAGACGAAGTCCGAGTGCTCGTCGGCGAACCGGGCGTGCTTCTGCCGGGCGGCCTCCTCCTGGTCGGTGGGCCGTTCCCGCGGGTCGGGGATCGAGAGGGCCGCCGCCAGGACCAGCACCTCGGCCACGCAGCCCTCGGCGTCGGCCGCCAGGATCATCCGGCCGATGCGCGGGTCGACGGGCAACTGCGCGAGCCGGCGCCCCACGTCGGTGATCGCACCCTGCTGGTCGAAGGCACCCAGTTCGCGTAGCAGCAGGACGCCATCGCGGATGCTGCGTGCGTCGGGCGGGTCGAGGAACGGAAAGTCCTCGATGTCACCGAGTTCCAGCGCCGCCATCTGAAGGGTGACGGCCGCGAGGTTGGTACGTAGGATCTCGGGGTCGGTATAACGCGGCCGCGCCTCGAAGTCCTCCTCCGAGTACAGCCGGATGCAGACGCCCGGCGCCACGCGCCCCGACCGACCCGCGCGCTGGGCGGCCGACGCCTGCGAGATCGGCTCGATCGGCAGCCGCTGCACCTTGGTCCTGCGGCTGTAGCGCGAGATGCGTGCGGTGCCGGGATCCACCACGTAACGCACGCCGGGCACGGTCAGCGACGTCTCGGCGACGTTGGTGGCCAAAACGATTCGGCGCGCCATGCGGCTCGGCTGAAAGACCTTCTGCTGCTCCGCCGTCGGCAGCCGCGCGTACAGCGGAAGCACTTCGGTGTTGCGCGGGTTGTCCTTCAGGGCGTCCCGCAGTGCTTCCGCGGTGTCGCGGATCTCGCGCTCCCCGGACAGGAAGACGAGCACGTCACCGGGTGGTTCGGCGGCCAGTTCCTCGACGGCGTCGACGATCGCCTCGGTGGGGTCCCGCAATTCGGTGCGCACGATCTCGTGGTCCGGGTCGTCGGGATCGTCGTCGCTTGGGGACGGGATGGCGACTTCCAATGGGCGGTAACGGATCTCGACCGGGTAGGTGCGGCCGGAAACCTCGACGATCGGCGCACCACCGCCAGATCCATTTTCGGCACCGCCACCAGATCCATTTTCGGCGCCGCCGAAGTACGCTGCGAAGCGCTCGGGTTCGATCGTCGCCGAGGTGACGATCACCTTCAGGTCGGGCCTGCGGGGCAGCAGTTCGCGGAGGTAGCCGAGGAGGAAGTCGATGTTGAGGCTGCGCTCGTGCGCCTCGTCGAGGATCAGCGTGTCGTAGCGCAGAAGGCGGCGGTCGCGTTGGATCTCGGCGAGCAGGATGCCGTCGGTCATGAGTTTGACGAGGGTGCGGTCGCTGGCCTGGTCGGTGAATCGGACGGTGTAGCCGACGGCCTCGCCGAGTGGGGTTGCCAATTCGTCGGCGATGCGTTGCGCGACGGTGCGCGCGGCGAGGCGGCGAGGCTGCGTGTGGCCGATGGTGCCGCGGATGCCCCGGCCGAGTTCGAGGCAGATCTTGGGCAGCTGCGTGGTCTTGCCGGATCCCGTTTCGCCGGCAACCACGACCACCTGGTGCTCGGTGATCGCCCTCGCGAGGTCGTCGCGCCGCGCACTGACGGGAAGGTCGGGGTAGGTGATCGTCGGGACGGCGGCGATGCGGGAGGCCACGAGGGCTTCGGCCGCGGTGAACTGGTCGGCGAGCCGTTCGAGCTTGTCGGGAGTGACGCCGCGCAACTGCTTGAGCCGGCGGCCGAGCCGGGCGGCGTCCCGGATCGTCAGACCGTCGAGGCGCGCACGCAAGGCGCGCACGTCGGCGCGGGGCGGATCGGACACTCCCGCAACGATAGGTGGCCGCACGGGCTCGCCGTCACGACGGGCCTTTGGCCATCTTCTCCGCGAAACGCTGCATCGCGTCCATGGTCTGTTGCAGCGCGAACGCAGGATTGAATTCGAGGTGGTTCGTCGGTCCGCTGTACTTCAGCACGTGCCCCGCCGGGATGAAGTACACCTCACCCGGGCCGATCGTCTCCTCTGGCCAATCCGTGTTGGGGTAAACGGCGGTAATCGATCCCTCGATGACAAACCCGTAGTGCGGGCACGTGCACACTCCACCGGGCAGTCCGCCGATCCGGTTGGGCTCGGTGGTGTCGAGGGCCCCCTCGGTGGTCGTGTAACCGACTTCTAGGTCGCCCCACTGGACGGAGCGGAAGTGGTCCATGGACGCCGGCCAGCGACCGCCGCCTGCGTTGGGAAGGTCTTCCGGTTTGGCATGCGGCATCGGAAACGCCTTTCGAGCAATACGGGCCTGTTGGCAGTAGAACCTGGTTCTACCGACGGTAGAATCGCACAGCAGGGGCGAAATGCGACGGCGAAATCGCGGATCCGCCGGCAGCTAGGTGTCGTGACCTGAGACGTTGTTGTCACGCGGCGAGCCGGCTGATGGGTGGTTTTCCGTCGAGGGCGGAGTGGCCTCGTTGAGTGTTGTACCGGCGTAGGAATCGGTCAAGGCCTCGTGTGCGCAGGCTGTTGGACGCCCAGGCCCTGGCGTAGGCCCATTCGGTGAGCAGGGTCCGGTTGAAGCGTTCTGCTTTGCCATTGGTCCAGGGGCAGCCGGGTCTGATGAATCGGCGTTTGAGCTGCCAGGCCACACACACCCAGCCCCAGTTCGTACCGCGCCGGTAGACCATGGCGTTGTCGGTGAGCAGACGCCGTACACGCACATCGTGGTCGGCGAACCAGGCCAACGCTCGGTGCAGGAATCCCGCGCAGGTCAGGTCCTTCTCGTCGGACAGTACTTCGCTGTAGGCCAACCGGGTGTAGTCATCGATGGCGGTGTGGACGTAGTCGTAGCCGATCCTGATCTTCTTGTGCCGGTTGGCAACTGAGACCGCGGCGTCACGGCCGTGCAGCCGCCACCCGCCACCGGTGGGGATGCGGCCGAGCTTCTTGACATCGACGTGAACCAAAGACCCGGGTGTGCGGTGTTCATAGCGGTTGGCGCTGCGCCGCGATGAGCGCACAGACTCTCCGGTGATCGGGTCGATCGCCGACAGATGCGGCACCTCGTGGCGTGCCAGGATCCGTCCGACCGTGGACGGATTCAGACCCAGTTCGGCGGCGAGCACCACGGCGCCACGCTTGCGGCGTCGCCGGGCGGCGAGCACCTTCTGCTCGACCCGCTTACTGGTGCGCTGCGGCATTCGGATCGGCCGCGAACTGCGATCGGCCAACGCCGCGTCGCCGCCCTCGTCATAACGGCGCAGCCACTTGTACACCGTCGACCGCGAAACACCCAGCTGTTCAGCGACATGCGCGGGTGGCCAACCAGCAGCGACACGCTCGACGATCAGTCGACGAGCGAACAGGTTGGTACGGGCGTTAGCGTGAGACACGAGGACCTCCTACGGGTGAATGCCAGACACATCCACTCCGTCAGGAGGTCCTCCCAATTTCAAGCAGGCACGCCGTCAACAACCTGCCGGGTCAGGACAGCTAGGCGCTGCGGCCGAGTCGACCGGGGGCCGGCCCGCGGGTGCGGTGGAACAACACCGTCGCGGCGACGACCACCTCGATCATCGCAAGGGCCGTGGCCAGGGTCATGGCCGTCGAACCGGCGGGTACGGCGAGCGAAGTGGCAGCCGCCCCGTGGTGGTGCGACGCCGACATCGGCAGGTGGACGGCGATCATCGCCAGGTTCATCAGCGCGACCAACATCCAGGTGCGCGACACGCCCCGCGTCCAGAGGTCACGCGCGCAGTAGAGGCACCCAACGACCATCACCACCATCAACCCCGCCGCCACCGGGTTGGTGGCGTGTCCCAGCGAGATCCCGTGCAGCGCAGCCGAACCCACGGTGGCCACGGCGAACGTCCGTCGACCCACCAGGGCGAAGCGCGTGCTCACGCCTAATCCGGATACTCGTCGTGCCAGTGCCACCACGCGTACGGCGGCGACTGCGGATAGCCCTCCGGCGAGTCCTCCCAAACCTCTTGGCGCCCAAGCGCTGTGATGTCGAGGTAGCTCCAAGTGCCGCCCATCTTCTCGTCACCGCGGTTGTTGACGAAATAGGTGCGGAAGACGTTCGCTCCCTCGCGGATGAAGACGTTGGTGCCGTGCCATTCGTCGACGCCGAAGTCCGCGTCGAAACCGTCAGTGATGGTGAACCATGGTATTTCCCAACCCATTCGGGCCTTCACGCGCGCGATGTCGGGCTGTGGGGCGCGCGAGGCGAACACCAGGGTGGTGTCGCGCGCGTTCAGATGAGCGAGATGGGCCACCTGGTCGGCCATCAGCGAGCAACCGGTGCACGCATGTTCGGGCCAACCGTGCACGCCGGGCTCGAAGAAGGCGCGGTAGACGATCAGCTGACGACGGCCGTCGAAGAGGTCGAGCAGCGTCATGCGCCCCTTCGGGCCGTCGAAGGAGTACTCCCGGTCCACAGCCAACCATGGCATTCGCCTGCGTTCGGCCGCCAGCGCGTCTTGCGCGCGGGTGACCTGCTTCTCCTTGACGCGCAGTTCCTCGCGGGCCTTCTCCCACTCCTGCGCAGACACGATCGGGGGTGTGTTCACGGCGATGTCCGCCTTCCACTCTGAAACGATTGCCGGCTATCCGTACCGACTCCACCCGGCGGTGGAATTCATCGCGGCGCAGTCACGTCTACCACACGGTTCGCCGCCGCACCTGAAGATGGAATTGCCCACCTCGAAGCGACTCGTAATGCCCGCATCCGTGTGTGGCGTTGTCGCTCTGAGGCGGGCATTTCGAAAGGCAGCCCGGGCGGAGCGTCGGGAGTCGCGGTTGTGGCCACCACGTCCCGGCGCGGCTCAGGATTGGTCGGGCGCCCAGTAAGCCAGCATGTCGGCGAAGGTCTCGAAGGCCGGGGTGTTCACTCCGTAGGTCGCCTCGAAGTGGACGCTCAGCGGAAAGCCCAGCCCGCCGACGCCGTCGATGACCCGCTTGTAGAGGTCGACCATCAACTTCCGACGCTGTCCTGGTTCGGTGCTGGCCAACGTCTTGACGAACTGCTGCTCGGCGGCGACGGCGGCGTTGCCCGGGTCCTGGATGAGCCAGTCGATCAGACCCACCCTGGTCTCGACCTTCGGGACGAAGCCGAACGACAGCAGAATCTCGGGCCGGTGGTCGGTGGTCCTGGCGAACTCGGTGAGGAAGTCCACGATCGCGTCGGAGTACAGCAACTGGGTCATGCCGTAGGTGGCGCCCCGGTTGCACTTGAAGTCGAAGCGGCCATGCTCACCCTCGCGGGTGGGGATGAGGATGACGCCGCGGTTGGGAACCAGCTGGTCGAAGATCGAGAGGGCATCGGTGGGTGCGACGCCCGAGCCCTCACCGTCGTTCATCGTGCGCGGCACGCCGACGAACGCGATGCCCTCGATCCCGGTGTCGCCCAGCACCGTCAGCCGGTTGCGCAGCGTCGGCTCGTCGAGGAAGGCAGTGACCTGGGTGCACAGCCCGTTCACGCCGGGGAGCTCCGGCTTGATGATCGACCAGAAGTCCAGCACGTCCATCTTGGGCTTCATCTCGATGGGCCGATCGCCGTCTTCTTCGATCATCCCCGGGATCATGACGTGCCGGATCCGGCCTTCGAGGCCAGCCTCCGCGGCGCTCTTCAGCACCTTCTGAGCGTCCTCCACGGCCTGCTCGCGTCCACGCTCCACGTTGGGCGGCACAAGCTCGAGCGCGATGGTGTTAAGGCTCAAGGGACTGCTCCTCGTCGAATGATTACCTGATGCGGCCCGCCGACCGCGATGTCGGCCCAGGCGATCGACTCGCCCCCCGCGAAGCCATCACCCTACCGAACTGGCCTGTCACACCGCTGTGCGGAGGCCGCCACGGCCGACGGCTCCGTAATCTGGTTGTCGTGAGCATTGCGCCAGAAACTGCCGTCGTCCTCGATCGCGGCTTCGCACGCGAACTGCCGGAACTGGCCGTTGCGTGGAAGGCCGCCGACGCCCCCGAGCCGCAGCTGCTTGCACTCAACGAGCCGCTTGCCGCCGAATTGGGCCTCGATGCGTCTTGGCTGAGAAGCTCGGACGGCCTGCGATTCCTTCTGGGCAATCTCGTGCCCGACGGGGCCACGCCGGTGGCGCAGGCCTACTCCGGACACCAGTTCGGTGGGTACAGCCCCCGACTCGGCGACGGGCGTGCGCTGCTGCTCGGCGAATTCGTCGGACCGGGCGGGGCGCGGCGCGATCTGCACCTCAAGGGGTCTGGAGCCACCCCGTTCGCCCGGGGCGGCGATGGGTTTGCCGCCGTCGGCCCGATGTTGCGCGAATACGTGGTCAGCGAGGCGATGCACTCACTAGGGATTCCGACGACGCGCGCGCTCGCCGTGGCAGCGACGGGGCGACCGGTGTATCGCGACACTCCCCTGCCCGGTGCGGTGCTCGCGCGCGTGGCGAGCAGTCACCTGCGCGTTGGCACCTTCCAATACGTTGCGGCCTCGGGCGAGCTGGACCTGTTGCGACGGCTGGCGGACTACGCGATCGCGCGCCACTACCCGGTAGCTGCGTCCGCAGAAAACCCGTACCTCGCGTTGTTCGAGCAGGTCGCCGCGCGGCAGGCCGGGCTGGTCGCCCAGTGGATGCTGGTCGGGTTCGTCCACGGGGTGATGAACACCGACAACATGACGATCTCGGGCGAGACCATCGACTACGGGCCGTGCGCATTCATGGAGGCGTTCGACCCCGCGACCGTGTTCAGCTCGATCGACTACGGCGGCCGTTACGCCTACGGCAACCAGCCTGCGGTGGCCGCCTGGAACCTCGCACGGTTCGCAGAGACCCTGCTCCCGCTGTTGGCCGACGATCAGGAGCAGGCCGTCGCGTTGGCCACCGAGTCACTCGGCCATTTCGGCTCTCAGTACGAGTCTGCATGGTCGACGGGGATGCGGGTGAAGCTCGGCTTGTCCGGTGACGCCGAGGACGCGGTGATGTCACCGCTGATCGCGGACCTGCTCGGGCTGCTGGCTGACAACCACGTCGACTACACGTCGTTCTTCCGTGCCCTGGGCCGGAGTGCACGCGGTGACGCCGACCCGGCCCGCGATCTGTTCGCCGACCTGGCCGGCTTCGATCATTGGGCAGCCAGGTGGTCGGCCTTGGCGCCCGACCCCGCGGCGATGGACCTCGTCAACCCGATCTACGTCCCGCGCAACCACCTCGTCGAGGAGGTGCTGGCGGCGGCGACCGCGGGCGAGCTCAGCCTCGTCGAGGGCCTGCTGGACGCCGTAACCGCGCCGTATGACGAACGTCCCGGCCTCGAACGCTACGCCGAACCTGCCCCGGATGACTTCGGTGCTTACCAGACCTTCTGCGGGACTTGAGGTTTCGCCTTACTTCGCCGTGAGCATGATGTATTGGGCACCCACCTTGTGGTGGACGTCCTTCAACTGCTCGCCGCTGGCTTCGATCCCGTACCTGTCGGCGGCCGCCACACAGTAGAAGGCCTTGGGGAACGCGAAGCAATGGCTGTCCGGGATCTTGGGCACCGGCGCGGAGATGTTCGTGCCCTCCGTCTTGGAGAGCTCGTCGTTGAACGCCTTGATGACCATGCCCGCCGCCGACGCGTCCTTGGCCACATAGACATTCGTCTCGGCCATCGCCACCTCGGTTACTCCGGTGTCCTTGAACAGGATCGTGGACGCGATCGGATTGCTCTGGAAGTGCGACGCGCCGCGGGCGCCGTACACGGCGTTGTTCGCCGCAGTAGCGCCAGTCGTGAGCGGCAGCGTCCGGGCCAGAAGGCCGGTGGGGTCCACCTCGACGGCCGCGAATGCGCCCATGTCCGCCGCCTTGAACTGGTCGATCACCGGACCCTGGCTTTCGATGGCCTTCGCGACCAGCGCGGCGGCGGGGTCGAAACCGTCAACTGACTGTGCGAACTCCATGAACACGTAGGGCCCGTGCGGGCTGAACGATCGGATCGTGGTCCGCACGCGGTCGGAGCCCCGCGGAGTGAACGGGTAGCTGGAGGCTGCGGCTTCGGGATGACCGGGGATCGCCGCGACCGTTGGAGTAGAGCCCGCGATCGAGCCCTGCAATGCGGCCTCGTTCATGTCGGTGCTGGCCGCTGCGGCAGCATCCGGATCGGCGAAGCGCAACACCGCATGGACCATCACAGCTTTGTCCGTCGCCTCCCGGGCCGAGGCGAACCCGTTGACGAAACCGTGTCGACCGGCGGCGGCCACAACCGGTTCCGGTCCCAGTTGAGCCAAGCCGTCCGGACTGTCGAGCACGTAGAAGCTTTCGAGATACGGGGTGATCAGGGACTCGTCGACGTCCCACGGCCCGATGACGAAGTCGGCCATCTGCTGCGCCTGAACGAGCGCGCCTGCGGCGGGATTGCCCGCGGTGCCGATCGGCGGACGTGGCTTCGTCGGGTATGCGCCCGCGTCGAGTTGATCGGGGCTCACGATGACGGGCGCCGGCGGCTGCGATGTCGTGACGGTACTCGTCGCGCCGGTGCCGCCGGTCTCGGTGGCGTTGCCGCCGCACGCGGCCATCAGCAGTGCGCCGCCCACGCAGGCTCCGACTCTCAGAACGCGTCGCATCGCGGCTCCCGTCATCCGTCGATCATGCCGTTGGCGCGCGACTAGGCTCGGCAGCACGTCGGGCTCCTTGCCTCACATGACAATCCGGTGTGCTCGGTGGTGGAGTGCGACTCACCGATGGGACCCAACGGCGAGCCGACGCGTGTCGAGGTCACCTACGACTGACGCCTACTGCGGCGCATCGGGAGTGAACACGTCGAGCGGTCGCAGCGTCTTCAACATCACCACCGGGATGTGACGACTCGTCGACCTCTGGTACGCGAGATAGGGCGGGTACAAGCGGGCCATGAATGCCCATACGTCGTGGCGTTCTTCGCCTTCGGGTTCCCGCCAACTGGCCTCGAACGCCTGGGTCGCGATCTGTACGCCAATCGTGTTGCTCTGCCGAATGTTCAGGTACCACTCCGGATGCGTGTCGGCGCCGCCCTTCGATGCGACGATCACGATCTCGCCGCCGACGTTTCCGTAGATCAGCGGTGTGACGTAACTCTTGCCGGACTTGCGACCCACGTACTTGATCAAGCAATGCGTCGTCAGTTCACGACCACCGACGGCGCTGAGATCCATGATGTGGCCCTTGGTTCCACCAGAGGTCAGGTACGTCTCGAGGTGCTCGTTGGCCCAGTCGCTTCGCGCCGCTCGAATCGATGCAGCGTCGGCGTCGCCCATGGATGAATCCCTTCGGTGGTCGCAGCTTGTCGACTGTCTCACTATGCCCGTGCATTCCGGTAGTTGGCGGCGCCACCGGATTTTCGTTACTCCTCAGACGATTAGGACGGAGGCGTTGTGGGAAGAACTGCTGGGACCAACGACGCGACGGAGGAGGCGGCCAACCATGGCGATGCTCGAGAGTGAGACCCCAGCACGGAATGGAAGCTCCTGGCGGGGGTTGCGCCGATGGTCGGCGGTCGTGGGCATGAGCGCAGCACTGGCAGCGACTCCGCTGCTGGCCGCGTGTGGTTCCAGCGATAAGGGCGACACCTCGACGACCACGTCGACGACCACCAGCACCACCGAATCGACGACTCCTACGACGGCGACGACCACGGTTGGCGGCACCGAGACCGGTGCACCGTCGGGTACCGGCGGCCCGAGCGGCGGCGGCGGGTCCATCCCCGGCGGACCGACGGGTAGCGGCGGCCCGAGCGGCGGCGGTGGCTCCATCCCCGGTGGACCCACCGGCAGCGGCGGCCCGGGCGGCGGCGGCGGGTCCATCCCCGGCGGACCGACGGGTAGCGGCGGCCCCGAGGGCGGCGGCGGCTCCATCCCCGGCGGACCCACCGGCAGCGGCGGCCCCGGCGGCGGCGGCGGTTGTGTGCCAGGGGCCGGTTGCGTCCAGGTGCCCTAGCAACCAACGCCTTCCAACGGGCAGCTATCTCGCCAGGCCTTCAGGCTGGCTCCCGCGGCACCCGTAGGTGCTTGCGGCGCTGCAGTTCGTCTTCGTCGACGAGTTGAAGCATCGGCTGCCCCGGCACGCACATCATCGTGACCACGAAGCGACTGGCGATGTCGTCGCGGTTGTTTCCGTCCTGATAGTGGATGACGTCACCGCCCGGTTCCCAGAACGCCTCGCCGGCGCGAATGACCCGCGGCGGTTCGCCTTCGAGCTCGAACAGCATCTCCCCTTCCAGCATGTAGCCGAAGGCGGGGCCGCTCGGGTGCCGGTGCGGGGGCGCACCCCGATCCCCCGGCGGGTAGTGGATGACGACGGTCATCACCTGGGCGCCTTCCGGGATGAAGGGTGGCCGCACGTCCTGAACGACGGTCAACGCCGTCTGCCACGTCGGGGTCGATTCCTCGTTCGTTTCGATCGACATCGGAAGTTCCTTTCTTGGTTGGGGATTCAGACGGCTGAGCCGCCGCCGTCGACGTGCAAGGTTGATCCCGTGACGAAGCTGGAGCGGGGTGAGGCGAGGAACAGCACGGCCCCGGCGATCTCCGCTGGATGCGCTCCGTCAGTTCCATGTGAGCGCTCGACTACCGTGATCCGCTCGGCACGTTGGCGGAGAGCCAGTCGGCGAAGCGGGTGGGGAAGACGATGGCGCTGCCCAGGGGGACGATGCTGGTGTCGTCGATGACGGCGCCGAAGTACGGCGCATTGGGATCGGCGACCACCACTCGGGGATCACCGTGTGCGGCGAGACCCGCGCGGATGAAGTCGTCCATGGCGATCTTCTCGGGTCCGGCGATCTCGGTCGCGCCGTCGACGGGCTGCCCGGCGGCCGCGTCGGTGACGGCCGTAGCGACGTCGGCGGCGGCGATGGGCTGCATCCACGCGTGCGGCAGCCGAACGGTGTCGCCGTCCGTTGCGGAGTCGGCGATGCGGGTGACGAACTCGTAGAACTGCGTCGCGCGCACGATCGAATACGGCACGCCTGATTCGTTGATCAGCTTCTCCTGGGCCGCCTTCGCCCTCATGTAGCCGCTGTCTGGAACACCTGCGGCGCCCACCACGGACAGCGCGACGTGGTGTCCGACCCCGGCGGCCTGCTCGGCGGCCAAGAGGTTGGTGGTCGAGGTGGTGAAGAACTGCATGACCGCGTCGTCTTCGAACGAGGGCGAGTTCGAGACGTCGACGACCACCTGCGCCCCGGAGAAGGCCTCCGCCAGGCCCTCACCGGTGAGTGTGTCGACGCCCGTCTGGGGTGAGGCCGCGACCGGCTGGTGACCCAGTTCGATGAGATTGGAGACGACCTTCGAGCCGATGAGCCCGGTGCCGCCGATGACTACGACCTTCATGGTGAGCCTTTCGGGAGGAAGCGTTTGACTGGTGAAACCAGCCTCTCGCCAAAGACCGGTGCTCGAACCCTTGAAAGTCCGTAGTCAATCCCGGGTCGCCGGTTCAGGGGAGGCTTTGGGCGCATCACGGGGCTGCCTCCATGACGTGATGCGGGGCAGTTTGTCCGGCGTCTTCAGGACGGGTGGTGACGGTAGCTGAACGCGACAGTGTGCGCGCGGTGCGGCAGGATCGCGTTCAGCATGGCCAACAGCGACGGTTCCCCCGCGCCACCTCGACGGCGCCACATCGTGCGGCTCGCCCTCTTCGCGGCGTTCCTACTCGGGCTGTTCTATCTGGTGGCGGTCATGCGAATCGTCGACGTGGAGGCCGTCCGGCGAACGGTGGCGGCCACCGGAGCCGCCGCACCACTGGCGTACGTCGTGGTGTCGGCCGTGCTGGGCGCGGTGTTCGTCCCCGGCCCGATCCTGGCCGCTGGTAGCGGCGTGCTGTTCGGGCCGCTGCTCGGCACGTTGATGACGCTGGGCGCGACAGTGGGCACCGCGACCATCACCAGCCTCATCGGCCGACGGGCCGGCCGAGACGGCGCACGTGCGTTGCTCGGCGCAGAGCGCGCCGACCGGCTCGACGCCCGGATCGGACGGGGTGGCTTGTGGGCGGTCGTCGGCCAGCGCTTCGTGCCCGGCATCTCCGATGCGCTGGCGTCCTACGCATTCGGTGCGTTCGCGAGTCCCGTTGTGGCAGATGGCCGTCGGAGCGTTCGTCGGCTCGGCGCCGCGCGCCTTCGTCTACACCGCGCTCGGCGCATCGATCTCAGACCTGTCGTCACCCTTGGCGTACTGTCGCCATCGGAGTGTGGTGCGTGACCGCGATCATCGGTGCATTCGCGGCGCGATACGGCTATCGACGGTGGCGCGGTCGGCCGGGGATCGCCCCGATGAGGGGTTCGCGAAACGGAAGCAGACAGTTGAGGCTCAGCCCGCCGCCGTCGTAACGGCATCGGACGGGTTCACGCAGGCACGTGCCAGCCCCTGCTGCGCACCGAGTCCGAGTAGTGCCAACACGACGGCAGCCACTCCGAACCAGAACACCGTCGGCGCCATTCCGAACGGGCCCGCCGCCTGGCCCGCGAGCACGACCGGCACGCCGAAAGCCGCGTAGGAGACCACGTAGATCGCCGCCGCCAGGCCGCCGCGCTCGTGTTCCATCGCGAGCGGGACGACCAGCCGCAGCGCCGCGGCGAAGGAAGCTCCGAAGCCAGCCCCTGCGATCGCCTGCCCGATGATCATGATGGCGAGACTTCCAGCGGAGACACCGCCGACGATGCCTACCACCCCGACGACGGAGGCGTACATGCCGCCGGTCATCGCACGCCGCGCGCTCAACGGGCCGACCGCGATGCCAACGAGCGCCGACATCGCTGGCGCAACTGAGCCCGAAAGTCCGTTCAGCAGTCCACTGTTCACCAGGAAGACGCTGCGTACCAGGCTCGGGGCGAGCCCGCCCGAGAGACCCGCGATCATCCAGATTGCGGCGAGCACCGGTAGCGCCGCGGTGAACTCCCTCCTCGCACTGGGCGGGACGGCGACCCGGGGAATCAGCGCGCGTAACGCACCGGGTACGCGAGTCACCGTCTCGGGCGTGCACGCGACGACACCGATCCCCGATGCCGTGGCCACGCACAGGACCACGAATACGACGGCATTGGCGTGAGTCGTCAGCTGAACGACGAGACCCGCCAGGAAGGATCCGGCAGCGAGCCCGCCGGTCAGGCTGACGCCGCCGATCGCCGCGCCCAACGCCTTTCGGCTCGGTGGCGCGAGTTCGACGAGCGCAGCCGTGAAGGCCGTCGTGGCGGCACCGGTGGCGAAGCCCTGTACGACGCGCGCGGCGATCACCCACCCGATGTCGGGAGCGACGAGGAACATCACGTTCGATGCGAGTTGAACGATCAGCGCTCCGATGAGCACCGGGCGTCGCCCGACACGGTCGGAGAGCGACCCCAGGATGAGCACCGCAACCAGGAAGCCCACGGCGAAGACGGCGAAGGCAAGCGTGAGAAGCGTTGCGGGAAGCGCCCATCGCTCCTTGTAGACCACCAGTAGCGGCATCAGCGCGCCCGCCGCAAGGTACACACTGGTGAAGGTCGCGGCCGCGCCCGCGAACTCCCATCCCCCGCCGAGGGGCAGCCGGCCTGCCGCGGTGTCCAGCCTGCGTTGACGAGTCATTCGACGATCGTCACGATGCCAGGGGCAGCGCCGAGGGCGTCGAGCGTTCGCGCGACGGCGACGTCGATGTGTACGCGCGGGTCGGCGGGAGGGTCGGCTTCGAAGTAGGTGCCGGGCCCGTAGAGCAGGCCGTAGCGCAGCACGACTCCGTTGGCCGCGAGTACGACCTTCTCGAGTTCCGCCACCGCGTCAGCCTCAGCGCCCGGCCGCATCGTCCACGCGACGCTTTGGGCCACGACCTTCGGGGAGTTCAGACCCTCCAGCGCGTCGAGGAGGTTGCGGGTGCCCTCGGAGCGGATCCGCGCGTTCAGCAGGGAGTCCGCAGGCAGGCTCTCCAGGTCGTCGGGGAGGTCGGTCAGTTCGTGCAGCAGGAGATCGGGCGAGAACGCGCGAACGGACCGGGTCAGGGCGGGGCGGTCGAACACGTCGCACACGATCGGTTCCGCACCGATGGAAGCCAGCCGCGTGGCCTTCTCGGCCGACCTCGTCATCGCGCCGACCGTGTGACCGGCCGCGACGAGCAGCGGTACGAGACGGCCACCGATGACGCCGGAGGCGCCTGCGAAGTAGATGCGCATGCCGGGGTCGGTCATGTCAGCGAGCTCCGGGAGTCGAAGGCGCGACGCCCGAGGGATCGAAACCCACGAGCTGAAGCGGGCTGGTGGGCTTGCCGGTGCCGGACTGACACGGGCTTGCTGCGGTCAAGATGCAAAGCGTCGGAAGCGGCCCGGCTTGCGCCATCGGCGCGGCAAGGATCGCCGCTGCCGCGACGCTGCTCGCCGCCAGCGCCGTGAGGCGGATCAGGGTGGTGCTCATGTCGTCGTCCTTCGTCGGGCTCCTCGACTCATTCGGGAGTACGACTTCGACGGTACGTTCCAATTGGCATAGGCATATAGTCCACTTCTATGTCAGATCAGTGGGCCACTTCCGACGACGAGCGGGCCTCTTCGGCCGGTTTCGACCTGCACCTGGAGCCGAGCGCACCTGGTTTGCGCGCCGGCCTGATGGACGCCTTGAGAGAGGCGGTGCGCACGGGGCGCCTGGCACCCGGCGCCCGGCTACCGTCGTCCCGTTCGTTGGCCGCAGACCTGGGGGTCGCCAGGAACACGGTCGCCAACTCCTACGCCGACTTGATCGCCGAGGGGTGGCTGGTCGCCGAGCAGGGTTCCGGAACCCGGGTGGCCGGGCGCGCACAGTTGCGCCGGGCCGCGCCCCCGCCTACCCCTGCTGAGGCCGCGCTGCGCTTTCCCGCTCACGGCCTGCTGCCGGGTGCTCCGAATCTCGCCGAATTTCCGCGGACGCAATGGCTCAGCGCCGCGCGTCGTGCGCTCACCGCCGCGCCGCACGACGCGTTCGGCTACGGCGACCCCCTCGGACGGCTGGAACTGCGCACGGCGCTCGCGGACTACCTGGCCCGCGTGCGCGGGGTGTACGTCGAGCCTGCGCGGGTGGTCATCTGCTCGGGATTTCACCAGGGACTGACGCTGCTGGCCCAGGTACTCCGGGCTCGGCGGGCCCGGGCGGTGGCCGTCGAGGCGTACGGCTTCGAGAACTATCGCGACGTGCTCAGCGGTGCGGGCCTTGAGCTGGTGCCCGTCGCAGTCGACGAACGCGGCACGCGCACTGAGGAGCTGGCACTCGCGGAGTCCGTGAGCGCGGTGTTGTTGACGCCTGCCCATCAGTATCCGACGGGCGTTGCGTTGCGCCCCGAGCGGCGTGCCGCGGCCATCGACTGGGCGCGTGACACGGGTGGGCTGATTCTGGAGGACGACTACGACGGGGAGTTCAGATACGACCGCGAGCCGGTCGGTGCTCTGCAGGGGCTCGACCCCGACCGCGTCGTCTACTTCGGTTCGGCGAGCAAGTCCCTTGCGCCGGGGCTGCGGCTTGCGTGGATGGTTCCGCCCGAGGAACTGATCCCCGCGATCGCCGCGGCGAAGGGACACGTCGACTGGTCGAGCACGCTCGAGCAACTGACGCTCGCTGACTTCATCGCATCGGGCGCGTACGACCGTCATGTGCGCTCGATGCGGTTGCGCTATCGGCGCCGCCGCGACCAACTGGTGGCGGCGCTGGCGGAGCGGGCGCCCGAAGTTCGGGTCTCCGGCATCGCCGCGGGACTTCAAGCGGTACTGGAACTTCCGCGTGGCACCGAACGCTCCGTCGTGCAGTCGGCCGCCGCTCGCGACCTGGCGGTGAAGGGACTGGCCGACTTCCGATATGAAGTCCAGGGCTCCGAGTCGCTGCGTCCCGACCGGGACGCGCTGGTGATCGGCTACGCGACTCCGTCGGACAGTGCGTGGGCGGGCGCACTGGACGCGTTGTGCATGGTGCTGGCCGAGTCCGCGTCCGCGGGCCGACGCCCGGACTGAGCCGGCTGCCGACTCAGGCGCCCAGTTCGCCCGCGATTCCTTGCTCGATTTCCGCTCGGGTCCGCTCGGGCAGCACGACCAGCCCCTCGAGTTCCCTACCGGCGCGGTCGTAGGCGATCTCGCGTTCCTGGGGCGTCGCAGCCGCGTTCGTAGCTACCCGCAGCAAGCTCAAGGCACGGGTCAACCGTTGCTGTTCTGTCGGCGAGAAGTCGTTGCGGCGCCGGCGAAACGCCTCGGCTTCCGCCACGCTGAACGCACTCACGTACTCCTCGACGGCGTCGAGGTACTCACGGGCCGCTTCGCGGTCGTCGAGCAGGTCTTCGGCCTTCGCCGGCCGGATGAGGTCGGCCCGCAATTTGGCGCGGTGGAATCGCGCGGTGAGCGGATCGCGCATGTCGGTCATCACCGGAAAGTCAAGAAGCTTGCTGACGTCGAGTTCGTAGTCCAGCCAGCGGGTGTCCGTCCGGTCGTGCTCCTTGACCGCACGCGATATCGCCCGCCATTGCACCGACCTGCTGTTCGCCGGCTCGCCCGGCGCGGACATCCCTTCGGTCGAGCCGTCGTCCTGCCGGCTCTGCGCCGCCGACCACGCCCTCCGGCCGGCGATGATCAATCCGACCAGGGGGGCGACGACGACCAGCAATTCGATCAACCGAATGACGAGGCCCACCACACCAGGATGCCAGCGTGTGGCAAGCGCGACGACGAGGTGGCCGAGGGCTGCGGATTCCCGTCAGACCCCACCGGCGCAGCCGACCGCGCCGCCGCCGCATGCCCCGCTCGGGTTTGAACGCACATCGCCCCAATACACGTGTATCGCGTGGTGCAGTCCGAGAATGGGTTCGATTGCGGCAAGGATCATTTCGCGCAGTTGCTCACGGTGCGGCGGATTCGCCATGAAGCCGTCGACCACGGGCAGCTGCGCTTGGACGGCGAGCAGACCCAGGGCGAGTGGCCGCGGCTCGGCTGGTCGGCCGTCGACGATGTTGCGCAGCGCCGCGGTTACCCGATCGGCCAGGCCGCCGACCATGTCTTCGTCGTAGACCCCGGCGCGGGCCGGGATGATTCCCGTCCCTGTCCTCCACGTAACCGGTCAGGTACAGGTCGGTCAGCATCGCGGCGCGCAGAGCGCAGCCGAGGAGCCAGTGTGCAGTCGATCCGATGTCGCCGAATCGGTGGTGTTTCCGGCCGTATGCCAGCAGGTAGAGCTGTGCGTGCAGTGCCCGCGGTAGCTTCATTGGGCCCTACCTTTGCCATGAGATGTGGCGACCCGCCGATCGTCCTAGAACGTACAACTGGTTACGACCGACCGGTTCTGAATCCGCAAGATCGGCGCTCGTGTTGTTCGTGCCGCGTCGATTTGCCTCGTGTTCTCGTTTCAGGTGGTTACCCGAGAACACTGGCGGTCGGATTGGACGCTCAGGTCCCGGATCCCGAGGCGAGCTCGGTCACCGCCGCCGGGCCGTGCCCGTTGAGCCGGCCCGCCACGAAGGTTGCTGCCTGGCTTGTCAATCCGGACTCGACATAGAGACTGTGCGCGGCACGGTCGTCGCCGTCGGAGCAGACCGGGTCGGCGCCATTGCACAGGTCGATGGTCTTGGCGCCGTACAGCGGGCTCAGCGCGGTGAGCGGACCACCGAACCGGTCCAGGGGATTGCCGAAGACAGCCACTGCTGCAACGTGATTCGCCACCTCGGGCGGCATGGGCTGACCCATGCCGAACAGCGCACCCGGGTCCGCAGTGATGCCGTCGATCACGGCAGCACCCTGCGAGAACCCGCCGAGCACGATGCTGGTGGTGGGGCACGCGGCGGCGGTGGCCTGCACATGAGTGCTGGCATCGTTGGCGCCGTCGACGGCCTTCAGGAAGTCGTACGACGCAGGGTAATTCACCGCGTAGACACGCACCGACTTCCCGTGGAGATCGCTCTGCAGTGCGTCGACGAACGCTTGGCCGACCAACCCGACCCCTGCAGGTTCGGCCGTCCCACGAGCGAACACCACCTCCACGTCGGCGCAGACATCCGTCGCTGAAGCGGCCGGCGCAAACCCGATCAGGCTGGTCGCGGACAACAGACCGGCGCTCAACGCAACGACGCCGCGCCCGAACGCATTGCTCGCGCTGCGCGCGGACGAACGTGTCACCCGGTTGAACATGGTCGCTCTCCTTGGTCATCGCTGCTATGCGGCTGTTGCTTACTCGAACTCCGCGACTGCGATTTGAATTCCATCCCAATGCCGAAGGGCAACCAATGCCGCTAGCGTCCAGGGTGGATTCCGGCTAGCGGGAAGCGGTGTGGTCATGGACGACTGGGTGTGACCGCCGGCATGAGACGGCGACGGCAGGTTCCGATCGGCGGCTTCGACCCCGCGCAGAACCGTTGGATCGACGTCGACGCCGCCGGTGACGTGGCCCGTGACCAGCTGACCGTGACGACGTTCAACATCTGGTTCAACCCGTACTTCGCCGACGAACGCTACCGTGCGATCGTCGACCTGCTCTCCCGAGACATGCCCGATGTCATGGTCTTTCAGGAAGTCACGCCTGTTGCGCTCGCCGTGTTCGACGCACAGCCGTGGATTCGGGATCACTACTCCCGCAGCGCGGTCGTCGGGACCGAACTCGGCAACTACGGCATGTTGCTGCTGTCCCGGTTGCCCGTCACCCGGGTCACCTACAACCCACTTCCGACCCGGCTGGCACGGGGATTCCTCCTGGCCGAGTTCGTGATCAACGGCTCACCGCTGTTCGTCTGCTCCGCGCACCTCGAAAGCGGCAAGCAGCGTGCGCGGTTGCGGGCTAGGCAGCTGCGCAGGATCTTCCGCACCGTGAGATCCGCGGACGACGTGGTGATCCTCGGCGACCTCAACATGCGCGACGACGAGAACCGGCGGATCGTTGGGCCCTACCACGATGTCTGGCCGGCCCTGCGCCCGGACGAGGACGGCTTCACCGAAGACACCTCCATCAACCACATGCGGTACGACAGCAAGAACAAGCACCGACATGTCCGCTTCGACCGCGTGCTCGTCGGCAGTTCCAGCTGGGCCGCCTCGAGCATCGACCTGTTGGGCACCGAGCCGGTGTCGAGCGCGCATCCGCGGGTCTTTCCGTCCGACCACTTCGGCGTGCGATGTCGACTCGTTCGTCGGCCCGCGGGACCGGCTTTCGTCGGTCGAAGGCGCCGATTCTGGTCCCGGTGGTGGCGTCCGCTCGATCGTCGCGCTGACGGATGAGGCCCGTCACCCTTCGACGACTCGTTTCAGCCCTTGCAACACCGCCGCCCAGTTCGCTGCGGACTGGTCGGCCTCGTCACGACTGCCGTTATTGTCCTGACTGAGCTCGACGTGGGTGCCAGTCCCGCGCTCGGCGAGCGTGAACGTGAGCGCGTGGTAGTTCTGCGGGACGTCCTCCAACCCGCTCAGTGGGCTGAAGTGCTTCATGCGGAGCAACCGATTCTCGTCGACCTCAACGATTTCGCCCTTGTCTTCGAACGGTTTGCCCTGGAACTCACCTCGCCACACGATGGAACTGCCAGGCCGCCAGTCGGTGTCGACTCGGGCGCCGAAGAAGTACTTCTCGACACTGTCGGGGTCGGTCAACGCGTGCCATACCTTGTCGGCCGAAGCGGCGACATCGACCTCGGCCGAAGCTATCAAATTCGTCATGACTCTGCTCCCTTCGAATGAATGTATGATCGAGTCATATGTTTTGTACCCCGATGCTCCACCGTTCAAACGCAGTCGCCGTGGCGGCCCAGTGAACCGCAACGAGGAAGCGCGTCTGGTCAACCTGGTGGGCGCCGCCGCCCTTGGCCTCGGCGACGCGATCGGAGCCGATGCCGCGGCTGCCGCAGGCCTCGACGCCACCGCCGCCACCGCACTCGTCACGCTGCTCGACCTCGCGCGCGGCGGATCGATCCGGTCGGTGAGCCGACTGATCGGAATCAGCCATTCAGGCACCGTTCGACTCGCCAATCGGATGGTCGACGAAGGATTGATCGCCCGTCGGCCCGGGCATGACGGCCGCACACTGGCGGTCACGCTCACTCGGCGCGGACGCGCCCTGGCTCAACGCCTGCGGGCGGAGAGGGCCGCGGCTGTCACGACAGCTCTCGACGGATTGACCGCCGAGGATCGTTTGCAGCTGGCGAGCATCTGCGAGGTGATGATCGGCAACCTCGTGACCGCACGCCTGGCTGCGCGTCGCCAAGATCGGGATCCCGTCGGCGGCGCGCTGTGCCGGTTGTGTGATCCCATCGCCTGCGGCCGCGCCGTCGGGCAGTGCCCCGCAGCGAGCACGGCCGCCGACTGACCGCGCATGCTGCCGAATTCGGCCACGCCGTCGATCGTGATCCGATAATGGGGCGACGACCGGTCGTAAAGACAGACCAGCGCAATGGACACCGCACGCTGTTCCAGCGCTGCCCGAGCCCCTCCCCGATGGCAGGAGCGAAATCGATGGAACCTCAACCACCCCAACCACTTCCACTCCCTCCGACGACTCCGCCCCCGGCTAGCCGGCCGCACTCCGTCGCGAGCGTCGCCTGGGCCACCGCCCTGGGCAGTCCGGCCGCCGGGGGCGTCGTCCTCGCGCTCAACTATTGGAAGTGGGGTCAGAAGTCCGCCGCCGCCGCCGCTGTCACAGCAGGATTCGTCGTGACCGCGGTCATCTTGTGGATCGCGGTCATCGCGCCGTCGTCCATTCCGTCGGCCGCGTTCCTTGTCCCGCAGGTCCTCGGCGGATACTTGGTCGCGAAGGCACTCCAGGGACCCCGCCTCGAGGCCCACCGCGTTGCGGGCGGAACGAATGCGTCCAACTGGATCGGCGCCGGCATCGGCATCGCCTTCGGTGCCGTGCAGCTTGCT